>CAVRDJ010000008.1:0-28292 GCA_963719875.1 uncultured Acidobacteriota bacterium | reverse complement strand
GGGAAACTGCTCTTTCGAGTCGTCTCGAAGTGGCGCTGCCCTCAAACATTGCTGAACAGGTTGCAGAAGCCCGCAGGCTCCATCATCGTTTCGGGGAGTTTGCCGAGGCCCTCGATCAAATTCGAGCGCGTCTGGAATCTGTGCCGATCGAGAGAGGTGATCTCCAAGAGATCTGCTCTCGTTTGGGCATGCCTAGCGATTTCGACGTTGCTTTGATCACCTGGAAACCCGACTACGACGCGTTCTTCTATAAGCAGCTCTGCGGGCGTGCCCGCCGTCTCTACCTCTTTCGGTCCGAGTACATCTTTGATCTCGAGAGAACGGTGATCGTCGAAACGCCTCAGCTCGGCCATGCCACTTACCTCTTTTCCAAGCCTGCCAGCATGTCCGAGTTTTTGGCCATCTACAGCAAAGTCGCCAGGGAAGACATTCTTCGGAACCGCAGTAATGTTGCTGAAAGGCTTAGCTTCTTGGGTCGTCTCATCCACGGTCGTAAGCCGCAGGCCTGGTTGAAGGATCTGAAAGCGCGCGTCGGCGAGATCGCTGACTACGTGGAGGCTTCCGATGAAAGAGTTTAGAACGTGTTGATGGACGGACGCTCAGAAGGGAACCGCTTCACTCTCTGCGTTCGTTGTGTCGCTTGCCTCCGCGTCTTGACCGTTCCCGTTGCGGCTCGCGTTTGCCGCCCCACCAAGAACGCGCAGGGACGCCACAACCACCTCAGTCACGGTCTTTGGGCTTCCCTCACGATCCTCGAATCGCCGCGTCTGGAGTCGACCCTCGACGAACACTTGCTTCCCCTTGGTCACAAACCTTTCAGCGATTGTCGCCAGCTTGCCCCAGGCAACGCAGCGGACCCATTCGACCCGCTGGACATTTCCGTCCTTCTTGTCGCGATAGGATTGGTTGATTGCGAGCGAGAAATTCGCAACGGACTTACCAGCAGATGTGGATCTTGCCTCCGCATCCTGCCCGGCGTTCCCGAGGAGAATTACTTTGTTCACTCCAATGCTTGACATAATGTTTGCCTCCATTTCAATCACTTGGTGAATTCTTGGCGAAAGATCTCACAAGTTAGCCATGAAACACGGAAGTGGCGAAAAAGGGCCGGCCCTGAGAATGATTCATACGGTTCCGCCGACCCTCAGTCGCACAGCGACGCAAATCCCAGAGTGCCAATGGATTGCACCTGCCTAGGTCCAGCGATCCGTACGACATCCACTAATTAACGGCCGTCCCCTCGTACGGCCCGATTTGACAGCACGTACGCACGGCCTAAGATTCGCACGTAGGCTGTGCGCGTGGTCCCCTGAAGAGATCGTCTTCGAAGAATAGCCACGTCAGCCGCTAGGAATCCCATGAGCCAAACCGCCGTCAAAGAACCATTAACTCTTGTAGTGATGGAGACCGAATGCCCGATGACAGTTAGGCAGGCAGCCAAATTTCTTGGTGTAAGCCCGCAAACTGTGTATCTTTGGGTGGAGCGAAAGCAGATTCCCCATCTCCGCGTGATGGGCCGAAATATCCGGTTTTTGAAATCGGATCTCGAGCCCTTCCGCGCATCCTTCAGACAGGAGATGGAGAATGGCTAAAAGACGAAATCACGACGGCTGTATTTATCGAAGAAAGGAGACGAAAGTCTGGTGGATGCACTATCGGGACCGCAATGGAATTCGCCGAAGTGAGTCCACTGGAACGGAAGACTGGCAAGAAGCCCAAAAGAGACTCAGGGAACGGCTCGATGCCAGAGATAACAATGTTCTCGAAGTTGTACGCAAGGGGGAATCCTTGGGCTTTGGGCAATGGGCGGACTTCTTTCTGGAAAATTATTCAAAGCCACCCATGCGCGCAGAGAAGACCCACCAAACGAACCTGCGAGTCGTAAAGCACCTCAAGTCTGCGTGGGGTACAAGCAAACTGGTAGACATCAGTGCAGACCACGTAGAGTTTTATCTTCGGGAGCGCCTTCGACAACATGTTCGAATCAGAACTTCCCATGGCTACAGAGAACGAGGAGTGCTCAAACCAGCCACCGTACATCAGGAGTTCAGAGTTCTACGGCGGATGTTAAACGTCGCAGTTCGGAAGAAACTGCTTCCAGCGAACCCCTGTTCAGGCGTCGAGTTCCCGGTGCCTGTTAAGGGTCTGTTTCGGCCACACTATGTTAGTTGGTCGGAGCAGAAACGAATCGAACTACACGCCCAACCACACTTGCGGAACATCGTGCGGATCATCACGGAAACTGGTCTCCGGGTCTACAAGGAACTGATCGCGATGAAGAAGGACCAAGTGGACCTCCGAAACGCCGTCGTTTGGATACCGGACTCCAAGACTCCGAACGGCATCGCTGATGTTCCTCTCACGCCGCTTGCTGTGGAGGCGTTCCGAGATCAAATGACAATTGCAGGGGAGGGACCATTTCTCTTTCCCAGCAACTTGAATTCGACCGGGCGTCAAAAGACTCTGAAGACCGTTTGGCGAAAGACCCTTCGACGAGCAAAAATTCCCTACTTTCGGATTTACGACCTACGCTCGACGTATGCAACTCGACTGAGCGCAGGAGGCGTGGCCGACGAGTGGGTCACTCAGTTGCTTCGTCAAGGTGATTCTCAAGTCTTCAAGAGGTATTCACAAATGAAGTTGCAAATGAAAAGAGAAGCGTTGGAGAAATTGAACCGTCAGGCGAATGAAATGGCACTGGAAACGGGTACAGCCACGGTCCAGTGAGGGCCGTCTGGTACAGTTTTGGTACAGTCGAGGACTAAAATGAGGAAGTGGAGTAGCAGCAATGTTGGAAAGTGCTTTAGAATGAATGCAGCACTTCATGTCGGGGCGTAGCGCAGCCTGGTAGCGCGCCTGCCTTGGGCGCAGGAGGCCTCCGGTTCAAATCCGGACGCCCCGACCAAATCCCATTAATTGAATGAATTGCAGGGAGACTGTTCAGGCGGATTGCCGCAGCTTGGTGCAGTAGGGAACGCCGTTCGTTCGGCTGGGTGCACGTATTCAGGGGCCCTCAAATGTGCCGCTCAGCCGAAATGGTCAGCACAGGGACAACCGGACACGCCGAGTCGGTGAGAATCGTCTACGATCCCTCTCAAATCACGTACGGAATACAAGTTAAGCCAGAATGAATGTCAGGGAGAACCTTCAATAATTCTTCAGGGCCCCTTTCGAATCCACCACAGAACCTTTCCTACAATCTGCCACTTCCTGTCTTTTTCCACGGTGACGGGGCTGTAATCTCGATTTTCCGATTGCAACAAGTGAACACCGTCGGCCGCGATGAATCGCGCCAGGGAAAGTCCGCTCTCCCGGTGCCACGCCACAACAATTTTTCGATTCAACTCCTCCGGATTCGTCTGCGAAACATCTACTGCCACAATGTCCCCGTCGTCAATGAGCGGACTCATGGAAGTCCCCTTCACGCGAAGGCAGCTGGTCTGCACCGGGTCCGGACACCAAAACGCGGGCGCCGCGATCATCTCTTCCGCCATGGCACTGTCAAAATCGGTGAATTGGCCGCCCGGCTGTCCGATCGTGCCTACATGCACATCGAGGAGAGGAACCGCGACCATTTGCATTTTGGGAGCGCCCATGGGTCTCTTCCTCTTCGCGCCGCTTCCGGCCCTCACGATTTCAAAATCTACATGGGTGGTCATGCGCGCGATGGTGCGAGTGCCAGGAAACATCTGACGGAGGTCGGAACTCTTTAGGCCAGCTCTGGCCCAGAACAGCCAGCACTCGGGCTGGCCGGCTAAGTTTCCAAGCTGGATAAAACATCTGGAGGTAGGCTCCTGCTTTCCAGTTTCCCAACGCGAGACGGCCATAGCGGAGTAATGAAGGCGGGACCCGAAAACGGACTGGCTTAGGCCAAGGCGCTGTCGAAGGCTAAAGATTGCGCTCGACCAATCCGACACGTTCAATTCCTGCTGCATAAATGTCACTTTCCGTGCCAACCATTTCTTCGATCTCTATGGATATAGGTTGAACATTAACATCTCCAGAAAGGGTCATTCCTCTTATGTGCAATCTCCGGCCGGGGGGAGGGTCTCCGTATTTCATGACCATACACTTCTTCTTGATTATAATAAAGCAAAATCGCGTTCGATTCTGCCATTTCGGAAAATCCTGGCCAGCCTTTCAGCCAATCCCTAGGTCAAGGGTCAATCTATCCTTAAGCAACCCGCGCCCTGCCAATGACCTTTTTCGGGCGCGAAATTCCTGTGTGAAACCTTTGCATGTTACTCTGCGTAGTATGAATGTGCGTGATGCGGCCGCAAGTGCAAATGGATTTGCGATTCGCGCGGAACAAGTCTCCCGCCATTACAAGATGGGAGAGGCGCTGATCCGCGCTGTGAATGAAATTTCGCTGGAAGTCGCCGCGGGGGAATTTCTGGCGCTGCTGGGAGCTAGTGGATCGGGTAAGTCCACATTGCTCAATCTGATGGCGGGACTCGACCGGCCCACTTCCGGGGCCATCCACGCGCTAGGGCGCGACCTGGCAACCATGTCGAGCGAGGATTTGGCGACGCATAGGAACCGGACGATTGGCATCGTGTTTCAATCCTTTCAACTGCTTCCCCGAATGACTTTGGAGGAGAACGTCGAGTTGCCATTACGCCTGGGCGAGATGCCGCGCGGCGAACGCCCTGCGCACGTACGAGAGGCACTGGAGCGCGTCGGCCTGGCGGCGCGAACCAGGCACCGCCCCACGGAGCTTTCCGGCGGCGAGCAGCAACGCGCGGCAATCGCTCGCGCCCTCGTCAACCAGCCGAAGATCTTGCTGGCGGATGAGCCCACCGGAAACCTGGACACCAAAACAGGCGAGGAAATCATGAGCTTGATCGCGGGGATTCACCGGCCGCCGTCAGGTCCGGGAAGAACCATTATCATGGTGACGCATGAGCGTGGGCTGGCGGAACGATATGCGGACCGCATTGTCACGCTGTCTGACGGAGCCATTTCCCGCGAGGAGCGTTTGCGATGAAACTTGGGGACCTGACCGAGCTCGCCGCCCGGAACTTGCGCGAAGCTGTGCTTCGCAATTCGCTGACCACGCTGGGTATTTCCGTCGGCGTGGCTTCGCTCGTGGCGCTGCTTTCGCTGGGTGTGGGTTTGCAACAACTCGTCAATCGCTCAGTCGCTCGCGCCGGATTGTTCGACACAATTTCCGTCCGGTCCAGGCAGAGCTCTCCGTTCGGCCAACCTGGAGGAGGGCGGCGCAATCCGCGTGACGCCTCGGATGTGGCGCCGCCGCGGCCGCTCGATGACGCGGCGCGCCAGGAGATCGCCGCGCTTCCCAACGTTTTGGAAGTGAATCCGGAAGTGCGATTTACGGCCGAGGCGAGGCGCGAGCCGACCAGTCAACTCGTGATGGTGTCGGGAATGGCGCCATCCTCGCAGGCGAGCGGAACCCTCGACGGCTTGAACGGCCATTTCTTCTCCGGTCCGGACGTCGAAGAGGCCATCCTCCAAGGCGATCTGGCCAAGCGCCTGGTTGATGCCGGGCAGGCGCCGGCTTCTCTCCTCGGCCAGGAAATTACTTTGCGATTTGCGCAAAGGCAAGCGCTTCCGCCGCCTTCCGAGCAAGCTCCCACGGACGCGCCCAATCAGGCGGTTGGCCCGGATGAAGAGGCCATGGGCTTTTCGATTGTGCCGAGCGAAAAAAAATTCCTGGTAGTGGGAGTGACTCCGGCGTCAGACTCGGGCGGCGGCCAAGTCGGCTTCAACAATGCGGGAATGTACCTGCCGCTGGCGGTTGCCGAAAAGATGCAGGTCGTGCAGCAGGGGGACCTGCGTGACATGGCGCGGTCCAATGCGGCCGTGGGCACGCGTTACGCCGCGCTGAACATTCGCGCCACGAGTCCAACGGCGGTGGCCCAAATCGAGTCCAGCGTCACGCGCATGGGTTTTGCGGCGTTTTCGTTGATCGACGTCACGCGCAATCTGCGCACATTTTTCGCCATCTTTGATTTGTTCCTGGGAATCTTCGGCAGCTTGGCGCTGGCGGTCGCATCCCTTGGAATCATCAACACGCTCGTCATGGCCATCCTCGAACGCCGCCGCGAAATTGGAGTCCTGAAAGCATTGGGCGCCGCGGACCGCGACGTGCGGCAATTGTTTTTCGCCGAAGCGGGAGTGATGGGATTGGCGGGCGGTTTGTTTGGCGTCCTATTGGGCTGGGGAATCGGCCGGGCAATTCAATTGGCCACCATGATTTATCTGAAGCGGCAAGGAGTGATTCCACCGAATATCTGGTCCGTGCCGTGGTGGCTGGTCTTGGGCGCGATTGGCTTTGCGCTGGCGGTGAGTCTGGCGTCCGGGATTTATCCCGCGTCAAGAGCGGCGCGGCTCGATCCGGTCGAGGCGCTGAGGTACGAGTGACGGGTGATTGGCGACTGGTGGTTCGTGGTTCGTGACTCGTGATTCGTGATTGGTGACTCGTGATTGGTGATTCGTGATTCGTGGTTGGTGATTCGTGATTCGTGGTTGGCAGTTCTTAATTTGAAATTTCAAATTTGCGATTTGAAATAAAATCGCAGGAATCTTTAACTGGAGGCACTCGCTTCGATCGGTTTTTCCACCGGTCACCAGTCACGAGTCGCCATTCACTTCGCAACTAGGCTGGATCCCGAAGGCGAAAAACTAAACCATGGTGACGCGAAAAACGCCCAAACAAAAAATTAACCGGGGTGCTCAGCTGAGGGGCCGGAGCACCCCGGTCTTCCCTGTCCGCCTCCGCAGGTGGCGGGCAAGACTCTGACTACGCGGCGTGTTCGTCGCCGCGTAGAAACTCGTATCGTTCGATTTGCGCTACCACTCCGATGCGGCCGGGCTCGTCGACTTCGGCGCGTTTAATACGGCCGAGGCATCGAACCTTGACGGGGCCGGCGAGCGTAATTTCATGCGGTAGCGTCAGCAGAATCTCCACGGGCGAACCGCTGGAGACCTCCTTTGGCAGGAAGAAATAAACTCCGCGCGAACTCACATCCCGAGATTCCGTCGTGGCTTCACCGATCGCTGAACCGCTGGTCCAGCGAACGATCATGGGTAGCCGAATCTGAAACCGCTGTGTTGCGCGTCGCTCTTCGGCTGTCAAGGTGGCATCCTCCGAATTTATTCCGCTACTGTTCACGCCTATGAGATTACGTTCCGGAGATGAATGCCTCAATAGCGCAGAGGTCCCGATTAAGGGGGGGCGGCTTTGGTACGCATGTACTAGGATGCGAGACTAGCGGGACTGATACTAAGGGAGATAGAGCTCAGGGGCCTACGCCTGATCGATCAGGCGATGATGGATGGCGTAGAGAGCAAGCTCCAAGCGGTCGGAGACACCGAGCTTGTCGAAGATATTGTGGAGGTGATTTTTCACGGTCTGTTCGCTGATGAAGAGCTTTTCGCCAATTTCCTTGTTGCGGTAGCCTTGCGCGACCAGCTGGACAATTTCCTTTTCCCGGTCGCTGAGCAAGGGCTTCTCGCGCCGCGGGCCGCCGTCAGAGGATTTGGAAAACGCCTTCATGACTTCCGCAGTCATGTGATTGTCGAGCCAAATCTCGCCGTTATGAACTTTGTGGATGCTCCGCACCAGCAGGTCCGTGGCGGATTGCTTCAGCACCACGCCGCGCGCGCCCAGGCGCATCGCGCGGACCACGTCGCGGTCGTCTTCGGCGGCCGTGAGCACCACAACGCGCGTGGGTAGCTGGTCGAAATTCACTTCCTCCAGGACCGCGAGCCCATCCTTATCCGGCATGCGCAGGTCGAGCAACAGAATATCGGGCTTGAGCTTCGCCAGCATCTTGATGCAATCGGTCCCGTTAGAAGCCTCGCCGACAATGGTGATTTCATCATCGCCATCGAGCAGTTTGCGCAGACCTTCACGAAAGATGGCGTGATCGTCGGCCATCAGGACACGTATTTGTTGTTTTGTCGCCTTGGCCATATCAGCCGAGAGGTACCTGTATAGTCATGCGTGCGCCGTGACCCGGAGTGGATTCTACCGTCAACACACCACCAACGCTGCGCGTTCGCTCTTTGATCGAAATCGGCCCCAACCGGAGGCGATCCAATTCATCCCCGGTAAACCGGCCAGCGAAACTAAAGCCCTGTCCGTTATCGTCAACCACAAGGACCACTTCTCCTTCATTCTGCCATAGTTTTACCACGACATGGGAAGCATGCGCATGTTTTTTCACATTATGTAGCGACTCCCTATAAATCTGGAAAAGGTCGCGGCAGATGCGGTCCGGGATCTGAAGCTCGGCGGCATCGATGAGCAAATCCAGCGCCAGCCCGGCTTCATTGCGGAATCGCTCGGCAAAGCCCCTCATCAAGTCCACCAGATCGGCGCTCTGGACCCGGAGGGGGCGCATATCGGTGACCATTCGGCGAAGCTCATCGGTCTCATTTCGGACCGTTTGTTGCAATGACGAGAGTTCACCGACCGCCTGGTCCGGATCGGTGGGCACTTTGCGCCGCAAAACATCAAGCTGGATATCCACGCTGAGCAGGGTTTGCAGGATGCCGTCGTGAATTTCCCGGGAGATGCGGCTGCGCTCGCCTTCAATGGCGTGCGCTCGGATGTGACGGAGCAGGAACAAGTTCTGCAGCGGCTGCCCGAGATGGCGGACAATTCGTTCCAGCCATTGCAAATCCTGGGGGAGTAACCGCCGACGCGCGTTGCCGAGCATCAGGCGGCCGGCGGGATGGCCCGCCAGGTCAAGCGTGACCCCCACGACCGAGCGCCAGCCCAGCTCTTGCCGCATGGGGCCCGGCAAGCGCGGCAGATCCTTCAGGCGGCGTCCGTCCTTCCGATCCCAGCCAAACCCCTCCCCGGCTCCCTCCAGCTGATTCCAGCACACGCTGGCGTCCGGCTGGTCGAGCAGGAAGCCGTCGCTCCGATTGATGGGGAGGTTTTCGGGGGTCAGGCGCGAATCGTCCCCGGCCCGGAGTTTCCAAACGAAAATGCGCTCAATGTCGGTATCGCGATACGCCAAGATGGCCTCTTCGCAATCGAAGGCGCGAACGAGTTCGTCCAAGACCCGCCTCAGCGATTCTGCCATGCCGCGGTCTACTTCCAATTGGCCGGTGAGTTGTGCGAGAAACTCCTGTTCAGTGGCATGGCGCCTCTGGCGGCTGCCGAGAAATGCGATGCCCGCCCCGGCGGCAAAGGTCCCGGTGGAAAGCGCAATCCAAGAAACCATCTGGTCCCACGCCAGCGGGCCGTTCATGGCCGTTCGAAACAGAAGTGCCAGGGTAACGATGCCAGCCGGCAGGATGGAACGCCGGGTCCCCCAGCGAATCCCCGAGGCCAGGGCCACGAATAGGTAGACGAACCAGAACGCCACGACAGATCGGGTCAGGACCAAAAACACGGCCAGGGCGGCCAAATCCACGGGAAGAGGAAGAGGTACCTCTCCAATCCATTGCAGATTTTGCACTAGCGCCAGGATCAGGGCAACGATCAAGTAGACGGTAACGAAGAGCACGGCATGCGGGCCACGCTCGGAAGGGGGACGGTCCAATAAATCGACCAGAGCCAGCACCATGAAAATGGGGCGGGCATAGGCAATTTGCCGCTCCAGGTGACGCCGCTCAGCTGCGTGGGGCTGCATAGATAGGGCGAGGCAGAAGTTCGGACCAGATTTAGTCTAACAAGATTGGCACGCCGCGCAAGATGGGCTTTCCTGGCCTGCAACTCCCGCGAATGGCGGCCCCAAAGATTTCCAACGGGGAGAAGAATTTCTTTTTCAAATCCGCGGTTTTCGAGTGATAATCATTGGCCTTGGCGATCACCTCTGGAGCATCACGATTGGAACACCGTTACACGCGCAATGAAGTGGAACGCATGATGGGAGTCAGCCGCCGGGAGCTGGATTACTGGACCCGTCTGCGTCTGGTGCTGCCGCGTGCGCGCTGGGGCGAGCGATTTTTCAATTTTTCGGATCTCGTCGCGCTGGAAACCATCAAGCGCCTGGCGGCCCGAAAGGTTCCGGCCAGGCGCATTCGCCGAGCCGTGACCATTCTCCAAACCGAGTTGGGATCGACGAACACGCCGCTTTCCATGTTGCGCATTTCAACGAACGGAAAGCAGGTGGTCGTTTTTCCCCCGGTGGCGACGGCGCGTCCCTTCGAACCGCTTACGGGACAATTCGTGCTGGACTTTGAGACTTCGGAGCTGGCCAAGAAAATCCATGCCATGGCGTCGCGGTCGGCGGAGGAATGGTTTGAATTGGGCATGATGTGCGATTCCAATGCCGAATCGCTCGACCAGGCCGTTCAAGCATATCGAAAAGCTGTGGACGCGGCGCCGGACTGGGTGGAAGCGCGCATCAACCTCGGAACGGCGATGTATCAGCTCGGCCGGATGGAGGAGGCCCGCGAAAATTTTTCAATTGCCGTGGAGTTTGAACCGGAAAACGCGCTGGCGGAATTCAATCTCGGCTGTGTGTTCGAGCAGCTGGGGAAGACGGCGGAAGCGATTGCGCATCTTTCTCGCGCCGTCGAGCTGGCCCCGTCACTCGCGGACGCGCATCTGAATCTGGCATTGGCCTATGAAAAAAACGGGCGGGGACACGAGGCGCTTCGACACTTGTCCCTGTATGTGCGGTACGAACCAAACGGGCCGTGGGCTGAATTTGCACGCTCCCGGATCGCCAAGTACCGGCCTCCCAGCCCCGCGCCTCCGTCAGGGAAGCTCACGCCATTCCGCAGGATACATTAGCCCAGCTTGGGGCCGATGGACCGATGTGATTTAGCTTACAGATGGATGGAACCTATACAGGAATTGGCGGGAAGACCTAAGTAGAGAATGCTGGTTCAGAGAGTTGATCGGTTGGATCGGGATTAATCCAAATTGTTTGAGAACTGAGGAAATTTCCAGAAAAACAAAATCTGAAAGGACAAAAAAATGATCATTGGGGACCACTTGCGGGCGATTCGCGAAGAAAAGAAATTTTCGCAGGGAGAAATTGAAAAACGTACGGGATTGCTTCGGTGTTATATCTCCCGCGTGGAGAATGGACACACCGTCCCCGCCGTGGAAACACTTGAGAAATTCGCCCGAGCCCTGGAAGTTCCTTTGTACCAGCTCTTCTACGACAGCGACAAGCCGCCTGTGCTGCCCAACATTCTGAAGCGCAAGACGGCGGGAGAAATCGCTTGGGGCAGTTCGGGCAAGGATGCGCGGATGCTCGAAAGGTTTCGCCAGCTTCTGAGCCGCGCCAAGGAAAGCGACCGGAAATTGCTGCTTTTCATGGCCCAGAAAATGGCGCGGGGAAAAACGGCGGCTCACGCATCCGCAGATTAGATCCCAGAATCGAAAACAGTTTCCCGGCAATTACGCGCGCGGGGCCGGTTCCTCGCGGTCGAGCAACGGGACAGCCATGCACGCGGCCAGTGTGAACCCGCCGAGGACGGCGAGGCTCATCTTGAAGGAGCCCGTCAAATCGGTCGTGTGTCCCCGAGCGCGGGCGCTGAAGACCGTTAGAGAAGACCTTGCTTGATCGCCATCTGTCTTCCGTGTATCTTCTACCGAGTTTTTAAGGGCTGGACTTGTCAGTCGCCCTTATCTTCGGGGAACTGAGCGCTCAATAGGTTCACCTGAGTTGGTTCCTGCCGATTCCGTTTGCCAGCAACTGAGCAAGCAGGCTTGCGGGAGTTTGCTGTTAGAGTCGCGGAGCGCGCGGACGCAATCTGGGAGGAGCACAGATGGGCACCACGATCCTGAATTCACTCGCTCCGGTCTTCTTTGTGCTTGGCTTGGGTTACTTTGCCGGCCTCTGGAAGATGGTGGACAACAAGAACGTCCACTCGATCAACGTCATGTTGATGAATTTTGCCCTGCCCTGCGCGCTCTTTCTCGCGATTGCGCGCGCATCCAGTAAAGTTCTTGAGCAACAGTACCGGCTCGTCGTGGCGCTGGCACTCGCCATGATCTTAATTTATGCGCTTACCTGGATATTGCAGCGCCGGATGTTCCACCTCGAGCAGAACGAAGCCGGCATTCAATCTTTGACCGTATCCTTTTCAAATAATGTCGCCGTCGGGCTGCCACTTCTAATCAGCATGTTTGGACCCGAAGGGACAATCGCAGTAGCTGCTAGTATTGGAGTGGGTTCCATTGTTATTTCCCCCGTCACACTCGTAATTCTCGAGAGCGGAACCGAAAAAGCCCAGAGCATGCCGGTAAGAACGCGCCTTCTCTATGCGGTGCTACAGTCCTGCAAGAGGCCGATCACGTGGGCCCCGCTTTTGGGGATGGCTTTTTCGCTGATTGGCATTCCCATTCCCGACATTGCGGGGCGTATGCTCAATCTGATTGGTGAGTGCACTGCGGGCGTTGCTCTATTTCTGACGGGTTTGATTCTTTCCGCGCAGCCGTTCCGCCTGGGTGGCAATGCGATTATGAGCGTGATCCTCAAGAATATCGTGCAGGTTGCACTGATGTTCGGTTTCGTTCTCTTGCTTCGCGTCCCTGCGCCGGAAGCGCGTCAAGGGGTGCTGCTAGCTGCTGTGCCTGCGGGCTTCTTTGGCACTGTATTCGGAGCCAGATTTGGTGTGGCTTCCATCGAGGCAAGTTCGACGCTGATTGCGAGCACGCTTTTCAGCATCGTTACACTTTCACTTGTGATTTATTTGACAGCAGGTATGTAACACCCGGCTACTAGGGTTCTACAAAGACATTTCGCTGGAGCGCAAAGACAGCGCCAGGACTGCGCCGATGAGGCAAAGCAGCGACATTTGAATTTCACCGGCCAGCAGCCAACCGCCTCGGCCCACGATCCACCCAAGAAGGTAGCCGCCGAATGCGGCGCCGCCGTACAGGCTGGTGACAAACATTCCGGAGCCGCGGCTCGAAAGGCTTCGGCGCAAGGCCTTCACGTGATACCCAGCGAGATTAACGTACAACACCGCGCTCCCTGTGACCCCGTAGATGAAAGTCAGAAGCTCGCGCAATGGCATGGTCGGCGATGTTTGGAAAAACAGATAACCGAGCACGGCGATGGAAAGAAGCGATCCGCTCAATACCAGTTTGGGAGAATAGCGATCACCGATCCACCCGCAGGGGATCGAGAGCAGCGCGCCCAATCCAAAGAAGCCGATGACTTTTCCGGCATTGATCGGCGAATAGTGGAGGGTTTCCCGCAGGAATGTGGGATAGAGCCCCAGGAATCCGTACATGCTGAGGCCGTGGATGACGCTCAGAATCGTGAGGATCACGGTATTGCGGTTCGCGAGGCTCGCGGCGCCTCCGCTGTCGGCTTTGACTTCCACGGCGCGGCGCGTTTCGCTGAACCAGGGCCGAACCGTGGCGGCGATCAGCACCACCATCACGAAACCAAACGCGCCGAATGAAATCATCGGCGCGTGCCAGGTGTTATACGACTGCCGAAGTTTTCCGGCGAGATACGGCCCAAGAAATCCGCCGATGCCATAGCAGAAATTGACGGAGCCGATGGCGGCGGAGCGATACCCTGAAAAATAACTGGCGGCCAGCGCGAACATCGACGTAGCCAGCATGGACATGCCGATGCCTTGCGCCGCCAGGCAAACGAGCATGGTCCAAAAGCCGGGAACGACCGTGGTCAGGGCCGTGGCCGAAGAAAAAATAACGATGCCCGTCAGCAAGACCATTTTTCGCGAGTAGCGCGACAGCAGGTAACCGGTCGGCAGGCCGCCGAGTCCAAGGCCGAGAGTAAAAATCGTCGAGAGCAGTCCGGTATTGGCCAGGGAAAAACCGAAAGCCTTGCGGACGTCCGAAGCCAGGACCGGAAACAAATAGCGGTCCGCAGCCATGAGGATATAGGAAACCAGAAGGACGCAATACATGGCAATGGCAATGCCACGCGCTTCGGACGTGCCTTCCAAGGTGGTGGATGGAGTTACCGCGGCTTGGTCCTGAATGGTCTTATCCTCCCGTTTCAGAGAGTGACATCGAGTCTGGTGCGCTATCAGGACGCGGCGAATGGCTCGCCGAGATTATGCCTTATGTGCGGTCACTTCCTATTTTCCAGAATAATCTTCATGCGCTGGTCTTCGTCGGATTCCAGCATCCCGATCGCTTTCTCCAAGTCGAGCAGGGGGATGACGTGAGTCACGAGCGGCTTCAGTTTAAGCACGCCCCGCGCCACTAAGTCAATCGTGGGCGGATAATCTTCGCCTTTCGCCGCGCGGGTGTTCACAATGTTGAGTTCCTTATAATACAGCTGGTAGAAGGGCAAAGTAGCCTGCGTGGCCGACATAATTCCGAACAATAATAGTGTGCCGCCCAGGCGCGCCATGTTGATCGAGTCGGCCAGCGCCGACGGGACGCCGGTGCACTCGATGACGAAATCGGCGCCGTGTCCGCCTGTAGCTTCCAGGACGCCGCGCAAAGCCTCCGGCCCGCTCGACAAGGACACATCGGCGCCAAGCTCTTGCGCGAGGCTTCGCTTATAGGCGCTGCGCGTAATCCCGATCACCGGGTAGGCTCCCCAGGCTTTGGCCAGTTGCACGTGAATTTGTCCCGCGACGCCCAAGCCCACCACGACGACGGACTGACCGGGGAAAACATTCATTCGGTGGTGGCCATGCATGCAGGTGGTCGCGACCTGGATGAGCGGCGCAACGTTGCTGTCAATCGAATCCGGCAGGGGGTATACGTGGCTCCGCGGGGCCACAAGGTAGTCCGCGAATCCGCCGTTGGAATCGCGTCCGACGAGAGAGCCGTTGGGACACAGGTTGGTCTGGCCGGCGCGGCAATTCAAGCACATGCCGCAGTAAAGGGCCGGGTCAACGATGACGCGATCGCCGCGGTGCAGCGTGGCATCTTCTCCGTCGACCACTTCGCCGATCATTTCATGGCCCATGATCAGCGGGTGGCGGACAGGGATTGCGCCTTCGTAGATGTGGAGATCGGTGCCGCAGACGCCGCTATGGGTCACTCGGACGAGGACCTGGTTATGTCCGAGCGCGGGCCGCTCGACTTCCGCAAGGCCCAAATCGCGGGGCCCTCGCAGGACCATCGCTTTCATGAGAGCTGCTTTCGTCAATCCGCGCTGTCCTATTTGAAAATTCTCGCAATGGCGCTGTACTTGAGGAGGCCGGGGCATTAGTCCCGACATTTGAGTTCGCACGTTCGGGGGCTTCAGCCCCTGAAGCTTCAGGGCCTAAAGGCCCCCTCCATGCAACATTCGATGTCCGACCTAAAGGCCGGACCTCCGACAAACCAATTCCCATTTCACGGTACGAGAATTCTCGAAATTGGGACGCTTATCGTCAATCCGCGGCCCTGCCGGACTTCCCGGAAGTAACGGCGCGGCCCGGAAGAGTGGCGCTGACGACATCGCGAAATTCAGCGTCCGTCAGCAAGCGTTTTCTTTGGAGCGAGAAATCCTTGATGGCGGCGACAACGCGCATCGCTTCTTCTTCATTGAATTCGACGCCAAGCTTTCTCAAGCCCCACTTCACGGAATCAATCCCGCTGCCCTTTCCAAACACCACGCCGGCCGGAGACTGCCCGACCACGTCCCAACGGAACGGAAAGAGTTCGGTGGCATTTTCGACGCCGCAGTTTTCAAACCAACTGGCGATGATGCCGGACTCGATCTGAAAGAGCGAGTCTCCAACGACCTGGCGGTTCGACGGGACGGCATGGCCGGAGAGTTGCTGCACGAGTTTGGAGAGGCCGTAGAACTTCTCGTATTTCAGGCCGGTGTCAATGCCATACAGAGTGAGCAAGGCCATCGCGGTGTCTTCCATGGGCACGTTGCCGGCGCGCTCGCCAATTCCGAGGACGGTCGAGTGAACGACTTCCACTCCCTCGGCCAGGGCCATGATCGTGTTGGCCACGCCCATGCCGAAATCCATGTGGAAGTGGGCTTCGAGGCGTTTGTTGATGCGCGCTTTCACAGAGCGGACCAGGTACTGAATCGAATGGGGGGAAAGCACGCCAAACGTATCGACCAGCGCCAGGGCGTCCATGTGGCCTTGGGTGGCGACGCGCAGGATCAGATCGAGCACCCAGTTCATTTCGGCGCGCGAGAAGTCGATGGGAAAGAACACGACTTCGAGTCCCTGCTCATGCGCGTATTTCGTCGATTCGATCGAGAGGTCGATGGCCTTTTCGAGCGACCACTTGTAGGCGTACTTGATGATGTGCTCGCTCGACGGCACTTCCATCACCACGCCTTTCACGCCGCAGTCCACGGCGCGCTTGACGTCGTCCACCATGCAGCGCGAAAACGCGAAAATCTGCGGGCCGAGATTGCGCTTCACGATTTCCTTGATGGCCGCGGCGTCACTCGGCGAAACAACGGGCATGCCTGCTTCGATCCGGTGCACGCCGGCTTCGGCCAAACCTTCGGCGATGCGGATCTTGTCATCTTTGGTGAAGATGACGCCGGTCTGCTGCTCGCCGTCGCGCAGCGTCACATCGTGGAACTTGATGTTCTTCGCGAATTTGAAGCCGCTGTTCACGGCCGGATTGAAATTCCAGGGGCTTACGAACCACTTGTCTGTCTTCCATGGCTGATCGGACATGATGACTTCCTCCTTAAGAAATTTTTTACTTCGCGCGCGGGGTTGCCAGCGCTTCGGGATTGACTGGATTGCGAGGCGGCTGGCCGGAAAGGACGCGCACGACCTCTTCCGCGGCTTTTGTCTGCAATTCTTCGAGCGACTCCACCGAATAGAAACTTGTGTGCGGAGTTAAGATCACATTCTCCCGGCCGAACAACGGCGAATTGACCGGGGGCTCCTGTTCGAGGACATCGAGCGCGGCGCCGGCCAGTTGCTTGGCGTCGAGTGCATGCGCCAGCGCTGCTTCATCCACCACTGGACCGCGCGAGGTGTTCACCAGGAGCGCGCCTGGCTTCATCTGACCAAACACTTCCGTGCTGAACAGGTGATGGGTTTCGGGCAGCAACGGCGAGTGAATCGAAATGTAGTCCGAAATTTTCAGCAGCTCCGCGAACTCGACCTTCCCCACCCCCGCCTGGTCCATCACCGCCTTCGGCACGTAAGGATCATACGCCATAACGCGCATGCCGAAGGCCTTGGCCTTTGGCGCAACCAGCTGCGGAATTCGTCCGAATCCGACGAGGCCCAAAACCGTGCCACGCAAGCGGTGAATCGGCGTGACGGCCGGCATCTCCCAGCGGCCCGCGTGCGCCCGCGCACTGGAAAATGGAATCTTGCGCACGAGGGAAAGAAGGAGAGCCATGGCGTGGTCGGAAACTTCGTCGATGCAATAGTCCGGCACTTTGGTTACGACGATTCCTGCGCGGGTCGCGGCTTCGATGTCCACATTGTCCACGCCGATTCCAAAACGCGAAATGATCTGGCACCGTTTCATTTCGCGAATCATGTCCGCAGTGATTTTCGCGTACGTCACGAGCAGCGCATCGGCTTGCCTGGCCGCCGCGACGATGCCGTCTGGCGTCGGCTGCGACGCCAGACGCAACTCGGCACCGGCACGCGAAACAACGGCGCGGGCCAGGTCCAGGTTCGGAAATACAGAATCGGCAACCGCTACCAAGAAAGGAGGCATTAGCGCTTCATGGCCTCTTCCATGTGCTCCATCAGCGTGAAGACCACCGGCCCCTTCCCGCTCACCAGCACGTTTTCCTCGAGACGGCAAGTCTGCTGCAAGCCCGGATGTCCCGCGAAGGTTTCGATGGCGAAGTACATGTTCTCCTTGATTTCCGCGGGATACTTGAGCGAATACGCCCGCGACATCCACATGCCTTCATACAACGTAATGCCGATACTGTGCGCGAACTGCTGGAGCGTCACGGTGCCGAACTTGTCGTCATCGTATTCGGGGAACGCGGCGGCAACGTCCGCTGTCGTGTTTCCGGGCTTCAGTTGTGCGAGCCCTGCGTACATCGAGTCGTACACTTCGCGATAAAGGTCGATTTCCTTCTGCGTCATCTTCGTTCCCTGCGGGCCGCCCACCTTGAAGCAGCGAACGAAATCGATGAAATATCCGGAAGGACCGACGGCGTTGATGTCCACGATTACGAGGTCGCCCTGGCGGACTAATTTATCCGTGGCCCAGCGGCGGTACGGGCTGGTGTTGCCTCCCGAGGCGACGATGATGTCGTAAATAATTTCGCAGCCGCGTTCGAGCATGAACTCGTGCACTTTGGCTTCGATTTCCCGCTCGCGCACGCCGGGTTTCAGCCATTCGTACTTGATCTTCCACATCGCGGCGTCGCCGATGCTGGAGGCCTGCTTGAGCAACTCGATTTCATCCACCGTCTTGACGACGCGGGCCTGCGATACAGCGGGCCAGCCATTCACAATTTTGAGGCCGGTCTTCTGGAAGGCTTCGAGTGCGGGCATGTCGAAGTTGTCGATCCCGATGCGCTCTTTTGTCACGCCGTGCTCTTTCAGGACGTCCATGACGCTTTCGGCCATGCGCCCCGCCATGTATGGCACGGCGCCCTCCGCCCACTGCCAGGTGATGGCCGGACGGATGCGTCCTTCCATCCAGGGCAAATCGATTTCGGCGCAGTGCAGGTCCGAACCCGCCGTCTCAAACAGAACGGGTTCGCCGGTGTGCGTGACCACGCAGTAGCGAATGTTGATGTTGTATTTCCAATTGCCTTGATACGACGCCGTAGCGTAACGAATGTTGGCACCGGCAAACAGGACCAGCGCTCCCAGGTCGTTCACCTTCATGGAAGCTCGTAATTTAGCCAGACGCTCCTTGCGCAATCGCTCAAAATCCACGCGCATTTGCCAATCCGCGCCGGTTTGGCTGTACAGGCGCCTTGGATCCCAGGAATGCGGTTGGCCGATAAATCTAGTGTCCATAATTGTGGAGGAAACATCCTTTCATCTATTTTTGATTTAAGGCAGTTTAACAATATAAAGCATTGCGTGTAGTTTTGCGCAGAGAATCTTGATGCGCCCATGTAGGACGGGCTTCAGCCTGTCTTCTTTTGAATTCCGTCAGCGCCGCAAAAGTCAAAACCGACAGGCTGAAGCCCGTCCTACTAATCCTTCCACGCTACGCGCATTTGCTTTCCTATGAGGCGCGCCGGGTCGGCTCCGGGCTTGGGGCGGAACATTTGCGCGCGGCCGTTAAATACTTCGGCCGTGTACAGATTGCCCTGCTGATCCGTGGAAAATTCGTGCACTCCCCAGAGCTCGCCCGGATGCGGGCCAAACGTGCCCCAGGAGTACAGCATTTTCCCGTCGAGGTCGTACTTCAAGATCTTGAACGTTCCGTGCCCGTCGGACATCCACAGGCTGCGATCTTCCGTCAGGAGCAGGTGGTAAATCGAGGCGTAATCGCCCAGCGGCCAGATGTCCAGGAACTTGCCGTTCTCGTCGAAAACCTGGATGCGGTGATTTTCACGGTCGGAAACAAATACTCGATGCGATACCGGATCCGCTTGAATCCCATGCACGTTGTAGAAATAATTTGGCGGCGGCGGATCCGGCAGGCCCGGCACGAGTTTCCGCGTGCGCCAATCCCAGCTCGGCTTCCCCCACGACGTCAGATATTTTCCATTCTTGTCAAATTTGACGACGCGCGTGTTTTCGTAGCCGTCGGAAACGAAAAACGTGCCGTCGGGCAGCCAGGCGATGTCCGTCTGTCGATTAAAGTGCTTGTCATCGTCGCCGCATTCGCCGGGGACTCCGATGGTCTGCAACAATTGTTTTCCGTCGTTAGAGAAGATGAAGATGGCGCACTTGCCGTCATCGTCCACCCAGACGCGCTTTTCCGGATCGTACGCACTGATCAGAATTTTGTGCACGCGCTTAAATTTGCTGTCCCAGCGCGACCAGTCGTCCACGAGATTGCCCTGGCTATCCACAATAAAAATCAGGTGCTGCCAGCGATAATCCCTGCCCTCCTGGGCCTTGAACTTGACGTGCGGCTCGCCCGGACTGGACATAGGGCCGACCGAAGCGTTTCGCGGCGGAACGCCGGGCATGGGAATCGTGAGCCAAATGCTGCGGCCATCTTCGCCGATCCCGGGTACTTCGACGTTTTGGGCTTCGTCATAAATGCTCAGGAAATCCCCGGGTTTTATAATGGGCAGCTCGCCGCGCATGGAAATGAAAATCCGATTCGGATTTTGAGCGAAAATCGCTTGAGTGGAGCCCCAGGTCCATCCTTTTTCCGACGGCCAGAGAGTTGCCAGGGGTTTCGGCCAATTCTTCACGACTTCGTAGGGGCCGCTCACTTGCTCATCGCTCTGGGAATGATTCTGCGCCGTTGCGCCCTGTGCCTGAACGAGCGCGGGACGGGGGACGAGAAAAAGAACGGCGTACAGCAAACCGCCCAAAAAAGTCGTGACCATGATTACGCGCTTCAACATTCCTCTTCCTCCTGAACCTCGAAAATTGCGTTCGGACCGACCGATTTCGCGACCCTGCTGCCCAATACAAATTTCGGCCGCCCCACCAGCGGAACGGAATTCGTAAAAGCACCCGGCAAATGAATGTATATGACACCAAATGGAGCCGGTTTTGCAAGCAGCGCGCAACCTACTTTACTGAAAACGGAATGTGGCCTAAACTGTGTGTACTTCGTCTGTGGTGAGCGTAGCTCAGCTGGTAGAGCATCGGTCTGTGGCACCGAGGGTCGCGGGTTCAAACCCCGTCGCTCACCCCAAACCTCCACTCTGAAAGCAAAGTCTTTACTAATTCTGGTGTGTGAGTATAGGCCCCGGAATTTTGCACAATCTTTGCACAATCGCGCTCGGGAGCCGTGTGCGGATCGTATATTCCCTCGTTGTTCCCCGGTGTCATGTTGGCAAGAACGTCGGGAGCGCCCAGAGGAAGCATCTACCGAATGGCGCTGATCATGTTGCAGGAGACCGATTGCACCCGGGCTGGTCGTACTTTTCCCGATTGTGACTTTCGGCCCGTACGCACCACGGACATCTGGAGGTTGACAACCGAGACGTTGCGCCAGGTCTCGATCATGTAGCCGAGGATCACCATCTTATGCCCAGAACTTGCACAGTTTGCTTGCATTCCGAACGTGATGAAATTGATGAGTTGGTCCTCAGCGGCGAAACTTTACGGAAAATAGCGGAACGATTTTCGTTATCGGTCACCAGCCTTTTCCGACACAAGACTCATGTTTCCGAGACTCTGAGAAAGTCTCAGGAGGCTGCTGAGGTCGCACGAGCCGAATCGCTCACGGAACAGCTCAAGCGGCTCTGTCAAGACGCTCGGCGGATACAAGAAAAAGCCGAAGCAGAGAAGGATTACCGGGCGGCACTCACCGCCATCCGCGAACTGACACGTCTCGTAGAATTTGCAGCCAAGCTCTCCGGGGAAATGGCGGGCCAACAAGTAAACGTCCAGACTAACGTGATTTCCACCTCCGAGGGCCTTTCTATCCCGAACGCTGCTGTTCTTCGGCGTCTGCTACGAACGATACGTTCCATGTATGGGCTCGAATCGCAGGACGGGCAGACCTCTTGGGTCATCATCACCGAAAGACAGGTTAAAGAGTTGGCCCAGAAACTGCGGCAGATTTATGGCCTGCCAATCACTACAGATCAGGCAATCAAACTGGCAAATGACGCCTTGTTGCTTGAGGAAGTGGATGCGGATGAGGCTTGAATTCTCTGATTCGACGGCGCAGCCATTTCCACTCATTACCTGTGTGGCCAGCATTCTACCGCTGGCAGGCGGGCGCCAAAAAGGCGGAATTGAATCTAACTCCAGTAGAGAGGTGAACCCAACATTCTGTTCGAGCAACCAAAGTGTCATCGCGGGAGGGCCGAATCAGTGCCACGAACCTGTTTAGCATGTGCGAGTTCCGAGAGAGCAGCGATTGATAAAGCAATTGTTTCAGGCGAACCGTTACGAAACATAGCGAAACGCGTTTCGATATCTGCAGCAGCGCTCCTGCGCCACAAGACCCACGTCATCACCGCAATCGGCAAGGCTCAAGCAAAACGGGAGGAGCAGCTTGGCGTTGCACTTTTGGGTGATATGCAACGACTCAGGGAGAAGATTTGGACGATGCTTAACGCGGCGGAGCGTGAAGGTGATCGGGTGAGCTTCTCCGTGCTGGCCCGGGAGTTGCGGCAAACACTTGGCGGTTTATTTGAGCTGGCCGAGCGGGCGGCGCAGTCAGTGAGCAACGCCCAACAAACGGAAGTCACAATTCGCGTGGTGTACGAAGACCGAAACGGCACGGAAACGGAATTGAAACGATGGACCGCGTCTCGCAGCAGCCTCAAGCTGCGAAGCGGCCCGCCCTGATTGACCCCACAGGCGGCCGCGGAGAGGTGCGGGTTGCATCGCACATGTTACAACGCTGTCGAACGAGGAATCAGAAACGTTTCCCTCGTAAATATAGAAAAAATTGTCAGGGGTCTGAAGTAAAGCTTGCCCGAACTGTTCGGCCGGATCTAATACCCATGAAAATAAGCGTGCGTTAAATCGCAGGCGGGTTCTTGACACAAGAGTCGTGCGAATATACCTAGTAGCAGACCTGAACAGGGTTAGGGCGGGAACGGAAATGCAACATTACGCTACAACAACAGGTATTGCTTGCCCGTCTTAACTGCTTGTGTTCTTAGCACCCCGATTCAGCGAAACGCAACAGAACGTGTGTTCTGTTGCAGTTCTTTGGAGTGAAACCGTTGCCCCGTGCTGACTGGAACCGCAGACCTCTGGCGTGTCAATTTCCCAAGTGATTTAGGAGCGAATGAGATGGAGAGAACACAAATTGTATGGGCTCAAATGGAAGGTTTGCTAGTGGGAACAAGATTTGGGCACTGCAGATTTGGTGCAGCCAGCTTCGCCGTGTTTGTATAAGATTGTCTTTCCAGAAGTCGAAACGGAAATCCCAAATACTCCGTCAATCAAGGAAGTCGGAGGATTGAGATTTGGAACATATGGGCGGTCCATCGCCGCATACGAAGGATTCAGAAGGAGGCAGCCATGAACGATGTGAGGAAACTGGGTCTTAGACTAACGGCGCTTGCGGCTTTCGTCTCCTTTGCCACATTGGCCGGGGCACAACAGCAGCCGCAGCCACTCAAAGTGACGAACATCAGGGACAACGTCTACTGGGTACAGGGCGGTGTGGGTTCCAATGATGGTTTCATCGTAGGCACCACAGGCGTCGTTGTCGTGGATACTAAAACCACACCCGATTCGGAGAAGGGAGTGATCGCTGAAATCGCCAAGGTCACTCCGAAAGCCGTGGACACGGTCATTATCACGCACAGCGACGGCGACCACGTCAACGGGCTCGCCGCTTTCCCGGCGGGGTTAACCATTATTGCGCAGGAGAACTGCAAAAAGGAGATGGAAGCTTCCGCGGGCAGCCGCAACCCGGCGCCCCAAGATCGCCTACCTACGAAGACTTACGACAAAACGGACGACCTCACCATCGATGGTGTTCACATTCGCCTATACCACTGGGCGCCGGGGCACACGAGCGGCGACACCGTCGTTTATCTTCCTGATGAGAAAATTGTCTTCGGCGGGGACATGCTGGTCACCAACCGTCCCGATACGTTGATTCACATGGAAAAGAATGGCTCGGCCGCCGGGTGGATCGAAAATGCCAAAGGCATGGCCGGCCTCGATGCCGATACGTATTTAACCGGGCACGGCGAGATGATGACCAAGGCCGACGTCCAGAAAAAACTTGACCTCATCCAGGACAAGTACGACAAGATCAAGGCCATGGTCGCGCAAGGTAAGTCACTCGACGAAATCAAGACCTCGTTTGGCGAGCCCACAGCCGCGCCGCCGCCGAATCCGAATGGTGCGCCGCCTGCCGCCACGTTGACTGAAGTGATTTATAAGGAAGTGTCGAAGAAGAGCCAAGTACGGC
The DNA here is from genome assembly GCA_963719875.1 of uncultured Acidobacteriota bacterium. Taxonomy (GTDB): domain Bacteria; phylum Acidobacteriota; class Terriglobia; order Acidiferrales; family UBA7541; genus Palsa-360. The sequence continues at coordinate 4,483 of CAVRDJ010000008.1, read as the reverse complement.
TGAGACATTTTCTGGTCGCCGGGCATCCGACCGCCTTCAGGTATGCGGGCAAGTTCTAGGGTGAGGGTGTTAGCGGTCACATCGATCTATGACGCCGATCACTGCATATGCCTGAGAACCGTCGCATATTTCATCTGGATGATGGAGAGGGAACACGGATACGGACCGTGGGGCAATCCAACGGTGTGGTGAGACGGTCCGGAGGGCTCCAGTCCTGAAAGCATCCGCATGACCATCCATTCTCGGGAGCAGCGGTCAGAAGCGCGAAGCCGTTAGGAGAATACCTCGACTTTCGACGCACCGACCATCCTGGTCGGACTGGCTCGGCAGAGGCCGCTGCTCCTTTTTTGTTGCATGTAGACCGACTCCATTATCCCGATTCCACGCTTCCATCGCTTCTATCGCTGCCTCTTCGCACCCAGCCAGTCGGACGATATACTGTAGCTCCGCGCAAGACCGAAGCCTGAATCACGTTGGGAAGACGGAAGGTAAGGCTCAATGCCCAAAATTTCAGATGAAGAATTGAAACAAAAAGAGGCGGCTCTCTCGGCCGAGATCAGGCGTTTATTGCCCAGCTTCGTTGAGTCCTGCCGCAAGAATGAAGACATGGTGATCATCCACCAAGACTCGTTCGCCGCAGACTACCAACAAGACGAGTACACGCTCCTCGGCATGGCAATAAAGTTCGCAGGACTTCACGGGAAGGAAGTCCGAATCATCGGAACAAACAGGGAAACGCTCAAGGGATCTGGGAAACCTGAGCTTATTCAATGACGGGATTTCCAAGCTTGCGAGTGGAAATGTTAAGGATAGAATCTCTGTCTTTGTCGAAGATCACAACCTTGTAATTCTTGCGGGCCTACGTTATAGGTTGGCTCCAGGGCGCTCCGGCAGGTCATTCACGCATCCCACCGATATGGGAAGACGGACTGAACCACGTATGTCGGAGTGCCCAACCTCAAGAAATTTCAGCTTAAACGGCTTTTCGCCGCGCCATCTTTTGTGCCGTAAGCAACAGGATGCTTTGGCTTTTTGCATCCGTTTGACTGAGGAGCCTGCGAAACTTCGCCAGCACCCGCGCTTCCTTGCCCGAGGCTCCGAACAGCTTGGAATCAGCTTTCCGCTTCGGCAAACTTGGCAGTTTAGGAGGCTCTTCGCCCTCATAAAGGAGTTGGTACATCGGGATTTCTAGAGCGCGAGCGAACTTCTCAAGCGTCTCAACGGCGGGGACCGTGTATCCGTTCTCCACACGAGATATGTAGCAACGGAGAAGCCCCGTTCTTTTCTCAATCTCACCCTGTGAAAACTTCTTTTCCTCACGCAACATACGCAATCGATCACCTATAATCATGGTTTGTTCCTCCACGGCATGAACGATCCCAAAAACAAGCTTAGGCTGGATTAATGATAAGAGAGCATAACTCAAACTTCAATAGGGGCACTGAAATGCTGTTAGCCTGAATTCCGAAATTGAATAGCACTGTTTTGTCCTAACTCGGTTAAGTTTCAGTTGGATGAAAGAAACTTCGAGGAGGACAAAACAGTGCACTGGAAAATTACCTCTCTTTGGGGCGGGAAGAAAGTGGAATTACGCGAGACCCCGCGTGCGGTCACGCCGTTCGGCGGGCTGGTGGTGTTTTTTGAATTCCTGCGGCAGGTAGGGTATTGCGAAGCGGTGAAGCAACATCTGCCGTTTCGCCTCACTTCCCCCAACGCGATCGATCCCGTGGAGACCTTCACGGCATTTTTGCTTTCGGTGGTGGCCGGGGCGCGGCGGTTCGCACACACCAGTTTGCTGCGTGCCGACGTAGCCTTGCACGAGCTGCTGGGAATCACTCGCTTCCCGGTGGACGACACCATTCGCAACCTGTTCAAGCGGTTCGGGCAGGGACAGTGCCAGCGTTTTTTCTCCGGCCTGTGGGACTGGCAACTGGAGCGGCTGCCAGAATGTTCGTCCGGATATAGTTTGGATCTGGATTCGACCGTGTTCGAGCGCTACGGTCGGCAGCAGGGGGCGTTGCGCGGGCCCAACCCGCGCAAACATGGACGGCCCTCGCATCATCCGCTGGTGGCGGTGTTGGCCGAAGCGCACTTTCTATTGCACGGCTGGCTGCGCAGCGGCAACTGCGGCTCGGCCCGCGGCGCTGTGGAATTTCTTAAGGAAGCGCTGGCGCTGTTGCCGGAAAAACATGCCATTCGCGTGGTGCGTGCCGATGCGGGCTTCTTTGACCAGCATTTGCTGGGGTTTTTGGAGCAGCGCGGGTTGTCCTACATCGTCGTGGCGCGGCTGACGCGATGGCTGAAGCGGGAAGCGGCTCGCGTCACCCAGTGGCGTGCTTTGGACCAGCACTACGCGGTGGGCGAATTTTCTTTGCAACTGTTGGGCTGGCTCCGTCCGCGCCGCTTCGTGGTCATCCGCGAACAACTGCGCGCCGAGCGAGCCTCGCTAGGAAGAAAACTGCTCGAGGTTCCCGGCTATACCTTCCGTGTCTTCGTCACCAACTTCGCTCTGCCGCCGGAAGAAATCTGGCGCGACTACAACCGCAGGGCGGATATGGAAAATCGCATCGCCGAACTGAAACACGATCTGGCCGCCGATGCTTTTTGCCTGCGCCAGTTCTTCGCCACCGAAGCCGCCTTCCGCAGCATTCTGCTGTTGTTCAATCTGCTCGGAGAGTTTCAGCGCGCCTGCCGTTTCACCAGCTATCGCCAGCCCGCCACGCTGCGCGCCCAGATTTTCCTTTGCGGTGCTCTGCTCGGTCGAGGCGGCCGCCGCTTGGTCCTGCACCTGTCCACTTCCTGGGGCGGCCTGCACCGACGCATCCCACTGCTGGAAAACGTCTTAACTTACGGCGCCCCAACTTCGCCGAAGTTGAATCCTCAAGCCCAAACATGAGGCCAAAATCGACCAGGAAATCGCCATGAAACCCACTTCAACTTCGGAATTCAGGGTTAGTCGAGGTGAAAGTTGAATTCCTATGCAAGCTATGGCTGCAGGTTCATGCGGCGGAGAAGATCGGTGAAGCGCGGGTCCGAGCGCAGCGGATCGAAGGGTGGCCATGCCTTAATGTCTCCAACAGCGTGTTCCTCAAAAGCCTTTTCCAACCACTCGAATGCCTTGTCCTTCTCCGCGAGACCCGTATAGATTTGGGCCATGCCATCCGCCCCAATATACTTTTCCTTCGAGAGTTCGGTCAATTGATTCAGCACCTTCTGCGCCTCTGCTCTTCTGCCTGCCACAGCATAGGCGTACCCAAGCCCGGACAGCGTTCGTGTGTCACTAGGGGAGACCACGAGGCCCTTTTCAAACTCCGCGATGGCTTCCTTATACATGGATTTCTGGGCATAGGAGAAGCCCAGGACAGCGTTCGCCTGATTGAAGTTTGGGTCCAACTCCAGCGTCTTTCGCTCTTGCTCGATCGCTTGGTCGTACTGCCTTCCCTCGTAGAATGTCACTCCCAAAAACGCACTGCTGGAGAGCGAGAGTGGATCAAGTTCCTGGGCTCGCTGGTACTCCGCAACGGCTTCTTCAACCCGTCCCATTTTCCTTAAGGCTGCGCCATACATTAGGTGAGCGTCCGCATAGCTCGGATTGAGCTCAATGGCTCGCTGGAATTCTCTCTCCGCACCTGACCACTCCCAGTCATAAAATGCTTTCGTCCATCCTAGCGAGGCATGAGCTTCGGCGAGCGTGTCATCGATTTCCACTGCCTTCAGCGCAGCCTCTTTTGCTCTCGGATAAACCTCCTTCGGCCTGACAAAACCGAAACCTGCAAGTATGTTGTAGCCATCGGCCAAGCCAGAATAAGCTAGAGCGTAGTGGGGATCTTTCGCAATCGCCTGCTGAAAGTATTCGATCCCCTTATTCAGTCCATCTTCGCTTCTTTTGTTCCACCAAAAGCGACCTTTCAGATAGGCCTGATACGCTTCGGGGTTCGACGTGTTGGTTTTCGCAATGCGCTTCTCGTCATCGCCCGTTAAGCGCACCCGCAGCGTAGTTGTAATCTCTTTCGCAATCTCCTGTTGAAGAGTGAAAATATCGGCGATCTTCCGACTGTACTGCTGGCCCCATATATGGTTATCGTTTTGTGCGTCAATTAGCTCGGCGCTGATTTCCAGATTGTCGCCCTGTTGTGCCACGCGGCCCTTAAAAACAGCCCGAACCCCCAGTGCACGCCCTACCATTTGAGCATCCGTCTCCTTTCCCTTGTAGCGAAAGACGGAGTCGCGTGACTTCACCTGCAAATTTGGCAACTGCGACAGGCTGTTGATGAGGCTCTCGGTAATGCCGTCGCTCAAATATTCCGCATTCGGATCGCCGCTGCCATTCACAAACGGCAACACCGCGAGCGAATCAATCTTGTCACCGCCACTCAGGCGCGATCGGTAGAACCACCCCGCACCCGCCAGCGCTGCTATCAAAACGACTGCGGCAATCCCGAGCACTGTTTTGCCCCGCCACCATGTCTGAGGAGCTACTGCA
>CAVRDJ010000007.1:0-84314 GCA_963719875.1 uncultured Acidobacteriota bacterium | reverse complement strand
AGTGTATCAAGCGCACGACACCAAGCTCGGACGCGACGTGGCGATTAAGGTCCTGCCGGAAGCCTTTGCGCACGATTCCGAACGACTCTCACGATTCCAGCGCGAAGCGAAAATGCTGGCGGCCCTGAATCATCCGAACATCGCAACGATTCACGGACTGGAACAATCTGGCGGCACGAGTTATCTCGTCATGGAGTTGGTGTCCGGCGAAACGTTGCAAGAACGGGTGAAGCGGGATGGAGCAGTTCCGATTGAAGAAGCTCTCGTCATTGCAAAGCAGATCGCCGAAGCACTGGAAGCCGCGCACGAAAAGAGCATCATTCACCGCGATCTGAAACCTGCCAATGTGAAGGTGACGCCCGAAGGAAAAGTCAAAGTGTTGGACTTCGGTTTGGCGAAGGCGTTTGAGGGCGACGCGACGAACGAAGACATTGGCAACTCACCAACTCTTAGCCGCGCAGCGACGATGCATGGCGTGATTCTGGGCACGGCGGCCTATATGAGTCCCGAGCAGGCTCGCGGGAAATCCGTGGACAAGCGCACCGACATTTGGGCGTTTGGCTGTGTGCTGTATGAGTTGCTCACGGGAAGGCAAGCGTTTCACGGCGAGGACGTAACCGACATCTTGGCTGCCGTGGTCAGAGCTGAACCTGACTGGCAAGCATTGCCTGCTGCGACACCGCTGAAAGTGCGCGATCTCCTGCGGCGCTGTTTGCAAAAGGACAGACGGCTGCGCTTGCGCGATGCCGGTGACGCCCAGATCGAAATTCAAGAGGCGCTTGCCGCTCCGCCAACTCCGGTTGCAGCGACGGTCGCCCCAGCGACAAGAAGCTGGCGCGAGCGGCTGGCATGGGCGGCAGCAACGGTTTTCGTCTTGACGACTATCGCATTGGCTACCGTCTTGGTGCTGCGGGCGCCTAAGCCGCCGCAGCAGATGCGTCTGAGCGCGGAAATCGGCGCGGACGCAAGCCTGTACACCGCCGCCGGGCCTGCCGCTATTCTCTCCCCCGACGGCACACGCCTGGCTCTTGTGGCCGCCAGTTCCGACCAGAAGCGGCGCATCTACCTGCGCTCGCTCGACCAGTTGCAGGCCACCGCGCTCTCCGGGACGGAGAATGCCCGCGATCCCTTCTTTTCGCCCGACGGCCAGTGGATAGGTTTCTTCGCCGATGGCAAGTTGAAGAAGATTTTTGTGCAGGGCGGCGCGGCGGTTACACTCTGCGACGCTTCCGATGACCGCGGCGGAAGCTGGGGCGAAGACGGCACCATCGTGTTCACACCGAGTGCCCGGGTGGCTTTATCCAAAATCTCCTCGGCGGGAGGAACGCCCCAACCACTGACCACGCTGGATACGCAAGCGGGTGAAGTCACCCACCGCTTGCCCCAGGTTCTGCCCGGCGGGAAGGCCGTGTTGTTCACGTCTAGCACCCTCGCGGGTGGAGCAAGCTTTGAAGAAGCAGAGGTCGTGGTGTACTCGATGGCTTCCGGACAGCGAAAGACGCTGCAACGCGGCGGCTTCTACGCCCGCTATCTCCCCAGCGGGCACATAGTCTATATGCACGATGGCACGCTGTTCGCCGTGCCGTTCGATCTGCGGCGGCTGGAGGTAACCGGCCAGCCCGCGCCGATCCTCGAAGGCGTGCTCACCAATTCCTATGGTGGGGCGCAGTTCTCCTTTGCCGATACTGGAAACCTCGTGTATGTCGCGGGCCACGTGGGTCAGAATGTCTCCATCTACTGGATGGACCGCGAGGGCAAGTTCACGCCCCTCCGCGAGACTCCCGGCAACTACTACAATCCCGCGTTCTCCCCTGACGGGAAGCGGTTGGCTCTGGACATCATTGACGGCAGGAGGAGGGACATCTGGGTGGACGAGTGGGAACGTGATACCCTCACACGCCTGACCTTTGCCGGCGAGGGGAACAGCTCCCCCGTCTGGACTCCCGACGGCCAGAGGATCACCTATTCCTCAGTTGACAAAGCCGGGTTGATTAACCTCTGGTGGATACGCTCCGACGGCGCGGGGGATGCCCAACGCCTCACTGAAAGTAAGCGCTCGCAATACGCACGCTCCTGGCGGCCCGACGGCAAGGTCCTGGCGTTCAACCAACTGAACCCCGGCACGGATTACGACATCATGACTCTTTCAATCGAAGGCGACGAGAAGTCCGGCTGGAAGCCCGGAGAGCCAAAGTCTTTCGTGAATAGCCGCATCGTACAGTCCCCCGCCTTCTCGCCCGATGGCCGCTGGCTCGCCTATCACTCCACTGAATCCGGTAGCTACGAAGTCTACGTTCGGCCTTTCCCCGGCCCGGGAGGCAAGTGGCAGATTTCCACGGGCGGCGGTGTCGCTCCAGAGTGGTCGCACAACGGCAAGGAGCTTTTTTATCGCACACCTGATAGCAAGATCATGGTGGTTCCCTACACCGCTTCCGGCGACTCTTTCCGCGCCGATAAGCCCCAGCTCTGGTCTCCCGGCCAGTTCACAGACCGCGCAGGCTCCTATAACTTTGACCTGCACCCCGACGGCAAGCGCTTCGCTGTGTTGAAGGCTCCGGGCACAGAGCAAACCGCTGCGGTGAACAAGGTCAGCTTCATCTTCAATTTCTTCGACGAGATTCGCCGCAAATTCCCGACCGGAAAGTGAGCGAATGATCGGCCAAACCATCTCGCACTATCGCATCCTCTCGCAGCTTGGTGGCGGAGGGATGGGTGTGGTCTACGAAGCCGAAGACCTCAAGCTGCATCGGCATGTGGCGCTGAAGTTTCTGCCTGCAGAGATGGAAAATGATCCTGCCGCCCGCGAACGATTCCAGCGCGAAGCCTTCGCTGCCTCCGCGCTCAATCATCCGAACATCTGCACGATCTACGAGATTGACGAAGCAAGCGGTCAGCACTTCATTGCCATGGAGTTGCTGCAAGGACAAACGCTCAAGCATCTGATTCGCGGATAAACGTCAACCAGAACATCAAACGGGAAGGATAATGCCAATGAAACGCCAAGGACTGTTCTTGGGAGAGCTGGCCGCGATCGCGGTTATCCCCGCGATCGTTTGGGCACAGGGACAGGCACCGGCACCACAGAGAACGGGACAGGGGCGCTCGTTTGCACAATGGGACAAGATCCAGATTTCGGTGACGGCCAAGCTGGCGCCGAACCTTTACATCCTGCAGGGTTCGCCCGATCTTGACATGAACCACCCTGACGCGGCCGGCGGCAGGGTCGCCGTGCTCTTTGGCTCTGACGGCATCCTGATGGTCGACTCCCAGGATGAGGAGCTGCACGAAAAGGTTCTGAAGACAATCAGATCGTTCAGCTCCGCGCCCATTCGAATTCTGGTCGACTCGCACATCCATTCTGACCACACGGGCGGCAATCCCTTCTTCGCGAAGCAGGGCGCCTTGATCTTCTCGCGCGAGGAACTGCGCGATGAAATGCTGCACCCACCCCGCCAGGGCAATGGTACCCCAGCTCCCGCGCCCGATCCGGCCGGCGTTCCCGTTGTGACCTATCAGTTGGGCGCGCCAGGCGCTCCCGCTGTAACGATCCATCTGGACGGAGAGGTGGTCGATTTTATTCCGGTTCCGGCATCTCATACCGGCGGCGACACGGTCATTCGGTTCCAGCATGCGAACGCGATCTATATCGGCGATTTCTATCGCAATTTCGGTTATCCCTTTGCCGATCAGGCCAATGGCGGCTCGATCAGGGGCATGATCACCGCGATCGACTTGATCGCGGAGACTGCCGGTCCCGACACGACGCTCATCACTGGTCACGGCACGCTGGTCAAGAAGGCTGACCTGCTTCCCTATCGCGCAATGGTCGTCGATATCCTGGCAAAGACGAAGAAGTTAGTCGATCAGGGCAAATCGCTAGACGATATTCTAGCGGCGAACCTGACCGCTCCGTATGACGCGACGACGAAGGGTGACACACCAGCGAGCAAAAATCGGTTTATCACCGAGGTGTATAACGAGGTGAGGGACAAATGAATGACCAATTCCTGTTGACGTGGCGGGCATGAAATTCCCCCGGTTGCTGACTGGATTTTTCAATCGCAGCCAGCGCGGCCGGGGCGGGCAATTCTTCCCGGAGTTAACACCCGCACGGTTGACCGGGGCAACGCTCGGTGGCAGCTTCTGCAAGATGCGAAGGATTTACGTAAGCTTCCGGATGGAGATCAATGTCAGTGGCCAGCGCTTCGTAACCACTCCTGTTGAATCGATCGGAATTGTGCTCTGAGTCTGCAAGAATCAACTGTTTGATCCGCTGCGCTCGGACCCGCGCTTCTCCGATCTTCTGCGCCGTATGAACCTTCAGCCGTGACACTATGAATGGCTAGACCAATTCCGCCCTTCAAGTGTTGATACGTCGCCACACCCTCCCTCCCGCGCATACAGGGGTCCTACTTGTGCGTAAGCACATCAGAGCCGGGAATTAGGTGGGACGGCCCCGCAGGCGATTTCTTGCTTTCACAAAAAACATATCAATCAGCTTCCCTAACCAGATCGATACCTGGGCGCCACAAATCCCGACCAATGAGCTCCGAAACGGCGTAGATGTTGAAGACGGGACCTCGCCGTTCGATAACGGTCGGACGAGGTCCTCACCGTCAATTGCTACCCGTCGCCTACCTGCTGTAGCGGACCGTGCGCTGCAAACGACTCGACACGACAGTCGTGAACTGATTCCGGTGGTCCGCCGCTGCCTGCCGCTTTTCGGCCGAGCCGTAGTGTTTGAGCGTGATCGGATCGTTACGCTCCCCGAGGTTGTCCAGCATGGCGTAGTTCGGGTATGTCAGAGCGATCCCAACGCTCCAATCGTTCGGACCATTTGTGGTCACGTTGTTGTAGATCTCGTAGTTGGAGAGGGTTCCAGCCTTCTTCTCCTCCTCAAAGATTGGAATCTGGTTGTCCATCATGTCTTGATCGAAAAGGGGGCGCTGGCCTGGGTTGATCTTGACTAGAATCACCCGCGTAACTGTAGAGGGGGTCACTTTGACGCCGCCGGCCGCTTGTTGAGCAGCTACCTGAGCCCATGGCAGAACGAATACGAACACAAGCAGAACCAGAAGTAACGTGAAGCGTGCGATCCAGTATTTTCTCATTGGCTGTTTCTCCTCCGAAGAAGCTGTTTGGTGACTCTTTTACATCGATTTTCCAGGGACCGGGACCTACCAGGGTGGACTTCTGTTCTAGGAACCGTGTTACGGAAAGATGTTATGCCTCGGGCTGCTTATACTCTCTTAGCGAAACGGGAGTAAAGGAGATTCTTTTTCTGTTCAGGCCGAATCTGTGATTTGAAAATTATTGTTCCTAACCTCAATGGTATACGTCACTTCTATTGTATCCGTGCGTGAACCGACCACAGGGAAGCCAATGCCGAATTCGTGAAGTTGCAGTGATCCGCTGCGGTCGGACCCGCGCTTCACCGACCTGCTCCGCCGCATGAACCTGCAGCCATAGCTTGCTTGGGAATTCGACTGTCGCCTCGATTGAAAATTCCTATGCAATTGCCGAATTTTGGGCTACTCTCAGCCGTCCCCATTTAGACCTTAGTTAGTTTCTCGACTCATTCTAATGCTATGGAGGGCCAAGCCATGATTATCGGAGAGCGTTTGCGTGCACTGCGTGAGGAAAAGAAGCTTTCACAAGGCGACATTGAGAAGAAGACGGGACTGCTTCGTTGCTACATTTCCCGTGTGGAGAACGGGCACACTGTGCCAGCGATAGAGACCCTTGAGAAAATGGCCCGTGCTCTGGAAATCCCAATGTACAGATTGTTTTACGAGGGCGAAGAGCCCCCTAAGTTTCCAAATCTCCTGAAACGAAAGTCTGCCGATGACATCGTGTGGGGCAACTCGGGCAAAGATGCACGTATGCTTGCCAAGTTCTGCCGCCTATTCGGTCGGATGGAAGAAGACGACCGGAAGGTGTTATTTTTCATGGCTCAGAAGATGGCGCGGCGGAAGACTTTTTAACATGATTAGTATTGAAAGTCGGAGCCGTACCTGACAAGTTAGGATCACACACGGATCGCGACCCCGGAGCTGGTCAACCTGCTAAGGTTTGTCAGGATAAGTTTGACGTATTCTCGCAAATGAAATTTCATCAGTCTTCAATTCCGAGTCGGCGATTACAAAGTAATGCTGACAAACCGGGCATTCCAGATACCAGACCCGTGACCATTCGTGAAACATTTTCCTGCTGTCTGGCTCGTACGCTGGGATCACGAGCCCCATGCAATTCGGAACTGGACATATAGCATAGCGGCAGACAGGCATGATTGATTTTACAACGAGGGTGCTACCCGGAAAAGATAATGTCCCGACCGATGCATCGACCTTTCTCACGCGGGCAACAGTATATCGTTCGACCTGCCGGGCATGATGTCCTGTTCTCCGAAAATGGCTTTCAGCCCAAGGATGGGATGCCGGGCCACACTCCGTTAATCCCGTCTATCAGGACTTGGCAATTGTAGAAAGGCGATACGGCCACCGAAAGCCGCAGCCTTTTGATTCCATTGTGTCATGGGAGAAGCAGTCTCGCGCCCTCAAGCGCTGGAAGACCTGTGACTGCTTATGTCACAGCGTAGGGAACGCAATACACTTCGTGCCCTGCTGTGAGCGCCCGTAGGGGTTCCTAACTAGGATCAAATTCGTCGTTATCTGTTCACTGGACCGTCGACGATGATGGCGAAAAGATGTGGATTGCCACCCCCCATTTGTTTTCCTCTAGCTTCTCGACTCGTACGACAACACCTGCCATTGCGTAGTTCATTTGACTGTCAGGTCGGAAGTCGCTCGTCACATAGACGTTCATGCCGGGGGTGTAATGGCCTTCCGAAGTGACAAAGTACAGCCCGTCCTGCGAAACATTGAAGGTAGTGCAGTATTCTGGAGGCCAGCTCGCATCGAAGCGACGAACCCGCACGACCTGTGACAGATTAGTTCGTGGTTGGCGGCGTCGCTCTGTAGTTTCAATTGGCATAGCAGAATAATTTTACGGGTCCGCCCAAAGTAAAAGCCGCATTCTCAACCTAATCTGGCAAAGCGCCTTCCTCCCTCGATACCCGTGCACACTATGAAATTCGCCCACTCAATTCGTACAGGTCTCCTGACTAGCAGGAGCCTCTTCGACAGCTAAAATAGATTCTTTCCGGACATCAATTTCCCATCCGGGCTGTAGTTGGATCCGCACGGCGGCAACAGATTCACCGATGATGTTGCAAGGAATAGGGACACGGCATTGACGGGCAACGAAAAGTAAAACGGGTATGCCGAACCAGGCAGAATAGATTGGCGAAAAATCCCGGATGCCTTCAGGGTTCATATTGGTTAGCTCCTTGGCTTAGAGAGCGTGTGAGAACATCCCGAGTCGGATACTTTGCATTTGTAGGAGTGTTAGCGACTGTGCAGTTTTATACTAGTTTTGATGATGTGCCCTTCTAGATAAGGTCTGGCCCTAGCTCGTTTTTGGGCTTTCGGGCGACCCGCTATTCAATAGCTACTGCCCGCATTGGAAAGAAACATGCTTCCGAAGGACACAAACGTGTTGGTGGAATTTGCGGAATCATATTTGATTAGGGGGACAAAATCTATATCAAACGACCCTGGTTTCGGTGGGCCAGAGTAGTGCACCTTTTTTTCTGAGGGTTAATGAGGGCTCCCCTGCGCTCTAGCGGTCCCGCGTAATTGGAAATATTTCTAGAACCTGAAAACAAGGCTCCTGGTGAGCCTTTCGGGTTCCCACATTCCGATCATCCCGTTTATCGGATTTGTGGAATCCATGACCACTTCGTTACACAGAACGCTCGTACCATTGAAGCTCGTGTGGCTTGCGCCCACCATCAGGTAGAGGCGGGGTGGCTGCAATCAACCTGAGAAATAGCCAATCTCCAATAGCTGTATAAAAAAGACGAAGCCCTGGCGGCTCTATTCATGGCTATCTCCGGCCAACAAGAGTGACGGGGTCGAGGTTTATGTCCCATTCCAAGGTGATAGACGAAATAATTGAACTAGCGCCGAACCTGAGGAAGCCGCATAAAACTACCAAGGCGACTATTGACTCAGGTAGCCTGAGGATGGATATACGACGACGAATCTGGATCGACATTGACAATTCCCCACACGTCCCTTTCTTTGTTCCGATCATCGAGGAGCTACGGAAAAGAGGCGACGAAGTAATTTTGACGGCGCGGGATGCTTATCAAGTACTGGAACTCTTGGACTTCTATCATCTCCCCTGTAAGACTGTAGGAAGGCATTATGGGAAAAATCGGGCCGCTAAAATATTGGGAACGTGTGCACGCGCAACTCAGCTGATCCCCAGGATGTTCCATGAACAAATTGATTTGGCCGTTTCTCACGGATCACGCGCCCAAATGATGTGTGGATTTGCGCTTGGAATTCCAACCCTCTTGATTCTTGATTATGAATTCATTGCGATGATGGGATTCATCCGACCGGATTGGATTTTTGTCCCCGAAATAATTCCCGATTCAAGAGAACTCAAACCGAAAAGACAGGTACTCAGGTTTCCCGGGCTGAAAGAGGACGTATATGTTCCTCGTCTCCAATTGAATCCTTCCGTGGGGAATCAGTTGGGTTTTGACGAAAACGATATTGTTGTCACGGTGCGTCCACCCGCAGTAGAGGCTCATTACCACAATCCTGAAGCAGAGGTGCTCCTGGACGCCTCGTTGAATTTTCTCACACGGGCAGCAGGGGTCCGCGTGATCTTGCTTCCTCGCAATGAGAACCAGGCCAGAACATTGCGGAAGAGCTGGGGGAAGTGGATCAGCAGCCACAAGATCGTAATTCCCGAACGTGCTGTCGACGGTATAAATCTGATTTATTTCTCCGACTTGGTAGTCAGTGGCGGCGGCACCATGAACCGTGAGGCCGCAGCACTAGGAGTACCTGTTTACAGTATCTTTCGGGGAAAGATTGGAGCAGTGGATCGGCATTTGCAGCAGGAAGGAAGGCTCGTGCTCATCGAATCTATTGAGGATATCCAGAAAAAGATAGTCCTCAAGCGACGGCAGAAGAGCGGACAAAAGATTTGCAGTGAACGGCCCGCCTTGCAAGCGATCGTAGATGGCATCAGAGAGATCACAAAATCGCGGCCCAGCTAGGCTCGGCATTTTGATAATGCCGCGCTAGTCAGATTAGCCGCCTTTCTTTCCGATTAAGGGACTTGGCTCAGATTCGTGCGATGGCATTCATATGTTTGAAAATAGCGGCGGGGATGTCTTTAGGAACAGTCACAAAAACCGTTGTAACGGAGCGAGCGAACCACGTCCGAACAGGCCCTTTCGGAATGGAGTTGAATAATATCGGTCAGGCTTGGCGTGCGTTTCGGGACAATTTGGCTTGGCCGTCGGGAAGAGTTCCGTCCGATTTTGCAGACTTCGCAACGTTCCAAACGTACAGAAAGTTTTCGTCCGTGGCCGTCGCGACTTGGCGGTTGGATTTTCGGGTAGCACGGTTCAGCGCGGAACGCACGTTCTCTTTGGTATCGCCCAGATCGGCCAAAGGGACCTTCAAGGCGGAACTTTCTCCAAGGTCGTCGAGGTCGCGCAGAATTGCAGTAACGATCCCTTTATGCTTTCCGCTTCGTGATCGAGGAACGTCCACCACGGCCATCGTTTTGAAATGAGGTATCGCTTGATTCATTTTCATGGGAGGCTCCGTACGGCTAACGTAAAACTATCCTCACCTGACCACACGTATTCCGAGCTTATCGTATAACAAAATACGGAATCCTGCTCAAGCTTTTCACTTCGATAAGCCATTCGTGACCGGATAAGTGTGCAATATTGAACAGACAGCAAGCCTCGGAGTTGGTGTATTTTAGGCGTTAGCGGATCCGGCTCGTCCCCATCGTTCCCGCCTTTGTTGTTTTTCTCTCTCAGCAGTCGCTCGGCAATTCACGAGTATTGTACCGGCCACTACGAGGCCTGAATAATTGTTGTGCCAATAGAAGCGGAAAGTGTGACTCTGATGAACACAAGCAAAGCGATGACAAAATCAGATTCCAAGGAAGTAGCCACAGTTGCGGCATTGGAAAAGCAACTAGAACTCCTACGCGACTTGCATGATCTGCTGACGCTCTACGCGCCAACGTGGTACACAGAAGATATGGATACTCGCCTGGCTGCATCTACTGCCAAGTTCAGCAAGCCATATGTAAATAGCAAGAACACAATGAAATATCGGTAAAGCAGTTCTCGTCATTCTCAAGGCGTAACCCTCGCAGCGGCACCCGAGTCCTGTGAAGTCCGCTTACCGGAATGTGGCTTTTCAATCGTGGTGAGGCTCAAAGCGTACTCACTTTAAGTGGAGCGACTGAATAGGCAGGGCGGGGCTAGCTGAGTTGGGTGACGCGAGCCATTTTCACGACCGGGGATTGCGCCTGCCGCTTTGCAAAGCCAGCGGCCTTTTCGCGATCCGTATACACGCGGGCAAACCGCTCCCCGTCATCGTAAAACACAGTGACCTGCCAATGACGATGCTTTCGCCGTCCGTCTTTCCCGAATATTGTGGGTTTCCAGCGAGTTTTCATTTGAGAGATACTATCACGTTAAATAGCTCGTCCACTCAATTTCGTCGTCGAGCCACCTTTACATAATCGGTCTTGCAGGGTGAAAACCCTCGTCGTTACTTGTGTGCGGACACGTGATCGAGGTGAGTTCCGATTCATTAAAACACAACTGAAACAGTGGCTCTTGTCCGTCCGAGAACCGAGCCCGCCACCAATCAGGAGAGGTGCTGACGGCATCAATTGTTCCGCGCCGCTTGGTTGCGACTACCATCACGATATCATCGCGATGTACGGCCATATTGTCCCCCGCGCGGCGGATATTGCCACTCGCGGGCCGACGCGCCCGGATTCAATGTATAGCTCAACCCCGTGGTCCCGGTTTGTACAGGCTTACCAGCAGAAACCAAATCAACATGGATGCGGAATTCGCAAGCCAGCCACGGCCCCACAGCCAATGGTAAACCGCATAGGCGGCGGACAGCACAATCACAAGGCCCACAATTTTCAGCAGCATTTGGCTTTATTCTCGGTGCGTCAGTCTTCAAAAACTAGTTAGTATGAATATAGAGTCGGTATGGAGTGACACCTGTGCCAGCACTGTTACAGGTGAAGGCCTCAGATTAGTACTCAACCTGCACCATCATGAACCGTTTGGAGATTTCCACGTTGTTTCCGATGAAGTTGTCTCCTTTCGAAACTTCAAGCAAGAATGAATTAGCGCCGTTTTTCGACGTAAAGACAGCAAGACTCCGCTTCTCGGGCGAACCGGGCTTACCGAACGTAGCATGGTAGGCAACGTCTCCCTTGGCAAAAGTAGGAGTAGCCGCTGGCTGATTGCGGTCCTCCCATCTGTTGATTTCGCCCAGCGGGACATCAGGTCCATATCGTTTGAGCACCTTCAGCCGTAAGGGACAAGAGCCATACGGAATTTCTGCGATCTCTAATTCGTCACAACGAACCCTGACACACCAGGCACTTGACGAGGAATGGCCACGCGGCATGAACAACGACACTATATTATTCTCACTGACTTCTACGATCTCCGGCGTCATGGTCCCCCAGTCTCCCTTTTCCTCAGTCACCGTCACGTTGGCTCTGAGATGCTTGCGAAGAGTATCGGCATTTCTTTCGGCCAGTGTCACTGGCTTTTTTGTGTTGTCGGCAATCTGTTGAAGGTGCCTATTTTGTTCGGCAGTAAGTTCCGCTCGCAGACGATTTGCCTCGGCACGAAGGGTGTTCGCCTCAGCACGAAGGTCGTTCGCCTCACCAGAATGACGCGATTCAATCCACGCGAAAACGGCCAGCACGATTTCAGGTGATACAGCTAGGAAGCTTTGCCACCACGGATGCGCCCAGAGAAAATCCTTAATGCCTGAGTAGAATAGGACAACGACGATAACCAAATCTACAATCAAGACTGCTATTAAAATCGGTCGTGTCATTCGGCGGGACCTCGCCAGCGCAACTTACCAGCTCGATTGCGGCGACTGTAGCACTGTGAACTTTGAATGTCACCAAATCCGAAACGGGATTCTTGCGCCTCCGACTTACGTCATGGGGAGTTATATCAAGGTCGCAGTCGAGGATTCACCGCTCGACGGCGCGACCTGGAGTGCAATAGCGGCTTGAAGCGACCCCACGCGGTTCTCAGTGGCGCATGGGTAGAATGCGCTCGCATGGCGAAAATCCCCGGCGGGCTAATTGTGGATTTATTTCCCGATGGCGCGGTGCGCTTGGTGTTCCTTCCCCACACTGGCGATGGGAACGCAAGCCCACTGACCGCAAAGGACCTTGACGCAGCCGAAGTTCTTTTCATAGCGTGCGGGCTAACGCCGGAACGGGCGGCTGCGCTACGTGCTGAAGTGAAACGCAATAAAGTTGCCAGCGTGGAAACAAGCGTTGACGTAGAGATAGCGACGAAGTTTCGGTACACAAGACCGTAGAAGGACACGGGCACGAGTTACGAATCACGATTCCATGTCGGGAACATCACCCAAGGAAGATTATAACGGTTAGCAAGGCTGGCAGGGGAATAGTCACGCGGAAAGATGCGCTAGTTGCGTTATGAGAAATTTCAGAATGCGGTCCGCCAGTGCTCGCGCCTGCGAATTGATTACCCTTGCTTCTCTCGGGTTGCTTGGTGGCCGCGTTGCCGATTGAACCAGAATTTTCCACTCATGGTCCAAGGCGCGGGCTTGTTCCACCGCGGCGGAATCAACGGTACCACTGTCGGCCACATGCAGGCACGCAAGAGCCAAGTCTTGAAGTGCCGTAGAATTTATCCCGCTCACGGATTCTTTCTTGCGTTCTAACGCTGCCCAAATGCGAATTTGTTCATAGGAACACGCCCTGTCATCAATCCAAATGTGTAGCTTAGTGGTGTTGGGCGGCATGAATCCTTGTCCGATGTCGTGACCTTGTGCTTTCAGGTAATTGAGTGCTGCCGTGGTATCCTCACTCATGTTGCTACTCTCCGTGCATTTAGGGATCACCAGCAACGGATTTTACCACTTGCGGCCCCTGCGCCCCGTTATATTGGTTTCGCCAGATCGTCGATCTGGTCTAGGAGATCAAGCCGCTTCATGTCGAGACTTCGCAGTTCTGCGACGAGTTTGCTGCGAGTATCAGCGTTGGGCGTTCTCTTCAACTGGCGGATTATCGCTCCAGCGCTGTCACCGAGAGAGAGAGGTAAGCCTTCACAAGGCCGGACACCGAAGCGGTACAATTGGGACCATGCACGCCCAATTGGCTTGATCCGGAACACCGCCTAAAGACAGGCTTTGCCTAATTGAATCATCCCAACCGACTAAGTCTCCTGCGGTCAGTACCTTCGCAGACCATCGGAAAATTCAAATCTATTCGGGGATTTGGCCCCCTCAGTGCACCTATAACACTGTAATTCCAAGCCTGCCGTCCCGCCACTCAGCATTTGCAGACACGGAGATGATGCCATGCATAATCAACACGTCTTTTTGCTTGGGGAAACACAGGCTGTGGGCCTCGAAAAACAACACGTGATCCTGCCCCCACTAAAGGTAGAGCCTGGACGGGGCGTATTCGCGGAAGCCATGCTGGAAGATGCATCCACGCACCAGCGGCGCAGCGCTCTGGATTGGGTTGCGGCAATTGTCGTCCACGTCGTGATTCTGGCTGCGCTTCTGATTTTGCCGCTCTATTTCACGACGGGGCTCAATTTCCAGAAGGTCAATCTGACATACCTAGCTCCGCCGCCTCTCGCGGCTCCGCCTCCTGCACCGATGGCTGCGTCGGCCGCGGCGCGGCCAACTCGCGTTACACCTGTGCGAGTCTACACGCCTGGGAAGCTGACCGCTCCTACATTCATCCCAAAAGCCATCGTGGCCACTTCGGGCAGCGCAGAGGCACCTCCGGATGAGGCGTTGATGGGAGTCCCCGGCGGAGTAACTGGCGGGGTTCCAGGAGGCCAAGTGGGGGGTGTTCTAGGAGGTGTTTTGAATGGCGTGCCGCCACCGATTGCGGAAGGACCGAAGGTACCCGTCCGCGTGGGTGGCAATGTGAAGCCGCCACGCCTGCTCTTTGGGCCCGAACCGGATTATCCAATTCTTGCCAGGCAGGCCCGCCTATCCGGAGTCGTGATCATCGAAGCGGTTATCGACGAGCATGGCAAAGTGACGGGTATGCGCGCGATCAGCGGGCAACCGATGCTTATCCCCGCGGCATTGAGCGCCGTTTCGAAAAGAAGGTATGAACCTACGGTCCTTGATGGCGAGCCAACACCGATCGATTTGAGGGTAGAGATCAGCTTTAGTTTTTCGTAGCTCACCACCACCCAGTGGGGAAGTTGTGGCTCATGACCCGCACGCTGGATCGGAAGCGAGAAGTTAAGTGGTGCGGTAGGGGCTCAGGGCGCGTCGATACCGCCGCCTATCAACGCGGATCCCTTTGTGGAAGACCGCAAAGTTAAAGACTTGCACAGACTGTTTTCTGCGCTGAACGCCTGAGATCACCGAACTGAAAATAACCCCGAACCTGCACCGTTCAGACAACAAAACCCACCTCGTTGCGCAGTCGACTTCAGGTTTCTAGGATTACTTAGTGGATATGCGTCCCGCGCCGATCCCTTTCTTGCAGTAGGGAAATCAGTGATTTCCGCCATTTAATCGCTTCCTCGGACGGCAGCTTAAATCGAATCTGACGATGCACATTCCGCCCTGAACGATTAGCAACGCGGAGATAGTCTCGCCCGCTGGCTAAATTATTGCCCGCCTTGCCCACGGTAAGAAGACGCAACTCCGAGTCGTCCCAAATTTCTCGATCGTGTCGATCTTTTATTGCTTTGGCAACCTTGGGTGGATTTAGCGCAATATAAGTCTCATCACTTTTTCCTGAAAACACCACATAGTTGTCAGCCATGAGTACATCGCCGTCACTGAACCGACCCGTTTCGTATATTTTCTTATATTTCGATTTGAACGAAGCCTTCTTTCTGTCGTGGACCGCGATGCGCCACAGCCAGTCGCTATGCCTCGCATCAGGTGCCCTATCGCTTTCCTCATATTTCCAACCATATTTTTCGGGTTTAATTAAGACGTTCAGGTACAAATCGGTATGTTTCTGAAAGCGCGAATCGCTAAACACGATACGCCGATCCACGGTATCGGCTACTGTGGCGACGGCACTTAGTCTATATCTGACTTTTTTAGCGTGGGACGTATACGAGAAGAACACCACGATGCTGCCACGCTTGATTGCGTTCCGCACATCTTGGCGGCAGACACCCCAAGTCAGCAGCCCGCCTTTCCTTGCGACGTAAAAAGACGGGTCATCGCCGTTATCGTAGTGCCAGTCGCCGGAATCAATCGCCTTCTCAACAATCGCGAATTGTCCGGTGCTGCCGCCCAGATGCAGCCCAGGCTCCGAGTGGTAAGGAACAAGATAGACAGCAGTCATTTTGTTTCGGGGCTCCTATCGTACTTCCACGCGGCGGATCCTCCGGGGTCGTCGCCGGATCACTGATGCACGAACATCTAAAAACTGCTATTCGAAGTTTCCATACTTAGAATCGACCAAATCCGTTTGGGGTCAGTTAAGTTTAATGTACTTCCTAACCGTATCAAGCGTCTCATAATAAGCTTCGTCGGTGACTTTTGCATTTTTGTCAAGGATAGGAGTACAAAACAACTTCACAATCAGATCCGACCCTACATGCTCATCGGGCAATATTCGATAGTGAAACTTCCAAGCATTTACGACTTTTTTTCCCGCGATCTTCATTTTAGTGGACGGTTGTTCTCCATCAATAATAAGAGCCAACAGAACGTTCGGTGTCCAGGGGTGCCCGTGCTCTCCTTTAATCGCCAATTCTGGGCTAGGCTCTAAGTTTTCTCCCAATACTTCTATCCCGCCCATATCGTCTTTAGAGCAATCCACATGGCGCCCATCTGAATCTACGAAACAAGTCAATCCGTCAGACCCTTGGTTATAGTGATAGTAGTGCGAACCTTCACGCACCTCACCCGCACGCCAATACACCATTCCTTCGTTTGGATAATCCGTCAGAGTACGATCTTTTTTTGTCTGTTCTTGAGCGGACGCGCCGACGGCGACGAGAGCCATTACCAAGAGGAAGAACCCTGAACCACTACGTCTATTCGTCAAGTTCGATATCCCTCTTCCGCATCTTGTGCATTAATCGGTTGACGTTCTTGGGAAGGTGAATTTTCTGGATTCTTGGGATTGCACCGTTGGCGGTTGGCATCGCCGCTATAAGTACGCCCTCAACTTCGTCTCGGTGTTGTGCACTTGGAACGACGAAGGCCGAAAAGTAATTCCAGAAGTGATAATACCGATCCCTCGTCTTGATTGCGTGTGCTCGAATTCGGCGGAAAAGCGTTTTGTCTGTCTTACCTACGTAGTAGGGCACGTCGTCCCTAAACAGAACATAGACGCCCGGCTCTGTCAGGCACTCTTTGACTGTTGCCTTGCCGTCAAAATCAAATACGATGCGGGGCCACATCTGCGCAGCCGCCATTACTACATTTGGTTTCTTCTTTGCCATTCTGGCTCTTGATTCCATTGTCCGCGTTCGGGCAACGCATAGCCAGAAGCACGCGGGTGGGCAGTGCCTTACTCGGCAGTATACACTGTAAACCAATCATGGCAGGGTTACACCAAGGGCTACTTAAACCGCCTTCCTTTGGAGAATGAGACGTGTACAACCGCGAACTGGCGACTGCTATTCTGAAACGACTCGATTATTTGTTCCCCCAACCCACTTCTTCTCATGATTTGCAGCAATTTCAAGTCAAAGGTTTCGAATCGGAGACCGGTCAGAATTGGCTCGAAGCAATTGACGCTCTGATAAAGCTTCGTCTGGTCACGGGCACTATTCTCCAAAATGGACAAATCTTCGAATCTGCTGCAAATCTTACTATTACGCCAGAGGGTCAGGCTGAACTTGCGAAGGGTGGTCCACTAGTTCCTAAACCCAAATCGAAAATCGTCTTCTTGAGCCATGCAGCAAAGGATCAGGAAATAGCTCTCCAACTCAAGCAATTAATCGAAAAGGCTGTGCCCGGCAGTAACGTCTTTGTCTCAAGCGATACAGAGGACATACGACCCGGAGAAGAGTGGGTCCGAAAGATTTTGGACACATTAGAAGTCGCAGGAATCCTCCTTATCCTAGCAACGGGCCGAAGTGTCCAGCGCCCTTGGGTCTGGTTCGAGACGGGAGCCGGATGGCGGAGCCGACTTCAAATAGTTCCATGTTGTTTGGGCGGGACGCGCAAGAGTGCGTTGCCTGCTCCGTTCTCTCAATATCAAGGGCTAAATGTTGACGATGATAGAGATTTGCGAGCCTTGTTCAGAGAGATTTCAAGAGCACTGGAACTTCCGGCTCAAGAGGTGGACACGCAATCGGTCATTACAGAGTGCCAGCGGCTGGACAGGCTGGCTGGAGTTGTAGGAAATCCCATTCTTAATGCTGACGAAATTCAGAGACGGCTAGACCTGACTAATGTCTCTGCGAAAATAGACCAAGGAACCATAGATTTCATTGTTGTATTGACAAACGAATCCGACGAAAAAATCAAGGTTACAGAAGTCAGACTCTTGAGCGAACAAGGAGTTCGTTTAACGGAGCCCCATTTATTGACAGAGCGCAATACAATCGAGCCGAGAAAGCGTCTCAGCGTGGATTGGCGAACGCAACCGAATCCGGCCGACAAGTTGGTCAGCTTGCAGTCAGCAAAAGCAGATTTCATAAGGGGCATACCCAATCAATTTGAAACAGAAATGGAAGTCAGTGTTACTTTCGAGATCTTGGGAAAGGTGAAGCAGTCCAAAACTAGGCTCTATGTTCAGGTAAACTCAATGAACCACCGAATTGACCAGATCGCAGGCTAGCGAGCGTCCCGTTAAGTTGGTTTCGACAAATCGTCCATCTGGTCCAGGAATTCGAGCCGCCTGTCTTCAAGATTGCGTAATTCCTTTATGATTTTTCTACGGCTATCGGGATTGGATATTTTCCTCAACTGCCGGACTATTATGTCGGCACTTTCGTCAAGAGCGGCATAATCCTCCAACAAGCCGTCGAACACTTTTTTGCTGTCGTTGGGCACGGTGGTTTCTCCAGGCGAATTCTAGCACCGCTGCCCGGATTCTTTTTGACGGGAAGGTTAAAAATCAGGGTTTTCTGTCTTTCTCGATTGCCTCTCCGATTGCAAACTAGCTCCAAATCTTCTCAAATCAGAAAGAGTGGGCGGGGTCACGTTTTCGGAGGGCGGTCCCATTTTGTCGAGCATTCAAATCCATAGCTGAAGTTTCGGCATTTCTGGCCAACTGGCATCAGAAGGCATTAAGCCGCGGCACGGATTTTCTTTACGGCAGAAACACCCTTGTTAAGGAACTCTTGTAGCCGTGATTGCTGGTTGTCCGAGGATAAAGCGAAGAAATGAACCTCTTCAGCTTCCAAGTCAAGCTCGTTAATCCACTTGATTTGTTTGCCGTCTCTTTCCACACGACCGCAACCTACAGCTTCCGCTTTCGCTTTATCGACATTGTAGGCCTCGAAGACGATGGTTTGCGGCTTCGAATATCTAATTGCCGACCAGCATGCTGTATCGTCCACAGTGAAGTTACGACCGTAGAACTCAGCACCCGCGCTCCAAGATTTGTCTTTCACCCCCGCAGCCCTCACAGCCTCGCCCAACATACCCACTAGAATCATGAGCGATTGCACGCCGCGTACCAATTCCCAACCCACTTTTTCCATGGCTATCCCCCTCTTCATCAAGAAGTCCAAAAATTGCCGGATCAGATATACACTTGTGGGTTCTCGCGCTTGTCCCAATGACTGACTGAGAACGCGTCCAGTTCTGTGCCACCGTACGGATGAATCTACTTTCTTCTCCTCATTCTGTTCAACAGGATAGCGGGTAAGGAGAACCAGACACTTGTTAGGTTCGTCCCACGTGCTCAAGAGTTCTCGGTAGCGATCAAGCTGATCCCAACCAGGTTCGGATCCTACTTTCACCTCTATAATCATCACGAATTGCTCTGGGCTCGTTATCAAAATGTCCGGGATGTCTCTTATGAAATTGTTCTGCGTTGTGATTCTTACCTTCGAACAATCTTCGGTGGTCACTTTGATCCGTCCGCCTGAGAGAAAGTCGAGGAGGTGACATGCTATCTTTGGCTCATGGCCTTGCAGATGTCGTAGAAGGTGGACGAAAGCTTCCGTGGTGAAGTTCTCATCCTGCTGGGACGCGTACTTGTGCAGTGCCAGCAGCAGATTGTTATCTTCGTCTTGTGAGGCGGCACTCAAGGGACTCCAGTATCCGACATAGTTAGAATTTTGACTACGGGCCAAAACTGTAACAGAGCGTCTGAAGAGCCCGAGCGACAGCCAAACCGGAAGTATTCGCCCACATGGGCCCAATAGGTCCTGAAAAACGGGGTGGTCTCAATGGGTCAACGCAACACTCACCCGAAGTCCTATCTGCACGTGTTTCGATGGCTAAATTCGTTCGCGAGTGTTGATTCAAAGAAAACACTGACCTGTTTAGGTTTTATTGAGTACAGCCCGAAGGATCAAATCTCTTTGAAAAACACAATCGGATCAACAGATTAGAAGGGTGTTGCATCGACCGGTTGAGCCGGCGGTGATTATCGGAATGTGGGAATTTGACCCTGCGAGGCCTCAATAAGCACATTTGACCATTGATCGCGATAGAATCGCTGAGTGGCGGAACTACGCATCGGGACTTCAGCCTTCACCGCTGCCGGTTGGCCCGGCACGTTCTATCCGGACGGTCTGCCTGAGCGCGAATACCTGACCTATTACGCTACGAAGTTCGATACCGTCGAGGTCGATTCCACGTTTTACCGCACTCCGGCGCTCACGACGGTAAAGGGCTGGTATTCCAAGACACCGAAGGGCTTCCTCTTCGCAGCGAAGGTCCCGCAGAGAATAACGCACGAAAAAGTTCTAGTAGATTGCGAAGCGGAATTTTCTGAATTCCTGAAGGTGATGGATGCACTAGGAGAGAAGCTTGGGCCGCTGCTTTTTCAGTTCGGATACTTCAACAAGAAGGCGTTTGTCGGCGTGAATGACTTTCTCGCCCGTCTGAAGCCATTCTTGAAGAAGCTACCGAAAGGGCACAAGTTCGCCGTCGAGATCCGCAATAAGAATTGGCTGGTCCCGCAGTTTGTCGAAGCATTGCGCGAACGCGGCGTAGCTCTCGCCCTGATTGACCAAGCATGGATGCCCAGACCCGCTGCCTGGTTTGAGAAGTTCGATCCGATCACGGCGGACTTCACTTATGTGCGCTGGCTCGGGGATCGAAAGGCAATCGAGGAACAGACGAAGGTTTGGAACAAGATCATCGTGGACCGCAAGCCGGGTTTGGCCGAGTGGGTCCAAGTTCTTAAAACGGTTCATAAGAGGAAGATTCAGATTTTGGCGTTTGCCAACAATCACTATGCAGGGTACGGACCCGGCACAATCGAGCAGTTCAGGAAACTCTGGCAACGACAAGCGGGGACGGAGACAGGCAAACAAAATCGAGCGGCGGAGCAAGGTCACTTATTCAGATGAAGTCAGGTCCTGTCATTTCCAGGCCAGATAGCACATCCGAAACAAATAGGCAGCAGGCACACTGAATATAAGTCCCCAAAACACGCGACCGAATTCCCAATGCCCATTATAGGGCGGGTTCGGATTGCACCATCTTGCTTGTTCCCAATCGCGCCATGAGAGCGATGCGAACATCAACGCAACGCCCGCCGATATTTTGGGATTATGGAAGAGGGCTAACGGCCCTGAAACGAATCCGCTGATAAGTGCAAATAGGCCGACGAACATGATGATCTTTGGAACTACCTGCAAGCCTCGAAGGATGTTGATAAATCCGAAGAACCTACTCGAACTGTCCGACATTCTTTGGCTCCTCTAGCTGATGTAAAAGGCACGCGTGATTGGCGAATGCTTGCTCCCGCATCTTTTTCACATGCAGCATAATTTCGTTTAGTGTCAGTCCATCAAGAATACAGCCCGGATTATAGAACTGGCATCCACACTGGCTGCACATCCACTCATGGCCAATCTCAATTAGCTCACGTTTGACGATATCCTCTCCCAAAATGATTCGTGAATCTTGCTCGGAGCGTTTTTGTAACATGGGTTCTCCAGTTCATTTACCAGTCGGGCGGCGTGGTCCGGTCTGATTTTTCATTTTATTTTTGGCCCACGGTTCTTCAGCAGCCGGCAAGAGTTCGCGGAGCGTCCGACCCCGCACTATGTTTAGACGCGTGCGCAGCCGTCCAACGTCTATTCCCGCCGACGAACAGACCAACGACAAATCCGCGCTGTTTTCGAACAGATACCGCTCGGCTTCGCGCTTAGGGCGCAACGGCTTCGAGACCCAATCCTGAATAGTCCTCGCAATCACCCCGCGCCAGAGAAGGGTCTCTGTTGTTAGTTTCGGCTCGGTAGCCAATAACCTTTCGGTGGTCATCGTGGGTACCCGAAACATGGTCACCTTCGAATAACAGTACTAAGAGTGCAGGAGCGGGGCCGAATGTCCGAATAAAGCCGCATTTTCCGATGGCATGTGAAGGTACTGATTGCAGGTGACTTAGTCGGATGGGAAGATTCGATTGGGCATGGTCTGTTGTCGTGCGGGACCCAAGTCAAGCCAATTGGGCGTGAATCGTCCGAATTGTACACGCTTTATTATTTACTCGTCGCCAAGGCCGGTTCTACTCTTAAAAGACAAATGCGGCCAGCCTCGTTTGTGGTGACCGCATTCGTCTGCGTGTGGAGCCCTAGACGTAGGGCGTCTGAGCCTATCTTCAGTTAAGGCAATTGTCGGGGAATCGGAAATTCTCGACTGTCTAGAAGTGGACATGTGTCTGGATGAGTACCGTATCCGCGCCATTCGCCGAGCTAGGCTGAGAACGGCCCACGAATAATCCTATCAGGGAGAGTTACCTTGAAATGATCGCCGCACTTGATGCATCCAACCGTCTGGTCACCGATCTTTGCGGGGAGTCCTGGTCGGGTATTAACGTGGACCTTTTGTTTGGCTTTACAGCGTGAGCATTCCACGGTCATCACAATATAGCGGGTGTCGGCCATTGACGGGTCAAGGCTCCGGCGCACCCGGATTCCAAAGCGACATCTCTTTCCATTAGCACTTTTATTCACTTCTGGCTGTTCAATTTCGCACATGTTGTATGTGGTCACTTTTGATCATCTAGACGGCCTGGTTGTATGAGTCTACGATTGTTGAACGCTGTACGAATTTCCTGAGTTGATTAGAGGAGCAGACCTGAATGGCAAAGCGTAGTCTCGGTGTCGGTCATGGTGTCAGTCACGCAGTCCTCCGCAAAAAGTTCCGTACTGGAATGACTTTTCGGAACTACCGAGACAAGGATGTCATCTTTTCGCAAGGAGATTTCGCTGATTCTGTCTTCTACATCGAGAGCGGGACGGTGAAGCTCACGGCGGTCACCACACGCAAAAAAGCGATAATCGCCATCCTACGGCGAGGTAGCTTTTTTGGTGAGGGCTGTCTAGCAGGACAATCTCTGCGGATTTGCACGGCGCGATCAATTGGACAATCCAATGTCGTTCGACTGCAAAAAGAGAGAACTGTGAGGACGCTCAAAAAAGACCCGCAGTTTGCAACGCTGTTCGTTGGATATTTGCTTTCACGGGTTGTTCGCATCGAGGAAGACCTGATAGATCAATTCTTCAATTTCAGCGAAAGGCGACTGGCGCGGGTTCTGTTGTTGTTTGGGGACATAACCAAGGAATCGAAGTCGGATTCCGCCCTGAAGGTGAGCCAATCAACCCTGGCGGAGATGGTTGGTACCACCCGGCCAAGGGTAAGTAAATTCATGAATGAGTTCAAGAAGAAGGGCTTGGTCAGCTACAACGGAGGCTTGCAAATAAACAGCGAGCTGGTCATAGCGTTCCTGGAAAACCGCCCGATGTCCGTCAAGAAAACATGAGCAACGGAGACGAGAAATGAAAGTAAAGCAACTAACACGAAAGCAAAAGTCTTCCGTCGCCTGTCCTTCGTGCGGTGCGGCTGCCGGGAAGCGGTGCATTCTCGTTGCTGGCGGTTTACGCAACGAGCCGCACCCAGACCGGAGGCTCTTGGCGGCTGAGGCCCTGGAAAATAAAAGAACCAAGAAGCGATAATCAAAGGTGTAAACGTGCCCAAAAAGAAAGAATCGGATGCCGCAGTACTGGCCCGCTTGAGAAAGGAACTTGCAAAGCCCCATTTCACGAAGTCAGTAAGAGAGCTGGCGACGAAGAAACAGATTGCATCATGGAACACAGGTTAGTTGAGCTTCTACAACCCGGTTTTCAGGGATGGGTGTGCAGTGAGTGTGGACACGTCTTCGTCATGTTGGATTGTGTTCTTACTGGTCTGACGCTGAATGAGATTATCCGCCACAGCAAAATAATGCGGGAGCAAGCTTTCGCCGAGCACCGATGCCCTATAGTCCAACAATGACACAGATATTCATAGCCAGTTTCATCTGAGTCGCTCTTAACCGGGCGGCTCTTTTCTTTTGGACAGAGCGCGGGAGCCGGTACCGTCAGAGATTATTTTGCAGCAATCTTCTGAGCGAAGTAATTCACTTTATCTTGCAGGTAGTATGTGTGCCAATCGGGGAGGAGGTTAGTCGCAAGCCGCGTCGTAGAAATTCGCGGTCATGCAGGTCTGAGCAAACGTCAGCTTCGGAGCCTTTCGCATTGGCCAATACTACCACCGCCGCTAATTTCTTCGCTTTACTCTCACCCCATGAGGGGCATAGCCTTTGGGATAGATACCCTATTGAGAAACGGGGGTGAAGGCAAATGAACGAAGAACAAATGACGCCGGGAGCCTATTTACAGCGGCGGATTACGGAGAGGTCAAGGAAAGTTGCGAAGAGCAACAATGCCGCTGGTTACGTGGCGATGTGGCCTGAGGCTATGAAGGAAGTATTGGCGAAATTTCCAAATCTTTCACCGGCCGATAAAGCGGCCCTGCGCGGTAATGTTGATGGACAAATTCACTTAATGGGCGCACGGACCAAACAAGATTTCACAGCAGCGTTGCAAGCGGTGGCGCGGCTTCTCGGGTCGTAGGACTGACGCTTACGCTTTGAGGAAATATGAAATTCACTCTCAGCCTACTCTTGGCTCTGTTCTCTTGGAAGGGGTCCTGACTGGTTTCAGGAGAGTTTCCTAAATTAGGAAGAGATGGGGCCGGACCCCGCAACAGTGGGCTGTAATCTTAGGCCCTAACAGCGCCGTGGCTGCACGATTCCCTTGGATGTGGGCACAGCACATCAGGCGATCAGGCCGGGTTACGGTGCATGCGTTGCAATTCTGAAAATGCTTCAACATTCCCCAGTTGACCGAGAATTCCTACCAGCATAACTTTGCATTCAAACCGTATCGCTGGCAAATGGACGAGCTGGCGAACAGTATGCGTAAGAACAGATGGCGCGGGCTTTAAGACCCGGCCCGCGCCGTTAAATTGACTTCGACAGATTGTCCATCTGGCCTAATAGTTCGAGCCGCCTGTTTTCAAGATTTCGTAATTCCCTGATGATTTTTCTGCGGTTATCGGGATTGGATATCTTCCTTAACTGCCTAACTACTACGTCGGCGCTTTCGTCAAGAGCGGCGTAGTTCTCCAGCAAGCCGTCAAATACACTTTTCTCATCGTTGGCCATGTTGGTTTCTCCAGGCGGATTCTAGCAGAGCTGCCCGGATTCAGTTTGACGGTAAGGTTACAAAATTAGGATCTTTTATCTTTCTCGATTGCCTCTCCGATCGCGAATTCGATATCCCGAAGAAGAACGAGAATCTGGACCTTGAAGCCATTCAGCCGAACAGCAAGCGCACAACGGCGGCAGTCGTATGAGTGGACCATCAGGCCTTTTTCCTCTTTGTAATCATGCTCCAGGGAGTGGATAAGATGGAATAGGTCGGTAAACATGAAGACCCCGCTGGCGGGAGTCTAACAGCTTCGCTTTATCTTCGCCATCATCTTTGGGCGGTTTTTGAAGTCTCTGGAGTGTTGACTTGCATATTTGGTGTTGTGCGTGTGTACATGACCGTTCTGTTAGTGACGTTCATTCGCGTTACGGGCGTATGGGTGTGCGAGTGACGGGAGCGGATGCCCCATATTTCCACGACAAAGATAGGCATCTCTGAATAGCCAGTGGTATAGGTTTGCATACCAATAGCTTGGATGTATTTTGATTCCTGCGCCGCCAACGCAGTCTAAATTGTTTGTTGCTAACATCGGAAGGATCGTGGGAATCAATTGTGGAGAATACCTGCTCTCACCCGCTACAAATGCGGTAACGCAACCCGTGACCAAATCTGCGGCTTGAAGCAACCGAACAAAATGTGAACTCGTAGACAGCGCGTTGAGCGCGATCCTTGTGGGCCGGACAAATGGGCTGCCATCCTGAATCGTCTCCAAGCAATGTGCCAGAAAAGTCTCTTCATCGGCGTGGGCACCACCGGGCCTGTCGAATACGACTACAACGTCTCGACCTGCATTGACCGCCAGCCGCTCTATCCGCTCGATAATAGCCATGATTACAAAGTCTTCATGGCTTCGACAACTTCTAGGATGCTTGGACGTTTTGTCACTAATTACAACGAGTGTCCGAACTGCTGCAGCTCCACATGCACGCAACACCTGTAAGAAGAAATTTGTTCTGGGCTCGCGCACTAGACCCTGCGACATCCAATCATCACGACCGGGAGACCATTTGAATTCTTCGCCCGGTGGAAACTGTGCATCTGAACAAAGCTGGTTAATTCTTCGCTCAAGCGCGTTCACGTTTTCAGACGGAACATATACTCCACCAACTGCGACCATGTGGTTCGCCCCTTGGCGGGTTGGATTATGTTGCACGGAATCGTCTGCAAAGAAAATGTCCATTGTTCGCCGTTGTTATATCACCGCAGTTCTTCATGTGAATTTAACGCTGCGGCAGACGGCGAGTCTGGCGACGGCAGCATCTCAATCGTCTGCTTTATTAGGCTCGCGTGGACAACTACTGCCAAGCCGAGTTGTGTTTGGTGAGTTTCTTGAGAATATTGGCTGATGGATTGTTCGGTAAAAAGCTTTTCTTCCAAAACCAAGCCGATGATGAAGTGAAAGTTTTGAAAGCCACCTAATCTGCCAGCAATCGGCCGGTTATTCTCTACGTAATAGACGGGCCCTCCGCTGTTACCTTTGAAAACCCTGAAGTCAAATAGGAAGGTCTTCGTTTCAGCAGTCGGAATAAGTGGATAAGATGCAATCATGCCGCTGCGTAGAACCGGGAATCCGGCCGTATTGGATGCCACTCCTAACGGAAAGCCGAGACACTTAACTTCATCGCCCGGATGAATGTCGAAATCCGACAGCATTTTGTCATCAACGAGCATGGCTGGGGTTATAGCTCTGATCGGCGTATCAGTGGGCACGGCAATGTACATAACTGCCACGTCGGCATCCAAATTCTTTTTCCAGATCGGCTGCCCGTTGGCGCGAATTTGGAGCGGGAAAGGTACTTGGGTCCAGAGATTCGTGCTCGCATCGACTTTTCGCCGCAAGTGAAGGATAGCAAAATCACCCTGAATACCTTCCAGGACGTGCGCCGCCGTCACCAAGACAAGACGAGCCTGCTCTGGATGTGCCACAAGGGGTAAACCGATGACAAAAACAGTTCCAAGTGTTGTTTGTCCGGGGCCAGAGGACCCCTCGATCAGAAACGTTGATTCCATCAGGACAGTGTTTAACTCAATATCCTGCGGAGGCGCCGGCACAGATTGCGTTGGTGGACTTTGAGCTATAGCGGCATTTCCAGCGAGTAACAACACAATCACGTACTTAGCAAAGTGATTCGGGCTGAGCATATTTTATCTCCAATCATCGATCTATTTATCGGATTTGCCTTGAATCTAAAACATCGATAGCTCCGCACGCGCATTTCGTAGGGCGCTTATAGCGTCTGTGGATTTGCGCTACGATTCGCCGATAGCTGGGAGTATCGGTGACGGGAGTGGAACGAGCACTTCCCGATGTCGGTAAACCCGGCAGGTTGCGTCAATCGATTTTGCGGTGTTCCCGGGGTGAGTGGGCCGCCCGCTCGTCGAATCACGATCCCTGAATCCGAGGCCGCAATGTAATCAAGAGTGAAAATTCTGTCAAGGGGGAAATGCACGCGGAAGCACAATAAGTTGTGGCCGTGTGTTCAAACTGTCTATCCGTTGTGGTACGGTTCCACCGAGGCACAAGCCGGATACCGGGTCCGTCTTCGCGGTGCACCGAAAATCGCTAGTGTTTATGCGGCCTTTGTGAGATAAGACTCCGCAGCAACGTGGACACAGGCGCATTGAGAAACAGGATAGTCAAATTGCGGCAGAATTCCTCAGTGAACGTGCCCGTTCCTGAGGTAATAACTGAGGTGAGAGCAAATGGTCTGTCTGTCCAGCGGGTAAGCGGTTATGGAAAAGTCCTTGACGCCCGACTTCTTGCTATTGAAGGAAGACTTTGTCAGATCATCAGGACACGGGAAGTTATCGATTCTCACTATCCCAACGCAGTTTACGCTCCACTCTATCTCCCTCGGACTAAATTCGCAGATTTCTTAGTATACGTAGCGTTCCCATCAAGCGGCACTCCCAGATTTTACGTCGTTCCTCGCGGAGCGATGACAAAGGATACGGCTTGGTCCCTGGAATCTCTGGAGCAATATCGCGATGCGTGGCAAGTCTTTAAGCAACCCATTACCACGGGTCAGACAGAACGGCGCTTCACCATACTGAACTGGCAGCTTCAAACGATCATAGATGCGGCGAAACAAGCTTCCCTTGAGGTTACGCTAATTGGATTAAAAAAGCGCACACCGTGGCCTACCCTCGTCCAACGCCGTGCCATAGTCGACGGAAGGAAATGTGCTGTTTATAGTTGCACCCGGTTAAGTCCTGATCCAACTGTCCCGCGTTATAACTTTGTGTTCTTGAGGACCCCGACGAATAAGTGGGCCGAGTTTCAGTTGTGCATTGTCAAAGATGGACCTAGTGAATATCAAATATATGTCATTCCCCGTGGAGCCATCCAAAAGCAAACTACGGCCAGTCTCGACAATCCGGACCTCCAATCCTACAAAAGCAACTGGAAGCTATTGTCTGCGCCGCCAACCGATTTAGAAAGCATTGCTCCGATTGAATGGCGTCCGAAACTAATCTGGCCTACAAAGGAACTTCCGATTGAGTGGCGTACGAGAATGGATCGGCTCGAAAAGGACTTCCCGGTTGAATTGCGTCCGAAAATAACGCGGCCCAAGAAGGCACCACCAGAGGCATTGGCGAAAACAATGCTAGAGGCCCAATCGCATGGACTATCCGTCGAACTGTTGACGCAGCGTGAAGCAGGTGGATATCTATGGAACAAATGTCTCTACATTTCGCAAAAGCTTTGCCAAATCATGCAGGCCGTGTTGATAACGGCGGGTAAGTATGACGGAAGATACGTCCCTTTGAACGGGGATGCACCAGAAGATTGGGCTGAGTTTCTGGTTTTCGTTGTCTTACCAGAGATAGAAGACGAGGCACCAACGTTTTATGTGGTCCCGCGTGCAAAACTCATTGAGGACACGATTGTACTACCCACTTGGATTCGGGATTACAAGGATGCGTGGCATCTTTTGAGCGGCATCCGCACGCTGTAGCCGCGATGTTCTAGCGAATCACAAAAATAAAACTGCAACGCGATTAGACTTAGGTCGGAATATTGTACGAAACCCAAAAAATAGCAACAATTACTCAGATTCAAATGCGTCAACCGAAAAGAGTTCGGCCAAGGAAGGAAGTCCCAGAGTATTTGATGAAAGCTATGCTTCAGGCCCAATCGGATGGACTATCCATCAAGCCGGTGCCGGAGCGTAAAGCAGGGGCATCTTCTGACGACTATTGTTATGCAGGCATTAAGAAGGTTCAGATAACGAGTAGGAGTGACGTGAAAGATGGCCGAGTGGAAATTGGTTTCAGCAACGGTAGTGTAGGTTCGTTCTCCGAAGAGATGGCGGCTGATTGGACTGTCGGAAAAGAAATTGAATTTTCAGGATCGTTGGGGAGATTGGAATTGGGTTTCAATAACTCGCTTTCAATCGGAATGAGTTTAGATGAAGCCAAGGAACGGTTCGCACCTGTTTGGGTGATTTACGGTCATCCGAAAGACTTCAATGCTCAAATCGTTGTCCGCGTATTGTTCGGCATGATTTCAGAACCATTGCCCGCACTTCTGTGCGACTCTTTGAAAGAGGCGCGAGAGTTCGTTTTAAGCCGCGGTGCTCCTGTTAATTTACAACGTGATTCGTTTGACGATCCTGCAATCATCGAAAGCCGGATTTAGTTGGAGCAGAGGCTCGGGATTGAACCGCCGGTTAATCGCTAATCGCCATGATATTCCCTTCATCATCGCGTTTAACATCAGCAAAGAATAGTTGGGCCTCTTCGTCGGATAGAAATCCAGCCGGAGGTTTACGCGGTTTACGAGGCTTACTCGGGCTGGTACCATCCCGATTAACCTGATGCAAGTCGAGATATATCCGGATATCAGACGGGCGGAATCCAATCATCCGGCCATGCTTCCGAATAAACGGTAAAGCAATCTGATTGTCGCGCAACAGCCTGTAAAGGGTCTTGACGTGCATTCCAAGATGCTCGGCAACCTGTCGGGCTGACAATAGTTTTTCCATCAGACTATCGCCTTGAACGCTGTCTTTGATGCCTTACGAGCCTTCGACCGATCCGGCGCTAGATACCTCGCGGTAGTTTCAATGTCTTCGTGGCCTAGAAGTTCGGATATAGTCTGCAAATCTGAATCAGCAATCATCATGGATGCATACGTACGACGGAAACGATGCAGGTTGACCTCATCTTCAAATTTGAAGCCCTTTGCTTCGGCTTTTTCAGCAGCTTTGCGTAACCGACGAATCAAATGCTGGTCTGGACCGCCGAGTGTGTTTGGAAAAACCAGATGACTTTCCGGTGTTTGACGCTCCCTCCGCGCTGCTAGTCGCTGTAACAGGACGCCGTCCTCGACGGGAATAATCCGGCTCTCGCGATCCTTAACCTTCCAGCCGTATTTGGGCTTGTCTGAAATTTTTACTTCCTGCCGTTTGAAATTTATATCCGTCCAATGAAGATAGACAACTTCTTCATCCCGGCAGCCAGTTCGTAAGAACGCGTGGATCAAATCGGCCTCGTCATCATCCGCGACTGCAAGAAGAGCATTAATTTCTTCCTCGGTGTACTTGTTGACTTGTTCCTTCGCTCGCTCCCGAGGCATATCGGACCAGTCGAGCAGGCCCTTATCGTCAGGCGTCGCGTTTTTCGCCTTTGAAATCTTGATCCCATTCTTGGCAAGGAAGACTGACAGAAAGCGGAACCTATTGGCAATCGTGTTGCCCTGGTCGCCGCGTTTACGGCGCTGAATTTTCTTGAATAGCCACGTTTCGTGTTCCATCAAGATGTCCGCCGTAACCTCATGCATATACCGGATTCCAGAATTGTCCCGAAAGGTCTCAACAGCGTTTCTGTATGAAAGCAGAGTTGCCTTCGATTTCTTACCCTTTAGAACATCTGACTCAAGGTCCTTAGTGAACTTTTCAGCGGCTTCAGATATCAACACCCTCGACGCTTCAGATTTTTCGGAATTGGGCAGGCCGAGGCGATTCCGGGTGAAGTTCAACTCTCGGTTCTGGTATGCGACGAACGCGGTTTCGACGTTTACCCCGACTGGTCGAGTGACTTGCTTGCCGTCCTCGCTGTACCGGAGATAATAAGTTGCGCCGTAGACCTGGACCGGGTTTCCGCGTTTGATTTCGACCGGAATGAACGGATATCGGTTTCCTACCTTAACTCGGGCCAGAAGAGCCACCTTTGCTCGCATTCGAGGATGATAGCACAAACATTACGACAATATTACGACAGAAGCCTTAAAATGTGCGAAAAGACCAACAAATAGATAGGTTTCATCTGAATCCCCCCTTCCGCACCAATACATCCCCTTCAATCTCATTGAGGGATTGGCCGCGTTTTTCTCACGTTCACGTGGTGTAGCCATCGCTTCGACATCGCGCCAAGTTTCCAACCGTCGCGGAAAACGGAATGCCGTTGCCGACTCAATTCCGCCGGTCGAGAATTCGCCTCAAGCAATCGGATTTAGTGAGAGAGTTTCAGAGTTTCGTTTTTTAGAGGGCAAAGAGTGGATCAAATTCCGCGCATGAAGGAGTGAAATTCACAAGAGGAAAAACCCTTCGACTATTCGTCCAAAGGCTCTTTCAAGAGGCCAAGAGCTTCTGCCTTGGTCAAAATCCCCTTCTTCTTCAACAGTTGGATCAGGTCAACAAATTCTGTCGTGTGTTGTCGCTGTATGACGGTGGCGGGTTCGGGGTCGATTGGCGGCATTAAACTCTCTAATGAGTCCTGGTGACCGGGCAGATGTGAAAGCCATTTATCAACGGCGGCATGGCTCTCCGGCGTCAAGTCGTGGAAGGCTATCCCCATTCCCAGGCCGGGCAACTCATAGACCACGTTGCCGTTTACTTCCACGGTGGTTTCATCCTTCTTCAATCGAATGCGGACCAGAGTCCCAACCGGAAATGGTCTGATGGTATCGACATAGCACCCGTGTACGACGAGATCGCAACTGCGGGCGGAGAGCTTGACCCCCGACCTGACCTCCACGATCATCGCCTCAGCGACGAAATGCTGGCGCGGAGCCGCTCGCCGGTCCGCGATCTCTGTCGCAGTATTGGCGTTGCTCGACATGTCCACACGGTGTGCCGTTCGTATTCGATCTTTCATGAAAACTCCCCGGCGCGAGAATTGCCAGGCCCTGGAACGCGAACCCTCCATTTAACTCAAGATCAATCTTTGCACCTTGATCTTGGGAGAAGCAAGCGCAATACACGAGGGTATGTACAAACTTCCAACTCGTGGAACTTTTAGTCACATCCATATGGATAGCTTCTTGGAAAGTAGCACCCTGTCTATATTTGGGAGTAGACTTGTCACATCAGTAATAAATTGCGTTGCGAAGGCGAGACGTACACCAACGCCACGTCCGCAGCGGATGCCAAGTCAATGCGGCCTCTTTAGCCCGGCGGGAGCCGGACCCCGGCGCTACTCGTAGAACTGCGGCGATTTCTTCAGTTTCGCGTTGCCGTCGAAATCGTGCTGGATCCAAAGCTGCGCGCCCTTTTTCTTCAGGAAGACGTTGACCGCCGCTCGACTCGCACGGGTCTGCTCCTGGTTGAACTCAAACGTCGGGACACGATCCAGGGTCTTTTCCGCCGGATAGTGATAAAGATCGCCGGAGAGTACGACGCCGCCGGTCTTGGTCAGCTTCACGTACAAAACCAGGTGGCCCTGCGTGTGCCCGGGCGCCGACTTGATGATGACGCTGCCGTCACCGAACACGTCGTATTCATCGGTCTTGAGGATGATCGTCTTGCTTTTCTGCAGGGCCGAAAACGTCGAGGGTTGCAGCGAGCCGGAATACTTTCCGCCGAACATCGCGTCGCGTTCGACCTGCCGCACGAGCCACGTGGCGCTGGCGAACTGGTTGGCGTTGGCCGTGTGATCGTAGTGGTAGTGCGAAAGCGCAAGGTAGTTGATGTCGGAAGGGGAGTAGCCGATTTCCGCGAGCTGCCCGCGAAGGGTTTTGTCCACGTCCGCATCTCGGGTCTGCCCGTCCGAAAGTGTGACATGCTGCGTGGTCATGCGGCCGGTCGGAGTCCAGGAATCGTCGGGAATTGCGCCGGTGTCCCAGATCAGATTTCCTTTGGGATGCGCGATCAGAAAACAGCCCATGGACATGTCCGTGGTTGTGACATCCTCTTTTTTCAAATTAAAGCGGCCCATATCCGCGTTGTGGAGAACCCCGCAATCAAATACATATAGTCTGACCGAGCGCGGGGGCTGCGCCTTGTGCGGGGCGGACGGAGCCGTCTGCCCGCCGCCTCTTGCTGGAGCAGAAAATAGGATTGCCGCGGCTGCGGCAACCAAGAACAATCGAATTCCGTTGCGTTTCATATCCTGGAACCTCGCTCTCTTGCCAGCAGATAGCAGTTGTGGCCTGCGAATTGTGCGGCATTGTATACCGGCTTGGCTTCAATTGGCAGTTCCCACAGGAGGAAAAGTCACCGTCTGCTATTCAAACTCTTTGCATCCGCCGAGGGTCATTGAGAGATGAATGCGGGATTACCGCTCCGGTGTTTGCGCGGATTGAATGCCGTTTGTTGGGGAATTACTGAGCGATGGCCTTGAGGTTCGTCGGAGGTGCTGGCGCGGAACTCGTGCCGGCGCCGAATTGGTACAAGTGGACTCCGTAGCTGCCGAAGTTGTCCTGGAATTGGCCGTTGGTCATCGCGATCTGCCGGCTCTCTCCTATTACAGTGACCGTACCAGACGGGTTTCCAGGAACAGTGACCGTGCCAACGGTGGAGCTATTGGCCATCGCAACAGCAAACACATATTTGGAGCCGCCATAATTTTTTTCCATCATATCGATGGGCACACCCGAAGCACTGGAAGAGACTTGAATGTCATTTGTGACGGTCGAGCTATTCAGAACCGGCGCCAAGGAAGTGATCTGCGCATCGATCGATGTCACTGCCTGGACCGACGCCGGATAGTTGAAAATACCGTCCTCGCGGAAGGTAGGCGAGAGCACATGCATGAAATAGATGATCCCTTGCGAGCCATGAATAATAGACATCCAGACTTCCGATTGTATTTGTGCCGGGGTCGGAGTAGCGCCGCCATTGAACGGCGTGGTCTCGATAAAATTCCAAATGATTTTGTTGCCGCAATTACATTGCCCGGTCCAGGTCTTCAGATTGGCTAAACCATTCGAGACCAGCTCCAATTGACCGTTGTAATCGGCAACTGGATAGACATCGAAACTGATGACGTTGCCGGCGGCTGAAGCTTGCGCATAGTAGGCCGTGTCGCCAGTACACGATCCGCGGCCCGAATAGCCGGTATTGGCCACTCCTTGTCCGAAATTCAGGAACACGGGACTAGCTTTGTCATTGGCCCTGATGGCGTTGTAGTCCGCGATGAGCGTGCTGGGAGTTATACACGGCCCATACCCGCCGCTGCCATTTGGTTGAGCATTGTCCGGCTCATCCATCTGGTCCCAGCCCCAGATCCATGATCGCTGAGGCGATGTCAGGCCGACGGAATTCTGCGTTGGGGCGAGTGGCATTTTCATGTTCGCATAGGTGGTCAAGCTCGCCTGGTCGAGACTGCCCCAAAACCCGAGAAACATGTTCACGCCGATATTCTTGTATTCCTGAATGTTGCCTGGACTTTGTAGCCACACGCTGATCGGAAAGAAATTAGGGTTGGTCGAAGGACCGTTGGA
This sequence comes from uncultured Acidobacteriota bacterium, assembly GCA_963719875.1. Classification (GTDB taxonomy): domain Bacteria; phylum Acidobacteriota; class Terriglobia; order Acidiferrales; family UBA7541; genus Palsa-360. The sequence continues at coordinate 49,833 of CAVRDJ010000007.1, read as the reverse complement.
CCATTGACTGTAGGGGCTCCCGCTTTGCGCGTTGGCTCCAGATCCGTGGAGGAGTACGACACCAACCAGAAGAACTGATAACACGACAAAACTTAAGGCTTTCGTCATGATTTTCTTTACACCCTCACGCCAACTAACTCTACAGCGTATGGCGGAGGTAGGTGACCAACAACTGGCCCAAAGTCTCATAGGAGTACAGGGCTAGGGGACCTGTCCCAAGCAGGCGAAATTAGGTTAAATCATTGATCAGAAAGCTCTCACAGCGCTTACGTGACGAGTCAATGTGAAGCAAGTGGAACTCGACCAGCGCGAAAAACGAGCCTTCGGAACCCCTCGATCTCGCGGGACTCTACGCTGGTGGCAGGTTCGTTGTGTCCTTGGCAGGAGAAGCGTACGATGCGCAGCGAGAGGCCGGGCCCGGCTTGTGAGAGGAGCCAGTGCGTCTTCGTAAAATGCGCGCTGCTGATAGAATTCCCGCGTGATGGCGCAAAAAAAGGAAAGGAAAGGCCAATGATGAAACCCAAAGAGGAACGTGTTGAGAAGTGCGAACGTAATTCCCGTCGCGGCTTTCTGAAAGGGAGCGTGGGACTCGTCGCCGGCGTCGCCGCGGCCCAATGGCTGCCCGGACGTGCCGCCGCCCAGCAAAGCGCTGCTTCCCCCGTGACCCTGGAAAACCTCAGGAACCCCAACGGCCGCGCGATCCTGCTAAAAGACGGCATTGTCCTGAGCATGGATAGCCAAGTGGGTGATTTCGAAAAGGGCGACGTGCTGATCCAGGGAAAGAAGATCGTATCGGTAGGCCCTAACGTCGCCGCGCCAGCTCACACCCTGGTGGTGAATGCGACGGGGATGATCGTGATGCCGGGATTCATCGACACGCACCACCACCAGTTTGAGACCCCTCTGCGCAGCATTCTCTCCGATGGTCTGCTCGGTACTGCAGGAGATAACGCGAGGACTTACCAGGGAATGATCCTTGGCACCTTCACCCCCGCCTATCTGCCGGAGGATGCGCGTCTCGGCGAGCTTGTGGCCTCGCTCAGCCAGATGAACGCGGGCGTGACTACGACGGTGGACACGTCGCAGGTTTCCCTCACTCCCGAGCATACTGACGCCTGCATTGCAGGCCTGCGGGAGTCCGGGCGCCGGGCGCTTTTCGCTTACTCTGCCGGCCCAGGGGCCAAGAGCCAATATCCACAGGACATCGTCCGGCTGCGAAAACAATATTTTTCGTCCGACGAGCAGTTGCTGACGCTGGCCCTGGGTGTTGAACCCAATGCCGACCGCTGGAAGCTGGCCCGTTCGGTGGGGGCGCCCATCGTCTCCCACATCGTGAACATGAGCACTTTGGAGCCGCTGGCCAAAGCGGGACTTATGGGACCGGACAATGAATACATCCATTGCACGCGGTCCGGTAACGAAACCCTGTGGAAGACCATCGCGGATACAGGCGGCAAGGTCTCGATCGCCCCGGCCATCGAGATGCAGATGCGGCACGGAACGCCTCCCATTCAGATGGCGCTCGATCACGGGATCCGGCCGAGCCTGAGCGTGGATGTCGAGTGCAATATGACCGCGGACTTGTTCTCGATCATGCGGGCGGCCTTCACGCTTCAGCGCGCGCTGCTCAACGAACGCGCGCTCGCCGGCGAACAGAACCTGCCTCCGCTGGTGACGTGCCGCGACGTCATCGAGTTCGCCACCATCGCAGGCGCGCGCGTGGCCCACTTGGACGCCAAGATCGGCACGCTAACGCCGGGCAAGGAAGCCGACATCATTCTGTTAGCGACCGAGCGGATCAACACCTTCCCGCTGAACAACGTGCCCGGCACGGTGGTGACGCTGATGGATACGAGCAATGTCGAACACGTATTCATCGCCGGCAAAGTCAAGAAGTGGCAGGGCAAACTCGTGGGTGTTGACCTGACCCGGCTTCGTAGCCAGATCGAGAAGTCGCGCGACGGGCTTCTGGCCCGGACCAATCAGACGCGCAACTTCTTCGGGACTTGCTGCGCGGCCGGTTAGAGTGTTTATCAAGACTTGAGCTAGGAGGGAGACGCTGATGCCAGCCAGATCGGATTTACTTCGTCGCGGTCGGCACGCGACGCTTCAGCTCTTCAAACCAGTTCAGCACGACATTGATTTGCGTCGGCGCCTCCTGCGTTTGCTCCACAGGCTTGAGCATCAAGAACCGCTGGCCGTCCGGGGACACGTCGTAGTTGGGATTGGTTAACGGAGTGGGCAAGTACGGTTCCTCAAAGAGCATCCGGGGTTTGCCCGCGACAAATGAAGGCTGATTCGAAATATCCACGGCCATCATCTTGTTGCCACTTCGGTAGAACAGCTCCCTTCCGTTGGGATTCCATAATGGCTCCGTTCCCCCCTCGGTCGAGATTTGCCACTTCCCGCCGGGACCAGGATACGGCTGCACGTAAATCTCATAGCGACCGGATTCGGTCGATATGTAGGCCAGCCAACGCCCGTCGGGGGAAAGCTGTGGCGCACTTTCGTTGAATGGCGTCCGAAGAAACGGCTGCGCCTTGCGGTCGCTAGCCTGCATCACCCAAATATCAAATCCCGTTGCGGGATTAATTTCAAGGAACCACAGCAGTTGCCCGTCCCGGGAAAAAGAAACCGGGGCTTGAATGAACTCGCTGGTGGTTAATCGCTCCATTCCGCCGCTTCCATCGGCCGGTTGCCAGAAAATGTTCAACTGCCCCTTCGTGTTTGAGTTTGAATTAAACGCAATCCGCTTGCCGTCCGGTGTCCATACCGGAGAATTGTTCACATTCCCCACGAAGGTAAACCGCGTGAACGTTTCCCGTAAGAGATCGTATAGCCAAATTTGAGCGTCCTTGTCCGTGACTGTCACGGCTACCTGTCGACCGTTAGGGGAAACCCGCGGGTTAAAGTAAGGGTGTGCGGGAGCACCCAAGGGCTGCTCTGTCCCATCGCGATGCACCCACACAAGCCTGCTCTGGGCTGACTGAACACCTCCTGAAACATAGACCAGCGATCCAGTGGCGGAAAAGCTGTATTGGGCGGCTCCACTGATTGGGGACTGGAGGACACCCACTACTACAGGGACCGCCGTTCCTGTGACCGCGAGACGCTTTGGATCGAACGGCACGGCGACCAGGCTCACGCCCTGCGCAAAAACCAGATGCCCGGAGGGCGCATAGTGGGGATGCGTCGCCGCTTGGATCAGGTTCCGTTGTTCCCCGGTCTCGACCGAGCGGACTGCAACCCGTGAGTTAATCCAATTGGCGGCCGCCGTTCCGGCGACGAACAGCAGTTCTCGGCCGCCTGGTAAGAATTCCGGCCAGCGATTGCTGTTATCTCCCTTCTCCAGATGCGTCAGCACCTGCGCGGCCCCTCCCGCGTCAGGCACTAGCTGAATAGGTGCGACGGATGATGGTGCAAAGGCGATGGTTCCCTGGTTGCCCCAGCTGGCTCCCACCGGGAGCGAAGCGTCGCCGAGGATGGTCGCGGCTCCGCCGCTTGCCGAGACCTTCATCAGCTTTCCCCCTGCGAAAAATCCTAGCCATTGGCCATCGGGCGAGAAGAACGGGTTAGTGGCACCTTCGGTGCCGGGGATAGGATTAGACTCCAGGCTATCCATTGCCCGCAGATAGATCTGCTGCACGCCGCCCTGGCGTGCGACATAGGCGAGACGAGTGCCGTCGGGAGAAAGGGCCACAGCAGGGCCATATTCCAGACCAGCTAATTGTTGGCCTGGCGGCAGATTGATTACTGTGCGTGTGACGGGCTGCGGCGCTGGTGCAACCGCTGGCCTCAGCTTCCAGGTGGCGAGGCTCCCAATCGCCGCAGCGAGAAGCACGATACCCACGATTATAGTCATTTCCCGACGACTGAGCGTGCGAATGCCTTTCACTGCGGCTGCCGGTGCTAACGCAACTTGGGAGCCGCTTTCGGCAATCCACATCAATTCGTCGCATACATCGCTGGCTGCCTGCCACCTTTTCTCAGGTTCCTTGGCGAGACATTTTTTGACCACGCGATCCAATGCTGGCGGCGTCATGGGCTGAAGGGAAGACATCGGCGGAGGATCCGTCTCGAGAATCTTGGCAATCAGACTGGCTTGGGTCTGGCCCTCGAAGGCCCTTTTGCCCGTTGCCATTTCGTAGACCACCGCGCCGAACGCGAAAATGTCCGTGCGGGCATCTACTTCTTTGGCTTCGACCTGCTCCGGCGCCATGTATTGCAACGTGCCCAGGATTGTTCCATCGCCTGTTATTCCGCTCTTCATCGTGGCAAGCTGCGAATCCGGAAGGGCCGGAGCGGCCTCCTGTTTCAGCTTGGCGAGGCCGAAATCGAGCAGCTTCGTGCCGGCCTTGGTGAGCATGATGTTGCCGGGTTTCAGATCGCGGTGGGTAATGCCTTTGCGGTGCGCTTTGTCCAGCGCGTCAGCAATTTCGATCGCGTATTGCAATACCTGTTGGATCGGCAGCGCGCCTTTGGTGAGCCGCTGCGCGAGCGTCTCGCCTTCAACATATTCCATCACCAGGAAATCGATTTCGTCCTGATGGCCTACGTCATGCAGCGTGCAGATGTGCGCATGATTCAGGCTGGCAATCGTCTTTGCTTCGCGCTCGAATCGCTCCCGCAAATCAGAACGATCTGCCAGATGAGTCGGCAAAACTTTGATGGCGACAATTCGATCCAGGCGAGTATCGCGGGCTTTGTACACCTCGCCCATTCCGCCCGCGCCGATCGCAGTGAGAATTTCGTAAGGCCCTAGACGTGTGCCGGGAAGAATTGCCATAGGCTCCGCTTATTGGGAGAAGGCAAAGTATAACTCCGGCGGGCAATTCCACACCTGCAAATTCTTGCTCGCTCCCGCATCCTGTGAAGGCTGCTTATGCGGAAATTTCCGGCAGGTGCGGATTCAAATTAATTCCGTCCGCATGGAATCAGTTGGCTGCCGCTGAGGACGGAGAAAGGACGTGAATGGCTATCCCCCGTTTTTCAGATTCTAGTTTGTCGATCCGTACGACAACACCCACAAAGGTAGAGTGCAATGGGCTGTCGGGTTGGAAATCGGTCGTCACATAGACGCTCATTCCAAGTGCGTAATGACCTGCCTGAGTGGGAAAATACAGACCGTCCTGTGACGCGTTGTACGTGGTGCAATATTCTGGCGGCAAGCCCGGGTCGAATGGGCGAATGCGGACGGCCTGTGACAAATCAATTCGAGGGTACCGGCGTCGTTCTTGGGGCTCAGTGGACACGAAAGCATCTTTACCACAGATTGGGCTGTAGCAGAAATCTCATTCTCAATTAAATTTCATCGGCTAAAGGAAGCTAAGACACACCGTAATGGTGTGGCTACATTTCGCCTCCGATGCCACATTTCGATAATCCCGTTTCGCAGGACTTGGCTCAGATTCCTGAAAGGGATTCATGCGTTTGAAAATAGCGTCAGGGGATGTCTTTATGGCTTAGTGAACTTGGCAGTGGTTTCAGCCAACCGAGAATCCATATCTTCTGTGTACCACGTTGGCGCGTAGTGCGTCAGCAGATCGTGCAAGTCGTGTAGGAGTTCTAGTTGCTTTTCCAATACCCCAACTGTGGCCACTGCCTCGGAATCCGATTTTGTTGCTTTGCTTGTGGTCATCACAATCACTCTCCGCGTCATATATGGACCATGCCATAACCATGAGGGTGGGTGACTGTCCAATATTGCACACCTACCTGTTTAATGCCAGCTACTGAGGGCAGATTAGCCCAAATGGAACAGCTGTCTTTGTTTCTAAGCAATCATCGGATAGGAAAGGAGGAGTGTCCAATGCGCGAGATCAATGCCCGAGCGAAAAGTCCGCCTTAGCCCCTTTGCTGTTCAATAGGGAACAGACAAATATCCTTGTTCCAGCAAGGATAGGTTGTGGCAGGCGCCACACACGTTACAGGTTCGTCGGGAATGGAGCACCTAATGCCACGCGCAAGCAAGCTACCTTCACACGCCGATACTCTCTCTTCAGGAGCCAGTTTGGGCGGCACGGTCTCGCACTATCGCCGCAAACAAAACGTCTATACGCAAGGAACGGCTGCTGACTCCCTTTTCTACATTCAAGAAGGAGAGGTGCGGCTCACCAACGAATCGAAAAATCGGCGCTCCGCGGTTACCGGCATCTTGGGCGAAGGTGACTTTTTTGGTGCGCAATGCCTCATCGGATTTCCTCTTCGTCTATCCACAGCCGTTGCCATGACCGCTAGTTCGATACGGTCCATCCCGAGGCAAAGGATGATTAATCTGCTCCGCACGAAAAATAAGATATCGATTTCTCTGGTATCCTATCTGTTGTCCACCCTCCAGAAGTATCAGGATCATGTGGCGGCGCTGCTGACTTTCACTGCCGAACAACGGCTCGCACGCGTTCTCTTGGCGCTAGCCCACTTGGATAGAAAGGGCCCGCCAATAACGGAAGTCCCCAATCCAAATCATCAGGTTCTTGCTGACATGGTCGGCACGACCCGTTCCCGAATCAATCTTTTCATGAATGACTTCCGAAAGCAGGGATACGTTAGCTACGATGGCGGATTGGAAGTGCACAAGTCCCTCCGCAAGGTTCTTCGCAACAAGTAGTTGAAGTGTCCAGGTGATTCCAAGGGTATGACAAGGGCCCATTCCCAACAAGCAAGCGCGTTTTTCGGAAGTTATCCGGGGCTCGACTGAGCTGCACGGATGTTGATGGTCACTCGTGCAGGACAACACTGAGGAGGGAAGCGTTGATGTGCAGCCCGCCATTGTAATGGATGAAACCCAGTCTCTTGAATTTATTCATAAAAAAATTCACTCGGGAGCGCGTTGTCCCGATCATTTTCGCCAGCACCTCTTGCGATATTTTGGCGACCACTTTTTGTGGCTCATCTTGTTTGCCGTAGTGTGCGAGCAGCAGTAGGGTGCGGGCCAACCTTTTTTCGCTGGAGTTAAAAAGCTGATCGATCAAATCCTCCTCGACTCGGATATTCCGTGCCAGCATATGGGCGATGAAGCGGTCGGAGAGTTCGGGCTCCTCATGGAGCAGGCGAACCATCTCCGCTTTTTCAATAAAAAGTATGGAGGTTGCTACAATCGCAGTGGCCGTCTCCATACAAACAGGCTGACCAGCCAGGCATCCCTCACCAAAAAAATCACCTGGCCTCAGAATCGCCATGACTGCCTCTTTGCCAGCCTCATTGATTACAGAGAGTCTCACAACGCCCATTTGGATATATTTTAGGCCCCTGGTGGGATTTCCTTGAGAGTAGATCGTCTCTGATTTTTGGAATTCCATGATTCGTCTTGCCACTCCGGTCGAATTGAGAAACCGGTTGACATCGAAAGCAAGGCTCGTTGATTTCACTCTTGGGCGGAGGGGAAAAGCACGGTCAGGAAGGCGACTTTTTGCTTGACTGGCCATAAAACAGTATGGCATGGAATATGCCACTGTGCAATAGTGAACAACCATGGAGTTATTGGCCGCATAGCATTTTCGGCGGTCTCGGCGGAATACCAACACTGTTTGCCCCAAAACTAATGTATTCGAGTGCCAAGTCCCTTATCGGAATGTGGACGAAAGCGAACAACCCTGCTTTACTGCACGTGCGTGAGCGGACGGTACGCGGGCGCCCACGGCGGCGCGCTATTGGTCGGGGTCGAAATGATGCGCCCGCTGCTCGGGTCGATCCACTTGTATGGATTTGTGTTGCTCAGCGAATAGCTCTGCCCGGTGCTGGTGTCCCGGTAGCTGCTGAAGCCGGAAACAATCTCATCCATCGACTGAAAATTCTCGTCCACGGAATTGAGCTTCTCGATGAAGGTGCGCTCCTGGCGGAAGATCGCTTGCATGCGCTGATTGATGGCATTAGCTGCCTCCGCGCTGAGCTGGTTCTGCTTCTGAATCCAACTCGGGCTGAAGCTGACGCTGGCGGCCATGTGATTCAGGATCTCTTCCGCCTTATCGCCCTGGCCTTTCGGCGCGATAAACGCCTGCAACAAAATCACGCCCCATCCTATGTTGTCGCTCGTGATCCGCGTGGCGGCTTGGACCCGCACGTCCATCTCCTGCTTGTTGTGCGTGCACGTAAACCGCGCCTCTCCGCCGTCTGACCGAGAAGGGATAACGGTAGGCCATTGGGCATTCGCCTTACGAGCCAGATCCGGCCGATCCTGTGCGGTGGCAAATTTGAGCGACGGGCACACACTCTGCAGGGCGGTCTGTCCATACACGCGAGCGAACTCCGCGCCTGGCAAGTAGCGCAAAACGAGCGCTAGCCCGCCAAGCCCCGCGTCATAGAGGGTTCCCTCGGGATGCCCAATCGCATTGCCCATTTCGCTCGGCGGAGTAAACGACGGTAGTGTCGGCTCACCGAGCATGAGATAAGTCATTTTGTCTGGCGAAAGCGAGCGGACATAAGGATTGATTTGCAGCGCGGCACGGCGAGCGAGTCCGCTTTCGGACCGCCAGCCCGCCGGCACATCCAGCGAAAAAGCCTGTTCAAGAGGATCCGTCAGTCTAGTGTACCCGGACACCGGTAAAGAACCGCTGGACGCACTCTGGGCCGCCGCAGGTCCAGTTGCCCAGAACCCGCCAAGCAAGAGTAAAATCGCCGTTCGCATAACCATCGGAAGAATCCTCATAAGAGTTTGAGAAAGCCCCCACTTCGCCAAATTTCTGCGACATTCTACCCGGAATTCTGGTTTCGCGTCCCGGTCGATCGATAATATTATCTACCCAGCTTCTTCCCAACCGTAAAACCCTATCGGTGGTCACTGGAAATTTCTACCCCGTTCATCCTACGACGAGCGGATTGCCACATCCCGAGAATCCCGTTTCACATGACTTGATTCCCTCCGGCATATAATGGCGTACAACAGGAAAAGGAGTTCTAATGAGTAGCCAAAGGGTCTGGTTCATAACTGGAGCCGGCCGAGGGATGGGCGTCGATTTCGCCAAGGCGGCTTTGGCGGCAGGCCACAAAGTTGTGGCCTCGGGCCGGGACAACGACCGCATATCCAAGGCCTTGGGACAGTCGAACGACCTGCTGGCCGTGAAGCTGGACGTTACCAGTCGTGCCGATGCCGAGCGGGCGGTTCAAGCGGCTGTCAAACGGTTCAGTCGTATCGATGTGTTGGTCAACAATGCCGCCAGCTTTTACGCGGGCTACTTTGAGGAACTGACGCCCGAGCAGATGGATCGTCAATTGGCGGCGAGCCTGATCGGTCCAATGAACGTCACACGTTCGGTCCTGCCTGTAATGCGCAAGCAACGCTCCGGCCAAATCATTTCGATCTCATCGTCAGCGGGCTTGGCAGGCTTCGAGTTCGGGACGGCCTACGCGGCCTCGAAATTCGGGCTTGAGGGCTGGATGGAATCGCTTCACCCCGAGGTTGCGCCGTTCGGCATTACCACTACTATTGTCAACCCGGGCTTTTTTCGCACGGAACTTCTCACGGAGCAATCGACGAACTACGCCGAGCCGTCCATCAAGGACTACGACGAGCGCAGAGCGAATCAGTTTGAATTTTGGAAAGGCCAGAATGGCAAGCAGTCCGGTGACCCGGCTAAGCTCGCACGAGCGCTTATTGTCGTTGCGAACCAAGAACCGCCGCCGCGTCGCTTTATCGCCGGTGCCGATGCCATTGCCACTGCAGAGCAGAGAGTTGCCGATCTGACAGCGCAAATCGACGCTAACCGCGACCTCTCTACGTCCCTCGATTTCGATTGAGGGGCCGTTGCAGGGCCCAAGTCCCGAGAAGTCCTGCCGGTTATCGGTAAGTGGCTTTTCCGATGTTCCGAAAACCTTTTTTACTGGAATCCGGAAGTATCCCGATTAAGCGATACTTATCCTCGACCCCGGTTGCTTGCGCTAATAATCTGCAACGTGAACCCATCTGGATCGACAACGTGGAAACCTTCCCCGGAGCCACTCTGTCCTGAGTCAATCGGATTGACGCCCCGCGCCTTAAGGTCCGCAGTTACGGAGTCTTGGTTGAAGTTCTCAACTCCGATAGCAACATGGCCTATTCTGCCTGCGGGCTTGCCAGGCCGCAGGACGAAAAAGCTTGTCCCAAAGAATACTTGGTTATTCCCTTGCCGTTTGTGCACGGGACAATCGAATGCGCGTTGGTAGAAATCAGTTGATCGTTCCAGATCGCTGACATCCAGAGAGACGTGATTGATAGTGTTTCCTTGGAATCCCGCCGCCGACATCGTACCAGAGTTGGCCGCCAACAAAACCAATCCTTGAACTAAGTCTCGCCGGGACACTTTTCCCTTCTCGTATGTTTCCAATAGTCTCGAAATCGCGCTTTCCATCGAATCCTCCTTCTGGGATAAACCACGGAGATAGAGGTCGTTACTTTCCACCAGTGGATAAGCGGTCTTCTCAATGCCCACGATTGAATCTCGGACCAGGGCGTCCCCGCGCTCCGACTCGCAAGACCGCGCCGGGATGGGTCCTAATCCTACGAGTGCGCACTATCTGAGCTTTTGGAACTCCCGTCAAGAAAAAAGGGAGGTGCTTTAGGAATCTGCGAGGCTCCCACCACTCCGAGTTGGCAGAGTATAACTCTGTCAGGCACTTACACACCTTTGGATTCTCGCTCCCACATCCTGATAAGTCTTATCGCAATGTGGAAGAACATCAGCCGTTGGCTTGGTACGGCTGTTCCAGCGCGCGCCAACGGCGCCAGGCCGGATTGACACGCGGCTGAGACCGGGGCAAACTTGTGCCACAAAAGTTAGGGGAGGACGAAATGAAACTTCGCATCGTGGGATTGGCATTAGCCGGCGCAATCGCGTTTGCCGGAGTAGCGTTTGCACAAAACGTACCGGAGCAATTCGTCGTCAGCGGCAAAGCCGCCGAAAAGATTCAGGATTTCACCACCATCAATCTGGCCACCGCCGAGCGCATCGCCGACGTGTGCGAGAAGGCCGCCACCGCCGAAGGCGTGCAGATCAGCATCATGGTCCTCGATAATGACGGCAACCATGTCTACATGGATCGCATGGACGGCCAGGGCTATCTCAATATCGTGACGGCCGACATGAAGGCGCGCACCGCGCTCATGGATCGCGCACCGAGCAAGCTCCGTATGAACCGGGTGATCGAGGATCCGGCCGCGGAACTTCAGCAGATGCAGCTCGGCGTGTTTGCGAATTCTGGCGGGCTTCCCATCGTCGTCAACAAACAGTTGATCGGCGCCGTCGGCGTCGGCGGCTCCGCGCCGCGCGTGCCCGTGTGGAGCGACGAGATTTGCGCGCACAAGGCGCTGACCGAAGTGATCGGGACATCGGTCCCGCCGCTGGCGCAAGACCTTCCGCCTCGCGCGAACCCCAATCCGGGCAATGCGCCGGTGCCACGCTTTGCCGTTGCCACGCCGCCCAAGTCGAGCCTGCCGACGGAATACGTGGTCGGCGGCAAAGGCGCGGGTAACGTCTTTGACGGCAATCAGATTTCGCTCGCAGCAGCGAAGAAAATCGCTCGCGTCTGTCGCGACTGGGCGGCGTCGAAAAACGGCACGATGTCGCTGTACATCATCGATAATGCCGGCGAATTCGTGCACATGGAGCGCATGGACGGCCAAGTCTACAACAACATCCGTACCGCGCTGTTGAAGGCGCAGACCTCGCTGAAGACGCGCCAGCCCACATCCATTGCGTCCGCGCAGCTCAAGAACAATCCGAACGGCATTGCGCGGGTAACCACATATTTTAATCTCTTCACAAACCCGGGCGGCATCCCGATCGTTGTCGACGGGCAGATGATCGGCGCCATCGGAGTTGGTGGCGGCGCGGGCGGCGGCGATGAGAATTGCGCCATCGAGGGTCTGAAGGCGGCGTTTGGGGAGCACGTTACGCTGCCGGTCTATCCGCCCGCGGCGAAAGGCGAAGGCGCGGGATGAGCGAACCGCGCTGAACTCGGTCTCATAATCGCCTGGGAATAAAAATGTTGCTCACAATTGCTCCTACGCGATTCCTGAGATTTTTTGGCGCTGGTTCTATAGTTTTTAACTCACACCAATATACACAGACAGCAGAGCACGAGCAGGTACGAAGTGCGCTTCTCTGCTGACAACCAAATGGAAATAGTCGAACCGTAATTTTCCGATCGGGTCCGGCGAAAGAATCTAACCGGGGCTCACCGGCAAACTGAACTCGCGCGTCAGAAATACTATGTTGCTAGAACTGTCCGCGACACTGTTGTATAAGAAGCGGCTATGGAAGAAACAAAGCGCCGTCGCCGCGGTGCCGTCTTCGTTCCCGGCGCCCGCGCCAGGCTATATCTTCCGAGCCCGCCGGGGCGGAGTTAGAGATGCAGAACATCGAAGTTCCTGTCCTAATCGTAGGAGGGAGCCTGGTCGGTATGTCGACGGCGCTGCTTCTCGGCCACCACGGCATCCGGGCGCTCGCTGTGGAACATCATCGCGGGACGGCGATTCACCCGCGCGCGGCTCAAATCAGCCAGCGCACGATGGAAGTTTTCCGGAGCGTGGGCGTCGAGCAGATCGTGCGACAGAAGTCGGACGAGCAATTCGTGCAGGACGGCGCGATCCTGGCAGTCGAGACGCTGGCCGGCAGAGAACTTGAACGCTACATTTCGAATTTAAATGAAGGCGTGACGGATGTCAGCCCCTGCAAACGCTGTTTCGTCTCGCAAAGCCTGCTGGAGCCGCTGCTGAAGGCTCGGGCCATCGAGCTGGGCGCGGAATTGCGGTTTGCCACCGATGTGATCTCCCTCGAGCAGAACTCCGAAGGGGTCACGGCCGTGATCCGCGATCGCGACAGCCAGGAGACGTCAACCGTCCGCGCGCGCTATGTGGTCGCAGCAGATGGCGCCCGCAGCGGAGTCCGGGAACAACTGGGAATCCGGATGGCCGGGCACGGAACATTTTCCAAGAGCATCACGATCTACTTTCGCGCCAACGTCGAGCCTCTCATGCGCGGACGAAACATGACCGTCATTTATGTGCTCAATCCCGTGCTGCGCGGATTCTTTCGAATCGAGAAGCCGTTCCAGTCCGGATTCCTGGTGGTCAACATTGTGAGCGATTCCGGCCGTCTCCGGACGGATGTCTCCGCCGGCCTTACCGAGGAGAGTTCGCTCGCGCTGGTACGCGCCGCTCTCGGAACGAATGACATTCCCGTGACCATCGAGAATGTCATGCACTGGGATTCGACCGCCGACGTAGCCGAACGTTTCCGCTCCGGCCGCATCTTTCTAGCCGGCGACGCAGCGCATGTCATGCCTCCGAACGGTGGGTTCGGCGGCAACACTGGTGTCCAGGACGCGCACAACGTCGCTTGGAAACTTTCCCTGGTCCTGAACGGGCGCGCTGGGCCCGAGTTGCTCTCTACCTACGAGCCGGAACGCCGATCGGCCTCGACCTTCACAGTCGAGCAGGCCTACTCTCGCTACGTCGCGCGCGTCGCGCCCGACCTCCCCGCCGACGAAAGGCAGCGAATTGAAAACGATCTGAACATTGAATTGGGGTACGTCTACAAATCGACAGCGGTGATTTCCGAGGACCTCGCAGACAGCCGCGTACACGAAAATCCGCGCGAATCGAAGGGCCGTCCCGGCACGCGGGCTCCACATTTCGGCTTGAAGCGAGGCGGCGAAGAGATCTCGACGCTTGACCTGCTCGGCCGTAACTTCGTCCTGCTCACCGGTCCGGACGGGAGCGCGTGGCGTGAAAGCGCCCGGATCGCGGCCAAGCAAGTGGGAATCAACCTGGATATTCATCAAGTCGGAGGCGCGGATGGGCTGACCGATCCGGCGGAGGGATTTGCAGGGATGTACGGAATTTCGCGTATGGGTGCCGTTCTGGTGCGTCCCGACGGCTTCGTCGGATGGCGCGCCAAGACCGCGGATGGTGCCTCCGCACAACAGGTGACGAGCGCGCTCTCATCTCTGCTGAGCCTGAACGCGTGCGACGAATGTGTGTGACAACGATTCATTGCAAGCCTGGCCAGTTTCACATCCTGGAGATTTCGATCGATTTCTCCGAGAGTGAGCGGCCTGTCGGCATGCCCAATGACTGATGCTGGTTCCACACAGGTTTCGAAAGGAGAAAGGGGAAACACATGCATCATCTGCTTCGTGCGGAGGGCATCCGGCTCGTGCCCGCCTATGTGGGGAATAGCAAATCGTTCAGCCGTTGTTCCCTGGTCGACAAAACCTCCGGCTCGGTGCACATGGGTCTGGGATTGTGCTCCCTCAAAGCGGGCGGGGCGATTGATACGCATCTCCACTCGTTCGAAGAGAGTTTCTACGTTCTCGAGGGCCAACCCACACTTGTCCTGGACAGCATGGCCTATCCGCTTGTGCCCGGCGCATGCGGCCTCATTCCGGTCGGCGTGCCGCACGCGTGGCTGGGGCCGGCGAAGGACCGAGCGAAGTGGATCGATATGCTGGCCCCGCAGCCGCGTGTGAAAGACGCGCCTGACGACACGTTTTTCTTGGGTCCGCCGGCAAAGTACGAAGTGAAACAACTCGACATCCGCGACCCGCGTTCCCGGCACCTGTTTCGAATGGTCGAGAGCGATATCATTCTTGACGAACTGAAGGCCGGCTCGCGCGTCGGCGCTCCGACGGTTTCCGCAAGCATGTCGACCGCGCTTCTCGCCTACAGTGGAATTGCGCTAAAAATGCTTGTCGACCAGCGCCTTGATGCGCAGCTTTCAACAATGTTCATGGTCGAATACCAGCCCGGCGGCGTTGCACATCCGCACGACCACCCTTTGGAGGAGTCGTACTTCATTCTTTCTGGCAGTGTGGAAGCAGTCGCCGATGACGCCCAGTACACGCTTCGAGCAGGCGATTTGTTCTGGACGGGCGTAGGCTGCGTCCATGCCTTTTACAACAACAGCGAGAGCACCGTGCGATGGCTGGAGACACAGTCTCCTCAGCTTCCGCAGAGGTATGGGTACCGATTCACACGCGACTGGGAATACCTCAAGGAGAAGCTCGCAGCGACCTCCTCAGCGCGAAAAAGTAAGCGCTGATCTGACTGGATGAAATCATGGAAGGGAATCGGCCGATTCTTAAGACCGTGCACATGGCAGTGGGAAGAAAATCTCTCAACGAACTGGAGGCGGTATGTCTGATCAAGGCAGTGCTGTAATTGTGGGGGGAACTTCGGGGCTCGGACGACAGGTCGCACAGGTCCTTGCGGCTCGCGGAGACGACGTAGTGATTACCGGTCGCGACAAGGCCAAGTCCGAGGCCGTCGCCGCACAAATCGGCGGCCGGACCCGGGGCCTGGCATTGGATCTCGCCGTCCCGAATGAAATCGCCGGGCGGCTCGCGCAGGTCGGTCCGGTGAAAAGCCTCGTCATCGCGGCAATCGAACGTGACGACAACAGCGTGCGAAAATTCGATATCGCCCGCGCGACGCGGCTGATGACGCTAAAGCTCGTGGGCTACGCCGAGGTCATTCATGCGCTTGCGCCGCGCTTCACGCCGAACGCTTCGATCGTTTTATTCGGCGGGCAGGCGAAGGAAAGGCCCTATCCGGGTTCGACCACCGTTTCTACAGTGAATGGGGGCATTGCCACCATGGTGCACACGCTCGCTGTGGAACTTGCACCGCTTCGCGTGAACGCGATTCATCCGGGGATCGTCGGGGACAGCCCAGCCTGGAGCGGAAAACCTCCCGAGGTCCTGGAACGAGTGAGAGTTCGTACGCCGACCGGACGATTGCCGACTATGGCGGACATCGCCGGTGCGGTGATCTTTCTCTTGGAGAACCAGGCGATAAACGGGGTCAACCTGAGCGCTGACGGCGGTTGGTTGCTTCTCTGAACGGAAAATGTAATCTATTTTGTCATTCCGAGCGAACCGAGGAATCTCTCTTCGATTTAATCCCATGAAAAGTAAGAGGGATTCCTCGCTTCGCTCGGAATGACAAAGGAGCGGGCCCTTATTCCGCAGTCTATTTTAGCCGTCACCAATTCCCGACGCGAAATGAAAACCCTCAACTACGGCTCGAGCGAAGCTAAGTAGGCCGTGATATCCAGGATGTCCTCTTCGCTCAGATTTTGAACGACGGGCCGCATCAGTTGGGTCCCGGGGCCGTTGCGCGTATAGTGCTGGATATCATAAAGCTGGCGCGCGAGATAACTGGGGGAACGGCCCGCCAGCGGGGGGAAGTTGCCATTGCCTTTCAAACCCTCGCCATGGCATGCGGCGCACGCGACTGTCTTGCCCGAGCCGCCTCGAACGACCAGGTCCTCGCCTTTTTTGACGCTGCCCATTGGCACGTACGCAATCCAACCGGACCTTGGGTTGCGATACATCTCGGTCGCCTCGGGATCCACCGGCATTTCCAAGATTCGCTGACCTAAGGGCTCGGTCTCTTTTCCTTCCAGGGGGACGTAGAAGCCGCCTACATTTTTGACCTTCGGCACGGTTTCCACCTCGACCACCTTGATCCACGGGGTCATCTTGAGCGAGGAAAAGTAGTCGGCGGCGGCCTTTGCTTCCTCATCGGTTATGCCCGACGCGTTTCCGGCCATCGTAGCCGTATTTCTCTTCCCTGGATCCGCAGTTTTTCGCGCGCCATTCTTGAAGTCGGCCAGTTGCTCCAGGATGTAACCGGCAGGCAGCCCGGCGACGCCGGCGTTTTCCGGACGTCCTTTACCGTTCGGGTAATGGCACAAACCACAACTACCGATCCACGGGTTTACGCCCGGGGAGCGGCGGTGCGCCACGATGGTGGGCATCGGAGGATGGTCGCTCGGGAACCAGTCCACGGGGTTGCCGGTATCCCGAATCTGCTTCATGGTGAAGGACTGGGTGCTGCCCGGGATCTGTTTGACCGCGGTTTCGTCAACTGCCGGCGGTGGGGGAAGTGGCGCCTCAGGTACGGCGTACGCCCATGCCAGCGGATGCGGGGGAGCATCTTTATTTTGTTCTTGGCCTTGCGGAAGCGGAGATGCCATCGCCGCCGCGGAAAACAGAGCCATCACAGCAAACGAAGCAAGGACATGCGGCCGAAAACAATTTGCCATAAACGCCTCCATAATCGCTCTGCGGTACTGCCATTCCAAACAAATTCAATCACGATTGCGGACAAACTTCAAGCCATGCATCGGGCCCGACAGCTACTTCGGCGCAGGCCCTCGCGACGTTACGGGAGCCGGTTTCATGAACTTTGCCGCCGCAACTGCCGCGTTTGCTTGCACATTGGATAGTTCCGTCGTCGATTGCCCGTCTACCCACGTCACTGTCCAGTGAAAGGGCATCTTGACCCCGGAGACAGCGCGGTAATCGGAATAATCAATATGCAGGGGAATCAGTCCCACAACCGTGTTGATAAAGCGTGTCTGCCGCACCAGCAGGCCTGACTCTTTGTCAAAAAATAGCTTCACGCGAGTTCCCCCGGCAGCGGTTCCTTCCACCACTTGAACGGGGTGATCGTCGATGGAGACAGCCGGGAAGCCGGCGCGCCATTTGCTTAAATCTTGCTTGACCGTCGCGGGAAAGCAGAGACTCGCGTCCAGCCGGGCCCCGTCAAGTTCTCCTCCCGTCAGCAAGATCATCGGCACCGGCCGGTCCGCCGCCGCGACCCAACCCTCGTTCCCATCGTAGGTCGTCGTATTGTCTCCCCCGTGCAAATGATTGGTCATGCTTAGCTGATTGGGAGCCTTGGCAGAAATTTCTGCCGGGACCTTTTGAAAATCGGTGTCGAACCCGGCGTAAGTTCCCTTCGCGGTGAAGCTGCTCACCTTGGCCAGTTGCTGTGTTCCGCCGACAGCTTGAATATACTTGTCGAGAATTTTCTCGGCGGCGGAAGGGTCGTCCGGAGTATTCGGAATAATCTCCACTCGATCCGGATCTTCCGGAGGCGGAGCCCCGTACTGCTCGGCCAGACTCGGCGTGACCTCGGGGCGCTGGTAGCCGCGATGGCAGGTGTAACAGGTCACCAGCCGCGTTGCACCGAAGTCGGACCGATTGATGAGGTTCTCCATCAAAACCATCCGGCGCGCAGTCTGTTTCAGCGGAGTGTCGTCGGCATAGCGTTCCCAATTGCCGGCACTTTCGTTGACGTGGCAGTCCGTACAGTTCATGCCCAAGGAAGCGGCGAAAAAGCCCATCGTCCCCATGAATTCGTTCACGGGAATCCCCCGGAGCACTTGGATGTTCTTGAAAGCTTCTTCCGACATTTGCGGCTTTTGATCCGTGCCGGCCTTGGCGGACTGGCTGCGTGCCCAAGTCGTCCCCAGGAGGCACAAGATCATGGTTCCCATAGCACAAAGAACCGCTCGCCTGGATTGGAACTTCATTTTGCCTCCTTCTTTCGCCATGCGCGAAGAGCGCGGAGCCGTCTGGCGATCGAAGCATATCGGAGTTTGCGCAGCTTCGCCCGGCCTTTTTTTTCGACCGCGCAGATCGATTTGAAGCGACACTCCGTTTGGTTCGGCCCGCCGACACTATACGCTTGCCCGCTCCTACACGCAATGGAAGGGTGTTTGCGTTCTGTAGTTGAAGTCTTGGCGCCCTATCGCGGCGTTCAGTGAGGTGGAATCGCAAAGTGCAAGCCACATCCCCAAGAGCCCTCATCAAGGAAAGTGACCTTCTGCCTGCGGCCAATTCCTGAGAATCCCTGCCGGCTCAACCGGTCGATGCAACACCCTATAACCAGTTGATCTGACAATGCTTCTCATCGAGAAGCAATCAGTACGGCAGTGTTCAATCAGAACCTAAACAGGGCTTTTGTTTTGTTTGATTTTGACGGTGGCTAACAAAATCAGCTTCCTAGGCTCCTACAAGAAGACTTTGAGCAGGTGTTGCAACGACCCATCGAGACCACCCCGTCTATCGGGACCAAGGCCAACTGTAAACAGTCGTCAGGTAAAGCCGGCTGTTGGCCATAACGACACAGTTATACCTGCCCTGGTTGCCTCCTGCGGCGAATTGTAAGTTAATAGATAGCACTGTTCGGCTCGTCCACCGAGGAGATAACCATGTTCGATGTTAAATCCCTGCTTCTTGCGGTCCTGTTCAGTTCCTGGGGCGTTATTACGGTTGTTCTGATCGGCGCACTGGTTTATCGGGGAACGCTCTCATCCAAGGAAGACGATCAAATCTTTATTGATGATGCAGAGCAACACTATTACCAAGAACAGCAGGCAATCATTGCGCGGATGTCGCGTTTAAGAGGACCAATCATCGCGCTTTCCTTAATATCGGGCTTACTCTTTCTCACCACGGTTGGAGTCTGGATCTATCAGGGGTATTCAAGCTTCTAGAACTGGCGACGCTGCGGCACCTTTTCCGGCAGTCTCTTGTTGCCGTTTCCACCCGGATGTCTGCCCGATGGACTCGGTCACGCCTTCCAGGCACTTCGTCCATCCAAAGGCAGGTGGCAGTCCCAGCGAAGCGTTTCTTCATTCGAGAATCCGTTTCCTGAATATATCCATCCCGCGACTTTATGGTCGCCGCAATGTGAAGTTTTGGGAATTCAGAGTTTTTCAAACTCGGATAAATCATCATTAAGATTATTCATATTTCAAGATAATGGTGTTGGTCGGGATTTGGCCGCCGGAAAGCTGGCCATCTCCTCGGGTCAACCTGTTGCGCAGGCAAATTCGTTGTGTCGACGGCCGGGGAGGCGTACGATGCGCTGGCCTGTCGGCGAAATCAAAAAGTCCGGCGTTGGGGTGGACGCGAATGAGGGATTCGAGATGCGGAATCGGTTAAGGGTGGTGATGCTGTCGCTTGTGGCGGCGTTCGCCTTCTCCTCCGCTTTGCTCGGCCAGAACAATGGTCGGACCCCGGCCCAACCGCCCATGGCAAAGGCGCAAAATGCGCTCGCGAACAACGACATTTCCGGAGTCTGGAATGCGATGCGCGGCAATTATGACACCGCGTCATTTAGCAAGGGCGATCCGCCGATGACCCGGTTTGGACAAGCTCAGTTCAACGCGGCGAAACCTTCCCAGGGACCGCGAGGCGTCAAGCTCGACGAAACAACGGACAAGGTTTACAAGTGTTTCCCGCCGGGCATGCCATACATCTACTTGCAACTCTTCCCCGTGCAAATCGTTCAGACAACGAAGGAAGTGATTGAGCTGTTTGAATACGACCATACTGTGCGCCACATCTTCATCGACGGACGCAAACATCCCGCGGACCTGACGCCCTCCTACAACGGCCACTCCATCGGCCACTGGGAAGGCAACACGCTGGTCGTAGATACGATCGGTCTGAACGGAAAAATCTGGCTGGATCGCGTGGGCCACCCGAACAGCGACCAGATGCACATCATCGAGCGCATCCATCGCGTGGACGATCAGACCTTGCAGGTCGACTTCACCTTTGACGACCCCAAGAATTACGTGAGGCCCTGGAAGGCGTTGATGCGCTTCCGTCTGCGGCCCGATTGGGACATCCTGGAACACGTGTGCGAGGATAATCTCGCTTTTGAAAGCTTCGAGAAATAGACCGGCGAGCGGCCGCAGGCATCGCACCAGAATCCCCGTGACGCTCACTAACCGAGGGGGTGACTTCGAGGGCGGCGGATCGAACCGTTGATTCTTGCAGACTCAGAGCATAATTCCGATGGACTCAACAGGAGTAGTTACGAAGCGCTGGCCATTGGCATTGATCTCCATCCGGAAGCCTACGTAAATCCCGCGCATTTTGCAGAAGCTGCCACCGAGTGTGGCCCCGGTTAGCCTGGCACGAGTTAACTCCGGAAAGAATTGTCCGCCACGAAGAAGAATTTCGCCGCTTCGTCCTTCGATGATTGTAATCTCATAGAGGGTATTCCAGGTCTGAATGGCCAGCTTCTCCATATCCTCCCTGTGTTCGATCTGCACGCCGTTTGTCCACGGATCGTCAGACCAATTGCTGAGAATCGCAGAGGCAGGAACGGATTGTTGCTCTTGCGGCATCATTCTGCTTGGCTCCCCGTCCAAATCACAACAATAAGTTTGATGCTTTCGGGCGGCGATAAGTTTCATTTTCGCAGCCTAAAATTGCAGATTCATCCGGCGTAAAAGATCGGCGAAGCGCTGCATCAGGGCAGCGATACAATTCCCATCCAGAACAAGTTGCGGCTACCCACGTCGAGATCGTATTTACGTACGAAATCGAGTTTCCCGTCACTGCGCACACGGAAGACGGCTAAACTCGCCGGAACGGCGCTCACTCCTTCCTTGCCGCGCACGGAGAGTTGCGACTTTGAGTAGCGTTAACCCCCAGCCCCGGAGCGTGGAAGAGATTTTCATCATCAGTCCTCCGGCAATTCTGAAAAATATCGTGCCGCTAGTTCCGTAGGACATATCGGTATAGATTGAGGTTTTTGGCTTCGTACACCGCACTCAACCCGCTCCAAAGCTTCTCTAGGATGCAATAGTGCGTGATGATCTTGCCGCCTACGCTGGGCTCAATTCTTCCCCGCGGGAATTTTCTGCTTCAATTCTTCAAACCAGTTCAGCACGACGTTGATTTCCTGCGGACCCTGCTCACCGGTCTTCGCCAACAGGAAACGCTGGCCATCGGGCGTGACGTTGTAGGCAGGCATGGTGTTATAGGTGGCGTAATGCCTCTCGAAGAGCAATTTCGGCTTGTCCGCGGAAAAGGTCGACTTGGTGTTTGTCTCCACGGCCATCATTTTGTCTCCATTCCGGTAGAACAGTTCTCCGTTGTGCGCCCAGACGGGTTCCGTGCCGCCTTCCGTCGAAATTTGCCATTTGCCGCCGGGGCCGGGATAGGGTTGCACGTAAATTTCGTAGCGGCCCGACTCATCCGAGGCATAGGCGAGCCAGCGGCCATCGGGTGAAAATCGAGGGGAAATTTCATTGAATCGCGTTTGCAGAAATACCTGGGCCTTGTGGTCGCCCAGCCGAAACACCCATAGGTCGTAGCCCGCTCCTGGGGAAGCTTCCTCATAGGCAAGCGTCTGCCCGTCCGGGGACCAGGAACTGGCGACATCACCACCGTCGCTCGAAAGCAAGCGCTCCGCGCCGCCGCTGCCGTCCGCTAGTTGCCAGAACAAGTTCCGAGGCCCCGCCCTATCTGTTCCAAACGCTATCCGCTTGCCGTCGGGCGTCCAAGCAATCGCGCCGTTGTAGCTCCCCTCGAACGTCAGCCTGGTCAGCGTTCCTCGACCGATGTCCAAAAGCCACTCCTGGCTGCCCAGTTCGTCTATCGTTATGGCCACACGCTGGCCATCGGGGGAAAGCCGTGGGTTTCGATAGGCGTGCGGCGGCGCGGGCAGCGGCTGCTCGCCGCCCTTGCGGTCCACCCACACCAACTCGGTTTGAGCATTCGTAGGGGCCACTCGATAGGCCAGTACGCCGTTTTCCGAGACGGCGACGGCCGCCCCGCTGTTGCCGGGAGTGAACTGAACGCCCTCGGCAATGGGAGAAGCGTCTCCCTTTAGCTCCAGGCGATCTGCATCGAAAGGTTGGGCCAACAAGATCCCTGCCCGAACAAATAGCAGGTAGCCCGGCGGGCTGTACAAGACAGCAGAGGCGACGTTCAGAACGAGTTTTGTCTCTTTGGAATCGAGGGACCCCACGTAGATAGCGGTATTTTCCGGATTCCGGCTATGAGCCAAGTAGAGAAAGTGTCTTCCGTCTGGCAGGAAGTGCGGCCAGAGATGATAGTCCTGCTGGCGGGAGGCGTCGAGCGCAGTGGCTGGAGTCGCTGAGCCACCCGCCGAGGGAAGACGAAGAATCGGACCCAGGCTAGCCGGCGCAAACAAAATATCTCCTTCCCGGTTCCACGTTCCCGTGCCAAAGCCAGCAAGAGCCGTCAAGGTTTGAGGGGGGCCTCCAGCAACAGCCACCTTCTTGAGTACAGAATTAGTGGTAAAAGCAATGAAACGACTATCCGGGGACCAGAAAGGTCCAATCCCGTCGTCCGTCCCGGTGAGAGGCTGAGCGATGTGGGAATCAAGGTCGCGTATCCAGAGCATGGAATGGCCAGTAGAGTCCACAGCGATGAATGCCAACCTGTTGCCGTCCGGCGAGACACTAAGAAAGGCGGGGGCGAAGGCAAGGACGGGAAACCTTCCTTTTTCGGGAGGGTTGATCGTGAAGCGAACGGGCCGTACTTCTGCGGGAGTCTTGCGGAAGTAGGGAACTACAATGGCCAACGTTGCTATGACGAGGGCGATCGCCGCCAATGCCCACGCCACCTGTTCCCTGACTTTCCGGCGGGCTGTGCCGGGCGCTGGCATTGCGGCCTGTGATCCTTGCTCGGCAATCCACTTCAATTCATTCGCCAGGTCGTTTGCGCTCTGCCACCGTTCGTCCGGCTCTTTTGCCAGGCACCTCTTGACTACGCGGTCGAGCGCTGGTGGCGTCATCGGCTGAAGAGATGATATTGAAGGCGGATCAACTTCCAGGATCTTGGCCATCACGCTCGCCGAACTCTTGCCCTCGAACGCCTTCTTGCCCGTGGCCATTTCGTAGACCACCACGCCGAACGCGAAAACGTCAGTACGAGCATCCACCTCTTTGGCTTCGACTTGCTCCGGCGCCATGTATTGCAACGTGCCCAGGAGCGTTCCTTCGCCTGTGATGGCGCTCTTCATCGTCGGTAGCTGCGATTCCGGAATGGCAGGAATGGCTTCCTGTTTCAATTTCGCCAAACCGAAATCCAGCAACTTCGTCCCCGATTTGATGAGCATGATGTTGCCGGGCTTGAGATCGCGGTGAGTGATGCCCTTGCGATGCGCTTTGTCCAACGCATCGGAAATTTCAATCGCGTATTGCAATACCTGTTGGATCGGCAGCGCGCCTTTCTGCAATCGCTGCGCAAGCGTCTCGCCTTCCAGATATTCCATCACCAGAAAATCAATTTCGTCTTGATGGCCAGTGTCGTAGAGCGTGCAGATATGCGGGTGGTTCAGGCTGGCGATGGTTTTTGCTTCGCGGTCGAATCGTTCGCGCAATTCTGCGCGTCCTGCGAGATGGGTGGGCAAGACTTTTATCGCAACGATTCGATCGAGGCGAGTGTCGCGGGCTTTGTAAACCTCGCCCATTCCACCCGCACCGATCGCAGAGAGAATTTCGTAAGGCCCTAGACGTTTGCCAGGGAGTATCGCCATGGGCACCAGCCATTTTAGGATCGGCAGAGTATAACCCTTTCAGGTATTTACTCCGCAAAAAATTCTTACTCGCGATCACGTTTAAGTAGGACAGCCACTCTTGGCTGTCCGGGCGAGACGCAGACAGCCAGGAGTGGCTGTCCTACTCATCAGACGGAGTGACGCCGCCAGCCTGCCTGTGGCAAGATCGCAAGGTTTGCAACTCAGGGAGGGAAGAGGATGAACCTCAAAAATGCAGTCGCATTGATCACCGGCGGCAGTAGCGGCATTGGACGGGCTATTGCGCAATTACTTGCCGCAAGCGGGGCGCGCGTGGCCATTACGGGACGCGACAAGGTCCGGCTGACGGAGACGGCGCGAGAGCTGGGCGTGCATGCAATTCATGCCGACGTGGCAGTGGAGGCGGATGTCGAGCGGACGTATCGTGAAGTTCTGCAGCAGTTCGGCGATCTGGACATTCTGGTGAACAATGCCGGCAGCGGCGTCTTCAAGAATCTAGTGGATTTCGACCGAAAGGAATTCGAGGCCGTGTTTGCGACGAATGTTACGGGAGCGATGCTGATGGCCCGCGAGGCCGCCAAACATTTCGTAAAGCGGCGGCGCGGAAACATTGTGAATATCGCCTCAACCGCCGCTCTGCGCGGGGCGCCTAAAGGCACGGCCTATTACGGCAGTAAGTTCGCTCTTCGTGGCATGACGGAGTGTTGGCGAGCGGAGCTTCGGCAACACAATGTCCGCGTATTTCTGGTCAACCCAAGCGAAGTCCTGACGAATTTTTATCCGACGGCCGGGTTGCCTCAAAAGGAGAACGCGACCAAGCTCCGCGCGGAAGACATCGCGTACATGGTGAAATCAGTGCTGGAGATGGACGACCGCGGTTTCGCGCCCGAGCTTTCCATTTTTGCCACGAATCCGCAGGATTGATGGTGGAAGCCCCGGGAACGCCAATCTCCCGATTGGCGGTACGCTCGACGCCATTCAGGACAATGGCGTTCCCGGGATGCAAGTGGATGCAGGCCTGCTACTTGAGGTTGTTTTCTTTGCCTTCCTTCACGTAGGCGATCGACGAAGCGATATGATTTCGGCTGTGGATGGACTTCTTCTTAGCCAGATGCGCGAACATCTGGATGCCGAAGCCGCCGTCCAAGTCGTCTGTAATCCTCTTTTTCCAGGGACGCCGAATGATTTGCGTGGTGAGGCGGCGCGTGATGCGAGGCTGAGTCATGATGTGGTCGGCAAGTGTCCAGGCGCGATCCAGGAGCTTATCCCGGGGCACGACTTCATTTACCAAACCATACTCCAGGGCTTTTTGCGCGTCAATGGCCTGGCCCGTGAGCAGCGCATAGGCTCCGCGCTTCACGCCCAGCAATTCCATGAAGCAGCTGTGAATCCCGTCACCGGGAACGGAGCCGATGTCATAATGAAGATCAAAGATCACGGCGTCTTCGCTGCAAATGGTGATATCGCACATGAGGCAAATTTCCGTGTGAAAACCCGGGCCGTTCAGAACCCCGATGGTTGGAATTTCCAAATCGTTCACTAATGAGCTGACATTGATCCTGCCGTCTTTATAGGCATACTCGTAGGCCCAATGCTGCAGGTCCTCTTGTTCCAGTTTGAAGCCTTCGGGATCCGCGTCCATCATGAAATCCTCGCCCGACCCGGTGAAAATCATGACTTCGTTTTCAGGGTCCGCGCCGACAGTCTTGAATAGCTGGCCGACGGAACGATGATTTTCGACGCTCAACTGAATGGGCCCGCCGGCGGTGTGCGCTTGAACGAGAATGACGCCGTCCTCGCGGCGTTCCATTTTGTAGTGGTGCTTGAATCGCTCTTTGTATTCCTCGAACTTTGCGCCAGGGACGAAATCCACTAGTGACATGACGGGTTCTCCTGTTCGTTATCGAATCAGCCGTATTCAGATGCGGTGGCCCCGGCGTCCCGCCGGCGGTTTTTCTGATCTCGAAACAGTGCAAAATCGCCGGCGGGACGCCGGCGCCACGCTTGAGCCTTCCTATGCTTTCGATTTCAGTCCGGCGTTGCGAGCAATAACTTGCGTCATGCTCGACCAGTCCATATCGCCTTGGCCTTGCGCCAGCGCGGAAAGCAGATGGTCGTGCACCAGGCTGGCCAGCGGCATCGGCGCGGCGCACTCCTCGGCCGCCGCCAGCACCAGACGGACATCTTTCAAGCCCAACTTTAAAGCAAATCCGGCCGGCTCGAATTGTTCATGCGCGATGATCCGCCCGTAGTTTGCAATAACCTGGGATCCCAATAAGGCATTCATGATCTCCAGGAAAAACTGCGGAGCAACGCCCGCTTTCCGCAAAGTCGCGTAGGATTCTCCAAGCGCCTCAATCACGCTCATGATTATAAAATTGCCGCACAGCTTGGCGACGTTGGCCTGCCACGGCTCGATCCCGACCACGAAGGTCTGCCGGCCGATGGCATCGAAAAGCGGGCGGCAGCGTTCCACGGATTCGGTTTTCCCGGCGGCCACCACCACCAAAGTTTTGGCTTCCGCCGCGTCCGGGCGGCCGAACACAGGCACGCTGACATAACCCTGCCTCCGTTGAGTATGTTCGGCGGTTAGTCTGCGAGCCAGCGCCGCGCTGATCGTGCTGTGCGAAAGGTGAATGCAGTCCTTTTTCATGGCCTCGGCGATGCCATCATTTGCGAAGACGATCTGTTCGAGTGCGTGATCGTCCGCGACCATGGTCATCACGACTTCCGCATCGCGGCAAGCATCCGCCGGGGAACTCGCTACGCGCGCGCCGTCGGCGGCAAGCGCCACCGCTTTTTCGCGGGTGCGGTTGTAGGCCGCCACAGTGTGCCCCGCGCGAAGCAAATTGCGCGCCATGCCGATTCCCATTCTGCCGAGTCCGATGAAAGCGATATTCATAGCCGCCAGCATAGCGACTCCACTCGCTGGAACCAAGAAGATTTCATCGGCGGTGAATCGCCGATTTTAAGGAGCGACGAGGGTTGGGGTTGCCTGTTCGCTGAATTCACCGAGAGGAAGGGAAAAAACGAAATGCAATGCAGAAGCTTGCCCGAAGCGCCGGGAATCTTGCGGATTGCGGACGGATAATACTTAGGCGGGCGACCCGACCAGGGCGTCCGAATTCTCGTGCACGGCGATGTTCAAATACACGGCGCCTTTGGGCAACTCAAACCGCAGCAAAACCGTCTCGCTGTCCAGCGTTCCCCGCGGTCCCACGTCGATCAGGAAAAGTTCGGGTGGATGTACTTTAAATTTGAACCCGCGGTCATTCAATTGCGTCACGGAGTTGCCGATCACCATGTTCGTCAGTTCGCAGACGATCTCGCGCGTGGTTTCTTCGGTGGGGGCGCCGGCGATCTCGGAAAGATCGGAAGCCGCCTGGCTGGCGGCGGCTGCGTCCATGTCGAGAATGATGCGCCCCTGGATATCTCCGCTGAGGATCACAAGAGCCGCAACTCCGGTCCGTTGGTAACTCCCCTGTTCCATCGTCACGTCGGCAATTCGAGCGGAGCAGCGCATGGTTTCGGAGATCACGGCGTCCAATGAATTGATGAACGGCTGGATGAGTTCCATATTCATGGCTGGACCTCTGCCTCGGTGGTTCGCGCCGGCTCGGAATTTTCGCTCAACACGTAACGGATGATTTCGTAAAACGCTTCCGGCTTCACGGGTTTCTGCACAAAGTGCCGGGCGCCCTTCTGCAAGGCGGAAAGAATGTTGTCCTGATATCCCACCGAGGAAACCATGACGATGCACGCTTCCGGGTGATCGTGGACGATGCGCTCCACCGCTTCGATGCCCTCCATTTTCGGCATCGTAATGTCCATCAACACAATGTCCGGGTGGGTGTCGTTGTACTGGGCGATGGCCGCGAAGCCGTCGGCTGCTTCGCCCACGATTTCTCCTCCGAAGGATTCCACCATTTTGCAGATGTTCTTGCGCGCGAAGACGGAGTCGTCGACCACCAGAAAGCGGATCTTCGGCTGATCTCCCGAGGTTAGTGGCTTAAACTCCATGATGACTTTCTCCTCTCACGAACTTTCTCATCGGCGTTCTCCGTGGAGCGTTTCCAGCTCCGTCACAGGGGAACCCGTCTTGGAACCGTCGTCCTGACACAATGTTTGCAATACACTGGGAAGGGCCTGAAGCGGCACCACGCGTGTGGCATAGCCGGCCTCGATGGCCGCCCGTGGCATGCTGTCCACCACGCAGGTCTCCAGGCTTTGCGCGATGGTCACGCCGCCTGCCGCTTGCACGGCCTGCATGGCATTCGCGCCATCGTCGCCCATCCCCGTCATGAGGACCGCGGCGCTTTCCTTGCCGAGTTCCTTGGCCACGGAACGAAACAGCACGTCCACCGATGGCCGATGGCCGTTCACCGGCGCCTGATCCACCAGCGCGATCATATTTCCCTGGGGAGTTCTCCGAATTTTCATATGGCGGTTGCCTGGACATATAAATGCCCAGCCGGGCCGAAGAAGATCGCCTGACATTGCCTCTGCCACGTGAATCGGAGAGCAATCGTTCAACCGCCGCGCGAACATCCCGGTGAACCCTTCGGGCATGTGTTGAACAATGAGCAGACAACCGGCGAACTCCAACGGAAGTTGGGAACAAAGGTAATCGAGCGCATTCGGTCCGCCGGTCGACACACCGATGGCGATAACGCGCGCGGGCTGTTTCTCGGTGAGTTTCGGCTTCTGCGCCGACGGGGCATGCTGTGACGGATGGAATGTAAGTTTGGGCGGGCCCGAGATCGCCGCCACTTTGATTTTTACGGCGAGCTCTTTGGCAATTTGCTCGAGGCCGCCCTTGGAAGCGTCCGTTGGCTTGGCCACAAAATCAAAAGCGCCCTGGCTCAGCGCATTCAAGGCGGAATAGGCGCCCTTGGAAGTATGACTGCTGACCACAATGACGGGAATGGCGTATTGCCGGACGATCTCGCGAAGCGTGTCGAGGCCGTCCATTCTTGGCATTTCCAAATCGAGCGTCACGACTTCGGGGCGCAACTCTCCGATTTTTTTAAGGCCCAGCAGACCGTCCATGGCGGTCCCCACCACCTCGATGGAAGGATCGCCCTGCAACAATTGTGGAATCAATTTCCGCATCAACGCGGAATCGTCCACCACCAACACGCGAATGGGGCTCCTCATACGGCTACCTCGAGGACTCGCCTCTGGGTCAAGTGCGAGACCACGGCCGGGACGTTCAGAATCAGGACCACGGTTCCGTCCCCGAGGATGGACGCGCCACTCACCAGTTCGGAGGCCACCAGACGGTCCTCGAAGGCCTTGATGACGAGTTCTTCCTCGCCGATCAAACTGTCGACGATCAGCCCAAACCGGTGGCTGCCGGCGCCAATCGTCACCACAAAGTGGCGCGTCTTTTGCGCAGTCGATCTGCTGGCAATGAGCTGGTCCAGGCGCACGACGCTCAGAACCTGATCGCGCAACCGAATCACTTCGTGCCCGTCGATTTTGTGAATCGCGCTGTCGTTCGTCCGCGCAATCTCGATCACGGAATCGAGCGGGACGGCATAATGCTGTTTCTCCACGCGGAACATCAGCGCCTGAATGCTCGCCAGGGTCAGCGGCGCGATAAGTCGAATCGTTGTGCCGCGCCCCGGCTCGCTTTCCACAGCGACTCTCCCCTTCAACCGGTCCATCACGTTCTTTACGACATCCATGCCTACGCCGCGCCCCGAGATTTCGGTGACTTCCTCGACAGTGGTCAGCCCGGGCCGAAAGATCAGCTTGAGGATTTCATCGTGGGACAGCGCTTTGATTTCTTCCTGGGATACAATTCCGGCTTCCACTGCTTTTCTCATTAACTTCTCGTGGTTGATTCCGCGTCCGTCGTCCGAAACTTCGATCACCACTTGATTTCCTTGATGGTAGGCGTCCAGGCGGATTGTTCCGCGGGCGGACTTTCCTTGCCCCAGACGCTCTTCCGGCGTTTCGATGCCGTGGTCGGCAGCGTTACGGACCAGATGGGCCATCGGTTCGGCGAGCGCGTCAAGCACACTTTTATCCAAATCCGTATTCTGCCCCGCCATTTCGACGGCGATTTCTTTTTTGCGCATTTTTGCGACGTCGCGAACGATCCGCGGCAGACGGCGGAAGAGCTGCTCGACCGGCACCATCCGGATCTTCATGACCGATTTATGAAGTTCTCCGAGGACGCGCGACTGGAACGCCAACACGTCACCCAGGCGATTGTGCAACGCGTCCTTGGGAAACCTCTGGTCGAACTCCGTGATTGCCCGGTGGAGCATCGACTTGCCAATGATCAATTCGCCGATCAGATTCATTACGGTGTCAATGCGGCCTGTCTCGACGCGCAGCCAGGCTTCAGCCGAACCGAGCATCCCTCCGGTCACGCCGGAAGCTCCCGGCGTCCCTTCGGCGGAAGTTTCCGGGTGGCCATTTTCAGAAGTGAGTGCGGCGATCGAATCCGCCGCCGTCTCGGCCTCCAGCAGGACTTGAAGGGCGTCACGCGATACGTCTTCGGTGAGTTTCAAGGGCTCAATGGAAATATCTGACACTACGCTCGGGACATGGCACCGCGCGCGAATCCAATCGAGCGGATGCGAACTGGAAAGAGCAACGTGAACCACCGGCAGGGTTTGCAGAGGGGCTCCGTTGGCAGGGGACTGCGCCACGACAGTGCCGCATTTTTCGAGGGCTGCACGAACGAGTTGCAGCGCCGCGGCGGGCATCTGAAAAGCGGTGTCGATGCCCAGCGTCAAATGATAGATAGGCACTTTGTCGCGCTGGGCTTCCAGGATCCGTTGCTTATCTTTGCTGGTCCACTGATGCCGGGGATGCGAAGGCTGCGAGCCGGACGCCGACTTTGGACTCTCGGCAAGCGAGCGAATATGCGCCCGAAGTTCGGTGATGTCGGGAGGCTGCAGGTTTCCGCGAAGCGCGGCCAGCATGGCATGGAAACTGTCCGCGGCGGAAAGGACAATCTCGGCCACCACTTCGCCCCGCTCCAGCACGAGTGTTGGCGTCAACAAATCCTCAATATCGTGCGCCAGCTCGCTGAGTTGCCGGAAGCCGCAGGCGGCGGCGTCGCCCTTGAGCGTGTGCATCGCCCGCCGGACGCGAGCCAGGGCATCCGAGTCCGCCGGGTTGGTTTCCAGGAGGATTCCCGCCTCGTTCAGCTCCTGCAGTTGATCCTGCGCGCTCTCAAAGAAGAGATCGCGAAGTTCCGCTGCGCGTTCATCGGAAAAAAAGTTCACTCGGTCGCCTCGATCCGCTGATACGCGGTGGCGTTGTTCAAATGGATCATTCGGAACTTGGTGCTCAACCCGAACAGGCTTTCCGCGTGCCCCACGAATAGATATCCCTCCGGATTCATGCAGTGATAGAACTTTTCGATCAGACGCTTTTGTTCGGGCTCATCGAAATAGATCATCACGTTCCGGCAGAAAATAATGTCGTTGCGCCGCGGCAGGAAGTCCGTCTTCAAGTTATGAAAATCAAATTGGATGAGGCTCTTCAGCGCCGGCTTGACGGAATATTTGTCCGCAAGTTTATCGAAGTAGCGCAGGCGCGACGTGTAGTCCACGGTTTCCAATTGCGAATCGCTATAGACGCCCTGCTGCGCCGTCAGCAGGCCGGAATAGCTCATGTCGCTGGCCAGAACTTCGACTTTCCAGGGCGGCGGGACGATCGGCTTCGGCGACGGCATCTCGATGGACAACGGATTTCGCAGATAGTAGTAGGCCAGGGCATCGCAAATCAGCATGGCCAGGCTGTAGGGCTCCTGCCCCGTCGAGCAGCCCGCGCTCCAGACGCGCAGAGTCCAATCGCGGTTGGCCTGTTTCCGGTTCAGGATCTGCTCGAAGATTGTCTTCTGAAAAAGTTCCAGCTGGGGTTTGGCTCGAAAGAAACTGGTTTCGTTGACGGTCAGGTTTTCCAGCAGCGCGGTAAGTTCTGTTTTGCCTTCCCGGCTGGTCAGGAGGCGGTAGTAGCTATAGAAGGAATCCGCCTGGCAGACTTTCAGCCGCCTTTGCACGCGGTCGCGTAAAAAGTGGATGCGGCGCTCATCAAAGAACATGCCGCATTCCTGGTAGACCAGAGTTTGCAAGAGTTTCAACTCGGGATCGGTCAGGGAAATCGGCGCGAGTATGGTTGGTGTTGACATGTTTCTCCGGCGCTCGGAATGCCAATCTCTGGTTAACGGAGCCGGGACGATCCAGCGCCCATCGAAGCTCCGGCAAGCTCCGCGACTTCGTTCAATCGCCGCAATTCAACGCGCTGCAGAATCCGGCTCAGGTCGAGAAGGATAATCAGCCGGTCCTTCAGCTTGCCGACCCCCGTGACATAGTCCATGTCTTCATTGGGGAAAACGTTTTGCGGCGCCTCGATTTCGGACGGGGCGAGCCGCAGCACTTCGGAAGCGGAATTCACCAGGAGTCCTACCAGCCGCTCTTCCATTTCGACGACCACGATCCGGCTTTTCGAGTCGCGTTCGATGGCGGCTTCGCCGAAACGTTTGCTCAGGTCAACGACCGCAATAATCTTGCCCCGCAGATTGATCACGCCTTCGATGTGATCGGGAGCGTTCGGCACCGGCGTAATTTCGGGGACGCGCACAATTTCCCGGACTAAAGAAATAGGCAGCCCCAGGGTCTCGCGGCCGATCCGCAGACCGACAATCTGCAACTGTTTGTCTATGGCTCGGCTCAAGGTTCAGACCCGCGCCAGTTCAGTTTCCAAATCAGCCGAATTGGAATCTTCCTCGAAGGAAGGCCGCTTGGATGCGTTTGCGCCCAGCCGCGAGTGGCCTTGATCTTCGAGAACGAAAAGATCCGCCACCTCAATGAGTCTGTGGGACAGTTTGGACGAGTGCTTCGCCATAGCTGCCAGCTGCGAGGAACTCGAAGTGGCCTGCTGGACCACCTCGCGCATCTTTTCCATCGCCCGAACCACCGATTGCACGCCGGACGCCTGTTCCTCAATGGTGGAATTGATTTCCTGCGTGATTTCGGTGAGCCGCGAGGTAGCTTTCCCAATCTGAGTCGAGCCCGCGGACTGTTCGGTTGTCGCGCCGCCGATTTGCTGCGCGTATTTGTAGACTTCGGAGACCACGTCGGAAATCTTGGTCAACGCCACGTTCAGCTCGCTGCCGAGCTCCAGGCCTTGCTGAACCATGCTCGTGCTCTTTTCCATGTTCTCGACGGCTTCGCGCGCTTCCTTTTGAATTCCTTGAATCAAGTCGGAAATTTCTTTCGTGGATTGTGTGGATTTCTCGGCCAGCTTTCGCACTTCCTCGGCGACCACGGCGAAGCCGAGCCCGTGTTCTCCCGCCCGGGCGGCTTCGATCGCGGCGTTGAGGGCCAGCAGGTTTGTCTGTTCGGCGAGATCGTCGATGACTCCGATGATTTTGCCGATTTCATCCGCGCGGCGGCCAAGGACATCAATGATATCCG
Source organism: uncultured Acidobacteriota bacterium (assembly GCA_963719875.1). Lineage (GTDB taxonomy): Bacteria > Acidobacteriota > Terriglobia > Acidiferrales > UBA7541 > Palsa-360. The sequence continues at coordinate 16,314 of CAVRDJ010000007.1, read as the reverse complement.
CCGAGGAACGAATCGCGGTGCTGGTGCGCGTGAGCCCGGTCGTGGCCTTGTCCATCGTCTCGATGCCTTTGTGGACTTCTTCCCGTGAGCGCTGGCAGATCTCGAGAAGGGTTCGCGCTGTGTCGGCGACTCTTTGGATGGAGGCCACCATCTGGTCGATGGAAGCGGAAGTCTCGGCGACGCTGGAAGACTGCAACTGCGTGCTCTTGACGACATTCTGAACGTTGATGCTCATTTCGTGCATCGTGCTGGTGACCTCATCGATGGCTCTCGCCGCCTCCACGCTGACCTTGGCGGATTCGTTGGACGCGCCTGCCATCTGGGTCGACCCGGTCGCCACCCCGGTTGCGCTGTCCCGTATTTTCGTGGCCAGGTCGCGCAGACCCCCGATCATCCGCAAAAAGGCATTGGCCATCGTGTCGCGCGACGACCTCGGCCGGACGGTTACGTTCAATTGTCCTTCGGCAATCGCGGAGGAAGCGCTCGCCATTTCCTTCAGGTGAAGCATCATGTTGCGGTAGTGGTTTGCCAGGGAACCGATCTCATCGTCGCGGTGGACGTCGATGTTCTGGTCGAGATCGCCGGTTTCCGCGATCTCGCGAGTGACATCAATCAGCTGCGCCAGAGGCTGAGTGATGGACAAGGAAGTGCGATAGGCAACGAACATCCCAATCAAGGAACCCAAGATCGTCCCCAAGGATAGAACTACCGTGCTGATGGTTGCGGAAGTGTTGGCCGATTCTTCCGATCTATCCTGCGCCTTCTGGATGCCGCGCTCGGCCTCGTCCATCGCCGTCACGCTTTTTTCCACCCAGTCGTTCGTGGACCGTTGCAGGTAGACGATTTGGAGATCCGAGACCGTGGTCTGGCCGGCATCGACTTGATGGCGCTTGGCAATCAAGGGTTTGGCAAACTCATCTTCCCAGCTCTGTTGATTCGATGCGATGGAAGAATAGAGCTCGCGCAGTTGGTCGTCATTGGTCTTATCGCGAGCCTCGCGAAGCGTGATGTCCATTACCTTGGCGTCGTTGGCTTTGGCCGATTCCATGCGAGGGTCGCCGCTGAGCAAGTAATTGCGCAGATCCAGGCCGCCCTGCATCACCTGGAAGCGGATTCGTTCGATAATTTGAATGCTCCGGAGAGAATCGGCCGCGGTACTTCTTGCGGAATGTTCGATGTGGCTCGCCGTGAAGCTGACCACGAACAGAAGGATGAGGATCCCCAGAATCGAACCAAAGCCGGTGTAGAGCTTCCTGCCAATGGTCATGTGCTATCGCCTCTCAATTCTTTCAATCATTCCCCAAGTACTTCGCGCCGGCAGGGCGGATTACCGATAGACGACTTCAACGATTTCGACCGTCTCTTTTGGAGCCTCTTCGTACTTCCATTTTCTTACGGCGTTGGTAGCCTCTTGAGCCAGCATCGGGCTTCCCCCGATGACGCGCGTGTCGCGCACCTTGCCATCCGCGGCCACGGTGGCCTCCAGCCGCACGGTGCCCGTGATGTGCAGCTTGCGGGCAACGTCTGGATAGTCCGGCTTGACCGAGGTTTTCACCTTACGGCCGCCATGTTCCTTGACGTCGGCAGAGGGTTCGTCTTGGGCATGGGCCTTCACCGGCATCAGCGAAATGCTTGCCACCGACAGGCTAATAGTCGCAAATAGGAAACAAACTTGACGTAGGCGAGACATAAGCCACCTCAGATAGATTTCCAGCACATCTTCTTATGCACGAACCTTACCAGTTGGCCCGTCACTAGTAGGCTGTGGAGAAATGAGGTGGGAAGCCGCGCAACCTACTGCAATCAGGTGGCTTACGGTCATCTTCCGGGCGGCGCGCAGCAACTGCCTTAATAGACGATTGTCTCACTCCCAATGCGAGGTGGCGATGGCCCGTCTCACTTTGCGATACCTGTTGCCGCCAAGGTAACCACCTCAATATAAAGTCCGGAAGTAATCTTGACCTGATCGCAAATCTTCTCACTAATGGTAAACGCTTAAGCGATAAGGAACTTAGCGGAGCATGCATACCCCTGTGGGTGCCATGAGAACTGTTCACGAACTGCCGGACGTGGCGCGATTATCCTTTGAGACGATACTGGCGCGCCTGACTTCCGAATCCTGTGGCTTGAGCCAGAACGAACTGTTCCGGCTCTTCTGCCGCACGGCCCAGGAATTCTTTGATTTCAGTGCCGTCTGCTGTTGCCGCGATTCCGGGCAAGGGGCCTGGCGCCTCTTGGAATCCGCAGGGCATTCCACTTGGGGAGCGCAGGGAGAATTCGTTTCCTCCAGCGCGGCAGAATCGCTTGCCCAAGCGCAACGCAGTCGCAAGACAATCGTCTGCCAGACCTCTCCGCAGGAAGTCTCTAGGGTGCAAGGTGATGGCGGATCTTTTCAGGTCGCCGTACCGTTCATCAGCCAAGGCGAGTTCCTCGGTGCGGCCCTCGCGGAGTGGCAGGGTGCGCCTGACATCTCTGAAGAACTTTTGGAAAGGCTGACACTCCTGGGCATCAGTTTTGGCGGATTGCTCGACCACGCTCGCTTGTTTGAACAAGTGCATAGTTCCCGGGAGCGGTGGGTCCGGGTAATTGACGCGATTCCGGACTCGATTATCGTCCATAGCCCTGACGGAAATATCGTTCGAATCAATCGACCTCTGGCCGCGCGGCTGGGGGTTCATCCCTCCAAGCTGATCGGGCGCCCGATTCACGAAGTGCTTGGAACGATGCGGGAAGAAAACGCCGGAAATTGCCCGCTTTGCTCGGACCAGCCGGGTGGACTCGAAGGGCCAGTCGAACTTTTGTCGGACGGCAGCTTCCTGGTGTCCACGACGAAAATGTCCCCGGACGACGGAGCGGACGCGCACACGATCCATGTCCTCGTCAACATTCGCGAAAAGATGGAAGCGGAACGGCGCTACCGGGACCTTTTCGACAGCATTCAAGAGGGGGCTTTCTTCTGCGACCCGGACGGGCGGATGGTAGATGCAAATCACGCGCTCGTGCAAATGCTGGGGTGTTCGAGCCGGGAAGAGCTTCTCACTAAAAATTTGTTTGACGATCTCCTGCCGCCAACCGGCCGCGGCCGCTTGCTCGGAGAACTGCGGAATACGGATATCCTGCGCAACCGCGAAACCGAATTGCGAGTACCAAATGGCCGCCCGGTGGAGGCTCTCCTTCATGTGAGCGCGGTTCGCGACGCCGGTGGAACGCTCGTGCAATATCGCGGGCTGATTCTGGATATCACCGATCAGAAAAACTCACGCGCGGCGCTTCGGCGCGAGCGGGATTTCAATTGGAGCATCCTGAATCACACGCAGAATATTATTCTCGTGCTCGATGCTTCCGGATGTATCGGCTACGTGAATCACCGGGCGGCGGAGATCGGATATTCGGTGGAGGCGCTTCAGGGCCTTCCGCTCGCGCGGCTGATTCACACGTCACACCGGCCGATCTTTCAGGAAGCGTTGCGCACCGTCCTGGATTGCGGCGCGGTTCAAAGACTGGAGTTGCCGTTCCTGCGGAGAGAAGGGAGCATGACGCGATTCGTCGTGCATCTCAGTTCGATGCGGGAGAAAAGTGGCGACGCGAGCAGCGCCGTGGTGGTAATGAGCGACGTCACCGAAGTTTCTCTCCTGCAAGCCAAACTCGCGCACGCCGAGAAGATGGCCGCGCTCGGTCAATTGGTGTCGGGCGTGGCTCATGAAGTGAACAATCCGCTGTCTAGCATCGTGGGTTTCACCGATCTCCTGCTGGAGAATCCCGCCCTCCCGGACTTCGCGCGGGAAAGTCTGGGCATCATCTTGCAAGAAGCGGAACGAACTCGCCTGATTGTTCAGAATATGCTGCGCTTCGCGAGGGAAATGCCCCCGCAGCGGGAGCTCGTTCAAATGAACGCTGTGCTCCGGCAGACCATCAAGCTGCGCTCCTACGGAATGTCGAGCCGGAATATCGAGATTATCGAGCGCCTGGCCGAAAATATTCCCGTGGTGGTTGCCGACCCGCATCAGCTCGAGCAGGTCTTTCTGAATATTCTCAATAATGCATTTGACGCCATCGAGCAGAGCGGGCGCCCCGGCCGAATCGTAGTCGAAACCATCGCTCGCGCGGAGAATGTTGAGATTCATTTTCGCGACAATGGCCCGGGGATTTCAAACCCGGACCGCATTTTTGAGCCCTTCTTTACGACCAAGCCCGTCGGAAAGGGAACCGGCCTGGGGCTCAGCATTTGCTACGGGATCATCCAGGCGCATGACGGCGAGATTTTGTGCCAGAACAATCCCAACAGCGAAGGGTGCTCGTTTTTAATCCGTCTTCCTGCTGCGGCTATCAGTTCGCAAAGTTTGTCGGCGGAGGTATGAATTTGGTTCCGGTTCAAACTGCGGGAAGACTCGTTAGGCGACCCATTCTTGTTCAAGGAGCGCATCGGTGACTAGGGACGATTCGCGGATACGGCTTCTCGTCGTCGACGATGAGCAAAGCATTCGCCGCCTGTGCATGACCGTGGGCAGCTCGCTCAAGTATTTGTGCTCGGAAGCGGAGAGCGCCGAAGCCGCCTTGGCTCAGTCTCCCTCAATTGCGCCCGACCTCGTCATCGCCGATCTGCGCCTGCCGAATCTTTCCGGCGCCGATCTGCTTCGCCAGATCAAATCGAGCCTGCCGGCGACCGAAGTCGTCATCATGACGGGGCACGGGTCCATCGAATCGGCCGTCGAAGCCATGAAATTGGGCGCCTATGATTACATCCAGAAGCCGTTCCGCGTGGAAGAACTCCGCATGCTGCTTCGCCGGATGGAAGAAAAAGTCCGGCTGGTGCAAGAAAACCGGGTCCTCCGGGAACGTGTCGAGACGGACCAGGAGCTGGACGGGATCATCGGCGACTCCGCCAAGATTCGCGAGATTTTGCGCATGATCAGCCGCCTGAAAGACACGTGGACTCCCGTGTTGATCTGCGGCGAAAGTGGAACGGGAAAAGAATTGGTGGCGCGCGCGATCCATTACCGCGGGACGTTTGCGAAGCGGCCCCTCGTGGCAGTCGATTGCGGCGCCCTGGTCCCGACGCTGATGGAGAGCGATCTTTTCGGTTACGCGAAGGGAGCCTTTACGGGAGCGGCCAAATCCAAGATCGGATTGTTTCAGGCGGCCGACGGAGGCACGATTTTCCTGGATGAAATCGGTGAATTGCCTCTCGAACTGCAAGCGAAGCTGCTGCGAGTCTTGCAAGAGAAGGAAGTGCGGCCCGTTGGAAGCAACGAAAGCATCCACGTGCAGGTGCGAGTGGTTGCCGCCACAAACCGCGATTTGGAATCCGCAATTCGTGAGGGATCGTTTCGCAAAGATCTCTTTTTCCGGCTGAATGTGGTGTCGATCACTCTCCCACCCTTGCGCGAACGGCGTTCAGACATTCCCATGCTGGCCCAATATTTTCTAGAACGCCTGGCGGAGGGCGAAAACATAAAGTTCACCTCCGCCGCCATGAAACTGCTCATGCGCTATGACTGGCCGGGCAACTGTCGCGAACTGGAGAACTCCATCAGCCGTGCCGTTACGCTCGGCGACCGCAAAGTCATTGACGAGGGTGACCTGTCCCCTGCATTGCTCCGCGGCAATGGCATGGTCAAAATGGAACCGCCCGAGTTCGGGGAGGATGACCCGTCTTCCACGGTTGCGCTCGATGAACTCGAACGACTAACGATCCAGCGCGTGTTTGACAAGGTAGGTGGGGACAAAGCGAGAGCCGGCGAGTTATTGGGAATTAGTCGAGCGACCCTGTACCGCAAACTCAAACGCTACCAAATTTCCGCAAATCAGCAAGGCGAGAAAGTCTCAATCTGAAGAGTTTGCGGGAAAGCTTTGAGTAGCACAGGCACTCTTGCCTGTGCGTTTTTGTTGCAATCACGTTCGATGCACAACTTGACTTGCCCGTGCGAATTTTCGATCGCCACTCAACGTATGGATCTGCGAAAGTGGCGAAAACCGCACAGTCAAGAGCGGCTGTGCTGTTCGAATTTTCTTCGGTGACCTGCGCCGGTCGCGCCCTGCGAGTGAGACAAAGGGTCGCAATCTGAGATTCGTGGTAAAACCTTCTCTTCCCCCCGGAGCAAACTCCAAGAAAACGAACTCTTTAGTGACTTTGCGGGTTCTTCCTGCCTTTGGTCGTTCTCTTGCATTACTCCTTGTGGGCCTTTGCGCTTAGGCGATCGAGAAAATGAAACCTGGGTTTTTCTCACCGCCGTTAAGCCCTTAGCCGGAATCATGCGCCAGACTGCAAATCTCACGACCCCGTCTCATGGTGCGTCCGCATTGCGGACTTTGGCTAAGTTGTTCCCGAACGCCATGCCGCTGCGCTTTTCGATTTTGGTCAGCGTGGAACGAGGGAATGGCCATCACTTGGAAGAGAGCGCCGTGATCGAATTCGGCACTTCCATGATGGTTTTCTTCGAATCGCGGCTTCCGTTGCAATTGACAGACAAGCTTCATCTGGAGAATTCCGACCGGTCCCTGAGGACGGACGCGGTCGTTGTAGCGATACGAGACGCCGTCAGCCACCGGGCCGTCGCGGCTCGATTCGTCGCCGAAGTCCGCAATTGGATCATTCAAGGTTAATCGTGAAATCGCTTACTACAGACCGCAACGGCACTCGGAAGCCGGATACAGTTTCCTCCTTTGTGCCTCAGACCTGGGAGGATTTCGACCGGTTGTATCCGATCTATGAAGCGTTGACACGCCAACTCGATCTCGCCGGCGGGCCATATCCTTCGGGGACAAAAGTTGGTCCGTGGTCCGACAAAAAGATTCATGATCGCGATCTTCTCTGGCTGGACTATGTGGACCGGCAAGTGCAAGCTGTCCACCTTCGGCATTTCCTCGCCACCCCGGGTGTGGCGCGTGAGGAAGGCCTCCGTCTTTTTCTTCAGCGCCACCTTTGGAAGCCGGAAAAACTTCAAGCCGACCGGGACAAGATTGATTTGCTCCTGGTTCAGTATTTCGTTCTTTGCGCTCCGCAGGACATGATTGCCGGACGCATAGAAATCTCCGATGTCGCGAAAATCCTTCGGCCCGTTCTGGGTGAAGTGGAGCCGGGGTCACACGATAGTTGCGAGCCGCTCGATCGCATATTGGAGGCGGCGCAACAGTGCCGCAGTCTGCGCGACCTCATGGACCAGGGCCTACTGGACCAAGGCAAGATCGTGAAAGCGGGAATCGGGGAAATGTTCTATGAATCGGCCGCCCTCGTTTCCATTTGCCGGTTCAACTTTTTGCTTCGCCGGTCTTTTATCCGGTGGCTTCATGCGGACCTGCGCGCCATCGGCGCGGCTCTAAATCAGCTGGAAAAGCGGGGTCTTAAAGTCGTCGATTGCCGGAGAGCGGGGCTTTCCTCCGAGGAACCCATTTCTAAACTGCGCCAGTTTCACCAGCATTGGAAGCCTCCCTTCCAGAACGATTACAGCCAGAACTCTGCATTTCAACCGTACGAGCAACTGATGTGCCTTCGGGAAGACCTGGAAGAAGCGTTGGGGCCTGTGGCGGCGCCCGCCGTCCCAGCATCTACTGTAGCGGTAATAAAAGAAAGTAGACTGGAGGATCGTGCGAGCGCCGAGCCTCCTCGCACGAACAAGTCTACCGAGGCGGTGACTCCCGCGGCGCCGCCCCCGGCGTCCAACTTGCCGCCCCCCTCCGGCAAACCCCAGGAACTTGCGGATACCGCCGCTCGCTCGAATACCGATTTATTGCCAGCCGCTCGATCCCAGGACCAGGCGCTTCCCGACATCGGCGTGACTGACGTCGAGAATTTGGAAGAGAAGATCTGGGAACAATTGATCGCGACCCCGCCTGTTCGAGGGCGCTCGATGACCACGGTGACGGTGGAAAATACGCGGATCTTACTCTCTGCATGGGAAGTGGCGGCATTCATCAGCGATTCGGGACAGGATTCCGAAGAATTGCGGCGGCTCATCGTGGCACGCGCCCTGCTCTCCACATCGATCGAACGGCGGAAACGCCTGATGGATTTCAAGGCGTTGCACCAAGCCGTGGCCCACGCGCGCGGCGAAATCCCGCGGTTTCAAGAACGCGTGGACCAGCTCAAGCGAACCATGAAGACCGACGGCGCGGTAAATCTGGGCATCAGCCTCAAACGGCTGCTCTCCCTGGTGGAAGAAGCAGAACAACTCCAAAAGGGAAATGAGCCAAGACCGGAAAAACGATGACTCCCGGCCAAATCCTGATCGTTTCCGATGATTCCGAATTCGTGCGGTCTTTGGTGTCCCGCTGGCGAAGGGTGAAGAATTCACCAATCATTACGGCTGTCTCCTCGGGTGTCAGTGGGCAGGCCAGTTCTTCCGGCTACGAAATTGTTGTGGTCGGGCCTTTGCGTGAACGCGTGGCTCTTCCGGCGGGGCCAGCCGTGCATCCCGATTCCGTGGTCTGCGCGGTGGGCGACCCGGAGAGTTTGGAGGCGGTTCGCGCCGTGCACAGCGACTGGATCCTGCTTCCGGAATGTCCCGGATGGGCCGGGATTTTATTTTCCGTGGCGGGCGAAGTATTACGCCGGACGGCGGCGGAGAGGCGCGCGGGCGAAGCGGAAATCACGAATCTTTCGCAAAAACGTTATGGCCTTCTCGGCAAGTCCTTGCTGGAAGCGCGCCCCGGAATGGTCAACGCCCTCACGTCTCTTCTTGGCAATGCGGATCTGATTCTGCTCTCCGAGGAGCCGTTGCCAGTCCATTGCCGGGAATCCGTGCGAACCATTCACACCATGGCGCTGCGACTGAACGAAATTGTCCAGCGGCTCACTTCCATCGAGAATGAGATGGAATTGAGCGAGAGAAAATCTCACCTTGAGACGCCGGAGATGCGGTTGGCCGAATCGTCCAAGACTTGACCGGCGCCGGCTCGGCACTAAAGGCCTCGATTTCAGCCGGTTGAACGCATTATCGGATTGAGAAACTCATTGTGACGAGTGGCGCTGCACTTGCTTTCTCTTACTGGGGCACTTTGAACTGAGGCGTAGTCAGTGAAAAAGATTCTGATTGTCGATGACTCGGTGGGCATGGTGCGGATGATTCAGTCCGTTCTGGAAAAGGAAGGATATCGCGCCATCGGCATCAGCGATCCCTCTCAGATCGAGCAGACCATCGATTCCGAAGGTCCCAATCTCATCCTGCTGGACGTTGTCATGCCGGAGCGCAATGGTTTCCAGGTCTGCAGGGCGCTCAAAAACTCGGAAGCGTATAAGAGCATTCCGATCATTCTGGTGAGCGGAAAATCGACTGCGAGTGACCGTTACTGGGCCGAACAACAGGGCGCTAACGGGTACATTGCGAAACCGTTTGCGCCGGTCGATCTCTTGCGTGAAGTAAGGCGGTTTGCCTGATGCCGGACGAAACCTACTTGGATCCTCTTCCTTCGGATATGCAGTCCGATGAGCTGGCCGAGATTTCCGGATTGAGCGAGCACGCGCCTCCTTCGCGGCAATTTTGCGTCTTTCGCGCCGGACGCGAGCGTTTTTGTCTTCCCGTACTCGAAGTGGAAGAAGTTGTGGACTGGCCGCTAGTGACGCGCGTGCCCCTCGGACCGCCGTTCCTGATGGGCGTTTTCAATCTGCGCGGCACGATTATTCCCGCCGTGGATATCGCTGTCACCGAAGGACGCCGGCCGGGACTCTTGCCCCGCAGCGTCATCGTCGCCGTATTGGCCGGTGATGACCACAACGAGGACATGCACGTGGGAATCGCCGCGGACGAAGTGATTGGGACTTTCCCGGCGAATTCGGAATCGCTCCTCGACCACGCGCCGCCAGACATGCCGCACTGCCGCGCCATGCTGCGGCACGATGAGCGCCTGGCCCTGGTCCTGGACTTGCGCCAGTTGATTCAACTTTTTTCCGTGCCCGTCATTTAGTTCGGGCGATTTTCGGGCTCCGTAGGGATGGCAGAAAAGCAGGGCGCTGCGAAAGCGAGATGAGGGAGGTTTTGAAGTCATGAAGACCCGGTTGAGTTCCACAATCTGGATGCTTGTCATAGGGACGAGCGTCGCGCTATTCGGGATATTAGGCCTGGCCTATGAAGCCGGTGTGCACTCAGGGGGCGCCTCGGTTTTCCAGGGCGGAACCTCGGGAAGCGCCGGCACGGAATTTTTGATTGCCGCGGGTGTGGCGGTGATTACGTCGCTCGCGCTCCTGATGACGCTGCCGCGCCGCGTGCTCGTCCCGATCGGAGCGCTGTCTACCTTCTCCGAGCGGTTCGCGGCAGGCGATTCGCGCGCCAAGGCGGAAGTGCCTGTGCAAGATGAGTTCAGCCTGATCGCGGACAATCTAAATCGGACCGCCGCGCGCGTTGCCAAGGCCTACGGAAACCAGGAGGCGCAGGAACTGCTCCAGAAGAGCATCACGGACCTGCTGAACCTCATCAATCAGGTGGCGCGGGGCGACCTGACGCTGCGCGGAAAGGTCACCAACGACGCGCTCGGCAATGTTGCCGACTCAATTAATTTTATGTTGGATAATTTCACGACCGTTCTCGACCGCGTGCGCAATGCGGCCGTCGAAGTTTCCACCAACGCCAACCGCATTCTCGTCGCCACCGACGAGATGAACACGGGCACCGGCCAGCAGGATCAGGAAATTACCAACACCTCCTCGGCCGTCGAAGAGCTGACGGTTTCCATGAAACAAGTGTCCAACAACGCCGAAGCCAGCGCCGAAGCCGCGCGCCGCGCCCTCGACGCCGCCGAACAGGGCAACCGCGCCGTGCGCGACACGCTCGAGGGAATGCAGCGCATCCGTTCTTCCGTGCAGGCCACCGCGCGGAAGATCAAGTCGCTCGGCGATCGCTCCCTGGAAATCTCCGAAATCATCAACGTCATCAACGACATCACCGAACAAACCAACTTGCTGGCGCTCAACGCCGCCATCGAAGCCGCGCGCGCCGGAGAAGCCGGCCGCGGGTTCGCCGTGGTCGCCGACGAAGTCCGCAAACTCGCCGAACACTCCCGCACGGCCACCAAAGATATCGCGGCGCTCATCAAAGCCATTCAGGCCGAGACGAACGAAGCCGTGGTCGTCATGGAGGAAGGCACGAAGGAAGTCGAAGTCGGCGCGGGCCTTGCCGATCAGGCGGGAAAAGCGCTGGAGGCCATCTCGAGCGTCGTCCGCCAGTCCGCGGAACTCGTCCAGGAAATTTCACTCGCTTCCAAGCAGCAGGTGCGCGGCACGGAAGGCGTCGCCAACGCCATGCAAATCATTTCCGGGATCACACGGCAGACCTCGCAGAGCGCCCGCCAGGCGGCCGGCACGGTGGGCTCGCTGGTGAAGCTCTCCGAACAACTCGTCGATGCGCTGTCCCAATTCCGTTCCAACGGCCCAACCTCTACAGTTCGGCGCGAACCAGTCGTCGTCGAGGCAAGGCGGTAACCCATAGGAAATCGGCCCAGGTGGGCTGGTCTGAGGATCACTGGAACGCGCATGGACAAATCATCCACGATGCCGGCCGCAGGTACCGCTTCGGAGCTCGATGAGCTCCGCACGCTGATTGAAGAGCGGTCGGCTATTTTCTTCGATGCCTCGCGCGAGCGGTTCTTCGCCCCGCGCGTGAATGAATATTTGCGCGCCAGTGGCGAACAAAACGCCGCCACGCTTCTTCGCCGGATCCGCAACTCCAACGTGGAATATGACCGTTTTCTCGGAAGCCTGCTGACGCAGGAAACATCCTTCTTTCGTTACCCGGATATTTTCCAGGCACTCGAGCGTGTGGTGGTTCCTGAAGTCCAGGCGCGCAACTTGTGGCGCAACCCGCGCGTGTTGAGGATTTGGAGTGCGGGCTGTTCGACGGGCGAAGAGGCCTACTCCATCGCCATCACGGTGGCGGACGCCTTGCCGTTTTCCGATGCGTGGCAAATTGAAATCCTGGCTACGGACATCAGCCGTGACGCGCTCCAGCAGGCGGAACGCGGGATCTACTCGGGCCGCAGTCTCGCCAGCGTCACTCCGCTGATGTTGCAAACGCACTTCAAGAAAATAGGAGATTCCTGGGAAGTAAAGCCGCGCCTCCGCAAAATGATTTCATTTGCGCCCATGAATTTGGCGCGGTCGGTTTATGTGGGCCGCATGGACTGTATTTTCTGCATGAACGTCCTGATGTATTTCTCCGAAGAGCGGAGAAACGAACTGATGCAGCGGTACTATGACACGCTCGAACCCGGCGGTGTTTTCTTTCTCGGCCACTCGGAATCCATGAAGAGCGCGCCCGTCAAATTCGAGACGGCGGTGCATGGAGATTGCCAGTACTACGTCAAGCCGCCCGCAACAAAGACCGAACAGAAACCGGCGGCGCAGGGGAACGGGTCATGACGCCGCACGATTCCAATTCGCTCGAACAATTTCTGCAGGACGCGTCCGAGCGCCTTCAATATCTGCGGGAATACGCCGCTCTGCCGGTCGAACCCCAGTCCACCAGCGACGATCTCGCCCGGCTTTACGATGCCGCGCATGAACTGGCCGAATCCGCCAGCCGCCGTGGCTTCCCGCTCCTCGCGGATGTCTCCGGGAGATTGGCGCATGTCTTTCAATATGCCCGCAAGGCGCAGCTGAGTCCTGACACGTACGGCCCGCTCACCGAGTTCCTGGCGGACGCCATCTCCGTTCTCGAGTTTGATCTTCTTCAAATCAGTTCAGACGGCAACGAAACCGCCGGTGACATTGCCGCTTTCAAGCACCGCTACGCATTTGCATTTGGAGGCGCATCCACGTCCCCATCCGCACTGGGAGATGTCCTGCCCACTGGCCTTGGGACAAAGGCGCGGGATTCCGTATCACTGCCCGAAGGGAACCTTGCCGACGATCTGCCGGAAGACGACGATGTCCCCAGGGAAGTATTGGATTTTTTCATCCCGGAAGCGGAAGAGCATCTGCAAATTGCGACTCAATGTTTGCTGGGCATGGAATCCAATCCGGCTAGTGAAGAGATTCACCGGCTATTCCGTTCGGTTCATACAATCAAAGGATCGGCAGCGCAGGTGGGCCTGCGGCGATTGGGCGCGGTGGCGCACCGATTGGAGGATTTGATCGGGCAGCTTCGCGATGGAGCGCTGAATTCGAGCGCGGAGATCACCGATGTTTGTCTGCAGTCTATCGATGCCCTGCGGAAATTCCTGCACCGGCAGTGGGCGAGCGACGACGAGATGCGGTCCACCGTTGGCCCTCTTTTGGCGCGGATCGCGCGGTGGGTTCCGGAAGAGCTATCGGAAGATGCCGCCATGGGAGGAGAAGAGGCTCGGCCCGAAGCATTGGAATCGGATGCCGCGCCGGTTGCGCCTGCCAATGTATCACCAGGCGCACGTGGGAAACCCGTGGAACGCGGCACCCCGGCAAAGTCCGTTCGGATTTCTCTCGCCCGCCTCGACGACATGATGAACAGCGTCGGCGAATTGGTCATCAATCGAACTCGCCTCATCGGGCGCATGGCGGAACTGAAGAAACTCGTTGAAGTCCTCGGGATTTCCAGGAAACGGCTGTCCGATAAGGTTTCGGAATTTCAGGAGAAATACGAATTTACCCGCATGGGGATCGGCAATTCCAACGGGGGTCCCGGTGGTCCGCGGAAAACGGCTGGGTTCGTGCCAGGCGCCCAGGAGCCGGCTTCCGGCGGCGGCTGGCTTGATTTTTCCGATCTCGAAATGGACCGCTACGATGACTTCAATATTCTCTCCCGTTCGTTGACCGAAATTTCCGCCGATATCTCGGAAGTGCTTTCGCAGCTCGGGGGATTTGTGGGCCGCGTGGGCGGCGACATCGATGAATTCACCAAGCTTGGCCACCATTTGCAGGATGAGATCACGGAAGCGCGCATGGTGCCGATCGGCAATCTGTACACGCGTCTCTCGCGAACGGCCCGCGACGCGGCCCAGGTCTGCGGCAAGTCCGTGGATCTGGAACTCGTTGGTGAAAACACGCGTCTCGACAACAACATCGTGCAACAGATCACCGATCCTCTGATTCACCTGGTTCGCAACGCCATCGCGCACGGGATCGAAGATACGCAGGCCCGCGAACAAGCGGGGAAACCCGCACGGGGCAAGGTGACCGTACGCGCCTTTCACCGGGGCAATCATGTGTTTATCGAAGTGGAAGACGATGGCAGCGGGCTCGACTATGAGCGGATTCGACAGACCGCAGTCCGAGCCGGTTTGATTTCCGCTGCGGAAGCCGAACATCTCTCGGAAAACGAGCTTCGGGCTTTCTTGTTTCATCCCGGTTTCACCACGGCAGGATCCAAGACCGAAGTCGCGGGGCGCGGCGTGGGACTCGACGTGGTCCGCAGCAACGTTCATTCCTTGAATGGTGAAATTGAAATTCGCAGCGAAATGAGGAAGGGCGCGTGTTTCGGAGTAAAAGTTCCGCTCACCCTGATTATTTCACAAGCCCTCTTTGTGCGTTCGAGCACGACGGTCCTGGCCATGCCCCTCGCGGTCGTGGAGGAAATCCGCAGGTTGCGCCCGGCGGAAATTGAAGACGTTGGCGGGAAGTTGCTCACGAAAGTGCGAGGCGTGGTTACGGAAGTAGTTCGGCTGGATTCCGCGCTGGCTCTTCCTCCCATCGAGCCGACCAATGGCTACGTGAATATGGTGATCGTCCGCGCCGCGGGGCGCCAGGTGGGCGTTGTCGTCGAAGAGGTCCTCGGCAAGGACGAAGTGGTCATCAAGAATCTGGGCCAGTATCTTCGCCGGGTGAAACTCTTCCCCGGAGCCACGATTTCCACGGATGGCAGTTTGATCTTGCTGGTGGATGTGAACCGCCTGGCCGGGACGTCCGCGGCCGAAGTGGACGTTGTCGTTCCCTCCGCCAACGCGGCTCGCATTTTCGGACCCGGAGCCCTGGCGGTCGCTGCCGGCAGTATTCCCGCCGCCGCGGTGGACGAGCCTGCCGCGGAAAAAGTCGTGGTCATTGCGGACGACTCGATCAGCGTCCGCAAATTCGTCGGCAGAATTCTCGAGAAGGCCGGTTATTCCGTGAAGCTGGCTTCGGACGGGCTGGAGGCCGCGGAGCTGGTCGCCCAGGTGGGTTGTCATTTAGTTATTACTGATATTGAAATGCCGCGCATGAACGGCTACGAATTGATGTCGCACCTGCGGCAGGATCCTGCGACGCGCCGGATCCCGGTCCTGGTGGTCACTTCGCGGGCGGGCGCCAAGCATCGCGAGCGCGCCATGAAGGAAGGCGCCGCTTCCTTCCTGACCAAACCCGTGCAGGAAGAGCAGCTCCTCGCGGTGGTGGAGGAGTTGATGAATTCCGCCGAGCGGCAACAACGTCTAACCGCGCCGGCTTTGGGTCTGGCATAACCATGGCAGCTGCCGAAAAAAAGACGCGAGTGCTCATTGTGGATGATTCCGCATTCATGCGGAAAGTTCTCGAGGAAATCATTCGCACCGATCCGAAAATGGAAGTGGTCGGGCAGGCCAAGGACGGCCGCGAAGCCATCACGATGGCGCAGTCTCTTCAGCCGGACGTGCTGACCATGGACATCAATATGCCGCGGATGGACGGCCTGGAAGCGACGCAGCACATCATGACGCAGAACCCGCGCCCCATCTTGATCGTCAGCTCCGAATCGCGGCAAGGCGCAGCTAGCACGCTGCGCGCTCTGGAACTGGGCGCCATCGATTTCGTCACGAAACCTTCCAGCGGCATCGATCTGGATATGAAAAACGTGCGCGATGAGCTCCTGGGTAAAATCAAGATGGCGGCGAAGGTCCGCGTGGTGCGCACCGCCGCGCGGCATGATCCCTCCGCTGGCATGGACTTGAAATCCCAGGGGCAGCTCACAAAAGAAGTTGGAAATTCAGAAACGCGGCTTCCTCTGGTTATGATCGCGGCCTCCACCGGAGGTCCGGCCACCTTGATGCGCTTGATCCCTCGCTTCCCAAAGGATTTTCCTGCGGCCGTCGTTCTCGTCCAGCACATGCCGGCTACCTTTACCTCGCAGCTCAGCTTGCAACTCACCGAGGTTGCATCGATTCGAGTGAAGGAAGCGGAGGCCAATGAGGCGCTTCAGCCGAGTACCTTTTACGTCTGTCCCGGATCGCACCACCTGCGGATCTCTCTGACGGGCCGGATAAAGCTGGATGATGGGCCCAGAATTTCGGGCTACCGTCCCTGCGCCAACGTCGCGTTCGAATCGGCCGCGGCCTATGGCGGCGCAAACGTTGTGGGAGTAGTGCTGACCGGGATGGGGAATGACGGCGCAAGAGGCGTTCAGGCCCTCAAAGCGGCCCGCGGTTGTGTGTTGGCGCAGGACGAAGCCACTTCCGTTATTTTTGGCA
>CAVRDJ010000006.1:0-8652 GCA_963719875.1 uncultured Acidobacteriota bacterium | reverse complement strand
CGGAAACACGCGCGGCGCTCGAGGAGCTCACGCATTTCACGGATTCCGCGAAAGTCTTAGGATGCTATCCCCAAGCCAGAATATGAATCGATTCAGCCATGAAGTATTGACTCAGCACCATAGATAAGCCGCGGGTCTGAAGACCCGGGATACAGCACTTGCAAAAACACAAACACCTGCTGTGGCCCCGCCTCTTCAGAGGCGGGGCTTTCTCTAGCAAACCCTTGTTCCGCAACAAAAGCTAGTGATGCGCGAGGTCCCTCACGTACTCCAGCAATTCATTAGCCTCGTGAACAAGCTTCTGCTCTTCCGACCCAGAGATTTTTTGTTTGTTGAACTCGGCGTCTTCCAGCCGATCCAGCATCTCGCCGGCCAGGAGATCGCGAACGGAAGTGATCCCGGCGAGCTTGTCTTCGAGATGGTCATATGTCGTATCGTCACCGGCCAGGGCCGTCGTTGAAATGCGGAGGCTTTCGCGGCCGAGCTCGGCATTGGGGGCATTGATCTTCTTGAAGGCGCGAGCCAGTTCAACGAATTCGTCCCCGCTGTCGATCACACCGTCCGGCAATGCCCAATCGTGAAACTCCTCGATGAGTGCACGCCCCTCATGCTCGTAATCATCGTGGAGGCCGGTCAGTGCGAGCATGGTCGGACGGATGTCCGTGTGATCCGACCAGACATCGTCGTCAATGCCCTTATTTCGGACACCCGGTCCAACTATTCCTAGCCAAGTATGAACAATTTCCGGTTGGATGCCGCCGTGGTTCCAAGCGAAGCTTGGATCCTGGACCAGGCACGGGGAGCTGCAATTGGGTGGTCCAGTTAGGAAGAAATAGTCGGGGTTTCCGAACATCGTAAACGTCGGATTCCGCAGAGGATCGCCGGTGAGCATATGAAGCAGCTTCAATTCCACGGGGTCGGCCAGCGCGGCGGTCAGAATATCGGCGGCGCCAGTCCGCGGGTTCACCGCGCTAAGCCCAGCGGCCGGCGCGTTCGAACTGGCGCGCCAACGGATCGCCAGCCGGGGGATTTCCATTCACATAAAAGGACGGCGCCATATCAAAAGTAATATCGAATCCCGCCGTTATGGAAGGTGCGGGCTCGGTAGCCAGCAGCCCGGTCATGTTGGCGTCAATCTCGCCGATCACGCTTTGAGTCCCCTGCGTGTAGAGACATGCTATCGTCAAGCCGTCACAGCCCTGGTTGAACGGGGGGCCTCCCGCGAAGTGGTCGTTTTCATCCGCGGTAATCACAAAGAGTGTGTTCTTCTTTGTGATGCCGTCGGCCGCGAGCCGGTCAAAGAATTTCCCAAATGCCCGGTCATAAAATGCCAGTTGATCTACGTAGCATCTGTCCCCTGGGCCAAGGCCTCCCTTCTCGGGGTCCGTCAAGCAGGACGCTGGTCCGTAAAGGGTATCGCCTTGAGCTGGATGATTATCATGGGCGTCGGAGATATACGCGTAGGTGACAGGGACGCCGTGCTCCTGCATGGCGGCCACATAAGCAAGAGACTCAGCGGCTGTAATTCCGCCAAAGCCCGGGAATCCAACATTATTCGGCGTGTTGCTATCTGTAATTGGGTTTCCATCAAGGTCCAAAAGCGTTGCGCCCGGGCTGATCACCGGCGCCACGAAGACATGTCCGTAGAGCGCATTGTATCCGGTGTAGCTCCCGGGCTCCTGCGGCAGAATGTCCGCCTCGCCTCCGTTCGCGGTCGAGCAAACTGGGTTACCCTTCGCGCAGTGAATCGAGATGCCTTCAAAGTCCGCTGCGGCTTTGTTGGGATTGGAACTCGCCTCGGCCTGAGCAATTCCTAGCTCGATGGGATCGGAACCAAACGCAGTCAAGAGGTCGCCTCCGGTGTTCTCCAGTTCAATATTTGCAGTCGAAACAGCGCCTACATTGCAGCCCGCTCGCGTCCATGGTACCCAGGGGGCCGGCGCATTCTTGCCGTCCGGAGTGATCATGTAATATGTCGGGTCGTTCGTCGGATCGACGATGTCAGTCCAGTACTGAAGCGAGGACGTAAAGAATGGCCCCGAGGAAGTGAAGTAATCGAAGCTATTTGAAATCGGCTGACCGTGCCGGTCCCCGTAGACGCCCGTGAGGGAAGTAATGATGTCATCGGCAGTGTGAGAGATGAGTGGCGTGTGATGGTTTGTCAGCAGCGTGCCGTTATCGGTCAGGAAGTCTAGCAAGTGGGGCATCTGCTCCAAGTCAGAGGGCACGTTCGGATTATCCCTTCTGAAATGAACGTTATCGAACTGGATGTAGATCACACGCTGGATATCGCCACGAGCGGATTTGAGGTTGCATCCGCCGGTGGTTTGGTCATCGCTATCGCGTTCAAAATTCGTGCGGGCTTTGGCTGGCACAGGCGCCGCGGAGGGAACCGGAGCAACAGGCGCTAGTGAAATCGCAACCAGCACAATGATGGCGATCGCTCGCCTTAGAGGGACTGAGAGTTGTCGCGAAGCGCGAAGAAGCAGTCTGGCAGCTGCGAAGGCGAAAGGTTTCACGAGCGTCCTCCTGAATTTAGTGTCTGATAACATCGAGGTTGGGTTTTTAGTACGTTTTCTCGAACTAGGGGTTAAGAGGCGCTCAATTCTTGATGAATAGAGTGTAAAAGAGTTGCTGAATCGGCTCGGCCAAATGGAAAAAGCCATTCCATCGTTCGCCCCGCGATTCCCTGGCGGAAGCGGCCCGGCCTCAAACTCGGCGAATTCTTTGATATCGTGGACATCGCCGCGCCCGCCATGGCACGATGAACTCTCACAGTTTGGGAGAGTTGCTCAGTTCGGCCGATTTCGCATTCCGTCGATCCGAGATTGAGCAGAGGCACTGGAAGCGAGCCTCCCGACCGGGCATAATGGGGGCGGTTCCGACAAGAGCCGCTACACACCGGAAAACTGAACCGACTGGATTTTCACAGGAGGAATCGTGCGGGTTTACTACGATAAAGACGCGGATTTGAACTACATCAAAGACAAAAAAATTGCCGTGATCGGTTTTGGATCGCAGGGCCATGCCCACGCCATGAATCTGGCGGATTCCGGCTGCGACGTGGTGGTCGGCCTGAAGAGTACCAGCGCATCCGTCGCCAAGGCGCAAAAGGCCGGGCTGCGAGTGCTGACGGTGCGCCAGGCCGCGGAAGAAGGCGACATCGTCATGATCCTCACTCCCGATGAGCTGACGCCGGGAATTTACGACACCGATGTTGCACCGGCCATGCGCGCCGGGAAATATCTCGCCCTCGCTCATGGCTTCTCGATCCATTTCGGATTCATAAAGCCGCCCAAGGAAGTCAATGTGTTCATGGTTGCGCCCAAAGGGCCGGGACACCTCGTGCGCCATCAATTTTCGCAGGGCGCGGGAGTTCCCTGCCTGCTGGCCATCCATCAAGACCCTGCCGGCGACACCAAGAAAATCGGCTTGGCCTATGCCAGCGGCATCGGCGGCGCGCGCGCCGGAGTGATTGAAACAAATTTTCGCGAGGAAACCGAAACGGACCTCTTCGGCGAACAGTCCGTGCTTTGCGGCGGCCTCACCGCGCTGATTCAGGCGGGGTACGAAACGCTGGTCGAAGCCGGCTACGCGCCCGAGATGGCTTATTTCGAGTGCTGCCACGAGATGAAGCTGATTGTGGACCTGGTCTACGAAGGCGGAATCTCCGAAATGCGCTACTCGATTTCCAACACCGCCGAATACGGCGACCTTACGCGCGGCCCCATCATAATCGACAAGGCCACCAAGGAACGTATGAAGGTCATCCTCAAAGACATCCAATCCGGCAAATTCGCCAAGGAATGGATGAACGAAGCCGCCACCGGCCTCAAAAATTTCAAACAGCTGCGCGAAGCCGGCCAGAAGCACCCGATCGAAAAAGTCGGCGCCGAATTGCGCTCAATGATGCCCTGGATGAAAAAGAACCGCGTGATCGCCGAAGGCGCGTAAGCCAGTTAGGCCGAGTGACGAGTGGCTAGTGAAAATGCCCAGTGCACCGTACTCGCCACTCGTCACTCGCCACTAGCCACTATTCCGGAGGAATGATGGATTCGCGTCTCAGAGAACACAGCCGGATTATCCTTGACGGTCCGTCGAGGGCGCCCGCGCGCGCCTATTTCTACGCGATCGGCCTCACCGATGATGACCTGGCAAAACCGCTCGTTGGCGTTGCGAATACGTGGATCGAAGCCATGCCCTGCAATTCGCACTTGCGCAAGCTCGCGGAAAAAGTGAAAGAAGGAATCCGCGCCGCCGGCGGCACGCCGCTCGAATTCAACACCATCGCGATCAGTGACGGCGAAACCATGGGCACCGAGGGAATGAAGGCTTCGCTCGTCAGCCGCGAAGTGATCGCCGACTCGATCGAGCTCGTCGGACAAGGCTACATGTTTGACGCGATGGTGGCTCTCGCCGGATGCGATAAGACCATCCCCGCAACCGCCATGGGCCTCACGCGCCTGAACCTGCCGAGTCTCGTCCTCTATGGCGGCTCGATTCAGCCGGGGCGCTTCCGCGGGCACGACGTCACGATTCAAGATGTGTTTGAAGCCGTCGGCGCGCACTCCGCCGGGAAAATGTCGGACGCCGACCTCAAGGAAATCGAGACGGTGGCCTGCCCGGGCGCGGGCGCCTGCGGGGGACAGTTCACCGCCAACACAATGGCAACGGCCCTTGAATTTATCGGGCTGACACCTATCGGACTGGGAAATATTCCAGCCACCGATCCGCGCAAGGAGGAAGCCGCGTATCGCGCCGGCACCCTGGTGATGGAGCTGCTCCGCAAAGGCCTGACGCCGCGCAAAATCCTGACACGCAAGGCGTTTGAAAATGCGATCTTGGCCGTGGTCGCGACCGGCGGGTCCACCAACGCCGTCCTGCATTTACTCGCCATGGCCAAGGAAGCGGATATCGAACTCCATCTCGATGATTTCGGCGACATCAGCGCAAAAACGCCTCTCCTCGCCGACATGAAGCCCTGGGGAAAATACACCGCAGTCGATTTGTACAACGCCGGCGGGCCCGCGCTCGTGGCCAAGCGCCTGCTGGACGCGGGCCTGCTCCATCGCGGGCAAATGACGGCCAGCCTGAAAACGCTGGACGAAGAAGCGCAGGGCGCGAAAGAACGTCCCGGCCAGGATGTGGTTCGCCCGCTTTCAGACCCAATCAAGAATACGGGCGGCCTGATGATTCTCCGCGGCAATCTGGTTCCGGAAGGTTGCGTGGTGAAAACTTCCGGCCACGAAAGGCCTTTCCACCGAGGGCCGGCGCGCGTTTTCGACCGGGAAGAGGACGCCATGGATGCCGCTGTGAAGGGACGAATCAAAAAGGGCAACGTCGTCATCGTGCGTTATGAAGGGCCGCGCGGCGGACCGGGCATGCGCGAAATGCTCGGGCTGACTGCTGCTTTAGTCGGCCTTGGCTTGGGGGAAGACGTGGCGCTCTTGACCGACGGCCGCTTCAGCGGCGCGACGCGCGGCCTGATGGCCGGACACGCCGCTCCCGAAGCCGCGCGCGGCGGACCGATCGCCATTGTCGCTGAGGGAGATCAAATCGTTTTCGACCTGGCGACAAAAAGTTTGCGCGTCGATTTGAGCGACGCCGAAATCAAGGCGCGTCTCGCGAAATGGAAGCCGCCTGTGGCGCGTTACAAGACCGGCGTGTTCGCCAAGTACGCGGCGCTGGTGAGTTCAGCCTCTCTCGGAGCGATTACGACAGCTGAGATCTAGAGCCCGGGAACGCCAATCTCCCGATTGGCATCTTGCGCGACGCCACTCAGAAGAATGGCGTTCGGTAGTGGGCCAGGTTGGAGTTTTGGTGGTGGGCCAGTTTCCGATAATCCCGTTTATCAGGAGTAGTTGGCGTTTCTAGTGGGCCAACCATGCTCGCAGCGTCAAATACATCTCCAGGATGCTGCCGTATGCGAAGGTTATCTTGACCTGCTCCCCGCTGCCCATTTTGAGCGCTATGAGCGAAAATCTGGTGCCGCTCTGGTTAGCTCGGTCGTTTAAATCAATGGAGGCTACTTCCTTTTTGTAGATCTCTCTTGTTTTGAAGAGGCTGCGCAACACAAGTCGATCGTCAAACAAGACGGACGGCCCTCGCAGCCCAGGATAGAGCTTGAGAAGATTTACGAGGCCAAGGATCGCGAAAAAAGCCAAGATGACGGAGGGCCCTGAGGCATTTTGCCGATTGGCGCTCCAGGAGCCCCAAACAAAGAACGCAACAATCGCCGCCATAAGGACGCTCTGATAGTTCAGTGGGTATGGATTCCGAAACTCTATGGGCAGCGGCTCTATTGTGAAGACTTTCGCGTATTCATCCAAGATCCGCGATCGAATCGCCGTGAAATTCTGGAATAGCTGTTCGACCAGGACTCTTCTTGTTCCAGCCTTGTCCCAAAGGGCCAATTGCCCTAACTCCCGCCTCTCGCTCACTCGACCCAACTCCACCCAGCGAATGCTGCTGATTTCGTTACCTCGACCGTCTTGTAGGAAAACTCCGTCGTCGTTGATCTTGAGACTGCGCTTGGAGCGCCTCACGGTGTAGGCCACGATACCCACCGCTACTAGCAACATCACGACGACGGCACCCAACAGTCCTGGAGAGGATAGCGCTTCCTGCCTGTTTGCTACCGTAATCCCCAGTAGAAAGATAAAGAGCAGGCTTGCCGCAATCAGAACAAACCACGTGTATCCCCGGTCAAATTTATACAAGTTGGTGTTCCCGACGTTCGAGGCTGTTAATCCTTCAGTTTGATACATGGTCAGACGCAGCTTCCTTGGCACGTACTACTGTAATATCTACAGAGTGAAACAGCTACATTCTTAGCGAACAGTGGGGGTCCAATGGTCAACTCCTGATAAGTCCGGCGGTCTCAATGGGTCGATGCAACACTTGCTCGGAGTCTTCTTGTAAGAGTCTACGAAACTGATTTCGTTCGCGAGCGTTGTTTCAAATGAAACAAAGCCCTGTTTAGGTTCTGATTGAGTACTGCCGTGCAGATCGATTCTCGATGCGAAGTATTTTCAGATCAACCGATTAGATGGTGTTGCATCGACCGGTTGAGCTGGCACCCGTTATCGGAAACTGGCCCAATGCGTGGCGATCCCGGGCTTCGCTTGAAATGAGAAAGCATGGTACCTTTCCGCAAGCCGGAAAAACAGCCAGAGGAGATCCCTGTGAAAAAAAATCGTCAGTTTAAAACACCAGCGCGCACGTACATTCTGCTCGTGGCGGTGACAGTCCTACCCTTTGCCGCCGCAGGCGTGACCATGGCCGATTCGTTGCTCCTTAAAGAGCAAGGCAGCTTCTTCGTCGGCGGCCGCACCGTTTACACCGATGCGCTCACAGGATCAACCACCGGTTTTTTGGGCACCGGCATCAACACCGGAAACATCACGGTCGACCAGATGTACGTTCAGTATCAGATCCCGGAGGGCGCCGATTCGCATGTTCCCGTCGTCATGATGCACGGCTGCTGCCTCAGCTCCAAGAGCTACGAAACCACTCCCGATGGCCGCATGGGCTGGAACGAGTATTTCCTAAGGAAGCATCGCGCAGTTTATCTTCCCGACCAGGTCTCGCGCGCGCGTTCCGGATTCGATGCCACGATCCTCAACGAAATTAAATTGGGAAAGCGCCCAGCCAGCGACATGCCCGAAATTCGGACCGCGACACACGAGATCGCCTGGCTCCTCTTCCGCTTCGGCCCCAGCATGGGAAAAGCATTCTCGGATGAGCAATTTCCGGTGGAGGCGTTCGAGGAGTTCGGCAAGCAAGTGATTCCGGATCTGAACGGCGGGCTTCCCGCGGTCAATCCCACATGGACGAATTTGTCGGGGCTGGCGATCAAATTAAAGGGCGCGATCTTAATGGGCCACTCCGAATCGGGTTTTTTCCCCGAGCAAGCCGCGCTCATCAATCCGGCGGACATTAAAGCGACGATCACGATTGAAACCGTGTGCCCCGCGCTGAATCCAGAACAGATTTCAAACCTGGCCAAAATTCCGACGCTCGTCGTTTTCGGCGATCACCTCGCCGATGTTCCTTCCATGCCCACCATGTGGAAAGAACGTTTCGACTCCTGCGCAAAATACGTGCAGCAGGTCAACGCCGCAGGCGGAGACGCAACCTTGATGCACCTGCCGAAGTACGGGCAATTCGGCAACAGCCACATGCTCATGCAGGACAAGAACAGCAACCAGGTCGCCGATCTCATTTTGAAGTGGATTGACGAGCACGTGGAAAACAAACACAAATAGGTCCACAAACATTCCTGATAGGGGCCGCACAAACCTGGAATCCATCTATTTGCATGGGTCCTTTTCAGTAACTTCCTCGCCTGAAAACACGGCCATGGTGTCGCGCCAACGGCGCGGAGCATACCAGCCCGGGGCAACGCCCCGGGGATCGTGCCAAGATGATTTCGTCCGCCCTGAAAGGGCGGAAGGGCTCCTGCGCCCTTTCAGGGCGCAATGCAATTGAGGGATTCCGATTCCCAGGGTGTTGCCCTGGGCTAGCTTGCGCCGGCGCTTTCAACGCCGGGAGACGGAGATTTATTTGATCCTAGGTTGGAAAGACTATCCTGTAAATCGTCCCATCTCCGCTCTGCCGAGCAATTAGTTTGAACGGCAGCAAGCTACTACT
>CAVRDJ010000005.1:0-5891 GCA_963719875.1 uncultured Acidobacteriota bacterium | reverse complement strand
GCATTTCTAAAGCGCGGCTACGCCGCGTTCCCGGTTGCGAATGCGGATCACTTCTTCAATTTTGAACACAAAAATTTTGCCGTCGCCTATCTTGCCTGTCGATGCGCTCCTGGTAATGGCATCAACCACATTGTCCACCAGGCGATCCTCCACGACGATTTCAAGTTTAATTTTTGGCAGGAGGTCCACGCTGTATTCGTGTCCATGGTAGGTCTCGGTGTGTCCCTTCTGCCTGCCATGACCTCGCACTTCGGAGGCCGTCATGC
This sequence comes from uncultured Acidobacteriota bacterium, assembly GCA_963719875.1. Classification (GTDB taxonomy): domain Bacteria; phylum Acidobacteriota; class Terriglobia; order Acidiferrales; family UBA7541; genus Palsa-360. The sequence continues at coordinate 5,625 of CAVRDJ010000005.1, read as the reverse complement.
CATCGATGCCCGTTTCGATCAGCGCAGCTTTCACCGCCTCAAATTTGGACGGCTGGATGATGGCTTCAATCTTGATCATTTTTTCTCCTTAAGTTTCGCACGTTTTGGCTTGCCATGGGCTTTTGGTAACGCTCTCATCGTACCAACAGATTCGCTGGGCCTCCCTGAGGAAGCCCAGCGAGCCTGTATTGGCTAGATAGATGAGCGGCTGGGGGTCGGCGGTACTTTGTCCATACCCGTTCGCGCCATCGCCCTGGGCGTGGAGTAGGTGCTGGCCTTCTCGGCCGCGCTGATCTGATCGATGAGGCCAGTCGGTGAGGCAAACGGTGAGATCTCGTACTCCGGGTAGGCTGAGATCCCGTGTTCATGCAAGTCCATACCGTAGAGCTCCGCCTCTGCCGGCAGGCGAAGAGTCCCGGTGGCATTGACGGCCAGCATCACCGCCATGGCCACTCCGAAGGTAGCCAGGGTAATGACCGCGCTGCCGATCATTTGAGCCACCAGCACCTGCGTCCCGCCTCCGTAAAACAGCCCTTTCAGTGCGGCGGAATTGTCCGGAGAAATCGGTCCGCTGGCCCCGTACTCCCCGCAGGCAAACAAACCCAAAGAAATAGTTCCCCAGATCCCGGCAATACCATGAACGGGAACCGCGCCGATGGGATCGTCGATTCGCAGGTATTCCAACAGATCAACTCCAAGGATCACGATGACCCCTGCGATTCCACCAAGCAGCACCGCACCGGTTGGAGTCACCCAATAACACGGACAAGTGATAGCGACGAGTCCGGCCAGGAATCCATTCGTGGTGTAGCCCGCGTCCCACTTTTTGGTCCAGAAATAGCCGTAGATGATGGAACTGAGGCCCGCCGCGCACGCCGCGAGAGTGGTATTCGTTGCCACCCGGCCGATACCTTGAAAATCCATCGCCGAAAGCGTGCTGCCCGGGTTGAAGCCGTACCAACCGAACCAGAGAATCAGCCCGCCGGTGACGGCGATGGTCAAGTCATGCGGCAACATGGGACTGCCGCCATCGCGCTTGAATTTGCGGCCGAGGCGCGGACCGAGAACAATGGCGCCCGCGAGAGCAATCATTCCTCCAATGGTATGGACCACGGTGGATCCCGCGAAATCGTGGAATCCCATTCCCAACGCTGGCAACGCGTGCCCGCTGCTTCCCATATTCGCCAACCATCCGTCCGGGCCCCAAGCCCAGTGCCCGATGATCGGATAAATGAAACCCGTAACGCAGAAGCTGTAAAGAAGGTCGCCGACGAAACCCGTCCGGCCGATCATCGCGCCGGAAGTGATCGTCGAGCAGGTGTCCGCAAAAGCAAATTGGAAAATCCACACGGCCAGGAAGGCGACGCCTGTAGTTTCGTAGGTCGCGGGCGCGTTTTGCAGGAAGAACCAGTGGTAGCCAATAAGCCCGTTTCCGTGACTAAACATGAACGCGAAGCCGATGGCATAGAACAGAATTCCGCAGAGGCAGGTATCGACCACGCATTCAACCAGTACGTTTACAGTCTCACGGGAGCGGCAGAAGCCGGCCTCGAGCATTGTGAAGCCAACCTGCATGCCAAAAACCAGGAAAGCTGCGACGAGCGTCCACGCCGTGTTCACCGGGTTTACGACGTCGGCCGCCTTAACTTCCGGATCGGCGGCATACGCGTGCGCAAAGAAAACGCCGGAAACCACCGCGATGATCAATAGAACCAGGGCGATTCCGGCAAACTTCCCTGCGAACACGAGCTTCGCATAACGCCGCCATTCGGGGTCCCTCATCCTGCGTCCTAACCGCGAAAACTTGTCGGCTAATGTTAGTCTGTTTCCTTGCACTGATCTGGCAGACATTATCTTTTTTCTCCTTTCCATGAGTGAAATCCTTACCTGTGAAATACAAACCGGTTCAAAAACGACTGCGGCTTTTACGGGGACAATTCGTTTCCAGTCACAAACTCATTTCCCTCTCTTCGAGCTGCAATGGCTTGAGCACTCCGTCAGCTAACCAGAAGCGAAATCCGACCAACTTTGCGCGCATTGCCAGAGATCGAACGCCCACGGGAACCCGTTCTTTCCTGGTGACCTTGCCGGCGATGATCAAAATAGAAGGCGAACCCTCGGCCTCCCGGTAGACACGAAACACCCCGCTCGACAAATCCGGTAAGGTCGAAAACAACAGATCGCGGACATTGACGGCATCTTCCAGCGCCTGGACTGACGTGTTTCGCTCGGCCACGATTGTCGGCAGGCCCGCATCCCAGGGATCGGCCGCCCGTGCCATCCAGTCGCACTCCACGACATCTCCGCGCCATTCCAGCCGGAGCAGTTGCAGCGGAGCGCGTGACAGTTTGCCGAACCTGACTTCGGTTCGAAGTCGGCGAATAAAATTTCCTATTTCGCTAATCTGCTTGATCATTGCCGTTTCTGCTCACTGCAGCTCATCGTTCGCTCGCTGGCCGCATCCTCTTAAATGGTTCACGATTCAGATATCGATCGTCCGCACAGCCACACGCATAGCGAGAGGTCAGGCGCGTGGACGCAAATTCACACCCATCGCTCGCGTTTGACGCGGGGCGGTGCAATTGCCGGCTCTTCGAGGAGCGCTTTGTGTCTAGGGAATGGACACAGCTAAAGGGACTAAAAGAAGGACCAGCGGCGCGGCTGGCCGAAAAGTACAGTGTCAGCTTGCGCGACTTCTACCGCGAAGTCCAATTCAAACTTTTGATTACGGCCATCGCAATCTTGATTTCTCCGGTGGAAAACAGGCCGCGGGCAAACCCGACGGACTGTCATTTCTTGTGCTTAAAGTCCTCGCTCAACAGGATTGCTTCCGCGAACTCCTTCATGGATTTTCGTCTCTGCCGGCTCTCTCGCTGCAATGTGAGGTAGGCTTCTTCCTCGGAAAGCTGCAAGTCGCGCTGCAAAATTCCCTTGGCGCGTTCGACTATTTTCCGCGTTTCGAGTTTATCGGAGAGTTTGAAATTTTCGCTTTCCAGCCGCGCTCGCTCAACCTCCGCGCCCACCAGAAAACCAATTGTCCCGATCAGGCTGATTTCCCGCTTGCTGTATTGGTGTGCCTCGCGATTTTGCAAGTTGATCACTCCGACCAGCCGCCCGCCACTTAGAAGCGGGACCGAAAGGAAGGCCTCGAAACGGTCCTCCGGCAATTCGTTAAACAATTTAAATCGCGGATCCTCGTATGCGCCGTGCGACATTGCCACCGGCTCGCAATGCTCGGCTACCCATCCGGTGATGCCTTGCCCCACCCCCATTTTTAACCGGTTCAGAACCTCGGGGTGCGGGTTCTTCGAGGCCCGCAATATCAGTTCGTCTTTTTCCAATACATAAACTATGCAGGAGTCGCATTGCACCACGGCGCCGACAAATTCCACGACCTCCTCGAGCACCTCGTGCAGCGGGTCCGCCGTGGATAGCCGTCTAACCATTTTGTCCAGCAATGTGAGGTTGAAAGTAACTTCGCGTTCCCGCAACGCGACCTTTTCAATCCTCGCCCGAAGCGAAGCCAATTCCGACTCCTCTTCGCGGCGGGTCCGATCTTGTTCCAATGCCTGCTCGATCGCCGACAACAGCTCCTGTTTCTGGAACGGCTTGGCCAGGAATTCCACCGCCCCGGCCTTTAGTGCTCGCAAGGTCATGGGAATATCGCCATGACCCGTGATGAAAACGATGGGAATATGAATTCCTGCCTTCTCGAGCGCATCCTGAAATTCCAGACCGCTCACTCCCGGGAGCCGCACATCCAGCACCAGACAGCCGGGCATTTCCGAGCGTTTCACGCTCATGAATTGCTCGGTCGAGCCGAAGACTTCCGCTCGCAGGCCTACCGATTTCAGAAGGTTTCCGACCGACTCTCGTACAGAAACATCGTCGTCGATGACAAAAACTGTGGAGTTTAGATCGGTCATCACAATTTCTCCGAACTTATGGGAATAGTGAACTGGAATACGGCCCCGCCGGCGGGATGCCCTGTGGCCCATAACTGGCCTTCGTGCGATTCCACGATCGAGCGGCTGATGGACAGACCCATGCCCATGCCCTTGGGCTTGGTCGTGAAAAAAGGATCAAAGATCTTTTCCGCGATCTCTGCGCTAACGCCCGCGCCGGAATCCTCAACCAGCACGATGATTTTGTCCCTCTCGTATCGGTGTGAACGCACAAAAATCTCTTTACGCGCTCCCGGCGTTTCGCCCACCGCATCCATGGCATTCATGACCAGATTGAGCAACACCTGCTGCAGTTGCACCCGATCTCCGCGGACACTTGGCAAACCGGGAGCCAGTTCGGTGCGCAAGATAATGTGGCGAGTCTTGGCCTCGTCGCGCAGAAAGATGGCCAGCTCTTGTATCACTTCATTCATGTCCAGCAACTGTGTGGCGGGAAATTCTTTTTTGAAGAAAGCGCGGATGCGGCTGAGCACCGTGCCCGCTCGTGTGCCATCCTGAATAATCTGTTTCGCGGCTTGCCGCGCCTCATCCAGAGTTGGCGGGTTGGTCGAGAGCCATTCCAGGCAGGCATGTCCATACGTCACAATCGCAGCGAGTGGCTGGTTTACTTCGTGGGCTATCGAGGCAGTGAGTTCTCCCATCGTCAGCACGCGCGACAGGTGCGCCAGCTCCGCTTGGGTTTTCATCAGGGCTTGTTCGGCCTTGCGGTGCTCCTCAATGTCCGTATTGGTGACGTACCATCGCACAGTCTGCTTTTCGGTGTCTTGCAGCGGAACGCCCCGCGTGAAAAATGACCGGTACTCGCCATCGGCGCCGCGCACGCGCCATTCGCCCTCGAAAGGGGCGCTGCTGGACAGTGCTTCCTGCCAGGATTGCCGGAACCGCTCTCGGTCTTCGGCATGTATGGTTTCGAGGAACCGCTCGCCCTGTACGTCCTTGAGGCTGCGGCCCACATAGTCGAGCAGACGCTGGTTGCAATAATCGATCGAGCCGTCCGAGGTCCCGCTCCATATTTGCTGCGGAATCACCTCGGTCAGGAGCCGCAGCTGCTGTTCGCTGTGCTGCAACTCTGCGTTTGACTTCTGAAGTTCGGAGGTGCGCTCGGCGACTCGAATCTCCAGCCGGTCGCGCGCTTCCTTCAACTCCTGCTCATTATTTCTTTTAAAAGAGCTGATTCCGCTGGCCACGAACGCACACAGAACAAAGGCAATGAAATAAGCCATCTCGGTGGCATTGACCGTGAACGAATAGAAGGGAGGCACGAAGAAATAGTCCACGGCGAGTGTGGACAGCAGAACGGCGAAAAGGCCTGCCGTGGTTCCTCCAAACCAAGCGCTTACCACTACGGCCGCGAAAAATAGAAACAAAAAGGGGTAAGGAAAAAACCGTTGGACCAGAATCGTTGAGGCCAGCGCCACCGCCACGCAAAACGACGGCACGCCGTAGCGGTAAATCCACGGGCTTGACCGGCTCCCTCGCAATGGCGTGAGGCGCGCGCCCGGAAGGCTTAAAGGTCTGTCCACATGTACCCCAGTCTACCAATTTAGCGGGCGTCCGCGCGACTGTCCAACGGGTTCTTCCGATGAGAAGCATCACTTTTTCAAAAAGTAACGCACGCATTTTTACTTGGAACGGCGGCACGGCCATCGCGACGGGCAAG
>CAVRDJ010000004.1:0-2270219 GCA_963719875.1 uncultured Acidobacteriota bacterium | reverse complement strand
CTATCCAGCCGACCGATAGGAACACCAAGACCGACCAGCCAAGAGTTTTACATACGACCATTTCTTCGGAGGAGTCAGCGCTTTCGAGATCTCTGTCTGCTGTATCCCTTTCGTGGTTGCTCTGCCCACAACCACATCAGGCCCATCACTCCCGACCACGACGCCGCGTAATCGCGTGCGCGTGTTCACGCGCTGAAGTCCCTCTTGGTAGGCTAGAGATACCTTCTTGAGGTCTGTGCTCCTGCAATTCGGGCACTGCAATTCCATAGGGCCACCCCTTCCTGCCCCATACGGGTGTATGCCTTTTCTGATTGCTTCTCCGTGCAAGCGGTTGCCCGCGCTCGTATCCAATTCTCTGACGCCGAGTGTCGAAGGCGCAAAACTCCGGTCAGTGACTGTACTCCGCATTACGCCTTGGCTCCTTGCCGACCGGCAACGTGGCGCGACATTTTTTGGGCCATGAAGAGAAGTAGCCGCCTGTCGCCTTCATCCATCCTGCTGAGCTGCTGGCGAAACTTCATCAGATAACGACTTCCTTGCCGGAACTACCCCAGGCAAGGTCGGCAGCAGTCCGTCGATTGGGAAGAGTCGGAAGCGGAGGCGGCTTCTCGCCGTCATAGAACAGTTGATAGAGAGGAATTTCGAGCGCCCGAGCCATCTTTTCCAAGGTCTCGATGGCCGGAACGGTATGCCCGTTCTCAACGCGAGAAATGTAGCATCGAAGCAAGCCCGTACGCTTTTCGATATCCCCTTGGGACAGCTTTTTCTCTTCACGTACGGCACGTAGGCGGTCGCCAATTATCATATTGCACTCCGCACTGTGTACAATTATACAACGAGCGCTCGTTGTTTTTCAATGAGCTTCTCAGGCGGATTTCTTGGACTTGGATGGCCGACCGCCTTTGTGCTTCTTGCGCTTGGCTTGTAACTGTCTGAAGTATTCAGCCCCGCGCTTGGCGATTGCCTTCCCACCCTTCCGTCCAAGCTTGACGGCGGCGGGATCTTTGGGTTTTGGCAAAATTCAGATGAAGTAGCGTCAACTCCCAAGCGTATTATGCACGACGATCAACGCCCAACCAAGTTTCCTGCCATACTGGCGGAAGCTTCTGAGACCGCTATATCTTGGGCCGGGGTGCACGCATCTGCCTGAAATACCAACGTAACCGAGCAACTACTAATCCGCTGGCCCGTCCGGTCGCGACGGTCTCCGGGTCGCCGACAATAGCGAATCCTCGGACCTAGAGGGACGGCTAGAAGTGGAAGGTCACCTCCGCTTGAAGGATTCTCGGTGTGACGAAATGGGTGCCCGAAAAACTCGAAAGAAAATTGTACAGTGCGGCTTTGTTCGTAAGGTTCACCACAGTTAGTTTCGCACCCATGGAATAGTGTTCTTTCTTCCAAATATTGTCCGAACCTAGAGCAATATCGAAAAGATTGCGCGGCGTGATGCGCGAGGGGTTCGTATCCGCATTGTAGGTTCCGGCAGGAACGATGTGGATGAGAGTCGCGCCATTGTGAGGTGAACCGCAAGTCCGCAGCGGCTGATCGACGGTAGCGAAGACGCTGGCGCAATATAGGCCGATCTCCTGCTGCTCATCACCCGTAAGCGTAAGTGCGGTCGCGTAGTCAGGAACGCTGACGACCACCAAGCCGCTATCGAACCGCCAAGTCAATCCAAGCCACAGGCCCCGGAACTCTCGTTGGGGAAATTGGTACTGAAGATTCGTGGTCTGCTCGAATCCCTGATCGTGATCCGGACGCGCAACGGACGCGTACGCCGCGCCGAAATTGATACCGCCGATTTCAGGGCTGAAGAGGCGAGATCGGCTGTGTCCCAGCACGGTGAAAGCGCTGAAGCCATGCACGTTATTTAGGGTCACGCGCACCAGAGCGCCATCGATCTTCGATTTCTGAAACTGGATTGGGAAGTTGAGCGGAGTATTCAGGATGGTGTTGAAATCATACGCACCGCGTGTGAATTTCCAGAAATATTCTGCCTGAACGCTGAGTTTGGAGCCGAACTGTTGCTCGAATCCTACATTGAACTGATTGCGTAGGGCCGGAGTGAGAGGCTGAACGCTCGTTGCCCCCAGGGAGCCATTGGCGAGGCCTCCCGCTCCGGTTGCACTGGAGAGTATGAGATGCCGGCCGAGGCCATTCGAACGGGGGCTGTGGATCAAACCGTCGGCATCGATGAAATGTTTCCTGCGATCGAAAAATATTTGGAATCCATTTGCCGGCAAATACAGCCCATAGGATCGCGATGACGCAGCCGGCGAGCTCCGATCGGATGCCACGCGACAATCGCCGGAGGGAACAGGTCGCTGTGTTTTCGATTGCCCAATACAGCTTCGCCATTTCCTCCGCTTCGATTCAGGAAATTCGGAGCACGGACAGTTTGGGCGGAACGGTCGTGGAGCTGGACCGGCCCGTGTTGCGGAAAGTTCGCCACATCGTGGAGCGCGACGCGCGCTCTTATTATGTTGTCAGCGGCTACGAGCATTTCCATCTGCCGCCGTCGCGGCCAACCACAGTGCTGATCTTGCGAAATGCGCCGGTTGCCGTGTTGGTGGACCGCATTGAAGAGATGGCGGAGATGCGAGTGCTCTTGGCGCTGCCCCAATCCTTCCGCGGGGAAGAACGCATTTGGTATCGCGGCCTCACGGTTCTGGAACGCAAGGTTCTGCCGGTTGTCGATCCCCTGGGATTTCTGACGACGGGGGAACGGCAACAGCTCGAAGAGCAGAATCCAGGCTTGCTCCTGACCGCTGCAGTCTCGAGGCATGAAAGATGACAGCGGAAACCAGCACTCTCGTCCCTTCGTTCGTCGTGTTTCATGTAGGAACACGGCGGGTTGCGTTGTCTCGCGATTGGGTATCGGAGCTGATTGCATCTCCCCTGCTATTTTCATTTCCGCACACGACCCCGCTGATTACCGGCGTTGTCTTGCGGCGAGGACGAATCGTTCCGGTATTGGACTTGGGACCTGGTGTGCTGGGCGCACCGTCTCCCGCGACACGATTTTTTCTGGTCGTGGAACGGCACCTATCGAATAGTTCCGAGAGGTGCGCGATCCCGGTCCAAGGGGAATGTGAACTCCTGGCCGGAATCATGCTCCCTTCGATGCGTCAGGAAGAATTTGTGACCGGATACTTGGAACTGAATGAAGAACAGATTGACGTCCTGGATCTCGAAAAGGCCATCGCGGCCGGCGTCAGGAGCCATGAGGAACCGATCCACGGCACAGAGGCATTGTCATGAGCGAGGCCGGAGCGGCGCCGCGCGTCCTGCTGATTGACAGCAATGTTTATTTTGTCAAACGCATGACGGAGGCATTGGTGAAGGAAGGTTTCCAGGTGTTTCATCACCCGGCGGCGTCTTATGCGCTCACGATGATTGAGTGGAATCCGCCCGACATCATTCTTTGCGCCACCGAACTTCGGGAAATGGGAGCCTTCGAGATCGTTGCGGTGCTGCGCAGCGACCCGAAAACGGCGAACACTCCGCTGATGGCCCTGGGCAACAGCGCGGAGAAGGGTCCACTGGAGGCTTACCGCGCCGGCTGCGACGATTATATCGACCGCAGAAGGAATCCCGCGGACATTGCCAGCCACATCCGCGCATTTCTGCGCAGCTCCCGGCATGGATTCCAGCCGACGGAAATGCTCTCGACGACGGACACGTCGCTCAGCGGAAGTCTTGCTCATCTGGATTTGCCCGGCATCATCCAAATGCTGGACCAGACGCGCAAAACCGGCGCCTTACACGTCAATGCGGGCGAGACTGACGCCGTCCTGTTCTTTGAATCGGGCGAGATTCATCATGCCGAATACGGAAAGTTGATTGGTGAGGAAGCGGTCCTTCAAATCGTCAAGGATTGCCAGCGGTCGGGGATCGGCGTGTACAAGCTGGTCGCCGGCGCCACTGCGAACCAGCGCACCGTCCATCGGCGCTCGATGGATTTGCTTCTCGACGCCTTGCGCGAGTTTGACGAGGCGAACCAACATCTGTCGGAAAGGGAAGTCTCATGAACGATGTTACCCTGCTGCAACCGGGTGCCAAGCCGAACGTGTATTTCATTGATGACAGCGCCACCATGCGTGAGGTCGTCAAGATCGCCTTCCGTCGTGAGAATTTTAATGTGGTGACGTGCTCCGACATGGCTTCCGCCGTGGCCCAGTTCGATCAGACGGTTCCCGATGCCGTCATCAGCGATGTCATCATGCCGGACAAAGATGGATACCAGCTTTGCGAATTCATCAAGCAGCACCCGCTGCTTGGCGGGACGCCGGTTTTCTTGATGTCGGGAGTGGTCAACAAAGAGGTTGCCGAACGGGCCCATGAAGTGAAAGCGGACGAATTGATTCGAAAGCCGTTTCATCCGCAGGACCTGGTGGCCCGGGTTAGAAAACTCTTGCATCGCGCCGAACCGGTCCCGACGCCTGCGTCGAACCAGGCCGGTACGGTCAGCCCGCTCAATCGGTTTTTTGAGGGCGCCGCTGAAACGTTTTCCAAACCTTCTCCACCGCCCCCGCCCGCGCCCCCCGCCCCTCGAGCGATGCCTCCTGCGCCTGTGTCTGCCGCGCCGTTGCGCCCACCCACCGGCAATGCGCAAGAGCTGCAGAAATTGCGCATGGAAATGAAACGCCTCGAGTCTCTGGTCAAGAAGCTGCAGACCGACCTCGCGTCCGAACGCGAGTATTGCGCCACGCTGGAATCCCAACTCCAAGCCCTCAGCACCGTCGAGTGATAAGCCGCTGGAAAAAGTGAATTTTGTTAAGGGGACGGCGATCAGTTCCGTTGGTGCGAGTTGGTATCGCCTCCGTACCGATCCTGCACGGCAATCTATGGACAGTTGATTAAAAAAGTCTTCTCCTGTACATTCCCCCTATCCCCCGCCCCAAGAAGGCACGATATTTTCGTGCGTTGCAGGCTTTGATTCGTATAGCCGTGGTGCCTTTTTACGATGAGTGTGAATCTTGGATCTGTCCCCGATGAACCGGAGAGAATTTAAGTGAATCACCGATGGAATGCACCGCGGAATTTTCCACTGAATGGAGACGCCTTCATGGATTTCCACTGACCTTGCGGAGGTATTTGCCGATACGTGTCATGAAGCCGAGGTGATTGACTGAGGTCCGAAAGATGATCTATCCTTCGCAAACACAGAACGCATTCGTCAGAAGGAAAGAGGGCCCGCCGGGACATAGGACAGAATCAAAACTCAGATTTTGGCAAAGGTTTTGGTGAGTGCAGATCACCAAGTTCGGGCGAGCATTATGATAGGGGTAGTGCAGTGAGGAATGCTTCGCCGCAGTCCTCGGTGCCACCCAGGGTTTAAAAAGTCATCGTCTCCAACGGTCGGTGGAGGTATGGCCCATGAAATCTCATCGCACCTTGTGCGCTTTTCTACTTTGCGGTTTTCTGTGTGTACTCGCTGGCCTCTCTGAACGTTCCTGGGGCGCGGTTCCCCCAACCCCGGCCCAACGTTCCGCCTCGCCAGCCTCATCTGCGCCCCAATCTTCAGGCCCCAAGGGTTCCTCTCCCGCGGAGGAAGCGGCCATCCCCGGCCCGCTACGTTCGTTTTTGCGAATGGCCGCGATCAGTCAGAAAATCACTCCGGAAGAAGTATTGCCGCTGCTGGCTCGCAACGTCGTCATGAGCGGCTATCAAGACGGCAAACCCACGGAATTCCTGGTCCTCGTGAATTGGTATATGGATCAGGCGCGGGAATTGCAAGCCCTGGCAGGTCCAGGGAAAGTGATTCACGTTTCCAATTGCGAGGATGCGACTCGGCTTCTTGTTATTCTCGGCTACCGGCTTCAAGGGGCCTGCGGGCCGGATGCCGCGCTCGAGACCGCCGACGCAAACCGGGCATTTCTTACCATCGATTCCGGATTCCCATTGGCAGACCTGGAGGAGGCGCTGCGGGTAGGCAAGCCGTTTGAAACTCCCTTCGCTCCCACGAAAGTTCCCGTGCTTTACAAGTCGTCGGATTGGGTGCAGAACAAAAAAAATGCCAACCGCGGAGTGGTTGACTCGATCTTGCGTGATCCCGAATTGGCTCGTCTGTATTGGGCGATGTCCCGCATGGATACCGAAACGGGTCAATTTTTGTGGCAATCCCTGGGTCCGAAGAAATTGATTTTGAGCGCCCCAGTCCTGGATTTTTACGGCAGCCAGATTAGTGTTCGGTCCGGAAGAGTTCTCGTTCCGGGTGGAGCGGCGTCGGAAAACGCCTGGAAGGATCTGGTCGGGGCCAATCCGCGTTCTCCGGCCGATTTCGTTTCCCGGCTTTTGGCCAAAGATAGCGGCTGGCTGGCCTCACTTTTCGACACACTGTCGCGAGTGAACCTAACGCAGCAGGCTTACTTCACCGCGCCCCGCCGCCTGCAACATTTTTACGACGCGCTTCGCGGGCGCGACCTCATGCCTATCCCGACCAAGCATTCCTTTCGCCCCGACCCCGGCCTGTTTTTGCTCGAGGCTCGTTTACATATCGATCCCAACGGCCAGCCTCACATCCCCGGAAATATCGATGTCTGGAAGGAAATCCTGCGCCGCAAAACGGATTCCAAGCTCATCCGTGAATGGGGCGATAAGGCTAGGGGCTGGGACAATCCGGAGCAGGTGGTGGAAGGAATGGTCGGTGTTTCACGATACGCGATGCCGGAGGGGCCGGTCTACAACTTCCTGATGTTGACGGAGATTGATCGCGGGCGTGGTCCTGGGGAGCAGCTCAATGTTCCGACGGCCCGCCTGTTGGCCGAAAAGTTCCCGCTGTTCGGCGACCAGTATCCGGTGTTTGCGGAATTTCACGAGTTGAACAACGAATCCATCTCTCGGTTTCTAGTTGTCGCAGAGGGTCTGAATCAAATCCCCGATCGTCTGGCAAGAACGGATGCCCTGGGAATTTTGCAAGCCAATCTCGGCCTCTGGCAAATCCTGGCCCGGCAAGGTCAGATTCCAGACGCCCGCCTGAACGATTCCTGGCAAAAAATCCTCAACGCGTTTGGCTCGCTGCATTCTGCTGACCAAGTGTATGAGGCCGGGCGGACAGCGCTCGCAGAACTCTTGCGCGCCTCCACTGGCAAAACTTATCTGCCGCAAGACCAACTCTTGGCCTTGCTGGCCGGTCCCGAGCAATTCAGCAAAGAGGGACAACAGTTACGATCCGAGATAGCCAGCAGAATGCGTCAAGTGATTGACGATCAGCGTCTGGTTTCTCTGGACACGCTGATTTCCTTGGGTGATGGCCTCGACCAAATGGCCAAGGGCAAGGAAATCGCCGATTCGCTGCTCCCCCTTGCCGGGGAGCTGCGGGAATTCGAGATGCCGAAGCCTCTTTTTACGAAGAGTGAGAGGACTGAATTTGCCGCCGGGCTTTACAGCAACCGCCACACCGCCTTGCAGATGCGAACCGATTTGATAAAAATCCTCAAGGCCCCCGGCAGCCCCGCCGAATTGACTCAAGCGCATGCCTTGCTCACTCCTTTTTTGCGGGACACTTTAGTGGGGTTCAATTACGCCTACTACGAGCCGCCCGGCGCCCAGATGATTCACAACAACCCGCTTTTTGTTCGATCCCATGATTTCTCCGGAGGCGATTACTCGGGTGAAGCTGCCACCGCCAGCGACCAGATTTGGCGCTCGCCACGCATTTTTGGCCGTGGATGGACGGCGAGCGGCGGCGCTCATCTGATTGGCTCCATGGCCGATTTGCCGTATGCGCTCGCACGAGTGGAGCAAGATTTTATCGTGCCTCAGAACGTTCAGTCTCTCATCTGGGAAGACTTGGTTCCGGGCCTGATCACCAGCGCGGTTCTGCCGCGATGGTGGACCGTGACCCGGAACGAGTTGCATGCGGTCGCGCTATATCAGCGCGAAGGTGAGGAGATTGTGACCGGCGCCGCGAAAGATGAAAAGCTGCGCGACACCGTCGTCAGTATCCTTTCCGATCGCCTGCTGCCTCAAAGGTTGGAGCAAGTTGAAGCGGCCCTGCGCTCCGGGCACGAGGATGACGCCCTGGCTCTGATTGCCCCGGCGGAGAGTTTTTACCTGGCGGCTGAATCTCGCCGGAGAAATCCCTCCGATAAACAGCGTTGGGGGCCGGCAGGGAAGGAATTGGACGATCTGCTGGTCCACTTCCCGGCGGAGACAAACACCGAGCGAATTTCGGAGGATTTTGGCGTCCCTCACCCCGCTCTGGCACAGAGCTATGGACGGGAGCTGATGAGCATCAAGCCCATCCCCACGTTTCTCTACTACTCCAGCCGTTTGCTGGCCGAATCCTGGGATTCGGGCAATCTGTACTGGGGGCGCTTAGCGGATGAGATGGGCTATTCGCCTGTCATGCTCAACGTGCTGGTTCCCCAACTGACGCGCCATATGGTGGAGCAAACATTCGCTTCACACCTGGAAGATTGGTCCGCCGTGCTGCGTGCGATGCGGGAAACCGGAGAAGAATTCCGGCAGGGCAAGATCGCCTCATTGCCGAAGGGTGGTCCTTCGGCCGGGCTATAAAACGGTTTCGAGTTGTCGATAAAGAATTCGGGCGCAGAGCGGGATTCGCAAAAATGCGCCAGGCGGGGTCACGAGGGGATCATGGCGAAACGACAAGTGTTTGTTGGCATGAGCGTCCTGATTTTCATTTCCAGCTTTGGACTTTGGCTGGCGGCGCAGGACCGCGGCCAGGACAGTGGTGGTAGCGTCATTCGCGTTGTCGTTTCCATGGTGCAATTAAACGTGGCCGTAACGGACGCCAAGGGAAACTACGTGACCACTTTGCGCCCGTCGGATTTTGACCTTACGGAGGACGGAATTCCCCAAAAAGTCGCCACCTTTGAGGAAGGAAACGAAGGCCCGCAGAATGTGCTCGCGGCCGCGCAGGATTCCGGCCCGCCCAAGGATCCGGTTGACGACGCAGCCGCCGAGCACCGGCGAATGGTCCCTCCGCGCGGCGGCGCCCAAACGGGTTCCCTCGAGGGAATTGCTTCGGCCGTGAGCGGCTCCAACGTTTTCGTCTTGTTTGACACCAGCAATTACATGTTTCGCGGCCGGGGCTTTGTGTTTGCCCAGGATTCCATCGCGGAATTCGTGCGGTCGCTGGACCACCCGTACCAAGTGGCGTTTTATTCCTACAGCCGGGATTTTTATCGCGCCGCGTCGCTCACCTCGGACCGCACCCAGGTATTGCGGGGCGTGCGCGAGACCGTGAACGGCGACGATTCCGCCCTCTATAACGCCTTGCTCTTGACGCTGAAGGATGCCGCCCAATATTCCGGCAGAAAAGTCGTCGTCGTCTTTTCCAACGGCCCTGATAATTCCAGCATGGTCTCTCCGGAAGACGTCGATGAATTGGCGCAGTCCGAAGGCGTCCCGATCTACATGATTAGCACGCGCGAAGCCAAACTCGACGCTGCTTCGGCCGCCGTTTTTGCACGCATGACCGCCAGCACGGGCGGCGAGGCGTACTTTGCAAAGAGCTGGAAGGACCAGCGCGACGCCTTCAGCTCCATCCGGGAAGACCTTGCGCATCTGTATTTTATGAGCTATTACCCGCAGCCGAATCCCAATCGCGGGTGGCGCACCATCACCGTGAAACTCACCAACCCGAAATACAAAAAGTACCGCATCCGCACGCGCAGCGGTTATCGTCCCATTCCAGCACGCGTCAACGTTGACGTTCCCGAAGCCGGTCAATAGATCCTTGGATGCGATTCGCGTTTCGCCTGCGCAATAGTTACTCCCGGAATACTTGACCGCACTAAGTGTCTCGAGCCTTGCCTACTGTCCTTTAGTACAGTAGTAATTTTCAGGACATACGCCTATGCTTCGTTGGAGTGGATCAATTGCCTTTGACGCCGGCCGAACCCAGCGGGGGGAAGAGAAGGCTCCATGGATAGAAAGAAAGCAGCAAGCCTAACAGCACGAGGAACCACTCCAGACGGATCGAAGGTGGAGCGAAGAAAGAGCTACCGGTTCCTGGTGGCGGTACCGATCGAGGCGAGTTGGCGGAATACAGAGGGAGTGCCCGTTCTGGTACATGCGATCGCGAAACAAGTCAATGCCAACGGCGGCTTCCTGGAAATGACGCAATACCCCAGCGTGGGCAGCCGCATCACACTCACTAATTTTCTTTCCGCGGAATCAGCCGAAGCGCGTGTGCTGGCCACCCCGAGTTCCAGGGAAGGCGTCTCGCACGGCATTATCGTCGAGTTGATTACTCCGAGCGACAGTTTTTGGGGCGTGAATCTTCAAGTCAAAAAGACCAGCGTCGAACTGCAAAAACTTGAAAAATCGCTCCAGGCCGAAGGCATCGACTTCCGTTTGCTGAACGAATTCCGCGACACGGTCGACGCGCTTCGCACGACCGCCCTGGCGGTTCAACAATTGCGGGAATTTCAACTCAAGGGCCGGGATGAAAGCGAAATTATTTCGATGCTTGTGACGGACCGCGTTCGCCGCGCCACAAACCTCTGCCATGAACTCGTGGCGGATATCGACGCGGAAAAAATGTCCAGCGAAATCAAGGGAATCGACGACCTTTACGACTCCCTCGAGCAGGCCTGCGACCGGCTGCGGCATCTCCTCAAGAGCCGCAATCCGGACCGCTATGTAACCACGCGCACCTGAATTCTTCGCAGCGGCTCCAAGCCGCCGACGCCCGCCACGGCGGGCTTTGGCGACGCCGCGTGGAGCCCGCACACTGGAGAGGCTGCGGAAAAAGGGCCCCAATCCTTTTGTCATTCTGAGCGAAGCGAAGAATCTCTCTTTCTATTCCTGGAGTCCGATCAAAGAGATTCCTCGCTTCGCTCGGAATGACAAAATAAACTACTTTTTCCGCAGCCTGTGGAAGCAGAGCACGAATCCCGTCGATACCCTCGCATGGTGTTGTATCCCACCGAACTAATTCGAGATGAAATCGTCGCCTTGAATGATTTGTCAGCAGGGGTCGGCGCAACGCGGATGTCGATGCCGCCTCCATTCGCCGCCGCGTTTAGGATAGCGCCATTCAGGAGAATGGCGTTCCCGGGAGCCATTCGCTCCAGTTGGATTCGAAATTGTTTCCGCAATTTCCACTTCTTCGAAAGCAGGGAAAGCCAAGTCTTGCTAAGCTTGTTCCTGAAGCATAGTCCCCGGACTCTCGGTAAAGTCAGGGGATGAAAGAAGGCAATCCGTGCCGCAAGACGCTCTGATAAACAAACTTGGTATCCGGAATCCGGTGATCCAGGGGCCCATGGGAGGAGGCGCCTCGACGCCCGAACTCGTAGCGGCGGTCTCGAATGCCGGGGGTCTCGGTTCACTGGGAGCTGCTTATTTAAAACCCGACGAAATCACAGCAACCATACGGCGAATCAAGTCACTGACGAATCGGCCGTTCAACGTAAATCTATTCGCCGGCGGCTATGAAGAGAAGACCGACCCGGATCCCAGGCCAATGCTGGAAGTTCTAGCCGAAATCCATGAAGCACTCGGTTTGCCGGCGCCCACAATGACCCAACTTCCGCCAGACCTGTTTCCGTCGCAATTGGAAGCGGTGCTGGATGCAGATCCCCCTATCTTCAGCTTCACGTTCGGCATACCGAATGCCGACGCGTTGGCTCGTCTCAAAGCGCGTCACATCGCGATCTTGGGCACAGCCACGACCGTGAATGAAGCCAGAATGCTGGCAGAGGCTGGTGTCGATGCGATCGTAGCCCAGGGCGCCGAAGCGGGGGCGCACCGCGGCACGTTTGCCGGCCCCTTTGAAGCCGCAATGATTCCGACTCTTGATCTCGTTCGCGGTATCCGGAGCGGGGTGTCACTTCCGGTGATCGCTTCGGGGGGCATTATGGATGGCCGCGATCTCGCCGCGGTACTTCGACTAGGAGCTTCCGCGGCAGCGCTCGGCACGGCCTTCCTCACGTGCCCCGAGTCTGGAGCGTCCGAGGCGCACAAGCAATCGATCCTGGCCGCGCGAAAAGACACGACAGTCATAACTCGCGCATTCTCCGGACGGCCGGCACGAGGTCTCGCGAATACGTTCATCCATAAATTGGCGGGGAGAGAGGACATCATTCTGTCCTATCCGCGCCAGAATATTTTGACTCGCGCGATGCGAATGGCTGCCGGAAAACTGGGCGACAGCGGATTCCTTTCCTTATGGGCGGGCAGCGGTGTCGCTCGGGCCCGCGCTCTGCCTGCCGGAGAGCTGGTTGCCCGCTTGATGGATGAAATGATTGCCGCGCCAAAAGAAACGCCGTGAAGATGCCCGTTCCGTCCCGGAAAACACGGGACGGAACGACCTCTACAAGGCCGTCCTGCCTGGTTGGTAGTGGGTTTTGCAAAGGCCGCCCGTTTCTGGGGCGGGCAGCTGTTTGCCCCATCCAGAATCAAATTGTGTCCATCCCAAACCATTCCGGCATGAATTGACTTTCTTTCGCCGCGCTGTATGATAGAAGGCGTCCCGTGTGCCATTGGATCAAGATCGGTGCCTGCATCTGTTGTTGCTGCAACAGTGCGCCGCCGTGTGGGGTCATCGCGCGATAGGGAAACGACAGATCGAAGCGCAGCTAACCCACCTCGGTGACCAACCCGACGGTGGGTTTTTGTTTTTCCGGCGGATTGAAGGGCCCCTTAGCGCAACATCAAAAAGCGCGCCGGAAATGGCCGGACTGCTGTAAAGTGGGCGAATCGCGGTTGCTGCTTGACCACCATTGTGGGCAGATTGGGATGGAGGCGAAGTGTAAATGAAGGTTTCGAATTCACTCTGGGCCGAACGACTCTCCGGGAAAATACCGGAAAGTCTGGCTCGTGAAATAGACATCTTCGAAACGGAGATTGCCCTGCGAAAGCAGGGCAAGATCGACGAGCGCCTGTTTGCCGAAACACGCCTGCGAAGAGGAGTCTACGGCCAGCGTTATGACAACGGGCAAAGGCACAACGGCAGGACGGTTCAACAGCTTAGCTATCCTTCCGGAGAACTGACGAAGGGACCGAACACCATGTGGGATGCTCCGGGGATGCAGCGCATCAAAATCCCCGCGGGAGGACTGAACGCGGAGCAGCTCGAGACTTTGGCAGACCTGGCCGAGGAGTACTCCGACGGCATCGCGCATGTGACCACACGGCAGGATTTCCAACTTCATTACGTTCACATTGAGGATACGCCCAGCGTGATGCGCCGCTTGGCCGCCGCGACGATCACGACGCGCGAGGCCTGCGGAAATTCCGTCCGCAACGTGACGGCGTGCCCCTACTCGGGCGTCTGCCCGGATGAAAAATTCGACGTCACTCCCTACTCTCGCGCCCTATCCAAGTTCCTGCTGGGGCATCCGGACACCCAGAACTTCGGACGGAAATTCAAGCATTCCTTCAGCGGATGCTCGCAGCATGCCTGCGGCCTTGCGAGCATGCACGACATGGGCATGGTTGCCGTCACGCGGATCGAAAACGGAAAAGAGAAGCGCGGATTTGAAGTGTCCGTCGGCGGCGGACTCGGGGCCGTCCCCTACCAGGCGAAGCTATTCGACAAGTTTGTTCCGCCGGAAGAATTGCTGCCCTTGGCGCAGGCGATCTCTCGTGTTTTCGCCCGACTGGGCGAGAAGAAGAATCGCAGCCGCGCACGAATCAAGTTCCTGGTCCAGGATTTGGGAATCGAGAAATTCAGGGAATTGGTGCTCGAAGAGCGAGCAATTCTGCCTGCCGACCCGAGATGGACTGAGTACATCCAGGACGGAGAGCAATTCGCGGAGACGCCTCTCCGGCCCGGCGGCAAAGCGCCGTTGCTGGGCTCCGAATCTTTCCAGCGCTGGGTGAAGACCAACACCCGGCCGCAAAAGCAAGAAGGCTACACGGTGGTCACGATCGCGCTTCCGTTGGGAGACATTACCTCGAACCAATTGCGATCCCTGGCGGACATAGCGCGGCGATTTACAAAAGAAACGATCCGGTCGACGGTCGAGCAAAATATCGTTCTTCGCTGGGTCAGCCAAAGCGATCTCATTGAATTGCACAAAGCCCTTCAGGCCGCCGGTCTCGGCGATCCAGGCGCGGGCAGCATCGTCGACATCGCCGCCTGCCCGGGGACGGACACGTGCAAGCTGGGGATTTCCTCTTCGCGCGGGCTGGCTGCGGAGTTGCGCAAGAGACTGGCAGAGAAAAATTTCCAGTTGGACGATTCCGTCGTGAAATTGCACATCAAAATCAGCGGCTGCTTCAATAGTTGCGGCCAGCATCACGTGGCCGACCTGGGCTTTTACGGCGTCAGCCGCAAAATGTCGGGATATGCAGTCCCGCACTTCCAGGTCGTACTGGGCGGCGAGTGGGAACACAACGGAGCTTCCTACGGTCTTCCCGTCATCGCAATTCCGTCCAAAAATATTCCTGAAGTGGTGACTCGCCTGACGGACCGGTACGCGGCCAATCGTAAGAACGGCGAGAGCTTCAAGGATTTCGTCGGACGAACCGGCAAAGTCGAGTTGAAAAAAATGCTCGAAGATCTGGCGCGCCCGCCCGCTGATTTGCAGGACCGTTCGTTCTTCCAGGATTGGGGCGATCCCCGGGAATACACTTTGTCGGACATGGGCGTCGGCGAATGCGCCGGAGAAGTTGTTTCCTCAGTCGAATTTGATCTTGCCGCAGCGGAAAGGGAATTGTTCGAGGCCCAGGTGGCGCTCGAGGGCGGTCAAATCGAGCAGGCGGGGCGCACGGCCTATCAATCCATGCTGCGCGCCGCGAAAGGCCTGGTGAAGATCGAATCTTCCAACGTCGCGGACGATCCGGCGCTGATCGTCCGGGAATTTCGCACGCGGTTCTATGACACGCAGAAATTCTTCGATCCATTTGCGGGCGGAAAATTCGCCCACTACCTTTTTGCCGCCCATGAGAAATCAGGTGAGCACTACACGCAGGACTCGACCCGCTATTTGATCGACGAGGCGCAACTTTTTATTGACGCTGCGCATAGTTGCTACAACCGGATTTCGGCGCCGTCACACGCCTAAGCAACGGGCGCGGGCTCTACGCGCCGCCGCCAACGCCCGCCGTGGCGGGCGGCGGCGACTTGCAGCCCGCCGAACAAAAGGAAACCGCAACGCATGCAACTTCAGCACGTCAATGTGAAACTCCTCGTTCAGAATCCCGACGAGGCCCGCCTTGAGCCGCTGATCCCCGTATTTCACAGTTGGATTGAAAACCGAGCCGAGGAGGATGAGCTGTTGATCGATGTCGCCGATTACACCCACGTTCCCGCGGGGCCGGGAGTCGTCCTGATCGGACACGAGGGAAACTACAGTGTCGACGACACGGGCAGTCGCCTGGGTGTTCGGTACAACCGGAAGGCCATCCTGGATGGCAGCAACCAAGACCGCTTAGCGCAGGCCACCCGCTCGGCGCTGACGGCGTGCCGGCGTTTGGAAGCTGAGCCCCGATTGGGCGGAAAATTCCGCTTTAACGGGCAAGACATCGAAATTTTTATCAATGACCGCCTGGTCGCGCCGAATAACGCCGCAACGCGCCAGGCGTTTGATGGCGATTTCCAGCTCTTTTCCCAGAAACTGTTTATGGGAAAGGAGTATTCTATTTCCTATGGCACGGACCCGCGCAGTCTGTTCACGGTTTTTGTGAAGGCGCCCCGGCCTTTTTCTGTCTCGGAGTTGCTGGAAGCGCTCTCTTAAATTGCGATCGAGCTTTCGTACCGGAGGAACTCCAATGGGGAAATTGATTCAAACCTCGAAAGTGAAAATTTCCAAGGAACCCGGAAAAAGCAAGATCAAGCGCGCCGAAATTGAGGGCTTTCCCGGCGCGCTCCGCATGGGGATTCACGGCGGCATCGCCCAGTACTTCAAGCTTTCGCCGGACGAACCCATGGCTTCCACGCTCGATTACATCGTCGCGGCCGTCGGCGGCTGCATGACAGGAACCGTGGCCGGCGCTCTGGAGGCTCGCGGCGTGAGCGCGAATCCCGACAAGCTGCAGGTCGAAGCGGAAGGCCGCATCGAAGATGTCGACGGAAAAATGATCCTGACAGGCATCAAGCTGCACTACCGGTTGAAAGTGCCCAAGGACAAGCGCGCCACGGTCGAGCGTGCACTGGAACATCACGAAGGGCTTTGCGCGGCGTCGGAAAGCGTGCGGCGAGGAATTACGGTCGAGTGGGAAAGTGAAATCGTGGAAGAGTCTGGTGCGGAAGCCGGCCAAACTCCCGCGACGACGGCCGCCCGAGGTTCAGATTAGATTTGTGCACTTGGGACGGATCTGACCAACCATCGGACGGGCGCGCTCAGAAGCCAAGCCTGTACCTTGGTGGGACAGACTGGAGCTGTGTTGTCCAACGGCGAGAGTCCTTCAGCAGAAAACTTACCGATCGTTGCCCAGCCGTCTCCAAGCGGAAGGCAAAACCAAAATTCAGAGTGCCGGCAACTGGGAATGTGGCAACGCAGACTGGTGTTCTGCGCGCTTGTGCTTGCGTTTGTGGCAAGCTTTTTCGTATACGCGCGCCGCTCCGAGGACTTCACCGGTTACGCCGCCGTGGGCCAGGCGTTCTTCGACGGGCGCGATATTTACCTCGACACTCCGGTGGGCAGGAACACCTGGCCGCCCTTCTTCAGTCTCGCCGCTGTGCCATTCGGATTGCTCGATCGAGTGTCGCCCTACTTTGCGCGCATCGTTTGGATCGCGCTGACATGGGCTTCGATTGTTTTGGCGCTCGACTTGATCGCCCGGCTGATCTACGGCAAGCGCCTGAGGCTCCGGGCGGAGGAAACCTCCCTGGCCATCACTTCACCCGAATTGCTCGTGCCATTCGCGCTCACCCTTCCATTTATCATCAGTAATTTCGAGCTGCTGCAGATTAATATGATTCTCTTTTGGTTGGCCCTTTGGGGCCTTTTTTTGCAAGCCAACGGGAGAGAAGCTGCTGGAGGAATTGCTCTAGCCGCCGCCGCGGCGATGAAGGTTATGGCCATTGCCTTCCTCCCGTATTTGTTGTACCGGAAACGGTGGCGCGCAGCGTTCTGGATGGCGGCTGCGACGGTGATTTTTTTCTTCAGCCCTGCTCTCATTCTTGGTTGGGCGAAGTTTTGGAGTGGGGTGGTCTTTTGGCTTGCGGCCCTGCGCGCAAGTCTGGGTTCCGGAAACGCGGGCCAATCCGTCTATTCGATGTGGGACCGCATTTTGGGGTACGGGTATATTCCATTCGCGGTTCCTGGAACGTTTACGTTGCCTTTGAGCGGCGCTCGCAGCGCGAAGCTGGCTTGGGAGATCACCTGCGCTATCGCGGCCGTGCTGGGCGCAATTGCATTTCGAGGAGCGCCGCCGCGTCCCGAATCTCGCTGGGCGCAGGTCGAGTGGGCCGCCGTGTTTGTTGCCTCGACGATCTTGAGCCCGCTGACGCGCAAACCTTATCTTGTGATCCTGCTGTTGCCGTATGCGCTGCTCTTCGCCGCCTGGCGTTCGACCGATCTCGACGCGCGAACTCGGCGCGTGTTACGCAACGTTATGTTCGTTTCCTTCGCGCTGAGCGTACCAACTCTTCATGACGTGATTGGAAAGTCCCTGGCGGTCAGGCTGGAGATGGGATCCGTCGTGACCTACGGATCGCTGATCATGCTCGGCGGGTTACTTTGGTACCGGAGCCGCGCACCTCGGGAAGCGTTGGAATGACAACCGGTTCGTGCTTTTAGTAGCGCAGGCTTCAGCCTGCGGGGTTTGGACCTTGCAAGGCCGAACCCCGCAGGCTGAAGCCTGCGCTACTAAAGTGATCAAAGCAATGAGCGGGTCGCGCCTATTTTTTCTCTGCAATTTCGATGGAAGCGCGAGTCGTTTCCCAATCCAGCTTCATCGTGCAACTGCTTCCAGCCGGGTCAAAAGAAATAGTGAAGTTTTCAAGCGGTGACGGGAGCTTTGAAACTTTCATCTCCATGCGCGCGAAATCATATTTCTCGCCGGGATACGGGACGCCCCATTCGCCGGTTTGCTTGCTGATGATCAAGATCCACTTGGCCGGCGCGGGCAGCGCAAACAACGTGTATTTGCCGGCGGGCACACTCTTGCCGCCCACAATTACATCCACACTCGGGACGAAAGTTGTCGCGTCGTCCGCTCCCACGCGCCAAACTTCGCCAAACGGAACCAAGTCGCCGAAAACCTTGCGCCCGCGCATGCGAGGGCTGGAATAGTTCACCGTAACCGTCTTGCCATCGGCGAATTTGCATGCCGCCTTGGCCGCCGGACTGGCAAGTTGGGCCCCGCTTGGGATCGCGCCCACGGCCAGCGCCGCGAGAAAAATGCCGGGAATTAAGCTGCTTTTCCGCATGCGTTTCATTGCGTCTCAATCTCCCAGGGTTTAGATGCATTTTATGCCCTCCTGGTTAACGCCGCACCATTTACTATCTTTTTTTATGATGCAAGCGAGAAAGATTGTTGAATTTTCCAGCGGGATGTATATGATGTCCCGTTCAGGCTCTCGATATTGGTTTCGTGAGGCACGAACGTCTTGGGTAGAAGTTTCGAGCCAGATTAAAAAGGCCCGAAAGACCCTTGGAGCGGAGACGATGTTGAGTAGACGAATGCAGCGTGGTTCCACCTCGGTTGCCCTGGCCTTCGCGTTATTTCTCATATTCATGACGGTGGTAACCGTTTACATTTTCTGGGCGAAGGTATGGTGGTTCCCTCCGGCCATCAGCGACTTCGGCCACGAGATTGATTCGCAATTCGCGCGCACTTTCCTGATCACCGGAATCGTGTTTGTGGCCGCGCAGATTGGCCTGGCTTACGCGATTTTCAAGTTTCGCGATCAGGGGCAGAAAGCAACCTATTTTGAAGGCAACAACACGATGGAAATTCTTTGGACGCTGGCGACCGTCGTGTTGTTCGTCGGTCTGGGCTTGTATGCCCGGAACGCCTGGGCGGAAGTGCACTTCATGGGCGCCGCGCCGGGCGCGCTTCAAATCGAGGTCACCGGCCAGCAATTTGTCTGGAATTTCCGCTATGCCGGCCCGGACGGAAAATTTGGCCGCGAGAAGCCGGAACTCGTCAGCGCCTCCACCGGCAATCCGGTGGGACTCGATCCGACCGACCCGGCGTCGAAGGATGACATTGTTTCTCCGGTGATCGCCGTTCCGGCGGGACGCGAAGTCGAGCTCATTATTCGCTCGCAGGACGTCACTCACAGTTTCTTTGTGCGCGAACTGCGATTGAAGCAGGACGCCGTCCCCGGAATGGAAATCCACATGCACTTCACGGCGACGGTTCCCGGCGATTATGAACTAGTCTGCGCGGAACTTTGCGGGTTGGGGCACTATCGCATGCACAGCATGCTCACGGTGATGTCCGAAGCGGATTTTGAAAAGTGGGAGAAGGACCAGGAAGCAGCGAACCAGTAAGACCTGAGTAGGACAGGCTTCAGCCTGTCGGGTTTGATCTTGCTATCCAGCAGGGAGAATCAACAGGCTGAAGCCTGTTCTACCAAGGACCCCGAGGAGAGGCTCAATGGTGACACACGAAAACGGCGGCGGCCACGGGCAGCACCAACCTCCGACCGGTTTCATTTGGAAATACGTGTTCAGCATCGATCATAAAGTAATCGGCATTCAATATTTGTCACTGGCCTTGTTCTCCGTGTTCCTCGGCATGGCTCTTTCGTTCCTGATGCGCTTGCATCTGGCCTGGCCGGCCGCGAAGTTTGCGTTCTTCAAGGGCGGCCAGATGACTCCTGAGCAGTACCTGGCGCTGATGACCATGCACGGCACGATCATGGTCTTCATGGTGCTGACCACGGCGCCCCAGTCCGGATTCGGCAACTATTTCTTGCCAATTCAGATCGGCGCGGCGGACATGGCGTTTCCCGTGCTGAATATGCTTTCGTTCTGGACAACGTTTGTATCGCTCTGCGTCATGATCGCCGCGTTTTTTGTGTCGGGAGGCGCGCCGATCGGCGGCTGGACCTCGTACCCACCGCTGAGCGCCCTGGGGGAAATTGTCGGCCCGGGGCAAGGCGCGGGTGAGACGTTATGGATCGTAGGCTTGGCAATCTTCTGTGGAGCGTCGCTGATGGGCGCGCTCAATTTCATCACCACGCTGATCGATCTTCGCACCAAGGGCATGACCCTCGGGCGGTTGCCGCTGACCTGCTGGACCTGGTTCGTCACGGCGATTCTTGGGCTGCTGGCGTTCGGCGTTCTTCTTGCGGCCTGCATCCTTCTCCTGCTCGATCGCCTTGCTGGAACAAGCTTCTTTATTCCCGGCGGACTTGTGGTCACGGACCAAGTCATCACTTGGCACAAAGGTGGTTCGCCGCTGCTGTGGCAGCACTTGTTCTGGTTCTTCGGCCATCCTGAGGTGTACATCGCGATTCTTCCCGGAATGGGTGTGACGTCGCACTTGCTCTCTACGTTCGCGCGCAAGCCGGTATTCGGCTACCGCGCGATGGTCGGCGCGGTCTGCGGCATCGGCTTCCTCGGTTTTTGCGTGTGGGGCCATCACATGTTCGTCAGCGGGATGAGCCCGTATTCGGCGTTTGCCTTTTCGATTCTCACCATGACCATCGGAGTGCCGTCGGCGATTAAAACGTTTAACTGGCTGGGAACTTTGTGGGGCGGCAAGATCCAATTTAACTGCGCCATGCTGTTCGCCCTGGGCTTCGTGTCGCTGTTTGTGACCGGCGGCCTCTCCGGGCTATTCCTGGCGCAACCGGCGTTGGACCTGTATCTTCACGACGCATACTTCGTCGTCGCGCACTTCCACCTGATCATGGGAGTCGCCGCGATCTTCGGAATGTTTGCCGGTTTCTATTTCTGGTTCCCGAAGATGTTCGGCCGCTTCATGAATGAAGGGATCGGCAAGGTCCACTTCTGGCTCACGTTTATCGGCGTGTACGCCATCTTCATGCCGATGCACTTCCTGGGAATGGCCGGGAATCCGCGGCGCTATTCCGAAATGACCGCCGGGCCATTCTTGATGGCGCTTCAGCCCGTCCATGTATTCATCAGCATCGCTGCGTTTATCACGATCGGCGCGCAGTTGATTTTCCTCTTCAATGTTATTTGGAGCCTGATTGCGGGGAAGGAAGCGAAGGAAGAGAATCCCTGGCACGCGACGACGCTTGAGTGGTCGATCCCATCGCCGCCACCGCACGATAATTTTGGCGGCGTAGAGCCCGTCGTGTACCACGGTCCGTATGAGTTCAGCGTGCCCGGCGCGGCGGATGATTTCATTCCGCAGCATCTCGCCCCGGATTTGGTGCGCAGAGCCTAGCCGTTTCAGGGACGGCCCTTCAGGATGAAACGATGCCTGGAACAATTATAGATGATGTCGAGATTATAGACGCCGGTCACGGCGGGGGCACCACCCCGCCTGCCGGTGGCGACGACGATGGAGATTCTTCCGGCTCGCGGCGACCCGTACCGCGACGCGCCTATTTCACGGCCCTTCAACTGGGCTTGGCCGCCATCGTGATGTTCTTCATGGCGCTGGCGAGCTCCTACATCGTGCGAAAAGGGCTCGGCGTGGACTGGCAGAGCACGCCACTGCCCCGAGTCCTTTGGTTCAACACAGCGATCCTGCTCGCAAGCAGCGTCACGATTATGGTGGCGCGCAGGAAACTGGAGGGCGGCGAGCGTGAAGCGTTCCGCTCCTGGTGGTGGGTGACCACCGGTCTCGGATTGCTTTTCCTGGCCGGGCAGATCATTGCTTGGCGCCAACTCGCCGCTGCGGGAATGTTGCTGGCGACCAATCCGAGCAGCAGCTTTTTCTATCTCTTGACGGCCGCTCATGGCGCGCACCTGGCCGGCGGGATCCTGGCAATGTTTTACGTCACGTTCCGGCCGTGGAGCCGTTCGCGGATCTCGCAGGCCACGGCGGCGGGGTTGACGTCAATTTACTGGCACTTCATGGATGGGCTTTGGATTTTCCTGTTCGCACTTCTAACTCTGGGGCGGTGAATCGTGCATGACGTCAAAACCGAGGCGGCGCTGGATTCGGCCTGGTCCGGTGGCAAGTCTCCCTTTGCGATTGGCTCGAAGAAATTGGGGATGTGGCTGTTTATTATCTCCGATACGCTGACGTTTTCTGTGCTGCTGATTACTTATAGTTATTCGCGGCTCACGAATCCTGATTGGCCGCGGCCATTCCCCATTAACCCGGCCATCATTTTCTCAACCATCATGACGGTGGTGCTGCTGGCCAGCTCGCTGACCATGGTCATGGCCGTGATGGCGTCGCAGCGCAACGACCGCAAAAAGACCGTGATGTGGATGGTTGCGACCATGGTGGGAGGACTGCTTTTTACCGGGCTGCACTTGACTGAGTGGATGAACATGATTTTCAAAGAGCATTTCACCATTACGGGAAACCCGGAAGGCACGCCGCTTTTCGGCGCCGTGTTCTTCGGGATCACCGGCCTGCACATGACGCACGTCATGATCGGCGTGATCTACCTGGGGATCGTGGCCGTCGGCTTCGGGCGCGGCAAATTCTCCGCTGAGGACGTCGAAGTGAACGGCTTGTACTGGCACTTTGTGGACCTGGTCTGGATGTTCGTGTTTCCCCTGATTTACTTGATGTCGGTGAAGTACTAAGCCTGCGATTCGGGAGAAAAAGCGATCGATGAACACACAAGCGCATGCGGAAGAAATACACGCGGGCGCCAGCGTCGGGACCAACGTCGCCATTTGGATTGGCCTGGTTGCGATCACCGGCCTGGAGGTTTTTCTTGCGTACGAGCAATTGCAACCTTCGGTCATGTTGAGCGTCCTGGTCGTTTTGTCGGTAGTCAAGGCTGCGATGATCATGTCGTTTTTCATGCACTTGAAATATGAAAAATTCTCCTTGGTGCTCTTGCTGGTTCCGGCGGCGATTTTCTGTATTTGCATGATGTTTATTTTCTTTTTTCCGGAGGCCTTCCGGCTGCTACAAATGAGGCCGCATTGAGGTAGAATAGCCGTGCGGCTGGAAAGCGTTTGGAGGGAATTGAGATGCGCCTAAAATTTGCATTCGTGGCCCTACTCGCGATTCTAGCTTCGGCGCGTGGCGCCTTCGCCCAGGGCTGTGCCCTCTGCTACACGTCGGCTTCCGCGGTGGGCCAGGCCGGCCAGCGTTCCCTCGATTATGGGATTCTCGCGTTGCTGACTCCCGCGCTGGTCCTGTTTCTCAGCGTGATGTTCTTGCTCTACCGCCGCGCAGTTTCCGCAACCGCATAAATCCGCGATCCCGGGAACGCCATTCTCCTGAATGGCGTCTTGGAAATCGCCCCCCGCAGCGGGCAGATTGGCTTCCACGAGTTTCACGGCGCCCTGTTAATCCAGTGAAAGATTTGCGATAGCTTACTTTTCTTGGAGCGCTGCTGTGCGCACTTCCTGAGCAACGCGCTCGATTTGTTCGCGCGTAAGTTCAGGATAAAGGGGAATGGAAAGCACTTCGCGCGCGGCTCGCTCGCTGACGCGCAATTCTCCGGGCTTTCCTCCAAGCGAAGCATAGAGCGGCTGCAAGTGGAGGGGAACCGGGTAGTAAACCATGCTGGCGACGCCGCGCGCCTTAAGCCGCTGCTGAATGAGATCGCTGCGCGCTTCATTCCCCCGGTCCTTCGCCCTGATTGACCCGCCGGCGCGTCCCTCAACCCGAATCGTATAGAGGTAGTAGACATGTTCTCTTCCGGGCGGCACGTGCGGGAGGATAATCCCGGGCAAATCCTGTAACAGTGAGTCATACAACCGGGCATGCGCCTGCCGAGTGGCCGTCCAACCCGCCAGATGGGGTAACTTCACACGCAGGATCGCGGCTTGCAGTTCATCCAGGCGGCTGTTCCACCCTCGCTCGGTGCTGAGGTATTGGCCCGTCTGCCCGTGATTGCGCAGCGCGCGCAGCCGAGCTGCAAGGTTTTCATCGCTCGTGACGATCATCCCCGCATCGCCATACGCGCCCAGATTCTTGCTGGGATAAAAACTCAGACAACCGAGACGCCCCATTGAGCCTGTCTTCCGCCCATGGTAAGTGGCGCCGAAGGATTGCGCGTTGTCTTCGATTACGGGAATTCCGTGCTTTTCCGCGACCGCCAGAATGGGGTCCATGTCCGCCGCAAGGCCGAACAGGTGGACAACTACAATTGCGCGGGTTCGCGGTGTAACCCGCGCTTCAATCTGGTCTGGATCGAGATTGAACGTTGCGGGTTCAATGTCCGCAAACACCGGGCGAGCGCCAAGCGCGCTGACGGCGCTGCCCGTGGCAATGAAGGTAAACGCGGGAACGATCACGTCGTCTCCGGCCTTCACGCCGCAAGCATGGAGCCCGAGTTCGAGCGCCTCTGTTCCGGAGGCCAGTCCGACGCCGTAGGGCACACCACTGGCTTTGGCGACTTCCCGCTCGAGGGCTTCGCCTTGCGGTCCGAGCACGAATTGCTGCGCCTTCAGTACGTCCTCGACGGCGGCACGAATTTCGGGCGCGATGGTTTCGAATTGCGCTCGCAAGTCGAGCATCGGAATCATTTCCATGGAAGGGCGTGGCGGCGCGGTCATCGTGGATTCGAACAGTCCCAGCAGGGGATTGGAGGTTTCACGGCGCGATTATGGTATCACGCGCCACGTGCGCGCGCGTCACTTGGACGGGCGCCCGGGAATCGCGCAGGTGTCGGTCTCGCAGCGCGCGGGCGCTCCGGGAAGGCTGTAACGGTGTCGCGCGATAAATGCGTACACAGAGGGCCCCATCCAGCGCATGGGAGGCATACTGGCGAAGCGTCCGAGCCATTTGAGCTTTGGCAGCACCCGGAGCAAAGCCAGCCATGCTGCGAATCCCTTGAGCCAAGCGCCCGCCGGCGTTCGAACGTGCATTTCGTTGTCGAGTTCGCCGCGCGAGAAGGGGGCCTGTGCCGCCACCTCAGGATCGTTGTAGTCCAGGAATCGCAGCCGCGAGCCGGAATCGTACGGCTCGATTTTCGCTTGCGTCCACCGGCAGAACGAGCAGGAGCCGTCCATGAATACGTCATAAGTCGTGGTCTGAGGCATCGGATGGCCCGCTGGGCACCTTTATTATGACACCAGGGCGCCCGGAGGGCACAAATTCTCCCGCGATTCTTCTGATACATGTTCGAATGAATTCTTAGGGCGTGAAGCTACCGCAGCCGGCCTGGGGGGTCGGCCGAAGGAGGAATATGTGGAGTCGCCGCCACGGAGCCGGAGTTTGCGGAAACTTTCGAGGGCGCCGGCTGCGGCAGGCCAATCCCGACGTTCATCTCGAGATGCTCCTTGGCGCAGCGGGGGCAAAACGATTTCCCTGTGTCTTCGTCGCGCAGGCTGGCTAATTCATAGCAGCCGTGGATGCAGTCGCAATATCCAGTCGTAGAAGCCGTCTTGATCGGCACCAGAGCCATTGTGGTTGTCCTTTTCTGCAGGATACTACAGGCGCCATGCAATTTGCGCAAGACCCTGGAGCGAAATTCCCAGCGGGCGCGTGTTCCTCAAACGGGTTTTAATTGGGAAAGGCGGTACGGCGTGCCAATGTTTTCCCGCAATTCGGTCCAAAGGGTGGACGGCATGGTGACAAACACGTCGACCACTTTTGGATCGAACTGCGTTCCCGAGCATCGTTGAATTTCCTCTCGCGCATGCCTGATCGATAACGCTTTGCGATACGGCCGGTCGGAAATCATGGCGTCCAGAGCATCGGCGACCGCGAATATTCTCGCGCCGAGGGGGATTTCTTCTCCGCGCAATCCGCGGGGATACCCGGTGCCGTCGAAATATTCCTGGTGCGAAAGGACAATCTCAGCTGCCTCCCGGAGGAAGGGAATCCGAGTCACCATGTTGTATCCGATTTCGCAATGGGTCCGCATGATGTCGCGTTCTTCCGGTGTGAGAGGGCCGGGCTTGCGCAAGATCAGGTCCGGAATGGCCATTTTCCCGATGTCGTGAAGAAATGCGGCCCGAGCGATTTGCGGGAGCAGAGCCGGTTCCACGTCCATGGCCTTGGCAATTGCAATGGTAAAGGCCGTCACGCGCTTGCAGTGGCCTTCGGTTTCGGCGTCTTTCAAGTCCAGCGCGCCGCCGAGAGCCTCCAGCGTGTCGTCATAGGACCGCTCGAGCTGCTCCAGGGCGCCTTGGAGCTGCGCGGTTCGCTCTTCGACCAGTTTTTCGAGATTGCGCTGGTAGTTCCGATTTTCGAGGACCAGGCGCCGGTGCTCGAGAGCACGTCGCACGCTCAAGTAGAGCTGATCTTTTTCAAAGGGTTTTAGGATGTAGTCGTAGGCCCCACGCCGGATGGCCTCCAGCGCGGTCGAAAGATCGTGCATGGCAGTAACCATGATGACCGGAATGTCAGGTTCGGCTTTGCGCAGCCATTCCACCAGGCTTAGGCCGTCCATTTCCGGCATAACCATGTCGCTCAGGACCATGTCGACCGGATGCTTGAGCAGGAATTCCTTCGCCAAGCGTCCATTGCTGACGGACGAGCACTCGTAACCTAGCGTTTCGAGGAGAGTCGAAATGACTTCTCGAATAGCCTCTTCGTCGTCAACGATCAGTAATTTGGTTTTGGTCACCCGAAGCCTCAAAGAAGCTCATTATACGGCACGGTGCGTCTCCGCCAACGCCCAAGTGTCGAATTAAGAAATGACGTGCTAAATTCATAACTAGGGATTTTGCGGCGAATGAATTGCAGGATGGGGCTTGCGGCTCAGCCGGAATTTGCGAGTTGCCAGATTCAGCGTGCTTTGAACCCACGCGTCTGAAACTGCCTCCATTGAATTCAGGCAAGTCTGACCTTACGCGCTGATTCCCTTGGGAAGCGAGCCCACCGATAGGGCGCTGACCTCTGCCATGGCTTCATCCATGCGCTTGGCGAGTCTTCCCACCAATCCGGTCAAATGTTCCAGCTGCTGAAGCGGTAAATTTCCGGTGGAGAGGCGCAACCACACGAGGGTATACAAAATTTGAAATTTCAAGCTCAGAATCAGCCGTTCTGTTTCTTGCTCGCGGCTGACTTCCGGAGAGAGCGCCGCAATGATCCGGCCCAGCCTTGCGAGGTTCGAAAAGTCTTCGTGCAATCCCTTAAGGAAGCGCCGAGCGACAGCGCGCCGTTCGCGAAGCGCCTGTTTTGCCACCTGCGAGGGCGCATTTTCGATAAGGTAACGAGAGTCTGCCACGGAAAGGGCTTGGCGAATCTGTGGAAAATACCCGTAGTGCTTCGCGGCGGGGAACGCTTTGATCGCATCCGGATGGAAAGACGCGAGGGCCGTTCTTGTCGATTTATGCCTGGGGATCAGGAGCCATAGGAGAACCCCGGAGAGGGCAATCGCAAGGAGAACGGCGATGCCTAGATCATTCATCATGGCTTCAGCAACTCCACCAGCCGGTCATTAAACGTAGTGAGACGCATGTTGATTGCCGGCGACAATTCGCGATAGACCTCGGCAGGCAGTAGCACGGGGCTCTCCGATGGCGCAGGCAACGGTTTTCGGAGCGCGTAACACCAGATTCCCATCGAAACCATAAAAGAAAAAAGGTGGATCGTACTCCAGGTATCCCTCACGCGCTCGAATTGGAGACTCAATGCAGGCCAAAGTGCTTTTTGGCTAGCTAAGAACCATGAAAACAGATAGCCCGTGAAGACATTCCGAAGAATCGTGTTCCCGATCACGTCGACGGCGCAGATGAAACAAATGCCGGCAGCGATTGCCCTTTGCAGAGGTTCGAAGGCGAGCCCATAGTATTTTCGGATGAGAAACAAAACAGCAAGAATGACTATCGAAGCGAGTGCAAGATCGCGATCGAGGGTCGCCCCATAAATAGCAACCTTATTGGGCTGTCCCCAGGCGTCCGTAGCCGCATGAATGAGGAGGAGGACTGACAAGGCCGCGAGGACGCGCCAAACAAGGGCCCAGATGCCGCGATAGGCTCGGAGACCGTAGCGGCACAATTCCACAATTGCGAGACTGCGGGCAGCCGCGTTCAAGAGTATAGTGCCCCAATAAGCATAATACGCTGTGGGCGAATAGAATCCGAAATACTCGTATGTGAGCAAAATACCAATCGCGCCAGCCAGGACCACGTACGTGTAGGTTGCGAAAAGCGGGAGAATCCGCTGCACCTTTCTGGTAAAGACAAATCCACAAAGGGTAATTTCAAACGATAAAGTGGACCAAAAGAGAAAGGTTTCGAGATGATTCATGAGTCCGGACCAACGGCCCTCATCATACCACGAGGGTGACTTCACTCGCCAAGTACCCCCCCCTAGCGAGTCTGCTCGATCCGGACTCTAGTAACTTAGTGTCCTCCGCCATTTCCCCCCGGCATTGGAACGCCGCCTTGATAGTGTCCCCCGCCATTTCCTCCCGGCATTGGAACGCCGCCTTGATAGTGTCCCCCGCCATTTCCCCCCGGCATTGGAACGCCACCTTGATAGTGTCCTCCGCCATTTCCCCCCGGCATTGGAACGCCGCCCTGCCGCAGGACGGAACGATTAACCGATGTAGCGTTGACTTGCCGTGCAACGGGGAGTAGCATGGTCAACGCAAGGGCTGCAAGAAACGACGCGCTTAGAATCTTTTTCATGGTGGATGACCCTCCAGAGTCGCCACCTTGATACACTGAACCCTTTACATTGAGGTGGATTTCAACAAAAGAGTTCAGAAATCAGAACAGGTGATGTTGTGGAGTCATTGGAGCGTTTTCAGCAGAGTCGTGCCGTCATCGAGGATTTTTCCTCTCAAACGCTGGCTGCTATCTCCAGCGTTTTTGGGCGGCTCTATTACGTCAGTTCGCTGAAGGATTCGAACTCGGGCCGATATGAGCATGACGGTCTCACGAGCCTCTATCCCGAGAGCGCCGTCCAAACGGCGCTTTCACACTGCCACGAAGAGCTGTTTTCCAGGATTCTGGAGACGCCCTTGAGAGACCAGGAGCGTGATTTACATGCGTGCCTCGGCTCGGCGGGTGATCAGTATTGGGATGTGGTGGGAAGCTGGCGTGAGAATCGTTACTTCCAGGAGATGTGCCCAGAGGGCATGCCGGATTATCTGCGGGACTTGTTTTGTTCGAATATGACTGTCCTATTAGCCATATTTTCTTCGAGAAAGTCTAACTAGGACCCAATCGCATCGCGACTCCCACAACCTGACCGATGACTTCTGCTTCCTCCGGATAACGGTAAACCTCCGGTGTACAAGAAGATAGGGGATGGGGAGTCAGGATTATCTTCCCGTCCTCACACTGGCACCAACAGCATCGAAACTGCCCGTGCAGCTCAAAGAAGTAAATTGGGCGCTCATACTCGTTTGTCCACCCGGAGTTCATGACCTGCCGGAGTTTGGGATCCACGAGCACCAAGCTCCCCGGGCGAAGAAGAGGGTGCATTCTCCTATCATCCACTCCCACATACCCATACAGGTATCTCGAGGGCTGGGTAAAGAATGTACCTTCCAGATCTCCCCATCGCTCGACCATGCGCGTCAGGAATTCCGTGCGGCGTGGGTCGAAGGCCGGATCAAACCGAATCGGGAGCCGCAACTTGGCCGGTGCTGCGGCAAGATGCGTGTTCGGAGCGCTAAGTTGAATCCCGTCGGAAAAATGGCCCTCAAACGGGACCTCATACCACTCGCAAACCTCTCTTGGATCCAGATGGTAAATCACCGCCAGGGCATAGAGCTTGTAGAGGCTGGGCGTTACGTCTCGATTTTCGATATCCGCCAGGCGGCTCAGGTGAACAATGAAATCGGGGCGCCCGCGCTGGCAGGCCAATTCATAACTCGCTCGCTCCACATCTCGATAGGTCAAGCCGAGACGTTCGCGGGATCTGCGCAGCCTCGTGCCCGGCTGCATGTCAGGTGCGGGAAGTTCTCCTGGATGGCTCAAACTCCGAATTGCCATGGTGCAAGATACCTTTCTGTTACGTTTCCAGAACAAGGGCCTGTACGGCAACAAGTCCATGGTGGCGCACGAGAACAGAATTCGTGTGCAGCTTACGATTTCGCCAAACGGCAGGGAGACTGCCGGGAATCCCCTTCACTGGAATCAGGACCCCGGGCAGCCGGAACCTCTATTGAAAATGCTGAATCAAAGGTCGCACACTTACGCTTTTGAATAATAAGAATAATCAATAGCATCTGTGATGAAACGCGAACCACCAGAATCCCCCGGCTTATTGCGCCCCGAGCTATGAGTGTATTAGAGTCGAGGCCCAAATGAACCCTATTTTTTCTGATTATCGAAAAGTTCTTCCGGCGGCCCGGCCCGGGATGGTCAGGGCCGTACTCCTTGTTGGCATTGTCATTTTCGGTGCAGGTCCGTTTGCAGCGTGGATGCACGCGCAAATTGCCCGCGATCCAACTGCGGAATTCAAACGAATCTCCGAGGAACTTTCCGCGGCCAGACTGAGCGGCGGGGTCGAAAATGAAGCGCAGATGGAAAAAGCCCTCGCCTATCTGGACTCCATCGCTGTTTCCGCCTTGAATGTTCCGGCAGAGCCGAACTTGGATGGAGCGAACCGGGGCTTGGCGGGGCTGGTGTCCCGCACGCCTCCGGTGGGAGAGAATTACCGCCTCGTGAAACTTGGCGGCACTCCGGCGGCCTACGCGATGGTCATTAATTTCGGCCTCGGCGGTCCGGCCGCCGTGCGAATCTATGCGGGCGCGGCAGGCCACTACGAATTGGCTGCGAAGATCGATCATATTGTGCAGAAAGATTTTTTCGATAGCGACCTTGAGCTCGTGACCGTCTCAAGCTCAGAGCCGGTGTTTGTCACCGTGTCCGGCCGGACGGATGACCTGTCAACGGGCATGTTTTCGGCCTGGCAGTTTGATGGGCATCGCGTGGTCGCGCTGTGGAATTCGGATTTGCTCCAGCAATCGAGCTATGAGGCTGAGGAAAATGGTTTTCGTCTCGCGTACTGTTCCGAGGTAGATGAGGATCATCCGTCACAATGCCTCAAGATGACGCGCGACCTCTATCGTTTTCAAGCTGGAGAATGGAAGCGAGTCGAGACGGCCGACTTGCCGCCGCCAAAACCAGCAGGAAAATAAGCGTCGGCGCAGCTGGACGGACCGAGGGTTATCAAGTCTTGCCCTGCCGCGACATCCATTCGTCTAAAATCCACATCAAAATGTTAATCTGGATCTGGTTCTCGCAAGGGAAGGGACGGATCGCGTGAAACGAATCTTCGCCGGCGTCGTCGCTGCGCTTTTCCTGGCATTTGGAGCAGCGGCGCAAAAAGTTGACCCGCCGGCTTCTTTGCCGCCGCCTACGTCCGCGCAAAGCCAGGAATTCCTGGTGGCGGCCGACGAAGTCCTGGCTGAAATGAGCAAGCTGATTTCCCTGCCGATTCTTTCTCCGCTGAAAAAAAGCCTCCGCTCTCGAGAAGAAATTCGAGCCTACCTCTTGCAGAAAATGAAGGAGGACAAGGACGCCGACAAACGATACGCGGACCAGAAAATCATGGAGAAATTCGGCTTGATCCCGAAGGACTATCCAATCGACCAGACGCTTGTCAAAGTATTGACCGAACAGATCGCCGGACTCTACGATCCGGATAGCCAGGAGTTTTTCATCGCGGACTGGACGACTCCCGCGGACGAGCGCTCGGTCATGTCGCACGAGTTGACGCACGCGCTGCAGGACCAGCATTTTCACATCGACAAATGGACGGCCGCGGCGAAGCCGAACGACGACGGGGAACTTGCCCGGGACGCTGTGATCGAAGGTTCGGCCATGGCCGCCATGCTCGATTACGAGCTGGGCGGGAAGGGAAGTATCCGGGACCTTGGCAATTTCGACCCTGGAATGCTATTGGGCGATTTGGACAGCAGCCCGGAACTCGCCAAGGCCCCGAAGGTGCTCCAGGATGAGCTTCTGTTCCCGTATCTCGCGGGGATCACGTTCACGCAGCACGTACTCAAAGCCGGGAACGGGTGGCCGGATTTCTATAAAGTGTTTGAGAAGCCGCCGGTCTCGACGCAGCAAATCATGCATCCCGATTTGTACTTGCAGGGTGTTGCGCCTGCCAAGATTGACCTGCCGGCGACGAAAGGCGTGGTTTCCTCCGAATGGAAAAAGCTGGATGAAAACGATATGGGGGAATTCGGGGTGCAAGAAATCCTCAAGCAATTTCTGCCCAAAAACCGCTCCACCATGCTGGCCGCCGCATGGGCGGGCGATCGCTACGCGATCTTCGAGAATCAAAAAAATAAGCGGACGCTGCTGCTGTTTCGCGTTCGACTGGCGAGCGATGCCGCCGCCGCCCGCTTTTTCGGGGCCTACAGTGAAATTTTAGAAATGAAGTACGATCCGCGGACCAATTTGATGCGACGGCCGAATTTCTTTTCGTTTGACACTCCCGAGGATGGCGTCTTCCTTCGTTGCATGGATTCCGATTGTTTCGTTCTCGAAGGCGGCAGCCGCGCGATGTTCGATCACCTGACGATGGAAATGGGATGGCCGGCCGGTCCGGTGGTGCCTGTGAACCCGAGCGATCCGCACGTCAACGTGACGGCGTTTCCGATTTATCCGGGTCTCATTGCCGATGCCGACCGGGCCACTCACCCCGCGGTACCGTGAGCGACAGCGCGAAGAGCGCTATCCCTGCCGCAAGTCAAACGTCCGGTTTGCAACCTCTAAAGAACTAACTAAAGACTTACCTGCACAGCGGCGTTTCAAGCGGGTAAGGCGACGGCTGAGGCGCGCTTGGATTTTTCCTCCGCGGTCCTTGGCGAGTTTTCCGTCGCCCTGAGCGGCATTCAATTCAGCGACCGCAGCGCGTATCAAATCGAGTGCGCGCCGCGGCTGCTGCACGCGGTGTTCGTAGTAAATTGCGAGTTGCTCGGCGGCCTCGATTGCGGATTCGAGGGCTTTCTGCGCGTCTTCCACAAGTAGGGGAGCTTCGTTGCGCTTGCTTGCGCTGGGTGCTTGGCGCAGCGCATCCCAGAGCGAAATGGCGCGCGTGTAATCGAGTTCCCGTTTCGCAAGCTGAGCCAGCTCGCGCTGCGCGAGCCGCTCCACGGAGCGCGGCAGGCCGAAACGCAGCGCGGTTTCGTACAGTTCGCGCGCACGAGTGGAATGGCCACGCTTGCGCAGCAGGCGCGAGAGACCTAGGACATCGATCGGGTCGTGTGTCTGGGCGTTCGGTGCGTTCGCGAATCCATTTCCGCTGTCGAGCAGCGCAAGAATTTTTCCCGCCACCGCTGCCAGGCCGCGCAAGTCCATCTGATTGTGCCGGAAAATTCCCACAAGCGGTTCGGCCGATCCCCCACGGAGATAATCGAAATACATTTGTGGAATCAGCGAAGAATCGATGTCGTCGTGACGGGACCAATCGAGGGAGCGGCGGTCCCCGCCCAGAACATGGCGCTCGAGATCCCTCAGGCGCACCGAACCAAGCCGCAAACGCCAAAGCTGCCGCGCCGGATGCAGCAGATCCAGATGCAACTTGGGAGAGAACGCAGGGACGGATCGCGTCATGCGATAGCGCGTCTCAAGCAGAGGCCAGTCAAAACTTTTTCCGTTAAATGTTACCAGGACGGGCCGTTTCTGCATGCGTTCGGAAAGTTCGAGCAGCAAGGAATGCTCTTCATCGAGATCGCGCATGAAGAACTGCTCGACCTGCAGCCCTCCCGCGTCCCACCACGCGATGCCGACCATAAACGCATACGTGCCGGTGCCTCCCGCGAGGCCGGTCGTTTCCGTGTCGAGGAACAGCCACTGTTCGGGATCGAGCGCGGCCTTCACGGAATCTTCCGCATGCGCCGATTGGGGAAGAAGCAAGGAAAGCGAACGCGCCTCCGGGGAGCACATTTCCGGGGTGGCGTACCACTGCTGCAAGGATAAGTGTTCGCCATAGTGATTCCGGTTGATGCGAGCGCCGAGGAGTTCCGCGAGGCGGTCGCCTCCAGCGGCAACTTCCGAATCGCGCAAGGCTGGAGCTTCTTTTCTGCGTGCGGGGCGCAACGCGGCAATGCGCGCGAATTTGTCGTCTTTGCTCAAGTTAAGGGCACAAATGCACGGAATTTGAAACCACAGATGAACACAGATAAACACTGATAAGGAAAAAACAAAAAGCCAAAGAGGGGAATATTCAAAAGAATGAAATTTGTTTTCAGAATCCCGTCGTTTTGCATTTTCCTTCTTTTATCAGTGTTCATCAGTGTTCATCTGTGGTTCCATTTTTCTTCTATCTTTTTACGCGCCGAGACGGGAGAGGATTGCAAGGGCTGCTTCTTTTGCGCGCTCGCCTCGCTCGCCTGCGGGGCCGACGCACGAGGGGCACCCGTTTTCGCAGGGGCATGCGGCGATCAGCTCGCGCGTTTTTGTGAGCAGGATCTGGTGCGTCCGGTAGAGCGGGTCGGAAAATCCAATTCCTCCGGGATAGGCGTCGTAGAGATAGAGATTGGGCTCGAAGAATTCCTTTTCTGCAAGCGCGGCAATAGCTTCCGGGCTTTCCGCATCTTCCCATTCGATTTCCGAACCGGGAGATGGCGGGCGCTCGCCAATGGCCGTGCCGAGGTCGCGCGCATCGCACATCAGCAGCAGCGTGGCAATGGATTCCAGGGCGTGGAGCAGGCCGAACATGCCGCTCTGTCGATCGCTTACGGAAAAGGGAAGCGAATCCACCAGGGACCGTTCGAGAGTCAGCCAGAAAGCCGTGGTGTGCATTTCATTTTCGGGCAATTCAAGCTTTCCGTCGCCGACATTTTCGTTGGTGAAAAATTTGATCTTCTTGAAGCCGATCACCTGCGATCGAACCAGCGCGTCGCCGTGGGAACGCGCGGCATGCGCGTCGGCGCCGCCCGCCACGATACGCTCGCTGGCCGCGCATTCCAGCACGCGCACTTGCGTATAGCGAATCGCGTCGGTGTAGTAGTCCACATCGACGCGCTTCACGTACGCTTTCCGCTCCTCGAAGTTGAGCGCCTCCACGTGAAATTGCTGTCCCTGGTGAAGGTAAATTGCCTTCGGATGAACCGTGGTGAGCGCGCTCGAGAAATCCACTTCGCCGATCACTTCGGTTCCTTCCGTGATGTTCACGATCACGAAATTGTCCGACGTCACCGAGCGCAGGCTTACGGTGTCCGCGGGATAGGCTTCCTGGGTCCAGTGCCAGTGTTCGCCGGTGCGATGGAGAAAGCCCGCTTCGGCCAGCCGGCCGCAAAGATCGGGGACATCCATGCTTCCGAATTTTTCGCTTGTCGCGATCGGCAATTCAAACGCGGCGCACTTCAGGTGATTCACCAGGATTTCCAGATTATCGGGCTGGACGAAGGCATGTTCAGGCGAGCGGCCGAAAAAATAATCCGGGTGCTGCACGATAAATTGATCGAGCGGCGCCGAGGAAGCGACCAGGACGGCGCAAGAGCTTCCGCTGCGGCGTCCGGCGCGGCCCGCCCGCTGCCAGGTGGACGCAATCGTTCCGGCGTAGCCGGCCATGATCGTCGCGTCGAGCGAACCGACGTCAATTCCGAGCTCCAGCGCATTCGTCGAGACCACGCCGCGAATGAGGCCTTCCCGCAAACCGTGCTCGATTTCACGGCGTTCGCCGGGGAGATAGCCTCCGCGATAGCCGCGAATGGCGGGCGAGTGTCCAGGCTGCGCCGGATTTGCCTGCTGCAAACAGGTGAGTAAAACCTCCGTGTACAAACGCGAATTGGCAAACACGATGGTCTGCAGGTTTCGTTTCAGAAACTCCTGAGCGACGCGCGACGACTCGTTGATATAGCTGCGGCGTATTCCCAGAAAACGGTTCACGACCGGCGGATTGTAGAAGACGAAAAATTTCTCTCCGGCCGGCGCGCCGTTTTCTTCGATCACCTCGAAATCGGTTTCCACCAGGCGGGACGCGAGTTCGCCCGGATTCGCGATGGTCGCGGAAGAGCAAATGAATTGCGGATTCGAGCCGTAGAAGCGCGCGATGCGCCGCAGCCGCCGCAGCACGTTGGCCAGGTGGCTGCCGAACACGCCGCGATAGGTGTGCAACTCATCGAGCACCACGTAGCGCAAGTTCTCGAACATCCGCTGCCAGCGCGTGTGGTGCGGCAGGATTCCCGTGTGCAGCATGTCAGGGTTCGACAGGACGATATGCCCGCGCTCGCGAATCGCCTTGCGCGCGTCGGCGGGCGTGTCGCCGTCGTAGGTAAATACTCCGAAGCGATTGTCAAGGCGGGCGGACAAGTCGTGCAACTCGGCGAGCTGATCCTGCGCGAGCGCTTTCGTCGGAAACAGGTACAGCGCGCGCGAGTCCGGATTTTCAAGTACCGCGTTCAGGACCGGCAAGTTGTAACACAACGTTTTTCCGGATGCTGTCGGCGTAACCACGACAACATTGCGTCCTTCCTTGACGGCTTCCGCGGCCATGGCCTGATGGCTGTACAACTGCGTGACGCCTTTTTCCGCATAGGTGTGCGCAAGCTCCGCGCGCACCCATTTCGGCATGGGCGAAAACTTGGCTTCCCGCGCCGGGATGTGGTGCACGGCGGTAATGATTTCGCCGAAGCGGTCGCGCTCGGCGAATTGCTCGACAATTTCCCGGACGCGCGCCAGCGTGACCGAGTCTGCCTTGGACCGCACCGCAAGAGATTGAGCCAAACCGAGCTCCCCTATACTTCGCCTTTTCTTCGCTACGCTAACATGCCGCCGCGGACAGCGCAACGGTCTTTCTTGCGGCTCCTTTGTTTTTTGTGGGAACCACAGAGGAACACAGATAAACACAGATGAAAACATAGGAAAAATCAAACAGAATAAAATAAGGCGTCCGAACACAGTACTCTGTTTCAGTGCTTTCCCGGTTTTTATCAGTGTTCATCAGTGTTCATCTGTGGTTTCAATCCTTCTTTTCAGTAGTGGAAGCGGTAACGCAGCTCGACAAAAATCTCGCGCGGGTTGCTGAAGTGGAATCCGCCAAAGGTCAGGCTGTTATCCAGCATCACGCGCCGGTTTCCCACGTTCAACGCGCTGACCGACATTGAGAATTTTTCGCCGAAATCCTTGCCCAC
This sequence comes from uncultured Acidobacteriota bacterium, assembly GCA_963719875.1. Classification (GTDB taxonomy): domain Bacteria; phylum Acidobacteriota; class Terriglobia; order Acidiferrales; family UBA7541; genus Palsa-360. The sequence goes on along the minus strand of CAVRDJ010000004.1, from coordinate 2,233,279 downwards.
GGATAGATCGATTGTAGTGTGTGAAGGCAAATAGTCGAGTGACGAACAGCAAGGCGCTTGCCCCGTCGCCCTGGGACCGTTGCCGTTGCTGAAGCCCGAGCCGTAGTAGGCGTTGCCCGAGGCGAATGCTTTCCAGGGAAGGGAAACTTGAGCCCCCGCGTTGAGGGTGTTCCGCTGGTCGTGGTCGAGCGGAGCGTAATCCGCAGACGGCGCATTGCCCGGGGGGATCAGCCCGCCCGTAATATTCCCGCGAAACTCGGCAATCTGATTTGAGTAAGCCAAATGCAGTTGCGCCCTGCGCCAGAGTCGCGGAGATCGCAGTGTCAATTCCCAGCCGCGGACGAGTGCCTGCGTCAATGTGACGGGAATGAAGACGTTGGATTCGCCCAGGTTATTGTGATCGAAGAAATTGTCGGCACGAGTGCGGAAAGTATCGGGGTCGAGCGTCCAGCCTTTGTAGGGCATGGTGACGCCAAATTGATATTCTTCATCCCGCTCGCCGCGCAAGGATCCAAAACTGTATCCCTGGCTCGCCGCCGCATTCACTAACGGAGGCCCTGAAAATGTGAGCAGGGGAGGGGCCTGGTAAAAATGGCCATAGAAGCCGTGGAACACCCAGTTGAGCTTGGGAACTTGCAACGAAATCCCCGCGCGCGGACTCGTGGCGTTTTCGGTGACGCTCGCCGAGAAATGTGACTGCCTCACGCCGCCGCTCAACGTCAGCCACGAGGTCAACTTGAATTTATCTTCAAACCAAATCTCTTGCAGGCTCCCGTTGGCGGGCTCCCGATCTGAGAAATTCGCGGGATTATTGCCGGGCATGGTGCACCCAGTGGGTCCTGCGAAATCGCAGAACACCACGCCGAACAACTGATTGTCATGCTGCCAGAAGCCATAATATCCGCCACTCAATGCGTTCCGGGCCACCGTCCCGCTGAGCGTCACCTGGGCGCCCACATAGTTGGAGTTTCGATCGTCCGTTGTGTCCGTGGGTAAATCGGTTGGATTGCCGTTGTAGTTGGCGCTGTTGTAATGATAAAGGGGGGAAACCGTCAGGAGCGCATTGGGGCTGAGGGTTCGGACCCAAGTGAAGTTCACAAATGTGTCAGCCTCGTGTTCGCCATCACTTTGGAAAATGCCTCCCGGAATAGTGCAAGAGGGTGACGGCGGCGCGCATGGTGTGACGGGCGTGATCTGGATGGCTCCCGGAGTGCCGTCGATCTGGTTAATCTGGCCGGTGGAAACTGGAATCTGATAGTAATCCCTGCGCGAAGAGACGACCAATCGCAATTGGTCCTTCGGATCGGCGTTAAAAATCAACGTGGCGAATCCGCCAAAGCCATTTTGCGCGTCATGAATCACTTGGGGCGTGGGCGGCTGGAGCCCGAGATTGCTGCGGTTTCCATTCAGGCTGCCGTAGTAGGCCAATCGCTGGGTGTGCCCGCCGCAGCTGATTTGGTCATTGGTCTGATAGAAGCTTCCGAAGCTCGCGACGAGATCGCACTCTTTGTCCCGCTCAAAGCCGGTACGCGGGACGACGTTGAAGACTCCGTAGGTACGGTCTCCATAATCCGCGTCGTAGCTGCCGCGTTGGACCTCGAAATAATCGACGTCCTTCGGATCGAATTGCGGCCCCACATTGCTGGCAATATTCGTGTTCGGAACGGGCACGCCGTCAACGAGCCAGCTGACCTGGTGCCCACCGCGGATATGAAGCTGATCGTGCGTGAAGTAGGCGCCGGGAACGTAATCCGTAATCATGGCCAGACTGTTCGTGCGGTCGGCTCCGGGTGTGTCTTGAATCGCCTGGCGGCTCAGAAGAGTTGTGGGCGTGACGGAATCCAGCGTCGCGCTGACCGGCTCGCCGGTTACAACCGTTTTTTCGGTGATGCCGGCCAGCTCCATTGGGAAATGCAAAACGGGGCTCGATCCGGAAGTAACGACGACGCTTTGCACCGCCGGCTGAAAATTCGCAATCGTCACGGTAATGGTATATTCGCCCAACGGGACTGCGCTGAACTCGAATTCACCATTGTCATTGGTCTTCTGGTGTTGCATCCAATCCGACCGCTGCGCTTTCAGGTCCACTTCAGCATCTTGAATGGGCCGGTGCTGAGGATCATGCACGATGCCGTGCACGGCGCCGAAAATTTCCGCACGCGCGTGTGCGGGGAAAAAGACCGCTGCGCATAAGACGAAAGCCAGAACAATCCCTAGCCAGTCCAAAAATTTCTTCAGATTCATTTTCACCCTCACTCGAGTTGAAAGCCGGACGAGGCCGCACTTGCCGGCACGTAATCCGGTGGAACTCACGGTTTCAATGTGATTCGCTAAGTCAGCTCGGAAAGGTGCGAGGAGGGGGAGTCAAAGGAATCGTGGCAACGTAGGGGAAGAACTGGGATGCCAAGGCAGGAGCGGCCTCGGCGACAGCCGGACCTCGAAGGGCGACTGGCGTTACCAGAACAAATGGGGTGGTCCCGACGACCAGATTCGGTGCGGCGTCACAGGCCCGCATCGAGCAGTCGTTTTGTCCGGGTATACCTGCCGCATCGCAATTCCTCTTGTCCTTTTGGAGATTGCGCTCTTGGCGATGGTGAACCGGGCAATAAGCCGTGTTGCAGCATGCTGGCAATTCGGCGGCGGAAAGCGTCTCAGCCAGGGCGGAGACACCTGGCAGAAGCACTGCTAAAAGGGCCACAATAGATGCGAGTTTGCGGAAGGTCTCACGCAATTTGGGGCCACCTTTCTAAGTAAGCATACTCGCGAAGCACGACTCGATGCAACCAGCGGTGAGAAACGGTGTTTGTCCTACCAACCCTGTCACCTTCCGGTCTTGACACATCGCGCGTCGCCCGCCAATATGCTGGGCATGGCACATTCCTTTTTGATTTTTGATTTCGGCGGTAATGAAGATGCTGCGCAGCAGGCGCGCCATCGAATTGAGGGGTGGAAGCAGGGTTTCCGGCTGGACAAAAAGCTCCAAGTCAAATTTGAGCGCAAAGAATCCGAAGCAATGCCGGTGGGGGCCTCGGCCGCGCGACCAGAAGCTGCAAAATCCGGCGCAAAAGGGAAGGCCAAGCCGGGTGCAAAATCAAAATCTGGAGGCGAGCCCGCTGCAGAGGCCAATTCGGCGGCAGCCGATCCCGCCCAAATTCGTCTGATTGTGCGCCTCGATTTTTCCGATCACGAGAAGCTCTCTCACCAGCGCTGGATCCAACGCATCCCGATCGAAGAGCCATTCAAAGCCGCAAATCCGCAAATTATTCGCGCGGGAGAGCCGGAGTTCAAAGCCACATCAGATTTGTTTGATTCTTTGGATTGAGCAGTATCGCGGCATGACTGAAACAAGGATGTTAACTGCGGGACGCTTGCAGGGACTCCAGGGATGCAAACAAACACGACAAGAACTCATCTTTGCGAAGCTGCTCGCTTCTCTGAATGGCGGCGCCCAAACCCAATCCGGCGACCGTGGCGATCAGCGACCACATAGCTAGGACCTTCAGGATAAGAATGCCCATCTCTGCCTCCCCTCAAACATTTGGATTCCGCATTAGATATGGCAAAACAACAGCCAAACAGATGGTCCCACCAGCATTTCCCTAAACCGCAGAAACCCCAACAGATAGAACCCGCCCGTCACCCTTGGCACCGCTTCCTCTGCATCATGTCTCGGTAAACTATATACGGCTCACGACTTGCTTACACTGTATGCATACTATTACTACTAGTACTTCGGCGTAGCAACGCCCTCCTTCAAAATTCTTATTGGCACCCGGCATTTCCTCGGCGCTCTCGATTTTCAACCTGCCCATCCGGACGGCTAAATCCCCCGTCCCAATTCTGTCCCTGTGACCAGCGTCTTATTTTCAATCCTGCCGATAGGCTCTTATGTGGTCCCACAGCCGCCTTGACGGCGGTTGTGTGGCAATCCCTGTCGGCAGACCCGAGGGGACGCAAAAGGGTGGGAGGACTTCTCATGCGTGTGGCGTGTCACCGGTCTTTATCCATTTTAGCGTTCGTGCTGTTCTTTTCATTTTCGGCCAACGCCCAAAGCTGGCGGCAAGTTGGCCCTCCCGGTGGAGACGTCCAATCCCTTGCAGCTGTGCCCGGCAACGCACGTGTACTTTTCCTGGGGACTTCAGATGGGCACGTGTTTGGCTCCCGCGATGAGGGAGAACACTGGGAACTGCTCGGAAGAATCGGTGAACATCACGACGACGTGATCATGTCCATGGTCGTGGATGCGCGCTCGGCGAATACGCTTTATGCCACAAGCTGGACTCTCAGTTCCTTTGGAGGTGGCGTCTACCGCAGCAGCGATGCCGGCCGCACCTGGCATCTCATTGGTCTTGACGGGCGGGTGGTTCGCGCCATTGCCCAAGCGCCCTCCAATCCGGACATTCTGATCGCGGGCGCCACGGATGGCGTGTACCGCTCCGATGATTCCGGGAAGCAGTGGGTGCGCATATCGCCGGCGGGACACGAAGACCTGCGCAATTTCGATTCGATTGCCATCGATCCGGATGATCCCAATATTATCTATGCGGGGACCTATCACTTGCCCTGGAAAACTGTCGACGGGGGGAAGAATTGGATTCCTGTTCACCGGGGCATGGTCGATGATTCGGAACGTCATGAGCATCACGATCGACCAGAACAACGCCTCACACGTTTTTGCCAGCGCCTGCTCTGGAATTTACAACAGTCATGATGGCGCAACGAACTGGACCAAGTTCAAGGGAATCCCGAAGGATTCCCGCCGGACCGTGCATATTCTGCAGGACCCGAAACGCCCGATGACTGTGTACGCGGCCACAACCGAAGGACTCTGGAAAACATCGGACGATGGCGCAACTTGGCGCCTGATTACACCCGTGTCCTGGAGCATTCTTTCGATGGTGATCGATCCTGAAAACTCAGACCGGCTGATTCTCGGCACCGAACGCCTGGGCATTCAGGTGAGCGACAATGGCGGACAAACCTACCGCGCGGCAAACCAGGGTTTCTCGCACCGGCGCATCGTGGATGCGGCGGTCGATCCGCAGCATCCGGAACGCTCGGTGGTGGTGCTGACCAGCAATTTTGAGCCTTTGCTTGAAACGAACGACGCGGGGCGCACCTGGACTCCCCTTGCCACCGGCCTCAAGTCCGGCCCGCCGCGCCACATTTTCGCTTCTCCCGATGGCTGGTTCGCGGCTCCCGGCCCCGGCGGATTACTGCGTTACGATGCGTCCAAGAGTTCTTGGGTGACAGTCAACCAGGTCACCGAAAAATCCGTTCCTGCGCAGGCCCGCCGGGCCGCTTCTGTGAAGAAAGTAGCTGTACAGGGCCAGAAAAATTCAGCATCGAAAGCGGCGGCGAATTCAGCGGCTCCGGCAGTGACAAAATCCACGGTTCCATTCCATGCCAAAGTGAATGACATGGCGTTTGGCCATGACGCATGGTATGCCGCCACGGAAGATGGATTGCTGGTTTCACGCGACCGCGGCCTCAATTGGAGCAAAGTTTCCCTCGCTCCTGTGCAGCAGCCTGCGGCAGCCACTTCCACAGTAACCACAACCTCGATTCGCGCGGTGCGCACCGGCAACGCTGATTCTTATGTTTGGGCGCTGACGAGCCGGCAACTCGAAGTCTCCGGCGACGGCGGGAAAACCTGGATTTCGCGGACTCTGCCGTTTGAGCCGCGAGGTTCGGTGCATCTCTATCCGTCGGATGACAACACGATTGTGCTGGCCAGCGACCACGGAATCTTCGTTTCTCGTGATGCCGGAGGATCTTGGCAACAGGCAAACCTCTCGGAATTATCGATTGACGATTTGGCTTCTGTCCGAAATGCCGTCGTCGTATCTACAACCAAGGGAACTTTGTTCCTCTCTCGCGACGGCGGTAAGACTTGGGGACATCTGGACGGTCCCAATGCGGAGGGCGCGTTGTCTGCCTTGCGCTCGCGCGAAGTGGGAAACCAGTTGGTGGCCGCGTCCGCTACCGAGGGTCTGTTTGTACTGGAGATGGGCTCGGCGTCATCCGCGTCCACCAATTCGACTCCAGCTTCCCCGGCGGCCCGGCAATAGCGGCGCGGGAAAGTTCGGTAACACGCTGCTTCTAGCCATAATCGGGCTCCGCGGCGGGTTTAAAGAGATTGCCAGCGCGCCTTCGCTGCCGCGATGTTGTGCGCTCGCAATATGTCGGCGCTCATCCCCCCCGGTTGCGCCGTCATACAACGCGGCGAGCGTTTTCATCCCAGCCACCACACCCTGGGCTGGAATGCTCGCCGCGATTTTTATGATTGTCACAGAGGCGATGACGGAAATGGAACCACAGATGAACACAGATTCACACAGATGAAAGAAGGAAAATACGAAGCAATCGATTAACCAAGATAGATTTAATCCTGTTGCTGCTTCCATCGTTGGGTTTTGTTTTTTCTCATCAGTGTTTATCTGTGTTCCCGCCGCGGCGGGTGGATTCAATCGGGTTTTTCCAGCGAGGGGCAAAGAGCTATCCGGTTAGCTACTGTTGGGAGAAATTGTTCGGCGGTTTATTCGCTTGCCGCCCTGCTTTGGATATAATGGGATGTACTTCCGAAATTAGCTGTCCTAGCTCAGCTGAAGGTGATTCGGATGCCAGTTCAGGCGCGCCCTAAGACGGCGAAATTTGACTCCAGCCAGTACCAAGGCCTGTCTCGGGGGGACCTTCTTCGTATCTACCGCACGATGTACCTTTCGCGGAGGATTGATGACCGCGAGATTCAATTAAAACGCCAGAACAAGACATTTTTTCAGATTAGCGGCGCGGGACATGAAGGCATTTTGGCTGCCGCGGGACTGATCCTCCGGCCGGGCCATGATTGGGTGTACCCCTATTATCGCGACCGCGCCCTCTGCCTTGCCCTGGGTGTTACGCCGCTGGAAATGTTCCTTCAGGCGGTGGGCGCCAAGGATGATCCAAGCTCCGGCGGCCGCCAGATGCCGTCCCACTGGGGCAGTCCCCGGCTCAACATTTTCCCTCGATCCTCGGCGACAGGAATGCAATACCCGCACGCGGTCGGTATGGCCGATGCTTCCCTATACTTCGAAAAGTTTCCGGGCGCGATCGAACGGGCGCGGCAGGCGCCCCTCGGCGAGCATGTGGGGCATCACGCGGATGAAATCGTGTACGTTTCGGGTGGGGACGGCTCCACGAGCGAAGGAGAATTTTTCGAGGCGTTGAATATCTCCAGCCTAGCCAAGCTTCCTGTGCTTTTTCTGATCGAGGATAACGGCTGGGCGATTTCCGTCCCGGTTCGGCGCCAGACGGCGGGCGGAAACATTTCCAAATTGCTGGCCAGCTATCCCGGCCTCCTGGTGGAGGAATGCGACGGCACCGAACCGCTTGCGAGCTATGCAGTTCTACGGCGCGCCACGGAGTACGTCCGTGTTCGCAAGGGACCGGCGCTTGTCCACGCACACGTCACCCGTCCCTACTCTCATTCGCTCTCCGACGATGAAAAGCTTTATAAGACTGCTGCAGTGCGGGAGGAGGAGGCGCACCGGGATCCGATCCCCAAATTCGGGTTGTTCCTGGTGCGCGAGGGAATCGTCGAGGAAAAGGAGTTGGAATCTCTCGAGGCGGAAGTCGATCAGGAAGTCCGCGAAGCGTCCGACAAAGCCCTGGCGGCTGCTTTGCCCTCCAAGGAATCCATTCTGGTCAACCAATATTCTCCCGACGTTGATCCGACATCTTCGCAGTTCGAGTCTGCGCCGAAATTTTCCGGCGAGCCGCGCACGATGGTGGAGATGGTCTCCGCGACAATAGCCGATGAGATGGCCCGGGATGAGCGAATCGTAGTTCTTGGTGAGGATGTAGCTGATTGCAGCGATGAAGAGGACCTGAAGGAGGTAAAAGGAAAGGGCGGAGTCTTCAAAGCCACGGTCGGCCTGCAGCGCCGGTTCGGATCTGCGCGCGTTTTCAATACGCCGATTGCTGAAGCATGCATCATTGGCACTGCGCTCGGCATGGCTGCCCGGGGGCTGAAGCCCGTGGTGGAGATTCAGTTTTTTGACTACATCTGGCCGGCGATGATGGAGCTTCGAAATGAACTGCCTTTGGTCCGCTGGCGTTCGAATGGCGCGTTCAAGGCGCCGACAGTAATTCGTGTTGCCACGGGAGGGTATCTGACGGGCGGAGCGATTTATCACAGCCAGAGCGGGGAAGTGCTCTTCACGCACACTCCTGGAATGCGCGTTGTGATGCCCTCGAACGCCCTCGATCTTTGCGGCTTATTGCGGACGGCGATTCGTTGCGATGATCCCGTGCTGTTCCTGGAACACAAGCACCTGTACCGCCAGCCCTACAATCGGTCTCCCTATCCCGGTCCGGACTACACCATCCCGTTCGGGCGCGCCCGAGTTGCGCGAGAAGGGACCGACGTGAGCATTGTCACGTATGGCGCCGTGGTTCACCGCGCCGAAATCGCCGCGGCGCAACTTGAACGCGAGGGCGTCTCCGTGGAAATTATCGATCTTCGCTCGCTTTCGCCTTTTGATTGGGAGGCGATCGCCGCGACTGTTCGGAAGACCAATCGAGTGATTGTCGCCCACGAAGACATGCTCTCATGGGGTTACGGCGCCGAAATTGCCGCGCGCATCGCCGACCGGCTTTTTGATGAATTGGACGCTCCTGTGCGGCGTGTTGCGGCGATGGATACGTTCTGCGCCTACCAGCCGAAACTCGAGGATGAAATCCTTCCACAAACGAGCGATCTGGCTGCGGCCGTTCGCGAGTTGCTTGCCTATTGACGCGCGCTGCGTCGCCCCACAATTTGTTTTGGTAGCGCCGGCGTCCCGCCGGCTCCTCCCGGGAACGCCATTCTCCTGAATGGCGCCTTACAATCCGCCAATCGGGAGATTGGCGTTCCCAGGCGTTGCAAAGCCAATCCTCGGCTGGTAGGTTCCTTGTGGACCTTGGAGGACAGCAATTTTAACTTGTGAAAAATGCGACGCGGAAATCCCGGAGGGGAAAAGCGTTTGTCCTCGATGCGAAGCTCCCGTGAGCGTTGCACAAATCGGGCCTGTGTACGTTCCGCAAAACGCCCAGCCCCCCGAGGTTATCCCCGCAATCCACGAGCTTTCCGCATTGCCGCCGCGCCCGGCGTTCGCGGGGTTTTGGCTGCGGGCGATTGCCTGCTCAATCGATACCATCCTCATCGCCGCCATTTTCATTTTGGGTGCGTCCTTTTCCCCCTCAACTTTCGCGAAGGTCATCCCACCCAACCCTACTTCATGGTCTGAGATGCCGCAACCCGCACCGCTTGTGATTCTCCTATTGGTCGCTCTTGGGTGCCTCTACTACACCCTGTTTGAGGCTTCGAGTTGGCAGGCTACGCCCGGCAAGCGAATCTTGCGGCTCTACGTCACGGACCTGAGTGGCCAACGGATCACATTCGGGCGCGCATTAATCCGAAGCTTGGCCAGGCAGATCTCTGGCATTTTTTTTATTGGCTACCTCATTGCGGGATTCACTGAGAAGAAGCAAGCCTTGCACGACATTCTGGCCAGCTGCCTCGTCCTGCGAAGGCCTTAGAAAAAAATCAGCGCCTTTGCGGCCATCTCAATCTTTGGCTTTCGATTTCTTTGGGGACTTGCGGCCCGACTCAAACGTGAAGGCATCGATGGAGATCGCGCCCGCGCCTGTCGTGACGAGCGCCAATCCCATCGCGCCCAGGAGCAATGGCATTTCATAACGCCCGAATGCGTAAATTCCCACTGACGGAATTATTGTGCGGCTGAGCACCAACCCCACCTCAAGCGTCAGCAGAAGCGCCACGCCGCGCGTAAATAATCCGGCGATCAGCAATCCCCCGCCGAACACTTCCAGAATTCCGGAAATGTAAGCGAAATAACTTGGAAAACCATATGCTGGAAAGGCTTTGAGCGCGTGCGCGGGGTCGCTCAATTTCGGATATCCGTGGAAAATGAAGCTTGCGCCGAGCGCCACGCGCAGGACAAGCAGCCCCAGCGGTTTTAATTTCTCGAGAAATTGCATCGGGATCGTCTCCTGCCGCGCGTAATTCTAGCAGAATTGCCAGCCCTAACGATTTCGTGAATCTTCTGGAGTTGTCGTAATTTTAAAATCGCCTGGACGATTTTTTAATTCGGAGGTCGCGGCCTTAGAGCCTTTGTGACGCATGTATTTCGGATGTTTTTGTAGGGCCCGCCTTCAGGCGGGCAATCTAGATTCAAGCGCATGCTCGCCTGAAGGCGAGCGCTACACTTGTTTTTCCGCTTCCCAGAGTGGAATGGTTTTGCCCATGCCGCGCGCCACAGCCATTTCGTAGACGCGCACAGCGGCCGCTAGATCCCAAGTCGCGATGCCATTCGATTTGAACAAAGTGATTTGGTCGGCGGCGCTTCTGCCGGGCGCTTTGCCCGCGACGATTTGCGATAGCTCTTGCACCGCGTTCCATCGTGACTGGTCTTCTCCGAATGCCTGAATAAGATCGCCCGCTTCCATCTTGGATTGCTCGATGGAGTCCACAACTATCTTGTTGGCGCGGCTGACTGCGGCAGCATCCAGTTCGCGCTTCTGTGGCCAATTCGCTCCCATGGCGTTGATATGCATGCCGGGCGCGAGCCAGGCGCATTCGAGGACAATCTTTGTCGCGGAAGTCGCCGTAACAACAATGTCCGCGCCCCGCACGGCTTCTTCGCCGGAGTTCATTGGTTCCACGGCGACGCCGATCCGCTCGGCCATTTCGCGGCAAAACTTTTCGCGGCGCCCGGGATCGCGTCCGAAGGCGCGAATGCGCTCCAGGCGTCGCACGCCTGCGATGGCTTCGAGCTGCGTTCGCGCCTGGTATCCGGTGCCGATAATGCCAGCGGTCCGCGCATTTACATTGGCGAGGTATTTCGTCGCGACGCCGCTTGCCGCGCCGGTCCGAAGCTGCCCGAGCGCGTCGGCCTCAATCAGCGCCGCCATCTCGCCTGTCGTCGACCGGAACAGAGGCACGACGAAACGCGCGACGCCTCGAACAACTGTATAAAGTTTCATGCCGATATATCCCCGGACCGGGTCGGCCGCCGCCATGTAATGCAGGAGCGCGTTGTCCGGAAGTTTGACTCTGCGGCGCGGGTGCAGAACCAGTTCGCCGTTCCCCTGCTGGCGCAAGGACTCCTCCACAATTTCCAGCGTGATTGGCATGGTCAAAAGGGAGCGAACGTCGGCTTCAGTAAGAAGCAGCGTCATAGCGGATCCTTATTTTCCAAGTGCATGCGAAACCGAAACACCTTCGGCAGGGAAGGATCGAACACGAGTAGCTCCGCGTGAGGTGTCACGACGATTTGAGGCGCGGCAATCGCGGCCTCACCAATGTGACCAGCGAGATCGGCATCCAGCCTGTGTTGCCCGTCGGAAGTCCAGACGCGAATTTGCGACGAAGAAGCGGCCATCGTGAACACAAATTGCCCCCATACGGCAAATCCAGTCATTGGATTGGTCTCTACTGTTGGGTTATCAACTGTGCTCCACGATGTAACCCACTCGCCGTCCGAAGTATATTTCGCGATGTGTCCGGGCATCGGGTACGCCACAAATACTGAACCGTCTCCCGCAGCCGCTATAGAGTAAGGCCGCTGATCCGATTCCGAGGGTTTCGGATTCCCCCAGAATTTTACCAGACGGTCGCGGCTGTCAAACTTGGCCACGCGTGAGCCGGCTGGATCGGGAACGTATAGATTGCCCTGGTCATCGACGCTGATTCCAAGGACGCCGGAAAAATGCCGCTGCGATGGGCTCCGCAACGCTCGGAGAAATGTTCCATCGGGGAAAAAGATGAGGATGCTGCCTTGTTCAGCGTCAGCGACATAAATAGCGCCGCCGGAGTCCACCGCGATCCCCGCCGCGTGGCGCACCCGCCTGTCCTCAAAGGATTGCAGGGGAGTGCCACTCGATTCAAATTTATGGATAAAGTTTGCAGCCGGATCAACAAAGAAAATGTTGCCCAGCGAATCCGCCGCGAAGGCCACAGGCTCGTCGAGTTTTCCCGGACCTTCGCCTTTATCCCCCCAAGCGTTGAGGAACTCAAACGGTGGCGGAGGCTGTGGTTTCGGCGCGGGATTCGCGCGATTCCCGCAAGCAACGAGGGAAAATACCGCGGCAAGCGCGGCTAGAGGAAGTCTCCTTCGCGTCGGAGTGGAATTTATATTCACCATGCGGCAAACATACGTTCAGAGATCGTGTGAACTTTTCCGGTAGGATATTACCACGCGCTTCTCGCAGCTCCGTTTTACTCGCGTGGAATGTGCTCGAAAAAATTAGGGGGCGTTTTCTTGGATCGGTCTGGCCCAAGAGATAGTAATCAATGGCGGGAGCGCACCGGCTTCGTGGTGGCATCCTTCACTCGGCGGACGGACGTCTGGTACATGACATACATTCTATTCGCACCGCCTTCGTCCACATCGGAAAATTTGAATTCCGGACCCTTTGCGCCGCTTGATATGTATATGGGCAGCCGTCCGCATAGATCGCTTTCCACGTAAGCAGTTTCGTAGCGTTTACGCACCGTGCCCCACGTGTATACGCGCAGCATGGAGAAGTCGCAAACCCCGCCCTCCCCGCCATGCGATCCCGCCACCAGGTATTGGGGCGCTACCCCGCCGGAACCATTCGGCACTCGATTCAGCTCGAACCACGCCACGACGTGTAGACCGGCGGAACTGGCTAAATCTCGCACGGGGCCTGGCAAATCGAGTTCAACGAATCGCGCCAACACCCAACCGGCGACAAGCCCAGCCGGCGCGCCTACTGGCGACACGCCTGATTGTGCCAGCACGGGGCCGCCGCTCACCGCATCACCCGTGGCGCGCTTCACTTCTGTCGGGTCTTTGCCCGGGGATGGCATGCTATCGCCCCTCGCGGGCGAATCCATGGCCCGCAGGACGAGCAGCCAGTCTTCTGGCTTCGCTTTTTGTTCTTCCGCGGCAGAGGCTTTTACTTCCTGCGAATTTTCCTCGGGTCCCTGGGGAGCGTCTGCCACGGCGCGTTCCAAGATCAATATCTTCGTTCCTCGCCCGAACTGAAAGATACGCTTGCCGTCGCGACCCGGTTCGACACGCACGTTGCTGAGGGTTTTCGTCCGGGCCCGCGCCTGGACCGGCAGCGTGCGCGCGCGCTCCAATAAAGCAGCGCTCTTTCCCCAAAGATCGGAATCCATGATTTGCCGCGAATCGCGTATCCAGCCTATCGCGCCCGAAGTCGTACGCACTTGAACGTCTGTCCCCTCCATGCGCACGACTTCCACCCGGTCGCCGTAATGGACTTCGGCGACCGGTTCGCGTACTTGCGCGAGCGTGTTCCAGAGGATGACGTCGCGGTCGCCAACGTACCCGACCGAGATGGCTTTAGGCGAGCTTGGATGAAGTTTCCAATAGAGCAATGCGCCGAAGATGAGGACAATAGGAATAAATCCCCGGCTGCGCACGATCCGCCAGATCATTTATTGATCTCCGAAAGTAATGCCAACAGCTCGCGCCGTCCGAACCATGCTTCCCTTTGGATCCACCAGCCGCGGCGCGCCGACTGCCTCATCGAGTGTCACCGACTCAATTTCGCCGGCTCGGAGGCAAACCATTCGTCCGAACTCCCCCCGCGCAACCAGTTCCACGGCTTCGACGCCAAATCGCGTGGCCAGGATGCGGTCAAACGGGCTGGGCGATCCGCCGCGCTGAATATGGCCCAGCACGGTGACACGGACATCTTTCTTCAGTATCGTGTGGATCGTATCACCGATAACAAAACCTACTTGCCCGGGACGCGGCGTGGGAAACGGGTTCCCGTGACTGTCAGTCGCCGGCAGTTTTATCCCTTCCGCCACAACGACCATCGAGAATTTCTTGCCTGTGGCCGCCCGTTCGCGCAGCCTGTCACAGACAGTTTCGATGGTGAAAGGGATCTCCGGGATCAGGATTACGTCCGCGCCTCCCGCGAGTCCTGAGTGCAGCGCGATCCATCCCGCATCCCGGCCCATGACTTCGATGACCATCACGCGTCCGTGCGATTCCGCCGTGGTGTGCAGGCGGTCGATCGCGTCCGTGGCGACGTGCAACGCGGTGTCGAAGCCGAACGTGACTTCCGTGGCGGAAAGGTCGTTGTCGATTGTCTTGGGTACTCCCACAATTGGAATTCCCAGTCGCCCGAGATCGCGCGCAATGGTGAGCGTGCCGTCGCCGCCGATGGCAATAATGGCGTCCATACCCAGCTCCCGCGCGTTCTGGCAACACTTCAGCGAATAGTCGTGCGTGACTTTCTTGCCGCCTTCGTCGACTACGTAACGAAACGGGTTTCCGCGATTGGTGGTGCCGAGGATCGTGCCGCCACGCGGCAAGATGCCCGCAATCGATTCCACCGTGAGAGGCGTGGTACGTTCGGTCCAAATCAGTCCGTCGAAGCCGTCATTGATGCCGATGACCCGCCAGCCGTGCCCAAAAATCGCCCCTCGCACCGCGCCGCGAATGACGGCATTCAGCCCAGGGCAGTCTCCACCCCCGTTAGCAATGCCGATGGTTTGGATTGTTTGAGCCATAGGTCCTCTGTGGGCGGCAGGCGACAGGGCCTGAAGCACAAGAGGTTATTCTACACCATTCGCGAAATGGGTCCCCTGAGTTCAAATCGATGTGCTACGAGTTTGGAGCACCGGTCGGAAATCTGCCCGAGAGGCCTTCCCAAATTGCCTTTCAGTTGCAGCGGAAACGCTCGAGGAGCGCCGTGTGTGCGGGCGCCCGAGGACGTCTTCGGCGAGAGGGACTGTTTTGGAGTTGCAAAAAATCTGAATGGTTTTGCGGGCATATCGACTACCAGCAAAAAGCCTTTTCATAAATCATTAAAGTGGTATCCTCCGCGTTGGATCATGTTGTCCTAAACATTTCAAGCTGACAACGATGGAGTGACCTAAATGGACAGAAAAAAAGCGACGGATTATCCGCAGGAGTTGCTGGACCACTTTGACAAGTACGTCCACGGCGACATCAGCCGCCGTGAATTTCTGGATCGCGCCAATAAGTATGCGGTCGGCGGCGTGACGGCCGTGGCGATTTGGGAGAGCCTTCGGCCGAATTACGCTTTCGCGCAGCAGATCCCCAAGGACGACAATCGTCTCAAGACGGAGTACGCAACCGTAACCTCGCCGCAGGGCAATGGGAGCATCAAGGGGTATTACGCGCGCCCCGCAAAAGCTGCCGGCAAGTTGCCCGGAGTCCTGGTCATTCACGAAAACCGCGGCCTGAATCCTTACGTTGAAGATGTGGCACGCCGACTGGCAGTCGCGAATTTCCTCGCGTTTGCGCCCGATGGCCTGACGTCTTTGGGCGGCTATCCCGGCGATGAAGAAAAAGCGACGGCACTTTTCCCGAAAGTTGATCAGGGCAAAATGTTTGAAGACTTTGTGGCCTCTTACAATTGGCTGAAAGCTCGCCCGGAATGCACCGGCAAGATGGGCGCCGTGGGCTTCTGCTTTGGCGGGTCGACGGTGAATAAGCTGGCGGTGCGCCTGCCGGACCTTGCCGCCGCGGTTCCGTTCTATGGCGGTCAACCCTCGGCCGAAGATACAGCCAAGATCAAGGCGCCTCTACTGCTGCACTATGCATCGCTCGATACGCGCATTACCAGCGGATGGCCGACTTGGGAGGAGGCTCTGAAGGCAAACCACATTACTTACACCGCGTACATTTATGAAGGCGCGAATCATGGTTTTCATAACGATACGACGCCGCGGTATGACGAAACAGCTGCCAAGCTGGCCTGGCAACGCACACTTGAATTTTTCAATAAGTACCTGAGAAGCTAAATTCGCCCAATGCCGGTGAACTTGAGGGTTTAGTAGCGCAGGCTTCAGCCTGTGGGGGTTCGGCCCTGCAGCCACGAAACCCCGCAGGCTGAAGCCTGCGCTACTGTCCCGTCTGATTGGGCGGCAGGTGGTAAGCGATCAACTCGCCCGGGTAATTGGGACCGCTGACGGCAATGACGATGTATTGCTGACCGTTGAGCATATAGGTCATCGGCGAACCGCTCTGTGGCGCCGGCATGTAGACTGCTCCGGCGTCCTTCCCGGTCCCCTTGTCATAACCGCGCAGCATCGCGCCACGCATCCCGGAAGGCGTCGTCACATTCACACCCTCGCCGGCGATAACTAGAGTTTTGGTCGTCAGCGTGCCAATTAACCCTTGGCTCCCCGTGCGCGGAATGGTCAAGCCTGCGAGCGCGGGATTGTTGCGAACGTTATCCGGCGTTTCCCCGTGCGCGATTTGCCAAATGATTTCGCCCTTATCCAGATTGATTGCTGTAATGCGGCCATAAGGCGGTTTCAAAAGCGGTAATCCTCGGACAGTCAAAACGGGTTCACCACTCTCAGGATTCGGGGCAGGGATTGGCGGCGCGCCCATCGGTCTCCCCGGGTGAGGGTAAACGTTCGCAGTCCCCTGAACATATTCCATATCCGAAAGTTTTGGGTCGGGCGAGGGAACGAGTCCGAGGGCGGAGATGTCGCTTCGCGAATACACGTACAGGATGTGAGTTTCGGGATCGTATGACCCGCCGGGCCAATTCGCTCCGCCGAGGGCTCCCGGTGAAACGATCGTGGCCAGCGGCCCATCCGCTTTGCTCACCGCGGGCGGCGTAAACAGCGGCCCGATCTTATATTTTGAGACAATTTTCTCCGCCTCCGCGTGCAGTTCCGGCGTGAAGTTGATCAGACTATCGCTGGATACGCCTTGGTTGTCGAACGCGGGCGGCTTGGTCGGAAACGGCTGCGTGGGAGAGTACCATTCTCCAGGCACATCCCCTTGGGCAACAGGGCGCTCTTCCATCGGCCAGATCGGCTCGCCGTTTTCGCGATTGAAAACGTAAAGAAAGGCTTGCTTGGTTGGCTGGGCAACAGCTTTCACGGTCCGGCCGTTAATGGTGATGTCGGCCAGAATCGGAGCGCAGGGGATGTCCATGTCCCACAAGCCGTGATGGACGAGTTGGTAGTGCCACTTTCGCTTGCCCGTTTCTAAATCCACGGCTACCAAACTCTCGCCAAACAAACCGTTCCCTGGGCGATCGCCTCCGAAGTAGTCGCCGGTCGGCAATTCCACCGGCAAGTACACCAGTCCGAGATTTTCATCCACCGAAATTTGTCCCCAGACGCCGGTATTTCCGGTATAGGCCCAGGACTCCTTCAACCAGGTATCGTTCCCAAATTCGGTGGGAAGCGGAATGGTATGGAAAATCCAGAGCCGCTTGCCTGTGCGCACATCAAATCCGCGGACATAGCCCTTCACGTTTTTCCTGCTTCTTGGCACTCCCCCGGTCAGGTGCGCGGCCCCCACGATCACCACGTTGCGGGCCACGACAGGCGTCGAATGAAGCCCGACTTCTCCGGTGACCAGATCAATATCCTGATCGTCGTCTTTTTTTAGATCAACCACGCCGCCCGTGCCGAAACTGGGCACGGGGATGCCAGTCTTGGCATTCAACGCAATGAGTCTGTAACCTGGCGTGACATACAGGATTCGCTCTTCCTTGCCGTCGGTCCAATAGGCCAATCCATGTCCCGAGAGTTGTCTCGGAGCATTGGCGCCGCGATCGCCTTCGTTCTCGCTGTGCATCCAGAGCAGTTCGCCCGTGGACGCGTCCAGTGCCACCACCGCTCTCCGGGATCCGCCCGTTGAATAGAGCACTCCATGCACCATGAGTGGCGTCGCTTCAAACTTAAATTCGGGCCGTGGACCAAGCGAGTCCGTTTTGAATCGCCAGGCGACCGCAAGCTTATTGAAGTTGTCCGCATTGATCTGGTCGAGCGGCGAGTATCGCGTGCTCGCAAGATCTCCCCCGTAAGTCCGCCACTCCCCGTTTTTCGCGCCTGACTGCGCGCTCGCGGGCATAGTCACGCAAAGCAAACACACCAATGGAGCGGAAAGCACAATCCATCTTGAGAGCCGTTTCATCGACTTCCTCCCAGGCAAGCCCCTGCAAATATTCTGCGCACAGTCTATCTGGCCGCGAAGAGCACCTTATTCTGTGCCCATTTTCCGTAGTAAACAAGAATATAGGTTTAAATGCTAGGTCGTTTTTGCGTTGCGGCGGAATCGCTCGAGAAGCGCCGTGTGCAGGCGCTGGCGGACATCTTCAGGGAGAGGGACGGGTTCGGAGTTGCAGAAAATCTGGATGGTTTTGCGGCAGGTGTCGACAACCAGGCGGCAGTCGGTGCAACGGGAGAGGTGCTGTTCGAGATCGATTCGCATGGTGGAGTCGAGGACTCCGTCGAGATAGCTCGTCAATTCGAGTATTACTTTCTTGCAATTCACTGCGTTTCGCTCCGTCGAAAGTACTTGTTGAGTTTTTGGCGGAGTTTCAGCCGCGCCCGCAAGAGGCGCGATTTCACCGCCGCCACAGAGATTCCCAGAATTTGCGCGGTCTCTTCGGTGGAAAGCCCTTCCACGTCTCGCAGGAGAAACGCGACGCGGAAAATCGGATCAAGTTCGCCGATCACGCTGTTCAAAATTTCATTCAGCTCAATCTGGGCGAATTTTTTCTCGGGGGAAGGACCCCAATCCTCGATTTCGCGGAAGACGGAATCGTCGCCGTCGGTGCCCGCCAGCGGTTCATCGAGAGACACCTGGTTGGGGCGCCGCTTGCGCAATTTCATCAGGGCTTCGTTGACCGCGATACGCACCAGCCAGGTGTAAAAGCGCGAGTCGCCCTGAAACCGGTCCAGGTTTTGATAGGATTTCAGGAAGGCGTCTTGCATCACGTCTTCCGCATCCTCTCGGTTTTGCGTGATGTTCATTCCCAGGCGGAAAATCTTGCGCTCATAGCGATTGACAAGCTCTTCAAACGCGGCCGTGTCGCCGCCTTTGGCCGCGGACACCAGTTGCGCTTCGTCGTCGCGGACGATTGCGGAAGCCAACGGTTTGGGGTCGGTGGCGCTCACGATCCAGTGTGCTCCAGGCGGCGGCGCGCAGAGGCCAGTCGCACTCATTTGGCAGGGTACCATAGTTCTCCTTTGCTTTCCTGCCGGTCGGACCCTCATCTTCGGATGCTGCGCCGGGCCTTCTCGATGCAGGTTTTTTTTGTTTTGTGAGAGCACAAGCCCAAAAGGGCTTGCGCCGTCCGGGCGGCGCGCGATGGTACAATTAGCTGTTCCGCTTCCAGGGGGAGACACTTCATTTTCGTGCTTCGGCGCATGCGTTGGGAAAATCTCGGGGCAAGCGGGCTCCCACAAGGCATCAATCCCGGGAGTGCGCGGATCTATACAATCTGAAATGCGAACTTTGCCCGATTATTTACGTAGCGGCATGAAGCTGATCATCGTCGGGTGCAACCCCGGTGACCGCTCGGCTCGCGTCGGCCATTATTACGCGGGCCGCGGAAACGAATTCTGGCCGCTGCTCTACGATTCGGGCGTAGTGCCCGAGCTGCTGGATCACCGCAGTGACAAGCGAATGATCGAGTTCGGGATAGGACTGACCGACATCGTCAAGCGGCCAACGCGCGGGATCGAGGAATTGAAGCGCGAAGAATTTGCAGAGGGACGCATCCTGCTGGCTCAGAAACTCGAGCAATACGCGCCGCAAGTCATCGCTTTCAATGGCGTGACCACCTTTGAGAATTTCGCGCAGCGGCCGTGCAAGCCGGGATTGCAAAAAGACCGGCTCTACGGCGCGCAGGTGTTCGTGCTGCCGTCGACAAGCGCAAAAAACGCCACGAGCCGCGGCCAAAAGCTTCGATACTTCCGCCAGCTTGCCAAGGTGCTCGCCAATTTGCCGAAGTAGTTCACCAGGGGCCGCGGTATAGTAGCGTTTCGAGCATGCCGCGGAAACGGCCGCTTTCTTCCATGTCAGGATTGACATCCTCCATTATGGCTTTGGAATCCTTCTCGCGAGGGGAGTTGATGGTGGCGGCGGCTGCGCGCGAAATCCGCGATGGCGAACTTGTTTTTGTCGGCATGCGGTTGCCCATGATTGCATTTGCTCTCGCCAAACGGACGCACGCGCCGCGCGCGACAGGACTTTTTGAAAACGGGATCATCCGCGAAACGCCCGCCCCCGCGCTGCTTTACACCATGGGCGATCCTCCCAATGTATGCAAGGCCACGTATTGCGGCGACATGATTTCCGTGATGTCGTTGCTCCAGCAGGGTCGCGTGAATGTGGGTTTTCTCGGAGCGGCGGAAGTCGACCGGTTCGGCAATCTCAACACGACCTGGGGCCGCAGGGATGGGCAGCCGGTGCGGCTGCCGGGTTCGGGCGGCGCGTGCGACATTGCCTGCCTGGCACAGCGCACGGTCGTGATTCTCGCGCACGATCCACAGCGATTGGTTGCGCGCGTCGGGCACATCACTTCGCCCGGGAATGGAAACGGGAGAGGGTGGCGGCGCGCGCAAGGTCTGCCGGCGCTCTCGGGCCCTTCTGCAATTATTACGACGATGGGAGTGCTGCGATTTGGCGAAGACGGCGAAGCCTATTTGGCATCGATTCATCCCGGGATTCGCGTCGAAGAAGTATTGGGCAACACTGGTTGGGCGCTGCGCGTGGCCGGCGATTTGACTTTGACGCCGGAACCGAGCGAGGGCGAACTCGCCGTCATCCGTGAAATTGACCCCAACCGTTTTTGGACGAAAACATGACTGCCGCGGCTCCCTCAAAATTGGCTTCGATGCGGCAGGCAATCGGCGAGCATGTGCCGTCCGGATCGTCGGTCCTGATAGGCGCGGCGCTCGAGCAGATGATTCCGTTCTCGGCCGGGCACGAGATCATCCGGCAGGGCCGCCGCGATTTGACTCTCGTTGGCCCCATTTCCGACATGCTGTTCGATCAAATGATCGGAGCCGGCTGCGTTTCGCGGGTGATGGCGGCGTGGGTGGGCAACGCTTCGGCGGGCGTCGGCTATTGTTTCCGGCGGGCTGTGGAGCACGCGATTCCGAACGCGATCGAGACCGTGGACTACACGAATTTCACGATGGCCATGGCGCTCCATGCCGCCGCGCTGGGTGTGCCCTTCCTGCCGACGTATGCGGCTCTCGGGAGTGACCTCGTCAAGAGCAACGCCAATCTCGTCGAATTTGCTTCGCCGGTGAATGAAGACCGCCTGATCGCTGCGCGCGCTTTGCGGCCTGACGCGGCGATTGTGGCCGTGCAGCGCGCTGATACATTCGGCAACTCACACCTTTGGGGAAATCTGGGGGTGGCGATTGATGGAGCGCGCGCGTCGCGCAAAGTCATCGTCGTGGCCGAGGAAATTGTCGCGCCCGAAGTGATTGCTTCCGACCCGAACCGGACGCTTATCCCAGGATTGTTCGTGACCGCCGTTGTGCACGAACCGTGGGGCGGGCATCCATCCCCTGTCCAGGGTTATTATGGACGCGATCACGCTTTCTTTGCTGAGTATCACGAACAATCGCGCAAGGAAGAGGATTTCAAGCGTTGGCTTGAAAACTGGGTTCTGAAAGTTCCTTCGAGGGCCGACTACTTGAAGCGATTAGGCGACTCTCGAACAGCCGGTCTCAGAGTTCGCGAACACGCCTTCTCTGCGCCGGCGGATTTCGGTTTTTGAGGAGAGAAAATCATGGTGAAAGTAAAAATCAAGTTTCTGCAGAAACCGTCCTGCACCACCTGCCGCAAAGCCAAGGCTTTCCTGGAAAAACGAAAAGCGGAATTGGAGTTGCGCGATCTTGGAAAAGACCGGTTGTCGGTTGAGGAACTCGATGCGCTCATCGGCAAACGCGACCACCGCATGTTTCTGAACTCGCGCAACGAACTTTACCGCACACGGAAAATGGGCCAGAATCCTCCGTCGCGCGCCGAAGCCTTGAAATTGATGGCGGCCGAGCCTAATTTGATCCGCCGGCCGGTCGTGCTGCGCGGCTCCGACATGGTTCTCGGCTACGATGAGGAAGCGCTGAACCGTATCGCCAAATAGCGCACCAATTTGAAGCGAAGCCCGCTCATGAGCATCGGTGAAAAAATTGTTCTCCTCCAAGGCGACCTGACGGAAATGGACGTTGACGCCATCGTCAACGCTGCGAACAACGATTTGCAGTTGGGCGGCGGCGTTGCCGGCGCGATCCGCCGGAAGGGCGGGGAGGCGATCCAGCGGGAATGCGACGCCATCGGCAGCATTCCCATCGGCGGCGCAGCCATCACAACGGGCGGAAAACTGCGCGCACGGTTTGTGATTCACGCCGCCAGCATGCAGCTGGGAGGAGAAACCACCGCGCGCGCGCTGCGTATTTCGACGGTGCACGCGTTGCGCATCGCTGCGGAACGAGGACTGCGCTCGATTGCATTCCCCGCCGTCGGCACAGGAATCGCCGGCTTTCCAATTCCGGAATGCGCCCGCATCATGCTGCGCGAAGTTGTGGAACATTTGAAGAAACCCACGTCCCTCGAAAAGATCCATTTCGTTTTATTCGATACTCAGGCTCTTTCCGAATTTGAAAAAGCCTTGGCGGAAATGGCCGCCGGCGGGGAACTTCAAGGCACATCCGAGGCGGGGCAGAAATGAACGCGCTCGCCGAAAAAGTTCGCGCCGAGCTGACCCAATACGAACACCCGCTCTTTGTTTTTGATGCGCGCCCCGCTGCGGAAGCCGTCGAAGTGGTGATCCAGTATTCCCCGCCTGAACCGCAAGTGCACACCTACGTCTTCTTGCTGCGCCCGCGCGAAATTGAGAGCAAACAATTTCCATGGATTTTTCAGAAGCAGCTCTACGATTGCCTGCACGACTTCATCATCGAGATGTTTACATGCAATCCGCAGCGCCAGGACGTATGACAGCCGGCCCTTCTTCCGAATCTCGCACCGTGGGTCAACCACCCCCGGCGGGAGAACACGCGCACGCTCTTTCCGAAATTCTTGCAGAACGAATTCGCACCGGCGGCCCAATTACCTTTGCCGAATTCATGCGTGAGTGTCTCTACCATCCCGCTCACGGCTATTACTCGCGCACAAACACTCGCCGTTTCGGGGACTATTACACGAGCGTCGACGTTCATCCGATCTTCGGACGTTTGCTCGCGCGGCAATTCGCGGAAATGTGGGAGCTGTTAGGTTCGCCTCGCCCGTTCGTCGTGGCCGAGTCTGGCGCCGGACCCGGCCGCTTGGCTGCCCAAATCCTGAATTTCAGCGCGCGGGCGCTCCCCGAATTCTATGCGGCGCTGGAATATGTCGCCGTCGAGCGCTCCAACGCGCGCCGCGCCGAGCATGCGGCGCGCCTCGCAACTCATGCGCTTGCAGGACGCTTTTCCAGCGTCGCCGAAATCCCGCGTGCGATCTCCGCCGGTTGCATTTTTTCAAATGAATTGCTGGACGCTTTGCCCGCGCACCGCGTTATCGTGGAGCGTGGTGCGCTGCGGGAAATCTATGTAGGATTCGAGGGAGCGCAGTTCGCCGAGCTGATTCGCGAGCCCTCCATGCCGGCCCTGGAGCGATATTTTCACGAGCAGGGAATTACGCTTGAAGAAGGACAGCAGGCGGAAGCGTGTTTTGAAGCGTGTGATTGGATCGAATGCGCGGGGCGTGCCCTGGAGCGCGGCTTTGTCCTGACCATCGACTACGGCCACGAAGCTCGCGCTTTGTACGGCGAACATCACAATCGCGGCACGCTACTCGCTTACCGCGATCACACCGTCACAGAAAATCTTCTCGATGCGCTGGGCGAGCAGGATTTGACTTCGCATGTCAATTTCACCGCGTTGGATTTGTGGGGCGGCCGGGCGGGCCTCATTCGCACCGGCCTCGTCACGCAATCCCAATTCCTGGTCGCGCTCGGTCGCGGAAATGAATTCGCCGATTTGTATGAACCCGGCCAAACGGAAACGGAAAAACTGCGCGCCCGCCTCCTGCTAAAAAATCTCATTCATCCGGAAGGATTGGGAGAAAAATTTCAGGTCCTGATCCAGCACAAGGGAATCGCAGCGCCACGGCTCACGGGTCTTTCTGGCTATTGAGCATTGACGTAGCGCAGGCTTCAGCCTGCGGGGTTTCCGCCGGTGCACAGAGAATCAAAATCCACAGGCTGAAGCCTGCGCTACTAAAAAAATTTCACAATCAGGATGCAGTTTCGCTATAGGCTTTCTTCAGGGATTTTTCCGCTTCCGCTTGCGCGCCGCCGGTATCGTCCGCCGTCTGCTTGGCCTTGCTGTATTCGTTGACGGCGCGTGTCCGGTCGCCCTGAATGTCGTAAATCCTCCCCAGGTAAATGTGCGACCAAACCTCGGTCCATTTCGTGGTCAAGTCCGTGGCCCCATCGAGCGCGTCGCGGAAGGATTGCGCGGAGGCCGCGTAATTCCGCTGGTAAAAGAACGCCTCGCCCATGCGGAAGTCGGCCAGCGCGTTCAAGCGGTCTTGCTCGAGCGCCTTTTGATACTGCTGCACCGCATCGTAGTAGCGGCCCAGCCCGGCCAGCGATTCCCCGCGCGCGATGATTCCGCGCACACGCAGCCGCTGGCTCGATTTCAGAATGTAGTCATGCGGGTCGAGGACAATTCCGTTCGGCCTTGGCCGCCCGAACGTCTCCACGGTGAATGCAGATTCTTTCCCGGAGATCATGATCGTCTTGAATTCGGGATTTCCCTCGGTTTGAACTTCAATCTCCACGTCCATGTGGAAGACATCAAGATTCTGCTTCGCTTTGCCGACGATCCGGAATCCTTTCTTGGTGCGATAGACCACGTATTCCAAATTGAATTCCGGGACTCCCGTCGAATGAAGCCACTGCGTGAAGAACGGCCGCAAGCTGGACGGCTCCTCGGATGCGGCCGGCGCGTTGCCCATCTTGAATCCCGTAGGCGCCGGCTGAGACAGACGCGCCTCCGCCAGTTGCTCGAAATCCTGCACCCGGGCGGACTTGCCCGCATAGCGGGAATAAAAATCCTTCAGCAGGGCGCTAAAACTCGCGTCGCCGATGATCGCGCGAAGCATGTGAAACACCATCGCGCCTTTGTTCACGACCACCGATTGATATTCTTCCGATCCGGGCTCCAGCCGTCCGGCATCGGCGATGGGAGCGGAATCGTCGAACATCAGCGCACCCACCGCATAATCCTCGACCGCCTTGTTCAGCCCATCCTTGCCAGTAGCTTGCTCGACATACAATCCCTCCGAATAGCGCGAGAGGCCATCCGTGATCCAGACGTCGGAGGGAGTAGCGGCCGTGACCTGCGTGCCCCACCACTGATGCGCAACAAGATCCGCCAGCAACCGTTCGTTTGGCTTTGCCAACCATTGGCGTGCGCTCACCAGCAGCAGGCCCGGCGCGGCGTATCCATCGACAGTCCCGTCCGGGAGTTGCGCAACCGTCAAGCCGGGCTCCGGCAGCGGGCCAAATTCATCATTGTAGAAATCGACGGCGTGGGCGATCGCGTCCGCATAAGCCGGTGCCGTTTTTGCCGCTGCGGGCGGCGTGTAAATGGAATAGGTCGCGCCTTCCGCGCGCTCGGGGCTTAACTGCAGCGGCGCGATGACGAAGGTTCCCGCAGCTTCCGGCTTATCCACTCGATACGTGTACAACATGCGCTCGTTTTCCATGGAGGGAGGTGCCGGAGCGCTCGTTGGCGATACGGGCGCGCTGGACCGCGCGTTCCCCAGGGCGGGAGCGGCGGCAGGAGAAAGCTTGGGAGTTACTGACGTTGGAGCCCCCGCCGAAGTCCCTGTGCCTACCACCGTCATGGTTCCGGGCACTTCGATCTGGAAAATACCGGTGTATCGATTGGAGGGAAAGTCGGTCAGTGGAAACCAGCGCGAAGGAAGCAGCAAGTATCCGCCGTCTTTGGCGATGTAAGCCATCCGCACACCTTGATTCGGATCTCTCAAGCGGCTGGAAAGAGGGCCGCCATAATCAAAAAACAGCGTGACTTTTCCTCCGACGGGGACTGTATCAGCGAGCGTGATGTGCAATTTCAGGCCGGAGCTATCGTCCCGATCATAGGTCACGGGTTTGCCGGAGACGTCGCGCACCGAACTGACGCGCAGATTTTGATTGAGTTCTACCTCCACCACTCGGGCGGACTCCCTTGCCGCGAAATCCACTTTCGCTTGCGCATTCATGACTTGGCCGATCGCGTCGAGGGAAGCGCGAACTTCATAGGACGTTGCCCGGAAGGCAGCAGTGGCTACGGTCTGGACCGGCGCGACGGCGCGGCCCGGTCCCTGCGGCGCCCCCGGCGATTGAGCCCAGCCGGGTGCAGCGAGAGCTGTGAGGCCTGCCAGGATGAGGAGCAGTCGAAGCTTCGACATGAGGTTCAGGTGCCTTTCTTTCCGCGGGAGGCCATCCAATACAATAGGATACCAACTAGGGCTGATGAGTTGCCAGTCCTAGCTTGGGCTGAAGTGACTTAGTTTAGTTCTGGATGGACTAAACGCCTGCCCGCCTCAAAACAGGGCGGCCGTTCCGCTCCTTGTTTTTCGGGACGGAACGGGTAAATTCATGGTCAATTGGAGTCACTACCTCTGCGTTACGATTGATTCAACATTCCCGCGATCATGTCCGCCGCGCGCTCGACTGCCCCGGGGGGACCAAGTTTTTCGCGGACTTCCGCCAGGCCTCGACGCATCTCCGCGCGCGCGTCCGGCGAATTGAGCAGGCGAATTGCTTCGTCCGCCAGCCGCGCAGCAGTGAAATCCTTTTGCACCAGTTCCGGCACAACGCGCTTGCCTGCAATCAAATTGACCATGGCGAACATGGGCGTGCGCACCAGCCATCGCGCGATCGCGGCAGTGAAGGGAGCGAGGCGATAGACGACAATCATCGGCGCGTCCATCAAAGCGGCTTCCACCGTCGCTGTGCCGCTGGAGACAATCGACAGGTCCGCCGCGCCCAGGGCATCGTAGGTCGCATCCTCCACAACATGCATGGCTACATCTGCCGTCAGATACTTGACGATCTGGGACTGCTTCACGCCTTGCGCGAGCGCTAACACGAATTGCACCTTACGCTCT
Source organism: uncultured Acidobacteriota bacterium (assembly GCA_963719875.1). Classification (GTDB taxonomy): domain Bacteria; phylum Acidobacteriota; class Terriglobia; order Acidiferrales; family UBA7541; genus Palsa-360. The sequence continues at coordinate 2,206,331 of CAVRDJ010000004.1, read as the reverse complement.
TTTTGCATCAGACGGCAGGCGCGCATCAGAGTGGGCATATGGTGCGCGATTTCGCCGGTGCGACTTCCCGGCAGGAGCGCGACGATCGGCTCGCTTGCGTCCAGTCCGCAGGCGGCGGCAAACTCCGCGCGCGTTCTTTTTGCCGCTACATTTCCCACGAGCGGATGGCCGATAAAATCAGCCTTCACGCCGCGCGCGCGATACCATTCCTCTTCGAACGGAAAAATGCAAAGTCCGCGAACGAATCGCCTCCGCACCAGGTTTGCCCGCCACGGCCTCCAGGCCCAGAACTGCGGGCACACAAAATAGACGTTCTGCACGCCCTGGCCCTTCAGGGCGTGCGCCAGGCGCAAATGAAAGCCCGGGAAATCGGTAAGGATCGCGAGCTGCGGTTTGCGGCGGGCAGCTTCGTCCAGCAGACATTTCCACACGCGCTTCAGGGCGGGATATTTCTTCGCGATTTCGACAATTCCTACAAGGGAAACTTCGGAGCAGTCGGCTACGAGTTCGACGCCGGCATCGCGCATGCGCGGCCCGCCCATGCCGAAAAGTTGAACGTCGGCGCGCGCACGCAATGCAGCCGCAAGTCGCGCCGCGTACATGTCGCCCGACGCTTCGCCCGCGGAGATGAGAATTTGTGTGGGAGGCATCGTGTAGCGCCCGCCTTCAGGCGGGCACTCTGGAATCAAGCATATGCCCGCCTGAAGGCGGGCGCTACATAGCCGTCCTGCTAGTCATTCCCCGGAACGGACGTGCCTGCTTCGCTTCCCGCCGTTTCAAAGTGCGCTCGCAGCTCCTGGTCTTTGTACTGGAGCTGGTACAGGCGGTAGTAAATTCCGCGCTGGGCCAGCAGTTGCTGGTGCGAGCCCTGCTCGCGCAATTTGCCTTTGTGGAAAACGAGAATGCGGTCGGCGTGCTGAATGGTGCTGAGCCGGTGCGCGATGACCAAAGCGGTGCGGCCTTCGAGCAGCCGGTCGAGCGCCTCGCGAATCAAAATTTCGGTCTTGGTATCCACGCTCGATGTCGCTTCGTCCAGAATCAGGAACCGGGGATTGTGCCCGAGCGCCCGCGCGAAGCTGATCAATTGGCGTTGCCCCACGGAAAAAGTCGCGCCGCGTTCGCTGACGTTTGTTTCGACGCCCTCGGGTAAAGAGTCCAGCAAGGAGCCGAGCCCCACTTCGCGCAGCGCGGACTCGACACGCGCGCGGCTGATGTCTTCATCTCCCAGGCGAACATTCGATTCCAAAGTCCCCGTGAACAGGAACGGGTCCTGCAACACGATGCCGAATTGGCGGCGCAATTGGTGCACGTCGTGCCGGCGAATGTCCACGCCATCGAGCAGAATCTGGCCCCGCTGAATTTCGTAGAACCGCAACAAAAGCTGGATGAGCGTGGTCTTTCCGGCGCCGGTGTGTCCGACGATGGCGAGGGTTTGCCCCGGCGCGATGTGGAAGGAAACATCGCGCAAGACCCAGTCCTCCTCCTTCGGGTTGGCGCCGCCATGGTAGGCGAACCACACGTTGCGAAATTCGATATCGCCGCGCGGCGCGGAAAGAGCCAGCGGAGCTTCCGCAGGCGGCGCGGGCAGCGGCTCGTCGAGCAGCTTGAAAATTCGCTCGCAGGCCGCCATGGCCGATTGCAGGATATTAAATTTTTCGCTCAAATCCTGGATGGGGCGGAAAAAGCGCTGCGCGTACTGCATGAAGGCGATAAGCGTTCCGACGGTCACTGCGCCGGCAAACGAGAGCAGGCCGCCATACCAGAAAACGATGGCAATGGCCGTCATGCTGAATAGCTCCACCGCGGGGAAGAATACAGCGAAGGCCGTGATCGCATCTTTGTATGCTTCCATATGGATGCGGTTCAATTCGGCAAACTGCTCTTGCGATTTTCGCTCTCGGTTAAATATCTGCACGATACTCATGCCGCTGATATGTTCTTGAAGGAAGGCGTTGATGCGCGCGATGGCCGTCCGAATGCGCCGGTTGGCGTCGCGCACCCGGTCGCGGAAGATCCACGTCGAGATCATGATCAAAGGCAGCACCGCGAAGGTGGCCAGCGCCAGCCGCCAGTTCATTCTCATCATCACCGCGCCGATACTCAGCAGCACAATGGCGTCATTGGCCATTGCCGCGATCCCGGCGGCAAACAAATCGTTCAGCGCATCGACGTCCGTCGTCACGCGCGTCACGAGCCGCCCGACCGGGCTGCGGTCGAAGAAACTCATCGGCAAGCGCTGCAAACGCTCGAAGATTTCTTTCCGCAGGTCGTAGAGCGTCTGCTGCCCCACGTTCTGCATGATCCGGACCTGCAAATACTGCACAGCGAAACTCAGAAGCAATGCGGCGAGCGATAAAAGTGAAATAAGAGCAATGCCGCGCAGCGCATCCGAAACAGGAACGGCGTGGTTGAAACCCGGAACGATGTACTTGTCTATGGCGAGGCCAAACAGCCGGGGGCCAACCACCTCGAGCGGGCCGACAAGCAGAGTCAGTACCACTGCAAACACCACACTCCACTTGTACGGCCGCAGATACGTCATCAGCCGCCGCAACAAGTGCGAGTCGTAGGCCTTTCCTAGAGCTTCCTCTTCGCGGAAGTCGCTCATTCGCGTTCCAATTCTTCCTCGAGTAATTGTTTCTGGTAAAGATCGGCGTAATAGCCGCCTAACGCCAGCAGCTCAACATGTGTCCCACGTTCGACAATCTGCCCTTCGCGCAAGACCGCGATCTGATCGGCGTGCTGCACGGTTGAGACGCGGTGGGAAATCAGGACTGTAGTCCTTTGCCTCAGAATCGCGTCCAGGCGCTTCAGGATGCGCTCTTCGGTCCCCGTATCCACGCTGGAAAGGGAATCGTCCAGGATCAGGATTTTGGGATCACGAATCACGGCGCGAGCAATCGCGGTGCGTTGCTTCTGGCCGCCCGAGAGGGTGATCCCGCGCTCACCCACCATCGTATTGAATTGCGCGGGGAATTCCCCGATTTCCGCAGCGATGCTGGCGACCTCGGTGGCGGTACAAATTTCTTCGTCCGTGGCGCTATCGACTCCGAACGCGACGTTTTCCCGCAGCGTCTCGCTGAACAGGAACGTGTCCTGCGGCACATATCCCACGGCCCGCCGCAGCGTTTCGAGCGGCCACTCCCGGATCGGATGCCCGTCGAGGAGGAGAGCTCCCGAGGGAGCTTCCCAGAGCCGGGCGATGAGCGCCGCAAGGGTGGATTTTCCGCTCCCTGTGGGCCCCACAATCGCGAGAATTGAACCGGCCGGAACGCGCAGGGAAATATTCTGGAGCACAGGCTTGTTGGACGCGGCGTTTCCGTTCGTTTTTACCCCGTCGGTATCACTTCGCACCGTCGGATACGTGAAGGTCAAGTTCCGAAATTCGATTTCACCCCGGACTTCTCCCAGATTTTCGTTGGCGGCTGAATCGTTGATCTTCGGCTCAGAATCGAGAATGTAATTCAGCCTGCCCATCGACGCGCCGCCGCGCTGAAAAATATTGGTGACGAATCCGAGAGCGATCATCGGAAAGATCAATCGCGTCATGAACGTATAAAACGCGATCAACTCTCCGAGCGTGATCCGTTCAAAAACCACCTGGCGTCCGCCCTGCCAGAGCACCAGGATAAACGCCAACCCAAACAGCATCTGGAGCAATGGCATGAACAGGCTCCAGAATAAGACTAAGCGCAGGTTGCGGTTGATATACTCGCGGTTCGGTGCGTCGAATCCGCGAATTTCCGCTTCCTCCTGCCCGTAGGCGCGCACCACGCGCACGCCGGCCAGATTTTCCTGCGCTTTCGCGGAAAGCACCGCGAGCGAGGCTTGAATTTTTCCGTACAGCGCGTGAATTTGCCGGCCAAAGAGCCAAACGCTGACGGCTACGATCGGGACGGGAAGCAGAACGTACGCGCTGAGCGTCGCCGAAATCCAGAACATCAGGATCACGGCCAGCACCATGGTGGCAATCGTGTTGGCGCTGTACATGATGCCCGGTCCCAACACCATGCGCACCGAGTTCAAATCGTTCGTGCACCGCGACATCAGCTCGCCCGTGCGGTTTCGCACGTAAAATTCCGGCTCCATCTCCACGAGTTTGGCGAGCAGGTCGTTTCGCAGGTCGAACTCGATATCGCGGGAAAGCCCGATCAGAATTTGCCGCGTCCAGTACGAGAAGACGCCTTGAACGGTGCAAACAATGACCAGCGCCACGCAAAACACTGCCACCGTATGCGCATCCTTTGGGTGGTAGTAGGGAAGCAGCGGACCTAGAGCGATTTGCGTCAAATGCCCGAGTTGTGCAAGCGGGGTTTGAGCTCCCTCGAGGCAATCCGCGATGACGCCAAGGAACAGCGGCAGAAGCGTACCGGTAATCCCCATGCCCGCCTGCGTAATAAAGCCAATTATGACTTCCGTTTTGTGCCGCGCCACATATGGATACAAGCGGGTGAGCTGCGCCCATCCGGAGACGCGCTTGTGCGCCGTCTTCGGTACGGATCCTGAAAGGGTATTTGCCGCCGCGCTCATCTGAGAACGGACTCTGGAGTTTGCACCGACGGGACCTCGTTCAGATACCTTCCTTGAGACTGATTAAACGCTTGATAGCGTTTCGCATTTCTATTCCAGCGTACATCGAATGTTGCGTTGGCTGGCCCGGAACGTTGCTCCGCATTCGCGTTAACGGCGTCGACTCTTTGGGCCGGCGTGAACCTCATCTTCAATCCTTCCCTCGCATCCTGACTATATTCCAATCGCCAGCCGTTAACGCGCGTCGCGGGAGAACCTCCGAGATACCCATTCGGGTTTTTCAAATGCTCATCGCAACGCAGAATTTCGGTCCATTTGCCGCCATCCTTTTCGAGAATGGCCGCGCGCAGGACTAAAATCGGCGAGGGATTTGCGTTGGGCGCGCCCACCGCCGTTTCCTTTGCGATTCGGTTGACGACGAGCAGTTGCTCCCGCCCATTTCGCGCTAGATCCCCATGGGCCAGGATTTCCGCCTGCTTGCCCAAGGAAGCTTCCGCAACTCCGCGCGCTTCATTTGCCACATCGGCGGCTTCGACGGCCGCCTTAACATCCGTGGGCGCCGGCTGCTGCGCCGGGTGGCATCCCGCCAGAGAAAGCATCAAGATCCAGCACAGCGTTCCCACAGCCGTGCGCAGTCGTCGTATCCTCATCGTCGGTCAGCGCACTATAGGCTTGGAAACGCCAGCGTAATTTCGACCACCCGTCCGGTTTCCCGGGCGCACAGGACTTCCATTACCTGCGGAACATCTGAGCCGGCCCAGTCAAATTGGTAATACATCAACTCGAGTTCCTGCCCGTTTTTAGATGCTGGGCCGCCGGAATTCGGCTCACCATATAATGCCACCACGCGATCCTGCGAATCACCCATGCGCAAGCCAAGGCCGGTCAGCCAATTCCTGGGGTCCAGAAAATCCGGGCGCCGGTCACTGCACTTTCCTTCCTGGGTGCCGAGCGTCGTGATGGTGACGGTTTGAATCACGGATTTGGCATCGACTTGCAGGCGGATCGAGCGGCCCGAACATTCATCTCGCCATTCCTTGGATCCCGAATTCGCCTCCGCGGAAAGATTCTTGCCCTTGAACCGCTTCTCAGCCACGGCGAAGGTGTCGCGCCCGGGCCGCAATCCTGCGAGCAAAATTTCATTGGTGTGGCGCGTTGCGGATTGACCGGCGCCGGGAGGAGAGATTCGCGCGCCTGCCGCCAAGGCAGCGCTCGCCGCAGCGAGAACCAGACTAGCGGACAGCCAGAATTTCATCGAGCCGGGCTTCAAAATTTTCCTCTCCCTCGGACCATAGTCGGAACCGCTCCACGGGCAGGGCTTCCTCCACCGCGCGCATCCAGCCCATGAGTTTCTGGATATTCTCTCGCGTTTTCTCCTGATATTCGCGCAAATTCTGCGGCTGTGACATCCACATCAGAAACCGTGCCTCTTCGGGATGCTGCGGCTCCGCGACGCGTCCGCTTTCCGCGGAGAGCAGCCCCGCGTGGCCCGTGAACAGGTGCTCGAAGCCGAGATCGGCCATGAAGTGCCCCGATTCGGCAAACACGCCTTGATCGTATTCGGGGCCGTAACAAAAAATATCCATGCGCTCGGGCTGCAATTTCCAGCTTGCGGATTCCTTGTCGCGAATCCACAAATCCCATCGCGCCGCAACTTCATAGCAAACATCGCCCGAGTGATGGTCCTTCGCCAGATTGACGACCTCCTCAGGAGTCGTCAAGTAGCCGCGCAAATCGTATTCTTCGACCGGCGTTTCCGTAAAATCCACGGCGCGTATCGTCAGCCCGGTAAATCCGGGCGGAGAAGAGGTGAGCGGCACCGTGGCGAGGAAATGCTCGAAGTGCGAGAGCATATTCTCCTCGTTGAAGTCGCGCACCCAGACACTCGCGTAGGCGCGGTTGGGCATCCGGCTATTATACAGGCAACGGCCCGCAGGACCGAAAACGTCCGGGCGATGGCCCCGCCCTAATTTGAAAATTGCTGAGACGAGTCTCTTCGGCTTATGTAGCGCCCGCCTTCAGGCGGGCATCTGATCGATCCTAAAATGCCAACCTGAAGGTTGGCGCTACACTAATCCGGTAGAGCAGGAGGAACGGTCCCGCCGTACGATTCCAGAAGACATTTCCTCAACTGTTTTTTAACTTCATCGTCCATGAACGCAGCGTCCAAGCCCATTAGATTCGCGCGCAGCAAATCCTGTTCGTTCCATTTGAAAACACGCTGGAGGCTTTCATACTCCCTGGTCAGAGTCGTCGGAGTGAGCATGCGGCTGTCGGAGTTGACGTTGAGAGAGACGCCCGCGCGGTAGAGGCGATCGATGGGATGTTCGTCCATGCTTCCAATCGAAGGAATAATCTGGACGTTGGCCGACGGACAAATCTCCAGGTGAATGCGTTTCCTACGGAGATGCTCCACCAATTTCGGATCCTCGATACAGCGCGTTCCGTGGCCGATGCGTTGCGGTTCGAGCAGGCGAAGCGTCTCCCACATGCTCTCCGGCCCCAGCCCTTCGCCGGCGTGAGCGGTGCGAAACAGGCCCTGCTCTCGCGCGTAGCGATACGCGCCAACATGCGCGTCCAAAGGAAATCCCGCTTCATCCCCCGCAAGATCGAGCGCCACGACTCGGCTGCCGCGAAATTGTTCCACCAACTTCGCGGTAAGCAAACTCTCCTGCTCCGTGAAGTGTCTTAGCGTGCAAAGGATCAAGCCTGCTTGCATCCCGGTCTCCCGGATCAGGCGATCAACGGAACGTTCCACGACCGCGACGACGCGATCAGGGCTAAGCCCCCGCTCGGTATGCAGCAACGGCGCAAACCGGATCTCGGCATAAATCACCCCGTCCTCAATGAGTTGCCGGAATACATCCTCCGTAACCAAGCGGAGGGAATCCTCGGTCTGCATGAGCCGAAAACCCTTGGGCGCGCGGGAAAGGAAGTCCGCCAGGTTTGCGCAGCGCGCCGGCGCGATGTAATCGCGTAGATACTCTTCGCGAGTGACCGAAGGCGCCAGAGTAGAAACCGCCTGATAGCTCAGCGAGCAGTCCAGGTGAAGATGCAGCTCTATTTTGGGAAGCGACCGCAATTCCATTCGTTTACGATAACCCGGGACTGATTTCTGGTCCATACATCAGCGAATGGGAAAATTCCTGCATTTCCTCATGGTCTCAAATTCGGGCCTCCGACCCTGTTCCCCTCTTCCAATGGCGGCGTTTCGTCCAGGCAATCCCGTGCCTCGGGCGGCCGAAGGAGATTCCGAATCTCAAATTTGAAATTTGAAATTTGAAATTCTGAAATTTGATATTCACAAATGCTTGCGAGGAAGCGCGTTGAGGAAAAAGCATCCCGGAAGAACGCCCGAAACGACGCCCGAAAAGACGCTTGACATTTCAATTGGGAAACCGTAAGGTTACGCATTATGCGTAACCGACGAGTTACATATCAGGCGGGGGCGGCCTTCAGCGCCCTCGCCGATCCCACCCGCCGCGCCGTCCTGGACCTCTTGCGCCGGGGCAGCTTGCCCGCCGGACGGATCGCTCAGGCCTTCCCCGTCTCGCGCCCGGCCATTTCCAAGCACCTGCGCCTGCTGCGCCGCGCCCATCTCGTGCGCGAACGCCGCGACGGCCGGCGCCGCCTGTACCAGTTGAACCCTGAGCCGCTCCGAGCCGTCGATTCCTGGCTCGACCACTACCGAATTTTCTGGCAAACCAGACTTGCCGATTTGAAAGCCTTTGTTGAAACCGAACAGAAGAAGGAAAAATCCGGCCTTAATACGAAAACCAAAAAGAAGAGAAAATAAAACGGAGGATGGATTATGGCGACATCAAGAGTCACGCCCGATGCAGATTCAATTGTCAGTGAGATTGCGATTAGCGCCCCGCCGGAACGCGTGTTTCAGGCGCTGGTCGATCCGAGCCAGGTGGTGCGCTGGTGGGGGCATACCAGCATCTACCGCTGCACGGAGTTCCAGAGCGATTTGCGTCCCGGCGGAAAATGGCGCAAGGCCGGGCTGAATGCCGAGGGGCAAACCTTCGAGCTGACGGGTGAGTATTTGGAAATCGATCCGCCACGCTTGCTCGTGCAGTCGTGGGTCGCGAGCTGGACGGGCGCTGTGAAAACTACGGTTCGTTGGGAGTTGGAGCCCACAAAGCAAGGCACACTTGTCCGAATTCGCCATACCGGCCTCGCGTCCCATCCCGAATTGGCAAAGAGCTACAGTGGATGGCCGAGACTGTTAGGGTGGCTTCAGGCGCTCCTGGAACGAGGCGAAACCATAGACGATCGCAAGCCGGTTTCCGCGAGCTAGCCGTGCCAATACTCGGTTGTCGAGCCGGTCGCTACAACTGGTCTTCAGGACGAATAACGGTGGGGGCCGGCGTAGCGGGCGCTCCGAGCGGAGAGGCCAGCCCGGCAATGCGCTGGCGAAGAGTTTCCCCCATCTCGGAGAAAACGCCGCCGCAGACGGCCTTCAGCCTTTTCTCGGTGGTGTCGGCCAGTTCGGTGATGAGACTTTGGGACTGCTGGTTGAGCTTGGTCACCGTGGTCAGCAGCCAGGTGTTTGAAGCGTTTTCCAGGCGCTGCTTGTGCTCGTCCATGGCAATGGTTCCCAGGGAATTCAGCGACGATTGGAACTTGCGCTCCAGGCCCTGAGACTCCACCAGAAGGGCGCCCTTGGCCTGATCGACCTGGATCCCCAGCTCTTGCTTGCCCAGCGCCAGGGTTTGCTGCGCATGCTGGGACAGGGCTCGCTGGAACTCAATGGCAAAGCCGCGCGCGTCGCTTTCGAGCTTCGAACGCATCTGCGCGGTGTGCGCTTCCATCTGAGCGGCATTTTGTTCGAACGCCGTTTTCGATTTGGAAGCATAGATATCGAATTGTTCGAGTCCGAGCTGCGCGGCGCGTTCGGTGAACTTGCCGGCGGCCGCATCGCTCGCTTCCGCCATTTGCTGGGTGGCGCGTTCGGCGGCCTCGCGACCGTTTTCCTGCATCTGGCCTTGCGCGTGCTCGACGTAGGTCCTGCTGAAGTGATCGAGTTCGTTCGCGTACAGGCCGGACATTTCCGCGGCCTTTTCCCTTAGGCGCGAGGCGGCCTGATCGAGGCCCTTCTCGAGCGACGTTTGCATCTGGGTTTGAATTTTTTTCTCATACCATTCGGCGGATTTGAAGAGCGCTTCAAACGTGGCGTGGGAAGTTTCGGTGGCCCGAGTCTCGAGTTCGGCGAGCCATCTTCCAGAGGCAGTGCGCGCCGATTCGCCGAAATCCTTCTCGATCTGCGCAAGGAGTTCCTTGCCGCGGACCGCGGTGTCCTGCAGGCCGCGATCGGAAACTTGCCAAATCCGTTGTTGATGCTCAGTGAAAGCCTTCTCGGCCTGCTCGCGGTCAAACGCGAGCTTGCCCAGCATTTCCGTGCCGCGGGCAATTTGCGGCTCGAGCCGCTGCTCCAGCTCGCCCGCCAGCTTCTCAATCGTGTCGCGGCCCGTGGCTTCGAGCATGGGTTGCAGCCGCTGGGCCATCCCCGCCACTGCCGATTCCGCCTGGCGGTTCAGCTGGGCGCTTGTCGTTTCGAGCATGATCTCGCCACGACGCCCCCATTCTTCCGTCGCCGCCTGCACGAGCCCTGAGAATTCACCCCGCTTCGTTTCCAGTTGCGCGACGGATTCCTGAAACCGCGAAATGACGGCTTCCCCCTTGGCGGTTTCTTTGTTGATCGCGGCGCGCAACGTTCCCAGGGCGCTTTCCGCCTCCGCCGTGACTTGCGAATGCGTGTTACCCAGCATGTTGATCCGCTGTTGCAGTTGCTGCTCGAGCTGCCGTACAGACGCTTCGCCGTTTCTCGTAAGTTGTTCAGCCGCCCGCCGGGACGCATCTTGGATCGACGCTTCCATCTTTTCCTGCCAGCGCGTGCTGGCCGCTGCGAGGTCGGCTTCGAGAAGCCCGCGCCATCCCTCTTCCCCGATGGCAGTCGCGGCGGCGATCTGTTCTCCCAGCTTTCTCGCGGCCTGATCCATCTGCGCGAGGCGCGCCTGGGCATCCGCAGTGCGCTGGTCCATCTGTTCCTGCCAGCGCCGGATTTCCTCCGCAGCGGCTAGCGCCGAGGATTCCCGCAACTGATCCATGACCGCCCGGACTTCGTCCCGATTCGCCCCTATGCTTCCGCTCAGGCTTTCCAGTTTCTGGATGGCAGCCTGAAGCTGGTCCTGAATCTGCTTTTCGAAATCCACGCGCCGCGTGCGCTCCACTTCCGCAAGCTCGTCGTCAATTTGCACCCGGGCTTCGCTGAGCCGATGGTTCAATTCGCGGGACAATTGCTCAAGCATGGCCGCCATGGCCGTTTCCCGCTCCCTCTCCATGCGTTGCATGGATTCTTGCTGCGACAACAGCATGTGCGCCTTGACCGCGGTGGCCACGGATTTTTCCGCTGCATCCGTCAGTTGGGTCTGCAGAGCCGCGAGCAGCGGGCGGGTTTCCGCAGCCACCGCGTGGGCGGCGCTTTCGCGGACAGTGTCTTGAATGTGCTGCTTCGCCTCGGCGACCAGCCGTGCCACTTGCCGCGCCAGCTGCACGGGGGGATCGTCTGCGGCCGGCAACGGAAGGACGTGAACATTGTCCTCCATGGGCTCGGACGCTTGCGCTGCGGACACTCCTTCTGTACTCCAATCTTCCGCCTCGGGAACAGGCTCCAGGGTTTCAGACGGGCCAGCGGGAATTTCGAGTTTGGGCGCAGCCGCGGATTCGGGGAAGGGAAACCAATCCCCCGGAGGAAAGGCAATTCCCCAGACGTTTCCACTGACTTCCAGCTCCACGCCAATCTGAAACAGCTCGCGGACCGTACGCGGGCGCTGAATCCAGGTGACGCGCCCTCGTACACTGCGCGGCTCGCGGCCCGTTTCATTGTGGGGCACTTCGAGAGTGACCCACATATTTTTCAGGACGTAGTGTTTCGATTGGTAGCGAGCCCCGTGGCAATTAACGATCAGGGTGGAAGTGCGCTCCTGAAAAGGACGGCCGAGCGCGTCCACACCCGTCACAGTGAGCGGGACGGCTTGCACAATCCGCGTCGTGCGCCGCTTCTGAGCTTCCTGATCGGGATGATTATCCGATTCAGCCACAAGCACTCCCAGCGAACAGGACCAAAGCCTATCATTTCGGCATTCAGGCGTCGAGCGTTAGCGAACAGGCCATGCGGAAAGGCATTCCAATTTGGGGCATGGTTTTTTGAATTCCATCTGTTCGCGATAGACCAAGCGAGGTTTTCCTGTCCATGCCTTCCCCGGGACGGAACCCTGACAAATCGTCTGATTGCGGGAGTTGCATCGATCGCTGGAGCTACTTTTGCTCTTTCGGAGGGTTGGTGGTGGACGGCGGCGAGCTAGGCGAGGTGGGTGGCGCAGCGAGGCCCCCGAGGCGCTGGCGCAGGGTTGCGCCCATCTCAGATATAACGCCGCTGCAGACGGCCTTCAGCTTCCTCTCGGTGGATTCGGCAAGTTCAGCGACGAGACTCTCGGACTGTTGGGTGAGCTTGGTTACTACGGTCAGGAGCCAAGCGTTCGACGCATTGTCCAGGTGTCTCTTATGCTCTTCCATAGCGGCGATCCCAAGGGGCTCAAGCGATGTACCGAATTGGTGTTGGAGCGCCTGAGATTCACTTTGGAGGTTTTCCCTGGCTTGGTCGATCTGAGAGGAGAGTTCCTGAATGCTCTGCGCCAAGGTTTGTTGCACATGCTGGGAAAGGGCTTGCTGAAACTCCACGGCGAAGCTGCGGGCGTCGCCTTCCAGCTTCGAACGGATCTGCACGCTGTTCGCTTCCATGCTCGCGACACTCTGTTCGAACGCAGCCTTCGCTTTGGAAGCGTATGCATCGAGCTGCTCTTGTCCAATTTTCCCGGCGCGTTCGTGGAATACAGCGGCAGCGGCATCGCCACCCTCCGCGATCTGTTGGGAGGCCCGTTCGGCGCCCTCCTTGGCGGTTTCTAGTATTTGTCCTTGCGCGTGTTCGACATAGCTGCGGCTGCAGTGGTCGAGTTCCTTGGCGAACATGCCGGACAAATCCGCGGCCTTTTCCCGCAAGTGCGCCGCGGCCTGATCCACACCCTTTTGCAGGGTCGTTTGCATCTGGTTCTGAACTTTTTTCTCGTACCATTCCGCTGATTTGTAGAGCGCCTCAAAGGTGCCCTGCGAGGTTTCGGTGGCCTTGGACTCCAGCTCGCTGATCGATCTGGCGATCGCTTCACGCGTGGATTCGCCGAACTCCGTCTCGAGCTGCGCGAGGAGTTCCTTGCCCCGAGCTACAGTGTCCTGCAGGTTGCGGTCGGAAGCCTGCCAGACGCGTTCCTGATGCTCGGCAAAAGTCTTCTCCGCCTGCTCGCTATCGAATATGAGCTTGCTCGCCGCTTCTTCGACGCGAGCCATTTGCGGCGATAGCCGCAGATGGAGCTCGCCCACAAGCTCGTCCACGGTTTTGCGGCCTGTGGTTTGCAGCGCGGATTGGAACTGTTCGGCCATCCCGGCCTGGACCGATTCCGCCTGGCGGATTAACTCGCCGCTTTGCTCTTCAAGGATGGCTTGGCCGCGTTGCGCCAAATTTTCGGAGGCAGCCTCGAGGTGCGCCGAAAATTCGCGGTGTTTCGCCCCCATCTGCGCAACTGATTGTTGCCACTGCGAAAACATGGCTTCGCCCCGATCGATTTCTTGACTGACAGCGGCGCGCAACATGGTCAACGTATCATCGGCCTCCGCGGCAACCTGGGATTGCGCTTCGCCGATGACGGCGATCCGCTCCTCGAGCTGCTTCTCGATCTGCCGCCCGGTCGCCTCGGCGTTTTTCCCAAATTTCTCGGCCGCAAGCCGCGACGCTTCCTCAATCAGCGTTTCCGTCCTTTCGCGCCATCGCTCGGTGGCCAATTCCAGGTCGGCATCGAGGGCCCCGCGCCAACCCGCTTCTCCAATCGCCGACGCGGCGGCGATCTGTTCCCTCAAACTTTTGGCTGCACGATCCATCTCCACAAGGCGTGCCTGGGCATCGGCGGAACGCTGGTCCATCTGTTCCTGCCAAACGCGCAGTTCGTTCGTCGCAGCCTGCTCCGAGCTGAGCTGCATCTGCTCGATAGCCACTCGAGCCTCGTTTTCTCTTGCTTCCAGGGCTTGAGTCATCTTTTCCAATTTCTGGTTGGCTGCCTGAAGTTGATTCTGAATTCGCAGCTCGAATTCCGCCTGTCGGACGCGCTCTACCTCGGCAAGCTGAGCGTCAATCTGCTGCCGGGCTTCGCCTGCCTGCTGGCTCCGCTCGCGCGCCAATTCCTCGCGCAGGGCTGACAGGATGGCTTCCCGCTCGCTCTGTCTGTGACTTAGGGTTCCGTGCTGCGTCTCTTCGATATGCGCTGCGATGGCCGCCGCCGCCGACTCTTTCGCCGCTTGCATGAGCTGCGCGTGCAGATCAGTCAGCAGGATGCGGGTCTCTGCGGCAACCGCCTCACTCGCCGTCTCACGGGCTGCGCTCTGAATCTGATGCTTGGCCTCGGCTACCAGCCGCGCCACTTGCCGCGCGAGCTGCAGGGGCTCATCATCGCTGCTGGGAAGCGGAATCACGCGAACGTTGTTCTCGACAGGTTCAGCCTCGGGCACCTGCACAGCGGCCAATTCTCCCGCTGTGGACCAATCTTCTTCCTCACCGGCATCCTGCGGAGCCTCGGACGGGGCTGGAATTTCCGTCTGGGGCGCAGATCCGGATTCCGGAAACGGGAACCAATCGCCCGGCGGAAACGCGATGCCCCAAACATTTCCGGTAACCTCTAGCTCCACAGCAACTTGAAACAACTCCCGCACGGTCCGCGGGCGCTGAATCCATGTCACGCGGCCCCGGACAGTCCGCGTCGGGTGGCCGGGCTCGTTATGGGGGACTTCCAGGGTGACCCACATATTCTTCAGGACGTAATGTTTCGATTGATAGCGGCAACCCTGACAATTTATGGTTACTGTGGAAGTGCGCTCCTGAAATGGCCGCCCCAGCGCATCCACACCCGTTACTGTGAGAGGAACGGCTTGGATAATTCGTTTGGTGCGCCGTTTCTTAATTATCTCTTCGGGGTTGAGGTTCGATTCGGCCATTGGGTCTCCAAACGCTAGTTTCAAAGCGTAACATTCCGGCAACTGGGGCGTCGAGGCGCAGGGAAATCTAATTTCGTAAAGGTTACACCCCTCTTAGGTGAGCCGTCGTGCCCCGAAATGGCACAATTCAGCACCCCGGGGCATACACATTCCCCGAAATACGGCGGGACGACTACATTTGTTCAAATTTCTGACTTCTGGGCGCTACTACTGGGTTGCGATGGGGAGGATCAATGGTTGCGGCACCTGGCGCGACGCCTCGAACGAATCCGGGTTGCAACAGCTTGTCTCAAGCTTCGCCAAATCTCCTTGCATGTCTGGGATTTGCCGCAAATGGGCCAAAGTTTCTTTCAATATCGCCGAGGCAACCGCATCGCGAGGCGCGAGGAGACGGTAGTGCATCCATCGCCCCTGGCGCCGAGCGGCGACGATCCCCGCGCGGCGGAGATACGCCAAATGACGCGAGATTTTTGGCTGGCTGATCCCGAGGATCTCCACAAAATAGCAAACGCAAATTTCCTTGTCGGCGATAAGATTGAGCAGACGAAGCCGCGTGCGATCGGCCAAGGCGCGAAAGAGAAGATCGATCGGGAACGGCTTTTGCTTCCTGGGCATAGCCGCCATTATATATGGCTTGACAGATATGAGCAAGGCGGCGTATCCTAAACACATACGCACAAGCGTATATATGTTGCCGTTTGGGAGGAACCATGGCGATGGAATCAGTGAAAGTTCGCAAGGCCCATATTGCGATCCACGTGAAAGACGTCACGACGAGCATCGGGTTTTACCGGAGTCTTTTTGGGATTGAGCCCTGCAAGGTGCGTACCGGATATGCGAAATTTGATGTCGCCAACCCGCCGCTTAATTTTACTTTGAATGAAGGAACGGAGGCAGGGAAGGGCGCTTTGTCCCACCTGGGCATCCAGGTGGAATCGACCGCCGACGTGCTGGCCGTGCGCCAGAACTGGCAGGAGAGAGGCTTGCAGCCTCGCGACGAAATGAAAACGGAATGCTGCTACGCGCTGCAGGACAAGGCCTGGGTCCGCGATCCAGACGGGAACGAATGGGAAGTCTTTGCCGTCCTCGAGGACAACCTTCCTGAAAAGTCGGTTGCTGACAAATCGTGCTGTGCTCCCGATTGCTGCGCGCCCGTCGCTCCCTGAATGTCGGACGATTCCCACCAAAGGATTCTCGATGGAGAAACGCTACAACGTCCTCTTCTTGTGCACCGGAAACTCCGCGCGCTCGATCATGGCCGAGGCGATTCTCAATCGCAAAGGCTCGCCCAACTTTGTCGCCTATAGCGCGGGCAGCCATCCTTCTGGAATGGTCCGTCCAGAGGCGCTGCGGCAAATTGAATTGGCGCGTATGCCTGTGAAAGATTTTCGCAGCAAAAGTTGGGTTGAATTCGCGAAGGCGGGCGCGCCGCAAATGGATTTTGTGTTCACCGTGTGCGACAACGCCGCCGGCGAAGTCTGCCCCATATGGCCCGGCCAGCCGATGACCGCGCATTGGGGAATTGCCGACCCGGCAGCGGTGCAAGGACTGCCCGAGCAAGTCGAGCGCGCGTTTCGAGATGCTTTTATGATTCTCGACCGCAGAATTTCGCTTTTCTTGGCGCTGCCTCTCTCCACCTTAGGCCAACTGGCAATCAAGAAGGAAATTGACCGTATAGGCCGGCAATGAAATCCTCCATCTCTCGGCGCATTGCTGCAGAATTCCTGGGGACAGGATTTCTTGTGGCTGCCGTGGTTGGCTCCGGCATCATGGGAGAACGGCTGTCCGGCGGAAACGTCGCCATCGCCCTGCTGGCCAACACGATTGCGACCGGCGCCGCACTCGCCGCGCTGATTCTTGCGTTGCGGCCGATTTCCGGCGCTCACTTGAACCCCGTGGTATCGATGGCTGAGGCGCTTCGAGGCGGATTCGTCTGGAACGAAGCAGCGCTTTACATAACGGCGCAAGTTTGCGGAGGAATTGCGGGAACGGCGTGTGCAGACATCATGTTTGCACTGCCCGCATTTTCAATTTCGCATCGCGCCCGAACGGGCGTGCCACAATGGTTCAGTGAATTTGTCGCGACCTTCGGATTGCTCCTGGTGATCCGGACGGTGGCGCGACTTACGCCCGACTGGCTGCCGCTTGCCGTGGCAGCCTACATTGCCGCGGCATATTGGTTTACCGCATCAACGTCGTTCGCAAATCCTGCCGTGGCCATCGCGCGCTCGTTGAGCGACACTTTTGCCGGGATTCGCCCGGTGGACATTCCCGCATTTCTCGCCGCGCAATTGGCCGGCGGCTTTTCAGCGGCGATCGTTTCGGATTGGCTTACTTTTCAATCGAGCGATGCCTGAACGCCGCGCAGGGATTGAATCTTCTGATTCCCGCTTCCTTACTTTCAATAATTGCGTACCCGATGTGTCATAGCGGGATCAGTAGCGCAGGCTTCAGCCTGCGGGGGTTAGTCCTTGCAAAGCCCAAACCCCGCAAGCTGAAGCATGCGCCACGCATGTCAAGCTCGAATCGAACCTTGAATGTCTGCCCCCGTGACGCGATACTGCTCACATGCCGGAAATCGCATCCAAATCCGCCCTTCGCGTCCATCATCTGCGAAAAGCATACAAGGACGTGGTTGCCGTCGATGGCCTCGACCTCGAAGTGCAGGCGGGGGAGTGCTTCGGCCTGCTCGGACCGAATGGCGCCGGAAAAACAACCACCGTCGAAATCTGCGAGGGATTGACGCCGCCGGATTCAGGAGAAGTCGAAGTGCTTGGTCGGCGGTGGAGTTCGGACGCGGCGCAACTTCGCCAGCGCCTCGGCATTCAATTGCAGGATACGCAACTCTCCGAGAAACTCACCGTGCATGAAACGGTCCGTCTGTTTCGCAGCTTTTTCCGGCAAGGGGCGGAAGCCCCCGAGGTGATCGCGCGGGTGCAGCTCGAAGAAAAACAGAATTCGCGCGTGGGCGATCTCTCCGGCGGCCAGAAACAGCGTCTGGCTCTGGCCTGCGCCCTGGTCGGCGATCCCGACTTTCTTTTTCTCGACGAGCCCACCACGGGTCTAGATCCTCAAGCCCGCCGCCAGCTATGGGAATTAATCGAGAAATTCAAAGAGTCTGGCCGCACCATTCTGCTTACCACCCACTACATGGACGAGGCCGAGCGCCTTTGCGACCGCGTGGCGATTATGGATCATGGCAAAGAGATCGCTCTGGGCACGCCGCGCGAATTGATCGCCGCAACCTGCGCGGAACAAATGGTGGAGTTTACGGCGGGCAGCGTTTCCCATGCGCTCGATGTCCCGGCCCTGCGCCGCATCGAAGGCGTCCGTGAAATCCGAACGGAAAATGGCGCTGTGCTTATGCAGGTGACCCAGCTTCACACTTCCGTCCCCGCCTTACTCGCTGAATTGACGCGCCAGAATGTCCCGCTCACCGAACTGCGGACTCATTCAGCGACATTGGAGGACGTGTTCGTAACTTTGACGGGGCGGCATTTACGCGATGAGTGACAACGCCATTCCTGATGTTCGCGCCGGTGTGGGGGAGAAGAAGTCTCCTCGCGGGACTTCGCTCGCCAACCACCCGCTCGTGCAATTGACTCTGGTGCGGTTTCTCGAGTTCATGCGCGAGCCGGAGGCCCTGTTCTGGGTGTTCGCGTTTCCCATTCTTCTCGCGGCCGGGTTGGGCATTGCGTTCCGCAACCGCCCGGCGGAGGTGCTCAGAATCGCAGTCGTCACTCCTGAGCTTGCTCAATCGCTGCGGCAAGAGAAACTCCTGGATGTTCAGCAGTTGGACTCGGAAGCTGCGCAAGAAGCCCTGCGCACCGGAAAAGTGGCGCTGCTCGCGGCGCCTGGATCCAATGGTGCGGTCGAGTATCGATATGACGATACGAATCCCGAGGGCCGCGCTGCGCGCCTGCTTGCGGATCGAGCGATCCAAAAGGCGGCGGGACGCGTCGATCCAGTTGCTACGAACGACCAGCTGATGCGCGAGACGGGCTCGCGCTACATCGATTTCCTGATTCCCGGATTGCTCGGAATGAATCTGATGGGCAGCGCGATCTGGTCGATGGGGTTCGCGATTGTGGATGCGCGGCGTAAAAAACTTTTGAAGCGCCTGGTCGCCAGTCCCATGCCCCGGCCCTACTATTTGCTCTCCTTTCTCCTTTCGCGGATTTTGCTGCTGGTGGCGGAGGTGGGAGTGCTCGTTGGATTCGGCGTTTTGTTTTTCCGCGTGCCCCTTCGTGGTTCGCTTTTGGATCTCGGGGTAGTTTGTCTGCTGTCGTCGCTTTCTTTCAGCGCTTTGGGATTATTGCTGGCATCGCGAGCAAGAACGATAGAAGCCGCTTCCGGTCTCATGAATGTTGTGATGATGCCGATGTGGATCGCGTCCGGCGTGTTCTTTTCCTCGCAAAAATTTCCTGACATGATGCAACCGTTCATCAAAGCGCTTCCCTTGACCGCCGTGATCGACGCCTTGCGCGCGAACATGCTGCAAGGCTCGAGTTTGGCGCAGATTGCTCCGCAAGTCGGAATCATCGTCTTCTGGCTGGCGATTTGCTTCGCGCTGGCGCTAAAACTTTTCCGCTGGCGCTAGTAGGGTTAGTGGCGCGGGCTTCAGCCTGCGGGGGTTAGTCCTTGCAAGGATCAAACCCCGCAGGCTGAAGCCCGCGCTACTGGCCTTCCCGGTGCATGAAGACTTGCGAATTAGATTTCGATCGAGCGATGCTTGAATGTACGCTGGCCTTTGCTGTAGCTCGCCACGGTTTGACCCTTGCCGAAGAGCTTGTACTTGTAAATGGTGAGACCTTCCAGGCCCACAGGGCCGCGCGCGTGCAGTTTTCCGGTGCTGATTCCGACCTCCGCACCCAGGCCGTAACGGAAGCCGTCGGAGAATCGCGTGGACGCGTTTTGAAAAACATTGGCTGCGTCGACGAACTCCATGAACCGCGAAGCGACATCATGGCTCTCCGTGACGATGGATTCCGTATGCCGCGAGCCGTAGCGGTTGATATGCTCGATCGCTTCGTTCACTCCGTCCACAACTTTGACGGAAACAATAAGGTCGGAGTATTCCTTCTTCCAATCCTCTTCCGTCGCCGGAATGACTCCTTGTCCCTTTGCTAATTCCATCGTCCTCGAGCAGCCGCGCACTTCCACGCCAGCTTTGCGGAATTCCGCGATCATGAGCGGCAGAAAGACCGGCGCGATTTCTTCATGGACCAGCAATGTTTCCATGGCATTACAAACGGCAGGGTATTGCACTTTGGAATCGTAGGCGACATCGATCGCCTTTTGTAAATCCGCGTCGCTGTGCACGTACACGTGGCAAATTCCTTCGCCATGTCCGAGCACGGGAATGCGGCTATTCTCGGTGACATAGCGGACAAATTCGTTCGATCCGCGCGGCACGATCAAATCGATTTCGTCGTGCAACGTCAGAATCTGCGCCACATCCTCGCGCGTATGAATCAGCACGACGGAGTCGGCCGGGATATCGGGAAATGCCGTCAACGCGTCGCGCCAGATCGAGACGAGCACGGCGTTCGTCTCCGCAGCTTCCGCGCCGCCCTTGAGGCACGCCGCGTTGCCGGACTTCAGAGCCAGGGAAGAAATTTGGGGAACGACATCTGGGCGAGACTCGAACACGACACCCACAACGCCCAGCGGGCACGTCTCCTTATGGAGAACAAGATCGTCGTCCAATTCCATCGTTGAAAGGCGCCGGTGAAGCGGGTCGGGCAGGCGCGCGACATCGCGCACGCGCGCGGCCATTTCCGCGATTCCTCGCTCCGTCGTCCGCAAACGCGCAAACATCGCGCGGGATAACTCGCCTCGTTCGACGGCTTGCTGCGCCGCTGCGCAGTCTTTTTCGTTCGCGGCCAGAATTTCTTCGGCCCGAGCCTCGATGGCGTTCGCCGCGGCGAGGAGCGCCGCATTCCGGCACTCGCCCGAAAGCGTCGCCAGGACGTGCGCGGCTCGGCGCGCCCGGCGGATGAGATCATGAATATCGGAAGCTTCGAGTTGTTTTTGAACCACGCTCATTTGCGATCCAGCAAAACAATATTATCGCGCTTTACCAATACAGTTGCACGCTTGTTGGGTCGGCCGCCCATGGGCGCGTGCGAACCGTTGCCAATCATCCCTCGCGCATCGCTGCACGAATAATCCGAAATCCCGCGCGCGAATTCGAGCCCATCCGCGTCCACGATGCTCACGACTTCCGCCGCGTCAAACTCTCCTTCAACGCCCGTGACGCCGGAAGCCAGCAAGCTCGCCTTGCCGCCCGTGAGCGCCTCGCGCGCGCCCGCGTTGACCATGACGCGCCCGCGCACCCCCGCGGCATACGCGATCCAACGCCGCTTTCCCGCCATCCTCGTCTTCGATAGAAATACTGTTCCCGCCGGCTCGCCCTCAAAAATTTGACCGAGCACATCCGGCTTCGTACCGTTCGCAATCACAGCGACGCCGCCCGCCCGCATGGCAATTTCCGCAGCTTCGAGTTTCGTCAGCATGCCGCCGCGCCCTCCCTCGGAAGGGCCGAGCGCGAGCGTTTTCAGTTCCGGTGTGATTTCCTCCACCAGGGGAATCACTTTTGCGCCCGCTTCTTTCGACCCGGACGGCCCCAGTTGCATCAATCCGTCCACGTCGGTAAGCAGGACCAGCGCGTCGGCTTCAATGTGGCTCATTACCAGCGCAGCCAGTCGATCGTTGTCGCTGAAGATGCGCTCGCCTGCGCGAATGTTCAGGTAGTCCAGTTCGGCGGTCGAGACCGTGTCGTTTTCATTGACGATCGGCAGCACGCCAACCTTCAGCAGCGCTTCCATCGTCTCCCGCAGATTGGAGTACCGAGTGCGGTCCACAAAGTCTCCCTCGGTCAACAGCACTTGTGCGAGATGGATGCCGTGCGCTTGAAAGAGCTTTTCATATTCGTGCATCAGCAAGCTCTGCCCCACAGCAGCGCACGCCTGGCGCATCACCATGTCATTCAACCGGTCGCGATGCAGGCCGAGCCGCCCGCGTCCCAGCCCGACGGCGCCCGAAGACACCAGCACGATTTGTCGGCCCTCCTTCTTCAGGCGGGCGATGGTGCGGGCGACCGGCTCGAGATGGCCGGCGTTAAATTGACCGTCGCCGCCCGTCACAATTCCGGTGCCCAGCTTGATGACCGCGCGGCGCGATGCCCGCAGCCGCTTCTGCTGTTCGCTTTCCAATGGATGATCCTTTATGGCAATTACTGTATCACCTTCGTCCCGCAGTTGTGATACCGGGAAGTGGAACACGCCGCAAGAGTCGGTATGAGAACTAGAGAATGTTTGTGGCTCGTGGCTTAAGCCACAACATAAAGTTTGCAAAATCAGTCCGGCTTTGCAGGCTGCGGAAAAAGTAATTTATTTTGTCATTCCGAGCGAAGCGAGGATTCTCTCTGGGTTTTAAAGTCAACAGAATGAGAGATTCCTCGGCACGTAGCGTGCCTCGGAATGACAAAAATTTGAGTTTTCCGCAGCCTGTTTAGACGCTGATAGTCCAATTTCGCAGTCCACGCACGCTCCGTAAATCTGTACGGATAATTGCGCGCCCCGAGTTGCGGCCAGGAAACACCAGCCATCCCTCTCGTTCGATCCGGCATACCGCCGTGATAGGTTTTAATTGGCGCGGAACGAAATGTTTTCTTCCGTCTCTCTCAGGAAAATGGCCGATCAAAAACCAGATACATCGCGTCGCATTGGACTCGTGATTGCAGTCACTCTGCTGCTGGCCGTTATAGCGGCGGAACTCGCGCTGTCTGCCCGGCAACAATCCCAGACCTTCGACGAGGCCGTCCATATTTTCGCCGGCTACCGGTACTGGAAGAATTTCGATTTCGGAGCCAATCCCGAACATCCTCCCTTGGTCAAACTTGTCGCCGCGCTCCCTCTCTTGCGGTTGCCTCTCCGAAAACCGCCCATTCCCGACGCGGATTTTAAAATGGTGGAATACAAGACCGGGCGCGAATTTCTCTACGGCAACGATGCGAATACTCTGTTATGGAGAGCAAGGATGGCCGCGGCCGTTTTTACGATTTGCCTGGGCCTCGCCCTCTTCCTCGTTGCATATTCCATGTGGGGCGCGGGCCCGGCATTCCTCGCGCTGACCCTCCTTGTTTTTGAACCCAATTTCCTTGCTCACGGTGCGCTGGTCACGACCGATATCGGCGTGACGTTTGGACTTTTTCTCGGCATCGCCGGTTTCTACTTCTATTTGAAAAAACCTTCCGCGCTCAGGCTGGCCGGTGCGGGGTTGGCCGCAGGCCTCTGTTTGGGCGCCAAGCACTCGGGAATTCTCCTTTTTCCAATGCTGCTCGTTCTTGCGCTTGCCGAGTTGCTGCCTTTGCGCGATCCCGCCACGCGAAAGCTCGCTCCGGACCTGGCGAAGAGGGCGCTCCGTCAAGCCGTTTCGCTGGCGGCGATCACCGCGATTTCGCTCGTGGTGCTGTGGTCCCTGTACGGATTTCGCTACGCCGCCCGGCCGGCAGAACTGCGCGTGAATCCTCCCCTCTCAGAATTCGCGAAGCAAATGGGGCACAATAAATCCGCCATGGTCCTGCAGATTGCTCGCTGGCATTTGCTTCCGGAATCTTACTTGTATGGGATCGTCGACATTTCTTCGCCGGGGACGCTTCCGACCGTCATTTTCGGGAAATATTATCCGTCCGCGCAGTGGTTTTATTTTCCGGCTATTTTTATCGTGAAGTCCACGCTGGCGTTCCTGGTTTTTTGCTGCCTCGCGCCATTGGGCGCCGCACTCCAGGGCAAACAATTTCGGCGGGAAATGCTTTTCCTGATCATTCCTCCCGCACTCTATCTCTCTGTGGCCATGTCTTCGGGCATAAATTACGGCATCCGGCATCTTCTCCCCGTGTACCCGTTTCTGATCGTCCTGGTTTCGTTTGCCGCATGGAATCTGGCCGAGCGGCACCGGGCGCTCGCCGCTCTCGTTGCGATTCTCGTAGTCGGCCATGTGGCGTCCTCCGTTCGGGCGTTCCCCAATTACATTCCGTACGCGAATGAATTGTGGGGCGGCCCGGCGAAGACTCATGAAATTCTGGCGGATTCCAACGTCGATTGGGGGCAGGGCCTGGTAGCCATGAAGCAGTACATCGACCAGCGTCACATCAAGGATTGCTGGTTCGCTTATTTTGGCGCCTTGATTGTGGATGTTTCCTACTACGGAATTCCGTGCAAAGTTTTGCCCACGGCTTTTGCCGACTTAATTCAATCGCCCATGCCCATCCTCCCGTCGCGCCTCGATAGTCCGGTGTTCATCAGCGCCACGGAAGTTTCGCGGATCTTTTGGAGGGCGGATTGGGTCAACCCGTATCTGCCATTTCAGCGAATGTCTCCTTCGGCTGTGATTGCGGATTCTATCCTGGTATACGACGGGCAGGTGGATGTGTCGCAGGTGTCCGCGCTGACGCACGAAAACCTCGCCATGCAATTGTTGCGCGAACAAAAATTTGATCAAGCGCTCGCGGAAGCGGAGACGGCCGTCGAGGTCGCGCCCGATCGGCCGATCGCACACGTGACTCGGAGCACGATCCTGTCGGCCATGGGAAGAAATGCAGAAGCGCTGGACGAAATCAGAAAAGCCAACTCCATGGCCGACACAATCCTGGCGCAGGAGCACCAGTAGGACGGGCTTCAGCCTGTCGGGTTTAAGGTTTGCGATATTCCAAAAACAACCCGACAGGCTGAAGCCCGTCCTACTAATCCATCACAGATCCCGCCGGCCTTCCATTGCTTTCATCATCGTGACTTCGTCGGCGTATTCCAGGTCGGCGCCCACGGGAATCCCGACGCCGATGCGCGTCACGCGCACGCCGAGCGGCTTCAGGAGCTTGGAGAGGTACATGGCCGTGGCCTCCCCCTCGGCGTTCGGATTGGTCGCAATAATAATTTCCTCGACCATGCCTCCCTTGAGCCGTGTAATCAAGCTTTTCAGATGCAATTGATCGGGCCCGATGCCTCGCAAGGGCGCGAGCGCCCCGCCCAGCACGTGATACAAGCCGCTGTACTGGCGCGTTTTTTCGATGGCCATGATGTTGTGCGGCTCTTCGACCACGCAGATGGTTTTGCGGCTGCGCGTCGAGCTGGTGCAATAGAGGCACGGGTCGACATCGGTGATGTTGTTGCACACCGAACAAATTCGCATGTTCAACTTGGCGTCGCGGATGGCATCGGCCAGCGCCAGCGCACTTTCAGGTTCGGTGCGGAGGATGTGAAACGCCAGGCGCTGCGCGGTTTTTGCGCCGATGCCGGGCAGGCGTTTCAGTTGATCGATCAGCCGCTCGACAGGCTCGGCGAAATCAGGCATGAGAAATGTTCCGTGACGGATAGTGGTGGGTCAGAGGAGTAGGCAAACCCTTCAGTAATTTCCCGACCCTGTCATTCCGAAATATCCATATTTTGTCATTCCGAGCGAAGCGAGGAATCTCTCCGGTTCTTGCCTCGAATGGCAGAGAGATTCCTCGCTTCGCTCGGAATAACAAAATTAAATGCATGGCAGGTTTAAGAATATTCTTGGAGACTTAAAACAATCCGGGAATTTTCAACCCGGCCATTCCGGGAATTCCGCCCGTCAGGCTTTTCATCTGGTTCGTGAGCTCTTCATCCACTCGTCGGCCGGCTTCGTTCACGGCTGCGCGCACCAGATCCTGCAGCAATTCCTGATCTTTCCCGGAGAAGACCTCAGGATCGACGCGAATGTCGGTGAGTTGTTTCTGGCCGTTCATTTTGACGGTGACCATGCCGCCGCCGGCCGAGGCTTCCACCTGCACGGTTTCGACCTGCTTCTGCAAGCCCTCCTGCATTTGCCGGAACTGCGTGAGAATTTGCTGCAGCGCTTTCACTTCCATGGTCTACTCCTCGCCCCGGCGTTTCACGTCGGAAATCTGGCCGCCGAATCGTTCCAACATCGCGCGCACGATCGGATCTTGCTCGAACTTGGCGCGCAATTCGCGCGTGCCGTTGAATGTTGTTCCTCCCACCGGCACGGCTTCCAGTTTAACACAGACGCGCACCGTGTGGCCGAGAATGCGGCTCGCAACGTTGCGCAAACGTTCCATGGGGTCGCGCGCCTGCAACATCTCGGCGAGTGCGCGGCTCTCGGTCGGAAAAAATAATCGCACTTCGCCGCCGCTCATTTCCCAGCGAGACGCGTGTCCCACGAGTTCGCCCAGAAATTTTTCCTGCGTGAGAATGGCGTTCTTGATGGAATCGACCTGAGCCTCCGCGAGCCCGTCGCCCGCAACCGCGGATCGCGCGATCACGCCCGGCATCGCGCCGCGAGCCGGAGCCGCGTCCATTCGCGTCGGTGCAGGATTTGCTTCTTCACGCGCCGCGGCGGCGGGTGCCGTATTTTCAGGACGCGGCATGGGCGCGGCTTGCACTCTTGCGGGCGCTGTGGCTGTTCCGGCGCCCTGCGAAGTTGCAGCGGCAAACGCCGCCGGAGCGCTCGCTCGCGCGGCAGACGGCGGCTGTGCCGGGGCGCTTGAGGATCGCGCGGGCGTGGTACCTGCGGGAGTTCCGCTCTCCAGATCGGCAAGCAGTTCCTCGAGCGGCGCCAGACGCGCGGCATTCACCATGCGCAGCAGGCCCATCTCCAGGTGCAAACGCGCATCCGGTTTGCGGCGAAGATCCTCGTCGGTGTGCAAAAGGATCTGGAAAAAGCGTGTGAGATCTTCCTCGCTGAAAAATTCGGACGCTTTCTTCAATCCCGGCCGCTCGTCGGCGGGCGCGGCAATCAATTCGGAATCCGCTCCGCAAACGCGCGCGACCAGCAGATTGCGAAAATGGCCGATGGCTTCGCGGCAGAAATGCTGGAGATTTTGTCCCTCGGCAAGCAGGCGATGCACGAGCGAGAGCACGCGTTCGGCCGACCGCTCTTCGATCGCGCCGGTCAGCTCGTCCAGAATTTCTCCGGGGACGACGCCGAGCAGTTCGCGAACCTGCGCGTCCGTAATGTTTGAACCGCAATACGCGCGCGCCTGTTCGAGAAGCGAGAGTCCGTCGCGCAAGCTGCCTTCGGCGGCGCGAGCCATCACGGCGATGGCGCCCGGCTCCGCGGTCAGGTTTTCCTTCCTGCAAATTTCCACCAGCGCATTTGCAATTTCGGCGAACGAGAGCGCGCGAAAATGAAAATGCTGCGAACGCGAACGGATCGTGTCGGCCAGATTTTCCGGCTCGGTCGTGGCCATGACGAAGATGACTTTGTCGGGAGGCTCCTCGAGCGTCTTCAGCAGCGCGTTGGAGGCTTCGTCGGTGAGCATGTGCGCTTCGTCGAGGATCACGACTTTGTAGCGGCCTCCGGCGGGCGCGTAGCGCACCATCTCGCGCAATTCGCGAATCTGATCGATGCCGCGGTTGGAGGCCGCGTCGATTTCGATCACGTCGAGGGAATTTCCGAGGCCAATCTCGCGGCACGAATCGCACTCGTTGCAAGGCTCCGCGGCGGGTCCCTTCGCGCAGTTGAGCGCCTTGGCGAGGATGCGCGCGGTAGTTGTCTTGCCTACGCCGCGCGCGCCGGAAAAAATGTAAGCATGCGCCACGCGCCCGGATCGGATGGCGTTGGAGAGCGTGCGCGTGACGTGCTGCTGCCCGACCACGTCGGCAAATGTTTGCGGACGCCATTTTCGCGCGATGACTTGGTAGCTCATTCCGTAGTCGCCTGAAACCCTACCACTGCATTCATCCGATATTGTAGCTCGCCTCTTCAGAGGCGAGGGTTCTCTCGTGTGTCATAAAAAAACCCCCGCGTCTAAAGACGCGGGCTACAGCAGCATGGCCGAATCGATGAACCTCATCGCAAACTTCCCAGCGCGTTTTAGATGAGAGGAACTTCGGGTACTCCGCGGCACTCGAAGCGATCCCGGTACCGTTGCTCCCTTCCGGGCCTGGCGGGGTTCGCGGGACTTCGTCGCACAGAGCCCGAAGTTCCACGCATCGGCAGCTGCTCCACACGGAAGCGGCTGCAAACGGAGTCTAGCACAGCGACGCGCGCGAAAAAAGAAACCCGCTATGCTTTTGAAAGCGTCTGCCAGGAAAAAATGAAGTCAGCCGCCCCACTTTTTGTGCGTGCCAGCTTCACAGCGCCGGGTAGGCGATTTGGATGAACGTGTCGCTGTTAAATAATCCTTTGCCCCAGACCGGATCGAGATCGGCGAGAGGCTTCGCGGCAACCGCTTCCTGCATGGACTTGCCCGCGGTCTTCAGTTTCTGGAGCCGCTCGCGCACTGTCGTGAGCATCTCGCGAAATTTCATCAGGTCGGCTTTGTTTCCGAGTGGACCGTGCCCGGGAACGACTTTGGTATTGTTGTCGGCCACGGCCAGAAGTTTTGTCGCGCCCGCGATCATGCCACTGACGCTGCCGCCGGTTCCGTCGTCGATGTAAGGAAACATGCCGTTGAAGAAGACGTCGCCCGTTTGCAGAACGTTGCCCTTCTCGAAATGAAGATAGATGTCGGAATCTGTGTGCGCCGGCGGGATATGCACGAGCGAAACGGTTTCGCCGTTCATGGTTATCTTGTGGTTCTGCGCGAACGTTTGCTGTGGCAGGGCTTCAGCCGGGGATGGCGCGAATGTCAGGTTCAACACAGCGAGCGTGTGCATTTCAGACATTCGTTTTTTCGTGTTCACATGCGCGACCAAGGTTGCTCCTGCAGCGCGCAACGATGCGTTGTTGTCGGAGTGATCGAAATGCCAGTGCGTGTCGATCGCAGTCTTGACCGGCGCCTTCCCGATCGTGTCCAGCGCGTCTTTGAGATGCGGCCACGCGGGCTGCACGAACGTGTCGCCCATCAATTTTCCATCCGCGCCATTCAGCACCACCACATTTCCGCCCGGACCGGACAGCAGCGTGATGCTGTCCGTGAGCGGTTGCGCCTGAATCGGCATGCCGCCAAATTGCGCGCGCATCGCGGCGACTTGATCGCCCGCTGCCGGTTGCTGCGGAAAGCCCGGAGCGGCCGCGTGAACGAGTGTCACAGGGTAGAACCGAGCCGCCAGCGCCCCGCCGGTCAAGGCGGCCGCGGTTCGCAACATTTCGCGTCGCGTGATGAACTTCCTCGTGGGATTGAATTCCATTTCAAATCCTCCTCAATCAGGATTGATGTTTCTTGTCTCCGGTTCAGGCGGCAATATACTCTCACGAAACTTCACATACAATGCCCCGGTCTGTTCTTCGCGCACCGTCCGTCCGGCACACCCGCCAGAGTGATCTGCCAAGATATTGGCTTTTCGAAACACCTCCGCATACTTTGAATACTAACGGGAAGCCAACACGGCCGCTCTGCCCAGATTCACGGCCGATAGCGGTGATAGGGAATCGGGCAAGGCGGACGCAGAATAACAACGAGAGCCACCGGAATCACTGTGGGAGTTCTCTGGGGAAGGCCATCTTCCTGTATCGCGTCATGAAAAACGCCAATCGGGAGATTGGCGTTCCCGGGGGCAATCAGCACGCTTGGCGCCAAGTGTGCGTTGGTACTTTCCGCCGGTTCTGGCGGAATCGTAAAGTAATGACGCACTTTAGGAGCAACGAACTGGAGTCCTGAATCATACCCCGGTGATTTCCACCGGCGTATGCCGCAAGAATCGTTCGTCCATGCGGCGTTCGTTGGTCATTTCGGACTGTGTTTCTGATTACTCTTTTCCGGCGGAAACTTGGTGCTGGCGAGCTTTTCGCCCTGGAGCACCCGGGCTCCAACGGTGGAGCCGTTTTGCTTGCGCGCGACCCACATGATTTCATACAGCCGAGGTCCCTCATCCGGCAAGGTGTTCCCATTGTTCCCAAGCAGTTTCACCGCGACGGTGTCCCCTTGTTTGACCGGCCCGCGGGTCGAGAAGCGGCAACCAAAATCGCTCACATCTTCAATGAAGGTTCGCTCCGTGACCGGACGCCCCTCACTGTCAATCTCAGTGACCTCCACCGGAACATACACCAGGATGCGCCTTTCCACCCTATGTTCGACCAAATGCGTTTTCGACGTGCTTTTTTCTTCGGGCACTGTGCTTCCTCGGGTGTTCCAATTTGTTGAGGCACGCGCCGTGCCAAAAGAATGTTTTCATGGACTAAGAAATAGGCGGTTTATTCCCAGTCTTGCTTTTCCGGTATTCCACAAAGGGAAATCTGTGCCGAAGAGGGACGCGAAAAATTATAGTTGCATTGGCTGGCCGCCTCTCGGAAGTCTCGCCCAAACATTATGAGGAGGGGTGCGGCGCGCCAGTTCCAATTGTGGAACTTGCGCGCCAAGAGCGGATTCTGGGCAGGCTATTTGGGTGGGCGATATGCAGTGTCATTGATCAGGTCAAAAGCGTTGGCTTCACTCACGCCATCTACAGAAATGCAAATGTCGTGCCAAGGAAGATCGTTTTCGTGCACTCAAAATATGCGACTTATCGATGGATGCGTCTTGATAGGTGTGCCGAAGAATGAAACCTGCCCCGGTCTGAAACAGGAATCTGTGAACCTGAGCGGAACAAGAATCTCTTAGTCCGGTTAAATTCCAGCCGAGTTCCCGGGCTTCTTCTCAGCCCGTTTTAGGAATCGGTACAAGCTGGTGCGGCCGATCCCGAGCATTTGAGCCGCACGGACGCGATTGCCTTCACAGGCCTCCAGCACCCGGCGAATATGTTGGCGGCGAACCTCCTCCAATGGGAGTGGCCGCCAGTTTTCTCCCCCGCGGCCGTTTTGGGCGGCAGGTTTCAACAGGCTTTCAGGCAAGTCGTCCGCATCGATGAATTCATTTACTGAAGTGAGGCAAGCGCAGGAAATCACGTTTTCGAGTTCGCGAACATTTCCGGGCCATTCATGTTGGTACAAGACGGTTTGGACTCTTCTCGTAAGGCCTTTAATCTCTTTGTTATAGGCCTCGTTATATTTTTTCAGGAAGTATTGAATGAGCAAGGGGATATCATCCAGGCGCTCGGCCAGGCTGGGCACGCGGATCTGGATGGTGCTGAGGCGATAAAATAGGTCTTCGCGAAATCGGCCGGCCAGAACCTCGGCGCGCAAGTCGCGATTGGTGGCGGCAATAAGCCTCACGTCCACATGGCGCACCTCAGGGGAGCCAACACGCTGGATTTCGCGGTTTTGGATCACTCGCAACAGTTTTGCCTGCATAGGGAGGGACGTTTCTCCCACTTCGTCCAGAAAGACGGTGCCTCCGTTCGCGTATTCGAATAAACCAGGCCGTGTGTCGGTCGCGCCGGTAAAGGCGCCGCGTATGTGCCCGAAGAGCTGGCTCTCGAGGAGCGTATCGACCATCGCGGAGCAGTTGCAGACCGCAAATCGCTGCTGCGCGACAGGACTCATTTGGTGAATGGATTTGGCAATGAGTTCCTTACCGGTGCCCGTCGCCCCAATCAACAGAATGTTGGTGTAATGCCGCGCCACCTTGCGAACCATTTCAAAAACTTCCACTATGGCCGGGCTTCGGCCCACGATTCCGTGAAACTCCAAGTCGCCCAGGAGTTGCTGCTCCAGGGTGCGGATACGTTTCCGTTTGTGGAACGACTCAGCAAGTTCGTCCAGGGATCTCTTAAGGCGCGAACGGTCAACGGGTTTTGGGACATAGTCATAGGCGCCGCGCTTGACGGCCGCAATGGCGTTGTCAATCGAGTAGTAACCCGTCATAAGAAGGACGTAAACGCCCGGATCGCGGTGAAGGGCCTGCTCGAGGAACTGCAGGCCGTCCATCCCCGGCATCTTAATGTCTGACATCACCACGCGCACGCGGCCCTGCTCGACCAATTCGAGTGCGTATTGTGGGTCGCTCGTGCCAATGGAACTGAAGCCGAGGCACCGGAGCGATTCTTGCAGCATTTCAACCATGCCGGGCTCATCATCCAAAACGCATACCGTCATGGCATCGTCGGAACTGCCACGATTGAAGTGGCCTGCCTTGGGAGGTGCTGTCAATGTGTTCATGATGAATCACTGGCAAGGCCAATGCCAAATTCACATGGCAAATTGGCCGGGCTGGGAATTCATCTTCTGGGAATCAGGGAGAGATTGAGTTTCTTGTAAGTCTACTTCAGACAATCAATTAGGATGAGGAGATCAAAAATATTTTTTCGCCGCAGGGATGGGCCTGTTCAACTTGACATTTGATTCACGGATCGATCCAAAAACCGCGTCCCAATTTGGTGAGAATTGCCCTTTCCCTGTGCCAAAGGCGAATTGCCCTGGTTTGTGCCCCACTTAGTTTACGGCGCTTTCGTCCATTTCGCTTAAGCATGCAAAAAACTCAAACTCTTCCGTTGGATACCGGATGATTCCTCCGATGTCCGAATCCATCTCGCAATAATTACCCTGGGCATGGCAAAGCGCCAACATACGGTCGTGAGTTGACGAGGTCGCGTGTCGAATTTCGTCCCACGTGGCGAGCCGGTCTTGAGTCGTTGGGATCATCGTTTCTCGTTTCATTGGAGGATCTCCTCGTATTGCAACTCCATCTCGGTTTCCTGCATGTCGCATACCCTTTGCGAATCCTCTACCCCGTTAGATGCACTTTCCGCCACAGGAGATTCCTTCGAGCGCGGGTGCAATCGCGCGAGTCTCATCTGACAGCGGCCGTTGCAATCCATCGGCACAACCCCTTGGACCTGATAGGCGACTGGAACAGACCCACTGGAAGGCCCAGAAGCCAGCAAGCGAATGAAGACAATGGCTCCCTCCGGCAGCGCACGATGCAATTGCACCTTTTTTTCACCATCCGCGGTCCAAAGCAAATCGGTTCTCTCCACGAAGAAGCTGTTATCAAGCCCCCAGCCCGAAATTTCAATTCGATAATCGTCGGGAGAGTTCAATGAGTTACCCATCGTAATCACGCTCCTGCATCTGTCTAATGCAGACGATGGGCCAGAGTGCCAATAGATTCAAGCGTTGAAGGGGAAGGGTTTATGCGGTCGCACCAAATGAAAAGCGGCGGTTCGGTGTAAACAAAATGAGACACCTGTGCAAATTTGAAACAGGAGTGAAGCGGGCCGGGGAATCGCAGAAGATAAGTTTCGCGCGGCGCAGCCTAGCCGTTGTGAACCCCGGCGTATAAGGCGCGCAGCGCAAAGGAAAAAACGGGCTGGAAAATTCTATCGAACAGGGTCCAGGCGATTATTAAACCGAGCAGGGCGAAGTTCCTGGAATTCTGCACCCAATCGATGTAATGCTGGGCGGTGCTTTCCGGCATCACCACCATAATCCCCGCGTGCCCATCCAGGGGAGGCACTGGCAGCAAATTGAACGTGCCCAGAAGTAGATTCAGAATGAAAAGGATACTCAGCGCCGAAGTGAGAAATGTCGGGTCCCCCGCATTCGCCGGCGACACAAGATTAGCATAACCGCGAATGAAGTCCGGCGCTCGAAAGTAGCCCGCCGCCAAGCCGATTCGTATCGCCATCCCCGCCAGAATCATCAGCGTGAAATTGGCCGCCGGCCCGGCCAGCGCCATCCACGCCGACCGGCGCGGATATTGCCGCTGCCATTCGGGATTGAACGGGGCGCTCGCCCAGCCGATCATCCAGCCGCCCAACAGGAAGGAAAGGATGGGCACAACAACCATCCCAAACGGCGAGCGGCGAATGTGCGGTATCGGGTTGAGCGTCACCTGCCCGCCCTCGGCCGCCGTCGTATCGCCGCCGAGTTTCGCGACGAGCGCGTGCGCGGCTTCGTGGCACGTCGTCGAGAAGAGAAAGACGATGTACCAGATCGCGCCCAGGGCTAAGTCGGGAATATTCATAATCGCGCTAAATGCAAAAGGTTTGGCTCCGGGGCCTGGACTCGAACCAGGATAACCAGCTCCAAAGGCTGGCGTGCTACCAATTGCACTACCCCGGAATAATTCAGGGCCAAGATAGAGTAGCGTATGTGCTGGGATCAGTCCATTGGGGCGTTGGGATGCAAGGCGGTGAGACCTGTAAAGCGGCTGAAATCTAAGATATTACATCCACTCGCGCGAGATGGTTTCTGGCAGCGGCGGCATTTTGTCAGAGAATTGCGCAAGTGAGTCGAGCCAGGCGCGGATCTCTTCCGGTGTGCGCGGCTGAGATGTCCTTTCCCGTGTCGCCGCCTGTCGT
Source organism: uncultured Acidobacteriota bacterium (assembly GCA_963719875.1). GTDB lineage: Bacteria > Acidobacteriota > Terriglobia > Acidiferrales > UBA7541 > Palsa-360. Next base: position 2,172,588 of record CAVRDJ010000004.1, on the reverse strand, counting down.
GCCAAGATCTCCTGAATGTAGACTTCGAGTTTTAAGCCGCGCGCTCGCGCCTGGATGGCTAGTTCTTCTGGAATTTTGACACTGATCTCCATACGTAAAATGTACCACGAACCTGTTCCCTTAGCGACTCAACCGGGAGGCCAGGTCGCTTGACAAGGGGCCATCCCGGCCGCATACTATGAACGTACATTTTATGTGTTTAAACGTACGTTTGGAGCAATTCCATGGATGATGCTGGGGCCGTGACCGTAAGAAAAGTGTCTGCGACAAGCCTTCGCGGCCGTTTGAAAAGGTATATGAAGGCCGCAAAGGGCGGCAAGGTTGTCCTCATCGAGAATCGCAGGCAGGAATCGAAATACCTGGTCGACAAGGAGTGGCTGGATGCCGTAATGCGGGAACGCGAGTCCATTCTCGCCACCCTGGAAGTCCTCGCCGACCGCGAGCTTACCAATCGTCTGTTGAAACTCGCTGAGACCATCGATGAGGATGTCCGCGCCGGCCGCCTTCACACGATGGAAGAGGTCTTTGGCGAACCTTGAGCGGAGCCGAGCCCAAGTATTCCATCGCGTTCACCGGCGACGCCTTCGGGGACGTAAAGGCTCTGGACGGAAGCATAAAAAACAAGCTCAAAAAAGTTTTGACGAAAAAGCTCGCGATGGATCCCCAGGGCTACGGACATCCCCTGCGTTCTCCGCTGAATCTCTACTGGAAACACGAATTCGCGGCACACCGCGTGATCTACCGAATCTACAATGAGAAGCACCTTGTCGTCGTGTGCGCTGTCGGACCTCGTAAACAAGGAGATGCGGCAGACGTTTACAAGCAATTTCAAGCGCTCGCCCAAACGGGCAAAGTGGCCCGCCAGATCGCGGATGTCCTCGGCAGACTCGCGTCAGGCAAGGGGAAAATGGAACCTCCAAAACGCTAGTGTCATTCGTTTTGCTTCTCTGACGTTAAAAATCCCACCATGGCCATGACGAGCGTGGCGTATCCGGCGCTGATCCACACGCCAAGCGCAGCAGCGCAATTATCGGTATCAAATGGCCTGCCTATTGGGATACAATGATACCTGAGCGGGAGGCATTGTGATTGAGCCTAGACGTATTGCCGAGGTAATGGGCGGAAGGTCCGTTCTTGGGAGAGTTGTTTCTTCCCTTGAAGACTTGGAGGAAATCGTAGGCGAGGGACTGCCAAAGACAGCGCTACGCACCGCGGTGCGGCGTGTCTTTCTCGTGGTCCGCGAAGCCAACCGTTATCTCTATCGCATCGTGCCGGAGGCCACCTACAAGCGCCGGACGGGCAAACTTCGAGTAAGGGAGAGTGAACGAACAGAACGGCTGGCGCGTGTCATCGCCGCCGCAGAAGCAGTATGGGGCGATCAAAGCGACGCACGAGAATGGCTGACTAGGCCACATCCAGAATTGGGCAATCGAATTCCGATCGACTGTGCTCTGACGGAATTGGGTGCGCGCCAGGTTGAATCCCTGATAGACCGTCTCCAGTATGGCCTCCCAGTATAAGGGGCCGTTGCGGGCGTTTCGTATCGCTCGTGCCAAGTCTGCCCTCTTCGACGGAACTGGTGCCGTCCTAGGGGGCGCACGCTGGAATATCAGAGGCCAGCGAGTCATTTACGCCGCTGAGTCTTACGCTACCGCCCTACTTGAAATTCTCGTGCATAGCAACCTCGGCCGCGTGCCGCGAGGGTTTGCCTTCATTGAAATTTCCATCCCAACCGAGATTGACATCGAGGAAATCACGGCAAGCGATTTGCCCAAATGGGACTCATCCGATTGCGTAGCGAGCCGATCTTTCGGGAGCCGCTGGTATAGCGAAATGCGGAGCGCCGTTCTGGTTGTGCCATCCATTGCCGCCGGCGGTCGCCAACGCAACATCCTCATCAACCAGGACCACTCGCAGTTTCACCTGTTGTCGGCTTCTGCGCCTTCACCTGTAAAGTGGGATCCGCGTCTGTTCCGCCGCCGGGCGAACAAGTGAGACCGGTGCCACAGGGATCGACCTTTCAAGCCAGCAGAATAGGCCACCCAAGCGTTCTCCGCCGGATCTCTACTGGAAGTACGAATTCGCGGCCCACCGCGTGATCTACCGAATCTACGAAGAGCAGCAGCTAGTCGTTGTCTGCGCCATCGGGCCTCGTAAACAAGAAGATGCAACGGACGTTTACACGCAATTTCAAGCGCTCGCCCAAACGGGCAAAGTGGCCCGCCAGATTGCAGATGTTCTCGGCAGTCTTGCGCTAGGCAAGAAAAAGTCGAACCTCCAAAACGTTAGCTTTCTTCCTTACTCTATGACATTGGAAACCCCACCCTTCGCGAGGCGCGAAGGATGGGGCACCCGCAGTCGAGGTTGAAGCTATTTTCGTGACAGAGGATTTATCATGAAGTGGTAACGTGCACGCGTGCAGTCGGCCTCACTCTTGCCCTAGAATCGTTCCCTCACAGGAATTCCGACGGAGGGCGAATCGCACATGATCAGCTATCGCACCGGGAATGATCTTGATGTTGATGCCGTAGTGGATTTGTATCTGGCCACGACGCTGGGCCAGCGCCGGCCGATCAACGAGAGGGAGCGCATGACGGCCATGCTCCAGAATGCCAATCTGGTAGTGACGGCGTGGGACGGCGACCTGCTTGTCGGAATTGCGCGCTCACTTTCGGATTTCAGCTATGCCACTTATTTATCGGACCTCGCGGTCCGCTCTTCTCATCAACGCTCCGGGATTGGCAGTGAGTTGATGCGGCGAACACAGCAGGCCGCTCCGCAGGCTTACGTAATTCTCCTCGCGGCGCCAGGCGCCGAGCGCTATTACCCGCATGTGGGGTTCACGCAGCATCCAAGCGCTTGGATCTTGAAGCCCGGAGAGTCCGTCCGTTAGTGGGCCATGCCAGCACCCAGATACTCCTTGTCGTGAGATTTCCTCAAGTCCCGAGAAACACAATGCCGAAAAATCGATTCACACCAAGCAACGACTGACATCCGGTTTCTGTCATCCAACTCTTTCGCGAGGGAGAAAACCCTGTTCGTTCGTACAGTTGCGGCGAAAGAACTGGCCTTGTGGGTCTGGAATTGACGCCATGGCGGCATTCCCCTACCGTGGTCTACAGGCGAATATTCATACCAGCGCGCTTTACCATCGTCGCCGCGCTGCGGGGCACCGATCATGCCGCCCCGAAAAACTCAAAACAAACCATGGAGGGATAATGAAGAAATTCATATGGGTAGCGTTTGTTCTAGCCTTTTTTGCCGTATCGTCTAAAGCGCAAGACACTCCCGCCGCAGATGTCTCGGCTGGATACTCCTATTTCCGCATTGGGGGCTCCAACGGCGCAAATTTGAACGGCTTCAGCACGTCGGCTGTCTACAATGCTAACAACTGGTTCGGGTTGGTGGCCGATCTGGGTGTGTACCACGGGTCGCCGAGCGGAGTGAGCTTAACCGATTTCTCATACACATTCGGTCCGCGTTTTTCATACCGCAGGTCAGGGAAGGTTGTGCCTTTCGCGGAGGCGCTCTTCGGCGCATCGCATGCTTCGGCGTCGTTCGGAGGCGCTAGCGGCTCGACCAATCCGTTTACGTATGGCGCCGGCGGCGGTGCTGACGTGCGACTGGGCAGCAGCAAGGTCTCGCTGCGGCCCGAAGTCGATTACTTCGGACTGAGGGCGAACGGAGGCACTTCCAACTGCGTGCGCATCTCGTTCGCAATCGTCTATCACATCGGACAAAGATAACAATTTCGGCTTGCGACTTGCGTCAGGTCGGGCGAAGGTTGAGCGCGGCCTGACGCAGGTTCCTTCACGAGTTCCAGCTAGATACCGCTTTATTGTGTTCCACTTACCCCTGTGCTACTCTCCGGCCAATGGCCATGGCTGAGTCTGCGTACGTCGCACGCCTCGCGGTGCAAGACTCGCATCGTCTGGATTCACCGCGGTTCTCTGCGGTCGTCCGCGTCACCCACTGGATCACTACGATCAGCTTCTTTGGACTGCTCGTTAGCGGCGTGGCAATTTTTTTGGCTCATCCACGCCTATACTGGGGCGAAACGGGCGGAGTGGGGGCTCGATATATTATTGCCTTCCCGCTCCCGTTCATGAAGGGCGGACCATCCGGCTGGGGCCGGTCGCTGCATTATCTGTCCGCTTGGGTTTGCATCCTGACCGGGTTGCTTTACGTTCTTTCCGGAATTTTCAAGCAGCACTTCCGCAAACATTTGCTGCCGGCCAAGAGGGATTTTTCTTGGAACTCGATCGCGCGCGTGGTCTCAAACCATGTCCACTTGAGGCGGCCCGCGCGTGAAGAATCACTCGGCTACAATATCCTGCAGCGCCTCACTTATCTGGCCGTCGTTTTTGTCTTGTTTCCACTGATCATCTGGACCGGCTTCGCTATGTCTCCCGCTATTATCTCGGTATATCCGATGGTGGTAACGGTGCTCGGCGGGCAGCAAACCGCGCGGACGATTCACTTCTGGGTCGCGAGCTTGCTTGTCTTCTTCCTGGTGATCCACGTCGCGATGGTATGGCTCGCCGGCTTCACGACGCGGGTGCGCGCGATGGTTACGGGCCACGGGGCTGCGGGAAAGGAGTTTTCATGAGCGAGAAACTCACGCGGCGAAAACTGATCACAGGCGGTTTAGCCGCGGCGGCAGGCGCCTCAGGCCTGGCGGTTGCTGCCAAGATCGCTGGGCGATACGGCCTGATCCCGCCCGACCACCGTGGAATTTACGGAATCGGTGAAACTCTGACCTATGCGACCCAGCGCCTGGTGACGTCGCGGCACTCGCTGGCTCGTGAATTCAGCCGCAGCGACATCTCAAAATTCGCACCCGTCAATGGCGAGCCCCCGGAAAACGAAACCTACCTGCGATACCTAGCCAACCGTTTCGAGGATTGGCGATTGACCATCGATGGCCTGGTGAAGCGCCCAGCTTCGTTTTCTCTCGCGGACCTGAAGCGCCTTCCTGTTCGCAGCCAAATCACGCACCAGGCTTGCGAAGAGGGTTGGTCCTTCATTGCGGAGTGGACCGGAGTGCCCCTTGATTACGTTTTGAATCTCGTCGGAGTGCTCCCGCAAGCGAAATACGTGGTCTTCTTTGCCATGGACAAAAAGTTTGACAGCCTCGACATGCTTGACGCATGGCACCCGCAGACTTTGCTTGCGTATCTCATGAATGGCGAGGAACTTCCCACTAGACACGGGGCTCCCCTTCGCGTGCGCGTTCCTCGGCAGCTTGGCTTCAAGAGTAAGAAGTATCTGGCTCACGTCTCCGTTACGGACACGATAAAGAACATTGGATCGGGCCAGGGGTCGAGCTCTCCGGACAAAGGCTTTTCCTGGTACGGCGGCATCTGAAAGGCATGCGAAGCAGCCCTGCTTCGCAAGTCTGGCCAAGCGCATTATCAAAGTGTTCTGAAGACACAGGGTTTTTCGCCCATATTGCGCCCAACTTCACAAGCCACGCAGCGGTTGCCTGAGGCGGAGAACACCGTCTGTGGTTCAAAACCTTGCGGAAAAACTCAAATTTTTGTCATTCCGAGGCGCGCTGCGCGCCGAGGAATCTCTCTTTTCCTGGGATTAAATCCAAGAGGGATTCCTCACTTCGTTCAGAATGACAAAATAAATTACTTTTTCCGCAGCCTGTCAAGGCTGCTTCGCATATTGAGCGGACCGGAGTCTTCGGTGAGTTTCCAGCGATTCGTAACCCAATGAGATCGCCCCTAGCCGCGATTTCCATCTTGCCTGACGGCTGTTACTAAACCGCTGGAAGAATCTAAAGTTGAAATCCCTGTTTATTTCTTTATACTCTGCACCGAGGGTCGAGATGAAGACCCAGCTTAGAATCAACGGACAGTCGGCGATGGTTGATGTCGATCCGGCTACCCCCCTGCTCTACGTCCTGCGGAACGACCTTAGGCTGGATGGGCCCAAATTTGGTTGTGGGCTCGGGCAATGTGGTGCGTGTACGGTCATTGCTGACGGCAAACCCATCCGCTCATGCATCACTCCCGTGTCGGCAGCCAGAGCCAAAGAGATCCTGACGCTGGAGGGGCTCGGAACACTTCAACATCCCCACCCGATTCAGCAGGCCTTCATCAACGAGCAAGCGGCGCAATGCGGGTACTGCATCAGCGGCGTAATCCTGACCGCGAAAGCCTTTCTAGACCAGAACCCCAATCCTACCGACGAACAGATTCGGCGTGCCCTATCAGGGGTACTGTGCAGGTGCGGAACGCATTTGGAAATCATCCGGGCCGTGAAACGCGCGGCTGGACACCGAGCCAAGGTATGAAGCTCAGTCGCAGGCAATTCGTGCGGAAAGGTCGCGATGCGCTGGTCGTTGGATTCAGCTTCCACAGCGGAATCCTTCCAGCAATTGCGAGGGGTCAGACAGCGGACCTCGCCAACCCATCTGCAAAGCCAGTGATCCCCGAGGAACTCGATTCGTGGCTCTCCATCGGTCGTGACGGCAAGGTGACGGTTTACACGGGCCGAATCGACATGGGCACGGGTGTCGAAACCGCATTCGGTCAACTGATCTCCGACGAACTGGACGTACCCTTCCAGAGCATCAAGATCGTCATGGGTGACACCGAGCTGACCCCGGATCAGGGAAAATCGACGGCGAGCAGCAACGCCTCCGTGGGCGCCCAACCCCTGCGAATTGCCGCGGCCGAAGCTCGCCTGATCCTGTTGAAGATGGCGGCAGATCAATTTGGTGTGCCTGTCGACGAGCTCGATGTGACAGAAGGAATCGTTCGAGTCCGAAGTGCACCCTCGAAGCAGATATCGTACGCGAAATTGATTGGCGGGCGCCTCTTCCGGACCCGGCTCGACCAGAAGATCCAGAATGGCGAAGAAGCTGACCGCCACGGAATCGCCGGCATGCCCCAGCCCGTCGCCTCGCGCGGGCTTCGCCTCAAAGGATCTGGCGAGTTGCGCCTGGTCGGTAAGTCCGTTCCGCGGGTAGATGTTCCCGCCAAGGTCACCGGTTCCTTCCCTTACGTGCATAACGTGCGGGTCCCGTTGATGCTCCACGGGCGGGTAATCCGGCCGCCAAAGATTGGAAGCAGCCTGGTCAGTTTCGACGAGGGTTCCGTGAGTAGCGTTGCGGGACTGGTGAAAGTTGTGCGGAAAGGCAATTTCTTGGGCGTGGTCGCCGAACGCGAAGAACAGGCCATTGAAGCCGCGCGATTGCTAAAGGTCGAGTGGACGGGAGGCCGAACACTGCCCGACTATCAGGACCTCTATCAGACCGTCCGCGGTGCCAAGTTGATCCAGACCGAAGTGGTCACGAACGCCGGGGATGTAGACTCCGCGCTGGCGAATGCGGCCAGGGTTCTTGAGGCCACTTACACATATCCGTTTCAACTTCACGGGATGATCGGCCCGTCCTGTGCGGTGGCCGACGTCCGTGACGGACGTGCCACGATCTGGTCGGGTTCCCAGTGGATTCAGGGGGACCGCCGCAATCTGGCCAAGATGCTGGGCATTCCGCTCGAAAGCGTCCACTCAATCTGGGTGGAAGCGTCCGGCTCATACGGAAGGCTGGGCTGCGACGATGCTGCGGCCGATGCGGCGTTGCTTTCGCAGGCGGTCGGAAAACCAGTGCGCGTGCAATGGATGCGGCACGACGAGCACGGCTGGGAGCCGATGAGTCCAGCCATGACGATGGACGTTCGAGCGGGCCTCGATGCACAGGGCCATATCACGGCGTTCGACTTTCAACAATGGTCGCAGAGTCATTCGAGAGGCGAGTCCGGCAACTTCGTCGCTTGGCGCCTCGCCGGTGGGAACCCGGACTGGGACCGGCTGTCGGGTGGTCCTTATCCGCCTTCCTATGAATTTCCCAACAAGCGATTGTCGGGCCACTACGTCGATGAGCTGTTCCGGTCGATCTATCTTCGGGCGCCCGGACGCATCCAGGGCAATTTCGCGATCGAATCCTTCCTGGACGAAATCGCGGCCCAACAGCAGGCCGATCCGGTTGAATTCCGTCGTCACTATCTTAAAGATGCAATGGCTTTGCAAGTGTTCGATGCGGCAGTGCAAGCGGCCCGGTGGCAGCCCCGGCCATCGCGCCAGCCGAATGCTCGCCAGCCCGTCGTCAGCGGTCGTGGAATCTCCTTCGGCGAGCACGGGCCGGAGAAACGCGCGACGATCGTGGCGGATGTGCTGGTCGACCGGCCGAGCGGACGGGTTCAAGTGATCAAGATTGTTATTGCGACGGCTTGCGGCCGGATCATCAATCCGCAGGGGCTCCGGAACCAAGTTCAAGGAGCCGTGCTTCAAGGAATCAGTCGTAGTCTCTTCGAGGCCGTGAAATTCGACCGATCTCACGTCACGAGCCTGGATTGGCAGTCCTATCCGGTGTTGACGTTTCAGGACGTGCCCGACATCGAAACCGTGCTAGTCGATCAGCGCGATGTCGAGTCGGCGGGCGCAGGCGAGTTAGCAACCGTTCCTGTGGCGGCGGCCTTGGGCAACGCTATCTTCGACGCCACGGGTGTGCGACTTCGCCAGGTGCCATTCACGCCGGAACGCGTAAAGAGCGCTTTAGCATAGCTACAATCGCCTGCTTATTGGTCGGCCGCGTTGGTACGCATTCAGGGCGGATCTCACTACGAATCGGCGTGGTCTTGAATGGGCCGAAGGCGCACGCGCAGGTCACATTGAATCTGTCGTTACTCGCGCGCGATTCTGAATTTTATTTTCCCGGTTCGGCGGCTGGGTCGAAGTGCACGAGGACTTCCATGTTGGAGTCGGAATTGAGCGGAGAAAACTTCCATTGTCGGACTGATTTTTGCGCACTTTGAGCGAGAATCGGGTTGCCACCGAGCAGTTCCGTATCTTTGACGGACCCGTCCGGCTTAATGAATACTTTTAGGCGGACGTCTCCTTGGATGCCCCTCTCTTTGAGGAGCTGGGGGTATTCCACCGGCACCTTCTTGAGAATTTTGCGGTGGGTGTCTTGCGCGTAGCCGACTGACAGGTAAGAGAACATGACCAGGAGACAGCAGAAGTTCCGGCAAGGGTGGAGTTTGGTCATGATTTCACCTTCACGAAATCAACTCATACTTCTAGGATAGGGCACGAGCGCACCTGGGCGGACAGCCCTCCTCTTATGTGGGCAAACCGTGGCCCATCGAGCGACCTGTTTAAACCACGTCTTCGAGTTCGACAACAGTCACTCATGAGCACCGCTAATTTACTGGATTCTTTGGACTTATTCCCTGGCAGAGTTCATTTGGGGGCGCTGATTTACGGGGGGAGTCCGGTCGCACGCCAGAGTCGTCTCAGTGATTTGTCTCAGATTGAGATGAATTTCTTGAAAGAGTGAGTAAGCGAGGGCCGGAGAAGAGAAACTAAGTTGCCGCCTTCCATGAGAAGGCCGATCCGAGTCAAGCAGGTTTTGTAGTTTCCGTCGGGTGGTCTTCTATGGAACTCATCCGCCTCTGCCGCCATCCTTCCCTCCGCACTCTTTGTTGAGCGATTGTCGCTCGGTGCAAGTTGGGCGTCCTCAATTCAGCGGGTGCTAAGCAAGATTCTGAACAACGTATCAAGCAACGGTCTGCTGCCAAAGGAATAACTCTTCCGAATTGGGCTTCCGATTCCTGCCTACTTGAGCCCAGAACTGTTGGTGAAGACTGTCCCCCAATGCACTTAACATCCAAGGAGCGTGACACCCTCACCTCCCGCATCAAATTGTAAAACGGTTTAAATCTGCGTCGAGCTGAGAGTACTTGTCACTTTGCTGCGACAGCGAATCACATGACCCGTTAGCGACTTGCTGGCGACATCCCTTTGAATGTCAGTTTTTGTAGTCCTGACGTGGTCTGTGCGATATAGAGGTTGCCTTTCGAATCGGTCGCGATCTGATGGCCCGGTCCAATCATCCCTGCGGGCTGGACGTTGCCTATAATCTCCAGTGTTTTGCGATCGACAACGAAAATGCCATTGCCGCCGCCGACATAGAGGAACTGCTGGTTGGCATCGGGAGACAAGGCCAAGTCGCGAGCAAAAGGTGCGCTGTTTCTGACCAGCTGCTTTAAGAATTTGCCGTCTCTGGTGAACATCTGGACGCGCCGGTATTCTCGATCCGCTACATACACGGTGCCGTCGTTGGCGACTCGGATGGCGTGCACGATGCTAAATTGCTCAGGTCCCGGATCCGAGAAGCTGGCTGGCGTGACCACATTGCAGTGGTCATCGTCCATTGGCTTGTTGCCGAAGGCACCCCACATCCGCTTGAATACGCCGCTATCCGCATCGAAGACAGCGACGCGGTGATTGCCGTAACCGTCGGCCACGAACAATTCGTTAGTTTGTGGATAAACCCATACATCCGCCGGCCGGTGCAAATTCCGCGTATCGGCATTGCCCTTGCTTTCATTGCTGCGACCAATCTGCATGACGAACTTGCCGTCTTGCGTGAACTTCAAGAGTTGGTCATCAGCAACCGGCTTGAGCCCTGGCAGGCCATTCGTGGGGCAAGAGTTTCCGCCGAGCCACACGAAGCCCTTGGAGTCAATATAGATGCCATGCTCCCGTTCCGGCCATTCATAGCCATTGCCCGCCCCGCCCCAGGCCTTGATGTAATTGCCTGCTGCATCGAACACAATCACCGGCGGCGCGGCCATAGCTGCCTGCTCTGGCTTGAGCGTCCGCGGCCGGTGCAGGACCCAGATATGGTCCTGTGCATCGATCGCAATGCTAGATGCGTCTCCGAGCTTCCATTGGGGGGGCACCTTCGGCCAGGCGCTATCAACCTCAAAGATCGGTAGACTGCCGCCCTGCGGCTGAGCGGCTTGAGCCGAAAATGCCCCACTCGAAAGCCACATCTCTCCCACTGCCGCGGCGGCGAGCAACGCAACTAGAACTGCGCAGATTACACACTTGCGTTTCATGGCGTCCTCCCCAAATTGTCCGTTCATGGAATTCCCAGTGCAACCGGGTGATCAAAAACGCTTGCCTTTGCGTATCGTCGAGATGGGAGCGCCCAAAACGCGCATACGAGACCACCAAAAATACATTCCCTCGGCAGGAAGCTTTTCCCTTTCTCGTCGACGCGCGGATAGAGAACGGTAAGGCACATTTCTCATTCGATTGACTGGAGTTTAGGATGCATCCGCTCGGGGAGCAATCAAAATGAATTAGAAAGCCACATTCCGATAAGAAGGGTGGTCTCAATGGGTCGTTGCAACACCTGCTCAAAGTCTTCTTGTAGGAGCCTAGGAAGCTGATTTTGTTAGCCACCGTCAAAATCAAACAAAACAAAAGCCCTGTTTAGGTTCTGATGGAACACTGCCGTACTGATTGCTTCTCGATGAGAAGCATTGTCAAATCAACTGGTTATAGGGTGTTGCATCGACCGGTTGAGCCGGCCCGACTTATCAGATGGGATGAGAAGGCCGGTCTCCGGCGGGATGCGATACGCTCCCAATGGTCGACGCGCTCGAAGCGCAACCGAAAGGAGACCGGCTGTGAAAAAGACTATCACTGTGCAGGCATTCAAGAACGAAATTTTCAAGGAGCAAAAGCTGACCATCGGTTTGGATCTGGGCGATCGCTGGTCGTTTTACTGTGTTTTGGATGAAGCAGGCCAAGTCATTTTGGAACAAAAACTGCCAACGACGCCGGAGGCGATGAAGCAGACCTTTGGAAAGATACCGCGAAGTCTCATCGCACTGGAGACAGGAACCCATTCCCCCTGGGTAAGCCGACTGCTCACTGAGTTGGGACACGAAGTGATCGTGGCGCATGCACAAAAGGTGCAGCTGATCACCAAGAGCAATCGAAAAGATGATCGGCACGATGCTCGGACCCTGGCACGACTGGCGCGAGTCGATCCCGAGCTGTTGGGGCCGGTGCGGCATCGCAGTGTGCAAGCGCAACTCCACCTGACGGTGATTCGAGCGCGAGCTGAACTAGTGAGTGCTCGAACAGCCTTGGTGAACGCCGCACGGGGGCTCGTGAAGTCTTATGGCCAACGACTGCCCAAGTGTGGCACGTATCAGGTGAACCGGGAGCTGGCCGCTGCATTGAGCACAGAATTGCGGGATGTTCTGGAGCCGCTGCTCAAAGAAATTGAATCGCTGAACGAGCGCGTCAAGGAATACGACGAACGGATGGAGAAAATCGCCAAGGAAGTTTACCCGGAAGTGTCCTTGCTCAAGCAGGTGAAGGGCGTGGGAACACAGATCGCTCTGACGTATGTCCTGACGATCGAAGACCCGTATCGGTTTCCGAAGAGTCGCCAGGTAGGGTGTTTTCTCGGGTTACGACCTGGCCGCAGGAACTCTGGGGAGAGCGAACCCCAGAAGGGCATCAGCAAAGAAGGAGACCGGTATCTGCGCACGATGATGGTGCAGGGAGCGCACTACATTCTGGGACCTTTTGGAGAAGACAGCGATCTGCGGAGATGGGGACGCAAGCTTGCGGAGCGAGGAGGAAAAAATGCCAAGAAGCGAGCGGTGGTGGCCGTGGCTCGAAAGCTGGCGGTCCTGCTGCATCGGTTGTGGGTAGGGGGAGAGGTGTACGAACCACTGCGCAATAGTCAGAAAGCGATGCGGGAAGTGACCTAGAGAGTGGCGATCCCGACAGCCGAGCTCAACCGCCGAGTCCAGGTGACTGCGACTAAGTCCTGGGGCCCGACTCCCGCCGAAACGGTGGGAGCAGAGGTCGATTATCAGGTAGCAGCACCACTGAAACGAGAACACCCAACTGGCACCGAGCGAAGATCGCTCACAAAAGAGTGCGGATGGAAGGATGGCGACAGAGGCGGCTCGGTTCTAAGGAAGACCACTCGACGACCAAAGGCAACTACAAAACCGACTTGACACTAACCGGCCTTCTCATGGAAGGACTTGGCCGACACGATGCGCGCTTGGCTTTAGAAAGAGTGGGAATCAATGGATAGCGAATTCATTTCTTACGACGACCCCGCCTTTCATCACGAACTTGACGTGCTCAAGCTCGGCCATGTCAGCAAGAGGATCGCCGGAGACAGCAATGATATCCGCATAATAGCCCGCCTCGATGGATCCTACCTTGCCCTGCCATCCCAGAAGGTCCGCGGCGGTGATCGTAGCGGCACGAATGGCTTCTATAGGCGGCAATCCCAGTTTGGTCATGGCAATGATTTCATGCGCGTTCTGACCGTGGTCTTCAGCGCTTGAGGGATCAAAACCATTTGCGATTTTCACGCCCAGCTCCCGCGCTATTGGGATGTTCTGCCGGGCGCGTTGCAAAACTTCTTCCATGTATTTACGTGCTTCCGGGGAACTTGCGCTGTCCACGTGATAAAAATAGTAGCCCATCGTCGGAATCCAGTAGACTCCCTTCGCCTTCATCATTTCGAGGTCCTGTCTATCGGCGCCATGACCGTGTTCGATGGAGTCCACACCCGCTGTGATCGCGTTGCGCTGGCCCTCAGCACTTGTTGCATGGGCCGCCACCTTGCGGCCTGCCTTATGCGCTTCTTCGACGATAACGCTCATTTCTTCGACTGTGAGCGTCGGGTAGTTCCAATCTGCGTACACCTTGATGAGGTCTGCGCCATGGCCGATCTGCTCACGAACAGCGCGTCTGCCGTCTTCAACTCCGCTGATCATCTGCGCACCTGTGGGAAAATCAGGCAGGTCGGACGATACGCCAAATGGGTTGTACTGACCTACCGCGGCGATGGCTCGCGTGGCCACCTGCATACGCGGACCATCAATTAATCCCTGGTTAATGGCGTCACGCAGCGCAACGTCGGCGTAGCCTGAACCTTCGTTCTCTACGTCGCGGACCGTAGTGAAACCGGCCTCTAGGGTGGCGCGAGCGTCCGCCGCGCCCTCGAGTGCGCGGAACGCCAGGGACTTCGTTGCAAGATTCAATGCGTATCCATTAGGAGTGTCGGGGATTCGCGCCATTAAGTGCGTGTGGCAGTCCACTAGGCCGGGTAGAACCGTGGCGCTGCCAAGATCAATAACGGCAGCGCCCTTTGGTACGTGGGCTTGGATACCGACGGCTGGCCCGATTTCCCTAATGTGGTCGCCTTCGATCAAAATGGCGGCGCTTTCGATGTAATGTCCGCTCCTGACATCCAGGACGCGTCCGGTCTTTAGCAACGTCACGCTCGGCTTGGACTCAGGCTTGGACTGCGCATTGAGCAGGGAGCCGATCAGCAGCAATTCCAGAGCGAGCAGGTAGATCCTTTTTCGCATGGGAATCATTAATTAACACAGAGGACCCGCGATACTCAACAACGCGACTCACACGCGCAACGTCACTTGCACAGGTTCCGTCGGCCCGAGATCTGGAAGTGAGAGGAATGTTGCTCTACTTCATGGGCGACTCTTAAGCTTCCAACCCTCGCTTTGTATCACTATTCTTGGCCAAGTCCCAAGAAACGGGATTATCGTCATTTGGGAAACCGCAAATCCCAGATGACGAGAAGACGACTTGAACGAAGCCGCCCGGCGGCGGACGCTTCGCGTGAGGTGAGCCGAGCATTGGTTGCTTGTTGGTTGAGATAAGTTTTGGGTCACAAGGAGGTCCCTGTGACCCATCTTAGAAAAATGATGCTGGAAGAACTCCAGCGTCGTAATTACGCCGAGACTACCATCGATTGTTACCTTCGTGCCGTCGAAGATTTTTCTCGACACTTCCACACTTCCCCGGATCGCTTAGGACCGCGACACATCCGCGAATATCAAGCCGCGTTGTTCCACGAGCGGAAGTTCTCGCCGAACACGGTGGCGCAACATCTTGCAGCTCTCCGATTCTTCTATACGAAAACGCTCAAGAAAACCTGGAGCATTACCGAGACGCCCTACCCGAAGAAGGCCCTTCACCTGCCAACGATCCTCAGCCAGGAAGAAGTGACGCGACTCATCGATGCGGCTCACCCTCCGTTCCATCGCACTCTGCTGATGGCGCTCTACGCCACCGGACTCCGTCGTGCCGAACTCGCACGCCTGAAAGTGAGTGACGTCGACAGCCAGCGCATGGTGATCCACGTCCAAGGCGGTAAAGGCCGCAAAGACCGCGATGTACTGCTCAGCGCAAAGTTGCTCGACGAACTCCGGCAACACTGGCAACGGTTGCGACGAAAACCGAGCGTGTGGCTGTTTCCTGGCAAGCGTAGTCATGCCAGCGATCAGCCCATCACTCCCAAGTGATCTACCATGCTTGCAAAAGAGCTGCGCGGCGGGCCGGCCTTCCGGACGGTGTGCATCCGCACACGCTGCGCCACTGCTTTGCCACGCATTTGCTGGAAGCGGGCGCGGATCTGCGTACTATCCAGATGCTGTTGGGGCATAGTGATCTCGAAGAGACCACCATCTATCTGCATCTCTCGCAACGTCATCTAAACGCGACCGCCAGTCCTCTGGACTCGCTGAAGCTGAAAGACGAATCACCACAGGACCAGTAGATGAGCCGGCCACCGCTGGAGGTGGCCGATCTAGTCCGCGCCGCGGGAGACGCTTTCATCGAACGAAGCCGTACGTGGATCACTTGGAAGCACGTCAAAGTGCTGCTGGCCATTGCGCGGTGTCGCACCGCCGCGCTCGGCGGCCATCTTGATGAATGCACCCGCTGCGGACATCGCGCCATCTCCTACAACTCTTGCCGCAACCGGCACTGCCCGAAGTGTCAAGCGGGTGCTCGCGACCGCTGGCTTGCGGCGCGTCGCCAGGAGCTTCTCCCAACGCGCTATGTGCATGTGGTCTTCACGCTGCCTCACGAGCTAGTGCCACTCGCCTTGCAGAATAAGAAGGTCATCTACGATCTCCTGTTTCGCACCAGTGCGGAAACGCTTCTGGAGATCGCACGCGATCCAAAACACCTCGGTGCGGAGATCGGCTTCTTCAGCGTGCTGCACACCTGGAATCAGAAACTCCAACTTCACCCGCATGTCCATTGCGTGGTGCCGGCCGGTGGGCCGTCATCTCGACCACTCCCACTGGATCCGCTCACACCACACGTTCTTTCTTCCCGTCAAAGTGCTCGGACGTGTTTTTCGCGGCAAGTTTGTTGCGGCTCTCCAACGCGCCTTCCAGGATGGCCAGCTGGATTTCCACGGAGGTCTGCAACCGCTCGCTCAGCCCAAGACTTTCTCATCGTGGCTGAGAACGCTATTCCGAAAAGATTGGGTAGTCTATTCGAAACGCCCCTTCGGTGGCCCCCAACTTGTCCTCCAGTATCTGGGACGCTATACCCATCGCGTGGCCGTCTCCAACCACCGCTTGGTTTCCTTTGCGGACAGCAAAGTCACTTTCCGTTGGCGCGACTCCGCTCACCACAACGAACAGAAGTTGCTCACCCTATCGCTGGATGAGTTCCTGCGTCGCTTCCTGTTGCACGTCCTCCCGAAAGGCTTCGTGCGCATCCGACATTTCGGCTTCCTGGCCCATCGCCGGCGTGCCACGACCTTGCCACTCTGTTTTCAGTTGCTCGGTTCAGCACCACAACCACAAGCCAGGCAGGACCCTTCCATAGCCACTGCTAGTGATCTCTGGTTTTGCCCCAAGTGCGGTGGGCCGATGGCGGCCATCGAGCGATTCACTTCCGCCCAGATCCAACTCCGTTCTCCACCTGTCCCCGTGACAGTTGCCACATGAGTCGACGATCAACATCACGAAATCTTGGCGTGTCGCGGCGCGCGCAATCTCTCTGTGCCTTGCGCTTCTACAAACCTGCTCTTTCCAGCTTCTCCAGTCCTTATTCCCCGGCCGTCTTGCGTTTCACCCAACTCAAGAGCATCCGCCGTTGTCTTCCGTGCCCCGCGGCAACAGCTCGACACACCTGGACACCACCCCTCCATCCCATTCAATCCCCATAGGGCCCGCGTCCGCCGCACCCACGGCCGGCTTCCTTCAAGTCGCTGTATCGAAACCGCGCCGGAGCAGCTTGCCCGCATATCATTCTTCTGTCGAAGCGCGCTTCCGATACAGCACTAGGACTTCACAGGACTTGGCATCATCACTCAAAAATTTGCGTTTCGAGGCTGATTATTGAACCTGCGTCTTAAGGCGCGGAGTGTTGCTCGTACTCACTCGCTTCGCTCTCAGGAAGAGCGCCCCATAGCCCTCCGAACAATATAGCCACGGACGGTAGGGTCAATGCTGCCAGGTTGTTCAGGAAGTAGGGAAGGAACCTAGTGTTGTTCAGCGCGTTTGCCCCATCAAACCAAAGGTATGGAAGCGTTTGAAGGTGGACGATAAATGAAAATGTAGCAAATACCAGCACCATACCGGTCCTATGGGGACGATGGAGGCGAGCTATGATCCAGCCACTTGCCGCATTCACGGTCAACGACAGCGTCCACCAAGTCAACGACCATGGACTAAACGGGAAGCCCGTTGGTTGCAAGAACCGTCTAACCAATGGAGACAGAAGCCTGGGTGCAACGCCATATCGGTATATAAACCAAGTTCCCATGCCGACCGCGATCGCCCTCAGCGCCAGCACGGGATGTCCTTTGATTTCCTGATAGAAGCTGACAATTATTGCCGCAAGCACTTGCTTCCAGTACCAACGCCTGGAACAGCCGCTTTGGTATGCCTCCATTAGATCGCCCGTAATATGGTCATTTCTGGAACCAGACCGAAAATTCTCCAACAGCCAAGTTGCCAGGGCCGGAGGCTTTGAAAATCTCATACCCGTCTCCCTTCCAATTGCCGGAGTCTCGGCCACAACTGTTTAAGCACTCGCTGCATTTCGCTCACTTCCCGCACTCCCTTTGCGGTGACGCTGAAGTATTTTTTGGCTCTTCCGCCGCGCTCCGGTGTCGACTCACCTAATTCAGAAGACACGAGACCTTTCGTTTCGAGTCGCTCAAGAGTGGCATAGATGCTGCCGAGCGATACTTCTCGACCGCCTTTCGTTTCAATCTCGTGCGCGATGGGTATCCCGTAGGCTTTCTCTCCCAGACGGATCAATACCAGCATTACCATCAGTTCGAGATGTCCGAGGTAGTCGCGTTTGCTCATATATGTTCTCTTATAGCGAAGAAATGCGGATTTGTAAACTGCGAAAAGTGGGATTGGCGTTGGTGATCCGAGAGGGCATTCCCACATCCTAAGAAACAGGGTGGTCTCAATGGGTCGTTGCAACACCTGCTCAAAGTCTTCTTGTAGGAGCCTAGGAAGCTGATTTTGTTAGCCACCGTCAAAATCAAACAAAACAAAAGCCCTGTTTAGGTTCTGATGGAACACTGCCGTACTGATTGCTTCTCGATGAGAAGCATTGTCAGATCAACTGGTTATAGGGTGTTGCATCGACCGGTTGAACCGGCAGGACTTCTCAGGACTTGGCCCTGCTGGTTAACTGATGTCGGCATCCCTAGCAAGTAGGAAGTGATTAACGAAATTTCCGAGAATAATGGATTCAAGGACACCAGCTACAAACACAAGGAGAAAGAGTGTCGCTCCGCTGACGACAAAAGAGGAATACGTCCTATCTAGGTACCACATCGCCCCTAGAAACAAAGGATGAATCGGAATGCCACCAATGAGCATGGCTTTCCAAAACCACCACTTCTTAACGTCCAGTTTTCTATTCCGGAATGGCTCATAGACAAACACAAGAGTTGTGATTAAGTATGCCTGAAGCGCAAAGGCACTTATCACTGAATCGTGGCGAATCCAGAACCATCCGAAAGGGATATCCCCGCAATAGATAATAGAGCGTACAGGATTTTCCTTGATGAGATAAATCAAGGCTTCGAGCGATTCGACGAATGCGTTCTTCTCATTTAGCCGTTCAAACATTCTCGACGATTCCAGCCGCCATTGTAGACCCTAATCGCCAAGTCCTAAGAAACAGGGTGGTCTCAATGGGTCGTTGCAACACCTGCTCAAAGTCTTCTTGTAGGAGCCTAGGAAGCTGATTTTGTTAGCCACCGTCAAAATCAAACAAAACAAAAGCCCTGTTTAGGTTCTGATGGAACACTGCCGTACTGATTGCTTCTCGATGAGAAGCATTGTCAGATCAACTGGTTATAGGGTGTTGCATCGACCGGTTGAACCGGCAGGCTTCTCGGGACTTGGCGCCTACAAAACGATCGACCCTTTCCGGTGGAGAATAGGACTTGAAGAGACCATCCAATTCCACACTGAGAATCGAATGCTGCCTTAGTCAGGATATCCAAAGAAAATAGACGAGACCGCAGAGCAGCGCGCCAATGGCAACCAACAGAAGTCCAGAAATGCGCCGTTTATTGAGGAAGAAAATCAGCGTGAGTCCGGTTAATGAAACCAGCGTCATCAGAACCGCAGAAAAATCAATTACCGCGGACCATTTTTTGCCAGTGTCCCGGCCCTTATGAAGATCGTTGAGTACCGCGACCAGGCTAAAGGGGCTCACCGTCAGGTCGTACTTTCCGGTCTCGCGATCGATGGTTGCGTCTGCTTCGTACCCAGGTCCTTTGAATAGGATTTCGCACTGATCTCCATCTACGTGGATATCGGAGAGGGCTCCCTTGGTCCGATAGGTGCGGCGAAAGTAATTCACAATTTCATCTTTCGCCATGCCACTAGGGTCGGGAGCGTTCACCCAGGCCTTGTTCAGAGTGCCGTGGTACAAGGCCGGCCGCTGCTGATTATCGAACCATTCCGCGTGATTCAAGGTAAGGCCCGTTACTGCGAAAAAAAGAAGAACTGCGAAGCTGAGCATCGACAGATACGTGTGCAACCAGCGCGCGAGATGCGCGAAACGCCGTTTCCAGTGCAAAAACCGCGGGGCGCGTAACGGAGCGGTCGAAGGGTCGGTCGACTCCCCGCCCGAACTATTGGACAATTTTGTGGTAATCAAGGGTAGCCGACGCAATCTCTACATCGCCCGGAAGCTGGAACTGTCTGGGCGAGCTGTTGAATTCCATCTCCTGATGCATCAATTGATAAGAACCGTGCTCGCGCGCCGCTTCGATCATCACGGTGTATTTACCCGCTTTTACAAGGTTACCGAAGTCGTCCCTGCCGTCCCACTTGAAAGTGTATTTGCCCGGAGGGCGCGTTGCACCAGAAACTGAATTCATGACGTGTGTATCTTCGCTCACGGATCGCATACTTTCTTCGCGGCTCCAGGCCCGCAATTCGCGAAGGTACTTGTATTTCCCGAACCAAAGAGCGATCGTGCGTACCGGAGCATGCTCCTCATCCTCGATCCACACGGCAACGTAGGGACGGTGGACGCGGTATCCTTCGATGAGACTCAGTTCGATCGTGACGGTCAATTCATACTTCGGGTCCCATGGTGAAGCGGTGGACCGAGCGGAAACCTGCTCGTAGGCTGCTGCAGGCCGCAACGCCGCTGCATGTGACGCAGGCATCTCTTCAAACGCACTCCAACCTTTGCTCACAATCCTTTCACCATTCTTTTTCACCAGCAGATATTCCACACCTGGTATCGAAGCAACCAAACGAGAGCTTTCCTCCGGTGTCAGTACGGAAAGGGCGGTTGCAAGCGCGCCCGCCTCTGCCGGAGACTGCGCAATGACAGTGGAGCTGATAATTTGATCGGCGGGCATTCCGGTGCGAGGGTCAACAATGTGCGAATAGTGACGGCCGCCAATTTCCACGCCGCGTCGGTAATCTCCGCTGGTCGCCACGGCGCGGTCGCGAACAACGAGGCGTGCGATGGGAACGCCATTTTCTACATCCGACTTCGGATCGGAAACGTCCACCGTCTCTTTCCAATCGCCCCGGACGACGAGGTCCCCGCCGATGTTGACGACCAAACCCTGTGCGCCGGATGCTCTGAGCGCCATTTCCCCGGCGTGTCCCGCGATATAGCTTTTCACAAACGAGTTCAGTGCGAGCGGGGCATCACTGGTATGCGTCGCAGTTCGATTGGCGGGGTCGAGTTGCCAATGGACTCTGCGCGTGCTGGCAACTGCGGCATCCAATTCGACCTGTGAAGGAAGACGCTTCTCCGCAGCGGCACGCTTCCAAACTCGGGTGATCGTCTCGGCTGAAGCGTCCAGGGCTCCTCGGGTCAGGCCGCGCCATTTATCAAACAAACTCAGAACTTCAAATAATTCGGGAGAAACCCTGACGGGTTGGCCCATGGTCCGAAACCAGCTGCTGAATTCACTGTCTGGATCCCATGAGCTAAGGATGTGTGATTCCCGCTCAATCTCCGTCAACACTGCCTTTTCGGCCTTCTCCGATTGCGCGGCGGATGACGCCGCGACCCTAATTTCCAAGGATGTGCCCAGTACATTTTCGTAATGAAAGACGTACAACTTATTACGGACGGAAGAGGTAGCCGATCCACCCTTGCACGGCGCCAGCAGCAGAATCGCGGCAAGTAGAGGTGTGGATTTCATCGTCGACGTTCTCGACAACAGGTAATCTCCATTCTTCCTTCCGGCCCGGAGCAGTTTACACCCAGGGATGACTTTTCAGGCGGTCTTCGAGTTAGTGCTGGGGCGTGGGTGTTTCCGCTTCCTTCCGGTAGGTACCAAACTTTTGTGCAATCGGCTTCAGCGTTGGATAAAATTGCACGAAAGTGTGTTCTACAGCTGCATGGTCGTTATGGCATTGCCAGCATTGTTGTTTCGGCTTCGCCTCAGCAGCCTTTGCGTCTTCTGAAAATCCGAAGTATGCCCACTTTTCCGGAAACCTGATCTCGTCCTTCACTTCGACCGCCAAGCCGATGAGGTTAGTCTGGAAATGGCCCGCTTTATTGATCGAGCCTTTACTTTCGGCAGCACGGTCCTCCAAAGCGAACATTGTTTTGTCTGGCCATTTGCCAGTGGAGAGGAATTGCCGGTAAGCCCATTGCGGCACGAAGACGTTTGTGAACCGTTCCGGCTCGCCCGCAGTTGGGTTGTAATTCATTCCCAGGCCAGAGGAGAGATAGACCCACTCCCGATAACCCTCGGGGCGCACCAGGTTGTTGCCTGCATATTGTGGCCTCGGCATGTCCTGTCCGGAAACCCGAATTGAATTTCCGATCGGCACGGAGCACAGGATGACCACAGCCGCTAAGAATCTTCTATTCATGTGCACTTATCACCCGGAATTTCCGATTTGGACTTCTCGCTTCACGCATCGTACGCTTGCCCTGTCCGCGACACAACGAATTTGCCACCAGAGTAAGCCCTAAAGAGGGTCGCAAGGAATCGCCGCCAAGTCTTGATGAACAGGATTATCGAAATATGGCCCGCGCTGTGCCTAGACCTGTCGGAGCCGTACTCCGAGAAGAGAATTTATCGGAATTTGTCCACGTTTAGTTTACCCCTTGCTCCGGTGCCATCGCATTCGCTCGTTGGATGACAATGCGGCTTTCAGGTTCACCTCACGGGCGGACAGAATCTTGGCGGGGGACCGGCAATCGGATGGGCTCTACTTTTTACCTTTGTAATTCACGAACAGCTCGGGAAATTGCTGCTTCAAGGCTGCAATTTTCGGCAGGTCGCAAATCTGGATGTAATTGTTGGTGGGGTTCTTTATGGCGAAGTCCTGGTGGTACTCCTCGGCGCGGTAAAACCCCTTCAGCGGGGTTACCTCCGTGACGATGCGCGCGGGAAACACTTTTGCCTCATCGAGTTGGGCGATGTAAGCGTTGGCGATGCGTTTCTGGTCCTCCGTGGAATAGAAGATCGCGGAGCGATACGATGTGCCTACATCCGGTCCCTGCCGGTTCAGCTCTGTGGGATCGTGGGCTACAGAAAAGAAGATGCGAAGCAGTTCGCCGTAGGTGAGCTGAGAGGGGTCATATACCACTTCGACGGATTCAGCATGTCCCGTTGTCTCGGTCGTCACCTGATCGTACGTGGCGGTCTTCGGGGAGCCACCTGAATATCCAACCGTAGTATCGAGGACACCCTTGACTCGCTCAAAGACAGCCTGCGTGCCCCAAAAGCAACCGCCAGCAAAAACAGCAGTCTGTTTGCCGGGCGCCGTGGCCGTTGGCACGTCAACCTTGGCTGGGGGGATCGGAGATTTAGGCGCCGCAAGCGCGCAACAGGCTAACAGCAATACGCCTGACCCGATAGCAATCAGCGAGCCGAGTGAACGAGCGACCATGGAAGCACCTCGATCGAGATTCCGTTTCAACCCTTCATCGTGCTTATTATACAACATCAACCTTTAAAGAAACCCACGTCATCCTTCTGTAGTGGATCATTTGGGCGCTTGCGGGGGATTAAAGGAGGTTCCGTTTAGCGCTCGATGCCGAGGCGCCCCGCCACTTTCGTCAGCGTCGCGACTAGCCTCGCGATGTGCGCTTCGGTGTGTGCGGAAGTGCAGGAGATGCGCAGTAGATTCTGCGCCGCGGCCGGCTTCAGCACCGGGTTGATGTAGATGCCTTCGGCAAGAAGAGCCTTGCACAGCCGGCACAAATCCACTTCCTCCCGGATCACCACCGGCACGATCGCTGCCTCCCCGTCCAGCACCAAAAAATTGCGCGCGCGCAGCTCCGCGCGTAGCTCACGGGCCATCTGCAGCAGCCGCTGGCGCCGCTCCGGCTCTTTGCGGATGATCTTCAGCGCCGCCCCCGCCGCCGCCACCGACGCCGCTGGCAGGCTCGCCGAAAACACGAACGGCCTCGCCGTATGCTTCAGATAATCTACGACCTCGCGCGAGCTGGCGATAAATCCGCCCACCGACGCCAGAGCCTTGCTGAACGTGCCCATTATGATGTCCACATCGTCCAGCACGCCCATGTGTTCAGCCGCGCCCGCTCCGGTCCGCCCCAACACTCCCAACCCGTGTGCTTCGTCCACATAGATGCGCGCCGCGCGGGACTTTGCAAGGTTCACCAGCCCGCGCAACTCGGCCAGATCCCCTTCCATGCTGAACACGCCTTCGGAGACCACCAAGATCTTCTCTCCTGAAGCACAGCTGCTTAAGCACCGCGCGAAATGATCCAGATCGTTATGCCGGAATCGCATCACCCGTGCAGTCGACCGCAACGCTCCTTCTACCAGGCTGGCGTGTAGGCGGTGATCGCAGATCATCGCGTCGCCCTTTTCGGTTATTGCCGAAAGCGTCGCGTAGTTGGCCTGAAAGCCCGTTCCGAAGATCATCGCGGCTTCTTTGCGCACGAAGGCGGCCAGCTCCGCTTCCACCTTCACATGCAGATCGAGGGTCCCATTCAGGAGGCGCGAGCCGCTGCATCCGGTGCCATACTTCCGGACCGCCTGCGCGGCAGCTTCTTTGACCTGCGGGTGCGTGATCAGGTCCAGGTAATCGTTGGACCCAAACATCAGAACCTTCGAGGAGCCCAGGCGCACTTCTCCCGGCTCGCAGCCTTCCCGGTCTCCGAAGGTTTCGAAGTACATGTAAAGACCGGCTTGCTGAAGCTCGCCCGGACGTGTGAAGGCGCGACATTTCTCGAAAATGTCGCTCTCGCCGGTGCACTTCTTTTTCGCGGTGGCCGTCAGGTTCGTGTTCAGTGCCATTCGTAGATTCGATAGGTCTTGTAGTGTCTCGCGCCCATCACTTCCAGGGAGCGTGTCATCAGAACGTTATCTTCCAGGATCCACGACATTTCACAGTCGCCGCTGTATCCCAACTTCCCGGCAATCCGCGCGAGCCTAACATAGAAGGCAGCCGCTGCACCAGAGGTTCTGTAATCCTCCACCACACCAACAGCCAGAACACGCAGACTTTTAATCAATCGTTGATAATACAGAATCTTGAGCAGGCCCAACGGGAAGAGGCGGCCGCCCGCCTGCTTGATCGCAAAATTGACATCGGGCAAGGCCAGTGCGAACCCAACTGGCTTCCCGCCCGCTTCCCCCACCAGCACCAGCTCCGGCTTGAGAATCTGCTTCATCTCGTTGCCCATCCGGAAGAACTCTTCGCGAGTCATGGGCACAAATCCCCAGTTGCGCTTCCACGCCGAGTTGTACACATCCCAGATCCGCCCCACTTCGCCGTCGAAATCCTTCATGTTGATGGCACGGATCGTGACACCGCTCCTGGCGAGCTTGCGGTCCGCCACGCGCCCGATCTTCTCCAGCTGGACTGACGCCGCGGTATTGACGTAGGCGTTGAGATCTTTTGCCTTGCGGAGCCCTACTTTTTCCATCAACGCTGAGTAATAGGGCGGGTTGTAGGTCATCATGACCATGGGACCGGAATCGAAGCCGTCGACCAATATGCCGCATTCGTAGTTGGTGGAGGGGTTCACCGGCCCCCGAAGCAGCACCGCGCCGCGGCCGAACACCCACTTTCGTGCGGCGCCGAGCAGAGCCGCCGCCACTTCCGGGTCGTTCGTCGATTCGAAGAACCCGAAGAACCCCGCGCTCTCCTCGTGAAACTTGTTGTGATTGCGGTCGAGGATAGCGGCGATCCGGCCCACCACTCGGCCGTCGCGCCGCGCCAGGAAGAACTCGGCCTCCGCGTTGGCGTAGAAGGGATGCTTGGCGCGGTCCAACAGTTCCTTGACCGCGATCCGCAACGGAGGCACCCAAAAGGGATCGCTACGGTACAGCGAATAGGGAAATTCAATAAACTCTTTCAAGGCTTGCTTGCTATCCGCCGTTGCGACCTCAAGCGCCAATCGAATCCCCCCTTCCTGACAGCTTCCGATACATCAGGAGCTCCGCCACAATCAAGACTGCGGCAAGCAGTGCGCCCGCCATCCAGTCCACCGTGGAATGGTATCGGAGGCAAACTGTACCAAAAATAAGGCCTTGCTGGAACGCCAAAGCGCCCATCCGAGTTCAATACTTCAGCCAGCCTGCCTCCTTGTACCAGGCCAGCGTTTGGGCAAGTCCAGACTCCAGAGGCGTCTGCGCTTCGAAGCCGAGCTCAAGCGCCGCGCGGCGCGTGTCGCAGGTCCAATGGCGGCATTGCGCTTCTTTCACCTTCTCGCGCGAGATGATCCCCGGCTTCCCGGTGAGGAGCGAGCAAATTTCCGCGAAGCCGCCCACGGCGTACGCAAGCGGCGAAGGAATCCGCAGGACTCGCGCTCGTTTCCGCATAATGCGCGCTGCCACAGAGCTTAGCTCGCTCCACGAAACCGCTTTCGCGTGGGCAAGAAAGTACGCACGACCGCCGGCTTGAGGGGCGCATGCCGCTGCCAGCAACCCGTCGACCAGATCCTTCACATAGATCGCCTGGAACCAGCGTTCGCCGCCCGAGATCTCCAGCATAAAGCCCTTACTAATCGACCGGACCATTTCCAGCACGTCCGTATCGCGCGGGCCGTAGACCACAGCCGGTCGCACGATCACCGCGTCAGGAACTAGCGCCCTGGCAATCCGCTCCCCTTCCAACTTGGATATTCCGTAGTGTGTGATGGGATGCGGTTCAGCGTCCTCGGAGACCGGCGTACCATCGGTGCTGGGACCGATGGCAGCGAGAGAGCTGACGTACACGAATCGAACCGCGCGCCTGGCGACCGCCCGCGCGAGATTCTCTGTTGCTCGCGTGTTGCCCGAGTAGAAATCGCTCCTCGAAAACGCCTTCGTCACACCCGCAAGGTGGATCACGGTGTCAGCACCCTCGAGGGCGTCACTCAGCCCCTCGCCCGAAACGAGGTCGCCGAACACAACCTCAGCTTCCGCAGGGAACGTGAAGGGATGCCGCTTGGATCTGTCGCGGCGGATCAGGCAGCGCAGCGGCTCGCCACGGGCGCACACGGCCTCAACCAGATGACTTCCGATGAAGCCGGTTCCGCCGGTGATCAGAATCATTGCTGCGCCGCTTTCAAGTGCTGAGTCAGGTAAGGCATCTTAACAGCATCCACGTTCACGCCCCTGAAACATATCTCGTTTGGCCTGGCATTGTGGCTTCGGCGAGATACGGCGCATTTTGACTTCAAGACTGGGGATTTGATGCACTCCTCAAAATGGAAGTCATTGATGAAACGTCGCGAACCCCTTCTTTGATACCCCGCAAAATGAGTATGACCCCACAAGTGGTGCTCATGGCGAGCACTCGCCACAAGCTCCCGGCATAGTCTGAACCAGGCCGCCTTGAGGGCCCAAGTTGTGGGATGACTTGTGTGTCGCAGAAACGGATATTTCATATGCGAATCCCATCTGCTGTCGAAATTCTCCCACCTTGAGGTTGACGCGACACCGGGCGTAGGAGTAAGTTGCCCGCAAACATGATTGAGGATGTGAATATACAGCTAGAATTTGCGTCGATCTCGCGAACGCATGAAACAGAATTCTCTCGGATCACGTATGCAAGGAAATGGGCTACGCATGTGGCACTGCGTTGGGGAGGAACATTTGTGAAGAGCTATCACCCACCCAAATTTAGGTTTAGCCGTTTGCCTGGATGTATAGGGTCATGCAGGAAACCAGGTGTGTTACTCGCGAACCTATCTGCGGTGCTGTTCGTACTGCTTGGCTTTGGAGCTGCTCCAGCAGGCGCGGCGGACTGTTCGAAGCTGCTCGAGTTGAAACTGAAGGACACCGTCATCACCGAGGCGACCATCATCGCGGCGAAAGATGATGTGCCGGAATACTGCCGTGTGCAGGGCGGGCTCGAGACCGTAATTCTGTTCGAGGTCGCGCTTCCCACCACGGCGTGGAACAACAAATTCTTCTACGTGGGCGGAGCAGGGTATAACGGATCGGTCCCGGAACTTACCGAAGCGCTTGCCAGGGGATACGCTGCAGCCGGTTCGGACACCGGGCATCGCGGCTTCCACTGGGACGCGTCGGCCATGTACGGCAATCCGCATTCGCAAGTGAACTACGCGCATCGCGCTACTCACTTGGTGACGCTGCTGGCGAAGGAAGTAGTCAAGACATACTACGGCACGCCGGCGCGGCATTCCTATTTTTGCGGGTGTTCGAACGGCGGCAAGATGGCGCTCATGGAGGTGCAGCGGTATCCGGACGATTTCGAAGGGGTCGTTGCGGGAGGCCCCGTGGTCGACCGGACCAAGGCCATGGTGATGTTTGATTGGACCCAGCGAGCGCTCCTTGGTTCCGAGATCCCTCCGAGCAAGATCCCCGCGATGGAAAAAGCAACCAGGGCCGCATGCGACGCCAAGGACGGCCTGGTGGACGGCCTGATCGACCGCCCCGACAAATGTGAATTCGATCCCCAGGTTTTGACCTGCCAGGGCGCGGATGGCCCCAATTGCCTGACGCCAAAACAAGTGACGGCGTGGCAAAAGATTCTCAACGGTCCGGTAAGTCCCGGTGGAAAGCGGTTGTATGTTGGATACTCGCCGGGGCATGAAGAGGACTACCCATACTACATCACTGGGGTCGGAACGATGCACGGGTATCCCTCCAGCAATTTCATGTACATGGAGAGTTTCATGCGCTGGATCGTCTTTGGGCCGAAGTACGACTCGGTGAAGGAATTCGATTATGACAAGGATCCGGAGGCGATGATCCCGTTCGAGAAGGATCAGGACGCCGACAGCACGGACTTGTCCGGATTTAAGGGCCATGGCGGGAAACTGATTCTGTACAACGGCTGGGCGGATCATTCGACGCCTCCGCTCCGAACCGTGCAGTATTACAACGACGTCCGGCAGAGGAACGGCGACGCAACCGATGAATTTGTGCGCTTGTTTATGATGCCGGGTTTGTATCACTGCAACGGAGGACCTGGGCCGAACACCTTCGGCGGCCTCGGCCAGAAGGGATACAAGAAAAACGATCCCGAAAACGACATCATCGGCGCGCTCGACCGCTGGGTCGACCAAGGCATCGCACCCTCGAAGCTCATTGCAACAAAGTTCAAGGACGATAATCCTGGGCACGGAGTGGCGCGCACACGTCCGGTGTGTCCCTATCCACAGGTAGCGAAGTACAGGGGCTCGGGCAGCGTAGACGATGCCGCGAACTTCGCTTGCGCCAGTTCTAAATAGCGGATACGGATTGATGATTTTGACGATTACATTCAGTTTTGGTGGTGCAGGCGTGGTCAAACGATTTTGACATATTCTGATCGGGGCGTCGCCCGCGTGTTGCGTTCCACGAATTCACCATTAATCGCATAGGCTGTGTGAATCTACATAGCTGCAAACCTGAATGGGGTTACGACCAGAACGAAAATGCGACATGGTTGTAAGGGCGGAAGCGCCAAGTCCATATCGGAGGGGCAATCGCGAGAAAGTGGGCATATGAACATGAGGAACATTCCGCGGCACGCTTGCAGGCTCATGGCCTTGCTCTTTCTCGTCTCTCTTTTTCCAGGCGCAGGCCAGAGCCAGACCAAACCCTTTCACCTTGCTGAAACGACCATCCAGGATATTCAGGACGCCTACAAATCCGGTCGCTTGACCACCCACCAACTGGTCCAACTTTATTTGAACCGGATCGAGGCGTTTGATAAGAAAGGACCCAGCCTCAACGCCATCATCACGATCAATCCCCAGGCCCTTCAGGAAGCTGACCGGCTGGATGCTGCCTTTAAAACGTCCGGTCTCACCGGCCCGCTTCACGGCATTCCCATTGTGCTCAAGGATCAGATGGACGCGAAGGGGATGCCCACGACGCTTGGCTCGATCCTCTTTAAAAACTATTACCCGGACCGGGACTCCTTCGTGGCGGAGAAGCTGAGAAAAGCTGGCGCCATCATCCTGGGGAAAGCAACCCTAGGTGAATTGGGCGGAGGCGATACTCACGGTTCCCTCTTTGGTTCCACTCGAAACCCGTATGCGCTTGATCGAACTGCAGGAGGCTCCTCCGGCGGGTCTGGGGCAGCGCTTTCCGCAAACTTCGCGACCATTGCAGTCGGCGAGGAGGGCTTTGCCTCCATCCGCCGTCCCTCCACGTGGAACTCCGTCGTGGGAATCCGGCCGACTGCCGGCCTGGTGAGCCGAAGTGGCATGTTTGACGGCTGGCCAGAAATCAACGGTACTCTCGGACCGATGGCACGGAGCGTGACCGATGTAGCCAAGCTTCTGGACGTCATGGTCGGGTACGATCCGGAAGACCCGCTGACGGCGAGCGGCGTGGGTCATGTTCCCGGCAGCTACACGAAGTTTCTCGACCTCAACGGTCTGAAGGGAGCCCACATCGGTGTCCTGCGCGAGCCCATGGGACGCGACTCGGAGCCCCAGTCGCAAGACTTCGCCAAAGTCACCGTGGTCTTCAATAAAGCCGTAGGGGAACTGAAAGCCGCGGGAGCCACCGTAGTCGATCCCATCGTGATTCCGAATCTGAACAAACTGCTCGCTACGCGCGCAGAAGGTCCCAACGAGAGCGCCGAATCATTTCGTGTGTTCTTCGGAAGAAGCGAACATCCTCCGTTCAAAACCAAAGAGGAAATGATGCGCTCGCCGGATTTCGCCAAGGTGTTTCGATACGCGCAAGATCGCATGCGGGCCACCCCGGACGAATCCAAACACTACCGGTACCTTCAAGCGCGACAGGAACTCATGCTCAGCGTATTGAAAGTCATGGCGGACAATCAGCTGAATGCTATCGTATACAAATCCATAGAGCACCAGCCGACGTTGATCAAGGATGGCGTGAACCCGCCGTGGGTAAACACGAAGGGGGCCCCGCACCTGAATACGTTCCTGGTATTTGTTCCCGTGGTCGCCGTCCCTGCCGGATTTACCACCGATAACCTTCCGGCCGGCATCACCTTTATGGGACGGCCGTATGACGAAGGCACCCTTATCAAGCTCGCCTATGCGTACGAGCAGGCGACGCACCATCGCGGGCCACCCACGACCACACCGCCGCTTCCGGGAGAACCGTAGCTGACACGATCCGGAAGCGGATAAGGGATGTTAGCGGCGTACCCGGAAACAATCCGCTTGCTCTGTAACGACGTGTCGGGGAAACGCTGGCCAGCGTATGCCCCCTCAAAAAATTTTGGGCACGAAGAGAAAATCGCCGGGCCGAGTCAGACCTGGCAGTTGAACATGACGAAGATCCCTGTGAGACCTGCAACGCTTTGCAAGGCTCTCCAAATGCTATAAAAAATGTAGCATTCTGTAGCACAGACGTGAATAGAACTACTGGATTGGTCTGTCTGAAGTATGGCGGAGAGGGTGGGATTCGAACCCACGGTCGAGTTTCCCCGACACACGCTTTCCAAGCGTGCTCCTTAAACCGCTCGGACACCTCTCCACTGGAGAAAACTCAATCAGACTAGCACAAACTTCCGGCCAGAAGAAAATTTGGAGGGCAATCCGTGTTTCTCAAGGTGAATTCCCGACGCGAAAGCCCGAAGGGCGTAGGGATGGAGGAGGTAGAATTCAACTTGCCAAGAGGTCCTAGCGCACTATTGCGCCAGTTCGCACTTTGAGGCGAGAAGCGAAAGAGGCAATCCCGCTTTCTTCCTGAATTGTGCGCTTTCTATACGATGGAGCTCAAAACGAGTGAGACGAGTATGCCTACCGCATTGAAAACAAAATGTTTAAAGGATGGTCATTCCCCTGCACTCATCGTGGAGCCTGCGTTCACCTCCATACGGAGGTTTGCGCTGATTCTGTCGCCGGCTCAGCCTCGAACTTAAGAAGGGAGATCTGACCGTGAAAAAAGCTCTGATGTTCGCCGGACTCTTATTGTTTCTGATTCCCGCGGAAGCGAAAGAAAAATCGTACGAAAAGGGCGTGCTGCTCAAGATGGACTCTGCATCGTGTGGGTACGCTGAGAGAGACGGAAAGACGATCGTGGGGGAAATTCTTGGAACCGATGGCGAGCACAAGAATACGAAAGAGACGCTCTGCCAGGAGTATTCCCTGCAGGCGGACCGGGTGATTTACCGGATCAGGCCAAGAGATGAGAAGCACCCCGTGCTGCTTCCGATCGGGGAAACGGCGGATTTCCGGATTGATAAGGACAAACTCGTTCTTCGCGTCCCGGAATTCAATGACAAGGAGCGCGAGTATTCCGTTGTTTCAATTACACCTCGCACCGATGTCAAGGACACGAGGTCTCCGAAGACTGCCTCCGTCCAACCGGCCCGATAGTTCGAATCGAGTCCTTCCAGGAAATCGAGCTGGGCTTTCAAATATTCATCGAGGATAACCTGAATACGCACGGGGCTCCGGTCGTGGACAACGCCGGGCCTCGTTGCTTTTTGTGCCTGCTGTTTTTGCCCCGGCAAGTCATTCGACTCCCCTGCAACTCTTTTCCCTGAGGATCGTGTTCTCCTAAAATCCGCGCGTGTCCTGTAGAATCGCTTCGGAGGGCGGCATGAATCACTGGCAGGGCAAGTGGGCGTTGATCACGGGCGCCAGCGCCGGGATCGGCACGGCTCTGGCACGGGAACTGGCGGCGGGCGGAACGAATCTGGTGCTCACGGCGCGGCGGCGCGACCGCCTCGCCGGCCTCGCGGCGGAGCTCAGCGCCAAACATGACATCCGCACGCTCGTCTGCGTCGCGGACCTGGTGCAGCCGCTCGGTTCGCAGCAGATTTTTTCGTTCACCGAAGAAAAGAATATCGCGATCGACTTGCTCGTGAATAACGCCGGTTTCGGCGCCTATGGCGAATTTCACAAAGCGCGGCTCGACCGGCTCATCGAAATGACGCAAGTCAATGTAACGGCGGTAGTGCACATGACTCATCTCTTTTTGCCCGGCATGATTGCGCGCGGCAACGGGGACATCCTGATCGTGGCTTCCACGGCGGCGTTTCAGGCGGTGCCGTACATCTCGACGTATGCCGCGACGAAGGCGTTCGATTTGCATTTTGCCGAGGGCCTCGCGGAAGAGGTGCGGCAATACGGCGTCCGCGTTTGCGCGCTCTGCCCCGGTTCCACGGCGACCGAATTTCTTCAGGTTGCGGGGCAGCGCAATCACACACGGCGCGCGCCGGAAACAGCCGAGAAGGTCGCTCACGTAGGGCTTGCGGCTCTCGCGGCAGGGAAAACTTCGGTGATTTCCGGCTTCACGAATTGGCTGGGAGCGGAAGCCGTGCGGATGGTCCCGCGCCGGATGGTCGCGCAAATTACCGCCGGGATGTTCCGTCCCAAGGAAAAGCAAGCGTAGGGCATTGTGGCAAGGACGTGGAAAATGGCCGCCGACCAAAAATCGTTGGAACGCCTGCTGCACGGGGAAGGATTTCTGCACACATATGTCTGGCAGGATGGACCGAACGCGTTTTATCCGGACCACACACATGCCACCGAGACGGCTCACATCATTCTTGACGGCGAAATGACGCTGACGCAGGGCGGCGAGACGCGTACTTTCTGCGCAGGGGAGCGATGCGATGTTCCGGCCGGTGCGATCCACGCGGCGAAGATGGGCCCGCGCGGTTGCAAGTATCTGATTGGGGAGAAGTAGCGCAGGCTTCAGCCTGTGGGTTTTGATTTTCGTAAGCTGAGAAAAGGCCAGAACCTGAAGTCAGCGCTATATCGAGAAATACAAATTAAGCATTTTTCCCCAGAGCACGATCGAGCAATTCCATGACGTGCACAACTTCTTGCCCCGTCGAGTGAATCTCCGCCCCGGCGCGCATCTGCAGCAGGCAGCCGGGATTGGCGGTGACGATCACCGGCGCGTTTGTGGCGCGGGCGTGCTTCATCTTTTCCGCTAAAAGGGCGAGCGAAGTTTGCGTCTCGGTGACGTTGTACGAGCCCGCCGACCCGCAGCAATAATCCGCCATGGCCATTTCAACGAGTTCCAATCCTGGGATGGCGCGCAGCAGCTTGCGCGGGGCTTCGCGGACTTTTTGCCCGTGGAGAAGATG
Organism: uncultured Acidobacteriota bacterium; assembly: GCA_963719875.1. Lineage (GTDB taxonomy): Bacteria > Acidobacteriota > Terriglobia > Acidiferrales > UBA7541 > Palsa-360. Next base: position 2,138,998 of record CAVRDJ010000004.1, on the reverse strand, counting down.
GCAGGAATCCTGGTAGGTGACGCGCATCGGCAGCGCCGCAAGATGCGCCGACATTCCGAGATCGGCGAGGAATTCGGTGACGTCCCGCATCTTTCTCCGAAAATCGTGCGCCTTGTCCTGTTCTGTTGTCCCGGCTGCAAAAAGGTGCTCGTATTCCTTGAGCGTTGACCCGCAACCCGCGGCGTTGGTGATCACGGCGTCGAATTCATCGCCCAGAAAAACATCGAGGTTCGTCCGCGCGAGGGAACGCGCCACATCGCGAACGCCGGCGTGCGCCGCGAGCGCGCCGCAACAGGTTTGCCCGGCAGGGACGACGACTTCGCAGCCGTTGGCCGTCAGGACACGAATGGTCGCATCGTGCAGCGCCGAAAAACTAACTTGCGCCACGCATCCGGCAAACAAGGCGACGCGTGCGCGCCGGTGGCCCACGGCGGGATACGTGCGGCCGAGCTTCGAGAAGAAAAATTCACGATCGATCGGCGGCAGAAGCCTTTCTCTGTCTGCGAGTCCGAGGAGGCGCAGAATTCCGGTCGCGCGCGCGAGCGATTGAAGGCCGGAGCGCTGATAAACGTAGAGAAAGCGAGCCAGGATGGCGATGCGTCTCGGGTAGGGGAGGAGGCCTCGGAACACGAAATCCCGCGCCAGCCGCGAGAAAAATGGCCGCCGGTAATTCTGCTCGATCTGCGCGCGCGCCGCTTCCACCAGCTTGCCGTATTCGACGCCCGAGGGGCACGCCGTCTCGCACGCGCGGCAATCGAGGCATTGATCGATATGTTTTACGAAGGAATCGCCGAGCGGCAGGCGGCCCTGGTCCACCAGCACGATCTGGCGGATTCGTCCACGCGGAGAATCAGCTTCGAGGCCCCAAAGTTTGTAGGTGGGGCAATGATTCAAACACAGGCCACAATGAACGCAGTGCGCATAGTCGTCATACGCGGGTATGTCGGCGCCGGAAAATCCGCTCGGCGGTTTTGGGCCGGGAGTTTGTTCCACGCTTGCGACTGGTTCGGTCATGACCTCATATCCCGCCGGCGAAACGGCCCGGGGCGAGGACATTTTGCGGGTCGAAAGAATGTTTCACTCGCCGCATCAGCTCAAAATCCGGACGCGCTGGGCCCCAAACAACTTCCGCGGATGTTTTTAAATCCGTTGGACACCATTCCAACATGGCCGAGGCCTGCATTTCGCGTTGGCCGCACGCACGATAAACCTCCGCGATTATTCCCAGCAGAGATTGGGTCGTTTCCGAAATTTCCTTTTGGGGCAGGAACGCGGCGTAGAAAATCCCCGAGGCTCGCGCGAGAGAGACAAAGTCGAGTTCGCGTTGCGCTGCCAGCACGCGCAGTTTCTCCAGCAACATGGCCATCGCGCCGGGCACGGCGATGATGCGAAAAATCGCGGCGGAGGGGGCTCTTTCAATCATCAGTTTTGGAAATTCGCGAATCTGTGCCAGGACCGAATCCGCTTCGGCCTCGGTGAGGGGGAGGAACTCCTCTGCGTCCGCGGCGCCTGCCAGGTGGCCGAATTCCCGCGCGTGCCGGGCCACGACGGCAGGTTGGCCTGCAGCCGACAGAACCACGGACCAGGTTCGCGGTTCCAGGCGCGCTGAAAATTCTCCAGAAAAGATCAGCGCCGCGGTACCGGGATTGGCGACTTCCACCATCTGCGGCGTCAGGACGGAGTGGGAGACCGCGCGGCAGAAATCAAATGCAGCCTCCGCCGAGGAAAAGGACGCGACGAAAGTTCCCTGGGCCTGCGGCATCGGAAAGGTTCGGAAATTCACGCGCGTGATCACGGCGAGCGTGCCCAGCGATCCGATCAGCAATTTGTGCAGGTCGTAGCCTGTCACATTCTTCACGACGCGTCCGCCGCTTTTCGCTTGAGACCCATCTCCCGTCACGAATTCCATGCCGAGGCAGAAGTCGCGGACCGCTCCGTAGGCGTGCCGCAGCGGCGAACTCGAATTTGCGGCGACGATGCCGCCGATTGTTGCGCGGTCCGAGAACGGAACCGCGAGCGGCAGGAATTGTTTCTCCTCCGCCAGCGTGCGCAGCAAATCTTCGATTCGCACCCCGGGCTCGACTCCGAGGGTGAGGTCGTGCGGATCGAATGCCAGGACGCGATTCATCCGCGAGAGATCGAGCGCAATATCGTAGCGCGCGGGCGGCGAGCCGATACCGAGCTTCGTGCAGCCGCCCGTGGGAATCACGGCCAGTTTTTCCGCAGCGGCAAAGCGAAGAATTTCCGCAATTTGTGCGGCGTTGGCAGGCCGGACTACAACGGCAGGACGCACGCCGCAAACTTCGCGCACGGCAATTTCCGCGCCATCCGTGACGACAGATGCGCCGCCGGCAATTTCTTCGAGGCGTGTGAATGCGGCTTGCGCGGGCCGGCTCATGTGGGGATCGTCGCGGAAGCCGGCATCGGTGGCACGCGAATTTCTCCACAGGCCTTGCCCATCGGCAGCACTTTGCCGGGATTCAATCGTCCGGCGGGATTAAACGCGGCGCGGACGCGCTCCATCAGGGCGAGATCTTCCGGCGTGAAAATCAGCGGCATGAGCTCATTTTTCTCCATGCCGATTCCGTGCTCGCCGGTGAGCGCGCCGCCCACTTCCACGCAATGCCGCATGATTTCGCCGCCCGCCGCGACCACCCGCGCAAATTGCGCGCGATCGCGCTCGTCAAACAGGATGAGCGGGTGCAGATTGCCGTCGCCGGCGTGAAAAATATTGCCGATCTGCAAATCGTATTTGCGGCTGATTTCCTCGATGCGCCGAAGCGTTTCGGGAAGGCGCGTGCGCGGGATGACGCCGTCCTGCACGTAATACATGGGCGAAATGCGCCCCATGGCGCCGAATGCTTCTTTCCGGCCCCGCCACAAAAGGTTGCGCTCCTGGTCGTTGCGCGCGGCTCGCACCTCTCGGGCGCGATGCTGGCGGCAAACTTCGATGATCTCGGCGGCTTGCGCCTCCACGGCTTCGGTGAGTCCCTCGACTTCGATCAGCAGCACCGCAGCGCAATCCTTGGGAAATCCCGCGTGGACGTAGTCCTCGACCGCGCGAAGAGTGAATCCGTCCAGCATCTCGCACGCGGCGGGAGTGATCGCCCGCACGGTGATCTCGACGACGGATTCCGTCGTGTCGTCGAGCGTTTCATACACAGCGAGCAGCGTCTTCACCGCTTCCGGTTTGCGCATCAATCTCACGGTAATTTCCGTGACCAGCGCGAGAGTTCCCTCCGAGCCGACGAGCAGGCCGCACAGGTCGTATCCCGAAGTCTCGATGTTTTTTCCGCCAATGCGGACCAGTTCGCCGTCGGGCAGGACCAGTTCGAGGCCCGTGACGTGATTGGCCGTCACGCCATAGGCCAGCGTGTGCGGGCCGCCGGAATTTTCGGAGACGTTTCCGCCGATGGTGCACGATTTCTGGCTGGAAGGATCGGGCGCGAAATACAAGCCCAGATGCTCGACCGCGCGGGAGAGGTCGAGATTCACGACTCCGGGCTGAACAACCGCGCGAAGATTCGCCGCGTCGATTTCGAGAATGCGGTTCATGCGCGAAAACGTGACTACCATGCCGCCGTTGCGAGCAATCGCTCCGCCGGAAAGCCCCGTGCCCGCGCCGCGCCCCACGATGGGAGTCTCATAGCGATTGGCGAGGCGGACGATCCCGGCGACGTCGCGTGCGGAAGTAGGAAAAACGATGCACCGGGGCGATCCCAGCTCCACCGACCCGTCATATTCGTACAGCATCAAATCTTCGGGTGCAGACAAGACCGCCTTGGGCCCCAGCAGCGCCTCGAGTTCGCGGATGAGTTGCGGTTGCATCAAAGGGATTTGCAGGTCCTTTGGCCACTATAGTCTGTGCCTTTGGGCCGAGTCAACGAGGTGGAACCGGGCAACCTGAAATTAATTACAGGTATCCACACCTTGTGCGGCGAGAAATGTAACGAAAAGAACGTTGATGGGGTTAAAATTCGGGTGCACCGTTCCGGCAAGAATCGGTACTCCAGCTACCCGATGAGCATTAGGGGAGATTCATCTCTTTTCGGTGAAGTGCCTCGAAATTCGATAAAAGCGGGGATGAGCGTCCATGGGTCTGTTGTCCAAACTGTTCGGCTCAAGAAATGCGACGAAGGTTGGTCCTCCGGTGCAGGAAGTTGAAGTGCATTTCGCGTACGGTTCCACCAATTTTCAATATGTATATTCGCTCGGGGACAAAATTCAGGTCGCCATTGCCGAGGCCAAGGTCGGTGAATACGATGGGCACGCCATTCCGGCCGACGGCAGCGAAGGGCGATACTTCGTCTATGGGCCGGACGCCGAGGCAATATTTAAGGTGATCGCGCCGGTGCTGGAAGCTTCCCCGTTCATGCGCGGCGCAACCGTCACTTTGCGCTTTGGCCCTCGCCGTTGGGGAACTCCCAAACGAGTCATCAAGCTTCCGCCATAGCGCAGGGGAAGTGGCGCAGGCTTCAGCCTGTGGGTATTCGTCCTTACAAGGGCTAACCCTCACAGGCTGAAGCCTGCGCCACTGGCCTTCCTGGCCGAATTTGCATTCAACGTGATTAGCGATGGGACGCAAGCCGCTGTTGAGAAATCCCAAGTGTAGCTGTGTTACTCTCCCCAGTTGCTTTTCAAGCGCCGAGGCCACGGGTGGGCAAGCCGAAATTGTTTTCCACGCATGTCTTATTTGAGGAGCCGCGCAAGAAACTCGCGGAGCATTTTGACGTCGAATACTGGACGGGTGACGAACGGCCGCCGCGAGCGGAAGTGTTGAAGCGCGTTTCAGGCAAGGACGCGCTCGTGTGTCTGCTCACGGAAAAAGTCGATCGCGAACTTCTTGACGCCGCCGGGCCGAATCTGCGGATCGTTGCAAACGTGGCGGTCGGCTTTGACAATATCGATGTGCCCGCCTGCACCGAACGAAAAGTCGCTGTGACGAATACGCCCGGTGTGCTGGACGAGACGACCGCCGATTTCGCCTGGGCTCTGCTGATGGCGGTCGCGCGGCGCCTCGTTGAGGGGGACCGCATGGCGCGGTCAGGCGCGTGGACGAAATGGAACCTGGACCAACTGTGCGGGACCGACGTCTGGGGCAAAACGCTGGGCATTATCGGATTCGGCCGCATCGGACGCGCCGTGGCGCGACGCGCTTCGGGATTCCGCATGCGCATCATCTACAACAGCAGAACACGCGCCGCCGTGGAGATCGAAAAGGAACTGAATGCCGAATTCGTGTCGCGAGACGCCGTCTTCGAACAGGCCGACTTTCTATCTCTTCATGTTCCGCTCAATGCCGCCACGCGAGGATTGGTGGGGCTCGCGGAACTTGCAAAGATGAAGCGCACGGCTTTTTTAATCAACACCACGCGCGGTCCGGTCGTGCAGGAAGCGGCGCTCATCGACGCACTGGAACGCGGCCTGCTTGCCGGCGCGGCGCTCGATGTGTTCGAGCGCGAGCCGTTCATCCCCGATGGCTTGCGACGCGACAATGTGGTTCTCGCCCCGCATCTTGGATCGGCGTCCGTTGAAACGCGCACTCGCATGGCTCTGATTGCCGTCGAAAACGCGGTCGCCTTCTTCTCCGGCAGGCGTCCGCCGACGATTCTGAATCCGGACGCGCTGCGCTAAAATTGATACTGTTTGCCAGGTTGAGGCAGAACTCACGCAGTAGAAAAACTAAGAACCAATCACACAGGGGGACGTGGAATGGCTCATGTATCGCTCAATCATCCGAAGCTCACTCTCGAAGGGGCCGAGGCCATCTTGGACGCGGCCAAGGTCCAAGCTGTTCGCATCGGTGTGCCCATGAATATCGCCGTTGTGGACGATGGCGGCTATTTGCTCGCCTTCGCCCGCATGGACGGCGCGAAGCCCGCGTCGATCGAAATCGCCATCAATAAGGCCCACGCCGCAGCCATCCGTCGCCAGAACACCGGCCCTGCCCGCAGTGGCGACGAAGTGAGCGTTCTTCTGTCGCTGGGCTTGGCAATTGGCAGCCGCGCGCGCCAAACACCGATCCGGGGTGGACTCATGTTGGAAGTGAGTGGCCAATGTGTCGGTGGAATTGGCGTGAGCGCGGGCACAGAAGACGAGGACACCGAAGTGGCGCGCGCCGGTGTAGCCGCGTTTGTCAAAGGGTAGCTCCTTGTAGGACGGGCTTCAGCCTGTCGGGTTTGGATGCTGGCGCACGAACAGCAGACAGGCTGAAGCCCGTCCTACAAGACCCGCTTCTCAAATGGCCGACCTCAAACATGCCGCGCTTCGAATTTTTCGCGAGACACTTGCGGCGATCGATATTCCTTCGGCGATGCGGCGCAAGCTTGGCCGCGCCGGCTCCCGGATTATCGTGAATGGCACGCCTTTCGATCTAGCCGCGTTCGAGCGGATTTGCGCCATTGCCATCGGCAAGGCTTCCGTGGCGATGGCCCGAGGGCTTGCTGACCTGCTCTCGCCGGATTTGCGCGCCGAAGGAATTGTTGTTGCGCCAACCGCTGCCTCCGGATTGCCTGAAGGCTTCCGCGAGATCATTGCAGGGCATCCCGTCCCGGACAAGAACAGCCTCGCAGCCGGGCGCGCGATTCTTGATCTACTCGCCACCGTGAATCAGCAAACTCTGGTTTTCTTTCTCCTGTCCGGCGGAGGTTCGACGCTCGTCGAGCTTCCGCTCGATCCGGGCGTCACGCTTGATGACATGCAGGCGCTGAATCGCGTGCTCGTTACCTGCGGCGCTTCGATCGATGAAATCAATGCGGTGCGGAAGCATCTTTCCGCGGTGAAGGGCGGACGCCTGGCCATCACTGCGGGCGCGGCAATGAAGATCACGCTCGGCGTGACCGACGTGCCCGAGGGGCAGGAGTCGGCGCTGGCGTCCGGGCCAACCCTTCCTGATCCGACGACGGTCTCGGACGCATGCGGCGTTGTTCGCCGCTACAACTTGCTTTCGAAGATGCCGCCGAGCATTCGAACCCAGTTCGAACATCCGGAGTCCATCCCCGAAACTCCAAAGGCTGGAGCGCCCGCGTTTGACCCCCGCCGCGCCGCGTTTCAGATTCTGCTCGGGCGCCACGATTTGTTTCATTCCGCGCACCACGCTTCGGAATCCGCGGAATTCATCACCGTATGCGACAACACGACGGATAATTGGCCGGTCGAAAAAGCCGTAGATTTTCTGCTGGCACAGCTTGAGTCGCTGAAACTGGCCAATCCCGGAAAGTCCGTGGCCGTGATCGCAGATGGAGAAATAAGCTCCCCGGTGACCGGCGACGGAGTCGGCGGAAGAAACTTGGCGTTCGTTCTGGATTGCGTGAAGAAGATCTCTGGCCGCAAGATTGCGGTCCTGAGCGCGGGCACCGACGGCGTCGATGGTTCCAGTCCGGCAGCGGGAGCGGTTGCTGACGGCGAAACCTTGGCGCGCACTCAATCCCTGGGACTCGACCCAGCCGATTATTTCCGGCGCAGCGATTCCTACTCGTTCTTCCGCACGCTGAACGACACAATCGAGACCGGTCCTACAGGAAACAATCTGCGCGACTTGCGAATCTTGCTCGCGGAATAAGTAGCGCAGGCTTCAGCCTGTGGGTTTTAGTCCTCGCAGATATCAAACCCCGCAGGCTGAAGCCCGCGCTACTTCAATCACTCTTGCCCCCTGACACAGAGGCCTCGATCCGGCGCAACCGGTCATTCATGTCTGTGAGCTGATGCTCGAGATGATCGAGCCGGTCGAGCACAGGCTGATTGTTGTTTGAGGCTGTCGCGGCGTCACCATTCTTCTGATCCTCCCCCGACGGCCCCTTTTGCGGAGCGGCTTTACCCTTTAGCTTTTCGATCAAATCCTCCATGGCATGAGGGACGCCGATCGATAGTTGGCCGGTCTTCAGCAGCGCCTCGAGAGGCTCAATGGCCGTGGGATCACCGCGGTGCCCTAGCGCAAAGATAGATGCGTACCGGATGTCGAAGGAGGATTCATTCAAGTAAGAAATCAAGCGCGAAGTGATGTCGTGATTTTTCAGGTCCACGCGCCCAAGTGACCCGATGGCGATACCGCGTAGCGCGGACGGTTTCCCCGGCGACGACCATTCGAGGAGAGCCGAAACCACAGAGCTGTCCCCAAGCGAGCCCATGGCGCGAAGCGCAGCATGCCGCAGCACGTCATCCGGGGAAGAAATCGTGAGCGCTTTTTCGAGGATGGGTTCCGCGTTGGGAGCCTTGTCCAGCGCCAGGGACTGCAACGCCGCGCTGCGTACGGAATACGCTTTGTCATCCTTGTAAATATTTTGCAGGCGCTTGGCGATCTCCTCGTCGCCATGATACTTGCCCATCTGTTCGACGGCGACTGCGCGCACCCACGGCTGGTCGTTGGAAAGCGCGGCCAGCACTTGCTTGCGCGCAGGCGACGAATTCATGCGCCCCAGCGCACGCAATGCTTCCTCGCGCACGCCCCAGAATTTATCGTGCAGCGCAGCGTCTCCCAAGGCATTCGCCGCGGCCTCGTTCTCGCGGAGATTCCCCAGCGCAAAAGCCGCGTCCGCACGATCCGGTACGTCCGGCGCGGTGCGCAGTTGCCGGATCCAATCTTCCGGCGACTTCTGGAAATCCACGGACTTCAGAATTTTGTCGCCCTTGTCGAAGAGCACCATCAGCGGCGGTCCATCGACAGGGAAAGAAAACGTTTCATCGGCCTTGGAGACTTCGATGGGGAAGAGTTTCTCGCCGCTCGAAGTGGCAATCGAAACTTCGATCGGCACGCGGAACAACCCGACGTGTCCTTCCACTTTTTGCGTTTGCTTGACGCTGAGGCTGACCTTCATTCCCGCATCATCGTAGGCAGAACGTACGACGAACCTCGGCGCCCCGGCGCCGTAAATCCATTGGTCGAAGAACTGGTCGACGTTCGTGCCGGACGATTCCTCGACAGCCTTGGCCAGGTCCGCGCTGACGACGTTCTGCAGGCGGTTGGCTTCGAGGTAATGCTTCAGGGCGCGGAAGAATGGCTCGTCGCCCAACTGTTCGCGCAGCATGTGAATTACCCAGCCGGCTTTGTCGTAAACGTTGCCGACGTATTCCACCGAATCGTTGATGTCCCGCGTGACAATCGGAATTGGATAGAGTTCCCTCGACTGCATCCACGTATTCTGTTCGCGCCAGTAGCGGTAGCCGGACGCGTCCACGCCGTAGTAATGCTCCTCCCACAGCGTGGCGCCAAACGTCGCGAAGCCTTCATTGAGCCACGTGTTGGTCCAATCCTTGCACGTGACGAGGTCGCCGAACCACTGATGCGTCATCTCGTGCGAAATCAGGCCGTCGGCCGCTTCGGGTCTTTCCGACGCGAGTTCGGCGTGCACTATGTCGCGCGCCGCGAGCGTTGTGGCGCTTACGTTCTCCATTCCGGAAGCGACGAAGTCATGGACAGCCGTTTGCGCGTATTGGTCCCACGGGTATGGGACGCCAAAACGGTCCGAAAAGAAATCGAGCATTTCCTTAGTGTGGCGGAAAGTGGGATCGATCGTGTCATCCATCCCGCGCGGGACATTGTAGGTAACCGGAATGTTGTGCCAGGTGTCCTTCTTCTCCTTGTATTCTCCGGCCACGAACGAAATCAGATACGTGGAAATCGGCAACGATTGCCGCCACGTCCAAGTCTTCTGGCCGTTGGGCGCGTCCTGAACACTCAGCAGTCTTCCGTTGGAAACGGTGAGCCAATCCCCCGGCACGGTGAGAATCATTTCGGAAGTCGTGCGGTCATTGGGATAATCGTAGATGGGAATGTAGTGATGCGTGTCTTCCGCTTCTCCCTGCGTCCAGATTTCCTTGGCGCGGTCGGGATCGTCCTTGTCCGGGAGAATGAAATAAAGCCCGGAGGTGGGCTTGCCTTCGTACTTCAATTCGACCTCGAACTTTTCGCCGGATTTTGCGGGCTGCGCCAGTCGGACGCGCAATTTGTCGTCGCGAAGGTCGAAGGCGGCGTCCTTCCCGTTGACGCGCGCGCTTGAAACCGTGATTTCCGCGCAATCGAAGTCCAGATGCGTGACGCCGTCGCGCAAGGTGGACAACGTGTGGGTGACCTCGCCCATCACTTTGCGCTGCTCGAGGTCAAAGTGGAGCGAGACGCGCACGTTCTGCAAGTGGTAGTCGCGGCTCGGCGCATACGGCCGGTCCGCGCGCGCGACCGCGCCCAGCAGTACGGCCACACCAAGAACCGCAGCCGCGAGAGACACGCGTGGACGCAGATTTTTCCAGGGTAATTTCATTCCGGCCTCGCTGGGGAATTTGCAGCGCACAAAACCATCTTGCCATTATACCTGCACGCGCCGCGTGGAATAAGGGCAAGCTTTCTGCCCATTGTCGTTAGACGCGCACCCAGGCGAAGCGTTTCCAGCCGGACTCCCCCGGCAGCAAGCTTACTTGCGAAGGTAGGAATCCTCTTTGCGGATCCAGTCCTCGCGGCGCGGCGCGAAGATATCGACGTCCACGGTATCCTCCATCGCCACGGCCGAGTGCGGGACACTCGGCGGGATCACGAGGAGTTCGCCCGCCCCGACCAGAATTTCCCGATCATCAAAAACGAATTTCAATGCGCCGGAAATAATCCACGAATATTGCTCATTCATGTGGGAGTGGCGCGGAACCACGGCGCCTTTCTTCAGCAAGAGTTGGGAAACGGTTGCGTTCTCCCCGGAAATCATCTGGCGCGAAAGCTTGTCATTCAGTTGTTCGATTTCCATCGTCTTCCAGGATGTCTTTTCAATAGCGCTCAAAGGTGCCTCCTCCAGTTACCCAAGCTGCGCCAGCATCGTCCCCGGAAATCTGTGCCGCGTCAACCCCGTCTTACCACGGCCCGCTCGGCCCAAAAACAATTCAGGTGCAAGACATCTGATAAGATGCGTAGCGCTGTAAATCGTTACCAGGTGAGGTTCGTGGATGGCTGCGGAGCCAAACGTGGCGGGTATGGCGCGCCTTCTATATCTCGTCGTGGGCGCTGCCGTGACGAGTTGGGGATTGTGGGGCGCGGACCAGGGCTGGACGCAGTGGTCATGGCTCGCTCTGGGAGGCGTGCTTCTGGTCCTCGGTCTAATCGGCTACTCACCTTTGCATGCCTGGCTTGCAAAAAAAAATCAGAAAGCGAGTTGAATGCGTTTCCTCCACGCCGTCGCCGGGTTTGTTCTTTTCTTTGAACTGCCGATTCCAATTTACTGGCTGATCCTTCACCCATTTCATTCATTCTGGCGAACCCGTATTCGTGCTGCTTTCTGGTTCGCGGGGCTCGCTGCGTGGATTTGCGGCGGAGTAGCGTTATGGTTTTTCCGGCGCTTGCTGCTAGCCGCCACGCGCCCGTCCTGGTTCGCGATAGCCGCGGGCTTTGCCCTGATCGCCGTCGAAGGATATTTGTTCGTGCGCGTCGAACGAGAGCTCGGTAGCCGGAGACTTGTTGGCCACGCGGAACTGACCGGCACGGGCGAAATGTTTTCGGGCGGGCTATATGCCCACGTGCGTCACCCGCGCTACGCGGGAATGTTTAGCGCGGTCTTGGGGGCGGCCCTGCTTGCTGGTACACGGTTGCTTTGGATCGTTCTAGTGTTTTGGTGGCCGTTCGCTCTGATGGTGATTCGCCTGGAGGAAAAGGAATTAGCAACTCGATTCGGGCCCGGCTACGAAGCCTATCGCAAGCGTGTCCCGGCCTTCCTGCCGTTTCGCTGGCGCCCTGCAGGGAAGCGGTAATTTTGGCGGACACGCCGGTCGAAACCACCAAACCAGCCGGCGTTGCCCTGCCGTCGCACCTCCGCTAGAATGACTTTGCCTCTGCGGAGAGGTGTCCGAGCGGTTGAAGGAGCTCGCCTCGAAAGCGAGTGTCGGGGAAACTCGACCGTGGGTTCGAATCCCACCCTCTCCGCCATACTTTTGAAAGCGCCATAACTAAAGTACCAGTGACACCGTGCTACCACCTTGCTACCATTTTGGAGGCATTTGAAGTTCCTCCAAGACGGGAGCAGAGCGTGGCCATATACACCAGACAGAAGAACAGCGCTGGGCAGTGGCGCTACGAGCGCGTCAATACCGGTAAGGGCCGCAACCGAACGGACCTCAAGCCCCCTTTTTATTTCCGGCACGCTTTCAACGGAACGCGGGTTTGGACCGAGCTGAAGGCAACAGTTCTTTCAGCCGCCAAAGCAGAAGTAGAGGCGATTGAAACTGGTCTCGAGGCACAAGCTAAAGGGCTCACAGTGACCGAGCTGGCCCAAGCCGACGCGAGCCGCCTTCCGTTAAAAATAGCCATAGAAAAGTTTCTCGACTTAAAGCGCAGCAAGGCACCCAGAACTGTCGCTCAGTACACACTTGTCTTGAACCAGTTCCTGGGCCTGGTGCGGGGAACGGTTCGCTTCGTCGACCAGGTGACCGAAAACGTGCTGGATTCCTACAAACGATTTTTGGAAAAGGAAGGCTTCGCCGCAAGAACCATCAAGAATCGACTCCTGATCGTTTGTTTTCTGTTGAAGAAGAATGGGGTCGCGAATTCGACCAAGCTCGTGGAATTGCCCACCATCGAGGAGGAAATCCCTGAGCCTTATACCCGAGAGCAACTGGATGCTCTGTTCGAATATCTCGACCGACAAAAACTCGAGGAAGAGAAGCATCGTTACAAATTTTTCCTCGGCTCTTCTCTGCGGGAAAGAGAGGTGATGTTTGCAGAGTGGGATGACATTGATTTTGATAAGGGGACCGTTCGTGTCCACGCCAAGAAGGACGTTGGCTTTACGGTCAAGAATCACGAAAGCCGCGTCGTTCCGCTGCCCACCGAATTGGTCGAAGCCCTAAGAGAGCGTTACAAGAAGCGTCCACACGATCGCTGGATTTTTGTGAGCGAGAGTGGCAAACCTGAGGGCCATTTTCTGCGGAAGCTTAAAACTCTCGCCTTGCGTGCGGGACTGAACTGCGGCCGTTGCCGGTCGACACTGACCAAGGGGAGCTACGATCATAAGGGCGCCGCTGAGGTGACTTGCAAGACAAACAATATTTGCGAGCAATGGAAGCTCCACCGCTTCCGTAAGACACGCGCGACCCGCTGGATGGAGAATGGAATTCCCATTCGCAACATTCAGAAGTGGTTGGGGCACCGCAGTCTTGAAACTACGATGGTTTATCTCGGCCTTACGGGTGTCGAGGAACTACGGTCGAAAATCGACGCTGCCTGAATCGATTCCTCACCGAGAAATCCGGTTCGGATGATGTCGTCCTGGCGTCTCGTGGGATTCAAGCCTTTGTGTTTCGGGTCTTGTGTTGCATCGGGTCCAAATCCAAGTGGGCAACATCCTCGGGTGTGACCTCAAGAATATCGGCTCTTGCCTTCCATTTCGGCGAAACTTTTCTCTTCAAGTTTTCCTCGAAGCGCACTTTGAAGGATTCGGCATCCTCCCGATCAAAAAAGAGATAATTATCAGATTCATGGCGGCGACCCGAAGCAAGGAACGGCGTGTCTTTTGCGATTGCCTCATCGATCGTTGGCTGTTGGTCGGGTGATTTCAATAACCCTGTTCTGTTCCATCGCACTCTTACCAGCCAAAGACCTGAGCGCTCCATCAGTTTCACCGTGCAGCCATCTTGAAGAAGAGTCGCCAAGAGTTCAAGTGGCGCCCGCGCGGAACGTGCGGTAGGCAACGATGCGTCTACGGCACCTTTGGCACGACTGTGAAGAATAAGAAAGGTAACCCGACGACTGTATACGAGAAGTACGTAGTCACCTGGAAAAAGCAGACGGACGGCAAGTGGAGAGCCATCGCCGATATCTGGCACGAGGATAAGTGACAGGAATCCCGGCGGGCTAATCCAGGGCCGGAGTCGTTTCGGCATTCAAACCCGCGCCAGCTCTCTCATTAGCTAGAAATTGAGGAAGGGTTGCGGTCATCATGGCAAGAGGGCTAACTCTCCCGATCTAGCACTGGTTGAGAACCGGCCGAAGTGTACAACACTAAATGGAGCCCACTCGTAGAAAGAGGTAATTCGATGAGGCAGTTTGTCATTTTTCTTTCCCTTTCCAATCGCGCGTTGTCTAACCCTTCCGGTGTTTGAAGAACTGAACTTGCTGGATGCGTTTCTTTGCCTCTTCGATTGTCTTATACGGTTCTCCGAGATTCTTGCCTTTGCTCGAAACAACCTGGTAGCCATCCTTCACCTTCTTGATCATGTCCCCCTCGCGTTCACTGCTTCGGGAAAGACGATCAACTCGATGCCAGGACGCTGGCCCGGTTAGCCAGAATCGATCCCGGCTTGTTGGGACCGGTACGACATCGCAGTGCCCAAGCGCAAATCCATCTGACGGTGATCCGGGCACGCGCTGCACTGGTGGGAACTCGCACGGCGCTGGTGAATGCGGCACGAGGGTTGACGAAATCGTATGGCCAGCGCCTGAGGAAGTGCGGCACGGGACAAATGAATCGAGAGTTCGCCAAGGGGTTGAACCAGCAGTTGCGGGAGGCCTTGGAACCTCTGCTGCGGGAGATCGAATCGTTGAACGAGCGCATCTCGGAATACGATCGCCGGATCGAGCAAATCGCGACGGAAGTTCACCCCGAAGTGGCCCGGCTGAAGCAAGTGAAAGGTGTGGGGACCCTGATCGCGTTGACCTACGTTCTGACCTTGGATGATCCACACCGATTTCGCCGCAGCCGGGATGCCGGATGTTTTCTGGGGTTGCGTCCCGGGCGCAGAAACTCCGGCCAGAGCGAACCGCAACTGCACATCAGCAAGGAAGGCGACCGCTACCTAAGGACCCTGCTGGTGCAGGGGGCGCACTACATTCTGGGGCCTTTTGGGCAGGACAGTGATCTGCGGCGGTGGGGACTGAAGCTAGCTGAACGGGGAGGAAAGAATGCCAAGAAACGAGCGGTTGTTGCCGTGGCACGGAAGTTGGCCGTGCTGCTGCACAAGTTGTGGGTGAGCGGGGAAGTCTATGAGCCACTGCGGAACAACCACAACGTGGTAAGCGCCGTGGCCTAGAGTTGGTTCCGAAGAGCCGAGCTCAACCGCCGAGTTCGAGTGACTGCGCCCAAGTCCTGGTCCGACTTCTGTCGAAGAGATGGGAGCCGAGGTCGATTCTCAGGTAGCAGTACCCGCTGAATTGAGGACGCCCAACTGGCACCGAGCGAACAATCGCTCCACAAAGAGTGCGGATGGAAGGATGGCGGCAGAGGCGGATGAGTTCCATAGAAGACCACCCGACGGAAACTACAAAACCTGCTTGACTCGGATTGGCCTTCTCATGGAAGGACTTGGCAGACCAACCCGCATGCAATACGGGTTTCACCGAATGTGCTCCAATCGACAATAGAATTATAAATCGAACGCTAATCCCGGGAGCCTTTGGCCTACGATTAGGCGTGCCCAAAAAGAAAAAATCGGAGGCGGCACTGCTGGCCCGACTCAAACGGGAACTTGCAAAGCCCTATCTTACGAAGTCAGTCCGAGATGAACTAACAAAAATCGGCTTGGATCATTGAACGAGAGTTAATTGAGATTAGTCAAGAATGGGTATGCAGCCAGTGTGGGTACCAGTTCTACAATCCGGGCTGCGTTCTTGATGGGCTTACGCTTACCGAAATAATAGAGCATGTGAAAAAGATGCGCGAGCAGGCTTTCGCCAAGCACGTATGCCTCAGTCATTCGGAAAAGTGAGGTTAGGCGACCGCCTTCGATGCATCCATCTCCGTGCTGGGCTGGCCTATGTCGGTAAGCGTCCGAACCTGACCGTGTTGACAAGAAGCGGGGTTTGTTAAGCGGCGCTGGCGGAGGCCCTGGCGAATTCCGGCGTGACGTTCCAGGGCAGTAGTTCCTCGATGCGGTTGATCGGATGATCGGCGATGCGGGACAGCACGTTGCGAAGATACGCTTCGGGATCGAGACCGTTGAGTTTGGCACTGCCGATCAGGCTGTAGAGTGCGGCGGCTCGCTCGCCGCCGGCATCCGACCCGGCGAACAAGTAGTTCTTGCGGCCCAGAGCGACGGTGCGCAGGCAGCGCTCAGCGGCATTGTTGTCAATCTCGATGCGGCCATCGTCCACGTAGCGCAGCAAGGCATCCCAGCGCGAGAGCGCGTAACGTACCGCCATCGCCGTGTCTGATTTTCTCGATAGTTTTTCTAACGTCTCTTCCAGCCATTGCTTCAGCGAGTCCAGCAACGGTCGCGCTTGCGCGTTGCGGACCTCGCGCCGCTCCCCCGCCGCGTGGCCGCGAATTTCTTTTTCGATGGCATACAGTGCGGCGATGCGTTCCATCGCTTCGGCAGCGACCGGGGAACGATGCGCGACGTGCAGATCGTAGAACTTTCTGCGCACATGCGCCCAACAGGCCGCTTCCTGAATGCGCCTGGTTTCGTACACCGCCTCGAATCCCGCGTAACCATCCGCCTGCAGCGTGCCCGTAAAATTGCCGAGATGCGCCTGCGGATGCTCGCCCTTGCGATCCGGCGAGTAGGCGAACCATACCGCCGCTGGTGTTGCGTCTCCCGCAGGGCGGTCGTCTCGCACATAGGTCCATAGCCGCCCCGTTTTCGTTTTGCCATTTCCTGGCGCCAGCACCGGAACTGGCGTGTCGTCGGCGTGCAGCTTGTTCGCGCTCAGCACGTGACGCCGCAACGCTTCCACCAGCGGCGCAAGCAACTGGCTCGTGCCGCCCACCCAGTCCGCCAGCGTCGACCGTTCCAGCTCCACGCCTTCCCGCGCGTAAATCTCCGACTGGCGATACAGCGGCAAGTGATCGCAGTATTTCGAGACCAACACATGTGCCAGTAGCCCCGGACCCGCAACGCCGCGCTGGATCGGACGGCTCGGCGCTTCGGCTTGCACGATCCGTTCGCAGCACGCGCAGGCCAGCTTCGGTCGAACCTGCCGGATCACTTTGAATCGCGCCGGCACGTACTCCAGGATTTCCGAAACGTCTTCACCCAGAGGTTTCAGCTCACCGCCGCAGTCCGGACAAGCTTCCTGCTTCGGCAGATACTTCCGCACTTCGCGCGGCAAGTGTTCCGGCAGTGGTCGACGCGCCGGTTTTTCATTCACTTTCGCATCGGCTGCGGCGACTGCGGGTGTCTGTGAAGCACTGGTGTTCTCCGCTTGCGTCGCCTGCAACTCGTCCAGCCGCAACTCCAGTTGCTCGATCTGACGATCCAGCTTCTCCGACTTGCGCCCGAACTGCATCCGTCGCAGCTTGGCGATCAGCATCTTTAAATGCTCGATCTCCGTGTCGCGCGAGGCAAGTTGCTCGTCTTTCGAGAGGAGTTGTTCGTGCTGGGAGAGGATGAGAACTTTCAGTTCGTGGGGATGCAGTGCGTCGAGATCGGGGAGAGTGTGATGCGCGGCAACCATCGCCGCAAATCTAGCAGACTTTTGTTACAGCAAAATTAAAATGCGCAGGAAAATAAAAATTATTTTGCTCACACCGCCATCTGCGGTGCGTAACTTCGCACCGGATGTCGCCAATCGATCCCTTCCAGCAACATCGACATCTGCGCTGGTGTGAGCGACACGGTGCCACTGGTGGCCTGCGGCCAGATGAACCGCCCGCGCTCCAGGCGCTTCGCGAACAGACACAGCCCGTCACCATCCCACCAGAGAACTTTGATCAGATCGCCGCGCTTACCACGAAACACAAACACCTGCCCCGAAAACGGATTCTGTTCCAACGCCGTCTGCACCATCCCGCTCAGCCCCACAAACCCACGCCGCATGTCCGTCACGCCCGCCACGATCCAGATCTGCGTTCCCGTCGCCAGCCTGATCATCGCAGCAAACACTCCAACACCACGCGCAGCGATTCCGCATCGACGTTCCCGACGATGCGCACTTGTCCCTTGGGGAGTTCCACTTGGATCGTGCCCCATACGGTTCGCCGTCTCTGCTCACCACTCGACCGCACTGCTTCCCTTGTCGGTGCTTCGGTCACACGAACCGGAAGTAAACTCACCGTCTCGCCGTTCCCAGTGCCTAGCAACCCTTGCCGATACTGCCTGCGCCACTGAAACACCTGGTTGGCGTTCACTTCATGCGCCCGCGCCACACGCGCCACCGATCCCCCTGCCGCTAACGTCTGTTCGACGATGCGCCGCTTCTCCTCTACCGCCCACCGCCGTCGTTTGGGCTCTCGGTGAGCAATTGCCCGCGCCGAAGTGTCCACGTATCCCCCAAGTGGACACCATCGCAAGTGCCCACTTCGGGCATCATCCCCACTTACCCACACTTCGTCCAGACGTCACTGACCGTACGCTTACCTATGTCGGGCGTATCTAAACACAGCACGAGTGTCCAATACTGAATGGTTTTGCGTGAGGCTATCAGACTCTATCGGGTCGCACTACGAGTTAGGCCTTGATCTTCCTCATCGGCCTGCTTCTTGTTTAGACGCACTCGTTTTGCCTCAAGCACTCTGTTTATTTCTTTGATCAGTATCAACAATTTCTTTGGGTCTTGCTCAGTCGAAGCCTGTTCACAAAGCTTCATCCAGTCTTCCCTAGCTCCATTTTGCATGGGTCCTTTCGGTTGGTAGCGCGATTTGACATGAACGTTAAATCACGTATGCTTGGATTAGTAAGTAGGGAGCCCCCGTGAACCGTCCAATTCTTCCTCAATAGCACAGGATAAATATCCTACTTAATGAAGGCATGCCCACTTCCTGATAAACGGGGCGGTCTCAATGGGTCGATGCAACACTTGCCCAAAATCCTCTCGTAGGGGTCTAGGAGGCTGATTTCGTTCGCGGGCTTCAATTCAAACAAAACAAAAGCCCTGTTTAGGTTCTGAAGGAGTCCCGTCGCACAGATTGATTCTCGATTGGAAGTATTGTCAGATCAACTGGTTATATGGTGTTGCATCGACCGGTTGAGCTGGCAGGCGTTGTCGAAATGTGGAAAGCCAAGGTCCTTCCTGGAGTCAAGTTACCGTATCAATATCCCAATGAGCCAAGGAAGCATTAGGCCGATTGCGAGAAGCGCGACGGCAATCCAGAGCGGTGGCCGGGTGCCTTTACCTGTCCCGTGCATAATCGCTATGATTAGCGCGACCAACGCGCAAGCAAACGTAATCAAGGGGATCACAAAAGCGCTCTCTTCATCAATTGCAAATGGTATCACGTCTTAGAATTGTTGGTTCTAGCCCTCAATAGTAGGATTCCGCATGAGAAACGGGAGTATCGGAATGTGGCAAGTCAAAATGGAAATTCCAGCTCAGTGTTTAGTGCTGGCCGTGGCGCCAAGTAAAGTATTCTTTCTGTTCATCTGCATGGCGTTTGCGGAAATCCACATGACTTCGGTGGGTTTCACCTTCCCAGCGGCTGTAGAAACCTACTTCAGTGCCATCCCACACGTGATCGTCATTGTAATAGCCGTCGTGAATAGTATAGCCAGTATTTACGCGCGCCGCACATCCGGTGATGAGCACTGGTGAGAAAAAAGCCGCGGCTAGGATTATTGAAGTTACCTGTCTGGATGATATGCGCAAAGAGTACCTCCTCCGGGTGACCGTTTCCATGCGAATGCGAAGTGTGATTACTTCTCGCGGCCGGAATTGTTGGCCTCATAGATGAGGGCGTCAGCCTGGCGAATGCTGCCCTTCGCAAGATTTGTCTTAACTACTGACTTCTGGCCGGCCACTAAGGTCACATCCGTTTCAAAACTCTGGTAGCCGGGCAATTCGACCTTGATTCGGTGTGTGCCGGGACTGAGCAGCATGGAGTGAAAGGCTCCGCCCAGTTCCCCTGCATGCCCCAAAAATCTATCGTCCACGAAAACGGCCGCGCGGTCCGGTTGAACGTCAACTTTCAGTTGAGCGGTCACGCTTGGCCACGTATCGCTGGTTTCTTTCTCCATCTTGACGGGAACGGCCAACAATTCCTTGGGTTCCACGGTAAGTGTCTCCGTGAAGTCCTTATAACCCGCCTGCCGAACGGCTAGGTCGTGGTCACCAGGAATCAACAGGATTCGCTTCGGGCCCCAAAGTTCGCTCATATATCCCACGTACTTGCCGTCAATCCACACACCGGATGTTTTTTCCACTTTCGACGCGCCTTTAAATGTCAATTCCCCCAGAACTGTGGTCTGCGCCTTCAAGGGTGTTACCATTGGACTCAAGGTGAAATACGAAACCAGGATGGCCAGAACGCCAATCCATCTCTGCCTGTGATTTTCAAGTTGTGTCAGCATCACCGACTCCTTTATCAAGCTTCCCAAATCCTATTGAACAGCCTTGCAGATTCCTTCACAACTTTAACGATGCCGGAGCACTACGAGTACCGGAAGAATCCTTTAATTCATTAACATAATTACTGTACTTGTCTACGACCCTCGAAAATAACGGATGAGAAAGGCGTTTCTAGGCTTGTTGGCTTTGTATGGTCTGGCTAGCGGGTGGCGTCGGTACCTGAACCTAGCCTTTTCCTCGATAACGGCCTTCAATCGTTTACTTTGACCCGGGTCAAAAGTGATTAACGCATCGGTATGATTTATTGATGGCTTTTAACATGTGTGGTATACGAGCTTCGGTAGCTCTCTTGCTCGACGGAGGTGCTATGCAAAGCGAAGCGACCGAACGTTGGATGGTACTCGCCGAACGAGCATCGAAAGAGCAGGACCCGCAGAAACTGGCCGAGTTGGTAAAAGAGATCAACCGTCTGCTTGAAGAGAAGTGTTCGCAGACTGCATAAGTAAGCGTTGTTATTTCGACGCATGCTAGGACTCGCTTTCACTCAGTCGGCGGGTTTCGGTGGCGCTGACTTCTGAGCACAATTGACTTCCTGCGAGGCGTGTCGTTGTGCCGCGTGCCATCTGGGTCAAAGCGCACAGGGCTCTGGCACACCCAGTGGTGTGCAGGAAGCTAGTTTCCAAGAAGAGGACTTCACAGGACTCGGCCAAGCTGTCATGTTCGTTTACTGCGCTCTATGCGCTCTACCGGTCCACCACAATACCCGACCCACAATGCGCCACTCGGCTTCGTTGGCCAATGAAACGGATTGATGCTCTCGCTGGTCTGATATCAGAGCATCTGTATGGTCAAATCTCATCAACCGCGAGACAAGCAGCCGCTTTTTCTCGGTGTTCCATGCCACGACAATCTGTCCGATTAGGTTGTCGCGAGAAATGTCAGAAGTATCAACCGCGATGATGTAGCCATCGAGGATTAGCGGCGACATCGAATTCCCTTTTACTCGAAGGCTGACCGTCCGTGCGGGATTCGGGCACCACTCTGCAGGTGCCGCCCATATCGCTTCGGGTTTCAATTGGTCGAGATCAGTAACTTCTTCCGTATCCTCGTCGGCAGTCGCCGCATAGACAGGGAGCACAGGAATGGCAACGAAATCCTTTGGCTTTAAGGAAATTAAGCTTTCTGCGCCAGCATGGACGACTTGCACACTTGCAACCCTGCCTTGTCGTAAACGGCGGCTCGCTGCTGGCAAAACGCGCATGATGTGCGCAGAGTACAGCCCTGCACGTCCCCAAAAGAACCAGCAAAGCGGGTCACCCGCTAAATTCCCAAGCCGTATATATGCCGCTGCAGAAGGTTCTGTCTCTCCGCGCTCCCATCGGGAGACAGTCATAGCGGATGTGTCCGTTCGCTCGCCCAGGCCGGTTTGGGATAGTCCCAGAGCTCCGCGAAAGGCCTCTATCCTGCGAGACCACTCGGGAACGATCTTTGCAGACTTGCGAAGCATTGCCTAATCCGAGGATTCCAGCAGTCCGCTGCTACCTTGCACTTGACCCATACTATCTCTATATGTGCACCCCTCTCAACATAATGCTTGGGCAGCCTGGCCGTACAGTGCAGGAAATGGAACCTATTATCTGCGAGCAATTGCACGCTATGGCGGATTATGCCCTGCGTGATTCCACCTTCAGGTACGCAAATATTTCTTCTTTTCGGTTCAGGTATTCCTCAAAGGCCTGGACTTCGGCAATGCACTGTTTCCGTAACTCATCGTAGCATTCCGGCGAAACAAGGTCTTCCGCCCGCTCTAAAAGAGCGCCCAACTTTGCCGCTTCAGTCGAAAACGTTCTGAACGCATCGGATAAATCGAAAACCATATGGGCTAGATATTCATCCGTCGCAATTAGACTCATGACAGTCCTCCATGTTATGCATCGAACGCCGAGAGACACGCGCCTTGGCTGGTACCTGCTGCGAAATTCGTCTATTCGATCGTGATTACGGCGAGGGCTGTCAGAGGCCGCTGTAACCGCGATTCAGGAGTTCGAAACGCTCCCAACGGGACTTCCGCTACTACAGATAAGGGACGCCCGCGCCGAAGATAATAATCTCCTCCCTTCGTCATTTCACGTCTGGCGACTCCTCCTCGGGAAGATCCCAAGTAGCCATTAGCACCAGAATGCTGCCCAAAACGAATAAAATACTGACTGCTCTCTGTTTATTTCTGTCCATTTTTCAACCTCACGTCTGTTCCCATCTAGCTGGCTGGCTATGGTGAACACGGCAGACTACGTGCCAGACCTGAAATTATCTGAAGTCACGCAATTAAAGCATTTACATCCCAACTTCGACCCGCATCTGGCAAATGCCGCGTAAATTATTCAATCTGGTCGGAAAATGTGGCGGTCGAACAATTCTTCCGGCTGCCGTAAAAAAATTCCTAGGCGCGCCACGAGATCAATTCACTGCAATTTATTGATGGCACGAAATTTAGGTAGGGATGGACATGGCATGATGATTGCACCCTAAATAAGCACAGCCCTCGCCGGAGGTGATGTATGAAACGGATTTTCCTCTCACTGGCCGGATTCGTAGCGCTGTTCACCCTGATGGTGGCTCCCGTTCAAACTATGCTTATAGCTTCACCCAAACTTCAAATGCAAGCACGGCCCGAGGTCGAGACGTTCTTCGGCACAATTCTGAAAAATGGCGAGAACTTTGTGCTGAGTGATCCGGCCACTAAATCTAGGTATACGCTCGACAACCCGAAAAAGGCGAGTCCCTACGAGGGGATGACAGTAAAAGTCACTGGCACAATCGGATTGGGCAGTAATTTGATTCACGTCGAAACCATTGAGGAGATCGTCTAGATGATATTCTCAAGGAGAGCTCTAACATGTATACCGAAAACAAGGAAGTGCCAACTCACGAGCAAATAACGCGAAGAGCTTACCAAATTTATTTGGAGCACGGCTTTCACCCCGGCAATGAGTTATCCGATTGGCTCGCGGCTGAGAAAGAACTAACAGAAGCACCAGAAACTTGGGATATCAAGGTGCCCACCGCAAAATTCGCCTCAGGTTTGTGGAAGGACGCGACAGCTTGAACTCGAACTCCTGCGGTTTGTGTTTCGCAAGAGTTTCAACCGCAATCGCGAGGTCAGGAATCGAATCGGATTTCAAGATGGACCCGCGGGCTCCAGTCCTCCCCCGCTCAGTTAGGAGCGGAGAGTCAAGCTAGCTGTCAGATGGCTATTCAGCCCTATTGAATCAGGACATGACGAGCTTGGAGAAGGAGGACGACATGAAATCTTCCAGAAAGATCGAAAAAGGTGCCAGCAAAACGATTCTGATGCTGATTCTGGCGTTAATCCTTGCAGGAGGCATCTACTACGCTTACACGCAGAGCGCGTCTTTGCGAGGGGCATTCCATTCTGTCAAAGAATCCACGCAAGATGCGACTACAACCTCCAGGGTGCGCACCGCCCTGTTTCTGTCAAAACGCGTTTCGCCCTTCGACATCAAAGTGGAAACAATCCAAGCGGGAGTTACCTTGACAGGTCAGGTTCCCTCGGACGAAGTCAAGACCGTGGCCGGGGCTATTGCCCAGGATACAGCCGGGGTGAAGCAGGTGCACAATAATCTGGGGATTAACCCAACGGCAGGTCGTAATCCGGAAACGGAGCGTCTCGGCGAACGAGTGGCCGATCTGGAACTCAAGACCGTTATCGACGATGCTCTTTCGAAAAGTTCGGGGTGTAGCGAACGCGTGCAAATGAGTGCTAACACTGTCGGCCCGGTAATAGAACGGTCGTCCAGGCGGGCGTGAACTCTCTATCATTTCATTTGGTACAAAAATCCCCGGTCAGGTCAATATTACACCGCTTGTCTTTTGTTCAGCGAATCGCTAGAGCGACCCATAACCTCAATTCGTGCTGATTCTTAGCGATTGGTTGCTTACTTGGCGGGAATATTGCTCTGTTTCTTATGTGGATGTTGAACGTTATCGTCCTGAGTTCACCTCAGCCCGACTCGCCCAGCAACTCCTAATCTAATACTCGGAGGTAGCGTCATGAATATGATGAGCGCAACGATGTGGATCGTAGTCGCTGTTCTTGTCACGATTGCGATTTTGGCGGTCGTGGCTTGGATGGTTGTTCAGAGGCGCCGAACAGAACGATTGCGCGCCCAATTCGGCCCTGAATATGCACGCGAACTAGAGAGAACGCGTGACCGGCGCCGCGTGGAAGGGAAACTCGATGACCGCTGGAAACGGGTCGAGCATTTGCATATTCGGCCGCTCACGCCCAGGGACCGTGCGATCTTTGTAGAGTCCTGGCGCATGGTTCAGGCGCAATTCGTCGACAATCCAGGCGCTGCTATAGCAGAAGCCGATCGACTCTTAGCAGACATCATGTCAACGCGCGGTTATCCAGCCGCCAATGCTGATTTTGAACAGCGGGCAGCTGACATCTCCGTGGATCACGCAATGGTAGTGGAGAACTACCGTACGGCTCACAACATTGCGGTTCAGCACTCACGTGGTAGGGCCAGCACGGAGGAACTGCGCCAGGCCACCATTCACTATCGATCGGTCTTCGAAGAGCTGATCAGCGAGCCAAACGACATAAGGGAACGCATCGCGTCTTGACAGCGTGTAGAAAACTAAGAACGTGCTGCACGGATGATTCCGCCGCGGCGGGAGGGACGACGAGGAATCTGCATGGGGATCGATCGACTGGGCGCCACCGCAATCTTAAGATCTTAAGTCCCGATAAGCGGAATGTGGCCCAAATACTGGTGCGATGCAAAAAGCCACAGTCCGATAAGAGGAGTTGGCTGACTTGAGGGTATAAAGTTGAACATGTAGGTGCCGTCAGAAGGAGAATCGGATCGGCGTCGCCTATCGTTGAAGCTATTTGGGGGATCCAGATGTTAACAACTTTTCAAATCACAATCGAAATCCTAGTGGGAACATTTTTTCTCGTGGCGGCAATCGCCTGCCTCTTGTGGCCTGATAAGTTCTATGAACATGCCCTAAGGCCCGTGTATCGAAAGGCTGATATAAGAGATAAACCGCTTCAGAACTTGCAGAGAAGGGGGTACGTCTGGAATGTGCGTATCATCGGAGTGATCGCCGCGGTTATGTTTACATTTACTGTGATCCATTTTTTCTCAAGTATGCCGAATAGTCATAGAGGTGTCGCTAAGCCCATCTCGAGTATGCCAAAACAAGTAGAGTAACAAGGGTTGTAGACCAAATCTGGCGAACCGATACCTCGCAGTAATCATACCCTCAGTCTGTTCTTCCAACGCTGCCGGCTCTTCTGATTGGTTCCCGACCAATCGCCAAGTCCTGCAAACGTTAGAGCTTTATCGGACGCGCGTTTTCGAGAAGGAGCAGAGTTACGTGACGTGCTCTGCGCGCGTTCGATAAAGCCGTTTGGACTAAACCGCTACGCGGTAGGTGGTGGTGCAGCAGTCGCGTCGGCATAACGGATCGCGCTCGCCACTGTGCCAGTTGAAGATCTATTCCCCCTGAGAACGTTCCTTTGCGAAAGCATAGAGCTGCTGCTTGCAGCGCATTTCACTTCGCAAAGGAGCTTTCCATGACATCTCTTCGGCAACGCATGATCGAGGACATGCAGGTTCGGAACCTGTCTAAGTGCACCCAGGAGTCATACGTCCGGCAAGTCTCGCTATTCGCACGCCACTTTAAAAAGTCACCAGAACTGCTGGGACCTGAACAGATTCGGGCCTATCAGATCTACTTGATGAACGAAAAGAAGTTGGCCCCCATTTCGATCCTGGTTGCGATCTCGGCGCTGCGCTTCCTCTATGGGGTCACCCTGAAGAAGGACTGGTCCTTTAAAGACATTCTTCCGCTTCCGAAAAAACCCCAGACATTGCCCATTGTTCTTAGCCCAGAGGAAGTCATTCAGTTCTTTGCATGTGTCACCAGCAGGAAACATCGCGCGATTCTGACCGTGTGCTACGCAGCAGGTCTGCGCATCTCCGAGGCCGTGGCTCTCACGGCACCCGCCATCGACAGCCAGCGCATGGTCTTGCGTGTCGAGCAAGGCAAAGGGCAGAAAGATCGCTACGTGATGCTCTCACCGAAATTGTTAGAGATCCTGCGTGACTGGTGGCGAGTGGAAAGGCCTGACCACTGGCTCTTCCCAGGCGACAAGCCGGGTTGGCATATTACGACGAATGCCGTTGCGTTGCAGTGTCGGCACGTCCAACGTACCTGCAAAATCTCCAAACCGATCACACCGCATTCACTGCGTCACGCCTTTGCGGTCCACTTGCTGGAATCGGGCACCGACATTCGCACCATCCAACTGCTGCTCGGCCATCGCAGCCTGGCGACCACAGCAAAATATCTCCGCATCGCGACCAGCAAAGTGTGCTCGACATCGAGCCCACTGGATTTGCTGCCTCGCCCTGTTTCCAGGGAGGTCCAGCCCACTCCACCCCAGCATTTCTAACCATCGGCCCCCATGGATCGCCCGAAGCTGGAAGTGGCGGACATCCTCCGTCGCTACGGCGAAGCCTATCGTGAGCAGCATGGCCCGTCACTGTCCTCCGCACAGCGGCGCGTCATGACCGCGATCCAGGTGTGCCGCACCGCAGCTCTGGGCGGTCATCTCGAGCGGTGCGACTGCTGTAGTCACGAACGGCCCTGCTACGACTCCTGTCGAGACCGTCATTGCCCAAAGTGCCAGTCGCTCGCTCGTGCCCAGTGGGTCGAACAACGAAAGTCCGAAGTTCTCCACACACACTATTTTCATGTCGTCTTCACGATTCCCGAACAGATCGCTGCCATTGCTTACCAGAACAAAGATCTCGTCTACAGCATTCTGTTCCGAGCCACGGCCGAGACCTTGTCCACCATCGCTGCCGATCCCAAACATCTGGGCGCAGAGATCGGCTTCTTCGCCGTACTGCACAGTTGGGGACAGAGCCTGCTTTTCCATCCTCATCTGCATTGTGTCGTCCCGGGCGGCGGGATTGCACCGGATGGTGCCCGGTGGATCTCCTGCCGCCCTCGCTTTTTCTTGCCGGTACGGGTGCTCTCCCGCCTGTTCCGCCGATTGTTCTTGAAGTATCTGCAGCAAGCCTTCGATGTCGGCAAGTTGCAGTTCTTCTCTTCGCTTCAGGCACTCCAAGATCGACAGCCTTTCACCCGTCATCTCGATTTGGTGCGAAACGTGGAATGGGTCGTCTACGCCAAGCCACCTTTCGCCGGGCCACAGCAAGTGGTGGACTATGTCGGCCGCTACACGCACCGCGTCGCCATTTCCAATCATCGGCTCGTCGGCATCGAAAATGGCCAAGTGAAATTTAATTGGAGAGATTACCGCGACAACCATCAGCAGAAAACCATGACTCTCACGGCGGACGAGTTCATCCGGCGATTTTTACTCCACGTTCTACCGAGTGGATTTCACCGCATTCGCTACTACGGGTTCCTGGGCAATCGACACCGGAAAGACAAGTTGGAGCGTTGCCGCCAGCTCCTCGATATGGCTCCTCCAAATCTGAGTTCTTCCGAGCCCGCGACACCAGAGGACTATCGTGATCGATACGAGAGGCTCACGGGCCGCTCTTTGCGGGAATGCCCCGTTTGCCATCGAGGACGGATGATCACGATCAAGGCTCTGCCTGAGGTTCGTTCTTCGCCGGCCATCCATGACACTTCATGATCGATCGTGTGCGAATCCAACTCGCTCTCTCCAAAAACTCGAGGCCGGCGAGTCCAGGGAGTGGTGTTGTCCTACGGCATTCAAAACCCTATGTGGTCGGCCGAGCACCTCGCATTTTGCCCTACGCGGGCCTGCAGAAGACCCCCAATCACAGCACACCAAGCGCGTCTCCGCCATTACTTACGGCCTGTTCTCTCCATGTCGCCTCCCACTCACCAATCAAAACCCATAGCACATGAATCTTGCAGCGGTTCAGTCCAATACATTTTTAGCTCACCGGCGTGGCTCCGATCACGTTTCCTCTCTGCTTACGCCTACTGTCGCCACGCCGCCGAGCTAAAAATGCTCTGCATTGAAGGAAGCCGCTCCAGCCCAGTGCTGTAGGCTAGCGGACCGACATTGGCACAAGAACGGTACCGATCAACATGTATAAACGCTTCGATCCGCGTTCCGCTCAGAGTTGCCGCAAAGCGGAAGCGTTTCTTTTTTCTATTGACGATTCCGCAGTTTTGGCGGCTCACATCCGCCGTCATGACATTCGGCGTGATGTCACCCGTATTATCGCTGCCGCCGCTCGATAGCGAACTTCCTTTCGCGGGTCATCCAAAATCAGTACGAGCATCGTGACATCGTTCAACGAACCGTGAACCCCGAGCGCCTCGGCTGCAGCCGCGCGCACGATCCAACTCTTATCTTGCAACGCTGCCCGCAAAACCTCCCGCGCATCATCACTCGTGTCATCCGCAAGCAGCCGGGCTGAGATCGCGCGCGCCGGCGCTGCCTTGTCCTTCGCCAACTCTATTGCCGCCGTAACTCCAAACCCTGCGGGCCCCAGGAAGGCTCCCGCCGCCTGCTCTGACCCTAATTCGGCGAGGGCCTTGGGATCGTGCAACTCTTCATGAACCCGCTGCAACCCTCCGCGAACCAATCCTGTGGAAACCTTGCGATCGCCCTCCAGAACCTCCCGAAAAAGATCCTGGCCGCTTCTGTCTCCCATGATCCACAGCGCCCGCGCTGCGGCAAAGCTGACCACGGCTGAATTGTCGTCCAGGGCAGCCCGTAACTTCGGAATCGAGCCGCGCGATTTCATAGTCCCGAGAACATCGACAGCAGCCTGCCGAACAGGGGAGTCCTTGTCGTTTAGGCCGCCCTCAACCAGCGAGACGGCGTCCCGCCGCAAACCAATCGTGCCCAATGCCGCGATCACCTGCGCACGACGGTCATAGTTCTTTTCCGCCAGCCCGTCTTTCAGGCACTTCCATGCTTTGCGAGTCGCGGCCGCAGGGGAGGCTGCTGCCGCATCTGGTGAAACGACCGATGCAATTGAAGATGCGGCGCCCGATTTGGCCGGTGTGGCGGCCGTCATCGAACCGGGTTTCGGTTGCGCCACCGCCGGTGGCGGGGGCGGTGGCGCGGACTGTTGCGCGCCCCGCGCCCATACACACGAGACCAACACCAAGATTCCTGTGCCCATCGCAACTCTGAACTCTGTACGCATTGGAGATCCTCTCGTGGGGAAACGAACCCCCGAATCACCGCAGAATCAGCTCGCGCTCTAGCACCGAACACATGCGCCAGGCGAGGCGCTCCGTTTGTGCGACAACTGCGCGCGCGGCAAAACTATAGCTGTCATCCCCAAGTATACGCACTCTGGAATATGTGAAGCTTGAGGTTAGCTGCGATGCGATGCAGCAAGACGGCCAAATTACCTCAATTTTGAATCAAGCTGAACAGATTTGATGGGCACGTCTGGCGCTTAAAAATAATCCGCGCGCTCCGTTCTCGGTCCGGCTTAAAGGGAAGACAATTGTCCGTCGATTGGCTAGTCGAGACATTCTCATATTCCTCGATGCGGACCTCAGAACATCTCATATTCCTTACTGTGTTATCATCGTTCTCACTCATTATTGGGCGGGCCGCGTCCTCAGCGAAGGTCATTATGATAGGTAAACTTCGCATCATCCTCGTCATCGTTGGAATCTTCATTATTGTGACACTGGTTGTGCCATTTCTAGTTCCGGGCAATCAGTTTCGGCCGAGTATTGAGGAGAAGGCCTCAGCCGCACTCGGACGCAAAGTCACGCTGGGCAATCTCAGGCTGTCACTCTTTAGTGGATCGCTCGCCGCGGAAGATCTCTCTATTGGCGATGATCCCAAGTTCAGTCCATCCCCTTTCCTCACTGCGAAATCCTTGAAGGTTGGCATCCAACTTATGCCACTGATCTTTTCCAAAACGCTCGAACGTCACGGGTATTGCCATTCAGAACCCGCAGGTCACGCTCATTCGGAACACCGCAGGCCAGTGGAACTATTCCTCGCTAGGTAGTTCCTCGGCTAAGGCGCGACTGACACAGACTGCGGAACTTGTCAAGCCCTCCAGTTCACCGAGTTCGACCGCCAGCTTATCAATCGAGAAGCTTGAGTTCGAGGACGGCCAGATCAACATCGGTTCGACGAACTCGCAGAAACGGACCACCTACGACCACGTCAGTATCTCGGCTTCCGATGTGGCCATGGCTACCAGGTTTTCCGTCGTCGTCACCGCTGATCTACCGGGCGGGGGTAGACTAAGATTCGATGGTAATGTTGGCCCCGTCGATCGTACCAATGCCTCGCTCACTCCCGTCAACGCTAAGGTAGACGTGAGGTCTCTCGATCTCGCGTCGACCGGATTCCTCAATCCTTCCTTGGGACTCGGCGGCGTCCTTGATCTCGATGAGACTCTTAGCTTGCAGAACGGAGAAGTGGAAACCAAAGGCACGGCCAAATTGTCCAAAGCACTGCTGATCGCCGGCGGTTCACCGGCCTCGGAACCTGCAGGCGTTGATTTCAGCACCAAGTATGATCTGATCAAAAATACGGGCGTCCTGAATCCGTCTACATTGAAGATCGGCAATGCTGCAGCGCATCTCGACGGCACCTACCAGACCGCTGAGGAGACCGTCCTCAACATCAAGCTCGATGGCCAAGATATGCCCGCAAAGGATCTTGAATCTTTCCTGCCCGCTCTCGGCATATTTCTTCCTAAAGGCGCAACGCTCAAAGGTGGCACGCTGAACGCAAATCTCAATCTCACTGGCCCGACCAACAAAATTGTCGCTACCGGCAACGTGGGGCTATTCGGCGCGAGACTCACTGGTTTCGACCTCGGGTCGAAGATGCCGACTATTTCTTCGCTAACGGGGATGGCCGGCAAGGATCTGCAAATCGAAAAGCTCACGACCAACCTGCGAATGGTTCCTGATGGTCTCAAAGTCGACCATCTTATCGTTGTCGTTCCGTCGCTTGGCAATGTGGTTGGCAGCGGCTCCATCGATTCCAGAAATAATCTCGATTTCAAGATGACAGCGACACTCATCAACGCGTCGGCCGATGGGAATCCCGTGGCGATTGACCTGAGCGGAACGTATCAACTGCGAAGCGAAAATCCGGTGTTGAACCTGAAGATGACCGGTCAGAAATTGCCGATCGATGAGTTGCAGGCGCGCATGACGGCTGCTGGAATAAAATTGCCTACCGGAGCCATCCTGAAGGGAGGCACTCTGGATATTACACTGAACTTTAACGGCCTTGCGAGTGCCCCGATAATTGAAGGACCCATGCAGCTAAACAACACACGCGAAATAGGCTTTGATCTCGGATCGAGGATCCGCGGCATAGCAGCCCTGAGCGGGATAAAGACGGGCGATTCAGCGAGTATCAATAAATTGCAAGCGGATCTGCGGATTACAAACGAGGGCACTCAGGTCGATGAGATTTACGCCCGTGTCCCTGCAATAGGGGTTATAACTGGGGGCGGCACAGTATCTCCAACGAGTGACCTCGACTTTGCGCTTAGCGTGAGGGTAACTGCAGCGCAAGGAATCGGGAAAATAGGTGCTGGTCTACTTACAAAACTGGACAGCGCTGCAGGAGAGACCGGGGTCCGAGCCAACGGGGTGCCGATGCTGGTTAGCGGAACAGCGAACGAGCCTATCATTGCGGCGGATGTGCACGGAATTTTTGATCGTAGGAAGAAGGCGTTCCTTGACCGATTCCGAAAGAAGAAATAATTACCCACAAAAGTCCCCACAAGTGCCGACGCTAGGTGCGAGGAACCGGTACGGTCGAAGAGGGTGGCGTTCGCAGGCTCAGTAGGCACGAGACACTTCGTTGTTCTGTCGCATTTTTTGATTGTTTTTTGATTCTGCTGAGCTCTCAAGTGCACAGCTGCATGGTCTGTGGTCGACCGCAGAAGCCTATCGCGTTGCACTCGCCTGACAGTCCTCACGGCCTTCTCGCGCAAACTCCGGAACCCTGAAGTAGTTCAAATCGCGGCAGATAGTCTGCGCGACGTTCTCCACATCATCGAGAAACAATAGCGTCATGGAAGACTGCGCAGCTATTCATCGAGCAGCAAATCCGCCCGTGAACGCGGATTCGGCGCTTTTGAAACCTTTGAATTCTCTTTGAATTCGCCACTTATTCAAACGTGACAGTCAGTGGCGTACGGTCCTGAGCACGTCGCTGCAACAGTCACGATCGGAAAGCCTTCGCAGCAATTTCTGACAGCGCTGGGCTCTCGCATGGCGTTTTGATTGTTTTTGATTCTTTGAGGTGTGGTGCGTCGAATGGTGATGTTTCTCGGAACAGGAGTGAAATAGGAACAGCCCCGGGGCGGTCGTAGTGTCTTAAAGTAGGGCCATGAAAAAGAGTCAACGAAACTTGCCGGCGCCAATTGGAGTGCGGCATCTGACGCTCATCGAGACTGCGGAAGTGCTGCGACTGAAGGGGCCTCAGTTGAAGGCGGACGCCAGAAGCGACGAAGGAAAGGGAGATTGGCGATCAGCCTGACAACTCCCGATTTGTTTTCAGAAGTTGCAGACGGCGTCACAGGCAATGGCTACGGCGATGGTGTGAGTCTTTTCCGAGAGCCGGATGCGGCAAATCCGCACGCCCGGTTCGATGAGCGGGATGTGGAAACGAAAGCATGGTGAGGCTAGTGAGGCACCGGCAGACGAAAGGGCCGGCCACAGATAGGCTGCACCTAAACCACCGCACCACATCTCGACTCCACAACGTCGCGCTAGCTGATCGGATTCCGATCACTTACTACTCGAGCAGTAAAACAGGCAACGTGGTTGAGGTTAACACCAATCAGCGCGTCTTCCGCAACGCTAGTGCGGAGGGATAATTTGGCCTACTGCGTCTTTTGCTCCTGCTGCGGCTTCTTCTGCTCCTGCTGCCTGGACTTCTGTTGTTCCTTTTCCTGTTGCTGATTTTGTTGCGGTGGCGCCTGTTGTTCCCTCTTCTCCGCACCTTTCTGCTGCTGTTTTTGCATTTCCTGTTGGTGCTGCGTCTCCATCCGCTGCCGCTCTTCATCTTGCTTCTGCTGGAGCTTCTGAAGGTCCTGCTGGCGCTTCACGTCGCCTTGTAGATTAGCATCTCGAGAAGGATTTTCAGGCCCGAATGACGGTTGCCGCGGATTTGATGGCCGAGGATTTGTCTCTGCCGGGGGATTGGCCGGCCGATTCGCCCTTTCCGGCGTGAGGATCTTAGGCGGGGCGGGGTTGTACGGAGCTGCCGCCTTTGCTGGCACCGCACCTTTTGACGTGAACTCCCCTGGTCCCGCCGTTGCCGCAACTTCCGGCTTGCCGTGGTTCACGGACGCCAGTTGCGAACGATTGGTGCTGGCAGTGCGCTCATGCTGCATTTGTGCGGCCGTCGCGGGTGTGTGCGGCGCGCGTGCCGCAGCTTGTTCAGCAGCCGTTGGCCGCGCGGACGTTCCGCCCGGACCTCCGTTGTAGCTGACGTTGTTCACCGTTACGTTGTTCACGACGGTCTTGTTGTAAACATTGGTCACGTTTGTGACGTTGTTGACCGAGCGGTTGTAGTAGAAGGCCCCGTGATTCCAATATCCTCCTTCATAGCCCGTGCCGACATAACCGAAGCCATAGAAGATCCCGCCGTAGAAACCAACTTGAGGTCCCCAGTAGCCGGGATACCAGACATAGGAGTCGTCTTGCCAGACCCAATATCCGGGTGTCCACAGCATTCCGACGGGAGCGAGTACCCATGTGCCCGGCACCCAATAGTATCCATCATCGCCGTAGGCCCAATATCCGGGTGTCCAGATGTAACCATCCCCCGGGCAAAACGGTTGCTCGTAGACGGGCAAGGCCGGCGGACCAATCTGGACGGAGATGCCCACAGCAACTTGCGCTCGGGTTTGAATTGGAATCATTGACACGAGAATTGCAGTTAGCACCAACCCGATCAGCCGTGCGATTCGCATGATTTCCACCTTTCTGGAGTCGGCTGGGTGATTTCGAGGTTTGCTGGGCGCCGCTTTGTGCCACACAGGCTTGCATCTATACAATTAGAAGGTCTTTGTGGGGTATTGGGTTGCTCATTTTGTTACAACGCTTAACAGAATGAATCAGTCAGAGATCACTTGGAAGCTGCCAGTATTTCTCGTAAGCGCTGGAAGCAGTTAATTTCCTCGTTCTCGATCCCGAGTTTCTCGAGAATCAGGTGCGGGTTGCAATGATGGAAATTGCACTCTTGCATCCGCATTCCGACTCCGGTCTGGAAGATGGAACCTTCCTTGCCACTGCCGACGTAGGCAGGGCCTAATTCAGCGACTGAGGATGAAGATCTACCTGTCGATATGCATTCATGTCTTCGGCATCTGCACGTGACCCACCCAAACGGAGAGTTTCATTAGTGTGTACAGGTTTTACCCTATTGAAATCTCCATTGGTCATATCTAGATTCGGAAAAATAGGTCGA
This sequence comes from uncultured Acidobacteriota bacterium, assembly GCA_963719875.1. GTDB lineage: Bacteria > Acidobacteriota > Terriglobia > Acidiferrales > UBA7541 > Palsa-360. Next base: position 2,104,337 of record CAVRDJ010000004.1, on the reverse strand, counting down.
ACACCCGCCCGGACGAAACCTATGGTTGATGGCAGATCCCCGTGGCTCCTATGGAACGCGACCTCCAAATTTGGCTAATTATTATTTTCCTTGCGTTACTTATCGCGATTCAGATTTTTGTCATCGCCTTCCTTATCCGAGTGTTGAACCTGCTGAAACCTACGCCAGGGAGTGCGGGAGTGCGCGACATTGCCGAGAAAGTCGTGGAAACGATGGAGGCTCTGAACAGGACGGCGAAAACGGCCAACGAATTTCTGACACAAATTAGACCACCCGTTGAGCAAGCTGTGAGCATTTCAAAGCGGCAATTGTCTCAAGCGGACAAGGTAGTCGGCGAGTTTCTCAATAATGCGGAGCGAATCAATCAAGCGGTACGCGACTTCGCGGCAGCTGTTAGCGTGTCATTCGGTGAAGCCCATGCCATATCGGCTGGCGTACGTTCTGCGACGGCAATGCTTCTCGGAAAAGCAAGTGATTCACACAAGAGGAAGCAGTGGTAGGTGTCCGATTTATTTTGCCGATCGTTCCCATTCTTTTTTTGTGTCTGGTACCTACGCTTGAGACCCAGGAGATGGCCCCTAATACCCTCTTCGACGGCCAACCTGTCAACGCGGTGGAACTGGTTGCCAGACCTACGCTGGACGCAGAATCCTTCAAGCATCTTGTCAGCCAACAGGCAGGACAACCCTATTCAAGCGATAAGATTCGAGAAAGCCTCGAAGCTCTTAAGGCTACCGGCCAATTCACCGACGTGGAAGCGAGTCTACTTCCCGAGCAAGGTGGATTGCGCCTCAAATTCATCATGGAGCCTGCCTTTTACATCGGGGTGCTCGAATTTCCGGGAGCGGGAGCATTTAGCTACTCGCAGCTTTTGGGAGTGGTTCGATACCGCCCAGGCGAGGTTTATGAAAAGACTCAGGTCGAGGAGGCGGTTCCGGCGCTGGAACAATTCATGGCACAGGCCGGATATTTTGCCGCCAAGATTCAACCGGAAACTCAACTCGATGAAGTTCATCAGTTAGTTGCCATCAGGTATCGAGTCACGCTCGGCAAAAAAGCGCGCTTTGGAAAAATCAAGATCGTCGGACCGCCGCTCGACGTGGCACAACGGCTGCAAAGCTCGTTGCATTCTCTTCGTGCGCGCTTACATGGGGCGAATCTCAAGGAGGGTAAGCGGTACGACACCGAGCGTCTGCGTTCGGCTCAACGCTTCTTGCGGGATTATCTAGGCAGAGAGAACTATCTCTCCAGCGACGTCCGGCTACGGCCTCAGTACGACCCGAACACCAATCGTGCTGACCTCGATTTCGATGTCACTTTGGGTCCGACAGTTGTCGTTCGCACGACCGGAGCGCGGGTTCCAAAGAAGACACTGCACAGCCAAATCCCCATTTATGAAGAAAACGCGGTAGATCAAGAGCTCGTGGACATTGGGGCCAGGAACATTACTTCCTACTTCCAAAGCAAGGGGTATTTTGAGGCGAGGGTTTCTCCGAAAATGGATACGAAGCCCTCTGAGACCACATTGACTTACATCATTGAGCGGGATGGCCGGCATCACGTCGCGGATGTCACTGTGATGGGAAATCATGAGATTGATCAAGCCGCTCTGAAGGATCAAATCCTGGTAAAGAAGTCGCACCTTCTGTCGCGCGGGACATTCAGCGAAGATCTCCTCCGAAAGACGGAAGCCAATCTGGATTCCTACTGGCATAACGCGGGTTACCTAGAGGCCAAAACAACTTCAAGGGTCGTTGAACGCGGCTCAAATATCTATGTGACTTTCGAAATAAACGAAGGTGCGCGCACGATTGTCGATTCGTTTCGAACGGAGGGTGATGTAAGTCAGGACCTCACCGGCCTGAGCGACGGGGCTCTGCTGATCAAGCCAGGCCAGCCTTATTCCCCCTACCGGGTCACGCAGGACAAAAACCGCATCCTTGCGTCTTATCTGAACCTCGGATATCCGAATGCCACGCTGCGGGCCGAAGCAACTCCCGTCTCGCAGGATCCCCACCGCGTCGCCGTCACTTACATGATTGACGAAGGCCCTCGGGTGCGCGTTGTGGAGGTCGTCTACACCGGCCAACAACATTCGCGCGTGGACCTGATCGAGCGAGCCGTAAACATTAAACCGGAATCGTACATGAGTGAGAATAAATTGCTCGAGGGGGAGAGCAACCTCTACAACTTAGGTGTATTTGACTGGGCGAACGTGTCTCCGCGCCGCGCGATTAGCCACCAAACCGATGAAGATGTAATTGTTCGGGTTCATGAGTCGAAACGCAATTCGTTGACGTATGGTGTGGGATTTGAGTCAACACCCCGTAGCGGAAGTCTTTCAACTGGAGTTCTAATACTACCGGGTCTACCAACCGTCGGGCTGCCCCGCAATTTCACTATCATCGAAAAGACGATCATCAGCCCGCTTGGATCGATCTCGTATTCGCGGCTCAATCTTCGAGGCAGGGCAGAGACACTGTCCGTTTCCGCCCTCATATCTTCTCTAGATCAAAAAGGAACCTTATCGTACGGGGATCCACAGATTCTGGATACAAACTGGAAATCACTGATCAATGCTTCTGCCGAACGGAATACCCAAAATCCGCTTTTTGCGGCTCGTGTCGGACAGGCGCAGTTCCAGCTCGAGAGGGGCCTGGATGCAGCGAAAACACAGCGATTACAACTGGGCTATACGTTTGATCAGACGTCTCTCAACCATCTGCTAATACAGAATTTCGTGCCGACGGAAGATTTATCCACGCACATGTCTACGCTATCGGCCTCCTACTTGCGAGACACGCGCGACAAGCCGCTCGACGCACACAAGGGAACTTATCAAACTCTTGACTTCCAGCTCAGCCCAAAAGCGCTCGGCTCGAGCGACAACGTGGCGCGCTTTTTCGGTCAGGCATCGTATTACTGGGAGGCAAGGCCCTGGCTAGTTTGGGCCAACAATGTTCGTTTGGGCCTGATCTCGTCGTTCGCAGGGAGTCACGTTCCGTTCGCGAAGCGCTTCTTTTCTGGGGGAGCCGACAGCCTTCGCGGGTTCCCCTTGAACGGCGCCGGACCACAGGCCGACGCGCTATTGTGTACCGTCGAAAACGACCCGGCGACTTGTACGGCGAAGGTATCTGTTCCCTCTGGCGGAAGGCAGCTCTTTGTTTTCAATTCCGAGGGACGCTTCCCTATTCCGATAAAAAAGGGCCTGGGCGGCGTGATTTTTTATGACGGCGGAAACGTATACCAGGCGATTAATTTTCATGAATTAATTCAGGGCTACAGTAATTCGATTGGCGTAGGCCTGCGATACCAAACGCCCATCGGACCGATACGAATTGATCTTGGTCGAAACTTGAATCCCGTTCCTGGATTGAGATCGACTCAGATATTTGTAACGTTGGGACAGTCGTTTTGATCGAGGCCAGGCGTAAGGGGTTGTGAAATGTGCGTGGTTTGAATGGGTCAGTTTGGGGGGAACGTATGCCGCATCTAAGACAAATTGGCCGATGGATCTTAGTCTTGGTCGTGTGCGCGTCAATTATTTCAGGCGCTACAATCTTCCTTCTCAATACCGACTTCGCGCATCGCTACGTTCTTGCCTTGATTATGCAGCGTATCCAAGCTGCCATAGGGGCCCGCGTGGAGATACGGAATTTGTCGTTTCATCGAACAAACCTAGGTGCGGATATCTATGAAATTAGGATTCGAGGCGCGGAGTCCGATCAGCAGCCGCCTCTGTTTTCAGCAGACCGCGTCGCGGTCGGCTTGGGGATCCATCTGTTTCAGTCGAAGAAGATTGATCTGCAAGAGGTAACCGTGGATCGCCCAGTGGTGCATTTATCCATCGACTCGAGCGGAAAATCGAATCTGCCACAGTCGCGCAGTTCTACCTCAGGGGCATCCGCAAGCGTTTTCGACATGGCGATCGGGCACTTCGTATTGAACAGCGGAGAGATTTTCTATAACGATCGGCACGCGATGGTGACTGCGGATGTCCGCAACCTGGATTCTCAGGTTTCCTACTCTGTGCTGAAAAGGTCTTACGATGGCACGCTCAGCTATCGCGAGGCGCGCATCCACTATGGCTCGCTCGCTCCATTTATTCATGATCTGAGCGCCACATTCAGTGCCATTCCCTCCGGACTAGCTTTGAGCTCCTTGATCCTGCAGAGCCGGGCGTCATCCCTCCGAGCCCATGGTCAGGTGACGAATTACGCGGAACCTTCCTTCGATGGATCGTATGAGGCGAGTCTGTCGACTAAGGAGCTGAGTGAGTTGTTTAGGAATTCAGCCGTTCCACAAGGCCAAATCGAAACGAACGGGACGGTTGCCTACAAATCCCGGCGCGGCGAGCCGGCGATCAACGCGTTGTCACTTTCCGGCACTCTAAGTGGGCGCTCTTTAAACGTGTTCCTTCCGGAGGTTCGTGCGACCTTACAAAGCGTCGCTGGGGAGTATCAATTAGATCGGGGTAACCTTGAAGTTCGCAGGGTGGAAGCCGGTGTGCTAGGCGGGCAAGTGTCGGGGAAGCTCCTAATTTCACACCTGGCTGCCGCGGCGGCGGCTCGATTCGAGGTGAGCGTACAAGATGTCTCCTTATCGGCAGTGCAAGATGCCGTTCGCGCGGAACACGACCTTGGTTTTCGAATGAGCGGGAAGGTGGGGGGCAGGCTAGAGGCAACTTGGCATGGAAGTTTGAAGGACCCGCAAGTGTTCTCAGACGCGAAGATCGCGGGCTCGATCACATCCGCGCCTTCGGCGAACCAAGCCTCGCTGTCATTTCCACTCGATGCTGCGGCCCAAGTAACTTATGATGGACGCTATCATTCCTCTTTATTTCACAACGCCATTCTGCAAACGCCGCACAGCTCCCTGACCCTTGAGGGCGGATTGGGTAGAAATGCCAATCTAAGACTTGAGGCTAGAAGCGATGACTTGCGAGAACTCGATCTTCTTGCTGCCGCTCTTCAGGCGAACACTTCCGTCGTCGGAGGAAATCCCTCCCGCGCGCCGCAACCGCTGGATCTTGCTGGTGCGGCGACTTTCAGCGGCACAATAACTGGATACTTGGCCGATCCACGAATCGAAGGACTGCTAACTGCGACGACCCTTCGCGTCCGCGGCATAAGCGTGCGGACGCTCCGAGCAAACTTGCAGTTGAGCCGCACCGGCGTCGCTGCGCATCAAGGAGAAATCAGAACGGGTTCACTGGCTAGCGCCAATTTTGATGTTTCACTGGCGTTGCGAGACTGGCATTTTGCGTCCGATGGACCCCTGAACATTCATTTCAGCGCCGACAAACTGCCCGTGGCAGACATTGAACACATAGCCGGACTTCCCTATCCGGTCAGCGGTCTCGTCTCCGCCAACCTCACGATAGGCGGGACACAAGAAAATCCGGATGCTCATGGAAACATAAAGATTTCGGAGGCGACGGCATGGCAGCAGCCGATCCAGAATTTGACGATCGGCTTACAGAACTCCGGAGATGATCTGCACGCGACAGTAGATTTGCGAATGCCCGCCGGTTCTGCGAATGGCACAGTGGTTTATAACCCTAAGAGTCGGGAATACGACGTCAAAGCCACGGCGATGGGTCTTCGGTTGAATCAAGTTCAGTACTTTGAGGCGCACTCTCAAAAGGTGGCAGGGGTCATCAATGCGTCCGCCGAGGGCAGAGGCAACTTTAACGCGCCTGAACTGGAAGTCGCCGCTGATGGACAATTACAAATCGGAAACCAGAGGGTCGACAGTTTCAGAGCTCAGGGAAGTGTCGCCAACCAGCGATCGGAGTTCACCCTGGATTGCAGCGTCTCCGGCGCAGCGCTCCAAGCTCATGGCGCCGTTAATCTGAACGGAGATTACGAAGCAACTGCGAATTTAGACAGTCAAATGATTCAGCTAGATTCGCTCCTCACGACTTTCTTGCCTCAGATGAATACTGGACTTCACGGCCAAACCGAGCTTCATGGCACACTCAGGGGCCCTTTGAAAGACCCGAATAGACTTGAGGCTCACATCGAAGTTCCTTCCTTGAGGATCGGCTATTCGTCGCTTCAAATTGCCGCTGCTGCGCCGATTCGCGCTGATTACCGGCGGGGCGTTCTGGCCATTCAACAAACGAGGCTCAAGGGCACGGGCACGGATCTTCGTCTGGAAGCCACCGTGCCACTTCAAAGTACCTCTGGTTTGCGGGCTACCGCGGACGGGAGTATCGATCTGGAACTCCTTCAAATTTGGAAGCCGCAATGGCGGAGCACTGGTCAGATTAATTTGAACGTTGGTGCTAGGGGGAGCCGCGATCATCCGGAGCTAAGCGGAACGATAGCTGTTTCGAATGCAGGACTGTCAGTCGAGAACTTACCGGGTTTAGAAAAGATAGGAGGCCAACTGGATATCAGCGGAACACGCATTCAAGTTAAAGATCTAACCGGTCAAATAGGAGGAGGGAGTTTCGAGATCCACGGTTTCGCTGACTATCAACCTAGCGTCCGCTACAACTTGGGGATGACGGCGAAGGGAGTTCGAGTGCTCTACCCTGAGGGTATCCGGACGCAGCTCAATGCCGACTTAAATTTTACGGGGCAACCGAGCAAATCCTACGTTACCGGCCAAGTAGTAGTCAACCACCTCTCCTTAACGCAATCTTTCGACCTGGCTAGCTTCAGCAATGTGTTCGGCGGAGCTTCCTCACCTTCAGTTGGAATGGCAGAGAACATCAATCTGAACCTTGCAGTCTCATCTAGCCGCACGCTCGAGGTGTCGAACAACCAGCTGAGCGTTCTGGGCACAGCGGATTTGCACGTGCAGGGTACGGTTGCCGATCCTGTTGTGATTGGCAGGACAAATGTTACCGGGGGAGAATTATTTTTCAACGGAAAGCGCTTTCAGATTCAGAATGCCACAATTGCCTTTGCCAACTCAGTGCATAACGCGCCCGTGGTAAGTCTCTCGGCAACGACCACCGTAAACCAGTTCAATCTCACGGTGAATCTCGTGGGACCGCTCGACAAGCTGCGCACCAGCTACACCTCAGATCCGCCGCTATCCGAGGTTGATGTCATCAATCTTCTCATTACCGGCCGTACGACGGAGCAGGCATCGTCCGTTTCGGCGCAATCAGTCGTGGCAAGTCAAGTGGGTGGACAAGTGAGCAACCACCTGGAAAAGTTGACCGGCATTTCTTCATTAACGATTGACCCGCAGATCGGAGGTAATCAGGGTAACGCCGGGTCACGTCTGGCCATTCAACAGAGAGTTACGAAGAATCTATTCTTCACCTTTGCCACGGACGTCACAACCACCCAAGGGGCAGTGGTGCAAGTGGAATACCAAGTAACGCCGAAGTATTCCATAAGTGCCATTCGTAACCAAACCGGGGGGTATCAGATTGAAATCAAGTCGCACAAGACGTTTTGAGTCGTCGGCTCCGTTTCTAGTCGTACGATCTTCCTCCCGCTCGCTTCGGTGGCTGTTCAGAACAACGTATGAAAGTTGGAGCCAGGATAATGGTCCTCGACTTGCCGTGGCCTTGGCCTACTACGCTCTCTTTTCGTTAGCCCCGTTTCTGATGATCGCCATGGCGATTGTCGGCGCGATTTTGGGGGAACGACCAGTCCACACGGCGCTTGTGGCGCAGTTCTATGGCTTGGTTGGTCCGGCCGGGGCCAGGGCCATCGAGGGCATCTTGCAGGATCTTCACCAACCAGGTGTGAGTACGCTCGCCGGTACTGTGGGAAGTGTCCTCTTGCTAGTTGGCGCGTCGGCTGTCTTTGTAGAGCTGGAAGATGCGCTCAATACCATCTGGCAGGCGCAGAAAGTGCCTGGCGACTTGCGCACGATGGTGGTTGACAGGCTGCTGGGTTTTGCCCTCGTGATAGCAACTGAGGTTTTGCTAATTGTCTCTGTTTTTTTCGCCACTGCGGTTGCGGCGCTCGATCGAGTTGCGGTCGTTCCGTTGCCAGGTTTCAACCTTTCTCTTCGTTTCGCGGCTCTTTTCGCGTCGCCGATGGCGACCACGTTGTTATTCGCGATGGTTTTCAAACTCTTACCCAGGACTTCCATCGAATCGGGAGACGTTGTGCCAGCCGCCATGGTGACCGCCGTGATGTTCGATGGGGGTAAGCTTCTCATTGTTCTGTATTTGGGAACGAGCAGCGTTATTTCTGAGTACGGGGCGGCAAGCTCTCACGTCGTCGTTGTCGGCTGGGTCTACTATTCGGCTTTGATCCTGTATTTCGGGGCTGAGTTCGCAAAGGTGTACACTCGAATATACGGTTCGGGGGCCCAGTTAGAGGTTCCTGATGTTAAATCCAGGCAGGCGCGTGCAGCCGGCCAGCAGCGCTGACAGAAATGCAAAACATGAATTTCGCCGGCGCCTAGAAGGCAGCATACAAAGCAAGCTAGAGATTACTTCTCGCCCTTGATTTGAATGTTCCGATGAACCCATCTCGCGGCCCTAGCTCAAAGGCACTATCTAGCATTATCCCTCGAAGCGTGCAGCCGTCGATCTTCGGCAACGTTCAGGGCTTCGGGGGAGTCGCAGGGGGAGAGTGGCCCGTATCATTCGTCTGATTGTTTGATTCCTTCAAGCAATCCGCCATTTTAGAAATTGAATTTAGGAAGCCCACAACGGTTTTTGGCATAGTTGGAGCGGCGGCAATCTCATCTCCGTCGTGTAGAGGCGTCCCACTGAATCCCCTTTCAATCTTCACGAACCTCTTCCCTAACAGTCCATCGGTGGCCAAGATTGCGGTGGAGTCGCTGCGAATCATTTCCTGGTCACGCTTCTCAATGCGCAAAACCAACTCAATTCGTCGCCGGGGAGTTGCTGATTTTCATGCAAGATTCCTGGCCTGCACGGTTCCCACGTCAAGGCCGTCTACCCGTACCGATGCGCCGATGGGTAGGCTCGTAGCTTCCTCAACGTACAGTTTCAACCGATATTTAGGGCGGGGTTGTCTTTCCGTTCGCGATTTCGACTTCGATCCGCCGCAGCAAATTCACGATCTGGTCCGGCTTGTATCTCTTCATGGGCATGACCGGTCTTCCTCCAGGTGAATTCTCTCTCATTTCACCTGGTACAAAAATCCCCGGTCAGGTCAATCAAGACAGCGGGGACACGCTGGACCAGATTCTGGATTCTATACGTTCGCTGCTTTCTTAATAGCTTGTTGCGATTTTTGGTGCACTCCTACGGACAGGCGTTCACCGGACTGAATGTCAATCGCCACAAACTCATTGTTTGAATGGTCAGTCAATTCATGGAGTTTGCATTCAGCCTCGTATCGTCCAAACACGCACGTTCGCCAGGTTATCGATCCATTGGCGAGCTTCTCGAATATATCGAAATTGAGCAGGATCATTGTTTACCTCCGAAGCGAAGGCTCGACTAAGTTACGAACGCAACCTCTGGACCAATTTGACGACCGCGTAAGTTATTGAGAACTATGAGTCGAACGCAGCGCATACATTGTTTACCGGAATCAAAAAAGAACTGGGGTGAGGTAATTTTTCCTCGGTTAAATGGGCGAGCCTACCTAGCGTCAGAGGTGATCATTCCGCTCTATGCAGCGTCCTCGGCCCCGGCCAGGAACTCGTACTTTTCAATCGCCGTAGCCATGCCCGCTGTGTCACCTGCCTTTAGTTCGCATCGTTGGATGCGGCCCTGGCAGCGCACTCTTGACGGAGCGCCAAGAGTAATCTGTGTGGGCATTGTCATCTCGACTTCAACAGCGGTGCCTTCAGGGATTCCTGCCGACAAAAATAAGTACACACCACCTGAACTCAAATCTTGAGTTACAGCGTGGGCTTCGCGCTGTTCAGAGCCTTTCGTCCATCAAACAGTTAGAGGCACCTCGAAGTTAAAGCGTTCAGCGCGGCGACGCTCCCTGAATGGCAAGGTCTTTCCCTCCGAGTGAATGTTGTGGTTGACTGATTATAGTTTGATTCAGCTTTCGTTTAGCAGGTCGTAGAAAGAAGTTGGTCCAATTCGACAATCCCATTGGATGTTGTGACTCGGCGGGCTAATCTTGTGGGCGCTGACGAACGAGCGGATTTGGTGAGCGATATTCGCTCGGTGCGAGGTGGGTGTTCTCGTTTCAGTCTTTTAGGGCCTTCGGCCCGCGAAACCGCATGAAAAACAAGGGGATCGGGTTAAGCCCTCTGTACTCAGTCTTAGTTTTTTCGACCCAGTAGGCGCTGCTACCTGAGAATCGACCTCTGTTCCCACCGATTGGGTGACTTGGCGAGCGTGCAGGCCGTAACGTGAGTGAACGCTGAGCAGGCCTCGAAAAGACTAATGCAGGAGCCGACCCGCCCCGATTTCGGGGAAGGCCGAAGCGGATGGAATCGTACGAGCGAACAGATTCCATGGGACCTGCCGGGGTATTGGCGACGGCATGCAGGCAAAGGGGACCAGGCGCAACACGGGAAGTCCCAGCGGTGATCGCGGTATGGATCAACTGGCAACTCGTGAGAGACAGGCCGGGCTGACTGGGATGGCGGAGAGGCTCGTAGTACCGGCGAAGCCGGGTAACTCCGGCGGAGGGAAGGGGCCTCAGTTGAAGGCAGACGCAAGAAGCGACGAAGGAACGGGAGATTGGCGATGAGCTTGAGAACTGCCGATTTGTTTTCAGAAGTTGCAGACGGCGTCACAGGCAATGGCTACGGCGATTGCGTGAGTCTTTTCCGAGAGCCGGATGCGGCAAATCCGCACGTCCGGTTCGATGAGCGGGGTGTGGAAACGGAAGCATGGCGGGAATAGTGAGGCACCGGCAGACGAAAGGGCAGGCCACAGATAGGCTGCATCTAAACCACCGCGGCACACCTCGACTCCACAATGTGGCTTTTACAGCCCGACCGCGCTTCCCCCGAAGGAGCTGACTCCCGTGGATCCGAAACTCATAGTTGCTTGACGACCGTTGATTGCAGGGACGGCAATCTCTGCTTAGCACGTCATGATTAAGGAAGATCTTCGGAATTAATTACTCGCTCTAATTGTTTGCAACTTTCTAGGGGAAAAGCTGTATTACGCCGACACATCCAATTCATTCCGGAAGAGTTAAGGCATACAGGCAAAAGTTTTGGAGTTTGGAACATTTAGTGCTGCAACTCAATACGAGGAGGACCGCCAACAATTTGTATCCGCTAATTCCATTGCTTGATGGTACTGCAGATCAGCGGTCCCGCCCAGTCCTCCCCAGTCGATTTTAGAAGTTAAGGAGGAAAAACACTCATGAGCGTTTTCAAACGAATGCTTCCTGCATTTTGCGTTCTTGCGTTGTTAGCGATAATTGCTCCTGGTGCGAGGGCCAGCCAGTCGGACCAGAAGGTCGTCACAACATTCAACGCTCCGGTAGAAATCCCTGGGCAAGTCTTGCCACCGGGAACCTATGTCTTCAAAATTCTTGACATTTGGAGCACCCGCGATGTCGTGCGTGTGTTTAACGCCGACGAATCCAAGGTACTCGCCACGACGATTGCGATCCCGCGATACCGCACAAATCCAACGGACAAGGCCGTTTTCGTGTTTGAAGAGCGCGGCAGCAATTCGCCCCAAGCGCTTGAAGCTTGGTACTATCCGGGATACACATATGGGCATCAATTCATCTATGCCGCCCGGATTGCTCCCGAAGCCGTGACGGCTAATAGCGCCGTTACTCCGGCACCCTCGAATGAATTTTCGGCAAATCAACCGAACGCTGCCGAGGAATCATCCCCAGTGAGGTCGGCTGAGGCGAATACAAGCGGACCCACAGCCGAGGACCTAAAGCAGGGCACTCAAAGCACAGATCAAACCCAGACGACCCAATCTCAGACGACACCCAACCCGTCATCGACGACATCAGGCCCGTCTAAGGATCAAGCCGACAAGGAGCTTCCCAAGACCGCCAGTACAACGCCGCTTATCGCATTAATTGGCATTCTGTTGCTGGGAGGAGCGCTTGGTTTGAAGACGCTCGCATCGCGACTATCTTGAGAGAGCCTATTCACGGTGGAGCCTTTCAACCAAAACTGAAAGTCTCCACCGTGCTGGGCCACATCGAGGAGACAGAATGCCTTTCCGGAGAGTAGGACTTGTTCTTCTGCTTTTCCTAATGGTGAGAGTTCCTGCTACCGCGCAAATTGCCCCCGCTGCGACAGCCAAAGCGCCCGAAGGCCAGTCCGCCATAAGGGTCAACGTAAATCTCGTAGATTTGCCGGTCAGTGTCACCAACTCGCGAGGTCAATTCGTATCCGAACTGGCCCAAGGGAACTTCCGAATTTATGAGGACGGCCGCGCACAGAAAATCACAATCTTCGATGACGAAGATATTCCCGCAACGGTCGGCCTGCTGGTGGACCACAGCGGTAGCATGCGCCCAATATTACCTGAGGTGACTGCAGCGGTGATCGCCTTCGCACAATCGAGTAACCCGAACGATGAGATGTTCGTCGTGGATTTCAATGACATCGTGTCCCTGGAGTTGCCGGCGGCCATACCTTTCACCAGCAATTTCCGGGAGCTCGAAAAGGCCGTCTCAGAAGTGAGAGCCGAAGGCAGGACCGCGCTCAACGATGCAATCATGGTTGCGCTTGACCAATTACATTCCGCACATCATGACCGGCAAGCCCTGATCATCGTCAGCGACGGTGGTGACAACGCCAGCAAGAACAAATTTGCGCAAGTACTGTCGGAGGCGCGGGCTTCGAAAGCAAGCATATATTCCATTGGTATTTTGGGTGCGACCGAAGCGGACCAAAACCCTGGCATGCTGGAGAAGCTGACCAAAGCGACGGGAGGCAAGGCCTATTTTCCGCATTCGGTAAGCGAGGTCGCCGCGATTTGCGCGCAAATCGCGCGCGATATTCGCGAGCAGTATATTCTCGGCTACAGCCCTTCCAACGCAGATTTGGAAGGCTCGTACCGGAAAATTGAAGTAAAGGTTGATGCTCCAAACCATGAAAGATTGCATGTGCGCACACGCGCTGGTTATGAGCTGCCGCCGAAGCTGACACCTCATTCCCCAGTTAGCGCACCAGGAACCTCGTGATGGCCGGCACTCGTCATGCAGAAGTCTCCTCGCCATCTCCCGTCCGAACTTTACTCCGTTGCGCCCAATACATCCTTTTCTTAGCGGGTCTCGTCGCACTGACTTACGTTGGTTTCGTCTTCGTGCAAACACAAACCTATCAGGCGGACCAATCCCGGCAGCTTGACCATGCGGAAAAACTCAATGGACGCGCTCCGCCTACGGGGTTGGCGATCGGCAGAGTAAAAATACCTCGAATTGGGCTTGAGGCAATCGTTGTGCAGGGTGACAGCGATCCCATCTTGAGGCTCGCCGTTGGCCACATCCCCGGGACAGCCCTTCCAGGACAACCCGGCAATATGGTATTGGCCGGCCACCGCGATACGTTCTTCCGCGCGCTCCGCAAGATCCGCATCGGGGACCGTATTGTGATTGAAAGCCCGGATGGTTCCTACGAGTATGAAGTCGAATCGGCTTCGATCGTTGCCCCTACGGATTTATCGGTATTGAGAAACTCCGGAAGCAAGGAATTAACGCTCATCACTTGCTATCCCTTTTCGTGGATCGGTTCCGCTCCGGATCGCTTCGTTGTCCGTGCCCGTTAGATTAGCTTCCAGCAGTCCTCGCCATTGTCTCGACTCTATGCGTCATAAGAAGCTGCCGGATAGCCTATCTGGAAAATCAAAATCTAAACAGTTAGAGAAACCCGGTATTGGCGCGGGACCGGAGCGAGTGCAGTCAATTAAGAAGACTCGAAAGGCAGGATAAGATCGGCATGACATGTCCGGCGACCCGCGAGAAAAAGCCCCGACGACCCGGAATTTCCTGCTCCGGATCCCGCGTCACAGCCCGGTTCTGAGCGGCGCTATCAAACGCAATGGAAGTGCTACCTAGAGAGGCGCTGTCGCCAAGTGGCAAGGCAAAGGTCTGCAATACCTCCTCGGTGGTTCGATCCCGCCCAGCGCCTCCAACGACATGACGCACGAAGACACGCCTCAAAGGAAGGAAATGCAAAGAGTGGCAGGCTTACTTCCTTTCAAGGCCCTCAATCGTATCAAGCTCAACCTCCACTCAGAAATGCGCTCAGCGCGTTTCGATTGAAATGTCTCCTTATTGACCTGTACACGCCAATCTACAGGATTCAACGGATAGGCTGGCTTTGGCAGGTCTCTACAATGGGAGTTGGCAGCAGGGTTGAGTTGAAAAGCTCATAGAGAGACCCCGCCGGGCTGCGATTGCGGAGGTTCAGTTGTAATTTCGGGAAACAGGTGTCCGGACGTTAGATATGCGTCTCCGGACCTGGAACTTGGGTTTGCGCTTTGCGTACTTATTTTCTTTGATAAAGCGCGTCATGACGCGAGTTGTAGCCGACGATTGCTCCGATTTGGCTGCTCAGATGTCCTATTATTTCGTGCTATCGCTAGTTCCTTTTTTTCTTGTGCTCGCTTCTTTTGTAGGCGTATAAAAATGACCCTATTGAAATGCTGTAAATGCGGAAAGCGAACTCGTAAGTTCACACAGGCCTGCCAGAACTGTGGTCATAGGTTCTGCAAAGTGTGCAAAGGTGCGAGGGAGATTTAGGGTAAACACCCTACCGCCTTCACGTCCTTTTTCCGATAAGCAATCGACTGGGCTCCGCCCAGACAGGGACAGAAGAAAGTGTCTCTGCGCCTTCCTGAAGAATGAATAACTTAGAGGCCATGTTCTTAGGAGGTGCTAAATGAAAAAATCTAAGTACTGCTTCTGGTGTCGCTTACGAGGGAACGCGTCATTTATCTCGCACTTGAACTGGACTGAAGTTAGACTGAAACTCTGGGATGAACCCCTCGAATGAGACAAGAAATTGGGCACACCTTGCAGCTTTTCATTCAGACTTCGCCGTACCTTCTAGCAGGGGACGGGGCTGGGGAGGAGGACGGCGTTTGAGTCCTCTTCCCCAGCTAACTTTTTAGAACCCCTCTCTTGTTCTCACTGTTCTCATTGCCGGGTCCGAGCGGGTAGCACTCCGATCGCGGTTGCAAAAGCTGGGGCGGAGGGACGAGGGATTGAGCGGTGTCTGAGAAACCGGCAGCGAGCGGGGCTCGTCAGACGGCAAGAAGAGCCGTCGGGACCCTGCGAACTCTCTGCCGGCCTGCTCTGGTGACAAATTCGTTGTGTCGAGCGCAGAAGAAGCGCACGATGCGCGAGAAAGCGGCCCAAATCGGAAATTCCGGGTAAACTTGGGGGTACGCGAGAGCGCCCTAGTGCGAGCCGCAAAGTCCCGACTCTGACGAACGACGGCGCGTGTTCGTTGACAACTTAGGGATCGAATCTCTGTTCATTAGTTTGCTATTAGAATCGACATAGGGTGGAGTATGGGAAATACGTATCTGCCTGTTCGAGCGAACATCCTGATCGTCGATGATCGCCCGGACAACCTCCTCGTGCTGAGGGCTGTGCTAGAAGGTTCCCCCGATTACACAATCACGACAGCATCGTCTGGTCCGGACGCGATCGAACTCGTGAAGCAGATCGACTTTGCCTTGATCCTGCTCGATGTTCAGATGCCTGGGATGGATGGCTATGAAACTACTGTAGAAATCAAGAAACTGGAGCGGGGCAAAAACATTCCGATCGTCATGGTGACCGCGATTTTCCGGGAAGACCCACACATTCTGAAGGGCTATGCCGTGGGTGCGATCGATTACATAGGTAAGCCGTTTAATCCAGATATTCTGAAGGCCAAAGTCGGTGTATACACCAACCTTTACCTGAAATCCCGGCAGAATGCTTATCTGCAGGAGGCTGAGCGGTTGTTGCGGGAAGAGGGGAATGCACAGATCATTCTAGAAACTATGCCCATCGGCGTTATTGTGTTCGACCGGTCCGGGGCGATTCAGCAACTGAATCAAGAAGCTCGACGGATTTGGGCTGTCGGAACGGCTGCTCCAGGAGACTCCAAAGACTACAGCGGCTGGTGGCCGAACACCGGTCGGCCGATCCAACATCACGAGTGGGCCATCACACGTGCTATCGACAAGGGCGAGACGACATTGTGTGAAATTATCCAAGTCCAATGCCTGGACAGGACCAAGAAGATCGTTTTGAATTCCGCGATACCCCTTCGCAGACAAGGCGAAGTTACAGGAGCCGTGGATATCATGCAGGACATCAGCGGCCAACCCCATGTTCAAGTGGAACTAGGCAAGTCTCAATCGCCGTCTCCGTAATAGTTCATCGCTGCCTGGTGGATTCCTAATGCAAAGCGCAGTCGGAATGATGAACCAAACCAGATCGGGGTCGGCGTGACGCAATGGCGCGTTCTAGCGGTGAAATCGTCAGTAGGTTCGCCAGCGTTCGATCCAGGCCCAACCCATCACTTTGCGAGAGAAAGCGTCGAGAATCACCGCAGGTAGACTAACTCAGCCTGCAACCGAATGTAGGTGATGTTGGCAATGCAAAGCTGATGCATCCCGCTCAGCTTCATGCGACGGGCCAAGTTCAGGCACGTGCCAGTGGCGGCAAGCGATCCTATGGCTGAGACAGATGCGTTTGCTATGCTAGAATTCGGCCGCATCTAATTCACTCCGTGGCTCCAAGTCAAACAGCAAAATGAATTTGAAGGGAGTAGTCATGGCCATTTCTTGTAAGAATTTTTGCGCGCTACTTGCGCCTTTCGTCTTCTTGATGTTTCCGTCGGTATCGGAGAGCCGCCAATCAAATGGCGCTCAGAAATCGGCGTCGCTGGCTCCTAAGCAACCAGCGAATTCCAGCGCCCAAACTCCCACCTTCGCGACTGGGAATACGAAACAGCCCGCCAAAGCCAGCCGAACCCCAGAGCCCGGTTCGCCCGCCTTCGCTTGGGCCCTGCTGGATCAAGGAGTTAATTCCGACGAATTCCACGCTCGCTCCGATGCGGTGTCGGCTTTGAAGATTTTGACCCATGATCGCAAGGCCGTCGCGATCATCGCAAATGCGCTCGACGACAAAGAGGAGACGATTCGTGTTCTAGCGGCAACGTCACTGTGAGAAATCAAGGCGCGGTCGACGATCCCTAAGCTCAGGAGCGCTATGGGCGACAAATCCCCAGAAGTGACCTTCGCGGCTGCTCAAGCTCTTTGGAAAATGGGTGACCGCAGCGGTCGCGACATCTTTTATGAAGTGCTCGACGGCGAACGCAAGGTCAAACCGGGCGTTATCAAGAGCAAGCTTTACAAAGTCAGAATGGACATGCATGACCCCAATGCGCTGGCTCTCATCGGCGTCAATGAAGTGAGCAGCGCGTTTCTAGGTCCCTTCTCGATGGGTGTTTCCATAGCCGAGGAGTACGCGAAAAATACTGGCAGAGCGCCGGGATAAACCGGTCTGAAGGAGGGGATGAAAGAGCCCTACGAGTAAGGAGTAACGATCCGCTCGGCCCCGAGTTTGGCGATGAGTTGTCGCGAGGCAACCATCGAAGCATAAAACAGGGGATAGGCGGGCAGGGTATTGAGCTTCGAAAATTTGCAATCAAGGCGCCGACGCTGTTGCTAGAGCGGAAGGCAATATGGCCAGGGACGACATCGTGAGGACCTGGACAGCCCTGCGTAGCCGCAGACCCCTGACACGCCTAGAAACTTCAGACACGAGAACCGGGAGACCTCGGTGGTGCCTGCGGCAGAGCACCGCAGCAGGACGGCGGGTGAAGGCGATAAGCCGCAAGACTCGCGCGCACGTCACCGAGGAGTCGGACAACGGCAGGGTACCGATGAATCATTCGAACAAAGACAGGAAACTGTTCGCGGAGAGTGAGGAGGGAAGGCCGTTGATCAAGGAGAACGTTCGTCAACCTAACACGTACCCGACACAGAGCGAGAAACACGTGTCACATGGGCTGATGAATGTGCGGAAAGCAGCAAAGGGAAACAAGGAGATGAAGTTCACCGCCTTGCTCCACCATCTGACGATCGATCTGCTGCGGGAAAGCTTTTATGCGCTGAAGCGAAAAGCTGCACCCGGAGTGGACGGCGTAACGTGGCAGGAGTATGAGACCGGACTGGAGGTTCGACTCGTCGATCTGCACGGTCGGGTACATCGGGGAGCGTATCGAGCGCAGCCATCGAGAAGAAAGTATTTAGAGAAACCCGATGGGCGGCTACGCCCATTGGGGATTGCGGCCGTGGAGGACAAGACAGTCCAACAGGCCGTGGTTACGATCCTCAATCAGATCTACGAGGAAGATTTTCTCGGCTTTTCGTATGGATTTCGTCCCGGATGCAGCCAGCATCAAGCGCTGGATGCACTGTCGTATGCGCTTCTGAAGAAGAAGGTGAATTTCGTTCTAGACGCAGATATCAGAGGCTTGTTCGATAATCTCGATACAAGCCAACTGGTCAAGTTCGTTGAGCATCGCGTTGCCGACCCCCGAATCCTACGGCTGATCCAGAAATGGCTGAACGCCGGGGTGATGGAGGACGGCATATGGTCGGAAACGAAGACAGGTACCCCGCAAGGAGCGGTGATTTCGCCACTGCTTGCCAACATCTACCTGCACTATGCTTTCGATCTCTGGGTGAAAGTATGGCGCACGAAGTGTGCGCAAGGGGACGTGATCGTCGTGCGCTATGCCGACGATATCCTATTGGGATTTCAACACCGAACGGAAGCAGACCGCTTTCGGGAGCTGTTCCGGGAGCGGCTAGGAAAGTTCGGGTTGGAACTCCACCCAGACAAGACGCGCCGGATCGAGTTCGGGCGGTATGCCGAACGAGACCGGGAGCAAAGGGGAGAAGGAAAACCTGAGACGTTCGACTTTCTGGGTTTTACGCACATCAGTGGAAAGGACCGGAAAGGGACGTTCACCGTGAGGCGCATGACGATTCGCAAGCGCATGCGGGCAAAGCTGCAGCAGATTAAGCAGCAACTCCGCAAGCGTATGCACGATCCCGTTGCGCAAACCGGGGCATGGCTCAAATCGGTCGTGCAGGGTTACTTCAACTACTACGCGGTACCGGGAAACACCGACAGTCTCAACGCGTTCCGCACGCAGGTGAGTCGATACTGGCATTGGACGTTACTCCGTCGCAGCCAGAAACGCCAATTCAACTGGGCGAAAATGCGCAAGCGGATTGAATACTGGATTCCCAAACCGCGCGTGCTCCATCCCTACCCCGAGACACGCTTCGCCGCCACCCATCCGAGATAGGAGCCGTATGCGCTAACGAGCGCCCGTACGGATCTGTGCGGGGGGCATCGGGCAACCGATGTCCCTACCGCGACCCTCCGTGCAGGCGTTCTGTGCCCAGTTGCTTGCAACCGATGACATCCGTGAAACCACGGATGAGCTAACCGACGCCCTTGACGATAAGAATTGGACCGTGCGCGCAGCAGCGGCCAAGTCCCTCGCGAAATTGGACTATCACGGGGCAATGCCGCAATTGAAGGACATAATGGAAAATGACAAGTCCCAGCCCGCGCGCTTCGCTGCCGCTGCCGCAGTTATTCAGCTTAGCGGGCATCCGCGCTCTGGAGGGGCCGGGCGGCCCACTCTGCTGGCTCCATCCCAATCAGCCCCCCAAGCAGCACCACGCCCGATCCAACCAAAGCGAAGTAGACGAAATCGAAATGGATTGCCCGCTCTGGTCCCCGCGATTTCGCGGGATCAGTAATTTCCTTTCGGATCAACTGGCAGATGTGAGTAGACGCTGTAGTGTTGTTCCGACTTCCGAACAATGATCCCCGGCAGGACGTTGACGGCGAGGTTCTCTGGCACTGTTTCAATCCCACTTGCATCCTCGGGATGTTCGCTCGAGCAGAATCCAAGGCGCACTAATGCTGACTTGCCTTTGCCCGCTGCGTTGGAAGGACCGCGTAGGAGCAGCAGCGAACATTCAGCAGTTTTCGTCGAAAGTCCAAGTTTTCCACGCGCAAGCGAGCACTTCGCCGATCCGCATTTCCGCTTACGGAAAGAATGAAGCAGATCGTTGCGAGCGGCTCATCGGACGATCAAACAATTTTCTGCATTTCCTCGAGCGTATAGCACCGAGCCTTCCGAATTTTCTGTGGCAATGAAAGATCCGAGAGGAAAACTTTCAGAACCTCGTAGCCCCAAATGCGAGCAGTGGAGAGAATCGATGAAGCGTGAACAGAACGTTTTCAATCGTTTTCCTCTTCCTCTGGCCAGATGAAAGGGTTGTGACAAATGCCTGAATCCTTTTGCCCTAAGTTCTGAGAAGGCCAGATTCCCTAACAGCGGCTCAATGTGCCGCCGCAAGTGGGATTCAGTCTTCGTGAACTAGGCTTAAGGGTGTTCCGACAATCTGTTCCCGCCAGTCGGCAATGAGCTTTCTCAGGATCGCTGTACTTTTGCGAAGCCTTGGTGTCGCGTGATTTGCTGCGTTAACGGCATCTAGGACTGGCTGGAACTTGGCACGTGCCCCCCACTCAGAGAGCCGCGAAGGTTTTGCTGCGCTGTTCCCGCTTCAGGGAGTCGTCCGCTTGGATTACATCGAGGCGCCACATGCCAATCCAATTTTCGCCGCGCTTCACAAAGGTACTTTTCTGAAACCATTTGCTGAGCATCGCGGCCTGGTCCCTGCGACGATTGCGCCGCGACGAGCCGAGTTTGCGAGTTCGTATTAGCACGAATCGCGAGAATGCGACGCCCGGCAAACCGAAGGCAATGCTCAAAAAGGGGCCCCCTCGAAGGTGTTAACAGCGCTGTGGAAATAACGACACTTACCGTGACTCTCCAAGATGCTCAGAGAGGTATGCCTCTTTGAGGAAGGATTCCCGATCTAATTTTTCAAAAAACAGAAATTGATTTAATTCGGGAAATCCCGGATATCCGGGTTTAAACGAGTCCATGACTTCCAACGCCGCCCTTGTGAGCCGTAGAATGCGCGTTTCGTTGGACTTAAATTGCGGGGTTTTATTCCGAATTTCCTTCGCTTTTATTCTGTCGCCGCATACATAATGGTCCCGCCGAAATGCGGCAGCGCCGCGCAATAGGGTGAGCCATTTTGCCGCTTAAAGTTAGAGTATCCGTTGGTACATTCAAGTACATACACGGATCGCTGTAAGAGCCGATGCGGGGGACGAGAGTAAAATGAAACAACTCTGTGCTTCTTTGTTACGATTCGGACGATTGTTCCAGTTTCTGTCATAAATTCCCTAGCGACCCCACATTCTAGTTTGCAGTAAGTCATTGATAGAAAGCGCTTTAATTAGGTAGTGCCTTGGCATCACTATTGCCCCTATAAGAGCACAGCCCTGCGAGAGGTGATGTATGAAACGGATCTTCCTCTCTCTAGTCGGTTTCGTGACAATGTTCGCAGCGACGGCCGTTCCTGTTCAATCGATGGGACCGACGACGGCACCTGTAGCATCCCGAATTGAGAACGTCATGCCAGCCGGTAGATGAAACGTTTGTCGGCACAATCCTGAAAAACGGCGATACCTTTGTGCTGACGGATACAAACACCAAATCTCGATACACGCTCGACAGCGCAGAGAAGGCAAGTCCCTACGAAGGGAGGACAGTTACAGTTACGGGCTCGGTCGAAATGGCCAGTAACTTGATTCATGTCGAAAGCATTCAGGAAATTGCCTAGGGTTACCCGATAGAGGCCCCCGAGGAGCCCTGCGCGGGCTCCTCGGGTAAGGTGAGTCCGGGCAGGGAAGCTCATATGAATAGGCTATATATGCAGGCTGATCGACCTTACGATGTCATGATTGAGAAAAAAATTGCTAATCTCGCATATTGCTATTGGGAACAGCGGGGGCGGCCAAATGGATCGTCCGAAGTCGATTGGTATCGAGCCGCTGACGATGTCGATCGCGAGCAACACTGGGCATGTGCTGGAGTTTGGTCCGAAACCGCCGCGGCCATAACAGCGGAACCTTCACCCTCTTCCACTGGAAGAGATCGCACGGTAGAAATAGCCGACCACTACTCGAAACCAGAGGAATTCACAGGAGAATAGCCAATGTCGGGTAAAAAAGTAGGCGTATTTGGAATCTATGCAAGTCGTCTTGCCGTCGAGAACGCCACGGATTCACTCATGAAGGCAGGTTTTCCGGCGTCAGATATTTCTGTATTAATGCCGGAAACAGTCGGGGGAGCCAAGCATATGGGCACGGAAAAGGCATCAAAGGCTCCCGAGGGGACGGCAGCCGGCGTAACTGCGGGAGGCGTAATTGGGGGCACTCTCGGCGTGCTGGCAGGCGTTGGCCTATTGGCGATCCCTGGTTTAGGCTCATTCATAGCCGCAGGTCCTATCATGGCAGGGCTGGCGGGACTTGGCGTTGGAGGAGCAGTGGGCGGGGTTACCGGCGCGTTGATCGGCATGGGCATCCCTGAATTCGAAGCAAAGCGATACGAAGGCCACTTGCAGAAGGGCGGTATACTTCTCTCCGTGCATTGCGATACGCCCGGGGAAATCATGCGTGCCAAGGAAGTTGTCAAGTCCACGGGCGGCGAGGAAGTCACCTCCACGGGAGAATCCGCTATTGATACAAAAACAGCCGATCATAACGTTGCCAGTAAGGCTGCAGGCGGAACTAACTAGTCCAGAAAGAGAAAGTCTATTCGAGGCTTTCTCCTTTTCTTTCTGAAACTAAATTCGGGACTGTGTAGATTAACTGCTTGGGACGACCCCGTTTTGGAACGCACGTTCATCGGCATCATCCAATCTAATCAGACATCGTTCGAGTCTGTAGACCCTCATTCGCAAAACAGTTCATCGCGTCGACTATCAGAGTTCGGGCCGATACGTGGCATAAAGGAAGTCCCATCAAGAGCTACATCTTTCACTGGATGGACCGTCCATGCTGCCAAGTTCATGCTTGGGTTCAGTCTCTTCGGCCCGCATAGAGATGAGTAAGGAACCCTCGATGCGACGATGTACAGATCAGCAATCGGCATCAATGGAAGTGTTCACATGAGGACCGGATATGCGCTGTTGATTGCAATTCTGTTTTCTCCGCCATCGACGTTGTCGGCAACAGATTTAAGCCAGCAAACGCTAAAGGCATGGGATGAGTATATTCAGGGAACGGATTCACGAGAAATTGTCCCCGGTATAGTTGAAAGCAGCGGCTCTCGAAGGACTGCACGTTACGCGACCTGGACCTGCTGAGTCAACGACGGGTTCAGTTTGCGCTGCAGGAGTTCCAGTTCCCGGTAGCCTTTCACCCTGCGGAATTTCTTTTCCGCTTCCAGCAGCCCCGTGGCCGTCCAGCGCAGCGCGTGATTACCGGCCCGCCAGCGCTTCACATTCCGGGCCACTTTTTCGACGATGGAAAAGCAAGACTCGATGGGATTGCTGGAAGCCAGCGTTTGCCGCAGCAGCGTACCCACGCCCAGCCGGTGCACGGTGAGGGTTTCCTCCAGACCTTCTTCCAAGCTGTGCGCCGCACTGGGATTGATCCGCTCCAGTTGCCGAAAGATTTTCCCGAGTTCCGCTTTGGCCTCCGCGTAACTGGTCATCGCGTAGGCGTTGCGGATTCTCCGGTCCGTATCCCCCTGGGCGCTCTTCGGTAAATGCTCTTTCACGTTCCGCCGCTTGTGAATCTGGCAGCGCTGCACCTCAGCCCGTTGGCCGAACACCCGCTCGATCCCCGCGCGCAGCGCCTTGGCTCCATCAATCACGAACAGGTAGCGCCGCTTCGGGTTCAGTCCGCGCGCCTCCAAGTCTTCCAGCAGGGCTTGGACCACCGTGGTGTTTTCCGTCGCTCCTTGCCATAAGCCCAGCACGTGTTTCTTCCCGCTGCTTTCGATCCCCAGCGCCACCACCAGCACTTGCTGGCCGAGATGAATTCCGTCGATCAAGACCGCCACCAGCTCAAGTTCATTTAGTTTTTTCTCGCACAGCGTTTTCAGTTGCGCCGCGCTGGCAGCCACAAATTCCCGACTCACGCTGGACTTCTCAATCCCATAGCCATCCAGCACGCTCTGGACGGCCCGGTGATAACTCCGCGATGTCAACCCCGCGACGATCCCTTCCTGCACCGCTCGCTGCCGCCGCCCGTCGTGTTGCAGCCGCGCGTAACTGTCCAGGGATACTTCCTGGCCTTTCCGCAGGCGCACTCGGGGGCGTTCCACTTCCACTTTCTGCCCGGCAAACACGACATAGCCCGGTTGCTGCCCCCAGCGCACGCAACTCGACGCCGGGTCCGGCTGGTAGCGCGGTCCCACGCGCCGAGTCACTTCCTCTTCGATCACTCCCCGGATGATCTGCAGCCCGGCCAGCCCAGCTAGGTGTTCGACCTGTGGTTGCAGTTCCTCCCAAAGCTCGACTAGCGGCAGTGGCAAATGCACCGCCAACTGCCTTGCTCCCACGACCTCGAATTTCCGATTGGACTTCTTCGCACTGCTCTGGTATCTCATGGCCATAGCGGCTCTCCTTTTCCAAAGAAAAGTTCTCATCCCGGACTCTATCCGAGTCCGGGCCGAGAGCCGCTACTTCCTCTTTCAGGTTTCAACTAAGGGCGGGACAACTTCGATTCACGAATGAAGCAGCGCTTAGCTGGGACTACTACTTTCCTTTGGATTGACGAATCGCCTGGAAGGCGTGAACGAGTCCAACAGGGAGAGATCTTGGTGCAACCGGTCAACAAAGACAGCCCGGAAAAGGTGCCGCAGGGGCTCATTCATGATTGGCTCGGCGCTGTCTTCATTCCAAACGCAACGATCAAATCTGTCTTTGCAATGCTTAACGACTATGGCCGCTACGATCGA
The DNA here is from genome assembly GCA_963719875.1 of uncultured Acidobacteriota bacterium. Taxonomy (GTDB): domain Bacteria; phylum Acidobacteriota; class Terriglobia; order Acidiferrales; family UBA7541; genus Palsa-360. Next base: position 2,079,623 of record CAVRDJ010000004.1, on the reverse strand, counting down.
TTTTACAACCCAGCGGTGAGCAATGCAGAGCTTCTGGACGTTTTGGGGGCAACACGAAGGTTTTCGTTGGTGCTCGCTGAAAAAGCGCCGTTTGTTAATGCTGCGATTGCAAGTGACTTTACGTCGCAGACAATCCAGATCGACAAGCAGCACTGGTATACCGTTACTTACAGCACGCGGATACAGCAAATCGATAGCTATGGGCAAGCCGGAGAACACGAACTGCCTCCGGACAAAGGGGCTGGTTATATCTGGCGTCTCTACTCGATCGAGAGGTTTGAAGATAGAGATGGCGGAGTCTATGCCGAACTTGAAGCTATCGCTTTGAGCCGAAACATTCCGTTCGAGATTCAATGGCTGGTAAAGCCAATTCTCCAACACCTACCCCACAATTCGATGGTTGCGACACTTCAGAAAACACGGGAAGCTGTCTGCGCGGAAGGGAGTTCAAAAGCGCCTGCAATTGCGGAACTGGGGCGACCTACTCGCAATTATGGGGCACGTGCAGCATTGGCGTGGGTTCGCCGTGGGCCCGAAATACAGCCGGCATCAGTTGCAAGATCGCTCGGAATTCATGCTCAGAACTGAGGGGTCTTTGGAGGAACAAGATCGCACTAGCGATTGCTTTGGGTGAAGGCCCCACTGCACTCACGTCCTTTTTCCTGGGTCCAATGCCTGCGCCCCTTTCTATCACCCGTCACATTTTCTAGTTTGTTCGAACAATTTACTCGGATTCTAGCCGGGCAGCGGTTCTCACAAGCATCTAACCGCTTCAAATGCACGACTTCCAATCAATGTTTCTAGTGGCACTCGGCTTGCCTTATTCAACCGTGCCAGTCTACGTAAGCCACGTGAGGTGGGTAATGGCAAAAAGTAGACAGTTAGCAGTCAGCATCTTGCTGTTGTTGGGCGGCATTTTGGTGCTAGTGGCTGCGTGGGATCTCCCCGAGAACCCGTCGCCACAAATGAAATGAAAAGCCGACCCGATTTACCATCTTCAGTTCGGCTGCCTCTGAGAAAGAGGAGGCTCATTATGGCTCAAAATATGATTCCCAAAGTAAATTATTTTCTGGTGGGACTTGGTCTTGGATCGCTGATCGGTGCTCTGTTTGCGCCGAAATCCGGAGAGGAAACCCGGGAATATATGGTGAAGAAAAAAAGAGAAGGAAATGAACTCGCCCGCAAGAAGGCCCGGGAGCTGCGGGATCGCGTTGAAGAGACAATCGAACGCGGCAAGGAAGTGATCGCGCAGACCGAAGAACAAATTGCCACGGCAATCGACGCAGGCCGCGAGACCTACCAGCGCGAGAAGTCGAAGGCGTACGTCCGCTGATTGGAAAGCCAGGCTTCCCGAAGTTTTGAACTGCGGGCTAACTAGCAAGCAGCGTGGGAGCAAACAGCGCCTTGCTGTCGGTGGTTATGCTGCATAAGGAAGCGAAGAAAGAACCCGGCAAAGCGACACGCCCCAGCGTCAGATTAGAAATGGCGAACCGGCACATGGCTATCGATACTAAGGCAAAGGAGAACAACGAATGTCAGCTAAAAAAGTAGGGGTATTTGGAATCTACGCATCTCGTCTTGCCGTCGAGAACGCCACGGATTCACTCATGAAGGCAGGTTTTCCGGCGTCAGATATTTCCGTACTTATGCCAGAAACCCTCGGCGGCGCCAAATATATGGGGACGGAAAAGGCTACTAAGGCGCCCGAAGGGACGGCAGCCGGCGTGACTGCGGGAGGCGTAATTGGGGGCACTCTCGGCGTGCTGGCAGGCGTTGGCCTATTGGCGATCCCTGGTTTAGGCTCATTCATAGCCGCAGGTCCTATCATGGCAGGGCTGGCGGGACTTGGCGTTGGAGGAGCAGTGGGCGGGGTTACCGGCGCGTTGATCGGCATGGGCATCCCTGAATTCGAAGCAAAGCGATACGAAGGCCACTTGCAGAAGGGCGGTATACTTCTCTCCGTGCATTGCGATACGCCCGGGGAAATCATGCGTGCCAAGGAAGTTGTCAAGTCCACGGGCGGCGAGGAAGTCACCTCCACGGGAGAATCCGCTATTGATACAAAAACAGCCGATCATAACGTTGCCAGTAAGGCTGCAGGCGGAACTAACTAGTCCAGAAAGAGAAAGTCTATTCGAGGCTTTCTCCTTTTCTTTCTGAAACTAAATTCGGGACTGTGTAGATTAGCTGCTGGGGACAGGCCAAAAAGGGATGCTTCACTCGACCCAAGAGACCTACTACAAACACACCCAGTTCCCGAGAAACTCATTATGAAAGGGTCTAATCGGAATGTGCCCAGATATACAGAATCCCACTGTCCCGAACCTATCGCAGAGTTGAATTTGGCGAGGGGGCCGGATCGTATGGCAGTCGCAGTAATATCTATAGAATGTCCAAGAGAACCAAGATGATCACAATGAGCAAGAGCAATCCTACTCCGCCACTCGGATAGTATCCCCAATGCGCACTATATGGCCAACTAGGCAACGCACCCAAAAGGAAGAGCACTAAGAGAATAATCACGATTGTTCGCAGCATGGTTTTCCCCTTCCCCTCAGAATTTAGCTGCAATTTCCGATTTAGACCTCTGATTTGTGCATCGTACGCTTCTCCTGCCCTCGACACAACGAAATTGCCACCAGAGCAGGCCCCGGTAGAGATCAGGACGTTCTGGAGGGCAAGTCCCGAGAAATGGTGCCGGCTCAACCGGTCGATGCAACACCCTCTAGTCGGTTGATCTGGCAATACTTCCCGTCGGGAATCGATCTGTATGGCTGTGCTCATTCAGAACCTAAACAGGGCTTTTGTTTTGTTTGATATTGACGCCGGCTAACAAAATCAGCTTCCTAGGCTCCTACAAGAAGGCTTTGACCAAGTGTTGCAACGACCCATTGAGACCACCGGGATTATCGGAATGTATGGTCCGCCGCGGCGTTGCAAGCGAAAAATGTTCAATGGCAGTTGGTCTGCGCCAATGTATTCGGCCTCTATTGGAGTCAGCGACTCCGGGCCATGATGGATATCCACTCGCCCTCGTCCGTTTAATGTGGACGGTCTGGTGAAGACCTATTCCGATATCAGGTTTCGAGAGCGTGGGAGAGACTCTTTGCCATCTCTATTTTCCGCCAGGCAGACCTGGCAGGAACTCTTTTTCCCTAAACAGGGATTCTAAGTTGCGTGTAAGCGACGCCGTTTTAACGTAGGAGTGAAGTGCTTCAGGCCGCCGGCACCGGCGGCCTGTAGCCCAGGGGGGGCCCAACAAATCCAATTTCACAGCCGTTGGCTGTGAAGACTCTCTCACTCGCCCTGGTACAAAAACTCGATCAGATCAATCGCCTACTAGAATCTCGCTAAAATTAATAATCAACGCTGGTCCACTGCAGACTAGTGGGTTCACGAAAACAATAACTCGAAGAATCCAAGACTCCAACGCTCAACTAATTCGGGCAAGCAGTGAGCCTTTGAACCTCATCAGCCAGCAAAGTAAGTTGATCTGTCTTGGATAGAATCGAGGCCACCCCAGCAGCCTGGGCCAGATCCCTGGGTATTGCGTCTTTATAGAAAGTGAATAAAATGATCGGTGTGTTTGGCACAATTTGATGAAGCACCACGGCTGCTTGTAAGCCATTTATTCGAGGCATCAAAAAATCCAGAACAATCAAGTCTGGTTTTAACTCTCGACCCTTTTGGATTCCTTCCGCACCGTCAGTCGCTTCCCCACAAATTTCGAAGCCGGGCCGGGATTCGATGAACTCCCGCACTAAGCCCCGAACCCGGGCGTTGTCGTCAACAACAAGAATTCGTTTGCCCATAAAGAACTCCATGTGAGGAGATCAGTGGAGCTGGGGAAACCCCTCTGTATGCCAACGTACAGAGACACACGCAGAAGAGCAATACACAGTTTTCACCAGTCCTTATAAATAATTTAATCAGAAACGTATGGCTGTTGATGTAGGCCGTGGAAATCGCGATGCACCTCTTCTAGGCCTAACGTATCTACGATTTTCGGTTGAGACTTTCCACCATGCAGCTATTTTCCGAATTCTATACAGTCCTTCGTGGATTCTCTGCTACTTCCAGAACATGCAAGGTGGTGCCAAGCTCAGAACTTAGGACCTAGGCGAAGCGCCCGGAACTTAATGCTGAGGACCCCGATGAAACTCAATTTGATCGTAACTCCAACCGCAGTGGATCGCCTCGCAACCTCTGAAGAAATCCGAGCGGCTATTTCACCCATACTCGACCGCACCGAAGAACACGCCACGGAAACTGTGTGGGAGATCACCGCGGATATTGGCGGCTACGTCCGCATCCCCGTCGTTGAGATTGAGACAGCCCGCTTTTTTGAGGAACTGATCGAAGAACGGGATACGTGGGCCAACTAAGATTTGCGGGGTTTCACCGTGCGTACTCCTCTAGGCTGCTCCTGATAGGGATCGATCGAGAATGCGACATCGCTGAGTTCGAGGAACGATCCCGCTCTCTTCAGTCTCTTCAGGTGTAGCAATGAGGCTGCTGCCGCCGGATGCGTTTACACACCTATTGACAGAACCTCCTTTGAAGTGTGGGCTACCGCGAGTTGCTTTGGAATCTAGATCCTTCACTCTATGGCCTTACTGGAAAAGCAGCGCTATGGTGGAGGTTGCAAACGGAGGGCGGGACCGCCGCGGTCAACTCCGCAGCAGGCTGAACTGACAACATGTGGATGAATAAAGGCAAAGTCCAGAAGCGTGCAACCACATCCGATGAACAGATAATGAACCCCGCCGATCGCGAAGCCACAAGCAAGATTCGCGCGTCGATCAACGATGACAAGTCACTCTCAATCTACGCGCACAACATCAAGGTCATTTCGCAAGACTGGAAAGTCACGTTGAAGGGCCCCGTCCGGACAGGGAAAGAAAAGGCCGTTGTACAAGCAAGGCCATAGCCGTTGCGGGCGCTACGAACGGAACAAGCAAGATCGAAATCGCACCACCGAAGTCATGAAACTCGGATCCCATCCAAATTTGAGAAGAAAAGGAGAACAAGATGGCAGGGAAAAAAACAGCAGTGTTTGGAATCTACGCGACACAGACTAGCGTAGAACACGCGGTCATTACACTTACGAAATCTGGATTCTCAATCTCGGATGTTTCCGTACTCGTTCCGGAAACTCTCGGTTTCAGGGATATGGGGACAGAAAAATCAACGAAGGCGCCTGAAGGTGCCGCGGCTGGGGCGAGCTCAGGCGCGGTCCTGGGTGGCACCCTCGGGTTGCTAGCCGGGATTGGGGCCCTGTCCATCTCTGGCGTGGGACCTCTCATCGCCGCAGGACCCATCATGTCTGCACTGGCCGGCATGGGCGTAGGGGGAGCGGTTGGCGGATTAACGGGCGCACTGATTGGCATGGGCATTCCCGAATTTGAGGCGAAGCGTTACGAAGGGCGGCTTCAAAAAGGTGGAATCCTGCTATCCGTCCATTGCGACACTTCCGAAGAAATCGAGCAAGCAAAGGAAATTCTGGAACGCACGAGTGGTGAAGATGTTTCCTCGACCGGTGAATCCTCTATCGACTCGACGAAATCCGGGCGAGAGGTCCATCGCACCGCCTCCGGCGGCACTCACTAGTTTGGAGGAGGAGGGCCTTCTCGACCTTTCTCCTTTTCCAATTCCATCTTGAACGAGAGCCGACATTGAAACGCGTTGAGTAGGCTACTTAAAAGTCGAAGCAGACCAACGAACGAGAATGGAGGGCAAAAATGGCTGGCAACGAGTTGTAGAGGAATACGTCAGCATTTCTTATTGTGCTGGGCTTAGGTGCAGGCCTTGGCGTCCTATTTGCACCGAAATCAGGCGAGGAAACTCGTGATGAGGTCGTCGGCGCCGTGAAGCACGGTGTGGATAGGGTGGTCGCTCAGGCGGATGAGTTGGGTCGTCGCGCACAAAAGGACTTTGAAGTTGCGAATGGACATGCAAAAGGAGCCGCTGAGGGGGGCAGGCTTACCGATTAGCGAAAACTATATCTTCCTAATCGTGCCTTCCTTGGCCATCAACTAGTTGTGAGCGCCCTGCCCAGCACAGATGCTGTCCGTGATATCGCCCATATATGCCAGTGGCGTGTTGTTCTGCTGTTGACCCGATCTGAATCCTGCCTACAAGAATGCTATAGCCAGGAGCAACGCGGTCCCCAAGTTTAGTATGAGTCGTTCCATGATTTTCCTTCGTCCCTAATCGCGAACAATTGAGATCTATGCTACAGGCAGTGACGACCTGGGCCCCTGTGCAATCTCAACCGACACTTTTGCCTTCCGCCTTGTATTTTTGCGACATGCCGGACCAAGGAGTCGCGCCAGCATCTCCCTTTTAACAAGGATGAAGATTCTAGAGAGCATGAAACCCACACCGGCGAGGGCCGTCACGATGGAGATAGCGATAATGATGTACCAGAAATGACTCAATCCACTAAGGGCCGTTAGGACGACAAGTGCCATGATTTCACAGCCATAGTCGCGCTTTGCCATCATCGCTGGCTCCTTTGACAGTGTTCACCAGTATTTACTCTCGCCCTCGCTGCCGGGCGCAAACGAGGAGAATCCTCTGCTAGTATTCCCCGCGACGGTTTCGCATGGTCGCTCATATTAAGCGCATGAAGAATAGCGATTGCGTCCGATCCGGGCAATCGGGGTTTCTACGTAAATTGGGCGGGATCAATACAGGGTGAGTCTTTTAGAGAGTCAAACTGCGTTAACGGAGTTGGCAGATTCTTTGACTTGACTCCGATGGCCCTTACGTATATTTCATATAGCTAGCTCGCAGAGATATCGCCCTTTTTTTAGGAGTTGCTTGCGGGCGTTTGCGTTGCCTACAATCTTTCTTTGTAGTTGCGGCTGGAGGAAGCAGCCCGCGGCTCAATAGGGACTATCGTGAAGCCCCTTCGCATTCTGATTGCTGACGATCATGATCTAGTGCGGCGTGGAGTCAAGGCGCTGCTTCAGTCACGTGCGGATTGGCAAGTTTGCGGGGAAGCCGTCACGGGTCGTGAGGCCGTCAGCAAAGCGGAAGGACTAAAACCGGATATCGTGATCCTGGATATCAGCATGCCGGATCTGAACGGCGTGGAAGCAGCGAGAAGGATTCGAAAGGCGTCGGCCAATACGGAAGTTCTGATCTTGTCCATGCACTATTCCGATCAATTGATATGTGAAATTGTGGATGCCGTGGGTCCGCGGATATATCGTGAAATCGGACTCGGACCGTGACCTCATCATCGCGGTGGAGACACTCGCGAAACACCGACCTTTCTTTACACCTCTCGCAACGGAAGTGATACTGAGTAATCTCAATACGGGTGGGCCGGTTACGAAGATCCCGGAGTCGATCCGCGACCGCCTCACGTCACGCGAGCGGGAAATTGTTCAGCTGCTTGCTGAGGGCAAGAGCAGCAAGGAAATCGCTTCGTCTTTGAATCTCAGCGTCAAGACTGTCGAGACGCACCGCGCCAATTTAATGCGCAAGTTGGACATGCACAACGTGAGTGAGTTGGTGCGTTATGCAGTGCGCAACCAGATCATTGAGCCTTAAAGAGCTCTTGTTTTTCGAGAAGGCGTTGCAGAATCCGGCCTTTTGCGCCCACGCGGGACATCCTGCTCGTCCGGTTGTGGAACAAATTGCTGGTATCAAACGAGATAGAATTCCCTCCCCGTTGTTGTGATGCCGGAGAGATTTGGGCGGTAACAAGTATCAGGAACACGCCGAGCTCGACATACAGTAAATTTCCCATTGTTCTGATGAGTTGCCAGTATTCTCCGGGAAATCCGCCTTTAGCATGATCGGCGCATGAAAGCAATCGCGAGTTCTAGCAAAATAAAATCCAATAACGGACAGAATTTCAACACCCAGGCTTTTCTCGATTCGGCCTGCGTGGCGAGAACAGTTGTGCAGCTTCGAAGGTCACAGCAGGCCTACGCTCAAGGTGATCCCGCTACGAGTGTGATGTACATTCAAGAGGGCAAAGTAAAGCTCTCCATTGTCAATGACTTCGGCAAAGAAGCAATCGTGGCAATTCTGGGACCGGGCGACTTCTTTGGCGAGGGGTGCCTGGCAGGCCAGTCTCTCCGCATGGGGACGGCGACCGCGCTCATTCCCACCACAGTCTCCGTCATTCAAAAAAACGATATGATGCGTGCGATCCACTCTGAACGTACGTTCCCAGACCGCTTTATGTCTCATCTACTTTCTCGAAGGCTCCGCACCGAGGAGGATTTGATCGATCACCTTTTTAACTCCAGCGAGAAACGGTTGGCGCGTGCTCTGCTGCTGCTCACTGGCTACGGCAAGCAAGAACCACCCCAAAAAGCGCTTCCCAAGATATCCCAGGAAATGCTAGCAGAAATGGTTGGCACAACGCGCTCCCGGATCAACTTTTTCATGAATAAATTCAGAAAGTTGGGCTATGTTCGATACGAAGGCGGTCTCCACATCAATCGTTCCCTCCTGAATGTTCTTCTGCACGAGTAAGCGCCAAGTCTTACACGGCGTTACGTCGACCATACTCGGTAATCCTGTGCTCCCAGTTTCTGTTTGCTACCCTTCAACCCAGCGGAAATATTCACAATAAGTAAGCACGCTGGGACCGCAGGAACTCAAGCTATTCCTCCATCCGTTCACCCAAAATAGCGCATACGCCTGAAATTGGCATACCGGGGCGCACGCGTTCGCAATAAGTTGACAGAACTCCGTCAGGAATTTCCCCTCGATACGATTTGGTTGAAGGGCGCCGAACCAAGAAGAATATGCATCGGTCGGCAATGGAGCACGTACGCGATAAATGCGCCGACAGGCGTCTATAATTGGCCAGGATTTGCAGGCACGTGAGGCTGCCTAGCCGGGGTGGAGCGCCGGTTGTTGCGTGCCGCCAAGAACAAAGCACCGTTCGTTTTCGCCGCGCGCGACATTTTTGGGGCCCGGCTTGCCCGGCCCTTAACCAGCGGACTACTTTATGCGTTGTGGTTATGCGGTCTTGTTTCCTGATATGAGCAGCGCTACGCCGCCAACCAAGGCTAATCCACCCAGAATGGGAGGCAACGGAATGGTCTTATGCTCTTCCTTTGTGGCTTGAATTGGACCAATATCCAGCACCTTCTTGTGGGTAGTGTACGTAATTCCCTGGTACGTGAGAGCAACGACGCCAAGGATGATCAATAGGATCCCAACGATTGATGAGCTTTTCATGACAACCCCTCAATTTTCGTCAGGCTTGTTTCGAAGTCCGGTCGTCCAGGCAAACCTCGACGCCCGTTCATGAGTTCCGTCGGAGCAATCCGCTAGCCAGCGAAACCAAGAAAAGGATTAGGAAAATATAGAAAAGCACTTTCGCGATGCTCACGGCTGCGGCCGCAATTCCCAAAAAACCGAAGGCTGCAGCGATCAGCGCGATAACGAAGAACATAGCGGCCCATCGCAACATAGTGCCTCCTCGATTCCGTTCGTCCCAAGATCCTTCCCTGCAGAGGGACTGGGCACTCCCTACATGTGCCATTTTGCGGCCCCCTGGAGAAATCTCACAATACGCTCATTCTGGTATGCATCTACGGAATTGACAGTAGGTCCTACCTGTTTGTAGATCCATAGCTTAATGCTCACTTGGCAGGCGTATTGCACCTCCGCGGGGCTAACTTAAGAAACTATGGAGAGATTTTTCGTAATAATTTCACGTCCGAAACGCATTCATGGGCGCATGGTTGCGATCATTCCAATGGAGGCCAGCAACATCACAGCGGTAGTCAACCATCCAGCAAACCGAAGGTAGGGAGGCAGCGTAAATTTTCCCATCACCTTAGAGTTTTGCGACAGAAGCATCATGAACACCATTACTGGGCCCGCCACAACGCCATTGACTACCGCCGACCAGAAGAGCGCCTTGATCGGATTCAAATGCAAGAAATTCAGGAGAAGGCCAACAAGTGTTGCGATGCCGATTGTCGCGTAGAAGCGGATCGCGCGCTTTGGTTTTTTCTCCAAACTTGCGACCCACTGAAACGCTTCGCTCACTCCGTAGGCTGCCGAACCTGCAAGGACGGGAACAGCAAGCAGACCGGTTCCCAGGATTCCCAGGGCGAATAACAAAAATGTGAATCGGCCGGCGAGAGGCTCTAGGGCACGAGCGGCCTGGTCGGCGGTCTGAATTTCGGTGATGCCGTGGGCGTGGAGAGTTGCGGCCGTGGTCAGAATAATGAAAAACGCCACAGCGTTGGAGAAGAACATTCCGAGATACGTGTCGAACCTGATTCGCTGAAATTGCACATGTGCCTGCTGGGGAGCTTTCCTGAGAGGTTTTTCATCCGCATTTAGAGTGACATCTTCGACTTCCTGGGATGCCTGCCAGAAAAACAAGTAAGGACTAATTGTCGTTCCGAGAATCGCGATGAGTGCCGTGAGGGAGTCACCGCGAAGCGAGAGAGAGGGCAAGAATGTCGCACGAATCGCTCCCCATCTGGGCTCATGCAGGAGGATGGCCGTCAAAACATAGGCGAAGAGCGCCACGGTCAGCCATTTGAGATACTTCACGTAGCTTGTGTATGGGACCAGAATCTGCAAACCCACACAGACACAGCCAAGTATGACAACGTAAAGGGTCGAAGCACCAGGTAGCAACAGCCTCGCGGCGGCGGCCATCGCACCTATATCCGCTCCGAGGTTGAATATATTCGCGATCAAAAGCAGGGAAACGATAACGTACAGAAGAGGTTTGGGAAAATGGCGGCGCATATTGCCTGCGATTCCCATTCCACTCACGCGCCCAATACGCGCGCTGATCTCCTGGATCGCCGCCATTAGCGGGAAAGAAAAGAACATCGTCCAGAGCATGCCGTATCCGAATTGTGCTCCAACCTGAGAATAGGTCGCAATTCCGCTCGGATCGTCGTCCGCAGCTCCGGTAATCAATCCTGGGCCCAGTTTCCAGAGAATCGCTCGGGCTTGAGATGCCTTAATTTTATTCGGTGTACCGCCGGCGCCCTTTGCTTCGCCCCTTTTCGTCACAGCAAGACCCATTCATCAAAATAGGGATCCGCAAATCGAAGACCACAACGGTTTGCCGCAACTAATCGCACGCCGCCGGGGAACTCTTGGGTCAAAGCGATTCCACTCCAAGAGATCTCGTGTTGTTGGTTTGCCAGATCAATGCCCTTTGCTGTGCCCTTTCTCTTTATGCTGTTTCAACACCGTGCGTGCCGCCACTTCTGCAGCTCGCTTGCCGTAGCGACCTGATCCTTCGGCGCTCTCTTTAATATGTTCGTACTGCCTTTGTTCCTTGGCACCGACTCCTCGCAAATGTTTTTTCCCAGGCATTGGCCTTCTCCTTTTCGCGGATTGCCAATGGCGCCCGCGTTCCCGTTCTCCAGTGCAGTAGCGACTGCATTAATTCTTACTGCAAACGAAGACTGCCGCGATACTAAAAAAGTTGTGTGCCAACAATGAATCGGGCCAACTTCGTAGTATTGTGAGCGACGATCTTGTATCTCACCTCGTAACTCGCTTGGGCGCGGGCCTCTACTAGGTTCTCCTCACGGTAGTCAATGTTATGCCGTATTCCGAAGGCATTGGCAAAAGTGATCACCTAGAAAGCGAATGGCGTGCAACGCTCGGCGATGAATTCTTCACTGCCGGAGTTTTCGGTGTGAATTAGCCGGAGGCAGCTGCACGCGTCCAAGGAGGAAGGTCATGAACTGGGATCAAGTTGAGGGCAAATGGAAGCAGTACAAGGGAAAAGTCAAGGAAAAGTGGGGCAAGCTCACCGATGACGATATCGACGTCATCGACGGCAAGCGCCAACAACTCGTTGGAAAGATTCAGCATCACTACGGGCTCGCGAAAGACGCCGCGGAGAAGCAGGCGGACGAGTTCGTGAAGGCTCTGCAGGCAGAGGATAGAGAAGAGGCCAAAAAAGAAGGCCGGGAAGAAGGCAGGGAACAAGAAAAAGCGCGACGAGCGGCCCAACGATAGATCCAGGGCCTTTCAATATTTCGGGCGAAGCGCCTTGACTTGGCCGGGCGTTTCGCCTATCTGTTTTGAAAAGGAGTACCGTGGCTGACACCAACGCAAGTGCGAGCTAGGGAGCGACGGCGCATTTTAATCCGAGGGGCGGCCACGATCGAGTCCGAACCTGGGATTGTCTTTTGTTCCTGTAATCTTGATTGCCAGGACCGTGCCGGCGTTCTTCCCTTTGAAAAATGGGTCTAGTGCTTTTAGAAAGAAGGATTTCGCACCGGTGGTAGTTTGGGACGGCTTCGCTTGCAGCGTCAATTTCCCGTGAAAATCCAGCCATCCACCGTCGAGGTTGTAGGTTCCGGCTAGGTTTATGGATGCGCCGGTCACACCAAAGCTCAGATTGGAAAAATGCACGACAGCCGCGCTCACCCGGAAGTTTGCTCTCATTTCGGAAACCACACCGCTTAAATCCATATCCTTCGGTTGTCCCTGACCTTTGCGGCTGAGGGTGTCGATTTTCCCTTGCACCACAGGGCTTGTGAATTGAGCATCTCCGATGCCGAATTGTCCCGTCAGTTTCAAGCGATCAATCAGGTCGCCAGGCCCCTCTGGAATATTGATCTTCGTTCTGAGCACAACGGAACCGGTCATTACCGGCTCCTTCCCCTTGGCGGCAAGACGAATCAAGTCTTCCACCCGGGCATCTTGTGAAACCGCGTCCAACGCAATTGTCCGGCCCTTTACATTTTGATCGACATCCACGACTTTTCCGCTAACCGCCAGTGTCGTATGTAGGAAACGCGCCGTCACACTATTGAGGTAGGTATCGCCATTGGTGCCATCCACAATGGACGAAAATTCCGTGTGCAGAGTTATTGGGTGGTCCGTCGTTCGCAGGGCGAAATCCGGAGTATCCGTCACTCCTTCTACTTTTAGATAATCGAGCGGACCGCTAAAGTTGCCTTTGGACGACAGAATCCCCGCGATCCCCTTCAAAGTCCCGAGGTCTGCATTCTCAAATGTGTATTGTCCAACAGCAGGCGTTTGCCGTGGAACCTCTGGTAACCAAGGCCCAAACTCGCCAGTGGCATCAATTTCGCCTTTGGGTACCGCGTTTGTCAATGTCGCATGGAACCTGGCAGGACGGTCGAAACTGAGTTCGCGGACCAGCAGATGATGTATCGGAAATGTTCGAGGTGGTTTTTCAGACTGGGCTCGCAGAACGGTGATGACGGCATCATCGGCGCGGAGCTCCTGAATCAGGACTGGATATTTCTTTGCGAGGTCCTGATCTGTTCGTTGAATTAACGGGTCACCGCCGGGCTCCCGGGGGGGCGCATTAATTTGCAACCCATCAAGTTGCACGGATGCGATTCGAGGCTGCGTTCTTGCGAGACTCAATATATTGCCATACATTGAAACTTGCTGGATCTGGATCAGAGGCGGAATATCGGTTCGTCCGTTATGGCGCATCACAAGCCCGGTGATCGTCACGAGAACACGAGGAAACAGAGAAACTTTGAAATCGGAAAACTCGACCGCGCTCTCGAAGTGAGTTTGCAGGATCTTCATTGTGCGTTCGCGGATGACGCCATGAAGCCTCGACCCGAGTCCGTAAACACAGGTGAGGATCAGCAAGAGTGAACCTGCGATGATGGCCGATTTGCGCATTACAGATGATCTGCGCTCCTCTCTCCAAACGAGAGATCGCTTAGCGCCCCAGAGTTATCCTAATCGAAAGCGTAAGCGGTTTCCCATACCGGAAAAACCTAGTGGGTAGAACTCATTGAAAAGCCCGGCAAGCTTACATGATATTGCAGCCAAGGATAGGGCATATCGGGTATGGGGTTTGCGGGCAAGCCGCATAAGAATTGCGGCAGGCTGAGGAGGCATCTGATATGAAACGATCACTACTCGCAGTTGCAGGGATACTTGTATTGGTTTCGTCTTCGTCCGCAAAAAGTCCACCGGATAAGACTAAAGACCAAAAGGACCGGCTTCAAAACGCCGGCCAGGTGATGCAGGAAATTCTCAACATTCCCGATGATATCCCCCAGGAACTGCTCGACAAGGCGCGGTGCGTAATCGTGATGCCCTCCGTTGTGAAGGCAGCCTTCATTGTTGGCGGCAGCTATGGCCGGGGAACGATGGTTTGCCGCACCGGTAAAGACTTCACTGGTCCATGGGGCTCGCCCGCGATGTACGCGCTCGAAGGCGGCAGTGTTGGTTTCCAAATCGGTGGTGAAGCAACTGACTTTGTCTTTCTCATAATCAATGATCGAGGCGTAAAGAGCCTGTTGCACAGCAAAGTCAAGCTTGGTGCCGATGCGTCAGCCGCCGCTGGACCCAAGGGACGCACTGCCTCCGCGGATACCGATGCATACTTGCGCTCGGAGATTCTGACCTATTCCCGCGCGCGCGGCGCATTCGCCGGTGTGTCGCTGGAGGGGTCAACACTTCGACCCGATGATGATGGAAACCGGGACCTTTATGGTAGGTCAGCCGACGCGGCCACGATTATCACCGAAAACAAGATGCAGGCTCCACCAGAAGCGCACGCGTTGGTCGCGACACTGCAAAAGGCAACCCCTCGACTGAAGCCATAGCCAACTGCACACGAGGCAGCAGCCCCGCTCACCTACCTCCAACGCGTTAGTTTCACTGACACGGCGACGTTGTGCGATTGCTTCTTCAAGGCTCTTGCCGCTCGCTAACTGATACGATCGGAGACACGGAATTGACTCGTGGGCAGCTCAGATGTTCCTGGAAACGCTCGCGAACTTTCCTGACAGGCCTGCTGATTTTCATCTTGTTGCTGCCAGGCGCGATCCCTTCGGAAGCATATTTAGTCTTAACTCACGAAGCCATCATCGATTCTGCGTGGGAAGAGGCTATCCGCCCGTCGCTTCTAAGACGATTTCCTCACGCAACTCCTGAAGATTTGAAAGCCGCGCATGCTTTTGCCTACGGTGGATGCACGATCCAGGACTTAGGTTACTATCCGTTTGGCAGCAAGTTTTTCAATGAACTGGTTCATTACATTCGCACCGGGGACTTCATTGAAGCACTGCTTCGCGATTCCCACGACCTCAATTAATACGCTTTCGCGCTCGGCGCCCTGGCACACTATGCCGCGGATAATGATGGCCACCGAATCGCTGTGAACCGGGCCGTAGCCATTCTATATCCTGGACTCCGGTGCAAGAATGGCGACCAGGTAACCTTTGGTGAACATCGCGCGTCTCACTTGAAAACGGAGTTTGCTTTCGACGTGCTTCAGATTGCGAAGGGGTCGGCTATGGCATAACCATACTGTGTGAACGAAGCCGTGTACTCCGCTACCGGCGGCACTCACTCCCACATGGCGGGAGTCCAACATGACCGACCGAATGCAATATGACGAGAAAGATCCGCGCCATCACACTCTGAAACTGAAGCGAATGCTCAACGACGCGGCCGCGCACGCACGGGAGGATGTGTTCAAAGCTTCCGACCCAAAGGCGCAGGCACCGTTTGAGACCACCTCAGCAGTGCTGAAGGGGCTCGTCAAAGCGTTTGACGCTTTCGAGGAAAAGCCCGAGGAGGCTTGGAAGACTGCAAGTTATCGATAAGTTTCGTTCGGTGGGGCCTGCTGTGCTTGCAAATTCGGTGAGTGCAGGGCAGGAGAAACGTACGAAGCACAAGCTAGAGATCTAAATCGGAAATTCCGGGTAAAGTACGGTGTGGGAGGACCTTCGTGCCTTGTCTCTTGCTGATCCTCGTTCTCGCGTTCCCTCGGATCGCGCTCGTGTTGCTGTTCTTCTTCTCGAACTACCTCCAGCGAGCCTACCACGGCCTTTTATTGCCTCTGCTCGGGTTCCTGTTCTTACCTCTAACAACGTTGGCTTATGCCTGGATGGTGAATACAAGACAGCCTATCGAAGGCATTAATCTGCTGATTTTGGTTGTCGCTATTGTGATCGATGTAGGCGGACTAGGTGGAGGCGAGTATCATCGGCGCAGTAGATGGTAGACGTGGAGGAAGCGGAGTTACCTTGGCCAATGTTCGGATTCGAGAAGGTGATCGTGCCCGGGACTGGCCCCACGCCGGAACCCTTTAAGAAGATTAGCTATCTTCGGGAATTTTTGAGGGAATTTGGAAAGCAAGTGCAACCACAGCTTGGCAGCGCGTTGCCCATACGAAAAGGTCCGTTCTTATTTTGAAGTGGTTGAATTTGCAAAGCCGCGGCGCGCAGGCTGCCAGAGCTGTTGTTAACCTTTTCGTTTCGCTGCTTTTCTCAGTACCAGCCTGCCCCTGAACTCGGGCAGCTCTGCAAGCTGAAATCCTTGCTCTGCGTCATCAGCTCTTGATCCTGCAGCCCTCTAACTAGGGCCGTCGCGTTCCTTTGCACGCTACTGGCCGCCTGTTGTGGGTTTGGCTATCCAGGGTGTGGCGGACTGGCGGTCCGCATCGATTATCGTCAAGCCCGAGACTGTGATCGCCAAGCATCGTCAACGATTCCCGCTGTACTGGAAGTTGAAGTGCCGCAGACCTGTCTCGATCGGCCGAGTGTGCTCACTGTTATTCTGGAAAACAAGGTTCGAAATTAAACCTGTCCAGACCGTGTGAAGACGTAGTGGTGTCATTTGAATTGGTTCAAGGCTTCCTGGGTAGGCGCCCCGCGCGCGCTTGATGCACTGTGCCGGCGAGTTCTCCATACAGATCAAGTTGCAGATTCGCACTGGCTTTGTTCCCTCATAGCCAGGTAGCCAATTCAGTTCACGCTCTGGAAGAATGCACGCTCCCACAGGCAAACAAAGAAACGGCTGGTCGGACGGACCAAGCTTGCGAGGTTCATGATAAGCGCTTATCTGAATGAGGAAGAAAGCCCAGTATGAGGCCAAGATCCAGTTTCCGATGATTCAGTCTAAGTACACTTCCATTCGAACAGAGAGCAAGGCGACGATCATGCGTCGCTAGTGATGGTCTTCGCGGTACCGATCATGATCTCTGTCTCGTTCCCGATCCCAGTGATGGTCATGTTCAAATCGGCCGCGATCTCCATCCCAGTAACCCACAAAGAACTGCTCTCCATCGTGGCGAGGTGATACCCATCGAGCGCCCGGGTATGGCGGCCGAGTCCAATAACCTTCATGCCACTTATAGTGCCTTCCGACTGGATACCAATAACCATCTATCCATACGAACTCAGGACCCGGACTGGGAGGCAGAACGCGAACCACACGGGGCTGCGGTGGCGGACCAATTCTGATTCCAAAGGAGACCTGAGCGCAAAGCAAGGGCGCACCGACCAGTAGCATTACGGAAAGCAATATTGTCGAAATGAAATTCTTTATTTTCATGTTGTTCAATCTCCTCTTTTGGTGCTGATAAAACGGAGTCCAGAGGTTGCCCCCCATCATCTCGATAAATTCGTCCAAGCGACTTCGCACATCTGTAATCATCGCGAGGTGTTCGACAATCCTTCCCAAAATACTCAGAGTCTAAAGTCCTCTCAATAGGGCAAAAACTGTATTTGGTTGGGAGTGTGAATGAAATGGGTTCGATGAACTGTCGCTCATTTTGGCTGTTTCCATAGTGAAGTGTGAAGCCTAATTCGCCTACCTTTCATTATCCCACGGATGCTTTCGAACAATCGCTGGTAAATCTTCTTATCGGAATGTATGGTCCGTTGCAGAGTTGCAAGCGAAAAACGAAGAATGGCAGTTGGTCTGCGTTGATGTATTCGGCCTTTGGCGGATTCAACGACTCCTAGGCACGATGGATAACCACCCGCCCTCGCCCCTTAGCGCGGGATCGATCCTCGTGCCATCTCCGTATTCTCGCCAACAGACCTGTCAGGACCTCATTCACTCCCTACTGAACTGGGACATAGTCGTGTATCGGTTCGGATCAAATGCAGACGGCCATGAACAAAAGCGCTAACGGCCGACTAAACTACCAGTGCTAGTACCCCTCTAAAAAAACGAGGAAGTCAGTACTTAGCCATCTGAGCCGCAGCCACTTACCAATTAGTTTCTCTGCTGGCAAACATATTGCTCCGTTTCACAGCGTAAGAATTGAACTCGGAGAAAATGGACACCTCGGGTTTAGGAAGAACAGGGAGGCAAAAATCAAAGCGACTTGAGGAGGGCTTAGCGATGAAGCTCTTAAAACGATGGGCAGTAGTGATGATCGGAATTCTCGCATTCGCTCCGGTTACGTTCGCAAGGAACCATGACGAAGCGAAGAAGCAAGAGGATCGGATCGCAAATTCGAGCGCTGTGATGGCGGAGATTCTCAATGTCCCCGACAATATTCCGCGGGACCTGCTCGACAAGGCCCGTTGCGTGGTGGTAATGCCGTCGGTCCTTAAAGCGGCGTTCATTGTTGGAGGCGATTACGGTCGCGGGACCATGGTTTGCCGTACGGGACAAACCTTTTCAGGCCCGTGGGGTGCTCCGGCGATGTATGCGTTAGAAGGCGGCAGTGTCGGGTTTCAGATTGGCGGCGAAGCAACAGACTTCGTCTTTCTCATCATGAACGATCGTGGGGCGAACAGCCTGTTGCACAGTAAGGTCAAGCTGGGCGCCGATGCATCCATAGCCGCCGGGCCGGTGGGACGAACCACCGCAGCGGATACGGACGCTTATATGCGCTCCGAGATTCTGAGTTACTCACGAGCGCGAGGGGTGTTCGTGGGAATCTCGCTCGAGGGTTCAACCCTGCGTCCGGATGATAAAGCCAACCGCGATCTTTACGGACGCTCCGTGACCGCGGAGCAGATCGTCAGAGAATCGGAGGTGCAGGCTCCTTCCATTGCGAATCGGTTGATCGCCCAGTTGGAAAATGCCTCACCCCGGTTGAAGTCTTAGAAATTTCTACCATGAGGGGCGGACGCACAGGTCCGCCCCCTCATTTTCGTTCGCGCGCCAAATGCGGGGGAAGCTAGTAAGAGCGAATTCCGAAACGAGACGCGCGGCAGGAAGGAAGAAACCATGGCTGGGAAAAACATTGCCGTCTTTGGAATTTATCCGCACCGGGCAAGCTTCGAATACGCGTTCGGAGTCTTGAAGGAGGAGGGTTTCCGCGCCACAGACATTTCGGTCCTGCTTCAGGAAAATCCTGGGACAAAAGATCTTGCGACCCAGAAGGCAACGAAAGCGCCGGAAGGCGCAGCCGCTGGCGCAGGTTCGGGAGCAGTGATCGGAGGCGCGCTCGGTTGGTTGGCAGGAACGGGCGCTTTTTCTATCCCCGCCCTCGGACCACTCCTCGTTGCCGGCCCCATTATTGCGACACTGGCGGGAATTGGAGTTGGCGGGACGTTGGGTGGGGTTTCAGGAGCGCTGGTCGGGCTAGGAACGCCTGAATACGAAGCCAAGAGGTATCAAGGGCGGATCGAAAAAGGCGGCATCCTCTTATCCGTCCACTGCGATAGTCCAGATTGGGTGAAAAAGGCCAAGCAATCGCTTAGTTCGACTGGAGCGGAGGATATCTCTTCAACGGGTGAGATCGCCGGGGATTATGACACCACAGATCGCCCTATGCGTCGGGGTGCGTTTGGCTAGCTCTAGCATGATGTGATAAGGCGCATATCTGCCGGCGGTGATCGGACTGGAATAGCCTGTCGCCCAACATAAAGGACGCACGAGATGAATTTTAATGTACCTCAAGACAGGAACGCTCTTGTTAAGGAGGCCAGCGATGACTTTTCCTACTGCCTTTAACGCCATGCTCCAAGCTATTGGGGCGCTTTTGCTATTCGTCGCTGCTTACCTCGCGCTCGTACTCTCCACAATAATATGTTTCGCTATAGCAGAATTGATTACCGAACATGCTGGGCCGGTTCGGGCCTACGGGGTGAGAACTGACTCATTAGATGGTGCCTCGTCTGAAGTGCAAGGCAACACACGCGCGCAAACTGAGCTGCACCGCACATCCCAAACCGAGGCAGCAATCCATGGATTTGCATCGTACGTGGATTTTCATCCTCATGTAAGTGGATTACCTGATCGACGTCATATCCGCTCTAAGGTCAACTAGGGCACGATCAACCCAGTCCCAGCTGATGCAAACGGGTGCGTTGCGGAAGACAACAAGACCTAGCCGAAACGGTGAGGAGTGAATCATGAGAAAGGCAATTACGCTTCTAGCATACGTTTTTCTTTTTTGCATGCCCGGGCGGGCTCAGCAGCCAATTCAACAAGGGCATGTTCAAATTGATCGCTCGGGTTCGGTTCCCATATTTCGAGTTACCGTGGTAGCGCGCACGACCAAAGCCATCAACTATCGCCACCGCAGCGGTTCTACAAAAATTGATTTTCGCGGTACACCTTTAATGCCTGACGCGAAGGGCGAAGCGGTTGTAAATAGCAAGCAGGGCCGAATCCAGATCAACACGAGAATGGATCATATGTCTCCGGCCACCCAATACGGCCCCGAATATCTGACTTATGTACTCTGGGCCATCACTCCTGAAGGCCGGCCCAAAAATTTAGGTGAAGTCCTGCTGAATGGGGACAACAGCAAAATGGAAGTGACGACAGACCTCCAAACATTTGGATTGATCATAACAGCAGAACCTTATTTCGCGGTGACACAGCCGAGCGACGTGGTCGTCATGGAGAATTTCATCCGAAACGACACGGAAGGAACCTTTGAGGAGATTGACGCCAAATACGAGCTCCTACAGCGCGGGCAATATGTGTTGAACGTGAACCCATCGGAACTCCGTCCTATTCCACTGGATCGTAAGACTCCTTTGGAACTCTATGAGGCGCGCAACGCAGTACGAATCGCGCGATGGACAGGCGCGGATCGATACGCCGCGGATACCCTGCAGAAAGCAGAAGTTAGTCTCCAAAATGCGGAAGAGGAGTTGACGGGCAAGATCGGGAAAAAGACCGTGGCTCAAAATTCACGCGACGCCGCGCAGAACGCCGAGGACGCTCGCTTGATCACCATCCGCAAGATGGAAGAAGAAGAGACCGCGAACGCGAAGGCGGCGGCCGATCAACGGGAATCGGAGGCCAACGCCCAGGCAGCCCAGGCGGAATCGGAACGCGCATCCGCAGAGCGCGCAAAGAATGAGGCGAATCGAGCCAAGGCCGAGGCCGAACGAGCAAAGATCGAAGCGCAAGCTGAGGCCGAACGCGCTTCCAGGGATAGGAATGACGCAGAAGCGGCGCGCGCAGCGGCGCTGGCCCAGGCGGAGGCGACTCGGGCGCAACTAGACCAGGCTCGTCAAACGGCTGCGCAAGCCGAAGAGGAGAAGCTGCAGCTGCGCGAACAGCTTCGGCAGCAATTGAACGTGATCCTAGAGACGCGAGAAACAGCACGTGGATTGATTGTGAACATGTCCGATGTGCTTTTTGAAACCGGCAAATACTCCCTGAAACCTGGAGCCCGTGAAAAGCTGGCGAAAATTGGCGGTATCATCCTGGCACACCCGGGCCTGAAACTTGCAGTCGAAGGGCACACGGATAGCGTCGGTAGCGACGATTACAATCAACGGCTCTCCGAGCAACGAGCGAATTCGGTTCGCGGTTACTTAGTCTCACAGGGAGTCTCTCCTGATGCGATCACGGCACTCGGGCTTGGCAAGAGCAGTCCCGTCACGGACAACAACACTGCAGCTGGCCGTCAGCAAAATCGGCGCGTGGAGCTTGTGGTGTCAGGAGAAATGATTGGAGCTACCGTCGGACAAGCGGCGCGACAGGACAGGTGAGCCACCGTATACCGGCGTTCGCCAGTTAGGGACAATTGCCGGACTCGAGCGCGATGTGAATGTTGGCTTTCAAACAGCCTTTAGGAGCGGGGAGTCGCGAGAGATGTCAAGTGGCTATTCAGCCTTCTGAATTAGAACATGACAAACTTGGAAGAGGAGGGCGACATGAAATCTTCCACGAAGATCGAAAAAGGTGCCAGCAAAACGATTCTCATGCTGATCCTAACGTTAGTCCTCATAGGGGGCATGTACTATGCTTATACACAGAGTGCATCCTTGCGGGGAGCGTTCCACTCCGTGAAAGAATCAACACAAGATTCGACTACAACATCCAAGGTGCGCACCGCCTTGATTCTGTCAAAGCGCGTATCGCCTTTCGACATCAAAGTAGAAACAATCCAAGGGGAAGTCACTTTGGCAGGCCAGGTACCTTCGGACGAAGTCAAGACCTTGGCCGGGGCTATCGCCCAGGATACAGCCGGCGTGAAGCAAGTTCACAATAACCTGGGGATCAACCCAACGGCTGAGCGTAATCCCGAAACCGAGCGTCTGGGCGAACGAGTAGCCGATTTAGAGGTCAAGACCGTTATCAACGATGCTCTTTCGAAAAATGTGGAACTGAAAGACAAACACATCGACGTGCAGGTGAAAAACCGAATCGTGACTTTGGGCGGAGCCCTGGAGACGTCGGCTCAGAAGTACGACGCCGAGCAAATTGCGTGGCAGGCTAGCGGAGCACTGGGAGTGATGAACAATATCAGTGTCACCAACGCTTTGGCTGCTCCTGAAACTGCTGATGAGAAACTTGCCCGGCGGGTTGAGTTTGAATTGTATTCGACAAGGGCGGTTTCCCTGAAGAATATGCAAATAAATGTCAATAATGGCACCGCGACTCTCAACGGGGATGCCCGTTCCCGGGCCGAAAGGTTGCTGGCAGAAAAAATAGCACAATCCGTTGAGGGCGTTCGAAAAGTCGTCAACAATTTGGCCGCACCGGACGAAATACAGCCCTAGTTTTTTACGTTGAAACTCGGCAGCGTCCTGCGGGTTGGAGTTGGTCCAGACACGGGAACATGAACTTGGTCGCGAAAAAGAGACGGGTTGGTGTTTCACAGATACCGCGGTACGTTGACACAAGTCTTGATTTGCGTGTCGGGTTGTAATCGAGTCAACGAATTGGACATCTTAATCTGGCTCTTACGCACGACACCATTCCACTCCCCGTCTTGGACCAATTATCAACGCTTGAGTGAGCCCCAGCTAGGCACGGGCGGCCAACTTATGTACCTTGAACATCAATAGTTCCCGGTCACTTTCTTCCGTGCGGGCGCGATGCGATACGAGTAGTTATGGAAGCGACTAGGGAAAAGTCTGTATTGCTCTTCTGTATGTGCGGGCGTAGGTTAGCCGTATTGAGGTTCTTCTCCCGGCTCGTCTTGCTTCTCACCTGGAGTTCTTTATGCCTAAACGAATTCTTGTTGTTGACGACAACCCCCCATTCGGGGCTTAGTACGGGAATTCATCGAATCCCGGCCCGGCTTCTAGGTTTGTGGGGAAGCGACTGATGGCCTGGAAGGAATCGAAAAAGGTCGAGAGTTAAAACCCGACTTGATTGTTCTGGATTTTTTGATGCCTGGAATAAATGGTTTACAAGCAGCCGTGGTGCTTCATCAAATTGTGCCAAACACGCCGATCATATTATTCACTTTCTATAAAGACGCAATATCCGAGGACCTGGCTCATGCCGCTGGGGTGGCCTCGATTTTATCAAAGCCAGATCAACTCGCTACACTGGTTGGGAAGGTTCAAAGACTTACTGCCTGCCCGAATTAGTTGAGCGTTGGAGTCATTGTTTGGCAGAGTCTTGGAGTCCTGATTCTTTCAATGCGCTGACATGTTCGAAGCTATCGGTGATTTACCTTGAATGTTAAGCGCTGCGACCGCAACTGCCAATTTTTCATTCAACAAGAACTCGGAAATCCGCCATTTCGTGGAATCTGCTTCACTTCTCTCTGCTTTGATATTATCCGTTTTCATGGTACGGCCGTGGAAATGGATGTAGAATCCACGACGATGGTTCAGGAATGTGACCCATTCGAGTGCCGGCGGAATGGCTCCATGCTGTGGCGGGCAAAGGTCCAAGTCTCGCTGAGCACTAGACTAAAAATTCAAAAACATGTAATCTCTGGAAACGATCACTTTGCTACTCGGAAATCGTTTTTCGTATAGATGCATCTGAGGTGGCTGCAAGTGCGTGCGACCAAGCGGATATTTCAAATCGCTTATACAGACCAACTGCGCAGTGAGAGGGCTGAACTGCTAACGCGCCTTGGTTATGGCGTAATCTCAGTGATCGGCAACGAGTCGGCCGAAGTTCTTCTGAGCGCGATTCAGCATACCGGCCTTGCGCTCTTTATCGTAGGCCATGCAGCATCCGAATAGACGAGAACAGAAATGCTTGATTGGCTCAAGGCGAAATACCCAAATGTCAGAATTCTTGCTCTGAACCCACTTAATGAGCAGCTTCTCGGTGCCGATTAAAACGTGATACAGAACGGTCCGGACAAATGGCTACCGTTCGTTCCTACGCTGTAATCCCCCGCAGGATGTGGCCCAAACCGCCTTTAGAACATCACAAACCGCCAGGTACCCCTGAACCCACAGACGCCCTCTCCTGCGGCCCACGCTGTGAAATCGGCTTCCGGGAGGTGTGTCCTGTCGTGGCAAAATGGCGTACGGAGACCCAGCGGTGGCCAACGAGCACTATGTTGTGACGACGGTGGTAAGTCCGCGCTGTAAAACCAAACAAAAGGTTCATGTTTCAACCAGTATTGGCGGTGCATAGGTGGGCGACCAGAAAATTTCATGTCTCAAGTGCGGCAATCAGGTTAACGCAACTGTCCCAGATAGGATCATTGGCGGTCCGTTTCCGGCGTAACATTCTGAAACCAATTTGAACACTTCGCGTTGCTTTGCCGGACGGCACGGCTCCTTACTCTTTCGCGCATCGCTTAATGGCTGGAATTAACTCCTCGGCGAGTTTCGTTTTATCAAGCAATGCGCCAGCGCCACAACTGTCAGCAAGAGCTTTTGTTTCTTCGTCATTCCAAAAAGAAATTGCCAGCAATGGCGAACCAGTCTAGGACGATTTAATCTGTGACGGCGTCACGTCATTTTCATTGGCCATATGTAAGTCCATGACTACAATTTGAGGATGGAGCTTTTCTATAAGCTGCATTGTTTGGCTAAAACTCGTACCTTCTGCCAACACTTGGATTTCTGGATAGCCTTTGAGCAGATGCGCAATCGCCTTCCGCATGATTTCACTGTCACCGGCCAAAAGCACGCTTATTGTCATTGATGTTCGCTGTATATCATGTCTTAAGGCCTGCGTCTGTCGGCTAGCTTACCCGAATCAAATACAGCGCACTGCACAATCAAACATGCCTGTCTGCCGCTATGCCATATGCCCAGTCCCGAATTGCATGGGGCTCTCGGCGACTATCAGAATTCGGGACGATACGTGGCATAAAGGAAGTCCCCTCAAGAGCTACATCTTTCACTGGATGGACCGTCCATGCTGCCAAGTTCATGCTTGGGTTCAGTCTCTTCGGCCCGCATAGAGATGAGTAAGGAACCCTCGATGCGACGATGTACAGATCAGCAATCGGCATCAATGGAAGTGTTCACATGAGGACCGGATATGCGCTGTTGATTGCAATTCTGTTTTCTCCGCCATCGACGTTGTCGGCAACAGATTTAAGCCAGCAAACGCTAAAGGCATGGGATGAGTATATTCAGGGAACGGATTCACGAATGAAGCAGCGCTTAGCTGGGACTACCACCTTCCTTTGGATTGACGAATCGCCTGGAAGGCGTGAGCGAGTCCATCAGGGAGAGATCTTGGTGCAACCGGTCAACAAAGACAGCCCGGAAAAGGTGCCGCAGGGGCTCATTCACGATTGGCTCGGCGCTGTCTTCATTCCAAATGCTTCGATCAACTCTGTTTTTGCAATTCTTGACGACTATGGCCGCTACGATCGATTTTACAACCCAGCGGTGAGCAATGCAGAGCTTCTGGACGTTTTGGGGGCAACACGAAGGTTTTCGTTGGTGCTCGCTGAAAAAGCGCCGTTTGTTAATGCTGCGATTGCAAGTGACTTTACGTCGCAGACAATCCAGATCGACAAGCAGCACTGGTATACCGTTACTTACAGCACGCGGATACAGCAAATCGATAGCTATGGGCAAGCCGGAGAACACGAACTGCCTCCGGACAAAGGGGCTGGTTATATCTGGCGTCTCTACTCGATCGAGAGGTTTGAAGATAGAGATGGCGGAGTCTATGCCGAACTTGAAGCTATCGCTTTGAGCCGAAACATACCGTTCGAGTTTCAATGGTTGGTAAAACCAATTCTCCAACACCTACCCCGCAATTCGATGGTTGCGACACTTCAGAAAACACGGGAAGCCGTCGTCGCGGAAGGGAGTTTAAAAGAGCCTGAAATTGCGGGACTGGGGCGACCTACTCGCAATTATGGGACAGGTGCAGAAATGGCGAGGGGTCACCATGGGCTCGAAATACAGCCGGCACCAGCTGCAAGATCGCTCGGAATTCATGCTCAGAACTGAGGGGCAATGAAAATTGCGCGCGCCGGGTGCTGCAACAAAGTGCGCCAAAGCAACAGGCGGCAAACGGAATATCGAGAACAGCGCAGAAAGCACGGAAACACATAGTTCCGTGAATGCCCATATTGGGGAGGACAAGCATGAACAAACTAACAAAACAGAAATTCCCAACGTCGCTTGGTGTGTTTAGCCCAACAGGAGAACGATCGCAGCTAGATCTACGATCCGATCGAGAGCGTAGCCTCTGGAAAAACCAGCAAAACCTCCTGCCGTAAAGCTAAAACCGATGCTCAGAAGAGAGGTGAGAATATTCAGGCCGCCGAAGACCACGATCCACTGCGCTGCATGAAAGCGCACGTACGGACACTTGTCGATCAACAAAAAGATCAAACCGGTGAGCCATCCCAGCAAATAGCAAAGGAGCCCGGCGACATTCTCAGCCATTTGCGGGTTTTCGTCTGGCATTGGACTATTCCCCTCACCGCTGAATGACTCGTCTTATCCGCGCCCTCGAGACCGTCGAGTCTGAGCTGCCTTTCTTGCAGCGCGACGTAATCCCTTCCGCCCTTTCGTGTGAACCGCAGCCAGAGCAGACCTGTGGCGCGCCTGCGGTCCGCGCCGGCGCGCACTAGCCTTTGCCTGTCGAGAAAGCTGATTGCGTGACGCTGATGTGCGGCTCTCACGCCGGAGAGCTCGGAGTACTGCTTGGGAGCGAGTGCGCGACGCTCGCGTGTGTTTGCGCCGGGCTCCCTTTCGCGAGTCGCGTTCCGCCTGCCGGCGAATCTTTGCGGAGACGGTTCCCTTTTTAGGCGGCGGTAATTTCACACCAGCGCGTCTGGCCTTGGAGAGGCCAATGGCGATGGCTTGTTTGATGTTTCGCGCGCCGTGGATTCCTTCTCGGACGTGCTCGATTTCCTCGCGAACAAACTCACCGGCTTGCGTAGAGGGTGCTTTGCCTTTTTTCGCATCCTCTCGGGCTCGACGGACTACGTCTGATTCTGCCATCGCGACACCTCGCTTGGAATTTCCATTTTTGATTCCCCCGGGCCAAACGGCAATATACACTTCGACCGTGTCTACGTACAACGCTGCAGCACACTTTATTCAGGACAGAGTATTTCGGGCGGCCGGGGGAATCTCAAACCCGAAACCCACGTCACTGCAATAACTCCGATCACGTACCTACTCACGAGCAAGAGGGGCGGAGACCGGGTCTTCGCCCTTTTCTTCATAAATTTCTTCATCAGACCTGAGTAGGTGCCAGCACGATGTTCATGCGGGTCGGGTCAACCGAGGATAGCTCCAAGGCTACCCTCTGTTTCGCTTGAAAAACTCCACTTGCCGGAGACGCTTTCGAGCCTCGGCCTTGGTCTTATAGGGGCCGCCGAGGTTCTTCCCTTTTTTGGAAACCACCTTGTAGCCGCCACTACCTTTCTTGATCATGTCTTTCTCCCCGCGCTGCGTTGCGTTGCCCGCATGAAAGGCTAACACGCGGGGGAACTTCCTGGCCAATATCTAGTGATTCGGCGAAAGATAGGTTGCCGGTAGACGTGAAGCGCAAGAAGATGTCCGAATCTCCAACGACGCTCGCCACGATGAGTTCCTGATCCGTGAGGCGATTAGGTTTCTGACACGCACGCCGCGAGATTTGGCCGCCTTAGGGACCAGTCCGCAATCCGATGTAACTAAAATGCTTGGTGTGGCACGGACGACTCTTCAAGAATAATAGCCAAAGATGCGCACTTGTTCCTGGGATAGTAGTGATGTTATCGGCCACTATTGTATCCGCTGTGTCCGTCGAAGATATTCGCCGCCGCCTAGCCCAATCGGATGGTTCAAGTGCGGTCTTTGCCATAGCGGTTAATTTTTAAGCTTCCTGATTAGGGGCGGGTCGGAGGGCTGGAGAACTATGTTGAAGCGGAGGCGTCCGAGGAGGGCGCCAGTGGGCGTTTCGACGTTAACCCGCCAAGCACCTGCCGTAATGCCGGTTCTTACCGAGTATGTGCGGTAGCCGCCGCCGCGTCCGCCGCGGACGGGAAGCTCGACGCGGCTCATGGTGGTCCAGCCGCGCTTTGGTTCGTAGAACTGCCACGCATGGACGATTTTCGTGTTGAGCGAAGTGGGCGAGAAAATCGCGCTGTAGGCATAGACCGACGCGCCAGGGGTGGCGTGGAAAATTTCAATGAGGCGGAAGAAATGGAGCGGGCCGGGATCTTCGGATTGCACGGCGTAATTGCCTTCGGCATTTCGTGTGATGGTGTGATGCACGCTGGCCTCTTGGAGCGATAGCGGGATAGGAGGAATGAGGTTCAGGAAGTAGAGAACATTGATGGTGACGAAGATGGCGGCGATACAGGTATAGAGCGTTCGTCCTTTGGTAGCGAGGTTTTGGCCGGCGACTGACAGCAGAAGGCGGAGGAAAAGATAAAGCAACGCGAGGCTGACCGCTCCACTGAGCAGAAAGATGAATGGCCCGATTGCGTGCAGCACGACCGGCAGGATGAAAATTGTGAAGCAGAATAATGAAAGGAAAAAGAAACTGAGCTGGAAGGTAAGGCGCGCGTAATGCGGCTTCAGTTTTTCGTTGGCCACGAAGGCCGCGCCGAGGATCAGGAAGAACGGCCAGCTAACCCGGAGGCTACCGCTGCGGAAGTAAAACACAAGGAAGGTGCTGAGCAGTCCGCCGAAAAAGAATTGAAGCGTGTTGATGAACCGGAAGTCAGCCTTGGATGGGTCCTTGGAATTGGTGCCGCGATTTTCCGTGCGGTTGACGAGAAGGATGCAGATGGCTACGACGGCAAGGTGCGCGACGATCCAGAGGTTTTCCCAAAACGTATCGACGCGTTTGAGCGTTACGGCGTCGAAGGCGAATCCACCGAGGAGCGAGGCCGAGGAAATGGGCCTCTCGAGGCGCGCGTATGCGGTTCTCAAGTGGGCGCGGAGAGATTCGCCGAGAATTTCGTGAGGCATGGGCCAAGTGAGAATAGCATGGGGCCGGAAGAGGCGTGCAGCGTGGGAGGCGTGAGATCCTGTGATGGTTGGGGGCAGGGAAATTGCCCTGTAGGGCCCCACCGACAGTCTATTCGTATCCAGAGTGTTTCCGTGGGCGTCGATATGGACATGGTCGCACGATTCAGTGGTAGTCTTCGATTTGCGAGGACAATTAAAGAGGCACGCGTCCCGATTCCGGAACTGATACCCGGGCGAGTGGTTCAATCTGGGTCGAACAACTTTTGTGTCTGACTATAATGATCCATGGGCCGACGCCCCTGCTCGTAAATCTCCTCTGGAAGATCAAAGCGCTCAAAGGCCTCAATACACTTCCCGATGTACTCGCCAGGATATTCTGTAATGGAATCGTCCCAAACGACAGAAATAACGGGATAACTGACTTCGTCACTCTCGTTGCCGACTTCGTAGGCTTCCGAAGTGATTTGGACTTCGACGCCGCGAGGAGGCGGGCCGCAAGATTGCTTGATGTACTTGATCGCCAGTTCCCCCTCGTAAGTCTCGAATTCGGGGCTTTCGTCGGATACAGGACATTCTCCGATGAATTCGCGTCCCATGCCGGCTCACTTCCCTCCACGCTTCTAGTGTTTCCCTTTCTTGTCCGGTTGCCAAGCTTCGTTGAGTCCTGCCGTAAAAATGAAGAAATGGTGATTATCCACCAAGACTCGTTCGCCGCAGACTACCAACAAGACGAGTACACGCTCCTCGGCATGGCGATCAAGTTCGCAGGGCTCCACGGGAAGGAAAGCCAATCCGCCAGCGCATGCAGATCACAGGTGAAGCTGCTGAACATGCGTACGGATTCTTCGTCCCGGTCGGGAGGAACAGCCACGTAGATTTCTTCCGCTCCGATATCGATCCCGGCAGCATCGGGCTCCAGTACAACGGCTTTGCACTCTCGCTTCTCTCGTTTCTTTGCCATTGTTTTCTCCTTGTGCGGAGAACGCGGCCCGAGGTGCGAAACCTTGCACTCTTCTAATCGAGATCGCTGTTGTTGCCAACAAACGTCATCACTGACCTGTCCACTACCTCGGACCCATGCTTATCGACGGGCTTCAGAAAGCACCATTGAGGACTTCGGGCCGTAGCTTGCCGCATTCTCACGCGCTCCATATCATCGCTCAAATCAAGTTCCTTCCGCCCCTGTCTGGGCCGAGCCCAGTCAATTGTTTATCGGAATCTGGCTTTTTGCCCCGCACTGGCTTCGGCCCAAATTCCGATTATCAGGAAGTGGTACTCGTTGTTCTCGGAGAGGCAGTCATGTCCGTTGCTTGTCCTTACATTTGCGACACTGGTGCGTCCAGGGCACGGCGTTCAAGCGAGCCTTGGAAATAGGGTGCCCGCAGGTCACACAAACGCCATACGTGCCTTGCTTCACCCGAACTAATGCCTCCTCGATCGCACGCATGAGAGGACCGTCAGTCTGATGCAACCGGATCTGCAGCTCAGCTTCCGTGTCGGAGTTGGCTTGGTCAGCGAAATCGCCCTGCCAGCCGCCTGCTCCTGGCACAAAGGTCTCTCCGCCTCTCGTGGCCGATAACTCATCACGCTTGGAGAGCAACAATCGTTTGTATCGCTGTAGGTCTCTTGCATCCACGATTTCTGGCCCCCAAGAACAGACTTTCTCAGGTAGTCGAGCATTTTACATCCGCAAGTATGGGCCAGCCCGGCACAGAGGGGGACGGGTCGAAGGCGGCGCATTACTCTCACTTTTCCGAAGGACTGAGGCATACGTGACCGGCGAATGCCTGCTCGCGCATCTTTTTCACATGTTGTATTATTTCGCTTAGCATAAGTCCAGTAAGAACGCAGCCAGGATTGTAGAACTGGCATCCACACTTGCTGCAAACCCATTCTTGGCGAATCTCAATTAACTCGCGTTCCACGATGGAAGGCATTTTTGTTCATTACTTTCTCTCGGACTGACTTCGTATCGCGCGGCTTCGCAAGTTCCCGTTTGAGTCGGGCCAGCAATGTCGCGTCCGATTCTTTCTTTTTGGGCACGCCTAATAGTAGTCCAGTGGATTTCGCGATTAATGTTTAAGGCTGTTGTTAGCTGAGGCAGCTAGAGAAGGTTGAAGCCCAGGGCGTGCTCAGAGGCTAGCTCTACCGAAGCCCGCCAACTCAGTTAAAGCGAGTCCTCGCATGCATTGAAATAACGATGCTTACCTATGCAGTCTGCGAACACTTCTCTTCAAGCAGACGGTTGATCTCTTTTATCAACTCGGCCAGTTTCTGCGGGTCCTGCTCTTTCGATGCTTGTTCGGCGAGTACCATCCAACGTTCGGTCGCTTCGCTTTGCATAGCACCTCCATCGAGCTAGAGAGCTACTGGTGCTGGTATATCATGGATGTTCAAGGGCACCAATAAATCAAATCGTATCGATGCGTTAATCAGTTTGGAACCACGTCAAAGTAAACGATTGAAGGCCGTTATCGAGGAAAAGGCTAGATTCTGGTACCGACGCCCCCCAATAACCAGACCCTACAAAGCCTACAAGCCTAGAAACCTGCTTCTCATCAGTTATTTTATTTTCGAGGGTCCTCGACGAGTACAGTAATTATCTCAATGAACTACAGGATTCTTCCGGTGCTCGTAGTGCTCCGGATTCGCTAAAGTTGTTAAGGAACCCGCAGGGCTGATCAATAGGATTTGGAAAGCTCGATAAAGGAGTCGGTGATGCTGACACAACTCGAAAATCACAGGCAGAGATGGATTGGCGTTCTGGCCATCCTGGTTTCGTATTTCACTTTGAGTCCAATGGTAACACCCTTGAAGGCGCAGACCACAGTTCTGGGGGAATTGACATTTAAAGGCGCGTCGAAAGTGGAAAAAACATCCGGTGTGTGGATTGACGGCAAGTACGTGGGATATATGAGCGAACTTTGGGGCCCGAAGCGAATCCTGTTGATTCCTGGTGACCACGACCTAGCCGTTCGGCAGGCGGGTTATAAGGACTTCACGGAGACACTTACCGTGGAACCCAAGGAATTGTTGGCCGTTCCCGTCAAGATGGAGAAAGAAACCAGCGATACGTGGCCAAGCGTGACCGCTCAACTGAAAGTTGACGTTCAACCGGACCGCGCGGCCGTTTTCGTGGACAATAGATTTTTGGGGCATGCAGGAGAATTGGGCGGAGCCTTTCACTCCATGCTGCTCAGTCCCGGGACGCACCGAATCAAGGTCGAATTGCCCGGATACCAGAATTTCGAGACGGACGTGACCTTAGTAGCCGGCCAGAAGTCAGTAGTTAAGACAAATCTTGCAAAGGGCAGCATCCACCAGGCTGACGCCCTCATCTATGAGGCCAATAATTCCGGCCGAGACAAGTAATCGCACATCGGATTCGCATTCGGACAGCCACCCGGCGATATGGGGTGGCCGTCTAAATTGCGAGTCCTACCCGTATCTCCACTCGCTCGAACATGACTTCAGGGATGAAGAGGAAAAGCGGGTCCATTCATTGTCATCCCGGAGATGCGCGATATCAGTCCGATTGAAGGCATTCAAAGCACAAATTCTGAAAGTTCTTCGCGATATTGATTTTGTTGTCGGAGATCCTGACAAAAAATCGGCGGTCTTGATTGTCTTGGAGCTTAGGTTAGCAAAGTCGAGCGGACAAGATCATTCTCTAGTTAGATACTGGGCATGCACACTTTATAAAGATGCCTGCTAGAATCCGCCGCGCGGAGGAACAGCGATGGCATCGTATCAGCAACAAATGCTCAAGTTGCACCAACAAGTGCGTGCAACATCTGAAGCGTGGTTGGCGAAAACAAAAAAAATAATTGAAATCTATAAAACGGACTTGAAATCGCAAGGATTGGACGACTACGATAAGGAATTCCTGAAAGTGAGCATCAGTCAACTCGAAGAAAGGATCAAAACCTACGAGGAATTGATTGCGCAAACCCACCGCAAGAAATGATTTGGTCGAGCGGACAGAGCAAGGACAATTGTTCAAATGAAGTCAGGTCTTGTCATTTCCAGGCCAGATAGCACATCCGAAACAAATAGGCAGCAGGCACACTGAATATAAGTCCCCAAAACACGCGACCGAATTCCCAATGCCCTTTATAGGGCGGGTTCGGATCGCACCTTCTCACTTGTTCCCAATCGCGCCATGAGAGCGATGCGAACATCAACGCAACGCCCGCCGATATTTTGGGATTATGGAAGAGGGCTAACGGCCCTGAAACGAATCCGCTGATAAGTGCAAACAGGCCGACGAACATGATGATCTTTGGAACTACCTGCAAGCCTCGAAGGATGTTGATAAATCCTCCTGCATGTGAGCGTAAACCTCTCCATTTAGGCGCAGCAAATAACCTAACCAAAACCTCAGGATGTGATAACACGAAAATTGTTGCTCAGATGTCAAGATTTGGCATATGTTGCCTGTTCTAGCCCATTCGGATTAAATGAAACGACCAGAAATCATAGCCAAACTTTTCTGCCCTCGGTGTGAATCGACAGATATTTCCAGATCCCAACGTCGAGGTATTCTAGAGCGCATCTTTCTGTACCCTTTGGGTTTTCGGGTTTATCGATGCCGGAATTGCTATGCCCGCTTCTACTCTAGGACCAAACAGCACACCGCGCCGACAGAATAGTGAGCCTGTCACCCAAACTGTTACGGCTTGTCAGGATAGGTTTGGCGTATGCGAGATAATGAAATTTCATCAGTTTTCAATTCCGAGTCAGCGATTACAAAGATGTCGCGACAAACCGGGCATTGCAGATACCATTTGCGGGACCGTTCCAGAAATCTTTTTCTGCTGTCCGGCTCGTAAGCAGGAATCACGAGCCCCAAGCAATTCGGAGCGGGGCACAAGGCATAACGACAAACAGGCATGATTAATTATAAAGCGCGATCGCTACATCGGAACTCGGATTTAGTGCGCCGGTGTTGAGGGTCCAACCACCCGATGTGATTACTTTCTCACGAGGCGTGCTGTTTTGGCATACCGCCGTGAACTGTCACCAGATTTTCATGTGACTTTAAGGTTGACCATATATAAATCGGTTGAGCGGCATTGGGGAAATATGCTTTTCTACCGGCCGAGCACTCACCCACAGGAATTCGGCAGATCTGCACGATTTCCAGGGGAATTCATTCCGATTACCGAGAGGAAGGGACAAATGCATTTTCACGTGAAGCACTACCTTGCTGGTTTGGCCGTACTGGCACTGACAATTCCTGTGTGGGCCCGCACCCTCAAGCAAACGCTGGTCCTCAGCACAAACAGGACGATCGGAAGTGCGCAACTCAAGCCTGGTTCATATGAGCTCACGGCCGATGACACCAAGATGGAACTCAATATTTTGCGGAACGGCAAAATCATCGCGACCGTACAAGGGCAGTGGGTCAAGACTGCGCAAAAGTCGGAGATCTCAGGGCTTGTTACCGACCAGGACAAAATCACTCAGGTGCTGTTTCAGGGAAGCGACCAAGAGTTCCAACTACCCTAATTTGAAAACTCAATCAAGGGAAGCGAGGACGGCCTTTGGTTCGCCCTCCTTCTGCCTCGTATTTAACGATCCCACACATCAAGACAGACCCGAGGAAGCAGTTGCGGCAATGCCAATGCTGCTTCCTTTTCTTCTTTGAGGTGGCGCAAACTAAAGCGCGCCCGAGCACCTTGCCATCATTGCAACCTTGCCGGAAAGCGCGCTTCCGATAAAGCACTAGCGTTTATCGGGACTTGGGGAGTCTATAACCAATGCGTTACACAGAACGCTCCTACCATTGAAGTTCGTGTGGCTTGCGCCCACCATCAGGTAGAGGCGGGGTGGCTGCAATCAACCTGAGAAATAGCCAATATCCAATAGCTGTATAAAGACGAAATCCTGACGGCTCTATTTATGGCTATCTCCGGCGAACAAGAGTGACGGGGTCGAGGTTTATGTCCCTTTCCGATGTGATAGACGATGTAGTTCAACCAGCGCCAAACCTGAGCAAGCCACATAAAACCACTAAGGCGACTATTGACTCAGGTAGCCTGAAGATGGGTACACGACGACGAATCTGGATCGACATTGACAATTCCCCACACGTCCCTTTCTTTGTTCCGATCATTGAGGAGCTACGGAAAGGAGGCGACGAAGTAATTTTGACGGCGCGGGATGCTTATCAAGTACGGGAACTCTTGGACTTCTATCGTCTCCCCTGTAAGACTATAGGAAGGCATTATGGGAAAAATCGGGCCGCTAAAATATTGGGAACGTGTGCACGCGCGACTCAGCTGATCCCCAGGATGTTCCATGAAAAAATTGATTTGGCCGTTTCCCACGGATCTCGCGCCCAGATGATGTGTGGATTTGCGCTGGGAATTCCAACCCTCTTGATTCTTGATTATGAATATATTGCGATGATGGGATTCATCCGACCGGATTGGATTTTTGTCCCCGAAATAATTCCCAATTCAAAAGAACTCAAACCGATAAGACAGGTACTCAGGTTTCCCGGGCTGAAAGAGGACGTATATGTTCCTCGTCTCCAACTGAATCCCTCCGTGGGGAATCAGTTGGGTTTTGACGAAAACGATATTGTTGTCACCGTGCGTCCACCCGCAGTAGAGGCTCATTACCACAATCCTGAAGCAGAAGTGCTCTTTGACGCCGCGTTGAATTTTCTCACCCAGGCACCAGGGGTCCGCGTGATATTGCTTCCTCGCAATGAGAACCAGGTCAGAACCTTGCGGAAGACCTGGGCAAAGTGGATCAGCAGCCACAAGATCGTGATTCCCGAACGTGCTGTCGACGGTATAAACCTGATTTGGTTCTCCGATGTAGTAGTTAGTGGCGGCGGCACGATGAACCGTGAGGCCGCAGCACTAGGAGTTCCTGTTTACAGCATCTTTCGGGGAAAGATTGGAGCAGTGGATCGGCATTTGCAGCAGGAAGGAAGGCTCATACTCATCGAATCTATTGAGGACATCCAGAAAAAGATAGTCCTCAAGCGACGGCAGAAGAGCCGACAAAAGATTTGCAATGAACGGCCCGCCTTGCAAGCAATCGTAGATGGCATCAGAGAGATCACAAAATCACGGCCCAGCTAGAGCATTTCTAATTTAAGTATATACATATCCAGAAGAGGCGAAGTAGTTTGCGCATTCGGTTGAAGAGAGTGTGTTGAGCCGTTCACCGATTTCATTCCAGAGGGCATCGACAGATCGTTTGGCGGCCTTGCGGAGCAGCGCTTTGAGTTTGGCGAAGAGCTTTTCGATGGGGTTCAGGTCGGGCGAATAGGGCGGCAGATAAATCAGGGTCGCACCCGCTGCGGCGATGGCCTGTTTCACTCCGGCCACCTTGTGACTGCTGAGGTTGTCGAGAATGACGATATCTCCGGGCCGCAGAGTCGGGCACAGAAATTGGCACACATAGGCCAGAAACATCTCGCCATCCATGGGCCCGTCGGCGACCAGCGGCGCGGTCAATTGTTGGTGGCGCAAGCCGGCGACGAAGGTGGTGGTTTCCCAATGGCCGTGCGGGGCCGAAGCCATGCAGCGCTGTCCCTTGGGGGCACGTCCATAGTGCCGCGTCATGCTGGTCGATATCCAAGTTTCATCGATAAACACCAGCTTTTCGATGTCCATCCCGGGCAGCGCCTCACTCCAGGCGCGCCGCGCCGCCTGCACGTCGGCGCGCTCTTGCTCGTCGGCGTGCAAGGTTTTTTTTAAAGGTGAGCTTCCATTTATTCAGTTGGTGCCACAGCGTCGCGATCTTGGTCGCCACGCCGTGTTTGGCCAGCCGCTGCTGCAACTCGGCCAGCGTCAGATCGGGCTCGGCGGTGATCCAGTCGCGCAGCACCTGTTCCCTGTCCGCCAGCTGGGAGCGGCGATGGCCGCCGATCGGAAAACTGCTGCGCACGCCCGTCTCTTGCTGTCGATCCCGCACCTGATAGACCCAGACGCGGCTCACCTCGAACCGCCGAGCAATCTCCGTCGGACGATCCCCGCAATCCAGCGCCCGCAACACCCGCTCGCGCAAATCTTGTGAATACGCCTGCATCAAAGCCTCCCCTCTACCAGCAGGAGGATTATGACACAAATATGTAAATACTTAAATTAGAAATGCTCTAGTCTCGGCATTTTGATAATGCCGCGCTAGTCAGATTAGCCGCCCTTCTTTCTGATTAAGGGACTGGGCTCATATTCGTGCAATGAGATTCATGTGTTTGAAAATACCGGCAGGGGATGTGTTTATGGCTTGCTGAAATTGGCTGTAGCTTCCGCCAGCCGAGTATCCATTTCTTCTGTGTACCACGCTGGCGCGTAGAGCGTCAGCAGATGATATAAGTCGCATATGAGTTCTTGTTGCTTTTCCAATACCGCAACTGTGGCCACTTCCTTCGAAACCGGCTTTGTCATTACTTCGCTTATGTTCATCAAAGTCACCCCTTGCGTCACAAATGGATAATGCCATAGCTATGAGGGTGGGCGACTTTTCGATATTGCACACCTACCTGTTTAATGCTGGCTATGGATGGCAAAATAGCGCAAGTGGAACAGTTGTCTTTGTTTCAAAGCAATGATCGGGTATCACATAGCGTTTGGAACGAAACGATACTTGGATCGACGTCATGGGGCTTGTTAGCAGCAAGAACTTATAGGTGCAATGGACGCGCAGGAACCTTCGCGCACGGCTGGGTCTCCGTGCGGTATTCTACCACGCATAGTCTCGGGAGGTAGGATACTGCCGGGTCTTAGGGTGCGATTTCAACAAACGAATTAGGGCGCTTTCGCGATCCACCAAAGTACCTTGGCAACGATCTTCCACTTGTGTTCGCTATTCAGAACAATCGACTCAAACTCCCTGCTCTCAGGCTGTAGCACGTCCGTATGGTCGTAGTGCTGCAGGCGGGAGACCGTCAATCCCTTGTCTCGATGCCAAGCAATTACGACTTTACCGTTAAGTTTGGCGGAGTCTGTTTGTGAAGAGTCCACAACGAGGATGTAGCCGTCATCGATCAAAGGCATCATCGATTTGCCTCGTACCCGCAGGCAGATTGTAGCAGGGGCATTCGGGCACCATTCCTTAGGAGCCGCAATCATCCTTTCAACCGTCGCATCGTGAAGCATCGCCGAGCTGTCCCCCTGCTCGCCGTGTGAAGCCGCTACAACCTCCAGTAAGGGAATCGCTACGAGCTGCGGAGCTTTTAGCATCTTAGGACCACCACCCGCGCTCGCGATTTGAAAGTCGATTGCATGTGTCCGACTGACTCGCTTTCTGAGTTCCGGCATGACGCGCATCAAGTCATCTCTGCGCAGGCCTGCTCGCCCCCAGAAATACCAACAAACTGGTGTACCCGCGAGATTCCCAAGCTCGATGTACCCGCCTGCGGTCGGCTCCTGCGAGCCGCGCTCCCATCTCGATACACCCATTGCCGAGGAGTGAACCCGTTCCCCGAAAGCTGTCTGACTCAGAGCCAGTCGCTGACGCAGCTCGAAGATAGTCGCCGCCCATTCTGGTTTAGTGGAAATGTTCGATTTGCCTTGCGACTTTTGCATTGCGCGAATGTTCTTCGGATGCCAGGGAATCCGCAATACAGGAGTTCCTGTAGGCTATCCTACGTATTATGGTCCAGTTCATCCGTTTCCACGTGGAATAATTGAGGGCGTGCTCAGAAGCCAGCCCTACCGAAACCCGCCGACTGAGTTAAAGCGAGTCCTAGCATGCGTCGAAATAACGACACTTACTTATCCAGTCTGCGATCGTTTCTCTTCAAGCAGACGGTTGATCTCTTTTATCAACTCGGCCAGTTTCTGCGGGTCCTGCTCTTTCGATGCTTGTTCGGCGAGTACCATCCACCGTTCGGTCGCTTCGCTTTGCATAGCACCTCCATCGAACTAGAGAGCTACCTGCTTTGCTTTATCATGGATGGTAAGAGTTGGCAAGAAATATGACTATGAGAATGTATGAGGTGAATCGTGCCGAAGTGGCAAGCAAGTCCTCAGAAACCAGGGCCGCACGGTACTCCTCATTGACAAGCGCAGTAGAGCGCCTCGCACGAAGTAATGGCCAGGTCTGATTGTGGGTGAGATTGCCCGCCTGTGGGAAACCTGTGATTAGCATCATTGTTTTATCTTGCACGTTAATATGCTTGTGCGTTATAAAAGCTCCTCCGGTGAATAATACCGGTTCCTCGCAAGGAGTCCTCAATGCCCGATTGTCCAACGCATCAGAAATTCCCCGAAGGTTCGGCTAATCGCGACTACGACGTGTTTGAGGAGTTCCCGAACGGTTCCTCCGTCTGGCGAGCTTGTGTGTTCGGAATGGGAAACGTCGAGCTGAAATTGCGAGAATTGGCCAAGGAGACGAGCAATAGAATCTTCGCAGTTAGCTTACAAGGTCGATCCGAGCCAGTAAGGTGCATCTCAGAATGGAGTGAGCGAAGCAGGAACAGTTCTTTACACGACGAAAATCGTGGAGGCACGTCATGAGACATTTAAGAATCTTGGTCGCAGATGATCACGACGTAGTTCGGCGGGGGATCAAATCCCTTATCGAATCACGAGCCGAATGGCAGGTTTGCGATGAAGCTCGTTCCGGGCGCGAGGCGGTGACCAAGGCGGAGGAACGAAAGCCTGACATTGTGGTCCTCGATATCGCCATGCCGGAACTGAACGGATTGGAGGCGGCTCGAAGAATCCGGAAGGTGTCGCCCAACAGTGAAATACTGATTCTGTCGATGCACTACTCGGATCAGCTGATAAGGGAAGTCCTCGATGCCGGCGTGCGCGGTTTCGTCGTGAAATCCGATTCCGATCGCGATCTGATCATTGCCCTGGAGACCCTTGCTAACCACAAGCCCTTCTTCACTTCCAAGGCCACTGAAGTGATGCTGACGAATTTCCAGCGGCCCGGTTCGCTTCCCGCCCCCGGAGAAATGCGCAGCAACCGGCTGACTTCACGAGAGCGCGAAATCGTGCAACTGCTTTCGGAAGGCAAGAGCAGCAAGGAAGTGGCTTCGTCGCTGGGAATCAGTGTCAAGACTGCGGAAACGCACCGGGCCAACATCATGCGCAAGTTGGAAATACACTCGGTCAGCGAACTCGTCAGGTACGCGGTCCGAAACCAAATTGTCGAGGCTTGAACGACTTCCGGTAATTCTTTCGTGGGCCTGGCCCGAGTATCGTCCGCCTCAAGGCGATCCGTTGGAAAATACATCTCCTGCCTGCGCTTAAGGTAATTCTGGTTAGTAAGCTAACGATCAGAAGGTCAAGACCTGGATTTCGAATCCGGATGTTGGGAAGACCAATCCGAAGGCGGAAAGGACACGCCCCAGAATGTCGGATTGGGCAGCACAAATTGCAGCCCCACTTCCAAGCCGCCATCCTGACGCTTTCCCTTGTGGGCTACAATGCATTCTACTAAGGTTTTTGTTCGCATTTTCGACAGGACAAGCCGTTGGCCGATTCTAATGGACGCCGAAATCAGAATCAGTGCACCTATGGGACTGATGCTAATCGTGTGTGTGTTTTCCTTGAAGGATGATCCGAGTTCGTCATATCCGGACACTCGCACTGCAATTGGCATCAAGATGCGCTGACCCTTCCGCCGGTCTGACGCCAGCCATGAGATTTCCAGGGCCGCAGCAAGCAATTTCTTCAGTACCTGAAACTGCTCCGGCTCAACTGCGGTGAACTCCAGGCCCACGGTCTTGCCAGCCAG
Organism: uncultured Acidobacteriota bacterium; assembly: GCA_963719875.1. Classification (GTDB taxonomy): domain Bacteria; phylum Acidobacteriota; class Terriglobia; order Acidiferrales; family UBA7541; genus Palsa-360. Next base: position 2,038,632 of record CAVRDJ010000004.1, on the reverse strand, counting down.
GGACGAAACAACATGTGCCTTGGCCTCAAATGATGCTTTCCCCTTCGTGATGTGAACGTTTGTGTCCGTCCCTACCGGGAGTGGGCTATTCGTGTGGATCTGGCATCCCCCAAGGCCCAGATCACCAAGGCTCGCCTTGATCCGGACGCCAGATTTGGCATCAACAAGCTCCACCGAAGCGGTGAGCTTGTAGCGCGGCTCCGCGCGGCGGTCGATGGCGATCCACTCGACACAACTGGCATCGGGTTTCTTGCGATGATCTGGCGTTTCGGACTCCCTCCGAGCGCTGGCACAACATCTATTGGCCGGAACAATCTCCATGCCGGTTAAGGCCCTCCGGAGTTGAGCGTGTAGTTGAGAGAACGGCCACGCGACACAAGGCCCTTGTAGAGCATGATCGGATGATCGAGAGCAAACAGTACGGGGAACACAGTAAATGTACCCGAAATATACCTGACAGTTGATGTCAAGTCCCGGGAAGTCCGGTTTTATCGGAATGTGGCCCAAACCGCTGAAGCCCTAGACCCATCTCGTTGCAGCCCGGCCCGCATTGCAATCAGTACGTGAAACCGTGTATTGCTCTTCATGGTGTGCGGATGTACGTTTGTGCTATTGAGGGGCCTCCCCGGCCCATTTGTCTCCTCGCCTGGAGGTCTTTATGAAACGCATTCTTGTTGTTGACGACAACGCCCCCATTCGGGGCTTAGTGCGGGAGTTCATCGAAGCTCGGCCCGGCTTCGAAATTTGTGGGGAAGCGACTGATGGTGTGGAAGGAATCGAAAAAGGTCGAAAGTTAAAACCTGACTTAATTGTTCTTGATTTCTTGATGCCTCGAATAAATGGTTTGCAGGCAGCCGTGATTCTTCATGAAATCGTGCCAAATGCGCCGATCATTTTATTAACTTTCTATAAAGATGCGGTACCCACGGATCTGGCTCAGGCCGCTGGGGTGGCCTCGATTCTGTCAAAGACAGATCAACTCGCATCACTGCCGGATGAGGTTCAAAGACTCACTGCCTGCCCGAATTAGTTGAGCGTTGGAGTCTTGAATCTGCAAATTGAGTCTTCAGGAGTGGCGTGAATCGGCCCTCTGTTTACCCACAGGCTCGAATTCACAAGCTATCCTCGGTGGGGTTCGGAGGACGACGCTTACTGAGACCTTAATACTCCCATTATAAAAGCGAGTCAAATGCGAACTGCCAATCTAGAATTGGCCAAACGCCGAGAGAACGAATTGCAAATGGTTTGGCGACCTAGTGAAACAAACGATGCTCACGAAGATAGGAGAGACCTATGAACGTCTTCATTCGGGTCCTGGTGTGTGTGCTACTGTTCGCTCAATCTTCTTCAGTCCTGATGGCTTCGCCTCAGCAACAGACTGTGAAGAAACCGGATCAAGCCTCAACGACTTTCAACCCGAATAGCACTCTTGAAGATGGGACACCAGTCAAACTGAGAATCTCGCAAACGGTATCATCAGCGGACGCTCATGTGAATGACCGCGTGGAGTTCGAAGTCATTGAAGAAATCCGAGTTGCAGGCACTCTGATTATTTCTAAAGGTGGGATCGCATGGGGAACTGTCACAGAAGCGCAGCACAAGCGACGCATGGGGCGAGGCGGAAAACTCGAAATCGTAATGGACTCGGTCAGACTGGTTGATGGGGAGAAGGCCGCATTGCGGGCAACGAAAGAGGCTCAAGGAGGCGGTCACGTGGGAGTCATGACCGCAGGCATCGTTGCGACTGGACTCATATTCTGGCCCGTAGCGCCAGTTTTCCTATTCATGCATGGCAAAGACATTACGATTTCAAAGGGGACAGAGGTTCCTACGTTTATCAATGGGAATTTCGCGCTCGATATGGCGAAGTTCAGGCCAGCCGCACCAGTACAGACCTCGACCGAAACTCAGGCCAGTAATAATTCGGATGTCGCTGTTGGGTCTACTCCGGCAGGAGCCGACATTGAGTTAGACGGTGCGTTTGTTGGAAACACACCGTCCACGATTACTGTTACTGCGGGAGATCACACGATCACACTCAAGAAGTCGGGATTCACACCTTGGGAACAGACGATTAAGGCCAGTGGCGGCAAGATACAAATTTCTGCCGAAATGCAAGCCAGTGGCGAAACACAGACGCAGCCTGCTCAGTAGCTAGCAACGACGCAAGCGGCAATCATTTAGAAACCTTAACTCTGCATGCGGTTCTTCTTAACCCGATTTTGCCATACCGAGCCAGGCCATTCTTGCGTACCGAAAAAGCCGAAAGCAAAACGTCCTTGATGGTTCGTTTGTGGGTGTAAAGTGAGCGTGGGGGTGCCGCCCGAATGAGAATCAGATCGGTGTCACCTATCGTTTCACCAGCCCAAGTATTGTCTTATTCGAGGAAGAGCTGAAAACCGCGAGGGTAAAAAGTGACCCAGTTGAAATGCTGCAAATGCGGAAAGGGAACGCGTAAGCTCACGGCGGTCTGTCAGAACTGCGGTCATCGGTTCTGCAAACTTTGCAAAGGGGGTAACAGGTGAGCAATACTTTAGAATTAAGCTAGACGCAAACTCTCGAGCGACGCGCGAACTTCTCCACCACTCTTGTCAGGAACAATCTCTAATTCAAGTACTTTTACTTCTGAGAGTTCAACCGGATAGTCTTCGTCCACACATAACAACATACCGGGATGCGCGTAGGCGACAGAGCCTAAAGAAAGCTCCGGACGTTTGTTTCCGAGCAGGTGACAGCGGGGCGCTGTAAGTGGGCCGTAAACCACCCGCAAACGGGCACACAGCGAGTCATCACACGATAACTATCATATGGTCAACTACTGAGGAACTGTGGCCGCAAGTCATTAATCCTTTGGGACACCAGCTCGCTGTCCGGATTTACTTTTTCGCGACTGTTCGTTACCGTTGTTTGGCCCACCCGCTACCCTCCCAGCCGCGTCATTCATTTCATGCCTCACAAGGAGCTCTCGATGGCCACGAAACCTCACCGGAAGAAATCCCCGGACACATTGCAACATCCGATCCGTATTGTTCCATTGCATCGTCCCGAAGCCCCGACGGCTCGTGTCGCAGCCCTGCCGCTTCTCACGTACCGTGACGGCCCGCTCCTCACCGCTGCCCAAGTTTTTACTATCTTCTGGGGCTCCGCCTGGGAGCAAGCCCCAAACAGTGATCTCGTCAGTCAAATCAATCAGTTCTTCGATTACGTCTTGACCAGCCAGCTCATCGACCAGCTCGGTGAATACAGTGTTCCAGGGCAGGCAATCGGCCATGGCTCACGTATCGGCACGACTATTCTTACTTCACCGGCCCCCGACACGACTGTTCAGGACAGCGCAATCCAGCAATTGCTTCAGACCGAGATCAACGCTGGCACTCTGCCAGCCAACAACCCTAACACTCTTTATTTCGTCTTTCTGCCCGAGGGTGTGCAAGTCATCCAAGGAAACAGCGCCTCGTGCCAGTCCTTCTGCGGTTATCACGACTCATTCGGTGAGGGGGTCTATTACGCAGTGATGCCCTATCCTGGCTGTTCTGGATGCACTGGCGGCTTGGCTACTTTCGATGCGCTCACGTCGACCACCTCGCATGAACTTTGCGAATCAATCACGGACCCTGTTCCCGGGCAGGGTTGGTATGACGACCAGAATGGTGAAATCGGGGACATCTGTGCCTGGAAAACCCGTACTCTTGGCAACTATACGATCCAGCTTGAATGGTCCAATCGATCTGACTCCTGCAAGTAGTAATGCAGGACGGATTGTCGGCTCGGAAGCTATTGCTCGACGCTACTTTGTGGGGAGCTGCAGCTCATTTTGGGGAGGTGGAACGTGGACAGGCCTGAAAACCTCAGATCGGCGCATTTCAGGCGTTCATTTTTGGAGTTTTCGCCATACTTTTCGCCCCAGGACGGAGCCATTTGGGAGGCACTTTTGATAGGTTTTTGAAGGCAGCCGCGTGTGCTAGATTGTGTGAGGGCGGTCTAGTCTAGACAGATAAGTGGCGCGCTTTCAGTAGCCAACCGCTTGAAGTTCAAATTTGGATCCCATTTCGAGATGCAATGAAGGGCCTTTTTCTCCGAATGATTCATTTCGCGCGCACGCGTGTAAAACTGGCCCGGCGGTTGGCGGCGTTGGGTTTAAAGATTTCTCTCCCTCCTATCCTCCTCAATTTCGCATCGATGGCGGCGCGCGTGATGGGGTGGGGCGGCCATTGGTGTTGCCCCTTCACACTACTTCCTCCGGCCGGGGGGGCTTCCTTCCCGCCGAACGTGCACGATCACTTCGGCCCGTTGCGCTGAAAATATTTCATTTCGGGCGCATGCGAGCAAAACTGGCCCGGCGGTTGGCGAAGGCTGTGCTGCGGATTTTTCTCCCCTCCTATCCTCTCCACTTTTCGTACTGCTTCCGGCGCGTGTGACGGGTAGGACGGGACTGGCTGGCGTGGCCCCTTCACACTGAACGCTACTCGACGACGGTGTTCTGGCCTGGGCGATCCGGCGAATCGATCTTCTTCCTTCGACCATACGTTGGCCTGATCTTCCGACCTCGCATTGCCCGCTGAGGATCTTCCGGCCGAGCAGTGCGCTTGGGCCGACGCCGATCTTACCGACCGCTGTTACGACCTTCAGTGCTTCCTCCGGCCGTGGACTTGCTTCCGGCCGGACGTGCCACGCTGACCTCAGCCGTTTTGCTCGACGCGATCCATTCGGCCGCCCAGGGGGTTGAGTTGCAGGAGGGAGTGAACTTTTTTTCATCGACCATGCTGCTGGAGTGAATCGCCGGGGCAGCAACCGACGCCGCTGGCACCTCGGCGACGCCAGCGCGGTGAACGTATCCCAGCGACCAACTGTGTGGCCGCTGTGACGGGTGAGGTGCTCTCCCTTTCAGAGATGATTTCTTCCAGCCGGACGCGAACGATCATTTCGGGCCGCTACCTTGGGTGATTCTATTTGCGGCCATGCGCATCGCACTGGCCCGGCGGTTGGCGGCGTTGGGTTTAAAGATTTCTCTCCCTCCTATCCTCCTCAATTTCGCATCGATGGCGGCGCGCGTGATGGGGTGGGGCGGCCATTGGTGTTGCCCCTTCACACTACTTCCTCCGGCCGGGGGGGCTTCCTTCCCGCCGAACGTGCACGATCACTTCGGCCCGTTGCGCTGAAAATATTTCATTTCGGGCGCATGCGAGCAAAACTGGCCCGGCGGTTGGCGAAGGCTGTGCTGCGGATTTTTCTCCCCTCCTATCCTCTCCACTTTTCGTACTGCTTCCGGCGCGTGTGACGGGTAGGACGGGACTGGCTGGCGTGGCCCCTTCACACTGAACGCTACTCGACGACGGTGTTCTGGCCTGGGCGATCCGGCGAATCGATCTTCTTCCTTCGACCATACGTTGGCCTGATCTTCCGACCTCGCATTGCCCGCTGAGGATCTTCCGGCCGAGCAGTGCGCTTGGGCCGACGCCGATCTTACCGACCGCTGTTACGACCTTCAGTGCTTCCTCCGGCCGTGGACTTGCTTCCGGCCGGACGTGCCACGCTGACCTCAGCCGTTTTGCTCGACGCGATCCATTCGGCCGCCCAGGGGGTTGAGTTGCAGGAGGGAGTGAACTTTTTTTCATCGACCATGCTGCTGGAGTGAATCGCCGGGGCAGCAACCGACGCCGCTGGCACCTCGGCGACGCCAGCGCGGTGAACGTATCCCAGCGACCAACTGTGTGGCCGCTGTGACGGGTGAGGTGCTCTCCCTTTCAGAGATGATTTCTTCCAGCCGGACGCGAACGATCATTTCGGGCCGCTACCTTGGGTGATTCTATTTGCGGCCATGCGCATCGCACTGGCCCGGCGGTTGGCGGCGTTGGGTTTAAAGATTTCTCTCCCTCCTATCCTCCTCAATTTCGCATCGATGGCGGCGCGCGTGATGGGGTGGGGCGGCCATTGGTGTTGCCCCTTCACACTACTTCCTCCGGCCGGGGGGGCTTCCTTCCCGCCGAACGTGCACGATCACTTCGGCCCGTTGCGCTGAAAATATTTCATTTCGGGCGCATGCGAGCAAAACTGGCCCGGCGGTTGGCGAAGGCTGTGCTGCGGATTTTTCTCCCCTCCTATCCTCTCCACTTTTCGTACTGCTTCCGGCGCGTGTGACGGGTAGGACGGGACTGGCTGGCGTGGCCCCTTCACACTGAACGCTACTCGACGACGGTGTTCTGGCCTGGGCGATCCGGCGAATCGATCTTCTTCCTTCGACCATACGTTGGCCTGATCTTCCGACCTCGCATTGCCCGCTGAGGATCTTCCGGCCGAGCAGTGCGCTTGGGCCGACGCCGATCTTACCGACCGCTGTTACGACCTTCAGTGCTTCCTCCGGCCGTGGACTTGCTTCCGGCCGGACGTGCCACGCTGACCTCAGCCGTTTTGCTCGACGCGATCCATTCGGCCGCCCAGGGGGTTGAGTTGCAGGAGGGAGTGAACTTTTTTTCATCGACCATGCTGCTGGAGTGAATCGCCGGGGCAGCAACCGACGCCGCTGGCACCTCGGCGACGCCAGCGCGGTGAACGTATCCCAGCGACCAACTGTGTGGCCGCTGTGACGGGTGAGGTGCTCTCCCTTTCAGAGATGATTTCTTCCAGCCGGACGCGAACGATCATTTCGGGCCGCTACCTTGGGTGATTCTATTTGCGGCCATGCGCATCGCACTGGCCCGGCGGTTGGCGGCGTTGGGTTTAAAGATTTCTCTCCCTCCTATCCTCCTCAATTTCGCATCGATGGCGGCGCGCGTGATGGGGTGGGGCGGCCATTGGTGTTGCCCCTTCACACTACTTCCTCCGGCCGGGGGGGCTTCCTTCCCGCCGAACGTGCACGATCACTTCGGCCCGTTGCGCTGAAAATATTTCATTTCGGGCGCATGCGAGCAAAACTGGCCCGGCGGTTGGCGAAGACTGTGCTGCGGATTTTTCTCCCCTCCTATCCTCTCCACTTTTCGTACTGCTTCCGGCGCGTGTGACGGGGTAGGACGGGACTGGCTGGCGTGGCCCCTTCACACCCAGCGCTACTCGACGGCGCTGTTCTGGCCCGGGTGATCCGGCGAATGCGATCTTCTTCCTTCGACCATGTGCTGGCCTGAACCTTCCGACTTCGCATGGCCCGCGGGTGATCTTCCGGCCGAGCAAGGCGCTGGGGCCGACGCTGATCCTGCCGGCCGTTGTTACGGCTTCGGTGCTTCCCCCGGCCGTGGACTTCCTTCCGGCCGGACGCGCCATGCTGGCTTCAGCCATTTTGTTCGACGCGATCCGTTCGGCCACCCGGGCGGGTGATCTACGCGAATGAGTGATCTTTTTTCTTCGACCAGGTTGCTGGACGGGATCGCCAGGTGCAGCAGCCGACGCAACGGGTGTGATAAGAGGAATTTTGCGATTGGCGCAGCCGTGTGCGAGCGGAGGCCCCGCGCGAAGCGCCCCGGAAGCATTCACTATTATCGGCGAACGAAAGCTGCTGGGTTCATGCTGATGCGTCGCAAGCGAAATTAGGGTCTGTTTTCCGAATCATGAATTTGCTGCAAGCTTACTGCCAGTGCTCTTCGGGAGTTAAGTCGTGGTTGGTTTGGACCTGTTGTCCGGCGCCTCCCAGTTTTGTCGCGAGTGCTTCGGTGTGCATGTCGCCACACAGAACCAGAATGCTCTTCGCTCCCGTCTCGTTCGCGGTTTTTAGGATTTCATCCTTGAAGAATTCTTCGCGGACGTCATCCTCCGGAATTCTATGTTCAATCTGGATCGCAGTATATTCATCGATGAATTCCATGTCGTACGGGCGATAGAGCAGAGCTTCCCAAATGCCAGCTTCTAGGCGTTCTTGCGATGTCATGTGGATGTTTTTCCATGGAATGCGCGGGTCGTGAATAAAAGCTTCTTGCTGCGCGATGGAGAGGTGGCGGGGGTCCGACTCTTCGCAGATCAAATCTACCTTGCGGCTGCCTATAATTTCTCTTACTAGAGTTCTGAGTCGCTCTTTATTCTGGATTATCTCCGAAATCGAGGCCTCGTCCTTGAGCGGGACGATCTGCTCGCCATGATTGATGGAGAGAACAAGGATTTCCATTTCGCGTGAATTATCCGTTAGCGGCGCATTTGACTCGAAGCGCGGATCGGCTTGATCCGTTGCCCAAAGGCGGTATCAATTCGTGGCGGTTGGGCATCAGCGTCTTAGTGCACTTGCTAGGAATACAAAAAGGCCAATGACACATGCGGAAGCCACGATTCCTTGCAATTTCCTTCGTTCCGCTTGAAGTTCCATCCAAGGTGTTCCGCCAAGCATTCGAAGTACATCCTGCATGGTTGGGCGAGTATTGGGGTCAAGATGGCAACAAGCTACAACTATGTCGCGAATGTTCGGTGCGTTTCTGAACCCTTCTGACGTTGGATCGAGTCGTTGTCCTTCTTGGGGTATGCGTCCCGTAAGTAAGTGATAGAGCGTCGCACCATAGGAGTAAACGTCTCCGGCGTGGGAAATCGAGCCTCCCGCAGCTATTTCGGGTGCCATATATCCTGGTGTACCGCCTCGGTTCTCCGAAAATAGAATCGTAAAGAGAGTCCCGCTCCCCAATGGATCGGCAACCTGAAGTTGGCCCTGTTCTGTCACCAGAATGTTGTCTGGCTTGAAGTCACCGTGGATGTCGTTGGCGGCGTGTAGATTGGCGAGCGTTCGAGCCAGGTCTGTGGCAACCGCCTGCAGCTGAGTGTCGGTGAGCTTTCCCGCGTATTGCGATAGAGAGCCGCCTTTCAAGTACGGCATCACATAGAAGGGGCGATCGGCGGCGGTATTCCAGCCCAACACCGGCACGATCCCAGGTAGCCTCCGCGTCAAGAGTCGCACTTCTCGTGCAAATGCCTTTCTATAGTGTGGAAGATGGGCTTCTCGGAGGAACTTGACCACGACAGATTCGCTGGTATCGCTTCTCCTTCCGACATAAAGATCTCCGTTGCCTCCGGAGAGAAACATTCGTAAATTCAGAACCCGGAAATTCATTGAGACCTCCTGGAACGTGCATAGGCCATCCTAAACAAGGCGTACAGGAATACACCTCGCTCGTTATTGGCCGCATCGAGGATAGCTTGCGGGGGTTTCCCGGCCCGAATAGCGGCGTCAAGCGCGAGGTAAAGGTCACGGATTGGGCCGGTGGGGCTTGAGTGGCCTCCCTCCCATCGGTTCACGCTTGCGAATGATACACCTAAAAGGCGGGCCATCTGCTCCTGCGGCAACCCCAGCTTGCGTCGGATCGCGGCTAGATGGTTGGAATCGAGCATGGTCGGAATCTACACTCACCGGCAGTCGATGTCAACACCTGCTATAACAAGTGTTATAGTAACGTCACGGATCGAATTCCTAAAATGGACAAGTACTATGCAAAGTAAAACTTTCCTATATGACTCGTTTTCCTAAGCAGGAAAACAGACTCTCCTTGGTGTTTGTGTATATCCGCTTTCGGTCTCAAGAATGAGGGACTAGCGCTGCGCTTGGACGCTCAGGGTTTCGGATACCTTATTTCTGAGATGCAGGGCCTCTGGGAACTGACGCGCGCACAGTTCGGTCAGAATACGCAAAAACGCTTGTCGCAAGACTGGCTGGCCCTCAACTTCATTTCGCAGAAACTTCCAACATGCGGCAAGCGCATCAGTAAGTAGAGGGCCGAGGCCGTAATCGTGCCAATCGCGGTCGCGGAAAAACGTCACTTGATCAGCCAAGTGTGTAATTCCGGACGCGAGCAAGAGTTGTCCGGATTCCATGGGTAAGAAGCGACAGAACCAAGCTGCCACCGACCCATACTTGAGCCATTGGCTAGCCCATTGCTCAAACGTCGGCGCCATTGCGGTTATTACACCTCTGTACTTCAATTGGCCGAGCACGGTGGCCTGCGTGTCACGCAAACCCATCAGGTCTACGGCGATCGATTCCGCACGACTCCAGTAGTTACCGTCGCCCGGCTGCCAAGAGGGAAGGGACATCGCGTACTGCACCATGTCAGCCCAGATTTGCGAAAACATGACAAGGTCAGTGCTGATCTCGATTCCCCGCGTGATCCATGCCTGCAGGAAATCTTCCACCCAATAGCGCGCGGCGGGTCCCAACTCAATGATCGGACGATAGAATGTCCTGGCTACTTCAACAGAATTCCTCCGAGAGATGAATTCGGCCACTCGCGACAGAACCCACCAGTCGAAATCGTAGGCTGTTCCCTCGATTTCGAAACGTTCTTCGCCGGATTTTGGACGAGGCAGTGTCTGCATTTCGAGGTTGTACAGCTCACGGATGTACTCCTGTAGCCGTTGCTGGTCATCGGGAAGAGCAGCTGTAATCATTGCGGGCAGGAACGCAAAACCTTTGCGCAGTACTTCCAGATCCAAATCGGGAAGATCGCGGTAGAGTTTCCGGTCGCGTCTCTGGCTACGCATAGAATCTCGCCGCGCTTGCCTCGCAAACCTTTCGGTATCTGACATGGTTCTCCGAGAAATTCGCGAAACGAGGCTTCGTCCCAGAGAGTCGGCCTTGTGCAGCGGAATCAACTTTCCTCGGAGTCGCCCGGCGACGAACCGGCGAAAAAGAGTGTGCTTATATTTTTCGAGAAGGGCGCGATTAGCTTGATATCCTGACTCGCGAGTTGCGGCGCGGCGAAGGGCCGACCACAAAACTACTACGTTAACCAATTCGTTGAATCTATCACCCAGGCGACTTCGGAGCTGATAGGCATTCCACGTTGTTTGAAGCAAGGACCCGTAGTAGAAGCCTGTGACGCCATCAAATGCCAAGCGCAAAACCCATTCGTCACTGCTCTCCTGCAAGAGCGCCACGCCGACTTCCCCTCGGAAGGATTCAGCGGTGTGGTCCAAGGCGGATACAGGACTATCGTATTCAGATTCTTCTCCCGCTCCCGTTGTTCGAAGAAAATCAATGCACCATTTTTCGAGTGTTGAATTGTAAGCCAGCCAGGCACGGTGTTGGATGATAAGAACGGCGATGCCGCCGGCAAGGGAATTGAGACGATACTGCGCTAGCGGTTGATCGCCCGTCGGGGACTCCCACTTGGCGAGGCGCTGAAGGTCAGCCGCAAACCCAGGAACACTCTCAAGCGGTAATGGGTTTTCGCCTGAAAGATGCTGACGTGCTCGCGACGCGAAGGTCAAAGCGAGCATCTTGAGATCGCCATCCTCCTGGGCTTGTTTTATCTTAGGTTCAAGATGAGCCGGTACTCGCATCTCGATCCTGATCCTTCCGTCAGGTTCGGGGGTATGGGTGTAGCTATCCGGGTCGAGCCTTGCAATCAAGAGTTCCAAGACATCTGGTTTGTGGGTACGGGCTGCCAGGACTTTCATCCACCCGGGCTTGCGCGAGGCCAAGTATGCGCGTGTCCCGTCGTGCTGATGCATCAGCCAAGGGGCTACGTCCTGAAGGAGGAAGCGTCGATGGGGCATTCGGTTCCATTCGGCGGCCATCCGCACAACGACTTGACCTTGTCCAGTCAGAGGGATGGTCCAGGACTCGTGGCCTTCATTTAGAGCCCAGCTTAGTTGGCATTCGTAGATGTGAATGCTGCCGAGAAGAGGCTGCAATTCTTGTGTGAAAAGGACTGGATGCTTCAAACCGAGTGAGACCAAAACGCCGGCAAAGGCCAGCGACTCCGCACGGGCAAGAATGGTTTGCAGCCAGCGTGAAACATTCCGACCACTGTCGACTTCGCCATAGAGCCACTTTTCTAGTGCCATCAAGGCACTTTCGACGGTGGGGGCGTTGAGCGAACAAGAGCGATGCCAACCGAATGTGTTGACATCACCTATCCAGGTTCTTGATTTGCCCTCGACATCGAATTCAAGACCATACTCCTGGCGTTCCTCCCGCGTCAGGGCGTGGCCAACCCCGTCTTCGAGCCATCGGTTGGTCGCGTAATTCACGAGCCGGATAATCGCGTCAAGCGCCTGCTCGGGCGCGTCTTGCAGAAATATGAGGAAGGGGCCTTTCCAATAGGCGGCCGGATACCCGTTGCGCCAATCTGCGAGTCCGCATTCGTCATGCCTAAGGGTCGCGTCACGGTGGGTCTCCATCGGCTTTGGCTCATCGATACAGACAGCCAATAAGACTTCCCGAGCCGTCTCGGGGCGTGTAGCAATGAGTCCTTTCAAGGCGGCGGTGTCGAGAACGGCCGACCGGAATCCCTCGGAGACTTCCCGCAGGGGGCCATCTGCGGCCGGTGCGCGCATGGGACCTTGTGAATAAGAGGATAGACTGGTGGGCGGAAAGCGCCTCGGCTTGTTTTCTTCGGGATGTTTTGCGAGCCATTCCTGATGAAGTATGGCGCGTCTTTCGTCCGCTTCGATTCCTCGCCAAATCGCGTGGTGGGGTTCGTCGCGGCGGCCGCAGAGTTCGAGGGCAATCTGCGATACCTCCTCCGGAAATTCGTTTGCCGCCCACAACAAGGCTTCGAAAACGACGTTGTCCTTGTCTCGAAAATGCATTCCTTCCGCGATGAGCCCCTGGGTTTCTTTCGCGAGTTCAATGGCAAGCAGGCCGGCTTCCCGTCTGCCTGGAAAGCTGGCTGGCATGGTTCGCAGCCAGAGCGCGCATGCCTCTGCGGCCGGAAGCAGCGCGTGGGTAGCCACATCCTTAGTATGGCGACTGAAAACCGAGAGCGCCGGAAACCAGTAAATTGGATGGGGAATGCGGAACCATGCCTCGGACTGTTCTGCAAGCTTTGGGTCGACGAGGAGACGGAGCCGGAAATCGGGGACTGAGGCGGCATGCTGTAAGCGTTTGAGCAGCCGCTTGAGGATCAGTCCATCGTCGGAAATCAAGTTTGACCAGACTTGCTCCAGCAGCGGTTCCGAGTTTGTGGCAAAGAGCAATCCATCCAAGAAAATATCGCTTGCGACCTGCGTCTTGGAATCGCTCCCGGCAAGTTGGGAGCTTGCGGACTTCCACTTCTCCAACCCGTCAACCCTTTCGGCGAGCGATTGAGCGTAGAGACGAATGGCGTGACCCCAGCGTGGAATCGGAGCCAAGGCTTTGATCTCACGAAGTGCGTCATTGCCGGCATATGTCAGAACGCGGAATCGTGCCCAGTCTCCCATCAGATCATGTCGGAACTGAATCGAGGCACCGCTGGCACGTATCAGCCCTTCCTGTTCGAGTTCTCCAAGGAGCGAAAGCTGGTCTTTCTCAATCGTATCTACATGGACGGCGGCGCTCAGTTTCTCTCCTTCCCGGAGTCCTAGCGTTCGCAGGAGAGAATCGCGTGCAAAGTGTTTTGGGTCGGTACCAATCCACCGCTCCCAGATCCAGTCGATGAGGACGGTTTCGCCAATCCACGCGGCGGGCGAATCCGAGAGGCGCTTGGCGATTTCCGCGCGTAGCACCCAATCTAGCATCACCAGGTTTCGCAGGATCGGCTGTAGGTGACTGCGCGCCAGCAAGTCACGAATTTCAAGCAAGTGCGGAATCGCCTCGTAAATTTCTTGTGCGCTCGGTTTTTCGAAGTCAACTCTGTGGGTTTCCGTAATGCCCGCTTCGATCAGGGCATCCTGTGCCGACTTTGAGAATTGGGGCTGACATGTAATGATAAGTTTCCACCCGACGAAGCCCACGCTCATTACCGCCGCGATCAATTCGAGGGCGCGACGCCGCGCGTCGCCTTCGAGCCTTTCAAAACTGTCGAGGACAAGCACGCAAGCTCGAAGGCTTGCATTTTGAATCAACTCGGGAATGCCGTGTCGCAGGCCGAATCCATTTGCGAGTTCTGTTTGGCTCGACTTGGAGAGTTGTTCTGCCGTCAGCCACAGCAGGCGCTTGAAAACGCCGTCGCCGGAAACCAAGCTGGATACTACAGCGGACTTTCCGCTTCCGGATTCTCCCACGAGTACGACGATGTCGTGTGCCGTGATCTCAGCCGAAATGCTTGCCTTTTCCGTGGACCGTTCCAAATGGATATTTTGGCCGACGATCGTCCGGATGCCAGCAGCATTCCCGGCCGAAACTGCTTCGATGCGCATCCAATCGGCTTCATAGTCCGGGTAATCGCGTAGTTCAAAATCGGGACGCAGTGTCCGCACGAGTTTCGGAAGGTCGAAGTGTCCCCCCGTACCCCTGTTTTCGGCGACGAGCTGAAGAAGGCGGCTCCAGAGCTTTGCTCCTTCGTCGAGGGTTCCAGCGAGAACGATTTCTGCGCAGATGTTGATGTAAACGCCCTCGTCGGCGTCGGAAAAGGGTAAGACTCGAATTCTGGATGCAAGCCGGGCAGTCTCAATTGGGTTAGGATTGTCTTTACGGAGAGGATCATGGAGGCTCTCGAAAATCGCCCGCTGCACGGTCGATGTCTGCCCGGGGGTGGAGAGCCGGTCCACCATCCGTTCCGGCGTTGTGCTCGCAACTTGCTTCAGGAACTCGCGCCATTCGTGTAAGGTGAACTCATTGATCGGTCCTACGGTCAGGCCAAGAAAGTCTGTTTCGGGGTTGAAGTTCGGACCCGCCGGGCGGCGCCATTGTTCCCACGCATCCAGAACAAATTCGTCATTAAAACCAGAATTGGTGAGCTGTCTATTGCTCTTTACGGAGGTCGCGCAACGTGTTACTTGGTTTCCGCGCTGCAGGACCAGCAAAAGATCGTCAAGAATCTGTCCCGAATCGCGGGTCTCGAAATGCAAGTCGACGATCGGGCCGAACTCAGGCTCAATCGGAAAGGCCCGTTTCATCATCTGGGCGAGGAGGCTTGCAGCAACTTTGTCGGCAAAGGTGTATCCGCCTCCGCCGGTAGACTTCGTTGGTGCGCTCTCTCTTACCATCCTGTCGTGAGGATACTCCGGTAGTGCGTCGCGCTCAAATCATGATTGGACCAAGCGAAAAAGGCGCCGAGAAGCTATTTGGTGTCCTGCTCAGGCAGGGAAATGGGGCCTATGCGGCATTGCGGCGCTGGGCAAGCCATGCCGCCGCGGAGGGGTCGACAGGCGGCTGATTCTCGAGGAACCGATCAAGGTCATCCCTGAGAATGATCACAAACTTGCCGCAACGCCTAGCTTTGAGACGGCCTTCCCAGACGGCCTGGCGGATGAACCAGGTACTGACGCCGGCGTATCTGGCCGCTTGCACGATGCGCAAACCACGGGGCAGCAAAAGCGCTTCGGCGCTCGCCGATTCTGACGTTGGTTTTTCAAGTCTGTGCATAGTCCTTCATGATCATCTCAAACTGTCTCTATCTTGTAAATGTCGTAGTCATGCAGTATGCTAATTACATGTAAGGTGACTAAGAGCTGATCATGGGGACCCTACAACAATTACAGCCGCAGTCAGCCAAGCCGAAACGTCATGAGGCGGAGGTCCTTCTCCGACAGGTTGATTCCCTTATTCAGAAAATTCGTCGACAGGAAGAGGTCCTGCGCCCGTCAGGTGCGGGGCACGAACGGCGCGTCTGGATGGGCATCATTCATTATGTGAATGCTGATTTATCGAGCGATGCGAAGGCTTACGCGAGTCTCTTGAGAGTTCTTTATGAGCTGACGCCCGCGCCCGAACTCACGGAGTTCAAGCTGACAGAGTTTGGAGAGGATGACTTCTTCTATCTCTCCGAGTTAAGTGGCGCGCGAAAGGACGACCTGATCTCATTGGCTGTTCACTACCAGAAAATTTTGAAGAGCCTACTGATGTGGCTGTGCAAGCCGAAATCGCATAGTGAGTCACGTGTTGGGGTTCTGAGGTTCCTAGAAGTTAACGCGCACGGCGAAGATTGGCACATCGATTACAACGAAGACCCTGTTGCTAGCCTCGGTGACTTCGACGAGGAGAGGGGTCCTTTTCTGTATTTCGTCAAAGAAGTCAAATTCGCATCCATCATGACCCCTGTCTGCAAGTTTATCTTCGACTTCGTCGATGACCCGCCGAAGCCTTTGCCGATTCGAATATGCAGAAGGCTCGGATGCGATAAGTTCATCCTCCCGGAGAGAATGGGGCGTAAAGAATACTGTTCGCCGAATTGCTGTGCTCTGGATCATCGGCCGACGCCCAAGGAGAATAAGGACTACATGTGGTTGTACCGTCTGAGCAAGATCAAATCTGCTGGGGCACTTCGAAGGAGGTTGAAAGCTGACACGAATACTGTCAAACGTTTGGGTCAGATCGAAACCAGTTGGAAACATCAACCGAAATTCAAGGAAAAGATCGATGAGATTCGGAAACGAGCAAGCGTCTGACTGATGCTCTGTCGCGATGAAATCGGGGGCCCGTTCGGAAATTCGTGCTACCTCTTGCTACCATTTTTCGTGCATTTGGCAATATTTGGCGCGCAGGCAAAGACTGGGTTCACAGGCGCATACGGGCGATGAAGTTAAATAGTTTCAATGACTTAACAGGTGGTAACCAAGCAAACGCCAGCAAACGCAAACAACGTTCAAACAGCATAGGTTCGAATCCCACCCTCTCCGCCACCCCTATTGTTGGCCCACCGAATCGTACTATTTGCATCCGTGCTACAGAATGCTACATTTTTGGCAGCGAGTGTAGACCCTTGCATAGCCTTGCAGGGAGGAAATCAGATGGCCATTCAGACTGTCTATCAACGGCAAAAGATCGAGGGAACAGGCTGGCGATACCGCCCGCTCACAGTGGGCCGGCGCCCTGAAGCGGCCAAGAACGGCCCCTACTTTATTCGGGTTCGCGACGGCGCCGGGAAGTAGCAGTGGGTTAAGCACGACACGGAGCAGGCCGCGGAGAAGGCTGCAAAGGCCGCCCCAGTCGCCCGAATCGATGGCGCTGTGGCTGGTGCGAGCTGGAAAGGAAGCGGACCGCTAGTTTACCTGTATTTTGCTGCCCGAGGAATATTGACCGAGGGTTCGGGCAAAGGATGATATTGACGCCAAACACTTCCAAAAGGTACTTAAGTATACGCGTCAGTACGGACCCTTGAATTTGCCTTTGACATCCATGGACTTTAGTCTAAATTTGAATTGGCCGATTCTCTCCCCCTCCCCGGAAACCCCTTCCGTGTCGACCTGAAGACTGTACGAAGGTAGCTTCCAAACATCATCTCCTGAGATGACAACGACCGCCCTTGTAACGGTCTTGGGTATGGGGCCGTGGTCTAAGTGTTGACCGGATTACCGAGAGGAGACAGCCTTGAGATCCAGTTCTTTTTACCGTGCTACGAGGTTCCTCGAACGGAGAGATCGTGGCTAGAATCCTAATCGTTGACCCGACATAGCGTGCAGGAACAGCGGCAATCTTTCTCTTTTCTTGTGGTGGAGGACAATGTTGTTAATCAGACGCTCGGGAATGAACGAAGAAATGCAACCAACTAAGCTTCTTATACTGGCCGACGATGCCGGCAAAATCCTGGCTGCGTACGTCTCTGGCCTGCGCGAGGGAAATGTTCCCCACGTGTCAATCGTCCCCCAAGCTGGTCAGGTTGTCCGCGAGGTGCAGGTCCCCGAAGAGCTCGCGCGCCTTGACTTCGGTCCAGACACCTTTAGCAAGTATCGGCTTCGTGTCACTGGCGCCGAGGCAGCGTTGGTTAAGCATAACAAGTAGCGCTCGCCGGCAGCGGGAGGCCCCGCAGCGGCAGCCGGACTGTCGCTCCAGATAGGCTGTCACAGAGCCACGGGCATAGCTGTAGTCCGCAATAACTCTCCCCGATGCGTTTCGCTCCTGGAATCAATGGGAATGCCCGCCTTGAAGTGACAATGTTACATGCCGGTTTCGGTAGCTGCGGTTCTCGCAAATCCCGTAGGTAGCCAAAACCGAATCCGCAATGCTGGTCGGCATTGTGTAACGGGGATTTGCCTGTCAAACGCGAGTCCTCTCGTGTATCAGCAGAGGCAGAAGGCGAGCTTCACACCATTTGACACCACTTGGAAATAGGGCGGCGGTGCTACGCCTTTAACAATCCAGGACTTATTTTTTGGAGATGCAGTTTCGATCCCCACCGCCCCTACCAATCCTAACGAACCGGGCTCGATCTTAAGCCGGGAATTTAACCCGCAAGCAGTAAAGACCCCCACCCTTTCGCAACGTCACGAAAGGATGGGCCACCCGCGGGCGATGCGCAAGAAGGACGGAACTACGGCTATGCGGTGCTTGGTCTGGACTGACACGTGGCTGAAACGAAGCGGCAAATGGCAGATCGTCGCTGCTCAAGACACCGCCGTACCATGCAAGTGAACCAATTAAATGGCAGACCGGTACGCGTCCATGTCGTGATTAGTTGTCTCATCGGAACCAGACTTTTCGCGCCGCCGGACTCCGAGCCGGCACGCGTTATCGGAATGTATGGTCCGCCGTAGAGTTGCAAGCGAAAAATGATCAATGGCAGTTGGTCTGCGCCAATGTATTCGGCCTTTGGTGGAGTCATCGACTCCGGGCCATGATGGATATCCGCTCGCCCTCGTCCGTATAATGTGGACGGCCTGGTAAAGACCTTTTCCGATATCAGGTTTCGAGAGCGTGGGAGAGACCCATTGCCATCTCTATTTTCCGCCAGCAGACCTGGCAGGAACTGTTTTTCCCTAAACAGGGATTTTAATCTGTCACCGCAAGGATCGGAGCGCGGTAGCGTTCGTTCTTGCACAAGACCGCCCAAGCCATGCGAACCAGTTTGTTGGCCAGGGCCACGATGACCACATTCTGATGCGTGCGCCCCAGCAGTTGCTCGAGCCAATGGCTCAGACCGGGGGATTGCTTGTGTCGCTGTTGCACGACGCTGCGTGCGCCTTGAATGAACAGGGTTCGTAAGTACTTATTGCCCCGTTTACTGATGCCCAGTAGTTTCTGTTTGCCCCCGGTGGAATATTCTCTCGGAACGATCCCCATCCAGGCCGCTAGATTTCGCCCCTTTTGAAATGCGCTGGCGTTGCCCACCGCAGCGATCAGGGCCGTCGCGGTGACCGGACCGACTCCGGGAATCTCTGTGAGCCGTTGGCAATCCTCATTCTCTTTCGCCCTTTTCTGGATGACCCGGTCCATCTCCTCGATGCGTGCGGTAAGTTGTTCGAGTTCTATCTTGAGCTGCGCCAACAGAACACGAAATGAACCCGACAACCTCAACTCGGCGTCTTCCAGGATACGAGGGAGTTGTTCATCCACATAACGTCGGCCTTTGGGTAGCGTGAGTCCCCGTTCCAGCAGAAGGCTGCGGATCTGGTTGACCACCGCGGTACGCCGCATCACCCAACGCTCGCGCACCCGATGCAGCGCTTGCAGGTCCAACTGCTCCTCGGTCTTGATCGGCACAAAACGCATCCGCGGCCGTTGCACCGCTTCGGCGATGGCTTCGGCATCCAGATAGTCACTCTTGTTGGTCTGCACGTAGGGCTTCACGTATTGTGCCGGCATCAATCGCACTTCATGCCCCTGCTCGCGCAAAGCCCGCCCCAGAAAATGCGACCCACTACAGGACTCCATGCCGATCAACTGCACTTCCAAATTCGCGGTGAAAGCCAGTAGCTGTTTACGAGAACATTTCTTGCGGATCACCGCCTTGCCAGTCGAATCCAATCCCACCAAATGAAAGACTGTCTTCCCTAAATCAATACCGATCACGTGTAGTTTCATGGGACGCCTCCTTCCTCGCAGTCTACACACTTACAAAGTTCCTGCGGCGGACCATCCCATTATGTGGCTTTTGCCCCTAGTGGAAGGCACGTGCCCGACTTTTTGTACCACGGTGAGTGAGTGAGTTTATATCACTTGGCGTACGGTCCGACTTCAGGTTTGCCCTGCGTGTCTTTCAGAGATCCAAGCTCTGTGGCCACACCCCTTTCGATCGCCGCCGTTTCGCTGCCGTTTTGGAAGCAGGTGAAGTCGGGGCGATCGAGCCACGCGAACGGGCCGCACAGGCGCTTCCCGGCGGCGACCGCGGCGTCATGCACCACGTTGATCAGGCGCTCGTAATCGGGATCGCCTTGTTTGTACCCGGAAAAATTGCCGAGGTCCGAGCTGGCTGCAAATAACGCGTCTACACCTGGAATGGACGCGATCTCGCGGGCCTGCGCCGCGCCGCCGACGGTCTCGATCATCTCGATCAGCACCACGTTTTGATTGATGGTATTGCGATAACCGCCCGGAACGTTGCCCCAGAACGCAGCGGAATACGCCTGTCCGGCTCCCTGACTGCGCTTGCCAAGCGGCGGGAAATAAGTCCAGTCTCTCCCGGCGACGCCTTCCTCGAACGTTCGAACGGTGGGGATCACCACGACGAGCGCGCCCTCATCCATGGCATGCTGAATTTCACGCTCATTTGCATAGGCGACGCGAACTCCCGGCACCGCTTTCGCATGCGGGCAGGCCTGCCACATTTTGGCCACGTTCTCCCACTCGCGCGGGCTGTGCTGCATTTCCGTCCAGATGAAGTCATAACCCGCGTTCGCCATGGCGCAGTAGGTGGACGGATCGGAGGCTGCCGAGACCGTTCCGCCGGTCACCTTCTCGCCGCGCATCATCTTGAGCTTTACCGGGTTCCAGATCTTTGCATTCGGCGGCGGATCGAATCGGTGGCCGTATTTCCAGGTCTTCTCGTCGACCGTTCCCTGATTCGCGGCCCCCGCCGGCGCTTTGGTGACCGCGCCGGAGTCCTTGCCGCCGGGCGCTGCGAGCGGGAACTGCGCGGTTCCGGCGTTGCTGCGGTCGGCATCGGGATCGGCCGAGGGGTTGGCCTGCCCTTCCTGCCTCGAGCTGCCCGACTGTTGCGCAAGAACGTGAAGCGCCCCAACTCCAAGCGCAGCGGTAATCACCAGTAGCAGTGCAAATCGACGATTCATTTTCCGCTCCTTTCGTGTTCCCTGTAAGTCTGGTTTTAACACATGGCGGTCATTTAGCGGCAAGCGCGTTTCTCGGAACTTGGCCCATGCCAGTTGTTGCTACTCAAGAATCCTCGTTGCGGACGAGTCGTCGACCATCCGGCGAGTATATCTCTAACCGACTCTAGGCGCCGTAGATCGGCCACGTCCTGATAAGTCCCCACTTATCGGAATGTGACTTTGGGGCTTCATCGGCCAGATTTCCACTTAGCGATAACGCTTTTAATCAGGCGTCATCTTCGCGTGGTCGAATTCGGTTAAGGCTTAAGCCCTAATGCGAGCGCCGGGTTGGTCTTCGTCATGAGGTCAATATCGGCCACAGAGATTCCTTCTTTGTGTAGCGCCGCCATGAATGCGAGCAAACCTTGAGGTTCGAGCGGGCGCTGTGGCTCCGGTGGCTTTTGGACAGCGCCGAAATCCGTGGCGACAATGCAGGATTTTGGGCCGACGGCACGAATCGCCTTGGCATAATCGCTGATGCTGACAACTGGATTCGTTCCAAGGGTCGCGCCATACACAAACTCGATAAATGCGCCGTCCTGAGCAGCCGCTTGCATTTGTGGGATTGTCATTCGGACGGGGGCGGCCATCGCGTGCGTGACCACAACGTGCGTTACTCCGTGCTGGCGCGCCTCATGAACCACCAGGTCTCCTTCCTCCCCCGAGATGTGACCGGTCTCCAGCACCATGTCATGATGCTGGGCAATGAAATCTATCAACTCCAGGACATCAGGTAGCAGATGGCCATTCTCCGAAACGCGAACAAATGGACCCGTTCCTTTCGCGTACCTCACGGCGTTTTCGGCATCGAATGTGGGCAGCCAAACGATTCTGCCCCAGCCGCCCTTCATGGTGGCCATGTGTTTCACCGCTTCCAGATTGATTCCGCCAACCGCCAGATCCTGGGTAATACCTCCGAATAGCTCGATGCCCGGAACTTGCTTCCGGATCAGGTAGACGAGCGCCGCCGTATCCTCCCAGTGATTCTTCATCACCATGCCACGCATCCCCATCTTCTTGTCAAGCCGTGCCAAATCGTCGGCGTCGATCGCGCGGTCTACACTGTCGGGACCTTGATGCACGTGGAAGTCGATAGCACCCTTTAAGTTCAATGCCGGATCTGATTGTCCATACGATGTCACGGGGAAGAGGAATAAAGTGATCCAGACCCAGCCAAACTGCTTCACCAGATTGCGTGAGAATCGTGAAAGCATCTCATCCTCCCTTCGATGGCGTAGTTTCTTTGAGGCTGGGTAGTGTAGTGCAGTTTCAAAAGACAAAGTCAACATTCGGTTCGCATTGACCACCCCACGTCATTCCGATTTGCTTCTCTTTCCGCGCTGCTCGGCTGCAAATTCGGTCATCTACCCATAAATGTGTGTTTGCAGGCAAACAGAACTGTGAATTGGCGGCACGCCGAATCTGCCACTTATGGGGAATATTGAATTGAGGCTCCCGGGCAAGGTCCGTCCCCGAAAGCTGTCTCTAAACGCGTCCGCTCTGCAAGTTAGATATGTCCTGACCACATTGGAAGGAAACCGCAATGCCGGCACAGCCCTCGTAGTCTTGATTTCTCGGGACCATAAGGCTCTTCTTTGCCCCTCGACTGCGCGGACTTGCTGGGGAGATATTCCTTCAATGGCTTTGGGCAATTAAAACAATCAACGCATTAGAAGTACGTGAGATTCGCTCTACGGAGGACAGAAGATGAACATTCAGGTCAAATCCGTCAAGAAATAACGGTGATTCAAGCCTCGATGATTTGGTTGCGGACGGCGTACCTCACCAATTCGCTTACCGAGTGTATTTCCAACTTTCGCATGATGTTGGCTCGGTGCGTATCCGCTGTTTTGACGCTGATTCCGAGGGACGACGCCACTTCCTTACTGCTCTTGCCTTCCGAGAGCAATTGTACGATTTCGCGCTCCCGAGAAGTCAGCCGGCTACTGCGCATCTCTCCCGGAATTGGCAAAGATGCGGGCCGCTGGAAGTTCGTCAGCATCACTTCAGTGGCCTTGGAAGTGAAGAACGGTTTGTGATTAGCAAGGGTTTCAAGGGCAATGATCAGATCGCGACCGGAATCAGATTTCACGACGAAGCCGCGCACGCCGGCATCGAGGACTTCCCGTATCAGCTGATCCGAGTAATGCATCGACAAGATCAATATTTCACTGTTGGGCGACACCTTTCGTATCCTTCGGGCCGCCTCCAATCCATTCAGTTCCGGCATGGAAATATCGAGGACTACAATGTCAGGTTTTCGTTCTTCTGCTTTTGCGACCGCTTCGCGGCCGGATTGAGCTTCATCGCAAACCTGCCATTCGTTTCGCGATTCGATCAGGGATTTGATGCCTCGACGAACTACGTCGTGATCATCTGCAATCAGAATTCTTAAATTTTTCATGATTTTCCCCCACGATTTCCGTCCGAGTATAGGATGACTTCTGTTGGTTCGGCCCATTTTGAATTGAGCCTTCCTGCGTGGTCCGAGTGCGATAGACTTTTCGGGTGCGTACTCATAATTTTATAAGACCACCTATCGATTTCAACTTGCTAGAATTGCATCTCCCTGGCTCGACGGGATCGGGATTACGAACTCAACGATTGTGCCGGGGTTGGCATTTTGGATCCGCAACTCTCCGCCCAGTTCCTTCGTCCGATGCCTCATGCTTGTGATGCCCACACCAAGATTGCCGGGGCGGAATTCTCGAATATGTTCCAAGACGCCCACTCCATCATCCCGGACGGATACGGAGATCTCTTTATTCTTTTCCGCGAGCGTAACCCAGGTTTTGTTTGCTTGCGCATGGCGGAAGACATTCGTCAAGGCTTCCTGAATGATACGGAACAGCGCAGTTTCCACGTCCGGCGTGAGCCTGGGAAAATTGGCTGGATGCGTTTCCAGGGATGTCTGGATCCCGCTGCGTTTTGAAAATCCGTCCAAATACCACCCCAGCGCGGAGCGCAGGCCGATTTCATCCAACAATGGGGGATGCAAAAGATAAGAAATGTTGCGAACTTGCTGAAGGGCGCCTTCGATCAAATCCCCGACTTCCCGAATCGATTGTCCTTTTGATCCATTGGATTCGTCTTGTTGGAAAATCCCTTGCAACATGATTTTGGCCGCGGTGAGATCTTGTCCCAGACCGTCATGCAACTCCCGGGCAATGCGCCGGCGCTCTTCGTCCTGCGACGTAATCAGGCTCAAGGAGAGGCGGCGCAACTCGGCATTCAGCGTTTCCAACTGCCGGGACTTGCGGTGAAGTTCAACAAACGTCCTGACCTTGGCCCGCAGTAATTCCGGGATGATGGGGACAGAAATGTAATCCACTGCCCCCTGTTGGTACCCTCTGAGCTGGTCCTTGTCGGTCAAGAGAACGGCGGAAATGAAGATGATCGCCGTCCTTTGAAACCGCGGATGTTGATGGATGATGTCTGCCATTTCAAACCCATCGATCTCCGGCATGCTCACGTCCATAAGGACCACGGCAATTTCGTTTTTCAAAAGCAATTCCAGCGCTTCTCTCGCCGAAGTTGCTTTGATCAGGTTCTCGCCGAGTTCCGCGAGGATGGCTTCGTAGCTCATCACCTTCGCCGGCTGGTCGTCCACCATCAGAATATTGACTTTTTCTTTGTCAACCATCGTCCCTCTCTTCAGTCAAATCAGAGAACCGACTGTTTTGGGCCGGCACAGCGAACTTACCTGTGGAGCCACATGCGCAACGCAGAGAGCAGCTGCTCTGTGTTTACCGGTTTGGCCAAATACTCCGATGCGCCAGCCTCCAGGCACTTTTCGCGATCGCCCTTCATGGCTTTAGCCGTCAGGGCCACGATAGGCAGACGCCGGAACGAAGGGTTCTGCCTGATGACTTGCATTGTTTCATATCCGTCCATTTCCGGCATCATGATGTCCATCAGCACGATCGCAATGTCCGGTGTTGACTCGATCATGGCAATGGCTTCGCGTCCAGTCCCCGCCGTAAGGACGCTCATCCCGCGGCGTTCGAGGACGCTGCTCAACGCGAAGATATTCCGGACGTCATCATCCACCACCAGCACCTTCTTATTGAAAAGGGCATCGTCAGATCGATGCAACTGATCCAGCATTTTCTGTTTTTCAGGGGGAAGGTCGGCCACGATGCGATGCAGGAACAGGGCAGTTTCGTCGAGCAGGCGTTCCGGTGACTCCACACCCTTGACCACTACACTGCGCGCCAGCGTGCGCAGCCGCGAATCCTCCTCCGAAGACAATTCCTTGCCGGTGAACACCACCACCGGCAAGTCCGTCAACGATGGCTTATCGCGCAGTCGTTCCAACACTTCAAAACCCGACATGTCGGGAAGACGCAGGTCGAGCACCATGCAATCAAACACCTGCTCACCGGCCAGTGCCAGCGCTTCGGTTCCAGTTGTAACCATCGTCAAGTCGATATCGTCGTGCCCCAGCAGTTCATTGATACCGAGCTGTTCTGCGGGGTTGTCCTCGACAACCAACAATCGCTTGCGGCGCGGCAAAGTGAACTCCTTGATGCGGGTGAACGCGGCATCAAGCGCTTCGGGTGTATTGGGCTTGGTAATGAAGGAGAATGCTCCCCGTGTCAACCCGTGCTGCCGGTCTTCGTCCAGCGTCAGCATTTGTACGGGAATGTGCCGAGTGGCCGGATCTTGCTTCAAATGGTTCAGAACAGTCCAGCCGAGCATGTCCGGGAGAAATACATCCAGGGAGACAGCTGTAGGACGGAACTCGCGCGCTAAGGCGAGAGCCTCTGCGCCGTGCGAAGCCGCCAGGACTTTGAACCCTTTGTCATGGGCCAGATCGCAAAGCACTCTGGAATAATGGGGGTCATCCTCCACGATGAGCAACACGGTGTCATCCGGCAGCAGATTTTCGCGATCATCCTTAATTTGTTCCTCCGTGACGTTCTGGAAGACCCACTCCAGGCGTCGGAATCGGTGAAGTCGTCTTTGTGAGTTCCGCATCTCGCATCGTGACATTTGACGTGGTGGCTCCGAGATACGTTTGAGGTAAATAAAGTGTGAAGGTGCTGCCTTTGCCGGGCGTGCTGCGCAATTGAATCTCGCCGCCCAGCAAGGTCGCCAGCTCACGGCTAATCGCAAGTCCCAAGCCGGTCCCACCATATTTTCTGCTGGTGCTGGCATCCGCCTGTTGGAAAGCTTCAAAGATGATTCTCTGTTTGTCAGCCGGTATGCCAATCCCTGTATCGGCGACTTCGAATGCCACCACGGAGGCTGCGCCGCTCAGTGTCGCGTGGCCGGCGCTCCAGCCGCTCGGAGCTGTAAAAACGGACAGCCGCACCCCACCTTGGTCCGTGAATTTGAAAGCATTGGACAACAGGTTCTTCAACACCTGCTGCAGGCGTCTTGGGTCCGTGACCAGGTTGCGCGGAAGCGATGGATCCGTATGTACCTCGAAGTTGAGCCGCCGGTTCTCCGCCTCGTGACGGAACGGGCGCGACACCATTTCGAGGAGACTGGTAAAGAAAATCTCTTCTGCCTGTACCGATACAGTTCCGGATTCGATTTTGGAAAGATCGAGAATGTCGCTGATCAAGTTCAATAAATCCGTACCCGCACCATGGATGGTTCGGGCAAATTCCACTTGTTTGGATGTCAAATTGCCGTCGGGGTTGTCCGTGAGCTGCTGGCCCAGAACGAGAATGCTGTTGAGAGGTGTACGCAGCTCGTGCGACATGTTGGCCAAAAACTCGGACTTATACTTAGAGGTAAGAACAAGTTCCTTGGCCTTTTCTTCGAGCGCTCTCCGCGCCTGCTCGATCTCCTGATTTTTGCGTTCCACTTCGACGTTCTGTTCGGCGAGCTGCTGAGCCTTTTGCGCCAGTTGTTCGTTCTTCTGCTGCAATTCTTTTTGCTGAGTCTGGAGTTCCGTAGCCAGCTGTTGAGATTGTTGCAACAAGGCTTCGGTCTGCATCGTCGCTTCGATGCTGTTCAGCACAATCCCGATGCTAGCTGTTAATTGTTCCAAGAACGCCAGATGAGAAGCGGTGAAGCTGCTCAACGAAGCGAGTTCGATGACCGCTTTGGCGCTGTCCTCGAAAAGGACAGGCAACACAATGACATTTTGAGGGGGGGACTGGAACAAAGCCGAATGGATCGGAATGGCATGTTCGGGCACATTGGTGATTAGCATGGTGCGCTTCTCCAGCGCGCATTGCCCGACGAGTCCTCGCCCGACTTGCATTCGCTGCGGATGCGCGTCCTGTGCGTTGTCGGCAAAGGCGGACAGCATCACCATTCCGGCGGACTCCTCCGCTTCCATCCGGTAGATCACGCCCTGCTGCGCATTGACCAGAGGGACCAACTCCGAAAGCAGCATTCGTCCAACCGTGGCCAGATCGCGCTGCCCTTGCAGCATCCCGGTAAACCGGGCGAGATTGGTTTTCAGCCAGTCCTGCTCGGTGTTCCGATCCGTTGTGAGCCGGAGGTTATCAATCATCGTGTTGATGTTATCTTTCAACTCGGCGACCTCGCCGCTGGCTTCGACTTGAATCGATCGCGTTAAATCTCCTTTCGTAACGGCCGTCGCAACTTCCGCAATGGCTCTCACTTGGTTGGTCAAGTTGTCGGCCAGGAGGTTTACGTTCCCGGTCAGGTCTTTCCAAGTTCCCGCGGCGCCGGGCACATTCGCCTGGCCACCCAAACGTCCTTCCACGCCAACTTCGCGCGCCACGGTCGTCACTTGATCCGCGAAGATGGCCAGCGTCCCCGTCATGTTGTTGATTGTCTCGGCCAACGCTGCCACTTCGCCCTTCGCGTTCACCGTCAATTTTTGGGTTAGATCGCCGTTGGCCACAGCCGTAACGACTTTGACGATGCCTCGCACTTGTTCGGTCAGGTTCGCTGCCATTACGTTGACATTGTCCGTGAGGTCCTTCCAGGTGCCGGCCACGCCGGGTACTTGGGCCTGCCCGCCGAGCTTTCCGTCTGTTCCGACTTCGCGCGCCACGCGTGTGACTTCCGCGGCGAAGGCATTTAACTGATCCACCATGGTGTTGATGGTGTTCTTCAACTCTAAAATTTCACCTTTCACGTCCACGGTAATCTTGCGCGACAAGTCACCTCGCGCGACGGCGGTTGTAACTTCGGCGATATTCCGCACTTGCGACGTCAAGTTGCCAGCCATGGCATTCACGGAGTCGGTCAGGTCTTTCCACGTGCCCGCGACACCGGGCACGTTGGCCTGGCCGCCGAGCCGGCCCTCGGTACCGACCTCGCGCGCCACGCGCGTAACTTCCGCCGCGAAGGAGCGCAACTGCTCCACCATGGTGTTGAGTGTTTCCTTGAGCAGCAGGATCTCGCCGCGTACGTCCACGGTGATTTTCTTGGAAAGATCCCCGTTGGCGATGGCCGTGGCGACCTCCGCGATGTTGCGTACTTGCCCGGTGAGGTTGCTGGCCATGAAGTTCACATTGTCGGTGAGATCTTTCCAAGTGCCGGCCACGCCCGATACTTCGGCTTGGCCGCCGAGCTTGCCGTCGGTGCCGACTTCGCGTGCCACACGGGTCACCTCGCCGGCGAAAGCATTCAACTGGTCCAGCATGGTGTTGATGGTGTTCTTTAACTCCAGAATTTCGCCCTTCACGTCAACCGTAATCTTGCGCGACAAATCCCCACGCGCGACGGCCGTCGTGACTTCTGCGATATTCCGAACTTGTGACGTCAAATTTCCGGCCATGGCGTTCACGGAATCGGTCAGGTCTTTCCATGTGCCCGCAACACCCGGCACGTTGGCCTGACCTCCAAGCCGGCCTTCGCTGCCCACCTCGCGCGCAACGCGCGTGACTTCACCGGCAAACGTGTTCAATTGGTCCACCATCGTATTGATGGTTTCTTTGAGCAATAGAATCTCTCCGCTGACGTTCACCGTGATCTTCTTGGATAAATCACCGCTGGCGATCGCCGTGGATACGTCCGCGATGTTGCGCACCTGGGCGGTCAAGTTGCTGGCCATCGAATTCACCGAGTCGGTGAGATCCTTCCACGTGCCCGCCACACCGGGTACTTGCGCTTGGCCTCCGAGCTTGCCATCGGTGCCGACCTCGCGCGCCACGCGGGTCACTTCCGATGCAAACGCTCGCAACTGGTCCACCATGGTGTTGAAGGTGTCCTTGAGTTCGAGAATCTCGCCTTTCACGTCCACGGTAATCTTGCGCGACAAGTCGCCGCGCGCCACGGCGGTGGAAACCTCGGCGATGTTCCGCACTTGCGCGGTGAGGTTGCTGGCCATTGAGTTCACCGAGTCCGTAAGATCCTTCCACGTCCCTGCCACGCCGGGCACCTGCGCCTGGCCACCCAACCGGCCTTCGCTGCCCACCTCGCGCGCCACGCGCGTCACTTCGCCCGCGAACGCGTTTAGCTGGTCCACCATGGTGTTGATGGTGTTCTTTAACTCCAGAATTTCACCTTTCACGTCCACCGTGATCTTGCGTGACAAATCGCCGCGCGCGACCGCGGTCGTGACCTCGGCGATGTTGCGCACTTGCCCTGTCAAATTTCCGGCCATCGAGTTGACCGAGTCGGTGAGGTCCTTCCACGTTCCCGCGACGCCGGGCACGTTGGCTTGACCGCCCAGCCGTCCCTCGGTGCCAACTTCTCGTGCTACGCGGGTCACTTCGCCCGCGAAACGATTCAACTGATCCACCATCGTGTTCAGAGTTTCCTTGAGCTGCAGAATTTCGCCGCGCACATCGACCGTAATCTTGCGCGAGAGGTCGCCGCTGGCAATGGCCGTGGCGACCTCGGCAATGTTTCGCACCTGGCCGGTGAGGTTGCTGGCCATGAAGTTCACGTTATCGGTGAGATCTTTCCAGGTTCCTCCGACTCCAGGCACTTGCGCTTGGCCACCGAGTTTTCCTTCGGTACCGACCTCGCGCGCCACGCGCGTCACTTCTCCGGCGAATGCGTTGAGCTGGTCCACCATGGTATTGATGGTGTTCTTCAGCTCCAGAATTTCACCCTTTACGTCCACCGTGATCTTGCGCGACAAGTCGCCGCGCGCCACGGCGGTCGTGACTTCGGCAATGTTGCGCACTTGCGCCGTCAGGTTCCCGGCCATGGCATTCACGGAATCCGTCAAATCCTTCCACGTTCCCGCGACGCCAGGGACGACCGCTTGCCCGCCGAGTTTCCCGTCGGTACCCACCTCGCGCGCCACGCGCGTCACTTCTGACGCGAACGACCGCAGTTGGTCCACCATGGTGTTGATGGCTTCTTTTAACTGCAGAATCTCCCCGCGCACGTCGACGGTGATCTTGCGCGATAAATCGCCGCTCGCCACGGCGTTTGTCACTTCCGCAATGTTTCTTACCTGGCCGGTCAAGTTGCTGGCCATCGAGTTCACGGAGTCGGTGAGGTCCTTCCAGGTACCCGCCACGCCGGGGACTTGGGCCTGCCCTCCCAGCTTTCCGTCTGTTCCTACCTCGCGTATTACCCGGGTCACTTCCGCGGTGAATACCCCTAACTGCTGAATCATGGTGTTGACGATATTCGCGGAGCGCAGGAACTCGCCTTCCAGCGGGCGTCCGTCTACATCGAGGCGCACCGTCTGGGTTAAATTCCCCTGCGCGACGGCTGCAATGGCGCGAGTGACCTCTGTGGTCGGCCGGAGCAGGTCCTCCGTGAGCGTATTGATGGAGACCTCCATTTCTCCCCAGGAGCCTCGCGACTGGTGAAACCGTGCGCGCTCGGATGTCCTGCCCTCTTTCCCAACGGCCTGTCCAACTCGCGTGAGTTCACGAGACATTTGTTGGTTGGTTGAAACGATTTCATTAAATGTGTCTGCAATCTTTCCCTGCAGGCCGGTCCAGTACCCAGGTAGACGAACGGAAAAATCGCCTTCCCGCATGGTCTGCAGGGCCGCCAGAATCACACTGAGATCAGCGGGGATTGCCCCGCCATTGGCAGAAACGTGCCCATTGCTCTCCAAATCGGCAGTGGCGCCGGCGACCACAACATCACGTTCGGTCCTCTTCATCATGATCTCCTGGTCAAACCGCGAGTTCTCTGAGCTGGAAAGCGAAAATCATTTCCTCAATTCTACTTGAACCACAGTCCGGCGCGGAACGGCGATGGATGGACCATTTGGAAACAGTCGGCTTCCCGTTGGCGCGGCAGCGCGCCGCCATTTGCATTTCACCATGGTCCGTGCAAACGACCAAAGGGCGGACGACAGTAAATCCACCCAGGCTCCTTGATATCACTAAGAGTTTGCCGGCGCTCTACATGATTCCGTGTAGGTCCTTTAGTGGAGTTACCTGATGATGCTTACAGCAAAAAGGATCCAAAACTCCATCCCTATGGTTCCCTGTCGAGCCATTTAAGAATGTAACCGAAGGGTAGATCGTCGAGACATTTGAAATGTAACCCGAGAGTCGTCGCCGCCGTGGCTGTGGGAAAGTGGAAATCGGGTTTTGATTTCCACTTTCCCACAGCCATTTTCTCGGCCGGTGCCTCCTTGCACCGGTGTTTCCGGCATTGCTTTCGGGCTCAGGCGCCGGTTGGCCATCCGGTAGATTCGCTCCAGTTTGCGATCGATGATTCTGGCTAACTGAAACGGGTCCAGACGCTTTCTCTGCTCCTCCAGCCAGGCCACTCGCTCGGCGTTGGCCTCCGGGCAGGCCTTCACGCGCTCCAGCGGAGTGCGCGGCCCGTCGTAGACCCGCCGCACCTTCGATCCCACGCGCACCTTCTTCAGCAACTTCACCGAAGGTAAAAACAGGTTCAGCCACAATCGCAATTCACAGCTGTAGAGATCGTTGATGGCCTCCACCGCCTCGTGCCTGTCGTAGCGTTCCCAGCCCAGCAGTTTGCGCACATGCGTCCAGTTCTTCTGTTCGATATGCGCGTTATCGTCCTTCTTGTAGGGACGCCCTCTGGTGAGCTGGATCTTCTGCTGTTCGCACCAGCCCTTCAAATGCCAGTTAATAAACTCCGAGCCGTTGTCCGAGTCCACGCCTCGCAGGCGGAACGGCAAGACCTCGGCAATTCGATTTAAGGCCTGTTGCACGGCCTGTTCGCCGCGTCCCAGCACCGCTCGCGATTCCGTCCAAGTGGTATGAATGTCGGTCACATTCAGTGTGTGGGCGAACTCTCCGCTGGCCGAGTTGCCCGAATGCGATACCAAATCCACTTCCGTGAAACCGGGGATCTGCACGTCCCAGCGATCCGTTTTCACCGGAATCTGGTGCTTGAGCAAATAACCCGGCTTGGTACGCCCGTAGATGCGTCGCTTACGCTGCGTCTTTTGCGCCTGCAATCGCCGGTCGATCTGTCGCGGGCTGATCTGCAACAACTGCTTCTCCACGGCAGGCGAAACACCAAACCGTTTGCGAATCCACGGCATCCAGCCGGGCAGCACCGCCCTCAGGCGCACCGACCATGGATAGCCCGCGGCCTCCCACACCGCCCGCACGACCGCCACAGCCTCCGGGCTATAACTCACTCCGCGTGGCCGTGGAACTGGCCGCCGCTTCTCGGGTTGTGGTCCGTTCAGCAGCCGGATGGCATACTTGCGGTGATAGCCGGTGTTCGCGCAAAACTCGCTCAAGATCACGTTCTTGCTCTTCCGTTCCGCTCTGTGATATCGCTCATAAATCGCCCGCAGATACTCCCATCGTCCCTTGTTTCCCAACCCAACCTCCTCATTTCGTTTTTTGGTTGGGTTACATTCTAAATGGCGCGACGTTGCACCCTTCGGTTACATTTTAGATGGCGCGATACGGGTTCTACCGAACTGGGCCATTCACATGGTAAAATACATAGTTGTTCCCACGAACCTTTAAATTCAGTGCACAGGTTTTGAATTGAGAAAAACCAAGCAAAATACCAATCCATAGCCTACGAAGGCCAAGTAAACCCTTCCTATCGACGAAACGAAAAGGAACCCCCCGCAGAGTTGACCAGGTATCTCTTTCGCTACCACAAAGTACTAGGGAGTCTGTTCCAGCAAACTACAGCATCGGCCGGATGGCCGGCGAGTACGCTTGCGTAGTATCAATGTTGCTATCCTGCCCCAGATGGCAGATGACATTTGGAATGAAAGGAAGGCCCAATCACGTGAGGCGAACACTTCCATTCTTGAGGGCGGCAGAAACGATAACCAGAGACCCTGTGCAGCGCGGCGGTGGCGTTCAGGGAACTGGTTACAGAAGGTCGGCGTTGAAAAAGGCTTCCAACCGCAGGGTTCTTGCGATGGATCGTTGGAAGCCTAAATCGGAAGAGTCTCTGGATGAGTTGCTCTCCTCGGCACTCTTGGTCCAGGATAAAGAGCTTGCACACACGGTGCATGATGTGGATGAAATCTTGAAGGCTTTGAAATCAGACTCCCCGGAAACACAGGCCGTTAGCAATGCCCTCCAGCGCACGGTCTTATGCGCTCTGAAGCAGGCCCTCTTGGATAAAGAACTTCGATCGCTTGCCCTCACCGATGATCTGACGTGTCTTTATAACCGGCGCGCCTTTTTGGCTTTGGCGACGCAGCAAGTGAAGCTAGTGCGCCGCAAAGGGGAGGGGCTCCTGCTCTTCTTTGCCGATGTAGATAGCCTCAAGGATATAAACGATACCTATGGACACCAGGAGGGCGACCGCGCACTGATTCGCGTTGCGGACGCTATGGAGCAGACTTTCCGGGACTCCGACATTCTTGCCCGGTTAAGTGGGGATGAATTTGCCGCGTTGGCATTGGAGGCTTCCTGCCAGAATCAGGAAGTCATTCTCCGTCGTCTGGAGGAGAATCTTCAAGGGTCAAACGCAGGCGAATCCCGTTACCAACTCTCTCTTAGCGTAGGCGTGGCGCGGCTCGATCCGAAGCATTTCGTATCGCTTGGAGAATTGATGGCCCATGCGGACCAGGCCATGTACGCAGAAAAGAGAAAAAAGGGAAACACCCGGGATTTTGGGCGAGCAGGCCTGGAACGAACCTCGTGGGAATAGAACCGCGGGGACTGCTGTAAGATTCATGAAAATCATTTTTGTGCTGAAGCGTATTTCGAAAGTCGGGACTGCTCTCAGAAATATAAATGAAAGCGCAGATGCAACCATAGGCCGATTGCGGATTTGATTTTTCTCTATGTTTTCTACTTCTTCTTTTCTTTCGTGTTTCCCGGGCTGCACCGATCTCTGGGGCCTCGCGCCAGGCGAGGAGATTCTCCCGTCGCTTCAAGTTTTGGGATGGTGCGGTCCCTCCAGTCAAACTTTCTTAGCGACAAAAGAACTCCGAAGTTACCGGATAGAGCACAACCCCTGGAGCTCTACAGAAATTACCCGATGGCGTCTTCCGCTATTGAACGGCAATCTCCCATATAGATATATATGTGGATACAAGGAGGGGAACCATGAGTCTCACGATGGAAACTCCAAAAGTGATTCGTTTCGGCCCGCAATCGAATATCCCTGTTGAGGCCAGAATCTTGATTGTTTGTGATGACGACCGTGAAACAAGACGGTTGAAGACCTTGCTGTCTGCGGCAGGCTTCATCTCGGATTGCACCAAGAGCGTCACGACAGGTTGTGAGGCCGCCAAATCTGGCCAGTTTCAGGTCATCGTTACCATACCTCAGCTGAGAGATGGATCGTGGAGGAGGCTCACCGATATTGCAATTCACTATGATCTTCGTTTTGAGCTTGTTCTATGGGCGCGTAACTTTGATCTACGAGACTGGGCCGAGGCGCTGGATTATGGAGCGTTTGACGTTCTGAATGCCGCATATGACCAACCGAGAGTCGCCGAGGTCATCAAATGTGCATTTTGGGCCGCATATCTGAAGGGCGCTGGACCTAGCCCAAGAGCGATCCGTCCGTCTCAGGTGGCATGATTGATCCTGTGTCCTCTGTCTTCCGTTTTCACCAGGCGGGGAGGAAAGCATGGCCGACTCGGCATAGGTGGATCAAAAAGGCAGATTGAAAACCCCCATGACCCTTCTTACTACGCTCTAAGGGCATGAAACCGAGTTCTGCCTCACCTGCAAAAGTGGGGCCGGTCGCGTTGGACGAGAGCGCAAGTCTTTTTGATTTGAGAAGGGCAGGTCAATCGGAAAGGTATCGCACCGTCCCGCTAGTTTGATTGTTTGCGTGGATGAAGACCTCCTGTTGCGATGCATCCGAAAACAGCAGCATGATCATGTTCTGTGAGTGTCCAGGACCCTTTTCGTTTTTGTCTCGATCCGGAAGTTGTCCTTTGCTTCCCACACTGGACCGCTAGGTCAGCGTGGTGCGAGCTCTCACGAATTGATGTGATATCTGATTTTCGCCCGGCTGTGCTAACTTCGCCTGTCTAGTTTCAAAGTGGATTACCTCGTGACAGTAAACGCCTGCCTCGTGAGCAGGAGCACAGTTTTGCGCGAAGAGTTGTGCGGCGTCCTTCGACGATCCGGATCACGTCGCTATCGCCATCCATAATTATCGCTGGCGGCTCGACCTGGCTAAAGGCGAGCCGAAGTATGACGATCTGGAAAAGCGGCTTGCCGAAGGTCCGGTCATCACTGTGCCCACCATTACCCTTGAAGGTGACGCTAATGGTGCACCGCACCCGGACCCGAGTTCCTATCCCGAGAAATTCTCGGGCAGATATGCACGCTGGACCCTCGAGGCTGGCATCAGGCACAATCTGCCCGAAGAAACTCCGCAATCCTTTGCCAAGGCCATCGTTGATGTCGACGCCTTCGATCGATCTTAGCAGGCAGGGAAATGGAGGTCACGATCATGAGGCGACATTCATTTACCTCAGATTCGGCGCGTCGCGCACTTGGCATTGCCGGCATCGTAGGATTTGTCGCACTTGCTTTGTGTTCCGGCGCGAATGTACTCACGAGATTTCACATCATGAATACTGCTAAAGCAGAAGACAGTTTGATCGGCGCAATCCACCCTCGAAAGCTAGCTGCTGGCGCGATCTTACGGCGCGGATTTCCCTCTTCACTCGGCGACGAAGGCGCCATGGCTGACTTGGACGGCGCCATCGGCTGGCTCAATTCAGTTCCCTTGAGCCGCAAGTCGCTTCACGGAAAGGTTGTGCTGGTTGATTTCTGGACTTACACCTGCATCAATTCCATTCGGCCGTTGCCATACTTAAGGAATTGGGCGGCAGAATATCACGATGCAGGCTTTGTAGTGATCGGCGTGCACACGCCGGAGTTTTCGTTCGAGCACGAGCCGATGAACGTAGAAAATGCCGTGCGCAATTTGAACGTTACTTTTCCGGTCGCCATCGACAGCAACTCCAGGATCTGGCAATCGTTCAATAACCAATATTGGCCCGCCCAGTATCTCGTCGACGCGAAAGGGCGAATTCGCTACCACCACTTTGGGGAAGGCAACTATGGCGACATCGAGCGCGCCCTCCAGGAACTCCTGAAGGAAAACGGAGCAACTAGTCTCGCATCTGACACGACCAGCGTATCCGCCGTTGGAATCGAGGCCGCTCCTGATTGGACGGATGTGCGATCCCCCGAAACATATATCGGATATCGCCAGGCCGAGAATTTCGCCTCGCCCGAAAGAGTGCATAAAGATTCCATCCAGGTATTCAGCGCGCCCGCGAAACCCTCGCTAAACCATTGGGGATTGAGCGGGTCGTGGAACGTCAATGCCGAGAGCGCGGTGCTCCAGGCAGTGCCTGGAAAGGTCGTGTTCCGGTTCCACAGCCGCGACCTGCACTTGGTGCTGGCTCCTGCGAAGGACGCCAAGCCAGTACGCTTTGTCGTAAGATTGGACGGCGCCGCTCCCGGCGAAAATTGCGGCGTTGATACTGCCCCGGACGGCACCGGTGAAATTCGGGAGCCCCGGCTCTATCAGCTCATCCGGCAAAAAGGTCCAATCGTAGACCGGACCTTTGAGATCGAATTCCTTGATCCTGGTGTTCAGGCCCTTGACTTCACGTTTGGTTAGAGACTTCGAGGAACGAAATTATCGGCCACTCAGCTCGATCACAAAGGAGAAAAAGAAATGACACAACCAAGGAGGCAGCCATGAGCACCAACGTAGTCCGTAGTAAAGACGCGACCAGCGACGCGAGCGTCGCGAGAGTCGCCATGAAGTTCGAGATCGTCGTAATCCCCGTCTCGGATGTCGACCGCGCGAAGGAGTTCTACGGAAGGCTCGGGTGGCGGCTGGACGCCGACTTCGCCGCCGGTGACGACTTCCGCGTGATCCAGTTCACGCCGCCTGGCTCCGGGTGCTCGGTCATATTCGGCAAGAACGTCACCCCGGCGGCTCCCGGCTCCAGCAAGGGTCTGTACCTGATCGTCTCTGACATCGAGGCCGCCCGCAAAGACCTGCTCAGTCGCGGCGTCGATGTCAGCGAGGTGTTCCACGGC
Organism: uncultured Acidobacteriota bacterium; assembly: GCA_963719875.1. Lineage (GTDB taxonomy): Bacteria > Acidobacteriota > Terriglobia > Acidiferrales > UBA7541 > Palsa-360. The sequence continues at coordinate 2,001,472 of CAVRDJ010000004.1, read as the reverse complement.
GCCAGCGGCGTGTACGCCGGCACCGACGAGCCTTACCTGTTTGGGCGGCTCCGGGTCAGCGGTCCGGATCCCGAGCATGGCAGCTATCGCTCGTTCGCCTCGTTCCGTGATCCCGACGGCAACGGCTGGCTGCTGCAGGAGATCACCACCCGGCTTCCCGGGCGCATCGACCCTGCCACAACTTCGTTCGGCTCCGTAATCGACCTGGCGAGCGCGCTTCGCCGCGCGGAGGCCGCCCACGGCCAACACGAGAAGCGCACCGGCGGGCGCGACGCCAACTGGCCCAACTGGTACGCCAAGTATATGGCAGCGGAGCAGGCCGGGACCGAGTTGCCAACGTGAGCGACTACGACGTAATCGTCATCGGCGGGCGCTCGTTGCGCGAGCACTACCGCAGTTGCGCTTTGCCCGTCCCGGACGCGAGGTCGTGAGCCGCGAACCGGAGCTCGCCGGGCAGACGGTCGTCGTGATCGGCGGCAGCAAGTGGTCTTACTGGGCGTGCATTCCGTCGAAGGCTCTGCTACGCCCTTTCCAAAAGTAATTTCAAGCGCCAAGGTTTACAAATCAAAGGAGGCAACATGGCAACTACAAAATTCGCGGTAGGACCAATGAAGGCGGCGCAGGTTCCCAAGCCGGGAGCCGATTTCGAGATCGTCGAGCGCGAGATTCCCAAGCCGGGCCCGGGGCAGGTGCTCATCAGGGTACAGGCCTGCGGCCTTTGCCACAGTGACGCGTTCACGAAAGAGGGCCAGTGGCCCGGCATTCAGTATCCCCGCGTTCCCGGACACGAAGTCGTGGGCCTCATCGATGAACTCGGCGCCGGTGTTTCCGGGTGGGGCAAGGGACAGCGGATCGGCGTCGGCTGGCACGGCGGCCACGACGGCACATGTCTCGCATGCCGGCGCGGAGATTTCCGCAACTGCGTGAATGTCAAAGTTCCCGGGATCAGCTATGACGGGGGATACGAGCAATACATGGTGGCTCCCGTGGAGGCGCTGACTACGATCCCGCAAGGCCTGAGTGACGTCGAAGCAGCACCACTGCTCTGCGCCGGAATCACCACTTACAACGCGCTGCGGCATAGTGGCGCGATGCCCGGCGACCTGGTTGCCGTGTTGGGCATCGGTGGCGTGGGACACCTCGGAATTCAGTTTGCGAACAAGTTTGGTTATAAGGTCGCGGCCGTCGGCCGCGGCTCTGAAAACGCGGAGCTGGCCAAGAAACTCGGAGCGAACGTTTACATCGATAACAAAGCGACGAACCCGGCAGAGGCATTGCAAAAATTAGGTGGCGCACAGGTGATTCTGGCGACGGCCCCGAGCTCGAAGTCGATGACCGAAGTGTTCGATGGCCTCGCGCCGAACGGGAAGCTTGTGGTCATCGGCGTGACAGCCGATCCCCTCGAGGTCACGCCGGTACAGCTCGTTACTGGAAGTCGAAGTATTCAAGGTTGGGCGGCGGGAACAACAGCGGATGAGCAAGATACACTGCAATTCGCAGAGCTCACGGGCGTGCGTCCCATGATCGAAACCTATCCGCTCGAAAAAGCGGCCGAGGCTTACGCGCGCATGATGAGCGGCAAGGCGGAGTTCCGCGTTGTTCTGACGATGTGAAGTTGGCCAGTCGCTAATCTCGTGTGTTTTGCGGAGTCAGAACGATCGTATAGCCCTGCACGAAGTTCTGGGCCACACCAGCGTCCGAGACCACACTGATTGTCAGCGTATCGAACGCCAGGCCGCTCACTGAGTGAAGGCTGGTGGGATCGTAGTTCACGGTCACGGCGCACGTCGATCCGACGGGAAGCTGTCCAACGCACGTGGTGCTGCTTAGCGTTGCGGTGCCATTGAACGCGCTCGCTTGTACCGAGGATATGTTTAGCGGCCCGGTACCGTCGCTCTGGAGCGTCGCGGTAAAAGTGTAAAGCGCCTGTTGCAGCACCAAACGTGCATTTGGCGTGATCCAGGCATAGGCTGGACCGGGGGTGCTGACGAAGCCGCCCAGAGGCTGAGCGGAGTCGGCCCCCGTGAAGACGCCGTTTCCATTGGACGCATAGATGGTCTGGGTGCCGTTCACCGCCAGCGGCGGTGGTACGACGGGCGCGCCGGGTGCGACGGTCAAGAGGTTTCCGAAGAGATCCCACGTGCAGGTCTGGTCGTAATTTGTGATGATGGGTCGAGGGTCCTTCCCGGATCCGGAAGTTACTGTATGGTAACTGCAATTGCCGCTCACGGTAAAGCCCCCGAATTGATTCGCGACGAGACTGTAGCCCGCCACTACCAATCCTTGATACCCGGGATTGGGAGTGAATTGAAGAGGATGTTCATTGCCGCCGCCCGACGAGGTTCCTTGCGGCGGCGCCGCCACGGTCACCGTCACTGAGCTCGTTGCGGTTGTGAAATCCTTGGCGTCAGCGGGTGTGAAGGTCACGGATAGAGTCTGCGGGCCGATGCCTAACACCGTGCCTGCCGGCGGGTTGTAGGAAAACGTGCCGGGAGTGTTCGCCGTGGCGTTCAGTTGTGTTGCGTCAAGCGCCAAGCCAAAGAGGATCGTGGTCGGCGGTATCCAAGTGATGGTCGGTGTCGTCGCCGTCACGGTCAACGTCACCGTACTCATCGCGGTCGCGTAACCCGACGTGGCGGCGGGCGTGAAGTTCACCGTGATTGTGTTCGCACCGGCGCCCAGCAATGTGCCGGCTGCGGGGGAGTAAGTAAACGTGCCAGGAATGTTCGCCGTCGCGTTCAGTTGCGCCCCGCTTAACGTCGTGCCATACACAATGGGAGCGGGCGTGTTCCAGGTGATCGTCGGCAACGGTGCGCTCAGGAGCATATAGACGTCACCTCCGCCCAGGGGTCCGGCAGAAGAGGATGTGCCGTAAATGTTTCCGTCGATTGTCCGAACAACCCCCGCAAATGGTGTTGCACCGTCCGTCCCGCCGGTAAATTCGTACAAGACTGAGAGCGCGCCAGCCGGCGTCATTTGGAATACCGTACCCATGTTCCAGACTCCACCTTGTGTCGTTGTGCCGTAGAAGTTTCCGTCGCTTCCTTGGAACAGCCTTCCAAATGGAACGGCGCCATCCGTGCCGCCTCCCGCGAAGATGTGCAGTATGGTAAGGGTTCCGGCGGGGGTGATCTGGAAAACCGTGCCGGCGTTTGAGGCTCCGCCTTGTGACGTTGTGCCGTAGAGGTTTCCATCGGTTCCTTGAATCAGGCCCGCAAAAGGATAGGAACCATCCGCACTCCCTCCCACGAAAGTGTGCAGGATCGTGAGAGTGCCTGTGGGCGTCAACTGAAATACTGTGCCTGCGTTGGAGGCGCCCCCGGAATAGGTTGTCCCGTAGAAGTTTCCATCGGTTCCTTGAACCAGGCCGGCAAAGGGATAGGCGCCATCCGCACGGCCTCCCGCAAAAGTGTGCAGAATCGTGAAAGCGCCAGTGGGCGTCACCTGAAATACCGTGCCTGCGTAGGAGGCCCCACCCGAAAAAGTTGTCCCATAAAAGTTTCCGTCGGTACCCTGGATCAGGTCGGCCTCAGGATTGGCTCCGTCTGCGTTGCCACCGGTAAATGCGTGAAGGACTGTGACAGTTCCGGCGGGAGTCAACTGGATCACCGTGCCCAAGTTCGAGGCTCCGCCTTGCGATGTCGTGCCGTAGAAGTTTCCATTAGTTCCCTGGATCAGGCCGCTTCGTGGAATGGCGCCGTCCGCGCTCCCACCCGTAAATGTGTGTAGGACCGTGACGGCTCCGGCAGGAGTCAGCTGAATCACAGTGCCCAAACTAGAGGCGCCGCCTTGCGATGTCGTGGTGTAGAAGTTTCCATCCGTTCCCTGGATCAAGCCGCCGTAAGGATAGGCTCCTTCCGCGGTGCCGGCCGCAAATGCTTGCACGATCGAAAGGCCCCCGGTGGAGGTGACCTGGAATGCCGTGCCCGCGTTGGAGGCGCCGCCTTGCGAAGTCGTGCCGAAGAAGTTTCCGTTCGTTCCTTGAATCAGGCCACCGAATGGATTAGCACCGTCCGTGCTGCCGCCCGCGAATGAGTGCAGGATCATGAAATTGCCGGTAAGCGTTACTTGAAACACGGTGCCCTTGTTAAGGGTCCCGCCTTGCGAAGTCGTGCCATAGACGTTTCCGTCAGTTCCTTGAACCAGGCCACCATACGGATCGGCGCCGTCCGTGCTTCCGCCCGCGAATGTATGCAGGACCGTAAGAGTCCCGCCGGGAGTCAGCTGAAACGCTATTCCTGCGTTGGAAATACCACCAAAAACCGTCGTCCCGTAAAAGTTTCCATCGGCCCCCTGAGTGAGGCCGGCAAAAGGATAGGAACCATCCCCACTCCCTCCCACAAAAGTGTGTAGGATCGTGAGAGTGCCTGTGGGCGTCAACTGAAATACCGTGCCTGCGTTGGAGGCGCCCCCCGAATAGGTTGTCCCGTAGAAGTTTCCGTCTGTTCCCTGAATTAGGCCGCCAAAAGGATAGGCGCCATCCGCATGGCCTCCCGCAAAAGTGTGCAGAATCGTGAAAGCGCCAGTGGGCGTCACCTGAAATACCGTGCCTGCGTTGGAGGCGCCACCCGAAAAAGTTGTCCCATAAAAGTTTCCGTCGCTCCCCTGCCTCAAGCCGCTGAATGGGCTGGCGCCGTCGGTGCTGCCGCCCGCGAATGTGTGCAAAATCGCGAAAGTGCCGGTGGGCGTCACCTGAAATACCATGCCCGCGTTGAAGGCGCCCCCCGAATAGGTCGTCCCGTAGAAATTTCCGTCTGTTCCCTGAACCAGGCTGGCATAAGGATAGGCGCCATCCGCACTGCCTCCCACGAATGTGTGCAGAATCGTGAGAGCGCCAGTGGGCGTCACCTGAAATACGGTGCCTGCGTTGGAGGCCCCACCAGAGATAGTTGTCCCGTAGAAGTTTCCGTCTGTTCCCTGGATCAACTGCGCTTGCGGATTTTGCGGTGGGACGAGCCCAAACCCTGCCATCACGTCGAGCTTCGTCTGTGCGCGCATGACACCGCTCAAGACCAAGACGCCCATCACGAGTGACACTGCTCGGATAATTGCAGTGACCTGGTGCAAGCGCTGCTGTTTCGTCTTCCCCCAAAAACCTAATGCCGGTGAAACTCCACGCATGTCCACACCTCGAATATGCAGCCCGTCAGTTTGGCAACCAGCAAGAGCCGAAACCCAGAACGCCGTCGTACCGATTTCCAGGTCCAAGATGAGACTTCCCCCGCTGCCTCAAGGTAGTGAAACGACAGGAATTGTCTTTGCTCTTTAGCAAAGAGCTGATATTTCTTAGTTTGATGAAATCGTCTTCCTGCGAACAGGTACTGATTGCAAGGCGATTACTGTCCGACCGGATGATGGCTCGCAGGAACACAACTTTGCGCGCGCAATGGAAAAACATGTGGCGTGGCGCTCCGAGCCAATGCTCCATCCCTCTCCTGGCATTGCCAATTCTTCGACCACTTTCCAGTCTTGTCCGGCTCGAATCTCGTTCGCGGTCTGTTGCCAGCCACGAGATGAGGTCTCGTCGATGCTCGGGAACACACATGCAGCACACCGGCGATTGAGTTTCGGAGCGATCTAAGACTTTCCGTTCGCCAGCAAGCATGTCAAGCCAATCAAGGACGCTCGCTCCGGGTTGAAGAATGAGTGTGGTTCCGACTCGTGGCTCGTCCCCCAATTCTTGCTCAACGAGGCTCCAGTATTCTCGTGCTCGAAGAGTGCCGCCAGGGCCTTCGCGAAATAGCGGCCCAAGCATAGGAATGCCCGAGATTCCTTCTCCCTCCGCCCGTCCAAGTAGTGACCTGATCAGTGATTTCTTGTGCCCTGCTGTATCGTCAGAGCCTTGAGGATACGTTTCGCAACGGAATCAATCGGCGTAGTGAATCGGAATCGATGCAAAAGGTTCCAAACTCGCAGATCGGAAAGCGGTACACCTCATTTGCTCCCCAACAAAGACTTATTTCCCGAATCATTCGATCCTGCGATCTGCGTGCTCTTCGATCTGCACCAGGGTCGTTCGAAGAGGGGCACATCAGGAATGAAGCTGATCTCTAAAATTTGTTTCGCTATAGCGGCGCTCGCGCTGTCGAGTGTTGCGTCGGCCTCTGCCGGACTGGCCGAGCTTCGCAATGGTTTTGTCGTACACCTCGACCATCGGGAAACACGTGGGAATGTTTCCCGCCTCTTTTTAGACGCCGGATCCGAGAATTATGTGGATGTTCCCTCAGATCAAATCGTAGGGTTCGAGGAGACCATCGAGCTGCCTGCGCCACCGGCTTGGGAGCCGGTCCACGCCCCAAATCTGGAGGAGATTGTGGCCGCGGCCAGCTACCGTTACGGAATTGACCCGGATGTAGTATTTAGTTTGATTCGCGCAGAAAGCGCTTTTAATCCTAAGGCAGTGTCTCCCAAGGGCGCGCAAGGTTTGATGCAGCTAATGCCGCAAACCGCGACTCTTTTAGGTGTTGAAAACTCGCTGGATGCAGCTGCCAATGTAGATGGTGGAACTCGCTACTTGCGGAATCTGCTGGTCCAATACAACCAGGATCTGACCAAGGCCCTGGCGGCATACAATGCTGGTCCGGCGCGTGTCCAACAATTTCACGGAGTGCCGCCATACCCTGAAACGATCGCTTATATCAACCGAGTTGTCGGCGATCTCAACCACCGCAAGCTTGCCAAGTCGGCTTTTGCTTTTCAGTTGGCCCGAAAAAAAGGGAACGATCAAACCTTCAAGCCTTGACACGCCAATCTCCATTTCCTTTCGGTTTGCGCCTGAACGTCGGCCTTCCGATCGTGAGTCGGTATTGCCAGAGGTCAGGGAATGGATGGATTCGGCCTTGGCCCGGCGGGGCAAATCCGGTACCGGCAGCCGTTCGATCGCTCAACCGCTATTTGCGCTGCGTCAATCATGGCTTGGCTCGGATCGAATAGGATAGTAGCTGCAATACATAGATCTTCCCGGACGTTTGGTTTTGTTACTTGCATCTCGGGTTCATTGTTTTCTCGACGGATTGGCCCGCAACGGGTGAAGTTGGTGCTTAAAGTTATCTGCCGCGGAGTCAGCTACAACTGCCCATTATGAGAATGTTCATCCATCGCCGATTCTTCTTTTGCTGGATTCTGGTAGTCACTCTGGGCGTCCCGGTCAATTCGGACGATGCCAACGCTGCCTTCAAACGCGGCGAGCGCGCTGACTTGCAGAAACAGTACGATGCCGCCTATGACGCGTACAAGGCTGCCTTTGCACTAAAACCCAGCGATCCGAGGTACATGGCTGCCTATCTGCACTCGCGAACGACCGCCGCAATCGAGCATGTCAAGAATGGGCAGAAACTTCTCGAGAGCCTCAAATTTCAAGAAGCCCTGGTGGAATTTCAAAAGGCGTCGGAGATTGACGCCACCAATTACGTTGCGGCGGAGGAAATGGGGCGCGTCACCCAGCTGCTCAAGCAGAAATCTGCCGGTTCGGCGGCCAGCGGGGAGGCAACGCCCGAGTCGCTTCTGGCAAAACGGGCGGAAGATGTCGAAGGCCCTTTGGTGCTTCAGCCTGTCCCGAATGCGCCGATCACGTTGCGCATGACCACCACCGCCGACAATGTCTATAAGACCATTGGCAAACTGGGGGGGATTAACGTTCTCTTCGACCTGGACTATAAACCGCAGCGCATCACCATCGAATTGAATGAGGTCACACTGGAAGAGGCGTTGAGAATGGTGGCCATGGAATCCAAGACATTTTGGCGGCCAATCTCTTCCACGGCGATCTTTGTCGCGTCGGAGGGCAAACGCAAAGAACTGGAATCGAATGTGATGAAGACGTTTTATTTGCAGAATGCCTCGGGCGCCAGTGATTTACAGGAAGTGGTCGGCACACTGAAGGGAATGCTGGACATCACTCGGATCCAAGTCAACGCCGCGCGCAGTTCCATTACGATGCGCGGGACACTCGATCAACTCGTCCTGGCCGAGAAGCTGATTTCGAGCTTCGACAAACCGAAGTCCGAGGTGGTGATTGATATCGCCGTAATGCAAGTTAGCCGCGATCGCCTGCATAATCTCGGTACGACCGTGCCGACCTCCACCACCGTCGGCCCGCTCACCGCAACCGGCGCCGGCGGGCTCATTGGGAGCGGCCTGGTAAAGCTCGGCTCGATCGCAGGGACTCCCATGGGGACTTCCATCCCCAGCGCCACATTTACCATTCTGTTATCTGACAGCGACACGAAGGTCCTGCAGAGCCCCGAAATCCGGGCCCTCAACGATCAGAAGGCGACCTTGAGAATTGGGGATCGAGTGCCCATCGCCACGGGCTCGTACTCGCCCGGAATTGGCGGCGGCAGCGTGAGTCCCTTAGTGAATACCCAGTTTCAATATCTCGACGTAGGAGTAAATATCGATATTACTCCCCATATTCATTCCGAGCGGGAAGTTACCCTGAAAATGGCGCTGGAGATTTCGACCGTCACAGGAACTCAAAATATTGGCGGGATTGATCAGCCGGTCATCGGGCAGCGCCGCATCGAGCATGAAACACGGCTGAGGGATGGCGAGGTCAATCTGGTGGGCGGGATCCTCGAGGACACGGAAACGCATTCCTTGAGCGGGTACCCCTGGCTGGCCAAGATTCCGATCCTTGGTTATCTGTTCGGGCAGACGGATAGAGATCATCGACAAAACGAGATCGTCTTTGCAGTGACGCCGCACATCGTGCGTGCGGATAAAATTACGGATGAAAATCTGCGCTTGGTTGACGTTGGTACCGGGGCCAGCATCGGACTGCGGTACAAGGAGCCGAAAAAAGACGCACCGGGCGACACAACTGGCGGCAACGAAACTCCCAAGACACCCATTGCCGGGAATCAGGATTCACGCACTCCCCAACGCCCCTCGGCGCCGGCAGCCGTCTCTAAACCGTGAGCACAGGGCAGGGAAGAAAACGAACGCCGGGCGCCAGGCAGCGTTTCCAACCCTAGCTGGAATCGTTTTGCTCCTCTTCCCTAGCGCCGGAGCGACCAGAAGCACCATGATTTGTTACCACTCGGGTTCGCTTAGGCTCTGTTGAACGCACGGTTGTGAGGTCACCCTGAAAATGCGCATAAATCTGCACTATTCGGGCAGTCTCCAGTCCGCTTTCGCAAGATGCCACCGGGAGGGGAAAGGTTAACCTACACAATCCGCAGAGGTTAGGGAATTTTTATGTATGGCTCGTTAGTTGCGATGGAGTAGGAGTGTAAGCAGTTCGGGGTTAAATTCGAAGAATCGGAGGATTTAAAGGTCGCCACCGCATTCTAGTCGGCAAATCAGGCCGAAATCGCCCGGCGCCTACTACAACCTTGGATATGGCCAGCAAACCAAACTTCAGCGGAAAGATGGGATCGGTTCCGGAAAAAAGAATACCGCGATTAGGAGCTCCAGCAAGCACAAGCCCGGCCAGCGGCATCGTGCGAGGCCCGCAGAATTATCTGGTGACGCGAGTTCAGCATTTCCCGCTGTTTGCCGGGATCTTACCGCACGAGTGCTTTGCGATCCTTGGCGCGGCGCGCGTACGTCCATTCACCCGCGGCCAAAACATCTATATCGAAGGCGACCAACAGCGGCAGGTCATGCTGTTGACCTTTGGCTCCGCGAAAATGGTGCAATGCGGCGAAGATGGGTCCGCGGTGATTCTCAGGCTCTGTGGACCTGGCGAGTTGATTGGCACGCTGGGCATCAGCATGCAAGAGAGGTATCGCTGCACGTCCCAGGCCCTTACTCCCTGTTCCGCGCTGCTTTGGGATAGCGAAGTTTTCGAGTCCCTGTCCTGTCAATTTCCAGCATTGAGGCTCAACGTAGCTTACATCCTATACAAGCTCCTGGAGGATATGGAAGATCGTTTTCGCGAAATTTCGACCGAATGTGTATCCATTCGGCTGGGTCGTCAAGTTTTGCGACTGGTGGAACAGGTCGGAATTCGCTCGAATCAATCCGTGGAGATTCAGATCACGCGCGAGGAGTTAGCTCAATTGATCGGCACCACCTTGTATACGGTCAGCCGGTTGCTTTCCAAGTGGGATAGGAAGGGAATCGTGACAACCCGACGGGAAGGATTCTCCGTGAACAATCTGGGCGCCCTGAAGGGCATGATCAATGAGTGCGGGCAAGAGGGATGAGCCAAAGTTGCGCGGTGTGCTGCGCCATTGGAATTTAACGGCGTGCGACGCCGAACGATTTCAGATCGAAGGCCCCTCGGAACGAGCGGTGGGTTGGCGCGCATGGAGACGCGATTGATTCAGCGTGGGGATTCCCATGCTGACGGGGAGAGTGGGGGCATGACAACGAACCTGAAATGCCCCAGATCTTCGAAACGGAAACACAAAACTGGGGGAAGGGACTCGGCATGAAATTCGTCGTGGGCGTTCGGACTCGGGTCGGCGTCCTAATCGCGATGTCTATTTCCGGCGTACTGCCCGCCGCGCATGCCCAGGTACGTCCGGCGATAATGCCGAATCATCTGACCGAATTTCAGGCTTTTGGGTTGCATTCGTCACCTCAGTTTTTGTTGGATCCTCAGGCCGGCACGCAACAGACCCTGGTCGCCCAGACGCAGCCGCCCCCGGCCGATGACAGCCACACCGCCGCCAAGCCCATCGTCGTCTACCAACATGGACAACTGACGATCGATGCCGAAAACGTGCGCTTGTCCGATATCTTGTCCGCCCTGCAAGAAGTCATGGGAGCTCAGATTGACCTCCCGGCTCGCGCTTCCGACGAACGCATCTGGGCCCGCCTGGGCCCGGGGCCTGCCCGCAAAGTTCTGAGCGATCTGCTGAGCAACACCGAACTTAACTATGTAATTCAAGGGTCTTCGACGGACGTGAATGGGATCCAAAGCGTCATGCTAACCGCACGATCGGAAGGTTCCCCCGGCCAGGTTGGAGTATCGAACGACACGGCTGGAAGCATGGAAGATCGCCGGCAGTCTCGGCTCAATTCGGGTGGCGCTCAAGCGCCCGAACAAGAGGCGACCGCCTCGCAGGAACCGGCAGTGGAACCGGCGGCGACACCAGCTTCACCGGGCGCTGCGACGGCGGAAAGTCAGCCCGCCACAGCTGAAGCACAACCGCCAACGGGCGGCACCTTTGCCCATCCAAGTCCGCCGGCATCCTTGACGACGGACCAAATGGTCCAACAGCTCACGAATATGTACCAACAGCGAAAGCAAATTCAGCAGAGCCTAACCGGCACGGCGCCAAATTAAAGGGTTTTTCTCGCAGGCAGGTTAAAGAATTCAATTCGATGCATCGCCCTCGTTTGTTCCCCATCCTTCACGGCGTAAGAAAAAAGCAAAATTCACGGCGCGGAAAAGTGGAGAGTGATGAAATCAAAACTCACCACTCGGCCTGCGCCGGTCCAGGACAATGGCGGCCGCGAGAGCCGCATGCAGCGCGGGAGATGTTGTCTGAAAGATGTTGCCTGGAAGGTTGACTAAACCCCGGGGCCCTGCTCCTCGAGAGATTTGGAAGCCCGGCGGCCACTGCCGATCTCCTCAAATTCAAGGCTCGCAGTTGCAATCTTTAGAACTCGAAAGTGTCCCAGCACAGTATCGCCTTCCGCCACGATAAAAACTTCATCGCCGTCCGTGAGGAATGCCCGCCGCGAAGCACCCTTGGAATCAGTGCCGATACCGAAAAATTTCAGCGGAAGTCGTGGCGGCGGAGGTGGGGGAGCTACCGGCGCTACAAAGTCCGTATCTCCGGGCTGTGGAACGTGAATCGGCGGTGGTGGTGGCGGAGGCGCCGGCAATTGCCAGTTGAATATATCTCGCCCGGTCGATTGGTATTCGGTTTCTTGAGGATCGGTGAGGCGGTCCCAATGAATCCGGGGATTGTCCACGCTCATGGACTTATAGGCAGCGCCTGGCTTGGCCTCGCGGCTCGATGCCCCGGCCGAGTTTCCGGTTCGGTACCAAAGGGTCCCCGCAAGCAACACGAGCACCGCAAGCGCACCGCTCTGGATTGAGGTTTTCTTGTTCATGCGACAGCCCTGAAGTATGACCTCAGATGCAGATTTACTCTCACGCCTAACTGTGCACCCGATCCATTCCGATCGTTCGCCAAAGTGAGATCGTCGACCACATAATGATTTTTGGAGTGTTGCAACCCATTCACGAAGCGGACCACACTCTTGTAATCGCCGTTAATCGTGGCGTCGACCGAGATTTCCGTGATTCCGTGCGCGGCAATGTCCTTTGGATGAAAAGAAACGGACCCGATTTGCAATCCCGCCTTTTGGCCGAGATCCTGGAATTCCGCTGAAATCAGGGAGTACCCTGCGCCGTACGGCGGCAGGGAATTCTCAAAAAGTTCGCAATCCGACTTTGTTTTAGGGATGGCTTCCCGGATCTCCCGGGCGCGCTTCACGTCGGCTCTTAACAGCCTCAACAGCCCCGCTTGGGCAGCATGTTGCCGCTTCGAAGTCATGTCCGAGGAGGCCGATTGAATGGACACAATCGTCATGGCGGAATCGGCAGCGAGCAATGCGCCGAGCACGAAGAGCAGGATAACCTTCCGTCTGCTGAAATCGCGTATCATGACGCCCCCGCATACGTGACCGTAAGTTCCAAAACAATCGGGTCGCCGCCCGCCGTGGCCTGAGTCGACATTCGGACGCTGATCAATTCCACTTTCGAAAACTCGCCGGATCGCTCGAGGGAGGAAAGAAATTCCCGCTTCGCGTCTTCCGTCATTGCGCCGACCGTCAGTCTGACGGCGGCCTGTCCGTTTTCCAGTTTCGGCTCGATATTCAAAACCCGGACGCCGCCTGGCAGGACCCGCTCCAGCCCCAGAAACATCCGCGTCCAATTCAGGCTTTGTGCGTCAATGATGGAGTTTATAAAACCCGCGCGGTCGTGGAGTTTGGCGTTGTCAGGCTGGGAGAAAAATCGGTCCAGCTCGTCCCTCTGTGTAACTAGTGAGTTAATTTCATTCGCCGACATTTCGCTTTGCATTCGGTAGGCCGCGTCCAACTTACGCACGGAATGAACGTGCCAGACCAGCCAGGGAAAGGGGAGCGCCAGGAGTGCGATGAGCGACCCGCAAACCGTGAAGAAGAGACGATGCGTCTCCATCGGCTTGCTCGCCAGATTTACCGGGAATCTCATTTTACGCAGTCCTCACGTAGCCGCTTGCCGTAACTAATCCAGGCTTAAGATCCATCCGACTAACCCGTCCAGACCGGCCTCGACGAGCGGACGCCCGTCTGCCGCCACACGGTTATCTGCGGGATTGGTACGCAACAAGGGTTGCACTTCGCACCCGAATTCGCTCTCGATTGGGCCGGCGAATTCGGGAAAGCGATTGCCGGTACCGGAAATGTAAATCGACTCGATTTTCTCGTGCCACGCGTCGTGATAGTAGGCCGCGAGCGGGTAAATTTCCTCGAAAAGAGCCTGCGGGGAGAGCTGCTCCCCTCGTTCCGGTAACTCGGTGCAGCGGTACCCGCATAACGCTCCCTCGCGAATGATGGCTGTCGTCAGCGATCGATCCGCCACGCGCGCGATCAGGGTCGGGCATTGCTTTTCCAGCAGCGCCAGCGCCGCGAGCGATGAGCTCATCACCACGCCCGGGTGCAGACCAGCGGATTCCACCAGTTCTTCATATTCCCGAATCACGCGAAGCCGCGCGATGGTGGTAACCACGCCCACTCCGCCCTCCCGCGACGCCTGCCGCACGTACGACAGGACCGTGTCGGTCATCTCGAAAGGCACGCTCTTTTTTAGTCTCCACCGAAGCAACGGAATCGCTTCTTGCGACGCCCGGGGAAACTCATCGAATTGTTGCACAAAGATACGAATCACCGGATCGGGCAACAGCAGCGCGGCATATTCGCCGGCGGCATGGATTCGGCTGCAGGCTCTGGACATCGCCGAGCGCACACCCGCGGAATCCGCGATATTTGTGTCCACTGGGGACGGGACCACCATCCCTTCCGTCAGAGGTTCCACTGCAAAGCTCATGACGTTTCCACCGCGCGAGAAACGCACAGCGGAAATCCGATCCGAGGAAATCTCCACGGCGATAGGAGGGCGGGGCATTGCATGGATCCACTGATTCAAGCGCTGGACAGCGTTGATCTTGAGAATGCGATCTCGCAGCGTGGCCACTTTAGGCGCCGATTTCAAACTCATCGTTTTCCCCGGACTGCCTTGACTCAAATCCACTTTGTACTCCGGCGCTCTGAGTTCCGCCCATTCCCGGCCTGCCATTTGCGCAGATCTTGGTTTCCGGCAGCTCTACGCATGGCAGGGCAGCTGTCCAGGTGCGGGCACATCCCATGAGAACCTTTAAATTTTATCCGATGGGAAGGATGCGTATTTGCGCTGTATCAAATAGGGAGGACCGGAAACCTCGCAGAAATCTATTTTTTTAGGCGTTCTGCGCCCGATGGTGTTTCATGCTTTAGCTCCGGTTTCGCGTTCACCGCCCGATGAATCCAAAAGTCCGGATCTGTGACCGCAAACGCCTTCGAGATGTGAGACATCTCTGGGTCCACTGCGTAGATCGTGCTCACAGTGCCTGCGTACGCTTCCCGCGTAATTCTCGTTAACGTTTCAATGCCTTGTTCACCTTCCGCCTCGATGAGGCTCTGGTTGCGAGACAACTCGTCATCCTGTTGTTTGAGCTCCGACATCGGCCGCAGAACCAGAAAGGTCGGCGCCGGCGCGCCCGCATCAATTTCGTACACCACCCAAGGATTGTCCGCTTGGATTCTGGCGTACGCGTCGGCCAGGATCCGGTAGGCTTGGGCAAAATCGCCTTCGTGTCCTGGGAAAAGACGCACTTCGAGGATGTGGATAAAGCGAGCCTCTGACAGATCGATGTTCTCTGAAAGATAGCCAAGGTCATCACGGCGCACGGCGATGGTCTTGCGCTCGCTGGCTGCCAGAGCTTCTACTTCTTCTTTCGTCCGTTCAAGGTCAGGATGCATGATGAGGAATCTGCGCCAATCGACATCGGACTGTTCCATTTCTTCGTACGAATCATACGAAGAAAAGACCAATGCTTCCGGCTCACCGCTGATCGATTCCAGGTCGATCCAGTATCTTGGGACGTCGACTCGGTCACATGCGCGCGATATTGTGCTCTCAAGTTTTTGACGATCCGCAGCCTTTCCCAAAAAAAACTCCTGGTGCACGAACATGGCTACATTCGGGGGCGCGGCGGCCAGATTCGCCGCTTTCTTGTCCTGCGCCGGCAAAATTATCGGAACCCATAAGATGACAATCATCGCCGCAACCGTTTTCATTGGATTCATCCGGAATACCTCCGAGGCGAATCTCCCATTGCTGTGCGAGGGCTTTTGCGAAAAGTTGTGGCGCCGGGGGTTAGCACGGTGTCGAATTGAAGCTCCCAATGCGCGCCCTGCCTTTGAGCTGGTGATTTCGGCACCTGTCAAGCCGGGCGCATCAACACCGATCCAAACTTGCCACCTCAACGGGTAACGTATCATGCGCGACCATTTCGCTTCATTGACCTGGCACAACTGGCCGTGGCTGCCCGGGTCGCGCCAACTGAACTGGCGGCTTGATCTTCGGATCTAAACGCTCGGCTTCGGCCATTTCTTTTTCGGCTTCGGATTTGTCGCCCTTCATGAACAACGCGGAAGCGAGATCGTAATGGGCAGTCCCATATTGTGGGTTCAGCCGGACCCCTTCACGATATTCAGCAATGGCGTCGTCCAGCTTGCCTTTCAATTGCAGCGCGTTGCCCAGGCCCAAATGGGCCTCGAGCAAGGTGGGTTTCAATCGCACGGCTTCGCGAAGTTCGGTGATTGCTCCATCCACGTCCCGCTTCAAACCCAGCGCGAATCCGAGGTCCCGGTGCGCCTCGGCAAGGCCAGGGTCCAGACGCACGGCGGTGCGCAACTCGGGAATGGCTGCGTCCAGGTTTCGTTTCACACGCAACGCGGACCCCAGGTCGGCATGGGCGAATGCCAGATTCGGTTTCAGGCGGATCGCTTCCCGGTATTCTGACACCGCTCGATCGAGTTCGCCTTTCATCTGCAGGATGGATCCGATGTTGGCGTGCGCTTCCGCAAGGTCGGGCTCGAGTCGAATTGCTTCCCGGTATTCTGAAATCGCTTCGTCCAATTCGCCTTTCTGTTTGAGCGCCATGCCAAGATCGAAGTGTTCTTCTGCGTTGTGCGGATTCAGCCGCACCGCTTCGCGGTACTCTCGGATGGCTTCGTCAAAATCCCCCGCAGCCAAACGCGCATCCCCTCGGGACACATGCACAGCGGCGGAATCCGCTGACGCCAATGCGGACATGGCGGCCAGCGTGTAGACCAGAACTCCAGCAACCCATTTCATAATTTCCTCCGGTGATTGAGCCCATCCCGGCAGAGTAGGCGCGAGACGCCCGCAAGGTTATAAGGAATTTCCAGGCACGACCTCGCCGCAGTTCTGCGCCTTCCTCTCATTTTTTACCACTCTGTCCCGTCTGCCCTCGACTGGGCGCCTCAGACATTCTCCAACGGTTTTCAGTTCCTGAGGCGACGTTTTGAATCGGCGTTTCCGGATGGCAATCACTAACGTCTCGCGCCCCAACGGGAATTCTCAGGCACGGCGAGGACAAAACGAAATTTTAGCTAATTAAATTTTTTATGCGTGTATTTGCCAATCATCAAAGACGGGATGCGCCAATCTGCAGAGAATGGCGACTCGCAATGAACTGTAGCTTGTGCGAATCGTGCGGGGCGGTACTAGCGATCCTTTGGCCGCCGCGCAATTGAGATAGGAGGGGGCATGGCGAGTAGAAAGTTGGGGATTCTTTGGCGCTTGGCAGCTTTGACCTTTATTGCGGCGTTTCCGGCCGCCGCTCAGTCGTTCCGGGTCCAGTGCCCGACAAGCACGATTACTCACCCGGACCCAAACAATAGTGGCGTGAATAATTCGGAACCTCAGTATACCGGTCCGACAACATTCGCGCCCGGCAGCAACGGATATCTATTACCCAAGACAGGCACCGTGAATGGTGCGATCAAGTGCCAGCAGGTTTCAGGTGGTGACGGCTACTCGACGATGGCCAATGGCACTCAGACCTTCATGTTCTCCTTCGGACCGCTGTCGGGGCTCTCGGACATCGCCCAGGGCCTGCCCGGCACCGAATTTCCGTCCGTGTTCAATACGATCGCTCCGACCACGCTGTTGCCCGGCGATCCCGCCACAACGGATGGGGCCACCGCCAGCAGTTGGCCAGTGGGATTTCCAACAACTCCCCTCTCCACTGCAGGGTTTTCGTGGAATGGCGCTGTCGGCCTTGTTCCTGACGCAGATGCCATAGCGAATGGAATTTGCGTGGCCCCTTGCCTCGACGGCCACGTGGATCCCCGCCAAATCATGGATGTTGGAGTTATGAACGGGAACATCCCGGCGCCACTGGTGGCCTTCGATGAGGACGACGAAATGTTCCTCACACTCACCAACGTCGGCATGATCATGCGGCCGGACTTGTTCGAGCAGCACACCATCCACTTCCACGGCTATCCCAACGCCTCGTCTGTTTATGACGGCGTGCCGGACGCCTCCGTCGCCATCAACATCGGCGGCAGCTTCACCTACTACTATCTTTCGCCCGATGCCGGAACTTATTTTTGGCACTGCCACATTACGCCGCCCGAGCACTTACAAATGGGCATGGTCGGGCAACTCTATGTGCGTCCACGGCAGGATCGCGTTCCGAATGGCGGGGATCTCTATACGTATTTGGGATACCAAAATGGGATCGGCTTGCCTTCCACGTTGCATGCGGATTTGCGTACGGCTTGCAATCCAGCCAGCGACATCCTGTGTAGCGAGACCATGCCGGCCGTCAACACCCATGTTACTAAGGGCCTGAACAGGCTCGGTCAGCCCCAAATGTACACCTACAACGACGGCGACGGCTCAACCGCCTATGACACCGAATACTCCCTGCAAATTCACGGCTTCGATCCCAACTTCCACTTCGTGGGCATGACCTTCAACCCGGAAGCCTTCGCGGACATGAAGAGCAAGTTCTTCCTGTTGAATGGTCGCAGCTACCCCGACACCGTTACACCGGGTCCGCTGGCCACGCAGTCCTCGGATGGCAGGGTGCACTACTCGCAGCCGCTGCCTTCGATCATCAATATTCCGGCGGGCGGAAAGGCGCTTCTGCGCATCGCCGATCTGGCGGTGGACGAATACGGAACCTTGGCAACCTTGGGCATTCCCATGAAAATGGTGGGTTTCAACGCCAAGCTGCTTCGGGATCAGGCGGGGAACAACCTGGAGTTTTATACCCACTCGATCACTCTGGGCGGAGGCGAGTCGCTGGATGTGATTCTGGACGCCAGCGATGCGGGTTGCGGGTCCACCGGCTGCGCAGCGGCGCTTTACCCGGCGGGCAGCGTTTTCTATCTCTACACCCCTCAGCTCGATCACCTTTCCAACGATCAGGAAAATTTTGGCGGTATGATGACTGAGGTTCACATTTGCAACAGTGTAACTCCCGTAACGCAGGCATGCAACTAGGAGAGCAGCGATGAGCCATATGAATCCTCAAAAACGGATCTCGATAGCAGCACGATTGCTTCTCGCGTCGTTGATGGTTTTGTTCCCGGTGGTGGCGGCTCATGCCGCGGCCCCTGGAATCACCGGCCCGACTTTCAACCTGGTGGCCTCCACCGCGTTCCTCAACCAGCCGGACGGCAGTTCGGTCTACTCCTGGGGCTACGGCTGCAATGGCGCGCCCACGGGCTTCGACCCTCCGGCATCGCTCATGCCGGGTGCGAATTGCCCGACCATGCAAGTGCCCGGGCCCACGCTGATTGTTACGGAAGGACAGACCGTCATTATCCATCTGACGAACAATCTTCCCACGGCGGCCGGTAACACGTCGATTCTGTTCCCCGATTTTCAGGTGACCTCGACTTCAGGCGTGGCCGGCCTGCTTGCCCAGGAAGCGGCGCCAGGTGGAGTGGTGACCTACACCTTTACAGCCACCGCGCCCGGGACCCACGCCTATTACAGCGGCACACAAGGCGACCTGCAAATCGAGATGGGGCTTTACGGCGCAATCATCGTGGTCCCAAACAACACCTCAGTCCTGAATGCTTGTGCCTCCCAGCAAGCGAACAACCTTACGGCAAAAGCGCACTGGGGCGAAAGCGACTACCGGCATGCGGCGGCTGCCTACGACCACCCCAAAACCTGCTATGACCGCGAGTACTTGTTTCAGTGGGCGGAGATGGATTCCAACATTCACAATCAGGCGCTAGCGCAAGTCTCGGACCCAAAGAGGATAGCCGCCTGCGCAACCGGAGCCGCGACTCCGGGCTGCAGCCTGGAAGTCCCAACCGAACCATATCACCCCTCCTACTTCATAATTAACGGCCGTTCGATGCCGGATCTGATGGATGCGAACTATGCGGCCGAGTACCCGCATCAGCCCTATAACGGCAATCCACATCTGCACCCCGGCGAACAATTGCTGGTTCGCACGATCGGACAGGGACGCTGGCAACATCCATACCATGAGCACGGCAACCACGTACGCATTCTGGCCCGCGACGGAAATTTGATTCTAAGCGCAACCAACCCTGCTCAGAATCTCGCCGGGATCCTGATGTTCAACACGGACACAACCCCGGGCCAGGCCTTTGACGGGATCTTTTATTGGACAGGCCGAGGTTTGAACTGGGATCCGTACGGGCACCATAGCGGCGCTGACCCTGTGGGCGACACGCTCGCCACGCTGCCCTGTACGCCCGACGCCAACGGCTACAACACCGGAAGTCCAACGGCAGTCAATTACTACGAGTGGTGCCAGGATCACGACAAACCGGTCGAAGCCAATCCATTCGGTGACGTCTCTGGCGGCGGACCTGCCACGCTGCCCAATCCGAATATCTTTACAAACGGCGCTTGGTATGGTGGCACGCCCTATCTAGGTCCCGATGCCTCGCTTCGCGCCAGTACGAGTCTCCAGGGAGCAACTGGGGCCTCCGGCGCGGGTTGCGTGACCGGAACGACCATCGTAAACGCACCGGTCGGGACGAATCCGACCCCGAATTGCACCCCGTTGCAGCCTTCTAACACACAAGCTAACCCGGCCAACGAGCGCGGTTGGGCGTTCATGTGGCACTCACATAACGAACGTGAAATTACCACGAATAACGTGTTCCCCGGTGGAATGCTGATGATGCTGCTGGTTGATTCCCGGGAATTTGTGATCGACGAGTCTCTGTAAATGAACAATCTAACGACGACGAGGAATGCGATGAGATATCAAAACCTAAAAGCGACCCTGAAAGCCGCACTGCAACTAGCCAGCCTTCTTCTCGTCGGAGCGGTGGCGGCCTTCGGCCAGCAGACGATCAACTTGACTGCCGCGCCGACGACCGTGACCATGCCCAATGGCGCCACGGTGCCGATGTGGGGGTACTTCTGCGGCGCACCCCTGGCCACCTCTACAGCGACATGCGCCAGGTTGAATCCAAACGCGCCAGCAGCGCCAGCGTGGACTGCAAACACAGTCTACGCGTTAAATGCGCTGGTGCTGGACTCCAACGGCAATGTGCAAAAGGCCACAGCTGCAGGCACTAGTGGTGCTGCTGCCCCAACGTGGAGCACTGTCGCTGCCACACCAACCCCCGACGGGGCTACTCTTGTTTGGACCTTCCAGGGCACGCTGACCAGTTTTGTCGCTACGATTTCCGGTTGGACTCCGCCAATAATCACGGTTCCCTATGTTCCCGCGGGAACGAGTCTGACGATCAACCTCACCAACAGTCTCTCCTTCACGCCGACCGGCGGCGGATCGCCCAATACTGTGCCCACATCACTCACGATTGTTGGGCAAATCGGCGGCGGCTTGGGAACTACCGGCCCGACTTGCCTGGATAGCAACAATGTCGCCCACGGTGTCACTTGCACTACGAGCCCAGATCACAGCAATCTTACCTCGAACTCAGTTACGTGGTCGACGGTTGGAGTTGCACCGGGTTTCGTGCCGCCGCCACAGGGTCCGCGCGTGCAGTCGTTCGCTACGGAAGTAGCGGCGGGAGCAACAACGTCGCTGACTTGGTCCGACCTTCGGCCTGGCACGTACTTAATGGAATCGGGAACACACCCGTCTATTCAGGGCCCCATGGGTTTGTACGGCATCTTGGTGGTCACCACCTTGCCAGTAGGAGCTACAGCAGGCACGGCCTATCCCGCCAATTTCAATCTCGGCGTCAGCAATCCTGCGGTGACCTACAATGCGGAACTGCCGCTCATCCTCAGCGAAATTGATCCAGCTCAAAACAAGGCCGTCCAGACGGCTGTCAGTACGACCGGTTTCAGCGAGACAATGGTGTGGTCCGGGCAGCCGGGGGGCTGCGGCAATGCGAGTTCCGCGACCTACAACCAGTGCTATCCCCCAGCGGTAAATTACACACCGCTCTACTATCTAATCAACGGAGTCGCGTTCGACAAAACCAACCCGAAAGGCTCGTTGTTCTCAGTCACTCCAGCCTCAGGCGTCACCGCAGGCACTGGAACGGTCTTGGCTCGCATTGTCAATGCGGGGGTGCATATGCATGTGCCTTCGATCATTGGCTCCCAGACGACGCATCTAGCGGGAACGGGACAAACCGCGCCGCCCGCCGCGATCCAGGGATTCCAGATCGTTGCAGAAGATGGCAACCCACTGCCCGGCACTCCCCACGTCCAGAATGAAGTGTTCATGGCCGCGGGCAAGGTTTATGACGTGATGTTCAATGCGCCGGCCGCCGCAAGTCCCGCACTTCCCATTTACGACCGCGAGCTGAGCCTGTCCGGCAATGCGACGAGTCGCGACGCTGGAATGTTGGCCTATATCGGCGTGAATGGCGAGGCGCTGCCAAGCACCGGTGTATTCGCGAACACCACGCCGGTGGCCAGAAACGACAATTACCCCTCCGTGGTTGCTGGCGTGACGTTCGCCGTTTCGGACCCGGGCAAGGGTGTAATCGCTAATGATACCAATGTCTACGGCGTTACTGTGTTGACGCCGCCCACAAAAGGGACCCTCACGCTGAACGCGAACGGGACGTTTACGTATGTTCCGAACGCGGGGTGGAACGGCGGCGATTCCTTCGTGTATTGCGCGAACGGTACTGTGACTGGTACCGGCGTCACTGCGGTCTGCTCCTCCCATATAATGGCCACCGCCACATTGGGAGCGGCCACGGTTGAGGCAGCCAGCGGCATTACGTTGCAGCCCCTCACCTTCAATGCCAACATGGCGACATACTTAGCCGTCAAGACCCCTGGCGTGCTGACGGGGGCCGTAGACGCCGCGGGCTATCCTCTCACGGTTGTTACGACCGCCGGCAGTTTCTCGGCCACTGGCGGGGCAACGGTTGTTCCGGATGTGAACGGCGGTTTCACCGCGTCCGCACCCGCAGCGGGCTCGTATTCGTTCAGCTACACCGCGCAGAACTCGCAAGGCACACTGGCTCATCAGACCGTCACGTTAATCTTCCCGACGCCGAGCAATCTTCAGGTCTCAGTCGTCGACGGCTCCGACAAGGTGACGCTGATTAAAGACTATCGCTGGGTAATTGAGGAAGACAGGACTTTCTACATTGACCCGAAGTGCACAACAAACCCGCCGGCTGCAGGGTGCCCGACGGCAGGCAACGGCATCGTTCCGACTTTGGGGGTGAACTTCCACACGAGTTATATGCCATTTGTGGCCCAGGGCTGCACCGGCCCGCTCTCGTGCGAAGGAGGCCAGACTCTAATCCAGCCGAATGGGCAGCATGTGACGGCGGTGTGCGACGTTGGCAATGGCGTTTGCCGGCCCGATCCCGCCGGAAACGGATTTACTGCGGTACTGCCGGGCCAGGTGCATTTGGATCCGACCAAGCGTTACTATATCTCCGTTCTGCCCGGCGATGCCGCCAACCCGTTTCAATCCATCGTTAGTGGTGCCCCTTCCGCTTACGCGGGCCCGCCGATCTGCACCAGTAGCGGCGGCGTATCGGTCTCCACGCCGACCTGCGGCCATGGCATGGGCGGCGCTCCTATCCCGGTAGGGACAATAAAAGTGACCATTCTGTCGCAGCCCTCGCCTTATCCCACGGCGAAACTTTCCGTGTTCGTCTTTGAGGACGACTTCCCACTCAACGGCGAGTACGACATCGGCGGCGGCGCGGGCGGAGTGAACACCAATAACGAGCATGGCCTGGGCCAATTCCAAATCCACCTTTGGGACGCCTTTGGCGGCAACGGCGATTTCACTGGCCAGATGACCTATGACATGTTCAACCAGCCGCTGACTAACGGCTTGGCGGGTACCATTGATCCACTGTCCGGACAAGATGCTTGCCCGATCTCGGCAAATCCGCGGAACGCAGCGGACCCGACTTCAACGGGCATCACGGGCATGATCGTGACCTGCCCCACATTCGAAAAGGACGGGATCACACCGTCCCCGTTGGCTGGCCAAGCCTTAGTTGAAAACCTGATGCCGGGACGGTGGGGAGTTATTGCCACGCCCGGAGCCGACCGGATTGCCAGAGGCGAAGAGTGGCTCCAGACCAACACCCTGGACGGCCAGAAGGCTCACGATTCCTTTACCAGGATCGGCGAGCCCAGCTTCTTCCAGGAATTCGGTCCGGCCGGATACCACGTGAGCGTCGGCTTTGCCAACCCGGCCATTATCAACAGCCGGAGGACGGGTCCGAACGGTGTTTGCAGCGGGAATGACCCGAATCTGCCCGGCGTGGCCAACTGCGTTAACACAGTCACAGGCAGGGTAGTCGGAGAACGCCTCAGCCGCTCACCGGATGAGAGACTCTACGGTAGCGGTTCGCATGATGCTTTCGCTTGGACCCAGTGCTTTGCGAGCTTTGGAGACCCGGACGGTGAAGACTTCGCGTTCACCAAGTGCGATGCGGACGGAAACTTTACGTTCACAGGGCTCCCGGACGGCGATTGGAGGATCACCACCTTTGATCAGTGGAATGATCAACTTGTGGACGGCCTATCGACACCGATCAGGTTGGACCACACCGTCGCGAATACCGGCAAAATCGGAGACATCGCATCCACGCAGTGGCAGGCGAATCTCTATACCCGGACGTTCATCGACGACAACAAGGACGGCGCGTCGCAGTCCACAGAGGCTGGGATCCCCTTCGCAAACGTTGCCGTGCGACTGCGGGACGGGAGCATAGAGAACCTTCTCGGAACTGACTTCACCGGGACGGCCAACTTTAACGAGACGTTCCCACTCTTTGCCTGGTACACGGTCGAAACCGACACGACCCGCTACAAGAATACAGGGACGCATGTCGTCTACGACGTCGGCGGACCTGCGGACGGCTCC
This sequence comes from uncultured Acidobacteriota bacterium, assembly GCA_963719875.1. GTDB lineage: Bacteria > Acidobacteriota > Terriglobia > Acidiferrales > UBA7541 > Palsa-360. The sequence continues at coordinate 1,977,113 of CAVRDJ010000004.1, read as the reverse complement.
CCGTCCTGCGGCGTAACCGGCTACCCGCCGTGCGGGACCTCCGTAATTGGCAAGCATTTGGCCAATACTGCGGAAGTTGTCTCGGTGCCAGCGAACCTGCGTGTCCCGGGCGCCGTCTATTGCGCCAATGCGGATTGCACTGGCTATTCAATTCTGAACGGGCCGGGGACCAGCGCTAACGCGAGCGCTTGCACGACTAGCACCCCCGCGCCACCAGCGCCACCGATCACCAGCTGCTCGAACATCCTCTCCTCCGGCCGCATCGATCCGCCGTGGGTGGGGATTGAGGGCTGGCAGGGATTCCCTGGCCAGAACAATTTCATAGAATTTGGCAAAGAGCCTTACGTTGCCGGCGAGAACGGCGGGATCAAGGGGCATGTCATTTACGCCTCCACTCGTCCCTTTGACGATCCGCAGATGCTCGTGCAGACACAATGGGAGCCTCTGGTTCCCCACGTCACCATCAACCTGTACCAGGAGGGCTTTGGGCCTGACGGAGTCACGCCTACTCGAAAGCTGGTAGATACGACCCAGACCAGCAGCTTTGACGATTGGGCACAGGGCTTCCACGCGGATTCACATGGCAACATCATTCCCAACATGAGCTGCCCCGGCCAAGGCGCGTCGACCGGCGCGATTCCCGATCTGTTCTACTTCTCACTTTTCAACCAGCCGGACTATCTCGATTGGTACAACTCTCAGCACGCTGCTGGTACCTTACACCCGCTCCCGAACAACTCCCAGTTCAAATGTTATGACGGCATGCACAACTGGAACCAGATCCAGCCGGCGCCGTACGACGGTGTGTACAAGTTCCCCAGTGTGACCGCCACCGACCCAACGACTGGAAAACCAACGGCCACGAATTGCACGATTTGTGCACCCAATCACGCGGTCGCTTCGACGGATTTGTACTATGGTCTACCCATGCTCCCGGTGGGCAAGTACGTCGTCGAAGTTGTCGTGCCACCGGGCTTCGAGCTGGTCAAGGAAGAGGACAAGAACATTCTGATCGGCGACAACTATATTGCCCCCGTGACGCAGCAGTTCGGAGGCCTCGGCAATGTGTTCATCATTCCCGATCAAGCCTCCGTTGCCACCGGGTACCCTGGTCCCGGCTACAACGCCAACAACGCGCAGAATCCCACGCAAAGCTTCGGGGCCGGACAGCAAAACGGGATCGTTCCCGGATTTGTGCCAGAACCCGTTTGGCCGTGCGTCGGCGAGTCTCGCGTCGTTCCTGACTACATCAGCCTGTATCCGCAGACGCACCAGGTAGCGCCCTTCGCTGGTGCCACTCGCAACCTGTGTGACCGCAAAGAAGTCACGGTGAATGACCAAATGGGTGCAATCGCCAAGTTCTACATCTACACTTCGGCCCACATTGCCGCGAAGTTCACTGGTGGCATTACGGATGACTACACCTCCGAATTTGATCCTTTCTCTCCGCAGTTCGGTGAGAAATTTGCTCCTCCCGTCCTACCGGTTTCGATCAAGGATTGGACCGGAAACGAAGTTTCCCGCGTGTATGCGGACCAGTGGGGCTCCTACGACGGTATGACTTACTCGACTTGGGAAGTCAATCCGCCGAATCCAACCGGATATGCCCCAACAGTGATGGTGGGCTGCATGAACGATCCGGGACCGATTCCCGGCCCCAACGGAACGCTAATTCAAGATCCGCAGTTCACGGAAGGCTACAGCCAGTTCTGCTATGAATTGCCGTTCATGCCTGGTACAACGCAGTATCTCGACACTCCAGTCGTGCCCACGTCCGCGTTTGCGGGCGCGGGATACAACAACGTCGACTGCGCGTACCCGGACGCTACTCCAGCGATCAGCGAAGTGGATGGCGATGGAGTCGGACCCTGGGTGAGCGCTGCCGGCAATACCCTGACGATCAATTCGTTAGGCGTGCAGACCGTTCCAAACTACGCGTACGGCGGCCCATCGGCAAAGACGGCTCCTTACAATCTGAAGACCATCACGCGCAACTACGGCTTTGGTACGACGCAGGGAACTGTAACCATCGGCGGAGTCACCGCGGCCATTCAGAGTTGGGGTGACGCGCAGATCAAGGTGACCGTGCCCAGCGTCGGCTCGCCCAACGGCGTCCCGCAGTGCCCCATTCAACAGCAAGCGCAGTATAGCAACAACGCCTCGACGGCATATTGCGGTGAACTGGTCATCACAAGAGGGGATAACCACAGACAATCAGTCGACGCAGTAAATGTCACGATTGGGGGCAATGCTCCGACTCACATTCTGGCCTCGGCAAGCATTCAGGCCGCCATCGACCAGGCCGCGCCGGGTGATTTGCTCATGGTGGACCCGACTTGCAATTCCGCCACCGGCGCGGTTGCGTGCACTGCAGGAGGCGTAACTTCGAAGACCGCGGCGGCCCACAATGAATTGCTGATCATGTGGAAGCCCGTCCGGCTGCAAGGCGTCGGAGCGGCCTCCAGCATCGTCAACGCCAACACTCAGCCGGCAGGCAAGATGGATGTGTGGCGCCAGTACGTCAACTGTCTGTTTGGGTTGGCGCTCAACGGCGCGCCCATCTCGAGCGGACCGACGTCTTCCAACGCCAATGCCAATCTGTATGATCCAACCGGCGCGGTGAGTTGCCCCGGAAACGGTTGGAACTTCTTCAACGGGTTTGATGAGAGCAGCACCACGTCGTTTAACCCGCAAGTGGACCGCTTGCCACTAGAGGCCACCGTCGGATGGGTCGCCGATCTCAACGGCAACCTGGCCGAGCTGTTGCAAGAGCCGTCCTTGATGGGCGCCCTGGAAGGGGCCGGAATCACCGTCCTCGGCAAAGGCGCCAATTTCCCATCGGATCCCTTCGACGCGTCGTTGCTCGCCGGGTTCCCGACCAACAGCACGCTTCTCAGCGGACCTGTGTCTGCTTCCGGTACGTTCGCGGTAGGCGACTCCAATCCCAACTGCCACACCAGCAGCAACAATACGACGAATCCGTTCCCGAGCGACTACACGTGCAATCCGTCCAGCATCGACGCCCTGACCATCACAGACAGTTCCCAGGGCGGCGGAGGCATCTTCGTGCACGGCTGGGCTCACTACCTGCAAATTGCCAACAACCGGATCTACGGTAACGCCGGCACCCTCGCGGGCGGCATCAACTTGGGGCAAGGTGAATATCCTCCTGCCTACCTGCAGGGGAATGCCCTCAACGCCGCTCCCGGCTCATGCGAGACGAGCGCCACCGCGAATGTGGTGCTACCGTACTGCTTCGAATTGAATGTAAATATCCACCATAACAACGTCTCGCTAAACAGCTCCATTGGCGATGAATTGTTCTCCGCCACTCCGGCTGGGGCGGGCGGGGTCAGCCTGTGCACCGGATCCGACTACTACCAGTTCAACTACAACTGGGTGTGCGGCAACTTGAGTTCCGGTGACGGCGGTGGCGTCGGCCACATCGGGTTCAGCTACAACGGTGACATCGAACACAACTCGATCCTGTTCAATCAGAGCCTCAATCCGACAATCGCAACCAATGGTGGCGGCATGATCGTGATGGGCGCCCCCGATGCCGATCCGGTTTGCAGCACGATCAATCCCAATCTGGACATCGATTGCGTGCCCACGCCAGCAGGCTCTGTAGGGCCGAGCGACGGCACGGGCCCAGGCCTGATGATCAATGCGAACCTCATCATGGGGAACGCGGCGGAATCGGGCAGTGGAGGCGGCATCGCGTTCAACGCCGTGAACGGCTCGGACGTGGTCTCGTTCCCGGGTCAGGCTTCCGTCTGGAACGATGTGACGGTTCAGAACAACATCATAGCGGACAACGTAGCCGGGTGGGATGGAGCAGGCATCTCGTTGCTGGACTCGATCAACGTGAATATCGTAAACAACACGATCGCTTCCAACGCCAGCACGGCTACTTCAGGAATGCTCTTCACCACGATTGGGGCTCCCTTGGCTAGCCAGCCCGGGTCAAATTGCACCAACGGCGCGGCTTCTGCCTCTTGCCCGCAAATCGGCGGATTGGTCACCATCCAGCACAGCGCGGTGTTCGCTGCGAACATTTCGTCGTTAACAGTTGTGTGCCCGCCCGGCCATTTTGCGCCGGGGACGAACCCCTCCAACGGCACCTGCAAGAAGGTGTCGTATCCCCAACTGGGGAACGATATATTCTGGCAGAACAGTTCGTACTACGTTGGCATCGGCGCCCTCAGCCCGCAATTCCAGCAGAACGTGGTCACGATGTACAATTCGTTTACCACGACCGCGGCGCCCAGCCAGCCACAAGTAGACGCTACGACGGCTCAAGGCGCTGGCTCGATGATCACGGGAGGAACCGGGGCCTGCGTCGCAGCTAACTATTGGGACGTTGGCGTGCGCGGCGACACAGGGCCGACCAACCATAACGGAGGGACCACACTTGCTCCGACGTATTCATTGCTGACCAACCTCAACGGCTATAGCTCCTCGTCTTTGCATAACGTCACTGGGAACCCGAACTTTGTCAGCCAGTACTGCAACGGTTCGCGGAATCCGCCGGAAAGCGGGGCGTCGGGTTGGCAAGTGCCCCCGGGTATTTCCGACGCGACTGTGCCAAATCCGGTCTTCAACCTGACTCCCGTCGCGACGGTTGACGAGGGCAACAACTGGATCAACCTGCGCTGGGGACCGCTCTCGATGCTGAACCCGGTGACGAATACCGTTCTTGGCAACTACGCTCCGGCGTGGTCGTCGTCGAGTAACTCAGCGGCGATTGGCTACATACCGACATCGGTGGCCCATCCCACGATGGATTTCTTTAATAACGTAAGGCCAGACGCCGCCAACCCGATCATGTTTGACGCCGGCGCGGTCGAAGTCACCTGCACGAGCACCACCTGCCAAACCGTGGCCGTTCTTGTGACCGGGGGCCCGGTGAACTTTGGAAACGTCACCGTCGGTACGACCAGCACAGCGTCGACGCTGACGTTGCACAACAACGGGAACGTAACGATCACGGGTATCGCGGTTGTAGTTACGGCGCCGTTCTCGCAGCCCGCAGGCGCGGCTGGAGGCACTTGCGGCACCAGTTTGGGTGCGGGTTTGACTTGCACGATTAACGTGGTGTTCTCGCCGGCTGCGGGTGCGGTTGGCTCGGCCAATGGCAGTGTAACCATAACTGCTTCGAATGCCGGTGTTAGCGGCTCGCCCGTAACACTCAGCGGGAACGGAGTGGCGGTGGTGACGGCTGGCGGCATCTCTCTGGTGCAGCAGAATGCCGCTCCGGGATCGTTCACAACCTCGGTGCCGGTTGCCTTCCCAGGAGCCAGCACCGCAGGCAACCTAATCGTTGTCTTCGTGCGCATGTCCCACTCCAGCAACTCGGTTCTGCTGCCCACGATTACCGACACTCTACATAACAGCTACAGTCTGGCCCTGAGCCGGATACAAACCACAGATGGTCACGAGGTGGCTTTGTTCTATGCGGTAAGCAGCGCCAGTGGTGCCAACACGGTGACGGCGACTTTCCCGGCGTCGAACAATCACCCGTACGTAGCAATCAACGAATACATAGGAGTGCGGACGACCAACCCGTTGGATCGGACCATGAGCGCGCAAGGCTCGAGCAATTCCCCGAACAGCGGATCGACCGCGACGACAACGAACGCGAACGAACTGGTGGTCGCTGGGATGGGTTTGCCGTCCAGCTACACCGGTACGGAAGCGTTGGGCGCCGGATTTAGCAACCTGCAGATGAACAATTCAGGTTCGGCTGCAGCAGACGAGTCGATGATTGTCAGCGCGATTGGAACGTATAACGGAACATTCGCGCTGGGTAGCAGCGCCAACTGGTCCGCCCTCGTGGCCACCTTCATTGGTGCTTCCTCGGTCACTTCGCCAACTGTCACTACGACATCCTTGGCGAATGCAACGCAGAATGTCGCCTACAACACGACCCTGACAGCCACCGGCGGGACCGCGCCCTATAGCTGGTCCGTCACTTTGGGCGCCTTACCGGCCGGACTCAGTCTCAATTCCGCCACCGGAGCGATTTCAGGTGCTCCGACTGGATTGGGAACGAGCAACTTCACCGTGCAAGTGAGCGATGCCCATGCACTGACAGGCTCAGCGTCGTTGAGTCTGACTGTGGTGGTACCTCCCTTGACCGTCAGCACGACCTCTTTGCCGAACGGCGAGCAAAATGCGCCTTACAACACGGCCCTGGCGGCCACTGGAGGAACTCAGCCCTATACAGCCTGGTCCATCACTGTGGGCAGCTTGCCGGCAGGACTAACTCTCAATCCCGTCACCGGGGTGATTTCTGGCGCGCCGACTGTGACAGGAACGTTCAACTTCACCGTGCAAGTGACCGATTCCGCTTCCGTGACGGCCATAAAGGCGCTCAGCATAACAGTGCTCGTACCGCCGAGCATCACCACGACGTCATTGCCGAACGCCGAGCAAAATGTCGCATACAGCACGGCGGTGGCAGCCACGAGTGGGACCCCGGCGTACACCTGGTCCATCTCCGTGGGCAGCTTGCCGACTGGACTAGCTATCAATGCGGTCACCGGGGCGATCACTGGCACGCCAACTGTGCCCGGAACGATCAACTTCACAGTGCAAGTGACCGATTCCGCTTCCGGGACGGCCACTAAGGCGCTCAGCATCACCGTAGTCGGGCCACCGTCCGTTACCACAGTCTCTCTGCCGAACGCGGCGCAGAATGCCGCGTACAACACGGCGCTGGCGGCCACGGGTGGGATCACGCCCTATACCTGGTCCATCGTGGGCAGCTTGCCGACTGGACTAACTCTCAATACGACCAGCGGGGCGATCACTGGCACGCCGACTGTGACGGGAACGGTCAACTTCACCGTGCAAGTGTCGGATGTGAATTCACAGACGGGTATAAAGGCGGTCAGCATATCTGTCTTCGTACCGCCGAGCATCACCACGACGTCATTGCCGAACGCCGAGCAAAATGTCGCATACAGCACGGCGGTGGCAGCCACGAGTGGGACCCCGGCGTACACCTGGTCCATCTCCGTGGGCAGCTTGCCGACTGGATTAACTCTCAATGCTGCCACCGGGGCGATCACTGGCACGCCGACTGTGACGGGAACGATCAACTTCACCGCGCAGGTATCGGACGCCAACTTACTGACGGCCACAAAGGCGCTCAGCATTGCCGTTGTGGGGCCACCGTCCGTTACGACAGCCTCCCTGCCGAACGCCGAGCAAAATGTCGCCTACAACACGGCCCTCGCAGCCACCGGTGGGGTCCCGCCCTATACGACCTGGTCAGTGAGTGTGGGCAGCTTGCCGGCCGGACTAACTCTCAATGCGGTCACCGGGGCGATCACTGGCATGCCAACTGTGCCTGGAACGATCAACTTCACAGTGCAAGTGACCGATTCCGCTTCCGGGACGGCCACTAAGGCGCTCAGCATCACCGTAGTCGGGCCACCGTCCGTTACCACAGCCTCTCTGCCGAACGCGGCGCAGAATGCTGCGTACAACACGGCGCTGGCGGCCACGGGCGGGATCACGCCATATACCTGGTCCATCACTGTGGGCGGCTTGCCGGCAGGCTTAAATCTCAATGCAGGTACCGGAGCAATAACTGGCACGCCGACCGGGACGGGGACTAGCAACTTCACCGTGCAAGTGTCGGATGCCAATGCGGAGACGGGTATCAAGGCGCTCAGCATCACCGTCTTCGTACCGCCGACAATCACCACGGCGTCATTCCCGACCGCCGAGGAGAATGTGGCATACAACACGGCGGTGGCAGCCACAGGTGGGACCCCGTCTTATACCTGGGCCATCACTGTGGGCAGCTTGCCGGCAGGGTTAACTCTCAATGTAAATACCGGGGCAATAACTGGCTCGGCGACCTCGACGGGGACTAGCAACTTCACCGTGCAAGTAACGGACGCCAACTCAGTGACAGCCAATAAGGCGCTCAGCATCACCGTGGCGGGGCCGACGATTACCACGACCTCGTTGCCGAACGGCACACAGTCCACCAGCTACGCAACGACGGTGGTCGCTACCGGCGGAACCACTCCGTACACGTGGTCCCTCTCGGCCGGCACCCTTCCTGCGGGACTGTCGCTTAACACCGTGAGCGGCGCAATCTCCGGCACGCCTACCGCGACCGGAACGATCAACTTCACCGTGCGGGTAACCGACACGAATTCAGCGACGACCACTATGGCGCTGAGTATCACCGTCAATGCGCCTTCTATCAAATTCGTGCAGGTCGCCAACAATCTAGTCACAACATCTCAAACATCTATTTCGGTCAACATTGCCACCACAGCCGGACATTTGCTGGTTGCATTCGTTCGCGAGGGGTCGAATAACACAGACACCTTTGCGATCAGCGATACCGGAGGAAACGCCTGGACGCAAACTACCAGTGGCTATGTAAGTGCAGGCAGTACCCATCGCGCCGCAATGTTCTATTCTTTTACGACGCAGGCCGATACCAGCGTCACAGCCAACTTCACTGGAGGAGCAGTTTCTCCGACTACGATCACCGTTATGGAATTTAGCGGAGCTACCGCGGCGGACGGATCTGTAAATTCCTCCAGTTCTTCAGCATCATCTTTGACGAGTGGCACTCTTACCCCCACCCAGTCAACCGATGTGTTGATTTACGCTGTAGGTGCCGGAGGAACTCAGACTTCGTGGACAGCGGGATCCAATTTTGCGATCCCAAGCAATAATGTCGCCACAGGAGCCAATGGTTCAAACGCCAGATCTGGAATGCAATATCGGATCCTTATTGCACCGTTCAGTGGAACGACCTCCATGAGCGATAGTACTAGCGGCAGTTCTATGGTTGGGGTGTTTGGTGCATTCAGGTGATCTCAACCGGACCGTATACCGCCGCCTTCGGGTTAAAGGCGGCGGCGCCCAATGGTCTGTCATCGAGGCCAGCTTTAAGCAGTGAGTCATGGGAACGGGGGAGTAGCTCCTGAGCGACCGGCTCACTACCCCCAAAGATACGAGGAGCGTAAATCAGGAATGGCCAATCAACGGAGCGGAATGTGGATGCTGCTGGCGGGAGTTCTTGCCAGCAGCATTCTAGTTATACAGGGCCAGGCGCAGTCCGCCGGGTCCAATGGTGCTTCCGGATCGCCCGCTAAGGTCCCAGCAGCGGGTACCCCGTATCGCTATCAGCCGGACCGCTTCGCAGGGCGAGCAGCTCGCTATTACGCCCTGGTGTGGGGGATTGACTCGCTCGGCGTGAAGGCCGTGGAGTCGGGAGAAATCATCCGGTTCACTTATAGAGTGCTTGACCCCGAGAAAGCCAAAATGCTGAATGATAAGAAGCTCGTACCCGTTCTGATTGACCCGGAGAGGGGAGTCAAGCTCGAGGTACCTTCCCTGGAGCAGGTGGGCCTACTGCGGCAAAGCAGCACCCCTAAAGCAGGCATGGCATACTGGATGGCGTTTTCCAATACCGGCAGGCCCGTAAAGCGCGGGGATCGCGTCACCGTGGTCATCGGCAATTTTCAAGCCCAAGGCCTGAACGTGGATTAGAGCTTCCCTCCGCTCTGCGAACTGCCTTGTAATCAATAACTTGATGGTGTAGAAATGAACTCTTACAACACTCCCCTGCCAGCCACGTTGACCGTTTGACCCGGAACAAAGAACCGCGCACGAATCCTTAGTACGATTTCTTGTTGGCAGGACGAACACTTTCGCGCCGAGGGATTAACCTATGCTTCGAAAACCAGCAATGCTATTGCTCTCCGCAATTTTTGCTTTCTCGCTTGCTTCCGGGGCGGACGCTCCCGCACCCCAGGCCAAGCTCTCCGCCGCAGATATCGTAAATAAGACCGTGGCCGCTCGGGGCGGGTTGCAGGCCTGGCGCGCAGTCCAAACGATGACTTTCACGGGGACCCTGGGCGCCGGGGGTAATCAGCGGACAGCTCAGGTGACGCAGTTCCAAGCAAAAAAGGGAGTGCAGAACTTTCCATCGACTCGGCGTGTCGACGAAGTTCGGCTGCCGTTCACGATGCACCTGGCGCGGCCGCGCAAAATGCGGATCGAATTGCAGTTCAAAGGCGAAACTGCGCTGCAGGTATTTGACGGCGCCAATGGCTGGAAGCTGAGGCCGTACCTGAACCGGCGGGTCGTCGAATCTTACACTCCGGAAGAATTGAAGTCGACCTCCACGCAAGCGGACCTGGACGGCCCCCTGGTCGACTACGCCGCCAAGGGCACGAAAATCGAATTCGTCGGCACGGAAAGCGTCGAAGGCCGTGACACTTACAAGATCAAGCTCACACTGAAGGACGGTGAGTCTGAGCATATTTGGATTGACGCCCAGACCTTCCTGGAGACAAAGATCGAAGGCCAGCCCCGGCGGCTCGACGGAGTCCTCCATCCGGTGGAGGTCTATTTCCGCGACTACCGAGATGTCAGCGGGCTGCAGATTCCATTTATTCTGGAGACGAGGGTCCTCCCAGCAACCCAGACAGCACCGGGGCTCAGAGATACTTCAGTCCCGCCGGAGCAAACCATCTTTGAAACGGTTGTGGTGAATCCGAAGCTGGACGCAACACTGTTTGCGAAGCCGGAAGTTCTCCAATCGGAAGCTCACTAGCAGGGAACTATTCTCGAGATGATGCGCGGGTGCTTCGCGCATTCAAAGTTGCATGGCGGGCGGCCCGCCCTTTTGCATTTCACAAAATCGTTTCCGCCTCATGTTCTAATACTATTTCTGTACGTCCACTCTGAGTTAAGATTGTGAAATTGCGGCGCCCCGTCCTTGGCGTTTTTCAAGGGCGGGGCTTTTGGTTCGATTTGCCATGCCCAAAGAGCTGCGTCGGCGGTACGGACTGCGCCGCCTGCCTGATGCAAGCCTGGAGGGCCAAGGGAAAAGCCCCGCCCTTCATGCACGAAGGACGAGGCAACCGAAGTTCAACCACAAGGGCCGGGGCACTCGCCCATCAAGAGCCTTGCCGAGGTGTTGCAAACTGAGGCGGTCAGGCGTAAATTGTCGGCCAGCCGGGAAGTTAAAATGGAAATCCTGGCTCATTGGACAAGGATGAGGCTTCCATCCGCAATCAGTGCGCGGGAAGAAGGCTACGGGGGCTGCGGAAAAAGCAGTTCATTTTGTCATTCCGAGGTCGTCGCGGCGACCGAGGAATCTCTCTTCGATTTAACCTCATGAAAAGAAAGAGAGATTCTTCGCTTCGCTCAGAATGACAATAGGAGGGGGGCTTTCTTCCGCTGGCTCGGAATGACAATAGGAGGGGGGCTTTTTTCCGCTGGCTCGGGATGGCAATGGGGGAGGGGGCTTTTTTCCTCTTGCTCGGAATGACTATAGGGGAGGGGGCTTTTTTCCGCAGACTGTATAGTGTGCGAGCAGTGTGCGATACCTGCGGCTCGGGCGACCAGATTGCCGAGGAAATGGCATAACGACGAACATGCAAATCGTTGGCAAGGTAACGGAAGCGGATTTGAGCGACGAGCGAAAAGACACTCGCTCAAAGACGTATTGGCGTGCGATGGGGCTTGCAGCCATACCCGAACTCATAATTCGGGGGTGCGCAGTCCTCATGGCTTTGGCAGGAATTGCTGCCGTATCGCTCGTGGCCGTGCTGTCGTTCGGATTTTACGGCGCGGCCCTGCTTCTCGGGAAGCTTCGTCCCTTACGCGACGCATTTCAATTTCTCTCCCGGGCTTACGGCCGGTTGCTCGACCGGCTCGGCCAAGAAGTTCTGCGGGACCCCCGAGACACCCCCGCGTTACGACTCATGGTCTCCCTCACTCTTACCGCTGTACCAATTTTCGTCCTCCAGCTTATTTTAGGGAAACCTCGGCTTCTGCTGGCGATCGCTTTCTATCTTTCGCTGTACGGCCTCAAGTTTCGGCAGGTTGTGAGGATGTTCAGCGCCAAACACCTGGAGGCGCACAAGCCCCAAGGGTATTTCTCGGAGAAATACGATAAGGTCTTCGGCCGCTACGTCGAATTCTTTCTCGGATATTTGTATGGGGACCTGCCAGAACTGGGCCGGACGGTTCATGTGCGTCTGCACCACAAAGAGAACGGCGGACACGACGATACGGTCTCCACCAGTGGCTACGATCGGACGAATCCACTGGATTTCCTCTGGTTTCTTTCGGACAACATTTGGACGACCCTGGGGTCTGCTCCCTACGCCTACTTTAAAGCGAGAGGCGATGAAAAGAATCGAAGACGAATGTTATGGGGAATGGCGCGGTACTACATTTATTTCGGAGCCGTCTTTATTTACGATTGGAGAATTGGGATCCTGTTCGTGTTGGTTCCTCTTCTATGCATGAACTTCATCATGGCCATCGCCGCATGGGTTCAGCACGCCTTCTGTGACCCGGAACGTCCGGAGGATTATTTTGCGAATACCGTGACCATCTTTGATGAGGTGAACTTCATGAACGAAGGATACCACCTCTGTCATCATCACCGGTCCGGCCTGCACTGGACCGAGATGCCGGCCCACCTGGAGCGGATTCGCGACAAGATGAGAGAGTCCGGCTCCCTGGTCTTTCGGGACATGGATTTTATGGAGCTTTTCTTCGAGTTGACCGTCCTTCGCAGAATGGATGTGCTGGCCGAGAAACTTGTCCCGTGGGAGCCCATGAATCTCGAACAGAGGCTGGCTCTGCTGGCGAAGAGAACTAAGCCTGTGAGAGCCGTTTCTGCTTGACCTGCCGTTGGAGTAATGTCTCGTTTTATTCGAAGAAAGAACCGGGCTTGATTCGAATCGATCCCTTTCGCTGAGGCCAAGTCGGGGAGCAACGTCAAAAGGGCCGCCCTTCAAAAGGACAGGGCACCCTAGCTTCAACTTCAAAGGGCGGGGCACCCGTCCACACCTGCCTTAAGTGTCGGCTGATCCACGCCCGTAAGCCTTCTTAAGATCCCGATGATAGACCCAAAAGTTGTAGGCCTGTGCGGCAGAGAACATGAAGGCTGTCAGCAAACACCCCGAAAGGACAAGAAGGGGCCTTCCGAATCTGTGAAACTGCGCGTGGAGAAAATATCCTTCGAGAAAAGGAACGTCAGACGCAACGCTTGCGAACAGCGCGATGCCTAGAACAATCGCTCTGCGTTGCCATCGATTTAACAGACTCCGTGCCTCCTCCAGCGACGACAATTCCTCAGGCTTTTCTTCACTTTTCTGCATTTTCTACTGCGGCTCCTTCAGTCTGAGATAGTTTCGCATGCCTGATTCTTGTTTTCGGGCGGGTGGCCCGCCCTTTTGCATTCCACAAGATCGTCTGCGCTCCACGTTCGAATACTACTCCCTTACGTCCACTCTGAGTAAAAATTGTGAAATTGGGGTGCCCCGTCCTTGACGTTTTTCAAGGGCGGGGCTGTTGGTTCGATTGGCCATGCACATAGGATTGAGACGCCGGTACGGACTGGGCCGCCTGCCTGATGCAAGCCTAGAGAACCATGTCAAAAGCCCCGCCGTTCAAGAAAAGGACGGGGCACCCAAACTTCAACTTCAAAGCCCGGGCCACCCACCCGACAAAGCGGACGACACTATTAATCACCGGTCGTACGCGGAGCGGGTGAGGGAAGCTTCAGCGTTAGGTCTGGTGTTGACTTTTCGCCGAATCCAACAGCGGTGGAATCTTGGGTTGTTTTCGCGGCCAGATTCCATCTCCAGACCTCGTAGATGGCGGGGTAGACGAGAAGTTCCAGCAAGAAGGATGTAAAAATTCCTCCGACCATCGGCGCGGCAATTCGTTTCATCACGTCGGAACCGGCGCCGGTGGCCCACAGTATGGGAAACAGGCCGATGCAGGTGGTAGCGAAGGTCATGAATTTCGGGCGCAGGCGCTTTGCCGCGCCATGAACGATGGCTTCTCGCAGATCGCCGAGATTTTGCAGACGTCCGCTTCGTTTGGCCTCGTCGTAGGCCAGATCGAGATAGAGCAGCATGAAAACCCCGGTCTCGGCGTCAATGCCCAACAGGGCAATCAATCCCACCCATACGGCGACACTCATGTTGTAGCCGGCAACATACAGAAACCAGATTGCCCCCACGGCGGAAAATGGCATGGCGAGCAATACGATAAACGTTTTGGTCAGCGAACCTGTGTTGAGATACAGAAGAAGGCAGATCAGTAGAATTGTGGTTGGCACCACCAGCTTGAGGCGTTCCCTGGCTCGTTGCATGGCTTCATATTGCCCGCTCCACGAGATGGAGTAGCCGGGCGGCAGCGCCAAGGACGCGCGCAGAACTTGATCCGCCTCGCGCATGTAGCTTTCCGGATCACGGCCGGCAATGTCGATGTAGACATAGCCCGTCAGCAAGCCGTTTTCGTTGCGGATCATGGAAGGTCCGTTAGCAACCTTGATTTGTGCCAAATCGCTTAACGGCACCTGGCGGCCGCCACTCGCCTGGACCAAAACTCGGCCCACTGCCTCAGGGTCACTGCGATAATCGCGCAGATACCGGACATTTACCTGATAGCGCTCCGGGCCGAGCGCGACTGTGCTGACGTTTTCACCGCCGATGGCAGCCTCGACTACTTTTTGTGCGTCTTCGACGCTGACGCCGTAGCGGGCAAGTTGCTCTCGGTCCCATTGCAGATCGAGAAAGTATCCGTCGGCCGTGCGTTCGGCGAACACAGCTCGTGTCCCGTTGACGGTCTTTAGCAGGGACTCAACACCGGTTCCGACTTCCTGAATGTGCTGCAAATCCCCGCCCGAAATCTTCAATCCGAATGGCGTGCGCATGCCGGTCGCCAACATGTCAATGCGGCCCTTGATCGGCATCGTCCAAGTGTTATTGACACCGGGAATTTTGACCGCGGCATTCATCTGGCTTACCAATTCGTCGGTCGAGATCGTTTCGGGGGTGATGTGGCGAAAAATTTGTTTCGCCCACTCGGGCGCCCAGGAGGAATACCAGGTCTTCACGTGAGGCCACTCTTCGCGGGGCTTCAGGATAACGACCGTCTCGAGCATCGAGAGGGGAGCCGGATCGGTAGCCGTGTCGGCGCGGCCCGCTTTGCCGAGTACGCGATCGACTTCCGGGAATTGACGAAGAATGTGGTCGCTGGCATGAAGCAGCTGTCCAGCCTGTCCGACAGAGATGCCGGGCAGGGAAGTGGGCATGTACAAGATCGCGCCTTCGTCAAGCGGCGGCATGCTCTCCGACCCTAAATGGAAGAAAACGGGAATAGTGAGGATAATCAGCGCTAGAGCGGCTCCCATGACGTGCCATTTCCAGCGAAGCGTCCATCGCACCACCGGCTCGTAAACGCGAATCAACTGGCGACTGACCGGGTGGCGATCCTCGGATTTTATTTCTCCGATCAAGATGGCGTTCGCGATCCGGCAGAGCCAATCCGGGCGGAAAGAAAACCGCTCAATCCGCGTGAGGAGCAGGCGCAACGCCGGGTCCAGAGTAACCGCCAGAAGTGCGGCCACCAGCATCGTGACGGTCTTTGTGTAGGCCAAAGGCCTGAACAGCTTTCCCTCCTGCCCTTGCAAAGTCAGGACGGGAAGGAAGGACACTGAAATCACAAGCAGGGCGAAGAAGGTGGGCCCGGCGACCTCCTTGATTGCGCTCACGATGAGGGCCTGCGCGCTCCCGACACGACCGGACTTCTCCCAGGCTTCGAGTTTCTTGTGGGTTTGCTCGACCACAACGATCGAAGCGTCGACTAATTCGCTGAACGCGATTGCGACTCCCGCCAGCGACATGATGTTGGCGCTCACTCCCAGCAGGCGCAACGGAATAAAGGCCAGTAGAACCGCCACCGGCATCGTTAGGATGGGAATTGCCGCGCTTGGAAAGTGACGCAAGAAAATCAAAATGATGAGGACGACGGTAATAGCGATCTCGATTATCGTTTCCCGGGAATTATCGATGACATGGTGGATCAGCTCCGACCGGTCATAAATGGGAACGACTTTCACGCCGTCGGGGAGGCCCGGTTCGATCTCCTTGATTTTCGCTTTCACGCGGTTGATGACGTCCAGCGCGTTTTCACCGCTGCGCATGATGACAATGCCCGAGACGACTTCACCGGCGCCATCCAGGTCCGCGACCCCGCGGCGCAAATCGGCGGGCCCCATGACGACCTGGCCCACATCCTTGATGCGGATCTGTGACCCTGTCACGCTGACGCCCAGGGAGATGTTTCCAAAGTCCTCGAGTGACCGCGCGTAGCCGCGCCCTCGAACCATGTACTCCGTCCCGCCAAACTCCAGCAATCCTCCCCCGGTTTCGTTGTTGCCGCCGCGCACGGCCTCGACGACGCGGCGGACGGAAATCCCGTAAGCGCGCAAACGATTCGGGTCGATATTGACCTGATACTGGCGCGAATAACCGCCGATCGGAGCAACTTCAGCCACTCCCGGGACAGATCGGAGGTAATAACGCAAGTACCAGTCTTGATAGGAACGCATTTCGGCGAGATTGTGCTTGCCTGAGGGATCTACCAGCGCGTATTGAAAAATCCATCCGAGCGATGTCGCGTCGGGTCCGAGTTCCGTCTTTACGCCGTCCGGCAACTGGGGAAGTACTCCGGAGAGATACTCGGTGATCCGAGAGCGGGCCCAATACAAATCCGTGCCCTCGTCGAAGATGACATACACATAGGAATAGCCGAAATCGGAAAAGCCGCGGACGGCCTTGACCCGGGGCGCCCCAAGCATGGCGGTTACGATTGGGTAGGTCACCTGGTCTTCGATTAGATTCGGAGACTGATCCCAGTGGGAAAGGATGATCACTTGGGTTTCGCCTAATTCGGGGATGGCATCCACGGGGAGCGTGACCATGGCCCACCAGCCTGCGAGGCAGGCTGCGGCGGTCAGAATGAGCACCGATACCTTGTGTTTAATGGCGTAATCGATAATTCGGTTGATCATCGTGTGCTTCCTGAGTGCTCCGAACCAAGGCGCAGGAACGACGGCGGCACGCCGATGTGTTCCCGCAAACAATACGAACAGAGGATTAAACTGCTGTCAGCGACAGTGACGCCAAAGGCTGTCGCTTTAGCTGGATTCACGGCCATAATTCACATTGGATTTCGAGTCGTCTTTGCTGATGCCATATGGTCGTAGGTATCAACCGGTTTGTCAGGGGAAGCCGGCGGCGCCGTGACCGGCACTGCCATTTTCATGCGGCTTTCCGAATCCACGAGAAAAGTAGCCTCAACCACAACGCGTTCGCCGGGCCGCACACCTCGCAAGATCTCCACTTGCTCGCCAATCCGCCTTCCGGTTTCAACCTGGCGCGGCTCGAAAACACCCTCGCCCCGCTCGATATAGACATGTGTATGCTCGCCGGCATAGACCAGTGCACCCATCGGCACGGTGACCGCTGGCGGCGTTTGGAGCGGAAGATCAACGTCAACCAACATATCGGGCCGCAGCAGGTAAGAGGGATTCTCTGCTTCCAGACGAATCTTGACTGTTCCGCTCCCGACTTCGGACTGAGGGAGACTGTCCGTTACGCGCGCCGCCAGACGGCGTCCACCGTCGCGCAAGATAAGCTGTGCGGCGCTTCCGGGTCGCAGGGACTGGATCTCGTCTTCATACACTTCAGCGACCACCCAAACCTTGCTCAGGTCCGCGATTCGATAAAACTCCATCTGGTGATCAAAATGAGACCCGGGCGAGAGATTTCGACTGAGGATAATGCCGTCTACCGGTGCAGTAACGTCAATGTTTTCAGGTAGTTCACGGGTATCCGCTATCCGCTTGATTTGCTCGTCGCTCATGCCAAGGTTGCGGAGATGGTCGGTATACCCCTGCATACTTCGCACCCCTTCCTTGGCGATGCTGCCTGGAAAATTCGGACTAAACCGCGCCCCGTCCTTGCCCAGGGTACCAGGCACCCGTTCGGTGGCAGCGAGAAACCCGGAGGCCGCTGACAAAAAGTCCGGCGCATAGTAGCTCGCGAGCCTCTGCTCCTTCTTGACGATGGTTCCCACTGAATCGTTGAAGGTTTCCCGAATGAACCCGTCCACGCCAGAGTTGACGCTGTAGATTCGAATGTCCTCAGGAGTCACGCGGCCCACAACGTGTGCGATGCGAGCGCCTCCGCGCCTCTGCACATCAGCAACCCGGATTCCCGATAATCGCTGGGCATCGATGTCAATTGCGACTGCCCCCATTGGCAATTGCGCGACCTCGGGCGCGGTGTTGCCGGCCTGGCCTTCGTACACTGGCACAAGCTGCATACCACAATCCGGGGCAATGCCCGGCTTGTCCGACTTATAGGCGGGATGCATGGGGTCCACATAATAAATTACGCGCCGCCCCAATTTGGTGTGAGTTTGTGAAAAGGCAAAAAACCGGCCGAATCCGAGGCAAGCGGCGGAAATTCCAACCACGATCAAAACAGCGAGACTGATTCGTCGCATGACGCTGGTCCACCTCTCCATTTGTTGCTTCAGTCCCGTTTTGGGCCTACTTTCTGCGTGCGGCGGATACTGCCGGTTGAGACGGATGACGCACTTTCGCACGGTTCAGTGACATCTCTAGCCCATCACCATCAGAACTCAACTTTCGGACAGACCTTCCCTCGAACAGAGTCTCCTACTGTCTACGAAGATTCGCCGGTTCCTATGATGGGTTCGGCGAACGCGTAAGTCTTTGCGCTTGGACAAATTATGTAACGGCGACTCCCTGGACGGGCCGAGGTTTAGTCGGCTCTGCGATCGTTCGTGAGGATCTTGATCTCGATGACTGATTGCACGACCAACATGGCAGACGAATTTAGGACCGCGGTCGAGTGACGTGTTGTCAATTGGTCAACTCTAGTCGCAATTCGTAGTGTCGGGGCGGTAGGAGGAGGGTACGATTGAAGAGACCGAAGTCGAATTCGGAAATTCTGAAAAAATACAGACCAAGAGAATGGCGCTTTTAGTTGACCAAGAGAAATCCACAGTGGCTCGGCGCAGCGAAGAGGGCGCCGAAAAAAGTATAGAAAAGTCCGCGCGGGCGAAAAGCCGAAGAAAGATCTGGATCGATCTCGAAAATACGCCCCACGTTCCTTTTTTCCTCCCCATCATCGAGCTGTTGAAGAAACAAGGGTATGAAGTGCTCCTCACCGCTCGAGATAGCTATCAAGTGTGCGAGATGGTGCAGTTCCATCACCTGGCTTGTAAGGTGGTTGGCAGCCACTGGGGCAAACACCGGTTCTTCAAAGCGGTAGGAACATGCTGGCGGGCCATCCGGCTTCTGCCCCTGATTGCAAAAGAGAAGCCTGATCTAGCGGTGGCGCACGGATCGCGGACCCAAACCCTGTGCTGCACACTCCTCGGTGTTCCGTCCGTGAGCATCTTCGATTATGAATTCGCTGCGTCGACGGGCTTTTTACGGGCAAAGTGGGCTTTCGTGCCGGAATTGATTCCCGATTCCCGACTGCATCGCAAAAAAGGGGTGATGAAATATCCTGGGTTGAAGGAAGATGTTTATGCCTCCCGGCTCAGGCCCGATTCGTCTCTCAAGAAAGATCTCGGCCTTGACGAGGCAGGCGTCGTGGTCACCGTGCGCCCACCGGCGACGGAAGCTCACTATCACAATCCCGAGGCAGAGGTTCTCTTGGATGCCACGCTGAATCTTTTGATTGGGCGACCGGATGTCCGAATCGTTTTGCTTCCGCGGAACAAGAAGCAAGAGAACGCCCTCCGAAAGGTCTGGGGAATATTGATCGCCAACGGCAAAATCGTGATCCCCAAAACTGTTGTGGATGGCCTGAACTTGATTTGGTTTTCGGACTTGGTGATCAGCGGCGGCGGCACCATGAATCGCGAAGCGGCGGCACTGGGCGTGCCCGTCTACAGCATCTTCCGCGGACGGATCGGAGCTGTAGACCGCTATTTGGCCGACACGGGGCGCCTCATACTCCTCGAAAGCGTGGACGATGTTCGGACGAAGATCAACATCATACCCCGGCGACAAGGATACGAGGAAATTCAGGAGCCAGGCCCCGCGTTACAGGTCATTCTGGACGGCATCGTTTCCCTCGTGGAGCACCAATGTCTGCCGGCCCATCGCTAATTTTGCAGCCGTGGCAGGCTAACTACCTGATTTCGGAAACTGCAAGCTTTGACTCAATGAACCTGGCGGGACCGCGCTTGGATGGCCATGTCGATTTCAAACGTGCACGAACGGTTGCTCTTGCTGCGCGATTTCACTCCCAGCGATAGGGCATTTTCCGGAAGGCTGAGGCTTAATGTCGGAGACATACTCGAATTCAAATTGTTTACGGATGGAAAACTCATTTCCATGAGGGAAAAGGGAAGTGGTCGGCGCAGCCTGGGCACTGTCCATTAGCAAACTGACAGGCAGCCGCATTTCGGCAATATTCAATTCCGTCGTCCGACGATAGGTGTCATGGAACAGATTGATTTTGCCCGCTCTGGAGGCTTGCAGGTGCACCTTACAACTCCCACGACGGTTGGGATTCTCTATTGTGGCGAAATGGGATCGGCGTTTGGAAAGCTTTTACGCCAGGGCGGTTTGCGAGTGATCACCACTTGTCAGGGCCGCAGCCGCGCTACGGAAGAGCGGGCCCGATCGTCAGGAATCGAAATCCTCCCGAGACTGGACGATGTGGTCGCCCAAAGCCACTTTGTCTTCTCGCTCGTTCTTCCCTCGGCAGCTGTCGAGGTGGCACGGCAATATATCAGTTGCCATCAGATGCACGCGCAGGACAGTGTTTTCGTCGAGGCGAACGCAATCGGCCTGGATACACTGGAGCAAATCGACCACTTGCTGGCCAGGCATAACATCCCGTTGGTGGACGCGGCCATTCACGGCGTGGCACATCGGTTGCCGGATCTCGGCGTGTTATACATCAGCGGCCCAAGAGCCAGAAGCGTCGAAGCGCTTTGTCGAGGTCTCTTGCAAGTCAATTGGCTGGGTGTGGACATTGGGTCGGCAAGCCGTACGAAGCTGCTGATGTCTGCGATATCAAAGGGCCTGGTTGCGCTTTTCCTGGAGGTCGGTGTGTTGGCCGAACGGGCTGACATGTTGGAGCCTTTTTTGGAAAGTTGCCATCACTCTTATCCTGCTTTGATGACGGTCATTGAGCGCATTTTACCAACGTACCCACGCCATGCGGCCCGCCGAGCCGGTGATATACGAGAAATCGAACGAATGGCTCACACTTTGGATTTCCGCGCCGGCATGACTCACGAAGCCGGCGAACTGATACGCCTCATCGCCAGTCTTCCCTGGGATCAAATGGAATTGGGATCTCCAGTGGACATCCGCATGATCATTCAATCTGTGGCGAAAGCCTGTCCGCGCGAGATTCTATCGGACACATTTTCGGAGGTTTAGAATGGCATCACAAAGACCAAGATCCGCTGACTTGTATCCAGGTCCAGGTTTTCGCATTCGCTCGGATTTTTCCAGGTTAGACGCGGCGTTGATGAAGCGTTTTCAAGACTACGAGGTGCCGGAGATCTCGGATGTCTTAAACCGGCTTTACGCTTTGGACCCGGCCATCCAATGTCAATCGGACAAGCGCCATCGGCTGTGTGGGCCGGTGTGCACGGTTCACGTATACCCGGGCGACAATCTCATGGTTCACAAGGCGCTGGATATTGCCAAGCCAAACGATATTGTTGTGGTTGATGCGCATGGTGTGCGCGGGATTAATGCAGTACTTGGGGACACCATCTGTACCAAAGCCAAACACCGCGGGATCGCGGGTTTTGTGGTGGATGGCTTGGTGCGAGACATGCCCGGGATCGAGCATCTGGATTTGCCCGTCTTCGCGCGTGGGACCACACCCGTGGGCCCGTTGCATCGAGGTCCCGGCGACATTAACTACACGATTTCGTGCGGCGGCGCCGTGGTCAACCCGGGCGATGTGATGGTTGCCGATATTTCCGGGATCGTCGTGATACCCAGAGAAAGCGCCAAAGACATCTTGCAACGGCTGGACGCTCAAAAGCCTTATCAGGAAAGGTATATGGCGGCCGTGCAAAGGGGTGAGTTCTCGAACGCGTGGGTTGATGAAATATTAAGACAACATGAGTGCCCGATTTATGACGGTGAAGTCGAGGAACTCATCTCTTCGGACGATGCTCTGTCCATCAAGGGGCGATGAACCACTCAAGCTATGCTGAAAACTTAGAATTCACGCACGGAGCTTAGGTTTGCCACGGATGTCGAACTTGTTGCAGCTTTATGCCTATGCTCTGCGCACCAGATCTGTGCTTGGCAGAGCAGGAGATGCATCGAGCCAGGCGAAAAGCCACTGCTCGCAATTTTACCAGGACGCTCGTGGATGCCGCCACACTGAAAGCTAAGATGGCCAAATCTGACTCCCGCGCCCCGCTTCCGCCAGCAATTATCTTCGGGGGATTTTTTCAGGCCTTCCAAGTGGTGGAGAGCCTGGCGACCCGATCCATTCCGGTCTACGTCCTCAATGAGCGGTGGGCTGAAGCGCGATTTAGCCGCTACGCTCGACCGATTCGTTTGCCTGCAAATGAACCCTATGCCCAGGCGGCGACGGCTTTCCTGACCGGACACGCTTCCGACCATTTGAAGGGCAGCGTGCTGTTGGCGGCAGGTGATGAAGAACTGGAAATCATCGCCCAACACCGCGAAACGCTGGCGGACAAGTTCCGGCTGGACTGGTCAAACCCCGCCGCCCAACTCATGATGCTGGACAAGTTGGCGACATATGTAGCGGCGAGAGAAGCGGGAGTGACCACGCCGCGGTTTTGGCAGGTTGGATCGGAGGGAGACATCCATCGCCTGCGCGATGAGTATGTCTATCCGATTATCGTCAAACCCAGGGCGTCGCACGTCTTTCAAAAACAATTCAAAGCCAAATTTCTGGTGGCTCAAGATTTTGACCAACTGCTCGAGAGTTATCGCACAGCGGAGAGCGCCGGGGCTGGAACTTTACTCGTCGAAAAGATCCCCGGGCCGGACAGCAGGTATTGCAGTTATTACACGTATATGGACGAAGAAGGCAACGCGCTGTTCGATTTCACAAAACGAATTATCCGTCGTTATCCGATGAATATGGGATTGGGGTCTTACCACATCACGGACCGAGTCGAGCATGTGCGCGAATTATCGCTCCAGCTGCTTCGACATGTCGGGCTTCAGGGGCTTGCCAATGTCGAGTTCAAATACGACGAGCGCGATGGCCAGTTAAAATTGATCGAGTGTAACGCGCGATTCACTGCCGCCAATAGTCTGGTCAAAAGGGCTGGGTTTGACTTGGGGAATTTTGTTTACAACCGCATCGTCGGCATCCCACAGCCGCCGCTAACCGACTTCCGAACAGGTTTGCGACTGTGGGACCCGTTAAGGGACTGGCGTGCGTTCTTGGAGCTTCGGAAACGCGGAGAGCTCACGTTTATGCAGTGGCTTGCCAGTGTCATGCATTGGTCTTCGTTCGCCTATTTTTCCTTGCGAGACCCGCTACCAAGCTTTACCCGGTTGTGGAAGACCGCTAAATTAATTCTTCGTTCGTAGAACCTGTTGGCAAGCTGCGACCCGCGCACGGATTGGAGCCGACTCCTGGTTCGTCCTCCTATCGGAGTGTGGCCCTGCTCCGATTCTCCCACCCCGGACTGACTTGCATTAGCGGCGCCAAAGATTCGCCGTGATGGTCTCGACTTCGGGCCGGCCGTTCAGTGTGCGTTTGACCGGAGCGTCTTCTTACACTAGTATCCCGGGTCAGCGAGGAGGTACAACATGAAAACCGTCAATCGTTCGTACGCTTGCGTGATCCTGGGTCTGTTTCTTTCCGTGCTTGTTACTTGCCCCCGCGCTGGCGCTCAGGCCAAGACGCGACAGATCGTGCTAAAAGGGGCGCGCCTGATTGATGGGACTGGCCGGCCAGCAATCGAGAACTCCGTGCTGGTCATCGAAGGCGATCATGTTGTCGCCGCTGGAAAGGAGGGAACGGTCTCCATTCCCAAAGACGCCGATGTGAGGGACGTCAGCGGAAAAACGATTATGCCCGCGCTCATCAACCTCCACGGCCACCTCGGATTGTCAACGAATGGCGCCGATTCCGTGGCCGGACACTACACGGAGGAAAACGTTCTCAAACAGCTCAACAAATATCTTTCTTACGGGGTGGCGACGGTTACATCCCTTGGACAGGACGATGATGAAATTTACAAAATACGAGACGCTCAACACGCCGGAACCTTGGGGGGCGCGCGTCTTTATACCGCGGGGCGCGGATTTCTGGAATATACCGGGCGAGCAAACCCCGCGGACCACCGATACCGCCCTCAAACTCCGGAGGAAGCCCGCGCCGATGTCCGTGAACTTGCGGGGCATCACCCCGACTTCCTGAAGATGTGGGTGGACGACGGTTTGGGTCACGGCACAAAAATACAGCCCGTGATCTATCAAGCCATCATCGATGAGGCGCATAAACAGCATATCCGGGTTTTTGCCCATGAATATTACTTGAATGACGCGAAATCGTTGCTCGCGGCAGGCCTCGATGGATTCGCCCACAGCATTCGTGATCAGCCCGTCGACAATGAGGTGATGCAAGCAATGAAAGCACGCGGCGTTTTCCTGATCCCCACGCTGGTCCGCGACGAAGTCCTGTTTGCCTATGCAGACAATTTGAAATGGCTGGATGATCCGTTCTTTCAGGCGGGGTTCGAGCCGGCCGCACTGGCTTTCGTCCGAAGCCCGGAAAACGTTGACAAGGGCCGCAAAGATCCGGATATCGCCAAGTACAGGGCGGGACTCGAAATGGGCAAAAAGAATCTGAAGACGCTCTCCGATGCCGGCGTGAAAATCGCATTTGGCACCGATTCAGGAATTCCCACTCGTTTTCCCGGCTACCTCGAGCATCGGGAATTGCAACTGATGGTCGAAGCGGGCCTCACACCCATGCAAGCCATCGTCGCCGCGACAGGGACGAATGCAGAGATTCTGGGAGGGGCGAAGCAGTTCGGAACTTTACAATCCGGCAGGCGGGCCGATTTCCTCGTGCTGGATGCAAACCCGTTGGACGATATTCATAACACGGAGAGGCTGTCTGCTGTCTGGCAGTCCGGCAAGATAGTGCCTTCCGTATCCGCGAAAAGAATGTCCGGAAATTAGGACTAAACGTCCCTCCGATTATTGGCTGGTGTCTCGGAAGTGTGACATTTTGCGATTATACCCGCGATGCTCTCCTATCTGAATCTGGCTTTCTCAGGCTGCGGAAAAAGTAGTTTATTTTGTCATTCCTCGCTTCGCTCGGAATGACTAAAGGAGTGGGGCCTTTTTTCTGCAGCCTTTTTCTGTACGCGAGGTAGTGGCTCATGTCGTAACTATGGGCAGAGACAGAACATCGCCACGAGCGCGGGAGAGCGCCGCTGTCACTGCCGAGGATGAACTTTCCGGCAGCCCGTCTACTTGGCCACCGTCAGAATGGAGAACGATCCCGGCACCATTGGGCCGCGAGCAATGCGTGCGTTTGAGAGTGCCGGCGTCCCAGGCGGCGGAGGATCAAACATTGCGGCGATCAGCAAGATGCGGTTCGTCTTGCTGTCGAGCGTGAGCGTTTTGGCGCTGGGCATCGTGGTCAAGTTCTGTTCCACCGCGAAGCTGGTGGGGCTGCTCTCCTTAATCACGGTTAGTGTGCCTTCAGCGTGCGAGCTGAATGCTTCCATCGTAGCGGGGTTGAACGAGCAGCCATCGGTGACGCCGCTGAGCGGCAGGGTGGTGATGATGTTGCCGTCGTCGGCGTTGAGAATCACCATCACATGTGGAGCGCGGCAGGCGACAAAAAGAACGCGATTCTTGGCATCGATTGCCAACCCCGCGCACGTGCCGGCTTTACTGGAAACATCGTAATGAGCAGTCACTGCAAGTGTCTTGGCGTCTAGCACCGCGACATTGCCTTTATCTTCGATATCGACGTACACGTGGCCGTTGCCGTCGGTGACGGCCTGTTCCGGGGCTCCGCCCAGATCGACCGTGCCAACGATGGAACCATCTTTTGCATCGATCACAGTTGCGTACGGCGCCGCGTGGCTAAGATCATAGACACGCTCGTTAAACGGGTCGAACAAGATGCCGTCCGGACTACCCTGCACATTGATGGTCTTGATGACCGCAAGAGTTTTTGAATCGAACATCACGACCGGATTGCTGGTTATGAAGCCGTGATTCGTTTTGGGGTCGACGACCGCTCCGTGTCCGCTGACATTGGGGACTTCGCCGGCCGGCTCCAAAGTATCCAGGTCAAAGACGGAGATTCGGGCCGTGGGGCCGCTGCGCGGAACGTACAAACGGCGGCCAGCAGCGTCCGCGTAAACATAATCAAAGCCGCCATCGCCGCCAACTTTGACTGTCTTCTGCACTTTATAGGGGCCTGCGGTTGGGGCCTGTTGGGCGAATGCCAGGGACGCCAACATCGCGATGCCCACTGCAAGTGCAACTGATAAGCAAGATCGTCGCATGAGATATCTCCTCGATTGGGCGGATATTTTCATTTCGGTCTCGAAGCTGCGACCGAATATACACCTAATTTGGCTAGATCCGGGTAGTTCACTTGCCGGAAGATGGGATTTTCCGGCAGTTGCGATTCGGGGCACTTTCCGGCGATCCCGTTCATCTGGCGGAATCCAGTCGGATGAAAGCCTCCTGCCTCGGATTTGGGTTAATGTGAAAACCGGGATCCGGCTTTAAGCAGCGTGGCGAGGGTCGCGAACCAATTCGCGACGGCCTTTCGATTTGTCGAGGGAGCAAGTCCTGCCGTTCCGGCGGTAAGTCCAATACTGCTTCGCTGCCCCATTGCCCAGACCGGGGTCGTGCCTTGAAAATCGATTTCGATTTCGACGCGCGAATTCGCCAGCATGGGCATTTTCATCGCCAAGGTTTTGGTGCTCGTGCTGATCACATCCGGCGTGTCGCCGACAAATAGAAAGGCGCCGTCGCGGCTGAGGTGCAGCCAACCGTCTCCTCCACAATCGTAGGCGCACTGCGCCTGATTTGGGGTGAAGTTATCTGGGAGTTTTATGTTGGCGATCTGGGCGGGCGCGCTGGCCGGCACACTTCTCACATCAAAGACGTGCACGTAGTTGTTCGGCCAATCGACGAGGTAGAGAGTCGAGTCGTCCGCCGAGAGTGCGATCCCGTGCGAGGGGTCGGTCACGGAGAACGAGGTCGTAAAGCCCGGAATGCCGGTGCCGTCGATGGGCACCGTATAAATTATTTTTCCCGTCGTCAGATCGCCGATTTGAAAGCCGAGGAAATCGGTGACCGACATATAAACCAGCGTCTCTTTGGAGTTGATTGTAAACGGGCGGACGCCGCTCTGCGTCGGCGTAACCTTGCCGACGATTTTATCGGTAGACGCGTCCGCAATCCCAAAGTCATTCATGCCCTGCCCATTTCCCAGGTTAGGGTCCCGCAGTCCCATATAAACCCGCGTGCCCGTCTGGTTCACGATCGTGTTGTGCGGCCCGGTCCCCGAACCGGCGCCGGTCCCCCCGACGCTGATGGAACCAATGTCATTTCCCGTTGCAGGATCTTCGACCTCCCACGTGCTTCCGCTCGAAACCTCTCCCGTAGGCATGAAGATTTTCGTTCCATCGGGGCTGATTGCCTGGCTGTCGATCCCATGCGAGTAATCTTTTGTCCAAACGACGGTGTCCGTTGCCAAGTCATACGCAAGCTGGGAACCGCCGCTTCCGGAATCCGACCCGTACGCGATATAGAGCCTTCCGGTAACCGCGCTGGCCACGGCCCCGCGAACGCCGGCGGTCGTCGGAACCGTGAGAGTCTTCACCAATGCCCCCGAATTGTGGATGTCGTAGACGTAGATAAAACCCGACGTAAAAACGTATTCATAGTGGTGCGTGGTGGTTTGCGTGGGGGGCTGCGTGGGGGGTTGCGCAGTGGATTGCGACGAGGCGCATCCGCCCAAGGAAATTGCCATGATTGTCAGCAGTGACGCGATCCAACTGTTCTTTGCCGTCATTGAATGCGCCTTTGCTAGAGCCATTTGAGGTTGCCTGCAAGGCATAATCAACATGGATTTCGACGGTTCATGGTGTCGCCGATCCTTTCGGATTTATGCACCAATGATCCCACCTGTGGCTCTCCGAACCAAACTTGATCTTTTTCTTACGATCTGTTCCATCGGATCGCTCCGGAGGTTGGCGCGCATGAATTATAGAATGACGAGTTAAGCGGACATGTGATGGGGTAATCAGAATCTGCCCACCCACGTGCTTGGGGAGGGGGCGATCCTTGGGGCTATCGGCCATATTACGGGATTGCGCCCAAGCTTTTTTCCTATTCGCGCCTCAATCGGGGGTTTGCGAGCCCGACAGAACCTTGATTCATGTTGACATCCTGACAGAAGTGGCGTACGTAAGCGCCACGAATGTGTCTTACCTTAAATAGGTGTCAGTTGAACTAAATTCGCTAGAGGCCCTTCAACTGTTGCCGACAACGCGCGGATTGGAATTCAAATATGTTAGAGGAGTCTTGAAATGACAACTCGATCAGAGTTCACGAGCAAGTTTGTAGGCTTGGCGATGACTATTGCAGTGCTCCTCGGCTTCGCCCTTCCGACGCGGGTTTCAGCGCAGATGGTTGGAGCAACCATTTCGGGCACAATCGTCGACGCCACTGGTGCTGTGGTTCCAAACGTAAAGATTGTTGTTAAAAACGTGTCGACCGGAATTGTCGCGAATGCCGCGACGAATGGGGTGGGTGTCTTCGACGCGCCGAATCTCCCGCCGGGAACCTACGAGGTTTCAGCTGCTGCGACGGGCTTCGCGACTCTTGTACGCAACCGCATTATCTTGACCGTGGGCCAAGAACTCGTTCTGAATCTGACTCTGCAAGTAGGGATCACCTCCACACAGATCGAAGTAAACACGGAGGCTCCGACGGTGGATCTCGCCAACGCAACTATCGGCGGGGTTGTTAATGAGACGACGGTCGAGGCGCTCCCTCTGAACGGCCGCTCTTGGTCGGACCTGGCAGTCCTAGCGCCAGGCGTTCATCTGGTTGGAAACCAGCCCGCCATCAGCAGCACCGACCGGACGAAGCGCGGCATGGGCTTGGAATTGAGCATTTCAGGCGGCCGCCCGCAGCAGAACAATTACCTCCTGGACGGCGTCAATATCAATAACTATACGAACGCGGGGCCGGGGAGTTTGCTTGGGGGCAATTTGGGCACCGACGCAGTTGGGGAATTTACTGTGCTCACGACCAACTATTCAGCCGAATACGGACGCACCTCAGGCGGGGTGATCAGCGCGATTACCAAATCGGGCACTAATCAGTTCCATGGAAGCGCTTACGAGTTCCTCCGCGACGCGTCGCTGGACGCCGCAAATTTCATCGATAATTCAAATGGTGTCTCGAAACCGCCTTTTCGCAGGAACCAATTTGGAGGTTCCGCTGGAGGCCCCATTCAAAAGGATAAGACCTTCATCTTTGGCGCCTATGAGGGAGTCAGGCAGAATTTGGGCTCGACTCAGATTGCCACGGTTCCTACGCCAGCAGATATAACTGCGGCAGAGGCAGCCATCGCACCGGCGACCGCGGACCCGAATGCGCTTCTGTATTTGAAGACATTTTTTCCGGCCAGTGCCACGGGGACCTTCGCGTTTTCGGCCAGCCAAATTACGGCAGAGAACTTCGTCATAGGCCGGGCGGATCACACGTTTTCAGAGAAAGACCGCATCTTTGGGACGTATCTGTACGATAACTCCCACCAAACAGAGCCCGATGAGATGAATAACAAGCTCATCAGCAATCAGAGCATACGCCAGACGATTGCCGCCGAATGGAGCCACGTTTTCAGCCCCCAGTTGTTGAATTCCTTCCGCGTGGGTTTCAACCGTGACAATACGGCGTCGCCTAATGGCGCGAAGGCAATCAACCCCGCGGCGGCCGATCCTCAATTTGGTTTTGATCCCGGTTCAAGCGTGGGAGCGATACAGATAGGCAACACGTTTACCGCTTTTTCCGGAGGGACTGCCGTGGCGTTTCCCTTTGAATTCCGTTGGAATTCGTATCAATTCTACGACAACATTTACTTTACGAAGGGAATTCATTCGATGAAGTTCGGCGCGAACGCCGAGCGAATTCAGGAAAATTTTCTTGGCGCCGACACCCCGGGAGGGGCCTTCGCGTTCAACAGCTTGGCGGATTTCTTGGCCAACAGTCCGATTTCCTTTAGTAACGACGTGCCGGGTACAGAGACTCCGCGACATGTCCGAATGTCGATCGCCGCGGGTTACTTCCAAGATGACATTCACTTCCGTCCAAACCTCACCTTTAATGTGGGTTTGCGCTACGAGTTTGGGGAGGTGCCTTACGAAATCGATGGCAAGTTGGCAAACCTTCGAATGTTAACCAGCACGCCCAACACGACCCCTGACCCACACCTGGGGTCGCCCTATTTCAGGAATCCTACGAAGAGGGATTGGGAGCCGCGGATCGGTTTTGCTTGGGATCCCTTCAAGAATGGCAAGTCCTCCGTGCGCGGGGGCTTCGGGATGTTTGACGTGCTGCCGATGATTGCTCAATTGGGAGGCGGACTTGACTCTTCGTCACCGTTTGCCGAAAAGTTCAACATCGGTGACCAGACCATACTTGGCGGTACGTTTCCGAATAAGATCGGTACCATCCCCCAGGACAAGCTACCAAACACAGGGGCCTACTACCTTATGGATTTTAATCCGAAGCGCCCCTTGGTCCTGCAGTGGAATCTCAACATCGAACGTCAGCTGACTCCGAGCACGACGTTGGGGATCGGTTACGTGGGTTCGCGCGGTATCCATTTGTGGATCCAGTCCGACGCCAACGCGGTCCAACCAATGCAAACAGCCGGCGGCAACCTGCAATGGCCCTGTCCCGTGCCCCTCCAGCCCGCAACAACCCTTCAGGGCGCCACGATCAACGTCTGTCCCCCAAGCGCGCAAGCGACCTTGACCGATAGTGCTCGACCCGATCCCAACGTGTCCGGAACGCTCTCTTTTGCAAGTTGGTCCGGCTGGTACACGTATCATGCCCTCCAGGTTCAAGTAAAAAAGTCGATGAGCCACGGCTTCCAGATCGGAGGCAATTACACCTGGGCCAAAAATATTGATATCGGTTCGGGTGCGGTCGCCGCCGATCAGTATACGAATTCAGTTACGGGCCTTCTGTGGTATTGCGAATCCTGCAGGCGCGGCTTGGCCGATACCGATGTTCGAAACAACATTACGGTGGATTACCTCTGGAACATCCCCACACCCGTGTCCTTTGCAGCGCCTCTGAAAGCGATCTTCGGCAATTGGCAGGCCGGGGGCATCTTAACGATAGAAAATGGCAGGCCGTTCAGTGTGCTCATGGACGGAGATCCGCTTGGGGGGCTGAGTGTTCAACAGCGCCCCGATAGGGTTTTTGGGCCGGGTTGCACCACCCGTGTGAACCCCGGGAATGCCAACCAATACATCAAATTGGAATGTTTCACGCCTCCGAACCCGAGCACCCAATACGGCAACGCGGGGCGTAACACGCTCATTGGTCCGGGACTGGCTGCATTGGATTTTTCCTTATTCAAGACCATTCCCCTCAAGAAGATTTCAGAATCAACTGAAGCGCAGTTCCGAATGGAGTGTTTCAATTGCACCAATCGAGTCAACCTTTCGCCTCCCGTCTTCAACAATGACCTGATGGACTACCTTGGGAATCCAATTACCAACGCCGGTCTGATTACCTCAACCACTACGACTTCCCGGCAGATCCAGTTGGCGCTGAAGTTCACTTGGTGAGATTCTGCATACCTCCGGGAAGGCGGAGTCGCCGGACTACTCGAGAACAGATTCTTGGAATGGAATTCAGTGTATTTCACGTGTATACGATGGCTTGCTTCTGCGAACGACCAAGGAGGTTTTTCATGCGGCGCGAATTAAACAAACGAGTTCTGGCTGTCACGTTGGTGCTCATGGCGGTTTTGGCGGTGGCAATACTTCACTCCTCGAAGGTGCGAGCCGCTGACGAGAAATATCAGCTGGTTGAAAATTGGGCGCAACTTCCACCGGGGATGCAGTGGGGTGTGATGTCGGCTGTAGATATCGATTCACACGGCACGATCTACGCGTTTAAGCGGTCTGAGCCTGGACAAAAGGCCGGCGAAATGTCATCGATGGTCATGGTCATCGACCCGCATGGCAAGTTTCTGAGGTCGTGGGGCGAACACACGTTTTCCTCGGCGCACGGCTTGCGCGTTCTACGAGACGGTTTCATCTGGATCACCGACAAGACTGGGGATCAAGTATTCAAGTTCAGCCCGGATGGAGAACTGCTGATGACACTGGGCAAGAAAGGCGTCGCCGGCGACAACAACTCCACGGACGCGTTGAATGGTCCCAGCGATGTGGTGATTGGGAAGAACGGAGACATCTTCGTTTCGGACGGCGAAAGCACCAACACGCGCGTCGTAAAGTTTTCCAAGGACGGCAAGTTTATCAAGTTCTGGGGCACGAAGGGTGCGGGGCCGGGCGAGTTGAACCTTCCTCACAACATCGCGATGGATTCGGAAGGACGATTGTACGTGGCCGACCGTTCGAACAAGCGTATTCAAGTGTTCGATCAGGACGGCAAATACCTGGATCAAATGACGCAGTTCGGCGCGCCGGCCGCCATATTTATAACCAAGGATGACATGCTTTATGTCGTCGCCGGGGCGCCTGAGAACTGGTTGACGATCGGAACGAAGGACGGCAAGGTGTTGGATCGGGTTGAGGGGCTCAACGCTCCCCACTGGGTGGCTGTTGACTCCAGCGGAGCCGTTTACGTGGCCGAAGTCGCGGGTCAGGCTCTGTTGAAATTCGTCAAGAAGTAGTTTGCCGAGGGGGGGGTCATTTCCAGAGGCTCTTAAGAAAAGTAGGCGCGCCACCGGAGTTAAGCCCTCCTTTGAGACAGTTTTTCAGGGCTCACCCTACAAGAGAGTTAGATGCAATAGTGTCCCAAGAAAGTTTGAGCGATGCTGCGTAACTGCCTGATGATGCGAATGTAAGGGGTTCCGGTGAGATTTTTCGATTTCAATGGTTTGCTCCGTTTTTGGCCTCATCTTACTGCTTTCCAGGTTGTTCCGGAGGCAGTCGATGAATCTGGGCCGAACCGTCTTCTCTCAGCTTGTGGATTTTCTGCCGAGCTACCAATTTCAACTTTGCGTGGATCGCTATCAGGGCCATCGCTACGTCAAAGATTTCTCTTGTTGGGATCAGTTCCTTTGTCTGGCCTTTGCTCAGCTCACCTACCGCGAAAGTCTTCGCGACATCGAAGCTTGTTTGCGCGCCCAGCAGCCCAAGCTGTATCACATGGGTTTCCGAGGGCCAGTTCGTCGCAATACTTTGGCACATGCCAACGAGCATCGCAGTTGGAGGATCTACGCCGATTTCGCTCAGATCCTGATCGCCACCGCCCGCGACCTGTATCGCGACGAACCGTTCGGCGTGGAATTGTCCGAGACCGTGTATGCCCTGGACTCCACCACCATCGATTTATGCCTGGCGCTTTTTCCGTGGGGGAAATTCCGCCGCCACAAAAGCGCCGTGAAGCTGCACACGCTGTTGGATCTGCGAGGCTGCATTCCAGCCAATGTTTATGTGACTGGGGGCCAAGTTCACGACATCAACCTTCTGGACCAATTGCTTCCCGAAGCCGGGGCGTTTTACCTGCTCGACCGAGGGTATCTGGACTTTGGCCGTCTCTACGTGCTCACGCAAGGGCGCGCTTTCTTCATCACGCGCGCCAAGCAGAACACGCGGTTCTGGCGGCGCCAGTGGCATCCGGTGTGCCGCTCCAGTGGACTGCGGTCGGATCAAACGATTCAGTTGACCGGCCCAAAAACCTCGCGCCTGTATCCCGACCCGTTGCGCCGCATTCATTATTTCGACGCCGAAAAGGAATTGCGGTTGATCTTTCTCACCAACAATTTCCTGCTCCCGGCTCTGACCATCGCCGAACTGTACCGTGCCCGCTGGCGCGTGGAGTTATTTTTTCGCTGGATCAAACAGCACCTGCGCATCAAGGCCTTCTACGGCACCTCCGAGAACGCCGTGAAGACCCAAGTGTGGGTAGCGATTGCGGTGTACGTGCTGGTAGCGATTGTCAAAAAACAATTGGGGCTGGGGTTGAGCCTCTACAAAATCCTGCAGGTTCTCAGCGTAACCATTTTCGAGAAAACCTCCATTTTAGAAGGGTTTTCCAACTTCCACGACGAGTTCCAGGACCTCGAGTCCCGTATGCAATTGAATCTATTCGACTTTTAATGGGACAGCATTGAGTTAGATGTTCAAATGTCCTGCGGGCAAATTTAAGCGGACGCTTGTGGGATGGTTCTCACTAAGTTGCGCGCAACTTGAGCGCGATCTATTCGGTTCTTGCTGGAATCATTCGCCATGCGACCAGAGCACTCACCAGGGACAAACCCGCACAGATCAACAGTACGGTTCGGAATCCAAAGACAAACGCGCGGGAAATTGACGCACGGAGCACCGTGGTCGTATCGGCCTCCAAGCCAGAGGGTAGGTGGCTCTGTTGACATCCTCAAGAAAAGGCAGCGATGTTTCAAGCGATACAGATTGAAACTCAGTCCGAGCAGCAGGGCTTGGCGCTTCTGCGTGCTCAGCGAGCGGCCCGGTGCACGGGCCGAGAGCTTGCGCTTCACCGAACTGAACAGGCTCTCGATCAGAGAGCGACGCCGGTAGAGTCGTCGCGGAAATGCGCGACGCATCTCGGCGCGCACCCCATGGATGCGCCAGGTTTTCTTGCCGCGCTTGGCCGGGATCACACTCTGCGCCCCGAGTTGTTTCCGGATGTAGGTGTGATTCCGCTCGCTGTCGAACTCGGCATCCGCCAGCACCAGTCCGATGGGCGTTTGCTCGGAAGCCGCTTCGACGACCGCTGGCAAATTCGCGCAGTCGTTCCAAGGGCCGCGTCGCGCGATCTGCGACAGCAGAATCTGCTGATCCAGGTCCGCCACGACCACCCACTTCAGCCAGTGCCGCCAGGGCAGGGGTTTCTGCCCATGATGATGCATGCGCCGCACAAAGAACGTGCTGACCGCTCCCTGTGCCAAGCCCGTCGCATCGACCGCGACGCGGGTTCGCCGCCGCCCTTTTCTGTGCGTGCCGCGCAACCGGCGCACCGTCTCGCCGACCGCGCGGTCGATGGCCTGGTCGTCCAGGCGTTGCAGAAAGCGATACAGGGTCGTGAAGTCGGGCACGCTGGACAGGCCCAAGGCCTGACGCAACTCGCGGTGTTCGCTCAGGCGCACTTCGGCTTCGCGAAAGGTCCAGTCCTCGTACCGCATCAGGCAGAGAATGGCCAGCAACTGCGGCTGGGTGAATTGATGTTTGCTGAATCGGCTTCGGTAACACGGGAGCACCGCCCGGGAGACTTGCAGGGCGATGCGGGCAAACGGCAGGAGTCCGACTTCGGCCATCGCACCTCCTGCCTCGGTAGCAAACAACAATTTCAACGGATCGGGAATCTCGAATTTTCATTGTCGTAACGAGGATGTCAACAGAGCCAGGGTAGGTCAAGGCCGGCAAGTTTGATCTCATTCGACTGAATGTCCTGGAGAAGCCCGGGCGGAAGGCGGAGGCCCTCGAGACTTCGATTCAAACCAAAACTGAAGGCTTTCACCATCACGATCCCAAGAATTGCAATCGCCAGTAGACCCGCAACCCGAGCCACCGCGTTATTGATGCCGGAGGCGGTGCCGGCACGCTCCTGCCCCCCTGAACTCATCACGACCGTGGTGAGAGGAGCCACGCTAATCGCCATTCCAAGTCCGAGAACAACGAACGCAGGGAAGAACGATTTCCAATAACCTGCTCTCACACCTGGCATGGCGAAGAGCGCAAAACCTGTTGCCGCAATGAGTGGGCCGGCAATCAGGGGGGCCCTTGGGCCGTAGCGCGTGATGAGTCCTCCAGACCAGCGGGAAAGAAGGAACATCAGCAGAATTAAGGGCAGGGCGGCAGCGCCGGTCGCGGTCGTCGAGTATCCCTGGACCTGGATAAGGTTCAACGGAAACAAGAAAAAGAAGATTCCAAGAGCGGCATAGAGAAACAGCGTGAGTAAGTTAGCGCCACTGAAGCTGCGCGACTGAAAAAGCGCCGGCGGGACCATGGGGGAGCTTACCCTGGCCTCAGCGAACACGAAGCCGATCAGACAAGCAAAGCCGGCGATCAGGCTTCCGAAAACCAGGGGATGACTCCAACCGAGATTTACAGACTCGATGAACCCGTAGACCACGCCACCTAATCCAGCAGTCGCGAGCAGGGCTCCTATCCAATCCACGGCCCCGGCAGTCGTGTTACGGCTTTCGGGAATTCGCCGAAGTGAAATTCCGATGACGGCGGCCGCCAGAGGAATATTGATGAAGAATGCCCAGCGCCAGGAGGCATGTTCAATGAGCCAGCCGCCGAGAACCGGTCCGCCTGCTGCTGTGATGGCCGTGAAGCCGGACCAAGTACCGATCGCTTGACCGCGAGTCCGCGCGTCGAAAGATGCGCTGATGATCGATAAACTGGCGGGCACGAGAAAGGCTGCTCCCACACCCTGGACGCTCCGTGCGATCACTAATTGCTGAATGTTCGCGGCAAAACCGCAAGCGATAGAAGCAGCCGCGAAAATCCCTACACCAACCAAGAACATCAATCGGCGACCAAACAGGTCGCCGAGGGAGCCGCCGACGAGAATCAGAGCACCCAGAAACAATCCATAAGACTCGACCACCCACTGCACACCGACGACGGTTGTGTGCAGGCTGGCTTGGAGTGAGGGTAGGGCTACATTGACGACGGTGCTGTCGATGAAGGCCATGCTGGAACCGAGAATTGTCGCAGCCAGGATCCAGCGTCCCGCTTGCGCCGTGCACGGAACAACAGCACTCTCCGAACGGATTGCGGCTTCATCGCATGGCGGCTTCATGAAGACAGTGGATGCGTTTGCTTGCCGATAAGGTTCTGAAATTGATCAGAAAATCTGGCAGTGAAAACTTCGCGGCGCATTGCCAAGTTTGTATTATCGAGGCCTCGCGTATGCCACCGCTAAGGCACCGAGAATCATACGCTTGTCGGTAGGCAAAAAAGACGAAGAGCAATTTCTGGCGGACGTGCGAAAGCGCTAGGCCGGAGCCTACCGCAGCGTTGTTCATGCCGCTTCTAATCCGAACTGCTTGCGAATCCCTTTGTCGAGAAGCTGAGCGGGGGCGAGTTTCTTCAGGACGCTTAGAAATTTGGCCTCACGGCCCACTGGATATCGTCGTCGCGGTGAGCGACTCCTGAGCGCTTCCGACACAACCGCTGCCACCTTTGCAGGATTCTCGCCCTGCGCGATACTTGCCCGGACGGCTTCTCGAGCGCGGTCGCGCTCGGTGGCATAGGCCTCCAAGTGTTGGCTGGCAAGCCGACCATTTTGATCGAGGTTCGTTCGAGTGAATCCAGGCTCAACCACGGACACACGAATACCAAACTGCCTTACTTCATGGTCCAGCGATTCCGAGTAGCCCTCCAGAGCATGCTTGCTCGCGCCGTAGATCCCCATGCAAGGCGCAGGGAGGAAGCCTACCACCGAACTGAGGTTGACGATTCGACCGGATCGCTGCTCTCGCATGAAGGGCAGAACCGCTTGGACCATTCGCAAAACGCCAAAGAAATTCGTTTCGAAGAGCTCTTTGCTTTCTTCGATGCTGGTTTCTTCCGATGAGCCAATCAACGAGTGGCCCGCATTGTTCACGAGCGCATCGATTCGCCCGGCCTGATCCAGCACCCTTCGCAGACAGGAGCGCACGGACTCCTCGTCGCGAACATCGAGCTGAACCAGTTCCGTGCTTTTCAAACCAGTGCTGCTCCCGCCGAGCTTCCGCATCGTTCCGAAAACTCTGAATCCTTGCTCCGACAGCAGCGAGGCAGTTGCCGCACCAATTCCGGACGTAACACCCGTCACCAATACGACCTTCTTTTCGATCATGTCTTTGTACCTTCACTTAAGCTGCGACTTTTTGCGGTTCATGCGGAGAACGAAACTCACGAGCGTTTTCGTTTTGGGGAAAACCGCCAGGATCTCGCTCCTTTGATCGGCAATCTCCGCGCGGCCAGCCTCCACAAATCCGACGTTGTCCGCGCCCGCCTCAAGACACACCTGACGAAGCCAAGCACTATCCAGCGTTTGGGGCCTTTCGGGCAGGTCGCCTGCCGCTTCTCGTTCCCGAAACTGTTTTACGGTCGGATGTTCGGCCAATTGCACCATCGAAGTTTCTCCACCCTTTCCATTAGTTGTATATACATCTAATTAGTCACAAAAAAAGCGATCAGGAGGCGCCGGAGGCGCGCGCCACTTCCGCGAGCAGTCCGCCCATTTGAGCCCAGCTTCGTTCCCCCAAGCCTCGCTGCAACCGTCTTTGCGCACGTTCCCAATGAGGTTGGGATTGCCGCAGCTTCTGGCGGCCGGAAGGAGTGAGTCGCAGCAGCCTCTGCCGCCGGTCGTCCCCCGCCTTCGCCCCGATCCAGCCGCGTTTGGTCAAGAGTCTGAGCATGCGCGTCAAGCTGGTCGTGTCCAGCGCCAGCAACTTGCCCAAATCCCCCTGCGTAGTTTCTCCGGTGAGGTTCAATGCCATCAGCAAAGTGAATTGTGTCAGCTCCAGGCCGCTGGCCCGAAGTTCCTGGTTGTACATCCTGGTGACGGCGCGCGCTGAGCGGCGCAGGTTGGCACAAGCACAGGGCAGCACCGGCAACGTGCCTTCCGTTTGCGGATTCCTCCCGGTTCTCATAATGCATGTATATACATATTGTGTGAGAATGTCAAGAACATCCGGGGCCGGGCTTCTTACCTCGGCGTTGAACATTTCATGGTGCGCGAATTCCCAGAGGTCGCCATGAAATGCGAGAACGCTTCGCCAGGGCTCACTGCCGCCGTTCTAGCGCAGGGCCGCGTCGTAGTAACTGGGATCGTAGTATTTCAACGGATCGATCAATTTCTTCTGAGAGTCCGCATAGCGGCTTCGCAAGGAGAGGACAGTCCGGAGCCCTTCGGGGCTTACGCGCGCCTGATGGAAAAAGCCATCCTTGGGATCAAGAAGCTCATCGTAGGTGCGCTCGGCTATCTCCGGGGACATCTGGACATTCTTCCGCAGGATAGCGATGGCTTCTTCGCGATTCGCTTTGTCGTAGAGCCAATCGATGGCCTGGGCGTAGCCGCGAATGAACGCAATGACCTTGGTTCTGTTCTCTCTGGCCCAAGAACGGCGGGTTGCGGCGACATTGCCCTGATAAGGACCAATCACCTTGATAGCTCGCGCGAGCTGATTGAAATGCTGCTCGCCGGCGAGAAGGTCAAAAGGCGCCGAAAGGAGAGTTCCCGCCTGCTTTTGGTCGCGCAGCGCGTCCCATCTTTGTGCCGTCCCACCAACCTTTTCGATTTTGTAGTCGCCCTCCGCCAGACCATTACGTCTGAGAACGTCGAACAACACAAAGGCATAGCCGGTCGTGCGTGCATCGACCGACAAGGACTTGCCTTTCAGGTCGGCAAAGCTCTTTACGTCAGGCGCGACGACGAGACTCAAAAACCCGTTGTCGCTGCCCATGAACGCGAAGAACTCGGGTTGAGCCCCGATTGGGGCTTCGCCTTGGCCTTCGACGTAAGCGACGATGTTGTCGAAAGCAGTGACGGCAATGTCGAATTTGCCTTCCGCCAGTCCCGTCATCTGCGCCACTGAGTTCGGCGTCGCCTGAAGCGTGACAGTGATCCCATTCCGCTCAAAGAACCCTTTCTGTTGCCCGACGAAACTTGGCCAATTGAAACCGCCGGGGAAAACATTGACCGTGACGTTTGCAGGCGCCTGCGCGCGGGCGGGCGCCGTCAGCAAGTTTGCCGCGAAGAGCATAGCGACTGCTGCGTATTTCAAACAGGCCGAACCTTTCATAGCCTCACCCCTGCAAGGACATTCGATGTGGCTGCAATGCCAGCGCGAGACCGCCGGCAATAACCGATAAAAGCGAAATCTGAATTTCTCCCGCCGTCGCCCACCCGGCGCGAGTGGCAATCCAACCCACCAGATAGCCGGCGACAGCGGCGGATCCATACAGACTGGTCACGAAAATGCCGGAGGCGCGGCTGGCCAAGCTGCTGCGCAACGCTTTGGCGTGATAGCCCGCCAGATTGACGTATATCACTCCGCTGACAATCAGACCCCAGATGAATGACAGAATTGCCTGGGGCACAAAAGCTCCCGATCCATGGAAGAGCAAGTAGCCAAGCGCGGCAGCACAGAAGAACGTGCTGCTCAGCACGAGCCTTGGAGAAAAGCGATCGCCGAACCATCCACCGGCAATCGAACCTAGCGTTCCCAGTCCATAAAAACTCATTACGGCTCCGGCGGCCGTCGGCGAGTACTTGAGACTTTCACGGAGGAATGTCGGGTACATTCCCAGATAGCCGTATATGACGAGGCCGCCGATCAGGCTCATCAACGTCAAAAGGATGGTATTTCTATTGACAGGCGTCGGCGCTCCGCTGCGATCTGCTCGCTCGAGAGTGGCAGTCTCGCCTTGGGTGAACCCCGGATCGACACTGATCGCGATCACGGCGATCGCCAGGAAGCCGAGAATCCCAAAGACGGCCATTGGTACCCGCCAGTTCCGATAGGCGCTCAGGAGAGCGCCGCCCAAGACTGGGCTGACGATGGCGCCAACGCCGAAAGTAAAATTGACCGAGCCCAAGGCGGCGGCGCGGTGATCCACAAAGTAGTTCACAGCCACGGCTAGAAGAACGGTGAGTTGCATGGCCTCGCCGATGCCGGTGGCGGCCCGGTAGATCAGCATGTCCGAGAACCCGCGCGCGATGACCGTCAACAACGTGCCGGCAGAGAAGAGGGCGATTCCTACCTGCAATACCGTCTTGCGAGAGAAACGCATGAGGAAATAACCTGTCGGTAGCCCCGCCACCGCCATTCCCAGCGTAAAAATCGTTGACAGAAAACCTACACCGGCGAGCGAAAAGCCGTACTGCCGGCGCACTTCTGGAAGGAGCAGCGGGAAAAGCTGCCGGTCCATGGCATTAATCGCGTAGGAAGCGAGCAGCACGCCAAACATGACGATGCCGCGGATGCGTGGCCTGGTTCGGGGCGGTTCCACGAATTACCTTGTGACTGCATTGCTCTTCACTTGGGCGCTGAGATACCAGTCGAGTATCTGTTCGCCGGTCCAAAACACCACGCCGGACCGCGACTGAATGTGCTCCAACGCTTCCCGGAAGTAGCGCAGCCGATGCGGTACGCCCATGATGTAGGGATGCACGACCAGCGCCATGATCCGCGCGGAGTCGTGCGCGTCGGAGTACAACTGCTCGAACTGATCGATGGCGCGGTCCTTGTATTCCGTCGCTTTGTGATGCTGGATCAGCATCATCGCCACGTCGTTGCATTCCTGCGTGTACGGCACGCTCACGATGGAACGGCTGCGCGTATTCAGCACCACGGGTTGGTCGTCCAGAACCCAGTCGCAGACGTATTCGTAGCCTTCTTCGGCCAGGATATCGGGTGTCTCCCACGTCTCGGTCAAGCCGGGGCCAAGCCACCCGCGCGGCCGTGCCCCCGTAAATGCCCGAATCGCTTCCGTCGTCTTGGCGATATCGGCTCGCTCATCGGGGACCTTCTGCATGTTCTTCTGGCCGAAGCCATGACCGATGAACTCCCAACCGCGTTCCAGCGCCGCATGCGCGATCGGCTGATAGGCCTGGATGGCGCTGCCATTGATGGCGAGGGCCGCGCGAATGTTGAAACGATCGAACACTTCCAGCATTCTCCAGAAACCGACCCGATTGCCGTATTCGTGCCACGCCCAGTTGGGAATATCGGGCATTGGCGAGCCGCCCGCAGGCGGAGTGAGAACGGTCCGCGGCATGGTTTCGGACGGATTCCATTCCTCCACATTTACAATCACCCAGACAGCGAGGCGCGCGCCCCCGGGCAACGCGAGACGCGGGCGGCCTTTGATAGCCGAGTAAGGGATACGCTCAATTGGCAGCATAATGATCCAGAATTTCCGTTTTGATTTTCCGGCCGAGCGAAAATGTACACCCGATCTCCCCAATACGCAATCTACCAACCAAGTGGAAGCTGTTCTAATTTGAAAGCTTTCGCCTTTCGGGGGGCCGAGCTTCAGCTCGGCCATTCAGGTTGCCTTGAATTGCGGGCTTCAGCCCCTGAAGCTTCAGGGGTTAAAACCCCTTGATCAGATGGCGCTTTTCGTCGGGACTAAAGTCCCGACCTCCTAAGCAATCTTGCCGCGCCCGCGACATTCAAATTAAGACGGTACCACCAAGTTTCTTAATTGCGCAGGCTATGCAGTGGCCGCGGCAAAATTCTAAAACGAGGCGCTTAGAAGCTCGTTCGGATCCCGGTTTATTCTGATTGCCTCGCAGTTAGGTGTACCATCGCACCGGCCACGCGACGTGGCAGTCAATTCCAAAAGAAGGGAGAATCAACATTGAGCCGCTTTGTGATTGGATTAATCGGCATAGCAGGAGCTGCGTTCTGGCTCATCACAGGGGCCAAGGTAATGTCTGCTCCGCAGCAACCTAAATCGTCATCCTCGGTGCAATATCTTGAGGGCACCGCGACCCAAAAGGAGCGCGCTTACTCCCCGGCGGTAATTACCAGAGGCGGGAAAATCATTTGGCTCGCGGGCCAAACCACCACTACGGACTTGAACGGCAAGTCACTTGAGGGCGACTTCCTGGGCCAAGCAAGGGCGGACTTCGCATTGATGGACCGCACCTTGAAGCGCAGCGGTGGAAGCCTACAGAACCTGGTGACCATGACCGTCTTTATCAACGATCCCCGCAATGGCGACCCGCTCGTGAAAATGCGCCACGAGATGTTCCCGGACGGGAAGTTCCCTGGGAGCGCGTTAATTACTGTTTCTCACTTCGCACAGCCGGGGATCCTAATTGAAATTCAAGGCGTGGCGGTCATCGCCGAGTGAAGGGTTTGAAATTCATACCCTGGAACCTCGTAATCGGAGCCAGCCGGTGATCGTCCTAATCGGTGCTGCGTGGCGCTGGCGCAACCTGGCTTTTTGGAATGGCCAAGTTGAGCAAGACGGCGGTGAGCGTCCCGATGATGATGCCGTCCGTGGCCAGGAGCCTCATCGAAGGCGAGATGACGTCGAACACCGCCGGAGGCGCAAAGTTGACGGTGGTACTCAAAGCGACCGAAGCGGCGACGACCAGTAGATCCCTTTGACTCCGAAGGCTCTCTGCCAAGATGCTTACGCCCACGACAACGATCATCCCGAACATGAAGATCAGGGTCCCGCCCAGCACAAATATAGGCACGATGCCAATGGCCAACCCAACCTTCGGTACGAGAGCCATGACCACCAGGAGCACGCCCGAGGAAGCCACGACAAACCGGCTGCCAACGCCGGTAAGCGAAATCGCCCCGACATTCTGATCGTAGGAAACCAGTGGAACACCGCCGAACAGCACGGCGACGACCGAGCCGAAACCGTCGGCAGCCACCGCGCCTCGAATGCGGCTCTGGTTGGCATCCACACCCACTATCTTACAGAGTGCGAGCGTGATACTGATCGTGTAGACGGCACCCACGAAATGATAGATGACAATTGTCGCCATGGCCCCTGCGCTGGGCCATGCCAGCCCAAAGGGAAGCAGCCTCGGCAGCCGGAACCACGGAGCGTCGGCGATGGCCTCCACGTTCGTCAACCCCAGTGGGATCGACACGAGATAAATACACAGGAGCGCCAAAAAAATTGACAGGGACTTGGCAATGCCCTTCGTCAGCACGTTGATGGCAATGATAAGAACAATGCTTCCGACCAGAATGATAAAAGTAAGTGGATTGCCAAAGTACGGGGTGTTGACGCCGAACGCGATATTGACCGCAACTTTGATCAAGCTTTCGCCCGTCACGACGAGGAGTGTTCCGACGACGAGTGGCGGGAACAGCGTTCGCAACTTGCCGATCGCGGGACTGAGGGCGAGAAGCGCCAGGCCTCCGATGAGCATAGCTGCGGCAGCCGCTGCGAGGCTCTCACTCTTGGCGATGGCGACGACCGGCGCGATGTAAACGACGTATGCACCGAGCACGAGGGGAAGGCGTCCGCCGATCCAGAAAAATCCCAACGCCGAGACCAGGGTTCCGACGCCGCAGCCCAGCAGTACGCCTGTCATCATGGACCCGCGCAAGTCGGGGGAAAGATTCAACAGACCGCCGATCACGAGCGGCGATGCGATCATCGCCGTGAACATGATTAAAACATGCTGAAGACCGAACAGAAATGACGCGATTGGAGGCGGCCTGTCCTCGAGTCTGTAGCGCAGCGAAAGACCAAGAAGGTTTGGTCCGGCGGGCGCACCTTCTTCGGCCAACATGCTGCCGACTCGGTCATCTTCTGGCTCCATGTCCAGCTCCTCCGTTCAACGATCCCGCGCGCGATCCATCAGCGCTTTTTCCTGCCCGCCGTCGATTTCGATCATGGTTCCATTGACGTTGTGCATGCGGGGCGAGGCCAGCATGACGACGAGATCGGCAACCTCTTCGGGCTCGGCGATACGTCCCGTGGGAATCGAAGCCGGGGCGAGTCGATCGGCCTCCTCATAGCTGAGCTTCATGTCGCGCGCCATCGCGGCGACGAGGCTGGCCCAGCGCTCGGTGCGCACCGGGCCGGGGTTGACGGCGACGAGGCTGATCCCGTACTTCCCGTATTGGCCCGCGAGCGCCCGCGTCAGGTTCTGTCCGGCGGCATTCGCGGCGCCCGGCGCGATTTCCCAATAGGAGGGCTTCACCCCGTCGTTGCCAATGAGATTGACTACGCGGCCGCCGCCTTGCCGAACCATGATCGGCAGGACGTA
This sequence comes from uncultured Acidobacteriota bacterium, assembly GCA_963719875.1. Taxonomy (GTDB): domain Bacteria; phylum Acidobacteriota; class Terriglobia; order Acidiferrales; family UBA7541; genus Palsa-360. Next base: position 1,932,262 of record CAVRDJ010000004.1, on the reverse strand, counting down.
GCGCAGGCAGCGGACGTAGCCCATGAATTTGAGCTGCAGAGTCTGTGCCCAGTCCGCTTCGCTGAGATGTTCGATGATCCCGCCCGGCGCCGAGCCGGCGTTGTTTACCATGATGTCAACTCGGCCCAGCGCGCGATGGCCTGACTCGACGAAGTTCCTGGCGTCGACGTCCTTGGTGAGATCAGCCGGGATCGGGATGATTTTCCGGCCCGTAGCCGAAATGATTTCCTCCGCAGCTGCGGTCAGCGCATCCGGGCGGCGCGCGCAAATGGCGACGTCCACGCCTTCGCGAGCAAGACCGAACGCGATGGCCTTACCGATGCCCTCACTGCCACCCGTGACGAGCGCTGTTTTTCCTTTGAGCTTCAAATCCATTTCATTCTCCTTGAATGACGCATCAGTTTCCGCCGGCGAAAAGTCCGTGATGCGCCTTGCGCAGCTCGTTCTTGAGAACCTTTCCCATCCGGTTTCGGGGAATGACGGCGATCGGGAGAATTCTTTTTGGTACTTTGTAGGGCGCAAGTCGTTGCCGCAGCAGGCGCAAGAAACTCAGCTCGTCGAAATCGGCTCCCGGTCCGAATTCGAGCACCGCCACGACGGCCTCGCCGAAATCAGGGTGCGGCACGCCAAAGACGGCAGACTTGAAACTTCCCGTCAGGCTGTCAAGAACGTCCTCGACCTCCCTGGGATAGACATTCAGACCGCCGGATATGATGAGGTCTTTGGATCTTCCGAGGAGACGAACACAACCTGTCCGGTCAATCTCCGCAATGTCCCCAGTGATGAACCATCCGTCCGGCGTGAAAGCAGCCGTATCCGCCTCAGGGCAATGCCAATAACCTGAGAATACGTTGTGGCCACGCGTCTCGAGGCCGCCCACCGCTTCTCTGTCGGCATGAGATCCGTCCTCGCGCGCTACACGTATTTCGACACCTGGCAACGCCCATCCGACCCAGCCACTCCGATCGCTGATTTCGGCAGGCACGGCGGTAATGATGGCTGCTTCGGTCGTGCCGTACCGTTCGATAATGTGCCGGCCGGTAACGGCGTGGAAACGCTCGGCCACTTCGATCGGCAGCGGCGCGGAACCGCAAATGGCAAGTCTGAATTGATCCTGGATGGCCGAAGCAAGATCCGTCTCCTTTAACAAACGCGCATAGTGCGTCGGCACGCCCATCATGACGGTGGTGTGGGGAAGCGCCTTGATGATTTTGGCGGGCTCGAACTGCGGGAGGAGAAGAATAGATCCGCCCGCCACGAGCAAGGTATCGACAGCGGTAAGAAGACCGTGGGCATGATAGAGGGGAAGCGCGTGCAAGAGCCTGTCCGAAGGTCCAAGTTTCCAAACTCCTGCCAAAGCGCGAGCACTCTCGGCGAGGTTGCGATGCGTGATGCATGCACCCTTCGGTTTGCCGGTCGTCCCTGACGTATAGAGAATCGCCGCGGTCGAATCCGGAGCGACATCGGCGACCGCCTTCAGAGGACTCGAAGCTCGGGCGCGACTTCCTAAAAATCCTTGCAAGCCGGGCGCGAGCGTCACGACTCGAGCGCCGGCTGCCCGGGCAATTTCCTCGAGCCGGCGCTCTTCGTCTGGATGGCAGACGAGTAGTTGCGGCTCGGCATCCCGAACCAGATAAGTTAGTTCTTCCTCTGTATAGGATGTGTTCAGCGGGTTGAAGATCGCGCCGAGTTGCAGGCAAGCATGAGCCAGGAATATAACCTCGGCAGATTTTTCAAGTTTGAACGAAATGCGATGCCGTGGACGGATGCCGAGTTCGTGCAGGGCGCTGGCAATCAGCGCGACGTTCTTCACGAGTTCGCCTGTGCTCAGGACAGAGCCGTCAGGAAAACAGAGCGCCGCCGAAGCGGGTTTGCGTTCGGCATAAAGCGCGTGCAGGAGATTTCCGCTCATAACTAGCATCCGGCAAAGTGCGGTTTGCGCTTTTCCGCGAAGGCGGGTCTTCCCTCGCGGTAATCGGCGCTCGAGTCGGCCGCACTGGCAAGTCGCTCGGCTTCCGTCAGGAGCCCATCAACGCCTTGTGTGATCGCGCGAATGCCAAGCTTGGCCGCCCGAATCGTCAGCGGTGCGTTGGATGCGATTCGGTCGGCAAGCTCGAAGGCCACCCTCTCCGAATGCGCCAGCGGCGCGAGAACGTGCACGGCGCCAAAAGCGTGCGCACGATTGGCGGACAGCCGGTCTGCTGTATAGAGCAAAAACGCTGTGGCCCCGGCTCCAAAGACGCGAACAAAACGTTGAATGCCTCGGACGTCATAGCCGAGCCCGAGTTTGGCCGCCGGCACCGCGAAGACGGCATCCTCGGAGGCGACGCGCAGGTCGCAGCTCGCCGCGAGCGAGGCCCCCCCACCGAAGCAAATGCCATTGATGAGAGCGATCGTAGGCTGCGGAACGGCTTCCAGTTGCCTGCACGTCATCTCGATGAGGTCGTCGTAGGCCCGCGCTTCCGAGGCGTTCGACCGTGCCGCATTGAAATCAGAAATGTCGGCGCCCGAGGAGAAAATCCCGCCGCTCCCCCGCACGAGGATCACACGAATGTCCTGGCGGTCGACGGCCGCCCTGGCAAACTTTCCGATTGAGTCCCACATGCCCGCGGAAATCGCATTCTGGCGATCAGGATTGCTCAATTCCAGGATTGCCAGTCCGCGATCCGTCTGCACATCGATCATCACCCGTCCGGCCATTATGCACCTCCCGAGAGGCGCCGATGGAACATCCAGCGCCCCGCTTCGGCAGCAGCGAAGAGTTCAGCAAGTGCACCATTCACGGCAGCAGGTTCTTCGCTGTTAATCGTGTGCCCGGCGCGGGGAATAACGAGTAGCCCCGCCGTGGGAGCCACGCGTTTCAGGAAGAGACTTCCGTCAAGGCATGGGAAGTCCTCGTCCCCCACGATTACCAGCAAGGGCACGGTGAAGCCTCGCAGACGCTTCTCCAGATCCCACAATGTGGGGCGTTTGAGCTGGAGATTGAGCATGGTGAGGGCAGAGCCTGTGCCGGAATGTTCCGCGAGCATGCGCTTGAACTCAGTGAATCCTCGGGGATCTTTCGCCTGGAAGGTATGTCGCATCGGAGCGCCCGCGTAATTTGCTGCGGCAACTTCAATCGGCTCCATTTGGAACATCCGGGCGATCTCTTCGCAGGTGCGCACAGAGGCGTCCCGCTCCGCAGGGTTCGAGCCCCATCCGCACCCAAGTGCGGCGACCGACAGGCACCGTTCGGGGTAACCGAGACCGACGTGCAGCGCCGTGTAGGCCCCCATCGAGTGTCCAACGACATGAGCTTTTTCGATTCCAAGCGCATTCATGACCGCAAGTACGTCCCCGCAGGCAATCTCCTGGCTATAGGCCGCAGGGTCAGTGGGGATGTCAGAAGGAGGGTAGCCGCGCGCCGCAAAGGTCACGCAGCGATGGGAGCGCGCGAAGAAGCGCATCTGGGGCTCCCAGGACCGGTGATCGCCGGCAAACTCGTGGACGAAGATCACCGGAGTTCCTGAGCCGGTCTCCTCAACATGGAGCGTCGTGCCGTCGAGCGCAGCAATCCTCGTCACCCTCGCCTCCCAGCGAATAGTTTTGTACGCTCGCATATTCTCAGCTTGCAAGCAAATAGATTTGGCGCTCGCCCAAACTAATTTAAAGATTTGGCTGGCGTGATTGGAATGACGATGGAGTTCGCTCGGACCCACGTTACGTTTCGGATAGGCATTGGAATTACCGGTATTTTAAAAGATTAAACCGTGACGATCAAAGCGGCTTTTGGAATTGGCGTCACTTCATCAGGACTCAGACGCACTCTAGAGGCTGCGGAAAATGGGCCCCACTCCTTTTGTCATTCCGAGCGAAGCGAGGAATCTCTCTTTCTTTTCATGGAGTTAAATCGAAGAGAGATTCCTCGGTCGCCGCAGCGACCTCGGAATGACAAAATAAATTATACTTTCCGCAGTCTGTCTAGCTGGGGCGCAGTGTTGAGGGATCTGTTTTCCATTTGAATCTTTTCTTCTAGCTTCGTTTCGACATGCGGCGACAGCAGGGTCCCCGCTTCCGATTTCGCTAGGCCCAACTCAGGTCGTGATTTTTGAGGGGCAGGGAACGAATCCGCTTGCCCGTTGCGGCGAAGATCGCATTACAAACGGCCGGGGCAACCCATCCGATCACTTCCTCGCCGATTCCGGCAATCGGGTCATCTGTCGCGCGGACCCAATGGACGCCTATCTCCGGCATCTCCGTTGCTCGCAACAAGGGATAGTCATCAAAGTTGCCAGGGACAACGCGCCCTTTCTCGATTTTGATTTCCTGATAAAGCGTCGCGGCCAATCCCATCGAAACTTGCATCTCAACCTGCCGTTCGGCGGCCAAGGGGTTAACCAGGAATGGGCCGGTGTCCATTGCAACGTCAATTCGTTCCACGCGGACCTCGCCTTTCTTGCTGACCGTGACGGTGGCCACCTCGGCGCAAATGGTGATCTCTTTTCGACTGAGCCGGCGGCTATCGCCAATCGCAATTCCCATTCCAGTCCCCGCGGGCAATTGCCTGCCCCAGTCGGTTTTGTCCGCCACAGCGCTCAGCACTTGAATCCAGCTCTTGGAAAACCGGGAGTCGGGATTCGCCGCAAGTAACGCGCGCCGGTACTGATACGGATCTTTCCCTGCCGCATGAGCCAACTCATCAACAAAAGTTTCCAGGAAAAATTCGTTTTGTGATCTTCCCACCGATGTCCAGGGACCCGTCGGTACGTGTGTTTTGCGGAGATGATAATCGAATAGCTGGTTCGGCACCTGATAGGGAAGCTGGTGCAGGCCCCGGATCAGCTGCTCATCGCCCGGTTCGCCTGCCCTGCCGGTGCCGGGTTGCGATGCGATGCCGCCCTCAGCCGCGATAAGCTTCGCGCCGAAGACGTCTTCATCCATCCCGACGACTCGAGTATGCCAAACGAGAGGCATTCCATCCGGTCCGAGGGCGGCGCGGAACCTCGACACGCGCATCGGCCGATAGTGGCCGTGTCGCGTCGTCTCCTCCCGGCTCCAGATGACCTTAACCGGGCGCCCATCCAACTGCTTGGCAATCGAGACGGCCTGGCGCACGTCGTCCTGGTTTCCGCGCCGCCCAAATCCGCCGCCCAGGAAACAGTTGCGAAGATAAATCTTCTCCACCGGAACGCCCGCTATTTTTGCCGCATCGAGCGTGGCATTCTCTGGATCCTGCGACCCCACCCAAATATCCACTCGATCCGCAGTGACCTGGGCGGTGCAGTTGAATGGCTCCATCACGGTGTGGTCCAGGTAGGGAACTTCGTAGACCGCCTCTACCACCTGCAAGGCGTTCTGGAGCACGCCCTCCGGATCTCCTGCCTTGGTGACGACTTTTGCGTCGGGCTCATCCAGCACTGCGCGCGAGATCTGGAAGAAGCCTTCGGAATTGTCGCCGCCGTGCGTGCCCTCGTCCCACTCAATCGGCATGGCATCCAGAGCGGTCTTGGCCCGCCAATAACTGTCCGCGACAACAGCCACCCCTGCTTCGATCTCCGGTCCTCCGAATTCCACAACCGCGCGCACGCCAGGCCGATTCTTTATCGCGTCGCCGTCGTAGCTCTTCACCTTGCCCTTGAACACCGGAGAGGTCTTCACCGCCGCATAAAGCATGCCCGGCAACCGCACATCAATTCCGTACACCGCGCTGCCATCCACTTTCAGAGGGGCATCCAGCAGTTTTGTGGGTTTCTTGATGAACGTGTATTGGTCAGGCGTTTTGATGCTGGGCTCGGCCGCGAGCTTGATGGCAGCGGCTTTCTGCGCCACTTGCCCGTAGCGGAGCGTGCGGCCTGTCGGCTTGTGAGTGATCACACCATCTTTCACGGTCAGTTCCGCCCTCGGCGCGCCCCACGTTTCGGCAGCCGCGGCCATCAGACGCTCCCGCGCGCTCGCGCCGGCTTGCTGCAGGTAGGGTCGCCCCAGGCGCACCGAACTGCTCGAAGTGGTGTTCAACCGTTTGTACACTTTGTTTTCACGGAAGTGGCGATTGACGGAAACATATTCCGCGCGCACTTTCGACCAATCGCATTCCAGTTCCTCGACAACCATCTTTGCGCAAGAGGTGATCACGCCTTGACCCATTTCGGATTGGCCGATGCGAATCGTCACCGTGTCATCGGGCGCGATCACAACCCATGGGCCAACCTCGATATCGCTCTTGCCCGCCAGGGATTCCCACGGCCGTGCAGAGATTTTGGGGGTATCGGCAGCCCCTGGAGCGTTGTTCTTGGGAAAAGAGAGTCCCAGCGCCAATCCTCCACCCACGGTGGCGGCTGTCACGATGAATTCTCTCCGGTTTATTTCGCGGCTCGTTGACATGCTGACCTCCAAAAATGCGCCTAGGCCCGCGCAGCGATTTGCGCGGCGCGGTGAATGGCCTGCCGGATGCGCAGATACGTACCGCAGCGGCAAAGGTTGGTGATTTCCCGCTCGATGTCGGCGTCGGTTGGATTCGGGTTCTTTTTCAATAGGGCCGCCGCTGCCATGATCTGTCCGGACTGGCAATAGCCGCACTCCGGCACATCCCCTTCGCGCCAAGCAATCTGGGCGGGATGCTGGGCATTCGGCGACAGGCCCTCGATGGTGGTGATTTCTTGACCAACCATTTGACTAGCCGGTAGGACGCAAGACCGGACCGGTTTCCCGTTCACATGCACAGTGCATGCCCCGCAGAGCGCCTTCCCGCAACTGAACTTCGTTCCTGTGAGGCCGATGGTGTCGCGGATGACCCACAACAAAGGAGTTTCGGGTTCCACATCCACGCTATAAGATTTCTGATTGATTCTGAGGGAAAACATAGTGGAGACCTCCAAATTCTATGCGCAATCTCCCACGATCGAAATACCATCGGCCACGGGAGACTCATCCGGCGGAATCCTCATTCCGGAATCTACGATTGCCGATGAGTGTACACCAATCGCTTCGTTTTGGCTTAACTGGCAGGGACCGGAGTTCACTGTTTGAGCAGTTCCCACGCAGTCTCTTTGCATCGGTCCGTTTTCAAACCGCAAACAGTTTCACAACCATATTATTCCGGGCTCGGCAATCAGGACCTTATCGAACCAATTGCTTCACTTCGGCAGCACTGCGGTTACGTCGATCTCGATCATCATATGCGGCCAGGCAAGTTGGGGGACGTTCAGCAAGGTCGACGCGGGGATCGGCGCTTCGCCAAACGCTTCCCTGCGGCACTTCAGCGCATCCTGAAAAAATCTGATATCCGTAATGTAAGTTACGATTCGGACCACGTCATTCATCGTCGCCCCTTGCAGCTTGAGAAGCTTCTTGATCTTGCCGTACGCATAATTGCATTGACCTTCGAAGTTACCTTCTTCGACGATCTTCCCGTCGCCTTCTCGTTCCGGCCCAATTCCCGCCAGGAAGATGAATTTCCCCGGATTCGCGACGGTAACAACTTCTGAAAACTTCCCCTTGGTCCATTCGTTGTAACTGAAGTTCTCTTTCTTGAATGTGGATTGCTTCTGCGCAGAAGCAGGCGTTTGAGCAAAGCATGAAACGCATGACAATAGGCTCACGATCAGCAGCTTTTTCATAGTGTCCTCCTTTAGTTTAGACAGTCATCCATCACTCTGCTTGCGCCGGTTCATCTTATCTTGACCGATATTCCCCGGATGACCTTGTTTCCTTGCGTCAGAGTAGGCCTGCTGAGCTCCCTTTCGCAAAGCATATCCCGGCGGGACCCAGGGAATCGACATTCGAATGGGGCAAGCGGGTCGGCCATCATTGCGAAACAAGGGTGGGTCTGGAACGGGCTCCAAGATTTCCGTCCATTTTGTGTCCGGAAGTACCACTTCGCAAACGCGCGCCTTGATCCGCACTTTCGTATCTTTCCAATTCTTCCGCGAGATGTTTTTCAGGCAGCGCGATATTTGCCATCAAGTTCCAAGGTTTGAGTTTATTGGTGTGAATCGATTTTGCGCTGTTATGTCCCTGTCTTATTGCCCCCGCGCTCATGACTCTCAACTCTCGACTGTCAACTTCCAACTCTTCTGCCTGGGATAGTGTTAAAATACAACACAGGGGGCGACACGGTTTCGACGGAAGCTGTCGCGACTCGAAGGCATGCCGGGCGCCACCTGCCCGCAATCGGGTGGAAAACTAGAACTGCCAACCAACAGTTGGCTTTGGCTGCCTAGCTTAAACTAGCGTAGCTACGTTTCCCCGGGCTTCGCCTACGGGCCCGGCAAGAAACGTCACACAGTAGGCTGGCCGTCAAGTCTCGGTCCGCGGCGAGACGGCGAGAACCAATCGGGCTAGCCGGTCGCGTTTCTTGCTCATTCTGAGCGTGGCTGGCGAAACAAACGGAATTGAGCTAAGCATGTAGGCTTCGAGCCGTAGCGCTTTTCGGACGGGGGTTCAACTCCCCCCGCCTCCAAATACTTTCACTAAAACTCGGCTTCTCGGAACGAGTGTTCATTCCAACTGTGAGCTATTGTGCTGAGAATTCGAGCCTCCAACCTCTAACCTCCAGCCTCTAACCTTCAGTACCCGGACCGAAACCTTCATCCGATGCCGAGTTGACAATACTTCCCGGCAGTTCCGATAATGGAGTTTGAGGCCAGCGTTAGTTCTGGCGGGCTGCAAGTACAGCCCGCACCCGTCGGGAGGCGCACGGGTATGGCGGCAGATCCAAACACAGTCGAGCAGGCCGTATCGCGAACGCTGCGGGACAACCTCGAGAAAATTCAGCGCACTGCGGACGAATTGCACCAGGCGGTCAACGACATGGTGGCCGCCTGCGCGAGCAGCCGCGCCAGCAACGCGTTGCCTTCGATGCTGCGCGCCCAGACGTCCGCGGCTTCGCTCGCCGCTACACTCGAAGTCCTTTCCCGATTTGTGACCAGCGCGTTGCAGCCCGCCATGCGCATGCCGTTTGAATCCGAGATTCTGCGTGTGCCTTCCATGAGTGCGCCGCCGGCTCGTGGATTCGAGCAGCCTCCGCCCGCGCCCGCGCATCCCAGGAAAGAGACTTCGTGGGCGGCGCCCGCGCCGGCAGTTTCTGAAATTCCTCCTCCGGTTGAGCCTCCTGCGTTTTCCGATATTGCGCCGGCCGTTGAAATGTCTGCGGCTGGCGGGCCTGCTGCCTCTTTGGAGCCGGTATTTCTAAATGATCCCATGCCGGTAACTCTGCACGATCCGGCGCCGGATTTTGAACTGGATCTTCCCGGAGAGGCGTATCCGGCCGTTGAGGAGCACGCTGCAGTTGAACCGGTGGAAGCGGCGCCCGTTTTTGATCTCGACTCGCTGCCACCGGAAGAGCAAGAATTGCACCGGCGCGCCTTCCGCGTCGCCAAGGTATCCATGCAGGATATCCGGATGCTGCGTCCGGAAGACGTACGGCTCGGGCGCGAGAACAAGGATTTGTGTTTCAGACTGCGTGATGACATTGAGAAGGCTCACAAAGAATACGATCGCCGGTTCCAATCCATCCAGGGGCATCCAGTGGACTACTTTTATGACTGGATGGTGGAAATATTGGGCGGTGGAGATCCGCAAGCGCTCGGCGAGTATCCTTATCCCTCTCCCGTCCTGCGCCGGTAGTGCGGACTCACTTGCCCGGAAATCTGTCCACTTCCACATCCTGACAGGTGTTGTTGCTGTGGCTCTGTCCCTATTTGCCGTGCCGCAGGCCCGTGCGCAAATTCCCGCAAAGACGGCCAGGAAATCCGCAAAAAAATCTGCAACCAAGCGGGCGGCGCCGAAAAAGCCATCGACGGCTGCCGCGATTTCGGGAGCGGACCTTCTCGAAAAGCAACTCGCGCAACTTTCACGTGCGCTCCGCGACCAGCCGAACGCGACCACGTACGCGGCGCTTTCTGCACTTGCTGCGCGAAATGCGAAATCTGAAACCAGCGCCCGTGCGGCGCTCGCCCTCGGCTATTACGATCTCATGCGTGACAAACCGGATTTGGCGTTGGGCTGGTTGCGCAAGGCCACCGGCGATAAGTTGCTCCGCGAATATGTGCTGTATTGGCAGGCGCAGGATTCTCTCGATCTCGGGCAGAAAGAAGCGGCGCTCGAACAGTTCCAAAGTATTCTGCGAGATTTTCCCGACAGCGCGATGACCGAACTAACTGTCACGGCTTTGGCGCAGACGGCTTTGACAATCGGGAAGGGCGGAGAGGCCCTGGCGGCGCTGGATGCCGATCCGAATACGGGTGCAAAGCCGGCTCTGCTTTTGTTGCGCGCGCAGGCGCATGAAAAAATTTCCGCGACGAAAGCCGAAAAGCCCGTCGCAGCGGCCGCGGATTATCTGGACCTCTACTACCGCTTTCCGCTGAACGATGAGGCGAAAGAGGCGGCGCTGAGAATTCCGGCGCTGCAATCCGCGCTCGGCGAGTCCTTCCCCGGCGTGCCCCTGCAAACGCAGATCGCGCGGGCCGAGGCGTTCTACGTCGCCAAGCGCTGGCGCGAGGCGAGCACGGAATTCGCCAGCCTGCTTCCGAAGTTGTCGGGCACGGACCATCAGCGCGCCGACCTTCGCATCGTGCAGTGCGAAGTCGAATTGGGAGGCAAGCTCGACCAACTGGCCGAAATTTCCATCGCCGATCCCGAACTGGACGCCGAGCGCATTTTCTCTATCGCGCAAGCCCATCGCGGGTTAAAACTCGAAGCGCAGTTGCTCGACGATGTCGACCAACTCGTGAAACGCTATCCGCAAAGCTCCTGGACCGCGGACGCGCTGTTTGGAGCCGGCAACTTTTATTGGGTGAACCTGGATCGCGCGCGCGCCGCGGAATTTTATCGCCGTTCACTGGACATTTCACCGGACGGGAGAAACGCGTCCACCGCCGAGTGGCGCCTGGCGTGGATTGCCTATTTGGATCGCAAACCCGAAGCTGCGGATATGCTGGAAGCCTACGTCCGCCGGTTTCCCCTGTCGAGTTACGTGCAGGACGCACTGTACTGGCTCGGGCGTTCCTACGAGCGCTCGGGAAACCCGGAGCACGCGCGAAATTTTTATCTCGCCGCCGCCAATCGATTTCCTCTGACCTATTTTGGAGCCAAGGCCGCCGAGCGCGTGCGTCCGGAGCCGGACGGGATTGGCGCTTCGCCGGTGATTCCCGGTGATTTGCGTTTGACGATTCCTCCCGCGCCGCCTCTGCCGCCGCTCGATCAGCCGGTAGAGACGGCCACGGAAGAGCGGCAGGCCCGCGCTCGCGCGCTCAGCGACATTGCTTTCGATGCTTCCGCGGAGCTGGAATATCGGGCCGCTTACGCTACGACTCATGCGCCGAAATTCCTGCTCGACGCGGCCGGCGCCGCGATTGCCGCCGGGCATTACGGCGCCGGCATGGCAGCCGTGCGGCAGGCCATTCCTCAGCTTGAGGCGCGGCGCATCGCGGACATTCCGAATGACGCCTGGCGCTCGGCGTTTCCTCTCCCCTATGAATTGAATCTACGCAGCGCGGCGGCGAGCAATCAATTGGACCCGATGCTGGTCGCCGGACTGATTCGGCAGGAGTCCGCGTTTGAATCGAAAGCGATGTCGCACGCGGGCGCGATCGGTCTGATGCAAGTCGAGCCCACTACGGCCTCCAAAGTGGCGCGCCAATTAAAAGTTCGCTATGCGCGCACGCGACTCACCGATCCGGGTTACAATTTAATGCTTGGTTCGCGCTACCTGGCCAATCTGATCCAGGCCTTCGGAACGCCGGAGGCGGCCCTGGCAGCCTACAATGCCGGTGAGGACCGCGTGGGGCAATGGACCGCGGGCCAGAATTATCTCGAGACGGCGGAGTTCGTGGAATCCATTCCGTTCACCGAGACAAGGGAGTACGTGCAGATCGTGATCCGCAACTCGGAAGTGTACCGAATAGTATATGGACCGCCGCGCGCCGCCGATCAGCAGCAGACGCGCCTCCCGGTCAACGGGCCGGCGAAAACCGTGACCGCGCCCCCGTCCGCGGCGAGTGAAACGCCGGAAGAAACAGGTGAAGTGCATTGAGCGCGGGCGAAGTGTCCACCACAGGCGCGAGTCAGATTGCGGCCGGGGTACGGCGAGCGCTGTCCGCCAAGGCCGAGCGATTCACCGAATCCGTGATTCGGGAGATGACTCGCCTGGCCCTGCAATACGACGCGGTCAACATGGCGCAGGGATTCCCGGATTTTCCCGCGTCGCCGGAAGTCAAGGAAGCCGCCCGCCAGGCCATCTCCGACGACATCAATCAGTACGCCATTACCTGGGGCGCGAAAGAATTGCGCGACGCCATCGCCCGGAAATTCGAGCGCACGCAGGGTGTGCGCGTCGATCCGGAGCGCGAAATCACCGTCACCTGCGGCTCGACCGAAGCCATGATGGCGGCGATGATGGGGATCATCAATCCCGGCGACGAAGTCGTGATCTTCGAGCCGCACTACGAAAATTACGGTCCCGACGCGATTCTCTCCGGCGCCACGCCGCGCTTCGTGCAGCTTCAGCCGCCGGGCTGGAATTTCGACCGCGACGAACTCACGCGCGCGTTTGGCCCCAGGACAAAAGCCATTATCGTCAACACGCCCAACAATCCCACGGGAAAAGTATTCTCCCGCGAAGAACTGGAATTCATCCGCGACCTCTGCGTGCGCTGGAACGCCTTCGCCGTCACCGATGAAATTTACGAGCACATTATTTTTGACGGCACCAAGCACATCTCGATGGCCTCGCTCGACGGCATGCGCGACCGCACGATCACCGTCAACGGAATGTCCAAAACTTATAGCGTCACCGGATGGCGCGTCGGCTGGGCCATTGCCCCGCCGGACGCATCCGTTCCGATTCGCAAGGTGCACGATTTCTTGACGGTCGGCGCCGCGGCCCCGCTGCAACAGGCCGGCGCGGTCGCCCTCGAATTGCCGCCCAGCTATTACCAAAAGCTCGCCGAGACCTATCTCGTGAAGCGCGACCGCATGCTGGCCATCCTGGCGGACGCCGGTTTCCGCTGCTTCAAACCTGCCGGCGCTTATTACATCATGACCGATATTTCGGGATTCAACTTTCCGGACGATCTTTCTTTCTCGAGATATCTTGTCGAGAAAATTGGAGTCGCTGTCGTGCCCGGTTCGAGCTTTTACGACGATTCGGCCATGGGAGCCCGCCAGGTTCGTTTCACGTTCTGCAAGAAAGAATCGACGCTGGCCGCCTGCGCCGAAAAACTGTCGAAGCTCCGCCCGTGACCCAAACGCGCGTCCTGTGTTAGAATCCGCCGCGAAATCCCAGGAGAAACCGAATGGGCATGGAATTCGATCTCATACCGCAAGGCACGCTCCTCCAGGAAAACGGCCACGGCGAGATCGCCGATATCCGTTCGAGTTCAACGCGCACTTTTTATTGCACCATGCTGATCCGCGAACAGATCGAGCAGGAATCGGTCGACGTGTCCATCTGGGGCTCCGCGGACGGAGAAAACTGGGGCACGCAACCCCTCCTGAAATTGCCGCAGCAGTTCTATCGAGGCGAGACGCGGGCTGTCCTGGAGTTGACTCTGGTCCCGGAAGTCAATTTTATCCGCGCGGGATGGGATCTAAACCGGTGGGGGCGCGTCGCGCCTTTACCCATGTTCGTTCTGGGATTACATCTGGCGGAAGTTCCCGCCATGCCGCTGCATGTGCCAAACAGTCAGGCCAGCGTGGCGACGTAAGAGCTTTTTTGGATTATTGCCAAGCAGGGGCTTCTTAATTTAAGGGGTAGGAAGCAAACGGTCGGTTGCTTCTTGGTGGTCGCTTCCTACCCCCCCGAGTGGTCTTGAATAGGTTGACGTACCACCTCCCCGGCGGGTTACATCTTTTTTATTAAAAATTATTTGATCGTGCTCTCGCCCCCAAGGGGTCGACAGGATTACTGATTTCCCGGGGTGGGCGCCGGTAAGGAGGGAAGCCCCGACGTATCCGGTCCGGCGGGCGGAGATGAGTCTTTTTCGGGGCCAGGATCCGCGTCCTCGTCATCGTCTGGCGACTTATCATTTTCACTGTCAGCGGATTCGCCCTTTGGGGAATTCAGAATAGACTGCACGTGCTCTCGTGTTTTGCGCGCCTGCTCGGCCTCCGTGCCGGTCGGAGCCAGCCGGAGATAATCATCGAGATCCCTCAACAACGCAGGGTAGTTTTTCCGCTGAATATGAATATTGGCCAGCAATAAGTAGACGGGGGGATTATCCGGCATCAGATCCCGGGATTGTTGCGCGCTCTTTTCCGCTTCCTCTATTTGCTTCAGGGCTGTCAGCGCGCGCGCCAATTCAAAGGGGCCTCGCCAGGAGGAAGAGTCGACAGAGATTCCTTGCCGGGCAGCCGTGACTGCTTCCTGGAAAAGTTTCTTTTCGGTGAGGACCGCCGCGAGGGTGAACGAAGCATCCGCATACTGTCCCGAACTGAGATCGACGGATTTCCGCAGTGCTTCTTCGGCAGGGCCCATGTCTTGAAGTTGATAATAGGCGCTGCCCTCTTCCGCGTAGGCTTCGTAATACGTTGGGAAATCTTTGATCGCGAGTTGAAACTGGGTGATGGCCCCGCGGTAATCCGACTTCAAATAGATCAGGGTCATCCCTTTTTCAAATTCATCATGGGCCTTGTGAGGGACGCTCAACTGATGCGCCGAGATCGACAGCTGCAAGCCGGGACTCACCGAATTCGGGACTTTCCCGGGGGACCTGGATAGAAAAATAGAAAGTCCCAGATGGCTGTTGCCCGAGATCGTCATGGATTCCCGGACCGGCTCGTAGTCCCTGACGACAATCTCGAGGATATAGTCGCCGTTATGTAGTCCATCGATTTGGAAATCGCCGCCCGCGCGCGTATAGACAGTCTGTATCGTGGGTCCGCTCAATTGTTTCAATGTCACTGGAATATCTTCTATGGCGTGGTGGTCGATTCCGTCACGGATACTGCCGCCGATACTGAAGATGTCTCGCCGGGATTGAGCCCTTCCTGGCAATACACCCAGGGCCAACAGTAAAAGGAAAAGTGGCAATCGGCGAAAAAACATATCCCCTCCGACGGGCGGGGCGGTGGGCTCCCGCCGATTCTAACACGCCTCGCGGCGCCCGGCGCAAGGATGCGTATCGCGCCATCTAAAATGTAACCGAAGGGTGCAACGTCGCGCCATTTAGAATGTAACCCAACCAAAAAACGAAATGAGGAGGTTGGGTTGGGAAACAAGGGACGATGGGAGTATCTGCGGGCGATTTATGAGCGATATCACAGAGCGGAACGGAAGAGCAAGAACGTGATCTTGAGCGAGTTTTGCGCGAACACCGGCTATCACCGCAAGTATGCCATCCGGCTGCTGAACGGACCACAACCCGAGAAGCGGCGGCCAGTTCCACGGCCACGCGGAGTGAGTTATAGCCCGGAGGCTGTGGCGGTCGTGCGGGCGGTGTGGGAGGCCGCGGGCTATCCATGGTCGGTGCGCCTGAGGGCGGTGCTGCCCGGCTGGATGCCGTGGATTCGCAAACGGTTTGGTGTTTCGCCTGCCGTGGAGAAGCAGTTGTTGCAGATCAGCCCGCGACAGATCGACCGGCGATTGCAGGCGCAAAAGACGCAGCGTAAGCGACGCATCTACGGGCGTACCAAGCCGGGTTATTTGCTCAAGCACCAGATTCCGGTGAAAACGGATCGCTGGGACGTGCAGATCCCCGGTTTCACGGAAGTGGATTTGGTATCGCATTCGGGCAACTCGGCCAGCGGAGAGTTCGCCCACACACTGAATGTGACCGACATTCATACCACTTGGACGGAATCGCGAGCGGTGCTGGGACGCGGCGAACAGGCCGTGCAACAGGCCTTAAATCGAATTGCCGAGGTCTTGCCGTTCCGCCTGCGAGGCGTGGACTCGGACAACGGCTCGGAGTTTATTAACTGGCATTTGAAGGGCTGGTGCGAACAGCAGAAGATCCAGCTCACCAGAGGGCGTCCCTACAAGAAGGACGATAACGCGCATATCGAACAGAAGAACTGGACGCATGTGCGCAAACTGCTGGGCTGGGAACGCTACGACAGGCACGAGGCGGTGGAGGCCATCAACGATCTCTACAGCTGTGAATTGCGATTGTGGCTGAACCTGTTTTTACCTTCGGTGAAGTTGCTGAAGAAGGTGCGCGTGGGATCGAAGGTGCGGCGGGTCTACGACGGGCCGCGCACTCCGCTGGAGCGCGTGAAGGCCTGCCCGGAGGCCAACGCCGAGCGAGTGGCCTGGCTGGAGGAGCAGAGAAAGCGTCTGGACCCGTTTCAGTTAGCCAGAATCATCGATCGCAAACTGGAGCGAATCTACCGGATGGCCAACCGGCGCCTGAGCCCGAAAGCAATGCCGGAAACACCGGTGCAAGGAGGCACCGGCCGAGAAAATGGCTGTGGGAAAGTGGAAATCAAAACCCGATTTCCACTTTCCCACAGCCACGGCGGCGACGACTCTCGGGTTACATTTCAAATGTCTCGACGATCTACCCTTCGGTTACATTCTTAAATGGCTCGACAGGGGATGGCGGCGAAGTGCGCTAAGCCGTCAGGTCCACGGTCTGGAGATATTGCGGCAGCGCCACGCGCCATCGAAAGGCGGATTCAATCGCTGCTTTGAGCCCGGCGGAAGCCTGAGGTTCCCCGTGAGTGAGATAAGTTTGCCGCGGAGGCGCGGGAAGACCGGTGAGCCAGCGCAACAGTTCGCTCTGGCCCGCGTGCGCGGAAAATTGCCGCAGATTGATAACTTCCGCGGCGACCGGGACATCTTCGCCGTGAATGCGCACCGTTTTCGCGCCTTCTTCCAGCGCCCGGCCGCGCGTGCCTTCGGCCTGGAATCCAGCCAGGAGAATCGCGTTTTTGGGATCCGGCGCCAGGCGCGCAATATGATGGAGCACGCGCCCACCGGTAGCCATGCCGCTTGCGGAAATGATGATGGCTGGCGTCCGCACCTCGTTGATTTTTTTTGAGTCGTTCACCGTGCGCATGTAGTGCACGGTGTGGGCGTCCAGGGGATTGCCGTTTTTTTCTTCCGCCGTAAACGTCAGATCGTGGTCTTCGTGGTGGCGCAAATATAAATCGGTCACGCTGATGGCCATCGGGCTGTCCACGAACACAGGCAAGTGTGGAATGCGGCGGGCGTCCTCGAGCTTGCGGACGATGTACATGATCGTTTGCGTGCGGTCCACGGCGAACGCCGGGATGACAATCTGGCCGCCGCGTTTCGCCACGCGATTGACCACCTCCGCCAGCGCGTCTTCCGGCGCACCCGAAGGATGATCGCGATCTCCATAAGTCGATTCGCACAGGAGCACGTCGCAGCGCGGCGGCGCTTCCGGATCCTTCAGGATGGGCTGGCCATAGCGGCCGACGTCCCCGGAAAACAGAACCACCATTTTCTTTCCATTTTCGGTGATCGTCAGCTCCAGGCTGGACGACCCGAGAATGTGCCCGGCGTCGTGCGGGCGCACCGTGAACTGCGGCGAAATGACGAATGGATCGGTGCGTGGAATCTCGCGCAGCGCCTTCAGCACCGGCGCGACATCTTCCGACGTATAGAGCGGCAATGGCGTCGCGTGTTTGCTGTACCCGCCGCGCCCGGCCTTATCGGCGTCTTCTTCCTGCAAATGCGCGGAATCGGCGAGCAGGATGTTGCACAGCTCGATCGTCGCCGCGTCGGCATAGATCGGGCCGTGGAATCCGTCGCGCACGAGCCGCGGTAAGTACCCGGTGTGGTCCAAATGCGCGTGCGTCAGCACGCACCAGTCAAACGTTGCGGGTTTTTCCGGAAGCGGGTTCCAGTTGCGCTGGCGCAGTTCCTTCAGCCCTTGGAACAAGCCGCAATCTACCAGTAGCCGCTTGCCTTCGGCTTCCACCAGATATTTCGAGCCCGTTACGGTTCCCGCCGCGCCAAGAAATGTGAGTTTAGGCATAGGGTTGACATTCTAGTGGAAGTGAGGAGAGTAGGACAGCCACTCTTGGCTGTCCGCGTACACCATGCCGAGACTGCAAGGGACAGCCAAGAGTGGCTGCCCTACCAAACAAACCGTCCCACAGCCCGTCGTGCACGGCAGTGGAATTTCAATGGGATATTCGTTAAGATGTTTGCGGTCCGCCAGACCAGCAGTAGATCGTATAGTTCTGGGACGGGCGTGTAGCTCAGCTGGGAGAGCGCATCCATGGCATGGATGAGGCCGCAGGTTCGATCCCTGTCACGTCCACCAATTTCCAACTCATCCAGTTGGCAGAGAAAAAGGGAAGCGTCCCGATGAAATCGGGAAGGCCGCAGGTTCGATCCCTGTCACGTCCACCAATTTCAGAGCTTAATTAATCAGTTTGAGCCAACTCCCGCTAAATGAATTGTGCGAACAAGCTAACCTGAGGTGGTAAGTGGGCTTGCTCCGGCCCGCGCTTGACGTGAGTGGAAGGCGGGGGTATCGTTTTGCGGCAAAGATCGGGTGCGGGCTCTACTTGGAGTCCGCCATAATAAAGAAGAAATCGGAGATTCCGCGTAAAATCCCGAGTTCTCAATTTCCCAGGGGGAACAAGCATGCAGATACGAAAGCACATGTGGCTGTTGGCTTCGCTCTTCGCGGTATTGCCAGTTGCGGGGGCTTTTCTAACAGCGCCTCACTTGCGTGCGGCCACATCCAGTGCGGCTCAGGCCGATAAGCGAAAACCCGGCCTGTACATGACATTTCAAACTGACAAAGGAAACATTGCGTGCAAGCTCTATGAAACCGAGGCGCCGGTCACCGTCCACACCATGGTGGGTTTGGCGATCGGAAAGCTCTCCTATGTGGACCCGCAAACGAAGCAGGCCACACGCAAAAAGTTTTTTGACGGCCTGACGTTTCACCGGGTGATTCCCGACTTCATGATTCAGGGCGGCGACCCTCTCGGCAACGGCACGGGACATCCGGAAGGCCCCGGTTTTCCGTACAAGAGCGAAGTCGTGCCGTCGCTCAAGTTCGATACGCCGGGACGCCTGGCCATGGCCAACGCAGGGCCGAACACGAACGGCAGCCAATTCTTCATTACCGAGGCGCCACAGCCTTCTCTCAATGGTGGTTATACGATTTGGGGAGAATGCGGCAACGTGGACGTTGTAAAAGCAATCGCGCGCGTCAAGCGCGACGGCAGCGACAAACCGCTCACACCTGTACTTATCCAGCACGCGATCGTGGAGCGTGTCGGTCCCGCCCCAGCAGACGCTCCCGAAGCCATGCCGCCGGCGAACCCATCGAACTAGATACATTTCCAGGATGGGTGGTTGGGACAGCCTTCTAGTGCATCTGAAGTTCAGGTGCCGCGTTCTTCATTTATTCCAGTACTTTAGCAGCGAAGCTGGAGAGCGCGTCGTCTTCCACCGCGTAAGTAATCTCAATGGGATTGCAGCAGACTTCGCAATCCTCGACGTACGTTTGATGGCGAACCGAAAGGTCCAGCACCATCGAAATTTCTTCCCCACAGTACGGGCAATTGAAAAAATGCTCCACTGGAATTGAACCCTTTCGGGTAACCCTGGCGCGGGATGCCGCCCGAGCGCTTATACCGTTTGCAACCGCTTCAGTTTGATGCGGTCGGCACGAACTTGCGCAACGTTATAGTATTTAGTGGCGCACGCTTCAGCTTGCGGGGGTTAGACTTTGCAAGGACCAAAACCCACAGGCTGAAGCCTGCGCTACTGGCCAGTGAGAAATCCGGGCTAATCATCTTTCAGATCCACTGGCGGCGTTCCGTACGTGTGGAACGACTCGATGGTCTTGAGTCCCCAGGCTTGGCCTTTTTTGCGTTCTTCCTCTGTCCACACGATGGGTTTCCAGTCGGGGGCCAGAATCAGGCGCGCGCCCGCGTTGGCAACTTCCACGCGGTTGCCGCCGGGCTCGTAAACGTAGAGGAAAAACGTTTGCTGGACGGCGTGCTTGTGCGGGCCAGTTTCGATGAAGACGCCGTTTTCGAGGAAAATGTCGGCGGCGCGCAGAACATCCTCGCGGCAATCGACGGCGTAGGTGACGTGGTGGAAGCGGCCGCGCGTCCCGGTATGGTCGCGCGTGTAGGCGAAATCGTAGCTCTTGTTGCAGACCGTCAGCCACATGCCCGCTTCCGATCCATCGTTCATTACGATTTGCTCGGTGAGGCGGCAGCCCAGATATTCCTGGAAGAAAATGCGATTGGCCTTGATATCGACGGCGAGGCAGTTGAGATGATCGAGCCGGCGCACATTGACGCCGCGGGCAGGGAATCGCATGGCCTGGTTTTTCAGAGCGGGGCGCAACTCGGGCGGCGCTTTATACCACTCGGTCTCATAATAAATCTCGACCTTGTGGCCGTCCGGATCGTGGAAGGCAAACGCCGGGCCATGGCCGAGGTCGCCGTCGGTCCATCCGATGTCGTAGCCTGAGCCTTTCAACGCTGCGACTCGGCGCTCGAGCGCCTGCGGGCTCCGCGCGCGAAACGCCATGTGGCCCATGCCCGAAGTTTTTGAACCCGTCAGTTTCAGTGTGTGGTGCTCGTAATCATCCCAACCGCGCAAATAGACGGAATCGCCCTTGCGTGCAGTTTCTGTCATGCCCATCACGTCCACGAAAAATTTCAAGCTCTCGTCCGGCTTCGGCGTCAGCATTTCCATGTGGGCGAGATGCGCGAGGTCGTAGATCGGTTCAGTTGACATGGATTGCTTCCTTTAGTTAGGGCGTGGCTTTTGAGTCTGTATGAGGACTCGGTATTGATTCGTGTAGCGCCCGCCTTCAGGCGGGCACTTTAAAATCGGGCAGATGCCCGCCTGAAGGCGGGCGCTACATAGACGGGCCAATTTTGAAATCTCACAGAGACTCTGTTGCGGCAGTCTGCTACTCCAGCGGTTCTATCTTGGCAA
Organism: uncultured Acidobacteriota bacterium; assembly: GCA_963719875.1. Lineage (GTDB taxonomy): Bacteria > Acidobacteriota > Terriglobia > Acidiferrales > UBA7541 > Palsa-360. Next base: position 1,911,396 of record CAVRDJ010000004.1, on the reverse strand, counting down.
GTATGCCGGCGTGAACTAGTGGCACCCAAATTGTCGGCGTTGCTCCCGAGTCGACAATCTTGATATCCCGCATCTCTCCGCCGAGAGTCGGCAACATATATTCCCGCCATTCGCCTGTTTTTGGGTTGAGTCTGTGGACGTAATCCGTGCTCATTGCTCCTGACCAAACGTCTCCATTTTTGTCGCGCGCCGCCCGATACAGACCGCTCCAAGGAACCGGCGGCCTCCACTCCTTAATCTCCTTGGTTTGGGGATCGAACATTCCCAATTGGCCAGCCATCCACTCTCCGAACCAAAAGTTGCCGGCGGAATCGATGGAACCGCGACGAGGAGCGGCGGCCGGAGTCGGCGTCGGATATAAAGTTACCTGCCCGGTCGCGCGATCCAGAACTGCGATGGTGCTTCCCTCAATGTCGCAATAAATTGGGTTCCCATTTTCAGCGATAGCGCTTCCATACATTTTGTGGGTCTTTTCCGACGTCGCGAAGTTTTCATCGATGCCAAAGTAAAAAACGCGATTCGGGCCCTTATATTGCACGCTGCCAGGGGGAAAGGCATTGAAGACTTTGACTTCCCCTGTCTTGGGATCGAGCTCGAACATCTTGCTGGTGTTGAAGCTGTTAAACCAAACCATCCCGTTCGGTCCGACATTTCCTTGCGTGCAGCTGGCATGATCGTCGTTATATTCCGCCGGAGCGCTCCAGGTTTGAAACTTTTCCGTTTTGACGTTGAACATCGTTACGGAGCATCCCTGGTAACCGCGCGGGAACCATGGATTTCCTTGACTATCCAGCTCGATCGTCAAGCTATTTGAAGGCAGAATTGGTTTGAGTCTAGGCAGCGTCCACTCCTTAAATTGACCCGTGCGCGGATCCAGCCTCCCAATATCGGGGCTCTGAAAATCGTCGTACCAAACCATCCCGTCGCGGTCGATGGCCAGGTCGTGGGGAGAACTTCCCGCGCGAGGTATTTCATACTCCGTGATAACTACCCGTGTGTCTGCTCCTCGGGGCCGCGGAAAGGTTTTCAGGTCATAGGCCCACGTGGTTCTGTCGCTGCTCAAATTGATGGAACTCAAATATTTCGCCAGCTCCGGGTCCGTCGGATATTCCTTAGGCGGGTAGGTAGGGGGCATCGGGTGGGTGAAGGTGCTGCCCGCTTGCCATTGATTCTGCATCCGATGCAGCGTGGAAAGCCAACCTTCTGCGTCATAGGTGCTCTTAGCCACTCGATCCAGTGAATGACATTGGTCGCAGTGAAACAGGGCTCTCTTCTGTTTCTCGTTTCCGGCGATACTCATCATCCACTCTGCGCCAGTAAGCTGCGATGCAAGATCTCTCGTTTTCACGAGCTTGATATCCGCGCGGGCTGCTCCACTGGGTTTTATCTCCGCCGCAGTTTGTCCAGCGAGTTCGTACCCAACGGCCCGAATGGTCAGAGCATACTTACCTGGCTGGAGCTTTCCTGGCGGGAAGGCGAAACGGCCTTGATCGTCGCTGATCACCGTAACCGTCATGTTCGCTCCCTGGGGCCTGGCGGTAATCAGCACTCCTCCCATGCGTCCTTCCGCTTCGGAGGTCACCACGCCGGTCAATGCTGCCACAGGCTGATCTTTGGAGTACGCAGGTAAGGCGCCGGCAAGAGCTACAACAAACACCAAGCAAGATTTCCTGATGGACATTGGGCCCCCATTTGGAGCAATTGGGTTTCGTCGTTCAAAAGAATTTTCTAACTCGAGTTTCTCTATATGGCAAAAGCGTACGCTGGCCGTACGGGCTGGTCAAGTTCATAAGCGCGGCCAAAGTTCTTTCAAAAGCCGTAACAAAACGATGCGGGATAACTGTGGGCTGAAAAGGATCTCTCCTTACGGATGGCAGCTTGGCGCGGTGAACTTGCATCTATGATTTTCGCACAGGTTCTTCGGTCTCAGACGCAGCCTTTCCAATCGCGTCGGCGAGTTTCTGCCACGCAAAAGTCTCGCCCTTTGGAAGGGCGAGCGCATGTTCCGCGATCAACTGCGCGAGCCAATCCTGGCGTTGTGCGGTTGCCAGCGCTGTGAAAGGCTCCAGTCCCGCGTCCGCAACGGCCTGGGCCGCTTCGCGCATCTCAGCCGCGCGCCTTTTTCCGTGCTCCGCCACGCGGCTGATTAAATAATCCGGCAGCGCGCCGTTCCAACCCATGTCGGGGAACGTCGCGGCCAGCGATTCGAGAACTTGCTTTTCGGCGCCATATCGCCGCGCCGTAAACATCGACTCCACGGTGATCGCTTCGAGACCTTTAATGATGATGCTGCGGCACATCTTGATCGCCGATGCGACGCCGATGCGGTCGCTGATGGGTTTTACATTCATGCCAATCGCTTGCAGCCGCTCGGCGCCAGTCGCTGCGTACGCGCCTCCCAGCAGCATCGGAACTTTGAGCCGCTGCGGCGAGACCGCAGCCATCACGGCCGCTTCGACGAATGTGGCAGGTGATCCGTTAAGGGCGCGCGCGATTTCAAGCTTCGTGTCAGGCGAGACCGAGTTGAGATCTAGGTAGATCTGGCCGGCGCGTAGAAAAGGCGCAGCGCTCCCGGCCGCGTCCACGGCGGAGGAAGCCGTCACGGCGGAAATCACCAAGTCCGCGCCGCGGACCGCCCTCTCGAGAGTATCGCACGCGAGGACCCTCGCACGTTTCGCTTTGGCCAGAATTGAGGGACGCGACGCTTCCGCATTCAGCAGAATATCGAATGTGGAAACATTCAATCCCGCCGCCGCGAAGTCATGCCCCAAAATGCCGCCGACCTCTCCAAATCCTATTAGCGCAATTTGACGAATCGGATTTCCGTCCATAGCAACTCCATTACTCCGATGCTTCTGATTCCGGTGCGATGCAAGGATGGTATCCCCGAACGGCACACCTGTGAATACGATTGTTTTGCGGGTAGCAGGGAAGATTCCTGAAACCAGGAACGGTTTGGTTAATCCCTTCCTTAGCATGAGTATGAGCCTTTCTGAGCCGGCGCCTCTACTAACTCCTTTCCCTGCAACCCGGTTCTACCACCCCTGTACCATTGCAAACCCAGTACTTTAGGAGCAAAATGATTCGAAGAAGGGGGAACCATTCCCCCTTTATGGTGTCTAATTCTATTGAAGCGCTTACCAGCCAGATGATTCGGGCTGAACAGGTTTCTGGTCGGGAAACCCAGTAAGCGGCTTTCCGGTCTGTTGCGCAAGGCACAAAGCGTTTGGCGTGAGTTCCCCGCGAAAAACGCTTGGCGCATGCAGGCAAAGAGAGGCGGCAAACGTGTCTGACTTGGCGCGCGTCCTTCCGTGGTCCCAGGACGAAGCCGAGCTTGTGACGGAGCTGCAGGGTGGTTCCGGCGCAGCCTTCGAGTGGCTGGTGACGCATTATTCCGGCCCCGTTTACGGCCTGGTTGCGGGGATGGTCTCGGAATCTGGTGACGCCGCCGATATCACGCAAGATGTTTTTCTCAAGGCGTTTCGCGGCATTCGGGGATTCCGTCACGGCAGTTCCTTGAAGACCTGGATTTACCGGATCGCCATCCGTGAGGCGCTGAATCACCGCCGCTGGTTGTGGCGGCATCATCGGGAGCAGGATTCGATCGACCGCGAAGCGGGAAAGGGCCACGCATTTCTCGAAATCGAAGATGCAAGTAGCACGCCGTTCGACCAGGCTGCCTCTCACGAAGTACAGCAGGCTGTGCAACAGGCGTTGCTCAAAGTTCCGGAAGTTTTTCGAAGCGCCGTGATTTTGAGAGACCTCGAAGGGATGTCCTACGAGGAAGTGGCCGAAGTCCTTACGGTATCGGTAGGCACGGTGAAATCACGCATTTTGCGAGGGCGGCGAATGTTGCGGGAATTCCTGGATCCTTTATTGCTTCGGAATCCGCATGGCACGCATGCCCAAGCGCACGGGCCGCACAAGAGAGAATCGGTATTGCACTCCCCGTTATTTACCGCGGCGGAGGAACACAAAGCCAGCCGGACCGACACAGCCGGCTGGGCGCATCCGGGCAAGACGGGTGACGCAGAGGGAGGTGTCTAGTGGACTGCGAAAAAGTAAGACGATTATTGCCGGGCTATTTGGACGACGCGATGCCGACTGGCACTTGGGCCGATACGCACGTATCCGTCGGGCATCATTTGGAGTGCTGCGAGGATTGCCGCGAAGAGCTGCGAGCGTATCAGGTAATGTCATCAATGATGTCCAGTGTGCAACGTCCCGTGCCGCCGGCGGATCTGGCATTGCAGATTCGCGTCGCGGCCGCGCAACGTCTTTCCGACCGCGATTGGTTGCATTATGTGCGTCGCGCGCGGACTCGCGCTGATTTGGTCCTGAAAAATATCCTTGAACCTCTGGCCATCCCTGCGACGGGCGGATTCACAGTCGCCTTCGTGGTATTTGTCCTGGTCTGCCAGTTGCTCGGGCTGGGCGTGCCGCTGCGTGCGGGGTCGAATGATTCGCCGACGAATTTGCTCCAGCCGGCGCGCTTGGAGGCCCTGGCTCCATTCCCGATCACCGGCCTCGAAGAATCCGGGCATTCCGGACCCCACGCGCTGCTCGTGGAAGCCACGGTAAGCGCGCAGGGTGAGGCCGTCAGTTACAGGATTCTTGCCGGGCCTGATACCGATACGGTTCGCCGCCAGCTGAATCTGGTGCTCCTGTTTTCGCGTTTCCGGCCCCAGATGAGCTTTGGCCGCTTCACTTCGGGCGGGCGCGTGGTTCTCAGTTTTAGCGATATTTCCATCCGCGGGTAGCCGCGCGAGCCGGATTTCCCCCGTTTCGATACCGGTGATTTCTAGGATTCGCGCGCGTGCATGTTCGAGCACCGCCCTAGTTCCTATGTAGTACGCTCGTACTATAGCGAACCCTCCGCTCCAAGATCGAAAATAGCAACATTCTGATGGTGCACGCAAACCCCTGTGCGTGGGACCGTTCATGATCGGAATGCCATGACGCTTACGGTCAAAGATTCCCCTGGTTCGAACAGCCCGGACAAACCGGGTGCGCCTTCCCAGAATTCTGAGAATAAGGCTGGCCAATCCCCACGTTCCAATCCCGTCTGTCTGGAAGTTGGCGTCACCATCCGCAGTTTGCCCAGCGAAGCGGGGGGCCTGACCCAGCCGATTCGGGAAGAGGCCAGGACCGTCATTGTGTTCGACAATGGCGCGGTCGTTCGCAGCGCGAAAAATATGCCTGTCGGGCATACGGTCATCGTTTCGAATCCGAAGGGACGTGACGTGGTTTGCCGGGTAGTGGGCGGGCGCAACCTGCCGAGCGTAAAGGGATACGTCGAAGTCGAATTCATCGAACCGGTAAACGATTTCTGGGGCATTCACCAGGATGCTGACCCTGTTGCTGCTTCCGCTCCAGAGGTTATCCCGCCTGCCCCTCGGGAAACTCCAGTTCCGCCGACACCAGTGGCTCCAGTGCAACCTCGGATGGCCGAAGCGACGGCAAAGTCCGCAAGCGTATCTTTGGGGAGTGGACCAACGTTCGAAGACATTGGCGGACTAGCGAGTAGGCCCATTACCCCCGCAACACGCGAGTCGAAAACCGAGCCGGGAAGACCCGGCCCGGAGATGATGGCCAAGGACGCTTCTGACTACAATCATTCCGAGATTGCCAACCCCACTTCGGTCGCGAACTGGAGTTCGCCGGCTTCCGAACCGCTGGCGGAGAAGCGTGCGATTGGGGCAAAAAGGGAATCGTCGTCCACTACTTCTGCGACTCACGTGCCATCGCGGGATTTCATGAGTAAAGGCTTGATGGCCTATGAGCAGCCTAGCTCTTCTGGCAGTGCCTCGAATGGACGAGTGCCGTTGATTGTGGGAGTGTCCGCATTGGTGCTGGCAGGGGTTTGTGGCGTAGTCTTCTTCCTGCACCGAGGGACCGCCCCTGTCCCGGTCGCAAAAGCGACCGTTGCGAGTCAGCCATCCATCCCGGAACCTCCAGTGGCAAAAACTGCGCCGGAACCAGTCCAGGCACCACCGGAAGAAGTGGCTCAGTTGGCACCGCAGACTCAAGCTGAGCCGGTCGCCGTCGAGCAGGCCAAGCCCGCGGCCGATGTGTCGCCGTCGCCTGTGCCCGCCGTAGTGAAGAGCCCCGCAAGTACGGACTCACGCACAGATTCACGGAATGCCCGGCGGCAAGATAAAAACGCGGTCATCACCAAGCAGCCTGACGCCTCGTCCTCCCGCCGTCCGGTGATTCCGAATTTGAAGATGGGTTCCCCGAGCGCGCCGAATCAAAATCTCGCCACTCAAGGCGAAGGAACCGCGCCGATTGCTGAGATTGCTTCTACTGAAACGATCGGAGGAGCGCCCGCCGCCGGGTTGCTTACATCCGCCGGACGCACATCCAATCCGCCCACGCCGCCTCCTTCCGCGTCGCCTGCCATCGTGCCGGCACCTGTATCCGCCGCCCCGAAGGTTCAAGATCCGAAATTGATTTCTTCGGCGCGGCTCATCTACCCCCCAACGGCGAAGCAAACGAATATCCAAGGCGCCGTCATCGTTTCCGCAAATGTCGATGCCAATGGGAAGGTCGTCAGTGCGAAAGCGGTGAGCGGACCGCTCCTTCTCCGGGAGGCCGCTGTGGACTCCGTAAAACAGTGGAAGTATTCTCCCGGCTTGGTGGACGGAAAACCCGCTCCCTCGCAAGTGACCGTCAGTGTCGATTTCAAGTTGAATTAGTCCGCATGGAATTTTTATTCTAGTCCTACCGTTCCCCATTACAATACTGACTGGACAACCTGGTCGCTGAAATGACCCTCCAACTATGGAAGGGTTTCTTGACGGAGTTGCCTGGGCCTTGTAAATTCAAGAACAGGCTGGGTGACCGATTGCGGTTTATTTCTGACAATATTCGCTTTGTGTGGAAGGCGTGCCTTGGAGCTATCCTGTTCATGGTTGCGCTCACGCGTGCGTATGGGCAAACGCCGGCAGCCAAGGCTCCTTCTCCCTCCTCGCCGAACGAAACTCACCGATCTGTTTCCGTCGATTCGCGCCCCCAGCTTTTTGCAGTGATGTGCGCGCTCGATGCGGCCGGCTACGAGTCCGGCGCGAGCAGCGCAGGAGAAACTCCGGGGCGCGTCCAGCTGCGCAAGCGAATGCAGGGGCTGCAAGGGCCTGCGGTGGCTGCGCTTCGCAAGTACTACACCGAGCACGCCCTGGGCGATTCGGGCGCCACGTTCTCCCGGTTTGTTTCTTTCGCCCTGGTAGCAGGCCCGCCTCCGGATTTTCAGTTTGAGTTGCGCCGTGACGATTTGCCGCCGGAAGCGCTGACCTTGGAAGGTTTCAATCCGATCCTGGCTAATTTTTATAGTGAGGCGAAGATCGACGAGCTCTGGAAATTTTATCAGCCGGATTACGAACAAGGCGTTGAGAGCTTGCGCGCCCCCATTTCTAATCTCGTTTTCACGGTTTCAAATTATCTTCGGGAAATCATACGTTCGAGCAGCCGCCGTTCGTTTTCCGTTTATGTCGAACCTCTGGCCGGGGACAAGACAGTTTTCAAAACTTTCGGCGACCAGTACGCGCTGGTTGTCCGGCCCAGTGCCAATCCGCCGATGGACGACATTCGCCATGCCTTCCTGCATTTCATTCTCGATCCGATCGCCATCCGCTACCGCGTCCAGGCTTCCAAGGCTTCGCCGCTGCTCGAATTTGCCGCGCACGCCCCGCAGCTCCCGGTTGACTTGCACGACGATTTTTCGGGTTTCTTTGACGAATGCCTGGTCCGCGCGGTAGAGCTTCGATTGCGCCGGCTCTCCCCTGAGGAATTGTCCTCGGCCATCGACCAGGCCGAAGGCAGCGGATACGTTCTCGTGCGTCCCATTTATGCGGGACTTTCCGGATTTGAAAAATCGGAACCGGCGATGGGGTATTATCTGCCGGATCTGATCAAGGGGATCGACATTGACGCGGAACAACGCCGGTTGCGCGGCGTAAAATTTGCGGATGCGGCCCCGGCAAGCACGGCGTCGCCGGAAAACACCCGAATGGCGGTGAAGCCGGCGGCCTCGACGAATCCGCTCGATGACGATCTGGCCGAAGGGCAGCGGCAGATTTCCGCACGGAACGGGGCAGCGGCTGCTGCGTCTTTTGAGCGCGTGCTCGCGGCGCATCCGGAGGATGAGCGTGCCACGTATGGCCTGGCCGTGGCTTCCGCGCTTCAGGGCAAGCCGGATCGGGCGCGCGAACTATTTACGAAAGTGATCGCGGCCGCGCAGAATCCGCTCGCCGATCCGAACGCGCATCCCGATCCCTCCAATCTTTCCTGGTCGCATATTTATCTCGGAAGAATGTACGATGTAGAGGGGAAGAGGGACCTCGCCGTGTTGGAGTATCGCGGGGCGTTGGCGGTTGCGGGAGCGCCGGATTCGGCGCGGACCGCCGCGCAACGCGGGATCGAAACGGGCTACCAGACGCCGTCGCGCGAGAAGCAGTCGGACGGTAAGTCGTAATTATATTCCTGCTCTTCGCGCCGCAGTGCAGCACGAGGCAAGGGGTGCAGGGGCTATATGCAATCCACTCGGAGCGTTCGATCGATCTCCGAGAATCATTTTCGCGGAGGAGATTCCCATCATGACGGCAAAGTTTTTCAGGTGGTCGGCGGCACTGCTCGGCCTTACCGTTGCACTTTCAGCGGGGACGGACGTTTCCAGAGCTCAGTACGGTCAACCGAAAATGCAATCGCCAACACCACAGTCAACGCCAACACAGACTGCGCCAGCCGCAAAAGATTCGGGAAAGGCGCCGAAGGAGAAGGTCAACAAAGCGGAAGAAGCCGCCTACAAGGCCCTTCTAGCGACGCAAGGCGCCGATCCGGCCATGCAAATCCAGCTCGGAGAGGATTTCATCACCAAATTCCCAATGAGCAAATATCTGGCTGGAGTATATGGGGTCTTGACGGCCGACTATTACACCACTGGAAATACGGATAAGATGTTCGCCGCGGGGGCCAAGGCGCTCGAACTCAATCCCGATAACGTGGATGTGCTAGCCCTGCTGGCAATGGCCATACCGCGACGCGTGAAATCGAATACCCCGGACGGCCCGCAGCAGTTGCAGAAAGCGGAGGTTTATGCGCACCACGCCATCGAACTGATTCCGTCCCTGATCAAGCCGGAAACCGTGGACGATGCCACTTTCGAGAAGGCCAAGAATGACAAGCTCGCGCTGGCTCACAGCGGTCTGGGCCTGATGGATATCGACCATCAAAAATTCGAGGATGCCCGGACCGAATTGACGCAGGCCGTGCAACTCGCATCGAGCCCCGATCCGGTCGACTACTACTTGCTCGGCAACGCCGATACGCAAGCCAGCTACATGAACGGCGCCATCGCCGCGTATCAGAAATGTGCTGAGACCGGGCCGCTGGTAAACCAATGCAAGGCTCGCGTGGAAGCCGTCAAGAAAGACGTGGCCTCGGGAACAAAGTTGAGCAGGGACTGAGCTGGAGAATATGGCTTTCAGCGAGATCGCGGAGTTGGAGTCAATTCTCGGACATCAATTCCGCGATCCTCAATGGCTTCACCAGGCGTTAATGCACAGCTCCCGCATCCCGGAACGCGCGGCGGAGGAGCCCGCCGAGAGCAACGAGAAACTCGAATTCCTCGGGGATGCCGTCCTCGAGTTGGTGGTGAGTGAAGAGCTGGTTCGCGAATTTCCGGATTGGAGCGAGGGGCAGCTCTCCAAGAGCCGGGCGCGCCTGGTCAACGCGACCGCAATTTCTCTTTCCGCGCAGCGCCTCGGGTTGGGCAAGTACTTGCGCCTCGGCCGCGGAGAAGAAAAAACCGGTGGGCGAGCCAAGCCGGCGCTTCTGGCGGACGCCTACGAAGCCTTGATCGCGGCGATTTATCTGGACGGCGGGATTGAGGCGGCCCGTGGATTCGTGCGGCGCTCTCTCGTGGAAGGAGCGATCGCGGTCGAGGCCGAACGCCTGGGCCACACCGACCATAAATCCGCGCTGCAGGAATTCCTGCAATCGCGAGGGATGGCGCCGGGCGCCTACCATGTGATCTCGGAGAGCGGCCCGGATCATCAGAAAACCTTTCGCGTCGAGGTCCGGATCGCCGGGCAAGTAAGCGCGATGGGATGCGGGAGAACCAAAAAAGAAGCGGAGCAATCCGCTGCGATCGCGGCCCTGATACAATTGGGAGCTGAGGAAAACTGAGGAATGAAGTGACGTCAGAAACCGCACAGGCCGTGGAAGCGCGCGAAGCTGCGGCGGCGCACCGCGAGGAATCGCATCCCGCCACGGTGCGCGAGTACATCGAATCGCTTTTGGTTACGGTGATCCTGGCGCTATTCGGCACGACGTTTGTCGTGCAGGCGTTCAAGATTCCGTCGCAATCCATGGAGCCGACGCTTCTCGTTGGCGACCATCTCCTGGTCAATAAATTTATTTTTGGCGGGCGCGGACATTGGTACGACCATCTTCTTCCGTACCGCGAAATCCGCCGCGGGGACATTATCGTATTCAAATTTCCTTTTCAGGATCACCCGCATTACGTCAAGCGCGTGATTGGAATTCCCGGCGACCACGTCAAGATTGTCGACCAGCAGGTGTATGTCAATGGAAAGCGGATCAGCGAGCCCTACATCGTCCGCGACCCCGCTGCGCCGTATGACCCGTTCGGAGACAACTTCCCTCCGCATAGTCCGCAATATTTGCAGGCCAACATGCAGCCCGAATGGGCGGACGAAATTTTTCAGTACATTCACGACGGCGAAATTGTGGTCCCTCCGGAAAAGTACTTCGCCATGGGCGATAACCGCGACCATAGCTGGGACAGCCGGTTCTGGGGATTCGTGGATCGCGACGCGGTCATGGGCCGCCCGGTGGTGATTTACTGGTCCGTGCTGGGCGATGGGGGCGGGGACCGCAACGTGAATTCCTGGCTCTTGAATTTCCTCGATACCATCCTGCATTTGCCGTCGCGCACGCGCTGGTCGCGGATGCTGCATGAAGTTCACTGACGCAGCGCTTTTCTTCGTTCCCGCCTTTTGCAACAATTCCTGATTACACCATGACCCTGCGAAACTGGCTGCGTGCGGTTTTGATCGGCGGCGTGTTGCTCCTCGCCGCCAGCGCCGGATTTTCGCGCGCCTTGCGCGCCAGCGCCGCGCGACGCTACCTGATGGCGCACCTCACCGCGAGCTTTGGCCGCCCCGTCGATGTTTCCTGGTTCGATTTCAGTTTGCTCGACGGCGCCAGGATCGAAGCCCATTTGGTCAGCGTCTCGGAGGATCCGCACTTCGGCAACGAATATTTCCTGCGGGCCGAGACGCTCACTGCCGGCTTGCGATGGACGGCTTTGCTCGCCGGACGCTTTGAGTTTGGTTCCGTTTCGCTGTCGCGGCCAAGTTTGAATTTGGCGCGAGACGCGGAGGGCCAATGGAATATTGAGCGCTGGCTGCCACCCGTTTCGCAGCCCGGCGCGCGCCCCGGCTTTGTGGGTCCGCTGGCCCCATCGCGCGATGCGCAGGCGGCGCGCCCTGCCCGTATCGACGTGGACGGCGGGCGCATTAATTTTAAACAGGGGGACATCAAAAGTCCCTTCGCGCTCGTCGACGTTTCAGGCCGTGTGGAGCAGAATGGCGCCGGCCGCTGGCAACTCGACCTGGAAGCTCGGCCGATGCGCGCGGGAGTGGGGCTGCAAGATATTGGCACGCTCCGCCTGCGCGGCTCCATTGCCGGGACCACCGCGCGTCTTCAGCCGGCTGAGCTCAATCTGACTTGGCGCGCCGCGTCCCTGGCCGATACCTTGCGTCTCGTCCGGCAGGATGACTTCGGAATGCGCGGCCAGCTTGCCCTCGATCTCAATGCTCATATTGCTCCCCAGGAATCTTCTCCGGTTCGCGGCGCGGATTCCGGCGGAGCGCAATGGTCCATTTCCGGAGTGGCGCGTTTGACCGGAATGCATGGCTGGAGGCTCCCCGAGCGGGGCACGGATCCCGCGGCTAATCTTTCTTTGGAGATTAGCTGGCGGCTCGGCGAGCCTCGCGCAGAAATTCGGAAGCTGCTTGTGGAAATGCCGGCGTCGCGCCTCCAAGGGGTCGGTGATTTGGATTGGTCGCGCGGTTTTCATCCTCAACTGCGCATCGAGCCTTCGACACTCGCGCTCGGGGATGTCCTCTCCTGGTATCGAGCCTTGCAACCGGAGGTCGAAGAGGACCTGCGGGCGGAATGCACCCTCGGCGTGAATCTAAAGCTGGGGGGGTGGCCCATTCAATTTCAGCAAGGCGACATCACCAGCGTTGGTGGAACATTGACGGCCAAATCGTTGCCGGCCCCGCTACAGATTGGCGCCCTGAACGCGAGCGTATCGCACGGAGGAATTGATTTTGCACCGACGGAGATTTCCTTTGCCTCTACATCGACGGGAGTGGAGCGCGACGGGACCAACGCAGTTCGTGAGCCGCAAAATTCTTTTGTAATGCGAGGCTCCCTTTTTCCCCGCGCGGATGGCGTATTCCACTGGCCGCTGGATTGGAATTTTTCCATAGAAGGCGCAACCCCACGCGTTCAGGATTGGCTTGTACTTTCCGGGGCGCTCGCGCAACCCATTAATTCGGGCTGGACCGCCGCGGGCGGCCTGGCGGTCAGGATGCGCGGAGTTCATCTCGCGGTACCGCCTCCTGTTCCCTGGCTGGGGACCATGGATTTTCAGGGCCTCACCCTGAGTCCGGCATACATCAATCAGCCGGTGCGCTTGCCCAAAGCCCACGTCGAATTTGCGCCGCTGCAGCGAACCATCACGGTATCCGCGGCGGAGGGATTCGGCGCGGTCTGGCATGGCTTGATCGCCCGGAAATACTCGGACAAGCAATGGACATTCGATCTGACCGCGGACCATCTTGGCGCCGCGGACCTGGACCGGTGGCTTGGCCCGCGCGCCCGGCCGGGTTTCCTGGCGCGATTCACCGGCTCGAATTCCGTCGCTGCCGCATCTCCGGTTGCCGATGCGGTCGTCACCCGGCTCTCGGCGCAGGGGCGCCTTCGCGCCGGTGAGATCGACATTCCGCCGATGCATATCGAACAATTCGACGGCGAAGCGGAACTCGCAGGACGCGAGGTCCGGATTCAGAAAGCCCAGGCCGATTTTTTTGGAGGAAAAATTTCCGGCTCGCTCGAAGCGCGGCTCCTGCCCGATCCTTCCTATGAGTTTCAGGGCCGCTTCGATCGTGTGGATCTTGCCCGGCTTGGCAGCGCCGTGTCGTTCTTGAAGAGTCGAATTGGCGGAAACGCATCCGGCACGCTCACCCTGTCCGCTCACGGCGTTGGCCGCCAAGATCTGATTGGCTCGATGGAAGGGCAGGGAACTTTGAGTGGCAGAAACGCCGCGCTGCGGGGCCTCGACCTCTCCGGCGTTTTTCCGGGAGACAATCTGGATACAGCGTCCGACACGATCTCATCCGTTCAAGGAACGTACCGCATCCAAAACAAAGAGATCGATCTCGCAGATTTCGTGTTGGATAATTCTCGCGGCCGACTCGAAGCACAAGGGCGAATCGATTTCTCTCACGCGCTGAACATCCGGGTTCGCCCCTCGATATTCCAGGCCGCAACGGCTCCCGCATCCGCCTCGCCGCCAGGTTTTCTCTTGAGCGGGACGATCGAGACCCCGATGCTCGTCTTTCCGACTGCCGTTCCCAAGCCGGCAGCACGGCCCAGCTCTCCTCCAAGGTAATGCTGCGGGTTGCCGGCTGCCCACCCAAGTGAATGCGCATCCCACTGTTTCTGCACCCGCGGGCGTGCTACTGGTACAACTCGGCCGTCGCCTCGCCGCCGCCGATTCCTCCGTTTACGAGGACTGTTCCGTCATTCAACAGCGTTGCTGTATGCGATTCGCGTGTACTTCCCATACTGCCGGTCGGCGAAAAGGATTCAACGGTTGGGTCATACACCTCGGCCGTGGCAAGAGTTCCGGTCCCATTGTCACCTCCCGTCACAAGAACTGTACCGTCATTGAGGACAGTGGCTGTATGGAAGTCGCGCGCGGTCGCCAACGTGCCCTTTGTGGCCGTGAACATTTGAGTGGTTGGATCAAACAGCTCCGCAGTGGCGGTGGCAGTCCCGGCATTGTCCAACATCCCTCCGGCCACCAGCACCTTTCCGTCTGCGAGCAAACTCGCGGTGTGCAACTGACGCGCGTTTGCCAGGTGGCCGAGAGTCGCCGAAAAAATTTCCTTGGCTGGATCATACAACTCGCACTCCGCAAGCACTCCGGGGGCCCCTCCGACCTGTCCGATTCCTGCGGCCACGAGCACTTTTCCGCTCGTCAGTAGCGTAGCCGTATGCGAGACGCGCGCCTGCAACATGCTGCCCGTCGCTTTGAAGGTTCCGTTGGACGGATCGAACAGTTCCGCTGTGGCTGGGCCCCAACCAATGATCAGCACCTTTCCGGTCTTGAGCAACGTAGCGGTGTGGCTGGCGTGTACGAATTGCATGCTTCCGGTCGTCGGAGAAAAAGTTCCGGTGCCTGGATCGTAAAGCTCGGCCGACATGAGGGGATTACCATTAATGTCGAGGCCCCCCGTCACGAGCACTCGCTTGTCAATGCAGGGAGGGGAAGATAAATCGCAGAGCAAGGTTGCCGCGAAGTGGGCGCGCGCCGTTGCCATACCGCCGGTCGGGGAAAATGTTCCGTGGGCGGGATCATAAAGCTCGGCCGTCGCGATGGGCATGCCACTCCCATCTGTTCCCCCCGCCACGAGCGCCATTCCATTGCTGAGCAACGTCGCCGTATGCGCGATGCGCGGGCCTGCCATGCCGCCCGTGGACTTGAAACCATGCGCAAAAATTTGAATGGTGAAATCTTGCTGCGCTGAATCTTGCTTGAACGAATCTTCTGCTATGAGTGTGAAAGGAAATGATCCGGTCGCTGTCGGGGTGCCAGAGAGCACTCCATCCGGATTGAGCATCGGGCCCGGAGGCAGCGTGCCAGCGAAAACCCTCCACATCAAAGGTGGAGCTGCGCTGGATGCCGTGAAGGTGAAGCTATATGGGATATTCAGCGCTCCGGAAGGCGGCGCAGGCGTGACGCTGATGACTGGAGGCGTCGGGTCGTTTATGGTGATGTTATAGCTCATGGGCGTCATTACTGGTGGTGTACCCGAATCCGTGACGGTCACGGCAACGTTGAAGGGGTTTCCCGTCAAGGTGGGAGTACCAAAGATCTCGCCGCTCTGGGCATTCACATTCAGCCCCGGGGGCAAACCTGTGGCGCTCCAGACGTAGGGCTGAACTCCTCCTGTGGCTGCGAGTTGGAAACCATCCTGGACCGACATTACTGAAAGACAGGGAAATCTACGCGGGAAGTTGCAGTTCGGGAGCCCCGAACAGCTCGTACCCCTACCTCCGCATAGAATGCAGTGGTTAAAACTAAAACACTCGAAGGATTCGCTTTCGCTCGGACCATAGACCACGCCGAAAGTCCCGGTCGGCGGGGCGCCTGAGGAGACAGCGAGCGTGGCAGCAGCAATGACAGTAATCGAATTCGAAGCTCCTGTAAGGGAAGGCTGGACCGTGTCCGTGGTAGTGATGGTTTGGGGGCCGGTGTTCTCAAAGGTGGCCAAAAAGTTTCCTGCACCATTTGTAAGTGGTGAGCTGCCCGGCAGATGCGCTAGGCTGTCAGTACTGTTGAATTGGACGGTCCCGGAATAGCCGAAAGACATGTTGTTGATAGCGTCCTGAGCGGTGACCGTGACGTTGAAGGGCCTCCGAGTCGTGACAGAACCTGGCGTGGCAACGGCAAAGTGTGTGGGTGCATTGCTGACGACGTTAATCACGATTGGACCGCTGTTAATCGATGTGGTTGTGCTGTCAGCCGCAGTGATGGTTGTGTTGGTGACTATCTTCAGGGTGGCTAGAAAGTTTCCCGTCCCATTCGTTAACGCTGAGTCAAGGGGCAGCGCGGCTCGGCCGTCACTGCTTGAGAAATGCACCAGGCCGGTATAGTTGGTCGCAATGTTGTTGAAGGCATCGAACGCAGTTACCGTGAAGAAGAATTGCACCCCGGCGGAAGCAGATGTTGGACCAGCTACGGTAAAGTGAGTTGCTGCTCCCGGGCTGACCAAGATCGAAGTCGAACTGCCAGAGAGCGAATTCGCGTCGGTAACCGTAATCGTTTGGGACCCAGCAGTCTTCAAAGTGGCTGTGAAGGTCCCCGTGACGTTCGTCAGCGTTGATGCGGCCGGCAATACCGCCTGAGGATCTGTGCTCGTGAAGTGCACAGTCCCCGAGTAACTGGTGGCTGTCTGACTTGAGGCGCCCAGCGCGGTGACGGTAAAGCTGAAAGAGGCCCCGGCGGTTGGGCTGATGGCCGGCGTGACAGAAAAGTGAGTAGCTGAAACGGGAGGCGGAGGGCTGCCTCCGCCACTGGCACAACCGCTGATGATGCTCAAACTGCATAGGAAGGCTAGGGATGACAGAGGTTTATTCACGACACCTCCTCAAGTTTGCATACACTATGCATGAGCACGATTTAACTGGAATCGCCGAACAGCCCCAATGGTTGGCGCATCGTACTCTTTCCCTGGATTCGACACAACTGATTTACTACTTGAGTAGGCCCCAGCGAGATTGGCAGGACTTCGAAGGCTCGTTCTTCCAGCCTTCCGGGAAGGAGATGCAAATCCCGAGCCTCGCGCCACGTTGCAACCCGCGATCCCGCGTCATACTATCGAAATGTGCGGACCATCTTTGCATTCATGAGCGGTCGCCGGCCATTCACGCGATGCGCGGGCGCATTGTGCGCCACATTTCTGGGGATTTCACTTGGTGCGCACGCTCAATCTAGCGTCCAAAAACAAGTGTCGGGCGCGCGGGAACAAAAGCGCGGCGCAATTTCGCCGCGCGTTTCTCTCACTCCTCGATTTATTCCCGGCCAAACATTTCGCTATGAAATGGAATTTGAGACCACCACCGAGACGTCGCGTTCCGGCCTCGCATCGGACCCGCAGGGCCCGTCCAGCCTGGTGGTCAATTGGAACGCGACGGTGCGCGTCGAAGTTTTACCAGCCGACGCCGGCGCTCCTGGCGGGATCCGGCTGCGGACCACGTATGAGAAATCCACGGCCAGCGTCCGCAGCGATACATTCGATCCGGCGGCTGCCGAGACCGAGGAGCAATATCAAAAGCTGGAAGGCAAGGTGGTCGAATTCACTCTCGATGCCGGTGGAAAAGTGAAATCCGTTGCAGGCCTCGAAGGAATTGTCGACACGGACAAAGCGGCGCAATCGGCGCGGGAATGGATCGCCCAACTCAGCGCCAGCGCGGGCGCGCCGCCCGGTGGCGTTTCGGTAGGACAAACTTGGTCTTCGGAACAGCCGGCCGATTCATTGCCCATCGCGGGGATGATCTGGCGCACCGGCTCGCAATATCTTCGCAACGAGTCCTGCCACCCGCCGAATCCCGATGTCCCAAGCACCGCGGGCGCCGCGGATTCCGCCGCAAAATCACAACCGCCAGCGGACTGCGCCGTGATCCTGGCAAACTTGAATTTAGTCCGCTCCAAGGCGGCCCGCGATCCGACTCCTCCGGAGCTCCGCAAGAATGGAGTGCAATCGGCAGGGAAGTGGAACGGGTCGGCGCAGAGTTTGCTGTACGTGTCGCTCGCCTCGGGCCTGGTCGTCAGCGTTACGCAAACCGGAACGGAGGAAATGGACCTGACGCTTACTACAAACCGTAATACTTCCATGCGTTATGCCGGGACAATCTCGACGCGCTCGCAGGTCGCATTGCTCGCGAGTGACTCTAGTAGCGGTCCAGACCCAGGAAAGCCTTAGCCATCTCCGTGGTTTCCTGGACGAATCGGGAAAAGTCGGCCGGCTTTACTATCTCTCCGCGGCGATAAAGGATCAGTGTGAAGTCCGACCCCTCGAAATGCCATCTTGCCCTGGAATCGATCCCCTCGAGAAAAGATACGACCCGGCGCGTAAATAATTTGCGAACTCTTTCTTCATCCGGACCCTGTAGGCGAAATCGCTTGGAAAAGCCCGGATCGAAATCAAATTGGATATTCCGGCTCGAGGTCCCGGCGCCGAGTTTGCCTGCAATTCCAAGCGGGGCGACCCCAAACGTGGGCAGCCAAATGTCTTGAGTGAAAGCCGCCACCGTCTGGGAAGTGGTGGATCGTCTTCTGCGGAAAGTATAATCGAAAAAATTAGCCGTCATGTCGCCGCGCAGGCCCGACATGATGTTTTGAAATTTCTCTTCCTCGCCTTTTTCAAAGAGCGGCGATTCCAATTGCGGCGCGCGGCTGCTCCCGGTCCAATTCTCTCTTTCCAAAGTCAAGTCGAGGCGAGCGGCGATTTCTCTGAGCGCCTTGCTGCGCCTGCTTGCGGACATTATCCTGAAGATTGAAAAAACCACAGCCAGCGCGATCAATACCGCGACAGACAACGAGGTCGAGTCAATAAATGTGACCGCCAGGGGGAACCTCCCGGGATTCGGTGGACTATAGTATGGAAACTTTGCGGGAATCAATCGCCCAAGCTGGATTCCGATCAAAAACAAACCCTTGAAAGTCGAGGGTCCTTCCATGAGTTACAATGGTGGATTCCGCGCGGCCCGGCAGGGATGCCGCGCCATCCAGTATCGATGAACTTCAAACTCATGAGCGATTACGAGCCTCGCGGCGATCAGCCGGAGGCCATCGAGCAGCTTTCGCGCGGCATTGAGGCGGGCGAAAAGCATCAAGTCCTGCTCGGGGTAACGGGATCGGGAAAAACTTTCACCGCGGCCAAGGTAATCGAGCGGGCGAATCGCCCCGTCCTCGTGCTCGCGCACAACAAGACGCTCGCCGCGCAGCTCTACAGCGAATTCAAGAGTTTCTTTCCGCAGAACGCGGTCGAATATTTCGTCAGCTACTATGATTTCTACCAGCCGGAAGCCTACATCCCCGCGTCGGACACGTACATCGAGAAGGAATCCACGATCAACGACGAGCTGGACAAGCTGCGCATGAGCGCCACCCGTTCGCTGTTCGAGCGCCGCGACGTTATCGTGGTCGCGTCCGTCTCCTGCATCTACGGCATCGGGTCTCCGGAAGCGTATTACGGCATGCTCCTCATGGTCGAGAAGGGGCAGAGCACCAATCGCGAAGCGGTGCTTCGGAAACTCGTGGACATGCAGTACCAGCGCGCGGAAGATTTGCGCCGCGGTACGTTCCGCGTGCGCGGCGATCGCCTGGAAATCTATCCTCCGTATGAAGACAACGGTTACGCCATCGAGCTTTGGGGCGATCAAGTCGACGCCATCCGCCAGATCGATCCCCTCACCGGAGAAGTGCGCTCCGGGCAGAACGATTTGTCGAGACTGACGGTTTATCCGAAGTCGCATTACGTCATGCCCGCGGCGCAAAAAGAACGCGCAATCAAGACAATCCTCGAAGAGCTCGACTGGTGGAAGCCCGAGCTGGAGCGCCAGGGAAAATACGCGGAGGCGCAACGCGTGTGGCAGCGCACCATGTTTGACATCGAGATGATGCGCACGATCGGCTATTGCCACGGCATCGAAAATTATTCTCGCCACATGTCCGGCCGCCTGCCGGGCGAAGCGCCGCCCACGCTGCTGGATTATTTTCCGCAGGATTATTTGCTGTTCGTCGACGAATCGCACCAGACCGTCCCGCAGCTCCATGCGATGTATCACGGCGACCGTTCGCGCAAGCAGACGCTCGTGAACTACGGCTTCCGCATGCCCTCGGCGCTCGACAACCGCCCGCTGAATTTCGAGGAATTCGAGCACCGCACCGGGCAAGTGCTCTACGTTTCGGCGACGCCGGGGCCGTACGAGTTGACGCGTTCGGCAGGCGTGGTGGTCGAGCAGGTGATTCGCCCGACCGGCCTCGTGGACCCGCAAATCGAAGTGCGCCCGGTGAAAGGGCAGGTGGACGATTTGCTCGAGGAGATTCGCTTGCGCGCCGAGAGGAACGAGCGCGTCCTCGTCACCACGCTGACCAAGCGCATGTCCGAGGACCTCGCCGAATATTTCACCGAGACAGGCGTGCGCTGCCGTTACATGCACTCGGAAATCGAAACGCTCGAGCGCGTGCGCATCTTGCGCGACCTGCGCCGCGGCGAATTCGACGTTTTAATTGGCATTAACCTCCTGCGCGAAGGCCTGGACTTGCCGGAAGTATCGCTCGTCGCGATTCTCGACGCCGACAAGGAAGGTTATCTCCGCAGCGCGACCGCGCTCATTCAGACGATGGGCCGCTGCGCGCGCCACGTCGAAGGCCGCGCCATCCTCTACGCCGACCGCATGACTGACTCCATGGCCCAAGCCATCGAGGAAACCAGCCGCCGCCGCGCCAAGCAAGTCGCCTACAACGACGCCAACGGCATCACGCCGATGTCCATCACCAAGTCCGTGGACATGAAGCTCGCCGCGATCGTGGAAGCCGACTACGTCACCGTGCCCGCCGAGGATTTCGCCGACGCGGACATCACCAGCGAATCGAAGCTCGGCGAAGTTCTCGCGCAGCTCGAAGTGCAAATGCGCGAAGCCGCCAAAAAATTCGAGTTCGAGCGCGCCGCCGCCCTGCGCGACCGCATCCGCACGCTAAAACAGCGCGACCTCTCCGGCTTTTTTTCCGCCGCAAGCGAACCTGCGATGGCAGAACCGGTGACTGGCGCGAAATCCAGCGTTCCGGCACCGCCGCCCGAGCCGTAGTCGTAATGAAATTTTTGGCGTGCAATTCCGACTTAGCTAAGCTAAGATGACTTAGCTAAGGAGACGGTATGCCTACCGTGACCATTCACCAAGCCAAGACGAATCTCTCCAAATTGATCGAGCGGGCGTCGCAGGGAGAAGAGATCATCATCGCGAGGGGCTCAAAACCCGTGGCGCGACTAGTCCCCGTAGGCGCAGTGAAAGGAAGACGTCAGCCCGGTTCTTGGAAGGGCAAGTTTGTCGTTGGCCCCGAATTTTTTGAGCCTCTTCCCGAGGACGAACTCTCGGGCTGGGAATAGTTTTCTTGCGCGCGCTCCTCGATACACACACATTGCTCTGGTGGATTCTTGATGACCCCGCGCTCACCCAGACGGCTCGAGCTACGATAACCGAAACCAGCAACACAATGGTCGTCAGCGCCGCTTCGGCTTGGGAAATTGCGATTAAATTTCGACTAGGAAAATTGCCGAGAGTCGCTGACCTCGTATCAAACTTCTCAAAGGAAGTGGAGCATGAGGGATTTCAGATCCTGCCCATTTCCGCGGAACATGGCATTCGTGCTGGCCTTTTGCCGGGGCTGCACAAGGACCCATTCGACCGCATGCTGATCGCTCAGTCTCAGGCGGAAAACACGCCGATCATCAGCAATGAAGCGGTATTTGAGGCCTACGGTGTCAGGACACTCTGGTAGCGCAGACTTCAGTCTGTGGGTTTTGGTGCTCGCAAGGACGAACCCCCGCAGGCTGAAACCCGCGCTACTGGGACCTACTGCGCGGGAATCCCGATGCGGCGGACGAGATCCTGGAATCGCGGGTCGGCGCGCCAGGCGTCGTTGTAGAAGGGGACTTCGTTGAGAAATACCAAAACTGCGTCGTGCTCCTTGTATGACTCCTCCAATAAACTGAATGCTTGATCCTTGTCGCCCAGCGCATCAAACGCGAACACAATGAAAAAGGCCCCTGAGTTTGACCGTTTGGATTGTTCGATCGATTTCTTCAGGAGTGCCACGGCTTCAGCCTTCTTCCCTGCCACGGCGTAACTCTGTGCAAGTAACGTCTGACCGAATGGGAACCCAAGTTCAATTGCCCGCCTGCTCTCGGCTATTGCGAGATCTCCCTTCCCGCTATAGCCGTATAATCGGGCGAGATACACATGCGCCAGCACGGAGTCAGGCTCCAATTCGAGGGCCCTATTTAGTGCCACGAAGGCTTCGTCATAACGATGTGCCTCTGTCAAAATGTAGCCAAGTGACGTGGGTGGCAAAAGCGGATCGAGCGCTTCCGCACGTTTCTCTTCAGCGATCCCCTCGTCGAAACGCCGTAGGGTCCCCAGAAAGAGACCTGATACTAAGTGAGCTTCTGCGTTGTTCGGGTCAAGAGCGAGTGCCCGGTGCAGCTCCCGCTCGCTTTGCGTCCAGTTCCATTCGTAAAGGAGGATGGAAAATCCAAGCCATGCATGAGCGTCGGCCGACCGTTCGTCCAGAGCGATCGCCTTCTTCGCGGCCGCGATGGCTTTGGGAAAGGTGTCGCTCGGCGGCGAATAGCCAAAGAGGGCCTGCTGCGAATATCCACTGGCCAACCCCGCATACGCCAGCGCGTACGACGGGTCTTGCGCAATCGCTTGCTCGAAATACGCATTCGCCCTGTCGTAGCCGTCTCGATTCCGCTTGACAAATTCATAATGTCCCTTGAGATAGAGTTGATAAGCCTCCGCATTCTGCGTCGTCCCTGCCACCATACCCTTGTGGTCGTCGCTGGTCAGTTGCATCCGCAAATTTTCCGCGATCGCCTTGGAAATGTCTGACTGCACGTTCATCATGTCCGCTACGCTGCGATCGAAGTGGTCGCCCCAGAGCTGCGCGACGTTGGCGGCGTCGATCATCTCCGCCTGAACGCTGACTTGGTCGCCGCGCTGCATCACACTTCCCGTCACGATGGCGCGCACATTCAGATCGCGCGCGGCCTGCCGCGGATCGACGTTCTGGTTTTTGTAGCGCATCACGAGCGTGCGCGGCACGACGCGCAGCGAGTGAATCTGCGACAAGCTGTTTGTGATCGTGTCGGTCAGGCCGTCGCTCAGATAGTCCGCATCCGGACTGCCGTTGCCGTTCACGAACGGCAGCACCGCAATCGAGTCAATCGGGCCGCCAGTCGTCCGAGCGAGCCACATGCGGCCGACGATCGCGCCTGCCACGACTACGACGAGGACAATCGCCGCGACAACGATGCCGGTCTTGTGCCGTTGCACGATGCCAATCGCAAGAGCGGCGTCAGAACTTGGCTGCGGCGCGACTATGCCAGTCGGCCCGCCCGGACCCGAAGACGAACTTGGGTGCGAGGGAGCCGCTGGAGGCAAGGCTTCTTCCTCAACTGGCGCACGACTCGAGGTGCGCGCGCGGTCCGTGTCGATGTCGCGCTGCACGCGCTTGAGGTTCGCGCGCACGTCCGCCGCGCTGTGGTAGCGCAGCTCGCGATCTTTCTCGAGGCACCGGTCGATAATCTCGTCGAGCTTGAGCGGCACTTCCGGATTGAGCCGCGCGGGCGGCGTAGGATTCTTGTTCAAAATCTCATTGAAGATCACCGCTGTCGTCCGTCCGGCAAATGCTTGGCGTCCGGCGGCCATCTCATACAGGACGGCGCCGAAGGAAAAGAGGTCGCTCTGTGCGTCCAGGTTCTCGCCGCGGGCCTGCTCGGGAGACATGTACGCCACGGTTCCGATGGTCGTGCCTGGACTCGTGAGGTGCGCGTCTTTCAGCGTCGGAGCATTTTCGTCCAGCGCGAGGGCGGCCGCGCGATTGTCCTGCGCGAGTTTCGCCAGGCCAAAATCGAGCACTTTGGTTTGGCCGCGTTTGGTGACGAAGATGTTGGCCGGCTTGAGGTCCCGGTGGACAATGCCTGCCGCGTGCGCTGCATCAAGCGCGTCCGCGATTTCGATGGCGTAGCGGAGGACCTGGTCAATCGGGAGCGGGCCTTTGCTCAGGCGGCTGGCGAGTGTCTCGCCTTCCAGAAATTCCATCACGAGGAAACTGGTGCCGTCCTGATCCCCAACGTCGTGGAGTATGCAGATGTGCGGATGATTCAGGGACGAAATCGCGCGCGCCTCGCGGTCGAATCGCTCGCGCCGGTCGGGATCGCCCGACAAATCCGCCGGCAGCACTTTGATCGCAACGGTGCGTTCGAGCCGCGTGTCCCGCGCTCGATACACTTCCCCCATGCCCCCGGCGCCGATGGCGGACAGGATTTCGTAGGCGCCGACGCGGGCCCCGGGTTGCAAGGACAATCGACGTTCGCCGATGGCTGGACTCCGCTCGCGAGATAGTCTTGTGTTAAGAGCCGGATTCTACTATAGGCCTGGCGAGTTTAGCGAAGCGGAAGCGGGCGCTGCGGCGGTTTTGGTGGCGCATGCTTTAGCTTGCGGGGGTTGGTCCTTGCAAGGACTGAAACCCGCAAGCTAAAGCATGCGCCACTAAAGACGTCAGAGGTCCCGTTCGCTAAAATGGTAGACAGCGATGGCGAGGGCAATGAGCAGGTACACGCTCGCGTAGACGACCATCGCGATGCTGGGGATGGAAATATCCGCAAAAGGCGAGAATTGCAACGACCCGGCGAGCGGCGACTCCATTTCAAAGGCGGCGCGGCGCCAGATGGCTTCGCTCGGCATGATGAGGCTCGAGATGATCCCGACCATCGCTAGCCGTGATCCCTCCGTAAAGCCGCTCATTTGTTCGAGCCAACCGCCCAGAAACGCGACCCCGAGCAGGCCCAGAGTGATGACCCCGCTGGTGAGCGTCGAAAACCAGGTGCCAAACATGAAAGTGACCGACAAGGCGACTACACATTCCAGGAAAACCAGGAGCGAGCCGCGGACCGGATGTTGCGCCATGACTCCGCCAATCCAATATCCCTCGGCAATCGCGCCCCAGAACATAAGGGCCACGTACGCCCCAGCCATTGCTACGAAACCCAGCCATTTGCCGATCAAGATTTGCCAGCGGGCGAGAGGCTTGGTCGCAATGGCGTGAATCGTTCCTGAAATAATTTCGCCCGAAATCGTATCGACGGATGTGAGTGTAGTCATGACCACTGCAAGAAGATCGACCGTGTATAGGCCGATCATCAGCATGGCGCTGATGACCTGGTAGCGCAAAAAAGGCGGTACTGCCGAATTGCGAAAATCTCCGACCTGAAAACGTAATCCGATGCCGAACACCAGAAGGAAGGCGGCGCCGGCGAGGAGCGCGGTCCACAAAATTTTCTTGCGCGCCGCTTCGCGAAACGTGATGCCCGCCATGATCCACACGCCCATCAAAAACCTCGATCCTCGCCCATGACATTCATGAACAACTCTTCGAGAGACATCCGCTGCGGGGTGAACTGGTAAACGTCGGCGCCCGCCGAGACCAGGTATCGCAAAATATCGGGAAGGGGTTCCCGGGACGGCGTCGTCAGCGTCAGCCGCTCCTCGTCGACCTGCACGGACGCGCTCCAGCGAGCCAGGCCCGAGACGCATTCCGGAGAAAGCTTTCGCGCCCGCACCTCCACGCGCACCGCTTCTTCCTGCTGCTCCCGCATGTCGCGGCTGGTCACCACTTCGCCCTCGCGTATAAACACCACCTGGTCGCAGGTAATCTCGATTTCACTGAGCAGATGAGAGTTCAAAAATACGGTGGCTCCCCGGTCGCGCTGGGCGCGAATGATATCCCGCACCATTCGGCGCCCCAGGGGATCGAGTCCTGACGTTGGCTCGTCGAGAAAAATCACATCGGGTTCATGAATCAGCGCCTGCGCGAGTCCTATGCGCTGAAGCATCCCTTTCGAGAAGTTCTGCAAACGCTTGTCAATGTGGGGCGTGAGTCCTACTAAATCGATGAGAGCCGGAACGCGCTGCGAAAGCTTGCTGGCGGCAACGCCGCAGAGGCGGCCATGCAGGTGCAGAAGTTCGGCGGGCGTCAGCCATTCGTAAAAGCGGAAATTTTCCGGCAGGAACCCAATTCTTCGGCGGATCGCGACGTTGCCCGAAGGCACGCCCAGCACCCACGCCTCCCCGCCGCTAGGTTTGGCGAGGCCCAGAAGCATCTTGATCGAGGTGCTTTTGCCGGCTCCATTCGGACCGAGGAAGCCAAATATCTCGCCCTGACGCACAGTTAGGGTCAAGTCGCGCACCGCGACTTTCCCCCCGAAAACCTTGCGTAAATTTTGCGTCCGGACCGCGAAGTTATCCAGCTGGGACAGAGTCAGCTCCTATTCATTTCAGTGAATCGGCCAATGCTACTGCCTGGCTGGAATCTCCGAATCCCGTGAGCGAATAAACGATTCCATTTTTGGTCCAGATGAGGGCGTACCCGGGGCCGCGACGCCCGGCCATGCTGAGGAGAGTGCCGTCGGTGCCCTCGACTTTCACCGTCTGGTAGGAGCGCAGGGAGCGGGGAACCGATAGCGTCAAGACCGCTTTCCAGTCGACCGTGTGCAGAAAATCGCTCGCCTGGGCGGGGGTCATTCCCGCCGTTTCGAGGCCGATTTCCGCAAGCCCGGCGACATCGAGGCTCGAGGGCATATTGACGATGGGAGTCGGCCCCTCGCGTAAACGAACGCAGTCGCTATATTGAGTCGTGGTCGGCGACGGTCCGGTGATATTGTCCGCGACTACTTTGCTGGCATTGGTTGGGCCGGGGCAGGTTCCGTACTGCACTTCCACCGAGCGCGGGACCTGTACGGCGACGCTGGCGCCGTCGAGGGACTGCGGCAAAACCAAATCAGGATGGCCCGCTTCGGTGGCAATCGCTTGCAGTCGGGCGCGATCCACAAGCACATCGAGCTTGTGCGATCCCCCGACAACCAGTGTCGGCGCGTCTTTTCGCGCGCTGAGCAACGTCACATCAAATCCCGCTAATTGCCGGGCGCCGGCCACATCGGTCACCGGCCGGTCTTCTTCGTTTACCTCGACTTGAACCTTATCGGAAATCATCTGCGTTACCATCTGGTGGAGCGTAGGGTTGGCGCTCGCATCAACATAGGGGGAAAAATCCGCGTTGACCGCCTGAACCTTTTGCACGCGCAGCGATTGCAGAGACTTCAGCGCCACGTTTCTTACGGCCGGGATGCTCAAGCTTCCGGCGACGATAACCAATACAATGAGAACCAGCCAAACACTTCGGTTCGAGGAAGCGGCAGTCGTCATTGGAGTTCCTTTCTATTCAAAAAAGTTGCGGAAGGGACAGGGCCATTACCCTGACAAAGTAACAAAGAAACCTGAAATTTACATGAAGACTTATTAGCGCAGTCTGAATTTGCCTGTTCGGCGCTTGTCTGGTTTTTTTCATGCCCGTTTTGGAATCTCCATATGCGAGTTGAATGCAAAACCAATGCGTTCCGGCGGGCCCAGTAGCGCAGGCTTCAGCCTGTGGGGTTTGGTCATTGCGAGGACGAACCCCCGCAAGCTGAAACCTGCGCCACCTCAAACCATTCCCCTGCGCAGTTCCTCCAGCGGATAGAATGTGCCGCGCCAGACGACGCCGCCGCGCCAAAGCGTCGCAATGGCCGAGCGCCCGATCATCCAGCAAAATAGCAGCGCGCCGAGCGGGTGCGTGAGCCCGTAGAGCGGCGAAGCGTCCGTCGACCAAATCATGGCCGCGTGAATCAGGACGGCGGCGCATGCCGCGATCCCGGCAAACACGCGCGCCCACCCCGACGCGAATGCCAGGCCCAAAAACGGCAGCACGCTCATCATCAAGGAAAGCATCATCGCAGCCGCAGCGAAGAACGGATTGTAATGGACCGCGGCAAACATGTTTTTCGTGACGCCGCGAATGACATTGCGCACGCCGCTGTGCCACCGCACACGGATCATGTCCTGGGCAACGCCCACGCCGGATCGGCAGCCGGCCATCTTCATCAACTTGCCGAGTTTCATGTCTTCGATTACGTCCATGCACAGCCGGGCGTATCCGCCGCTTTTTTCATAGGCCGCGCGCCGCACGAGCTGAAAGGCTCCCACTCCCACGTAGCGCGCCGAGCGCGGATTCGCCGCCAGCCAGGGCTCATTGCCGAAAATAAAGCCGAGACCAAAGTACGAAATCGCCGCGGTTTCCCAGAAGCCGCGCATTTCGACGGTAGTTAGAAGCGTCAAATGGTCCCACTTGCGTTCCACGGCGAGCGCGATGGCGCGCCGCAGCACGTCCGGGGCAAAATGGACGTCCGCGTCGGTGAAGACGAGCCAATCCCCGCGTGATTTTTCAAAACCGGCCACCAGTGCATGCGGCTTTCCTAACCAGCCCGGCGGCAGGCTGGCGATATCCGTGACAATCAGGTTCCCGCGCGCGCGCTCAATTTCATGCAGGATGACAGGCGTTTGGTCGGTAGAGCGGTCATTTACGGCGATAACCTCGAACCGGGGATAATCCTGGGCCAGAAGTGTTTCGATTGCCGCGGGCAGTTTTTCCGCTTCATCCCGCGCGGCAAAAATAATGGAAACGAGGGGAGCGTCGCTGGAGACGATCGGCGGAACATCGGAAAGCCAAGGCAGGCCGGCCATGCCCAAGCCCGCCCGGACACCCTGAACGATCCATAGGAAAGATATTGAACCAAATAGTACAATCCAAAGAGTGTGCAAAGGTAAATTGTCCACAGCCTGGAAATGGCTGTATATATAATGCTAACACAGCGGATGTCGGAGACTGTATCCATCGTCGGCGCTGGGCGGGTGGGGCGCGCACTTGGCCGCCGTTTGCACGAACTCGGCTGGCGAGTGTGCGGCGTCACGGGCCGATCCATTTCCACGGCCCGAGAAGCTGTGCGTGTGATCGGCGCGGGGCAGCCGCTGGACGGGCCGACCCATCAGGTCCTGAATTCGAGAGTCGTTTTGATTACCACGCCGGATAGCGCCATTGAAGGCGTGGCGAAAAATCTCGCTCGGCTCGGCGGCAATGAGTGGTGCGGGAAAGTCGCCCTGCACACAAGCGGGTCCCTCGATTCCAGCGTGCTTCAGCCGCTCGCCGATCTGGGTGCGGCCACGGGATCGATGCACCCGATGCAAACCTTCTCCAACCAAAACCTTCCAGACCTCGCGAAGTGTATTTTTGGCATTGATGGCTGCCCGGCCGCATTGCAAGTCGCGCGAAAAATGATTCACCAAATGGACGGCGTGGCCGTGCGCTTGTCGGGAGCAAACAAGGCGGCGTATCATGCGGCTGGATCGTTTGCGTGCGTTTATGTCCTGGCCCTCATGGAAACGGCGACGCGTCTTCTGATGACGCAGGGATTCAAGCGCAGACAGGCGATGCGCGCCCTTTTGCCGCTGACGCGGCAAACGTTGGATAATTTCGAGCGGGTTGGCCCACTCGCCGCTTGGACCGGCCCCCTGGCGAGGGGAGATTTTTCCACGGTCGAACGGCACGTAAAGGCCCTTGCGGATTTTGAGCCCGAATATCTGGAGGCCTACAAGACGCTTTCGCGCCTGACGGCCGAAGTGCTTGCCGCACAGCCAGGAGTGATGTTGAAGCAGCTCGAGCGGATCTACAGTGCGGCCGCGGTTTCGAAAAAGAAATAACTCGGTTTTGGTTCATGTAGCGCCCGCCTTCAGGCGGGCATCTGCTTGATTCCAAAGTGCCCGCCTGAAGGCGGGCGCTACAAGAGCAGCCGGATTTAGCGGTGATTGATTCTCATCCACAGGGGGCTTCTTGACTTCACTGAACATTCCAATCGAAAGCACGACCCTGCCGAACGGCCTGCGCGTGGTCATTTCGCCGGACCGCGCGGCGCCAGTGGCTACGGTGGGCGTCTATTACAATATCGGGTTTCGAATCGAGCCCCGCGGCCGCAGCGGTTTCGCCCATCTGTTTGAACACATGATGTTTCAGGGCTCGGCGAACGCTGGCAAAATGGTGCACATCAAGCTGATCAATTCTTCCGGGGGCGTGTTGAACGGCTCGACGCATTATGACGTTACAAATTACTATGAGTCGGTCCCCTCGAATGCCCTCGAACGAGTCCTGTGGCTCGAGGCGGACCGCATGCGCGCCCTCAAGGTGGACGACGAAAATTTGCGCAACCAGCGCGACGTGGTGAAAGAAGAAGTGCGCGTCAACGTACTCAATCAGCCCTATGGCGGATTTCCCTGGCTCGATCTTCCCCCGATTGCCTATCGCAATTGGTCGAACGCCCACAATTTTTACGGCGATTTCGACGATCTCGACGCCGCGACTTTGGATGACGTTCAGAAATTTTTCAAAACGTATTACGCGCCCTCCAATGCCGTCCTGCTGATTCTAGGCGACGTTGATGTGGACGAAAGTATCCAGCACGCCGAGCGCCATTTTGCCTCCATCCCGTCGGGGCCGCAGCCTTCGCCCGCCGATATCGACGAGCCTCCCCAAATCGAGGAGCGGCGCGGCGTCGTCGAGGAAAAATTCGGCACGCTTCCCGGCATCGCCATCGGTTACCAGTCGCCCATCCGCCTCACGCCCGAGTGGCACGCCGCGGCCATGCTCGACCAGGCTTTGCATGGCGGGCGCGCGGGACGCGTCTACCGGCGCCTGGTGCTCGAAGAGCAAATTGCCGTCGACGCCGAGGGCGGCATTCATTATCCCGTCGGCGATTTGTTCGATTACAACGGTCCGA
Organism: uncultured Acidobacteriota bacterium; assembly: GCA_963719875.1. Classification (GTDB taxonomy): domain Bacteria; phylum Acidobacteriota; class Terriglobia; order Acidiferrales; family UBA7541; genus Palsa-360. The sequence continues at coordinate 1,881,091 of CAVRDJ010000004.1, read as the reverse complement.
CGCTCATGGTGACGCGGATTCTGCACAAGCCCGAGTATTCCGTGGACCAGACCATTGCCGCCTATGACCAGATCATCGACGAGATTAAAGAAAAGGGAATCACCGCCGGCGAACTGGAGCCCATCAAAGTAAAATTCCGGTCGAATTATTTTTCCATGCTCGAGGGTGGGCATGGCGCCTCGATCCCGCGATACGGGCTGATGCATCTTCTTGCGTGCTTCTCCCTGTTTGACAACGATCCGAAACTGGTGAACACGATCCTCGGCGGATTCATGGAAGTTACACCGGAGGCCGTACAATCCGTCGCGCAAAAGCTGTTGCTGCGGCACAAACGCTCGATCGCCATTCGCCAGCCGGCGAAGAAAGGGGCGGCTTGATGGCTTCCGCGCCTCGTTCGGATTCACCCTCGGCGGTTCCGGCACTCACTCCCGCGCGCCCGGTGATCTGGCCGCCGCGCGTGCACAGGACCCTTTCGAACGGTCTCGAAGTCGTACTCGTGGAATCGCACACGATCCCGAAATTTACCGGAGAGCTTTTCTTCCGCAGCGGCAACGCCGTGGCGGCTGCGAAGGCTCCAGGCTTGGCTGACATGACCGCTACAGTGGCCCGCACGGGCACCACGGAGCGCACCAGCCGCCAAATCGAGGAAGACCTGAGGCGGATGGGCTCGGATCTTTCTTCGGGCGCTGGCGCCGATACCAGCGTGATTTCGTTCGCCGGCCTGGTGGAGTTTTCGAACGATCTGCTGGTGCTCGTCTCGGAGCTGGCGCAGCAAGCTTCCTTTCCCGCGGACGAATTCGAACGCGAGCGGCGTCAACTCGTTGAGGGCTTGCGAATCGAGCGCACCACGCCCGGCTTTCTGGCCAGCGAGCGCTTGCGGCGCGTCCTGTTTGGCGCGCATCCGTACGGCACGATTTCGCCGACCGAAGAGCAGGTGACGAACTACCGCGTCGAACAGCTCAAGGATTTTTACCGGAGTTACTACCGCCCCGGAAACGGGTTGCTCGTGATGGTGGGAGACTTCTCGCCACAGACAATGCTTGCCCAGATTGAGAAAGTGTTCGGCTCATGGTCGTCCGGCCCGGTGGAGGCGGCGCCCGATCCGGCGCTGCCCGAAATGCAGGGGCGCCGGGTGTATCTCGTGCATCTGCCGGAATCCGTGCAGACGCAAATCTTGATTGGCAATCGCGCCATCACGCGAAAGCATCCGGACTGGCTGCGCCTCACGCTGGCGAATTCGATTTATGGCGGCGCGTTCAATTCGCGATTGGTGATGAACATCCGCGAGCAGAAAGGCTACACCTACAGCCCGCGCAGCGGGGCGCATCCCTTGCGCCAGCACGGGTATTTCAGCATCGGCGCGGCGGTGCGCAACGACGTGGTCGCCGCCACCCTGACTGAAATTTTCTACGAGATCGATCGCATGCGTTCCACGCCCGTGGGCGAGGAAGAACTGGACGATGCGCGCAACTATGTGACCGGAATATTTTCGCTGGGCCTGGCGACGCAGGATGGTCTCGCCGGCCAGCTGGCCACCACCACGCTCGAAAAACTTCCCGACGATTATTTGGAAACCTTTCGTGAGCGCGTCTTGAGCCTCACGTCAGCGGACGTTCTCGATGCGGCGCAGAAATATTTCGATTCGGCCCACGCGCAAATTGTGATCGTCGGCGACCGGGCGCAGATTGAATCGCAAGCCGCGCTGTTCGGCACGCCCGAGGTCTATGACGCGCAAGGAAATCGCATCTGACCCGTCCTGGCGGGCAAGAATTCCACGAAGCGTAAGCGTGGCGCTTCTCTTCGCCGGCTTGTTATCACTTGGAGTGGCTCGGACGTTTATCGGCCTTCACTTTGGCGAGGGAATTACTATTTTTTCCTTCTCGACCGGCATCCTTCTTTGCATTGCGGCATTGTTCATTTATGATCGCCATCGAAGGTCGCGATGATATCTTCATCCATCTCTTCCCGTGTTGTCGCTCTGATCGCCACGCTCCTCTTCGTTCTTTCTTTTGTAGCCGCACAGGCCCAGAAACATCCTCCCGCGAAGCCGATCGATCTCAACCTCGCGAACGTGAAGGAACTTCAGGAATTGCCCGGCGTGGGGCCGGTCACGGCGCAGAGAATTATCGATCTGCGGCAGAAGAGCGGCCGTTTTCACCGCTTAGAAGATTTGCTCGCCGTCCGCGGCATCAGTCAGAAAAAGCTAGACGCGTTGCGGCCGTACGTCACCGTTTCCGCGCCGCCTCCGCCCGCGCAGAAAGTTAGTCCTCCTGCAAAGAAATAGCGGTTGAATGAGGTTTAAGTAGCGCAGGCTTCAGCCAGTGGGGGTTCGTCCTTGCATGGACCAAACCCCACAGGCTGAAGCCTGCGCTACCTAAAGCGTCTGATGCGTGCGTTTCTTGGACGAAGCGGTTCGGAGCGGGACTTGCTCGGTGATCGTCAGGCCGTAGCCTGCGAGCGCGACAACTTTCTTCGGATGATTGGTCAGGACGCGCAGGCTCTTCAGTCCCAGATCGATCAAAATCTGCGCGCCGATGCCGCTTTCGTGCTGCAAGAGGCGCTGCCGCGCGATGTCCACGTCGAGTTGCTCGCGCGAGTGGTACAGGATGCGCGGGAGCGCGCCCGGAGCGGGCGCAGCGGGATCGATGCCGAATCCTCGCCCCGTATGGTGAAGGTAAACGAACACGCCGCGATTCTCTTCGACAATGGATTCGAGCGACCGCTCGATAATTTCATGGCAATCGCATTCCGTGGACGCGAAAACATCGCCGGTGAGGCAGTGCGAGTGCACGCGCACAAGCGGCGGGCCTCCGGCCAAACTTCCACGAACCAGCGCGATGTGCTGCTCGCGGTCCACGTCGGAGGCGTACACGATCATGCGGAAATCGCCGTAGCGCGTCGGCAGAGCCGTCTCGGCGACGCGCCGGACGTAGCGCTCGTTCCGCATCCGGAAGCGGATCAGTTCCGCGACGGTCAGCAGCTTCAGGCCATGCACGCGGCAGAAGTCCGCGAGTTGCGGCAGGCGCGCCATCGTGCCGTCTTCATTCATGATTTCGCAGATCACGCCCGCGGGAGTGAGTCCGGCGATCCGCGCCAGGTCCACCGACGCTTCCGTCTGCCCGGCGCGCACCAGCACGCCGCCGTTTCGAGCGCGCAGGGGGAAAACATGTCCCGGGCGCGCAAGATCGGTCGGGCGCGTTCCCGCGTCGATGGCCGTGAGGATGGTTATTGCGCGATCGGCCGTGCTGATTCCGGTGGTCGTGCCGCGCCGCGCGTCGATCGATTCGGTGAAGGCCGTGCCGTAGTTCGACGTGTTCACCGGGGTCATTAGAGGCAGGGCCAGATCGTCGCAGCGCTCTTCGGTCAGCGCCAGGCACACGAGGCCGCGGCCGTTTTTGGCCATGAAGTTCACCGCCTCGGGTGTGATCTTTTCCGCGGCCATTGTGAGGTCGCCCTCGTTCTCGCGGTCTTCGTCGTCCACGAGCACAATTTGCCGCCCCTGGCGGATTTCTTCGACGGCTTCCTCAACGCTGGCAAACGGGATAAGTTCGTCGGACATAACGGGTTCGCAACTCCTGAGCCGAGATTTTGCTTGTGGATTGCTTCTCTGACTATACCGAATCAGCGCAACTGCGGCAACGTGCGACGCGGGAGTAGGACGGGCTTCAGCCTGTCTGGGATTCTGCTCAAATGTGCGATCAAACCCGACAGGCTGAAGCCCGTCCTACCTGATGAAATCGACATCCTGTAGGGATTTCATTAAGCGCTAGCGGGCCGTGCGCCGGACGGAGCGCGATAGCCGGAAGAGGCGGCCTTGCGGACTGCTTCAAGGCCTTCCGCGGCATCCATCAACGGCGTGGTCTTGATCGACTTGATCGCACCGCCCGCTGCGGCGGCGATGGCGAGCGCGGCGGCGCTCATGTTGTTCGGGAATTCCGAAATGAGGATAAAATCGTAATCGCCGAACGCGAAATAGGCGTTGATGATGCGTCCGCCGAGTTTATCAACTACCGGCCGGATCGCTTCCAGCCGGTTTTGGGGATTGGAAACGAGCGCTTGCCAGCCTTCTTCGTTGTAGGCGACCTGGCTTAGGAAAAGTGGCATGGGAACCTCCTCGTTGGGTGAAATTTTTGAAGGAAATGGGCGGTGAAAATTCCTTTGAATTTCGCCGCCGACGGGCCGGGGTCTCCTGTCCTGACATTCCTGAATGGGACGTATACACCCCGCCCCTTCAGCCCGCAAGAAGTATTTGAAGCGATGATCGCAGCAGCCGGGACTCGATGCCCTCAAGTAGCGCAGGCTTCAGCCTGTGGAATTTATGGTTTTTGAAAGCGAAGGGCCACAGGCTGAACAGGCCGCGGAAAAAGTAATTTATTTTGTCATCCCGAACGAAGTGAAGAATCCCTCTTTGGTTTAAACCCAGGAAAAGAGAGGTTCCTCGGCGCGCAGCGCGCCTCGGAATGACAAAAATTTGAATTTTTCCGCAAGCTGTCCAGCCTGTGGAATTTGTGGTTTGTAAAAGCGAAGGGCCACAGGCTGAAGCCTGCGCTACTAAAACACTACGCGCCCTGCGCGTTGAACATATTCATTTCGTCCGCCGAAGGGCCGTACATGCCCGGAATCGCGACGTTGTTGAGGCGCAGATATACGCCAAGCTGCGAGCGGTGGTGAATGAGGTGACTCAGCACCATGGTGCGCAACACAGCAGCGCGCGGCATGGCGAAAATTTGTTGTCCCTTGTAGGTGAGTGTCCAAGTCTTGGCGAGTTCCTCGTCCGTCGCTTTGGCGAGCAATTCTCGAGCTTCTCGGACGTGCTTGTCGAAAGCATCGAGCAGTTCCTTGCGCGTGGCGGGCGAGAAGGGCTTTTCTTCGCCGGTGAAATCCATCCGTTCGAGCCGAAGCGTGCCCGACGCGTAGGACGGGATTTCACACGTGTGCGCGGCCAGCCGTCCGAGCGTCATCGACTTCTCATGCGGCTTGTAGTCGAACTTTCCGTCCGGGACGCGCTCCAGCATCTTTCGTGTGTTGGCCATTTCCTGATCGAATTCCGGCAAGAGCGTTTGAGCGATTGTCATGTTGTTCTCCTCGTGTTTGAAGTACGGGGGCCGGCAAGAGCATACCAGAAGTTCGTAGGCGAAGACAAGGCGAAGATACTATGTAGGACGGGCTTCCAGCCTGTCTGGGTTTCGGTTGCAGTTCAATCAAAAGCGACAGGCTGAAGCCCGTCCTACTGTATTCTTTGTCATGCGTCGAATACAGTTCATCGAAATCCACGAGCAATCGTGGTTCCCGTCGTTTCTTCGGGACGGCGTTACGGATGCGCTTCAATATGGATTAGCTTTCCTGAAGGCTTACGCGCCCATCGGCCCGATGTTGCAATCCACTTTGGAATCCTTGAGGAGCCGATCGATTGTCGATTTGTGTTCGGGCGGTGGAGGGCCCTGGCTGGATCTTTCTCACAATCTCAGTGAAGGCGCCGGCGCCAATCAAATCCAGCTCACAGATAAATTCCCGAATCTGAGGGCCTTCCAAAATGTAAGAGCGGCGTCCGGGAATCACATCACGTTCTGCGCGGATTCGGTTGACGCGATGAAAGTTCCGCGTGAATTGACTGGGTTCCGAACGATGTTCTCCTCTTATCATCATTTCCCGCCTGAGGAAGCTCGCGCTGTCCTGCAGGATGCCGTCGACGCCGGCCAAAGCATCGGGATATTTGAAGTCACGAGGCGCGCGCCATCGGCGATCGGCCTGATGTTTCCATGGGCGCTTCTGGTATTCATCTCCACTTTGTGGATGCGTCCGTTCCGCTGGTCGCGGCTCTTCTGGACATACATCATTCCGATTGTTCCATTCGTGGTGCTGTTCGATGGAGTGATTTCTTGCCTTCGCACCTATCGGCCGCAGGAACTTCGTGAAATCACCGGAAAACTGACGGGATACCAATACGAGTGGGAGGTAGGCGAGCATTTGGGACCCCGCGGCAGAGTTCCGATTACTTATCTGATTGGCCATCCGGAACAAGGCCTGTGACGCTTGAAGAGTTTGTATCGGGGAAGGGATTTGCGGCGTTGCGCTACTGCGATTGTCCGCAGCAGCCGAGTCTCCTCCCGGCACATGGTCCGCGATATCGGTCGCCCGTCCCCCTTCGATCCCGCGGGACGTTCAATTTCCTTCTGCCGACGAATGAGTGGCTCTCGGGCAACCGCTGCCCACGTTCCTCTCGTAAATGTCATAGTTGGCAAGACTCTGAACGGGCGCAAAATCGCTGCGCAATAGCTCCAGCAATCGGGCCTTGTCCTCCACGGGCTCGCCGCTCAGTTGCAAGTTCTTTTTTACGATCAACCAGCAGATGTTCCGGAAGCGACTGATTTCGACAATATTTTCCGGGCTGTACGGATTAACCGTGTGATCGAACATCAGCACTGGAAAGTGCGGCTGCCTTCCTGTTGTGTAGTAGAAGAGATCTTCTCCGGGAATCATGAGCAATCCTTGATCCTTCGGAATCTCACGGTCTGTGAAACGAACGAGTTCCTCGAATTGTGGAATCCAGGGCCCGCGCATCGAAAGGCCCGCGAGCGCGGGCAAGGTCGATTGGGCCATCTCGCCCGTGGAGAGGTCGGCATAGTTCAACCGCTCGTGGCTGGCGACGTAAAAGCCGCCGGAAACGAGCATCGCTAGCGCCGCTATACCGGCCAGCAACTCGATCTCTCGCGAGGACCGTTCTCTCCCAAGCCTGAATAATTCCGCCAGAACCCCGGCGAGCAAGATCGTCAGCAACGGCCAGATTGCGTAGGTCGAGCCCCAGAGCTGCTGGGACAGGAAAGCGCCTAGTACAGTCCCAATCAAAATAAGAGGCAGGAGCCGCGCGACGCTCAGGCCTCGTCTGGCGTCCCACAAAGCGAAGACTAAAGAAACAACCAGTACAACGGGCCACAAGGCGAGGAGGCGTTCCGCTCGCTCCGACGGGTCTTCTTCCACGAGCAAATACAGCAGCGCCCACGCGAACGGCGCCGCCATCAAGGAAACGGACAACAACGAAAGCATTCGGCTGGCGCGACGGTTGCGCCGCAACACTAGCGCGCCGGCCGCAAACGCCGCGAACCACAAAAGCAGCAATGGATTCTGATAGGGAGCAATCATTTCCGAGACATGGGGCAACCGGCGCGATGCGGCGAATTGGATGGTCCAGTGCCAGTAGTTTCGCATTCCAACGGTGAAGTGCAGGAGAAGCGTAGCCGCGCCGAGACCCGCGGCTATCCCCGCCAGGAGCCATGCGTAACCGGATACGCGTCGCCTGTGCCAGGCTTTGACCGTGATCAGAATGACGACGGCGATCGCCGCGGCTTCCAGAAACGCGAGCCCGGTATTTTGCTTCACGCAGAGCGGAAGGATGAGAACGATCCCCGTGAGAAACGCGCGGTGTGGCGGAAACCCCTTGCTCTCCGCGTGCAGCAGGAGAAAGATGCTGCACAAAATGGCCAAGGTGCAGTCAGCGTCGTAGAAAGGATGCGGAAAGACGCAGTAGATTCCCAGCACCGTGAGCGGCGCGGCCAGGAGAAACGCCACGAGACGAAATGTGGGAATAGCTCCGCGCAAAACATGGACCAGAATCCGCCAGGTTAGGACCGTTCCCAGCCCGCCCACGATCGCGCAATACAACACGTGGTGAAAAAAGACTCGCCCGGTGAGCCGGATTAGCAGCGACTGGATTAGAAAAGTTGCAGGAGGGTATGGGAAAGGGAAATCGCGATAGGGAAGATCGCCGAGGGAAATCCGGTAGGAATTTTCCAGAACATAGCTGAGGTCCCAGAGAACCGCCAGCCTCGAATTTTGCCACACGACGATTGCGGAGGTTCCGAAAAAAAGGAATAGAGCTGCGGCCCATTCCCAAGACACCCAGCGCTCTCGGCGTTCGGAATTCAAACGGTTTTGTGGAGGCCGTCCCGCATGCGGGACGGGCACAGCAGATTCAGCACGTGCCCGCCTGAAGGCGGGCGCTACAGAAACCAAAACCCGGCTATCATACGGCCTCTTCAGCTTGCCGGGATTGGTTTTCTTGATATCCGCGCCAAACCAGACAGGCTGAACAGGCTGCAGAAAAAGTAGTTTATTTTGTCATTCTGAGCGAAGCGAAGAATCTCTCTTCGATTTGACTCCATGAAAAGAAAGAGAGATTCTTCGCTTCGCTCAGAATGACAAAAAGGGGTGGGGCCCTTTTTCCGCAGCCTCTGAAGCCCACCCTACTTTTTCAGGAACGTGCCTTGTTCCAGCTCCCGATACGCTTTCTGGAGCTGCTCCTGCGTGTTCATCACGATGGGGCCGTACCAGGCCACGGGTTCTTGGAGCGGCTTTCCGGAGACGAGGAGGAAGCGGACGCCTTCGTCGCCGGCCTGCACCATAACCTCATCGCCTTGATCAAAGAGCACGAGCGAGCGGTTCTCGGCAGCTGCGGGAGGAGTCGTATCTGCCCAGCCGACCGGCTCGGTCGGCACCGAAAGAGGATCAGAGGCGTTGCAGAATTTTGCCGAGCCCGCAAATACGTAGGCGAACGCGTGGCGTGTCGTCTCGACCGGCAGAGTCTTTCTTTGGCCGGGAGGCACGGACACGTCAAGATAAATGGGGTCGGCGGCGACGCCATCAATTGGGCCGGTCTTCCCCCAGAATTTTCCGCAGACGAGGCGAACATGCGTGCCATCATCGTCCGTGAGGTTGGGAATGTCCTTCGCTTCCACGCCCTGATAGCGCGGCGCCGTCATTTTGAGCGAGCTCGGAAGATTCGCCCACAACTGGAAACCGTGCATGCGCCCAGCATGATCGCCCTTCGGCATTTCCTGATGAATGATCCCGCTGCCCGCGGTCATCCACTGGACGTCACCCGAGGCGATGGAGCCGTGGTTGCCCATGCTGTCGCCGTGATCGACAGTTCCGGCGAGGACGTAGGTGATGGTCTCGATTCCGCGGTGCGGATGCCACGGAAAACCAGCCAGATAATCTTCCGGAACGTCATTGCGAAAGTCGTCCAGAAGGAGAAACGGGTCAAAGTCAGAAGTGTTTCCGAAGCCGAATGCGCGGCGCAAGTGCACGCCCGCGCCATCGCGCGTCGGTTTGGATCGGATGAGGCGCTTCACAGGCCGAATGGACATGCGAACGATCTCCTTGCAGGGTGAGTCTACTCCATTGTGCGCTGACGTGCCAATGCTTGGACGCAATCCGTGCGCAGCGCCCACTGAAGAGGCTGCGGAAAAAGGGCCCCACTCCTTTTGTCATTCCGAGGTCGCCTCGGCGACCGAGGAATCTCTCTTTCTTTTCGTGGAGTCAAATCGAAGAGGGATTCCTCGCTTCGCTCGGAATGACAAAACTCACTACTTTTTCAGCAGCCTGTGAAGTAAGACGGCCCGGAAAAATCAGACGATGTTAAGGAAATTCGCAATGGGGCTTTTGGGAAGGCGCTCAGCCCTCGTAAAAATTCCAACGCGCATGGCATGATCAGGGCTTGTCATTTTACGCTGGGGGCCTTGGGAGGATCGGAAACTCCGCCGGTGAGTGTCGGAGTTATCTTGATCATCGGAAATGTCGCCTTGAAATCGAGATTTTGATTCAGCCGTGCTTCGAATATCAGTTCCTGTGCGTCGCCCTCCAGCAGCGGACCCCTTATGCTTTGCCGGTCGAACGCCACCTTCCACACGTCCGCGTATCCACCGACGAACTCCAGTTTGCGGGCGGGGACAATGCTCTTGGACTTGTTATTGGCGAGGCTGGCGTCGAAAGGCCGCATGAGCCGTTCCCCTTCATTGGCCCCGATCAAGCGGCCGGAGCCAACCTTACCGCCGATGGACACCAGGATGAAGTATTGGTCGTCCGCCTGGCTAAGCAGCAGGCCGCAAAGTTTGTTGGTCTGCGCGGCGCTGAGATTGCGGTCCAGCATCTCCAGACGGGCGAAGGCCCGCGCGAACTGCGGGTCGGCCCAGTAAACGTCGAGCGAGGCATACTGGCGTTTGAACCATCCGAGCATGCTGCCGACGATACCGATCTTCCCCTCACGGTCATCGACGATTTTCTGCGCGTCCTCCTTGGACCAGGATAGAAACGCTTGGTCCGGCAATCCCATGGGCGGCAAGGTGTCCAAATATTCGGCCAGCGACACCTTCTCTTCCTTGCGATCGATGCCGAAGTCGTAGACATCGAGGATTTCGATGTCCGAGGCAGATTGATTTCCGGTGTTGCCCTCGACGAAGCCGAACTCGCCGGATGGCAAATCCTCGCGCGGAGCGATGCGGTAGAGGTCTCGCACGCTGGTGGGCCCAATATCCACGGCGACTTCATCCTGGTTCTGTTCGGTGCTGAACATGATGGAGGCATTGGCGAGAGTCCGCTGATCGAAATTCTGACCGGTGATCTTGCACTGCAACAGTTTGAATTTGCTGACATCGCGGCTGGGCGGGAAGTAGGCATAGAAAATCGGACGCCGCACTTCGTAGCGGCTGCTGGAATGCGCGCCCGGGAGGTTGATGTCAATTTTCTGGCGGACGAAGGGAATGTGGCTCCTCAGGAACGAGCGGAACTTGCTGACCTGAACCTTTGTCTCGATGCGGCCCAATGGCTTGAGTTGGCTGCTCGATTGAATGTATAGGCCGTAATTCGGCGGCGCCTGGGTGATTGCCGCCGGCGCCGGTTCGCTCGCGGTTCGCGGCGTGGTGGCGGCGTTAGTGGCAACGGCTTCGCCCTTTGCGTTTGCCGGAGTTTCACCGGGGCGCAAGACCGGGCGATCCTTCGCAGATTTTGGAGCGGCTGCCGCGCTCGCTGCCGGCGCCGGAGTTGCCGCCTCGCCCGCGGAGCCTGCATTGACCATCACGGAAATCAGCTGATCGCTGACGCCGGCTTCCTTGAGTGCGACCAGTCCTTGCGTTGAAGTGTCAAACCGCGTCTTCGACTGTTTGATTTTCGTGATGATCACATCGTCGGAAATTTTGGCCTTAACCAGTTGAATGACGTTGCGATTGGTCATCCCCGGCGCAGCAGGCTTCGCACCGGTCTGCGTGGCCGCCTTCGGCGCCGCCGCCTTTGGCGCGCCCGATTGCTGAGACGTGTTGGAAGTCGTGGATTGCTGCGCGGCCGATTGCGGAGAAGCTGGCTGGCCCACGGCGGTTTGAATAACCGCGGCTCCCGTCATAGCGGCGAGCATTGCAGTAAGATAGGCGATCCTCATGGCTTCCCTCGTAGCGCTCGTTGAGAGGAGTCGAGCGTTCCTGCCAATGATTTGATCCGGTACCAGAAAGTATCTATTGTGCGGAATTTAATGTCAATGGACATGCGGGTGGGGCACACGAAAGCGATCCCATGCGCAAGTGCAAGCCACGAGGATCAGGTCAAAAGCACTGCCCTTCAAAAAGAAGCTGTGAAGAAACCTCGCTACTCGATTTTCGTTTGATCTGGGGGTAATCCGAAATGTATACCCGAGTGTGAATATTCGCTCCTGAAGCTTCTAATTAACAAGTTTCAGATACTGAAAAACCTCACTTTTGCGAACTGGGGTTTTTTCACACCTTCAAATCGAAGGACAGGCCACCCGAACTCCAACTACAGAAGCCGTGCCACCGGGTACCCGAGAATCCACAGCGACGCAAAGCCCAGGCCACCCGCGAATTCCCTCCCTCAGTGGGCGACAAGTTCTGCGATGCCCAGCAGAAGCAAACTGGCGAATGCTGCGGCGGCCACGGGCCGGCTGAACAGATATCCTTGACCTTCCTCACAGGACTGAGCGAGAAGGTAGTCCCTCTGTTCTCGCGTTTCGACGCCCTCCGCAAGTACCGTGTGCCCGAGGCTTTTCCCCATGCTAATGATGGCGCTCACGATTGTTGAATCAGCGGAATGGGGCGCGATTTGCTTAACAAAGGACTGGTCAATTTTTAACACATTAATTGGAAACTGCCGAAGATAGCTGAAGCTGGAATAGCCAGTTCCAAAGTCATCCACCGCAAGTTGCACTTTCATCGTTTTAAGGGCTTGAAGTATTGAGATTGAGAATTCCCCATCCTCCATAAGGACGCCTTCGGTCAGCTCGAGTTCGAGATAGCGCGCCTCCAAGCCAGTTTCCGCGAGTGTGGCCAGGATACCCTCCAGAAATCCCCGATCCCGGAATTCCGTCGGGGAAACATTGACGGAAATGCGTATGAGCGGCAATCCGGCGTCCTGCCAGGCGCGCGCTTGTCTGCATGCTTCGCGCAGCACCCAACGTCCGATCTCAACGATCAGCCCGCAATCTTCCGCGACGGGCACGAACTGTGCAGGAAGCATGAGTCCTCGAGAAGGGTGCTGCCAGCGTATCAAAGCCTCGACTCCTGTGATCTCCCCCGAGTCGAGATTGACTTTCGGCTGGTAATACAATAAGAATTCGTTTCGCTCCAGAGCGCGGCGCAGGTTGCTTTCGACCGCTTGCCGCTCCACCACCTTCCGATTCATTTCCGGCTTGAAGAACTTGAAATTGTTGCGTCCGTCTTCTTTTGCGTGATACATGGCCATGTCCGCATTCTTGATCAGCGTCTCGGCGTCTTCCCCGTCTTCCGGGTAGATGCTTATACCAATGCTGGCATTAACATGTAGATCATACCCCTCTATGGATTGGGGTTGATTGACCAATGACAAGATTTTTTTAGCGCTGACGGCCGCCGCTTCCGGGTAAGCGATCTCGGAAAGCAGGATCACGAATTCATCTCCGCCTTGGCGGCTGACCGTGTCGGAGCCGCGCACGCTAGCCACCAATCGTCTTGAAACGAATTGAAGGACTTTGTCGCCGATGGCATGTCCCAGCGAATCATTGACATATTTGAACCGATCCAAGTCCAGAAAGATCACGGCAATTGATTTGCGTTGACGACGAGCCAAGGCAATCGCCTGGACAATCCGGTCCACTAACAGAAGGCGATTCGGTAGATTGGTAACCATATCGTGCTGCGAGGAGTATGTCATTTGGGACGCCAGGGCGCGGGCCGTGGTCACGTCGTGGAAGACGATCACAGCTCCCGTAATGTGGCCTGCGCGGTCGTGGATCGGAGCGGCGGAATCTTCAATGCCGGATTCAAATCCGTCGCGCCGGATGAGCACGCAATTCACAGTCAGTCCCACGGTCCTATTCTCATCGACGGCCATCTCCATGGGATCTCGAGCGGTCATACGCGTTTCGCCATCGATGATTTTGAAGACTTCGGCGAGAGGCCGGCCGATGGCTTCGTCACGGTGCCACCCCGTCATGGTCTCTGCAACCAGATTGAGATAGGTGATGTTGCCGGAAACGTCCGTGCACAGGACGGCGTCACCAATCGAATTGAGGGTGACCACGGCGCGTTCTCTTTCTTGGTACAACGCAAGTTCGCCAAACTTGCGTTCGATCGCGTGGCGCAGCGCGCGCGGTAGCGAATAGGAATCGAGGTGATCGGCCAAGATGAAATCCTGCGCGCCTCGTTGCACGGCTTGTTTCGCGAGAGCTTCAGTAGCGTTGCTGCCGACGATCAGTGTGGGAATGTCGGGTTCGGTGATGAACAGACTATCGAACGTCTCTATGCCGTGGCTATCAGGGAGATCTAAATCGAGCAGGACTGCGGCAATTCCTTTTTTGTGCAGGCGCTCATTACCCTCGGACAGCTGATGAACCCATTCCACTTCAAACTCTTGACTGTCTGTTGTCGAAAGCGCCATGCAAATCGAATTGGCAGCGGCCGAATCATTTGAAATCAGAAGTATCCCTTGGGAGATAACACTTGTCGTCATCGCGCGCCTCGCTGAACTTATGCACGCCATTCGATCATGCCGTCCGTTTGATTGACTGTGCAATAGGAGGCATTCGTGCTCCTATTAGAGCAATTTAATGTTTTGCGTGGCGCCACAGGCGTCCGGTACATTTTTCATTGATGCAAAATCGTTTCCGGTCTTAATGCGAAGAATCATTGCAACGCCGATCCATCTTGAAACGTTTTCGAATTCAATTCCCCCCAACAAGTCGCAATCGGATTTCTGCAGTTGGCACATACCTTTCCAGAGAAGACCTTGGAACGGCTAAAGGGGGGGCGCACAACATCAATCCCAGGCGCAGGTGCAAACCACGAGGGTCAGGTCAAAAACCCTGCCCTTCAAAAATCGAAGGACAGGCCACCCGAACTTCAACTACAGAAGCCGTGCTACTGGGTACCCGAGAATTCACAGCGACGCAAAGCCCAGGCCAGCCGCCCATGCCGCCGCTTTGGCCGACGTGACAGTCGGGCACGCCGCGAATTCATCCCGCCTTTTGTGGCGGAAGTATTGCTAAGCAGCTTGCGGAAAAACTCAAATTTTTGTCATTCCGAGGCGCGCTGCGCGCCGAAGAATCTCTCATTTCCTCCGTTTAATTCAAAGAGGGATTCCTCACTTCGTTCGGAATGACAAAATAAATTACTTTTTCCGCAGCCTGTAAAGCCAAATGTTCGTCGCCAATGCGGACCCGCGCTACAGTGCGTCGGCTTTACTATGAGGGCAAATGCAGTTTTTCCCCGATGTCCAGAATTTTGTAGTCAGGGTATCTTGGTACGTAATGTCGGAGAGTACCGACATCGGAGGTGTAATTTGGGGAATATGATTCGTCATTGGAAACAACAAAGATCAAATTTCGTCGGATATTTTCTGCGGACAAGCATGTTGATCGCCGCCCTTTTACTGACCTGGGCGTCGGCATCGGGCGCACAGATTTCAGTTGGGATCAATATCGGACCGCCTCCGGCTCCTCGCGCAGTTCGCGTTCTTCCGCCGACACCGGGTCCGGAATTCGTTTGGATCGAGGGCTATTGGTATCCTGTAGGAAGGCACTACAAATGGCACGAGGGTTACTGGACACAGCCACCGTATGTGGGCGCCCGTTGGGTTGCGCCTCATCATGACGGCGGACAGTACTTTGTAGGGTTTTGGGATGGGGATCGCGGCCGTCTTGAGCACGATCACCATTGGGATCGAGACCGGGACAAGGACCGCGACCGGTATCGCGAACATGACGCCCACGACCGCGATGACCATGACCGGGATCACGACGACCACGACCGTCACTGACGCATAAACCCGAGCGCCGATGGGAATCGGTGGAGCGAAGGATCCTCGCGTTCGCCCCGCCGCAACTAAAAGCGACTTCAGTGGCTAAACGGCGAATTACACTTGTTCTCTCCGCCAGTCCCGTTAGGGACGGCAGATTGTAGCCCACCGTTTCAAACGGTGGGGACGCAATGGCAGCGAGAAGAGTCCCGTAGGGACGGGACATCCGCCTGGCCGAGCCGAGTGTTCCGTCCCTACGGGACTTGATTCTCCGCCGAAGGGTTTCCCATCGCTGAAGCGGTGGGCTAAGGTGTTCCGTCCTTACGGGACTTCGAGCGAGACCAAACCGAGACCGAAGCAATGCCGAATTCGTCGCGAGTGGCGTGGCCTTTGAGAAGGTTTGGGCGGCCGATCCCGCGTGGGGGGCTTCGAGGGGGCGGTGGATTTCAAGTTTGTTCGGAATCAGTCTTTGAACCGGGGAATGTGAATAGAAATCAAGACCCCGACCCTCTAAGAGCGAGAGGGTCGGCCACCCGGAAAAGCTAACCCAGTTCCTCAACATTGAAGTACTACAGTGGTATCATCCAGTCATGTGGATTAGTCGTCGAAAAAATGCGAAAGGATGCGCCACCCGGCCTGAAGGGGGACCGGAAGGGGCAGTACAGCATCCGCATCAACGATCAGTGGCGTATTTGCTTTGAGTGGCGAGACGGCCACGTTTACGCAGTCGAAATCGTGGACTACCACTAGGGAGCGCGAAATGGCCAAGAAACTGAAGCCGATCCATCCGGGCGAGATTCTCCGCGAGGAATTCATGAAGCCGCTCGGCCTGAGCATGAACCGGATGGGTCTGGACCTCCGCGTCCCGGTGACGCGCATCGCTGACATCGTCAACGAGAGGCGCTGGATCACGGCGGACACGGCTCTGCGCTTCGCGCGTTACTTCAAGAACAGCGCGGCATTTTGGATGAACTTGCAGACGCGCTACGACCTGGAAGTAGCCGAAGATGAAATCGCGGGCAAGGTCGAGCGCGACATCCGGCCACTCGAATCCGCGACCGTTCGATGATCAGAATTCGTCAGGTCAACGAATCGGCCACGGATCGAAAGGTTTCCACCCACACCATCAGCGGTTTCATGCTTGCCTGAGGGCAAAAACCGCGTTATCGTGAGGTTATATGAGCGATTTGCGAAACCAGATCGATAGCCTCTCCCCTGCGGAGAAGGCCGAGTTGCTGGATACCGTGTGGGAAAGCCTGGAAGCGGACTCGCTATCGCTGACAGACGCGCAGCGGGCGGAGCTTGACTACCGCATCGCTCGGCATGAGCAAAACCCCTCGAATGTCATCCCCTGGGAGCAAGTCAGGGCGGGCCTTTTCAAGAAGCCGTGAGGCCTGCGGTCGTTTGGATTCCAGAAGCCAATGATGATTTACTTGAAACACGGGCATGGTATGACAACATTCGTCCACGCTTGGGGAGCGTTTCGCGCTGGCGGTTGAGGCCACGATCGAGGCGATAGCGGAACATCCTTTGCAATTTCCAGAACGTCCACCGCGGTCGTCGCCGCGCGGGAGTGCGGCGCTTCCCCTACGGAATATTTTTCGAAGTGCAAGAAAATCGGATTGTGGTGATCGCCTGCTTTCACGGCATGCGGAATCCGAGGCACTGGCAAGTGCGCTAGCGAAAAACCATCATTTGAATTCGCTGCTAGGGGGGCGGCTCGGGCTTTGGATCAGATTTTGCGGTACCCCAACTCCAACTACAAGGCACGGGCCACTCGCTCGAAGCCTTGCCCACCCGCCAAACCGCCCTTCAATGAGAATCGCTCATGGTCTATAATGAGGATGTGGGTGCCCCGAATGGCCGAACCGAGAAAAAAAAAGAAGCGTGCATCGGCGAACAAATCTGCCGTGAAGCTAAACAAGGTGCGCCGCAAACGGGTTGCTGGGTCTTCTTTTGCTGAACTGGCCGCGAGCCAGAAGATCAAACCAACTAATAATGCCCTGGAACTGAGCGGCGGGTTTCCCATCGACGAGAATATTGACCAATTCCTAGACGAAATTTATAAGGCTCGGACATAGGAGGCTTCAACGCCAGCCTTGGTAGACGCGGTTCTCCTGGACACCGACGTTTTTTCGTATCTAGGTAGGGTTGGAGACAGGCGCGCGGCACTCTACCGTCCCCATCTAGATGGCAAATTGCTTGGAGTCTCGTTCATAACCGTGGGCGAGATTCTTTTCGGGGCCTATCGAAATAAATGGGGAAGCGCGAAGCTGGAACAAATAACGGCGCGCCTTAGGTCGGCCACGATCGTCCCTTACGATTGGGCTGTCTGCCAAACGTACGGGGAATTGAAGGCAAGCCTTCAAGAAGCGGGTAAACCGGTTGCCGATAACGATCTGTGGATCGCCGCGTGCGCGGTAAGACACTCAATTCCGCTCGTCTCGCATAATCGCGCGCATTTTCAAAATATTCCAGGACTGGTGCTGATTAGCGAAGCTCCTAAGATTGCAGAATAATTTCTTGCCGGGGCGGGCGGCGCAGCCTTTGAGAAGGGTTTCATTTTCCGGGTGGGCGATGCCTCGCGGGCTTCGAGGGGGCGGTGGGTTTGCAGTTTGTTCGGAATCAGTTTTTAAGGCGTGGAATGTGAATGGAAATCAAGACCCCGACCCTCTAAGAGCGAGAGGGTCGGCCACCCGGAAAAGCTAACCCAGTTCCTCAACATTGAAGAACTACAGTGGTATCATCCAGTCATGTGGATTAGTCATCGGAAAAATGCGGGAGGATGCGCCACCCGCCCGTCACAAGCCCGAGAAGCTGAGCCAAGAGGTAGGCCCTCACGTGAACATTTCCGGCTGGTTCAGCCGGTGGCAGTTCTGAAATCAGTTCGCAGTCTCTCGACCAGAGTTCTGAACATAAGCCCCTCTTTCAAAAGTGCCGTTTCCAATGAAGCGAAGAGTGCTCGTTCGACGACGTTTTTCCGCAGGTGACCGAAACCATTGTGGTGCTTTAGGAACCACGTTAGGGCGTCTATGAAATCGTGTCCATGAATTTGGAAACGCGCATCGGCTGTCAACTGGCCTTTGCACTTTTCAATAGCCTCGTGCAGCGCCGTAGACTGCCCGTTTTTATTGTTCTTGTTCAGGTATCGTCGCAAGTATCCTTGTAGATCTAGGTGAAGGCCGGTCCCATCAATGCTGAGATCCTTCTCGATGGATATTGCTTGCATGCCCCACCCGAGCTTTTCATTCGCCATTCTTACGGTGAATAAATCCTGGAGCGCCTCACTGATTTGGCTGATAACAATGGCACCTGTCTTCGGAAAGTTACCTATCCCGATTTTGAGGAATTTTCCAAGCGTTTTTGGGTTGAGGCAGTACATCTCCATTGAGGTGTAGTCGGTAAAAACCGCGACGCTGCAATTGTGCACCTTCCGGTTAACGATGTCGAAGTCGCTATCAACTACGCACGTCACTTGGCGAAATTCAGCTCCGAATACGCCCTCGAGGAATACGCCAAGTGCAAGGAGCCGCCCCCTATTATTAACAGAGAAGCCATGGCGAAGAACTTCGGCTGCGGGAACATCGACATACTCGATCGTTGTAACTCCAACCTCACGGAACCCAAGCTCGGTCAGGAACCACTCGATCAGCGACCTATCCACGTCACCCTCGACGTAAACATCCCGAATCGTTGATTCTAATCTATATAGGATGACTAACTCATCGAAAGTTCTGCGCTCAGGTCTCATCTATCGGCACCGACAAGTTCACGTTCCTCGAGTTTAGCGACGTGATCTTTGTGCCGAGCCAACAATTCGATGGAGTGGGTCGCGAGCAAAAATTGCACGTGGCTGCCCTTGGTGAATTCCAGGAGGGTGCGGACCAGATTTCGTTGCCATTTGACATTCAACGAAAGTTCAGGTTCATCGATAATGAAGATACTATTTTGGTCTTTTGCCACAAGGATATTGCAGAAGAGCAACAGCAGCTGTCTCTCACCTGACGAGAGCAGTGAAGTCTGTAACGTTCCGCCCTGCGGGGTGGTGACGATTGGTCCGTTCTGGAGACTGAATGTGAGCTTCTTATTCTTATAAAATGAATTTATTATTTCACAGAAGGAATCAATCGCATCATGGACCTGCTGCAATGCGTTCAGTCTAGCTTTTAGGCTATCGACGTAGGGGGTAATCACATTCACGAGCATTGGATAGGCATCTTCAGTTGCTCGCCTTATGGGTTCAGTTAACTTCTCAACATCGATCGGTGCGATGAGGTCGTACTGGCTAAATGCGACGCTTCGCTGAGCCTCCTTCTCCAGTTCGCGGATAAGTGCATCTTTGTCTAACCCGCTTCCGGAGTGATCCGCGTGCCGACCCGTATCTGCAATCCTCGAAAGGGCATCTGTGTACACTGCATTGACGTCTTGTTCGCCTTTATTCGAGCCTTTTAAAACTTGTTGAGTGGCCCATTCATTGACGCGACGCAGTGCGATTTCCAGCGGAGTCGCTTCTTGAGATGTTGGATGGATGTGCCTTCCCGTAGCTGCCATCCACTTGGCTACGGTGGCCTTTAAATTTCCCGCAGCGTCCAGGATCGAATCTTCAGTCTCCTCTTCCTGTGCATCATATTGGTTGGTCGTAATCTGTCGATTATCCGAAAGAAGGTAGAGGCCGAAATTGAAGCCAGCGAGAGCATCGAAAATCGTCGGCGACTCGGGTGGACCTTCATGCTTGTACTTCAACTTCCCATTTTCATCAGCGTGGAATGTTGCGGCGGCGACGAGGTCACTGCCCCGCCTGATTTCCATCCTGAAATCGCCGATTAGTTTGTCGGCCGTTCGGCGCGCCGATACTGTAAATTCAGTACCCAGTTCAACCGTGAAGCTCTCGAAAGGGGTCTTCCCGATAAATCCCCTGTGCCCGAATTTGGCACCGTGCGCAAGGAGGTGAAATATGAGTTTCAATACGGTCGTTTTGCCACTGCCATTGTCGCCGTAAAGAACGATAAGTTTGGAATGTCCCTCTGAGGCGTTTGGGCCGAGTTGTAAGTCGTAGCTGTATTGTCCGAAGAGCCTCTTCACCGAGACCCTGCGCACATACAGTGGGGCATTTACTGGTGGAGCTTGCGGTTCAGTTGCCATACGGCACCCTCTTTCAGATCGGTTTGGTCTGCCGCCGAGTATTTGCGAGGCTCGTGCGTCCTTCGGCTCAAGCCGTCGACTCCCGGTTTCAGAGTCCATACACTTCGATGACCGTCATTCCAATTGAAGAATCTAGCATACGTTATACCTACTTGCCGCAAGCATAGCTATCGGAGTGAACAAGGCAGGCGACAAACGCTTATCGAGCACGGAGGATCGAATTCGGCGAGCAAGCTCAACGTAGACCTTAAGTGCAAAATACCAAAGGGCGTCCCGACAAAGTCGGGGCGCCCTTGAAATACAAGTGGTTCCTTCGATTTAGTACATTCCGCCCATGCCGCCGCCTGGGCCGCCGTGACCACCGGCTCCTGCCGCAGCTTGCTTGTTGTCTTCCTTGATGTCGGCCACCAGGGCTTCGGTGGTGAGCATCAAGCCGGCAATTGAAGCGGCGTTCTGGAGCGCGAGGCGCGTGACCTTGGCTGGGTCGATAACGCCTGCCTTGATCATGTCGCCGAACTCGCCGGAATCCGCGTCAAAGCCGAAGTTGTCGTCCTTGCTCTCACGCACACGGCCGACGATGACAGCTCCCTCGGCGCCAGCGTTCAGGGCAATTTGGCGCAAGGGTTCCTCGAGCGCGCGCTTGACGATGTTCACGCCGATGGCTTCTTCGCCGTCGACCTTGAGCTTGTCCAGCACCGCGATGCAGCGGATCAGCGCCACACCGCCGCCGGGGACGATGCCTTCCTCGACTGCCGCGCGAGTGGCGTGCATGGCGTCCTCAACGCGAGCCTTCTTTTCCTTCAGCTCGGTTTCGGTTGCCGCGCCCACCTTGATCACTGCCACGCCGCCGACCAGCTTGGCGAGACGCTCCTGCAGCTTTTCCTTATCGTAGTCCGAGGTGGTGTCCTCGACCTGCGTGCGGATCTGCCGGACGCGTCCTTCGATTTCGCTGGATTTCCCAGCGCCTTCGATGATCGTGCAGTTGTCCTTGTCAATGGTGACCTTCTTGGCCTTGCCCAGGTCTTCCATCTTCACGTTTTCGAGCTTGATGCCTAGATCCTCGGTCACAGCCTTGCCGCCGGTCAGCGTGGCGATGTCCTCGAGCATGGCCTTGCGGCGGTCGCCGAAGCCGGGCGCTTTGACGGCAGCGCACTGGAGCGTGCCGCGCAGCTTGTTCACCACCAGGGTCGCCAGGGCTTCGCCCTCAACGTCCTCGGCAATGATCAATAGAGGCTTGCCCAGCTTGGCAATCTGTTCGAGAAGGGGAAGCAGGTCCTTCATCGAGCTGATCTTTTTCTCATGGATGAGGATGCGCACATCTTCGAGCACGCATTCCATGCGTTCCGGGTCGGTAACGAAGTAAGGGGAGAGGTAGCCGCGGTCGAATTGCATTCCTTCGACCACTTCGAGCGTCGTTTCCATGGTGCGCGATTCTTCGACAGTGATGACGCCGTCCTTGCCCACCTTCTTCATGGCTTCGGCGATGATGCTGCCGATCTGGCGGTCGTTGTTGGCGCTGATCGTGCCGACCTGGGCGATCATGTCGCCCTTTACGTCACGGTGCAGCTTCTTGATTTCCTCGACGCACGCTTCGACGGCGCGTTCGATGCCGCGCTTGAGAGCGGTCGGGCTGGCGCCGGCCGCCACCGTCTTCACGCCTTCGCGGAAGATGGCCTGGGCCAGCACGGTTGCGGTGGTGGTGCCGTCGCCGGCCACGTCGGAGGTCTTGGAAGCGACCTCGCGTACCATCTGCGCGCCCATGTTTTCGAGCGGATCCGGCAGCTCGATTTCTTTCGCTACGGTCACGCCGTCCTTGGTGATGATCGGCGCGCCGAATTTCTTTTCGATCACCGCGTTGCGGCCCTTGGGGCCGAGCGTGATCTTTACCGCGTCCGCGAGGATGTTGACGCCTCGCAGAATGGACTGGCGAGAATTTTCACCAGTCACGATTTGTTTTGCCATGAGTATTTCTCCTCTTCGATATAGTTTCAAAAATTGCGGCCCTGCGCCCGCCGCGGCTTACCTTGTGGGTTCACCAGTAACGGCGGATCAGGGGAAAATTTACTTCTTGCCGCCGGCAGCTTTCGCTGCGCCGGAAAGCTTTGCCAGGATTTCATCTTCCCGAAGGATGAGATAATCCTCGTCGTCCACTTTGATTTCCGTGCCGCTGTACTTGCCGAACAGCACGCGGTCGCCGGCCTTGACGTCGAGAGGGATGCGCACGCCTTTCTCGATTTTGCCTGCGCCAACGGCTATCACTTCGCCCTCTTGCGGCTTCTCTTTCGCCGTGTCAGGGATGATGATGCCGCCCTTAATTGACTCTTTCTCTTCGATCCGCTTGATCAAGACGCGATCGTGAAGCGGAGTTACATTTACTGACATCGTTTCTTGCCTCCGTTCAATGAAGTGAGTCGGGATGGTTACTGCGGAATGCTGAACCGCTCGTTAGCACTCCTCTAAGCCGAGTGCTAATATAGCAAATGGGCTGGGGATGTCAAGGAAACTTGTAGTACTGGCGGTACCGAGGCAGGATTTGGGCTGTCGCCATAACTTGTTTAGTTTCATTTGGTTATGTTAATTGCGGTCTAGGGTTTCACAGGTTTGCCGGTAGGACGGGCTTCAGCCTGTCTGATTTTGATCTTTGTGGCGCTGGCCAAATTCAAAACCAGACAGGCTGAAGCCCGTCCTACTTCACATTTGGTTTGCTTCTGCGAGCAGGGTCATCAACAATAGCGGCCGGACATGGGCGCACGATTCCTTCAATATGAAGAGCCGGCCGCGACTGGCCACTTCATCGAATTCCGCAATGTCTGCAAAGCCTTTGACGACCACCTCGTCCTCGACGACGTCAGCTTCTTCGTGGATCTTGGAGAGACGTGCGTCATCATGGGGCGCAGCGGCGTGGGGAAGTCTGTAACGCTGAAACATATACTCGGGTTCCTGCGCCCGGACTCGGGCCGCGTGCTGGTCGCCGGGGAGGACATCACCGATTGGACTGAAGATCAACTGGCCGAGATTCGCCGCCGCGTCACGATGGTTTTCCAATCGGGCGCGCTGTTTGATTCGCTGACCGTGGAGGAAAACATTGCGTTTCCCCTGGAAAAGCGCACGAACCTCACCGAAGAACAAAAAGAGTCCCGCGTTGCGGAACTCGCCGAAATGCTGGAGGTCACCGACGTCGCCGACAAGCTGCCATCGGAACTGAGCACCGGAACGAAGCGCGCGGTGGCCATCGCGCGCGCGCTGGCGCAGGACCCGGATGCGATTCTTTACGACGAACCGACGACGATGGTCGATCCGCTCATGGCGGCGCATACCGGCGACCTGATCCTGCGGCTGAAGGAAAAGTTTCACAAGACATCCGTTGTCGTCACGCACGATACGCACCTGGCAAAAAAACTCGCCGACCGGATTGTTTTTCTTCACGAAGGCCGCGTGGCCTACTTCGGCGCCTGGACCGGGTTCGTGGCCGCGCCGGAGCCGTTCCTCCGCAATTTCCTCAGGCAAGACGAACTCATTCCCGAGTTGGACGTGACGACTTGAGCGAGGCGACTCCAGCCATTTCCGAGGCGAAGACCCAACTGCGCCGCGTGATGGGATTCTGGGACGTTTTGCTGTTCTGCATTGCCACAGTGCTGGGGCCGCGCTGGATCGCGGCGGCGGCGCGCAACGGACAATCGTCGATCAGTTTGTGGATTCTGGCGGCGGTATTGTTTTTTGTCCCCACGGCGTTTGTGGTGGTGGAACTTTCGACGCGATTTCCGGAAGAAGGCGGGCTGTACGTCTGGACGAAAATGGCGTTCGGCGATTTTCACGGATTCATTGCGGGATGGACGTACTGGACCTATACCATTTTTTATTTCCCAGGACTCTTGATGGCGAGTGCTGCGATGACTGCGTACGTCGGAGGCAGCCGAACCGCGTTGCTGGCGGAGAACCAAACATTCCTTTTGGCCGGATCGTTAGTACTGCTTATCGTTGCTGTCTGGCTGAACATCATCGGCCTGCACATTGGCAAGTGGCTGCAGAACGCCGGGGGCGTCGGAACTTATGTCCCGCTCCTGATGATTGTTGCGGTGGCGCTGTGGCTCTGGGGACGACAGGGATCGGTGACGCACTTTACGTGGACCGCCATGCTGCCTCATTGGAATTGGGACACGGTGAATTTCTGGTCGCAGATTGCATTCGCCTTTACCGGTCTCGAACTGGTTTCCGCACTGAGCGAGGAAGTCCGAGATCCACAGCGCACCCTTCCGAAGGCGATCTTTGCCTCCGGGGGGCTGATCGCCGTCATCTACATGGCGGGTACGATCGCGATCCTGACGATGATTCCCGCCGATGTGGTGGACCCGAAGAGCGGAGTCTTTCAAGCGATTACGACCGGCTCGACTGCTCTTCGGATCGGAATTGTGGGAGTGATTGCGGCGCTGCTCGTCACCGTAGGAAATGCCGGGGGAGTCGGAAGTACGGTGGCGGGAATTTCGAGAGTGCCATTTGTAGTCGGCATCGATCGGTATTTGCCGTCCTGGTTCGGCAAGATCCATCCGAAGTGGAAAACCCCTCACATTTCGATTTTGGTTCAGGCCGGGCTTTCGGCGGTGGTTCTGGTGCTTAGCCAATTCAGGGCGACGGAGAGAACCGCGTACGTCGTGCTCGTTTCCGCCGCAATCGTTTTGTACTTCATCCCATTTATTTACATGTACGCGGCAGTCATCAAGCTCGCCTGGAAAGAAGACCGGGAGAAAAATGAAAACGCGGTTCTGATTCCCGGTGGCAAGGCCGGTGTTTGCGTCTGCGGAATTTTGGGATTGGTGGCTGTGATCGCGGGGATTTTCTTTTCGCTGATTCCGCCGGGAGAAGAGGCTAACAAGATTTTGTTCGAGGCAAAAGTGGCGGGAGGAACATTGGGCACCATCGCAGTGGGACTGATTTTGTATTATCGCGGCGCGAGACTGCGCGCTACCGGGAATCAAAAGCAGACAGGCTGAAGCCTGTCCTACTAAAACCTCAGTACACTTCCCAAATTCCTGGTGTCGCTAATTCCACCAAATGATTGTCGGGATCGCGGAAATAAAGGCTTTGGCCGCCGGTCGGCCAATTCACTTTGCTTTCGATCTTAATGCCTTGTGCGAGCAAGCGCTCTTCCCACGCGGCGAGATCCTCTTTCGAGATCGCGAACGCGAAGTGCAACTGGCCCGCGGCTCCGTGCGGAGGGATCATGCCGCCGGGCGTGGGGACGGGCTCCAACTTGCCGCCGCTTCGGAAAATGAGGAGCACCTGCTTGTCCGCGACGCTGAATACGCAGAGGCCTTCGCCGGATTCCAGCAGGCGGAGTCCCAGTTGATCCTGGTAGAAGCGAACCGAGCGCGGAAGATCGCTGGAAAAGAGACAGGATTCGACGATGCCATTGATGCGCGGGATGGGCATGATTGTTTTTCCAGCCGGTTGAAATGAGAGATTCCTTGCGGAGTCTATCCCGTCCTTTTCAGGGCCGCAATGGCCACATTCCGGATTGAGCGGCGGCGGGCCATCCTAATTTCATTGCAAGAGGACATTTTTTCTGGCCGCTGTTTGATAGCGAGCTGAGATTCGGACTTGCAATCCGGATTGAAAATCTGCGATCTTTGATTGGCCTGGAGGCAAACAAATGGCCACGAAAAATAAACTAAGAGAAGCTGCGGTAAAAATCGGTTCTGCAGTTGGCAGGGTGGACGCCACAGCTCACAAGGCCGTAAATAAAGCTGCCAAAGCGGCGCACATCGCGAAATTAGAGCTAAACGCATTGTCGAAGCAAGTGGACGCTCTTAAGAAGCAATTGAAGAAGAGCACCAAACGGCTGCAGAGTGCGTTGAAATAAAGCGGGCGCGTTTTGCAACGCTCTAAATTCGCAACGGCGGCTTCTCCTCATGGGTTGGGGCTACTACCAATTTCCAACCCACGCCAAAACTTGGGCGCCGGCTTAGGAAACTTAAGGGCAATTTTGCTGCGGTCCGTCACGCGCGGCTCAACCGAGACAACAACGCACAGTTCTGTTTGATCGTTTCCCTGATTCGTGACCACCAATCGTTGGCCGGGCCGGACACGGCTGGACATCGAAATCAGCCCGCCGTTTCCATTGACCAAGATCGTGAAGGCTTCTTCGTGGAATGGGTCGCCGCCCGCCGTTCGGCCGTAGACGAACACTGGAATATGCACGGAAACACGTCGCGTCCTGCGGCGATCCGAAGGACCAGCGGTAGATGTCTTAGCGGTTTTACTGTCCGTGCGTTTGGCAAGGAACGATCCTACCCGCCGTAGTATTGCGAGAATTTTGCGCGCAATCTTCATTCTGTGACGCGATGGCTGGAAGATCGAGTCAAGAAAAATTATAGTCGATTTTGATGAGGCGGAAAGGAATCCATTCCGAAAATGGAATGTTCAATCGCTCCCGTCATGTTGTAACGACACGAAATCGAATCGCTCGTCCGCGGTTCGCTACTCATGACTCGATACCTATCGGCAGCCCTTGGTATTCAACACCTTTAATTTCGCTTCCGCCTCCAAGTTTCCGCTTTTCGAGGCCGCCTTCAGCAGTACTCGCCCCTGCTCGCAGCTTCTGGCAACGCCGTCCCCACGAAGGTAAAGGTCAGCGAGGAGTACCTCGGCGGTAGAATTGCCATTGCCTACCGCTGCCCACAACAGCCGTGCGGCTTTGGAGCTATCCGGTGGGCCATTGGTCCCATGCAAGTATGCCAGTGCGGCTGCTAAATCCGATTGGCCGGCCTGTAACGGCTGTTCTGTATTCTGATCGCGCAGGGCGGTGCTATTTTCTTCGGCGCCAAGCCGTGGTACGGAACTCGCGGATGCGTTATCTGTTTTTGGCGCCTCCGCGGGCGCGCCGGTTGGGGTTGTAGGGGTGTCGCTTGGAGTAGCAGGTGCGCCGGTTGCGGCGGAGGGCTCGCCGGTTGCAAGAGTTGAGGCCGGGCTGGGGGTCGGGGCAGGTACTGGCGGACTTGCTTGAGAATTCGGACCAACTGCGGACTGAGTCACTGAACTGACTTGCGATCTGCCCACATGGACTCCGTAAATAAACGCGGACACTATTAGTCCGGCACCCAAAAGACCGAATAGGATCCAAAAAAAGGGTGGCACTTGCCACGGGGTCCGGGCCATTGGATCTGGTAGATAAAACTTGTCAACGGGAGGAATTGCAAAGACGGACTCAGAGTCTATGTCGATCGGGCCCACATCGGGGGCGGATGGGTCCGCTGGCGGGAGGGACGATATAGTTTTTTCAGGAGCGGCCACTGCGATCCGCGATTGACTGGTCCAATTGGCAAGTTGTTCGCGGGCGTCACCGGAGAGAGAAGTAAATCTCAATCCGCAAACCGTTCTCATTTCATTCGTCCACACTACTTCACCGGCCCCTTCGATTCGACTCTGGCCGCGCAACGATAACAAAAAATTAATTGTTTGGGCCGGCTGGACGGGAACGACGGCATGAAAGGAAAGGCCGCCATCAGAGACATCCAAAACGAGTCCGCCGTTTTCCGGACCCAAACCGAGATAGGCGATTTCCACGAGTTTCGTGCGTGGAGTTTGACGCCGGTCAGGGGGCGTCACCGAGGGTTCGCACATTTGCACAGACAACTCTATTTCCGGCTGGGGAATGAGTGATTTAAATTTTTTGAGGCAGTACAGATGCACCCGCTCCGTCTACTGGGTCCAACCCGAACTGCCGTGTCCACTATCGTGCGGCAAACTCGACACGTCAAAGGCGAAATTAAACGAATTGCCCGAAAAGTATAGTTTTGAATTATGTTCTCGAAAATAGCTCCTTACTGCTGCGAAGCGTGATCCGCCATTTCGTTCTTAATGACTTTTCCACCTTTCATTACGAATTTGACCCGCTGAAGCTCGGTGATGTCGGCAAGAGGGTCGCCTGAAACCGCGATCAAGTCGGCATATTTTCCCTGGTCGATGGATCCGATCTGGTCCTGCCAACCGAGCACCTCGGCGTTCACTGTGGTGGCGGCCTGAATGGCCCTCACCGGAGTCAAGCCCCCGTGCTTCACCAGCGCCACAAAGTCGAGCGCCTGTGTCCCGTGCACGTAGGTTTCGCCGTCGGCTCCGCTGCCCATCATGATTTTCAGTCCTTTGGTGGCGGCCGCCATCTGAACAGCGTGCTCAAATATGGGGATCATCCGATACTTGCCACCGGTGTTTTTGGCATCGTTATCATCCATGTACGGTTCGGTGTAACGCTGGAGAGTCGGGTCGTAGTAAAGCCCCTTGGCGACCATCATATTGGCTTGTTCCTGATCCAACCCGAAGGCGTGCTCGATCGTATCGCAGCCGGCGATGATGGCGTTTTTCTGCCCTTCGCCGCCGTAAACATGGCAGCCCGCCTTCTTGCCGAGGCGATGCGTTTCGTCAATCATCGCCTGCAGGACCGGCAACGGATAGGTCACTACGTATTGGGCCTCTCCCGTGGGGCTGAAGGAATACGCCCCGGCCGGGTACAGTTTGATCCAATCGGCGCCGTGCGCAATCTGATCTCGGACAGCTGCGCGCCCTTCCTCTGCCGAGCGGACCACGGCGCTGGCCAGCGGGTTGTCAGGAGCGGCAGGATTCGGAGGGGTGGCTCCCCAAACGATTCCGCGGGTAGAAACTTGATAGCGGGGCCCGTCGATGCGGCCTTCGTTAATGGCATTGCGGATGGCAACATCGCCATAGCCGTTGCCGTGCGAGGTCATATCCCGTGCCGCGGTGAATCCCGCGCGCAAATTGGCTTGGACGTTCTGCACCGCGATCAACATGTAGTCTTCCGTCGTCCCGTCGGGCTTTCGCGGATTGAACATATGCGTGTGCGCATCAATCAATCCTGGCAGAAGTGTCGCCTGGCTGAGGTCGAGCACTTGCGCTCCGGCCGGAATTTTCACATTCGACTCCGGTCCGACTGCGGTGATTCGCTCTCCCAAAAGAAGCACCACCTGATTGGTCAACATTTGTCCGGTCTTGCTGTCAAACATGTGGCCGGCTCGGACTGCGACTACGCGCGGGGCTGGCGGACAAAACTCGACGCCGCCGTCAGACCCCACGCATG
Organism: uncultured Acidobacteriota bacterium; assembly: GCA_963719875.1. GTDB lineage: Bacteria > Acidobacteriota > Terriglobia > Acidiferrales > UBA7541 > Palsa-360. The sequence continues at coordinate 1,851,816 of CAVRDJ010000004.1, read as the reverse complement.
GAGTCGGCCCGGCTCCTCGCCACGGAGCTGCCGGATGCTGACCCTGGGCGCAAAGCGCGGTCGCGCTCAGTAAAATTCCGCACGCCGCCACCAACAAAGATTTGCTTGGCATTCCCTAGCCTCCTCGTCAATTTGAGACCTGACCCGAATCTTCGCGTTCCGACGGCGCGCGCCGGAAACGATTCATCCAGGATTCGCGTTATGACTCTTGAATGGGCACCCTTATACACCCGAGGCCCTTCCGATTGAATCGAATAGTTTTTCACGGACAATCCGGCAGCGGGCCAGTTTCCGAAAGTTCAACATTTAGGGTACTTTTCATATTTGCCAGAGGCCTCATTTCGAGGAGGGGAAAATTATGGATGCGAAGCTTATGCGTGCGGGAGTCGCACTTTTGACGGGTGTCTCGCTGCTTGCTGCGCCGGTCTATTCGCAAGATCAGAAAGGGAGCGATCAGACGGCGCAAGGGCAGTCTGCGACTCAACCCGAAGCGCAGGCTGCGCCCTCAGTCGCCAATCAGCCGCGAAAGGTGGACTTGAAGCTTGACTATTCAGCAGGGAGGAAATGGTTTCCGGACATCATCGGACCTTATAAGCCGATGAAACTTGCCGAGCCTTCCCTCACAAATTCTCCCCGCATCGAGCAGTTGTTGCAGGGCGACAAGCTGGCGCTGAGCCTGCAGGATGCCATCTCGCTGGCGCTCGAAAATAATTTGGCGATCGACGTGGAACGCTACGCGCCGTGGCTGGACGAGGTCAGCTTGCTACGCGCCAAATCGGGGATTAACGGCCTGATACCTTTTGACCCTACCTTGACGAGCAATCTCAACATCCAGGATTCCGTGACACCGCTCAATAACCCGCTCTTCGCCGGAGTCATACCGACGGGGACCACAACTCCCACGAGCCAGGCGCCGCCCACCTATGTCCAGCACATCGGCAACGCGAATTTTCAATACAGCCAGTATTTTCCCACGGGAACTCAATTTCAAGCAGGCCTGACCAACAACCGCACATCTTCCAACTTCGGTTTTTTCAATTTGTATAATCCTTATCTTCAGTCGGCGTTGACCGTGACGATTACTCAGCCTCTTTTTCGAGGCTTCGGGATTCTCCCCAATACTCGTCTAATTATCGAAGCCAAGCGCACCATCAAGGTCGGCCTGTCCCAGCTGGAGCAGCAAGTGATTGCCACGACGACGCAAGTGTCGAACGATTATTGGGAGCTGGTGTACGCGCGGGAAAACGTGAAGGTGGAAGAAGCGGCGGTGGGAGTTTCGCAGCGGCTCTACGAAGAAAATTCGAAGCGGCTGGAAATCGGCACGCTGTCTTCGCTGGACGTGCTGACGGCGCAATCGCAACTGGCCACCGATAAGCAGGCCCTCGTGCAGGCACAATCCGTCCAATTGCAGGATGAAACGACGCTGCTCAACGACATCACCATGAATCCGCTGGACGCGCCGCTCCTTCGCGCGGAAATTGTTCCCACAACGCCGATTTCAACGCCGGACACGGGCGAGAACCTCCGGATCGAAGAGGCCGTAAAAGAAGCGTGGCAGAAGCGTCCGGAACTGAAGCAGGCGGCCCTGATTCTGGAAAACGCGGGGACCGATGTGAAGGCGACGAAGAATGAACTCCTGCCGTCGGTCAATATTTTTGGAGAGTACATCGCCTCGGGCCTTGGCGGAGTTCAGACGTCCACGACCACAACGCCGACAGGGGCATTTTTGCCTGGCTTGCCCGTGGTGAATTCGGGAGGCGCTCCGGTCCTCGACGAGCTTCAGGCGACGGCTGTCACTACTTCGTCGCGAGTCGTTTTCCCAGGCGGGGCGGGCCAGGATCTCGGCCGCGTGTTTCGCGGCAATTATTCGACATTCGAGGCAGGAATCAATTTCACCTTGCCGATTCGCAACCGAGCAGCGCAAGCGGACAATGCCCAGGCGCTGCTCAATGAGCGGCAGCAAAAAACTCAGTATCGCCAGGAACAAAACACCATTTTTGTCGGCGTGCGTAATGCCTTGATCGCCCTGCAAGAGGATCGCGCCTCTCTCGCGGCCGCGGAAGAGGCGCGAAAATTGGCCGTTCAAACGCTGGAAGACGAGCAGGAGAAATACCGCCTGGGAGCGTCCACAAGTTACAACGTCGTTCTGCGTTCCCGCGACGTCACCACCGCGGAAGGGACGGAACTGCGCGATCGAATTAACCTGCTCGAAGATGAGCTGAAATTCAATCAGGCGATGGGCCGCACGCTGGAAGTGAATCAAATCAGCCTGAACGATGCGCTGAAGCATTAGCAAGCTGCGGAAAAACTTACAATTTTGTCATTCCGAGGCACGATGCGTGGCGAGGAATCTCTCTTTTTGGTTTTCAATCGAAGAGAGATTCCTCGCTTCGCTCGGAATGACAAAATAAGATACCATTCAGTAAATATCCGCCGGAATTACAAAATGAGCTACTTTCAGTAAAGCTCCGCGGACTTGATCGAAAAGCCGGTGTTGTTTGTGCTCGCGCCCCCAACGATCAGGACCATGCCGCTGTCCAGCAGGGTCGCGGCATGATTTTCGCGAGGTATAATTAGGCCGCCATCGAGAGTAAATTGATTGGTCACGGGATTGTACAATTCAGCGTCTATCGACTGGTTGATACTGCTGATTAAGCCGCCCGCGATCAACACCAATCCGTTATTGAGCAGAGTGGCAGTGTGGGAAGAGCGGGATGCGTTCAGCGTGCCGCCAGGTGAGAATGTCCGGCTCGCGGGATCGTATAACTCCGCGTTGGCAGCCGAATCATCATTTGAGTTGTTGCCACCAGCAATCAGCACCATGCCGTTTTGAAGCAGCGTCGCGGTATGGAAGCAGCGCGGCGCACTGAGGCTCCCTGAGATCGAAAATAATCCAGTTTTGGGATCATATATTTCCGCATTGGCAGGGAAAGATCTGCTGGAGCCCCCGGACGACGGCACTTCCCCGCCTGCGATCAGGACCGTCCCATCGTCGAGCGCCGTCGCGGTAGCATCGCCCCTGGCCAGGTTCAGATTGGAGATAAGAGTGAACTGTCCTGACTTCGGATTGTAAAGCTCAGCGCTGGCGAGAGCGGTGCCTGGTGACGCCAATCCCCCAGCGATGAGAACATTCCCGTCCCAAAGCAGTGTGGCGGTGTGGGTATAGCGAGCGACATTCATACTCCCAGTCGTGGTAAACACCCCGGTCACCGGATCGTACACCTCAGCACTCGCGAGTGCGGAACCGATTGTGAATCCACCCGCAATCAGAACCTTGCCGTCACTGAGCAGGGTTTCGGTGAAATTAAGGTCGCTCTCTACGATCGGGCTGCCCGTTATTCTGAATGTTCCGGTCGCAGTGTCATACAACTCCCCGGGCGCAGGCGGGCCGGCAAAGGAGTCCCCATCCACGACCAGCACCAATCCGTTGTTGAGCAGAGTTGCGCGAGGACCTGCGCGTGCCGTGTTCATGTCGCCGGTGGAAACAAACCCCGTCCGCCTGATATTCAACGTGGATGATCCGCTGACGGTGCCCGCAGTGGCAGTAATCGTTAGGGTCGCAGTGGAGGAAGGCGACCCCACAGCCACGCTCGCGCCCGGATTTGAGGCGTCGTTGCTGACTTGAGCGGTGTTGGGATCCGAAGAACTCCATGCTACTGCGGCGAGCTGCTGCGTCGCGCCACCGCTAAAAGTTCCCGTGGCGATATATTGTTGGTACGCCCCCGGCGAAACCGTAGGACCCACCACTGGGGTTACCTTGATCGATTGAAGGCCTGGTGGAGTGAACGTCGCCGGCTCGTACAATTCCGCGGGAGCCTTCGTTATAGGCGAGTTAAAGCCGCCCGCGAGCAGGACCATCCCGTTCTCGAGTAAGGGCGCCGCCTGGGTCACACGCGCGACTCCCAGGCTGCCGGTGGCCGTAAACGTACCCGCTTCCGGGTCGTAAATTTCTGCGCTTGTCAGGGGAACAAAGCTCGGATTGCCTGGTCCATCGCCACCCGCAAAAAGGACAGTCCCATTGTTCAAGAGGGTCGCGCTTGCATCCGTCCGTGCTGCGATTAGGCTGCCAGTGGGCGCGAATGTGCGAGTCGCAGGATCATACAACTCAGCGCTCGCTAACGGAACGTCTGCCGCGCCGTTGGGGACCACGCCGCCTGCGATCAAGACCATCCCTGAATTGAGCAACGTAGCCGTCTGAGCCGCGCGGGCGGACATCAGGGGGCCAGTCAGTGTAAAGGAATTAGTCTCGGGGTCGTAAAGCTCGGCGGTGGTCAGTATCGCGCCTCGCGAGGCGACGCCGCCCGCGATTAACACGGTTCCGTCGTTGAGCAGCGTCGCCGTAGCGAGGCGCCGCGTCACATTCATAGTGCCCGCTGGCGTGAACGCTTCTGTCGTCGGGTCGTAAAGCTCCGCGGTGTTCAACGCGGCGGTCAACCCATTACCGCCCGCGATGAGCACCTTTCCGTTTTGCAGGTGCGTCGCGGTGGGTTGCTCGCGCGGCGCGATCATGCTCCCGATGGGTGTGAACGTCCCGTTCGCTGGCTCGTACAGCTCAGCGCTCGCAAGCTTGTTGGAGTTGGCGTCGGCGCCGCCCGCAATCAGGACCCTTCCATCATCCAGCAGTGTTGCCGTGTGATTGTAGCGCGTGGTGTTCAAACTCCCGGTAAGGGTGAAAGTACGCGTCGCGGGGTTGTACAACTCTGCCGTCGCTGTGACCCCGCCCGTGTTGGAGCCGCCGGCGACCAATACCATACCGTTGTTGAGCACCGTCATCGTCATGTCAACTCGCGCGACGTTCAGCGTCACAATGGACAAAAACCCGGGCGTTACCGTGAGCGTCGCCGGAGCGCTGGTGATTCCATTCGCCGACGCCGTAATTTGCGTCGTGCCCGGCAGCAAACCCATTGCTAGGCCACTTCCGGCGTTGATCGTCGCTACGCTGGAGGTATCGCTTGCCCAATTGAATGTGACTCCGCTCATGATGTTGCCGTTGCCATCTTTCGCCGTTGCCATGATTTGCTCTGTCGCGCTGACAGCGATCGACGACAGGGGAGTGGTGATCGTAACTGTGGAGACTCCAGGAGTGGTGCCCCCGCCGGTACCGCAGCCAGCGAGGACGCAAGCGGTCCAGAGAAGGAACGGAAGACGCGCGGTTTTTTGCAGCATATTGAAACGATCCCGTAGAATCTTCGATAGGGCAATACGCATATAGCAAGCTATTAATGGGAATAATAAAAATATCATTCTGGTCAAAATTGCTGGGATATTTTCGGGGTTCCGTTTCGATTACCGCAATAGGCAGCCTAACGTGCTCAGAGACTTTTCCGATCTCCGAGCGACTCCCGACAAGAACATTTTGTCGGAAAGAAGAACGCGGTTGAATGGGCTAGAAACCCTCTTCGACCAAGCGGGCCACGCTGAGGCGGGATATCGTGGGTTTCTCCCGCGATTCCACCAGGCGCTCGACATATTTTGCCAGGATGTCACACTCGATGTTCACGGGGTCGCCCACTTTCAGGGAAGACAAATTCGAGTGCTCGTACGTGAATGGAATGATGGCGGTTTCGACGATGCCGTCGTGCCAGGCGGCGACGGTCAGGCTGATGCCGTCGAGCGCGATCGAGCCTTTCATGGCGATGTAACGCGCAAGATCGCTGGGCACCTGGACGCCAAACCACCAGTTCGCGCCTTCGGGTTCGAGGCGCGCGACGCGGCCGACTCCGTCCACGTGACCCTGGACGAAGTGGCCGCCGAGTTCTTTCATCGCGGTCAATGGCCGTTCGAGATTGACGCGCGTGCCGGGCTTCATTTCGCCGAGGCTCGTGCGGCGCAGCGTCTCGCCGGAAAGATCGGCGGCGAAAGTTTCCTTCGAGATGTCGACCGCCGTCAGGCAGCAACCGTTCACCGCGATACTGCCCGATTTTGCGAGACCATCGAGGAGAGGACCTGCATGCACGCGGATGCTGGCCCCGATTTGATCGGGGCGCGCCTCGCTGGAATCCGGGCGCGCACCAACGTCGCACAATTCGACCGATTCGACCTTGCCGACATATTCAACGAGTCCGGTAAACATCGCGGAGATACCCCTCGATTGCGAAATCCGGCCCAAATGGTTCGATGGTGATGTTCCGCAATTCCTGGACGGCCCGAAGGCGCGCGGGGGCCGGAGCCGTACCCGCTCTCTTTCCCGCGGACCCGGCGACTTTGGGCGCGAAGAACACGCGCATTTTATCCACAATTCCGGCGGCCAGGGCGGCGGAATTCAAAATGGCGCCGGCTTCGAGCAAGACGCTCAGAATTTCGCGGCGGCCAAGTTCCGCGACGGCCTTGGCGAGATCGGGCTTCGTGCCGCGTTCTGGAAGGCGTACGACTTCGATTCCGGCGCGGCGCAGGGCGCGCGCTTTCGGAGAATCCTCCTTCGCGAGTGTGAAAACAAGAACATCTCCGTCGGCCGAGTTCACCAGCTTTGAGCGCAATGGCAAGCGCAATCGCGAATCCAGCACGACGCGCAGCAGTTTTCTCCTGCGGGGGAGGCCTGTGCGGTCGGTGAGGAGCGGGTCGTCAATGAGCACCGTGCCAATGCCGGTGAGCAAGGCGTCGGAGGCGTGGCGCATGCGCTGCACTTCGGCGCGCGATTCGGGCGACGAAATCCAGCGATCATTTTGGGAAATGCGGACGCCCTTGCGCGCGCCCTTTTTCGCCTGAGGAAGGACAAGCTGGCCGTCGAGAGTGAGCGCGGATTTGAGCGTCACCAGGGGTTTGCGAGAAACGATCCAGCGCGCGAAAGTTTCATTCAGGCGCCGCGCTTCGTCCTCCCGCAGGCCGGTGCTGACTTCAATTCCAGCCGCGCGCAATTGTTTGAAGCCACGGCCGGACACTGCCGGGTTCGGGTCCGCCATCGCTGACACGACGCGCGCTACGCCCGCCGCAATCAACGCTTGCGCGCATGGCCCGGTGCGGCCGGTGTGGCAGCAAGGCTCCAAGTTGATGTAGAGCGTCGCGCCGCGCGCAGATTCGCCTGCGGCTTCGAGGGCGATGATTTCCGCGTGGCGAAGGCCGTCATACGTGTGGAATCCTTCGCCGACGATGCGCCCATCGCGCACTAGGACCGCGCCCACAAGCGGGTTGGGGCTTGCGAGCGCGACGCCACGAGTCGCCAGCGTGAGCGCGTGGTCCATGAAGAAAGCGTCAGCGGCAACTTTGGAAGCGGTGCTCGAAGATGCGGACGCGTTCATATGATTGTCTTCTGATAAAACCGTGCCTCGATTGAATCGTTCTGTTTTAGTAGCGCAGGCTTCAGCCTGTGGGTTTTAGTCCTTGCAAGGACGAACCCCCACAGGCTGAAGCCTGCGCTACTAAACCCGGCGTCTCTGCACTTTGCGCACAATGCAATTCAGTGAGTTCAATCGAATAGAGAGGAAACGAAAGTCTCCGCGTCGAACGGGACGAGATCTTCCATCGTTTCGCCTGTGCCAACATATTGCACGGGCAGACCGAGTTCGCGCGTGATGGCCACGACGATGCCGCCCTTCGCCGTGCCGTCAAGCTTGGTCAGCACGATGCCGGTGACGCCGGCGGTCGCGGTGAATTCGCGCGCCTGAGAAAGTCCGTTCTGTCCGGTTGTGGCGTCCATCACGAGCAAAACTTCATGCGGTGCGCCGGGAATTATTTTTGTGGCGGTGCGTTTCATTTTCTCGAGTTCGGCCATCAGGTTCAATTTGGTGTGCAGGCGTCCCGCCGTGTCCACGATGACCACGTCGGTGTTTCGCGCACGCGCGGAAGACAGCGCGTCATAGACCACCGCCGCGGGGTCGCCGCCGGATTTTGTCTTCACAATTTCCGAGCCGGTGCGCGTGGCCCACACGCCGAGTTGCTCGATGGCGGCCGCGCGAAATGTATCGCCTGCGGCGAGAGCCACATTCTTGCCGCTCTGGCGCAGGCGGTGCGCGAGCTTGCCGATGGTAGTCGTTTTTCCCGTGCCGTTCACCCCGACGACAAAAATGACATGAGGACGCGATTCCTGCACGGCCGCCGATGTTCCATTCGGTGACGGCACTGTGCGAAGGGCATAGAGGAGCTGGCTTTTCAGCTCCGCCTTGAGGTCCGCGGCGCTGCTGAGCGCATGCCGTTCGAGTTTCTGGCGCACAGCTTCAAGAATCTGGTGAGTCGTCCGCGGTCCGAGATCGGCGGCGAGCAAAGCGTTTTCAAGCTTGGTGAGCAGCTCGGGATCGATTTTCTTTTCGCCCGAGACCAGGTCTTCGACCTTCGAGGTGATCTGCGTGCGGGTTTTCGAGATCGACTGTTTCAGCCGGTCGAGCAGCGACCCGCCTTCGTCAGTCTTCTTGCGCTCGTTGTCCTTGCCGAAGATCGAAAGCATAAGTGTTTCGCGGCGATGCGCGGCGAATGCTGTATTCTAGCAGAAGAAAACCATTTCACAGGCCGCGCCGGTCGGCGGCAAGCTTTGCCGGGGCAAACGGATTGCGTTTATTGTATGATGGCGGCAATCGGCTGGGTTCCGGGCAGAGCCAGCCTTGGTTTTGAATTCACTCCGTAGGGGTGCATGATGATTTCAGTTCAATCGAAAGCTACGCTGACCGCCTTGTTGCTTCTGACTTTTTCCGCCGCAAGTTCCCGGGCGCAGATGCCCTCCAAAATGGACGCGGATTCGGCCGCCATCAAGCAATGCGTGGCCGCGTGGGAAGATGCCTGGAACAAACACGACGCGCACGCCACTGCCATGAGGTACGTGGAAGACGGGGATTTCTCGAGCACCACGGGGATCCCCAGTCACGGTTGGAAGGATCTGGAAAGCCACTACAATGAAATCTTCACTACGTTCCTCAAAGACGCGCAACGAACCGATAACGTGAAGAGCATCCGCTTCCTAACTCCGGAGATTGCCTCCGTGGACATCGACTGGCAAATGACCGGGGCCAGGACGCGAGATGGCAAGGACGCGCCCAATCGCAAAGGACTTCTCACCTGGATCGTGACCAAGCATAACGGCGAGTGGATGATCACGATTTACCACGAGTCCGCGTTCTAAATCTTGTTTAGCGATTTTGTAGCGCAGGCTTCAGCCTGTGGATTTTATCTCCAGCAAGGACGACCCTGCTCCGACCAAACCCCGCAGGCTGAAGCATGCGCCACTTTTTAGGAAGCAAATCCGTCAAACTTCGACGAGGGTGGCGCTCAGGCGGATCTTTTCGGCGCGAACCGCGCGTTCGAGGGCGTCCACAACGGCGGCATCGAACTTCGTATTCGCCAGCCCGATAATGCGGTTCATAGCGAATTCCAGATCCATGGCCGACTGGTAGGGGCGGTTGGTGGTCATGGCGTCGAGCGTATCGGCAACGGCGATGATGCGGGCCATCAGCGGGATCTCGTCGCCCTGCAATCCGTGGGGATAGCCGCCGCCGTCGACGTGTTCGTGGTGCAACTCGATTCCCGGCAGCATTTCCTTCAGCTGCGCGACCGGCCGCATGATATTCGCGCCCTTCAAGGGATGCTGCTTCATCAATTCATATTCTTCCGTGGTGAGCGAGCCGGGCTTTTTCAACACGCGATCATCGACTCCAATTTTTCCCACATCGTGCAGGAGCGCGGAAATCCGGATCTTTTCAAGTTCCGCGGATGGCAACCCGAGGTGCTGCGCAATGATGATGGAATACTTGGCCACACGCCCGGAGTGGCCGCGCGTGTAGGGATCTTTTTCGTCGATGGCCGCCGCGAGCATGCGAATCGATCCGAGGAAGAGCTCGTGATTCTGGTCCGCAGCCTGCCGCAGCTGCACGATGAATTCCTCGATGTCCCCGGCCATGTGGTTGAAAGTCTCGGCCAACTCGCTGATTTCGGCGGCCCCCTGCACGGGAGTTCGCTGGTGGAATTCGCCGCGGCTGATGGCGAGAGTCGATACCGCGAGCGCCCGGATCGGTGTGCTGATGCCGACGGCAAAAAGGTAGCCGAGAATCAGCGCCGCAAAAGTGACGGCCACCACGAACTTGAGCGCCTGGGCATTGAGTTCGGTGACGCCCGCATCTTCGCGCGCCTTGTCCAGCCCGCGCGTCGCCACCACCGCCCAATTCAGGTCCGGGATCGTGCTGTACGTCCCGACCATTTCCGTTTTGCCTCCATTGTCGGTCGATTCGTAGCGGCGAAGCGTCTCGGTCGTGCGGAGCCCTTTCGGCAGCGCGGTGACTTGAATGACGACGGGCGAGCTAGGCTTCGCGTCCGAGCCGGGCACGAACTGGCGCATGTCCGGGTGGGCCACGATGCGCCCGTTGTGGTCCACGACGAACACCACCCGGCCACGCACGCTGGTTTCATGAAGCCGCCGGAGAATACTGTCCAGTGATACAACGGCGGCCAGCATTCCGGAGAATTGGTCGTTCACTTCCAGCGGCACGGCCATAACGAACGCGGGGCGGTTCTCGGGGCCGATGGCCAGCGGGTCGCTGCGGAATACCAGGGATTGCAGTGTGGTCGTAAATGCTCGCTGCAGCGCCTTAGCCACAAAGGGATCCTGATTCGCCTGGAAGTTGCCGGCACCGTTTCCCTTGGCGTCCTTGCCGACGGCGGTCAGATACAGGATGTTCGGATTGCTCGCGACGAAGTTTTCGAGGACTCGGGACACTTGTGGAGCGTTCTGGACGGTGTCGACCTTATCGATCAGGCCCGTGAGCGCCAGGATCTGGCGTTCGCTGATGAGTTGCTGGTAGAGGTTAGCGTCAAATTGCTGAATTTCTTCCGCCAGGGAACGCGTCACTTCCGTTTGCTGGACGCTCTCCGTATCGGTCAGTTTTCCCTGGCTAAGTTGCAGAACCTGGCGGTGATAGAGCCCGAGAGGCAACACGCTGACCAGCAGCATGGCGCCCAGCACCAGCCAGAGAATTCTCGGCCGGTGGGAAAAGACCGATTTGAGACGACTGAGGTCCACGGTGGGGCAGGTCCTATCACTTCTATTTTACGATCCCGACAGGCTGGACAGAAGGGCGGAAACGTGCGTTGCTACGCACTTGCTAACCCATATTTATCGCGGAGATTCACATGGGGATGACGCCCGGGAACGCCAATCTCCCGATTGGCGTCGCGCAACCCGCCAATCGGGAGATTGGCGTTCCCGGGGTAGGCAATAACTACTCTTGTTTGAGGCGACGTTCCATTAATTCACCGATGGCGTCCCGTGTAACACGGCCTGCGGTGAGGACGGCGTGGACCTGTTCCGTTATGGGCATTTCGATTTCTGTTCGGCGAGCCAACTCCAATGTGGCTGCGGTGCTCCCGACCCCTTCGGCAACTCTGCGGGTCGAGCCGAGAATTTCCGCCAGATCGCGTCCTTTGCCAAGCTCGACGCCGACGGAGCGGTTCCGGCTGAGCTCACCCGTGGCTGTGAGGATGAGGTCGCCGACGCCTGCGAGGCCGGAAAGCGTTTCGCGGCGTCCGCCGAGAGCGACGGCAAGGCGCGTCATTTCGGCGAGTCCTCGCGTGACGAGCGCTGCAACCGTGTTCGTACCCAATTTCAGGCCCGTGCAGATTCCCGCGGCGATGGCGATTACATTTTTCACGGCGGCGGCAATTTCCGTTCCGATTACATCATCGTTGGTGTAGAGCCGGAATCGCGGGCCGGAGAATTCTTCCTGAACATCAGAGGCGAGCTTTGCGTCGGCTGAGGCGAGAACCACCGCCGTCGGATCGCCGGCGGCGACTTCCAGAGCAAAACTCGGGCCGGAGAGAACGGCGATGCGCGAAGACGGGTCCAGGCCGATTTCTTCCGCGATTACTTCGCTGATGCGCGCGTGGGTGTCGGGTTCGAGGCCCTTGGTCGCGCTGACGAAAATGGAAGCCGGTTCGACGAGAGGACGCATGGCGCGATAAATCTCTCGCGCGTGAGCCGTCGGCATCACGCCCAGCACGATGTCGGCCCCGGCGAGGGCCTTTTCGAGGCCGCCCGTGACTTCGACATCAGCGGGCAATTCAAATCCGGAAAGATAAATCTCATTGACCCGTCTCGTGCGAAGCATCTCGACGACTTCCGCGCTGTGCGCCCACAGAGTCAGCCGATGAGAGCGCGAGGACCGCGTCAACGCAATGGCCAGCGCCGTGCCCCAGCTTCCGCCGCCGATAATGGCAATTTTCTTCATGATTTTTTGCGTGCCATCTCGAAGCGCGGCTCTGTGCCGGCGAAAAGTCGCTCGATATTGTCCCGATGTTTCACGATTACCATGACCGCTGCCAACAGCGTGCTGACCGAAACCGCGGTTGGCGGTGCATGACCGGGGGCGTAGAGCAAATAAACGAGAAGCGGCAATGCAGCTGCGGCTGAAATCGAAGCGAGGGATACATATCTCCAAAACAAAGCCACGAGGAGGAAAAGCAAAACGGCCGCTAGGAGGGCCGGCCAGCAGATGGCCAGGAAAACGCCCAGCGCCGTAGCCACACCTTTGCCGCCGGCGAATCGGAGCCATACTGGAAAAATGTGTCCAAGGATCGCGGCCACACCCGCGTACATCATGAAGCGAATATTTCCGCCTGAGAAATGTCCCGTGAGCCACACGGCCAGGAAACCCTTTGCAGCGTCGAGGACTAACGTCGCCACTCCAATGGACCAGCCCGACGTTCGCGCGACGTTGGTGGCGCCAATGTTTCCGCTTCCAATGAAGCGGATGTCGCCGCCGCCTGTCGCCCGCACGAGCAGATAGCCGAATGGAATCGACCCCAGGAAGTATCCCAGGACAACCAATCCCCAAAGGCTCGAGGCGCCTGCCGCCGTTTCCGGATTCACTCGGGTCTTCTCCCCGCGAACGAAAAAGTTGCCAGCCGAGTATATTCCGCTCCGCCCGGTTTCAGAACGCTTTGATACAAGTGAAATTCCATTGCCGTGGCGCGGCCCAATTCAAGAGGGCCGGCCTGTTCGACGGCGGCATGCAGGGCATCAAGGCCGCGCGGGGTGTCGAATCGGGCAAGCGTGAGATGTGGAGAAAATGCGCGCTTCTCGCGCGGGATGCCCAGTGGAACGAGCGCTGTCTCGACCGCGGCGGCAAGCGCGGCAAGTTCCGTGCCGGCTTCGATCCCGGCCCAGAGCACGCGCGGGCGCCGCTCATTCGGAAAAAATCCAAGGCCGCGAAAATTTATGGGGATGGAATCGCGGCAGGGAACGGCCGCGAGCGCCGCCTTGATCATTTCGGTCTTTTCCGCCGATGTTTCGCCGATGAATTTCAGCGTGACGTGAAGGCCTTCGATTCGCACCCAGCGCGCGTTTCGGCAGGCGTGCCGCAGTTTGGTGACGAGTGCGCCGAGGGCGGAACGCACGTCTTCAGGAATGTCCATCGCGACGAAGAGGCGCATGTTTCAAATCCAAATCTCTTGAAGAGAATTCCGATTTTCCGCGCCGGCAAGGTTGATCGGGCGTCTCTAGTGGCGCAGGCTTCAGCCTGTGGGGTTTGGTCCTTGCGAGGACTAACCCCCACAGGCTGAAGCCTGCGCCACCACACCTCATGCGCCGGATTTGGGTTGTGCTGCGTACAGGAAGTAGCGCCGCACGAGGTCCAGCGCCGATTGTGAGGCTTGCCAGCGGATGCGGTCGCGGTCGCCGGGATAATGAACGCCGCGCTCCTTGCTGCCCGACGCGTCGGCGATGGCCACGTGCACTGTGCCCACGGGTTTTTCCGGGGTACCGCCCGTGGGGCCGGCCACGCCGGTGATTCCGACGCCCAGCGTTGCGCCGGTGCGGCGGCGGATTCCGTCGGCGAGAGCGACGGCAACTTCGCTACTGACGGCGCCGCGCGATTCGATGATTTCCGCCGGGACATCCACCCACGCCGACTTCAGCGTGTTGCTGTAGGAAACGACGCCGCCCAGAAAATAGGCGGAGCTTCCGGAGATGCTCGTGAGGCGCTCGGCAAGCAGGCCCCCGGTGCAGCTTTCCGCCGTGGCGATGGTCGCCTGACGCATGGTCAGTTCCCGGGCGACAACTTCTTCCATCGATTCGCCTTTGGTGGTGAACACGGCTTCGCCCAAAGCCAGCACGATGCTTTCCTGAATTCCTTTGAGCAGGCGCTCGGCGGCGGGCGTGTCCTTGGACCAGGTGCGAAGGTGAATCTGAATTTCACCGGGCGCGGTCAGGATGGTCGTTTGCACGTCGCCGTGGCGTGTATAAATTGGCGCGATGCGCTGGTCGACGTCGGATTCACCCATTCCGGCGACACGAAGCTCGCGCGCCACCAGGCGCACTCCGGTCGCGAGGCGCGCGAGACGCGGTTCCACTTGCGCCTTGAACATGGCTTTCAATTCGTGCGGCGGGCCGGGAAGCAGGATGACGATGCGGCCGCTCGACTCGAGCCACAGCCCCGGCGCGGTGCCGCGATCATTTTCCAGAACGGTCGCACCTTCGGGAACCATGGCCTGGCGCGCATTGACTTCGGACATCGCGCGTCCAATTTTGCGAAAGCGCGCCTCGATCATGCTCATCACCGCGGGATCGCGCGCGAGCTTGCGGCCGAGCAAATCGGCCACGGCATCGCGCGTGCGATCGTCTTCGGTAGGGCCGAGACCTCCGCTGGCAATCACCAGTTCGACACGCTTTGCCGCTTCGTCGAAAGCGTTGCGCAGCGCAGCAAGCTCGTCGCCAACCACCGTCTTGCGCGTGACCTCGATGCCCAGCCGGTTGAGCTGCGCGGTGAGGAAAAGGGAATTGGTGTCGACCCGGTCCGGGGTCAGCAGTTCCGATCCGACTGCGATGATTTCAGCTTTCATTTCAAGTTAACGTGGAAGCGGAAGGCCTTCCACTTCCCAATCGACGGTGAAGAGCGCGCTGCTGGTGGCCAGGATAGCGCGATGGCCGGGCAGCAGGGCGAGGCCGACGAGGCCGCTGCCGCCGAGAACAAGTTCGGCGCGTGCGTCTGGAGAAATTCGCACGATGCCGCGGCGGCCTTGATACGACGCGGCCACGTAGAGATTCCCCCTGCGGTCGAAGGCGAGTCCTTGCGGACGGCCGAGCCCGCGGAAAAACGTGCTGACTTCGCCCTTCTGGTTGATGCGCAGCACGCGGTCAAAACTCGAAGTGGTCGGGCCGGTAACAAACAATTCGCCGGTGGGACTGAATGCCAGGTGATACGCCGCCACGGAAGGTTCGAGCGTGGCAAATACGAAAATCTGCCGGTCGGGGCCAATCTTGAAAATCGTGCCGCTGCGGTCGCCCACAAAAAGATTGCCGATGGTATCGAAGGCGATTCCGGTCGCCACGCCCATGCCTTCGACCCAAAGCTGCGAGCGGCCGTCCGGTGCAACGCGATGGATGGTCCCATCGTTACGGCAGGAGGCGTAGAGATATCCGTCGCGGTCCAGCGCCAGGCCCGTCGGATTCATGAGTTCGGTGACGAAGGGCTTCACTTCATAGTTCGGCGTGATTTTGTAGAGCGAGACGGCCACCTTTTGTCCGCGATGGCCGCTATAGGTGACGTAGATGTTTCCATCGACGTCCACCGCCGGATTCGACACGGGGTGAAGATTGTCGGCGATCTGCACGCCGAGGTGGAACGCGAACGGCTGGCTGGCCGCCCGCGAAGTTTCCACGCTCACGATGCTGCCCGCCGCGCCTTCCGGCACGCGCGCAATCAGATAATTCTGGGTGGAGATCAGAAGGCTCGCTTCGGTTTCGCCGAAGCGCACGTGCGGCCGCGTGTTCGGCCGGGGAACAAAGCCCGCTCCGTAAATCGTGACGTCGCCGCCGGGAATGCCTGCACCCGGCTGGATGCGGTCAATGCGCGGTATGCCGTTGGTTTCCAAATTCATTCTCGAATCGCTTGCTAAACCGCGAGGAAAAGTTTGATCTGTCATTCCGAGCGAAGCGAGGAATCTCTCTTCTTATCGGTCGCGCTCACAGAGAGATTCCTCGCTTCGCTCGGAATGACAAACATAGGGCCTTCGATCTTCTTGTAGCCCCCGCCTTCAGGCGGGCATTTTAGACTTAAGCAGATGCTCGCCTGAAGGCGAGCGCTACTAAAACATCCTAAAGCCCGAGCACCCGCGCAATCCACAAACCCAGAGCCGCGTAAATTCCAGCGATCCAATCATCCGCCATGATTCCCAAGCCGCCAGAGAGCGATTCGGCTTGCCGCGCGGGGAACGGCTTCCAAATATCGAAGACACGAAAAAGTATAAAGCCCAGAAGCAAATATTTCCAGTTAGGCATCGCCGCGCCAATACCGAAGTATGAGATGAGCTGGCCCGACACCTCATCAATAACAACAATCTGAGGGTCCTTCGTCCCAAGATAATCCGCTGTCCGAGTCGCAGCAACGATTCCGACCCCGGAAATTAAGAGTGCAAAAAGTATGGTGAACCATTGCGCTGGAATCACGAGATAAACATCGTGGATGTAAATGTCGATCGATTTGTACGGCAAGAAGCGAGACCAAATAAGCATCGTCAGCGCAACGCCCGCAATCGACCCAAATGTACCCGGAGCTTTCGGAAGATAGCCGAGCCCAAACGCGGTCGCGATCGCGAGCGAGATGCGCGGTTTGCGCTTCCGGCTACTCGTCGTCGTTGTCGGAAGATTCGGGCTGGGCTCGCTCATTCTTCTCGGTTTCTTCCGGTTCCGATTCGTCCATCATGGGGACGGCTATCTTGTATTTTCCCATCGCCCAGTTGCCCAGGTCGCGTTCGCGGCAGCGCGCGCTGCAGAAAGGGAATTCCGCGGTCGTTTCCGATTCAGTGGGCTGCTTGCAAATGGGGCATTTTAGTTTCACGGTAAATTCCCAAGAGTGCAGCGATTTGAGTGGCGCACGCTTCAGCTTGCGGAGTTTAGTTCTTGCAAGGCCCAAACCCCGCAAGCTGAAGCGTGCGCCACTTAAGCCAATACCCTCAGCGCCGCGCCCGTCGCCACGCGTTGCACGGGGGCTGTCACCGGAAGGTGCGCCACCGGCGGGCGCACGACATCCAGGATCTCCACCACGCGGCCGACCATGTCGTACTCATGCGTCTCGGTGATTTCCGCGGTGACCACGTCGCCGGGACGCGCGGAGATGGTGCTCCCCGCGACTTCGATGTCGTTCAGGTAAAGCTTGCCGTCGATTTCGGGCGCCATGCCTTCCAGGCGCGCTTCCCAGACGAGCGGCGTATCCTTGGACGGGCCTTCCACGAGAGCGGTCACGCGCCGGCCGCGAAAACGGCGCAGCTTGCGCGCCGAAATTTTTTGCTGAATTTCCATCAGGCGGCTCTGGCGCTCCTTGATCGTGTCTTCGTCCACTTTTTCATCGAGGCCGAAACTCGATGCGTTGTCGACGTCGGAATAAGGAAACACGCCCATCCAGTCGAATTCCGCGGCCTTCACGAAATCACACAACTCGCGGAAGTCCGCATCGGTTTCGCCGGGGAAGCCGACGATGAAGGAAGTCCGCAGCGCCACGCCGGGAATCGTCACGCGGATGCGGCCGAGCAATTGCAGAAACGCTTCGCCATTCGATCCGCGCTTCATGCGCGCGAGGACGTTGCGGCTGGCGTGCTGCAGGGGCATGTCCATGTAGTTTGCGATGCGCGGGTGCGCGGCGATGGTGTCGAGCAAGCGCTGCGTCACGCGGTTCGGATAGCAGTACAGGGAGCGCACCCATTGCAGGCCTTCGACGCCTGCGAGACGCTCGAGCAACAATGCGAGGCCATCGCGCAAGCCGAGGTCTTCGCCGTAGGAAGTTGTGTCCTGCCCGATGAGCGTCACTTCGCGGACGCCGGCCGCGGCGAAATTTTCCGCTTCGCGCACCACGGATTCAAAACGCCGGCTGCGGAATTTGCCGCGCAACTGAGGGATGATGCAGAACGTGCAGGGATGGTCGCAGCCTTCGGCAATCTTGATGTACGCGGCGTGTTTCGGCGTCGAGAGAATCCGCGGCGTCAGATCGTGATACAGATACGTCGGAAGCGCCGCCGCGCTGGCCGCATCCGATTGCAGTTCCCCCTCGACAGCGGCCAAAATATTTTCGAGTTCGCCGGTTCCCACCACCGCGTCGACCTCGGGAATCTGCGCGAGGATTTGCTCGCGGTAGCGCTCGACCAGGCATCCGGCCACGATCAATTTTTTCGCCACGCCGAATTTTTTGTATTCGGCCATTTCCAGAATCGTGTCGATCGATTCTTTTTGCGCCGGGGCGATGAAGCTGCACGTATTGACGACGAGGACGTCGGCTTCCTCCGCGCGCGGCGTAAACTCGTAGCCGTTGCGCGCGAGGACGCCCATCATCACCTCGCTGTCTACGAGATTTTTCGGGCAACCCAGGCTGATAAATCCGGCTTTTGGCATAGGAATGCGTCACGCAATGGCGGGACGGTCCGATTATTCTAACATGGCGAAGAGTCTCGTGCCGTGGTGCAGGCTTCCATGTAGCGCAGGCTTCAGCCTGCGGGGGTTGGGTTTTGGATGGACCAAAACCGACAGGCTGAAGCCCGTCCTACTTTTTGCGAAGGAACTTGTGGATGCGATCGATCAGCGAAGAAGCGCGTTGCGGGTCCGCGGACTTGCCTCCATAGCGAGCCGCTTGATAGATCGAGGTCAGCTCGAACACGGGCGCGGCCAGAGTTCCGTCCGGGAGCGACGCGGCGAATTCCATGGGCGTCTGGGCGTCCGCCTTGCGAATCCCGCCCCTCGCCAGAACACGCAACATCTCCAGATATTGCAGCGTCGCCAGGTGCGGCGTCATCTTACGAGCGGGCAAAACTCGCGTTTGCCACATTAACATCAGTCTCCTGCGGACTTCCGGGCGCAAAATGAGCACGGCAAGTACAAATACGCCGAATATCACGAAGAAACCCATTCGACCGGCCGGGCTTCGAGATATCCGGTCTTGCCAGAGTTTCAACCGTTCGGTCGCACGGAGGCGCGCACTTGAAAATTCCGTTCGGATCCGCTCGGCCCAGTCGCGCGAGAAGCGACCCAGGTTTTGCGCCACGGTAATTTGGTGCACGAAATCGTAGTTGATGACCCACTCGCCCCACTGCAGCTGGAACCAGTCCCAGTAATGCGAGAGCTGCGCGAGCAGGCCTTGCGGCCGATCGTCATTGGACGCCGGCGTGGGGTCAAACGTCAGCCAACCGAAGCCCGGGAAGAACGCTTCCACCCAGCTGTGCGCGTCGCTGGCGCGCACGACGAAATCGCCTGCAATGTCGTTGTACTCGCCGGTCTGGAATCCGTTGATGTATCGCGCCGGGATGCCAAGAGTCCGGAGCATGACCGTCATGGCCGCGGCAAAATATTCGCAATGCCCCGCGCGCTTTTGGAAAAGGAAATAAGCCAGCGGGTCGGCCTGGGGCGTCCCGCTGAGATCCAGTGTGTAGCCGTAATGCGAGTGCAGATAGGTCTCCAGGGACCGCGCTTTGTCATAGGGAGTATTGTCGCGCGCGGTGATTTGCTTCGCCAGGTCGGGGATGCGGGGATCGAGCGAGGGCAATTGCAGATACACTTCGCGAATCGCGTCCGGATAGTTTGAGCCGGCCTCGCGAACGGCATCGGGCGGCGGCGTGGGCAAGACCGAGTTCGCTTCATATTCCAGGCGCGCATAGCTGTGGTATGGATTGAAAATGGAACCGGTAAAGTCTTTTAAAAGGTAAGTGCGCCGCTGGCTATAAGGCCCTCTGCCCGTATCCTCCGCGAAACGCCCGCGCACGCTTATCGCTTCATTGGCAAAGAACAGCGCTGTGCTGCCGATGGGCTCAAGAAGCACCGTGTAATGGATCGGCATGCCGCCCTTAGTCGCATTGATGTCTCCGGAATTGAGCCGCAACCAACCTCCTTCCACGGGAGAGGCGAGCGTTGCGGGTTCATGGGGATCGTTATACCAGCGCTTGCCATCGAACTTGGTTAGAGCCACGCCGCGCCAGCGCGCGCCATGCGCCGCAAGGAGGCCGCCATCGACCGTGACGCGCATGACCACCATGCTGTTCTTTTTGATCTGGCCGATTTCGCCAAGTTCCACGTCGTCGCTGAAACCGGAAATCATCGTCGGCTGCATGTTGAGTCCGGACATGTAGCCGCCGCTGATGCGTGGCAAGATAAGAAAAATGACCGCACCCACCGCCAGCGATCCGAGGGCGATGCCGGCGGACGTTACGCCCAGCGCGTTGTGCAGTTGATTCGCGGCGCTCGTGCCGGACTCCATGGGCCGCGTGACCGTCCCCTGCGCGCTGCGCCACATTTCCAGGGCTACGAATGTGGAGACCGCGAGACCCAGAAAGACAAAGAAGAAAGCCAGAAAGACCGTGTCTACCGTGAGGATTGCGGCGGCCAGCATGGACGTGAAGCCCATCATCGTCAGGAACAGATAATCCCGCGTGGTGGTGGCGCTGAAGAGCCGCACCACCGTGGCGAACAGCATCAGGTGAACCGTCGCCAGCAGGGCCGCGTAAAGGCCCGGGTTCTGCGCGCCTGCCGCCAGCATGCGCGAAATCACCCAAAGATCGAACGGGAAGAAAATGAAGTAGGCAACGGTCAGCCAGGTGGCGATGCGGTTTGAAAGTTCCGGCCCTTTGCCGTGCCACCACCGGTAGCCCTTGTACAGCATGGCCGCCGGAAGCACCAGGATCGTGACCAGGTCGAGCTTCCCGGTAGAGACCAAGGTCAGCACGCCCGTTAGAAGCAGAAAATATAGGGAGATCTCGAAATGGCGCCGAATGGCGGAGAGATGCACCGGTAACGGTTCAGCGGGAATTTGGCCTGCGGGGTCCATGGCGCGAACTCCCAGTTTAACATCCTAAGGGCCGCATAGGATTGCGTGAAGCGTATCGGGCAATGGCGCGAAGGAATCAGCCCGGGAACGCCAATCTCCCGATTGGCGGCTTGCGCCACGCCAATCGGGAGATTGGCGTTCCCAGGTTCCGACCAAATATGGTTCGTGCCAATTGTGCGTCTCTGTCTTTCACGGTGCTCTCCGGATCGCCACGGAATTACTCTCTTTGCGAGCACCAGCGCGGCGCTGTCCCGGTGTGAGCTGTTGCGGCCGAGGCGATTTTTTGCGTGGCATTCGAGATGGGCAGGCGGCGAATTTGGCCAAGGCCAATCATGCGCGCTCCCAAGACGCGCGGCAATCGCGCGACGCGAACCAGATAGGGTTCCAGGCGGATATTGCGGAAGGTTACCGCATGGCGTGCTGTCGCGAGTGGCGTGAGCGCACCTTTCATAGCCACGCCGAATATTTCACGCAAGCGCCCGGCGAGGGCCGCCCTCGTATCCGTTCCCGTAGTATCGAGGGCGGGGAATTGCCACATGCGCGAAAACAGCTCACTACCGCCTTCCGAGTGGCGCACAAGCAACGTGCGTCCGCGGGGATCGAGCAGCACGGCTGCGGCGAGAGTTATCTCGATCGTTGCGCGTTTCTTGCGCGCGGAGGGCAACTTTTCCGCGAGGCCGAGCTTGCGGGCACGGCACCATTTTTCGACCGGGCATTCTCCGCAACGCGGCGATTTCGGCGTGCACACGGTTGCGCCCAATTCCATCACGGCCTGGTTCCAGTCCCCGGAAGCATTTCTAGCGAGCAACTCCTGCGCCGCGGCCTCGAGTTTCCGCCACATGGAAGGCGCGCGCAAATCGCCATGCAAAGCGCCGATTCGCGCGAGCACGCGCGCGACATTTCCGTCCAGCACCGCATACGGCGCGTCATAGGCGATGCTCAAAACCGCCGCTGCGGTGTAGCGGCCAATGCCCGGAAGCGCCATCGCCGCTTCGTATTCGCGCGGAAAATGACCGCGATGCCGCGTGACAATTTCCTTTGCCGCGCGGTGCAAGTTCCTCGCGCGGCTGTAATAGCCGAGCCCCGCCCAGTTCGCCAGCACGCGATCGGTTCTCGCGCGCGCCAGCGCTTGCACATTCGGAAAAATTTCGAGGAATTTTTCGTAGTAGGGGACCACGGCCGCGACGCGAGTCTGCTGCAACATGATTTCCGATAGCCAGATGCGGTAAGGATTCCGGGTGCCTCGCCAGGGAAGATCGCGCTTGCATTCGGCGAACCAGGAAAGCATGCGCCGCCTGAATTTTGGTATTTCCGCCGCGGGAATCTTCAGCATGCTCACCGGCGCGATTTTCGCACATCGGCGGATCGAACGGAACTGCGGGCATGGAGCTTGATGCGCGCGATTTGTTGTGGCGCCGGCGTCTCGCCGGCGTTTTTGCAACGTGCGGAGATCGGAAAAATCGCCGGCGAGACGCCGGCGCCACGAAAACCTGCGTTCTTTGCTACCTCGATTTTTTGCGTTCCAGCGATCGGGATTGTCGAGAGAAATGAGGCTTAGAGTGAAGACACAAATAGAAAATACGCAGTGTTCCAAAGGGGCGTCGGAATCGACCCGCGCGGATGGCTGGTCAGGACGATTTTGAAAATGTCCGGCGAATCGCCCAGCGTATCCAGGAAATTTTTGCCCGGCTGCTGTTTCAGGGGCGTAACGCTCGCCAAATATCGCAGAATGTCGTAGATAATTTCGCCGGCGTTCAAGCGCGGTGTGCCGAAACCCGCGGAACGAAACTCAATCACCGAATTAATTTCATAAAAGTGCCAAGCCAGGCCGGCGCAAAGCGTTACAGCGCGCTCAAACTGCTCCGCGGCCTGAGCGTCCGTCCCTTGTGGTCCAACGTAGGGATCAAATACCAGCATCACGCGCCGCTCGTCTTCCCGCGCGAATTCTTTCACCTGCAGGGCGCCGGTCCTGGCGGAGGCTTTCCAGTCGACGTGGCGGGCACTGTCGTTGAATTGGTAGCCGCGGATCGCGTAGAGGTCATTCCCGCGCCCCCGCTGATAACTTTCCAGTTCGCCGCTCACGAGGGGAAGGACTTCGTAAAACTCTTCCGTGGGCTGGATCCGCGGGTACACAACGACTTCCATCGCGGAGTCTAGCCGCCGCGTTTTTTGCAGGAATCCAAATGGAAATTTCGTGCGCAGTCCCAGCGCGTCCTGGCGGTAAACTCCGCGCCGCGGAAACGTCAGCTCGACGTTTTGCCGCACCGTCTGCCGATGGGGAATATGTGGAAAATAAACCGGGTGATCTAGAATTTGCGGGCCGGGACTGGGGGGCGCATTATTCATGGCCTTCGAGCCCGCCTCGCTCACAAGCGAAACGGAAAAGGAGGGTATCAACTGCTTGGTATTGTGGAGTTCGGCGATGGCCAGAATCGTGCGCTGGGCGAAAATGTGTTCGGGGAGCTCGAGCCGCACATCGACGCCGCCGAGCACCACCCGCGAAAGCAGCCCCGAAATCAGCATCCCAGCGAGCAAGCAGGCCAGAACCATGAATAACAAATTATTTCCCGTGTTTAAGGCGGCGAGGGCGACCACGAAAATTCCGGCGATGTACACCACGCCCTCGCGCGTCACTTTGTAATCGATCTGATAGGTGAGCCAGCCAAGCGGCGTGCGCCGAGCTAGCGCCGGCACGACGGTCAGCGCGACCCAGCCGGCCAGCGCCAGGGCCGCCAGCGCCGACATTCCCGCGATCAGCAGGTGGCCCTCTTCAGCCGCCGCTCCGGAATAGAGCGCCAGGAATAGGGCAGCGGCCAAAGCGCCCATGGCGATGCCAAAGCTACGCCAACTGGGTTGGTCCAGGGTCTTCCGTAATTGGTTCCACTGGGCTGCGCGCGAAATTCCTACCACTTTGCGTAAAAGCGGAGGGCCAACGCGGCGTTCGACAAATTCAGGATTCATCAGAGGGGGACGGGAGTGTTTTCCATAATTTCGCGAAGGACCATTTCCGCCTGCGTCGATTTTTTCTGCGTTGCCGCGTAGCGCGTGTTGACCACCATGCGGTGCGCGAACACCGGCAGGACGAGCTGCTTGAAATCGTCCGGCGTGCAGTAGTCGCGTGCTTCAAGAAACGCCCGCGCCTGCGCCGCGCGCTGCAGCATCAGCAAACCGCGCGGGCTTACGCCGAGCGTGAGCTGCTCGGAATTTCGGGTTCGTTCGACAATGTCGAGGGCGTAGTTCCGCAGGCTGTCGTCCACGCGCACTTTCTCAACGGCGCGCTGCATCACTTCGACTTCCTCCGCTTCCATTACGGGAGTGACTTCGGCTGCCGCGTTGCGTCCGCTGGCATGCTGCTGCATGATCTCGCGCTCGCTGTCGCGAGAGGGATATCCCATGCCAATGCGCAGCAGGAACCGGTCGAGTTGCGATTCTGGGAGCGGATAAGTTCCGTGGTGTTCGACGGGGTTCTGCGTGGCCAGCACCATGAACGGCTGCGGGAGCTTGTAGGTGTGGTTGTCCACGGTTACCTGAGCTTCGTTCATGGCTTCAAGTAGCGCCGACTGCGTCTTGGGCGTGGTGCGGTTGATTTCGTCCGCCAGAATGATATTCGCGAAAACCGGGCCGGGCTTGAAATCAAACCGCTGCTCGATCTGGTTGAACACGCTGGTGCCCACCACGTCCGAGGGAAGCAGATCCGAGGTGAATTGGATGCGCTGGAACGAACAGTGGAAGGAATTCGCGAGCGCTTGCGCGAGGGTCGTCTTGCCCACTCCGGGGACGTCCTCAATCAGCAAGTGGCCTTTGGCCAAGAGGGCCACAAGCGAAAGGCGGATCACTTCGTCCTTGCCGCGAATCACGCTCGCAATCGAGGCCTGTAACTGCGCAATCTGGTTTGCTGTCGCCGTGGTCATTGGGTTGAAAATCCCTAGCGCTTCTGCTACAAACGAAGCTTGCCTTGTGGGCGATTAGCTCAGTGGTTAGAGCGCTCCCCTCACACGGGAGAGGTCCAAGGTTCAAGTCCTTGATCGCCCACCACTACCCACGCACTTCTATGTTGCCATCATTTCTCCGATTATCTTAACGTTTGCCTGCCAAGCTGTGCTCAAAAAGTTTTTTGAAGATTGGCCGGGAGAACGCTCATCGTTCATGCTGTGATACTCTGAGCGGCGCGCGTGAAGACCGAGAGCGGGTATGCCGCGATGCCGGGCGATCCGTCCGACGCAGAAGCAAAGGAAACGAAAGTGGCGGCGACACTGCGATTTCTTCAGTTTTTTTCATTAGGCTGCTGGCTGGGCGGCATTATTTTCTTCATTATTTTTACACAGGGAATTTTTTCCGTGATGCCGACCAAGGATTTAGCAGGGGTAGTGGTGGGTTATTCACTGGCCCGGCTGCATATTCTGGGGATCGTGGCCGGCTGCGTCTATTTAATCGCGACGGTAGCGTTGGAAAAATCCGTCGCGGCGCTTGCGCGTCCCGCAGCGCTGCTCGTGTTCGTCATGATTCTATGCACCATGGCCTCGCAATACGGTGTCATCGCGCGGATGGATGTCCTCCGCGCGCAGATGGGCTCCGTCGAAGCGATGCCGGGCGGAAGTCCGCTGCGGGTGGCGTTCGATCGTCTGCATCAGTATTCGGTGTGGTTGGAAAGCGCGGTGCTTTTCTCGGGCCTCGTCGCCTTGTTTCTCACGGCGCGTCAGAAATCTTCTTGAGCGCGCCCTCTGGACGGTCTTGGATGGAATCGAGCCTGACCGGCCAAATCACAAGGCGGGCAACTGCGCCGCGGCGACGATGAATTCGTCTGTAGGTAGCACAGGCTTCAGCCTGTGGGTTTTCGTCGATCTACGTAGCCGGGAAAAATCCACAGGCTGAAGCCTGTGCTACTAGATTTCTCAGGATTTCTTCCGTTTTTTGGCCGCCGCTGATTTTTTCGCGTTTCTCTCTTCGACAGCGCGCCACAAATACCAGCTCGCGATCGACCGGTAAGGGCGCCAGCGCTCGCCGTATTCGAGGACCGCTTGCGGTTTGGGCTCATCTTCGAGCCCGTAGACATGCTGGAAACCTTTGCGAATCCCGAAGTCCTGAATAGGCAGCACATCAGGACGCCCCAGCTGAAACATCAAGAACATTTGCACGGACCACTCGCCGATGCCCCTCACCCGCGTGAGACGCTCCAGAATTTCTTCCTCGCTCATCCGCCGAATCGTGGCCAGCGGAGGAACCGTCCCATCGATGGTTTTCCTGGCGAGATCCTTGACCGCCGCGATCTTCTGGCGCGAAAGCCCCGCGCGGCGCAATTTCGCCTTGGTGGCATGAAGAATCTCATCAGGAGAAGGGCAATTGCCGTCCGAACCGAGAGCTTTCACCCGCCCGAAAATCGTTGCCGCCGCCTTGCCCGCGAGTTGCTGATGAACGATGGCTCGAAGCAGGCTCTCAAACGGGGGTTGCGGTTTTTGCTTCTTCGTTGGAAATGAGCCGACCTTGCGGATCACGCGCGCCAGATGCCGGTCCACGCGGCAGAGTTCGCTCATCACATGCTCGGCGTCAACGGGATAGTGCGTCTTGGCCATGATGGAGGACGAAGCATACGAACGAGGCGCAGAGACGTCAAGAGAGGGACACAGTGCCACTTTCCGATAATCGGGACTTGGCAGGAAAAGACCGAGAACGCCCGCGAAGGACTCGCGCCGCGGCTGAGGAAGTAGTGCGAACGGTCGAAGATTGCTTCTCCAATGCCGTCGCTACGCGGTTTTGGAGTACGCCTCCTCTTCCGGGAGCGCCCAGCGCATCGCCTCCACCGGATCGCGGAACACCCGGATACCGTACTCCCCGTGCCCTTCACGAATCATTTTGAACATGCGGAAAAGTCCGAACTGCTCGTCCGACGTAACCACCACTGAGCGGTGGGAATGAGGCGAGAAAATCGTCCTGACTGCCAACGCGCCTATGTCCTCTGCGTCGAAATCGATTCCGCTAACAGCAGTACAATCGAAGATCTGAGAACAGGACGGGTCGAAGTCGGCATCTCCCAGGAGCTTCCGCTGATGAAGCGATAAGTCATCTGCCGTCAGCAATCCGGATGCAGTACTAACGACCAATCGCCGCGCTTTGTCGATGTGATATGAAGCTGGCACAGTATGTTCTCCTCTCAGGGTGTATCCTGCATGGGCGCAGGAGGAGACCGTCTTCACCAGAATTTGCGATTTGGGCCTCTGTTTCCCGCATCCTACTCTTCTCCTGCCCTCGATACAACGAAATTGCTAAGAGAGTACTCCCTGCGTGATCAGCGAGGATCTGATGGTTCTTTCTCCCCGTCTGACTAGCACCTTTTCCGTGCCAAGTCCCGACATGTCCTCCCCTCAGAAAGTGGCCGCCAAGTCGTTCATTCTTCAAGGAGGTCCAGTGCCCCTTTCTTCCGTCCCTTTCTGGGCGGAGGCCAGTCAATCGCTTATCGGAATGTGTCTCTGAGCCTCATGCGACAGCGGCATTCTGATAGACTCCGAGTCGATGAGTATCCCTATACCCGCGATCGTGGTCCCCCTGGTCGTTCTCCTGCTCTATCTCTTTGTGCCGGGCCTCAAGGAGCGGCCTTGGACGGAATTGCGAATCGCCGGTGCACTTCTCGCGGTCCTCGGATACTCCACGTTTGTAACGGCTCGCTTACAATTGGGCAAGTCATTCGCCGTCACGGCGCAAGCGAAGGAACTCGTCACTCTCGGGCTCTATTCGAGAATCCGTAATCCCATTTACGTCTTCGTGGATGTCATGATTTTCGGCTTGATCCTCGCCCTTCACTTGTACTGGTTATTCGTCCTTTTCCCGATATTAGTGGCCCTGCACGCGTTCCGAGCGCACCGGGAAGCCAAGGTCTTACAAGAAAAGTTTGGCCAAGCCTACCTCGATTACCGTAACAAAACTTGGTTCTGATTCCGCCAACTCCTTAGAAATCCTCTCCTATGAAAATAGCCTTAACCTCGACTAAAAAATAAAAATTTGAGGCGTAAAAAGATGTGGGCCCAACTTTCATGCGTGGTGGTGCGCCAAGGGCGCATGAAGTCTTACCGGAAACGTGGCCGTGTTCCTTCAGTGGGAGTTTCCCACATACCGATCAAGGGATTGGCCGGAGGGACGGGTGGGAAACGACTGACATTTCACTGAACCTCAGACCAGTAGTTTTTAAGGAGAGGTTCGGGGTAGTCTGACGCTGGATCATAGTAGGCCCACACCAGCGCCGTGGGAGGGAAAGCGTGTTTTGCGAATGCTGCGGGTTGAACTTTCTACCCAGACAATCTGTGTGCACCCGCTGCCATGCGGCAGCGACGAGGCACTGGTTTCAGCTGATGAGCCTGGTGACACTGCTGGTCGCCGTGCTTTGCAATGCGCTGATAGGCCTGCTCTTGCTGCCGCAGCTCGCCGCAGGAGCGCACTCGCGCTTTGTGTTCCGTGCGTGGCTGTGGTTCGACCACAAGGCTGCGCTGTACGGTTGGGTGCCGATCGCATTCGCGTTGCTCGCCTGGGACTATTTGGTCTGGAAGGCGGCAAAGCCAAAGGTCAAAGGATGGTTCACGCGGAAGCTGCTCACCTTTTCGCTGGCCGCCGGCCTCGCGCCGATGCTGCCCTGGTGGGTTCCCGCGGGGCAGCCGCCAGGACAATTCTTGGAGATGATTGGAAAGTATCCGGGTGTGCCCTCGCTTCTGGCATGGGGCGTGGTGCTGGTCGTGGTAGTGCTCCTGTGCAGCAACTCGGAATCGCGCGATTACCTGCTGGGTCATGGGAAGGCGCTGAGCATAGTCAGCGTGGGATTGCTGTTGCTGGTCTTGACGATGACCGTGGTGGGTTGGTCAATCAGCTATTGAGTGCCCTCCGCATCCTGTCGCCTGTAGCACATCCGCATCCCCTACAGCTCGATCTGAAATTTGGTTTCGTTTAGCCCCGGTTGATTCTCAGCACGGGCGGCAACTCTCGATAATTCCTTTCATCGGTAACTGGCCCGCGCCGCGAGGCGCGACGCGCATGGGTATGTTACGATTTCGAACCTATGCAAACCGGGATCATCGGGCTTCCTCAGGTTGGCAAGACTACTCTTTTTAAAATTTTGACGCGCGCGCGGCTGGACGAGAAGGCGGCACGCGCGGCCACGCATGTCGGCGTCGCGCGAGTGCCGGAACCGCGCCTGGAACAATTAGCTAAGCTTTACAATCCCAAAAAGATTACTTACGCGACGGTCGAGTACGTCGACGTCGGCGGCATGGTGAAAGACCGCGCCAAGGATTCGGCCGTGCTCGCGCCGCTGCGAGAAGTGGACTCCCTCGCGCACGTGTTGCGCGTTTTCGACGATCCTGCCGTTGCGCATTCCGCGGGTTCGATCGATCCATTGCGCGACGCCGAGGTGCTCGACCTCGAACTGATGCTCTCCGACCTCGATCAGATTGAGCGGCGCATTGAGCGCGTGGAAAAAGATCTGAAGAAAAAGAAGGAGCCGATTCTCGAACAGGAGTTGGTTTTGCTGAAGCGCTGCAAAGCGGCCATCGAATCGGAAAAGCCGCTGCGTGAATTGGAATTCAATCCGGATGAACGCAAGACAATTAACGGGTACAAATTCCTCTCGCAGCGGCCCATGCTGTATGTTTTGAATCTCGGGGACAGCGAAGTCGCCGAGCTGGACACGGCTGTCGAGCGCCACAAACTGTCTAAACTCGTGGGCCGCCCCAACACGGTCGTGCTCTCCATTTGCGGGCGCATCGAGGCCGAACTTGCTGAACTCGAGCCGGCCGAAGGCGCCGAAATGCTCGCGGCGTACGGACTCAAATCCTCGGGGCTCGATCGCATCATTCAGGCGACGTACCAGCTTCTCGGCCTGACTTCGTTTTTCACCGCGGGCGAACCCGAAGTTCGCGCCTGGACCATCAAGCGCGGCACGAACGCGCAAAAGGCCGCGGGCGCGATCCACTCGGACATCGAACGCGGCTTCATTCGCGCCGAAGTCGTGCGCTGCGAAGACCTGCTGTCTGCGGGAAGCTTGCCGGTGGCGCGCGAACGCGCGCAAGTGCGCCTCGAAGGGAAGGAATACATAGTCCAGGAAGGCGACGTCATTCTGTTCCGCCACAGCGGCTAGGGTGCGGGCTCTACTTGGAGCCCGCTGGAAAAATGATGCTGGCTGATCCATCCATTAACGTCCCCGCGTCGCGCATGCTTCTGGCGCTGCTGCTCGGCCTGACGGCGGCAGCGGCCAACATTCTTGGCGGACTTTTCATCCTGCACCGCGAATGGTCGCGCCAGTACCTGAAATATTTTCTGGCGCTGGGCGCGGGCTTCATGCTGGCCGCGGCCCTTCTCGAGATTCTTCCCGAGTCGGTGGCCTTGACGGGAAGCCTCGCGTATTTCCTGGTGCTAGTCGGCTATTTCATCGTTCATTTTTTCGAGCACACGCTCGCGCCGCATTTCCATTTCGGAGAAGAAACCCACGTCGAGCATTTTGTGCCGGAGCACGCCGGAATTTCCGCATTGCTGGGGCTCTCGATTCACACTTTTTTTGACGGCGTGGCGATTGCCTCCGGTTTTCTGATTTCCGGGTGGCTGGGCGGCGTGATTTTTCTGGCGATTGTGTTGCATAAAATCCCGGAAGGCTTCACGGTCGCTTCTCTTATGCTCGCCAGCGGACAGAGCCGCCGCACGGCGCTCTTGGCCGCCATCGGGCTGGGCGTCGCGACCGTTGCCGGCGTTCTCCTGATGGGGTTGCTGCATTCGCAGGTCGGCTACGCATTGTCGATTTCGGCGGGAGTCACGCTGTACGTCGCCGCGACTGACTTGATCCCTGAAGTCAACCGCGAGCCGGACACGCGCATGGCGTTGCTCGTCTTCCTCGGCGTCTCGCTGATGCTGCTGCTCGCCAAACTATTTCATGCTTAAGTAGCACAGCCACTCCTGGCTGTGCGGTTTTTGCAATTGTAATTGAAGGCGTAGCATAGTTGCGATTTACAAAACCGCACAGGCAAGAGTGCCTGTGCTACTCGAGGCTACCAAACATTGAAATCTGCGCGTGGTAGATGTATGTTGCCAACTAGCCCTGAAACTAAAATCGAAATCGCAGGAAGAGGGAATTCATGACCAATCTGCCTACCCGCCGAACCCTGCTTAAGTACGGAACGGCCGCCGCCGCATCCGCAGCCTTCGGAAATCTTGCATTCAGCCAGAGCAAAACGAGTTCTCCGCAACGCGTCGTGGTGATCATGTTTGACGGTTTCGATCCGCGCTATCTTGCCGCAAGCAACATGCCCGTGCTTGGCCAATGGAAGCGTGACGGGATGTACAAGCAGGTGAAGGGCGTGATGCCTTCGGTGACCAACGCAAACAATGCCTCGATTTGCTGCGGGGCCTGGCCGGAGACGCACGGTATCAACGCCAATTCTTATTTCGACGAAAAGAGCGGGGAAGAGCTTTATGTAGAGTCCGCCGACCTGGTGCTCGCTCCCACGCTGTTTGAAAGAGCAGCGCGGCAGGGCGTGAAGTCGGCGCTGCTCTCCAGCAAGGCCAAGACCGCCACGCTGCTGATGCGCGGCGCTGAAATTGTGCTCACGGCGGAGCACCCAGGGCCCGAGTGGGTCCAGAAGCTCGGCCCCGCGCCGGAAATCTACAGCCGGGAGATCAATTACTGGTTGATGGCAGCTGCCATCAACATTCTCAAAACTCGGCCGGACATCGGCGTCCTGTACGTTCACACCACGGATTATCCAATGCACATGTGGGCTCCAGAAGCGCCCGAATCGAAAGAACATCTGGCGCGCCTCGACGATCTCTTCGGGCAAGCTATGAAGGCGGCGCCCGACGCCGCATTCCTCGCCACCGCGGACCACGGAATGAACGCCAAAAGCTTGTGCTGGGACCTCGAGCAAGTCTGTGCGGGTAAAGGAGTCCCGATCCGAAAAGCCGTCTCCACCGGACGCGACCGCTACATGAAACATCACCGAGGCTGCAGCGGAGCAGCCTATATCCATCTCAAGGATCCGCAGGATGCGGCTCGCGTTCGAGATATTCTGTCCGGCGTGAATGGAGTCGAGCGGATTCTGACGCGCGAAGAGGCGGCGCGGGAATTCAAATTGATGGCCTCGCGGATCGGACACTTGATGGTATTAGGTGACAAAGACACTGTATTTGGGGAACTCGATGACGAGAAGGAAAGCTTCCCCGGGCTCCGCTCGCATGGGTCTTTGCACGAAACCGATATTCCCCTGTTCGTGTACAACGCGAAAAACGCGCCATCCAGCGATTACTTCAACCACAATCTTGATCTGGCACGATGGCTCTATCAAAGCTGAAGTTGAGCCGACGGCCGCGATGTGCGCCCTGATTTTTGCGCACTCGTTCGGGAAAAATGATCGAAGATAATAAACAGTTGTTCAGCAGTCTTCAGCAACTCGTCGAGGCGTGGTGCGATCGTCGTAGCCTGCGCGCGCTGAGAAATATTTTGCGCGGTTATCCGCTTGTCTCGCCGCTCGGTGACGGCTGGGGCGAGCTTCTCATTGCCCTGCAGGACGTGCGTGCATTCGCCAGGGATGAACTGACAGCCGAAGAATTTAGAGTCCTAGAAGACTGCATTCGAACGGTTGATACTGCTCTGCACCGCACGGGAGTCTGAGAGGCATTGCCGTAGATTGTTGGATCATGCTGAAACGAAAGGGCTTGCGACTCTAGGGTTCAAATAGGGCACTTCCATTTTTCCCGCAACTTTTTGACAACAAACGGGTTTGATAGACTGTGGAGGTTATGGCTAGGACCGACGTCCAATTGATGCTGGACGTGAAAGCCGGGGACGAACAGTCCTTTGAGCTTTTACTCCGCAAGTACAGGACTCCCCTGGTCAATTTCCTTTACCGGATGGTCCGCGATACGGCTGTTGCGGAAGACCTGGCCCAGGAAGTTTTTCTCCGCGTCTACCGCGCTCGCCTGGAATATGCTCCCAGTGCGAAGTTCACCACCTGGATGTTCCGCATCGCTACAAATCTGGCGCTCAACTCCGTGCGTGACAACCGGCACCGCCAGATGGAAATTTCCATGGACCAGTCGGTGGATACGGGTGAGGACGAGCAGCGCGCGCTGGAGGTTCCCGACCGTGCGCCGAGCGTGGAGCAGGAGTTGGTTGCCCGCTGCCGCGCGGAAATGATTCTGAAAGCGATTCACACGTTGCCAGAAAAACAGCGGGCGGCCGTGCTGCTGCACAAGTATCAGGAATTGGATTATGACGAAATTGCGCGCGTTCTGGAATGTTCGGAAAGCGCGCTGAAATCGCTGTTGTTTAGAGCTTATGAAACGTTGCGCGTCGAGCTGGCGCCACTCGTGAGTCCT
Source organism: uncultured Acidobacteriota bacterium (assembly GCA_963719875.1). Classification (GTDB taxonomy): domain Bacteria; phylum Acidobacteriota; class Terriglobia; order Acidiferrales; family UBA7541; genus Palsa-360. The sequence goes on along the minus strand of CAVRDJ010000004.1, from coordinate 1,818,763 downwards.
ACGGTGAGGATGGATCGAGTGCCAGTCAACCGCAGCGGACAGCCCGCCTGAAATCGCGCGTGGGCTGTGCTGATTGCCTGCCTGATCGGAAGTATGGTGAGGAAGTGAGGGTCATATGTTTGGCAAAGAAAAAAGTAGTCTGAAACAATGTGCTGCACTCGAAAGCAAATTAGTCGAATACCTGGATGGACGCGCCCGGCCTGCCGAGCGTCACGCCGTCGAGCAACACCTGTCCGGCTGCGCTTCCTGCCGCTCGCGCGTCGAGGAGTTCGGCGCGCTCTGGAGCGCGCTTGACGATCTTCCGGGAATTTCTCCATCGCCTGCGTTTGATGCTTCGTTGCGTGCGCGCATTGCCGCTGAACCCATGCGCCGCAGCTTCTGGGACTGGTTGCCGTCGCCGAGGCTCGCCTTTGCAGTTACTGCGCTCGTTACCCTGTCGGTCTGGCTGTCTTCCGCGCCCCGCAGAGGAATCAACCCATCGATTCCGAGCCAAGCCGCTCTGGCTGGACAGGTTTCAACGGAATCGGATTTTGGCATGATCCGGGATTTGCCCGTTCTCGAGAATTTTGACGTAGTCTCGAAATTTGACGCGCTTTCCGAGCTTCCGGTTCCGCCAAGCGCATCAACGCAAGAAGCGACAAAAGAAACCAGGTAATGAAGCCGCGATTCCAACTCGGCGCTGTTTTGGCCACCTGGCTGGCCGCGGGACTCTTGTGCGGCTCCGCTTATGGGCAAAGATTCAACACGGCCGCTCAGCAAGAGGGTACGCCACCGCGCCCAGCTCCGAGGGCGCAACTCCGCCCCAGGCTGCCTAACGCAATGCCTCCCGGTCGCAATCCAAATAACCTGCCCCCCAAGGCCATCGAGAGGCTCCAGGACATGCCTCCTGCCCGGCAGGAGCAGTTCCTCCGGAACAATCAGCGCTTCCTGGGTCTGCCGCCGGAACAGCAGGCGCAGATTCGCCAGCGCCTCGAAGCCTGGAACAGACTGACTCCCGGTCAACAACAGGCCCTGCGCGACCGCCAACGCGTCTGGGAGCAGATGACCCCCGAACAGCAGAGAAACGTCCGCCAGTCGTTGCTTCCTCGCTGGCAACAGTTGCCCCCGGCACGGCGCCAGGCCCTCCTGCAGCGCCTGCATTCGCTTCGCAATATGAGCGAAGTGGACCGCCAGGCCAAGCTCAATGATCCCGCATTTGTCGAGGGATTGAATCCCGAAGACCGGGAAATGCTGGGGCAACTCGCCCACTTGCACGTCGGAATGGCCCCGGATCCCCCCGGACTGTAATCCGGGCCAGCCAAACCATAGCAAAAATTCGCAAAAAATCTGAGGTCAACGGCCGAGGGAGCATTTCGCTCGGGTCCCCGTAACTCTTACGAAACAATTTTGCGGAAATAATTCAGAAAATGGTGTGCTAAACCTAGGCGGATTCCCGCTTGCTAGCACAATCTGTAGTGGTTTTTCAGAAACACCCTACCAGCCTACTTGATTTCCACAATGTATTTTTCTATCCCTACTGTTTTCCCTTGACAAGTTTTCGATCCTGACTAGAATCGTGGCACAAAGTGGGAGAGAGTGGTAGCAAGTGAAATAGAGTGGCGAAATCGAAAGGGCTTTAATGTACTAAAGGGGACTTCCAGTGAGGGGCGAACGCTCGACAGCATCTTTGCGCCGACGAACACATGCTAAGGGGAAACATACCGGCAAGAGTGGACGAGAAGGGCCGTCTCAAAATACCCGCGGCCTTTCTGGAAGAGCTCAAGGGATTTGGCGAGCAGTTCTACGTTACGAGCGAAACCGGTGATTACGCCCGAATCTTCCCAATGAAAATCTGGGAGGAATTGGAGAGCAGGCTGGCTCGGCTCTCTTCGCACAACCGTACCAAGCAGAAGTTCCTGACCTGGACGAACTATTACGGTCAGGCGGTGGAAGTCGACAACCAGGGAAGGATCCTGATTCCACCGGTGCTTCGGGAAGCGGCCCAGATGAAAGGCGACGTAGACGTCATGGGGCACTTGACGTACCTGGAAGTTTGGAATCACAGCCGGTCGCTCGAAAACTTGAAGAAGAGCCCGATCACGGACGACGACCTGAAGACACTGGACGACCTGGGCATCTAGTTTGAATGTTGAGCACAAGCCAGTGCTCGTGGAAGAGACGATGGACTGGCTGGCCATCCAGCCCGGCGGGCTATATGTCGATGCCACCGTTGGGCTTGGGGGACACGCAATCGAAATTGTCCGGCGGCTCGGGGATGGAGGACGGCTGGTCGGCCTGGATCGCGACGCGCAGGCGCTGGAAATCGCGCGCAGCAGGCTTGCAGAGTTCGGAGGCAAAGTGGCTTTGGTGCACGCTAACTTTTCACAAATCGGCGAGGTTTTCGCGGAGAGAAGACTTCCTCCCGCCGATGGCGTGCTAGCGGATCTGGGCGTATCGAGCATGCAGCTGGATTTGGGAGAGCGCGGGTTTTCGTTCCGTGCCCGCGGCCCGCTCGACATGCGCATGGATTGCGACACCGAAGAGACGGCTTCAGACATTGTGAACACGGCGGACGAGAAAGCACTCGCCGACCTGCTCTACCAATACGGGGAAGAGCGGGATTCACGCAGAATCGCCAGGACGATTGTTCGCGCGCGTCCCATCCGGGACACCGAACACCTGGCAACGGTTGTGGCAGGGGCCCGAAATGCTAGGGGAAGGCAGAAGCTGCATCCCGCGACAAAAACGTTTCTGGCGCTGCGGATTGCGGTGAATCGAGAGATGGAGGAACTCGGGCAGTTTCTTTCTAGGGTTCCTGCCACACTATCTCCCGGCGGCCGGTGGGTGATGCTCAGCTATCACTCGCTGGAAGACCGTCCGGTCAAGCAGTGTTTTCAACGGCTCGCGCATGAGGGCGTGCTGAAGATTCTCACCAAGAGAGTGATTCAAGCATCGGACGCGGAGATTGCGGCCAATCCGCGCGCGCGCAGCGTGAAGATGCGCGCAGCCGAAAAGATCGATCCCGACCAGCACGGGATGCCGCAAGAAGAAGCGTGGCAGAAATGACCGAGTTCTTCACCGTGAAACAGATTGATAATTCGCGCCTGGTACGTTTCGTGGCTCCCGACCACTTGCGCGAATGCGCGCGCGTTGTTTTGCTGGGGGGATTGATCGCTCTGTGCGCCTTCCTGTATGCCTGGCAGCACTTTGAGACGATCCAGCTCCGCTACCAACTCGAATCATTGCGCAGTGAACGCGCCCAGACTACGGAACTGAATCAGGAACTCAAATTGGAAATGGCGGGACTGCGCGCACCGGAACGCATCGACATGATTGCGCGGCGTCAGCTTGGCCTGACCGTTCCCGTGCCTGGACAGGTCGCACCGATGGAATTGCCGCCGAACGCGGTGGTGGCGGAGGCGCGCCCGGCAAACGCTCAGGCAGCGCGGCAATAAAACTTCTTAGTGGCGCGGGCTTCAGCCTGCGAGGTTTGCGCCTTCTTGGACCCAAAACCCGCAGGCTGAAGCCCGCGCTACTTGTCGCGAAAATATGGATCTTCGCAGTTCCCGGACCCGGATCATGATTGTAGCTGCCCTCGCGGCGATATGGACCGGGGCGGTGTTCGGACGGCTGGCCTACCTGCAACTTTTCCGTTACAGCGAATATTATTCCCGCGCGCAGCACCAGCAGCGGCTCATTGTGGATGTCGGGGCGAGCCGCGCCGAGATTTTTGACCGCAACATGAATCCTCTGGCGATGAGTGTTCCTGTGGATTCAGCCTTCGCCGTGCCCTCGGAAATTGCCGATCCCGATATGGTGGCGCGCTTGATCGCCAAAGTGCTGGACGTTCCCTCCGACGACATCGCCACACGGATTGCCAGCTCGCACACCTTTGCTTGGATTGCCCGCAAACTGCCCCCCGAAAAAGTGAACCGGATTGCCGCGATGAATCTGCGCGGGATTTACTTCCAGCGGGAAGGCGGACGGTTCTATCCGAAACGTGAACTGGCCGCGCACGTCCTCGGCTACGTGGACATTGACGAGAAAGGGCTGGGTGGAATCGAGTACTCACTCGACGACACCATTCGCAGCAAGCCGGGGAAAATGCTGATCCTGGCCGATGCGCACCGCCGCTGGTACGACTCGACCGACAAGGCTCCGGACACCGGCACGAGCGTGGTGCTCACGCTCGACGAAAAGATTCAGTACATTGCGGAGAAAGAACTGGCGCAGGCCATTCAAGATACCCATGCAAAGTCGGGGACCGTCATCGTGGAAAATCCGAATTCCGGCGAGTTGCTGGCCGTCGCCAACTGGCCGACGTACAATCCCAATGCCGCGAAGGAAAGCCCTCCTGATTCGCGTGTGGATCGCGCGACAAGTTCGCTCTACGAGCCAGGCTCCGTCTTCAAAATTGTGACGCTCTCCGCGGCCATCGATCAAGGCGTCACGAATCCGGAAGAAGTCGTCGATTGCCAGAATGGCGCGATCTATATCGCCGGGCACCGCATTCGCGACCACAAGCCGTTCGGTTTGCTCACCGTTGCGCAGATTCTCCAACATTCAAGCGACGTTGGCGCGATCAAAGTCGGTCTGCGTCTCGGCGCGCCCAAATTTTATGACTACATACGCGAGTTCGGTTTTGGCCAACCCACCGGCGTGGACTTGCCGGGCGAAAGCCGCGGAAAACTGCGGCGCATCGAAAACTGGACGCCGGTTTCGGTCGGCTCGATCTCCATGGGCCAGGAAATCGGCGTGACGCCGTTGCAGATGATCACGGCGGTGTCGGCCATGGCGAATGGGGGACTGATCGTCAGGCCGCACATCGTCCGCGAACAGCGCCACGGCAATCAACTGACCGAGTCGCAGGAGCCGCAACCACGCCGCGTCATCAAGGAGACGACTGCAGCGTCCATGCGCCGCATGCTCGAAGGCGTCGTGCTGGGCGGCACGGGCAAGCTGGCTAAACTGGAAGGCTTCACTTCGGCCGGAAAAACCGGAACCGCGCAGAAATACGATCCCGAGACAGGCCGCTACTCCAGCCACGATTTAATTGCCTCGTTCGTTGGCTTCGCGCCTATCAACACGCCGGCTATCACGATCCTGGTGCAACTGGATTCACCGGCCGGAAGACACGAAGGCGGCCAGGTCGCCGCACCCGTGTTCCAACGAGTCGCGCAGCAAGTGTTGGCGTACCTGGAAGTGCCGCGCGACGTTCCGGTTGCGGCGGAAACGCTCCGGGCGAGCCGCGCCCAGGCTGCGCACCAAGGAGATGAGAATCTGACGGATGTGAGCGATTTCGATCCTGTACAGACGCCCACTGGAGCTGCGGTGGATAACCTCGCTCCGGCAGTTTCTCTGGCCGCCGGTGCTTCCACTGGGCCGACTGTGGAGCTCGCGGAAGGCGAGGGTGTTCCCGCGCCGCAACTGCTGGGAAAAACCGTGCGCGACGTGACCCAAGAATGTCTGAAAATGGGGCTGACTCCTGTTCTGGTTGGCACTGGTGTTGCAACAGAACAGTCTCCCGGGCCCGGAGCCGCGATTCGCCGCGGGAGCCGGATCACCGTGCAATTTGCTCGTGACGCCTCCCTGATAGCAGCGGCGGTCCGAGGAAAAGTCAAGTGATTGTGAAGGCGGTACCTGTGGCGGACAATGATGAAAGCGAAGCACATATGACAATGGCGGGAACAGCGCGTGCCGTCGTGCGGCTGGCGAAGTTGTTGCGAGGCATCGATTCAAGTGCCACGGCCGCGCACGGCGACCTGGAAATTTTGAAAATTGCTTATGACAGCCGCCTGGTGAAATCCAGGACCCTGTTTGTCGCGATTCGTGGGGAAAAAACCGACGGCAATAAATTCGTTGCTGATGCCGTCGCACGCGGAGCCGTCGCCGTCATCAGCGAACAGGCGAAACCCGGCACGCTTTCGCCGGATTTTCCATGGATACAAGTTGCGGATGCGCGCAAGGCGCTGGCGATTTCCGCCGCCAATTATTACGTGCGTCCCGCTGAAGTCCTGAAACTCATTGGGGTGACCGGCACGAACGGCAAGACCACGACTTCTTATTTGGTGGATTCGATCCTGCGGGCGGCGGGCTGCGAAGTCGGGCTGTTGGGCACAATTGGCTACCGGCTGGTGCGTGAGTCACTCCCTGCGCCAAACACTACGCCCGAATCGCTGGATCTCCAGAAGTACCTGGCCAAGATCGTTAGCGCTGGAGGCACGCACGCAGTACTCGAAGCCAGTTCGCATGCGCTGGCGATGGACCGTTTGTGGGGATGTCCGTTCGCGGTGGCCATTTTCACCAATCTTACGCGCGACCATCTCGACTACCATAAAACCTTTGAGGAGTACTTCGCTGCGAAGCGCCGCTTATTCGAGGGCACAGGCGCAGCGGCCCCCGCCTCGGGCGTGATCAACCGCGATGATGAATATGGAGAAAAGCTTTCGGGCCTGGCTACCCAGACGCTGACTTACGGCCTCGAACCCGGCGCAAACGTCACAACGCGCAAACCGGCCCTTTCCCTTTCCGGCATCGAGTTCACATCCGAAACTCCCGCCGGGAAAATCGAGATTCGCTCCAAGCTTGTCGGGCGTCCTAACGTGTACAACCTCCTGGCCGCAATCGGCGCCGGAGTGTCACTCGGTCTCCCCAAAGAAGTTATCGCCACAGGTATTTCACAGCTTTCGACCGTGCCCGGCCGCTTCGAACGTATCGAAGTGGGACAACCCTTCCTCGTGGTCGTGGATTACGCACATACCGATGACGCCTTGCGCAACCTGCTCGCCACTGCTAAGGAATTGAATCCCGATGGCCGCATAATCACTTTGTTTGGCTGTGGCGGGGATCGCGACCGTACCAAACGGCCTCTTATGGGAGAAGCGGCGGGCCATGCGAGCGACATTGTCGTACTGACTTCGGACAATCCGCGCAGCGAAGATCCGCTCCTGATCATCAATGATGTCATTGTGGGCGTGCAACGCACCAAGTCGAAACTCCTAGTGGAGCTGGACCGGCGGAAGGCGATTGAAGTGGCGCTGGACGAGGCGCGTTCCGGCGATATCGTGCTCCTCGCGGGCAAAGGGCATGAAACCTACCAGGTGCTGCGCGAACGCACGATTGAGTTTGACGACCGCGCCATCGCGCGGCGCATCCTCAGCCAACGTGGCTATGGGGATTGACCGATTACTCGCGCCGTTTGTGCATTACGGCATTTGATTTGCTCTCTATTCGTGAGGGACGCTGATCCCAGGGTGACCCCAGCCCAGTGAAACCCAGCCCCTTGAGGACGCTATGCGGTGGACGGTTGAAGAAGTGGCTCGCGCTCTGGGTGTTACGTCGCCCGGAGGCCTCGACCCCCTGGCCCGGTTGGCCGGTGTCTCGATTAATTCTCGCACCGTGGCTCGCGGCGAGCTTTTCGTTGCGATACACGGACCGCGTCACGATGGACACAGTTTCGTTGTGGCCGCCATGGAATCTGGTGCGTTGGCGGCTGTCGTGGCGGCGGACCGCCTTCCTGGATACGCCGAATCGTACCGTTCGAAGCTGCTTGCGGTTCCGGACACGCTCGCCGCGCTCCAGGATCTCGCACAAGCAGTTCGAACGCGATGGGGGCGGCGCCTGGCAGCCGTTACCGGGTCGGCCGGAAAGACTACAACGAAGGAAATTCTGGCGGCGCTCTTGGCCGCGCGGTTCCGCGTCCTGAAGTCGGAAGGCAATCTGAACAACGAGTACGGACTGCCGCTGCAATTGTTGCGGCTGGACGAGGCAGACGAAGCCGCCGTCGTGGAACTGGGGATGTCCCATGGGGGCGAACTGAAGCGCCTGGCGGAAATTGCGAGGCCGGACGTGGGCGTCGTCACGCGTGTCGCGCCTGTGCATCTGGAATTTTTCGCTTCGGAGGACGAAATTGCGCTGGCCAAGCGCGAATTGATCGAAGGGCTCGTGGGGCGCGAGAGCGTCGCCGTATTGAATGCCGATGACATGCGCGTGGCGCGTTTCGCGCAGGTCGCGCCGGGGCGCGTCGTGACATTTGGTGTCGTCGAACGCGCCGATTTTCGCGCCGAAAATATTCAGGACCACGGCTTGAACGGCAGCGAATTTGATCTTCTTGGCCCGGAGGGCCGCGCGCGGCTGAGGCTGCCTCTCGCCGGGCGCCACAATATTTCAAACGCACTGGCAGCGCTCGCTGCGGCGAGTGTCTGGGGAGTTGGCGCGGCGGAGGCCAGGGAAGTTTTTCCGAAATTAGAGGCCACCGGAATGCGCGGCCGCGTCCTGCATTATGACGCGGGATTTACCGTGATCAACGATTGCTACAACTCGAATCCCGTGGCCCTTGCGGCGATGGTGGAGCTGCTCACCAGCACGCCCGCGGCTGGCCGTCACATCCTCGCCGCCGGAGAGATGCTGGAACTTGGACCTGCTTCTGCCCAACTGCATCGAGAGGCCGGCCGTGCGGCTGCGGCCGGCGCGAAACTCGGCTGGATCATCGGCGTGCAAGGAGACGCGGAAAGTTTCGTCCATGGGGCTGTCGAAGCCGGCCATCCGGCGGCGCAGGCAAAATTTTGCGCGTCGGCCGCGGAGGCCGGCGCGTTCGTGGGAAATTTGATCGCGCGGGGAGATGTTCTGCTGGTGAAGGGTTCGCGCGGCGTGAAAATGGAACGAATGGTCGAAGCGCTCGATTCCCGCTTCGCGCGCGCAGATGCCGAGACGGCTGCCTCCGTAGCGAGCTGCACGCCCAAGGAGCATGCCTGAAATGCTGCTCTACCTTTTCTACCACGTGCTCCAGCCCTATTTTCACGCGCTCAATGTGTTTCGCTACATTACTGTCCGCACGGCGCTCGCCAGCCTGACCGCTCTGCTGATCACTCTGGCGCTCGGCCCCTGGGTGATCCGGCGCTTGCGCGAGTTGCAAATCGGACAGTTCATCCGGGAAGAAGGCCCCAAGAGCCATCAGTCCAAGGCCGGAACGCCGACGATGGGCGGCGTTCTGATCGTGGGTTCAACCGTCATTCCCACTTTGCTTTGGGGAGACCTTGAGAACGAATATGTATGGCTCGCTGTTCTCACCATGCTCATTTTCGGGCTCATCGGTTTTATCGACGATTACAACAAGGTGGTGAAAAAAAGGAATCTCGGCCTGACTGGAAAACGGAAATTTTCCCTGCAGATTATCGCGAGTTGCGCGGTCGCCATTGCTCTGCTCTCTCTTACGGCGAGCGGCATCTACTCCACGCAGCTGAGCGTTCCATTTTTCAAGAATTTTCATCCGGACCTGGTCATTCATTCGCTTCTCTCAACGCAATATCTATGGTGGCTTTCCTATTGCCCATTTTTGATTTTTGTGGCGCTGGTCATCGTCGGTTCTTCCAACGCCGTGAATCTCACGGACGGTCTGGACGGCCTGGCGATCGGGTGCGTGGTGGTCGCCGCGGGGGCGCTCACGGTTTTGACGTATGTGACGAGCTTTGCGCGGTTCTCGGCGTATCTGGACATCCAGCATCTCCCGGAGGTGGGCGAGCTGACGGTTTTTTGCGGCGCGCTCGTAGGGTCGTCCCTCGGATTTCTTTGGTACAACGCGCATCCCGCCGAAGTCTTCATGGGCGACGTCGGATCTCTCGCGCTGGGCGGCTCGATCGGCATGATTGCCGTCGCCATCAAGCAGGAGATCCTGCTGTTTTTTGTCGGGGGAGTCTTCGTGCTGGAAGCGTTTTCCGTCATCTTGCAGGTCTTGTCCTTCCGCTTGACCGGAAAACGTATTTTTCGGATGTCTCCGCTCCACCATCATTTCGAGCTGGAGGGATGGAGCGAATCGAAGACCATCGTGCGTTTTTGGATCGCGGCATTGGTGTTTGCGCTGTTTTCGCTGACGACGCTGAAATTGAGGTAACCGTTGAAACCGGTAATCGACCTCGCGGGCAAAAAGGTGCTGGTGGTTGGACTGGCGCGCACCGGCATCGCCACGGCTCTGTTCTGCGCGGAGCATGGAGCGCGCGTCACCGCCACAGAGGCCCGGCCCGAGTTGGAAATCGCGGAAACCGCGGCGAAGTTGCGCGCCGCGGGCGTCACTCTTGAATTGGGCGGCCACCGCCCGGAAACTTTCGTTCAACCGGATTTGATCGTGCCGAGTCCCGGCGTGCCCCCGACGATGCCGCCGCTCGCCGCCGCTCGTGCCATCGGGGTTCCGGTGTGGAGCGAAATCGAATTAGCCTGGCGATTTTTGCGCGGGCGCCTCATTTGCATCACCGGCTCGAACGGAAAGACCACGACCACTTCGCTCATTGGCCACATCCTGGTAACCGCGGGGTTGCCGGTGCAGGTGGCAGGAAATATCGGCACGCCGCTCATTTCGCGAGTGGGCATTTCGAGTGACGCGAGTTTCACGGTGGTAGAGGCCAGCAGCTTCCAGCTGGAATCGATTTCCGCGTTCCGTCCGGACATTGCCGTGCTGCTCAACATTACGCCGGACCATCTGGACCGCCACGGATCGATCGAAGCGTATGGTGCGGCGAAAGCCCGGATGTTTGAAAATCAAACGGCAGAAGACGCTGCGGTGATCAACGCGGACGATGCCATGGCTCCGCAATATTCGCCCGCGGGGCCGCGCGCGTTTTGGTTCAGCCGGCTGAAACGCGTCGCCAGCGGCTGTTACCTGCGCGGCGATGAAACCGTCTTCCGGTGCGACGGCACTGAAACCGTGTTGCTGGACCGCAAAATGATCGGTCTGCGCGGGAGCCACAATATTGAAAATGTTCTGGCTGCGGCGACGGCCGCGAGACTCGCCGGGGCCGAGCCGGCCGCGATTGCGGAGGGTGTCCGCACATTTGCGGGAGTGGAGCACCGGATCGAATACGTCGCCACAATTTCCGGAGTGGAATACTTCAACGACTCCAAGGCCACCAACGTCGACGCCACCCTCAAGGCGCTCGACGCCTTTGCAGGGAATGTGCTGGTGATTCTGGGCGGCAAGGACAAGGGCAGCGACTACAGGATTCTTCGCCCAGCGCTGCGCAGCCACGCGCGCATGGCGCTGCTGATCGGCAGCGCGGCGGAAAAGATCGAAGCGGAACTTGCCGGCGCCATCCCCGTGGAGCGCGCAGAGACGCTGGCGCGCGCCGTGGAGATTGCTTCGCGGCACGCGCAACCCGGCGACATCGTCCTGCTGGCGCCAGCTTGCGCGAGCTTCGATCAGTTTGACAATTACGAGCACCGCGGACGCGTCTTCAAACAACTCGTCCGTGAACTGGAGAAAAAACACGCGGCGTAAAGGGCCGCACGAAAGGCGCTTTCAGAAAAATGCCCCGGCAACTCCAAACCGACCGATGGATGTTCGGCTCGACGCTGGCCTTGTGCCTGGTCGGCGCCCTCATGGTGTTCAGCGCCTCGGCCGTCACGGCGCGCGACCAGTACGGCAACGGGTCGCACTTCCTGTTGCGCCAGCTTCTCTGGCTGGCTTTCGGACTCGGCGGGATGATGGCCGTTATGAATCTGGACTATCGCAAGTTGCGGCGGCCCGAAGTGATTTTCACAACTTTGTTTGGCGTTCTCGCGATGCTGGCCGGCGTTTTCTTTCTGGATAAGTCGCACGCGACGCATCGCTGGATTCGGCTGGGCCCGGCAAGCCTGCAGCCTTCCGAGCTGGCCAAGCTGGCCGTGATTTTTTATCTGGCCTGGTTTCTCGAGAGGCGCCGGCGCCCGGAAGGATTCGGCATGAACGATTGGAAGCGCACGATCCTTCCGGCGATCGGGCCCGTGCTCGTGCTCGTCGGGCTGGTCGTCGTGGAGCCGGACCTGGGCACGGCCGTGGAAATATTCATCATCGCGGTGGCCATGCTTTATGTCGCGGGCCTGAATGGAAAATACATTATCGGCGCCGGCCTGGCCTCGCTTCCGATTGTTTATTTTTTGGTGGTGCGTGTGCCGTACCGCTACGAACGCGTGATTGCGTTCTTGAATCCCACGGCGGACCCGCAGGGCCGCGGCTTTCAGCTCTTGCAATCCCTGATCGCGGTCGGGTCGGGTGGTTTCACCGGCGTCGGTTTGATGGAGAGCAAGCAAAAATTGTTCTATTTGCCCGAAGCGCACACGGATTTTATTTTTGCCGTTTTGTGCGAAGAGCTGGGGTTCATTGGCGGAGTAATCGTACTGTCCCTGTTCGCGATTTATGGCTGGCGCGGAATTCGCTCGGCGTTCAAGACCACGAACGATTTCGGCCGATTTGCCGCGCTCGGCATCACGGTGATGATTCTGAGCCAGACCATGATTAATCTCGGCGTCGTGCTCGGGATGATGCCGACCAAAGGGATACCGCTGCCGTTCATCAGCTATGGCGGATCGAGCCTGCTGGTCATGCTGCTGGCCACCGGCATTTTATTGAATATCAGCCGGCAGGCGGATTGAAGTGGCGCAGGCTTCAGCCTGCGGGGTTACGCCCTGCGAGGCCCAAAACCCACAGGCTAAAGCCTGCGCCACTTTGAAATTGTTAATTGCAGGCGGCGGCACCGGAGGCCATGTTTTTCCGGCTCTGGCCGTCGCCCGGGAATGGATGTCGCGAGAAGGAGAAAGGGAAGTCGTGTTCGTCGGAACGCAACGCGGGATTGAGGCGCGCCTGGTGCCCGAGGCCGGGTTTCCGCTGGAGACGATTCGCTCGGCGGGGCTCAAGGGCATCGGCGGGATGAAACTCGCGCGCAACCTTGGGAAACTTGCCCCGGCAATGTGGGATTCGTTTTCGATTCTTCGCAGGCATCGATTTGCAGCGGCGTTGGGTGTTGGAGGATACGCCGCGGGCCCGATGATGCTCGCCGCCGTCCTTCGTGGATTGCCCACCGTCGTGTTCGAGCCAAATGCGGAACCCGGATTCACCAATCGCGTCCTCGCCCGCATGGCGACGCGCATCGCCACGGCCTACGAAACGCCCACGAAGCTCTGGGGAAGTAAAGCGACCCTGACGGGAATTCCCGTGCGCGCGGAATTTTTCGCGATTCCTCCACGCCTGCCTGCGGAACGATTTCATCTCTTGATCACGGGCGGCAGCCAGGGCGCGCTCATCATCAATCGTACTCTGGTGGACGCCGCCGATTTGCTGGCCGCGCAACAGGAGCGCATCTCCATCGTTCATCAAACCGGAGAACGCGACTATAATGCTGTACGCGTGGCCTATGCACGGCGTGAAATCAACGCGGAGGTTCTGCCCTTCATCGGGAACATGGCGGAGAGATTTGCCCAGGCCGATTTGATCGTGTGCCGGGCCGGCGCCATTACGGCCGCCGAAGTGGCCGCCGCCGGACGCGCCGCCATCTTCATCCCCTTCGGCGCATCCACAGACAGCCACCAGTTGCGCAACGCCCAGGAAATGGAACGCGCCGGCGCGGCGCGACTCATCCCGGAGCCCCAACTCACCGCGGAACGTCTAACGCAGGAAATTTTTGGTTTGTTGGACCGGCCCGCCGAGCTGCAATCGATGGCGGCCAATGCGCGGCATCTTGCGAAGCCGCATGCCGTGCAGGAAATCGCCAACCTGATTGAAGGGGTTGCTCTGTCATGATGGTGACGTTCCACAATTTCAAGCGCATTCACCTCGTCGGCATCGGCGGGATCGGAATGAGCGGAATCGCCGAGGTGCTGTTGACGCTCGGCTATTCGGTTTCCGGCTCGGATGCCAAATCCTCCCCGATCACCGGGCGCCTGCTGAACCTGGGCGCCCAGATTTTTGAAGGCCATCGGCCGGAGCAGGTGCAAGGCGCGCACGTGGTGGTGGTTTCCTCGGCGATTCGCGGCGACAATCCCGAAATCCTCGAGGCGCACCGTCTGAAAATTCCCGTCATTCCGCGGGCGGAAATGCTCGCCGAATTGATGCGCTTGAGATACGGAATTGCCATCGCCGGGGCGCACGGCAAGACCACTACCACCTCGATCACCGCGAGCGTTCTGGCCGCGGCCGGGCTCGACCCCACGTTTGTTGTGGGCGGCCGCGTGAACCACATCGGCTCGACCGCCCGCCTGGGGCGCGGCGAATACATGGTCGTCGAAGCCGACGAGAGCGATCGCACCTTTCTGCTGCTCGCGCCGGTGGTGGCCGTAGTAACGACCATCGACCGCGAGCATTTAGACACCTACAAAACTCTCGAGGAAATTCAGGAAATTTTCACGCAGTTCGTCAATCGCGTGCCGTTCTATGGCGCCGCCGTTCTGTGCCTCGATGAACCGAATGTGCAAGCCATCATTCCGAATGTGAAGCGCCCGGTCATCACCTATGGCACTTCGAGCCAAGCCGATCTGGTCATCAGCGACATCGAACTTCTGGGGCTCGAGAGTGAGTTTCGCCTGACCTATCACGGGGACGATCTCGGGAAATTCCACTTGAACTGCCCTCCGGGAATCCACAATGTCCGCAATGCCGCCGCCGCCGCGGCCGTCGCGCTGTACTTAAATGTGCCGTCCGAATTGATCCGCGTTGGACTTGGGGAATTTGCCGGCGTGGGGCGGCGATTTGACGTCAAAGGCGTCATCAACAACATCACCTTGGTGGACGATTACGGCCACCATCCCGTCGAAATTCGCGCCACGCTGGAAGCCGCGCGCGGCTGCCATTTCGAGCGCATCCTGGTTCTTTTCCAGCCGCACCGATACACGCGCACAAAGCACCTGTGGGATGAATTTTGCCGCGCCTTCAACCAGGCCGACCTGGTGGTGCTGATGGACATTTACGCCGCGGGTGAACAGCCTATTCCCGGCATTACCGGGCAAGCTCTCGCCGAGGCGATTCGCGCCGCCGGGCACAAGAACGTCGTGTTTCACAGCTCCATGCAGGAGGGAATCGAGGAATTGCTGCGTGTCGCGAGGCCAGGAGATGCGATCCTCACCATCGGCGCGGGCAACGTGAGCCGCGCGCCGGGCGAGCTCGCGATTCTGCTGGGAGCAAAGGTGTCATTGCATCATGGTCATTAGAGGAGCATGTTTCAGCGATTCTAGTAGCGCAGGCTTCAGCCTGTGGATTTTTGTCCTTGGAAGGACTAACCCCCACAGGCTGAAGCCTGCGCTACCAGTTGCTGCGGTGAGTCATGCGGATTAGCGATGCCAAATTGATTGCGGCAATCGGCGCCCTGGGCGTCGAGCATAGAGCCGGTGTGTCCCTCGCGGCGAAGACTTCTCTCGAGATTGGCGGCGCGTCTGATCTTCTGATTATCCGCAAGCACGAATCCCTCCCTGAACTGATTCACCTGCTGAAACAGACAGGAGTTCCACACCGCTTCCTCGGCGGCGGCAGCAACGTGCTGTTGCCCGATGGCGAACTTCCGTGGGTGATCCTGCAACTTGCGCGGCAGGACCCGGACGTGCGGTTTGAAGGCAATAACGCCTTCGTCGACTGCGCTGCCGACCTCGGGCGCACGGTCACGACCTGCGCCAAGCACGATCTGGGCGGCATGGAAGGCCTGATCGGCGTTCCGGGATCCATCGGAGGCGCGCTTCGGATGAACGCGGGCGCTTATGGGACCCAAATCGGAACATTTGTTCGCGAGGTGCAGATATACCGGGCGGCCTCCGGCCGGATTGAGACCCTGCGCGGGGCGGAAATAAATTTTGAATACCGGCACACATCGTTTGCTCACGATGATATTATGCTGTCGGTGCGACTGGAACTTCCGTCCAAACCGTACAGCGAGATACTTCAAGGAATTCGCATCTGCAATGAGAAGCGGCGCGCCAGTCAGCCGCTCAATCAAAAAAGCGCAGGCTGTATTTTTAAGAATCCGCCGGGCGGGTCCGCCGGGCGCATGATCGACGAGCTGGGCCTGAAGGGTCACTCGGTCGGCGATGCCCGCGTCAGCGACCGTCACGCCAATTTTTTCATCAACGCCGGACACGCATCGGCAGCCGATATGCTCGCGCTGATTGCGGACGTACGCGAGCGCGTGCGCGACCGGTACGGCGTGGAACTCGAAGAAGAAGTGATTGTGTGGAAAGAACGATGAGCGCAGAACCAGATTATCTTCCCGCCGACGCCCTGGCTGACGACGAGCCGAAGTATCTCCGCCGGCAGAAGCCGGTGGAGATCCGCAAGCGCAAATTCAGCAAGAAGTCTTGGCCCTTGTACCGCCGCGTCCTGGTGGGCGGGATCGCCGCGCTTTCCGTGGGGTTCGCGCTGTACGAAGCCGCCACTTACTTACTGTATTCTCCCGGCGTCGTGCTGCTAAGCGCCGCGCAGATAGAGATTCGGGGCAACCGCTTCGTGCCACCGGACGCGATCACCGAAAAATTCTTGGCGGACCTGGGCCGCAGCGTCGTGCGCGTTCCGCTCACGGAGCGGCGCGAAGCGCTCGAGTCGCTCCCGTGGGTGGAGCAAGCCCACGTCCAGCGCGTGCTGCCCAACCGGATTCGCGTGGAGATCACCGAGCGCACGCCGGTCGCGTTTCTCCGCACGGGCAGCGAACTCTCCCTGGTGGATGCGCAGGGGGTGATCCTCGATCGGCCAGTCGAGGGAGTATTCAAGTTTCCGGTGGTGAGCGGCATTGGAGAATCCACGCCTCGGGCGACGCGCGAGCAGCATATGAATTTGTACGTGCAATTTATGAAGGAGATTGAACGGATTCAGCCCGGCGCGGACGACCATGTCAGCGAAGCGGATATTGCCGAGGCTTCTGATTTGCGCGCGACGCTTACCGGACTCGGAGCGGCTTCCGGCAGCGCTTCGCCGATTCTCGTGCACTTTGGCGATTCGGATTTTGGCACCCGGTATCATTTGCTCGCGGAAAACATCGACCAGTGGCGAGCCAGCGCCGGGAGCGTCGATTCGGTGGACTTGCGGTTCGCGCGGCAGGTGGTGGTGAATCCGGAATCGAAGACCATCGCGGCCAACGTGAAGCAGACCGCGCCCCAGATCGTGCCCTTGCGCGCGCCCCAGCGAGGAAGAGTCACTCGGAAGCGGCGCTAACGGTACGCTGAAAACCTTTTGCCCGGGCGAGCCCACTGCCCGGGCGGGCGACGGGTGCGGGCTCTACTTGGAGCCCGCAGGGATGATGTAGAAGGAGCGGCGGGTTGACGAAAAAGGAAAAGTATTTGGTCGCGCTGGACGTTGGCAGCACGAAGACGTGCGCCATCATCGGCGAGTTGAACGACATGGGCGCAAAGTTTGTCGCGATGGGCGCGGCGGAATCCAAAGGTCTGCGCAAGGGATTGATTGCCAATATCGGCGCGGCGGCGACTTCCGTGCGGCGCGCGATTGAAGAAGCCGAGGGCATTGCCGGAGTCCCCGTCGAGCGGGTTATCGCGGGGGTTGCGGGCAGCCAGGTTCGCGGAGTGAACAGCCGCGGGGGCATCACGCTGGGCCACCGGCCGCGGGACATCAATCGCGACGACGTTCACCACGCCGTCGATGCCGCGCGGAATATCACGCTCCCCGAGGACCGCGTGGTGCTGCATGTCCTTCCCCAGGAATTTCTGCTTGACGCTCATGATAATATTCGCGATCCACTCGGAATGATCGGCGAGCGCCTGGAAGTCAATGTACATTTGGTAACTTCCTCGGCTTCGGCCATGCAGAACCTGGTGATTGCGATCAACCAGGCGGGCGTGGAAGTCGCGGACACCGTTCTCGAGCCGCTGGCGTCGGCGGAATCCTGCCTCACGCAGGATGAGCGCGAACTGGGCTGCTGCCTGCTCGATATTGGCGGCGGCACGACGGAACTGGTCGTCTTCGGCAACGGCATGCTGCGCCACGCGGCGGCCATTCCCGTGGGCGGCGATCATTTCACGAACGACCTGGCGGTCGGGCTGCGCACGCCGATTCCCGAGGCGGAGAAAATCAAGCGCCAGCAAGGCTGCGCGTTCAAGGATTTGATAGTGGAGGACCAGGCAATCGAGATCGCCAGCGTTGGCGACCGTCCTCCGCGCACGGTGTTCACGCGGAACCTGAATGAAATTGTGGAACCCAGAGCGCAGGAATTGCTTTCGCTGGTTCGCGACGAATTGCAACGCGGGGGTTTCGCATCGCTCATTCCTGCCGGCCTGGTGCTGACCGGCGGCGGAGCGCATCTCAACGGCCTTGTCGAACTGACCGAGGGCATGTTCCATTTGCCTGCGCGCGTGGCGGTTCCACGCGGCCTCGAAGGGATGCCCGAGCAACTTTCCCAGCCCGAATACGCAACGGTTGTAGGCCTGCTTCTTTACGGCGCGCGAGCCCGACGCCAGGCGCCCCTGAAGCCGACGACGTTTGTAGGAAAAATCAAAAGCATGTTCGCCGGGGCCTGATGCGAAAAACTCCGGCGGGGCAGGGCCAATTTTTTGGTGGAGGAACCGAAATGGCGAAAGACGCGGGAATCCGGATTTCGTTTAGCGAGGAAACTCAACAGGGCGCGAAGATCAAGGTGATCGGCGTCGGCGGCGGGGGATGTAACGCCGTCAACCGCATGATCCGCGCCAAGGTCGAAGGCGTCGATTTTATCGCGGCCAACACCGACTTGCAGGCGCTCAAGCTCTCGCAGGCGCCCGTCAAATTGCAGCTCGGCGCCAAGCTCACCAAGGGTCTCGGCGCGGGCGCCAATCCTGAGATCGGCCGCAAGGCGGCGCTCGAGGACACCGACAAAATCATCGAAGCGCTCGAAGGTTCGGACATGATTTTTCTCACCACGGGGCTCGGCGGCGGCACGGGGAGCGGCGCGGCCCCGGTGGTCGCTTCGCTCGCGAGCGAACTCGGCGCGCTTACCGTCGCTGTCGTCACCAAGCCGTTTCTGTTTGAAGGCAAGCGCCGGCAGCAGCAGGCCGAACAGGCCCTTTCCGAACTGATCGGCAGCGTCGACACGGTCATCGTCATTCCCAACGAGCGGCTGCTCGAAACCGTGGAAGCGGGAACGAGCTTCTTCGAGGCGTTTCGGATCGCCGATGACGTCCTGCGCCAGGCCGTGCAGGGCATCAGCGACATCATCACCATTCCCGGCATCGTCAATCGCGATTTCGCCGATGTCCGCACCATCATGCAAGGACAGGGGTACGCCGTGATGGGTACTGCCGTTGCTTCCGGGGCGAACCGCGCGGTCGATGCCGCCACGCGCGCGATCAACAGCCCGCTGCTCGAAGACAATTCGATTCAGGGCGCGCAAGGCATCCTCATCAACATCTGCGGTTCGTCCAGCCTCACGCTGAGTGAAGTCCACGAAGCTTCTTCCGTCATCGAGAAGGCTGCGCATGAAAACGCCAACATTATTTTCGGCGCCGTCCTGGACGAGAACATGAAGGAGCAGGTGAAGATTACCGTCATCGCCGCGGGATTCCGCGAGGCGGCGCGGCGGCAGCCGCACCAGAAACCTTCATATCTGCCGAAGACGTGGAAGGCCGGGCGCGGGGAAGAAATGGTCGTGGAGCCGCAGGAGATTCCGCAGGAAGGGCCGCGTCCCGCTGTCAACGAAGTCATTCACCAGGAAAATACGGCGGCTGCGGATGATCTCGACGTACCCACGTATCTCCGGCGCGCGGCGCAAAAAGCGTAGCGCGATCTTCATCAAGTGTTTTCGGGCGTCCCGGTTTTATCGGGACGCCTTTTTTTTCGAGGCATGCCCGCTGAAGTGACTGGTGATGTCGCCCGGGAACGCCAATCTCCCGATTGGCGGTTTGCACCACGCCATTCAGGAGAATGGCGTTCCCGGGATTCAACCAAATTCTCTTTTTCGGACATTTGAAACTCAGCTGGAAGGGGGTGCACCGATATGGAGCAGGGGCAATATATGCCGTGAAATTTTCCCACTAGGAGGCGTTCTTGCCCGGGAGATCGAGCGAGGAAGATTGCGCAGAGTTCTCGCGCGCCGCAAAGCATTTGGATTCGGCGGATTAGATATTTTGCACGAGTCTGCGGACTTGGCGTGCCGCTTGCTTCAGCAATAGCGCCACTTTGCCGTTTGTCTCACGGAGGGATGAGGTGAAAACATGTCGATCATTGGCATCTTGAGCAGCAATTTGTTCGCCGCCGGCGCGGCTCACAATACTCAGGGTTCTCAAAACAAGCCAACCGATTTTCAACAAATCAAGACTGAGTTTCAGCAATTGGGTCAGGACCTCAAGGCAGGGAACTTGCAGTTGGCGCAGCAAGATTTCACAAGTCTTCAACAGGACGTCCAGCAGATCTCCAGCCAACAGGTCGAAGGGCGTCACCACCACCATCAGCCTGCGGGCGGCTTACCACCTTCCTCCACTCCTTCATTTCAGCCGGCCAATCCGATCGCGCAGGCTTTCAGTACACTGGCGCAAGATTTGCAGGCGGGAAATCTTTCGGGAGCTCAATTGGCGTATGCGACCTTGCAGAACGATATTCGGCAGATTGGCGGTTTCCTGCCGGGCGGATCGAGCGGCACGAGCGGCGTGTCAGGTCAAGCGAGTTCCGGAAGTCTGAATGTGACCGCCTGATCTTCAGCCGCGTCCCTGCAAAAATCACACCCATCCTGATTCGGCCCTGCGGTCTGAGGTACACTGGCGCGCATGGCCGATCCTGTCCGGGTTCGCGCGGAAATACTGAGGGAAATGCTCTTGCAAGCGCGGAGCGAACCGGAAATCGAATGTTGCGGGCTGCTTGCGGGCCGTGACGGCGTGATCACCACGATTTTTCCAACGAGGAATGCGCTTGCCAGCGCTACCGCGTATGAAATTGCCCCGCAGGAATTGTTTCAGCTATTTCGGACGATGCCCGCCGAAGGCTTGACGCACCTGGGGATCTATCATTCGCATCTGTCCAATGAAAACGTTCCATCACCGCGGGACATCGCGCAGGCCTGCTATCCCGACCAGGCGTATTTCATTATTTCGCTGCAAGCGGACGCGCGGAATCCCGTCCGCGCATTTTCGATTCGCGACGGAGCTGTGCGGGAACTTGAAATCATCTCAACGACGTCTTAGGCGGAATGGAGGAGCGCGGATTTCAACACAGAGGACACAGAGAAAGCAAGAGAGAGAACCTGAACAGCAAATCGGAAATTTGATGTTATGAAGGGATTCTTTCTCTTCTTTCCTCTGTGTTCTCTGTGTTGAATGCCTTGATTTCTATGCGGTGGATTTCACCGGCTCGCCCGCGACCACGGAGCGGTACACTTCCCGCACCTGCGCCGCCGATCGCTCCCAGGAATACTTTTGGACGAGTTCGTAGCCGCGGCGCACGAGCGTTTCGCGCAGGACGTCTTCGGTCAGGATTTGCCGTATCCCGCGCGCAATTTCAAATATATTTTCCGGGTTCGCCAGCAGCGCGGCCTGCGAGAACACTTCCGGCAAGGACGATACGCTCGAGGTCAGCACCGGAGCGCCGTGCGCCATGGCCTCGAGCGGAGGGAGGCCGAACCCTTCGTACAGCGAAGGGAAAAGGAAGGCGCTCGCACGAGAATAAAAGACGCGCAGCACCGGGTGCGGGACGAATCCCAGAAAGCGGACGTCCGCTTGCACCCGCGAGCGCAGAACGGCCCGCCGCAAGTCCGAATGTTCCTCCGCGGAATCGCCGATCAGCAACAATTTCAGGTTGGAATACACGGGGTGATCGCGCAGGTCCGCCTTGGCCACCGCGAACGCTTCAATCAGGCGCGGCAGATTCTTCTGCGGCTTGATGTTCCCCGCGTAAAGCACGAAGGGATCCGTCACCGCATGGCGTTCCAGGATGCGGTCGGCGCCCTCGGGCATCGGCTCGCGCAGAAAACGTTCGTCCAGCGCGTTGTAGACGACCTCGATTTTTTCTTCCGGAACGTCGAAGACATGGGACAGATCCCGCTTGGTCGAATGAGACACGGCCAGGATGCGGTCGGCTCGCGTCAAGGCGCGCCGCGCGAAATACAATCGCGCGGCCTGAATGGTCGCCGAAATGCCGGGCGGCGGAGTGAGAATCTCCGTCAAGTCGTGAATCGTGATCACCAGGCGCGACGGCACGATGGCTGGCGCATAGAACCAAGGCATGTGCAGAAGATCCACGTCCCGCTTGTGCAGCAGGAAGGGCAAATGCAGGTGCGTGTGGAAGGAGCCCGGCTCGGACGGATATTCCAGCAGGGTGAAATTTTCGGGCAGGGGATCGAATTCCTTCAGGTGGGACTGTTGGCCGATCAGTAAATATTCCGTGCCGTCGCCGGCGCGCGCAAACTGGTTGATGATGTTGCGGATGTAAGTGCCGATTCCGAAATCACCGGCGCGCCGGATATCAATCGCAACACGCATCGCTGCCGGCGCTCACCGCGCGGGGCCGCGGCTCCCGGCCAGCGACGGCGCGAGGTCCCAGCGCCGCGTATAGAGCGGGAACTGCACGGCAAACTCCGCGACCTCGCCGCGAATGCGCCGCTCGCGCTCGGCGTCGCCCAGATGCGAGAGCACCTCGGCGATCCAGGCGGCGATGCGCGCCATTTCCGGCTCGAGCATGCCGCGCGTCGTCACGGCGGGAGTGCCCATGCGGATGCCGCCACCGGTCATCGGCGGAGTGGGGTCGAAGGGAATCGAGTTTTTGTTCACGGTGATGCCCGCGCGGTCCAGGGCCGGCTGAGCGTCCTTTCCGGTGATCCCGCGCGAATACAGATCGATCAGAAAAAGATGATTGTCCGTGCCGCCGCTGACGATGCGGAAACCCGCTTTCGTGATTTCGGCGGCGAGCCTTTGCGCGTTCGCGACAATTTGTTTCGCGTACTCGCGGAATCCCGGCTCGGCCGCTTCCTTCAGGCAAACGGCTTTCGCGGCGATAATGTGCATGAGCGGGCCGCCCTGCGTCCCCGGAAACGTGATGCGGTCCAGTTCCTTCGCGTATTGCGCCTTGCACATCACCAGGCCGCCGCGCGGTCCGCGCAGCGTCTTGTGCGTCGTCGTCGAAACGAAATCGGCGTGCGGCACCGGGCTGGGGTGCATTCCCCCGGCGACGAGGCCCGCGATGTGCGCCATGTCCACGAAAAACAGCGCGCCGGCCGAACGCGCGATCTCCGCCATGCGCGGAAAATCGATGATGCGCGAATACGCGCTCGCCCCCGCGACAATCATTTTCGGCTTGTGCTCGCGCGCCAGGCGGCCCAGTTCGTCGTAATCGATCGTCTCGGTTTCCTTGCTCACGCCGTAGGGAATAAATTTGTACATCTTCCCGGAAAAGTTGAGAGGATGCCCGTGCGTCAGGTGCCCGCCGTGCGAGAGGTTCATGCCGAGCACCGTGTCGCCCGGCTGCAGCGCCGCCATGTAAACGGAAACGTTCGCCTGCGTGCCCGAATGAGATTGCACGTTGGCGTGCTCGGCGCCAAACAGGGCTTTCGCGCGGTCAATCGCGAGCTGTTCGGCGCGGTCGGCGAATTCGCAGCCGCCGTAATAGCGCTTGCCGGGATAGCCCTCGGCGTACTTGTTGGTGAGCACCGAGCCCATCGCTTCCAGCACCGCTTCGGAAACAAAATTTTCCGAGGGAATCAGCTCGAGGCCGGTGCCCTGGCGTCGTCCTTCGTCGCGCAGCACGTCCGCGATGTCAGGATCGACTTCCTGGAGCGGGCGGTTCATGTGCTGTGAAATTTTCGTGTCCATCTATTTTCGAAGCCTCCACGCCCAGGCCTCGCTGGGGCGCTTAGTGCTGTAGCCCGCGTCTTCAGACGCGGGGCTTTTCTGCGCGATTGGCAGAAATCCTTCGCCTATGAGGAATTTCCTAATCGATTCCATCGCGCGAAATCCCTCGTGGTCGGAACCCACTTCAATCGGCGGTTTGGTGGAAGATTCTGCCAAGAGACTGCCCAGAGCGATTCTATCGGATTCCGGCGGGGAATTCCAATTCCTGGAAATCATTTTGCCATGTTGTGATTTATAAGTTACAATGAAAAGGTGATCGAAATTCGCCATTACATCAGCCGAACCGGGAAAGATGTTTTCGATCATTGGCTCACGCAGCTGGCAGACGCCCGCGCACAAGCGAAGATTGCGGTCCGGATCAACCGGCTCGCTGCTGGAAACTTTGGCGACTCCAGGCCCCTCCGCCAAGGCTTGTTTGAATTACGAATCGATTGGGGGCCCGGCTACCGGATCTATTACGCGATGCTTGGCGCAGTCTGCGTACTGCTACTTTGTGGCGGCGATAAGCGAAAACAGTCGATAGACATTGAGCAGGCGCTGAAATATCTCAAGGATTACAAGGAAAGGAGTGGAACCGCATGAAACGCAAAGCGAGCACCTCCCATGACGAGGCTGTCGTCCGCCGGCTTCGGAAGGACTCGGATTTCGCCGCCGAGTATCTCAAGGCCGCATTGGAAGACGAGGACGAACCCCGCGTTCTACTTATTGCATTGCGACATCTGGCCCTGGCGCGAGGCATCGCCAAGGTCGCCAAGGCTGCCGGAATTGAACGGGAGAGTCTGTATCGGGCGCTCTCGATTCGCGGCAATCCGCGTTTGTCTACCTTGGTGGCTGTTACCAAAGCAATCGGGCTGAGACTGACTGTTGAAGCGGCTCAGTAGGCAGTAGTACACCAGTTGCAACGAGTTGCTTGATTCAACGCATCGGTCAAATGAACATGGCCTTTTATCTTCGGGTACGCGGTCTTTGTCTCGACACCCACTCCTTGATGTCACAGTCGCTCAAAAGGGAAAGCGCAAAATGATACTTCTGGCTATTCCGGGCAAGGAGGCGTAAGAATGGCTGCTATGGAACGTCCCTTTCGGAGAGTAACCCAGCTATCTGCCGGTAATTAGGAGGACCAAGATGAGTTCTGAACCCAATGTGATCGCACCGAAACGAGGCGACCGCGTGGCTATGGCTCAGCAAGAGGGTGTGTATGAGGTTGCCGACATCAATTCGCTGATGCAGACGGCCAACCTCAAAACGACGGATGGGCAAGGACACATCACGCGAAATGTGCCGTGGACAGCGCTGAAACCACTTGCTAGGAAGTAGCACGAAGCGGCCGGAACACCAGGGGCGTCCCGGCTCGTAACATTCCTCAGAGACTATCTTCGAGGAACGAGCGAAGATTTCTCGACCTCGAGGGATGTCGCAGCTTGCGCAGCGCTTTCGCCTCGATCTGTCGAATGCGCTCGCGCGTTACAGCGAACGACTGTCCCACTTCTTCGAGCGTGTGCTCGGAACCATCTTCCAGACCGAAACGCATCTTGATCACGCGTTCTTCGCGCGGCGTCAGCGTCTTCAGCAGGGATTCCGTTTGTTCCTGAAGGCTGATGCTGATGGCTGCATCGGACGGAGAAACGGAAGACTTGTCCTCGATGAATTCACCGAGGTGGGAATCTTCTTCTTCGCCGATGGGAGTCTCGAGAGAAATGGGCTGCTGCGCAATTTCTTTCGTCTTGCGCACCTTTTCGACGGGGACGCCCAGGCGATGGGCGATCTCTTCCGCGCGCGGTTCGCGTCCAAGCTCCTGCACGAGTTGCCGGCTGGTTCTGACCTGCTTGTTGATCGTTTCGATCATGTGCACGGGCACGCGGATGGTGCGGGCCTGATCCGCGATGGCGCGGGTGACGGCCTGACGGATCCACCAGGTCGCATAGGTGGAAAATTTATAACCGCGGCGCCATTCAAATTTGTCGGCGCCTTTCATCAAGCCGATATTGCCTTCCTGGATCAGATCCAGGAATTGCAATCCGCGATTGGTATATTTTTTCGCAATGGAAACAACCAGGCGCAGGTTGGCCTCGACCATTTCTTTCTTGGCCTGGCTCGCTTCGGCCTCTCCGCGGATCACCACCTGGAGCATGCGCTTCAGGTCCACCAATCCCGTTTCGCTGGCGGCTTCGATTTCTCGCAGGTCCGTGCGGCGGGCACGCAGTTCCCGGCGCGCCTCCGCCGCATGGTCGCCCTTGGAGGCGTCGGCCCTGCGTTCCAGCTTGGCGATTTCGCGCTCGAGTGATTGCAACCGCTCGACCGTGTGGTGAATTTTGTCGATGAGACGCTTTCTTTCGAGCGAGTGGAAGTCAATCGATCGGGCATACTGCGACATCTGCACGCGCGTCCGGGCCAGGCGATTGCGGTAGCGCAAGTAGAGACGCTTGTTCGATTTCGGCGTATTTTCCAGCTGGGCGGCCTGCTTGTGCGCCAGGCCATAGAGTTGTTCGATCTTCGCAATGGTCCGAAGAATCTCGTGCGTCTTGCTCTCGGTTTCCTCTTCGGTCAGCTCTTCCTGATCGAATTGGATAATTTTTTTGATCGACAACG
The DNA here is from genome assembly GCA_963719875.1 of uncultured Acidobacteriota bacterium. Lineage (GTDB taxonomy): Bacteria > Acidobacteriota > Terriglobia > Acidiferrales > UBA7541 > Palsa-360. The sequence goes on along the minus strand of CAVRDJ010000004.1, from coordinate 1,792,660 downwards.
TGCCCAGGCGAAGTTCCTTCCCAACGGCAATCAATTCCTTCAAAACGATGGGCGAGCGGGAAATCGTCTTCAGCACCATGAGGTGCCCGCGCTCCATGCGCTTGGCGATGGCCACCTCGTCCTGGCGCTTCAGCAGCGGGACGGTGCCCATTTCCCTTAAATAGAGCCGGACGGGGTCATTATTTTTGTCCAGCATCCCCGGCGTGAGGTCAAGTTCACCCTCATCCGCGACTACGCCGTGTTCCGCATCCACGGCGTCAGGGACGGCTTGTGCCGCATTCACCGGAGCGATGTCCTCATCGGCCGCAATTCCAATCTGCTCAAAGGCGGAGACGTGCTGTTCGCTTTCTTCCGGCTCCTGCGAGGTCTCGACAGCAGGCAGAGCACTCTCTTCCTCGTCGGGCAGCAGGTATCTGCGCTCTTTACCGATGCCAATCAGGCTACGTACCGCTTCGCCGGCTTCTTGATTATTCAGAGACAAGCAGTTATCCCCCTTGCGAATCAGCTGATTACGGCCGTCACTTGCTATTCACATCAGCGAGCGAAGCAGTTTGATGCACATTCGACACAGTTTGATTCTCTATCTATTAGAGTCATTTGGTGCCGCCAAGTCACGCGGCCTGGATCGATGAAATGGCAACTTCCTAAGACACTTCTTTTCAGTACAATACGGCGTGGCAGAACGCGACGCGGGCTTGGGATCGCCGATCCGCACCTTCACAATTTAGGCCTTGCTCTTTCAACGGAATAAAACGAAAAATATGTGCTACAGAGGCTTTGTAAAAGCCTCTGATCCCCCATCCAGGCTGTCCAGAGAACACTAAACTCCGGTAGCCATTATCTCATGATTTCGTAATTCGTGCACGAAAGATCGGTAACTTAGACCATGAATTTGAGGGGAATTGCCAAAAGGCCGACCCCATCCTATTTCTCGATTTTCCTACCTTCTAACCGAGAGCGCGATACCATCGCATAAATGGTTGCCGGCCGCCCCCCGCAATTTGGCTAGAACCGCGCCTGCAACCTGTTGCAGAATGTCCCGTCATGCCCGTCGATCGGATCCTTCGAGGCCTTAAACGTTTTCAAAAAAAGGTCTATCCCAAGCACCGCGAATTGTTCCGCAAACTGGCTCTCCAGCAGAGGCCGACGGCTCTGTTCATCACGTGCGCCGATTCACGGATTGATCCCTGCCTGCTGACACAAACCAAGCCCGGTGAATTGTTCCTTTGCCGAGTGATCGGCAACATCGTGCCGCGTTATCCAGAGTCGATTGGGGGCGTTTCCGCGACGATTGAATACGCTGTGGGGGTCCTGGGCGTGCCCGATATCATCGTGTGTGGGCATACGGATTGCGGCGTGATGAAGGGCGTATTGAATCCTGAAGCGCTGAAACCGCTTGCGAACGTGAGCGCCTGGCTCGGCCATGCGCAACCCGCACGCGAAGCCGTTGCGAGGTCTCATGGAAGTTTGAGCGATCCTGAATTTCTGCTTGCGCTCACGGAGCGGAATGTGATCGAGCAGCTCAAGAATCTGCATACGCACCCCTCCGTCGCGGCGCGGCTGGAGCAGGGGAACTTGAAACTTCACGGATGGGTGTATCACATCGGTAGCGGGATTGTGACCACCTACAATTCAAAACGGGAGAGATTTATTCGAGTGCGCACGATCAAGCCGCGGAAAATAAGGCTGCGCAAAGGCGATGCTGAACCAACGAGGAAGCGCGCAAAGTCTTGAAGCTCGTCTTCCACGCATTTCACGGAGTTGGTTGACACCTTTGGCACCCTCGGCTACGCTTCTTTTTCTTGATTCTCTCCAATTTTCAATACGCTGTAACCCGCCTCTCTAGAGGCGCGGTGTTCACATGAAAGTACGAAAGCATCAATCAAGGACCGGTGCGCATGGCGGATTTGAAGCTTCCTTCTCGCTCTGAAGATTTTTCGGAATGGTACAACCAGCTTGTGTTGCGGGCGGAGCTTGCGGATTACGCTCCGGTGCGCGGCTGCATGATCGTGCGCCCGTACGGCTGGGCGCTGTGGGAAAACATCACGGCGCAGCTGGACCGGCGATTCAAAGCCACCGGCCATGTGAACGCTGCATTTCCGCTGCTAATTCCGCAGAGTTTCATCAGCAAGGAGCAGTCTCACGTCGCCGGGTTTTCGCCGGAGCTGGCCGTCGTCACGCACGGCGGCGGAGAAAAGCTGGAAGAGCCGCTGGTGATTCGCCCGACGTCGGAGACGATCATCGGCCATGCCTATGCGAAGTGGATTCAGTCGTATCGCGACCTGCCCGTCCTGATTAATCAGTGGAACAGCGTGGTGCGATGGGAGCTGCGCACGAAATTGTTTCTGCGCACACTCGAGTTTTACTGGCAGGAAGGGCATACGGCGCACGCGACCCTCGAGGAAGCCGAAGCCGAAACCCGCCAGATGCTCGATATTTACACCGATTTTGCGGTGAACGAAGCGGCCATTCCCGTCATTCCAGGCAGAAAATCCCAGTCCGAGCGCTTCGCCGGAGCCGACGCCACCTTTTCTATCGAAGCAATGATGGGCGACGGCAAGGCTTTGCAGGCCGGCACTTCCCACAACCTGGGCCAGAATTTTGCGAGAGCCTTCGAGATTCGCTATCTCGACCAGGCCGGCGCGCTGCAGCACTGCTGGACAACCTCGTGGGGCCTTTCGACGCGCTTCATCGGCGCCATCATCATGGTCCATGGCGACGACCAAGGCCTGATTCTGCCGCCGAGGCTCGCGCCGCACCAGGTAGTGATCGTGCCAATCTTCAAGACGGACGAAGAGAAGGCGCTGGTGTTCGAGGCCGCGAAAAAAATCCGAGAACAACTGGTGAAAGCAAACATCCGCGTGAAACTGGATGAGCGCGAAGGGCAAAGCCCGGGCTTCAAGTTCAATGACTGGGAAATGCGCGGCGTCCCGCTGCGCATGGAAATCGGACCGAAGGACGTGGCCAAGGGCAGCGTGGTGCTGGCGCGCCGCGACAAGCCAGGCAAGGAGGGCAAGAGTTTCGTCTCCCAGGACGGGATCGCGGAATCGGTCGAGCAGCAACTAGGCGCGATTCAGAAAGCGCTTTTCGACCGCGCACTCGCATTCCGCGACGCGCACACAATGGACCCAAAGAATCTGGAAGACTTCCGGGTGGCAGTCGAACAGGGCTTTGCGCGTTCCTATTGGTGCGGTGACGCCAAGTGCGAAGAGCAAATTAAGGAATCGACCAAGGCCACGCTGCGGTGCATCCCAATCGAGCAGCCCGGTGGAACCGGGGCCTGCATCAACTGTGGGAAATCGTCAAACGAACTTGCCATCTTCGGCAAGGCTTATTAGGGCAATCCCAGATCTCAATTTAATAAGTAAATCGTGTTATATCAATAACTTAGAGAAAGTGACTGTGCCGAAACCGGGTGCGGACTCACTCTCGACACTCCTGCGGCCCAATGCTAACATTTTTACTTATGGAACTTTCCCCATGCCCGAGTTTGCCTGGAACGGGTGCGTCCCGGCCGGGAGGCAAGCGAATCTTTTCTCGCGAGGTTCCCGGCGAGCCAGGTGCGGCGAAACGCAATGGTGAAAGAGGTGCGGGGCACCTCAAAGCAGTCGTATGGACAACGATTTTGGTGGCGTTTATTTACGTGTCCGCGATCGTGCTACCGGTTTTGATTAATGAATACCAATTTCAAGACAGCCTTCAAAATATAGCGCGGTTTGCCAGCGTCAATCGTAAAAGCAGTGAACAAATTCGGAAGGACGTAATGGACGAAGCACAGAAAGAGGATTTGCCGGTTCAAGCCGAAAATATAAAGGTGGAAAGTAATGTTGGAAATATCCACATCAACGTCGATTATTCCGTGACCGTGGACCTGAAAGTATATCAGTTGACTCTGAACTTCCACCCGGCCGCAAACAACGCCTCGCTGCTATAGCGAGCGAGTAGGAGTGGGGAATTCGCTCGCACTGGGCCTCAGCCAATTGTCCGTAAGTCGCGATCACAGCCGGTGATAAGTCCCCCCACTCGTTTGTGGAATTCGAAATCGATCGCTTTGGCGTGTACACTGATCCCAGTACACCCCGAATGCGCATCTAAGGATTTAGGGGCTATTCGAGGGGAATTAGGGTACTGAGGGCGACTGACGGTTTTTTCGCGGCGGAACGGAGAACTACCTTGCGTATTCGAATTGGCCAGGGTTTTTGGGGATCCCGGCTTGGGCTGGTCCTTCTTGGGACTGCAGTTTTTCTTCTCCTGGTCGTCGCCGGCATTGGGACGTATTATTGGATTTCCTATGGCCGAATGATTGATCTGCGTCTTTCCGGGCATATTCAGCAAACGACTGCCAGGATATATGCCATTCCCATGCGGATCTACACCGGCGAACCCCTTTCGCTGTCGGATATGGCAAATCACCTGCAGCGCGCGGGTTACAGCGAACTTGATATCTCGGGGACGCCGGGCCGTTATGTTCTGCACGGCAGCGAAATGGAAATCCGCCCATCGAGCGAGTCGTACTTTGGAGCGAAAAACCGGCTGGTCGTGGATTTCAGCGGTACCAGCATCCAGAAGATCCGCTCCATGGATAATGGAGCCGCTCTAGATTCCGCCGAGGTGGAGCCGGAACTTCTGACCAGTTTATTTGATAGCTCCCGCGAGAAGCGCCGCGCCCTCAGCTACAACGACATTCCGAAGATTTTGCGCGATGCCGTGTTGTCCGTGGAAGACCGGCGCTTTTTCGAGCATCCCGGGTTTGATCCGATCCGAATTCTGGGCGCGGCCTGGGCCGACCTCCGCCACGGGGCGCGCGTGCAGGGCGGCAGCACGATCTCGATGCAAGTGGCGCGCAGTTTCTTTTTCAATACGGACCGGACCATTCGGCGCAAGATCGCCGAAACGGTTGTGGCGCTCGAACTCGAGCACCGCTTTAATAAGCAGCAGATTTTTGAGCTCTACGCCAACGAAATCTATCTCGGGAACCGCGGCAGCTTCGCGATTCACGGATTTGGCGAAGCTTCTCTGGCCTACTTCAACAAGGATCTCCGTGAAGTGACCCTGCCCGAGGCCGCTTTTCTAGCCGGTATCATCCACGCTCCGAATCGTTACTCGACTTCCGAGCGCCGGCCGGACCGTGCGGTCGAGGCCCGGGACCGCGCACTCCTGGCGATGACCGAGAATGGTGTGATTAGCCCCGACCAAGTTCTCGTTGCCAAGAAAGCTCCGTTGCAAATCGTGGGCGGGGGATTGGAAGGCAGCACGGCGCCCTACTTCGTGGACATGGTGAAAGACCACCTGCTCGACCGCTTTTCCGAATCGGATCTTCTCTCCCAGAGTTTCCGTGTTTACACGACGCTCGATCCGGAACTGCAGCGCGCCGCCAGCGAAGCCGTTGATCTTGGAGCGAAGAACATCGACGCCCAGCTGGCTCGCCGTTACGCGCGGTGGAAAAAAGAAGGGCAGCCCGCGCCGCAGGCTCAGATCGCCATAGTTGTTCTGGACCCGCACTCCGGGGAAATCAAAGCGCTGGTTGGCGGACGCGATTACGGTGAAAGCCAGCTGAACCATATTCTCGCGCGGCGGCAGCCCGGCTCCGCGTTCAAGCCGTTCGTGTATGCGGCTGCCTTTGAAGGCGCGGTCGACGGGGTGAAGCCCATCGTGACTCCGGCGACGACGGTGATGGACGAGCCGACCACATTCGATTTTGATGGCAAAGAATATACGCCCAACAACTACGGCGAAAAATTCCACGGCCAGGTCACTCTCCGGGAGGCGCTGACGTATTCGCTGAATGTCGCGACGGTCAAAGTGGCCGAGCTGGTGGGTTACACGCGCGTCACGGACATGGCGCATCAATTCGGACTCGATCCGTCCATTCAGCCGACGCCGTCGGTGGCTCTGGGGGCGTATGAAATGACGCCGCTCGAAGTTGCCACGGGGTACACAATCCTGGCCAACGATGGCGTGCGCACCGAGCCGATGTTTATCCGCAACGTGGTCAACGCCCAGGGGGCATCGCTGGAACAAAATGCGATTCGGTCGAGGCGGGCGCTCGATCCGCGCGTTGCCTACCTGGTCACAAGCATGATGGAAGACGTCATCAATCGCGGCACCGGCGCAACCGTCCGAGCCCGGGGTTTCAACGCGCCCGCAGCGGGGAAGACCGGCACTTCGCGCGACGGTTGGTTTGCCGGCTACACCTCGAATTTGTTGGCCATCGTCTGGGTGGGATTTGACGACAACCGCGACCTGGGCCTCTCCGGCGGGAATGCACCGGCACCGATCTGGGCGGAATTCATGAAGCGCGCGCTGACTTTGCCCGCGTATCGCGACGTGAGGCCGTTTGAAATGCCGGAAGGAGTCACCAAAGTTACGATCGATCCGGAGTCTTTGGCGCTCGCTACCCCGGAATGTCCCGTTACGCGCGAGGAAGTCTACATCCACGGCACGGAACCCACTGAGTTTTGCCCCTTGCATGGCGGGCGCGTGGCCAGCGATAGCCCGCCAGGCTCCTGGCTATCGCATGTTTTTGGCGGAGATAAGGCGAAAGAAGGTGATTCCGGACCTGCTGCGCCGGGAAGTGTTGGTTCCGGTCCATCTTCCACGCCGCCCGCCTCCGCCGATAACCAACCGGCGGAGGATGAGAACAAAAAAGGTATCTTGCGGCGAATTTTTGGTATCTTTGGAGGCAAGAAAGACGCCGATAAGCCAAAATCAGACCCACAAGATCAGCAACAACATTGATGCGGCGTCGTTCGGAGGCGTTCGCTATGAATTGGAAACCTCCTTTCTGGATTTTCCTGGGCCTTTTTCTATTTGCCGCAACATCCCGCTCAGCCGCGCAACAGTCCGCGCCGGACCAGCCCGCGAAAACTGTGCCATCGCAGCCGATCAACGCCGCTCCTCCCGCGCTCAGCCCGAAAGAAATGCAGGAGGAACGAGCCAAAGTGCAAATGGCTGAAAAGCGCTACGATGCGGCCATTCAGACGTATCAAGATTTATTGAAGGCCGATCCGAAGAATGCCGTTTTCATGAACATGATCGGGATCGCGTACCTGGACCTGTCCAACTACTCCCAGGCCAGGAAGTACTTTGCCCGCGCGTTCAAAGCGGACAAGAAGTATTCGAGCGCCGTGAATAACCTGGGCATGGTTTATTACCACCAAAAAGATTTCCGCAGGGCGATCCGCGAATACCAACAAGCCGTGACCATCGATCCGGGCCAGGCGGGGACTCATTCCAACCTGGGGTTTGCCTACTACAATTCGAACAAGTTTCCCGAAGCCGCGGTCGAATTTCAAAAAGCGATCGAACTCGACCCGCGGATTTTCGAACGCAACGATCGCGTGGGCGCCATGGTGCAGGACCGCTCGGTTTCCAATCATGGCCTGTTTTTCTTCACGATGGCCAAGGTATACGCTCAGAAGGGCGACGCCGCGCACTGCGCCGAATACCTGCGCAAGTCCCTGGACGAAGGTTACAAGGATGTCGGCAAAGCCGCGACCGACCCCGCATTTAAAGACGTCATCAACGATCCTGTCGTTCAGGATGTGCTTTTGCGCGTTGTCCCTGCGGAGCAGAAGGGCTCCGCGACGCACCCCGGCGCGTAAGTTTCCAGCCATGCGCGACAAGCGCGAACACGCGTTGCTTGGCCTCTGTTACAATGTGACTGCAATGTCCCCGCGAATTTTTCGATTTGGGCTTTTCGTTCTGGGCGCGGCCCTTTGTGGAGCCGCGATGGCGGGCCGCGCTCGTCCCGCACAATCCGCAGGGGAAGCTCGCGCTGCCTCCGCTGAATCCCGGCACGAAACACTTCTAATCTTTCCTTTTGAGAACGAAAGCCGAATGGCCAATCTCGACTGGCTTGGCGAAGGCTTATCCGAACTGACGGCGGAACGTATCGAGGACCGGGGTGTGAATGTGCTTTCCCGGGAGGATCGGCTGGCGACCCTCGAAAAAATGGGTTTGCCGGATTCCGCCCGTTTTTCGCACGCCACCATCGTGAAGATTGCCACAGAGGCGGACGCCGACGCAGTGGTTTATGGACGCTTCCAATCGGACGGAAAGACGGCGACGCTGGAGGCCCGGGTGCTGCACCTCAGCCCGCCGTCGCTCTCACCGCCGCTCACCGAGACGAGCACCATGCAAGACCTGCTCCGCGCGCATGCCCGCTTGACGTGGAAGATTTTATGCGCCGTCGACCAGAAAGTCTGCCCGCCGCAAGGCGCGAATACAGACGAATTGAGTTTCTCAGAGCCGCCGCCGTCGCTGCGCCTTGACGCTCTCGAAAATTTCGTTCGCGGTCTCGCCGGATCGCAGGACGAGGAACGTCTTCGCTTGTTGCGGGAAGCGGCGCGGCTGGAGCCTGCCTGGGACCGCCCGGCGTTTGAACTCGGCCAGATTTATTTCAAGAAGCGCGATTGCGAATCGGCGCTGGTGTGGTATTCACGCGTGCCTCCCAATCGCCCCGACGGGCCCGAGGCAAGTTTCGCGACGGGGGTATGCCATCTGGCGCGCAACGACGCTGGCCGGGCGGATGCCGCGTTTTCCGGATTGCTCGAACGCACGCGCAAACCCGGCGAAAAAGACTCGCTTCCGGAATTGCCGGAAATGCACAATAACCTTGGCGTGGCGCGCCTGCGGCTCGGGAAATGGAACGAGGCGGGGGCGGAATTCGAGCGCGCCTCGGCGCTCGATCCGGAAGAAGCCAATTACTGGATCAATATAGCCATTGCTAAAATCATTGGGAAGCAAGCGGCCTCCGCGGTGGCTCCGCTGGAACGCGCGAGAAAAATTGATCCCGATGACAAGGGAGCGAGGGCGTTGTCAATTGCCACTTTGGAATCCCTCGGACGAAATCCGGAAGCGGCAGCCATTCGCGCCGAGTCTGCGGATAACGCAGATAAGCAGGCGCAGCCGAACCTCCAGGATGGCGTTGGGCTGACGCGGCTGGCACGTGTGTCCAGAAATATGGATCGTACGCTATTGCGCCCGGGCGGCGAAGCTCCCGAAGGGCAGCCCGCAGCAGGGAAGGGACCTCGCAAGATCGACAACGGCGGAGAACGTCAATGAAAGAATCCGGCGACCGCCATGCCAACAGGATTGCTCCGGCCAGCCATGCCTGGGAATTCGCGATGGTAACGCTTGCGATTGCTCTGATCGGTGCGTTCACCCTGCGAGCGCAAGGGCCGGAGACAAAAATTTCTCGGGCGCCCGCGGGTCCAGCACAAGTTGTCGAATTGCGCATCGGCGACGAAATCGAGCCGGTGATGGCGGAGTACGTTACGAGCGGCATCGAGGAAGCTGCCCAGCGGCATGCCAGCTTGATCCTGATCACCATGGACACTCCGGGAGGCCTTTCGACTTCCATGGAGGACATCATCCACCACATTCTGGAATCGCCTGTGCCGGTGGCCATTTTCATTTCGCCAGTGGGATCGCGCGGCGCTTCCGCGGGATTTTTTATTTTGCTCTCCGCCGATATCGCGGCCATGGCTCCGGGAACGCACACCGGCGCGGCATCGCCGCTTCTGGCCATCGGAGGATTCCCGCTGCAGGTGGATGAGACGCTGAAGAAAAAAATATTGAATGACGCCACGGCGTTCTTGCGCAGCTACACGGCGAAGCGCGGACGAAATGTGGAGCTTGCGGAGTCGGCTGTTGTCGACGGCAAGGCCTGGACCGAAACGGAAGCGCTCGATGGCAAGCTCATCGATTTGATTGCGAACTCGCCGGAAGACCTGTTGTCAAAATTGGATGGCCGCACGATCAAACGCTTTGACGGTTCGACCGTTCAGCTTGCCCTTCGCAATCCGGAGCGCATTCCGTTCTCCGAGTCATTCCGCCAGCGATTTCTCTCGCGGATTGTGCAGCCGGATGCGTTTTTCATCCTTTTGATCGTGGGAGTGCTGGGGCTTTACGCCGAATTCACGCATCCGGGAATGGTTGCGCCGGGAGTGATCGGGGGAATCGCGCTCGTCCTGGCGCTCTACGCGATGCACATTTTGCCGGTGGCTCCCGCGGGCATCGTTTTGATTTTATTGGCCCTGGGGTTATTCATTCTGGAGGCGAAGTACACGAGCCACGGCGTGCTGGCGATCGGCGGCATCGTGGCCATGCTGCTGGGCGCGTTGATGCTGGTGCGTTCGCCGCTGACGCATGCGGGGGTAAGCCTGGGCGTTGCGTTCGGTGCGACGCTGCCGTTTGCTCTGCTCACAATTCTGCTGATGCGGCTCGTGCTGCGCTCACGTTCGTGGAAGCCCTCGACGGGTCTTGAGCAACTAGTGGGTTCGCCGGGAGAAGTGACCGAGCCGCTCGTGCGGCAAACGGACAGCGAGATTTTTCAGGGAATGGTGCGGCTCCACGGCGAATTGTGGCGGGCCGTGGCGCCGGAAGAAATTCCCGCCGGCGCTCAAGTGCGAGTTGCGCGCATTGAGGGGCTGACGCTGCACGTCGTTCTTGCCGGCCATCCTTCGACGAGCGCGTGAACACGGGCTCCAGATAGAGTACGATACACGCGGCGCGGATGAGTGGCGCAGGCTTCAGCCTGTGGGGGTTCGACCTGGCGAGGACCAAACCCCACAGGCTGAAGCCTGCGCCACCGTGCCGGAAAATTCCTGAGCCAGGGGTTCTTGGGAGGGCGAGAAAATGGATTTCTCACTGTACGGGCTCATGATCGCAGTGTTCATTTTCCTGATCTGGTTTTGGAATTCTCTGTACGTGATCAAGGAATGGGAGCGCGGGGTGGTGCTGCGCCTCGGGCGCATGCAGCCGGAGGCGAAGGGCGCGGGATTGCGAGTCGTCTTCTGGCCGATCGAGACGCTGTATCGAATTTCGCTGCGCATCGAGACGCTGGATGTTCCTTCGCAGGACATCATCACGCGCGACAACGTGTCCGTGAAAGTGAACGCCGTCGCCTATTTCCGAGTGGTGGATGCGAATCTCGCGCTCTCCCAGGTGCAGAATTATCTCTACGCAACGTCGCAGAAGGCGCAAACCACGCTGCGCAGCATCGTCGGCCAGTTTGAGCTGGACGAGATCCTCGCCGAGCGCGAAAAAGTAAATAGCAAGCTGCAAATCATTCTTGACCAGGATACCGAGCCCTGGGGTATTAAGGTAACGAAGGTGGAAGTCAAGCAGGTCGATATCCCGGAGCAGATGCAGCGCGCCATCGGCCGGCAGGCGGAGGCGGAACGCGAGCGGCGCGCCAAAATCATTCACGCAGAGGGTGAATCGCAGGCGTCGGCCAAGCTGGCCGAGGCCGCCAAAGTTCTCGAAACACAGCCCGCCGCGATTCAACTCCGTTACTTGCAGACCCTGACCGAAATCGGCGTCGAAAAAAATACCACCATCGTGTTCCCGCTCCCGATTGATATCATCAACGAGTGGGTCAAGGCGATCGGTTCTAGAAAACAATAGATGGCTTCAACAGAAAAGAAAAGCGGCGGCGATTTCGTACTGGAGAGCAGGCATCTCGTAGGACTGTTCCTCCTGCTCGTCGTCATTTTCGGAGTCGTCTTCACCCTTGGCTACTTGCTGGGACGAAGCCAGTATGATTACAAGCTCCGCGCCGCCGTCGGCGCACCGCCGGATTCCGATGCGCCGGCCGCTGCTCTAGCCGCAAAATCCAGGACCCGGCCGGAATCCGAGGACGCGCAAGTCCCGAAAAAAAATTCTGATTGGGATTTCTATCATTCCGCCGATCCACAAGCGGCTGCGGATCACTTGCAGCCGCCTCTTAAGTCTGTGGCCGCCTCGGCGCCACCGGCCGCGGCGCCCAAGCCGGTTGCTGGCTCGTCGAAAACCGCAAAATCGGCAAAACTTTCGAGTGGCACGGACGGTCAACTGATTCCAAAAGGCGCGATCATGCTCCAGGTCGCTGCCGTGCTCCACCAAGATGACGCGCTGGCGCTGGCGCAAGCCCTGCAACAGAAAAAATTCCCCGCGTTCGTCATCCCGCCCGGCCCGGACAAGTTATATCGCGTTCAAGTCGGGCCATATCCGGACAACCAGTCCGCATCGAAAATCCGCCAGGAACTCGAAGCCAAAGGGTTCAAGTCCATCATCAAACGGTAAGGCGTTCCCCGATTGAGTTTGGAAGTCTGCCTGTGGCAGCCGGTTAGTTTCCAAGCCGACATTGCGATAAAGCGGGATTAACGCGTTTCGTGGCCTCCAACCAGCTCATTGTCGAACTTTCTTTTCTGCCTGTTCCGGAGGACCGTATCTATCAGAGCGTTGCGATCCTTCAGACCACATGCTGAACGCGTATTCCTGTATGTTTGTGACATTGAATCGATAATTAGAAGCTGGCAAACCTCTCGGGGTGCATTCCTGGGCCATGATGTTGATGCCTGCCCGCTCACCTCTCATTAAATTGGAGTTCTTTGGCAAGTGTAATAGTTCTTTGTCGAGATCGGGAAGGCTCAGGTCCGAAAGGTCAGATGTCGTTGGTTTCTGGATCGTGCGTTAGCGGATATAGAAAGGAACTGTTCCCCAAGGGTTAATTGCCACGGCCCCCGCCGTTGCCACCGTTGTTACCTACGTTTCCGCCGTGGTTGCCACCAGCTCCACCGCCGGGGGCGGAGACGCTGCTTGCCGCACGTGAATACACGCTTCTTATTTTATAACCGATTGATTTAGCCGTGGCACCAACCAGGAGGGCGATGAGGAGCAGCAAAAGGGCATACTCAACCACATCTTGGGCAGTCTGTTCATTCCATAAGCGCAAAAGAATTCTTTTCATTTCCGGCTCCTCAGACTGATTACAAGATCTGATCCCTCCCTTGTTGAGTAAGCACACAAACTGCCATTGGAGGGGTGAATTTGATTGACGGCATGTCTTTCATAATCACGCAGATAAATGAAACAGTGGGGGCTAATGGGTAGACTGATGTAACCATTCCAGGGCGTTTAGCCATTCACCTTGTTAGGTTTCAGATACAAATGGCTGACCAGGCTTGCTGTCACGCTTTGTCGCAACGAATGTCTGTGACCCGTTCGCCGTGTGCGAGGCCCGGTGCTTCTGGCTTCTCCGCGGGCCGACTCACCGCTGCGATCATGCATTGCTTCCTGCGTCGCCATCAAATGTCTAAGGGAAAGGTGTTCTTGCTCGTCCGTGAAATACCCGTGCGAACCAAACACGCAGACCGCCAGATTCAAGTCCATTCTGGCATCTTGCCGGCACTTTAACGTCTTCCGCTGGGAGCGCGGACTGAAATTTACCGCCGACTTGGTCACTTGAAGTTTACCCGGTCTGGCAGCGCCCAAGAATTGGGCTTGCCGGTTGCTGACTTTCTACTCTGCCTCCTTTTCCCGGTGTGCGGTAGAAGCACGGACAGTCTACAATGCCGAGGCCATGAGCTTGTCGAGGACTGTCCGGCTGCTGCTCGCGCTCGCTTCCGGCATTGCGCTCGCGCTGGCGTACCCTTCCTTCAATATCCCATTTCTGGGATGGATCGCTCCGGCGCTGTTGATCGTCGCGGCGCTGGGCGAGCGGCCGCGATACGCATTCCTGCTGGGATGGTTGCAGGGAGCGGCGTATTACGGCCTGAGTTTGCCGTGGTTCTACACCGTGATGCGGCGGTACGGGCCACTTCCCGTCATTCAGGCGGGAGCCGTATTCGCATTGGTCATCGTCGCCACGTCCCTGTTTCACGCGGCATTCGCTGCGGCGATTGCCTGGCTAGGAAAATTTGCGCCGGGGAGAGCCTGCCTCGCAGCGCCATTCGTCTGGGTTTCGATGGAATTCGCGATGATGCACCTGCCCGCCATCGGGTTTCCGTGGAACCTGCTTGGGTACGTGGCGGCGGGAAATCTGGTGTTTGTCCAACTAACGGCGGTCACTGGAATCTTTGGCCTTTCGCTGGTGGTCGCGTCCTACAGTGCGTTGGCGGCTTGGGTAGCTCTGCAGATGTCCCTGCGCAAACAGGCCGGCCTGACGATGTGGATCGGCGCGAATGGCATACTGATCGTGATTGCAGTCGCGGGTCCACGCTTTGTTCCGCAAGCTCGCGGCGATCACGTTGCGCATTTGGTGCAGACGAATTTTCCCGTGGCGCTGAATTATCCGTCCAATTGGATGCAGGTTCATGCCGCGGAAATGGACCAGCTCGAAGCGATCAGCATCGCAGCGGCGCAAAAAGTTCCCGGCATGGTCGTGTGGCCGGAGGTTCCAGCGCCGTTTTCCTTGCAGGACGGAAACTTTCAGGCTCGCGCCGAACGCATCGCGCGCGGCGGGGGCGGCGGCTTTTTGGTCGGCGTCATCGATTTCAAGCCGCTCGGCAATGGCCAAAGTGGCGCGAACAACAGCGCCGCGCTGCTTGGCCCGGACGGCGCGCTCGATTTCATGTATGACAAGATTCATCTCGTGCCCTTCAGCGAATACGTGCCGTGGCGGAATTGGTTCTTCTTTGCCAGGGATTTGACGGGGCTCATCGGGGATTTTCAGCATGGCTCGCAATATAAAGTAGGAAAATTTTCCGGCGGGCCATTCAGCGTCTATATTTGCTACGAAGCCATTTTCCCAAATGAAGTTCGCCGCTTTACTCTGGCCGGTGCGCAACTCTTCGTGAATATCTCGGACGATGGCTGGTTCGGCGGGTCGGGCGCTCCGGGACAGCATCTGGCGATGGCGCGCGTGCGGGCGGTGGAGAACCGGCGCTGGCTGCTGCGAGACACGAACGATGGAATCACCGTTTCCGTAGATCCGTACGGGCGCATCGTGGCGCAATTGCCGGCAGACATTCGCGGTGAATTGGACGCTCCGTACGCGTTTCGTGCGGACCTGACGCCGTATGCGCGCTGGGGCGACTGGCTGGCGTGGCTGTGCGTTCTCGCCGCGCTCGTGTTAGTGTTGATGGTTGCGCGCGATACGATCGCACGCAAGACTTCTGAATTCAGCGGGACACCCCATGATGATTGAAGATTTACAGCGGCAGCAGGAAGAACTTCGCAAACGCATCGAACTCGTGCGGAGTTATCTTTGACGTTGCCCGCAGCCGCGATACCGTAGCCTCTCTGGAAAAGAAAATCTCGCAGCCGGATTTCTGGCAAGACCAGGAGCAAGCTCAGAAAGTCATGCAGCAGCGCAAAGCGGCGGAGGCAGTCCTGGCCTCCGACACCAAGCTGGAAACCATGGCCAGCGATATCGACACGTATTTTCATCTGGCCGAGGAAGAGAAAGACTCCGCGCAACGCGATTCGCTCGTCAAGGAAATCGAGCGCGAGATGACCGCGGCCGACGCCTACGTTTCGGAACTTGAAACCGTCACGCTGCTCTCCGGCGAGAACGACCGGCTGAATGCCATCATGACCATCAAGCCCGGCGCGGGCGGGATGGAATCGCAGGATTGGGCGGAAATGCTTCTGCGCATGTATCTCCGCTGGGCGGAGCAAAAGGGATTTACGGCGACCGTCATGGACCTGACGCCCGGCGAAGGCGCGGGGTTGAAATCGGCGACCGTCCGCGTCGAAGGCGAGAACGCTTTCGGTTTTCTTTCCACCGAAAGCGGAGTGCATCGCCTGATCCGGATTTCTCCTTATGATCAAGCCGCGCGGCGCCACACTTCGTTCGCCTCGGTGTTTGTCATTCCGGAAATTGATGACCGCATCGAAATCGTCGTGAAGCCCGAGGAAGTGCGCGTGGACACATTCCGCGCGGGCGGTGCGGGCGGCCAAAATGTGAACAAAGTGGAAACCGCGGTGCGCATCACGCACCTGGCAACCGGCATTGTCGTGCAGTGCCAGAATGAGCGCAGCCAGCATAAGAACCGTGAACTGGCCATGAAATGGCTTCGCTCGCGCCTCTACGAGGCAGAAATTGAGAAACGCCAGGCCGAAACGCGCAAGATGGACGAAACCAAGCGGGACATTAGTTTTGGCAGCCAGATCCGGACCTACACGCTCCAGCCTTACCGCCTGATCAAGGATCACCGCACGAAATTTGAAATGGGGGATGTTGACCGGGTGCTGAACGGCGATCTTGACCCCTTTATCCGCAATTTTTTGCTGGCGCGGAGAAAAGGAACCCTTGGGGCCGCCGCTGACAGCGCCGACGATTCTTAGCTCGCACAGTGGAAACCCGGGAACGCCAATCTCCCGATTGGCGTCGCGCCAACCGCCAATCGGGAGATTGGCGTTCCCGGGTACTGAATGACAGCCAGCGCCGCACTTGGTCCATTGGCTCCCGCGACATTTTAACCTCGCGTTCTTGCTATTGAGTGTTCCCTCAACACGTTTGGACCCAATTCGTTGACACGGTTGGGGTCGCATGTTAGCGTCGATTCGGACGGACCTAGACTCCCGCACAAGAGATATACCGGCTTTTCCTTGCGGATTTTTTTGGAAGGGGTGCTGGCTTGAGCGAAAAGAATCGCAAATTTCTCTTTACGTCGGAATCGGTGACCGAAGGCCACCCGGACAAGATTGCCGACCAGATTTCCGACGCCGTACTGGACGCGGTGCTCACGGAAGACCCAACCGGACGTGTGGCGTGCGAAACGCTCGTGACCACCGGATTAGTCATGGTCGCGGGCGAAATTACGACCAAGGCGGTCCTGGACTATTCCGACATTGCTCGCGACGTGGTGCGCGACGTTGGTTACACGCGCGCCGAGTACGGCTTCGACTCCGAAACCTGCGCGGTAATTTCTTCGCTCAAGCGGCAGTCTCCCGACATCGCGATGGGCGTGGACACGGGCGGAGCGGGCGATCAGGGTCTCATGTTCGGATTTGCCTGTGATGAAACGGAAGAGTTGATGCCCTTGCCGATTACGCTGGCCCATAAACTGGTGCAGCGGCTTTCCCAGGTTCGCCGCCAGGGCATCGTCGACTTTTTCCGGCCGGACGGCAAATCCCAGGTAACCATCGCATATGAAGGCGACCGGCCGGTGCGCGTGGACACCGTGGTCATCTCGACTCAACACGGCCAATCGGTTTCCAACTTGGACTTGCAAAATGCCGTGCGCGATGAAGTGATTCGCAAAGTGGTTCCCGCCGCACTGATGGACAAGAACACGAAATTCCACATCAATCCGACCGGACGGTTCGTGGTGGGCGGACCGATGGGCGATGCGGGCCTGACCGGCCGCAAGATTATTGTCGACACCTACGGCGGCTATAGCCGGCACGGCGGCGGCGCGTTTTCGGGCAAGGATCCGTCGAAGGTGGATCGCTCGGCGTGCTATATGGCGCGGCACGTGGCGAAAAACCTGGTGGCCGCGGGCGTGGCGCGAAAAGTGGAAGTCCAGCTTGCTTATGCGATCGGCGTCGCCGATCCTGTTTCCGTAATGGCGGATACGTTCGGCACCGGCGAAATCCCGGATGAGAAGATTACCGATCTGATCCGCGGCACGTTCAAGCTCACTCCGCGCGCCATTATCGAGTCCCTGAATCTGCGGCGGCCTATCTACCGGCCAACGGCTTCGTTCGGGCATTTCGGGCGCTCCGGGCCGGGCTTTACCTGGGAACTGACGGACAAAGCGGACTCGATTCGCAGCCAGGCCGGGCTTAGCGGCAAAGAAGTTGCCGTACGCCGCTAAGGGAAACACTTAGATTTGAAACGAATTTTGTAGCGCCCGCCTTCAGGCGGGCATTCCGGACGTAACTCCATGCTCGCCTGAAGGCGAGCGCTACAGTACCCGGCACCATGTTTCCACACAGGCTTTAGCCTGTGCTACTTGTCAGAGACAGGAGAAATTCGCGCGATGAAGACTTTGCAGAGTACGGCGGGCGATGTTCGGGATATGGCTCTGGCGGAACAGGGCAAACGAAAAATCGAATGGGCCAACCAGCAAATGCCCGTTCTTCAGCTGATCCGCAAGCGGTTCATCAAGGAGCAGCCGCTGAAGGGCGTACGCCTTTCCTTGTGCTTGCACGTGACGAGCGAAACGGCAAACCTGGCCATCACGCTGCGCGATGGCGGCGCCGATCTGGTTTTGTGCGCCTCGAATCCGCTTTCCACGCAAGATGAAGTCGCCGCATCGCTGATTAAGGATTACTCGATTCCAACCTATGCGATCAAGGGCGAAGATAATGCCACCTACTACGCGCATCTGAACGCCTGCGTGGATCACAAACCGCAGATGACGATGGACGACGGCGCGGATCTGGTAACTTTGCTACTGACTAAGCATAAGCATCTCGTGGCGGACGTCATCGGCGGCACGGAAGAGACGACCACCGGCGTGATCCGCCTGCGCGCCATGGCCAAAGATGGAACGCTGAAATATCCGGTGATTGCGGTGAATGACGCGGAGACCAAGCATTTCTTCGACAACCGCTATGGCACGGGTCAATCCACGATTGACGGCATCATTCGCTCGACGAATCTGCTCATCGCCGGCCTGAAAGTAGTTGTGGCGGGATACGGCTGGTGCGGCAAAGGCGTGGCCATGCGCGCCAAGGGTCTGGGCGCCGATGTGATCGTCACGGAGATCAACGCGGTGCGGGCCATTGAAGCCGTGATGGATGGCTTCCGCGTGATGCCCATGGTGGACGCCGCGAAGATCGGCGATATTTTTGTCACCGTAACCGGAAACAAGTCCGTTCTGGCTCACGAGTCTTTTGAACGCATGAAGGATGGAGCGGTGATCTGCAATTCCGGGCACTTCAACGTCGAAATCGATATCCCGGCGCTGGAGAAAATGTCCAACAGCAAGCGCGTCGCGCGCCCCTTTGTTGACGAATACTTGACTAAGGATGGCCGGCGGATTTATCTGCTGGGCGAAGGCAGGCTCATCAACCTGGCCGCCGCGGAAGGCCACCCGGCCGCCGTGATGGATATGAGCTTTGCCAACCAGGCGCTTTCCGCCGAATACATGCTGAAGCACGCGGCGGAGCTGAAGCCGCAAGTGTATGTCGTGCCCGAAGCCATCGACCGCCAGATCGCGAAACTCAAGCTGGAATCGATGGGCGTTCAAATGGACAAGCTCACGCCCGAGCAGGAGCTCTATCTCGCTTCCTGGTCCGAAGGCACGTAAGGTTCTCACGGTTTTCTTTGTGTTCTCTGTGTTAAATATCTTTGATCTGCCAGTCCTGAATCCATGATGCGGGACTTCGCCAACTGGGCGCTTGAAACCGCAAAAGTGCGCGGCGCAACTTACGCCGATGCGCGCGTCATGGATATTCGCCTCCGCGATCTCTCCACAAAAAACGGCCAGGTCGGCACGCTTGCCGAATCGGAATCCTACGGCATTGGCATTCGAGTGATCGCCCAGGGATCGTGGGGCTTTGCTTCCACCGACCGGTTGACGCGGGAAGGAATTGCTGCCTGCGCGGCCGAGGCCGTGGCCATCGCCAAAGCCTCGGCGCTCGCCAAGCGTCACGACGTCGAAATGGTGCCGGTCGAGGCGTATCAGGACACCTGGCAGAACCCGTACGTGAAAGACCCGTTTCAAATTCCCATCGAACGGCAACTGGATCTTCTGCTCGCCGCCGACCGCGAAATGTCCCGCGTCAAGGGCGTGACGGTGGCGGAAACTTCGATGGCCTTTCGCCGCATCGAGCAATTTTTTGCCTCCTCGCTCGGTTCGGCCATTCATCAGATCAAAATGCAGTCGGGCGCGGGAATTGTGGCGACCGCCTTTGCCGGAAATGAAATTCAGAAGCGCTCGTATCCGAACAGTTTCGGCGGGCAGCATCAGCTTGCCGGCTACGAACTCGTCGAATCGCTCGATCTGGTAGGCAATGCGCTGCGCGTCGCTGTGGAGGCGGTCGCGCTGCATTCGGCGGCGCAATCGCCCGAGGGCACGAAGACCATTATTCTGGACAGCTCGCAGCTCGGCCTGCAGATTCACGAATCCATCGGCCATCCGATTGAGCTGGACCGCGTGCTCGGGATGGAAGCCAATTTCGCGGGGATGAGTTTTCTGACGACGGAAAAACTGGGGAAGCTTCGATATGGTTCCGATATTGTCAACGTAGTAGCCGACGCGCGCCTCGAGCACGGGCCGGGCCTCGGCACGTTCGGCTACGACGACGAAGGCGTTCCCGCGCAGTGCACGCCCATCATCTCCGGCGGGCTCTTCACCGGCTACTTGTCGAATCGCGAGACGGCGGTTTCCATCGGCCTGAAACATTCCGGCGGCACCATGCGCACGGAATCCTGGAACCGGCTGCCGATCATCCGCATGACCAACATCAGCATTCTTCCCGGAACGTGGCTCTACAATGATCTGATCGCCGACACGGACGACGCCATTCTGATGGAGACGAATCGCTCCTGGTCCATCGACGACCGCCGCTATCATTTCCAGTTTTCCACGGAAATTGCCTGGGAAATCAAGGGCGGCAAGAAAACGCGGATGCTGAAAAATCCCAGCTACAGCGGGATCACCACGGAATTCTGGAATAGCTGCGACGCGATTTGTTCGCGCGAGCACTGGACATTGTGGGGCACGCCCAATTGCGGCAAGGGCCAACCCATGCAGACGATGGGCACGGGCCACGGCGCATCGCCCGCCCGCTTCCGCAACATCAAGCTGGGCGCCGCCTTCGCAAAATCGTGAGCCACTTTTGGTAGCACAGACTTCAGTCTGTGGGTTTTGGTGATAAGCACGGTCAATCACGCTTCAACCAACCCCCACAGACTGAAGTCTGTGCTACTCGAAGCGGCACGGCGCGTAATTAGAGGATTTGTGACATCACCTTCTCGAAAATCGGCGAAGAAGACTCGAGTTTCCAAGAAGCGCGGAACTGCGCCGGCCGTAGCAGGACTGCATTTGCTTTCTGACGCGGAGATGAGGCGCATTGCGGAGAGAATATTCAAGCTGAGTGACGCGGATGAAACCGAAGTCGAAATCGGGATGATCTCCGACGCGCTCACGCGCTTCGCCAACAACACGATTCATCAAAACGTGGCGGAGCAGGTGCTCGCCGTTTCGGTGCGAACCGTGCTCGACGGCCGTACGGCGCGCGCGACCACCAACAAAACAGATGACGAATCGCTGCGGCGCGTGGTCGAAACCTCGAAGTCACTGGCGCGCAGCCAGCCGCGCAATCCCGATCTCTTGCCGATGCCCGGGCCGCAAAAATTCGCCAAGACCGCGCGCTATTTTGAGAATACCGCGCACGCGACGCCAGCCGACCGCGCCCGCGCCGTCGCCCGCGTCGCGGAAATGGCCGAAAAAAACAAGCAAACGGCCGCCGGAATTTTTTCGACAGGCGTTACGCAATCGGCGATTGCCAATACCAAGGGCCTGTTCGCATCGCATCGCCAGACGCGTGCCGAGTTTTCGATCACGATTCTCGAAACCGATTCCTCCGGCTGGGCCAAGGCCAATTCGCCCGATCTCGATCGAATCGATCCCACAGCCATGGCTCGCAGCGCGAGTGAAAAATCAGCCGCTTCGCGCCAGCCGGGCCAGGCCGCGCCCGGACGCTGGACGGTGATTCTCGAGCCCGCCGCCGTGCTCGATCTCGTCGGGTTTCTCTTTTACGATTTTGCGGGGACGGCGATGGCCGACCAGCGCTCGTGCTTCAACAAGCGCATGGGCAAAAAAGTCCTGGGCGAAAATATCACGCTCCACGATGACGCGTATCACCCACTCCAGTCCGGCGCGCCTTACGATGGAGAAGGTATTCCGCGCCAGAAAATTCTGCTCGTGGATAAAGGCGTCCCCAGCAATCTGGTGTACTCGCGCGCCACCGCCAAAAAAATGAAAGCCAAGCCCACCGGCCACGGCTTTTCCTTGCCCAATGATATGGGCGAAGCGCCGATGAATTTAGTTTTTGGCGGCGGAAAAATTTCGGTGGATGAAATGGTGCGCTCGACCGAGCGTGGCATCCTGGTCACGCGCCTCTGGTACATCCGCGAAGTCGATCCCTACGAAAAAGTGCTCACCGGCATGACGCGCGACGGAACGTTCTTGGTTCAAGATGGCAAAGTCGCTGGCGGGGTTCGAAATTTCCGTTTCAACCAGGGCATATTGGAAATGCTTTCGAATGTCGAGATGATGGGTCCTGCCGTGCGCGCCGCCGGAGAAGAATCGTTCGAAATGGTCGTCCCGCCGATGAAGGTGCGAAATTTCCACTTCTCCGAGGTAACGAAGTTCTAGCGCTGTTATGGGTTGTGTCCCTTGACGGCCTTCTGCTCCAGCGACTCTCCCCCGTGCAACAAGCGGTCCTCGCAGGCGATAAATTCCTCAATCGTCCAATCCGGGTGGAGCCTGTAAATCGTGCGTCCCGTCCAGGGCTTTGTGAATGCTTTCGGGTCGTCGAACGTCCAGTCGATCTGCAACCGGTCATGATTCACGCGCCTCACGCGCCACTCCACGTGCAAGGCGCCACTATGGGGATGGCCTGCCCGATCGAGCCAGGTGAAGTCTTTTAGACCGATCGTGTTGACTACCAGGGTGTCTCCATCCCACCTGCCAACGGATTGCCCCATGTAGGTGGGATCCGGGTCCTCAGGAAGTTTTCGCCCATCCGTCCAGATGTGGCTCACGGCGTAATCTTTCTCGAACAGGATGAGCACCCGGTCACGGATCTGAACGATCTCGAAAGGAAAGACTTCCGTCATGAGGCGGGGCATACCGGTCGGAAAACAATTCGCAATGGTCGGGTCCAAGTCAACTCGCCCATTGGTGACACTTGGATTCCCCGGGTCATCATTTTTGTTTGCCTTCCACTTCGCCTCTGCCGAGGGCTGGAAAGATGGGTCCTCCTTCGGGTTGAAGGTTGCACCCATCTCGGTGATATTTGCCCAAACTCCAGTCAAGTCCGCCGTGTGGGCCGCAGCCTGAGTCTTTTTTGTTCCCGGATGCTCAGCGTTCTGAGCGAGCATTACGGACGAGAAGGCGAGCACCGTAAAAATCGCAAAGATCGCTTCTATCCGTCGAATTCGCATATGGCGGCTCTCCCTTCAATTGCGATCAGAGTCATAACGGCACGGTGGGTGGAGCGCTCCAACGGCTGAAAGGAGCCACTACTCAATTTTGTACGGCAGGGGAAAGCACTCGGCCGTCGGCGAAAGTAATCTTGCTAAAATTAATGTAGTTGGCGCCGCCTTTGACGCGGCGGCCAAATAGAGTGATCTGATCCCCAGTCTTCACGGTGTTCCTACTCCAGCCCTGCCGGGACAACGTATTCGGGCTATTCGTTTCGGCAACCCATTTTTCAACCTTCCCAGTCTCGTCCGCGACATCGACGTGGATGAGCGCGTGGGGATTGACCCACTCGAATTCCGTTACGATCCCCTTCACGGTGATCGTATCCGTCATGTCGTAATTCGACCTGCCGTGGTGCGCGAGCACCGGCCCGGAAACCAGGAGAAGACCAGCGGCCCCGAGGAACACAGCCAATAGCTTATTTTTCATTTGAGTACCCTCTGTAATTTCAATCCTGTCCTTGTGCAGAACCATATGCCAGCCGCCCTTTGGTGTCAATCTTGGATCATCCGGTGTCAAACCTCGTTAGAAATGTCCCCTTGCTTACCTCATTAGAAATGTCCCCTTTTTGGTTTTGGTCTTTTGTTTCTTTCGTCGTTGGCCTTGCCCGCAGCGGAGCCCTGCGCAGCCCGAAGGGCGGAGCGTTTAGGGCGCAGCGGAGGGCAAGGCCAACGACGACCCCGCCACCGCTGCCTGTTTCAAGGCTCGTTCTTTGACTCCTCGTCGCGCCGCTTCTCGCCAGGGGTGATTCGCTGGCGGCACCCACTTCCGCTGGCTTCTTCCCGATTGCCGTTGCAGAACTCGCCCCGCTGCCGGCTTGCTTTCTTCTTTCCTCGGCTTTCGAGGCGCCGCGATCTCCCGCCACCGCTGTGCTCTTCCTGCATACTCGATCGCCAGACCCCCGTGCCGTCCTTCCCACACGGTCACTTTCTTGCTCGCACTCGCCCGGCTCGGCCCCTCGACCTGCAACCACCGATTCTGATAGCGCACCACCCCGTCGTTGCCCATCACCCGCTCGCTCTGCAATCGGAAGATCCGATCCAACTCCTCCGCCCTCGGCGCGCGACGATGCCAGTCCTCCCCCTTCGCCGCCGCTCGCGCAAACCGCCCATTGTGCTCCGGCAAATACTCCCTCTCCAAATACACGTTGGCTGCTTGGTGACTGCGGATTTCCTTCCGCCGCAGTTTCTTCACCAGCCGGTCCTGATGCGTCCCGTGCTGCCGCTCCACTCGACCTTTCGCTTGCGGCGAACTCGCCGCGATCACTTCGATCCCCAACCGCGCGCACATGCGCCCAAACTGCGTCACCGGCTCTTCCCCTCGCAATTGCTCCTTCACCGTCGCCGCTCGCTTGTACAAATTCTTCCAGTCCACGTACACCGCCAACGGCACTCCGTAGCGCTCAATCCATCCCCGCAACGCATCCACCACCGCCCAGATCGTCTCCTGCTCGCCCAGCCGCGCCCACGTTGTACTGGTCGCGTCATCCACCAGGTCGATCAAACAGCCTTCCGGCCCGCGCTCCTCCAGCCAAGCGTGAAAGCTCCCGTCCATCTGCACCATCTCTCCAAAATGCTCCTTGCGCTCGCGCCGTCGAAGGTGCCGTTTCCGCCTTCGTTCCCGGCTCCACAATCCCTCCGCCAGCATCCACCGCCGCAGCGTCTCCGCATGGACCTTCAGCCCGTCCTCCGATTCCAAATGCTCGGCCGCCAGCGTCGGACCAAATCGCTCCCCCACCGCCCCGCTGTACTTCTCCCGTACCCGCCGCAGCACCTTCCGCCGAAGCGCCCCTTCGCTCGCTCGATTCGAGGTGCGTCCCGCGCTGCGATGCTTCAGTCCCGCCGCTCCTTCTTCTCGATACCGCTTCCACAGCCGCTTGGCCTGTCGATAGCTCACGCGCAGTAACGACGCGCCGTCCACCAACTTCAGCTCCTGGCTCCGCACGCGTGCCAGTACTTCCACTCGCACCAGTTCCTTCTTGCTCATCTCTGTCCGCCCCAAGTGAACCTCCTCTCGGAGGCCACTTTAAGGGGACATTTCTAACGAGGACAAAAGGGGACATTATCAACGAGGGACAACATCTTGGATCATCCGGACACGACAAGTGCTAACGACACCAGCGCGACTTGCGGTTGACACAACTGGGCAGGCGGGCTAGGCTTTCGGGCAAAAGGGAAGCTCAAAACGGATTTTCGACTAATCTTGAGGAGCGGCGCCAGAAATCATTATTCGGCGCGATCTCAAGGAGCAGAGTCCCCCCAAAAAGGAGGATATGATGATTGCAGCCCCCGCTCAGGCGAACGATCAGCCGGCCATTATCCGCCGCGCCCAATCAACTGACATCGATCCTTGTGGACTCATCTGCTACGACGCATTCACCACCCTCAACAAACACCATAACTTCCCGCCCGATTTCCCATCTCCCGACGCAGCGAAACAAGTCATCTCCATGATGTTCTCGCATCCCGGCTTCTTCTGCGTTGTCGCGGAGCACGGCGGAAGAATAGTGGGGAGCAATTGCATGGACGAGCGGTCTGCCATCGCGGGTATCGGTCCTATCACAATTGCTCCCTCTGTTCAGAATGGAGGCGTGGGACGCCAATTGATGATGGCGGTCATGGATCGAGTAGCCGAGCGGCGTTTTCCGGGGGTGCGGCTTGTGCAAGCGGCCTTTCACAATCGCTCGATGTCCCTTTACGCGAAGCTTGGCTTCGACATTCGGGAACCGCTCGTTGTGATGCAGGGCCGGCCGATCCACCAGATTCCACACGGCTATTCGGTTCGCTCCGCAGCAGCAGACGACCTCGATGCCTGCAATGCGCTGTGTCGGCGCGTGCACGGCCACGACCGGTCAGGGGAAATGTCGGACGCCATCGCTCATGGAGTCGCTCGCGTTGCGAAGCGGGACGGACGGATCACTGCCTGCGCATCAACCGTCGGTTTCTTTGGGCATGCGGTCGCCGAGAACACAAGCGACCTTCAGGCGCTTCTTGGTGGCGTCGATGAGTTCGCCGGACCGGGCTTTCTCCTGCCCAGTCGCAACACAGAGCTTTTCCGCTGGTGCTTGAATCACGGCCTTCGCGTGGTCGAGCCCATGACGCTGATGACCGTTGGCTTGTATAACGAGCCCGCTGGGGCCTTTCTACCGTCGATACTCTATTGATGAACCAACATTAGGGGCTCACCAGCCACCGCAATACCCATCTGTGTGAACGTTGCGATCGCCCACTCTCACTCCTTTTGAGCACTCATCCGAACCTGCTCTTCCTCCGTAGCATCTAAGTGAAGGCGGGCTCCAATTAGAGCTCGCACCCGTGTAGTGGTACAGTCGAGTAAAGCCACATGGACCGTCGCCGATTCATTTCGATTGCTGGGGGAGCGGGGCTGGGGATTCTCTTGCCCTATGCAGTTTACCGTTCGCTGGCGTATGGATTTGGCGCGAGTTACGTCAACGTTAAGGGCTACGAGCAATATGGCCCGGAAGCGGCGCTGCGCGCGATTGCGCCCGTAGATCAGTTTTACGTGACTTCCTCGCACGGCGAGCCTGCCGTGGACGTGAACAAGTGGTCGCTGACGATCGATGGGCTGGTCACGGACCCGCTGCACTTCGATTATGACGATGTTCGAAAACTGGCGCCGTACGAGACGACGCTCACGCTCGAATGTATTTCGAATGAAATTGCGGGCGGCTTGATCGATACGGCCAACTGGCGCGGGACGCTGCTGCGCCCCCTGCTGGAACGCGCCGGGCTGAAGCCGAATGCCAAGTACGCGATTTTGTACGCCGCCGAAGGATATACGACCGGGCACACAGCGGAGCGGCTGCTGCGCGGCGCAAATTTTCTGGCCTACGACATGGACGGCGAGCCGCTGACGCGCATCCACGGTTTCCCTTTGCGCGTGCTTATGCCCGGCATTTACGGCATGAAGACGCCGAAATGGCTCACGCGCATCGAGCTTGTCGACAAAAGCCATCTCGGTTACTGGGAATGGATGGGATGGTCGGACACGGGCGAGCGGCAACTGCAATCCGTGATCGACGATCCGCACGACGCGGCAAAGATTGCGGGGCAAAGTTTTGTCATCACCGGCTGGGCGGTCACGAATGCAGTTGGGGTTGCAAAGGTGGAAATCTCTACGGACGACGGCGCGACCTGGAATCCGTGCCAGATTTTCAGCAATCCGATGCCGTCGCAAGTGTGGGCGTTTTGGCGCTACGTGTGGGCCAATCCGCAGAGTGGCAAGCACGAGATTCAAGTGCGCGCCACCGACGCGAACGGCAAGTTGCAACGTCATCTCGTTCGGGCGAATGGCCGGACGGGGCGACGGGGTATCACACCGTGACCGTCAATGTGGCGTAGCAGCGTGATTCGTGATTTGTGAATCGTAATTCGTGTGGGTCGCAAGTGACTGGTGACCGGTGACTGGTGGAAAACCATTCTTGCGCGGACGTTTTTTCTTCAGGAAGACAGGCTTCACAGGCTGCGGAAAAATTGATTTATTTGGTCATTCCGAACGAAGTGAGGAATCTCTCTTTGCTTTAGACGCAGGAAAAGAGAGATTCCTCGGTGCGCAGCGCGCCTCGGAACGACAAAAATTTGAGTTTTACCGCAAGGTTTTCAGCGTGTGGGTTTCTCGGTGAAATTCAAAATCCGCAGGCTGAAGCCTGCGCTACTGGGCTGTGAACGTCAAGCTGTTTACAGCTTTGGCGATTACGTTTTCCTGGACCTGGATCAGGTCTGAATCCGCCCAAGTCATTCCCAGCAGGGTGAAAGCGTCGGTCCCCTTGAAAAGAGTCAAAAGGGTGACTGACCAGTCGCGGCCATCGGCGGTTCCGCGCGAGCGCTGCTCCACGCCGGGAAAACCGGCGACGGACAAATGGCGGCTGGAAATCAGGCGATAATTTCCGTATACGTCGCCGAGTGCCTTTCCCGTCGTGGCGGCGTGAGCGTCGAGGGAATCCTTCGCGTGCTCGCGGCCAATGACGAGCAGCGTAGTCTGGTCGTTCGTTCCGAGCGCGGCGACGGCGTCGGGCAGCGCCTTGCGGGCCGCCGGGATCAGCTCCCAACTCGGTGGCTTATACATCTGAAATCCGTAGGTCAGGTTCACGTACTGATTGCCGCGAATTTCGTCGCGGATCACCAGCGGCTCCGGAGGCGGCGGCGGTGCGGGGGGCGCTACGGGCGGTGCAGGCGCGGCGGCGGCCTCGCTCTTGATTTTAGGCGCGGCGATCTCAGTCTTCGCGCCTGAATTGGCGGCGGTGCCAGCGCTGGCTGGGGAGGGCATCGGTGCGAGCGCAATTGCTTCATGCGAGACGCTCGCAGGGTTAGGGTGCTCCTTCACGAGCGCGGGAAATACGGTTGGCGGCGCGGCTGGAGGCGGCGGGGCGGGTGCGTTCGCCTTGGGTTTTGGCTCGGATTCCTTTTTTGCAGCGGTGATGCTGATGTCCGCGACCTTGTCCTTTTGGACGAGGGCAAATCCGAATGAAGTTTCGACGCGGAACGAATCGTTTTCAAAGCCCACGATCGTGCCGATGATTTTGGTGCCGTCCTTCAGTCGAATTTCGTCGGCGCGCGCTGCGCCTGCGCTGACCAGCAATGAGAGGAGTCCCATCCGCAGGATTAACTTGCCATGCATGGGTGCTAGTATGGCAAAGCCGCGATTCAATCGGCAAGCCTCGCCCGAGGGGAAGTTTCCGGTGCGTCACCAGCTATCGGAAAATTTCAAATTTGAAAATTTGAAATTTCAAATCAAATTGCCCGCAACTGCAGGGAAGTTACATTCATGGGCTCAATACGCCGTCCAGACTCCGGCGGCAAATTTCTTCACCGTGTTAAATCCAAGCTTCTCGTAGAGGCGCACGGCGCGCTCGTTGCCGGAAGTTACCGTGAGGGAAACGGTCGTGAAGTGGCGCACGCGGAGCGACTGCAGGGACGCTTCCATGAGGCGGCGTCCGAGGCCGCGGCCCTGGTATCCGGGCATGGCGCAGATTTGCGTGGTGTGCCCAACGCCATCGGAAACACGCGAATTCAGGATCACCCCGACCAGGTGGTTGGCATGCGGAGCGCGCAAAACAAAAGAGGCTTCGGGTTGGAATTGTCCGCAGCCGGGCAGGATGATGATGTTTTTCAGGAAACGCAGAGCGCCGGATTCGCTGCGGTATTGATCGTTGATTTCGCCGTCGACATGGTTCGCATACGCAAGCTGGATCAGCCGAGCGCAGGGCTCGAAGTAGCGGTGATCCCACCGCTCGAGGATCAACCCTGCCCCGGGGCCTTCCCGAATGAGTCCCGGGAGCACGTCGAGCGCCTCTCCGGAGTGTTGAGCGAGGGGCGCGATCATGAACTGCCTCATGTACAGGCGGAAGCCATATTCGATTAGAACGGGGTCGAGTTGATATCCGAACGGGATCAATTGCGCCTCGACGCGCTCGAGCTTGGGGATGCCGCTGAGCGTGGTTAGCGTGTCGGTCAGAAGCCGCTGGCTCAATTCCTGCTGTGAGAAGCGGGGAGAAACGAATAGCCCGCCCACCAATCCCTTGTGTTCTTCGAGGACGTAAAATGCGTATCCGACAGGGCGCCCGTTTTCCAGGATGGCGGAGCCAGTGAGTGACCGCGCGTCGATGAACTTCTTGATCAGCTCCGTGGAGGCGCGGTAATCCCAGCGCAACTCATCCCGCCACTGCTGCGCCTCTTCGGCGAGCAATGGATCGAGTTGCCAGGAGGACAACTGCCGCAGATCGACCATCTGCATGGAACCGGTACCCTGCCTTTGGCTCGCAGCGTGCACAATCATTTCTACCATATTATTCCATGAGCGGACCGGATGTACTTCGGGAACATCCGGCGGATCGGTTGTCCGTGGCACGCCGCCATCTGTGCTACCATGCGCCTGCCGAGCGACACGCACCCCGTCCCCAGCGGATTGGCCGGCGGGGCGGAACTTCGCTCTAAGGCCACGAATCCGAGCGCATGGGTTTCATTTCCGAACTTCGACATCCCACGACGTGGTACACCAAGCTCGCCATAGCCATTCTGGCCCTCGCTATTTTTGCGTTGCTTGCCGCAGGGGCAATTTCAGGATACTTAGTTCACCGGATCGTTTCGCCCGCGCGCAGCCACTCGGAGATCGACCTGCAAAATTTCCCTGGGCATCCCGAAAAGCTCAACTTCACGGTGAACGGCGAGGGGCCGCGCGACGGCTGGTTTTTCCCTGGCCTGAAATCCGCGCCGACCATTGTTCTGTGCCCGGCCTACGAATCAAGCCGCGGAGAGCTTCTGACGATGGCCTCGGCCTTGCAGGACCAACAGTACAACGTACTCGCCTTTGATTTTTCGGCCCACGGATCGGCAGGAGGGCGCTCCACGCTGGGATTGCAGGAGGTTGCAGAGTTGCGGGCCGCCATGGATGCGGTCGCCAATCGCGGCGACGTGGACGTAAACCGGTTTGGATTGTGGGGCGTGAACCTGGGGGCTTATGTAGCGCTCGCGGAAGCCACGGGTGACCATCGCGTTCGCGCCGTTGCCGCGGAATCCCCGTACGGCCAGCCCAGCGAAATGGTCGCCCTGCAGGTCAGCCGCTCCGGTCTCGGATCGCTTCCACTCGTCACCGGAATGTCGCAGCTGATTTTCGGCTGGCTCAATCCGCAATTTCGGAACGTGCCGCCTTTGAAAACGCGAATCGCAAAACTTTCGGGCGTCGCCCAGATGTATCTCGAATCGCCTGACGAGCCCGTGCTCGCCGCGTCTACCAGCGAGTTGTTCCGGGTTTCTTCGCTTCCCCATGAACTCGTCGTCCTGCAGCACGGAAACTACGCCGGAATGCTGGACGACGAAAAACGCAATTACGAAAACCGAATCGTAAGTTTCTTCGTCGTGAATTTGCCGCTGTCGGGTGAGCCAGGTCCTCGCAATTAGCGATAGGTCAAATCCATTATTTCCCCAATTGCCGGCCCAATAGCAGATAAATTTTCCCATCCGAAGTCGCCGGAACAAAAGAGCCGGAGCGCGCATTCAAGAATTGGCGGGACTGATTCACCGGCGCTTGGGAGTCTTTGCTAAGAAATACATAAATTGCTCTTGTATTTTCCGGCGTCCATTCCGGCAACTCGGTTCCAAAGTAATAGTTCAATCCGTATGCGTACGCGCGGGGCAAATGGTAGACAGCAATTTCATCCGGCTTCGCTTTAAACACCTGGATAAGATACATGGCCGCTGGCCTTGCAGAAATAAATGTATCGAGTCCCGGCAGCACCATCCGGTTTGCGACCAACAAAAGAATTACAATTGTGCAAGCCGCACTGCAAACTGCGCATTTCCACCTCCGAAGAAGTGCAAACGCCACGATCAAGCCGCCGCCAACCAGAGCGGCACCTACGGCGACTCGAACGCCTCGAATCGGGTCTGGATGAAAGCCAATCCCCGGGCCGAAAGTAAGATTAGGTTTTGCGTATACTATTCCAACCAAAAGAGGAAGGACAATTCCGACGCTGGCAACAACTACCTGTATTGCCCTCGTTTTCCGCTCGATCTGCCGCAGGAAACTTCCGGCAAGCAATAGAACAGCAGGGGGGATCGCGGGAAGAATGTATCCCGGCAACTTGGACTGCGAAAGGCTGAAGAACAGCAGAGTAAAGAGTGACCAGCAGCCTATGAAAAGTGCCGGGGAATTCTTTCGTGTTTCGAAGTGAAAATTTTGGGCTGCATCAAAGACCGAAGTGATGAGTAACGGAAGCCATGGAAGAATTCCCAAGAGAAAAATTGGGCCGAAGAACCAAAATGGCTGGCGGTGCTCGAAGACCAGAGTGAGATACCGTTCGAAATTGTGCTGCCAGATAAAGACACGGAGAAAATCCGGATTGCGCAGCGCGCAAAGGACGTACCAGGGCAATGCCGTCGCGCAAAATACCACAATGATCAGGGGGTGTAGGAAACGAAATGGCGCACGCCACTGGCGTGAGAGGGCGGCCCATAAAAGTGTTGCGCCGCCCGCGAGAATTACGGCGGCAGGACCTTTTGCCAGTACCGCAGCCCCGAGAAAAAATCCGAACGCGACGCGCAGAAGGGGCCCTGGCCGGGGCTTCTGCAGCATCTCACTGGCGACCGCCATCGCGGCGGTCAAGAGGCCGGCGAAGAGCATGTCCGGACCTGCGGCGCGCGAAAAGCCGATCATCGCGACCGACGTGGGCAGCATCAGGAGCGAGTACCAAGCCGCGCCAACGCCATAAGAACGCAGCGCGGTCCACTTGACAGCGGCTACGGCAAGCAGAGCAGCCATAGCCGAAGGCAGTCGCGCCGCGAATTCGCTGACGCCGAACAGGCGCATGGCAATTCCGGCAAGCCAATAATAGAGGACCGGCTTTTCGAACCAGGGCGTGCCCCACAGCCGCGGCGTGATCCAATCGTGCGTCTCGGCCATCGCGCGGGCAATCGCGGCGTAGCGCGGCTCGTCAGGGCCTACCAGGCCAAGCGCTCCCAATCCGCTGAACAGGCACACGTAAATAAGTAAAAGAATCAGCGGAATGCCCCAGAGGGAAATCTGAAAGCTGCCTTCTTCAGCGGCGCGCGAGCGGATTGGAGCCGTGGAATTCAAGCGGTTGAGTCTAGCATTGCAGCCCTCGTTTTCAGTAGTAAGACGCGTCCGGCTTTCATGAGTAGGACGCGCTTCAGCCTGTCTGGTTTTGACTATCCATAGCGCCGAAAAGCAGACAGGCTAAAGCCCGTCCTACTATAATCCCCGGGTGCGAGAACGCCTGGAATATGCAGCGGTGTGGCTGCTGCTCAAGACGATCGGCGCGATGCCGCGCCCGCTGGCAAGATTTGTGGGCGCACGCACGGCGTCGCTGCTGTTCTGGATGCGGCCAGGTTTGCGAGGCGCCGCGGCAGAAAATTTGAAACTGGCGTTTCCGGCCTGGAGCAAAAAACAGCGCCGCGCCGCCATTCGTGGGATGGTCCGGCAACTGGGATGGATGGCAGCGGAATTCGCCCACTTCCCGCGGCACACGAAGGACAACATCGAGCGCATCGTGCTGCTCGACGGATTCGAGAATTTCGCGACGGCGCAAGCGCGAGGCCATGGTGTCCTGTTTCTCACGGGTCACATGAGCGCCTGGGAAATGGCTCCCTTCGCGCAGGCACTTTATGGCAATCCGCTGCACTTTCTGGTCCGGCCCATCGACAATCCGCGCGTCGATGCCCTGATCACGAAATATCGTTGCTTGAACGGGAATCAGCCGATCGACAAAAATCAGTCGGCGCGCGCCGTCCTGAAGGTATTGGCGGCGAAAGGCACGGTCGGGATTTTGGCCGACCAAAACACGCAGTTGACCGAGGGAGTGTTCGTCGATTTTTTCGGCATCCCGGCGTGCACCACGGCCGGCCTGGCACGATTCGCGTTGCACACCGGCGCCGCGGTCGTGCCGGTGTTTGTTCACTGGGACGACGCGACTCGGAAATACCGGCTCTGTTTTGAGCCTGAGGTTGAACTTATCCGCACGGGTAACGACGCAGTGGACATTCGCGAAAACACGCAGCGATTTACTCGCGTGCTTGAAAATTACGTGCGGCGCCATCCGGACCAATGGCTCTGGGTGCATCGCCGGTGGAAGACGCGGCCGCCGGGCGATCCGCCAATCTACAAATAGTCAGGAATGCTGCGTGAAATGTTCAATGGGTGGGCAGGTCGATGCCGTAGGAAGGGGAAACCGTTCATGACACGCACGATGAAGGAACTGGCAGATTTCCTGGGCTGTACCCTCGAGGGTGATGGCGCGGCACATGTGTCCGGTGTCGCATCGGCCGCATCGGCCTGCGCCGAAGATCTGATCTATGTGGAGTCGCCGCGCCATCTGAATGGGGCGGTCGCTTCCGCGGCGAGGTGCGTGGTGATTGCCCCCGGCCTTTCCGTACCGGGAAAGATTTTGCTGCGCGCAGCGAACCCAAAGCTGGTATTCGCACGCGCCGCCGGGTGGCTTCTTCCCCCGGCTCCAATTGCCAAGGGAATTCATCCGACCGCAGTGATTGCGCCATCGGCTCAAATCGCTCCCGGTGCTGCGGTAGGACCCTACGTTGTCATCGAGGATGATGTGCAGATCGGAAGGGGCGCCGAGATTGGGGCTTTCTGTTTCCTTGGCCGGGGCGCGCGGCTCGGGGAAGGTTGCCGCCTCTATCCGCGCGTGACGTTATATGCCGGCACCCGCATCGCGAACCGAGTGATCTTGCATTCCGGCGCAGTGATCGGTTCGGATGGCTTTGGCTACGTCGCCGAGGACGGCAAGCGCTGGAAATTTCCACAGGTCGGCGAGGTCGAAATTCAGGATGATGTGGAAATCGGCGCCAATACCGCGATTGATCGAGGGTCCCTCGATCGCACGGTAATTGGGTCGGGCACGAAACTGGACAACCTGGTCCATATCGCGCATAACGTAAGCATCGGGGAAAACACAGTGATAGCGGCGCAGACGGGGATTTCGGGGTCCAGCATCATTGGAAAGAATGTGGCCGTCGGTGGGCAGGTTGGGGTTGCCGATCACTGCGAGATTGAAGACGACGCCGTAGTGGGGGCGCAGGCAGGAATCCCTTCCGGCAAAATTGTGCGAAGCGGTCAAATCGTTTGGGGAACACCCGCGCGGCCACTCGATAAATTCAAGAAGCAATTCGCCTGGTTTAGCCGCCTGCCCGAGCTGGCGGAACGGATCAAGAGCCTCGAGAGCCGCATCCTGACAAAAGGCGGATGACGGGTATGAATTATTGAAACCAAAGGGGCTATCTTGTGGATGATAAAGAATTGCAATCCTTGTTGACCCACGTCTTAAGACCGAAGATAATACAAATGGGGATTCCAGGTCCTGGTGCTTGGGGACCGGGCTGGCACATCTGACGGGGGCGGTCCGGAGTATCCCAGCCCACATCTTTAACGAACTGAGGGCGTATGGTTTGGTGTATTCACAAGAACCCTCTCCAATAAAAATTGCATCATAGCGATTGTGAGGTTTGAGCATAATCGATGGCTCTAGGAACACGCGTTCAATTTGAGCAGTCCGGCGTCTCCCGGTCCACGGGTTTACTCACGGCGCTGTCGGAGCGCCTCGCCGACACGATCGACCGTGGGGTGAATTATCTCCTTTCCTTACAGGCATCTGAAGGGTATTGGCAGGGTGAACTCGAGGCCGACACAACCCTCGAATCCGATTATATTTTTTATCTGCAAGTCATCAACAAGGCCAACCCGGATCGGATTGCCAAACTTGCGAATTATGTTCGGCGGCGGCAGTTGGACGACGGTGGCTGGAACATTTACTTCGACGGGCCTTCTGAGCTGAATGCCACGATCAAGGCGTACGTCGCGTTACGGCTGGCGGGAGACGCACCCGAATGCGATCACATGCTGCGAGCTGCCAGTCGAGTTCATGAACTTGGGGGCCTTGAATCGGCAAATTCCTATACTCGGCTTTATTTGGCGCTGGTGGGGGCGGTCGGATGGAATATGGTTCCCGCGATCCCACCGGAGCTGATGTTGCTGCCGAATTGGTTCGCGGTCAACATTTATGAGATGTCGTCCTGGACGCGGGGAATTGTGATTCCGCTGACGATTCTGTATGCGCATAAGCCGCTCTTCAATGTCCCTGGGGGAGTTTGCGTGGACGAACTGTATCGCGATCCCTCCCGGAAAGCCCTGGGTCTAAGCTGGGATAAAGAGCTGTTCAGCTGGCGGAATTTTTTCCTGGCCTTGGATCGCGGCCTGAAATTGTACGAACGCGTGCCGTGGAAACCTTTGCGGCAGCGGGCGCTGCGGCAGGCGCGGGAGTGGATGTTCGAGCACCTCGAGCGCAGCGAAGGACTGGCCGCAATTTATCCGGCCATGATGAACGCCATTTTTGCGCTGGTTGCGCTGGGCCATTCCCCGGATGATCCGCTGACCGCCCGGGAAATTGACGAATTCTCGCGGTTTGAGATCGAAGAGGGCGACACCATCCGCGTGGCGCCTTGCGTTTCGCCCGTTTGGGACACCGCGATTGCCATGGTGGCTCTGGAAGAGGCGGAATTGCCGCCGGAGCATCCGGCGCTCGTCGAGGCGGCCAGTTGGCTGCTCAAACAGCAAATTAGCGGCTCTGGCGACTGGATGTTGAAAACTCCCGGGGTGATGCCGGGGGGATGGGCGTTTGAATTCCGCAATGATTTCTTTCCGGACGTCGATGACACAGCGTTCGTGCTGATGGCCCTGCAGCGCGTGGATTATCCCGACAAGGGCCGCATGGAAGCAGCGGTCCGCCGCGGTCTTTCCTGGCTGCTGGCAATGCAGAACGACGACGGCGGTTGGGGCGCGTTCGACCACAATAACGACCGCCAATTCCTGTGCCAGATTCCATTCGCCGATCACAACGCCATGATCGATCCTTCGACGGCGGACGTGACCGCGCGCGTCGTGGAATGCCTCGGCCGGTACGGATGGCCCGCGACGCATCCGGTGATCGAGCGGGCCGTAAGATTCTTGCTGAAAGACCAAACCGATGAAGGACCGTGGTTCGGGCGCTGGGGCGTGAATTACGTGTATGGAACCAGCGGCGTGCTTCGCGCGCTCGAAACCGTCGCTCTGACGGCGCGAGACTACTGCCAGCGCGCGGTGGGATGGCTCCGCTCGGTGCAAAATTCCGACGGCGGATTTGGCGAATCTATCGCTTCCTACTACGACCCTGCGCTCAAGGGCCAGGGCGCCAGCACGGCGTCCCAGACCGCGTGGGGGCTGATCGGATTGCTGGCGGCAACGGAAACCGAAGATCCCGCGATTATGCGCGCTGTGAATCACTTGGTGGAGCGGCAGCAAGCCGATGGGTCCTGGGCCGAGAAGGAATTTACGGGCACCGGATTTCCTTGTGTGTTCTATTTGAAATATCATTTGTACCGGAACTATTTTCCGTTGTACGCGCTCGCGCGGTACCGGAACGTGGCGGCCAGGATCACGCAGTTCTGCGGATTGCTGGTGCGGCCACAAGAATTTGACCGGCAGAAGGCCAGGAGAGTGAATTGAGATATCCCTTAAAGATGACCGCGAAACTTGCGAAGTACGTGGCCACGCAGCGCTTTCACGGCGCCAAGAAGTTTCCGATGGTGATGATGCTCGAGCCGCTGCACGCCTGCAACCTCACGTGCACGGGCTGCGGGCGGATCCGCGAGTACAAATCGACGATTAACGAAATCATGACGGTGGAGCAA
This sequence comes from uncultured Acidobacteriota bacterium, assembly GCA_963719875.1. GTDB lineage: Bacteria > Acidobacteriota > Terriglobia > Acidiferrales > UBA7541 > Palsa-360. The sequence goes on along the minus strand of CAVRDJ010000004.1, from coordinate 1,755,573 downwards.
TGCCTCGCGGCGTCGGACGAGTGCGGGGCGCCCATCGTCTCGATTTGCGGCGGCGAGCCCATGATCTATCCGGAGATTGGGAGGCTCTCGAAAGAAATTCTGGATCGCGGGCGCCACATTATTCTTTGCACGAACGGCATGTTTATCCGGAAACGGCTGCACGAATTCAAGCCGACTTCGAGCTTTTTCTTCAACGTCCATCTGGACGGGCTGGAGAGAACGCACGATCTTTGCGTCGAGCGCGACGGCGTGTTTCGCGAGGCCATCGAGGGAGTCAAGGCCGCGAAGGCCGCGGGCTTCCTGGTCTGCTCCAATACCACGATCTACAAGGAGACGGACCTGAACGAAATTGCCGACCTCTACTCCTACCTGGACACACTGGGAGTGGACGGGTACATGCTTGCGCCGGCCTATGGCTATTCGGCGGTTCAGACCACGGACATCTTCATGACGCGCCAAGATATTCGCGCGAAATTCAGCGCGGCCGTTTCTCTGCTGGACAAATACAACCTGATGGTTTCGCCCATCTATCTCGATTTCCTGCGAGGAGAGCGAGAGCTGGAATGCACGGCCTGGGGCACGCCAACGTTCAATCCGCGCGGCTGGAAGGGTCCCTGCTACGTCATCACAGACAATCACTACGCGTCCTACCGTGAGATGATTGATCAGACTTCCTGGGAAAAATACGGGCCGGGGAACGACCCGCGCTGCGCGAATTGCATGATGCACGTGGGATTTGAAACGACTCCCGTGCTGGGCGCCAAGCGCCAATTGGGCGACACCTGGACCATGCTGAAATGGCAATTTGGCGGACACATGGGCGGCAACCCCGAGCGGAATTCGCCCAAAGATCCTCCAACGAACGGGCATTCCGGTGGAGGTTCCACCTTGATGCCTCCGCCCCCGGCAAACGCGGATTTGCTATCATCGGATGGAAGATTGCGAGTGTTATGAAGACGCTGGTCACCGGAGCGACAGGCTTTCTGGGCAGCCACGTCGCCCGCGCACTGGCGGGACGCGGGGAGAACGTGCGGGTGCTGGTGCGCCCGTCCAGCGATCTACGCGCTTTGGAAGGGCTAGAGGCGGAGCGCTTCACAGGGGACTTGAGGGATCGCACCTCTCTCGAGCGCGCATTGCATGGCGTGCAGCGCGTCTTTCACGTCGCCGCGGATTACCGGCTCTGGGCCCGCGATCCTCGCGAAATCCACGAAACGAATGTAACCGGCACGCAAAACCTGCTCGAAGCGGCGCGTCGGGCGGGCGTCGAGAAATTTATCTACACGAGCACGGTCGCGACCATCGCCGTTCCGCGCGAGGGCGCTTTGCCGAACGAAAAGACGCAATCGTCCCTGAAGGAAATGATCGGGCACTACAAGCGCTCCAAATTTGAGGCCGAACAATGCGCCCAGCGCGCCGCGCAGGCCGGTCTGCCGGTGGTGATCGTCAATCCCACAACTCCCGTGGGGCCCGGCGATTGGAAGCCCACACCGACGGGGAAAATTATCGTCGATTTCCTGAATGGACGCATGCCGGGTTACGTGGATACGGGATTGAACTTTGTTCCCGTTGAAGATTGCGCGCGGGGGCACTTGCTGGCTGCCGAGCGCGGCCGCGTCGGGGAGCGATATATTTTGGGTGGACGTAATTTAACGCTAAAACAAATGCTGGACATTCTAGCGTTCACCAGCGGACGTCCCGCGCCGCGATGGAAATTTCCATATGTTTTGGCCTATGCTGCTGGATGCGTGGATTCAGGGGTCTCGCGCCTTCTGGGCCGCGAGCCGCAGATTCCGCTGGAAGGCGTGCGCATGGCGCGGCACAAGATGTTTGTGGATGCGTCGAAAGCCGAGCGTGAGCTTGGCTTTGCTCCCGGGCCGATTGAGGCAGCGCTCGGAAGCGCGGTCGCCTGGTACGAATCGAATGGTTACGTCGCCGCAGGACGCGCGCCGGCTGTCGCCGGCGTGCGTGCGGCTTGAATGAGTGTCGGAGTTCATGAAAATATTGGTGACATTCGCGGTGCGAGCGGAATTTGCGCCGTGGCAGCGTCGCAGGAATTTTCTGCGCCTCCCCGGAGTCTGGCCCGTGTTTGAAGCGGTGTTCGGCGGCGCGCAAGTCCGGACCGTTCTTACGGGCATGGGACAGGAGCATGCGCTGAATGCCGCGAGGAGGTCCTTCTCCTACAAGCCCGATATTTGCATTTCGACCGGGATGGCGGGATCTCTGCGCAGCGGGTATCGGCCTGGTGACATCCTGGCCGCGCGCCTGGTCAGCGAAGTGGGAGAACCGGTCGCCGTGGCCAGCCATCGCGAGTTACTCTCGACCGCAGTGGATTGCGGGGCGCGGCAAATTGAGCGTCTGGCGACTTCGCGGGCGCTCGTCGCGCGGGCCGAACAGAAGCGGGAATTGGGGAGCCAAGCGGAAGCCGTGGATATGGAAAGTTACACAATCCTTGCGGAAGCGGCGCGATGTGGCGTGCCGGCGGTCGCGATTCGAGCCGTTAGTGACACCGCGGACTTTGATATACCGTACAATTTCGAGCAGGCGTGCGACGCCCAAGGCCAGGTTCGAATGATGGGTGTTATTTCGCAGGTATTGCGGAGGCCATCGGGTTTGCCGGACCTTTTGAAATTGGCTCGCGATTCCCGATTTGCATCCCGGCGTCTTGCCGACTTCCTGGACGCGTTTGCGGGAACCATGGCCGAACGTCTGATTCCCATCGCGCAGGATACGGTGGCCGCACTATGAGCCAACCGGGAATCATTCTTGAGGCTTCACCAGCGGCGCATCCCGTGCCGTCCACGATGCGCGCGGCGGTGTACCGCGGCAAGGGAAGAGTAGTCGTGGAAACTGTTCCTGTGCCGGCGATTGGAGCGGAAGAAGTATTGATTCGAGTCGCGGCGTGCGGAATTTGCGGCACGGACCTGAAGAAAATTGAGTATGGATTTGTGCCGGCCCCTCAGATCTTTGGGCACGAAGTTTCCGGAACCGTTGCCGCAGTCGGATCGGGCGTTGCGAAGTGGAAGCTTGGCGACCGCGTGATGAGTTTTCATCACGTGCCGTGCGGAACCTGTTTCTATTGCGAGCGGCGCCTGTTTTCACAGTGTCCGGCCTACAAGAAAGTGGGTCTTACGGCGGGATTCGATCCCAATGGCGGCGGATTTGCCCAGTACGTGCGAGCGTTGCCGTGGGTCGCTCAGTACGGGATGGTAGCCGTCCCGAACGACATCAGTTTTGACGAAGCCTCGTTCATCGAGCCGGTGAACACGTGCATCAAAGCTGTGGAAAAGGCGCGCGTGGCTGCGGGTGAGACGGCAGTGGTCATGGGCTTGGGGCCGATTGGGCTGCTGCTGGCGATGCTCTCGAAACTGGAGGGCGCGACCGTGATTGGAAGCGATCCCATGCCGGAGCGGCGCGCCAAGAGCGTGTCCCTGGGCGTCGATTTGGCAGTGGACCCTCGGGAAGGACGCCTGTCCGAAGAAATCAGGTCGCGCACGCAAGGTCGAGGCGCGGACGTTGTGCTGGTCGCCGTGCCGATTCCCGCGGTGCTGACGGACGCGCTAAACCTCGCGAGACCGGGAGGGCGCGTGCTATTGTTTGCTCAGAATGATCCGCTGATGAAGATCGAGTTTCCGGCGGCGGCGGTCGGCGTTGAAGAAAAGGAAATATTGGGCAGCTATAGCGCCGCCATCGACAGGGCCAGCGAGGCCTCGCGGCTGATTTTTACGCGTCGGTTACCTGTGAACAAATTGATCTCACATCGTTTTTCATTGGAAGATATGGATAGGGCGCTGCAGTTGGCGGCCCATCCGGTCGGTGATTCCTTAAAAGTGGTGATTCATCCTTGAACAGAAGCGAACATAACGGTCGAAAAAACGGTCATATGACCGCTGCCATTCTCTATGGAAGCGAGAATCTGAGGATCGAGAGCGTGGACATCCCCAGGCTCGCCGCGGATGAAGCGCTGATCCGCGTAAAAGTCGCCTTGACCTGCGGGACGGATTTGAAAGTCTGGAAGCGGGGATACCACGCGCGCATGATTACACCGCCCGCGGTGTTCGGGCACGAGCTTGCCGGAATTGTCGAGACACTGGGTTCCGATGTGAATGGCGGCTTGAAAGTCGGCGCGCGCGTCGTTCCCTCGAATTCGGCGCCTTGCAATGTCTGCCTGTTTTGCCGCAAGGGGCAGAGCAATCTTTGCGAGGACTTGCTGTTCAACAACGGAGCCTACGCCGAATATATCCGCATCCCGGGGCGGATTGTCCGCCAGAACATGCTGGTGATCCCGGAACACGTATCGTTTCAGGACGCGGCAATGGTCGAGCCGCTGGCTTGCGTGCTTCGTGGAATCGATGAAACCGGTATTCAACCGGGCGACACGACAGTTGTCATCGGTTGCGGGCCGATCGGATTGAAATTTATCCGTCTCTTGTCGGGCCGTGGCGTGAAAGTAATTGCCCTCGGCAAGCGGCCGAACCAGATTCGCGCGGCGGAACGATTTGGCGCGCGCGCGGCGTTCATTGCGCCGGACCTGGGCGATCCGGCGAAAGCCGTGCGCGAATTGACCGAAGGAGGCCGCGGCGCAGATTCCGTGATCGAAGCCGTGGGCATGGCGCAGACGTGGGAATGGGCTCTGCAAATGGTGCGCCGCGGCGGCACCGTCAACCTGTTCGGAGGCTGCCCGCGGGGCACGCAAGTGGCTGTGGACCCGAACGCGCTGCACTATTCGGAGATCACGATCAAGTCCACGTTCCATCACACGCCGCGATTCATTCGGGAAGCGCTTGAAACCGTGTCGCGAGGCGAAATCCGTTCGACCGATTTCGTGAATGCGGAGATTCCGCTCACCGATCTTCCGAAGATGTTCGAGCACATGAAAAATCGCAACGGCGAAATGAAAGTCGCGGTGATTCCGTAACGCCCTCAGTAGCGCGGGCTTTAGCCTGCGGGTTTTGCTTTTGCTGAATACAAAACCCGCAGGCTAAAACCCGCAGGCTAAAACCCGCGCTACTGGCTCTCCGGCGTCTGGTCCCGCAACATGCAAATACCCGCTGAACTCGAGATTGGACGAGGGCTCCCGCCGTCCGGATGCCCGGTCGCGGAGGCCGAGCGCTACACCCGCCGGCTTGCCACGCATCACTACGAAAATTTCAACGTGGTTTCCTGGCTGCTTCCGCGCCGGCTGCACCAGCATTTTTACAATCTGTATGCCTACTGCCGCTGGGCTGACGATCTGGGTGACGAAATTTCCGATCCGGGAAAAGCCCTGGCGCTGCTGAACGAGTGGGGCCAGGAACTGCGCGATTGTTACGCGGGCGAGCCTTCTCACCCTGTTTTTGTCGCGCTGCGCGAAACCATTTCTGCGCTCGACATTCCCATCGAGCCGTTTTCCGATCTCCTTGTTGCGTTTCGCCAGGACCAAACTGTGCGGCGGTACGAGACCTGGAACGATGTCTTCGCTTACTGCCGATATTCGGCGAACCCCGTAGGGCGTCTCGTGCTCTATTTGTGCGGGTACCGCGATGCGGAGCGGCAGCGGCTTTCCGATGCGACGTGCACGGCGTTGCAACTCGCGAATTTTTGGCAGGATGTCACGCGCGATCTTGAAAAGGGCCGCATTTACATTCCGCTGGAGGCGCTGGCTGCGCACGGCCTCACTACAGAGGACATTGTGGAGCGCCGGTTCGACGCGCGGTATATCTCGCTGATGAAGGAACTGGTTGCGCGCACGCGGCAATTGTTCGCGGAGGGAATGCCGCTCGCCCGCAGCGTCGATTCCGCCTTGCGAGTGGATATCGAAATGTTCAGCCGAGGCGGGCTTGCAGTGCTCGATGCCATCGAGACCATCGGATACAACACGCTCGAGCACAGGCCCTCGATCCGGAAATCTAAGCAGCTGCGATTACTCGTGCGCGGGCTGATCCAGCGGCTGTTCACACGCGATCGCGCGCCCATGCTTTCCGCTCCATCCGAGCCCAGGCGGCTGGCGATTGTTGCGGGGGGTTGTCTTGAGCCGAACTTCAGGAAAATGACGGACACGGCCGCTATACGAGTTGCGGCGTCCTACGCGGAATGCCATCGGATCGCTCGCGCTGCCCGCAGCAATTTCTATTACGCATTTTATCTCCTCCCAAAACCCAAGCGCGACGGCCTTGCTGCTCTCTACGCCTTCATGCGCCTTGTCGATGACGTCGCCGATATCGGTGAAAATTTGGAGACCACACAACGAGGTCTCGCCAAGTGGCGCGCGGCGTTTGATGAAGCTGTTACCGGCCGTTCTCAGTTTTTTGATGGAACGGCGGTGGCTCCCCTGGGAGAACCTCTTTACGGCGAAGTAGAAGTCCTGCCCGCCCTCGTCGATACCATGCGCCGCTACAATATGCCCGCGCGCTATTTGCATGACTTGATCTCCGGCGCGGAAATGGACCTCACCGTCAAGTCCTATCCGACCTTCGACCGCCTCCGCGAGTATTGCTATCGTGTCGCAGGAACTGTCGGCCTGACGTGCACGCACGTTTTTGGGTACAGCGATCCTCGCGCATTGGACCTCGCTGAGAAACTTGGTCTGGCGTTTCAGCTCACGAACATCATTCGTGATGTCCACGAAGACGCCGCGCTCGGCCGCGTTTACATCCCCGATGAGGACCTCGCGCGGTACGGCGTCGCTCCTGAGGATTTTTCGCGCAACGAAGCCACGCTTGGCGTCCGCGAGGTTCTCCGCTTTGAGGCCGATCGCGCCTGGCGGATTTACGAAGAATGCTCTGGGCTGCTCGATCTCGTCGATGCGGACAGCCGCAGCGCGCTCTGGCTCCTCGTGCACACATACAGCGCCCTGCTTGCCCGGATGGAATCGCTGGACTTCGCGGTCTTCGGCGAGCGCGTCCGTCTCAGTAAAGCGGACAAGATGCTCTTCATCGCCCGCGCACGCTTCGGGTGGCATACTCGGAATAATGTCATTGAAAAACGTGATCGTGATCGGCGGCGGCCTGGCGGGACTTTCCTCGGCCGTCGCGCTGGCTGAAGCCGGCTTCCGCGTGCGTTTGCTCGAAAAGCGGCCCCATCTGGGGGGCCGTGCGGCGTCTTACGTGTTGCCCGGCGGCGAACACGTCGACAACTGCCAGCACGTTACGCTGGGATGCTGCACGAACCTTGAGGATTTCTATCGCCGGGTCGGCGCCGCAAATCAGATCCGATTTTTTGACCGGCTGCTGTTTGCCACGCCGGATGGGCGGCGCGGGGCCATCGCATCTGTGGGGTTGCCGCCGCCGTTGCACATGGCCCCTTCGTTCGCGTTTTTTCCGCTGCTCGGCTGGGCGGACAAACGCGCCATCGCGAAGGCGCTGTTTGCCATTGCGCGCAGCGGAGGACGCCCGGCGGATCTTTCGACGAGCAGCGCCGGTGAAAACATCACGATGCTCGCGTGGCTGCAAAAGCATCGCCAAACCGCGCGCGCGATTCGCCGCTTCTGGGAAGTCATCCTGGTCAGTGCGCTGGACGAAGAACTGGACAGGATCGATGCGCGCTACGGAATCGACGTGTTCTGGAAGGCGTTTCTTTCAACGCGCCGCGGGTATCGTGTCGGTATTCCGCGTGTTCCGCTGGGCGAACTATACGAAGGTTGCCGCAAGGCGCTTGCGCGGCAGGGCGGGGAAGTCCAGTTGCGAGCCGGGGTGCGCGGTTTTCTCGTTGTGGATGGCCGCGTCGATGGCGTCGAGAGGGAAGACGGCACGGTGGAGACGGCGGATTATTATCTCGCCGCAGTTCCACAGGACGTTTTGCCGGAACTGTTTCCTCCGGAAGTCCTGGAGCGCGAGCCCGTGTTTTTGAACCTGCGCAATTTGCGGACCTCGCCGATCACTGGGGTGCATCTTTGGTTCGATCGAACTGTGATGAGTGAGCCGTTTCTCACGCTGCTGGACAGCACGACGCAGTGGGTGTTCAACAAAACGCACCTCTACGGCGGTAGTGCGAAAGATGGCGGGCAATATTTGCAGCTGGTCGTCAGCGCGTCGTACAGCCTGGCTTCGCGCTCGAGGCAGGAAATTATTGCCCTGTGCCTCGAAGAACTGCGCGAAGTCCTTCCCCAGACTCGTGAAGCGACGCTCGTGAAGGGAACCGTCGTGAAAGAAATGTCCGCGACGTTTTCGCCGGCGCCCGGATCGGACCGGTGGCGTCCGGCGCAAAAAAGCCCGCTTTCGGGATTATTTCTCGCTGGGGACTGGACATTGACGGGCTGGCCGTCCACAATGGAGGGAGCCGTCCGCTCCGGTTACCTGGCCGCCGAAGCAATTCTCTCCGATGCCGGAATGCCACGGAAATTATTGCAGCCGGATTTGCGCGCGGAAGGATTCGCGCGCTTGTGGGCCCGCGAATCGTAAGCAAAAGCCCGCGAACGGTTTTGACCCGCAATCTACGATTATTAAGATCATCGAGCGATTCTTTTAATATTCGACTTGCGAATTCTGATTCAGAGTATGATTGGGCATCCCCCCGGAGGTTTCCTTGGACCGGAAGTATAAGCACAGGGGCTACCAGAGTGCCGACGAGCCCCCCAAAAAAGAAAAACGTCCGCACCAGGAAGGCCATCCACGGCAGGAGCAGATCGGGCCGCGAACACCGCGCATGGTTGGTACGATTACTCGCGCGCGCTGTTCCAATTGCGGCGCTGTGCTGCAGCCGGGTTTCGACCCAAAAGGGAAGTGCCCACGTTGCAGTTTCGAGTTGCATTGCTGCAAACAGTGCGCTTACTTTGACACTGCTGCGCGCTTTGAATGCATGAAGCCTATTCCTGAACAGATTGCGCGGAAAGACCAGGTCAACGAATGTACGTTTTACGAATTTCGCACCACGATTGAGAAGGATACCGCGCCGTCGGCCCCCCCCTCCGGCCCCGCGCCTTCGCCGGAACGCGGTTCACGGCCTCTCGACGCCCGCCAGGCGTTTGAAAACCTCTTCAAGAAGTAGAGCCGCGAAGTTTCGTTTCCATCGGCGTTGAGATGTTTCGTTGCCGCCCCGGAAGAACACTGTCTCAATTTCGAGCTGTCTACCATAATCGAATTTGGGGTTGCCATTCAGGAGGTCCGACCTTTAGGTCGGACGACCAGCGGCGCATGAACGCGGCCTTTAGGCGCTGAAGCTTCAGGGTCTAATTAGTCTGTGTAAGAACTCGAAATTAGCACGTTTTTGTAGCGCCCGCCTTCAGGCGGGCACGTTGTAATCAAGCAGATGCCCGCCTGAAGGCGGGCGCTACATCAGCCAAAACCGAGTTCTCACACAGACTCTGAAGCCCCGGCCTCCTAATTATCAGAACGATCGGGACGATTTTTAAATTAGGACATTGTCTGCGAACGCTACGATTTGCAACCGCGTTGACGAATTGTTATTCTGAATTCGCGCATGCGCTTGCGGATCGAGCCGCGAATCGCAACCCCCTTCCACATTTTGCTCGGAAAGGTTCTGCCATGAAACTAACCATTCGCAACGCTCATGAAGAATGGCGCGAGCCCGTGGAAAAAGAAACGCATCGGCAAGCGGCAAAGCTGGAGAAACTGCTCAAGCGGTATTCTCCGGACCTGGTGCAGTTGCACGCGGATATCGAGAAGCACGTGCGAAAGGGAAGCTACACATTCACTGTCAATCTTTCGCTTCCCACAGGCACGCTGCACGCCACAGGAAAAGGATCCGACGTGCTCGCCAGCGTCAAGGCGGCGTTCGCCGAGATTTGCGCGCAGTGCAAGAAACACCAGGCCCTGCTGCGCAAAGACTACGAGTGGAAACGCAAGCGCCCGCACGCCCGGACCCTGGCCTGAGCCCCGCTTTTTGTATCGAGCACATCCAACTCGCACCAATGGAACTGCCGTTCGTGGTTGCGGTGCATGCCCGCTATCTATACAATCGACGGTTTGTACTGCAGGGGCGTAGCTCAGTGGTAGAGCAGCGGCCTTTTAAGCCGAAGGTCGTGGGTTCGATCCCCACCGCCCCTACCAAATCTCTTGGGTCCAGCCTGCTCGGATCTGTGATCTCCTAAACGTGAACTTGACGGAGACTTCTGCTTTACCGTCTCCCGGCAAAGATCATGAACGTCTGTTTCTGGAAATATCGCGCGCTGAGTGCTCGACCTGAATGGTCGCCTGACGCGCAGCAGATTTCACGGCTGGATGCGACGAAAGGTAGAGACAGGACCCGTGTTGGCTGATCCGTGCGACTGTTACCCACGCCGCACACCATAACGGCGTCCCCCTCCAGGGTCCATTGCATTTTGACTTTCATGGAAGCTACAGGTCGCCGGACGGCGTCATTCGGCGACCTGCGGCGATGCGATTCTAACTTTCCGATTGCCTACGGGAGTACCCAGGTGATGTTCCGCGCCGGCACGAAGCCGACCGGGATAGTAGCGATTTCTTTCATCGACTTGATATCGACGACCGAGACGTTATTCGACTGTTCATTCGCCACGTAGGCCGTCTTGTCGTCCGGCGTGATCGTTAGCCAGCTCGCACCCTTCCCGTTCAGGGGGGCGCCTCCCAGCAGTTTCAAGTCCGGTAGCGAGTACGCGTAGAGAGTGCTGTTTAACCTGCTGTTGACCAACAGGGTCTTTTGATCCGAGGTGACGATTATGCCGTGAGACGCAGACGGCGGTCCGAAGTGGTTCTGTTGTTCGGGGGCTATGTCCGGATTCTTAATGCGTTTGATTTCCTCGTGCGTGGCAAAATCCACGACCGCAAATCCATTAAATTCACCACCCACTTGAGCCAACACCCACTTGGTAGAGCCGTCGGGATTCGCCGATATCGCCATTGGTGAAGGGGAGGGTTTGATCGAAAGCGTCCAAGCGATCTCGTTGGTCCGCGTGTCAATCACGCTCATCATGTTCGCTGCCGGTACGGTGTCTCTGGCGACTCCACCAACCACGTACTTGCCATCGGGGGTGACATTCAGGTCGTGGATGCCGCCCCGGATCGGGATGGTTTTAACCTTCTGAAGCGTGGTGGTGTCAATCACGTCGACGCCGCCGTTGTCTTGGGCCTTAATCTGCGGGAAATGTGAAACGTCGTCCCAGGTCGCTCTTATCGCAACATAGATCCATCGCCCGTCAGGAGTCAGGGCAATAAGATTGGGGACTCCTCCACTCAGAGGAATTCGTTTGATCACCTCCAGGGTCTTTCCGTCGACCACGTCGAGCGTCTTCTGCGCTTCTTCACTGACGTAGATTCGCGATCCATCTCGCGCTGCCGCAATCCCATGGCTTGCTTCGATCCCTTTGATCTCCCCCACCACCTTATTCGTGGCGGGATCGATGATGTGGATGTTATCCCCGGCGGAATTCGTTTGGATGATCCGCAGCTTCGGATTCGGCGCGGCCTTCAAGGAGAACGACACCGCGCACAAAGCGATTCCGCACAAAACGATGAGGCACCCACGAAACACCTGTTTGTTTGTCATCTTCATTGCTCCTCTTTTCAGCGACAAGCGATCCGAATCAAGCGATTGGCCAGGAAGAACTCATTACGCGTCGTTACTTCAACGTTGCTCCAAATACCCATGCCTTCAAATTTAACCACTCCGGATTTTCCCGCGATTCAAAATGCTTGCCTCCCCCGTGAGCGGGGTCACCACCAGCCTGCTGGGCCAGCGGATGTGTGAGCAGCGGGCTCTCCAAGCTTCCGGGCACAACCACGCGCTGGACCAACTCGAAGTTCTGGCGGGACTGCTCTTCGTTCCAGGTTGTGCTCCCGGGTGAGAGCGGCACCAGGTGCAAGGCTACGTGGTTGAGCGTATGGCAAGAAACGCATCGAGCGTGGCCAGGGCGTTTGTTAAGAAAGACGGGCTCCACCTTGGCCTTGAAAAAATCGTAATCTAACGGCGCCGATGCGGCGGAGGAAGAAGAAGCCGGTTGGTCCTGGGCCCTCAACGAGGCGGCCCCCGCCAGGAACAGGCACGGCACAACGAACATAAAGAACAACGCTGTCATTATTCGGTGCACAGAAACCTCCGACGAAATAACCTGGATGAGAAAATAACGAAGCTGTACTCTGCCTGAGGAAGGCACGCGTCAACAGAAATAAAAGGGCTCCGCGGGGGCGCCCTCATGCGTCGCGGCAGCGCGTAGATCGAGCACCTTCGCATGTGCCACTCCATTAGGTATGGGTGACCGTTACCACGAATAATACTGCACTGTCAAGAATTAAATCACCATCCGCTCCGGAGCGGCGGGCGCCGTAGCCGAAGGCTTGGGGAATTGCCATTGATTTTGTCGCCATTTTGGTTGGTGGACGAAGTGGCGCAAACAGATGCCGATGAAGATCGGGCCAGGCAACAAACGCGACACCCGTACTGGCGATAACCTACTTTGTGACGGTCAATTCTCCCAGCATCCCGTCGTTCTCATGCGGCGGGCAAGCGTATCCATAAAGTCCGGGGACGGTGAATTGGTGTCGAAATGACTTGCCACTCGTAATCAAACGCGAATCGAAGGGCGCAACCCCTTCCGGCACGGAAACATGACTCGGATCAACTGCCACATTGGGATCGGTGGTAACTTCGTGTGGCATTGCTTTATCGTCGTTGACCCATTCCACTGTTTGCCCGACTTTAATCGTTAACTTCTCGGGCACAAACGTGTGCTCGGTTGTCATCTTGACGACGACCGCATCCGATTCTTGGGGTGCTGCCGGGACGGTAGCCTCGACGCAGAATACGCTGAAAACGATGAGTGCCGCACCGATGCAAATCGCGGACCTAAGTGTCGAAAACATATTTGACTCCTTTGGTCAAAAGGGTTTTGTCGCGATGCCTACTTCTGATTGCAAGACTCAACTTGTGAATTTTAAGCCGGAATTTTTGATTCAGACCTCTCGCTTGCGCATCGTACGCTTCTCCTGCCCTCGACACAACAAATTTGCCACCCGAGCAGCGATTGCGCAACGCAGGCAGGAGGCGGTGGGAATTACGTGGCGGCGGATTTCACATTCCGCGCCTCGAGCATTAAGGCTTCCCATCCCGGCCTAGAACAACACCAGAGACGATTTCACGCTTGGGCGTTTTTGTCGACCAAATTTTGATGCCTCCAAAATCCAGTCCAATTTCAGGTCGTTCTTTTTTCTTGACTTTCGTTTCTATCAGCTATAGAAGAGGCTCACTTTATACCATTTTGGTTGCCAGGGCATTTTGGTTCTTCGGGATTCGGGACACCGATACGTATGTGAAGTCGACAGCGCCGGGGGGTGCTCCTATGTTAGCCAAAGCCTTTCAAAAAAGAGATTGCACTTATCTGTACATGTTACTTATTTTGGCCGCGGCCTTTTTGATGCCGTGGGAAACGCGGACCTATGCGCAGGTTGTAGGCGCCACGCTTTCTGGCACGGTTACAGATGCGTCGGGCGCGGCCGTACCGAATACTCGGGTGTCCATCAAGAATATAGCCACGGACATAACTCGAGAGGTTACCGCCGACGCCGCTGGCTTTTATACGGCGACCAATCTGCAGCCCGGAAATTATGAAGTCTCGTTTTCCGCCTCGGGATTCAGCACGGAGGTGAACAGAGGCATCACTCTGACAGTGGGCGCTCAACAAGTGCTCAATGCGAGTATGCGAGTGGGACAAATTAGCCAGCAAGTGACCGTCACGAGCGAAGCTCCCACGGTGGAGCTCGCCTCGTCTGCTCTGAACGCAGTCGTGGAGGCGCCTACGATTGTAGGATTGCCGCTGAACGGCCGCAGTTGGACGGATCTCGCCAACCTCCAGCCCGGGGTCGCCGGGGTCGAGACACAGGTGCCTTTCGGAGATAGCGGAAGAGGAAACCGCGGCTTTGGGGCGCAAATCATTGTCTCGGGCGCACGGCCCACGCAGAACAATTACAGGCTCGACGGCATCAGCCTCAATGATTACTCCAACGCCGGGCCTGGCAGCGTGCTGGGCGGTAATCTGGGCGTGGACGCCGTGGAGGAATTCTCTGTTCTGACCAGCAACTTTTCCGCTGAATACGGAAAGACCTCCGGCGGAGTGGTCAATGCAATTTCGCGCGCGGGAACGAACCAGCTTCACGGGAACGCATACGAGTTCATCAGGAACAGCGCCTTGGACGCACGCAATTTCTTCGATCCAGCCACCATTCCGCAGTTTCGCCGCAACCAATTCGGCGCCTCGATCGGGGGGCCTATTCGGAAGGATAAGACATTCTTCTTCGGCGACTACGAAGGCATACGCCAGTCCAAGGGCGTGGGCGCGCTAGACACGGTCCCCTCGCTTGCGGCGCGCGGCATCGCGCCAGGTGGGACGACGCCCTCGCAAGTGGCTGTTGTGGGCGGGTCGCCGCTCCCGCTCGAAAGCCCATGTCCCCCATACTCCTGTGTTTCGGACCCGGTGACGCACATAGATCAGGCAGTTTTGCCGTATCTCAATATGTATCCATTGCCGAATGGGCCCGCGATTCCGGGCACGGATCAGGCAACTTACGACTTTGTTGGGCATCGAATCGTCACAGAAGATTTTTTCACGATCCGCGTTGACCACCATTTCTCCCCGAAGGACAGCATCTTTGGGACTTACATGTTCGACCGGACGCCGTTCACCTCAGACGAACCGCTGGGCGTGGTGCTGCTTGGAGCACTCACCAAGAGGCAGCTTGTGTCCGTCGAGGAAACGCACACTTTCAATCAGGCCTTTGTCAATACAGTGCGGGTCGGTTTCAACCGCGACACTGTGAACAACAACAATCCCGTGGCGGCAATTCTTCCGGCGGCAGCGGATCACTCTCTCGCGGCGATCCCGGGTAGATATGCGACTGCTTGTCTGTGCCCCTTTATGACCTTCATGGAAGGCGGTCTGGGGGGCACACCAACCTACCTTTACCGCTGGAATACGTATCAGGTATACGACGATGCGTTCCTGACCAGAGGGCGTCATTCTCTCAAATTCGGTTTTGGTTATGAACGGGACCAGGACAACCAGCTTGTGACGGGCGACAGGAATGGCCAATTCTCGTTCGGCTCCATGCTGAATCTGGTTACTAACCATCCGAAAGCTGTACGCATCACGCCGCCGGGGCTATTGACTGAGCGGAGCATGCGACAGTCCATCGTGGGGGCCTACGTTCAAGACGATTGGCGCTTCCGCCCGAGTCTGATGCTGAATCTGGGGCTGCGCTACGAAATGTCGACTGTGCCCTTTGATACCCAAGGCCAAACAACCACGCTTTATAATCTCACCGATTCCGCGCCCCATTGTGGCAAGCTTGTGGCGGGTTGCGGGGCTATCGGCCCCTACTTCTACAATCCCACACTCCACGGCTTCGCACCCAGGGTCGGATTCGCCTGGGACCCTTTCCCCAACGGCGGCGCAAAGGGGAAGACAGCTGTGCGCGGGGGATTCGGCATCTATGATTCGATGCCACTGCTCTATGAGTACTTGACGTTGATTGGCCAGACGTTCCCCTTCTACAATTTACTTGCCGCCGGAGGTCTGCCTGCCGGCTCTTTTCCCACTGGGGCCTACAACATCGTCTCAACGGCGGTTAATAGCACTCCCCAATACGGGTCGGTGGAATCCCATCCTCACCGCAATTATGTGATGCAATGGAGTCTCAACATCCAGCGGGAGCTTACTCGCGACCTAACGGCGACGATTGGTTACGTTGGCACGCACGGGGTTCATCAGCCGTTCCGGGTCGACGACGCCGATCTCGTTTTGCCAACGCTAACTTCCGCCGGCTACCTCTTCCCGCAAGTCGATGTCAACGGAAACCAGTGCATTCCCAACACGCAATGCGCTTCGACTACCGGAAATCCTCCCGCGAAGCTCAACCCCAATGCCGGCGATATCCGTTATCTGAACTGGGCTGGCAGTTCCTCCTATGAGGCACTCCAGGTGGGGGTTGTGAAGAAGCTCAACCATGGCTTCCAGATCCAGGGATCGTTCACCTGGGGAAAAAGCATAGACAACAATTCCGGCGTCATTGCGGGGGATCAATTCTCGAATTCCATCTCCAGCCTGGATTGGTTTGATTTGCGTTTGACTCGCGGCTTGTCGGATTACAATGTTGGCCGTACCTTGGTGATCAACACCACTTGGTTGGTCCCGAGTATCAAGTCGCTCTCGGGACCTCTCGCTTGGGGGCTGAACGGATGGCAGTTGAGCGCCGTATTCAAAGCCAATGATGGTGTTCCCTTCAGCCCGCTTTTTGGCGCGCAAGGCGCGGACCCCAGGGGTACGCTCAGCAGCGACGATTATGCTTATCCGAGCGCGAGCGGTGGGTCCGGATGCAATCCGATTGACCTGAATTTCCGAAGTGACCCTAGCGGCAGCCCGCTCTACATCAATCCCAAGTCCACTTGCTTCACGGTGCCGATGGCTCCCAGCCAGGCTTTTTGGAATGCCAACTGCGACCCCGCGCCGCCGAGTGTCGGGTCCCCGCTCGCGCCAGGGGATCTGAGGTGCTTCAACCTCCGAGGCAACGTCGGCCGCAATACTTTGATAGGACCGGGCTTGACGAATCTTGACTTTTCCGTCTTTAAGAACAACTACATCAAGAAAATTTCGGAGAGCTTCAATGTACAGTTCCGGGCAGAGTTGTTCAATATCATGAACCACGCCAATTTTAACGTGCCTGATTTGGGCAGCGGCTACACAAACATGTTAAATGGCGACGGCACGGCGAATGGCACTGCCGGTTTGTTGAGCCACACCACCACCGATCCAAGAGAGATTCAATTCGCCCTAAAATTCATCTTCTAAGCCGACAGATCAGGGTGGCGGTCAATGTTGAAAAAGCGCTAAAGACTCCAGGACGGATGGCAGAATTACTATGATTCCGTCCTGATTTCGCCGAGAAATTGGAAACTCTAAAATGAAACCGAGGAGATGATCAGGTGAGGAGAAGAATCGTCACTTTTCTATTGGCTTCTGGAATCTTGGTCTTGGTGTCGGCGTCGATTCTTGCACGGCAGCAAAAAGACTCCACTCCGGGTAAGGCTTCGAACGGGACACCGCTCAAGCTGGTGGGAAAATACGAATTCCCCAGCAATGTGACGGGACGTTTTGACCACCTCCTTGTCGACCTCAAAACGCAGCGATTGTTTACCACCCCTCAGGTGGCAAAAGCAGTTATGGTTTTCGATTTGAAGACCCGCGAGCTGATCCACACCATCCCGGGAATTGAGATCCCGCACCATCTGCTCTACCGGGAGGACCTAAACCGTCTTTACGTCACCGATGGTGGAGGCGGAGGGGCGTTGCGGATTTTTGACGGGAAAACCTACGAGTTGCTCAAAAGCGTGCCTCTTCTTCCCGACACGGACCCAAGTATCTATGATCCTGCAACCAAGTTGCTCTACGTAGAGAATGGCGGTAAGGACGCAAAGATGGATTATTCCACGATCAACATTATTAACACGACGAGTGGCGAGAACCTTGGCTCACTAACGGTTGACAGCGAGGGCCTCGATGGGATGGCCATTGAAGCATCTGGATCCAGGATATATGAAACTGACGTGGCCAAGAATCGCATTGTGGTCATTGATCGTGCCGCTCGCAAAGTTATCGCAACCTGGCCCATTACACTTGGGAAGACCGCGGTAACGTTGGCGTTGGATGAACCGCATCACCTCTTATTTGTGGGTTGCAGAAGCGGAAACATCGTCATATTTGATACGGCCACGGGCAAAGAACTCCAGGCGCTTCCCATCAATCAAGGTGTGGACGACCTGGTTTTTGATGGAAAGGCCAAGCGCCTTTATGCCGCCTGCCCTGCCGGAAATGGCTCAATCGATGTGTACAAACAAGTGGACTCTGACCACTATATGTCGCTCGGCCAGGTCCCCAGCGGACCTGGGGCGCGGACTGGGGAGTTAGTGTCTACGCTCGGACGGTACTATGTGGCGGTGCCGCAGCATGAGACTACGAACGCCCAAATTCTTGAGTACCAAATCCAATGAGGCGAGGTCGTCTCGCTCCAGATCGGGACGAAGGGCGTTGCAGATTCGTCGGACGGGACCGTCAAGGGCATAGGTCTGAATTCCAGCCATACTGGATTCAATCGACCGTCAGCTATTGCGGTGGACCCGAGTAACAACGACGCCTATGTCGCCGATGGAGGAGTTCGGTAGCAAGCATCGCGTGGCTGTGTTTGACCGAAACGGGCGGTTCCTTCGGCAGTGACGGCTGTGTATCTCGCGATGCTGCTGGCAAGCTGGGCGTGGTTACTTCATCAGTTAATTATTTCCATAGTAATCACAATGTTCGATTCATGGCAGCAAGGAAGAAAGCTTAGCGTTGACGAGTGAGCGGTGACAAGCATAGGATCGGTCGCTGGAAGGCCTCGTATCGTTGTCCGCCTGGAGGTAATGTGAGAAAACTGCGATTAGTGAGTGTGGGTGCTCTGTTGATTGCGTCCGTCATGGTTGCTCGGGGTCAAGAGAAGGGTCCACTCTCGTTCGTGCAATCGATTCCATTACCAGCGCTGCATGACGGCGATTTCGATCATTTTGCTGTCGACCTGGCGAGCCACCGCCTTTTCTTGACCGCGGAGAAGAATGCGGCCGTCGAAGTGTTCGACTTGCAATCCAACACACTGATTCAGACCCTCACGGATATCGATGAGCCCCACTCCATGATTTATCGTGCGGATTTAAAGAAGCTCTTCGTAATTGACGGAGGCGCGGCGGAAGTTAAGATCTACGAAGGCGACACCTATAAACGTCTTGGAGCGATAAAGCTGGAGGATGACGCGGACTCCATGGTCTACGATCCGGCGACAAAATACTTATATGTGGTCAATGGCGGCAGGGGCGCCAAGATGGCGTATTGTCTGATCAGCATTCTGGATACGACAACCGATAAGAAGTTGGGAGATATAAAAATCGATTCCGATAGTGTGGAGGCGCTGGCTCTTGAAAAGTCAGGACCGAGGCTATTCGTCAACATTACCGGCAAAGACGCAGTTGGGGTCATAGACCGGGAAAAACGGACGCTGATTGCAACCTGGCCGATTGGGCAGGAATCGAAGCACAATGTCGCCATGGCATTTGACGAAGCTGCGCATCGCCTGTTTATTTCCGCCAACAATCCCGAAAGGCTGATCGTTCTGAATTCCGATTCCGGCGCAATAGTTGCCAGCCTTCCTAGTGGACACATGGTCGATGACATGGCTTACGATCCAAAAAGTAAGCGAATTTATCTTACGGGTAGCGACTTTATCGATGTATTCCAACAAAAAGACGCTGACCATTACGAGCTTGTCGGACAAGTCCCGAGCGCATTCCGCGCCAAGACGGCAATTTTAGTGCCTCAACTGAATCGGTATTACCTCGCGGTCCCGCGCCACGAAGACAAGTCAGCTGAAGTGCGTGTTTTTCAGGTTCAGCCTTAGCGTTAAAGATGTTTGTCCTCGCGAGTCAATTCCGTCAGGCCAGATCAGGACTGATTGGGAGCGTGAACCTGAGATACTCGACTGATCGGCCATTCTTATTACGCCAAATCAACTCCGCACATGGTCATCATCAACCCACATGGCGTCATCCTTTGCGATGGCGCGATCGATAACCGCCCCAGGGATGACGTGAAAGGCATTGCCGGTGCCACGAATTGCGTAAATTTGGCGCTGGGGCAAGCCTAGGCAGACAAGCCCGTGGAGACGGCGGCAACGCGCACCTTCGTGAGTTTGGTGAAATATACGGGTAGTTGGGTTTACAGCTTGTGGAAAACTCAAATTTTTGTCATTCCGAGGCGCGCTGCGCGCCGAGGAATCTCTCTTTTCCTGCGTTTAAATCAAAGAGGGATTCCTCACTTCGTTCGGAATGACAAAATAAATTACTTTTTCCGCAGCCTGTTTAGCCCTGGAAACGTCGCACCCATGAAAATCCGGCGCCAGTTCAGCAGCGATTTTCCGCACGGCTTTTCCCGCTGGCGCTGACTTCACTTAACTCTAAGGCTCGTAAACCAGTATTTCGGCATTGCGACTTCCTGCCTGCGCAACGGAAATATACATGCGATCGAATTGCGGCACCCACAGAGACGGCTGCGAGTCAGTTTCGCTGGCGATCTTCACCATGGGCGTGTAGTCGTCGGCACCCTTCTGGTCATAAACTGCGATGAAGCCGTTGCCCGTTACGTAGACGCGTTTGCGTGTTGCGTCATACCACACGCCATCGATGCTGGGAACACTGTCGAGTTGCGTAATTTGCTTGCCTGACTCCGTATCGAAGACGATCAGCAACGGTGGTTTGCGCGATCCAAGAAAAAGGCGATGATGGCTTGCATCGAGAGCCAGCGGGCCATAGTTTTCAGCGCCTGCGACGGGCCAGGTGGCAATTTGTTCGCGCGTTTTGCGGTCCAGTACGCCGAGTTTCGTAGCCCCGTTGAGGTTGACGAAAATTCGCGGCCCCGACTTCTCGAACGTGATCCCGCCGGGGCGAGCGTCCGTCTTGATGTCTCCGATATGTTTATTGGTCGAGGTATCGATAATCGCCAGCGCGCCGGAATTTCTGTCGCCGAGCCCGGCGTAAAGGTATTTCGTATCGGGATCGTAGCCCACTTGGTTCGCGTCTGGACCGAGCGGTAAGCTATCAATGAGTTTAAAGGTGTCTCCGCGAAAAATCTTGCAAGTCCCGTCGGTGCCATTGGTCACAAATAGCGTGTTGAAGTCAGTGGAATAAAATGTGCCCTGGGGTTTGCTCAGCCCCGGGATGCTGGAAATCCATTTGCCCGCCTGGAGGTCGATCACTTCTACCGTATTTTGATTGTCGCCGTTGGCGGGAACAAATAATCGTTTGCCCGGAACGTCCACGGTGATGTGATCCATTCGGCCTTGCACCCCGGGCATGGGTATCGTTTGAACCAGTTTCAGCGGCGCGTTGCTTTGAGCTTTTCCGTTCAGCGCCAGCAGGAATGCGACGAGATACGTGACGAACACAATTGGGCATTGTTTTTTCATTGGTTCCCCCCGAATAGATCAGTCCAAGCCTACCTGTGTGCAGGCCTGTTGTGCGGCCACTATGTATCACAAGGTTCATTGAGGGGTCCAGAGGCCCTCTTCGATTTCTCTTGACATGTTTCGCCGTCGAGTGTTACATGCGCGGTCATATCCCGAGTGAGTCTTAAATGCGTGTCCTAAATAGGTCTCTGGTCCTTATTCGTAGGTCGGTAAGGTCGCTGAATGTATCGGTCCGTCTTTAACTTTGGAGGATTTCGATGCGCCTTAGACTATTTGGGAAAAAGTGTGTCTCGCCTGTCTGGATATTGGTCGCTGTGGCAGTCAGCCTGACGGTAACCGGTCAGGCATACGCTCAGGTTGCAGGAGCAACGCTTACCGGCACTGTGAAGGATCCTTCCGGTGCGTTCATTCCCAACGCGCAAGTGGCCGTTAGAGACGTGGCAACCGGCATTACACGCACGGTTTCCGCCGACGGGGCGGGACTCTACGTAGCACCCAACCTGTTGCCCGGGACCTATGAGATTCGAGTAACGGCGACAGGATTCAGCACGGAAGTGCAGAAGGGCGTCACGCTGACGGTTGGAGCCCAGCAACTCCTCGACTTCACGATGCGAGTCGGGCAGATGAGCCAAACGGTTGAGGTCACCACGGAAGCGCCTACGGTCGAGCTGACGTCCTCAGAGCTTGGCGCCACGGTAAATTCGACGACGGTGCGCGAGTTGCCTCTCAATGGCCGCTCTTGGACCGATCTTGCCAATCTCCAGCCCGGGGTCGTTGCGGCAACGAGCCATCCAAAGGTCGATGTGAACCGCGGGTTCGGTTCGCAGTTGAGCATCTCTGGCGCGCGTCCCCAGCAGAATAATTACCGGCTCGACGGCATAAGCATCAACGATTATTCCAACGGGGGGCCCGGAAGCGTGCTCGGTCAGAACCTCGGAGTGGAAGCCATCCAGGAGTTCAGTGTTCTGACCAGCAACTATTCGGCGGAGTACGGGAAAACCTCCGGCGGAGTGGTGAATGCCATTTCGCGTTCGGGTACGAACCAGTTCCACGGTTCCGTGTACGAGTTCCTGCGCAATAGCGCGCTGGATGCCGACAATTTCTTTGACAATTCCAATGGTGTTCCAAAACCGCCTTTCCGGCGCAATCAATTCGGCGCGTCCGCTGGCGGCCCGATTCGAAAAGACCGCACTTTTGTCTTCGGCGACTACGAAGGAATTCGTCAGTCGCTGGGAACGACAGTATCTTCCGGCGTTCCTTCCGCCAACGCACGCCTGGGCATCCTGGCCGACCCAAACAACCCAGGGCAAAACTTACCTCCTCACACTGGCTCGTGCCCGGCTAACTCGACACTGCTCGATCCTACGGCGAACGTCTGCGTCGATAATAGTGTGGCCAAGTATTTGCCCTTTTTCCATATGCCCACTGGAGCGGTCAATGGGGACATTGGTCAGTACGTTTTTAACAGCCAAGAGATCGTCAGCGAAAATTATTTTACGACTCGGGTCGACGAGAAAATTTCCGAGAAGGACAGCCTTTTCGGCACGTACGCATACGACTACTCCCCTCAGACGCAGCCCGACATTCTTAATAACCTCCTGCAACAATCCATCGCCAAGCGGCAAATTGTCGCCGTCGAAGAAAACCACGTCTTCAGCCCAGCTATAGGCAATAGTTTCCGGCTTGGCTTCAACCGCGACCGCGCATTTGCCTCCAACCCGGTCAAGGTTCTCAATCCCGTGGCGGCTGATACTACGCAGGGCTGGGCGCCGGGATTCGATCCGCCCCAAGTCACCGTGAGTGGTCTGAACACTGTCCCTGGCTTCGCACCTCCAACCTTTTCCTATGCTTGGAACGCCTATCAGCTTTATGACGACGCGTTTCTGACCAAGGGTCTCCACACGTTGAAATTCGGCTTCAGCATGGAAAAGGATGAACTCAATGAAACAACCGCCACGGCCGATTTTCTGGGAACTTTCAAGTTCGGGTCGATAGCAGCCTTGATGCAGAACCAACCTAAGGGTGTTGTTGGTTCTATTCCAGGATTGGTCAGCCCACGATACATGCGGACTGCCATTTACGGCGGTTACGTTCAGGACGACTGGCGCATCCGCCCGCGGCTGACCCTGAACCTGGGTCTGCGTTATGAAATGTCAACGGTGATCAAGGAAACGAAAGGCAAGACCACCAACCTTCCCACACTAGACGCTGCGCATCCCGATTGTGGGGTCCTTTTCGGCGATTGCGCCGCGATCGCTCCCTACTTTTCGAACCCCACCCTGCACAATTTTGAGCCGCGAGTCGGGTTTGCCTGGGACCCGTTCGGAAGCGGAAAGACCGCCGTGCGCGGTGGCTTCGGTATCTTCGATGTCCTTCCCTTGCTTTATACGACGGTCACTTTGAACGGCCGGGGCGCACCGTTCTTCGAAATCGGGAGTGCAACCAAACTGCCCCAAGGGAGTTTCCCCGCAGGAGCGCTAACTAAAATCACTTCTAACATTGCCTCGACCGCCCTGGAGTACGGTTACGTAGAGCACAATCCCAAGCGCAATTACGTGATGCAGTGGAATCTCAATGTGCAGCGCGAATTCGCCGGGTTCACCGGGACGATCGGCTACGTCGGGTCGCGTGGACGTCACCAGGCGTTCCGCGCCGACGACGGCAATAGCGTCATTCCAACTCTTACTTCCGCCGGCTATCTTTATCCGGTTGTTGTTGTGCCAGACAATAACCCGCTAAACCCGCCCTCCCCTGGCCCTGGAACCGTCATCAATTCAAATTCGAATGTGGGAGCGGTCCGGTACCTGACTTGGCCCGGCAATTCCGCCTATAACGCCATGCAAATCGGCGTCTTTAGGAAATTGAGCCGTGGGCTCCAGATTCAGGGATCCTATACCTGGGGAAAAAGCATCGACAACAACTCCGGGGTGATCGCCGGCGATACCTTCGGCAACGGGATTGGAAGTCTCCAGTGGTTCAATTTGAGGTTAACTCGTGCACTGTCCGATTACAACGTTGGCCGAACTCTGGTGATTAACACAACCTGGGAACTCCCGACGATGAAATCCGGCTCTTCGGCGTTGAATTGGGCGGCGAATGGCTGGGAGTTGGAGGCGATTTTCAAGGCCAATGACGGCCCCCCATTTAGCGCCACATTCGGTACGGACGGCGATCCATTGGGAATAAGCAGCACCGACACATGGGCCTTCCCGAGTTATAGCGGAGCCTCGGGTTGCAGTTCACTCATCAACGCGAGAAATCCCAACAACTACATCAAGTCGCAATGCTTCGCGGTGCCAACGGCGCCAGCGTCATTCTTCGGGGGACCAACGCCGATGTGCAGTTCGGATCCAATTTTCGGTCCGAACGCGATTGGCACTCCGCCACAGTGTTTCAACCTTCGAGGAACCGCCGGTCGTAACGATATTCCCGGACCAGGGCTCACGAATCTCGATTTCTCCGCTTTCAAGAACAACTACATCAGGAGAATTTCGGAAGCATTCAACATTCAGTTCCGCGCCGAAATTTTCAATATTCTCAATCACGCCAACTTTGCGTTGCCCGTCTCTCCCGACAATACGGATATCTTCGACTCCTCGGGCGCGCCGTTGTCAACAGGGGGCCTCTTGACGAAGACAACGACGGATGCAAGGGAAATCCAATTTGCGCTCAAGGTGATCTGGTAACAACAACGATCGCGCACGATTCGGCGAAGCGTGACTCCTACGGTGTCCGCTTCACCTTGGCTTACTAGAACTGGAAATAGATGGTGGGCAGCACAGCAGTGATGTTATTTCAATTTTAGTCGGAGGAAACCAATGGACCGTAAGTGTCTAGCTATATTACCATTTGTGTTATTCTTAACGGCAACTCCAATCTGGGCGCAAACTCCTCAAGTGGTCGCGGTTCGTGCCGGTCACTTGTTTGACAGCAAGGCCGGCCAAATGCTGAACAACCAAGTCGTGTTGATTAACGGCGAAAAAATTACTGAAGTCGGGCCCGCTGACCGAGTTCAGGTTCCGTCAGGAGCCCAGGTGATCGACCTCAGTCAAGCTACTGTCATGCCCGGGTTCGTCGATGCACATACGCATGTCTTCAGCAGCTTGAGCGCTGGCGCCCGTGTGAACACGACCAAGGAAGCTTGGACGCTGATGGCCGAAGAGAACGCCCGAACAACCCTGCGGGCGGGCTTCACATCGGCGCGTGATATGGGAACCCACGGCGAAGGCTATGGCGACATCGACGTACGCAACGCCATAAACAGGGGCATAATCGACGGTCCCAGAATGCAAGTTTCCACCCGAGGGATCGGCGCGTCGGGTACCGACTATATCGGGGGTCCAGGAAGTATTATCACAGGGGGGAGTCAGGACATACACGGGCCCGACGACGCGCGCGAAGTTGTACGCGAACAGATTCATTACGGCGCCGATTGGATTAAGGTGTTCCCGACAGGGGCCTACTCATTCGGCTTTGACGGCGAGCTGTTCGTCGACCCAACCTTTACGCTCGCCGAACTGCAAGCCATCGTGGACGAGGCGCATCGCCATCGTCGCAAAGTCGCGGCCCATGCCTATGGCGGCGAAGGTCTGAAGGATTCCATCCTCGCCGGCGTGGACTGCATCGAGCACGGGCAAGGCCTGGACGATTCCGAAGTGACCATGATGGTCCAAAAGGGAATTTATTTTGACGTTACCGGTTACCGTTACACGATGCCCGAGATCGCAGAGAACGATCGGAAGAACACAGGCGGCAAGTACAGCATCATTCCCATCTTCGAAAGGAATTTCAAGAATGCTCTCGCCAAAGGCGTAAAAATCGCTTGGGGGAGCGGCGTGGACGGAACCGCCGGCGATCCTCGGTCCAGTGGGCCGTTCCTCCATGGAACGCAGGCCGTCGAATTTGCCTGGCTGGTCAATCACGGCATGACGCCTGCCGCGGCTCTGCAATCTGCAACGATGGTTGATGCGCAGATGCTGGGATGGGAAGACCGGATTGGATCGATCGAGAAGGGTAAGTACGCCGATCTAGTAGCCGTTTCCGGCGATCCGCTGAAGGACATCACCGAGCTGGAGCGAATGAAATTTGTGATGAAGGGCGGAAAGATCTATCGAAATGATTTGAAGTGACGAGGCGCCCGAAGTTCAAATATTGGATTCTTCGTGACGGGAATCCAAGGTGTTATTTCTGAGTCGGCATGGTGAAAAGATTTTTTCACAGGTCGAGAATTACGAACAGATAGACGGCATTTTCCAAATTGGTTCCTAAATCGAATTCGGGCCCATTCAATAACTTGCGTGATGTACCGCGCTGTACAGGTCCGCAGTGAATGAGGAGGGATTCCGATGCAACGCAAACCGTATGCGGAGAAGTGTGCTGCCGCTGTTTGGATATTCGTGATTGTGACCGTCAGTCTATTGGGGACCGGTCAGGCGTATGCGCAGGTTGCGGGAGCAACGCTGACCGGCACTGTGAAGGATGCTTCCGGCGGGTTCATTCCCAACTCTCAAGTCGCCATCACCGACCTAGCCACGGGAGTGACCCGTACGGTCTCCTCCAACGCGGCGGGCCTTTATATAGCTCCGAACCTTTTGCCTGGATCGTATGAGGTCAAAGTTGCGGCGACAGGATTCAAGACTCAATTGGAGAAAGGCATCACGTTGACGGTAGGGGCTGAGCAGGTCCTTGACTTCACGATGCAGGTTGGGCTGATGAGTCAAACGGTGGAGGTCACGACCGAAGCGCCCACAGTGGAGCTGACCTCGTCCGAGTTGAGCGCCACGGTGAACGCCACGACAGTGCGCGAGTTGCCGTTGAATGGCCGCTCCTGGACCGATCTTGCCAATCTCCAGCCTGGCGTGTATAGCGCGGAGATGCACGCTCGCAACGCCGATGATAATCGTGGCATTGGAGCCCAGTCGGTCATCTCCGGCGCGCGCCCTCAGCAGAATAACTACCGCTTGGACGGCATCAGTATCAACGACTACGCGAATGGCGGTCCGGGGAGTTTGCTGGGCGGAAACCTGGGAGTGGATGCCATCCAGGAATTTAGCGTCCTGACCAGTAACTATTCGGCGGAGTACGGCAAGACCTCCGGGGGCGTGGTGAACGCCATCACGCGTTCGGGAACGAACCAGTTTCACGGCTCCGCTTATGAGTTTCTGCGCAACAGCGCCCTGGATGCCGACAATTTCTTTGACAATGCCACTGGTACTCCAAAGCCGCCTTTCAGGCGCAATCAATTCGGCGTTTCAGCGGGCGCTCCCATCCGGAAGGATCGCACCTTCATCTTCGGGGACTATGAGGGCATCCGACAGTCCTTAGGAACTACTTTCAGCCCCATTGTGCTCTCACCGAATGCGCGCAACGGGCTCCTGAACTTCCCGGACCCAGTCAACAACCCGGCACCATCTTATTGCATTCCGACCACCGTCCAATTCCAGTGTCAAGTGACGGTTGATCCCTCGGTGGCAAAATATCTTGGAATCGAACCTGTCCCGACGGGGCAACCCTTTGGGGATGGGAATGTGGCGCTCGCCCCGTTTGCCGGGCAGGATGTTGTCGGTGAAAATTATTTCACCATTCGCGTGGACCAGAAATTTTCGGAGAAGGACAACCTCTTCGGAACCTATGACTTTGACAAATCTCTTGAGAACACGCCCGATTTACTGGATGAGGTTCTGAACCACAACTTGGCGAAACGGCAATTTGTTGCCCTGGAAGAGAGTCATATTTTTGGCCCTGGTTTCGTCAACTCTGTCCGGGTTGGATTCAACCGGGCTCGGGTGGGCGGTCTGCCGGGCACAGCCATCAATCCTCTTGCAGCGGACACCTCTCTGGGTTGGGTATCCGGGCGAACTGCACCCCAGGCGTTCGTTACGGGGCTCACGCAAATTGGGAACGGTGCGAGTCCTACGAGCTACCGAAATTGGAACTCGTATCAGGTCTATGATGACGCTTCTTTAACCAGGGGTCTCCATTCTTTGAAATTCGGCTTCGGCTTCGAACGGGATCAGCTCAACGAAGTCGACCTCACCGCCGACTACCACGGTATTTTTACTTTTGGAACGATCCCTGAATTTCTTACTAACCAACCCTCTCGTTTTACGGGAGGTTTTCCAGGATTGCCCGGCCAGCGCGGTATGCGTCAGTCGATCGTCGGCGCCTATGTTCAGGATGATTGGCGGGTGCGCCCAAACCTGACGCTGAATTTAGGTCTCCGGTATGAGATGTCGACCGTACCGACAGAGGCTCACGGAAATCTCACGAACCTGTATTTTGTCACCGATGCACAACCCACATGCGCGAAGCCGTTCACGGGCCCGGCGGGGGATTCCTGCGGCGCGACCGGTCCTTACTTCCAGAACCCGACATTGCGAAATTTCGAACCGCGGGTGGGTTTTTCCTGGGACCCGTTCAAAAACGGGAAGACCGCGCTGCGCGGCGGGTTCGGGATGTTTGATGTTCTCCCCATGCTTTATACGACTATAACGATGGTCGGCCGGGGAGCCCCGTTCACCGAAATCGGCGCAACGAAAGATGCGGCATTTTTGGCCGGCAAGTTCCCTGGCGGAATAGTAGATCCTATTAAGGACCTCGGCCCCCACTCTTTGGAATATGAGCACGTCGAAAAGAATCCTCCTCGTAATTACGTGATGCAATGGAATCTGAATCTCCAGCGCGAGCTTGCTCCGAATTTGACCATGGTCGTTGGCTTTGCAGGCTCGCATGGTGTGCATCAGGCGCTTCGCGTTGACGACGCCAATATCGTCTTCCCCATTGCGCTGACCCCGGCGGGCTATCTGTGGCCCAACCCGGTCGCCAGCGGCGCTCAAATCAATACTTCTATCTCCGGAGCCATCCGGTCCTTGTTTTGGGCGGGGGACTCTTTCTATAGCGCGCTCGAAGTGGGAGTCGTGAAAAAAATGAGCCATGGCTTGCAAGTCCAGGGATCGTTTACCTGGGGCAAGAGCATTGACAACAACTCCGGGGCAACGAACGGCGATACGTTAGCGAACGCGTTTTCAAGCATTCACTGGGACGATTTGAGAACGAGCCGTGCCGTGTCCGACTACAATATCCCTCGGGTCCTGGTAATCAATGCCAACTGGCAAGTCCCAACGATCAAGTCCGCCTCCGGCCCTGTGGCATTCGTAGCGAATGGATGGGAGCTTGGAGCTATCTTCAAGGCCAACGACGGCTACCCCTTCACTCCAACTTTCGGTAGCGACGGCGACCCCTTGGGCCTGAATAGCTCGGACCCATGGGCCTTCCCGAACTATAGTGGGGCGCCCGGCTGCTCGTCGCTCATCAACCCGAGGAACACTCAAAATTACCTCAAAACACAGTGTTTTGCGATCCCAACGGCCCCGAGCGTGGCCTTCTTTAATGCGGCGCCACCTTTTGGCTGCGATCCGGCTTTCGGCCAAAGTTCGGATCCCACGAAGCCGAATTATCTGAGGTGCTTCAACCTCGCGGGAACCGCCGGCCGCAACGTCGTGTATGGGCCGGGCCTTACGAACCTCGATTTTTCGTTGTTCAAGAACAACTCTTTCAGGAAAATCTCGGAGACCTTCAACACACAGTTCCGGGTGGAAATTTTCAACATCTTGAATCACGCCAACTTTGCCCCGCCGACGGTAGGAAAGTTGGATGTCTTTGATTCACAGGGCAACCCCACAGGGACTGCTGGAGTGCTGACGGCGACGACAACCGATTCGAGGCAAATTCAGTTCGCGCTCAAGGTTAGTTGGTGATTTAGGGAACCCGCACTCGCAGTTTGGAATCGATGCGAGCATTCATTGACACCCGGAGGCTTTTGTGGATTCATCCACCCGCCGGAAACTTACGATACAGAAAGAGGAGAACATGAAGAAACTTCTAGTCGTTCTGGCGCTGGTGCTGGCTTGGGGAGCGAAGTCTCAAGCTCAGGAGAAGGCGCCACTCAAGCTTGTCGAAACTGTTTCATTTGAGGGTGTCCCGCGTCATTGGGACCACATGGGTGCGGATGTGAAAGGCAACCGACTCTTTGTTGCTTCCGATGGAGAGGGGGCCATCGAAGTTCTTGACTTGCATACAAACAAGAAAATCCAGACCATTACCGGCCTCAAGGGACCGCACAACGTCCTGCCTTTTCCGGAAATGAATAAAATCTTTGTCACGGATGGAGAAGCCTCGGAGCTGAAGATTTACAATTACAAGACACTCGAATTGATGGGCCAAACCCCGTTGAGCATCGACGCAGACCCAATCGTATACGATGCTGCCACGAAATATTTCTACATCGTAAACGGCGGCCGCGAAGCCAAAACACCGTACTGCCTCATCAGCGTCGTGGATGCGGTGAGTGGTAAGAAGTTGGAGGACATCAAGCTGGATACCAACCGGCTCGAGTCCATGGCGCTTGAAAAATCCAGTCAGCGTCTTTTCGTCAACATGACCACTGCCAATGTAATTGGAGTGCTCGATCGCAAGACCCGCGCCTTGATTACGACGTGGCCCATCACCGCGGGCCTGGAAAACGTGCCGATGCAGTACGACGAATCCACGCACCGTTTATTTGTGGCCACGCGCAAGCCTTCCAGGATGGTGGTTGTGAATACGGACACGGGGAAGGAAGTCACCAGCCTTCCGACGGCCGACTCCGTTGACGATCTGGCTTATGATCCTGTACTTCACCGCCTCTATGTCCCGGGCGGAAATTTGGGCGGAGCACCTGGTGCCATTACAGTGATCCAGCAAAAGGACGCGGACCATTACGAGGTGATTGCGAACATTCCTACCGTCCCGGGCGCCAGAAATGCGCGTCTCGTTCCCGAGCTCAATAAATACTTTGTCAGTGCTGCGACGACGAAGGCCGGCCAGGAAGCGCAAATCCTGGTGTTTGACGTGGTTCCTTAACCGAAATATCCGAGCTACCCGGACCGGGAGCCTGCGACAAGTTCTGTTGCCATTGCCTGTTTCACGACACGATGAATACAATCAAAGGAGGAAGTTCCATGAAGTTTTCTAGCCTTGGACGCCTTGTAGTTGGTTTGTCATTTTTGCTGTTCGGCACTTACACGTTGGCGAGTCCGCCGGCAGTCAGTTACCACCTGCTCAAAAAAGTTCCCTTGGCCGCGGCGCCGGGCGGCACCGAGTATTTTGACTACATCACGGTTGATTCCGCCGCGCGCCGCGTTTACGTCTCGCACGGCACGGAAGTCGTTGTGCTCAACGCCGATGACTACACCGTGGTGGGCACGATTGGCGGCTTGCAACGCTGCCACGGAGTCGTCGTAGTCAAGGCGCTTGGCAAGGGATATATCACGGATGGTGAGGGCCAGAAGGTGGTCATTTTTGATCTCAAGACCTTGAAGGTGACCGGCGAGGTCAAGACGAATCAGCCCGACACCGACTCCATCATCTACGATCCGGCGTCGAAGTACATCTTTACCTTCAACGGCGACAGCCATAACTCAACGGTGATCGACCCGGTGAAGGGAGCTGTGGTGAAGAACATTGACCTGGTCGGCGCAGTCGAGTTCCCCGCCGTCGATGGAAAAGGGATGCTGTACGACAACAACGAAGAGAAGAACGACGTGGTAGCCATTGATACCAAAACTCTGGAGATCAAGGCGCGATGGCCGGTTGCGCCGGAGGGACAGGCGGTGGCGATGGCGATCGATGCCAAGAACCGGCGGTTATTCTCCGCGGGCCGCAACCCTCAATTCCTGGTGATGATGGACGCCGACAATGGAAAAGTCATTCAATCCTTCCCCATCACCGCTGGCGTGGACGCTAACGTCTTTGAGCCTGCCACGGGGATGCTGTTTGTCTCGACGCGCGAAGGCATGATCCACATTTTCCATGAAGACTCACCCGACAAGCTCAGTGAAGTCGAGACAGTCAAGACCGAGTATGGCGCGAAGACGATGCAAATCGATCCCAAGACCCACAATCTGTTCCTGAGCACATCGGATTTTGATCCGCCGGCGGCTCCCACAGAAAAACAGCCCCATCCGCTTCCACGAGCGAAGCCGGGAAACTTTCGCGTGCTGGTATACGGGCGCTGACCTAGACAGGTCGGAATGCCGGTAAGAAATCCTATTTGTTTTTGACCGGCCCAGTTCGTCTCTCATGAGGCGTTTAGGGCGAAGCGGGGTCTTGGGTAAGGATTGCAGAAGTCCAGCGCAGCGCTGGACTTCTGTAGTCTCCAGCCTCGCTAGCCAAGATTCAGCCCGCTCTAGATCATGATCCTCCCGTAACTCAATAGACATTCAGGAAGTCTTCAGGTTGTTCCAGTACCATAATTGGCGACGTCTTCTGACGGAAATACATAGCAAATGCAGGAGAAATCGCCATTGGCCATTGCGATTCGCGCCCAATTCGAAGATGCGGCCGCGCATGGAGATAAAAACTGGAATCTTGGGATACCCGCGCAAACCAGAGGAGAGGTGACGCCAATGAGGAAGGGTTTCGTGATTTTGCCTCTAATGGTGTTTTGGATGGGATCAGCTTTGGCGCAAGGTTCGGGAACAGCTTCATCCTCTCAGTCCGTTCGACCCATTGGCGTGGTCACAAAACTTCAAGCAGGCAGTTTGACATTGCACACCGACGCGGGTCCTGATGTGCTCATCGAGCTTGGCGACGGAGTTTCATATTTGCGTGTTCCACCCGGGGCGACAAATTTGAATACCGCCACCAAGATCACCATAAGCGACATTAGCACCGGTGATCGTGTACTTGTGCGGGGCCGCGTTTCGGAGGACCAGAAATCCATCCTTGCCACTTCCGTAATCGTGATGACCAAATCGGATTTGGCCAGCGCCCGCGAAGCCGAGCGCTTGGATTGGCAGCGCCGCGGCATCGGTGGAACTGTCCAAGCAGTGAACTCCGAGACCAGGGAGATCACAGTTATGTCTCCTGCGGCGCCACCCACAGCCGGAAATCCCACACATGCGGTGTCCGTCGCACTGGTGCCCAATGTTGTTTTGCTTCGTTACGCTCCGGATTCGGTGAAATTCAGCGACGCTAAGCCAAGTACCTTCGAACAAATCAAGGTCGGGGATCAAATGCGAGCGCTAGGCACGAAGAGCGAAGATGGCGGACGCTTTGCGGCGGAAAAAATTGTGTCCGGCACATTTCGAAATCTTGGGGTCACTGTAGTTTCGGTTGACGTGCAAAACCATTCCATAGCCGTCAAGGATTTAGCATCGGGACAGCCCGTCCTGGTTCGAACGAATGCGGATTCAAAGTTGCATCACCTTCCTCCGGCAGTGGCCCATTCACTGGCTGCGCTCAACTCCGGGGGAACAACTGAAGGCAAGGCCGTAAGCGAGCCGGGCGCTGAGCAGCTCGACGTGCAGCAAATGTTGGAGCGCGCACCTGCCTTGGATCTCGGCGAGCTGAAACCCGGTGATCCATTGATCGTAGTGAGCACGGAAGGGGCGAAGGCATCGGAAGTGACGGCTATCGACATCCTAGCCGACGTGGAGCCAATTCTGGCCGCGCGCCCCAAAGGGAGCAACCAGGTAGTGGTGGGTTCGTGGAGCCTGGGTATGAATGGTGGAGAGGGCGGTCCTTAGTGCAGACGTTCCCATAAGGAATCGTAACGACGCTGTGGCAAAGTCCGGGTAGGGAGATGGAACACAAACGATGGCAACCTTTCCAAAGGTAAGCGAGGTCATCAGTGCATGAAATCTTGAGACGCGCTTTTCATGCTTTGCTTATTTCGTGTTTTCTTTCCGTCACGCTGCTGGCCCAGTCTGGTGAAGTTAGCCTGCGCGGCCAGGTGACTGACCAATCTGGCGCAGTAGTCCCAAACATCCCCGTCACGCTCATCGGGCCCGGCGAAGCTGCGCGGGAGGCTACCACCGACCAGTCCGAGGGCCGTTACGTCTTCCGTGATCTGCCTGCAGGCACTTACACCCTGCGCGTTCGCGTAAAAGGCTTCGCTGACATAGAAAAACCAGGCGTGGTGATCGTCCGGGGTCAGCCTCAAGTTTTAAACCTGGAGCTGGCTGTGGTGATGGAGCAGCAGGAGGTTACGGTAAAGGAAGAAGAAGCCCCCAGCGTTAGCGTCAGTTCGGCAAATAATGCCAGTGCGGTGACGTTGCAGGGCTCTGACTTGGAAGCGCTGTCCGATGATCCTGCCGACCTCGAGGCGGACTTGCAGGCGCTTGCCGGCCCCTCAGCCGGGCCCAGTGGCGGGGCGATGTTTGTCAATGGATTCAGCGGGGGAAATCTTCCGGCGAAAGAGTCGATTCGCGAGATTCGGATCAACCAGAATCCGTTTTCGCCCGAGTATGACACCCTAGGTTATGGTCGCATCGAAATTTTCACGAAGCCCGGCACGGAGAAATACCACGGAACAGCGGACTACAGCTTTGGGAAAGACTTTTGGAATTCGAGGAATCCATATTCTTCCCAGAAGGCGCCATTCATGCTCAACGAAATTGAGGGCAATGCCGGCGGTCCCTTGGGCAAGCGCGCCTCATTCGCTATCGAATGGCAGCGGAACATGGTCGACAATGGCTCCATCTCGAATGGTGTCATTCTCGACCCGCAGACGTTCACCGCCGTGCCTTTCAACTCCGTGCTCACAACACCGCAGCGCTTCACGCGGCTCAACCCGCGCGTGGATTATCAGCTCAATCAAAATAATACACTGGTGGTTGCCTACGACTTTACGCACTCGGATGTCCGTGATGGCGGCATTGGCGGCTTCGACCTGATCTCTCGCGGGTATCACGTGACCTTCACGGATC
This sequence comes from uncultured Acidobacteriota bacterium, assembly GCA_963719875.1. Classification (GTDB taxonomy): domain Bacteria; phylum Acidobacteriota; class Terriglobia; order Acidiferrales; family UBA7541; genus Palsa-360. The sequence goes on along the minus strand of CAVRDJ010000004.1, from coordinate 1,720,901 downwards.
AGACCGTGCAAATGACCGAGACCGCCGTCTTGGGCAGAAATATCAATGAAACGCGCTTCCAGTACTTCCGCACTGCTAATCAGATCACGTCCAATAGTCTCAGCCCGGAACTCCAGGTGCTGGGGTCGTTCCGGGGCGGCGGCTCGCAGAACGGCCAATCCCTCGATACGCAGAATTACTTCGAGCTGCAAAACTATACGTCGATGGTTCGAAACAAGCACACCTTGCGGTTCGGTGTTCGTCTGCGCGGACAAATGGATAACAGCGTCACACCGCAGAATTTCAACGGCACGTTCACCTTTGGAGGCGGCCTCGCCCCGGAATTGGATTCCAACAACCAACCCGTGCTCGACGGATCTGGAAAGCCGGTATTCACGACTATCAAGTCCATCGAACGGTATCGCCGTACTCAATTGTTTCACCAGATGGGCGATACAGAGGCACAGATTCGGGCGTTGGGCGGCGGGGCTACGCAATTCAGCATCGACACGGGGATCCCTAATCTCTCGGCTCACCAGGTGGACGTAGGGGTGTTTGCCGGCGACGAGTGGCTGGTGCGTCCAAACGTAACTGTCGATCTCGGATTCAGGTATGAAACCCAGAGTTATATCCACGACTGGCGGGATTTCGCGCCTCGCGTCGCAATTTCCTGGGCTCCCGGAGGGGGTGCCGGCAACTCTCGCGCCAAGACTGTGTTGCGCGCCGGCTTTGGCATTTTCTATAGTCGCTTCCCTCTATCGGACATCGTCACGGCCGAACGCTACAACGGAATTGTTCAGCAGCAGTGGGTGGTCAACAATCCGGATTTCTTCTTCGATCCGAATATTCCCTCCCCGGCCTCGCTGCCAGCTCTGGGGGGGTACCAGTCCGTCGAGGCAGTGAGTTCCAGCCTGCGCGCGCCTTACGTGCTGCAATCGGCTTTGACTTTGGAGCGACAATTGTCGGCGAGCACTGCTTTCGCGGTCACCTACACGAATTCCCACGGGGTGCACCTGTACCGTTCGGAGGACCTCAACGCACCATTGCCGGGCAGCGGCACGTTTCCGCTCGGCCATCCAGGGCCCGTATTCCGCATGGAGTCCTCAGGGATTTATAATCAGAACCAGATTGTTGCCAACATCAATACGAGGCTTAAACAAGGGGTTTCCCTCTTCGGTTTCTACGTGCTGAATCGCTCGAGGAGCAGTACGGATGGCATCGACACCGTGCCGGCAAACCCTTACGACCTCTCGGGTGAGTATGGTCCGGCGGCAACAGACGTGCGCCACCGAGTAACGTTTGGCGGTTCCGTCAATACCAAGTGGAATGTACGCATCAGCCCATTTGTGGTTGTCCAGTCCGGCGCGCCCTTTGACATTACCGCCGGAAGCGACCTCTACGGGACCACTCTGTTCAATGCACGTCCCGGGATTGCCACTGATCCCAGTAAGCCAGGCTTGGTCCAGACGCAATACGGCCTGCTGGACCCGAATCCTTCACCGGGCGAACATATTCTGGGGCGAAATTACGGGCGCGGTCCGGCACAGATGCGGGTGAACTTGCGAATCGCCAAGGCTATCGGATTCGGATCGGAGATTGGCCGCGCTGCCGAACAACGCCCAAGTGCCAGCGCAGGGGGCGCCACCACAGCGCAGGCCTCCGGCAGAGGGCTCGGCGGAATTATCGGGTCGCCGAAAACCGTCCATCGGTATAACTTGATCGTGGCGATGTCCATCCAAAACCTGCTGAATCACAACAATCCCGGACCAATCACCGGCGATATCACCTCGCCTCTGTTTGGCTTCGCAAACAAGATCGCAGGCGGACCCAATGGCGAGGGGTTCTTTGAAACCGCGGACAACCGCCGGCTGGAGCTACAGATTCGATTTACTTTTTAGTTATAACCCTATGGTTCTGCCGGTGCGCGTCAAGCCGGAGCAACTTGCATTTCAAAAAAGGAGAAAGTCAATGCGATTGAATAGCGGGGAAATTAGAATTTATGCGGCAGTCGCCTTGACTTTCTGCGTGGTCTTCGTTTCGAACATAAGGGCTCAGCAGCAGTCGAAGGAGTATGTCAATCGCCAGGCGCCCATGGTGCACATGTCAGGTCTTCTGAGGCTGGTCGAAACCATCCCGCTGCCGACCGAAGGCTACATGGACCACCTCAGCTATGACTTGAAAAACCAGCACCTGTTTCTTTCCGCGGAAAACAACAAAAAGGTTGTCGTCGTGGATATGAAAGCTGGCAAGGTGATCCAAGAGATTAAGGTTGGCGGAAATCCTCGCAAACCATTCTTTGATTCAGCTACGAACGAACTCTGGGTGGACCTCGGAGACAACACGGTTGTGGCTCTGAACGGAACTACGTTTGAGATCTCCAAGACGATCGCGCTAACGGGTGGAAAGAACGCTCCAGGCAGGGACCCAGATAACGCGGCCTTCGACGCCGCCAAAGGTCTGTATTACGTCGCCGTCAGGACCAGGGATGAAGGAAGTAAGGAAGGTTCCATCGAAATTGTCGACACCAAGGCGGCCAAGCTGATCGGCAGTATCAAGATGGAGGGCCAAGAACCTGCGGGCATCGTACTGGACCCTGCAGCGAATCGGCTATATGCGGGAATGGGAGACGTTGTAAACGGTGAGAGCGTCGTCAAGGTCGTCGACATTGCGAAGCGCGCGATTGTGGCTGAGTGGTCCACCGCCGGAGGCCCGCAGCCCCACGTCGCAGGTCTCGACACGGCTCATCATCGGTTGTTTATGGGCAGCCGGTTAGGAGGGGGACACAACGTTGATCCCGGGAAGCTGGTGATCATAAATACGGACACAGGAAAGGTGGTTCAAACACTGGATGCCACCGGCGGCGGTGACGAAATCTTTTATGACGAGCCGTCCAAACGGGTTTACTTCTCAGGAAGTACTGGCACGCTGGCCGTGTTTCATGAGGATGATCCGGACCATTTCCAGTTACTCGGGAAAGTGCCAACCGGTGCAATCGCCAAGTCCGGGATCTGGATCCCGGAACTGAAACGATATTATGCGGCTGTCCCGAAGCACCTCGTTCAGCTGATTCCCACAACTCAATATGGCGTCCGCGATTGGATAACGGAAGAAGCCCATCTCATGGTCTTCGAAGAGTTGCCCTAAGACAGTCGGTCCGACCTGCCTACGCGAATGAATTGTATTGGCCCGTGGAGCGGACCAATGACGTTACTGCCGTTTATGCTTTCAGCGGTGTAGTGTTCATGTCGATAACTGTCGGGCCGAACCCTCGTTTCTTGACCCCGGGCGCTACGCCGGCGCTGCAACTCACTGAACACAATGCGTGCTTGTTCTTTGGCGGCTCCGAGTTTCTGAATCCTTCGCGAGAAATTCGGACGAACCGAATCAATTCGATGGGGCCGCAGCAGTAAAGAAATTGATGCTCACCGTGGCTAAATCCGAAGCGGGAAATCTGCATTGATACCGCGGATCCATTTGCAATCCCGCTTCGCGGGCGCATTTCAAAAATACCGGCAGTTCCACGAGATACTGATCCGAAAATCCATGCGTTCCGTCGTAGGCCACTGCGGGAGTCTTTGCCAAATTGGCGGCGGTCAGTTGCGGTGGCAAGGTATGGAGTTCGAGGATGAGCAGGCCGAACCTGCCAACGTACGGCGCCCAGCGGTGCAGGTGTCGAACCAGATTCTCTTCCAGTTCATCGCATGGAATCTCTTCTCCCAAATGAGCAAATGCGCCGCTGGATTCTCCGGTCCTCGTTCCTCGGACATAATTCGCCGGCGGCAAGTACGGCCGGTTGTGATCCAGAAATGAGCGCACATGTAGCAGGTTGTGCACGTCATGTCCCAGCGCCTCGAGATCTCCGGCCAAGAGGGCCGGCCGATTGATATCTCCGGCAATGACAAAATGGTTTGGAATCCCGGCCTTTCGCAACTTCTGTTTGGTAATCCGGCGGGCCACTTTATTGAAGTCCACTCCAACGACTAGAAGAGGATGTTTGTCCAGGACAGAACCTCGCAGGGTTCGGGACTTGATCACGCAATACAGGTGCTCGAGCAGAGTGCCGTCTCCACACCCCATATCGCAGATACCTTCCGGTTGCTGTTCGAGCGGCCGGTTAAAGATCTCCACGATAATTTCGTCCACTTTTTTAAAATATGTATTGTGAGCGCCACCGCTCCCCCAAACGTTCATCCCCCGATTGACGAGCAATTCGGAGCCGGTCTCATCGACTCGAGCGATGCGCGGGTTCCCAAAAAGAAGCGTATCGATAACATTGAAGAGCGGAAGATACGAGACGGTTACACCGTACGATGTCGCGATCTGTGACGCATAGAATCCACAGGGCGTAAGGCAAACACGATTCTGCTCCCGCACCATCCAGCGCTGCGCGATCAGCAAGTCAAACACCAAGCCAAGACTTGCGTGATTGCCTGGAAGCGTGTCCAACTGCTGCGGACCTTGCGCGAGCCTTTCCAAGATTCCGCCTCGCGCCAACGACACCAGGGCCGGCCCCACGAGGAGCCCGTCGAGATATTGGCGAACCTGGTGGCAGACCTGCACCTCCCAAGGATCTCCTTGAGCCGTCAGACCCCAATGGGCCTTGGCCTTTTCCACGAGAGCTTTCAAGGACGGAAGAATGGCCTCATCGGATTTCCCAAACAAGAAGTCCTCGAGGAAAATTGCCTTGGGGAGGAAGGAGATCACTTCTCCGCAATGCGTGGAGGCAATGCTCGTCGCGATTCGGCCTTTGACCGTGAGCGAGTAAGCTACATTGCCGCCGTTTCTGCCGGTTCGTTCCTCCATCCATCCACAAGAAGCCAAGAGGCGGAATGCTACTCGCAAGTAACCCCGGTTGCCGTGAGTCCGATTCACGATTTGATCGAGTTCCACAGGTTCCGGCAAAGCACCAAACAAATTGAAGACCCTGCGGTTGTGAAGAGCTTTAAAAGTCGGAATGATTACGATTCCAGCCAGGTGATTGAACAAATCCGCTCGAACCCCGGCCTTGTCGTCATCCGTCAGCGGTAGGTTAGCCATATGCGCAGCCGCGTCCGCCCGTTTGCCGAAAGCTCCGTCACAATCGTCCTTCGAACAAATCCCTTCCCTCCACGAGCGCGCGCATTTTGCGATCCGTAACGCTCCGCTGCAACATCCAGAACCCGCAATCCGGATGAACGTAGCGAAGCCGGTCAGGCCCGAGCGTTTTCACAATATGCTCGATGCGTGACGCGATCAGTTCGGGGCTTTCCACCTCGTTGTCCTTGATGTCCACCAGGCCGATCCCCAGGCTGATCTTCGGATCGAGGTCGGAAAAAAAAGCCAGTTCGCCGTAACCGTGCCGGGCAAACTCCAGCACCAAATGGTCCACGCGCAGCGAGTTTAGAAAGGGGATCAGATCCCGCCAGAATCCTTTCAACATCGGCTGCCCGCCATAATTGCCAAAACAAATGTGGACGGCCCTTTCATTCAGAACGCCATCCAGCGCGTGGTTAATTGCCTCAGCCGCCCATGGGGCATCCTGGGGAAAGCCGACGATGCAAGCCTCGTCCAGCTGCACCACGTCCGCCTCGATCAGCTCGATTTGGCGGCGAAGAACCCTCGCCAAATCCATCGCCAGGTCGGCTACATCATTGTAATAACAATTGGTGAGCACTCTGGACAGCATGTGCGGGCCCGTGCAAGTGAATTTGAGCGGCGACTTCGTCAGAACGCGCACAAACTCGTAATCACTCGGGAGGTTGAGTGTCCCCTCCTGGATTTTGCCGACTGCCATACCCGCCGTGAGAAGCCGATAACCGGGCGCGCGGTCGGCTCGGAACCGGTCGAAATCCGAAAGGGTAAATTCCTTTCGAATGCCGTCCATCTGCGAAGCGAAATAATCCACCATCCCGTTCGTCTCCGGATGGCTCGTGTTGAATCGCATGAGCTCCCCATCGGTCACGAGATCCAGCCCGGCAAGTTCTTGAGTTTTGAGGACGGTCATTACGGCATCGCGGAGGACGAGGCGCGACGTGTTTCCGACCATCCAAGACGGTACGGGATAGCTGCCGACCGCTGTTGCCTTAATCCGTGGAGGCATTGAACCGGAATTTCCGATTTAGATTCCCAGCTCGCGCATCCTAATGCTCCTGCCACCCTCGACGCAAGAAATTTGTGACCAGAGCAGCCCTCATCGAGAATGTGGGGATTCCGATGGCTAGTTTTTTTGCCTGTCTGATGCCGCGCGGGCTTTCTGATCGTTGGTTGGGAAACTATTCAGATGCTGGAGTTACAGGGGTTGTGGTTCTTTGTCCTTTTCCTTCTGGGTATTTCCTAAATATTTCTCCAATGCTTTCCGAGCCAGATCTTGGCCGCCCATCCCGAAGGCAATTGCCAACCCGAACATCAGGGCTCCAAAAATGATCGAAAAGGCCGAGATCACAGTCTCCCTTGCCACGCCGAGCTGCTCCAAAGTCATCGAAATCGTTAGTATCCAGATCAGGAAACGGATCGACCAGCTCAGGATTCTTGCGGAACGGAGCCCGGCATTGACTGCGGCAAGAAGCGCCGCCCGGGACAAGAAGTTCGCCGTCATCAATCCCACGATCAAAATCAAGATTCCGACGAACACTTCCGGCAGAAACTGAAATAGCCGCGAAATCTGCCCCTGGAGACTGGCAACGCCGAGGACGCTGAATCCGAGCAAAATGAAGCCAATCCACGTCAGCCAAAAGATGGAGCGGCTGATCAGCGCCGTCATTGACGGAAGATGTGCGATCCGCAGAATGCCCGAAGCCCCCGCTTGCTCGGAAACTTGATCGAGTTTCGTAAGGTTCAGGACAATTCGCAAAATGTACTTGAGCAGGAATGCAACGAGCAGCCCGATCGCAATGATAATCAGCATCACCAAGAGGCGAGGAAGAAAGTCAGCGATCATGTGGATTAAATTGCTGTAGGCCTGCTCTAGGCCCTGCAGTATCGTTTGTCTCATGATTTCACCTCAATCCTTCCCTTCCACTTTTCCATCAGATAGGGTTTCTGGCGCTCGAACTCGGCGCAGAGACTTTCACTCACCGCCTCCATTTCTGTGGCGGAGGAGTCAGAATGCTCCATGAGAAAGGAATAGGTCATGCCTCGATATAGGGGCACCAAGGCCTGGACCAAATGATCCCGATTAATGACGGTATGGTGGTAGGAAGCGGCAAAGTCATAAACCGTTCTAACCCAGAGGTCAGGTGGAAACCTGAACCTGCTTTTCTCAGACGCAACAATGCCGTTAATTTCAGCGTAGGTTTCGGGATCCAGAATCGAGCTCAAAATCGGTCCCAATTCCGCGACGCCGTTCCGGAACATCTCAAAGATTCCGTGCGGGTCCAAGTCGGTCTGCTCCGAAGTGAGCTCCTGCCCTGGCCCAAACGTCTGCACGGATTCCGATCCCTTGCAATCCACCCAGATGGATTGCCGGGATTCCATGCACCAGAACAGATTTCCGACGGTTTCCCGAAAGACTTCGACAATATCCGGCCCGGGACCTGTCGCGGATCGCAATTTCCGGCCGAGAAACGCCTGGCAACAGCGAAAATCATTAGAAATTGCGGAGATCGCCATCCATGCTTCCGGCCTTGTTTGAATCGACTCTTCATGCCACACATCCTGATTGAGGCAAGTTGTGGCCAGGCGGCCGGAAAATCCCCATTCATCCGAATAGAGCTCGCGGATTCCGCAGCAGAAGAGCGCGCGGCTCATCGGATAGAGCAGATTTCGTGCCAGCAATCCTTGAAACTTGTGGCGTGTGTAAAGAGGCGCGACAAAATCGAAATTTTCGCGGAGTACAGGGGTCAGCAGTTTGGCTATCCTGTCCGGCGTTAGATCGGCCGTCCCGGGGGAAACCATGGCACACGCTTGCGCACGCAACAAGTCTGCGGCCGTCAGAACGGTGCGCAGAGCCAATCCGGGAGAAGGCGGGACAGCAAAATCCGCGGTCACTCGGTGGACCGTGCGAAGTGACGTTGCCGAGGGCCCATTCGTTTCTTCGAAGCCTCCAAGCCCAGACTTCGTGGCATCACACCCGTCGTTGTCTCCTCCGCACACGTTGACGATGACGGCTCGTTGCCTGGTAAAATGCTGCTGAAAACTTTGTTCAATGGTGCGAAACGCGTGACAGGTTGCGATGGCATCGTCATGCGAAGAGATCCCCACAAGAAGATCCACTTCACCTACGCTGATCAGCTGACGAATTAGATCGTCCGCAAGTATCGTATCTTCGGCCAGGGCGCTTGCCATCTCTCTTTTCACCTATAGTAACCCGCCAGATCCAGCGACAGGATCGGGGGTTCGTCGATCGATCAAATCCGGCGAAGCCGAAACCAATAAAACTGGTAAGGCCCCAATGTAAGCAAGTAAGGCGTATCTCCAAATCGGGGAAATAGGTTCCTCCCGAACATCTCGATAGGGATGTAGCCCTTAAAGCCTCGCACATCCAGCTCGACAGCTTGCGCGGAACTTGAAAGGTTGTTCACAATGAGCACTGTCTGCTCGCCGAATTGGCGGACGTAGGCAAGCACCCGGTGATTTGCGGGTTTCAGAAATTGAATCGATCCGCGGCCAAATACTTGGAATGAATTGCGCAACTTAATTAAGGACTTCATCCAACGAAGGATCGAGTGTCCCGATCTGATTTGGGATTCGACGTTAATCGCTTGATAGCCATAGACGGCGTTGGAAATTACGGGCGAATACAACCGTTCCGGATCCGCGGTGGAGAATCCCGCATTGACATCGCCATTCCATTGCATTGGGGTGCGGACCCCATTGCGGTCGCCCAGGTAAATATTGTCCCCCATGCCGATTTCGTCTCCGTAATACACGATAGGCGTTCCCGGCATGGACATTAATAATCCATTCAGCAGTTCGATCCGCCGTCTGTCGTTGTCCATCATGGGAGCCAGGCGCCGCCGGATTCCTCGATTGATCCGCATGGTCTTATCCGTCGCGTACTCGTCATACATATAGTCGCGTTCGATATCCGTCACCATTTCCAGCGTGAGCTCATCATGATTGCGAAGGAAGATGCACCATTGGCAGATGTCGGGTATTTCGGGCGTCTGCTCAAAGATGTCGATAATGGGCTTGCGATCTTCCAGCTTTACGGACATGAACATTCTGGGCATGAGAGGGAAGTGAAATGCCGTGTGGAATTCGTCGCCATCTCCGAAATAGGCGCGAACGTTGACCGGCCAGTTATTCGCCTCCGCGAGAAGCATCTTTCCGGGATAGGCCAGATCCAGGCGTTTGCGAAGGTCGCGGATGATCGCATGGGTCTCAGGCAAATTTTCACAGGGAGTTCCCTCGCGCTCCACGAGATACGGAACCGCGTCAAAACGGAACCCATCGACGCCCAGATCCAGCCAAAAACGCATAATTTCCCACAGCGCTTCCAGAACCGCCGGATTGTCGAAATTCAAATCCGGTTGATGGCTGAAAAATCGGTGCCAGTAATAGGACTTCGAAATAGGATCCCAGGCCCAGTTGGAAGTCTCCGTGTCTACAAAAATGATTCCCACACCCTCATAGCGAAGGTCCGTCTGACTCCACACGTACCAGTCCCGTTTGGGGTTTTCGCGTGAGCTTCGCGCTTCTTTAAACCAAGGGTGTTGGTCCGAAGTATGATTCAGGACCATTTCGATGATGATACGCATCCCGCGATTATGAGCCGCCAGCAGAAATGCCTTGAAATCCTCAAGCGATCCATAGCTGGAATGAACCGAAGTGTAATCCGCGATGTCGTAACCGTCGTCCCGCAATGGGGAAGGGAAGAAAGGAAGGAGCCAGATGGCGGTAATTCCGAGGTCTTGCAGATAGTCGAGTCGCTGAGTGAGCCCCGCGAAGTCGCCGACGCCGTCCGCATTGCTATCGCAGAACGTGCGCACGTGAAGCTGATAGATAACTGCATCCTTATACCAGAGGGTATCTTTTAGCGGCGCCAACGGTCGTCTCTCCCTTCGACCCAGAATCATCTTCGATTGGTGACGCGTCTGCAATCTATGACCGCGGATTGGTTTCCTATACGTAAAGCGACAGTGAAGAATTTAAGAGGGAATTTGGCGGCTCGTCAAATTAGGGCGGCCTCCAGCTTTGCAAGCACGGCGGCGACTGCAGCTGGGCCGGGTATAGAGTAGCGCGCTCGCGTCGGGCGTGCGGCGCCTACACGGATGGAAATACCCTCACCCACGGCGTCGAATGCGGGTTCGTCCGAAAGATCGTCTCCGAAATAAAAAGGGAGAACCCGGCAGCCGGCCGATTCGGCCAGGAATCGCTGCACCGCGATTCCTTTGCCCAAAATGTGGCGCGGAACGATCTCCGAGTCCCTAAGATTCTCGATAAGATTCAGAGTTTCCCGAAAAGGAAGGAGCAGCGAACGAAGCTTGCGCCGTGCCTGGCGTTGTGCCGGCGGGGATACACCGAGAAAGTGAACCGACAAGCTGAAATGTTTGTCTTCCACCCAGAGACCAGGAATGGAGGAGAGATGAATTGAGAGTTGGGCTCGAGCAGCCCGAAGCGCGGCGAGAGCCGAGGTTGGAAGCGGTGAATGACTGCCACGCTCCCATCCGTAGAGACCAAAGTAGCGGATGCCGCGGAGGCCGATGTAGCGCAGGAGCTCGGAGCGGCGGCGGCCACTGATCACGACAAGCGTGACGCGCGGATGACGCGTGAGACGCCGCAACACCCGGCGAGTCTCGGGGGCCAACCTGACCTCATCGGGGCGGGGCGCGATTTTAACCAGCGTGCCATCAAAATCGAGAAACACCGCGACGCGGCAACTCGACTGAATTTGAGCGGCGACGCGAGCCCAATTCGCCGCAAGGCTGGGAGCCATGCGCTTGAATCGGCTCATCGTGTTTCGACCCGCTCCGGGGTATCAATACGAATCTCGGTAAGGTCGGAAAGCAGATTGGCGGCCCAGCGATAGATATTGTTTTCGCGGACATCTGAACGCAGCCGGTGCATGCGGGCAGACTGTTCTGCTTCGGGCATATCGAGTGCGCGGTGAATGGCCCCGGCAAGTTGCTGGATGTCATACGGGTTAACCAGAAGTGCATCGAGGAGCTCGAGCGCGGCGCCGGCAAAAGTACTAAGAATCAGGACGCCGCGGTCGTCTGCTCGGGCGGCGACAAATTCTTTGGCCACAAGATTCATACCGTCGTGGAGCGATGTGACGAGACACAGCGATGCAGCACGGTAGAACCGCTCAATTTCCTGATGCGAATGGTGCCTCTTCACAAACACGATTGGTTTCCAGCGGCCGGCCTGAAAACGCGCGTTGATGCGCTCAGCCTCAACGCTGACTTCCTCCAGAAACTTCCTGTAGCGGTCGATGTGAGTGCGGCTAGGAGCCCCGATCTGCACGAATGTGAATCGCCGCTGATAAGTCGGATTCTGCTCCAGAAAAAGCTCGATGCCGCTGAAGCGCTCAAGAATCCCTTTGGTGTAGTCGATGCGGTCGACTCCAATGCCGAGTAGGGTAGCTTCTATTCCCAACTCTTCGAACAATTCGGCACGCTCCGCGCCGGAACTGCGCGCCGGTTCGGCCTGCGGCGCGATTTCGGGGAACGACACGCTGATGGGGTAGGGGCGCACGCGCGTGACGTGGCCCTGACGGTTCACAGTAAAACGGTCCCAGTCGGTGAGCGCCTCAACGGCGCGGTCAACGGTTTCCAGAAAATTGTTGCAATGCGACTGAATGTGGAATCCGATGAGATCAGCACCCAGAAGACCGTCGATGAGTTCGCGCTGCCAGGGACAGATGCCGAAGGCTTCCGCATTGGGCCAGGGGATGTGCCAGAAGATGGCGACACGCGCGTCCGGACGCGCTTCCTTGACCATTCGTGGGAGCAGCGCAAAATGATAGTCTTGCAGGAGAAGGATGGGCGATTTGGTGCCTTCCATTTCCGCAAGGACGGCATCGGAAAACCGGCGATTAACCTTCTGGTACTGAAGCCAGTCCTCCGGTCGGAATACTGGACGCGTATGCGCGATGTGGCAGAGGGGCCAAAGACCTTCGTTTGAGAAACCAGCGTAGTAGCCCTTTTCTTCTTCGGCGCTGAGCCAGATGCGCCGCAGCGTGTACGTGGGATGATCGGGCGGTACGCGGAGGTGATCCTTCGCGTCGACCACTTCGCGGTCGGCGCTGCCAGAGCCGTGAGCGATCCATGTGCCATCGCAAGCAATAAGGACAGGTTCCAGTGCAGTGACCACACCGCTGGCGGGCACGATGACGCCCACGGATTTATCTTTGTCATTAAAGACGTGCATGTAAGGCTCGCGATTCGAGACGACGAACAGCGGCTTATTCTGCAGCTTGTTGCGCACGCTAACGCGGAGGCGTTCCGCCGTCCACAGTGACGCATGCGAATCGCGGAGACGCGCTTCCTCTTCCGCCGTAGCGCGGGCGGCGCTTAGATCACGAGCGAGATGCGTGACTTCCTGATTGATCTGGTCAAAGACTTCGCCTTGCGCGGGGACGGGAGCAGCATGGGATTGACCGGTGCGGAGCAAGTGAAGCCATTTCGCGGTTTGCGCCAGGGGATCCGTGAAGTTCCAGCGAACCAGCACAAGCGCGAGGAGCGAGATGATCAGCGTTTGGAAGGTGGCGTTGAGCAGGGAATCGCGCAGCGTGTGAGAAACCTGAGTGTCGATCGCATTCGTGTCGTTTAGTACCACCATGGAGCCCACGATTTGTCCGTTGAGATGGAGCGGCATGGCATAGATGTGCAGCGCCACTTGATCGATGCGGACAAATTCGCCGTAGCTGAGGTTATGGCTCGCGGCACGGATTGCGGCCGCGGGCTGGGATTGGAGTTGTGTTGAAAGGCCAGACGTTGCGGCAACAGATGTACCGCTAATGTCGTATACGGCGATTCCTTTCAAGTGTTCGCGCTGGCTGAACCGGTCGATGAGCCGTTGGACGCTTCCGTCGGCCCTTCGATCAAATAGGGGTTCAATGGATTCCTGTAGGCTGTCACCAAGAATTTCTGCGCGATGCGAGAGATCGTTGCGGAGGATTCGCCGTTCCGTATGGACCTGGTACGCGGCAAAGAGCAGGCAGCCGGCGGCCACGCTCACAATCAGCGGGACTACCATTTTTAGAGTCGTCCGCATCGAAACCCCTAAACTCTTATAGCACCGAACCAGCGAACAATCTGTTCACAACGGGACAGGCGGCTCCCGGGAACCGGTTTTAGAAACTCGACGAGCCGCACCAACACTCTACTAATTTGAATTATCAACCATTATAGCCACATCACCGTCCTTAGCCCTCACGCTGCATCCTCCACAGTGTACGGAATAATACACGCGGTGAACCTACCATGGTCAGTGGCTTGTGGGGAACAGTGTTTACCGCTTCCGGCCCAACGAAAGTAATAAAAGTCGATTTGGGGCGCGGGAAATGGATGTTGGCGTGTTCGAGCACGTTCGGAGTATCCTTGCGGCCCGAGGATAATGCATCGCTATCGTGACAATCATGACCGACACTCCTTTTAGCCAAATCGACCTTAAGGCGGCAGCTAAAGAAGTAATGATGAAGAACGGCTTCGAGCCTGAATTCCCTCCGCAGGTTCAGAAAGAACTGGAGGAACTGAAAGCGCACCCCCCGAAAGTTGAGCCCAACCCGAACATTCGTGACCTCCGCAATCTGCTGTGGTCTTCGATCGATAACGACACCTCGCGGGATCTTGACCAGGCCGAAACAGCTGAGCGTTTGCCGAATGGAGAAGTGAAAGTGTTGGTGGCAATTGCCGACGTGGATGCATTCGTTTGCAAGAGCTCGGCAATCGACACGCATGCTGCAAAAGAGACAACTACTGTGTATACGGGTGTCCGGAATTTTCCGATGCTGCCGGAGCAGCTCTCGACAGACACCAGCTCGTTGCTGGAAACTGAGGATAGGCTGAGCATGGTGACCGAGTTTGTAGTCAGCCAGGATGGGTCCGTCCATTCAAGCAGTGTCTACCGAGCCGTCATTCGCAATAAAGCGCAGCTTACATACAACGCCGTGGGGGCGTGGCTTGAGAATGGGAGTGGGGCCCCGGATAAAGTGGCTGTCTCCGCTGATCTTCAATCGCAGCTAAAACTACAGGACGAGATTGCGCGAACACTCAAGGACGGACGGTTGCGGCATGGCGCCCTGAACATCGAAACGATTGAGGTTCGCCCTGTGGTGCTCAACGATAAAGTTGTGGACATTGTGAAACAGGAGAAGAACCGCGCGACCGAACTCATCGAAGACTTCATGATCGCTGCCAATGAAGTAGTGGCCCGCATGTTGGAAAGCGACAAGGTCTCGTCGATCCGGCGCGTGGTAAAAACACCGGAGCGCTGGGACCGGATTGTGGAGTTGGCTGCGAAGCAAGGCGGCCAACTTCCCGCCACTCCCGATTCCAAAGCTCTCAATGATTTTCTAATCCAGCGTAAGGCTGCTGATCCTGATCATTTTGCAGACCTTTCGTTGGCGGTTATCAAACTGATGGGACCAGGCGAGTATGTCCTCGAGCGGCCGGGAGATCCGGCGCCAGGGCACTTCGGCCTTGCCGTACAGGACTACACTCACTCCACCGCCCCCAATCGCCGCTTTGCGGATCTTGTCACGCAGCGTCTCATAAAAGCGGTGCTTATGGCGCAACCTGCACCCTATTCAGACGTTGAGCTTTCCGCGATCGCCCAGAACTGCACGTCGAAGCGGATCTCGGCGGTGGCAATGAGCGGTCGAATCGGGGAGATATTCGATGCCATTGTTACGGGAGTGAATTCGCATGGAACGTTCGTTCGTGTCTTGAAGCCTTCCGTAGAAGGTTTGTTAGCGCGGGGACAACAGGGAGCAGATGTCGGAGACCGGCTGCGCGTAAAGCTGATCAGCGTTGATATCCAGCGAGGATATATTGACTTTGCGCGCGACTAGTCGCGACCCATTTTTGTACCGCAGCCCCAGGAAGTAGGATTGCAAGCTCTAGCCGTCTGTCTCAAATGTAGAAAACTTCACCCTTAAAGCGGTCTAAGAGACGATGACAACACCGGAAGCGGAAAGCACGGCGGGGACTTCGCGCAAAGACCCTGGAACGGCGGGCGCTGCGCTCGCGGCGTCACCAGCTCATCCGAACGCGCCTTCGATTCCCGCGAAAACGACGAAGCAGAATATTCGTGTTTCGCCCGCAGTCATCGCTGCCGCTCGGAAGAGCAACGAAGAGCTGCTCCGGGATTTGCGAACGTCTCCGGGTGGGCTTACGCAAGCGGAAGCCGAAGAACGTGCGCGTACCACAGGTCCGAACGAAGTCGCACAAGAGCGGAAGCAAGGCTGGCTCGTCCGCCTGCTGAAAATCACCCGCAATCCGCTGGTGATCCTGCTGACGATTTTGTCATCAATTTCTTTTCTTACAGGCGACGCGCGCGCCGGCACCGTGATGGCGATTATGGTAGCGCTGAGCGTCGGTCTCCGTTTCTGGCAGGAAGCCCGTGCGGATGCTGCCGCAGAGAAACTCAAGGCCATGATCCACGTGACAGCAACGGTCATTCGAGACGGTGCTGCGAAAGAGATGCCGCTCAGGGATTTAGTTCCCGGTGACATGGTCAAGCTGGCTGCCGGCGATATGATTCCTGGCGACGTGCGTCTGTTGTCTTCCAAAGACCTCTTCGTGAGCCAAGGTAGCTTGACAGGGGAGTCGCTGCCGGTCGAGAAATTCCACGACCCTGAAACTAATGAAGAGAGCTCACCCACTGAACTCAAAAACACATGTTTCATGGGGACGAGCGTCGAGAGCGGCACGGCCACGGCTGTCGTGGTCATCACCGGAGTACAAACCTACTTGGGCAGTATGGCCCACTCGATCACCGGGGAACGACTGCTGACGAGCTTTGACCAGGGCCTCAATCGCTTCACCTGGCTCATGATGCAATTTATGGCCGTGATGGTGCCTCTGGTCTTCCTCATCAACGGTTTCACCAAGCACGATTGGAAAGGGGCTTTTTTCTTCGCCTTGGCTGTCGCTGTGGGCTTGACGCCCGAGATGCTTCCAATGATCGTGTCCGTTTGCCTCTCCAACGGCGCGCTGGCCATGAGCCGCAAGAAAGTAATCGTCAAGCGGATTAACTCCATCCAGAACTTTGGAGGCATGGATGTGCTGTGCACCGATAAGACGGGTACGCTCACCGAAGACCGCGTCGTCCTCATGCGGCATTGCGACGTCACTGGCCGTGAGAGTGATGACATTCTCCTGGATGGGTACCTGATCAGCTACTTCCAGACGGGCCTCAAGAACCTGCTCGACCGGGCGATTCTGGACAGCCCCGACTTCCACGGCAAGGCGGTTCTTGCAAAGTATAAGAAGCTGGATGAGATCCCGTTCGACTTCACGCGACGCATGATGTCGGTCTTAGTTGAGGACCCTGAAGGAAAGGCGATCCTTTTCACCAAGGGGGCTCCGGAAGAAGTATTCCACCGATGCTCCCAATTTGAACTGGACGGCAAGTTGTCCCCGATGGACCCTGATCACGTGGTTGGCCTAAAGCAAGAGTACGACGACCTCAGCAATGACGGCTTCCGAGTGCTGGCCGTGGCCACAAAAGAATTGGCGGGCACGCAAATTTGCGCCAAAGAAGACGAACGCGACCTTGTACTCAGAGGGTACGTCGCCTTCCTGGACCCGCCCAAGGACACGGCGGCCAGCGCCATTGCCGCCTTGCACAAGCATGGTGTTACCGTAAAAATCCTCACGGGGGATAACCACCTGGTCAGCCGAAAAGTTTGCAAAGACGTTGGCCTCGTACCCGACCCCATGCTGCTGGGTGCCGACTTGGAAAAAATGTCCGATGTCGAACTGGCTGCGGCTGCGGATAAAGCGGCGCTGCTCGCCCGCCTTTCTCCTGCACACAAGGAACGTGTAATCCGTGTCCTGCGGGGCAAGGGGCACGTCGTCGGATTCATGGGCGACGGGATCAACGACGCTCCCGCCTTGCGAGCTGCGGACGTTGGCATCTCGGTGGACACCGCTACCGATATCGCCAAGGAGTCGGCGGATCTGATCTTGCTTGAAAAGGACCTCATGGTGCTGAATGAGGGCGTCATCGAAGGCCGGAAAGTGTTCGCCAACATCGTGAAGTATATCCGGATGGGAGCGAGTTCCAACTTCGGAAATATGTTCAGCGTGCTGGGGGCAAGTGCTTTCCTCCCGTACCTGCCGATGGCCCCGATTCAGGTGTTGACCAACAACCTCTTGTACGATTTCTCGCAAGTGCCGATTCCAGGGGATGCCGTGGACGAAGAGCAAGTCACCCGGCCGCGTCCCTGGAACATCGGGGAAATCAAACGGTTCATTCTCTTTATCGGGCCCATTAGCTCGATTTTTGACTATACGACGTTCTTCGTCATGCTCTATATCTTCAATTGCTGGGATCCATCCCGGTCGCGGCTATTTCAGACGGGCTGGTTCGTCGAGTCGTTGATGACTCAGACGCTCATTATCCATGTCATTCGAACCAATAAGATTCCATTCCTGCAGAGCCGGGCGAGTTTGGCGCTGACGGCCACAACAGTATCGATCATGGCTTTTGGGGTGTGGCTGCCGTATTCCCCGCTGGCACCTGCGCTGGGCTTCACGCACCTGCCCCCGATGTACTGGCCAATCCTGATGCTCACGCTTCTCGGCTATGTGGGCCTAACGCAGATCATCAAAGTGTGGCTGCTGCGAAAGCAGTGGATCTAGACCGGCATTGCCGCGGCCTGGGCAGGTCGTCCAGCCGAGCCGCCCTAGGTGGAAGCCAGATTCCGATATGAGGAATTCTATGGAGTTTGCTATTCCGGAGACCATGACCTTTCGCCTAACCCGCTGGTGCTGGCGTTCAGCACTTATTCGAAACAAGCAAAGGTGTGTCGGACCCAATTGTGCCACGCTGCGCGATCCAGAGGAGCAGCAACAGGGCCGGCACGGTCGCCACAGTGGTCAGAAAAAAGAAGGGTACCCAACCGAGCTTGTCGGCAAGCACGCCGCCTGAAGACGCCACCAGTGTGCGCCCAACCGCCGCGAGTGAAGAAAGCAGCGCGTACTGAGTGGCAGTGAAGGCGGGAGAGCACAAACTGGACAGATAGCCCACCAGAGCTGAGCCCGCCATCGCACCCGTTAGATTCTCGGCGGTGACGCACAGTCCTAGATAGCCGATCCGATGCCCACCCACGGCTTGCAGCACGTAGAACAAATTGCCCAACGACTGCAACACACCACACAACAGGAGGGAGCGTAAGATACCGAAGCGCGCCGTCACCACACCGCCGATGAGCGCCCCCGCCACAGTGGCGAAAAATCCCACCAGTTTGGAGACAGCGGCGATCTCGTCGAGTGAAAATCCCAGTGAGACATAGAGGGGCGTTGCCATTACTCCCGCCAGCGCTTCGCCCAGTTTGTAGCCGAGAATGAAGATAAGGATCACGGGCCACAGCGGTCGGCGCGTAAACTCGGCGAAGGGCCCGGTCACTGCCGTCGAGAGCCATTGGCGAAGCCCCTCCCCTCCGTCCGTTCGGCTGCGCCGCACAGGCTCGGCGGCTGGCTTGGGTTCGGGGCCGAACAGGAATACAAGGATTCCCACTGCCAATAGAGCCGCCATGGTGGCATAGGCCGCAAACCAGCCGGCACGCGAAGCAATGACCAGGGCGCCCGCTCCCGAGACCAACATAGCGATTCGGTAACCCGTTTGGATCATTCCCGCGCCAGGGCCTTGCAGTTCGGTCGCAAGGATCTCCACACGCCAAGCGTCGATAACTACGTCCTGGCTAGCCGAGAGAAACGCGACCAGCAGTGCCAATACCCCCATCCGCGCAAGATTCTGTTTCGGATCACACGCTCCCAGGCTGAGTGTCGCGGCGATCAGTGCAATCTGGATAGTTACTCCCCAACCGCGCCTTCGCCCCAGCGGGAGCGGTGCGGGCAGGCGGTCGATCAGCGGCGCCCACAGGAATTTGAAGGCATAGGGCGTGCCGACCAGGGCGAAGGCACCGATCGCGGCACGGCGCACACCGGCGGTGGCCAACCACGCCGAGAGAGTCGAAAAGGTAAGGAGTAGCGGGAGACCGCTGGCGAATCCAAGCGCCAGGACCTGCAGCACGTGGCGATTGGTGTAGGCCTTGAACGAGCGCTGCCAGCCGGTGGCGCCCTTTTCGGCAATGCTAAATTTTTCTTCCATCGTAACGTGAGGGCCGCACGGCCAGCGCAACATTTCGGATGACTTTGCGCTCCTCTTGAATCATGCGCACAATGCCTCCTGGGTGCAAGACTCCATGAGCTCGAACATTCCTTTAAGGAAACACTTCCGAAAAGTAGTTGTTCTCCGGTTGCGAAATCGCTTGAGCAACAGGCTTGTCGGAATGTGGCCGGGAATCTGTAATGAGACAAAAGGCCACATACCGACAAAACTTCATGCGTCCTCGGCGCACTACCAATTTTGGGCCTTGGAATTTTCAGGTAACCGCCGAAAAGGCTATGCAGTCGAAAACTTGCCTGGAGGGTTGAAAACTGAAACAGTCAGATATAAATTATCGGTCGCACGGGAATTCAAAATGGAAATTCCGGCCAGGATGAAAATATGAAAAAGTCGGGCGCGAGCCAAGGCCAGTCGGCATCCGAGCTCATCTCGAAAAGAATCGCCGAACTCGGGGACTGGCGCGGGGAAACCCTCGGCAGAATGCGCAAGCTCATCAGGGAAGCAGACCCGGACGTTGTCGAGGAGTGGAAATGGATGGGCACTCCAGTTTGGTCGCACGACGGCATCATCTGCACTGGCGAATCCTACAAAAATGTCGTGAAGCTTACCTTCGCCAAGGGCGCGTCCCTGAAGGATCCGGCACGTCTCTTCAACTCGAGTCTCGACGGAAACGTACGCCGCGCGATCGACATCCACGAAGGAGAAGAAGTTGACGAGTCCGCCTTCCAGGCGCTCGTTCGCCAAGCGGCCGCCCTCAACAGTTCTGGCAAGTCGAAACCTTCGAAGAAAGCGAAGTCCTAAGGGATTACGTCCCTGAACAGATCCGACATCGGGTGGCGGAGGTGTTGTTCCGCCATTACTCTGGCCCGCTCATGGAGCAGACTCTCTTCATGCCACGCCACGCAAAATACAGTTTATCTATGCACTCTCCACAGGCTGGGTGGGGTTCACGCGAAAGCCGGTTCGCCGGAGTGCCTTATATTACCTGATGAGTAAATTCAAACACGAGTATTGAAATCCGCCAATTGTGCACGGCTTTCCTCGGAACTTATACGCCTCGCAGCGGCCGCTCCTTTCGCCGTCATCCATTACAATTTGTGTTAGAGTCGCGCAGAAGAGGCCAACCTAGAATCGGGGGCCGGGTTGAGGGCAAGGGTCTCAACGGGGGTGGATGATGAGCGAGAATCGATGGGTGTGGAGTTTAGTCCTGTCCGTCGGGATGATATTGGCTTGTGCGTCTATCGCAGGGGCTCAGGCGACCACCTCCGTGTCCGGTCGAGCCGCGGATCAAAAAGTTGCGTTGAGAAACATGGAAGCACGCGCGATAACCCATGCGGCAACCACGTTTGATCTTCAGACGGCAACGGTGGCCGACATGAACGCCGCCATCGACGCCGGAGCGCTGTCCTCGGAGAAGCTGGTGGGCCTATACCTCAAGCGGATCGAGGCGTACGACAAGAAGGGTCCGAAGATAAACTCCGTCATCACGCTGAATCCCGGAGCGCTAGAAGAAGCCCGCGCGCTCGACGCCGAACGCAAGGCCAAAGGCAGGCGCTCGCCGCTGCACGGAATTCCGATTGTAGTCAAGGATCTCGTCGATGTCGCCGGGCTTCCGACGACCGCTGCGTTCAAGCCGTTCGGTGCACCCATACCGGAGCGCGACGCGGCGATCGTCACCCGGCTGAAGGCAGCCGGTGCGATCATCCTGGCCAAGGTTTCCGCCGAGAACTGGTTCGGCCCCGACGGTTTCGGTGCGATGCACCCGATCGGCGCAACGCTCAATCCTTACAACGTCGAGTATTCGCCCGGCGGATCGAGCAACGGCCCCGGTGCATCGATGGCGAGCTGGTACGCGGCCGTTGGCGTCGGTACCGACACCGGCGGCTCACTCCAGGGTCCGGCCGCCTACAATAGCCTTGTAGGCATGGTTGCCACCCAGGGTTTGGTCAGCCGCGCGGGCATCGTTCCGCGTTCTTTGACCCAGGATCGTGCAGGCCCGTTGGGACGCAGCGTGTATGACGTCACAGTCATGCTCGGCGTCATGGCGGGTTTCGATCCCGAAGACCTCGACACCCGCGAGGGGCTGGGCCGGTACCCGCGCAACACGTGGGCGAACCAGCTGACCGCGCCTGATCTTAGTAAATTTCGCATCGGCGTGTTGCGCGAAGCGATGAGCACGCTGCCCGCCAATACCGAGGCAGAGGCGCTGTTCGAGGCCGCGCTCGAAGACATGCGCAAGGCCGGGGCACAGGTCGTTGATCCAGTCGTCAGCGGCATTGACATCGGCCGGCAGACCGAAAGTTCGGCGATTGGCGTCTGGCCCTACGAAGTGATTCTCGCCGGAGACGTTTACCTCAAACGATTGGGGCCGAACCGGCCATTCAAAACGATGAAGGACATGATCACCACAGTCGGTCCGGACAAGTTCGTCGACAGCTACGTGTTTGCGCTCTCGTATCCACCCCTCGACGAGGATCCCGGGTTCATGCGCCGCTATCGAGGCCGCATGGCGATGCGTGAACTCACCGAGAGCCTGCTCGCCCGGTATGATCTGGACGCGTTTGTGATCCAGTATGGGTCGACGCCGCCGCAGGCGAAGACCGTTTCTGGCTCCGCTGCACCCGCCGGGGGGCGCGACTCGCGCCAGCTTCGCGGCGGCGGCCTTGTTTCTTCCACCGGCCTCCCGGGCGTCGTCGTGCCCGCAGGTTACACGAAGGACAACCTACCGGTTGGGATTGAGTTCATCGGAAAGTCGTTCGAAGACCTCCGGTTGCTGCAAGTAGCCTACGGTTACGAACAGGCGTCGAAGAAGCGCAAGTCTCCTCAGATCACACCGCCGCTGCCCGGCGAGAGGTTCGACTACTGAAGCGAGACGCCGTGCGATATGCTCCCGCCCCCTGGGTAGTAAACGGGTTGTGGCGCACTGGAAATAACAATTGAATCTTGGACTTGTGTGATCTAGCATATCCGTTACCACTACCCCCCGCCGCGGGAAAGACAGGCTTGAAGTGCCCAGGAAGTGTCTGCTCGTTTGCCTCGAATGTACAACTTGTTGTCCTACCGGCGAAACAACGAATAAATCGCTATGTCATGAAGGGGGAAGTGATGAAATCTATTATCTTGATCACGGTGGTAATCTGTCTTGGGTGTTCGATTTCAGGGTGTGGCGGTTACACTAATTCTAATTCAAATAATCCTCAAGCTGCTCCCAGTTTGGCGGGGAACTGGCAATTCACGTATGTCTCTTCCAAGGGTGGTTCAGCGACCGTTTCCGGGACATTGACCCAAACTGGCAGCAGCTTCTCGGGGACCATGACCATAACCAACTCTTGCGCAACAACTGGTACGATTAGCGGCACTATCTCCGGTAACTCTTTCACTGGCACACTCACCGAAACCAATACTGAGACTATCAGTTTCACAGGAACCACAACCAGCAGCTACGGTTCCGCAAACGGCACCTATCAGGTCATGTCGGAGACCGGCTGTGCAGCGGCCAGTGGCGACAGCGGAACCTGGACTGGGACGCATACAACTGTTTCAGGTGGCGGTGGTGGTGGGTACGGCGGCATAGTGCGACCGGTGGATCGTATGCCGGTGCAACTCGCTCTCAATCTAAAGGAAGACGCCGGTCAGGTCTCCGGTACTGCGACCTTCATCAATTCAGCTTGCCTGCATTCCGTGAATGTCGCTGGGACGCTTACCGGATTGAATTTGGAATTGCATGGGGACGCCGGAACAGATGGCACTGTCGTTTTGAGCGGGACCACCGACAAGGAAGGCAAGATCCTGACACTCAATTCAATTGTAACCGGCAGATGCCAGGGCGAATCAGGGCCCGTCACCTTAACAATGATGCAGTGACGCAATTGCTCAGTATCGTGTGTCCTGGCAGCTAGGCGATATCGCTGAGAACAGCCATTGCTGCGTTGCGCCCATTTATGCCGATCACGCTGCCTCCCGGATGCGTGCATGCTCCGCATAAGTAGACGCCAGGCATCGGTGTGCGCACTGAAAGCCGTTTGGACCACATATATGGAGGCAAGCACTCACCCTGAAAAATGTGACCGCCGGTGAGCCCGACCTTCTGCTCGATATCCGGGGGACCAAGAACCTGAGTATTGATGATGGCACTGTCGATATTGGAGCAGAAGCGGGCCAGGGAATTTAACGCGAGTTGGCGGACTTCTTCCCGCCGTTCATCCCAAGTGCCGCGCGCAAACTTGTATGGAACATACTGGGCAAAAACGCTCATTGTATGCTGCCCGGGAATAGTCACGGTCGGGTCATGGACACTCTGGAAGTACAGCTCGCACCATAGATGCTGAGGCAAATCGCCGCGGCGCGCGGCGGCAAATGCGGCCGCCCACTCAGCTTTGGTGAGTGGTGTATTGATTTGTCCGTAGTGGTGCGGCTGATCAGTTCCGGGTCGCGCGGTGAAGTTGGGCAGCTCACGGAGCAGCACGTTCAGCTTGACGGTGCAGCCCTCCATCGGAATCTGTTCGACGCGCTTACGCCACGCGGGATCGACCGAAGGGCCCAGGAGTCGCAGCGTCTGCCGTGGGTCGGCATTCGAGATCACGGCTGGTGCAGCGATGAATTCGCCGCCCTCGAGGATCACGCCTTCGGCGGGTACGATCCGTACGACAGGGACGCTGGTGGCGACCACCGCTCCCGCGTCTCGCGCGGCGTCGCAAAAGTAGAATGAGATCATACCCATGCCGCCTTTCACGTAGCCCCACATGCCGGGCATTCCGCCCAGACGGCCCGATGAATGATGGAAGCGGATGCTGGCGGTTCCTGCGTCGAATGGGCTGGCGTTGGTCCCAATCACTCCTTGCCCGAGGTACGCAGTCTGCAGCCGTTCGTCACGCAAGTAATATTCAACGAATTCGGCCATGGACCAGTCGAAGAGCACATGCTTTGCTTGCTCATCATTCCCAAGCCGCCCTTCAATCTGTTCTTGGGTAGGTGGCTCGCCGATCCATAGATCGCCATCACCAGGCGGACGCAAGGCATCGCGCAATCTGCGAAGCACGTCATTCATCGCGCGCCAGCCTTCCACTTCCCCAGGAGCGAGGTTGCGAATTTCCGCCTCGCACCGCTCGTCACTGTCCCAGAGCTGAATGCTGGAGCCGTCGAGGAATGGAACGAAGAGCCCATTGACCGCAGGAGCCCACTGAAAGCCGCGCTCGGGCAGGTTCAGCTCCGAGACGATAAGGGGATGTAGCAGTCCGGCTAAATAGGCGCATGGAGACATACGTACACCAGGGAAGGATTCCTCTATGGTGCAGGCGCCACCTACTCGCGTGCGGCTCTCCAGCACCAGCACCCGCTTGTCCGCACGGGCCAGGTACGCCGCGCAGGCAAGGCCGTTGTGACCGGCTCCGACGATAACCACATCCCAGCGGCGCGAAGCCAATTCACGGACTGGAGCGGGCAATCCTATTTCGCCGAGGAGGGCAGCTGTAGAGGAAAGCACGGGCTCAGTATCTACTCTGGAGCGCCAAGTTGGGAAGCAGACAATTACCACGTGAAGGAGCACAATCGCGTGGCTAGCGCCCACGGCCTCCGTTGCAGATTCCTACAAGTCCAAGGATTCTTTATCTCTTCCAGAATCACGGCATACTCGGAAATAATTTAATTCAGGTCGGCACAGAAAGTACTTCCAAATAACAACTTGCAGAGGCGCCGCATAGCAATACGCTGGATTCCGCCCGAGAAGCGGGTTCATCGGAATATGGGGATTTGGCCAATTCGGCTCGCGGGCCAAATTCCGATAAGCTGGGTGGTCTCAATGGGTCGTTGCAACACCCGCTCAAAGTCTTCTTGTAGGAGCCTAGGCAGCTGTTTTTGTTAGCCATCGTCAAAATCAAACAAAACAAAAGCCCTGTTTAGGTTCTGATTGAACACTGCCGTACTGATTGATTCTTGATGAGAAGCATTGTCAGATCAACTGGTTATAGGGTGTTGCATCGACCGGTTGAGCCGGCATGACTTATCGGGCGGTGGCAGCGATAGCGTCGCGTTGAAAATCAATATATCGCGCCGTTTGGTTCTGAAACCCACAAAGTCGGGCATACGTCCCCTTATTCGAGCTCCATCACCGCTTCCGTCACTTGAAGTAGCTTAAGTTGATTACTTGTGTTAAACTTTACCTCAAGCGGTCTTTTTAATGAAGGAAGCCGCAAATTCACGAAATAACGACCCCAAAATCAAGCCTAAGGAAAAGAGCGCCTTCAATGCCCAGGCTTTTCTCGATTCGTTGGGCCTGGCGAGAAGAATTGCGAAGTATCGAAGATCACAGAGAATCTACTCTCAAGGCGATCCCGCTACCGAAGTGCTGTACATCCAACAAGGAGGCGTCAAGCTGTCCGTTGTCAATCCGTTTGGCAAAGAGGCAGTCGTGGCGATCCTTGGACCTGGTGACTTTTTGGGTGAGGGGGGCATGGCATTTCAGACTGTTCGTATCAGCACTGCGACCGCGATCACACCCACGACTTTACTCGTTATTGAAAAAAACAAGATGATTCGCGCCCTGCATACCGAGCATGAGTTTTCTGACCACTTCATTTCTTATATGCTTTCACGGAACATCCGCACCGAGGAGGCTTTGATCGATCAGCTCTTTAACTCCAGCGAGAAACGGTTAGCCCGCGCTCTTCTTCTACTCACCCGGTATGGCTCGCAGGACGAACCCCTAAAATGGCTTCCCAAGGTATCGCAGGAAATGCTGGCGGAAATGATTGGCACAACTCGCACCCGGGTCAGCTTTTTCATGACCAAATTCAGAAAGCTAGGCTTCATTGGGTACGAAGGGGGTCTCCATATCAACCCCACCCTCCTGAGCGTTATTCTCCACGAGTGATCATTG
Source organism: uncultured Acidobacteriota bacterium (assembly GCA_963719875.1). GTDB lineage: Bacteria > Acidobacteriota > Terriglobia > Acidiferrales > UBA7541 > Palsa-360. The sequence goes on along the minus strand of CAVRDJ010000004.1, from coordinate 1,694,827 downwards.
ACTTTCGGCAAGCTCCTTCAGCGCACCAACTCGTGCAGCAGCTTTGGAAATTCATTCCCCAGAAAGTCTCACTCGGAACAAGAAGCTCGACAACTATTCCTTCTATGTCCCACCGTGGCGGCGCAGGAGTTGGCGTTCGGATGTTCCATGGTCATGGCCACGCCTCCAATGGACCGTTGTTTCCCCGATCAACCAGAACGCAGTACCTGGTCCGTAGGTCGTCATGGACCGGAAAGTGTTAACTGAGTTGAGGCTCACCGACGGTGCAACCTCGTGTCATGGTGAAAAGGAATCACGCCATTATTTCCAAATAGTTGCTGACGTGGCATTTCAAGTAAGTTCGCGAACTGCTGTGCAGCCGCGGGCCGGCTGAAATAATATCCTTGCCCCTCATCGCAGCCATGGGCCTGAAGAAATGCCAACTGCTCCATGGTTTCCACTCCCTCAGCGACGACACTTTGCTTGAGACTCTTGGCCATACTGATGACCGCACTAATGACGATCGCATCATTGGATCTAGTAATGATATTGTGCACGAACGACTGATCGAGTTTCAGTGAGTCAATTGGAAATCGAGTCAGATAGCTCAAGCTGGAATAGCCGGTGCCAAAGTCATCCACGGCCAGTCGCACACCGATGGCTTTGAGTTGTCCGAGCATGTAGGTAGTTGACTCAGCATGTCGCATGAGAACGGTTTCGGTTAATTCGAGCTCGAGATATCTGGGATCCAGGCAGGTATCCTTCAGGGCAGCCTGAACGTGTTCGAGAAACTGCTCGCTCCGAAATTCCAGCGAGGAGATGTTGACTGCCACGGGGACGGCTGGTAGGCCCGCATCAAGCCATTCCCGCGTTTGCCTGCACGCCTCGCGTAGTACCCATTGGCCGATTGCTACAATCATGCCGGTGTCTTCGGCGATGGTCAGGAATTGGCCCGGAAGAAGCAGCCCACGCTCTGGATGTTGCCAACGTATGAGCGCCTCGACACCTGTGATGGCTCCTGTCTTGAGATTTACCTTCGGCTGGTAATGTAGCAATAACTCCTGGCGTTCAAGAGCATATCGCAGCTGGCCTTCCAGGGATTGGCGCTCGACGGCCCGGAGACTCATGTCCGGCTTAAAGAACTGGTAATTGTTGCGTCCGCATTGCTTGGCGTGATACATCGCTGTGTCGGCATTCTTGATCAGCGTCTCCCCATTTTCACCGTGGTCGGGGTAAGTGCTTATGCCGATGCTCGCGGTAACGTGAAGGCGGTGCTCGCCGATGCTGTGCGCTTTCTTAAGCTCGGTGATGATCTTTGCGGCACTAATGGCCGCATCGGCTGCCTGTGTGACTTCTGGAAGGAGCACAACAAATTCATCGCCACCCTGACGGCTTACTGTGTCCGATTTGCGGACGCATGCCAATAATCGGGTCCGATACGGATTGGAGGAGTTTGTCGCCAATGGAGTGTCCGAGAGAGTCGTTGATATTCTTGAAGCCATCCAAATCCAAGAACAGCACTGCGAGTAGATGGTGATTGCGTCGGGCTAGCGAAATCGCCTGGGTAAGCCGGTCGTTCAGCATCATTCGGTTGGGCAAATCGGTAAGGGCGTCATGTTGGGCCAAATGAGACATTTCCAGCACCATCTGCCCGAGCCATGCTCACGTCATGAAATACGATTACTGCCCCGGTGACCTGACCGTCCCGGTCGTGGATCGGAGCGGCGGAGTCTTCGATTGCGGATTCATATCCGTCCCGTCGAACCAGGATACAGTTCGCGGTCAGCCCCACGGCCTTGTTCTAGTTGAATTGCCAACTCCATGGGATTGGGTGAGGGTTTATGCGTAGCCCCGTCGATGATTTGGAATACCTCGCTGAGCGGATGGCCCACTGCCTCCTTTCTGGACCATCCAGTCATGTGTTCCGCAACTACGTTCAAATAGGTCACGTTGCCCAGAGATATCGGTACTCAGTACGGCGTCGCCGATGGAGTTTAGTGTGACCTGGGCACGCTCTTTCTCTATAAACAATTCCTGTCGCGCAATTTCGCGCTCAATGATGTTGCGGATCGCTCGTGCAAACGAGTAGCTGTCTATGTGGCCCTCTAAAAGGTAGTCTTGCGCTCCGTGCAGCATAGCTGTTCTACAAATCCCTTCATCGCCCACTCCGCCGAGAACAACGATTGGAGCGGCGGAATTGACTGACAACAGCCTATCGAGTGTGTCGACCCCACGGCTATCGGGCAAAAAAAGATTGAGAAAAATTGCCCATACTCCCTTGTGGGCCAATCTTTCGAGGCCGCTGGAGAGGGTTCTGACCCATTCGAAATTCGATGGGCAGTCACCTGCGGCAATCAAGGCTTCTTCAAATGCCTTGGCGTGACAGGGATCATCGTCGATGAGAAGTATATTGTGGCGGGCAGGGGTCATTGTAACGGTCCTTGAACAGTAAACATTGCGGCTAGAGCGGACCACAGAATGTCCATTTTGAGACACTTTTAAGTATGTGTCGTATTAGTACACGGGTGCTTGGGGTCCCTGATTCAGGGCCGTTTCAGCACAAATCCATCTTGATTAAGGCTCAAGCCTGATACAAGGCTAGCTACCGCACATTCCGAATTTCTGGTACTGCGCCAAATTGTCACGGGTTCGGATAAGTCCCGATGAAGGAATTATTGGAATGTGTCCCGAGTCGCCTGAAGAGGCTGCGGAAAAAGGGCTCCACTCCTTTTGTCATTCCTCGCTTCGCTCGGAATGACAAAATAAACTTCTTTTTTCGCAGCCTGTGAAGCCAAAAAACCAGTTTCCGATGCACGGGATATAGATAAAATTTGTGGTGAACGAGCTGCAGCAAAGAGTTTTTCATAGGGAATCCAAGATCCGCTGGTAGGTCAATCCGGCCATAAAGCTGATTGATTTTCAGGCTATGTTCAGGTTCATTTGGTATGCTTTCGCCAATGTAACTTGGTGAGGTCGGAGAACCGAACATGAACCTTTGTCGCGCTCGTAGGATGGGTTGAGATTGATGGAACTCGCGCTCAATCTCATTTGGGCCATCATCACCGTCGCAAGTTACGCCCTTCTCTTCCGCTACCTCGCCAGTCGCAGGACGAATCCTGCGCGGGGCCCGAGCCGATCGCAGTGCGTCGTGGCATTGACTTGTGTTCTAGCGATTCTTTTCCCCGTTATTTCCCTCAGCGATGATCTTCATGAAATGCAGGCTACGCTGGTGGAGGCTTCGTCTTCCGCCCTCGTCATCAAGAAGTGCGTCGTCAATCATTCTTCAAATCATGCTCGGGCTTTACATCAAGTTCCTTTTGTCTTGGCTTTGTTTGCGACCAGTGCTGGCCGGGCCGTTTGGGGATTTTTGGCAGCCCAACAGGTAGCCCGCTCTTCGCCGGGGCTGCCTCTGGCTGCGCCCGGTCGCTCTCCGCCTTCTTCCAACGTCTCCCCAATGAGTTAGCGGACTCTCAGGGCACACTTCACCGGGACAGGATTGGAAGCGCCTCTTTCTGTTGGGGATGCTCATTTGTTGGGCATCAACCCAGGACGCAAGGGCCCCTCCCGCATGAATGCCGGCCCGATTTCCCGGGGATGGTCGAGAGAGTAGGTCTACACGGAGTGCGCATGTTCCCACCAACAGCGGCAACAGCCGCCCGAGGAACAAACTTGGAGCAGAATCCCGGTAATCTACGACGTGGTTTGACGGTTTGTCTTGCGATTGGCGCCGCATTGGGCGCGCTGTTCGGACTCGCGCTGATGGCGACGTCTGTAACCGGTAAAAGCGTCCCAAGCAACATTCTGATGGGAGGCTGCGGATTCATTTTACTGGCCATCTCTGTGCCGGTATTCATATCGGCCATACGGTCTCATACCTCCGTAACCCCCAAGTCCGGATCCAGCCCGTTGAGCGGGCTTACAGCTGAAAACTACACCCTTGGTATGGCCTCTACTGGACTCGGCGACCTGGCTCACAAGGTTCATCGCAATCTGCAAGACTACGGGTGGTATATAACCGGACAGAAGGCCCTGGCCTATCTGGTTCGAGCGATTTATTTTCGGCAAACCTACCGGATCTACAGAATCAATCTTGAGGCAACGAAGCCGCCGGAAGACCTCAACAAGCACAATTTCACATTCAAGATTCTGACCACTCAAAACGTGGATATGATCGCTCAGATTGAAACGATCGCGGAGTGGCTGCGTGGTCAATTAAAGAAGGCACTAGCGGATGGGCAATTGTGTCTCGTGGCGCTGGACGGCAGCGAGGTCGCGGGCTTCAATCTGATTAATTTTGACCATGCCACGTTGGTTCTGGTGAATCTGAAGAAAAAACTCCGAAGGGGTTTCGCCTGGTCCGAGCACATTGCTGTCAAAAAGGGATTTCGGAAGACGGGCCTGGGGTCTCAGCTTCGAATTAGGATATTTCAGGAGCTTAAGAAGCGCGGGATTCGCCGGTTGTATGGAGGGACGCTTCGATCCAATACCGCTTCCCTAAACCTGGCGAGATCCGTGGGCTTCAAGGAAATCGGCGACATCCATTACCGCAAATTCTTTTCATTCGAAAAATGGTCGTACAAGAGGGTTCACAAGTAAGTTTTAAGGTCCTGGTAAAAAGGTCTTATGTTGGGAATCTCCAGCGCCGAAGCTTGACATCCGGGTGTATATTCGTTCGAATTGATTTGGGCCTAAATCTATGAGCAACTGGATCAGGATTCTGCCTTTCGCTTTCCTGTTGTCCTTGACCGCTGCAGCGCAAATGCCGCAGTCGGTCCCAAACGGTCTTCCTTCGTGGGCGTACAACCTTCCGGACAAGGTACAGCCCCCTAGTGTTAAGGCGACTGGCCCAGTGAGTGTGCCGGGCAGCACCAAAGTATATGACCCTGCTCAAGTCGCCAGCAGCGGAAATCCGCCCGATTGGTTTCCCGATGAACATGGTCCCGCCCCCCGGATCGTGAAAGATGAAACCGGAGCGGCAAAGATGGCATGCGGCACCTGCCACCTCATGTCGGGACAAGGACATCCCGAATCCGCCGACGTTGCCGGCCTCCCCGCCGAGTACATCGTGCGTCAGATGAGCTATTTCAAATCTGGGGCCCGGAAGGATGACGATCGGATGGGCCCTATTGCGAAAATCGTGTCCGATGAGGATGTGCGGCAAGCGGCTGAGTATTTCGCGGCAATCAAGCCGATCCCTTGGGTAAAAGTGATCGAAACTGCCACGCCGCCAAAGACTTATGTCAGCACTGCGGCGCGCCATCGTCTTCTGGACCCGGCCGGCGGCACGGAACCCATCGGCCAGCGCATTATAGAAACACCGGTAGATCCTGTCAGAACTGCGAATCGCGATCCACATTCTGCTTTTCTAGCTTACGTTCCTCCCGGCAGCCTAGCTAAAGGAGAAATGCTCGTGAAGACCGGTGGGTCTGGTAAGACGATCCAATGCGCGGGCTGTCACGGGGAGGATCTGAGGGGTCTCGGTGAAGTGCCAAGAATCGCTGGTCTGCAGCCGGTCTATATCGCCCGGCAACTCATCTGCATTCAGAATGGATCGAGCGCCGGCGCTGCCGTGGCACCGATGAAGAAAGTTGTTGCGAATCTTCCCGAGGACGACATCATTGCGATCTCGGCATATCTCGGATCGCTCCCGCCGCAGTGAATGCGAGGCCGGCTTCAAGGTTCGGCCTATATGTTTCGGACTCAAAGGCGGTCGAAGGGAAGCTTCGACCGCAGATCTCGGTGGAATCGGGAGAATATCGGAAGCCTTTCGGCTACGGCGTGGAGGAACCTCCTGCTTTTTGCCCGAGAACCCACGCCTTCATGTTCTTCCAGTCCGGGTCGTCCTCGGATGCAAATTGCCTCCCTCCCTGGTGCGTGTCGGCGAGGCCGCCCGCCTCTGGCGCCAGCGGCATTCGCAGAAACAGGCTCAAGTCCGGGTTGCCGGGAACCACCAGTTTCGAGACGACCTCGAAATTATGGCGAGACTGCTCCTCGGTCCAAAAGCTCGCCCCGGGTGGCAGCATCTCCAGGCTAAGGGGTCCGCCACCGTGACGCATGACTTGATGGCAAACGTAGCAGCGGGCGTGGTCCTCCGACCGCTTTTTCAGGAAGATAGGCTCGACGCGCGTTTTGAAAAACTCATAATCCAGCTGCGGTGTCTGCGCATCGGGGCTGCCGGAGGTCTGCGCTGTTATAGAAGGAGCAAGCGCCCACAGCAGGACGGCAACCGCTACCACGAAACCAGCAAAAATTATCTTTGGCAGAACCCTCGAAACCATAAGCACCTCACCTTCGCCAGGTCAAATTCTGTGGGACAGACAGCAGTTCCACGTCTCCGCAACGCGCCGAACCTCAACTTCAGGGCAGCACCAACGTGCTGATCCGGTCGGGCATCTCTCCGACAGGGATGCGAGTCATTTCTTTCATTGCCTCCACATCGATAGCGGACACCGACTTGGTCCCGCAAGTGGAATCGTAAACGGTCCTGCCATCGGGAGAGAAAGTGATCCAGGCGGGTCCGCCTCCCCGGGGAGCCTTTCCCGGTACAGGCGTTTCAGGCAATGAGACATGTCCGAGCAGTTTGAGGTCAGGGAGCGAGTAGACGAAGACGGCGTTGGCCGGCCTGCTGTTGGTCCACAGGGTCTTATCGTCCGGGGATATTCCGATACCGTGGCTGATGCCTTCGCACCCGGGGCCGAACCCCTTGGGTTCGTCGGGGTTCGTGATTCTTTGCACTTCCTTGTGCGTCGCAAAATCCACCACCGAGAATCCGTTCGTTCGGTTCAGCTGTGCGAAGATCCGGTGGCCCGAGCCATCGGGGTTGCTTTCAATGATTAAGGGCAGTACTCCCTGGTCGTACTGAACCTCCCAAGCGATTTCCATTTTCTGAAGATCAAAGACGGTTATAGATTGTCCCGGCGGCGAGCCGGCGGCCGCAAACTTTCCGTCGCCCGTCAAGGACACGTCGTGCAGCCCTCTCCGGACCGGAATACTCTTGACCTTCTCCAGGGATTTGGCGTCGATGATATCCAGCGCCCCGACATCCATGGCCTCTGTGCCGGTATTACGGATGCAGACTACAATCAATTTTCCATCGCTCGTCACTGCCGCATCGTTGGCCCAACCGCTGAGAGGCACCTTCTTGATATACTTTCCGCTCTTTCGATCCATGACGTAGAGGACGTCTATGCTCCTGTTGGCGATATAGAGACGGCTTCCGTCGGGAGAGAATCGCACCACTTCAGGCGATTCAATACCTTTGATCACCTCCACGACCTTGTTCGTCGCGGGGTCGATCACACTAATGGTGGTTCCGCCTCTGTTTGTGACATAGATTCGGGCCGTAGCCGCCACTAAGGGCATCGCTGCGAACAGCATCCCAAGCAGTAGCCACCCGCCCCTTCGCCCGCAGAAATGTCTTTTCATGGTGGTTGAGTTCATAGTGTGAAGGCGCTCCTTACCCTTCGGCGCAGAGAGTAGAACCGCGCGAGCCCCAAGTCAAGCTACTCATTGTAGGAACTCCTTGACGAGGCATTGCGCAAAAATTTAACCGACGAATGATAACAATGGAACGATCCGGTTATAGCATGCATCTGGAAGGAACCGTACGATTCTGTCAGACGCCATGATGTTCTGATTGAATCCAGAGGCGACGCTGATGACCACTTGCGTGCGCCGGGTCTAATCCCGAAGGGCATCGTTCTGGTTCATGTTACTTCCAGTACTGGATTCGCCCGGATGAGCAACTACATGATTCTATGTATCAACTGCAACGATCATTTCAAGGTATCGGTCCCCAATAAGCCTGTTTGCGGCCCGATTCCGGAATAGCTTGGCGAATGGAGCGTGGCGGAATCCCAATTCCATGGGTCAATTGCGAGAGTCATGTTTGCGACAACCGAACAGATGAGTGTGTCCTATTGGGGCAGTAGGCGTCTTTCTCTCCTTAGATTAGGTGAAACCGTGTATTGCCCTTCATGGCATGCGGGAGGTAGGTTTACCATATTATTGAGGTGCCTCTCCCGGCTCAAGGGTCTCCTCACTTGGAGTTCTTTATGAGTAAGCGAATTCTTGTTGTTGACGACAATGCCCCCATTCGGGGCTTGGTGCGGAGGTTCGTCGAATCCCGGCCCGGCCTCGAAGTTTGTGGGGAAGCGACCGATGGCCTGGAAGGAATCCAAAAAGTTCGAGAGTTAAAACCCGACGTGATTGTTCTGGATTTTTTGATGCCTGGAATAAATGGTTTACAAGCAGCCGTATTGCTTCATCAAATTGTGCCAAACGCCCCGATCATACTATTCACTTTCTATAAAGACGCAATATCCAGCGACCTGGCTCAAGCAGCCGGGGTGGCCTCGATTCTATCCAAGACAGATCAACTCGCTACACTGGCTGATGAGGTTCAAAGACTCACTGCCGCATGATCCGATTTAGGTAGTTCACTTTCACGATCTTTCTGCCTTTAACCTGGCGAGGGATTTTTGTACGAGGTGAAATGAGAGAGAATTCACCCGGAACAAAAATCCCTGGTCGTTACTAACGTCCTATGGCGCGGCTATATGCATAAAGCACTGCGGCTGTCGCAAGCCCTCTGGTTCTGAAGCAACGCGGCTAGGGTTTTGCGCCGACCATTCCGGCTATTTTCGGCCTGTCGAGCCATTTAAGAATGTAACCGAAGGGTAGATCGTCGAGACATTTGAAATGTAACCCGAGAGTCGTCGCCGCCGTGGCTGTGGGAAAGTGGAAATCGGGTTTTGATTTCCACTTTCCCACAGCCATTTTCTCGGCCGGTGCCTCCTTGCACCGGTGTTTCCGGCATTGCTTTCGGGCTCAGGCGCCGGTTGGCCATCCGGTAGATTCGCTCCAGTTTGCGATCGATGATTCTGGCTAACTGAAACGGGTCCAGACGCTTTCTCTGCTCCTCCAGCCAGGCCACTCGCTCGGCGTTGGCCTCCGGGCAGGCCTTCACGCGCTCCAGCGGAGTGCGCGGCCCGTCGTAGACCCGCCGCACCTTCGATCCCACGCGCACCTTCTTCAGCAACTTCACCGAAGGTAAAAACAGGTTCAGCCACAATCGCAATTCACAGCTGTAGAGATCGTTGATGGCCTCCACCGCCTCGTGCCTGTCGTAGCGTTCCCAGCCCAGCAGTTTGCGCACATGCGTCCAGTTCTTCTGTTCGATATGCGCGTTATCGTCCTTCTTGTAGGGACGCCCTCTGGTGAGCTGGATCTTCTGCTGTTCGCACCAGCCCTTCAAATGCCAGTTAATAAACTCCGAGCCGTTGTCCGAGTCCACGCCTCGCAGGCGGAACGGCAAGACCTCGGCAATTCGATTTAAGGCCTGTTGCACGGCCTGTTCGCCGCGTCCCAGCACCGCTCGCGATTCCGTCCAAGTGGTATGAATGTCGGTCACATTCAGTGTGTGGGCGAACTCTCCGCTGGCCGAGTTGCCCGAATGCGATACCAAATCCACTTCCGTGAAACCGGGGATCTGCACGTCCCAGCGATCCGTTTTCACCGGAATCTGGTGCTTGAGCAAATAACCCGGCTTGGTACGCCCGTAGATGCGTCGCTTACGCTGCGTCTTTTGCGCCTGCAATCGCCGGTCGATCTGTCGCGGGCTGATCTGCAACAACTGCTTCTCCACGGCAGGCGAAACACCAAACCGTTTGCGAATCCACGGCATCCAGCCGGGCAGCACCGCCCTCAGGCGCACCGACCATGGATAGCCCGCGGCCTCCCACACCGCCCGCACGACCGCCACAGCCTCCGGGCTATAACTCACTCCGCGTGGCCGTGGAACTGGCCGCCGCTTCTCGGGTTGTGGTCCGTTCAGCAGCCGGATGGCATACTTGCGGTGATAGCCGGTGTTCGCGCAAAACTCGCTCAAGATCACGTTCTTGCTCTTCCGTTCCGCTCTGTGATATCGCTCATAAATCGCCCGCAGATACTCCCATCGTCCCTTGTTTCCCAACCCAACCTCCTCATTTCGTTTTTTGGTTGGGTTACATTCTAAATGGCGCGACGTTGCACCCTTCGGTTACATTTTAGATGGCGCGATACGTTCGGTTGACCATGGCAGCCCAAAGGAGTAGCCTTCCAGTCGCTCAGCGGAGGATCCTCCATGGGCTCCTTTCATCTGCGGTGGCGCGGGTTTATTCTTGCCGCTCTGGTGTGTCTGACTTGCCGACTCTTCGTGGTTGCCGCGGACGAGCCAACCCTGACCAAGGAGCAGATTAAGCAGTTCCTTCTCACCGCCAAGGTGGTGAACAGTCGGCAGGCCAAGAATGGCATCACCCACACCGCGCGGCTTACGCTCTCCGATGGCACCGTGACGCACGACGCTTCTTTCCAACCAATTGATGAACACAAAGCTTCGATGGTGCTTACCTCCGGCACCGAACTGAACTTCGTAGATTCCTACAAGTATAATATCGCTGCTTATGGACTGGCTGAGTTGCTTGGCTTGGACGACATGCTGCCGGTATATGTCGAACGCGAATGGGAAGGCAAAGTAGGCTCACTCAGTTGGTGGTTGCCGGTGAAGATGGATGAGGAGGAGCGCCACAAGAAAAAATTAACTCCGCCGGATGGGGACGCCTGGAACAATCAGATGTACAGGATTCGGGTCTTCGATCAATTGGTCTCCGATTCCGATCCCAACCTGACCAACATCCTAATCGGTGAGGATTGGAAGATTTGGAGGATTGATTTCAGCCGTGCATTTCGCCTCAACAAAGAACCGAAGGATCCCAAGGACTTGGTACGCTGCGACCGGCAGTTGCTTGAGAAACTGAAGGCGCTGGACGAGAACGCGCTGACAGAAAAAACCAAAGGCTATCTCAAAAAAGTTGAAGTGAAAGCGGTGATGGCGCGACGGGACAAGATTGTGGCGCAGTTCCAGAAGATGATCGCTGAAAAAGGTGAGAACGAAGTGCTGTACTGAATCATCGGACCACTGTAGTAAACTGCATTACTCAACTGGGCGAGTGGCTCTTCGGGGATCAGGTTCTCGCTGGGCAACCAGTTCGACGGACGCAGTGGAGACGTTGGATTGGAAGCCCAAGTTTGAAAGCAGCATGCTTTTTTCGGCCCCTAACTAGGTCTAGTGTTTCTTGTTGCATATCATATCTTCCAGATCATTCGGAGAAAAGGAGAAAAGGAGAAAAACATGCTGAAGAAGCAACTCACTCTGCTGTTTGCGTTGGTACTTATCTTCCCGCTTGCGGCGGTGTTCGCGCAACAGGCTCCCGCCCAGCCGAAGCAGGCGCGCTGGGAAGGTATAATTATAAGAAGCGATACGGCGGGCTCCAGTCTCTCTGTTCGTAAGGGGGGTTCGAGTGTAGAGAAGACCATTGTGTACGACAGCTCGACGAAATGGGTCAGTCAGTATCACGGCGCCAAGAAAGTAAACGACATTGACGTCAGCCAGGTTAAAGAACAGGACTACGTGATTTGCACGGGCACTTTGGAGAAGTCCGGTGCAATCCACGCAACTCTAATCTCTAAGCGGCTCTCCCACTCCCCGTAGACGAGTTCAGTCTTGCAACGCAAGTTGAAACGCCCCGATCTCTTGTAGGCATTGGGGTTCACTCCGTAACCAGATCGCGGAGCCGTCATTTGATGGCTTCGCGATTCTGCCTTTCCATCTCGTCTATCCCGAACCGCTGTGTCAAATACAGCGCACAATGCCTAACGTAGAAGTTACCGCGCCGAGGTTTTGGTCCAGCAGCTGTGAGGATGGATTTGTCCCCCCGGGCTGCAAGCCGCCTGCGTGGCGCCCATTGCTACGTTTGCGGGTTCCTCTCTGCGTATTTTCAGCTTGTTGACTTGTGCAACTTTGGCAGCCTAAGATGCACCACAATGGAGGACGCCCTGCGGAATTCAATGTTTTCGCTCAAATCCGGCAGGGCTGGGCTAGGAGGCAGGAAAATGGTCCGCCCTCCGATCTGTGTTTCTCCCCACCGCGCTTGTATTTCCGTCCTCCTGGTCCTGGCGTCGGCGGGATTGGCGCGGGCGGGACCAGCAAAGGCTCCAGCGGAGCCGCCGGAAACCATAGTCGCCATTGGGGACGTTCACGGCGATCTCGCGAACTTTGAAGCCATTCTTCAAGAGACAGATCTGATGAATGCTCGCCACCAGTGGACCGGTCGCGGCATTGTGTTGGTACAGACTGGCGATGTCGTGGACCGCGGTCCGAGTTCTCGCCAATGTCTGGACTTGCTGATGGCGCTGGAGCGCCAGGCCGATAGGCAACAAGGAAAAGTCATCGCTCTGCTGGGAAACCACGAAGTGATGGCGATGACCGGTGACCTGCGCTACGTTTCTGCGGAAGACTACCAGGGCTTTAGCACCGACAAATCGGAGAAGGTACGCGAGCGGGCCTATCAGGATTATTTGGATTTCATGTCTTCGCAAAGCGATCGCGTGCGAGCTGAATCCGCGGCCGAGGCTAAGTCGCGTGAAAGCTGGATGATGGAACACCCGCTCGGCTATTTCGAGCGCCGCGACGCTTTCGGTCCGCAAGGGGTTTATGGGCGCTGGCTGCGTGAACACAATGCGGTGGTTCAGCTCAAAGATGGAGTGTTTGTGCACGGAGGCCTGAGTCCAAATATTTCCTTCCGTGACATCAGCGAACTGAATCAGCAGATCCGCTCGGATATCGCCTCTTTCGATGCCCTTTGGCAGTCGCTATCTAAAAAGAAGATCATTTGGCGATACATGACCATCTCGGAAGCCATTCTCCAAGCGGAAAGCGAGTGGGCTGCCATCCAGGCGCAACCTCAAGTAGATGCTGAACTCAAGGAAGAGCTTCGGAAATTCCTGACGGTCCCCAAATTATTCATTAATTCTCCAGATAGCCCGTTGTGGTACCGCGGACTGGCTCTGGAATCAGGGCAAATGCCCGCATCATCAGACGTAGAGGCGATGTTAGCGCGCTTAAAAATCGGTTACCTGGTCATCGCTCATACCCCGACACCCGATGGACGCATACATCCACGCTTTGGAAACCACGTCTTCTTGATCGATACGGGCATGCTCCGGGCGGTTTTCGGCGGCAGGGCATCGGCGCTGGAAATCAATGACGGACGCTTCACGGCGTACTACGTCAATGAAAAATCCCAAGCATTACCGGCACCCGCGAAAGTCGCAAATTCTTCTCTTGTCCCGAATGAGGTGCTCAGCGGGCCGCAGCCGTGATGCCTTATGTCGAGAAGGCGCTAAATGTGCGCCGGCAAGAGTTCGGACCTGCGTCGCTCCTGTTCCTTTACCTGTTCCTCGCCATCGGCGTTTACATCATGGGACAGACGGTAGGGGATGCGCTGTTCTTGAGCGCCTTTCCTACTTATCTGCCGCAGGTGATCATCGCCACTGCCAGTGTGGTTGGCGTTTTCACGTCGATCTATATACGGCTGTCTAGCCGCCTGCGGCTGGAACGGTTGATCGTCGGTTCGCTCTTGTTTTTCGCGCTGGGTTTCGCGTTCTTCTGGTCGGTAACACGGTTTAGCGGACGATGGGCATATCCCTTTATCTACATTTGGGTTTACATGGTAGGCGCAGTCGTCCCGGCCATGGGTTGGACGCTGGCCAATTGCTGCTTGACCACACGGGAAGCCAGGCGAATATTCGGCTTCATCGGCGCGGGTGCAATTTTGGGCGCGCCATGTGCCGGCTTTTTGACGGCATATCTGACCCATCGCGGCGCAGTGAAGCCAGAGACACTACTCTTGGTGATTGCCACCGGGCTGGTCGTATGCGCGCTTTCGGTCATTCTATTATTCCGCCAAGGGCTCCACCGGCTGACCGGTTTCAACCAAGATCCAGGCACGGTGCCGGGGATGCCGAAGAATCTCCGTCAAGTGTGGGCTTACATCCGTGGTTCGCGATATTTGCTGCTGATAACCGCGCTGATATTGGTGGGTTGCGCGAGCACGACCGTCATCGGCTACCAGTTCAAGCTCATCGCCTATAAGAGCTATCACGGGGACAAAGTGGCGCTGGCTGCATTCTTCGGCAGCTTCAATGGCTACATCGGATTGGCTTCCTTCATCCTGCAGATGCTGGTCACCGGAAGGCTGCTGCGCTCCTTTGGTATCCGCGTGACGCTGTTTGTGATGCCCACGGTATTTCTGGGTGGCAGCGTAGGATTATTGCTGGCGCCCGTGCTGCTGAGCGCGTGTGTACTGAAGGGCAGCCAAGGGATGCTGCGCTATTCCCTCGACAAATCCACGACGGAACTGCTGTACCTGCCCGTGGCGCCTCCAGCCATGAAAAATCAGATCAAGGCGTTCATTGACGGCTTTGTTTGGCGCATGGCGGATGGACTCGCCGGGATCACTTTATTCGTGTTTGGAAACCGGATGAAGTTCAACCCCGGACGGATCAGCCTGGTCAACTTCGTTTTTCTGTCCGGCTGGATTGTGATCGCCTACGCGGTCAGGCGGGAGTACATGGCGGTGTTGCGGGGCGCGATTGAGCAGCGCACGTTGGATCCGGAGCGAACCGCTACCGGAGTGCTGGATGCCACGAGTGCCGAAGTGCTCGCGCATTCGCTCGAACGGCGCGGTGAACAACAGGTGCTCTACGGGCTCAGTTTGTTCGAGGTAGGGCGCCAACCCGTATGGCATCCCGTCCTTTGTAGTTTGCTGGAGCATCCTTCGGCCGTCGTCCGGCAACGTGCGTTGCATCTTCTTGTTGATGCCGGACACCAGCGGATTACGCCGCAGGTGGAGAAAATGTTGGGAGATGAAGCAGTAGAAGTACGCGCCGAGGCGCTGCGATATCTGGTCGTCCATATGCATAAGGATCCGCTGGAGTTGCTACAAACTCCGACGGAGGTTCCTGCGCATTGCCTGCAATCCGCGATCTTCATCCACTTGGCGCGCTCGGGCGAGTCCGATTACCTGACCGCGGCCCGGCTCATCCTGCACACCATGCTCGCCGTGGAGGGCTCCGAGGGTGTGGCCTCTCGACTGGAAGCTGCCAGAGCCCTGGGTGCCATCCCTGCGCCATCTGAATTGCACGCAGAATTACTCAAGTTATTGTGCGACCAAAATCCTGAGGTGGTAGAGCAAGCGCTGCTAAGCGCAGGCAGAATTCGCGCAGGAGAATTCCTGCCTCTGGTCATGGATAAACTAGCGGAGCCCCGTCTGCTGGCGGCAGCGCTGACCGCGCTGGCCGATTATGGCGAGGCAGCCGTGGCCGCGCTACAGGAGAGACTGAACGACAGCGCCGCTCTCACAACTGTGCGCAAGCGAATCCCCCAAGCGTTGGCCCGCAATGGCACTGCGAGTTCCGCCTTCGCCCTCGCCGCCAGCTTGATTCAAAGCGATCCCGAAATTCGCTTCGAAATAATCAAGGCGCTCAACAAGCTCCGCGCGCGGGATCCGGCCGTAATGCCTGCAGGCATCGATATAGCGAATATGTTCAACTATGAATTGATAGGCTATTACCGTTCCTTCCAGATTCTGGCTGCTTTGCAGGGGGCGTCCGGAAAGGTCCAGCCATCTCTCCGAATCGAACCCTTAATCGTCAAAGCCGTGCGGGAACGAATGGAGCAGGAGTTCGAGCGCGTATTTCGCATTTTAGGGCTTCTGCATTCCCCGCGCGACGTCCACAATGCCTACCTGGGTCTGATTTCGTTCCGGCCACAACTCCAGGCAAACGCCATGGAAGTCCTCGAACATCTTCTCGCGCCGGATCTCTATCGGCGTTTGATTAGCGGAGTCGATCCTGATAGCACTACGGCGGAGAGGCTGGTTTTTGCTCGCCGCCTGTGCCAAACCAGCATCGGTTCGCAGGCCGAAGCGCTGCGCACGCTTCTCCAGTCCGGCGACCGTTGGCTCTATGCCTGCGCCCTATACGCGATCGGCCATGCTCGACTGGCGGAGCTTGACAACGATGTGCGCCAATTGATATACGAAGATCCACTACTTGAGGAAACCCGGAACTGGGCGAGTGCACGACTCGCGGCGGTGGAAACTGCCGAAGGAACGGGGATGCTCACAGTTCTCGAAAAAGTCGATCTCCTGCGCAGGGCCCCCATCTTTCAAGAAATCCCCACGCCGAGCCTCGTTCGCATCGCCGCGATTGCAAATGAGTTGAGTTGGGCATCGCGGCAGGTGGTCTACCAGGAAGGCAGTCCAGCCGACTCCATCTTTTTTCTGCTCGAGGGAGAGGTGCAGCTGCTGCGCTCAGGGAGAGCGGTCCAGCACCGTGGGGAGAGCGAATTGATAGGAACTCTAGAGGCCTTGAGCGGTGGAACCCACACAGAATCGGCCTCGGCGTCACAATCAACTCGTGCCTTACAGATTGACAGGGAGGATCTGTTCGACGCCTTGGCCGAGGACTTCAACGTGACTCGGGGCATCGTCAAGGCATTAGCAGGCATGGTAAACGGGGGAGCATAGTGTCACTTGGCTCGGCGCATTCAGAAGAAAGGAGCAAGGACATGCCTCACCGGCGCGCTTTCTTTCTACTCGCTGGATCACTTTGGCTGGCCGTTGTCTGCTTAGCGCAAGGGACTGCTCAAGTCAGCCCAGGCAAAGAACCAAATCTGACGGAAGAGCAACAGGCGGACTTTCTGCTTCATGCAAAGGTGGTGGCCAGTAAGCAGCTGGGCAAGGGCTTCACTCATCCTTGGCGATTGACGCTCAGCGATGGCCAACTGACTCATGATGCCGCCTTTCAACCGATTGACGAACATAAGGCCTCCATGCAGTTCGAGGACGGACACACCGAATTAAACTTCGTCGACTCCTATCACTACAATATTGCCGGGTATGAATTGGCCAAGCTACTGGGCATTAGTGACATGATCCCCGTGTACGTGGAACGTACATGGAACGTTCAAACTGGCGCGTTGTCCTGGTGGATTCCCTGGAAGTGGGATGAGGGCATGCGCGTGCATCAAAAGCTGGAGCCGCCCGATGAGAACGCCTGGGCCTATCAGATGTACAAAATCCGGATTTTCGATCAGCTCATCGATGATACTGACGTGAACCTCACGAATATTCTGATCACCGAGGATTGGAAGATCTGGAGAATCGATTTCACTCGTGCCTTTCGGCTGAGTCATGACTTGCAGGCCCCCAAGGATCTGGTGAAGTGCGACCGGCAGCTACTGCAAAAATTAAGGATGTTGGACGAGAACGAAGTCCTGGAAAGAACCAAGCCACACCTTAACAAAAGAGAAGTGGCCGCGGTCATGGCCCGGCGCGACAAAATCGTCGCCCATTTCGACCAACTAATTGCCCAAAAGGGCGAGGCGGCTGTGCTGAACTGATTTGGGACATTACGCCTGCATTTAAGTATCGAGATCGGTGTGGGCAACCAGGGATTCTTCGTGTATAGGTCCGACCCTCATTCCAGCTCCAGAAATTCCGTTTCTCAGGGCGCCGAGCTGCCCACATTTGAGACGCTCAAGAATTCGCCCGGATTGGAAGGACTTTGGCAATTACACTACGCGGTTGATGCCGGGAGTCACCATACGCCCGAACAGTTCATCGCCAACTTGGGGGTTGGAGGCACGAAAGATACGGGAGTTCCCGACGAAGCGACCGTGAATTACTTAAAGGTAATGGCCCGCAGCGTCCTGTAAACGAAACTGGCCGTTCGCTTGACGGTCCCAGGAATATCCGGGAGACCCAAAGGGAGGGTATTGACAATGCAGTTACTCAGAAGATTTGCCGCCGCAATGACTATATTTTTCTGCGCCGCCGCGCTCGCTTTTGGGTCGGAGGTAACGGGTACCGTCAAGGCCCCCGATGGAGCGCCTTTCGAGGGCGCGTTCGTCCAGGCTAGAAATTCAAATACCAGGATTACGGTTAGTGTCTTGTCCCGCAAAGGAGGGCAGTACCGGATACCGAATTTGCCTGCCGGTGAGTATGAACTGCGGATCAGGGCTGTGGGCTACCAAGCTCAGCCGCGTACCGGCGTAAACCTTGCGGCCGATCAATCTGTTTCATTCGAATTTGCCCTCCAGAAGGGGAAAGTGCATTGGACTGATCTGTCGCTCTATCAGGCGGATCAGTTGTTGCCCGCGGGAAAAGGCAAAGGGGCGTTGTTTACGCCGAAACCCGGACAGCCAACAGCTACTTGCGCTGCCTGTCACGGGATTCAGACTCGGATCGCTTCCACGGTTCACGACGAGGCCGGTTGGCGAGATCGGGTCGAATATATGCGGACCACGATGCGGGTGAGAATCAATGACCAGGAAGCCGGCGATATTGCGGCGTACCTGAATAGTTTGTTTGGAGAAGATTCGACACTCCCGAAATCGCCGGCGGATGTGCCGGGGTACGAGAAGGTCGTGCCGTCCTTCGCCGACGACGCCATGAATATCGTCTACGTCGAATACGAAGTTGGAGGGAAGTTTCCGTGGAGTGCGGTTCCCGACAAGAAGGGAAGCGTATGGATACCTTATAACGGACCTGTGAATAAAATAGCGAGGCTGGACCCGAAGACCGGCGAGCTGGAAGATTTTCCGGTGTCCAGTCCCGACGTCCTCCGAATTCATTCGGCGGTTCCTGCAGCGGATGGCACGGTGTGGTTCTCCGAGCAATTTAAAAACAAGATTGGGAGACTTGATCCCAAGACGAAACAGATCTCGGAGTACGAGTCTCCCTCGGCCGGAACCACGCATACGATTCGCGTCGATTCGAAAGGCATGATATGGAGCACGGGAAACCCTCTCAATCGATTCGATCCTGAAACGCATAAATTCACTGCGTTCCACGCTGACGACGGCGCCTTTTATGGGATAACGATTGATAAGGACGATAACGTCTGGGCCGGTGGGCTCCGAGATGATGGGAAACTTTATAGGGTGAACAGTAAGGGTGAACAAAAAAGTTGGGTTCCGCCAACCAAAGGTGAGCCGCGAAGAATTCAAGTCGGCGCCGACGGGAGCGTATGGTTTGGGGAGTATTTTTCAGGCAAGGTCGCCCACTTCGATCCCAAGACCGAAACATTTAAGGAATACCTGTTGCCCGGCGCGAGGCCGAGCCCGTACGCCCTTGGTGTCGACAGGAACGGCAAGATTTGGTATGCATCGTATTACATGGATGAGCTGGGATGCCTCGACCCGAATACCGGTAAGGTGATCGAATATCCTTACCCGCATTCGGAAAATACGCTCCGCGAATTCTTTCCTGATGAACAGGGGCGCCTGTGGTACGGTAGCCCCTCAAACGATAGAGTCGGGTACTTCTATCTGGCGGATCAATGAAGGCGCGCATCAGGGCGGACAATTTGTCGCCCCTGACAGTAATGTAATCGAGTCGGACAAGGAGAAATGCCGAATGAGATACGTGTGGGTGCTGATTTTGTTGGCGCTGGCATGTATGCCGCTGCCTGTCCTATCCCAGGACAAGAGCCAACCGAGTGCCGGCAATGCCGCGTTGGAAAAAGAACTCTTTGCCATCGAGCTGAAATGGATGAAGGCCGAATTTGATAAGAAAATGGCTGGTCCGGATAGTATGGGAGAACTGTGGACGGATGACTTCTTCGACGTGCTGCCCGGGGGACGTGTTGTAAATAAGCAGGAGATGATGGACTTGATGGCCAAGACCGATCGCCAGCCAGGTACCGGCGCATTTCCGGATCACTTCAAGTTGATGGCGGTTTATGGGAATGTCGCATTAGCGACCGATCATACGGTTATTAAAGGCGTCGATGCCAACGGCAAAATCGTCGTCGTCCGGGAAATGGGAGTGCTCCGCATGTTTGTGAAGGAGAAGGGGAAATGGAGAGTGGCAGGGGCAGGATTGGTTCCAATAGTTTCGCAATAGGACTTAGCTGCGGGCTTGGCGTTCTGTAAGTTCAGAAACATGACGCAAGACTTCTGTCAGGATGGAAGGAGCAAACTTATGAAGCGAAATATTTATGTCGGGGCAACATTTCTGGCGCTCATAGCGGCACTCGGAGTTGGAGTCACCATGCTCCAGAAGCGCGCTGCTGTCGAAGCCGCCACAGTGCAGGCGCCCATGTTTGAAGTGGACCCGCTTTGGCCGAAGCCTTTGCCGAATCATTGGCTCATGGGAATGACTATAGGCGTTTCCGTGGATGCGCAGGACAACGTCTGGATCATCCATCGCCAGGGCTCGCTGGAGCCAGGCGAGCTCCACGCCACGGCGAACCCGCCGATCGCCATGTGTTGCGCTCCGGCGCCGCCAGTCTTGGAGTTTGACCAGGACGGCAACCTGCTTCGCCACTGGGGCGGACCGGGCAACGGCTACGATTGGCCGAATTCCAACCATGGGATTACCATCGATTACAAAGGCAACGTCTGGATCGGCGGCAACGGGCGGGGCCGCGCTGCCCAGCCTGCGCCGGGCGGCGCGCCTGACGAATCGGCTGCGTCCGCAACCGTGTCCTACCTCGACAATCAGGTTCTGAAATTTACACAGGACGGCCAGTTCCTGATGCAGATCGGCAAGCCCAGCCATAGCAAGGGCAGCAACGACTTGGAGAACCTGAGATTGCCAGCCAAGACGTTTATCGACAAGCAGACGAATGAGGTGTACGTCGCCGACGGGTACGGCAACCATCGCGTGATCGTTTACGACGCGGATACCGGCCAGTACAAGCGCCACTGGGGGGCCTATGGGCACAAGCCTGACGACACCGACCTCGGAAAATACGACCCGGATGCGCCGCCTCCCCAGCAGTTCCGCAACCCCGTGCATTGCGCGGATATGTCCGTCGATCGCTTGGTGTATGTTTGTGACCGCGTGAACGACCGGATCCAGGTGTTCAAGCCGGACGGAACCTTCGTGAAGGAAGGATTTATCGCCAAGCGCACGCTGGGCTCGGGTTCGGCGTGGGACATTGCTTTCTCCAAGGACCCGCAACAAAAGTACATCTACTTGGCCGATGGGGAGAACGACCGCGTCCACATCCTGTTGCGCGACACACTCGAAGTGCTAACCACTTTCGGGGAGGGCGGACGACAGCCGGGTGAATTCTACGGCCCGCACAGTATCGCTACGGATTCGAAGGGCAACATTTACGTGACGGAGACTTATCGCGGACAACGCGTGCAGAAGTTCGTTTACAAAGGCCTGGGACCGGTCACGAAGGAAGATCAGGGCGTCTTGTGGCCGAAGAGTACGAAAAAGTAGAAGTTGGCGAAGTCTGCGGCGTTTCCAATATCGTTCCTCCAGGGGAGATTCGCAATGACGAAGATTCGTGTGCTGATTGTTGTAGCACTAATGGCTGTTTCGTCCTTGGCCATCGCTCAAGACTCCATGAAGAAAGGCGACCAGGGCTGGACTGATTTGGAAAAGCAGCTGGCGGACATTAACGACCAGTGGGTCTGCGCCCATCAGTATCATAAGAACCATGCTCAGGACTGTGTCGACTTCAAGAATAAGATTTGGCCGGATACTTTCTTCGAGATAAGCCGCCAGGGGGAAATTACCGACAAGCAGGAAATGGTTAAGAGGCAGTCCGCAACGGCCGCGGCTCGCCCGGTTTCCCCGGGAGATGCGGGACCTAATCCGCAGGATTTCAAGTTAAAGGCAGTCTACGGTAACGTCGCACTCGCCACGGATCGCACGGTTTTCAAAGCCCCTGACGCGAGCGGCAAGATCGTAGTTACGGACGAGGCGACGGTGCTTCGGATTTTCGTGAAGCTGGAAGGCAAATGGAGACCTGCGGGCGCCGCGTTAGTGCCCGTGAAATAGCGACACTGGGGGAGGACCCTGCCGGAGTTTGTCGCGGTGATGCTAGATTCCCGAGAATGGTGAAGCAAACAAGAGGGCGCGTATTCTTCGGTGCTCCGGTTGCCCCGCATTCTCCAGGAGACCTTCCTTGGTCACCCTGTGCGGTTCTGATTGAGGAGTATAGTGCGAGGAATTTTGGTTCGATTCAGGTGCAATCTAATCACTCTGAAAAAGCCGCGCTCGGTTGACTGATATGCGCTCGCGAGAAGTAGCTGCCGCTCCAACTCAGGATCCACTGGTGCGGTCGTTGCAACAGGACTATGGGAAGCCGATTTGAGCTGTTTCGAAACCGGTCCCTTTTAGTTCATAGCAATCTAGTTGCCACCCTCTCGATGGCTAAAAACATAAAGGATAAGTTCGACGCGGCTGGAGACTCCCAACTTTTCAAAGATTCGGTAGATGTAGTTCCTGATGGAATGTTCCTTAACCTTAAGCCGCAGAGCGATTTCGCGGTTCTTCAGGCCGTCGGCGACCAGGCGGACCACATCTTCTTCTCGGCGCGTCAACAAGGGCATTCCCTGGGAATTGTTTAAATGAAAAGGCTTAAGGTGGGATAGGGCTTTTATGAGATGTTCGAGATCTTCGTTGCTGGCCCAGATTTGCCCCTGATGGACCGCCTGGATGCATTTCGAGAGTGATTTCAAGGAATGACTTCGGTAGAAAACGCCCCGAGCGCCATCACGAAAGGCGCTAACCACTTGCTCAGGTTTGGAAGTCTGCAGAAGCATGATTGCAGAAGTTCCATGAGAGTCCCGCGTCTTCTGAAGGACTTTGATGCCGGCGTCAGGGCCGTCCTGAAGCTCTTCACTGATCAGTGCGACGTTTGCTTGGTGTGCTCCCAGCTCGCCAATGATCTTATTAGAACTACCGGTCAATGTTTCGACCGTGAAGCCTTTTCGGCCGGTCGCGAACGCATTTTTCAGCAACTCGCTCGTCATGTTGTCCGCCGTGACGACGAGTACAGAAATGCGGTCTTTGGGTCGGGGAATAGACCGAGACACGCAACTACCTCCAACGCTCATAAGAAACATGTTCGGGGGGACACCGAACGGAATTGAATCGCTTTCCGCAGTCAAGCTGTGCGCGAAATTGACTGCAGAATCGGAACTTAATAATAACAGATCGATGAATGCTGCGTAGTATTTACCTAAATTCTGCTGATGAAATCCGCTAAATTACAGGTGCTTGCTACCCGCTGCCTCCCTAAACTAGCTGTCCTTCCTGGCTCTGTCAAGAACCAAGTTTCACGAAACTTTTAACATGACTTTGCGCTTAGATCTCACCATTGTTCTTCCGACAGAGGAGCGAAATTCTTGAGTTGATGCTTCCGCGGACCATGTTACATCTGTGGCGAGCAATTGAGTCCATAAATCTTTTGAATGCAGCAATGCACGCTGATGAATGGAGAACGCGCGTTGCGATTCACCTTGCCTATTTATTGAAATAAAAGTCGTGCGAAAAGTCTAGGTCAATGGACTTTTGCCTCCTCCCTTTGCACACAAATTACCAGCATAGATCTTATGCAATCTTGGTGACGGTATTCGCCTGCGGAAATGTAGGTTGAACTGCCGCAAGAAAGAGAAGTGCCACCCACGGAAAATGGGAATTTGGAATACATCAAAACGTCTACCTTAAAGCGGGCCTTAAGGCCATTTGCAGGCAATCTTCGAATCCCGTAGTCTTTGCGACACTGGGGTCGTGCCATTTGCCCAGGAAATGTGGAGACATTTAAATCACACACAGATCCGATGATTCGGTCGAACGAAGGAAGGGCATTCGTTATCGAATGAATGCATCAGTAATTTTCCATTGGGAGAGTTCTGACAGTGGGCACTACCAAGGCGAAGGCGTCACACGAGACTTGAGTGTAGCTGGCGCATTTGTCTTGACCGCCACTTGCCCCCCCCCGAATGCTGTGGTCCAGATGGAGGTTTTTCTTCCCCTACCAGAGGGTGCGCCAAAGGCTCTGATGAAAGCTGACATGACGGTAATGCGAGTGGAACACGATCTGGTGGGCAACAAGCGAAGTGGATTTTCAGTTGTCGGCAAGGGATTTTCGTTGCGCACCTTTTCGGAGCGAGCGTCACGACTCGTAGACGGCATGATCAAGAAATCTGAAGAGACCATGGAAGGGCAGGAATGAGCAGCGCGGATCGAATCGTCGGAAAGCGCCAGGAGGATACGGCCGCTTGTTCCCAGATTCGGATCAGGAGTGGTGCAAGTTCGATTCGGCGGTGAGTCGCGTTTGAAGCTAAAGCTTACCCTATGGCGGAATCTGTGGCCGTCGCAACTAGGCCACGACAGAAGAGTAATTTGTCCATTAGTTTTCTAGTGAGAAATGGGACTGAGAGGGCGAAGCTGTGATTAGTCCGAAGGGACATCTCGAATCGACATCGCAATTTCCTCCGTTGGGTCTCGCACTGGAAGGACCGAACTGGTACGCGGTGTACACAAAAGCGCGGCATGGAAAGCGAGTTGCCGCGCACTTTGAAGAGGAGACTGGTTGCACATTTTCCCCCACTTCGTTAAGCCCAGAGGTGGAGCGACCGGAGTGCATGGAGGCACGTGCGCATTCGAGGATCGCTTGATGGCATGCAAGGAATCCTAGTGGGCAACGCTGGAGAGAAGAGCCAGTTCGTCTCGGTGGAGTTGCTGCAACGATCCGTTTCAATTCGAGTCGAAGGATAGGATGTCGAGTTGGCTTAATTTTACCGTTTGCGCGACGAATGACTCAATTCAAGCACATTCTGCCCAAATGCATGAAAGTAGGACCTACTTCTACAGGAAAGGTCGTATGGAACCTTTTACTTTCTTCGCCAATGATGATCTGGGTATGGTTCAGGGTCCTCAGGGTTAAGTTTAGCTACACGGAATTGGCAATGTGTGTATCCAACATGGGACTGAGAGGGCGAAGCTGTGTCAAGTTCGCAGATACACCTCGATTCTATAGCACACCTTCCTTCGTTAAATAGCGTTCCAAATGAACTGAGCTGGTACGCGGTTCACACTAGGGCGCGGCACGAAAAGCGGGTAGCTGCGCAGTTTGAAGAGAAGCGTGTCTGCACGTTCCTTCCCCTTCTCCGTCAAATCCACAAGTGGAGCGACCGACGTGTCAATGTAGAAGTCCCGATGTTTAGCTGCTATGCGTTCGTTCGCGTTGTTCATACTGTCGAGGAGCGGTTGAAGGTATTGCGAACCCCAGGTGTACTGGGTTTCGTCGGAAGTGAAAGACAAGGGACTCCGATTCCGGACGAACAGATCGAGACCCTCCAGACAGCGATACGCGAGAACATTCCGTGTTTCCCATATCCTTTCATTCGTGCTGGGAGACGCGTGCGCATTCGCGGAGGATCGCTGGACGGCGTCGAGGGAATCCTCGTGCGTCAAGGCGCGGACCAAAGCCTAGTCGTATCGGTGGAATTGCTCCGGCGGTCTGTCGCGATTCGAGTCGAAGGATATGAAATCGAATTGGCTTGATTGTATTGCTTCTTTGGTTTCAATGCACGAAAGTGCTAGCCGCCAAACCCCTTCCATTGATGACCACATAAAACTCGATCTTAAGTATGTTGATTCCTGGAGCATCTGGTTGGACATCACTCTTATCGCCTTATCGCAAAGACATTTTACGTGGTCCTGGCAGGCAGAGGACGCTAGACACCCTTTCGTGGCTGGCAAGGTCTAGAGCTTTGGATCGCACAGCTTGGATTTCGTATTTCATTGCTGGAGCTAAATTCGGGATGTTGAAGTGACTTGCTACGACGTTGTTCTAGAGAGGAAAGGTTTCTTATGGAAAATCGTCAAAGCCTAGTCAGGTATGCACACCCTGGCGTTTCCCTAAGGATACCTGGCGCAATCGAAAACCGCTCGGCTGCTCCACAGCAGCTTTCAATTCAAGACATTTTTCGGACTGTTGCCAAGCAAAAAGCGCTCATCCTTACTTTTGCGGCCATCGTCTTGTGCTTTGCGGCGGCGTACGCCTTTTTGAAGACGCCAATGTACGAGGGTGTTGCTCGCTTGCAAATCGATCCAACGCGTTCTACCAGTCTCGGGCTCGAGAATGACAAAAATAGCATGTCATCCGCCGATGTCGATGGCCGCATCAAGACGGAAGTCACAATCATTCAGAGCGACACCGTGGCCATGCAGGTGATGAAAGCGCTTAAACTTTACGCGGATCCGGCTTTTGCCGGCAAAGATACGATTCCGAGACCATCCATAGACCTGGCCGAATTGACTCCGTCGCAACGGCAACGACTCTTGGAACGATTTAAGGGGGATTTGACGGTCAAAACGATTCCTGCGACGCAAATCGTGGAAATTGGCTTTCGCAGCCCGGATCCGGTGCTGGCGACCAACGTCGCCAACTCCATCATCGACGAATACTTACAGCGCAATCTGGCTGCGCGAGTCAAGGGCACGGCTCAAGTCTCCCAATGGGTCTTGGAGCAAATGCAAGAGATCAGAACCAATACAACTGCCGCGCAGGACAAACTGGCCGCATTTCAGAAAGAGAACAACTTGCTGGGCACGGACGAGAGCGACAATATTGTGACGGATCGACTGAAACAGCTCAACGAAGAGCTTACCCAAGCCGAAGCGGACCGCATTGTAAAGGAGGGGCGATTCCGGCTGGCGAATCCCGGCAACGCGGAGCTGATTGGGTCGCTGGTCCCAAGCACGACTTTACAAGTGCTTCGAACACAAGAGGCCGATCTGCGAGCTCAGCAGGCTCAACTCAGCGCTAAATTTGGCAGCGGTTATCCCAAGCTTCGAGAACTTCAGGAAGAGATAGGGCGTATAGAGACGGCAATCAACGCCGAAGGTGAGAATGTTAAAGCTCGTTTGGCAAACGAGTACGATGCCGCCGCTAAGTCTGAGGCCATGATTCGGAGTCAATTTGAGCAGCAGAAGGCGGAAGCGTACAAGTTAAATGAGCACGTAGCCCAATATGCGATCTTGAAGCATGAGGTCGAAGCCGGGCAGCAGCTGTATGACACTCTTCAACTCAACTTAAAGACGGCGGGAATCACGTCGGGGCTGGCATCCTCTTTTGTCGATGTGATCGATCGCGCTCAAGTGCCGGACAAGCCCGTGGAGCCTCGGAAGCGTTTGTATCTCGCGCTCGGTTTGGGTGGCGGATTGTTTGGTGGACTGCTTTTGGGATTGCTCCGAGATTCATTCGATGAAACGATTAGGACCTCCGAAGAGTTGGAAGCGGTTGCCGCACTGCCGGAACTTGTTTCTGTTCCTTTTCTTGCCGCCCTTGCCAAGAAAGGGTGCAACGAGGAAAGAAGTACTCGTCCGCTTTTCTTGCTCGGGTCCGCCTTTAGTCCATTACAAAATCCAGATCCCAATTCTCCTGCGGTGGAAGCCTATCGAGCCCTTTGCAGCATCATTCTGCTATCCTCCAACCAGAATTTAATGAAGATACTGGTGATTACCAGTGCGACTCCCGGCGAAGGGAAGTCAACGGTGAGCATGAACCTGGCCGCTGCGTTAGCACAACGCGGGAAGAAAGTTCTGCTAGTTGATGCGGACCTGAGAAGCTTTTCTTTTCGCTTTCAGCTAAAGGCAATATTCCCCGGGTTGAGCACGATGTGTAAGGCAGGTGGCCCTGACCATCCCCGATCCCAACCCATCGCGAATCTGCCAAATTTGAGTATAGTCCCAGCGGGGGTTCGGCCTACAGATCCGACGGAGTTGTTGGACTCGCTTCGGATGCAAGAGCTGATGACAATGTGGCGTGCTGAATACGACCACATCATTATCGACACGCCGCCCGTCTTGCCGTTCGCGGATGCATTGGTTCTCGCTGCACGGGCGGACGGAGTGATTCTTGTAGCGCGGTCCGAGGTTTCCCGCGCCAAGTCCTTGCTGCGTGCCAGAGAAGTGTTAGCACGCTCAGGTGCCAATATCTTAGGATTGGTGCTGAACGCAGTTCGTTCACCAGAATATTACTCTGAATATTACTATGAATATCCCAAAGGAGGCCAACAGCTCTCTGAAAAAGATTCCTCGGAGGACGCCCGGGGTATCTAGATCTGTTGTCTGAAAATGAGGACCAAAATGCGGCGGTACTTGATTTGGTTTACATTGTCTCTAACTTTGGCTTGTGCCTTCCCACTCTTCGCGCAGAATGTTGCGTCATTGAGTCCGGCAACAGATCCAAGCGCTCCTCTGGTCAGCGGCGCGGCGCATGCGTTGCAAATCTCGGCTGGAGACTTACTCGATGTGAATGTGTTCGATACGGTCGAACTTTCCGGCCGATTGCGAGTAGACGAGCACGGTGCGATTGCTCTGCCTCTTGGGGGAGATCTTGTTCTGTCAGGGCTAACGGCAGAGCAGGCCGGGCATGCCATAGAAAAGAAACTGTTGGAGAAGGACATCCTCAAAGATCCGCACGTGTCGGTCACAGTCTTGGAATATGCGACGCAAGGAGTCACCGTCCTCGGGGAAGTGAAGAATCCCGGAGTGTACCCTCTTCTGGGCGCTCACGGCCTTCTCGATCTGATTTCCGCCGCGGGCGGCGTGACCCCCAACGCCGGCAAGGCTGTCACGGTTACGCATCGCTTTAATCCCGATCATCCCATAATCGTAAATGTGGAAAGCAAGCCTGGCAGCACGGTAGCTTTCAACGTGGACGTTCGCCCGGGCGACACGGTCATGGTTTCGCACGCCGGGATTGTTTACGTCGTAGGTGATGTGGGCAAGCCGGGCGGATTCCTGATCGAGAACAATGACCGGCTGACAGTGCTGCAAGTCATTGCTCTCGCGCAGGGCACGAATCGCACCGCCTCTCTCAATCACGCCAAGCTCATTCGCAACACCGGCGGCACTCACGAAGAAGTACCGGTCCCGCTGAAGAGAATTCTGGCAAGTAACGCTCCGGACCAGATGCTTGCCGACGGCGATATTCTTTTTGTTCCAACGAGCGGCGCTAAGAATGCGCTTCGCGATGTCGAAAGCATATTACCGTCCGTCGCGGGCGCCGCCATTTATCATGTCCCTTAGTATTGGTGGCCGCATATCGAATGCAAACGGCGAAAATCGCTGCCATGAGATCGCAAGTGAAGGGTTGTCACACAATGCCTGCACTCGCTGAAGCTGCCGCACACTATATGCACGAATTTGAGTGGAGGGGCCCTAGCCGTTGCCGTCGGGACGTTCTTGCTGCTTCATGAGGTAGAGAACCAATTCTACTCGGCTCGAGATGCCGAGTTTGTTATAAATGCGAAACAGGTAGTTGTTCACCGTATGGTCAGTGATACCGAGTCTCTTCGCAATTTCCCTGGTCACCAAGCCTTCTGCGACCAGATTGGCGACCTGGGTTTCACGCTTGGCGAGCAAATTCAATCCAGGGGAAGAGGGCGTCCGAATGGGTGTTACTTTCCTGAGAGTCCTCAGGAGCAATTGCATCTGAAGGCTATTGGCCCATACCTGGCCCTGGTGTACGGCGCCAATGCATTTCCAAAGCATGTCCAGCTTCTTTTCCGATCGACAAAAAACTCCCATGGCACCAGCACGAAAAGCGTGCACGATTAAATCATCGTTCCAGGTATCAAAGAGCGAGACAACTGGGGTTCTCTGGTAAGAGTCATGAATCTCTGGAAGAACATCTAACCCGGTCATGCGCCCATCTTCCAAGTCGGAATTGATCAGGGCTACATCAACATTCCCGTGCGACAAACAGTGAAATATATCGGTCTTTGACACAGCACAAGCTACCGCCTCGAGTTGCTGCCGGGACCTCTTTAAGGCAGCCTGAAGCAGCTGGCAATCCATTGGCGAGCCAAGGGCGATTAGGACTCGGATTGGACTTCGCCCGGCCTTTAATGGGGCCTCGGCCAGCATCCTCGGGGACGACGGGGACGCCATATTCGGGACTCCTAAGCAAGCCTTAAGACCTATATTTTCTTCACCACGTTCTCGACACGATTAACGATCAATCTCTTCTAAGTCGGTACTGTGAGTAATGGCTCCATACCTGGGCATAGGGAGTATCACGAAAAAAAACCTAAGTCAAGAATTACGTAGGCAGCAAGGCAAACCAACACTTTCCCGCAACTGAGACGCCCAGAGGGTTTATTACCTAACAGAGCCGTTAGTTGCCCACAGCGAGTATGCACGAGACTCTATGAATATGGCTCTAGTCTTATCCCCTTCACTCGCCGCACAGTGGTGGTTTTCCCCTACACATTCTGCAGACACGGAGTCAGAGTGCTCCGTGCCTTGCGCCCTTCCAAGAACGGGAAGGCACGCTTCTTGCTCTCGATCACCTGTAGGAATACCCTCTGCGCGCCCACCCGGAATGGATTTGCTCGTGACGAATAAGCAACGTGAGGAGCAACGGGTCTCTGACAACGGTTTGGTAGGAAGAAGGCTGTTTGGAACGGCGAGAGCACACCCGTTACAGTGTCCGCGCACTCGTGGATTTCGAGTGGATGGATGAGGGAGTGCTTCGACGGGGCCAGGGGCTCACACGGGACATCAATGCAAAAGGTATGTTTATTTATTCCGATATCAAACCTCCGGCGAAGGCTGATCTTCGTGTGGAAGTTACCTTTCAGAATTTCGCTTCTATACCCACAAATCTCCAGATGAGGGCTGAGGGATTGGTCATTCGTTTGGAGGCAGCAACCGAACCGGGATCGCAACAAGGATTTGCGATCCTCAATAGGAGCTATGAATTACGCAATGGTGTCAATGGTCTTCAAAATTGAGAAGGGAATTGGGATTCGAAATAAATCAAGACCGAAGGCCAAATTCTTGTCGAGCGGTGCTGATCTTGATGGTGTCAAGGGCGGAGTGAAGCTAGACCACTGCTGAACGAAGGTATGGTCCTTTTGTTTTCCAGTGAGAAATGTGACTGAGAGGGCGGAGCTGTGTCAAGTTCGCAGATACACCTTAATTCTCTAACGCAAATTCCTCCGTTAAATTGCGCTCCGGAGGAATCGAGTTGGTACGCGGTTCACACTAGGGCGCGGCACGAAAAGCGGGTAGCTGCGCAGTTTGAAGAGAAACGTGTCTGCACGTTCCTTCCCCTTCTCCACCAAATCCATAGGTGGAGTGACCGACGGAGCCATGTGGAAGTCCCCATGTTTAGTTGCTATGCATTCGTTCGCATGGCCCAAACCGTCGAAGCGCGCTTAAAGGTACTGCACACGCCAGGTGTATTGGGTTTCGTCGGAAATGAAAGACAAGGGACTCCGATTCCGGACCAACAGATCGAGAGCCTCCAGACAGCGATACGCGAGAACATTCCGTGTTTCCCATATCCTTTCATCCGTGAGGGCAGGCGCGTGCGCATTCGCGGAGGATCGCTGGACGGCATCGAGGGAATCCTCGTGCGTCAAGGCGCGGACCAAAGCCTAGTCGTATCGGTGGAATTGCTCCGGCGGTCTGTGGCGATTCGAGTCGAAGGATATGAAATCGAGTTGGCTTAATTGTTGTGCTTCTTTCGTTTCATTGCACGAAAGTGCAATGCCATAGTCACGAGCCTGAAACACTAATTTCGTTCGGATTGTACTGCTCGCTTGTCGTCAGCCCGTATTTCTCCAGAACTGAATTTCTACATCGATTGTGATCAGCAATCACAAAAGAGCTAAGAACCGATGACGACGTCATACATAAGTGGACGTTTCGGACTACAAGATCGGAGAGCTGTTGCCGATGCGGAGTCGCAAAAGCGTCCGCGGTCCGACGCACACGGATTTACGTTCAATTATCTCTTGATTTCTGACTTTTTCTTGGTCTGTTTGGCCGCGCTGATGGCTTGGTGGATCCGCTTCGAGGTAGTCTCTCGCCAACTCACTGTCCATGAGAGTCGAGAGGTGTCAGGCCGCAATTGTGCGTTCTTATGTCTGTACGTCTTGCTATTTATGTTGTTCGCCTACGCCCGAAATCTTTACGTACTGCCACGACGCCTTGAGTTTGCGCAAGAGGCACTAGACGTATTGAAAGTGTCGTTGGCTGCTGGTGCTGCGTTGAGTACGTTCATTTACGTATTAGGGGACAGGGTAATCTCGCGCGGAGCCATTGGCGGTAATGTGATAATTGGCGCAATTCTGCTCATCGCGTGGCGTGCGTTCTTGCGCTTCCCGGGCGTTAGTGGTTTGACCGACGCTCGCAATGTGCTCATCGTCGGGACGGGCGCAGAGGGCAAAGCACTGCAGCAGTATTTACTTCATAGCCCACGACTGGGTTTTTCCGTAATAGGTTTTACGGACAGACGAATGAGGTCACGCGATTCGGTGTTGTCAAAAGATAGTCAGGCATTCCCAATGCTAGGTCCCGTCTCTGAACTAGACTCGATCCTCCGTACTCATTTCATTGATGAAGTGCTCATTACGCTGCCGAGCGCAAGAGACCTGATTAAAGAAGTGGTGGCTCGGGCGCGGCTCTTCGGCACTCAGGTCCGGGTGGTCCCTGACCTTTATGAGGGCCTCGCTTTGGGCGCGCCAATGGAGTCGGTGGGGCATTTTCCTGCTGTCACCCTGCACTCGCGGTCCATTCCGGCTCTGCAGTTGACGGTCAAGCGCTCTGTGGACGCCATTTCATCTGCTATCGGTCTATTGATCCTTAGCCCGATATTTGTCTTGATTGCCATCCTCATCAAGTTCGATTCGGAAGGCCCAGTCTTTTACAACTCGGTGCGGTTGGGGAAAAAGGGAAAGACCTTCATCTGTCACAAATTCCGGACAATGGTCGTCGACGCGGAGCGCCACAAGGAATCACTCCAACATCTAAACGAGCGGGAGGGGGTTTTCTTCAAAATTACCAATGATCCGCGGGTGACCAGGCTGGGCCGGTTTCTTCGAAAATGGAGCCTGGACGAGTTGCCTCAACTCTGGAACGTACTGAAAGGCGACATGAGCCTAGTCGGTCCGCGCCCTCCGATTCCTGATGAGTTCAGACAATATTCAGTGGAGCATCTTCGCCGTCTAGAAGTTGTTCCCGGGCTCACCGGCTTATGGCAGGTACAAAGCCGACAAAGCCCTTCCTTCCATGAGTACATACAATTGGATCTAGAATACGTTGATTCCTGGAGCCTCTGGTTGGATATCACTCTTATTGCAAAAACGTTTTACGTAGTGCTGGCAGGCACAGGACGCTAGAAACGCTTTGGTTGCTGGCAAGGTCCAGAGCTCTGAACGGCACTGCTTGGATTCCGCATTTCATTCCTGGAGCTAAATTCAGATTGCTGACGCGATCTGTTACCAAGCGGTTTAAATAAGGAAGATGCCATTATGGATGACCGTCAAGGACTCGTTAAATATCCACATCCTGATCTTGCTCTAAGGTTGCCTTCAGCAATCGAGCACCGCTCGGTTGCTCCACAGCAGCTTTCAATAGCAGACATCTGCCGGACCCTGGCCAAGCGAAAAGCGCTCATCCTTACTTTTGCAGCCATCGTCTTGTGCTTTGCGGCGGCGTACGCCTTTTTGAAGACGCCAATGTACGAGGGTGTTGCTCGTTTGCAAATCGACCCAACGCGTTCTACGAGTCTCGGGCTCGAGAATGACAAAAATAGCATGTCGTCCGCCGATGTCGATGGCCGCATCAAGACGGAAGTCACAATCATTCAGAGCGACACCGTGGCCATGCAGGTGATGAAAGCGCTTAAACTTTACGCGGATCCGGCTTTTGCCGGCAAAGATACGATTCCGAGACCATCCATAGACCTGGCCGAATTGACTCCGTCGCAACGGCAACGACTCTTGGAACGATTTAAGGGGGATTTAACGGTCAAAACGATTCCCGCTACGCAAATCGTGGAAATTGGTTTCCGCAGTCCGGATCCTGTGCTGGCGACCAACGTCGCCAACTCCATCATTGACGAATACTTACAGCGCAATCTGGCTGCGCGAGTCAAGGGCACGGCTCAAGTCTCCCAATGGGTCTTGGAGCAAATGCAAGAAATCAGAACCAATACAACCGCCGCGCAGGACAAGCTGGCCGCATTTCAGAAAGAGAACAACTTGCTGGGCACGGACGAGAGCGACAATATTGTGACGGATCGACTGAAACAGCTCAACGAAGAGCTTACCCAAGCCGAAGCGGACCGCATTGTAAAGGAGGGGCGGTTCCGGCTGGCGAATCCCGGCAATGCGGAGCTGATTGGGTCGCTGGTCCCGAGCACGACTTTACAAGTGCTTCGGACACAAGAGGCCGATCTGCGAGCTCAGCAGGCTCAACTCAGCGCTAAATTTGGCAGCGGTTATCCCAAGCTTCGAGAACTTCAGGAAGAGATAGGGCGTATAGAGACGGCAATCAACGCCGAAGGTGAGAATGTTAAAGCTCGTTTGGCAAACGAGTACGATGCCGCCGCTAAGTCCGAGGCCATGATTCGGAGTCAATTTGAACAGCAGAAGGCGGAAGCATACAAATTAAATGAGCATGTAGCCCAATATGCGATCTTGAAGCATGAGGTCGAAGCCGGGCAGCAGCTGTATGACACTCTTCAACTCAACTTAAAGACGGCGGGAATCACGTCGGGACTGGCATCCTCTTTTGTCGATGTGATCGATCGCGCTCAAGTGCCAGATAAGCCCGTTGAGCCTCGGAAGCGTCTGTATCTCGCACTCGGTTTGGGTGGCGGATTGTTTGGTGGACTGCTTTTGGGATTGCTCCGAGATTCATTCGATGAAACGATTAGGACCTCCCAAGAGCTGGAAGCAGTTGCCGCACTGCCGGAACTGGTTACTGTTCCCTTTCTTCCCGCGCTTGCCAAGAAAGAACGCAAGGGCGCAAAGAGCACTCGTGCGCTTTTCTCACTTGGGTCCTCATATAGTCCCATGCCAGTTCAAGATTCGAACTCCCCCGCAGTGGAATCTTATCGCGCCCTTTGCAGTATCGTTCTGCGATCTTCGGTCCAGAATCTTAGTAAAACACTGGTGGTTACTAGTGCGATTCCCGGTGAAGGGAAGTCAACGGTGAGCATGAACCTGGCCGCTGCGTTGGCACAACGCGGGAAGAAAGTTCTGCTAGTTGATGCGGACCTGAGAAGCTTTGCCATTCGTTCTGTGCTAGAGCCGCCTTGGCCGACCTTGTGCAGTATGTGTAAGCCAGGCGGCGCTGACCACTCTCGATGTCGGCCAATCGCGGGTCTGCCGACTTTGAGTGTGGTCCCAGCCGGGATTCCACCGGCTGATCCGACCGAGATATTGGATTCACTTCGGATGGAACAGCTGATGACAATCTGGCGTACTGAATATGACCACATCATTATCGACACGCCGCCCGTCTTGCCGTTCGCGGATGCACTGGTCCTGGCAGCGCGGGCAGATGGAGTGGTTCTCGTTGCGCGATCCGGGATGTCCCGCGCAACGGCTTTGCTGCGGGCAAGGGAAGTGTTGGCACGCTCAGGTGCCAACATCTTGGGATTCGTGCTGAACGCAGATCGTTCTCGGCAATATTACTATGGTTATCCCGCTGGGGACCAACAGCTCTCTGAAAAGGATATTCTGGAGCATGCCCGGCAATAGCAATATCAGTGGTCTAAGAATAGCGAGGACCAAAATGCGGCGATACTCAATTTTGTTTACATTCTTACTCACTTTGGCTTGTGCTTTTCCACTCTTCGCGCAGGATGTTGCGCTGCTTAGTCCGGCACCAAACCCAAACGCTCCACTGGTCGGTGGCGAGGCCCATGCGTTGCAAATCTCGGCCGGGGATTTGCTCGATGTGAATGTGTTCGATACGGTCGAACTTTCCGGCCGATTGCGAGTAGACGAACACGGTGCGATTGCTCTGCCTCTTGGGGGTGATCTTGTTCTGTCGGGGTTAACGGCAGAGCAGGCCGGGCATGCCATAGAAAAGAAACTATTGGAGAAGGACATCCTCAAAGACCCGCACGTGTCGGTCACGGTCCTGGAATACGCGACACAAGGGGTTACGGTCCTCGGCGAAGTGAAGAACCCTGGGGTCTATCCTCTCCTGGGAGCCCACGGACTGCTCGATTTGATTTCCGCCGCGGGCGGCGTGACCCCCAACGCCGGCAAGGCTGTCACGGTTACGCATCGCTTTAATCCCGATCATCCCATTATCGTAAACGTGGAAAGCAAACCTGGCAGCACGGTAGCTTTCAACGTGGACGTTCGCCCGGGCGACACAATCATGGTTTCGCACGCCGGCATCGTTTATGTGGTAGGTGATGTGGGCAAGCCGGGCGGATTTCTGATCGAGAACAATGACCGGCTGACGGTGCTGCAAGCCATCGCCCTAGCAGGGGGCACGAATCGCACCGCCTCTCTCAATCATGCCAAGCTCATTCGCAAAACTGGCGGCACTCACGAAGAAGTACCGGTCCCGCTGAAGAGAATTCTGGCAAGTAACGCTCCGGACCAGATGCTCGCCGACGGCGATATTCTTTTTGTTCCAACGAGCGGCGCTAAGAATGCGCTTCGCGATGTCGAAAGCATTTTACCGTCCGTCGCCGGCGCCGCCATTTATCATGTCCCCTAGTATTGGGAGGCGATGCGTGTTCCACATCAATTCGATTTGTAAGAATGACCAAGCAATTTCGCAGCAGGGAGAATCGAGGTTCTGTCAGTGCTTGTGACGCGCCAACAACTTCTTCTAATCTTTTTGATCACGGCGTTCTATTTCGTTGGTCAAGTATTGGCCGGAACGGAAGTAACAGTGGCCGCGCTGTTCGCGCTTGCAATCCTGTTTGGAATCCTCTCTATCTTCGCTGGTGGCGGACTGAGATCTGCGTTTGGCTGTCTGAATGCAATCCTGATTGGCAAGTTTCTACTCATTGCGATAGCCATTAAGATCGTTCTGCTTGAACCCGCTGACGGACCGTTGAGTGCCCCCCGGACGACTGCCCTGGTGATGGCGATCGGTTTCGGCGGTCTTTTAATTGGGACAACGATCCAATCTCATTTCTCTTGTCCGCAGACCCTGTCGATGAATCGGCCGTTCAGCGATCGCATGCTCTTGTCCTTTTCCATTGTGCTCTTCGCCGTAAGTAACCTTGGATATTTTGCTGCAATGATTCCATCTACACAGGGCGAGGGCCTGCAGACTGGAGGATGGTTAGGCATCGCTCGAGGTTTTGCGTCGCTAAAATCGTTATCAATAGTTCCCCCAATGCTGTATTTATGGAGGATTAAGTCACATCGATGGATGACGCATCCTGTGATCTTGGCTATCTTAATCTGGAGCGCTGTCGTAGGGATATTCAGTACCGGCAAGCATGATGCGATGGAACCACTAGCGTTGTTCTTCCTTGCCGGATTCCTACGTTACGGTTTCCGGGACATGAAGCTGTGGTCTGTGGTTGGCCTGGGTGCGCTTTATTATGCATTCATCGTTTTTCCCTATTCACAATATGTTCGCAATGTAGGGGCTCGCGAAGGCACATTTGGGCACCGAATCGAAATTACAAAAGATACATTCTGGCGCATCGCCACCGATTCACAGTTTCGGTCCACCGTATCCGATCGTGTTGAAACACCAGGCTACTTCAACCAGGGAATACTTTCCCCATTTAACAGGCTCGCGATGGTTGGTGAAGCTGACGAATTGATTTTGGCGACGGAAAAACAGCGGGCTTTCACCGGTTGGGAAACTATTACGTGGGGCTTCAAACTAATGGTCCCCAGTTTCCTGTTTCCGGATAAACCGATCTTTGAAGCCGGCAACTATCTGGGGCATATAACAGGGGTAGTCGGCCGGAAGGACTCAACAACTCAAGTCTCTTACGGAGTAATGGCTAATTTATACAACGCCTTTTCCTTTATGGGAGTATTGGTTGGCACACCGGTCTTGTTCGGCGGTCTCTATTATTGGATCAGAATATTCCTAGGTGAGCCTAGATGGGATGGCCTGCCCACAGCCTCCACACTGTGGTTCGTATGGCTGATATCTATGTACGAGCACGGTATGGCTGAATCTACAGTTTCGGGGCTTATTGCCTCTCTGCCCTTTCCAGTCGTTCTTGTAATGCTTTACGTCGCGGCGAAGTGGCTCTGTCTGTTTCTTCCACAAGAGACCATGGGGTACGAAGGGTTCGTTGGCGAGCCAGTATGAGAATCGCGGCCCCACCATTGTACGGCTGTCTTATACGACGTGATCAATGAAAATCCTTCATATAATCAGTTCCGTCAACCCCGCGGGTGGCGGCCCGATTGAGGGCATCAAGCAGCTCGGGACAATTCTGACCGGCATGGGACATGTAGTTGAAGTGGCGTCCCTTGACCATCCCGATGCACCATATTTAAAGGACTGTCCACTTCCTGTGCATCCACTCGGCCCGGCGACTCTCCATTATGCTTTCAGTTCCCGGTTCATTCCTTGGCTGCGTGCCAATCGGAGTCAATATGATGCAGTCATCGTGAACGGGATCTGGCAGTATCACAGCTTTGCTACCTGGCGTGCCCTGCGGAAGTCCAGCACTCCCTACGTTGTGTACACTCACGGCATGCTAGATCCCTGGTTCAAAAAGCAGTATCCCCTGAAGCACCTCAAGAAATGGATGTATTGGCCTTGGGCGGAATATCGTGTACTCCGTGATGCGAACGCGGTATTGTTCACATGCGAAGAAGAGCGTCGTTTGGCCTGCGCTTCCTTTTGGCTCTACAGATGTAACGACATGGTCGTTAGCTATGGGACGGCTAAGCCAAAAGGCGATCCAAAGGTGGAGTTGCTGAAGTTTTTCGCCCGCTATCCCGAATTGGGCGGCAAGAAATTGGCCCTATTCATGGGTAGAATCCATCCTAAGAAGGGTTGCGACCTCCTGATAGAGGCCTTCGCAAGAGTATTGGGGCAGCACCCCAACTGGCATCTCGTGATCGCCGGCCCGGATCAGGTGGGATGGCGGCAGGAGCTAAATTGTCGTGCAGAGCAGTTGGGCCTAGCTCCACGCATGACGTGGACCGGGATGCTTGGCGGCGAGATGAAGTGGGGCGCATTGCGTGCAGCGGAGATTTTCGTATTGCCGTCGCATCAGGAGAACTTCGGGATCGCAATTGCCGAAGCACTGGCAGCCGGCGTGCCTGCACTCATCTCCAATAAGGTAAACATCTGGCGCGAGATTGAGGTTGACCGAGCGGGGATGGTTTCCGAAGACACCTTGGAGGGCACTTGCGGTCTGCTGCTAGCCTACTCGGAGATGCCCGCGGAGAAAAAGCAAGCCATGCGCCAGGCCGCCCTTCGGTGCTTCGAGCAGAGGTTTGAAATCAAAAAGGCTGCAGAGGCCTTGCAATGCGTTCTACAAAAGGTCGCAGCGTTAAACTAGCCGCGTTTCTTTAAACCAGCTGCTGAAATCTCGCATTAAAGTACTGGAATGAGAACCGATCACCTTTTTGATAAATATTATTTCTCACGATCAGGGTATGTGGGCGGCACCACTGAGTTTCATGCACTTTTAGCAGCCCACGTCAAGCCTGGAAGCTCTGTGCTGGAAATCGGGGCAGGCCCGAAAAACGAAACAACCGACTATCTCGCGACGCTGGGACCGGTGGCAGGAGCTGATATCTCGCGTGAGGTCTACGAGAATGCTGCGCTGACCGAGGCGCATTCCTATGACGGCCTGCACTTGCCTTTTCCAAATGATACGTTTGACGCATGCGTTTCGAATTGGGTGATTGAGCATGTGGGCGATCCATCCGCTCACTTTCGTGAGGTCGGTCGTGTGCTCAAGCCCGGGGGTGTTTACTGCTTTCGCACTCCGAATCGGTGGCACTATTTTGTGTTGGGCTCTCGGTTGTTGCCATTCAGCATTCATTTACGAATAGCTAACCGTTTGCGCGGAATGTCCCAGGAGCAGCACGATCCTTATCCGACGTACTATCGAGCAAACACAGTTTCTTGCATTCGGCGGCTCTGTTCGCTGGTGGGCCTGGTGCCAATCGCATTGTTCGCGATTGAAAAAGAACCGTCCTATGGACGCTGGCATCCGGTACTCTTCTATCCGATGATGATTTACGAGCGATTTGTGAATTCTTGTAATGCATTCCGAGGCTTCCGAGCGAGTCTACTTGGCGCCGTGCAGAAATCCTCGAACATAAACACAGAGTGAACTTCGCATAAAGAGATTCACTCAAAATATAAATAATCGCCCAAAAGCTTGTCTTCAGAAGCTGGCGGATAACCCCGACCTTAGAATTCGCATGAGTGAAACGGCGCTTCGCCGGGTGAAATCGGTTGGTGGCTGGGACCAGTACTGCGAAAAGATGGTTCAAATATTTTCGGAATGCGTTCGATCTTGAATTCCATATCAATCCTTTATATTGGGAGTGATTCGCGCACATCGCGCCACCGTGCCCTAAGCCTCGGTCGGCTTGGCCACAAAGTCCAGATTGTGGATCCGCACAGTTTCTTGCCGTCTAGCCAACTCATGGGTTACTGGATTCATCGAACCGGGGCCATGGGATTGGGGAGGTTTATTCGTTCCCGAATTCTAGAGGCGATCCGATCCGCGGAATTTGATCTTGTTTGGGTGAATGCAGGAGACGTTATATCCCCCGACCTCGTCCAGGATTTGAAGCAGCATGCGAGATTCGTTATCAACTACAATGGCGATGATCCTTATGGTCCACGCGACGGAAAAAAGTGGCGGCAGTACTTGCATTCAGTTCCTTTTTACGACCTTGTTGCTGTCGTCCGTGACTGCAATATCGCAGAAGCCTACAAAGCAGGCGCAAGAGATGTTATGCGAGTGTACAGGTCATCGGACGAGGTCGCTCATGCCCCGCGAAAACTCTCACCAAGCGATCTGGCTAAATGGGGATCCGAAGTAGCATTCATCGGAACTTGGATGCCAGAACGTGGACCATTTTTAGGTCGTCTGGTCGAACGCGGCGTTCCTCTGACAATCTGGGGTAACCGTTGGTCAAAGGCAAAGGAATGGCCAATTCTGAGACAGCATTGGCGCGGTCCCGGGCTTTACATGAATGAGGACTACGACATGGCCGTGCAATGCGCCAAGGTTTGTATTGGATTGCTGTCCAAGGGGAACCGCGACCTGTGCACGGGGAGGTCATTTGAAATTCCCCAACTGGGGGGAGTTTTATGCGCGGAACGCACCTCCGAACACCTGGCTCTGTACGCAGAAGACGTCGAGGCAGTGTTTTGGAATGATTCCGATGAGTGCGCGGAAAAATGCAAGCGGCTTTTAAGCGACGAGATCTGGAGAAACCAGGTGGCCCAAAAAGGCCAGCTCCGAGCCATCCAAAACGGAACAAGAAATGAGACGGTAATGAACCAAATCATATCCAAAGTTTTTGATCGCGTGCGTGCGGAAGCGCTTATCTCGAGATGATTGTTCCAGACTTCAAAATGGTTCCCATTGAGATCACTTCGGTCCGACTCAGAAATGGAACACTTTCGAAATTTGTTGCCGGTTACCCTATGTGACTCCTCCAATCCCCGCTCCTCACTTGGAATCCCGTTTTCGTTGCGGTAGGCCCTAGAGCCGTACCCTGATCAGGTTGCCGTTATGGATCGGCTATCTGTATTCGCGCAATTACTGCATACAGACTATGAATTCTAAGAATGCTTTTAGATACCGATACGATCAACACGCGGGAGACTTATCGTTTCCCTTCAGAGCGCGCTTGTCTTCGTACCTTTGTCCTCTACATTAAAGATGTCTAGTGCGCCATCTTATATGGACAACTCACCAACAATTTTTATTGTCACTACGCCGGCTACCAAGCGGACTACATGCAATTCTTGGTAGGCTCTCTGCTCACGGCGCGCGTGTTCGAAGAGTTAGCCGCCGCCGGGGTTCAGCGCGTTGATTTAGGCCAAGGTGGCCAGGAGCACAATCGGCGCTTGGGCTGCCAGATGGGAGATGAAGGCACCGTGCACGTCTATTCTCCGACTTTACGCGGCGTCTGGCTGAGCCTGTTTTTTTTTGGAACCACGCAGATCGTCCGGACGGTCGGCTGCCGAACTCAGTCGGGACTGAGGCAGAATTGGATGGCCAGGATCTGGGGCGAGTACCTGCTTTCTCGACGGAGATCCCGGAAGCCATTGCCAGAATCAAATGGGAGCACATCGCTTGCGATTTCAGGATCAACCAATGACGGCACCAAGCATTAGACTGAGCACTTACAGAGACCCCAGGCCATGGGGTTATTTGGTAAAGCGATTGCTTTGGTCGAGCGTGCAGCTTCCGTTTTGGTTGAGGATACCGCGGGTCCTGAATCCGATTCGGATCGCCCTCCTTCGGCTGTTCGGAGCGCAAATCGGGCGCCGATGCCTTATTGGGTCCGCCCGCATTTGGATACCGTGGAATCTCCAGATGGGAGAGTTTTCGGCTATCGGAGATGCAGCCGAAATCTACAATCTGGCTCCGGTACATATCGGTGCTAACACCGTAGTGTCACAGCGGACCTATCTTTGCACGTCCACGCACGACTACACGAAATCCAATTTTCCAATCTATTCGCTGCCAATCAAGATCGGATCTAGCGCTTGGATTGCCGCCGGCGCTTTTCTCGCGCCTGGAATCATCGTCGGCGAAGGTGCGGTCGTAGGCGCGTGCTCGGTAGTAACAAAAGATGTTCCGTCTTGGACAGTTTGTGCCGGTAATCCTTGCCAGGTAATTAAGTCGCGACGGCTGAACGACCCGTGCGAATGCCAGCCACACGCCAGCGACCCTTCGGAAAACATCGAATTACGAGTGCACGTAAATGCTGCGCCGAAGGGAATTAAATAATGAAAGAGAAGCGTTTCTCTATAATTACCATCACTCTGAATGATCTTGACGGTTTTGTGGAGACTAAGGCCAGCATAGTAACGCAAACGTTTTCAGACTTTCAGTGGGTAATCGTCGATGGCGGTTCGACAGACGGAACTCTTGAACAATTAAGACGGCTAGATCTGCCCTCATGTGAGTGGATATCGCAGGCCGACGAGGGTCTCTACGATGCCATGAACAAAGGTCTGGACCTGGTCACAGGCCAGTATGTCATATTCATCAATTCGGGTGACAGGTTTACGGATCAAAACGTTCTAGACCGGGTGGATGCGCTGCTTGCACGGAAAGAAGAACAAGTAGATTTCATATACGGTGACGCGTATGAGCAAAACACCAAGGGCCAACTTTTGCTGAAGCCAACCCGGCCGGTAGGCGCAATAAGACGGGGGATGTTCACACACCATCAAGCAATGTTTTATGCACGGAAGGCTATAGGCGATATGCGTTACGACCGACGATTTCGCGTCGCAGCGGACTATCACTTCACTTGTCGATTGCTGACGAAGGGCGTTCGCACGGTCCGCGTTGACTTCCCGATCAGTGTCAATAAGAGAGGAGGTCATTCCGAAAACAATGCGCGAATTGGGCGGCGCGAAAATCTAGTGATCCAGAAAGAAATTTTGAGAATCGGGCCGTCACAACGTGCATACAATCACGCCTCATTTATGATTTCCGCAATCATGCGCACTTATATCCGGGGACTTTATGATCGGATTCGCTTTCGTCAAGACGCGTCGGTCTTGTGAAACACGTAAGACGCCAAACTGCATTTGACTTCAATGATTTCCATTCTCATCCTCACTAAAAGCGAAGAGCAGGATCTACCCGGCTGCCTTGAGTCGGCGCAATGACCGCAGGCCATGGGGTTATCTGCTAACGATTGCTATGGTCGTGTGTACAACTACCGTTATGGTTGAGGACACCGCGCGTCCTGAACCCAACTCGGATCGCATTGCTTTGGTTGTTTGGGGCGAAAATCGGGCGCCGATGCCTGGTTGGGAGTGCTCGCATTTGGGTTCCTTGGAACCTTCTGATGGATGAGTTTTCAGTAGTTGGTAATGCCGCGGAAATCTATGACTTGGCTCCCGTTCATATTGGTTCAAATACCATCGTTTTCCAGCGAAGCTATCTTTGCACTGCTAGTCACGACTATACAAAGCCTGAATTCTCGCTTTTCTCACGTCCCATTACGATCGGGACAGCGCGTGGATTGCGGCATGCGCTTTCGTAAGCCCTTGGATCAGCGTAGATGAAGGAGCGATATTGGGTGTCCGCTCTGTAGTAACGAAAGACATCCCGCCCTGGATGGTGTGTGCCGGGAATCCTTGCCGAGTAATCAAGCCTCGACGGC
The DNA here is from genome assembly GCA_963719875.1 of uncultured Acidobacteriota bacterium. GTDB lineage: Bacteria > Acidobacteriota > Terriglobia > Acidiferrales > UBA7541 > Palsa-360. Next base: position 1,651,059 of record CAVRDJ010000004.1, on the reverse strand, counting down.
TGGATGATCTTTGCAGGGATCGAACAGACTCAGATGTTGCCCAAGGAGGGGCAGAAAAACATGCTGCCAGGTAGCAGCAGCTTCAGGTTCCCCTTATACAACGAGCCATGAATAGGTATTTACTTACGATGACTGCATGCATCGATCCGAGGAAGGGCAGCTGCCCGCCGGTGAGGGTCGAGCCGAAGCTTCGGCTTGCAGACTACGAAGGCGCTTTGCGTTTTTGGCTCCGTTATTCGGATGAGCGCCTTGGAAACATTCTATTTATTGAAAACTCGGGCCACTCATTGCAAAGCCTCAAAAACATTGCCGAGAATGAAAATCCTATGAACAAGACCGTAGAATTCGTCAGTCTCGACTGCAATTGGTATCCACGGAACGGAACCTATGGCTACGCTGAGCTGCGAATGCTTGATCTTGGCCTGCAACAAAGTAAGCTGAAAGCGCTGACGACTCATATGATCAAAGTGACCGGGCGGTTTCGTTTCCCAACGCTTAACAAGCTGTTGGATAGGCTGCCATTAGGGTTCGATGTAGCTGCGGATGCACGAGTCCGGAAGATCCTCCGAAAAAGGGGTGAGCGCCCGTTCATAACCACTCAAATCATTCTTTTTTCGCACTCCTTCTATGAACGATACTTGCAGCGGGGCTATGAGGACCTAGGAAAAGATGGGTTGTCGCTCATTGAGTGGTTGTTTTACGACAAATTAGCTCCGTTGCGAGGGACACCGGGGATCATGTTGCGATTCCCCTGCAACGTTGACCCAGTAGGATTTCCGGCGAACCGAGTGCGGTCGTATATGCACCCCACGCAGAGGGCAGTCTACGCGATTCGTGGAGCGACCAGGCGACTGTTTCCCAGTTGGTGGATCTGAGTGTCTGTTTACTCAGGAGAATCAGCCTCTCCCACTTCCATGATTTCCATCCTCATCCTCACAAAAAACGAAGAGCAGGACCTACCCGGCTGCCTTGATTCGGTAAGCTGGTCCGACGATATTCACGTTTATGACTCGTACAGCACGGACGGAACCTTGGACGTTGCGCGGGCGGCTGGCGCTCACATTGTGCAACGGTACTTTGATAACTGGTCCTCGCATCAAAATTGGGGGCTCGCAAATATCCCCTTCCGGCATCCATGGGTTCTCTACGTCGACGCGGACGAGCGGGTGACATCGGACTTGGCAGCGAGTATCCAGCTGGCCGTCGAGAATCCCGGAGACAAAGTCGCCTTTCGAATCCGCCGGCGAGATTTCTGGAGAGAGCGCTGGCTCAAACACGCCCAGAACGTCTTCTTATTACCTGCGGCTGTTTCGACCTGAAAAGATGCGCTATGACCGGCTGGTCAATCCTATTTCCATACCGGATGGGCCCGTAGGGGAACTAGCCGGTTTCCTGGACCACTATCCATTCGGCAAGGGGGTGACCCACTGGCTGGACCGCCACAATTCTTATAGCTCCCTGGAAGCGCAACAGATCGTTAGAAATCGTGCCGAGCACCAGCAGTTCAGCATGCGCCAAGCCTTTTGTGGCAAGGAAATCAACCAACGCCGCTTTCATCAGAAGGAACTCTTCTATCGCTTGCCCGCTCGGCCCATTTTCAAATTTCTTTTGCTTTATTTGGGCAAGCGCGGTTTTCTCGACGGCCGCGAGGGGTTTCAGTATGCTGTGCTTCAGTCGTTGTATGAATACATGATTGTCCTCAAAACGAAGGAATTATCCCAGAAACAAACCGCGTTTCTCGGGGCTGGGAAGATCGCGCCAAATCCCAGTACTGTTTGCCAGGAAAGTCTCCATGAGAATCCTCGTTCTAACCATTAATTACTGGCCGGAACTGACCGGTATCGGTGTGGTGCTGACCCGCCGTTGCGAGTATCTGGCTTCATTCGGGCACGAGATTACGGTCTGCACCGGGATGCCGTATTACCCGGAATGGCGGATTCATCCTGGCTATGACCGCAAGCTGTTTCTCCGCGAAGAGCGCAACGGCGTCACGATCATGCGTTCGTGGATGTGGGTGCCCAAGAAGGTGACCTCGGCCAAGCGCATTGTGTTCGAGGCATCTTTCCTGGCGAGCTCGCTGCTGCGGACGATCAACAGCCGTAAGCCCGAGTTGCTGCTAGTCGTGTCGCCGCCACTGGGACTCGGACTTTCGGCGGCATTCCTGAGCAAGTGGTGGGAGATTCCCTATATGTTTGACGTACAAGATTTGCAGCCGGATGCTGCCGCGGACCTGGGAATGCTCCCCCGGCACGTCCTGCCTGTGCTGTATCGGCTTGAGGCAATGGCCTACCGAAATGCCTCGTTGATCTCGACCGTCACCGAGGGCATGCGGAAGAAAATCGTGGCCAAAGGAATCTCCGGTGACAAAGTGGTGGTGGTGCCGCCTCCTGCGGATAACACGTTGTTCGGTGTTGGAGATGTTGTCAGGGGCCACGAGTTTCGCCGCAAACATGGCCTGCAAGGCAAGTTTGTGGTTGCCCATTCCGGCAACATGGGAGTGAAGCAAGGTTTGGATATCATGCTCGATGCTGCTTTGCAATTGAGAGAGCAGCGGGATTTCGTTTTTGTGCTGGCTGGCGATGGAGCTATGAAATCGCGTTTGGAAGAGCGGGCTGCGGCGCTGTCCTTGGCCAATATCCGTTTTCTTCCATTACAGGGGCACGCCGAATTTCTGGAAATGTTGGCGGCGACGGATTTAGCTCTGGTCGTCCAGCTATCGACGGTTTCGGATATAGTTTTCCCGTCAAAGACAGTAACTCTTTTGTCTGCAGGGCGGCCGGTAGCCGCTTCGGTTAGCGCCAACAGCGAGATCGGACGAGTGATCCGCGAATCGGGGGGCGGAGTTGTCACGGAACCCGAAAACGTGGAAGCACTAGCCGCTGCGATCAAACAGTTTTTTGACCATCCTGGAAAGCGCTTGGCGACAGGGCAGTTCGGTCGTCAATATGCGCTGCAACACTGGGACGAGACTCGTGTCCTATCCAACTTTGAAGGACACATGTTGAAGACATGTCGTGCTCCTGCCTACGATTCGATTGCGGAAATGCCATCTCCATCTAACTGAGATGAAAACCGGGATATTCATTACGGCTTTTTGGGCCTCTGTTGCCCTTTCCTGCGCCAGTGCATGCGCGCAAGATACAAATCGTGTTCCTGATATTATTCAGGGAGTGGATGCAGTCGACGCCTCTATTCACTCCGATTCTGTAGAGAGGGCATTGCAGGAGCCCCAACCTTCCAAAGAGCACGTCAAACTTCCAACGACCTATAGTCGCTGGGCGTTTAACTCTTCTGGCCAGATTTCGCCTACCCAGTATTTGCCCGTCTACACCATCTTCACCACATCAACCGCTGCGCCAGCTGATGGCAAGAGCCCATCAACTTTCAGCAGGCCGTCTTTTCGGGTCGGTGCTCAACCGCCCGCAACCGCCGGGTGGTCTTCGCATGCCACCGACACTAAAATTGCTCCTGAAAAGGATGTCAATTTTGGAAAATTTGAGCGGCAGCCGAGCCTCTACAATAGTTTGAACATCAGTCGCACAGAGCATAGTTCAACAGGCCCCCAGCGCCTCAAGACTGCTGTGCCCCCAAATTCTCCACTGCCTCAGGCCGATGGATATTTGACGCCATTCCGCGAAAAGGAATTCGGCCTGACCAACGATTCTTTCCCATTGCCAACCGCGTTTCCAAAGATATCTTTTTCCTCGCAACGGAATCAGGTCACAGCGAGTCGGCGCAAAAGTTACCTGAAGAAATCTCCTTATAGCAAACACACCGGAGCCATCGGGGGAATTTCTAACGGCCGAGAAAATCCAGGTCGATCTCGGCTTACTTCTAAAGCCGCCGATTAAAATTCCGACGGTCACAGTTTCAATGAGGCACTCATGTCTAAGCGCGCATTAATTACAGGCATCACCGGCCAGGACGGTTCGTACCTGGCAGAATTGCTGCTTGGCAAAGGCTATGAAGTTCATGGCATCATCCGGCGGACTAGTACATTCAATACCGATCGGATTGACCACATTTATCAAGATCCGCACAGTAAGGATAGACGCCTTTATCTTCATTTTGGCGATCTGTCAACGGGGGAGCAACTAACCAACCTTGTTTACAATATGAAGCCTGACGAGATCTATCATCTGGGCGCACAGAGCCATGTCCGTGTGAGCTTTGACGAACCCGAGTTTACAGGTGACATTACGGGATTGGGAACAACGCGAATACTGGAGGCTGTCCGCAGAAGCGGCATCACCTGCCGCTTCTATCAGGCGGGATCCTCAGAAATGTTTGGGGCGGCACCGCCTCCGCAAAATGAGAATACGCCGTTTCATCCTCGCAGTCCTTATGGTGCGGCGAAGGTTTACGGTCATTGGATAACCGTGAACTATAGGGAAGCGTACGGAATGTTCGCGGCGAACGGAATTCTTTTCAATCACGAAAGCGCGCGCCGCGGAGAAACCTTCGTCACCCGTAAGATTACTCGCGCCGTCGCTCGCATTTTTGCCGGAAGGCAAACGAAACTCTACATGGGTAATCTGGACGCGCGTCGCGATTGGGGTTACGCGCCCGAGTACGTGGAAGGAATGTGGCGAATCCTCCAGCAGGAAACCCCCTCCGATTACGTGCTTGGCACAGGAGAATCACATACGGTCCGCGAGTTTTTGGAAGAGGCATTCGGATATCTCGATTTGGATTGGAAAGAATACTTCAAACCTGACCCTCGGTACCTGCGTCCTGCGGAAGTGGATTTCCTGATGAGTGATGCGAGCAGGGCTCGCAAAGAGTTCGGATGGGAACCCCGAATCAATTTCAAGGACTTGGTCCGCATCATGGTTGACGCGGATATGGAGGCTATTGGTCTGACGCCAAAGGGCGCGGGCCGCCTCGTTTTAGAACAGAAATTTGGGGACTGGCATCAGTGGGTCGGGTCAGTTTCCAATTCACTGGCAGCCACGGCCGGAACTGCACTTGGCGCCTAAATTGAACCAGTCAAATGGATTCTACGAAGATGAATTTAAACTCACGAATCTATGTTGCAGGTCACCGCGGCTTGGTCGGCTCGGCACTTGTTCGGGCATTGCGCCGTGCCGGTTATAGCAATGTCGCGCTGCGTACTCGTGCAGAATTGGACCTCACGAATCAGGCAGAAGTTGAGCACTTTTTCGCCAAGGATCAGCCTGGATACGTTTTTCTCGCTGCCGCAAAAGTCGGTGGCATTTTGGCAAACAACACGTATCCGGCCGAATTTATCTCCCAAAATCTTTTGATTCAAGCAAACGTGATCGAGGCCGCCCACAAAGTGGGCGTGAATAGATTGCTTTTTTTTGGATCGAGCTGCATTTATCCGAAATTCGCCCCTCAACCGATCCCAGAAAATTCTCTACTGTCTGGCCCACTCGAGCCCACGAATCGGCCATACGCCGTAGCCAAAATCGCGGGGATCGAGATGTGCTGGGCGTACAATCGCCAATACCGCACAAGATATTTGGCAGCGATGCCCACCAATCTCTATGGCCCCGGTGACAACTACGATTCAGAGACGTCGCATGTCATCCCCGCGCTCCTTTGCAAAATGCACGAAGCCAAAACCAGCAGGAAAAGAGAGGTTGTGCTCTGGGGAACCGGAACGCCACGACGGGAATTCCTTTACAGTGATGATTTGGCGGAGGCGAGTCTTTTTCTCATGAATCTGAACGACCAAACGTTCGATTCGCTTGTCGCAAGCGAAGCGGATCCGCCGCTCATCAACGTTGGCAGCGGCCAGGACCAAAGCATTCGAGAACTCGCCGAACTAGTCGCAGCAGTAGTTGGTTACGACGGGGAATTGACGTTTGACCCGAGCAAGCCGGACGGCGCGCCACGCAAGCTCCTCGATACTTCTCGGCTCTGTTCTCTGGGATGGCGGCCAACTGTGACCTTGCGCGAAGGCTTAGAGGTTTCGTATCGCGATCTGTTTGAACTCTGCGGCGAATCAACCGTAGAGTAGAGTAGAAAGATGAGCGATCGAGCATAGACCGCCTAAACTTATATTCTTGAATTGCTCGACACGAATCAAAGGATTTTTTGCGAGGTCCCGCGAAAAGCAATTCGGCCTGACCGGCGATTCCATCTCTTTGCCGTATCCGGTCCCCCAATATCTCTTTCATTGAAACGGACCAAGACAAGACAAGACAAGACAAGACAAGACAAGACAAGACAAGACAAGACAAGACAAGACAAGACAAGACAAGACAAGACAAGACAAGACAAGACAAGACAAGACAAGACAAGACAAGACAAGACAAGACAAGAGGCTCCCCCAAGAGCAACTTGCAGATAATGACCGCGGCAGTCCCAACAGTAAGTACTCTACCAACCAACGAAGCCTAGTTGGCTACCGATGGCCGCCAAAGCCAAAAGAAAAGATCAATGATACTTTTTCACAGGGAACTCTCCCCAAAGCGAGGGTTAATTACCGGCATAAACATGCAAGGACGGTGCTTATTAGGCTGGCGGGTCGTGGGTCCGGTGAACGTGCTATACCCATGGACCAGATCAAATGACGATTCGCATGAATGTAAAAGCAAATGGTGGGGTTACCCAAACTTTAGTTCGGAAGATGAAACGCTTGCAAAATAGCCAGCCTGAAGGCGCCCACGAAGAGTCAGGAATAAAGACCCCGCCGCTGGGGAACGCCAGGAAGGGGTCCGGATCGAGATCTGTCCGTGGGAGATTGCTGCGCGGGCTTAGCGCCACGGCGCTCGGGCCTGTCATAACTGCGGTCATCCAACTCGTTACCGTTCCCTTGCTCCTGCACGCGTGGGGCGTTGCGAAGTACGGAGATTGGCTCATCTTGTCGGCGATTCCGAGCTACCTGAGTTTGAGCGATATCGGTTTCGGGGATGCTTCAGGAAGCGATATGACCATGAGGGTAGCCGCAGGAGATCGAAAAGGAGCCGTTGAAACGTTTCAGAGTTCATGGGTGCTAATTTCGGTCGTTTCACTGTGCGTCGGCCTGCTCGCATCAATCGCGGTATGGCATGTACCCTGGCACCGTTGGGTAAATTTGGCGACCCTTTCCGATGCCCGAGCCTCCTCGGTTGTATTCGTTTTAGCCGCTTATGTTTTGGTGAGCCAGCAAAACGGTATCCTGGAGAGCGGATTCCGATGTGACGGAAACTTTGCGACTGGCGTCGTGGGTGGCAGGCTCATCAGGCTCGTCGAGTCCGCCGCAGGCACAGCCGTGGGAATCTTGACGGGTAATCTCGTATGGGCTGCGGTGACTTATCTGGTGAGCCGGATCGTCGGTGCCGTTGCATACGGCTTGCTCTTGCATCAAAAGAGTCCCTGGCTTCCTGTCGGAATTTCTTCTGCCACGCTCTCTAGGATCAAGAAGCTCGCGGCGCCAGCCATCGGCTTCGTGGCTCTGCCCCTTGCGAATGCGATCGGCAACCAGGGCTTCGTACTCTTGATCGCCTCCGTTCTGGGATCCGTCGCGGTTGTCCAGTTTTCGACGATTCGCACACTTACGCGCGTTAACTTCCAATTGATGACAGTAATCGCATGGGCCACGTGGCCCGAACTATCGAGAGCCTTCGGTGAAGGCAATGTTCCTTTGGCCCGAAAGCTCCACCGGCATGCCTACCAAGCGGGTCTGACGCTCTCGGCTGTGACAGGAACAGCGCTGTGGTTCTTCGGACCTGCGATTTACCACTTGTGGATCCACACCGTGGTTCAATTTGATGCCACCTGCTTCCATATTCTTTTGTTTGTAACTTTTGTGAACTCACTTTGGTTTACCAGCTCTGTAGTACCTATGTCGACGAACACCCATCACCGTATTACTCTGGCGTTTGTAGCCCTGTCATCGATTTCGCTAGGACTCGGTTGGGTCCTAGTCCATCAACGTGGGATGAGTGGTGCGGCAATTGCTTTGTTGTTCACAGACATTTTAATGACCTACATAGTATTGAGAACATCGCTGCGACAATTGCAGCAGAGTCTCGGAGATTTCATCCGCGCGATTTTGATTTTTCCACTAGGTTTTCGTTCAGCCAAACCAGCCGAACGTTCCTAATTCTGAATTTCGAGCGCTGACAAATGCTGCTCCTGTTCCTTCACATTCGTGCCGGGAGTCTCTCATGAGCGAAGGTCTGGCTCGGTTTGTAAAAGACTCTTATGACATTGTGCGGACCCCTTATTCCGCTTCTCGGAAGATTAGCTTATGGTTAAATCTAATCCGTCCCTCCGAAAACATGATGGGTTTTCAGATTTCATTTTTCCGTCCTTCGACCATAGCATATCTCTACCGCGAAATTTTTGTTCGCCAGAATTATCTCTTCCGGGCTGCAAGCGAATCGCCTGTGGTCTTTGACTGCGGCGCAAACCTGGGCATGGCCACACTTTACTTCAAGTGGCTCTATCCGAAGGCCCTGATCGAGGCTTTTGAACCAGATCCGAACACGTTCGAGCTTCTGCAAGGCAACGTCGCACGCAATCGCCTTCCCGACGTGGTCATCCACAATTGCGCTCTATGGAATGAGAATGGAAACATTGATTTTTTTGTCGATCCTTCGGATCCCGGCTCGCTGTCGATGAGCACCAATCACTCGCGGCTAGAGGGGGAACGAATTCAAGTGCCCAGTCGAAAACTCTCGGAGTTCGTGCGGGGGCCAATCGACTTCTTGAAGCTCGACATAGAAGGGGCGGAACATCATGTTCTCTGCGACCTGATTACCAGCGGAAAGATCAAATTCATCCGAGAAATGGTGATTGAATACCACCATCACATCGGGAAGCAGCGTTCCTGCCTGGCCAGCTTTCTGCAACTGCTTGAGCACGCGGGATTCGAGTACCAGATTCACGCCACTTTGTATCCGGTTAGTTCCAAGGGGGTTTTTCAGGACGTGCTGATTAGGGCTTACCAGTGAAGGGGCATATGGCGTCGGACCTTATGATCCTGTATCTTGGAGCGGATTCGGGCACATCGCGCCATCGGGCGCTTGCGTTGCGACGCCTTGGACACAACGTCTTCTCCATTGACCCATACACATTCCTTCCGAATACGCGTCTCTCGGACGCATGGATTTGGAAAACGGGGTGCCTATTCATGGAGCGTTATATCCGTCGCCGTGTCCTCGGCAGCATCCCACAAATCGAGTTTGATCTGGTGATTGTGGATAGCGGTGAATTCGTAGGGCCATCCCTGGTTCGTGAGCTGAAGAGCCGGTTTGGAACGGTCATCAACTACAACGTTGACGATCCTTATGGTCCACGCGACGGAAACAAGTGGCGGCTGTACTTGCATTCGGTCCCTTTTTACGACCTTGTTGCTGTGGTTCGCGATCGCAATATCGCCGAAGCTTTCAAGGCGGGTGCAAGAGATGTCGTGCGAGTGCACAGGTCATCGGACGAAGTTGCTCATGCCCCGCGAAAACTCTCGCCAAGTGATGTGGCGAAATGGGGGTCCGAGGCAGCATTCATTGGAACATGGATGCCGGAACGTGGACCGTTTTTGGCCCGATTGGTGGAACTCGGCGTTCCTCTGACGATTTGGGGTAACCGTTGGTCAAAGGCAAAGGAATGGCCGATTCTAAGACCGCATTGGCGCGGCCCCGGTCTTGAAACTGATACCGGTGACGACTACGCTAAGGCCGTGCAATGCGCTAAGATTTGTATTGGATTGCTGTCCAAGGGGAACCGCGACCAGAGCACCCAGCGCTCTTTTGAAATCCCCTACTTGGGCGGCGTGTTGTGTGCCGAACGCACTGCGGAACACACTCAACTCTATAGAGAGGACGAAGAAGCCGCCTTCTGGAGCACCGCGGAAGAATGCGCTTCGAAGTGTATGCAGCTCTTGCGAGATGAGCCGCTCAGAAAACACCTCATGATAAATGGTAGAAGTCGCTGCCTGAAAAACAACACAACAAATGAGGCCGTATTGGCTCAAATACTGTACGAAGCACTTCGGCTCGAGCAAAGACAGAGCAACTCCGTAAAAGCGCAGACCTGTGGCGCCATGTTCTAGCGACCGCAGTTTCTGAACCGAAACTGGAGGACCATTTGAATAAGAAACTACGGCTTGCATACGTGGTGGATCACCCCATTCCGTATCAGGCTCCCTTGCTACGACGATTAACACAGGAACCCGATATCGACCTGACCGTCTTTTTCTTATCTGATCACTCAGTCAAAGGGTACGCCGACGGAGGGTTCGGAGGTATTCAGGTTAAGTGGGATACCCCTCTCTTGGAAGGTTACCACTACGAGTTTCTTTCTGTCGTTCGCCAACGAAAGGGAAAGAAAACTTTCTGGGTTCCATTCAATCGCGGTTTCCATCGTGCGCTCAAGAAGGGTAAATTCGATGCGGTCTGGTTGCACGGGTATTGGAGCATCAACTCAATTTTGACAATGATCGCGGCTAAGGTGCTTAGAATTCCCGTCTTGGTTCGTGTGGATAGTACGCTGAGCGACCATCCCCGCTCCAGCTTCAGACTTGCGATCAAGCGTCTTTTCTTTTCGATCATGAAACATTTTATTCATGCAGTGCTGCCTGTAAGCACCATGAATCGATGTTACTGGGCTCATTACCTCGGGCCGGATTTTCCGTCATTTATGGTTCCTTACGCGGTTGATAACAAGTATTTTCAAAAGATGGCGGCTGAGGCGAGTCGCTCCCGTGAAGAGTTCAGGCAACAACTGAGTCTTGAGCAAGATCGTCCTGTTATTCTCTTTGCTTCCAAGCTCTTGGTCCGAAAGCGATGTATCGATCTGATCGACGCATATTTGGGCATCAAGCTGACGCCTGGGAGCAAGCGGCCATACTTACTCATTGTGGGTGATGGAAGCGAGCGGGCGGCGTGCGAAGCAAGGGTTCGCGCCGCAGGGGAAGCAGATGTTCGTTTCCTTGGGTTTCAAAACCAGTCCCAACTCGCTCCATTCTATGACCTGTGTGACGTATTTGTTCTTCCTTCCGCGCGCGATTCATTCGCGCTAACCGTAAATGAAGTAATGAACGCGGGCAAGGCCATCATCGTTTCCGACGATATGGGAACCCAACCTGATCTGATCACTGATGGAGTGAACGGTAAAGTCTTTCCGGCCAGGAACGTCGAAGCGCTTCGCGCCGCTATCGTGAGCGTTCTTGGGGATGATGAGGGCCGACTTGAAATGGGCCGGCGTAGTCTGGAACGCATCAACCAATGGTCCTTCGAAGAAGACATTCGCGGTTTAAGGCAAGCACTTAATCATGTCGCTGGTTTGCCTTTAACTCCCATAAAAACCTTCGAGTCGCCAGTGCCTCGCGATACCGCTGGAGCGCGGGTGACAACACTAATCTCGGACTTTCTTTGATTCAAACTATGCTTCAAGTGGTTGAGAACAGCGTGAGGAGACAAACTGTTGGTGAGTTTACCGCGCGCTTCGCCTGGTTCGGCAGTGGCGAGATCGCGGTAATTGGCGACACCGCATTGCACGCAAAGGTTCGGCGAGAATCCACGTGGTGCCCATTCTTGGGGGACATATTTTGTGCGACCTAGCAATTGACAGGTCGAGGCAGTAATGAAGATACTCCTGGTCGGCAACTACCATCCCAGCGGACAAAAAAGCATGCAGCGTTTCGCCGCGCTTCTCAATCGTGGCTTCAGTGCCGCCGGGCATGAGACTCGACTGATACGCCCACCCGTTGTGGCGGGGACATTGCCGGTTAGCGGCGCCGCCGCGAAGTGGCTTGGGTATGTGGATAAGTTCGTCGTATTTCCGAAGTCGCTGAAGCAGGCAGTTGAGTGGGCAGATGTCGTCCACATCTGTGACCACTCGAATGCCTTTTACATCAAGTACATGCATCATCGCCCGCACATTGTAACTTGCCACGACATGTTGGCCATTCGGAGCGCACTTGGTGAGATTCCCTGTAATCGGACGTCCTGGACTGGCCGCCGATTGCAAAGCATGATCTTGCGGGGGCTTCAGGAGGCAGGACGTACAGGACATATAGTGTGCGTCTCTGAGGCGACGCGCCTCGATATTTTGCGGGTAGCCAGAGTCCCGAAAGAGAGAGTTTCCACCGTTTATAACGGCTTGAATTTTCCTTACAGCCCGTTAGACGCGGCGCAAGGACGAGCGAGAATCAAGAAGTTCGGAATAGGCAAGGACCAGCGATTTCTGCTCCATGTGGGCGGAAATAGCTGGTATAAAAACCGTCTTGGAGTTCTCAAGATTTTCTCGGCGTTGAAGTCGCGTCTGGAAGGGAAGCACGTAACTCTAGTTATGGCGGGCCAGGAATTCACCAGTGAGATGCGGCTCTTCCTTTGCAACTGCGTCGGCAGCCGAGACGTACTGGAGGTGATCAACCCTACTAATGAAGAATTGAGGGCGCTATACTCGTGTGCCGACTTGATGCTTTTCCCGTCTCTTCACGAGGGTTTCGGATGGCCAATTATCGAGGCGCAGGCGTGTGGTTGCCCGGTTGTGACGTTAGATCGTGTCCCCATGACAGAAGTCGGTGGCGACGCGGCGACATATATTGACCCTGACGATATGGATTCAGCCGTATCCATGATTGCTCGCAGAATCCACATACGATACCAACCCTGCGAAATGAGCCTAAAGAATATCGAGCGATTCAGCTCTTCGCAGATGATCTGCCGCTACTTGGCACTTTATGAAAAGCTCCTGTGTTCGCGGCAATCGAATGGAACCATTAACGAGCAAACGGAAAAGGAACAAGACCAACTGCTAGATGCTAATTCAGTTGAGCTGACCTGTCCCGACAATACGGAACTGAGAGCGTTTCATTCTTAACGTTTCCCGGTGCGGTGCGGAAGGGCGGCCATTCCAAGACACTGAAATGCAATACATGATTTCGGCAATTCATATTTGGATTAGACTTTACGGGGCATTAGCAAGTGGGGCCGAAGGGGTCACGCATGCATTAGTTATATAGGGCAAAAATCGTAGACTGTAAGTAACGGGCAGACTTTGGGAATTGTTCCAGAAATTGACGTTCTGGAATACCGTGGTCACCGGGTCTTTGACCGCGGCGGGCCCAAACAAGAAACATGGGAAAAAACCTTCCTGCGGCAGTTCAGTTTTCGTAGGAGCGTAGATTTGACTCTGTTTTGCAGAGTACGGTTGAAGAATGTTACCGCCTATCTGAATGTTGAACATACCCATTCCCCGATAGTTATCTGGAGAGAATGCCTCCGCATCAAGCACAACATAAGCTGGGCGGAGGCCTGAGGAATTTGAGACAGTATTGTTCAAAATCTTGTCGTTTATTGCCACATGGTGTTCGTGCCTGCCCTCGGGATATAAAGACGGATTAAGAGACTCGTCAGCTACCCGCAACATTATTCCTCTCGAATTGGTTAGCAAGTTGTTTTGTACGGTGCAATTATAGCAACCGTCCCATAGAACGATGCCGTTGGGATTGTCGATCAACGTATTGCCTTGAATGGTCGCGTCCATAAGAGTCCAGACAAAAATGGAATACAAACTGCCAACTTCAGGTACGGGGCTCCAAGGCTGATTCACGGTCAGAGTCTTCGTACTTGGATTGATTCCTTGGATCGTGCGCCATTGCCCGGTCCCACTGCCAGTCAATATCGCGACGACCTCTGGAAATTGGGCAAGTCGTGAGACCGTGACAGGTCCCCATAATGCGCTGGTATCGGTCAAGGTAGTCGACGTGATTGCCGTTGCACTCCCTGCATCCAAAACATCCTTTATGTTGGATTGCTGACTCATGATTGCTTCCCCGTCGCCGATTTCGTCGGTGGGGGCGTTCAAGGTTTTGATGGTGTTATTGATTATCTGGACGTTTTGGCTGAGGGTTAACTCCACTCCTCCGCTTTCGATAGCTGTTCCGGTTTCCGCATCCATGTTCCCTGCATCGCGGATCAACGTATTGCCCTGCATCAGAAGGTTCGAATTATTCAACATATGCACGCGGCCGTAGTGGTAAGTAATCGTGTTATTTAGAAATGAAGCTTGGGAATCCGCTGAGGCATAGATGGGACCATCTTGTGTGGAAATGCTGTCAAAGTGACTGGTCTGGACCAAGAGATTATTCGTCGATTCAAACCAAAAACTCCTACAGTTTTCCAGGTGAACGTCCAGATTATTGAAAAAGAGTTCGCTGACATTGGTAGACCCGCGATTCCAGAGCAGCGCACAAAGGCTAGTTGAAGAATTGACTGCATTCACCCCTAAGTCAGTCATTCCACTCAAGCTCGCTCCCTCAAAGTCAATCCCGCCCCACGTTCCAATGGAGTCCGTTTCGCTCCTAGCGTTCGGATCATTCACAAAGATCCTGGACGTCATTGAACCGCTCCCTCGTAAAATAACGCGTGAAGGGACTACGAGAGGAGCCCCTTTGAGGGCATCGGAAGCCGTAACAATCTTGTAATCACCGGTCGGGAAATAGACGGCGCCTCCGCCAGACGAAGACACCAATTGGATTGCCGCACGGACGGCTGCGGTATCGTCGGTGACGCCGTCGCCGATCGCGTTGACCTTCAAACGAGGATCCGTTTTCACGTTGATTTCATTTGCTGCAATGGAGGTGAAATCACTGGCCCAAGGAACTCCCAAAACTGCAGGGTTCCAAGTTGTATTGCTCGCCGGTGCAGACGTAGCGGCGGGATTGAGGCTGAAGGCCTCAGACGCAGTGAGCGGCGGCGAAACAGAGTCAGCCACTTGAACGGTAAAATTAGACTGACCGGTTGTGCCCGGCGTTCCCGTAATTTGCCCGGCGGGCGAGAGCAAGAGCCCTGTGGGCAATGGACCAGACTGGATCGTCCAAGTATAGGGTGGTGTTCCTCCAGTTGCTTGAAGGGTCGCAGAATAAGATTGTCCAACCGTTGGCTGCGATAGAGCCGTCGTGGAGATGGCGAGTGGCTGAACCCCGGCGGGCGCAATCGTCGCGCTCAACGACGTCTTCGCCGTTTGCTGAGTAGAGTCAGTCACTGTAATCGTGAAAGTCGATGTGCCTGCGTGTGTCGGCGTTCCAGTAATCGCGCCAGAGGACGCGTTCAAGGCCAACCCGGCAGGAAGGGGACCCAAAACGGTCCATGTGTAGGGAGTCACGCCTCCGCTGGCACTGACCGAAGCCTGGAATGGCACGCCCACTTGGCCGTTCGGCAATCCACCAGAGTTGATTTGCAGGGCGAACGCAAGAACGGAAAGAGTCAGTGCTTTCATCGCAGTTTGCGGCGCAGGCGAGGAGGAATCGCTCACTTGCATGCTGAAACCAAACTGTCCCCCGCGCAAAGCCGTGCCCGAGAGTACACCGGTATCGGCGTTAAGCGAAAGGCCGGAAGGCAATGTCCCAGAGGCTATGCTCCAATGATATGGCTGTACTCCTCCGGTCGCGTTAAGGGTCACTTGGAACTGAATGCCGGCTTGGGCGTTCGACAATAGGCTGGTTGTGATCTGCAACGGCGCCCCAGGAGAGGCGTTGACCGTGAGGGTAGCGGCGTTGCTTGTCACACTACCCGCTGAGTTGCCAACTACCACGGTGAACTTCGATCCGGTATCCGATGTCGCTGTGACTGGGGTGGTATATGTTGAAGAGGTTGCACCGCTGATGGACGTTCCGTTCTTCTTCCACTGATAGCTGAGAGGAGCTGTGCCCGACGCTGCCACCCGGAAAGTTGCCGTCTGACTTGCGCCTACGGTTTGACTGGCCGGCTGTGTCGTGATCGAAGGTGCCACGGCAGCAGCAGTGACGGTAAGAGTGGCGGCGTTGCTAGTCGCATCGCCCGCCGAATTGCTAACTACCACGGTGAATTGCGATCCGCTGTCAGAAGCAGTCGCGGCTGGTGTGTTGTAGCTGGAAGACGTCGCGCCGTTGATCGAAGCTCCATTCTTCTTCCACTGGTAGCTGAGCGGAGCGGCCCCCGAACTGGTCACCGAGAATGTCGCTGTCTGGCCGGCTGTAACTGTCTGGTTTGTCGGCTGCGTGGAGATCGAAGGCGCCACACCTGCTGCAGTGACCGTAAGAGTGGCGACGTTGCTGGTCACATTACCCGCCGAGTTGCTAATGACCACGCTGAACTGCGATCCGCTATCCGATGTTGCCGTGGCCGGGGTGGTGTACGTCGTCGAGGTCGCGCCGCTGATTGACGTTCCGTTTTTCCGCCACTGATAGGTGAGTGGCGCCTCGCCTGAGGCCGCCACCAAGAACGTTGCGGCCTGGCCGGCCGTGACCGTCTGGCTGATTGGTTGGGTCGTAATCGATGGTGTCACCGGCACTCCAGCGCCGGTCAATTCGATTGTTGCCTGCTCGGTAGTAACCGACGGCGTCGCCGAGGCACTTCCACTCATAAGCTGAGGTGAGCTTAGATGAGTCTTCGTGATCAAAACGCTCCCCGAAGTGCTACCAATCGCAGCAGGCGCGAAGCTCGTTGTGAACTGCGCGCTTTGCCCGACAGCCAATGTCAACGGGAGCGATGGCGCTTTGATATCAAAACCTTTACCGGACACTGCAGCTTGGGTAATCGTAAAAGGTGCACTGTTCGAATTCGTGACCGTCACGATCTTACTTCTGCTGGAGCCGAGCGGCACGCTGCCAAAGTTGAGGTTTGTGGAACTTATGCCGAGGCTTACAAGCGACACACATCCTGACTGGATAAGGGCGGCAAACAACACAACCACCAGGATTAGGTGGCTATGCCGCTGGGCCGGAACTTCTTGAAAATGAAGACGATTTGGTACGGAGTATCCCATCAAGTAAAGAGTCTAAGGGTCACCCGCGAACGGTCTCTACTGGTCAAGGGGGTAGGATAGGGACATGTCTTTCTACCTGTTCGAGAGAGCAACTGAGGTCTGTCCTTGCCGGTCTAAACGTGTCAGCATTGAAACAGAACGACGGAGCAGCAATCTCAAGTCAGTGATTTCTTCTTGCCTTCCAAAAAGTGTATGAATCTCACACCTACACGTCTTCGAGACTCTGCTTATTCAGCAGCTCCGGAAGACCGAGTTTCAGGGGAGTCAGCGAATGGAATAGCGCATCTCGATTGCCCTCCTCCAAGGTCATTCCTGCCAGAAAATCCACGCAGATCATGGGTTGGGCGAGGTGGACTATGCCCAACCGTGCCTTTGCCAAGTTCCCTACGATGCGTCAGAAGAAAATCTTTGATGGGGTCATCGTTGGCATGGATTATTTTTTGAGGGCACGCAAAATTTACCGTGGAAGTTTCGAAATACAATGGCACTAATACTTCGGTTGGCGAACCGCATGTTTGTTGTGTAGATTTTCGCTCTAAATGGGACCAATTCTCGGTTCAGTCAGGTTGACACCGCTGCGTTCACGTAATGTTGGGATTCTGGTTTCGATATTGACAGCATTGGCGGCGATCCTGCAGGGTTGCGCCTCTGGCGGGCCAAACTCCAGTCCAGTGGAAATCACGAAGCCATCAGCTCCGGCCCCTCTGCAGATCACGACCACCAGCCCACTCGCCAGCGGCCAGCAAGGCGTGGCCTATTCCGCGACGCTCACCGCTACCGGTGGCACTGCGCCTTACACTTGGAGCGTCAGTGCGGGTGCACCGCCAAGCGGAATGACACTCTCCTCTGCGGGGACACTTTCCGGTACACCTGCTGCATCTGGTCCAGTCAGCTTCACCGTTAAGGTCACCGACGGTGCTGCGCAGACTGCTACAGCTCCCCTGCAGATGACCATCGATCTGGCCCTCTCTCTGTCTCCGAAGCAGGGTGGAGTTACCGTGGGGCAACAAATCCTCTTCACTGCGACGGTCGCAAATGATATTGGAGCTGCAGGGGTAAGTTGGACAGTAACATCGGGGGGAACGTTCAACGGTCTAACCACAAAGTCAGCGTCGTTCAATTCGGCATCGGCCGGCGTCTATACGATTACCGCAACAAGCATTGTAGACCATTCTAAGTCAGCATCCGCAACGATTGGAGTGACCGACTTGGCAGGAGTCTACACCTATCACAACGATCTGTCGCGAGACGGCAGCAATGCGAGCGAATATGCCCTGACAACCTCAAATGTTACGGCTGCGACCTTTGGGAAGCTTTTTTCATGCACCGTCGATGGGGCGATTTACGCTCAACCATTGTGGGTCGCCAACGCGACGATTAGCGGAGCAAGCCACAATGTGGTCTTTGTTGCGACTCAACACGAGAGCCTTTATGCGTTCGACGCGGATGCGAGCCCGTGTGTGACGCTTTGGCACGTCAGTCTCATCGACACGAACCACGGAGGAACTATCGGAGAGACTTCCGTGCCTTCTGGCCCTCCGGGAAATCTCGTGGGTGCCGGGTATGGCGATATTACGCCGGAAGTCGGGATCACGGGCACACCCGTCATAGATCCCGTGACGAACACGCTCTATGTTGTCTCCAAGTCGGTGATCCCGTCCGGCCCAACCTTTTTCCAACGAGTCCATGCGATTAACGCCCTCACCGGGAGCGAGCGAACCGGAAGTCCGGTGACGATCGTTGGAACTTATCCGGGAGTAGGCGATGGGAGTTCGACAACGACCTTCGTCGCAAGCCAACAGAACCAGCGTTCCGGCCTCGCTCTGGTGAACGGGGTCGTCTATATCGCCTGGGCCTCGCACGAGGATCACGTCCCATATTACGGCTGGGTTATGGGGTACAACGCAGTAAGTCTAGCGCAAGCGGCTGTACTCAACGTAACCCCCAATGTGGGATACGGAGGGATTTGGATGGGTGGCAGTGCGCCTTCCGCGGATTGGAACAATAATCTCTATCTCATCACCGGCAATGGGGGATTCGATGCAAACAGCTCGACCGCTCCCAACAACGATTACGGGGACTCGTTCTTAAAGGTCACCAGCAACTTATATTTATCTCAGTACTTCACTCCGTCGAACCAGGCGAGCGATAACGCTAATGACAATGATTTTGGGTCGGGAGGTGCCGCTATTCTTCTCGATCAGCCCTCTAGCCCGATTCCCCATCTAGTGATCGGCGGCGGCAAGGATGGGACCTTATACCTTTTGAATCGCGATTCTATGGGTGGACTAGGCGATCCCAACGCTTGGCAGAGCTTCAACTTTGGGTTTCCAATTTTCGCTACCGGGGCGTTTTGGAACGGCCGATTCTATCTAGCCGGTGTAAACGGTCCCCTGCAGAGCTACTCATTCAAAACGGCGACGGGCATGTTTGACGTTCTCCAGCGTTCCGCAGTCCCCTGGCAACTTTGGTTTCCCCGGAAGCACGCCATCCGTTTCCTCTTCCGGAACCGCAAATGGAATCGTTTGGGCCTTGGATGCTGGGAACTACTGTACGCCAGGATCCACTGGTTGTGGCCCCACCGTTCTTCACGTTTACGATGCATCGAACATAGCAACGGAGCTATGGAACAGCACAGAGGGAGCCGGGAATGCGGCCGGAAACGCAGTGAAGTTCACTGTACCTACCGTCGCAAATGGCAAGGTCTATGTCGGAACACGGGGGAACAACACTGGCGGAAATACATCCTCTAGCACCATTCCAGGTGAATTGGACGTGTATGGATTGCTGCCAAACTAAACGACACACTTCAGCGGAATGGGAGCTCCGCTTCTTTGATAGCTCTGCGGGAACAACCGACTAAGATTTGGAATATGGTCTTCAAAAGCGTCTTTCCCTGTGCTGCTTCAAGAGAAAATGCCGCAAAGATTCAGACGATAGCCTACGATTTTAGAATGGCCGATGAGCTTTTTGATGGCACGACGCGCAGAGGGCGATCAGATTCTCGGCAGCGTCATCGCCCAGCCGCCTTCGCGGCTGAATGTGATGGACTTGAAGATCTTCCATTTGCCCGCAACATTGACATCGCCAGCCGTCTCGCTCGAGAACTTCGCGGCATAGCTGGCGATAAGCTTCCGGATCAAGCCTCAAGCGTGGCCGTTTCGATCGGATTCCAATCAAAGCGTCACCTGTACTTCTTCAAAGAGTTGCTTCCTCTGCGGCTTCGGAAGACCAATGACCAGCCGGGTGAGGCAAGGCAATAGAGCATCTCGGTTGCCCGTCTCCAAGCTCACTCCCGCCAGAAAATCCGCACAGATCATCTCTAGACAGTAGCCTCGCGACTTGTCGCTCCCAAGCATCAGAGCTGCCGTTTCAAGCGCCTGCTCGATGACAGGCAACTGGCTCTTGTAGGCCTTGAAATAGAGGATCTCCCACGGCTCAGTTTCCTTCCCGGTCAGGTGCTTCGAGACCTCCCGTTTGAATTCCTCCTTGGGTAGTTCGCGAGCTTTGTGCAACCAGGTTGCACAATCGAACCTCTGACCATCCCTCCTCGCGACCTTGGCTAGTTCCGTCGCCTTGGTCCAGCCCACCTGCTGCAGTTCCACCTTGTGAATGCGAGGCAGCTGCTCGTGGATCGCCATCAGGTAGTAGGCCTTGCGTCTGGACTCCGGGAACTTCCTCTCCAGGAACTCGTCGAACGAACGGACGTTGTCCACCCTCCAGTACTGTCCTGCTCGAACCTCGCACAGATACCTGCCGAGTTCGACAAACTTCGAATCCCGTTCGCGGTCCGTGGCCTTCTCCCAAGACAAGATCTCCTCGATCTTCGAGAGCACAAACACGGCACGCCGGCGATTGAGCTTCCGAGCCATCAAAGGCCTTCCGTTAGTCGTCAAGCACGTCAAGCCAATCAAGGTCACTCGCTCCTGGTTGACGAATGAGTTTGGTTCCAACGAGTGCCTCGTTCCCGAGGCACAGTCCGAGGTGTGCACAGCTGACGCACCCGTTCTGCGGGAAACGGATTCCTGGGTGGGCAGGGAACTGGGCCGTTTCGATTTGACGGGCGGTCGCTTCAACCAACTGGCCAAACTCCTGACGCTGTTCTTCCGTGATCGAAGCCAAGAGGTATTGAATCTCCGGAACGCGTTTCCTCACGAAAGCCACAATGGCAACGTCGGAGATGCCCGTGATCCAGGAGTAGCAGACGAGCTGAAGGTCAAGCGAAGTCAGCCCCTCGGGTTGTTCCGGGTAACGGGCACTCGTGGTTTTCCATTCCAGCAAACGCCGTGTGCCGTCCAGTTGTCCAATGGCATCGACATAGGCCACAAACTCGTTGCCGTTGGAGAGCGAGCGGACGAGTTTCTTCTGCGTGTTGCGTTTGGGTTGGCGAATCCGGATGCGGTTGTCTCGGGCGAACTGTTCGAGCAACCCAATCCCCTGGCGAAGGAGGCGTTCCCAGTCATCTCCGTGGGAGTACTCGAGCGGAACATCGCGGTACGTTCCCCACTCCTTAAACAGAACCGCTCCTGCATCCTCGCGCTCGAAGAGTGCCGCCAGAGCCTTCTCGAAACACCGGCCAAAGCACAGCGACGCCCGAGACTCCTTCTCCCTCCAGCCGTCCAAATACCGAAAGCGGTAGCTCCTCGGACAGCGTAGGTACTGGGAAACTTGCGTGTAGCTAAACGTCACGGGCCACCTCCTGATTGCTCACTGCAGAAACGGAGAGTTCATCCCATTCACTGGCCGGAGCGAACCCGCCGAGATTGAGGAACGAGCGGCCGTTCAGGGTGGTGCGGGAAATGCGCACGATTCCCCGAAGGCCCATGAGCGCCTTTTCGTCCACTTCGTCTCGGCCCAAGAGATCAGGGTCGTAGCCAAAGTCCCGCAGGAACCAGCGGAGTTTCCAGAGTGCCTTGGGAGTGCAGTAGAGGCGACCGTTGAGGGAACGGCCTTGATGTTCACTTGGTTCGAGAATGATGAGCCGCAGAACGTAGAACGGCCGCTCGGGATGCCAGCGGTAGAAGACCCGATCGACGCGGACTAGGAAAACGCCCTCTAAGATGCTCGGAGTGTTGGGACTGTCGCCATGCAGACCAGGGATATGGCGCTTCATTGGTTCACCTCCGGTTGTTTCGCGTAGCTATTGAGCTGGCAGATGAGCCCGTCGCGATCCTTGGCGGCGCGCTCGGCGAGATCGTTGATGAAGGCCTCAATTTGCTCTCGGCTGGCATCTCGCAAGGTGGGGGTTCCGCAGTAGTCGGCGGCATAGGCCTTGACGAGGCCAGCATCGAGCTGGTGCTGGCGGATCAATAGACAGAGGCGGTCGCGGAGGCGAGGCTGGCCGTTGTGGTGGCCGTTATTTCCGTTCGTGGCAACCTTTCGGTTTTCGGATGAGCCAGAAGAGTTGGATCTAGGAGCCCAGCCAAGTTCCTCGACCGAGCAGAGCCCGATGCCGTAGGCCTTGCGGAGGGCGCGGTTGACGGCGCGCGTTTCGGCGACACGCATCTCGGCGCCGTGAACCAGGGATGACACGTTGGAGGGATCGGCGTCTCCGTAGCCGACGAAACCGCGAGAGCGGGGG
Source organism: uncultured Acidobacteriota bacterium (assembly GCA_963719875.1). GTDB lineage: Bacteria > Acidobacteriota > Terriglobia > Acidiferrales > UBA7541 > Palsa-360. The sequence continues at coordinate 1,628,771 of CAVRDJ010000004.1, read as the reverse complement.
GATTTGTAGACGGTCGCCTTAAAGACCCAGCGGTTAGAGGCCGGATCTGATAGCCCCTTGTCAACAGCGGTTCTCATCCCAGAGCAGCGATTACGCTGGGCTATTCGGAGCAAGCCAGAGTGGGTGACATACCATTTCCCATCGAGAAGCCTTAAATCGCCAACAACGACCGACAATTGGAGTTCTTCAGTCAATCGCTTAAGCATGCCTACTTGCTCCGTGGAGACATCCCAATTTCTTCGCGCAAAGCGGATGTTGCTTTTGGCTAAGAGATGCAATTGAGGGTTGTTTCGAAGGCTTCGGTTTCTCTCGCTCTGTATGTTGCGACTCATCGGTGCCTCCCTACTTCATTCGTTGCGCCGTTGTTCCACTGCATGCAAGGATTCGCTACGGACACCGCATATTTATTAGTTTCTGAAGTTCTTGCTGCACAGGCTTGGGAAGTTGTCCCCTAATCACCGTCGCGAGATTCACATTCAATAGCAATGCGTTGTCCATTTTCTCAATTGAACCCTCTCATTTGTGCGTAGGCGCTCACGCATCAACAGTATGCGTAGCCGCCTACGCATATGTCAAGTCTTTTCTTCTTGATTTTCTGGACCGCGCTAGGCATAAAGCGATGATGGCAAAACGAGAAAAGAATCCTCACGCGATGGCCCTAGGAAAAATGGGAGGCTCTAAAGGAGGGAAGGCTAGAGCTGCGAGGTTGACCCCCGAAGAGCGAAGTGCAAGTGCCCAGAAGGCGGCCCTCGCAAGATGGGCAAAGGTCAAAAAGGCTAGAGAGAAGAAGGAGCTCTAGCTTTGGCGGGGCAGGGCATGCATATCTCCAGCGCCTTCTCTCCCGCCAGAAGAAAGAGCCCTCCGAGTAGTTCCGCCTTTCCCGAACCTTGGCCAATGCCCGGGTTGTGATGGTGAAGTCAAGGCGCCGTCCCGAACTGTGGAATTCGAAATACGATTCTACTTTTGTCAAATTTCTTGAGGAAATGGCAACCTCGAGGCCCCTGGCGGCATCAAACCGTACAGAAGATGATTGTTTTTGAAATTTCCAGTCTTCCCCTTGGCTTGATTTGTCACTACCTCCCGCGGGGACAGCCTCTTCCTGATTCCCGTGACCGTACAATGACGTAATTTAAAAAGGCGCTACGCTCGCCATCTTCCAAATAGGAGGTACGTCATGGCAGAGGTAAATCCACTTCAAGATCCAGAAGAATCTCCCTCGAGCATTACTGGCAATGGGTCGCTACCCCCATATCCCGAGAACCAACAAACAACTCGAAGCCGAACGTATCGGGCAGCCGCCACTGGCCCACGAACCGAACACGGTAAAAGGAGGTCAAGTCAAAACGCGCTCAAGTCCGGTATTTTTTCCCGAGCAACTTTGCTCAAAGGCGAATCCCGGCCTGAGTATCAATCTTTACTGGAAGGATTACGAGAAGCGCTGCATCCGGAAGGAAGACTCGAGGAGCTTCTCGTAGAAAAGTTGGCGAGCATCTCATGGCGATACAGCCGATTTCTTGTAGCAGAGGGTGCAGAGATTCGGAAAGGCATCGAATTTCCAGAACCAATCGGTCGGGGTCTACAAGCGGGGATAGCCATGGAGATTTTTTCTCGATCCAGTCCATTGATCTCCCGAGTTAACGCAAGGGAGGGGTTTGAATGCTGCTTGGGGTTGCTAGCTGAACTGCGGAGCAGTATTAATGATAGCGGATTCGATCACGAACTTGACTGTGCTGTGCTCCAGAAAATCTACGGAGAACCAAGGGGACCTTACGGGCCACAGACCCTTTTCGATAAATATGCAACCTGGGCTACCACTGCAAGTATGACCGAGGAAGAAAGGGCGCGCGAAGGAAGTGCTACACCTGATGAATGCAAGCAGTTTGTGCTAGAAGCGTTCGACGCCGAAATCAATCGCCTCAAGAAGGACCAAGAGGAACGCGAATCAACCGAATCTAATCGAAGGAAGATGGAAATCCTGCGGCTGGGTATTCCCGACTCTCGAGGGCTAGACCGTTTACTCCGTTACGAGGCCAACCTGGAGCGAGCCTTCGACCGAACGCTGACCCAACTCGAGCGGTTGCAGAGGATTCGCAAGGGGCAACCGCTGCCGCCTCAGTTGGACGTTAATATCACCTAATGTCGCGAGGGCAGGGTCGCCTGCCCTCATTTGGGTGCCGGCGAAATGTTTATAAGGGATGTATCATGAAAAGAGTATTTACCCATCGTGCTCATGCACTAAGCGCGGCGCGCCAATCCGCCCCATTACCATACCCAAGGAGAGGTCTGTTTTCTCTAGCGCTAACGGCGCTTGCTGAGGTGCACTCGCGCGCACAGGCCGGGGCAAACGAACCGAAAAACACATAATACGATTTTGCGAAACGAACTCACCTAAGCCATGTGAAATCTGTCGTTTGCGTTTTTAGAGCTAGCGAAAACAGGGCGGTTCCAGTGATATTCGGGGCAAAAAACGTGGCGGAACCCGACCTGGAAGCCCACAACATCTACAACCGCTGCCGCCCCAGTTGGACGTCAAGATTTCCTGATCCCCAGGGCAGGGAATCAGCTATTCCGTTCCCGTGGTGGCTCTCTGTCCATTTATGCCTGTGTCGGTGGCGCCGCCATCCGAGGCTGGGCCGCGAGGAATTCGATGAGAAGGATCTTCGGGGCCTTCGTGGAATCGTTCGAGAAGTCTTCGAGATCACGGAGTGATTCCCAACGGACCCTGATGGAGAGCGAGTGGGCAAGTTTCTTCTGCGTGTTTCGTTTGGGTCTGCGAATGCGGATTCGATTGTCTCGGGCGAACTGTTCCAGTAGCCCGATACGCCGACTTCAATCATCGTTATGGTCGTTGTGGAGTTGGAGCTGTACCGCCTTCACGTCTGGGTTCGGCACAAACACGGTCTCTCCGTTGAGCTCCGAATTAATGATCTGGAATGCACCGATGAAACCCATGTTTCTTCGAGTGAAATCGGATGCCAGCGAGTCGTAGTCGCCCATGTACGCGGGGACGAGGATCGCATCGGTGTCGTGGATGGGATCCGAACTAGGAGCGACGCGACGATCGCTGAATGTCAATCCGCCGTCGTGCGACGTCGAGCAAAAATGCTCGAAGCGATAGTTGTTCGGGTCGTTGCGCCGGTCGTAGTAGCAGACCGCCAGCCGTCCGCCGTGATCCACGGCCACTGCCGGCTGCCACTGGTCGGCACCGAGTCCGTTGCCAAACGGTTCTTGATTTTGGTTGACTCGAACCGGCGCCGACCAGCTCTCGCCTCCATTCACGGACTTGCTCAACAGGATATCGGCAAAGCCGTAGGCCAGCGTCGGTGAAGTCAGATCGGGCGCGTGCAAATTCCGCCCGTCGTTCCAGGCAACGTAGAGCGTGCCTCGCGACCCCTTAACGGAACGGTCCTCGGCCATAGTCGGGAATTCGGCGCCGGAGCGGAAGCCCCCCTCCAACTGGAATCCGTTGCCCACGAACGCGACGTCGGTCACTTTCCGATGCGAGGAAAACTTCACGCCGTGGTCAGTGGACCGCTTGAAGTCGAGCTCGCGGGTCACCCCCGTCGCGCCCGTTATTAGTTCCCAGGCCGTATTTACGTCGCCAGCCGCCCCCACGACGACCTGCGAACCGGTCACCGCATCCACCCCGCAAACCTGCGCGAGCACCAGCGGCGCGCTCCACGTCGAACCATCGTCGGTGGAGCGTACGAGTTCGACGGCCGCGTGCGGAATGGGTACCCCTCCAGAGAAGCCGCAAATTGTGCCAGAAGTGTCGAAGTCAGTGTAGGTGACGAAAATGCGATTCGCGTCGGTGGGATCCACCGCCATCCATGGTTTATCGAGAATGTGCGTAAAGCCATCCTTGCTTACCGCTACGACCGGATTGTCGAAGGTCAAGCCTCCATCGGTGGACTTGGAAACTGAGACGGCAGACAAGGGACCTGCGAATGTGCCGGTTTCAAATAGAGATGAGTAATAGAAGGTGTCCTCATTAGTGCAGGCCACGACCGGATCGCCCCCAAGGAAATCGGATAAGTTAGGGCCGGGGTTCAGGAAACCGAGATCGGTAAACGTCCCCCCCATGTCGGTCGAGCGGGCCAGGCCGTTAACGCTGAGCCCGCCCGGAGTGGGAATTGTTTCCCCGATGCTCCCGGAGTCGTTGAAGCCCACCACCACCGTATCTCCGCACCAGGCGGTAGACGTTTCACTCTGGGTGAAGCCGCCTAGTATACCGGAGTTAAAATCGGTGGACGGATCGTTGACCGGAATCAATCGTTGCGCGGAATCCCCCCCTGCCGAAAGCGGTAGCGCTTGCGTGTTCGCTCCGGCGCGGCTTGGTCCGACACTTCGATTCGGCAAAGCTTGCCCAAGCTCTCCATCTGTTTCGCCTCCTCGCATTGCGAGGTTCAGAAAACTTTGTGCAGCGCCCGAAAGCACGCGACGATGCTGTGGGGGAAGAGCTTCGAAAACCTTCCTCGCTTGCTCGGATCGCTTGGCCAGTTGCTCCATCCGCTGCGCGCCGGAACTGCGATTCTGGCCCTGGACCTCTTGTTGTGCGTTTCCGCGCTGTACCAGCAACAGGCACGATGCTTCCAGCGGCAGAACGACAAGAGTGACAATCCCGAAGAGTCGCTTCATCATATGAATCTCCTTTTGCATCGATTCAACTCATGTCTGTTCTTGCAGGTGGTAATTCTGGTCCGACCACCAACAGCCGACTTCAAGGTTAGAAGCGCACACTATTGTGTATGAGAAAATTAATTATCAAGCTATAAGTCTAATAATTACAGGTTACGGTTCTGGAGCAACCATTACCGCCGCGCAAGCGTCTGAGCCCGGACACGTCCGATCTGTGCATCGCCGGTCAGTTCCGGACCGCCGACGCCGCTGGGTTTCCCCGGCCAGCGCCGGCACGCTCGCCTTCCTGTGCGAATCCACTAATGTAGTGCACCGCTCACCTCGCTGCATGGGCTCGCTCGGCTCCTGCGCGACGGAAGCGCCCTCCCAGCTCAGTCGTCCCGGTCGTCCAATTTCAGCTGGTACAGCGTGCCGCCGCTATTAAAGAAGCCGGCGCTGCTGCCGTTACCGCCGAAGTCGGCGATACCGATGAGACTGTTACCCTCATCGTCCCTCCGGTCCTGCTCGTCGGAATCACCCTCCCGGCTCAGTCGTCCAAGCACCACGCCATAATCGGGGGTCGCGCCGTCCGTATTGGCGCCGGTTGTTGGATCGGTTGCACTGAAAGTGTGCAGAACCTCGAAATCGTCGTCATGCCGGATGCGGTAAACGACACCATTGCCGTTCATCCCTCCGAACGAAGCGGTCGAGTACAGCGTCCCATCACGCCCAAGAGTCAGCCGAGCAAATGGATTCGCGCCGTCCGAATTGTCACCGTTGGCGTTCAGGCCGCTGAAGTCATGCACAATCTCAACGACGGTGGGTTTCGAGAGAGAAAAGCGGAACACGACGCCATTGCCATTTGTTCCGCCGAAAGTCGCCGCGCCATAGAAGACGCCCGGCTTCGTCTCGACGAGCGGCTCGTAGCAGTCGGCACCGTCCTTGTTGGCACCTTTCGCGTCCGTTTGGCTGAACCTGTAGAGCACATCGAAGTCGTCCCCCGATGGTGCCATCTGGTACAAAATCCCGGAGGGCAACGGAGTCCCGGAGGGCAACGAGGTAGCTGGCCACACCGCGCAGCCATAAAACAATCCGTCCCGCGCCTGCAGCAGTGAGGCTGCGTGGCCTTCGGTGGGTGCGAACTGATGCAGAACGCTAAAGTCGTCGCCCCAGCGATCCATCACCCACGCGACGCCACAAGAATTCAAACGGGGTTTGACGCCGCAAGTGTTTTTCCCGCCAAGCCGGGTGGTGCCGTAGAGTTTGCCGTCCTTGCCGATTACCACCGTGCGCAGAGGATTCGCTCCGTCCTCGTTGTGTGCGTTCGCATCCAACGCGCTGAACGTATGCAGCACCATGAACTCACCGGACGTGGTGATTTTGAAGATCGTGCCGTTGCCGTTCTTGCCTCCGAAAGAGGCCATGCCATAGAAGACATCGTCGGGACCGCGCGTCAGTGCAACGCCCGGATTCGCTCCGTCCTCGTTGTTTCCGTTCGCATCCAACGCGCCGAACGTATGCAGCACCGTATACTGATTCGACTTCAAGTCGAACCGGTAGATGACGCCGTTGCCGTTCACGCCGCCGTTAAAGGTCATCCCGTAAACATTATTCCAGGGACCTAGCACCGGCCGAGTGTCCGGTTGGGACCCGAGAAGGCTGGTGAACGTGACGGGAGCCGCGGCTTCAAAAGTGTAGAGCGCCGAGAACTTTTTGCCACCCGCTCGCGCGCGGAAGGTTAAACCTGCGCCAAGAACCATTACTACACATATTGTTAACAAAATGATTCGCTTCATCCTCGAATCTCCTTTCTTGCATTGATTCATCGTAAGACGCGACATGCCGCTGAATCTTTAATTGGGGATCGGAACCGGGGGCCGGTTCAGTCGGACTTCGTTAGGTGAGTGCGATGGAGAGTTCGGCTGAGCGTTTTGGAAGTTACTCTTCTGCACTCAATTGTCAATAAAAATATGACGGATTATTGGGATTATTAATGAATATTCCTAGTACTAGGAGTACTGATAGAACCTAGATATAAGTGAGCTTTGCGGATGTTCCATAGGCGCCCTTTTGGAGGCCCGTCCATTGTGCAAGTTCTCCGTCTTAAAGGCAGAAGGCTGACCAAATGACACAAGTTCCAAAGTCGGCTTCATGTTGAACTTCGATGAAAATGTCCCCTTTCCTCCTCAATAGAAATGTCCCCTAATGAGCGGCCTCGGAAGGAGGCCTGATGGGGAGAATTGGGATAAACAAGGAGGAGCTGCGTCGAGTGGAAGCGCTGGTGCGAGTGAAAAGCAAGGAGTTGAAGGTGGTGGATGCGGCGAGCCTCCTAAGGCCGCCTTGCCAAGTCCGGAGAAACGGCATTGTCGGAACGTGGAAGACCGTTCTCATGAGGGCCAAAGCGCTACCGAGACGTAGCTGCGAAAATTATCGGCTAAGGATCGCCGTGTTGTTGATCCCTCCATAAAGCTTCGCCGAAATGTTGAGAGCCTGCGGCAGCCGCCAAGTCTTGCGCAGGATAACGTGGCTGGAGTGCTTCATCCGATCAGCGACGAAGGCCGCGAGCCAGACTTCGGCGATGGTCTCGGCGGCGAGTGTGCCGGAATTGTGCACGAACGGGCGCATGAGTGGATTCCTCTCGTAACCCCCACGATCGATAGATATTCGGGTCGCAAGATCGTCCCAGATGGCTGCCCCGACGTTAATCTCCGCAAGGACCATCACTTGCTTGTCATAGAAAGGGCGGGTGAGAAAGTTGCCTTTCGGGGTTGGTTTGTCAAGCAGCACTGCTTGAGCAGGAAGGTCCTGCGCTCGAGCGGGGGCGGTAAAAAGCAACAGAGCCGATGCTATACGGGCTGGCCACGCCATATTTGCAGTCATTCGAATTCCTTCAACAAACCCATCCGCGATCCTGCCACACAATAAAGCAAAAGATATATACTCGGCCAATGACTTATAAAAGACAACAGCGATGGCACAATATGCAAAGCTGGCTGCCAGTGCCTGGCAAACAGGGCCTATCGGAATGTATGGTCGGCCGCAGAGTCGCAAGCGAAAAACGAGCAATGGCAGTTGGTCTGTGCCAATGTATTCGGCCCTGAGTGGAGTCGTCCACTCCGGGCCAGGACGGATATCCGCTCGCCCTCGTCCGTATAATGTGGACGGTCTGGTAAAGACCTTTTCCAATTTCAGGTTTCGAGGGTGTGGGAGAGACCCATTGCCATCACTATTTTCCGCCAGCATACCTGGCAGGAACTCCTTTCCCGAAACGTTTATTAGGACACCCAACTTGCACCGAGCGAAAAATCGCTGCACAAAAGAGTGCGGATGGAAGGATGGCGACAGAGGCGGCTCGGCTCAAACGCAAAAACCCCCTGGTAAGAAAAAGAAAAACCGACTTGACACTGACCGGCCTTCTCATGGAAGGACTTGGCCAGCATAACTGCGCTGCTCTCCCTGGGGCATGCCTCGACGTCAGGTTCGTTGTGTCGAGTCCAAGAGAAGTGTACGATGCGCTTGACAGAGGTTCAAATCGGAAATTCGGGTTCAGACCATTTCCGGCGCCCGGGGCATCTGCCTGAATTCCGATGTTCGCGCCCCAAGCCGTGGTGGACCTGTAACTATGGGGGTGTCTTCGGCTTGTCTTTCATCAGCAACAATGACCAGTCTAATCGCCAATCTGCCATGAACTAAACTGCCCTCAGGTCGGGGGAATGAACTGAAAAAACGAAATTACATATTTATTAAACCCTTTGACCGGCGTGCCAGCGCGATCTTGAGGGCCCGGTCCGAACGAAACACAGGAGAAGTAAATGAAGATTGCCGGGAAATTCAAAAACAAAATTCGGAACCCTGCGGCGGCCATGACGATCTTGCTCGCTTTTGGAACGGCGGCTTACGCGAAGGTAAGAGTCAGGCCATCATCCGTAAATTTTGGCAGCCAAGCGGTAGGCTCGACCAGCGCATCATTCGCAGTGACCTTGACGAACAACAATCGACGACATATCAAGATTTCCAGCGTTTCTGTTTCCGTCGCCCAGTTTTCTTATTCCGGGCCAGCTTTGCCCGTCAGTTTGAAACCCGGCCAGAGCTTGACTGCCGCCGTGAGGTTTAAACCGACTGCTGCGCAAGCCTATTCCGGCCCGCTGGAATTCGTGTGGGCTAACGGTTCGACCATAGCGATTTCGTTGAGCGGAACCGGCAGCGGCCAGACACCGAAAAGCACGATCGCCCCCACAATTTCATCGCAACCCGCGAGCGTGAATATCACCGCGGGGCAAACGGCAACATTTAACGTTGCAGCCACCGGCACAGCGCCCATGACGTACCAGTGGAAGAAGAACGGTGCTGCGATCAGCGGCGCCACGTCCTTCAGCTTCACCACTCCGGCGGAAACGACCGGGGACAACAATGCGGCATTCACCGCCGATGTGAGCAACAACGCCGGCAGCGCCACGAGCAATGCAGCGATTCTCACGGTGAGCGCCTCGTCGCTCCTTCTCAATTCCAGCGCGTCCTCCTTGAGCTTCGGCAATGTGAACGTGTCGAGCAGCGGCACGCAGTCCACCACGCTTGCGAACGCAGGAAATTCTAGCATCACGATTTCAAACGTCACCGTTTCCGGCGCGGGATTCAATGCCAGCGGCCTTTCCTCCGGGCTGATCCTGTCCCCGGGGCAGACGGCAACCTTGACGGCAACATTCGCGCCGGCCGCGCCGGGCAGCGTGACGGGCAGCGTATCCGTCGCCAGCAACGCTTCAAACTCGCCGGACTCGATCGCGCTATCGGGGACGGGAGTGGCGACGGTGAATCACTCCGCGGCCTTGGCCTGGTCGCCGAGCCCGTCCACCGTGATTGGCTACAACACCTACACTTCCGCGACATCCGGAGGGCCGTACACAATACTGACCGGAACGCCGGTGGCGGCGACGTTGTACACCGATACCAGCGTCCTGTCCGGGGAGGTCTACTATTTCGTCGTCACCGCGGTTGATTCCACCAATGTGGAGTCCGCTTTCTCCGACGAGGTCTGCGCGCTGATTCCGTAACCTCAGAGCATGACAAGGCGAGGAGCCGCGAACCGACGCGCGGCTCATTAATATGCCTGTCCCTCGCCAAAATGTCGTCCATGCCAAAACGGAGCGATTCCCTGGTGCAAACATGGGAATATAATTGTGAATTGAACCAAGAAATCTTGCGCCGATGCCACGATAACCTCTGCCATCGCTTTGTGAACGGGCCAATTTACATACGAGGACGCAATTCGGACGTGCAGTTCCTAATCGAAACGCGTGGCTTAGGCGGCTCGATCGTAACGATGATGCAATCCGCCGAGTCGCTCGTAAGAAATCACTCGGCCCAGCCCTGCTGAACCAATCCTGCCGTGCGGTGTCTCCTTCCCTAGGCCGAGATGTGTGCAGTCTTCGTGGTAGTATTGAACATAGTTAGTAAGCAGTTGTTTCAGATGGCGCTCGTTCACCGCAATGATGTGGTCCAACAGATCATGGCGGCAGCTTTCGACCCAACGCTCTGCCACACCGTTTTGCCAAGGGCTTTCGAAGGAGGTCCGGACTGGCCTCATCTTCAGGCACCGAACCGCAACCGGAACCTCTGCACCATACTTGCCATCCCGGTCGAAGATCAGGAAGCGGGGAGATGATTCAAACGGGAAAGCCTCCCGCACCTGCTGAACGATCCACAGGCTCGCCGGGTGCTTCGTGACTTTGAAGTGCAGGATTCGCCGACGGTCGTGACTGATCACGAAAAAGCAATACAGCACGCCGAACCAAATGGTTGGAACCGTGAAGAAGTCCATCGCCGCGATGGCTTCCCGGTGATTGCGCAGAAAGGCGAGCCAGCGTTTGGCTCGTTCCGGATCTCTCGGTGCTCGCTTCATCCAGCGAGAAATCGTTCGTTCCGAGATATCGAAACCAAGCATGACAAGCTCGCCATGGATGCGCGGAGCGCCCCAGGTAGGATTCTCAACAACCATCCGAAATATGAGATCTCGGACTTGCCTTGGAGTGCTCCTTCTGCCAACGATTCGGCGGGCCCGCGAAATGGCACGCCAATAGAGCGCGAATCCGGATCGATGCCAGTACACGACGGTCTCGGGGTCACGACGATGAGTGCCTGTTTCCATCCTGACCAAAACCTTCGTGCCAAAACCCAGAAGAGCCTATCGAATACTGCGAGTTTTGGCCTGGGATGCTTTCGCTTCAGCACCGCGAGTTGCTGACGAAGAGGGAGGTTTTCGAGAAGCAGCGCGCAATGACTTTGGAAGAGTCGGAGGATCACACCCGCCAAGAGTACAACCGTGTCTAACATGTGCGAGTGCTATCGCGCTTTGCCTGTGGATGGCAATGCCGTATCCTGTTGAAATCACAGGCGGACAGAGTTTTGGCGAACGACAGGGCCTGGACCTGAGCCTCTACAGAATATTGCAGATTCTCAGCGTGACCGTTTTCGAGAAAATCTGTATATTAGGGGGGGCAACTTCAGCGAGGAGTTCCCGGACGTCGAGTCCTGTATGCAATTGAGCCTATTCGACTTTTAATGGGACGGCTGTGAAGTAGAGAACTAATTCGACCCTGTTAGAGATACCGAGTTTGTTATAAATGCGGAATAGGTAGTTACTCACGGTATGCTCACTAATGCCGAGCCTTACACCGATATCCTTATTCTGTAAGCCTTCGGCCACCAGTTCCGCAACCTCAGTTTCACGCTTAGCGAGCGATTTCAAACCGCGTGAAGAGACCGGTCGCTTTGTCGGTACATTCCTGAAAGCGTTCAGGAGCAAACGCAACTGCTCGCTGTTGGCCCAAACCTGTCCCCCATGTACTGCGCTGATGCATTTCCAGAGCAGATCAAGTTTATTTGTCGAGCGGCAGAAAACGCCCTTGGCGCCCGTGCGAAAAGCCTGCACAATCAACTCATCCTGCCACGCGTCAAAGAGCATGATGACGGACGTTTTTTGGTGATAGGCATGAATCTGTGGAAGAATCTGCAGCCCTGCCAAATGACCATCTTCTAGATCCGAATTTACCAACGCAACATCAATCTGCCGCTGCGAGAAAGAGCGAAGAATTTCGTCTTTCGACACAGAGCAACCCACAACGGCGAAAGGCTCTCTGGAGTGCTTTATGGCACTCAGCAGCAACTGGCATTCCATAGGTGACCTGAGCCCGATGAGGACACGGATCTGCGCTTCGCCGAGTTTTGACTCGGCTTCGGTGGGCATCACCGAGGGGACGGGCAGCGATGCCATTGAAGACCTCCTGATTTTTGGAACGGCGGTCAAATAAAACGATAACTTATCTTGACGCCACGGAAAACAGTGACTCCTCTAACCTCAATTTATTTGCTGGACCTCTACCCGCCATGAGGATTATCACGACAAATATTTCAAGTCAAGTAGTTTGCCGGATTGGCAGCGATTCCGAAACGAAGGCAGGATCAGGCGGGAATCAGGTAGGTTTAAAGGGTCTTTGAAGGGGTTCTGGCCAGGAGACGGATGAAAAGGGTAATTCGCATAGCTTAGCGTGGATGAAGGTGGGTTCGCGGCGCCATCCGAAGAGAGCACTGGCAGGAAGACCGCGATGAGGATCCTCGGGACGAGCAGAAGTCCCGGACGAAGGGGCGCAAAAAGCCCCAGGGAGGCATGCTGTCGGGAGTCAGATTGCAATACAGCCTGGCCGCGATAATTTCGGCCCAGAAGATTTGAGTCTTGCTCTGACGTGCGGCGGGTTTCACACTCTGCGCAAGAAAGGGAAGAAAGAAGATGTTGTAAGCGAGGAAGGGCAGGAGCTAAAAGCACTCGATGGCGGCGGGGTCAGGCTTTGAAGGCGGGATAGGAGTGCGTATCAGAGCTAGACACGTGGGTTCGATCTCAGCTCCATTCGCAACGCCATCCTTACCTGTTTGAATCAGGACGATTTCTCAATGTTCAAGCGGCATCAATATCAGTACGGTCGTAAGAGATGAATGACCTAGGACACTAGTTCACCTTAATTTGAATGCCTGTCGGCGGTTTAGGACGGAACGCCTCAGAGACCGCATTCAGCAGCGGGTCTTGTGGAGAGTTACCAGGCGAATAATCCCAACCAAGAACCCAAATGATCCACCCGCCTAGAGCATTCGTCTTAACATAATTCACCTTGTCGTTGATCGACTGTGGATTTTCCCAGCTTAGATAACTTGATCCCCCGACCGCGATCCACGGGACATGGGCAGTGCTGTCATAGGTGGCGCCTCCGATGCTATAGCTTGTCGCGATTGTGCTGTATCCTGCTTGCATAAACGTTGCTGATCCTCCGGTCATCTGGTATGGCCCGGTGTTGGAAGTGTAAAGATCCCCGTAGAAAGGGATGCCAATGTTAAGCTTTGACGCAGAGACGCCACAATTCTTCGCGGCTTTGACCAGATAGTCGGCCGACCACAGGTACTGGCCCGACACACTATAGAGCGGCGAATTGTGCCACGTGTATGGATCACCGTTGCCGGGATTGCCCATGTCATAGCTCATCAGCGACAAACGGTCCAAATAGCCAGCTTGCGTAGAGGTCCACCCGGCCCCTGTTGAACCGCAAACTGGAATGGGGCCGTTGCCCCAGTTAAACTGACTATCGTTGGCTGTTGCCGTGAGGAGTTTCGAACCAAGGTTCGTGCGGAGATCGGACAGCAGTGTGGTGACTACGGTGGCGTTCCACCCTTCTTCGTAGTCCACATCAACGCCATCGAAGCCGTAGGTATTCACTTGGGACATGATGTTGGTAATGAACGTGGACTCATCGTTGGTTACGGCGTCATTAAAATGCGTAGCCGGCCCTACTGAAGAAAGAGAGAAGAGCACCTTTACGTTGTTCGCGTGCGCAGCGGAAATAAGAGCCGTGGCAAGCGAGGCGAAATTACTGACAAAAGTAAGCGATCCGTCCGAATTGGGCGATGCTGCTATCATGCCCACATGCGTCAATGCGGACCACTGGATTGTAGAGAGCGATGGAAGGCCACCGATCGATTGCGGGTAATAGTAACCCATGCTCCATGTGGTCTGAGCCGAAGCACTCTGGACACCGAAAACGAGCATTAGAAAGAAAAGCCATTCCCAGCCTGAAAGGAATAAAGGTTTAGGACGCGCAGGGACCTTGGCAGCGAGACAATACTCATCGCTCATATCGGCGCCGTTCAGCTGTCTGGCATCTTGAAACTTGGCCTGCAACAAATTGCGGACCCCAGTCGGATTCTTCCTAGATGGCCGCATTTGTGATCCTCCCATTCTATTAAAAGAATTCCAGATTGGCAGTTTCGCCTGCGGTCAATTGACCGCTCTGCACGCCATTTGCCATGCATTCTTGTTGAATCTCTTTGCGTTGTCCGACTGTTGGTTCACGTTTGGTACTGGTGGTTGAGTTGGCCGAGGAACTAGAACCTGGCGGCGCCGGCGTCTGGCTCTGTGCAATAGCGAGGGTTCCCCTCATCAGCAGTGCGACCGGCAAAACGCTCCACTTCAGCCGTGGGCTCGTGCTTTCTTTCCGTTCCTTTTACCTTGCGGCTTTAAAAAATTCGACTTTTAGGTCTCTGGGCGTATTGCTCAAGTCTGCGGAAAAAGTTCTGCGGTGGCCACTGGCCGAAGGGACAGGCGAAAGGACAGTTGCTGCGCGGAAGAATACGCGTTCCTGGCACAATAGAAACGCTTCCCGCCTGCCGGCCGCATGTAGCCCATGGGCTCGGCCCAATCAAGTTTCATAGTCTATGGCTGTGACTTAAACTCTCTTACTCGCCGAGGTATAAGAACTTGACCCGGTCATTTCTTCTAAGACGTGCCCGAGCGCATGCCACATCAGCTTTGTCGCGGCTGGTTCTCATAAGTTGGCATGATTAAGCATGAGCTAAAGGTTCCGGATAGTCATAGTAATTGGCGCTAACGGCTTGCTTACTCTATTGGCCGGTTGAACTTGCCTGTCGGCGATTGCGATGTCCGGGTGAATTGGGTCGGCCCGTAGCATCTCGGAGGTTTTCGTGGGGAGCATCTTGCCGATAGCATCGGTAAAGCGGGCCACAATCGGTGGGGACTCGGTATCGAACTCGCGGGAGAGATTCACGTAATCGCTTTCGGACAACCGGATTCGGACGGTCCATGTGTTTGCAACGTGGTGACCATTCGTAGTGTGGGTGTAGAGACGGCTTCCGAGTTTGAATCTAATTTCATTGAAGCCGAATTCGCTGTAAGTGTGTTGGAGGATTTTCCAGCACTGATCTGGTGTGGTGGCCGCGGCCAAGTCGTCGCGGAACGTGCTGAGCTGAAGCTCGGCGTTCAGTTGGCGGCGAAAGTTTCCAGCGAGAACTAGGCGGCGGGCCATTTCGAACTCCGCGTATCCGAGATGCTGGATGCCAAACCAAGCGCCAGCGCAGAAGAGAACGATGATCACTCCTCCAAAGCGCTCGTGCGCAAAGCTCTGGAGCAGCGAGAGAGTCGCGCAGAACCCACAGATTATGTATATAAGGATAACAACCCTGCGGGGTGTGAGACCGCGAGCCAGAAGCTTGTGATGGATGTGGCTGTGATCGGCGACGAAGATGGGCTGGTGTCGGAGGAAACGGCGAATGATGGCGAGCCCAGTATCCAAGAGTGGAATCGAGAGTGCAATCACAGGCGCGGTCATGGCTAGGGTAGTGGCGGATTTCTGGCTCCAGAGAACGCTGTAACAGCCCAGAAGAAAGCCCATAAAGAGGCTGCCCGAGTCGCCCAGGAAAATGGAGGCAGGATTGAAGTTGAAACACAGAATTCCCAGGAGAGCCCCAGTGAGGGGAACGGTGGCAATAGCCAGTTCAAAGTTGTGATCGAGGAGAGCGGCTATCAAAATGGTTATGGTGGCCAAGAGACCGACACCGGCGGCAAGGCCGTCCAATCCATCGATCAGATTGAATGCATTTGTGCAGCCGACCAGCCAAAGTACGGTCACAGGGATTGCGCACCAGGACGGAAGTTGATGCCACACGATGGCTGGAATCTGGACGCCAGCCCAAACGGCGACGGCGGCAGCGATGAACTGACCCGCGAATTTTTGCCAGGGTTTGAGCCCCATCAGGTCGTCCAGGAGACCTGTGAAGAAAACTATCGTGGCGGCGGGGAAGAGGTTTCGAACAACTTCGAGGTGACTGCGGACCATTTCACCGAATAGAGGCGAAGGAAGAAAGACAGCGAAAGAAACCAGGTAGGCGATGAAGATAGCGATACCGCCGACCTGCGGGATGGATCTCGAGTGGAATTTGCGGATATCGTCAGGTTGATCCACCAACCCCCAGCGGATCGCGAGGTCCCGGCACAGCGGCGTCAGGACGAACGCCACACAGAAGGACAAGACAGCGAGTATGAGTAGAGTAGACATGTGATCTATGACTGAGTTCAGAATTCAGGAATCAAGAAAAAAAAGGGCAAGAACTTAAGTCTTCATGACAGCACTAGTGGAGAGTCGTGGGTGTCATGGACAAGCTTGACGGCTTCCCCCCAGGTCCCGGCTGTACGCAACTCATATTCTTCCGCCCATGGCGATGGCTTCCCGTAACTCATCTGGGCGAAGCGAACGCTCCACGAACATCGCGTGCCAAAGGTGGAGTTGAAGCAGGATCCAAAGTTGTTTCTCATGATTCTTTCGTCCTGCTGCGTGTTCATCAATCAACCTAGCAACGGTCGCGGCGTCGAGTAATTCTGAGAGCGGCGAACTAGGGGCAAGAAGGTACTGCCGTAGTAAGGGTAGGAGTTCGCCGCGCAGCCAGGCCGCGATCGGGACTTTGAAGCCCCACTTCCGGCGATCGATGATCGAATCGGGCAGCCACTGGCGCGCTAACTCCTTCAGCAAAAGCTTGCCGCCGTTGAAGGCGACCTTGTCGGTTTCCGCAACTCGCAGCGCTGCGAACTCGACGAGACGGTAGTCAAGGAAAGGGCACCTTAGCTCGAGCCCATTGGCCATCGACATGCGATCGCTGCGCAGCAGCAGGTTCGCCGGCAACCAATGTTTCAGGTCGAGGTACATCATCTGGTCAACTACCCCAGGAAACGCTTTACGGTCCACTACGGCTTGGCTAAAAGTGTGTACTGGCATCCGAGCCAAATCCGAGCAAAGCAACCGTTGCAGCTCCAACCCGCGAAAACCGCCAAACCACGCTGCGTACCGCTCCATCCGATCCGGCTCGGACGCGCACTCCATGGCTAGTTGCAGACCCCTCATTCGGTAGGGCATGAACCGAGCTGCGGCGCCTAAAATGCTACGCGGTGTTAGTGATGACCAACGGTCAATGGCGGCCTCGGCTCCGTACTTCAGATAACCGCCAAAAATCTCGTCGCTCCCCTCGCCTGACAGGACCACCGTGACATCTTTACGCGCTGTTCGCGCAAGCAACATGATCGGAATGTCGCTGGGTTCAGTGACCGGTGTCTCTCGCGCCCAGAGCGCGGCACCGAGATTCTCAAGCAGGTCCTCTGCGCCAAACCGCACCTCGGTGTGATGTGCGTGGAACAATGTCGCCACTTCGCGTGCAAACTCAGCCTCGTTGAATCCGGTGTTGAATGCGATCGAAAACGTCTTCACGGGCGACGACGAGTGGCGGGCCATTAACGCGAGAATTACCGATGAATCGAGACCGCCTGACAGGAACAATCCGAGAGGAACGTCGGCGATCATCCGCCGCTGGACTGCGTCGTCGAGTAATGTCTCGAGGTCTCTCGTAACCGTTGAATCGGATGCCGTATTGCGAAAAGAGAAATCCCAATAGGTTCGGGGGGTGACCCGGACATCAGCTGCGGAAACGCGGGCCAACGTCCCTGGAGGCAAACAATGCACGCCGGCGAACAGCGTCTCATCCCCGGGGAGATAACGATAGGTGAGAAAGGTCGGAAGCCGGGACGTATCAAGCGCTCGCGGCACATCGGGATGCTCGAGCAGCGATTTAACTTCTGATGCGAACACCATGCCGTGCTGGGAGACACTGTAGAAAAGCGGCTTCTTGCCAATGCGATCGCGGGCCAGGAGGAGCGAACGTTCGTGTGCATCCCAAACCGCGAACGCGTACATCCCGTTGAAGCGAGAAATTGCATCCGTGCCCCAGTACTTCAGCGCATTAACCACAACCTCGGTATCTGAAACGGTATGGAACGACGCCCCCAAGTCCCGAACAAGTTCCTCGCGCAATTCGCGGTAGTTGTAGATCTCACCATTGAAGACAATCGTGTAACGACCGCAGGAGGTCGAGAGCGGTTGGTGACCGCCGGACAGATCAATAATCGACAGACGGCGAAATCCCAGAGCTACCTCGCGATCGAAAAAGCTCCCGGAATCATCCGGTCCCCGGTGGCGCATTGCGTCCATCATCCGTGACAACACCCTGGAATCTGGTGTATTTCCGTGATGGGAAAGAATGCCTGCAATGCCACACATATCAGTGGAGCCCTTCGGCTGCGATTCTAATAATATTGATCACTTTCAACGGCAAGGATACATTGCCTTCGAGTAGTAGGCTGGGTGCAGGGATGAGTTCGTTGTAATGTGGCGATATGGCGCCCGGACCTGGTACTAAAGTCTGCTGCACAACGCGCGCAGCCAGCGGTGAACAGGCGAGATCAACGAAGGCCGCTGGGCCGCCCTCCGCCACGACTCGCCAGCGCTGCTCTCCAGCGGTTTCTACTACGAAGCCGGGGGCAAACTGCAGTGTTAAACGAACATGGTGGCGGCCCGACCCGAGAACGCGATCCATGATCAGGAACCTATTTTCACCGAGAGAGACAGTTCGCTCGTGCGTGATGCCGAGTCGCGCGTACCCATCATGGGCGGCAGTTACGGTCGGTGTGGCTTCAAGTTCCGCTGAGACCAGCTGCCCACGCGCCCGTCTCCCCCAATTAAAAGGTCCAGTCTGCTCACTCTGATCCAGGCCGTCGATCATGATGGTGTTATGGGCCGCGGTGCCTCGCATGTGCTCGCGCCAACCAGCGTCGTGGTTATAGCGGAAGGTTCCCGCGTCGACCAATAGCGGCGTACCACCGACGTGCAGCCAAACGGCAAGTGCGTCCGCGTGTCCGTGCCCTGCGGTATAGGAGTACCCAAGCGGGCCATGGTCGAATAACGCCATCAATTGCCCAGAGCGCATCACGGTATAGCCGCCCTGGGCGAAGGTTTTCGACATAGGACGCCAATCTTTCGCAGGGAGACTTGACGCGCCGAGCATTCGCGCCCGAAGATCGAGACGATATTTAGGGTGGCAGAACGAGCTGTTGCCAAAAAGCGCCCCAATTGCACCGGCGATCGCGAAAGCCAGCTGATCGTGGCCAAGATCCTGGCGTAAGACTGTGCCATCGTCGTCGTCGCCGAAGCGAGGATGGTTACCACAATCGTCTAGGATCCCGGCTAGGAACGCAGCGCCGGCGACCAGTCGTTGGTCGATCACAGGATCGAGGCGTTGACCGGTAGCAATAGCAATGCGGCGAGCAACAAGCAGCCACTCCATCACGTAAGCTTGGTAACTCGGCGATTGCTCCGCGCCGACCCCGTCTGAGGTGATTTGTCGCGCTGCTTCGCGCTCAAGGTACTCCCGGCCCATCTTGCGCCATGTCCCTGCTTGAGGCAGTTCCGGCGCAAGAGAGCCAATCGCGAACAGGCCCCCTGCTTCCGCCACTAGATGGTTGTTGGCCGAGGAATACAACGATGGATAGCGAGCGAGCCATCCACCATGGGCGTTTAGCAGGTCCCAAATCGCGGAGGAGATCTCTGAAGGTAGCGACCCGGGGCCCAGCAAGGCGACCACGACAAGCACTGAAAGAATTCGCGAGGAAAGTTCGATTCCGCAGGCATAGCCGAGGCCTCGAAAAGGAGGGTTGCCGGCAATCCATGCTGAGAGGTCGTCAAGGCATGCTATCCGGGCGGCTTCGCTGCTGGATAGAAACGCGTCCAGTGCGAGAACCTGCAGGTGCTGTAGTCGAGACAGCTCCCAAGTAAACTTAACGTCTCCTGGTCCTCCGCCGAGGCGGCGGTCTATATCGAAACAGAGCCGGTCCCAATCCCAATGCGAACCGCTCACTGGGTCGAGCGCCCAGTCGGTTCTTGCGCCCACAGGCCAGCGCTGCCCCAGAAGAACCAGTTTACCTTCGAGAATGTCGCGAGCCTGGCTCGCAATGCGCGCACGGTCGCCTTCGCCCGCACCATGGAGCGCATCCAAATCGAGCGGGAACGATGGCGGTGATAGCCGACGCGACCTGTCAGAAGCATGTACGTACTGCGCGGCGAATTTGCCTCGGCGATCAGAGCTCCGTTTGACTGCCTCTAGCACTCGGTGCGGTATTTCGGGCAGAGGCATGCTCCCCAGCCGCCTCGCGTACCACTGCGCCCGATCACGAAGACCTCTGCTACTGGTGATCAATAGGCACCAGACGGACTGAGCAATGAGGGTATGTGGGTCATTAACTTACTTCACCAATTCTGGTCGGATGTCTTGCGCCAACCATGTTATGTGATTCAAGCGCGTAGTCCGCCAGACGTTTAGGCGCCAACCGCTGCTCCATTTGTGACGATATTCGGTCTTGGCCGGCGAAATCGATCACCTCTGCCCCGATGTCGCTGAGAAATGCATGCACGTTCGAATAATGGTGGCCGACTATTATTAATTTGCAGCAGGCCAATTCGTCCAGCGAGGGCACCAGGAAGCGAGCAATGTGCGGGATCACACTTTCAATGTATTCCTTGTTGCTGCCGGTCAACCGTGCCAACGAGACGTTCGGGTCGTAGATCTTAAGTTCGTAGCCCTTGCCCAGAAGCCGCTCGGCAATCTCTACAAACGGACTCTCGCGCAAGTCATCGGTGTTGGACTTGAAGCTCAACCCGATAAGCCCAACGGAGCGCGCGCCCTTGGCGACCACCTGGCGCACCGCACGCTCCACCACTTTTTCATTGCTGACGAGCAGGGCTTGAATTACCGGCAGCTCGACATCGCATTGCTTGGCTGCATACAGGAGAGCGCGCACGTCTTTTGGCAGACACGGTCCGCCGAACGCAAATCCGGGCACAAGGTAGCGTGCGGAAATGTTCAGTTTTTTCTCCTTGCAGAATACTGACATAACCGCGCGGGCATCAATATCCTGCTGTAGACATAGCGCGCTGATTTCATTCGCGAATGCGACCTTGAGCGCGTGATAGGAATTACTGGCGTACTTCACCAGCAAAGCTTCTTTCGGCGGTAACACATAGATAGGAGCGGCCAGATCATTGTACAAGGACCGCAACGTGAGCTCGACCGAAGGATCTTCTACGCCAAGCAGCGTAAACGATGGTTCTTCGAAATCACGAACCGCCGTACCTTCACGCAAGAACTCTGGATTAACGCACAACTCAACACGGCCAGGTGCAATCGTCGTAAAGATGTCTTCACACCGTTGGAGTACCGACGGGAGGATACTGCTGCGTATCACCACGATCTGGCGCCCATCCACCTTTACTAGCGCATCGGAAATCTGTTCACAGGCGCGCAGCAAATGCGCGGGATCGACTTCCCCATTGGGTCGACTGGGAGTTGCTACCGCCACGAAGCACAGCTCCGTCTCGCGCACTGCTTCTTCAATATCTCCGGTGGCGGATAGGCGTCCCATGCGCCTGGCCTTCGCTATCTTGTCGCCGAGGCCATCCTCAACGATGGGGGAACAGCCCTGGTTGATGATTCGAACCTTTTCAGGGTTGATATCAACGCCCCAAACGCGGTGGTCCTGAACCGCCAGGCACGCAGCTGATACAGTACCCACGTACCCTAAACCGACTATGCAGATGTTCATGACTTAGTGCTCCTATGAGATTGGAGGTACGCGAGGAGATCGATAAGCAAACGCCGTTCATTGCGCCGCGATCAAGCGTTTGACGCGCTTCTTGCTCAATAGTTGTGCGATGGAAAACCGACTCGGGGTAAGATCGCACGCCCGGTGCTATGCATTAAGGAGATCAGAATAGTAGGCACGCTTCATTGCATTTGGCGTTCGCGCTGCGACGAGCTGCATCGCCATATCCAGAGACCGTTTCAGATTGCCCCACAGCCTCAGCATAACATCCGGCAACTCCGCACCTTTGCGGGCCTCAAACTGCAGACCTGGTCTTTCGCCGAACGTCAGAACTTGCGCTAGCGCTGCTCCATAATTCAACGTCCGGTCACGCAGATACACGCGCCGCATTCCGCCGGTTTCCTAGCGGCGCGCTTTCCGGAAACAACTTCTCATAAACCTCAACTAGGCGCGGCGACTGATGGTCCCAGCTAAGAACGTCGCGCACGCGCTTCTGCCCGGCGCGTTGCAGCTCTCGAATCCGGTCAGGGTTGTCAGCCAAAGCCATCACAGCGATTGCCAGGTCTTCGGTACTGCTCCCCCGCACATAGAGCACTGCGTCGCCACCGGATACGCGCGTCTCGGCAAGATCGTAGGTCACCACCGCGCGGCCGAGCGACATATACTCCATCAATTTGTTCATGGTCGAGTTATTATTGAGGAGCCCCGGTGGATCAGGCTGCACACAAATGTCGGTTGCCCGCAGTGAAGCAACCACATCGCTCCACGGAATACGCCCGGTCATTGCGACGACGTCGGTTAGGCCAAACTCGTCTCGCAATCGAACAAGATCCTCGAATGAGTCCCCCTTGCCGATCATCACAAACCCAATGTCCAGGCGCTGATGTACTTTGCGAAGCAGGCGTGCCATCTCGAGAAATCGATCGACGCCATCCTGTGGATTCATATTCCCCAGGTAGCCAACCACGATTCGACCGAGAGCACGGATCTTCGGGTCGGGTTCGCCGTCCGGGAAATCGTCAGGCGCTGGCCCATTACGTACAACGGTGACCTCATCTGCACGTTTGTTGCCCCGGCACATGGCCACGGTGCGGTAACTTTCATTCGTCGAGACGACGTGGTGTGCGAATCTGAAGCTCATCCGTTCCAGAAAACGCAGAACCGTCATCACTCGACTGTCAGGCGTCCCGAAACGATCCTCGTAGAGTTCGGGAACGAGATCATGATGATCGAATATAAAGCGCTTTCCAAAAAGCAGACGATATGGAGCTGCAACAACCCACAGCAAATCAGGAGGGTTCGCCGCGTGTATGGCGTCGAAGCCATGGCGCAACGCTACCCATGCAGCCAACACGGTTTGAGATATCAAGCTGATCATGTACTCCGCGACGTGAGCCATGAAACCCGAGCCGAGCGAGGGTTTTAGGTAGCGGTACACGTGAATTCCGGCGGTAATATTGTGCCAACGCTCACCTGGGTATTTAGGACAGATTACAGTCACACCCATCCCGGCGTCTATCAAAGTGGCTGTCTCGCGACGAACCCGGTTGTCGAACTCGAACGAACCATCCTCGATCAAAAACAGGACTTTGATCATGTTCCGCCTAAGTTGAAAATGGAGAGTGCGTTCCGGCGCCAGCAATGGGGATGGCTGGCACTCGCCCTTTGTCAAAACCGAGATATCACCACGATTATGCTGCTCGGTGGAACTGTGATTGAGCAGCCACAAATCCGGCCTTCGTTTCAAAAACGCCGTAAATGCTCACTGTGCAGTACTTCTCTAGCCATGGTAGCTTCCTGCTGACATTCAGGACCCACATCAGCCGGCACCCGCGGTTGTACCGAAGTGAGACCACCTTCCATGTAGAATCCGGAAACAGGGAACGCAGGCCCTTCGGTGTTAGTTTGTTCAGGCCAAGATCGCTTATGCTGTTGATCTTGCGGCCCTGCTTGAACGATGCGTACGCTAGTGCCACTCGCTCCGGGAGCACGGCATGCAGCCAAACTATAGGTGGTAGATATAAGCGGCCATGATCCCCAAGGGGACTGAAATACATTGGACTAAAACCGACGATGAGCCGACCGCCAGGCCTCCTTAGCGCTGCTAGAATGTTGGCGATGACCCCAGCTAAATCATCAATGTGCTCAAACGAGTCTTTGCTAACTACATAATCGTAGTAGTCGCGCTCCGCGATTGTCCGTATGTCTGTACAAAGAAAACGAACTCTCTTGGTCAACGAAGGATACCGCTCATGGAGCACCTTCGTGGCAAATGCAATTCGGCCGGGATCCACGTCCACGCCGACGACTTCAGATGCTCCCCCGCGTGCGATGCGAATTGCAAGAGCTCCATGTCCGCAGCCAACGTCTAGTACTCGCCGATTGGAAAAGTCAAATGACCCGCCGATCCGAACCCACCATTCCTCGTTGTCTTGCAACTGTTCGTTGAAATACTGCTCGTTCATGCGGGCCTGATGCTCGTGCTCGGTCTCGTCGGGCAGACGCGGTAGCTCCCAAGGGCGAATTGGGCTAGTTCTGCGTAGTCCCCGAGTTCTTTTGCTGAACAAAATAATCTTCTCCTTCGTCTTCGGCGTAATCGCCTTGTTTTACAAACGGGAGGCATTCACGGCATGGCTGCTTTCAGGCGTGGGCTTATTACCGAGAGACGTGTAGATGTCATGCAACAAGTTGCACACACGATCGATACTATGAAAGCGTTCGATATGTGCGAAACCGGCATTTCCAATACTGGCGGAAAAAGGCGGATTCGTGAGCAAACTCACAATCGCCCGCGATAGACCATCGATATCGCCAGGCGCAACGAGCAGGCCGTTTTCACCTGAACGGACTAGATCCGGAATCCCACCCACCGGTGTCGTGACAACGGGAATACCGTTACTCATTCCCTCCAAAAGCGCGACCGGTACCCCCTCGTCGTAGCTGGGAAGGCAGAGAACCGCAGCGCGCTGGAGTTCCCACGTCTTGCGTCCCCCGCGAACGAATCCCAGGAACGTTACAGACGCACTAATTCCGAGCTCCGCTGCGAGCCGCCGCGCGCCTTCAATATCGCCGTCTCCGGCAAACACCAACTTGGCCGCGGGTATCCTTGCCAGCACCGCAGACATGGCCATCAGCAGGTCTTTAAACCCTTTTCTAGGTTCCAGACTTCCAAGGAACAGGATCCGCGGTTTCTTTTTCTGCGAGGACTGCACGCTATCCCTTGTCGGCACCTTCACTGGATTGGGAAGGCAAACAACGTCCGCCCCGGGGCACTGAGACTGAATGCTCGCGGCCCAAATTGGAGAGAGCGCAATTACTTTGTCCACTGAAGCAAGCATCCATCGAATCATGGGTGCAACTGGCCCATCGAACGCCTTTTCGAAGGTGGAGGCGTGCACGTGAAAGATCACGCGTTTGCGCATTGCCATGGCCATGAGGATCAGAGGCAGCTTCCTTTTTACGCTCGTGCGGAACGCTCCGTGCACATGAACAATATCTGCACGACTAATTAGAACCGGACCAAGCAGGTACGCCCGGAGCGCAGTCACGATTTTCCTGATTGGGCTTCGATCGTCGAAGGTCGACAGCCACTCGAATGAGTACATTTGCAATAATCTACTCTCAAGATATGCCTCAATGACAGAGTTGATGCCGCCGCGGACATTCGGGCCTGGCCCGACCATGAGCACACGCGGAACCTCGCCACGGCGGCTTCTCTCGGTGCAGTCTGGTTGATTATCTAGGACTGTATTTTGCGATCGCACTATCATGACCGTCCAGAGCTGTTTGCTGCCGTTAAGCATTTCGAAACTCCTGACCGAGTCACCCTCAGCTCCTGGTACAGAGCCAAATAGGCGCTTGCACAGCGGGCGATTTCAAACGGCGCAAGAGCAGGACCTCGCAACGCTGACAGACCGCTTCGTTCCGGCCGGTTCCTTGTCGCAGTTCGAAGTCCTTTAGCAACTTCTTCGGGAGCATTTCTAGTCAGCACTCCGACGAATGGTACATCTTCTGTAATCTCGCGATGTTCTTCCAGCGGCGAAAGTAAACACGGAAGAGACGCTGCGAGGGCTTCAAGAACCGCTAGCGGCATACCTTCATATGTCGAAGTACTTAAGAACAGGTCGGCGGCTGACAGCAAGTCGGGTATGTCTGTTCTGACTCCTAAGAAATGTATGCGGTCTACCAGGCCCAACTCTTTGACTTTGATTTTCAGACGCTGGCCTTCCGGGCCATCCCCGCAAATAAGATAATGGATATCGGCCTGAGCCAAATTGTTTCGATCTCCCGCAATTCCGCTGATTGCGCAGTCGTAGTTCTTTCCGTGGAGCAGGTTTCCGACGCTAATTACGACAAAAGCGGACTCGGGGAGACCGAGGGCGGCCCTTAGAGCGATCCTGCTCGACTGCGAGTACCGGTATCTTGCAAGCGGAATCCCATTGGGAATAATGACGCTTCGATGGTGTCTCTGCTTGATGCGTCTTTCCGCTTCTTGCGAACAAAAGACTACTGTCGGAGATCCACTGAGAAATTTGACGACACCACTGCGGACTTCCTTAGCGGTATGGACCGTCATGACATGATCAAACGGAACCGGGGTGAATCGCCTCACTAGCCCCGCGAACGCGTCGGGCAGACCTAAATGCGAGTGGATTACATCGAATCGTTTCCGTTGAGCCAACCACCATAACTTGGCGGCCGCGGTCATACCGAACACCGACGATCCAACCTTGCGGTCAAGACTACAAGTGGTGATGCCGACTTCCTGGAGCAACTGAACCGCCCTGGCCTCATATGAGATCCCTGTCGATTGGTCCAGCCGTATCACTTCGACTGTGTGGCCGGATAAAGCGAATTCACGCGCCAAGCCGAGCGCCATGGTCTCGGCCCCTCCGGCGCGCAGACTATAAATTAAATGACCGATTTTCATAATCGATCCACTCGCATTTTCATGACACCACGTCGGTCACGAAGCTTGTAATGAGCATCCATTGATGCGGGGGCCAAAGTATGTACTAGGAAGCGACGCCAGATCTGCGGAAAAGCGACCTTGATAAACGAGCAGTGCTGTGTTTACGGCGTGGGCTTGCGGTCCGGATGCGATTTAGCAATCTTCAAATCAGATCGCTCCGGCACGAGATTACTTTGATCACGGTCTGTTAGGCTACGTACAAATCGGAGTAATGTCTCACCGTAGGATGAATAGTGGAACTTTCGGAGCGCCAGTTCGCGCCCCGCCGCACCAATACGATCAGCCAACGCTGGATTTATTGCGACAAGCTCGATCTTGGAAACGAAATCCTCTTCGTCGTTCGGTCGAGCAACAAGGGCGTCTACGCCATCCGTGAAGAATCTGGGTATTTCGCCGACGCTACTTGTAATGACCGGCCGTCCCGAGGCTAGGTATTCGGCGATTTTCCAGGGGAAGCGGGCTCGCGACCGTTCCGAATCGTCAAGCGGCGCCAGAAGTGCAACTGCCCCCGAGTATAGTGTCCATAACTCCCGGCGAGATACATAACCGCCCACAATCACTTGTTTCTCCGTCAGTCCGGCGGCAGCGATCTCTCCGAGCAACTTCTGTTTGAGCGCATCGCTAAGAGGCCCGACCAGCACGAACTTCAGACCTTGCACTCGCTTCAACGCTAGCGCGTAGCAGCGAAGCAGCCAGACTACGGAATCAAAGTATCCCCCGACCTCGCCGCACCACAACACATACGGCTCTCTTATGATGTCAGGTTGCAATCTTTCGACGGGCGCCTCGTTTACGTCAACTAGAATTGAATGGCGCAGGACGTTCCGCTTCCGTGGCGCTGGAAGAATTGCCTCCGCTTTGCGCTCCAGGTCCTCGCTTATCGCTAGGACCCCGTCCGCTAGCCACACACGGAGTCTGTGATAGCAATTACTCCATACGCGTGCGATAAGGTGCACCGATTCGTTGGGGGTGCCATTTCGCGTTAAATGGGTAGCCGACGTGAACGCTGGCTTCCATTCGCATAATTCAACGATTACCAGGAATCGAAGGAGTTTTGCAAGCAGTAGAACAGGCAAGCACAGAAAGGGCGCCGCTCCGTAGAGACAAACACACAGCCCATTGCGACCACACGCCATTCGCTTCTGAATGATCCGCAACCATAGGATAACGTAGCCTTTCACCGCATCACGGCGCCTGTTGAAAAAGTGTGGTGATCTTGTTGCAGTTCCACACGTGAATTCGAATTGTATCCCCTTGTATAGCCCAGTGTGTGGCAGATTCACGGTGCCGGCCGCAGACCCACCCGCTTTCGGGAGAAGTACCGTGACGTTTGCCTTGGCCTCTACTAGGCCCCGGCCTACAAGTCTTATCGCAGCCGCGGCAGCCCTTCCCTCCGGGAAAGAGTCGCGGCTTTCGAGTATCAGGAACTCCAGCGGAGCGGTATTGCCGCATGGCTTCGCTCCCGGAGCCACTTCGCTTACCAGATCGCTCACCTGAACACAAGGTTTCAGCTCAGTCATGTGTTACGTCCCACCGCACGACTATCGCTGGTTACCGGTTTTACCGCTTCCATGTACAACGAGTCTGGTTTGTAGATGGTTCCAACTGGATCCACATCCAAATTGTAGGAACTCCAAGCGGGGATAAGGCTGTTTGTAGCGGTTCGTGCCGTTGCGTTGCGAAAGCCGACCCCCTCCAATGCCGTGGAAAGGGAATAGCGGTCATACATCCAAAGATGGACTTCGCCACCTAGCCTAAATCGGCCGACGTTGAGTGCATGGAATCGATTCCCCAAGATGAGCTTATAAATTAGATCTCGAGCCCTTTCCAGCCGAGTGTGAAGTGCATTCGACAGCCTTGTTGCCATGCGGGCCGGACGGCTTTCTGATGGTGGCGTAAAGGCATCGCGGCCAATTCTGCGAATAATGAAGTCACGGTTGGGCATGTCTGGCTTGGACAGATACTTGCCCATCTCACCGCCGGTTGATTCACGCGCGGTCTGGTCAAAGAGTTCGATCATCATCCAATCGTAGTTGTCTCTCCGAGTTCCTCTGGCCGCATCTTCGAATGCGTTTAGATATTCTCGCACGATGCGTTCTAAGTCCGGGACCGCCACGCGGATGATGCCACCGGGCTTCAGCACGCGAAAGCATTCCAACAGCAGACCTTGACCACAATTCTTCGAGAAATGCTCGAGTAGATGGGAATGGTAGACGACCTGAAAGGAGGCATCTTTGAACGGGATGCCCTTGCTCAGATCGTGCGAAATAACTGCAGAACTATGGGAGACGCAGTCCACGTTCGTCCAGCCTAGACAGTACCTGTTGCAACAACCAAGGTTTAGGTACTCCCGCACCTGAGCGGGTGTGTCAAGTATTCCGGTGGCATCGCAAGTTAGCTTCAGATTAGGCCTCATACTCCCAATCGCGCGTCCGGAATATACGAGCTCATCACACAGCAAGCCTCCTCGTTCCCATGGCCACCAACCACCTGTGAGTAGATGTCCAACTGTCGCCGCACGATCTTGGCGGGATCGTGGCGATCCCTCGCCACTCCCCTCGCCTCGGCGGACAGTTTGCAGGCAAGTTCGTCATTTTCAAAAACCTGCCGAATAGTAGCTGCAAGCATGGCTGGATCTCCGGAGGGCACCAGGAGACCGGTTCTACCGTGGGAAATCAGCGTGGGTACTCCGCCAACGAACGATGCGACACACGGGGTTCCGACAACCATAGATTCACAGATGCTGTTCGGGCTGTTGTCAATATAGGACGGCGAGACGAATGCGTGCGTCCTTTCGAGCATTGTTGCAAGTTCCGACGCCGTTAGTCGACCGGCAGTGGTCAGGTTAGCCCCAAGTTTCAGAGCCGCTACCTTTCGCGTGACCACGCGTCCCCAGCCTGATTTCGGGTACCACCCACCCGCCAGTATCAGGTGTACGTCGGGAATTGCTTGCCGCAAAATTGCCAAGGCCTCGAGCAAGATAGGAATTCCCTTACGGGGGGACATCGCATTTGTAAATAAAATCGAATGTCGTTTGATTTTCTTGATGCTCCACGTCCGCTCGAAAAATGGACTCCTTAAGGCCTCATCACAAAAGTGATAAATAGCGGAAGGATTGATCGCTTGAACCCACGCTCGATCCCAGTCGGTGCGGCCAATGAAATGACTGTTTCCGCGGATTATTTCACGCTCTCTTTCGCCCGCGCGCCAATTTAACAAAGTCTCAAAAAGTGGTCCTTTGAACCGTACGAGGTCCCGAACACGTACGAGATGTACTCTATCAGCGAGGCCGAGACCCGCGAGTTCGTATTTGACGTAGGGCGTCAGGATACCTTGAATCGAAATTACGACAGGGACATGACTTGGCTGGGATGTTCCAACTAGCCCATAGAACCGCTCGGTACCGTGGACGTGGATGAGATCGGGCTTGAAATCGTCGATTACCTGGAGCGCTTGCCTTAGATCACTGGCGGAGTGTGGCAGATAGCTCCGGCCCGCGGGTTGAGAAAGGATATAGTGTTGAATCCCATCCAAACTAACCTTTTGGGCAGTGACACCTGGAACCGATGCCGCTATCGCTAGTTCCACATCGGTTTGTGCGGCGATCTGGGACGCAAGTGCCCACATCCATCCGGCCAGAACCTCCTTCCGGCGACCGAGGTACTCCTCGACCGGAGGCATCACCATGTTTGTGAACCAGAGTATTCTCATTGCCGTCCTTAGAGTTTTGCTAGGCGTTCCCAACACATGCTAAGCCTTACTCGCGATCGCCACGGTCTTGCGATCCCTCAAGAATCGCTCAGCCGGAGAACCAGAATAACCCGATCTGGAACGACGCTCGTTTTCTTGAGCCAGCATTGCGCATCGACCAATCAACAGCATCAGGATCAAATAACCTGGGGTGATACCGGGCACTGTCGACGAGAACAGCCTGACGCCATACGTCATAACGGATGCCAAAGAGGCGGCGTCAAGATTATCGAATCTGGGAACCAGGCACCGTACGGCCGGCAGGAGATGAATGGCGAAGAATAGAACGAGGGCGGGGACGCCTCCGATGAAGAGGATGTTCACATAGCCCACGTCTATGCCTTTCTCACCCAGCCCATTGAATTCGCCTTGCCGTGGAATTCCTATTCCAAGGAAAAACGTACTGGGAGGGACCTTCTGGAAGAAGTTCACGAACTGCGCAGAGCGGGTGTCCTGGGTAGCTCGATCCCAGAATGATGATGCTGAACCAGGAACGACGGAGCGGAGGGTCGCCGGCGCGTACCAGGCGACGTAAACGACCCCCAACATCAGCAGCCCACCTAAACACAATCCGACAACCGCGTTGTTGGATAATTTCCGTTGCGAAAACAACCTATAGAAAAACAGGAGAGAAACGAGTTCGACCACCATCAGCCGTGTTTGCATGGCTACAGTCGCAGCAATCAGGCCCGCCACGGGAATTATGCCGAGCCAAATTCTGCGGGTCCGTGCGAACCAGCCAAAGGCAACGATTGCAGTGATCTCCAGGACGCTACTGTAAGTGTAGAGGCGCGAGTATGCTTCGCCCCGAGAGATGGACCGCAGTTGCGCTATCTCAAACAGAGTGATAAGAGAAATCCCCACGCTTCCGTACGACACAATTCGGACGAGTGTGCGCCAACTGTCTCTGTCCGCCGAGGCGAACAGCCAGCAACTTGCAATGGCACACGCGGGAGCGAGCGGAGAGTAAAAGGCAGACGTCAGGAAATCCTGAAGTTGCAGATTCCTTGCGGCCAAGAGCAAACTATAGCCAATCCAAGCACTCAACAGAACTCGATAAAACCGCCCTAACCGAACAACGGCGGGAGCTGTCGCGTACAGAACAGCCGCCACAAAGATCATAACGTACGAGGCGCGACTGAGGGCTTGTGCCCAGGCTGGCGGTTGAAAAGCAGGGAGTTCCGGATTGTCAAAATTTGTTGCGTGATCTGCGAGGACGTTAACCACTGTGCGGATCGCGATACCAGATACAATCAGCCACACCCAGATTGGCGGTGTCGGCCTTGGTCCTCCTATTGCCCATCGAGCTTGAAAAGCTTCGGACATCGGTACATTTTTTCTCATGCCTGCTCAAGGATGGCGCGGGGAACTGCCCACACTGCCGCCTGCTTCCGCAACAGGAAATACATGAAGGGCACCTGGACCGCCGTCGTTACTATTCCCATGAG
Source organism: uncultured Acidobacteriota bacterium (assembly GCA_963719875.1). Taxonomy (GTDB): domain Bacteria; phylum Acidobacteriota; class Terriglobia; order Acidiferrales; family UBA7541; genus Palsa-360. The sequence goes on along the minus strand of CAVRDJ010000004.1, from coordinate 1,597,177 downwards.
TACATAGGCGCTGGCGAGCCCAGCCGCCCCGTGTGTCGTCAACAGGCTGGCGGCAACCACGAGTGTGGCTCCCCGCAACAAAGCCAGCAGCATACCGGGCAGTGCGGCGCCAAGGGACCAAATGGCATCGCCAACCGAGAGGTTCGCGGCAGTTAGCACTGTCGCTATGCAAATTAGGCGCAATGTGGATACACCGGACGCAAACCCATGCCCGTAGAACCACATAATCCATGGCGCGGCGAGGCCGACGGGCACTGCGATGGCTACGGCAAGCGTGGTTGTCATTATGAAATTGACTTTCAGCAACTGTGTGTATCTTTCGATGCTTCGTTCCGGAAGGGCGGAGGAAAGCATGGGCAAGCCCAGAATGGCCACGGCATTCGAGAAAAACATTACGAGATTCTGCCACTGAAGCGCCGCATTGAAGATGCCCAACTGAGTGTATCCGGCAGTTGTACCGAGCTTGGCGCTGCTCCACCAAACCGCTGGGGTGAATGAAAAGGAAGCGATCAAAACCGGGATGCTGAAAGACCAGAGCAGCCTGAGGTCGGCTTTCTCTACATGATAAGATATCGGGACAGAGTGCCGTCGGCACTGGCGGCGAATTGCAATTTCGTAAATCAGAAAATTCACGGCGCTCGTCACCGTGTAGGCGATCATCGCGCCCCTGAGACCTCCCAAGACCACGCCGGTCACGATCGCCGGGAAAGCAAAGAGCCCCCGTATCATGTTTAGCACGGCTTGGTCCTTAAACGCTTCAAATCCAGCAAGAGTTCCAGTCTGATAACCATTCACTGCGGCAAAGAGCATCATCAGAGCGCCGAGTTCCAGTTCCGTCGCCAGCGGCGCTTTCAGCGTGCTCCTGCTGAGCCAGGGTGCCAGCAAGATCAAAAGAATCGCTAACATCGATCCCGACACCGCGCTGACCATGGACGACATACCGATGATTCTTCCTGCGTGCTTCACGTCCTGCTGCCTATATTCGGCAACATGCTTTGTCGCAGTTACGCCAAGCCCTATAGTCGCCAGCGTCGCGAAAAGATTTACGGTGGTGAGAACAATCCCCAATTGGCCATATTTTGCTGAGCCCAAGAGTCTGGCGCAGACCACCGCCCCAAACATGCCCAGGGCTTGGCTGATACCCGTGCCAAAAACGCACCAGAACGCACCCCTGGCAATTCGCGAGCGAATCGAATCTCCAGTAAAATAATGCGACCATAAGGTCGACCAGAATGCGCAACGGTCGAGCACTCCGGGAGGCAGACGGTCTTTGATCAGTTGAGCAAGATATCCCTTCAATGGAAGTTGACCCTCGACTTCATGAGTTTAGAGGATAGGACGCGAGAAACGCTGCGCAATCTATTTCTTGTATATTGGCCAGTCGCTCGTGTTGCAGTGCGAGTAGCTCAATGGCGTCGTCAACTCGGGTTCCAGACGTAGTTGGTCGATGATACCTGCTGGAGCTTCGGAAACGGTCTCATTTCGTTTTGAGGGAATTCGTATAGCACCATTTTTTGCCCGGTCCAACGAAACTCTGCGTTGCGGACGTATCGGAGTGCCGGACTGCCAACCGGAACCAGGACATAACGAATCCCGTAGGACTTCAGGAGTGAGTCAGAATCCGCATCCGACAAAGTGCCCTGAAAGAATGCATTGGCGAGAAGAGTTTGCTGATCGTCCGTAAGGCTGAAAATCCAATGAGAGGCGAAGCTGTGCATAGGGACAGTTGCCATCCAAGGAGCATTTTCTAGCGGTGCGAGGATGAGTTGTGTGCTTGCTGCATGGGCGCGCAGCCAGGAAATCGCTCGCACTTCGTCCAGGGGGGCAACTGCCGTATTTTGGCCGGCTTCGGTTGCCGTCGTTCCTAGTCGGTAGGTCAAATATCGAAAGTAGACGTGCGGTGCCAGGCCGCCTGCAACCAACAAGAGAACAAGGACAATGCGCCATTGGGTTCTCGTCGCCCAAAGCCTCATCAGACTGGGCACTTGATCCAACTTCCGAACTACCAAAATCGCAGCCGCATAATCTAGTCCGTCTTTGAAATGCTGCGGCCACGGGAGGATTGGCATATGGAAGGCGACAACAGCCATGACAACGTAGCAAGACAGAAGGCAGTCCGCTGATGTGCCAACATTTGGCGTCCAAAAGGCAATTGCCACTCCGAAAAGAACGGGCAGGCCAAATCCAAGGATTTCCCCGGCCCAGATATGGACGCCATGAAAGCGGTTTAGATCCGTCACGACCTTCAACCAGGGATGTGCGAGCGTTGGTAGAAAGTAAAAGAGAACGACAGCAAAAGCCGGAACACCAAGGATCAACAAATCATTAAGAACAGACTGTCCGCTACTTTTAGTCCATAGAAGCGTGAGCAGAGCTGCCGCTGTAACTGGAATGAACTCGAATGGATGAAAGAACCCCGACAAGGCCACTACCAGACTTGCCGCCCAGAGATCATATTTCTTGCCGGAGCGGAAATAGCGACCCAAAAGCGCCAAGGAGAGGAGGGCACCGGCCGTGCCTAAGGTGATGGATGCCCCGCAAGAAACGCCCTGAAACAGCCCCTCAGAGGCGGAACCGCCGAGGAACTCCTGGTAGCCACTTTGCAGCAGCGCCCAAGCCCTCGGTTTGAGCAGGAGAGCCGGAAGCAGGGCAATCGATTTCAGCGGTACGGCGCAGATCATGAGGGCAACTGCCAAAACCGATTGTCCGAAACCGACTGCAAATACTCGCAGCAAGAATGCTAGAGCATAAGCCCCAAGCACGTAGCAGCCACCCTGCAATCCCAGATAAGCATAGATAGGGGGAGTCTGGGTAAGCAACGAAAGCTTGGCTGGAATCCACATCAATGGAACGTGCAGCGCTGCTTCGGTTGCCCATGGTGCGTTATAGTCCGGTATTGTCCATGCGGTCTTGTACGCTTGCATCCAAGTTAGATATTGGGCGCTATCCTGATTTCTTGGCATTAGCGATGCAACGTATCCCAGTTGAGGGTGAGAGAAAGCGGCAATCGGCGCCAAATTGTTCACGGCGAACAAAAACAGTCCCAGAATCAGGGGTAACGTGTTGCGCCATATTTTGGGAAGCGGCGACAGATTGGGCGCGATTGCACTCCAGGGCTTTTCGACATCCGCACTCAGGGAGCTAGAATCGGAAACATCCCCCTGTGGCATGTTGGACGGCGCAATTACCAGGACTTGCAGGGAGTTATTGTTCGCTCTGTAAAGTGATGGCATCAGACGAAAGCGAGTTCCTTAACCGTAGCTGTATTGGTTGGTTTTCCGCGGGTCCCATTGATTCAGAATCGTCCCGAGTACCCGCGTTCCGTCGTCCGTTAGCCGCTGGTTGACGGCTACCGCGGCGTCCCTCATCGTCTGAGCCGAACGAACCACTAAAACGACGCCATCTGCAAAATGACCGAGGATCCGCGCGTCCGGCATATGCAGCATTGGGGGCGTGTCGATAATTACCGTATGGAACTCCCCCCGCATGCGGTTCAAGAACGCGAACGTCCGTGGTGAATGAAGCAGAGCCCCGACGTTAACAGTCGACGACCCGGCGGGTAACAGACTCAAGTTTCTATAGCCCGTCTTGTAAATCATTCCCTCACAGCCATTGGGCGGTGTCTTTCCCTCAAGTAGGTCGGCCAGGCCCCAGCGGTTGGGCACGCCGAAAATTTCATGCAGTCGCGGCTTGCGCAGATCGCCATCGATCAGCAGGACGGATTGCATAAGGACGGACGGGCCGATCTCAGCCAACGCTAGCGCCAAGTTGCAGGCTATTGTTGTTTTTCCCTCTCCAGGGTTGGTGCTGGTGATCACAATGATGCGTGGTCTGTTGCCGTTCTTCCCCGAGTACAGAATCGACGTGAGCGTTGCACGAAATGCGTCTGCCAAGAGGGACGGTTTTCTATTCGAAGTGACCAGTTCCACTTGCAATGGCTTGCCGTTCTCCGACTTCGTGCTTTCGAGGACCTTCCCTGTCTGGTAGTAAGAAGGGAGCTGGCCCCGTACTGCTTTTGCGGAGGGGATCGCGCCGAGCTCCGGCACGTCAAGGTATACCGTGGTGTCACCGGGGCCTCGGATGGTTCGGTTGGCACGTTCTTGTACAACGACGAAGGCAATACCAAAGAAAGCTCCAGCAAGAAGGCCGAACGTCGAATTCAATACGACGCTCGGTTTGTAAGGACGCGTTGGCGGTTCAGCAGAATCCACTACGCGGATATTACTCGCGCCCAGGGCGGAGGTCATACCGGCTTGCTGGACATTCTGAAGCATGGAGTCGTAAAGCTGGCGGTTCGTGTCCACTTCGCGCTTGAGGATATTGTAGTGCGTCACCTCGGCTGCCTGCTCGGACATCAGACGGGCTTGGGAGGCGTAGTTTGCAGCGAGCAGATGCTCGCGGCGTTGGGCGGACTCAAATTCGTTCCGGATTCGCTGGACGACATTGGAGCGTTCCTTTTCGAGGGCCGATTCTAGAGCTGTTACCTGAGCTTGAACTTTTTTTACTGCTGGGTGGGCCGGGGTCAGCGAAGATGAAATATCGGCAAGCTGGCGGCGAAGGTCGGTGAGTTTGACCTGGTAATCCTTGAGGGTTGCATCATCGAGCACTTCGGGGAGGGACTCGGGAGACGCTGTGGACACGAGCTCGTATTTCGATTGGCTGGTAACGCGATCCGCTTGAGCCTTGGAGAGCTCCTCCTGAAGCTGACGAAGCTTCTCCTCGGCAACGTTGTCTTTCTCAGAGCTAAACAACAAGCCAGAAGCCTTGGCATAGGTCTGCAGCTCATCATCGGATTTTTCGAGTTTGATCCGGACATCTTCCATCTGGCGAGTGAGCCACTCGCCCGTTTGCTGGGCGGTTTTCCAGTGGGACTCGAGGTTCTGCTGAACGAACTCGGTGGTTAGGGTGTTGACGAAGTCGGCGGCAACCTGCGGGTCGGTAGAGTCGTAGCGGATTTCCACGATCCGTGTGTTGACTCCAATGCTGATTTTCAGGTTGTTAGCGACGAGGGCCAGGGTCTTTTCGCGGGTCGATGCCTGCTTCCCCTCGGGTAATCCCAAGGCTTTGCGCCAGGCCGCGAGGCGGCCACTTCCCTCTTCTGGAAACAGCTTTTTCCCAATATCCAGCTTTGCCGCCACACGATCGAGTAAGGATTCGCTCTGGAGAATCTTGACCTGCGTCTGAAGATCGGATCCGGGCGCGTCCGCGGCCCCGTCGTCTGACGTGGGGCTCACGTTACGCGTGTTCAGGAAATTCTTATTAAGGTTCTGGATCTCTATGGATCCTCGAGCTTGGTAGACTGGTGTCTGCAGAATCGTGAGCAGCAGTGAGGTCAGGAGGCCCAGGACGATAATCAGAATCAAGGTACCTTTGCGACGCCGCAGGATTTGCCAGTAATCGGGCACCTGGCCTGGGCCCGGCTCCTCGAAGACTTCAGGAAAGGGCGTATCCATGTACCTCCGCCGCAGTGGCAGAAGGCTAGTCCCGGTGCCCTTCTGAGTGCATGGGCCCTGGCTGGGATCTTCGAACAGTGGTTGGTTTTCCATATTAACCTCAGTAATGATAGATCGCAGCGCCCACGACGGAGGAGAAGGCGTTCGGAAGAAAATCGGTCGTAAAAACTTTGCGACTGCTGGTGGGTACAACCAGGACGTCATCGGGCCCCAATTCGACGTTTTTCGCCTTTCCAGAGAGTATCTGCCGAATGTTTACAGCGATCTCCCTGAGCTTCGGATCCCCGGAAACCTCGTGAACGATCCTCGCCTTATCCGGTTTGGCCGTGCGCCCGAGTCCGCCTGCCAATGACACCGCTCTGAGGACGGAAACATTCCGTTGTCCTCCCAGTGTGAAGGCGCCTGCGTGCTGAACGTCGCCGACGACGTAGATCATGTTGGAGCTTGCCTCGGAGACCGAAATGGTGTCATTCGGTCTGATCTCAATGTTCGCCGCAGGGTTTTTTCCCTCTAGAATCTCCTGCACGTTCAATTCGACGCTGCTGAACTGCCCAGTAGAATCGACCCTCGCACCGGGTAGTGGGATTTCGCCGCTCTGCCAAGGGCGCGTTACCGTGAGGATGGAGCCCGCGGTGTCGCGCGGCCCGCCAGCCATGGAGAGGACCTCATAGAGCGTTTGCCGACCTCTGAGTTGGACTACACCAGGTTTCGTGACTGCACCGAAGACCGATACCGGCTGACTCCGAAACTCGGTCACCATCACCGAAATCTGTGGGTCTTGGATGAACTGCTTGAATTGGGCGGTTAACTCCGCTTCGAGTTGCTCGACAGTCAGTCCGCCTGCCTTGACACGTCCGACGAGCGGCAGTGTAAGGTTCCCGTTCGTGCCGATGAGGACTGGCTTGTCAGGCTTGTCGGAAATCTCGGGGACCTCTATTCCACGAATCATAATTTCGTCATCCGGACCGAGGACATAGCCAGATACCGATTGCGTTTCGATAAAAGCTGGGTGTTGGGCTGCAGAATAGACGACAGCAAGCGGTTCGGGAGAGCTCTTTTGTCCCGATTGAAGGAAAAATCCAGGAGTGGCCGGATGGGTCTGCGTTTGAACAGTTTGCCACTCTGCAGCAGCTGCCGTAGACGACTCAGCCCCCGATTGCGAAGGACGAGCTATTGCAGGTTCCATCGACGATTCTGAAAGCGATTTCGCTTCCTGGCTATTCTCCTCACTATGTAGCGCGGCACTAGGCACGGGCTCCAGTGGAACCGCCGCAGCGATAGGGAATATATCCTTCTTGATTGTCACACGAGGTTCAGCAATTGCCACTGGATTGAAAGCCACCGTAACGGCGTTCCCGCTCGCTGCGATGGTATAAGGAAGTTGCCCTTCGATTTCAATGACTACCCGTGCCACATTGGCCTTGAATTGGCCAATGCGGACCAAGCGTACAGGATAAAAGCTACTCGGGAGGAATTTCTGTTGCGCGCGTACCACCGCGCCAGAAAAATCGAGCACCAAACGGTCAGGTTGATTCAGCCGGAAAACCTCGTAGGTCAGGTGACCTGTGCCATCCACGAGAACCAGGGTCTGCTGGTCTTTCCCGCTAATGTGGACTTGCTCAATCGTGGCGCTCGGGGAATTCGTTTTCTGAGATTGCGTCGCGCCGTTTTTCGTAGCCATGGTTCTTGGCCCTGAGGCCTGCGCTGCTACCTGACCTAGGTTCGTAGACCGGCTGCTTATAGAGCCGTTTTGTGCGTGAAGCGACAGAACGAGAGTGCCGCCGCTGAAAACAACAATGAGCAGCCCCACACAGCACAAGACTATGCAGCGCGCTATGCGACAAAAACACAATGAATTCAAATTGCGAGCCTTCATGAACGTGTCACCCGAGTTCAATCTTTCTTCCATTGGCCTTCTCCGACTCAGCTGAATCAGCTCTGGATAAGATCAGGCCAATTCGACGTGATATCCTTCGACGCGAATCGAGAAAAATTGTCCAAGCAACTCCAAACTGGAAGTAGACCCTCGAACAGAGACGTTCAGCGACAGTTCGACTAACAGAAATCAAAAAGTAGCCCAAGAGTTATGAAATAAACGGGTATAGACCATGTTCGGATTCAGAGCCATGAGAGCAGAGTACGCCCCGACGTTTTTCAAGCCCGATCCAACACACGGGAACTGAACTGCCAAAGCACTCGCCAAATGGGGTCCTGGATATGAGGCCGGAGCCATTCCTTTGCTATTCGATTCCCGTGCCTCAGTAGGAGGTAAATGGAACCGCGGGAGAGGGGCTTGGCGAAACATATATCAATATAAGAGCCGGGTTGGGCACCCCAGGATTGTTTGTGCGCATCGATGCCACCCAAAAAGTCATATTGACGGACACCCTGTGCGATCAGCTGCTTAAGAATATGAGCCCTTAGCACGATGCCCGCCCGGTCTGAATAATACTGAGGATCCAGACCTTCCTGAAGCTGATACACTGTGTTTCCGTAGCGAAAGGCAAATTGCGCAGCGGCGTGCTTCCCATCCAATTCCAGCAACCAGAACTCCAACCACCCACGCCGAAGAAAGCCTCGGCTCATTTCATAATAAAACTTTCTTCTCTCTTGTCCGGCGAAGGAGCCTGGTTGCCCTTGTGAGTGCCAACGCCTCTGATGCAACTCGAAAAGAATTTCCAAAGAAGGTAGTAGTTCTTCTTCCAATGCGCACTTGGAAATGCGAACCGCATAATGACGGCCCAACCTTCGTGTGTAGCGCTCAATGCCACTGGCGTGTTCAAGTGACAGTCGGTGCAGATAGGTCTCCCAATTATCTGGGAGGGGGACGACGGAGCTAGGGCGTTTCCAAAGCTTGGTAGGCCACCCGCGTTCTTTCAGGCAGAAAAGCATTGCTCGGGCAATGTTCGAATCCGAATTCAGTGTATTCAACTCGCAAACATCCCACCCTACCTCCGAGCTAAGCCTTGCCAATAATGCATCGGAACAAGCGGCCTCATGCCCCGAACGAAAAATGAGTTCGAGATTGTCCGAGTCTTCTGTTCCATCCCCCACCATACGGAGTCGTCTGACTCCGTTGGGATGTCGATCCTTTAAACCTTCGAGGTACAGGGGTGCCAAACCGATCACTTCGCCACCCGCATTTGAGATTGAAAGTGCGACTAACTGTTTTGCTTGTCCGCATGCCTTCCACCACGCCCCCAACCACTCGGGAGTTGAGAAGATTGTGCATCCAGGGGCTTCTCGAAGAATTTGCTCCCAGTCTAGTGAGAGTGTCTCCCATTCCTGCCAAGAGGAAACCTTCTTGACTTGAAGTGAGACGCGTTCGCGATTTTTGCTTGGTTTCACTCCGCTGCCAGCATAAGAGCCCGAATTGGAAATTACTGGATTCAAAGTCATCGGATTGCGCGGCATCCAGTTATTCGGGAAGACCCTGGCGGAAGGCAAAGTGGAAACGTTTTCGTCTATTCTTGTCCTTGGCCACGTGTGAATCAATGGCTTTGTACCGGACTCACACCCTCAGTCAATCATCCATGTACATCACGCTTCGGCCTTACTGGTCCGAAGCACCCGCGCTGGCGCGGCAATGAGTCGATCGCGCCGCATCGGAAGGCTTGTCACTATTTGATGAAGTCGCCTTACCTTAGATTTACCAGAAAGCTCAAAGACTGAGGCCCTTCTCGCCAGAATTCCACGAGTTCCAAGTGGGGATTGCGGTCTAGCCACTCTCGGCAGGCTCGCTGTTCGCCGCACTTAGGGCTTCCACTGAAGCGGAACCAATCATGAAAGATGAGAATCGTTCCCTGATCCACTAGGTCCGTCACAAACTCAAGAACCGGCACGGTGGACTCGAATAGGTCGCAATCAATCATCACGATCGCTGCACGCCGAAGCTCGTGTTGTTCTTTCGTGTGACGGTTGAGTGTCTTGTCGTAGAAGCCTGGAACAACCACAACGTCTTTTAGGTCGACCCCGAGTTTGACGATGTTCCTGGTGAACTTAGATTGCGTGCAAGCATAAGCTCCCGGAGTGTAATCTGCGTGCCGTGGTCCAGGTCCTTCTGGGAGACCCGAAAAGGAATCAAATGCGAAACAGCGCAGGCGGGTCTGTAGCCCTCGCGCGTGGCTCGGTGAATTATCCAAGAAGGAAGATCGGCGCGCGCGTTCTTTATGGATTGCTCGATAGGCTGCTGCAAATGAGTCTCCCTGGTACACGCCAAACTCCAGGTAGTCGCCTTCTATTTGATTCCACGCCACAAAGGCTGCTGCATTGTGCAAGCAGCTGTGTTCGCCCGTATAACCTTTATCCTCCGGCAGTATCAAAAATCGCCGTGCTGTGAGTTGAAAGGGGCGCAGCATCCGGCTAATTATGCCTCGCCGCATGCGCACCACCTCCTTCCGACTCGGAAGATGCAACTTCAGGTGGTGAAAGTGCCCGCTTCCGAACATCCTGGGAAGATGCATCTTCAGGCGGTGAAATTGCCAGAGGATGGATCTGTCCATGACAACGTGTCTTTCGAAGGATGCCGTCTCGAGGGCGCGGGCATCAGTGGCTTGCTTTCGCGAGTTATTGTAGAAACTTGCGATTTTGCCGACACCGATTCCGGGTGTAGCGAACCATTCCGGCACGCACTGCGAGAGAACGTCCACGTCCATGAAGATCTTGGTAAAGCCCATACCGGTTGAGGGGCAAGCAACCTGGTAGGCGTCGCCAATCAACACGATTCCCGGTTGGAGCTCCCCACGCATCCGGTAGAGATCGACGCGCCCCGTTTCCACTTTCGTGACAACGCGATACTCGCCAATCAGTTGGCTCAACTTGGGCAGTGCCCTCTCTAGCATCTGGTCTGGTTGCTTGACGAACTGCCGCACCCACGGGTCGCTCGCAGTCCGAAAAACGAAAAGGTTAGCACGCATCTCCTGGCGCATCACAAAGAGGGCAAGATAATCGATGTACTCCGTGTACGTTGTCGGGTAGTAGGTAGTCGCATCGAAAGGAAAAGGCCGCAAGTCACGACGGGCAATCGAGAAACCAAATGCAATGGATTGGTCCTTTTGGATCACGTCCTTGTGAAGCCCCAGGCTGTCCTGAAGGTGGTTGCAAACGCCGTTAGCGAGTACCACCAGACGCGAAGTTAATTCTTCACCACTCCTGAGCCTCACACACTGCAATTCATTGCCGTTCGCGATGTGTTCGACGTGTCCGAGCTTGTGCTCGACCCCAATAGGGCTGTGGGCCCTCAGCACGTTCACCATGTCGCTGTAATACATGCTGTATTGTTTGAGCGGGAAAATCTTAAAGCAGCGGCCATTATAGCCACCCCACACTTCTCGGATTCTGCGGGTTTGCGGTAGCAAGTGGTCGAGTAGACCCAACTTGTCGAGCATCTCTGCCTGATTCGGCTCAAGCTTCTCGCCTCTGAAGAGCGGAAGACAGCTTGGTCTCGGGTCCACCAGGATTACGCGGCGGCCCTGTCGGGCAAGCACCGCAGCAGCTGTGACACCCGCCAAGCCAGCCCCGACTACTATGATCTCCGCCGAGATGTTTTGTAAGCTGTTCATTTACGAGCGAGGTCTCCGTGGGATCGACGTCACCCAGACGCTTGCTTTGTACTTCTTCGAACTGCCTTATCGTCAGGTCTTCGGCGGAAAGGGGCCCAACGAATTGCAAGTTCGATCGTCAGTTTGGGTTAATACAGAACTGCTCAATTGCAACTTCAACAGATTGGAAGTCCTAGAAGATGATTCCGTCGCCCTGTGGCAATTCGTACGCTACTGGTCGGGGGGGACCTGCTGCGTCGCCCAGTTCGCCATGGGCAATAACAAGGCCATGATGAGCAGCCCCCAAAAGCGGTGCTCGGAATTGAATTTTCTTCCCCACTCGTTTTCTGCTGCCGGCGCTCTGCTTGTTCCCGGTCGACGCGACCTAACATTTAGAATTCGATATTCAAGCTGCAGTAATAGCACGAGCTCGATCAACGACCCGAATCGAGTCGGAATCCACTTCCACTGAAACCGACCGCTGCAGGAGAGTCACAGACACATAGATTTTACATTTATTCCCGATCCTACGAACGACTCCTTCGAGTCCACACAAAGGTCCCGCCCCTAACCGCACCTTCTGACCAATCACCAGCGACGGCCACGGCGCGTAAGGTAAGCCGGAGCATGATATGGACTGAATGGCTAAGACCTCACTCTCGTCAACCGGTTCCGGAGTCCTCCCGCGTCCGACGATGTAAAGGAGACCTGGTGTGGTCAACAAAGGCATCCGGTTGTCCAAATTCAAATCCAAACGACAGAATAAGTACCCCGGAAAAAGGGGAAGATCCACGACTTTGACTCGATCAGACCAACGCCGGCGGCTTCGAAAAAGGGGAAGGAATGCCGCAATTTTTTTCCTCCGTAGAATCGTCGCAACAGACTTTTCATGATTGGCTTTTACCCGCAATGCAAACCAAAGTGACCCATAGGAATGTTGTGGCTGCTCAAATGCCGGGACCAGGGGACCTGATTCTGCGATCGCAGCACTAACCAACTTCACCTCTCGCGCATGCCCTGCGTCGAATCGGCATAATGGGCGGGAATACGCGCCAATCTTATCTTGCTTATCTTGGCCGATCAGTTGCACTCCTTAAACCCCCTCTTGAGTAGTCTGCTCGTCACCGAAAGCAAATTAGAACAAAGCTGCCGCATTCCGAGTCCCAGAGACCCCTTCCGGACTCGAATCTCATCTCACTGGCACTCCAAGCCGAGGACCTATGCAGGTAGTGTCCCCGGATAATCTCCTTCTCAACTTTCGATGGGAACTCCGTTGTGCAGCTTGTAGCTTCTATTAAGAACCGCGAATCCTTGAATTGCCTCAGGCTTCGTATCCGAGGCCGACTCCAGCCGAATTACCAACCCCTTAACACTCATCCGAAGATCCGTCCTTGCGATCGGGCGAAAAGAAACTTCGATCTCGAGGTCTGCCTTCTCTGGAGGTTGCGAATCGGAATCGATAAACATCCCTCTTGAATTGATATCTCTTGTACAACCTTGCCCCTCTTGACGTAGTCCGCTTCCGTCTGCCCACGCAAATTTAACGGGAGACTTGACTCCGAAACGAGTCTGTTCTCTTCGTTCCAATCTGTTCCCCTAACTTTGAGCGAGATTTTAAGGACAATCGGCTATCCCCACTTGGTCCTTTCTGGGGGCACACGTAAAATATTACTGCGGTTCCTCGAGCACAAGGAGCTGAATCTCCCTTAAGAAAAGACACGGTACATTGTGAGGTTTGAATTCCAGTTGCAAGCTTTTGTCTCATACCTTGAGCCAGTTCGCCGATAGGTAAAAACTACCCGGATGAGATCGATGAGAGGCATGGCAGTAGAGCAATCTTGATTGAGAATTGGGACTATTCCGATGCGGGCCCCGCAATCATAGCGCCAAATTGCAAATGAACGATTTCTCTAGATTGTGCAAAACTCCTTCTCATGACGATGGCCGCAGACAATGAGACACAGTTCACTTCGACGCGGTTCATTGAGACGCTGAACCGGCTGGCTCAGCCTGAAATGGAGAGGTGACGTTTTCCGTTAGTGAAGATTCCGCCCCTTCGGGGCGGGGATTTTCAAGGCATAAGGATCTATCGTCCGATGCCTGTTTCTGGATGCTCAACGCGAAAGCATCAGCTCCCGCCCTGATTCGCATCGGCTCGATGAGTCCTACCAAGTTACCCCTCAGCATGGTTGTATCCCTGCAGAGCCTGCTTCTGTTTCACCTGGCGAGGGGGAGCAGGTTAGTTGGATCAAGGTGTCCAAACATCACCGGCCTCACCGCGGAAGAGCACTACATTAGCAATCTATGCGTCCGAATCGAAGATAATCAAAAACTGAAACATTGCCATTACTATGTAGATGATGGCAGCCATAAAGTTTTGGAAAACATTGTGGCTCAACAGAACATACCTCAGTTTCTAAATACTCAGCTTTATTAAGGACAGTAATTTTATTGATTGACAATCCTTTGCCATAAGAATTGAATCCTTGCTTCTGTGAAACCCGATAAATCCATTTGTCATCGAACACAATGCCGGCATTGCGACCCTGCGCGGAATCAAATGCAATAGGACTTTTTGGATGAGAATGCCATTCTCCTCTAAGTGGACTATCAGAGTAAAAAACGAATAATTCGGAGCCATAAATGCCCGAGTTTGCGTAATCAATGTTAGTAAAGAGCCACCAGAGACCATCACGCTCAAAAATCATCGTGTCAACAGCCAATACATTTGACATCAAGACTTTCGAGAGTTTCCATTCGAGAGGGAACTTCACGCACTCATAAAGGCGAATATCATTATTGTCAGCCGTTTCTGGACACATATATATTTTAGAATCAAAACGAAATAAGTATGGGAAAGACATGTGGAAGGGCTCAACAATTGCTTCTCCAAGTCTTTCTGCACTTTTTTCTCTCAATTCATAAACACATATACAAGCCCTGCGACGCTTATAGTCAAAGTCTTCTACAAAACAATACTCACGGTTGCCTTCACGAATTACAAATGGGTCGGCCAAAAAATGATTAGGCAGATTTTGTATTTTGTTAGCTCGCCACATATCAAGTGACTTCCAATCGCCATTCATAAAAGCAACCCCCCACCGATGGTCTCTGTTCAACAGGAATCTACGGATTCCATTAAACGAGATTGTGAATCCTATATGTGAAATATATTTCAGTTGCTCCATCAGATTTGGCATTTCAAATAAGGGATTGAAATAGGGTTGTGAATCTATAGCCGCGGGTAATGCTCGAGTCGTGGCAATGTCAAGCAAAAGCTGCTTTAATCGGAAATTACCTTTTGTGTATAAGACTGCCTGATTCAAAAGAAAATAGGCTCTTGTTGTAAAGCGCTCTCTAATTAAAACATTCCAACGATCGAGCGTGTCGGTCAATTGTTGTATGATGAAGCTAGTATTGTCTTGCTTAAAATAAACCTCCCAAAATCCTGGCGGTCCGCCTCTGTTTATCCTGTTGTCCGCATGCTGAAATGAAATGACCCCAAATCTTGACGATTGTAAAAGTTCACTACCCAATCTTTCTGAACTACACAGTATGAGTACGTCAAAATCTAAATCTTTTACCTTTTGAATGTCCTCAACGGAGTACTGGTAATCAAACCCTGTCTTTGAAATTAACGGGGTGATTGTAATTGATTCGGCGACAATCTTTTTGAGGTTAAATAGTTTAAGGTGATTCTTATAATGCTTATCTCCTCTCATGCGGAAATTCTCGACTTTAGTGATGAGTGCGAACAATATTAGGCGTATCAAGTTAAGGAATCCCTTTTTCTCAGAAGAGAGAATCCCGTTCCCGATTTTTCCTGGCTGTGGATGCTCGGTCTTTTGTATGAGTAAATGTGAAATCAATAAGTCGTTTTGTGTTTGCCCCCATTCGGCCAATTCACTGACATACTTTGATACGAATTCGGAATCAACAATCAGCCCAACCTTTAGCTTTGTATTAGTGCTTTCGGGGGAAGTGCTGTTTTTATTAGACATTCGAAGATTCTCCGTGGTTTGTCTTATATTGAAAATGGCTATAGTCCTGTCCTGGCTCAGCCTGATTTGGAGAGGTGACTCTTCCCGTTAGTAAAGATTCCTTTGCCTTTTGGCGAGGATTTTCAAGACATGCGGGTCTATCGTAGGGAACTTGTTTCTGGATACCAAGCGCGAGAGGTTCAAATCCCACGCTGTTTTGCATCGGCTCGAAGGGTGCCATCAGATTTTCCCTAAGCATGGTTGCATCCCTGCGGGGCCCGCTTCCGTTTCACCTGGCGAGGGCATTGTAATCGTGTTCGAAGAAACTGTAAGCATCGATATTGCTGCCCACCGGAGCTGTCGCTGATGACGCGCTTGGTCGAGTGAGACCGGTCGTGATTGTACGCCTCGATCCAGCGGGCCGTCCCGCACTTCTTCCAAACTCCGATATTCCGGCGTCCAGACTTTCTCTTCCTTCAAGCTGTGATGGAACCGTTCGTGCCTTGCCTCTATTCATGATGAAAACGATTTCTATTTGAGCGGAAACCTAGTGCCGACTGAGTAGTGCTCTGACTGAGGATGCAAAATCTGGGGCCGAGCGAGTGAGGGACAGAGCAGTGTCTGAGAAATCGGTTACGCGGCAGCAAGCAGGGACTCGTCAAGCCTGCAAAAACGAGTCGTCGGGAGACCGCCTTCGTCGCGGGGGTCCGCTCTGATGACAAATTCGTTGTTTCCAGGGCATGAGAAGCGTACGATGTGCGAGATAGGGGTCCAAATCGCAAATTCCGGATAAGACATTCTATGTTTTGGGACTTCTACGTCGAGTTCTGGAAGTTGAGACGAGAAATTTGCGCTGCGCTGCGGCAGACGGACAACGTGTATCAATCTGTGCCGATTGCCGATGCACTGGATCCAGACCGGGTCCCTTCAGTGGCTCTTCGCCGAACACGTGATGGTGTATTGGCGCATGTGGACCAGGACGGTTTCGCATTTGCTGTTGATCCGGCGGATGCGCCATTTTTCAACCGCCGGGATCAAAAACTCCAGCGGCGCAAACATCAACTTGACATTGTGGTCTACGGCGGTCGTGTCTGTATCAGAAAGCGGTTCTTGCCGTGGTCCAGGGACCGCAGCTTCCGCAGAAAGCTACTCTGCGCGATAGGGCTGCCGTTTTATAGAGAAGCTGCCGCGCTACTACGACTCCGCAACCTGCCTATTGTGCCGCAGATTAGGGGAATCGATATCCCGTCCATGACGATTTATAGAGATTATATTGACGGCGATAGCCTCCGGCATCTTGTCGGAAACGGGGGAGTGATAGTCCACGACCTCGACTTGGAGAACTCCGAACAAACCTGCTGTCTTACTGAAGCGGAGCTACAGGAACGGGAAATTCAGCTATTTTCCCAGATGTGCGGCGAGCGACTGACGCCGCGAATTTGCGAGAATGTCCGGGAGATCAACCGACGCGGAGTCGTGTTGCTCGACGTAAAACCGGGCAATGTAGTTGTCGGCAATAAGACCGGGTGCCCCTATTGGATAGACTTTGAGTTCACCCGGCTAAGTGGATTCCCTCAATGGGAGAAGTCATTGCGAGACCAAAACTTGCGGATAGAGAGATGGTTCGGCAGAAGTGTGGAGGAGCAGTCAGGGCTGGAATTCAACCTGCAGTAAGAAACAACGACATATTTGTCCGCGCTTGTATAATTCCACTTGACCTGAAATCCGAAATTGAATGCGGTTTCATAGAGATTTCTCGATCGATTTTGAGTTCTGGTCGTGGGTTCAGGATTCAATTTCGGCGAAGTCGGTAGCAGGCAGGGTAAGACATTTTCCACCTTTAGTCGAACAACTCGACGGCCCGCCCGACATTTACTACGCGAAGGCTACGCCGACGATCGGCACGTCGCCCGCATCGATCATGCCGAGTTAGAGAGAATCCTACGGTAATTTGAGCGAGCGGCGTGCCTGCTGGGTAGGCCTAGCGGAGGGCGCGGTTGACGGCGCGAGTTTCGGCGACGCGCATCTCGGCGCCGTGGACCAGGGAAGAGACGTTGGAGGGATCGGCGTCACCGTAACTGTGGAGTTTGAAAATGCGCTAGCTACGCCGGTGATCAGCCCCGAGTCTTAGAATTTGGATCAATCGAGACTAGCGCTCAGACTAGGAATTTTCCCTGTTATGGTGAATCGAAGCCACTCAGAGGGGGAGCCCATCCTTTCTAACCTGCGACGCATCAAGATGCCCTTAATCTCTGGTTACAGACGCCCGCCAGGAATTGCTGGTGCTCGCATGCATGGTCTCCCAAGCATGATTTGTATCGACAAATCAACTCGATTCGCCTGAGGCATTCATATCATTTCGTCCGCACCATGTATCTGATCTACGCGCAGATGAAAATTCAGTCCGGTCAGACTTGAGGATCTTTCGGAAATATTAATATTTTAGCCACATCGGTTGAAAAAAGCTCGTCGGACTGAAGTTTCTACTTGACCCAGGGCGAACGTAGAGCGAACGTGGACACGGTAGCGGCCGCTTAAACCGCTTCCTTCTGAAGTAGGGCAAAAACGTCTTAAGGGCAGTTTGTCCCGGTTGCCCTTCTTTATTGAGAGGAGATTGTCATGCGCCCGGACAGCGAAATCGGATTGTAAGAGTGAGCCCCAACTACTTCACGGCCGTGAAAAATGTATTGAGGAGTCTGAGATGAGCAATGACCGGCGCAAGTATGACCGTCGCTGGATTGAACGGTTGCAAGGACTCCCGCAATATCGGTCTGTTGTAGAAAAGTTGCTCCAAGGGTCGTCGCTCGATACGGTAGCCGGCTGGATCATGGAGCAAGCCGACCGTGGGCCGCTCTCTGATCTGAAACGCTCGACCATTCGCTATTATCTGAACGCACTCAATGTGAGGCTGAAAGAGATTGCGCGCGAAAGCAGGAAGAACGATCATACGCTCAGTGCACAGCGGCTCAACCAACTTGTCGATGAATTCACGAGCGCAATGACGCCAGGAGCTAACCTAGCGACGCGACAACCTGAGCCAACCGAAGAAGAGATTAGGGCATTGCAGTCACAGCACCTGAGTTCCGTAGTCGATGAGATAACCTCAGAAGGTCTGGTGCGGCTCGCGCTTAAAAAGCACTTGTCTCATATTGACCGTCTGGAACAATGGGAAAAGCAGTCGAATGAACCCGTTAAAGATTGGGCGCCCAATATACACGTGGTAATCAGCGCTACTGAAATCCTCTTAAAGATCGAAACAGCGCAGAAGCTCTTTGAAGCTCTGGCTCAGACGATTGCCCCTGCTCAAGAGCGGCAACTATCGGTAGTGGCACAAAGGTTAGCAAAACTCACAGCGGTGGACCTCAACCTTCTCCGTGAGGCCGGTGAGAAGTATAGGATTCTGCTGAAACGCAGGAGAGAGGAGGAGCTAAGTCGGTCTAAGTATTGTTAGGTGTTTCTCTCTTTTTGAAGATGTAGAGATGCTGGCCAGCGGACAGTCAAAGGTTTAGTGCGCTTTCTAAGGATTTCGAAAGGCGTCCTTGATGAGTTATTAAGTTCAATGAGCTCTATGGATTGCGTTTTGACCGTTTTGACTATGTTTCGTCGAGTTGACCGGCAATATGTTCAATTTGCCAGACCAGATGCTCCCCAAAGACGGGAAACAACACTGGGGACAGAACACCCCAGAACAGGGTCGAACAGGGCCGACCAGCATCCAGCTTATTTCCGGAGTGCGCCGATTTAAAGTGAAAAATTCCCTGTCAATTTCCCTGTTAGCAGGGAATTTCGGAAGACAGAAGACGATGGTTCGCTTGAAATTGCATACTCCGCCTGGCGAGATTCGAACTCCGCCGCCCCAGATGGACGTAAAGATTTCCTGATCCCGAGGGCAGGGAATCAGCTAATCGGTTCCTGTACTGGGTCTGAGTCCATTTTTGCCTGTGTCGGTGAGTCCGCCCTCGGAAGGTGACGGCTCGACGGGCAACCTTGCCGGGAAGAACCTGGCTGGCGCATTGCAATACTGGCGGGACGGGTGTACGTTCTCGCAACCGGAAGCCAAAATCGAAATCCCGGCAAGTAAAGGTCTGAGGAGGTCGGAATGAAACGCTATGCGCTTGCTCTAGTATTTTTCATGATTGCCCCGCTGGCGCTGGTTGCCCAGCAGGCGGCTCCGCAGATTCCGTTTGACTCAGTTCCCAATTTGTTGAAACTCCCGAAGAACCTGTATCTCGGCGAAATCGCCGGCGTAGCTGTTAATTCCAAGGGACACATCTTTGTTTATTCGCGTGGCAATTCCACCGGTCCGGCCTACGCTGCGACGGCGTCGCAACTTTTGGAGTTCGGCCCCGATGGCACATTCATTCAAGAGATCGGCCACAACCTGTATGCGTGGTCCTTCGCACACACAGTGAGAGTCGACAAGGAAGACAACATATGGGCCGCGGACAAAGGCTCCGACATGGTTATCAAATTCAATCCGGCGGGCCAAGTCACCATGGTATTCGGCCGGAAACAGGAGGCATCGGACGAAGGAACGGAGCCGTTGAAGCATCCCCATCCTCCGCTGCCACCGGTGGACGGAATGTTTCGGCAGGTAACCGATGTGACGTGGAATGCGGCAGGTGACGCCTTCATAAGTGACGGCTACATCAATTCCCGCGTGGCGAAGGTAGATAAGCACGGCCGGTGGCTCAAGTCATTCGGCGAGCCCGGTGATGGGCCCGGACAACTCGACACGCCGCACGGGATTACAGCCGATGCGCAGGGAAATGTCTATGTCGCGAACCGCGGCGATTCCCGCATCGAAGTCTTCGACAGCGAGGGCAAGTACCTCCGCCAGATTAAGATCGATGTACCTTTTGATTATGCGAAGGAGGTCGCGGCGATCGGCCCGAAACCGATATTGGGTGGGACAGACATGTATGCGCGACAATTGGGCCCTGGCTCACCGTGGTCTGTTTGCATCACGCCCGGACCAAATCAGGTGCTCTACGCCTCTGATGCCTTTCCGGGTCGCGTCTACAAACTCAGCCTGGACGGAAAAGTCCTGGGCTGGCTCGGCGAGTCCGGCAAGGAACTCAAACAATTCGGCTGGATCCACGAAATCGCCTGCCCGTCGGAAAACGAGATTTACGTGGCCGAATTGCTGAACTGGCGCGTGCAGAAACTCATCCTGCATCCGAAGAAATAGGGAGCTGCAAGAAAAGTCGAAATCTGATCATTTTGACCTGTGAATTCAGGGAGCCGTGTGCGCCCGGGGGCCACCGATAGTCCCCGGGAATTGCAATCTCCGTTAATCGATTCGGCCAATGGAATTGCCACAACCACACGCAATGCCACTGCAGACGGTTCTTTCAGCTCGAATCTGCAATTGAGTACCTGCGCCAAACTAGAATGCTACTGTATTTCAGAGATAGATGATTCCCAACAACACATTTTAATTGATGGGAAGGCTATTCCGAGGGAGAAGGCAGTTAGGACCAAAAATTGCAATAGATTTCGATTGACAATGCCTACTTCACGTGCTACCTACGGCCTAACAGGGAACTCTTAGACTCAATAACAAGTTTTTCCGAGTGACGGCAAAACGGAGCATTGGAGGCACCACGTGGGTGTTTCTGATTTTGCCATGAGGCAAAGAACCGCGATGGCACTGCTCGGAATGTCTGTCCTTGATCGTTGTTTTTTCCGAAAGAAGACCATCCAGAGATTCCTTCCAAGTTGCAATTATTCGCCTTGCTTCCATGGAGGGGCCCTATTACTTACAAAGGTTTTGGGGAAGTCGGTATGTCGGATATCTGGGGAATCCTAACGCAACTCGGGAGGGAACGACCATGACATCCTACGCGACTAAGATCCTTGTATTGATTTGGGTGATCGGGATCGTCTGTTTAGCTCCACTGTATGCGCAGGTGGCAGGCGCCTCGCTTAATGGCACCATCACCGACGCGCAAGGTGGAGCCGTGGCCAACGCGAAAGTCTCCGCCAAGAATGCCGCCACTGGTATAACGAGCGAAACCACCACGAACAGTACCGGCAACTATAATTTGGTGAACCTCAAGCCCGCCGAATACGCAGTGTCGGTGTCGGCGACAGGCTTCAACACCTCGACGACCAAAGTGACGCTTACCGTCGGCGCCCAACAGGATTTAAGCCTTTCTTTGAAGGTCGGTGATACAACTACGTTGGTGGAGGTTACTGGCGCCGCCCCCGTGATTGAGACGACGAACGCCACGCTCAGCGGCAACATTGAAAGCGCGCAGATCCTGGAGTTGCCTCTGAACTCGCGCGACTGGGCATCCCTAGCGACGATGGAACCCGGTGTGGTCTCGGTGCGCCCCCATGAATCGGTCGACCAACCTGGCGGCAACCTGAGGGGCTTGGGAGCGCAGATGACCATTGATGGAAATCGGCCCACGCAGAACGTCTACAGGCTGAACGGTATTATTGTCAACGATTACTCGAACGCCGGTCCGGGGAACGTACTCGGTGCAAGCGTGGGTGTGGACGCGATTCAGGAATTCTCGGTATTGACCGCCAATTACTCGGCGGAGTACGGCTTCACATCGGGCGGAGTCATCAATGCAGTAACCAAGTCCGGCACGAACCAGTTTCACGGAAGCCTCTATGAATTCCTTCGCAATGCGGCGTTTGACTCGTCAAATTATATAGACGGGGCAAACAAAGGGGCATTTGTGCGCAACCAGTTTGGCGGGTCGGGGGGAGGGCCCATCAAGAAGAACAAGATTTTTATCTTTGGTGATTACGAAGGACTCCGTCAAAGGAAGGGTATACCCGGAGTCGCCCAGGTCCTCACTCCCAACGCAAGGTTAGGAGTAATCAACGACAGTAGCGGCAACCAAATTACCCCGGCTCAGGGCATCGCTGCGGGCACGCTTACGAACTCAGGCGGGTGCCCGTTTGCCAACTCGACAAACCTGGCGCCCGGAAAGGCGTCTCTTTGTGTTGATAACTTTGTAGAGTCCTTTACAAACGCTCTCGATCCGCTGCCGACTTGCGACGTTACAAACCCTAGTTGCCTAGTCGGGCCTGACAACAACTCGGCGCAATACATTTTTTCGGGCAAGCAAGCGGTGACTGATAATTATGTCACTCTCCGGGGCGACGTCAAGATTTCGGAGAAGGACAGCCTGAATTCCAGTTGGTATTGGGACCACTCCTCGTGGGCCAAGCCCGATCCTTTGAACTTGTCGACCAGCGGGTACATTATTCCGAACCAAGCCATCTCCGTGGAGGAAAATCACGTCTTCAGCGCTTCCATGGTGAATAGCATTCGTTTGGGATATTCGCAATCCATCGTCAGGAACCCCGGAATTGCGGCTCTTCTTCCATCATTAGTTGACACTCAGTTTGGGATGACTTCATCGCTGGCAGCGCCTGGTATCAGTCCGCAAGGCGGCGGCGGTGGCGGAATTGGCAACCTTACCAGCTTCGGGGGTTTTAGCAAGGCTGGTGGATTCAGCGACTGGGTTCATAACTTTCAAGTGTTCGACGATGCCTCCCATACATTTGGGAAGCATAATGTGAAGTTGGGCTTTGAATTCCTGAGAAATCACACCGACCTGGTCAATGGAAACGGAACTGGTAGCGCAGCATTCCTGGATCTGACGCACTATCTTGAGAATATCACCAACTCGGTTAGGATGCCCACGAGTCCGCCCTTCACTGCCGGAAACACGAAACACTATAACCGCAACTCTGTTTTCGGCGGATATGTCCAGGACGACTGGAAGATGCGTTCCAATCTGACAGTAAACTTGGGCTTGCGCTACGAAATGTCAACGATTCCGTACGAACTGAAGAGGAAGTTCCGGATCCTGCCGACACTATGGACCGACCCTGGCGGCTGCGTGGAGGATATCAATGGCCTTCCAGTAGACTCTACATGTACAGCCCTTAGAGATTCGGTTTTTGCGACCAATCCGACGCTCAAGAACTTTGAGCCGAGAGTCGGTTTTGCTTGGGACCCATTTAAAAGCGGCAAGACCTCTGTTCGCGGCGGGTTCGGGATATTTGATGTTCTCCCTATGCCGTACATGTTTGGCCTCAATGCTTTGCAAGCCTCTCCAGCGGGCGCCGAGGTTGATCTTACCGCCGCGCAAATTCCGCAGGGGGCGTTCGACAAGGGGTATGCCGCGATCGCTGCAACCACTTCACCGAGTGCGGGAGGGAGGTTTCAGTATACCGATTCCAATCCCCGTCGCAATTACGTCATGCAATGGAACGCGAACGTCCAGCGTCAAATCACGGCGAGCACTTCGGTCACCCTTGCTTACGCGGGATCGAGGGGGATCCACAACCCCTTCCAGACTGACACGCTAAATACGGTGTTTCCGACTAAAACTTCGGCTGGCTGGCTGTTTCCCACCACGCCAAGCAACAAGGCCGACCCCTCGGGTGTCGTCCCACTCGGCACGCTAGTTGCCTGCTCGTCGCCATTCTTGGCTCAGGGGGCTTGTGGAACACTCCCGGCGAACCCCCCTTTCCCACCTCCCCCGACCGGAATTGTGCCCGGGAACATCATCAATCCGTTCATTCCCAACTTGATTCTGTCCACGATTTTTCAAGCCCAGTCCTGGTACAACTCGTTCCAGGCAAACGTTACGAAGAAGTTCAGTCATGGTTTCCAGGCGGAGGCTTCCTTTACCTGGCAAAGGTCCTTGGACACCTCGTCCGGCAGCTTCGCCGGAGACAACTACTCATCGAACCCAACCGCCGCCACGCCGTGGTGGGACTTGGCCATTACCAAAGGGCCTTCGGACTTCAATGTCGGCCGCAATCTGACAATTAACTGGCTATGGCAGATTCCGACTCCGGCGTCCTTCTCCGGGCCCGCTGGATGGATCGCAAGAGGGTGGGGAGTAGAAGGACTACTTGAGTTGAGCGACGGCAGTCCTATCTGGCCCTTGACGGGCCTCGCCTCCGACCCGTTGGGGCAAATCAACGCTGAACCAATGTCTATTCCGGATTTGGCTCCAGGCTGCACTCCCCAAAACGCGGTTCAGCCGGGTAACCTTCAGTATCTTAAGCCCCAATGCTTTGTCCTTCCTTCGGCACCTGCAGGTTTTGATCCCACGCACACCAAGTGTGATCAGGGTTTCATCCTCTCTTACAACGCTAATCCTTCAAATTCGGTCAAACTTGGTCCCGATACATGCCCCAATCTCCTCGGCCATCTTCCGCGCAACTCGATCGTTGGGCCGGGGTTGTTCAACGTTGACATGTCATTTGTTAAGGACAATCATATCAAGAGACTCGGGGAAAGTTTCAATGTCCAATTCCGCGCAGAGCTGTTCAATATTTTCAATCGCACGAACTTCGCACCCCCTTCTGACCATCTCATCGCACTTGACCCAAGTCCACAAGGTGGTTTTGGTCTGCTTGATAATCCTACGCAGGTACCGATGAGGGAGATGCAGTTTGCGCTGAAGATCGTTTTTTAAGCATGAGGTAACAAGAAGACCGATCGAGAAGGAGAACCGGGAGCAATCGCTGCACAAATGTCCCGGTTCCCGCTCTCCAGCCAATCACGATGTCACCTCATGAGCCATTTTGTCGCAAGTCGCGACTGCGCGCGGCAAGTCCATCACACCCGGTTTGATATGGAGGATTCCATGAAGCGCTGTTTTCAGTTTTGCCTGATTGTCGTAGTTTCGTTCCTGACCTCTCCTCTGCTCGCTCAAAGCGTGCCTGAAATTGCTTATGATTCCGCGCCCAATGTCCTGAAACTTCCGGCCGACATTTATTTGGGCGAAGCTGCGGGTGTGGCGCAAAACTCCAAAGGACATATTTTTGTGTTCACGCGCAGCGGTGAGACGCAGCTATTTGAATTCGATCAGGAAGGCAATTATGTTCGCGAGATCAGTCCGCGCAACTATTCCTTTGCGTTTGCTCACACGGTGCGCGTCGACCCGCAAGACAACGTCTGGACTGTTGACGAAGGCTCGAACATGATCGTGAAGTTCAACCCGGCGGGAAAAGTGCTGATGACTATGGGCCGCAGGCCGGAATCGGCGGAAGGGGATGTACCCGGCGGCTTCAATTTTCATCCGCTTCTTCCCGGAGATACGCCGCGACCCGCGCAGCCCTATTCCTTCAGCCGGGAGACGGACGTGGCTTGGGACGCCGCCGGAAATATCTTCGTCTCCGATGGCTACGGGAACGCGAGAGTGGTGAAGTACGACAAGGATGGCCGATTCGTCAAGGCGATTGGCGGAAGTATGAAGGGCAAGGAGCCCGGTCAATTCAGCACTCCGCACACCATCGCGACCGACAAGCAGGGCAATGTGTACGTCGGCGACCGAGGCAACAGTCGAATCCAGGTTTTCGACAATGACCTGACGCTCCGCGCCGTTTGGACGGGCATGGGTGCTCCCTGGGCTATCTGCATCACGCCCGGGCAGAAGCAATATCTTTACAGCTCGGATGCCGTGGGCCCGGTCTACAAGCTCGATTTGGACGGGCATATCCTGGGCAAATTTGGCACTGCCGGGAAGAAGATGAAGGAGTTCGGCTGGATTCATGAAATGAATTGCAACAGCGAAAACGAGCTGCTGGTGGGCGAGCTATTGAATTGGCGCGTGCAGAAGCTGGAACTTCACCCAGACGCGAAGTAACGGCAGCCAGCAATCAGGAATCAGCTGGAAGAGAGCGCCTGTGAAAAGATGCGGCGCTGCTCTCAAATGGAATTAATTTTGTTTACGGAGGCTCTCATGCGACGCGTCTCACAATTCGTTTTGGCGGCAGTGATTTTTTTCCTTGCTAGCCCGCTTTTCGCGCAGATTTCAGTGAAAGAAATACCATACGATTCCGCGCCGAACCTGCTGAAGATGCCGGACAATATTGTGATGGGTGAAGCCGTGGGTGTAGCGACGAACTCCAAGGGGCACATCTTCGTTTACACACGGGACGGTCTTCTCGCGTATACGGTCGGCACTTCGCGCCAATTTGGACGCGGCGCCGCCGCCCGCCTCTACGAGTTTGATGAAAAAGGAAATTTTATGCGCGAGATCGGCAAGGGCATTTATGCCGAAGCCTTTGCTCACACCGTGCGCGTGGATCCCCAGGACAACATCTGGATGGTAGACGAAGGGTCGAACATGATCGTCAAGTTCAGCCCCGAAGGCAAAATATTGATGACTCTTGGCCGGAAACCGGAAGATTTCTCGGGCATTCCCGGGCCGGTTGAGGAGGGTCAATCGTCCGGCGGGAGGACGGGCGGCGTGATCGAGACGCAGCTGCTCCTTTCTGCGCGCCCACCGGTTGCGGCGCCGGCAACCGGCGCGCCGGCAGCTCAGGGCGGGGGCGGAGAAGGATTCAATTTGGGGCCTTTCGCCATGTTCAACCGGGAGACCGATGTCGCCTGGGATGCTGCTGGAAATATTTTTGTTTCCGATGGATACAACAATAAAAGAGTTGTGAAATTCGACAAGGACGGCAAATTCCTCAAAGCGTTTGGTTCGCGAGGGAAGGATGCCGGCCAATTCGAAGACGTCCACACCATACAAGTCGACCATCAAGGTAACGTATATGTTGGAGACCGGGCCAACAAGCGGCTCTCGGTTTTTGACAATGACGGAAACTTCAAGACGGCGTTTATCAACGTGGGCGCTCCCTGGGCCATTTGCATCACTCCGGGGCAGCACCAATATCTCTACAGCTCGAATTCAACCGGCACAACGGATATGAGTGACAACGGAGAAATCTATAAGATGGAGCTTGATGGCCGCATCCTGGGCAAATTCGGCAAAGGCGGCAAGCAGTTGAAGGAATTCATGGCCGTGCACGAACTCGACTGCCGGACTGATAACGAAATTTACGCCGGTGAGATCTCGAATTGGCGAGTTCAAAAGCTCACCCTGCATCCCTAGGCAGGGCTGAGAAATATACTCAATCACAAGGGGGGCAACGGATTTTCTCCGGCGATGTGAAGAAGGAATAATAGCAAAGGTGTTCGGATGAAAAGACCCTGTTTCTCGAGGAAGAGTTCAGCTACCGATTCGACAAAGTAGTCCTGCAATAAGAGTTGTGAATACAGATGGGGGATCCATGAACCGATATATTCGACACGTATTTGGCCTGCTTTTAGTGTCGCTCTTAGCGCTCACGCCGGGAGCAATGCGGGCCGAGGTTACGCGGGTCGAGATTTCCAGCCGCCAGGATGTGTTGAATGGAAAAGCATTCGGTACAGTTGGCGCTTATGAAAAGCTGGCGGGCAAGGTTTATTTCACCGTTGACCCAAACAATCCCCACAACAAAATAATTGCAGATGTCGACAAGGCGCCCAGAAACAGCGAAGGCAAAGTGGAATTTTCTGCTGACCTGTTTATTCTCAGGCCAAAGGATCCTTCGCATGGAAACGGCGTCGCGCTTTTTGATGTGGTAAACCGCGGCGGCAAGGGATTGTTAGGCGTATTCAACCGCGCCAGGGGTTCATCCGATCCGACGGCCGAATCCGATTTTGGCGATGGCTTGCTAATGCGGGAAGGCTACACGCTCGTGGCCGTGGGCTGGGAATTCGAAGTGCGGAAGGGGAGGGACAAGAATCTTGTCGGGTTGCAGGCCCCCATCGCGACTGACAATGGTCAGCCGATAACTGGATGGATCAGTCCGTGGTTTATCCCCGACAAACCTTCCGAGTCATTTGACTATACGTCCGAATACAACACGGATGTATATCCACCGCTCGATCCCAAGAATTCTGCCTACCGGTTAACCGTCCGTGAAGGCTGGGTCGCCACGCCGCGGCTCATTCCGCGCGAAGACTGGCAGTTTGGGCGAATAGAGAATGGCAAGATTGTGTTCGACCAGAACTGGCTGACGGTGAAGGGCGGCATCAAAGCAGGCCAAACGTACCAGCTTACATACGAAAGCAAGAATCCGCCTGTCGCGGGGCTGGGGTTTGCTGCCATTCGAGATATGGCCTCCGCGATAAAAAACAATTCCGATGCAATCGTCCACGCTCGGCTGGTTTACACGTATGGCGCCTCCCAGGTCGGCCGGTATCAGCGTCAACTTGTCTATGAAGGTTTCACCACGGATGAACAAGGCCGGCAAGCCATCGATGCCCTCTTCATCCATACTGGCGGGACATCGTTTGGAAGCTTCAACAAGCGATTCGCGCTTCCCAACGAGCTTGGTTCCTTTACGGAAACGGTGTTTCCGATTCGTTATGAAATCACTACCGATCCTTTGACAGGGAAACGAGATGGGCTCGGCGCACGCGTCCCAGCCGGCCTGGAGCCCAAGATCTTTCTTGTGGACTCTGGATCCGAATATTGGGACCGAGGCCGCGTGGCGGCATTGCGACACCTTTCCCTGGACGGTCTGGAAGATTTGCCCGATCCACCAAACCTACGAATTTTCACTCTCGCCGGTGCTAAGCACGGTCCAGGCTCTTGGCCGCCGGCTGACAGCGCAGCGCAACCCCTCAAAGTCAACCCAAACGATTATCGGTGGGCTCAGCGTGCCCTGCTCGTGGCGCTGGACCATTGGACAAGGCAAGGTGTCGCACCGCCGCCCAGCCGGCATCCTCAGCTTTCGGACGGGACTCTTATCGCTCAACGCGACATTAAATACCCGAACGTGCCCGCGGTGCAGTGGCCCTTGCATGTGCCCGGTGGGTTCCGCGCCGACTTGCCTGGAGTTTTTTCGGTATTGCCGTTTATCGTTCCACAAGTGGACAGCGATGGCAATGACATAGGTGGCATTCGCCTGCCCGAGCAGGCGGTTCCGCTCGGAACTTACACGGATTGGGCCTTCCGCAGCGAGCAAACCGGCGCGCCGGACACGCTGATTGCCATGGCCGGGTCCTACATTCCGTTCGCGAAAACACGTGGCGATCGAGAAAAGAGCCATGATCCGCGGTTGTCAGTCGAAGAACGCTATGGCACCCGTGCAGAATATGTGCGCCGCGTGGAAGAGGCAGCGAAGAAATTAGTGCAGGAGCGCTACTTGCTCCAGGAAGATGTGGCGCCTATCGTCGAGGCCGCGGGGCCGCACTGGGATTGGACGATGGCCCCGGCCAGCTTAAGCCAGAGCCGCAAATAAGCGGGAGGCAACAGGTCGGTAATTCAGTCTCCCTTAGTCAAAAGAAGGCTTGCCATCCGCTATCTTGGCGCCGGTGTTTGCGTTGCGGAAACGCTGCACACAAGATTAAATATTCAGTTACTTACTCGATATGGATGAATTATGAATGAATCGCCGTCGGCGGAACTCCCTCAGCGAGACACCTGAACCTCCAGCTTCTGTACACGGAAATTCAACTCTTCAGCAGCGTAGAGAGTTTTTTCATTTGGGCAAGCGCTGCACCGGTGGGAACTCGCACGGCGCTGGTGAATGCCGCACGAAGGTTAACGAAATCGTACGGCGAGCGGCTGCGGAAGTGCGGCACCGGGCAGATGAATCGAGAGATCGCCCAGGGGCTGAGCCGGGAGTTGCGGGAGGCCTTGGATCCTTTGTTGCGGGAGATCGAATCGTTGAACCGGCGCATCTCGGAATACGATCGTCGCATCGAGCAAATCGCGACGGAAGTTCACCCCGAAGTGGCCCGGCTCAAACGCAAAAACCCACTGGTAAGAAAAAGAAACACCGGCTTGACACTAACCGGCCTTCTCATGGAAGGACTTGGCCTTGTCATCTAGCGTCATGGGGCCTGCTTTGGGGGCAAATTCGTTGTGTCCACAGCCGGAGAAGCGTACGCTTTCAAGCCGGAGATATAGATCAGGAATCCCGGTTGAAGGCAAAGGGGCGAGGTGTACAGTCCGAGACAACTGGCAAATCCAAACAGAATCCCAACGGCAAATTATCGGATTAGCAAGAGGAGTACGACATGAGCAATCACCGAAGGACGGCAGGTTACCTTTTTCTTGGGATCTTCTTGATCCTCATTTGTTCGGTGCAGTTTGCATTCTCCCAAATGGAGC
The DNA here is from genome assembly GCA_963719875.1 of uncultured Acidobacteriota bacterium. GTDB lineage: Bacteria > Acidobacteriota > Terriglobia > Acidiferrales > UBA7541 > Palsa-360. The sequence goes on along the minus strand of CAVRDJ010000004.1, from coordinate 1,567,259 downwards.
AGCCGGGCTCACCTGAAAATTACGGGGTCGGGGTGGTCAAGGACGTGATGGTGCCCATGCGGGATGGGGTGAAATTGGCCACGGATATCTACTATCCAACGAAAGATGGAGCACCATTCCCGGGCAGGTTTCCTGTCCTGGTATCACGCACCCCTTACGGAAAGAATCCAACACCCCCGCCAGACGGCACAATGACTCCAGAACAGCAGAATCGGCAGAACCCGGCCACCTACTTTGCCAGCCGCGGCTATGTTGTCGTGCTCCAAGACTGCCGCGGCCGGTTCAACTCCGAAGGAATCTTTTATCTCGACGTCAATGAGGGCCCGGACGGATATGACACCGTGGAGTGGGCCGCTCGCCAGCCGTGGTCAAACGGCAAGGTGGGCACGTTCGGCGAATCGTACCTCTCTCAGGTGCAAAACGCGCTGGCCGTGTTGCGCCCGCCTCATTTGGCGGCGATGTTTGTTATGGTGGGGGCTTCTAACTATTACGAGGAAGGCGCCTACCGAGGCGGGGCCTACACCCTGTTGCACAATCTCGTCTACCCGATGTCCTTCGCCTCCAGCAGCCAGGAGGCTGAAAAGGATTCTGCCCTCAGAGCCGCTATGTTGGACGCGTTGAGCAACGAGCATCTGGGAGCCTGGCTGCTTCGCTATCCTTTCCGTCCCAACGCGTCCCCTGTGCTGCTGTCCCCAATAAACCAGCAATGGTTCCAGGACCAGATCGATCACTACGCGTTCGATGACTACTGGAAGCAGAACGGGTACAACTTTGAAGTCTCCTACGACAAGTATCCTGATATTCCGATCTATTTCCTGAGCGGCTGGTACGACCTGTTCGAGCATGGCTCGCTGCATAATTTCATGGGCATGGCTGCGCGTCATAAGTCCCCAACCAAGCTGATGATGGGCCCCTGGGTACACGATATTGGGACGCGCGGCTCGGGTGACGTGGACTTCGGCCCCGCAGCTGAGGTGTACATGATCGATCAGGAGGCACGTTGGTTTGATCAGGTCCTCAAAGGCAAAAAGACCGGGGTATTGGAGGAACCGCCCGTGCATGTGTTCGTGATGGGCGGAGGCAGCGGCCTACGCACCCTACTAAGTGGGCGCATGGATGATGGCGGGCAGTGGCTCGCAACTACCGCTTGGCCTCCCCCGGAAGCCGCATCCCACCTGTTTTATTTGCACGTTGACGGTAGCCTGAGCGAAAAGGCCCCTTGTGACGAAGCGCCTTCTGCGTATGCATTCGATCCTCACCATCCCGTGCCGACGATTGGTGGCCAGATCGACTCCGGAAAGAATTTCAGTCCCGATGGTCCGCGCGATCAGAGGTGTAGCCTTAAGATTCCGTTTTGCGACAATGACCTGCCGCTCTCGTCACGCCGCGATGTTCTGACTTTCCAGACTCCGCTGCTGGACTCCGACGTGGTAATCGCTGGCCCCGTAACGGTGGATCTCTGGATTTCCTCTTCGGCGCCGGACACGGATTTCACCGCCAAACTGGTGGACGTGAGTTCGCCCAATCGCGACTATCCTTGGGGATTTGCCATGAATCTGGAGGATCGCATCATTCGCGCGCGCTCCGCTACTGACCCTGCGAAACCGCAGCTGCTCAAGACGGGCGAGATTCGCAAGGTCACGATTGATCTTTTGGGCGTGGCCAACCATTTCAAAAAAGGTCATCGCATTCGGGTCGATATTTCCAGCAGTAACTTCCCATTCTTCGATATCAACCCGAACACCGGAGAGCGGCCAGGATATCAGACACACGAAGTGGTGGCGAACAACATTGTCTACCACGACAAGGATCACCCTTCGCACGTCAATCTACCCTTGATGCCGGTGGATGGCCTGAATCGTCCGGCAACGAAGTAATCTCCGAAATCGGGGGCGCCTGGAAAATCTGGTCCGAGAGAAATGCGAAGGGGCTCGCCAGAGGATGTCGGTGTCATTTAGTATTTCCAAGGAGAGTGCGCCGATGCTAGTTGTTGGGCATCTGCGTGCGGGTCTTCTCATTCGTACACAGAAAATCCCGATAGGAACAAAGCTCAGTCAGCAAATCCTTTGACTCCAACAGGATTTTTGCTTTCTCCGTTTCGCCAGCGAACAAAATGATGACGTCGTCGCGACCCGGACTCATGCTCAAGATAAATGGATACTGACTAAAGGGCTTCCCGCCTATATCCGCGTTTTTAACGTTCGGGGCATAAAACATATAGTGAGGCATGTTCATGGTAAAAGGATCCACCACTTTTGAATCTCCGAAGGTGCGCATGATTGGAGCAAGCATGTAGGCAATTCCGGCCCGGGCAGGATTGGGGTAAGCAGCAGTCCCAAATCTCTTCGTAACTTCAGCGTGAACTTGCTTCGCTTCCATCCCTTGGGCCCTCAATTCGGCGGCGTACATATAATCTTGCAAAAGTGTTTTCGACCCTTCGGCGTCGTAACAAACCGGCCAAAAGATATCGTCCCGAAACGGCCGTACCGTATACTGCCAATCGCTCCGCACGACGATGCAAGTCATCCCGTTGGTTCCTTTATTATTCAGAACGTATCCTTTGACCGGGTCCAGTATGTAAGTGGTTGCGCCACCCCTCAAATGTGGGGGAAGAGCGCTCACCGCGTAGCGCAGTTCCAACGATTCCGGCATTCGTTCCAATTTCCCCGGTGAAGAATGAGCATTCGTATCTGTCTGCTTGGTTTGCGCAAGACTACTCACACTCGCAAGCATGCCTAAGACTGCAATATGCGCTGCAAATTTCATGATCAACCTCCACGTTTCGGAACCTCCTGGGAATGTGTCGATCGGTAGACGAAATCGGGACGATGTGATCGAGGTGGGTATCATGCGCTTTATAAACCTCTCCCAACCAATCCGCAACAAGAGGGGTGAGGATTTCGTACGGTCCGAGACGTTTGCCAAGAACAATAGCCACGGACTTCCCTTAATTGTGAGTCAGCAGAGTATACCGCCGTCTAGCTCTTCCTAGGGAGAGTCAGAGATCATTACGGAGCCAAGTCCTCCTTTTTGCTTTCGAGCTACCCCTGAAGGGATCGTATGGTTTTCCGAGGACGCCGCATGCAAACTCGGGAAATTCGATGCCGAGACGCTTCCAGACGTGCGGCATAGGAATAGAACTCTCTGCGCTGCGTTATATAGATTACTGTATGTGGTATATAATTTATAATATACTACACAAATATCTTGTATTCCTCTTCCCTTGAGAGGCTGCGCGCCAATCTACCCCTTGTAATACCGAAGGAGATCGACGCACTCTAGGTGCGACCAAACAAAGGGTCTTGTGTACTCTAGTGCTGGCGGTGCTCGCTGAGCCACATTTGCATACATAGGCAAGGATGAGCGAACCGAAATACCAAAAATGCGATTTTGCGGAACGAACTCCCCTAAGCCATGTGAATTCTGTCGTTTGCGTTTTTCAAGGCGCCCGAAAACAGGGCGGTTTCGGGGATACTCGGTGCAAAAGACGTGGCGGAACCCGGCCTGGGCGCCCACAACATCGGAATCTCGCTCACCGAAAGTTGTCGCGTGGCTATGAGAGTTACTTGGAAGAGATAGAAGAGATATATGACCCGACGCTGATTCAGCTTGAGCGCACGCAGCGGATGCGCAAATGGCAACCGCTGCCGCCACAGCTGGACGTTAAGATTTCCTGATCCCGAGGGCAGTGAATCAGCTATTCCGTTCCCGCGCTGGCTATGTGTCCGTTTATACCCGAGTCGGTGGCTGCGCCACGGGCTACGAAATTGAGTTTGGTGGAATCAGGGCGCTAGGGAAAGGCCCAGCCCCGGCTTATCCGAGGGACTTGCGCCCTCCAATCGGCGTGCTCGCCGATTCAGTTAGGGACCGCGACTATTCGCAATGTCCTTATGAGAGGCGAAATGGCTACGTCTTCAACGAGCCGGATAATTCAGGGATCGAGTCGGCCGTGTGCCGGGCGTTTGGGCTTTGGTATTCCTACACCGAGGAATTCCGTATGCTCATGGTGAACGGGATGCGGTACGATTCTTCGTGGAATCATCCAGCCAACACTACTTGAACACTTACGAGTACATTCGTCGCAAATGACTGGAATCGACGTGAGCGCTTTCTCTGGAATGAAGAAGTTGATCGGAGTTCGATTATGGAAATCCTCCCCGAGTTCATTGACGGTCTACCCAACATTTGCGAGTCCGAACAGCTGCTCGAACAGGCCGTCCAACAGCGCGAACGACGGGTATTCCCCGCCGAGAAAGGCTTCGACTTTACCCAGATTCGCAGCGCAGCCGCGGTCGCGCTTCACATGCACCAGCCCTTGATCCCAGCGGGCGGCGGGAGGTTTTCCACCAGATCTAGAACGTGACGACCATCACAGACTCTCGACAGCCTTCGAGTCATTCGAATTGAGTTGATCGCCGAGCTGACCGCAAAGAGCAATACGATCGCGTGGATTCAAAGAGTTCCCTCAGTCTAGTTCGCTAACAGGTCTAATCCCCACAAGTCTGGCGCGAGCCACAAGGCTTGCTCCTATTCATTTCGCTCGGGCCCATATGTCAAGGTACAAAAAAGCAATTACGGGCCGGCAGAATATACGTACAATACAGTACAGACATCTGCTTCCGTGGGTCCTACCATTCAAACAACTAAATAAATACCGACGACGGGGGATTTATGGCCACGAACGCAGGACCGAAAAAGATCTTAATTTGGATTTGTGCACTTTTAGTGTCAGCCTTCGTGACTTTCGCGTACCCGCAACGAGCCGCAGCGGATGATGACGACCCGCCGGGCCGTGTGGCCCGCTTGAACTATCTTCGCGGTTCAGTTTCCTTTCAGCCTGCCGGCGAAACGGATTGGGTTCCGGCTGTTGTGAACCGACCTATGACAACGGGCGACAGGCTGTGGGCAGACAACGGCGCACGCGCAGAAATGCATATTGGTTCGGCGACGATTCGTTTAGACACCAACACTGGTTTTTCCTTCTTGAACCTGGATGACCGCACCGTTCAAGTCCAGCTCTCGGAAGGGACGCTCAACATCCGCGTCAAGCGGGTCGACCCCGACGAAATCCTTGAGGTGGATGCGCCGAATTTGGCATTTTCGATCCTACAACCGGGCCAGTACCGAATTCAGGCGAGCGAAGACGGGAACTCGACCATCGTGATCGTACGTTCGGGCCAGGGAGAAGCCACCGGAGGAGGCCGGACCTACACTGTTAATTCGGGACTGAGCGGCACGTTCACCGGCACAGATTCTCTCCAAGCAGATATTTACAGGTCGGCCGACAACGATGAGTTTGACAGTTGGAGCCAAGACCGCGACCGCCACGATGATGGCTCGCGATCGGCGCGGTACGTCTCGCACGATGTCGTTGGCTACGAGGACCTGGACGACAACGGCACCTGGCGGTCTGTTCCGAACTACGGTGACATTTGGGTGCCCAGGGTTGCCGCCGGATGGGCCCCCTATCGAGACGGTCACTGGGCGTGGATTTCGCCCTGGGGCTGGACCTGGGTCGATGACGAGCCATGGGGCTACGCGCCGTTTCACTATGGCCGTTGGGTAAACGTCGAGGGAAGTTGGGGCTGGGTGCCCGGCCCGGTCGCTGTCCGGCCCGTCTACGCACCGGCACTTGTGGCTTTCATTGGCGGGCCGCGTTTCGGCTTGGCGATTTCAGTTGGTGGAGGCGGTGGCGATGTGGGGTGGTTTCCCCTGGGCCCGAGAGAAGTTTATGTGCCCGGATACAACACCAGCCGCGCCTACGTGAACCGCGTCAACGTCAGCAACACGACCGTCAACAACACGACCATCACGAATGTCTACAATACTCAAGTGACGAACATTAACAACAACACCACGAATCGAACGGAAATTACGTACGTCAACAAAACGGTACCCGGCGGGGTCACCGCTGTTCCGCAGAGCGCATTTACCAATGCCCAGCCAGTCGCCAGAGCCGCGGTCAGGGTGGACGCGCAGCAGATCGCCTCGGCTCCTGTCAATTCGAGGGCTGCGTTCGTTCCAACCAAGAGCAGTGTCCTTGGAACTTCGGCACCTAATGATGCACGAATAGCCCACCCCCCTGCGGCTGTTGCCGCCCGCACTGTTGTCGCCAAGACACCGCCCCCACCACCCCCTGTGCCGTTCGAAAAGCAGCAGCAATCGCTCGCAGCGCACCCAGGTCAACCGCTGGCAAAAACCGAAGTCCAAAATTTGCGGCCGGCAAATGCCCCGCCAGCGCAGCCGCTAGTTAGACAGGCGCCTCCTGGTAAGCCGGCGATAGCGAACTCTAACCAGCCGGGAAGCCAGCCGAACATTGTGCGGCCCACCAATGCGCCGCCTCCGAATCCAGCGGCGAATGCACCTGTCAACAACGCGCCGCCGGCGCAGAACAACCGGCCCCCAGATCGTTCGAATCAGGGCCAGCCGAACAACGTGCGGCCCACGAATGTGCCGCCACCAAGTCCAGCGGCGAATGCACCTGTCAACAACGCGCCGCCGGCTCGGAACGACCGGTCCCCGGATCGTTCAAATCAGGGCCAGCCGGCGAATGTCCGACCGTCGAATGTGCCGCCGCCAAGTCCAGCGGCGAATGCACCTGTCAACAACGCGCCGCCGGCTCGGAACGACCGGCCCCCGGATCGTTCAAATCAAGGCCAGCCGAACAATGTGCGACCGTCGAATGTGCCGCCGCCAAGTCCAGCGACGAATGCACCTGTCAACAATGCGCCGCCGGCTCGGAACGACCGGCCCCCGGATCGTTCGAATCAGGGCCAGCCGAACAATGTGCGACCCACGAATGTGCCGCCACCAAATCCAGCGGCAAACGCACCTGTCAACAACGCGCCGCCGGCTCGGAACGACCGGCCCCCGGATCGTTCAAATCAAGGCCAGCCGAACAATGTGCGACCCACGAATGTGCCGCCACCAAATCCAGCGGCGAACGCACCTGTCAACAACGCGCCGCCGGCGCAGAACAACCGGCCCCCAGATCGTTCGAATCAGGGCCAGCCGAACAACGTGCGGCCCACGAATGTCCCGCCACCGAATTCAGCGGCGCATCCACAAGCAAACCAGCCGCCGAAGGAAACGCCACAGGAAACGAAAGACAGACTAGCCCGCGAGAAGAAGAATCAGGGCGACCAATCGCAACAACACTAGTAGCGGCATAAGTCTAGTAGCTAAGTTCTCAGAAGACTAAGTTTCAGGGAAAAAAGGAACAAGACAAGAGGATTCATTGCGAAATCGAGAACTTGGCCTTATCATATTGGGGCGCGCGTCGCTTCCTTCAAGCCGAAATCGCGGAGATCTAAGAGAACATTGCGGTCGCGGAATTTGACTTGACGGCGAAGCGGTTCGCTGAAGCATGGAAGGGCTCACGATCTGCAATTGATCCCGATAGGTTGCTCAACGATTGTAACAATCCGCTCGTTGTTCGGGAGGCTATGGCTTGGCTGACAACGCTGGCAGCCGTAGCGGCAAAATCCAATTTTGTCGCTTTCGTCTTTATTTTCATAGAGATGCGCCGCAGCTAATTGCTTTTTGTTTTAGCCGCTCTGTCTCGTCTGCAGCTTCCATCCACCTTCTAATTAGGTGCTCGATATCAGCCTGTGATGCGAAAAAGTATTGCTTGGAAATCCGACGCGGGGGACCGCGACATAGCGCAAACTTACTCGAAGCTCAAAGAATGTGGCGTCGTCCGCGACGCGGCCAATGTGTTCGGCCGCGTTTTGAGCTATATCCGCGACGAAGATTTTCTTGGAGGCAACAAGATCAACGGCTACACGGCTGTTGTTTCCGACAGGCCAGAGTCGAATCCCGCCGTGCGGATCGCGCGTGGCGAGGTTTTCTTCGACGGCCAACCGTGCCAAAAATTACTGGAGCGTTTGCGAGAGAGTAGGCGATTACATGCCCATCGGCGGGGTTCACGTTTCCTTGAAGAATGTCGCAACACTGGCGTCGCAGTTGGATGACCAGCACAAGGAGGTTCGCTAAGCGGCGGCGGCGTTAATACGAGTGACATCAGGCCGAACGGTGTGACGGTGGCTGTAGGCAGCAAAAAAGGAGGAATGGTTGGCAGAAGAAGGAAGCGTTCCGGCATACAGGGAACTCTGAGCGGAACGTGGACCGAAGCGTCCATATATAGGTTGAACTTGGGCCGTTAGTCTTTGTGTTTGGCTATGGCCCGGGAGGTTTCTCGAACATTGTACGGAAATGATTCACAGCCAAGTTTACAGGGCATGATCAACTGACCGGGGTACTTGAGGAACGCTGGGCGTGCGTGCGCACATGACGGCAAAGTAGGCAATATACCCGTAGCAGATGGCCGGTAGAAAAAAGGCGTGATGGATACCAATCCGATCGGCGACAATTCCCTGGATCTCCGGGATAATTGCGCCGCCAACGATGGCGGCAATTAGCAAACCCGATCCCTTGCCTGTGAGCGATCCCAGACCGTTTATACCAAGTGTGAAGATGCTCGGAAACATGATCGAGTTGAATAGACCAATCGCAAGAATACTCCACATCGCTATCTGTCCCGCAGTCAGCATCGAGATGATTACCAGGGAGCATGCGATAGATGCAAATGCAGCGAGCAATTTCTCCGTCTGGATTTTTTGCAGTAGAGCCGACCCGATGAAACGTCCGACCATAGCTCCGCCCCAGTACAGTGAAACGTAGCCCGCAGCGGTCCTCACGGTCATTGCACCGATCTCGGACTGCGTAAAATAACTGACAATAAAACTGCCAATCGAAACCTCAGCCCCGACGTAGACAAAGATGGCCATGGCCCCGAGCACTAAATGGCGAAAACTCCAGATGGAGTGGGTCGTCAGTTCGCGTGAGACTTCCGACTCACCGGAAGTGACCTTTGGCAGTCTTGTGAGGGAAAGGAAAAACGCCAGGATCAGAAGCGTTATTCCGATTCCCAGATAAGGCAATTTCACTGAGGCCGCCTCGTGCAGGCGATATGCAGATAGGGCTGGTGCCGGCATGCTCCGGATTTCATCAATCGTCTTTGGCGCTGCGCTCAGAATTGCCAGGCTACCGAAGTATGGACCTATGGTCGTGCCGAGAGAATTGAAGGCTTGTGCCAGGTTCAGCCGACTGGATGCTGTCTTCTCGGGACCAATAGTAGAAACATAAGGATTCGCCGATACCTGTAACCCTGTTATGCCAGTCGCAACAATGATCAGTGCGGTTAGAAACAGCGGGAAAGATAAAGCCATGGCCGCAGCTATGAACAAAAAGGCTCCGGCGGCCATCGTGCACAAACCAGCCACCATCGTCTTCTTGTACCCAATCCAATCCACCAACTTTCCTGCTGGCATCGAAAAGACGAAGTACGCTGCGAAGAATGAGAACTGGATGAGCATTACCTCCGCATAGGTTAGGTCAAAAATAGCCTTGAGATGGGGAACCAGAATGTCATTTAGCACTGTGATGAAACCCCACATGAAAAACAGCGCAGTCACAATGGTCAGAGCACGTGCATTTGTGGAGGGTTGGAGTGTCACAGCTGGCGTTTCGGATATGGAAGACATGCCGTTCTCCCGGAGGGCCGGAGTGTCGTTTACAATCTCTCAAGCCTAAAAACGGAGTTCATTCCATCGATACACTTCCCGACATTCAGCCCTTTTCATAATGTGGCATAGCAAGTTTCATTCAGTTGTCGAGTTCTTGCTGCACAAGATTTTTGCGGGTGCACGGAAGGATCAACATAGCATTTCCGCCGTAGCTGCCCGCTATAGTGTTGGGCCAAGCCAGTATGACAAGCTACTTTCGGCTTTTTTCCTTGGAGGGCAGAAGGACGGTCAGAGGACCGGGAGAAATTCCTATCTCCCTCAGGGCTCTCACATCGGTCTGAGAAAGCTCGAGGCGACGAGACATGCAACCCCATGCAGAAGCTACCTGATCCGCATGTAAAACCCGTAAAGAGTTAAGCCCAGGCCGCCCAAAAACAGCAACGGCGATAGATAGACCGCCACCACCGGGACGATCGGAAAAGGCAGGTCCATCGCGCTGTAACCGCCAGCAAAATAATGAATCACGGCAGCGAGGAGCATGCAAAGCAATCCTCGACGGATTTGGCCGCGCTTGGCGACCGGAGCGACCCGAACAATGCGGATCTCCGAAAGCGCTTCGCGGCAATGAGGGCATTGCGGACGGTTCCTCGGTAACAACTTGCCGCAGTACGGACACAGCCGCGTGGTGCCGACTTGCTGCGGCAATCTGGCCGATGCTGCAATTTGTCTCATACCCATCAGACTTGGGGTTCCCCTGTTCCAGCCTGAGTGAACAACGCTTTCACGTCAATGGAACCAACGGATTGATGTCTTAAGTGGTCACTAAAGCTATAGATCTGCGCGTTGACCCGTAGCTTGCTAGTTCGGTCCATATTCCGAAAAGATTTCATTCGCCGTTGGCGCACCACCAAACATGAAAATGGGGCCTGCATCAAATTGCGCCGCAAATTGTTTATATTCAGCCGATGTAAAGGCCATTTTCATGGCGGAGAAGTTATCGCAAACAATCTGATAATCCAAGCAGCGACCAATGAAAGGCTCCTAAATTCATAACTCAATCTTTCAGAATTGAGCATGCCGTGAAGGCCCAAGTTCAGGAAAGAAAAATAATCAGGGTGTAAATTCCCAGGGTTGTGCCGAGAGGAATGTCGCAGAGCGACAGGAAGCCCGCAGCGAGGGACAAGGAGCGTGCCGAAGTCCTTCCCGCAAGCAGAGTTAATCCTGCAAGTATCCCGAAGATCCCGGAGAGGGCCGTCACAATTATGGCCACGACATAGAGGAAGTGGAAGATGCTCATGAGGGTGAAAGGATCGGGCACGCGCGTGAGGAGCGCGCCAAACATTACAGTTGCTGTACCGCTGTATAAGACGAGCAGAATTGCTGCGGCCAGACGGATGATTCCGTAAACGATCCACAATGATCCCAAGGTTCTCCAGTTCCCACCAGGATTTCGTGCATCCACGACATTTGTTGGCACGCGAGCCTCCTGACCATTGGCCTGCCTTACCGAAGTTTAACACTCTACGAGGCAAATTCACGTGGGCTCAAGGGCCGCTGAGCCAAGTCCCGAGAAACGGATTATAAAAGGGGCGCATGCGTTTCACAGGACCTATCTCGGATTAGTCAACCGGATGGCGCGAAGACGATGAACGCACTCCGAAAGTCTGACAGCCGAGCCGCTGACATCTGACTAATGCATATTAGGCAGCCAAGTTCACGGACTCACCGGGCGAACGAAGAGTTATTTTCCAGGCAGCGCACGTAATTTCGCAATGACTTGCTGCAATAGAGAGTTCAGCGCAACTTCGAGCGAATGGAATCTGCGCTGCTGTTCCGGTGAGGATGAATTCTCCGCCGCGATCTTGGCAAGATGCGATCCGTAGTCCAACGCGGTGGTTTGGGTGAGCAACAGGTTCAATTCAAATTTCTCGCCGGAAGAGAATAGGAGTTCGTGTTCCCTTGTTTTGGACATGGCAGCACGAGCGGCTATCTCACGAGGCGGAAGTTGAAGCGCGTGCAAATTCAGCGTCGAATCATTCTTCGCTAACGTTTCCAATTGTTCTGCTCCGTTACCCGCAGTCTTTGAAATCGCTTTAATTAGTCGTCCAAGTTCGGCGGAATTGCGCTTGATGATTAAGATCTTGCTGACATTCTTATCGTCGCCGAGGAGATCGGCGAGCAGACTGGCGGCATTGTTGCGAACTTCGATTTTGTTTTTGTCAATCGCGGGATTGGGAGGAGCAGATTTCTGAGCGTTTGCGTGACCACAGACCAGTCCGGCACCAAAACAAAGCATAAGGAGGCGCTTCACGAGAGGACTGATAGTCATGTTTAGGGGATATGTCTTCATGTCGTAAAGCTATCAGCACAGGGGGATACCGGCAATCAAGGAAATGGTGTATTCGTTCAGATATTCAGATCGAATGCTTGAATGATACGAACTAGTGTTCTGTTACATAAATAAGTGACACACGAGCTTTGGTATGGTACAAGGGCTTATGTTCACTGCGAAAGAGCCGTTTCGATTGCTTGCCGAGGAGCAGACCCATTTGCAGCAACTGCTTCGATCCACGCGGGTTTCGGCGGGACTGGCCCGCCGCGCTCGGACCCTGTTGCTGTTGGCCGACGGTGTGTCGCTGCGTTATATCCAGACGCAGACCGGCATGAGTCCTCGCCGCACGTTGCACTGGAAGAAACGCTGGCGGGAAAAGGGACTCGACGGACTGCTGGATGCGCCGCGTGCCGGACGTCCCCGGAAGATGACCGGGGCCAAGGAGGCCGCCATCGTGGCGGCTACCCAAGCGTCTCCGCCGGGGCCGATCTCTCACTGGTCCACTCGCCGTCTGGCGCGGCGCTGGGGCGTAAGCCACGTCACGGTCATGCGGGTCTGGCACAAGGTCGGGCTGCAACCGCACCGCCTGAAGCACTACATGGCCAGTCCCGATCCTGATTTTGAGGCCAAGGCGAAAGACATTCTTGGTCTGTACCTGCATCCTCCGGAAAAAGCAGCGGTTTTCTGCATCGACGAGAAGACCGCCATTCAAGCGCTGGACCGCACGCAGCCCGCCTTGCCCCTGCGACCGGGACACCCGGAACGACACACCGTCGAGTATGTGCGCCACGGAACGGTCTCGCTGTTCGCGGCCTTGGAGGTGCACAGCGGGAAGGTCCTCGGCCGTTGCGCGCCCCGCCACACCAGCCAAGCCTTCGTTCAGTTTCTGGATGAAACGGTGGCCACGCATCGACGCAAAACGATCCATGTGATCCTCGACAACCTCGCGGTTCATAAAACCCCAGCGGTGAAAGCTTGGGCGGCGGCACACCCCAAGGTCCAATTCCACTTCACGCCCACCTACTCCTCCTGGCTGAATCAGGTGGAAATCTGGCTGGGCATGATCACCCGCGACTGCATCCGCCGCGGCATCTTTCACTCCGTCCCGGACCTGAGCCACCAAATCATGAACTACATCCGGCTCTACAACCGAACCGCCCAGCCCTTTCGCTGGACCTATTCCAACCCGAAGAAACGCATCCGTGTGTCACCTTCTTCGGTAACGCGACACTAGTCTTCCCACCGTGTCCGTCGATGATATTCGCCACCACTTAGGCCGCCGAGGTCAATCACGACCGCGATAATCAGAATCAGTAGATTAATGCCCGCTATAGGCTGTCGTGTATTCGTCATCCATGCGTATACCAACGTTGTAAGGGGAAGGAACAAAAACCCTATCAAAGGCAATAAAAGGCCGTGGTAGGCTCGCTGGAGGTAGTTCGAGAAGAAGAACATCAATACGAGTGCGATCCGGGGGAACGCTAGAAATACGACCAACAAAAGACAAGGCACGAATGTCCTCCGACTTCGTCTTGATCCAGAGTTTCCGATTTAGACTTCTAGCTGGTGGATTGTAAGCTCCTACCGACCCGGGCTCAACCAATTTGCCAGCAAAGGAGGACAGTCAGAGTGCTGGCCAACCGACCTCACTCTCCGTCGTGTTATAACTCTTCGCTACGATAAGCGATCTCTCTTTTGAAGAGAGGAGCGCAGATCATTTGTCATGCGCAAATCGGCCATCATCGCAGGTTCACTCTTGCTGATCCTCACCTGTGTTTACGGACTCGGCTCGAGGCTTCATGGCGTCATCCGCGAACGCACAATGAAGATCCTGCAAACTCACTTCGAGAGCACGGTCGAGTTTTCCGATTTCAAAGTTTCTCTGTTTCCTCGCGTCCTCGTGACGATCACCGGGCTTGTGATGCGCCATAAGGGAAGAACCGACATTCCGCCTCTGATCCAGATCCAGCAAGTTTCAATGTACGGCAATATATTGAGTCTCACAAGAACGCAGCCTCGAATCGCATCCGTGCGACTTGATGGGTTGCAAATTAATGCGCCCCCCCGGGAGCCCGGCGGTGACCCGTTAATTCAACGAACAGATCAGGACCTCGCAAAGAAATATCCAGCCCTGATTCAGGAGCTCCGCGCCGATGATGCCGTCATCACCGTTCTGCGAGCCCAGTCTGAAAAACCACCTCGAACATTTCCGATACATCATCTGCTGCTCCGCGAACTCAGTTTCGACCGTCCTGCCAGGTTCCATGCGACATTGACAAACGCGGTACCCAGAGGCGAAATTGATGCTACTGGCGAGTTTGGGCCTTGGTTTCCTGAAGTTCCGCGGCAAACGCCTGCCGTTGGACAATACACACTTGAGAATGCAGACCTCGGGACTTTGAAGGGGATCACGGGGATTCTGTCGTCCAAAGGCAACTTTAGCGGTCCGCTCGATTATCTAAAAGTAGAAGGAGTGACGGATACTCCGGATTTCGCCCTGCGAACGACGGACCACCCAATAACTCTGCACACGGAATTTTCGTCCATTGTGGATGGCACCAATGGCGATACCTATCTCAATAGTGTGACGGCGCGTTTCCTACATACGACACTGGCGGTTAGCGGAAAAGTCGTGGATGTTGATCGCAATGTGAAGGGCCGGACAATTGCGTTGGACGCCGTTTCACAAGATGCCCGTGTGGAAGACTTGATTCTTCTTGCCGCCAAGGGGAAAGAGCCGGCAATGACCGGTTCCGTTGTACTCAGAACGAAGATCAATATTCCAGAGGGGCCTGGCGACCTGATTGATCGCTTGAAACTGACTGGACAATTCGGCATCGGAGATGCTCAATTCACAAGCCCTGTGGTGCAAGGGAAAATCGACACCCTCAGCCGCAAAGGTCAGGGACAACCGAAGGATATGGATATAAACGGTGTGGTTTCCGAATTGAGAGGAAATTTCCGCGTGAGCGCGGCTGTCCTCCATTTTTCCAATCTGAGCTTTGGTGTGACCGGCGCATCCATAAACCTGGCCGGAACCTACACCCTCGACGGTGGAGGGCTGGATTTTCACGGGAAATTGACGTTGCAAGCGAAGCCGTCCCAAACCACCACCGGTGCGAAATCAATCTTTCTAAAAGCGCTGGACCCATTTTTCAAAGGGAAGAACGCGGGCACGGTCCTGGCAATCAAGATTACGGGAACAAAAGACAATCCCAGGTTCGGACTCGATCATGGCCGCCCTTCGGATTAAAATGAGCCGTCGACCACTAGCTTGCACTTGCGTTGGTGCCAGCGTTGGTACTCCTTTTCAAAATAGATAGGCGAAACGCCCGGCCAAGTCAAGGCGCTTCGCCCGAAATATTGAGAGGCCCTAGATCTATCGTTGGCCCGCGCGTCGCGCTTTTTCTTGTTCCCTGCCTTCTTCCCGGCTTTCTTTTTGGCCTCTTCTGTAGCGGGTCCCACCAGGAATTACAGTAGGACCGTCGCACTTTTCGTACAGGGATTCCTGTATTCCCAAACACTCTCCTACAGAATACTTTATGTTGCGGTAATCTGGCCGATATACCTTTCGCGTTAACGACTCATTCTTTAAGGTGGGTTTCAGTGTGGCCGACATTCGGAATTGGGCTTTGCCTCAGATCATATTTGCGAGAAGAGGGGTCCAGCCGTAAGCGGCAGATACGTCGAGACTACATTGAAGGAAGGCAATAGATGAAATCAAATTCACTCAACTCCCTAACCGGACAAGAAATCTTGAATCGCGAAGCGACGGATTTGCTTGAGCTTTTGCCGATTGCCGCGTACGCGGTCCGAGCGCCTGACGGTGTGATTATCTGGTTCAATTCACGCGCGGCCGATCTCTGGGGCCGCGTGCCCGTGATTGGCGATACCGACGAACGTTTTTGCGGTGCGCATGCGCTTTACCATGCCGATGGTTCCTACATGGCGCATTGCGATACCCCGGTAGCCCTGGCATTAAACACGGGCGCCTCGGTGCATGACGAAGAGGTCATCATCGAGAGGCCGGATGGAAGCCGTATTTCGGTTTCGGTGTCTATTGATCCGATTCGAGACGAGAACGGTGCGATGGTCGGTGTTGTGAATTTCTTTCAAGACATCACCGAACGAAAGAAGACGGAACGAGCGAACGGTTTGTTGGCAGCCATTGTAGGCTCTTCGGACGATGCCATCATCAGCAAGAGCCTCGACGGCGTGATTACAAGTTGGAACCAAGGTGCAGAACGAATATTCGGCTACTCGGCGGAGGAAGCTGTAGGCCAGAACATAGCTTTCATCATTCCGCAGGACCGGCGAGACGAAGAAACGCACATTCTTGAGCGGCTGCGGCGGGGCGAGAGAGTCGAGCATTTCGAAACGGTGCGGCTCACCAAAGACGGCAAGCCAGTTGATATTTCCGTTACGATTTCGCCCGTGAAGGATGCCGACGGCCGGATCATTGGTGCTTCGAAAGTCGCGCGGGACATCACGGAACGAAAGCAGAGTGAGCGGGAACTGGCGGAACGAGCACTGCTGCTCGACTTGAGCAATGATGCCATCATAGTGCGAGATTGCTCTGACCGGGTCACGTATTGGAACAGAGGTGCTTCCGAGCTATATGGTCATAACCGCGAGGAAGCAATGGGGCGCGTGACCCATGATCTATTGCAAACCGAATTTCCCGAGTCACTAGGGCTCGCTATCGAGCAACTTCATCAGGGCGATCACTGGACGGGTGAACTGAGACACAGATGCAAGGACGGCCGCCAGATCATAGTTGCCAGCCGTTGGGCACTTGGTCGGGATGCCCATGGTAATCCGAAGTCGGTTCTGGAAACGAACACTGACATCACGCAACAGAGGCAGAGTGAAAAAACGTTGCGCGAAAGCGAGGAGCGTCTTCGCACCCTCGCCGAAGACCTTGAAGCCAAGGTGAGCGTTCGGACTCAAGAACTTGAACAGCTGAACGCGGAGGTCATAGAGCAGAGGGAAGAACTCCGCGAACTGTCAAATCGTTTGATTCAGACCCAGGACGAAGAGCGGCGACATATTGCGCGTGACCTTCACGATAGCGCCGGTCAAATCATAACAGCAATAGGTCTGAACCTTGGCTGCATTACTAGCCGCGCAGGACAGAAAGCGGAGATCGTTAAAGCTGTAAGGCAAAGCCAAGAAATGGTTCACCAGTTAAGCAATGAGATACGCACGATCTCGTATTTGTTGCACCCTCCGATGTTGGATGAAACCGGCTTATCAGTGGCGATTGACTGGTATGTGCAAGGATTGGCTGAGCGCAGCGGGCTGAAAATCCAACTCGATATTCCTGACGACTTCGGAAGACTGCCGGTTGATTTGGAAGTGACGATATTTCGTATCGCGCAGGAATGCTTGACCAACATTTATCGCCATTCGGGCGGCAAAATGGCAATGATCCGGTTGTCGCGCAATTTCGAGAACGTTTTCCTGGAGGTCAAGGACGACGGGACCGGGATTCCGGCCGAAAGGCTGGCCGAGATCCGGACTCGGCGATCCGGCGTAGGCATTACGGGAATGCGCGAGCGTGTCCGCCACCTACGAGGGACTTTCGATATTCAATCGAATGTGCGCGGGACAACAGTCTCGGTGGCGTTCCCGCTGTCAACACCTGCAGCCTCTAGCGCAGAAATAGCGGAAAAAGCTAGGGCCGCCGACTAGAGTCTTCCCAGTTCGAGCATTCAAAACCGCTACCGCTAGGTAGTTACCGCGAGTGGACAGGTAAACGGCGTTATCGGGTGCGCCGTGAAAGGCGCTGGTCCACAGCGGGGGTATACCCGCCCGGGAACTGGTTCGCTCCACCCGGTAGCAATCAGAGCAGCAGTGGAGGCAACGAGACTGCTGAAGCCTCTGGTGCAGAAGATAAACGAACCCAGCACGTGTACGTTGTGGCTGCGGAACGTCCGCAGGCGCTCCACCAGGCCCTCCCCCGCCGAATTAAGATCTTTGTATACGTCCTTCAGCCCCTCTGGCGTAACGGATTCGACTCTAACCAGCACGCCTTTGATATTCGCTTTCCTCATCGTGTCGAGAAAGAATGGATCCTCCGCAGCTTCCATCGTAATCTGAGTGAAGAACACCATGTCTGAAGGAAGCAGCGCTAGCGTCGCAGATAACGACACCACGGCCCCGATGCCGTGGCGGTTCGCTTTTCCCAGGCGCTCAGCGTCATACAGACTGCCGAGGAACAGCCGTTCCCAGATTTGCGTTGCGTCAATCATGGGCTTAATCTACGTGGATCTTCCTAACAGCGGCTAAAAGCGCAGTCACAATCCGTGTCGGTATGCAGGCAGATTGGGCCGCGCCCCCCTCGAAATGGTCCGCGCAGGAACAGAGGTGCTCTCCAAAGGAACGATTCTGTTAGCGGACGGGTATGGGCCTGTTAGTTGTGGAGAATTGCGAAGAGAGGGAAAAACGCTGAACCATTATTATGTTGTGAAAATTACCAATGAAGTTACGTTGGAGATACCTTCTGACCGTGGCGGCTATGTCCGCATTCATGCTGAGGAATGTGAATTCTTGTCTCTCTTTGAAGAATCTAATCAAGTTGAAAAGTGAGAAGGCTGCTTGTCGATACTTCGTCAGTGGCCGACTTCGGTATAGCGCACCATAAGGCAAAATCTCGACGCGAATCAAGGGTTTCATCGATATGCAGAAGGATTGGAACTCTCTAGGCTCGCTTGCGCAATGACGCGAAATTTGATCGCGCATGGTACCCCGTTGTGGAGTGAACCCTGGTTAGGGAGGAATCGATGTCGACAAACGAATCAAAAAAATGTGCGCATCCCTCGTGCACTTGTACAGCCAAGTCCGGGAAATACTGTAGTGCCCAGTGCGAAGCGATGGAGGAAACGCCGGATATTGACTGCCGGTGCGGCCATCCTGGATGCAAAGGCAAAGCGCATTAATGGCCGTATTTCATTTAGCCGATAGTCGGTCAACAAAGGAGAAACATGAAAACTTCTGAGATACGTTTGAGCTTTCTTGCGGTCCTGATGATCGGAGCACTCACGGGATGTTCGACAGCCCCTACAAAATCACCAGACGTTTCTGAAACGATCCGAAAGAGCCTGGATCAGGCCAGCCTCAGCGACGTCAGCGTAAGTCAGGATCGAGACAAGGGAGTCGTTACACTGGGCGGGCACGTAGGATCCGACGCCGACAAGTCCCAAGCGGAATCCATTGCAAAGTCAAATGCAGCTGGGCAGGTCGTAGCGAACCAGATTGCTGTTGTCCCTCCAGGCGTCGAAAGCGAAGCGAAGGCTGTCAACTCGGACCTGGACAAAGGGATCGACAAGAACATGGACGCTGCTCTGATTAAGGCTAGACTCAACAAGAGTGTCGAATATGAAGTGAAAAACGGCGTAGTAACATTGAAAGGTGCGGTGAATTCTGAATCCAACCGCGTGCGAGCGGAAGCAATCGCTTCAAGAGTTCCGAACGTGCAGCAAGTCGTGAATGAGTTGGAAGTCAAAGATAGAAAGGCCACCTCGTCGAAATAAGTATTGGGCACAATGGGGAACTTGTACACCGTGTCCAATGAGCGGGGAAGAGACGACCCATGATTTCTGATGATCATGTAATACAGAACGCAAGCCACCATCTCCGAATCTTAGGAATATGTTGGATAATGTAGGGAGTCATTCGTCTGGTCACCGCGCTTTGATTAATCACTTTAGTGAATGCCGAAACCGCAATGTTTGGTGCCCTACTGGTCCGCGTGTCTGACCCATTTACTATGATGAGCGATTTTCATTTCATCTATGGCCTGGCGATTGTTTTTTCCTCGGCTTGTGAAGTTCTCGGATTTCTTGCGGGATTGGCTTTGCTTGCCGGGCAACGATTTGGACGCACCCTAGGTCTCAATGTAGGGTTTGTCTCGCTCTCTAGCATTCCGCTGGGGACCACTTTGGGTGTCTACAGTCTCCTTGTTTTACTTCCCTTGAGCGCCAAACGCACGCCCACAGCCGCCCCGGACGCTCAACCCTCAAACTTAAGGGGTCAGCCGGTCACGATGTAGCGTTGGGGCAGTGCGAAAGGGATGTTGGAAAGATTTCACGGATAGTTTCCGGGGTGGTGGTTGCGACGTGTCTTGCCGATTGCTTAAACGGCTACATTGAAAAGCCCTGACTTCTCGAGTCAGGGCTACTGAATCCTAATAGTACATTTCCTTATCTATCCGATGTGAATTCTCGGATTAGTTGTCAATAATCCGAATACATTCAAAAGCCACACGATGACTGCTATAACTACGACGGCATTCAAGATCGACTTGATAGAGGCTGCCATCGGGATATAGCGATTGATCAACCAAAGAACGACACCAACGACAATTAGAAGGAGTAATACTTGAACGAACGGCATGATCTATGGACCTCACTTTCTTTTAGGCGCGTAATCGGAACGCAGTCCGAGAATAAACATTTGGAACCCCCTGTGCCCTGCTGCCCATTAACCGCTGATAGATCGGGAGAGGAAGGCCCAGACGCCAGCCCTCTATTTTTAGCTTCCGATCCTCCTCTCCCGCGATCCCAAGTTTCCATGAGGAGGGTCCGAAGACCATACACGCGCCTAGTTAATCGGAGGAGGAAATCCCTTTAGAAAGAGGTAAAGGCAATGGGCTCAGACGAGGATTACGTAAAGGTTCAGAACTCAGAAGGAAAATAAGTCCGTTTCTGGAGGACAGCTTCCACTGCACGTAATAAGGTCTGACTCGCCTCGGCTTTTGTTACATATCCCTGGACGCCAATTTTCTGCGCTTCCTGCATGAGTTGTCTGCTCTTGTGCACGGTGAGAACAAGAATTGGGATATCAGGAGCGAACCCCTTAATCATGCGAGCCGCGTCCAAGCCGTTCAATATTGGCATGGTGATATCGAGAATGACCAAATCAGGATTCAACTCCCGTGTTTTCTCAACAGCTTCTTTTCCATTGGCAGCCTCTGCGCACACTTCTAAATTTGGCACGGATGTCAGGATCAAGCTGACTTGCTTCCTGATAGCTTCCCGATCATCCGCAATTAAAATTTGCACAGTCCACTCGAAATGGGTCGGAAAAGTTCGTTGGAGAGGGATGGTCCCCAGACGCCCAAATCCCTACAAAGCCCTACTGTCGGCCAATCTCACGCCCGGCGCTGTCGCATCTAGAGGAATAATAATCTTAATATCCGTTCCTTTTGCACGCGATGTGATTTCCAGCTCACCGTGAAAATCCATAATTCGCTCGCGCATACCCCTCAAGCCTACACCGGGCAAACCAGTCGACGCAATCTTGGAGAGCTTTTCCTGAGGGATCCCTCTTCCGTCGTCTTTGATCTCCAAAGCAATCTGGCCCGGCGATTGAGATAAGCGAATGGTTGCTGTGAGACTCTCGGAATGGCGATGAATATTCGTAAGACATTCCTGGACGATCCTATAGATGGCCGTTTCCAGCTCCCGAGACAACCTTCCCAAATCGTCGGGCAAATCCAAAGCGACTTCGATACCGCTCCTCTTTCCAAAGCCGTCGACGTACCAACGAAGTGCGGATTCGAGGCCCGTCTCATCGAGCAAAGGCGGGTGCAGTAAATAGGAGAGCGTGCGCAGCTCTGCGGATACTTCTTTGACAATCTCAACATTCTCCGCTAATCCCTTCGCCAGTTCCGGACTGAATTTGCCGGCTTCAGTCTCCAACCGAGAGAGAGTCATGCTTAACAGAGCCAGCATCTGTCCCGTGCCGTCATGTAAGTCGCGCGCTATGCGCCGCCTCTCGTCATCCTGAACCTGCAATAAACGCGCAGAGAGTTCACGCAAGTCTCTATTCTTCATTTCGAGTATTTTCGCCTGCTCTAGTATTTGAAGATTCTTTTGTTCGAGTTCGGCCGTACGTTCGCTGACTCGCATTTCCAATTCCTCGTGAGCGAGCTTAAGCGCCTGAATCATCCCATTCCGTTCGGTGACATCGCGAATGAAGGACCGCGTGCGGACAAACTGTCCATCTTTCCAGAGCCCATTAGAATGGATGAATACGTCCTTAATGGACCCATCTTTGCATCTGAATTCTGCGGGAAAATCGATGACCTCTTCTCGCCGCATCAGCTTCCCCCAATACTCGTCTAAGGTGTTCTCTTGGACAAAGAATTCAGAGAGATGATGTCCGATAAGTTCCTCGGGCCTGTATCCGAAAAGCTTTAACAGGGCGTTGTTCGCCCATAGAATTTTTTGATCGGGGTCCGTTTGGTGCACCCCTTCCGGTGCATTTTCGAGAAGCTCGGCCAGCTCCGCCTCCCTTAGGCGAAGAGATTTTTCAATCTCCAGGCGCTCCGCCCTTTCCCTATCAAGCACCTGCACCTTCTGCTGCAAAAAGGAAATATTGCGGAGGCGCTCCTCTTCGCTACCCAGAGCCGTGTAGCTTTCACCAGGAATTACGTCGGAGTGTTCCGCGCAGATTTTCAGAAACAACTCGCCGTGTTCTTCACGATCAAATTTTTTCAACGGGTAAGCGCATCGGAGAGTGAACGACTGCGTCCTGGCCAATTCGTTCCAGAGTTGTTCGAGCCGGAATGCCGCCCCAGATTTTCCTTCCGCCCAAAGCAAAGCGACCATTTCCCCGAATGCGAAAATATCGGGATCGTCACCTTTGGCGGCCGCTCTGGCCCGCGCAATGGTTTTACCCATAATGTCAGCAAAGCAGGTCGCGTCCGGCCAGCCCTCCTGGAGAAACTTCGAAAGCGTCTCGGTGGCATCTAACAAGACGTATCTCCCACGTTCGATGGCGGCCGCCGTATCCAGCCCCCGTGCCTTCAATCGCTGTGCAAGGCCGTTTCGGTGCGCTTTTGTGGCGATGACGATGACGCCATCCCCAGCCTCAAGCGCGGCGCCAACGGATTGACCAAGTGAGTCGAGGAATGCCCCGTCATCTCCATAGAACTGTACAGCATGGCCCGATTGATATCGGTGTCTGCGCGTAGGCGCTTCATTGCTTCGCTTGAAAAAACCCGAATCATGGACAGGACTCTTTCCAATACTCATCGAAATCTCCTTGCAAATCGCCTCTGTCAGGCGGTGGAGCTCCTCCGCAACGATTAAAACCAAACAGAATCAGAACTTCGGACTCAAGTTGTGTTAAATGCCGTTTGGCTTCGACCCCATTCATAAAGATTTCACTGTTATTACCGATGTCAGACAGGAGAGCAATACAGGAATACCCGTACTTTATTCCGGCACAAGGATTTTTATTCCCCCGCAAATAGTTAAAAATGGAATGATCGAGATTCCAATTTCGTATAGACCTCTCGCTATGCAGGTCTACCGCAAGCTGCCTCTTAATCTACACCGTTCACTCTATGGTTCCACCTGCCAGAAGGAGATAGGTTGACATTTGAAAAGCAGGCTTCTCGTTACCGGGAATTGCGAGCGCGCGAAGCGATCTTTTTGAAGAAGAAGACTAGGTGAATTGGGGGAAGAATGAAAACAAATTTACTACGGAAACTGTACGTAGATGAATTGAAGGATCTCTACAGCGCAGAAAACCAGCTTGTCAAAGCGCTACCGAAAATGGCCAAAGCAACGGACTCGAGGGAACTCCGGTCTGCCTTCGAGGAACATCTTCACCAGACCCAGGAGCACGTAATGCGCTTGGAGAAAATTTTCAGCGGCCTTCAAGAAAGTCCCAAAGGCAAGAAGTGCAAGGGCATGGAGGGATTGATCGAGGAAGGCAGCGAAATGATCGAAGAAGATCCCAAACCGGCGGAGTTGAATGCCGGGCTGATTGCGGCCGCTCAGCGCGTAGAGCACTACGAAATTGCAGGGTACGGTTGCGTGCGCACATACGCCAGCCTCCTTGGGGAGGATTCGGCTGTGTCTCTGCTCGAGAAGACCCTTATGGAAGAGAAAGAGACGGACGAAAAACTGACCGAAATCTCAAAACAAATCAATGCAGTTGCCGCCGAAGCAGAAGAAGACAATTCTGAATCCTCTGGCCGCAAGGCCAAAACGGGTGAAACGACGCACGCTGCACGAGCTTAGACCAGAAAACATTTTCTGCAGAAGGGTGTCATCTGGCGTTGGTAATCGTTTTTGATTGCAGTCATTATACCAAAAGGTTTGAGGTTTCTTGGGCAGTAAGAAACCGAAGAGAGGAAAAATATGAATCGTATTTTAGGTATTCGCAAATTGTTTCTCGTAATGGGAGTCTCGATGCTGTTGAGCGGATTCGGTTATGCGGCTCCAATCCCATCGCCATCCACTCCCCAGCAGACGGCGCCCGACAACACCAAGATGAATAAGGGTGATGTTCATAATGATGCAGTCACGGCCGATCAACAAAAAATGAATCCTACCGACCGTGCAATCACGCAAAAGATTCGTGCCGAAATCATGAAGGACAAATCACTCTCCACTTATGCTCACAACGTAAAGATCATTACGAAGGATGGCAAAGTCACTCTGAAGGGCCCCGTCCGAACACAAGATGAAAAAAACAGTGTGGAAGGAAAAGCAGCAGCCATCGCAGGGGACACGAACGTTACCAGTCAGATTGAAGTTGCGCCTCCAAAATCATGAAGCACAGTTTTTGAATCCATATTCAATGAAAAGGAGAACCAATCATGACCAGCAAGAAAACAGCGGTGTTCGGAATCTACGCAACACAGAGTGGCGCAGAAAACGCCATCGACATGTTAACGAGATCGGGGTTTCCAGTTTCAGACGTTTCCGTGCTCGTTCCTGAAACTCTCGGTTCTAAAGACATGGGAACAGTTAAGGCCACGAAGGCCCCAGAGGGTGCTACGGCCGGCGCGACCTCAGGCGCAGTCCTGGGCGGCACTCTCGGGTTGCTAGCTGGCATTGGAGCCTTGGCCATTCCCGGCGTGGGGCCTCTCATCGCCGCAGGGCCCATCATGGCTACACTAGCAGGCGTTGGCGTAGGCGGAGCAGTAGGCGGACTTACCGGCACGTTGATTGGCGTTGGGATTCCCGAATTTGAGGCGAAGCGCTACCAAGGGCGGCTTCAAAAAGGTGGAATCTTGCTATCCGTCCATTGCGACACCTCCGAAGAAATCAAGGAAGCAAAGAAAATCCTGGAACGCACGGGTGGTGAGGATGTCTCTTCTACGGGAGAATCTTCTACCGACTCAACGAAATCAGGACGTGAGACTCATCGCACCGCCACAGGCGGAACTGACTAGCTTTTGAAAGAGGAAGGCCGAATCGGCCTTCCTCTTTTTTCTTCCTTTGCCCTGTGAAAAAGGCCGATTGGGAAGCATTCGATTGGACTCCTCAAAATCGAAGGAAACCAACCTATGGAAATGGAGGGATGAGTTGGCTGCAAACAAATGGCAGAGGATTACACCAGCATTTCTAATCGGAGTGGGGCTGGGCGCCGCCCTTGGTGTTCTATTTGCCCCAAGATCAGGGGAAGAAACGCGAGATCAAATCTCTGGCTCGATAAAAGATGGCGTGGATAGTATTGCCGCCCAGGGGAATAAGTTGAGCCGGCGAGCGCAAAAGACCATTGAAAATGCGAAAGAACACGTTAGAGACGTAGCTGAAGCAGGCGAGCATTCATTTCGTGAAGCGAAAGCCGCGGTTTCCTAATCAACTCTGATATGTGGTCATTCAAAAACCGTAATTTTCTACGTTCGCCGAAGAAATATGGGCTGCGATACGCGCGATGATCTCGCGTAGCGGCGGTTTTTGAATCGTCTGACGAAGTCGGATCCCATCGTGTGTGCAAATCTTCGCATTGGAGAGAAAAATGAAAAAAACAAGCAGCGCCAGTAAAACCGCCTTTAAAAATAAGGGCCTCCTCGTGAGTGTAGCTCGCACAATTGGGTCCACACTGGGAACCGTCGCCGGAACGGCGGAAAGGTTTCCCGTGGCTGCTCGTCGCCGCCGTGCGACTAAAAAGGCCGATTCGAAAAAGAAAATAGGGAAAACTCGAAAGAGAAATAAGACCTGAAATTGGCGTGGGCTCCCTTGTCGCCGGTTTTGCTCCTCGTGGGAAGGGACCTATACTTGTCACTTTTGTTCGCGACCGGCGCTTTGTCTTTTAATGGGAGCAGTAGACATCAGGAAATAAGACTGTGGGTACGATGACCATGGCGCCGCCGCTTGTGTTCACCGGTATGACAGGGTGCATCCGCGCTGAATTATTCAGCGCCGAACGCCCTGACCAGCACCCGGAAAGCTGCGCAGCGGCGCAAACCATAACAGATAAGCCTGTGCAAGGCTGGCCGCTCCCTCCGCGCGTCCTCGAGAACGGGCAGGTTCTGGTCGAATACTATCAGGCTACTGTGCGGGCCATTCAACGGGAACAAACGATAACGCCGGCAGCGGAATGGCTGATCGATAGCTTCTACATCGTCGAGGAGCAACTTCGTGAAATCTGCGACGACTTGCCCCCTGCGTTTTATGGAAAATTATCAAAACTCGCCTCAGGCCACCTGGAGGGATATCCACGCGTATTCGGGGTGCGTGGGCGTTCGTTGCGCACACCGATAGCCGTTTCGAACCCGAGTTGTTGCGGCGCTTCGTGAAGCCCTATCAGCGATTGCAACCGCTCACGATCGGTGAACTTTGGGCGGTAGCCATCACGCTTCGCGCGGTGCTGGTAGAGAGCGCATGCGAACACTCATCGTGGTCCCGACGCTGCTCACGGGGCACGCCGCGATCAAGGAACTGGTTGAGCGGCTGGAGGTCCACTATCTTGCGAATCTCGACGGGGCCCTCCGATTTGCGTTGCTCTCCGATTGGGTTGACGCCCCCGACAAGCGCTTGCCAGGCGACGATAAATTACTGGCGGCTGCTGTTGAAGGCATTGCCAGCTCGAATGACCGGCATGGACCAGCGCGGAGAGCGCTCTTTTCTGTTCCATCGCAAGCGGGTCTGGAACGAATGCCAGCGAGGATGGATGGGGTGGGAACGCAAACGCGGAAAGCTGCATGAGCTGAATCGGTTGTTACGATGCTCCGTAGGTATTACGTACGTCTCTGTCGGCGGACGGCCTCCGGAGGAAGCAATCCCTGGCGTGCGCTACGTCATTACACCCGATGCAGACACTTGTTTGCCGCGGGTCGCGGCTGCCCGACTGGTTGGGACGATGTTGGGCGCTGCGGATGGACCTGGCATACCGGCTCGGCGGGGCGGCTGTATCGTTCGGGATTGGAATGGATCTTCGGGTTCCGCGTGCGCGGCACAACGCTCAGCATCGACTCCTGCATTGCCCGCACTAGGCCTGGCTATTCGATCAGCTTTCGTTATCACTCGGCAACCTACAAAATCAGGGTAGAAAATCCTCTTGGCGTATCCCGCAGGGTTGCTCATGTTGAATTGGAAGGCAAGCCTCTACAAGGTTCTGCGAGCTTTCCCCCCACAGACGATGGCATCGATCATGTCCTCGTTGTTCTTGGCGGAGCGTGGCTTGCAACACGTTTTCGGGATTGTGCTGCAAGGAGTGTTTCCGCGAATCCTGTAACGGAATGCTGCCGAGTTGGCAGGTCATGAGGAAATTGAGTGATTTAATCTTCTCTCGGATTTTCATGGCCTGCCAATTCGAATCCGTCGATCTAACAGGCCGTGTGTTGTTTTCTTCAGTGGTTGAGCGCACAGCTCAAACCGATTATTTTGTTCCCGACACAACCAGGTTATTCGTGACCGAGAAAACATTTGGCACGCCGTTCGCATAAATATTGGCGGCATTTTTATCCGCTTCGTTATCTACATTGCCTTCGAGAGTCACATGGCCGCCTTTGACGATAATGTGAATCGATTGGAGTGTTCCCAATCCATAGCGCATAAGCGTATCTTGCGAATAAATCGCCCGGTATTCGGCGCGCCGAATCTGGTCATCCATCGGTGAGACTGGCAGTACCTCGATCTGATTATTCACCTTCTCGACTCCCTCAATGTGCTTGACCGCATTTTCCGCATCCGACTTCACCGTAGGATTGACGACTTGTCCGGTCAGTGTCACTTCGTTCCCATTGACGCGATATTGCAAGATGTCAAATACGCTGTACCAAGGCACCTGGACTAACTCGTGGTGCACTTCCCGCATCAAGTATGCATCGCTATTCCGGGAGTTGGTTTGTGAATGCGTCTGTGGCTTGGCATTCGCAATCCCAATTCCCAGTACGGGCTGCACAAGTAGAACCAAAAGTACTGCTCTTAGGATTGGCATTGAGATTTCCTCCGTCAGTCGCTATGCACCCATACGTGGTGCTGCTAGGTAGAATATGGATAAGGACAAAGTGGCACAATGCCGGGAGACTGGTATTTAAGATGGGGAAAGGCCTTATGTGAGAGCCCCACATTCGTTCGGTCAGCACCGTTGCTGGCTGTAGTGTACCGAGGGGCACAAAACCATCGAATGCGGCTACTACGGCCACGCGGGCATTACTATCTGAGGAATCATTCATACGCGGCGGAGGGCATGGACGCAGGGAGATTAGCCAGATGCACTAAAATGGGGGAGGTGTTTTTACACCTCCCCCCATTTTGCGAGTGTGGCTTATGCGCTCTTAAGGTGCGGAGAAGCTTTGTCCAGCAATGCCACCAAATTATGAGCGGAAGACGGGGTTGCAGGTGCAGGACCCATCACAACGTCACTCGCGGTGACGTTGCGGCCATAGAGTGCCACATTACCTTCATCGTCAGGACGAAGTGAGGCACCCTCAAGAGATACGCCTGCAAAGAGGCCGCGGGCCCTAGAGTAGGTGAGGATCTCGGACCGCATATAGGCGTCTGTGTTTGCCTCCGCTGTGCGACCTACGGGTCCGGCTGCCGCAGATAGGTCAGCGCCCAGCTTGACCTTGCTATGCAGCAGGCTATTCGCGCCGCGCTCATTCATGATTAACAACACGAAATCTGTGGCCTCCCCGCCGATCTGGAAGCCGATGCTGCCGCCCTCCAGGACGTACATGGCTGGAGCGCCCCACGATCCCGAAAAGTCCTTTCCACTCCGGCAGACCATCGCCCCGCGGCCATAGCTCCCGCCGACAACGAAGGCTGCCTTGAGAACTGACGGCATCACGACTACGCATTTGGATTTGTCGAGCAGATCTTGCGGAATATTGTCAGGAATGTTCAAGATTTCACCCATAACTGTTGCGGCATTCTGCAGACGGTCCTCCTGCTTCTGTTTATCCTTTGTATCGGCGGCCGACGCGGCAGATGAAATCAATGTAACTGCCAAGATAATGTGAAATAAGGTTCTCATTTCTAGTCCCTCCTCATAGAATTCGAGAATGATTCTGCTCTGATCGTTTTCAATTCCTCGCATCCCTTCGAAAGGCGTAAATGCATTTGAGGCCAGCAATTGTTAGCGACTGTGAGAATCAAGCCTCATACTGGCGTCCCATCACGCCTTTCTGACAAGACTACTAATGATTGAAACTAGGAAAAGCACTATGAAAATGAAGAAAAGAATTCTTGCGATTCCGGCCGCGGCTACTGCTATCCCTCCGAATCCAAAAAGCGCCGCGATCAGCGCGATGACAAGAAAAGTTAACGTCCAACGCAACATGTGCCCTCCTTGCCTCTTGATACCGGCAATGGAAATCCGACCTCTTCAATTCCACTGACTTTCTACACCTTTTGTCATTTTTCTGGCCATCCACACTCCAGCGTATTTCGTCTGGTAGAAATACCTGACTTCCGCAAATAGTTGCCCAGGAAGGTGTTGCACGGGGTGGCATCGCGTATGAAAGGGGCACTCGATTTTTCAGGGTGACTCCTGGCTTGCAATTTGGATACTAGGCGAAGAAGATGACGTATGCGGGTCAAGAACGCCATTCGGCATTCCAATCGCCCAGCTGGCATTCTCGCGATCCACTCGGCTCCCGGGGCCTAGAAATGACGCGGCCTTCACATAGAGGAACATCCGCGCTAAGAAAACGCCCGTACCCCAGACGGCGGCCCCGATGCAGATGAGGATCATGATGAACCAGAAATGACTCAACGCGCTCAGAATGAACAGCACGATGAAAGACACAATTTCACAGCCATAATCATGTTTTGAAATCATTTATCACCCTGTCGGCGTTGGTCTCGACTATCTATCAAACTGTTGCTGTTGGCGGGCGCGACCCAAGAATCGCGCTCGTCAATTTGGGTTATGAACCTTTTTCTCAATGGGCGCATCTTAATTAAGGTGCAGAATAGAAATGGCGCCGGTAATTGCCAATCGGTGTTTTCGTGTAGATTGTGAGTGTTTCTAACCAAGGAGGTTGTTAAAGTGGCGAGTTCTACGCCAGCGCGAGGTTCGAGGCAGGGGAAAATCGTTCTCGCAATTTAGCGAGGTGGCGTCTTTATTTTTACGTTTTCAGGGAACCGGCTCCAACTTCTCAAAGTTCGACTTGACTTTAATAGCTCTCAAGTGTAATTGAATTCCTGGCTCGATCTCAAGGCGTTGTGGTCTTTAAGGGGGCGTTCTTTGGGATCTCGCTAGTTTGAATAGCACGTATGCGATTTCAGGTTCTCTGGTATTTAAGGAATTCTACTCTACCCTCTGATGGAGGATAACGTGAAGCCCCTTCGTATCCTGATTGCCGATGATCACGACCTGCTCCGACGCGGAGTTAGGGCTCTGCTTCAATCACATGCGGGTTGGGAAATTTGCGGGGAAGCCAATACGGGTCGCGAGGCGGTCGCCAAAGCCGAGGAACTAAAACCCGACATCGTCGTCCTGGATATTAGTATGCCGGATCTTAACGGTGTGGAAGCGGCAAGGAGAATCCGAAAGGCATCCGCCGGTACGGAGGTCCTTGTCCTGTCCATGCATTACTCTGATCAACTGATACGAGAAATTCTCGATGCTGGGGTCCGGGGGTACATCGTGAAATCGGACTCGGATCGCGACCTCACTATTGCTGTGGAAACCCTTGCGAAACACAAGCCCTTCTTTACCCCTCATGCGACGGAAGTGATTCTGAGTAAATTTAATACGGGGGGGCCTGTTACGAAAGTCCCGGAGCTAATCCGCGAACGGCTCACACCTCGTGAGAGGGAAATTGTTCAATTGCTAGCGGAGGGGAAGAGCAGTAAGGATGTCGCTTCTTCTCTGTGCATCAGCGTAAAGACAGCCGAAACCCACAGGGCCAACATCATGCGAAAACTCGAACTCCATAGCGTGAGTGCGTTGGTGCGCTTCGCGGTACGCAACCAGATTATTGAAGCATGAATTTACGGCGTCTTTCCAATCGACATTGACGAATCGTTCTTGAT
This sequence comes from uncultured Acidobacteriota bacterium, assembly GCA_963719875.1. GTDB lineage: Bacteria > Acidobacteriota > Terriglobia > Acidiferrales > UBA7541 > Palsa-360. The sequence continues at coordinate 1,536,165 of CAVRDJ010000004.1, read as the reverse complement.
CTCTACAAACTGCTAAACGGCGAATCGATCTTACCTTGCCGGAAGCCCCGTGCCATTTCTCATTTCTGGCTCATCCGTTAGGTCGCTAATCTTTACCGAGACCTAAGTACCTCCTAGCATTCGTATGGCAACAGCTCTTGCGATGTAACAACCAGGTGACCCCGATAGATACGGATTCCGTGACTATATGAGGGAGCGCATTGAATCAAACGCTCTTGAATGTGGGTGGGTGAGGCAAAGGCGTGACGCCGGCGCTTTCGCCTCGACTTCAAATAGGCTCAGCCCAAGGCAAAAATGCTTTTAATTATGCGTCCTTGCCTCTCGCGATGAGCAGGGCTACGCCTCCAATTAGCGCCATGCCTTCGATAACTGGAGGCAAGGGGATGGTCTGGTGTTCTTCTTTTGTCCCTTGAATCAGCCCAATGTCTAACACCTTCTTATGGGTGGTGTATGTGATTCCTTGATAGGCGCGGGCAATCACGCCAAGAAGAATCAACACGATTCCGACCATGGACCAGGCTGTGGACTTAGAACCGAAGAGAGTGTTCAGCGCCGGAGCGTTGAGATCATTCCTAGCGAGGCGATCACCATAAGTCCAGTTGCCAGCCATCCGACCACTTGGAGGTAAGTAGGCAGGGTAAATTTTCCCATCACTTGGGAGTTTTGCGCCAGAAGCATCATAAATGCCATTACCGGTCCCGCCACAATGCCATTGAGTACCGCTGACCAAAAGAGCGCCTTGATCGGATTCAAATGCACGAAATTGAGGAGAAGACCAACTGTTGTCGCAACGCCAATTGTCGAGTAGAACGGTATAGCCTGTTTAGGTTTCTTCTCCAGGCTTGCTGTCCATTGGAATGTTTCGCTCACACCATACGCTGCGGAACCCGCAAGCACGGGAACTGCGAGTAAACCAGTTCCCACGATTCCCACTGCAAAAAGAAAAAACGCGAATCGGCCGGCCAATGGCTCCAAAGCCAAAGCAGCCTGGTCCGCGGTCTGAATGTCCTGAATCCCATGAGCGTGTAGGGTGGCGGCAGCGGTCAGGATGATAAAGAACGCTATGAGGTTAGAGAAGGCCATTCCGAGGTAGGTGTCAAACTTGATTCGTTGGAGGTGCACAGGCGCCTGCCCCGGAGCCTTTTTGAGCGCTGTTTCCCCAGCGTTGAGAGTGACCTCTTCGACCTCCTCGGATGCTTGCCAGAAAAATAAGTAGGGGCTGATCGTCGTTCCGAGAATCGCCATGAGGGCCGTGAAATACCCAACGTGAAGGGAAAGAGCTGGCAAGAATGTCGCACGAATCGCGTCCCATCGGGGCTCATGCAGGTAGAGTGCGGTTACGACATAGGCAAAAAGTGCGACCGTCAACCATTTTAGATACTTCACGTAACTTGTGTATGGAATTAGAATCTGCAACAGCAATGAAATGCATCCCGCAAGAACGACGAATAGGCCCGGCGGGCCGGGAATCAGCAGCCCTGCGGCTGCGCCCATCGCCCCAATATCCGCACCAATGTTGAAAATATTTGCAATCAAGAGCAGTGAAACGATCCCATATAGAAATGGCTTTGGATAATAACGTCGTAGATTGCCGGCAATTCCAATCCCGCTCACTCGCCCGATTCGTGCGCTGATTTCTTGAATGGCCGCCATTAAGGGAAAAGAAAAAAGCATGGTCCAGAGCATGCCGTAGCCGAATTCTGCTCCCACTTGCGAATAGGTCGCAATTCCGCTCGGGTCATCATCCGCCGCCCCGGTAATCAATCCTGGGCCGAGTTTCCAGGGGAGTGCTTTGATTCCTAAGTTTGCATCTTTTTCGACGTTACACGATTCGTGAGCGGTCTCCTGTTTTTGCATCATTTGGGAACCCTTTCACCAAGACCTAGTTCTCGGAGCGGGAGAAGACTCAGGCTCGCCATTCTCAATCTTTTCCCCATGCCAAGGCATCAAGAATATTGGTAAGCAATAATCACAATAGGAGGTAAAAAGATGAAATGGAATCAAGGCATGTTGGTAGGAACATCCGTGGTTTTCTGGTAGTGGAAGATCTGCCACTATAACCGTGCATTTGAAATCCCTGGAGTTCCTCTCTCTTCACACCCCTAAATTCGGTGTGCGCGTCCCTAATTGATTCTTCCAATGAGAGTCAGTGTTACGCCGTATTTCTTCATTCCTGCTCAGGGTGTTTACTATTGCCAGCTGGACGAAGTACGGAGTTAGTTGGCGAAACGTTTCAGCGGGAATAGTCCAAAACGTCCAAGGAGGAAGGCCATGAATTGGGATCAAGTCCAAGGCAAGTGGAAGCAGACCAAAGGCAAGGTTAAGGAACAGTGGGGAAGGTTGACGGACGATGATATCGACGTCATTGATGGGAAGCGTCAACAACTCGTTGGGAAGATTCAAGAGCGATATGGAATCGCCAAGGACGTGGCAGAGAAACAGGCGGACGATTTCGTGAATGCTTTGCAGGCTGGAGACAAGGAAGAAACACACGTGTATCGAGCGGGCCAGCGGTAGCTCCAAAAAAGCGAATCGAGTTGCAGGGCGAAACGTTTTGCCCTTACTGAGCGTTTCGTCCTACCAACTCAACAAAGGAGAATTGTGGCTACCACCGATGTGGCGCCAAAAACTGGAAGGGTTGTTCCCCGTAAGCAACTCATAGAATTGCTGGATCAGGACCTCGCCCGCGAGTATCAAGCAATTATTTCCTACATTGTGTACTCGCAAGTCTTGAAGGGCGCAGAGTACATGAACATTGCCGCTGAACTCGAGAAACACGCGCAGGAAGAGCTCAGCCAGGCTCTTACCGTCGCAAATCAAATCGACTATCTCGGGGGAATGCCGGCAGTCGAACCCCTCGAAGTCCGCACTTCGGAAAAGGCCAGGGAAATGCCCCGCTTCGATCTCGAAAATGAAACGGAGACGATTCGAAATTATCGTGATCGGGTGCGCCAGTGCGAAGCTCTTGAAGAGCTTCCGATAGTGGAGCACATTCGTGACAATTTGATACAAGAACGGGAACATCAGATTGACTTGGCGACGGCCCTTGGCATCGACGTGCCAACTCTCAAAAAAGGTTCGTGAAGATGGCTCAATGACTGATCTCCGCATTTCCTCCGTGTCTAATTCTCACCCCTAAGAGGCCATTTCGCTACCCATCCCTTGGAAAAAATGGCCTCTCCCCCCTTCCACTCCTGCGGCACGGCAAATGGTGCACATCTTTACGAGCAATTGTGAATAGATCGGCGGCGCTTTGTCTTTCATTTTTGCGCTTGAATTGCGCACCCCATTGCGAAGGGTTGATGTGCGCGCTGTGCATTGGGTGTGCAGGCATACACCGAATTTCCAGTCGAGATACAGCTTCTAACTAATAGATTAGTTAAGTAATAAGTTCTATTCTGGACGTGTCATGAGACCGAGATCTGGAACGGCCCATGAAGGAATGAGCTATCGGAAGATGGACTCATTGCGTGAGGATAAACATTCCAATTCTAATTGTGGGGAGGAAACAATGATGAAACGCATCGCATTCTTGACCATAGTTGCTAGCATGGGTTTTGTTCCAATCGCTCATGCTCAGAACCACGGTGAAGTCGGTGCCTTCGCCGAATTCTTCAAGCTGAACCAGACTGGGTCCAATTTTGCAGGGCTAGGCGCCCGAGCCGCAATCAATGCCGCGCGACACGTGCAGATCGAAGCGGAAATGTCCTATGACTTCAATCAGGTTTTTACGGAAGGGTTTACGGATACGGGGACAGGGACGGTAACCACACAGGGTTCCAACATTAAAGTGCTTCATGGTCTGATCGGCCCAAAGTTTCAAACTTCTGGGCCTGTCCGAGTGTTTGTTACGGCTAAGGGCGGAGCTACGAATTTTCGCTTTGATCCTCGGCCCGCTTCCTTTTCCACTTTCACAAGCAGTGTAGACAACCTCAGGACGAACAACGTTAGTGCAGCCTTTTATCCCGGAGGTGGAATCGAAGCTTTCCTTGGCCCCATCGGTTTACGAGCCGAAGTAGGCGACGAAATTATTTTCGCGAACGGAGCTCATCACAATTGGAAAGTTTCCTTCGGCCCTCAGATCCGTTTTTAGGGAATCTGCGGTTCGAAAATCGCGGAGGAAGCGGTCCACGATCACTTCCGATCTTGTGGGCAATGGAGTTTAGATATAGTCAGGGGAAGGAACGGGGCCCTTGGGCCCGTTCCTTTCCTTGACGCGCAAGCCATAACCGGTGAGCTGAGTTATAGCCCACGACGCAATCCCTATAGAATAGAAATGAAGCTTTTTCAAGGTTTTGTAAGGCAGTCTTAGATATATCAACTCAGCCCCACACCCAGTTCAACGGAACGGTGGGCAGATTCAGCAGGCTTTGGTTACGGGGAAAAACTTTGCGAATTATACCTGTAGCGCATTCGGGACCGAATAAAGAGAACGCCTCAAGGTGGTCAAGCCTCGTAGCGATCGCAATCTAGCTACTAGACTTCGGGACCGTTTCCTTGGGGTCGGCTTCAATGGTGACGTCCACTTGGGCGCCCGGTTTGAGCTTCACTTTCTTGCCCTTCTCATCTTCCAAGGTGTTTTCGATTCGAATCTCTCGATACAGGTGATCGGCGTCCTCGACGGCAATCTCCGCTTTTTCCGGTTCCCCTGGAAGCGGAGACTTGATGATCTTTTGGACGGTGCCGAGCTTAGTAGTTTTTGGCTTCGTCGTCATATATCTCCCCTAGGTTTGGAGGACCAAACGCTCGCATTAGATTCTAACAATTCTACAGGATTTTAAAATATGTGTATTCATGACGGGCGAGGCGCCACAAAATGTGCCAAGTGGAGGCTGCTCTGCCAACCATGGTTCGCGTTATAGCGGAGGATTATATGCGATTGTCCCATTCAGAAGCACTGCCAAGATCGAGAGCACAGGCCCATTATCGAACTTGATATCTAGTTAAGGCGCGCGGTCAGCGTTGCTTAAACCAACCATCCAACTTGAACCTATCCACCCCCGTTGTGCCTATCCTCATTATCGAGCAGGCAAGCTACATGGTTTTCCCGCATCTCTCGACATGATTTCCCGTATGCCGTTCTGCCCACTTGCGAGATTAGAATGTGCGAGTTGGCGGCGTTCCTCCATTCACGGCGTTGTCCCATTCATATTCAATATTGCTCGCAATCTCAGATTTCTGAATCGGTCCTGACGTGAGAGGGACATGGGACGCACGCGAATTGTGATTGTTGATGACCATAAAATATTCAGAATGGGCCTTCGCTCCGTTCTGGAGTCCCCCTGAACTGGAAATATGTGGCGAGGCGACAAACGGCCCTAAGGCAGTTGATAAGACCAAACAATTGCAGCCTGATGTCATTCTAATGGACATCAGCATGCGGTATCTCGATCGGTTGCAGGCCACGCGCCAGATTCGCAGCGAAGTTCCGAAGTCCCTGATTCTGCTTCTCAGTCAGCACGATTCCCCTCACATGCTAGCTGTGGCTCTCAACGCTGGTGCAAGCGCCTACGTGACAAAATCACAAGTTTCCCAATGCCTTCTGGAGGCGCTCGGAGCAGTAATTCGGCGCGAGCGGTTTCATTGGAATTCCGGAGGAGCTGCCTCCAATGTAAAGCCCGGCGTTATCAGATCTGAAATCGAGGTTAAGTAAAAAAAAGGATTGCCCGTACTTGGGAATTAACCATGAAACGAACTGAGACCAATCTAGCAACTGCGAATCCAATTGAAACCCCAAGACAAACGTGAAGAGCAACGGACAGCGTGGCGTTCGCACAAATGGTGCGTCTTCGGATTCGCGTGTGATACTCGCGGCTTTGCAAACAATGAGCGACGGCGATTTCTCCGGGCGCCTCCCGGGGGGCGGGACAGGGGGGAAGGGAAAATCGCGGATGCTCTTGACAACATTGTAATCGCCAACCAGTAAATGGCCCCGGAGTTGAAGCCTGTGAAGCAAGTTATTGGCAATGGAGGGAATCGTCTGAGGCGAAAGAGGTTCTAGGGCTGTGCGGGAAAAGGTCAACATTTTGATGGAAGTTGATCAGCCTTCCAAGCTGATGAGCTATGAAATGATTCTCGGCGAATTTGGAGGAAGCCTACACGTTGCGGCAAACCACTCTCCTCCGCTGGGTCTATTGGCTTCCCCTTGATCGCCTCCCGGCCAAAATGAGAATTCGAATGTGCCAAATCCGTATCCGATTTGCTCATGGCATTGCCTTCGAAATTGCTTTCCCTACAGGCTTATTTTCTGTTAGCTACATTTTACAAGGGATTGTTGGCTCGACTTCTGGAATGTACCCTCAGGACTGCAATGTGCGGGAATTGCGTGCGATCGATTTAGCTGGGTGCATAGAAATTTGAGACCACCAATCGAGGCGATCAATATGCATTCAATGATGCAAACGTCGCAGAGCAGCCAATTCAGTGTCCTGAAGAAGCAGTTGGCGTCACAACGTGAAGAGTTACGTGCTCGTTTGGGCCAACGTCATAAAACTGTCTTCGTGGAACGGGAACCCGATGATGAAATGGCTGCTGCTTGTGAGAATATTTCCAAAGATATGCCTATAAGGACATTGGAGCGCGAACAGTGGACCCTCGATGAAATCGAGCTGGCGCTTACCAGCATGAAGAGTGGAGAGTATGGATCGTGCGGCACATGCGGCGCAAAAATCCCTGACGCACGTCTCCGCGCGCTGCCCTGGGCCCGCTTTTGTGTGCGCTGCGCGTATTGGGGGAGCCTACAGGCCTTCCTGATTAGTTTTTGAGACTCGCAGTCTCGGGGGCAGAGAAATTAATGACAACTGTACTTGGATCTTATGTTTATTCTGGGTGACAAACAATCGTTTGGAGGTGTGAGCCGTGTTGCGAACCATCCTTTTAATTATTCTGGTTTTGGCCTTACTTGGGAGCTTGCCGACGTGGCCCTACAGTGCGGGCTGGGGGTACTATCCAAGCGGGGGATTGGGTCTTCTCGTACTGATTCTTCTGATTTTCGTAGTCATGGATAGGCGCTCGGCCGCCTGATCTTACCTTAGGTCCTGAAGCCTTGGAATGTCCAACCAACTGTTGAGGATTGAGGGGGGGACTTCATCTCTGTTCTTACGCTAATATCTCTTCGATTCTCGATCCAAGACGGCGGTTCTTTCAGCGGCTTAGCAATGCGACGCCTCCGTAGATTCCCTTGCGCGCAGTCCCTTAGATATTTATTCCTATTAAGGCCCCCGTTGCTCATTCAGGTGTAAGAGGCAGTCTCGATCCTTCTCTTGCATATGTCAATTAAACGCGATCTGTTTTACTCTCGTGATGGAAACGCTAAAACTTCTTCTTTGGGACCTTCGCGCCTTTCTTGCGTGCCTCAGAAAGGCCGATAGCAATCGCTTGGTTTCGGCTCGTGACTTTGCCACCTTTACCGCCTTTGCCCGAACGGAGCGTCCCTGCCTTTTCCCGGTGCATTGCGCTCCTAACACTCTCGGCAGCAGCCTTTCCGTATTTCGCCATTGCATTCCTCCCATTCGTTTTGGTTTTCCTCGGCTTTGAGTCTCTAACCATCAGGATTTGGCGTGGAGGCATGGACCGGGTCGGGGAGCAACACTCCCCGGATCCCTGTGACCAATCATCCATGCAATATCCTATCTTTCCCGGGAAGCTCTCGCCATAATATGAACACTTGAATAATACGGGAATTTCGCCTGAGTGCGGTTCCCTCCCTGGTTCCGTTAGTTTCTCACCTCGCTCATGCGGATCTGTCCTCAGGAAGATCCCAAGCAGCAATAAGTACTAGGATGCTTGCCAAAACGAAAAGAATACCAATTGCTCTCTGCTTGCTTTTGAATTTGTCCATAACAACCCTCGAGCGTCCGATGTGGCTGGCCAAGAAGGGAAGGGCAAACGGCATGCCACACATAAGAGAATCTGGATTAATTTAACGAAAGCAGTTAGACGACGTGCTGGTTTGGTGTCGAACAAATGGCCGAGTAAAATGTTCGATCGTCTTGGAAGATGCTCCTCTTTGATAGTTCGGTTGGTTCTTTTTCGGTCGCGAGCCAATCCCCTAAAGCGCTGACGGGGTGAAAGCCGCGCTCCAATTAAATTTGGTAAGTTCGTCGCTCTATTTGTTCAGGGGCTGGCAATTCCTCATTATTGTTATGCGTCTTGAAACTCCCCTTATTCATTTGAACTTGCCTAATTCCAATTCGTCACCGCCATAGGTTGCGCTCAGACCAACAGCTAGGAGATGTCCTAAATGGTTTCGACGTGCATCATTTTGCCGGCTATATCGAGCGTGCCAGTGACTTTTACTTTCTTGCCTTCAAAGGGCCTCGCCTTTCTTGGGTCGTCGAGCGTATATCTGGTCTTCGTCGCTGAACCACTCAGCACAAAGTTCTCGCCATTTTTCAAAACTGTCCCCATAAACGTCTCGGCCTCGGGCTGCGCTCGCGTTTGAAGTGTGGGCGTTGCCAGTCCCGTACCTAGACGCCGCGAAGACGATGAACGCACGAAGAAAGTCTGACACAACCGAGCCCCGAACCTCTGAATGATGCGGATTAGGTAGCCAAGTTCTTGGACTCACCATGCGAACGTAGGTTTATTTTCCAGGAACCGCACGTAATGTCGCAACGACTTGCTGGAATAGAGTGTTCAGCGCGATATCGAGTAAATGGAAGTTTTGCTGTTGTTCCGGCGAGGAAGAATTCTCAGCTGCAATCTTGGCCAGATGTGATCCGTAGTCCAACGCAGTAGTTTGGGTGAGTAGCAGGTTCAATTCAAATTTCTCGCCCGAAGAGAAAAGAAGTTCGTGCTCCCTCGTTTTGGACATAGCAGCACGAGTGGCCGGCTCACCAGGCGGAAGTTGAAGCGCGTGCAGATTCAGCGTCGTATCATTCTTCGCTAACGATTCCAATTGTTCTGCTCCGTCACCTGCAGTCTTTGAAATCGCTTTAATCAGCCGTCCGAGTTCGGCGGAAGTGCGCTTAATGATTAAGATTTTGCTGACATTCTTTTCGTCGCCCAGGAGATCGGCAAGCAGGCTGGCGGCATTGTTGCGCACTTCGATTTTGCTCTTGTGAGGGGTGGCATTGGGAGGAGCAGATTTCTGAGCGTTTGCGTGTCTGCGAAACAGCCCGGCAGCAAAACAGAACATAAAGAGGAGATTCACGAGAGAACTAATAGACATGTGTAGGGGTGTCTTCATGTCGTCACCCTAGCTTCAGATCAGTTTGGATCACTCTTATCCTTTTATTACCTTTTGTGCGGCTTCTTCACTTTCTCAACGGACTCCCCCGAGCAAGTACACGACTAATAAAATGAGGAGAACTGTACCGACAACGCCGATCCCTCCACCAGTTCCCCACCTTGAATAACCGTAATATCCGCCACCCCCGCCGAACAACAGCACCAGAAGAATAATTAGCAAAAGCATAGTAAGCCTCCATTGTGCTCGCTGCGAATTTCAGTGTTTCGTGGCACTCTCATATGGGAACTGAATGCGTTCGACCCCTGGGATGACAAAAGCAAGGACATTCGGGGCAACCTACTTTCCAAATACCTTCTCGATTTGACCTACCTTCTTTTGGACTTTGCCAGCTGTCTTTTCATCTTGACCTTCCTCTTCCAACTCAGGGTTGCTGGTGACGCGACCAACCTTTTCTTTGATCTTGCCTTTGACTTCGTGGGCCGTACCCTTTGCTTGATCTTTAGTGATGTCTTTGACCATGACCACTCCTTTTAATCACGCGTCTTGATACGCACCTAAATTAAAGGTCGCTGCGTAAATTACCTATACCCGGAACAAGGTAAATCAATGGGCGACTGCTATGTATTCGGTTGGCGGCTTCGTCGATCAACAGCGAAGGCTTTGCGTAGTTTAGATATTCTTGCCTTGAGGGGATTGGACCCTATCACATTCCCGATCCGCTATGTACGGGCATTGATTCAGCCTCATGGTGCTCCTCGTCCTTCTTGAGAGTGGGATTATTTACCGCGACCGGATTGGTGAACAGCACCGCGTTCGGGATCACTACACGGTGACCCTCAGCACTACTGATTACAGTTGCCCTCGTTTGGATATCTTCGACCTTTCCTTCGAGGCCGTTCACATTTATCACATCGCCCAATTTGAACGGTTCATGTAACAACAGCAAAATGCCGGCTAGAAAATTTTGCAGAATATTCTGGAAGGCAAACCCTATGGCAACGCTGCCAACACCTAGCAACTTGATCAGATCTCCGGCATGAAAGGAGGGCGCGATTACGGAAAGAGCAATCAGAAGACCCAGCACGGCAACTGTCGTCTGGGCGAGTTGGCCTAGCAACAACACGAGATTCTGACGCCTCTGGCGGCGTCGGCTAAACCGCTGAACCGCCGATTTGGCCGCCCATGCGAGAACCAGAAATAGAACAAAGATGAGGCCAGCGAGAAGAATATTTGGCAAGAGCGAGATGGCCATGTTAATAATTCTGCTTCCGCTTTTCCAGGCATTCGATAGATCGATTCCCACAAGCCCTCCGTTACTCAGGCTCTTTAATGGTTGGGTCCCACGGGAAACAAGTTTGGTTTTGAATCACAGCCTCAATCGCAATCAACAATCCCGGCTCATCTTCCGCATTCTGGGCGAAACCATTCAGAGCAAGATGGCTGCCCTTGACCTGCGCAGGCAAATAGCGCCTTTCTAAAGAAATGATCCTACAGCATTTACGATGCGGCTATCGGGATATAACCTTAAAAAGTGCGGTTCAATCACTTAGGACTGTGACACAAATCGTTCTGCCGGGCTTTGAATAGCCCGTTGGCGCGGTTCATTTTGAGTGGGAACGGCGGATTCTCCTTGGGATCGGATTTGTTAGTATTCAAGGGCAACGTCTTGATAAGTCCTCCTGAGGAACTTCCTGTTTTCTATGATGCGGCAACGAGTTGTAGCCCAAGCTCCCGGGCCTGTTTGCGGAGCCTAGCTTCTAGATATTGGCGATGCCGTATTTCGTTTTGCGCGTAGATGGTCTCATGGTATTCCTGGCCTGCGGTCACCATGTGATAGATGATCCGCGCCAGTTTGTGCGCCGTGGCCGTGATCGCTTTGGGAGCGCCCAGCTTGGCCCGCATCCGGCGATAGAAGTGCCCGAGATGGGATTGGCTATGATGAAGTGATTGAGCCGCCATGCGAAGGGCCGTGGCGGCGCGCTTCGAGGAAGGGCTCAATTTGCCGCCGATCAAGATCGGCGAAAACTTCGAGCTGCGCAACGATTTCCTCGAGTTTTACTCTGTATATGGCCTTCGGGCGCCGGCCATGTTCATCTCGGATTTACGCGCTCGTTGCACCACGGCGGACCGCGTTCGCGTGCGCTTGCTCGAGCTGGCCGATAAACGTGGGCAGGATTTCGTCGTCGGGCTGCTGCGCCGGATGTGCGAAACGGCGGAAGAAGGCGCGCGCAAGAAAATTCGGGCGCTGCCGGACGGAAAATTCCGCGCGGTCGTCTTTAATGACGCGATCGGATGGACGCCGGCGCTCGTCCGTGCCTGCTACCTCACGCTGACGAAGCAGGGCGAACGTCTCGTTTTCGACTTCCACGGCACTTCGCCTGAGAATCCATCCTCCTACAATGTTCATCCGCAAGCCGTCGTCGGGCACATCGCCAATTTCTTCTACGAGTACTTGTTCCACGACCTGCCAATTTGCAGCAGCACATTTGCGCCGATCGATTTCGTGTTTCCGGAAGGTAGCATTCTGAATCCGGACAAGTTGGCCGCAACGAGTTGCTGCGTGTTCATCGGCATGCAGACGCGCTGCGCGACGCATAATGCATTTGCGAAGATGGCATTTTCGAGCGGGAGCTTGTGGCAGCAAATTGCGGCGGCGCCCGGCAGCCAGCACACTTCCCAAATTTGCGCCGGGCTATCGCAATGGAAGCTTGCGGTTGCTGACGTGCTCTCCTTCTCGCTCAACACGATGGGACAGGGCGGGCGCGCGGCTTCCGACGGCATGGACGCCTACGGGTTTGCGTGGTGCGCTTTTGGCCGCGCTCCCGATTCCGAGCAGGTCGAAAGCGAGCTGCCCATTACGGTCACCCTTTCGCAGCATTGGAAAGACTCCTGCGGACACGGGCTGCATCGCGGCGGCTCGGGCGGCGTGCAACAATGGATGATCCACAAGATGCCGGAACTCGTCTCGATGTGTATGGGCAACGGCACGAAGGTGCCGCTCGGCCAACCGCTTTTCGGTGGCTACGCGTCTGCGCCCGTTCCGGGCATTAGCGTGCGAAAGGCGGACCTGCTTGAATCGATGCGCAAGGGCGATTCGAGCGTGACGCTCGATCTCCGCGCAATCCTTGAAAAAGACACAATCCACGGCGAGTGGAATTACGAGCTCGTCGCACGGACGCCGAAAGTCTATGAAGAGGGCGATTTGCTGTTCGGCTTCAGTGGCGGCGGGCCCGGCTACGGCGACCCGCTCGAGCGCGACCCACATGAGATTCTCGAAGATCTTCGCAAGAACATCATTTCGGACTGGACGGCGCAGAACATCTATCGAATCGCCTACGATCCTGAGCGGCGGAAGCTCGACCCCCAGAAAACCAACCAGCAGCGCGATGCAGAGCGGCGGGCGCGGCTCGCGCGGGGAAAGTCGTACGATGAATTTGAACGCGAATGGAATAAGCTGAGCCCGCCAAAGGAAATCCTGCAGTGGTATGGCTCCTGGCCTGACGCGAAGCCGACCGGACCGATTTTCCGGCCCTGAATTGATGATGGTGGAGACATTCAACCCTCGACAGGCGGTCAAAGGACTATTGCAGGGGATCGCGCCGCCACGCGCGCTTTTCCTCCCTATCGTGTTTTCGCTCGGGGCGCGAATCGAGAGTCTTCCGCTCCGCAATTTCCTTTCGAATCCCACGAAGATTTCGAACGCTTTGCGACAAATCCGCACGCACTTGCGTTCGGATGGCGTGACCTGTTATTTCGATCCGTTTCTCGAAGCCGAAGCGCTGGGTGGTGCACTCGATTGGGACGCGCAGGGACAACGGGCCTCATTACGCTGGCCGCAACCTGGCGAGAACTTTGATTTGCCTGGCGGGCTTCGCTCACCAGATGAGGTCGCGAAGAGCGGGCGGGTTCCCGTCGCCGTTGACGTCATCGCGCGGATGAAACCCCTCGTCAGAGGTCAATCCTTGTTGATAGCTGGCGTGACAGGGCCGTTTACGTTGGGCGCGCTTCTTACTCAAACGAATGATACGAATGGCAATCGTGATCGGGACCCAGATGCTGCTGCGATGAATCTTGCCGGTGAAGTGACTGCGGCCGTCGCTCGTGCGTTTGTCGAAGCTGGCGCCGATACAATTTTCGTTCGGGAGCAGGTTCCGCCCACACTCCCGGCCGAAACCGTCGCGGAGTGGGCCTTGCGCCTCGCGACGACAATCAATATCGTCCGCTTTTATGATGCGCTTCCTGTTCTGCTGCTGACTTGCCGGGATTCAATGGGCACGATCAGCAGTTTGATCGCCGAGCAGGCATGGGGATGCATTCTGTGTCCCGAGACGCGCTCCATGTCGCCGAGCGGATTCAGATCGCTCGCCGCGCTCGGGCCTTCGAGATTCGGCGTCGCGCTCCCACCGGCAGTATTCACATCGGAGGCATCGAACACAGAAGAGGTGGCGGGGCCGGTCTCGCCAGCGATTCTCGATTTACATCCCGCCGTCATCACGACGGCCGGTGACTTGCCCGCGAGCGTTGATTTGAAGCCGTTGAACAGACTATGGGATGCAGTGCGTTTCTGACTGCAACACATGTCCCGCGCGAGGGCGGAGGCGCCCGTCGGGTTCGACTTCGCACGCCCGCCACCACATTACAACAGCTTCCCACCGGAAGAAGAGCTGCGGCCATATACGAAAATCTTGACCGACCCGGCGGCAAAGCTTTCACGGACAAAGTGCTGGGCCAAAATGTATCGGCGAACGGCCCACGGAAAGCCTTTCGAGCTAGCCGATCACTCGCATCAATCGAGGATTGCATGGCCGTGTGGTTCGGCAAAATTCAAGACGGCTACGAGGTTGGGCATTTCAAGAATGTAGACGATTTTGTAGCTGCGAAAGCACCAAGCTTCAACAAGACTCAATCAACTCCAATAAGCAGGCCGCAAACGATTCAACAAGATTCACTTAGAATCAATAGAATTCAATAAGTTTCAGCAAGCCTTGTCACCTGGTTCGGGACCAAGAGGCCGGGCGTGGACGGTTGAATGACAGGCGTGCAATCACTTGCGCCTTCCAGCGAAGGACAGGCGATGTCAAATTGCCAAAGAGCCCGTGACAGGGAATCGGCATTCCCTGTTCATTCCCTGAATGATCCCTATTCCGATGGACCGCAAAAACGCATTTTCCCTCGCTATAGCCCTCCTTGGTTAGGACTTATCTTCGAGGCAGTGCGAATGAAGGTGCAAAACTCCCTGTATTTTTCCCTGTTAGCAGGGAATATGGCGGAGAAGAGTTCGCGTGAGACTCCATCCTCCGCATGGAGAGATTCTAACTTCGCTCCCGCCCCAGTTGGACGTCAAGATTTCCTGATCCCGAGGGCAGGGAATCAGCTACTCCGTTCCCGTGCTGGCGCGCAACTTCGATTCTTCGAGAGACGGCGCACCGATTTGCCACACAGCATTTTGCGAAGGAGATTGGCGCGCGTTAGCCGGGTACTCAGCCCTTGGCTATGTTGTTGCCGAGGCGCCGAACATTTGATATTGAGCAGGACTTCAGAAACCGGCGTGACCATTTCTCTGGCATAAAGACCCTTCACTAGCTAACGAAACGAAAGGACTATATAGTTTCGTTGCGAGGTTCCTAACGAAACGATGGTTTTGTGATGGCGATGCCAACCAAACCGAACAGCCGCCTGGGGACCTATGTCGTCAAGTCCTTCAAGGACGAGTCGTTTAGGCCCTATGTGCCCCCGCCATTGCCACCGAAGCGACCTCTAACCATCCGCGCTATGGCCGCGTGCTGATGGCCACCAGCCGTGACGCCTCGGACGTTGCCATGACGACCTCGTTTGGGATGGCGATCCTGATGCACTACACCGTGATGACTGAAGAACTAACACAAGAAAAAGCGCGCAATGATTAAGATTCTGATGGCCCGGATCCTACAGAAAGGCGCAGTCATTTTCCCCGTGCCTCACGAAAATGGAGCGGATCTCTCAGGTTCTGCAATTCCCGGTAATAATAGAGGGGAGTCGGCCGTTTTCCTTTGATCCTCAGATGTTTCAGGAATTCGATTTCATTGGAAGTGGCATCGCCCCTCAGCGAAGGGTCCTGAAGAAATTCTCGCAGCCCGGGTTCTTCCTCAGGTCGGCCGGATTCTCTCTCTACGTATTCGAATTTCTTGGGATCTCCGGGCGCAAGTCTTCGACTGAGCACAATTTCCATTCCGAAGGTCGCAAGGTCGATATCCCAGGACTCAATGAGCGGCTCCAGAAAGGACACGCAGTTCTCATCCGACACGTTGAAAAGATCTGTATCCAGGAACTCGAGGATGTTGACTCGTGTCTGCTCATAACTGCGGCCGCTGAGTCGAGCCACCAAATGGAGCCAATTCTCACTTTCCAATTCTTCTTTGGCGACCCTTTTAACCACATCCAGTAGTTTTTGTGTGGCGAGGCGTTCCAGCTCTCCAAAGGGCTGCTTCTCAAAGATCGCGCGAACTTCTTTCCGTTTTTCAAGTCGGCATTTCCCTAAGATTAATTCGCGAGTTTCTTGAAAGAGGGGAGCCGGCGGGTCACCCAAATTTCTCCTTAGCTCTTCTTTTCTTTGCGAGTCGGCCAGATTGGAAAGCTTACCGGCAGGGAGCTTCAGAAACTTGCCCATCCTTTCGTAGATATCTGTTCTTTCTGGGGCCGGAGGCCCCTTCTTGCGGGTCAATAGCTGGGAGATGTAAGACTCCGTAACTTTAGCCGCGGCCGCCAAATCCCTCTGTTCGAGCCCTAACTCCTCTAACCGCTGCCGAATCAACGAACAGACATCCACGACGAACCTCCTGCCAGATAACTATATTTGTTAATCTTTAAAATGATTACATTTTGTACTTGACTCGTCAAGTAAATTAACTCATCGTGGTTAAGCGAGTAGGTTAACAACCCGGCAGAGTCAACCGAAATAAGTTCTCTGAATCACCGCTTGCAAAAAGCAAGGAGACTGCCATGTTTGCACGCAGAGTCTACATGCACCTGAAACCCAATAGCGTCGCTGAGTTTACCCAAAAGATGGAGGCCGAGATCATTCCCCTGCTTCGCGAGCAGAATGGATTTCAGGACGAAATCACATTCGTTAGCCCTGGGGGTAAGGAAGCGTTTGCGCTCAGTTTGTGGACCAGAGCAGAAGATGCTGAAGCCTACCACCGCGGGTCCTATCCGGGCGTGGCGAAGATCATGTCCAGCGTGATTGAGGGGAGTCCTCGGATTGAGACTTTTGACGTTGCGAACTCCACCTTCCACAAGATTGCCAATGTCGCCCTCAGCTGAATTCAGCAGATCGCAACGATTCGGGTTGGCGCAAGAACAGGGTCGCAACGGATTACTACCCGTAGCGTTCAGAAACTGAAGGCAACCTGCCCTACGTCGAGAGTCACAGTAATTTTTGCGGAGGCTTAAAATGCGAGAATTGATCAAAGAGGGCACGGTCCTAATCAAGGAAGGCACACTTTTTCCAGGCAGCCTCACGATTGAAAGTGAGTCGTATTCGCCGGGTTGGCGATCGGTCACAGGTCTAGATGGGTATGCGATGGATCGTAAAATGCACGACACTGGATGGACCTTTTTCTTCTTGGCCGGCGAAAGCAAAGCTACCGCATTCGGCCGTGACGGGCAGGAAACAGTTCTCAGAGCAATCAGGAAAATTCTGGCTGGGCTGAAGTATGGGAATTTCAACTCCCTGGAGATCACGCGCGTGGCCTTTAAACATTTTCTCGGAGTGCCATATGCGAGAGTTTCCTTCCACTTGCGCAATTTGCAGGAAGGCATGTTTCTCTCCGGGAGGGGAAAATCGGATGCGTGGAAGGATGCAACTCTTGTTGCGGCTTGAACCCGAGCGTCTCGCTCGCCGAAGTCGTAAAGGAGATTCAAAAATGAAAATATTAAGCCGTGGAGTACTTGCAGCAATCATGATTTTGATATCGGCCTCTGTAATTCACGCCCAAGATCTCTCCAAGTACCGGAATTTCTCGTTCGGGATGAGCTTGGCCAGTGTTTCAAAGCAGATTGACCGAATGCCGATTGAGGCAGAGGTGATGCACCAGCAGCCGGCATTAATTCAAGAGTTGACCTGGTATCCGCCGCAACCTTATGGTTCCTCGCGCCCGGCAGAGCCCGTCGAGAAGGTCCTCTTCTCTTTCAACAATGGTGAACTCTACAGGATGCTTGTGACCTACGACGGTTCCGCGATCAAAGGGCTAACCGACGAAGACATGATACGGGTCGTTTCCGCAAAATACGGGGTAGCCACGAGGCCTGTCGCCGATGTCAATTTCCCCACGAACCCATCGTATCGGGCGAGCGAAAAGGTGGTCGCACGGTGGGAAGACTCCCAATATTCGTTCAATCTTTTTCGGCCCTGGTCGTCGAATACTTTCGCGATTGTCATGTTTGATAAACGGTTGGACGCTCAAGCTGGGGCCTCCATTGCTGAATCCGTGCTGCTGGAACAGCAACAGGCCCCGCAGAGGGAGGCCGAACGCGTGAAGAAAGTGACGGGTGACTTGGAAGGGGAGCGGCAGAAGAACATCAGGACACTTCGCCCCTGAGGGCAATTGGGCACAACGGCAAGATAGTTTTCGAAATCTTTAAGGTGAATCTAACGGAGGATCGAAAATGAAGGTTCAAATAACACCCCTACATGATCGCGTCCTGGTGAGGCGACTCGAAGAGAAAGAGACGGCGAAAGGCGGCATCATCATTCCTGATACGGCTAAAGAGAAACCTCAGGAAGGCGAAGTGATTGCAGTCGGGGCTGGAAAGATCGAAAAAGGGCAACGCGTACCATTGGACGTGAAGGCGGGGGATCGGATCTTGTTCGGCAAATACACCGGCAACGACATCACGATCGATAACCAGGAGTATCTGATCCTCCGCGAGGAAGACATCCTGGCGAAGCTCAGCGGAATGGCAAAAGCAGCCTCCGGCAAAAAGTAGTTTCCCCCGGTCCATATGTTCTGGTCGGGGCAAAGGATCTCATTCACCCAGGAGGGTGAACTCCAATGGCAAAACAAATTGTAACAGGTGAGAATTCACGTCAAGCGATTCTGCGCGGCGTCAACATTCTCGCCGACGCCGTGAAGATCACGCTGGGACCGAAAGGGCGCAATGCCGTGATCGAAAAGAAGTTTGGCGCGCCAATCATCACCAAGGACGGAGTGACCGTGGCGAAGGAAATCGAGCTGCAGGATCCGCTCGAAAACATGGGAGCGCAGATGGTGCGCGAAGTGGCGTCCAAGACTTCCGATGTGGCCGGTGATGGCACCACCACCGCGACCGTACTGGCTCAGGCAATCTTCCGTGAAGGCGTCCGTACGGTTGCCGCGGGCGCCAGCCCGATGGCGCTCAAGCGCGGCATCGAGAAGGCCGTCGAAGTGGCCGTTGACGAGATCAAAAAGCTCCATAAGGACGTGAAAGGCGAAATGATCGCGCAAGTAGGCACCATCAGTGCCAACACCGACAAGCAGGTTGGCAGCATCATCGCCGAGGCGATGAAGAAGGTGGGGAAGGACGGCGTCATCACCGTTGAGGAATCAAGGACGATGGAGACCACGCTTGAAGTGGTCGAAGGAATGCAGTTCGACCGCGGATATCTCTCGCCGTACTTTGTCACCAACCCGGAGCGAATGGAATGCGTGCTCGAGGACGTTCACATCCTGATCCACGAGAAGAAAATCAGCTCGATGAAGGATGTGCTGCCCTTGCTCGAACAGACCGCCAAGATGGGCAAGCCGCTGCTGATTATCGCCGAAGACGTTGATGGCGAAGCCCTCGCGACCCTGGTGGTGAATAAGCTCCGCGGCACGCTGCAGTGCGCCGCAGTGAAGGCACCGGGCTTCGGCGATCGCCGCAAGGCCATGCTCGAGGACATCGCTACCTTGACGAGCGGCAAGGCCATCACCGAAGACCTCGGCATCAAACTCGAAAACGTGAAGATCGAGGACTTAGGCCGCGCCAAGAAAGTGACCATCGACAAAGACAACACCACGGTCATCGAGGGCGCGGGCAAGCCCAGCGAGATCGAAGGCCGCATCAAGCAGCTCCGCGCGCAGGTCGAAGAGACCACCTCGGACTACGACAAGGAAAAGCTGCAGGAGCGTTTAGCCAAGCTGGTGGGTGGTGTTGCCGTGATCAAAGTGGGCGCGGCTACCGAAACCGAGCTCAAGGAGAAGAAGGCGCGCGTCGAGGACGCCATGCACGCCACGCGCGCGGCTGTCGAGGAAGGCATCGTGCCCGGCGGCGGCGTGGCTCTGCTGCGCTGCATCCCGGCGCTCGAGAAGCTGAAGCTCCACGGGGATGAGGCCATCGGCGTGAACCTCGTCAAGCGGGCGTTGGAAGAGCCCACGCGCCAGATCGCCCAGAACGCGGGGCACGAGGGCGCCGTGGTCGTCGGCCGCATCCGCGAATCAAAGGATGAGAACTTCGGCTTCAACGCGGATAGCGGCGAATTCACCGACCTGGTCAAGGCTGGTGTAATCGACCCGGCCAAGGTCACCCGCCTGGCGTTGCAGAACGCTGCGTCTATCGCCGCCCTGATGCTAACCACTGAAGCCCTGGTGGCCGAAATCAAGGAAGAGGGAATGAAGGCCGCGGCTGCGTCAGGCGGCGGCATGGGCGGAATGTAGTAAGGCTAAGGCAACTTAGCAAAATCTATGTGGATTACAACAGGATCTAGGCGTGTGGCCGCTTGCGTCCTCAGCGGGTTCCACGATTCGGAACCAACATCGTGTCACGTTCTCCGAAGACCAGGTTCAATATGCACCATCGACAAGACAGGGAACTTATTGAGTGAACTCAAAGAAATCGATTATACGTGTGGACTGGGTGTGATGATTGTTGAATCCAATCAACCGCACCATCTCGCGTTCGAGCGTTCAGCGCTACAAAGTTGAGCCATATGTGCTTGCCGGTGATGTTTATGCCGAACCTCCACACGTTGGACGAGGCGGATGGACTTGGTACAGTGGTTCGGCGGGCTGGCTCTACCGCGCGGGTCTCGAATGGATCCTCGGCCTACGCGTGTGCGGGCAGGTGCTTTGCGTTGATCCTTGCATTCGTCGAAACTGGCGCGGCTACTCCATTGATTTTCGATATCACTCCGCTACCTACAAGATCAAAGTAGAAAATCCCCTCGGCTACAGCCACGGCGTCGCTTCAACGAACATAGAGCGCAAGGTCGTGCTCGGTCGGGCAAATATTCCACTTGCTGACGATGGCTCCGCGCATCTGGTTATGATTGTCCTGGGTGCGGTTCGCCAAATTCCAAAACGGGAGTGAGATCGGATATTTCAGGAGTGTAGATGATTCTGTAACTGCGAAAGCTGGACTGAGTCCTAAAATGAGACGGCGAGGAATTCGACACTTTTCATCAAAGGGAGAGCGTCGCCAGCGAAAAGGTATAAGCATTACCCAGTGCGGTTCCGCGAGCGGGCCGTGGAAGGGATGAGCCGGGTGATGCGACAGGACAACTTGCTGGCTATCAATTACGGTGGTGTCCGGTCAACAAACTTTGCGAATCGCGATTATCGGCGCATGTGATCGAAGACCGAGTCCTGACTGGCAAGTAGTATGAATCGGTCAATGGCGTCTAGCTCTTCCGGGTTGAAGCGGGCTTGGACTCGATTCCTCAACCGTACAGAAAGTTTGGCCCATACTTCCTTTGACGTACCATATTGATCTTCAGAGCTATTTGGTTGTGTACCACCGTGCTGCAAAGTACTTTGTTCTGGGACAAACCTGCGATGAGCCGTCTGCATGTGGTCGCGCAATTCACTTTCCGAATTGTACCAACCGTTGCATTGACCACAGGTAATTCGAGCCGCTTGTGGTTGTGCCATGAAGGTTTACCTCCTGAGTCTTCGCTTGCCCCCTTTAACAGTGCGATTTTATGATAGGACACCCTGAGCAGGGGGCAAAGGAAAACGATCCTTCAGGCTGTGGGAAAATATGACGGCTATGGGAAACATGCACGGGCACGCCAAGGTTTCGTTCGCCAACGAGCATCGAAAAACATCGGCGGGAGCAAGCAAAGCAAGATGTAGAATGCGGCCGCCGCAAATCCAACGAACAAGGCAAAATTTCGGCACCCTTCTCAGCAGGCGTATCCGAGGCGTAGCCCTCCCACTTTCCAATATTCGGAATTTCCATTTGATATCCGTTCGGCTCCAGAACATCGCAACCTCCATCTTTCGCAGAGGTTTCGGGAACTGCGCGGATTTGATATCACGCAGCGATGCTGTCCCATCATAAGTTGATAGTTCCAACTGAATATCGGGAACGCACTCCGGAGGGTCGGTGTCGAAGTAAGAAAACCCTTGTAAAAGAGGGGTTTTCTCGAGAATCGTGACGCTGAGAACCTGCAGGATTTTGTATAGGCTGGGCAAGCAGTCAAGCGAAATTGACCAACTCATAGGGATGTATAATTGAGGGCGTAATGGGCAGTCCGAAGAAAAACAGAAGAGGTCTGGTTTTTGGGAAGGCGATGCCTCAGATCATCGCCCGACTTCCCCGGCGTTTCGGCATGACCCAAGAAGAATGGGGAGCCGAAATTGACCGTGAATTGATCAAGGTTTGGAAGAAACTGTCTAATGTAAAACCCGCCCGCGCCGATGCGCTGTACAAAGCGATTGCGGGAAAACGACGCCGTGCAACCTCTGCCGTGCCCGATGAAGGTGAGTTGGCCGCATTAGGTGAGATCATTATCGCCCAAGCCGTTACGCTGGGCTGGCGCCTCATGACTAGGAAAGCAAACTCCGGCTGGGAGAGTTCAATCCCGAAATCGGGGCGCTGTAGTTTTGCAGGCGCGACTGGGTGAGGTGCACCACCGCTACGACCGAACCGCCTGACGTTTCTAATTATGAGGGCCAGGGGACCAAACGTGCGTATAGTTGGGCTTCCTTTGACGGCGGCGACGGGCGCGATCTCTGGAAACACTGCTGACGCCGTACACGCTAGAATCCAACCATGCTCGGTTCTCGCAGGAGCTCTTGCGAATTGTCTTAGTTCTGACGCAGATGGCATTTTAGCGAATGACAGGACTGCATCACGAATACCGATTAGAGAGGCGCGCCGCTTGACCTTCTTAAAGAGCAATGGAGTTGAGAAAATCCCGTGGAGCGGTGTGTTGATTTCGATTCAAGCGCAAATCCGTTTGGGCCGCTTATTCGATCAGCGGGCCCACATGTATTTGGGTTACGGGTTAACGGCGCGTGGAAACATCGGAAACAAGACCCGGGAGTTTCTGGTCGGCGTGGGGGAAGGCGCTCACGCCAAACACCAATTTCGGGCCCGTAACACCGTCGCTAGTGAAGCTCTACCAGTTGCCGATCCGCGTCTGGAGACCGCTGAGTTTTATAAGGTGAGCGATCTGAAAGTCACTAAATGCGAGGTCGAGGAAGAGAAACCGTCTCCGCTGTGGCTCGGTGTCCCACCACCTCTTCGGATCTACAGGGAACGCGGCCATCGGCGACTGGCGGCACGAACCTTCGAGGAAAAATGCACGCGATGCATTTGAGGATGGCAAATGGCGGTCGATATGATTATTGACCAGTGGAATCCAAGTAAGCGCCGCTATCGAACCGAGGCATTCTGTTATGGTCCTCGTTCTTGTCCTTTCTACCGCTCAGGACCGGCACGTAAGGTTCCCGGACGTTGCGGCATGACCTACACGGATCGGGATTGGATTGATGAGGAGGCATCTTCGCACTGCGGCGCCGATGACGTCTCGAATGGTCTGCACGACGCGAGGCGCAGCCGCCAGGTCCACCCCCGCAATGTCGAGCAGCCCGCCCTTACTCGCGAATGCGTTCTGCATTTCCACAAGGACGATCGCCGACTTTGCGAATTCGACGTTGAGCGCCTCCGGCTTCGCGTTGAGTTTCGGCATGTTCGCGCGGTGGAGGAAAGTATTCCTCGGGATGAGCATCTTACGAACGCAACTTTGCCCGAAGCGCTCGACGCTCGCGGTTGCAAATTCGGACTTCAATTTGCCGGGAACTCGGACTGCGCTGACAAAAGTACGCTCTCGAAATCCGATTTCACAGGGGGTGAGCAAACGTTCTTGCCGCTTGCCCACTCCCTGTGAATTTCCTCAGAACGAGAACTTTAGCCCAAACTGGAGCTGGCGCGGGTTCAGCATCGTCCTGGGCAATCCAAAGCTCGGGTTCGGTTTTGTTGGGATAAACAGAGCAGAACCGCCACCCAGCGGTATCGGTGTGGGAGCCAAAGTCCCACCGGGAACCGCTATTGGACCGGCTGGACAAACTGTGGAGGCAGCTTGCTGCTGGATCGCTTGGCTGACAGCATCATTGTAATGCTGCGGAATGACCGGGGTTGTCCCGCAGAAAACGGGCGACCCGTAGACCGAAGTCACTTCATCCACATTTTTCCTGTTCAGAAGGTTGAACGCATCGATGCTCAGGTCGATCCTGTATTTCTCGCGAACTTGGAAGTACCGGGAAAGGCGAAGATCCCAAGTATATTCAGGATCCCCAACGTAAGTATTCCTCGGGATCATGGTGGAGCAGTCGCTCGCGGAAGTGCATTGGGGATTGAGCGGTGCGCCGCCCACGCGGTCGGTTGCGCCGCCGGCGACATCATTCAAGGTACTGGCGCCATAGAAAATCGTGAAGGGCCTGCCGGATTGCGCCGTGACGATGCTGCTGAAAACGAAATGCCTGGCGAAGCTGTTATCGGGCCCCGTGGCGCTGAAGTTGGCTACGAAGCGGTGGCGGCCGTCCTGGTTCGAGTTGGCGCGCTCCGCCTTATAATCAAACTGATTGACCGGCAGGTTGATGAACGTGGTGAAGTTGCCGTTGTCGATCGTATGGGAGTAGGTGTAGTTGGCCGTAAGGCTAAGGTACTTGCCTCTCTCTATGACCGTCAAAGTTCCACCGTGGTAGTTCGCACTAGCGACACCGTTGTTGTAATCCAACAGACCCGCGCTCATCGTCTGCAGTCCACTGTCGGCGCCGGCACCGGCGAAAAATGGACCCAAGCCCGCAAGCGCGCCCGTGGCGAGCGTCGGCGTGCCGGAGCTGCAACTGGAGAATGTGCCGTCCGCATTGAGTTTCCCCGGCACCCAATCGGGAAATACTGGGACAATGGGCCACGGATTCGGGTCCGTGGGATTCGCGGCCTGGTTGGTGTCCGTCGTGCCTACAGGGCACGGTACGTTGATGTTATTGCCGCGAACGAGCCGGTGCGCGGAAACGAAGAGATATCCTAGGTTAACCGCGAGCCCCTTCCCGAACTGCCGGTCAATTTCAAGGCTGGCTTGTTCGGCATAAGGTATTTTGCTGACACTGTGATCCATCCCTCCTGAGCCAACGCCGCAAGCGAAGTTGACCGAGCAAGCTCCGGCCATTTGGACCGGATTGATCGGCGGAAAGGCGCCATATCCCCCGGTTTCAATAATGCCTTCCGCAAATGCCGCTGCGCCCGCTGCGCCCGGAAAAGCAAATAATTGGTAGCCCTGGCCGGCCTGCCCCAGATTCGACTGAAGCATTGGAAGATTCTGAGGTTTGACTCCAGCTGCGGCGCAGGCGGCGGCTGTGGCAGACGACGGAGTATTGGCGCAGAGGTAGCCCGGGGCCACTTTCTGCGTATTGGGCACATAAAAGAACGTCATGTTGTAGCGGTCATCGAACATCCCGAAACCGGCGCGAATCACCGTCTTGCTGTCGGGGGAGTAGGCAATGCCGACTCGGGGCTGCCACCCAGCGTAGTCCGGGTTCACGTAGGATGCCAGGCCTGACTCGTAATCCCACCTCACGCCGGCATTCAACGTCAGCTTGCGGGTGAGTCTCCACTGGTCCTGAAGATAAAGGCCCCAATAGCCATGATTAATTCTGCGGTCGTAACCTGCCGCCAGTGACGGTGGATAAGCATTCGCCCAAGTCGAAGTGTTCAGCGGATTGGCGCCAGTGACAAGTGGCGGGCCGCTGGTAAAGTTGGGATCCGTGGGGAGCGGCACGCCGGCGTAGGTAAACACAATACCGTTATCACCCGGCACGGGGCACGTCTGAGCCGCCTGAACAACCGGATCAGTAGGCGCAAGTGCTACCGGAGTTTTACCGAAGGTGGCTTTGTCGGCGTTGTAAAACTCAGCGAAGTTCGCCAGGCAACCGAGACCTGGCATGAGCATTCGGACGGGAGTGAAACCGGGGAAATTGAACAGGGACCTGATCAAGTTGCCGTCGAATCCGAATTTCAACACATGGTTTCCCTTGATCCAGGACACGGAGTCGGAGAATTCCACACGGCTTTCCGCAGTGCGGTCCTGCGTTCCGAAATTGTGGCCCAGCTCAAGGTCGTTGAGGACGCTGAAGTCCGGCTGGCCGGAAGCGCCGAAGAAATTGTAATGACGGCGGGCATATTGGAGCAGCGCAGTGTTGATCAGATTGTGGGTGATCGTCGTATCTAGAGTCGCGAAAACGGATTGATCGCGCACGAAGAGGTTGCGGCCGCCGCTGGGGGCTCCGATGCCTCCCCCGTCGAGAGTTTGCCCGACCAACTCGCCCAGCGAGCGGACATCTTGCACGGCATAGCGAACCGCCAGCCGATTGTGTTCGCCGATGGCATGGTCGAACCTGACAAAGCCCGCATCGTCATCCCCTGTTTTCAGGAAGCTATTCAGGTACCCGATGTTGCTCCCAGTGCAACTGCTCAGGCCACTATTGCAGCCCTCCGGTGCCAAGCCCATTAGCGCCTTGGCCTCGTCGATGAGATCGAGGTTATTGATGAGATCCGGTGGATAAGTGGGAGATTCCGCGCGCCGCCTGCCCTCATAGTTCATGAAAAAGAACGTTTTGTCCTTTCGGATCGGACCGCCAAGGGTTGCGCCGAATTGGTTTTGTCGCAACTCGTATGGCAAAGGCGCGGGTTGAAGGAGCGAGCGCGAGTCAGTCGCGTTATTCTGCAAGTAGTCGTAGATGGAACCGTGCAGGTTGTTGGTCCCGCCCTTGGTCACGATGTTCACGATGCCGCCGACGGCCCGGCCATATTCGGAGCCGAAGCTGTTGTTGACCACTCGGAATTCCTGGACGGATTCCTGCGGGGGCGTCGCGCGCTGCACACCGCTGCTGGCGTTGACGAAATCCGCGCCGTCCACGGTGATCATGTTGCTGAAGGAACGCATGCCGGCGAAAGAGATCTGGGTTGTCTCAAAATCGGTGAACGTGGTCCCCAGGCTGGTGCGGCTGGTGGCCACGCCGGGAGTGAGCAGGGCGAAATCGGTGAATAGACGCCCGCTGATGGGCAGTTCCTTAATCTGAGTCGTGCCGATCACCTGGCTGATTTCGGTCTTGGTCGGCTCAATCACGGGCGCCTCGGTGGTGACCAAAATCTGCTCGCCCTGGCCGGCAACATTCAAAGTGACGTCGATCGTCGCGCTCTGCCCCACGGTGAGGACGATACCTGTCTGCGTAAAATTCGCGAAGCCCGTATAGGAGACTTTGAGCTCGTACCGGCCCGGCGTCACATTTGGCAGCACGTAGGAGCCGGTTTCGGTGGCACTTGACGTGTATGTTTGATTGGTATCCATTTCCCGGAGCGCGAGGGAAGCCTTGGCAACGGCGCCTCCGCTCTGGTCGCGTACCGTTCCATTCAACAGCGCTGTGCTGATTTGGGCGAACGAAGGTGCCGACACAATCGCATGAAGCAGAACTACGACGATCGCCAACCCACAAGAACGTCGAGCCATGTTTTCACCTCTTTTTTGTCGGTACAAGTCCGGGCCTCGATGGCTAGAAATCGACCTAGGAAAACACCCTGATGCAGGCACGTTTACCGGGTCGCCCATCGGTTGTCAAGCATAAATTTGCATGCGTCTGTGTACCTTCGCGGGCCCGCTGCATTTCTGATTGCAAATCCAAATGCGGCGCGCCAGTTGCATCCCGGATGGAGTTCTGAAACGCTTTTGCGCAGACCTTTTTCGCACGTCAATGCAAGGTCTGCGTGTTCGGCAGCCAAGGAGTGTTGAATCTCCGCGGTCCGCGCGTTTCATCCCTGTGTGTCACATCCGCTGGCGACTACCGACGTCTGGACCCATGTTTACGCCGCGCAATCCGAGGATGGATGCGCAGAACCCTTTCGTCCCGTTCGTCAAAGAGAATATCGAGAAGCTCGGGGCGATTCCGTTGAAGCGCACGACTATTGACCGTGCCTTTCTCGGTCAACTCTCCCGCCGCAGGAGATGGCGGCGACTCCACGAGTAGGGCCGCGACGATCCGATTGGAACTCCCCGTTCCCGCCTCGGCGAGTTGTTCCAACCGGTCCTGCAACGCCGCTCTTAGTACATTGTTTGAGGCGATCCGTGCCGGTGGAGCGGCACGATCCAGACCAGCGGTCGCGGCGCACGACTCCCAGTCAGGAAAAACAAGAATCCGCACATCATTGCGGTCTGCGCCCACGACTACGACGTCCGTGGCGAGTGGCCGCATTGCATCGAGCGCGTCAAGCCGCAATTTGCCGGCGCTCACTTTCGTGCCGGAAGTCAGCTTGAAATCTTCCTTAATCCGGCCATCGAAGCGCAGACCAGCTCGGGGACGTCGCGGGTCGATAAAACTCAGGAGGTCGCCCGAGTGGAAGAAACCGTCCTCATCGAACGCCAGCTTGGTGGCCGCTGAATCGCGCCAATAACCGGGAGTGACATTCGGACCACGATAGCCGACTTCAAAGCTATCATCGTGGGGTACGAGCTTGAGTTCCAGTCCGGCCACCGGAATGCCGACGACGCCGGGACCGTTCGCATGCGCGTTGCCGAAGAGTGCGATTGGGCTCGTTTCGGTCATGCCGAGACCGGTGACCGTTAAAATCCTCTGCCCAACGGCTTCGACCGCCAGTCTTTCCAGGGCATACCAGGTCGCCGGCAGCATCGAAGCCGCCGCATACCAAAGAAATTTGAGCCTCCGGAAGAAATGTTCGCGCAATTCGCGATGGGCATCGAGGTGGGGAATAAGCAGCTCATAACCCCTTGGGACGTTGAAGTAAATCGTCGGTGATATTCGGCGCAGCAACTGGACACTCGAGCCAAATTGAGCTGGCGTGGGTTTACCGGGATCAATGTAAAGCGTGCCCCCATTGTATAGAATGATATTGAAGTTGCTGTTTCCACCGGCGGTGTGATTCCAAGGAGCCCAATCCACCATCACCGGCGGCTCATCGGCGAGAACGGGCGCCACCTGCCGCTTCATCTGGGCATTGGCACAAAGCATGCCATGGGTGTTGATGACTGCCTTCGGCATGCCGGTCGAGCCAGAGGTGAACAAGTACTTGGCAACTGTATCCCGGCCGACGCGGGCTGCCGCTGCCATGACGGAATCACGCCGGCTTCCGTCGCCGTGCAAGGAGGCAAGAGGAATCATGTTCGATGACGCTGAGGCATTGCGCAGAGCGGCAATGGGAACGCCGGGCGCAAGGGCGTGCTTGATCGCCTGCTGATACAACACACCATCGTCGACGACCACCATTCCCGGAGTAAGGAGACGGAAACTGTGCGAAAGCTTGGCAAAGTCGGCGCTCTGGAGCGCATAGGCAGGCGCGATCGGAGCGACTGGGATACCGACGTACAGCGCTGCCAGCATGATCAGCGCATGGTCGATCCCGTTGGCGGCGATTATAGCGAGCGGCCGATCTGGACCCAGTCCGTAATTGAGCAGATTCTCGGCGAGTGCCAGTGCCGCCTCGCGAGCTTCGCCGTAGCAAATCCTCCGCTCGCCTTTGGCCGCCTGCTCGACGATGAAGTCACGGTCCGGGGCTTCCCGTGCCCAGCGATCCAGCCAATCGCCGATCCGGTTGTCGTAACTCGCCAGCGGCTCGACTGATCGCATGATGAGAGAGCCATCAGGCTGCCGGGTCAGCTCAACGTCGGGCGAGAAGAATCGTACTGGTCGCAAGGGCGCGTCAAGTACGGATCGCCTGTCATTAAGTGTATTCAATATCCGAAGCTTAATAGATGAAATTCGTCGCCGCAAGGGCTGTGCTAAGCTTCACTTCGGAATGGAAAGAAAGCTTCTCTCAGAATACCGGCCCCAGGGAGAAAACGTGAATCGTCGTGTTAGAGCTTCCGCGAACCGTGCCGCCAAACGCGATGACGGATTGTCCATCAACGTCTATGATGAGCCAGGCCAGAGGCGCTGAAGACGAACACAATATTCACCATTCCTTTTTGCCGGCATTCGTGGGGGGCAAGCCGCGCGTTCAGGCTTACGAGCGCGGAGTCAAGCTGATCGGCGCGACCGCACCCTACGTGACCGAGGTTCTCGATGACGGACCCAGCATCGAGCAGGGCATTGAGCGAATCTCGCACCGGGATGCGCCCGAGGACTTGTTGGCCAAAGGCCGCGATATTGAGAAAGTTGTCCTTTCGCGCGCCATGCGTTGGCGCATCGAGAACCGGATCTTGTTATAAAAGAACAAGACCGTGATATTCGAGTGAGGGACGTGCAGGAAGGAGGAACGTGAGCGACTTAGGGTCTATTGACGTGGATTTGATCACCGCCGTCGACGTTCACGTGCACATTGAGCCTAGCGGCGAAGAATCCGCGACGGATCGGGCCGCGAAGAAGTACTTTGGGGAGAGTGGCATGACGCACGACCGGCGCGCCCTGGCTGACTACTACCGCTCACGCAAGATCGCTTGCGTGGTGTTCGCAGTGGATGAGACTCTGAGTGGCAGGCCGTCGGTATCGAATGAGAGTGTAGCAGAATTTGCTGCGGAGAATTCGGACATCGCCCTGGCGTTCGCCAGCATTAATCCGAATCGCGGGAGGCAGGGTGTCGCTGAAGCCCAAAGATTACTCGCCACAGGTAAGATTCACGGTCTCAAGTTGCATCCGCCAATTCAGCAGTTTTTCCCGAATGACCCCATCGCTTATCCGTTGTACGAGGTGTTCGCAGAAGCGCGCCTCCCGGTAATCTTTCATACAGGCCATAGTGGGATCGGATCGGGCATGCGCGGCGGCGGCGGCGTGCGTCTGAAGTATGGGCACCCGATGCCCATCGATGATGTCGCCGTTGATTTCCCTGATATGCCTATTATCATGGCGCACCCGTCTTTTCCCTGGCAGGATGAAGCCATATCCATCTGTCTGCATAAGCCACAGGTGTATATCGATCTTTCCGGCTGGTCGCCAAAGTATTTCTCGCCAACCTTAGTGCAGTATGCAAACACTCTTCTGAAGCACAAAGTGCTGTTTGGTTCCGATTACCCGTTAATAACACCGGACCGGTGGCTTTCGGATTTCGAGAAGATTGGAATCCGAGACGAGGTTCGGCCGCTAATTTTGAAGGAGAACGCCGTCCTCCTGTTGGGCTTGCGCAAAGGTGGCGGATAGACACCATCCGATGCGAGCGATCGATTATTTTGACAGAGCTGCGGAAGAGTACGCAGGACGACCGGCTCTCGTGGACGGGGGCATTCGCTACAGTTATACGCAGTTGCGTGACGCGACACAGGTGCTCGCAGCGGCCATGCGTGCGAACGGATTGGATGCCGAGGACCGCGTGGCGATCTACTCGTTGAACGACGCGCGAGTTCTCGTCTGTATGCTCAGCATCATGCGCGCCGGCGGCGCCTGGGTCCCCATCAATTATCGGAACGCAATCGATGCGAATATCGAGTTCATGAACTATTCCGAGGTTCGCTGGCTCTTCTATCACAGCGGCTTCCAGGAGCAGGTGGAACAAATCCGGAAGCTTGTGCCCTCTCTTCGCAATTTGGTCTGTATCGACGCTACGGGCCGAGGCGATCCTTCGCTGGAACAATTCATGGCCAGGGACAAGTCTGAAGGGGAAGTGGATTGGGGAGACCCATTGGGGAACCCTGACCGGTTGGTCGGTCTTGTTCCCACGGGCGGCACGACCGGCCCGGCGAAGGGCGTGCGTGTAACAACCGTTTCCTGGGCAATGTTCACGGAGATGGTTGGGCACTATTGGCGCTGCGAGGGGATCGACCCCGTGTGCCTGAGCACCGCGCCGCTTTCCCATGCTGCGGGAGTGGTATCGTTCGCAATGTTTACCTTAGGGGCAACGAACGTCGTCATGCCCCGGTTCGACGCTTGGGAGGTTCTACAAAACATCGAGCGATTCCGTGTAACTCATCTTTTTGTTCCCCCGACGGCATTTTACGCCTTGCTCGATCATCCGCACGTTCGCGATTTCAAATATACCAGCCTGCGCGTTCTGCTTCTGGCCGCTTCGCCGGTTTCGCCCGACCGTGTAAGGCAGGGAGTAGAGGTGTTTGGTCCCTGCATTTGTCAATGTTATGGGCAAACCGAGGCGCCCATGCTGTTGACCTGGCTGGACCAGAAGACGGTTGCTGCCGCGGCAGCGGGCGACCATCCCGAGCGGCTGCGAAGCTGTGGCAGAGCCACGTACGGCGTTCGCCTGGCGATCATGGACGATGAAGGCCATCTTCTGCCGCCGAATCAGACCGGAGAAATTGTGGCTCGCGGGTCGCTCGTGACCCCCGGTTACCACAATCTTCCAGAGGCCACTGCGGAGATTCGAAGATATGGGTGGCACCATACGGGAGACGTGGGCTATCAAGACGCGAATGGCTTCTTTTATATCGTCGATCGCAAGAAAGACATGATCATTACCGGAGGCTTTAACGTTTTTTCCGCGGAAGTGGAAGCTTCGATAATGTCTTTGCCGGAAGTCTTTGAATGCGCTGTCATCGGAGTTCCGGATGAGAAATGGGGAGAGACGGTCAAGGCAATCATTGTGCTCCGGAGAGGACAGTCATTAAGAGAAGACTCAGTGCTCGCTCATTGCAGGGCTAAGCTTGGGGGCGTGAAGTCCCCCAAGACAGTCGAATTCGTCGCTGAAATTCCCAAAACCCCGGCAGGAAAAATCGATCGGAAGCTGTTGCGTGCTCCGTACTGGGCCGGAATGGGCCGGGCAGTGCATTGAAAAAAGTTGCGGGAGAAGAACTCGTTACGACTTCTAGTTCTTCGCGGCGTTGCTTTCCGTAAGGCTTTGGTTCGCGCGGAAAATCACGTAGGACCGGATCGCTTCTGCATCGTCTCGCGTCAGTTCCTTTGAGAACGAAACCATCCCTGCGGAGCTGAGCGCGCCGTTGATTACAATACTCAGCCATTGGTCGCCAGCGAGCATGTTCGAGTATCGAAGGTCGGGCAACACACCGCCGCTCACGGCGACATCACCATGGCAGGCTCCACAGTAGCGCTGATACAATGCCTCCCCCTTTTTCACCGTAGCCGTGCTGGGGGCTTCGTGCGGCGGGGTCAATGCTCGGGGCTGTGCCTCTGGGACCGGCGGCAGACTTACATTGCCACCTAACTTGAATGCCAGCATCCGCGGAGCATTTGGAATCCGCGGGGATTGCAGCGCAATTTCTCCAGCGACCAGAGGCAGCACGCCGCCCCACCCCACGAGGACTGCGATGTACTCCTCGCCATTCACAGTGTAGGCGATGGGGCCGGCAGTTACACCACTTTCCGTCGGCGCGGACCACAGTTTTTCTCCGGACATTGCGCGGAAAGCCTCAAAACGGCCGTACCCGGTGCCTTCAAACACCAGGTTGCCGGCTGTCGACAAAGCTCCGCCATTCCAGGGGCCGGGGCGCTCCGCACGCCAGACTTCTCTTTGTGCTACCGGGTCCCAGGCAGTGAGATGGCCTCGAATACTTTCAAGAACCATCTTCTTGATCTTTGGATCCTGCGGCAAGCCTGCCGCGACAAGGTCAATGCCGTTGTTCCAAGCGATGGAATTGTGACTGAAGTGTTGCGCCGTTTTGTAAGGGAATCCCGCCTCGAGCACCGGAAAATAGACCAGCCCTGTTTCTGGATCGTAGGACATGGACTGCCAAGTATGCGCTCCTCCCGGGCCCGGAGAGACAAGGGCCGGGTCTCGGCCCACTTCGTATTGCGCGCCTGGAGATTCGATGGGACGGCCGGTTTGCGCGTCGATGCCCGTGGCCCAGGTCACGCGTGTAAAAGGCTTCGCGGACAGTAGTTTGCCGGTCGCTCGATCCAGCACATAGAAAAATCCGTTCTTTGGAGCGTGCAATAAAACATGGGAGAGCTGGCCATTGAGATTCAGATCGGCAAGGACAATCTGCTCGTCCGAATCGTAGTCCCACTCATCCCCGGGGTTCTCCTGATAATGCCAAACGTATTCGCCCGTGTCCGGCTTGAGAGCCACGATCGAGGACGTAAACAGGTTATCTTCTTTCCGAGGATCGCGGATTTTGCGCGGCCAGGGATCTCCGTTTCCTGTCCCGATGAACAACAAATTCAATTGGGGATCGTAGGCCATCGAGTCCCAAACCGTGCCGCCACCTCCGTTCTTCCACCACTCGCCGCTCCAAGTCTTCGCCGCCTTCTCAAGGATCGGATTTTCAAATGGCTGGGAAGGATCACCGGGCACGGTAAAGAAGCGCCAAGCTAGTTTCCCGGTCTCGGCGTCGTAGGCCGAGACGTAGCCGCGCACTCCCATTTCTGCGCCACCGTTCCCAATAATCACTTTTCCCTGGATCACTCGGGGCGCTCCTGTAATCGTGTAGCGTTTGCTCGGGTCTGTGGTTCGCGCCTCCCAAACCTTATTGCCCGACGCGGCATCCAGAGCGATCAGCCTGCCGTCCAGCGTTCCCACAAATACTTTGCCGTTCCATGCCGCGACACCGCGGTTCACAACATCGCAGCAGGCGTTGACCGCCCATCCTGGCTCCACTTTCGGATCGAATGACCAGAGCTTTTCTCCTGTCGCCGCCCTCAGCGCGAAAACCTTGCTCCAGGCCGAGGTGAAATACATGACGCCGTCAATGACGAGCGGCGTCGCCTCTTGACCGCGGCGTGTATCCAAGTCGAAATACCAGGCCAGCCCCAGCTTCGCCACATTCTGATCGTTGATCTGCTTCAATGGGCTGAAGCGCTCCTCGCTGTACGTTCTCCCATGGCTCATCCAGTTTCCCGGCTCTTTGTCAGCGCTCATAATTCTTGCGCCATTCACCGCTGCATTCACGATTCCCGGTTGTTCTTTTGTTGCTTGCGGCGACTGTTTGGATGGAGTTCCGCAGCTCAGAGCGCAAGAAATGACGATGCAAAGACCAATCGCGGACAATCTCGGCAAGAGACTCCGCCCGCTGCTTTGGAGTGGTTTTATCAATCGCGTTCCTTTCCGAATGAATCAGCGCGCGCTTCCTGGATCATCAAAACAGGAACGCATTCGCAATGAGCGGTCTCGAATTGCATCCCTTATCTGTGAATTATGATTTCGTGTCAAGCGTGAATGGCTTGCCGTCCCGGGCGTCTCACTATTTCTCATCTTGAATTCGTCATTTGCGTCGAGGGGCAAATGGGGATATTTTGTTCCTCGCCGGAACCCCGTCCATAACTCAGATGAACGTCCAGGAAAGCTATGGACTCTCGCGAGCGCGTGTCACGGTGTAACCGCAGGGAGAAAGATCACGAAAGCAGGAGGTTGTCATCGTAACGACGCTCAGAGTTCCGAAAACGGGAGGGATTCCAACTACCAAGGTGATTGTCGTGAAGTGGCTCAAGCGCAAGGGGCAGAAAGTGCGGCTTGGGGAACCAATCGTGGAGCTGCAAACCGACAAAGTGAACTACGAACTCGACTCGCCGGTGGAGGGCGTATTGCTGGATATTGTTGCCAAGGAAGATTCAGAAGTTCCGGTGGGAGAAATGCTCTGCCATATCGGCGAGCCGGGAGATGCTGCTCCAAAGGTCTGAATTCGCAAGGAGGCGGCGGTGCCAAAGAAACCGACAGCAAGGCTTGAGAAAGAACGGCTGATCTGGATGTACACACAAATGGTACGCATCCGCGAATTCGAAGAGCGTGTCAAGCGGACATTCGTCGAGCATCCTGGTGTAATCCGCGGCCACACACATCTTGCCGACGGCGCCGAAGCCTCCATCGTCGGAGCTCTAGCGACACGGCAAGAGAACGATCTGGCCATGCCCAGTTACCGCTGCCATGGCTATCCGATCGTTCTGGGGACCTGCGTTAAGAAAATGATGGCTGAGATCTATGGCCGCAAAGACGGCCTGTGCCAAGGGTTTGGCGGCTCAATGCATCTTGCCGACCCGGCGCACCACTTTCCGGGAACCTCGGGCATTATCGGACAGGCCATCGCGCACGCGACCGGCGCTGCGTTGACGGCGCAAGTGAAGAAGACCGGACAAGTGATTTACTGCTTCTTCGGCGACGGCGCCAGCAAACAGGGAGCTTTCTTCGAATCCCTGAATATGGCCGCGGTTTGGAAACTTCCGATTGTTTATATCCTCGAGAACAACGAATACCAGGCCTACACCCACGTCAGTCTCGAGGACGCCAACAGCGTGGCGGGTGACCCACTCTCCCAGAAGGCCGAGGCCTTCAGCATGCCGGGCGTCACTGTCGATGGAACCGACGTGCTTAAAGTTTACGAGGTCGTCGGCAAAGCAGTGAAGCGCGCCAGAGCCGGCCAGGGGCCGAGTTTGATTGAATCGAAGTTCTACCGTTTCAGCGCCCATGGCAATGCCATTACCATCCCCCCGGTGCCTACACAGTTTCCGAAACACGAAGCGATCGAAACCTACGGCAAGAAGGCGGAGTATGCCGCCGCGAGGGCGAAAGATCCGATCCAGCTGTTTCACAGGAAATTGAAGAGCCGAGGAATTTTGTCCGAGCCGGACGCGAAGCGCATTGGGGACTCCGTCCGCGCGGAATTGGAAGAAGCTGTGCAGTTTGCCCTTGCGAGTCCCTTCCCGGCGCCCGAAGAAGCCACGAAGTATGTGTTCGCATAGAGGGAGCGCTCATGCCGCGTGAAATGATGTACGCCGAAGCGATGGCCACCGCAATCACCGAAGAGATGAAGCGCGATTCCAACGTCATCTTCTACGGGCAGAATCTGGGAATGACGGATCGCGATCCTATGGTCCGCCTGTTCGGCAAGAACCGCGTCCGCATCACGCCGATCTCGGAGACTGCCGAGTTGGGAATTGCCATAGGAGCGGCGATGACCGGCTTGCGCCCGGTCGTCGAGTTGTGGATGAGCGAATTCATGCTCGTGGCCATGGGCCAGGTGCTCAACGAGGCGCCGCGCCTGCGCTACATGTCCGGCGGGCAGGTGAAAGTGCCGGTCGTATTTAAAGCCGGTTACGGCTTTGCCGCAGGCTGGGCCGGGCAGCACTCCAATTGCATCTATCACGCCATGATGGGGGTTCCGGGCTTGAAAGTGGCGATGCCGTCCTGCTCTGCTGACGCCAAAGGACTCATGGCTGCCGCGATCCGCGATGACAATCCGGTTATCTATCTCCATCATTACATGCAGATGCTGGACAAGGGACCGGTGCCCGACGGCGATTATGTCATTCCGTTCGGCGTGGCGGATGTAAAGCGCGCGGGAAGCAACGTCACCGTGGTGGCAACGGGCTGGATGGTATCGAAGTCACTCGCCGCGGCAGAAGCGCTGGCGGAAAAAGGAATCAGCGTGGAAGTGATTGACCCGCGCACGATCGAGCCTCTCGATATCGAGACCATTGTCAACTCGGTGAAGAAGACCGGGCGGTTGGTGGTGGTGGATCAGGCGCCGCGCCATGCTTCCGTGGGCGCGATCATTGCCGGCGAAGTAGCCGAACTGGGCTTTCAGCACTTGAAGGCGCCGGTCAAGATGGTTACGGCACTCGATACGTCGATCCCTTATAGTGAGCCGCTCGAGAAGTACGTGCTGCCCAACGAGGAAAAGATCATTGAAGCGGTGAAATGTGTCCTCCGCAAGTAAAGGAGCCTGAATCTCGAGAGGAGTTTTCGACTGAGGAGGTTAATCGTGCCCACGTACGTTCTGGTTCACGGCGCCTGGCGCGGCAGTTGGATTTGGAAACGAGTTCGCCGGTTACTTCAGGCGCAAGGCCACGAGGTGTTCACGCCGACTCTTACCGGAGTGGCTGACCGGAGCCACCTGTCTTCGCCAAACGTGAGCCTCGACACGCACATCGCTGACGTCGCAAATCTGATTCGCTGGGAGGAACTTTCGGATGTAATCTTGTGCGGCCACTCTTATGGCGGCTGCGTGGTGAGTGGCGTGGCCGATCGAGTTGCGGATCAAATTGGTGCGCTGGTCTATCTCGATGCATTCGTTCTGGAGAATGGCCAATGCTTGAATGACATGATTCCACCGGAAGTGAGAAGCGAGCGCCTCGCGCTGGCAAAAGAAGCGGGCGAAGGATGGAAACTGCCGCCGATTTCGGCAGCAGAATTTAACGTCAATCCTAGTGACCGCGATTGGGTGAACAGGCAAAGCACCATGCAATCGTTGGCCTGTTTTGAGCAACCCCTGCGTCTGACCGGAGCCCTCAACCAGATCAAAAGCATCACTTACATCCTGGCGAGCGGTTGGTCTCCCTCACCATTTCCTCAGTTCTATGAAAAGGCGAAAGCGAAGTGTTGGAAGACCATCACCATCGAGTGCGGCCATGACGTAATGCTGGACCGGCCGGAAGAACTCGCCGGGCAACTGTTAGCAGTGCCTCCGCAGTGCGCTGCCTCTGCATGTTGAGTGCGAGCAAATTCCTCCCTCGGGGAAACTCAAACCCTGTGCGCCCTCATCTCGCGGCTGATGTATTCCGCCTGTCGCAGCGCCAGGGCCACGATCGTCAGGGTGGGATTGGCTGAGCCTGCTGTGCACAAGGCGCTGCCGTCGGAAATAAAAAGGTTCTTGATGTCGTGCGTCTGTCCCCAGGCATTGGCGACGCCTTCACGCGGGTCAGCGCTCATGCGGGCGCTGCAAGTGTTGTGCGTCGCAGGCGTCACCGGACCGAGAACCACTCGATTGGCCCCGACCGCCTCGTACATCCGGGACATCTGCGTCTGGGCGTGCTTGCGCATAGCCTGGTCGTTCGGATGTTCATCGACGTGGACATTCGCGACCGGCAAACCGAAGGAGTCCTTAACGTCGTGATTCAGCGTAATTCGGTTCTCCGCACGCGGCATATCCTCGCCATTCATAAGCATGCCCGCCATATTCCGATAATTCTCGAGAATGGACGCGAAATCGCGCCCCCACCCATACGGCAGGCCTACGAGCGGGAAAGTCGGCAGATCGAGCGTGCACAGTTCCATTCGATAGCCGCCCACGAATCCGCGGCTCGGATCGTTTTTTACTTCATCTTCGACCACCCCCGCTAGCGTCGCGCCGCGCCAGGAAGATACCGGTTTGTCGAAGATTCCCCAGACAAAGCCGATAATCTGGTGGCAGTAGTTCCTCCCCACCTGACCCGCGGAATTGGCAAGCCCGTGAGGGAATTTCGATGAGTCCGAGAGCAACAGGAGTCGTGGCGTTTCGATCCCATTGCCCGCCACGCACACGACGCGCGCCCTCTGCCGCTGCTCGCGTCCCTGGGTATCGCGGTAAATCACTGCGTTGACGCGCCCGTCGGCGCCATGCTCGATTCGCGTGGCCGTGCACTCGATGCGCAGATCCAGGTTCCCGGTGGCCTCGGCGCGCGGGATCGAAGTGTATAGCGTGCTCCACTTAGCGCCCATCTTGCACCCCTGCACGCAAAAGCCTTGCTGGATGCAACTGGCGCGCCCGTCGAAAGGACGTGAATTGATCGCTAGGTGGCCCGTGTGTACGCGCTTGTAGCCCAGCTTTTTCGCCCCGGCGTACATGACCTTGAAATTGTTGGAGGCGGGCAGGCCCGGAACTCCGTTGCGGCGCGTCACTCCGAGCCGGCGCTCCGCCAGCAAGTAGTACGTCTTCAACTCGTCGTACGAAATCGGCCAGTCGATCAGCGAAGTGCCGGGGATATTGCCGTAAGTAGTTCGCGCCCGCAATTCCCACGGTTCGAAGCGTGGCGTGGCCGCCGTCCAGTGAACCGTCGTTCCACCCACGGTTTTACAGTGCCACACAGGAAGGGTGGGAAAATTCTTTGCCACGCCCCAATCCCCGCTCTGTGTGCGAGGATCAAGCCAGGTCAGTTGGAGAAAAGCAGCCCCGGGTACCTGGGAGAAGCTCGCTTTCGACTGTCGCTTGCCGGCTTCCAGCACCACTGCCTTGATTCCTCGTGTCGTTAGTTCGTGGGCCAGCGTGCCCCCACCAGCGCCCGATCCGATGATGACGACAGCACTTTCGTCTTGGAACTCGATGCGCGCCATGCCACTCCTCTCCGCTGGTTATGCGCCCTTCGGGAGCGGACCGCTGTCTTCGACCGGGACTTCCGGCAACCAGCGCAAGTCGTTGAACCCGCGAAACAAATAACCACCTTTGGAGAACGCTTCGCCCTCATAGCCAAAATGGGCATAAGCAATCGGGCTGGAGTAGAGGACCTGCAGAGTTTTCAAGCGCATCGTCTGGAAGAATGCTGAGGACTCAATCTCCTTTACCGCCGCGACCCGCTCGGTCTCAGATGTCGCGGGAAAATCAGCCCTGAGTGCAGCCAGCCCTTCCTGGATCATTTTGTGCGTGCCGGCGTTTTTTGCGGCATCGCTGTCAATCGCTTGGATAACCAGTGCATACGCGGCGTCATCGAGTTTGTCGTGCGGCGCGATCGTGCGCGCCAAACTGATGAGCGTCGCGCCCTCGGAACTCGTGAGGGTTGTAAGATACACAGCCCACGCGCGCGCCGGTGCGATCAGGGCCAGGGGGCTTCCTGCGACCACCCAGCCGGTCAGTAGTCCGGTGGCGGTTTTCAGCAGCTCTCGCCGGTTCACGGTAACAAGCTCGTCCATCGATTCTCTTCCTAGGCGAAGTATTTTTGCGCGCGGAATTCGAATTGCGAGAAA
Source organism: uncultured Acidobacteriota bacterium (assembly GCA_963719875.1). Lineage (GTDB taxonomy): Bacteria > Acidobacteriota > Terriglobia > Acidiferrales > UBA7541 > Palsa-360. The sequence continues at coordinate 1,496,198 of CAVRDJ010000004.1, read as the reverse complement.
CAATAACACGAAATCTGCATTCATTGCGTCTCTTAGGCCCGTTCAATACGCCAGCGGCAGGCGATCAGCATATTCCCGGGCCTTGCGGACGGGGGAAATGGGCCCGGGCAGGACGGCAGTTTTTGCTTCCCGTCCTCTCGAATTCGTGTAAAGTGCCGGAGGATGCCATCACCATTTGAGCGCCGGAAGGGAGCGCGGGTATGGGGAAAGAATCCGGCGAACCGCACCCGTGGCCTTGGCCGGATGAACTGGACGCCATGATTGCCGCTCCCGCCTTCCACCGGAATTTGTTTGAAAACGATCTTGTGCGCTGCCTCGAAGTGATCATCCGCCCGGGCGACTTTGTTCCCGTGCATACCCATCGCTGGCCCAGCGTCATCTATGTACGGAGCACCAGCGATTTCATCCGCCGCGACGGCGAGGGTCGAATCATATTCGATTCGCGGAAGACCGGGGCACCCCCCAAAACGCCAGCCATCGAATGGGTGGGGCCGCTGCCGCCACATTCTATCGAAAATGTCGGCACTTCAGAAGTAAACCTGTTTACGGTGGAGCTTAAGCAGGGAAAGGCCTGAGTGGCGGGCAAAGCAGAGCACGATTATGAAGAACAACGTCGAACTGATCGCTTCGTATTGGACACTGGCGGGTGGTGCCGAGCCACACACCGATCACGAATATAGCGTCTTTGATTTCAAGGATCGCGTTGAAGCATGTGCCAAGGCAGGTTTTAGGGGCATCGGCATCTGGCATGCCGACTTGCTCCACACGCTCAAGCGCCGACCCTTGACAGAAATCAAACGCATCCTCGACGACAACGGAATTAAACACATCGAGCTGGAGTTCCTGGGGGATTGGTTTCTCACCGGCGAAAGAAAGAAAAAGTCGGATCTGGTGAAACAAGACCTATTGGCAGCCGCGGAGGCCTTGGGCGCAAGGCATATTAAAGTTGGCGACTTCTTCCATACGGACACTCCCATGCCCCAGGTGATCGACTCCTTCGCCGCGCTTTGCAGAGACGCTGCTGCCTCTGGCACTAAAATTGTCTATGAGCTCATGCCGTTCGCCATGATCAACACTCTTTCGGACACTCTGGCGATGCTGAAGGGCGCCGGCGAGAAAAACGGGGGTATCATCTTCGACCTCTGGCACATCGTAAAGCTCGGCATCCCTTACGAGGAAATCTCCCGCTTCCCATTGGAGTATTTCTTCGGCGTCGAGATCAACGACGGCACATTCACCGCCCCCTGGAGCCTGCACGAAGACACGATCAATCACAGAAGGCTCTGTGGCGAAGGCGAGTTCGATATTCGGGGTTTTCTCGATCAAGTCTGGAGGGCGGGATACCGCGGTCCGGTTGGCATCGAAGTCCTTAACAAAGAACTGCGCAAACGCCCTCTGGATGAATTGGCTACGCGATCGTTCAACACGACTGTGGCTCAATTCTCCTCTTAGCCGACCTTTGCCTCTGACCTGTAGTTGTCCCTCGCCAAAATGTCATCCGTGCCAAGAACACAGCCATTCTCCCTGCGAACTTGTCCATAGAAACTTAGACGGAACCGGGCACCGTGCGCCAAGCCACCACACTTTCCGCCGACAATCCTTGGAGGGATCCTACCCACCCGGGAAGGCAGTTTTCGGGCGCGCAGTATCAAAAAAATATCTAGCTTAAGCAACTATATCGCAATGATGATGCAATCCACCGAGTCGCTCGTGAGGCATTACGCGGCTTGACGCTGCGGAACAATTCCTGTCGTGCGGTGTTCCCTTCCCCAATCCCAAATATGTCCGGCCTTTGTGGTAGAGGACGTATTCCGAACCCAGCCGCTTCACGTGGTGCTCGTTCACCGCGATGATGTGATCTACGAGTTCACGCCGACAACTTTCGACCCAACGCCCTACCACGCCGTTCTGCCAGGGACATTCGAAGGAGGTCGCCTCGTCGCTGAATCTAATGTTGATCGCGAGCGCGCGCTCCTGCCAAGACCACAAAGATTGAAATCTGTAAGCGAACCTGCGCCGCGCCTCAATTCCGCATGGAAAGTTGTCATGTCGGAGCATAGCCCTGGCGCACTCGTGAGAAATGCGGATTAGGTTGCCCGGAGGAAAGCAAACACATGCTGGGCTAGGAAATCCCACTGGTGAAGCCGGGTTGGCGGGCAGAGGCCAGGCTATCTCGACAATATGGTCGAGAGTGCGCTCTCCATTTTTGCAGCGGATGCGCCTTCGCCGGTCTTCGCGCGCCACGCGACAAAGCCATCGGGCCGCACGAGGACCGTACCTGTCGGATCGATTCCAAAGGCCGACAGGAACCCACAGGTGGGATCTGTCAGCCCGTCCACGCCCACACAATGGACATCGAGATCGATTCTCAGTTTCTTTGATACCTCCTTGCCGCACTCGCACCACGCATTCAATTCCGCGCCTCCAAGTAGAGCGAAGTTCCTCCCGAATAAGTCCAGCGTAGATATTTGCTGGCCGATATGTCCGAGCCAACCGTGCGGGGCGCGCGTTCCCGGGCGCCCTTTGGATTCCCGCGGATTTTCATGGACGCGGGCGTCGTTTGCATCCTCGGGAATCATGGCAGATGAACGATAGATATATCCCATTTCGATGTTCAGGTCGTTGGCCAAGGGCTGATGCGGATTTGCCGGGAGGTCAGGCGCGACGCGCACCACGTAGCGTGTGTAGGCCTGCTCAACGGTGAAGGCCGACGCCGGACGTCGCTCGGGCTCGTACGTGGAAAGCAGTTCCGGATTCGCAAGCCCTTTCAGCACCAGGGCAAGTTTCCAGGCAAGGTTGTGGGCGTCCTGCACGCCCGTATTGCCGCCGAAGCCGCCGTTGGGCGGCATGATATGCGCGGCGTCTCCTGCAAGCAGGACGCGGCCCGCGCGGAATTGGTCGGCTACCTCGGCGGCGGAATCCCAGTGCACCACGTTTTCGATCGTGATGGGGATATCGTCCCTGCCGAGACCCGCCCGAACAAATTCCAGGCTGCGTTGCTCCGTCAAGCCCGTGGATACGTCCGTCACCGGATGCCCGGAATTATTGGCGATGTTGACAGCGAGGAAACCGGACTGGAACGGCTTTTCAATTCGGAAGAAACCGCGCAACACAGCATTGAACACATAAATGACAGTTAAATTCCTGTCCCGCATTAGCGGCTCGACATTGGCGCGGAAATAGATCGTGATGCTCTTAGAAAAGGTGCCGTGGCCCGCCATGTGGATTCCCAGCCGCTCGCGGACATTGCTGCGGGCCCCGTTCGGCGGCGACCATGTATCGCGCGTACCGTAGTCTTCTTGCCCGAGTTACGATCGCCGACAATGGCCGTCACTCCGTCTGTGTCCTGCACAAAGGAAACCATTTCCGTTCCGAAGAGCAGGTCCGACCCGAGTTCCTCTGCCCGTGCCTTGAGGAGCGGTTCCAGGAGGCTCTGCGAGATGAAGCAGCGTCTGCAGGGCTGATGTCGGTTGCGCCGGCGTTCAGGTTCGCAATGTAACGTTCGATTTCCGCCCCTGCCAGCGACCCGACGGCCAGAATCGCACCATCCTGGACGAATTGCTCGTCGGACTTGTCCCGGACGATCTGCTCGACGCCGACGGTGCGAAATACCTCCATCGTACGATGGCTGATTTGCGCGGCTCGAGGATGAATCGCGGTGCCACGATGATGCTTGACAGCGAGCGCACGTATGCCGTGGTGGCCAAGAAGCAGCGCCATGGACAGGCCTACCAGGCTGCCGCCAACAATCAAGACCGGGATTTCAATGTCAGGCATTGCCGGGCACCCATGGGGAAACAGAGGGTAGTAAATCATTTCCGCCGTCCGAAGGCAAATCACAGAATGGCTGGCGGGATTTTGGCTTCCGGAGTATCATGCGCGAAAGTTGAGCAGGCTTCTGCGTGAATAAAAAACTGCCGTGAGATTCTCGCACGGCGAGAATCGAGGCGCGAATCCATGTCTAAAGCTGCCAGACCTGTCATGTTGGTAGGTGGGGTTCCCGGAAATAATGCCGAGGAGGTATTTCGTACCCTGGCTCCGATCCTCGGGGATCTGGCCGTTGGCTTCACCGACGGAGAATTTGGGGTGCGGCGCTTCTGGATATATTTCGTGCTCGTAAACACCTGGTTGAAGCATCCCGACTTGGAAGAGATCAGGGCTGTCGTTCCGGTCGGGGGCGGGTTGCCCGCCTTTCTTCCTAAGGACTACGACACGTTGCAATGGTACGGCGCGAAGGCAGGGGTGAAGAAACTCTCGCGCATTGAGACGCTGGGTTATCCGGATGTGGCGGCCGCGTCTTACAAGGTGTTCTGCCGCCTGCGCGATGAGGGAGTGATCCCACGCGGCGTGCGTTTTCAGCAGTCACTCCCGTTTCCCGACGATGCCTGCCGGCTGTTCACAGACAACGCCCGGAATATGGACCTGATGGTAGATGCCTACATGGATGTTCTGAAGCGCGATGTCGCGCGCCTGTGTGAAATCATTCCCCACAATGACCTGGTGATTCAGTGGGACATCAACTGGGAAACCGTAGCACTGGAACATGGCGACCATCTGCCGGATGCCGCCCCAATGCAGTTCAAACCCAATGGCGATCCCATGGACCGCTTCCTGCGCTATGTCCGCGAGCTGAATGCCCCGATCCCCAAAGCGGTTGTCGTCGGTATGCACCTGTGTTATGGCGATCTTCACCACAAGCATTTCAAAGACCCCGTCGACCTGTCGACCAGCGTTTCGATGGCCAACCGGGCGCAGGAAGCTTCGCCGCGTCCGATCAATCACGTGCAAATGTCTGTCCCGCGTCATCGCAGTGACGATGTCTATTTTGCGCCGCTCAAGAATCTCCGATTCGGGGATGGCACAGTCTACGCGGGGCTCGTACACTACACCGATGGAGTGGAAGGAAGCTTGAAGCGGCTGGCGGCCTTCAAGCGGCATTATTCCGGGCCCACAGGAGTGGCTACGGAATGCGGCCTCGGCCGGCGCCCGGCCGACCAGTCGCTGAAAAAGCTGCTCGAAATTCATCGCGACGTCGCGGCCGCGATCTAATTCGCTCCGCAGGGCTCACCGAATCGGTCAAGAGCCAACCAACCATCATAGCCGTTACCGGGAAATTCTCGTCAAAGATCTACGGTTTTCCCCCGACGGGCATTGGCTTGCGTGTATCTCGAATGAATCGGGCCTCTATAAAGTTTACGCGCAGGCCTATCCGGGACCCGGGGACAAGTGACAAATCTCGACGGACGGCGGTACTGAGGCTGTCTGGAACCGCAACGGGCGGGAGCTGTTCCATCGCAGCGGGGACAAGATGATGGGGGAATTATATAGATGACTAACTCGGGTCATTTCAATGCCGACGCTTCGTAACACGACATTACCCGGCGGTAGGTTCACCCATCCACTTTCTTTGAAACTGATGCTGTCTATAAAGAGCGCATTCGCGCATTTTAAGAGGACGGCTATTTCCTGCTCCGGCATAGTCGGGCGCTCGTTTATAAGAATGGCAAACATTTGATTGTCGAGGTCTAACGCTTGTGTCCAACCCTTTTGGCGGTACCATGCCGCCATTTGATCGGCTAGATCAGCTTGATTGGCAGAGTTAGGCCCCGGAAATAGTAGACGGCGAGCTCCTGTACGGAAAGGTTGTTACCTGCTGGATATCTATCCTGTTGGATTATATTCCCCACATCTTTGCTAGTTTCTGGGTCGGGCGTCAAACCCATGACTGTGATCTGCGGATAGAAAATCCAATGTTCAATGATGTCCTTGAGGTTCCCGTTAAGCCAATTCTGAAGTCTCGTGTCGCTTGAACAATTGCATTTCCACTCGATTTTTTTCACGGTAGCCGTCTAATTTGAGCTTTAGATGCATAAGTTCGTGTACAACATCTTCTTCGAATTTGCCCCGCTCTGATAACTCATCCTCTTGAGCGCAGAATGGGCGCAAAACTCTGGTTTTGGTGACTGAATTGGATGGGGGCGAGGGAAGAGGACAACTGATTCGGCGAGACTTAATATTTTCATAAGCTTGCTGACTTGAACTCATAGCCCGAAGGTCGTCAGTTCCTGCCTTGAGCATGTTTCTTGATACTTCCGTTGAGAGTTTGGTGGAAAGAACCTGTTCCCCGGCCCCACACTTCCTCTGCAACCTCGACGACCAACCGCAGCTTTGCGAACTGCTCGTCTTCGGTTAGACGGTTTCCCTCGGTCGAGCTTGCGAAGCCGCACTGGGGGCTAAGGGACAACTGGTCGACGTCAGATACTTGGCGGCCTCGTCGATCCGGCGCTTCAAGAGGTCTTTGGATTCGAGTTGGGGAAGCTTGCTCGATACCAGACCGAGCACCACCGTCTTGTTTTTCGGCACTAGCCGCAACGGCTCGAAACTGCCTGCGCGCTCTGTTTCGTATTCAAGAAAATACGAATCGACGTTGATCTTGTTGAAGAGCACATCCGCAATGGGATCGTATCCTCCCTCGCCAAACCAACCACTCTGGTTGTTTCCGCGGCACAGGTGCATCGCTAAGTGAAGCTCAGGAGGGCGATTGGCAAACGCTCGATTAATCATTTCCGGATACAGCTGGTTCAAGGCCTGCTGCGGGTCGTCGCCTCGAGCCTTCATCATCCCCTGAAACTTTTGGTCGCATAGCGTGGCAATTGGCGGGTCATCCATTTGCAGATATCGGCAGCCGGCCTCGTACAGCGACCTCATCTCCTTCTGGTATGCGTCGGTAATGTCCGCCCAGAAAAGATCCATATCCGGATAGGCATTCTTGCAAATGGCAGCGCTTCCGCAGGTGAAGTGCAGAATGATCGGCGAAGGGACGGTTACCTTTGGTGTTCGCGTTGTAATGGATCGCAGAAACTTGAAGTGCTCGGCATAAATCGGTTCGCGCCATCTCAAGCGCGAAACCACCTGCGTCCAGGGGACAGGAATCTTGCGCCCCTCATGATCCACGAAGTAGGCGGCGGTGCTTTCCATCCGTACTTCCACGCCGCCGAGTCCCCGCACGAAAAAATCGGTATAGAAGTCTTCGCGCCGAAATTCGCCATCCGTGATGCATTGCAGCCCAACTTCTTCCTGTCGCGCGACTATCTTTTGAATCGCTGCATCCTCGAGGGAGTGGAGATCGAGAGCCGAGATTTTTCCTGCTGCGAGGTCTTGGCGGGCCTTCTTGAGTACCGCAGGGCGCAATAGGCTGCCTACCTGGTCAGCGCGAAACGGCGGATCATGCGGGGCGGCTGCTATCATGGAAGCCTCCTTATGGCGGATGTGACCGAAAGTATCACGGAATCGGCGTCGCGGGAATGTGCAGACGAGCGAAATTGATGCTCTCGTGGCTTTACCCTCACTGGTCGTGTCTCAGCGACCCCTTTCCTTTTGGAAATTGCCCACATCTCGGCCACAAAACCTCGCCTCTGAGCAGCATTTCTAGGGGAACAAGGGTTTCCGGACTCACAACATTGAGAGCCTGTTTCCATCCTGGCCAAAATCTTCACGCCGACACCCAGAAAATCCTTTCGAAGGCTGAGAGTCTCGGTCTGGGGTGCCTGCGTTTCAGTGCCGCGACTTGCTGGTGAAGAGCGAGGTTTTCAAGAAGAAGCTCGGGACGACTGTGGAAGAGTCGGAGGATCCCGCCCGCCAAGAATACAAACGTGTCTATTATATGCGAGTGCGATCGCGCTTCGCCTGTGGATGGCAACGCCGTATCCTGTTGAAACTACAGACGGACAGAATTTTGGCGAGGGAGAGCCATGAAATGATCTACACTAACCCGACCTGACTGGCCGATAAGATTATCCAGGCCGGACGCAATTAAGAATTGCAAGGAGCGCTTGGTCCCGCACCACGAACATGCCGAAGCTCAGCGCAAAGCCGGAGGCACTCGAGGTCGATTTCGCGAAGTCGGCGATCGTCCTCGTGGACATGCAGAATGCTTTTGCGAGCAAGGGTGGACTGCTCGACATCGCCGGAGTGGACCTGGCGGATGCGCCTAGGGTCGTGCGGACGATTCGAGACGTTATTGGCGCCGCGCGATCGGAGGGCGTGCCCGTGGTCTATCTGCGCATGGCCTACAAGCCGGACTTGAGCGATGCGGGCGGCGCGGGTTCGCCCAATCCCTACAAAGAACTGGCAATGCACACAATGCGCGTGCACCCCGAATTCAAGGGAAAACTCCTCATCGAAGGAACCTGGGATGCGGCGATTGTGGACGACCTCGCGCCGCAATCCGGGGATCTCGTGATCACCAAGACGCGCTACAGCGGGTTTGCAGGAACGACTCTTGATTCGCAATTGCGCGTGCGCCGGATTCAATTTCTCTTTTTCGCGGGGATTGCTGCGAACGTCTGCGTCGAATCCACACTGCGCGACGCTTATTTTCTGGACTATTGGCCAATTCTGCTCGCGGATGCAACGATGCCCGCAGGCGGCCCGGGCATTTTCGAAGCGACGCTGTTCAACATTGAATCCTTCTTCGGGTGGACCGTGACTTCGGAGGAGCTGCGCGCGCAATTCAAAGCTTCCACCGGGTGAGCCTTTTATGTGGACGGCAGACATCGACGTAGGCGGAACGCTGACCGACGGGTTGTTCACGAGTGGCGACGAAGTAGTGTGTGTGAAGGTGGATACCACGCCGCATGACTTGACGGTATGTCTGATTGACTGCCTCAACCTGGCCGCCGAAAAAACGGGTTTCCCGGATGCGGTTGCATTTCTCGAGAAAGTCAATCTGATTCGGTGGTCCACCACCATTACGTCGAACGTTCTCGCCGAGCTGCGCGGGCCGCGGATTGGATTGCTCGTCACGCACGGGCACGAGCAAAATCTGTACGGCAAGAACGGCCGGAGTGCCATTCTCGGCCGGCTGGTGAATGACCGTGACGTCATCGGTATCAACGGTTCCGCGCGGGACACCGATATCATGAATGCGGCACGCTCGCTTTTGGACAGCGGCGTGCGCCGGATCTGCATCAGCCTGAACAATTCCCACCGCGATCCCGGACGCGAGATCGCGTTCAAACGCATCATCGACCAGCAGTATCCCGACCATTTTCTCGGATCCGTTCCCGTGCTCGCCGGAAGCGACATCTCGAAGAGCGCCGACGACCGGACGCGCACCTACTGCGCGGCGATCAATGCCTACACGCATGGCGCGCTCGCGGCCACATTGTTCAAGGCTGAAGACGACCTTCGCGAAACTTCGAAGTATGCGGGAACATTTCTTGTCGGCCACATCAACGGCGGCTTCGCCGGAATTGCGAAAACCAAGGCAATTGACACGATTGAATCCGGGCCGGTTCTGGGAATTCTCGGCAGCGCGCATCTAGCGAAGCTCTACAGATTGACCGATGTGATTGCCATGGATATCGGCGGCACGACGGCCAAGATCAGTGTTCTCTCCGGCGGCGAGGCGATCTATCGCAAGCCCTCGGACCTTTTCGGCACTCCGCTCGAACTCGCGCTGCCGTATTTGCGCTCGATCGCCCTCGGAGGTGGCAGCGTCGTCAAGCCGCTCCATGGCGCGAAAGCAGCGGAAGTGCACCTCGGCCCCGAGAGCATGGGCTCGTTTCCTGGGCCCGCGTGCTACAGCTTGGGCGGCGACCAAGCAACCCTCACGGACGCATTTGTCGCTGCGGGCCTGATCAATCCGGAATATTTTCTGGGCGGGACCAAGCCGATTGATCGCGACCTGGCGCAGAAGTCGATCGAGTCTCTTGTTGCGCACCCGCTGCGTCTCTCGGCGGAAGCGGCGTGCAAGATGATTATTGACCGCGCGTGTGAATCCGTCGCGAACCTGATTGCGAGCGCGCAGGCGGAACTGCGGCAGGATTTGTCGCGCTACACGCTCTTTGCGTACGGCGGGAACGGCGGCCTTTTCGCCGCGGGCGTGGCCGAAAAGGCGGGGCTGGAGTCCGTACTGGTCTTCTCGCTCGGCCCACTGTTCAGCGCGTTCGGCTCATCTGTTTCAGATATTTGCCACGTGTACGAGCGCTCGATTCCGGAACCCGATATTTCCGAGGCCAGCGCTGTCAGGCTTCGGCAATTTTTCGACGAAATCAAATCGGAGTGTGTGAAGGACTTGCTTGGTGAGGGAATTCGTCCCGATGATCTGACCTACGCGCTCGAATTTGAAGTCGCAGGCGGCACCGGACATTCCGTTACGCTGGCATGCCCGGAATCCGCTCTCCGAGGCGCGTCAGAATTGAAGGCCGCGCTCTCCGCTGCTCTGGCAGCGCGCGGCGAAGCGCGCCCTGGCGACACTTCTCTCGAGATGCTGCGCGTTCGCGTGAAGAAAGCGATGCCGAAGGCGCGGCTCGTTGGTCGAGCGCTTCAGGGCGCCGATGCCTCGCAAGCTCGAATCGGGACTCGCAATGTTTCGTGGGGAAGCCGCGTCGGCGAAGCCCAGGTGTATCGCTGGGAGTCGCTGCATCCGGGCAATCGGGTGGCGGGTTGCGCGGTGCTCGAGGGCGTTAATACGACTTATCTCCTTCCCGACGGCTGGGCGATGACCATCGATCCTTACGGCAACGGGAAAATGACGCGGGTTTGAAAGCAACACGCACTCAATAACGTGGCGCGAATGGGAGCTGACGATGTCGCCTGAGACTCAAAACCGCCTTCGAGTCACCGAGTATCTCGACTTGGACCTCGACCGGGAGCAGTGGATGTGCAATCGCTGTGGGCGGTCGCTCGGTTCGGTGCGGGAAAATTACAAGAAGGGTTGCCTCATTCACAACCGTGACCCCCGCGAAATCCATCCGACGATTGTTCCGGGGGCGTTTAATTTTTCTCCCGATCCGCTGTGGGTTCGCATCGTGGAGTTTTATTGTCCGGGCTGTGGCACCCAGGTCGAAACCGAATACTTGCCGCCAGGCCACCCGATCACCCACGACATTGAAATTGATGTCGAAAAGCTCAAGGAACGGTTGCGCGATGGAGAATTCGTCATCCGCGGCCAGCGTCTCGAGGTCGCCGAATGAACTCTATCGATATCGACGTGGGCGGAACTTTTACCGACCTCGTCCTCAATTTCGGCGGTAAGGCGCTGATCAAGAAAGTACCAACTACGCCCTATGATCTCTCCGTTTGTTTCTCTCGCGTGATCGAAGAGGGGGCCAGCGCGGTCGGAAAGAAGATGGAAGAGCTTCTGCCGGAAATCGAAATGATCCGCTACTCGACGACGATCGCGATGAACCGGCTGATCGAACGAAAGGGGCCGCGTCTCGCGTTGATCACCACGGAAGGCCACGAAGACGTTGTTCTCATCGGCCGAGGAGCGCAATGGATTGATGGCACGCGCGTTTCCGAGCGCCGAAATCTGGCGATCCAAAAGAAGCCGGACCCGCTCATCCCGCGTGACATGATCTTCGGCATCAAGGAGCGCGTGGATTCGCGGGGCATAGTGATCCGCCCACTCGATGAAAATGACGTCCGCGAGAAAGTGCGCCAACTCGTAAATCATGGTGCGCGGGGTATCGTCGTGTCGCTGCTCTGGGGCTTTTTGAATCCAGTGCACGAGCGGCGCGTCAAGGAAATCATCCGCGACGAATACAAGGAATTCCACATCGGCTATCTCCCGGTCGTTCTTGCAGGGCAGGTGAACGGCAAGCTCGGCGAATACGAACGCACACTCGCCGCGATCCTCGACGCGTATCTGCAGCGCTCGATGCAGATTGAACTCTCCGCCATGTGGGACAAGCTGCGCGAGCGCGGTTACAAGAAGCCGTTACTGATGATCCAGAGTTCTGGCGGCGTCGCCGAAGTGTTTCGCACCACCGCGAGCCGGACGTTCAATAGCGGGCCTGTGTCCGGCCTGATGGGTGCGCACCACGTCGCAAAGTCGCTTGGCTACCAAAACGTCGTCATGACCGATATGGGCGGCACGAGCTTTGACGTGGGATTGGTCGTCAAGGACAGCGTTCGCAGCTATGATTTCCGCCCGATCATTGACCGTTGGATGGTCGGAATCACGATGATCAAGACCCTCTCGATCGGCGCGGGCGGCGGCTCGATCGCATCCATCAACAGGCTGCTTCAGAATCGCGTGCAAGTCGGCCCGAGAAGCGCGGGTGCGATGCCGGGGCCTGCGTGCTTCAGCCTCGGCGGAACCGAGCCGACCGTCACAGACGCCGACGTCGTGCTCGGCTACATCAATCCCGATTACTACTACGGCGGCAGAATGCGCCTCGACAAGAATCGCTCGATTCAGGCAGTCCGCGAGAAAATTGCCAAGCCGTTGGGCGTGAGCGTCGAAGAAGGCGCCGAACTTATTCGCAAAATCGTCAATGGCAATATGGCTTCGGCGATCATGAAAGAAGTTCATCTTCGCGGCTATAGCCCGGAAGATTTCATTCTCTTCATTGGCGGCGGTGCCGGCGCCACGCATGCCGAGGGATTCAAGGGCGACATCCGCAAGGCCGTGACGTTTCCGTTTTCGCCGGTGTTTTGTGCGTATGGCTCGTCCACGATGGACATCATGCACGTCTATGAGACTTCGAAGAAGCTCACGCTGATGTCTCCTGGGAGCCAGCGACTCACCCAGGAATTCGCTACGTTTAACAGCACGGTCGAGAGCCTGCTCGAACAGGCTGAGAAGGATCTTCTCGGCGATGGCCTCGATCCGGAGAAAGCGAAATTCGTTCTAGAGCTCGATATGCTCTATGGCGGCCAGTTCCACGTGAAGCGCGCACTATCGCCACGAATGTCTCTGCGCGCTCCGGAGGACGTCCAGGCGATCTGCGACGCTTTCAACAAAGAATTCAGCGAGGCGTTCAGCCCGTTTGTCGTAAATCCCGAGGGCGGCATTTTCGTGGAGAGTTTTATTTTGAAGGCCATTGTGGCGACGCCGAAAGTGCACCTGCCGAAAATGCCTCTTGGGAAGGGCGACCCCTCCTCGGCGCGCAAGGGCGAGCGACCGGCCTATTGGCCGCAGACGCGCGATTTTTGTATGACGCCGATCTTCACCCAGGAGTCGCTGCGCCCAGGTAACGTGGTTGAAGGCCCCGCGATCATCGAAGGCGAATACACAACGATCGTCGTGCCCCCGGCGATGCGTTTTTCAATCGACACGCAGGGGCTCGGACTTTTGGAAGGGTCAAGTCGCGATTAAGAGCGAGGGAAAAACATGCCGATCCCGACACTGGCGGAGAAACTCGAATGGCTGAAGCCGGCGCCAACCACCACTCATGAAAGAGAATGCGCCGCAAAAGTTCGGCAGGGCGACTATGAGATCGGTGTCCAGATCACGAATGACATTCTCGACGAAGCGATGGAAGTCTTCGTGCGCTCCTCGCGGAGTTATTTCGGCGTGTCCGGCGATTCCATGGTCGCGATCTTCACCGCGAACGGCGACCTGATCAACGCATCCTGCGGCACCTATCTTCACGCCATCATCCAGCCGATCGTTATCAAGTTCATTCAGAAGTATTACCAGAACAACCCCGGCATTCGCGACGGTGACATCTGGTACACGAACGACGCCCTCTACGGCGGCATACACAATCCGGACCAGGTCGCGCTCATGCCGGTCTTTCACAAAGGACAATTGATTGCTTGGGCGTCTGCGGCCTTGCACACGACCGAAACGGGTGCGATCGAGCCCGGCGGCATGCCCGTAAGCGCAAAATCGCGCTTCGAGGAAGGGCTCAATTTGCCGCCGATCAAGATCGGCGAAAACTTCGAGCTGCGCAACGATTTCCTCGAGTTTTACTCTGTATATGGCCTTCGGGCGCCGGCCATGTTCATCTCGGATTTACGCGCTCGTTGCACCACGGCGGACCGCGTTCGCGTGCGCTTGCTCGAGCTGGCCGATAAACGTGGGCAGGATTTCGTCGTCGGGCTGCTGCGCCGGATGTGCGAAACGGCGGAAGAAGGCGCGCGCAAGAAAATTCGGGCGCTGCCGGACGGAAAATTCCGCGCGGTCGTCTTTAATGACGCGATCGGATGGACGCCGGCGCTCGTCCGTGCCTGCTACCTCACGCTGACGAAGCAGGGCGAACGTCTCGTTTTCGACTTCCACGGCACTTCGCCTGAGAATCCATCCTCCTACAATGTTCATCCGCAAGCCGTCGTCGGGCACATCGCCAATTTCTTCTACGAGTACTTGTTCCACGACCTGCCAATTTGCAGCAGCACATTTGCGCCGATCGATTTCGTGTTTCCGGAAGGTAGCATTCTGAATCCGGACAAGTTGGCCGCAACGAGTTGCTGCGTGTTCATCGGCATGCAGACGCGCTGCGCGACGCATAATGCATTTGCGAAGATGGCATTTTCGAGCGGGAGCTTGTGGCAGCAAATTGCGGCGGCGCCCGGCAGCCAGCACACTTCCCAAATTTGCGCCGGGCTATCGCAATGGAAGCTTGCGGTTGCTGACGTGCTCTCCTTCTCGCTCAACACGATGGGACAGGGCGGGCGCGCGGCTTCCGACGGCATGGACGCCTACGGGTTTGCGTGGTGCGCTTTTGGCCGCGCTCCCGATTCCGAGCAGGTCGAAAGCGAGCTGCCCATTACGGTCACCCTTTCGCAGCATTGGAAAGACTCCTGCGGACACGGGCTGCATCGCGGCGGCTCGGGCGGCGTGCAACAATGGATGATCCACAAGATGCCGGAACTCGTCTCGATGTGTATGGGCAACGGCACGAAGGTGCCGCTCGGCCAACCGCTTTTCGGTGGCTACGCGTCTGCGCCCGTTCCGGGCATTAGCGTGCGAAAGGCGGACCTGCTTGAATCGATGCGCAAGGGCGATTCGAGCGTGACGCTCGATCTCCGCGCAATCCTTGAAAAAGACACAATCCACGGCGAGTGGAATTACGAGCTCGTCGCACGGACGCCGAAAGTCTATGAAGAGGGCGATTTGCTGTTCGGCTTCAGTGGCGGCGGGCCCGGCTACGGCGACCCGCTCGAGCGCGACCCACATGAGATTCTCGAAGATCTTCGCAAGAACATCATTTCGGACTGGACGGCGCAGAACATCTATCGAATCGCCTACGATCCTGAGCGGCGGAAGCTCGACCCCCAGAAAACCAACCAGCAGCGCGATGCAGAGCGGCGGGCGCGGCTCGCGCGGGGAAAGTCGTACGATGAATTTGAACGCGAATGGAATAAGCTGAGCCCGCCAAAGGAAATCCTGCAGTGGTATGGCTCCTGGCCTGACGCGAAGCCGACCGGACCGATTTTCCGGCCCTGAATTGATGATGGTGGAGACATTCAACCCTCGACAGGCGGTCAAAGGACTATTGCAGGGGATCGCGCCGCCACGCGCGCTTTTCCTCCCTATCGTGTTTTCGCTCGGGGCGCGAATCGAGAGTCTTCCGCTCCGCAATTTCCTTTCGAATCCCACGAAGATTTCGAACGCTTTGCGACAAATCCGCACGCACTTGCGTTCGGATGGCGTGACCTGTTATTTCGATCCGTTTCTCGAAGCCGAAGCGCTGGGTGGTGCACTCGATTGGGACGCGCAGGGACAACGGGCCTCATTACGCTGGCCGCAACCTGGCGAGAACTTTGATTTGCCTGGCGGGCTTCGCTCACCAGATGAGGTCGCGAAGAGCGGGCGGGTTCCCGTCGCCGTTGACGTCATCGCGCGGATGAAACCCCTCGTCAGAGGTCAATCCTTGTTGATAGCTGGCGTGACAGGGCCGTTTACGTTGGGCGCGCTTCTTACTCAAACGAATGATACGAATGGCAATCGTGATCGGGACCCAGATGCTGCTGCGATGAATCTTGCCGGTGAAGTGACTGCGGCCGTCGCTCGTGCGTTTGTCGAAGCTGGCGCCGATACAATTTTCGTTCGGGAGCAGGTTCCGCCCACACTCCCGGCCGAAACCGTCGCGGAGTGGGCCTTGCGCCTCGCGACGACAATCAATATCGTCCGCTTTTATGACGCGCTTCCTGTTCTGCTGCTGACTTGCCGGGATTCAATGGGCACGATCAGCAGTTTGATCGCCGAGCAGGCATGGGGATGCATTCTGTGTCCCGAGACGCGCTCCATGTCGCCGAGCGGATTCAGATCGCTCGCCGCGCTCGGGCCTTCGAGATTCGGCGTCGCGCTCCCACCGGCAGTATTCACATCGGAGGCATCGAACACAGAAGAGGTGGCGGGGCCGGTCTCGCCAGCGATTCTCGATTTACATCCCGCCGTCATCACGACGGCCGGTGACTTGCCCGCGAGCGTTGATTTGAAGCCGTTGAACAGACTATGGGATGCAGTGCGTTTCTGACTGCAACACATGTCCCGCGCGAGGGCGGAGGCGCCCGTCGGGTTCGACTTCGCACGCCCGCCACCACATTACAACAGCTTCCCACCGGAAGAAGAGCTGCGGCCATATACGAAAATCTTGACCGACCCGGCGGCAAAGCTTTCACGGACAAAGTGCTGGGCCAAAATGTATCGGCGAACGGCCCACGGAAAGCCTTTCGAGCTAGCCGATCACTCGCATCAATCGAGGATTGCATGGCCGTGTGGTTCGGCAAAATTCAAGACGGCTACGAGGTTGGGCATTTCAAGAATGTAGACGATTTTGTAGCTGCGAAAGCACCAAGCTTCAACAAGACTCAATCAACTCCAATAAGCAGGCCGCAAACGATTCAACAAGATTCACTTAGAATCAATAGAATTCAATAAGTTTCAGCAAGCCTTGTCACCTGGTTCGGGACCAAGAGGCCGGGCGTGGACGGTTGAATGACAGGCGTGCAATCACTTGCGCCTTCCAGCGAAGGACAGGCGATGTCAAATTGCCAAAGAGCCCGTGACAGGGAATCGGCATTCCCTGTTCATTCCCTGAATGATCCCTATTCCGATGGACCGCAAAAACGCATTTTCCCTCGCTATAGCCCTCCTTGGTTAGGACTTATCTTCGAGGCAGTGCGAATGATGGTGCAAAACTCCCTGTATTTTTCCCTGTTAGCAGGGAATATGGCGGAGAAGAGTTCGCGTGAGACTCCATCCTCCGCATGGAGAGATTCTAACTTCGCTCCCGCCCCAGTTGGACGTCAAGATTTCCTGATCCCGAGGGCAGGGAATCAGCTACTCCGTTCTCGGGCTGGCTCTGTGTCGATTTATACCTGAGTTGGTGGGACCGCCATGCTATTGGATTGAGTCGTCCCCTAATTAAGACGCATAGTTTGCGAGCCCCAGGAGCAGTCGTAAAGGTCGGTCTTGCGCTGTTAAATCTCAAAAGTAAAAAGCGGCCGTGAACTTATTTCGATGGAGCTTTTTGGTTATTGGATAATTCTTGGTCGATGATTTGCTCGAATACGGCCGCGGGCTGGGCGCCATCCACAAAAATGCCGTTCACGAAAAACGCGGGGGTGCCAATGATGCCCGCGCGCATGCCCTCCTGTAGGTCCTGATCGATTTGTGGCTTGTATTGGCCGGAGCTCAGGCATGAATCAAAACGCTTTTCGTCCAGTTGCATGACGCGCGCATCAAGCAGCAGATTATCGCGGTCTTGTTTCTCCGGATTGGCGAAAAGCAAGTCGTGATACTCCCAAAACCTTCCTTGCTCCGCGGCACAGCGAGAGGCTTCGGCCGCCATCTGGGCATGTATGTGAACTTCCCGCAGCGGAAAGTCCCGATATGCCTGGCTGACCTTTCCCTGGTACTTGGACACGATTTCGTGCAGCGTCGCCTCGGCCTGTCGGCAATAGGGGCAGGAGAAATCAGAGAATTCGACGATCATAACCGGCGCATTGGGGTTGCCCTTGAGCCGCGCAGCATCGAAACCGACCTCGATTCGAGTTGGTCGAAGAAGAACCACAACCTCCCCGCTTGCTTTGGCATTCTCCAGGAGGTTTTTCGCGTAGTTCTGCCGGGCTTGCTGGACCTTCAAGTTTTTAAGCGTCTGCTGTAACTGCTCCCTCACCTCATCGAGCGGGTGATTGAGCTGGTCCTGCCGGGCGAGATAGTAAGCGTTCAACTCGTCGGGGGTGGGGTCGGTAACTTTGCCATCTACTTCTGTCGCGACAAGCTGCGTGATGGTCACGCCCCTCTTTTTCGCCTCTGCCTCGAGCAGCTTCTGTTCGAGTAATGCGTCAAGTCCGCGTTTCTTCAAAACTTCTTCTTGTTCGTGAATCTTTTGGAGCTGGCTCTTTACAGCCTCTGGGAGTTGATCCTCGAAGACCGGTTGCCCGTCTATTGTCGCTACAGCCTTCGGTGCCGGCCTGGCAATGAAGTCCTGACCGGAAGCGCTCGAGCAAAGAACTCCCGTAAAGCACAGCAGGAAGAATTGAAACAGCCAAGTCGGCAATGTACGAATGTAAGCGTCGCGGCAGCAAACAACGAGTCGCGCTTTCCTGCTGCCGCATGCCACGATGCGATGGGTTGTCATTTCTGAGGGTCGGTTGCCAAGGGAGGGTTCACGATGGCTGGATCCACTGGTGAATCCGACTCCAGCCCATCGTGAGCCTCGCCTCTTCTATGGAACGGTGAAGTAAGTTATGGCGGCCGGCGGAAACGTAGTGACCGTGTTGGTTTTCGGATTTCGCGGAGCCGCGAGAACCGCACCCAAATCCACTCGCGCCAGGCAGGTAGCAGTGTTACCCACAAATACGGCGTAAGCCTTGCCGTCGTTCGGGCTAGTGTACGCAGTAAGCGTGTGCGGGTCTAAACCTGAGCTGAAGAATGCGCACGATCCTCCCGCGGGGTTGGGCGGGATAGCAGTGACTGCATAATCTACGAGCGTTGGAGTGCCGCTGCCGCTCGTCGAGGGCAACTGCAGGGCCGCGAACGCGTTGCCGCCAAACTCGCTGGTCACAACGCCCAAGTGAGTCGATCCGGGCGCCACACTGATCCCCGAGGTACCAGCGCCGAAAGATCCCGTTCCCGCTAACGTAACGAATTGGCCTGGGGCCGTATAGCTACCCGGCGTGCCGGACGTAAAAACGGCCTGGGTCAAGTCTTGAATGAATACATCACTGGTGAATTCGCTTGCGGCCAATGCAATCCCGGTCGTGCAGTCTTCGGCAGCGGAGTCCAAACTGAACTCGGTGACGGCTTCGCCAAATTCTCCCGAAATACTGCCGTTGGGCGCGATCCCCAGGAGCGTGTAGTTGGAATCTTCACCGGGAGACAGCACGAGGTTGAGGAACGGGTCGATGTCTATGTTTTCGGAAACGCTAAAATGCATCGGGAATGCCGGGCCGAAAGTGTTCGTGGCGAGATTCAAAGGCTGAACCCCTTGGCCGGAAAGACCGCCAGTGAGTCCCTCCTCGATATAGGCGGTGTTGTTCGCCGCATCGATCGCCACTCCGCAGTTCTGGCATGATCCACCGGAGAATCTAGCGGAAGTATTGGCGCCGCTCGTCAGCGTGTTGTTCAGGGTCGTGCCAGTGATCAGGTAGACGTCCGTATTGTCCGCTGTACAAACGGTCTCGCCAGTTATGGAATTCGACGAGCATGCGTTGACGGTGTTCGGGGTCGAGATTGTTGTGGAGCCCGCCGTCCCCTCAATATTCACAACTCCTATACCTGTGGTAGTGGTTGTCCAATCCCCATGCGGAATATACGCAGTCACGGTGCTGCCCAGACTCACCGCTAAAGAGCTCGACGGGATGCACGCTGCGATTTTCTTGGTGCTATTCGTAACCATAAGCGCAGAGCAATTGCTGCTGCTGATGCTTAGACCGCTGTCATTCACCCAAACAGAGTAAGTACCCGTGGCTAGCGTGGCGGGGATCAGGAACGCGATGCGCCGGATGAGACCAAGAGGAGGAACAGGAATCGTCTTGACCTGAGTGGCAGTCGTTGTCGTGATTGGTGTACCAAGGCAACTCAAAGCAAAGGAAACCGTGACATCCGTGGGAGAAATCACATCCACCGGAAAGCCAAAGCCGATGAGATATTCGATGCTCGTGCCCGCGAGACCCGACGGGGGCTGTGTAGCGTGGATCAAGCTGACCGTGGATGCCGCCCAGGCTCTGGACTGCAGCAGAAGGATGCCGGCCGCCAAAAGCGCAAAACATAGGACGTGCCTGACGTGCACTGAAGCTCTTGGTCTCATGGTAAAAATCTCCCTCAGTTTTTAGGCGAAATTGAGATGTATCTTGCGCCGGCCCGTGAGAAATCGGAACGCGGTAAGACCTGCAAGCGGGGTTCCCAGCAACACGCCTGTTCCAGGCTCGGGGACAGGGGCAGTGGGAGGGCCGCCGGGGCTGGCTGGGCCCGCATAGATAACCGCGAGGTCACCATTTGCTAGATGTTCTTCTTCCGAATCTGAAAGGGTGACGCTGGGGTTCCCAGAGCCATCCTCAAAAGCAGCCGAAATTGTCTCTGTGCCGACGCCACTCACGGCAACTCCTGCTGTTGGGCTTAAGGTGCCCACCAACACCGCACTCAGGATAGAGCTGCTGAAGATGTTGTTGCCCAGGAAGCCCCCGTTCATATCTGACGTAAAGTCGGCGGAGGTCAAGACGGCTGGCGGACCACTCACAAAATTCACCGTCAGGCTCGTAATGTTAAATGTGAGGCCGGTCGTCACTGGAAAACCAGTCATAGAATTGGTTCCGGTTAGATTCGTGATATCGAATTCTGCCCCCGAAGTCTCGGTCGGTTGGTCGAAGGTCAGCAGGCCGATAGGAATTTGGGTGGCGGAAGCGGCAGTAGAAAACACTGTCAAGGTGACCCGAACGAGAAGCAATCCTGGTAGAATTCGGTTCATTTGGGCCTCCGTCAAGTGTCATTACAAGTCTGGACTCGGCCGTTTCCGATTTCCACAGACCCAAAGACACGCAATAAACTCGCGATAGGAGTACTCAAGTAGCTACGCAATTATTGGACCGATTTATTCGATTGACTCGAAGCGGAGGTCTTCGAGTTATGCAGTGCATTTTCTTATCGCTAGCTCATTCCGTATCTATGGCCTGCCCGCCAGGCGAACACAGAAAATTACCTGGACTGAAGAAATCTTTGAATAGTATCGAGAAACTTTTAGTGATTGGATTTGGGAACGGGACCTTTTTGGGGGGTAGGAATGCTTGGCCTTCTCCGGCACCAGTACCCAATCTTGATTAAGAGGCAGCTTTGGCCCACGATTGACACTTCCATACGAGGCCGAGGAAAGAACCACGCGATACAGATTAGTCGTTCGCTGATGTGATCGTAATCTCGTTGAATCTCTAGGTTCTTAGAGAATTGTGTAAGACTCGTATAGATTGGCCCCTATCCTTGCGATGGGAACCTCGCGATTGAATTCGTAATCTCTTAAGATACGCATTTTCAAGTCTTTGGAAGGCCCCAATTCACCTGCCATATTTTCCTTCGGTGATTTGAATGCTCGGACTGCGTTGAGGGTATTCGTCTGCCTGAGCAAGGGCAAGGCACTAAGAGGCAACTTCATGAGCACGATAGCGCAAGCGGCACCGACAGCACACCGTCTGGACATTTCTCTGCTCAAGGGGTTGGTGATTGCCGGTCTAACGTTTGCGCTGTACGCCCCCGTCATAAAGCAGATGGTGGTGGCCTGGTGGCAGGATCCAGACTACAGCCACGGTTTCCTGGTACCTCTGTTCGTCGGTTACGTGCTCTACCAGCGCCGGCACAAGTTACGGCAGGTTCCGCTTGAGCCCAGCAACTTTGGCTTCCCGGTGATGCTTGGCGCTATCGGCCTCATGCTCGCCGGGACGCTTGGTGCGGAGTTATTCGTGGCTCGCTTCTCGTTGCTCTTTTTGCTCGGCGGGCTGCTCCTCTTTTTCGCTGGCTGGAAGATGCTGCGAGCCGTGGCATTCCCACTGGCGTTTCTCGTGCTCATGATTCCGCTGCCAGCGCTTATCTACAATCAGGTGACGTTCCCGCTTCAGCTGCTCGCGTCGCGAATTTCTTCGAGCGGTTTAGAGTTGTTGGGAATTCCCGTCTTGCGAGAAGGAAACGTTCTCGTCCTGCCGAACTACTCCCTTGAAGTCGTAGAGGCATGCAGTGGCATCCGATCGCTGATGTCACTGGTCGCATTGTCTGTCGCCTACGGCTACTTTGTGGAGCGGCGCCTCTGGGCTCGCATCGCATTAGTCATCCTGATGGTGCCCATCGCCGTCGCGAGCAACGCATTGCGCGTGCTCGGGGCAGGTGTATTCACCTACTTCTGGGGACCGCAGTGGGCGGAAGGTTTTTTTCATTTCTTTCAGGGGTGGCTTATTTTTGTTTCTGCGGTAGCTTGCATGCTTCTCGCACATTGGCTGCTGTCTCTTTCTATGCCTGTCACCAGAAAGGCGAGTGTGTAATCACATGTTCGGGGCACGATTTGCCATCACAGTGGGCACGCTCCTTGCCAGCCTTGCGCTCTTTCACGGCGTGAGCCATGGGGAACCTGTGCCGCTGCGTCAGAGGCTCGACCAACTTCCGATGAGCATGGATGGTTGGCAGGGTCAGAACGATCCACTCGACGAGCGAACAGTAACCGCGCTGGGTGTCAGTGACTACGTGAACCGCGCCTACTTTAGCAGTGCAGGGCGTCCCGTCGATTTGTACGTTGGCTACTACCAAAGCCAGAGGACTGGCGAAACCATTCACTCACCCAAGAACTGTCTCCCTGGGTCAGGCTGGGAGCCAGTCCGCGCCGGCCGCATGACGATCCCCATTAACGCGATGCCAGCGATTACGGTGAATGAGTATCTGATCGAGAAGGGACCTGCGCAATACCTGGTTCTCTATTGGTACCAGGCGCATGGGCGGGTGATCGCAAGCGAGTACAGCGGAAAGGCTTGGCTCGTGTTCGATGCGATTACCCGGAACAGAACGGATGGGGCTCTGGTTCGAGTATTGACGTCGACAAGAAATGGTGAGGACCAGGCCAGAACACGCGCCGTTCAGTTCGTGCAATCGCTCTATCCGCGCTTAAACGCATTCATTCCGGATTGAGCGGGAACATCGGAACTTGGAGGGAAATATGTTCGTCCGAAGTGATCAGTCGAAAAAAGCTGCAGCAGGCTGGGTCTTCTTGCTGGTCTGCATTCTGGGTGGATGCTCACTCGACCCGCAAAAGGGGAAGGTGAAGTATCTTGAGAGCGGAAAGCGTTATGTAAAGCAGGGCAAGTACCAGGAAGCCAGCATTCAATTTCGCAACGCCATCAAGCTCGATCCGCGCTTTGCCGAGGCTTACTATCAGCTGGCTCACGCTGACGTGATGCTGAAGCAATGGGGCGCCGCCTTGGCAGCGCTGCAGCAGACGATTGACCTGGATCCACAACGTTTAGACGCTCACCTCGATATTGGAAATCTCTATCTGGCAGCCAAGGAATACGAAAAGGCCGACAACGAAGCCTCGTTCGTCTTGCAGCGTGAACCTGCTAACGCACCGGCCTACCAACTGCGCGGTGCAACCATGGTCGCTCGTCGCGACCTCGATAAAGCATTAGAAATTTACAAAAAACTGATCGAGCTGCAGCCCCAGGATTCAGCGGCTCTCACGAACCTTGCATTTGTTGAGATCAACTTGAAACGCTTCCCAGACGCAGAACAACACCTGCGCAAAGCAATGGAAGTGGCCCCTCTTACGGTCCCCAGCTACGCCAACTTGGCAAGTCTCTACCGCCTGCAGCAACGGCTGCCCGAAGCGGAGCAAGTCCTGGAAAATGGTGTCGAACACAATCCCGATGCCGCCATGCTGTACATCAATTTGGCGGATCTACTTTATGCCCAGGAGAAAACGCAGGCCGCTGAAGGGGTTCTTGAGAAACTTCGGGGTCGCCAACGGAATTCCGCAGACGTTGCGATGGCGATTGGTGAGTTCTATTCCCAGAAGGGCCAGACCCAGCAGGCCTTGGCCGAATACCAGCACGGCTTGGAAGTGGCCCCGAAAAACCTGGAGATCAAGAAGCGCCTGGTTGACGTGTTCCTCTCCTCCGGACGCTATAGTGAAGCGACTAAGCTGAATGACGAAGTAGTGCGGCAAGCGCCGAAGGACGTCCTCGCCCGCATCGCTCGCGGCCGCATCCTGCTGGGACAAGGAAAGCGTGACGAAGCCATTTCAGAGTTGCGCCAACAGGCAACCGAGGCGCCGGACTTGGCTCCGGCACACTATTATCTGGCTCTGGCCTATTGGCAGAATGGCAGTACCGCTCAAGCAAAAAGTGAACTGGAAGAAACGCTGCGGATTGCACCCACCATGAGCCGTGCGTTGAACAGTTTGGTCGAACTGAACCTGGCTCTCGGGGAGCTCTCAGTGGCCCAGGAATACGCTCAACGCAGTGTGCAACAGAATCCAGACAACCCCGCGGGTCGGCAGCTATTAGGCACCGTATTGACCCAGCAGGGTCAATTGAAGGCGGCCGAAGAGCAGTTCCGGACGGCCCAGCAACTATCACCTGCGGATGCGATGCCTCATGTGAACTTGGGCGTCGTCTTCACCCGCGAAAAGCTATGGCCTAAAGCGGAAGAGGAGTTTGAAACGGCCCTGCGTTTGGCGCCTCGGTCTACCGACGCTCTAGCCCGTCTTGCGGATTTTTGGGTGGCAAGAAACGAGCGGCCGAAGGCTGTCGCCTTGGTTCAGCAGTACTTGACGACCTACCCAGAGGACGCCTTCGGGCATCTGGTTTTGGGAACTACCCAGCTTGCCGGGAAGGAATACGACGCTGCGCAGGAAGAATTCGAGCGGGCGATTCAACTGAACCCGAGCCTGGTACAGGGACATCTCCAATTAGCTCGGGTTTACCAGCTGAAAGGGGAGCCCAACGCCGCCATCCCCCAATACGAAACTGCGTTATCTCTCCAACCCAAATCTGCCAGTTTGCTTGGCGTCATCGCCTCTCTTTATGAAACGACCGGGAATCTGGATGCCGCGCGAAAATATTACGAACAAGCGCTGGCCATTGACCCACGCCTCGCCGTCCAAGCGAACAATCTCGCTTTTCTGTACGTGAAACAAGGCGGCAACCTTGACGTGGCATTGGGTTTAGCGCAAAGAGCTAAAGAGCTCCAACCAGAACTCAATCCTATAACCGATACGCTGGGCTGGGTCTTGTATAGCAAAGGAGATTATGCCAGCGCGCTTCCTTTGCTCCAGGAATGCGTCGAGAAGGACCCCAACTCACCCACGTACCACTATCACTTTGGTATGGCCCTCGCCGCTGTCGGCCAGAACGAGAAAGCAAAGTCTCAATTAGAGTCTGCCCTGCGGTTGCGATTGGCGGGGGAGGACGCAGAACGAGCCAGGCAAGCCATGGCCAGGAATTGATATGGGCTCATGAGCACAAGGGTGCGGATCGAGTCCCGGCGCGGATTGTAGATGATCTATATGAACCGATAGATTCCCGAAGGAGATTACAGGGAGTGACGCGGTGCGACACGCTTATCTCCTTTACTTTCAGGACGTTCGAACGACTAGTGATTGTTAGGAGAGTGGTATTTGGATTGCGAGTTATGAAGCTAGGGTGGAGTACGGAGACAACAATGCTGGACGATAAAGAATCGGCACTTAATGCCAGGCCGGAATCAAAAGGAGAACTAGAGATGGAACACAAAGCGACAGTACCCTTTGCTGGCAGTTCTGAACTTACAATGCGCGTCCCTTGGCGTGGCCTAGTAACTTCTCTGCTGTTGGCTGCCCTATTCTGCGTATTCACGTTGGCCGCTCAAACTGCTAAGGCAGACTCAATCACATTCCAAGACACTACAACCGATAATATCGTCAGTGTGTCGGGGTCAAGTAGGCTTGCAACAGTTGCCGGGTGCGGATCGGCAGTGGAGATCTGCTCAATAACCCTATCAGCCCCCACTGGCTCAGTATTTTCATCGTCGAGCTTGCCAGCCACTATCTTCATCGGAGAGGGAAATGGCACCATTAGTGACGAGCTGCTCTTCGGAGTGGCGCCCGATAAATCGTTTGTCACGTTGACATTTGTATCCGACTCTGACAGTGGCTTGGGGCTCGGGACGTGTCCCATCACTCCTGCATGTATCAGCGAGTCTGGGCTTTCACAGCTCGCCGGTTCCGTCACATGGATCAACGGAACGCTTACTTCCAGTGATTCCATCAGCTTCGCATCGGATGCCCCCGAAGGAGTAGTTCCGGAGCCCACGAGTCTGCTTTTGTTGGGGTCGGGTCTGACCCTCATCGGTGGATTTCTCCGGCGACGTGGTTGAAATCCTCGGTGTAGAACTGCGCCGGCCCATTGCTCTGGTGACCGCTGTGGGGTTTTGTAACAGGGCGTGTGAGAGAGATTATATAACAGCCATGGGCAGTGAAATTGAGCTGCTCCCCTAAATCCGGACAAACTGAGTATAGTTTGCATTTTGGTTTGACATCAGGTGGCTAAGAAATCATAAAAACATACAAAAGTTTTGGATATCTCGGAAATTGTCGGCCCGCAACTCCTTTATTTTCAGCCAAAATCCACGGAATATAACCTGCTGAGTCCTAGCTAGGGTTAGTGGGTGGGGCACCTGCCCTCGATGCAAATCGAGAGTTGTCTACAGGACAAAACGCTGAGGCATTCTGGAGCGCATCATTCTGTATCCCTTGGGTTTCCATGCGTACCAATGTAAATATTGCGACCATCGCTTCCGTAATAGACCCAAGCAGCAAATTGAATCACTGGAAGATTGAGCGTCATGCGCCTACAAATTGCGGGCCGATCATGGCATCTTGGCCCAAGGAGCGCGCCGTGTCGGTTTCGGCGCTCCGACCCGCCGACACGGCGCATCAGCGTAGCGAATGCGGTACGCCACAGTGACAAGGACATCATCGCAAAGCGATCTTAAGGTTCCCTGAATAAGTTACCGCTGTACCGCATGAAACACTGACTGAAGGTAGAAAGAACAGAATCTGCCCCACTGCCTCACCAAGAAGGCCGCTGCATTTCCGGAGCAAATGCTCAATCGCAATTGAATCAAAGCTCCTACTGAAAGAAATGAATCACGTCGTTGTTGACCGGAAGACAGTAATCAGAGTACTAGGACTAATATTATTTTAAATTATAATGTTTAACTTGACTTAAAATCCGAAATACATATTATCCGTTCACTTCCCAAAATTCCGGTGATCGGGACTTGGCTCCCAAGACTCGGCAATCTTGCCGCGGCCCGCTCTGGTGACAAATTCATTGTGTCGAGGTCAGTAGAAACGTAAGATGCGCAAACTACACCACCAAATCAGAAATTCTGAGTCAGTTTTCTGGAGGGCATATGAAAAGGCTGCTGGTCGTCGTGCTCTTTTTGTATTGGGTTCCAAATTGCTTTGCCCAGGGGCTCACGCATGAACAAAAGACTACAGATTTTCTGTCGCTTGCGGGACGCTACGACAAAAATTATGGGCCGAACAAATGGAAGTTGGAGGCTTTTGACTATGACCTACGGGAGCTCGAGCCCTGGCTTGCTCAGGTGAATGCGTCCACCGACGACCTCTCGTTTTACGACATCTGTGTGCGCTACGTTGCCAGTCTCCACGATTTTCACGACGAGTTTATTCTCCCTTCCTTTTACGAACCATTCCTCCCTTTTACGGTGGATATTTACGACGGAAAGGTGCTGATCGATAGCATTAATCAAATAGCGCTGCCCCCCGGGACCTTCCAATTTGCGGTGGGCGATGAGCTAGTTTCAGTAGACGGCGTTAGCGTGGGCAATTGGATCACTGCCTTGGGTCCCTATGCCGTGAACGGGCAAGGCAATCCCGTGAGCCGCAATCGGA
The DNA here is from genome assembly GCA_963719875.1 of uncultured Acidobacteriota bacterium. Taxonomy (GTDB): domain Bacteria; phylum Acidobacteriota; class Terriglobia; order Acidiferrales; family UBA7541; genus Palsa-360. Next base: position 1,468,584 of record CAVRDJ010000004.1, on the reverse strand, counting down.
TAGCTGCTGCGCTTATCCTCGACCGGTATCAGGGGTTTTACACCTTCGCCAACAAAGTGAAGCCGGGAGATACCGCTACCATCGCAGTCAAGAACCATAACGGCCATGTCGCAACTTATCCCGTGCCTTGGCAAGTTATCGGTGTTCCGCTTGATCGGGAAGGACCAGTTCCGAATCCCAGCATCTCGTTGCTCGCTTCGGTGTCTCCTTCCGCGGAAAACGCGGTCAAACGTTCGCTGCGTGAGCACGCAAAGGTTGCCACCAATCCGTGGGGCATATGGACGGGTGCGCCAGCGCCTCGCGAACTGCGGTCCGCGCCGGACTATATGGAGCCCCTCCAGCGGCTTCGGAATATGAGCCACTTCAAGCCCGACCATGTGGTAGCTGGCTCGATTTTCCCGTTCGATTCTCCGTTTCCTGTTTTCAATCCTCCGCCCGGATTCCAATTGCGGCTAGGTGGCAACCAAACCGATGAGTTCTTAAGCGGAACGTTGCCGGTCGGCAATTTGACGATCGGCTTCATTCGCATCCCGAGCTTCGCCCCCGCCAGCCTTACCAACGCGCTCCAGCAGTTTCAGGGCGAGATCACATACTTTCAGCAGAACACGGATGGACTGGTGATTGATCTCATGTCCAACGGCGGCGGTGATCTATGCTATTCGAACAATGTATTGCAGTATCTCATTCCCAAGCCTTTCCGCAGTATCGGACTCGCAGTGCGACCCACTGAGGAGTGGGTGCTTGCCTTTGAGGCTGCTCTTCTCACAGCCGAGTTCAGCGGAGCGTCCCAAACGACCATCAATCTACTCACCGGCTATCTCGACGAAGTTCAAGATGCTCTTGAGGAGGGCCGAGGTCTCACCAGGCCACTTCCTGTTTGCACGGATAGCCTTACCTATCCGCCAGCGACCGACGACCAAGGCAACAACCTGGCCTACACCAAACCGATCGTGGTGCTGACCGATAACTTCACGGCATCCGCAGCGGAGTTTTTTACCGCGACTTTGCAGGATGCGAAACGCGTCACGGTTTACGGTGTCCGAACCAGCGGGGGTGGTGGCAACGTGGTCCAATACGATGCCACCGTTTACTCCGAAGGGAATTCACGGGTGACGCTTTCGCTCGGAGTCCGCAATCACGACATTTCTTCACGGGGCCTCCCCACGGCGCCGTACATTGAGAATATCGGCGTTTTACCCGAAATCACGGCCGACTATCAAACGCGGGACAATCTGCTGAATGGAGGCCAGACGTTTGTGAACGGATTCTCCGCGGCCATTTCGAAGTTGATCGCTTCCGGCCATCCATAGCGCGAAAGGCGGATTAGACCGAAGCAGCGTACTGGTGACGATGACATTGGGGACCAATCTACTCAGGTCGGAGTCTGATCAGTTGTTGCACTTGTTTCGAATCCCGTTTGAAACTCAGTGCAGACCTGTCGCGCCCTATAATGCTGGAGCCCCTGCACGGCCTGTGAAGTCATTGTTTGGAGGCTGGTGGCGCATCCTTGCGATTTTTGCAACGGCGGGTTGTGTACCTCGTGTTCTTCGGAGGTAGCTAATTACTTCAGATGCCAGCACACGTCTTGGCAAGGGTGGTGGGGACCGAAATTTAATTTACACCACTAAGGACTGATGGATCGCGGCGTTGTAACCGCCCCGCCTGATCAATCGGTACAAATAACACAGGATCGTCGCTGTCCGAGATGGCGAATCGACATGGGCTCCTACCAACTTATAGTTGGCAAAGTATAACTCTGTGATGCTCTAACGCACCTGCGAATTCTTGCTCTCTCCCGCATCCTGATAAGTTCCATAAAGGTAGTAGTCAAGAAAAAGCACACATCCTTCGGCTGGAGTTTTTCTTGCTTCGCAGCCCACTGGATCGAGCGAGATCTGTTCTGAATTGCCGCGCCATGAACTCGGGTGCTGGGCACTGTGACCCAGCGGTTTGGATTTTCTCTGTTAGCGGTTTTCATTGCTTCTTCGCGGCGAAGGCTGTGGTCGGCTTGCGTTCAGGTCCATCTTGGAATGCGCGACAGCACGGCGACGTAAGGCGTACATAGATTATTAAAACCAAAAGGCCTTGACGGATATAACTACCAGCATATAAAAGTGGTCTGCTTTTGTAATCCGAATTTATAAGGGATCGTTGAAGTCAAGCGTCGTCCTTTTTCCTGAATTTGTCTGAAGGAGCGTTACGCTTCGGAAGTATCTATGCGAATACGAATTGCCGTCGAGGAATCTCATCCCGCGCCGCGATGGGGCGTTCCTATCTCGGCGGAGGGGCATAAGGCCTGCCGCCACCGGCGGTAGCTTGGCGACACGGGTTGCGCATGCGATTCGGATTCGGACTTGAAGGAGGATCAAATGAAATGGGTGTCACGTCGCGACTTTGGAAAAAGTGTGTCTCGAGGAGCTTTGGGTGCGTTGACAGCAGCGTCCGTTCCACCTCTTGCAAGCCCTCAAGGCGAAGTATCCACCCCGCAAATTTCCCCCAAACGAATGACTACAGTTTTGCGCGAATTAATAAAGAGCCCTGGTTTTATCGATTCTCCTAGCATTCACGATCCCCTGACAGCCAAAATCGCTGAAATGGTTGGATTCAGGTATGCCACCCTGCCTGGCAGCGCACGGGGCATTGTCACGTGTCGGATCGAGTCCACACTCGGCTTGGACGAGTTGGCCGCAGCCACTCAAAGCATTACTTCCGTAGTAGGGATCCCGTTGTTGGTTGACGCGGGCGGCGGATTTGGGGAGCCGGCTCACGTTTTTCACGCGATTCGCGCGCTCGAACATGCAGGTGCTGCCGGAATCTATATAGAGGATCAAATTTACCCCAAGCGGTTTCACTACTACATGGATGGCAAGGTGGATGTGATTTCAGCCCAAGCTATGGTCGAAAAGATCCGCTACGCTGTTCAGGCGCGTCGGGATCATGATTTTGTGATTGGGGCATGCACACAGGCCATCAGTACACACGGCTTTGCCGAAGGCGTCCGCAGGGCAAATCTCTACCTGGCTTCAGGCGCTGACTTTGCTTTGATTTTCCCCAGAGACTTGGAGGAAACAAGACAAATACCTAAAGAGGTGCACGGGCCTCTGAACTTTGTCAATGCGGAACAAGGTCTTTCCGGGCGACCAAATTTCACGGCTCAGGAGCTGGGAGCAATGGGTTGGAAAATGCTCAACCACCCAGCCGGGGCAATCCTCATGTACTACAAAACCATGAAGGATGCGTTTGTGCGACTCAAGGACACCGGCAGCATGGGGATGGATCCAGCGATATACGGTCCTATTAATAAAGAAGTCTACCAAGCAATGGACCTCACAACTTATTACAACATTGAGTATTGGACTAGCCGACTGGGGTCGCGGGGTGCTCCAGGAACTAGCGATCCTGCATTCCAGAACCAAGACGAAAAATAACAGCCAAGAGCACACGATGGTCGAAACTCGGTAGGAGAAATGATGATATGAACAGAACAGTAGCCTCTTGTGCCGCGGCATTGGTCCTCCTGCTCGCAACGTTCTGTGCCTTGCCATTGAATGGGCAAGGCAATCCACCCAAGTACGAAGTCGATCCCTCCTGGCCAAGACCTCTGCCGGATAAGTGGGTAACTGGTGCGGTGACTGGTGTTTGTGCGGACGCTCAAGATCATATGTTCATCGTTAACCAGGGGAACCTTACGGAGAATGAGCTGGACGCTGGGCATCAGGCGCCCGCGGTGATTGAGTTTGATCCCGAGGGGGATGTCGTTAACTCTTGGGGAAATCGAGAAATTCTTCCGGAAGGGCTTCACGGATGTTTCGTCGATTACCAGAATAGTGTGTGGCTATCTGGCAGCAGGGATGGCGTCATCCAGAAATACACCCACGATGGCAAGAAACTTTTGCTCCAGATTGGGACGAAGGGAATTGCAGATTCGTCGGATGGAACCATCAATGGGATAGCATTGAATTCCAGTCACACGGGGTTTTATAAGCCATCGAGTGTGGCGGTTGATCCCAGCAACGGTGACGTTTATGTGACGGATGGCGAAGAACCCGGAAGCAACCACCGTGTGGCCGTGTTTGATCGCAATGGGAAGTTCCTACGTCAGTGGGTGTTGCAGCCTACGAAGGCCGAAGCTGGTGAGGGCAACTCCTTCGTGCAGGCACCTCACTGTGTGGCGATTGCCAACGATGGTCTCGTATACGTGTGCGACCCACGCGGAGATCGGATTCAGGTATTCGATAAGATGGGAAACTTCAAAAAAAACATACTCATCCCATACGAGAAGAGAAGCCAATACCAGGCAGGACTCGGTCACGTGCCGCGCGTGTGGGGCACGGCCGAGTGGGTAGGCTTTTCTGCAGACCGGGCACAAGAGTTCATGTTCGTGCTGAATGAAGATAATGAGCAAGTGGATGTCGTCGATCATGCGAGTGAGAAGATCCTGTTGAGTTTCGGTCGCGCGGGGCATCAAGCCGGTGAATTGACATTTGCTCATACCTTGGCTGTGGACTCGAAGGGTAACGTCTATGTTAGTGAGGCAGGGGGCGACGAGGCAGGCAATCGAGTACAGAAGTTTAAGGTCGCGGGCAGTAAATAATTAAAAGCAGTGGTAACAATTCAGAGAATTTAGCGGCAAATCTCGCCGCATCACCAGATTTCAGGCGACGCCGCCTGAGTTTCATTCTAGATTTTGGGTCACCGATAAGGTAAGGCGAAGCCACGGCGACAGCTTCTACTGGTATGGGACATTTGAGTGGACGTGGAAAGACGCGGCGGCCATTCCTCATACGCCTGAAGCCAGGAGGCAATTATATGAAAAAGAAATTAAGCAGCATAACGATAAACGGAACGAGCGCTGTAACGTTGACTCTAGTGCTTGCGATGTTTTGTGCGCTGCGATTGAATGCGCAGGGCAATCCACCTAAGTACGAAGTGGACCCTTCTTGGCCCAAGCCTCTGCCAAATCTGTGGGTAACGGGTTCGGTGGGCGGGGTGTGTACGGATGCTCAAGACCATGTGTTCATCGTTAACCGGCGGAACTTGACGGACAACGAACTTGATGCCGCCTATCAAGCGCCTACGGTGATCGAATTTGATCCTCAAGGCAACGTCGCAAATTCTTGGGGCGACTCGAACGTCCTCGGTTCCGGACGCCATGGCTGCTACGTCGATTACGAAAATAACGTGTGGATCCCCAGCAATCAGGACGGCATTGTGCAGAAATTTACGCATGATGGGAGCAAACTCTTACTCCAAATCGGCACGAAGGGCGTCATCGATTCATCGGATGGCACACTTGCAGGCATAGCTTTAAACGCGAGCCATACGGGTTTCTATAGACCCGGCTCTGTGGCGGTCGATCCGAGCGACGGTACCACTTATGTCGCGGATGGGGAAGAACCCGGAAGCAATCACAGAGTGGCCGTGTTTGATCGCAACGGGAAGTTCTTGCGTCAATGGGTTCTGCAGCGCACGAAGGCTGAATCAGAGGCAGGTGCAGGTGACTCGTTCATGCAGGTGCCGCATTGTGTGGCGCTTGGCAATGATGGATTGGTGTATGTCTGCGACCGGCGTGGCGATCGGGTGCAGGTATTCGATAAGATGGGAACCTTCAAAAAAAACATACTTGTCCCTTACGAGATGCAAGGCGCGCTCCGGCTCAATTACGGCGAGAGAACTCAGCCGCCGGGGCCGGGGTACCTGCCGCGAGCGTGGGGCACGGCTGGGTGGGTCTGCTTCTCTCCCGATCAGGCGCAGAGGTTTATGTTCGTATTAAACGAAGAAAACGAACAAGTGGATATCCTCGATCACGCCAGCGGAAAAATTCTCTCGACCTTCGGCCGACCAGGTCACCAAGCCGGAGAATTCTCGCACGGCCACACGATGGCGATGGATTCCAAAGGTAACGTCTATGTGGCCGAGGTTGGTGTGGGCAACGAAGCGGGTCATAGGGTGCAGAAATTCAAGACGGTGGAAAATCATTAGAGTGCAGGATTTCTTACCAGATCTGCACGCGGTCTGGCGGGGCGAGGTATAGCTTCTCTCCGGGCCGGACATTAAATGCCGAGTACGAAGGATCGATGTTCCGGACAGTATCCGCACGGAATTGCGCGGGGGCATGCGGGTCAGTTATCACCTGCTGCCGGAGCGCCGCTTCACGTGCCTTGCGTCCCCAGTTCTGTCCGTAGGCGATGAAGAATTGCTGGTCGCTGGAGAAGCCGTCCTGTGCAGGGGCGGTTTTGTTTGCCAGTGAATCGTGGTAGCCGTCGTAGGCAGCCGAGAGGCCCGCAACATCCGCAATATTTTCCGCGAGCGTCTGTTTGCCATTCACGGAGGAGTCAGGGAAAGGTTTGTAAGTGTCATACTGTGCGGCGAGTTTCGCAGTGGCAGTGTTGAAATGCGCGACTCGTTTGGTAATCTAACGGGCACGGACAACGAAGCGATCCGGAGCGGAACCGATCCACGAAAAGGGATAGCAAGTGATGAGCGTTAATTCCTTGCTTCCGGAGTTTCTCAATACCGATAAATCCGTAGGGGCAACGATCGAAGCCGATTCGACTTCATACTCGTAGGAACCATCCGGGCTTTCAATCACAATACGGTCCCCGATGCGGATCTTGCGGAGCGCGCGGAAGAACGTATCGCGGTGGCCGGCCAATACCATATTGCCGGGTTGTCCTGGAAGGGCTGTCCCGGGGATGTGGCCAACGGCGAGCCTCAAGATGGGATCGCTGTCACCCTGCACAACGATTGCCTCAAGCCCAATTCGAGGTATTTTTACTCTGCCGATCGCCAACCCCGAAGGCGGAGCGCGTCCATTGAGTTTTTCCGCATGGTCAAGCTGCCGGGATTGGTCCGCCTGATAGGTTTGTGTTTCCACGAGGACGAAACCAACGTAAGTCAGTGCGACGAGACCCGCTAAGAAAAGGATGTATTGGGCGCAACGGAGTAAAGTTCGGACGGGAGATGGCGAGGAGACTTCGTGATGACGAGTGCCGGCCATCACGAGGTTCCTGGTGCGCTAACTGGGGAATGAGGTGTCAGCTTCGGCGGCAGCTCATAACCAGCGCGTGTGCGCACATGCAATCTTTCATGGTTTGGAGCATCAACCTTTACTTCAATTTTCCGGTACGAGCCTTCCAAATCCGCGCTGGAAGGGCTGTAGCCGAGAATATACTGCTCGCGAATATCGCGCGCGATTTGCGCGCAAATCGCGGCGACCTCGCTTACCGAATGCGGAAAATAGGCCTTGCCTCCCGTCGCTTTGGTCAGCTTCTCCAGCATGCCGGGGTTTTGGTCCGCTTCGGTCGCACCCAAAATACCAATGGAATATATGCTTGCTTTCGAAGCCCGCGCCTCCGACAGTACTTGCGCAAATTTGTTCTTGCTGGCGTTGTCACCACCGTCGCTGACGATGATCAGGGCTTGCCGGTCATGATGTGCGGAATGTAATTGGTCAAGCGCAACCATGATTGCATCGTTGAGCGCGGTCCTGCCTTCGGCTCTCACTTCTGAGACGGCCTTTTCGAGCTCCCGGAAATTGCTGGTGAAAGGTATGGCCGCCGGCAACTCCAGGGACACGATGTCATTGAAATCCACGACGAACATCTCATCGTTCGGGTTACTCGATTGTGCGAAGGCGATCACCGCTGCAGTCACCTCAGGTAATATTGGGCGCATGCTACCGCTGTGGTCCACCAGCAGGCCGACCGTTGCGGGAATATCTTCGTCATCGAAGATTGTGATTTTCTGTGCGCGGCCGTCCTCATAAATTCGGAAGTTCCCTTGGGCCAGTCCGGATACGAATTGACCTCGCGAGTTGGTGACACTGACCGGCAAATCTACGAGATTTACGTTGACCCTTATGGCGGACTGGCCTTCGGGCGCTTTGGCTGTCGCAGCGGGGGCAATTTGCGCGGTAGCAGGAACTCTCACCATTAGGAAAAGCAGAAGAACAAGTCCTACTCTCCGAATCGGCATTCTGTCTCCTCGATGTAGCCCAACTCGGTGGAGACTTTCAGTTTTGGTTGAAAGTCTCCACCGTGAACAGGCTTTCTCAAGATAGTCGCGATGCGAGCGTCTTCAAACCAAGCGCTCCTCCCAGCAACAGGATGCCGATTAATGCGATAAGCGGCGTTGTACTGGCGGTCTTGGGAAGCTCCTTGTTGGCTTGATCCTTAGACGTGCCTGATGTCGTCGATGACGGGTTGGGTGTCGTCTGAGATTGGGTCGTCTGGGTTTGATCTGTGCTTTGAGTGCTCTGATTTAGGTCCTCGGCTGTGGGTCCGCTTGTATTCGCCTCAGCCGACCTCACTGGGGATGATTCCTCGGCAGCGTACGGTTGATTTGCCGTGGATTCATTCGAGGGTGCCGGAGTTGCGGCGCTATTAGCGGTCACGGCTTCGGGAGCAATCCGGGAGGCATAGAGGAATTGATGCCCATATGTGTATCCTGGATAGTACCAAGCTGCAAGCGCTTGGGGCGAATTGCTGCCGCGCTCTTCAAACACGAAAACGGCGTTGTCCGTTGGATTTGTGCGGTATCGCGGGATCGCAATCGTCGTGGCGAGTACCTTGGATTCGTCGGCGTTAAACACACGCACGACATCGCGGGTGCTCCATATGTCAAGGATTTTGAAAACATAGGTTCCCGGCGGCAAGACTTGCCCGGGGATTTCTACCGGAGCGTTGAATGTTGTGACGACCTTCTGGTCCGACTGGCTGGCCCTCGCACCAGGAGCAAGCATCGCTAACAACGCAAGAACGCAAAATGCAGGAAGCATTCGTTTGAAAACGCTCATGAGTGATATTCCTCCTTAACTTCTAAAATCGGCTGGGGAGGACTGGGCGGGACCGCTGATCTGAAGAACCATCAAGCAATGGAATTAGCGGATACAAATTGTTGGCGGTCCTCCTGGTATTCAGTTGCAGCACTAAATGTTCCAAACTCCAAAACTTTTGCCTGTATGTCTTAACTCTTCCGGAATGAATTGGATGTGCCGGCGTAATACAGCTTTTCCCCTAGAAAGTTGCAAACAATCAGACCGAGTAATTAATTCCGAAGATCTTCCTTATTCATGACGCGCGAAGCACAGATTGCCGTCCCGGCAATCAACGTGCGTCAAGCAACTATGAGTTTCGGATCCGCAGGAGGCAGCGCCTTCGGTGGAAGCGCGGTCGGGCTTGAAAAGCCACATTCCGATAACCGCCGGACTTGCCAGGATGTGGGAACGAGGAGGTAGTGGCGGGCTCCTTGGACGCCATCGTCGAGGCCGTCGGGCAATGCAAAAAACTAATTGGATCCACACGTGCCACCAAGAGACCGGTCTTTCGCCAAGCGAATTAAGAATTTGAACTGATCGCAATTCTCGGAGACTTGTCGGCGTGCAGCTAACCCATGCAAATGAGTGTTAACACTATCGGCGCGGTACTAGAACGGTTGTCCTGGCGAGCGTGAATTCTCTCTCATTTCATTTGGTACAAAAATCTCCGGTCAGGTGAATTTTACACCGCCAGTATTTTGTGCAGCGAACCACCGGTGCGACCCATAACTTCATTTCGTGCTGATTCTTAGCGATTGCTTGCTGACTTGGCGGGGATATTGCTCTGTTTCTTGTGAGGCTGTTGAAAGTCATCATCCTGAGTTCACCCCGGCCCAACTCGCCCAGCAACTCCTATTCTAAAACTCGGAGGTAGAGTCATGAATACGATGAGCGCAACGATGTGGATCGTGGTTGCTGTTCTTGTCACGATTGCGATTTTGGCGGTCGTGGCTTGGAAGGTTGTTCAGAGGCGCCGAACAGAAAGACTGCGCGCCCAGTTCGGTCCTGAATATGCACGCGAACTCGAGAGAACGCGTGACCGGCGCCGAGTGGAAGTGAAACTCGATGACCGCTGGAAACGGGTCGAGCATTTGCATATTCGGCCGCTCACGCCCAGGGACCGTGCGATCTTTGTAGAGTCCTGGCGCATGGTTCAGGCGCATTTCGTTGACAACCCGGGCGCTGCAATAGCAGAAGCCGATCGACTCTTAGCAGAACGTCATGTCAACGCGCGGGTATCCAGCCGCCAATGCTGATTTTGAACAGCGGGCGGCTGACATCTCCGTAGATCACCCCATGGTAGTGGAGAACTACCGTACGGCTCACCACATTGCGGTTCAGCACTCCCATGGCAGGGCCAGCACGGAGGAACTGCGTCAGGCCACCATTCACTATCGATCGGTCTTTGAAGAGCTGATCAACGAGCCAAACGACATAAGGGAACGCATCGCGTCTTGACGGCGCGTAGAAAACTAAGAACGTGCTGCTCCGATGATTCCGCGTTGGCGGGGGAACGTCGAAGAATTTGCCTGCGGATCGATCGACCGGGCGCTACCGCACTCTTAAGTCCCGATACACGGAGCGGTCTCAATGAGTCGATGCAACACTTGCTCGAAGTCTTCTTGTAGGAGACTACGAGGCTGATTACGTTCGCCAGCGATGATTCAAAAAGAACACTGCCCTGTTTAGGTTTTAATGGAAGACTGCCGTACAGATCGATTCTCGAGGGGAAGTATTGTCCGATCAACCGATTAGGAGGTGTTGCATCGACCGGTTGAACTGGCAGGCGTCACCGGATTGCGGCCACAAATCGAAGATTCGCCGCCCGCTTCGAATTAGTTCCATGCTCGTTGGCGGACGAGACCCTGGCCTCACCCTGAATTGTTTCCACAGCCATCACATTTTCCACAATCAGAACGATAGATTCCCTTTGCCCCCTGTTCGGGAAGGCCAAAGATGAAAATCGTACAGTATAAGGAGGTAAGCGAAGACGGATCGGGTGTTACCATCGGAATGATTCAGTTCCCGGGAGCAATAGACAATGTGTTCGATCAATTTAGACAGCCGCGTACCTTTGGGTGCCAACCGACGGGCAGACGGAGATTGGGAATTTTCCGTTTGGGCCCCAGAGAGACACAAGATTGCAATCCATCTTGTCGGGACCCATGAGCGTTTCATCCCAATGACCAAAAATCAGTGCGGCTACTATCAGGTTCATTTAAGTGATATCGAGCCCGAATCACGTTACGTCTATCAACTGGATGATTTACAAGAATATCCAGATCCCGCGTCAAGGTTTCAGCCAGATGGTGTTCATGGTCCTTCCGAAATCATCGACTTGGTTGCGTTCCAATGGACCGATGCCAACTGGAGAGCTCCGAGCCTCCAGGAGAGCATCTTCTACGAGTTGCACGTGGGTACCTATACTAAAAAGGAATCGCTAGATGAGGTGTGTTCACATTTAGCGGAATTGGCCGATCTGGGTGTCACCACCATCGAACTGATGCCGGTCGCGCAATTTCCGGGATCGCGCAACTGGGGTTACGACGGTGTCTATCCTTTTGCCGTCCAGAATAGTTACGGGGGTCCGCTTGCGCTGCAACGGTTGGTGAACGCCGCACACGCCCAGGGGCTCGCTGTTGCTCTCGACGTTGTCTACAACCACCTCGGGCCGGAAGGAAACTATTTAGGCCAATTCGGACCTTACTTTAGCGACCGGTATAGAACGCCGTGGGGGCAAGCTATCAATTTCGATGGACCCCATAGCGGCCCCGTTCGCCAGTTTTTTATCGAGAACGCTCTGTTCTGGTTCGAACAGTTCCATATCGATGTTTTGAGGCTCGATGCGATTCACGGTATATACGACTTTGGCGCGTTTCACATTTTGGCGGAACTCGAAAAACACGTTCAGCTAGCCAGCAAACGGCTCGGCCGCGAACTCTGCTTGATCGCGGAGAGCGATCTAAACGATGCAAGAGTCTTGTGGCCCGGCGAAAAGGGCGGATACGGATTGCCTGGGCAGTGGAGCGACGATTTTCATCACTCCTTGAACACGCTCCTGACCCGCGAAACACAGGGCTATTACTCCGATTTCGGCAGCGTGGACCATCTGGCGGGCGTTCTCCGCGATGGATGGTTTTACCAGGGCCAATATTCCAAATTTCGCCGCCGCCGGCACGGAAATTCTCCCGCTGGAATTTCTCGCTCGCATTTTGTGGTGTTCAGCCAGAATCACGATCAGGTCGGCAACCGGGCGTGCGGGGAACGTTTGAGCTCGTTAGTAGGCTTCGAGGCGCAAAAGTTGGCCGCGGGAATGACCTTGCTCTCGCCGTTTATCCCGCTTCTTTTCATGGGCGAGGAATACGGGGAGCCGTCGCCTTTCCTGTATTTCACGAGTCACGGGGACAAGGATTTGATCGAGTCTGTCCGCCGTGGGCGCCGCGAAGAATTCTCCGAATTTGGATGGAGCGAAGAGGTGCCCGATCCTCAGGACGAAACAACATTCGCGAAATCGAAGCTGCAACATCACTTACGCGATACCGATCCGCATCATGTATTGCTGCTCTTCTATCAGGAGCTCATTCGATTTCGCCGCGCGAATCATTTAGGCGAGGACGCTGAATTGGAAATTACCGAAAGCGAAAGCCCCCGGATACTGACTGTCATCAGGAAGGGGACCGACCGAAGTCTGTTGATGATTTTTAATTTCGACGCCGGCGAGGCTGCACTGCCGTCCGCGGCGAGCGAGGGAGGCTGGACTGTGGAATTGCATTCGGCCGACTCGCGTTGGCTCGGACCGAATCGTCATTTCCCGGGACCGGCAGGTCCGGCAACCGCAATTACGCTACCAGGCCAGTCATTCGTCGTGCTCAGCCACAAAGGCGGCGTGTAGCAACATGAGCCACCATTCAACTTGATGCGAAGTAATTCGCTGCGGTCTTGCGGCTCAAATACCCATTCTTCTGGCCCAGATATACAGCAAACCCTGTACATCGAATCTGATACATCAACCGATACGATACGCAAATGGGGTACGTATGCGTTCACGGTCATTTCTACCAACCACCGCGAGAGAACCCTTCTCTTGAAGCAATCGAGGTCCAGGACTCGGCTTATCCGTACCACGACTGGAATGAGCGGGTCTGCTCGGAATGCTACGCGCCCAATGCCCTTTCCCGAATTCTGGATGACCAGGATCGAGTCATTGAACTTGTCAACAATTACGCGCATATGAGTTTCAATTTTGGCCCCACACTGCTGTCCTGGATGGAAGAAAAAGCTCCGAAGGTTTATGAGTCGATTCAGCAGGCGGACAAGCTCAGCCGGGAAAAGTTTTCCGGGCATGGTTCGGCGATCGCACAAGCCTACAACCACATCATTCTTCCTTTGGCCAATCGCCGCGATAAGAATACGCAAGTGAAATGGGGAATACGGGACTTCGAGCACCGATTCCAGCGAAAACCGGAAGGAATGTGGCTTCCGGAAACAGCCGTAAACATCGAAACACTCGAAGTTCTCGCGGAACACGGAATCCGCTTCACGATATTGGCTCCCAGGCAGGCCAGCCGGGTGCGCCGCAAGAACGGACGTAAATGGGTTGACGTAAGCGGAGATCGAATTGACCCGAGTCGCGCCTACACGGTTCAACTGCCGTCACGAAGGGTGATCAGCATCTTTTTTTATGACGGCCCCATTTCCCAAGCGGTCGCATTCGAAGGGCTTCTGAACGATGGACAACGATTTGCCGATCGCCTGTTAAGCGGTTTTTCGGAGGCGAGGACCTGGCCGCAACTCGTGCACATCGCTACAGACGGAGAGAGTTATGGTCATCATCATCATTATGGCGAGATGGCTCTTACCTACGCCCTCCATCACATCGAGACGAACAACCTTGCCGAATTGACGAATTACGGCGAGTTTCTGGAGAAGTTTCCACCCGATCATTTGGTAGAAATTATTCCGGATACCTCGTGGAGTTGCGCCCACGGCATCGAGCGATGGCGCTCGAACTGTGGCTGCAATTCCGGGGGGCACGGCGGCTGGAATCAGGAATGGCGGACGCCCCTGCGCAGCGCTTTGGATTGGTTGCGGGACAACCTGGCCACGATTTTTGAAGCGCGAGGGGCAGAGCTTTTGAAAGACCCCTGGAAGGCGCGGGACGATTACATCCGTGTAATTCTGGACCGTTCCGATGAATCATTGAAGGCCTTCTTCGGCGTCCACGCTTCCCATTCCTTGGATGGCGCGGAGCAGGTTCGCGCGTTGAGATTGCTCGAGATGCAGCGTCAGGCCTTGCTGATGTATACGAGTTGCGGCTGGTTCTTCGACGAACTGTCCGGCCTGGAAACCGTTCAGGTGATCCATTACGCGGCGCGCGCGCTGGGGTTGGCGCCGGAGAGCGACCGGCGTGGCCTTGAGCCCGAGCTGATCGAGCGCTTTCGAAACGCAAAAAGCAATTTGGCGGAACACGGCGACGGCGCGCTCATTTATGAGAAATGGGTGAAGCCTGCGTTCGTCGACAATGAACGTTTGGCGGGGCACTTCGCAATCAGTTCTCTGTTTGAGAACTATGAAGTGAAATCAAAAATCTACTGCTATCAAGTCGAACGCGACAAATTCGCGATCGAAGCGGACGGGAAGTTGCGTCTTGGCCAGGGGCAGGCAAACTTTTGTTCCCTGATCACACGAGAATGCGCCGCCTTCACCTTTGCCACGGTTCATTTGGGCGAGCACAACGTCATTGCGGGGGTGCTTCCCTCCAACCCCGAACAAGATGAGACGCTGCGAAAAACCCTGTCGGAAGTTTTCTTGCGCGCGGACACCGCGGAGATCATTCGTGTTTTCGACGAAGTATTCCACAAGCGTACATTCTCGTTGCGATCCCTCTTTCGCGACGAACAGCGAAAGATTACCGATTTAATTTTGGCGGATTCGCTTGCTGCGTCCGCGGCGGCGTATCGTTCCATCTACGAGAGCCAGGCGCCCCTCATCCGATTTCTCCATGACTTGTCGATTCCAGTTCCTCCCGCCCTGAAATCCGCCGCCGAATTCGCCATCAACTATCAGTTACGCCGGGCATTTGAGCGTCCTGAACTCGATCCCAACAGCCTTCAAAGTGTTTTTAAAGAAGCGTCTGCCAGCCAGATTAACCTGGATGTCGGCACATTGGAGTTCGTGATCCGCAAGAGGTTGGAGAGTGAAGCGGAGCAGTCCGCAGAACATCTGGACGAACTGGAAAAAGCCCACAAACTACGGGAACTCGTCGATTTCGTGCAGTCTCTGCCGTTCCCGGTGAAGTTGTGGGACGCCCAAAATGTTTTGTACGGTCCACTCAGACAGTCTCTGCACAGCGATCTTGGAATTGCGAAGAATGGAGATCTGGCGAGCAAAGCTTTGAGAGACGAGTTGTCCCAGTTGAGCGAACGGCTTAAAATATTCAGTCCATGAGCTGGATTATGCCCGATTCGCCCGTTCCGGAAGCAACCTATCGGCTTCAGTTCAACAGCGAGTTCCGATTCTCGGGTGCTACCGCTCTCGTTGATTATCTCGCGAAGCTGGGCATCACTGATATTTATGCCTCACCCATTCTGACCAGCCGCAAAGGGAGCATGCACGGTTATGACGTAACGGATCCTGCCCAGATCGATCCCGACATCGGAAGCGCCGGCGAATTCGAGCAGTTGCAAAATAAACTCCTTGAACATGGAATGCGCCTGATTCTGGATATCGTGCCGAACCATATGGCCGCCAGCAGTGAGAATCGTTGGTGGATGGATGTCCTGGAAAACGGCAGCGAATCCGTTTTTGCTTCTTATTTCGATATTGACTGGCATCCTCCCTCGCGAAATCTGGAAGGAAAAGTGCTGCTGCCTGTCCTCGGACGCTCCTTTGGTGAAACCCTGGACCGCGGCGAGTTGCGGCTCATCTTTCAAAACGGAAAATTCTTTGTTCAGTATTTCGAATCGATTTTTCCACTGATGCCTCGATCTTATCGTCGGCTGCTCAAGCATCGCATCGACGAACTAAAAACCAGGTTGTCCGAGGATTCCGCCGCCTTCCAAGAGTATTCCGGCATCATCGCGGCCTTATCGTCGCTGTCGGAATCGACGCGATCGGCCCCGGAGGCCGAAAAGCGGGTCCGGCAAGACGCAGTGCGCGAACGGCTGCAACTACTGGTGTCTGAAAACCCCGGAATCGCCACGTTTATCGAGGAAAACATCGTTGATTTTAACGGCAGGAAAGGCAATGCAGCCAGCCGAAACGCGCTTGAGCATCTCTTAGGCGAACAGCACTTCCGGCTCGCGTACTGGCAAGATCCGAACGAGGGAATCAACTACCGCCGTTTTTTTGCCATTACTGATCTTGTTGGAATTCGCGCCGAGGATCCCCTTGTCTTCGACGCCACCCACGGCCAGATTTTCCAACTCTTTGCCAAGGGGGCCATTCGCGGCCTGCGGGTGGATCATATCGATGGATTGCGGGACCCGGTTGGCTACCTGAACAGGCTCCGAGAGCGGTTGGTCGCGTCGCAGCCACCCGAATCCGGTCCTCCTTATGTCCTAGTCGAAAAAATTCTCTCGCGCGACGAATTTCTGCCGGAGGATTGGCCTGTTTCCGGAACAACCGGATATGAATACTTGAATGCCGCGAATGGCCTGTTCGTATGCCCGCTCGGCGCGCGTAAGTTGGAGAAAATATATTCTGACTTTATCTCCAAAGACATGAATTTTGACGACGTCACCTACGCGAAAAAAAAGCTTGTAATGAATACGCTGCTGCGAGTGGAAATGCGGTCACTCGGGCGCCAATTGGCCGACCTTGCTGCCCGCGACCGTTACGCCAGGAATATATTGCGTCCAGAGTTGATGGATGCGCTCATTGAGGTAACGGCCTGCTTCCCTGTTTACCGGACCTACTTTCGAAATCTCGATGCGCCCGAATCCGCGAAGCAAATGATCGAGCGCGCCATCGAGAAAGCAAGAACGCGCCGGCCGCGACTTCGCCGGGCGAGTTTCACCTTCCTGCGCGATGTCCTCACACTCGCGAACCCTCCTCACATTCTGTCGGATCAGCGTGAGGAACGTCTTGCCTTTGTGATGCGCTGGCAGCAGTTTACCGGACCTATCGTGGCGAAAGGAATCGAAGATACGGCGCTATACGTTTACTACCCGCTCCTTTCTCTGAATGAAGTCGGGGGAAATCCGGAACCATCCAAGGTTCAGGCCTGGGAATGCTTCGTCGAATTTATCCGGGAGCGGCAGAGGCGCTGGCCGGATTCCCTGAACGCCACTTCCACCCATGATACGAAGCTCAGCGAGGACGTTCGCGCGCGGCTGAATGCCCTCTCAGAGATTCCCGACGAGTGGGCGGAAGAGATTGCCAAATGGTCAAAAGGAAATGAATCACACAAACTGGCCGTGGATGGCCACAAGGCGCCCGATCCCAATGAAGAATATTTGATCTACCAGGCCCTTGTGGGCATGTGGCCTGCCGACCGGTCCGAACTGACCTCGATCTCGGAGCGCCTCCAGGCTTACGCCATAAAGGCAATTCGGGAAGCAATGGTTCATACGCGTTGGACGGAACCAAACACTGCCCATGAACAAGCGGTCTGCAGTTTCATCCAAAAGATTCTTTCTCCTCAGGACAATGCGCCATTTTTGTGCAGCGTCGCTCATTTTCTCGAAAAAGTGGCTTATGCCGGCATGATCAACGGTCTCAGTCAGGCATTGTTGAAAATCGCCTGTCCGGGGGTCCCGGATTTTTATCAGGGCTCCGAACTCTGGAGCCGCAACCTCGTGGATCCTGACAACCGCCGCCCCATCGACTTTCAATCGCGAACAGAAGCTCTGGAAGCTTTGTTTGACAACGCGCTCTTCGATACATCTGGGGTTGCCAAGCACCTGCTCGCAGAATGGCCGGTTGGGCGCATTAAACTATACGTGATCTGGAAGGCGCTCGGCTGCCGGCGCCAGCAACCGACGTTGTTCAGGGAAGGAGAATTTATTCCCCTGGAAGCAGCCGGCGATCAATCCCATCACATTCTAGCGTTCCTAAGACGGCATGGAGAGGAACAAGCAGTTATAATCATTCCGAGATGGGTGACGAATATTCCCAAGAGTGTAGAAATGACTAAGCTTGGAACTTTTTGGAGCGGAATAAATTTAAAGTTGCCCGCGTCAAGTCCGAACTCCTGGCGCAATGTCTTCACGGCAAAGACCACCGAGACCAGGCCTGGCGACGGGAATCCATGCCTCGAGGTAAGCGACATGTTTCAGGAATTTCCGGTTGCCCTGCTGGTTCCAAACGAAACGATTGCGGACCGCCAGTAGCCTTAACTGAAATGCATTTTAGCGGAAATACATCAAAAAAAATCGGTAAATAAACACAAAGGCTGAGGTCTAGTGGCAGACGGGTTGCTCTAATATGAAGGAGAACAGCCCTGGAAGATAAGTCTGAGGTATCTTCCGACTGATTACATTCTCTGAAGAGGGGGTTCCTGCGCGTGCCGGAAGACCAAGTTGACGGACGGCGTCGTGTCGTAATTGAGCACGTTTGGCCTCAAATCGATTGCGGCCGATTTCCCATTAAGCGCGTGGTTGGAGAAACGGTGGTTGTGGAAGCGATCGTATTCGCCGATGGCCACGACCAAGTCGCATGTCAACTTTCGTACTGGCGGAAAAATGAAGGCGCGGCGCAATATTCGCCCATGATCTCCATTGGAAACGATCGGTGGCGTGGCGAGTTCCCTGTCCAGAGCTTGGGGCAGTACGAATATACGGTAGAGGGCTGGATCGATCGTTTCGCAACATGGCGCAGCGATTTGATCAAGCGAATCGCTGCCGGGCAGGACATCCGCGTCGAACTGCTGATTGGAGCCCAGGTCATTGAAGAAGTGGCCGCGAGAGCCACGGGCGGGGACGCTGATCTCTTCCGCCGGTTCATTCACCGCTTGCGGGAGGAAAAAGACGAAGAGTCGGGGAAGAATGCCGCTCTTGACTCGGAGTTGCTCAACGCCGTTCGACGCTACCCGGAACGTGATCTCGTCACCCGGTATGAGAAGCAATTGGCCGTGGTGGTGGATCGTGAGAAGGCGCGATTCTCAACCTGGTATGAAGTATTTCCCAGGTCATGCTCACCCGAGCTTGGGCGGCATGGAAAGCTCCGCGATTGCGAGGCCAGGCTTCCTTACATCAGGTCCATGGGTTTCGACGTCGTCTATCTTCCGCCAATCCATCCGATCGGACAAACATTCCGGAAAGGAAAGAACAATTCCATCTCTGCGCAGCCGGAGGATGTTGGCAGCCCCTGGGCGATCGGCTCCAAAGAAGGCGGCCACGCCTCCATTCATCCTCAGCTGGGAACACTGGAAGATTTCAAAAAATTTATAGCCAGCGCCAATGGACACGGACTTGAAGTCGCTCTGGATCTTGCATTCCAATGTACACCGGATCATCCCTACGTGAAGCAGCATCGAGAGTGGTTTCGAACGCGGCCGGACGGCACGATCCAGTATGCCGAGAACCCTCCGAAACTATATCAGGATATATTCCCGCTCGATTTTGAAAACCGCGAATGGCATGCGCTGTGGATGGAGCTGAAGGAGATTGTTCTTTTTTGGATAAAGCAGGGAGTGCGCATTTTTCGCGTCGATAATCCCCATACGAAGCCGATTGCGTTTTGGGAATGGCTAATCAGCGGGATAAAGGAGCAATATCCGGAAGTGATCTTCCTGGCGGAGGCGTTCACAAGGCCTCACGTGATGTACCGGCTTGCCAAAGTTGGTTTTTCCCAGTCCTACACCTATTTCGCGTGGCGCAACACGAAACAGGAATTGACGGACTACATCAACGAACTTACGCAAACCGAAGTACGGGAATACTTTCGGCCAAATCTATGGCCGAATACTCCCGACATTTTGCCGGAGTTTTTGCAGGTAGGCGGGCGCCCCGCATTCATGATTCGGTTTATTCTGGCGGCGACGCTGGGGTCGAGCTACGGGATCTACGGGCCGGCTTACGAATTATGCGAAAACACTCCCTACCAACCGGGAAGCGAAGAGTATCTGAATTCGGAGAAGTACGAAATCAAGCATCGCGATCTCGATGCCGCCTGGAGCTTGAAGGAATTTGTCGCCCGCATCAACCGGATTCGCAAACAGAATCCCGCGTTGCAGAGCAATCGCAATCTGCGCTTCCACGGCACGGATAATCCATCCTTGATTTGTTACAGCAAGGCGACTGATGATCTATCCAACATCATCATCGTCATCGTCAATCTTGATTCATTCCACGGCCAAAGAGGCTGGGTTGATTTGGATCTCAATTCACTCGGACTCGAAGCGACAAAAGCCTTTGAGGTTCATGATTTGCTTGGCGAAGGCCGCTTTCTGTGGCAAGGAGCGCGGAACTACGTGGAACTCATGCCGGAAAGTTTGCCGGCGCACATCCTGCAAGTACGCCGCTGGGTTCGCACGGAACAGAATTTTGATTATTATCTTTAGAGGGAGCGCAATTCAGCCCAGTCGCGCCAGTGCGCGAGGAAAGGAAGTAACGCGGTGCAATCAACATTGACCGATTTTGATCTATATCTCCTCGCGGAAGGCACCCATACTCGCGCGTACGAGAAGCTGGGCGCTCACCTGAGCGAGAGGAATGGCCATCTTGGCGTGCAGTTTGCCGTCTGGGCGCCAAACGCCGAACGTATTTCGGTGATTGGAGACTTTAATAATTGGAATAGATCCACGGATATCATGCGGCCCAGTTCGGCGGGCGTTTGGGAAGGCTTCGTTCCGGAGATCGGACCGGGCGCCGTCTATAAGTATCACGTGATATCCCGCGACAGGCCGTATGCAGTAGATAAGGCCGACCCCTATGGTTTCGCCGCCGAAATTCGCCCTCGGACCGCGTCCCGCGTGTGGAATCTGCAAGACTATTCCTGGCTTGATCATTCCTGGATGGCAAACCGCGCAAAAAATAATTCCCTGAATTCTCCGATTTCCATTTATGAGGTACACCTGGGCTCTTGGAGGCGCGTGCCCAAGGAAGCGAATCGCTGGCTAACCTACCGCGAGATGGCTCCTCTTCTGGCCGATCACGTCCACGACGCGGGCTTTACCCATGTCGAGTTTCTCCCCATCATGGAACATCCCTTCGATGGTTCCTGGGGATATCAAATCATCGGCTACTTTGCTCCGACCAGCAGGTTCGGCACGCCGTCCGATTTCATGTATCTCATCGATTATCTTCATCAGCATGGGATCGGCGTCATCCTGGATTGGGTTCCCGCGCATTTTCCGAAGGATGAAGCGGGACTCGGCTATTTCGACGGGTCACACCTCTATGAGCACGCGGATCCGAGGCAGGCGGAGCAGCCGGACTGGAACACTTTCGTGTTCAATTACGGCCGGAATGAAGTGCAAAATTTTCTCATCAGCAATGCCTTGTTCTGGTTCGACAAGTATCATATCGACGGACTTCGCGTTGACGCGGTGGCCTCGATGTTGTATCTCGATTACGGGAAGCGTGAAGGGCAATGGATCCCGAACCAATATGGCGGCAAAGAAAATATCGAAGCAATTCATTTCTTGAGAGCGGTGAACGAGCGCGTCTGCGAAACTTTTCCCGACGTGATGATGATCGCTGAAGAATCGACATCCTGGCCGCAAGTATCGCGGCCTACTTACCTCGGAGGCCTCGGATTCGGCCTCAAATGGAACATGGGTTGGATGCACGACATGCTGGACTATATGTCGCAGGACCCGATCTTTCGGAGCTACCACCACAACTTGATCACGTTCAGCCTGGTCTACGCGTTTTCCGAAAATTTTTTGCTTCCTTTCTCGCATGACGAAGTCGTTTACGGCAAGGGCTCCATGCTGCGGAAGATGCCCGGCGACGATTGGCAGAAATTTGCGAACCTGCGGCTTCTTTACGGTTTCATGTTTGGCCATCCTGGAAAGAAACTCCTATTCATGGGGAATGAATTCGGGCAATGGTCGGAGTGGAATCATGAAGCGAGCCTCGAATGGCACCTGCTGAAGAATCCACTTCACACGGGACTGCAGCGCTGGGTGCGGGATCTCAATACCCTGTACCGCGGCCAGTCTTCGCTCTACGAATTTGACTCTAATCCTGCCGGATTCGAGTGGGTCGATTGTAAGGACTCGCAACGAAGCGTCATCAGCTTTCTCCGCCGCGGTCGAAGCGCTGGTGACCAAATCCTTTTTGTTTGTAATTTCACCCCAGTTGGCAGAGAGAATTACCGTGTAGGTGTTCCCCTGGAGGGTTCCTGGAAAGAAATCCTGAACAGCGACGCTCCCTTGTATGGCGGAAGCGGGCAGGGAAATTTCGGCGGCCTGTCAACCATTCCGCTTCCGATTCATGGCCGGCCTTTCACTTTAAACATGAGACTTCCTCCTCTTGGAGTCGTCGCTTTCCAGGCAGATTCTCATAGTGCTGAATAAGGCGCGAAGAAAGGAATCATGGCAAAACGGCCGGGCAGCGCAGCAGATCCTCTCTGGTACCAGAACGCCATCATTTATGAGCTGCACGTTCGCGCGTTCAAGGACGGCAACGCTGATGGAATCGGTGATTTCCAAGGCTTGCTACAGAAATTGGACTATCTGCAGGATCTCGGCGTCACTTGTGTGTGGTTGCTGCCATTTTTCCCTTCGCCGCTGAAAGACGACGGCTACGACATTTCCGATTACCTGAATGTCCATCCGATGTACGGCACCATGGAGGATTTTCGTACTTTTTTGGATGCCGCTCACGATCGTGATTTGCAAGTCATGATCGAGCTGGTAGTGAATCATACATCCGATCAACACCCGTGGTTTCAAGCGGCGCGTCAAGCTCCTCCCAACTCGCCGGATCGCGACTTTTACGTATGGAGCGACACCGATAAGAAATACAAAGATGCGCGAATTATCTTTACCGACACCGAACGATCCAACTGGACCTGGGACCCGATCGCCAAACAATATTACTGGCATCGTTTTTTTTCACACCAGCCGGATTTGAATTTTGACAATCCAAGGGTCGTCGAAGAAATCGTCAAGGTCATGAGTTTTTGGCTGGACCTGGGCGTCGATGCCCTGCGGGTGGACGCGATCCCCTACCTGGTCGAGCGCGATGGCACAAGTTGCGAGAATCTTCCCGAAACGCATGCGATCATCAAGAAGCTTCGGAGGGAAATCGATTCGGGTTACTCCAATCGAATGCTTTTGGCGGAGGCCAATCAATGGCCGACCGACGTGCGTCCGTATTTCGGGGAAGGCGACGAATGCCACATGGCATTTCATTTTCCGCTGATGCCCCGCATCTATATGGCGTTGCGGCAGGAGGACCGCCTGCCGATCACCGATATCGTCGCGCAAACCCCGGCCATCCCTGATTCTTGCCAATGGGGCTTATTCCTGAGGAACCACGATGAACTGACGCTGGAAATGGTGACCGATGATGAACGAGATTACATGTATCTCGCCTACAGCGCGGATCCGAGGATGCGCATCAATCTGGGCATCCGCAGGCGCCTGGCGCCGCTCGTAGACAACAATCGCCGGCGAATCGAGTTGCTGAACAGTCTGCTGCTTTCCTTTCCGGGTACTCCAGTTCTGTACTACGGGGACGAAATTGGCATGGGAGATAACATTTATCTCGGAGACCGAAACGGCGTTCGAACTCCCATGCAGTGGAATGGCGACCGGAACGCCGGCTTTTCCACGGCAACGCCTGCCCGATTGTACAGCCCGGTCATCATGGATCCTGTCTGGGGATACGAAGCGATCAATGTCGAAGCACAGCAGAGTGATACATCTTCACTCCTGCATTGGATGCGGAACATGATCGCTTTACGCAAACTTTTCCGTGTGTTCGGTCGCGGCACCATCGAGTTTCTCAACCCGGCTAACCGTAAAGTTTTGGCGTATCTTCGTGAATATGATGGCGAACAGGTTCTGTGCGTCGCCAATCTTTCCCGTTTTGCGCAGCCGGTCGACTTGGATCTTTCAAAACTTGAGGGCCTGATTCCGGTAGAAATGCTCGGCTATGTGGAATTCCCCGCCGTGGACCGTCACCCGTACCGTCTTACCTTAGCGCCCTACAGTTTTCTTTGGCTGGAGCTTCAGCGGAAGACCGAATCCGCGGAGGCCAGCGAAGTTTTTGCAGAACACCTGCCACTCGATCTTGCCGCTGGCTGGGAAAGCCTTCTCGAAGGCAGGAGCCGTGAGCGGCTGGAGACCATGGATCTTCCGGAGTACTTGCCGAAGCAGCGATGGTTTGCGGGGAAGTCTCGCCATATCGAGGCGACGGAATTTGCAGATTCGGCGGAGTTGGAGACATCGCATTCGGCGTTGGCGCTCGTGGAGGTGCGCTTCGATAGCGGATTGTCGGACACCTATCAATTGCCGCTCGCGATGGCGTTTGGGGAGGCCGGAGAAGAATTGCGGCGAGCGGCCCCCAACGCGGGTATTGCCGCCATCGTATCGAAGGGAGTCAGCGGCCTGCTGCACGATGGAGTGTTTGACGACAAAGCATGCGCGGAGTTGTTCTCGCTGATAGAGAATGCCCGAAAAATTGAGGCCCACCATGGCCAGATCCAAGGCGTGCGCGGCAAGGCTTTTCAGGAGATCTTGCGACTCACGAAGGCACCATTGCAGGTGTGGCGCGGCTCGGCGGAGCAAAGCAATACGTCGATTCTCTTTGGAGACGCGTTCATTCTTAAGTTGTTTCGCCGCCTGGAAACTGGTGTGAATCCTGATTGCGAGATCGGCCGATACTTGACCGAGAAAACAAACTTCAATGCCATACCTCCGTTTGCCGGTTTGATCGAATACGCACCGGCAGCGGCCGCTGAAACGACCACGCTCGCGATGCTGCAAGGCCTCGTCGCGAACGAGGGTGACGGTTGGAAATGGACCGTCGAGGAACTCGACCGCTACTACGAGACATGTGCCGCGGTAACTCTTCCGGAAAACGCGAGTGCCGAACTTGGCGATCCGCTCGATCTTTCCGGAAGGCCGACTTCTCAACTCGCACGGGACCATGTGGGCATTTATCTCGATTCCGCCGCAATGCTTGGGCGACGAACCGCTGAGTTGCACCTGGCATTGGCCTCACCGACGGACGATTCGGCATTCGCGCCCGAACCCATGACGCCCGATGATCTTCTTGCTCAGCTTGCAGACACTCGCCGGCAGGCCGCGGGCGTCTTCGATGTGTTGAAGGAGCGTGTATCCGATTTGCCAGATGATGTAGTTGAGATTGCTGCTTCGGCCTTGAGTCGACGTCGCCGGATTCTGGATTACTTAGGAAATGTGAAATTCGATGGTCTTCGAACGCAGCGAATCCGAATTCACGGAGACTACCACCTTGGGCAAGTGCTTCGGGTAAAAACCGATTTTGTGATTCTGGATTTCGAAGGCGAGCCCGCTCGTTCATTGGAATACCGCCGCTCCAAGCAATGCCCGTTGAAGGATGTGGCAGGCATGTTGCGGTCTTTCAGTTATGCTGCCTACGGAACGTTAATTAATTACACCGCGAGGCATCCCGAGGATCTCGCTCGTCTCGAACCCTGGGCGCAGCTCTGGGAGCAGTTCGTGGCAGCGGAATTCCTGCGTGCTTACCGGGACACCGCACAAGGCGCGGACCTTTTTCCCTCGAGCAGCACTGACTTCCGGAAGCTGCTTGATGTATTTCTGCTGGATAAGGCTCTCTATGAAATACTCTATGAATTGAACAGCCGGCCCGGATGGGTACGCATCCCGATGTTGGGAATGATGGCGCTCCCGATATAAATTGTTCCAGACGTAATCACTTTGCTGACCCAAAAAGATGTGCGAGCTGAACCGATAGAGGACTGAACAGTGGCAGTCGACTCCATCCCGCAACAAACGCAGGAAAAGACCGCGCCAATTGATAGCGCCGATCTCGTAGTTGGCGTCCTCGCCGATCTCGGTAAGGATGGCATCGTGGCGCTGTGCGAAGGACTTCGAACTCTGTCCGGATCCCCTCGAATCGTGGTTCTGCAGCGCGATCCCATAGGCGACGCGCCCACGGCTAGCTCACAAGGGGCCCAAGAAGATACATCGCCCTCCTTGCTGCCCTGGTCCGCGGTAGGTCCCGACCCTTTGGGGGCGCCTATGCAGAGCATATCGATTGCCTGCCAATCTCTTTTCGCAGTCTCCGAAAAACTGGGAGCTCGAGCGTGCTGCTTCATTGCATCGGAGATGGAAAGCGTTTCGCCGCAATGGATTTGCCGATTATTGCAACCTCTGCTCGAATCGGACTTCGACTTGGTCGCCCCCTATTACACGCCCCGCACGTTGCAGGGCCTGCTCAACACCAGCATTATTTATCCCCTTACGCGATGTCTGTACGGAAAGAGAATTCGCAATCCGTTCGGGCCGGACGTTGGGGTTTCGCGTAAGCTCGCTCATAAACTTCTGGGCACGTTTCGGAATGCCAATGCCAGCTCGAATCAGACGCATCCATTGGCATCGCTTGCGCCTGTGACCGTCTGCGATAACCTGCAAATATGCCAGGTGCATGTCGGAGCGCGCGTCTTTCCTCCAACGGATTGGACGAACATGAGCTCAGTGGTGGCCCAGGTCTTGGGCCCCATCTTTCTTGAGATGGACCGAAACGCTGCCTGCTGGCAAAGAGCGCGTGGCTCCGTTTCCGTGCCGGTGCGCGGCGAATGTCAATGTCCGTCTGAAGAAACCGGAACCTTGGATTTGAACCGCATGGTGGAAACGTTCCGGTTGGGAGTTCGTGACCTTCAAGAAATATGGAGTTTGGTGCTCCCGCCTGCAACTTTGTTTGAAATCAGGAAAGTGTCCCGCTCGACGGCGGAGCAGGTCAATATGCCCGATGAATTGTGGGCGCGAATCGTTTATGACTTCGCGCTTGCGCACCGCCTCCGAACGATCAATCGCGATCACCTGCTCCGGTCGATGACGCCCCTGTACCTGGCATGGGTCGTCTCCTATGCGCGGGAATTAGAGACGGCGGGAGCGACGAGTATCGAGCAACGAATCGAGCGCCTGGCACTCGCATACGAAGCGGCTAAGCCATACTTGATATCCCGCTGGCGGTGGCCTGACCGATTCAATCCGTAGCGATTTGGAACGGAGGTACTGTATGTGGTACCAAGTTAAGCAGGAATTGATTCTGTCCACGACGAAATTCCTTACCGAGCTTGCATACCTGTTACCGGGAATGGTGGCGCTTATTGCGGCATTGCTGATTTCCATCGTACTGGCCTGGATGCTTGCAATTGTCGTGCGGCGGTTGCTTACCAGCATTAACTTCGACGAACGGCTAAATCGTTGGGGATTCGCCTCTCTCCGGGAGTGGTCTCCGATGGACAGCCCAACACGATTGGCTTCGCGAACCGTCGCCGGCATAGTCATCCTCGCAGGATTCTTGATCGGTATAGCAGCCTTCGATGTCGAATCTACGTCCCTGCTCGTGAGGAACGTCTTCGCCTATATTCCAAACATTGTCGGCGCCATGTTAGTTCTGTTAGTCGGCAGCATCGTTGCCAGCTTTTTGGCGAGAAGCGTATTGATCGGAGCCGTGAACTTGAATCTGCAGTATGCGCGCCTATTAAGCCTTGGAGTGAAATGGCTTGTGATCGTCTTGGCGGTTGCCATGGCCCTGGAGCACCTCAAAATTGCTCCGAGCATCGTGGACCTGGCCTTCGGCATTCTCTTTGGCGGAATTGTTCTTACACTGGTGCTGGCCATTGGTCTTAATTCAAAGGAACTCGTCAACAAATCACTCGAGAGGGGTGACAAAGAGGCTTCCCGGGAAAATGTCGAGGAACCATTCCGTCATATATAAGTGAGGGATTGAACCACAATGAATATCACGATGCGCAAACGAAAGGGACGAAATAGAACTGTAACGTAATTCGGGATTCGGCGTCCGCAAGCGATTGAATTCGCAATGTCACTTTTTCGCCTTGCGTCGAAGTAATTTAACGTTTCAAGGGTTGTGGCTTCACTGGAGTTTGTGCTTGTCGTTCGACGGCTGACCATCTCGGTTGAAATAAATTGGAAACCTGACTAGACTCTGCCTGTTTGCGCTGCTGACGGACCTAAAGCCCAATACTACAACCTGGGTACTGGTAAAATCGTAGTAAATTACCCAATCCGCTAAATATTGAACCGAGTTTATTCTGCGCACGTCTCTGTCTCAATCTCTTTATCACCGAGTTAGTACCCGCTGACGAACCTGGGGCCATCCTCATCTGCTCTGATCCTGTGGAAAGTCTCTTGGCTAGTTCGCATTTCAATATCGCGGATCGGTACTGTGTCCCAACTCCTGACAAACAGTGCCAGCTCAACCGGTCGATGCAACACCCTATAACCAGTTGATCTGACAATATTTCCCGTCGAGAATCGATCTGTACGACAGTGTTCAATCAGAATCTAAACAGGGCTTTTGTTTTGTTTGATTTTGAAGGTGGCTAACAAAATCAGCTTCCTAGGCTCCTATAAGAAGACTTTGAGCAGGTGTTGCAACGACCCATTGAGACCACCAGGACTACAGGGATGTGGCCCGAGCCAGTCAGGGGATAAAAAAAGCCATATTCCGATAAGCGATTGACTGGGCTCCGCCCAGACAGGGACAGAAGAAAGTGTCTCTGCGCCTTCCTGAAGAATGAATGACTTAGAGGCCACTTTCTTAGAAAACTTCATGCTTCGTTGGCGAACAGCGAGGGGGGGGTATTTTTTACCCTTTATTCAGGTTTTTTCTGAAAGTCCTGGGAGCCTCGATTCCACCATCCAGCACTACAGTACTTACTCTATATGCTCTTTCGGTTCTTCTTGATACAACGGCGGTAGCTTTGTTAAGCAGGGAGGATTATATGCGGCCAATTGAAGATTACTTGAAACACGTTGACGATCTTGCGCAAGAAGTCGTAAACGTTTGGGGAATGTACATGCAATCGGGAAACACCCCGCTTCTGACCGATGCATTCAACGATTTGCTCGACAAAGCTTGTCTGTACCGAACCACCAAAATGGTTGCAGATAGTCATCGTGAGTTCGGTGTGCTCAGTGAATCATTCGCGGCAGAAGAAGAGGAGACGCGTCGAGTCTTCGCGCAAGCCTACAAGGATTATTGGGAAAAGAAACGACGCGCTGCGTAACTCATGTTTGAGCGAGTGGAGATAAGGTTAGGGCTCGCAATTTAGACGGCCGCCCTAAATTGCGGGGTGGCCGTCCGAATGCGAATTCGATGTGCGATTACTTGTCTCGTCCGGAATTGTTGGCCTCATAGATGAGGGCGTCAGCCTGATGGATACTGCCCTTCGCAAGATTTGTCTTAACTACTGACTTCTGGCCGGCCACTAAAGTCACGTCCGTTTCGAAACTTTGGTAGCCGGGCAATTCGACCTTGATTCGGTGCGTCCCGGGACTGAGCAGCATGGAGTGAAAGGCTCCGCCCAATTCCCCTGCATGTCCCAAAAATCTGTTGTCCACGAAAACGGCAGCGCGGTCCGGTTGAACGTCAACTTTCAGTTGAGCGGTCACGCTCGGCCACGTGTCGTTGGCTTCTTTCTCCATCTTGACGGGAACGAGCAATAATTCCTTGGGTTCCACGGTCAGTGTCTCCGTGAAGTCCTTATAACCCGCCTGCCGAACGGCCAGATCGTGGTCACCAGGAATCAAGAGAATCCGCTTTGGGCCCCACAGTTCACCCAAATATCCCACATACTTGCCGTCAATCCACACGCCGGAGGTTTTTTCCACCTTCGACGCGCCTTTAAATGTCAATTCCCCAAGAATTGTAGTCTGCGCCTTCAAGGGCGTTACCATCGGACTCAAGGTGAAATACGAAACCAGGATGGCCAGAACGCCAATCCATCTCTGCCTGTGATTTTCAAGTTGTGTCAGCATCACCGACTCCTTTATCAAGCTTCCCAAATCCTATTGAATAGCCCTGCAGATTCCTTCACAACTTTAACGATGCCGGAGCACTACGAGTACCGGAAGAATCCTTTAATTCATTAACATAATTACTGTACTTGTCTACGACCCTCGAAAATAACGGATGAGAAAGGCGTTTCTAGGCTTGTCGGCTTTGTAAGATCTGGCTAGCGGGTGGCGTCGGTACCTGAATCTAGCCATTTCCTCGATATCGGCCTTCAATCGTTTACTTTGACCCGGGTCCAAAGTGATTAACGCATCGGTATGATTTATTGATGGTTTTTAACATCTGTGATACACGAGGATCGGTAGCTCTCTAGCTCGACTCAGGTGCTATGCAAAGCGAAGCGACCGAACGTTGGATGGTACTCGCGGAACGAGCATCGAAAGAGCAGGACCGCGGAAACTGGCCGAGTTGGTAAAAGAGATCAACCGTCTGCGACTAGCGTTTCGACCGCGGGGGGAGACGCCGCCGGACACGGTTCTTCGCCGAGCCCGGCGGGGGCGTGCACCCCACCTCGGCCAGGATCTGGCGCAACCGGGAGCGGTCCGCCAGGCTGATTTCAACGATCTCGAAGTTCACGGCGCCGGCAGGACTCTCCCGGACAAGGGTCTGGGCTCGCACAGAGCGCAGCCCGAATGTGAATTTTAATGCCAAGATGATGCCTGCGGGGAAATGTCGCTCGACGGTCGCGGCGCCGCCCCCGAGATTTAAGGAATGCACTTGGAGCGTCAAATTCTCGCGCAGATTGGTGGTCACGGCGATTAGTGGCTGTGTCAATTTCGCGCGCCGATAGCGTCTCTGCCGTACGCCAGAAGCGTCGGCTTCCATATCGAGTGCCGGGAAAGAGAGCTGCGCGGGGGTAAGTTCCGCACGCGCCGAGAGTTTTTGCCAAGCCGCTGGATCGATCTTTGCGAGTGTCTGGGCCGCGACGATACGCACTTCAGACGAATGCAGCCACCGGAAAACGTGCTTTGCTTCCAATATCCTTCGCAGGATCGGCACGACATTTTTCACTCGCAGCCGGCCGATCGCCTCGATGGCTTTGAGGCGCAGCAATTCATTTTCACACTTTTCGGTTTCGGCCACTTTCAATAGCCACGGAACAACACCCGCGTCGCCGCTCATCCCCATCTCGTCGATTGCCAGAGGGCGAATCAAGGGGTCCAGCGAATCAAACAGTGATGCCAGCAGCTGCCCACGCTCCGGCGCGCCGCTAAAGGCAATGCGCCGCACAACTTGGTCGTGGATCGAGCGCGGACATTCGCGCAAGCGGAGCGGCAACGCCTTCGTCAGCAGCGCAGGATCGATACGGCTGAGCAAGCCGACCGATTCGACGGCTTCAAGCGGCGGCGCGTCATTCAGCGAATCTTTCAGATACGAAATTCCCTCAGGGCCCAGGGTATGGAAAAGAGTAAGGAGCAGGTCGCAGTCCTCGCGGAAATGGGCCTGACCGAAACGTTTCGCCAGTTGCTTGGCCACTGAGCGCGGCAGCCGTTGCAAGATTTCGATAAGCCCGGTCGGAACCTTGTGCTCGCGAAGACCGTCCTCCAGGAATTCCAAAATACGGTCCTCCAGCCCGATCCTCTGATGCAGGCCCGCGATCAGGCTCGGGGCCGTCGATTCGAGCTGCTCAAGCAAGTTGAGCACGTGCACCAATGCCGGATAGCTGCGCCGTGTGGCGCCCTCCTGGCTCAGCCGGACGAACGCAGCACTGGCCAGGCTGCGCAATTCTCTATCCTGTTCGATGCTGAGGCGGCCTCCGACGCGGGTAATGGCTTCGCCGAGGAGCGCATCCTCGTCCCCGTAGCACTCCGCCAACTCGCAAAGACCACTGAATGTCTTTCTCTTCGCCTCGACGTTTTCGCTTTCGACGCCCTTCAGATAGTTGGAGAGAATTTGGCGGCAGGCGTCGCTATCGCCGAGCTTTTGCTGTTCTCCTAGGTAGTCTCTGAGGTGCCGCGGGGGAACGTACCAGGCCTCCGCGGAAAGCAGCAGCGAACGTTTCATCGTGTCCGGCAGGGCGGTCCAGAACTGCTGATCGAGCTGATCGGTGTGGGGCTCGACAGCGATGCCCGCATCCTTCAACTTGGTTTCGTGCCCCGCCAGGATGTCGCGAAGCGCTGCGATTTCCTTACCCATGCGTTCGAGCAAACTCTGCACGCCAGTGATCTCCGAATCGCCTCTTTCATAGGTGTCCACAGCGAATCGGATTGCCATGTGCTCGGCAAGCCGCACTAGGAATGCTTTATCATGAGGCTGGTCCTGAACCTGCGATGCCAGCGCCATGAGCGCATCGTTGAAGCGCACGCGCGCCCCAACCGAGAACGTGGCGAGCCGGCTTTGAAAGGCTGAGGGTTCGAGCGGCCCCTTTCCCTCGTCGTCATTTTTTGCCAGCTGCCGCAATAGCCGCAGGAGCTTGCAGACGTCCTCCTGCTCCGGCGTCACTAACGGGCCGCTGCCAACCGTCAGACCCCGCATGGCTGCCTTGACCTCGACCCAGAAGTCGCTTGGCGCGGCACGGGATCGCCTCCCGCCTCTGCCGCTTACTTCACCTGAACTCGTACCGCCCGTTGCGGTCCCTCCACTGCCCGCAGGAATGCAAACTTCGCCACTCGAAGGGCCGATGCTGGATGTTGCCACTCCCTCGCTGTCAGTTCCGGCGGCGTTCGAGGAGGCGCTCCCCGTTCCGGTCCCGGAAACGAATCCGCCACTCCCGCCGACTGTTCCTTCCGCTGTCCCGCGGCTTTCTGTCCCGCGGCTTTCTGTCCCGCTGCCGCCACTCGTCGACCCCTCTGCGGCGGCGATCAGCTGCAGAAGTTTCTCCGGATTATTGAACCACGATATCGAATCCTCGGCAGCCGTCGAGCCCAACACGCCCCGGGTGATCTGCGCCGCCAATTCGAGGCTGACGGAGGCAGAATCGGCAGGCACAAAGCAAATCTCGTTGAGTCGTACCCCGGAGACTCCTTCCATCGTACGCTTATACTTTTCCGCCAATAAGGAAGCCGCACTGCCCCCCGATGGAAAGTTCCGAACAAACTCGTCAAAGTTCTCGCGGGTGAGGTTCGAGGAGAAATGGACACTGGAAAGGCCGATGCTGGTCATCAAGTGCGCGAGATTGCGGTCGGCGCCTGAGTTCCCGAGGGGCGCCCCGTTCAACAACAGTTGATTTCCAGAAGCGGCGAGGAGGATATCATTGTCGCTTTCGCCCGAAAGTGCGGCACGCAGTTCAGTCCAGGTCTTGTCGATTTGTTCAGCAGTGCGGGCGTGAGCAAACCCATACAGCCGTACGAACTTCAACATAATATTGAAGTTGCGCACAAAGGTTCTTGCGGCGGTCGTCTGGCGAACGATTTGCGCTGTGCTCACGGGAGACTCCCCAGCAGCTTTTAGCGTATTGTTAGGAGTGCGGGAAGGCAATTGGGACGATCACACGCTTGTTCAATTTGCCATCTGCTCTCCAGATGTTCCCTTTTGCAACTCGAAGCTCGCCGCTTATTCGCATCCACGATCAATGTGCGTCTGGCCGCGGTTCGTCGTCTCGCATACCGGTTACTCGCGTCCATCGGACAAAGCCACATTCCGATAGGCGGTGCCAGCTCAACCGGTCCATGCAACACCTTCTAATCAGTTGATCGGACAATACTTCCCCTCGAGAAACAATCTGTACGGCAGTCTTCCATTAAAACCTAAACAGGGAGTGTTCTTTTTGAGTCATCGCTCGCGAACGTAATCAGCCTCGTAGACTCCTACAAGAAGACTTCGAGCAAGTGTTGCATCGACCCATTGAGACCGCCCCGTTTATTAGGAGGTAGCTCACGATGGCGCCGCCAAGAATATTTAAGTGTCTTACAATCTTTACTCACGACGAGATCGCCGGTTCGCTTATTTCGCGTTTAGTCGCGACTGAAGCTCCGACAGATACTCACTGGCGGAATTCTTATCCTGCCGGCTGTTGCTGAATTTCTGGAATTGTTGGATCTGATGGGTCGCATCAACCAAGTCGCCCTGCTCGCCGTAGATCTGAGCAAGCAAGAAGAAGAAAGCGGGCTGATGATGCTCCGTGTCGATCGCAATAGCTTGCGAAACACTTTTTTGCGCTTCCGGTAAATTGCCGAGATGGAAGAAGGCTAACCCGCGGTAGTAGGAAGCGTACATATCGCCAACTGGACTCAGGCCGCGAAATCGGTCGGTCAAGGCCAGAAGGTCGCTCCATTGTTTCCCGCCATTCAAAAGTCCAGCCAGACAAAGATAAGGCGGCAAGTACGTCGGATCAACGGTCAAGGGTTTCGAACAAGCATCGTGAGCTTCGCT
This sequence comes from uncultured Acidobacteriota bacterium, assembly GCA_963719875.1. Lineage (GTDB taxonomy): Bacteria > Acidobacteriota > Terriglobia > Acidiferrales > UBA7541 > Palsa-360. Next base: position 1,434,504 of record CAVRDJ010000004.1, on the reverse strand, counting down.
GAACCTCTGCTGGTCCTGAAGCGCCTGTCCCAACATGACCCAGGCAGCGGGATAATTTGCATACTTTTGGATGGCATCGCGGGAGTGTTGCTCAGCCTCCGTCATTTTATTCTTCTTAAAGGCACTGCAAGCCTTTTCGTACTGGCTTCTCGCCTTCCCGGGAACTCCTAACCTTATTGCGCTCACGGTGCCGCCACGCGCGGCGGGAAGGTCCCATGGAAGACAGGAATCATCTTCGACCACCACTGGTTTCGGAAGCGGCTCCGTCGTCGGATAGAACACTCCGGGCTCCGCGTTGGGATCAATCCCTGGCTGTGAGAAAGGAGGGTCAGGCCGGCCGGGGCCTCCTCCACGGGGTGCTCCTCCCCCAGGTGCTCCTCCCGCAGGTGAACCTCCCCTGTTTCCCCCCGATCCACCACTCGGAGGGCCGCCCTTTTGTGCTCGGATGGGCAAGGCAGACAATGCAATCGCTAAAGTCCAAAATGCCACAGGCTTTAGGCAAGCGATTCCGGGGTGGTTACGGATGACAGCCATTGGTCAGATGTTATTCCTGTTTTATGCAGAGTGCACATGATTCTTCGAGATCATGGTTGGATGGAAGTCGCAGCTAGGGCAGGACAAACAGAAACGCGCGCCGAGCGAGAAACTGAATCGGAATGTTGGTTTTACCCGTGTCCCAAAACTCCTCTGGCCAGTCTCCCTCAAGCCTTTGAATCTATACGATGGACATGGGCGCATCACGTGCCGCGGAAACAACTGATTCTGAAACATCATGTCCCGCTGGGTTCTGAATCCGGGATTGTCGAATCGGATCAACTCTCTTTTTTTCCATCTGTTAGATCGAGGCCGAATCGCACTATAATCAGTCCAATTCGATATTCAAGCTGAAGGAAAAAATCACATGTCAGTCGAAGAGCGACGCCGCTCGGAGCGGTTTAATTTCGGAGTGCCGCTAACGGTTCAATGGACAAACGGTTCTGAGCAGCGCAAGGCACACGCTGTTACCCAAGATGTGAGTTCAGGCGGCGTGTACTTCTTCTTGCCAGAGGCAATCCCCGATGGCACCGCTGTAGAAATCGAGATGACGCTGCCTGCACAGATCACCCTCGGGACGCCGGTGAGAGTACGCTGCCAGGGCCGCATCCAGCGCTGCGTCTCGAAACCAGGTGAATCCACGGGCATGGCTACGATGATTGAAAAGTACGAGTTCTTATCCGATTGACTCCACAAGCCCCAAGGGATTGGGTCGGGGCGATGCGCCAGCGGTAACCTCGATCATTGCACGAGTTTAGAAAGCCCTTCAGTGACGAGACCTCTTATTGTTATTGGCGCGCCCCATATCCCTTCCCGTCAAGGCGCCACTGTCAACGGATGGTTGATAGAACGAAGAAGATGGGAATTCTGCTCGGGTCTTCAATCCGCGAGTCACTATGACCGATAGGCCGCCCGAACGGGCGCGCCATCGGTCAGGATTTCCGGACTGTTACTTCAACTCCGTAACGCCCGTGACGGCCTGAGATGCCAATTCACCCAGTTGGGTACCGTCCGCCGTCAGCACGCCGATGATTCGGCCCACTGGCTGGCCGTTCTTGGCCGGTTCAATATTTACCGTCACCTGATCGCCGGGCTTAAAAGTGTTCTTGCGATAACCAGCCGGGTACGTCACGGCGGGAGCCTGGGTCTCGGCAATCCACTCCGTAACCTTGCCGTCTTCGCCTTTCACATCGAAGGTCAATAAGCAATGCGGATTGGAGTAGAGCCACTCCTTCACGGTCCCTTTGAGGACCACTTTTTTCCCGGTGTCAAACGATGCGGCGCCATGGTGCGCGAACAACGGCACTGATATAACCAGCCCGATGACGAGAACCACGAAGACAACATACTTGTTTCTCAATGCTCCTCCGTTCCGTCAAAGACGATATTCCAGAGTGATTGGTCTCCTGACCATAATGACGGCTCGCTGTCGGCCCGCGATCCGATGATTGGCGCAAGTATACTCCAGTCCTCCAGCCGTTTGACAAGTGTCGGGAAACTGGCGAATGTTTCGCCCTTCACACTGCCGGTATGACGCTGCGTTACCCAATTTGATTATCTAAATGTCGGGCCTGCAGCGGGTCCGCCGACCAAGGACTTGGAAACCGGGTTCGGCTTACTTGCCATTCGCGCTTGCGGCGTTGCCGAAACGCTTGTTGTAATTCTCGACCTCCACGGGCGAGCAGTAATACTCCATAATATCGGTGCGGGGATCCTGCAACCGCAAGGGCATTTTCAAGGTTTCCCACGGCTGGGTGTAAATCTTCGGATCGTTGATCGTCTCTGACCACTCCATTTCTTCGGCGCTGATGCGATGGAAGGTTTCCGTCACGTGTACCTGGTCGCTGATGGGGCGGCCGGTGGAATCAAGCCAGACGCGATCTTCCGGCATCGTTCCGACGGTATCGACCTGGAACGTATAATCGTCCAGCCATTTACCTACGGAATAACCGAACAATCGCTGTTCGCGGATCTGTCCGTCCAGTTCGACGACGCCGTCCAGAACTTTGGGCAACGGCCTCCCGTCGGTCCAAATGACCCGCCAGCGGTTATCGTAGTGATACAGGATCGCCACTTTGAAATCGTCCTGGAAGATCTGCGTCAGCCGAAGGTTGTAGTGATTGTAGCGCGGTATTCCCAACGGCTCGCACTTGTTCCGGGGATCGTTGGTCTGCACGGGCAGGACCGCGTCGGCGCCCTCGAGCGCCTTGTGCGATTTGTACAGCTCCAGACCGTACGGCGTGTACGGGAGAGCATTTTCCGGCTTGCCGTTGTTCGGCTTCAATTGCACGCCGCCGGCCTGAATTCCAGAGCCTGCCCTGAGTGTCCCCCACATGCCGGTCAAATTTCGCTTTGGGGCGGGCGTGCGGTTCGCCGGCGCGATTGGCGGTTTATCCCAGACCGGATCCGGCCAGGTTGCCTTCGGTGCATTCTGCGCATTTTGAGCAGACGCGGCGATCTGAAACGCCAGCACCGCCATCAGCGGAACAATTGCCAAGAACACCCGACGCTTTCGCATGATTACCTCCTCCGAAGACCGGCCCTCTGATTCAGTCCGCCGCGCTCAGTCAGGCAACGCCAGCCCGCTCAAATAGGCCGTTTGAGCGGCTACTCTATTCAAGCAGGCCACACGGGTCAAGTAACGCGCGAGGCAAGAGACGGCGGTGGCTGAAACTGAGCCACACTTGCCAACCTGCAAGTTAGATGATGCAGCATGCATGTAGAAAGTGTGGTACAACCGCCACATACTGATAACCGTTAGAGCTTTATCGGACGCGCGTTTTCACGAATAATTGAAGACAGGCGCGGTGCTCGGCGCGCGATCGATAAAGCCGTTTCGTGGAAGGGCTATTGGGAGCTGCTGGAACAAATCCTGGCATGGAAAAATGAAACTCAAGAATCCTGCTGGAGACAACGAGGTGTATACTGCCAGCCGGGTATGGCCAAAAGGAAATGTCAGATATGTTTCAGCTGACCAATCCTCAGAAGCGATTCTTGCCCCCGCCTGCCGAAGACCCAGGCGAGTTACGTTCCTTCCCTCCTCTCGGTTCAGCAATCAAGGTTCTGATGATCTGGCCGAAAATTCCACCCTCATTCTGGAGCTTTCAAGGAATGATGAACCTTGTTCCCGAGAAAACCACGATGCCTCCGCTCGGGCTGATCACCGTTGCCGCCTTGTGCCCCAAAAACTGGACAATCCGGCTCATCGATCGCGCCTTTGACGAACTCCTCGATGCGGACCTCCTGTGGGCGGACTTGGTCATGATCAGCGGAATGCAAGTCCAGAAGGCCGATGTCAAAGATATCCTCAGGCGCGCCCGTGGGCTGGGGAAACGCACGATGGTTGGAGGACCCTATGCCAGCACTGAGCCGGAGGCTCTGCTCGCTATTGCCGATCATGTAGTTGTTGGTGAGCCGGATGAAATGTTCGCAATAATCGCCACTGGTTTGGAGACTGGTCTTGCCCGACGGCTGTACGTGATTCATGAAAAACCTGATTTGAGCAAGACTCCCACGCCTCGCTTTGAACTGCTAAAACTCGAAAATTATGCCTTCATGGCAGTGCAATTCTCCCGCGGTTGTCCCTTCCAATGCGAATTTTGTGACATCATTACCATTTACGGGAGGAAGCCGAGGACGAAGCCTCCCGGCCAACTCTTGGCGGAGCTGGAGGCCTTAGTTGAACTCGGCTGGCGCAAGCATGTCTTTATCGTCGACGATAATTTCATCGGGAACCACAAGCTCGCTCTCGAACTGGCCCGGGAGATGGAACCCTGGCAGGAAGCTCGTGATTACCCTTTGCTGTTTTTCACGGAGGCATCGATCGATCTCGCTCAGAGACCCGAGTTGATCGAGGCCATGGTCAAGGCGAACTTTTTCTTTGTCTTCATCGGGATTGAAAGCCCCTCCAAAGAATCGCTGAAGGAAGCAAGGAAATTTCAAAATCTGCGGGCTGATCCGCTGGAATGTATTGGCTTCATCCAAAGCAAAGGCCTGTGGGTCACAGCAGGTTTCATCGTTGGTTTCGATTCCGACACGGAGGACATCTTCGAGCTGCAAAGGGACTTTATCGAGCGGGCTGCCATCCCGTGGGCGATGGTTGGGCTTCTGCAGGCGCCCCCCACGACTCCACTTTACGATCGAATGTTGAAGCAGGGCAGATTGCTAACAGAAGGCGTCACCAGCAACTTCAACCCGCCGAATTTTAAGACGATCTTGCCGCTCCCAGTCCTTTTGAAGGGGTTTCGTGAAACTCTCGACTCCTTATATTCTCCGTCGGCATTCTATGATCGAGCTTATCGTTCGCTTGTGCGCTGGAAGGTCGCGAGCCAGCAGAAAGCCAGTTTCCCGTACAAGGAAAGACATGGCCGATTGAGTATCGTCGGGACCATGATTCGCTCCATCGTCCACCAAGGTATCCGTTCTTCCTACCGCAAGGCATACTGGAGGTTCTTCATACGCCTCCTGGGTCGCTGGTCTTTCGATCCCCTGAAGTTGTCGATGGGATTCTTGATCCTGATTTCAGGACACCACTTCATACGCTACGCAAGAACCGTGGTCGCGCAACTGGAATCTGAGCTCATTAAACTCCAAGTCGATAAGCCGGCCACGGATGTCCGACCATTAGTAAAGACCTCTGAAATGCGATAGTCGCTCTTCGACCTCGAAATTTTCCTCGGCGGAAATGGGAGAAGATTCTGTTTTGCCCGAGGTAGGCCGCTCTTTGTAAGCACCGCTCCGCAATGAGTCGTTCTTGCGCGAGACGCGCATTTCGGCTCCCCAATCGGGATGTTGCTATTTGCCTGTTCCAAAAACCCCTCTCCGCGTGCCTCCGCAATCGATTGAAACTACACGAAGGGAAATTGGGGCTCGGCGCGTTCCGAAATCAGATGATTGTGGTCCTGGGCGACATTCCGATAATGCATTTATCAGATGGGATGAGAAGGCCGGTCTCCGGCGGGATGCGATACGCTCCCAACGATTGACGCGCTCAAGGCGCAATGGAAAGGAGACCGGCTTATGAAAAAGAATAGCACTGCGAAGGGCTAAGCACCGTAACGTAGAATTGGGTAAGAAGAGCCGAGCTCAACCGCCGAGTTCAGGTGACTGCGCCCAAGTCCTGGTCCGACTTCTGTTGAAAAGATGGGAACCGAGGTTGATTATCAGGTAGCAGCACCCGCTGAACTGAGGACGCCCAACTGGCACCGAGCGAAAAATCGCTCACCAAAGAGTGCGGATGGAAGGATGGCGACAGAGGCGGATGAGTTCCAGAGATGACCACTCGACTGGAACCACAAAACCTGCTTGACTCAGATCGGCCTTCTCATGGAAGGACCTGTCTGGAGATGACACTGACGGTCTTTCTACCTGTGCAAAAGGAGACAGACTCGTCCGAGGGCTGTCCTTACTATGTCCGCGCTAGGGCATTCCCTTTAAGGAGGAGACCATGGGAACGCTTCGCCTATTGGTGGCGGGTGGCAACGAAATCGCGCGGAAGGGGCTTTGCGCTCTTGTCCGAGAACAGCCCGGCTGGCACTTAGCCGCAGAGGCTAGTGACGGCAGAGAAGCCGTCCAAAGAACAAAACAGATCAAGCCGGACGTGGCGATCATGGATATTGATATGCCATCGCTGAATGGGCTGGACGCGACGCGACAAATCACGAAAGGCGCCTCACAAACCCAGGTCCTGCTTCTGGCCCCACATGACACCGATCAATTACTCCCGCAAGCACTGAAGGCGGGAGCTCGTGGGTATCTGCTGAAGACAGACACTGTAGCCGATGTGGTTTCTGCCGTGGAAGCCCTGCGTATCGGCAGATCATTTTTCACTGCAAGAGTCCCGCGAAGGGTTCTGGATGAATATTTGGAGAGCCTGGAGAAACCGAGTCAGGCTGGTGACAAAGACGCTCTGCGGCTGACCGGTCGCGAAAGAGAGGTTGTGCAGCTCCTGGCTGAAGGGCACAGCAGTAAGCAAGTCGGTGTTGCCTTGAACATCAGCCCGAAGACGGCAGAAACACATCGCGCAAACCTCATGCGGAAGATCAACTGTCACTCGGTGACAGGTCTGGTTCGGTACGCCATCCGTAATCACATTATTGAAGCCTGATTTCCGTCCGTGTACTCGTCCGCAAAGGAACGCTGGGGAAAGGATTTTGCAGCGAATTGATCAACTGGCTTCGCTAATTTTGGCGGTTCACGTCTGTGGTGTGGCAGTAACGGTAGTTCGCCCAGCCAAAGAAAGGAAGGAAAACGATGTTTCTGATGGCTGTTCTTGAGGTATTCGTTCTCGTGGCGCTGCTGGGGAGTCTCCCGATTTGGCCGCACAGCAAGAAATGGGGCTTCGCTCCCATTAGTGGCGTAAGCGTGGTCATACTGGTTATTTTGATTCTAATCTGGACCGGCCATTTGTAAGAGAATCAGAGAGAAGAGCTGCCCCGCTACCGCCAGGTGCGCATTGGTGTCGTAAATAGGGAATTCGTTTCAAGTTAACTGGGCATTTTGGAGTTTTGGACCAAAATCACTGCGTCGAAATTTCACTTTCACTTTGAAATGACCAATTCTGAGGAGTTTGTCGTAGGGTGGTCGGTAGATTATCCCGCATTGTAAAGTTGGGAGAAAAACCTTGCTCGAAATCAGAAGAGCCGTTTTAATTCTCTTCATACTTCTGACACCCGCCATCGGCTGGTCGCAGTCACAACCTCCTGAAAATTCCATTCCCTTTGAGTATGTGCAGCAATCCTCCCCGCCGCCAAGTAATCCGGCCCCTGCACCGCCGGCTGATGAGCCCGTGGCTGCGACGCCAGGCCAAGTTCCGGATGCTCAGAACAAAAAAGACGATTCTCAGACTCAGCAGACCAAGCGTATGCTGTGGGTCATTCCCAATTTTGGAGCTGTGAACGCCAATACGCAGCTTCCCCCGCTGTCCACCCGCGAGAAATTCGTACTCGCCGCGCAGGATAGCGTTGTGGATTATTCCTCATACACGTGGGCCGGAATCTTGGCTGGACAGGCTATGCTCTTAAATTCCGATCCGGAGTTGGGACACGGAATCGCCGGGTATGGACGCTACTATTGGCGCACGTTTGTTGACGGCATCTCGGGGACGTTTTTCACCGAGGCCATAATGCCCGCGATTACGCATGAGGATCCACGCTATTACACCATGGGTAAAGGAGGATTTTTTCGCCGAACGGGGTACGCCATCTCCCGCGCCTTCGTAACCAAGACAGATTCTGGAGGCACAAGCTTTAACTGGTCCGAGGTTGTGGGCAATGGACTGGAAGCTGGCTTGTCCACCGCCTATTATCCGCCTCAGGGGCGCGGCCTGAGTCAAACGGGCAGGAACTGGGGAACCCAGATGGAATCCGCTGTCCTGAATCACGTTTTCCAGGAATTCTGGCCTGACATCCGAAAGAATCTCTTTCGCCAGAAATAGATCAGCTCAGACTCTGAGAATATCAGTCAGTGGCTTGTGCAGTCAGTTCCCGCCTCGTTTGGTTTCAATTAATTAGCGGCGCTTCATTTGAGTTCAATTGGGTGGTTTTGTGTGCGTTTGCGGAAGTCGTGTCATACGTTTTGGGATACAACTCGATCGACCAGCAGATACGCGAGTTTAAACATCGATTGCAAAACATTTGCATATCCGGAATTGGAGGAGAAGGGCCATCCGATGCTTCCGGGCCATATTCCGATAATCCCGTTTGAACGAAGCCGCTGGCGCGGCGGACGCTACGCGTACTACACTCTGCGAGTCATGCCGCAACGTGGCGTCTTGATTCATCGTTTTCGCTTCATTTTGGCAACTGCCTTTAATTCAGCCAATTACAGCCAAAAGTCGATTCAAATCCCATAGGGCCGCGTCCGCCGCAGACGCCAGCGGCTTCCTTCAAACGGCTTTGGACTAAACCGCTACGCGGTAGGTGGTGGTGCAGCAGTCGCGTCGGCATAACGGATCGCGCTCGCCACTGTGCCAGTTGAAGATCTATTCCCCCTGAGAACGTTCCTTTGCGAAAGCATAGAGCTGCTGCTTGCAGCGCATTTCACTTCGCAAAGGAGCTTTCCATGACATCTCTTCGGCAACGCATGATCGAGGACATGCAGGTTCGGAACCTGTCTAAGTGCACCCAGGAGTCATACGTCCGGCAAGTCTCGCTATTCGCACGCCACTTTAAAAAGTCACCAGAACTGCTGGGACCTGAACAGATTCGGGCCTATCAGATCTACTTGATGAACGAAAAGAAGTTGGCCCCCATTTCGATCCTGGTTGCGATCTCGGCGCTGCGCTTCCTCTATGGGGTCACCCTGAAGAAGGACTGGTCCTTTAAAGACATTCTTCCGCTTCCGAAAAAACCCCAGACATTGCCCATTGTTCTTAGCCCAGAGGAAGTCATTCAGTTCTTTGCATGTGTCACCAGCAGGAAACATCGCGCGATTCTGACCGTGTGCTACGCAGCAGGTCTGCGCATCTCCGAGGCCGTGGCTCTCACGGCACCCGCCATCGACAGCCAGCGCATGGTCTTGCGTGTCGAGCAAGGCAAAGGGCAGAAAGATCGCTACGTGATGCTCTCACCGAAATTGCTAGAGATCCTGCGTGACTGGTGGCGAGTGGAAAGGCCTGACCACTGGCTCTTCCCAGGCGACAAGCCGGGTTGGCATATTACGACGAATGCCGTTGCGTTGCAGTGTCGGCACGTCCAACGTACCTGCAAAATCTCCAAACCGATCACACCGCATTCACTGCGTCACGCCTTTGCGGTCCACTTGCTGGAATCGGGCACCGACATTCGCACCATCCAACTGCTGCTCGGCCATCGCAGCCTGGCGACCACAGCAAAATATCTCCGCATCGCGACCAGCAAAGTGTGCTCGACATCGAGCCCACTGGATTTGCTGCCTCGCCCTGTTTCCAGGGAGGTCCAGCCCACTCCACCCCAGCATTTCTAACCATCGGCCCCCATGGATCGCCCGAAGCTGGAAGTGGCGGACATCCTCCGTCGCTACGGCGAAGCCTATCGTGAGCAGCATGGCCCGTCACTGTCCTCCGCACAGCGGCGCGTCATGACCGCGATCCAGGTGTGCCGCACCGCAGCTCTGGGCGGTCATCTCGAGCGGTGCGACTGCTGTAGTCACGAACGGCCCTGCTACGACTCCTGTCGAGACCGTCATTGCCCAAAGTGCCAGTCGCTCGCTCGTGCCCAGTGGGTCGAACAACGAAAGTCCGAAGTTCTCCACACACACTATTTTCATGTCGTCTTCACGATTCCCGAACAGATCGCTGCCATTGCTTACCAGAACAAAGATCTCGTCTACAGCATTCTGTTCCGAGCCACGGCCGAGACCTTGTCCACCATCGCTGCCGATCCCAAACATCTGGGCGCAGAGATCGGCTTCTTCGCCGTACTGCACAGTTGGGGACAGAGCCTGCTTTTCCATCCTCATCTGCATTGTGTCGTCCCGGGCGGCGGGATTGCACCGGATGGTGCCCGGTGGATCTCCTGCCGCCCTCGCTTTTTCTTGCCGGTACGGGTGCTCTCCCGCCTGTTCCGCCGATTGTTCTTGAAGTATCTGCAGCAAGCCTTCGATGTCGGCAAGTTGCAGTTCTTCTCTTCGCTTCAGGCACTCCAAGATCGACAGCCTTTCACCCGTCATCTCGATTTGGTGCGAAACGTGGAATGGGTCGTCTACGCCAAGCCACCTTTCGCCGGGCCACAGCAAGTGGTGGACTATGTCGGCCGCTACACGCACCGCGTCGCCATTTCCAATCATCGGCTCGTCGGCATCGAAAATGGCCAAGTGAAATTTAATTGGAGAGATTACCGCGACAACCATCAGCAGAAAACCATGACTCTCACGGCGGACGAGTTCATCCGGCGATTTTTACTTCACGTTCTACCGAGTGGATTTCACCGCATTCGCTACTACGGGTTCCTGGGCAATCGACACCGGAAAGACAAGTTGGAGCGTTGCCGCCAGCTCCTCGATATGGCTCCTCCAAATCTGAGTTCTTCCGAGCCCGCGACACCAGAGGACTATCGTGATCGATACGAGAGGCTCACGGGCCGCTCTTTGCGGGAATGCCCCGTTTGCCATCGAGGACGGATGATCACGATCAAGGCTCTGCCTGAGGTTCGTTCTTCGCCGGCCATCCATGACACTTCATGATCGATCGTGTGCGAATCCAACTCGCTCTCTCCAAAGACTCGAGGCCGGCGAGTCCAGGGAGTGGTGTTGTCCTACGGCATTCAAAACCCTATGTGGTCGGCCGAGCACCTCGCATTTTGCCCTACGCGGGCCTGCAGAAGACCCCCAATCACAGCACACCAAGCGCGTCTCCGCCATTACTTACGGCCTGTTCTCTCCATGTCGCCTCCCACTCACCAATCAAAACCCATAGCACATGAATCTTGCAGCGGTTCAGTCCAATACATTTTTAGCTCACCGGCGTGGCTCCGATCACGTTTCCTCTCTGCTTACGCCTACTGTCGCCACGCCGCCGAGCTAAAAATGCTCTGCATTATCGAACGCGCGCCGAGCACCGTGCCTGCCTTCACTTCTTCGTGAAAACGCGCGTCCGATAAAGCTCTAACTTCTATCGGGACCTATCTGATTTTGGCGGTGGAAACGGCTCTTAGTTTACGCTTGTTGAATCGGAAACGTAATCTTGGAGTTGATCCTTTGACAAGAGGTGATCTGATTCTCCGAGAGCTCATTAGAGAATTCACAGAGGAACCGTTGGCCTAGCCGGGTGCGAAGAGGCACTTACATAAAACTCGCAGAAAAGAGAAAGGGCCCCCGAAGGAGCCCTTTCCCAGGACGCAGCATGCAGAGGCTCGGAGTGGATTAGTTTCCGTTGATCTTCGCGGAAGCGGCTGCGGCCTTGGGTACGCTCAAATAGCCCGCGACCTTTTTGTCGTTGACCTGGTTGACCACCATTTCAAGCGGTTGGTGCGATCCGTTGGCGTAGAAGTAGATCGGCTCGTTGATGGACTTGTCCTTCTTTTCAACTCGAATATCGTCCACATAGAGGGCCACGGTGAACTGATGCTTCTTTGCGTTGACGCCGCGCAGCTCGACCTGCATGGTGCCTACGTGCTGCTTCTGCCCCTTGGAAGTCAATGTGAATTCATAGAAGTCACGCTCGCCCGCGCGGCGGAGCTGTTCCAGCTCCTCGTGGTTGCGGGCGATCAATTCGCCGTGTTCTCCTCGTAGCTGTTGGATGCTGCCCTTCGTCGTATCGAGGTCCGTCTTCACGCCGGTGACATCGGTGCCAAGCGTCTTCACATCATCCGTGCTGGCCTTGGTCGCCAGTGTTGTTTCGACGTCAGTGAGTTTCTTGGTGTAGTCGGCGCGAGTCTGTTTCACCTGAGTCCGGGCCGCCGCCAGTTGATCCCCGGTCAGCTTTAGCTTGTCGGTCACCAGGTTCAATTCGCCTTGCATCTGCGCGTTGTTTTGGTCCGCCTGTGCTAGATGCTGGCTAATCCCGTCTTGGTTTTGTTGGATTGTCTTGGATTGTGTCGCGAGCGCCTCTTCCGCACCGCGCGCATGGCTCGTCGCGTTCCATGCCAGTCCCACCCCGACCAGTGACAGCACCGCCAGCCCAACTACTGCCAGCAGAACCCATCGTGGCGACCCTTCTGTCGTCAATTGGTTATTCTCTCGTTCATCGGTCATCCTACGCCTCCATTACAATTTCACACGCAGCTTAACCCGGAATTCCATGTTTGGATTTTAGGCTGAATGCAAGGATGCACCTATATCCTGGTGCGATCTGTTCGATACTGCACATTCAGCGAATGGCCACGAGCGAGCGTCTGCCAATGTCATTCCCGGTAACGTGCCCCCACCCCGGAGTGGGCAGAGGATCTCCATAGTCGATTGGAAACCATATCCGCGGGACCATCCATTCCGAGGGGCTAAAATGGGCGTCAATTTTGGCAGCTGTCACTAACCATCTTCGCGTTCGTAACGGTCATGTGACCATGCTCTGTGGAGTCCTTATCCACACCATGCTCTTTTGCCTCGGACTTCACATCTTCCTTCACACCGTGCAGGGTCGCGTTGGAAACCACGCCGGTAATCGTCATCGTATGCCCAACATGCGGCGCAAGTTTGACACTGTCGCTCTTGATCTCCCAAGTGCCACCGTCCTTCGTGGTCAAGTTGTACTCCTTGGCATCCTCCGCTTTCTGAAGGCAGCCGGTAAGGGTCCTCGTTTTCTTGTGAGTTGTTTTTTTTGTGTCCTGCGCCGTAACCAGTCCTGCAGCCCCCATAAACATGAAGAAAGCAAACACTCCCATCGCAATCTTGACTTTCATCCGTAACCTCCAAGTAGTTGGCCTGAGGAGCGGGGCAGCAGCCCAGCGACTCGGCCAAGAAACTACGCCCCCGCATGTTAGACGCGAAGTTGATAGGCGTCTGTTCAAACTTGAACACTTTCTAGACTGCGCTTTCATTCGCGCCTGCACAACAACGACAGGTCGGACTACCTTAATAGCATTGGCGTAATCGAGAGCCTCGCCGATTGAGTATGGCGTCGGCTTGCGGCCTTGATGCCGTCTCCGTAAGGATCATGAATTGTCCGCCCGAATGTTCCGGGCCCTGATAGAAGCAAGACATCTGGGTGGATGCCGTCTTGTCTATGGTCGCCGTATAACCCATGATCTGGCTGAGCTTTTTCGCAGTCAGTACTTTGCACGGGTCGTTTCCTGTGGGAGACGCGGTCACGGCATCTATGAGCAAAGCTGCGAGAGCTACAAACTATTGCCTTCATCGCGTCGCAGGGGGTTCCTGGTCGGTGGGAATTCCGACCATGTGGCGATAGAACGCAACGGCCCGGTTGACTGCGGAATACTCATTTCCGGTCATCATCTGGTTCGCATTTTTCCCTATCCGCACGATGTTGTAGTAGCGCCAGACATTTTCCGATTCACGATCCAGAAAGTAGATTGACTGCATCTCACCCGGATGAAGGACAGTTATGAAGAGGTAGTGCATCGTACTGACGTTCTCGACATCGAAGACGATCCGGTCCGCCGAAGCCTCTGCAATGTGCATTCGGTAGATGCCCTTGCCAGAAAGGTTATCGACCTGCACAAAGTAGAGTACGTTGCCTTTCTTCATCTCGTCGAGCGTGAAGTCATCGCGGCGTTGATTTGTCTGCAAACCGGTCAGTGCGTGGGCATCGACAATTAGTGTTTGCCACTGCTTGTGGGTGGTCGACCAGTAGCGAATGCCCGCGAGTTCTGAAATTGCCCCGATGTGGCGAAGCAAGCCCTCAGCTTCCGAGGTATGACCAAATCGCGCGATTGTGGTTACCAACGTTGTAAACCCCGTCGCACCCCAACTGGTGCACGCGGGCGGCCTCCAATTTAGACCAGCCTCAGACTTGCTCCATGACTTCACGACGGCCGAATCATCCAGACCGGGATAGGTGAGGACGAGGTCCCTTCCACATGGCGGCTGCGGTCCTGATTGCGGATAGCCATTCGGTTGGGAGAGCAAAATTGCCGCTAGTACAAAGCAAACGCGGCGCCAGATCCAAGTCCGGACAACCGTCTCATGATGCGGATTTGCGCTCATCCAACCGCCTTAGTTGTTGCCCCGAGCCCGGGTCTAGCACAGAAAATAAATTCGAATCAAACCTGGTGGGCAAATCGTGACGTCGAGTCCCCAAGAACGGAGCAATCCCTTCTGCCGAGTCATGTTAGGCCGCCCCTCCCGCAACCACCGGCAGAGCCGCCTTTCTCAATTGTTCAAGTTGAGCCTGAACTTTCGCCCAGGCTTTGGGATTTTGCTTGGTCGCATACGGAGCATCGGGATGCCCGTAGAATTCCAGCATTTCAGCGCGAAGGTCCGGCGAAGCACCACTAAAGTTTTGTTTTGCGAGCGCGTCGAGCAGCTTTGCGTAGGTCTCATCATTGAGCCGATACTTTCCGGGTCCAGTTACCTCGCCAATGTCAAAATTGTCGTTTGGCAAGTCCATCTGGCCGGTGCTTACCTGGGCTAACAGGTTTCGGTAGCTATCCAAAGTCGCGTTGAAGCTGGCTTCGAACATGTGTTCCGTGTCCGGCGTGGGCGTCCGGAGCTGTAGCACTTTTAGCGGACCGATCTTCGGGAGGATGCCCGCAAGAAAGGCGAGAAATCTTTCCCAAAAAGTGGGCGGCTGATATTTCTTCCCCCAGTTTTTTTGATAACTCGCACGCGACAGATTGTAGAGAAACTTATTCTTCGTGATACCGGGCTGGTCCTTCAGAATATCGTTTTTCTTCAGGCTCCAGGCAATGCGCGTCGCTTTGGGGAGAAGCTGGCTGATGTCATAACGGTATGATTCGAGCACCTTGTCTTCGTCACTGAGCACGCTCTTGAGGTCCAAGCAATACGTTTCCTGAAACGCTTGTTCCAGCAACGGAAGTGAAACCCCGAAGCCGATAAAGTCGTGATAAGTTTCCGGCGCGAAACGACCGTGTGCAATCTCCAGAACGTCGAATCCAAATTCTGTCTTTACGTGCGCGAGCGGATCTTCTTCGTACGTAACCGAGTCGCCGTACTTTTTTTTCAACTTAGGATACAAGACGGGGACCGCGCGATTTGTGCCGACGCGATGGCCCTCGTTGTCTGCGGCGTAGTGAGCGAGCGCGCCGAGCGCAAACGCGTAGCCGTCAACGTCTTTGGCATCGCGCAGCAGAGCCAGGACAAAGTCTCCGCTCCGCACATAGTGCGTCAAGTCGCTGAAAAAATGGCTTCCGTGCGGGTAATAGCCCATATCCTGGATGATGACGCCTCCATATGCATAGCCGTGTGCTTCTTTGATTTCTTCTGCCGTGGCGTCGGGAAAGCGCTTCAGAAGTAACGGACGTATGTTGGTGTCCCATACACTGTCGATAATGGCTTCGTGCGAAAGGACCGCGTAGGCCGCGGTTTGGGCTGGCCAGCCGGAAAATAAGAAAAGCGCCAGCAAGAGCGCGCACATTCTTGCGAACCACGACCTGCCTCTGCCGCGTCGCATCCTACCCATCGCTGCCACCCCGTTTTGATCTTAGCTCAGAAATCACAAAGGGCGCGATCTTTGCAGATTGGCTGTAAAGCTCATACGTGTTCCTTTTGGTGCCACGTTTCGTGTAGGACATGTTAGGTGGAAAACACTGATTCCCAGTTGTCGAAATTGTCGTTCATAGGGCTGTATATTCACCACGTCGGCGGATCTACTGAAATGGAAATGGGGCCGAACGCGGGTACTTTATCCGGCCCCGAGGTAGGATATGGGTTAGTTGTCCTTCAGGTTCAGCCTCTTATACGCTCTTGGGTTTTGGTTGTCTGTTCAAAACAGCACACACCGGGTTAAAGTTGGCTTCCAAATCCAAGGTGGTATGAGATTCTCGCCTGTTTACAATGCACCCATATCGGGCATGTAGACCTGCTCTCCCGTCGATACACCGTGTCCCCAAGATTCCGATGCCACTCTTGCGAGTGTGGGTCCATTGTCCGAGGGCTTCGAACGGTCAGTTGCCTCGCCGCTCCAACCTCGTAGGCTCCATGCGATGAGACGCACGGTCTGATCGATTTCCTCCTTGTCAGACAATCATTCCAACAGCTTTCAGGTCGCAATCCGGTTTGCCGACAATCCGTCCTGCATTACTACTTGCAGGAGCCAGATCGATTGGACCATTCAAGCTGGATCGTATAGTTGCCAAGAGTACGGGTTTTCCAGGCACAGATGTCCCCGATTTCACCATTCTTGTCGTCATACCAACCCTGCCCGGGAACAGGATCGGTGATCGATTCGCAAAGTTCATGCGAGGTGGTCGACGTGAGCGCATCGAAAGTAGCCAAGCCGCCAGTGCATCCAGAACAGCCAGGATAGGGCATCACTGCGTAATAGACCCCCTCACCGAATGAGTCGTGATAACCGCAGAAGGACTGGCACGAGGCGCTGTTTCCTTGGATGACTTGCACACCCTCGGGCAGAAAGACGAAATAAAGAATGTTAGGGTTGTTGGCTGGCAGAGTGCCAGCGTTGATCTCGGTCTGAAGCAATTGCTGGATTGCGCTGTCCTGAACAGTCGTGCCGGGGGCCGGTGAAGTAAGAATAGTCGTGCCGATACGTGAGCCATGGCCGATTGCCTGCCCTGGAACACTGTATTCACCGAGCTGGTCGATGAGCTGGCTAGTCAAGATGTAATCGAAGAACTGATTGATTTGACTGACGAGATCACTGTTTGGGGCTTGCTCCCATGCGGAGCCCCAGAAGATAGTAAAAACTTGGGCAGCGGTGAGGAGCGGCCCGTCACGGTACGTGAGAAGCGGCACGGCTGCGACACGAGCCGTCGGGGCTTCGGGGCGATGCAATGGAACAATACGGATCGGATGTTGCAATGTGTCCGGGGATTTCTTCCGGTGAGGTTTCGTGGCCATCGAGAGCTCCTTGTGAGGCATGAAATGAATGACGCGGCTGGGAGGGTAGCGGGTGGGCCAAACAACGGTAACGAACAGTCGCGAAAAAGTAAATCCGGACAGCGAGCCGGTGTCCCAAAGGATTAATGCCTTGTAGTCACAATTCCTCAGTAGTTGACCATACGATAGTTATCGTTTGATGACTCGCTGTGTGTCCGTTTGCGGGTGGTTTACGGCCAAACCGGAAGTAATCGCCCACATGGGCCCATTAGGTCCTGAAAAACGGTGCCGCTGCCAGTCCAGAAAGATTTCTGGTAGGCTTTTCGCCTATGAGATTCCAGGTCGTTTTGCGGTGGCCTGCATCTTCGATGAATGATTACGACGAAATGGTCGGCGTTGAAGACCTGTTGATCGAAAGCTTGACCAAGCGATGCAAAGTGGACGGGCATGATTTTGGGTCAAACGGGGCAAACATCTTCGTTCACACGGGTGATCCGCGTCGAGCCTTTGAAGAGATACGGACCATCCTCTCGGGACACAGGCTATGGTCGGACACTCGAATCGCCTACCGCCAGATCGATGGAAATAAATACACCGTAATCTGGCCGGAAGGGGCTACGACATTCAACATTTTGTAATGATTTCAAGGCGCTTCCCACATAATGGGATGGTCCGCCGCAGGAACTTTGTAAGTGTGTAGACTGCGAGGAAGGAGGCGTCCCATGAAACTACACGTGATCGGTATTGATTTAGGGAAGACAGTCTTTCATTTGGTGGGATTGGATTCGACTGGCAAGGCGGTGATCCGCAAGAAATGTTCTCGTAAACAGCTACTGGCTTTCACCGCGAATTTGGAAGTGCAGTTGATCGGCATGGAGTCCTGTAGTGGGTCGCATTTTCTGGGGCGGGCTTTGCGCGAGCAGGGGCATGAAGTGCGATTGATGCCGGCACAATACGTGAAGCCCTACGTGCAGACCAACAAGAGTGACTATCTGGATGCCGAAGCCATCGCCGAAGCGGTGCAACGGCCGCGGATGCGTTTTGTGCCGATCAAGACCGAGGAGCAGTTGGACCTGCAAGCGCTGCATCGGGTGCGCGAGCGTTGGGTGATGCGGCGTACCGCGGTGGTCAACCAGATCCGCAGCCTTCTGCTGGAACGGGGACTCACGCTACCCAAAGGCCGACGTTATGTGGATGAACAACTCCCTCGTATCCTGGAAGACGCCGAGTTGAGGTTGTCGGGTTCATTTCGTGTTCTGTTGGCGCAGCTCAAGATAGAACTCGAACAACTTACCGCACGCATCGAGGAGATGGACCGGGTCATCCAGAAAAGGGCGAAAGAGAATGAGGATTGCCAACGGCTCACAGAGATTCCCGGAGTCGGTCCGGTCACCGCGACGGCCCTGATCGCTGCGGTGGGCAACGCCAGCGCATTTCAAAAGGGGCGAAATCTAGCGGCCTGGATGGGGATCGTTCCGAGAGAATATTCCACCGGGGGCAAACAGAAACTACTGGGCATCAGTAAACGGGGCAATAAGTACTTACGAACCCTGTTCATTCAAGGCGCACGCAGCGTCGTGCAACAGCGACACAAGCAATCCCCCGGTCTGAGCCATTGGCTCGAGCAACTGCTGGGGCGCACGCATCAGAATGTGGTCATCGTGGCCCTGGCCAACAAACTGGTTCGCATGGCTTGGGCGGTCTTGTGCAAGAACGAACGCTACCGCGCTCCGATCCTTGCGGTGACAGATTAAAATCCCTGTTTAGGGAAAAACAGTTCCTGCCAGGTCTGCTGGCGGAAAATAGAGATGGCAATGGGTCTCTCCCACGCTCTCGAAACCTGATATCGGAAAAGGTCTTTACCAGGCCGTCCACATTATACGGACGAGGGCGAGCGGATATCCATCATGGCCCGGAGTCGATGACTCCACCAAAGGCCGAATACATTGGCGCAGACCAACTGCCATTGATCATTTTTCGCTTGCAACTCTACGGCGGACCATACATTCCGATAAGGGGCTTATCGAGACTTGGCTCTAATCAATGCGCGGAAAAGTGAGTCGATTCAATCACTCTGTCGTTAAATTTAGCTAGCCTTGACCAGGCGCTTGTGCTGCATTGGACAGACGCCCAGAATCCCCAGAGGTATAAGGAATTGAGACTGGCGGACAACTAACCCTGTCCAGTGCCGGACCGAGTGAAATCACCATTCGGCTTATTCTTTTGCGAGGGACGGTCGATCAGTTTGATCCTGCGTGCTCACACTCGTCGATCCTTTGGCTTGGGCGTCAGAACGACGATTCTGCCGCGTCGCGCGCAGCGCCTTCAGCGTTCCAGGCCGCCCCGAAAAAGACGATCATCGCGGAAAACTCCATCCACACCATCAACCCGATCGCCGCCGCAAGCCCTCCGTAGACGGGTCCATACTGAATCCTCTTGACGTAAGCTCCAAACAGCAGATTGATGCCTGACCACAAAATGCTCGCCAT
Organism: uncultured Acidobacteriota bacterium; assembly: GCA_963719875.1. GTDB lineage: Bacteria > Acidobacteriota > Terriglobia > Acidiferrales > UBA7541 > Palsa-360. The sequence goes on along the minus strand of CAVRDJ010000004.1, from coordinate 1,415,092 downwards.
AACCGCTCCTGGCAGGGAGGAACTCCAAGTGGCCGACCCGGGTCGTGCAACGCGGTAAATCAAGACAAGAACGAATAACGACAACACTATCGCCGCTATCGCAAACGTAACTTTCAATAAGCCTCGTACCAATGGAGATGGGCCGACCCCGTGAGTGGCCCATTCGGTTAGTAGGCCGCCGAATACGCTTAGCGCAACTGACGCAATCCAAACCACAATTGTCACGGAAAATAAAAGTAGGCCACGGAGCTGGCGACCAAGGAATGAGTGCCTTCTGGGATCTCGATAAATCAGGGAAATACCTTCCATGGTAAGTTTTATTACCTGCGAGCCGACCAGGAGAGCCCCCACCGCGCCGAAGATTGTCCAGTGCAGGGGGTCGACTTCCTGCTTCAACAGGAAATCGGATACGAGCTGCCAACTGCCGGGCGGGAGGATCGCCGAGAGCTGTGCGGCAATATCCGCACCGTTTTCGCCTCGCAGAGATCTACTGAGTAGGCCCAGCCCAAAAAGCAGCGTAGGAAAAAAGGCCAGGAACATATTGAAGGCCACGGCTTGCGACGCCATACCGCATTGCGGAATGATTCTTGCCAGTGTCCGGAACAGTTTCTTTGCAAGAGAGCTTAACGCCATTGCTTCAATTTATCCCTTCCGTGCCCGAGCGGTGCAGCCACTTGCATTTGAAGGCGGGCCTTCATGGCGTAATTGTATGACTTGCTCACTCCCGAGGAACGGGATTATCGGAAGGGGGCCCACACCAGCGCGGAACAGAAAGGCAGTTTCCGAGAAGAGGCTTCACGGGACCGATCAGTGCAAAGTCATCGGATTGATTGCACAACATCCCCATCGAAAGGGGCAGATCCCTAACCTCACATTGGGGACCCGGTTAGTTGCCAATATGCTGACTTTTGAGGCCTTGAGCGATTGTTTGCAGGTAGCATGCCTGTTAGCGAATGGTGGTGGCACTCCGACTGAACGGAACTCCAATAGTTTTTGCAGTGACACAATTCTTGCATTCTTTCTGTGCAGGCTCGGAGGCCCCAGCAACGGTTTGAGTCTGCCCGGCGGAAAGCGGTGACTCGACATATTCATAGTTCGAACCTGTCCATGCGTAGTTGTAGTCCGTACCGTCCTTACCATGTTTCCTCAAATCGTAGAATCCATTTGTAATTGTCGTGGCAAACTCGAATGAATCCAACGAGCCAACTTCATCATTTTCAAATGTCCTTTCAATTCTGTCGCCGGTCGTTTTCAGCACATTAATGGCACACCCTGCGGAACCACAGAAACCTGCGCTAGAAAATTCCACAATAAAGCCCGTCTGGCCGCTCTTGCTCAGAGTGACCTTGCGAAAATGGAAAGCCTGTATAAATTCCTTGTCGCAGTTGGCAGATTGAGAGTCCTGGCAGAACTCTTTCTTGTCTTGATTCAAGGCCACGGCGATGGCAGATAGAAAGGCGGGTTTCACACGTTCAGTGATCTCAGGAACGGGAGCAGCCACTTCTGGTCCTGGGGCTTCCGAGACAGTTTGAGAGGTGGGTGTTGATGGGGAAAAAGAGGCTACACCTGCACTGGCGGGCGCTACGGGTCTTGATAAGACCTGCTGCTTATGGTTCGAGTAGCCCGCAACCATGAATAAGACCACTAACACAACGAGCACGCTAGCTCTCTGCATTGTCATTTCCTCATCGCTTTCATCCAAGGGCCTGTTTTTCCTTCTTTTAAGGCTGGCTCTTCTGAGAAGTAGTGTTTCACTATAGGAGGGACAATTCTGTCCAATTGGAGTCACTTCGACATATTCGAATTCTGGTTTTAGTTGGAAGGAAAGGCTTTATCTTGCCCTTGAAACAAAAGCTAGCTCGTATTGGGCCACATCCCGATAAGCGGGATGTGGCCGACCTGCGATGTGGCTTTCGCGGGTGATCCGGAATTTCCCAATGCGCTTCCAACTCAGCAGCGGGCAAATCTCGTTCGAGGACAACCTCCGAGTAGCGGACAATACGGCAGGTATCGCCTGGTGGCACGAATCGGAATGCTGCGTAATGTCTATGAGGGAATTCGTCCAGTGAATCTACCGGATCGCTCCTCGACGATTGAGGGGTCACTGGAAACGTTTTGCAAGTCCAAGTCGTCCTCACTCTTTAATCTGTCTTAGAGGAGAGAGTTTCACGGCCGTCAGAAACGTGCTAGCACCGATGGGGCTATTTCTCCAAAAATGCTAGCGCCACACTAATTTCTCCTTACCGGAAAGGGCCCTGTCCAGATATGTTGCGGTACTGATCAAAGCCAGATGTGTGAATGCTTGTGGGAAGTTGCCGAGGTGTTGCCCGCTTGGACCAATTTGCTCCGAGTAGAGCCCAAGATGGTTAGCATATCCCAAAAGTTTCTCAAACAATAATTGAGCCTTTTCCAGCTCTCCAGCGCGCGCTAGGCATTCGATGTACCAAAACGAGCATGCAGTGAAGCTACCCTCTCCGCCCGGAATCCCGTCCACATGGGTGCGTTCCGCCTCGTAGCGACGGACATGGGTATCTTCGACTAATCGTGCTTCAATCGCTTTCATTGTCGAGCGCCACATCGGATCGACCGGGCTGATGAACCGCATGAGTGGCATTAGCAGGACCGACGCATCCAGGTCCTTGGTCCCCTTCGACTGCACAAACGACCGCAAATCGTCATCCCAGAAGTTCGTAAAGATGTCCTCTCGAATCGCGTCGCGCGTTCGCAGCCAAGCGTCGAATGGCCCGGAAAGGGAGCGTTTCTGCGCCAGCCGCAAGGCTCGATCGAAAGCCACCCAGCACATCAAACGGGAGTGTAGGAATTCTCGCGCGACGCCACGAACCTCCCATATTCCTTTATCGGGCCGTTGCCAGTTCTTTCCCAGCCACTCCAACATGCGCTGAACATCATGCCACCCGGCATAGGAAATTGAGTCCCCGTATTTGTTTGCGAGATAGATGGAGTCCATCATTTCGCCATAAATATCCAGCTGCAGCTGCTGATAGGCCGCGTTCCCGATACGCACGGGCCGCGAATGTTTATACCCCTGCAGATGATCAAGCGTCAGCTCATCAAGCTTCTTCCTGCCGTCAATCCCGTACATCACCTGTAAAGGTCCCCGTTCCGCATCGTCGCTGAGCCGCCCCTTCAGCCAGTCGATGAACGCCTCAGTTTCTTCGACAAAACCCAGTCGGATCAGCGCGTAGAGCGTGAATGCCGCATCTCGCAACCATGTGAAGCGATAATCCCAATTGCGCACTCCGCCAATTTGTTCTGGCAGGGAAAATGTCGGCGCTGCAATCAGCGTTCCATGCTCCCGGCTGATCAGCAACTTCAACATTAATGCTGACCGGTTGACCATCTCGCGCCAGCGGCCCTTGTACTTTGATTTCGCGATCCATTCCTTCCAGAAACGTGCTGTCTCCCGGAAGCGCTGCTCTACGAACTCCATCTCGGGTTGCTGTCCTTGGGGGCGAACTCCACCAAAGACAAACGTCACCCTCTCGCCGGCTCGAAGGCTGAACTCGGAGGTTGCATCCTGGGATTGTTGTCGCAGGGCAATGGTGGAGTACAACGCCAGCAGCGGACAACTATCGCTCGCTGGCGAGAAAATCGCGCACCGCTCTTCGATATTCACAGTGTGCCCACACATCCCATAGTTAAATCGTGGCTGGCACCGCATCTTGAAATCGACCTCACCCCTGATTACGGCCAGGGTGCGGATAATCTCATTCGGTTGTTCCCCGTCTGTCCCAATGGGCATGTAGTCAGTCAGCTCGGCCACGCCCTCCTCCGCAAGAAATCGCGTGAGCAAAATGTTCGTGTCTGGCAAATACAGCTGTCGTACCTGCCTTTTTCTGAGTTGCGGCTGAATCTGAAAACAGCCACCTCTCTCATCATCGAGCAGCGCTGCAAACACGGTGGAAGAATCGAAATTTGGATAGCAGAGAAAATCGATTGAACCGTTTACGCCCACGAGCGCAATCGAGCGCATATTGCCAATCACTCCGTAGTTCTCAATCGGTTCGAAGCTCATCGGTGTGGGTCAGTTTCGAAATGAATTCTAGCTGATCCGAGGCAGGCCGTTCAAACCATGAAATTCATCGGCGCTAGTGGCCGCATTGCGCCCGAGTGACGACGTACTCGGAAACGGATCCCTACTCATACGTAAATCAGCTAGGCTGCACCTAAACCACCGCGTCACACCTCGACTCTACAAAAGTGGGTTCTGGTACGGACCTCCATCCTTCCCGGGGGACATTACATGATCGTATTTATTTCGAACAGCATCGTGCATTTCACCACGCTAGGGGCGCGGCCATGCAAGTTTCGCTTTTAGTTCTTCAAACGCGTTGAATGCGATCGGACAAACGGCAACATTGGCAATCACGCCGATCAGTCGGGATGTGAATTCTGGTTGTTCTAGGTGAGGAAACGACCTGCAAACGTCTGGTCTATTCTCGTAAATGGAACACAGCTTTCCGTTAAGCATCGGGCAGGGCGGATTCACTTTGCCTTCTGACATAGATTGTTTCTGAAATGCTTCTATTGACTGGCCAAGTGTTTTCGCAATAGCGTGAAGCTCACTTTTCTTGAATTCGACGTGCAATGATTGGCAGCAATTTGCGCACTGCATGCAGTCGATGAGGGCGAAGTATTTCTGGCTCAAGGTCTTGACAAGGCCATCGATGTCATCTGGAGCGTACTGCTTTAGCCACGATCGGAATTCCCAGTTTTCGTCGCCGTGCTCTTGTGAAAGCTGTTGAATTCTTGACAGATCAATCTCAATTTTCGGAACCGTGACCTGCTTCTGCAGTTTCATTCATGCCTCAAGTCGTGAGCCTAGCCCCATTTATCAGACTTGGGATAGCGGGTTACTTTGAATCTGCGTTGCCTTGGAAAGCCTCTTTCGCCAGCCTGATCGCGGACATTGCTATTGGCCACCCAGAATAGAAGGCAAGGTGGGTAATAAGTTCGATCAGTTCGTCCTTGGTGACCCCATTCTCAAGCGCACGACGCAAGTGGAAGGGCAACTGTTCTGTGCAGTTCATGGCTACCAGCGCACTAACCGTGATGACGCTTCGGTCGCGCTTGGACAGCCCTTGGCGCTCCCATATATCGCCGAACAGAACCTTTTCGGTCAGATCGACCAGCTTCGGTGCAACATCGCCTATCCTTTCCCTTACTGTTGGGAGCGGTTTGTCATTCGTCATAGATTCTCCGGACGTCCATTATCTTCTAGGGCCAAAGGAGACCTCTGACCTCAAACTGTACCACTATCAAAACTTCCGCGAAATCCTAGCATCGCTGGTTGGCCACACCCTGATATGGAAATTTCCGCCCCGAGGACTTGGGTCACATTCCGATAATCCCGGCGGTCTCAATGGGTCGTTGCAACACCTGCTCAAAGTCTTCTTGTAGGAGCCTAGGAAGCTGATTTTGTTAGCCACCGTCAAAATCAAACAAAACAAAAGCCCTGTTTAGGTTCTGATGGAACACTGCCGTACTGATTGCTTCTCGATGAGAAGCATTGTCAAATCAACTGGTTATAGGGTGTTGCATCGACCGGTTGAGCCGGCACCGTTTCTCAGATGGGATGAGAAGGCCGGTCTCTGACGGGATGCGATACGCTCCCAACGATTGACGCGCTCAAGGCCCAATGGAAAGGAGACCCGCTTATGAAAAAGAATGGCACTGGGAAGGGGTAAGCACCGTGGCGTAGAATTGGGTTCGAAGAACCGAGCTCAACCGCCGAGTCCAGGTGACTGCAACTAAGTCCTGGGGCCAACTCCCACAGAAACAGTGGGAACAGAGGTCGATTATCAGGTAGCAGCACCACTGAAACGAGAACACCCAACTGGCACCGAGCGAAAATCGCTCAACCAAAGAGTGCGGATGGAAGGATGGCGACCGAGGCGGCCCGGCTCAAAGCTAAAAACCGACTGGTAAGAAAAAGAAAAACCGACTTGACACTAACCGGCCTTCTCATGGAAGGACTTATTCGTGAGCAGTCCGGTTTTACCAGTACAAGTGAGCGAATCAATCTACTTTTGCTAACCCGGCACTTAACATACAGCGGAGAAATCTCGATTGCCGCCGCGGCTTTGGAGGCACGCAATTGATCGAGAACGCTGAATCCTTTGAACGAGCCATCCTTTAGTTCGGCGCTAATCACCGTGACGTGAGGTTCAAAGTTCTCTAGCTCACGAAATGCGCGTGCGGAGTCCTCGGCACAAGCCAGGACCTCGAAGTTGTGACCAACCGGGTGAGGCAAGGTAATAGAGCGTCTCGGTTGCCCGCCTCCAAGCTCACTCCCGCCAGAAAATCCGCACAGATCATCTCCAAGCAGTAGGCTCGCGACTTGTCACTCCCGAGCATCAGACCCGCTGTTTCAAGCGTTTCGGGACAAGAAGTGAAGCGTTTTTGCGCCTATTGGTCGGCAGTACAAGCGTGTTCGCCGTTGTTGTATTCAGGCTGCAAGGCGTGGCGCTGATCGTGCACACTGACGATGGCGGCGTCGGAGAAAACGGGAGGAAGGAAAAATACACATTCGTCCCCAAGCTCCTTGCGAACAGTCTCGCTCAGCATTGCAATCTGTTTCGGTCTACGGCTCGTCTACGGTAATGAATCACGGCTTGCTCCTGCATCAGTGAGCGGGATGCGGGACCATCCGGCGGGCGTGCGCTGGAATTGGGCGGTCACGGAGAGCAAGAAGGAACTACGCTCCCGGTTCCAAGTATGGCTTTGGATTGAAACGGATGAGCGATCCACTTGGATGATATTAAATGAATTTAGTTCGCCGCGAGCGCGCGTTGAGGTGGCGGTTCCGGCGTGGATAACGAGTGCGGAGTGGCCTGGAATTTTGTAACGCGGCGCGCTTTCGCTAGTGTAGCTGATATGCAAATGGCCGGAGAGGATTAAATCTACACGGCAGCGCGCAAAGCCAGCCATGGCCATGTGCGCGCGTCCGATCAAACCGTGAAGCTCGTGTGATTCGGGCAAATCGAAGGGATGATGGGAGACGATGACGCGCGTGCGATTCTCGCCGCATGCCTCCAGACGCGCGCAACTCCGGGCGACCTGCTGGCGGTTAATGCGGCCATTCTTAAAGGTGAGCGAGCGGGCGGTATTGATGCCTACGATCGCGATTTCATCATCGGAGTAGAAGGGCTCGAGGTCCTTGCTGATGTAGCGCTGGTAATTCCGAAGGGGTTTCAAGGCGCGGGCCAGAACGTTGTACAAAGGCACGTCGTGATTGCCCGGGACGACAATTTGCGGTGAAGGGAGAGCCTCCAGAAACTGGCGGGCTTCCTGAAACTCGCACTCTTTCGCGCGCTGGGTAAGATCGCCGGAAACTACAACGATGTCAGGCCTGGCTTCGGTGACAGTGGCGATCAAGGCCTGCACGGTGGCTCGCTCGATGCGGCCGAAGTGGGGGTCCGATAGATGAGCAACGGTGCGCATTTTACTTAGTGGGAGTTAGGCGTTGCCTTCCGGGACGTTTTTTACGGGCACGATGACGCGCAGAGCGGCGGGATGGGTGAGGTAATTCAAGGGAGTATTCATTTGATTTACTTCGCCGTCCATGGAAACGTCTGTCCGGGGCCTCCGCGTCTCGATCGAGAATTGTTTCGTAATCAGAGCATCGAAGCCGCTGGCTTCGTCCAAGCGCCCAAAAAGTGACAGAAAGGCTAGTCGCACCAGGTCAACACGGCCAGCGCGATTTGCCACAAAGAGACAGAGCTCGCCCGCGTCGAGCCTTCTGCGCTGGCCGATATTCAAACCTTCCATTTCATACTTATTATTACCGATGAATATCAAGGGCGTCTTGCGCGAGAGTTCCTTTCCATCCACCTGCAGGCGAACGCGAAGAAGCGAGTAGTGCTCCAGAACCGAAATGGAGGCTTGAGCGAAAGCTACCCACTTGTTGCGGCCTTTCCTCTGCTGCTCCTCGCAGTGGCGCACGATGCGCGGATAGATGCCCAGGCTGGAATTGTTGAGGAAGATGCGGCCGTTGACCTCACCGACATCCACGGGTACGGCGCGGCCGGTGAAGAGATTGCGAGCTGCGCCCTCGAGATCCTGGGGAATGTGCAAATCCTTTGCGAAATGATTCAAGGTCCCGAGTGGAAGAACGCCCAGCGTGATGGATGATCCCATGATCTCGTTTGCCACGGCATTCACGGTACCGTCACCGCCACCGGCCACTATAATTTGGCTATTTTCCTTTACGGCGCTGCGAGCCAGCTCGGGGATTTCAGCGCCGCTGGATGCCAAGAGGATGCGCGCCGGTGTGCCATTTTCAGCAAATATTCGGGAGAGCTTTCCGCGTAGTTCCGGACCCGGGTGGCAACCCGAAGTGCTATTGAGGATGCATGTTAAACCGGAAGACGCCAAGTGGTTTCACTTTTTTCAAAGCGCAGAAGTTTATCTCTGGGCGATGCGTTCGAGCATTGGAATCAGCAGCAGCGAAGGAAAGTCTACCACACACATTTCACCCATTGAGCGGCGATGCACGAGCTTGATGGCAAGGGCTACTTTATCGCATGCCCGATGGAACCTTCACCGAATTAAGACAAGTGTGTTTTTCATTCGTCGTATCGATTCCTACTCCGTCTAAATCCGAAAACACTAGAGGCTGTTTCAAAACCGGGTACAGGGCTTTGATTTTACAGTAGTTGGTTCTCGCAAAATGCGCGATAAGCAAGGTCAGCAGCGCCGAGGGAGGACCGATGGCGCGATAGGGTCGACTGCTGACCGACGCCCAGTGGGAAAAGATCCGGCCCTTGCTCCCCAAACGGCCCAAACGTCCGAAGGGTGGACGGCCCCGGAAGGACGACCGCAACGTGCTGGAAGGCATTTTGTGGATTTTGCGCAGCGGGGCTCGCGGGTGTGATTTGCCCGAGGAGTTCCCCTCACCAGCGACGTGCTGGCGGCGATTGCGGGACTGGGAGGAGCAAGAAGTTTGGCTGGAAATCTGGCGCGCGTTTCTCAGCGAGTTGAACGAACGGCAGCAACTAAAATGGAGTGAATCATTCCTGGACGGCAGTTTCGCTCCAGCCAAAAAGGGGGCGATGCCGTCGGAAAAACCAAGCGGGGCAAGGGGACGAAGTGGATGGTGGTGGTCGACGGCGCGGGTGTTCCTCTGGGAGACCACCTTCACTCTGCATCCCCGGCGGAAGTCAAGCTCGCGGAGACGACGCTCGCCGCGATCCGCGTAAGACGGCGGCATCGCCCGGGAAGACCGCGACAAAAACCCGAGCGTGTGATCATGGATCGTGGGTACGATAGCGACCCGCTGCGCAAACAACTGCGCCGCCGCGGGATCGAACCGATCGTCCCGCATCGCAAAGGTCGGCGCAAACCGCCGACGCAAGATGGCCGAGCGCTGCGGCGCTACAAGCGGCGGTGGATCGTGGAGCGCACCTTCTCCTGGCTCGGCAACTACCGGCGACTGACAGTGCGCTATGATCGCTCCCTGACGATCTATCGTGGTTTTTTTCACATCGCCTGCTTCATGATCGTCTTACGGAGGGTTTTGAAATAGCTTCTAGAGCGATCTATACCGTTACGTATGCCTGCGATCCGATGAATGTATCGAAGGCCAGAGAGTTAATCCAGCGCGACCTAATTTCCATGCAGAAAGAAAACGTTACGCCAGCTGAACTCCAGCAAGCGAAGGCGCTATTTTTGCGGCAGATTCCACGCGCGACGGAGGCCCAAACCGGGAATTCCGGCTTATAACTGTTCACAACTGGACAGACACTTGTTCTGAGTTTCGTCATCATTGTGGTTGGATTCGATGGAACGCATGGCGGCCATGTCCCTTGTGGAGTGACTGCACACGGTAGTCCGGGCGAGCCTTTGCAGTTTGACCGCTTGGAAGCTGCCCTTGCCGCCTGGACCTATTGAATTGACGCTCCTAGACCCTCTGCGCTGCCGCCTTGATCTAGAAGGCGGCGGTGAATTTTACTTGGATATTTCGGCTGTGGCCTTCTCCAAACGACGAAGGGCGCCCCCATTCTGTACTGGTCTTTCAGCACACCGCCTCGATAGTAGTAGCCACATCTGTTAGTCAGCTTCCCTGCCAAAACCAATGGGTCAAGTGATGAAAGCGACTAGAAAGGGCAGGAAATGTGAAGCGATATCCTTCCCCCTTATCTCTCCACCAAGCGATTCAGGAGCTGTTCGTTTGGCCAAATAATCTCCGCAACGATTAAACTTGCAAGTATTACTCTCCCATCGGAAAATTCACCGCCGCAGTTTCTCACGAACTCGATGAACACCTTTGATGCGGAGCATTGCTTCCGACGGATATGACGACGAGAAAACTTCTGTCTGACGCGGAATATCGAAAAGGGCAAAGGATCCAAGCTTCTGAAAAGATCCTTCGCGATCTTGGGACCCGGATTGATCACCGGGGCGGCCGACGATGATCCGTCGGGAATCTCAACCTATTCCGTTGCTGGAGCAGCCTACGGATATACCACGCTGTGGATCGCGCTGCTCACGTTTCCGCTGATGGCCGCGATCCAACTCATGTGCGCGCGACTGGGCATGGTTACGGGGCGCGGGCTGGCAGCCGCCGTGCGAATTTATTATCCACGCTGGGTGCTCTGGGTCTCCTGCTCGATTCTCGTCATCGCAAACGTCATCAACATCGGTGCTGATCTCGGCGGCATGGCGGAGGCGACGCAGCTCATCACCGGGATTCGATCGCTCGATCTGGATTCCAGTCTATGCGCTCTTCATCCTGGGACTGGTGTTCTGGGCTTCCTATAAGATGATCGCGCGGATATTTAAGTGGTTGACGCTCGTCTTGTTCGCCTATGTGTTCGCATCGTTTTATGCTCACGTCGATTGGAGGCACGCGCTGACGGTGACGCTTGTGCCCCATCTGGAGTGGTCACGCGGATTCCTGGCGGTACTTGTGGCAATTCTGGGGACCACGATTTCTCCCTACCTCTTCTTTTGGCAGGCAGCCGAGGAGGTCGAAGAAGGACGGACCAAAGGCCGGACGCTTGCCGAGCGCAAGGGTGCGACCGCGGGGGAACTAAGAAGCGCGCGCGCCGACACGATCGTGGGTATGTTTTTCTCGAATTTGATCATGTATTTCATCATTCTGACCACTGCTGCCACTCTACATGCACACGGGCAAACGGACATCACAACTGCCCGCGAGGCCGCCGAAGCGTTGCGTCCACTTGCCGGCAATGGGGCCTACCTGCTCTTCACCCTGGGCTTGATCGGCACTGGAATGTTGGGCGTGCCGGTCCTCGTGGGATCATGCGCCTATGCGGTGGCAGAAGGAGCAATCTGGCGGGGCTCAATGGCCGACAAGCCAAAAAGCGCGCGCAAGTTCTACGCCGTCATGGCCGTTGCGATGACGTTGGGTCTCGTGCTGAATTACTTGGGTTTTAACGCGGTAAAAATGCTGTTCTGGTCGGCGGTAATCAATGGCCTCCTGGCGCCGCCTCTGATCCTGCTTGTCATCCTCCTGACCAGCAGCCACAAAGTAATGGGCAAGCGCGTGAATTCGCCGTTGCTCAGGTATATAGGCTGGGCTACCTTCGGTGTGATGACTGCGGCAGCGGTTGGGATGATCATTACGACTTGAACGTTAGCCGGGTGAATGTAAGTGTCGGGAATGGTCATATCAGGATTCTGACTGTTTTCTGCCGCACTGTGACCCATTGTGCGACCATTGGTACTAATTGGACTTCAGGAGAAAACGCGATGGTGCACGCACTTTCACAACGACGTGTGGTTAGGTCCCTATCGCAAAGCTTTTCCATTTCTCAAGAAGGCGTATCGCTCTGGTCCGCGACATCGAAGGAGCCATCAATACCGGCGCTGGACAGAAATATCGATGCCGACGTGTGTGTCGTTGGTGCAGGAATCGCCGGCATGACCACGGCCTACCTCCTGGCGCGCGAAGGTAAATCGGTCGTGGTCCTTGACAAAGGCCAGATAGGATCGGGTGAAACCGCCTATACCACGGCGCATCTTTCGAATGTAATTGATTCAGGCTATCTCGAAATCGAACACCTGCACGGCGCAAAGCGCGCTCGATTGGTCGCCCAAAGCCACACCGCAGCGATTGCCCAAATTGAATCCATCGTTGCTGACGAGCAAATCGATTGTGATTTTGAACGCTTAGATGGATATCTGTTTTCCCTTGCTGGGGGCTCTCAACGGAAGTTGCAAGAGGAGTTGCAAGCAGCAAAACGTGCTGGACTGCAAGTAAGAAAACTGAAACAGTCTCCGTTCGATCTTAAATTTGGACCGTGTCTCCGCTTTCGACGGCAGGCGCAGTTCCATCCGTTGAAGTATCTGGCAGGTCTTGGGCGAGCCATCAAACGTATGGACGGTCGGCTGTTTGGTGGAACGGAAGCGAAAGAAATCAAAGGCGGTAAGACGGTAAAGGTAGGGACGAAAGGACGCGCGATCGTTTCTGCCGGTGCGGTGGTCGTCGCAACAAACACACCAATCAACGACTGGGACAAGATCTATGCCAAACAAGTGCCCCATCGAACTTACGTGATCGGTGCGTTCGTACCGGCGGGTTCGATTTCCAGGGCGCTGTACTGGGATACAGAAGACCCTTTCCACTATGTGCGGCTTCAAAGGATACATGCGAATGGTAAAACGCGAGATCTATTGATTATCGGAGGCGAAGACCACAAGACTGGGCAAGCCGAGGGAATTGAAGGTCGATTCGCACGACTAGCCACTTGGGGACGGAAACACTTCCCTGGAATTAGGGAGATTGCATTTCGATGGTCGGGGCAAGTGATGGAATCGATGGACGACCTCGCTTTCATAGGCCGCAATCCCAAAGACGATCCGAATGTATACATCATCACCGGAGATTCAGGAGCGGGACTCACGCATGGCACTATTGCCGGAATTCTTCTGTGCGACTTAATCGTCGGTCGTGACAATCCGTGGGCTACCCTGTACGACCCTGCGCGAAAAACGCCTCGTGCAGCAGGCACTTTTCCGCAGGAAAACCCTAAAGCGGGAGGGGAATATGCCCACTGGCTTACGCCCGGCGAAGTAGGCACAGTCGAAGAAATCAAGCCTGGGATGGGCGCGGTGATTCACCGAAGCTCGTCCAAGATCGCAGTCTCTCGCGATGACACCGGCAGGCTACATCAGTGCTCTGCGGTTTGTTCGCATCTGGGTTGCATCGTGTCTTGGAATGCCACCGAGCGCACGTGGGATTGCCCGTGTCACGGCTCGCGTTTTACTCCGGACGGGAAACTGCTGAATGGACCTGCCCTTGGTCCCTTAGACAAGACCCGTTAACTTGGCCAAATAAAATTCGCTGGGGGAAGCAACGAGGCGGCAGTCTCAGTGTGACGAAGTCGCCTTTTGATCCTTGACCTGCAGCTCGTTTACCACCTGCTGCACATTTGGAACTGCTGATGCGACCTTTTCGACCCGTGTCCGCTTAGCCTGAGAATTAACCTCGCCGGTCAATGTCACGACGCCATTCTTTACGTCGTATTTAATACCCTTGTTGAGCCTTAGCTGGATCAGAGCAGCGTCGAGATTTTTCTCGATACCCTTGTCCAGATCCGAATTGACTGCCTTAGCTTCACTTTCGGCAGCCGGCGGAATCACCCCAATCTGGTTTGAAACAACTTGTCCGCCCGCAATGGACTTGGCAATAGATTCAGCTTGTGACTTATCACCGTCAGAGGGAACGTGTCCGCCAAGGGTAACGACGCCTTTATCCCGATCCTGACTTACAGACACATCTTTGAGGCTAGCTTGGTCTAGGGATTTGCGGATGGTGTCAGAAACATCGGGCGAATTCGTTGTGCCTGAGCACCCCAGAAGGGTTCCGACGATTAAGAGCGTGACCAGGCTTACCAACAATCTGACCGTTTTCATGGTTCTCCTTTAGGAGGCCAAGATATTTGAAACGGCTCCTGCCGGCGCCGAGCGAGCTGTCCACGCTATTTTCCGAGGACTTTCTCCATTTGGCCGATTTTCTTTTGGACTTTCCCGCCGATCTTTTCGTCCTGGCCTTCGGCTTCCAGGTCGGGATTGTTCGTCACTTGTCCTGCCTTCTCCTTAAGCTTACCCTTCACTTCGTGAACCTTGCCCGCTACCTCATCCTTTGTACTCGGCTTCATTTTGTTCCCTCCTTTGAAAAGATTTGAATACTGGTGCGCGGCCAAGTACCTTTCAGCTTCACCGCGCGCCGCAAATTGCATGCGCCGAGAATCTTGGGCTCCACGACCAAGCTTAAGAGCCGCTCACTCGTGATCGCGCCAGTCCTCTTGATGCCCAGGAGGAGCTAGTTCCTGCGATAACGAGAGTATCCCCAGCCCCCACCGCCGAGCAAAAACACAACGAGAACAACGATCAAGATGGTTTCCATGTCTCTACCTCATTCCTCAAAGGAATCTGGTTGATTCGCCTTACTTCCTCTGTAGGCAGCATCATAAAATAGACGACGATGGATAACTGTTCACATAGAGACACATTCGCGTTTTGTTTGTTTTCCTCGGCGTGACCGTTGCTCATGCTGGAGTAGAGCGGGGACTGTCGCGGACTATTTGAGAATTTATTTCGTAACTGTGCGAAATTGGACTGCATGGCTCATATCTCGAGATCAAGATCAGTGTATGTTGCATAAGAAAAGTAAGAAAGAATCCGGCAGCTCGACACGTGCCAGCGTGAAAAAGGAAATGGCGAAGCCGCGCATGGCCAGGTCCGCAAAAATAGCGGAACTGAATCTAGATACTGCGCGAATTCCAGAACAGCCAAGTACCACCATGCCTGGAACCGTCGACAAAATCATCCCGTCTTCACGTCCGAGCCAACCGGAAAAGGCTCAGATTGCTGTTGACGGGGCCGACCACCGGTATCGAGACCTCCGCATTGAAAATACGCTAACAGACGAACATGGCGATGATGTGAAGCTCAAAAAGGGTGCTCACGTCGATGTTACCGTCAAAGCCGAATCCATGGTGTAAACCGCCACAAGCAACGAAGACAGCCAACCGACTCAGCGTGAAACCGTCGGATTGAGCTTATTGGTCGTCACAATTTATAGGGTCCTTCTCGGCGCGTCCGTAAGTAATCAGATTCCTCAATCTTTGACCTGAGGGTGTCATCGTCAACTTGACGCGCCCGAACCTCAACCAATCCAACGGCCTCATTCGGATTATCGACATCGTTCTTCTCCCCAGCTAACAGAGCGGGAGCAGATAAGAAAGGGAGCATCCGTATCGCATGTCCCCGTTTTGATTTGCAAATCGAACCTTGCCGACGAGCGGTCTGGAACCAATCACTCGCACGTAGAAGATTGAATGTGAAAGCAAAATGCGAAAGTGTTCAGAACGGCACAGACACCTATCTTCTCTGTGACTAGTCTGCTGGCTGTGCTGTGTGCTCTCGTACACGAAGAGGTATCAGCACAGTTCGGAAGATCGGAATCGCAGATGTTCTCGTGCTCAAGAACAAGGAGATGAAAACATGCTTGGGATAATCGCCGCAGTTCTGATTGTTCTTTGGCTGCTTGGATTTTTCGCATTTCACGTGACCGCCGGTTTCATCCACATTGCCTTAGTTGTGGGCCTGATATTACTTGTGCTGCATTTCGTGACAGGTAGGACAGCAAGCGCATAGAACGCCGCGGAATGTCAGATCCGGTGTGAGCGGCTGTGTCGACGGCAGATGGTCCCGCAGCGATCTAGATGTGGAATCGCTTCGAAGACTTTTAAAGAGACAGACCTGAAGCTGACCCAACTGCCCGGCAACATCAAGATGGAGTCCGCCGACTCCGAGGAATCGCATGGCGGCAGCAGCAGATCTGAAAAGGTCGCGACGATAAAGGCCAAGGCGGCCCGAATCTAGCTACTCGAGTTTGTCTAACAATTCAAAAGGAGGAATAGAAATGAAGAGAAGCTTTATCAAATCACAACGATTGCTTCTGGCTTTAGGCTCGCTGGCTCTCGGGGTATCGCTGATGGCCGCACCGGTCCCGCGCTATCAATATTCCCAGCAGACGGCGCCCGACAACACAAAGAAAAACAAGGATCAGACAAGCCCTACCGCTGACCAACAGAAGATCAATCCTACGGACCGCGCAATCACTCAGAAAATCCGAAAAGCGGTTCATGGTGATACGAGCCTCTCCAGCTACGCACACAACATCAAAATCATCACTCAAGACGGCAAAGTTACACTCCGAGGGCCGGTGCGGTCTGAAGATGAGAAAAACAACCTGCAGGCCAAAGCAGTGACAGTAGCGGGACAAGATAATGTAACCAATCAACTCGAAATCGCACCTTCGAAATAGACAGGCAGTAATCGAAACTAGTGTGAACTCAAAGGAGAAAAACAAATGTCAGGTAAAAAAGTAGGAGTATTTGGAATTTACTCAACTCGTGTTGCTGTCGAAAATGCCGCGGATTCGCTCGTCAGATCTGGCTTTCTGACTTCTGATATCTCCGTGCTTTTGCCGGAGAGTCTCGGCGGCCGCAAGGACATGGGAACAGAAAAGGCCACGAAAGCACCCGAAGGGACGGCAGCGGGCGTGGCCGCGGGAGGCGTAATTGGTGGCACGCTTGGCTTACTGGCAGGTATCGGTCTGTTGGCGATCCCTGGCCTGGGTCCGTTCATTGCCGCAGGTCCAATCATGGCAGGCCTGGCGGGGCTGGGCGTTGGAGGAGCAGTGGGCGGAGTTACCGGTGCATTGATTGGCGTAGGCATCCCCGAATTCGAAGCAAAGCGATACGAAGGTCGCCTGCAGAAGGGCGGAATTCTCCTCTCCGTGCATTGCGACACGGCAGAGGAGATCAAGCGCGCCAAGGAAGTTTTGAAAGTTACGGGCGCAGAGGATGTTTCCTCAACGGGGGAATCCTCTGTTGATACTAAGACAACAGATCGTGACGTTGCAAGTAAAGCTGCGCGGGGAACTCACTAATTCAGGTGGAGGAAGTCCGTTGGAGGCTTCCTCCTTTTCTTACTGAAACCAATTCAGAGTTATCGAATTAGCTTAGGAGAGCAGTTGTATGCGTAACAAGAAAAGAGACAAGAAAGCTAGAGAAGTATCCGATAGGGCAGTTGTTGCCAGCCTGACCGAAGAAATGACGCAGTCACGTATAGCCAAATCTGCGCAGGCAGATGCGGATGAACAGAGCAAGGAAAGGCATGGAAAACTCACAACGCAACGTTCCGGACGAGCCGCCAAACCTCACATCGAACAATACGGCACGGGTACACCCGCAGTTGAAAAAAAGTCCTGAGTGGTGTCAGAAAATCGCGTGCCGGTGTCCTATCACGGCGGATCCTTCTGACGTGCCGCCTTGACTCCCGATAGAATCCTAAAACCCACCAAGACGATAGGCCCACTGTCAAATTTCGTGGGAAATTAGAGATGTATGTAACCCTCTTGATGACACAATATCCTCAAGGAAGGTTTCTAGGAGCGAACCCATGGAAAATTCATTGCCCCGCCGAGCTGCTGCGAACCCTACGCAATACAATATTGACGCTATTGCAAAGCTGGAGCATGACGCTCTTGATCGCCGAACTCCCACTGAGCGAGTTAGCGACGTCATTGCAAAACTTGTCGGCAATATGGGATTCCTACTGGCACAATTGCTTCTGATCTTCGGATGGTGCCTGATAAATCTCCGCGTAATCCCAGGACTCAAGGCATTTGATCCATTTCCATTCGGCGTCCTCGCGCTCGTGGTCTCTTCCGAAAGCGTATTTTTGACCATCTTCGTGCTAATTAGTCAAAGCCGAATGGCCCGCCAGTCCGAACGGCGCTCGCATTTGGATCTTCAAGTTGGCATGCTTTCTGAACAGGAACTGACAACAATGCTTCGGATGTTGCAGAAACTCTGCCAACACATGGGCGTGAATGTAGACTCCTCCAAGCAAGAGGTTCAGTCATTTAGCAAAACAACCGACGTACACAAGTTGGCTAGCGAACTCGAAGACAAACTTCCGGAAGAATAGGGCATTTTTCAATACGTATTTGCCTCGGCCGGGAGTGACTCGCTGCGACTCACCAGCTCGCGCCCGGACAAAGCAAAATACCTTCAGGGAGCTATGACTTGAAAATTTGATGTGATCGCAATCGGAACGGGATCAGCCGCCTCGTCGGTGGCGTCGCGTTGTCGCGAGGCAGGATGGCAGGTTGCGATCTTGGATTCGAGACCGTTCGGAGGCACCTGTGCTCTGCGGAGATGTGACCCAAAGAAAGTAATAGTGGGAGCTGCCAAAGCCGTTAACTGCCGGCCGCAGCCGATCTGTATCGTTCGTAACCGTCGTTCCCAGGAGCTGTCTGCGCAAGCGGCAAACGTGCTTTGCTGTCCTTTTTTGCACAGTTCGATCTCGGATACTCTTGGTAAAGTAAGAGTTTCCTGGTAGTACGTATAAAGAACCGGAAGGTCAGCTCAAAAATGACATCAACCCCAACACACTATCCTGGAGGAAAGCGCCTTGAAAGATGAAACGGATTCTGGAGGTGTTAAGAAAATGTCTCGCCCCGAACTGATCGAGTTGTTGAATCAAGACTTGGCGCGCGAATACCAAGCGATCATCGCTTACGTCGTCTATTCGCAGGTCTTGAAGGGTGCTGAGTTCATGAACATCGCAAGCGAACTTGAAAAGCACGCTGCGCAAGAACTGAACCACGCACTGATCATCGCTAAGCAGATTGATTATCTCGGGGGTATGCCAACAGTGGAGCCCAAGAGCGTCCGGACGTCGGAACAGGCAGAACAAATGCTGCAGTTCGATCTCGAAAACGAAACTGAAACCATTCGCAATTATCGCGAGCGAGTCCGCCAATGCGAGGAGTTAGCTGAATATGCCATGGGCGAACAAATTCGCGAGATCTTGATCGACGAACAAGACCACCAAATTGCTCTGGCCACGGCTCTGGGCAAGAGCGTCCCAGCTCCTCATAGCGTCAAATAGGAACGATGGGGAATTCATTTCATGTCAGGGCATAAAAGGATCAGGATTTCTACCTGGCTCCTATGATGGCTCTTGCCGCAAACCACGGTGGCAGCAATGGCTAAGAAGAATCTCGCAGAGCTCCTCGTCGATACTCTTTTAGCTGCAGGGGTGAAAAGAGTTTATGGTGTTGCGGGTGACTCTCTCAATGGAATCACAGAAGCAATTCGTACCCATGAGAGCATCAAATGGATTCATGTCCGGCACGAGGAAACGGCCGCATTTGCTGCTGGAGCGGAAGCGCATTTGACAGGCAGCTTGGCGGTGTGTGCCGGGAGCTGTGGCCCCGGGAACCTGCATTTAATTAACGGATTGTACGATGCCAACCGCAGTCGTGTCCCGGTCCTCGCCATTGCAGCCCACATTCCGAGTTATGAAATCGGAAGCCGCTATTTCCAGGAGACTCATCCAGAGAGCATTTTCCGGGAATGTAGTCACTACTGCGAACTCGTGTCCCAAGCGGAGCAGATGCCTCGTGTCTTGGAGATCGCAATCCAAACAGCTCTCGCCAAGCGAGGCGTAGCGGTTATCGTGCTTCCCGGCGATGTCGCTTTGCGCGAGGCAATCAATTCCAAGCCCCGCATTCACTTTCCGGAGATTGCGACGACGGTTCGGCCTTCCGACGAAATGCTTGCCAAAGCCGCTGGCATTCTTAACGAGTCGCGGAAGGTGACCATCTTTGGGGGTGCTGGGTGTGCCGATGCCCACACCGAATTGATGCAGCTAGCGGGGAAGTTGAAAGCGCCCATTGTGCACGCGCTCCGCGGCAAGGAATTCATCGAGTATGACAATCCATTTGATGTCGGAATGACGGGTCTGCTCGGATTCTCCTCCGGCTATCGCGCCATGATGGACTGCGACACGCTGTTGATGTTGGGTACCGATTTTCCTTATCAGCAGTTCTATCCGGAGAAAGCAACAATCATTCAAGTGGACATTCGCGGAGAACAGATCGGTCGGCGAACCAAGGTTGATTTAGGAGTGGTGGGCGACGTGAAAACAACGGTGCGCGCCCTTCTTCCCAATCTCACTGAAAAGAAGGACGACCAGCACCTTTCCTCCTCGATTCAGCACTATCAAAAGACGCGCAAAGAACTGGATGACCTTGCAGTTGCTGAACCAGGCCAGAAATCTATTCATCCACAGTATGTCGCAAAAGTGATCAACGAACTTGCGGCGAAGGACGCGATCTTTACCTGCGACGTGGGTACACCGACCATTTGGGCGGCGCGCTATCTTGAGATGAACGGTAAACGCCGGCTATTGGGGTCTTTTTCCCACGGGTCAATGGCCAGTGCCCTTCCACAGGCGATTGGAGCACAGCTTGTTTTCCCGGATCGCCAGGTGATTACCTTGTCTGGGGACGGCGGACTTGCGATGCTCATGGGTGACCTGCTGTCGCTTCGCCAGCTCGACCTACCTGTAAAGCTGATCGTTTTTGACAACAGCGCGCTGGGCTTCGTGGAACTCGAAATGAAAGCGGCCGGCATCCTTGATTTCGCGACGGAGCTTCACAACCCGAATTTCGCGAAGATGGCCGAAGCCGCAGGTGTGCTCGGACTAAAAGCAGATGTGCCGGAGCAAGTCCGTCCCATGCTTGACCAAGCCCTAAGCCACCCAGGACCAGCTCTCGTGGAGGTTGTAGTCAACCGCCAGGAACTTATAGTGCCGCCGTCAGTTAAGCTAGATCAAGTAATGGGTTTCAGTCTCTTCATGATGAAGGCCGTGCTCAATGGCCGGGGTGACGAAGTCATCGATCTTCTAAAGACCAACTTATTCTGATCAACAGTCTGACCAGCCCGAGTTTTTGTACCACGGCGAGTGAGAGAGTCTACATTACAGCCAAGGAATGGTGAACCCTTATAGTGCGAGATTCCTTCTTCAGCACTATAATCTAGCATGGCCCGCGAAATGATGTGGGTAGAGCGTATTCGGGGTTGGGGTTGCTCCGATGCACTTGGGTATTCGTCCCTTCAGGACCTCCCCCTGGCAACACTATCGACGAGATGAAGCGGAATTTTGAGACGAAGAGGGACAAGGAATTTACGTCCCACGTTTGCATCAAGCTATCATGAACCCAATCTCAAGAAGACAGACTCCCAAAGGAAACTGAATAATTCAAAGACACCCTTCAACGGAAGGCGACTGGCAGTCGGGCGTTTCTCTATTCATTCCAAAGTAGACTTTGTAATGTGCACCCCTTTGCTTAAAGTTACTTTAATGAATCACGGATCTTTTGACACACTCCGGTTTAAAGCGAGTCTCAATGAGAGGGGGCGAACCACCTCGGGCGTACGTTCCATTATGGTCCTTAGGCGCTCTGGCAGGTCACTAAGGGCTTCCGAGCAAATCAATCGGAAGATGGATGAACCACGCATGCCGGAGTGCCCAACTTCAAGACAATTCAGATTAAACGGCTTTAGACTTCGCCATCTTTTTGGCCATAAAAAAAAGTAATTTCAGGTCGCTCTTGTTTGTGCGGTTGAACAGGCGACAGAATTTGGCAAGCAGACGTGCGTCTTTGCCGGAATCGCCCCACACGCTGTCATCGGTAGATTTGCGCTTCAGAAGATTCGGCAGTTTGGGCGGCTCTTCGCCGTCATAAAAGAGTTGGTACATCGGGACTTCAAGAGCACGGGCAAATTTCTCAAGCGTCTCGACAGAAGGAACCGTATGTCCGTTTTCTACGCGGGAGAGGTAGGTGCGAAGCACTCCCGTTCGTTTCTCGACCTCGCCTTGTGTAAACTTTTTCTCCTCACGCAATGTCCGCAAACGGTCCCCGATGTTCATGCAGCGACCCTCCACAGAATTTGATCTGCTTGAATAGTCTCTTAGATTGAACTGGGGACAGACGAGCATACCGCATGGCCCAATGGAAGCCCAGCCTTTTGTCCGTCGAGGCACATGCTGACTCTGGTTTGAACAGATGACCGTGCTTTGCCGCAAAATGTGAGGAATGTCCCTGTCCGGGTATGTGCCGTATGCGTTAATACTGTGCAGAATTGAACACTTGATTCGTGTGAATTATCACACTATATGACCGAATAGGTTGTAACCCGATATGCCCTAAGCGAGGGCGCCATGGAAGCAATCGCAAGTTCCAGCAAGACAAAACCCTACAAAAGGCATATTTTTAATGCCCACGTGTATCTCGCAAGGGTTGGTGTTGCGAGAAAAGTTGTCGACTATCGAAGATCGCAGAGAATCTACTCTCAAGGTGATCCCACGTCTAATGTGCTATACATCCAGCAGGGAGGCGTGAAGCTGTCTGTCGTCAATCCGTTTGGCAAAGAGGCAGTCGTGGCGATCCTTGGACCGGGTGACTTTTTGGGTGAGGGGGGCCTGGCATTTCAGTCTTTTCGTAACAGCACTGCGACCGCGATCACACACACGAATCTGCTCGTTATTGAAAAAGACGAGATGGTCCGCGCCCTGCATGCCGAGCATGAGTTTTCTGACCGCTTCATCTCTTATATGCTTTCACGGAACATGCGAACCGAGGAAGCGTTGATCGATCAGCTGTTTAACTCCAGCGAGAAACGGTTGGCCCGTGCTCTTCTGCTGCTCACTCGGTATGGCTTGCAGGACGAACCCCTGAAGCGGCTTCCCAAGGTATCGCAGGAAATGCTAGCGGAAATGATTGGCGCAACTCGCACTCGGGTCAACTTTTTCATGACTAAATTCAAAAAACTAGGATTCATTGGATATGATGGCGGTCTCCACATCAATCCCTCCCTCCTGAGCGTTATTCTCCACGAGTAGCCCCATCCAATAAGATGCGAGCGGAGAGCCGGTGATGGCCAACGACCACTATATTGTGATGACGGTAGAATGCTCACGCTGCAAAACCAAACAGAAGATTCATGTTTCAACCAGTGTTGGTGGCGGACAGTCGGCCGACCAGACGATTCCATGCCTCAATTGCAACAGCTATTTCAAAGTTACGATCACCGACAGGATTATTCGCGGGCCGTTCCCGGCGTAGGTTGTCGATATCTTCTTCCTTATGAGATTAGGTCCCCGTGCGGTTTTGCCCTCCTGGCCAAAGCGCAGAAAGCCACATCCCGATAAAGACTTCATGCGCCGTTGAGGTCAGATTTGTTTGGCCTCATTCCGATAATTCGACGCATCGGGAGATGAGAATTGGGAGACGGGGTTTTGTCCGTGTTACCTACGATTTCTTGTCCAATGCCGCGACTAATTTTTGCCAGAGCAGTTCGTCGCCGGAAATTGATTCGTCGAACTCAGCGGCCAGTCTGTACCACCCTGGCCTTTTAGCAGATTCGGCTCGCACGATGTAACCGGCGCCAGATATGGATACATTGTTGCCGCCTTGCCCAGCGCCCAGGAAAGTGACTTCTACCTCGATTGACTGGCCTGGTTCAATCCGTTGAGGTGAAGGGAAGCATAATCCGGTTTTGCTGAGATTCTGTGTTAACAAAGGCGCGGGATCTGGTTCAACTATGCCTCCCACGACCTTTACGCGGAGTGGTAGCCAGGCAGTGAACCGGGGGTGATGTCTGCGCTCAGGCGTGGATGTCATATCTCGCCAGTCGCACGCGAACAGCGGAGTTTGAGCCATGTTTCTATGTACGGACTAAGGCTGGCGGAAGGGCCAAGATACTGGAGGAGTGGTCGCCTACCGGACCGCATCTGACGCATTATTCGGAATGAGACACATCCCCCCAGCAGTCAGGTCCTCGTGCGTGAAGGAGAGAATGGCTATGCGCCACGCCGGCCTGTTTAGTGCTTTGCTTTTTATCGTCGCTTATCGAGATTTGCGGTTGAATGAGTCTTCGTAACCGCGTAGAAATCCTTTGCGGTATTGTTCTTTGTAAAGTTTCTTGTCGCCGTATTCTTTGCGGTAGCCGTGATTGCCGTCCTCGTAGGCATCGTGCTTATCCGGCTTGAAGTCTTTGCGCTGCCGCAGGTCGCTTAGTCCGGCTTGCAGGCCGTCTCGATAGCCCGTGTCCGTGGCCACGTCCTGGTAGCTCCAATCAGCATAGGCATTGGCATCTGCTTCGCTGCGCGGCACTCGATCGGGATCGTAGCTGTCATTCAGCCCGTAAACGGTGTGGCGAATGGGCTTGTCGTAGTAGCCGTCGTCATACCCGTCCTTGTAACCGTTGCGATAGCCTTGTTGGAAGTCATCGCGCTCCCCCATGCGCCGATCATATCCCTGGTCCGCGCGCCGGTAATCTTCGCTATCGAAGCTGTGCGATGCGTTTCGTCCCAGGTCCGCGCGGCCCTGCCGCAAACCGTCGCGGTAGCCGTGTTGATAGCCATGTTCTTTGGCGTCCATGGAGCCGCCGTAGCGGTCCTGAGCGGCGATTGCCCCTGCCAGAAATAACAGCGCCGCAAAAAGCATACCGAACTTTCTTATCGGCATTAACATTTGTCCCTCCCTCTCATGCGCATTGACCAGCGCATCGGCCGACTCACTCGGAATACTTTTAGCCTGCTGGGTCTGCCACTCCGTGCGGTATTCGCCGTATGTTTGCGCACAGCCAATCGCTCAGTCAGGGGCCATGCTAGCGGCGATGAAGGCGGGGGTCTGTGCAATTGTGGACACCTAGCCGAAGACTCGCCTTTATTTCAACGATCTTCGCAAAATGAGCAATAGCGCACAGTATTCGTATTCGCAAAGCTTGATACTGCGGCCTCACCGTATTCTCAAGGAGACTCAACGTGAAAAGTTCCGCAGTGCTTTTGGCAGTCCTCGCAGTTTTGGGCGCATCTACGTTAGCTCAGGCCCAAACCACAGATTCCGACGAACACAATCAAACGCCTACATACAGCGTGAACGTGGTCAGCCGCACGACGCGTGCCGTGAAATATGAGCACCGCAGCGGCTCCACAAAAATCGATTTCCAAGGCACCGACCCTGATGCCGGGCGCGTCCGGCGAAGCGAAGGTAGAGAGCAAGCGTGGCGCCATGGAAATCGAAGCTGAATTCAAAGGCCTCGATAAACCCACCTCGTTTGGCACGGAGTATCTCACCTATGTCATGTGGGCGATTTCCCCCGAAGGCCGGTCCGTAAACGTGGGCGAAGTACTGGTGGGCGATAACCATCGCAGCAAGCTGGACGTCACGACAGACCTGCAGGCCTTTGCGCTGATCGTGACCGCGGAACCTTACTATGCGGTGCGCCGCCCCAGCAACGTTGTGATCGCGGAAAATGTGATTCGGCCCGACACGGTCGGAACCAGCGAAGCCGTGGATGCGAAGTATGAACTCATCGACCGGGGCGGCTACATTCCCACCGGCTATCACTTTGACCCGGTTGTGTTGAATTCCAAACTGCCGCTTGAATTCTTCGAAGCGCGCAATGCCGTGCGTATCGCCAAGTCGGCCGGAGCCGAGAACTACGCGGCCCCCAGCTATGAAAAGGCCGTCAGCCAGATGAAGCAGGCCGATGATCTGGGAACGATGAAGCACGTCGACAGGAAAGCGCTCATTTCCGTATCGCGCGAAGTTGTGCAGACGGCGGATGACTCCCGGGAAATCGCCGTGAAGCGCATCGATGCGGATCGCATGAATGCCGACAAGGATCGCGAGGCTGCAAAGCTGGCAGATGCCCGAGCTACATCGAAGAACGAAATGCAGGCTCGCATGAAGCGGAAGCAGCAACCGCCGATGCAAACCGCCGCCGCGCAGACGCGGATAAAGCTACAGCGGAGGCGCAGCGGCAACAACAGAACGCCCAGGCGGAGTCGGATCGGAATCGCGCCGCCGCCATTGACGCGAATCAAGCCACCGCGGAAGCTCAACAAGGCACAAAGAACGCCGAGGCGGAGTCGGATCGGAATCGCGCCGCCGCCGTGACGCGAATCAAGCCACCGCGACGCTCAACAGGACCAAAGAACGCCCAGGCGGACTCGGATCGGAATCGCGCCGCCGCCATGGACGCGAATCAAGCCACCGCGGAAGCTCAACAGGGCCAAAGAAACGCGGAGGCGGAATCGGACCGAAACCGTCTCGCCGCCGCAAACTCAGATCAGCAACTCAAACAAGCCGTGCAGGATCGCGAAGAACTGCGCGCCAAATTGCTGCAACAATTCAACGTCATTTTTGCCACTCGCGACACCGCCCGTGGCCTCATCGTGAGCCTGTCGGACGTGTTGTTTGACACCGGCAAGTCCACGCTTCGCCCGGAAGCGCGCGAGAAGCTCGCCAAAATATCCGGAATCGTTCTTGCCTACCCGGACCTTAGGCTCGCCATCGAAGGCAACACCGATAGCGTGGGCAGCGATGCCATGAACCAGACAGCTTTCGGAACAACGAGCCGGTTCCGTCCGCGATTACCTCGCAAAAGAAAACATTCCGGCGGCGTCCATGACGTCGCAGGGATTCGGCAAGACGCAACCCGTGGCGTCGAATGACACCGCGGAAGGACGCCAACAGAATCGCCGCGTAGAGCTAGTGGTCTCAGGCGAAGTAATCGGAACCACGATCGGGGTCGTATCCGAAAACCTACCTCTGACTCCCCGTCCATGATATGTCTAGCGCAGAAGCGAACAGGCCCCAGCGGTTCAGTGGTAGCCGGGGGCCTGTGCGACATTCTCCGCAGCGGCACGGAACGGCAAACGCACGCCTATGATGACCTGGAAGAATCGATGGGCTTAATTCTCCGGGGCAAAGAAAGGGTGGAAAACAAATCGCTTGGCGGACGCACTAACGTCTACACGCAGGACCCCGAGGCCCTCCTGCACGCCTGCCAGACACGCGGATCCGATTGCCGGCGTGTGCCGTTCGACGACATCACCAAGCCGTGGAACCAGCGGCGTAAACCTGGGTTTCGGAGGCTTACCGACCTGGGTCGGAGCGAGGCGACGGGTTCGACCCGCCGGTTGTGCCCGGGTGGTGTTGTCCCTCGCCAAAAATAAAAACGCCCCATAAAAGCGCTCATTTCGAATTTAGTGAAGACAGTTGATACAGTTTCTATCGGGTTGCGAAACTTTTTTCAGAGTAGTTGGACCCCGGCCACAACGTAACCAGGAACCCAGACAGAAATCTCCGTCAGCAAGACATGCCAATGTTCAGGCTGGTGCTGTTCACGCCGCGCGGTCGTAGCGGTGATGCAGACCGCCGAGTCGCGCACGAGCAGTGATGCGACCGGAGGCCGGCGAACGAATTCTGCCCGTCGGGGTTTCCTTTTTCAGTCCGAGATGGGTTCGGTCTTCGTGGTAGTAACGGACATAATCTGAGAGCAATCGACGTAAGTGGGCCTCGTCCAAAGCGATCACGTGATTCAGCAAGTCTCGGCGGCAGCTCTGGACCCAACGCTCCGCAATGCCATTCTGCCAAGGACTCTCGAATGAAGTGCGGACACACTTAATTTTCATCGACCGAATCGCAGCAGGAACTTCCGTACCATACTTGGCATCTCTGTCAAAGATGAGAAACCGGGGAGCGGTCTCGTAGGGGAAGGCTTCCCGCAACTGCTGGACAACCCACAGGCTGGCCGGACGCCGCGTCACATGGAAATGTAGGATACGCCGCCGACCGTGGCCGATAATGAAGAAGCAGTAGAGCACGCCGAACGTAATCGTCGGGACGGTGAAGAAGTCCATCGCCGCGATCACTTCCCGATGGTTACGCAGGAAGGCGCGCCAACGTTTGGCTCGCTCGGGATCTCTCGGCGCTTCTTATCCAACGGGAGATGGTTCTCTCGGGAACGTCAAAACCCAGCATCAACAACTCCCCGTGGATACGCGGCGCACCCCAGGTAGGGTTCTCGGTCACCATACGGAAGATGAGATCCCGCACCCCTTTGGAAATCCTCCTCCTGCCGGAAACTCGCCGGGCCCTGGAAATCACCCGCCAATAGAGCGCGAATCCCGATCTGTGACATCGCGCAACGGTCTCCGGGCCCACAACAATGAGAGATTGTTTCCATCCGGACCAGAACCTTCGCGCCAAGACACAGAAGAACCTATCGAAGGCTGAGATCCTCGGTCTGGGATGCTTTCGTTTCAATGTCGCGAGTTGCTGGCGAAGAGCGAGGTTTTCGAGAAGCAGCCTGCGACGACTGTGGAAGAGTCGGAAGATCGCACCCGCCAGAAGCACAAACGTGTCTATCATGTGCGAGTGCTATCGCGCTTTGCCTGTGAATGGCAATGCCGTATCCTGTTGAAATCACAGGCGGACGGAATTTTGGCGAGGGACACCTGAAAGTCCGATTCCGTACTCCTTGGCACACTTGGCAGTGACGCAGAGGCCAGCCTCCGCAAAGCAATCGAGTTCTCACCAGACCGACCAAAGGCTAGCCCGCCGTCAATTGCTTCGGGCTTTCAGCAGTCAAGAGCCAGGATAGAGCAGTTTCAACATCACACCCTGGTTCTCTTCAAATGCGAGAGTGAAGACGTGCGAACAGCGTTCGCAGAGCCAGTAATGCTCAACTCTGGGAATTCCGAGGAGCGAGGGAGCGCCTTTGTCACTCGAGTGCGAGGCCGCAGACTCGGGCCGAAAACGGAAGAACTTGCCTCCCACCAGCCAACGAAAAGCGGTGAGACAAGCGGGATTCGCGCATTTCGGGTACAACTTTTGAGACAGAGGCAAACCTGTCGCCTCGCCACCGCTAGGTGCCGAAGGCCGGTTTCCCTCGGCGCTTGATGCTTGCCGTTCCCCTTTCGACCGTCGCAATCGCTGTCCGGGAGCCGATTTCCGAATCTTCTTCGACTTCGAACTGGTGGGAGGACCGGTAGAGCGCGTCCAGTGTCTCGCCCTCGGCGTTTAAGGGAATATGCCGGCACGGAATCTGCTTCCCGCGAAACTGTGGCGGCACAAGTTGAACAGAGAACGCACGAACTGCACGGATCGGCGATGATCCTTGGAATCGTAATTCATGCAACTTGGAGAATCTTCGAAAATAAGTGGCTGCCTCCAGGACTCGCGCGGCGAGCGACCGTAACCCCCTTTTTCCAGGAACGCGAGTTCGAATTTCAGGACATCCAGAAGATCACGCTCATCCTTGTCCATATGAGACTCCTTCCTTCAGTTTTTCCCTTTGATTCCATCGAAATTTCAGATTTTAGCATCGCGGTAGTCATAACTATGCATCGAGGACCGGTTGGTTTATGTCCCATACAGCACACCCGGATCGGATCCTGAGCAGTTTCTGCAATCCAATCTTATGAGCACGTACAAAAACATGCGACGTGTTGATTAGTGCGACTTAGCGGGCAATCAAAGGGACGGAGTTCTTTCCCAAATCTTTGCTACGTGAAGAAGCAGCTTGCCGCTTCCAAACGCTTGCCATGTCTTGTCGATCGGAGCTAGCAATTGCGATGCACTTGAATAGAGCATCTGCCCTCGAAGCATTTGCGCCACAAGATTCCAATGCGATCCGATTTATTGAGGATTGATTTTCGAAGCTGAAATATAACTTACGTATGCTAC
Organism: uncultured Acidobacteriota bacterium; assembly: GCA_963719875.1. GTDB lineage: Bacteria > Acidobacteriota > Terriglobia > Acidiferrales > UBA7541 > Palsa-360. The sequence continues at coordinate 1,385,694 of CAVRDJ010000004.1, read as the reverse complement.
GAGTGCCTTCAACTCGTCGTCACCTAGCGATACCGGTGGCATCCCACCTTGTTGCATGCGGGCGGTTGGGTGCTTCAGCATTGTTGTCAGGAGCGCAGGTGCGAAGTTCTTGCCAGTACCCGCAAGTGCAGGGGCTGCCGCTGTACCGGCGACACCATCGGTCCCGTGACATTCAGCGCATCCGTGTGCTTTAAAGATCTCTTTCCCTTGGGACTCAGCTTTCGACGGTCCCGCCATCTCAGCTGGTTCCGCTTTAGTTGTCGCAGGTGAGGACGACCCGGGACCCGAGGGTGTCGCCCCAGAACCGGGCGATGCTCCCCCGAGGCTGGCTCACGTAGGAAACCAGAGCTTCCATTTCGGCACTATTCATTGTCAGTGGCACCATGCCGGCAGCTTTCATCTTGGCACTGGGCGCTTTCAGAAGTGCTGTCAATTGAGCTGGCGGATATTGACTGGAAATATGAGTCAGCGCTGGCCCAACACCTCCGCCTCCGCTCGCGCCGTGGCATCCACTGCAACGTTGAGAATCGAAAATGGCCTTCCCCTGGGTGGCGGTTGCACCACCTGCCGAACTTCCAGTGGGTGCATTCGACGCTCCGGCTGTTGTAGCTGGTTCCGTTTTAGCCGGCGCAGGCGAGGCCGATCCCGGAAGCGGGTGGTGCCGCTGCAGAGGCGGCTTCGACGGTGCGGCTGTCGCAGCTGCTCCGTCTTTAGCGGGCACAGGTGGTGACGGCCCGGAAGCCGGCGGTGTCGCTGCAGAACCGGCCGATGTTCCCCCGAAGCTGGTCACGTAGGAAACCAGACCTTCCATATCAGCACTATTTATATTTAGAGGGACCATACCGGCAGCCTTCATCTTGGCAGTGGGCGCTTTCAGAAGTGCTGTCAACTGAGCTGGCGGATATTGATTGGAAATATGAGTCAGCGCTGGCCCAACGCCGCCACCTCCGGTCTCTCCGTGACATCCACCGCAGCCGTGAGTCTCGAAAATGCCCTTCCCCTTCGCGGCAGTTGCATCGACTGCCGTACTTCCAGTTCGTGCTGCCGACGGTCCGGCTACCTCACCCGGTTCGGGTTTGGCTGTCGCGGGTGGTGACGACCCGGAAGCCGGCGGTGCCGCTGCAGTGGCGGCCTTCGACGGCTCGACTGTCGCACCCAGTTCCACTTTAGCTGGCGCAGGCAGTGAGGGCCCGGAAGCCGAGGGCGCGGCTGCAGAACCGGCCGATGCTCCCCGAAGCTGCTCACGTAGGCAACCAGAGCTTCCATATCAGTACTATCCACAGCTAGAGGGACCATGCCGGCAGCCTTCATCTTGGCGGTGGGGGCTTTCAGAAGCGCTGTCAATTGAGCTGGCGGATATTGACTGGAGATATGGGTAAGCGCTGGCCCAACGCCGCCACCACCGCTCTCGCCATGGCATCCGCTGCAGCCGTGAGAATCGAAAATGCCCTTCCCCTTCGCGGCGGTTGCATCAAGCGGAGCTGACGCAGCGCCCTCAGAAGGCGACGATGCCGAATACGGCTGAAAAGCGGCGTGAAAATACACGTGTTCCTGTTGGTTCTGTTCAGCGAGTTGAGCGGCAACGGTGGGATCGCGCGAATCGTCAAGACGACTCGTCATGCCGAGCCATACTAAACCGATCAATACAATGAAGACGCCGCCGACGGGAATGGGTCTGCGCCACGGGCGACGTTCGAGGCCGCGGTCCAGGAACGGCAGCAAGAAAAACAGTCCGATCAGAATTGACGGGAATAATGAAAACCCCGATGACGGTGCGCCACCCTTCCCAATACTTCAGCCACTGGAACATCGGCAGGAAATACCACTCTGGACGGGGTAAATAGCGGCTATTGGTAGGGTTCGCCTCGGGTCCCAGCATTACAGGAACAAAGTGCGCCAGCATACCCAAAACACCCATTACAACCAGCACAAACGCCATATCGATCAGAACTTGCCTGGGATAAAACATCTCTGCAGGCAAGTGTGGCCTGACTGGATCTTCGTTCGCCGGACCCGCGGCTCCTGCTTTGCGAAACAAGAAAATGTGGATGGCGATCAACGAAAAGATGAGAGCCGGAATGATGAAGAACATGAAGAACGTAAAATCGGGAGATCGTCAGCGCTCCCATCGTTGCGCCGCCCCGCAAGAGCAGTCTGAGGCTTTCCCCAATGATGGGCACCTGCCCGGCGATATCCGTGCCGACGGAGCCGGCAAAATACGCCTTCTGATCCCACGGCAAGAGGTATCCGGTGAACGCCATCCCCAAGACAAGAAGCGAGAGCGTGCAGCCAGAGATCCAGAGAAGCTCGCGTTTCCCTTTGTAGGACCCGTAGAGAAACGTCTGCAGAAAATGCAGGAGCAGAACGACGAGCATGGCACTTGAACCGTAGGAATGCAGACTTCGCAGGAAGGCTCCCGCCGCCACTTCCTTGACGATGTAGGCCACGCTCACATGAGCCGTCATCGGAGCGGGGACGTAGTAGAGCGCCAGGCAGATGCCGGTGACAATCTGCGAAACGAAAATGAAGAGCAGTGCCGATCCGAAAACATAGGCGAAGCGCGCGCCGCCCGGGATAGGTTCATCCAGAGAGTGCGCGCAGTATCTGGTCCGCTCCAGTGCGTTGGTCCATCCATTTCCACAGACGCCCGGGCAGACTTGGCCTGCTGCGGCCCTCTTCTGTGTTCGCATCGGGCATAGGCGATGTATCTTCGCGAGTCAACTGGTCACCTCTTTGTTGGACACGTCGGGACGGAAGTATTGGTACTTCACCATGAGCTTGCCGCCGGACACCTTGGTTTCCAGCGAATCGAGCGAGCGAGGCGGCGGTCCTGAGAGACGGGCTGCCGTCTGGAGAAAACACGCCGCCATGGCAGGGACACACAAATTCGTTTCGGCCTGGATCCCAGGGGACCGTACAGCCGAGATGGGGACAAATCGCGGACAATGCCTTGAGCTTGCCGCCCGTCTTGATGATGTAGACCACCGGTTGACTGGCCGTCTCCCGCCACCCATCGCGCTGCTTGAGTTCGAGCGTGCGGCGGAGCGGTGCCTGGCCGCTGGGAACCCCTGCGACTGAGCCGGCTTCCGTCCAGGCTGAATCGTCGGATTGCGCTGTCAGTGGATAGAAGATGTAGCGCAGGACCGGAATCGCTAATAAGGCGCCAACAAATGCCGACGCCACCCCAAGCAAGACACCAAGAAAAGATCGGCGGGCTCCGCCCAACGGAACTAGCTGATGCTCACGATTGTCTGATTCCATTGAGTGCCTCCCGCGAGACCGGCTCCCTCTCAAAAGTTCAGCCACAACGCGACATACACGGAGTTGTTGGCCGAAGCATTCCGGCCAGATCCGTCATAATTCTGGCTCGCACCGTTAAATTTCGTATATGCCGGTGTAGGCGGCTGACAGTTCGATGTTCTGTTTTGGCCAGAACCCGGCCTGACCGATAAATTCGCTGCTATTGGGGCTGCCCAGCAAACTGCCGGTTACGGGAGCGGGCGCAAACAGAATTGGATCGGCAGTGCCAGTGGTGGAAAACCCGGCAACCGTGAACGTATAACGGCTCCGAAGGTGATAAGTGGCATCCGCCCGAAACGTGTTCAGGTGATGCGAGGGTGCGGCTGCGCCGCCGGCGGCAAACGTGGCATCGAGGTTAGATATTTCATGAATATAAGTCGTGTGGAGGGTCAGAGATTGACGCCAAATGGTCGTTCGTACTGAAGATCAATGGAGGGGTCCGCATACGTATCGCGTATGCCCGTAACTCCACCCGGAACCGAGCTCACGTAAATGCCATAGGTTCCAACTTCCAGATAATTCAGTCCCCACGTTTGCTGCCATGCCAGCCGCCAGTAAGGCGCAACTCCATGAATGTTGACTGGAAAATTCGTACCGGTCACAGGCTGCGGCCCCCAGCATGTTCGGAGCGATACAGGGTGAAACCCGCATACAGATGGTCATTCCACATCGTGTATGCGCCGAGACCAGCAACATCCTGAGCGAGCGCTCCGGCGATGACTGGCCCCGCGCTTGGTGAGGGAGCACTACCGGGGGACAACCACGGATACCCCCAGGACGGGGTACTGTTCCAGACATCCTCGACTGTCGGGCTATTGTTCAGGGTAAGCCCATACAACAAGTCTTTCGAACCTAAAGTGGTGTGCTTGGCGTAACGGATGTCCGTATTGTCCAGCGTGAAATGATCTGACTGATGGGAATAGGTGGCCTTGGACCATCCCCCCAAGATGGGGCGAAATTTCACCTGCCAAGAAGAGACTAAGAGCCTGGGGAAACCCGGCATTCCCGTTTTGTGCGCCGGGAACGGGTGTATTCGTGGCAGTATCGCTGAGAAGAAGCATGACCGATATCGGAAAATCTCGGCTGATCTTCAAGTCTGTATCCTCGATGGTCGTGTCCGCCTTTTTCTCCGTCAGCGTGTAGCCATCGAGCTTGAATTTGCGCCCGAACGCAGTCAGCTCAGGTGGATTGCTGTGACATACGTTGCACTTGAGTCCGGTTTGCCGGGTGAAGCTGGGAACAGCTTGTGCGTCCGTACTAAATCGATATAAAAGCCAGAAGAACTAGACAGGTCATTGGCGTGCAGGTCGACCTAGCTGGCTTCATGTGTGCCCTCCAGGCCGGCGTGTTGAATCTATGACGAAAATTGGAGTAACTCTGATCTTGAATTGAGGTTACTCTTTCGTAAAAAGCCAAGTCATTGTCCCCAGAAACTCAATTGAAAACTGTCTTGAAGTGTACACTTTCAGCATTTGAGCCACGGCGGTGCGAATGTCCCAATTCGGGAAGTCCCGGTCAAAACATGGGGAGGTCTGCGGATACTCGGTTGTCTATTCCCTGTCCCATTTCCGGTTACAGCGAACAGTCATCAATGAAAATGAAGTACGGGTAGTCGCTCGATTGCGCGGCCTATTGAGCGGAATTCCTTGCCGAAAGTTGCCCAAGTTGCCAAAATAAGGGGTGTGCCTTGCCAAAAGTCCATCCGGCAGAGAAATTGCTTAATCCCATTCGCTCACAGCAGGCTTGGACTTCCACGCAGGGCTCTTGAAAGACGCTCAAGAATGAATGTAACAAAAGAATTCCTCTGCGAGTCGTGGCCCTCCCCAATTGCGGGAGACGCAGCGTAGCGGATTCGGGAGTTTGTAACTTCCGCAGCTCGTTCGTAGCGGTAGTGCAGACCACCGAGCCTCCAGAACCCACAGCGACCATGAGTTCGAACGGCTCTTCTTGCAGGTGTTTGTTTCTTCAGCCCAGATGAGTTCGGTCTTCGTGATAGTAGGCGACGTACTCCTTGAGCAGCCGTTTCAGGTGAAGCTCGTTTATGGCAATGACGTGGTCCAATAAGTCATGGCGACAGCTTTCGACCCACCGCTCGGCGATCCCGTTCTGCCAAGGGCTTTCAAATGAGGTCCGGACAGAATTTACACCTAGCGAGCGGACGGCCGCGGCAACTTCGAAGCTGAACTTAGAATCACGATCAAAAATCAAGAATTTCGGGGCCAGCTGAAACGGAAATGTTTCCCGCAACTGCTGGATGATCCATGTGCTCGTAGGATGACGTGTAACATTAAAGTGGAGAATTCGCCGACGGTCATGACTGATCACAAAAAAGCAGTAGAGAAGGCGAAATGTTACGGTCGAAACAGTGAAGAAATCCATTCCGGCGATGGCTTCACGATGGTTTCGCAAGAACGTGAGCCAACACTCGGCTGGTTCGGGATTCCTCGGCGCGCGTCGCATCCAACGAGAGACGGTTCTCTCGGAACATCGAACCCGAGCATCTGGAGTTAGCCATGGATGCGCGGGGCACCCCAGGTTGGGTTCTCCTTGACTATACGGAAGATCAGATTGCGAACTTCTTTCGAGATTGTCTTCCTGCCAAACACGCGCCGTGCTCTGGAGATCGCACGCCAATAGAGGGCGAATCCTGCCAGGTGCCACCGGACCACAGTGTCCGGGGTCACGACGATCAGCGCTTGTTGCCAGCCGGGCCAGAACCTTCGCGCAAGAACCCAGAAGAGCTTATCGAGCGCAGCAATCCGTGGCCTGGGACGCTTGCGCTTGAACACAGTGAGTTGCTGCCGAAGAACGAGGTTTTCGAGCAGAAGGTTCCGACGAGTACGGAAGACCCGGAGCATTGTTCCAGTTAGGACCGCGATGATGGAGAACATGGGTGGCTCGTATCGCAGTCGGCCTGTGAATAGCAGTGAGCAAAGCTGTTGAAAATACACACGGACAGATTTTTGGCGAACCACAGGCAACGAAATCGCGTGGAAAGGGCTTTGCGCGCTTGTCCGAGAACAGCCTGGCTGGGAGATAGCCGCAGAGGCTCGCGACGGAGAGAAGCCGTCGAAAGAACAAAACAGATCAAACTGGACGTGGCCCGATCGCCAAGTTCAGGAAGATAATGAACCTTCGATTAATGTCGTCCGCCACCGCCGCCACGGGCTCCTCCGCCACCCGGCTGCTGCTCTGCTGCATCTGCTGCATCTGCTGCGTGTGTTTTTGCTGCATTTGCTGCGTCTGTTGCTGGTGTTGCTGCTCCACTTGCTGCGTTCTCGCCGGATCGGCCTTCTGTTTCGCCAGCTGCTGATGTTCGTTGTCCTGCTTCTGCTGGAGTTTCTGCCGATCCTGGTTTGCTTCGCGACTAGCTTGTCCTGCTGCTTCTGGTATTTCTGGTCCAGCTTCGCGTTCCCCGTGTTAGGAGCAGCGGGGCGTTCGATGGGCGGCAGTTCCTTGGGATGGACTGCGATGCTGGGGCGAGCAGTCGCAGTAACTGGCGGCGCGCCGTGGTTCGCGGAAAACCGTTGCTGGGGGTCATTGCGGGCAGACCACGCATGTTGCGTCTGAGCGGCTACAGGCGGAATATGCCTGCTCATGAGCAGCAGCCTCTTCTTGAGCCGTGGCGCGCGCGTTGATCCCGCCGTTGCCGCCGTTGTAGCTGACGCGGTTCACCGTTCTCGTTCACTCTGGTGTTGTAAACGTTGTGGATGACGTTGGTGTCCACGCGATTCAACGCCGTGTTGTAGAAAAAACGCCCGTTCTCCCAGCGTCCGCCTTCATAACCATGACCGAAGTATCCGAAGCCGTAGTCGATTCCGCCGTAGAAACCTACTGACGGGCCCCAGTAGCCGTCATTGAAAATAAATCCGCCGCCGCCCCAACCCCAATAGCCCGGAGTCCACAGGAACCCGGCTTCCGGAGGCATCACCCATGTGCCCGGAACCCAGTAATAGTCGCCATCCCAAGCCCAATACCCGGGCGTCCAGATATAACCGTCGCCGGGACAAATAGGCTGCTCGTAGACGGGCAGCTCAGGGGGCGCGATTGTGACGGATACGCCGACTTGCGCGAAAGACGCGGTCGACAGAAATAGCATTGATACTGCCAAGAACAGCAAACGAATGATGCGGATACGCATTAGATCTCCTCTTGCCGATTATCCATCGGCTGCCTAGTGCCTCAACATTGTGTATCCTTTGCAAAATTGACTTACCTGCGGAATTACACGTCCCAGCTCATCTACTCCAGCACTTGGTTCAGCTCACGCGGGTGTAAATCATCAGCGCAGATCAGTGCGACGATCATGGGTGAACTGGATTCTTGGTTCAAAGCTTCTTCACCACCGACGAGCGCATTTCGAATTAGGACGTTTTGCCCTTGCAGCCGGCGTGTCCGCACGCACAATCGATGTCCGGCGTCTTTTCCATGGCCGCGCACTCGGTGCTGCAATACTTGCCCGATGTTGTCAGCACGAGCAAACGGGGTGTGCACACTTCTCGCTTTTCGCAGCCGCCATTTCTTTCTCCTCATTCACAATCGCCATTTCTTTTCTCCTAGCTTCCGATTAACAGCAAGTGATCCATAACACCACCTTAAAACTCTGGAAGCGAACGTCTCTGTCCAATAAGGAACACATTGCCGTGTGGATCATAGAGTTCTCTCGATTCCAGATCCATCCGACCAAGGTCAACGCAACCAGCCGACCAAGTACACGATCAATACGATGAGCAGGACTGTTCCAACTATCCCCGGCCCCCGCCCGTCCCCCATCTGGAATACCCGTAATAGCCGCCGCCTCCGCCGAACAAAAGCACCAGAAGAATAATTATCAGCAGCATCGAAAGTCTCCTTTCAGCTTGTGAAGCTCTTCAATTCGCAAGGTTTCCCGGTTTCTTCCACACGTAACCTAGGTGGCCCGACAGACAGCCGGACTGGTGGCGAAACGATTGAGGCCCTAGCTTGCCGCGTCAATTCGTGCGGGTATCGAAGGCGACGGCATCTTCTTCGACAGTTAGAATCAATTCCTTTCGGACATCCATTTCCCATCCGGGTTGGATGCGGACGCGCACGTCGGCGACGGATTCGCCTACGATGCTACAAGGCATTGGGACAGGGCATTGGCGCACAAGAACAGTCAGAACCACCGGTTTACCGAACAAGCTAGAATACACGGGTGAACTTTGTTTACTTCCCTCAGTGATCATAATGGTCATCCCCTCGACTTACGGCTAAGTCCGAAAATCGGCCTCAGTGAAGGCACGCGCTTTGTGTAACGCAGACGAAATGGGGAATCTGTTCAAATTTGAACACCTAGCTCTTCCAACTTTGGCAGATGGCCCGGTTTTTCGCTTCCTTTCGACGGCAGTCCGATTCGTGGCGTACATCCATGCATCCACCCCTTTTGTATGGCGGCTCTTAGAGAAACGCAGTGAGCGGCGTCACGTATTGGCGTGACAGCTGGCAACCGTGGGCGAAAAAACCTACCAGAAATCATACCGGCATTGCAGCGGGCTGTAAGCCCTGTTCTCAGAATGTGGTTCGGGGGTCTCATAGCGAGTACTGGTCACATTCCGATAATCCCTGCCAGCTCAACCGGCCGATGCAACACCTTCTAATCAGTTGATCGGACAATACTTCCCCTCGAGAATCGATCTGCACGGCAGTATTCAATTAAAACCTAAACAGGGCAGTGTTCTTTTTGAATCAACGCTGGCGAACGTATTCAGCCTCGAAGACTCCTACAAGAAGACTTCGAGCGAGTGTTGCATCGACCTATTGAGACCGCCGGACTTATCGGGACTTGGCCGACCTGCAATGCAGTAGTTCACTGGTAACGCGGGAATCTTCCAACAAATTTCCAGCTCACCGGCGAATAAAATTTAGTCAGAGGATAACTTCTGAGGAGGGGGACAATATGCCGCGAAATTGCGTTGGCAGGTTCGCATTACTCCACAAGCGAAAAACCAGTGCCGTAGTTACGATCGAATGGAATTCCGCATAATTTATTCTTCATCTGGTATCACGGGCAACACCAGCGAATCCACCGTGGCTGAGTCATCCCGGAGCTTGATATATAAGAGCGTCCCATTTGGACGTGGCACGCTCAAAGTAGTGTCCGGGAAGCCTACTGGCACAGAGATTGCATGAGTGAATTGCGGGTCGGAGGCAACGGAATCGATCAGGAATAAATTGGATCCGATCAGCCTACATTGTTTATCCGGGCTGTCCGGGCAGCGAAGTTCTTTTAGGGTCGGAATCCGCACGAGGGTTGCGAGCGGCTGCCAATCCCCGTTGTCACGGTCAATTTCAATTGGCCGAAAGCGAAGCGGGCCGAATGCCGACGGTCCAAAACTCTTGAGTGGATCGAGTATGGCAAGCACCGTCTCCGAATTTTGTAATATCAGATTTCCGTCGGCTACACTCAGCAATACATGAAACGAGTCATCAAAGCTAGAAACCTCGATCTTTTCAGTACGCGGAAAACTGTCTGGCACTTCCGTTTTCAAAAAAAACGAGAGCCGCCCATCTTGGGGAAGCTCATCCTGGTCCTTCAGATGAACAGGGGATCGAGTCGACCCTGGCAGCACGCTTTTGCTAATCAATTTGACCGCTGGACGCGGTTTTTCAACCGTCGTTTGCAAATCCAGAATGCGGCCGTCCTTCAAATCAACGTGCGCAACCAGTTTTTCATTGGTCTGAAAAGCAGCAGCGGGTGATGCAGAACTCGCAACGGCCAGCTGGAGCTCATCTTTTTTATCGGCGCGGGATAATTTCGTCGGTACGAACCGAATGCCCTTCAGTTCGAAACTGTTAACTTCGTCCAATCGCGTGCCTGTTAAAACGCCCTGCTTGTCACCTGCATTAATCTTGAAATAATCCAGTTCGGCTGCTTCAGCATATGCATGTAAAACGAGTTCGTCTGAAGTGGCCACGCCATATTGTTTCACCATCATCTTGAGCGGGCCAGTCCTTTCGTCTTTCAGGGCGACCCGAATTTCCAGTTCATCTGGCTTGAGGGCTTTCCAGGTTGTTTCAAGGTCCTTATGTTGGTCGTCTTGGACGGTCACGTCATCAACGCACACGGCTGATTCAGACAGCAAATGAAGTGTATCCACCCGGCCCACAATAAGAGCGCCCTGATCCCCAGGCGTGACACTCCACATTGTTGGATGGGCGTTTCGCAAATGGAAAGCAGGCCCTTCGAAAGAATCAAATCCCCAATTTCCGCGAAGCGTCCCGCTCACGTCCGGATCCAGGTTGGCGCTCAGGACCGCGCGAGCGTCGATCGCAAATCCGCCACGCGCCGGGTCTGGTGTTGCAGGCAGGTCCATCACGCTTCCACCTTTTCTCTTGATTCGAAGAACAAAATCATGTGCGATCTCTGTTGAAAACACCAAGGGAGCGCCATCAATAGGAAGAACGAGCGGCAATTTTTCGAGGCAGAAGACTTGTTCCGGATTGACCGAACGAAGCGGAGGTAGTTGTGCCGCTTCTACTGCCGGCAGTCCTACAACCAAGACCGATTTGGGGTTCCGAAAGGAAGGCGGGTTATTGAGCCGCAGGTTTAGTTGCGAGCCTCTTGGCAGCGCGAGGGCTGGGATGTACTGGTAAGCCGCTGTATGTAGGTTGCCCAAGATTCGCGCTAAGTCAACGACTGCTCCTACATATGGACTGTAAAATCCTCCGCCGGCCATCGACGTAGCGCTGAGTGCTCCCATCAAATCCGAAGCTGGTCCGGAAGTCAGCGCAGCTACCATTGATTGGGTGTGTCCATCGTCCAGGACCAGCTGATCGGTATTTTGCGTCAGGCAAGAAGGTTGCTGTTCTGGAGGCTTGTCGAAGCACTGCTGGTCAAGCTTGATGCTCAACGTGCGGGCAAGAAGAACGGATCGATCATGCAGCGCCTTCGGATCCGAGTCGGGACCGCTTTTTATTTCGTCGAGGTACCGATCCGCCCGCGTGCGGTCCAAGCTCACTTGATTCAGGTCCTGCGCCGCCCTGACGAAGACGCCGGGTTTGCTGCGGACGGCTGAACGCAAACTACTGAAATCGCCGCCCGTTTCGGGAGCTAAAAACAGCACGGCCTGCTGGGCGTCCTTTGGAACGGTAACGACAATCCCTTCCGTTATCATTTGCTTGTTCCATGTCTCGGCTCTCGTGAACCAATCCTCCGGTGGCGGGTTTGTGGAGCCCCGTAAGAATGCGATGACAAGCAAGTAATGTACAGCTTGGTTGTCGGGAAGATCGACGTGAATCCAGAGCCGGTCTCCGGGCAGCAAGTTGGGCACTTCCGCAATACTCAATGTTTTACCGGCGCGACTCACATTTATTTCTATCTTTGGACCGGACAAATCAAAGACATTATCCGCCCGCGCGAAGCTTGTCCCTACCATCGCAAACATGGCAATCAGCAGAGCCAAACAATAAGACAGCAGCTTAGAATTATCCTGATGGACCATCGTCCCGACCACCATGTGCTCTTCCTTTCCCAATAAAGATCCGCGCTACGGCAATGCCGTCAAAAGTTTGATTCACAGAGAAGATGAAAGTGCGTTTGATTGTGACAGCCGGGTGGGCAACTGCGATTCTACCCATTAATAATTGCCGATTCATATTGATTTTATTTTATTTGTTTCACGAAGCTAACACAGGAAGATCCGCTAGCCATATCTGGAATGCAACAGAATAACTGCTGTTCAGAGGACTTAGATGTCTCGGTAGAACAATCACGCTCATTCTGATGCAGGCGTCCAGCCGGGAAATCCCGCATTCCGATAAGAGGACTTGGCCACGATTACCGGATGGGGATCACCCCTCATATCAGATCAGGCGCAAAAGCAACCATCTGTATACGAGTGCCAGTTCCATGCTCAATCTGGGCAATGAATTGCGCAATTTGGAGCCCGCCAAATGGCTTCCCCAAGGCAGCGAAGGACATATCTCCTTGCATATTTGGCTTCGAGTTTGCTCTTGCAGAGTGCTGCTTAGTTATCTAAATCGAATTCGCCGGGAAAGGCGCGAGCGATGTGGGACAAGCACGATTGGGAGCAGTTCTTTGATATAGTGCAGCGCCGTTGGCAGCGGCGTCCTCCGCCGTGGCCCGTGGCCCCTTCTCGCGCAAACCATGTCCTGCCGGTGGTCGCGTTCAGCCTCTCTGAACTCGACGAGGCCGGGATTACCCTGCAAGTCGCCGAGCGACTCGGCTTGCCCGTGGACGCCGCGCGCATTGGAGCGTACAGCGCCAACGTTTCGGCGCTGCGCGACTTTGTACGCTTGGCCCGGCGGCCGAACTGAGCGCCAACGAACAGGCGATCGAATGAGTCGCGGTTCGGGCCGCGGCATTTTATCTAAATAGCCGTTAAGCAATCAGCAGTCGCTTCCGTTTCTTCTGTTTCACGCCCCGGCCCCGGGCTTGTTTCCCCTGACGAACCTGGGGCCTTCCTCATTTCTGTCCTGAATCAGTAGAAAATCTCCCGGCTACGTCGGTCTTCAATGTCGTAGCTTGGCACTGAGCCCCAACTCCTGGTAAACGGGGCGGTCTCAATGGGTCGTCGCAACATTAGCTCGAAGTCTTCTTGTAGGAGTCTACGAGGCTGATTACGTTCGCGAGCGTTGATTCAAAAAGAACACTGCCCTGATTAGGTTTAAATTGAATACTGCCGTACAGATCGATTCTCGAGGGGAAGTATTGTCCGATCAACCGATTAGAAGGTGTTGCATCGACCGGTTGAGCTGGCATGACTTATCGGGACTTGGCCAACGAGCGGTCCGAAATGCACTGGCGGCGGATCACTTGACCCGCAAATCGCTCATCCACAGCTCCAGAATCGCTTGGTCGCCCGGTTCGATACTGGTGAAAGCGATACCCATTCCTTCTCCATGAGCGGAGACCACATGGCCGAGGGCCACGATTTTCGCGCCTGCATGAACGATGGTCACCCGGACCTTCGCCCCGGGATTCGAGGGAGTTGGGGTCGTCACAAAACAGCCATGCACGCTCAAATCGCTGGTGCGCGCAGACATCTGCCGTTCCGACGCCATGTCGGTGATCACAATTGCTGCTACAAATCGCTTGCGTAACGCACGATTGCGCTGGGCGAGTTTCAAGTTTGGCTCCACATAGGTCTGTGAAGTGAAGTCTCCGACTGCCTAGCAGGTTTTGGACTCGATCCGAGGTGGAACGTCAATGCGGGAACAGCGGCGGCGTTCTCGGCACATTCAGATAAGACTTCATGCGTCCTTGGCGCACCACCAAGCATGAAAATTGGGACTGTATCGTATCGCGCCACAAATTGTTTATTTTTAGTCGATTTTAAGGTCATTTTCATAGCTGAGGACTTATCGGGACTTGGGGATAAGGGTTCGTCAGCACTTCAGCGTCGATCGCGTGCTCTTGGTGGACCCCACTACGTAAGGTCAGCTGACCTCTTGCATCTGCGTATGCGACAGAACCAGCATCTCCTCCTCTTCCAGTTCGTTGAGAGCAGGAGTCCCCCAGTCGGTCTCTAGAGGAGGGGCAAAGGCCATCGTGTGTGCTTTCTGCAACGTGGAAATGGCTCTTCCAATTAGCAGTCCGACCATCATTGAGAGCACGAACCAAGCCGACAGGGTCACAAGTATTCTGGCGAGCATTTGTCCTCCTGTGTCGCCGTGCCGATGAAGGTTCCACCAATTGACGTTGTGCGGTGGCCCTCTCGTTAGGGAAATAATAAGAGTAGGCGCGGAAGGTAGCAATGTACTAGGAGTCCCGTTTTAGAAGAACTTTCGTACCAGCAATGAAATTAGTGACAGTGGTCCCCAATGCTGGTGAAGGCTTGTACCAGCGGCACGAATTTCTGAGAAGCGAGTAAAGAAGTGGTCGATCAGCAAGACATGCTTTCTAACTTTGTCCACGGAGGAGCGTCTAGCATATTCAGCTTTTGCCTTGCTTAGGGCTACATTCCGAGAACTTCTCCGGATGTAATGGCAAGATCACGTCTCAAGTGGATGTGCCGGGTTGTGTCCTTCACGATCAGTTGCAGGTGTTCGCGCGCAGGATTATTACGGATAATTAACTGGCTAACGTTGAGACTCCTGATCTACATTCATGGCCACATACGAATGCTTCAGCTTAGTAGACCGCGGAGTACGGCAAATGAAAAATGAGAACCAACGTCGGAGTGACCGAGTCAATATCATGGTGCCGGTTCGAGTCTCAGCCGTGGACGCCACCGGTCAGAAGTTTAGCGCACAGGGACACACGCTCACGATCAGCCGGCATGGGGCAACTATAGCCTTGGACCGAAAACTGGCTCCGGGCCTGAACCTAACTCTCTGTCCCGGCACGAGCAAGAGAGAGTCAAGCGCCATAGTCATGGGACAAATCGGCGGCCAGGCAGGTATCCACGTCTACGGAATAGCAGTGTTGGAGCCAAATGTAAACTTATGGGGGATCCAGTTCCCACCATTGGCCGAATCCGAGGAGGGGTTGGTCAAGCTCTTGTTAGAGTGCAGTGCTTGCAATGCTCGTGAAGTGGTTTACCTGAATGAGCTCGAAACTGAGGTTTTTGAGGGGAATCACAGCCTGCCACGGTCTTGCAGCCAATGTACTGCGTGGACCATTTGGAGGCAAACGTCCAGCGAGCTACCGGCCGCGCATTCCGGAGAACAGTCCACGACGGTGCCGGAGTCATCCGTCGCCCTGGTGGATCGCGAACAGAATAAGCGCAAGCACGTTCGGGTGCAGGTGAAAATGAAGGCATGCATACGCCATCCAGGGTTTGAGGAGGAGATTGTTGAGGTCAAAGACGTTTCGCGCGGTGGATTTTCCTTCGTCAGCTCCAAGGGATACATTGAAGGCTCAAGAATAGAGGTTGCCGTCCCATATTCTGGGGGGAAAGCAAACATCTTTGTTGCCGCGCGGATTAACAGGGCCCAAGAGCAGCCAGGCAAAGGGCTGACAAAGTATGGCGCGTATTATGTCCGATCCCGCTAAATGTCGCCGGGAAGCAAAGAATCACCGTTCTTTCATTCTGCCTATGTTCCAGATTGCGACTCACTCGGATAAAACAATACGGCAAGCGCCTTGAGCGGGCGAGTTGAATTTCACAACTCTGCCGGCGTCGAAGGGCGCTGAACCATCGTTGTATACCTAGAAGCCGGTGAGCTACGGCCTCCAGCACGAATCAGCAATACTCGCTCATTGGCGGCCCGATCAATCAGGGCGTGACTGGCCAGCGCTACTTCTTCACCGACCAGTCCGGTGTAATCCGGGTGAACCTGACCACGACCGCTACGTCGGCCGACAACCCAATCAGCTCAAGTAATAGAATTTCATCACCATGCCGAAGGGTCAAGGGAGGAAGCCTCAGCCGCTTCAACCCTTTTCCTTTTGCCTGTGTGAATCCCAGAAGTTACAACTAGGCTCAGTTAAACGGACCGTTTCTAGAAAAGTCGGACTAGCGACTTGCATGATCCACATGCCGATAACGCCTTTCTCGGGACCTATCCGGAGTAGTTGGGAAGTGCGGCATCCTACCCTTCGATCCTACTTATGACTACGGCTAGTTAATCAAAAGGATACACGGCTGTCCTGTGTTCTGTTTTGGACAGTCCTAATTCTACCTGTGGCAAGAAACTGCTAGCGGTTTTACGAGAAACCTATAAAACCCACTGAATATCTAGTCGGAGAGAAACCAAATGACTCACAGTGAGCAGGTCCATCTTATATGCACGGACGATAGCTGTGGTGCAGAGTATATCGTCCTAAAGAAGTCTTCTTGCGCGACACCGAACCCACTCTGCGGATGTGGAAGCGAATTAAAGAGAGTCTATCATGTCCCTATTTTTCTCTTCCAAACAGGCTCCCACCAGTCGGGCTACCGATTTGTGCTCGCGGCCAATTACGACGTAAATCAAAACTAGTAACGTGCTCGTTGGAGGTTCGATCATCCGCCTTTCTGATTAAGAGAGTCTTTCGTGGATTGATGTAACAACTCGGAGGGCTGGTATGAGTCTAGTAGCGACAGAGAATTATCTGGCCGATTTGATTTCCGATTTGTCCGAGGCGTTCAGGATTTTTTCAAATGAAACAGCAAAGTTGAGCATCCTTTTGGCACAGTCGGAAGCCCCTGTTTCTCTTGAAAGGTACGAAGAGTTACGGAAGCAGTCCGTTGCCGAAGTTCAGGCCTTTGAGGAATACTTGAACCGAAAAGAAGAAATACTTGCGTACCTCAAAGTGGAATCAAGACAGGCATAATCTGACATGGCCTGCAAACCAGACGCCGGTTCAGCCGAACCCTGTCGACACCAGTCAGCCTGCTGCTTCAGTTTGTAATCCCTCCACGCAAATCGCACCGATCATGCTTCGCAGGCGCAAATCAGACCTGGAACTCCCTCGTTTCATTGCCGAATAACGTTTTAGCGAAGGACAGTTTGTTGCTGCAGTCTGTAAGCGCATCCGCGCGACTTAAGCAGGACTTCCGCCATCCCTTCCTGGTCTGTGGGCTTTGAGAAGAAATACCCCTGAGCATACTCACAACCGAGCGATCTTAGTAGGCTCACTTGTTCGGCTGTCTCCACGCCCTCCGCTACCATCTCCATGCCCAGACTGCGTCCGAGAGACAGAATCATTTGTACAATCGCACGGCTTTCGCTGGTGTCTTCCATTTCAGAGACAAAGGAGCGATCTATTTTAAGAGTATCTAGCGGGAAGCGCCGCAAGTAACTCAAGGACGAGTATCCTGTTCCAAAGTCATCCATGCTCAAACGGACGCCGAGTGTTTTGAGTTCGCCGAAAATTCGGGCCGCCCGTTCCACTTCGCGCATGGTCACACTCTCCGTAAGTTCCAGTTTTAAACAATGAGGATCAAGGCATGTTTCGCGAAGGATGCGATCCACTTCGCTTACCAAATCGGGTTGAGCAAACTGCTTGCCTGAGATGTTCACGGCTACAGTAAACGCTGGATCGGATGGAAATTGCAGGTTCCAGGCGCGCATCTGTCGGCAGGCCTCGCGCAGCACCCAAAGCCCGCTAATTAGAATCAGACCGGTTTCTTCCGCTACCGGGACGAACTCCCTCGGCATGACCAATCCAAAGCCCGGCCGCTGCCAGCGCAGTAATGCCTCGAAGCCGATGATCCGACAATCCCGCAGAGAGACGATGGGCTGATAGTGGACGCGGAATTCTTCGCTGTCCATCGCCCGGCGTAGATCAGTCTCCAACTTCAATCGGCTCATCGCCCTGGCGTGCATGGCTGGATCACATATTTCGTACCGCGACTTGCCGAGTGCCTTGGCCCTGTACATTGCGGTGTCAGCATCGCGCAATATACCTTCAGCCGTACTATAACCGGTAGCGCTTAAGGCAATGCCAATGCTGGCCGTGATGGACACCTCCTGTCCACTGATCAAAAAGGGAGCTTCGAGTTTTTGTTGGATTCGTTCAGCCACGCGTATGCCGTCACTGGCATCCCGGATATCCACGAGCAAGATTGTGAATTCGTCGCCTCCCATCCGCGCCAGCGTATCCTCGCCGGGCTGCCTGACTTCTCCATTTGAATCAGCCGAACACGAAACAACATCTTCTCTCCGCACCGAGCTGAGTAGGCGCTCGGCAATCTGCACGAGTAGCTGATCACCCGCGAAGTGACCGAGGCTGTCATTCACGTCCTTAAAACCATCAATGTCTACGAACAAAACGGCAAATATATAATCCGGAAGCCGCTTCGCCCGCTTAACGCAGCCGACCAGTTGATCTAGAAAGAATGCGCGGTTTGGCAGTCGTGTCAGTGGATCCTGACGAGCATCTTGGATCAGTTTGTCTTGAAGCCGCAAAATACGCTGGCCCGCCCTCAGCCGCGCCTTCAGCTCCTCGGGATCGCAAGGCTTGGTGAGATAGTCGTCCACCCCGGCTTCAAAACCCCTGACCATGTCCTCTTTAGATACATTCGAAGTGAGTAGAATCATGTAGATATAAGGATGATTGGACAAACTGCGTATCTGGCGACAAACGCTGAGCCCGTCGAGCTCCGGCATGACCCAATCTAGGAGCGCGAGTCTTGGGCCATCAGCGCTTGAGAGGCATTCTACGGCAGAGCGCCCGTTCTCGACAGCAAGCACTTCGTAACCCCCGCACTCCAACGTTTTCTGCACCAGACACCGCGAGATTGCACTATCATCGGCAATGAGGATTTTCATCGGATCATCTCTGTGCAGAAGGCTTCGAGCTCAGCCAGAGCGAGCGAGGCCTCCTGCTCAAGCCTTGCAAATTCCTCTGGCAGACCCTGCGTAGCACACTGCTGTCCCATGCGTTGAAGGCACGCGGCGGAGGCAGCCGCCCGCACGAACGAAACATTTGCCAGCATGCCTTTTAAAGTGTGCGCCGCGACCTCCACTCCTTTCATGTCCCCACGAACTACAGCTTCCTGCAGTGCCTGCAAAAGGCAGGGGAACTCTTCCTTAAAGAGTCTCAACAGCTCGCACAATAATTTGCGGTCGTTATCCACCCGTATGAGCAGATCCGGAAGATCCACGGAAAGATCAGGAGAACGATCGTCGGGCTGAATCATGGCTTTTCCTTCTTGACCATCTCGATCTCAATGCCACGAAGATCGGATCCATCCGCTTCCAGTAGCTAGAGGAGCACTTTTTCCGTCGAAGTCACGAGCGAATAGCGTTTAAGTACATCACCCAATTGCTCCGGCCGAATCGGCTTTGTAATGTAGTCATCCATTCCGGCCTCAAGGCAGCGTTCTTTGTCCCCCGCCATTGCGTGAGCCGTCATGGCGATAATTGGGATGTGTTTCCCACTCTTCATTTCCCCTTTGCGAATGGCCGCCGTCGCCTGTAGACCGTCCATCTCGGGCATTTGAACATCCATCAAGACGAGATCAAACGCTTGCTTATCGAGTGCTTCAAGGGCCTCCTCGCCGTTTCCCGCCACTGCCACCTCATGTCCTCTCTTCTCCAAGAGTCGGACCGCCAACAATTGGTTTACGCGATTATCTTCAGCTAGGAGAATTCTCAGCCGTCCTCGACTCTCACGCAGCGAGTGCAGGGTGACGAGAGAAGCGCTCGCCTCGGCTTCGGATTGTGATCCGAGCACTACCTTGATGCCTTCGAGAAGATCCGATCGTTTGATTGGTTTAGTCAGGTAGCCCTGAATACCTAATTCGCGGCATCTAGCGGCGTCTCCCCGGAAGCCTCCCGAGGTCAGCATGATGATGACTGATTTGGCGAGCCGTGCATTCTGTTTGATTCTTTCCACGACACGGAAACCGTCCATGCCCGGCATCTGCGCGTCCAGCAGAATCAAGGAGAAAGGAATTCGTTCGGCGTTAGCCCGCTCAAGGATCTTGAGCGCTTCCGGCCCGCTTTCGGTCAACACGGGATTCATCTGCCAGGAGAGGAGCATCTCCTGGAGTACGCGGCGATTGGTGGTATTATCGTCCACCACCAATACGGGAAGACCCCGAAGCGCCTCGGCGCCCAACGGTGCATACTTCCGGGATGAAATCTTCTGCAGCCGGAAGCGCGTCGTGAAGTGAAAAGTGCTGCCTTGGCCGGGCTCACTTTCCACCCAGATCTTTCCACCCATCCTATTGATGAGCCGGGAGGAAATCGCGAGACCCAAGCCAGTGCCGCCATATTTCCGCGTCGTCGAACTGTCTGTCTGCGTAAACGCTTCAAAGATGAGATGCTGTTTTTCCAAAGGGATGCCGATCCCCGTATCCCTGACCACGAAATGCAGCACCACTTCGTCCTCTGATTCCTCCTGAATGTCGACTTGGATCACAACTTCGCCTTCCGAGGTGAACTTTATGGCGTTCCCAAGGAGATTTACTACAATCTGGCGGATACGCGTAGGATCGCCCTGTAAACCGTCCGGCACATCGGGCAGAACGTGGCAGGTGAGCTCGAGTCCTTTTTGCTGAGCGTGAAGGCCCAGGGCTCTTATCGTGTCGTCTAGCGTGTCGCGCAGCCGAAAGTCGATTGTTTCGAAATCAAGTTTTCCAGCCTCTATCTTGGAGAAGTCCAAGATGTCGTTTAGCAGTGAAAGCAGCGAATCCGCCGAACTTTTCACCATGCCCAGAAACTCACGCTGCTCCTGGCTGAGCTTGGTTTCGAGCGCCAAGTCCGTCATGCCTATAATCCCGTTCATGGGTGTGCGTATTTCATGGCTCATATTCGCGAGGAATTCGCTTTTGGCACGGTTGGATGTTTCAGCTGCCTCCTTGGCCCGCTGCATCTCTTCCTCCGCGCATTTCCGGACCGAAATATCCTGATAGATATGGAGGGTGCCTTCCACCTTCCTGTTGACCATTAGTCGCACAGTGTGAAGTTCAACATCCACGATACTTCGATCTTTCCGCCGGCACCGTGTCATTACGTTGATGACTTCTCCGTCCATCGTGCGACGAGAAATTTCCCGAATCTCGGATAGCAAGTCTCCGTCGGCTATTAAACTATCGATCGCTTTACCGACGACTTCCAGCCGTGTGTATTGAAACAGTGTCTCAAACGCTGGATTGCAGAGCTTTATGAGCCGTTCGGAATCCAGGACCAAGATCCCGAGAGGACTATTCTCGATCAGAGCGTTTAGATATGAGGTTCGCTCTGCCACGCTCTTTTCGAGCCCATCACGCGTTTGCTGTAAAGATATGTCCCGCTGCTGGAGGCGGTCGAGCATGCCGTTGAATTGGTCGACAAGGACCCCGATTTCATCATTACCTCTCTTTGTCGCCCGCATGGAATAGTTTTCATGCGCGGAGAACGTCGCTGCTGTCTCCGCGAGCTCGCGGATCGGTTCCGAAATAACACGCTGCAACCGGTGGGACAACACAAAGACGACTGCCAGTGAACCCACCAGCACACCGAAATCAATCATCACGAATCGGAGTAGCCGGTCATTCACATCCCTCAGGTCCGCCTCGATGTAAATCGTGCCGATGGAATCACCATGCAGAGCGATGTCTTGGAACAAGACCATGTGTCGGGCAACGATTGTGGTTCCATTTTCTTTGACTGTAGGAGGAGGAGGGAAATCGACATGGGTCAGGCTCCTGGTGTACTTCGCGAAGATTGTGCCATCCGAGTCGTAAATACAGGCATTGACCACATGTTGCTTAGCCTGCAGCGCATTCAGGAGCTCCCGGGCCAGCCTTATGTCGTGAAAACTCAGCGCGGCAGTGCTGTTCGAGCCAATCATTTTAGCGGTGACAATCAGATCTTGTGTTTTCTCGCGAAGGAAAGTGGCCCGATCGTACAAAGTGAACAAGACGGCCGCCACGACTAGGGCTACCCCGCTGGTGACCATGACAATGGCTTGGAGCTTGGTACTAATGGATAGATCTTGATACCAGCGCATCTAATTGCCGCCTTCAGGCGAATCGTCGTCGTGGGCAATCTTTGCCAAAACGAGCAGTTTGCAATTGATCGTCAGCCGAGCCCGTTGCACCGCAATGACGTTGACGGCGATTTCCGACGACGTTGTTGTGTCCTGGCGCGGGGAGGATGAGGAACTTACAAAGCGCCTGGTCGTACTCGCGATCATTTCCTGCCGCGTACGCTAGAGTATCTTTAAATAGTGCAATCTGGACTTTGCCATTGCGAAAAGTTTCCTGTGGTGCAACTTCTCGAGGCGTCGAATTCAGGTCAACTCCTCGTTGAGCAATGTTGACAATAAAGGTACAGACATTCATCTTCGGCATTTCTAGAATGGCACTCAGCGTAAACTGGTGGGTACCTGTGGACCATTCGACTAATGCGAGTGGTGAGAATTCACTTGAATTATTGAGTGACACGGCTCGCAGAGGGCCAGCTCAACACCCCCGCACGATATCGTGACCGACGCGAAGTCAAATTTGGATGCGGCCCGCGGCCAAAATACCCTTGTCCACTATCGATACCGACCGGCACGAGATCGGAGATTCCGGGCCCTCCTGATAAGAGAAACCGCTGTGCCAATGGAGAGGAAGAAAGTGAAGAGATTCGTCGCGTTCTTAATCGCAGCAAACGTTATCTTTTTTGCTGTCGCAGCTTCGGCTCAAACCAAACCGCCGCTGCGATTGTTGCAAACCATCCCGCTGCCCGACCTCAAAGGTGGGGATTTCGACCATTTCGACGTCGATCTCTCGGGCAATAGATTATTTCTAACTGCAGAAGAGAACAATGCTGTGGAGGTGTTTGACATTCGCGCCAACACGCTGATTCGTACCATCCGGGATGTAGATACCCCTCATTCGATACTCTATCTTCCCGCTGCCAAGCAGCTTTGGGTTGTCGACGGAGGTGACGGGACAATCAAGATTTTTGATGGAAACACCTATGCTGTCGTTGAGACCGTAAAACTAGCTATCGGTGCGGACTCCGCGGTCCATGATCTGGCCAACCACCTCCTCTACATCGCTACTGGCGGCGAAGACGCAAAGATGGATTTTTCATTGATCAGTATTGTTGACACTAACACTCGTAAGCGTGTGGGCGACATAAAGGTGAACTCAACGAATATCGAATCCATGGCCCTCGACAAAAACGGCGCAACGCTATTTGCCAACGTCAGAGACCGAAGTCTCGTCGCGGTTATCGACACGAAGAAAAGGGCGGTGATTTCTACCTGGCCCTTGGGTGAAGTCCACGGAAACACACCTATGGCCGTAGACGAGGCCCATCGGCGACTTTTCGTTGTCGGTCGTAAACCGGCGAGACTCATAGTCCTTGACTCGGACTCCGGTAAAATCATTGTTACCTTACCCACGGCTGAACTTACAGACGACATGCTTTTCGATCCGGAGAGTAAGCGTATCTACGTTGCCTGCGACGAGTTCGTAGTGGTGTACGTAGAGCACGATGCTGATCACTATGAAGAGCTAGGCAGAATTCCGACGGGCTTTCGCGCAAAGACGGCTATCTTGGTGCCTCAGCTTAAACGCTATTTCGTCGCTGCCCCCCGTCATGGGCAAAAGATAGCCGAACTCAGGATTTATGAAGTTCAATAGCGAAACTCGAAAATTGAGATAGCCTCCCGATTCGTTCGAGGGCGGCCGCAGTAAAGTCGATTCTGGTCAGCAAGCCTTCGGCGGCGTTCCCTCTTGCTTCCGCTCCCATTTCAGCTGATGTCAAACACCAGTTCATAAACCACAAAGCTTCGAAAAAAACGTAATTGATCTTGCTACAGGTCTCTACGTAGAGGTTCGTGTCCGCCAAATGTGGCGTTGGCTTTTCAGAATTTCGGTGCGGTTCCCAGCGCAAGGTGATCGGCGGCAATATCGTCGTCTTTAGAGCGTCCGGCTCATGATCGGTATGTTCCAGGTTAGAATCCTGGCGGGCGCACCAAACAATTTCGGCAAGACAGTCCCTGCTGCGCCGAATCCAGGCTCGCCAATTTGTACATTCTAGTGTTCCGGGAATTACGGCACGACATCGTACGCCTGCACCACAGCGTCTGTACTTCCGTGATGGTTCACAGCGATATAAAGACGATTCAGCGACGGGACCAGGAATCCGGTAATGGAGTGAAAGGCCGTTGGAACCTGACCGAGGATGTCATAGCGATCCCCTCCCGAAGATTTTTGCCACACCTTGAGGAACGGGGTCCCGATCAGGTAAAGGCGCCTGGTTCCGGAATCGTATATCGCGTCATCGTAATCACCCTGGCAGGGCAGGGATGTAATGAGTTTGCCGGTATCGGAATCGGTGACAAGAACCTTTCCCGGATCGCGAGCGTGGACAAACAGCCGATGGTCGGGTTCGTCAACAGCCATCGATCCGAAGTTCTTGCCCTCTTGCGCGTATGACCATGTGGCGACTAGCGCCTGTTTCTTCCGATCGACCACGGCCACTTCGCCCTTGTAATACACATTGACGAACATGCGCGGCCCTTTCTCTTCGAGGCGGATCGATTCGATGCGGTCGCCATCAATCTTGATATCTCCCACTTTCTTGTCACTGGTGGTGTCCACAATGCTGATCAATGTGAAGTCTTCTTTGGCTTGCCTGCCGCCGTTGCCGACGTAAAGCAGTTTGCTGTCAGGATCGTAGACGCTGACGTCAGCGTGGGCATCCATCGGAATAGTCCCCAAAAGTTTGAACGAGGTTCCGTCGAAGATTTCCACTTGATTTGGACCGCCGTCGTCCACGACGTAAAGTTTTTTTAGCTCTGGGTTGTATCCTAGTGAGTGCGGCGCCTTGGCACCGGCAATCTTCCTGATCAATTTGTTCGAGCGCAGGTCAATCACCTCAATGGCTGAATTTTCCTCAGCGGCAAGAAAAAGCCGCTGCCCCGGGGCATCCTCCTGGAAGTGATCGAAATCGCCATCCTTGAGTCCCGGAAGCAGAATCGTTTGAGTTAGCTTGAGCGGTCCTGGTACCTGCGCTCGAGCCTCAATCACAAGCAGAAAAACAACCGCAAAAAAAGCAACGAACGAAATCGTTTTCTTCGCCATCTTCTTCCTTTCCCCAAACTGGCGAAACGACAATCATTGACGAAAAGATTCCTGTAAGACATTAATGAAAGTTGAATCGCGATGGATGAATTGCGGAATTTTATACGAGCAGGCTGCTATCACGCAATGATTCGTATCGCGCCATCTAAAATGTAACCGAAGGGTGCAACGTCGCGCCATTTAGAATGTAACCCAACCAAAAAACGAAATGAGGAGGTTGGGTTGGGAAACAAGGGACGATGGGAGTATCTGCGGGCGATTTATGAGCGATATCACAGAGCGGAACGGAAGAGCAAGAACGTGATCTTGAGCGAGTTTTGCGCGAACACCGGCTATCACCGCAAGTATGCCATCCGGCTGCTGAACGGACCACAACCCGAGAAGCGGCGGCCAGTTCCACGGCCACGCGGAGTGAGTTATAGCCCGGAGGCTGTGGCGGTCGTGCGGGCGGTGTGGGAGGCCGCGGGCTATCCATGGTCGGTGCGCCTGAGGGCGGTGCTGCCCGGCTGGATGCCGTGGATTCGCAAACGGTTTGGTGTTTCGCCTGCCGTGGAGAAGCAGTTGTTGCAGATCAGCCCGCGACAGATCGACCGGCGATTGCAGGCGCAAAAGACGCAGCGTAAGCGACGCATCTACGGGCGTACCAAGCCGGGTTATTTGCTCAAGCACCAGATTCCGGTGAAAACGGATCGCTGGGACGTGCAGATCCCCGGTTTCACGGAAGTGGATTTGGTATCGCATTCGGGCAACTCGGCCAGCGGAGAGTTCGCCCACACACTGAATGTGACCGACATTCATACCACTTGGACGGAATCGCGAGCGGTGCTGGGACGCGGCGAACAGGCCGTGCAACAGGCCTTAAATCGAATTGCCGAGGTCTTGCCGTTCCGCCTGCGAGGCGTGGACTCGGACAACGGCTCGGAGTTTATTAACTGGCATTTGAAGGGCTGGTGCGAACAGCAGAAGATCCAGCTCACCAGAGGGCGTCCCTACAAGAAGGACGATAACGCGCATATCGAACAGAAGAACTGGACGCATGTGCGCAAACTGCTGGGCTGGGAACGCTACGACAGGCACGAGGCGGTGGAGGCCATCAACGATCTCTACAGCTGTGAATTGCGATTGTGGCTGAACCTGTTTTTACCTTCGGTGAAGTTGCTGAAGAAGGTGCGCGTGGGATCGAAGGTGCGGCGGGTCTACGACGGGCCGCGCACTCCGCTGGAGCGCGTGAAGGCCTGCCCGGAGGCCAACGCCGAGCGAGTGGCCTGGCTGGAGGAGCAGAGAAAGCGTCTGGACCCGTTTCAGTTAGCCAGAATCATCGATCGCAAACTGGAGCGAATCTACCGGATGGCCAACCGGCGCCTGAGCCCGAAAGCAATGCCGGAAACACCGGTGCAAGGAGGCACCGGCCGAGAAAATGGCTGTGGGAAAGTGGAAATCAAAACCCGATTTCCACTTTCCCACAGCCACGGCGGCGACGACTCTCGGGTTACATTTCAAATGTCTCGACGATCTACCCTTCGGTTACATTCTTAAATGGCTCGACAGGTGATTTCAGTTTCGCAATTCTCGAAAAAACTGGGGCCGGTCTTCTGCCAAAAGCTCATGTTGCCCCCAACTAGCTGAATGGCCCCTCTCAGCAATTTCGTGTAGTGCATCAAATTAAATTTTGCACGAGCACACTTTGTGGAGGATCTAAAATCGGCCACTCCTGAGGGAGAATGTGAAGGCGGTCGGCACGTTCATCGAGAAATCGCGGCCAAGTCGCCTAGCGACTCTCTGCACCAGAGGCTTCAGCAGATTCGTTGCCTCCACAGCTGCTCTGATTGTTACCGGGTGGAGCGAACCAGCTCCCGGGCGGGTTTACTCCCGCTGTGGACCACCGCCTTTTCACGGCGCACCCGATTATGCGACTTACATGGACTTAGCCGATTAGTGTTGGTAACTTCGAGATGCACAGCCATCGCCACGTTTACCGCGCCAGGCGTTCCTCCAGCGAACTTGAGTGGCGTATTTGTCAGCGACGGAAACGAGCTCCTTTTGATTGAGACGGACACGGGCACAGCTGTAACCGCTTATCGGTATGTGGCTTTCTGCCTCAGGATGGGGCTTCGGGCCACATTCCGTCGACGCCGCTTCTCAGGATTTTGGATTCAGTGCTGAAAGGAAATGCCCTTAGGCAAACCTTACTGGCCACCGTAAATGGAGGGTCAGGAGGATTTGCATCCGCGCTGCGGATGGCTTCGCCCTGGCTCATAACGCGATTGTCAAACCCCCTCAGCCCTCGTGCGGGTAAGACTGCCTCCAGGTCTTGAACTACAGGCTACGCGTTGGGAGAAGCCCTGTAATCGAAGTTAGGGTCGAGCACTTTGCGGGCGGTCTCGGCCCCGAAGGCTGGAAGTGTCGGGTCCGCCAGGAGCCCAATTTGCTTGAGCACGGACGCCTGATCCCAGTAGATGTGCTCATGTGCGAGCTTGCCTTCCCGGAACCGCACAATGGCGACCAGGGGCACTTCGACACGGCGATTCGTGGGAGGAACGCCGGGCAACATCCAAGGAATTTCTTGTGTGTGGGTGAAAGAGAAGATCATTTCATCCACAAGTTGGTCCTCGCCGATGGTACGCGAAACAGGAGTGAGGGTAGTGTCGGGCGGCATAGCCGGAATAAAATCCCGCGAATAAAAAATATGCAAGGCCGTTTTCCCCTGCGCACCGGTCATCACAGGCACGTGGTTGACATAGGCATCGTCGACCATCGTGGCCAACGTCGATTCGGTATCTCGTGTCACAAATTCGTGTTTTGTATGTTCTTCCCAAAGTCGCGTAAGGTCATGTTGTGGCATGGAAAGAATTGTATACCTCCTCCGATGTCCCGCGGCGCCATTTCAGTGGTCCTGCGAATCACTGCGGATTCTGCATGAAGCTCGCACAGCGATTGGAGCCAAGTCCCAGTAAATCCTGCCAGCTCAACCGGTCGATGCAACACCTTCTAATCGGTTGATCTGACAATACTTCCCCTCGGGAATCGATCTGTACGGCAGTATTCAATTAAAACCTAAACAGGGCAGCGTTCTTTTTAAATCAACGCTCGCGAACGTAATCAGCCTCGTAGACTCCCACAAGAAGACTTCGAGCAAGTGTTGCATCGACCCATTGAGACCGCCCCGTTTCTCGGGACTTGGCACGGAGATGAGCCGTTTGGTGGAAAACAGAACTTCATATGGGATTATTCTCCCCAATCGGAATGTGGATGCGGCCATCGAGGTAGCTATGAAATCGAGAATATGGCAGAAGCGAACCAGCATTGTTTCTTCTGGTCGTATATTCCATTGACCTCTCTTGGAAACTAGCTAATTGGGGTGAGACTTTTAGCGGCGTAGCGTGGTGGGGTACGTGATGCGCCGGAGGGTCCCTGCATGTCCCAAGATACCTGCTCAGCTTGGGACATCCCGAGTCCCTGCGTGTTCGGCATAGCGGGCTGTCCACGTGGCCGAGCTTTAGGCCTTTGCGGCCAGACGTATCAACTCATGAGTCGGTTCTCAGGCGGACCGCCGCGATTCACTTCCCCGACTTCTCGTCATATGGGGCGCCATTGCCGGACGAGCCGAGAAACAGATTTCGCCCATCGGAGAACGTGACATCCCGGCCGTTTGCCCTATTCGACCCATCCTTGGATAGATAACCGTCGACAAGAATCTCCGTTCCAGGCTCCAGGGAATCCTTCGTAAACCCTCGCCTGAACAGAGTGTTTGGGGTACCGGCTTCAATCATCCAATTGACAACTTTGCCGTCTGGGCCTTTCACGTCAATGTGGATCCATGCGTGGGGATTGATCCATTCCATCCTGGTGATCGTTCCCCGCAACTTGACCGGCCTTTTCGCGTCAAATTCCGCCGCGAATGAGTGATGCGCCAACACCGGCTCCACGCGCAGAAGGAGACCGATACCGGCAACCACAATGGCTAGCTTTGTTCGCATCCGCTTGTCTCCTTCTTCTTTCGGTCTTCCGTGTTATTTGACGTCAATCTGCGCCCCTCCAACTCACCTGGATCCCTTCTTTGCAGATTCTTCCGCGGCGGCCTTCTCTTCGGCGCGAGCTCCACTGAGCAGATTCGCCATGCCGTAATTTCCT
Organism: uncultured Acidobacteriota bacterium; assembly: GCA_963719875.1. Classification (GTDB taxonomy): domain Bacteria; phylum Acidobacteriota; class Terriglobia; order Acidiferrales; family UBA7541; genus Palsa-360. The sequence continues at coordinate 1,356,838 of CAVRDJ010000004.1, read as the reverse complement.
TCGTGACACGCATACTCATATATCGGTCCCGGTGCCCTCGTCAGGGGAACCGCTACTGTCCAAGGTCTCGTGAATCTCGTTGGATCGTCGACTGTGTATTGGTAGTCGATCGTGCCGGCGTCGACTCGTGTGAAGCGTTCGACGAGATGCATGTTCGCGCCGGCCCCTCCACAGCAATTGAATGAGGTGAATCGAATCTGGTCATTGAAATTGGTTGTGTCGACAACCAGCGTGTTGCCCTCCCAGTGGCCGCGCGAGTCCCCCAGCCACTCGCGGATGTTTTTGTCGACATGCGGACGCCCGTCTAGGGGGATGATGCGAACTTCGTGGATCATCTCCTGGAGAATCGCCACGGTTCCAGGAATCTGCACAATCATAAAATTATTGTTGTAGCCGCTAGGAAGCTTCGGCGCACCACGCGTGATACAACGCTCCCCTAAGTTTCGGTCCTCCCATGAGTCGGCGGGGCCACGTTTGCTCCTGGCCTCTGCACGCGCGACCTCACTCTTCTGCGCTTCCGGTGTCAAGGCGGGAATTCTCCCATCCGGTGGATCCACAATCAGCGAAGTGCGCCTGGTCGGGACGATCTTTGTTCCGCGGTCGTACCAGGAGTCGTTATAAGCGAGGGCGACGTCAGCGTCTGTATTTCGGTTGTCGCGGCGATCCGCATTATTGTGCTGAAGTACTTGCTTTTCATATTCAGCCGCTTCGTTTTCTGTAAAAAACTGCTTCCCCGCAAGCTCACGGGGTCGTTCCAAGGGCGTAAGGGTAGCGTTCGACCAAATTCCCTGCAGGTCCGGCTGGCCATCCGCTGTCCGAGGCTGAGTCCAGGTCTTTGCTGCGGCCGTCGTGTTCGCTGCAGACGGTTGGGTCTGGCTAGCGACGGGTATCGGCACTAGCAATGCGACTGCAATCACGACTGACAGGGCGCCCATTGAAGCGATAAATCGATGGCTCATCTCAAACCTCCCTTTCACTTGCTTGGCTGCTTGCGAAGATGCCCATACATGAGCTCTTCCACGAACTCCACGCACTTGAATTCCAACAGTTGGGCGTTTTTTTCCAGTCGACGATAGAGGGGCATACTCATCTTCCAGGGCCGCGAAAACACCTTCGGGTCCTCGATGGTGACTTCGTAAGTGAGGGCGTCAGGGCTGATGGGAGTGTAGCGTTCGACCACATGTAAGGCATCGCTATGGAAATTCCCAGCCCTGTCGAACCAGGTCTGGTCGTTGAAACTCGTCACGTCGACGACCAGCGTATCCCCCTCCCAGTGGCCAATCGAATGCCCCATCCAAGTATCGAAGGGGCTGGAAGGAGGATTTTCCATGTAGATGGTGCGGCTGGCGCCCGCAAATTCATAGGCCATCAGGATGTATTTCGGAGTCTGAAAAATTTGAAATGGAAAGGGCATATACGTGGCCCGCGGCACACCCGGCAAATAACACCTGATTTCCGGGTCAGCGGTCAAACTGTTTTCAAAGTTCTCCTTCTTTTTCGCCGCCGCCGCCGGGAGGTATGGGATCTCATCACCCTCCACGACGCCTAGACCGGCGGGAACTGCACCCACCGCGCCGAGTGCAACCACCCGTCCCGCCCGTGCCGCATGGCCCTGGATGTCCCAATTTGCTGTGTTGAGAGTCTGCCAAATGCCGTTCAGGTTGGGTTTGCCGTCCGGTGTACGCGTAAGCTGATAGGCCGGGGCCTGACCAGCGGCCGGTATTACAACCAGCCAGAGTGCGGTTATCACGGCGGCTGCAGCACTGGAAAATATCGCGCCTCTCAACAGATTTCGCACCTGAGTCTCTCCTCGGAACCTGCTACCCAGCATCTCGGTCCGAGCGTCCATCGGCCAACCCGATGGCCGCCCAGTATGACGATTTTCGACATATATTCAAAGAATTTCGATGTCAAGGAATGCTATCAGCCGGAATTTCCAATATCTACGTTTCTCAAAACCTTATGCCAGCCACCCTCTCGTGTCAAGCTCCCTTCGCCCTGCTCCCTTCGCCCTGCTCCCTTCGCCCTGCTACCTTCGCCCTGCGCTAGAAGCGAATTGGGAATGACAATTCGGCCGCTCGTCACATGGGTCTCACTCGTTTGGCGCTTAATCAGGCTATGCGACATTCGTGACGTTGCAGACGTATGTGGCAGAAACTAACGATCACGTCATTGCTATCGGTGCCGATGCCAGGCGGTCACTTTCAGTGTGACCGACAATTTTGCCGGGGAGCCGGACTCCTGCGGAATCGTCGCAATGACATTCCCGGTATAGGTTCCCGGCGCTAGATGCCGCGACGGGTGGTGTCGAAGATGGAGTTCCACTTCGGGGAGTTGTTCCCACGAGTGGGGTTCATCGTGACCAACCTGTAGACTCCGAGCCGGGCGGTAGTGCGCTTCTACAACAAGCGAGGGACGGCGGAGCAATGGATCAAAGAAGGCAAGCAGGCGGTGAAGATGACGCGGCTCTCTTGCCATCGGTTCCGCTCGAACCAAGTCCGGCTGGCATTGAGCCTGTTGGCTAACAACTTGGGGAATCTGTGGCGGCGGCTGGCATTGCCGCAGAGGATTGAGAATTGGTCTCTGACAAGCTTGCAACAACGACTGGTGAAGACCGGGAGGCGGCTGCTGAAGCATGCCCGCTACTACTGGCTTCTGCTGGCGGAAGGACATCTGAATCGGCGGCGGTTCGGAGCGATGCTGGGCCGGATCGCGGTGCTACCGCTACGGACGGGATAGAGAGCTGGCGGCCAAGGCAGCAGCGAAATCTGTCCACAGCGGGGTTGGGGTAAGGAGAGGTGTTGCAAAAGCAGGCCACAAATGGGGCAATTTTGTGCTGTGCTGGTGTGGATGGCAGAGCGTCGGGAGTGCTCCTGATGAAAATCGCTATACAGTTTGCGAACAAGCGAGACGGGTGTACTATGGCGCTGTTTTCAAAGCCAAAAAGGAAATTCCGGTTGAACCGTCTGCTCGATAGGGCCCTAAACCGGCTTGAACAGTTACAGCGGCGGCGCAAAGGTCAACCGCTGCCGCCCAGGTTGGACCTTAGGGTTTCCTGATCTCGAGGTCATCCAAGACAGCTAACCAAAAGAACAAGAATACAGAATTATAAAACGAACTGGTCTGAATTATCTGAAATCTGTAGCTTTCGTTTTCAAATGCCTGCATAGACAGCCAAGCTTCGGTCACACTTGGTCTGAAGACTTGGCGAAACGCGCCGGCGTGATCTTGCTGGCCGCAAGTAAAGATGTCGCGAGGTAACGAGAATAACCTTTTAAATCTCATGGCATTCCTCTTATATATACGAGGATTCATTTGACGTGTCGGAGAAGGAGTACCGCGATGTTTTATTCAACAAAAGTGAAGAAGCACTTTCGTTTGCTTCGGTTCTTCGCGATGGTGGGGTTGAGCTGTGTCCTGATCCGGCCAATGTACGGACAGGTGGCTGGCGGGACATTCTCCGGCACAGTCACCGATGCGTCCGGCGCGGTGGTACCTCAGGCTCGGATCTCGATCAAGAATGTGGCGACAGGTATCAGCACGACCGCCCTGACCAACTCGGAGGGTTTGTACTCGGCGCCGAATCTGCTGCCCGGAGAATACGAGCTGACGATTTCTGCCACGGGCTTTAAGACAGAGATACGCAGCGGGATCAATCTGACCGTGGGAGCGCAGCAGGTCCTGAATATCACGCTACAAGTCGGGGACACGGCCCAGCAGATCCAGGTCACGGGCGCTGCGCCGGTCGTGGAGTTGGCTTCGTCTACGATCAACGCCGTGGTGAGTTCTGACACGATAGTCGATTTGCCACTGAACGGGCGCGATTGGACTTTACTGGCAGCTCTCCAACCCGGCGTCAGCGCGGTCACGACTCAGAGGCCCAATGCCGCCAGCGGGCCCAAGGGCAACCGCGGGTACGGACAAGAAATGAGCATTTCCGGCACGCGGCCTCAACTAAATAACTATCGCCTCGACGGGATCAGCATCGTTGATTACGCAGGCGGTTCACCCGGCAGCGCATTGGGCGTTGCCCTGGGGACGGATGCCGTTGAGGAGTTTTCGGTTTCGACCAGCAATCAATCTGCAGAATACGGGCGGACTTCCGGCGGGGTGATCAATGCCATCACCAGATCCGGGACGAACCAGTATCCATGGAGACGCGTACTGGTTCCTTCGGGACGAGGGCCTCGACGCGCGGAACTTCTTTGATACCAGCCTTCCCCCATTTCATCGCAACCAATTTGGCGCGTCGGTGGGCGGGCCAATCCAGAAGGATAAGACGTTCTTTTTCGTTGATTACGAGGGACTGCGTCAGACTCTTGGTGCCACCAGCGTTGATATTGTGCCCTCAGCGGACGCGCGTAATGGCATTGTTCATCCCGACGGCGTCACCAAATGCACCATCGGAGTGGCCGGCCCGCCACCCTGTACGCTGCAGAACTCGGCGGGGACCGTCGGCGTTGACCCCTTGGTGATGCCGTTTCTGGGTCTCTATCCTTTGCCTAATGCTGGTTTGATTGCCCCCGGCGATACGGGATTCCTCAATATTGCCGCCAACCAAATCTCTACCGAAAACTACACGACCGCCAGAGTAGACCGGAAGTTCTCGGAGAAGGACAGTTTCTTTGCAACTTTCTTCTGGGATAAAGGTTTGAGCGATGGCCCAGACCCGCTGAACGATGTGATCGTGGGTAACGAATCCCGCCGGTACATGGGGGCTCTGGAGGAAAGCCACGTTTTCAGCCCGTCTCTTGTCAATTCTGTGCGCGGCGGCTTCAGCCGGGTAGCCGTACTTGTTTCGGGAAACGTCCAGGCCATCAATCCACTGGTGACGGACGCGGCCTTGAGCTCTGAGCCCGGAGTGGCCGGCTTGGCGGTTTTTTCCGTGCCGGGAATTACGCCCTTCGTCGGCGGCGGCGTCGGAAACTTTACGTTCAACAACTATACCTGGAACTCGTTCCAGGCTTACGACGACGCGTCCCTGACGAAGGGCGTCCACTCAATAAAGTTCGGCTTTGCTTTCGAGCGAATGCAAATCAACATTTTATTTCCCGCCAATCCGACGGGAGCATTCACATTTGGATCGCTCGCTGAATTCCTGACCAATCAGCCTTCTTCATTTACGGGCGGAGTTCCAGGTACGTTTAGCCCGCGCGGGATTCGACAAAGTCTCTTTGGCGGCTACGTCCAGGACGACTGGCATATGCGCCCAAACTTAACTCTGAATCTCGGCCTGCGGTACGAGGCCGTCACGGTACCCACCGAGGTTCAGAACAAGCTGGCTGTCCTTCCGACACTTACCTCAAGCCAGCCGCATTTAGGCTCACCCTACTTCCAGAACCCCACCAAGCGCGACTTCGAACCGCGGGTGGGGTTCTCCTGGGACCCCTTCCGCAACGGTAAGACGGCGGTTCGCGGGGCGTTCGGAATTTTCGATGCCCTGCCCCTAAATTATGAATTCAACCAGGCGCAGGTCCAGACAGCCCCATTCGCTGAGCAGTTCTCGGCGTCGAATTTAGCTCAAGGTTCGTTCCCGTCCGGGGTAACCGCCAGCGGCACGGCTGGGTTGCAACTGACGTCCTCATACGTTGAGCAAAACCCGCATCGCAATTACGTCATGATTTGGAATCTGAACGTCCAGCATGAACTCACTCCGAGCACCACCGTGATGCTTGGCTACGTGGGAAATCATGGTGTCCATATGCTCGACCGCACGGACGACGCCAACACCGTCCTTCCAGTGAGTACGACGCCTGCGGGTCTTCTGTTCCCGTTGAATGGGACGCGGCTAAATCCTGGCGTGGGTGGGATCATCGCCGCGGCTTGGGGTGGGGATTCAGTGTATGACGCTCTCGAAGCGCAGGTAACCAAAAGGATGAGCCACGGCTTCCAGGTGCAGGGTTCTTATACTTGGGGTAAGGGTATTGACACGGGCTCGGCCAGCGTGCTCGGCGACCCCTTTACAAACTCCATCTCAAGTCTGTTCTTCTTTTGCAAACGCTGCAGGCGCGGTCTGTCAGACTACAATATCGCGCAAACCCTCGTGGTCAACTATCTGTGGAATGTTCCGACTCCCAACAACTGGGGGAGTGTCCCGTCGCACGTGCTCGGCGGGTGGGAGCTGGGAGGGATCATCACGGCAGAGACTGGTGTGCCGATTACGCCTTTGATCGGCGGAGACCCCCTTGGACTTAGCAGTACTGACCCCTATGATTTCCCAGACCGTCTTACCGGGCCAGGGTGCGGCGGCAACCCCGTCAACCCTGGAAACGTCGGTAATTACATCAAGCTCAACTGTTTCGCCGTCCCCATGGCCAGCCCTGCGATCGCAGCGCAGTGCACGCCCTTCTCTGCCGTGCCGGGAAGCTGCGCCAACCTTGCGGGCAATGCGGGGCGCAACTCGGTGATCGGGCCGGGACTCGTGACCTTTGATTTCTCGCTCTTCAAAAACAACTACATCAAGAGGATCTCCGAGAGCTTCAACGCGCAATTTCGGGCGGAGTTCTTCAATATTCTGAACCACGCCAACTTTTCGACGCCTTTCGCCAATGAGGCCCTGTTCGATCAAACCGGAACCCCGATTGGTGGAGCGGGTTCGCTTTCTCAGACGTCGACCCCGGCGCGGGAGATCCAGTTTGCCCTGAAGCTCATTTGGTGATTGGGCAATTGTAACAAAATATGTTAAATCCTTGCTGCAAGGAAGGTATCCGAGAGAGCCCGGAGACTTCATCTAAGGCGGGTCAGAATCTTGCGAAACCTTTTCGCTCATACTCGCGAGCCGCAGCCATCAACCGCTAGGTCCCGAGACGGCTATTCGGATTGGTTGGCGTCACCATCACAAAACCATCGTTTCGTTAGGAATCTCGCAACGAAACTATATAGGCTTTTCGTTTCGTTAGTTCGTGAAAGTTCTTTGCGCCAGAAAAAAGGTCACGCCGGTTTCTGAAGTCCTGCTCAATATCAAATGTTCGGGGCCTCGGCAACAACATAGCCAAGGGCTGAGTACCCGGCTAACCGCCTCTTGTACATTCGAGCGAGCATCGGCACGAGCAAATCCGCGTAGTCATACACGAGCACGTCCTTCTTATTCTCATGCAGACGATGCAGGCGGCCCACGTATTGTTGGAGCGTTCCTTTCCAGGAGATCGGCATAACAAGAAACAACGTGTCAAGGCGGGCATCGTCAAAACCTTCGCCGAGATAGCTTCCCGTCGCCATGATCATGCGTGGTTCATCAGGAGAAACAAGTGAGATAGACTCCGCAACTTGTTTTCGTTGCTTTGTTCCCATACCGCCCTTCAACACAAAAATGTGCGGGCATATCCCGCGTAGGCGACCCGCAAGATAATCCAGATGCTCCGTACGGCTCGTCAAAATAAGCGGTGAGCGCCCACCGGACAATACATTCCGCACGTCTTGGACGATAAGATCGTTTCTCTGTTGGTCAGTAACCAGCGCGGCGTAAATGTCGTGAATAGTGGTCTCGTCCTCTGAACGATTCCACGCAAAGTCGGTAAATCGTAGTATGACTTTGTGCTCGAGTGCCGAAGACTGGGCCGCTTTCTTGGGGCTAAGATAAAAACGAACGGGGCCACACTGCATATAAATGATGGGATGGTGTCCGTCTTTTCTGGTTGGCGTGGCCGTCATCCCCAAAACATACTTTGCTTTGATTTGGCGAAGAACGCGCTCGAACGTAAAAGCCGAGAGATGATGGCATTCGTCGACGACAACGTGGCCGTACTCGGCTACAAAATCATGAACCACGCCCTTGTGCTGTAAGCTTTGGATTACGGCGACGTTGATCGTTCCGGTTCGCTTGTTCTTTCCTCCCCCAAACTGCCCGATGTTGTCGATGGGCACAGCCAGAAAGGCCGCAAGGCGCTCGCGCCATTGGTCCATCAACTGACGTTGATGTACGAGAATCAATGCGCTGACACCTCTTCGCGCGATAAGGCAGGCTCCAATCACCGTCTTTCCAAAGGCGGTCGGAGCGCAAAGTATTCCCTCATCATGAGTCAGCAATTGGGCAACCGCGTCGTGTTGTTCATCTCGCAATTCAGCGTTAAACGAAACATTGAAGTGTTGTCCTGTAGTCCGTTCATCCTGAATCTTGGTTCTGACTCCATGACTTTTGAATAAATCGAGTACATCCTGCAAGCATCCTCTGGGAAGGCCGATGTGTTCGGGGAAGCTCTCACTGCAGGATATGATCCGAGGTTTGCCATAGGTCGAGAGTCGCATGCTCTGGGCTTTGTAGAATTCGGGATTCTGAAAGGCAGCCAGGCGTATCAGACGATCCTGCATCGAAGACGGAAGACCTTTCTTTTCAATATAAACCAAATTGCTTGTGATCAAACAAACAGTCGGTGGCAATAGATCCGTGATTTTAGCTTCCTTCCTCTTCCGCGACGGGCTCCATAGCCATGGTGGTTCACCGTCATCTCCTTCGGGCAAGCTAAGGTGGACCCCGAGCGTGTTCCCCTCGGGTGCAACTTCATGAATCAACGCGGCCAGGCCATCGGTCTCAATTCTCTGCACTGATTCCAAGAACTTCCACTGATCGCCGTACGGCTCGAAGAGCTCGTTCAGGAAGACGCTGTTGCCTTGTTCTCTCGGCCTCCTCTGCAATGGAAGCGCAATCAAATTTCCAAAGCCACCTTTTGGCATGGTGTCTTGACTCGGGAAAAGGCGGTCATATGAATCGAGCCCAATTTCATGCCGCCTCTCCATCGTCCGTGTCAGTAAGCCGCATCCAAGCCTTCTGGCATCGGCGGCGAGTACAGTTCGATCAAAGAACATCCAAACATGAGCGCCGTTTCCGGATCGAGATCTCTCAACAGCTGCTGGCACTTGGAACTGGCGACATGTTTCAAGAAATGCGGCCGTATCGGCCATCCATGATTTCTTATCGAAATCGACTGCAAGAAACCAACAGGTTTCGTTCGGCAGGAGTGGGTAAATCCCTATCGTTTGTTTTCCGGTAAGATGTTTTCGAATCGCGTCAGGCGTTAGCGGCATCAGCATGCGCGTCTTGCGCGCGACCCGTTTGCGCTCTCCTGGTCTCGCCGAGTGAATGGCACGCCAGTCCATAGTGCCTGCTGGCGAATAACCCGATTTTCCGCCCCTTCCTTCCCATCGGACCGCATAAATGTCTTCACGCCCACGGAAGAGGCCCCGAAACAATGTGATCTTTTCTTCAGGAGTTGAAGGATTGCTTGATTTAGCTGAATTCTCCGGGTCAGAGTCAGAGTGTACAGTAGTTACGCCGCCGACTAACTCTGGGATGCCTAGCATCTTGCGTAGACGTACGTTTTCTTTCCTGAGCCGCTCGCAGTCTTCTTCAGCAGATCTCAGGCGATCTTGGGGGCTTTCTTGGTTCGGGGTTTGATCATCGATTTGCATCGAACTCAATGCAAGATTCTATTCGAGGAATGGTTTAACTTGAAGAGTATCTCACCCTCAAACCGTATTTGAACTCCAACGGGTTGGGTCAGCTTCAAACGAGGCTCGCTTTCGAAGGCGAGGACACCGAAGGCGCACTCGTGTACGTGCAGTGTATGACGGGGGTAAAGCTTCGGAGGTCTACAATCCGTCGGAGAGAACCAAAACAATGTCTGAGAAATCCCGTACCGCTCTCCGTACCGTCGAAACTTCGTCTTACCCGTGTTTTCGCGTGTTTCAGCAGTCCGGGTCGGGGCGTAAGTTGTTCACCGTATTGGTTAGTTGGCCTTTGACACGGGAGAGGTCTGCGGTTCGAGTCCGCACGGGCCTACCATCCCAGTGTATTCATATGCCCGTTCGGTTGTACACTCGTTCGCGCAGTTGCAGCCTAAATCGAGTCCCACAAACTGCGAACCACACCGGGAACAAACTGGGAACAGAACACAACCCCAAAACAAAGTCAAACAGGGCCTACCAGCACCTAGCTAAGTCATTGAGAAGCAAAGACGGGCTAAAACTTCCTTCAGCTCATAACCCAAAGGACGTTGGTTCAAATCCAACCGTCGCAAGGATGATCGCTGAGAGGGAATACATCGAAGCGCTCTTCCTATTTTCGGTCATGAGCGCAATGCAGTGGACCTCGGCTGTCTCCTGGGCGGGCAGTAGGTGAATTTGCTGTCGCCCTCACAAGTCAACTCATTGAATCATTGTGAAGATGCGATTTCGGAAGGGAACGTCTGGGGAGCAGACAGCTAAGTCTGAACGCTTCCTCTTGTTTCAGGGTCCAGGAGTCTTCTCATTTATGGCTGGTTCGCTGAGGGCGTAAAGAACCAACCCTACGCGAGTCGATACACCAAGTTTCTCGAAAATCTGAAAAATATAATTCCTGACGGTATGATCTTTCAGGCCGAGTCCGAAGGCGATATCGTGGTTCTTCTTGTCTTTAGTTACGAGCTCTACGACGTCACGCTCCCTTGATGGGGAGCGAAGTTTGGTTGAGTCGATAGAACTAGTCCATGGACCTGTCCTGATTCGGTTCGAAGGAAATGAGGTCAGATTAGTTTGGCCCTATTCCGATAATTTGACACATCGCGTGATAAGAATTGGGAGACGGGGTTTTGTCCGTGTTACCTACGATTTCTTGCCCAACCCCGCGACTAATTTTTGCCAGAGCAGATCGTCGCCGGAAAGTGATTCGTCGAACTCAGCGGCCAGTCTGTACCACCTCAGCTTTTTAGCAGATTCGGCTCGCACAATGTAACCGGTGCTAGATATGGATAAATTGTTGCCGCCTACCCCAGCGCCCAGGAAAGTAACTTCTACCTCGATGGACTGGCCTGGTTCAATCCGATGAGGTGAAGGGAAGCATAATCCGGTTTTGCTGAGATTCTGTGTTAACAAAGGCGCAGGATCTGGTTCAACTATGCCTCCCACGACCTTTAAGCGGAGTGGTAGCCAGGCAGTGAACCGGGGGTGACGTCTGCGCTCAGGCGTGGATGTCATATCTCGCCAGCCGCACGCGAACAGCGGGGTTTGAGCCCACAAATATGGCAGTATGGAGCTCTCGCTCTTATACAGTAATCACATAGTTAATCAACTGAAGAACGACACAAGCGATGACAACCACGGTTTCGCCCACACGCACGAACGTCTTCCCGCAGTCTTCGTGTTTCGCTGAGAATAAGTAGAAAGATCCCACGGCATCTCACATTTGTTGACGAACAGCATAAATCGCGAGCTCTACCCGATTGGACGTTCCGAGCTTGTCAAAAATTCGAAACATATAGTTGCGCACCGTGTTTTCGCTTAGGTTCAGCTGGCGACCGATGTCGCGGTTTGTCAAACCTTCGGCTACGAGTCGAACGACTCCTTGTTCTTGCTTGCTCAACAGCACCACACCTTTCGCATTGAGGAATTTCGGCGCAGCCGATTCGACTAGGGCATCAACTAGGAAATGTAATTCTTCAGCGCGAACCCATATTTGTCCTTTGCTTACGGCCCGGACACACTCGCACAATGTTTCAAATAATTCGTCTCGGGAAATAACCCCGTGAGCTCCACGGCGAAAAGCCTCGACGACGATGTCGCGCTCGGATGAATCGATCAGCATGATGGTCTTGCACTTCGAGCGACACGTCTGTAGCTCCCGAAGAACCTTAAAGCCAGCGAGAGGGCCGTCATGCAAATCGGAAGCGATCACGGCAACCTCAGGCTGCTTCTCCTTCAATGCTAGCAGAGCCTGTTGGGATTCGTTTACGCTGCAGACCACATCAAATCGGTATCGGCTGCGCCTTAAAGCCGTTGCCATCAGTTGGCAGTGCATACGGCTGGCGTCGGCGATGATAACCCCGACGGAAGAGCACTCTGTTGTCGTCGTCCTCAGCATTTGATTCTGGAAGACCGTTGGATACGGAAGAAGATACCACTGTCTACCGGCTCACTCTTGAAGCCGCCGCGGCTCGACGCTATTTCTCAAGCATCCAACCCCGTTAATTGTCTCGATTATCTAAGTATCGATTCTCAGCTTGATTTCGAAGATGCGCAATATCTTGCACACAGGTATCCTTGTCAAGTTACAATTCTAATAGTACGGTTAGTACGTATAGGACCCGTAGAACTGGAACCCCATTTCCAGGGGTGCGGCTTCTTTGGTCATGCTGATCCCAAAACTGCGCCGGCTCCCTGTGTGCGAATAGACCTGGCAGGTGGGTGGGCCACCCATTAAATCGCGATGTTCTATTTTGATCCGCTTTTCCGTCGCGAATATCACCTGTAGCCGGCTTCACTGGATCGCATCTACCAGCATCTTCAGACCTCGCGGCCAGTTGTAGTAGCGATGGAAATCTTCATTAGTTTTTTGAACTCAGAGCGGGACGGGGTCTTAAGCCGGAATTTCCGATTTAGACCTCTGGCTTGCACATCCCACGCTTCTCCTGCCCTCGACACACCGAATTTGCCACAAGAGTGGGCCCCAGCGAGATCAGCGGGGTTCCGACGGCTCGTTTTTCGCCCATCTGACAAGCCCCGCTTGCTGCCGCGTAATCGATTTCGCATGCACTGCTCCGGTCCTCATCCCTCGACCCCGGATTTTGCAGCCGCAATCGGAGTGCTACCCGCTCGGCACCGGCAGCGCATAGATCTGCCGAAGCATCTGGCTAAAAAGGCACAAGTGCAGATGCCCCTCGGCCAGCAGCAAACAATAGTATCTGGCGTGCTTGATCAGTCGCCCGCCAGTTTTCACGAGCCGCTGCGGGAAGCTAGTCAACGACCAGGCGTTGATTCTCTTCGTAAGCACGACCCGGTGCCACAGGTTGCCGAAATTGTAGGCCAGCAGGCCAACTGTCGTTCGGCATCGTTGCGGTCCTCATGGCCCGCCAAGTGGCTGTAGACCGACTGCCGTACTAGATGGGTCAGCGTGCACAGCCTAATCGAAGCCTGTCGCGAGTCGCTCAAGTGTTTTTCGATGGGCTTCTCCAGCCCTAGTCGTTCTTCCAACTCGCGAACCAGAATAAGGCGGCCATCGGAAGTAACTCGCGATCCCTGGAAATCGACCTTTAAGGAAGAATTGAACGAGAGCTGAAAGGGCTGATTTTGTTTCTCATCCACTGGGTGTATACCTCAGAGGAGTCACCGTTGCATATAGACCCGCATAAATACTGATGAAAAATAACACCGGAAGGTTCGTTGGAAAGAGTTCACCTCGGAAATGTGGGTTGAAGTACGCCCAGCATCCGACCGGAGCACTTTGAGAAGGAGGGAGGTCTACGACATAAGGCCACCGTATTCAAGCAAAGTTCAAACCGACCTGTGGAAATAGTGAGACAGTAACGATTCCGTCCAGCATAACAGGACTGGGAATCGTCATAGCTCTCCAGAACGGCCCTAGAACGGTTATTACTCTGTTTCCTGAGGAATACAGAGTTCAACCGCTGCACGCGAGTGCAGCTTCGCGAATCGAGACTCTACGGACGAGACTGGCGGGAGAATGGACTGTCGGTGTGAAACAACGAAAGTCGGTGAGCCGGACCCACCACTGTAACGGCGAGGACTGTCAAGGTGTTACGTGGCGCGGCGACCTCCGTGCACCATCCTTGTCCCTCGGCTCGGCTGCCGAGATCGGGTCTCCTGTTAAACTTCGCGTCAGAGTCCTAAAGGCAGTCGCCAAGAGGTATTTTTCTACCGCAGGCCAAATGACTATCTTCCCACTAGCACTAGAGCGTTTTCTCCCCTAGCACTGCTCCCAGTAGCACCCCAAGATTGAGTAAGCAACCGTTCGCATGTCGCGGAAGCTGATGCCACACCCAGGTACAAAAGTAAGATTTTCCTACGGATATTCTATCCATTGCGGAAACATTCCTGGAGGGCCATCCTGCCCACCATCCTTATGTCTCACGCGATTGAACTGCTTAGCAGTGACAAGTGATGTGAATAGCCGTTCGAATAGCTGTCCGGTTGACAAGGCCGATGGAACACAGAGGGGCTATTCGCTATCCATTACAGGTGCCCGCTTCCTTCTCGTGGGAGGATGAGCAGCAAATTATGCGACAGGGCGAGGGGCGCACTCGAAACATCAGCGAGAAGGGAGTATTCGTGGATGCTGCCATCTGCCCGCCGATCGGTTCTTCCGTTGAATTGCACTTTTCATTGCCGCCCCTTCCCGGTTCGGAGCGCAAAATGCAAGTTAAACACACGGGCGAAACCCTTCGACTGGAAGGGACAGTACAAGGAAAGCAAAACGGTGGTTTTGCGATCACGAGTCGCGAGGTCGTTTGGCGCTACGAGGATGGAAACAATTTCAGCCGGAGCGAGAAAGAACAGGACTAGAAGGTGCGCAGGGAAAAATTGGAAAGCGCAGCGAGTGCCAATTTTGCGGGATTGCCGGGTTGGCAGAGTCGCACCGGCCAGCGAGTGCTCGCAAAGTTGCTTGATGCTCTGTCGCTTTGGTGTTGGGAGGAGAAGCAGCTGCTTTGTAGTGTTGAGGAGGTCATCCTGAAGGCTCATGGTAGAGGCTCTCAGAAAACGACACTGAATCTTGGGGACTGTTTGGAGCGAAGAGAACAGATTCGTTTCGGCGTCCAAGCCGTAGCGGATTTCGAGTGGCTCGACGGAGAGGGTGTCCGGCAAAAGGGGCGAGGCCTCACGCGGGACATCAGTCTCAAAGGATTGTTCATCTATTCCGACTCTCAACCCCCGGCAAAAGCCGATCTTCAGGTCGAGGTTTTTTTAGCTTCTGTCACTGGGGCCAACACAAATCTCCAGCTTAGAACTAAGGCGCTGGTCCTCCGCGGGGAGCAGGCTATGAGACGAGGGGAACGTCACGGATTTGCGCTTCTTAATAGGAGCTGCAAAGTGTGCGGCGGTGTAACTCCCATTGAAGATTGAAAGTAAGCTTCGTCCGCGGACTGTCTGGACGGAGTGTTTACAGGATTGAAGGATTGAAACGAAGTGAAGCCTCAGAATAATGCTTGTCGCAGGGTGCAGATCGTCGTAGAGGCGCAACCTCTGGATTCGGAGTGTGTGCAGACGTTGCACCGGTTGGTGAAGAAGAGTCCGAGCGAGAATGAGTTGCTGCTGCAGGGTGCCACCGGCAAGGAAGCATCAATGCCGAGGAATCTGCGCCTTGCGGGTGTTGGGCACCGAGGCCATCTCGAAAGAGCGCGGCAAGAGATGTGGTGAGGATTTGGGCAGCGCTGGATGCTGCCAACAAGGATTTTAGGGCTGGCGTTGTTCAAGGCGACGATTTCACCCCAAAAGCCGGCCGTAAGTCTAATTGCCTTCAAGGATTACAGGAATAAAGTCTGTAAGTCACAGGGCGGAGCTACATGCTTTGCACACCAATTGATTCGCACGCTAGTTATATCGACGATCCTTGTGCTTGGTATGTCCTTTATACGCGTCACCAGCACGAGAAAGCGGTGGCTCAAATTCTGACCAGCAAGGGATTTGAGATCTTGCTTCCACTGTACTCAACCGCGCGCCGGTGGAAGGATCGAACCAAGCTGCTCTCTTTACCTCTTTTCCCCTGCTACGTCTTTCTAAGAGGAGGCCTCGAGCGTCGGTTGGCCATCATGACGACACCGGGGGTACATGCCCTTGTATCCACCGCCGGCCAGCCGACCGCTATTCCACCCGCCGAGATCGACGCCATTCGGCGCGTTGTCGAAGGAGGTGCCCGCGTCGAGCCACATCCCTTCTTGAAGTGCGGCGAGTGGGTGAGAGTCAAGTGTGGCCCCTTGATGGGAATCCAAGGGATCCTGGTACGGAAGAAGAATCTTTATCGGCTGGTCCTTTCCGTGGAAATGTTGGGAAAAGCAGCCGCGGTAGAAATTGACGCGTTTCTCGTGGAGCGGCTGAACGCAATACCGTCTGGCTATGACGGTTGTGGCCACGCGTCGGCGCACACAGATGTGCGGCTGAGAATCGCCAGATTTACCAAGATTGAGAGCTTCCAGGCACAACGATGGTGAGGCTTTCGCGGGTTGCTGTGTCCCGCGATCTCCTTCGAGATAGCTCGTACACTCCTAGCGCAGCCCTTTGAACCGAACAGAAAAGGGGGCTGAGTTGCTAGAGCCTTCCACATTGAATCAGTAGCAAAGGCAAAGTCGAGCAGCTAAAGTCATGTACAAAGACTTTTTTGGACTAAATCGTAACCCGTTTGAACTCTCGCCAGATCCCTCCTTCATGTGCCCATTGGAAAAGAGTAAGGAGGCTCTGGCATCTATCAAGTATGCCGTAGCAAAACGCAAAGGGTTTGTTGTCATGACGGGCGAAGTGGGGACGGGCAAGACACTGATTGTGCGAAGTTTGTTCGAATTGTGGAAGAGTGAAGGAATCGAGTTCGCGAACATTTTTGCTCCCAGATTGCCTGTGATCGATTTCCTGATAAATGCCGCCTCTGACTTGGGAATTAAGGTCACAGAATCCACCAAGGGAAACCTGCTCCGAGTATTGTACGGATTTCTGGTAACTCAATTCCAGAAGGGTCTCACCACTGTATTGGTGATTGACGAAGCGCATCAAATGCCGACGCCCGTGCTCGAAGAAATCAGACTGCTGACGAACTTCGAAACTGCTGAGCAAAAGCTCGTCCAAATCCTTTTAGTGGGGCAGCCCGAGCTTGACAAGAGATTGGATTCATTCGAGCTACGCTCATTGAAGCAGCGTATCGCGGTCCGTTGTCAGTTAGAACCCCTTAGCTGGGAGGAAACTTGTCATTACATTGAGGGTCGCCTCAAGCTCGCGGGTGCGAACTCACAGGCGAACACGATATTCCCTGCGGAGACGATAAGAGCGATTTACCGCTATTCGCTGGGTATCCCGAGGTTGGTTAACAGCATTTGCGACCAGGCCTTGATTGCAGCATATGCGGGGCAGGTTCGCGTCGTTCCGGTTGACATCGTGGACGAGGTAGCATCCTATTTTCGCCTTCAGTCCACCCGTAATCTAGAGCAAACGGAAACGCTTTCTTCGCTGTCGAAGCAAAAGGAAGAACCCCTTCCGGATATATCTTCGCAGCGCGCGCTCGCTGTAAATAAGCCTGCCGCAGAAGCTCTCGATCCGAATGCGTTTTCGAGCCACGTGAAGGCGCTCAGCGCGCCGCCGGCGCAAGTCACTCCGCCGGGCAAGCCGGAAGCTTCGTATCCGCTCATCCCAATCAGCTCGCGGGAAGATACGGATCCCTCGGCATCGACAATCAGAGTCACGGAGGTTTCAACTGTCAAGACCGACAGCCATAGCTCGGCAACGGCAACGTCTGAGAAAAATGGTGGAAAGGACCTCTCAGCGGCATCACCTGTTGTGCTGCAGCTGTCATCGTCGATTCCGGAATTGCGTGGGGATGCCCAGTCAGTCCCAGGGACAAGGCTTCCATTGCCGCTGACAGGCAGAGAGAAGAATCTTTCATTGCCTCGGAATGGCCCTCAGAAAAATTCCCGTGCGAAATCGCGCGAGGGTATCGGTACAGGTCTTGAGTACCACAACGCGATCCAGAATTCGAGGCTAATCGCCGCCATTGCCCTGGTATTTGTCCTTATAGGGTGTGGAATGTTTTGGTTGTGGTCGGGGACCGCCGGAAATGCCGCTGCGAAGCTTGCTCCCGTAGTCGAGCAAATTACGCAATCGAGTCGAAATTCCAATCCGGTGCCCGAAGTGAAACCAGCGAGTCAATCGGTTGCAATCATCGCGAAGGGTCCCCAAGCCAGAGAGCTATTTGAGTGGAAACAGCGCCAGCCGAGCACGCCGGCAAAGCAATCCGTCCCGAATGTCATGTCGGGTCTGTCTGGGTCGATGAACGTCCACCATACGGAAACACAGGAGATCGACACCGCGCCCGCGCCGGACCTAGAGACAGTTCCCCCAAATGACAATACCGTCCATACGGAATCGTCATCTTCCTCTGGTCTTGCCACACGTTCGCCGTCCGACTCCACCTCGCATGGACCGCCCCAAGTTTATGAGCAAGTAAACCAACCCCGGCTGCTCTCGTCGGTCCTTCCTACGTATCCAGCGAGTGCACAGCGGATTCGTGTGCAAGGCAACGTCGTTATCCAGACCTTGATCGACCAGACAGGTAAAGCCACCGATATACAAGTTGTCTCCGGACCCCTAATTCTGCGTCAGGCCGCCCTCGATGCGCTCCACCGTTGGAGATACGAGCCAGGCAGTCTGAACGGTCAGCCCGTGTCGGTACAGATGCTGGTGACAATCCGGTTTCAACTTAGCCGTTGTTAATGCAGTGCTAATGTCGGTTAGAGGACTCCTATGGCGACGCCCTTAGAGCAATCGATTGCACAAGCCCAGGCGTACTGGCGGCTTGTGGTCAAATACAAATGGCACATTTTGGTCAGTTCCCTTGCGCTGGCACTTATCTTCACTGTAATCATCGCAAGATTTCCGAACGTATATGAGGCGACCACCACGATTCTGGTTGATCCACAACAAATTCCAGAAAAGTATGGAAGCCCTGCGGTTAACTCGGATCCTTCCTCCCGGCTAAAAACTCTAGCCCAGCAGGTACTCAGCAGAACTCGTCTGCAGGAAATCATAGACAAACTCAACCTGTATCCCGAGCACCGAAGATCAATCTCCCGGGAAGAACTGTTTGAGAAAATGCGTCACGACATCACGATCCAGGTCAAACAAGGTTCAGGGCCGGAGCTAAGCACATTTACGGTGACTTACCAGGGCAAACAACCCATGTTGACCGCAGAGGTCGCGAATGAGTTGGCAATCAGCTTCATTCAATGGAACATCAACAGCCGAGAGCAACAGGTAGCAGGAACAAAGGATTTCCTCTCTTCGGAATTAGACGCGGCTAAGCAGAAACAACAGGCCGAACGATTCACAGTTCTGGACGTGGCCGAGGTTCCAGAAAAGCCCATTAGACCAAGACGAAAGTTACTCATTCTCCTGTCCAGTTCGGTCGCTTTCGGGCTTTCGATTTTTTGCGTTTTAGCTAAAGAGGAGTTTAATCCGGCAGTCAAGACGGAAATGGAATTGAAAGCTCTGCTTCCTATGGGTGCGCGGATCATGGGGTTGATTCCGCGTATTGAAATCGCATCGGATGCGCGCCGAGATCGCCGATTGACAATTTCCGCATGTGTCGTTTGCGGTGTACTTTGCCTGGCATTGATTAGCGTCATTTGGAAAATTCACCTGTTCCTATAGGGCAAGAGCTTAGCTGTCTAGGACATAGGAAAACGAAGCAACTCGGATTTGAATTATGATGAGTTTGTTATACAGAGAACTATTGCGAGCCCAGAAAGAGCGCCCCAAATCGGCGAAGGCAACTGAGGTAAGCATCTTCGGCCAGGATGGAAACTCGTTACTGGTTGCAATTGAGCCCTTGTATTCGACTTCGGCCAAGAGTGCTAAGTCGAAGCCTGAAGCACCATCGCTTGCGCCTCTGTCGGCCATTGAAGATATTCCAGGGCGTTCCTCCGGGAAGTTGTCCCGCCTTTAGTTGAAACCTGAAAGAGGAAGTAGCGGCTCTCGGCCCGGACTCGGATAGAGTCCGGGATGAGAACTTTTCTTTGGAAAAGGAGAGCCGCTATGGCCATGAGATACCAGAGCAGTGCGAAGAAGTCCAATCGGAAATTCGAGGTCGTGGGAGCAAGGCAGTTGACGGTGCATTTGCCACTGCCGCTCGTCGAGCTTTGGGAGGAACTGCAACCACAGGTCGAACACCTGGCTGGGCTGGCCGGGCTGCAGATCATCCGGGGAGTGATCGAAGAGGAAGTGACTCGGCGCGTGGGACCGCGCTACCAGCCGGACCCGGCGTCGAGTTGCGTGCGCTGGGGGCAGCAACCGGGCTATGTCATGTTTGGCGGGCAGAAAGTGGCGGTGGAACGTCCCCGAGTGCGCCTGCGGAAAGGCCAGGAAGTATCCCTGGACAGTTACGCGCGGCTGCAACACGACGGGCGGCGGCAGCGAGCGGTGCAAGAAGGGATCGTCGCGGGGCTGACATCGCGGAGTTATCACCGGGCAGTCCAGAGCGTGCTCGATGGGTACGGGATCGAAAAGTCCAGCGTGAGCCGGGAGTTCGCGGCTGCCAGCGCGGCGCAGTTGAAACAACTCTGCGAGAAGAAATTGGGTGATCTCGATCTGGTGACGCTGCTGATCGATGGCATCCATCTCGGCAAGCAAGTGCTGGTGGTGGCGCTGGGCATCGAAACCAGCGGGGGAAAGCACGTCTTGGGACTCTGGCAGGGGGCCACCGAGAACACTGCCGTCGTCAAAGAGCTGCTTGAAGACCTGGTGGCTCGCGGCCTAAATCCGGAGCGACGCTATTTGTTCGTGATCGACGGGGCCAAAGCGCTGCGTGCCGCGATCGAACGAGTCTTCGGCGACCGCGCCGAGGTGCAGCGCTGCCAGATTCACAAGCGGAGGAATGTGAAAGATCATCTGCCGAAACAGGCCCAGGGCGATACGGGCCGGAGAATCCGCAACGCCTACGCGTTAACCAGCTACGCGGAAGCCAAGGCCGAGTTGGAGAAAATCTTCCGTCAACTGGAGAGAGTGAATCCCAGCGCGGCGCGCAGTCTGGAAGAAGGCTTGGAAGAAACGCTCACCGTGCACCGGCTGAATGTGGGCGCGCTGCTACGCAGAACTTTGGCCTCGACCAATCCCATCGAGTCGTGCCTTTCCACCGTCGAGCGTGTGGCACACAACGTAAAACGCTGGCGCGGAGGCGATCAGCCGCTGCGCTGGACCGCGACAGGTTTGTTGCAGGCCGAAAAGAAATTCCGGAGGGTTAAAGGCTACCGCGAATTGGAAGCTTTGCGTCACCGGTTGAATCCGTCGTTGACTCAACAGGTCCAGGTCGCGTAACGTGCAGTCCCACGAGAGCCCGCTACATCAACTAAGCTCGGGACAATTTCCTCCGGAACTGCCACGCCAAATCGTTATGTCCAACACGCTTGAATCTCCTGAAGGGGTTACGATACTGAATGGTTTCCGGCGTCTCACCCTGCCACATCAGGAAGAGTCCCGCCTGGTTTTTCGTGCTGATCCTCATGGATTGGCCGCTGAACAGTTCCGTCTCTTGCGCCGAACTCTGCGTCAGGAGTTTGACACGGGTGCTGTTCTAATGATTACCAGCCCAGGAGTGGGGGATGGAAAGACCCTTACGTCCCTAAATTTATCTACCTGCTTGGCTGAATCGGGCGACCCGACACTTCTCGTGGAAGTTGATGTGCGCTGGCCGAGAGCTGGTAGGGTCTTGGGCTGCGCGATGGAGGCGCCAGGAATTGAAGACGCTTTCGCCGGAAGGGTGGAACCGGGTCAGGCGGTCAACTTTATTGGAGAGCTTTCTCTTCATGCAGCAATAGTCACCAAGATCCCCAACCATCCTTCTCACCTAATAAAAGGGGCTGGAGTGAAGCGGTTCCTGGCGTGGGCCCGAGAGCATTTCCGCTGGGTGGTGCTTGACGCACCGCCTGTGCTTCCAGCCGCAGACGTTGCAGAGTTGCTGCCCTTTGCGGCTGCGGTTTTACTCGTAATCCGGGCCCAAAGCACTCCGCGGGAGCTCTCAAGACGAGCCTTCGAAGTGCTCGGGAAACGTCTTCATGGAGTGATCTTTAATGAAGCTACGATTGATTCTAAAGAGAATGATGTCTACGTAGTTTTGGGGACGTAATTTGTTGCGTTTGCTTAGCGTTTCAGCAGTTTGTTAGTAACAGAATTTGACATGGCGAGGTTCAACGCGTGTACCCGAAGTTCAAAAAGCTTCTCGATGTAGTAGGTGCCACCGCACTTCTTATTCTGACAGCGCCGCTCATGCTGCTCATTGCGGCGGCGGTGCGGTTTACCATGGGCAGGCCTGTCCTTTTTCGTCAGGTCCGGCCCGGGCTGAATGAACGGCTTTTCACTTGTTTCAAGTTCAGAACAATGAATGAAGCGCCTGATCAGAAAGGCCGATTACTAAGCGATGAACAGCGCCTGAGTCGCCTGGGTCTGTTGTTACGACGCACAAGTTTGGATGAGCTCCCACAACTCTGGAACATCTTGCGGGGTGATCTAAGCATCGTTGGCCCTCGGCCGCTGTTCGAAAGCTATCTACCCTATTATACAAATGAAGAGCGTCGCCGACATTCTGTGCGGCCCGGTCTTACCGGCTGGGCCCAGATCCACGGTAGAAATTGCCTGTCTTTTGACGAGCGCCTGGCCATGGACCTGTGGTATGTCGAGCACATGTCCTGGCGCCTCGATCTGCGCATCGTGCTCGTCACGATCTGGGTTGTGCTGACGCAGCGGGGTGTCACCACAGATCGGAGCGTTCTTTTGGTGCCGCTAGATGTGCAAAGGTCGCGGTCCCCGGCTGCGGCTAGCAACTCGACCCAAACGGAGCAACAGTAGATGAAACAGCAGCAGCGGACTGATTACGGGCTCCCGACAAGTGGCGACTGTAACGCCAATGCGACCGTTGTGTCCGCGGTCCGCGGGCAAGACTCCAGGGTGCCCATCGTGCCAAGAATCGTTGTGGTCGGCTGCTCAGGGCATGCGCGAGTTGTTGTTGACATCCTCGAGGAGGAGAACCGTTCCCAAATCGTCGGGCTGCTCGATACGTACAAGGCGCCGGGAACTGAGGCGCTTGGATACTTGGTGCTGGGAACTAGTGATGACCTGCCTGCGCTTGTCTCCGCGAACATTTGTGATAGCGCAATCGTCGCAATCGGCGATAACTGGATACGAAGCCACATGGTCCAACGCGTTAGAGAGTTAGTACCGGAGATTGGTTTCGTCGCTGCTATACATCCGTCCGCGCGAATCGCCAGAGATGTCTTGATCGGCTCTGGAACCGTAATTATGGCAGGCGCCGTAGTGAACACCGGTTGCCAGATTGGCGAATTCTGCATTCTGAATACCTGTTCCTCATTGGACCATGACTCGACTATGGAACGGTTCTCGAGCCTCGCGCCTCGAGCTGTGACTGGCGGAGGCGTTCGCATCGGGGCCTTCTCCGCGGTTTGCATCGGTGCGGTCATTTCCCACTCAATCCGGATTGGTGAACACACAGTTGTAGGCGCAGGCGCCACGGTCTTAAGAAACGTACCTGACCGAGTCGTAGCGTTCGGCACGCCAGCGCGAGCTATACGAGAGCGTAATCCGGGAGATTCATATTTGAGTGAACGGCCACACAATGAGACAACGTCGCCCAGACCACTGCAAGTTCCTGGATTCGCAGATTCGCGGAATTCGTTGAAGTTGATTTCTTCAACGAGTGCCGAATGGCGTTCTTATCTCCAGTGTACCGCACACGACTTCTTTCACACAGCAGAGTACCATCAGGTCGCTGAAACTCTCGGAAGCGGAAAACCATGCCTCGCCGTATACGGCAACGCCCGCAAGTTCGTGGCTTGGCCATATCTTTTGCAGAATATCGAAGGACTTGAGTACGCCTCAGCAAGCAAGCTCTACAACGTCACATCGGTTTACGGCTACGCAGGTCCACTGACGTGCGGGGGCGATCACGATGAGGCCTTTCTGACTTCTGCTTGGGGCGCAATGGTGGAGGCGTGGCGCTCGCAGTCCGTCGTCAGTGTTTTTACTCGCTTCCACCCTCTGCTAGCCAATCACCGCTGGGTGCCCTACATCAGAAATGATCGGAAAACACTCGAATTAGCGGATGATGAGGGCCAGGAGAAAACCGTCGCCATTAACTTGTCAGGTTCCGAGGCGGAAGCCTGGAGTTCGTACAAACGGCAGCTTCGACAAGCCTTGCGCCGGCTCTGGGGCTTTGGCATGATCACTACGCCTGATCCAGAGTGGAGATATCTCGACGACTTCGTGCGCTTGTATTACACCACGATGAAGCGAAATAACGCCGCCCCGTTTTATTTGTTTCCTGGAAACCACTTCCGAAAACTAAAGGAAGCCCTCGGTTCTCATGGTACTTTGATGGTAACACGTTACGCGGATAAGGTCATCGCGGCCGCCCTTCTGATCGAATACGCAGGTATCGTCAACGTGCATCTGCTGGCCAGCGATCACCGCTTCGCTAACTTGTCCCCTAGCAAGCTAATCATTCACCAAGCACAAATTTGGGCGCGTACGCGAGGTAACCGCTACCTTCACCTCGGCGGCGGACGTGGGAGCAGGAGTGACGATGCACTGTTCCGATTCAAGGCGTCGTTCTCGGATGCATTCTATCCGTTTTACACGGGCCGCTGGATTCTGGACGAAAAGGCGTATGACGCTCTGACCGTCGAGCGGCAGAATCAGTCAAGGAGGCTCTGCAGGAAGATGGATGGAACATATTTTCCTGCCTACCGCGCACGATTTCAGATTGTGGACGCTGCCGAGGAACTGCGGGAAGAATCAACGCCGGACGAGAATCCGAAATCTGAATGCGAAAATCAGGAGGCGGCAAATGGCCGACAACAGCCCACAACATCAGAATAGTACCTCGCTGTGCCAGATTGAGACCGCACAGCACGGCGGCCGCATGCGAAGGCCAGGATGGCTGTATGTTCCTGCGCGCATTCTCTGGAATCTCCGGCATCGCGGCTTGCGGTACACATTCTACGCCACCCTTGATCCCCGGATAGCGGCCTTTCGAGAGCGCTTCGAAAGCCACCAGCGCACCGTTCGCACGCCGGTTTGCGAAGACGAAATTCTGGACCTGAAACCGGGCGAGATGGTGGAGGTGAAGTCACTTCCGGAAATTCTGAAGACGCTCGATGATAAAGGAAAATACCACGGTCTGGTTTTCACACCAGAAATGAGGCAGCATTGCGCCAAGCAATATCGGGTCTTCAAAAGGCTCGAACTGATGTTCGATGAGTACCACAAATCTCAACGCCGTGTGAAGAACACCGTTCTTCTCGAAGGTGTTGTTTGTGGAGGCGCAGGACTCGGTTGCGATCGGTCCTGTTTTCTGTACTGGCGAGAAGTCTGGCTGCGTCGCGTCTAGCGGGCCAGCACGCCTTGCAAAGCTTTCTGCAAGAATCATGCGCAGTGGCACAAATTCGTTACCTGACCTAGGAAAGCGACGAGCCGTCTGATCCTAGGAACCCAGCTCCAGCGGCGCGTTCGTGCGGTATCATCTCTTCACGGGTACGTCACGCATGATGTTTGAACCCACCAAGGGCCTGAAGCGATTTTTCCTCCCTGTGTTCCAGCGCATCAATCCTGGTGGTGTAACTATGACTCACCATTGGACTTCTGACAAAATTAGGCTGCATTCCTTTAAGCACAAGGAGTATTGGTTTCATGGTAGGAATCGCAAGCAGAGCACAATGGAACTATTCGGACGCCTTGTCTCCAAAGGCGACTGCGTGTTAGACGTGGGTGGGCACATTGGGTACACGGCGGTCTACTTTTCTTATCTCGTCAGTCGCACAGGCCGCGTCTACGTTTTTGAACCCAGCCCAGAAAACCTCACTTATTTAGCCAGGAATGTCGACTTATGCCCGCGAAACAACATCACGGTCGTGCGCAAGGCGGTTAGCGACAGGACCGGGGCGGTCACTCTGAATTGCGAATCTGTAACGGGGCAAAACTCGACCCTTGTGCCTGATTTCAGAGCATTAGCGGAATATTGTAAGCGAAACCACCTTAAAGGGCAGCATGAGGCATGTACGGTCGAAGCAATTACGATCGACGACTTCGTACATCAATACGCAGTTTCCCCACGGTTCATTAAAATCGACATTGAGGGTGCGGAACTTCAGGCTTTGCGGGGTATGACCCGAACGCTTCAGGTATTAAAGCCCCGCGTGATGGTGGAGGTTAACCTGAATGGTAACGCCGTTTGGCGGTTTTTGACCGACCTTGGCTATAAAATGTACAGCGATTCCGGCGAGCAGCTTAGAACCTCAGACCGATTGAAAAGCGTATTAAACGTGTTTGCATTCCATGACACGGACGTACTTGCGAATTCTACGTTTTCGAGTTACTCGGATGTTCTGCACGTGAAACCTCCTCTCGCATGACCAGTTACAGCCGTAAGCAGCTTGGAGTTTCGCTGCTCAGATCGTATTAAGCTGTAGCCAGCAGCCGAGTTTGTCCGTCGGAGAGCCTGACTTGAGGAGCTAGACGGAGCGTGTGTTAGCAAGACTTGGAGGTTGAGAGGTGATGACACACCGTAACTGCGACGACAGCACGATCGACCAATTCAGCAAGCAGTAGGTTTTGTTCGACCAATCCGGCGTTGCGGACACTGAACTCCGGAAACTCTTTGGTAAGTTTTTTCTTGATTTCCACGGGAAGCGTTGGGCGAGAACGCGGTTGGTGGACATTGGCTGCGGTACGGACGTTGGGCGCAGTGCATGCCGGACAGCTTCACTGCGTTGACGCTAGTGCGTCCTGTACCGTATCAACTAAACGGATGCCGTCCAACGCACATTACTTCGGTTCATGGCCGGGAGAGCCGAGGCGCAAGATTATCGATGTGACTGATCCTGACACGCGTCGCGCCTTTCAGGCCGCCATGAGCAAGAAGGCGTACTTCGCTGAGCCGCGCGTTTGTGAAGATGATAGTAGCAACCCTAAGAGCTACTTACTTTTTGTACTCAGCTTCCTCTATGATCATGGCAAGATCTTCCACTGAAGTTTCCTTATGTGATGCAGGTTTGAGGCGCGGTACCCAAGACGGCAAAGGGCAGCGCCTGCAAAGCGCTGAACGACGGTTCGATTCCGTCCCGCGCCTCCATATTCTCATCTCGCCGCCGAAAAAGCCGAAAAAGGCCAGACGTTAAGCGTCATCGACTCGCAAGAACCTTCGGTGGTGCGTGCAGTATCACTGTTTTCTAAAATTGTTTGGAATCGATAATACGGACGTAAATGAGAATTCGGCGTATCTATTACGAGCATAAATGGAACCAACTGGTAAATACAACGGTTAGTCGTGAAGGGTTTTGACTCAGAGTCCATCGGGGTAGTTTTGGGGGACGTAATTGTTGGGCCAGCTTAGTGTATCAAATGTCTTAGAGAGTCCCTCGAACCCGAATATCGGATCCTCCGTTGGGAGAAGAATCATGAAAAGCATTGTGCAGCCTTCACTAGCGTTGTTCGTTATGCTGACTCTTGCTGTTGTCTACGCCGCAGCCCAGCAGCCAGCGGTCACTTCTACGCAAACGGAATCTGGCTATGTCCTCGGGCCGGATGACCAGATCCTAATCCGAGCGTTAGACGCCCCCGAGATTTCCGACAAGCCAGTCCTCATTGGCACGAACGGGAACATTACATTTCCGATGATCGGACGAGTCAAGGCGGGCGGCCTGACCGTCGAGCAACTCGAAGTGGAGTTGACCACCCGATACAAGCAGTTCATCCAAGAGCCGCAGATTTCGGTGACAGTGACCGAGTTTCGGAGTCAGCCGGTATCGGTCTTCGGTGCAGTCACGAAACCCGGTATAGTCCAGCTCAGGGGGCGGCAAACGCTCTACGAAGTCCTCTCCATGGCCGGCGGCCCTCGCGACACTGCGGGCTCCATCCTCACGGTAACGCGCCCTCGACTGACCGGCGAAATTCCGCTACCCGGTGCGAGGGTAGATCCAACCGGACAGTTCAGCAGCGTCGAATTGAACGTTCAGGAGATTCTCGAGGGAAAGAATCCGGCGGCGAACATTGAGATCAAACCGAATGATATCATCTCCGTCTCCGAGGCGAGCTCCAACATGATCTACGTCGTCGGCGACGTTCAGCACGCAGGGGGGTTCACGCTGGGGGGACAACGGAATGTATCCGTCCTCAGAGCATTATCTTTAGCAGGCGGACTCGGGCGCACGGCGAAGCCGGATAAGGCGAGGATTGTTCATGAGATTTCCGGGGAGCCGAAGTTCAGGGAGGTTGCCGTGAACATTCAGCAGATACTCTCTGGAAAGGCAAACGACGTTGAACTGGGCCCGGATGACGTCCTGGTTGTGCCCACCAGCAGTCGTAAAGTTTTCACGACCGATTTTCTTCCGAACGCCTTCTCCGCCGTCGCGGGCGCTGCGATCTACCACTACTGAGGTTAAGTTAATATGGAAAACCAACCACTATTGGACAATCCTGGCCAGGGCCCTTTGACGCGGAAGGGTGCCAGGACTAGCCTTCTGCCACCGCGGCGGCAGTACATGGAAGAGCCGTTTCCCGATGTGTTCGAGGAGCCGGGCCCCGGTCTGGTGCCCGAATATTTGCAAATCCTCCGGCGTCGCAAAGGTACCCTGATTCTGATTGTTTTCCTGGGCCTCCTGACCTCCCTGCTGCTCACGCTTCCGCAGACGCCAATTTACCAGGCTCGGGCATCCATCGAGATTCAGAACCTTAACCAGAATTTCCTGAACATGCGCAACGTTAGCCCTACCGCGGATGATGGGGCGTCTTACGCTCCCGGATCCGATCTTCAGACCCAGGCCAAGATTCTCCAGAGTGAATCATTAATTTATCGCGTGGCGGCAAAGCTGGATCTCGGGAAAAAACTGTTTCCAGAAGAGGGAAGTGGCCACTCGGCTTGGCGCAAAGCCTTGGGTTTACCCGAGCGGAGGCAGGCATCAACCCGCGAAAAGATCCTGACCCTGGTTGCCAAGAACCTGAAAATTAGCACCACAGCCATCACGCGGCTCGTCGAAATCCGCTACGATTCTACCGACCCCCAGCTTGCTGCCGACTTCGCAAACACCCTAACCGCCGAGTTCGTCCAGCAGAACCTCGAGTCCCACTGGAAGACCACCCAGCAAACGGGCGAGTGGCTCACTCGCCAGATGCAAGACGTCCGGATCAAACTCGAAAAATCTGAAGATCAGCTCCAGAGCTATGCCCAGGCTTCTGGCCTGTTGTTTACCTCTGAGAAGGACAACGTCGCCGAGGAGAAGCTCCGCCAGCTTCAGGAAGAACTCTCCAAGGCTCAAGCGGATCGCGTCACCAGCCAATCGAAATACGAGTTGGCATCCACAGCGTCTCCGGAATCTCTCCCCGAAGTACTAGATGA
Source organism: uncultured Acidobacteriota bacterium (assembly GCA_963719875.1). Classification (GTDB taxonomy): domain Bacteria; phylum Acidobacteriota; class Terriglobia; order Acidiferrales; family UBA7541; genus Palsa-360. Next base: position 1,327,980 of record CAVRDJ010000004.1, on the reverse strand, counting down.
TGCAACCCTCAAGGAGTACCAGGTCAAGCTCACCGACCTTCGCCGCCAGCTTGCCGAGATTTCATCTTCGCTGACCCCGGCCCACCCAGCAGTAAAAAAAGTTCAAGCTCAGGTAACAGCTCTAGAATCGGCCCTCGATAAGGAACGCACCAATGTCATCCAGCGAATCCGGAACGAATTTCAGTCCGCCCAGCGCCGCGAGCATCTGCTCGCTGCGAACTACACCTCCCAAGCCGGTCTGATGTCCGAGCAGGCAGCCGAGGTTACGCACTACAATATCCTCAAGCGCGAAGTGGACACGAACCGCCTGCTTTACGACTCCATGCTTCAGAATGTCCAGCAAGCCGGTATGACCTCCGCCCTGGGCGCGAGTAATATACGCGTAGTGGATTCCGCCGAACCGCCAACGCATCCTTACAAACCGAGCGTCGTATTGAATTCGGCGTTCGGCCTTCTTGCTGGAGCTTTCTTTGGTATTGCCTTCGTCGTTGTACAAGAACGTGCCAACCGAACCATCCGAGGCCCCGGTGACGCCACGGTATACCTTGACGTGCCGGAGTTGGGCGCGATCCCTTCAGCGAAAGCAAGATGGGGCCGGCTCCCCGCTTACTACCAGAACGGAAAGGCCCTCGAAAACAAGAAGTCGGAGAACGGCAAACCGCAGGTGGAACTGATCACTTCGGATAAGAAACCTTCCCCCATTGGAGACACATTCCGGGCAACGCTCACCTCGATTCTGTACTCCGGGGAGAACGGCGACAGACCACGCGTCATTGTGATCACCAGCGCCAATCCGGAGGAAGGAAAGACAACGGTAGCGAGTAACTTGGCGCTGGCGTTGGCCGAGATCGGCCAGCCTGTCCTTATGCAGTCCGTCCTTCTGATCGACGGCGACATGCGCAGGCCGCGACTCCACGAAATCTTCGGCGTGCCCAACCAGTGGGGCCTAACTGATCTACTCGAGGGCAAAAAGCCACCAAATGGCTGTGAGGGGATGGTTTTCAAGACGGGCTTCAGGAACTTGTATCTGCTACCCTCCGGGTCATTGGCATCTAACATCTCAGGCCTGCTTCATTCACCACGGGCGCTCGAGTTCTTGAACCGCATGCGGGAGGAGTTCCATACGGTAATCATCGACACGCCCCCAATGCTGCATATGCCGGACGCGCGGGTCCTCGGGCGCTTTGCAGATGGCGTCATTTTAGTGGTGCGTTCGGCTCAGACAGTGAGGGACGCAGCGGTAGCTGCCAGACAGCGGCTAACAGACGACGGAACGCGTGTCCTCGGGACGATTCTGAATCAATGGGATCCGGAGAAAACGAACAATTACAGTTACGGCTACGGGTACAACAAATATTATTAATGTGCGGTCAATCTGCTCTACTCCGAGAACCTTCCCCTACCTGTTGCGAAATTCAAGAGAGAGTTCGACATAGTAATCATAGACACTCCACCGATGCTCCAGATGCCGGACGCCAGAATTGTATGTCGCATCGTGGACGCAGTAATTCTCGTCAGTCGGGCCGGACACAACAAGAGCCGTCGCTGTGGCAGCCAACCAGGGCTTCGTCGAAGATAGGGCCCGAGTCTTGGGCACGATCCTGAACGACTGCCGTCCAGTCGCTTCCAGATTTGTTGAGCCGGTACGGGCTCATGCGCCTTGATTTCGTGAAGACGGATATCGAAGCAGCGGAGATTGAAGCCATTGAAAGGGCGGGCAGCGTCCTCTCAGTCTTCAAGCCGCGGTTTGCAATTGCTTCATATCACAGACGCAACGGCCGGCCAACAGCCGATAAGCTCGAACAGTTGTTTCGGGAGTCCGGATATAATAGTAGCAATGGATTTCCGGAGCACATGACGACCTGCGCGTCTCCGGCTACCCAAGAGGCAAGTGCAGGATGAAATTCTTCCGCGGGTATGTCTTGAGCGAACTGCGGAGGCAGTCGTGGCTGCTATACATGTTCGGTCCGAACTGGTAGTAATCAATGTCCAGCAACACAATTCTAAACGACGAGTCCATCGAGCATGGATGTCCGCTCCCAAAAACAAGGGGATCTCTGCGGCTCAACTTCAGTTGGACCCTGATGGGCAATGTCGTGTACATCGGTACGCAGGGGGGAATTCTGGTGCTGTTGGCCCGGTTAGGCAACCCCGAGGCTGTGGGGCAGTTCAGTCTGGGGCTCGCAATCACGGCACCTATAATGCTCTTCGCCAGCTTGTCACTCCGCGCTGTGCAGGCCACTGATGCTCGTCTCCAGTTCCAATTCCGGGATTACGCCGGGCTCAGAATACTAATGACGATCATGGCAGTTTGCGTGATTTTCGGTATCGGCGGGGCGCTCTACCGCGGCGAAACAGCTCTCACCATTGCTTCGTTTGCGCTATCCAAAGGAATCGAGTCCTTGAGCGATGTCATGTACGGTCTCTGGCAGCAGCAGGAGCGGATGGATCTGATAGCCAAATCACTCATGCTCCGCGGAGTGTCGGCGCTGATAGCGGCCGCCGGTTGCTTTGCACTATTTCACACTACGTGGATCGCAGTCTGCGGGATGGCAGTAGCCTGGGCCGGGGTCTTCGCCGCTTTTGATTTGCGGCATGGGATTATGGTGGCGCGCGGAATGGGCCAAACCGTCATGCCGCGGTTGTCAGCTCCCCGAATGAAGCAGTTGGTCCGCCTCTCGCTGCCGCTCGGGATCGTCAGCATGCTGCTCTCGTTGAACGCCAACGTGCCGCGTTATACGATCAGTTATTTTCGGAGCGTTCGTGAGTTGGGCATCTTCTCGGCTCTCGGCTACATCCTTATGGCGGGCGCCATGATCGTGGGCGCACTCGGCGAATCCGCAATTCCGAGGCTCGCCCTCTATGCTTCCCAGGGCAAGACCCGGGAGTTTCGCGGACTTTCGCATCGCCTGCTCCTCATCGGAATGACGTTGGGAATTTGCGGGGTGGTGGCGGCCCTGGCTTTCGGCCGGCAGATTATCACGCTGACCTATGGGCGCGAATATGCTCAGAACCTCCAGCTCTTCGTGTGGCTGATGGTCGCGGCAGCAGCCGGTTACATGGCGTCGTTTGCCGGCTACAGTTTGACTGCGAGGCGGCACTTTCGAGTTCAGATGCCGTTGTTCAGCTTCATCACGGCCCTGACGCTCGTTTTGTGCCTTGTGATGGTAAAGGCGGGTGGGACGGTGGGCGCGGCGAAGGCGCTCGCCGTTGTCGGGTTCGTTCAACTGGCGGCTATCATGGTAATCCTCCGGTATATGGAAGCGCGCAAGTCCGCAGACATTTCATGAAACCTCTTCGCGTTCTTCACGTGCTGGGAGCGATGAACCGTGGGGGTGTGGAAACCTGGCTCATGCATGTACTGCGGCATCTCGATCGAGAGAGCTTCCAAACGGATTTCCTGGTTCATACCCTTCGGCCCGCCGCGTACGACGACGAAGTCCTCGCGCTCGGATCGCGGATTTTACGGTGCCCCCACACGGAGAACCCACTGTTATACTCGGCGCGGTTTCTCCAAGTGATTAGCCGCAATGGCCCCTTCGATGTGCTGCACAGCCACGTGCACCACTTCAGCCGGTTTGTCTTGGCGCTCGGAAGGATCGCCGGGATACCCGTGCGAATTGCGCATAGCCATAACGATACGATGGCCGCCGAGTCGAGGGCGCGACTTATCAGGAAGATATATCTTCGCGCCATGGAGCGGCTCATTCTCACTGCTTGCACTCATGGAGTTGCGGTAAGCGAACCGGCCGCCTCGGCTCTGTTCGGAGGTGGATGGCGCCAAGATCGACGGTTGAGGGTACTCCACTGTGGAATCGACTTGGCACCGTTCCGGAGCCCTTTCGATCGGGCCGCCGTACGGGCCGAACTCGGGTTCTCACGGGATGACATGATCTTCGGTCACGTAGGGCCGTTCGATCCGCAAAAAAACCACAGTTTTTTTTTAGAAGTAGCAGCATGCATTCTGAATCATGAGCCCCGGGCAAAGTTTTTGCTGGTGGGCGACGGACCATTGCGCCCGGAATTAGAAAAGCGTGCAGCGGTGCTGGGATTGAAAGATAGGATCGTCTTCGCAGGCCTGCGTTTGGACATCCCAAGATTAATGATGGGCGCCATGGACGTGTTCCTACTGCCCTCGGTTCATGAAGGCATCCCCATCGTTCTTATGGAGAGCCAAGCGGCAGGTCTGCCCTGTGTGGCTTCGCACGCTATTACAGAGGAAGCCATTGTGAATCCCGCGCTGGGACACCGTCTGCCGTTGTCCGTAGGGGCTGGTGAGTGGGCCCGTGTGGCATCTGAAACCGCAGAGCATCCACGCTTCGACCGGCACAGTGCCGTGGCGATACTTGATGCCAGCCGTTTTGATATAAGGCGGGGCATTCAGCAGATGTACGACACCTACCTTGAGAGTGTGGCGGCTTTTCGGCTCGTAAGCCCTGTTCCCGCGACCCCGGTTGGGAGGAATCGTGGCTAGCCGTACAATCACTACATTCAAGACGAATGTCAGTGAGCCCCGCAGAGGTTCCCTTCGCCGATTTAGGGGAACTCTCAAGAATACAAAAACACCCGTGCTTATATTCGCCTCTGCCGTGTTAGTGCTGCTCCTGCTGGCCCCCTTAGCATATAGCGCTTACCATCTCTCGGCGGATTCGGTTATCTATCCCACATCCGTAGTGCTTACGATCCTCTTTGCTGTTCAGATATTGTCCTGGCATCGTATTTCGCACTCGCTCTTCGACCCGTACATTATCTTTGCCATTGCAGCCATGCTCTTCAACGGTTCGCGGACAGTTCTTGAAACATTTGGATTGAATCACGGAGATGTTATTGGGCCGCAGTTTTCAGATCAAACGACCCTAACTACCTTATATCTAGTGACTCTGGCACTCTGGTCCTACCATATGGGAGGTGTGCTCGGTGCTTCCGGCCGCCGGCCAATCAAGGCAACACGAGGTGAGATGCCGGCAGCAAATCAAGATCACCTTCGCGTGCTCGGCTGGTTCATGATTGGCATTGCGATAGTTCCTACCTTTATTCTTCTACGGCAAGCGATAACGGTAGTGATGTCGTCTGGCTACTTTGCTCTTTTTCAGCGCGAAGAGCCGACTTCTCTCAATGCCTTGCCCCGAGTTGTCGCTACATTTCTGGTGCCGGGTGCGATTATGGTTGCTGCCGCCAGTAAGGGCAAGCGATTGCAGCTCAGCATGACGGCCGCGTTAATCGGACTATACGCTCTAGTCCAATTGTTTCTCGGTGCGCGGTCATTGGCTGTCGCTTCAATTGTTCCGTATCTCTGGGTGCGGCACCGCTGTATCAAACCAATCTCTAAGATCCCGACTATAATTGGACTCGTCCTGCTTGTCAGCATATTGCCGTTGGTCAGGGTCAGCCGATCGTTTGTGGGCGAAGACCGATTGTCGTCGCGTGCGTGGATGCAAGCTTTTTACTCAATAGATAATCCCCTAGTGTCCGCCGTGTCGGAGATGGGTGGTACTGTCACTACGGTTGCCTATACCGTCGAGTTGGTGCCGGAGTCTCGACCATACGACTACGGAACTAGCTATGGGTTTGGCCTTCTCACATTGCTGCCCAATTTGTTCTGGGATATTCATCCAGCGGTCGCCCACGCGCCCGAGAATTGGCTTATACAGACCGTCGATCCGTACGAGGCTGCGCAAGGCGGTGGGTTGGGGTACTCGTTTATCGCGGAAGCTTACCTGAATGCGGGTTGGGCCGGTGTGATCCTCGTTTCTGGCATGCTCGGTCTCGCGTTCGCTAAGCTTGCCACATCATTTTCGAGTACGGGGGATTTTGCGAAAATAGCGTGTAGCGCCACGATTTTAGTCTTCACCTTGAAGTACGCACGGAGTGATTGCACCGAGGTCGTTCGTGGGGTCGTTTGGTACGCATTGGGTCCATATGCGCTCGCAATGGCTATAAGCCGAAAGCCGGTGTTCAGCGCGGTGAATCCCCGTCACCTCTTCGAGAGGCGCAGGGTGCGTGGCCAATAGGTTATCCATGGAAATAACAGTCGCACTAGAAGCGCGTGGCAGGCGCATAACAGCCATTACCTTTACCTTTGCCGGCGCGCAATCTCTGTCGTGCAACAAGGGCAGTTTCAGGGATCGTGACGCTTCCCGCATCTGATCAAGAAAGAGCTAAATTATGTATAAGTTCGGTATATGGAGATGTGATCAACTTGCACATTCCAGGACAATCCTGGGGAAAACGCGGCAGTATTCGTATGCGCTTTTGAAAATACCGGTTCCGGCAACGCCCGCCGATCTGGCCAGATTCGAGATAGTCATCCGCAACGTCCGCCTCTCGTCAGGCATATGCCGCACTACCTATCGCTCGCGCTTTGACGACCTCGATGCCGTCGTTCAGCGGGTGCTGGAGCGCACTTTTTCTGCAGATCGGACCTTGGACCTTCACGACTTAGGAGCATCAGATGGTCTGCTTTCGATCGACTGGGCCGAGCGGGTGCACGCCGCCTTCCCGCAGGCTCGAATGACGGCATCCGACGTCATCCTGTACGTCACGGAAGCAGTCTGGAGTTCCGGGGAGACCTACATTCTGGAGCCCAGCGGCAGACCAATCCAATATACGCGGCCTCCATTCGTCGTATCGATCGACGTACCGGAGCGCCTCGTGTATCCACTCAACGTGCTCGCGCGTGCGTGGGGGCGGCGACGTTTGCAGGATCTGCGCTTGTGCAGCGCCGAGGTACACTGGAACGGGGTCCCCGACGAGCAGGTCATTAGATGCGGCGGGTGGACTTTCCGGCAGATTCCACTCGTGCATCCGGCGGCCCTGTCTTATGCCCGCAACGGACGCTTTAGAATCATGCCTGCAGATGCGTTTAGCCCTTTGCCGTCGAAATACGAGGTGGTCCGCGTCATGAACTTGTACCAACCGACCGTTTTCCCTCAATGGAAGATTCACGAGAGCCTACGGGCTATCCTGAACTGCCTCACGGACGGTGGCATTCTTATCGCCGGAAGAACGATTGAAAGTGAAGGCCAGCGAAACGACGCATCCATATTTCAAAAGTCAGGCGGTCGGGTGCGAGCCCTGGACAAACTTGGTAAAGGCTTTGAATTCGAGCACTTTGTAACCACATATCAATATGACACAGCCGCGATGCCAGAACAGATTTCACCTGCCGTGTTTCCGGTGCGCGAAGTTCGCTGCTGATTTATCCAACTGTCCTGCTAGTTGCCAGAAGCTATCTCATTATGCAAGCAAGTGGTTCCGTTCCGAGGTACACACAAGCTCTAGAACCGACAAGCGCCCAGCGCCACCATGGCGCACCACAAGGGCCCGCACGCATTTTGCACGTGTTTGGATGCATGAACCGCGGCGGTGCGGAGATGCGAACGCTGGAGTTACTTCGGTGCCTGGATCCGAATTGTTATCGCTTCGAGTTTTGCACGCTATCGGGAGAACGCGGCGAGCTGGACGACGAGATAGTACGACTCGGCGGCAAAGTTCACATGCTTGAGCTAAATCTTGCTTTTCCCCACGAATTCCTACAATTGCTGAGAAACAACAGCTTTTCTGCCGTGCATTCACATGTTCATTACTCTTCCGGAATCCTTCTTCGGCTGGCAGCAAAAGCCGGGACGCCTCAACGCATTGCGCACTTTCGGAATACGGCCGACGGGAAGGGCGCGAATCTCTGGCGCCGAGCACGCAACTTCGTCTTGAAGCGTTGGATCGACAAGTACGCGACGGATATTTTGGGCGTCAGTCGTGCTGCCCTCGATGGTGCGTTAGGGGCGGGTTGGCAGGCTGATCCGAGATGTAACGTGATCTACAGCGGAATCGATTGCTATCCCGGAGACACGCAGCCCGATCCCAAAGGGGTGAGACATGAATTTGGCCTACCGACTTCCGCGACCCTCTTGATACACGTAGGGAGAATGGTCACTCAGAAAAACCATGCTCGCCTAATTCGAATCTTTTCGGCTTTCCTCAGACACGTGCCAAACTCCTACCTGCTTCTCGTCGGTGCACTGAAAGAGCCAGTTTGTCGTCGTATACATAATCTGGCGAGTAAATTAGAAGTTAATGATAGAGTGATTGCAGCGGGTTCCCGTACCGATGTGAGGCGTCTACTCCTCGCCGCCGATTTGATGGTTGCGCCATCGCTGCGAGAAGGCTTACCTGGGGCGGTTCTAGAGGCGGTCGCGGCGGGCACCCCGGTGCTGGCAAGCGACATTCCCCCAATGATCGAAGTCGCCGATTACCTGCCGATCAGGACCATGTCGCTGTTGGAGTCGGATGAAATATGGGCGACTGCGTCCGTAGAATTGATCGAGGACAAAGCGTTGCGGGCTCGCCTCCTTGACGCTTTCAGCAAAAGTCCCTTCACGATGCCCCCGAGCGCCGCCGCCTTTCGGAAGATGTATGCCGGGAACGGCGAATCACAACGAGGCGTTTGAGATCAAGTCACGGTAGCGTCTTCATCCTCGCTTACACTAATGGTCTGCACGGGTCAACGGGGCTGTTTATGATATTTTCTACCAGAATGTCGGTTTGCATCACCGACCTCTATTTCGACGAGGCGACGCCACCCACATTGGAGGTGGACATCATTCGATACAACCAATGGTTGACGCCAGTTGCCGGCGCCACGTGCACGCCATTTTCTACCATCGCGGTTGATCTGTGGCGGTCAACTGATGAACTGCTTTCGAAGATGAAGGAGGGTGCCCGCTACAAGATTCGTCGCGCCGGTGCAAAGGACGAACTCTCCTATGAGTTTTGGAGCGATGGGAATTCAGATGCCATAATGCAATTTGCCGATCACTTCGACCGCTGCGCAGCCCTAAAACATCTTCCGGGGGCAAGCCGGAAGCGACTCTGGATTCTGGCTCGCAATGGCGCGCTCGACGTTTCCTTCGTTCGGGACAAGTTTGGCGAGCTACTCGCCGCCAACAGCTACATCGTAACTCCGTCCCGCGTGCGCATTCTTGATACCGGCGCGTCGTTCAGAGCGACAAGCGATCAAACCCGGCGCGCTTTAATCGGGCGCGCAAATCGCTACCTGTATTGGCGGGATATGCTACGGTTCCGGGAAGCTGGCGTGCGCATTTACGATTTCGGCGGCTACTATACCGATAGTCAGGACGAGGAGAAATTACGCGTCAACGTTTTCAAAGCTCAGTTCGGAGGGGACGTTCTACACGAGTTCAACTGCGAAAGAGCGGTCACGCTGAAAGGCGAAGTGGCCATGTGGGCGATTAAGCAGCGCGGAGCGTGGTTGGTGCAGAGACGATCGCGCGCGCTGGAATTACAACGGGAGCATGAGGAACGGGATGAAAACTCATTATCTGTTTCGGTTTGACGACATCTGCCCATTCATGAATTGGCGTGCCTGGGACGACATCGAGACAATCCTGCGTGACCAGCGAATCAAACCCATCCTCGCCGTGGTACCAGATAACCGGGATGACGCCTTGCGGGTATCCCCACCCAACGCGCGTTTTTGGGACCGTGTCCGCGAATGGCAGGCTTGGGGCTGGACTATTGCGATGCATGGCTGGCAACACCGCTTTGTGACAAAGCATGCGGGCATTCTCGGAGTCAACAAACGCAGTGAATTCGCCGGCCTCCCACCGTACGAACAGAGAAGCAAGCTCCGGTCCGGGTTAGAGGTGTTTAGGAGAGAGGGCATCGAGTCCGCGGTTTGGATTGCGCCCGCGAACTCATTTGACACCGTTACGATTGAGGTTCTAATCGAGCTAGGATTTCGCTATATCTCCGATGGGTTTTTCCCGCTACCTCATGTCGATGAATTTGGCTTGACGTGGATTCCGCAGCAATTTTGGAGTTTTCGATGGCGCCCTTTCGGAGTCTGGACGAATTGTTTCCATATGAACCATTGGTCGAGCGCTGATATCCTGTCTTTCAAAAATAGCACAGCGCGTCTTGGCGAAGCGATTTCCATGTTCACGGTGATCGCCGACCAATATGATGGCCGACAAAAAACCCTTATGGATTCTGTGACCGCACGGTTGTACCGATCGGCGGCAGAGATTAAGCCCACGATAAATTAACTCTTCAGGTCTTCCTACCGTAGCACTGTCATCGGGAAGGGCGCGCCGGCGGAGTAGTTATCGGCCGGCTAAAAAGCCGGCATGAGAATGCTCTTCAATCACAGTTTATGCGCAGCAATATACACGCAGAGGGTCCGCGGATGGACTTCCTTTCCCAAGTAACCAGTTTGAAGCACATGGGAGAAAATGTCGAACGCGTCGTCAGGCCGAATGTGTTTCCTCAGACGATCGCCGACAGTTCCAGCTCCGCCGTTATAGCGTTTTTCATAATTGGTATTACCTCAGGGGCTTTCTTGTTGTCTTCGGACCAGATTAACCACTGGTTCTTAATTCCAATTTCGATTTGTGGAGTCTTGATGAGTACCTATGCAATTGAATGGTTTCGGGGCCGTCTTGGACTCTATGGCCCGGGCCATGAGCATAAATGTTTCCGATGTGGATCTGCCGCGAGAGATCCTCCTGGGCCGTGTCTTCGCGACACACTATTCGAGCATCGAATTAGAGTTTGCTCGAGGTCCACGGCATTGTGGCGTTTTCTTTCGACGTGGGAATAGCGTCAAACGGAGGCGAGTTAGACCGAACCGAGCGCACCGCTTGCGCGACGGGAGAAGGGATACGATTCGCTCCGAGTATTCACCACAAGAAAGGCACGCTAACCTGAGCACGTTGCTAATCCTCTTTCTTGTTTTCTGAACGCGTTGCCCGTCTTATAGCCTCCTTATTGATAACACCGATTCGGAAGTATGCGCCATTACACAAAATGAGAGTTTTCGTCAGTGTAGAAGAGCGATTCGTGCGAACCGCCGACGGTCGGGTGTGGTCGGGTGGCTCGGGCTCGTACTCGTTCTGGAAGCGGTACCTCGGCGTGTTCGGCCAAGTACGCGTCATAGCCCGGGTAGCCAATGCAACGAAACCGCCAGGTTCCTGGTGGAGGCGTGCGGATGGCGAGGGTGTCGCATTCGATGCCCTTCCTTATTATGTGGGGCCACTTGAATATGCTCAGCAATATTTCTCGATCAAGGAGACCATCCGAAAGGCGTTAAGCAGAATGGATGCAGTCATTATGCGCGTTCCCTCCCCCATCGCGCATTGCGTCCAACGGGAGTTGGCACCGGGCCATCCGTTTGGGTTGGAGGTGGTTGGCGACCCCTATGAAGTTCTCGCGCCTGGATCCATTAAGCACGCGATGCGCCCGTTCCTTCGCCGGTTGCTAACGAATCAGCTCAAACGCCAGTGCTGCGAAGCATGCGCGGTCGCGTACGTCACCAACGGCGCCCTACAGCGCCTTTACCCTAGAAAGGACACGGCGTTTTCGACGACGTATTCGAGCATCGAACTGGGCGATGACGCCTTCCTAAGCAATCCTCGTAGCTTTGCCGTCCTAACCCCTCCTCTCCGTATAATCAGCGTGGGCTCGCTCGAAGTGTTGCACAAGGGCTTTGACGTCCTGATCGACGCTGTTGCGGCGTGTATCAAAGCAGGTCTCCAGATTCAACTAGTGATCGTCGGCGATGGCCGGTTCCGCCCCGAATTGCAACAGCGTGCTCAACTTCGCGGGATCGGGCAGCAGGTGAGGTTCGCCGGCCAGATTCCGAGCGGGGCGGCGGTGAGGAATGAATTGGACTACGCAGACATTTTTATACTGGTATCGAAAGCCGAGGGGCTTCCCCGCGCCATGATCGAGGCGATGGCGCGGGGCCTACCCTGTATCGGCTCCGCCGTGGATGGTATTCCGGAACTCCTGCCGCCCGAAGAGCTCGTGCCTCGGGGGGACGCGACCGCTCTAGCGCGCAAAATGACGGAGGTCATCAAGGATCCCGCCCGCATGACCCGAATGTCCGCCGCGAATCTTGCGAGGGCTCGCGATTACCACGATTCTGCGCTGACTCATCGAAGGCGCCAATTCTTTGCCCATGTCCGGGAGGCAACACGAGAGTGGAGGCGAAGGCACATGAGTGTGGCCCTCGACCTGGACACATTACACAACACGGAAACTTAACGGTTGAGAGTTGTCCATGACACAGCACAATTGCGACGCCGACACGATGATCGAACATAACGTCAAAATGGCGCAGACTTTCCAGCCTGAGGCACTTGAAGAAGCACAGCACCTCTTTTTTGAGTGAAGTGCGCGCCCGAAGTATGGCCGCAACGGAGAATGCATCGTGAACTGGCTAGCGAGGTCATCGCTTTCGCATAGATGATAAACATCTAATGATGATCAATGAGAATTCGCCGACAGAAAGAAACCATACCGCCCCACGAATACCCATCCTATTCGCCGTAACATCGGCGTTAAGTTGGGGCTTCTTCAGCGGAATCATAGGGATGCTGCAAGATGCCGGTTTCGATCCGGTCTTGGTGTCCTCGCCCGGCGAACAACTCCAGGCTATTGCTCAGAGTGCGCACGTGCGACACGCAGCGGTCCCCATGAACAGAGGGATTTCGCCGGTGCGAGATTGGGTATCTCTATGGAAGCTTTTCCGGTTGGTTCAGCGAGTGCGGCCCATGATAACGAATGTCGGTACCCCCAAGGCCGGTTTGTTGGCGGGGTTGGCGGCGTGGTCTCTAGGCGTTCCTTGCCGCATCTACACGCTACATGGGCTCCGCTTGGAAACTACCAGAGGTCTTAAGCGAGCGTTACTGATCATGATGGAACGAATTGCATGTGCCTGCGCGCATCGTGTGATCTGTGTCAGCCCGAGCCTTCGCCGGCGCGCGATTGAATTGAAGCTGGTACCTGCTCGGAAAACCGTAGTTCTCGGAAGCGGCAGCTGCTGTGGTATCGATGTGCACCGGTTTTCACCCGCTGTACGCAATTCGCCAGAGAAAGATCTCCTCGCAGACCAACTCGGGATTCCCCGCGGGGTTCCCGTGATCGGATTTGTGGGGAGGTTCACGCGTGACAAAGGCATCGGCGACCTTATTGCTGCCTTCTCGAAATTGCGCCAATCCTGGCCCACTCTTCGTCTGTTGCTGGTTGGCGAGTTCGAAGACGGCGATCCGGTCCCTGCTGAAATCCGCAACCAAATAGAAGCCGATCAGAACATTGTCCTTACTGGTAGCGTCTCCGACACTGCCTCACATTATAGGCTAATGGATGTCCTTGTTCTGCCAACACATCGCGAAGGTATCGGTTACGTGCCGCTGGAGGCGCAAGCATGTGGAGTGCCGGTTGTCACCACAACAGCGACCGGCGCTATCGACTCGGTCGTAGATGGTCTTACGGGATTCCTCGTTCCAGTGGGAAGCGCACATGCGTTGGCGGCAAAAATTGATGAGTTGCTTCAAGACCCGGCGCTACGGGCACGCATGGGTCATGCGGGCCGCGACAGAATCGTGCGCGAATTTCGGCAGGAAAGAGTAGCTGGCGCCCTGATTGAAGAGCTTCACCGCCTGATCCAAGACAGGATTGTACCCGCCGACCTCAGACTGAAGGTCAAAAGCCCCATCGCCGACTAGCTTCAAAAGACGATACGAACGGTTCGAGGCGCATCGTGCGGGAGCGGAGGTCGCCACTAGTGCATTGCAAGGCAGAGTGCGTCTGTGCGAATTCACCACCGAGTTACAGAACCGCGTGGTGGCATAGGACTCGCAAACGAGATGTCACACAATCGCAGGCAGTGCGGGTTGCCTCTGTAAGTGAAAAGGACTGTTGACCTGCTGGTCTCATTTGCCGTTCTGACGGATTTTTTTGCGCGCTATTCGCAATCGGAATCTGCTGTTCTGAAGTAGCAGAGCCTGCGGGGTACTAATCATGGTCCAGCCCGAAGCCTGCCGGCTCCTCCCTGGCTGGCATCACCACTTTGTAGCAAAGGACGCGGGCATTCTCGGAGTCGACAGATGGAGTGAATTCGTCGGCCTCCCACGATACGAGTAGGAAAGATGGAACACATCGGAGAGGAGGTTCCAATGACGCACGCAAGCGCTTCAAATATTGAATGGCGCACATTAGGGGAACTTGACCTCGGCGTCTCTCACGATCTCGCACATGGGATTGCCGAATGGCGCGATCTGAAAAAGATACTCCGGCAGTACGGAGCAACGCGGTTTGGCACATGCGTGGAAGTCGGGTGTGGGGCTGGCCGCCTTACGAGCGCTCTTGCCCAGGACTTTCAAGAGATTGATGCCCTCGATGTTTCGCCTCAGCGTATTGCACAAGTCTCCGGTGTTCCGGGGGCGGCGCGAATTCATCCGTTTTTAATAGATAAGCCTGTTATTCCAGTCGCAGATAACTCCGCAGATCTGTGCATCTCCACGCACGTCCTCCAGCACGTGTCTGACATAAAAGTTGTAAGAGCATATTTTCGAGAGATGTTCCGGGTGCTCCGTCCGGGCGGCTATATCGTTGTCCACGTCCCTGTAATCGGCGCACATGGTTTTAGTGGAACGCTGCCCAAAGTCACAGTTCGTCGCCTGAAGGAAATTGCCAGACATTTCGCGCTGCTGTTTCTCCGTCCGCTCATGGCTATTGGTGTTCGCAGTTTTCCGTACATAAGCGAGTATCATATCTTTGAGTACGGCGAGATTCACGAATACTTGAAACGGGTTGGCTTTTGGCCCATCGAAATGCGCTTTCTCTCGCGAGAGGGCATCCATAGCTACATCTTTGCAAGGAAGCTCGAGTTCCCGGCTACCCACCTGTCGTCGATTCTGTACAGTACTACGGGTGACGTTCGATGTTGAAACGAGCTGTTAATCGACGATGGACACCATAATTGACGATGTAAACGGCATTCCAGTGCCGCCGGGAGAAGCGGGGTGCCGGCAACAGCCCTGAGGCGGTTGCTTCAGAATTGGGATATCGCTGAGGCTATGGGTCGCGCGGGCCGCGCCCGAGTTCTTCGCGAATTCCGCCAGGAGTTGATTTGGGCTGTGCTCGCTCGCGAATACACGCGGCTGCTTCGAGAGAAAAGTCTGCCGGTGCCATCGGTGCCGGCTGTCGCGTCCGTTGTCTCAAGGGGTTCGTCGTGAGCCGCTTCGCAAAACGCTCCATGGACTTCGTGGTCGCAAGCGCTGCCCTGCTGATATTTGCTCCACTCCTTGCAATCATCGCGCTGGCCATCTGGCTTGCAATGGGTCGCCCGGTGCTGTTCCGTCAGGTGCGGTCCGGTTATAAGGGCAAGCTATTTACGCTGACAAAGTTCAGGACGATGACCAATGCCCACGATGCCCAAGGACGCCTTCTCTCGGATGTCGAAAGGTTGACCGCACTGGGGAAATTCCTGCGCCGCATTAGCCTGGACGAGCTCCCACAGCTCTGGAACGTCTGGAAAAGGGGATTTAAGCCTGGTCGGACCGCGTCCGCTGCTGATGCTGTATTTGGACCGATATAGCCGCGAGCAGGCCCGCCGCCATAACGTTCTTCCAGGTATCACGGGTTGGGCACAGATTAACGGCCGCAACGCCATCACCTGGAAGCAGAAATTCGAGTTGGATGTGTGGTACGCGGATCACTGGAGTCTCTGGTTGGACGCGAAGATTCTAGCACGCACTATCTGGAAGGTCCTTTCCCGCGAAGAACCGGCCCGGAGAAACTACGGTGGAATCCTTCAAAGGTAATGTTGGTGCCGGAGAAGTCCAAGGCCTCCCACACGGATGAGCTGCGAAGGTTGTGCAGTGATTTGGCCGAGGACTGCATCATGGTCGGCGCGTGCTTCCGCGAACCGGCTGGTATCGAAAAACTACGAAGCCTCAAGCTCGACTATATCTTAGGCGTACATTTCCCTTATCTGGTTCCCGAATCGGTTCTTGCCGTGAGCCGTGGCGGTTTTCTCAACCTTGATCCCGCCTACCTTCCCTTCAACCGCGGCTGCCACACGCCGACTTGGGCAATCCTTGAGGGAACACCCGTCGGGGCCACGCTCCACTTCATGGATGCAGGATTCGACACTGGCGACATTATCCATCAGAAAGAGTTGCAAATCTCGGCCGCGGATACTGCCGACACGCTATATCGGAAAATTAAAAAACTGGAACTCGAGGTGTTTCAAGAAGCATGGCTGGAACTTGTGTCCAGTCGAGTCTCTAGAGTCCCTCAGAACGGCAACGCAGGTTCCTTTCACAAACGCGGGGACCTGTTTCAGGAACAAATTCAGAAGACCAACTTGGACGAATCGACGTCAGTTCATAACTAAACTGATAGCACTCACGACCGATCGAATAGAAGAGGCTGCATATTTTGAAATTGATGGAAGCCGATACCGTATTCAGGTGGCGATCTCTTTGGAAGAAGCGGAAATGACCATGCCTCGGGCAGTCCTTGTGGAGTCGGTTCCCGCTAGCGTTACGGCCGTGAACGTGCCTGTCAAATTCCCTTCGCAAACACGAAGACAACTCCGAACTAATCAGCTGCTGCCGAGAACATGTCAATGAATCGCATCCTCCTCTCTATCCCCCATATGGGCGGTGCCGAAGAGACCTACGTCCGTCAAGCCTTTGCCTCCAACTGGCTGTCCACGGTGGGTCCGAACATCACGGCTTTTGAGGAGGAGTTCGAGGACCGGATCGGGCTTCCGGCGGTTGCGCTCAGTAGCGGAACTGCTGCCATTCACCTGGGATTGAAGCTGCTCGGTGTCCAAGATGGGGACGAAGTCTTTTGTCCGACGCTGACCTTCGTAGCAACCGCCAATCCGATTCGATATGTTGGAGCAAAGCCGGTCTTTCTCGATAGTGATCGCGCTACCTGGAACATGGATCCTCAGATCCTTGAGGACGCACTTCGCGATCGTGCATGTAGGAACAGGCTACCGAGGGCCGTCATCGTGGTCCACATGATCGGCCAATGTGCGGATATGGACCCCATTATTGAGGCCTGTCGACGTTACGACGTGCCTGTGCTGGAAGACGCGGCAGAGGCCCTGGGGGCGACATACAAGGGAAGACCGGCGGGGACATTAGGAGATGTAGCAGCCTTCTCGTTTAACGGAAACAAGATCATTACGACCACGGGGGGCGGGATGCTGGTTGCCCAAAAGCGTGAATGGGTGGACAAGGCCCGTTTCTGGTCCACACAGGCCCGCGATCCCGGCATCGCATATGAGCACTCTGAAATTGGCTACAACTACCGCATGAGCAACGTAATCGCGGGCATTGGGCGAGGCCAACTCGAGGTCCTCAATTTGCGCGTGAAACAGCGTCGCGCTGTCGCCTTCCACTACCGGGACGCGTTTGCTGACCTTCCCGGCATTTTACTAATGCCTCAGGCGTCCTACGGGCTTCACACCAACTGGCTGAGCTGCTTTTTGGTTGACGAAGAACGATTCGGCTGTTCGCGAGACCAGCTGATACATGCACTTGATGCCGCAAACATAGAGTCCCGGCCGGTATGGAAACCCATGCACCTCCAGCCCCTTTATGCCCATTGCGAGCGCTATGGTGGCGAGGTGGCCGAAGACCTGTTCCGCCGCGGAATCTGCCTGCCGAGTTCCAGTAGTCTTTCCGAAGTGGAGCAGCTTTTCGTGATCGACGAAGTGAGGAGAGCAGCGCGAGCGCCGGAACTTTTACCAAAGATTCTCGAAGAACATAAGAACAACGGCCCATGGTCGATCGCAAGTGCTCGATGAAGAAAGTTAAGACGAACGGTATTAGAGCAGACGCGTCCAGCGCAGTTCCGAAGCGGTGTGGGCGGTGCGCCTCTGCGATCAAGAGAAACGAGTTTTGTCCAGAATGCATGGAGTTTTTTCAGGCGTTGAGTGTGCAGAAGACGGTATCCACCACGGCAGAGAAGCTACAAGACTACTTGTCCAAACATCCCGGCATGCGGAGCTCGGCCGAACATGAGGCGTGCAACTGATCCCCGGCAAGCTCTAGAAGCAATTCTCTCTCAGACACGAACGTAGCCCCTGCATTGGCGGAGCCTCTCCAAATAAGACTGCGAAGAAATGGCATCCCCTTCTCGTTTTTCCGCGCAAGCCGAATTCGCGCCTACTCTACCAGAACTGAGGTGATGAACATGCGGCAAGCACTTCGTAATTTCAAGCCGTCGCAGGCACTTCCCAGGATGCTCGCCGATTTTCTCATGATCCACTTCTCCATACTCGTGGGCCTCTTATTGCCGGTCTTTTGGCTGCTGTTTTGGGGAGAGACGGCTTCAGCGGCGTTGCGATTCGCAGCAGCAAAAAAGTACTACATCCCATATTTCCTAATCCTTTCCGCCTTGTTCCCGCCGGTATTTCTCTTGAACGGTTTTTACACCCGCTCGCGCAGCTATATGAGCCGATACAAGACCATGGTGGTCCTTCAGGGCTTCGGGACAAGCATTCTCGTCTTTCTGGTATGTAACTTTCTTTTCTTTCGAAGTGAAATGGTGCCACGGATCAGCCTAGTGTTGTTTTCTGTTCTGGCTATCATCATCGGGCCCCTGTCGCGTTTCGCCAAGATGGTGCTCGAGCGGCGCTACACGATCACACCCCGGAGCAGCCGCATGGTCACCCACGCGGACCGCGCGATCCTCGTGCTTGGCGGGGCGGGGTACATCGGTTCCATTGTGGTCCGAAAGCTTTTAGATATCGGGAAGAGGGTGCGCGTGTTCGATAGCCTGATCTACGGCGACGGGCCCATTGCTGCGATTCGCGAACACCCGAATCTGGAATTGCAGGTCGGCGATTGCCGAAACATTCAGGACATGGTGGCTGCCATTCGAGGCGTGGAATCCATCATTGATCTCGCAGCCATCGTGGGAGATCCGGCGTGCGATTTGGACCGCCAGACCACGCTCGAGATCAACTACGCCGCCACCAAAATGCTCATCGAACTAGCCAAGGGCTTTGGAATCAACCGGATGATCTTCGCTTCGAGCTGCAGCGTCTATGGTGCGACCGACGCAATAGTGGACGAGAACTCCACTGTCCAGCCCATATCGCTCTATGGACAAACCAAGGTCGATTCGGAGGAAGCTCTTCTACTCGCGCACGAAGACAACTTCCATCCCGTCATTCTGCGGTTTGCCACGATCTTTGGCCTCTCCTACCGACCGCGATTTGACCTGGTGGTAAATCTGCTGACCGCCAGGGCTTGCATGGAAGGGAAGATCATCATCTTCAACGGAGAGCAGTGGCGACCATTTATTCATGTGCAGGACGTAGCGGATGGGGTACTCAAAGTCTTGACGTCGCCCTTGGATTTAGTGAGCGGCCAAGTCTACAACTTGGGTGACACACGTCTGAATCTCACTCTCTCGCAGCTCGCCGAAAAGATTCAGGGGATCTTCCCAGGAACGGAAGTTGAGCACGTCGAGAACACAGATCAGCGGAACTATTGCGTGTCTTTCGACAAAATACGCAATCAGCTAGGGTTTGAGGCTTCTCGCGATTTGGAGTACGGCATCGACGAGCTAAAGCGGGCGTTTGAACAGAAAGAGATCGTGGACTATACCAACGCTCGCTACCACAACCAGAAATTTCTTAAAATGTCCGGCACGCCACTTTGCAAGGAGGAGCTAGACACGCATCTGATGGCCGCTTTTGCGGCGGCCCCGAAGGGAAACCACGCCGCCCTTGCGCACAAGGGAGAACGAAGCCTGCAAGAGGAGGTAAGAACGCGGGCGCTAGCAGCAGCGGGAGAACAGTGGTCACCAAAGAGCGCTTGAATCGGCAGGTAGTCACGGGAAACTTTTCGCCAGGTCTTCAACGGAAATCGCGTCAGGCATGACGCACAGTTATATCGGAGACCGGCGCGAGAATCCAGTTGACTTCTTCGCGCTCGGCCGCGACGCAGCACGTTAGCGCATAGTGCGAGCGTTAACTTCCTCTATTTCCGCGATATCTGAAGCAAGCAAAATGTGTTTCGCGGACCTCCGACTCCGGTTGGAGCGGCGGGACGCTCAATTGGGATCTGCGGAATGGCTCCATCAGGGACTTCATTGAGTGCGAAGCGCTCAGAGCCGAACTCGAACGCCACAAAGCACAGCACCAATCATGAAACCCCGTACTAGGTCGTAAGGGCAAGCTTCGGTGGTCCTTTCGGACACCGAGGAATTGCTGTCCTTTATCTGTTCTACCGACCAGTCATGCGCGCGCGCGCGGATGTTAAGCTGTTCGCCTTATGTCTTACCTCGCCCTAGCCTTAAAGCTCCTTCATCTCCGAGCAGATGGACCGAAGGTTTTGATTCATCGTAACCCCTTCATCTTCCCAATATTCCTGACGGTCCTGTTGGCAGCTCTCCCCCAGTTAGGATGCGCAGGGTTGAGGAGCGCCAAGGGGCCAGCAAGTTCGACCGATCCAGCTCAAGTCGTACCTTCGATCACGACCCAGCCAGCTAGCCAGACGGTTACTGTCGGGCAGTCGGCAACATTCTCCGTGGCATGCACGGGCACGGCTCCTCTAACTTACCAGTGGAACAAGAATGGAGCGGCGATCAGCGGTGCAATGTCATCCACGTACACAACTCCGGCGACGACCACTTCGGATAATGCGGCACAATTCACTGTTGGGATAACCAACAGTGCGGGCAGCGCAACCAGTTCCGCGGCGACCCTGACGGTCAATGCCGCAACGTACTTGCTCGGAGCAAACACGACGAGCCTTGACTTTGGAAATGTAAATGTAGGGAATACTGGCTCCTTGTATGCGACACTAACGAACACCGGCAACTCGAATGTCACGATTTCTAGTGTGACTGTCACCGGCACAGGATTCAGCACAAGCGGCGTCACGCCCGGTATCATTTTGATGCCCAACCAATCGGCCACGATGAATGTTGCATTCGCACCACTGACAGCCGGAAGTCTGACCGGCAGCGTCAGCGTGGTGAGCAACGCCACGAATTCACCTACGACAATCTCGCTGTCTGGGAGCGGCGTCCCACCGGTGTCTACCGGGCCCCAATTCTACGTCTCGACCACCGGCAACGACGCCAACAGCGGAACGAGCTCGTCGGCGCCGTGGCAGACGATCCAGAAGGCGATGAACAATGCGACGACTGGCTCCACCGTCAACATTATGGCCGGTACCTACAACGAGCGGTTGACGCTCGGCGTCACTGGCACGGCCGGCAACTATATCACCTTCCAACCCAACGGATTCAGCGTTCCATCTGGCGGCTGTGGCGGCTACACCGGCGTCACGTGCGGGGGCGATCAGGTTGTTCTGGATTATGCGTATTTGGGGACGGTGAGCGATGGCGTTCCGTTTCTGCGTGTCAGTAACCGCTCGTATGTCCGCATCCAGGGCCTCGCCTTTCAGAACTTTACGACCAAAGAAGTGAACTTCGTGTTGAATTACGGCGTTCGTATCGATGGAACGTCCGACTTTGTTGAAGTCAAGTACAACCGGTTCTTGAATAACAAAGACATAGGGCTACATGACGGCACCTCCGCCTTTGAGCACTTTCTTGTCTTTGGCTCAGCGAGTAATATTTTGGTTTACGGGAACGAGCTTGGCAACATAGTGTCAAACTACAGCCAGGCCTTGACAGCTGATGCAACTTCCACATTTTTTACCGCCGAAAACAACTGGATCCACGACACGGATGGTATCGGTATCGATACCCGCGCTGGCGCGAACAACTACACGATCCTCGGCAACAAGCTGGAATATATCAGCATCAAGCGGGATCTATCGGTTTGGTACGGCAGTCCGTCAACGGCTATTTATAGCCAAGGTAGCAATACGGGCGTCATAGAGCGTAATTTCGTTGACCACGCAGGCGTAGGTTTCGAAGCGCTCTCAGAACCGGGATATCCAAACACTCACGACGTGACGATCCGGAACAACGTCGTGCAGAACTCCCAGTACGGCATTGTACTCGGTACGTGGTACAGCGATACCGATGGTTCTAGCGTCTATAACATCAAGGCGTTCAATAATACCTTCTACAGTAATGGCACGGGAATCGCCATTCGCCCGATGGTGTCGGCGTCGGTATCATGGGAGAACAACATTTTTTCCAATAATATGGCAAATTACGTTAACACGTTGAGCTGGCCCACCGGAACGTCAAACTACAACCTCTGGTTCAGTGGCGGCACTGGTCCAGGGGCCAACTCGGTGACGCTGAACCCGCTATTCAACAACGCACTGGCCGGAGACTTTAGCCTCCAACCCACCTCGCCCGCTATCAACGCGGGCGACCCGAGCACCTCCGCGACAGTTGTTGGAGCCGCGGACTTCGCGGGCAATCCGCGCATCGTCGGAGGACGAATCGACATCGGGGCTTATGAGGCCCAGTAGCCCGCTCCGTCGCAAACTGGGCGCCTGGCGTCAGCAACACGTGAAGTAGTGATGGGTTCAACGGACGAATTCCACCAGCGCGGCGGTTCAGCCGCAAGAAACATGCCGGAGATTTCCCAATCTGCGCGATCTCATGGTGCCTGCGTGAAGCAGGCCGGTGGAGTGGCGCTTAACTGCACCGCCGACGGAAAGCTACTGCGCTCAGGCTCCGTCGACGAGATCTACGTTCAGCCTGCCGCATTCCTGGCATGCGCCGGAAGTGGAATGCATCAGCAAAGGCAATGCGCGGGGGCCGTACGAGTTCGGCTGCAAAGTTTCCATCGCCGCGAATCTGCATCCGGCCAAGGGCGGGCACTTCAACTTGCAGGCGCGGGCGTTGCACGGCAATCCCTACGACGGTCACACGCTGAAAGTTGCTCTCGACGATGTACGGAAGATCGTTGGCCGCAGCCCCAGCCGCGTCGCGCTGGATCTAGAGCAGTTCCATAAATGATGTAGCGTATTGGGCGTTAAAAAAGAAGCCCTTGCAATCGATGCTGGAGATGCTCTGGAAAGCCGTTTTGGCGGCCAGCCGCAGCTCGGTTTCCGTCCGGGGAGCCTTGCTGCGGAGGATTTGCTTAATCTTGCTCCACATCGGTTCGATGGGATTGAAGTCTGGAGAATAAGGCGGCAGATAGAAGAGCCGGGCACCACTGGCTTGGATGGTCTCACGGACTCCCCGGATTTTGTGCGTCGCTAGGTTGTCCAGGATCACCAGGTCGCCTGTTTGCAGGGCGGGTGGCAGTCCTTGCGCCACCCAGGCTAAAAACATCTCGCCATTCATGGGATCTTCAAAAAGCCAAGGGGCGCAAGGACCATCCAGGCGTTTGCCAGAGATCAACGTACTGGTCTGATAGCTTCCGTGCGGGATGTGGGCCACCAGTCTTCGTCCCCCGAGGGCCCGACCACGCAATCGCGCCATTTGCGTATTGGCCCCACTTTCATCCACGAAAACCAGCCTGGGGACCGGCTCCGCGGCCAACTGTTCATGCCATCGAGCTCTTTTTTCGGCCACGTCCAGCCGGTTTTGTTCGGCGGCGGCCAGAGTTTTTTTTATACCTCCAGCCCAGTTGCCGGAGCCATAAATCCATCGTGGAAGTTCGGAAGGGCCGGTCCATGCGAGTGCCCAACTCGGCGAGCGTGGCGTCGGGCTGCTCGGACAGCAACTCTTGCAGCCGCTGCTTGTGCTCCTTGGTAAGCAGCGTGCGGCGTCCACTCCAATGAGTCCGCGGTTGCAGCGTGCCGCGCTGCCGAAACTGCTGGCGCACACGGGGTACCGCCGCCACGCAAAAGCCAAAAAACTGGGCGATCTCGCGAGTGCGCTTGCCTCGTTCATAGAGTTGCAGGATTCGTCGACGCATTGGGACAGGTATGGGTCTCATAGCCATACACTCTGTCACACAATCGCGTTTTCGGAGAGCTACATCATTTATGGAAATGCGCTAAGGATACAAGGGCCACTGTCTCACCGGTCATCCCCACACCGCTGTGTACATCACCGGGCAGAAACGCGGCGTCACCGACAAGATCAAACGCTGGCTAAAGCGCCGCGCGGTCGTCGAACCCATCATCGGTCACGCTAAAAACGACGGCCTGCTGGGACGCAACTGGTTGAAAAGTCGCACCGGCGACCGCTGCAACGCGTTGCTCGCCGCCGCCGGCTTCAACCTCCGGCAACTCCTCCGCTTCCTGAACCGTGTCTCCTATTTTTTGTGCGCTTTTTTCTCCGCGCTCCTGGCCGCCTTCCACCCTCTCTCACCGCTCCCAGCCTAAGTTCCCCGCCCAAAAACTAACTCTTAACGGCGGACTCTTTAATATTCCCGTCCTGATGCGACGGTTCTGGAAAACCTTCGAAGGAGTCGAACCCCAGCACACGGGTATGCATCCGGCGAACTCGCAGTCGATGAGCGATGGCAAACAGACTGTTTCCGCGGTAGACGCCACATTCCGCTATCGTCGATGTCGCAACCGGAAGCGAATCGACGATTCGGCAAAGCGTGGCAAGGTGAGCATGAAGTCATTGGTCGAGTACAAGGGCTTTCTCTATCAGGCGGCTGGTTGGAAGACGGCCCGCCGGGTGGTGGCGAAGGTGGAGCATCATCCCGGGGAGTTGTACCCGCGAGTGGGGTTCATTGTGACAAATCTGACGCTGCCGAGTCGGGCGGTGGTGCGGTTCTACAATAAGCGCGGGACAGCGGAGCAGTGGATCAAAGAAGGAAAGCAGGCAGTGAAGATGACGCGGCTCAGTTGTCACCGGTTCCGGTCGAACGAGGTGCGGCTATGGCTGACCATCATTGCCTATAACCTGGGAAACCTTTGGCGGCGTCTGGCTTTGCCGCAAAGAATCGGGAACTGGTCTTTGACGAGTCTCCTGCAGCGGTTGGTGAAGACGGGCGGGAGGCTGGTGAAACATGCCCGCTATTATTGGTTATTGTTGGCAAAGAGTCATCTGACGCGGCGGCTGTTCGTAGCGATGGTGCAACGGATGGCGGTTCTCACGATCCGAGCAGGGTAGAGCCACCGGTTGTGGCGATGAAGAAATCGATCCCAGGAAAGACCCCGGAGGAAGCGGTGTTTGAAAAATATGGTTCGAGGAGTGGCGACAACGGGTTTCGGGGACTTCTGGAAGGGCGGTTCGGAGCCGATGATCCTCTCGGAGAAAACATTGTGCTCGTTTGGACGCAAATGGGAGTATGTTATTAACCGCCGGAAGGCCAAAGAGTTAATTCCCGCTTAGTGGCTCAGGCTTCAGCCTGTGGGTTTTGGTTCTTGCAAGGATGAACCCCCACAGGCTGAAGCCTGCGCCACTCAGGGATTCGGGCGGCGCAGCCTATGCTGCGTCGCGATTTGCTGTTACTCTGACCCGTTCTTGTTCCAAGCCGAGGGGGATCGACGCGTGGCCGGAAATCCGAAGCACATTTTACTGACGGGTGGAGCTGGGTTCATCGGGTCGCATTTGGCGGAAGCGTTGCTTCGCAGCCATGCTCGACTGAGCATCGTGGACAACCTCGACGAGTTCTATTCGCCCACGTGGAAAAAAGCCAATCTCGAATCGATCCGGAAAATCGGACGCTTCGATTTTTTCGATGAAGACATTTGTGCGATGGACCGCCTGCGGGAAACCGTGGCCAGCGTTCGGCCGGATGCAATCATTCACCTTGCGGCGCGGGCCGGCGTTCGCCCCTCGATTGAGCAACCGCGGCTCTATGAGCGGGTGAACGTGGCCGGCACGGTGAAT
The DNA here is from genome assembly GCA_963719875.1 of uncultured Acidobacteriota bacterium. Lineage (GTDB taxonomy): Bacteria > Acidobacteriota > Terriglobia > Acidiferrales > UBA7541 > Palsa-360. Next base: position 1,302,468 of record CAVRDJ010000004.1, on the reverse strand, counting down.
TTGCTCGAGCTCTGCAGGGAATTCCACGTCCCGCGGCTGATCTTCGGGTCTTCGAGCTCCGTGTACGGCGCCGGCAGCCGGGTGCCTTTTTCCGAAGAGCAATCCGGCCTGCTTCCGATTTCGCCGTACGCCGCCACCAAACTCGCGGGGGAATTGTTTTGCTACACGTACGCGCATCTTTACAAACTGCCGGTGATGGCTCTGCGATTTTTCACCGTGTACGGACCACGGCAGCGGCCCGACCTTGCCATTCACAAGTTCGTCGCTCGAATGGAGGCGGGAAAGCCGCTCCCCATTTTCGGCGACGGAGAAACGGGGCGGGATTACACGTACGTGGACGACATTGTCGCAGGCGTCCTCGGCGCGCTCGATTACGATTTCTCTTCCACGAACGTAGCACCTTTTGAAATTTGCAATCTTGGTAATTCACAACCCGTAAAGCTTTCGGAACTGGTGCGCATGCTCGAACACGCGACCGGAAAGAAAGCGATTATTCAGCGGGAAGCTCCGCAGCTGGGCGACGTACCCCTGACGTGGGCCGACATTTCAAAAGCCGGGAAGCTGCTCGGCTACCGCCCGCAAACAACGCTGGAGGAAGGCCTGCAGAAATTTGTCGCGTGGTACCGCGCCACCGATCCGAGCATGCGGGCGTGAAACTAACAGATTTGGATGCCGCGTTCGAAAGGCAACCTACAGATTCTACTTGGGTTAGTTGAGTTCGAGTCGAAAAAGAATAGCAACGAGTGAACGTGATTGGCGGAGAAGCTGCCTTGGCTGCGATGTAGATTTCCCCGTTTAACTTTCGGTTCTCCTATATGGCGATATGGCGAAGTCTGAAACCGAATGCGAACGAGATTTCTCGAAATTAGGGAATCACTGCCCCTACGGCGGACTTGCACAAAAAAACGTGGCCGGGAGGGGGTGTGCCTCGCCAAAATGTCGTCCATGCCAAAAACGGAGCGATTCCCTGGTGCAAACATGGGAATATAATTGTGAATTGAACCAAGAAATCTTGCGCCGATGCCACGATAACCTCTGCCATCGCTCTGTGAACGGGCCAATTTACATACGAGGACGCAATTCGGACGTGCAGTTCCTAATCGAAACGCGTGGCTTAGGCGGCTCGATCGTAACGATGATGCAATCCGCCGAGTCGCTCGTAAGAAATCACTCGGCCCAGCCCTGCTGAACCAATCCTGCCGTGCGGTGTCTCCTTCCCTAGGCCGAGATATGTGCAGTCTTCGTGGTAGTATTGAACATAGTTAGTAAGCAGTTGTTTCAGATGGCGCTCGTTCACCGCAATGATGTGGTCCAACAGATCATGGCGGCAGCTTTCGACCCAACGCTCTGCCACACCGTTTTGCCAAGGGCTTTCGAAGGAGGTCCGGACTGGCCTCATCTTCAGGGACCGAACCGCAACCAGAACGTCTGCACCATACTTGCCATCCCGGTCGAAGATCAGGAAGCGGGGAGATGATTCAAACGGGAGAGCCTCCCGCAACTGCTGAACGATCCACAGGCTCGCGGGGTGCTTCGTGACTTTGAAGTGCAAGATTCGCCGACGGTCGTGACTGATCGCGAAAAAGCAGTAGAGCACGCTGAACCAAATGGTTGGAACCGTGAAGAAGTCCATCGCCGCGATGGCTTCCCGGTGATTGCGCAGAAAGGCGAGCCAGCGTTTGGCTCGTTCCGGATCTCTCGGTGCTCGCTTCATCCAGCGAGAAATCGTTCGTTCCGAGATATCGAAACCAAGCATGACAAGCTCGCCATGGATGCGCGGAGCGCCCCAGGTAGGATTCTCAACAACCATCCGAAAGATGAGATCTCGGACTTGCCTTGGAGTGCTCCTTCTGCCAACGATCCGGCGGGCCCGCGAAATGGCACGCCAATAGAGGGCGAATCCCGATCGATGCCAGTACACGACGGTCTCGGGGGTCACGACGATGAGTGCTTGTTTCCATCCTGACCAAAACCTTCGTGCCAAAACCCAGAAGAGCCTATCGAATACTGCGAGTTTTGGCCTGGGATGCTTTCGCTTCAGCACCGCGAGTTGCTGACGAAGAGCGAGGTTTTCGAGAAGCAGCGCGCAATGACTTTGGAAGAGTCGGAGGATCACACCCGCCAAGAGTACAACCGTGTCTATCATGTGGGAGTGCTATCGCGCTTTGCCTGTGAATGGCAATGCCGTATCCTGTTGAAATCACAGGTGGACAGAGTTTTGGCAAACGACAACCCCGCCGCGCGAGCTGCGACAACACAAACTGCTGATCCAAATCCACGGCGACCACCCACATCAGCCACTCCCGCCACGGCAGCGGTTTCTGCCCATGATGATACATGCGCCGCACAAAGAACGTGCTGACCGCTCCCTTCTCCCAAGACAAGATCTTCGAGAGCACAAACACGGCACGCCGGCGATTGAGCTTGGGAGCCATCAAAGGCCTTCCGTTAGTCGTCAAGCACGTCAAGCCAATCAAGGTCGCTCGCTCCTGGTTGACGTATGAGTTTGGTTCCAGCGAGTGACTCGTTCCCAAGGCACAGGCCGAGATGCGCACAGCTGACACAGCCGTTCTGCGGGAAACGGATTCCTGGGTGGGCAGGGAACTGGGCAGTTTCGATTTGACGAGCGGTCGCTGGCTATCTCACCTGCCGGAAGTCGAAGCGCGTGCAAGTTCAAAGTCGTATCATTCTTCGCTGATTCGGGCGGTAGGTGAAATTGTTGTCGCCCTCCCAAGTCAACTCATTGAATCATTATGGAGCTGCGATTTCGGAAGGGAACATCTGGGGCACAGACAGCTTAAGTCTGACCGCTTCCTCGTGTCTCAGAGTGTAGGAGGCCTCTCATTTATGGCTGGTTCGCTGAGGGCGTAAAGAACCAATCCTACGCGAGTCGATACACCAAGTTTTTCGAAAATCTGGAAGATGTAATTCCTGACGGTATGATCTTTCAGGCCGAGTTCGAGGGCGATATCGTGGTTCTTCTTGTCTTCAGCCACGAGTTCTACGACCTTACATTCCCTTGGGGTCAGCAGAGTGTTCAGCGCGCGTCTGCCCGGATGTATGCATCTCAGATTCGTTATTAATTGGAAGAGAAACTCCAGCTGATTGTTATTGGCCCAAATTTGTCCCTGGTGAACGGCCCGGATGCACTTCGGCAGAGTTTCGAGTGACTGACTGCGGCAGAAGATGCCTCTGGCTCCGGCGCGAAAGGCGTCTATCACCAGTTCACGTTTGTCTGAATTGAGCAACATGATGGACGCCACCTTGGTCTTGGAGGCATGCATTCGATTGAGAACGCTAAATCCTTTGAACGGACCATCCTGCAGTTCTGCGCTAATCACCGCGACGTGAGGTTCAAAGTCCTGTAGCTCACAAAATGCTCGTGAGGAGTCCTCGGCACAAGCCAGGACATCGAAGTTGTTTCGGCGATGCTTAAGCGCCTCGGCGATCAACTGGCTGCCCATACGAGTCGCTTCGGCGACGCCGATCCGAATTCTATTGGCTGAAGCTGAGTGAGTGCCGTGCACCATTTCCTCAGGAGGCTAAATCCGGGCAAGCAAGATTCTAAATTAGCGGGAGGAGACCGCAAGCAAAATTTGCCCGGCTCTGTTCATAACCTGTGGATAAGTCGACAAATTAATCTCGTATTAACTGAATGCCAGTCGCGCCACCAAGGGCCCAGGGAATTGAGCTTAAACCACTTAGGAACTAACGATTTGGGTTTTCCCCCTCTTCGCCGCGCCTGCCACAGGAGCTTCACAAGTACAACCGTAGGAGGCCATTCCCGTCCCTAACGGCCCCTACTTTTCTTTCCTCGACGTCATTTCCCGTGGAGCGCCTGTTGGCCCGCGTTTACAGCCTCGTAATATCGGCTTTTGACTCAGACGGCGCTCAGGGCATTTGTCACACAAACTGGGAAGCTCAGCGTCAGTGGTCTACTCAGAGTCGAAAGTCAGTAAATCATGGAAGCCGATATACATAAATAGGATGAAGTCCGAAGTCATTCATCTAGGAAAGTCAGGAGACATGAAAGGACCAATTGGAAATATCACGAAGGCTTCTAGGCCAACTGCCTGAAAATCGACATGACTGTGCGCCTCTTGTGTTGCACTGAGGGAACGAGTAACTTTTGCCGACGCAAGTGTGGAGCGAAACCTATTTGGCAATTGATCCGACGGAACCAATAGCATCGTCGATTGTTCTAATGGAGCGAAGAAGACAGCTTCGCTACCGGATGAGCGCAAGAGCGGTGTTCTCTTGGGAAGGACAAGAGCAAGAAAGATTTAAGGGTGAAGGTGTCACGCGTGACATTAGTTCGTCAGGCGCTTTTATTGTCACAACTTCCTGTCCACCTGCTCACGCTGTTGTCCAAGTGCAACTTTTCCTCCCCCCCTACTTGGCACCGCAGCGACAGCCCGGATCAGGGCCGATGCGCAAGTGCTTCGAGTGGAGCATGCTTCTCCAGGTGACCAGCAAAGCGGCTTTGCCGTCGACAGCCCGGGCTTTAGCTTTTCATCCGGGGGCGAACCTGATTCCGAATCTGGATCGAGTTTGGCCAGCGACTAAAAGACCTCGCGCGCAGATCCGATTCGCGTGACTTGTGGCGTTAAGGACAGGATGATCGGAACGTTCGCGGCACTCGAATCGCGTCGATGGTGGATTTGCCACTCGAGTTGGTGGAGGTCATGGGACTGACAGGGCGAAGCTGTGTCTAATTCACAGATACATCTTGAATCTACATATCAACTTCCTCCGTTAGGTCTCGCTTCGGAGGAATCAAACTGGTACGCGGTTCACACCATGGCGCGGCACGAAAAGAGGGTCGCTGCACAATTTGAAGAGAAGCGCGTGTCCACGTTTCTTCCACTACTCCGTCAAACCCACAAGTGGAGCGACCGTCGGGTTAAGGTGGAAGTCCCTATGTTTAGCTGCTATGCATTCGTCCGCATTGTTCAATCTGTCGAGGAGCGGCTAAAGGTATTGCGAACGCCAGGAGTGCTTGGATTCGTGGGCAGTGAGAGGCAAGGAACTCCGATTCCTGATGTACAGATCGAGAGTCTCCAGACAGCGATCAGCGAAAACATTCCGTGCTTCCCGCTAGATTTTTTAAGTGCGGGGAGGCGCGTGCGCATTCGCGGAGGATCGCTTGACGGCGTTGAAGGAATCCTCGTGCGTCAAGATGGGGATCAACGCTTGGTCTTATCTGTGGAGTTACTCCATCGATCTGTCGCGATTCGAGTCGAGGGTTATGACATCGAACTGGTTTAACTTTTTTCAGAGCTGAATCATCGAGACTCACACTGCTACATCGCCCCAGCCTCAGACCCAAAATCAATTTGGGGGCAGGAGAATCACAAATGTACACTCGGAGCTTAGGCCTAAACACTTTGACATTCAGCTTTATCCTGCTTTCCGTTGCGCTTCCTGCTACTGGACAGAAAATATTAGTGCCAAGCCCAATGAGTGGTGGACAAACTGACACCACAGACCAGGCTCCAAGTGCGACAGCCAGTGATGCCGGTCCTGGCCTTCACAAACGAAACTGGCGGTACAAGATAAATCCGAGCGACACATTAGAACTGACTTTCAAGCTGACGCCGGAATTTAATCAGCTTGTGACCGTCCAACCCGACGGCTATATCGCCCTACGCGATGTTGGCGATCTAAAGGTTGCAGGACAAACTCTTCCGGAAGTCATTGAGTCCATTAAGGCGGCTTACTCCAAGATCCTTCTTGACCCTGTGCTCTCTGTTGATCCCAAGGACTTCGAGAAACCTTACTTCGTCGTGGACGGCCAGGTTGGAAAGCCTGGAAAGTTTGACTGGCGTGGTGACGTCACCCTTACACAGGCAATTGCGATAGCTGGTGGCTTCACAGATAACGCCAAGCATTCCCAGGTGCTGTTTTTCCGGCGGGTATCAGACGAGTGGGCCGAAGCCAAACTGATAAACGTGAAGCAGATGCTTCGTGAGGGAAACCTGCGGGAGGATCCAGTCCTGCAACCTGGCGACATGCTTTTTGTGCCCAAAAACGCGATTTCCAAAATCAAGCCCTACATTCCCATTCCGAGTCTCGGATTATATTCAAGCACGTTCTGATGTTGCGGTAGGAAGGCGGAACGAAATGAGCGAACCGAATTTAGGGAACACCAGAAAGGGTGATGTAGTTGAGCCAACCTTGCGGGACGTATTGGCACCGCTGTTTCGTCGCCGTCGATTGCTGGTCGTCTCGTTCCTCGGAATTTTCCTGGGAGGCATTCTCAGCGCCATTGTCATGCCGAAGCAGTACGACGCGAACATGAAGATTCTGGTCAAACGGGAGCGCGTAGATCCTGTCGTGACCACGGATGCAACGACGCACGGGAGCCAGCCGGCTCCGGCCGTTACGGAAGAGGAGCTTAACTCTGAGGTCCAATTGCTCAAGAGTCGTGATTTGCTGGAAAAGGTAGTTCTAGCCAACGGGCTCCAGCAAGAGAAGAAAGAGCCCCCGTGGGCTCTCCTGCCTCGGAAACAAAATGCGGAAATGCTTGTTTCCGGAGCGGTGGACCAGCTTGCGAGGGCGTTGAGTGTCGAAGTTCTGACAAAGACGGACCTAATCCAAGTGAGTTATAAATCAACAGATCCGCAGCTCGCCTGCCGCGTGTTGAACACACTGGCCGATTTCTACATGGAAAAGCATCTAGCCGTTCACCGACCGCCAGGTGCGTTCGATTTCTTTCAACAGGAGACCGAACAATACCAGAAGGGACTTGAAAATGCCGAAATGCGTTTGGCCCGTTTCGGCCAAGAACAGAAAGTGGCATCCCCCGAAGTGGAACGTGACTTGTCGCTGCGCAAGCTGAATGATTTCGAAGCAACACTGCATGAGACCGAGACGGGCGTCGCAGAGACTCAAAACCGGATCACCGACCTTGAAGCGCAGTTGAAGGTGACCCCGTCGAGGTTAAGCACCACGCAGAGGGTTGCCGACAATAGTTCTACACTCATGGCGCTTGAGAGCTCATTGTCAGCATTGGAGTTGAAACACACGGAGATGGTGGCGCATTTCACACCGGACTACCGGCCCCTTAAAGACCTCGAGGCGCAGATTGCGCAGGCTCGCGCTCAGATCGCGGAAGTAAAGAGTGTCCCGATACGCGAGGACACGACTGACATGAATCCCTCTTATCTTTGGCTGACCCAGGAGCTGGTCAAATCTCGCGATGATCTTGTGACCCTACAGGCCAGGGCCGCCGCAACATCCCGCAATGTTCAGGTCTATCGTCAGTCGACGCTCGACCTCGGTCAGAAACAAATTGAGGAAGAGGATCTCATGCGGAATGCCAAGGCCGAAGAAGGTAATTTTCTTCTCTACCTCAACAAACGAGAAGAAGCACGAATTTCAGATGCATTGGATAACAAGCGTATTGTGAATGTGGCAGTCGCGGAGTCCGCAACGGTTCCTGCGCGGCCAACAGGATCACCATGGTTGATCATAGCACTGGGTACATTACTGGCTTGTACAGTAGGCACCGGGGCCGCATTTGTTTCCGATTATATTGACCCAACATTGCGAACTCCGGACGAGCTTCGGGATGTTCTGCAGATTCCGGTGCTTGCAGCCTTGCCAAAGGAGAAAGGAAGAAGATATGTTTCTTGATTTCTATCACATGAAAGAACAGCCCTTCGGCGTGACTCCGGACCCTCGCTTCCTTTATCTCGGCAAGAGTCATCGGGAGGCTTTGGCGTCCCTCTATTACGGCATCGAGTCCGATCGTGGCTTTGTGGCCTTGATAGCACAGCCGGGCCTCGGAAAAACGACACTTACCTTTCAGCTTCTTGAAAAACTCCAGCAGGCCTCCCGAACAGTGTTCCTGTTTCAGACGCAATGTAATACAAAGGAATTGTTTCACTACTTGCTGAGCGGTTTGGGAGTCAATGCCGAAGGCATGGAACTGGTTTCCATGCACAACAAGTTGAAGGAGATCCTCTGCCGCGAAATGTTGGCCGGCCGCCGCTTCGTCCTGGCCATTGATGAGGCTCAAAATCTCGATCCGGAAGTGCTCGAGGCGATCCGCCTGTTGTCGAATTTTGAGACTTCTCGCGACAAGATGCTTCAAATCCTGCTGATTGGGCAACCGCAACTGGCTAAGAAGTTGGCAAGCCCCGAACTGGAGCAACTGCAACAGCGAATCTCCATGTTTGCCAGGTTGGAGCCCTTCGGTTCTGAGGACACGGCCCGCTATATTGCCCACCGCCTCCAGGTTGCGGGCTACGAGGGGAGCCCTTTGTTCAGTCCAGGAGCGCTTCGGCTCATCGCGGAACACTCGCAAGGAATTCCCAGGAAGATCAATGCCCTGTGTTTTAGCGCGCTTTCACTCGGCTGCGCGATGGACCGTAAACAGGTTGACGTCGGGATGATGGAAGAGGTTATTGCAGACCGTGATGTGGAATCCTTACAACGGCCCAGAGTTGCTCGGCGTGTCGTGCCCTCGCCCTCGCCGATGGCGTCACATCCCGCCCTGTCCTCGCCGATGACGCATCGTCCCACGCTGTCCTCCTATCCCGAAAAGCCCAAAAGGAGTTTTGGCCGGTGGGCGATGGGCGCCGCTGGTGTAGCGGTGTGTGTGGCAATTGGGATCGGAATTCTCTCCTTTTCACCGAGACGCATCGACCGGTCCATTCAAGCGTCATCCGAGGCTTGGGCATTAATTCGAAGCGCGGCGGCATCTATTCGAGGTTTCATGGCAGTGAAATCCGATTCTGTTCCGCTTTCTTCCACACTGAACGTTCAGGCCGCGGAGCTTAACAGTGCTGGGTCCGGGCAGTCTTCTCCCCCAAGCGATGATGCTGAGTTCAATACAATCATCGTGCAACCAGGAGATACGTTGCGCCAGATCGTTCTCCGAACCATCGGACAGTATAACGGGAACACGATTGAGCAGGTTCGAAAGCTGAACCCTGACATTGCCAACGTCGACCACCTCGAAGTCGGCCAAGCAATTCGACTCCCGCGGGTCTCCGTCTCTGTTGATTCTGCAGCTGCCAGCGAGGCAGGCAGCACAGCCGGTAAGAACTGAAGAATGAGCAATCATAAATGAGCAAGAATTTTGAATTGTTGCAGCGTGTCGAAAGAGACGGCTTTTTCAATCTTCCGGTTGAGCCTGCTCCGCGCCCGCATAAGACCCCTACTGCGATTCCTCCCAATAGAAAACCCCCGGACACCGAGATCGCGAAACTGGTTCAGCGATTGTTCTCACCTGCCGGCAAAGGCGGGGGGCCCAAAGTAGTGTCTTTCTCGGGGATTACGCGTGATGACCGAAGCAGCTGGATTTGCGCACGAGCGGGAGAGATTCTGGCTGAGCAGGCAGACACTTCGGTTTGCATCGTGGAGGCGAACCTTTGGTCGCCACAATTACATGTTCATTTGACCGCCGCGAATCAGATTGGGCTGGCGGAGGCCCTGACGACTAAAGGTCCCATCCGGAGTTTTGCCAAACCGCTTTGCGGAGAGAATCTTTGGCTGATCCCATCGGGTTTGGTGAAGCCGGGCTTTTACCCTTCCATGGAAAGTTATCTAGAGCGCTTCGCCGAATTGCGCGAGGCGTTTGATTACATCCTCATCAGCGCGCCAGCGCTTGGCCGTGAGACTGAGGCGACCTTTATTGGACAACTGGCCGATGGAGTTGTACTGATCGTCGAAGCAAATCACAGTAGACGCGAGACTGTCCGGCGCGCAAAAGAACAACTGGAAAGTGCACACGTACAACTCCTCGGGGCTGTGCTGGACCAACGCACATTTCCAATTCCAGAATTTCTGTATCGCAAGCTCTAATATCTTCGGAACCAGAGCGGCTGATTTGTTCGGCTGCACGGGTGAGCGCATTTTTGATTGATTGGGTCCCAGAATGTCACTTAGATAGGAGGGATTTCTCCCAATCGGATCGAACGCTTCCGCGTTGGTCGTAATTGGGACCAAAGCCTAGTTGGGTCAGTAAAGCGAACGCTGCGATCACGAGCGAATCGTATCGATGGCTATGATATCGAGATTTTTTGGCCACCACACTGTATGCCGGGGGTGGAGAGACAGCGTTTCCTCCGGTCCTGTGATATGCGCTAACTTCCCTAAAGATCATTTCAAAGGTCCCGCTACTAGCTAAACTTCCTGAACACTATTTTTCTATGACAAATTTCCGAAGGCGAATCCTGACTAAGGCGTTCATGCTGCTCGATCCCGGCTTACTCGCCATTTCCTATGTGGTAGCAGCGGCCCGGGTTTGGCATCTCACGGAATTTAATTCCTTCGCCGCCTTTATCTCCATGCGCATCAAGGTGCTGAACATCCTTCTGTTTCTCGGACTTTTCTTTTCCTGGCATGTCATATTTTCTGCGTTCGGCCTTTATGAATCCAGACGACTCGGAGATAGAAAAAAGGAAGAGGTAGACGTCCTCAAGGCTACTTCGGTAGGGGCGCTTGTGCTCGGCTTGATTGCAGTTGTATTCCGAGTGCAGATGATTACGCCTGGCTTCGTCGTAGTGTTCTGGTTTGTGGGCAGTTTGATCGTCCTTCTCTGCCGATTGGCATTACGAAAGTTCCTCAGCTGGGTCCGGTTGAATGGGCGCAACTTGCGCCAGATACTGATTGTCGGCACCAACCCTCGCGCGGTCGAATTTGCGCGCACTATCAACAGCAGGCCTGAATTGGGCTACCAGCTTATCGGTTTTGCAGACGATGAGTGGCTTGGAAACCAGGAGTTCGGAAGTAGCGGTAACTCAATCGTCACGGACCTAAAGCACTTCCCAAGCTTTCTCCGCGAGCGCGTAATAGATGAAGTAGCAATTGCACTCCCTATGAGGTCGTTCTATTCACAGTCTGCGGTCATTGCGACGGCCTGCCAGGAACAGGGAGTCATCGTGCGGGTCCTTTCAGGCATCTTCGATTTTCGAAAGCCCGAGGATAAAGCAAGCGGAGTCGATGAAACAGAGATGACCACGGTTAGCACCAATCTGTTCGAAGGTTGGCCGCTCGTTGTGAAGCGGTTGCTGGATATCGCTGTGTCGCTGATCTTCCTCATTCTACTTTCACCGATATTGCTCGTCATCGCATTGTCGATCAGATTGAATTCGCCGGGGCCAGTGTTCTTTGTCCAAGAAAGGGTGGGCCTGAACAAGAGAAGATTCCTCATGTATAAGTTCCGATCCATGGTCGCGGACGCAGAAGAGAAGCAGGCGGAGCTCGAAGACCAGAATGAGGTAGCTGGCCCTGTTTTCAAGATTAAAGGGGACCCACGCATCACTCAGGTGGGGGGATTCCTGCGAAGAGCCAGTCTGGATGAGCTGCCTCAGCTCCTCAATGTCCTGAAAGGGGATATGAGCCTTGTCGGCCCTCGACCTCTCCCCGTGCGTGATTATGAAGGCTTTGACCAGGACTGGCAGCGCCGCCGCTTCAGTGTCCGCCCCGGCATTACCTGCCTGTGGCAGATTAGTGGCCGAAGCTCGGTTTCCTTCGACCGTTGGATGCACTTGGATATGGAATATATCGACAATTGGTCACTGTGGCTCGACTTCGAGATTCTCATTAAGACTATCCCTATCGTTTTCAAGGGCACAGGAGCGGCCTGAGAGTTGCCTCACGTTCGGGATTAGGTCCGAACAACAGTACCATTCAGAGCCCGTTTTAGTTGAACGGCGTAGGAGAGCAAGAAGGCCACGAAACGAGTCAAAACTGAGTTTACGGTCTCAATCAATTCCCGGGGCTGAATTCCAGGGAACCTATTGGCGAGCATGAGCCCGTGCTGTGTGCTGATTCATCTCATCACCATGAACGACCAACCGATCTCTGAAATATTAGTTGATGACAGTTCAAATGCATATTCCACACCCTCACGGAGTCTGATGCCAACCAGTCATAATTGGCAGGATTTCTTGCGCGCACTTTTCCAATCGCTCGACAAGTATGGAGTGCGTTACTGCGTGTTGCACACATGGGAAGGGCTTCCCGAGGACCTTCCCAGCGATCTGGATCTCGCGGTTCATCCGAGCGACCGGCCCAAGCTGGCCTCGGTATTCGGAGCATTGCGCGAACAGGGATTTTCGCCAGTGCAGTGCTTGAACTATGCAGTCAACGCGTACTATTTCGTGTTCTTTTGGTTCCTGGGGCTCGAGCTCAAAAGTATCGCTGTTGATGTCATTTTCGAGCATCGTCGTGGTGGGTTGATCCTGACGTCCGGAGAAAATCTGGTCGCTGGCCGGATTCGGCGGGACTTGTTCTGGATCCCCGATCCGGCGGTTGAACTCCATTACCTATTGGCCAAGAAAACGTGCAAAGGAATCGTCCCGTCTCATCAACAAGATCGGCTGAAGCGCATTGTCGAACAGATGGGACGGTTGAAGGCGGAGAATGTCGCCGCCGACCTGTACGGCAAGAAATGGAGGAAGCGGGTTGTGGATGCATGTTTGGATGGTACGCTCTCTGCCATTAGTGAACAGCTTCGCGGAGTGCTCCGTCGGAACGTTAGTCCGCCGCCACCCCCTCACTCCGGTCAGTTATTTTATCGGCGATTCCATTCGACTCGTGCGGCGCTGGCTGAAGCCCGCTGGAATCTTTGTGATTATCATGGGGCCGGACGGAGTTGGCAAGAGCACACTCATCATGCAATTGATTGGAAAGCTCGGGCCCGCATTTCGACGGTGCAGAGTGTTCCACTATCGCCCGCAGTTGATCAAGCCACGAGCAGAGACAGGTCTCGACACAACCGACCCGCACGGGGATGCGGTCCGCGGGACATTGGGATCTGTTGCGCGACTCGGTGGGCTCTTTGCGGATTTCTGGGTCGGGTACCTGTTCGTCACCCGGCCTCTGCTAGCCCGGTCGGGGCTAGTCATCTTCGATCGGTACTTTCACGACATCATCATTGATCGCAAACGCTATCGCTACGGCGGGCCTCGCTGGGTGCCGCAAGTTCTAGCGCGCGCCGTCCCGCCGACCGACTCATTGTTTTTGGTGCTGGATGCTGAGGTGGATGTGATTCTTTCTCGCAAACATGAAGTCGCCGCTGAGGAATTGAATCGCCTGCGCTCTTCGTATATCAGCATGACCTCGCTTACTTCCCATGTTGCTCTCATCAAGACCAGCGAGGGAATCCAGAAGACGTTGGCCACCGCTTCCCGGGCCATTGTCTCTTATATGGCCCTACGCTTTACTCAACGTCATGGTTCATGGCTCACGTGTGACAAGACGGCAGGCGATGGAAAGCCAGTTGAGATTACCCAGCATTGAGTGGCGACGGCGATTTGTTCCGATTGGGTTTGCTGGTTTATCGATGATCTTGGAGATCCGCCTTCTCTCACGATGGTAAAGCCAAGATGCGCATTTATATCTACGTCAACAAACAGACTTACTGTCGAGGAGAACTCTGATGAGCGTTACTACAGAGCAGGAACACGACTTTGAGCGCGTAGCTATCAGCAAGCTTCGTGAGCGTTACCTCACAACTGACGTTATGACAAAGGTTAGAGACGATCCTGGTTATGCAGAAAAGGTAAATCTTATACAAAGGGCGCTAGCTGACACCATAGATTGGATTCTCGATGTTGGCGCAAATACTTGCGGAGAATCCGAGTATTTGGTCACACGCGGTTACAAAATAATCGCCAACGATATCAACGAGGTGGCGCTGGAAATCTCCCGGGAGCGATGCGCTCGTTTTGGCCGTCCGTCACCAAAGTACTTACAGTGTGACGCGCAAGATCTCGAACTCGCGAACGAGCTGGTATCATTCGTCATCTTTAATGAAAGCCTACACCACATGCCCGACGCCCCTCGAGCGCTTGGGGAGGCAGCGCGCGTGTTGAAGCCTGGCGGACGACTGTTTCTTTACGAGCCATATGCATACAATCCTTACCGTCGGCTTTCGGAGATTCGGGATTACTTCAAAGGGACCGTGGAAAAGAGCTTCGGCGTTGGGCAATTGAAAGGACTTCTAGGGGACGCGGGATTTGAAATTGTGTCATTGGAACGCCACGTCTGCACAACTTCCACGTGGAAACTTGTACAGTTTAACGCGATGCATCGCGTTTTGCGGAAAGTATACGTGGCGGTCTCGAAGAGAATGCTTTGGTTGTTCGGGAATGTAATGGTTATTGCAATCAAGCGTGCCAAGTCTGTGCAAGCAAGCTAGGGACTCCACCATTTGTAATGGGAGTACGAAGACCCCGACATGCCGCATTTAAGGACACAATCGATCAGTACGAAGAATCATGGCTAGTCTTTTACTCAGGAGAATCTGGAGGTCCGTTAGAAACAAACGATCGAGAGGCTTCTGAGTTAGCCCCGGGGTTATCTGCGCTTAGTTTCTGCGTAAGCATCAAGGCTTTTCCTGCCTTGCATTTTGCGTAAAGGCAGAAACTTTTCGAGTCGCAGAAACGGCCCTAAAGGATTGTGTTTCGGCTACACCAAAACCGATTTCAAAGAGTTCTGGACTAAAATCATCCTGCTTAAAGCCAATGCGGTAGACCCGGGATTACAGCTGGCGCTTCAGGCGTTCCTAGGCAGTAGTAACGACCACGTTGTTCGGGTTGACCACGAAAGTCAGAAATACGGCGATAAAGTGACGGCGACTATGGAGGGGGCAACGAAAGGGTCGGAGGGCGGTCCACTTTTTGCGGAAGGCTTTGCTAGAATCCAGACGTTCGCCCTGATACCCTCGGCGATGGCAACTCGTTGGATAATTCCGATAGGGAATCGCCGCTGGACTTTTCGCGCACTGAACGTCTGCACTGTATATGCCCCCGGCGCACGGTTTCTGAAGCAATTGCTGTTGGCCACCACCTGGATGGGTTGGACGGGATGGGCTCGGCACACGTTACTGGTTTCCTCACAACAGCCGCTCACGGTTGAATCGCTCGTGAGCGAGGTTACTGGAGAGCCGCACCCGGTATTTGCGCTCTCGCTAGGTAGCCCGAGCCGCTTCCGCAAGCTAACCATTCAGGTGATGAGGCAAGATGGCGAGGTACTCGGGTATCTGAAGCTTCCGATGACTCAAGAGTCGGTCGCGCGCGTACGGCGTGAAGTGGTGGCGCTTGAGTACCTTTCTCGTTTCCCAGCACTGCAGTTGCAGATTCCACGGGTCTTGTACGCGGGCGAGTGGGGAGGAGGATATATTCTGTTTCAATCAGCCGGACCTTCTAATCCCGCTCCTGCCGAGTTCGGAGCCCCCCACCAGGAGTTCCTAAAGAATTTGCGGAGCGTTGATAGCATTGAAAAGCCGGGTGAGGCGCTCGTCGCAGAGATTGGGTCGCGCTGGCGGAAAACTGAACGAGACCTAGATTCGAAGTGGCGAGCACTGGGGAGCGCCGCCCTGCAGAAGGCCAGCCATGAACTTGAAGATCTAACTGTCCGTTGTGGAATCACGCACGGCGATTTTACTCCTTGGAACTGTCGCGTAGGAGGTGGGCGTTTGTACGTCTTCGATTGGGAGCTCGCTTCTTTTGAAGCGCCGATCTCGTGGGACGTTTTCCATTTTCACGTTCAAGTGGCTTTCTTGTTAAAGAAGAACAAGTCTCGTGTTCCTCCGCGTCAGACTCCACAAGAAAGAGGATGCTTCTTGCTTTACTTGTTGAACTCCGTCTGTCAGTGCCTAGAAGAAGAACCGCTGGACGCCCACGTCGCGGTCAACCACAGGAGAATTCTCCTTCTTGATGAGTTATCGGAGGCATAGATTCATATGTTAACTTCGATTTCCGATTTATCGGGCCGGGTTCCCAAATCAGTTGGTGCGCTCCCTGAAAGGGCCCACAAGGTTTGGGGAATGACTCGGCTCTTTCAGAATTGGCCGCTCGCCGTGCTGGACCGGTCCCACCTCGTTCCTCGACGGCCAGTTCTATACAAGCTCCGCAACGGAGTAAAGTTCCTCGTACAGGCGCGGACCTTTGATGTGCAGGTTATAAACGAAATTTGGATCGACAGGATCTACACTCCGCCAGCTCGATTTTCGATTCGTGATGGCTGGACGATTGCAGATGTCGGCGGCCAGAAGGGCATCTTCTCGGTCCTTGCGGCCACGAGCGCGAGAGGCGTGAAAGTATACACATTCGAACCCTCTCCCGCCAGCTTCGCGATCCTGAATCAAAATATTGCGTTGAATGCCCTCTCGAACATAACGACCTTCTGCATTGCAGCTAGCTCGAAGGACGGAAAAGCATACTTGCACCTTGCTGCGGATTCTGTTTGCAACAGTCTCTTCAGGCGTTCGGACGTTGACCTCACTTGCGGTGTGCCAGTCGAGACCTGGTCTATGGAGCGAGTGCTGGAGAGTATTCCCCCGCCCATCAATCTATTGAAAATGGACATCGAGGGTATGGAATATGAAACGCTACTTTCATGCCCAGTGAAGCGCCTGCGCACGGTCGAAAGAATCGTTCTCGAGTATCATGACAGCCAAATTCAGACCGGACACAGTACGTACGAACTTATCGATTTCCTGAAATCCAGCGGCTTTGCCACATATTTGAATCCGGAAAGGCGAATCCTGTTTGCAGAAATAGTGAATACCGTCTCCTCCGCGCGCGGGTGAGACCTCCCGATGACCAAGCGCAAAGCAAAGCCGACGAGCAGAGCCAAAACGTCCAATTGCCGCTCAATGTTCAACACCCCCAAACGACTTTCCCAAAAAGTATCGGAGGCTGGTGTTTTGCGTGTACTGTATGCGAACGGAGCACTCGGATCCATACGGAGCAAGGTAGGAACACTACTTACCTGCCTATTTCCAAAGGATGCCACGTGGGTAAGGGTCCACGGAGGTGTCTTACGCGGGTACGACCTCTACGTCGAACTGCGCCACGGCGAGAAATCTTATTGGTTGGGGATGTTTGAGTTGGACCTACAATCTGCAATTCGTACATTAGCCGAGGAAAGACCTCAGGTTGGTTGCATTTATGATGTGGGGGCCCATATAGGATTTTTCTCGATGGTTCTCGCCCACTGTTTCCAGAGTGCGCGTGTCTACGCATTTGAACCAAATCCGCGAAACTATAAGCGCCTTACGATCAACATTGGACGAAATGGACTAGTTGCGAGAATTAATCCGGTGGATCGTGCTGTTTCTGATGAATCTCACCAAGCCCAGTTCTACGTTGGCGGAAGCAGCTGGAGCGGGAGCTTGATCCGCAACCACCGGGATGACTATGAGACTGAGTGTAACGTTCAAACAATCAGCCTGGACGAGGCGGTCTTTCGAGACCATTATCCAGCCCCGGATTTGATCAAGATTGATGTCGAGGGAGCTGAGGCCCAGGTTCTTCGGGGCGGGATAAGGGTTCTGGAGGATTGCAAACCGACGCTCATCATAGAAGTCCACTATCCCTGGACCGGCGAACAGGTTGTGTCTCTACTGAAGCGGATGGGGTACCACATAAGTAGTTTGGCTGAGGAGACGGAACTAGCAGGCAATCTGTCCTCTCCTGGGCACATTCTTGCACGACATAAATCTCTATGACGCATACTCGGATCGCCAACTTTCTTCCTCATTATCCGCAACCTAGTGGCACTACCACAGCGGTGCGGGGGCTGTCGCGAGGACTGGCGCGTTTGGGTTGGGACATCGTCATTTACTGCTGTCCTGAAGAAGGATTGCCGTTGAATGGGGATGCAGCTGATGATGGCATTCAGACTGTGCGGTTCGAACCATGCGGTCGGAATCCATTTCACGTGGACCGGCATTTGCTCGCGCGGCTCAGCCAAAACAAGGACAAAATCGACTTACTAATTCTCAATGGGATGTTTTGCCCGTCAAATCTTTCGCTGGCCGCCGCGTCGAGGCGTGCTGGTATACCTTACGTCGTTTGCCCGCACGATCCCTACCAGCCGTCACTCTTGAAGAAGGGCCGATTGCGGAAGCTACTCTATGGAAGTTTTTATGAGCGGCCCTTTCTAAACGCAGCATCGGCGATCCAAGTTCTTGCTGAGGAACACAAAAAACTGCTCTCGAACTACGGCGTGCATCGTCCAGTACTTGTAATCCCGAACGGATTTGACCCTCGTGAAATTGCCGACTCCGAGGAACGTGGCCAGCAGGCGAGGCTGGATGGGAATAATCCCAAGTTTCTCTACCTGGGAAGACTAGACATGCACAACAAGGGACTGGATCTGCTGCTTATAGCCACTGCTCTCGGGATACGCCAGGGCAAGCTTCCGCCAACTCTGCGGCTTGACTTTGTCGGGGCCGACTGGGGTGATCAAGCCAAATTGGAACTTCTAGCCTCCCAATTAAGAATTACCGAAAATATCAGGTTTCTGGGGCGCATCACCGATCGAAGTTCATGGGCCATTATCGCTTCGTATGACGTTTTGGTTTTGCCTTCCCGATGGGATGGTTTTGGTTTAGTCGGTCTTGAAGCTATGGTGGCGGCTAAACCACTCATCGTTTCCACAGAAGCAGGGATATCCTCGTACGTGGACCAGGCGGAGTGCGGCTACCTCGTCAAACCGGAAGCCGCTTCTATCTGCGCTGGACTAACGTTGGCAATCCAAACAAGGGATCAGTGGCAGACAATGGGTAGAAGGGGCAAGGAGTTCGCGTACAAGCACCTCACATGGGAGATGAGTGCAGAACGAGCGAGCCTTTGCTACGAAGAACTCCTCCATAACGTTAGGGCGTCCGGATGAGCACACCTGCCTCGTCTGCGGGTTCTGAGCCCTGCGTCAAGCCATCCAAGTGGCGAACCACTTGGCTCAGTCAATCTTGGCAAACTTCGCGCTGGATCACTTGGGGAAGAAAGGCCTCCCTGGCGGTGATCGATCAAGGACTCATGTCCGGCTCGAACTTCCTTCTGATGATTCTGCTGGCACGCTGGCTTTCTGCCGCGCAGTACGGTGCCTTCGCACTAGCGTTCTCCATTTTCTTGCTGCTCGCTGCAATAAACGATTCTCTGATCAACGAACCGATGATGGTGTTTGGACCGTCTTCCTTTCGACATTGCAAACGGGAATATCTGGGATCGGTATTGTGCATTCAGGGAGCGGTGGGCCTGACTTTCTTGATCCTGCTAGTCCTGTCGACTCTCGTGGCCAATCACTTTGCCTTCGCCCCCATATTCAGCAGCACGCTTGCGGGCCTCAGCCTGTCGACCCCTTGTGTCCTGATTTTGTGGGTTGCTCGCTACGCGTATTATCTGGAGCAAAGGCCTGGCCGCGCCGCCATTGGCGCACTCCTATACTCGATCCTGGTTATCAGCGCGACGTCAGCCGTTTACAAGCGCGGGCTCCTTTCGCCGCGCACGGCATTCTTGGTACTAGCTGCATCGGCCCTAATCGCTGCCGTTTTCATGCTGTTGAGATTGAAGCCGCTCTTAAGGTTGACGGGCGATGCTAGTCCGGGCCGCGTTTGGATCGAACATTGGAACTACGGACGCTGGGCTTTAGGAACCGCTGCCCTGAAATGGATACCTGGCAATATCTCCTATTCCCTCACTGGAGCTTTCTTGGGTATCGCCGATGTGGGTGCTTTGAAGGCTCTCCTAAACCTCGTGTTGCCTTTTTCTCAAGCGATAAATTCGTTTTCGATACTCGTTCAACCTCACGTTTCTGGGGTTTTTGCCAGAGGAGGGCGGGGCTCTACGAAAGCACCGGTCGCTGCGGTGACCCTGTTCTATCTTGCCGGGGGGTTGATATACACGGCGATTCTCATGTTTGTCAAATATCCAGTTTTCCGAATGCTGTACCGGGGAAAATTTCTGGAGTTTGTCTATTTGCTCCCATGGGTGAGCGTCGGCATTGTCCTGACGTTGGGTAGTTACGGGGCAATCATAGGTCTCCGTGCGATCCAGAATCCATCCATGGTTTTTGTTGCTTATTGCGCTTCTAGCGCCACTTCGTTGGTTTTCGGAACTCTGGCAACGTGGGCTTTCGGACTGCGGGGAATCGTCGTATCCTTTATCCTCTCGGGCCTGGTCACGCTTCTTGTGGCTGTCTACTTATTCCATCGAGAGGTACAGGCCACTTCCAGTTCGTTTGGTGGACAACATCAGTTCTATGAAGAACCTCGGCCCGATGCCGGAGTAGTTGACCATTAATTGAAAGGATTGGTTTCGGCATAGAACTGAGAAACCGTTGACGGCTCAGAGCTCGGGTAGGCTGGAATTGTTTTCGCGAGACTGGTGGGATTTATCAAAGTGGCTCAACTCGAAACAGAAGGAAAGGCTCTGCGGGTCCTGATCTCGGCTTACGCCTGCGAACCGGGCATGGGCTCAGACCCGGGGGTGGGCTGGAACTGGGTTCGCCAGATCGCGCGATTTCATGAAGTCTGGGTGATGACACGGGCGAACAACCGGGGCGCGATCGAGAATTCCCTTGAAAGAGCCTCTTTGCCCAACGTGC
This sequence comes from uncultured Acidobacteriota bacterium, assembly GCA_963719875.1. GTDB lineage: Bacteria > Acidobacteriota > Terriglobia > Acidiferrales > UBA7541 > Palsa-360. Next base: position 1,282,116 of record CAVRDJ010000004.1, on the reverse strand, counting down.
ATTGGATTTACCTCGACCTTCCGCGCTGGGCACGTTTCTGGAAAAAAGGCGAGCGTGGAGTACGCCTCTACTATTATCTCTGGCAGCTCCGAGCGTATTTCATCGCGAAGAAGTTGCATCGGGAGATCGGATTCGAGTTAGTTCATCATGTGACCTTAGTGAATTATTGGATGCCGAGCTTTCTGGCACTGCTTCCGGTGCCTTTCGTTTGGGGCCCAGTAGGTGGGGGAGAGTCAGCGCCACGGGCGTTCTGGCGATCGTTCAGTCCTCGGGGAAAACTCTACGAGGTCCTGCGTGAACTAGCTCGTAATTTGGGGCAGCTAGACCCTTTTGTGCGACTAACAGCAAGGCGGGCTGCCTTCACTCTCGTCACAACTCACGACACCGAAAACCGGGTCCGCCACATTGGATGTCGAAGAGTTGCCGTCTTTTCTGAAGCTGGTCTGTCGACCGAAGAAATCGAGCATCTAGGGATGACTCCCACACGGCAGTTTGGTACCTTCCGTTTCTTGAGCATGGGCCGTTTGCTCCACTGGAAGGGCTTCGAGCTTGGGTTGCGTGCCTTTGCTCGTTTTCAATCACGGTTCCCGGAGACACAGTACTGGATTATCGGAGATGGGCCAGAGAAAAAGCGCCTCGAGGACTTGACTAAGGAACTTGGTGTTGCCAACAGCGTGACTTTCTGGGGCACTTTGCCGCGATCCGAGGCACTGGAAAGGCTTGCGCGTTCGGATGTACTCCTACATCCTAGCTTGCACGACTCAGGTGGCTGGGTTTGCCTAGAGGCGATGGCGTCGAGGCGTCCCGTGATTTGCCTGGATTTAGGGGGACCCGCCCTTCAGGTGACAAACGACACTGGGATCAAGGTGCCTGCCGTCTCTCCTGACCAAGTCGTATCAGACATGGTAGAGGCTATGGAGAGTCTTGCGCTCGATGCACTCCGTCGGGGCCGTCTGAGCCAAGGTGGACGCCAACGCGTGGATAATTGCTTCGCCTGGAACAAGAAGGGTGAATGGATCGCGCGACTCTACGAGGAAGTTTTTGCGGCCTCTCAAGATGCCGGCGGTGCATTGAATAGCTGCTCCTCCGAGACACAATTTAAGCAGGTCGGTTAGGTAAGGAAATTAATCGCTATCACTGTAGCGCCAGAATCGCTCATGACGGCAACTTCATAAATGCCGACCAGAAGCCTAATCGTGGTTCTTATTCTTTCGGGCATCAGCTTTTTGGCATTTTCTGTGCCTGTCATTGGATTTGTTTTCTTAGGGCTGGCAGTCGGGGCGGTACTCGTAACGTGTCAACTTTCGCCGAAGACAGAAGCCCTTGCGTCGCAATCCTTGCCATGGAAATCCTTTCTGACTTTGACTGCAATCTTTTTTGTGGCGAGCAACGATCTCATGTATACAGTTCGGACCGGGATTGCTGAGCTAAGCAGCCTGCCCGGTGCCGATCCCGGTCGGGTGGAGTACAGTCCTCGGGAGTTTGCGTTCCTATTCCTGGCGTTCTTGACTTTGGTGGTGCTCTACAGTACCCGCGACAAGCGCTTCCGGCTGGAACGCAAATGGCGATTCTTGCTGCTGGGATTTGCAGGTATCGCATTTCTCAGTGCCTTGCGGTCCGATGATGCCGTCCTAACGCTGAAGAAATTGTGCCTATTGGCAATCTTTGTCCTCGCTGCGATGGCTTACAACAAACGATATTCTCTTCATGAAATAGTTTGGTTTGCATTAATCAGTGGTCTCGTGGTCGTTGGTGTTGGAGTTGCTGCGGAAATCTCATTGGGGACCTTCCACCCTCTGGCCGCAACGTATAGCTTCCAGGGCACTGACTTATACAACTTCACTGCCTGGCAAATTGCAACCATGATCCTCGCAGCCCTCGCGCTGTCCAGATCGAAATCCATTAGTCACAGTCGTTTGGTAGCGATCCTCTTGTTCGCCGTTCCGCTGATGGTACTTACTCGATCTCGAGAGGCAAACTTTGGACTTTTGGCCGCCTTCCTTGCTTATCGATATCTCGTTTCAGGAAAACGCACCGTTGTATACGCCATCTGCGGCTTCCTGGTTCTTGCGGTTGGCAGTTCCATTGTTTGGGGCGGTCGAGCGGCGAGCATGTGGCGGTACGTGGTTCTTTTCGGTAGGACAACAGAAGCCTCCACGTTGACCGGTCGAACATCGATCTGGGATACCCTGATCGGCTATGTGGCCGCACGTCCAATGATCGGTTATGGGTACGGAAGTTTCTGGACGAAGTTTCGAATTCAGGCTATCTCAGTCAAGCAAGGTTGGGTGGTGTCGGACGCCCATTCTGGTTTTCTAGATATTGTCTTGGGAGTGGGAATGGTGGGTGCAGCCATTTTTGTACTGATCCAAATCTTGGCCATTTGGCGCTGCGCGCACTTGTACAAGGCCACATACGATCCAGATTACGCGTTTGCCTTTGCATTCCTCATATTCATTCAGTGCAATATGCTCTTGGCGTCAGTGTTCAATATTTCGAATATAACGACCTTTCTTTGGATCCTCCTCGTGATCAGGATAAGTTTCGCGCGGGACTTCGCAGCTGCGACACAGGCCGCCGCTCGTTTTCCCTCGGTACCACCGGAAGTAAGGGTTAAATGGCAGGCGCAATTCTAAGTCCGTAAAACCAATCCCTTGGGAAAAGATCGCACGTCTGGGACGAATTTGGGCCGAGCGGCCAGTGTTTGGATGAAACTGGCAAGTTTGGCCGGCTCGCTTATTTTTTCTCTACTGTTCGCGGAGCTAGCCCTGCGGTTGTTCTACCCGCAACCTGTGCGGGGCGAAAGAGGCGGCTACTCTCCCGTTCCTGGGACGCGCTACTATCTTCTGCGACCGAATTTCCACCAGATTGTACATGACCGGATCGGTACGTATGTTTTTTCCACGAATTCCTACGGTATTCGCGACGTTGAATTCGATCCGAGTATTAGCCATCCGCGGAGGGTTTTATTTTTGGGCGATTCCCTCACGGAAGGCGTAGGAGTCGACCTGGAGTCTACTTTCGTTAAGCAATTTGAGACACAGATCAAGACGCTGACGGGAAAAGATTGGCAAGCCCTCAATCTCGCTCTTGCCGGGGGTAGCACCTTCGATGAGGTCTATGCCTATGAAGTCAAGGGAGCCCCGCTCAGTCACAAGTATGTCGTGTTAGGATTTTATGTCGGTAACGACTTTTCCGATAATCTCCATTTTCAGGAACGCCCGGTCAGCAATGGACTGGCAACGAGTCTTTACACGACGCGACAGAGAATAATTCGTACTCTCGCGTTTCACAGTCAATTGTGGAGCTTCGCCGCCACTCGACTGCGCTCTCCGCTATTATACCGATGGGGAATACGATCCTATTCGGACACCTTTCTCGCCTACGCAAAGAAGGACGAATCGCCGCAGGTCAAATTTGCATGGGATCTTACGTTCAAGGCACTGCAAGACCTTGAAGCGGATGTCAAGAAACAACACGCAAGGCTGATCTTGTTAGTCATACCGCAGGAGATTCAAGTAAGGCAGGACATCTTCGACAAGAGCTTGCGCCTTCACGGATGGAACCCTGCCGATTATGACAGAGCCAGGCCTCAACAAATCCTAAAGGCTTTCGCGGACCAAAATGGAATTCCGAGCATCGACTTACTTGATTGGTTCAACGGAGATGATCACTACTATCTCGATGATGACACCCATTTCAATAAATTGGGGCATACCAGAGCAGCAGATGCCTTGGCTGAAGTATTTGAACGCATTGAATAGAGTTCAACGCAGGGGGATGATAGGAACCGTTAACGGTCCGTTATCAAAAGAAGCATGACTATCTCGAAGGAGCGCAAATCCTGGCAAAGGCTAGTCCTCATTGGAGTGGGCATTTTCTTTGGCCTTAGCCTAGCTGAATTGTTCCTAAGAGTCTTTCCTGCTCAAGAAGATCTCGCGAGGATTTATCAAATGGAACGGGTCTCAGAGACGATGTTGATGCCCCAATATGACTCCAAAGTGGGCTTCCGCATGGAGCAAAACGCCACACTGCAATACCAAAACCCTGAACTGAGATTTGCGATCGCGACCGATGGACGTGGGTACCGTAAGCTTGCACAAACTTCGGATGGCGAGCCGTCCGTTCTCTTTGTCGGCGATTCATTTGTTTGGGGCACGGGGGTTGAGGCCCAAGAAACGGTCGCCGCCAGATTCGCCGAATTGGCCCACCTCACTTCTCCGATTCTACCCGTTGCAGCGCCAGGCTGGTCGTCAGGTCAGGAGATGCTTGCGTTGGAGGGCTACCTTGACGAAGGACATAAGCCTAGCCTGGTTGTTTTTCTCTTCTACCTGGACAATGATCTTCATGAAAACATATCGTCTAATCCAATTTATCCTCGCTTTTACCTATCAAAGGATGGAAACCTGCAGTGGCAGCTCTCGAAGGACGGCCCCCAAACTGTTTCTTTGCTTCGCAACTATGGAAGTAAAGGTCTTGGGGACTGGTATCTTTTTTGGTCTAAAGCCTGGTGGGGAATTGTTGATCGTATTCTTAGTAGATCGTATCTATGGGTTAGGTTGAGGAGGAAGATCCTCAACCGAGATTTCTGGCGCAGTAAGGAGAGAGGTAGGGAGAAACTGGATTACGAGCTTATGATCGAGGCGTTGATCATCAAAAGGATAGCTGTTGACCTGAAGGCAAAGAACATTGATTTCGTTTTTTGCCACATTCCCCCTTACAGCGCGGTGCTTGATGGACATTATGAAGTAAATGATTGGTTTGAGCAGGAATGTGCGGCGGAAGGCTATCCCTGCATCAGCTTTCTTGAAACGTTTCAGAAGCTTTCCGCTAAAGAGCGTAAGAGCTTGTACTTTCCATTAGACCAGCACTGGACCGCATCCGGTCACAATCTAGCGGCCCAAACACTGTATGTTCATTACCGCGCCTTCTCGCGGCGGAGCTACCTCAATGGACATAGAACAGTTGCTACTCGGCTCCCGTGACAATGGCTTGTGCCTCGCTTTCTGACGCGATTCTGCTGGCGTGTGGTACTTCCTGCCCGTAGTCATGCTCAAGACGCAGTGAAGCAACTGCAGAATGGATCCTTAAATTATGACGTACCCAAGAATTGTCACGACGAGCTGGGACGACGGAGACCCAAACGATCTTAGAGTCGCAGAGCTTTTACATTCTAGAGGTCTCAAGGGGACTTTCTATGTCCCTATCAACGGCTACCATGGAGGACAAACTCTTAAATGCGGGGAGCTGAGGTCGTTAACGTCTGGAGGATTTGAAATTGGAGCCCATGGAGTCTCTCACACCGTCCTAACAGAGTTGAACTCGGATGAGATAGTCCGGGAGGTCCGGATCTGCAAGCGCGAGTTGGAAGACATCTTAAGTGAACCTGTGCGAATGTTTTGCTACCCGAAGGGTCGGTATAACGCCAAGGTCATTCGGCATGTAAAGGATGCTGGCTATCAGGGTGCTCGAACAACCCGTATGCTAACCCAAAGGTTAGATTTCAATCCCTTTCGAATGCCCACTAGCCTTCTAGTTCATTCCAACATAAGAAAGCTATCAGCGAAGAACTTGGTCAGGAATTGGAATTTCAGGGGAATGCTGGATTATGTTACACGATTTATTCACCAAGACAGCTGGGTCTCGGTGGGTAAGATCCTTTTCGATCATGTCATGAGAAAAGGGGGTGTCTGGCATCTGTATGGACATTCCTGGGAAATCGAACAAGGTAACCTCTGGGCCGGCCTGGCAGAGATGCTTGATTATGTTTGTCGGCGCGAGGGCGTCCTTTATTCGTCGAATTGCGACGTTCCTGAAATATCTGCCTGAAGAATCCCTACAATCATCAGCGGTCGCTAAAGACTACCAAGATGAAAGTTCTGCTCGTCCATAACACGTACCAACAGCCAGGAGGGGAGGACGTTGTATTTGAGCAGGAGCGACAACTCCTCGAAGACGCGGGCCACCAGGTTGTCGCGTATCGCAGAAGCAACCACGAGATCAACGAACAATCGCTGGTCGGGCGGCTCAAATTGGCGTCGAAAGTTGTATGGGCCGCTGACACACGGCGCGATTTGTCGGAAATTCTTTCCCGAGAAAGGCCGCAAATCGTACATATCCACAACACCTTTACCATGATCTCGCCCTCGGTTTACTCCGCGTGTCGTGAGGCACGCGTTCCGGTAGTGCAGACGCTGCATAATTATCGGCTCCTTTGCCCGGCCGCTACCTTTTATAGGGATGGTCGAGTCTGTGAGGAATGCCTGGACCAAAGCTTATGGCGCGGGGTGCTGCACGGCTGTTATCGCGAGTCCCGCACAGCGACATCGGTCGTAGCCTTGATGTTGGCAATACATCGTTGGCAAGGTACCTGGACACAAGGGGTGAACTCCTTCATCGCCCTGAGTGAGTTTTCCCGTAAGAAGTTTGTGGAAGGTGGAATAGCCGCAGAGAAGATCGCCACCAAACCCAACTTTGTCAGCCCCGATCCTGGATGTCGGGCGCAAAGTGGTGAATATGCGTTGTTCATAGGGAGAATGTTGCATGAGAAACACATACTTACCCTGCTGACCGCATGGCGCCGGCTCCCCATGCATATTCCGCTACGCATCATTGGCAGCGGTGCCCGGCGCCCGTTTCTCGAGACCTACGCAAATCAGTGTGGCCTTTCTGACGTTCACTTTCTTGGGCAACTGCCCCGCGGCGAGGTAATAGCGGCTCTTAAGGGAGCGTGGTGCTTAGTATTCCCCAGCGAATGGTACGAGAACTTTCCCATGACAATCGCTGAAGCGTTTGCATGCGGCGTCCCAGTCATATGCTCGTGTCTTGGGGCGATGCAGGAAATCGTCGCGGACGGTCACACTGGAGTTCACTTTATCCCAGGTGATGCCGATGATCTGGCGCGAAAGGTCGAATGGGCGTGGGCTCACCCAAGACAGATGGCCGATTTGGGAAGAGCAGGGCGAAAGGAGTATGAAGTTAGATTCACCGCCAAGCGTAACTATCAAATCCTCATGGCAATCTACGAGCAAGCAATCGCCAATCATTCGAGGGCACAGGTATGAGAGATACGAAATCGAATTCAAGCTGCTTCAACGTGCTCGGCGTGAGCGTAAATGCTATGCAGATCCCAGATGTCATTGCCCAGATGGAACGCTGGATTTCCGAAAGAGGTGGCTGCCGTTCCATAGCGGTGACGAACGTTCACGCGATCATGGAGGCTCATCATGACCAGTCCTTTCGAAGGGCCCTCAACTCAGCTGATCTCGTTGTTCCCGACGGGATGCCCCTCGTCTGGCACGGTCGCCTGAAGGGTCACGAGTTGAGGCGCAGAGTCTATGGTCCTGACTTAACCTGGGAATTCTTCCGTGGCACACAAGCAAACGGATACACACACTTTTTTTTTGGAGGCGCGTGTGGTGTCCCAGAAAAACTGGCAGAGCAATTAAAGAAACACTTCCCAAATCTGAGAGTTGTAGGCACCTACTCCCCTCCCTTTCATTCTTTGTCAAAGGATGAAGACACCCAGGTCGTCGAAATGATCAATCGAGTGCACCCGGACGTTCTCTGGATAGGGCTAGGGTGTCCCAAACAAGAGCGCTGGATGTACGAACACCGGGAACGCCTAGAAGTGCCAGTAACGGTGGGGGTTGGGGCGGCCTTTGACTTCTTTGCTGGGCGCGTTCGTCAGGCACCCGCATGGATGCGCGAGCACGGACTGGAATGGCTTTTTCGGTTGTGGCAAGAGCCGAAGCGACTGTGGCGCCGCTATACATTCTACAACTCTCAGTTCATTTTCTACTCATGTCTTGAAGCCTCAGGCTTGAAGCGCTTCAAGTAAGCGGGAGTCCAGCACCGCAAGGGGCACATTGGCCACAGAGGTCACTCGTAATAATGGCTCCTACATGACAGAGTTTCTCCTTTGCCAAGGAAAATGAAGTGTATAAGACCATTGGTCGCCCGGCACGAGCGCTGTTAAGTCCCAAGGTGTGTGTGGTCGAAAGAATTCGCCGTCATGAATAATCTAAGGAAAATCGGGTCGCTTTTGCGGTTGCCACTGATCGATCCTGTCGAATTTCTGGACAGAGCGCAGCTCCAGCTGCAGGCGAGAATGGAACGGATAGGTTTCACAATAGGTGGTCGCGCAGCGTACGACGAAGCAGCGTGCTTCGCAGATGGTCTTCGGTCCTTTTCCGCTGTCCTGGGAATCGATTTGCCGAAGATTTTGGAGGAAGAAGAGTTCCGCAGTGTGCAGGAGCACGTCGCAAGGTTGACACAAGATCTGAAGGTTTCGGGCAGATGCACCATCCCGCTTGTCTACAATGCAGACTCAACCGTTGCTCAGTTGGCTTATCTACTTTGCAGAACTTTGAACCCCGAAACAGTCGTCGAGACGGGAGTAGCCTACGGAGTGGCATCGGCTACGATTCTGACCGCTCTACACAAGAATGGAAAGGGGACGCTGCATAGCGTCGAACTGCCACCTATGGGTGACCGGAAATTCCGCAAACAAATCGGCATCATGATCCCTACAAACCTCAGGGGCAACTGGCATTTGCATCTGGGGCCTTCTAAGCGGGTTCTGCCGGGCTTGCTTACTGGAGGGATCGGCCCGGTCGGTCTCTTTATCCACGACAGCACGAATATCTCCCGGGTACAGAAAATGGAACTAGAAATGGTGTGGCCCCATCTGGCGCCGCGAGCCGCAATCATCGTCAACAATATTGGAAAGAAAGCCGCATTCCGAGAAATTATTGAAAAAAAGAAAGTTGATTGTTGGGTTGCGATCGAACAGACGGAAAAGAGAGGCGATCTGACCGGCAGTATCCTCACCGGTAAAGGTATCGGAAAGTAAAAAGAAGTTCTAGAATTGGGCTGCAACTAGTGTGGACGGATCTCAGAGCATAACCAAGTCGCGATCTTTCTCCGCTGTCGGGTGTCCATCGGAACTCTTTACATACTAATCTGAGCGTGATTTTCAGAAACGAGTAACACCATGAGACTGCCGCGTATCTCTGTGGTTACCCCGTCACTAAACCAGGGTAGATTTATCGAGCATGCTGTCTTGAGCGTCGCTCGTCAAGTTTATCCGGATGTAGAACACATCGTGGTTGACGGCGGGTCGACTGACGAAACGTTAGCGGTCCTCGCGCGCTACCCGCATCTGCGATGGATCTCGGAACCGGACAACGGGCAATCGGACGCGATCAATAAAGGATTTCGAATTGCAACTGGCGACTTAGTCGTCTGGCTGAACGCCGATGACTATTACTTGCCTGGCGCTTTACAGTCCATAGGACACTTCGCCGCGGAACATCCTGAGGTGGATATCATATACGCGGACTGTATCCACACGGACGAAGACGGAAAGCTTCTCTGCTTAAGAGGGGGGCACCCTTTTGATCCTGACGTCTTGCTTTATTGGGGTTGCTACATAGATTCCAATACGACGTTTTTTCGGCGGAGTGTAGTCGACGAAGGCCTCCTTCTGAATATCGAATACCGCGTTTGCATGGACTTCGAGTACTTTACGCGCCTCGCGGGAAAGGGCAAGATTTACGGTTACTTGAGACGCCCTGTGGCCGCCTTTCGCTGGCACGGATCGAACTCAAGCCTGTCGGTCGAGAGGAGGCGCACGGAACGCCTACTAGTTCAGCGAACATGGAGTCAGATGAAGTTGTCCCCGCATGGATACGATGCGTTAGCACGTCTCTATCGGTTCAAGCGGGCGTGGCTCAAGCTCCTTTGCGGTACATACTGGGCGGAACTGCGAATGCGACGCTTCCGAGGGGAAGGCACTTACTGGTTCAATTCCGGAGCCGCCCGTCACGAAGGGAATAGATTTTTCGCGGAGTTCGCATGGCACGCAACAACGAATGAAAGCAAAAAACTCCGATCGACATCCGGCAACGGCAATGGGCGCGCCTGAAGACAGTGCTTATGCGCTATCACGAATATATTCGTGCGCGTATCCGACGTATGAGCGCCAAGTATTGTCACCAATATTTAAACCGGCTGCTTAAATCACATTCCGTTACAAAAATAAACTTCTCGAAAGAAAAGCCACTTCCGGGAACGCTATATTAGCGAAATACCAATTCACATATCTTGAGGAGGAATCGATGAAATTCTTAAAGAATGCCCAGCGACGGTTTGGAATTGCGGGGGAGTTGGTCTCGTTCTTACTCGAGAATAAGCGCTGGTGGATGGCGCCCATGCTGATCACGCTGTTCCTTTTTGGGATTCTTCTGATTTTGGCACAGAGTTCAGCAATTGCTCCATTCATTTACACTCTTTTCTAGAGGCGACCAGGATGTTAGAGACATTGAAGAATTTGTGGGCAATCTGGAAAAGGATCGCGCATAAGATTGGCGACTTTCAGGCTCGCGTCTTATTGACGTTGATTTATGCGGTCCTCGTGCTGCCGTTCGGCTTGGCGGTTCGTCTGTTTTCGGACCCTCTGAATTTGAAGAAGCGGCCTGCAAATTGGCTCGATCATCCCAAGGATGCCATTGATTTGAAAGGAGCTCGCCGTCAAGGTTAAATGAATATTCTTGGAATTTCTGCCTATTATCACGACGCTGCCGCCGCGTTGCTCTGTGATGGCCAACTGATCGCGGCTGCAGAAGAGGAACGCTTCACGCGCGTCAAGCACGATTACAGCTTCCCCAAGGCCGCCATACAGTTTTGTCTCGCTACGGCAGGCCTGCACGGTAGTGATATCGACTATGTTGCCTTTTTCGAAAAGCCGTTCCGAAAATTCGACCGTATCCTCATGAGCGTCCTGCAGACATACCCGCAGTCTTACAAAGTGTTCCGCGAATCGATGATCACGTGGATGATCGACAAGCTCTGGGTTGGCGCGACGATTTCTTCGGAGCTTGGGGTTCCAAAAGATCGGGTTCTTTTCTGCGAACATCATCTCTCCCATGCCTCGAGCGCCTATCTTTGCTCGCCGTTCGACGAAGCGGCCATCCTCACGATCGATGGTGTTGGAGAATGGGTGACGGGTACTTGGGGCACCGGCCGCGGCAATCGGATCGATCTGCGAAAGCAAATGATATTCCCTCATTCACTTGGACTCCTGTATAGCGCGTTTACCGCGTTCCTTGGTTTCGAAGTCAACGAGGGAGAATACAAAGTCATGGGGATGGCACCTTACGGCAAGCCCCGCTATGTGGATAATGTCTGGAAACTCATTCGCCAGGATGCCGACGGATCCTTCTCTCTCGACATGGATTATTTTTGCTTTCACCATTCGATCGACAAGACATTCAATCATCGATTTGTCGAACTATTCGGCGATCCCCGTCCGCCCAAGATGGTGTTCTTCACGGCCGAGTCGGGTTTCCCCATTTACTTTGGTGAGCCTCCTTCGAACTACGGCGAACTCTGCAAGCTGAATCAGCATTACGCTGATATCGCCGCGAGCATCCAGAAAGTAACTGAAGAAGTCCTGTTAGGGATGGCAAGACACATCCAAAAAGAAACCGGCATGAAGCGCCTCTGCATCGCTGGCGGAGTCGGTCTCAACAGCGTTGCCAACAATCGAATCTTTCGCGAGACGGGTTTCGAAGAATTGTTCATTCAGCCTTCCGCAGGTGATGGCGGCGGAGCCCTGGGAGCGGCGCTCTGGGCGGATAATATGCTACTGGGAAACCCACGGCGTTTTCGGATGGACCACGCATACTGGGGAATGAGCTACCAGTCGTCTGAAATTCGCGATTTTTTGGAGCAGAATCGGATTGACTATCAGTTCATCGAAAAGGAAGATCAGCTGCTAGATCATGTGGTTCAGACGCTTCAACAGGGAAAAGTGATCGGATGGTTTCAGGGCCGGTTCGAATGGGGTCCGCGCGCACTAGGAAATCGAAGCATACTCGCGGATCCACGAAAACCCGAAATGAAGGACATCGTCAACACCAAGATCAAATTCCGCGAGCCCTACCGTCCCTTTGCTCCATCGGTGTTGGCGGAATGCGCCGAGGCTTATTTCGAGTTGCCGAACGCCGTGAGTCACTATCCCGCGCGCTATATGCTTTATGTCGTGCCTGTGCGGCCCGAGAAACAGTGTGTTCTGCCAGCCATTACACACGTGGATGGAACCGGCCGGCTCCAAACGGTTTTTCGCGACGCAAATCCTCGCTACTACGATCTGATCAAGCGTTTCGGCCAGGCGACCGGCGTGCCCGCGCTCCTCAACACTTCTTTCAACCTCAAGGGCGAACCCATCGTCAACACACCGGCCAATGCTTTCAGCACATTTTCAATGAGCGAAATGGATATCCTGGTCCTCGGGAACTTTCTGGTCGAAAAGAAGTGACGCCAGGCTTGTCCGATTAATTTGAAATTCGCAGGGCATCGTTCCGCAAATTCGCCAGAGCCATGTTTTAGTCTTTGGACGACTAGAAGCCATCTGGCTCTGTTGACATCCTCGTTACGACAATGAAAATTCGCGATAGCCGGTCCATTGAAATTGTTGTTTGCTACCGAGGCAGGAGGTGCGATGGCCGAAGTCGGACTCCTGCCCTTTGCTCGCATCGCCCTGCAAGTTTCTCGGGCGGTGCTTCCGCGCTACCGAAGCCGTTTCAACAAGCACCAATTCAACCAACCGCAATTGCTGGCCGTTCTCTGCTTGATGCGCTATGAGGACTGGACCCTTCGCGAAGCCGAAGTGCGTCTGGGCGAGCATCGCGAATTGCGCCAGGCGCTGGGGCTGGTGAGCGTGCCCGACTTCACGACTCTGTATCGCTTTCTCCAGCGTTTGGACGACCAGACCATCGACCGCGCGGTGGGCGAGACCGTGCGCCGGTTGCGCGGCACACGCAAAAAGGGACGGCGGCGAGCCCGCGTAGCGGTCGATGCGACGGGCTTGGCCCAGGGAGCGGTTAGCACGTTCTTTGTGCGGCGGATGCATCATCACGGGCAAAAACCCCTGCCATGGCGGCACTGGCTGAAGTGGGTAGTCGTGGCGGATCTGGATCGGCAGTTTCTGTTGTCGCAGATCGCGCGACGCGGTCCTTGGAACGACTGCGCGAATTTGCCAGCGGTCGTCGAAGCGACTTCTGAGCAAACACCCATCGGACTGGTGCTGGCCGACGCCGAGTTCGACAGCGAAAGGAATCATACCTACATCCGGCAACAACTCGGGGCGCAGAGTGTGATCCCCGCCAAGCGCGGAAAGAAATCCTGGCGCATCCATGGGGTGCGCGCCGAGATGCGGCGAGCATTTCCGCGACGGCTCTACCGGCGTCGCTCCCTGATCGAGAGCCTGTTCAGTTCGGTGAAACGCAAGCTCTCGGCCCGTGCGCCGGGCCGCACGCTGCGCACGCAGAAGCGTCAAGCCATGATACTCGGACTGAGTTTCAATCTGTATCGCTTGAAACATCGCTGCCTTTTTCTTGAGGATGTCAACAGAGCTAGATAACTTCTAGCTATCTTAGTGAAAAGCGTTCCATCCCTGGCCCTTTAGTACGGGCTGGAAACCTGTTCCTCAGTTCAGTAGTTTATGGCCTCACCCACGGAGTAAGCTGTTAGGAGTAGGGAATATCGGCTCCGAGGGTAAAATTGTGCAGACTCGTTTCACCTTAGTGCTTGTGGTTCTGTTTTGTTTGGGCCCAGCTTCTGGCATGTCAGCATCGACTGTCCCAGCGGCAAGTCCTGCTGCGACTCCCCAAGCGATGGGCCAGTCTGCAACGACAATTCCCTCAACCTTTTTTGGAATGACGCTCATCAACAAGTCGAATTGGCCTACGGTTTCCTTCGGTGCACTCGGGGAGGGAACGCAGATTGGCTGGTCTTATATCGAGCAGACCAAGGGGGTCTTTGACTGGAGCAACTTAGACGCATGGGTTAATTTGACTCAGCAGAAACAAGTAAGCTTTTTCTACCCCTTTGGCGGAGCTCCACCTTGGGCGGTAAAGGACCAGACGAGTTGCGCTTCGTCGTTCCCGGGTGGACCGAAAGGCTGCGGCTCGATGGTAGCCAACATTCAGGACTGGGACGACTTCGTAACCGCCCTAGTTTCCAGATACAAGGGCAGAATCCAGATCTACGAACTCTGGAACGAGCCAGATGCCTTTTTCACCGGAACGATGGCCGATTTAGTCACCTTGACAACGAACGGATACAACATTATACGGTCCATCGATCCAAACGCGTTTATTCTTTCGCCTGCTCCTTGCTGTTCGGGTTCGTACATGGATGATTATTTTGCCGCCGGAGGGCCGACTGCGGTGGACGGCATCAGCTTCCATGCCTACAACGCCGTTCCCGAAACTGCGCTCAACTATACGAACAATATCAAGAATATTGCGTCCAAATACGGTCTAGCCTCAAAACCCCTGTGGGCCACGGAGGGATCATGGGGAACCAACCCATTGTCTTCGGATAGCCAAGCTGGAGCGGTGGCCCGTCTTAGCCTGCTGCAATGGTCTGCTGGCGTTTCGCGTTTCTATTGGTACGCTTGGGACGGGGATACGTGGGGACCTCTATGGGATCCCGCAACTGGAGCGCATCCTGCCGCTAATGCTTACGTGCAAGTCTACAAGTGGATGGTCGGTGCAACAATGAGCAGCCCTTGCGCCATGGCGTCCGACTCAACGTGGACTTGCACATTGACTCGCCCGGGCGGCTACGAGGCGTTAGCCGTCTGGAATTCTGCGACGACTAGGAACTACACGCCAGGTGGCCAATACAAGCAGTATTTCGATCTTGCTGGCAACACGAATCCAGTCAACGGCGCCGTCATAATTGGTAAGAGCCCTATCTTGTTAGTAAACCCGAACCTGCCCGAACCGCCGCTCTTTTTAGGTGTTACGGTAAAGTAGAAGACCAAACGCGTTTCGCCGCGCTTGAGTTCCTTTTTGAACCAACTTGCGAATGAACTTAAGAGCGGTTTTCCACGTATTCGAGTCGCTTGTATCTGCTTGCAGCCATCTCGGAATTTGACCCAGCGAGAGGACGCCGAGATTACCACACAGATCAATTACCCTGCATCGGATGCTCTTTGGGGAGGGTTTAAGACGCCCACAAGAGCGATGGAAACACGAACATCGCGAAAAGCATTGCATTCTGCTCGTTGTAGGTGTTGACCAGGCCTTAGATATTCATAGCTGCGAGACAACCCAACTGTCCCTCTGGATGCGCGAGAACAGACTGGAATCGTCGTTCCGGCTGCACCGGGAACTACAGCGTTATTGGTGTCGCTAGCTCTTCACAACCCAAAGTTCAACTGCGTAGTCCTACCGGAATCCCTGTACCCCCGTTCACAACAGTGAGAGGTGTAGAATGACAAAACGCGCACTCATAACTGGCATCACAGGCCAGGATGGTTCTTATCTCACCGAGTATTTGCTTTCGATTGGATATGAGGTACATGGGATCATTCGTCGAGCTAGCACGTTCAATACTCAACGGCTAGATCACATATACGATGATCCGCACAATCCCGAGGCGCGCTTGCTTCTCCACTATGGCGATTTATCCAACAGTGAACAACTTAATAATCTCATCTATAATTTAGAACCCGATGAAATCTACAACCTGGGCGCGCAAAGTCATGTCAAGGTCAGTTTCGAGATGCCCGAGTACACCGGGGATACAACAGCCTTGGGCACGGTTCGATTGCTCGAGGCCATCCGCCGCAGTGGAATCCAGACTCGCTTTTATCAAGCTAGCTCTTCGGAAATGTTCGGCTGCTCTCCGCCGCCGCAGAACGAAACGACACCGTTCCATCCGCGCAGTCCCTATGGGGCTGCCAAAACCTATGCCTATTGGATGACAGTAAATTACCGAGAGGCCTATCAGGTATTTGCGAGTAATGGAATCCTTTTCAACCATGAGAGTCCACGCCGGGGCGAAACCTTTGTAACCCGAAAGATCACACGCGGAATTGCACAGATCCTTGCCGGGAAGCAAAAGAAACTATACCTAGGCAATTTGGAGGCCGTGCGCGACTGGGGCTATGCTCCGGAATATGTCGAAGCGATGCATCTGATCTTACAGCAGGAAAGGCCGGATGATTTCGTCCTGGGAACTGGTGAGGTCCATTCCGTCAGAGACTTTGTGGAGGAGGCATTTAGTTATGTTGGTCTCGATTGGCGGCAGTTCGTGGAGGTTGAGAGTAGATACATGCGCCCAACAGAAGTAGATTATTTGGCAGCGGATTGTAGTAAGGCTAAGAAAATACTATCGTGGGCTCCTTCCGTCAGCTTCAATGACCTCGTTCGAATCATGGTGGATTCAGACATGGAAACCGTTGGCCTCAAGTCGACCGGAGCGGGCCAATTTATCCTGCAAACCAAGTTCGCTGGCTGGCACCAATGGAAAAGTGCTGTTTCTGATGTGTTGTGTGCACAGCAAGGACTTGCCGCCATCTAGTAGAAACGAACAAAAGGGGAATCGCATGAACTTCTGGAAAGATAGGCGCGTCTTGGTAACAGGGGGCAGTGGCTTCTTGGGCTCTCACCTAGTCGAGAGAATTCGCGAACGTGGGTGCTCAGCAATCATTGTTCCTCGTAGTCACGAATGGGATCTCCGAGAGAAGGGATCAGTGGTGAGGCTCCTAGAAATGACCCGACCTGAAATCATCATCCATCTGGCAGCGGCGGTTGGTGGAATCGGAGCTAATCGAAAACATCCTGGACGTTTTTTCTATGACAACGCGATCATGGGAATCCAGCTAATCGAGAGTGCGCGATTATTTAGAGTAACAAAATTGGTTTGTGTAGGCACGGTCTGTTCCTATCCAAAATTCACGCCAGTACCATTTAATGAAGAGGAATTGTGGGGAGGCTACCCCGAGGAAACCAACGCACCGTATGGCTTAGCGAAGAAAATGTTGTTAGTCCAACTACAATCGTACCGACAAGAATACGGTTTCCGTGGCATATACTTACTTCCTGTCAATCTCTATGGACCGAGAGACAATTTTGATCTCGAAAGCTCTCATGTAATCCCTGCAATCATCCGAAAATGTGTGGAGGCCAGGAATCGCCAGGAAAACAAGATAGTGTTGTGGGGTACGGGCGACGTTTCGCGGGAGTTCCTTTATGTCGAGGATGCGGTCCGCGGGATCCTCCTTGCAGGGGAACATTATGACAAACCAGAACCTGTCAATCTGGGCTCTGGCCAGGAAATTTCAATCCGAGAACTCTCTTGCCGGATCCGTGAACTTACCGGATTCTCTGGAGAAATCGAATGGGATAGCAACAAACCTGATGGGCAACCGCGCCGGTGCCTAAATACAGCGCGGGCTGAACAGGAATTCGGATTTAAGGCTAAAGTCACCTTACGGAATGGCCTGAGGGAGACTGTCGAATGGTACGAGGATGCTATCTCGGCCCAATCTGCACGCGTTCAATTGGCGTAACGAGGGGCACAGGGAACCCGGGAACAGGAGCAGGGACGGAGAACCGCAGATGCCTGTCCATGCCACCCTCTTATTTCGCCAAAATGTTTGCCGACCTAGAAATCAACAACATGAGATTCGACCCGCAGCATGGTCTGCTATAGCTGCAGCCTATGTTTGACTTTTTTCAGAGCAATCTCAGCAATGACTTCAATTCCCGGATACGCAATGGAATTTTCAACCTCAGTTGGCAATTCTTGCTTTCTGCCGTTAATGGTGATTGATTTGCCCCATGTTTGTTTCAATGCCGATGGACTCTTTGGTAACAGCCAATACAAAGAGTTATCAGATTGAATTCGATGGCATCGCCAAGTCGGCTTCGCGGCTGAACGTGATGGACTTGAAGACTCTCCATTCGCCCGCAAGATAGACAGCGCCAGCCGTCTCTCTCCAGAACTTCACTGCAAAGCTGACGATAGGCTTCAGTGTCAAGTCTCAAGCGAGGACGCTTATCGCGGATTCCTTTCAAAACGTGACCTGCACTTCTTCAAGGAGTTGTTTTCTCTCCAGCCTCGGAAGACCCATGACCAAGCGAATGAGGCAAGGTAATAAAGCGTCTCGGTTGCCCGCCTCCAAGCTCACTTCCGCCAGAAAATCCGCACAGATCATCTGCAAGCAATAGCCTCGCGACTTGTCACTCCCAAGCATGAGTCCTGCTGTTTCTAGGGCCTGCTCGATTACAGGCAACTGGCTCTTGTACGCCTTGAAATAGAGAATCTCCGTAAGCGTACGGTCAGTGACGTCTGGACGAAGTGTGGGTAAGTGGGGATGATGCCCGAAGTGGGCACTTGCGATGGTGTCCACTTGGGGGATACGTGGACACTTCGGCGCGGGCAATTGCTCACCGAGAGCCCAAACGACGGCGGTGGGCGGTAGAGGAGAAGCGGCGCATCGTCGAACAGACGTTAGCGGCAGGGGGATCGGTGGCGCGTGTGGCGCGGGCGCATGAAGTGAACGCCAACCAGGTGTTTCAGTGGCGCAGGCAGTATCGGCAAGGGTTGCTAGGCACTGGGAACGGCGAGACGGTGAGTTTACTTCCGGTTCGTGTGACCGAAGCACCGACAAGGGAAGCAGTGCGGTCGAGTGGTGAGCAGAGACGGCGAACCGTATGGGGCACGATCCAAGTGGAACTCCCCAAGGGACAAGTGCGCATCGTCGGGAACGTCGATGCGGAATCGCTGCGCGTGGTGTTGGAGTGTTTGCTGCGATGATCAGGCTGGCGACGGGAACGCACATCTGGATCGTGGCGGGCGTGACGGACATGCGGCGTGGGTTTGTGGGGCTGAGCGGGATGGTGCAGACGGCGTTGGAACAGAATCCGTTTTCGGGGCAGGTGTTTGTGTTTCGTGGTAAGCGCGGCGATCTGATCAAAGTTCTCTGGTGGGATGGTGACGGACTGTGTCTGTTCGCGAAGCGCCTGGAGCGCGGGCGGTTCATCTGGCCGCAGGCCACCAGTGGCACCGTGTCGCTCACACCAGCGCAGATGTCGATGTTGCTGGAAGGGATCGATTGGCGACATCCGGTGCGAAGTTACGCACCGCAGATGGCGGTGTGAGCAAAATAATTTTTATTTTCCTGCACATTTTAATTTTGCTGTAACAAAAGTCTGCTAGATTTGCGGCGATGGTTGCCGCGCATCACACTCTCCCCGATCTCGACGCACTGCATCCCCACGAACTGAAAGTTCTCATCCTCTCCCAGCACGAACAACTCCTCTCGAAAGACGAGCAACTTGCCTCGCGCGACACGGAGATCGAGCATTTAAAGATGCTGATCGCCAAGCTGCGACGGATGCAGTTCGGGCGCAAGTCGGAGAAGCTGGATCGTCAGATCGAGCAACTGGAGTTGCGGCTGGACGAGTTGCAGGCGACGCAAGCGGAAAACACCAGTGCTTCACAGACACCCGCTGTCGCCGCAGCCGATGCGAAAGTGAATGAAAAACCGGCGCGTCGACCACTGCCGGAACACTTGCCGCGCGAAGTGCGGAAGTATCTGCCGAAGCAGGAAGCTTGTCCGGACTGCGGCGGTAAGCTGAAACCTCTGGGTGAAGACGTTTCGGAAATCCTGGAGTACGTGCCGGCGCGATTCAAAGTGATCCGGCAGGTTCGACCGAAGCTGGCCTGCGCGTGCTGCGAACGGATCGTGCAAGCCGAAGCGCCGAGCCGTCCGATCCAGCGCGGCGTTGCGGGTCCGGGGCTACTGGCACATGTGTTGGTCTCGAAATACTGCGATCACTTGCCGCTGTATCGCCAGTCGGAGATTTACGCGCGGGAAGGCGTCGAGCTGGAACGGTCGACGCTGGCGGACTGGGTGGGCAGCACGAGCCAGTTGCTTGCGCCGCTGGTGGAAGCGTTGCGGCGTCACGTGCTGAGCGCGAACAAGCTGCACGCCGACGACACGCCAGTTCCGGTGCTGGCGCCAGGAAATGGCAAAACGAAAACGGGGCGGCTATGGACCTATGTGCGAGACGACCGCCCTGCGGGAGACGCAACACCAGCGGCGGTATGGTTCGCCTACTCGCCGGATCGCAAGGGCGAGCATCCGCAGGCGCATCTCGGCAATTTTACGGGCACGCTGCAGGCGGATGGTTACGCGGGATTCGAGGCGGTGTACGAAACCAGGCGCATTCAGGAAGCGGCCTGTTGGGCGCATGTGCGCAGAAAGTTCTACGATCTGCACGTCGCGCATCGTTCCCCGGTCGCTGCCGAAGCGATGGAACGCATCGCCGCACTGTATGCCATCGAAAAAGAAATTCGCGGCCACGCGGCGGGGGAGCGGCGCGAGGTCCGCAACGCGCAAGCGCGACCGTTGCTGGACTCGCTGAAGCAATGGCTGGAAGAGACGTTAGAAAAACTATCGAGAAAATCAGACACGGCGATGGCGGTACGTTACGCGCTCTCGCGCTGGGATGCCTTGCTGCGCTACGTGGACGATGGCCGCATCGAGATTGACAACAATGCCGCTGAGCGCTGCCTGCGCACCGTCGCTCTGGGCCGCAAGAACTACTTGTTCGCCGGGTCGGATGCCGGCGGCGAGCGAGCCGCCGCACTCTACAGCCTGATCGGCAGTGCCAAACTCAACGGTCTCGATCCCGAAGCGTATCTTCGCAACGTGCTGTCCCGCATCGCCGATCATCCGATCAACCGCATCGAGGAACTCCTGCCCTGGAACGTCACGCCGGAATTCGCCAGGGCCTCCGCCAGCGCCGCTTAACAAACCCCGCTTCTTGTCAACACGGTCAGGTTCGGACGCTTACGAATCTCCCACGGTTCAGTTTCCTTGCCGGTCACGTATTTCGAGACTTCCCGTTTGAATTCCTCCTTGGGCAGTTTGCGAGCTTTGTGCAACCAGTTTGCACAATCGAACCTCTGACGGTCCCTCCTCGCGACTTTCGCTAGTTCTGTCGCCCTCGCCCAGCCCACCTGCTGCTGTTCCACCTCGTGAATGCGAGGCAGCTCCTTGTGGATGGCCATCAGGTAGTAGGCCTTCCGTCTGGACTCCGGGAACTTCCTCTCCAGGAACTCATCGAACGAACGTACGTTGTCTATCCTTCGAAGCAGGACGCAGCTCAGGGTATGAACGAGGAAAATGCTTGATTTGTGTTGGAGCTATGGGGCGGAGGGCAGGCCTGGATTGCAGAGTGGAGTTCCGAGTGAAGGAGCCTGGCATTTCTAAGGTGTTGGGATCGTGGCCGACACTTGATTGGAATAAGCCGTTTCGTTTCCGGCTGAGTCGATCGAAGTCGCGACATAGAAGTAGGTTTGATTGGTAAGGACGGTCGAATCTATGTACGTCGTGGAAGTAAACGGTGGAGAATTTAGTTTCGTGTACGGTCCATTCGATATCGAGGATCTATAAACGTTGTAGCCCGCGACGTTTGACGAGTTGGGAGCCAAAGTCAGCGTTGCTGAATGCGATGCCGCCTGTACGGCCGTGCCCATGAGTGAGATAGTCACCGTTGAATTGATGGCGTTGCTGGTGACAGTGACGCGACCGTTCAGAATTCCCGAGGCGGATGGCGCGAAAGTCACGTTCAAAGTATCGGAGCTTCCAGCGGCTAAGATTATGCCCGCGGAAACGCCTCCGGTGCTCAATCCGGCGCCGAAGAGGGTCACGTTCAAGACGGAAACGCTGGAGCCGCCCGTGTTCGTGAGCGTGACGGGCAGAATTTTGCTGCTTCCCACCGTGACGTTTCCATAGCTAAGTTTCGTAGTGCTGGCGGTGAGCTGGCCGGCGGCATCTACAGTCAATTTTTCGATATTGCTGGTGACATTGCCCACCGAGTTGCTAACTACGACGCTGAACTGCGATCCGCTATCAGAAGCGGTCGTGACTGGTGTGTTGTAGCTGGAAGACGTCGCGCCGCTGATCGACACTCCGTTCTTCTTCCACTGATAGCTGATCGGCGCGGTACCCGAACCGGTCACCGAGAATGTCGCTGTCTGTCCGACTGTAACCGTCTGGCTAGTCAGCTGAGTGGTAATCGATGGCGCCACGGCCGTTGCATTGACTGTTAGAGTGGCGACGTTGCTGGTGACCTTGCCCGCTGAGTTGCTTACGACCACGCTGAACTGCGACCCGCTATCCGATGTCGCTGCAGCCGGGGTTGTGTAGGTTGTCGAGGTCGCGCCGTTGATTGCCGTTCCGTTCTTCCGCCACATATAGCTGAGCGGCGCCTTTCCCGTGCATGTGACGGAGAATGTTGCCGCTTGCCCGACAGTAACCGTCTGGCTAGCCGGCTGGGTGGTGATCGAAAGCATGACTTGAGCTGGATCGGTCGAACTTGCCGGACCCTTGGCACTCGTCAACCCTACGCATCCTAACTGGGGGAGTGCTGCCAACAAGACGACCAGGAGTATTAGGAAAACAAAGGGGTTACGATGAATCGAAACCTTCGGTCCATTTGCTCGGAGATGATGGAGCTTTAGAGCTTGGGCGACGTAAGACATCATGCAAGCAGCTTAACAACGCGCGCGCTCGGGCATGACTGGTCGGCAGAACAGTTAAAGGACGGCTTTCTCTGCGTGTCCGAAAGGACCACCGAAGGCCTGCCCTTGCGGCCTAAGCTATTTATTCCACGATATTTCGCAGATTGGCTTGCCTAGCGGCACTGCCTTGCTTACCCTGTTTTCTTGTCGATTCGACTTCAGTGCCAGTTCCGAAGCTACAGGAGTAGTCCCTCCGACACCCGGTAAATTGTTGAACTACTCTTGATTCTGTAATGCAGTTGCGAGCGCCAGGACCAACAGACCCTTCCCCGGTCTTCAAAATGTTTGTATGCGCGTTCATGGTCTTTCGTTCGATTGCCCACATAGGGCCGTCGCCATTCGTAGCGGCTAGTACGCAAGAGTCGTGCCAAAATCGAGTACAAGGCAAAGAAAGTAAGGAATCCTAAATTAAACGGATACAAACTCAGATTCACGAGAGATTGAGCATGAATCGCCTGAATCTGGTTGAAATCCACGATCGCTGCTAGCTTTCAGCCATCTGCGGGGTCGCGGCAAAACGTGGGTCATTGTCGATGGGCTTCTCGGTGGCATCTAACACAAAGTGCCACCAGGTTCTCGGCAGCGTCATCGCCCAGTCGGCTTCGCGGCTGAATGTGATGGACTTGAAGATCTTCCATGCGCCCGCACGATTGGCAACGCCAGCCGTCTCTCTCCAGGACTTCATTGCAAAGCTTGCGATAAGCTTCAGGGTCAAGCCGCAAGCGGGGCCGCCTTGCTAGGATCCCCGTCAAAGCGTCACCTGCACTTCTTCAAGGAGTTGCTTCCGCTGCGGCTTCGGAAGACCAATTACCAGCCGGGTGAGACAAGGCAATATCGCATTTCGGTTGCCCGCCTCCAAGCTCACTCCCGCCAGAAAATCCGCACAGATCATCTCCAAGCAGTAGCCTCGCGACTTGTCGGTTCCAAGCATTAGAGCCGCTGTTTCTAGTGCCTGCTCGATTACAGGCAACTGGCTCTTGTACGCCTTGAAATAGAGGATCTCCCACGGCTCAGTGTCCTTCCCGGTCAGATGCTTCGAGACCTCCCGTTTGAATTCCTCCTTGGGGAGTTCGCGAGCTTTGTGCAACCAGGTTGCACAATCGAACCTCTGACCGTCCCTCCGCGCGACCTTCGCTAATTCCGTCGCCTTGGTCCAGCCCACCTGCTGCAGCTCTACCTTGTGAATGCGAGGCAGCTGCTCGTGGATCGCCATCAGGTAGTAGGCCTTGCGTCTGGACTCCGGGAACTTCCTCTCCAGGAACTCATCGAACGAACGGACGTTGTCCACCCTCCAGTACTGTCCTGCCCGAACCTCGCACAGATAGCGCCCGAGTTCGACAAACTTCGAATCTCGTTCGCGGTCCGTCGCCTTCTCCCAAGACAAGATCTCATCGATCTTTGAGAGCACAAACACGGCACGCCGGCGATTGAGCTTCGGAGCCATCCAAGGCCTTCCGTTAGTCGTCAAGCACGTCAAGCCAATCAAGGTCGGCGGCTCCTGGTTGACGAATGAGTTTGGTTCCGACGAGTGCTTCGTTCCCAAGGCATAGGCCGAGGTGCGCACAGCTGACGCACCCGTTCTGCGGGAAACGGATTCCTGGGTGGGCAGGGAACTGGGCAGTTTCGATTTGACGAGCGGTGGCTTCGACCAACTGACCAAACTCCTGACGCTGCTCTTCGGTGATCGAAGCCAGGAGGTATTGAATCTCCGGGACGCGTTTCCTCACGAAAGCCACAATGGCGACATCGGAAATGCCGGTGATCCAGGAGTAGCAGACGAGCTGAAGGTCAAGAGACGTCAGCCCCTCGGGCTGCTCCGGGTAACGAGCACTCGTGGTTTTCCATTCCAGCAAACGCCGCTTGCCGTCCAGGTGGCCAATGGCATCGACATAGGCCACAAACTCGTTGCCGTTGGAGAGCGAGCGGATGAGTTTCTTCTGCATGTTTCGTTTGGGTTGGCGAATGCGGATGCGGTTATCTCGGGCGAACTGCTCCAGCAGCCCAATCCCCTGGCGAAGCAGGCGCTCCCAGTCATCTCCGTGGGAGTACTCGAGCGGAACATCGCGGTACGTTCCCCACTCTTTGAACAACACGGCTCCAGCATCCTCGCGCTCGAAGAGTGCCGCCAGTGCCTTCTCGAAACAGCGGCCAAAACACAGCGCCGCGCGGGACTCCTTCTCCCTCCACCCATCCAGATACCGAAAGCGGTAGCTCCTCGGGCAGCGTAGGTACTGGGAAACCTGCGTGTAGCTAAACGTCACGGGCCACCTCCTGGCTGCTCGCCACAGACACGGAGAGTTCTTCCCATTCACTGGCAGGGGCAAAACCGCCGAGATTGAGAAACGAGCGGCCATTTAGGGTGGTGCGGGAAATCCGCACGATTCCCCGAAGGCCGACAAGCGCTTTTTCGTCCACTTCGTCTCGTCCCAAGAGATCAGTGTCGTAGCCAAAGTCCCGCAGGAACCAGCGGAGTTTCCAGAGTGCTTTGTGAGTGCAGTAGAGGCGACCGTTGAGAGAACGACCTTGATGTTCTTTTGGTTCGAGAATGATGAGCCGCAGAACGTAGAACGGCCGTTGCGGGTGCCAGCGGTAGAAGACCCGATCGAGACGGACCAGGAAAACGCCCTCCAAGATACTCGGAGTGTTGGGAGTTTCGCCATGCAAACCTGCGATGTGACGCTTCATGAGATGACCTCCGGTTGCTTCGCGTAGCTGTTGAGCTGGCAGATCAGCCCGTCGCGATCTTTGGCGGCGCGCTCGGCCAGATCGTTGATGAAGGCTTCCACCTGATCTCGGCTGGCATCTCGGAGGGTGGGGGTTCCGCAGTAATCGGTGGCATAGGCCTTCACGAGGCCAGCATCGAGGTGGTGCTGGCGGATCAGAAGGCAGAGACGATCGCGGAGGCGAGGCTGGCCGTTCTGGTGGCCGTTATTTCCGCCCACAGATGCCTTGGGCTGAACGAGTGGTCCAGACGCGTTGGATCTAGGAGCCCAGCCAAGTTCCTCAACCGAACAGAGCCCGATGCCATAGGCCTTGCGGAGTGCGCGGTTGACGGCACGAGTTTCGGCGACGCGCATCTCGGCTCCGTGGACCAGGGAAGAGACGTTGGAGGGATCGGCGTCGCCGTAGCCGACGAAGCCGCGAGAGCGCGGTGACTTATAGACCGTTGCCTTAAAGACCCAGCGGCAGGCATTCGAGTCGGAGACTTTCTCCTGAAGAGCAGTGCGAATTCCAAGGCACCGTCGCTTTAAGGCGATTTGAAGGAGCCCTGCGTGCGTCACGTACCACTTCCCCTCGATGAGGAGGAACTCCCCCTTTAAAAGAGATAGATGTAGCGTTTGGGTCAGGGAACGCAAGGTTTGGAAATCTTGTTGCCGCAGACCCGGATAAAGCCGCTTGACTAGGCGTAGGTTCTGACGTACTAGCTTAACGGTGGAGGCTGTCTCGATGATTCGCATGTTTGTACTCCTTGAAGGTGATGATTTCAGAGCAATATCATTATGATATCATTCTGGCAGAGGCTGTCAATCAATAACTTCTCCTGTAGGCCCCATGCCTAGTCCACCCCCAGAACCGAACGCGCGGCTCCTGATACGCATACCCGCAAGTCTCAAAGCAAAGATCGTTGAGCTCGCGCAACAAGAACATCGTTCGCTTAATCGACAGATCGAATTCCTTCTTGATCGCGCTATTCGAAACGAGACTAAGAGTGACACCGCGCAGTTGCCTACCGTGAGGCGTGGAAGTAGGCGGCGGCCGTGAGCGAGGTTAAAAGTTGAGTGGACTTCGGCCAAGATAATCCGGTTTTCAAGGTGCGGTTCACTTAAATCTTGTTGGAGTACCGGGCGAGTATCGGCGACGCGCATTTCGGCGCCGTGGACCAGGGAAGAGACATTTGAGGGATCTGCGTCGCCGTAGCCGACGAAGCCACGAGAGCGGGGTGACTTGTAGACGGTCGCCTTAAAGACCCACCGGCTGACGGAGGCATCACAAAATTCACGTATCGGCTGGACGCTTATGCCCAAGCAGCGTGCGCGGTTGGCGAGGCGAATCAGCCCCGTGTGGGTAACATACCACTTGCCATCTAAAAGGAGTAAGTCACCAACAGCAATCGAAAACCCATAAACTTGGGAAAGATTAATAAGAGCCTGATAATTCTGCCTTCCTAATTTTCCGAGCGACTTTCTTGCAAGTGAGATATTTTGTCGCAGGTGGCCATTTGATTGTTTTCGCATTAGTATCTCCATGTAACGCTATTGTAACGATTTTAACGTTACATGTCAACTGGGATTATTTCATTGTCTGTCTTCTTGACGGTCGTATTGCGCTCGGATAGCATCCGGCCCGTATCTACAGAGGAGCGCATGCGGAAAACCGCGACACTGAATCTTCGAGTATCACCCGAATTCAAGCGCAGACTGACAATGGAAGCAAAGAAGGAAAAACGGTCTGTGACGAACTACTTGGAAGTGACACTCGCTAACCTATGGAAGCAAGAGGCGTCTTCCAAAAAGAAAGTGAGCAAGGTGTCTGAAAAAGACTCAAGCTCCTAAGCGCGAAGCACGAATTTCTTTGCCTTTTGGCATAAACGCCTCCGCGCGGTGCCGGGAAATCACAGAAACTCAGTTATAGTCCGCGAAAAATCCGCCCTGCTTGAACTGAAGCTTATGCGGGCATCCTGCGCTCGAAAAATCAAGCCAGTGCCTTCTCAATACACGGGCCGAAGCTCAGTGATGCCAGAGTCTCGTTCTGCCTCCATTCATATCTCCAGCGCTTTCTCTCCCGCCAGAAGAAAGAACCCTCCGAGTAGTTCCGCCTCCTCCGGATCTCGGCGAATTCCCGGCCTGCGACAGACCGCGTTTGTCGCCGCCGAAGCCGAGAAGCGCCAGGGTGTATTGGGACCGCTGCCGCACCGAAACCTAGAGAATCAAACAAGACGGCGGAGCAGGAGCGGCCAGGCCAGCGCACGGCCGCGCATCTCAGGCGTATGCAAGCGCCCGCCCTCGATACCATTCGCGACGTGCTCTACGAAGAAAACGAGACCAACGACGGCTTTTGGCCCCACCATGTTTGTCCGTAATGCCCCACCTATACCCCTCGTGCCGACGAACCTCAGACCATGTCCAGTCGGGTGGTGCGTACAGTCCTGCTTCAAAGAATTCGCCGAGGAGTTGATTTGGGGTGATTACCTTCTCCGGAGCATACCTCTTTAGTTCCTCCTGCAGTGGCGCTCCAAGCTCGACTAATCGCGCAAGCTCATCGAGGAATGCTTTTTCGTGTCCCGGGCCTACGGCTGCATGCACCATTTCGTGCAGAATGATCACAGAAACATCTTCATTTTCTGGGTTGACGTAGATTCTTCGCTTACGCCTTTCACATCGACTGTGGTCATTTGTGAGGAGCGCCTTGTACGGCGGCAAGCGACCACCAAAATAAAGTTGGTTATACTCGGCGAACAAATTCTGGAGATTCTTGCAGTCGACACCATTCAAAACCAGTTTTGACATAATTACCTCGAGTGCCCGATTGACCAGACCGAGTTTTTGTACCACAGCGAATGAGAGAGTTTAAATCATGAGCGAGTTTGTTCACAATCTGTCGAATTCTCCCTCAGAGAAAATCGCCGCATGGCCTTCACTCGGCTTCAGTAGATCACTTTCAAGCGGCTCATCACGCGCGTTCCTATGAGCCGCAGGACTGATCGTCAATCACATGGGTTTTACACGCGCTGGTTGTAGGAATCTCGTAGATCTGCATGTTCGTCGAACTTTTAGGTAAAGTTCTGCTTGACTCCAAGCGAACAAAGAGCGAATATTCGGTTGATGCAAGCGGTGGTTTGAACCGCTTGCCTTGCGAACTAGAGCATAAATTGTTTTGAGGGCAGCTTGTCCCGGGCTGCCCTTTTTTTACTTAGGGGGTCGTAATGAGGACGGACAGCGTAAATCCCGTCGCCGAAAGCTTGGTAAGGGCAGTCCCAGTTTGGTTGTTTCTGGGCTGCCCTTTTTTCTTTCTGCTTGTCTTATTCAAGTTGTTAACTACTTTAGAAGTTAATTCGTGGATACTGGCCCAGAGAGGAGACTAAAAATAATTTCTGCAGGTGAGAAAAACGCGGAATTAAAGGAGAAAATTGCGATGGCTACGACTGACGACGAGGTTGGATACCGCAAGCCGCCGCGCCATACCCAGTTTCGCAAGGGCGTTTCGGGCAATCCGAAAGGTCGGCCAAAATGCAGTGAGAATCTCGCGACCGTCCTCGCGAGGGCTCTACGAGAAAAAGTGGTTGTGACCGCAAACGGCAAACGCAGGCGCATCACTAAACTCGACTTAGCGGTCAAGCAGCTAGTCGACAAAGCTACCGCGGGTGACATGCCAGCACTGCGGCAGCTCACGGCGCTTGTTGGCGCAATGGACCAGGAGGGCGCGAATGATCCAACGATATCGGCAAGACACCTTACCGAAACCGATCGAAAGGTCATGCAAGGCGTGCTCAATCGACTAGAAAATTTCTCCGAGGAGGATAAACTTGATGGTTAGCGAAGCCGAAGTTCAAGCATTCGTACGGAGCGATTTCGTGGCGTTTGCAGAGGGAAGTTTCTATGAACTCTATCCTGAAACACAGTTTTTTCACAATTGGCATATCGACGTTATCGCCGAGGCTCTCGAACAGTGCCGAGCAGGGAACTTGTGCCGGCTAGTCATCAATTTGCCACCACGCTCACTCAAATCGCACATGACTTCGATCTCATTTTGTGCGTGGCTTCTCGGGCAAAATCCAGCTGCCCAAATCATCTGCGCCAGCTACGCGCAAGGTCTCGCCGATAAATTGGCGGGAGATTGCCTGTCCTTAATGAGGACTCGATGGTATCACAAGGTGTTCCCAGCTTGTCGTCTCGCAAGACCCAGGCAGGCGGTGCACGATTTTTCGACGACCCAAAAGGGCTTTCGTCTGGCG
This sequence comes from uncultured Acidobacteriota bacterium, assembly GCA_963719875.1. Taxonomy (GTDB): domain Bacteria; phylum Acidobacteriota; class Terriglobia; order Acidiferrales; family UBA7541; genus Palsa-360. The sequence goes on along the minus strand of CAVRDJ010000004.1, from coordinate 1,252,766 downwards.
ACCTCCGTTGGTGGTGTGCTGACCGGTCGAGGCGCTGACTTTGTCATCATCGATGACGCTCTCCGGCCAGACGAGGCTCTATCAGAAGCTCGACGTCAGGGTGTCAATGATTGGTTTGACCACACGGTGATCAGTCGGCTCAATGATAAGAGTCGCGGCTGCATCATCTTAATCATGCAGCGCCTCCACGAAGACGACCTGGTCGGCCATGTTCTACAACAGACTGGTTGGCGAGTGTTGAAGTTCCCGGCCATTGCGGACGAAGATGAAGAGTACCTGGTCCAAACGCCTTACGGTCAAAAGAGGTTCACTCGTCGCCAAGGTGAGGCGTTACACCCCGAACGAGAGCCTCTCGAAGTTCTCGCAGAGATTCGCAGGGTTCAAGGCGAATACAACTTTGCTGGCCAGTATCAGCAGGCTCCGGCGCCCTTGGGCGGTGGCATGGTGAAGCTCGAATGGTTCAAGGGTTATACTGAAGCAGATCTGCCCTCGAAATTCGATTTCATCTTTCAAAGTTGGGATTCGGCAAACAAGCCAGCCGAGCTGAGCGATTACAGCGTCTGCACTACTTGGGGTGTACTGGAAAAACATCTTTATCTTCTTCATGTGTATCGCAAGCGTGTAAGCTATCCAGATCTCAAGCGTGCCGTGCGCGAGCAAGCAGAAGCTTTTGGTGCGAAAACAATTTTGATCGAGGACAGGGCGTCAGGCACGCAACTCATTCAGGAATTAGTCAACGAGGAAATGCCTGCGGTCCAGGGATATGACCCCATCACTCACAAGAGGATGCGTCTGCATTCGGTCACCGGCATAATTGAAAATGGATTCGTCCATCTTCCGGATAAGGCGGAGTGGCTCGAAGAATATAGACACGAGTTGACGATCTTCCCTAACGGGAAATTCGACGATCAAGTGGACTCCACTTCGCAAGCCTTGGACTGGTTCAAGGACAATTCACTAAATGCTTTGCCTCTGAATCCCATCTCATTCTTCCGTGCATCCCGCCCTTGGGACGACCGACTGCGCGAGGCGCGCCCCGAATGGATTCGCTGACACGTGGGTCCCACCAACTGAGAAAAATTTCCACGCTGTCAATACAGTGGGAATTGCGAATGTTATGGTAGTCGAGCGATGACCAATTGCTTAAGGAAAGCGTACGGGATCGGCGCCGCTGTCCGGCAGCGCCCCTCGTCCGCGGAAGTACCCCTGCCACTTTGATCCGCTTGAATACCCAGCCGCTCCCGGTGAATTCCCTGAATCAGGAGGGCTTTCCCTGCTAGCTGCCGGAAAATTCCCTGTTCCGATCCTAATGAAGTAAAGGCAAGATTGCTGAATGGCATAGACTTAGCGTCGGAACTCGTTCAGCGATACCTGAAGATTCCCAGTAAATTTCCCTGTTAGCAGGGAATTTGTTACTGCCCTAAAAGGGGGGCCCCGGGGAGGGTCTCTTCCAATAAAAGGTGATCTCCTTAAAAAGTTGGATTTACGGCGGGGTCCAAGGCCTCATTTTGGACCGACGTGCTTTCCTACATCTTCTGTGATCGAAGCCATCAGATATTGAATCTCCGGAACGCGTTTCCGCACAAACGCAACAATAGCGACATCGGAGATGCCCGTGATCCAGGAGTAGCAGACGAGCTGAAGGTCCAGCGATGTCAGCCCCTCGGGCTGCTCCGGATAACGAGCACTCGTGGTTTTCCATTCCAGCAAACGCCGCGTGCCGTCCAGGTGGCCAATGGCATCGACATAGGCCACGAACTCGTTGCCGCTCGAGAGCGAGCGGACGATTTTCTTCTGCATGTTTCGTTTGGGTTGGCGAATGCGGATTCGGTTATCTCGGGCAAACTGTTCCAAGAGGCCGATTCCCTGGCGAAGCAGGCGCTCCCAGTCATCTCCGTGGGAGTACTCCAATTGAACATCGCGGTACGCTCCCCACTCCTTGAACAAGACCGCTCCGGCATCCTCACGCTCGAAGAGCGCCGCGATTGCCTTCTCAAAACACCGGCCGAAGCACAGCGCCGCTCGAGACTCCTTCTCCCTCCAGCCGTCCAGATACCGAAAGCGGTAACTCCTCGGACAGCGTAGGTACTGGGAAACCTGCGTGTAGCTAAACGTCACGGGCCACCTCCTGATTGCTTGTCGCAGACACGGAGAGTTCTTCCCATTCACTAGCTGGAGCAAACCCGCCGAGATTGAGAAACGAGCGACCGTTCAGGGTGGTGCGGGAAATCCGCACGATTCCACGAAGGCCGACGAGTGCCTTTTCGTCCACTTCGTCTCGGCCCAAGAGATCAGGGTCGTAGCCAAAGTCCCGCAAGAACCAGCGGAGTTTCCAAAGTGCTTTGGGAGTGCAGTAGAGACGGCCGTTGAGGGAACGGCCTTGGTGTTCTCTTGGTTCGAGAATGATGAGCCGCAGAACATAGAACGGCCGCTCGGGATGCCAGCGGTAGAAGGTCCGGTCGATACGGACCAGGAAAACGCCCTCCAAGATGCTCGGATTGTTGGGACTGTCACCATGCAAACCTGGGATATGGCGCTTCATGGGGCCACCTCCTGTGATTTGGAATAGCTGTTGAGCTGGCAGATCAGCCCGTCGCGATCTTTGGTGGCACGCACGGCCAGATCGTTGATAAAGGCTTCGACCTGATCTCGGCTGGCATCTCGCAAGGTGGGGGTTCCGCAGTAGTCGGCTGCATAGGCCTTCACGAGGCCAGCATCGAGCTGGTGCTGGCGGATCAGAAGGCAGAGGCGGTCGCGGAGGCGAGGCTGGCCGTTCTGGTGGCCATTGATTCCGTTCGTGAAAGCCTTTCGCTGATCGGACGAGCCAGAAGCGTTGGATCTGGGGGCCCAGCCAAGTTCCTCGACCGAGCAGAGCCCGATGCCGTAGGCCTTACGGAGGGCGCGGTTGACGGCGCGAGTTTCACGGTCGAAAACCGCGGGCAACACCAGTCTGGATATGCTCTTGTTTTCTAGGAAGAAAAATGGAAGGACTGGTTTATTACCCTCTTTATTGCCCTCTCTTGAGGGTATTACCCTTTCTCCGCCAATGTGCTGATGGGCCACGGCCTAGGCACGCCACACGCCCCTTTTTTTGAAGCTGACGCAGCACGCGACGAACCATATCGCGGCTTACCCCGGGGCATGCTCGTTCCAAGTTCCCGAGGGTGAATTCCCCAGGAAAGGCATCGATTGCGGTTTCAACAAGTACAGTCTTAGCACCACGAGGAGATTTCATTTCTCCTGCGTGCTGTTCGAATTCGCGGTAGGCGCGCCGGAGCACACCGAGGAAATAATTGAGCCACGGAATCAAGTCGTGTTTTGCCTCGTGCCAGTCCTCGGAGCTTTTGCGTAGAGCTTCATAGTAGTCATCCCTGGATTCCTCAACCAATCGCTCCAAACTGATGAAGCGTCCCACCTCGTATCCGTGCTGGTAGAGCCCGAGAAGAGTTAGCAAACGAGATATTCGCCCATTGCCGTCGCGAAAAGGGTGAATACAGAGGAAGTCGAACACTAACGCCGCGACGCTCACCAAAGGCTGAACCTCTTGCTGATTCAAGGAGACTCTGTAAGAAAGGCACAATTCCTCAATGGCAGCCGGTGTGTCCGCAACGGAAACCGGTTGAAATCGAATCGTTGGCGGCGCGTTTTCGCGGAATTCGACGATGTCGTTCTCTTTCTTCTTCCACTGACCTGCGTCTGCCGCACCTTCCTGTAAAGTTTGGTGTAGCTGTCGCAGAAAATCAGGAGTGACTTCTAACCTATGGGCATCAGCGTGAATCAGGCTTAGAGCCCTTCGATAACCTCGAATTTCTTCCTCAGATCGGTCGCGAGGTTTAACGTTGCCCACCACAAGAGGAATCAGACGATCAGGTGCGACGGTGACACCCTCGATGCGGTTTGAAGATTCGACGCTCTGAATTAGCGCCATCTCTCGGAGTGCTTTCAGAAGTTGAGGCACTTGTTTCGTATAGAGTTGTTGCCGTCCCTTGGCTTCTGCGATGTCGCTAATCAGCCAGACGGTTCCTGTCGGCAGCTTGAGTTCGACGAGCCTTCTACCTCGAAATGTCATCATGTGAAGGATTCCACGGTTATGCGGCCCAGTTTCTAGACTCCTTTTGACCGTTGCCAAACTGGTTTGCAATCGCTGAGCTGACTCCTATTATTCCGCGATAAATATATCCGGCCGGTACCGAAAAAAGAAACAGAAACGGGCTTCGGCGCAACCGAACACCTTGGCGGAACGCTCGCTCCTTAAAAGGTAAGCGGTGCTTAAGCATTCTATTGTAGCAGGGGCTGGATGCTCGTCCGAGGCGGCGAATACACCCTCCGGCTCTTTCCCGCGGCCTTTTCTCTTTGGACCGATGATAGTTGCTGATGGAAGCCACGCGGTCTCTTTTTCTTGTCGTTGAATGATTGTCTCGTGAATCAGGTGGGGGAGGTTTCTCTGGGTAGTTGCTTAGAACTGCCGTACGGCGTGGCATCTGCTTTTGATAAGAGACCCGAGGCAGGCGGCTTTTAGGAACTCCGATGGGCTTCTTGATGGCATGATGCGCAGAGGGTGATCAGGTTCTCTGTGGAGTCATCGCCCAGTCGGCTCCGCCATTGAATATGATGGACTTGAAGATTTTCCATCCGACCACACCATTGGCATCGCCAGCCGTCTCGCTCCAGAACTTCGCGGCATAGCTGGCGATAAACCTCCGGATCAAGCCTCAACCGTGGCCGCTTTGCACGGATCCTCGTCAAAGCGTCACCTGCACTTCTTCAAGGAGCTGTTTCCGCTGCGGCTTCGGAAGACCAATGACCAGACGAGTGAGGCAAGGCAATAAAGCATCTCGGTTGCCCGCCTCCAAGCTCACTCCCGCCAGAAAATCCGCGCAGATCATCTCCAAGCAGTAGCCGCGCGACTTGTCGCTCCCAAGCATCAGAGCCGATGCTTCTAGGGCCTGCTCGATTACGGGCAATTGACTCTTGTACGCTTTGAAATAGAGGATCTCCCACGGCTCAGTTTCCTTCCCGGTCAGGTGCTTCGAGACCTCCCGTTTGAATTCCTCCTTGGGGAGTTCGCGAGCTTTGTGCAACCAGGTTGCACAATCGAACCTCTGACCGTCCCTCCGCGCCACCTTCGCTAGTTCCGTCGCCTTCGCCCAGCCCACCTGCTGCAGCTCTACCTTGTGAATGCGAGGCAGCTGCTCGTGGATGGCCATCAGGTAGTAGGCCTTGCGCCTGGACTCTGGGAACTTCCTCTCCAGGAACTCGTCGAACGAACGGACGTTGTCCACCCTCCAGTACTGTCCTGCCCGAGCCTCGCATAGATAGCGGCCCAGCTCGACAAACTTCGAATCCCGTTCGCGGTCCGTAGCCCTCTCCCAAGACAAGATCTCATCGATCTTTGAGAGCACAAACACAGCACGCCGGCGATTGAGCTTCGGAGTCATCAAAGGCCTTCCGTTAGTCGTCAAGCACGTCAAGCCAATCAAGGTCGCTCGCTCCCGGTTGACGAATGAGTTTGGTTCCAACGAGTGCTTCGTTCCCCAGGCACAGTCCGAGGTGGGCACAGCTGACGCACCCGTCCTGCGGGAATCGGATTCCTGGGTGGGCAGGGAACTGGGCAGTTTCGATTTGACGGGCCGTCGCATCAACCAGTTGGCCAAACTCCTGACGCTGCTCTTTGGTGATCGAAGTCAGCAGATATTGAATCTCCGGAACGCGTTTCCTCACGAAAGCCACAATGGCGTCATCGAAGATACCCGTGATCCAGGAGTAGCAGACGAGCTGAAGGTCCAGCGAGGTCAGTCCCTCAGGCTGGTCCGGATAACGGGCACTGGTGGTTTTCCATTCCAGCAAACGCCGCGTGCCGTCCAGGTGGCCAATGGCATCGACATAGGCCACAAACTCATGGCCGCTCGAGGGCGAGCGGACAATCTTCTTCTGCATGTTTCGTTTGGGTTCAGTTTGCTCTGCAGGAAAACTCAGATGCCCTGCCACGAAGCTAGCAACGGAAAACTCGTCAAAAAAGAGCCGATCTCAATCCGAGACCGCTCACTTGTGTAACTCTAAATTAGGCGTGGGGCCTCTCTTGCAAAGAACTGCTTCACCTCTTCCCAGGAGAGAGACATCAGCATGTGGGGCATGGGGTCCTGTTCGGCTTCTTCGAAATAGCATAACGATTTTAAGATATGGGGCATGCTGTAATTTGTTTGGGAAAATTTCCTCGTGAACCATCCGAGCATTTGTTTCAGACCGTACTCTTGCGCTAAACGGTAAAGATCTACGAAATCGCGCTAATCTTCATGCAGCCGATATCGCGGGAATCGGCCACGTTCACGCCGAGGAATGCTTGAAATGGAAAAAGAATCGGGTAGGTATAAGTGATCAAGCTCACTTTAGTCTTCCGAATACTTGCATAGATCGTTCCGGGTTCCTTGGCTGCCAGAGCGAATCCTTCGAGGTGCTGCCGCTTCTGAAGCACGGAGTCCTCGTTGAAGTTTTCGCCATGGAAGAAATCAAGATCAGCCGACCGGCGATGACCGAGTCGGAGTGCCAAACCTGTTCCTCCCGCGAGGTAGAAAGACGTCAGGATCGGAACGTTGTGCAGATCGCGAAGCGTCCGTTCAGCTCCCGCATCCACCGTCTCCAAATGCCACTCGGGTTCCTTTTCGTCCATAGTTATTACTCCTTGGTGAAGGATAAACGAGCGAGGGTTAGGATGCGAGCTTTAGCGCAGCCACTTGATCGGGGGACAGGCCGTACACCAAGGCCCAGAAATTTGCGGATCGGCGCGAAAGCCTCCGTTCAGTCCGGACCACGTCCATGATCTGAGTATCGGAAAAAGTATCCTTCAACCAAGCAATTGCGTCTTGGTTGCCGTATTCGAGAATACGACCGATGGTATAGGTAGGGAAGGCAAAGGGGTCAAAATTCTCAAGGTTCGTATCCCAAAATAATGTCTGTAAGTATTGTGGAATCATCGGGTTAAGTATAGAGCAGGCGTCCGATTCAGTCAAGGCAGATCGTTCACGGCCGAATACTCGAGACGCAGCCCTTTCGCGAAGTTCGACATATCGATGCCAAATCAGAGCCAACAACAGCGTTGGCCCTACGCTAACAGACATCGGTGCGGGGACAAACAACTAGATTTAGAACTTCAGTTTCAAGAGCGTCTTTCTCGGATTCGATTCCAGAGTAGATGCCGCGAAGATTCAGACGGTAGCCGACGACCTTAGGATTGCCAATGAGCTTTTTGATGGCACGACGCGCAGAGAGCGATCAGATTCTCGGTAGCGTCATCGCCCAGTCGGCTCCGCGGTTGAATGTGATGGACTTGAAGATCCTCCGTTCGTCCGCACCCTTGGCATCGCCACCCATCTCGCTCCAGGACTTCACGACAGAGCTTGTGATAAGCCTCAGGGTCAAGCCGTAAGCGGGGTCGCTTTGCTCTGATCCCTTTCAAAACGTGACCTGCACTTCTTCAAGGAGTTGTTTCCTCTCCGGCTTCGGGAGACCAATGACCAGCCGGGTGAGACAAGGTAATAAGGCATCTCGGTTGCCCGCCTCCAAACTCACTCCCGCCAGAAAATCCGCACAGATCATCTCCAGGCAGTAGCCTCGCGACTTGTCGCTCCCGAGCATCAGACCCGCTGCTTCTAGGGCCTGCTCGATTACGGGCAACTGACTCTTGTACGCTTTGAAATAGAGGATCTCCCACGGCTCAGTTTCCTTCCCGGTCAGGTGCTTCGAGACCTCCCGTTTGAATTCCTCCTTTGGGAGTTCGCGAGCTTTGTGCAACCAGGTTGCACAATCGAACCTCTGACCGTCCCTCCGCGCCACCTTCGCTAGTTCTGTCGCCTTGGTCCAGCCCACCTGCTGCAGTTCTACCTTGTGAATGCGAGGCAGCTGCTCGTGGATGGCCATCAGGTAGTAGGCCTTGCGCCTGGACTCCGGGAACTTCCTTTCCAGGAACTCGTCGAACGAACGGACGTTGTCCACCCTCCAGTATTGTCCTGCCCGAACCTCACACAAATAGCGACCGAGTTCGACAAACTTCGAATCCCGTTCGCGGTCCGTTGCCTTCTCCCAAGCCAAGATCTCATCGATCTTTGAGAGCACAAACACGGCACGCCGGCGATTGAGCTTCGGAGCCACGAAAGGCCTTCCGTTAGTCGTCAAGCACGTCAAGCCAATCAAGGTCGGCGGCTCCTGGTTGACGGATGAGTTTGGTTCCAATTAGTGCCTCGTTCCCAAGGCACAAGCCGAGGTGTGCGCAGCTGACGCACCCGTTCTGCGGGAAACGGATTCCTGGGTGGGCAGGGAACTGGGCAGTTTCGATTTGACGGGCCGTCGCATCAACCAGTTGGCCAAACTCCTGACGCTGCTCTTTGGTGATCGAAGTCAGCAGATATTGAATCTCCGGAACGCGTTTCCTCACAAAGGCCACAATGGCGACATCGGAGATGCCGGTGATCCAGGAGTAGCAGACGAGCTGAAGGTCAAGCGAGGTCAGCCCCTCAGGTTGCTCCGGATAACGAGCACTCGTGGTTTTCCATTCCAGCAAACGCCGGGTGCCGTCCAGGTGGCCAATGGCATCGACATAGGCCACAAACTCGTTGCCGTTGGAGAGCGAACGAATGAGTTTCTTCTGCATGTTGCGTTTGGGTTGACGAATGCGAATGCGGTTATCTCGGGCGAACTGCTCCAAGAGGCCAATCCCCTGACGAAGCAGGCGCTCCCAGTCATCTCCGTGCGAGTACTCGAGCGGAACATCGCGGTACGCTCCCCACTCCTTACACAACACGGCTCCGGCATCCTCGCGCTCGAAGAGTGCTGCAATAGCCTTCTCAAAACACCGGCCGAAGCACAGCGCCGCGCGAGACTCCTTCTCCCTCCAGCCGTCCAGATACCGAAAGCGGTAGCTCCTCGGGCAGCGTAGGTATTGCGAAACCTGCGTGTAGCTAAACGTCACGGGCCACCTCCTGGCTATTCGCCACAGACACGGAGAGTTCATCCCATTCACTGGCTGGAGCAAACCCGCCGAGATTGAGGAACGAGCGACCGTTCAGGGTGGTGCGGGAAATCCGCACGATTCCTCGAAGGCCCATGAGCGCCTTTTCGTCCACTTCGTCTCGGCCCAAGAGATCGGGGTCGTAGCCAAAGTCCCGCAGGAACCAGCGGAGTTTCCACAGTGCTTTGGGAGTGCAGTAGAGGCGGCCATTGAGGGAACGGCCTTGATGTTCTCTTGGTTCGAGAATGGCGAGCCGCAGAACGTAGAACGGCCGTTGCGGATGCCAGCGGTAGAAGGTGCGGTCGACGCGAACCAGGAAAACGCCCTCCAAGATGGTCTTAGAGTTGTGACTTTCACCATTCAAACCTGGGATGTGGCGCTTCATGGTGCGACCTCCTGCGATTTGGAATAGCTATTAAGGTGGCAGATGAGCGCCTCGCGATCCTTGGCGGCGCGCTCGGCCAGATCGTTGATGAAGGCTTCGACTTGCTCCCGGCTGGCATCCCGCAGGGTGGGGGTGCCACAGTAGTCGGCTGCATAGGCCTTCACGAGGCCGGCATCGAGCTGGTGCTGGCGGATCAACAGGCAGAGGCGGTCGCGGAGGCGAGGCTGGCCATTCTGGTGGGTGTTATTTCCGTTTGTGAAAGCCTTGCGCTGATCGGGCGGTGTGGGCGCAGTAGATCTGGGCGCCCAGCCAAGTTCCTCGACGGAGCAGAGTCCGATGCCGTAGGCCTTGCGGAGGGCGCGGTTGACGGCGCGGGTTTCGGCGACGCGCATCTCGGCGCCGTGGACCAAGGATGAGACATTGGAGGGGTCAGCATCTCCAAAACCTACAAAGCTGCATGAGTGACGGGACTTGTGGACAGTGGACTTGAAGACCCAACGGTTGGTAGAAGGATCAGAAAACTGCAACACTGGTTCGACGCGGATGCTGCGGCACCGTCTGCGAGTTGCCAACCGCAACAATCCGTTATGAGTCACGTACCAATGGCCATTGATAATTTTGAGTTCACCAAGCTCAATAGAGAATCCGAAGGTTGTGGTAAGCTCCCGAAGAACTTTAAGCATGGTCTTTGAAGAGTAAGCTGGCCACAAATCCTTGGCTCGCACCGCGTTTCTCCGAGCAAGTAACGATCTGGCTTTCAGATCTAGGGTCATATGGACTCCCTTTCTCGTGTAGTTTAATGAAACTATTATAGTTCTATTGGAATACAATGTCAAGGAAAAAGCCACACCTCATAAAGCGAGATAATCCCGATCTCAGAACATTGGGAAGGCGTTTGCGGGAGCTTCGTGGATTTGATTTAACTCAAGGGGAACTCGCCAAAGAACTTGGCGTTAGTCAAAGTCAACTCTCGAAGTATGAGAGGGGAGTTGCGGCTCCGCCGGCCGACATTCTCTTCTTTATAAAACAACGCTTCCAGATCAGCATCGATTGGCTGTTAACGGGCGAGGGACTGAAAGAGTCAAACAGCAGTTAGGTCCCGACGTTATCCCTATTCAACGGGCATTCCTGGATGTTTGAAAACGGAACTCGAGAATGTGGTGATAAGTGAAGGCCATTGCCTCGCACAGGTCTTTGAGGCTCTACTGGCGGGCTCGAGGTCGACAAGAAGGAGGGCGCGAAATACTTCCAGCGCTTTCTCTCTCGCCAATAGAAGGAAGCCTCAGAGTAGTTCCGGCTGTTGGGATCTCGGCCAATTCCCGCGCTGCGATAGCGAAGACGAAGCCCAATGATGGTCTCAGCGAAGTCGATCTTCATATTGACCTTCACTTGTCCGAATTGGAGGGCTCGACTAACGAACGCTTGCTTGGCGAGGCAGGGCTCCTGCCTGGAATCACGATTCGGGAACTCGTATTTGGTGTTTCATACGCCCACATTGTGAATGCGGCATTCACTCACGCCAATCCGTTTGGAAACCGTTTCAGTGGGCCAGACCGAGGAGCGTGGTATGCGGCGTTCTCTCTGGAGACAGCGGGAATCGAGGTCGCGTTTCATAAATCAGAGGAATTGCGGGAAATCAATTGGCAAGATAAAGAGACCTTCCTTTATGCCGATTTCATGGCCGATTTCCGGGGAGAATTTCACGACATTCGTGAGGATTTCGGTTTTGCCAAATGTTTGGATCCGAACAGCTATGCGGCCTCTCAAAAATTGGCAGACGAACTCCTAAGCAAAGGATCGGCGGGTATAGTTTATCCGAGCGTCCGACATAGCGGGGGAACCTGCATTGCATGCTTCCGACCGGCCTTGGTGAACAACGTCCGAAAAGGTAGCCAGGTATCTGTGGAGTTTGAAAATGCGCTGGCTGCGCCGGTAATCCGCCCCGTACCTTAACGATTTGGGTCAATTAGGACTCCCGCTCAGACTAGGAATCTCACAGTTCTGGCAAATTGACGTCCACTGTTTTACGTTTGGCAACGCGTTCCCGGCTCTACTGAATTGGGTCGATTGCTTCGCTATGAGAGTAGCCTGGAACGAGACTTCGATCGCATGCTGACTCAGTACGACCGTCCGCAACGAATGCGCAAGGGGCGACCGCTACCGCCACAGTTGGAGATCAAGATTTCCTGATCCCGAGGGCAGGGAATCACCGAGACAGAGAGCCTTAGGACCCTACCGTGATAATGGCCAACTCGGGAGGGCAACGAAATCGAATCGGAAGGAAAGTAGTCCCGATGCCGCGACTAACGTACATCCTCGAACCGCGCTCGGCATACCAACCTTCCAGAAAATGTCCCGACCCGCGGGGCAGCCAGAAGACCGGTACCAGCGGCAAACGGACTTGGCCGCCGTGCGTGTGCCCGGCGAGCACGAGGGGCACGCGGCCGGCGATACTGTCGAAAAACGCCGGAGCGTGGAATGCAGCGATCACATAAGCACCTTGTGGGACAGTGCTGAGCGCGGCGTCCAGATTCGGCGTTCCTCTGGAGGAGTCGTCCAAGCCAACGAGCCAGATGTCCGGCCGGATGGGGCGCGCCTCGTTCAGGAGGAAATGGATGCCAAGTTGTGAATAGAATGCTCGCTCATTGTGCAGTGGGTAGTCGTTCTCCAAGTTGCCCCGCACGAGCCAGACACCGCGCGGTGCGTGCGAATGCGAGAGTATCGGCCCTATGTTGTCGTAGTGATTGCCCCGGGTCACCGTATCGCCCGTAATGGCGATGACGTCCGGTTGTTCGGCATCGAGCAGACCAAGCAGTTGCCGCTCGCGCCGACCGAGCCCGGAACTATGCAGGTCCGAAAGATGTGCGATCTTTAGCGGTCCGATGAGAGGCGCCTGGACCGAGCTGTGTGTCACTTCATACGGTAGGGCTCGACCCAGAAACCGTCGACGGCGACCGCAAACGCAGCGACCGCCACGAAGACGAAGAAAAATTGGCGCATCATTTGTGGCCGCCCTAGTGGCTTGCGTGGCGCGCCCAGTGGCAACTCCAATAAAATTATACTCTGCAGAGCCATCGGTTCCTCGGTCATTTTTTTCGCGTGCGGCAGCGACGACGGAATCAATATCGACCGCAAGGACCACGTCGTTTGTCTTTGATGGAAAGGCTGCACGATGGAAACTCTTTGTGGAGCTCACACGCGGCGAAATGGATTCGGATCTCTAATGTAGCGTGATAGCTACAGTGGTCGGCGGCGCTGGGGAAGCTGAACTCACTAACAAGATGGGATTGTATCCGATCGTGACGGAGCGGTTCACTGGATTCGTGTTGCCAGCAAGATCGAGATACTGCTGGTACTGGCTAGTCGGTGTGTAGTTCGTAGTGGTCGCAGAATTCCAGACAGCTTGTGCTCGATAGCCGCCGGGACGCGTCAACGTACAAGTCCATGTAGAATCGGACGCCTTCGTACAAGGACTGCTCATTGTCGCACCGACCATCCAGTTGTAGACCTGCTGGTATGCGGTGGCGTCAGGATGCGGTCCAGTTGCGGCATCCCACATGGTCCCATAGGTCGGGCGGTCCCACGCATACCAGTAAAAACGCGAAACCCCTGCCGACCAGTGCATTAGGTAATAGCGAGCAACAAAACCACCTTGCTCGCTAGTGGGCAGACTGGTGTTCCAAGACCCTTCCGTATCCCACAGAGGCTTGGAAGAAAGGTTGTACTTGGACATAATCGTCTGTATTTGGCTAACGGTCCTGGTCACATGTTCAGGATCGGGCCAGTACCCATGGAAGGTGATAACATCCACGCCAGTCGGACCACCTGCGGTGAAATACTGATCCAGATACGCGGCAGGGTTAGCAGTAACATAGGTGGGTGAGGGAGCTAGGATCAAAGCTCCTGGGTCGATTGAACGAATGATGTTGTACTCGCTGGTGGTCAAGGTCACCATCTCGGCGACGGTTCCGGTGAAAGTTTTGGCGTTGGGTTCATTCCACAGTTCATAAATCATCTTACCTTTGTAGCGAGTCGCGAGTTCAGTTACGAAGTCATCCCAATCCTGAATGTTCGCAACCATGGACGTGCAGCCTATGACAGACGAACCTGTGTAAGTGGGCCCGCAGGTGGTTTGATCGGCCGCCGCCCAAGGCGGCACGAGATCGGGGCTATAGAAGAAGGAGGCTCCGTGACTGCTGGCGAGGTTGACCCAAGCATCCAGATTGGTCCAATTGAAGACTCCCTTCTGCTGTTCCGTATACGGCCAATTGACTCCTGTTCCTTTCCCCAGAGCACCGACAGAAACCTGAGGCCAATCGTTCTTGTTGATGAGCGTCATTCCAAAGAGGGTTGAAGGAATTGGAGTCGCAGACTGGGCTGTGGCAGCGGTCCAACATAGCGCCCCTGCGGCAACAAGCATGATCCACACTATCGCGAGGATTGTGACAATAGATCTTGACCGGAATTTCCGATTTGGACCTCTGTCTCGCGCATTGTATGCTCCTCCTACCCCTGACACAACGAATTGGCCACCAGAGCACGCCCCAGCGAGGTCGCGGGGTTCCGACGGCTCGTTTTTTGCCCGTCTGAAGAGCGCCGCTTGCTGTCGCGGAATCGATTTCTCAGACACTGCCCCGACCCTCCTCTCTCGGCCTCAGATTTTGCACCAACGGCAACAACAATGAGGTCGAAGACCCACCAACACGAATGCTGCCACGCGCAGCGCTGCTGCAAACTTAATGTTTAAAAATTGGACTGAATCGAAACGTTTCATCATTTCCTCATCAGATCAGTTTTTTACAAATGGTAATTCAGGACCGACGAGAAACCACCCAACTGCGAGGTTAGGGACGCACTATTGTGTGTGGCTCCGCACATTGTCAAGTTCGAAATAGGAATTTTCTTGGAAGACGGCGTACTGTTACTCTCAGTACCGCCACGCAGGTGTGCACAGCAACTGTTACGCCGAATGGTCGATTAGGGCGAACTGAAACCAATGAGAGCTGAGCGATTCGGATAGCGATGTTAGCTAGGATTTCCGTTTTGACTTCCAATGCAGGTGGTCGGGTGCTCCATTGGTTGTGTGTTGCGGGCAATCAGTGGGAGTTTTATCTCTTACCGGACCGCATCTGACGCATTATTCGGAATGAGAAACATCCCCCAGCAGTCAGGTCCTCGTGCGTGAAGGAGATCATGGCTACGCGCCACGCCGGCCTGTTTAGTGCTTTGCTTTTTATCGTCGCTTATCGAGATTTGCGGTTGAAAGAGTCTTCGTAACCGCGTAGAAATCCTTTGCGGTATTGTTCTTTGTAAAGTTTCTTGTCGCCGTATTCTTTGCGGTAACCGTGATTGCCGTCTTCGTAGGCATCGTGCTTATCCGGCTTGAAGTCTTTGCGCTGCCGCAGGTCGCTTAATCCGGCTTGCAGGCCGTCTCGATAGCCCGTGTCCGTGGCCACGTCCTGGTAGCTCCAATCAGCATAGGCATTGGCATCCGCTTCGCTGCGCGGCACTCGATCGGGATCGTAGCTGTCATTCAGCCCGTAAACGGTGTGGCGAATGGGCTTGTCGTAGTAGCCGTCGTCATACCCGTCTTTGTAACCGTTGCGATAGCCTTGTTGGAAGTCGTCGCGCTCCCCCATGCGCCGATCATATCCCTGGTCCGCGCGCCGGTAATCTTCGCTATCGAAGCTGTGCGATGCGTTTCGTCCCAGGTCCGCGCGACCCTGCCGCAAACCGTCGCGGTAGCCGTGTTGATAGCCATGTTCTTTGGCGTCCATGGAGCCGCCGTAGCGGTCCTGAGCGGCGATTGCCCCTGCCAGAAATAACAGTGCCGCAAAAAGCATACCGAACTTTCTTATCGGCATTAACATTTGTCCCTCCCTCTCATGCGCATTGACCAGCGCATCGGTCGACTCGGTCGGAATACTTTTAGCCTGCTGGGTCTGCCACTCCGTGCGGCATTCGCCGTATGTTTGCGCACAGCCAATCGCTCAGTCAGGGGCCATGCTAGCGGCGATGAAGGCAGAGGTCTGTGCAATTGTGAACATCTACCATCACCTGGAGGGCCATAACTACTCATTATCGATCCCGATCAATTCGAGAACGACCCTTGATAATTTCCTTCTTTGTTTTTTCCATCTTCGAAAGACCGATATATTTCTTGACTCTTTTTTGTTATTTGCTACCCTAACGAAAAGAAGACGAACTAAGAAATGCAGCAGTAAAGGTTGTTCACGTGGGTGGACACTTTTGTTGAAGAGGTGATTGATATTCTAATGAGATGGGAGGTGAATCTGAGCTTACGAAGTTAGTTTAAGTAATCAGGGCGATCAGTTCCAAAAACGAAGGCGAGGTAACGGCACGTTTCCTGAAGCGCAATTGTATTTTGGCAGGGTGTAGCGCCAGAAACGAGTGCGGGGCGGGAAATGGAGGCCAATACCAGCCTTTTTGTTTTTATGGAGCAGCCCCAATGGATGAGAAAAATAAAGTTGCATACGAAACGCAGAACCACGACGGAACCATTGAAGCCTCAAGCGCGCCTTCAGAGAAAATCGTACCCGGAGCACCTAGTGGACGACGGCAGAAACGCCGAGACAGATATGACGGTCGTGAACCATTACCTTATGCGGGCCATGAATCCGTCGCTCAATTCTTAGCCGCTCCGGCATCCCTCAGAAAGTTCAAATCTTTAACTGCTCTTGCAGCCCATTTTGAAGTAACCAGAATGACCGTTCATCGCTGGAAGCAAGACATTGATGTCATGCAACGAGCTTACTGGCTTTCCATGCGCAACAAAATTGCTGGCGATTTACTCGCGCGCCAAGCATCGTTGCGAATCATGAAGAAGGTGATCGAAATGGCAGTGAACGGCCACTTTCGGGCGATTGAATTCGTTTGGTCTCGGGCATATGGCGAAGAATTAGGGATTCAACAATCCCGGCTTAACGCCAGTGTGTGCGCTGCGGATCTATTCGGGACGGATGAAGATGACCAGGCGGAGGAGCAAGACGATAACCGGCAAACGGAAGGAGAAGGCCGATGAGAGCAGCAAGAATGACACCACAAGAAGCGCTGCGCACTCTGGATGCCTCCGCGCGGGCAGGAAAACGTATCGAAGTGGACTTCCTCGAGCGGAACTTCATGCTCGAAGGTAGTAATTTCTTGGTTAAAAGATCGATCCGTTTTGAACCTTGGCAAAGAGACCACATTCTCAAGCCCGTGATCGAGAAGGTCGACGGGAAGCGACGTTGGGACACTTTCCTGATTGGTATTCCCAAGAAAAATGGCAAGTCGACCCTAGCAGCGTGTATTGCAACCTACGCACTACTTCTGGACGATCCGAATCCAGAGGTATATTCAACTGCTGGCGATAAAGATCAAGCCAGGATCATTTTCAATTTCACGAAGAAAGCGTTCGAGCGCAGCCCTGGACTACGGCCCTTGGTAAAAATCTATAAGGACGTGATCGAGCGCGTGGACGGGAACGGCATTTATCAAGTACTTGCTAGTGATTCAAGTGGTTCCCATGGGCGGAATGCGACGTGCGTCATCTGGGATGAATTGTGGAATCAACCGGACTACGACCTCTGGGAAGCTCTGACGCACTCTCCAGCGAGAGAGAACCCGTTCCATTTCATCGTGACGTACAGCGGATACCAGGCACGCTCGGGAAATTTGTTGTGGGACCTCCATTCTCGCGGTATAGCTGGCGAAGACCCGAAACAGTACACGTTTTGGCGGTCCGGTCGGGATGCGAACCTCGCCAGCTGGGTCACGGCAGAGTATTTGGAATCGCAGAAACTCAGATTGCCTGATCACATCTTCCGACGGCTTCACTGGAATGAGTGGAGCGTCGCGCAAGACGCGAAGACGTTTCGCATTCCTGAAGAGTGTTGGCAAGGCGCGTTTGAAAACTATCTAGGTGCGGATCACAAATACTTCGTAGGGATTGACCTCGCAAAGTCGAGAGACTTTACGGCCTATAGTGTGATCCGGAAAGATGAAAGTCCGGCTCGCCTTGTTGAATTTGGGAGGCTTCCGCACATCGATTTCACGAAACAAGTAGAAATGCTCGCCGCGACAGTCGAGCGTTTCGGAAATCCTCGCGCCATCGTCGATGCGGGCAACGCAGGTTCGGCAGTTATTGAACTCATGCACGAGCGGAGAATGGACGTCAAGGAGTTCACGTTCACAAACGACAGCAAGGCACGTATCGTGACAGATCTATGCTTGGCGTTTGAACAACGCAAGTTGCTGCTGCCCAAACTCGGGCGGACACTCGATGAGAACCGCGCTGTGCACGACCTCGAGATGGAGCTGTTCAACTTCGAGCCCACGTTGCTCAATAGTGGCAAATTGCGATACGAAGCAGCAGGTGGATATCACGATGACCTCGTGATGGCGCTATGTCTCGCATACTCGGGAGCATCTCACGTTCCGCGTGGGCCGTGGGTCGAGGTGATCGATTTAGGTCCTTTCGTACGCGGCGGTGACCCACGTGAAGGCAATTTCACTTGGCATCGTATAAGCTGATTTCCGGTGGCATGTAGCGCCGTGACCCATGTTGAGTCGACGCAAAATGTAACATGATTGGTTGGGTTTATTTCGCCGCACCGCATTGACCGAGAAGGAGTAAATGGATTTTTAGGCTTTCTCCAATCTAGTTACATGCCTGTTAGCGCGCTAGGCCTTCTGTCCAGCAAGGGGCAACCGCTGCCGCCACAGTTGGACGTTAAGATTTCATGATCCCGAGGGCAGGGAATCCGCTACTCCGTTCTCGTGGTGACGCTGTTTCCATTTTTACCTGAGTTGGTGGCAGCGCCATCCGAGGCTGAGGCTCCGCAGGACTCTACGCGTCAGCGGCTCGCACGAAACACAACCGCGTTCTCGGATGGAAAGTAGTATTGTGCCTTTTGAATCTCATTGGCATACATTCTCCGGCGTTCTTGCGCGTGCGATCAGGGTTCGGCTCGATCAGATCTGTCTTCGAGTTTTTCCAATTGAGTTGATCGTCGTGCAGACCGCGGAAGGCAATATTATCGGATGGATTTCATGAGTTCCCGCAGTCTAGTTTCAAGCGAGAACAGTTGGGTGCGAGTGCGGAATGGATCGTGGTACCGATTTGGCGTGGCTGAGGGCTCGACGGGCAGCGGGGAGATTCAAACTCCCAGCCCTCTGGTTCGTAGTTAGTTCAAGAGGGCTGGGACGCGCTGGAAGATGTTTGTGACGCGGCAGGTAGCGGTCGCGAAACAACGCCCATGCGAACCCATCTAAGCCGGTACCCGCTTCAGTACCCGACACTGGACCGCTCCCGTCGAGCATCGGCGTTCCGTCAGTTACTATTGGTTGCGGCCGCGGTCAACGGTTTGGCGCTATAGATGGTGATCTCGACGCGGCGGCTCGCCTCACGCGCCTTCTTGCCTTTGCCCTCGTCGATCAGCTTCTGATCCCCGAGTCCGACCATATGGATTCGGTACACGGGAATGTCGTGGCTTCCCACCAGGTAGGAAATCACCTGATTCGCGCGCTCGCGGCTCAATTGGTCGTTGCGGGCCGTGCTCCCGGTCTGATCCGTGAATCCCTCGACCGTGATGAAATAGCGCTGCACGGAGCCGATCTGAGTGGCCACTTCGTCCAGCTTCGCCGTTTCGTCTTTCGTGAGCGTATCTTTGTTAATCCCAAAGTGCACGACGACCTGATTGGCAGGCTTGTAATCGTCAATGTTCGCGACCACGTTACGCAGGACATTCAAGTCCTTCGTGTTCTGGTCGGCTTTGGCCATCGCGCCCTTCGACGTACTGTCGGCAGTCTTCGCGATTTCGTCGGTGGCGGACAGCTTCTTCTCATCTTCGTCGACAACCTGATTCGTCTTGTTGAGGTCGGCGACTTGTGAGGAATCACGCGACTGCGAACTCTTGTCGACCTGATCGATCTTCTGGTCAATCGGCGTGATGCTCTGTTTGACATAATTCTTGGTCGCGCAACCTACGATCAGGAACGAACCTGCGGCTAAAGCTAGGGTCGCGAATGAAATTTTCTTACTTGAAATATTCTGCATAATTCTCCTTAGACAATATTCAGTGTTCCGAGTGTGCATCTTTGCGGGTGTCCATACTGTGCGTTATTGGACATGTCTCAAAACAGATTGATTGAACGTAGATGTTCGGAGACACTTCCCGATCAACGCTCTTATCCGTAACGGGGATTTTAAATACGTTTTCGCCGTCTCTCAATCCTAAGACCGCCGACTCTTCCGCAAGTTCCTCCATTGCTGCGTGGTATTCAAGGTTAAGACAGCGATGGACAATCTCGCCGGACCAGATGCTAAGATTTATCAATATTAGAAGCTGGCGTTTGGGCCGAAGTCAAAGTGGGTGGCAAACATCTGGAGCTGTTTTTGGAACAGAACGCTCCAGGAGTTCAGGTTTCCGTCTATAACGTTCGCACAAAGAAATGGATGGCGCCTTCTGAAGCCCTAAATGACATCGAGGAGGGTGAGGAGAAGGCGGCTTTATACGCAAAGGCGTACCTTAAGTACGCTGCAAATGTAGACTTACCTCGGCTGAGGTGAAAGAAGGCGCCGTGAAGGTAACAGCATTCATGCCGAGCCGTGAATTCCCATTGCTTTAGTTCCTTCACGACCTGCCGCTTAACGGTCATTCAAAGAGAAGCGCGGTGCCATCTTTAATTATTGTCTGTCCGTTGGACGTCAGGAATATATTATGACGTGCAGTAGATTTTTGCAGTACGATTTTCGTGGTTACCGGCCTTCCACTGGAGAGACTCTTGAAAGTCTCAATAGCTATTATCGTTGTGCCGGTGTATTCCACCGAGGTAGTTTGATCTTCGGAAACAAACCTAACAGGCTTTCTTTCAAATGGCACTTCACCAGTTTGGCTGGAGATCTCCATACCATTCTGATAGCGATTATACAAAGTAAGCACCCGTACTTTGCCCTTCTTATCGTTGTGCACTGATGAGCTGATAATCCAGAAATTATCCGTCGCATTGTCAAATATAACCCAAGCTGCCGATATCACTTTGTCATGCGGCAAAAACAAGAAGGCGAAAGGAGCCAAGAACTCTTCGTTTCCCGCTGAAGCCAAGTCTCGAAATGAATCACATGCCTTGGGATATGCATCCTCAGGACAAGAAAAATCATGAACTAAATTTTGAGCCTTGGGTAGGTATTCTGCAGCTTGAAACCCTTGTGCTGATACAGAGGGAACGAAGAATGACGATACTAGCAAAAGCATAACAACCCCACTTGGCAGCGGCCAAGCTGCAACACGTGAAGCCACCCCAAAGTGTTCACGCTGTGTGCCGATTTTCATGATTGTCGCTCTTTCACTTTCTGGATTGCACTCAACTCGCTCTGGGGACGTTAGTGCCCAATCCACAAGGAGAAGAACAGCAAGGCCAGCCCGATTGCAAACGCACTCACAGCGGGGCAGGGTCGCGAGCATCCCAGCTTCACAGCAAAGTAGGGCGGGCCATACAGTACGTCGGTACTAAAGTGATGGACCCAGAGGATCACGGGCACCATCTCGGACCGATGACATTGCTGGGCCGCGTGCAATTCGCAAACCCTGACAGATTACGTAAAATATTTCCCATTAATGAGACGAGTGCGGCAGTCGAAAAGTGAACTGTCCGAGCTCGTTCGAGAGGGAAGAGCGCGGCTTATTGGTTTGGTTCGGCAGGAGCTGCTTTCAGGCATAAAGACAACGGAGCACTTTGAAAAGCTTCGTCTCCCCCTCCGATCCTTTCCGGACGAATCTATCGACACATCGGATCACGAAGAGGCTGCCAAGGCTGGCAATCGGTGCAGGGGGAAGGGAATCGTAGTTTCGATCGTGGACAACCTGCTCTGTGCGGTAGCGAACAAACGCGAGTGGGCAATCTTTACGACTGACCCGGATTTCGTAAACTACGTGAAAGTGCTTACGATCTCGATTCACGCGCCACTAAAGTAGTCGACCCTGCTACTTTGAGCTACTTCCGTTTGACAATCGGATTCGGGCTCTTCTGCGAATTTGGCGTAGCGCTGCAAGGGGCAACCGCTGTCGCCGCACTTGGACCTTAGGATTTCCCGATCCCAAGGGCAGGGAATCCGCAACGCCGTTCCCGTGCTGGCTCTGTGTCCATTTATACCTGAGTTGGCGGCGTCGCCATCCGAGGCTGAGGCACCGCGGGACTCTGCACGGCAGTGGCTCGCCCGATATGCATCCGCAACCCGAATGAAAACATGTCGTGTATCTTTCTAAGTCTTCGTGACATTTTTGTTACGGCGATCTCGTGCGTACGATCCGAGTTCGGGTGCAAGGATGGCGACACAGGCGGCTCGGCTCAAACCAAAAACCCACTGGTAAAAAGCAGAAAAATGGACTTGACCCTAACCGGCCTTCTCATGGAAGGACTTGGCGTTCGAAAACGCAATCTGCAGTGGTCACTTGCCGTTGCCGGACAGTGTGACCTTCGGAGAGCCCCGTTGGTGTTGATGGTTGCCGTATCTGGACTGGCACCCCTTATCGGATTGTGGAGACACTGATTTCCAATTACCGGGAAGTTTCCTGAGTCGATCTAACGGCAGGTGACAACGCATTCCAATTATGAGAGCCCCATTTCGAGGGTCAATCTTGCACTTGCGACATTGTTCGATAGTCAACCGTCGCGAATCCATTGCTCCAATTCGGGCTGGTAGTTATAGTACTCAGAACTATAATCATTGATACTTAAGTGTGCAGAATTGAACAGACTCCAAAATCAACTTCTCCTATAAAATTGCCTGACGCCGTACTCACCGGATGCCTCGCCGTTAAATCTGAACGAGGAGAGAAGGGTCCTATGAACAAACTCAGCTCATTTCTTCTCTGTGTGGCGTTACCTCTTTGCGGGTTCATATACGTGAGAATCTGGGGCTCTCGATGGCGCCTTAAACCCTGAGTGACATAACGGAAGGATTGGTTTCGGCACGGATTGAAGGTCCTCCCATCGTTCGCGGGGGCAAGAGCGCGGTCACTCGGTCGTGAAGTTGGCTTAACGGAAGGCTAGATTGAAGCCACATCCTGATAAGTCGGAATGTGGCTCATGTGGGTCGGAGGTAACTATGACGGGAATCTGAGTCAATCGGCGGGTTCGTCCTTTTTGGGGGAGGTCGCAGTGCATCTTGTGTGCAAGCGTAATTGTCGGGTCTCAGGAAGGCAGGATCTCCTCGGGATCGTCGACGGGTTCTTCCAGCTCCACCACTTCCGCCGCCCGAATCGACTCACGATTGCATTGGAAGTAAACGAGGGCTGAAACCACTCCCAATCCCAATCCGATAGCGTGGGTCCGGTAGCTGACGTTTGCCTGAAAGGTCGACGGAAGCAGGACCAATAGTGCCAAGCATACAACCCGCAGGACCCGCTTTCCAGGACCCACGCTGCGTTCCACCAGTAGGTACATGCTCAGCCAGAAGCCTGTCATCCAGTAGACCAACCCCGATGCCCCTATAAGGCTGACTTCAGAAGGATAGGTGAGCAGCGAAATGTAGTTGGTCAATCCGGCCATGGCCAGACTCATCACCGGGAAAACCCAAAAGCCGAAGTATCCAAAGAGCAGGTAGGTGAAAAAGGTGAGAAGAATCGCATTCGAGAGTACGTGCATAACGTCCCCGTGCACCGCTATAGCCGTGAGCAGCCGCCAATACTCCCCTTGCTTGAGGACCCCTTCCGACGTGGCGGCAAGAGTCGGTAGGAGAGCCGCTTCGTTCCGCCAAGCTAATAGAGAAATCCCCATAATCATTGAGAGGAAGAGCGCGGTGATTTCTAGACTCCACTCTCGCGGTTTTCGGGACAGGAGAGTCTCTCGGACGCGGTAGGTTGAAAAATCTCCCATGCGGTAATCTTACCCGCGAGGGTTAGGCCTTTCGAGCTGAGAATCTTCACGTCATGGCGAATTCGTTGTCCCCGCCCTCAGCTCCTGGTAATGCAGAGCATTTTTAACTCACCGGCGCGGCTCCGATCACGCTTTCCACTCGGCTTACGCGTACGGTCGCCACGCCGCCGAGCTAAAAATGCTCTTCATCATCGGGACTTGGCCTATAGAGCTGTCGATCGTGCTACGATTCTGCTACCGGTCTTCCGGGCAGGCTTGACGCGGACATGCCAGACGAACAGTGGATCAAAACAATTGAAGACGGCAGAAAAGTGAAATTCATCTACCAAGAACTGCCGGAAGACGGGGCGTTTATCACCGCGCAGCTTGCAGGCAATGAAGTCGTCTATTCGATCATATTAACCAATGTAAAAAACCCGCTTAGTCGTGAGGATGTTGAGAGTCGTTTCAAGGGCGAGCTTTCGAAGAAGTAGTAGCACTCAAGAGGTGGCGCTATGAAAGCAATCGCGGGCTCAAGTAAAGTACGATCCAAGAAAAATCCTACATTCGACGCCCAAGCTTTTCTCGATTCAGCAGGCTTGGCGAGAAGAGTCGTGGAGTATCGTAGATCGGAGAAGGTGTACTCTCAAGGGGAATCTATTAAGGATGTCTTGTACATTCAAAAAGGCGGGATAAAGCTGTCCGTTGTCAATGAGGTTGGCAAAGAGGCAGTCGTGGCGATGCTTGGACCCGGTGATTTTTTTGGTGAGGGGGGCATGGCAGGTCAGCTTGTTCGTATGGGGACGGCGACCGCGATCACTCCCACGACTTTACTCGTTATTGAAAAAAAGGAAATGATTCGCGTGCTCCACGCGGAGCATGCATTCTCTGACCGCTTCTTAGCTTATATGCTTACGCGGAACATCCGAATCGAGCAGGATTTGGTTGATCAGCTCTTTAACTCCAGCGAGAAACGGCTGGCCCGCACTCTTTTGCTGCTAGCTCAATATGGCAAGCAAGACCAGCCTCAAAAAGTGGTCGCCAAAATATCGCAAGAGACACTGGCGGAAATGATAGGAACAACGCGCAGCCGGGTCAATTTTTTCATGAATAAATTCAAGAAACTGGGCTTCATTAAATACAATGGCGGTCTCCACATCGACGCTTCCCTCCTGAGTGTTGTCCTGCACGAGTAGGCTTCGGCTCTTGATTGCCTGATGGAAACGTGGAATTGATATTACTTGTCCCTCTTCGCCACAAAATTCCGCATCATTTCGTCGATAGTGTTGCCATGGGCAGGTCCTGAAGGGACGAATACCCAAGCGCAGTCGGAGCAACTCCAACCCTGAATACGCTCTACCCACTTCATTTCGAGGGCCATGCCAGATTATTGCGCTTTAGGAGGAATCTCGCACTATAAGGGCTCGCCATCCCTTGGCTTAATCTGCTTATCAACTTTTATTTTTATTTGGGCAGATTGTGTCATCCGAGGCTGCGCCATTTCTTTAGTTACGCTCGCGAGGAGAACCTTGTTGGATGCTATTTTTGATTTCCTGTCTCTTTTCTTGCTACGCATACTACTGTTCTCCAATTATATTAAACTCGAAGCAACGCGGTTCAACTTAATCTCCGGTATCTTCAGACTGCTCGGCAACAACCGCTGCCTGCGGTCTTTCCTCATTGCCACGCCCGCGATGAGCCATTCTCTGATGCTCGCGTAACTTGGTATCCGACTCATACATGCCGTTGCACAAACTGCAGGTACGCGTACCGATCATTGGATCTAGCATGGTCGCATCCTTTCTGAATATGCGTTTCTTTCCTGATATGTCATCTGCCACAGGGGCTGACTGAGGAATTGCCCCTTTAATTTGCATTTAGTTGCTTTTGGAATCTGGCATTTCGAGTACAACCTTCAACCACATATCGTCTTCAGGAAGATTGCAAGCGCTACCGCTGAAGTCAGAATCCATCTCGCGCAAATTGTTGCCGGCGCCGCCAAGCGTAAGAGCACCTTGAGCCGAGACCGAGATTGCGCACATGACTTCGTTCCATGTTGCGAGGCGATCTAATCCAATAGAGCTTCCAATACCTACAGGCTTCATGAGAGAGCCTCCACAGCTGGGATTGCGGTATTCATAACGAAACGCAACCCATCCAAGTGCCACGATAGACGCATCGGAATTCCTTGTCTGTTCCATTATGATCACAAGTGTATTTTTAATGTTTCGCACAAGCTGTTTTGAAGACCATCTTGTGGCCGCAATAGTGAGGCAGTGCCGAGAAGGAGAGGAGCCCGGGACCGCGCTATCGAGCTAGGAAATTCCCTGTCAAATAGCATAAATGTTTCATGCTAAGTCTCAAGAGATTATCGGAAAGTGGCTGCTGGACGCGGTCAAGTCCGGTCCGGAAGCACAGAAATGCGCACAGTTTCGGGCCAGCAGCCGTTAAGCAGGCCGTAGGCGCGGCACGTGAAGCAGATATCCATGTTCCGTTCTTTTTCGCTTTGCAGTCTCGCGTCGCAAACGAGGCAGCGGGTCGATACCTGTTTAGTCATGGAACGCACCCCCGATGACATTAAATGCACCAAAGTGATTACTCTGGGAATGGACGAAAGGGCCTAAAATGGACCGCGTCTCAATGTAAAGCAGAACGATTCATCTTCGGTTAGCATACGCCCGCCTCACGATATGCGCTGTCCTGAAACGAACAGTCATAGCATTTCCTTTACTTGATTGTTTCGGGATCGATACCTTAAATCTGTCGCGGCTTTCCGCCATGTCCCGAGAAATGGAATTCTCGGAATATGGGAATCTGGAAGGCTCACCAGGGGGCTCGTTTTCAGGTTCTAGAAATATTTCCAATTACGCGGGACCGCTAAAGCGCAGGGGAGCCCTCATTCGTCCTGAAATAAAACGGTGCACTACTCTGGCCCACCGTAACCAGGGTCGTTTGATATAGATTTTTTCCTCCTAATCACATTTGATTCAGCGAATTCCACCAACACGTTTGTGCGCTTCGGAAGCATGTTACTTTCCAAACTGACGACCGGCTCATAAATGGGGCCGCCCGAAAACACAAATACGAGCTAGAGCCGGGCCTTATCTAGAAGGACACACTGTTAAATACTGTCTAAAAATGGACAGTCGCTAACACCCCCACAAATGCAAACTGCATGACCCGGGATGTTCTCACAAGGTTTTTTTCAGGAGCCAACTAACATGATCACTGAGGGAGCTAAGAATGTTTCGCCCGCGTATTCTGCCTGGGTCGATAAACATGTGGTTTTGCTCATTAAACTCCGTCAATATCTTGTCCCTATGCCTTGCAGCATCATCGGCGAAACCAATGCCGGCGTGCGTGTCTGCATCCAACCTGGTTGGGAATTGGAGATCCGAAAGGAATTGATTTTAGCTGCCGAAGAAGCTACTGCTGGTCGGGAGACCGTTATGAATTGACGGCAGAGGATTTTACGGTTTGAACGGGGATCAACGAAGGAATGCAATTTTTGCCAGCGTGAGGCTTTTCTACGGGCCGTCCTGAGGTAATTATTCTGCTATGCGAATTGAAACTACAGAGCGACGCCGCCAACCACGAACTACTTTGTCACAGGTCGTTCTTATTCGTCCCCTCGACTCGAGATTGCCTCCAGATTCCTGCACAACATTCAATGTCTCACAGGACGGCCTGTATCTAGCCACCTCGGCAGGTCATTACGCCCCCGGCATGAACGTCTATGTAACGAGCGACTTCCGACCTGACAGTCAAACGAACTACGCAATGGCAGGGGTTGTCGTACGAGTCGAGAAGCTAGAGGAAAACAAATGGGGGGTGGCAATCCACATCTTTTCGCCATCATCGTCGACGGTCCAGTAAACGTTAACGACGTAATTGATCTTAGTCCTCAATCCGTCGCCTCAAAAAGGAAGCTTCACTCGACCACCAAATACCAGCCGCAAACGCACCCAAGCCCTTCCATGAGAAGGCCGGTTAGTGTCAAGTCGGTTTTGTAGTTGCCTTTGGTCGTCGAGTGGTCTTCCTTGAGTGGTCTTCCTTAGAACCGAGCCGCCTCTGTCGCCATCCTTCCATCCGCACTCTTTGGTGAGCGATATTCGCTCGGTGCAAGTTGGGTGTTCTCGTTTCAGTAGGTGCTGCTACCTGTGAATCGACCTCTATTCTCACCGATTCGGTGAGAGTTGGGCCCCAGGACTTAGTCGCAGTCACCTGGACTCGGCGGTTGAGCTCGGCTCCTCGGATCGCAACTCGCTAGGCCACTTCCCGCATCGCTTTCTGACTATTGCGCAGTGGTTCGCACACCTCTCCCCCTACCCACAACCGATGCAGCAGGACCGCCAGCTTTCGAGCCACGGCCACCACCGCTCGCTTCTTGGCATTTTTTCCTCCTCGCTCCGCAAGCTTCTGTCCCCATCTCCGCAGATCGCTGTCTTCTCCAAACGGTCCCAGAATGTAGTGCGCTCCCTGCACCATCATCGTGCGCAGATACCGGTCTCCTTCTTTGCTGATGCCCTTCTGGGGTTCGCTCTCCCCAGAGTTCCTGCGGCCAGGTCGTAACCCGAGAAAACACCCTACCTGGCGACTCTTCGGAAACCGATACGGGTCTTCGATCGTCAGGACATACGTCAGAGCGATCTGTGTTCCCACGCCCTTCACCTGCTTGAGCAAGGACACTTCCGGGTAAACTTCCTTGGCGATTTTCTCCATCCGTTCGTCGTATTCCTTGACGCGCTCGTTCAGCGATTCAATTTCTTTGAGCAGCGGCTCCAGAACCTCCCGCAATTCTGTGCTCAATGCAGCGGCCAGCTCCCGGTTCACCTGATACGTGCCACACTTGGGCAGTCGTTGGCCATAAGACTTCACCAGCCCCCGTGCGGCGTTCACCAAGGCTGTTCGAGCCCTCACTAGTTCCGCTCGCGCTCGAATCACCGTCAGGTGGAGTTGCGCTTGCACACTGCGATGCCGCACCGGTCCCAACAACTCGGGATCGACTCTCGCCAGTCGTGCCAGTGTCCGAGCATCGTGCCGATCATCTTTTCGATTGCTCTTGGTGATCCATTGCACTTTTTGTGCGTGCGCCACGATCACTTCCTGTCCCAACTCACTGAGCAGCCGGCTTACCCAGGGGGAATGTGTTCCTGTCTCCAGGGCGATGAGACTTCGCGGTATTTTTCCAAAGGTCTGCTTCATCGCCTCCGGCGTCGTTGGCAGTTTTTGTTCCAAAATGACTTGGCCTGCTTCATCCAAACACAGTAAAACGACCAGCGATCGCCCAGATCCAAACCGATGGTCAGCTTTTGCTCCTTGAAAATTTCGTTCTTGAATGCCTGCACAGTGATAGTCTTTTTCACAGCCGGTCTCCTTTCGGTTGCGCTTCGAGCGCGTCGACCATTGGGAGCGTATCGCATCCCGCTGGAGACCGGCCTTCTCATCCCATCTGAGAAATGGGATTCTCGGAAACTGGCCCGAGGCGCGTCCGGTTGGGAAACCATCATTCCGATAAAGAGACTTGGCCTGAATTAGTTACAACCCATCGCGCTCTGGACCGATGAGTGTATAGGAACTAATTCGACACATGCACTATATTGGACAGCCCTAGTTTCCTTTTCCCTTCACTATGCCTTTGGAGCTACAAACCAATGACAGAGATTCGCAATCTACTCCTCATCGACGAAAACCCCGCTCACGCGGAAGCCTTTCGAGAGGCGCTGCTCAACGCCAAGGATGGCCCATTCCAATATGAATGGGTTCAGACGCTCTCTCAAAGTGTGGAACGACTGCGCGAGAAAACAATATGGGCGGTCTTCGCAAGTCTGTCCCTACCCGACAGCCAGGGTCTCGACGCGATCGATAAGCTCCTGCAGGTGGCACCGGGTGTACCGATCCTGGTCATGGGTGGCGCTGCGGACGAAGATCTTTCGACGGAGGCATTGCGGCGCGGAGCGAAAGACTACTTGCTGAACGGTCATATCAGCACGTATTCATTTCTCCGTGCCATACGCAACATGGTAGAGCGAAAGACGGCGGAAGAAGTTTTGTTCGGCGAAAAGGAGCGTGCCTCAGTGACGCTCAACTCCATCGGGGATGCTGTACTCAGCACCGACATTCTAGGGAATGTCACTTACCTTAACGTTGTGGCGGAAAAGTTTACCGGTTGGACGTGCGCAGAGGCGCTTGGTAGACCTCTCCACGAGGTCTTTCACATCATCGATGGCGTGACTCGAAAACCAGCTTCGGATCCGATGGAAGCTGCGATTCGGGAAAACAAGACTGTAAAACTAACCCCCGACTGTATTCTCATACGGCGGGACGGGAGTGAATCTTCTATTGAAGATTCCGCGGCTCCGATCCACGACCGCTTAGGGATGGTTACTGGAGCCGTGGTTGTTTTCCACGATGTGACCGATTCCAGGGCCATGACACAAGAGATGTCCCATTTAGCCCAACACGATATCCTCACCGATCTGCCTAACCGGTTGTTGCTGCAAGATCGAATCAGCCAGGCGATTGTGGCAGCCCGTCGCAATAACACCAAAGTTGCAGTGCTGTTCGTGGATTTGGATGGCTTCAAGGATATCAACGATTCACTGGGGCATGCTGTTGGCGACAGCGTACTTCAGTCGGTGGCCAAGCGCCTAGTGAGCTGTGTGCGTAGCTCCGACACGGTAAGCCGTCAGGGGGGAGATGAATTTGTAGTGCTTCTTTCGGAGATCTACCAGCCATCAGACGCGGGTATTATAGCAAGAAAGATTCTTGCTGCAGTAACTGCATCGCACAGGTTTGATCAACATGATATGCAACTCACGGCAAGCATCGGCCTGAGTACGTACCCAGAAGACGGTCAGGATGCGGAAACCCTGCTGAAAAATGCGGACATGGCCATGTATGAAGGCAAGAAAAGAGGCCACAACAACTTCCAGTTCTTTAAACAGGATATGAACGCCCGGACCATCGTGCGCAATTCGATCGAAGCCAACCTTCGCGGCGCGTTAGAGCGCCAGGAATTCGTTTTGCATTACCAGCCAAAGATAAACCTTCACACGGGAAAGATTACCGGCGCTGAGGCGCTGATACGCTGGCTGCATCCAGATCGAGGCCTGGTACCACCTTTGCAGTTCATACCTATCGCTGAAGATTCTGGCCTCATTCTGCCCATCGGCCAATGGGTACTAAGGGAAGCGTGCAGGCAAGCACAAGACTGGATTGATTCTGGTTTGCATGCGACTCCCGTGGCGGTGAACGTATCTTCGTCGGAGTTCCGGAGCGAGGGCTTTCTCGATAGCCTTCGCGCTATTCTGAGGGATACTCGTTTGGATCCGCGGTATCTGGAGCTTGAACTTACGGAGAGCGTGCTCATGCAGCATGCTGAATCTTCTTCCTCGGTGCTCAGCGCGCTCAAATCCATCGGAGTGCGCCTCGCGGTAGATGACTTCGGCACTGGGTATTCCAGTTTGAGCTACTTGAAAAAGTTTCCGATCGATTCCTTGAAGATCGACCAATCCTTCGTACGTGACATCGACACAGACACGGACGACGCCACGATCGTTAGTGCGGTGATCACCATGGCTAAGAGTCTCAAGCATTGCGTTATCGCCGAAGGCGTGGAAACAGAAGAACAGGTAGCATTCCTTCAAGCACATGGCTGCGACGAGGCACAGGGCTACTGTTTTAGCAAACCTGTCGTTCCTCACGAGTTCGCGCAGCTACTTAAGCCAGGCCTAGCGCCATTCACTACTCACGCTTCCTTCTGCGTCCCTGCGTGATTTCGCCACATGGTCTCTATTTTTGCTTCGGTACAAAGTAAACGTCGAAGTAATCATCATTGGAGTCATTCCGCAAGTCACAGAAGCAGCACACCTTGGTCTTGTCCGTTAATAAGCCATTCCCGTTCTGGCAGCAGTTCAGGCGTGACCGGGTCCGCCTGCAAGGTGTGCGCAGTTTTGACCTCGCGAATGCGTTCTTCTGGAGTCGAAGCGCCCCGTTGCTACGCACTCAGAGATAAGATCGGTCGTATGATTCTCCCAACTCCTGATAATCGGTGTCGGCTCAACCGGTCGATGCAACACCTTCTAATCGGTTGATCTGACAATACTTCCCATCGAGAATCAATCTGTGCGACAGGACTCAATCAGAACCTAAACAGGGCTTTTGCTTTGATTGAGTTGACGCCCGCGAACGAAATCAGCTTCCGAGACTCCTGCAAGAAGACTTTGAGCAAGTGTTGCATCGACCCATTGAAACCACCGGGATTATCGGAATGTGGCCCGGAAAGCAAATGTGTCAAGGTATGCGGCGCACACCGGCCCCGGTGCAACCCGCAATCGCAACTGCACACTTGGGACGGAGCCACGTTGCAAGTAATACCACTCGACCAGGTATAGATGAAATGTGGATGAAAAATGTGCGCTCATGGTTTTCTAAATCATAGAAGCCTTTGCGCTTGGGGTCTGGTAACGCTGACCCACCCGACAGCAGCAATTCTTCAAGTCCTTTGATAATCTCTGCGGGATAGTTTCGCAGATTGTCCACGCCCGGCAACTGTTTCAATCGGAGAAGCATTCTTCCTCACTTTTGATGCATGCTAAGGCCACCATTGCGGGCCGCACACCACTTGCCAGTATCGGTTTTTGATTCATGCGAAAATACGGGAGGATGAGCCGAAAACGGAACTCTCTGGACTAGAGCAACCGCACCGCACAACTGTAGTATCAACGCGATACGACTTTAGCAACATTCGCTCTGTCTTTCGTGGTTGCAATGAATACTTGTTTCGTCTATCGCAACCCCGGAGCAGTCAGTCATTGTGCAAAATTGAGCAGTTTTGCAGGGGGTATTAGGGCAACCTCGTCTAATGGAAAATAAACAACTCACCCACAAACAAATATCCTCCGTTCCCTGTCCTACCTGTGGTGTAGCTGTCGGGAAGGGTTGTATCTTGTATTCAGGCGGCTTACGTTTGGAGCCTCACCTAGTCCGGAAGATCTCCGCTATGGAGGCACTTGAAAGAAAGTGAGTCTGCCACGCAAGGCAATCGGCTCCCCGCCACTCGCGCGCTTCCCCTACGATGCATGTCCGGTGTGCCCAAAATGAAAACCATGTGATCAAAACTGTATAGTTTTACAAAAGGCCGCGGCAGTATCGTTTTGTGTATGAAAACAAATGACATCGAGAAAACTATCTTCCGTCCGCTGTCCTACATGTCATGTCGCTGCCGGAGAACGCTGCGTAACATCTGCAGACGGCCTACGTTTCTCGCCGCATCCAGACCGAAAAAGTTTGGCAGCTGAAACCGTGGAAGAGAAAAGTACCGCATAGAGTCCACAGAGCGGCTGCCGCGATGTTGATTTAACTCTCTTAATCTTCCAGCAGCAACCAAGTAATGTCATTTTCGATGAAGAGCTGAATACTGCGGAGGCGGATAAAAAGTGACCCTGTTGAAATGCTGCAAATGCGGAAAGCGAACTCGTAAATTCACGGCGGTCTGCCAGAACTGTGGTCATAGGTTCTGCAAACTTTGTAAGGGGGGTAAAGGGTACTCATCCAGATACATGTCGACTTCCAGTCAGTCGAGCATTTCCTATTCTCCGACAATTGCATTAACTGAAGATAGGCTCAGACGCCCTACGTCTAGGGCTCCACACGCAGACGAATGCGGTCACCTTAAGGGGGCTGGCCGCATTTGTCTTTTAAGAGTAGAAAGGCACGGTTTAAAGCGTGTCTCAATGAAAGAAGGCGAAGCACCTCGGGCGTACGTTATATTATGGTTTTTAGACGCTCTAGCAAGTCACTAAGAGCTTCAGAGCAAATCAGTTAGAAGGAAGATGGATGAACCACGCATGCCGGAGTGCCCAACCTCAAGACAATTCAGATTAAGCGGCTTTAGACTTCGCCATCTTTTTGGCCATAAAAAAAAGTAATTTTAGGTCGCTCTTGTTTGCGCGGCTGAATAGGCGGCAGAACTGACGAAGCATGTGTGCAT
Organism: uncultured Acidobacteriota bacterium; assembly: GCA_963719875.1. GTDB lineage: Bacteria > Acidobacteriota > Terriglobia > Acidiferrales > UBA7541 > Palsa-360. Next base: position 1,219,529 of record CAVRDJ010000004.1, on the reverse strand, counting down.
CCCTGCCCGAACTGCCCCAAATGACATCGTCAGCGGTCTCGTGCTTCGGAAGTTTCGGAAGCTTTGGCGGCTCTTCGCCATCGTAGAAAAGTTGGTACATCGGGACTTCGAGGGCACGAGCAAATTTCTCAAGCGTCTCGACAGAAGGAACCGTATGTCCGTTTTCTACGCGGGAGAGGTAGGTGCGAAGCACTCCCGTTCGTTTCTCGACCTCGCCTTGTGTAAACTTTTTCTCCTCACGCAATGTCCGCAAACGGTCCCCGATGTTCATGCAGCGACCCTCCACAGAATTTGATCTGCTTGAATAGTCTCTTAGATTGAACTGGGGACAGACGAGCATACCGCATGGCCCAATGGAAGCCCAGCCTTTTGTCCGTCGAGGCACATGCTGACTCTGGTTTGAACAGATGACCGTGCTTTGCCGCAAAATGTGAGGAATGTCCCTGTCCGGGTATGTGCCGTATGCGTTAATACTGTGCAGAATTGAACACTTGATTCGTGTGAATTATCACACTATATGACCGAATAGGTTGTAACCCGATATGCCCTAAGCGAGGGCGCCATGGAAGCAATCGCAAGTTCCAGCAAGACAAAACCCTACAAAAGGCATATTTTTAATGCCCACGTGTATCTCGCAAGGGTTGGTGTTGCGAGAAAAGTTGTCGACTATCGAAGATCGCAGAGAATCTACTCTCAAGGTGATCCCACGTCTAATGTGCTATACATCCAGCAGGGAGGCGTGAAGCTGTCTGTCGTCAATCCGTTTGGCAAAGAGGCAGTCGTGGCGATCCTTGGACCGGGTGACTTTTTGGGTGAGGGGGGCCTGGCATTTCAGTCTTTTCGTAACAGCACTGCGACCGCGATCACACACACGAATCTGCTCGTTATTGAAAAAGACGAGATGGTCCGCGCCCTGCATGCCGAGCATGAGTTTTCTGACCGCTTCATCTCTTATATGCTTTCACGGAACATGCGAACCGAGGAAGCGTTGATCGATCAGCTGTTTAACTCCAGCGAGAAACGGTTGGCCCGTGCTCTTCTGCTGCTCACTCGGTATGGCTTGCAGGACGAACCCCTGAAGCGGCTTCCCAAGGTATCGCAGGAAATGCTAGCGGAAATGATTGGCGCAACTCGCACTCGGGTCAACTTTTTCATGACTAAATTCAAAAAACTAGGATTCATTGGATATGATGGCGGTCTCCACATCAATCCCTCCCTCCTGAGCGTTATTCTCCACGAGTAGCCCATCCAATAAGATGCGAGCGGAGAGCCGGTGATGGCCAACGACCACTATATTGTGATGACGGTAGAATGCTCACGCTGCAAAACCAAACAGAAGATTCATGTTTCAACCAGTGTTGGTGGCGGACAGTCGGCCGACCAGACGATTCCATGCCTCAATTGCAACAGCTATTTCAAAGTTACGATCACCGACAGGATTATTCGCGGGCCGTTCCCGGCGTAGGTTGGCGATCTTCTTCCGTGAGACTACGTAATCGTGCGCTGTGCGCTCCCGGCCAAACCGCAAAAAGCCACATTCCGATTAGAGGGGTGGTCTCAATGGGTCGTTGCAACACCCGCTCAAAGTCTTCTTGTAGGAGGCTAGGTAGCTGATTTTGTTAGCCACCGTCAATATCAAACAAAACAAAAGCTCTGTTTAGGTTCTGATTGAACACTGCCGTACTGATTGATTCTTGATGAGAAGCATTGTCAGATCAACTGGTTATAGGGTGTTGCATCGACCGGTTGAACCGGCAGGACTTCTCAGGAATTGGGGCCGGAGCGCCAGTGGTATACTCCGCTCGCGACTCGTCCGCAAGGAGAGTAGCGTGCGGGCTTTCTGCGCACCACCCACCCTGCCGCGCTTATAGTCCTCGCAGCTGAATAGACATCTGCCGAGTACCTTCAACCGGCCGGTTGTATTCCGCGGTCACGCTGGTCTAGAATCCGCTTCATCAGGCCCCTCCGCAGGTTCCCCAGGAGGTTGCGATGAAACCAATTCTCACGAAAATGCTAGCTCTCGGAGTGGTGTGCGCCACCTGCACGATTGTCACCAGCCTCCGGCCGCTTGTCGCGGCGGAAGTTTCACGTGCCGGGAAGCAGGAGCAGCAGGGGCCCCGCTCGACGGCTGTGCCAATGAACCAATCGCCGCTCGCCGTCAGTCCGGTCGACACACTAGACCATTCGCTTGTTCAGGCTCTGGCGAAGATGGATAGATCGGCGGTTGAAAATATGCTCGATGCCGATTTCATGTGGACGGATTCCGCGGGCGAGACGCTAGGGCGAGCCAAAGTTCTGGCGTCGCTGCCTAAGCCGCCGCTGGGCGAAGAGAATGGCGCGAGGGCTACCGCGCGCATGTACGGTCCAGAAGTCGGCGCCGTGCAAGTGGCCAGCGGCAAAATCCACATCCTGCGCATCTGGGTGAAGCGGCCAGCGGGCTGGCGCATTCTCGACTACCACGAGGTCACGCAGCGGACCACCCCCGCGCCTCCGCCCACCGCAACGACCAATGACTGCGAAAATCCCTGCAAGGGTGTGCCCTACACGCCCGTGGACGCAGCGGAAAAGGGCATCCTGACTTCCTGGGGGCAGCTCGAGACCGCCGTCACAAAGCACGATCCTCAGGCTTGGGAGCCGCACTTCCTCGATGAGTTCGTACTGATCGCTTCGGGCAACACCGATCCTGTGGATAAGGCTGGCCGCATGGTGCAACTCAGCAAGCCCGGCATCGGTCCGGCGCCTCCACAGCTTGCGGCCAATCCTGCCGTGAAGTTCATTCACTTTGGCGACACCGTGGTGATGATCGCGCAGGCGAATCCATATGCGGGCAAGCCGGCGCACATCAGCCGCATCTGGGTCAACCGCGACGGCCTGTGGCGCATGGCATTCAGCTACCAGACCACCATTCAGGCGGCGCCGAATATCGTGCCGCCCAAAGGCTAGCCGCGCAGACGAGTAGCGTGTCGTCGATCCCCGTATCCATTGCGTCTTGAGCGCGTCAATCGTTGGGAGGGTATCGCATCCCGCCGGAGACCGGCCTTCTCATCCCATCTGATAAACGGAGTACCGATTTGACGGCTTGAATGAAGACGAATGAGAATATCCGGCGTGTGGTGCAGCCTAGAAGAGAGCCACCTCCACATCCGCACAAACAGGGTCATAGAGCCGAATGGGGATGTTTCCTCAGCGGTGTGCGGGCTCCAAATGCACAACGAATCACAGCAGGTGTTGCGATTCTTGGCACACAGGCTTTCGGGCGCTCATCCCAAGGGTGTATGCTGGTTTGGGATTCAGCAATGGCCGAATCAAGCGGAAGCCGACGCTACCCCCGCATGAGGCCCCCAAAGGGTCTGAGCGTAGCGTGGCAGAACGCTACTCGGAGATGGGTCTCATACACGGATGAGCTAGGATTGGGCGGCCTGTTCATTCGCACAAAGGAACCGCCTGCGGTCGGGACAACGATCCAGTTGCTAATCGACATCCCGGGAGGGGGAGTACGGGCCCGTGCGGTTGTCCGAGACATTAAAGTGGACGAAGGAATGGGCGTGGGGATCGTCTCGATGGGCCAGGAAGACCGACAGCGGCTGAGCAGCTTCCTGAACCAATTACTGTCCTGAATAGAAGCTATTGTCCATCAACGGCGCGCCAGAGCGCTTGTGCGTTGTTCCCGCTCTCTTGCCTGTCTAAAGGAATGATTTTGGGCCAGTTAATGGGATGCCCCCTTGCCATCGCACTCTACAACTTCTAGAGATCTGCGGCGGACCACCCCATTAACTGGGCGAGTTGACGCAGTCACGCCACGAGTTCAGGCTCTCCGAGGCAGGGGCATATTCGGTTAGGTTTAAACGATTGGCTTAATTGTTTCTACGTGAATTAAATTGCTGGCCGTATCGAGACAGCCAGTAACTTTTACTGTTATCCCTTCGTATCGACTCGCCATTTTGGGGTTGTCCAGCGTGTACTTAGACTTCGTAGCTGAATCGCTTAGCACAAAGTGGTCGCCATTTCTCAGAATTGTACCGAAGAACGTCTCGTCCTTAGTTTGCGTTTGAAATTCGGGCATTGCCAATACCGCAGATTGACTAGGGGCGGCCATTAGGCAAAATAAGGTTACAAATCCGATCAATGAGAAGAAGTTCCGTTGCATGTGTCACCTTCCAGCAAGGCTATGCTCATTTAACGAGGCAATAACCATGCCACCGAGTTATTAAAAGCAGCAGATCACCAGAACACGTCGTAATTCACAAAGTTAATGACGCCGACAATGTCTTCGGCTGGGCTCAATTTATGAAATCCCCTACACTTTGATCTACTGGTCTAGCGGACAGGTCGGACACAGAGGCACACCGTCATGATTGCACCTACTAAATACGCTTCTCGGACAGTGGCAATTCGTCACGTGAACCACCCAAAGGACCACATTCCTATAAGCATTAATCGGGAGGAATCCGAATCGAATGGCGCTGTGTCCGTTGACGATTCAAATAGGCGCGGTTGGGTGATATTCCTATGCGGTAGCCTATCGTGATTCTACTTTGAGGTGCGCAAATATTTCTTCTTTTCGGTTCAGGTATTCCTCAAAAGCCTGGACTTCGGCAATGCACTGTTTCCCCAGCCGATCGTAGCATTCACGCGAAACAGGTTCTCCCGCACGCTCTAGGAGAGCGCCCAACTTTGTCGCCTCAGTTGAAAACATGCTGAACGCCTCGGACAAATTGGAGACCAATTCGGCTAGACATTCATCTGTCGCTACTAGACTCATTACGGCCCTCCCAGTTGTCCATCAAACGACGAGAGACACACACCTAGAATAATTCCATGAACGAAGGCCCCCGCAAACGCGATTCAGGACTTCGACGAGCTGCCTTTCCATTCAGCAGACGTGCGTCTTCGCTTTCTCACGATGGTAGGTCTCGATGCCCGCGTCGATTGCAGTGGCAATCCGTCCTTCCTTCTGCGCGATTATTTCCTTTCCGCGTCCGATCGCGTCTTCAGCACGGTCCCGCAACTCTCGCATTTGCTTTCGGGCGAGTCCATTTCTTTCTCTTGCCTTTTTCGCTAAGTAGTTCCGAATTTCCTCGCCGGATTTCGGGGCAAACAGAACGCCGATCAGCGATCCAATACCAAGTCCCACCAGAAAATAATTTCCTTTAAGAATGATATTTTGCGCCATGATTAGCCTCCACATTCTAAGCGACAGCCGCTCTGAAGATAGTAAATCGGCTCGGCTTTTCATTTCATTTGTGGCGAAGGGCTCCCGGGGAGATTCCACGTAGCCATTAGCACCAGAATGCCGCCCAAAAACAGCAAGATACTGACGGCTCTCTGTTTATTCTCGTCCAATGTAAGCCTCAAATGTTCCATGGATTTGGCTGGCACTAGGTATAGGGCAGGCCACGGGCCACACAGGGAATTTTTAGGAAGCACCGCAACTAAAGCAGTTAGACACGGACTTGAACTGCACGCGGGCAATTGGCCGAGTAAATTGTTCCCTCTAGCAGGAGGATGTGCCGGGTCTCTAGGAATTTTGTTGTTCTCCACAATTTTATTGAGACAAGGCGCGCCATCTTGGCAAAGCGCAAAAAGCCACATTCAGAGAAGAGCGCTTCTCGGGACTTGACGGTCTGGGGTGGCCAAATCGGAAGTGTCGGTTTATATTCTCCAACTGCTCCCGATTCGCTGGGGCATTCATTTTTTGAGCGAACTGAGGGGAGAATTGACACTTATGCGTGGGCGTGGCGCGATCATTACACCCGCAACACTTCGGTTCTTCCGTGACTTGAACCGTCACAATCACAAGGAGTGGATGGACGCTAATCGCGATCGATACCGCTCAGAAGTAGTTGGGCCATTTCGAGCGCTCCTTACAGCACTAGCGCCCTCTGTGATTAAGCTCCACCCCGGCTTTGATACGACAGGCCGCACAGGCGTCAATTTTTCGCGCATCAATCGCGATATCCGGTTCGCGCGGGACAAAACTCCATATCGCCCTCAGATGTATTTAACATTCCCCGATCCGGAGGCGGGGCATAATGCCAGGACGCAGCTCTACATTGGCATTTCCGCTGAGGCCGTGACGGCGGGCTTTCGTGCTTACGCTATGGGGCCAGCAAAGGAATCACCATTTCGGCAGATGGTCCTTTCGCGCGTGATGGCCAAACCGAACTGGGTTGCGGGGCAGAAGAAGCGTCTGGGGCGCCGCTACGAGAGTTAGTGGTATTCAACCGAAAAAGGCGAATGGACAAAGCACGAGGGCTGGCCGCTCGGGTCGGCAGAATGGAAAAGGCTCCGGGTCGGGTGGTACGCCGGAAATTTCCGCAGAGCACCGCCACGAGCCCAAGTTTCGTGACTAATATAGACCGTCTATTTCGCGACGTATACCCGCTATTTACGTTCGTGTCTTCGCCCCGCTGGAAGGCTTGACCTCCGCCGGAATGCATTTCTACTTTCATAGGAGTTTTGAGTCCGGCACTGCAGAGGATTCAACGGCAGTGTTGCGTAGTTCGAGCAGTGACGACGGAACAACCTTGACCCGCTCGGATTACGCCCACTGCGGATATATCCTTCCATGAGAAGGCCGGTTAGTGTCAAGTCGGTTTTGTAGTTGCCTTTGGTCGTCGAGTGGTCTTCCTTAGAACCGAGCCGCCTCTGTCGCCATCCTTCCATCCGCACTCTTTTGTGAGCGATCTTCGCTCGGTGCCAGTTGGGTGTTCTCGTTTCAGTGGTGCTGCTACCTGATAATCGACCTCTGCTCCCACCGTTTCGGCGGGAGTCGGGCCCCAGGACTTAGTCGCAGTCACCTGGACTCGGCGGTTGAGCTCGGCTGTCGGGATCGCCACTCTCTAGGTCACTTCCCGCATCGCTTTCTGACTATTGCGCAGTGGTTCGTACACCTCTCCCCCTACCCACAACCGATGCAGCAGGACCGCCAGCTTTCGAGCCACGGCCACCACCGCTCGCTTCTTGGCATTTTTTCCTCCTCGCTCCGCAAGCTTGCGTCCCCATCTCCGCAGATCACTGTCTTGGCCAAACGGTCCCAGAATGTAGTGCGCTCCCTGCACCATCATCGTGCGCAGATACCGGTCTCCTTCTTTGCTGATGCCCTTCTGGGGTTCGCTCTCCCCAGAGTTCCTGCGGCCAGGTCGTAACCCGAGAAAACACCCTACCTGGCGACTCTTCGGAAACCGATACGGGTCTTCGATCGTCAGGACATACGTCAGAGCGATCTGTGTTCCCACGCCCTTCACCTGCTTGAGCAAGGACACTTCCGGGTAAACTTCCTTGGCGATTTTCTCCATCCGTTCGTCGTATTCCTTGACGCGCTCGTTCAGCGATTCAATTTCTTTGAGCAGCGGCTCCAGAACATCCCGCAATTCTGTGCTCAATGCAGCGGCCAGCTCCCGGTTCACCTGATACGTGCCACACTTGGGCAGTCGTTGGCCATAAGACTTCACGAGCCCCCGTGCGGCGTTCACCAAGGCTGTTCGAGCACTCACTAGTTCAGCTCGTGCTCGGATCACCGTCAGGTGAAGTTGCGCTTGCACACTGCGATGCCGCACCGGCCCCAACAGCTCGGGATCGACTCGCGCCAGTCGTGCCAGGGTCCGAGCATCGTGCCGATCATCTTTTCGATTGCTCTTGGTGATCAGCTGCACCTTTTGTGCATGCGCCACGATCACTTCGTGTCCCAACTCAGTGAGCAGTCGGCTTACCCAGGGGGAATGGGTTCCTGTCTCCAGTGCGATGAGACTTCGCGGTATCTTTCCAAAGGTCTGCTTCATCGCCTCCGGCGTCGTTGGCAGTTTTTGTTCCAAAATGACTTGGCCTGCTTCATCCAAAACACAGTAAAACGACCAGCGATCGCCCAGATCCAAACCGATGGTCAGCTTTTGCTCCTTGAAAATTTCGTTCTTGAATGCCTGCACAGTGATAGTCTTTTTCACAGCCGGTCTCCTTTCGGTTGCGCTTCGAGCGCGTCGACCATTGGGAGCGTATCGCATCCCGCCGGAGACCGGCCTTCTCATCCCATCTGATAAACGGGGCGTTATCGGGTGCGCCGTGAAAAGGCGGTGGTCCACAGCGGGAGTAAACCCGCCCGGGAACTGGTTCGCTCCACCCGGTAGCAATCAGAGCAGCAGTGGAGGCAACGAAACTGCTGAAGCCTCTGGTGTAGAGGGTCGCAAAGGCGACTTGGCGAGCGTGCAGGCCATAACGTGAGTGAACGTCGAGCAGGCCTCGAAAAGACTAATGCAGGAGCCGACCCGCCCCGATTTCGGGGAAGGCCGAAGCGGATGGAATGTTACGAGCGAACAAATTCTGTCCGACCTGCCGGGGTATTGACGATGGCATGTAGGCAAAGGGGACCAGGCGCAACACGGGAAGTCCCAGCGGTGATCGTAGTATGGATCAACTGGCAACTCGCGGGAGAAAGGCCGGGCTGACTGGGATGGCGGAGAGGCTCGTAGTACCGGCGAAGCCGGGTATCTCCGGCGGAGGGAAGGGGCCTCAGTTGAAGGCAGACGCAAGAAGCAACGAAGGAAAGGGAGATTGGCGATAGGCCTGACAACTCCCGATTTGTTTTCAGAAGTTGCAGACGGCGTCAGATGCAATGGCTATAGCGATTGCGTGCGTCTTCTCCGAGAGCCGGATGCGGCAAATCCGCACGTCCGGTTCGATGAGCGGGGTGTGGAAACGGAAGCATGGTGAGGCTAGTGAGGCACCGGCAGACGAAAGGGCCGGCAAACGGATAGGCTACACCTAAACCACCGCGCCACACCTCGACTCCACAATGTGGCCCGAAGGCAGTGCGTGGCAAAAAGCCACATTTCGATAACTACGACTGTCAATCGTTAGTGCGCCGCTGCATCCCGCTCGATCACCATCAAAGAGAATGATCCGGGTAGCACGGGTCCTCTGCCCCTCCCACCCGCAGGCACCGGCCCAAACTTCGCGGAAACGACGAACACGCGGTGGTTCAGGGGGTCGAGGCCCATATTACGCGAGCCCTGTGGGGTCTGTACGTTTTCCATGACGTGATACTGATCCGGAGAGTCCTGATGTAATACGGTGAGGGTACCATCCGCATTCGAGGCAAACGCGTTGCCTGATGCCGCGTCGAAGCCGGCGCCGTCCACGCCGGCGCCAATCGATGGCGTTGCGACCACCTTGCCAGCCTGATAATCGGAGACCGCCATCACTCCGCTATGGCATCCGCTGAACAACCGATGGTGGGCAGTGTCGATGGCCATGGGGACCGGCTGCTTGCACGGGGCGGTGGACCAGCGCCGGGCCACGGTCGCTGTCTTCGCGTCGATCTCAACAATCTCGCTCGTGTCAGTGATATTCGCATACACCTTGCCGTCGCCGGCTGAAGCGCCATATTCCGGCTTGCCGCCGAGCGGAATGTTCGTGATCAGGGTCCCCGCCCGCGCGTCGATCACCGTCGAGGAGTGCGCGTCTCCATTCAACGTGAAGGCCCGATTAGATGGGCTGTCGTAGATGATCGCGTCGGCATCTTCAGCGGCCGGGATCCGACCGAGCGCCTTGAAGGTCTTCAGATCGAACATGACCACGGACTGGCCGTCACCCTCGGTTGCGAAGCCATGCCCCGTAACATCCGCCAGAGCGGTTCCGTGCGCGCCCTTGATCCCGGTGACCTCGCCGACCAATTTTCCGCTGTCTTCATCGATGACCATCAAGCGATTCTCCCGGGCGATAAACAGACGGTGATTGGGTGGATCGGGCACGATGTAGTCCCAACCCCCGTCCCCACCCAGCGTGTAGGTGTGGGTGACACGGTAAGACGGGGATGACTGCGCGAGGAATGTCGTCATAGTAGCCAGTGTGAGAACGAGCGCGCTGTTGCGCATAGAGGCTCCTTTCTGCCTGAAGTATATCCATGGAAATTCTGATTTCAACTTTGTCCGTGCGCAAAACCATATGCCAGCCGCCATCTCGCGTCAACCTCAAATCGCCTCGGTCGCGTTCCGGGAAAACAGTTCCTCGGACCGTGCACCCAGCTTACGTGCGTCCGTGTGCCGAGCCAAGTCCTTCCATGAGAAGGCCGGTTAGTGTCAAGTTGGTTTTTCTTTTTCCTCCCAGGGGGTTTTGCGTTTGAGCCGGGCCGCCTCTGTCGCCATCCTTCCATCCGCACTCTTTGGTGAGCGATTGTCGCTCGGTGCAAGTTGGGTGTTCTCGTTTCAGTGGTGCTGCTACCTGATAATCGACCTCTGTTCCCACCGTTTCTGTGGGAGTTGGGCCCCAGGACTTAGTCGCAGTCACCTGGACTCGGCGGTTGAGCTCGGCTCTTCGTACCCAATTCTATGCCACGGTGCCTACCCCTTCACAGTGCTATTCTTTTTCATAAGCCGGTGTCCTTTCCATTGCGTCTTGTGCGCGTCAATCGTTGGGAGCGTATCGCATCCCGTCGGAGACCGGCCTTCTCATCCCATCTGAGAAACGGGATTATCGGCAACTGGGAATTGTGCCTCCAGCTTTCAATATTCCTGCTGACATCCCCCCTAGGTATACCCGCCTGCAGAATGCACTTTTTCAGGACGGCCTCAGACATTGAGGCAAAGCTCACCACGGCCCAGCCTGGAGATGAGATTTGCATCCGAGATGAGTTTGCCCCGAACACCCCGTATGCGCTTGTCTTAGAAGTCAGTAAGGATCGCTTTGATCCGGCGGAGGCTTACCCTAACTTGCCAAATGAAGGTGGATGACCCTCTGTTGAACAAGTTTGCGATAAACCAACATGTCAGAAGTCAAGGTGGCGCATCATTGGGAATACCCAGAGCAGCGTAGGCTAATCCGCCGAGGATAAACTTGTGGGTTGCTGACAGGCTGCTCCGAATTCAATCCTCCCCTAGACGGACGACGATCAGTTTTTCGGCGCGCCGCGGATGCCCGCGGGCGCGTTCGGGTCGGGTCTGAGTTCGGGCGGGAATAGGTTGAACAGCGCGTTCATCACGGTCACGGCCTTAGCGTGTTCGGCCATCAGCTTATCGGCATCGGGCGTAGTGGAGCTCATGTCCGATACTTTCTGATAGGCTGCGACGGCTGCCTTCAGCTTTGTTTCCACCTTGGCCTTGAAAGCGGCGGGCTCATCTTTTACGGCTGTGCGCACGGCATCGGCGGATTCCGTGTACTCCTTGAACTCGCGCGGTACGCGCGCGAAGTTCTTGGCGGTGATTTGCCTCTTGAAGTCATTGGACACCTGCATAAGAAGCCTGAGCCCAGTCTTCACATTGTCGGGTGATTTCAGTTGGGCCGCCACAGTGGATGCCATAACCAGCGCCAATCCGATCGTCATGAGAGCAGCCGCGATTCTTACAGGTTTCATAATTTTCTCCTTGTTGTTTGTGGAACGCTTACTTCGTAACGTGCAAGATCCCGCGCATGTCCTCCGGATGAGTCGAACACAAAAACGGATAGTCGCCGGGCGAGGGCGCCGTAAACTGTACCATCACTGATTCGCCCTTATCGCACAACGGCGTCGCGGTAATGACTCGCGGATCGTCTCTCGCAACGACGCCGTCGTTGGTCGCGAAGTCCTTGCTTAGCGCCTCAAGTTGATCCGCACGCGTCAGCAGCCAATTATGGCGCACGGTCACGAGGCGGCCCGCATGGTGGAACGTGAGGCGAACCAGGGCACCGGTCGGACAGGTCAGCGTGTCAGGCTTAAATGCGATGAAGTCACCGTCTGTTTCGATGTAGAGATCGACAACCTTTTGCGCAGACTTCTGACTGCGGCCACATCCCAAGGGAATCAATAGAGGCGCGAACATTACGAAAAGCAAGCGCCGCCGTGCAACAGGCGCATCACTGCGTAGGGGGCCTCCTCGGAATGGCATCGCCGGGATGGTACTGCGGAGAGATAACGGGTGCAAGTGCTTGAGTTTTGTGCAGCGAGAAGCGATTTTACGGTCCCAACTCCAGTAAAACTGGGAGTCCGGCCTATCCCACATGACGATAAGCAATTGACTGGGCTCCGCCCAGACAGGGACAGAAGAAAGTGTCTCTGCGCCTTCCTGAAAAATGAATAACTTAGAGGCCACTTTCTTAGAAGTGTGCAAGCGCAACTCCACCTGACGGTGATTCGAGCGCGAGCTGAACTAGTGAGTGCTCGAACAGCCTTGGTGAACGCCGCACGGGGGCTCGTGAAGTCTTATGGCCAACGACTGCCCAAGTGTGGCACGTATCAGGTGAACCGGGAGCTGGCCGCTGCATTGAGCACAGAATTGCGGGAGGTTCTGGAGCCGCTGCTCAAAGAAATTGAATCGCTGAACGAGCGCGTCAAGGAATACGACGAACGGATGGAGAAAATCGCCAAGGAAGTTTACCCGGAAGTGTCCCTGCTCAAGCAGGTGAAGGGCGTGGGAACACAGATCGCTCTGACCTATGTCCTGACGATCGAGGACCCGTATCGGTTTCCGAAGAGTCGCCAGGTCGGCTGTTTTCTGGGGTTACGACCTGGCCGCAGGAACTCTGGGGAGAGCGAACCCCAGAAGGGCATCAGCAAAGAAGGAGACCGGTATCTGCGCACGATGATGGTGCAGGGAGCGCACTACATTCTGGGACCGTTTGGAGAAGACAGCGATCTGCGGAGATGGGGACAGAAGCTTGCGGAGCGAGGAGGAAAAAATGCCAAGAAGCGAGCGGTGGTGGCCGTGGCTCGAAAGCTGGCGGTCCTGCTGCATCGGTTGTGGGTAGGGGGAGAGGTGTACGAACCACTGCGCAATAGCCAGAAAGCGATGCGGGAAGTGGCCTAGCGAGTGGCGATCCGAGGAGCCGAGCTCAACCGCCGAGTCCAGGTGACTGCGACTAAGTCCTGGGGCCCAACTCTCACCGAATCGGTGAGAATAGAGGTCGATTCACAGGTAGCAGCACCTACTGAAACGAGAACACCCAACTTGCACCGAGCGAATATCGCTCACCAAAGAGTGCGGATGGAAGGATGGCGACAGAGGCGGCCCGGTTCCCAGGAAGACCACTCGACAATCAAAGGCAACTGCAAAACCGGCTTGACACTAACCGGCCTTCTCATGGAAGGACTTGGCCGATCACCGATGCGGTGCTTCTCACGTGATGCTGGAATTTCCCAAGAAAATTCTGACTCACCGGCGAGCAAGTGTCGTCCAAGGATCACTTCCGGTCTGCCTAGAAATCAGGGGCGATGGCACTGGGATGATTGCGCATCGTCGAACTCGGTTTCGCTCCTCCGAGCCTCGCGGATCGATCCTTGGCCGATCCCGCCCCGCGCCCCGGCTACCGCCCTCCGGCGGCGGCGCTAGATGCGACGCCCAGTTGGGCCATCATCCCTGCCACATCAATGTAGTGAGATGCCCGTGTGGTCGCGCTGCCGTTGGTTTCAATGACCAGGACGGGGCGAACGTTGACGGATTTGCCCGTCGGCGGCTGTCCCATCAATGATCCGTGATTCGTTCCACGCCACACGATCTCCGCCGCGCCGTTCTTGCCGTCGATCATCTTGCGCGTGATCGTGCCTTGCCCGTCGGGGAACGCCTGCTTCCAGGCGCGCGAGTTTGTAGTCCATTCCTGAGGAGTGAAGCGGCGGCCCGTGCCGATCTCTTCGCCGTAGCCCGTGCCGATCTCCTCGGCGTAGCCCCCGGGCGCGAAGTCCTGCTCGGCTTCCTCGAATCGACTGGCGTTGAACAACTGAACAAAGCGATCCATTAACTCACTCACATTTGCCATGACGTCTCCTTATTTGCGGTCTTCGCCGTGAATGCTCTAGACCGGGATTTCCAATTTGGCCGTCCCGGATCGGCATCCTTGATACCCGTGATTTCCGATTTGGACTCCTACCTGGCGCATCCTAATGCTCCTTCAACCCTCGCCGCAAGAAATTTGTGACTAGAGCAGCCCCAGCATGATTGTGAGGTTCCAACGGCCAACTCCTGATTATCGGAATGTGGGCGCACAGGCTCCCGAGGACCACATCTCATGGCTTCCATCGCGTGCCCCATCTTCTCTGGAATCGCGGGCCAAGGTTGATGAATCCAATATGAAAACAGCTGGGAGGTAAATTCCATGTTCGAATCGGATAGCGCTGCAGCTCAGAATGCGACAATCTCGCAACCAGAGACCAGAACTGTTCCGGGAGTCACCGACCCATATCTTCGCGAACAGCTTGAAAAGCGTCGCGCCGTTCTGAAAACCGCCATTTCTTCAGTTCCGACAGTGGAGGCCCCAGGCGGAGCTCGGCTTGTTGAGCTTCTCCAGGAAGTGGATTCCGCCGTCAAGAGAATGGACGAAGGAACGTACGGAATTTGCGACGCCTGCCACGATACCGTCGAGAAGGAACGGCTGATTGCTGATCCACTGGTCCGGCTCTGTCTCGACCACTTGACGAGCGACGAGCAGCGCGCCCTCGAACGCGACCTGGAGCTCGCTTCTCAGGTGCAGCGCGGGCTACTGCCGCAAACAGACACCCGGTTTGGCGATTGGCGCATTCACTATCAATACAGGCCTGCGGGAATCGTGAGCGGTGATTACTGCGACCTAATCCCTCCGGCCAACGAAGACGGCAAGCTCATTTTCCTTCTCGGAGATGTGGCGGGCAAAGGAGTGGCAGCATCGCTGCTAATGACGCACTTGAATGCCATGTTTCGCAGCCTTGCAAGAATCGGCCTGGAGCTCGACAAATTACTCGAAGTCGCCAATCGCCTCTTTTGCGAAAGCACGATTGCAGGACAGTACGCCACACTTGTTTGTGGGCGGACGAGCAAAACGGGCGAGATCGAAATCGGCAGCGCGGGCCATCCTCCCGCCCTGCTGGTGTCACAGAACGGCGTGAAGCAGATCGGCTCCACTGGATTGCCACTGGGAATGTTCTCTACGAGCCGTTATACGGTTCACCGGATTCGAATGGAACCGGGCGATAGCTTGCTCCTCTTCACCGACGGCATCTCGGAAGCGCGCAACCTCTCGGGCAACGAGTATGGGATCGGCGGGCTCTCGCTCGCTGCTGGCGGCCGGCATGGCTCACCTTCGAAAGAACTTGTCTCGGCCTGTCTCAAGGACATCGAGCGGTACTCTTTCGGGACGCGGCAAGCAGACGATCAAACGCTGATGGCAGTCCAGAAGGCAGAGTCCAGCGCAGCAGCATTTAGCGACTGACATGTTCCTGGGACAATTTGACTTGGCGTTTGCGGCAAAGAGAGTGGCGCCAAAATCCTTTCCCGGCACTCTCGTACTGGCGGCACAACTTGCTGACAAACTCTGGCCCATCTTACTTCTCTTGGGCCAGGAGTAGGTCTGCATCGCACCTGGAATCACGCGCGTCACCACCCTCGCCGTCGTTTCACATCCATATTTGCCCAGCCTTTTAGAGCGGATCGGCTGCCTGTGACCCGGAATCCGTCCTTGAACTCGATCAATGCGAAGTTCTTCGTCCCCCGAGATCGGTAACTGGCCAACTCCCACGCGAGGCCAAAATAAAGAAAAAAAAGAAAAAAAGCCACATTCCGAGAAGAGGACTTGGTGACAATCAATGCGGACGAAAGCAAACCGAATGAAACGCTTTCTCACAGGGCATAGCCATTCGTAGCCAGATTTGCGTGCAAAAATGAACAGACAGCAAGACTCGAAATTGGTGTATCTTGGGCCTTAGCGGATCCGGCTCGTCCCCGTCGTTCCCGCCTTTGTTGTTTTTCTCTCTCAGCAGTCGCTCGGCAATTCACGAGTATTGTTCCGGCCACTACGAGGCCTGAATAGTTGTCGTGCCAATTGAAGCGGAAAGGGTGACTCTGATGAACACAAGCAATGCGATGACAAAATCGGCAGTTTTGTTGCTGTTGTTTTGTTTTTCATTCGTGGCGCAAGCTCAAGTTCTGCACCACTACGAATATGTTTTCACGTCCGGTTTCATCTATGTCTACGACATAGATAATTCCGGCACTCTTGTAAAAACACTGTCAGTCCCAACGACCGCTGGGGTTCGCGGTGCGGTTGCCAACGCAGTCACAGGAATGGTTTATATTGCCTATGGCACTGACTCCGGCAGCGGAGGATCACAGCTTGCCTTCAATCTCACGACCGATCAGGTGGTGTGGACAAACTCGTACAACCACGGAATTGACAGTCAGGCTGTCAGCCCGGACGGAACCAGGATTTACATGCCATCAGGTGAACTGTCCAGTGACAGCAACTGGTACGTCGAAGATTCATCAAACGGAAACGACATCGCAACCATAGTGGCTGGTAATTCCGGCTCCGGCACAGGCACAGGCCCGCACAACACAATCGTGAATCTTGCTGGCACCCGCGTCTACATGGGAATGCGGGACTACAATTTAGGCGGCGGTTCCGGCTCAAACGATTTTGCTGTCGCCAGCACCTCGAACAATCAGGTCATTGGAAGAATAACGCCTACGAAAAGCGGAGTTCGACCATTCACGATCAACAGCACGGAAACTCTCGCGTACATCTCTGTCACCGGGTTCATTGGGTTCCAGGTTGGAAGTCTTACGACCGGAAACGTCTTGTACACCGTTGCCGTGGATGGATCAAATATTCCAGGGTATACGACACAATCCTCTGTGACAGACCCAAGCCACGGCATCGCACTTTCCTCTGATGACAAGACGCTTTATTTAATCGATCAACCGAACAACTACGTCCACGTCTTTGACGTGAGCGGAGTACCCAACAGTGCGCCAGTTCAAATTGCTTCCATCCAGCTCCCGGACAGTATTTCGGGGACACAGACACAATGCGCTTATGATTGTGAAAAAGATGGCTGGCTCCATCTCAGCCATGACGGCAAGTACCTCTTCGTTGGTGACACACCGGACGTAATTAACACCAGCTCCAGAACTCTGGCCATGAGAATGCCGATGATGGCGAATTCCAGGATCGAAATTGAAATTGATTTCTCTGGCGTTGTGCCGATTTGGGCTATGGGATCGCGCAGCAGCTTCGGTGGTATCCCCACGGCTGATCCTCTCACCATCACCTCGACAGCCATGCCTGGCGGGACGGTAGGTGTGGCCTATTCTCAGAACATAGGAATAGCTGGCGGAAACCCACCGTACACGTGTTTATCCGCATCTTCCGATGGACTGACCATAAACTCGAATTGCACTGTTTCAGGAATGCCTGTAGGGGCACAAACGGTGCTTCTAGCGGCCAACGTAACTGACGCAGCATCGGCACAGGTGGCAGGGACGCTCACAGTCGTTGTTTCTCCTGTAGTCGTACCAGCACCGTTAGCTCTGGCCTCTCTGACGTTGCCAAGCGGCATAGAAAACACGCCATACTCGCAAGCCGTCACGCCAACCGGAGGGACGCCGCCATACAAGTGTTTCTCTACGTCATCCGATGGTCTCTCGGTCGGAGCCAATTGCGTCATTACAGGAACACCACCTGCCGCGTTGACCGCCACCCTTTACGTGAACGTGAATGACTCTGCCACACCACCAGGATTCGTTAGTGCGCCACAAACCATTGTTATCAATTCTTCACAAGCAACCATGTATCCATTCTCTCCTTACTTCGACAGCGCTGGCATGACCTTCAGTTACACGCAAGGCGGCGCCATCCCTTCCGGCCAAAGCACAGGGGCACATGACAGTTCACCCTGCCCGCCTCCTGCGGGAGTGCCTACGTGTCATTGGTTCACAACCCTTACGACAGATCAGGCATGGCTCTCGGTGACACCGACGACGGGGACAACAGCTTTTTCAATCACGGTTTCCGTTGCACCCACAGGTCTTGCCCCAGGCACATACCAAGGGAACATCATTTCCACCATTGCTCAAGAGACTGGATCACCGAGAAAACTGCCGATCACTTTGATCGTGACTGGCGCGACAGTAAATCCACTTGCGATGGGCTGCTCGTTTGTATCCGGGACGTTCGTTTGCAACGTGACAAACGTGGCCCACGGACAACAGGTATCTGTATCTGCAACTTCCAACGGTCAAACTGTGACACAAACAGGAACAGCTCCATGAATACTGTTGAGCCAGGAGTTTAGATTTCGACCTGAAACCAGGGAAGCCAAACGATCTTCCTTTTGCACTGATTGGTGAGGCAACACACAGCGGCCCGAGCCGAATAAAGACTAGTGTTGTGTTGATTGGAACCTTGTACTACGGAGGTTTGATTCATGCAAGACCACAGTGCAGAACACGAGATCCGATGACCATGCGTGAATTTTCTAATCACCTGCGGACCTGAGCGGCTAGTGGGCCACATTCCGATAAGCAATTGACTGTGCTCCGCCCAGACAGGGACAGAAGAAAGTGGCTCTGCGCCTCTCTCAAGAATGAATAACTGAGAGGCCACTTTCTTAGGAGCCGACTTCACTTATCGTAAGACCAGCGAGTGGACTGCCAAGAATCATGACGTGATAGGTATTTCTATTTAACGTGTCGCCATCGAGGCTGCTCTCTAACATCAAATTTCGAAAGCGCGCATCGTTTCGGCGGTTCACTTCCGAAGAACGAAAAATAGTTTTGCAGGCTATCCGGCGTGAAGAAGGAAAACGGTCAATCGCGCAGCGTCTCGGACGGCCGCGCAGCTCTATTTATTTGCTCATTTCGAGGACTGCGCATGCCTGGACTCGATGCAGCGCAAATCTATCGGGCACGCCTTGCGCTGGCCAACGGCACCTCTCCGAAGTTGGTCGCCGCACGCTTTGGGATTTCGACAATGAGTATATACAGACTCAAACTTGCCCCGAAACGCAAAAAGGTGCGGAAGCCGAAGAAACTGCCACTGGTTTTATTCTCGACTTGGAAGCACCGGCCCATCCATAGATAAGCGAGCAAATATCGAAATCGACGCAGTGGAACTCGTGGATGGCCTGATCCGTGACTGCCTTGCCGCGAATCTTCCACCGCTTCCCGCGGTGCTCGCGGAAGTGCTCAGCCGTGTCCTTTGTCAGCGCGGATCGGCCACGGAATGTGCTTTGCTCAGATGCCCGCTTTGACGCGCGAACGTCTGGAATTCCTGTACGCCACTATGCAGGCGCCAAATCGAGAGGCAGAATCAGAGATAGGCATCGGACGATAGATCCTTATGCCTTGAAAATACCCGCCCCGTAGGCTGCACCTAAACCACCGCGTCACACCTCGACTCTACAATGTGGGAATTTGGCCAATCCGGCTCGCGGGCCACATTCCGGGAAGAGAACTCATCAGGCAGTGGCAACCAACGATTCGTCCAAACTGCCTCCCTACCGAGCATCTATTCGATAAGGACCCATCGTATCCCACACTTCCAAAAGCGAAAATGTCGGGCGGGTCAAGGAATAAGGACAGAACAGACTGCTGACCTCGAGATCTATTCGTAGTAATCAGGTGACTTCTTCAGTTTGGCGTTGGCCGCGAAGTCGTGCTCGATCCATAATTGCGTGTTCGTTTTCTTGACATAATCCTCGATCATCGCCCGGCTTGCGAGGGACTGTTCTTTGCTGAACTCGAACGTGGGTACGTTGTTCACCTTGCGCTCCTCGGGATAGTGATAGAGGTCGCCGGCCAGCATCACGTTCCCGGTTTTGGCCAGCTTCAGAATCAGCACTTGGTGTCCCGGTGTGTGGCCCGGGGCTGATTTGATGATCACCTTTCCATCGCCGAAGACATCATATTCGTCGGTCGTGAGGATCGTGGTCTTGCTGTTCTTGAGATCGCTGTAATTCTTGGGGTCAACGCGCGCCGGAGGTTTGTCGGCGAACATCGCCTCGCGTTCCACTTGCCGCACAAGCCATGTCGCACTGGCGAACTCGTTGGAATTGGCGATGTGATCGACGTGATAGTGTGATAGACCGAAGTAGGTGATGTCGGCCGGGGCATAACCGATCTCTGAAAGCTGAGACTTCAGCGTTCTCGTGGAGTAGAAGAATCCCTGCGTTACAGGCGCTCCGTCATCCTTGAAGGCTGTGTCTGGAATAGCACCGACATCCCACATCAGCGTGCCCTTAGGGTGCGCCACAAGGTAACAGGGAACGACCATCCTGGTTTCGGCCAGCTCTTCCTTCTTGAAGTTGAACAGTCCCACATCGAGACCCTGAATCATGCCACAATCGAAGACGTACAACCTCACGGTCTTGGGTGGCTTGGCCTTATGCTGCGGCATCGCCGAAGTTACAACAGTGACGATGGCCATCACGACCATAAATAGAACAGTACTCGTTCTGGGAAGCAGTCTCGACTTTGCCATGGCACGCTCCTTGGAGTTGAGCGGCCCCATCATACTCAAAACGAGGAATACGTCCAGCCCGCAGGAAGCTTCCTGCGCCCGCAGGGGGTAAAACTCCTGAAGGAAAGCGATGGCTTACGGCGGAATTGAAAGCCCATCCTTCTATCGGGGGGTATTTTTCAGCAACTTGCTAAGGAAGGATGCTGGTTAGCGGTCAGTTATGGATAAGAGGACTTCACGGGACTTGGCTCCCAGAGAATCTTCACCCTAACCCGATCTGTCCTCCTTCATTCCTGTACTTGAGAATGGAAAAGAGGATGCGCGTCGGTTCTTGGAGAATCACGCATTTTTACTCTGTCCTGGCAAACCTCCTTGATACGGCCTCCTCATTTTTAGATTCTTCGGGTTTCTACCCCATCGGTCATAGCCAGGGTTATTGCTCTTCTTGTGCTTCCGGGGCTTTTTCATCTTTAACAGAATTATTTGTGGCTGAGTAACAGGAGCTATGAACGATTGTACAACTTGTGGCTGACAAACCAGCGGTCGATGAACTATCGCCTGTGAAACTGGAACGGTAGGCTCAGGAGTAGGCTCAAACTCGACAAATACTACATCGTAGCGTTTAATTCCCATTTTGCTAGCCCACGCTCGGGCCTTGGCTTTTGAATGGAAATCTTCGTATTCTTCCTGTTTCTTTCCTTTTATGACCACAATGAATGGCATTTACTTAGCCTCTTTGTTGCCTCTTCTTAATCTCTACTGTTTCATTTCCAAGACAGGCAAGCAATGGTACTCCTCACCAGCCTTCCTTCTGCCGCGTCTCTCTCAACTGTGGGGGACTTGGAATACGTCACTTTTTGGCATTGGGTCGAAAGAAAGCTGTTGGGCCATCGGGAACCGGCGGCATCCCAGCCAAAGCGCAAAAGCCACATTCCGAGAAGCCGCCTATCAGGACCTCGCTGAAATGGGCCACAGCACACAGGTCACGATTATTTCGAAATCGAATCACGCACCACCGTCTGATCGGCGATCGGTACCCACAACACCAGACGGTCCTCAGGTCCGAGGTTGCGGTTCCGGTGGCCTTTGGTCGGGGCGAGGTCTTCAATGAGCTCTATGTCTCCGGGATTTAGAGTGATTCTCTCTCCTCCCGAAAATTCAACCTCCTCATGGCCGGCAAGATCGAAAATATATTGCCTGCGCGGTCCTGGATGGAACGCTCCGAAATCCGTGCCGGGTGCATCGGGTTTTGACCTGCGGAGCATAGCTCCCGTTGTCGTTTCCATTAGGTTGGCGACGTTATTTTGGTCGAAATTCATCACTTCAATCTTTTCCACGTGCGACAGCCCATCTTTGCCCGTATAGAACCGGTACATCATCACCGGTTTGCCTCCTTGGGCGGCAACTACATCATTCCGCGTCTGTCCGCAAAACATGAGAAAACAGATCCCGACCGTGACAACAGCAATGGAAAACCTGAGCATCGGTTTCATGGAGTGCTCCTAATTGTCGTTTTCAGGATTACCCACTTCCAGTTCTGATAGATCGGTGATATTTGCGATTTTCACGTTATGACCAAGACACATCCTAGGCAGTGCAATGCGAGATTTCAAGGAGAGTCCCAAACAAAGAGCCCGATAAACGGGGCGTTATCGGGTGCGCCGTGAAAGGCGCTGGTCCACAGCGGGGGTATACCCGCCCGGGAACTGGTTCGCTCCACCCGGTAGCAATCAGAGCAGCAGTGGAGGCAACGAAACTGCTGAAGCCTCTGGTGTAGAGAGTCGCTAGGCGACTTGGCGAGCGTGCAGGCCGTAACGTGAGTGAACGCTGAGCAGGCCTCGAAAAGACTAATGCAGGAGCCGACCCGCCCCGATAACGAGGGAAGGCCGAAGCTAATGGAATCGTACGAGCGAACAAATTCCATCAGACCTGCCGGGGTATTGGCGACGGCATGCAGGCAAAGGGGACCATGCGCAACACGGGAAGTCCCAGCGGTGATCGCAGTATGGATCAACTGGCAACTCGCGAGAGAAAGGCCGGGCTGACTGGGATGGCGGAGAGGCTCGTAGTACCGGTGAAGCCGGGTAACTCCGGCGGAGGGAAGGGGCCTCAGTTGAAGGCAGACGCAAGAAGCAACGAAGGAAAGGGAGATTGGCGATAAGCCTGACAACTCCCGATTTGTTTTCAGAAGTTGCAGACGGCGTCACATGCAATGGCTATGGCGATTGTGTGCGTCTTCTCCGAGAGCCGGATGCGGCAAATCCGCACGTCCGGTTCGATGAGCGGGGTGTGGAAACGGAAGCATGGCGGAGCTAGTGAGGCACCGACTGACGAAAGGGTCGGCAACAGATAGGCCCCACCTAAACCACCGCGCCACACCTCGACTCCACAATCTGGCACGAGTCACATCCGGCTGAAATTCCCAGTTTCCGAGACCACCGGGATTATCGGAATGTGGCTATCTGCGCACCACCCACCCTGCCGCGCTTATAGTCCTCGCAGCTGAATAGACATCTGCCGAGCATCTTCAACCGGCCGGTTGTATTCCGCAGCCACGTTGGTCTAGAATCCGCTTCATCAGGCCCCTCCGCAGGTTCCCCAGGAGGTTGCGATGAAGCCAATTCTCACCAAAATGCTCGCCCTCGGAGTGGTGTGCGCCACCAGCACGATTGTCGCCAGCCTCCGGTCGCACGTCGCGGCGGAAGTTTCACGTGCCGGGAAGCAGGAGCAGCAGGGGCCCCGCTCGACGGCTGTGCCAATGAACCAATCGCCGCTCGCCGTTAGTCCGGTCGACACACCAGACCATGCGCTTGTTCAGGCTCTGGCGAAGATGGATAAATCGGCGGTTGAAAATATGCTCGATGCCGATTTCATATGGACGGATTCCGCGGGCGAGACGCTAGGACGAGCCAAAGTTCTGGCGTCGCTGCCGAAGCCGCCGCTGGGCGAAGAGAATGGCGCGCGGGTTACCGCGCGCATGTACGGTCCAGAAGTCGGCGCCGCGCAAGTGGCCAGCGGCAAAATCCACATCCTGCGCATCTGGGTGAAGCGGCCAGCGGGCTGGCGCATTCTCGACTACCACGAGGTCACGCAGCGGACCACCCCCGCGCCTCCGCCCACCGCAACGACCAATGACTGCGAAAATCCCTGCAAGGGTGTGCCCTACACGCCCGTAGACGCAGCGGAAAAGGGCATCCTGACTTCCTGGGAGCAGCTCGAGACCGCCGTCACAAAGCACGATCCTCAGGCTTGGGAGCCGCACTTCCTCGATGAGTTCGTACTGATCGCTTCGGGCAACACCGATCCCGTGGATAAGGCTGGCCGCATGGTGCAACTCAGCAAGCCTGGCATCGGTCCGGCGCCTCCACAGCTTGCGGCCAATCCTGCCGTGAAGTTCATTCACTTTGGCGACACCGTGGTGATGATCGCGCAGGCGAATCCATATGCGGGCAAGCCGGCGCACATCAGCCGCATCTGGGTCAACCGCGACGGCCTGTGGCGCATGGCATTCAGCTACCAGACCACCATTCAGTCGGCGCCGAATATCGTGCCGCCGAAAGGCTAGCCGAGGGGATTCTGTCAGTGCCGCAGGACGGAGCGGGCTTCCCGGAGTCGTTCACCAGAAAAGCCCCAAGTTTCTTGGTCCTTCTCTGCTCTCGGTGTTCTTTCCACGACCGCCTTTTTCTGGTTTCGGGTAGATCGTGGGCAGCGCCATCACCTGCTGGCCCTTCGTGAGATTGCGCCGCTCCAGATTGGCCGAGACGATGAACACTTTGGGATCTCGACCGTCTAGCTTCTCAAACCACAGCTTGACGCCGGCATGGGTTCGTGGTCGCACTTCCGCAATTCGTCCCTGATGGCGGAGATAACCTGAGCTAGAAACGTATCGAGGTCCCTCACTTCATCCGTCCTGGGCTAATGGGCCAGTTAATGGGATGCCGTGCGGCCAAGATTTCCGTTTCATGCTTCGCCTAGTTCTCTCGCGCGAAATAAATTCACAGAACCCCTGTCGGCCGGTGAGATGTAGCCCTTCTCGGGGATGTAAAGAGGTTTGGCGAGATTTCAGAACGACCGTTATTTCGCGTCTTCCGGAAGGTGCCATTGACGGCGCGCCTCTTCTGGGCGTCGACTTCCCTGAGGCTTCCGACCTCCTGGCGGTCCGGGCTCAGACGGCAAGGAAGTACGTCCCTGATACGACTTTCCAGACTTATTGTAGTTCTGTGACCTGCTGGCGATGGATTTTACTGCGCTGGTCAATTTCTGCAATTCTTCTCTAATCAATCGCAATTCTTTTGCAATGTCGTGGGCGATTTCATCTTTCATGTTGCACCCCTTCACCTGCTGAGCTCGGAGCCAGGCTTCATACAGACTCGCTTTGCGAAATAACCAGCAGGGATCATATGGGCTTAGTTTACATGGCAGGGAAAGCTTTGGGCTGCGTAACTTAACCCACATCCTGATAAACGGAATGTGGTTTTTTGGCAGGTCAAAACCATGCGGTTTCAACTCAACTCGTCCGTATCAGCTAACGTTCTAAAGTCTCAATGAGTGCTAAGGGCATTCCGCGGAAAGCTTCTC
This sequence comes from uncultured Acidobacteriota bacterium, assembly GCA_963719875.1. Lineage (GTDB taxonomy): Bacteria > Acidobacteriota > Terriglobia > Acidiferrales > UBA7541 > Palsa-360. Next base: position 1,194,782 of record CAVRDJ010000004.1, on the reverse strand, counting down.
CGGATGCACGGTTGCGACACCTACTCCCAGTCTGTATCGGCGTGCGGCTCATTTGCAATATCACATAGAAATTATATTATAAATAAGTTATATATTGATAGGGCGTTTGGGTGGCAATGAGATACGCGCAATTATGGATCGCAAGAAACGTAAACGCGCTCCTGAGTGAAAAACAAATGATGCGCCTCTTTCATCCACGATGGCATTCTTGGGCCAGCGCCCTCGTACGTGCGGTCAGGATTTGCTCGAGAAAGATCAACCCCTTTTCGCCTGCTTGAGTCGGTCGTCAAGCTGACCGCAAAATGTAACATGATTGGTTGGACTTATTTCGCCGCACCGCATTGACTCAAAAGGAGTAAATGGATTTCTAGACTTTCCCGAATCTAGTTACATGCCCGGCCACGCGCTAGGCCTTCTGTCCAGCAATGGACAACCGCTGCCACCCTAGGTTGACGTCAAGATTTCCTGATCCCGAGGGCAGGGAATCAGCTGCTCCGTTCCCGTGCTGACGCTGTGTCCCTTTATACCAGAGTTGGTGGCATCGCCATCCGAGGCTGAGGCACCGCGGGACTCTGCGCGGCAGTGGCTGGAGCGAAGCGCAACCACGTTCTTGAATGGATACGAGTGGTGTGCCTTTCTAAATCTCCGTGACATTTTTGTTCCGGCGTCTTCGTGCGTACGATCCGAGTTCGGCTTCAACAAGAACGGACTTTTTGGTAGGGACACGTGGATTGAGTGCGACGGTCTAAGAGTTGACCTCAATGTGGGGCAGTTCTCCGACGCGCCCCTTAACGAATCTCACCAGATAGTGTCATGGAACCGATCGTGCCTGGGGCAAGATCGTTCCGGAAGACCTCTCCGCCCTTCATCACAAATTTCACTCGTTCAGTCTCACTGATATCGGCCAGCGGATCGCCGGAGACGGCGACGATGTCGGCAAACTTACCCTTCGTAATCGACCCGACATCGTTCTGCCATCGCATTTCCGTCGCGGCATTGATGGTTCCAGCCTGCAGGGCTGCTGCTGGAGTCATGCCACCAACATTGACCAGCGCCGAAAACTCGAGGGCGTTGCTGCCCTCCCGCCATGCGGCACCCTGGGATCCACTACCGAACACTGTTACGATTCCCTTGGTAGCGATACACATCCGCACATTCTTCTTGAAAATGGGAACTATCCCGTACTTGCCGCCGGTGTTTTTGGCGTCGGCGTCCTCGATGGAGGGTTGGATATATTCGAGAATGGTTGGACTGTAGTAGAGCTTTTTCTGGGCCATCGTGTTGCACATCTCTTGAGTCAAACCCTGTCCGTGCTCGATGGAATCGCCGGCATGACCGGCGGTGATGGCGTTTTGCAACCCAGCGCCTCCATAGGCGTGTGAGCCTGTCCTTACTCCGAGACGGTTCGCCTCGTCATCCAACGCCTGCATGACCTCCAACGGATACGTCTCTTCGACTTGCAGCTCCCCCGTCGGTGAGAATTTATAACCACCCGCCGGGTACAGCTTGATATGGTCTACACCGTGGTCAACTTCGAAGCGCACGGCTGCGCGCGCCTCTTCGACCGAATGCACAACAATCGGGTTCAGTAAGCCGGGATCCGGTTTTTCGTTCGGGCGCGGCGTGGGTCCTCCCCAGACGATTCCGCGGCCCGACACTTGCACCCTCGGGCCAGTGACGACACCCAAGTTAATCATGTCGCGTAGCGTGACGTCCTGGTACCCGTTGCCGTGAGAGGTCATTTCCTTCATTGAAGTAAAGCCGTTCACGAGGGCGTCTCGCAACCTCTTGGTGGCGACGAGCAGCGCCTGGTCCGCGGTCATCTCTCCGCGCGAGGTCATGAAGTGATTATGCGTGTCGATCAACCCGGGCAGGATCGTCGCTTGACTGAGATCAAGCACTCGAGTTCCCGCGGGAATCGTGACGCTACCGTCCGGTCCGACGTCCGTGATTCGCTGACCCTGAATAAGTACTACCTGTTTGGTCAATATCTTGCCGCTGAGACTGTCGAACATTCGGCCGGCGCGAATCGCGACTGTATTCGGAGCCGGCGGGCATGAATATATTCCGCCCCAAGGGAGCACACACGGCGCAACAGGCCCCACACCTCGCCAAGTACCAGGCTTGACCTGAGGAGCCGGAGTTTCTGGCGCCTTACCGGCATTTGAAACCTGCGCCCAAGGTGCGGGGGCGACAACGAAAACTCCAACAATCCCAAGCGCCACTCTCAACACAAATCTGCATCGCATCACGTAACCCTCCTTCAAGTGACCCGGAATTTCCGATTGAGCTTCACTTGACGACCCTTGCCACGTTCGACGATCAGCCCGTTAGAGGGCGACTATACGCCCAAACAGGCGTGGCTACCAATAATACCGACGGACGGCCTGCGGGATGGCGGGTGTTCCATCTCCAATACATCTGGTTTTGGAACGCTCGGACCACCTATTTCCCCTCGTGTAGAATCAAGCGCTTGTGCCAGCCTGCGCGGAAGGGTTTTCGGAACAAGGAAGCCTCGGCTTATTGGTGAGGCTCGCCCAGTCCCCCTGTCACTTTTCCGGATTCGTCGCTATGTTATGATCGTTTTCACTGGGCCGCCCGTGTCCTCAGCGAAGGTCATTATGAGCCGTAAACTTCGCATCATCCTCGTCAGCATCGGGATCTTCGTTCTTGTGCTACTGCTCGTGCCATTTCTGATTCCGGTCAATCAGTTTCGGCCGACTATTGAGGAAAAGACCTCAGCCGCACTCGGACGCAAAGTCAGGCTTGGCAATCTCAGGCTGTCACTCTTCAGTAGATCGCTCGCCGCGGAAGATCTCTCTATTGGCGATGATCCCAAGTTTCAGCCCGTCCCCTTTCCTTACCGCGAAATCCTTGAAGGTTGGCGTTGAACTAATGCCGCTGATCTTTTCCAAAACGCTGAACGTCACTGGTATTACCATTCAGAACCCGCAAGTCATGCTCATTCGGAACGCCGCAGGCCAGTGGAATTATTCGTCGCTAGGTGGTTCCTCGGCCAACGCCGAACCGACACAGACTTCGGAACCTGCCAAATCCTCCAGTTCTTCGAGTTCGACCGCCAGCCTATCGATCAAGAAGCTTGAGCTCGAGGACGGCCAGATCAACATCGGCTCCACGAACTCGCAGAAGCGGAGCACCTACGATCACGTCAGTATCTCGGCTTCCGATGTGTCCGTGGCTACCAGGTTTTCCGTCGTCGTCACTGCTGATCTGCCTGGCGGAGGTAAATTCAAATTCGATGGTAATGTCGGTCCCGTCGATCAAACCGATGCCTCGCTCACTCCCGTCAACGCTAAGCTCAACGTCAGTTCTCTCAACCTCGCCTCGACTGGTTTCCTTGATCCTTCCTTGGGACTAGGAGGTCTCCTCGATCTCGATGCAACTCTTGGCTCACAGAACGGAGAATCCGAAACCAAAGGCACAGCCAAATTGTCCAAAGCACTGCTGATCGCCGGCGGTTCACCGGCCTCGGAGCCTGTGGTCGTTGATTTCAGCACCAAGTACGATCTGCGCAAGAATGCAGGCGTCCTCAATCCGTCTACGCTGAAGATCGGCAATGCTTCAGCGCATCTCAACGGCACCTACCAGACCGCTGAGGAGACCGTCCTCAACATCAAGCTCGATGGCCAAGATATGCCCGCAAAGGATCTTGAATCTTTCCTGCCCGCCCTCGGCATCATTCTTCCCAAAGGCGCCACGCTTCAAGGTGGCACGCTGAACGCGAATCTCAATCTTACTGGTCCGACCAACAAACTTGTCGCCACCGGCAACGTGGGTCTGTTCAGCGCGAAACTTACCGGATTCGATCTCGGGTCGAAGATGTCCGCTATCTTTTCACTCATGGGCTTCCAGGCTGGCAAGGATCTGCAAATCGAAAAGCTCACGACCAACCTGCGAATGGCTCCTGATGGTCTCAAAGCCGACCATCTTATCGCTGTCGTTCCGTCGCTCGGCAATCTGGTCGGTAGCGGCACCATCGATTCCAGAAATAATCTCGATTTCAATATGACAGTGTCACTGACCAATGCATTGGGGGCCACTGGGAGCCCTGTTTCCGGTACAGCAGGAATGATCGGTACGTTAACGGGAGCTGGCGGAGGCTCCAATAGTGGCACGACCACAGCGATCCACCTGAGCGGAACGTACCAACTCCGAAGCCAAAATCCGTCGCTGAATCTGAAGATGACGGGTCAGAAATTGCCGATCGATCAGTTGCAGGCGGGCATGACGGCTGCGGGAATAAAATTGCCTAACGGAGCCATCCTGAAAGGAGGCACGCTGGACATTGCGCTGAACCTTACCGGTCTCACCAATGCCCTGATAATTACAGGACCGATAGAGCTAAACAATACACAAGAAATAGGCTTTGATCTCGGATCGAGGATCCGCGGCATAGCAGCTCTGAGCAGGATAAATACAGGCGATACAATCAGTATCGAGAACCTGCAAGCGAATTTGCGGATTACAAATGATGACACTCAAGTAGTTCAGATTTACGCCCGTATTCCTGTAGTGGGTGTGATAACGGGCAGCGGGCACGGTGTCGCCCACGAGTAACCTCGACTTTGCGCTTACCGTGAGGGTAACTGCAGCGCAAGGAATCGCGAAAATAGGTGCTGATCTACTTACAAAACTAGACGACTCTGCAGGCTCGGGGGAGAGTGGGGTCCGAGTAAAGGGGGTGCCGATGCTAGTCACTGGAACCGCGAACGAGCCTATCATCACGGCAGATGTGCACGGACTTTTAGATCGTAGGAAGAAGGCATTCCTTGGCCGATTTGGAAAGAAGAAATAATTAGACTGTCAGGCGACAGACAAGGAACGATCCGAGTCAGGATAATTCACGGCTGGCTGTCTACCGCGTTCAAAAAGCCTTTTACCGAGTTTTGGAACGGGGTACACACGCGCGATGTAGCTTTGCAAGCCCAATCCCCTAGCTCGGAGGCAATCGCACGCAAGGGAAGCCCCTGCTCACGAAGCACAGCAATTCTGGCAGCGTCCTAATCCGATGGAGGTGTTGGACGAGGTTTCTTTTATGGTTCAGGTCGTAGTACAGCCGACATCGATTACTACACGGCCATACCTGAAAATCTGCATTTGGATGAGATCGGCGGGGGAGGATCAGCTCTTGCCAAGAAATACAAAGTGAGGTTACACCGAGTAGCAGTGACCAACCTACCAGAAGATTACGAAACAAGGCTGACAGAGATGGTTCCGGGGAAGTTCAAGCGCCTCAAGTTGCTTGTTCCAGATCCGTACGATTGCATATTGTCCAAGCTAGAGCGTAACAGTTCGAAGGATCGAGACGACGCAGAATATTTGTTCAAGGCGCAAAAACTCAATTCCCAACGCCTCCAAGAAAGATATGAGAAAGAATTTCGCCCGTACCTAGCCAATGTAGCACGACGCGAATTGACGATGAAGTTATGGATGGAGATTTTCGAATCCTAGCAGGCTCGCTCTCATTCTCACTGTTTGTCTTCAGTGCTTAGGTTCGTGGTTCGCCACCCGGAAGTTCGTCGCCCATGGCAATTGTCCAATTGTCGACCACCAATGTTGCCCCGGATTGCTAAGCAGGCGGTGCCAACGGTTTTTGCATGAAGTCGAAACAGTCAGCCATATCGTCAGAAGCCTGATCTCTCGCGTTCAGTGGCTTCAGCCCAAACGTTGCTTCGCAGAACTTCACTAGGCTCACATGCGAATGGAATGCATTGGCAATTCCTCGATTCGAGTAGGGGCTGATCACGAGGCACCCGACACGGGTTCCATAACTGAATTGCGTGTTGGTGTAACTGGGTCCCGCCGCAGGACCTCCTCCTGGCCAGTTGTCCTTCAGCGGCGGATCGACATGGTCGTACCAGCCACCCCAATCGTCCCACGTAATGAAGATCACCGAGGTCCCCCAAAGGTTACTCTGACCCAGTTTGTGGACGCGCTCGGCGGTCCATTGGCTCCCCAGCATGACCGTCTGCTGCCCAGCGTTTTTCCCGTACGGGGGATGCTCGGAAAGCTCCACTGGACTGCCCGGGGCGTAGATCCAGGACACGTTCGGCAATTTCCCCGCCGCCACGTCTGTGTCAAATCTAGTCCACGGCAGAATATTAGGGCTGCCTTCCAGCTCCTGGATTTTCTTGAAATAACTGAAGCCAGGGTCCCCGTAAGTAGCCCAAGTAAGTTTCGCTTTCTCCAGTGCCGTCGGCAGCGTCGGAATTTTGAAAGGCTCTTGTGGCTGGTACGTTCGGTTCTTGCTCGCATTATCGATTATCGGGGAGGCCGCCGCGATGAGCATCAGATGGTTGGGTTCGGACTGGCTGGCCACTTCCGTGAAGTAGTTGTCACACAGCGTAAATTGTCTCGCGAATGAGAAATAGGCGGGAATGTCCTTTTCGCTGTATTGCAGTTTCACCGCGTGCGTCGCCCGCTCCAGCCATCCCGTGTGATCGTGTCGTGGGTCCCCGCCCGCGGGCGGATCTTGCGCCGGGGGTAGTTTTTCGCCGTTTACGCCGGGGAAGGAGCCAAAGTAATTGTCGAAGCTGTGATTCTCCTTAACGATGATAACAACATGCTCGATTGGATTGTGCGGTTGCATTCGCTCCTAGAACCTGCCCGACCGGTCCCCGTGCAGTCTAGCACTTGGGACTTGGATGTGGGCGTGCGTCTAATCGGTGATAATAGTCCAGGTCCTCTTCCTTCACAAGCGTGCAGGAGGCGCAACGATTCTGGCGAGTAGTCGGCTACCCAGAAGTTATTCTCGGACGACTTTTGCACGCCAGTGAGTCGGAGTTTTCTTGGAAAATTCCCGCATCATGGCTGAAGCACTGCACGCAGATCGGCCAAGTCCCGAGAACTTATCAGGATGTGCCAGCGATAGCGTCGCGTTGAATGTCACCCCATCCCGCCGGGTGTTACTCTTCCCGACACATATACATTTCCGGACAGTCGAGAATTTCCTACTTCCTGACAATTCCATTAGCTCGTAACGGGCTCGGATCCCAAGTCTAGCCCGCATACGCAGACGAATGCGGTCATCCCAGAGAGGGGGCTGGCCGCATTTGTCTTTTAAGGATAGAAAGACACGGTTCAAAGAGGCTTCCCAGCTTCGGAATACAACTCCCTGATCTTTCGCCTTCCAAACTGCGAGGCGCCCACATAATGGGATGGTCCGCCGCAGGAACTTTGTAAGTGTGTAGACTGCGAGGAAGGAGGCGTCCCATGAAACTACACGTGATCGGTATTGATTTAGGGAAGACAGTCTTTCATTTGGTGGGATTGGATTCGACTGGCAAGGCGGTGATCCGCAAGAAATGTTCTCGTAAACAGCTACTGGCTTTCACCGCGAATTTGGAAGTGCAGTTGATCGGCATGGAGTCCTGTAGTGGGTCGCATTTTCTGGGGCGGGCTTTGCGCGAGCAGGGGCATGAAGTGCGATTGATGCCGGCACAATACGTGAAGCCCTACGTGCAGACCAACAAGAGTGACTATCTGGATGCCGAAGCCATCGCCGAAGCGGTGCAACGGCCGCGGATGCGTTTTGTGCCGATCAAGACCGAGGAGCAGTTGGACCTGCAAGCGCTGCATCGGGTGCGCGAGCGTTGGGTGATGCGGCGTACCGCGGTGGTCAACCAGATCCGCAGCCTTCTGCTGGAACGGGGACTCACGCTACCCAAAGGCCGACGTTATGTGGATGAACAACTCCCTCGTATCCTGGAAGACGCCGAGTTGAGGTTGTCGGGTTCATTTCGTGTTCTGTTGGCGCAGCTCAAGATAGAACTCGAACAACTTACCGCACGCATCGAGGAGATGGACCGGGTCATCCAGAAAAGGGCGAAAGAGAATGAGGATTGCCAACGGCTCACAGAGATTCCCGGAGTCGGTCCGGTCACCGCGACGGCCCTGATCGCTGCGGTGGGCAACGCCAGCGCATTTCAAAAGGGGCGAAATCTAGCGGCCTGGATGGGGATCGTTCCGAGAGAATATTCCACCGGGGGCAAACAGAAACTACTGGGCATCAGTAAACGGGGCAATAAGTACTTACGAACCCTGTTCATTCAAGGCGCACGCAGCGTCGTGCAACAGCGACACAAGCAATCCCCCGGTCTGAGCCATTGGCTCGAGCAACTGCTGGGGCGCACGCATCAGAATGTGGTCATCGTGGCCCTGGCCAACAAACTGGTTCGCATGGCTTGGGCGGTCTTGTGCAAGAACGAACGCTACCGCGCTCCGATCCTTGCGGTGACAGATTAAAATCCCTGTTTAGGGAAAAACAGTTCCTGCCAGGTCTGCTGGCGGAAAATAGAGATGGCAATGGGTCTCTCCCACGCTCTCGAAACCTGATATCGGAAAAGGTCTTTACCAGGCCGTCCACATTATACGGACGAGGGCGAGCGGATATCCATCATGGCCCGGAGTCGATGACTCCACCAAAGGCCGAATACATTGGCGCAGACCAACTGCCATTGATCATTTTTCGCTTGCAACTCTACGGCGGACCATACATTCCGATAAGAGGTGGGAACAAGCAAGAATTTGCAGGGGTGTAACTGCGCGTCGACCCACGTGAAGGCAATTTCACTTGGCATCGTATAAGTTGATTTCCGGTGGCGTGTAACGCCGTGACCCATTTTGAATCGACGCAAAATGTAACATGATTGGTTGGGCTTATTTCGCCGCACCGCATTGACCGAGAAGGAGTAAATGGATTTATGGGCTTTCTCCAATCCAGTTACATGCCTGTTAGTGCGCTAGGCCTTCTGTCCAGCAAATGGCAACCGCTGCCGCCACAGTTGGACGTTAAGATTTCATGATCCCGAGGGCAGGGAATCAGCTACTTCGTTCCCGAGCTGGCTCTGTGTCCATTTATGCTTGGGTCGGTGGGTCCGCCCTCCTGGGCTGGGCCCAGAGGCTATGTCGTATTGTCCCGTGGGCATAGAAACTAAACTACCCACCACTCACGACACTGGATAGCGATGTGGCCATACCGGAGAATATTGGGACAAGAAACGAAGACATTCGGCAGCGCTTGTTCGCGGTGGGGTCCAGAAAAAGTTTATAGGTGAGGACCGTCAGCCGGCGACGCACTATTATCTGTGTGCAAAAGGAGCTCTCCGTCGCATTCTAAGGTCCCACGGGCATCTCGTGTCCGTGTTGCCTGCTGGGCTACAATGTCTTGTATCTTTCCATTATTGTATGTATAATTCTCCATAGTTGGAGCACGATGAGGAGCGGAGAATGGTGACTGTCAATCGACCTCTGACAGGATTAGGATGGGCCCAACCAGCGGACCTCTCTAATAAGGACGTTGTACGGCGGCTCAGCCCATCGGCCGTCAAAGGATTCCTGAAGATCACAGCGCTGTGGGATCTGCGCGACGAAGATGCCAGACAAATGCTCGGCGGCATATCGAATGGCGCGTATTACGAGCTGAAGAAAACAGGTTCGAGAACACTTGACCAAGATCGATTGACGAGGATTTCCCTGCTCACAGGTATTTTTAAGGCGCTAAACATTCTTTACCGTAAGAGACTGGCTGATCGTTGGGTTCACTTGCCAAATACGAACCCAATGTTCGGCGGAGAGCCGCCGCTGGCCTACATGGTTAAAGGCGGGGTGCCTGCCATGATGAGAGTGAGGCAACTTCTCGATGCGCGTCGAGGTGGACGATAGGTGCTTCCACATGTTTCCCGCCTTCTCCAGGACGATACTCATCGACTGATCCCATCTGCATATGACGAGGAGACTGTCCTCCAGAGACTGACTGCGGATTCCGGTGAGCTTATTGCCCTGTCCGAATTGGAGGGCTTGACTAACGAACGCTTGCTCGGCGAGGCAGGGCTCCTGCCAGGAATCACGATTCGGGAACTCGTATTTGGTGTTTCATACGCCCACGTTGTGAATGCGGCATTCACTCACGCCAATCCGTTAGGAAACCGTTTCAGTGGGCCAGACCGAGGAGCGTGGTATGCGGCGTTCTCTCTGGAGACAGCGGGAATCGAGGTCGCGTTTCATAAATCAGAGGAATTGCGGGAAATCAATTGGCAAGATAAAGAGACCTTCCTTTATGCCGATTTCATGGCCGATTTCCGGGGAGAATTTCACGACATTCGTGAGGATTTCGGTTTTGCCAAATGTTTGGATCCAAACAGCTATGCGGCCTCTCAAAAATTGGCAGAGGAACTCCTAGACAAAGGATCGGCGGGTATAGTTTATCCGAGCGTCCGACATAGCGGGGGAACCTGCATTGCATGCTTCCGACCGGCCTTGGTGAACAACGTCCGAAAGGGTAGCCAGGTATCTGTGGAGTTTGAAAATGCGCTGGCTGCACCGGTAATCCGCCCCATACCTTAACGATTTGGGTAAATTAGGACTCCCGCTCAGACTAGGAATCTCACAGTTCTGGCAAATTGACGTCCACTGTTTTACGTTTGGCAACGCGTTTCCGGCTCTACTGGATTGGGTCGATTGCTTCGCTATGAGAGTAGCCTTGAACGAGACTTCGATCGCATGCTGACTCAGTACGACCGTCCGCAACGAATGCGCAAGGGGCGACCGCTACCGCCACAGTTGGAGATCAAGATTTCCTGATCCCGAGGGCAGGGAATTACCGAGACAGAGAGCCTTAGGACCCTACCGTGATAATGGCCAACTCGGGAGGGCAACGAAATCGAATCGGCAGGAAAGTAGTTCCGATGCCGCGACTAACGTACATCTTCGAACCGCGCTCGGCATACCAACCTTCCAGAAAACGCCCCGACCCGCGGGGCAGCCAGAAGACCGGTACCAGTGGCAAGCGGACTTGTCCGCCGTGCGTGTGCCCGGCGAGCACGAGGGGCACGCGGCCGGCGATATTATCGAAAAACGCCGGAGCGTGGAATGCAGCGATCACATAGGCACCTTGTGGGACAGTGCTGAGCGTGGCGTCCAGATTCGGCATTCCTTTGGAGGGGTCGTCCAAGCCAACGAGCCAGATGTCCGGCCGGATGGGGTGCGCCTCGTTCAGGAGGAAATGGATGCCAAGCTGTGAATAGAATGCTCGCTCATTGTGCAGTGGGTAGTTGTTCTCCCAGTTGCCCCGCACGAGCCAGACGCCGAGCGGTGCGTGCAAACGCGAGAGTAGCGGGCGTATATCGTCATAGTGATGACCCCAGGTCACCGTATCGCCCGTAATCACGATGACGTCCGGGTGTTCGGCGTCGAGCAGTGAGAGCAGTTTCAGCTCGCGTCTCCCGAGCCCAGAAGTATGCAGGTCCGAAAGGTGGGCAATCTTAAGCGGTCGAGCGAGTGGCGCCTGGACCGAGCTGTGAGTCACCTCGATGCGGTAGGGCTCGATCAAAAAACTGTCGACAGCGACTGCCAGTCCGGCGACCGCCGCGAAGAGGAAAAGAAATTTGCGCATCATCTGTGGACGCCCCGGTGGCTTGCGCGAAGCGTCCAGAGGCAACTCCTGTCGGATTGTAACCTATCGGGCGGTCGGAACAAGCCTCAGCAGTTTCTTGCTGCTTGGCAAGAATCTCAATTCAAAATACTCCGTGCCGCGGCCTGTCGATCGCACCAAGTGTTACGATCTCGCATTGGATACAGAATTGGCAACCGCTGCCGCCCCACGTCGACGTCAAGATCTCCTGATCCCGAGGGCAGGGAATCAGCTATTCCGTTCCCGCGCTGGCTCTCTGCCCCTATAAATCCGAGTCGGTGGCCGCACCGTCACAGACTGGCGCCGCCCGTGCCATTCGTTGTGTCTCGCGAGAACGCACAAGGGCGCCGTCCTCCGAGCCTTCTATAATTAATAAGGATGAAATAAGGTTGAGGCAGAGAGAAGACCTTTATTGCTCATAAATATTGCATAATGTGAGCGATAGGTGGAGCTCCTATCGCTCATGACCTGGAATTGGCAACAGTCAGATTGCCCGATTTTTACGTGGGACCGTGCCCGCCTCGAAATAGCGGAACGTCAGTTCCTGGTCGGAGGTGGTGTGCTGGTGGGCGCGGTCAAGTACCTCGGAAGCGAAGAGCAGGATCAACTGGCAATTGAAGTGATGAGCAGCGAGGCGTTGACCACCTCGGAAATTGAATGTGAAATTCTGGATCGGGCCAGCGTGCAATCCTCTATTCGGAAACAGATGGGACTGGAGACGGATGCGCGCCGGGTGGGGCCGGCCGAACAAGGAATTGCCGAGATGATGGTCGATCTCTATCGTTCGTTTGGTGATTCGCTTTCCGAAGACATGTTGTTTCGTTGGCATCGCATGGTGATGGCTGGCAGACGGGATCTAAAAGATGTTGGCCGGTATCGAACCGGTGGGGAGCCAATGCAAGTGGTTTCAAAAGCGATGTATGCCCCTACGGTGCATTTCGAAGCGCCACCGTCCGTACAAGTGGAATCCGAAATGGCGCGATTTATGGCCTGGTTCGACCGGACGGGACAGCGAGGAGGAGAGCCTCTACCCGCCTTGACAAGGGCAGGTATCGCTCACCTCTACTTTGAGAGCATCCATCCGTTCGAGGATGGGAACGGGCGCATCGGTAGAGCCGTTGCTGAAAAGGCCTTGGCAGAAGGCCTCGGGCGGCCAACGTTGATGGCACTGGCGGCCACGATCCTTGCCCAGCGCAAGAATTACTACGAAGCGCTCGAAGCCGCCAACAAGCAGAATGAGATCACGGCTTGGCTAGCTTGGTTTGCAGGAGTCGTCATCGAAGCACATCATCGTACGATCGCGCTAGTTGAATTCCTGATCGACAAGGCAAAGCTGCTGGACCGATTGAAGGATCGCCTCAATGAGAGGCAAGAAAAGGCACTTCTGCGCATGTTGCGCGAAGGCCCGGAAGGATTCAGAGGCGGGCTCACTGCAGGAAAATACTGCGCGATCACCGGAGCATCGCCAGCGACGGCCACACGCGACTTGGTGGATCTTATGGCCAAAGGTGCGTTGGTTCGAGCCGGTGAGCGAAAGCATACCCGCTATCATCTCGGTGTTCCCTTACGGCCTGTGCGACGTATCACTCTGAACCAGCGAGGGGAACCTGTGGAATCTTGATCGGTGGATAGGCCGCAAGAGCCGATCGCAACCCACTTAATTTCGTTACGAGACCAACTTGGAACGAGCTTTTGACCGGCCGCTAACTCAGCTCGAGCGTTCGCAGCGGATGCGCAAGGGGCAACCGCTGCCGCCCCTGCTGGACGTCAAGACTTCCTGATCCCGAGGGCAGGGAATCAGCTACTCCGTTCACGTGCTGGCTCTGTTTTCTTATCCTGAATTCCGAAGTTGAAGTGGGTTTCATGGCGATTTCCTGGTCGATTTTGGCCTCATGTTTGGGCTTGAGGATTCAACTTCGGCGAAGTTGGGGCGCCGTAAGTTAAGACGTTTTCCAGCAGTGGGATGCGTCGGTGCAGGCCGCCCCAGGAAGTGGACAGGTGCAGGACCAAGCGGCGGCCGCCTCGACCGAGCAGAGCACCGCAAAGGAAAATCTGGGCGCGCAGCGTGGCGGGCTGGCGATAGCTGGTGAAACGGCAGGCGCGCTGAAACTCTCCGAGCAGATTGAACAACAGCAGAATGCTGCGGAAGGCGGCTTCGGTGGCGAAGAACTGGCGCAGGCAAAAAGCATCGGCGGCCAGATCGTGTTTCAGTTCGGCGATGCGATTTTCCATATCCGCCCTGCGGTTGTAGTCGCGCCAGATTTCTTCCGGCGGCAGAGCGAAGTTGGTGACGAAGACACGGAAGGTATAGCCGGGAACCTCGAGCAGTTTTCTTCCTAGCGAGGCTCGCTCGGCGCGCAGTTGTTCGCGGATGACCACGAAGCGGCGCGGACGGAGCCAGCCCAACAGTTGCAAAGAAAATTCGCCCACCGCGTAGTGCTGGTCCAAAGCACGCCACTGGGTGACGCGAGCCGCTTCCCGCTTCAGCCATCGCGTCAGCCGCGCCACGACGATGTAGGACAACCCGCGCTGCTCCAAAAACCCCAGCAAATGCTGGTCAAAGAAGCCCGCATCGGCACGCACCACGCGAATGGCATGTTTTTCCGGCAACAGCGCCAGCGCTTCCTTAAGAAATTCCACAGCGCCGCGGGCCGAGCCGCAGTTGCCGCTGCGCAGCCAGCCGTGCAATAGAAAGTGCGCTTCGGCCAACACCGCCACCAGCGGATGATGCGAGGGCCGTCCATGTTTGCGCGGGTTGGGCCCGCGCAACGCCCCCTGCTGCCGACCGTAGCGCTCGAACACGGTCGAATCCAGATCCAAACTATATCCGGACGAACATTCTGGCAGCCGCTCCAGTTGCCAGTCCCACAGGCCGGAGAAAAAACGCTGGCACTGTCCCTGCCCGAACCGCTTGAACAGGTTGCGAATGGTGTCGTCCACCGGGAAGCGAGTGATTCCCAGCAGCTCGTGCAAGGCTACGTCGGCACGCAGCAAACTGGTGTGTGCGAACCGCCGCGCCCCGGCCACCACCGAAAGCAAAAATGCCGTGAAGGTCTCCACGGGATCGATCGCGTTGGGGGAAGTGAGGCGAAACGGCAGATGTTGCTTCACCGCTTCGCAATACCCTACCTGCCGCAGGAATTCAAAAAACACCACCAGCCCGCCGAACGGCGTGACCGCACGCGGGGTCTCGCGTAATTCCACTTTCTTCCCGCCCCAAAGAGAGGTAATTTTCCAGTGCACTGTTTTGTCCTCCTCGAAGTTTCTTTCATCCAACTGAAACTTAACCGAGTTAGGACAAAACAGTGCTATTCAATTTCGGAATTCAGGCTTATATGCCTCTGTCGGTAGGTCGACCCTCCGTGACTGACGGCTCGACGGGGCTGGGCAACAACAATTGGCATATCGGTGTACCCTAGTGCCCGTTGAAACGCGGAGCCGAACTCCCGAACTCCGGGTCCGACTCCGTGTCGGCGCTTCGCCGGTAAAGATGCGGGAGATCCGTTGCCTGGTCGAATGTCGAAGGTAGCGACGAGAGTGATGTTTCGGTGTCTTTGATCGACAAGTTTGGCGAGAGCGGGTAGCTGTGCGATTGATCATGCAAATTCCGTGTTAGCGGAGGAGGGTGGAACAGTGTCAGAGAAATCGAGTGTACCGCAGCAAACTTCGTTCCTCACATGGATAAAAATGAGCCGCAAGGGCTGCACCGAACCCGCGGGAGCCCGTTCGAGTGACAAATTCGTTGTTTCGCTTGCAGGCGAGGCGTACCATGCTACAGAAAATCAGTTAAATTGGAAATTCCGATTCAAGAACTTCAAATTCTATCCAGGCTTAGACGTATCGCCACCCCAAAATGATCTTCACAGCGGTGTCCACTTCCACAAACTCCCGGTCATTATGAAAAACCAACTTACAATTTTATGTCTGGTTGCTCTTACCATCGCATTGTTTAGCTTCGAACCCTTGGCCTCGGCGCATGAGCGGGATACTTTTAAGGTTGGCGACAAATATTATCTCCTAATAGTTGGTTCGCTTAACGAACCATTCATTGTCGACAACCTTTCAGGGGTTGACCTCCGCGTTTCGCGCGTCCCTGGGCCTGGTGGCAATGGTGCGAGCGACGCAACGGGCAACGGCACGCCTGTTACCGGTCTCGAGCGAACGTTAAAAGTGGAACTGGCCGCGGGAGACAAAAAGGAAACGCTCCCGCTTGACCCTTCGGACAAGACTCCCGGGTCCTACGCCGCAAACTTCATTCCCACGGTGCAAACGACCTACAGCTATCGCATCTTCGGGACAATCGATAACAATTCGGTCGATTTCACATTCACGTGCGTCACCGGTGAAGTTTCGGAGTCAGCCGAAGATAATTCTCCGGTGAAGGTTTCCGACTCGATTACCCGGCTTCGTAAGATTGGCGCGTTTGGCTGCCCGGCTTCCAAAAGGACCATGGGCTTTCCCGAACCGTCGCTGTCTTCGTACGAACTGAACCAGTGGGTGCAGAGTCTACTGGCTGGTGGCGAGGCCGCGGGCAAAAAGGCGGCTACGGCGCAAACTTTAAGCATCGCCGGGATCGTATGCGGACTCTTAGGACTTGCTGTCGCAGGAATAGCGTTAAAAAGAAAGTAGGTGTGCCACAGTTGAAGCGCATTATTTTTATCATCCTGGTATGTATGATGGCAGAAGCCGCATTCGCGAACGGCCTTGGCGGCGAGCGGCTCGAAAAGGTCGTCGGCGATCTAATTGTCGATATTGGTACAGATCAACCTTCGACGCCCATAGCGGGACAACCCATCGAATTCGACTTCGGTCTTTTGCAAAGCAATACGAGAGAGCCGGTTTCGCTGGCGACGAGCGTGGGCATCGACATTAACCACAACGGGAAATCGATGGTTAACTGCGACCTCATTGCAGAAGAGCCGATGACCTTTCTCTATTACACATTCCCGGAAGGTGGCAATTACACTCTGAAGGTAACGTTCTTCGACAGCAAACGCCAGCGGCAAGATCTCGCCACCGCATCGTTTCCGCTTACGATTTCGGGACCCAAGGACAATATCCGAGCACTGTACGTTGCCGCATTATTCGCGAGCATTCTCTTGGGACTCTTGGGGGGCTATTGGGGAGCACGCAGGCGAGGAGCTAGATAGTATAGCGAGATGAATTCTTTTGCTTTTGGTTGAATTTGACTGTAGTGACCCTTCGCAGGTTTGAATGATGTTATGCAAACGAGAATCAATAAATTCTTAAGCGTATTCTGTTTCTCGATCGTAATTTCGATACAACCCGAACTCGCTTTCGCGCACGCGACACCAATTCAATATGTTCCTTCGGCATCGTCGGTCCTTTCAAAAGCGCCGGCGGAAGTGCAAATCCATTTCAGCGAACGCGTGGAACCTCGCGCCTCCAGCATTATCGTCCTCGCCCCGGATGGTTCACGCGCCGATCTTTCGAATTCAGCGCCTGACCCCGCGGACCCCAGAGTCTACCGCGTGGGCTTGAAAGAGGGGGGCGCGGGCAGCTACACGGTTTCGTGGGAGGTTATTTCGTCGGATGACGGCCACTTCACGAAAGGTGCTTATGTCTTCTCGGTGGGAAATGAGAGGCCCAGCGCCACCACGGAAGCCGGCGGATTTCAGACCGTTCACAGCTCCAGCGTGCCCGAAGCCCTGACCCTCGCGGTCGAACTGATCGGAGACGCATTACTTTTAGGCGCACTGATTGTGCTCGCGTTTATCTGGCGACCGATGCGCAGGCATTTCCCCGAATTGAAATCCGATGAGCCTGAGTTCGTTCGCAGATTTCGGTTTCATTTCATTCTCGGATGTTTTCTGGCCTTGGCGGGCGGCATCGCCTACCTTATCTATAAGGCGAACGAGCTCGCTTCCTTACAGGAAACAACATTTACTGCGGCCTGGGGCTCTTTCATCACGACCACTTCGGCGCTATACACGCTATATCGCATGCTTGGTGCGGCCTTCCTATTGATCGCCTTTCTAGTCATCAAGAAACGATTAATCTCAATCGAACGGACCTCGAAATTCGAATATGCGTTCTTCCTGGTTCTGGGGCTGATCGATCTCTCACGGGCGCGCGTTAGCCACGCCGCCGCCTCCACGTTCGCGCCAGCATTTGGCGTGCTGATGAACTTTGTCCACCTTTTTTTTAAGGACGTCTGGATCGGGGGAATCATTGCCCTGGTTGTGCTTCTCTCACCGCTCATCGGAAAATCGCGAAACGCCAGGGTGGCAGCGTTCGCGCTCACCGAGTTTTCCCGAATCGCGAGTGTCGCGTTCGGCATCGCGGGCGTCACGGGCGTCTATGTCGTTTGGCTCCATCTCAAGAGTTTCTCGTATGTGTTGACGACGGACTGGGGGAAGCGATTCGCGGTCCTTTCGGCGTTTGCTGCCTTTCTGCTTGTTTTGCGTTTGTTTGTACAATTATATGAAGAGCCCAAAATCGTGGACGCTATCAGGAAAAGCGATGAGACGCGGTATCTTCGCCTTCTCTCGTGGCTCGGCTTCACGCTACCCGCCGAGACGGCAATCGGCATCGCCATCCTCGCGGTCACGTCACTGCTGATTATTACCACGCCTCCGCTTGCTCCTCATTACAGTTTCCAGCGGTCCGCCTTGACCCAGGGAGTAGTGCTGTCGCTTACCGAACAGGCCTCCGAAAGCGGCAAATTCCTGGTGACCGCAGAGGATCCGCGAACGAAAACCGCCGCTGCTGTGAACAATATCGTGGTCACACTCACGAACCAGGCCGCCGGTGTCGGTCCGATCGTCGCCCCTGTCGAAGAGAGATTCGCGGGAGGATTTGTATTCGGGAAAAATCTGCTGACCCCCTCCGGACTCTGGTCGGCAAATGTTGCCGCCCAAAGATCAGGAGCCTACGATGCCACGGCATCATTCAATTTAAATTATCCGGAGGAAGTAAAGGAAAGCGACGCGCACTCGGCGGACAGAACATTCGGATCGTTTGAAGTAATTCATCTGATCGTTGCCCTATTCATCCTTGCCACCGCGGTGACTCTATATCGTAAGAGTACGGAATTGAACCAATTTTTGCTGAAGACATCCGATGTGCCTTTGGCAAGCTCGGATTTGACCTTTGCAAGGCGCGGCGCCTGGATTCCTCCCCTGATACTTATCACCAGCCTGATATACATAAGTGGAGGATTTCCTGCGGTATTTTCAGGCGTTCTGGAAAGTCCATTTCAGCGAGCCTGCGAGGAAACGAATATCATGAACGTCTGGCATGAGAGCGTTCCCGAACGCGCAGGAGAGGCAACGTCTGACCTGGCGTTGCCCGGTTGCACGGTTGGGCTCGGGCTTGGCCAATTTCACTTTGTGGACGCACGTGAATTCGCCTACTTTGTGCGGCCTGCGCGGGCAAGAGCTCAGCTGGCAACGAGCCCCGTAGCGCTCGCGCCCAATGTTCCCACCACACTTACTTTTACATTGCGCGATTACCAAGGGAATCCTGTCCAGGATCTTGTTCTCGATCACAATCGCATCCTTCACGTGGTTATCGCGAGCAAGGATTTCTCCGTCTTCGCGCATATCCACCCGGAAGATCTCGGGCCAATAACTGCTGAAATGCTCAAAACCGCCGAGTTCCCAGTGCACTATACTTTTCCGAAACCCGGCCAATATCTGGTTTCCGTGGACTATACCGAAAGGGCATATATTTTCTCTGATCAGTTCTACCTGAACGTCGAACCCTCGGCAGCGATGAGCGCCGTTCAGAACGAAAACTTCTCGCTCCAAGAAAACATCGATGGCTTTGAAGTAACTCTCAAGAATTCGCCAGCCAGACTCAAGGCAGGCGCTCCCGCGACTCTCGATTACCACATCGAAAAGAACGGCAAGCCCCTAACAGAGATGACTCCGTATCTTGCAGTCCCCATGCATATCAGCGTCATTCGCGACGATCTTATGGGTTTTCTACACATACATGGGCTACTCCCGGTTTCACTGATTGACAAACTTTTGGGCGAGAGCATCCATGCTTCACACCTCCTCGTCCCCAATAAATTCGGTCCGGATATCGAGGCAACGGGTTTCACTTTCCCATCAGCCGGCGTCTACCACATCATTGGAGAATTCAGCGTTGGGGACAAAATCGTCGTGACCCAATTTGCGGTAAGGGTGGAATGAAGCCACTGCATTGTTCCCCAGTGGCAGCTCGAAAATACCAAAGAGCTGCGGCAAGCATAGATCAATAGTAATCAAATCCATCGACGATGAAATCGAACGCGTCACGGAGCTGGAGAAAAGACCGATGACTATCGACGCGCAGAGGATGGGGTATAAATTGTCTGCCGCGGTCATTCCAGGGCAAGAAGAGTTGGATCGCCTGTTACGCTGCCACACCCACTTTAGCCGTGAGAATGATAGGATCCTGAACCGGCTCGAGTGGTTGCAGCGCATTCGCAAGGGGCAACCGCTGCCGCCCCAGTTGGACGTAAAGATTTCCTGATCCCCAGGGCAGGGAATCAGCTACTCCGTTCCCGTGCTGGCTCTGTGTCCATTTATGCCTGGGTTGGCGGCATCGCCATCCGGGGCTGAGGCACCGCGGGACTCTGCGCGGCAGTGGCTCGCCCGATATGCATCCGCAATCCGAATGAAAACTTGTCGTGGATCTTTCTAAGTCTTCGTGACATTTTTGTTCCGGCGATCTCGTGTGTACGGTCCGAGTTCGGGTGCAAGGATGGCGACACAGGCGGCTCGGCTCAAACCAAAAACCCACGGGTAAGAAGAAGAAAAATGGACTTGACCCTAACCGTCCTTCTCATAGAAGGACTTGGCGTTCGAAGACGCAACCTGCAGTGGTCACTTGCCGTTGCCGGACAGTGTGACCTTCGGAGAGCCCCCGTTGGTGTTGATGGTCGCCGTATCTGGACCGGTACCCCTTATCGGATCGTGGAGACACTGATTTCCAATCACCGGGAAGTTTCCTGAGTCGATCTAACGGCACGATCTAACGGCAGGTGACTACGCATTCCAATTATGAGAGCCCTATTTCGAGGGTCAATCTTGCACTTGCGACATTGTTCGATACCCAAGCGCAGTCGGAGCAACTCCAACCCTGAATACGCTCTACCCACTTCATTTCGAGGGCCATGCCAGATTATTGCGCTTTGGGAGGAATCTCGCACTATAAGGGTTCGCCATCCCTTGGCTTAATCTGCTTGTCAACTTTTATTTTTATTTGGGCAGATTGTGTCATCCGAGGCTGCGCCATTTCTTTAGTTACGGTCGCGAGGAGAACCTTGTTAGATGCCATTTTTTCTTTCCTGTCTCTTTTCTTGCTACGCATACTGCTGTTCTCCAATTATATTAAGCTCGAAGCAATGCGGTTCAACTTAATCTCCGTTATCTTCAGACTGCTCGGCAACAACCGCTGCCTGCGGTCTTTCCTCATTGCCACGCCCGCGATGAGCCATTCTCTGATGCTCGCGTAACTTGGTATCCGACTCATACATACCTTTGCACAAACTGCAGGTACGCGTACCGATCATTGGATCTAGCATGGTCACATCCTTTCTGAATATGCGTTTCTTTCCTGATATGTCATCTGCCCCAGGGGCTGACTGAGGAATTGCCCCTTTAAATTGCATTTAGTTGCTTTTGGAATCTGGCATTTCGAGTACAACCGTCAACCACATATCGTCTTCAGGAAGATTGCAACCGCTACCGCTGAAGTGAGAATCCATCTCGCGCAAATTGTTGCAGGCGCCGCCAAGCGTAAGAGCACCTTGAGCCGAGACCGAGATTGCGCAAATGACTTCGTTCCACGTTGCGAGGCGGTCCAATCCAATGGAACTTCCAATACCTACAGGCTTCATGAGAGAGCCTCCACGGCCGGGACTGCGATATTTTTAACTAATCGCAAACCAAGTGCCACGTTATACGCATCGGAATTCCTTGTCTGTTCCATTATGATCATATTTGTATTCTGGGTATTTCGGACTCGCTGTCTTGACAACCACCTTCTTGACAACCACCTTGTGGGCGCAATAGCAAAGTAGCGCCGCGAGGGAATCTGAACCATAAACGGATCGCGTCAGCCCAACCTGGTACGATGACTTCTTAGGATTGGATTGCCTATCGGTTCACCGGCCCAGGTATTGTCTTTTTCGGTGAAGAGCCGAGTACCGCCAAGGCAGATAAAAGTGACCCTGTTGAAATGCTGCAAATGCGGAAGACGAATTCGTGAGTTCACGGTGGTCTGCCAGAACTGCGGTCATGGGTTCTGCAAACTGTGTAAGGGGGGTAAGAGGTGAGCAACACTTTTGAATCAAGCTAGACGCAAACTCATGAGAGACGCGCGGACTTCTCCACCACTCTTGTCAGGAATAATCATTAATTCAAGTACTTTGACTCCCGAGAGTTCAAGCACATAGTTTTCTGTCTCCCGCACTGAGTCCGGCGGGCTAAAATTCCATTGCTGGCGGACAATTTCGCGAGAAGAATACTGGATATCGGGTGACCATCGAAGGACGAATTCTTGTGTACGGCTGTTTTCGGTATCTTCAAAAACAAGCAAGATCCGTCTTAGCTTTTGGGGTTCGTCGAAGATCAGACGGATTGTCTGCACCCCAGGGTTAGCCGCACGCCAGCCTATTTTTCCTTCCAGTAATAGCGCAGATTCAATTGGATAGTCGCTCTCTTCCGACGAGACCTCAACTGACGCTATACGGTCCACGTCCATCCACGCTTGATCGCGGAGTGGGGCATCCTGAGGAATCTGCGCAATCAGGCTCTTACGCACGATACGATTGTACTCCTAGTTTTGGACCAATTATCAACGATTGAACGAACGACAATAAAAACACAAGCCTCCGGCCAAGGGAAAATTCTGGCCGGAGGCGTTTACAACCGTAGCGTCGGCCAGAATCGCGAAATTCGTGGTTGTGGCCGACGCTGTAGGTGGAACAACGGGTGAAGGTGCCGCAAAACCGTGTTAGTCCCGCCGTTCTGGTGGTGGGGGCAGTTCGATCAGCACCGCGTTCCGGAGTGCAATTGTAACGCTGTTGGTATCTAAGGTCACTGCCGCAGTTTGCGCCAACGCTCTGCCGTCCAGCGTTGCGCCCGTGTCAATCGTTATAGAAGCTAACGCCATTATGGTTCCCTTGAAGGTAGAGTGCACTCCCAGCGTGGCTGAACTGCCCACTTGCCAAAAGACGTTGGCAGAAGTCGCGCCACCACTCAGGACCACACGGCTGCCCGTGTTTACCGTCAGTGCGGACGCAATTTGGAAGATCCAGACGGCATTCGGGTTGCCTCTGGCATCCAGAGTGAGATCCCCCGTTATCGCCAGCGTGGAGGTGGATTTATACAGGCCCGGGGCGAGGGTCTGCCCGCCCAAATCTGCGGCGTTTACGCCGATAGGAGCTGTTTTTCGCCCCGCCGCGTCGTTATACGCGACGGTCAAGGAGGCCTGCGCGTGTTGTGCGACAGGATCGGCGGCGTGTATCGTTCCGTTCACTGTTCCAGGCCCAAACCCAGTGACCGCAGTTCCTGACCAAACCCCAAGATCCCCGTTAATAATGGTAGGGCCGGTGTTGGTAACGGTGCTCGCTCCCAGAACCGCGAAAGGAGCGGCCGATCCGAGGAATACAGGCGCTAGCCCTTGTGCCGCCGCGTGGTTTGCAGTCGTTAAACAAAGAACCAAGGCCGCACCCACGAGGAACGCTCTGACCCCCTTCGTGAGGTTCACAGACACACACTTCACTTCACTTTGTTTTTGCATGGAAAACCCTTCTATCTTTGATCAGATTTGACGGCTGCCCAGGGGGACAACGGAAGCAGCGCAGTCAGGCAAGCTTTATAAGACCAGTTCATTGGGGAGGTCTGTTCAATTCTGCACAACTATGTGAACTGGTGCGTCACCTTTATAAAGTAATGGACCAGATTTATTTTCCAGCTATGGTTCTGTTACTACTAGAACGGCGCCCGCTCTGCCTCTGCGTCTGTGAGAAAACCACCTGATGAATGCAATCCCTGCCGCGATTGACAGAGGTGATTTGTCGTTGCTATGCCAAGTCCTGATTATCGGAATGTGGCCCACCATCAAGCCGAGCTAGATTGTCCAAAATTGAACAGACGCGGGATTCAAACCGGTTTAAATAGTGACCATTCATCCCGTGGTGGCTGACTCGAAACGAGCGGCGGGGCCGCTTGGCTGGGCGGGTTGGCCGTCACGGTGTTCACGGACGAAAAGTGCCGCCGGTAATCAAACCACGCCGCACCGATCACTAATCCTGGCTGACGGGTTTTAGGGATCGCCCCAGTGCCTGAGAAACGTTAGTGCTTTATCGGAATATGGCTCCCAGCATTACGCGGCATGAGTTCTGAACTGCTTGAAGGATATTGCTCCAAGTGATTGAATACGAAGCACGGGGAAAATGGTACGCTTTAGAGGACGATTTTAGAACTCTTGACTACTTTTTAGGTTGTCACCCGCCTAATTCTTGTCGGACCACCCAGCACACTTCCCTTTGCGCTCGATGTATATGATTCTGGTTTTCATTCTGAACCGGAATTTCCAATCTGAATTTTCCTCGCCGCCAAAAAATATAAGCCAGATGACTCATCACGTGGACCTAATACCAAGTTCCTTGCGCAACAGCGCCGCGCCGCCAGTAATCGCGCGGAGCTTGCCATAAGCCACGTTTCGCGGCATCGGTGCCATGCCGCAGTTTGTACTAGCGAGCAACCGCTCGACGGGGACATACTTCATCGCCTCGCGTAGCACATCTGCCACTTCCTCCGGCGTCTCGACGGTATTCGAGGCCACATCAATCACACCAACGTGTACGTCCTTTCCCTTCAGGAGGCCCATGAGTGACACGGGAGCGCGCGAGTGCATGCACTCGAGGGAAACCTGATTGATATTGCAAGCCGCAAGATGCGGAAACGTCTTCTCATACTGGCGCCACTCGCCTCCGAGTGATTCCTTCCAATCGGCATTGGCTTTGATGCCGTAACCATAGCAGATGTGGACGACAGTTGTGCACTTCAGTCCTTGCGCTGCGCGCTCCAGCGCCGCGATACCCCATTCGCGAACGTCATCGAGGTAGACATTGAACGCCGGCTCATCAAACTGAATCGCATGGACGCCGCAGCGCTCGAGTTCCAGTGCTTCTTAGTTAAGCGCCTCCGCAAGTACATGGGCCATCTTTGGGCGGTTGCCATAATATTCATCGGCGATGGTGTCCGCGGTGGTCATCGGTCCCGGCAGCGTAAATTTGAATTTGTGCGCCGTATGCTGCACAGCAAACGCGACACCGTCTTTGTGGACCGACCGCATCCGCCGGATTGGTCCAGTCACGGTGGGGCAGTCCGCCTTATAACGGTCGGCGCGGATGCCCATCACCCGACGCTTATTGAAGTCGATGCCGGAAAGATTGGCGAGGAATCCGTGGACGAAGTGTTGCCGCATCTGCTCGCCGTCGGTGATGATGTCGATACCGGCTGCCTCCTGCTCCTTCATAGCCACCAGGACGGCATCGCGTTGACCCTCTTCCAGGGCCGCGCCTTCGAGCGACCACGGAGCCCACAGAACGCCCGGTTTCGCGAGCCATGACGGCTTCGGCAAACTGCCAGTGATCGTTGTTTCGAGCATGGAATTCCCCCTGAGATGAATTGCGTCTCTGCGTCTCCGGTAGTCCAGTTACTGGCACTTGGTCGGGAATGGCGACAATGCTCCGTCGGGCGTGCGGGATCATACCATTTCTCCCAAAGTGCGGGCAGTCCGGCACGTGGCAACACTATATGGAAAGAGTTCGATCATCGCGGCTTCTTGTGGCACTTGCCTTCTATTTTATGGACCGCATTTTTAATCTTCGGCAAACGGGATTATCGGGTGCGCCGTGAAAAGGCGGTGGTCCACAGCGGGAGTAAACCCGCCCGGGAACTGGTTCGCTCCACCCGGTAGCAATCAGAGCAGCAGTGGAGGCAACGAAACTGCTGAAGCCTCTGGTGCAGAGAGTCGCTAGGCGACTTGGCGAGCGTGCAGGCCGTAACGTGAGTGAACGCTGAGCAGGCCTCGAAAACGTTAACGCAGGAGCCGACCCGCCCCGATAACGAGGGAAGGCCGAAGCTAATGGAATCGTACGAGCGAACAAATTCCATCAGACCTGCCGGGGTATTGGCGACGGCATGCAGGCAAAGGGGACCAGGCGCAACACGGGAAGTCCCAGCGGTGATCGCAGTATGGATCAACTGGCAACTCGCGAGAGAAAGGCCGGGCTGACTGGGATGGCGGAGAGGCTCGTAGTACCGGCGAAGCCGGGTAACTCCGGCGGAGGGAAGGGGCCTCAGTTGAAGGCAGACGCAAGAAGCAACGAAGGA
Source organism: uncultured Acidobacteriota bacterium (assembly GCA_963719875.1). Lineage (GTDB taxonomy): Bacteria > Acidobacteriota > Terriglobia > Acidiferrales > UBA7541 > Palsa-360. The sequence continues at coordinate 1,168,988 of CAVRDJ010000004.1, read as the reverse complement.
AAGGGAGATTGGCGATAGGCCTGACAACTCCCGATTTGTTTTCAGAAGTTGCAGACGGCGTCACATGCAATGGCTCCGACGATTGCGTGCGTCTTCTCCGAGAGCCGGATGCGGCAAATCCGCACGTCCGGTTCGATGAGCGGGGTGTGGAAACGGAAGCATGGTTCAGCCCGTGAGGCACCGACCAACGAAAGAGTCGGCAAACGGATAGGCTGCACCTAAACCACCGCGCCACACCTCGACTCTACAATGCGGGAATCAGGTCCCGAAAAACGCAAAAAACCACATTCCGGTAAGACCTGCCAGCTCAACCGGTCGATGCAACACCATATAACCAGTTGATCTGACAATACTTCCCATCGAGAATCATTCTGTGCGGCAGGACTCATTCAGAACCTAAACAGGGCTTTTGTTTTGTTTGAATTGAAGCCCGTGAACGAAATCAGCCTCCTAGACCCCTACGAGAGGACTTTGGGCAAGTGTTGCATCGACCGGTTGAGACCGCCCAACTTATCAAGAACTGGCCGAACAGTGATACGGTGCTTCACGATTGATGCGGGAATTTCCCAAGAAAATTCTGACTCACCGGCGAGCACTGGTTATGGAAGTTACTTCAGGTTTGCCGACAACCCGGGAATGACCGCATGGCGAGTTCTAGATAGAGCGGCCACCGCGCCGCTACGCGATGTGCGCCCCCTGAGTTCCCACATACACCGAGTACAACGACTGGCTCGCTGCCATGAACAGCCGATTGCGCTTGGCGCCTCCGAAGCAGATATTGGCGCAGATTTCCGGTAACAGGATCATCCCGATGCGCTGCCCGACCGGCGAAAACACGTGCACTCCATCGTAGCCAGCCCCACCGCTCGCCCCCGCCCAGATATTGCCGTCCACGTCAGAGCGTATGCCGTCGGCGAGGCCGGGCTTTCCGCCCAGCTTCATGTCGGTGAACAGCGTCTGATTGCGCAGCTTGTTATCGACGACGTCGAATACCTGGATATCCTTCGGTGCGCCCGTGTCGCAGATGTACACCTTCTTGTAGTCGGGCGAGAAGCAGATGCCGTTGGGCTTATCGAGTGCGTCGGTCACTATTTCGATCTTGGCCGTCTTCGCATCCACGCGGTAGACGGCCTCCTTTAACTCCGGCTTGGCTTGGTTACCTTCATAATTGCCCAGGATGCCGTAAGGCGGGTCGGTGAACCAGACGGAACCATCTGGGTGGACTACGATGTCATTCGGCGAATTGAGCGGCCTGCCATTGTACTTATCGGCGATCGTCGTGACTGCGCCGCTATGCTCGTATCGCGCCACTCGCCGCCCGGCGTGCTCGCAGGAAAGCTGTCGCCCCTCGAAGTCGAATGTGTTGCCATTGCTGTAACCGCACGGGGTACGGAACGTGGTGACGTGCCCGTCCTCTTCGAGGAAACGCAACTGCCGATTGTTCGGAATATCGCTCCACACCAGGTACTGACCCTGAGCGCACCACGCCGGCCCCTCCGCCCATTTCGTCCCTACGTAATGCCGGTAGATGACGGCATTGAATATCCGATATTTCTCAAAGCTCTTGTCCACCGCAACGACGTCCGGGTCGGGGTAGCGCACGGGCTGATTATTCGCCCAGTCGCGTTGTATCTGTGAAAGCGCCGGAGCGGCAAGCAGGGTCAGAAACGATCTGCGACCCAAACCGGGTTTTTCGGAATGAATGGGACACATCGGCGCAATTGTATCCCATTTCAATGTCGATTCGTGGCGAGCATCTCGTAGGGACGATTATCGAAATGTGGGAATCCTGCCCCCGAGGCCAAAAGCCACATTCCGATAACCCGACCTATCCGAATCCGCGACTATTTGGCCCAGTCGGGCACTGTTCGCCTATTGATTCCATCTATTGTACTGCTCACATTTAAGCCTTTGACGCTTACCCCCAGAAATTTGGAATGGCCGTTAGGAAGTCAGGTATCGGGCTTGAATCTTAATGAAAATTGATTTGTGCTGAAGCGGCATTAAATTAGGTTCGTCATTCACCCGTGTACCAATACGTCACAAACATAAAAGTGTTTAATATTGGACATTCTGTGTTCCACCAAAGCCGCAATGTGTACGTTCAAGCGACGATCTCTATGAGTTCTGCAAACAACGACATACTTCTCATCGACGATGACTCCTGTCACGCCAAGGCATTTGAAGAAGCCTTGATTGCCTCTGGTGACTCTGCATCGAATTTCGAATGGGTCAGAACCCTCTCCAGCGGCCTCGAAAGACTGGCCAACAAAGGAGTATGGGCAATTTTCCTCAATCTCTTTTTGCCCGATAGCCGAGGCATCGAAACAATAGACAGGCTGTTGGCGGTTTCTTCCGCTGCTTCAATCGTTGTTCTCGGGGGAGTGGACAATGAAGGGCTTTGTAGAGAAGCCATGCTACACGGAGCGCAAGACTTTCTTTTAGAGGGTCACATAGACAGCTATTTGTTTGAACGAGCCATCCGCAACATCATTGAGCGTGAAATTGCACGACAGGAATTGTTCATAGAAAAGGACCGTGCCCAGGTCACACTGAACTCTATCGGTGACGCCGTACTGAGTACCGATACGCTGGGCAATGTGGTCTATTTGAACGTAGTTGCGGAACACATGACGGGATGGTCCCGAAAGGAGGCGGTGGGCCATCCGCTCAGTGACGTATTCCAAATTATTGATGGGGTTACCCATAAACCGTCACCCAATCCCATGGAGCTGGCAATTCGGCTAGACAAGGCCGTGGGGCTGACCGCGAACTGTATCCTGGTTCGACGGGACGGACATGAAAGCGCAATCGAAGACTCCGCCGCTCCGATCCACGACCGGGATGGTCAGGTCACCGGGGCAGTAATCGTATTTCATGACGTGAGCATGGCTCGGGCAGTGGTGCAGGAAATGTCTCATTTGGCCCAACATGACGCCCTTACCGATTTGCCCAACCGATTGCTGCTAAACGACCGGCTTGCCCAGGCGATTTCGCTAGCCCGACGCAATCACCATCTACTCGCAGTGCTGTTCTTGGATTTGGATGGCTTCAAGAATATCAACGACTCTCTCGGACACTCCATTGGCGACAAACTCCTCCAATCCGTATCAGCACGATTATTGGCATGTGTCCGCAAATCTGACACAGTAAGCCGACAGGGTGGCGATGAGTTTGTGATCCTGCTTCCAGAAGTCGCACACGCAGCAGATGCAGCCATTTCCGCCGAAAAGATCCTCATCGACCTTAAGAAGACCCACAGCATCGGCGAACACCGTCTTCACGTTACAGCGAGCATAGGCGTAAGCACCTACCCCGGCAACGGGGATGATGCGGAGAGCCTGATCAAGAATGCCGACACGGCGATGTATCACGCCAAGCAATGCGGACGCGACAATTACCAGTTCTTTAAGCCGGACATGAGTCTCCGCGCTGTCGAGCGGCAGTCGCTGGAAGGCCAACTTCGATATGCTCTGGAACGCCAGGAGTTGTTGCTGCAATACCAACCAAAGGTGAATCTCAAGACAGGAGCCATTGCAGGTGTCGAGGCGCTCCTACGTTGGCAACATCCACAGCGCGGACTGCTTCTCCCGGGCCAATTCCTGACCATCGCCGAAGACACCGGCATGATTATAGCAATCGGCCAATGGGTACTGCGCGAGGCATGCAGGCAAACGCGGGAATGGCTTGATGCGGGCCTGCTAGCCGTCCCCGTGTCCGCCAACATCTCGTCGCTGGAATTTCGGAGCGAGCAGTTTCTCGAACACGTTCAGGCTGCCCTGAAGCATACCCGGCTGGATCCCCGATATCTCGAACTCGAATTAACCGAAACCGTTCTGATGCGGCATGCGGAGTCAACCACCTACATGCTAGGAAAACTCAAAGCCATCGGAGTGCGACTGGCCGTGGATGACTTTGGCACCGGCTATTCCAGCTTGAGCTATCTGACTCGATTTCCCATAGACTCCCTGAAACTCGACCAGTCGTTCGTCCACAATATCATTACCGGATCCAATGATGTGATCGTCATCAGCTCGGTCATTAGTATGGCCAAGAGTCTCAAGCAGAGTGTCATCGCTGAAGGAGTGGAAACCATAGAGCAGTTGGCATTTCTTCAGGGCCATGGCTGCGATGAGGCGCAAGGATATTATTTCAGCCGGCCCGCGGATGTAAATCAGTTCGCGAACTTGCTTGAAACGCCGCGTCAACAACTGTTTGGAAATAATGGCGTGATTCCTTTTCACCATGACACGAGGCTGCATCGTCCGTGAGTCTCAACTGAGTTAACAGTCTCGGGCCCATGACGGCCTGCCGACCAGGAACTGTCTTTTAGTAGATAAGCGAAACGGAAGTCAATTGGAGGCGTGGCCAATGATCATGCAAAACTCGACAGCCAACTCTTGCGCAGCCAGGGTAGAACATAGAAGGAGCAAACGTTTTCCTGTCGCAGTTTCTGCAGAAGTGAAGTGGCATGGACCCGGTGGTACAAGAATCACAGAGAAGGCACACGCGGAGGAGGTCAACATTCACGGAGGCCTGCTGCGTATGAGTACGTATCCCAATCTGGGAGACATCATCGAGTTGACGAACGTTGTTTCTGCGGAGTCGGTCGAGGCTTGCGTGTTAGCAATGCGCGGATCAACATCCGATTGACCGCATGGGATAGTTGTCGAGCTTTTTGTTCCTAGCGAAACTTTCTGGGGAATGAATTTCCAACTGATGAAGGCTACGGCTGGGCTCCTCAAGCTCGGACAAAGCCTCTGGTCTGACGGGATAGATGGCCGCATTCTAAAGGAGTTTCGTCGCGAGACCGATTCGGTCCGCCGGAGTGCTTGGACCATTGAGGAATCGAAACAGCTCCATTCTCAGCGACACGGCCTACCCGAGGCGGTGTCACAGCTGAGGTCTGAGCAGATTCGCTCCGCCACCCGTTTGTGCAACGAACTGATCCTCGAATTGGAGGGCGAGGAAGTCACTTTCAAGACTGAAGGGATTGCGGAATTTTATCGGGCTGTCGAGCGCGCCCACCAATGTCTTGAGTGCTTCGTCATGTCTGAAGAAACGGGCATTCGAGAAAAACGCCGATCCCCTCGCGTGGAGCTACTGAAGGGTGTGTGGGTGGCATGGCTGGGCGGCGGACAACGCTTCGTCTCCCGCGTTTTCGACCTAAGTAAGGGAGGCGTTTTTATCCCAACCACAAACCTGCCGCCGGTGGGAACGGTCGTAAGGCTGACCTTCGAACTGCCTGACGGCGAAGTTTACGCCCCTGCCGTTGTACGGCATACAGTGGTTGGTCGGGGGATGGGCGTCGAATTTGAGACGGCGGAAGACGGCGACCTGGTGCGCATTCTTCAGCTGCTGACCGAATTGGTCCACTGAAAATCCCTACCAGACAAATCTATAGTTTCCCCGCTCGACCTGCCCGTGGTTCACTCGTGTGACTTCTTGCCGTTACGACCGGCTCAGCCTCCGCAATCCCCTCTGGAGCCACTAGTGGGCCAAGTCCCGAGAAGTCCTAGTGCTGTATCGAAAGCGCGCCAGAGCACCGTGCTCCCCACATCATTCTTCTGTTGATGCGCGCTTCCGATACAGCACTAGGACTTCTGGGACGGAAGATAATGGGCTTCTGTTCTGCGAGGGATTAGTCGATTATGCTGCCTTAGCGAAGGGCCATCAATTGCGGAGGCCCGCGAGGATTGGTTCACTGGTTGACAAAAACGACCTGGCCACCCCCAGCTCTTTGTTGGTAAATGGGAATCGGCGAAAGGCGGGGGAGCTCGCATGCACTTGTTTCCAGGATCGGATTTACAATGCGGCAACCCCCTATTCGATCTTCTGCGGCTTTTATCATGTCTGGCGCATTAAGAAACCGTACCACTTCTTTTCCCGCGAATTCGCCCTTCAAATATCCGGCGATGTTCTCTTCCATGTCTGCAGGAAACGGTGGGATAGGGCCAACCAGGGTTTCCTGATAGATCCTTAGCATGATTTCTCTGAATACTGGAAGTGCGGCTCTGGCGCCGGTTTCATTTTGGCCCAGCGAGCGATTGTCATCGAATCCGATGCGCACTGCCACCGTGATTCCATCGAGCCCGTAAGTGGACCCTACAAACAAGGCATCCCGGTAGTGATTCGTGGTGCCTGTCTTGCCCATCACTGGAATAGGGAAGGCCCGCGAATCGAGCGTGTGTGCGGTGCCTGACGGGATGCGCACGACGCCGCGCAACCCTTCCTGAATCATGGCCAAGCCAGGTTTGTTACCGTTCAACGAACAGCAAGGCAATTGGTAACTGTAAATAACATCTCCTCCCGCATGTTCGATCTTATCAATCACGTGCGGTTCCACATGGATACCGCTCGCCATGAACCGATATGCATTTGCAAGTTCCAGTAAAGTGACTTCGGATGAGCCGAGGGCCGTTGTGACGTAGGGTTGTAGCTTTGTTCGGATGCCCGTTTCTTCTGCAGTCGACAAAATAGAATCGATCCCGATTTGTTCTGCAATCCAGACTGTTGCCGCGTTTCTTGATTCCGCGAGCGCTCGCCTTGCCGGTATCATGCCTTCAAACTTATTATCGAAATTAGAGATCCACTTGGGGGACTGATTTCCGGCACTCACCACCGAGATGGGTTCGTCGGGCACGGAAGTGTCGAGGTCGAGAGTGCCTTCATGAAAGGCTGCCAGGTAGACAATGGGCTTCATCGCCGAGCCTGGCTGACGCAAGGACTGGGTTACTCGGTTATAGTCGCTGTATATTGTGCTATGGCTCTTATACACGGCCCGCCCTCCTGTCTCAGCAAGGATGGCGGAGTCACCGTTCCTTAGAACAACGACGGAGCCCTGAATCTGTCCCTTGTTCTGAGGATGGCGCTTCTCATAGAGTTTTAACCCGTTCTCCAGTCCTGCACTCGCTATGCGCTGGATTTGATCGTCAACCGTCGAATAAACCTGGATGTGGCCATCCAGTAGTTGGCTCACTCCCGCGTCGGAGCCGAGGCTTGGGGCGAGTTGTTTAAGCTCGTTGAGAATATTTTCCACTGCCGCGGGTGCGTCGATCAGGCCGATAGCGTGAGCGACCAAGCCAATTGGAGCTTGCTGGCAACGCAAAGCTGTCTCCGCGGGTAAGTAGTGGTTCGCAACCATGAGGGTCAAGATCTGATTTCGTCTGCGGAGAGACTTCTGATTGTCTGTGAAGGTGGGGGCGTAGTCGCCGGGCGATTTGGTGATTCCTGCCAGCAGCGCCGCTTTGTCAGCGTCATCGGCCGTGAACGCCTCCATCGGTTCGGCGAAATAGTATTGTGAGGCCGCTGCAAAACCGTATCGTCCATTGCCTAAGTAGATGTAGCTGGCGTAACGCGCCAGTAGTTCTTCCTTCGCCCGGCGCTTAGACCCGTAGCGTTTCCGCATCTCTTCCTCGAGCCACAACGAAAGGCGGATGACCTCTATTTTCAGCAGGAATTGATTGGTAGCTGGTACTCCAAGGATGTAAGACAGGACGTGCGTGAAAACGCCTGGATTCTGAAGCGTATTGAAATTTTTTGTGCTTGTGCGCCTTTGCAGGAAGTAGCTGCGTACAAGCTGCTGGGTAATCGTCGAGCCACCTTGTGGAAACACGGATGCGCGCTCCGAAGGATCCTCGCCTTCCGAACCCTTGAAGCGCGCAATCAGGGCGCGAAGGTTGGTCTTGCTGAGCAAGCGAGGAAACACGGAATAATCCACGCCCGAATGAGAGAAAAAATTCTTGTCTTCGGCCGAAAGGATAGCCTGCCGTAAAACGATGGGAATGCCGTTATATTGAGTGATTTCACGGTGTTCCCTGCCCAATTCCGCGAGGAAATTCCCTTTCGCATCATATATGTGGCCCATAGTGGGCGGCTCAAACTGGATGAACCCATCTAAGTCAGGAAGATTCGCGCGATTGAAGTTTATGTAGATGCCCGCGAACAGAACACACACAAGCGGGATGACAGCTAGAAGAAGACCGATGCGCAAACAGCGGCTCGACTTGTAAGTGCCCCGTACGCCGACAAATGACTTACGAAGGGCGGAATGAACCTGTCGGAAAACTAAGTGAGTATTCAGCACGCGAAACGGTCCGACCTAAGCGCGAGGTATCCATTTTTCAATCCGATCCATCGCGCACCCTTCTATTGTCTTCCTGTCTTGAGGAACAACGGTGTCACATTGAGGTTTTCCAATCTGTTCGATATGGCACATTCCCACTCCTATCGCCAAGTCCCGATAAACGGGACGTTATCGGAATGTGGGCGCGTCGCATTTTGAAAGCCGAAATGTCTACAGTATCCGTCCCATTGACTGCTCCCAAGGATGGGAGTAGGTTGACCTCGACTAGAAACGATAACAACACCCCACACCCCGGGGCCGGATCACCCCATTCGGCCCCTTCTTTATTTCAAGAATTTGGCATGGGCGAAGCCGATTCCGCCTGAAACAGGTGGACGCATCAAACAGGCCATTGCCCACTTGCACTGACTTCCTTTGAGATTTTGGCGTCGGGATATCATGCGTCCGGCCTCCAAAACACAGCCTGCCAGCCTTTTAACGAGACGTTCGACGGGTCGCTGGACTTGTGCTATGAGCCGGTGTACAAAATTGGTCAGACAGGTTTTTCCAAGTGGATTATCTTCTGCGTGTTCGCAAGCAACAGAGGCAGTGCGTAGTCCAGAGGCAGAGCGGCGTCCAGCGGCACGTCCAATTGGCATAGCCCAGAGATGAAGCACAGCTGAGAGACGAGCACAGCCCGATAGCGGATACCGAGACAAGACAAAGCGAACAGACGGCGCGCCTAGCTCATGGACGCGCCGTTTCCTTTTTACCGCGTGGGACTTCCACACTTTGCAATTTTCTTTTGGGAGGCGTGTCGAAGGGCGGCGTGCCATCCCGGCCAATGGGCAAAAAGCCACATCCCGATAAGCCACCTTCACGACGGAGTGACCGCACTCTTGCCCCCGCGAACGATGGGAGGACCTTCAATCCGTACCGAAACCAATTCTTCCGTTATGTCACTCAGGGTTTAAGGCGCCATCGAGAGCCCCAGAATCTCACGTATATGAACCCGCAAAGAGGTAACGCCACACAGAGAAGAAATGAGCTGAGTTTGTTCATAGGACCCTTCTCTCCTCGTTCAGATTTAACGGCGAGGCATCCGGTGAGTACGGCGTCAGGCAATTTTATAGGAGAAGTTGATTTTGGAGTCTGTTCAATTCTGCACACTTAAGTATCAATGATTATAGTTCTGAGTACTATAACTACCAGCCCGAATTGGAGCAATGGATTCGCGACGGTTGACTATCGAACAATGTCGCAAGTGCAAGATTGACCCTCGAATTAGGGCTCTCGTAATTGGAATGCGTTGTCAGTTGCCGTTAGATCGACTCAGGAAACTTCCTGGTAATTGGAAATCAGTGTCCCCGCATTCCGATAAGCAATTGACTGGGCTCTGCCCAGACAGGAGGGGACTTATCGAGATGTGGGATTTGGCGTCCGGCTTGTGGACTATCACTCAGCGTAGTTGACAGCCTGCCCTGAACAAGCAAGAATGCGACCAAGGGCAGTTCATGGCCAAGACTCGTACCAAACGTGCATCGGACAGAAAAGCTGAACTCAAATTGCAGCCCCAAGACATTACAGACGACCCGGTCGAGGAAGCTTCTAAGGAATCATTTCCCGCAAGTGATTCTCCCGCCTCGAATGCGGGGCAAGACCCTCCTTCGCCAGAGCAAAAGAAGTAATCTACACGTCAAAATCCTTTTCTTAAAACCCAAGCCCATGCCGATAGGAGGACTTATCGGGACTTGGCCCCTAAATGGATGGAGGATTGCACTGGTCAGCGGGATCATCGCTTCTACTTCGTTATTTTTATTTTTGGAAATTTTCGCTTAACTGCGGCAACGACAGAGGCGTGCTCCGGCTTCCCCGAACTCCGCGCCAAAGCGTCTCGTGCGTGAGCGGCATCAGGGATCGGATATTTTCTGGTGCCTTTTTCCACGAAGTCCGATTTCGGAAGTTTTTTCCTCGCAGCAGGAGTTAGTTTGGCCATGATAGATGATTCTCCTCTTGGAAGGACTTAGCAGGAAATCCCGTTTTGACCTTCCGACCGAGCGATAGCGTACACCAGACCCCGTCAGTGTCCAATACTCTCGCAAAATTGGCGGATATGGTAGGAACTAACTTCCCCATCGTGTCCGTCGATGATATTCGCCGCCGCTTAAGCCGCCGAGATCAATCACAACCGCGATAATCAGAATCAGCAAATTAATGCCCGCTATAGGCTGCCGCGTATTCGTCATCCATGCATACGCCAGCGTTGTTAAAGGTAAAAACAAAAACCCGAGCAGAGGCAACAGTAGGCCGTGATACGCTCGCTGCAAGTAATTCGACGTCAGGAATAACCAAACGAGTGCGATTCGAGGGAATGCGAGAAAGACGATCAATACTAGACAAGGCACAATGTTCTCCTAGCGCATTAGACGAGTTCACGCAGCCCGGCGCCCGCTGAAGAGATGAATCACTAAGAAAACGACAGCAAGGATAAGCAGAAGGTGAATGAGCGCAGCTGCTACGTGGAAGACGACGAATGCCCCAATCCACGTGAAGAACAAAACCAGCGCGAGGGCAAGAAATATAAACCTCATGAACAGATCCCCTTATGGCCTGCCATAATATCACTCTTCGGCGAGTCCATATGCTCGCGAGGCCCCAGGGCACCCAAATTCCGATAAGAGGACTTCACAGGTAGCAGCACATGCTGTACTGAGGACGCCCAACTGGCACCGAGCGAACCATCGCTCATAAAGAGTGCGGATGGAAGGATGGCGGCAGAGGCGGATGAGTTCCCTGGAAGACCACTCGACGACCAAAGGCAACTGCAAAACCTGCTTGACTCAGACCGGCCTTCTCATGGAAGGGCTTGGCGCGAATTATGACGTGGTGTGAGGTCCGAGGATTACTTCCGGTTTGCCGACCATCCGCTCTGAATGTGCGGGGGCACGAACGGCGCTTCTACGTGTAGCGTGTTATACGGGTGCTGACATGGATTAAGTTCGGATGTCCTGAGCCCAATATCGTACAATTTGTTTTCCCATGACGAAAAGGCTACTCAAAATCGTCTTGGCGGTTCTCTCGATGGTCCCTCAACCCAGCCATAATAAGCTTGTTGACAGTGCTTGGATGGAATTACTGACCAAGAGGTTCACGTCCAATGTTGGTGTAAGCGGTATGAAACTCTCCTTGCGGTGGAAATGCCAAGAATTTGGTGGAAGGGAAAGGAAGTAACATGACCAAGACCAAAGCTGAGCTTTTCGAACGTCGGAGATTTTTGCGCGGCATGACCCTGGCAGCTGGAGCGGCAAGCTTCTCGCCCCAGTTCTTTGGATCTACCGCGGCGGCGATTGCGATCCCGGCAAAAGTGGAAGCGGCGTCGAGTGAAGCGGGCCAAACGGCGCGACTTGCCGAATACGCGGTCGGCCTTCGCTATGAGGAGATTCCGGCAGAGGTCTTGCAGCGTGCCAAGGATTGCATTGCCGATACGGTTGGGACGATCCTGTTTGGCTCACAATTTCCCTGGAGCAAGATGATCATCGCCCAGGCCCGGCGAATGGGCACGGGCGGCAGTTGCGCCATTCTCGGTTCCGGCGCAAGAGTCTGCGCGCTCGCCGCTGCGCTTGCGCACGGCGCAATGACCCATGCATTCGAGCAAGACAATTTGACGTTTCCCGATTCCGGTGTGCACCCGGGTGCGTCATTGGTCTCCTCTGGCCTGGCCGTAGCGCAGGAAGGCGGCATGAACGGACGCGACCTGCTCACGGCCTTCGTCGCTGGGGCAGAAGTGATGATTCGCATAGGACGCGCGACCAAGCGGACAAACGAAGTGCGTGGTTTTCATGCGCCGGGCACCTTGGGACCGTTCGGTGCGGCTGTGGCGAGCGGAAAGCTGATGCGCTTCGATGCGCCGAAGATGACGAACGCATTGGGAATTGCCGGTTCGACCTCCGGCGGCCTCTTGGAATTCGCGCATAGTGGAAACGGCGCCATGGTGAAACGACTACATTTGGGGCGCGCTGCTGAAGGCGGCGTTCTGGCCGCAAGTCTCGCCGCCGACGGCTTTACCGGACCAAGCACGGTCCTCGAAGGCAGGGCGGGATTTCTCAAGGCGTTCTGCAATGAGAGCGACCTCGCGGAATTGACGCGAGGGCTCAGCGAAACCTACTTGACCTTGACAATTATGATGAAACGCTTCGCCTGCCACATTACGGCTCACACCGCTGTGGAGGCGATTCTCGACCTTCGCAGCCAACACGGGATTTCAGGTGGCCATGTCGCCTCAATCCAGATCGCGGGCAGCCGGCGCATGGCAACGACCAACAATATCCCGGAGCCACCCGATATCCTCCTCGCACAGTATAGTGTTCCATTCTGTGTGGCGCTGGCAATGTATCGGAACCCGATCGATCCCTACTCTTTCGATGAAGCTTCGGTGCACGATCCAGCGATCCATGCCTTAGCGTCGAAAGTCACGGTGACGGTCGCCCCGGGTCAGGATGCCGACGACATTTCTAGTACGGTGGCTGTCACGCTCAAAGATGGGAGTGTTCTTACGCAGCGCGTAACAGAGTTCCTGGGAACGCCCGCTCGTCCATTGACGGGCAGCGACATGCGGCAGAAGTTCCAGCTGCTAACGCAAAAATACCCGGCTAAACAGATGGAGCGCCTGTTCGAGCGATTGGAAAATATTGAGGCTGAACCCAATCTGGAGTGGCTGCGCGTATGAGGATCGACCATGCTGCCGAGGAGAAGATGATAATGAATCCTTTTTCGGCTGCATCAGGGGGATCAAACCAGACATTCCACATTCCTTTAGAGCACGTGTAATCATCAGAGGAAACGCAGAGTGACAGCTCTTAAAGATCCAACAACTCTAACAAAGCCGATCACCATTTCCGCACGTCTCGACCGTCTCCCGCCATCCAGTTACTTGCGCGGCATGGTCGCGCTCATCTCCCTCGGTGGCTGGTTCGAATTCTATGATCTCTTTATGGCGGGTTACGTCTCGCTTGGTTTTATCAAGGCGGGCATCTTCACTGCCACTACGAAGGGTTTGTTCGACTGGACTGGCTTTGCGAGTTTCATCGCGTCCGGCTTTGCAGGCATGTTCATCGGAACATTGCTCTTCAGCGGGGCCTCGGACCGTTACGGTAGAAAGAAGACGTTTCTTTACTCGCTATTCTGTCACTCAATCGCCACGTTTGTGATGGCCTTCCAAAGTTCTCCCGTGGCCATCGATCTGTGGAGGTTCATCGCCGGCCTCGGGATCGGGGTCCAGCTGATAACCAGTCACGCTTTCATTTCAGAGATAACACCGAAAGAAAGCCGCGGCCACTACATCGCGTTTAGCCAATTCATTTCCTATTGCTCTGTTCCGGTGGCTGCGTTCGCCGCTTATATTCTGATCCCTAGGACCATCCTCGGCCTCGATGGCTGGCGTTGGCTGGTCATGATCGGTGCTATCGGGGGGCCGATTTTCATACTCATCCAGTCGAAGTTGCCGGAATCCCCGCGCTGGTACGCCGCCCACGGCAGGGGAGAGGAAGCCGAAGTTGTTATGCTCCGGATGGAAGAGGCGGCTCGTGCCAGCCTAGGGCGTGATTTGACCCCACCACAGCCCGGAGAGGACCAAGTCCTAGAAAGTGGCAGGTGGTGTGAGATTTGGAGTCGCGGCTACGTTGCGCGGACAATCATGCTGGTACTTTTTAATATCTTCCAGACCGTTACGGTATATGGATTTGCCTCCTGGGTGCCCGTGCTGCTGACCCAGCAAGGTATCCCGTTTATCCATTCGCTCGAATACACGTTCTGGATCGCAATCCTGAACCCTTTCGGCCCATTGATCGCGATGAAGTACGCCGATGCCCTGGAGCGGAAATGGCAAATTGTGGCGTTAGCGATGGCCATCGCCGTCTTCGGGACTATCTTCGCCCAGATGCGCAATCCGTTGTTCCTCATACTGTTCGGCTCCCTGATCACAGTAGCAAACAACTGGTTCGGGAGCCTCTTCCACACCTATCAAGCCGAACTCTATCCAACACGAATCCGCGGGAAGGCTGTGGGCTTTGTTTACAGCTGGAGCAGGCTCAGCGGGATCTTTGTGGGTTTTGTAATTGCGGCGCTGTTGAAAGACTTCGGCACCGTAGGTGTCTTCGCATTTATCGCCGGTTCAATGGCCGTCGTTGCATTGGCGATCGGGATCCTGGGACCAAGGACTTCTGGGGTATCCCTCGAAGTTCTCTCCCACTGAACAACGTACGGAACCTTCCCATACACGGACCCGGATCAGCCGCTCAGGCGACCGCCCACGGATTGGTCCGGCATCGGACCACCCAATCGCACCCTAATCGCCCGTATATTATTGCCCTTATACAGACCAAGGAGGACCCGCGCTGCATTATCAAAAGAGGTCCCTTGGCCTCGCAACCCGAGGTTCGCCTAAGCAGCCTCCGCATGTGCAGCTCCTCGGCTAACTGGCTTCCAATTGCCGGGCCAAGTGTTATATGGGGATGGTGGTAATTTCCGAGTATGCGACACCTCAAGAGCTATTCCGCCACCCATCGGAAGGTAACACCGTTTCGCCATATCGGCCTATTCGGGCGGCCAGGGTTGGGGAAGATGCCGGCCACCGAATTCCGGCCAGTTGGGCGACAACTGCGACGAAGCTCTTGGTTTTAAAGCATGTCCGTATCTGCTGGCCACTAACTTTCCGCTGTATGTCTTGGAGTGGCCCAGTGCGGCTAATCACATCCCATCACCGTGTCGGAGGCTATCCGCACATACCCTCGTCCCCGAGAACAGCTACTTGCTTCTGGGGCGTTCGAGGGGCTCTTCTTAATCAGCTCCCACGCAACAGGGTCCAGAACTAATGATCGGTGCAACAAGGAAGAACTACAGGTCAAAGACGGCGCCAAAGACGAAATTAGATTGACCGTTACTCCTTACCGGCATTGCGGCGCACCTTTCGAAGGGGATACTCTACATACTGGTTTGTCGCTTGCCTGCAAGGAGACCCCTCATGTCCTCGAACAACAAATTGACCTCCGCCACGCGGCGCCGGACCCTGATTGGTTTGGCGGGGCTGGCCGCATGCGCCTCGGCGGCGAAGATGGTCTTGAGTGCGGGCCCCGAGTCGGGCGCCCCGCAGGGCAACTCGATGATCAAGAGGGCTTCGCTGCTCGCGCGGAAACCGGAGATATCCCACGAAGAGTTCGTTAAGCACTGGGTTGAGATCCACGCGCCAATGGCGCGCGCCTGCCCGGGCATCAGCCGCTACACGCTCACGATTATCAAATCCTCCTCGGCGCGCAAGGACGTGGCCGCCTTCAAGATCCAGGTGGACGGCATCGCCGAGTTGTGGTTCAAGAACCAGGCCGCGTTCGACTTATATCAGAACTCGCCGGCCACCAAGCGGCTGCGGGACGATGGCGCAACCTTCATCGGCCGTGAAATCGATTTTGTGACCGAGGAAAAGGTCGTCATCTCGTAAACCCGCCACGGATAGAAGATCAGCTTCGAGCCAAACTGGATCGCACGCGACCCCGGTGTACCAGGGAACGACGTGTCGTGAAACGCTCCCCTTGGTATTCATTCCTCAAAGCGTCGGCCTCGCGATAGCGCCCAGATCACGGCGTAACTCGAAGTTATTGCGGGCCACAAGTCCGCTTCGAGGCAATCCGGACTTACGAACTCCGTTTCCTTCGTTAACTACCATCGAATCAAACCAACTACCACCAGACCAGCGCCAACAACGCTCAGGAAAAGGGCGATCGCCGAAACCTCCAAGGGGGTATCCCGGGAACAAGTAATGGAGTGCGCGCTGAGCGAGGGGGGTGTACTCATCACGGAGGATCGCGACTTAAGCGAGTTGGTATGCGCGCGCGGGGCGAGGTGACATGGGCGTTCAAGCGGCAAAAAATATGCTCCAACTCAGGCAAACGCGCATATCATTGCCTCAGCCGGGGGTCGTAGGGGAAATTCCGGTTTACACGAATCAACGCCGGCCTACGGTCGAATGCCGGCACAACAGGGAGGCATCCATGAGAGCTTTGATCGCTGGTTTGTGCCTTGCGCCGATGCTGGCCACCGGGACAGCCGCCGCGCAATTGGCTCCGTTCAACGAAGTGGGCGTGACCATGGGTCACTGGCACTTCGCTTCGCGCGACGTTCAGGCCAACAAGAAGATCTTCGTCGCCATGGGCGGCACGCCGATCGCGGGCGGCAACGAGACCGTCTTGTTCCCAGGGATTCGTATCAATTTGACCCTGGGGAATGAGCCGGGATCGGGGGGATCGGTCGGATCCGTGGTGAACCATGTCGGGTTCGTCGTGAAGAACGTCCAGGAGCAGGTGGCCAAGTGGAAGGCCGATGGCGTTCCCGTGCTGCCCGGCACCAATAACCGGCTGGATCAGGCCTTTGTCGTGACGCCGGACGGCGTGCGCATTGAAATCCTGGAAGACAAGACCCAGATCATGCCCATCCGGCATGAGCACGTACATTTCTACCTGCCGGAAGCGGAGATCCCCAAGGCCCAGGCCTGGTATGCGAAGACGTTTGGCGGAAAGCCAGGCACCCGCAACAATGCCCCGGTCGTCGATCTCCCGGGCGCCCAGCTCCGCTTTGCCAAGGCCGACACCGCGCAGGCTCCTACCAAGGGACGCGTGCTCGACCACATCGGCTTCGATGTCAAGGACCTACAATCCTTCGTCAAGAAAATCGAAGCGGAGGGCATCAAGCTCGATGAGCCAGTCCGCAAGGTCGAGGCGGCTGGCGTAATGATCACGTATATCACTGATCCGTGGGGCACCCGCATCGAGTTGGTCCAACGGGCGCCCTCCCCGTAGAAATCGATTCAGCAAACAACCTGCCCGGTCTGGCGCCTGCCGGACCGGGCAAGATCCAGCGGCAAGGCTTCCGCCCGGTGGACTGAACTGTCTCCCACCCTTGAGTCGATCCGCGCGGCGCTAGCCAAACCATGCCGATGCGTCGTTGGTCGAAACAACGAGTGGGAGCCTGGGCGGCTCGGTTAACGAACAACATCTTTCATAATTGCCCCTGAACGGGCGAAACTTTAATGATCTGGTGCTGCTGCAAACCGGGATCAAAGTGCTTGTTTTAACAAGGATAAATTACCTTTATGGTAAACGCCCTAACCTGAGTTTGACGTTTCCAACACCCCGCTTCTGGGAAGTTGCGCGAGCAACGCGCACACGACCTTGGTGCAGTCTGCCCAAAAACCCCACATCTACCCCGGTCGCAAGTGACTAATTCCGTATGCCCTGAATTTCCTGTTTTGGATGCCCACAAAGACTTGATTGTGGGCCATGGCCACATTCCGATCCGGGGAACTTATCGGGAATTGGCCGACCTGCGATGCCGAGAGTCGGTCCGAAAATAGATTCCGAGTGGCCGACAACCGTCCAACCGACTACTACTTTCAGAAAAGGACCGGTTGTTAGCAGCAAGGTCGTCCGGTTCAAGAGCCACTAGCGCCGCGGCGCGCTCAAAGTCCGACGAAGTAATCGTTTCATTTGCCGCAACCGTGCTTTGCCTTTTCGAATAGATCGAACAGTCGGCCTGCGTTCGGGACCGCGAGGGTGTCCAAACGGTGGGGCTGTCCCTTTTCGACGGTATATTGCGCGGTCATGCCTTTGGCGCGAAACTCCGACGCCTGCTTCTGCATCATATCCTGCCATCCCATTGGGTCCAGTTCCCCGACAAACATGTTGATGCACATTTTGGAGATGGCCTGGATATGCGCTGGAGTTTCCTCCCACAGATACCCTGGGAACGCAGTGATCGACAGGAAGTACTCAGGATTCAGCGAGGCCACGTGAAATGCGGCAATGCCGCCATTCGACGGCCCCGCGATATGGAACTTATTGTCTTGGATTTTGTAGTCAGCCAGAATCTGTTTCAGAAACTCGGGGAAGATACGCTCCCCGCCTTCGAAGAACAACTGGTCGTTCGGCGCTGCGGGGACCACGACGATGTAGCCGCGCTTCTCCGCCTCATCGCGAAAATTCCTGGCGATGACGTTGTCCACTACGTTCATGGTCTGCGGTCCGCCGGCAAACGCAAGGACGCCGGGGTAGGCTTTGCTCGCATCATAGTCCTTTGGGAGCACGACCTTGTAATGAACGGTGGTTCCTCCGATATTCTTGGTCTTGTCGAGAACCTCGGCCTTCACCGGAATGTAAGCTGGGATCACAAGAGCCGCTATGAGTGACAGGATTGTCCATCGGTGTTGTTTCATATGCTTCCTCCTCGATAGTGGCGCGGACATTGGTGGCAGTGATTTTTAGGCCGTGAATGGTGGCGATGTTGGGATGCTTCATCGCCGCCAGGACTTTGGCCTTGCGCTCGAAACCAGCCAGACAGTCATGTGCTAGGGCCGCGAGCAGAACCTCGATGGCGACATCACGTGAAAGATTCGTGTCATGCTCGCGATAGACCTCGCCCATGCCCACGAGAGCAAGGATTATTCCATCATCGCTTCCCATTTACCAACGACCATCTCCACCAGGTCCTGACAATCGTTAGTGCAAACGTTAGTGCTTTATCGGAATGTGGCCCGAGGCTAGCGAACGCGGTCCTTCGAAGAATGCAGCTATTTGTATCAGGTTGTCACCGGGAAACCGTTGTGAAAAAGGAATTCTGGCCGGAGCGCAAGTCCTTGGCGTAGCCCAGCACAAACTCAAAACTGCCGAGGACACGAATTTTTCCTTGTATCCCGGTATCCCACAACCATCTGGACGACCCGAAGTATCCGGACGGATCATAAATATCGCCGCTATCGAGAAAAGGCCCCGCCTTTACAATGAAAAAAGTTCCCCTATAAACGATCTTGTCCGTCTCCGCGTTCACAAGGACGTAGTTCCGGCCGAGCGGGGCATTTCCCTTCTCACCATCGCGCAGCCCAGGGTGCCCTCGCATCCAGAGATCATTATCGCGATCAAAACCAAGTATAAACAGTTCGTCAAAAGGCACGTTTCCGAATGTACGGCCCGCACGCAGGCTAGACTGCGTTTCGAAATCGTCTCCCCGCGATTCCGGGAACCAATGCGCCTGAAGCGAACCCTGGATGCGGGCGTACCTGTTGAGAGGCCCACCGAAAAAAGTTCCGATTTCTCCGGTCGCGCTGGAATCGACTGTGAACCTGTCCTGGGGAAACCGGACGAGGGAACGCTGGATCTTGGACCGGACCGCAATTGCCGATCCGTTTGTGAAGAATGGACTGGCCTGCGCAGGAATGCCCAGCAGGCTTTTAAATTTCCGATACGAGTATTCAGCGCCGGCGCCCCACTGCCAGCGTCCACCCACAATGTTTTGAATCCCAACGCCAGCAATGGCCTTTTCGAGATTCACCCCCGCGAGGCTGCCTGGGGCAATTGTGTTGGTGAGGTTCCAATTCTCGTTTAGTCCCTGGAGGTAAACCCGATAGCGCATGGCCGGGTTTTCCCCGATCGGCGCGGCAATTTCGGTGGAGACACGGCGCTTCTCATCGTCCCAGCGCACCAGCGACCGCCAATTCAAGCCCCGGCCGCCGAGATCGTAGAATTCCGGATACACCGATTGATAAGGCAAACCTCGCAGCAGCGAAAGCAGGCCGTCCAATTTCGTGATGCCCCAGGCACTCCTTTCACTGCCATGGAAGGTCAGGTCAAAGGAGCCGTCCGGTTGTGCTCCCAGATCGAATCGCATGCGGGGAAAAATATTAAGGCTTTCGAGGAGCGCTTCCGTTTTCAAGAATTGATCGCGGCTCCATGTGCTGCCGCGAGAAAACGCAAAGGTGTGGTCGAGAAGAAGAGGATTCAACTTTGGCGGGGGCTCTAAGCCTAGGTCCGAGAGTTTCGGCTTGTCTGTGCGGTTCCAATATTTCAGTGCGGCTTCGAGATTGTCCTGGAGGAAATAAATCGAGGCCAAGAAATCGTTGGCATAGTCGTCAGCAGGATTGATGGCCAGTGAGCGACGCAAATACCGCTCAGCCTTCGCAAATTGCTTTTCGCGATAGGCAATTCCCGCGAGTTCGACGAGAAAGCGTACGTCACGCGGGTGGCGCAGGAGGCCCACCTCGAACGCTTTCCCGGCCTCCTCCCAGCGCTTCATTTGCGCGAGGGCCAAACCCCGAAAGAGCTGCAGGTCGGCCTCCACATCGGGCGATTCCGGTACGGCCTGCACAACTTCGTTCCAGTGTCCGCCCTCATACAACTGCCGTACCTCGGAAGGTCTGTCCGTCGAGGAAGGAGTTTCCTGTGAAAATGCAGGAGCCGGCGTAAAGAGCAGAAGCGCGACTAACAGAAGGTAAATCAATTGCCCGCCCGCGGCACCGCCAGGAGAGTCCACTGATGCGCGGGACTCCATTCCGATTCGAATCCCTGGCGCGAAATGCGGAGCATCTTTTGCTGGGCGGGGTCATTGATAAAGAGATAGCCTCGCTGGGAATCAATTCCCACGACGACAACATAATGCAAAGGTCCGTGCGCCCCGCTAGCCTTCAGGCTAACGATCAGGGGTCGTCCTTGCTCCAAATGATGCTTCAGATCACTCCAATCTCCACGAAACGCGAAAGTGCGATATCCAGATTCCTGAAAATATGCCTGCATGCGGCTGGCAGCAATGCCGCCCTCTGTTGGAGAGAACAGGGCCGCCTGGATCTCTTCAGGGCCCTCGAAATCCTGAAACGCCTGTCCGTTACGTTTGGCCCAATATTGAAGAACCATGGAAATTGAAGCCGAACCGCATCCGTCTCTTACTTGGGGAACGAAGGGGACATCGATCCAGATGGCCGGGGATTCCGCGGCGAGCAGGTGCCCCGCCCACGCCGCGGAAACCAGCAACAGAACGGAAATGAGGGGGAATTTCATGACTTCAGCGAACGGCGACAATGATCAAAATCAGCGCCAGGATTGCCAGGGCTATGATGATTAGGTCGCGATCTGAAAGTTTTCCAGCTGCAAAATCCTTCCGCGCATTTTCCGAGCGAGCCGACAGCCGCGCCAAGTCATCACTACTCAGTTGTTGAATAGCGGTGTCCACCTGTTGATAAGTGACATGCACCGATTTCATCGCCCGTTGAGCCTGAGGGGAAGAAAAAAAACTCTCCAGTTGCGCCGCTTCTTTTTCGCGAGAAGTCGAAGCGGCGGCGACATCTTTCTGAATATCCGAGGAAGAAACGACGTGATTCTGTGCCATTGCGTTCTGTGGAATCGTCAAGAGTATGCTCAAGACCATCACTAAAAGGAATTGGAGCAAATGGGAAAGGGGTTTCATCACTCTTCCTCCAAAACGGGGATTCACGCAGGCTGGAGCTTCAGTTTACCGCTGCCATTTCGCTCAATCAAGTCGGGGTTTTCCTGGGCCAATACTCCGGTCCCATAGAACCAGCTACCTAGTCGCCCCAGCCCTGATAAACGGTGCCAGCTCAACTGGTCAATGCAACACCATATAACCAGTTGCTCTGGCGATACTTCCCGTCGAGAATCGAACTGTACGGCAGTCCTCAATCAGAACCTAAACAGGGCTTTGCTTTGTTTGAATGGACGCTCGCGAACGAAATCAGCCCCGCAGGCACCTACAAGAAGACTTTGAGCAAATGTTGCATCGACCCATTGAGACCGCCAGACTTATCGGGACTTGGCGGCTCTAACTCTTCTAAGGAGGCAGTGGGCTTGGTTCTAGAGCAGAAGCGATTGTCGCGATATTCGCATCGGTAAGCACGGAAACCCAAGGGGTACAGAATAAAGTGCCCAAAATGCCTCTGCGTTTTGTTCGATATACAACTCTCGATTTGCACTGAGGGAGGGTAGTTTCGGAAAGCGGCCTGCCGAAGGCTTTCAGTACGGCTCTCACCTCTCCAGGCGACGAGAGAGCTCAGTTCTTTCAGAAATCGCCAAACGGGATCGACCCAGTCTTACTGGGTCGCACTGGTACCGGTTTGACTATCGAACAGAAGGGGACTCAGTTGAGTCAGATTAAGAGTATTGAGGCAACGAAAATGATCCGCTGACATAAGCCTTCAAGAGGCCGTGGTTGGGTTACCAAATGACTTTAATGGCGAACTGAATCTCCCTTGGGGTTGTCGCGAGCAATGAGATCGTCCCGAGGCCCGCATTAGACCCATCTTGGTTAATAATTCCCGAGTTCCCGTCTCCGCTATTCGGCTGCGGCGGAACGAAGTTGTCATGATTGGTGATATTGAACATCTCCGCTCGGAACTGGACATTGAACTGTTCAGAGATGCGCTTGACCGGGAAATTCTTCAGGACCGAGAAATCCATAGTGAAAAGGTGCGGCCCGTAGATGCTGTTCCGGAGAACGTTGCCCGGCGCGAGATTAGCGCAATAGATGCGCCCTGCAGGCGGCGTCGGTGCCCCAGGAAAATCAGCGCACTGACCTTGGAAGGAGGCCGGAGCAGTCGGGCTGGTGTAGCAATTTGCGTTGATCCAAAGTGGCGCTCCGGCCAAACTATTCGCGAAGCCGTGGTTTATTGGATCACATCCGGGAACTTTGACCAAAGGACCAAATTGGTCCGCCCCGGTATTGCCTAGACCGAGCGGATCGCCGTTGTTGATCGGAGTGGTCGGAACCCCGCTGTTGTACGACAAGATGCCGCCTAATTCCCATCCGCCTAGCAGCGTGTTGGCGATTCCTGTGAGCGACTTCGGGGTGGGAATGTCATACAAAGCATTGATGGACACATCGTGGGTCACGTTAAAGTCCGATGGGCCATAGAACAATTTCGGCAGAAACCACCACGGAGAGTTGATACCGTTGCCGAAGGTATCTCCGGCAATCGTCTGTGAATCATCATCCAGCGACTTGGCAAAGGTATAGGCGACCTGGAACTGCAAGCCATGGGCGAATCTCTTTTCAAGATTTACGTTCAGGCCGTGATACCTGGAGTCAGTATTCCAAAACATGTAGCGGATGGCTCCTAGATTCGGATTGATTTGCGCGGATGTGCCGGTTGGTGGCCCGCTTGGAGAATTTCCCGCTGTGCAAGAACCGTCAGCCAGAATCGGTGGCCCGCACGGAAAGAGATATCCAGCCGACGTAAGAGTAGGAAGCGTCATGTTGCCGTCATCTCCGCGTAGTAGCATATGAACGCCGCGAGAGCCTATATAGCCCACGGTGAGCGAGAGATCCGAGGTGAGTTGACGCTGGATGTTGAGGTTCCACTCCATCACGTAATTCCGGTGTGGATGGGCCTCAACCGTCGAGACGCTGAGGTTGCTGGCCGTTGAGTTGGCTAACTGTACTCCGCCCTCGCCGGCTTCAAAGGGGGTGGCAAAGCCTGTTTGGGGCGTGAAGTTCGATTCGCCGTGAATGCTCTTGAAGATCAGGAACGGCGAGGCTTGGTTTTGCTGCAGCAAGAAGTACCCGGGCAACAGCAAAACATCATAGATTCCAAAACTGCCGCGTACAGAGGTCTTTCCATCTTTGAAGGGATCCCAGGCAAATCCGATCCGGGGCTCAAAGTTGCGAAGCGTGGGGTTCGAATAGTAGGGACCCACGCTGCCGCAACTGGAGCCCGCCTGTGCCGGTACCGGGGCAGTGAATTGCCGGGCGCAAACAATGTTTGAACCCGTGATGTCGGCCAGATTTGTGAGCCTGTTCTGCGCATCCTTTAGTACGGTAGTCATTTCGTAGCGCAGACCAATGTTGACGGTCAGATTGGATCTCATTTTCCAGTCATCCTGGACGTATGCAGCAACGAGTGTCTGCCGAAATTCCCTGGGCTGGTCGACAATTGGAAGTTCGGCTTCAAAGGAGTTGGGGATGCCCTCCAGAAAGTGAGCGTAATCGGCGAACTTATATAGCCCGCCGGGCTCCTGGAACGTATGCTCGTTGAACTGCATTCGCTCGACCCCGACGCCAAATTTAATGGTGTGAGTGCCGTGAACCCAGAAGGCGTCATCATAAGCCTGGTATGAATTCCATGTGAAAAGGTTGTGAGAGCTTGCGTTTGTGCCGCCAAAAAACGGGCTGCTGATCCCTCCCATCGGCCCGAGCCGGGGTGCGGCCTGGCCCGCGACGGCCCCCAGGGCCAATGACCCGCCGGCCGCGCTGATGGCGGTAGGGGTAAATATGTTGCGAACGTGATCCCGGTTATAGCCAATGCGCGCTACATTGGTAAAACTGGAGCTGAATGTGTGGTTTTCTTCAATCGCAACAGTCGTTCTGGTGGTATGTGAATTCGTGAGCACATCATCCATTGAGTCGGGCTGCTTGTAGTCTGTATCGTCGTACAAGTATGTCCCGAATAGCCTGTCATTGGCGCCCAGTATGTGATCCACACGAACCGTGTAGAAGTTTTCCGGCACTATCTGCACCCCGCCGAAGATGAATTTGCCACTGTTTCCACTGATCGCGGCGTTGGCATGCGGGTAAAGCGCCAACAGGGCCGCGCTGTAATCGTTCACGGGAACCGTACAAGTTGGCGGGTTGGTCGCAGGGGTGACCGGTGTGCATCCAAATGGCAGGGTCATTGTGGGATCGTACTGCAGGGTGCCCCCGCGGGCAGCGTCTGAGGGGACGTTTGACACGCTCGGAATTCCCTTCGACTGCCGCAGTCCTTCATAATCCCCAAAGATGAACGTCTTGTCCTTGATGATCGGTCCACCCGCCGAACCGCCAAACTGATTGCGCCTGAAGGTTGGACGAGGATTACCGGCAGACTTAGTGAAGTAGTCATTGGCATCCAGCGCGTTGTTTCTGAGAAATTCGTACACGTCGCCATGGAAACTGTTGGTGCCGGATTTGCTGATCGCGTTGACGACCCCGCCAGTCGCGCGCCCATATTCGGCCGGGAAGCCACCGGTCAATACGGAGAACTCCTGAATCGCGTCGACGCCCAGCACAACGCCAATCACATTTCCGGGCGCTGAGTTAGCATAATCGACGACAGTGACTCCATCAATTCGGTAATTGTTGAAGGTTGACCTCTGGCCGGATACGGTGAGCTCCGATCCGAAGCCGCGGGCCCCGCGGCCGGCATCACTGTAGCTTACCTGGGTTTCGATTTTCTTTACGCCAGGCTGGAGGGTAGCGAGCGATGTCCAGTCGCGTCCGTTCAGAGGCAATTCGCGTACCGTCTCCGATTCCACTTGACCGGTGAGCGCCGAGGAGGTGAGCTCAATTTGAGGCGCAGCGCCCGTCACTTCGACGGTCTGAGATGTTTCCCCGACCTTCAGGCTGAAATTGAGCTGTTGTTGCTGACCGACGGCAAGGGACAGACTCGACTGCTTGGCGGTAGAAAATCCCTTCGCCGAAACTGTTACTTCGTAGTCTCCAGGAATAACGTTCGGGACGGTGTAAAAACCACTAGAGTCGGAAGTTACTTCTCGCATGACTCCGGTCGCGTTATTCTTAACGGAGATTTGCGCTCCCGGGACGGTCGCACCAGATGGGTCAGTGACAGTCCCCGTAAGGGTTGCCCCGGTGACCTGCGAATAGGCCGCCACGGCCGCAAACAAGCCGGAGAAAAGCATCATCGATACAGCAATAATTCTGGTGACCTTCATCGCATCTCTCCGTCTCATAGCACGCCTCCCCCGATGATGCTGATCATCGCTTTCATTTTTGGATTTCATTCCCGACTTCTGAACTGATCCCTTAAATACTAGCCGGTTGTCATGCCTGCGTTCGCCAGTCTTGCCGACATCAAATTAGGAATTTCCATTAGGCTATGGTTTCACTTCGTAAACGCGAACTCCCGCCATCTTATCTAAGTGTCGCGGAGCGGCCACAAAGTACTGGTTGAATTCGGGAACTAGAATTGCTGTCTTTGCGCGAAAACTGCCCGGAGCGTGCCCGATCAGATCGTAGTGATTTGCATCGCGCTGTTGAAAAACATCAATAAAGTCAGTGCCGGCAATATATAGGCGCTTGGACGCCGGATCGTACGTAACGTCATCGGACATGTCGACGCACGGTAGACTCGCTACGATCTCCCCCGAATCCGAATTTAAGACAATAAGTTTTGCAGGTTTTCGCGCCACGACAAAAAGACGGTGTCGCGCGCTGTCAAAAGCCATCGCGAGATTTAGATGAGCCTGGTCACCGACCTGCCATATCGCAATAACGGAGCGTTTGGCAATATCGATCACCGCTACAGCATTTTGGTCGGCAAAATTAGCGAACAATCTGCCAGTAGACCTGTCTAGTGAAATGGCATCTACAAAGCCAGAGTCGATCTTAATATCATAAAGCTTCACACCAGTCGTCAAATCTACCGCGCTGATGAAAGAATATGGGTCGTGAGTACTTCTACCGCCGTTCACAACGAATACAATATTTGCCGCCGGATCAATCGCTATGGAGTCGCACTCCAGCTCCAGTTGTATCGCCCCGATCGGCTTGAGAGAGTCGCCTTGATAAATATTGATCTGGCCGGTGCCGCCATCAACTACAAGCAATTTATTTGCGTCCGCTCGATAGAGTAGGGAGTGCGGGGCTTTAACATCCTCAATGCTATGAATCAGCTTGTTGGTACGTAGATCAATGACTTCAACCGCTGAATTTTCCTCGGCAGCAACGAAGAGTCGACGTCCCGGAATGTCAACAGCTAAGTGGTCGAAATCGCCTTCGTGGAGCTGTGAGAGAGGAATCGTGCGGATAAATACCAAAGGTTCTCGCTCATTGGCGTGCATTTTCGGCCCGGACAGCAAAACAGCAGACGCAAATAGGATGACTGTAAATCTCTTCAACATTGAGCTCCATGAGGGGTCTTTAGGGTTGTTCGACTCAATTGACTCTCGGCACCATGAGGCGCTAAGCCTTACATTCCGTTTCAATATTCTATGTTTCCTAACTTTTGGTCTCATCCTACCCTGCGCGTTTTGGTCGCAAACATACGCCTCGCACAATTTCGTGTCAAGCGCAACGCGCCTTCGGGTGCAGGACCAATATCGAAAATTTCAACACGCTCGGCGGACAACCAAGCATAGATAACAGCTGTCGCGACACGATATTGTTAATGTGGGTGCGGTTAGAAGATAATTGGTTGTCAACATTTGCGCGCGAATCTGTTGAACACTTCGGACCATCAACCCTGCTTAAAAACATCGGTTTGCTGATAGGCAAAGACTTATACTCTGCCAATTCTTAATCGGCGGGGGCCCATGGCGACACTCCCCGGTCGGCGTCTAGGGCCTTACGAAATCCTTTCCGCTATCGGTGCGGGTGGAATGGGCGAGGGCTGCCGCGTCCGGGACACTCGACTCGAGCGAATTGTCGCCATCAAAGTTTTGCCGACGCACCTTGCGGAGCGTTCCGAGTTACGCGAACGATTCGAGCGGGAAGCTCGCACCATTGCCAGCCTGAATCATCCGCACATTTGCACGCTCCACGACATCGGTCACCAGGACGGGATTGATTATCTGCTGATGGAATATCTAGAAGGCGAACGGGAGGCCTTGCGGACGCTAGACATGCTAGACGCGGCTCCCGACCTTGGCACCCTAGCGGCAATTCCGGGCAATTGCCCGGAACGGCTGCATCGCGATCGGGAAGACCAGCACAGCATCCGAATCAATAATCGGTGGAGAATCTGTTTTGACTGGAAAGATGGCGACGCCTACCAGGTCGAAATCACCGATTACCACTAGGAGACCATCATGCCTAAGAAAGTGAAGCCCGTGCACCCTGGTGAAATTCTACGCGAGGAGTTCATGAAACCGCTGAGCCTTAGCATGAATCGGATGGCGCTGGACCTTCGCGTGCCGATCACGCGGATCGCAGACATCGTCCACGAGCGCCGTGGAATCACGCCGGACACAGCGATGCGGTTTGGGCGGTACTTCAAGACCTCACCGTCGTTCTGGCTGAACCTGCAAACGCGCTATGACTTGGAAGTGATGGAAGGCCGCGAGGCGCAACAGATCGCACGGGATGTCCGTCCGCTCGAAGCGGCTGTAGCGCGCGAGGCCTAATCGAGTGCTGACCCGACCGTATCATCCTGGGCGAGATTCGTGGCGGTGAAGCTTTCGACTTGCTCCACCTTTTAGATACTGGCCATAGTGGCACGATTTCGACGGTCCACTCCAATTCTGCCGCCGAGGGCATTTCGCGCTTCACAACCTGCGTCTTGCAAAGTGGGGTCGAAATACCATATCGGGCCGTCAAAGCGAACATCGCAGAGTCTCTCAACATCATCATCCAGATCGAACGTAAACCGGGTGTTCGGTTTGTTTCTGAAGTCCTTGAAATCCGAAGCTACGACCTGGAATCAGACAGCCATGGCCTTGAATGCTTCCATTCAGCATCGACGCCTTTATCCTATAAGCGATTATAAACAAACATCTTAGAAGCTATGTCCATTGGCTCTTGACAATCATGTCAGAACTATATATCATTCTTCTGACAAGAAGACAAACGATGACGACTGTCGAAGCCATCCGTAACCGGATCAATGCAATAGGAGTTGGAGAGCCATTTACTTCGACTCAGTTCAACGCGCTCGGCACTCGTGCGTCGGTCGATCAAACCCTCTCCCGCCTGGTAAAGCAGGGGGAAATCGCCCGCATCTCCAGAGGGGTATTTGTTCGCCCCAAAAAGAGTCGCTATGTTGGCGAAGTCATGCCCGAGCCATCAAAAGTCGCTCAGGCAATTGCGACCGCTCATGGGGAAACAATTCAAGTCCATGGAGCCGAAGCAGCCCGTCTACTCGGCTTGACGACCCAAATGCCGTTACAGGCTGTGTTCAACACCAGCGGTCCAAGCAGAGAGCTCAAACTCGGCAACCTACCGCTCGTTCTCAAACACGTGGCTCGACGGAAACTCGCACTGTCTGGGCGGCCATCTGGCCTCGCTCTATCGGCACTTTGGTATTTGGGCAAAGAGCAGGTCAGTACAAACACCATCAAGGCCATCCGAGAGAAGTTGACTCCTCAAGCCTTTGAGGAGTTCAAGGCCGAGACATCATCAATGCCAGCTTGGATGGTCGACACACTTCATCGATACGAGCAGGAGGCCACTAGTGCCTGAGGCCTTCTTACAGCTATCGCCTGAAGAGCAGGCCGAAATACTGCAAACTTGCGCCGGCAAACTCGGGCGGAGGGCGGAGCACCTGGAAAAGGACGTTTGGATCTGCTGGGTGCTCCAAAGCCTCTTCACCATGCCCGGTCGCCTTCCCATGGCATTCAAAGGGGGCACTTCGCTCTCAAAAGTCTATAGTGCCATCAGACGCTTTTCCGAAGATGTCGACGTCACTGTCGAATACAAATCCCTCGATCAGAGCATTGATCCTTTCGATCCGAAAGTATCGCGAACGGCGCGGGAAAGATTCACAGAACTCTTGAGAACAAAGCTTGCCATTCATACGAAGAATGTCATTCGACCATACTTCGAAAATCTCGTCGCACAGCTCGCTGAAAAACCTTCTCACCCGATTACAATCTCCGAAGACGGGGAGAAATTGTTCATACCGTATCCATCCCGCTTCGGAACAGCCGAAACCGTTCTTCTCGAATTTGGCGGACGCAATGTGATTGCACCCAATGAGGAACATCCGCTTCGACCATATATTGCCGCCGAAGTCCCGGACCTGCTGTACCCTGAAGCAACAGTTCAGGTCCTCTCCCCCTCAAGAACATTCTGGGAGAAAGCCACATTGATCCATGTTGCCTGCAATCGATCCGACCCAAAACTCGATGCTGACCGCCAGTCCCGCCATTGGCATGACCTCGCTGTCCTCAGCGACCACAAGATTGGCAAAGCCTCCATGGCCGATCGCAAACTTCTGGAAGATGTCGTAAAGCATAAGAACGTTTTCTTTCGCGCGTCGGATACGAACTACGAAGCCTGCTTGTCTGGAGGTCTCCGTCTGATCCCGGAGACGCCCTTGCTCCAAACTCTTAGAACCGACTACGAGAAGATGGTTACGGACGGAATGTTTGACGGCGAGCCGCCGACCTTCGATTGGATAATTGCTCGTCTTGGCAAACTCGCAAAGAAGATCAACGCGCAGTGAATTTCCCATAAGCATGACCTGAACTCGCTGATTATCGGCCCTCGTCTGCCGACGCGGAATCCAGAATGCAGCCAGATAACCAACAACTCCGTGAAGCGCTTGACCACATAGTTGACAGATACGCCTGCGACGAGGCCGGCGAGCAAATCCGCCAAATCAAGAATCTGGCTCAGAAATATCCGCACTCGATATCACTCGTTTACGAAGCAATTCCAAACAAGCCAGAAACTTTTTCATTCAACTGCTACCAACATTCATTCGATCTAGTGAATGTGGAACACGTGGATCGAATAATGAAAACGCGCCTGTCCATCTTCCCTGGACGCGAGTATGCAAGCTTTCTCATCGACAACTTGCTTCGTGAGATTCGGGATCAGGAGGCCCAGGACGGTGACCATGTATTTTACTCCACTGACTTGCGTATTGAGCACGCCGGAAAAATCAGGGCCGGAGCCATTGAATCAAAATGGGGATTGATGCATCTTCTGCGTCACGCTCTCTATGAAGTACCCTCGCGTTACGGGAACAAAGTGCGTTTTTTCACGCAATTGTCCCAAAGTGATGCAGTCCAAGTATTCCTCGACTTCGCTGCGGCCAAGAGGTGAAGTGCCAAGCCGTGACCAAGCAAGAGATGAACGAGTACGTCGAAGGCCTGAAAAACCAGATATCTATCGACCGCTACGTTGAGAGACGCTTTACAGCCGCCGACGCGAGCGGCGGGCTTCCCTCGTTTGTGCGGCTTGATCCAGATGCGTCCGTAGGTCTTGCCGAGCACGGGCTTGCGCCCGAACAGCGGACGCGCATGAATGACGTTGATTTAGTGCCTCTTGACCAAGTGTTCGCCCGGCGATCCATGCTCTCCAGTGCTGCCGCTGCGGTGCGTGCCCGACTTCATGGACTTCAGGAACGGCTCAAACTTGATGATGGTCGGGTTGGATTTCTTCAGGCGAGGCTTGCCGTCCTACTTTCCTTCCGGCTTCTGTTGCTTGGGATTTGCGAGTCGGGACGACGTGGGAATGATGCGGCAGCTTGGCCTGCTTCCGCCGCCTCCGTCACTGTCAGGGCAGTAGGCTGTCTTCCTTCAATAATCAGAGTGGACACGGGTATACGAGTTCTGTGGGCAGGTCTAGCTCTCCAATTTCCCCCTAACTGGATTACTGGAGGCTCAGGTCGGCAACAGACGCCGTACCGATAATACGGAACACCCGCTCTCTCGGCTGCGACTCCATCTCATAGAATGACCCGCAAAAGTCATCTGGACGAATTTGAAATCTCGCCTGTATTACTTAGGCAGAGGGCAAGTTGACGACCCGAGAACTGATGGAGGAACAGCGGAAGCCAGTTCGCTCCAGCAATCCAGCGGATCGACTCGCAGCGGCGCTGCTGATCCCCGCCGAGCTATCCAGACGGCTGCGGCTGCTCGGCAACTCCGAGATCGCGCAATTGCTGGACGAAGAGGTCTGCGAAAACATGAGCGTCTTGTCTCCAGAGGTGAGGGTCTGCGTCGAAGCCGCGCTGCGTCTCCGGCGAGCCGCGCCAAAGGCAAGGAACGCGAGAGGCCTGCGGGCGAGGGTGGCAGAGCACGGCGAGCACATTCTGGACGCGGAGGCGGCTCTGTACCGGGCGGGCATCCCATTCCTGCAACTCCCTTGGCAAATGAATCGGTTCGCTGGCAGCACGTTCTTGGTCTCGGACGTGGCAGACGCGAGACTTTGCTTGCTGGGCGTAGGTTTTCGGGAGGCGGCTGGCTGTCCAACCGTAGTCCTGCACGAGCAGACCAGACGAGCCATCCACCTGTACGAGGACAGAACCCAACTTTATTCGACAGACGGGTGGAACTGAGCAGTGGAAAACAGCCGCCATTTACGTTCGTGTCTCCACCGCCGACCAGCACGTCGAGTCGCAGCTTTACGATCTCCGCGAGCTTGCAGCAAAACGAGGGTTCGAGGTGGTGAAGGAATATCGCGATTGCGGGGTCTCTGGGCGCAAGGCGAGGCGCCTCGCAGTGCTCGTGCCGGACGCTACGCCACAGCAGAGGAAGCGCCTCGCCAACAAAATCCTGACGCTCGCTGACGGCGAGGACAGATCGGTCAGGATCACTGAGCCGATAGCGAAGGACATGGTTCTCCGCAACAGCCAATGCCTACAACGGAACTGCCCGATGCTCCTCTTCACCGAGCCGTTGGGCAGGGAGTTGAACCACTACTTCAACGAGGAGTATCAGTGATGGAGATAGGGATGTTCGACGAGGTCAAGACCGTGAGGGTCGAAGAGACCGCGAACGGGAAGAGGTTCGTCACCGACGAGGAGTCGCTGGAGGAGATCGAACTCACGGAAGCGTCCATCGCTCTCGGCGACGGCGAGGCAACCGCCCCAACGCGGGAGACAAGCTCTAGGTGATCACCGAAGCTGACCGCTCGTCTACCTGTGTTTTGCTACCCGAGGAATACTGAAGATTGGAGATCATAAAAATGCCCAAAGTCTTGGTTGCGGAAGATAGCCCTAATCTGGCCCGGTATTACGAAATGCTCCTCAGGCAGTGGAATTGTAAAACCGTTGTCGAACATACAGGCACAGACGCGATTCGCCGGGCGGCGACATTCTGACCTGATGTCGCTCTCCTCGGTGTCGTGATACCAGCGATGGGCGGTGTTGAAGCTGCTATCAAGCTGCTGGAAATCTGTCCCGGAACGAAGAGCGTCCTCGTTACTGAGTCGGTTCCTCCGGAGACGCTAGAGCAACTGGCGGCACAGGGCTATCACTTCGAGATGCTTCCTGCGCCTTTTAGCCGCGAAGAGTTACACGCAGTGGTGTTTGGCGACGATCAAGGAGAAGTCCTGAAGTGAGCGAAATGGGACAGGCCCTCCGCAGGTTCGCTCGAGCGCGTCCGCGCCCGCTGCTCTTCGATGAGTTCGTGGATCGTCACCTAGCGCCACATTAAGTATACGGACGAGATTTTTTAGCCGGCTACTCGTAAGTCGCTGCTATTCAAGCAGTTGCGAATAGCCATTCTGTGTTTCACCTCTGTATACTTCAGGCGGAGGGCACACTGCATGCTGAAGAAGAATTACGTCCGCGATGGAAGCCGCAAGATCATCGCCTCGATTACGACCGGATACAGCGACTTGTCCAGCGTCGTGCGTGATGAACGCAACAAAGTCACCGGGCGCACCAATGACTCATTTCAGACGACCCGCGACAGTAGCGGCAAGCTAGTCTCGATCAATTCTGCCGATCCCGGTCTATTGATCCGCAAGAGGTAGCTCTGAATCATCCGCAAACTCGCTGCTCCCCTTGCGCACGAAGTCCTGCCGCCAGCTTAGGAGAAAACGCGATGTGCGAAATCGGAAAGCCAATTGAGATCATCGAGGTCGAGCCGTTGAAACTTCCTGCGCCCTTGCCGCGCACGAAGAACGAACCGGAGCGCCAACCAGCGGTGATTTCTGCCGTCGCGTTGACGGAGACGACCCTTGTCGAGAAGGTTTAACCGCACCCGCCGTCCCTTGCCCCACGCCAGATATGCCGTGGTGACGGACTCTGGCAAGGCACCCGACTACGTCGAGCCTTTCGTCGCCTACCGGGCGTGGAACTGGACAGCCGAGGGCGTCACTTCGCTGAACGGTGCGCCGTGGACACCCAAGGTCGCCTTCGAAGGCACGTGCCACTATGCTGGCGACCTGCGCTCGATACGGGCGGCGGCGATTGGTTCGGTAGCGGCGGAATTCTGGGAATCCAAGTCCCACCAAGTCCCCGACCCCGGGTGCACGTGCGGAATGTACGCTGGCATCAACATGCAGCACTTGATCGACATCAACTACATCCAGCGCGGAATTCACGGCGAGGTATCCCTTTGGGGACGGCTATGCCGCCACACGCTCGGATGGCGTGCCCAATACGCTTATCCGAATTTCTTCGTCGTCCCGGCGAACATGATTCCCTTCCGTTTTGACGAAGCGCAGGAACGCCTCAAGGCGCTGGTCGAGTTCGACGTGGACGTTTACCTCCAGACGGAACACGAGGCGCGTGTCGAGCAGGAAAAAATCCCGCTCTGGATAAGGGACTACGGCTACAGCCAGCAGGGCATTTCATTTCTGGTCGAGAAGCGGCAGAAGTGGTACTCCGGCGAGAAGGTAGTCCAGACCCTCGCGGTCGGCGACCGCATCGCGGTGTTCAGCGACGTGAACGGCGGCGGCATCGGCGTGGTCAGGGAAATCGACGGCGACGAGATGTACTACACGCTGTTCAGCCTGAACGTGATCTTTCGCAAGAAGGTCAAGGACGTCGTGTGGAACGAACGGAACTGGCGATGGGAGACGACCGGGCTGGGCATGATGCGCAAGCTCGAACAGGCGATGGGACGCTGACATGATGCGGAACCTAAAACTAACTCGTCTCACTGTGCCCCTTCGGGGCATCAAGTTATGGAATCGTCACCTCAGTGGGACAAAATGACGAACGATCTGGTGTTCTGCGCAGGCGAAACGGGAACCGTCTCGGTCGCCGAGGCTACCGGAACCGCGAGGGCAAGGTCGTCAAGCTGCCCTATAGGGTGTCCCGCAAGCTCGTCAGTGCCGCGAAGGAGTGGGCACAACGATCCGACGGCTCCGCGACATGCTGATTCTCAACCTCTTGCTGGTGCCGTAACACGGGAGACCCGATGCTGAAGTGGCTGCTGAAATCCCTGATCATCCTTGCCGTATTCGTGCCCTTCGCGGCGAGCCTCCCGCTCGCCGCCGTGGCGCTGAGCCGCACGCCAGATGGCGCTCAGTTCTTGTTCTGGTGTGGCCCGTGGTCGTGCTGCTTCTGGGCGCTGATCTACTCGACGCTCAGCGGCGTCCCGTGGCGGCAGGGAGCGGAGACTGTACGCCAGCATAGGCGCGACCACGGCGGGCTGCTGGTCGAATCGGCGAAGGCGACGTGCTGGATGTTCGGCGCTCTGTTCTTCTCCTACTGCGCCGAGGGTGTCCTCCTCTTCCTGACCCGCAGCCCGGCATGGCTCCCGGCAGCGACCTACAGTCCGCTGGCTTTCGTTTTGCTCTGGAGGCGCTTGCATGAGTAGTGACTACAATGTCCGCCATCCCGAGTCTCGCAGGCGCATAGCCGAGCAGTGTGTTTTACACCTGCGTCCCAGCGCGACTACCGAGCAAAGAACGAGGATCGCGGACCACATCCTCCTGTTGTGCAACTACAAGATCGTCACGGAAGAGAGGGTGACACCCAACCTGCTGTCGGAGGATCGACTGCTTGACGCCGTGTACAACTTCTTGCAAATCAACCGCGCCCTGCTGAAGGACGGGCATCTTGAGCACGAGGATCACAAAGCCTATTTCACGCAGCATGTCGCAATTCTCAAAGAGTTGATGGGTCGCGAAAAGGTGATCGAACCGGGAGGCATCGCGCAGTCGCCGGACGGCAAGCTGTGGCGCGTGGTCGAGGTTGACAACGAGAAGGTAATCCTCAAGAAGGTGCGCGGCTGGAAACAGATCAGGATTACGTGGCAAGAGTGGTCGAGGCGCTGGGAGTTAAAATTTCCGTGAGCAGGAACGCCAGCATCGAAGCCGCACGTCGCGCCCGGATCGCCTTGAGGTGCGTGGACTCGCTGCTGCCGGGCGCGACTCCGCAGCGCCGGAGGCGCTTGGCGAGCCGCATACTTTCGATGTGCTGGGACGAGGCTGCGGGCTTAACGCAGTGGCAGGCTCGGGACTTGATCGCCCCCAACCTTCAGTGCATCGCCAAGAATTGTCCGCTCTGCGTTTTCTGGGAACCTATATCGAGGAGCATCCGCCTGTTCTTCGGCGGAAAGGAGTGACGGTGGCAGACGCTGGCTTGCTCGACAGGATCAATGCGGCGAAAAAGCGCCACGCGAAGGGAAAGCATTGCATGCCCGACGAGTTCTCGGCGGCGTGCGACGCGCTGGTCGTCGCGGAGAAGAAGTTCGACAAGCTGGACGCCACGGTTCGGACGAACTCGTCGGCGGATGTTTGCAAATGGTTCGACGCCCTTGAGGAGCGGTACCTAGCGGAGAAGCGCGTATGGCAACTGTTCACCGCTGGCGAGCGCAGCCGCCGCATGGGCATGCTGTACCTGAGGTTCAGGGAGTCGCTGTTCACCGGGCTGCCCCTCCGGGCGGATGCTTGAAGAGGAGAAATGATGAAGACGAAGAGCACGATAGTTGGCATCAAGATCGCGGGAGCGGTCGCCGGGAAGCTCGTGAATGCGAAGGTCAGGCGCGAGGTCGCGCGGGCGCTGGAGGCGTACCCGGACGCCGACCAGTTGATACTCAACATTGCCCGCAAGTACGCGGACAGGGTGCTGATGCAGTAGCCCGCAGGCTTAGTTCAGGAGCCTGCGGAGCAGCTGGAAAATTTAGGCTTTCGCTGTACTTGGCTTCGTCGAGGCTGACCACGCTCTTGCCGTCCTGAGCGAGCGCCTTGACGTTCTTCGAGTCTGCGTCCCGCTTGACCAAGTCCACGTCGGCAAGGTACGTCGAATACTTCGCCCTGTTGAGGCTCTTAGACAATGTATCAAGGACGATTGCCCCCAGCTTTGCTTCTGGGAGGGGAACAATGCTTCCGCCATCCTGAACTGACTTATTCGCAAGTGCTTAAGCGCCGAGTGCTCGCAGAGAGCTCAAAACAGAGGGCCGCGTACAATCTGCGGTGGACGTTGTTACTCGACGAGTTAAAGTATGACCCCATTTTTTGTCGTTATCCGAATGGTCAACTAATAGGCCAATATTTAATTAAGCGTCCAACTTTATAAGTATTATTGGGAGGGCATTTATTCCAAGTGCCGAATTATGGAGGGCACAAATGTCAATAAGCTATAATACGAAGAAGTTGGTGTTCGAGACAGATTTTGCCGAAGGCGATGGCTGGTATATCGAGCTAGTGCGATCACCAAATGACGGCCCCGGTTTGGTCAAGTTTGAAATCGCCACGCAGAAATCTACCTTTGGTAAGTGGTTTAAGCTACAAGGGCGAGTGTTTGTCCCGCCGGAAGAGGATGAACTCACCCGCCATGTGCGTCTCGTACAGTATTACGACCCTTACGGTTCGGTGCGCAGTCTCTTGGAAAAAATTGACACAATACTTTCCCGTTGCCTGGACATCGACGCCGGGCGCCGATTCCTCTTGGCTTGCTTCGTGTTAAGCACGTGGGTCGTGGACCGGCTTCCTATCGCACCCATTATTGCCATCGTCGGGCCGTCGCAGTCAGGGAAAACAACCGCGCTAAATGCGCTGCACTTGCTCTGCCGGAGAGGCTTGATCACGTCCGATATTTCGTCTGCAGCCTTTTACCGTAATTGTGATCGGCTCATTCCCACGCTATTTATTGACGATATAGCTACGACGGGGCAAGAGCGACAGCTCTCCCGACTTCTGCGATCGGGCACCATCTCGGACATCATGGGCCTTCGCGGGAGCCAATCCTACCGGACATACGGTGCAAAGGTAGTCTCCTGGACAGAGCTGCCCGACGACGACGCACTGAATAGCCGGTTCATCATCATTCCGATGCAGGAGACCTCACGAACGGATTTGCTGAGAACGACAGACCCGGAGATCGTCGTACTTGGCGATGAACTTCGCGCTCGACTCCTAAACTACCGATTTGAGAAATACAGTAAGCTCCGATTGTCGCAAATCCCGAGCGCCAAAAACTTGCGCTCTCGGGATCGTGACATATACGAGGCATTGGCATTTCCAATCGCGGATGACCCGGAAGCTTGCGCGCGTCTGTTGGAATGCATGGAGCAGCAAAACGGCATGCATACCCAGTCGTTGCCTCCGGACCGGACCGCCGTTCTCGAAACTTTGTTCCGGCTGATTCACCTTCAGCCGGAGCAAGGGACCTTGGCGTTCAGACATCTCACCGACGAGGTAAACGTAAATCTTGAGCAAGCAGGAGAGTGCTTTCGGCTGACGGCGAAGGGTGTGGGAACGGCTTTAACCAACCTCAAGTTATTTTCCGCTCGCAAACGGATCAGTTCGGGATGCATGGGTTTTCTTGATCGTGCCACGCGAAAGCGCATTCACGATCTAGTATCCCGTCATGGCATGGACGGTCTTGCCGACGGGCTTCGATCGGAGATGCCTGGGGAACCGTGTGAGTTTTGCAATGCTCGGGGCGCACAAAGCCTCGAGTGTCCGCCGACTGACGGATCGAAAGGCAAATTGCCCACCGAATCCGCGGACCGCAAACAAGATGACGTTGTGCAGCCGTCGATTCAACCCCAGAATGACCAAACACAGTCTCTCGATCAGCCGAATTTGGGAGGGGCGCAATCCTCTGAACAAACCGACGATATCGGCTCATCACGTTGAATCGAGAATCAAGAAGATCAAGAAAGGGTTGACAAGTTTGAGAAAGATGCTGAGTTATAAAAAATTTCTTGAATACGAAACGCACAGTGGGAGGAGCCCACGTGGATTGTCTTAAACTGGATGAAATCCTAGCGCGACATTCTGACTGCAATGAATCCTTCGAACGCCAAATGGTGCACATAGTGCACATAATGCTCATATTTTGAAACAAGCCAATCGATTTATCTGACCAGTATCCCTCACCAGATGATTGCACCAGTCAGATATATTGATGGAGTTGGGATGAAATTAGGGAAAGCAAACTTGATCTCTTAGGGCGATTGCTGCATCTAAGTGACGCTGTTTCAATACCTTAGCGATACGGTTCAAAGCGGAAGCTCTAATCTCTTAGCTGCCCCTAAAAGCTTTCAAGCTCCCAATCCATAAGAGGACTAGAAGACGACTTCATTCGCACATTGGCTACACAATTCGATCAGCGCTTAGGGAAAAGTTACTATGAAAATTTCAACGGGGGAGGCAATCGCTGCGCCTCCAGTTGGACGTCAGGATTTCCTGATCCCGAGGGCAGGGAATCAGCTACTCCGTTCCCGTACTGGCTGTGTGTCCATTTATTTATGCCTGCGTCGGTGGTTCTGCCCTCCGAGGCTGCGGTACTGCTCGACCGGTAAGGTTCCATGGGAACCTTATCGTGCGTTAGCAGGAAATTCTGGAGTCTCGTGTTCACCGACGGCCATTTCTTCGATGGTGTGAGATCGATGACTGGAAAACCCAGAGAGCCAGCATGATTCTCATGGCGTAACGTGGTCTATTTTTGCACTGGCGTTTACACGTCAGAATGTGTACACTATTACACATCGAGGGACGACATGCCGACGAATCTTGCAATTGACGACCGCCTATTGGAAGAGGCTCAGAAAGTGGGCGGGCACCGGACCAAGAGAGAAACCGTCACCGCCGCATTGGAGGAATACATCAAGGGACGTAAGCAACAGGAAATTCTTTCCCTTTTCGGAACGATCGACTACCAGCCTGGTTACGATTATAAACGCGAGCGTAAGGCGAAACGTGTATGAATGTCCTGGTAGACACCTCGGTTTGGTCCCTTGCACTTCGGCGGAAGACCGAAAACCTGAATGTCACAGAGAAATTTATCGTTGCTGAACTGTCCGAACTCGTTCGAGAGGGAAGAGCGCGGCTTATTGGTTTGGTTCGGCAAGAGCTGCTTTCAGGGATAAAGACAACGGAGCACTTTGAAAAGCTTCGTCTCCACCTGCGCTCCTTTCCGGACGAATCTATCGACACATCGGATCACGAAGAGGCTGCCAAGGCTGGCAATCGGTGCAGGGGGAAGGGAATTGTAGTTTCGATCGTGGATATCCTTCTTTGTGCTGTAGCGATCAAACGCGAGTGGGCAATCTTTACGACGGATCCGGATTTTACAAACTACGTGAAAGTGCTTCCCGTCTCGATCCACGCCCCGCGGAAGTAGTCGACGCTGCTTCCTTGATCCACGTCCGTTTGACAACCTGATTTGGGTCTTCCGCGAATTTGGTGCTGCTCTGGAATCTAGTGTGGCCGTGCAATCGTGTAAGCGTAGATTTCGTCTGCGCGCCTTCGCCGGAAACTTACGGCGACGGCAGAGCGGGCATGGTGCTCAACGAAAAAGCGATGCGAGTGTCTCCTTCGAGAAAACCATAATGCAGGTTTTGGATCCGGAACTCGGGCTGCGCGTTCACAGGATCAGAACGTCGGCACCACGTGGCTCAAACGCGCCGTTGAACGTCAGCAGATTCACACCCGCGATTGAGGCGAAGGCAAGGGACAACCGCTGCCGCCCCAGGTGGAGGTCAAGATTTCCTGATCCCGAGGGCAGGGAATCAACTATTCCATTCCCGTGCTGGCTCTGTGTCCATTTATACGTGAGTAGGTGGCAACGCCATCCGAGGCTGCGGCTCCGAGGCACTCAGCGCGGCAGTGGCCCGCACGAAACACAAACGCGTTCCCCATTGGAAAGTAGTGTTGTGCCTTTTTGACTCTTATTGGCATCCTTTCTCCCGAGTTCTCGTGCGTACGACCAGGATTCGGCTCCCGAGCAGGAAAGGGCACTCTGGGAGTTCATCACCGAACTCGACAATCTGAACTCGCCCAACTACCACCAATGGCTGTCCGTCGGGCTATCCGGACGGAGGTTTGGCGTGGCGAAGCAAGACCTCGATACTGCTGAGAGTTCGTTGCACCCAGGAGAAAAATAAGCGCTTGAAAGTTCTTCGACCTATCCAGCGTATTTATGGATGAAGTTGCTCTCCCTCGGGATCGTGGTCTGTATAATAGGGGCTCGATGAGCACTCAGCAGCGCGCACCGGCGGCAGATTTGTCGGCTCTCAGGATTGACGACCACGCTCGCAAGGGCGGCAACTGGGGCAAACGCTTGGGATGGCTTGCGGGAGTTCTGCTTGTCGTCCTGGCGGGCGCAGTGGCGACCTATCACTTCAAGGATTCGAAAACGGTGGTGGAAGTGACGACAGCTCGGAGCGCGGCGAATGCTACCGCGCAGGCGTTGCTCAATGCCAGCGGTTATGTGACTCCCCGGCGGCGGTCCAGCGTGGCGGCGAAAATAACTGGCAAAGTCATCGAGGTAGACACCGACGAAGGCATGCACGTAAAGGAAGGCGAGATCATCGCGCGACTCGATTGCTCTGAGTCCGATGCCGCGCTCGCATCGGCTAAAGCGGATCGAATTGCGACCCTGGCTTCGATGGAAGACCTGCAAGTAAATCTGGCGAATGCCGATCGGGAACTGAAACGAACGCAGCAACTCACGGATGCGGGCGTCTCAACGCCACAGGCTCTGGATGCCGCGCGCACGCTGGCGGATAGCTACCGCGCGCGCATATCTTTGACAAAGGAGCAGGTGGCCGCCGCGGATCGGAAGATCGACGTCGCACAGGAAAATGTGAACAACTGTACGATTCGTGCTCCGTTCACAGGACAAGTGGTTTCGAAGGATGCGCAAGTGGGCGAAATGGTTTCACCCATCTCAGCCGGTGGAGGATTCACACGAACTGGGATTGCCACCATCGTGGATATGCAATCGAACGAAATCGAAGTGGATGTCAATGAATCTTATATCGCGCGCGTCAAGGACCATCAGAAAGTGACCGCGACGCTGGATGCGTACCCCAATTGGCAGATTCCGTCGCACGTGCGGACAATTATTCCGACGGCGGACCGCCAAAAGGCAACCGTGAAAGTTCGCATCTCGTTTGACCGGCTCGACCCGCGAATCCTGCCGGACATGGGCGTCAAGGTTGCGTTTCTGGGCGAAGACCAGCCACGCGCCACCGCAGGTGGCGGGGCCGCCGCACCGAAGGCTTTGATCCCGAGTTCAGCCGTGCGTCAACAAGACGGAAGAGCAAGCGTATTCATGGTACATGAGAACAAAGTAGAACGCCGCGCCGTGACCCTCGGATCCCAGCGGGGAGATGATGTCGAAGTCATCGCAGGCGTGTCCGAAGGGGACACGCTAGTGGCGAAGGTTCCCGAAAATCTGCGCGACGGTCAAACCGTCGCCGTCAAACAATGAGGTTTGCGGCATGGTAAAAGTCGACGGAAGCGGGGGCTCCGCAAGTTTGGTCCACGTGCGGGGTCTCGATAAGAAATACGCGCGCGGCGGCGAAGAAATCCACGTCCTCCAAGGCTTGAATCTAGATGTCGATAAAGGAGATTTCGTCGCTTTCATGGGGCCCAGCGGATCGGGCAAAACCACTTTGCTGAATTTGCTGGGTGGACTGGATGTCCCGTCCGCGGGAACCATCACGGTGGCCGGAGATGAAATCACGCACATGTCCGCGAGCAAGCTGACGACCTGGAG
This sequence comes from uncultured Acidobacteriota bacterium, assembly GCA_963719875.1. Taxonomy (GTDB): domain Bacteria; phylum Acidobacteriota; class Terriglobia; order Acidiferrales; family UBA7541; genus Palsa-360. Next base: position 1,126,752 of record CAVRDJ010000004.1, on the reverse strand, counting down.
GGCGCGCCACGTCGGCTTCATTTTTCAGATGTATAACCTCATTCCGGTTCTGACCGCATTTCAGAATGTCGAACTTCCGCTATTGCTCACGAAACTTTCCAAATCCGAACGCAGGCAGCACGTGGAAACCGCCCTGCAGGTGGTCAGCCTGGCGGACCGCATGCGGCACTATCCGCGGCAACTCTCCGGCGGGCAGGAGCAACGCGTGGCGATTGCCCGGGCCATCGTTTCGGATCCAACATTTTTGCTGTGCGATGAACCAACAGGAGACCTGGACCGCAAGGCGGCCGATGAAATCATGGACTTGATGGTGCGGCTCGTTCAGGAGTTCGGCAAGACAGTCCTGATGGTCACGCATGACCCAGCGGTGGCGCGGCGGGCACAGGCAACGCTGCGCCTGGAAAAGGGAAGTTTGGTGGGTGCGCCAGAGGGAGCGGGCGTGTCATGAAATTCTTGCCGCTGGTACTCGCAAATCTGTTTCGAAAGAAGATTCGAACGGCTCTGACAATTGGATCTTTTGCTGTCGCGCTATTTCTGTTCGGGTTACTGGCGATTGTCCGAGGAGCATTCAGCCAGGGCGTGGACGTCGCCGGGGCCGATCGCCTTGTGATTATCAACAAGGTTTCGTTGATCCAACCGCTGCCGCTTTCCTACCGCGACCGCTTGCTTCGGATTTCCGGGATCAAGCAGGTGACTTACGACAATTGGTTCGGAGGTGTCTACCAAGACGAAAAAAATTTTTTTCCCCAGTTCGCCATAGATGTGGAGCACCAGAGAGCCATGTTTCCGGAGTTCAACGTTCCAGAGGAGCAGTGGCAGGCCTTTGCCGCGGACCGCGAGGGCGCGATTGCCGGGCAGAGCCTTGCCGACCGATTCGGGTGGAAAATCGGCGACCGCATCCCCATCAAGGGCACGATCTATACCGGGCCGTGGGAGTTCAATCTTCGAGGCATCTATCGAGGCTCGCGCCCTCAGGATGACACCACCCAGTTTTGGTTTCACTGGGATTTTCTGGAGGAGCGGAGAGCCTTTGGGAAAGGCGATGTCGGCTGGTACACCGTCCGCGTAACCAATCCCGATCTCTCCGCCCAAGTTGCCAAGGACGTCGACACGGAATTTGCCAACTCGCCTTTCGAAACCAAGACAGACACCGAGAAGGCCTTCGCCGCGTCGTTCGTGAAGCAGATGGGCAACATCGAGTTTCTGATCCTGACCGTGGGCGGCGTAGTTTTCTTTACGCTTTTGCTCGTGACGGGGAACACCATGGCCATCGCGGTGCGTGAGAGAGTTGGAGAATTGGCCGTGTTGAAGGCGCTGGGATTCTCCAACCGATTCGTGCTTGTGCTGGTGATGATGGAATCACTGACTGTCGCATTCATCGGGGGAGGTTTGGGGTTGCTGCTGGCGAAATTGTTCAGCCTGCATGGTGATCCCACGAATGGCATCTTGCCCTATTTCTATTTGCCTCCGTTGACGATCGTGAGCGGAGTGACCGCGGCGTTGCTTGTCGGTGTGGCGGCGGGAATCCTGCCCGCGGTTTCCGCGATGCGCCTGCGTGTGGTAGACGCGATACGGAGAGTCTGATTGTGGCAATTCCTGTCATCTACAATTTACGCAGCGTAAGGGCGCGCTGGACTTCTGCCATCGTGGCCATTCTCGGCATCGCCGGCACCGTCTCCGTCTTCGTGGCTATGATGTCACTCGCGCGAGGATTCAAGATGACGCTGGTAAGTTCGGGATCGCCGCAGAATGCCATAGTGCGCCGTGCAGGCTCCACGTCGGAAATCGATGGCGCTGTTTCTCTCGATCAGGTCAAGGTGATTGCGGATGCGCCGGGCATTGCGCGATCGGATTTGGGGCCCTTACTGAGCGCCGAGGTTGTACTGATCGCGGCGTTTCCGCTGAAATCCAGCGGAACGAACGCGAACGTTCAAGTGCGCGGCGTATCACCCGCGGTCTTACGCGTGCGCGATAACATCAAGATCATTAAGGGACGATTCTTTCAACCCGGCCTCAATGAACTCGTGGTCGGGAAGAACGCCGCCGTGATGTATCAAGGATTGGCATTGGGGGATACCATCAAGTTCGGCGGCGGCACGTGGAATGTCGTGGGGATTTTCGATGCCGGAGGCGCCGCGTTCGACTCCGAAGTCTGGGGCGACGCCACGGTTCTGAACCAGGTGTACCACCGTCCGGAGAACGTCTTCCAATCCATCACCGTGCATCTCACGTCTTCCGACGCGATGGCTGCGTTCAAGGATTCGCTCACCTCCGATCCGCGCATGACCGTCCAAGTGGATCGGGAACGCGACTACTACGACAAGCAGTCGCGCAATCTCACTACACTAATTGTTGTACTGGGGACGATAATCGCGATCGTGATGGGCATTGGCGCGGTTTTCGGCGCGCTCAATACGATGTACTCGGCGGTCGCGGAACGCTCGCGCGAGATTGCTACCATGCGAGCGCTGGGTTTCGGCGCCGGCAGCGTCGTGGTGTCCTTTCTGATTGAGGCGCTATTGATCTCCTTCCTGGGCGGCGCGCTGGGATGCCTTTTGGTCATTCCTTTGAACGGGCTGACGACCGGGGCCATGAATTTCCAGACTTTTAGCTATCTCGCGTTTGCGTTCCGTGTGACTCCTGACTTGCTTCTCGGGGGGATCGCGTTCGCACTTTTCATGGGACTCGTCGGCGGCGTGCCTCCTGCCATTCGAGCCGCGCGCCAACCTGTGTCGGTTGCTTTGCGCGCCCTTTAATCCGCATTTTTCAAGAACGGATTCGGTGTCTTATTCGATGGTGTCGCGGTGCATTGGTACGCGCGCCGGATTGATTGAAGGCCCGAGTCGCGAGGCACTGGAATGTGTCGAGATGAAGTAGTCACCTGCCAACTTGCCAAGAGCTATGAAAGACGCCGCTCAGAAGGAGCCGTCACGATCTAAACTGCGCACCGTCAAGATGTACTAACATCCCCGACACAGACGCCTGCCAGGAATTATTGGCGAGGCACTAGGACAGGCTGCTGCGACTCGTCAACTCCACTTACTCCACTCGAATCTTGGTGCCCTGCTGAACCGGTTTCGACAGTTGCTCGATCCGCTCGTCGATCACTTCGCGGATCGCCTTGAGGAACTCAATGCGCGAGTTCGCCAAGTGCTGACGTACCTGGGGTGAAACACCCAGGCGCGCCCGGAACAGGTCCAAGACTTCATAGCACAGGCAGCGCTCATGAGTGACGCTCTTGCCTGTGGCGCTCTGGTTGGTCTGTCGCTCGTTCATTTTGCCTCCTGCATTTCGACTGTGAGGAGCCCGTTCTCCAGCTTGGCGCGAGACGGGAGCAGCATCGCCATCGACCGCGGCAGGCCGATGTGCCGGCGCAAAGTCCCGATCTCGACTACCAGTTCATCGCCCTTCTTGAAAAGCCCGACTTCACCTTTCGCGGCGAACGGCAGAAGAACCCGAATTTCGTAAATTCCATCTCGCTTTCCGAAGCTGTAAGGTTTCTCCGTTCGAGTCACCGCCGACGGGTCTTCGTCTCCAGGATACAACAAGGCGGCCAGATCGTGCAGTCGCTGCTGGCCGAAGACTTCGTGGGCGAACAAAGGAACGCGCTTGACCGGCACGGGCGCAAAGTACTCCTCGATTTCCCGAAGGACGTTCTCCTGCGACATGTGCCAGTCGCTGAACCACGTATCCATCACCTCGGCCGGAAGTACGCGATTGACAATGATGGAATCGACCGTCAGCCCGTGAAGCGAGAAGTAGACGAACGCGCGTTGCGTCTCGCGCAACACCATCTTCTCCGGGTTGGTAACCAGCCGGACGCTCGTGACCTGCGGATCTTCCATGATTTCGTCGACGCCCTCCAACTTCTGGAATAGTTCGCGGATATTTACAAAATAGCTGTCGGTGGGCAGCTCGAACGGCGCCACTCGGTTTGCGATGGGCCGAACAGCCTTGAGCAGATTTCGCTGAAAGGGAAAAATGTGCTTCATGTACCAGTCCAGCGTGGTGGGCATGCTGATGAACCTGAGAGATTCGGCGGTGGGGGCGGCGTCGAGCACAATGACGTCGTACCGCTGCTCCCGCCGGTATTGATTGATGTACATCATGGCGCTCAGTTCTTCCATGCCCGGAAGAATGGCGAGTTCCTCCGCTTCGACGCCGCTGATCCCAGTGGTCCGCAGCACGGAACTGACGTAGGAGGAGATCTCCTGCCAGTGGCGCTTGATCTCTTTCTGAATGTTCAATTCCAGAATCGAAAGCCGATCGCTGATCGGAAATGGATCGGAAGTCTGAACGCGGAACAAGTCGTTGTCCAAGTCGAAGCAATCCGCCAGGCTGTGCGCCGGATCAATGCTCATAATCAATGTTTGGCGGCCCAACTGAGCAAGTCTGACGCCAGTTGCGGCCGCGAGGCTGGTCTTCCCCACGCCCCCCTTGCCCGTAAACATGAGAATCCTCATGCCCACATTATAGCCGGGATTTCTGTTCTGACCGCCCAACGGTAACGCGTGCCGTTCGTGGTTGCGGTGCATTCTAGCTATCTATATAATTAACAGTTTGTACTGCAGGGGCGTAGCTCGGCGGTAGAGCGGCGGCCTTTTAAGCCAGCCGGAACCACTGCACCAAAATGCAGCAAGCAGAAGAAAATCCGGCACTGAATCCGGCACCACATTTCAACGATTAACCGACAATCAGTATCTTACGAGAATGAGAACTTCAGCAGTAAGCCCGGTATCATCAGCATTGCAATCAGTGGTCGCCACAGACAGAAGGTGTGGTGCTCCCCGGTAAGACTGGACACTTCGTTTAGCTAGATTCAGGGGCCCCAAACAGAGGCGACATGAGTATGAAACGGCGTTTAGATTGATCCTCCGACGAGAAGTGGAAGATGTTACAGGAAGGCCTCAAACGCGGGAACGTTTCGGAGGCGTGTCGACCTCAATCAAACTGGGATGCTAGCCGCAGCTTCAATACGGGATAAACCGTTCTGGCCCGGCCTGCTTCATTTGGAAATTCTTTGCGCTTGGACAATGAATCTTCTTGGTGCGGGCCCCACGAAATAGAATGGGTAGCAGGTCACCAGGGTCAGGATATCGCCGCCCGAATTATTCAGGACTTGCGAATCTTCGGGCCCAACTACCATTATCGAGTCCACGCGATAACTGTAGGAACCCTCGAGCGTCAGTAAAGTGATTTCGTCGTCCTGGCGGACATTGCGCAGCGCCCGGAAAAACGTGTCCCGATGCCCCGCGATGGCGACATTTCCAGGCTGTCCCGGCAGCGGAGTCCCGGGAATGTGCCCGACCGCCCGCCGCAAGGTTCGATCATCCGTACCTTCTAGGATCATCGCAGTAACACCGATACGTGTTAATTCGATTTCCCCCAAAGCCTTCCCAGCAGCCGGGTGGAAGGACACCTCCTGAACGCGGCCCTTGCTGGTGATGCCCGGCTGGAAATCTTTTATCTGCTGTTGAAAGTGCCGGGTTTCGTTGGCCTGGTAGAGTTTGGTATCGAGCCAGACATAGCCGCAGTAACCCAGAATCAGCACACCAACGACAAGGAAAGCGTCTCTGCTCCATCGCAGGATGAAATGAGTTCGCTTCGAAGGAGAGACTCTCCGTTTGATTGTGTACCTCATGGCCGGCTGCTCAGGGCGCTGCTCGCTGGAGAAGGGCTCAAGGGCAAAGAATAACCGGCGCGGGTGCTGACGGTTAATCGCCCGCGAGTCGACGTTTTCCGCGCCTTCACTTCGATCGCTCGGTAGGTTCCATCGGATTTCCTGTTTGTCGGCGCATAAGTGATGGTGTACTGGTTGCGGATGTCGTGAGCGATTTGCTGGCATATCGGAAGAATTTGCTCAAGAGACTCTGGAAAGAACGCCTCTCCCCCGGAGATCTTGGACAATTGTTTAAGCATACGCGGGTTCCGATCGTCATCGTTTTCGTCAAAGATCCCCATCGTATAAATGATCGCGCTCGATTGATTCACCATCGACAGGATCTCGGCGAGTTTGTGTCGGCTGGCGTTGTCGCCACCATCGCTGATGACAATCAACACCTTCTTGTCCCATTTGCCCCTCTTCAATTGCTCGAGGGCAACGGCCACGGCGTCGTAAAGCGCCGTCAGGCCGTCCGCCTTATTTCTGGACAAGGCAGACTTCAATTGTTCCTGGTTTCCGGTGAATGGCACATTGCCTGGAAGACCCATCGAAACATGCTCATTGAAATTGACCACGAACACCTGATCTTCCGTATTGCTGGAGCGCGCGAAAGCCAGGGCTGCGGCAATTACGTCGGAGCGCTTGGAACGCATGCTGCCGCTGTTGTCGATCACCAAGCCCACCGTGACCGGCACATCTTCGTGGCTGAAGGATTCGATTTGTTGAGGGACTTTGTCTTCGAAGACCTGGAAGTCATCCTTGCCCAGTCCCGCGACCGGAGTTCCCTTGCCGTCCCGTACGGTCGCTCGCAAAACAACTAAATCCACACTGGTCCGAATCGTGTATCCGTCCTGATGAGAAGGCGGAGCCTGCGAGTTTTGTTGAGACAAGGCGACGCCCGGGAAAACAATCAGGAGAAGCATCGAGAACCAATGGTACGTCCAGGCGAAATGTCGTTTCATGAGCATTGCCTATGTTTATTGGCTGCCCTTATATTATGCAGGCGTCTTATGGATTCCGAGCGAGGGCCCGGAATTCGGGCTCTACCAGCCGTGAGGGCAGGCCAAACTCGCCTACCCCCGCAATCCACGCACGTGTTCTTTTTTACGCGGCACGCATTGTGATGATCACAAGTACAAAGCCAGCGCACAGCGAAAGCAACCCGATCAGCCCTGCGAGTGGCAATGAACTGGCGGTGTGGGGCAACGCCTGCGCGACTTCTGTCTTCTCGGCTGGCGCCGTTACCGGTGCTGTCGTTACGGGCGCCGCAACCGCAGCCTGCGGCGGGGCCTGGACAACTTCGGTTACGGGAGCCTCTTCACCGGTTGGTTTGATCGCTTCGAGTTTTATGCTTTTCAAAACTTCCGCGGGGGGCACGGTGTTCGTTTCGATGGGCATCGCGAGGACGGGTTCGTTGACGATCTTTGCCAGCTCCAACGCACGTTTCTTTGAGTAAACGAATTCCTGGCCAAAGGCGTTATCGGGATAAAACCAGGCCTTGATCGCTTCCGGCTGGCCTTCGCCTCGTTCCTTGAACGTCAATACCGTTTTTTCCGCCGGTTTTAAGCGATAGTTGTTGATGGCGAGAATCGTGGTGAAGAGATGCGTTTCGTCCTCGTTGAAAATTTGGACGATGTTCCGGTCGCCAAAAGATTCCAACACTTTGAAAACATACGTGCCGGCCGGCAGGATCTGAGCATCCACGCCCGGAACTTCAAAAGGCCCGCTGAACGTGAATACAGTTTTCTTGTTGAACGTATCGGCCTGGACATTCACGGCAAATGCCATGACGACCAGGGCGAAAGAACACAGTAGTGCGACAACTTTGAAGATCTTCATTTTTGAACTCCCTTTCGTAAATCGATTCATCTCGTGTCTTCTAATTCGGCCGTACGACTTTGTTCGCCACACAGAAATCGGGGCGGTTCGGCTACGCGGCCGTCGTTGTTTTGGACCAAATCACTGTTCCGCTTTAGGGAGATCCGCCTTTGACCAGATTCTGGCTGGCAGGTGGAGCTGAAGTGTTTATACGGGAGTGAACCAGATGCGTCTGTTCAATACAGCACAAGGATTGGGTCACCAAGCGAATATTCCAGTGACGGGAGAAAAAATTGTTGCTGTGATCGAGCGATAAGAGGGAAGCCCGCGATCCATATTCTGTGCTCAGGCGGTGCCGGCTTAAAAAATGGGGAGGGCGATTGTCTCTTACAAGATTGTCGAGGCAGCGGTGAAAGAGGCGCGCCAAACTCCACGGACACTTCCCGGTTCCATGGAGCTGGGCGCTTCTCTTGAGGACGACCGCATCACTTTACAAAACACTTAGAACGAAATGCTGATTGCAACCCCGGGGCGGCCGGGATACCTGCTATCGTACAAGTAATATCCGTTGTCAATATAAGCGACGAAAACATCATCCGATTCGTACCAGTCGTCTCCCCAGAATTCCGGATACGGATCAACGACACTGAACCAGTAGCCGCCGTACTGGAAGCGCGGAAACCCGCCAACCTCCATAAAGGGGAGGCCGTAGATGCGGAACGAGTGACCTGGACCATAGTAACTGCTGAAATAAACGTCCGGAATGCGGTAGCCGTTATAGCCGCCGCGTTGTTGCCAATTGCGGTGCTCGGTATCAAAGCTGTGGGCACGACGCTGCTGCCAGTCACCTCGCTGTTCGCCTTGCTGCGCAATCTGTTGCTGCTGTGTGCGCTGTTGTTGGACAGGTCGATCGGACTGCCGCTGAGCAATTTGCTGGTTGTTATTGCTTTGTCGCTGTTGCTGGGCTTGTTGCCTGTTCTGGTCTTGCTGTTGTTGTTGAGCGTGCTGCTGCGTGCTCTTGTCCTGCTGCTGCTGTTGCACTTGCTGCTTGTTCTGATTTTGCTGTTGCTGCTGGGCGTGCTGCTGCGTGTTCTTGTCTTGCTGCTGCTGTTGTTGGACTTGCTGCCTGTTCTGATTTTGCTGTTGCTGCTGGGCGTGTTGCTGCGTGTTTTTGTCTTGCTGCTGCTGTTGCGCTTGCTTCCTGTCTTGATTTTGCTGTTGCTGCTGGGCATGTTGCTGCGTGTTTTTGTCTTGCTGCTGCTGTTGCGCTTGCTGCCTGTTCTGATTTTGCTGTTGCTGCTGGGCGTGCTGCTGCGTGTTCTTGTTTTCCTGCTGTTGTTGGGCGCGCTGCTGGGTGGCCGGTTTCTGTTGTTGCTGCTGGCCCTTCTGTTGCGCGGGCTCGGCTTGTTTTTCCGGCCTATCCTGCTTGTCCCCTTTTTGTTCTTGCTGTGCGAACCCAAGAGTAGTGGTTCCGAAAAGTAATAACAGAACTGCTGTGCCGATAACTTTAGGGCGATTCATAGTTATGTCCTCGGTTGGAGCTTGAACTCAGGAAAGCGAATCTGCTGTATCCTTTTGAACATTTTGGAGAGTTCTTGCAATGCAAGGTGGCGCTCCCGATGGCGAACCGAATCACATATGTGTTCATAAGTGAACAGACACGGGTCTGTGATTCTTCTAGCATGACGTGGCGTGGGGGAAGCAAACCGGCCGAGGCGAAAACATGCCCCACACACTTCCGCCGAAACAACACCGGATAACACGGATCCCATTGCATTCCAGCCGGCGATAACAGTTCTCGGATAACACAGAAGTTCGCGTCAGTCCTCGGGTCAGGCCGCATTGCGGCCTAGAAAATGAGGAGGTAATAGTCGATGCCTTTACTTCAATTACTGATGGTTCTGATCGTAGTAGGAGTTTTGCTGTGGCTGGTCAATAACTTCATCCCGATGCAAGGGACGATCAAGTCGATCCTGAATGCCGTCGTGGTGATCGGCGTAGTTTTGTGGCTTCTCGACGTTTTCGGGCTGTTTCATTCCTTCTCCCATATTCGGGTAGGGTAATAAGCCATCGGGAATGAATTACGATGGCGGCAACAAAGCGACTGTTGAAAGTACTGTCGCTATATCCTGGAAAAAAGGAGCGAACTATGCTTGGAACAATATTGATTGTGTTTTTGATCCTCGCGCTCGTGGGCGCGCTACCGCGATGGTCGCATAGCAGGGAGTGGGGCTATGCTCCCACAGGGGGAGTGGGACTCGCTCTTGTGGTCGTCGTCATTCTCCTGCTTCTCGGCCGCCTCTGACATCGCCGAACGAATAGAGTTCGGAGACTCCGGGCACGAATGTTGCGGACGTCCCCCGCACAGCATTGCCAACATGTACCTAAGGCGAGGAGCGGCATGCCAGCCAACACGCCTTTTGCTGCTCCCATTCCGCCGGACGAGTGAGATCCTGGAACAGTGACAATGCTTTGCGGGGATCCTCGCCTCCCGTGAGGAACGCGATTCCATTTCATCGAATTGGTACTTCGATTTGCGCTTCTACCTTTTCGCCCGTGGCCATTTTTGTGCTTGGCCAGGCTGTCACGGGACACGGAGAGCGGGTTCCGCTCGGCGACCGCGACAATTCCGTCCCCGCAACATCCGCGAGCATGATGCCGCCCTTCATCGTCATCGGCTTCGTCGGCGGGTTCATCAAGCACGATGATCCCGTCCAAAGCGAGGTGCAGCTCGCCGCGCGCCTGCGCAAGGCTTACCCCTCGGGCGTGGATGTGGAGACTTTCGAGAGCTACCACGGCGAAAATGCCCGGAAGAAAATCCTTACTCAGCTGGACACGAATCATGACACGACTCTTTCACCTGGAGAAAAACAGAATGCGCACATCATCCTTTATGGGCATAGCTGGGGCGGCCCGGCAGCCGTCGCCGTGGCACGTGAACTGGAAAAAGATGGCATCCCAGTGCTCCTCATCATCCAAGTGGATAGCGTTTCCAGGATTCATAATTAATGATGTGTTCATTCCCGCGAACGTGGCCCAGGCCGCCAATTTCCATCAATCCAACGGACTCGTGCACGGCCTGGCCGTCATTCGCGCGGCCGATCCAGCGCGCACCAAGATCATCGGAAAGTTTCGATTCGACTACAAGACGAGCCCGTATACCTGCAACGAGTGCCCTTGGTACGACCGCGTCTTCGTCAAGCCCCACACGCAAATTGAATGCGATTCAAATGTGTGGAAACAGGCTGAGTCTCTGATACGGGCGGTCCTGCCACCGAAAACTTCAAACAGTTCAACGCCGTAATCAATACCCTAATTTTCACTGCACGTCGCCCGCCCCAATCCGTACTTTTCTGTTATCTGAATCGACACATTGTCATTGATTGTTCCATTTTGAACAGTGGCGGATTTCTTGGCGACCTAGAGTCGACTGTAGAGCATCACCAAGGGTTCCTTTCGCTGGGCGGAAAAACACTTGACTGATGCGGAAGAACAATACGGGAGTATTCAAATGCTGCAAATAGCCCAGAAGACGGCACCGCAAGATCCTCGAGGCCCTGCTCAACGAAGTCTTCCGACCCACCGCCGGCGGATGATTCGCGCCCTGATTGTTGACGATAATTTGGCCGAGGTGGAACTTTGCCTGCAGGAACTGAAGAAGGCGCAATTTGCCATCTCGGCGGATGTGGTCAAAACGCGGACAGATTTCGTCGAGAGGCTGCAAAAGGAGCATTACGACGTTGTCCTCGCGGATACGGCTGCGGCGGAATGGACGGGGTTGCAGGCCCTGGCCCTCCTGCAAGAACAGGAACAGGAAATTCCATTCATTCTCGTAACCAAGCCCTTGGAAACGGCAATTGTGGACGAATTCATGAGGAAAGGCGCGTCCGATTGCGTGGACAAGACTCGCCTGGTGCGCCTGCCGCTCGCCGTAGCGGTCGCCGTGGAGCGAACGACCCTGCGCGGGGAACAAGACCGAGTGGAGAAGGCGTTGCGGCACTCGGAAGCGCACTATCGCGCACTGCTCGAAAATCCCACCTACGGCATCTGCCGGTTTGACGTGGATGGCAAGTTTCTCGAGGTGAATGAGGCGATGGTGACCATGCTCGGCTATGGATCGAAAGAGGATTTGAAGGCTGCAAATCTGGCCGCGGATATCATCCGCGATCCAATCGAGCGCGCCCAATTGTTTGAGCCCTACCGGCTATCGGGCCACATCGACCTGGTCGAAGTCGAATGGAAGCGGAAGGATGGGACGCCCATGAAGGTCCGGCTCAGCGGCAGGCAAGCAGGCAATGAGGAAGAAGGGCCGATGGGCTGCGAGATCATCGCCGAGGACGTCACCGCGCAACGCGCTTGGGAAGATCATCTCCGCCATCTGGCGGCGACTGACGCGCTGACCAGCCTGGCAAACTACCGCCGGCTGAGCGAGGAACTCGCATCCGAGATCAAGCGCTCGGATCGCACCGGGCGCGCCTTTGCTGTGCTCATGTTTGATCTGGACGGGATGAAGCAGATCAACGACCGCTATGGCCATCTGGCCGGCAATCGGGCCCTCTGCCGCCTGGCGGATATCTTCCGTTTTTCCTGCCGCTCGATCGATACGGCCGCGCGATACGGCGGGGACGAGTTTGCGATTGTCCTTCCGGAGACCGGCGCAAAAGATGCCGCGCTCGTCAGGAAACGGATCTGCGAGCGATTGAGCAGCGATTGCGAGGAGCCACCGCTTTCCGTGAGCGCCGGCATGGCAGTTTACCCGGCAGATGGCGCAACCATCGACACCTTATTTCAGGCAGCGGATCGCGCGCTGTACGAGATGAAGGTACTGAAGAAAGCATGCTGACCCAAGCAAGTCAATCCCGCGGCGTTGTCCTGCGTCGGTACCCACCTCATGCAACGCCTTCTTGCCCCGAGGTGCGCACGACGCCCGCCGCTAATCCGCGCGAACCTTCGCGATCTGTTCAAATTTGGACAGATTTTCCATTGCAGCAGCGCTACAAGTACCTGTGCACCTAGTGTAGCCAATCCGAAGTGAGAGGAGGCTTCCCAACGTGATCGCCAACCGTACGGAACTCTTTTCGCCCGTGTATTCCTCCTGGCTCGGTAAACCAGTGGTTATGCTCGTCGTGATCCGCCAGTGTCATGTCCCAATGCCTTGCCGCATTGTTGCCGAATCCGCGGCCGACGTACGCGTGCGCATTCAGCCAGGATGGGAGTTGGATATCCGCAAGGACTTGATTCTAGCCGTCGAAGAAGTCGTCATCGCCGCGGAAAACCGGGTGAATTGAAACGGCTCCCAGAGCTCGATGGTTCCGCCAGTTGCGCGGCTGTCTGCCGAACCGGGGGAGACAGGTGTGGCAGAAAATGCCGGCAAGACCTTAACAATTTTTGGCCGGCTCGACAGTTGATTTTTGCAAATGGAAGGGGGAGTTTCGATGTTACTGCTAATTATTCTTCTGGTGCTGTTGTTCGGCGGAGGCGGCGGCTATTACGGCTACTCCAGGTGGGGGAGAGGCGGTGGCCTCGGAATCGTCGGAACCGTCCTACTCGTCTTGTTGGTCGTGTATCTGGTCGGCGGATTACGTTGACCTCGCCCGCCTCGCACTGAACTCGATGGTTTTTGTAAATGCACGGGCGCCGGACGGCTCAGGGCCGTGACGCGCAAAATCAAATTGCGCTTAAGGAGAGACAATCCATGAAACAAAGCACAGAGGACAAAGCCGCAGGCAAGTTTCACGAAGTGAAAGGCAAAGTGAAGGAAAAAGTTGGAAGGGCGGCAAACAATCCCAACCTGGAAGCGGAAGGCCAAGGCGAAAAGTTTGGTGGGAAAGTCCAGAAGAAAATCGGCCAGGTGGAGAAAGTCCTCGGGGTCTAGCACGGAAAGTTCCGCCTCTGCTGCCTGCGAAACTGCGCGCTGGATTTGAGCCCCAGAAATTAAGATGATCACCGGACACCTAATCGCGGCGTTGCTGCCGATGGCGGCACGAAGTATGCGGCGGTGGCTTTTTCACCTCGGTGGGCTAGGTCTGATTCCCCTCGGCCTTCTGGATAGCTCCCTCCTTCCGCTTCCGGGAATCCTGGACGTGGCAACGATTGCCTTGTCCTCGCGCCAGGAGCAATTCTGGCCTTATTACGGTTTGATGGCGACGGTGGGTTCACTCGTCGGTGGCTTTGTCACCTACCGGCTCGCTCGCAAGGGCGGGAAAGAAGCGCTCGACCGCAGATTCTCGCGCAGAAAAGTGGACAAAGTTTGCGAGATTTTCGGACGATGGGGGTCCGCCGCCATCGCCATCCCTGCAATTCTGCCTCCCCCTGTTCCCATGCTTCCATTTCTGCTTGCGGCGGGCGCCATGCAATATCCGGCGAGAAAATTCCTGGCGGCGCTCACACTCGGCCGAATCTCCAGATACATGGTTCTGGCTTATTTGTCCGCGCGTTATGGCCGGCAAATCATTGCGTTCATCGCGGAGCACGGACACCCCGCCGTAGTGGCCATCCTTTTGGCGCTGATTGCCGCTGCCACTGTGGTTTTCTATTTTTGGCGAGGTCGCAAGAACAAGAAATGGACCTGGAGATTTGGCGAGCGTTTCTTCTGAAGGGTCTACTCCCCTAATCGTGGAGGACAATACTCAGCAGCGAGTCGTTCACGTGGAGCCCGCCCTCGTAATTGATGAATCCCAATTTCTTGAATTTATTCATGAAAAAATTTACGCGTGACCGCGTGGTGCCGACCATTTCCGCCAGCGTCTCTTGAGATATTTTAGGGAGTACGAACTGCGGTTTTTCGTGATTGCCGTAGCGGGCCAGCAAGAGGAGAGTTCGCGCCAGCCGCTTCTCGCTGGAATTGAAAAGTTGATCAATCAAATCTTCTTCAATCCGGATATTGCGCCCCACCATATAGGAGATGAAGCGATCCGAGAAGGCGTGTTCATCATGGAGCACACGGATCATCTCCTTCAGGCCGATCACCAGCAGCGTGACAGGTGCAACTGCCGTAGCCGTAGCGATGCGCACCGGCTGCCCTGCCAAGGCGCCCTCGCCGACGAAGTCGCCGGGTTTCAGCATGGCGACGACTGCCTCCTTGCCGGTCTTTGAGACGACGGAGAGTTTTACCGTGCCTTTTTGGATGTACATTACATCTTTGCCGGCATCTCCCTGGGAGAAGATGGTGTCCTTCGCCTGGAATTCCGTAATGTTCCTTGCCACGCCCGCGGAATCGAGGAAGGCCTGGACATCGAAGTTAATGGGCATTGGGGTCTTCGGTTTTTTCATTGTGCTCATGGTACTAAGACCTCTGCTTTCTCAGGTACCGCGTGTAGCTCATTTGCAGTTCTTTCTGATTTTTTAACCACGCGCTTGCGATCGCCGTCGCGCTTGGCCGCGATGTTCTGCTGTTCGAGAATTTTCTCGGCCACTTCGACGGGAACTCGCTCGAAATGTGTGTACGTTTTTCGCATCGATCGGTCCCCCTGGGCACACCGTAGCATCCTCCAAGTGATACGGGGAAAATCTTTTGCAAATCTGTGCATGGCGATTGCGGGCCGTTCAACGGTATTTCGGCGGCACGCGGCGTGACCAATGCGCGGACTCCGCTATCGGATCGAAATGCGAAGGGCTGCGTAAGCATTTCGGATTTTGTTGTACTTTACTCTTAGATTGCGTATGATTGCGCGAGCGTAGTTATACGTTTGGCGTACGGAGATTGCCATGAAAACCAATCACGCGATACCTCATTTCAAGACCATGGCCATGGCGGACGTTCCTCGATCGCGAAACGGGAAGCACAAGTCGATCGTGACCGCGATTCTGCGCGACCTCGACGACCTTGGAGAAGGTGCCGCCTTCAAGGTCCCTTTGGCCGCCCTCGGAGATACCAAGGAAAACGTTCGCTCCGCGCTAAACCGCGCGACTCGAAAATCCAACCGCGCGGTCGCGACGGCCACCGACGAAAACTTCCTTTACGTCTGGAATGTGCCGAAGCCTTAGGGATCGAACGAATCTCGCCCCAACGGCCAAGGCAAATTATCCAGAAATAAACGCCAAGCCTGATCGCCATCGCCCCAGTTTCATTCTGGGAGACGCTTTTCGGTCCTGGTTCTCTACAAGAGTGGCGTACGCAACAAGCCTGGCACCCCTTCTTCGTTTTGCTCCTCCGCGCGCGGGAAACCGTAATAGTAGGAATACGTGCAATAGTGTACAGACACCTGCCTTCGTTGACCTCATCCTGTACCTACCGATTCCAAGATTAAGGACCGCCGAGCCTATTACTGAGGGGCCGATGAAATTTCCCCAGAAATAAAAAAGGAATTCCACTTAGGAAATATGTCGCGAAATGAAGAGCGGAAGAAAGTCTGAAATCACTCTTCAGCGCGCACAGCAAGGCTTTTCGTTACAGGAGATCTCTGATGAACACGAATTTACGCAAGCGAAGTTTTGTTTGGGGAGCATTGATTGCTTCCGTTGCCATTTTGGCCCCGTCCGCCCGTTCCGGCGGGGTTCCGCAAAGTTCCCCGGCCGCGGCAAGGCGAGCCGACCAAACCTCTATGTATCAGATGATTCTGGTGGACCGAACGGTGAAGGCCGTGAAATATGCGCACCGCAGCGGCTCGACCAAGATTGATTTCGCGGGCACCGATCTGATGGCCGGCGCCAAGGGCGAGGCAAAAGTAGATAGTCATCGCGGAGCCATGGAAGTCAAAGTTGAGTTTTGGAATATGCAAAAACCTACGACGTTTGGCCCGGAGTATCTGACCTACGTCATGTGGGCGATTTCCCCCGAAGGCCGCCCGGTCAACCTCGGTGAAGTCCTGATCGGCAGCAACGATCGAAGCAAGCTCGATGTCACGACAGATCTTCAAGCGTTCGCCCTGATCGTGACCGCGGAACCTTATTATGCGGTGCGGCGGCCGAGCAATGTGGTCGTGATGGAAAATGAGATTCGCCCGGATACTGTTGGCACTACCGAAGTGGTGGATGCAAAATATGAATTGATCGACCGCGGCGGTTATATTCCCACCGGCTATAAATTTGACCCCGTGCTTTTGAATACCAAGTTACCGCTCGAGTTTTTCGAGGCGCGCAATGCCCTGCGCATTGCCCAGTCCGCGGGCGCCGAGAACTACGCGACATCCAGTTATGCCAATGCCTCCGGCCAGATGAAGCAGGCGGATGACATGGCCGTTCGCCACAGCGTCGACAAGAAGAGGCTCAGCTCCACTTCGCGCCTCGTCGTGCAGACGGCGGAAGATGCCCGCGAAATTTCCGTGAAACGCATTGACGAGATCCGCGCGGAAGAAGGCCGTACCGCGGATGCAAATCGCCTAGCTTCAGCGAATGCTGGAAAGCGCAGCGCCGAAGCAGACGCCGCCGATGCAAATCGCGCGCGGGAGAACGCCGAAGGTAAGACTCGCGATGCCCAGGATTCAGCTCGCAACGCCGCTGCCGGACAAGCGCGAGCCGAACGGGACAACGCCACTGCACAGCAACAGAAATTGGATGCCCAAGCAGATTCCGACCGGAATCGCGCCTCCGCTTCTGACGCCAATCAGGCTACCGCGGATGCCCAACAGCACCAAAAAGACGCGGAGTCCGAATCAGCAAGAAACCGCCTCGCCGCCGCCGACGCCAATCAGGCCACTGCGGAAGCCCAACAACACCAAAGAAACGCGGAGTCCGATTCGGCAAGAGATCGCCTCGCCGCCGCGAATTCGGATCAACAGCTTCGCCAAGCCGTGATTGACCGGGAAGAACTTCGCGCCCGCCTGCTGGTGCAATTCAACGCCATCCTGGAGACGCGAGACACCGTGCGCGGCCTCGTCGTCAATATGTCCGATGTTCTTTTCGATACGGCCAAATTTACGCTTCGCCCGGCCGCGCGCGAGAAACTTGCCAAGATTTCCGGCATCGTCATCGCCTACCCCACGCTGGCGCTTTCCATCGAAGGCAACACCGATAGCGTAGGCGGCGACGCTTACAATCAGCAACTCTCGGAAAATCGCGCCGGTTCGGTGCGAGACTACCTCGGCCAGCAGGGCATTCCCGCGGCGTCGATGACGGCGCGCGGGTTTGGCAAGTCGCAGCCAGTCGCTTCCAACGACACGGCGGGTGGCCGGCAGCAGAATCGCCGCGTCGAACTCGTCGTATCCGGAGAGGTGATCGGAAATACGGTCGGGGCAGGTCCAGCCGCAATGCAAAACTTGCCGCTGGCTCCTCGCCCGTAAATTGGGGATCGCGACGCAGCGAAACGCCTGAGAACCTTAACCGGTTTCTCGTGTGCTCGTCTGACTTCAGCGCATTCGATTTCGTTCTAACGGGGGACAGGTTGCAGGAGCAACCTGTCCTCTGACTGAAGCACTGCCGCGCAGCCACGTCCTCCGCAGCACTGGGCTTCTCTAAAATTGGCGCGCGCCAAAGCTCTGCCGCGTTTGTCCGTTCCGCTCCTCAAAGAATAAAAAAACAACATATGGAATACGTACAAAAGAGCACAGACACTCGCGTTCCGTACCTTCATGATGCTCTTACAAACGGATAGATAAGGAAGCAAAGGACCATTGCTGAAGGCAGGATCAAGAAGTTCACCTTCACTTCTCACCGTTCCAACACGGAAATCGCAGAGTTCTCTTGGAGGAATATCACATGCGCATTACACATCGTTACATGAGTTCGCTTTTACTGGCTGCTGCCCTTGCGGCTCCGGTGGCAATCATGGCCGCTCCTGGACCGAACGACGACGGCGTTCAGATCCGAGTTTATGATTCCCGCCACAAGGATTTCCACAACTGGGATGATCACGAGAACAGATCTTGGGGAGTGTACTTAAGCAATAATCACAAAAGATCCCACGAATTCTCGAGGTCAAGCAAGAGAGAGCAGTCCAATTATTGGAATTGGCGCCATGCCCATCCAGACCACGACTAGGCAAGACATTCCACCGGCACGGAATGCAGCTTGATGGAGGATGAGGCCCCGTCCGGAATGCCACAGACGGGGCCAGGCATTAGGCTGCTCCGCAGGTTTGAGCAAAATCGCTGACTCCAGTCCAATTAGACAAGGGGATTCATTGCCTGAAATTAAGATTAGAGACTACTCGTGTGGACTGATCGTTGCGATTGTGGGGCTTGGTCTGTACTCTTACTACGTCCGCGAACTTCTGGCCGCGCTGACCTTATTTAGTTTGGCTTTCTTCTTTCTAGCCCTGGTAGGCCTTGGTGCGCTGCTTGTCTGGAGCGCCACCGTACAGATGGCCATCTGGGCCAGGCCCGCGTCGCGCAACATGATCGCGTTTTCCCGCCGCCTGATCGCCGCCTACGCAAAGCCTTGAGCCGCGAAGACTTCTCCCAGCGGACGGGCGACTGTGCACAAGTGAACAGACGGGGGAGTGCGCAGCGTCTAGGATCGTTGTCGGAGGAACGGAAGCGTCATCCAGGCGCCGAAGGAGGCTCGCTGGATTGCGGAGAATAACAAATGAAATCCATCACTGTGCTGGGAATTCTACTTGCGGTTCTAGGGATTTTCGCCCTCGTCTACCAGGGATTCAGCTATACCCGCCAGGAAAAAGTTATCGACGTGGGTCCGATTCACGCCACAAGAGACGACACGGAGCGCATCCCGCTTCCGCCGATCGTCGGAGGGTTGGCTTTATTGAGTGGAGCGGCATTGCTCATCATCGGCGCGAGACAAAAGTCGTAACAAGGTCGAGCGAGGATGTTTGAGAAAAGATTCCAGAGAGCCTGTTGCCCAGCCCAAAGTACGATCGAAAGCGCTTCAGGAACATTTTTGGTACTAATCGAAGTTCATCAACTAGCAAGATGATAGTGGAGGTTCGCGATGTTTCGTCAACTGACTCTTGGTGTCTGCATTTTGTTTGCCGCGACAACCGTATTCGCCGCAAACAAGGAAGAAGAACGTTTGGAAAATTCCGGAACCGTTTTGCAGGAAGTCATGGATGTACCCGACAACATCCCGCAAGAGCTGTTGGAAAAAGCAGAGTGCATTATTGTTTTTCCATCCGTTCTGAAGGCAGCATTCGTTGTCGGTGGAAGCTACGGCCGCGGGGCAATGGTTTGTCGGACGGGAGAACATTTCAACGGCGCCTGGGGCGCTCCGGCGATGTACGCACTCGAAGGCGGCAGCATTGGATTTCAAATCGGCGGCCAGGCCACTGACCTCGTCCTTCTCGTCATGAACGAGAGGGGCGCGTCCTCGATTCTGGACAGCAAGGTTAAACTCGGCGCCGATGCTTCCGCCGCGGCCGGCCCCAAAGGCCGTGATGCTTCCGCGGACACTGACGCCTACTTGCGCGCGGAAATCCTGAGCTATTCTCGCTCCCGCGGCCTGTTTGCCGGCATTTCCCTCGAAGGTTCCACGCTTCGCCCCGATGATGACGCCAACGCCGATGTCTATGGCCGCAAAATCACAGCCAGGGAAATCGTGCTGGGCGGCAAAGCCGCGATTCCTAAATCCGGACAGCATCTTATCCGCGTGCTGCAAAAGAACGCGCCACACAACGAATCACAAAAGGCTTCGAACCAATAGGTACGGCTGCTGAGCTGCGTTTTCTCCTCGTCCTAATGACCTTGGATCTGAAAAAACGCAGCTCAGTAAGTTCATACCGCACCTCGCCTCCGGGTCCGTCCGCTAAGCACGTCGAGAACAATTTTGCAACTTGCCCGCAAATTCTTTATCCTCCATGGGGGAAAGGCCATAGGACTCGCAGACATCTGCGCCATGATCTCTGATTTCCATGACGAATAGGAACCAAACTTCGACCATTCTTCTTCCCAATCTGGAAGAGCCGATCCGCGCTGAACTTTTCAGTCTGGAACGGCTCGAGCAACACGCCGAGAGTCTTGCGGCGGCGCAGAACGTCACAAAAGAAACGAGCCGGGGCCGTCCTCTAATCCCGCGAGTCAAGGAGAACGGCCGCGTGTTGCTGGACTCCTACCGGGCGACCGCGCGTGCGATTCAAGAGGAGCATGCAATTACGCCTGCGGCGGAGTGGCTCGTCGATAACTTTCACATCGTTGACGAACAACTTCGCGAGATTCAGGACGATTTGCCGGCAGGCTACTATCGCAAGCTACCCAAGCTCGCTTCGGGCCACTTGCAAGGCTATCCGCGCGTATTCGGAGTGGCGTGGGCATTCGTGGCGCACACGGATAGCCGATTCAACCCAGAGGCGCTTCGCCGTTTCGTAGCGGCGTATCAGCGTATCCAACCGCTCGCGATTGGCGAGCTCTGGGCTGTGGCCATCACACTCCGCGTTGTCCTGGTGGAAAATCTGCGCAGGATTGCGGAGCGGATTGTGCGCAGCAGATCAGCCCGGCGCGAAGCCGACACACTGGCCGATAGCTTGCTCGGTCCTGGAGGGCAAGCCGCGATCCTTCCAGCCCTCGACCGTCTTGAGAAGGCCCCATTGGAGACGGCGTTCGCGGTGCAGCTGGTCCAGCGCTTGCGGGATCTGGACCCAAAGGTCGGTCCCGTTCTGCTGTGGCTCGATCGGCGTTTGGCCGTCGCAGGAACGAACGCCGATGAAATTGTCCGCGCCGAACACCAGCAACAAGGAGCCATGAGCGTATCGGTGCGCAACATCATCACCAGCATGCGCTTGATTTCCGCCTTCGACTGGCAGGAATTCTTTGAAAGCGTCAGCCTCGTGGACGAAGTCCTCCGGAATGACACCCACTTTGCCGACATGGATTTTTCCACACGAGATGACTACCGCCATGCCATCGAAAATCTCGCGCGCGGATCGAGTCACTCGGAAATTGAAATTGCCAGACATGTGGTCCGCCGTGTCAAACAGGCGATCTCCGATCCGAACCAAGGCCCTACTAATTCCGAAAAGGCTAACGTGGAGCGCCAATCAGAGCCTGGTTATCATTTGATTTCACGAGGGCGCCGGGCCTTTGAGCGAGAGCTCGGCTTTCATGTCTCCTGGAAGCGTTGGCTGCTCCGCTTATATATCCGAACCGCGGTACCTGGTTATTTGGCCACCATTGCGATTTTGACTGCGATGATCCTGGCGCTACCGCTATGGCACGTTCGCGAAGGGGGCATGGCCGCGGTAGGCCTCTGGCTCATGGGTTTGCTCGCCGCCGTGCCAGCCTCGGACCTGGCGATCGCGCTAGTCAACCGCGTCGTAATGGGTTTGCTAGGGCCCCGAAGGCTTCCGCGCATGGAGCTGCGCCACGGCATCCCGAGCCACTTGCGAACGATTATCGTCATGCCTACGCTGCTGGCCACGCCGCAGGAAGTTGAGGAACTCGTCAGGCAGCTGGAAGTGCACTATCTTGCAAATCCGGATGGGGACCTTCGATTTGCCTTGCTCTCAGATTGGTTGGACGCGCCGTCCGAGATTGTTCCGGGCGACGACGCTTTACTGGCCATTGCCATAGACGGGATCGCTCGGCTGAACAGACAATATGGCCCAGTCCCCGGTGACGGCGGCGGCGAACGCTTTTTTCTCCTCCATCGCAAGCGCGTGTGGAACGAGTGCGATGGCAAATGGATGGGCTGGGAGCGCAAGCGAGGGAAGCTCCATGAACTGAACCAACTTTTGCGGGGATCGACGAGTACGACATTTTTGCCGATCGGGGGGCGCCCCCCAATCAACCTCGCGGGTGTCCGCTACGTAATCACTCTCGACGCTGACACGCGCTTGCCTCAGGGTGCTGCCGCACGATTGGTCGGCACGATGGCGCATCCTCTCAATCGGCCAAGGTTCAGCGCTCGAGAAGGGCGCGTCGTAGAAGGCTATGCGATCGTACAACCGCGCATTACCCCCTCACTACCGATTGACCACCCGAGCTCCCTCTCGCAAAGAGTCTTTTCCGGGCCAGGCGGCATCGATCCATATTCATCGGCCGTCTCGGATGTTTACCAGGATCTATTTCAAGAAGGTTCCTACACCGGCAAAGGTATTTACGACATTGATGCTTTTGAAGCGGCTCTGGCAGGCAAAGTGCCGGTGAACGCACTGTTGAGCCACGACCTATTCGAAGGCATTTTTGCGCGCGTCGCGCTGGCCACAGACATTGAGCTATTTGAAGAATTCCCCTCGAGTTATGAAGCCGTTGCAGCGCGCCAACACCGCTGGGCCCGCGGAGACTGGCAACTCTTGCCCTGGCTTTTCAGGCGTGGTCACTCGGGGCCAGAGAAAGGGAATCGCATCAAGATTCCCACAATCGGCCGCTGGAAGATTCTTGACAACTTGCGACGCACTTTGTCTGCGCCCGCCGCTTTTTTGACGCTCGTCGCTGGATGGCTTCTGCACCCGGCTTCACCCCGGGTATGGACGTTATTCATTTTCGCGACCGTTGCGATTCCTGCGCTCCTGCCATTCTTGATCGGACTCAGCCCCCGTCGAAAGGGCATTTCCCTGCGAAGCCATTTTCGCGGAGTGCTCAACGATCTGGCGCTCGGCTCATCACAAGTCGGCTTGTCTTTTACATTTTTGTCCTACCAGGCTTGGCTGATGACTGACGCGATTCTGCGCACACTTGGCCGAATGTTTATCACGCGTAAGAATCTGCTTGAATGGGTGACAGCTGCGCAGTCCAGGTTTTCGGCGACATCCAAACTACCCGGAATTTATAAGCGTATGGCAGGGGGAGTTGTAGTGGCTGTGGTGTCAACCGTGGCTCTGGTTTATGGACACCACCGGGCTTGGTCTGTGGCGGCTCCATTCCTCGTTCTTTGGGTTGCGGCTCCCGCCGTCGCACTCTGGATTAGCCGTCTCCCACAGCCGCATGAAGCAAATTTGTTGTCGCTGGCCGACGCACAGGCCTTCCGTCTAATTGCACGCCGGACTTGGCGCTTCTTTGAGATTTTTGTTTCCCCTAAGGACAACGCGCTCCCTCCCGACAACTTTCAGGAAACGCCCAAGCCCGTTGTCGCTCACCGAACCTCGCCTACAAATATCGGGCTCTATCTTCTCTCGGCAGTTTGCGCGCGGGATTTTGGATGGCTAGGCGCGTTGGAATCCGTCGAGCGGCTCGAAGCCACGCTGGCGAACATGAGCCGGCTGGAGTTGTTCCGCGGACATTTCTACAACTGGTACGACACCGGTGATCTTCATCCGCTCGAGCCGAAGTATGTTTCCTCCGTGGATAGCGGCAATCTCGCTGGCCATTTGCTGACCCTCGGCAATAGTTGCCGGGAACTAATGGAGAAATCATTCGCCGGGCCGCATCTTCTCGCCGGCATACAAGATACGGGCCGGCTGCTGCGTGACGCGCTTGTCAAAGCACCTGATACGCCACGCGCACTCATAGTCGCGCGGAAGCAACTGAGCAATGCTGTCGACGAGATGATGGCCTCGGTTGAATTGTTGCCTGTGGATGCCTTGGATTGGGCGATCCGTTTCAAAGAGTGGAGGGCTCACGCCCAGACCGTGGCTGACACGGCTCAAGCCCTCGCGCAGGAGCATGGAGACGATCCTGAACCTGAATTGCGCATCTGGGCAGACGCGATTAAAGCCTGCGTCGAAAGCCACATTCGTGATGCAGAGATACTGATTCCATGGGCGCGGTTGGACACAAAAGTCATTCTCAGATTCGCCAACGATCTCCGGGACCAATCGCCTGAGTGGATGGCAATTAATCAGTCCCTCCGTTTCATCCCCAAGCTGACGGATGCACCCGACCGATTTGAGTATGCTCTCCATGAGCTTTCCGTTTTACGCGCTCGCATGAGGAACAGCCTTCCAGAAGATCGAGACACGATCGCACGGATCGATGCGTTGGCCGAAGCGCTGAGGCGTTCGGCTGCAGATGCCGCCGCGCTCATGCGGCGCCTTTCCGCCGTCGTCCAGACAACTGGGCAGATGTTCCAAGCGATGGATTTCACCTTCCTTTTTGACGATACACGCAAACTTTTCTCGATCGGTTATCGCGTTGCTGAAGGAAGCTTGGATCAGAATTGCTATGACTTACTTGCCTCCGAAGCCCGCCTGACAAGCTTTATCGCCATTGCGAAAGCGGAAGTGCCGCCGTCGCATTGGTTTCATCTGGGCCGCGCGCTCACACCTGTGGATCGCGGATCCGCGCTGATCTCCTGGTCGGGTTCAATGTTTGAATACCTTATGCCCGCGATTGTCATGCGTTCCCCGGAGGGAAGTTTGTTGCACCAGACGTACGAATTGGTTGTGCGCCGTCAAATTGAATATGGTGCGGAGCGGGGCACACCTTGGGGAGTGTCGGAATCCGCTTACAATGCACGCGACCTCAACCTCAACTATCAATACTCCAGCTTTGGTGTTCCGGGACTGGGGCTCAAGCGGGGCCTCAGTGAGGATATTGTCATTGCTCCCTATGCCACTGCGCTTGCAGCAATGATTGATCCAAGTGCCGCCTTGCTAAACTTTCGCCGTCTTGAGCAAGCAGGAGCGAGCGGCGCGTACGGGTTTTACGAGGCACTCGATTATACGAGCGCCCGCTTGCCGGAAGGCAAAACCGTCGCCGTCGAGCGGTGCTACTTTGCGCACCATCAGGGAATGATGTTAGTCGCAATCGCTAATCTGACGAACGGTGGCGCAATGCGCCGCCGTTTTCATGCCGAGCCCATGGTGCAGGCCGCCGAACTACTTTTGCAGGAACGCACCCCGCGCGACGTGCTCGTGGCACGCCCTCGGGCAGAAGAAGTATCTGCTGCCGCCCAGGTCCGGGAACTGGTTCCTCCGGTTCTTCGCCGGTTTACAACTCCCCATAGTCCCATCCCGCGGACGCATCTGCTTTCCAATGGAAGGTACGCTGTGATGCTGACCGCAGCCGGCTCGGGCTATAGCCGCTGGCGGGATATTGCTGTCACCAGATGGCGCGAGGATTTCACACGCGACAATTATGGCAATTATATTTTCCTTCGGGACGTGGAGACGGGCGAAATCTGGTCTGCGGGTTACCAACCAACCGGCATCGAACCCGAGGCTTACGAGGCGACCTTCTATGAAGACCGCGCCGAATTCATAAGGCGCGACCGCGCAATGACCACCACTCTGGAGGTCGTTGTGTCGCCGGAAGACGACGCGGAAGTTCGGCGCGTTTCCCTCACGAACTCAGGCGTGCGCGCCCGGGAAATTCAGGTTACATCCTACGCAGAGCTTTGCCTGGCATCGCAGGCTGCCGACGCGGCTCACCCGGCGTTTTCCAACTTATTCGTTCAGACCGAATTCATCCAGAATGTCGGCGCCCTGCTTGCCACGCGCCGCATGCAGTCCGATAAGGACACTGCTGTTTGGGCCGCGCACGTAGTCACGGTGGAGGGCGAAAACGTAGGTGAACTGCAATTTGAGACCGACCGCTTGCGATTTATCGGGCGCGGGCACACCGTGCGCAACCCAGCATCGATCAACGATGGCCGGCCGCTTTCCAATACGGTTGGCTCCGTACTTGACCCCGTGGTCAGCCTGAGGCGCACGGTCCGCATTCCGCCCGGGACCACGTCGCGCCTTGCTTTTTCCACTATCGTTGCCAAGACCCGGGAGCAGGCGATTGAACTCGCAGATAAGTACTCTGGGCCCTCCACCTTCGAGCGCACACTGACGTTGGCTTGGACACAAGCTCAGGTGCAACTCCATCATTTGGGTATCGATCTCGACGAAGCGCATTTATTCCAGGGGCTCGCAAACTCGGTGCTCTACTCCGACGCTTCGCTTCGGCCTTCTTCTGATGTACTCATCCGCAGCACACTGGAGCGTTCCGCGCTGTGGGCCCATGGAATCTCCGGCGATTTGCCCATTGTTTTGGTGCGCATCGATGAAACGGAAGATCTCGAAATCGTGCGTCAATTATTGCGCGCACATGAATACTGGCGCACGAAACAACTTTCCGCCGACCTCGTCGTCATAAATGAAAAGTCCTCCTCGTACGCCCAAGAGTTGCAGACCTCTTTGGAGGAACTAGTACGGGGCAGCCGATTACGGCTCTCCCCGGACACGGACAACGTGCGCGGCAGCATTTTCCTCCTGCGTGCGGACCTCATCTCTCCACAGGAGCGAGCGCTGCTTCAGACTGTTGCGCGATCGGTGTTGCTCAGCCGGCGTGGCACGCTGTCTGAGCAAATCACTCGATCTCAGCGGGCAGAAGCTGTGGCGCCTGCCTTCCCACGACAGCGGCGTGCGGCCAAACGCATGGATGTGCCGCTTCCCGTGCGGGCACTCGATTTCTTCAACGGTCTTGGTGGATTTGCTGAGGAAGGCCGCGAATATGTGACCATTCTGGGAGAAGGTTCGCGGACTCCCGCGCCATGGATCAACGTCATTGCGAATCCTTCGTTTGGCTTCCTCGTATCCGAGTCCGGTTCGGGCCATACCTGGTCAATCAACAGTCATGAAAATCAGCTTACGCCATGGTCCAACGATCCCGTCACGGATCCTCCTGGAGAAGCCATCTATATTCGTGACGAAATTACAGGTGAGGTGTGGAGCCCAACCGCGCTGCCGATCCGCGACGAAGCTGCTTCATACATTGCCTGCCACGGCCAAGGCTATAGTCGCTTCCATCATGGCTCGCATGGAATCCTGGTTGAGCTACTCCAGTTCGTACCTTCCAAAGACCCCATCAAGATTTCCCGGCTCACTCTGAGAAATGCTTCCGGCAGCGTGCGCCAACTCTCAGTAACCGGCTACGCCGAATGGGTGATGGGCAGTTCACGCGGAGCTTCAGCGCCATATCTCGTTACGGAACTCGATTCGAAAACGGGAGCGGTCTTCGTGAGGAGCCTGTGGGGCGGAGAATTCGGCGGGCGCATCGCTTTTGCGGATCTTGGCGGTAGGCAGGCTTCTGTGACAGGCGACCGAACAGAATTTCTTGGCCGCAACGGGACGCTTGAGCGACCGGCGGCGTTAGAACAAGGCAGCCCACTTTCCGGGAAGGTAGGAGGAGGCCTCGATCCGTGCGCGGCGTTGCAAACATCGATCGAATTGCGGCCTGGCGCAAGCGCTGAAGTCGTGTTTTTCCTGGGGCAAGCGGAAAACAGGGAGCAAGTGCGCGAATTGCTGGGCCGCTATCGCAAGGCAAACTTGAATGCGATCCTTGCCGAAGTTACTGGCCAGTGGGACAACTTGCTCAGCACCGTGCAAATCACCACACCCGAGCCGGCCATGGACATGCTCATGAATCGCTGGCTGCTGTACCAGACACTGGCCTCTCGTGTCTGGGCGCGCGCGGCGTTCTATCAGTTGAGCGGTGCATATGGTTTCCGCGACCAACTCCAGGATGGGATGGCTTTGAGTGTCGCCAAACCCGAGATCACGCGCGAGCATCTATTGCGGGCTGCCGCTCGCCAATTTCCTGAAGGTGACGTTCAACACTGGTGGCATCCGCCCTCGGGGCGTGGGGTGCGAACGCGCATTTCCGACGACCTGCTCTGGCTGCCCTATACGGTCGTCCACTTCATTGAAGCCACCGGCGAAATGAAGGTCTTGGACGAAATTGTGCCCTTCCTTGAGGGAGATGTGCTGGCTGAAGGACAGAGCGAGTCCTATTTTGAGCCGCGTGTTTCGGAGACCCGCGCGACGCTGTTCGAGCATTGCGCGCGTGCACTGGACAGAAGTCTCGCTGTGGGCAGCCACGGCCTTCCACTGATGGGCACGGGCGACTGGAACGACGGCATGAACCGAGTTGGGGAGCATGGGAAGGGAGAAAGTGTCTGGCTCGGCTGGTTCCTGCACTCGATTCTTTGGGAGTTTGCCAAAATTGCTGATCAGCGCGGTGAACATAAGCGCGCAGAGGCTTGGCGGCTCCACGTTAGTGCGCTCAAAGCGGCGCTGGAGCGAGAAGCCTGGGATGACAAATGGTATCGCCGGGCTTTTTTTGATGACGGCACACCACTTGGCTCAGCCTCAAACTCCGAATGCCGAATTGATTCCATCGTTCAGTCCTGGGGAGTCATGAGCGGTGCCGCCGAAAAGGGCCGCGTTGCTCGCGCCATGGCCGCCGTGGATCAGCATTTGGTGCGCCGTCCGGAAGGACTGATTCTCATCTTCACACCGCCATTTGAAAATGCGCAGCACGACCCTGGCTACATCAAAGGTTATGTCCCCGGTGTCCGGGAAAACGGCGGCCAGTACACCCACGCTGCTACGTGGACGGTCATTGCTTTTGCGGAACTCGGCGACGGGGATAAGGCCTGTGAACTATTCCGGATGCTGAATCCGATCCTTCATACTTCTTCGCGCGCTAGCGTGCAGCGTTACAAAGTAGAGCCCTACGTCCTCGCGGGCGATGTTTATGCTGAGCCTCCTCATGTGGGGAGAGGCGGATGGACCTGGTACACGGGTTCAGCAGGCTGGCTGTATCGCGCCGGATTGGAATGGATACTCGGGTTCCGCGTCTGTGGCTCGATGCTTTCCATCGATCCCTGCATCCCACGGAACTGGCCCAGCTACTCCGTTACTTTTCGGTATCACTCGGCCACGTATCAGATCCAAGTAGGCAATCCAGCTGGCATTTCTCGCGGCGTTGCTTCAATCGTCGTAGACGGCACGGTACTCATCGATCGCACCAATATTCCGCTTACTGATGATGGCGCCCAGCATCGGGTTTTAGTCGTTTTGGGATAGCTGGGAGGCCGACTGGATTGCACGATAAACAGAACAGCGCAATGATGTGGCCCGGCTATATATACATACTGATTAATTAAGAAGTAAGGTATACTACAACCTCATTTTGCGCGAGATGTCGAGCAATCCCGCCCCCCTGCCACGCTCAAGGAGATTGGCGCGCTATGTGTCACCTCGCGGAGAGCTCTGTGTGTTTTGGCGCTGGCAGCAGTCAATGTGGCAGACATGCGCCCACAGATAGGGGCGGTCGATCCAAAAGACCAAGAAGACAAATTTTGCGAAACGAATCGCCTAAACGACATAAAATCTGTGGGTTGCGTCTCCTGGCGGCTGCGCAAACGGCACGGTTACGGTTATATTGGTGCGAACGCCTGGAGGAACCCGACCAGGACACAAGAGACATCGGAATCTCGATCGCCGTCAGAAAATTTGTCGCGGGGCGGGACAGTTACCCGGAACAAATATTTGACCGGACGCCAACTCGAATCGAGCTTGCGCAGCGCCAGCGGAAAGGGCAACCGCTCCCGCCCCAGTTGGACGTCAAGATTTCCTGATCCCGAGGGCAGGGAATCAGCTACTCCGTTCCCGTGCGGACTCCGTGTCCATACTTACCTGAGTTGGTGGCATCGCCATCCGCGGTTAGCATTACCAAGTTGATGCTGGCTAAGCGGCCCACCGAAGGCTTTCAAAACTCCACTCTTTAACGGCGTCCGTAAGTGGCTGATTCTTAGCCTGGGGAAATTGCGTTTCCCGACTCTCATAAATCACCTGATCATTGAAGGCTTTGGCCAAGCTGCCCCGCTTAAAAACATCGGTTTGCTGATAGCCAAAGAGTTATACTCTGCCGATTCTAAGATGGCGGGAGCCCATGCCGATCCTTCCCGGCAGACGCCTAGGGCCTTACGAAATCCTCTCCGCTATCGGTGCGGGCGGAATGGGTGAGGTGTACAAAGCCCGCGATACCCGCCTCGATCGAACTGTCGCAATTAAAGTTTTGCCGACGCATCTTGCCGATCGCTCCGAATTGCGCGAACGCTTCGAGCGCGAAGCAAAGACCATCGCCAGCCTGAATCATCCCCACATCTGCACGCTCCACGATATCGGTCACCAAGACGAAATCGATTATCTAGTAATGGAATATCTCGAGGGCGAGACGCTCGCGCAGCGGCTGCTGAAGGGTTCACTGCCGATACAACAGGCGTTGCAGTACGCGATTGAGATAGCCGATGCGTTGGACAAGGCTCACCGCAAAGGCATCACCCACCGCGATCTGAAACCCGGAAACGTTATGCTGACCAAGTCCGGCACGAAGCTGCTGGACTTCGGCTTGGCGAAACTGAAGCAGGAGGCAGCCCCAGCCAGTGTCTCCCTTTCAGACCTTCCCACGGCAAAGGACCCGCTGACGGCGCAAGGGTCCATCGTCGGCACGCTGCAATACATGGCCCCGGAGCAAGTCGAAGCCAAAGTAGCGGACGCCCGCACGGACATTTTTGCGTTTGGCGTGGTGGTCTACGAAATGGCGACGGGCAAGAGAGCCTTTGAAGGCAAGAGCCAGGCGAGTTTGATCGCTGCGATCTTGGAACGAGAGCCTCCGGCGATCTCGTCGCTTCAACCCATGACGCCTCCCGCGCTTGATCGCGTCGTCAAAAGATGCCTTGCGAAGGAACCGGATAGCCGTTGGCAGACTGCTTGTGATTTGTGTGGGGAGTTGAAGTGGATTGCTGAACCGGGCTCGCAAATCACGCCGCCGACTGTCGCAGTTAAGAGCATCCGCGCGCTCGGGTGGCGGGGACTAATCCTCGGTGTGTGCGTCTTGCTGTTAGTTACTGCGATCGCGAGACTAGCGAGTTGGAATCTGAAGCCTTCGCCGCCGCAGCCTGTCACCCGCACAGTAATTAATCTCCCAGCGGGCCAACAATTGGCTGGTTTGGATAATGGTCCTGCCGTGGCTCTCTCTCCCGATGGCACTCATCTTGCCTATGTCGCCCGACAAGGAGGTACCCAGCAGCTTTATCTGCGGGCGATGGATAGCTTGGAGGCCAACCCCATCCCCCGAACAGAAGGGGCCATCAATTTATTCTTCTCGCCCGATGGCAAATGGCTGGGTTTCTTTGCGGGTGGAAAGCTGAAGAAGGTCTCGGTGAGCGGGGGAGCGGCGCTAACCATCGCCGATGCTGCGTTCCCTCGCGGGGCAAGTTGGGACAGCCACGGCACGATCGCTTTTGCACCCACAAATATCTCAGTCCTCCGGCAAATTCCAGATGCGGGAGGCGTACCGCAGCCGCTGACTCGTCTCGAGAAAGGGGAGTTCGGACACCGCTGGCCGGAGTTTTTGCCGGGCGACAACGCAGTGCTCTTAGTTGCTGGAACAAGTGCCTCTAACTGGAACAACGCCGACGTCGTAGTCCAGTCAGTCGTGTCGAACGAACGCCAGAACCTGGTCCAAGGGGGAACGCAGCCCCGCTATGCGCCCTCCGGGCACCTCGTTTATGCGCGAGCAGGAAACTTAATGGCCGTGCCATTCGATCCAAAGCGGCACAAGATCACTGGCGCGGCGGTCCCTGTGGTGGAGGGTGTCCTGCAATCGGGGTTCAG
This sequence comes from uncultured Acidobacteriota bacterium, assembly GCA_963719875.1. Taxonomy (GTDB): domain Bacteria; phylum Acidobacteriota; class Terriglobia; order Acidiferrales; family UBA7541; genus Palsa-360. The sequence goes on along the minus strand of CAVRDJ010000004.1, from coordinate 1,095,118 downwards.
CGGGTCGGCGCAGTACAGCGTTTCCGCCACAGGGTCGCTGGCCTACGTTTCGGGTGGAGTTCAGTCGGCCCAAAGTAGCCTTGTGTGGGTCGGTCGCAATGTGGCGGAGCAGCCCGTGACCGCCCCTGCGCACGCTTACTTGACCCCGCGGCTTTCCCCTGACGGACAGCACGTAGCTGTAGGGATTGCGGAGCAAGAGACGCAAATCTGGCTGTACGATCTCACCCGGGAGACACTGACCCGCTTGACGTTTGAGAGGGATCTGAACACTACCCCTGTTTGGACACCCGATGGCAAGCGAATCACGTTTAATTCGAACAAGGAAGGACCGCTGAACATTTTCTGGCAACTGGCCGACGGCAGTGGAGGCCTCGAGCGGTTGACCACTGGCGAGTTCCCCCAAGCTCCGAGTTCATGGTCCCCGGATGGGCAACTGCTGGCCTTCATTGAAGTCAATCCCACCACGGGGGTTGACATCTGGGTGCTGCGGCTCAGCGACCGGAAGGCGCAGCCGTTCCTACGAACCCCGTTCAACGAAACGACGCCGCGTTTTTCCCCCGACGGTCACTGGCTAGCCTACATCTCGGATGAATCGGGCCGCTTTGAGGTTTATGTGCAACCTTATCCGGGCCCCGGCGGGAAATGGCAAATCTCGACCGAAGGCGGCACAGAGCCGATTTGGAATTCCAACGGGCGGGAGCTGTTCTACCGCAGTAGCGACAAAATAATGGCCGTGGAGATCACGACGCAACCGAGCTTTTCCGCAGGCAAGTCAAAGGCGGTCGTGGAGGGACCGTACCTGCCAACCCCGGCAACGCTCAGCAACTACGACGTGTCCCCCGACGGCCAGCGGTTCCTAATGCTCAAGCCGATTGAGCAGGAGGCCCCGACACAGATCAATGTTGTACTCAACTGGTTTGAAGAGTTGAAGCAGAAAGTTCCAGCGGGGAAAAAGTAATGGCGCTCGCTTCTGGCACACGTCTCGGCTCGTACGAAGTCCTCGCGCAGATTGGCGCGGGCGGCATGGGCGAGGTATATCAGGCGCACGACACCAAGCTCGGGCGCGACGTAGCCATAAAAGTTTTGCCGGAAGCATTTGCTCACGATCCCGAACGACTCTCCCGTTTCCAGCGTGAAGCGAAGATGCTGGCGGCGCTGAATCATCCCAACATCGCCACAATTCACGGACTCGAACAATCTGGCGACATGAGCTATTTGGTGATGGAGTTGATTTCCGGCGATACGCTGGCCGACCGAGTGAAGGCTGGCCCGCTGGGCATCGAGGAAGCTCTGAAGATCGCGGTACAGATCGCCGAGGCACTCGAAGCGGCACACGAGAAAGGCATCATTCATCGTGATTTGAAACCCGCCAACGTGAAGGTGACGCCGGAAGGCAAAGTGAAGGTGTTGGACTTCGGTTTGGCGAAAGCCTTCGCAGGCGACGCGACGACCGAAGACATCGGGAATTCACCAACACTGAGCATGGCAGCCACGATGGAGGGAGTGATTCTCGGTACTGCGGCTTACATGTCTCCCGAGCAGGCGCGGGGCAAGGCGGTGGACAAACGAACAGATATTTGGGCGTTTGGATGCGTGCTATTTGAGTTGCTCACAGCGCGGCAGATATTCCGACGTGAAACCTTTTCTGACATAATCGCGGCCGTCCTCCAAGGGGAGCCAGATTGGAACGCGCTGCCTCCCGCGACTCCTCCGAAAATTCGTGATCTGCTGCAACGCTGCCTCCAAAAGGATCTTCAACGTCGTCTGAGGGACTTGGGGGACGCTCGAATTGAGATTGAGGAGGCACTCTCGTCGAAAGAAACGGGCCGACGTTACGAGCGGACGAGTGAGCCAAGGGCTGCTCCGGAAGCCATCGAATCAGGTCTCACGGCAAGCACGAGAACTTTAGCGTCGATTGCCGTACTACCTTTCGTTTTCCTGAGCGAAGTGGAAGAGCGCAAAGCGCTTTCATTGGGCTTTGCGGACGCTTTGATCACGATGCTCGGCAACCTAGAGGACGTAGCCGTGGCGCCGACGTCGGCGATCCTGAATTTCGCGCCCGGGGCGAACCCAGCCCAAGTGTGCCGCAACTTGGATGTCCGCTATGTCCTCCTAGGCAACGTGCAGAAGCTGGGAGCGCAGTGGCGCGTTTCGATCCAGCTTTTCGATGGGACCACGCAGAAAACCACCCTTTCGGAGAAACACGACTTCAAACTGGAGAACGTGTTCGACGTGCAGGATGAAATCGGCCGCCGCGTTGTGGAGTCGCTCCAGAGCCGATTTTCGCTGGCGGCGCCACACTCTCGCGGCCGCTATAGCAGCGACCCCGAGGCTTACGGCGAATTCATGGCTGGTCTGCGCGAAAGCACTTCCGACCGGCGGGAAACGATGGACAGCGCCATCCACCACTTGTCGAACGCCGTCGAGTGCGACCCCGGCTTTGCGCTGGCGCACGCCACGCTGTCCTATATGTGCACCAACGTGTACTTCGTCGACCCGCAGCGAGCCTGGATGGAGAAGGCGGAGCATCACTGCGAGCGCGCCCTGGCGCTTAACCCCGCGTTGCCGGAGGGACATTTGGCCCGGGCTTGGATCCTGTGGAGCCCGGAGAAGAATTTTCAGCACGCCGCCGCCATTGCGGCGCTGGAACAGGTTCTGGCGGCGCAACCCAATTTTGAGCGGGCCCACAACCGCATGTCCGCGATTTGCTGGCACATCGGACGAATGGAAGAAGCGCGCAGGGCCCACGGGCTGGCGCGACGGTCAAATCCCAGAACAAGGACCTTTAACCTCGAGTTTATCGATCTCTACAGCGGGGACTTCGCGCGCGCGGAGGAGGCAGCGAAGAGGTGGCTCGGAGAAGCACCTGGAAACGTGTATGGGCGCAATTATTCCTCGCAGTGTGCCCTTCTCAACGGAAACCTGGAGCTGGCCGAGCAACGATTGGAGGAGGGATTGAAACAAATGCCGGACGAGCCTATGACCGTCAGCCTTCAAGGCCTGCTGCACGCCCTACGCAACGAAACCGGACTTGCGCTGGAGTGGGTCCGAAAGGCGCTGGATTCTCCGCGTTCCTACGGCCATATCCACCACGCCTACCATCAAATCGCATGCGTTTACGCCGTATTGGGGGACACGGGAAAGGCCATGGCGTGGCTGGAGCGCACGATCGAAACGGGGTTCCCCTGCTGGTCTTTCTTCCGCATCGACCCCCATCTCGAAAGTTTGCGTGGGAAGCCCGAATTCAAACGACTGGTCGATGATCTTGAACAAAAATACGCGGCCTTAAAGATCCAGAGACTTTAGCAGGCGGTTGGGAGCTGAAGCAGCGAGTGCCATCAGGAACGAAATGATTTCAATGAATCGAGCCAAGCAAGTATGATCGGCAAAACCATCTCGCACTATCGCATTCTCTCACAGCTCGGTGACGGCGGGATGGGTGTGGTGTACGAAGCGGAAGACCTCAAGCTGCATCGCCACGTCGCGCTGAAATTCTTGCCTGAAGAATTGGCCGCGGTTCCGTGGGCACCGCCCTTGACTTAAATCTTCGCAAATCGTTGAAGCTTGGGGGGTTCTGTGATGACGCATGCAGGTCGAGTGAGCTTTAGACTCATGACAGCTATGATCGCGATGATCGCCATGTCCCCAACGAGGGCGCAGACCCAGGCAGATCCGCAACCCGTCAATTCTCTGCCGAATCCGTATCGGACTGTCGAGAACTGGGCGAAGCTTTCCGAGGGGCGGACGTGGGGATCGACGGCCGGGGTTGCGGTCGATCGCAACGGTAACATCTGGGTGGCTGAGAGATGTGGCGCAAACACCTGCGCCGGTTCAAACCTTGCGCCCATTCTGGAGTTTGATCCGTCCGGCAAGCTCCTGACGAGCTTTGGCGCAGGGATGTTCGTTTTCCCTCACGGCATCACCGTGGACAAGGACGGAAACGTGTGGGTGACCGACGGCCAAGGGAAGGAAGGAAAGGGCCACCAGGTTTTCAAGTTCAGTCCCAAGGGAAAGGTGTTAATGACGCTCGGCAAAGCAGGAGTGGCCGGAGACGGTGAGGACACCTTCAATCAGCCGTCGGCCGTCGCGATTGCTTCGAACGGAGACATTTTCGTCGCGGACGGACATGGTGGGAACAGCAACGCGCGTATCGTGAAATTCTCAAAAGATGGGACGTTCCTCATGACGTGGGGGAAGAAAGGTTCGGCGCCCGGGGAGCTCAACATACCGCATGCTCTCGCATTCGATTCCAAGGGACGGCTGTTCGTTGCGGATCGAGGAAATAATCGGATTCAGATCTTCGACCAGAAAGGGAAATTTATCGACCAATGGAAACAATTCAGCCGACCTAGCGGAATTTTCATCAGCAAGAACGATGTCATTTACGTCGCCGACTCCGAATCGGGCTCGGTGGCTCGGGACCATTCCGCGTGGAAGAGGGGCATTCGAGTCGGAAGCGCCAAAGATGGTTTGGTCACGGCGTTCATTCCGGACCCTGCGGAGAATGCCACCGGGACGAGCGCGGCAGAAGGCGTCGCGGCGGATGCCAAGGGAGTCATCTATGGGGCGGAGGTTGGCCCGAAAGATGTGAAGAAATACGTCAAGTAGCAAAGAGCGTTACTGCAAATGGGCTTCGCACTGGTGTCGTCGCGATGAGCTGCTGCGCTCGGACCCGCGCTTCACAGACCTGCTTCGCCGCGTGAACCTGCAGCTATAGCTTTCCTAGGAATTCTGTTGATCTGACAGGAATAGATTCCAGCGCCACAGGGATTCCATTCAACTAACCCTTCCCGACTTCTGTGACATACCTTGTGCTGCGTTTAGGATTCCTACCATAGACTTGCTCCTATGTTTGATACCTGAAGTTCCCATGGCGGTTTGCAACCCTCACGAAGTGTGAAAACTCACCTGTCCGTAGGGACAAGTTATCGTTTGGGGGCACTTTTGGGAACCCGAGACCCGCACCATGCTCCCTCTGGCAGACTCGATCCAGGAGAACTATGCGGCGCCGAATCTCATCTCGATGCCTCTGTGTGCTTACTGCGTTTTTAGGCCTGCTCGCTACTATTTCCTGGGCGCAGGATGGTCCGTCTGGGGTGCGTCTGTTGAGTACTGACGAGGGCCTGATCCTCGTAAACACTGCGTCGAAACAACGAGGGAAGGCGGGGCAGAAGACCGACTGTTCTCACTTGGTACACCAGATTTACGAATTGTCGGGTTTCCCCTATCCTTACGCGAGTTCCTATGATCTCTACGGTGGAATCGATAATTTTCGGCGTGTTTCCCTACCACGTTCAGGCGACTTGATAGTTTGGCCTGGGCATGTGGGGATTGTCATCAATGTTGTCCAGCACACCTTCTATAGCTCCGTTAGTACGGGCTTCCGCACGGAGTATTACGACGGGCCGCACTGGCGAACGCTAGGTCGTCCGCGTTTCTACCGATACGTTCTCCCGGTCCCCGCCGAACTCGCCACAACTACTGCCTCTGCCCCGGCGATCAAATCAGGGGCTCGATCAAACACCCTCGTGGCGCCAGTGCACAAAGAGAATGCGGACGCGCCACCCTTCGGGACTGACTTGACGGCAACAAAAGTAGAGCCGCCCGCACCTTCACCCAACCCAACAACGCCCTTACACCGCCCTTCGCCGCTTCCAACCAGTATTATGATCGGAGCTGCGGCAAACAGGCCCACGGACGTGGAAGTTGGTGACGCTATTTCGGAATTCAATATCGCTGCGGGCAATCTTTTGCGTGATTGGATTGCGGAAGATTCCGAGGGCACCATATTGGTCTATGACAAGCTCCATGTCGATCGCCTTGAGCTGAAGCACGACCGGGGATGGGTGAATGCCGAAGTTGAGGGAAGACTTTCGATCGCCGGCAAAGGAATTGAAGGAAAACGCCGCGTCGAAAAACTGCGCTGGGAACTCCGCCGCACGCCGCAGGGCTGGCGATTGCAGGTGCCTGCCAATCGCGCTTACGTGCCCCGCGATGTCGCGGTTCGAGTCCTTGCCGGGCAACTCGCACTTCTGACACAGAACGAAACCGCTTCGGATGACTTGGATCGTTCGCTACACCAACAAAGAGTGATTGTCCGAACTTTAGGTTTTCTTTTCGACCCGAATTAGAAATCAGTTGCGTTGCGTATGTAGTTCTCCGCAGGCGCCAATCCGCAAAACAAACTATTACTTCGAGCGTCTGTAACTGCTTGATTTGTGCCGGATCAGAGCGGAAGCTTCGCGGTCTTTCCCCTAGAGATCCGGCGCGTCCTTGGAGCGCGCGATCGGCGTGCCGATTGGACCGCTCGGAATCTGGCCGGGCGAGGACGGACCGGTATCAGACTCAGGGTCGCGCTTGCGGCTGAATACCTGCGAACCCCAACGTTTTGCATCTTCCATGTAAATGTAGAACACAGGGGTGAGGAAAAGTGTCACGAGTTGGGAAAAAGCCAGCCCTCCGACGACCGATACTCCCAGGGGCCGACGCGCTTCGCCACCTGCCCCAAAACCCAATGCGATCGGAAGAGTGCCCATCAGCGCTGCCATCGTCGTCATCATGATGGGACGGAAGCGGACCAGGCATCCCTGATAAATCGCTTCGGCCGGACTCTTTCCTTCCGTGCGTTGGGCTTCGAGCGCAAAGTCAATCATCATAATGGCGTTTTTCTTGACGATGCCGATGAGCATCATGATTCCCACAAAGCCGTAGATATCCAGGTTCATATCGAGGAGCGGAGAAACCCAACCCTTCGTTGCGGCCGTATGGAAAAGGTACAGCGACAAGAGCGCTCCAAAGCCCGCAGATGGCAATCCGGACAGAATCGTGATCGGATGCAGGAAGCTTTCATAGAGAATGCCAAGAATGATGTAGATCACGAGGATGGCCATCGCAAGCAACATGCCAAGACCTGCAAGCGACGATTGAAAAGCTTGCGCGTTTCCTTGGAAAGTCGTCGTGGTCGTCGGCGGAAGAGCCTGCCTGGCCAGATCGTTGATTTCGGCGACCGCGTCCCCAATCGATGTGCCGGGCTTCAGATTAAAGGAGATCGTTACCGCGGGCAGTTGCCCCAGGTGATTTACCGAAAGCGGTCCCAAGGTGGAAGTAAGTTTCGCCACGGCACCAATCGGCACGAGCTGTCCGCTTGCACTTGAGAAATTTTGCGATGATGTGGACGAATGGATGTGGAGTGATGCGATCCTATTTGCGTCCCGTTGAAATTCCGGCTCCAGTTCAAGGATGACCCAATACTGGTTATTCGGAGCAAAAATGGTAGAGATCTGGCGCTGGCCATAGGCGGAGTAGATCGCGTCTTCGATTTGATTCACCGTAACCCCAAACGAAGAAGCGGCGTCCCGGTCGATTTGGACGTTGATCTGGGGATTTCGGATCTGGAGGTCGCTGCTGACGTCTGTGAGTCCCGGAAGAACGCGCATTTTGGCCGTGAAATCCTGAGCCGAACTGTACAGTTCCTCAGTGCTCGCACTTTGTATCGTGAACTGGTAAAGCGCCTTGCTTTGCAAACCGCCGATACGGATTGGGGGATCATTGCGCAGGAACGTCACCATCCCGGGCACGGCAGCAAGCTTGGGGCGCAGCTCATTGATGACCTGATCGACCTGCGGGCGCTCCGACCGCGGCTTCAATCGGATGTTGAGCCCGCCTTGGTTCAGGGTTCGGCCGCCCGAGCCGATCGATGACAATACGTAAGCGACGGCGGGATCTTTGGTCAGGATTTCGGCGATCTGTTGCTGGTGCTCGACCATCGCGTCAAACGAAATGCCCTCGATCGCTTCCGTGGTCCCGTTGATCTGATCGATATCCTCGCTCGGCAAAAACCCCTTCGGAATGATGACCGCAAGATAGTAGGTCCCCACCGCCAGGGCCGCCGAAAACATGATTGTCGCGAGCTTATGGCGAAGCGTGACCTTCAGACAACGATCGTATATTCGCTCAAGCCCCGCCTGCATGGATTCGAAGAAATTGTAGAGCCGGCCGTGCCTTATCTCGCGGTGGGGTTTCAGAAAGCGGCTGCAAAGCATCGGCGTCAGTGTCAAGGAAACGAATCCGGACACCAGGATGGCCGTCATGATGGTCACCGCGAACTCGTGCAAGAGCCGGCCGAGAACTCCCCCCATGAACATCACCGGGATAAATACGGCCGAGAGCGACAGCGTCATGGAAAGAATCGTAAAACCGATCTCCCCCGAACCGTTGATGGCCGCTTCCATCACACTTTCTCCCTGCTCCACATGACGCACGATGTTTTCGAGCATCACGATCGCGTCATCCACAACGAAGCCGACGGAGAGCGTTAGAGCCATCAGAGAAAGATTATCGATCGAATAGCCGCACAGGTACATCACGCCAAAAGTGCCCACGAGGGAGAACGGAAGCGCAAGGCTGGGAATCGTCGTTGCCGAAAGGTTCCGTAAGAACAGGAAGATGACCATGACCACGAGAAATAGCGCCAGCTCGAGCGTGAACCTCACATCGTCCACCGAGTTGCGGATCGTGACCGAGCGGTCGAAAAGCACCCTCATCTTGACGGAAGGAGGCAGCACCGCCTCCAAACGGGGAAGCATGGCTTTGATGCCGTCCACCACTTGCACCGCGTTGGTGCCCGGCTGCTTAAAGATGACCATCGGGATAGCGGAGAGGCCCTGCGGGGAGTTTGCGTCGTAGAAGTAATTCACGTTTTTGTCGTTTTGGACGCTATCAATGACGCGGCCTAAATCTGAGAGCCGGACCGGGGAGCCATTGCGGTAGGCGACGATCAACTTGGAGTAGTCCGCGGCGTTATAGAGCTGACCTTGAGTTTGCACGGTCGGTGCGCGCTGAGGGCCCCAGATGGTGCCCGTCGGGAGGTTTACGTTGCCACTTGTCAGGGCGTTCTCGACGTTGTCAATGCCGATGTGCTTGATCGAAAGAGCCTGGGGATCCAATTGAATATGTGGGGAATATTTGAATTGTCCGTAAATCTGCACGACCGCGACGCCGTTCACCGTTGAAACGCTCGGAGCGATGAACGTCTCGGCATATTCATCCACTGCCGAAAGCGGCAGCGTGTCCGAAGTGAGCGCTATGAAGAGGACTGGGTAGTCGGCCGGGTTTTGCCTGTAATAGCCAGGCGGGGCCGGCATGTTCGGCGGCAACTGACGAGCCGCCTGAGAAATGGCGGCTTGCACGTCCTCCGCGGCGCCATCGAGATTGCGATCGAGACTGAACTGCAAGACGATCGAGGTTGCGCCGACCCGATTCGAGGAAACCATGGAATCAAGGCCGGCGATATTGGAGAACTGTTTTTCCAGCGGCAATGCGACCGCGGCGGCCATCGTGTCCGGGTTCGCGCCAGGCAGGTTCGCGTAAACATTGATGGTGGGATAGTCCACGTTCGGCAAATCACTCACCGGCAAGACGCGATAACTTGCAATCCCAAACAGCAAGATGGCCATCATAACGAGCGTGGTCGCGATCGGCCGTTGAATAAATCTTTCTGGAATGCTCATACCCTGCTCCAGTGAAATCCGGTCAACAGGCCTTATTGCGCCTTGGGGCGATTTGGTTCGCCCGGTGGAGGATCTGCCGTGGCACCTTGACGCGGTGTCGAGCCCGCTTGCTGACTTGGGCGGGCTGCAGGCTCAACCAGCGGTCCAGCGTCGCGATTCTTCACTTCTATCCTTGCATTGGGCACCAAATTCACTTGACCATCGGTGACGATGACTTCGCCGGGCTGGAGGCCTTTCTCAACCACGGCGTCATTATCAATTGTCCTGTCTGGCACAACTGTGCGCTGTTCAACAGTATTGTTCGCCCTCACCACATATACGTACGAACCCTCCTGGGTCGTGACGATGGAATGTGCCGGCACCACAGTTGCATTGGGTTGTTGTGAGAGCGTAAGCAAGACGCCGACGTACAAGCCTGGCCAGAGGCGATTCTGGGGATTCTCAAAGGTCCCTCTCAGGTGAATCGAGCCGGTCGTGGAATCCACGCTGTTGTCCACGAACGTTAATGTGCCTTGGATCGGCCGGTCGGGGTCCTGCGGTATGGTGACCTTGACGTGGAGCGCACGCCGATCCACGTCTTCCTTGATATCTGGCCAGTGCCGCTGCGGGACAGCAAAGTTCACATAAATCGGATTCACTTGGTTGATCATAACGATGGGTACGTCCGCCACTTTCACCAAGTTGCCGGGTTTCACATCGATTGTGCCGGTCCGCCCGTCAATCGGTGAACTGATCGTGCAGTATTCCAGGTTGAGTTCCGCTGTCTTCACTGCAGCCTCGTCGGCATTCACGGTGGCATCCGAGGCGTCCGCAGCGCTGGTGAAGGAATCGACCTGCTCCGCCGGTACCACCCCCTGGTCGAAAAGCGTTTTGTAACGCTGCGCCTGCGCGCGATTGTACGTCCCGGTAGCCTTATCGCGTGCGAGTGCGGCCTTGGCCTGCGCCAGCGCCGCCTCATAAGGCCTCGGGTCGATCGTGAGCAATACCTGTCCCTTCTTGACGAAGTCACCCTCTTTAAAGTGGATATTCTGGACTTCCCCCGCAACCTGCGCCCTGATGGAGATCGAGGAAATCGATTCCACGGTTCCAACAGCGATCACTTCGACGGGCATCATCTTTTGGATGACTTTGGCAACGGTTACCATGGTTGGCGGGCGAGCGGGAGGAGCCGCCTGTGGTTTTGCGCAGCCACAGGCGAGCGCAGCGAAACAGACCAAGTGCATCGCAGTGCGCATCGAGCAAGCCAGGCGCTTGTATGCTTTGAACTTCCTCTGGGACCGAGTCATAACTCAGGTAACCACTTATCGAATTGTCGCGCTGTCGCCGACATTGCTCATTGCACTAGATGTGAAATATTTGACGCCCGAGGCTCGGGCCACGTTACAGGCAAGCTCGCGCGGTTAGAAGCAATCTCTAACGATCCAAATGCTTAGACCGGCTTCAGACAGGAATAATTCCGCGCCGACCGAGATTGATCCGCGTCCAAGAACTCCACCCCAAGATTCTGACACTCCTAACTACTTTTCGATTAAAGTTTGCAAGCTCTGATTCGACGCCATCCTAACTCAATTGGGGCCCTAAACCAAGCCAGCCGCAGGGCCATTAGATGCCTGATTTTAACTCAAAACGGATGAGTTGTTAGTCTCTACGTCCCTTCGTGTTTCAAAGGCCTTCAGATTATCCCTGCCCTTGCTTTGCTCAATTGGTGCGGACGATCTTGCTGGCATGGACTACTGGATGGCGCATTGCAATACGGGCGGGACGGGTGTACGTTCTGCTAGCGGACGGACTTGAGATCTACAAGAAGGATGGCTCGAAATACCTTGAGCCCTTTTTCGCCCGTCCGAAGAAAGAAAGTTCCCCTGTGTAGTTGAATCCCCATGTGCCTGTGCCGAGGTCCCGACCAACCGCCAGAAGAAAATCTTTGGTTGTGGCACCTTTAAAGAAAGAGTGTCTAAAGTTCAACTTGAAAGTAGAGGTGTCGCTTCGACTTGTTGAGGGGTCTGGCTAATCGATAGATTGCCTGCCGGAATACACCGTAACTTGGGAGAAGAAATATGAAGGTTTACGAAGTCCGACAATTTGGGATTGAGAACTTAGTCCTTGTGGAGCGCGCTGAGCCGGAACCCACCGCCAATGAAGTTGTAGTCAAATTCCATTCGGTTTCTTTGAATTACCGCGACCTGATGTTTGTCAAAGGGGTGTATAACCCGAAAGCGCGATTGCCTGCGGTACCATTTTCAGACGGGTCGGGCGAAGTCGTTGCTGTCGGGGCAAACGTGAAGAAATGGAAAGTTGGCGATCGTGTTTGTCCCATTTTCACGCAAACATGGCTTGACGGATCTCTTTCCATCGAGAAACGACGGACCACTCTTGGCGCCGGAGATTTGGACGGGGTTCTCCGCGAGTTTGGCACGTTTGACGAAAACGGCTTGGTTGAAGTTCCTGGACATCTCTCGTTCGACGAAGCCGCGACTCTCCCCTGCGCGGCGGTCACGGCATGGAATGCGTTGGTCGTTTCAGGAAACTTGAAAGCGGGCGACACAGTTTTGATACTTGGCACCGGGGGCGTTTCGATTTTCGCCCTACAGTTCGCCAAAATGCACGGCGCGCGCGTAATCGTGACTTCGAGCAGCGACCAAAAGCTGACAAAAGCCAAAAACCTAGGCGCAGACGAAAGAATCAATTACACCAAGACTCCGGATTGGGACAAGGAAGTCTTGCGCTTGACGAACAGAATTGGCGTCGACCATGTGGTTGAAGTCGGTGGGGCGGGAACTTTATCGAAATCGTTCAACTCTGTGCGCATCGGTGGTCACGTGGCAATGATCGGCGTCTTGGCGGGCGCCGGCGAGTTCGACCCAAGAAGTGTCTTGATGAAAGCCGTTCGGATGCAAGGCATTCTCATTGGCTCACGCCGGATGTTTGAAGAAATGAATAGCGCCATTGTTGGCAATCGACTGAAGCCCGTGATCGACAAAACGTTCGCATTCAGTGAAGCGTCCGAAGCCTTGAAATATATGGAAAGCGGCTCGCATTTCGGGAAAATCGTAATCAATTTGTGACGCAATATTTTATTCGTTTGGCAAGCGATTCCGCCCATTGGTGGTAAGGAAGCTGTCCGCGGATGTGACACTGTCTTGTTGGTGGAAGATACGAGACCCTCTTGGGCCGCCGGATCGATCGGATAGTGAACCGGCTCGAGCGGTTTCAGAGCATTCGCGAGGGGCAACCGCTGCCGCCCCAGATGGACATCAAGAATTCCTGATTCCGAGGGCAGGGAATCAACAACTCCATTCCCATAGCCAATACTTGCATAATTGTGATTGTTCGAAACTTCACCCTTCTGCGGGGAGCGTCCGGGAGACGATCGCCCTCGCCACCAGGGCGCCGAAGGCATCGGTGCCGAGCGCGCCGCCCATGTCGGGCGTGCGCCCATCCGGCGTGGCAATCACGTGGTCGAGCGCGGCCTCGATCGCGCTCCCGGCATGCTTGAGCTTGTCGTCGCAGCGCCGCTCGCCGAGCCAAGCCAGCAGCATCGCTGCCGAGCCGATCAGCGAGGCCGGGTTGGCGATATTTTTTCCGGCAATGTCGGGCGCCGAGCCGTGCTGGGCCTGCGCCACGGCATGATCCTTGCCGGCATTGAGCGAAGCCGCCAGGCCCAGACTACCGGCGATCTCAGAGGCTTCGTCGGAGAGAATGTCGCCGAACATGTTGGTCGTGACGATTACGTCAAACTGGCTGGCGTCGCGGATCAGCAGCGCTGCCATGGCATCGATGATGCGCTCCTCATATTCGACTTGCGGGTAGCGCGCCGCCACCGCGCGCGTGGATTCGAGATAGAGCCCGTCGGACACGCGCAGCACATTGGCCTTGTGCACCGAGGTCACTTTGCGGCGGCGCTGCATGGCGAGCTTAAACGCGGATTCCGCGATCCGCGTCGAGCCCTCGCGAGTGACCTTACGGATGGCGAGCGCCAGATCGGGCGTCGGCATTAGTTCGCCGGGACCGAGATGCATGGAGCGGTCGGCGTAGAAGCCTTCGGTGTTCTCGCGCACGATCACCAGATCGACGCTCGCACCGCAACGCGGCGGAAAGCCCTCGCGCGACCGCGCCGGGCGAATATTGGCGTAGAGGTCGAGCCGCTTGCGCAGTTCGCCGGACGGATTGAGGCCGCCGTCGGCGCGCGGTGGATAGTCGTTGTGCGACACGGGGCCCAACAGCACGCCCTCAGCCGCCCTCGCCTGCTTCTCAACGGAATCCGGAAATGTTGTGCCTGCGGCACGGTGCGCGGCCCAGCCGATCGCCGCGTTCTCGAAGATGAGCTCCAGCGCGAACTTAGCGTCGGCCGCGCGTAGCACTTGCAGCGTAGCTGCGGTGATTTCCGGCCCGATGCCGTCGCCTTCCAGCACCAGGATGCGCAGCATCTCTTTTGTGTTCATTTCAGGAGGCACCGCGTCACGTTAAAATCTTGACAAGAGTCCGGAACGTCATCCAGGGCCGTGAGGTCGCGCGACAGCGAAACGACCTCATTGCAACGCGCCGGTGACCATCTACGCTCGAGTTCCCGAGTAAACCGGGCGACGTGATCCGCGTGCGTGAAGGGACGGGAGGGGCTGCCTTTCGGTGCCGGCACGAAGATTGTGTGCGTGGCGCCCGAAGCCAGCCGCAGAACAATGCGTGCAGGTACGGAGTCCGCCGTCATCGCGTTCTCGACCTCGGAATCGACCTCGCAGCGCACGCGCCGCTCCACCGCCTTCACGTCCTGGTTTTCAAGGCTTTCCTGGTAGTCGTGGACGCTCAGCGCGAAACCGTCCCCGGACTTAGCAGCCAGAACGGCGGCGAGCGCAACGCTATGGGGCAGGCTCATCTGCGCCGCTTGAACATCGACCGGTCGCGGGATCGTCAGCCGACCAAAGATGACAGAAGGAATGCCAACATAGAGTTCATCGATCGCATCGATAGCCACGTTATGCTCGCGGCACAATGCCACGACGCCCTCAACCGCCGCCTGTATCCGTGCGCTACAGGCATGGCCCTTGACCGTCACACTTTCGAGGAGGAACTTGTCCCCGAGCTCACCAAGGATCGCGGCGGGGGCGAACTGGTCCGCATAGGCGCGGGCAAAGCCGTTCGAACCTTCCAGGATGTCAGTCGGCCCGGAGAAGCCACACCCTACCATCAGCGCAGCGGCGACGCCATTTTCGGCCGCGTGTGCGGCATGGATTCGCTTCACGGTCGAGCCGGATTGATAGAACTGCGTCAGCCCACCCGAGAAGGAGGCGACCAGGCCGATTGCCTCGGCGATCCGTTGACCCGGCGAGGGATCGCGCCCAAAGAGTAGGCGCGAGGCAGTCACGGCGGCGCCGAATCCTCCGCAAGTCGCCGTGCTCTGGAAGCCGCGAAGGAAATGCGTTGGCTGGATGGAGAGGCCGATCCGGATCATAGCCTCGTAACCGGCCGCCACGGCAGCCATGAAATCATTGCCCCTTGCACCCACCTGGTTGCCGATCGCCAACGCAGCCGAGAAAACGATCGCGCCCGGATGCAGCATTGAGCCTACGTGGGTGTCATCCGCATCGATGCTCCCGGCGTAGGTCGCATTGAGAAACGCGGACCTCACGGGGTCGCATCCCGAGGCCTCAAACAGGACCGGCGCGACGCCCTGTCGCCCCAGGTTATCGACATAATCGTGGGCCCACTTGCTCCAAGGCATTTCCACGCCTATAGAAGCGACGCGGAGATAGTCGAGAAACAGATCGCCAAGGGAAGCGACAATTCGAGATGGCAGATCTTCGCCGCGCAGCGATGCGGCGAAAGTAGCCAAAGCCTTGGTGGGCGGCTGTATCATGGTTTTCGCCGACGGCAATGGGCTCACTACCGTCATACGCCTCGCTCGATTACCTTGCTGACGCTCAAGCTCTGTGCCCCAGCGGTCGGGCACCACATTGACTTGCCACCCGCTCCACCGGCAACGATAACGACGAGATCCTTGGGCTCATTGATGATCGGGACCATTGCGTCGTCGTTATTCTTATCGACCCAGACGGGGAAGAACGGTCCCTTCGATTTGCCCCGGTTTTTGACCATGCCCCAGGGACGCCTGGCCATCTCGAACAAGGCCATCTGGATATCTTTTTTTTTCCAGCCAGCGGCCGCGATGTGCTGCGCGTGTTCTGGACCGAGCACAACCACAGGGTTTCCCTGGGAATGGAGATTATTGCCGCCATAGGTCGCCATACAATCCGCGAATGTTCGCATAATCTCGATCGGATCCGTCTGGACATTCTCGGTCATGCTGTGAGGAGCCTCCGCATTAATGACGGTGGCGACGCTGTCCTGGGCGTCGAACCCACGTTCGACATGGAGCGGCTCCCACGGATTTGCGGCCTGATGCTCCGCGATGCAATAGGTGTATTTCCCAGGGTGCCCATGCTGACAAAAATCAGTTTCCGCCGGTACCGCTCCACCGATATTGACGAGGGCCAACCTGAGGGCGCGCCCGATCGTCGCGTTAGACCTCCAGCCCGGGCCGAATACGCCGTTTCCGTAATTGAGGCCAATCTGCTTGATGATCGGTCCGTTCAAAATCACCAGCGGCGCGCCGGCATGCGTCGTCGTCTGACGATGCGCCAATCCGTATTGTTTCTCGAGCACAGCCTCGATGGCTGCGACGACCACTGGAAGATAAGCCGGAAGACAGCCTGCCATTACGGCGTTCGTGGCAATTGTGCGCAGCGTGGCAAGGCCCATGGCGGGCGGTATATGCCCAATCACACTGTCCGGTGAACGCCACTTCATTCCGGTCAGCATGTTATTTACACGCTCGGGTGTAGGAGGGATGATCGGCAATCCATCGGTCCAGCCCGCAAGATAGAAGTAATCGTTAATCGCCTCTAGAGAATCCGGGAGGTCCACTGAGTCCAGCTTTGGCGTTTCGATTCGTTCGAGCATGATTGATCCTCTGTGGGTTGGCGTTCCAGCGTCAATGCTCTGACGTTTCAGCTGCGCGCGACGGCATGCTCCGGGAGGGGAAACTTTTTCGACGCGTATTCTGCGGTCACCAACTTGGCCTCCGTCGTTAGCAGCCGAACGCACTCGGCGGCGGCATCGATGCCTTTTTGTGCGATGCGCCGTTCATCCGCCTCGCCAATCGGATGCGGTAGCATCACAATTGGCAGGCCTTGATGGCCGACGCCACGGCCCACGATCTGCCCGAGTCGGCAGAACGATCGGCTGATCAGGGCGACCGTGGGTACGCCGGCCTTTTCAAGATTGACTGCATCGATGACGCTCCACGGCGACGATGAGCCACAATGGCCCACGCCACTGATGGCTACGTCCGTCTCGGCCGCCATCTCATCGATAAACGGCGCACCTTTGGCGGGAAATCCCTTGCGCCAGAACTTGATGTTGGTGACACCGTGGTCGCGCCGGAGCGTCTCTGCGAGCGCTTCAAGCACGACATCGGAAAACTCCTTGCCATTGTCGAGAAGCCCGAGGCGGAGACCTTGGAGGGCTTTTGGCCGTTCGGCGGTTGCAATAAATCCGACTTCTGGCGCGCCGGTCGGAACGAGAACAGTTTGCGTAACCATTTTGAAAGCTCCGTTGGCAACTTCTGATAAAACGTATACTGAAGTATATCCATGAATACAAGCGGCTTTTTGTCGATGGCGCAATCCGGGGCCGTAGTTTAGGCCGCACTCAAACGAATGCCGCAACTCTTGTGCATTGCAGGGCAAAATTGCGCCTCAATATGTCAGTGGATCGACACATCCAGGTCTCACCCGCTAGCCCGCATTTCTCACAAGCTGCAATGACGTCAGCTAGGAAGATCTCCTCTTCCTCAAACCTGCGGAGAGATTCTTCGGGGCACAAACCGCCCCTCAGAATGACACACTGCTTCAAGTTGTCATTCTGAGCGAAGCGAAGAATCTCTCTGAATCCCGCAATACACGAGAACCATGACCCGAACTGGTGAGAAATGCGGGCTAGAGGCGGCGTAACTCGTTTTCATGACCGATAGATGGCGCACATGGAACGGCGATTCCTGGAGCCCCCCTGGATTTCAATGCCTTAATGGGCATAATCATCAAACCCGCAAGCATCAATAAAACGGCCGCAATCGTCAACGCAAGATCGAACCCATTGGTCTGCGTTCGCACGTATCCGAAGATGAAGGGCCCGACAAAGCCACCGAAGCTGCCGACGCAGTTGATCAGTCCGATCCCAACGCCGACACCGCTCGCCGGCAGAATTTCGGAAGGCAACGCCCAGAACACCGCAAAGCGGCCATAGAGCAGGCCATTGATGAAAGTGAAGCAGACCACCGTCCAGAACACCGCTGCGTGTCCGGACTTCGGGACGAGGAGCAGAAAAATGCCGGCCAGCAGGTTCAAACCGATGACGTGCCATTTCCGTTCCTGGAAGTAGTCGGAACTGGCGGAGCACAAAACCATCATCACCGCGCCGGCGACATAGGTCATCGCGGTAAGTGTGCCCACCTTCGTGATCGACATTCCAGTTTCCTTCAAGACACTCGGCAGCCAAAGTACGACACCCAGGTTGCCCGTCAGGAAGAGCAAATTGTTAATCGCCAACAGCACGACGGCGGGGTGCAACATCGCTCGTGTCCAATGCCCCGGCAAAGGCTTAATTTCGCGTTCCTCCTCCCGGAGCCGCGCCACAAGATTGCTCTGTACGGCGCGCGGCAGCCATGCGGCCTGCTCCGGCCGATCGCAGATCGCAACCTGCCAGACCCCGGCCCAGATCAACGTTGGTACGGCTTCGATCACAAACATCCATTGCCATCCAAGCCGTTCCAGGATGAAGCCCGAGATCAGACTGGAAGTCACCGACGCGAGAGGCAAGCTGATTAGGATGACCGACAGAGCACGCGCTCTTTCCGCTCGAGTGAACCAACTCCGAACCAGTATGATGAGGGTTACAGTTTCCGCGCCTTCCACCAGCCCCATGAATAGGCGGTTCATCAGCAATTCTGATCCCGTTCTGACAAAAGCCGTAGACAGCGATGCAAAGCCCCAAAGAATGGCCGATATCAGAATGAGCTTCTTGGCGCTCCAAGTTTCCGCCAGTCTGCCGGCAGGAACCTGCATGATGATATAAGTGAGGTACAGCGAGCCGGACGCGAAGCCGATGCTGGCAGCACTAAGTCCGAGGCTCGATCGCATGGCGGGAATTGCCATCGCGATATTGTTCCGGTCAATAAACGCCAAGATGTGCATTACGAATGCAACG
Organism: uncultured Acidobacteriota bacterium; assembly: GCA_963719875.1. GTDB lineage: Bacteria > Acidobacteriota > Terriglobia > Acidiferrales > UBA7541 > Palsa-360. The sequence goes on along the minus strand of CAVRDJ010000004.1, from coordinate 1,076,351 downwards.
CCGAGGATGCGAATCCATCGGTTTTGCAACAGCCAAAATGGCCTTGACTGCAACACCGTGATCCTCCCAGAACCCTTTTGTGGGGCCTTGAAGCCCGGCGTAGTCCCAAAGCGCCCGGGTCACTTGCTGCCAACGCGCCAAGATTTAGCGATTGCGTCCAATATGATCTAAACGCATAACGCTGTATACTTAAAAAAGTCGGTAAAAATTGTCGGATCGCGCTTCACGGAGAAGTCGATGTCCAATACGCAGCAAATCGCTCCAATACACACGATGCGTATTGTGGATTTCGTCGTCAATTCCCGATTTGCGGACGTTCCGCAGAAGGCGCTCAAGGTCGCACGCGAGGCGATATTGGACTGCGTCGGCGTGGCCATCGCCGGCACCCTTGAACCGGCCGGGCGGCTTACCGCCGATTGGGCACGAGCTGCCGCCGGCGCGTCCCAGGCTTCCGTCTGGGGACATGGCTTCCGCACTTCTGCTCACGACGCAGCCCTGGTGAACGGCACTGCCGCCCATGCTCTAGATTACGACGACGTAACCTGGGGATTGATTGGCCATCCCAGTGTTTCGCTGACGTCGTGCCTGTTCGCGCTTGGTGAACAGTTCGGGAAATCTGGTCTGGAAGTGCTCCACGCCTACGTCGTGGGGTTTGAGGTGATGGCCAAAATCGGCCGCACCACCCAGCCGCTCCATTCCCTGGAGGCCGGGTGGCATGCAACGGTCACGATTGGCACGTTTGGCGCCACCGCCGCTTGCTGCAAACTGCTTCAACTCGATCCCGAAGCGATTGGGCACGCGCTTGGCATCGCCTATTCGATGACCAGCGGCAACACGAGCAACTTCGGCACCATGACGAAGCCGCTGCATGCGGGTCTAGCCGCACGAAACGCAGTAGAGGCCACGATGTTAGCAAGAAGGGGGTTCACTTCGGTTCCGCATCCATTCGACGGTCCGAAAAGCTTTCATGCCGTCTATTCCCGTGGCTTGCCAGCGGACATGTCCGTGCTCGAAGAACTCGGCAAGGTCTACGAACTCGAAACACGCGGGGTAGTGATCAAACCGTATCCCTGTTGCGTTTCGGGGCACACCAGCATCGATGCCGCTCTGCGTCTGCGGAACGAAGACGGCGTCCGTCCCGCAAATATCATGCGGATTAATCTTTGTGTTACTCGTTATACATATGATAAACTTTCGTATCAGCGGCCGGTTACAGGATTGGAAGCGAAATTCTCGGCGCAATATGCCGTAGCGCGGGCGATTTCGGATGGCCAGCTTGGGCTTGGGACTTTCACGGATGCCGCCGTGCGCGATCCCGATATTACCGAATTGGCCGCTCGCGTACACATGAATGTCGATGAGGAAATAGACCGCGCCTGGAAGAGCGGTAGTCGCCCCGTTAAGCTCAGAGCCGAACTCACCGATGGTCGCGTAATCGAAAAGCTGGTCGCGATCTCAAAAGGAAACCCGGAAGTACCCCTTTCGGCGGATGAACTTGTTGCGAAGTTTCGCGACTGCACCAGTCTAGTATTAGGCCCGGAAGCGATCGAGGGCGCAATTTCTGCCCTGATCAATTTGGAAAACGTTTCGAACATCGCATCACTGGTTGCCCTCTTGTCCCCGCCGCCGAAGCACCAAGAAGATCTGCGGGTTGATAGCTGGGCAGCGGCCCGGTCGATATCCTCGTGAAAGTCGGCGCCCGGTTTACCAACTCCGCCGCCGCACCCAAGTAACTCTGTGGATCTACCTCTCCTCTAACCGAGCAAAGTTGAGCTGGACTTGCTTGTTGAACCCAATGGACCCTGTGGTTCGGCAAAATTCAAATAGGGCTATCGGATCTCTATATTTCACGAGTGTTGGCGATATAAAAAGCGCGAAAGCGTCAAAAAGCCACAGTAGTTTACATGGGTCAAAACACGAGCTGCGACCCTTTCCACAAGAATCACTTGGATCCATCAGATTCCATAAGTTTCGACGATGCATGACGCCTGGTTCGGGACCAGGAGGCCGGGCGCGGACAGTTGAATAACGAGCGTGCAATCACTCGTGTCGAGAAGCTCCCTTCGGACGGTTGACGCGGGAGTTGACTAATAGTAACGTCTCGAACCTGGGATTCTCATTCCCGCTGATCGAGGGCGTCCCGCATGAGTTCCAAGGAAGCCAGGAAAGCAGTCGCGGCGCCTGCCGTGACGGTTGGGACCCCACTTCTGGCTACATCGGCCGGGCCGAATAAGACCCGAGAAACAATCCCCGCTAAGAAGGATCTGACGGATTTGTCCAAGCAGTTGGTGGAAGTAGCTGCTGTGCTGGCGCATGGCGCTTCCGTCCGCCTTTGGAAAATAATCGACGGGGAGCCGACCAGTTGGCAGGAAACCGGAAAACCGCCCAAAGCGGAGAAGCCTACGATTGAGGGAGCGTTTTCGGGCAAAGGCGCGGAAGGAACGGAATCTCAATGGGTTTGCCCTTTGAAAACGAACGGCGAAGTTCTGGGCGTGTTGGAAGTGTTCGGAACAACCAATCTGAGCAAGAAGGTCCGGGATTCTCTGGAAAAGTTTGCCCGCATCACCGAGGCTGCCCTGAATCATGCGGGCCAACAACGGGCCATGCAAGAACTCTCCGCGATTCTAGAAGCCACCAAACTCCTTAACTCCACGCTCGACCTCTCCGGGCTGATCAAGATCGTACTTCACCTGGCGACCCGACTGAGCGGAGCGGAGCGCGGCACTGTTTTCCTCTTGGATCGCAAGCGCAATGAGGTCTGGTCACTCGTGGGCCTCGGTTTGGAAGAACATGAGATCCGCGTTTCCGTGGAGAGGGGCATCGTCGGTTGGGTGGCGCGCAATGGCCGACCCGTGAGGCTTGAAGACGCGTATGCTGATCCGCGTTTCGATCCGACCGTGGATTGCGTCCTGGGATATCGCACTCACTCGTTGCTCGCGCTGCCCGTTCGGAACAGAAGCGACGAGATTGTGGGAGTGCTCGAACTGCTGAATAAGACGGAGGGATCTTTCAGCGTCACGGACCAGGAATTTCTCGGTCACCTCTCGGATCATGTCGCACTCGCGCTGGAAAATGCGCAGCTCCACCGCGAATTGCTCTCCAAGCAGCGCATGGAAAGCGACCTGATGCTTGCCCGTAGCGTGCAGCAAGGTTTGTTGCCAGAGCATCCACCCGAGCTCGAAGGTTTCGAAATCAGCGTGGCCTACACTCCGTCTCATTTGGTGGGCGGCGACTACTACGATTTTGTGCCACTCAGTCCTCAAAAGATGCTGACCGTAATCGCTGACGCCGAAGGCAAAGGAGTTGCGTCAGCATTGATGATGGCTAGTGTGCGGGCCACGCTTCATACTTTGGCGGGCCACGGACAAGCCTTAGAGAAAATTATCAGGTCGATGAGCGACATGATGCTTTCCGACGCTCGGACAATGAAGCTTTTAAGCATATTCATTGGCGTGCTCGACCATCGGCGTCGTTGCTTCCAATATATAAATGCGGGCCACGTCCCGCCCCTGGTGGTCCGGCGGGACGGAGCGGTCGTGGAACTTACTGAGGGGGGCATAGTGATGGGTGTCATGCCCCACGCAACGTACGTGCCCGGGTCTCTCCAGTTCGGTCCAGGGGACATCCTCATCGGCTACACCGACGGAATTACAGAGGCGATGGACATCGATGGAAACCAGTATGCGAAGGAACGGCTGGTGGATACGGTCCGTCGGGAGAGCAATTCCTCTGCCAAGCATATAGTCGAGACGGTATTGGCCGACGTAGACAGCTTTTCCCAAGGAGGTCTGCACAATGACGACCGCGTGATTCTCATCTTGAAGGCCCTTTAGGCTGCCGGGAAGCGCGTTCAGACCCCCCTTCAGGATTGTTCCATATGTGGCTGACGCCAACCTTGCCGCCTGTTGTATCCCAATTGTGGGCTATAACTCCCGTCATATCTTCCGTTTCGCCCAGAATAACGCTTATAACTCAGGCCCATCTAAATAGGGTGGTTCCGATGGGCATTGACGAGAGGCTGGTGCAGCGCCCGGTTTGCTATTCTCGGGTTGTCGTGCCTACCTTATAGAAGGCGAACGGCCTTCACGAGTGAACGCGGATCCAAGTCGGCAGTGAGGCATTAAAGACTGCTCTATAAAGTGGATAAAGGCGAATTTCTAATCTGGGGACGCTCGCCGGTACTAGGCCCCCACTTGACATAATTTTGCTGTTTTGAGATTATCTGCAAGTCCGCCGCGGAACGATTACCGTAATATTACTAGTGGAATATAGGCGATGGAAAAGTTTGGGAGGTACGGTCGTGTGGGGAGTTCCCAGCTCACTCCTGTCGGCCTTCTGGAAGTGTAGCTGCAAGTGTGTTCACAGTCAGTCCGCGTTGGCGTTTCCCTCTCAAGAGGCAATTTGGCTTCAATTGACGGACCTTGCCCGTCGTGCCCGGGTTGGTGGCGGTACGGCCTGCCAGGGTGCCCTTTCCAACATTCGAAACTGCTGCCGTCCGTTTTTCCGCATCCACGAGCCCGTAGCATGCGGGAGCGTGTGATGTGAAGACGATAGGACAGTACGAAGTGCTCGGAGAGCTCGGTCGGGGAGCCATGGGTGTGGTTTATAAGGCCCGCCATCCGAAAATCAATATGTTGGTGGCGCTGAAGACAATCACAACCAGCGTGGCCGATAACCCAGACCTGCTCCAGCGATTTTACAATGAGGGGCGGTCCCTGGGCGTGCTTCAGCACCCGAATATCGCAACCATCTATGACATGGGCGAAGATGAAGGCCTTCCCTTTATCGCCATGGAATTTGTGGACGGCCAAAGTCTTGGCGAGGTCATTGCGCATCGCTCACCAATCCCTCTCTACCTGAAGCTCGATTATGCCATCCAAGCTTGCCGCGCAATCGATTACGCGCATAAGAGGGGGATCATACACCGGGACATTAAGCCGGGAAATGTGATGCTGAGCAAGCTGGGGACCGTAAAAGTGGTTGATTTTGGCATCGCCCGGGTCCTTGAATCCTCGCAGACCAAATCGGGGATTCTCATGGGGACATTCGCCTATATGTCCCCCGAGGTTTACCACGGTGAGCACGCCGACGCGCGATCGGACATCTTTTCGTTCGGTATCCTGCTCTTTGAACTGATTTGTTATAGCAAACCCTTCCCAGGAGAGAACCCGGCCTCGTTTATGCAGAGCATTTGCCTGCAGGAGCCGAGGCGCCTGCGTGAATTTGCGCCCGATTGCCCTCCCTATCTCGATTCCGTGGTCGAAAAGATGCTTCTGAAACCGGTCGCCGAACGCTACCAGACCATGGAGGATTTGCTCCTCGATCTGGAGCCGATCTGCAAGGGCTTGCAGGCGGAAACTGTGGCCGAGCTGATTGCCCAGAGCCGCGAGCTCATTCAACAGGAGGAATTTTCCCAAGCGCGCGATCTGTTGCGCCAAGTGCAGAAATTGGATTTCGGAAATGCCCAGGCTCGGACGATGCTGCAAAAGGTCGAAAGTGCTCTGAAGAAGAAACTTCTTCGACCGCGGTTGGAGCAGCATGTCGAGAATGCAAATAAGTTACTCGAGGGTGGGCAGCTGGATCAAGCTGCGGCAGAGGCCAAGAGCGCCTTGGAGCTTGATTCTAGTTTTGAGCCAGCACGAGAGCTATTCGACAAAATAGAGCAAGAAGTCGCTCGCGCAAAGTTTGTCAATGAAAAATTGCAAACCGCGAGACAGCGGCTGGCGGAAGGGTTGCTGGACGACGTCGAGAGTTTGGTTGCCACGATCTTGCAACAAGAACCCGCGAACCCCCAGGCTCTCGCGCTTCAAGAGCAAGTTCTGGAAGAACGTTCCCGGCGTCAGAAGCTCCATCGGCTCCTTGAAAGTATGCAGCAGGCCCGCGTTCTCTGGACCCATCAGAAATACGATGAATGCATCGACCTGCTCATCGTTCTCCAGAAGGAATTCCCGGAGGAGGAAGACATCCGGAAGTTGATGGAGACCGCGCGGGAAGATCGGGCGGAACAGCGCCGACAGCAGGCCTTGGAGGAGGCGCGGAATCTATTAGCGGCGCAGCGTTACGGGGCGTGTGAGGAGTTGCTCTCCAATCTTCAAAAGGAGTTCCCCAATTATGGCGAGATTCCCAAACTGTTGGAGAGAGTCCGGGAAGACCAGGCGCACCAGCACAAGGTGGAGTGTCTTGCAGAAGCTCGGAATCTACTGGCCTCGAAACGCCATGAGGAATCGATCGCTCTGCTTTCCGAACTGGGGAAAGAGTTTCCCCACGATGATGAAATAAGCAAGCTCGTCAAGATTATTCGCGAAGACCAGGAAAAGCAACGAAGGCAGGAAGGGGTTGCGGAGGCGCGAAACCTGCTGGCCGCCCGGCGGTACGAGGATTGCAACGCTCTGCTGGCCGTGCTGCGGAATCAGTTTCCAGACGATGACACGATCCTGGAACTCGTGGAGGCCGTGCGGGAAGCTCAAGCGCGGCAGCGCAAGGTCGAGTGTCTTGTGGAAGCCCGGAATTTACTGGCCTCGAAACGCCATGAGGAATCGATCGCTCTGCTTTCCGAACTGGGGAAGGATTTCCCCAACGATGAGGAAATAAGCAAGCTCGTCAAGATTATTCGCGAGGACCAGGAAAAGCAGAGAAGGCAGCAAGGGGTTGCCGAGGCGCGGAACCTGCTGGCCGCCCGGCGTTACGAGGATTGCAACACGCTGCTGGCCCGCCTACGAAACGAGTTTCCCAACGACGATGAAATTCCCAGGTTGTTGGAAGTCGCGCGGGATGACCAGGCGCAGCAGCGCAAGCTGGAGACCTTGGCCGAAGCGCGGAGTTTAAAAGGCTCAAAACGCTACGAAGACGCACTCTCCTTGTTAGGCGGGTTGGAGAAAGATTTTCCCGGGGATGAAGATATCTTCGATCTGCGCGAGCTAGTGCAGGATGAGTGGGCGGAACAGCGCTTGCTGAAAGGTCTGGCCGACGCGCGGGATTTACAGTCCTCGAAGCGCTACGCGGAGTCCATCGCGCTGCTTTCGGGCTTGCAAAAGGATTTTCCCGGCGCCAAGGAAATCTCAAAATTGAGCGAACTTGTGCAGGACGAGTGGGCGGAACAGCGCCTGCTGAAAAGTCTGGCCGACGCGCGGGATTTACTTTCGTCGAAGCGCTACGCAGAGACCATTGCGCTGCTTTCGAACCTGCAAAAGGAATTTCCCCGCGCCAAAGAAATCTCCAAACTTCTGGCAACGGCCGAACAGGAACGTGCGGAGCAGGAAAGACAACAGAAGATGGTCGAAGCCAGGACTCTTCTGGGCGCGCAACACTGGGAGGAGGCGCTGGCGCTTCTGGATTCGCTGCTTGAAGCCCAGCCGAAAGATGCGGCGGTCCTCAAGTTAAAGACGCTGGCGCGCAGCGAACTGGAAAAGAAGGCGAAGTCCGAGCGCTTGCAGAGGGAATGGGAAATCCTCACGGAGTTGACGGGCAGAGAGGCATACGCTGAGGCGATTTCCCGGGCAGAGCAGTTGCTTCACGATTTTCCCGGCGAAGGCAATTTACTGCGCCTTCTCGAGTTCGCTCGCGAACAGAAGGCTCAACAGGAACGAGCCCTTCAACTTCGTAAGGCGCTGGATGAAGTCGAGGGCCACTTCAAAGCAAATCGTCTTCCGGAAACCATCGCCGCCGCTAACACGGGACTTAAATCTTTTCCTCAGAATGCCGATCTGAACCGCTTGCTGGAGCAGGCCGAGACTCGCCAGAAGATGGAGCAGACACGGCAAGCCATCGAGCAACGTGTTCGCAGCATCAAGATCAAGATCAATCGGGATGAGTTCAGCGACGCGATTCGCATGGCCGAAGAGGCACTAGATACTCTGGGGCCAGACACGGATGTGACACAACTTTTGAGTTCAGCCCGGGTGGAGTTCACGGCCCGCGAAAAGAAGAGAGAGGAAAACCGGAAGCTCGAGAGTGTCAGGACTCTTTTGGAATCTGGAAATCTGGAGCAGGCCACACTTTTCCTCGATGAAACCATCAAGAGCCAGGATTTGGACCCAGACGACCCGCGCGTCCGTCGTTTGTCTGAAGACATCGCGGCTGCGATGACCGTCACCGACAGTAAGCCTGATCCCCTCGCCACCGCGCCCGCGCAACAAAGTCCTGCCCGCGAGTACGCCCTGTGGGAGGGCCCGCCAGCCCTGCCCGCATCGCCGTCGGCGGAAAACTCAACTCAGCAGGCCATGGTGACAAAAGCTTCTGCAAGTCAAGAACCGGTATTATCACAGCCCGTTGTTCCTCCCCCACTGCCGGAAATCGCGCCAATTTCAGTCACTCCAGCCTTGCCGCAGTCCGAGACGCCGACGCCAGTAGCACCAAGAGTCGCCCCGGAATTTAGCCCGGCAATTCCGAAGCCGCCAACTCGCCCATCGAAGGGCACGAAACGCCCCGCCGCGTTCAGCGATCCTTCGGGCAGTCCGTTGTCTGACGTTCCGCTTCCGCGGGTAAGTGAGGAAAGGCGGTTGGCAACAGTTCCAATCTGGAAAAGGCCCGCAGCACTGGGAGTGGCCCTCCTGTGTTTAGTTCTGCTGGTTTCTTTGGAGGTCCGCCGGCACTCAACGGTCTCACCGGGCTCACCGATAGTTACAAGTATCCCCCCCGTCACGCCCACCTCTCCGAGCACGAAAGAGCCAGAACCTGTCCAGCCGAAAGCAACTCTCCCCGTGACGCCGCCCGACAAGGGGAGCAATACGGGCCTGACTGACGTGTTGCAACAAGAAGATCAATTGTGGAGCCAGGCGAAGGCAGACACCGATAAAGCGCAGTTTACGCAAGCCCAGCAGGATCTTCGCAAAATCCTTGCTTTACCTGCCGGCGGCCAGCGAAAAGACGAAGCGCGAAATTATCTCAATCAAGTGATTCCTCAGCGCCAGAAGGAGGAACAACTGTTTGCGGGTGCCCAGCAGAGCTCGCGACAAAACGATGTAACCGGGCTCCAGCATGCGGTTGATCAGTTCGGCCAGGTTGTAAAGATGCGCGGCCCTCGCCAACAGGAAGCTCAAAAACTTCTAAGTGCGGCCCAGGTATCTTTGGGAAACAAGATCGTGGTTTCAAACATGACGGACAGTGCGCGATCGGACCTGGGTCGAGGCAATTTCAGCTCTGCGCGTCAGATAGCCAAGCAGATTCAAGATACGGGCGGTGACCCGACTTCTCTCATCGCGGAAATCAATCAGTCGGAGCAAAACCGCTTCTCCCAGCTTGAAAACTTACTGAACCAACTCAAACAACGCCGCGATGAGGGCGCCTTGCAACAACTGAAAAATCTTCAGGCGCAGTTCCAAACATTAGCGGAAAGTGGCGGCCCCACGGCCAATGACGCTCGCCGGGATGCCGACAATGTCGGCGTTGCGATCGGAGACCTGAATGCCACTCTGGCATCGGCGGCTAGTGCGGATAAAGCATATCAGGATGCACTTGGGCGATACCAGAGAGCGACTGATCTGAGCGCACTGCAGGCGTCTCGAGGTGAGTTTCAATCGATCGCACGGGGTGGCGGGGCGCACGCTACTGAAGCTCAGCAAGTTCTAGCAGCGATAAACCCAAGAATTACTGCGTTGACCCAACCCCCCGTTCCACCCCCGGTTGTCGACGAAAGGCCGGCGATCCGCGCAGCCGTGCAGGCATATTCGGCCGCCTTCGAAAAACGCGATGCTGATGCACTTCGCAAGATTTGGCCATCCATGAGCAACGTAGAGTATGAGCGTTATAGAAATTCGTTCAGCATGGCCGACGCCATTCGCTTGAATTGGTCAAACATAAAGATCGATGTGGCAGTTGACCGTGCGACGGCTACAGTAACAACCGATGGCACCCAGGAATATACGCCAAAGGGGAATAAAAAAGCCTTCAAAGTCCCCGACCACACAGTTTTCCACCTGATTAAAGAAAATGGTGGGACATGGGTGATCAAGGATCGTCAGTAAAAAAGATCGTAACCGATCCGGAGTTCGCGAGTGGATAAGCTTTTTGAGTGACCTCCCATGCGAATTGTTTCTTCTTACAACGGCACTCAACAGAGCTGGGGAAGCTCCGAGAGGGAAATCATGTTTGGACGACCGGGTGAGAAATCCGCAAAGGTCCTCGACCTGTCCCCCGACCAGAAGGTTTCCCGATTGCACGGACGAATCTGGCAGGAAAGCGGGTCTTACTGGCTCGAAGACCTGAACAGCGGCCGGGGCACCCGCCTCAATAACGTCGAAATCAAAGGACAGGGTAAGAAAAAGATTCAAGCTGGAGATGTAATCGTAGTCGGAAATACGACCATCCAAGTGGAATCTCTGGACCCGCCCACTGCTGCTACCGCCCAAACGAACTTCCTCGAACCCGGCACGAACCTGGTGCCCGATGCGCACCCGGCGCAAATTGGCGTAGACATCATCCATGAGCTGGATGCCTCCACTTTCGACCCCTTGGGAACAGTAACGACAGATCGATTACCCCTGTCGGCCCAAGGAATTAGCGGCAAGGAAATTCTGATTTCGTCCGACCAAAATAAGAGTGTGGCGCCTTTGGCTTCCTCCGCGCCGAGCGCCTCGACGGGGGCGCCCGATATTACCGAATCCCGCCTAAGGCTGGTCTGCGAACTCCCCATGCATTTCGCGGAAAAGGCGCAATTGGCGTCGCTGCTGCCGACGATCGTGGATCAGCTCGTCGAATTGATACCGGGTGCTCAGAGTTGGGCGCTGCTCCTTCTTGAAGCGAAGACGGATACACTCTTACTCAAGGCCTACCACTCAGTTCAGCAGCCATCATTGAGCGAGACCCTGGCGCGACGAGCCATTAGCAAACGAAATGCCTTTGTCTGGAAGCGGGATGTGGAGAGAGATGTAGGAGGGAGCCTCCTCGAAGATCCAAGCGTGATTGGGATGTACGCACCTATGCTCTGGCAGGACGAAGTCGTTGGCGTGATCTGTGCTACCGCGTGGATGGCGGAGACTACCTTCACGGAGGAGGACTTACGGATGATCGTAGTGGTGGCGCAGTATGCTGCCATGGCCGTCGCGAGCCACCAATTGCAGGAAAAACTTCGCACGGAATCTGTCGTTCGGGCAAATCTTCTGCGGCAATTCTCCCCGCAAGTTGCCGACCGGTTGCTCGCCCACCGCGGCCGGTTGCGGCTGGGAGGCCAAAAAGGCGAAGTCACGATTCTGAATGCTGATATTCGTGGCTTCACCCAATTGACTCGGGACATGGACCCGGATGATGTTGTCGAATTGCTGAACGATTATTTTTCCGTCTTGGTGCCTGTGATCTTCGCGCATGAAGGAACCGTGGACAAGTATATGGGCGACGCCATCATGGCCGTTTATGGAAGCCCGGTTCCCGATCCGAAGCACCACGAGCATTCCCTTCACGCCGCCATTGAAATGCAAACCGCTATTGTGAAGCTGAACGAAACGCGCCGGCTCCGTGGGTCTCCTTGCTGCGAAATTGGCATTGGGATCCACTGCGGTGAAGTGGTTCATGGATTGGTGGGCACGCAAAACCGGATGGAGTTCACTGTGATCGGCGACGTTGTGAACCGGGCGGCGCGTTATTGCGCGGGAGCCGCGGGGCGTGAAATCCTGATCAGTCCCGACATGCATGAGCGCCTGTGGTGCATTGCTGAGACAGAAGAAACATCGATTCACACAAAACATGAAGGCGATTTTGTCGCGTATCGTGTGAAGCGCTTGAAAAAGGTGGCCAATCCGGATAACTGAGGAATTGTGGAGGAATCTCGAAGGATCTTCCGCATTGTAAAAATCGGCCCTTGGCGATCCTTTAGGAATTCGCGGTAGCGGCACGCGAGGGAATGATTGTGAACGAGAAGAGTTGTCTGCAAATCGAGGTTGGTTCGAAGACGGACGTTGGTTGCGTGCGCGGCAACAACGAAGATAGCTACCGTGTGGTCCCACCGCTGAATTTGTTTGTTCTGTCGGACGGCATGGGCGGGCAAACGCATGGCGAAATGGCGAGTCAGATCGCGGTCAATATCACTGTGACGTATTGCCTGGAGGCGGCAAGCAATAAGTGGGTTCAGCCCGACGGGCCATTCCGGGCCGACCTTTCTGAAAAGACCAACTGCCTGGTGAGCGCCGCGCATCTTGCGAATCGTAAAATCTATGAGGCCGCAATAAGCAATCCCACGCTCGCCGGCATGGGGGCGACGCTCGTAGCCGCGTGGCTGGAGGATGCAAGGCTGAGCCTGGTGCATGTGGGCGATAGCCGCGCCTATCTGCTTCGTGCGGGTGTCCTGTCGCGGTTAACGGCGGATCATACCCTGGTGGCCGAGCAGCTGCGTCGGGGGATCCTGACGCCGGAACAAGCCGGGAAGAGCACCATGCAGAATATTTTGATTCGGGTTTTGGGTCCGCGCGAAGAAGTCGAACTCGACGCCAGTGAATGTTCATTGGTTCCGCATGACGTTGTCTTGCTTTGCACCGACGGGTTAACCCACATGGTATCCGACGCGGAAATTGCTGATACTCTAATTGCCTGCCCTTCCGCCCAGGATGCGGCGGGACGTTCTCGTTGCTCTCGCGAATCAATATGGTGGGGTCGACAACGTGAGCGTGATCGTCTTACGTATCCTCGGGGATTCCGCGGAGCCCAGGCATCGCTCTGGCTATTGACCAGGCCGTTCGGGTTGGGTACATCGCTGCGCCGAAAGGCTACTGAAGCGTTAGAAATTATAGGAAACACCGACGAGCGGCACGGCTCTGCTTCGAAGCCCTCCGTTATCCAATTTAAGGAGGACATTGCCCGTGATCACCAGCCGACCGACTAGGTTGTATTTAAGACCGAGCGACGCGTCGATGACATTAATGTCGGTTGTTATTTGGGAAACGTTCGGGTGATTTGTCCCCGGCGTATACGTTCCGCAGGTAGCGGATGTCGCGTCTGTGGGACCGCTGCAGTTTCCGAGATCCGTATACGGCTGAGAGACGAGTTCAGGATTGCCAAACAACCTCTGTCCGTAGATATCAAAAGCGCCCGTCAACCGTCTCGTGGCGCGAACGTCAGCCCCCACAATATAGAGAAACCGGTTGGGAAGTCTGCGCGTGCCAACCGTTGTACTAGTAGGCGTTGGGTTAGTTGGCGTTGCGAAAGTAGCGGGGGGGACTATGTTAGTTCCGGCGAGTGTGGAACTCCCGTTCCATTCATAGCCCGCCTCGGCGTGTGGAGAAACGCGGGCTCTATAGGAGACAACGCCGAAGGGCTTCACGCCCGTGGCGCCGGAACCCAGAAAGTTCAATTCGTCTCCAGAGGGTAAACGTACATCCAGGCCGGCTCCAGCCGCGAACCGTTCTCCGCTGTATACAGTGTATTTTCCTCTAAGGACAACATCGCCGATTCCGGCTGCGCTACCCGAATCGGAAAACGTGGCCTTGATGCATGGATTCTGCGAGCCGCAGGTGGAAGCGAGTGCTGGATCGGGGGTATTAGTAGAGGTCGATGCACCAGGCCCGCCATTGAATGAATGCCACACATTGCCGGGGGCATTACCCGTAGGAGTGACAGAATTCGGAATAATGGTGGCTTGCGAAGTGACCCCCATTTGCACATTCAGAATCGGGATCGCGACCGAGAAGTCGAGGTGTTTCGTTATCCCGTAGGTCGCATAAATCGTATATTGGTGAACCTTAAGATCGATATTGTTCGTGGTTTGTATAAAGTCGCGTACCAAGCAAGGCGAGTTTGCGTAGATTCCCGTCAATGCCGTCTGGTTATCGCAGGCCGCTATCCCGGCGAAACCTGGTGGACGTGCAGGAATGGGAGGAAATTGCTGATGCTGGAGGACAATAGGGATGTTCTTCATGTCCTGGCCGTCGATTGTGGAGAAATTAAAGTATTGATAGCTAAATCCGAGGAAGACCTTGTGCCTCCCGATCGTGGTCGCGCGATCACCTACGATCGGCCCGAGGCTCTCGTCGGTCGAAGGCGCAAACGTCTTCAGCGACGGGTCGTAGACAAAAGTGATGCCGGAAGAAGGCGACGCGAGAGGCAACTGCGAAACCTGGATCCCGACCGCTTCGTTGATGGGTTGGAATGTGTCGGTGAAGTCGGAGGAAAAATGCGCCGAATGTCTGTCGCCTGTGAACAGCACCGAATTTGACGAATCCGTACCTGCCGGCAGACTATTCAATCCGAATGGACCATATACTTGTGGAATGAGACAGACCAGCTTAGGGCTCAAAGTTCCGTTCAACGGGCACGTCTGCGCCGATGCGCTCCCAGCGATGAGAAGAGTTAGGCCCAGCCAGCCGACGTGGCGCAACATTTCGTCCTCCTTCGAAAGCGAATGTCAGTTGCGATCGGATCGTGGTCAATTCCGGCAGGTCAAACCAGGGCTAATACCTCCGGAAGTATGCAGTTCAGTTTGGCCTCGTGGGGACACAACTCCATCGGACTAGTTATGCATGAACCCTCACCCCACCCAGGACAAAATACAAAGAGACAGGACGCCATTCGCGTCCAACCAATACCGCACTCCCAATGCGAGCAGGCGCGTATTCTCCTCACTTGACTTTATGATGTCAAGGTTTATTTAGTTCAGGACATAATCGCTTTGTTTATTTTTGGCCGATGCTATACATATGGTTAAACTTCGCTCACGTAAACCGGGCAGCGCAATCCAAACCTAAGTGTATTCGCTCGGGATTCATGATTTCTCAGGAGCATTTCGGCGGCTCCGACGCAACAAATTCGTTTCGATGTAAAAGCACTGCCGTCGCCATTCAAGAAAGCAGGCACTAGCGGATATGCAAGAACCAATCCCGTGTGCGGCCAAGCCATGAAGCGGTAAAGGCTGCCGCTGTCGAGTCTGCTGAATGCTGGATGGGCTCGTCAGTTACGGTATAAGGTTCTCCAGTGCGCGGATGGATGAACAGGCTGCGGCTTTCCTCGCGATTCAGTGGGCGCGCGCCGCGGCGGCCGAAGACAGCTATTTGATTGCCGGACTCGTCAACGGCTCGGTCGCGGTCGATTCCTTTGGAAACGGAGAGAGCGGGACCCCGAGTGCGGGCGGTGGCGATGAGCTTTGGAGTTGGACGAGGGCTGAAGCCGGAGAAATGGCCAGGGTCGTCCCAGGGGGAAATAATTTGCAGGACGCGGAGACCGTTCTTGCCGTCAGCGGCGAAAGCGTACGCGCTGCCGGCAACCATGCCGATCTTGACGTCATTGAGATCGTTAATTTGTCCACCGGCAGTGAAGACCTGATCAAGCTTGGGCGCGTCGGGCTTCTCCACATCGACGATCGCGAGCCCTTGCTTGCCAGCGGAGACATATGCGTACGTGCGGGCGACGTAGACGTTGCGCGCGTCCTCCAGGGGAATGAGAGCGTTGGGCACTAGCTTGGGCTGCGCGAGATCGGTGACGTCGAGGACTTTCAGGCCATCGCCATCGGCGACGAAGGCATAGCGGAATTGGATCGCGATGCCGCGCGGATCTTTGAGCGCCGGAGCGCCGAGGACGGCCGTGACCCGAGGAACGAGCGGATTGGCAAGATCGACAACGACGAGGGATTTGTCGGTAAGAACGTAAGCGTAAGTGCCGGCGATGGAAATGCGGTGCGCGCCGGTGAGGACGCCGTCGGGATTGAAGGCCAGGGCGCGCTTGAGGAAATTGTTTGCTGGATTGCCGTCAAGGAGTGTTTCAACGCCGGGGCTCTTTGATTTCAGGTTGGGATCGCCAATGATGACCAGGCCTTCTTGCCTATCGGCGACATAAAGGAAGCCGTAGAGAAGGTGAATCGCCTGCTCTTCATTTTCAGGAAGCTGCTGCCGCAACGGATCAACGGCGAGCGTAGACGGTGAAGCGACGGCGAGCGCGTCTTTCGTCGGAACATAAAAACGCTGGCCAATGGGAGAGACAGGCGCGGTTACGACGTGCTCGGAGAAACCTTTGTTATCAATATTGGCGATGTCATAGACGCGAAGGCCACCGGGACCGAGAGCCGCATAGGCGTATTCGCCTCGCGCTTGGATGTCGAGGACGTTGCCGGGATGCTCCGCGGCGGCGGAAAGCTCGCGACCGCGGGCGAGAAACCTCTTGTAATCAGCAGGGTAAGCGATTCGGTGCAGGTCGCTTCCGTAAATGGCTTCGGGCTCATCATGCTCGGCGACCGCTATGGCCTCGAAGCCTTTGTTCCCGGTCGCCACATAAACATAGCGGCCCATGAAGTTCATAAAGTTCGTGCCTTGAAGCAAGAGCTGAGCCATCCACGCATTGTTGTCGTTGGCCGCGGAGACGTGGCAGTCGGAGCATTGCTTCGTCTCTTTCGCGCGGACGGTGTGAGGAACGAACGTGCTGTACCCTTGGCCGGAGAACCCGGGGGCGGAAATGGTTTGCTGCGTGTAGTAGAGCCATTCCCGGTTGGCATTCTGCGAGCTAACGAGAATGGCGCAGGATGAACGCGCGGGAGCAATGCGATGACCAGTGACCGTGCCATCGACCCCGAGCATAAAGATGTCGTCGCGAAGGACTTGAAAGTTGTAGCTGGTGTAGTTGCGCGTCACCAGGCCTTCGTTATGGAGCATGGGCTTCCGCGCGTTGGCCGTCATTTGCAGATGACACCCAAAACAGGTGGGTGTCCATGAGGTATGGCAGGAGTAGCAAGTCATACTGCTGTTGGAGTGCGCGAGGGAAGCGTCATCGCCCGGCAACTGCGATGGAACGACGCCGTCCTTATTGATAAGTTTCGCCCGCATGGACTTCTCACTAAAGTGGGCGTTGCCCGGAGTAACGGTGTCCAGGGTCTGAACGACTTCCCACTCCAGATTCGGATCCGACATGGAATGTTGAAAAAGTTTGTCGCCGCGCCATTCGAAACGCTGGCGCCCCCAGGGAGTGTTCAGAACTTCGAGAGGGTTGCCGCGTGTCCCGCCGGGCCGCGGCGGGGCTGCGGGTCCGGAGGTGACAAGAGTAGCCTTGTTGCGGATTGTGCCATGGCAATCCACGCAGTCGATTTCGACAGCGGCGCGCGGTTCCCCAAAAATCTTTCCATTCCCGTGATTGTCCGCGGCGAAGTGACAATCGTTGCATTGCATGCCTTTTTCGAGATGGATGTCGGCGAGGTGAACGGCTTTAGAGAGCCGCTGCGGATCATCAAAGGCAATTTGTTTGTTATCACGGTCCAACCAGTTGCCTTTGCGATCGTGATTGAAGACAGAACGGAACACCCAGCCGTGGCCGTGAAAGTCCGCGAATTGCGTCGTCTTTAGTTGTGCGTTGAATTCCGTGCTGCCAACTTTTTCCAGGAATTTTTCATCGCTCCAGAGCCCGCGTGCGGCGGCGCCTTCAGGATTGCGGACGAAAGCCTGGTAACGCTGCTCTTCCGTGGGGTTGCGCTGCTCCTTCGGATACATCTTGTCGCCATCGATCTCGTTGTCCCACCAGGTAAGGCCAAAGTAAGTGGTCTCCATATTTGTGCCGGGATGGATGTGGCAGATCATGCACTGGCTCGAGGGGATGGAACGTGTGAATACGTGTTTGATGGGATGGCCAGGCTCATTTTTCGGGATGGTCGGATCGTTGGAAGCGCTGAAGCCGGAGTGGCCGTATTGCGCGTAGGACGCGGAGTGCGACGGATCGGCGTCATTGGCGTAGATCACGTGGCAGGCCGAGCAGCCGCTGGCGCGATAGTCGCCGGGATGATCGTTGGTGCCCGGAAGGGACATGATCGGATCCAGCAGGCGCGTTTTTTGCAACCCGAGAAAAACGGGATCCGTGCGCAATTCAGTGCCGAATCCGCGGTCACTGAGCTGGTCGTCGGGCTTGCCAGGATCTTCGTCGCGATTGGGATTCCCGATTTCGCCCTTCTTCCGGCCGCCGCGTTCGAACACGCGCAAGACGTTGCCGGGCTGGGAGGTTTCCCAACGGAAAAGTGGTTCCAGCTCGGGCAAAATGCCTTTGGTGCGTGTTTCATCCAGTGTGGGGGCAGGAATGGTCTTGGTGGATTGGGGTTGGCCGTCGCGGTTGTAGCTTTCGCCGAATCGAGTATCTTTTCTGGGGTAGCCGCCATTGTTGTAAAGCGCCGCGCCCCAGAGCATGCCGGAATGGGTCATCATACTAGTGGAAGCGGCACGGGTTTCACTCGGGTGGCAGCCGACTGGTCCGCAAGTTTCGGGCGCAACGCGCAGATCGCCGGGATTCACAAATTTGACGTATTCGGCAGACTCTTTCAGCCATCCCGTGAACATGCGTTCTGGAAGGGCGGAACGATCTCTTAAGCTCGCGTCACGCGGTTGGACATGGGCCTTTTCTTTGGCGGAATTGTAATCGGGAGAATTCGGAGCTGTCCCGGGGCTGGGGCGGATGGAAGAGTCGCCACCATGACAATCGACACAGCCGAGATAAACCGTTTTTGTCGGGTGCATCGTGGGCTCGTCGGTCGAAGTGTGGCAGCTGATGCAGCCGGAGGATTTGAGGTCGGCTTCTGCTTGGGATTGGCCGCGCAGGCCGGAAGGGGGTTGGTCCGCCGCCTGATTGGAGAGAGGGTGCGCCTCTGGCGAAGGCGGGGCCGCAAACGATGGCGAGACGGCGGCTGAGTGCGCCGCAAAAAGGAGGAATAAGATACAGCCGCTAAAGGCGCAGAGAGCGAATGCCAGCGCCCGGCCGCGCAAGATTCGGAGCGCCAGAAGTTTCGCGAGATGTTTGTTCATGGACATCGATTGAACCCTCAGAAAGCAAACTTCACAGAGCCGAAGACCGAAAAGAGAGTGCGGCCCGAGTAGATGTCTCTAAACCCTTGTCCAGGTGTGAGAGCGGAAGCGCCCCCCGTGAGAATAATGTTTTCGGTAAGGGGCGGGCGATATTCAGCCCCCAAGCCGTAGTCGACGCCAATCGTATGATGGATGGGCGATTGAAAAAGGATGAATTCGAGCGGTTCCGTATGTTGGAATTGGAGGAAGTTCACGTTCGCGAAACCCTTGAGTTTTGGCGTGATATTGAAGTCAGCGCCGGCGTTGGCGAGAAAAATTCCGGGATTGACGAAATTCGCCTGCCCTTCCTCCTTACTGGCGCGGAGAGAAGGGATGAGACTGCCGGGAGTAGTGAGAAGGATGCCGGATCCGGTGAGGCGAATTCCCTCGCGATTCCAGAAGCTGAAGATGCCGCCGGCGAAAGAGGGGAGATCCACGATCGAATCGAAGCCCCGTGCGTGGGAGTCGCTGGGATTGCCGGAGCCAGAAGTATAAAACGCAGAGAGGCGATAGCGAACCCAGTCACGATCATAGGAAACTTCGAGGGCGGCCATTTGTCCGTTGACGGTGACCCGTTTTCCAGCGATGGGATTGAAGGTGTCTTCCCCGGCAGCCTCGTAGAAAGCGTGCGTAAGGTTGATTCGGCCGATGTGCCCGCTGCCAAGCCAGCCGAAGTAACCAACACGAATCCCATGCGGGATCACGCCGGCGTTGGGATTTTGAATATTTTGATTATTTTGATTGATGACCTTACCAATGGGTGCGGGGCGAACTAGAAAACCGTTGTCGTCATAGTGAAGTGTGGGGTCATCTTTGTTCCACGCACCGACGAATTCCGCGGTGTAACCCCGAAAAAAGAAATCCTGCAGAAAGATGTTGCCGAGAACGACTTGTTGGTGGCGGCGGTCAAACGTATTGAGGCCGCTGTTGGTGTTCTTCTCGAGGAAGTGGAAATAGGCAACGTTGTATTCGATTCGATCGGATTTGAGATTACCGAAGATACGGAGGGCGGGCTGCTCATCCGTAAAGAGGAAACCGCGAAAGTCGGCGTTGAATTCTTGGATCCCGGCGCGCATGGAGATGAAATCGTAATTGGGGCTGAGATCGGCGAGCTTCACTTCGACGAAAGCTTCCTGGAGCCCGACATGATCGTCGAAGCGATTGGTGCCGTGGCGCACATCGGGAGAGACGATTCCGAGTTCCCGAACTTTGAGGTTGTTGAGACTGAGCTCGGGAGTAATGCGGATTCGCCATGCCACGGGCTTGAAGGAAGCGTCGCCATGAAACAAATCAAAACTGAAGCGGAGTGTTTCGTCGAAGAAAACTTGTTCGCCCTTCCCAAAGAATGCGGAGCTGCCCGGTTGGGCGGCGCTCACACCGCTCGGGGAGGGAACGCGGCGCCCATCGATCAATGATTCGGAAGAGGCCGTAAAGTTGAAGAAGGTTTGCTGGCCAAGGACCTTGGGCCAGATGGGCTGGTCTCCCTTCCAGCGGTTGCGATTGAAGGGGTCGAACCAGCGCGACCTGGTATAGACGTATTCTCCATTTTGCGGATAGCGTCGATACCCTGGCTGTTCAAGAGCCCAGCGATCCGGTACCGCGTTGTACACATCGGCGACGGGAGGAAGCGGTTCCGGAGAAACGTTTTCGACATACGTGGGGTCGGAATCAAGACGACGGCGAAATTCATGGTACGAGCCAAACGTGGGTTGCGTTCCCGCGGAAGCGTTGGGGCCGAGTTCTGGGAGACGCGGGAGGCGCGAACGCACTTCGGCCGCGGCGGCGGTAACCAGGAAGATTTCCAAGGTCACGAATTCATTAGGCTGGAGTGTAAGCTCTGGAATTACGAAAGCGGCATAATCATTGGCCTCGACGCGGAGGTCATACCGGCCCGGCGGCAGCGGAAACAGCCGGAAGACGCCTTCCGCGGAAGCGTTGGCGCGAAAAACCTGCCCAGTCTCCAAATTCCGCAAGGTAAGCGCGGCTGCGGGAACCGGGAGCGTAATGTTGGAAAAACCAGCATCGCGCACAATGCCGTCAACCGCGGCCGTGGTCAGAGCCTGTTGGCGAGGAATGCGAAGGGACGGTCCGGATTCGCTCGATTGCTTGGCGGAATCTTGTGTGGCGGAGGCAGACTGACGCCGGGAAGTTGCCCAAACGCGCGTCGGACCAGACAGGCAGACTGCGAGAATGGTGGATGCCACGCAGAATGCGCATCCCACCCGCCGCCAGAAGGAAGAGGAAGTCATGCTGCCGGCCTGAATTAATCGATGAAAGACCCCAGAACCGCGTATTAGATAACAGTATTGAGCCGGAAGGGGCAACAATTTTCTTTAGGGTGACTGGCATTCTTGTGACATGCGCAGACAGATAGAATTCACGAGGTTCGGCCTGATCGAAGCGGGTGCTTGGCAAAAACGTTGAATGTCGACAGAGGATTGTGATACCAACGCAAGCACTGCAGACAAGGGGTCCAAGAAAATGCTGAAAAAGCGGGCCAAATCGTGCCGCGCGCACCAACGGCCTCAGAGGAGAACGAGGCGGGGAATTTCTTCTCCACTGGGAATCGCCGGCATACTTGCGCTCTTGATGGCCGGTTGCGGCGCGGTTGGAACGCCGATCGTAACGCCTACACCGATCCCGCCGAGTCCCCCGACCACGTTAAGCGCAATGGACGTAGATGCAATCGTCAAAGCCGCCTTGAATTCCGTGTCACCAACAACGATGGTGGTGGCGGTCGTGGACCGCGCCGGCAATATACTCGCCGTGTGGAGCAAATCGCCTTTGCCCATGAACGCGACGGGGAATTTTGGCATGCCTATTGCTGCGAACGATCTGGCAATCGGACTTGCGCGAACGGGAGCATTTTTCAGCAATGACCAGGCGCCTCTAACGAGTCGGACGGTGCGATTTATCAGTGGAATTCATCTTCCTCCCGGAGTTAAGAATCAGCCGAACGCCGATCTGTATGGAATTGAAAATACCAATCGCGGATGCAAGCTGTCAGCGGACCTCGAAGCAAGTGGACTAGCCCCGTCGACGGCTTTCGACGGCGGAATGGGATTGGGCGCACCCGGATCAGGGATCATTACTGGTAAGGCAGACATGTTTGACAGCGACCCTAATGCTGTAAATCCCGGCGGCTTGCCGATTTTTAAAGGGGCTGTGTTGGTGGGGGGGATTGGCGTGGCCGGTGTCGCCCCGGACGTGGCGGAGTTTGCAGCGTTTATAGGAGCGCAGGCGAACGGCTACAGTCCACTTCCAAGTCCGCTTCCGCCGCCAGGAGCAGTGTTTCTTGGCGGCGTGGTCCTGCCCGCGATCCATCAAACAACAAGGCCGGCGAGCGTAGGTGTGGGAACTCTGGTAGGTGGTTATGTTATGAATAAGACCCCGTTTCCGATAGCTGGCAAACCGGCTCCGGAAGGCGATCTGGTCGGGCCGCACACCAGCGTAAATCCTGACCCGACAAACGGAGGCCTGACCTCGGCGGAAGTGAAACAAATCCTGGACAACGCAGAAGCAACCGCAAACACAACGCGGGCAGCGATTCGCCTACCACTTGGTTCGCGGGTAAGGATGGTGATCGCCGTCTCAGATTTGAACGGAACCCTCATTGGTTTGCGGCGGATGCCCGACGCGACCGTGTTCAGCGTCGATGTGGCAGCCTCCAAGGCGCGAAATATGGTCTATTTCAACAGCGCGTCGCGGACAGCGGGCGATCTTCCCGGTGTCCCCGCTGGTACGGCAGTCACGAACCGGACGATAAGCTTCGGGGCGCAGCCACTCTATCCGCCGGGCATTGATGGGTCGAATCCAGGACCGTTCTTCAATCTTTATACACAGGATGTCAAATTCCCCTGCACGCAAGGGATGCAAGCCGGCCCAGCCAATGTTTTGAAGAGCGGGATTGTCTTTTTTCCCGGGAGCGCTGGATTGTACCGTAACGGCGTGCTCGTAGGCGGCCTGGGCGTGAGCGGGGACGGAGTGGACCAGGACGATTATGTGACGAGCGGCGGCACAAAAGGATTTGAAGCGCCCGCGAGCATCCGGGCGGATCAAATCATGGATCAGGGCGTGCGGTTGCCGTATTTCAAATTTCCAAGGAATCCGACGGATTAGAGAGGCGAAGACGCTGCAGTGGAGGCGTATCTCAACGAATCAGCGCGCCGATCCGGTGAAGAGCGGAAGCAAACTGATCGGCATTGTAGGACGAGGGATATTCGAGTTGTTGAAAAAGTCCGTTGATCGCCGCGCGGATATCGGCGGCGTTCGCGGGATTCACGTTTCGGCTATAGGCGATGAAGAGCGAATCCAGAGCCATCGCCGCTTGTTCCGCGGCGCGCTCGTCGGCGATGGAAATGTTGTCAGCGTCGTCGGTGATGCGATGCAGCATCTGGAGCGCAAGGGCCTGGTCGTAGGGCATGGTTGCCAATCGCTCAGCGATTCGCTGCGCCAGCGGCGAGGCTGCCACGGCTGCCGAAGCGACCACGTTTCGATCAGGATTCAGCTTGCTCATTTCATCAGATACAATATTGAGTTGTCGGCTGAGCTCCTGCGCCGACGCTGAATCAACCTGCATGGCCAGCAATCGGAAAACCACGTAGCGCGAACTATTCCAAGCGGGATCGCCGGGACGGCGGCCCGTGTAACCATGCTCCTGTCGCCAACTATCCTTTGCCGGACCGAGCGAGTGGTGGCAGGCAAAACAGGAAAGCTCGGAATATTCAGGCCAAACGTCTTTTTTATCGAAGCGCTCGCCCTTCGCGCGCCATGTCAGCCTGTCCATCTCCGCTCCCAACTGCACAGCCTGTCCTGTGCTCCAATCGCGTACGCCAACCCACGCCCCGTCTTCGGCCGGTTTGCCTGGCTCCGACTCGCGCGGCACCTTCCAGTGCCGCGGCATGACCGCCGAAAACGAATCGAGTTCGAAAAAAAGATCGGGATGCCCCGCGGCGATCATTTCGTGATCGACAAATTTTTCCTTGGTCCCGAGATGGCACTCCATGCACTTTCCTGTGCGTTGGAGGACGTTCCGTGTGTCGTACATTCCCAAGGAAATTGACTTCTCATGCGCCCACGAACGAGTCGTGTGCGGCCCCAACCATGCGGAAGCAGGCCCGTGGCAGTTTTCGCAAGAGACGCCCTCGGAAATTTCGAAAGGGCGCCCCCTTTGTTCCGGACTGGCATTCAGGGTATGGCATGCCAAACACTTTGGCGCTTCTTCCGCCTTGGCGCCGAGTTGGAGAATCCGCGCCATTCGCTCGCCGACGTTTCCGGTCAGAGCCTGATACGCCTGCCTGTGCTTGTCCTTGAGAATCCAAGTGGAGTATTCGTTCTGCAGGATGCGGCTCCCGGCAACCGGTTTCACGCTGCCGTGACAACTCGTGGCCGCGCACGATCCGGGGCCGATATACTTGACGGGTTCGTTCTCCGCGGCTCTCAAGAGCACAGGCGCCGCGAAAAACAAAAACAGAATACTGACAATCCGAGGCGTGATGAAGGTGTTGCGCATTCGAAGAGTCGTCTGAGCCCCTCGCTTATATCGCTTGTGACCATTAGAAGTCAATGTGTCGAGAAGTCTTTCGATTGACATTCCAGGAAAGACCAATATCCCTATTTACACTGTGTCGCTCCCCTAGTACCATGCAGGCGATTTGGCAGCCGACCATCCTGCGCCGTGGTTCGCTTCTGCGGACAGCTGGGCGATTTTTGCGAGGGACGGACACCGTGATCTTCGACGATCTTCGGGCAATCCAACTTCGCAACGGTTTTCTGCCCAAAGCGGAACTTGAAGAACTTTCACAGCGCACACAAACTCCCTTCTATCAAATACACTCTGTCGCCA
This sequence comes from uncultured Acidobacteriota bacterium, assembly GCA_963719875.1. GTDB lineage: Bacteria > Acidobacteriota > Terriglobia > Acidiferrales > UBA7541 > Palsa-360. Next base: position 1,051,784 of record CAVRDJ010000004.1, on the reverse strand, counting down.
GCTTCTATCCACATTTTCATCTCACCCCTCCGTCCAAGGCGGAAATCAGGGTCTGCGCGGACATGAGTTGCCGTCTGAACGGAGCCGCCGAGTTGCGCGCCGACCTCGAACGCCGCTTTGCCAGCGCTTGGCCCGAAGACGTGCAAATCCGCGACGTCTCCTGTCTCGGCCGCTGTGACCACGCTCCCGCTGTCTCTGTCAACGACCACATATTTACGAATGTTACGCCCGCACAAGCGGAGCAGACCGCCCGCAGCGCCATCCGCGGCGACAATATTCACGAACCGCACGCCGAGATCTCGCGCGTTGCATGCAAGTCTGACCCCTACAGCGAGACCGCGCGGTATGGCGTTGTGCGCGCTCTCACTCAGACCAAGGACTGGAATGCGGTCCTCGGACTCCTGAAATCCGCTGACCTTCGTGGCATGGGGGGAGCCGGCTTTCCGACTAGCATGAAGTGGGATCTGGTGCGCAAGCAGGCGGACCCTGTGAAGTACATTATTTGCAACGCCGACGAGAGCGAGCCTGGAACCATCAAAGACCGCTTCATTATGACCCACCTCCCGCATCTTTTGATCGAAGGCATGATGGTTGCGGCATTTGTCACGGGCGCGAAGCGCGGCTTCATCTATATTCGCCACGAGTATCACCTCCAGGAGGAAATCCTGGCGGAGGAAATCCGCCGCTGCTATCGCGAGAGCCTTCTTGGGAAGGACATCCTAGGCAGTGGCCTCGATTTTGATTTGGAAATGTTTGTCAGCCCCGGCGGCTATATCTGCGGGGAAGAAAGCGCGCTCATCGAAGCCATGGAAGGCCACCGCGCTGAGCCACGCAACAAGCCACCCTTCCCCGGCCAGGCCGGTCTGTGGCAGAAGCCCACGGTCATCAATAACGTCGAGACATTCGTGAACGTGCCGCAAATCCTCGCCCGGGGCGTGGAGTGGTTCACGGCACAGGGCGTAGGCGGTTCGCGGGGCCTGAAATTCGTTGGTGTCAGCGGCCATGTCGTTCGCCCTGGTATTTTTGAAGTGCCCATGGGCACCTCGATGCGAGACGTCATCTTTCGCCATGCAGGCGGTATTCCGGGCGATCGCCAACTGAAAGCTTTCGCGCCTTCCGGTCCGTCTTCCGGCTATCTCCCTGCCTCCATGGTCGATGTTCCCCTCGATTTTCAGGCGCTCGCCAAAGCAGGGTCGATGCTGGGTTCGGGCGCTGTCGTCGTCTGTGATGACACCACTTGCATGCTGGACATGGCGCTCACCGCGGTCCGTTTTTATCGGAACGAATCCTGTGGCAAGTGCGTTCCCTGCCGGGTCGGCTCGCAGAAGATGACGGAGATGCTGGTTCGCTGGACGCGCGGCGGTCTCACCGAAAGCCAATATCGAGATGACCTGGCCCTGCTCGACGAGCTATCGCAGGCCATGGCCCTCACGTCCATCTGCGGCCTCGGTCAAATCGTGCCCGCGCCGATTCAGTCTGTCCTGAAACATTTTCGCGACGAAGTCGATGCGCACGTGACGAAGGGGCAATGCCCCAGTGGGATTTGCTTTACCCTCGCCGCTCGTGCTGGCGAAGCCGCGCGCGTCGGCATTCGCCCTTGATCCAATTTGCGATCCTGGTCTTATTAATTAAGAGAGACGAAGGTCTGTTGGCGAATCCACTGGACTTGATAGGGCTATCCGAGACGAACTTCGGGGGTTCTTGAAAGTGAGTTCGAAACCATGAGCACTTCGACGACTACCTCTCACGAACTCGTCAGAATCACCATCGACGGCCGGCCCGTTTTCGTGCCCGCCGGCACCAGTGTCTTCGACGCCGCCCGCTTGAACAGTATCTACATTCCCACCCTCTGCCATCTGCAAAACGAAACTCCCGTCGGGGTGTGCCGCCTCTGCGTGGTAGACACCGGAGCCCGCGTTCTTACAGCTTCCTGCGTCCGCCTTGTGGAAGCCGACATGAAGGTTACTACCGGTTCCGAGAAGGTTCTGCAAGCTCGCAAAACGATCCTCGAACTATTGATCGCCGATCACCCAACACCGTGCTTGCGCCAGCAGAACTCGGGCGACTGCGAACTCGAATCGCACGCGAGAGCTGCGGGAATCATCACCTCGCGGTTTCCGAAACGGACACAGGCACGCGGCAAAGACGATTCTTCGCTGGCCATCGCCGTTGACCATGACGCCTGTATTCTCTGCGACCGATGTATCCGGGGCTGCGACGAAGTGAAACACAATTTCGTGCTCGGCCGAATGGGCAAAGGATATGCTGCCGGCATCGCCTTCGACCTCAACGAGCCCATGGGTGAGTCCACGTGCATCTCTTGCGGGGAATGCATGGTCTCGTGCCCGACCGGAGCACTCACCAACAAGATAGCTGTTGGAACAGTTATTGCTGTCGGACCCGATGCGCAAGGCCTCGAAGCCGAAGAACTTCTCCAGATTCCCGTATTCAAGAATGTCTCCGGAACGTTCCTGGAACTCAATCGCGGCGCCGTCGTCAAGCGGCGCTTCCGCCAGGGCGAAATCATTTGCCGCGAGGGCGAATTCGGCTCCACCGCTTTTTATATCCTCGAAGGCCACGCCAAAGTTTCCATTTCCACTCCCATCGCGCACGTAAAGACGGACGGTGGCGCAAAGGGTTTCTTCAAACGGCTCACCAGCAGCCTGGTAGCCCGCGAAGGGGACAAGCGCGAAGGAGAGACGCGTGACAAGACCATCCCCATCGACGCCTCGGTGGACCTTTCCTACGGCAACCCCGTCGCTGATCTCGGACCGGGCGATCTCTTCGGCGAAATGACTTGCATGAATTTTTATCCGCGTTCCGCCACCGTCCGTGCGGAATCGGAAGTGATTGCTTTTGAGATGTTGCGGAACGTTCTCGATATCATGCTGAAGAATAAAACGTTCCGCGCGCAAGTCGATCTGAATTACCGCCGCCGCACCCTGGAAAGCCATATCCGCGGCGTACCCATGTTCGCGGATCTCTCGCCCGAATTCATAAAATACCTGGAAGAAAATATCGTGCTCAAGCGTTACGCGCCTGGCCAAGTCATTGCCCGGCAGGGTGACCCGGCCAAGCACTTCTATATCGTGCGTCTCGGATTCGTGAAGGTTTCCGAAAATTACCCCGGTGGAGAGCTCGTCCTCACGTACCTCTCTCGCGGAGATTTTTTCGGCGAAATCGGACTGCTCGGGGGTGGCCTCCGCACGGCAACGTGTACCGCGCTCGACCACGTCGAGGTTTTGCGGATCTCGGGCGACGATTTTAGGGAGATGGTCAAGCTCTTCCCGAACGTGCGTCAAGGGCTCGAAAAAATTGCCGCGGAACGCCTTTCCCAGAACCATCAACGCATACAGATGGAGCGCGACGTCCCTATCGATCAATTCCTCTCACAAGGATTGATGGAAGCCCAGAGCCTGTTGGTTCTGGACCTGCAGAAGTGCACCCGCTGCGACGCTTGCGTGAATGCTTGCGCCGACGCTCACGACGGAGTGACCAGGCTGATCCGCGACGGCCTCCGCTTCGAGCAATACCTGGTCGCCACTTCTTGCCGCCAATGCCGCGACCCCCTCTGCATGGTGGGCTGCCCCGTGGGGTCCATCCGTCGCCGCAATTCGTTGGAAGTCATCATTGAGGATTGGTGTATCGGGTGCGGCCTCTGCGCGCGCAATTGTCCGTACGGGAACATCAACCTGCACCCCTTTGAAGTGATGGCCGATGATCCCGACCGGCCCGGCCGCAAGAAAGCCGCAATGCAGCTGAAAGCCACCTCGTGCGATCTGTGCACAAACTTGAAAGAGCCGAGTTGCGTTTATGCCTGCCCGCACGATGCGGCACATCGCGTCGACCCGAAAACGTATTTTTCGGAAATAGTGGGGCAACGGACTGCGACCTCGGTCGTTATGAAGTGGAATACTTAGGTGCTGCGCCGTGCGCATCGATAAAACACAAAGAGGATGGGCGATCGCGTCTCTCGTCATTCTAGCGGTCTCGGCGACGGTGTACGTCTTCACTGCGCGCCAATCGCTGCTAGGTCCGCGGGGTGGCAGCCCGCTCGGGCTCCTCTTTGGCAGCATCGGCTTTGGCTTCATGATCTTTGCTGCACTTTTGGGCGCACGCAAGCGCGTCCCCGTCTGGCGTGTTGGCCGCGCGCAAGCGTGGATGCGGGGCCACTTGTGGCTCGGGCTCCTGAGCCTGCCCCTCATTTTCTTCCACGGCGGTTTTCATTTTGGCGGCATGCTGACGGAAGTTCTTATGTGGTTGCTGATCATCACCGTGGCCAGCGGCGTCTTTGGTGCAGTCCTGCAACACTATCTGCCTACAGTCATGACCAGGGACATCCCGCTCGAGACGATCTACGACGAGATCGGCCACGTGCACGCGCTCTTGCGCGAAGAAGCGGACCGCGGCATGGAGGCGCTCTGCGGTCCGTTAGGCTTCAGCAAAAGCTCGCAAGAGGATGGCTTGCGTGCCGGCGGGTTTGCCGCGATTCGGCCCATCGCACCACCGGGGGGCGGCGCGGGATCCGAAGCTGCGGTCGCGGCCGCCTCGGAGATTTTGTTGCTGAGTGAGGAAGAAAGCGCGCCATTGCGTCACTTTTACCTGCAAGAAATGCGCCCTTTCCTCGATCATCCGAAAGGGCGCGGCCAGCGTCTGGCGGATGCGGAGAAGACGCAGGCCGCCTTTACCGGCTTGCGGACGCTCCTGCCCGCGCCGGCCCATGCGACTCTGGACGACCTCCTGGCAATCTGCGGAGAAACGCGGCAATTAGTGCACCAGGAGCGACTGCACCGCTGGCTCCACAGCTGGCTCCTTGTGCATATCCCGCTGTCGCTGGCCTTAATTTTACTCGGCGCGGTACACGCGTTGGTGGCGCTCCGATATTAGCCGGAGCGGGCACTGCGCTCTGTTTCCAATTCGTTTGGGTTTGTTGGTTTCCGATTTGGAAGTGGGTTGAGGACGACAATAGGAAGAAATTGAGAAGTGGCGCGAACACGCACAACCAAGCAACTGGCTCAGCGCATCGACCTCAACTACTTCAAGAGGCCGACGGCGGCCAAGCGTGCAAAAATCTGGATCAGCGTTCTTCCCTTATTGATTGCGCTGGCGTGGATCTCTGCGCGAAGTATTTCAGGAGATTCACGTATCTACAGCAGTGGTCGATTGTCCGCCGCACATGCTGTCCTCGAAAAACAATGTGAGACGTGTCACGTGCCTCAGGCCGGCGCGTTTTCCGTAAAGGCCGCCGGCGCCGCATGCTTGAGCTGCCACGACGGCCCGATCCATCACAACGATCAGGTCAAAAGCTTCGAATGCGCTTCCTGCCACAGCGAACACCACGGCCGCGTAAACATAAGCGCGGCAAGCGATCGGACCTGCGCCGAATGCCATGGCGACTTGAAAACAAAAACTGGCGCTGCCAGCTACGCGGCGCACATTCGCAGTCTCGAGGATGGCCACCCGCAATTCGCCGCCTTGCGGGAAGGGTCGTTTGATCCAGGCACCGTCAAACTGAATCACGCCATACACCTGCAGCCCATTCGTCGCGGCCCGAATGGACCGATTGTGAATCTCGATTGCGGTGATTGTCACCGGCCGGCGGCGGTGAAGTCGAAATGGATTTACGCAGATGCGAAATATGCCGCCGCAAAACCGTCCTATTCCGAAGAAGAAGAAATCCGCATGGTCACTGCGAACACTCTGACTCCTCCTGCGCCTGCGACAGGCCGTGAGTTAATGGCGCCGGTGAAATTTGGGACGGCTTGCGCTTCCTGTCATCTCCTCACCTTTGACAAACGCTTCGAGGAAGGCGTGCCTCACGATAAACCCGAAGTGATCCATGTCTTCCTTGTTAAAAAACTTCAGGACTACATCGCGACGCACCCGGGCGAAGTCCGCGTCACTCGCGATCCGGATCGCGATCTTGCCGGCAAGCCAATTGTGCCGCAGGTGCGGATTCTGACACCTGCGGAATGGGTCGAAGAGCGTACCGCCGAAGACGAAAAGCTGCTATGGGGCAAGACTTGCAAGCAATGCCACATGCTCAAGAATGTTCCCGCCATTGAAAGGAATCCACCGCCGAATGGGGCTCGCACAGCCGGCGAGTCCCTGCCGGAAGTGGAAATGTCCAACACGACGGTGCGATGGATGCCGCACGCGAAATTCGATCACGACGCCCATCGCGGCTTCACCTGTGTGAGCTGCCACCCAAAGGCGGTTTCCAGCACGGAGTCGAAAGACATTTTGTTGCCGGGAATTGCTATCTGCCAGACTTGCCACGCACCAGGTCTTGACCGCGCCGAGTCGCGTTGCTCCGAATGCCATACGTATCACGACTGGTCGAAACGCCAGGAAGTTACGCCAAAATTTACTCTTCCGGCGCTCCGCTCAGCGAGCCGCTGAGTTTTATCATCTCTTCGTATGTCGATTTTCAAGGAACACGGGTGGCTTCCGATGGCGCCATGATTTTGGTGCGCAGGTCCCTTCAATTCCCAGCCTTAAGGGCCGCCGCGGAGTAAGCTTCTTTCCCTTCGACGGGATACGGGGCGCTTCGGACCTGGACTGTCTACTCGCTTGACAATATCAAAATAACATTGATAATTGGCGCGGTCGCCCGCACTGGGATTCCGAGGAGGGCGTCTATGGTTGCAAGCGCTACACCAATCGCATCCCCCGGCAGGAAGAAAGATCAGCTATGTATTGATACGATCCGCACCCTGGCCATGGATGCGGTGCAGCAGGCGAACTCCGGCCACCCCGGTACACCAATGGGGATGGCTCCGGTCGTTTACTGTTTGTGGCAGCAGTTTCTGCGCTTCGATGCGGAAGATCCGATCTGGCCAAATCGAGATCGCTTCGTTCTCTCGATCGGTCACGCTTCGATGCTGCTGTATTCCATGCTGCATCTGTGCGGCGTGAAGGCAGTGGACTCCGAATACGAACGCCTGGGAGAGTTGTCCGTCAAGCTGGAAGACATCAAACATTTCAGGCAGTTGGAAAGCAAATGTCCGGGGCACCCCGAGTATCGCTGGACGTCCGGAATCGAAACCACCACTGGACCCCTGGGGCAGGGTGTTGCCACCAGTGTCGGCATGGCGCTTGCCGAACGTTGGATGGCAAACCACTTCAACCGCCCGGGCTTTCAGATCTTCGATTACAACGTATATGCGTTGTGCGGCGACGGTTGCATGATGGAGGGCGTCAGCGGCGAAGCGGCTTCGCTGGCCGGTCATCTCAAGCTTTCCAACCTATGCTGGATCTACGACAACAATAAGATCACGATCGAAGGCCATACGGGCTGGGCATTCAGCGAGGATGTAGCCACACGTTTCATCGGCTACGGGTGGAACGTCACCCGGGTCGGCGACGCGAATGACCAGGAGATGCTGACCCGCGCCTTCCAGACCTTCCTGCAGACGAACGATCGGCCGACTCTAATCATTGTAGACAGCCACATCGCTTATGGTGCTCCCAACAAACAGGACACCAGTGCGGCACACGGCGAGCCACTCGGAGAAGAGGAAATCCGCTTGACGAAGCGGAATTACGGTTGGCCTGAGGACCAGAAGTTTTACGTCCCCGAAGGGGTGAGAGAGCATTTCCGGGACGGAATCGGAAATCGTGGAAAAGAGCTGCGCGCGCACTGGCATGAAACTTTCCGGAAGTACACGGAACAAAATCCGGAACTGGCCTCGCAGGCGGAAAAGATGCAACGCCGGGAATTGCCGGAGGGCTGGGACCGAGACCTTACTGAATTCCCCGCGGACGCAAAAGGCGTCGCCGGGCGTGACGCTTCTGCCAAGGTCCAGAATGCGATCGCCCGCAGAGTGCCTTGGCTTGTGGGTGGATCAGCCGATCTGACGCCCTCCACCAAGACTCGGCTCACGTTCGACGGCGCCGGCGACTTTACCGCCGCGAACTACGGCGGACGCAACCTGCATTTTGGGATTCGCGAGCACGCGATGGGATCGATACTCAACGGCATGGCGCTGTCCAAAGTGCGGCCGTTTGGGTCTGGTTTCTTGATATTCAGCGACTATATGCGTCCCGCGATCCGGCTGGCGGCGCTCATGGAAATCCCGGTCGTTTACATCTTCACGCACGATTCGATCGGGGTTGGCGAAGACGGGCCGACTCACCAGCCCATCGAACAGCTGATTTCGCTGCGCGCGATACCCAACCTCATTACCTTGCGGCCGGGAGACTCGAACGAAGTGATTGAGGCATGGCGGGTAATCATGCAACTGCGCCACAATCCCGCGGTTCTTGTCCTCTCGCGTCAACCTCTGCCCACGCTGGATCGCACCCGCTACGCTCCCGCGTCTGGTGTTGCCAAAGGCGGGTACATATTGGCCGATGCAGCAGGAGGGAAGCCGGAAATTCTGTTTTTAGCCACGGGTAGCGAAGTTGCCCTGGCGATCGAGGCTTACGAAAAATTAGCGGCCGAAGGTGTGCGGGCCAGGGTGGTCAGCTTGCCGTCGTGGGAACTGTTTGAGCAGCAACCGCAGCAATATCGCGATACCGTGATTCCACCGGCGGTGACTGCTCGAATCTCTGTCGAGCTAGGTTCGACGTTTGGATGGGCTCACTACCATGGGTCTGGCGGCCGTGCTATTGGGATGAAAACATTCGGGGCTTCCGCCCCATTGAAGGAATTGCAAAAAAAATTCGGCTTCACGCCCGACAGTTTGCTGGTGGCTGCCCGAGAGCTCCTGTCAGCGAAGCACTAAGCTCGGCCCACGCATCATTGAGCCGGCTCGGGAAGCCCGGACGAGTATCAGTGTTTATTGCAGGCATATAAAAATCACAGTCACAGCACCGGCGCACTTGGGAAACCATCCAGATTGGAGCGACCCCATGCATTCACCAACAGCCGTCCCAGCGGCGAAGCCTACCAGGCGGTCGAATCCTTTGCGCGAATTGCAAAACTACGGACAGTCGGTATGGCTGGACTACATTCGGCGCAGCTTGTTGACCAGCGGGGAATTGCAACACCTGCTGGATGATGACGGGTTACGCGGAGTCACGTCGAACCCTGCAATTTTCGAGAAGGCGATTGCTGGCAGCTCAGATTACACGGACTTGCTGCAGTCGCTGGCCGGCAGGAGCGAGCTCGACGCCAAAGCTCGCTACGAGATGTTGGCCATTCGCGACATCCAGGACACTGCTGACCTGTTGCGTCCCGTATATCAATCAACCAGGCGGCGCGACGGGTACGTGAGCCTGGAGGTGTCACCCTATTTAGCTCGCGATACAAAAGGGACGCTCGAAGAGGCAAGGCGCCTGTGGAACTCCGTGGGACGGGAAAACGTGATGATCAAGGTGCCGGGAACGCCCGAAGGGATCCCTGCGTTCCGGCAGCTTATCAGCGAGGGCATCAACGTCAATGTTACGCTGCTGTTCTCCGAGAGCGTGTATGAACAAGTCGGACAGGCTTACGTAGGCGGCTTGCAGGAATTCGGCAGCCGGAGCCAGGATGTCGGTAAAGTGGCCAGTGTGGCCAGCTTTTTTATCAGCCGCATCGATTCCGCCGTGGATGCCCTAACCGCTGCCCGGTTGGATGGTGTAAAGGACCCGGCAGAGCAGGCCCTGCTGCGCAGCATTCTCGGAAAAATTGCAATCGCCAATGCGAAGCTGACGTATCAGCGATACTTGAGTATTTTTCGTGGTGAGCGTTGGGAGGCTTTGGCGAAGCGCGGAGCCCAGACCCAGCGCGTCCTGTGGGCCAGTACAGGCACCAAGAATCCGAATTACTCCGACGTCATTTATGTCGAGGAGTTGATCGGCGCCGATACGGTCAACACCATGCCGCCGGCCACACTCAGCGCTTTCCGGGACCATGGCCGGGCGCGCCTCAGCCTTACTGAAGACATTGAAGCCGCGCAAGATCACATGGATACTTTGGAGAAGGTCGGCATTTCCATGAATGAGGTTACCGAAACCTTGTTGGAGGAGGGACTCAAACTTTTTTCGGATGCTTTTGACAAGCTGCTCACCGCGGTTGAGAAATCCACGCAAGGAAACATGACCTCCAAAGTCAGCAAGCAGACTTACAAGCTGCCCGACAATATCAGCGCCCTGGTTAAAGCGCATGTAAATGATTGGCGAGCGGAAGGCAAGGTCCTTCGCTTGTGGGAACGTGACCCGTCCCTATGGACAGACTCCGACGAAGATAATTGGCTTGGCTGGCTGACGATTACCGAAGATCAGTTGGCGCACAAGCACAAGCTCACCGCGGCTGCCGATGATGCGCGCACGGGAGCTTTTTCACATGTGTTGCTGCTCGGCATGGGCGGCTCCAGCTTGTGTCCCGAGGTTCTGAAGATGACCTTCGGCAGGATTGCCGGCTATCCGGAACTGCATGTTCTCGATTCGACCGATCCAGCGCAAATCAGAGCCGCGGAGAAGAAAGTTGATCTTGCCAGAACTCTGTTCCTCGTGTCCAGCAAGTCCGGGAGCACTCTGGAGCCCAACATCTTCAAACAATATTTCTTCGAGCGTGTGAAGCAACTCGTCGGCGCGGAGAAAGCCGGATCGCGCTTCATCGCCATTACCGATCCGGGTTCCAAGATGGAGTACGTCGCACAAGGGGACAAGTTCCGGCATATCTTCCACGGCCTGGCCAGCATTGGAGGACGGTACTCGGCGCTTTCCGATTTCGGCATGGTGCCGGCAGCGGTCATGGGCCTGGATACCCAGAGATTTCTTGACCGCACCGAAGAGATGGCGCACGCCTGCAAGTCTTGTGTTCCTGTGGATGACAATCCCGGAGTGATCCTCGGCATCATTCTGGGTACACTTGCCACCAACGGGCGCGACAAGGTCACCATCGTCGCCTCTCCAGGCATTTCCGACTTGGGCGCTTGGCTGGAGCAGCTGATTGCCGAGTCCACCGGCAAGGAAGGGCACGGAATTATTCCCGTCGACCGCGAGCAACTGGGTCCGGCCGAGGTCTATGGTGAGGACCGTGTTTTTGCGTACCTGCGGTTGGAATCAGCGCCCGATCGTATTCAAGACGAGAAGGTGGCAGCGCTCGAGCAGGCCGGCCATTCGGTCATTCGCATAGCGGTAGCCGACATATACGACCTCGGCCAGGAGCTTTTTCGTTGGGAGATAGCCACAGCAGTCGCAGGGTCCATTATTGGCATCAATCCATTCAACCAGCCCGACGTCGAAGCCAGCAAAATCGCCACCCGCAATTTGACCGCGGAATATGAGCGCACTGGCTCGCTTCCTGCTGAGAAGCCAATCTACGAAGAAGCGGGCACGAAGCTCTTCACGGATGACAAGAATGCTGCGGCTTTGGCACAAGCGGTGGGGTCGGGACAATCGCTTGCCGCATACTTGCGCGCCCACTTGAATCGGTTGAAAAAGGGCGACTACTTTGGCCTGATCGCTTATTTGCCCATGTTCCCCGAACATGAACAACTCTTGCAGCAGGTGCGGCACGCTGTGCGCGACAGCAAGCATGTGGCAACCTGTCTGGGCTTCGGGCCCCGCTTTTTGCATTCCACGGGCCAAGCCTACAAGGGTGGTCCAAATTCAGGTGTGTTCATCCAAGTGACGTGTGATGATGCCGAGGACTTGGCCGTTCCGGGGCAGAAATACACCTTCGGCGCCGTCAAGGCGGCACAAGCACGAGGTGATTTCCAGGTGCTGGCGGAGAGGAATCGACGAGCCTTGCGGGTTCACCTCGGCGCTGACGTCAAAGCTGGCTTGGCCAAACTCGGTTCTGCGCTCAGAGAGGCGCTCGCATAGATTGCGGTACGCCGTTGCTGAAAAAGGGGGCCTCATGCAACTCGGAATGATTGGTCTAGGGCGGATGGGAGCAAACATGGTGCGGCGTCTCACTCGCGGCGGCCACCAATGTGTCGTTTATGACAGGAGCGCTGAGGCCGTGCAGGCGCTCGTAAAAGAGCACGCTGCTGGGACGTCATCATTGAACGAGTTTGTGTCCAAGCTTACCCCGCCGCGCACAGTCTGGTTGATGGTTCCTGCCGCGTTCGTGGATAACACGCTGGATGACCTCACCCCTCTCCTGTCAGCCAATGACATCGTCATCGATGGTGGGAATTCCTACTACATCGACGACATACGCCGGTTCCAGAAACTGGCAGCGAAAGGGATTCATTACGCGGACGTAGGCACGAGCGGTGGCGTCTGGGGTTTGGAACGTGGCTACTGCCTGATGATTGGAGGTCCGAAGTCAGCAGTCGACCGCCTTGATCCCATATTCCGCACGCTCGCCCCCGGTCGCGCCTCGGCTGAACCCACACCCAACCGGGACTCGCCGGACAGCACCGCCGAGGAAGGCTATTTGCATTGCGGCCCTGCGGGAGCGGGACACTTCGTGAAGATGGTCCATAACGGCATCGAGTACGGCCTGATGGCCGCTTACGCTGAAGGGTTGAACATCCTCAAGCATGCGAATGTTGGAAAGCAAGGCCAATCCGCCGACGCGGAGACCACGCCACTGCGCAACCCGGAGCATTATCAGTATGAGTTTGACCTTGGCGAGGTTGCCGAGGTGTGGCGACGTGGCAGCGTGGTTGCTTCCTGGTTGCTGGATTTGACCGCAAGCGCTCTTGCTAAGAAAACTGATCTTGCTGATTTTTCCGGCCGCGTTTCCGATTCGGGGGAGGGACGGTGGACAGTCACCGCTGCGATCGATGAAGGGGCGCCGGTACCCGTGCTGAGTGCGGCTCTTTATCAGCGGTTCAGCTCGCGTGGAGAAGCCGATTTTGCCGACAGATTGCTGTCGGCAATGCGTTTCGCGTTCGGCGGACACATGGAGAAAAATTCATCATCGGAAGCGAAGGTGGTCGGAAAACAATGAAAGGGAGCAAGCCCAAGATCCTGGTTATCGATGTGGGGGGCACCAGTGTAAAGCTGTTGGCCACCAACAAGAAAGAGCCGCGCAAGTTCCCATCTGGTGCAGGTATGACTCCCGCTGTCATGGTTCGTCAGGTCAAGAAGACCGTTAAGGACTGGGATTACGATGTGGTCTCGATCGGCTACCCCGGTCCGGTTATACACGGCCGCCCTTTGCGTGATCCGCACAATCTAGCGCCGGGTTGGATGGATTTCGACTTCCAACGGGCTTTCCGCTGCCCCGTAAGGATCTTAAACGACGCCGCCATGCAAGCGCTGGGGAGTTACAAGGAAGGGCGCATGCTTTTCCTGGGCCTGGGTACTGGTCTGGGCTCGGCCCTCATCGTGGATGGATTGCTCGAGCCAATGGAACTGGCGCACTTGCCGTACAAGGGCGGGAAGACATTCGAGGATTATGTCGGCATTCGTGGGCTGAAACGCCTGGGCAGAAAGAAGTGGGAAGCGCATGTGGGCAAAGTTGTGAAGCGACTTCGTGAGGCCTTGCAAGCGGAAGAAGTCGTCCTCGGCGGTGGAAACGCTAAGAAGCTCAAGAATCTGCCTGTGGGCGCCCGGAAGGGCGACAACGAAAACGCATTCGTGGGAGGTTTTCGGTTATGGGAGGGAAAGCCGCATGCGCGAGCAAGAACTGCCTCCGGAAGCTGATCTGAGAAATATGATGATGATGAATTCTCCAGCGCAGCGAATGACGGATCCATGCATTATGGTGATCTTCGGTGGGGCTGGGGATCTAACCAAGCGTAAGCTCGTCCCGGCGCTCTGCAACTTGGCTGAGCAAGGCTTTCTGCCGCAGCAGTTCGCAATCGTTGCCGTGTCTGCCACAGACTTGACGACCGAGACTCTTCGCGAGCGGTTCACCGAGGAAATCAAGACGTTTGCCCTCCGGCCGGTTGACCCGGCGATTTGGAAGCGACTCGTCGAGCACACATATTATGTGCGGGGCGATTTCGCCGATCCCTCCACCTTTGAGCAACTTAAGACCAAACTAGCCGAGGTCGCCAAACAAGACAACATTCCGAGCAACCACTTCTATTATTTGGCAGTGGCGCCGCGGTTTTTCGGCGAGATTGTTCGCCAATTGGGCGCGGCCGGCCTGGCACGGGAAGAGAATGGTCAATGGCGACGCGTAGTGATCGAAAAGCCGTTCGGACGAGATCTGCAATCGGCACGCGCCTTGAACGCCGAGATCAAGGAGGTGCTCGATGAGCACCAGATTTATCGCATCGACCATTACCTCGGAAAAGAAACCGTACAAAATTTGATGATGTTTCGATTCGGCAATGGGATCTTCGAGCCGATTTGGAATCGGCGCTATATCGACCATGTGCAGATCACCGCTGCGGAAACCGTTGGCGTGGAGCAACGTGGCGGTTATTACGAGACTTCCGGCGCGTTGCGGGACATGGTTCCCAACCACTTGTTCCAGCTCGTTTCCCTCACGGCAATGGAGCCGCCGTTTTCGTTTGACGCGAATGCGGTGCGCGACGAACAGGCCAAAGTTCTACACGCGATTCAGCAGTTTTCCCCCGAGGATGTCTTGAGTAAAACGGTGCGCGGCCAGTACGACGCCGGCATTTTAGATGGCAAACGAGTGTCGGCATATCGAGCGGAGACCGATGTAAAGCCGGGTTCCAACACCGAAACGTTTGTCGCCATGAAGCTTCTCATCGATAACTGGCGGTGGGCGGATGTTCCGTTTTATTTGCGGACCGGTAAGCACCTGGCCCGCAGGGTCACTGAGATCTCCATTCAGTTCCGGCGCGCCCCATTCCATCTTTTCCGCAACACGCCGGTGGGAACCTTACGGGCCAACCGCCTGGTGATTACAATTCAGCCGGAGGAAAGCATTTCGCTTCGATTTGGGGCCAAGGTACCGGGTCCGATCATGCAGCAGGGCGCTGTGGATATGTGCTTTAATTACGCCGATTACTTCGGATCGGCCTCCAGCACCGGCTACGAGCGGCTGCTCTATGACTGCATGATCGGAGACGCCACGCTCTTCCAGAGGGCGGACATGGTCGAGGCGGGTTGGAGTGTAATTACCCCGGTACTCGACGTGTGGCAGGCCCTTCGACCGCGCGACTTCCCCAATTACGCGGCCGGTACTTGGGGCCCGAAAGAGGCGGACGATTTACTGGCCCGCAATGAACGAGAGTGGCGGCCTCAAATTGCCACCGCTCAAGCCGCGTCGGCTGTCAGCTAGATCTCGCCGCCCGAGAGGGTTTCAACATGCGCCAAAGTGTGGTGTTCCTGTTTGATGTGGATAACACGCTGCTCGACAATGACCGAGTTTCGGCCGTCCTCAAGCGTCACCTTGAGAAAGTAGTAGGGCATGAGCGGCAGCAGCGGTACTGGGTGGTTTTCGAAGAGCTGCGCTCAGAGCTCGGGTATGCCGATTATCTGGGCGCTCTGCAGCGCTACCGAGCTGAGTATCCTCGCGACCCACACTTGTTAACGGTTTCCGACTTTCTGGTTGAATATCCATTCGCCAACCGGCTCTTTCCCAATTCTCTCGACGCTTTGGATCATGTAAAGCAATTTGGCCGACCCGTGATCCTGTCCGACGGTGACGTGGTTTTCCAGCCCCTCAAGATCAGACGCTCCGGGCTGTTCGATGCCTTGGATGGCAATGTGCTCATCTACATCCATAAGGAGTTCGAGTTGGATGATGTCCTGGAGCGCTTTCCGGCGGACAGGTACGTGCTCATAGATGACAAGTTGCGGATCCTGGCAGCCGTCAAGAAAGCCTTGAACAAGCGCGTCACTACCGTGTTCGTGCGGCAGGGGCATTACGCTGTTGATCCAAAGATTCTTGCCAGCTTTCCGCCGGCGGATTTTGCCATCAACCGCATTGGGGAACTCATCAACTTCGACTTTGAAGATTTGCTTACACCTACTGATGCCGCTGATGGCCGCTCGGCGCTCACCTGAGGCGGACAACCGAAATGACTTTCACTCCCCGGCGAAAAGGTTCTGAATCGGAGGCGTCTGCAACAACTCTTTCCTCCTCGCAGACTTCGGTCAATGACTCGCCCAAATCCAAGGAAAAGTCCCGTTTGGATGAGCCTTACGTGGGCCCGGTAGTGCCTTGGCGCAAGTGGGGTCCGTATGTCAGCGAACGGTCTTGGGGCGGAGTCCGGGAAGACTACAGCCAGTATGGAACCGCGTGGGATTTCCTGACCCACGACATGGCCCGCAGCAAGGCGTACCGCTGGGGGGAAGATGGTATCGCCGGTATTTGTGATCGCTATCAGTTGCTGGTGTTTGCTCTAGCGTTCTGGAATGGCCGCGACCCAATCCTGAAAGAGAGAATGTTCGGGCTGTCATCACCAGAGGGAAATCACGGCGAGGACGCCAAGGAGTACTGGTTTTACCTCGACAATACTCCCACTCACAGTTATATGCGAATGTTGTACAAGTATCCGCAGGAGGAGTTCCCCTACGCCCGGTTGGTGGCCGAGAATGCGCACCGTCAGGGCCCGGAATTCGAACTGCTCGACACTGGTGTCTTCGATCAGGATCGGTACTTCGACATCTTTATCGAGTACGCGAAGGCGGATACGGAAGACATCTGCATTCGAATTGAGGCCTTCAACCGCGGCCCAGAGGCATCATCCCTTCACATCCTGCCCCATCTTTGGTTTCGGAACACCTGGGCTTGGAGTGATCCCCCCGGACCTGAACCAAGCATTGGTTGTGCCGCGGGCGGCAAGAAGCACATCACGCTGGTGGCTGACGAGTCCAACGCAGCGCCGATTCCCAACCTGCAATTTCCCTATTCGTTGGGCAAATACTACCTCTATGCTCCGGCTGGCGGAGAGGTGCTTTTCACAGACAATGAAACCAACGCGCCGCGAGTATTTGGTTCCTGGGCCGCCAATCGCAAGCCGCACGTTAAGGATGCCTTCCACCGCTACGTTGTCAACGGGGAGGACTGCGTCGATTACGACACCGGGACCAAGTCGTGCATCGACTACCGCTACCACGTGGAGCCGGGCGAGTCGGTAGTTCTGCGCCTTCGGCTGAGTTCCCGTCGGCACTCAAATCCGCTGGCCGATGTGGACGAGGTTGTTCACGTCCGTCACCAAGAGGCTGACGAGTTCTACGAGACGGTCCATCCCCCAAATGCCACTCCCGATGAACGGCTCATTCAGCGGCAGGCACTGGCCGGCATGCTTTGGAGCAAGCAGATTTACATGTTTGATGTGGAGCGCTGGCTGGACGGCGACAACCCGCAGTGGCCACCACCCGAATCTCGCAAGCGGGGCCGCAACATCCATTGGCGGCACCTGAACTCTATGCGGATCCTCTCAATGCCGGACAAGTGGGAATTCCCATGGTTTGCCTCGTGGGACCTGGCGTTCCAGTGCGTTACGATGGCCCTGGTCGATCCGGATTTCGCCAAGGACAACTTGTGGGAGCTTCTGTTCGAGCAGTTCCAACATCCCAATGGCCAGATTCCCGCCTACGAATGGGAATTTTCGGATATGAACCCTCCGGTGCAGGCCTGGGCCTGCTGGCGAATTTGGCAAATTGAAAAAAGAGACACCGGAAAATCGGACCTGGTCTTCCTCGAAAAATGCCTTCACAAACTGCTGATTAACTTTGCCTGGTGGGTGAATCGGGTCGATAGCCAAGGAAACAACGTTTTTGAAGGCGGGTTCCTCGGACTTGATAACATTACCGTGATTGACCGTGGACAGAGGCTCCCCGGCAACGCCGTACTCGAACAGTCGGACGGCACGGGCTGGATGGGCTTTTTCTGTCTTTGCCTGATGCGGATTGCTCTGGAACTGAGCGAGCACAACCCGGCTTACGAGGTGCTGGCGACCAAGTTCTTCGAACATTTTGTCTACATCGGTGCGGCGATGAAAAAAATGGGGGGCCGCAACTACCAATTGTGGGACGAGAACGACGGCTTCTTCTACGATGTCCTGCGATACCCCAATGGAGACTTCCATAAGTTCCGCGTGCGCTCGCTGGTCGGGCTAATTCCGCTCTATGCCATAGAAGTTCTGGAACGCCGAGAAATGGAGTCGCGTCCGGCCTTTCTTGCCAACGTGGAGTGGTTCATCAAGAACCGTCCCGACCTTGTCGGCCATGCTTGTTTTGCCGTTGGCAATCGCGAAGAATGCAAGCGGTACGTGCTCTCCATCGCAGATCCCGACCAGTTTCACAGGATTGCGGTTCGTCTTTGGGACCCCGCGGAATTTCTCTCCGACCACGGAGTTCGCAGCTTATCCAAGTACCACCAGGCGCATCCGTTTCACTTTGGCGAGCAGCGGCTGGGTTACGAACCAGGCGAATCCGAGGCGCAAGTGAAGGGAGGGAACTCGAATTGGCGAGGGCCAATCTGGTTTCCCACTTCATATCTATTAATCCACTCCCTGGTGCGGTTCAGCCAGGCGCTCGGCCCAGATTTTGCAGTGAAGCCATCGGAGGGTGGCGAACCCATTGCACTGCCATCCATGGCGAAGGAAATTTCCGAACGCATGATTCGGATTTTTGCGCGCGATGAGTTTGGTCGACGAGCTTGTTTCGGACACAGCAAGAAGTTCCAGACCGACCCTCATTGGCGCGATTGTCTTCTTTTTAACGAGTACTACCATGGGGACACGGGTGCGGGGCTAGGAGCCAGCCACCAGACGGGTTGGACCGGCCTCGTTGCCAGCCTGATCGATGAATGGCGTAGATGAGCAACTGCTTGTAAGTTTTGCGATTTCCGACAATTGCGGGGATATCTGGCCGCCAAACCCCATGGGAAACGCGATTTAATATCGAGTTAGAGTCGCCATAAGATGGTTTGCAACACTTTTAAGCGATCAACTACATCTCTTCTAGGTGTTGCTTCCGTTGCGCTTCGGAAGAAGAATGACCAGCCGAATGTGGCAGGGCAATAGAGTATCTCGATTACCCGCCCCCAAGATCACTCCCGCCAGAAAATCCGCGCAGATCATCTCTAGACAGTAGCCTCGCGACTTGTCGCTCCCGAGCATCAGAGCCGCTGTTTCAAGTGCCTGCTCGATTACAGGCAACTGGCTCTTGTACGCCTTGAAATTGAGGATCTCCCACGGCTCAGTTTCCTTCCCGTCCTTTTCTGAGCTGTTTCGCAAGGTTCGGACGGGTAAGTGCAGTTCCCAAAAGACAAAAAAGGAAGCAGCCTTGGCCAAGCCGCGGCTGCTTCCCGGGGTGTGTCCTAGAAGTTGCTTTATTCTAATACTTAGCTCGGCGGACAGTCTCACCGAAATTCGTCATGTTTCATCTGTATAAACCTTCCGACCGCTGCTGCAGGAGTACGGTCGAAAAATAGGTCGACCCGAACCGAAAGTGAATCGTTTTGACACAGAGCATTCTCAAGCGCCAAGAAGATCACACCAGCAACTTAATGAGATAGGGCAACCGGTTCCCGGGTCTCGACCACAAACATCTTTCCCTGGATACTGTTGGTGCTGGAACGAAATATGTTTCAAGACAGGGGATGAACCTGGCGGCTCATCCCCCTTTAGATAGTCTTCTTTGGACTGCTTCGAAATCTACTTTCCCGCAGAGATCAGTGGCACAGCCCGGACTTGGTCTGCCTTGGCGAGTATTTCGCTCTCAGCAAGGGTAGCCGGTTTGTAGATCAGAGACATGTGGTGCTCGGGCAAGTTCAGTGAGCGAACCATGCGTTCATTTCCGCGAACCACGACAGTAAGGGCCGCGGGGCCTTTGTTGCTCCGGTCCTTGGCTGGGATGGGTGTAAAGAATGCGGTCTTCCCGTCCGCCGACTGGACGAGGGCCACGGGGTGGCTGGCGTCCATGCGCATTGTGTAGCGGCCCGCGGGGAGAACACTCTTGCCCCAGTAGACTTCGAACGGCAAGGTGAACTTAATTGCATCGGTTGGTTGCAGATTTGAGGATTGCGCGTTCGCGGCGGCCACAAACCCGCACGTTACGAGCACAGCGACCGCGAAAAGTTTGGCCTTGATTGCTTGCCTTGGCGTTATGGCTTTCATTGGAATCCTCCTTGTTGATTGGCCGACGCTTTTCTACTCCCTGGAGCAGAGTCCGCATCGTGCCTTCAGTATGTAAGGCGAGAAATCGAGGCGGATTGGCTCACACATTTGTGGAATTTTTCAAATGAGGCTTAGTCTGAATCGATCCTTGCAGAAGGCTGAAGCCGCTGTTCGGGGGAATCGGTTTTACTTTCGCCGCCTGGAGAGTTAGCATACGCGTGCGATCCTGGCTCCAAGGATTAATGAAAAGTGTGCCCAGCCTCATCCGCGCGGGTCAGCCTGCTGCTCGCTAACTGGGGCCTCGGGGATCGAGCAGCAAGGGGAGTGCTGATTCCCTCTGCGTATGACGAGTTGAGGCGCACCGCGCGCCGCTCCCTGCGGCGCAAGCGACCCGATCACACGCTGCAGAGTGCAGCGCTGGTTCATGAGTCTTACCTTCCTCTGGTCAAACAACAATCTCCGCAGTGGCAGGACCGAGCTCACTTCTTCGGTGCTCCGGCACAATTGATGCGGCACAGTCTGATTGATCACGCTCGAAACCGTCTTGAGGTCAAGCGTGGGGTATGGAATCTGCGGCTATCACTGGACCCACAGATCGCTTTGCCGCAGAAACTGGAAGTGAACCTTGTGTTGTTGGATGACACTCTGGACAGGCTCGCCGGCTTAGATCCGCAACAGGCCCGCACAGTGGAACCGCGATTCTTTGGCAGCCTCTCCATTAAGGAGATTGCCGTTGCTGTTAAGCCGTCGCCCGCCACGGCAAAACGCGAATGGACGACGGCCCAAGGCAGGCTTCAGCGGAAGATGAAAGACAAGGACGCGCGCTCGTGACACCCGAACGTTGGCAAGAAGTCAAAATAGTGCTGGCCGCCGCCCTGGAACGGAAACCGAGCGAACGACTTGCTTACCTGGATGCCGTTTGCGCCGAGCCGTCCCTTCGCGCTGAGGTGGAGTCGTTGATTGCCGCACACGAGCAGGGAGGGAGCGGTTTTCTGGACCAACCAGCCGCGCAGAATGATGAGTTGAAGAGCGGCACTAAGTTGGGATCCTACGAAATCGTCGCGCTCCTGGGCACGGGCGGGATGGGGGAGGTATATCAGGCGCGGGACACCAAGCTCGGCCGCAGCGTGGCCATCAAAGTCTTGCCGGCAGCGTTTGTACGCGACCCTGATCGGTTATCCCGTTTTCAACGCGAAGCGAGGATACTGGCATCGCTGAACCACCCGAACATCGCGACGATCCATGGGCTGGAGCAGTCCGACGGCGTCCATTATTTAGTGATGGAGCTGATTCCCGGCCAGTCACTGGCCGAGCGAGTGCGTGCTGGGCCGCTGCCTGGAAGGGAGGTGCTGGACCTAGCTATCCAAGTCGCAGACGCGCTCGACGCCGCGCATGCACAAGGAATCATTCATCGAGATATCAAGCCCCCGAACATTGTGATGACCCAACGAGGCCAAGCCAAGATTCTCGATTTCGGCCTTGCCAAGCTAACGGGCGTCGGTCCCTTTGCTTCGAGGGCAGCCTTGGAAAAATCGCTCAGCGTGCCGACTACGATTTTGGGCACCGTCGCGTACATGTCGCCGGAGCAAGTGCGCGGAGAGGAGCTGGACACCCGCACGGACCTCTTCTCCTTCGGCCTGGTAATCTACGAGATGGCCACAGGATTCGCTGCATTCTCCGGAAACAGTGCGGGTGTCATTTTCGATGCGATTCTGAATCGCCAACCGGTCCCGCCCTCGCAATTGAATCGAGCGGTCCCCCCGAAGCTCGAAGAAATCATCAACAGGGCACTGGAGAAGGATAGAAAGCTGCGGTACCAAACGGCTCAAGATCTGGGAGCTGAGTTACAGCGCCTGAAGCGCGATGCGGAATTGGGCGCGTCGTTATCGGTTCGTGCGAGTTCAAAGATGCGCGCGCCCCTGTACAAGAAGCTAGGGATGCTAGTGGGCGGGGTTTGTCTCGCGGGACTGCTGCTGTACCTGACGGCGATTGTGTTGCCCCGATTGTCCAAGCCGACAGTGTCCAATCGCATCACAAACGATGGTCGGCAGAAGGAGCCGCTTGGTTCGTCCTATCCTGTCTTTCCCATGATGACGGATGGTGCTCGTCTTTACTTTACTGAGATTGGAGCTGGTGAACTCAGTTTTTCGCAAGTCTCTGCGGCCGGTGGCGATACCGTTTCCGTTGATACACCTTTCCGCTTACCTCAAATGGCCGACATTTCGCCGGATCATGCCCAGCTACTTTTATTTGGCTTTGCCGGTTCAGAGTTGGAATCCACGCTTTGGACCCAGCCCATCTTAGGAGGAACGCCCCGGCGTGTGGGTGACCTCGAAGGCCACGATGCGACGTGGAGCCCAAGTGGCGAAATTCTCTACGCCAATGGGTCCAGTTTGTACGAGGCGAAAGCGGATGGTGGTGGCATTCGGAAACTGGTCACGGTTCCGGGCATCCCTTTTTGGCCACGCTGGGCGCCGGATGGCCGAGTGCTGCGTTTTACGGTACGTGATCCTGGCTCGAACTCAACGTCGTTGTGGGAGGCTTTCGCTGATGGAACTAATCCGCGCCCTTTGTTGCCTGGGTGGAACGACCCGCCCGCGGAGTGCTGTGGAAACTGGGCCCCGGATGGGGAGTACTTTGCCTTCCAATCATCGCGCAATAACCAAACCGATATTTGGGCACTAAAGGAAAAAGGCTCCTTGTGGAACTTCCGAAATCGAGGGCTCGTGCAGGTTACGGCAGGACCCATGAATTTTTTGGCGCCTGTTTTTAGTCAAGATGGCGGGAGCTTGTTCGTCATCGGTGAGCAGCGTCGCGGGGAATTGGTGCGCTACGATGCGAAGGCTAAGCAATTCGTGCCATACCTGTCGGGAATTTCCGCGGATCGGCTTAGTTTTTCGCGAAGCGGAGACTCGGTAGCTTATGTGAGCTACCCGGATGAAACCCTGTGGCGAAGCAAGATAGACGGAACCCAAAAACAGCAACTCACTTTCCCGCGCCTCGCTGTTGACACGCCGGAATGGTCTCCTGACGGAAAGGAAATAGCTTTTTCCGGCACAGAGGGCAGCAAAATATCGAAGATCTATATAATCCCTGCAGCAGGTGGAAACCCAATCGAGGTATTACCTGGCAGCCTGCGCCAGGCCCATCCTAGTTGGTCAGCCGATGGCAGTTTCTTGGTCTTCAGCGGGCGCGAGCCGGGAAAGCCTGCAGACACCATCAGTACTTCGATCTTCATGGTGGACGTAAGAACTCATGGCGTGTCAGTTCTTCCGGGCTCAATGGGACTCAATGACCCACGATGGTCGCCTGACGGAAGATATATTGCGGCCATGACCTTGGATTCTCAGAAGCTGTTGCTGTTCGACACTGTAACCAGAACGTGGACGCCAATAGCGCAAGCTGCGATTGGTTACCTGAACTGGTCGAAGGACAGCAACTATCTCTACTTCGATACCTTTGGGGGGGACCCTGCTATTGTCAGGGTACGAGTCCGGGGCGGAACCCGGGAGACGGTGGCAAGCCTTAAAGATCTCCGTCGCGCCTGGAGTCGGTATGGTCCATGGTCAGGAGTGGCCCCAGATGATTCCCCACTCGCAACTCGGGACGCCGGCAACCAGGAGGTTTATATGATCCGCTGGCCCGGCCAGTAAGACAGCGCAGACCGTTCAGCTTTGAGCCTCTACTCCAAACCAGGGCACGATGAAACTTTAAGTTCGCAGCGGCGGCCCTATACCCATCGCATAAACAACAATTTCATCCGCCCGCAAGCGAAGATCATCTTCGACCTTCTGGTCGTGCAATGCGGCAGTGCAAAACGGGGCCAAACCCAACCAGGTCGCCACCAGGCAAAAAGTTTGGCAGAAGTGGCCGGCCTCCAGCAAAATTACGCGATATGCGCGGGAGAATTGGTATCGCCACATGACGCGCGCGAGCACGCTGGTCATCACGAAGAGCCCTGAACAATTCTGAACCCAATCCTGATAACCGCACAACTGCGCCAGACGATCTCTTCTTAACCCTGCTTTCAGCAGTTCCAGTTCATGCCGGTCCGCCCGGTAATGATACAGACCTCGTGCCAGCCCAGACACGCGCGAGCACCACAGATATGTTTCGAGCGAATGCCGGGCGCCTCCCGAGGGACTGGTCTTTACGGGTACACGGCCCAACCCGGGCCAGGGAATATAGCCGGTAAATCCCCATGTAAGTCGAAGCAGAACCGAGAGCTGCTCCAGCGAAACCGCGCCCTCTCCAAACTGGCGATGGGTGCGGCGGCTGAGCAGAACTTCCGGCAGCTCGCCGTGAAGGGCGCGGCTGGGATTCGGCAAATCAACCCGTGGCCGAGTCGGATAGCTCTTGACCGACGGGGGTAGAGGCTCACGGCGTTTCAAGGCACGGTTGAGACGTATTTCGTCAATCTCTACCGGCGCGGAATGAACATTGCGCGTAGCGAAGTGGAAGAAGCGCGTCTCGATGCCCCACGTGTGCCATTTCGACAGTTGAGCCTCTCGCTTTGCTTGGGAACTGCCCTTAACAACCACCGCAGTAAACGCAATTAATCGGCGAAGATTCCTCCGAACGGAGGCAGGCGAATATTCGGGAAGCAGCCGCTCGACGCCACGAAGGGTACGCCATCGATTCAACTTGGCAAGGATTAGAACCACAAGGGGCGAGACCTCAACTTCTCCGCGGGTGAGATAATTCTTGTAATGCAGCGTCCCATTCTGAAAGAAAAAGACGAGACACTCCGAGCGCTTCACCAAAAGCGTTCGCGCACTCGTGTCTCGTGTAACAGGCAAGGCTGATTGCAAGCTGTATCCGCGGCCCCCAGCGCCAATGGTTCGCGGGCGATTGCCACGGCGCTACGGCGATCCACGATTCGCCCCCCTATTTCGAGGGTTGAATGTTGCAACCGCGGCCGAAATGTGGTGGCAGCTGCCCGAGCTTGGTTTTAACGCTCTTCATCGTCAGTTTGAGCTGAGCGGCTGATTTATTGCTCTTCACGGCGGTGTCGAGCTGTGCATTGATATTCTTCACAACGGCAACGCGTTTCTTCTCATAGCCACTCAACTCGGCGTGGGTGAACGTCAACGTCTTACCTTTTTTCAGCATGCGATCTCCAATCCAAGTCTCATTCAATCGCCAGATGACTCACTAAGCTTCGAAATGGCCTGTGATCAGGCGACCTGAAGATAGGCGTGCCCCTTCCTCTAGTCGCCAAAGGAAAGCTGCGTTTCGCTCTTATGAGATCGCCTTCCCCGCGGCTGCACTCAACGCGCGATCGGAGGCTTGTTCCACGTAAAAGCACCGCACTCGCGCGGGATGGGTAGAGGACCCTTTGGAGATGACCCGCTTCTCAGAATCAATTATTTCGATACCTCGCCACGCGACGCTACTCCCCAAACCCGGCTGGAGTATTTTGCCGTTGCTCGTAATGGCTTCAGCGTTTTTGAATTCGACGTCATCGTACTTGGCGAAGATGAAATTATTTTTGAAATCGATCTTTTCTACGATCCATTCGGCACAGTTCCCGCGCAGTTTCGTGCCTCTGGGCGCCAGGACCGTGAAGGAGCTAGCCACTTTCTTATCTCGATTATACAAATAGACGGTCGCCCTTCTTTTAGTCTTTTGATCGATACTAATCTGGCAGTCAACGGTTTCTCCCGCGGAGATCTTGAAATTCTTAACCTGCCCTTCGTACTTTTGGAAGTTACGAGCCGCAAAGGCTTGGTTGGAGGGGACCCACTCCCACCAGGCCAGGAAAGACCGCTCGGTTTTCCCGCGAACGGTATGGACCATGCTATCGACGCCGACTTGAAGGACATCGGTGGAGTGTCCATCGCCGTCGATGCCGAGCCAAGAGGAAGCGGCATATGTTAGGCCATCCGGGGCACCATTGGGTAGATAGGCTTTGGGGATCGTCCAAACGCCACGGACCTCATTAATCGTTGCCCCTTCCGGGGCACTGACCACCACACCCGACCAGGCACTGTCTCGCTCGTCGTAGTAGTGATGATTTTTGTGGCTGATTTTGCCGAACGCCGGTCGGATGAGCTTGGCCCCTTTCCAGCTATCCTTCCATCGGCCGACAGGAAACCCATAGTGATGCAATAGATCCGAAGATGCTTTCGATGGGTCGAACTTCTTGGGTAGAGGATCAAATGGGGTAGCGCGCATAGTTTCCTCCGTTCGAAGGGCCGTCAAACATCCTGACGATCCAGGCCAAAAAGAGAATCTCCAATAACCCTGTGAGACGGCCTGTATCTCACATGATAGTCGTATATGTCAAGTAAACTTCTAGAGTTGCCCGCGCCCGCCAACAACCCGAGCGGGTCACCTGTCCTTTTTATCCAGTACAACGCTGGCAGTGGTTATACGGAAGGTCTGTTCCTGACCTGCCTTGACGAGCCATTCCTGTTCAGCTCGGGTGAGCGGCTCGTAAATAAGGGATTTGCCAAGCTCCGGCAAGTTCAGTGATTGAACTCTCCGCTCGTTCCCTCGCAGCATTACAGTTACGCAAGGCGCACCTTTTTCGCTGTCGGCCACAATCGCGGGGAATACAAACACGTTGGTTTTGCCGCTGGCCGAATGAACGATCGCTGGAGTTTGAATCGATTCCATGTTGATTGAGTAGGCCCCAGCCGGAAGGACAGCTTTGCCCCAGTGAACTTCGAAAGGAAGGGTGAAATTCCCAACAAAGGCGGGTGGACTACCCAATTGGGCATCCAACCCGACTGCAAACAGACAAGTTGCTAACACTACGGCCCAACGGATTACCTTGATTGTATTTCGCGTCGTCTCAATTTTCATCGCCGCTCTTCTCTTTATTGATGCGTTGCGTCTCACCGGGCAGATCGGACCCCAAGCTCTGCCTTCACTCTCTAAAGCGAAAACGGCGGTAAAATTAGCTCATGAATTTGTGAATTTTTTGTCCTCTTTAAAAATCGGATTTCGAGCATGGGTGAATTGGGAAGTGTCGCGGAAGGCTCTGAGTGTCTCAAAAGTTGAATGCTAAAATTTCCTGATTTCGAGGGCAGGGAATCAGCTACTGCGTTCCCGTGGTGGCTCTCTGTCCATTTATGCCTTTGTCCTGCTGCGCCTCACAATTTGTAGCCAGCATCGACAGTCAAGTACCGACTATTCTGGCTCAACCCTGTTTCCGAGCGCCCGCTGCCAAGCCCTCATTGAACAGTGTGGCTAGCCCGGACGCAATATCTGCAGCCAAAGGGATTACCCTACTGACGCGCGTGATATCAAGCACTTCGCGCACACGGGGCCGTAGACCCACGAGCACGAAACGCCCGCCGGAGTTCTTGGTGGACGTGTAAATGCCGACGAGAAAACCGACCCCTGCAGAGCCGATGTCGGACACTTGACTGAAATCGACCAGGACTTTCTTGCAGTTCGCTCCCCTGATTTCATCTTTTTTGGCGTACAAGTATTCATGATCCGCTGTAACGAAACGCCCTTCGCAGCGCACAAAGCAAATTTCGTCTTTCGGTTTGACCTCGATGAGCATCGGCTTACTTAGAGGCCTTCGATCTGATATCGTACTCTCTGCATGAGCGATCTCAAACGAATATTGATCGTGGATGACGATCCTGACATCCATCATTTGCTCCGGGTCGCTCTGCAAGCGAGCGACCGGCAGATCGACAGCGCCTTCGATGGTCTTCAAGGTCTGCGAAGCATCGAGGCGGCAGCCTATGATCTGGTCGTGACCGATGTGAACATGCCTGGGCTGGACGGGATGGCCTTAACGGAACGGGTTCGCGAAATCCGGCCAGAAACGCCGGTAGTTGTGATGACAGTAGCCAGCACGCCCGAGAATGTCATTCGAGCCATCCAAGAACGCGCCTTCAGCTACTTCAGTAAGCCGTTCACCACCAGTGCGGTTGCCGACATGGTGGAGCGCGCTTTGAACAGCAAACCATCTGAGGATGATATCGAAGTACTCTCGGCGCGCCCCGACTGGCTCGGGTTGCGTCTGCGCTGCAAGACGGAAACTGCCGATCGCATTCTGCAGTTTCTCCGCGAGATGGGCATGACTCTTCCACCGGCCGAGCAGGAAAACATCGCCATGGCCTTTCGCGAAATCCTGTTGAATGCGATTGAACACGGCGGGGGGAATGATCCCGCCAAGAGAGTCGCGATTACATATGTTCGTGGGGAGCGCGCCCTATTCTATTACGTCCGCGATCCCGGGAAAGGCTTCTCCTTTCAAGGACTCTCCCACGCCGCTGTTTCGAATCTGACGGCCACGACGTTCGAGCATACCAAGGTGCGCGAGCGACTCGGTATGAGACCCGGGGGCTTCGGACTTCTGATGACTCGTCACCTTGTCGACGAAATGATCTACAGCGAGGCAGGGAATGAAGTTGTGCTCATCAAATACCTGCGTTAGCTCCGCGCATTAAATCACTTCCACCTGCTGGAGATATCCGGAAAGCTCCGCCACTTGCGATCGAATTGCGG
Organism: uncultured Acidobacteriota bacterium; assembly: GCA_963719875.1. Taxonomy (GTDB): domain Bacteria; phylum Acidobacteriota; class Terriglobia; order Acidiferrales; family UBA7541; genus Palsa-360. The sequence continues at coordinate 1,023,426 of CAVRDJ010000004.1, read as the reverse complement.
CAGAATTCCTTTCTTTGGCAGCCTGCTGGATCGAATCGCCAAGTTCCGTGATCCGGGGAAAACCGTAGCCACTGCCGCTTCCACACATCTTGTGCCCCAGCTCGCCAATCATTTCAAAATCCAATTTTTCCAGAGCCGCCAGGATGGCGCGCACGTCTTGGCGCCGCTTATCCAGGTAGCCTGGAATCGCATCGAGCAAGCTGGGATCGGCATGGATTACAATTTTTTCGGGCAAAACCGCCGCTCCGATGCCAGCCCGGGCGGCATGTTTTCGGACAGCTTCGAGCAAAGTCTGCAAGCGGATGGGTTTTCGCAGAGACGTGATGCAACCGGCAGCGATAGCCATCTGAAGCTCCGATTCGAGCACGCTGGCGGTCAGTGCGACGATGGGCGTGAGCGCGCGCCCTTGTTCCTGTTCCCAGGCGCGGATACGTCGCGTGGCCTCATAGCCGTTCATCACCGGCATGCGAAGGTCCATCAGCACCAAATCGTAGGCATTCGAGCAGATCTTCTCGACAGCTATTTGGCCGTTCTCCGCGAATTCCAAGCGGCACCCAAAATCCTTGAGGTATTCGCTGATGAGGTACCGGGTCTCCTCGGAATCATCCGCAACCAAAATCCGCAAAGCTTCTAGAGAATCTGGCGCTGTAGCGAGCGGGATGGCTTGGTTTTCCGGCACCAGCGCAGCGGTGGCTTTGCCAAACTTCGCCGTAAAATAGAACGTAGCACCCTCACCCGGCCTGCTTTCCGCCCAAATGCGACCGCTCATTAGTTCGACCAACCGTTTGGAAATGGCCAGCCCTAAGCCTGTGCCACCGTAGGCCCGGGTGATGGAAGCGTCGGCCTGTGTGAAAACCTCAAAGATTGCTTCGAGCTTGTCCGCTGGAATACCAATACCGGTGTCGGCGATGGAGAATTGAAGAACCCTTGCCGCGGAGCTGCTCGGATCGGGCTCTACGCGCATTAGAACTTGACCGTTCTGAGTGAACTTGATGGCGTTGCCGATAAGATTTAGCAGCACCTGGCGCAGCCGCTCGGGGTCGCCCCTGAGCCTTGACGGAATTTGAGGCGCGATCTTATAGGAGAGGCTGAGGCCCTTTTGCTTGGCGCGCACGGACATGACTTCAGCGACCGAGTCCAGCAATTCGGCCAGCTCGAAATCGCTCTCTTCGAGGGTGAAACGTCCGGATTCGACTCTGGAAAGATCAAGAATATCGTTGATCAAAACCAGCAGGTTGTTGGCAGATTTCTGGAAAACGCGGACATATTGCCGTTGTTCGGCGTTCAGTGCGGTTCGCTCCAGCAAATCGCCTGTCCCGATAACAACATTCAGGGGCGTCCGGATCTCATGGCTCATTCTCGCCAGGAACTCGGTCTTGGCTCGATTGGCTGCATCGGCCTCTTCCTTGAGTCTCTGAATTTTCTGCTCCGCCTGTTTGCGCTCGGTAATATCGCGCCCGGAAGCATAGATCAATCGCTGTTCCGGGAAAGGCGCTGCGTTCCACTGCATCCACAGGTAAGAGCCATCTTTGGCGCGATAGCGGGCTTCAAACGAGATCATGCATTCGTCCGCAAGCATTTTCTGGAATTGGGCCAATGCCGAGGCGCGGTCATCCGGATGCACAAATTCGAATATAGGAACTGCTTTCAACTCCGCTGTGCTAAAGCCCAGGATACGCTCCCAGGCAGGATTCACGATCTGGCGATACCCGTCGTAGCCAGTAATGCTCAACAAATCAGGGGACACCGTAAAGAAACGGTTCAGAGTTTCTTCGGCAAGTTTTCGTTCGGTGATGTCGCGTGCGGTGGCATAGATCAATTGTTGCTCGGGAAACGGCGTCGCATTCCACAACATCCACCGGTAAATGCCGCTCTTGGTGCGATACCTGTTTTCGAAGGAAATCGAGCTGTGGCCTGTGACCAGCCCCTGCATCTCGGCGGTCGTCGCGGCCCGGTCGTCGGGATGTACAAATTCAAGGAAAGGCGATGAGGTCAGTTCAGCTACGCTGTATCCCAGCACCCGCTCCCACGCGGGGTTGAGCCGCTTGAAGTATCCGTCATAGCCGGCGATACACAGCATGTCGATCGACAAGCTAAAAAACGGATCCAGCAGGGGCTCCACGCGCGCCGCGGCAGTACTCGGCCTGCCGATACTCAGTCTTTGCGGCCCCAGATCGGCGCCGGTTTCCCCTGGGCGGCGAACTTCACGCTTGAAATTGTCGGGTCGTTTTTGCACGTTGATTTCACCTGCACTGCTGTCCTAGCCCCCGCCTTCGGGTGGCCAAAACCACCCAAATGAAACTAACCCTCGTTTAATCGAGAAGTCAACCGGCTGCGTCTTTTTCATCAAAAAGGAAAGCAGCTGCGCTAGCTTCTGTGAGTCGTTAACCTGGGCATGTTTCCAACCGCTCACGAAGTCCTCTTGATGCTAAATCCGCTTGCTTGAGGAATGAAATAAATTGGGCAGACGCATGGTAGGCTGTGATCGTTGGCAAGTCAACGGAATCAGATGAATTAACTTTCGCCCGCGGCATTCTCAAAACGCTGAAACATTCCTTTTGTGGGTTCCGCTCCGATGCGGGCACGTGGAAATACATTACAAAACTATGGGAATGAAAAACGGCACAGTGGCAGAAACACTTAGCGCTCCTGCCAGGGAACTAAGGTCTCTGCCGGTCCGAGGAATTCTCGGTTAAGACGGTTTGACCGGATAGTGTCCGGATCGTCGTCCAACCGAAACTTATCCGGATGGCCTGGCAAAGATCAAACCCTTGCCGTTCTGTTTTATAATGTCATATTGTCAATTATATAACTTTATAACAAACAACGGCAGCCGACCCCATAACCACCGAAACCGGGACGCCGTTGCGCATGGCGTTCCTCATCCCGTTGACACCAACCGCAAGGGCTTTCCTCAGCGACGCGCCGCCGATTTCCCGGTCGCCTTCGCGCTTGGCACCGGGCCGAGGACCGCCCGCACGTTGGCCACGATCTGGTGAGCTGGCTTCCCGGTTGCCACGTCTGCGAGAATCGCGCTGAAAACCTTGCCCGCCAGCGCAACCGTCAAAGGAGCCACATGTGCAAGCTGGGCCGGCTGTGCTCCTCCGGCGAACGGGTCGTCGGTGGTCACGCCGCCCTTCAGTGCCTGCACAGCGGCGAGGAATGCAGGGAATGCGCCGGAGGCCGCGTTCGAAGTGAGGCTGGCGTAGAGCTGGGCCAGCGTTCCCACGTCGCGCAGGGACACCATCGTTTGCGCGATCTTGTCCAGACTGAAGCCTTGGCTCATCAGCCAGGACAAAAAGGCCATCCCGCATCCGGTACTGTCTGCGTTTTGGTCGGTTGGGTCGGTCTGGTTGACGTAGTCGGCCATTCCGTCTTGCGCCCACTGCGGCGCTGTAACGAAGTCGGCCAGCGCGTCGTTGCCGATCACCGCCGCGCACCAGCGCGAAAGCGCTTCCCCTGTACTGACGCCGCATAGGTTCCCGCCCATTGAGCACTCGCTCAGTTCGGCTTCAAACAGCGCCGACACCCGCGCGGAATTGCCAAACGATGCGCAGACCTCGATGGCGGCCCCAGTGGTGTAATCGCAGCCCATGTGGTCCGCTCCGCCGGTACCGTCGGTCGCCCCGCCCAGGGCAAAAACGATTACGCTCACGGGCCCGCCAGTTGTGCCGAAGAGTGCGTCGTTAGCAGCCACCACTCGATCGGCGTCGCTGAACAAGTCCTGCGCGTTCTGCAGCGCTGGGTCGCCAAGCGTAGGGTCAACGTAAACGGTCACGCGCCCGCTTGGACTCGTACCCACGAACTGGGAGTTCCCCGTGTAACTGGGCCACGTCGGCGGCGCAGGACTAACGAGCTTCACGGCTCCCGGCTTCTTACCAATCGCAATTGGTCCAATTGAACTTGCTTTGATGCGGTGACTCATCGCAAAGCCTCCATTCTGAAGGATCGATAACGAAACTTTAGGGCGGGAATTTCCGATGTGAACCGGACTTCGCGCATCGCACCCCCCGCAGCCTCAACACAGAGAGTTTACAACTTGAGTGAGCCTACGACAGGTCTCAGGAATCTCGCTGACTACCTTTTTCTATTACCACAACAAATAACTTCTGTATGGGATATATACGGCTCTGGTTTATATCAAGTTACGGCATGGTCAAAAGGAGGCGGCCACAGTTCTAGTTGAAGGGGGGACCAATGGCTTGCGAAACCATGAGTCTGATCGGGAAGCACCGATCAAGATGAAGGAATACAATTCGGTCTTCGTTTGCTCGATGAGATGAAGGGGAAGAGGGCCAAAGACTTGCCGGCCTGGACCAGTGCGGCAGGCTTTTTTCGATCCAGCGCTCCTTATTCCTGTTCCTGCTAAGGCCGACTTGCAGCATTCTGCATTACTGGTTCGCCCGCTGGCAAATCAAACATCGCAGCAGGAAGTGTAAAGATGAATTCGATAACTTCAGCGCTTTCGACAATGTCGGCGTATTTCGCGTGCATATCGCAGAGACTCACGGCATGTGAGGCTTGCGAACGATCGAAGCAGGCATCTTCCACGACTGAAACGCGATAGTTGCCGCTGAACGCGTCGAGAACCGTCGCTCGCACGCAACCGCTCGTCGTAGCTCCAGCAACGAGCACGCTGTCGCAGCCCAGAAGCGTGAGATAACTTTGCAGAGGTGTGGCATAGAAGGCGCTTGGTTTCTGCTTTTGAATCAGAATATCCCTCGGGCCTGGAGCAATCTCATCCACAACCGCATTGGGATCGAGATTGGTTTGCGTACGCAGCCGTTCATTTTGGCGCGTGTTTTTCCACGACCAACTGCCGTTGTCCCACTTATCTGGGCGCCTTTTGTTGGTCGTAAAGATGATAGGTATCCCCTTGGCCCGGGCGGCTTCGATGAGCCGTTTGATGACTCTAACTCCAACCCACGCTTCCTCGCCACAGGAAGTGGGCCAGCGCTTGATCGAATCAAGAATCGGTTCCGGTTTGTCGCCGCAGAACGCGTAGTTGACATCGACCACCAGAAGCGCCGGCCGCTTGCCAAATCCCATCCGCGCGCCGAATCCACCTGCGGAAAAGACGGCCTTATCGCGGTCCGTAAGAAACTTGTCCCAAATGCGCGGCTTCATTGTGTGGTACCTCCTCGAAAAAAACGATCACGCGTTCGGCTCTCCATTCTGAACTTGCAGATCGAGGAAATCTCTTTTCGCTTCCTCAATTACCGTGAATTCGACCCCTCAGAAAGTTCATTTGCGAAGTATGCCTCTATAATCTCACAGGTTGATGAGTCTCTGGCGGCCATTCCAGTGTTTCCGATGCGGATCGCCCGGCACTCCCCCATTTATGTTCGCCGGGATGGGCGCGTGCAGAAGCCTGCCGATATGAAGGGGCGTCGCGTGGATGTGCCTTCTCAGCAACTGCAAGCTTGGCGTTCTGGAGCCGCCGCGCGAAGATTTTGGTTCAGGCCTATAGGCAGGCACGCGTAGACGCGCACTTGCGAATCCAACCATGGCAGGCCAAAACCTATTGCATAATACCAGCGGCGGATACATCAACGTATTTCCGCAGGAGCTTGCCCGAGGGATGCGAACCATTACGCTGGAAGAGCACATTTCGACGCCTGAATTCCTGGAAGCGATAGGAAAGGTGTGGCAAGGCGATCCCGTGGTTGATATGTGGCAGGCCCAACGAGACAAACTGTTCGATGTCGGAAGAGACCGGATCGCCGATATGGATGCCGCGGGAATTGACGTGCAAGTGCTGTCGCTATCGGGGGGCATGGACAGACTGGATCCTGCCATCGCAACCGCCCTGGCACGTGACACGAACGACAAGCTTGCAGGTGCTGTGAAGGCGCACCCGGATCGCTTTGCCGCTTTTGCGACTCTTGCGCTGCAGGAACCGGAGAAGGCAGCGCTCGAATTCGAACGCTGCGTTGGAAAATTAGGATTTAAGGGCGCTCTAGTCAATGGAACCAGCAACGGCCTGTTTCTCGATCATCGGCGCTTTACGCCCCTCTTCGAAACGGCACAAGCACTGGACGTTCCCATCTACCTGCACCCCGCGCCGCTGCCGGATGAAGTGAGGAAAGCATATTACGGTGGATTGCCCGGGAATCTTGGATTTGTCCTTTCGACTGCCGGCTGGGGGTGGCATGTGGAAACCGGGCTGCACTGTCTGCGTCTGATCGTTTCCGGCCTGTTCGACCGTTTTCCCAAGCTCAAAATCATTATCGGGCACATGGGGGAAGCACTGCCTTACTACATTGCTCGGGCCGACGCTTTCTTAACCCAGAGTGTGATGCCCCTCCAGCGGCACGTCTCCGAGTATTTCCGCGAGCACTTCTACATCACTACGAGTGGATGTTTCACGGTGTCCCCATTCCTCTGCGCCCTGGAGGCCGTCGGCGCCGACCGCATCCTCTTTTCTGTCGATTATCCATACAACTCCAACACTATGGGACGCGCCTTTTTGGATGCTCTTCCAGTCAGTGCCGAGGATATAGCGAAGATTTCGCATGGCAATGCGGAGCGCCTCCTGAAGTTTTAAATCGCGGTGCTCGGCACTGCCGCATTCCGAGAAGAGAGCTGGGGGCTCGTACGGAGTGCGAGCTGGATGTCCAAATCGCAAATTCCGATTTCACGCGCGCGTAACAGTCAAGGCCGCAGCGCTTGCCGGCAAACGCGGAGCGAGTGTCGGAAACTGATAGTGTAGAATGCCATCCGTGTGGAATTCCCCGATGCAAACGCCGGTCGAAATGTAATGCGCGGCGAGCGCCCCACACTCGAAGGCCTCCAGAAAGTTCTCGAGGCGATAGCCGGCGACCCGAGGATTCCACCGAATTTCGCGGAATGGATTCGCGACACCCTGCGCTACGGCGGGCGAAAGATTCGAATTCTGCGGTATATCCTGGCACACACTCCCGAAACTCAAACGCCACGGCTGCTCGACGTGGGCGCGCAATTCGGCGCGCTCGCGATTTACGCGACGCAGCTCGGCTGCCGCGCCGCGGCCCTGGATTACGGAATGTACGCAAAAGCATTTCGCGAAGCCGTCGCGGATCGCGGCGTGAATTATTGCGAGTGTGATCTGGGGCGCGAGCCACTGCCTTTCGCCGACAATTCGTTCGACTTCGCGACCTACACGGACGTGATCGAGCATCACGCGTTTTCGCCGAAGCGCGTGCTCGCCGAAATTCATCGCGTTCTCGTTCCCGGTGGCCGGCTGATTCTGGCAACGCCGAACCACGCATCCATCTACAACCGGATCAAGCTTTTCTTCGGCGGCAGTGTAAACGATGAATTCGACTATTTTTTCAACACGAGCGCGGACGCGGAAACGTATGACGGCCATCATCGGGAATTCACGCGCGCGGAAATCAGATCGGCGCTCGGGCTGACGGATTTCCGCGTGCTCGAATGCCGCGTGATTGACGATGATCTTGAATCGCTGCTGAATTACCGGCGACGCGCCGGCCGCGCGAAATCCATTTCCGATTCGCGCGATTTTGTAATGCGTTTCTTCGGAGAAATTTGGTCGATGCTGGGCATGCCATTCGGCCGCTGGATTTGGGCAGTCGGCGAGAAGAGGTCCGCGAAATAGGTCGGTTTATTCCGTACGCACGCGGTCGAATTGATCCAGCCGGAAGTTCCCGCTTAAAGTAGGGAACCTTTTCCCTACCTTTGTTTTTGTACGGCCTTGACGTATAAATTGCAGAATGGCAACGTGACGGTAGTGCGGGCACGGCTCGACGCCACGGCCGACGTAAACCCAATGGCGAGCGATGCTTTTCTGTTGGTTGACCAGAAACCCGGTGAGTTGACGCATAAACATATTTTGTTTACGTGGGTTGAGCCTCTCCAACTTCAACTCGATTGCGCCCCAGGCGCTTGGCCGAATAAAGAGCCAAGTCTGCTTGGGCGATGAGTCGATTGAAGTCTGGAGGCCTCGTTCCCGAGAAGCCCGCAAGCCCAAAACTTGCGGTCACTGTCAGGCAGTTGCCGTTGAAGTCGAATTTCGTTGCTTCAAGTTCCGCGCGGACACTCTCAACCACCCGCTTTGCGTCCTCCTCGGTCGAGTGCGTCAACACAAAAAGAAATTCTTCGCCTCCAATACGGCCGCAAATATCGCTGCGTCTGGATTTGGCTTTCAATATTTGAGAAAACGCCTTGAGGACGGTGTCGCCCGCGTCATGTCCATAGGTGTCGTTGACAGTCTTGAAATGGTCCAAGTCGGCCAGCGCGACCCAGAAGGAAAAGCCGTAGCGGGCCGCCCCGCTCAGTTGCCGCGCCGCCCAGTCTTCAATCGCCCGCCGATTTGGAAGGCTGGTCAGGGAATCGGTGAGGGCAAGTTCTTGCAGCAAGGTATTCTTTACTTCGATTTCTCGTTGGAGCTCCATAATTCTGAGGCCCACCCCGACCCGAGCGATGAGTTCTTCAGGATGAAAAGGTTTAGTCAGGTAGTCATCGGCTCCCGCTGCCAACCCCTCAACTACACTCTCCTTCGCTGACTTGGCAGTCAGAAGGATGATGTAAGTATAGGAGGCTTGTGTTTTCGACCGAATATGTTTGCAGATTTCGATTCCCGTCAGGTCGGGCATGACCCAATCGACGATCACAAGAGCAGGATGATGCAGGGCGAAAAGGTCGACTGTCTCGCGCCCGCTTTTGGCGAAAACCAGGGAGTACCGTTTTTCACTCAGCGTATGCTCGACGAGCTTGCGGGAAACGGCTGAGTCGTCGGCCACCAAGACCCTAATCTGTTGCTCGCCAGCTTGCAATTGGTTCACTCCAAGCGACGCATACTACCTGTCTTTGTTGATCTGAGCAACCACTGATGGCCGGCGCGGCTGTCCCATCGAACTGTTCCACTGCTCGCCATGCTTCGAGAGCCGATCGGCCAGTGGCAGAGCATCTACCAAAGTGCTGGTCATTTCTTACCTGCACATACCGCGACGATTGCTGGCCCCGATCCAACTGACGTTGCCAGCGAGCCCCGGCAAGTCGCCCGCTATGTGCCTAGAAGTTCACTTCTCGGAAAGTGGCTCCGGCGTGTTCCAAATATTTGGTCTGCGGAGCGGATCGTCAAACTCCATTAAGGATAAGGTCAAACTCCTTTTTGGCCCTGCGAAACAGACTGCGGAGGGCACTCACGACCCAACGCATCAAAACGACAATCATCAGCACAAATGCCAGGGCAATGATCGCCGCCCAATAAGGATGGCTTGTGGCAAACCATGTAAGGAACACAGCGAGCGTATCTTCTCCCAGGCTCAGTAGGATATTGGAAAAGGGTTCCGGAGAGGGAGTCACCGCTGCACGAACGGCGATCTTGCCACTATGTGCTGCCAGTGCAATTGCTCCTCCCAATAGCGTTGCCAGCAATTGCATTCCGGGGGAGAGCTGGGCCGTGGCGCCATAAGCAAGCAGTGCTGCTACTGGAACTCGCACGAATGTATGCAGGGCGTTCCACAGCAGATCAAAAGCAGGAATTTTGTCGGCGAAGAACTCGAGCAGGAAAAGGGCAAGAGAGAACCCAATCACATACCAACTGGAGAGCGAGTGCAGAGCCGGCGGCAGCGGGATCACTCCGGCATGCGCCAAAAGACCGAGCGTGGCCACCGTCGCGTACACATTCAGTCCGGCGGCAAAGCTGGTTGCCGTCAGCACGGCGAAAAGTGCGTCCGAGGGAATCCTCACGGCCTCAAGTATCTTAAGCTAGCTATAGACCGGACTCCACACTTCCCATGCCAAAGTGTTTTTTCCGCCGCATTCGCTCTCGAAACAGACCCAGGTTTCTAGAAGCCGTCGCATATTACAAGGGACCCCATATGGAGTCAGTTTCATCGTTCGGATCAACCCTTATCTGAACACAAAACAGGCCCACAGCCGTATTGCGACCGAGGGCCTATCTTGTTTCGCTCAGTGTAGGGAGCAGCCTTGAGGTACTCCCAACCCAACTATGTGGCAGACTTCGGTCGAACGAAATTGTAACTGTCGATCACGACGGCTATGCCGAAGTTTCCAGTCCTAGCGTCTGGGTTTTCCTCCACGCGTACTACTTTTGCTTTACAATCGACGACGGCCTCCATCCCATTGTTGGAAAGAGAAAGAGTAAGCGAAAGGGCGATTCGCGTCCCGACCGCGATTCGTTGGTTGCAGTTTAAATACAAGCCCCCCGAAGAAATATCATGGGTCTTCACATGAATAGAGTCTGACTCCGTCGCCTTGGACGGGCGGCTAACTTCTACCGCTACGGGAATTTTGTACCGGCGAGCCATACGTCGTTCTTCCATAGCCGCTCTCCTCACAAGTTCCTGATCTCGAACTGGAATCTTTCTCGCGCTTGCGAGTGATTCACACGGAGCGAGGCCGCCGCGAATCTCAGAAAGGAGCGAAATTGCAATGAGCTCTCGAATGATTGGAATTATTGCTTGAAGGTGGCCACGAGTGCGGACCAGTTGGCGGTTTCGCGCAGGTTGAAGGTGGCGGTTTACGATTCTGTGGAGGCCGCCGGCATCGACTCGTTGGCCACGGGTGAGGTTGTTTGTCATTCTGCAGAAAGCTGTGTCCGCTGCAGACCGTTTGCGATCCGAAGAAACCGGGCGGCAGTACCATCGCCGCCCTTTTTGAAAGTCTCAAGCAGAATTAATTATTTGCCGCAGTTGGCGGCGACCATTTGTAGCGAGGTCACGTTGATGCGGCTCTCTTTGGCGTTATCGATCAAGATCCCCTTGACGGCAACTTTTTCTCCTTTGCGGCTTGAGGGGTCGAAGACACCAACCCCCAACAGCTCGTATCGTCTGCTGCCCAATGATCTGGCTTCTGCCGCCTTTAGGGTCGCCGAAGACGCTGCCTGAATCTCGGATATTGTGGGATCGCTGGCATTGATCAGCAGCCAGTTCCCCCGGGGGCTCGCCTCCAAACAACCCACGACCTCGCCGATTCCCAGAACGCTCTCTGCTGCCCGTTCTTGCTGCTGTGGAGTATTACGCTTCTCGTCCAGGACATGCGCCATCATGGGCGGCTTAGCGGGATCCCGACTGTCGATGCTGTATTGTATAAATGGCGTGAACATCTCATCCCAGCTCTGATTCATGTCACGAAAATAGACTTCTTTCTCCGGCGCCGGATTGTGCATGTTCTTCATCGAATTGTCGTAGTGAGCCGTGACTACCAGTTTGCTGCCCGCGGGCAGCTTGAGCGGTGTCTCCAGCTCGTAGGCCATTTGCCATCTGTGATCGAATTTCGGCACGCTGAGCACTGTCTCCTCGCGTCCATCGGCGTACACGACTTTGTAGGTAAAGTCCTTGCCGCGGTGGTGCGCGTGGGGCTGAAACTGATAAATCGTAATCGGCTCGGGATAACCAGTGACTCCAGTCACTTCATAGTTTTCTGCCATTGCCGGGATCGGTGGAATAGCTACGCGTGTGCCCTCAGCCTTAATACCGGGAGCATCTGTTAGTATCTCCTTGCCATCAGCAATGATGGTCTCTCCTGCGCCATTCACACGGAACAGCTGATGTCTTGGCGGTCCCGGTAAAAACCAAAAGGCAATCCCAGAGCGGTCCGTCTCCGGCTTTCCATCCGTTTCGTAGTGCACATTGAAGTTGAGGTACATGTTCTCGCCGCCCCTCAGCAGTTTGGCGCTATCCTCCCCATACATTTCTAACGCGCTGCCTGGTGTGTAGATGCCCAGCATATCGATCTGGTCGGGATTCGATTGAGTTGTGATTGCGGGGTGCGAGCTAGCCGACGGAACCGGCAAGCCCATCTGCCGGGCTGCCAATGCGAGCTGATCACGGTCAGCGGCGCTCATGCCGCCGTCTAAGGCAACTTCGGTGATCGCCATGTGGTGCACTACGGCGGGATTGCCTGCTCGAGTCTGGCTTGCCACTACCCACCTATCCTCTGAGAAGGGCACTTTGACCAATAAACCTACGTAAGGTATTGAACCTTTGGCCGGCACATGCACTTCCCCGGGCAAAGAAATGACGAGGTCCGGCTTCCGCCCCTGAGGATGCATCCAGCCGCCCTCAAACTCAGGCATTGGCGGAAGGTCAGCATCATTTCCCTTGGGCGCGCCCGCGTTGACCCAAGCCACAATCGTGTCTATATATTCCTGACTGAGGCGAGCGTCATTGCGAAACTTCAGGCTCCTGTCGGGATCGGCAGGCCAGGGCGGCATTTGGCGTGTCATGACCTTTTGCTTGATCGACTCAGCCAAGGGTCGCACCGTGTCGTAAGATACCAGCGGGACTTTGGACGCGAGCTCTCCTGTCTGATGACACTTCAAGCAATTCTTGAATAAAATTGGCGCAACGTCCTTATTGAAAGTTGGCCCGGTGTCGTCCGCCGCCGATCCGACTGGCAGGAAACCAAGCGCCAAGAACATGACCAGGACGGCCCTCCATATCACTACCCAGATAGGCTGCATTCGGAGCCTGTATGCCGTGAATTGCGTCATAGATTCCATCATTGGAGCGAGTCTACCCCAAGAGTACTATCCGGATGCTCTGGCCGCTGAGCTAACCGCACTCACTCTTTTGATTCTCCAATTTCGCTGGACCGAATCCTAGAAAAAAGCCAAATTGCGATGCACTCTCGAATCGCAGGAATTATTACTGGAAGGTGGCAATGATCGCAGACCAATTGGCGCTGCCGCTTAGCGTGAACGTGGCGGTATACGATCCTGTTATGATCACTAGCTTCGACTCGTTTGCGGCAGGAGAGGTTAACGTGTCCTGCTGCAGGATGGTGTATCCGCTGCCGGCGGTTTGCGTACCTGAGTAACTGGACGGCAGCCCCACCGCCGCAAAGACCAGTTCGTTTGCGCTCGTCGTCGTGGGTGTCGCGCCGCTGTTGGGAGTCGTACCATTGCCCTGCGCCGACGCCGTCTGATCCAGCGGATTCGTGGGGCTCAGTCCTTTGACCTCGTAGATTGCCACCCATGGGTGATTGTTGGTCGACGAAAATGTCACGGTCACCGTGTTTGCCGCGGCACCCAAGATGTTTTTGGCATAGAACAAATGCACTTGGGAGCCGTCGGCGTTTTGGACCTGCGCCACGGCTTGGGCGTAGGCGTTGTTGGCGCTGTCTGCCAGTGTGACCGTCTGCGTGGAAGTGGACATACGCACAAACACAAGGATCAGATTTCCCGCTGTGTTGGAAACGGGAAACGCAACCGACACCGACCCTACACCCGATCCCTGAACCGCGTTCTGCTGTACCAGCGCGATCCCGCCTCCGCCCGAGGTGGCAATCGTGAGGCTGAGCGGCTTTGTACCCGTCAGTGAATTCGCATCTGTGACCTGCACGGTAATGCTTGTTGTTCCGGTGCCAGTTGGCGTGCCGGAGATTACACCTGTGCTGGAAGCGAGCGCCAGTCCCGCGGGCAGGGTGCCAATGGAGATGGACCAGGTATACGGTGCGGTCCCGCCGGTGGCTGTAAGGATCGCACTATAGGCGGCATTCTGCGTCCCATTTGGCAACGAAGTGGTGGTCACGGTTGGCGGGTTGGTCCCCACGGTCAGGCTGAGCGGTTGTGCAGCCGTCAGTGAATTGGCATCTGTCACCTGGACGGTAAAGTTGCTTGTTCCCGTGCCCGTCGGCGTGCCCGAGATCACACCAGTGCTGGAAGCGAGCGCTAGTCCTGTGGGCAAAGCCCCGGCAGTGACAGCCCAACTATAGGGGGTGGTCCCGCCGGTGGCGGCCAGCGTGGTGTTGTAGGCGGCGTTCTGCGTCCCACTTGGCAAGGAAGTGGTGGTAACGGTCAGTTGCGGCGCCGCCACGGTCAGGCTAAGCGGCTTTGTGGCTGTCAGTGAATTGGCATCTGTCACTTGCACGGTAAAGTTGCTTGTTCCCGTGCCCGTCGGCGTGCCGGAGATCACACCAGTGCTGGAAGCGAGCGCTAGTCCCGTAGGCAGAGCCCCGGCAGTGATAGCCCAACTATAGGGGCTGGTCCCGCCAGTGGCTGCCAGCCTGGTGTTGTAAGCGGCGTTCTGCGTCCCGTTCGGCAAGGATGTAGTGCTAACGGTCGGCGTGGACAACACGGTCAGGCTGAGCGGTTGTGCAGCCGTCAGTGAATTCGCATCTGTCACTTGCACGGTAAAGTTGCTTGTTCCGGGGCCGGTCGGCGTGCCGGAGATCACACCGGTGCTGGAAGCAAGCGCCAGTCCCGTAGGCAGAGCCCCGGCAGTGATAGCCCAACTATAGGGGCTGGTCCCACCCGTGGCTGCAAGCGTCGCGCTGTAAGCGATATTTTGCGTGCCGTTCGCCAAGGAAGTGGTGGTCACCACAGGTGCTGCAGAAGCTCCGCCGGCGAATGTCGCAACAATGGCGGTCCAGTTGGTACTGCCACTCAGTGTGAAGGTGGCGGTATACGATCCCGTTGAAGTCACCAACATAAACTCGTTAGCCGCGGGCGAACTTGCCGTGTCATTCTCAAGCATGGTAAATCCGTTGCCCGCCGTCTGCGCACCTGAGTAAGTGGATGACAAACCGGTCGCTCCGAAGACCAGTTCGTTCGCGCTGGTCGTCGTGGGCGTCGCACCGCTGCTGGGAGTGGAACCGTTGCCCTGCGCCGTCGCGGTCTGGTCCAGCGGATTCGTGGGGCTCAGCCCTTTGAACTCGTAGATCGCCAGCCACGGGTGATTGTTGGTCGACGAGAACGTCGCGGTCACCGTGTTCGCCGCTGCACCCAAGATATTTTTGGCGTAGAACAAATGCACTTGGGAACTATCGGCGTTTTGGACTTGTGCCACGGCCTGGAAGTAGGTGTTGTTGGCGCTATCCGTAAGAGTGACCGTTTGCGAGGACGAGGACATGCGCACGAACACCAGGATCAGGTTGCCCGTCGTGTTGGATATGGGAAAAGCCGCTGACACCGATCCTACACCCGATCCCTGAACCGCATTCGCCTGTACCAGCGTGATCCCGCTTCCCCCGCCTGAGACGCCGTTAATCGTGAGGGTGAGCGGCTTTGTGGCTGTCAGTGAATTGGCATCTGTCACTTGCACGGTGAAGTTGCTTGTTCCGGGGCTGGTCGGCGTGCCGGAGATCACACCGGTGCTGGAAGCGAGCGCCAGTCCCGTGGGCAGAGTGCCAGCAGTGATAGACCAACTGTAGGGCGTGGTCCCACCCGTGGCAATCAGCGTCGCGCTGTAAGCGGCATTCTGCGTCCCGCTTGGCAAGGAATTGGTGGTAACAGTCAGCGCCGGCGACACTACGGTCAGGCTGAGCGGTTTTGTAGCCGTCAGGGAATTCGCATCTGTCACTTGCACGGTAAAGTTGCTTGTTCCGGGGCCGGTCGGTGTGCCGGAGATCACGCCAGTACTGGAAGCAAGCGCCAGCCCCGTGGGCAGAGAGCCGGCAGAAATGGACCAAGAATAGGGCGTGGTCCCGCCGGTGGCTGTCAGCGTCGCGCTATAAGCGGCATTCTGCATCCCGTTTGGGAATGAAGTAGTCGTTATGGCGGGCGGTCCCCCCGCCGGTGTCACGGTCAGGGTTGCACTTTGCGTCGAGCCGCTATAGGTCGCCGAGATTGAGGACATGGAGATTGCAGTCACCGTGCCCGTACTTATAGTGAAGGTTGCTGTCGTTGCATTGGCCGCCAGCGTCACGGTTCCCGGAACTGTGGCAACGGCGGTATTGCTGCTGTGCAGCGTCATGACCACGCCACCGGATGGAGCTGGCGAAACCAGCGTAATCGTTCCGGTCGAAGGGCTGCCGCCCACAACGGATGCGGGATTCACGCCTACGCTGGAAAGCAAGGAAAGTTCGCCAAAAATGCTGAGCTTCGATTGGGTGCCCACATATACTTTACCGTTAATCACGATCGGCACGGCAAAGAGCACGGCGGACCCGGGATTGTCGCGCGATAGATTCTGCGAAGAGTTGTACAGCTCGTTCGCCAGATTCGTGGCATCGTAGGCATGAAGGACTGTTGGTCCGGTAGGGGACACTTGATCATTCTGCAAAGCCCAAACGATGGCGTTGGTCGTTCCATTCGCGGAGACAATTGGCGTGGTGCCGGGATACCCGAACACGGCAGTCGATTGGGAGGTGGCAACGCCGGAGAGCATCCCGGTGGCGGGGTCAAATTTGAAGGCCCTCAGGGACTCGCCAGGTTTCCCATTGTAGGGGCTGCCGCTGAAATAGACGTTGTTATTCCACCACGCCGGCGTTGACTTCGTTCCAGGGAGGGGAAGGGCGTTTGTCAAACTTTGCCAGACCTGGCTGTTGCTGCTTGAATTAAAGTGACCCAGGTTGTCACGGTCGAGCAGATAGATCGTGCCGTCCTTGCCGCCGGTGACGAGTAGGTGCTGGCGAGGTGACCCCGAGGGCTGATCCGGCAACAGCAGAACACCGCCGGCGCCTTGGTCCAGATCACTGGAAGACAATGTGCCTTGATCGTAGGGCGTGAACCAATCCGGCACCGGAAACGTACCATTTTTGATTGGACCCATCTTCATTACTGAGTCGCCGAAGTCGGCGGTACCGTCGTAGGTGCCGTTCCCCGTGGTGATGAAAATGTTCCCGCTGGCATCCGCAGCAAGGCCTGCGCCGGCCGCCATCCAAATGCCGCCGCCAGTGCCTTTCGGCGTGGTGTTAAAGGCCCCCTTCAGTGCAAGTGTGGAAGCATCGTAGGCCAGCAACCAGCCATGCCAAGGATGGGTGTCGCAATGCGCACCGAAGGAAATGTAAACAGTCCCATTCATCAGGAGCAGCCCGGTCCTATTCCAGGTTGTGACGGGATCGAGCGTAATTTTTCCGTTAACCGACCCGTCCCCAGTGCCCGCAACAGAGGGGTTTAGCAGGATGGGACCAGGAGACTTTTCGGCGCCCGTCGTGATGGCCAACGCGTGAAGGCGCTGAACTACACTTCCGTTCTCCAAGGACATCGCCGTCAAGTACATAGTCCCGGAGGAGACGTCAATCGTGGGGGTCCCGCTGATCCCATATACCGGCGCTATATTCGTACAATTAACCGCAGAGTAATTGACGGGTGTCGCTCCCGATCCGGCTCCGTGCGCGGCGTCGATAACGCTGACCTGCCAGAGCGGGTTGGCGTTGGCCCCGGTGTTTGTATCGGCATCAAACGCGTAGACGCTATCCTTTTCCGTAGCAACGAAAACGACGTTGTGGGTTCCCTTGCCTGGAATCGACACATTCTGGACGTAGAGCGGCTGCGCGTATATCTGTCCGTCGACCGAATGGGAAAACAACTTGCCAAACTTGCCGGAATTCACGTTCGCGGGAGTAAGAGTAACTTCGTTCGGGTTGAGTCCGGACCGGCTGATGTCATAATGAAAAGTGACCACATCAGACTGTGCCGACACGAGGCCGGCCAGCGAACCGCCCAGGAATACAACCAAAGAAAATCTTGCGGCAAGAACAGAGCTTGCGCGCCACAACCTTCTAGAGCAGTCCCTGTAGAATATACTATTCATATAACTCTTCCTTCTTTGTTCGTGGACTCGGTAAGTCGCTTTCCGCGAGGGGGACGAGCCGCGCGGGAATTGACCAAGCCATATCCACTGTCCACCCGCAACAGCGGACGAAGTTGCCCGGGGTTTAGTTGATTGCAGCGGCTCCCGACTTGCTGCGCGCTACGCGACCCGCGCCTGTTGAGTCAAAAACGAATTCGTAGCAATATTTTCTTTGAACCGTCTGACCAAGAAGGTGGGCGATGATAACTTACTGCGGAATTCAAATCTATTAAAAATAAATTCAGATCTCTAATTTACTGTGATCCCCACATTGGTTGGCGGCGCTGGGGGAGTTGAACTCACTAACAAGATGGGATTGTACCCGACCGTGACGGAGCCGTTCACTGGATTCGTGCCGCCAGCAAGATCGAGATACTGCTGGTACTGGCTACCCGGTGTGTAGCTCGTAGTGGTCGCAGAATTCCAGACAGCGAGTGCACGATAGCCGCCGGGACGCGTCAACGTACAAGTCCATGTGGAATCGGACGACATCGTGCAAGGACTGCTCATGGTCGCACCGACCATCCAGTTGTAGACCTGCTGGTATGCGGTGGCGTCAGGATGCGGTCCAGTTGCGGCATCCCACATGGTCCCATAGGATGGGTTGTCCCATGCATACCAATAAAACCGGGAAACCCCCGTTGACCATTGCAACAGATAATAACGAGCAACAAAACCACCTTGCTGTTGAGCGGCCAGATTGCCCGACCAAGCCCCTTCCGTGTCCCACAGAGGCTTGGAAGAAAGGTTGTACTTGGACATAATCGTCTGTATTTGGCTAACGGTCCTGGTCACATGTTCAGGATCGGGCCAGTACCCATGGAAGGTGATAACATCCACGCCAGTCGGACCCCCTGCGGTGAAATACTGATCCAGATACGCGGCAGGGTTAGCGGAAACATAGGCGGGTGAGGGAGCTAGGATCAAAGCTCCTGGGTCGATTGAACGAATGATGTTGTACTCGTTGGTAGTCAAGGTCACCATCTCGGCGACGGTTCCGGTGAAAGTTTTGGCGTTGGGTTCATTCCACAGTTCATAAATCATCTTACCTTTGTAGCGAGTCGCGAGGGCGGTTACGAAGTCATCCCAATCCTGAATGTTCGCAACCATGGACGTGCAGCCTGTCACAGACGAACCTGTGTAAGTGGGCCCGCAGGTGGTTTGATCGGCCGCCGCCCAGGGCGGTACGAGATCGGTGCTATAGAAGAAGGAGACTCCGTGAGTACTGGCGAGGTTGACCCAAGCGTCCAGATTGGTCCAATCAAAGGTTCCCTTCGTCTTTTCCACATACGACCAGTTAACCAATGTTCCTTTCGCCAGAGCACCGACAGAATCCTGAGGCCAATCGCTCTTGTTGATGAGACTCATTCCAAAGTAAGTTGAAGGAATTGAAGTCACAGACTGTGCTGTGGCAACGGTGCAACGTAGCGCCCCTGCTGTAATAACAATGATCCCCGCTATCGCAAGGATTACGACGACAGCGATTGATCGTAGAAATCCGGCCTTAACATGCGATTTCATGTTCGAGCTAGCAGGCTACGATTTGGACATTTGCGCGCACCATTTAAACTTAGTGTTCGGCTAGTGAATGTCGATACTGTCCCTTGGTACAGATCTCGGACAGGAGGTTTATCAGTGCTGCAACCAGTCACTTAACAGATGCTCATATCGAGCTTGAACAGTTGGTGCGTGGGATTTTCGCCTGTACCCTTCGAAGAGTAACAGGCAACTATCGAAGAAAGATGTTAACAAGGTTGTGGACGAATCAACGCAATAATAAGCAGGAGATATCGATTTCGACCCCATGAAAACTTGGCCGGTCAGGGTTAAAGATCTATTTGAATTCCTTAAGCGGTGCTCGCACTCCTCGCGATCGTTGTGAAACGGGCGGGTTCGCGCGCGAAGCTTGTTCCGCCGCGTTCACGTGCGAGGTATTGATCGTATATCCATGCGTACGTCTTTTCGAGGCCGGTGCGGAGAGAAATTTTAGGCTCCCAACGCAGATATTTCTGTATCAAGGTATTGTCACTGTTGCGGCCATTCACGCCTTTGGGCGCGCTTAAATCATAACGGCGCTTCAACTTGATTCCCGCAATACTCTCGACAATGTCCACCAGTTGGTTGATCGTGACGGCCTCGCTCGAACCGAGATTGATGGGCTCGAGAATTTGCGAGTCGAAGATCATTTGCATCCCCTGGATGCAATCATCGATGTACATAAAACTGCGGGTTTGTTCTCCGCTGCCCCAAATCTCGATTTCGTGATTTCCACTCACGATCGATTGCACGACTTTGCGGCATATGGCGGCCGGCGCTTTTTCCCTGCCTCCATCCCACGTGCCCCAAGGCCCGTAAACATTGTGAAAACGCGCAACCCGCGTATATAAGCCGAAATCCTCTCGGAAATGTCGGCACATCCGCTCGGAAAAAAGTTTTTCCCAGCCATAACCGTCTTCCGCAAGAGCCGGGTAGGCGTCTTCTTCCTTGAGTGATGGGGCGTCGAAGGCCTTCTGCTTGTCGCCGTTGTAAACGCAAGCCGAGGATGAATAGAAAAATCTTTCGACTTTATGTTTGACAGCCGCTTGCAGCATATGTGTGTTAATGAGAACGGAAAGCATGCACAGCGCCTTGTTGTGTTCTATGAAGCCCATGCCACCCATATTTGCGGCGAGATTGTAGATGTCCTGAGCGCCTTTGGCGGCTGTCTCGCAGTTTTTCTTCAAGTTCAGGTCGAGCGACAGGTTCTCGACGTCGTCGAAGCTGCGGTACCACTCCTTTAGGGGTTTGATATCAACAGCCCGAAGGGATCGGTGGCCCTGCTCGCGAAGTGCTGCGACGAGGTTACCGCCGATGAACCCTCCCGCCCCTGTGACCACTATTGTTTTGTTTTGATCCAAGTTAGCCTCTCCTGTCGATTGAATTTAGCGACGGTGGAAACGTGCCTCGTTCATGGATGTGTACGCAGGACACGCCACGTCAGGGGTCCTGCGCCGTCCGGCGTTCTTCCCGCTCAGCCCGCGGCAGGGCTAAAGGATCGCTCGCACTCGCGCGAAGAAGTCCTTCACGCGTTTTTCTTCTGAAGCTGATGGGCGATCATGCCGGATGGAGGTGTGCTCCCCGTTAGGTTAGAGCCTATCTCCTCCTGGTCATTGCCCTGATAGCGAACAATCGTCGTGATCTTTCCGGCGGATCCCTCAGAAAGTCCCCAATAACCGGGTGAAGGTGTGTTCGACTCCACCGTGTGAGACTCAAATCGCAGTCGAAAATGCAGAATGCCGTGACGGAAATTGCACAACACTCCTAGCGTGAGGATGCCAGCGACGCCGACCAAAATAAACTTCTTCATCGGACTCTCCTGGAAAATACAATTGGCCGAACTCGCTCGTTTAATTCGATACGGTAATAGGAGCTGTGCCCAAGAGGCCGAGTACCTTCGAAAAGTAGAATTCAACTTCCTTGATTCGAAGGAGCCGTCCCGAAAGCACCGCCAGCGCCAGTCCGACCGGCGTGACAAGCAATAGAACCTCGAGCGAACCGAGAGTAGTCTGCCAAACGAAGCGCGCCTCGAGCCAGTGAGCCAGGTAGTAGGAACATACCGCGCAAGGGATGCAAGCAAGAACGACTCGGGCTAGGAATCGTGCCAGTTCCCAGGCTGCCGGATTGCCCGTTTTGCGGACCAACAGAATGAAGATGACAATGGTGTAGGCAATGACACTCCAGGAACTCGCGATCGCCAAACCTCGAAATTCCCAGCGATGCGCCAGATACCAATAGAGAGGGATGTTCAGAAATGTAAAGGTGGTTCCGACAATCGCTGGCGTGATCATATCGCGCATCGCGTAAAATCCGCGAGAGATGAGATTTTGCAATC
This sequence comes from uncultured Acidobacteriota bacterium, assembly GCA_963719875.1. Classification (GTDB taxonomy): domain Bacteria; phylum Acidobacteriota; class Terriglobia; order Acidiferrales; family UBA7541; genus Palsa-360. Next base: position 1,002,069 of record CAVRDJ010000004.1, on the reverse strand, counting down.
CCCACGCGAACATGCCGATCGAGAAAAACACTAGAGCGGATGCGGTGGAGTGAAGATCAGCCGAACTCATGCGCGTATGCGAAAAAACGAGGTAGATAATCGGGTCGCTCAGAGCAATGGCGAACGCGGAGACCGGCACCAAAAAGAGAAGCAGTCCCCGAATGGCGTGGTTTAGCGTGCGGTTCAACTCTCCCATTTGACCTTGTGCGTAAAGTTCTGTGAGTAGCGGGAACGATGCGACTCCTACAGCGTGCCCGACGATCATTAGCGGGGCGCGCATCAATGTCTTCGAATAGGTGAGCCAAGATATCGAAGCTGGCGCGAGAAAAGACCCAAACCAGCGGAGCAGCCAGTCGTCGGTGACAATCACCGAGAGAGCGAGCATGATGGGAAACGCGAGCTTTAGGAATAGCCGGAACCCAGGGTGTCCAAAATGAAGGTTGGGTCGGAAACGTCCGCCGAGGCGCATCACGGCGATCACCTGAAGAAGGAAGAAACCGCAAAAGTTTCCTGCCAGAAGTCCAACGGCGAATCCCGCGATGCCAATGCGCGACGAGAGGAACCAGCCACCCAGAACGACGCCGAGATTCGCGACAATGACGCCGAGGACCGGCATCGCGAAATGTGAGCGCGTGTATTGCACGGCGTTGAGTACCATGCCGAGACACAGGAACAGCTGTGCAGGCAGCATCAACCTCGTAAGGAACACGACTCGCGCCTGATCCGCCGGATTGAAGCCAGGCGCCACCACCCGCCTCACAAGTTGCACAGCAAAGATTTCGCCGAAGCCTATCAGGACGCATAGCAGAAGCCCGACGAAAGTCATAATCGTGGAGAAAACGCGCCACGCTTCCTCTTTTTTGTCGTCGGCAAGATACATCCAAAATACGGGAACGAAAATCACTTCGATCGCTGCCCCAGCGACCAGATAATTTAAAATATCAGGAAGCGAAAATGCCGCGTAATAGGTGTCAGTCAGGGCGTTCGATCCGATCAGATGAGCGACGCTCCACTCACGGAGGAATCCCAGAAAGCGGCTGGCCAGCACTCCCACCATGATTACGCCGACGGACTTGACGATCAGACGATTATGAGCATTAGTAGACATGAGATTCAGCGTCTGCCAAACGTCATCAGGCATGAACAAACACTAAAGTCCACGGGCCGCAAGACGCTGTACTTCTCGTATTTAGTCGTATTCCGTAACATGTATAAGTTCAAGAATGACTTGGCACACCGCACCAGGAATTGCGATCAAGTAACGCCTCCACAACCGGCGCGGCTCAACCGCCAGGCGGTAAAACCACTCGAGCCCGGCACATTGCATCCAGAGGGGCGCTCTCTTGAGCTTGCCCGAGTTCATGTCAAAAGCGGCGCCTACGCCAAGCATCACGGGGACACGGAGGGTGTTCCGATGCGCATGCATCCAGCGCTCCTGCTTCGGAGTGCTCAGCCCTACCCACAAGATGTCGGGGGCCGCTAATTTGACCGCCTCTTCCAGTTTACGTTCCTCGTCTTGCGTTAGCGGACGAAACGGCGGAGCGTATACTCCGGCGACCCCAATCCCGTAGCGTTGCTGAAGGACTCGCGCGAGATCTTCCGCGACTCCTGGCGCGCCACCGTAAAAGAAATGTCTATATTTTGAGCCTGTCTCGCGACAAAACGTTTCCATCAATTCGGATCCTGTGACGCGATGGCGCAGCGGCCTGGTATGCCAGCGAGCGAGCCACACGAGAGGCATTCCGTCGGGTACCACCAGACCTGCCTGCCTCAGAATCTCACGGAAATGGGGATCTTTGAGAGCCACGCTGATTCCGTGCATGCCTGTCACGGCCACATATTCGCTGTGTCGGCCGTCACCGATCCATCCCTTCAATCGAGATATGGCCTCCTGCATGGTCACAGCATCGACACGAACTCCCGTGACATTGAAAGAAGGCCGCCCAATCGCCAGTTCGGGGGTGCTTGTATCCGCCGCGCTCATAATCTCATTCCCAAGTTCGCCAAGAAGGGTTTGCCGCATAGCCCGCGAAGCCGGTACCTGAACAGCAACCTTGCTGTTCACGACCGCATCTCCAACTCAACGCCGGATGTTGCCAAGGGGCTCTGCGCTGCGAGGACCTTCCGAAAGATTCTTAGGAGAACTTCGTAATTTCGTTCACGGGAATACTTTGTTTCCGCGAGCTCGCGCGCCCGCTGGCCCATGCGATGTACCTCCATCGGATGCGCAAATAGATACTGGACTTTGCTGGCTAGGTCCGCCGAGTCGCCCGCCGCGAACAAAAGGCCGGATTCGCCGTCGGCCACAATCGAAGGCAAACTTCCCATTCGCGAGGCAACAATGGGTTTCGCCGCGGAATAATATTCCAGCGCCACAACCGGAAAGTTTTCATGCCACTCCGAAGGAAGGACCGCAAAACTGGCATTTGCGAGCAGCAGCCGTTTGGCTTCGCCGCGGCAAAATCCCACGAGCTCGATGTTTTCGAGTTTCTTTTCAAGGATGTAACGTTTCAAATCTCCCGCCATCGGCCCGTCTCCCGCGATCTTCAGACGCGCGGATCTGATTTGTTCGAACGCCTTGACCAGAGTCCACAATCCTTTCTCCGGTGAAAGGCGCCCCAGGTACACGGCATAATTTTGTGATTCGCCGGGGGACAAAGAGACGATGTTCGAGGAATCAATCGAATTGGGACGTACGAAAATCTTATCGCGCGCCACTCCCACTTCAACAAGCTTGTCGCCATAAAACTCGTTGAGGCAGATGAACGCGGAAATTTTGCCCATCATATTCGCCAGACGATTTGCCCCCAGGGAAAGTGCGTAAAGTCCGCTAAGCCAGTAACTGTCCTTGTAGCACCGGCGAACTACGGCGTTCAGATAGTTGCCGGTCTTGCACCGCTCGCAGCATTTGCCCTGGGTATAGAAAAATCCATTGACGCACAAAGGCCGGAAATCGTGCATGCATTGCACCATGGGAACACCGCACGCATGCAAGGTGTGGTAGATCGAAGGTGAAATCAGAGGGTAAATATTATGAATGTAGGCGATGTCCGGCCGCTGCGCCCGAACCAGTTGACGAAGATCGTGGCTCGTTTGCCCCGACCACACGGTGTTGCTGGCGAAACCGATTTTTGTGGACGGGGTGAAGGATTTGATTTCATCGTTGTGCCGCGAATAAAAAAGTACTTCGTGCCCTTGCCGCTCGAGCACGGCGCGTTCTTCGAGCACGACGGCATCCTGTCCTCCGAATTGCTGAAAGAAGCAGTGGGCCAATAAGATTTTCAAGTTCGTTTCGTCTCCGATTAAGCGTTCAGGAGCGATAGCAGCGACCGCGACTCCAACTTCGGGAGCGGCATAAGCAGCCGCGAAATTGGCGCCAGGCTCGTCGGATACTGAGGTTTGATCTTGCCCAGTTGTTGTTTTTCAATCCTGAAATGAACTTATTCGTGTTTTATGCCCCGGTTCGCCGGGGTCACGGGCGAAACCGGGCTGGTGGCCTGGCTGATATCAAGTATTCGAATCCGAGGAAAAGGTCTCAAGAAACTGAAGTTTGACCGTGAAAATCTTTCTCGATCACGAAACCTACAGGCAGCGAGGAGGCCAGAACGCTGTCTTCGAAGCCGGCCTGAGCTTGTTCATCGGGGCTGGCCGCCCAGTCGAAATATACGAGACGAAAAAACGAATTTATTATCCTGGAAGTTATCTACAGTCTGGCCTGAGCCGTAGCCAGCAGTGTCCCGCCGCGTTCGGGAAGAAGGCGGTAAAATGGAGTTCCAACTCCAAACTTGACGCGCGCTATCCCAGTCTGGGGCGGGTGGTCATAGCAGGTGTACAGCTCACGAATTTGGTATCCATGCCGCTCAAGAAGGTGGGCAAGGGTTATTTTGGAAAATACAGTCACGTGTTCGGCCCCCTCCCGGTAACTTCCCAACGAGAAACGAATGTTCGCCAGCAACGAGAATTGATTGGGAGTTGATAGGATCAGGCTGCTCTCGGGAGTCATAAACCGCTTCATCCCTTCGAGCATTAGGCCTGGGTTCGTGAGGTGTTCGACAAGGTCACCGCATAAAATAACCTCGAATGTCCCATCAATCGGGCACTTCTCCAGGTGCTCGACGTTGCCGATCACCAGGTTCCCCGTGCCTAGCTGGGAGCGAATGAGTTTGATCGTCTCGGCATCCAAGTCCACTCCTACCACTTCTCGAGCTACTTCCATCAAGCGCGCGTGTAGAACACGCTTCGAGCGAAATGCCTTTACCTTTACGTCCGGGATGTCATCGGTCTCGCCGACACACCCGAGGTGCAAAACGCGGCGCCCAAGGCAATGGTCAAGAATAAAGTCCCAGCGGGACAGATACCCAGCAACTCTCATAACTGTGTAGCCTCCTTCTGCTTAACTTGGCCTTATGCTGATCTCTTCTGGCAGCCCTTTATCCAGACGCGGCAATCGGCCCGGCTTGACTTCCCGATTTGAGGAGACGCCGGATAATCTCGGCAACGCCGATCACAGCCATAAAGTAAAACGCCGGATGGCGGATCAGGTTACTTACGAAGAAGCACCGAACAGTAATTACAGCGAAGACTGCAATGCATTCCGCTGTAAAGCGACGCTGCCTGGAATTGAGCAAGGGGCTGTGCACGCCGCGAAGCAAATACCACCAGGTTCCCGCGAGGGCGAGAAGCAGGAAAAACAGTCCGAACACTCCCGTGTCGAGAAGCGGTTCGAAAATGCTGCTGTCCACGTCTGACAAACCCGGCTGATTCGCCAGCGGAAGGACAATGAACCTGCCACCTGCATGGGCTCCCCAACCTATGAGTGGGTGCACTTGGATCATTTTCCACGCAATCGACCACCAATCGGTCCTACCCGTTAGGGTCGTCAATAGCTGCTGCTGCTGACCCCGAACCAAATAATTCTGTACAACGTCTCCAAGCCCGGTGAACAGCGCAACCACGATACCCCCTAGCCCCAGCAGAAACCCGGTGAGGAAGCGGCGGGTCAAAATGAGAAGAAGAATCACCCCGACCAAGAAACCGGCAATCGCAGAGCGGCAATCCGCCATAACCATCGTGACCAAACCGAAACCAAGAACCAACTCATACCAGCCACGCGACGTGCGCTTCTCAGAGTGGAGGAGAAGCCGGGCCAGTGCGACGATGGCGATCAAGGCCCCGTAGGTTCCGACTCCATTGGATGATTGGGCGGGCCAGACCCCATTCAGCTGTGGAATTAATAATAGTCCCTCCACGCCGTAAACAAATCCATGCGCGGGGTCGAGAATGGCACTGACCCACGCAACGGCCATCAAAAAGCCTGTAAGCGCCCAGATCCAGTCGAGAAGCCGCTCGTATTCTTGCATCGAAGAAACCGAGAGGAAAACGCTCACGACTAAAATCAGGTCAAAGGCGTACTCGAAGGATTTATAGAGCGTCCACGAAGGATTGACCGACCAGAGCGTCGAAGCCAGGGAAATGATCGCAAAAACGGTCAAGGCACTGAAGAGCCCGCGAAAAAGGTAACGCAACCACGGCGTCTGGTTGTTCATGAGTCGCTTCAGAAGGATGAGAGCTACCGCCACTTCCAGCACGATGCGAAACAACGCTTGTGGGTCGAGGGGGTTCGCACTCACGTCCTTAACGTCCCGCACTTCGGTGTGGAAGTTCAAACCGCTGATCACCGCAAGAAAGACCAGCCAATGCCACCAAGTGAAGGATTTCAAGAGAGCAGCTGTATTCTGAAGGCCGACGCGCACCGCAGACGAAAGCAAGAAAACAAGAACCAGCGGCAATAGCAGCATGAAACAAATAATCCAGTTGTTGCGAAATGGCGCTATGGCGTATAAAGCGAGCACGCTTAGCGGCGCGAAGACCATTAACTCCCAAACCCAGCGCATTCTCGTCATGCGTTATGTTTCCTTTCTGGAACCACTCTCGAAATCACCCGGTTCATTGCGAATGAATCCTCCGCGTTGATTGCCGTATTCACCGTCGGGGCGACTTCGCGATTCAGCAGGATTGCGCGGTACATCGATTGAATGAAGTCCGCCTTGCAGGTCCAATTGAACTCTTGTTCGACCCGGGCTTGGCTCGCACGGCCCAGTTCAAGCCTCAGCTCGACGTTGTCCGCGAGTCGCGCCAGCGCACACGCTATGTCGTTGACGGCTTGTATTGGATCTCGTGCGGGAATCTTGACGCCATTATCGCTGTCCACCTGAAGCGCTAGCCCTCCGAGATCGAGGCAGACGACGGGACGTGCGGCAGCCATCGCCTCGATACTTGCCCATCCACTGGAATCATGAAGGGAGGGATGCAGCAGGACGTTGCAGTCCCGGATGCTCCGTAATGTCTCTGGGCGCGTGAGCTGGCCACAGAACCGCACCTTGTCTTGTACCCCCAGGTCGCGGGCCATGGCAGAGAGCCTTTGCCGCTCCGGCCCGTCTCCGATCAACCAGTACTCGCTTTCAGGATGACTGCGATGGAATTGTGCGAACGCCCGGATGCCTAGGTGAAATCCTTTCCAATGCAGTAGCCGACCGACGCTGAAAACCCGGAAGGGTTCTTCGCGGCGAGGCGAAAGGGAACGGAGCAAAGCGGCCTCTTCATCCGCGATGGCAGCATGAGAAAGGATTGTGGTTTGTGAACAGCCGAGTGCCTGCAATCTTTTCTCGGTTTCCCGAGTTGTTGCGATACCGAAGACCGCGCGTCGCGCCGTGGCGCGAACAAACGGGTCTATTTCACCTCTTCGTCTACCGAAATTCCGAAGCAATTCGTAAATCTTTCCTCGCGTACTGAATGAACGCCAAAAGCTCGGAGGGGCCGACTCTCCCCCTCCCACCGGTCCCCACAAGAAGGGCACCGGCAGAAACGCCATGAAAGCAGGAAACCAATAGGTACCAAAGGTTAGATGGTGGACTAGGTCGAAAGAAATCTTTCGGTGCATTCTTCTGGCCTTGAGATATGCACCAAGCTGCCACAAGTAATAATAAGCCAGCACGCCGCGCGAGCCTTTCTTCCAGAACCGCGCCCAGCGCGGAAGATCGTAGTAAACAAAGTTGGCGTTCGGGATCGGCTCGACACAAAGAGCAGCTTCAATCGCGGCGCGGTTGTTGGCGCGCGTGAACACCCAGACATCCGCGAACTGGGAAAGCTTCCGTACCCAGTTCCAGCCAATGCCGGGTTCAGAACCCTTGACGGGCTCGCAGGCGTACGCGCCGAGCAGTACCTTGGGACGGCGGGCGGTTTCTCTCATAATTGCGTGCATTCGGTAACTTGCTGGGGGGTCATTAAGCTGTGATTTTCCGCTCCACGAAAAGCGAGGTCCCCCGACCATCGGGAGACGCGATAGCCATCAATTGCCGTTGCAATTCTTGCTTCCGGAAGGCTATGTCGCTCGCTTTGGCTTGGTCGTCAACCAGCTGTGACACTGACGAAAGCAAATACAGAATGTAAAGCGCTCGCTTGTCAGGGGTAAAATCTTCAAAGCCTTCCGGGCCAATTCCACGCCGCAATAGGGACCGCGTCTGCGTCAAAAAATGGAATCTATCCCAGAGCAAGGGCGCCTCCCAAGATGCCCTCTCCCAATCAAATAGGTACAAGTTCTCGCCAGAAGCGCGCGTATTCCAGGGCGCAAAATCCCCGTGACTGAGTCCACAGCGAACTTCACAGTTTTCGAGCTCGCGTCCAGCGACGGCTAGGGCATCGCCGGCTAACTCCCTCCACTCTCCTCCAAGTCTTGCTAAGACTTCCTTTAACCCGTCGCCTACACTCCGGACGAGTTGTCGGCCAGGTACGTCGAACGAACGGACCGCATGGAGCGTATGAAGAAAGTTCTCGTGAAGACTTGTAAAGCGAACCGGCCCTGGCCGCCCAAGAACTGGCGCTTGGAAGAGGAGATATCCATCATTCCAGTCGCAAGCATGAAGTAGGCGGGGCACGTGGTTGCGAGTGCGCGGGTCTTCATTCAGACGCGCAAGGATGCCCGCCTCGTGTCGAATACAGTCCGAAGCACGCCGGGCGAGCGGAAGCTTCAGATAGCCAAGCACTTCTCCTGCGGGGCGCATCACTTGAACGGTCAGTTTCCTGGTGGCCAGCTCGGTCCCCAACAAGAGGGCAAAACGGGGGCGACTTTCGCCCGTAACTTCCGTGATCAGCCGTTCTATGGCAAATTTTTGCTTCGATGCAATCAGTACAGTGTCTGCCGATCGGCCCGGCCAGCCCATCATCGCCATTCCCGCTGCGTAGGATTTATACAGTCGCGCCCGGCGAGAAAAGGACGGGTACATGTCCAAGGCATTGGTGATGGCTTTTCCTTCAGCTAGCGGAGCTAGCCATCGCGTGTTTTTACGAGAGGGAAGAAGCACGAAACGATGCAGGTGATGATATCCGGCCTGAATCGCCAATTGTCTCGTTTCCCGCCATCGTTCCGCGCGAACGATGTGGCTCGCCGTCATCGGGAACCCACTCCAAGCCTCCTGGAAATTAAGCGGAACATCTTCCGGCCCGGCAAAGAGAATCTCCAGGGCCGCCTCGACGGACGCGGCGAGTTTCCACTGGTTAGGACGATTCGCGTGTTCAACACTCATCACTCAGTTTTCCCCTGAAATCCATTGTTGGTGTCTGGTTGCGAATCGCAGATACAGGAACTCAACCACCACACTCGTCGCATCCTGAACACTGCGTTTGACATCCTCGTCAGTACGGACGACTCTGGTGGACAATTTCTCAAGCAGGACGTTGCGATACGCTTGGCACTGGCGGCGCAATTCCTCAACCGACAGTTCTTTCTTTCGCGTATACATTAGGTTCTCGTCGGCATCGAGCAAGAGAATCAGATCGGGCCGGCGCACCAGCCCAGCCAACCATCGCGCCAACCACGAGGGTCCACCGAAGCGAGAGCGCCGGGGATCCACCATCACGTCATAAAAATACCGGTCGAAAATCACAAGATTGCTTCTGAAAATTGCCGGTAGGATGCTCAGCACGTCCCCAATCCAGTAATCGAGAACAAATCCCAGCAAGTAGACGCTCGAAAGGATGGCAGTCCGGGGCGGCGAAGCGTGAGGATTGGCGACCGCTGGAGCAGAATTCTTTGGAAACAGAAAGTGCGGGCGCCAGTGGTACTGCTTAACGCGGCGAAAGCCTCCTGAAAGTTGAGACTTGAGCGCGGTGATCATGGTGTCCTTGCCCGAACCATCCGGTCCCACAACAGCGATCACTAACCCGGCCGGATGGCGCAGCCTCCGGGCGATCCGAATCGACTGTCCAACCGTGTAGCGCATCAGAGCTACGGGATGGCGGAGGACGGCTACCAACCAGGGGTAGTTGCGTACACTCCGCAGCTGGGGCGCGACCGAACCGTCCAAACAAGCTGCGACTATTCTCTTGCTCCATTCACCGGGGAAGATTTGGCTCGCGACCTTTTCCGCTGCGGGGCGACCCAATCTCTCAACCAGGTCCTTCAACCCCGAGGCCTGCTCTTCACTGGCCTTGCCCTTCCAGGTACGCTTGGCCAGGAGATAAGCAAATTGGTCCTCTAAAGAAGGAACCCACAGATCCTCGAAACGTTGGCGACGCGCGAGCAGGTCTTCAACTCGCAACACCGAAAGGCCGCTCCGCCAATGCTGAAAAATAATGTCAAGGGGCACGGATTGTAAACCACGACCGTCGAACCAAGAGAATACAAAATAGAAAGCCCCAACTGAGTAATTGAAACATTGGATGGGCATGAATCCCACGTCGCGCAAAAGTCCGAATACCTTGGCCAGCTTACTTCGATCCGCCGGGTGAATCGCTAAGTCCAGGTCACTCACAACCTCTTGCGGAATCTTCTCCCACGCATGGAGCACGCAATAGCGAACGCCAAAATCGTCCAGAAGACGGAACAGGTAACTCAAGAATGCCGACGTCTCCTTAGTGGCGCCGTACGCCTTCATAGCAACGGCCGGCCTGGTCTTGGTGGAATCCACACGATGGGTCGCTGAGGTCATCCTCGGAAGGGGGAACGTTGCCGCCTGCGTTCGGTGCATTCTGTGGGACTCATCACGCCGCGCCGGCTCCGCGTAGAACCGCGGGAATGGTGCGGAGGAGAATTGTCAGGTCTAACCACAAGGACCATTGATCGATGTACACCATATCCAATTGCATCCATTGCTCGAAGGGAATCGAGTTCCTGCCACTCACCTGCCACAAACATGTAATTCCGGGCCGCACACTGAAACGCCGGCACGGCCAATCCTCACGGAAGAGCTGATAATCACGGACCGACATCGCGCGTGGGCCCACGAGACTCATATCTCCCTTCAGGACATTCCACAATTGCGGCAGTTCATCCAGACTGGATTTGCGAAGGATGCGGCCGACGGGCGTAACTCTCGGATCATTTCTGATCTTGAATACCGGACCGGACATTTCGTTTTGCCCGAGCAAAGTTTCTTGCAGATTCTCCGCTCCTGGAATCATGGTGCGGAATTTGTACATCGTGAATTGACGCTTATTCAGCCCTACTCTCTTTTGTGCGAAAAAAATGGGGCCTGCTGACGTGGCCAAGACAGCTAAGGCGATAAGAAGAAATAGAGGCGCAATTGCCATCAACAAAAAGAGTGAAAGCATAAAATCTAGAATGCGTTTCGTCAACATCGGAAAGCCATCCTGATTTTCCACCGTAACCGTTATCTTCGAATCCCCATCGAAATCCTCGAGCCGAGGCCGGGCAAATTTCAAATCGAAAAGCTGGGAATCAAAATGCAACATGATTCCGTGCTGCTCGCAAAGCGCGACGAGATTCGCGGCGTGCTCGTAAAAGGATCGCAGCGGCAGATAAATCGCCACCTCATCAACAACATTGCTGCGCAAAAACTCCGCTAGTCCGGCGAAATCGCAACAGCGCACGTTGGCGGTCCGCTCGAAGCTGCTCAACCCTGCCCAATCGTTGTCCACGAATCCGACCAGACGAAATCCCAACTCAGGTCGCGCGACAATGCGCGAGGCGTAATTGAGGGCCCGGGAATTTGTCCCGAGAATCAGCACAAATCTGGGATTCAGCCCGCGCATGCGGATCCTGCCCAAGATCGCCCAGCCTGCGATGCGGCGGCAGACCATCAATGCCGTGCAGCACAGCCAAAACACGATGAGGAATCTTGGCCTTGCCATCGCATGGCGGCCTGGCACGCTGACAAGATATAGCAATGCCGAAGCGAGCGCCGTCGCCTTGACCACCTCGAATACTTCGGAACGTCTTGTGGAGAGGCGCTTGGAGACATAGAGTCCGCAAGCCGTGAAAATGTAATGCCAGGTCACCACGATGGTGGCAAACAACACGCAATTGTCGAGCCTAACCCGAAGGGCGAGAAACTCAGGCAGCGTTAAGCTCGTGGTCGCGGAAATGCCCCATGTGCCCACGGCGAAGGAGGCGAGTGCGGCAAGAATATCGAATACTTTCGCCGCATTTCGCAGCAACCTTCGCTTGGCATGATGCATGAATTAGACCTCAATCCACTTTCGCGAGCCTACAAAAGGTGCGCTGGTGTGCCACTGAACTCTCAGGCAGCCAGATCGAGTCGGCAGTTTCTCCGTTTTCGGAAATGGTTTCGCCATTCTCAGTCCCAATCGTTTGAACTCCAGAGTAGTGTCGTGACGCAGTCTCTCGCTACCGCTGGCCTTGCTGGCGATGAGAGGCGCCACGGTTGGTCGTTCCGAGATACGCTGTGAGTTCTCGAGGCGCTGAGTATGCTGGTTATGAAATAACTTGGAACCCGAAACGGTTACATCCTTCGGTACAAGCTTTCCGGAATTGGAAATGTCCTATTATTCAGGACAGCCCCCAAGATTGGGACTTTCGTTGCGCTCCACGCCTCGATAACCCTGCTTGCGGTCTCTCGCCGGGTCATATTGGCCTCCAGAACCAGGACTAGACCGTCGGTAAGTTGACCTACGGAAGCGGCGTCGGCGTAGAGACTCAGCGGTGGCGCGTCGATTAACACGTAGTCGAATTCTTTCCGCAGTTCTTCGATTCTCTGCTTGAGGCGATCTGCCTTCAGCAAACTTTGAGAATCCGCTGCCAAAGATCCACTAGAAAGCAGCCAGAGGTTGTGGCGTCCTGCGGGCTTCATGAAATCGCGAACCGGGCCGTCCTGAAGGAGCGCATCGGAAAGCCCAAAGTGATTCGAAACTCCAAGATAGCCTGGCAACGCCGGTGAACGAAGATTCGCTTCCACAACACAGACCGATCCTGAAATGTGCTCGGCTAAATTTTTAGCCACGCACGCGCACGTTCGGCTGCATCCGCTCCCGGGATCCACGCTCGCGAAGATGACCACTCGCGGTTGTCTTTCGCTCTGCATCAGGAATATCCGCTGCACTAACTTGAACGTTTCTTCTCGGGCCAGCTTTTCGATATCCAGACCGCCGGCGTCCCGGTAACTCTTTATCCGGTCGTGATCGGGTATAGCGCCCGGCAATTCGCTCGCCATCGGCGCTGATTCGGCTTGCTGAGGCTCTGCTACCTGCTGTAAGAGTTCGAAATTCTTGCTCATGGTTTGACATCTCCTTTACCCAGGTTTTCTGAATTCGTTTCCGCGTTTCTGTGCGTGGCCCACTCGTCCGATGCTGGAAGGCGAAGTTCTTGTCCTGCGCGAATCTTATCTGGATCACTGATCCAGGGATTGAGAGCACGAATTTGTTCGAGCATTCTCGAATTATATGCACCGGTATTTTCAACGCTGATTCTGGACAGAGTCTGGCTCGGAACGATCGTGATCGTCCGCGAATTGTCGTCGGGGCTCGCGACGCGCGCTTCAGATTGTGCAACCGGGAAGGCCGTGGCGTTTGTCGGAGCAATAGCGGAAGCCGGCTCGGAGGCGTCGGAGTTCTTGTGTCCGGCCATCGCAGAACTGACAGTGTTGATTTTTTCGGGAGAAACGACAACAGGAGCCGCAGCTCTTCCCACCAAGCGAAGCCCACCCATGCTGGCTAACGAGGCAACACCAACTAAGAGGACTGCGCTAACTGCCGCTGCGCGTTTCCAGGACCAGGTTCGCCGCCAAGAATCAAATGCCGCGCCCAGTTTAATTGTGCTTCTTCGCGCGAACGGATGCACCCAGGACAACGTCGGGGTACTTTTGGTCCCGAGGGCCGCCCAATCCAGGTCGTCAATCACCTCCTGAATTACGTCGTGGTCGATATTTCTTTTTCTGAGAGCGCATCCGAGCGACAAGGCGTTGAAACAAAGATTGTTGATGTTCCGTGGAATCCCCCCGCTGTGCTCATGGATCAGGTTTGTAGCCCGGGTAGTAAACAAGGTGGACTCAAAACGGAATCCCGCGACCTTGAGCCGATGGAAAATATACCGGTCGGTTTCTGGCGCGGTAAAAGGATTGAGCCGTCCAAGAATGGAAATGCGCTGGCGAAGCTGCACTAAAGAAGGGGACGTGAGTTTGTCGGCGAGCTGCGGCTGCCCCGCGAGAATGATCTGCATCAACTTGTCTGTGCTGCTCTCGAAGTTTGAAAGCATGCGCAGAACTTCGAGGACGGGCTCTTCTAAGCTCTGTGCTTCATCGACGACTAAAACGAATCGCCTTCCCGCACGCGCCTCGCAAATCAAGAAGTCGTTCAGCAGGGAATGGAGCCGCGGCAGATCGGCGCACGAACCGTCAAGCCCGAGATCCGTGACCAGGCTGCTCAAAAACTCGAGCGGAGTGCGCTGTGTCTGAAACAGGAACACCGTGCGTGCCCCGGGCTCGATCTCCTTCAACAAATGGAACAATAACGTGGTCTTGCCCATGCCTGGCTGGGCGATCAGACCCATGAACCCACGCTTCTCTTGGATCCCGTATTTCAGCGACGCCAATGCTTCGCGATGCGTCGGACTTAGATAGAGGTAGCGCGGATCCGGCGTAACACCGAACGGCTGCTCCCGAAGCTTGTAAAAGTCGAGGATCATATTCTTCCGATTACGCCGCCTGTCTTGGCAGCGATGCGAGCACCGGGATATTCAGCACTTCAGCTACCTCACCGGGTGTCCGGAAAGAGGGATCGAGATATTCTGCAAGGAAACCCGCCCCAAGACTCGCGAACACTGAAAAAATGAAGCCGAGAACAAATATGTTTAGAGGACTATGGGCCGGCAGAACGGGCACTGTAGGCGCTACCGCAAGGGACACGTTGGCGACGCGGCTGCGGTCCATGGCGTCCGAACTGCGCTCCTGCTCCCTCTTGCCGAGATACAACAGATAGTTGGTCTCATTGGCCTTCGCTTCGCGCAGCAGATCCTGCTGCTTGATCGACTTCTGGTCAAGTTGCACGGTCTCTAGCTGCATGGCCCGAATGGACTGAGCCAGAGATGAAGAGGTCGCCTGCTGCGTGGCCAAATCCGCTTTCGTCTTTGCCAGATCTTCGCGCAAAAGGACGTACGTGGGATCTTGATCAGTCGTGAGACTTGCAATTTTACTCTTCTCCGCCTCCGCAATGGCGGCTTTGGCCTGCGCAACCTCTTGCTCCGCTTCGACCACCATCGGATAACTGGCGTCATATTTCATGAGCAGTTGGGTGCGCTTGAGCTCCGCAGTCAGAAGCTGTGTATGCAACTGCTGGAGGAGCATACCCGCATCCTGGTCCATCTCTTGGGTCAGGATGCGCGGCGCTGTGATTTTCAGTTGCTGTTCGACGTTTGCGATTCTCTGCTGGTCGGCGGCGACGGCGGCTTTTGCCTGATTCCAGAGACCTTCTAAATCCACCAGCTTCGTCGCCACCAGTGTCCGCTGCACATCGGGGGCGACTACACCCTCGGAGGGCCCAAAATTCACGAGTTTCGCTTCCACATCAAGAAGCGACTGCCGATATTTCTCCGCTTCCGTCGTGAACACGTCGGAGGAACCAGTCGGCCGATGAGTTTGCAGATGCTTTTGAAGATACAACTTGCTTAAATTATCTAGAACGCAGGCGGGAGTTTCCGGCGCGCCGACATTCCCGTAAGAAACGTCGATCACGTCCGCCTGCTTCTCCACTTCAACCTTTATGGCTTTCGCTAGTTGTTTCGCCTGTTTCTCGACTTTGATCGCTTCGCGTCGCCCCGGATCACTTGGCAACAAGAAATCCGTTAAGCCTTTCCTCTTCTCGAGTCCGCAGTTGATGGTCACTTGCCGCAACACATCGGCTCCCAGCAAAAGGGCCATCTCAGAATTGATCTGGTCCGGGTTGATCAGTTGCGTGCTCTGCATGGCGGCGCTGGGACCTGCTGTCACCGCCGGATCCGAGCGGTCTTGTAGCACAAGGATCTGCATAGACGACTCGTAGTAGCGAGCAGCCCAAACTACCGAGAACAGAATGGTCCCGAGAAGAAGGCCGAGAAAAGAAACAAGGACAAGTCGCCGGTGCCGGAATTCTACGCCGCACCAGTCGCGCAGCGTCGCGTAGCGCGTAGATTCCTGGTGTCGCAAGAGAAAATCGCTGTCGTTCATAATAATTACCTCCCTAGATAAAAAGTCTCAGTCGTCAAGCCGGCAGATCGTCTCTAGAAAGCGATTGAGGGGCTAGCGTAAAATCCGAATTGGTATGGAACGTACGTACGGAATTTTGAAATAAACTTTTCCGGGACGTACACCATGTCGCCGGAATGCAGTCTCATATCTTCATTTACGTTCTTGCCATCCAGAACATCTCCTAGGGTCACCTTCTTGACCTCGATCCAACCTGAGGAAACCCGATGGAAAAGAAAAATCTGCTTCTTGCCATCTTTCGTGAGGCCACCTGCCTGCGCGATGCCTTCGGAAACCGTCGTGTCATAGCGCAGTTCAAATTGCCCAGGTTTGGCAACTAGGCCCGACACGATGAAATATGGTTTCTGGAAATCCGTAAGGCCCACATTAATGATCGGATCGTGCAGGACTTTCGCGTACGATCGCTTTAGCGCTTCGACTATTTCTGGAACGGTCATTCCTTGAATGTAGAGGTCGCCCGCCCCAAGCAGTGTGACGAAGCCATCGGGTTGCACCGTCACGGTTTGATTGAGTTCCGTGGACAGAGGGAAAGTGAGGCTCAGGATGTCGGAGGCCTGCACCTGATAGCGCGGATTGCGCTGTTGGAGTGGCCTGTCACTGTCAGATCGGACGGCTTGATCCTGGCCCGCCGAAGCGGTCGCCCCAGGCGCGGCGGCCGAACCGGTTTTCGCACCGACGCCGGGCACACTCGCGAGTGAGATGCCGATGAAGAAAATTGCGACTAAAGCAGTTATCTTGGTCATGGATCCCTCCAAAATGGCCGGACAGTTCCAGCCAGTAATCAACCACCTGATTGCAGATTTCCGATTCACTTACTCGCCGTCGCTCTGCCCCAGAATCTTTCGCTTCTGCGGCCTAGAAGGGCCGTACCTGCAACAGAAACTACTGAACCAATTCGATGTCATATCCTTCGACTCGAATCGAAATCGATCGACGCAGTAACTCCACCGATACGACTAGGCTTTGATCTCCACCCTGACGCATGAGGATCCCTTCGACGCCGTCCAGCGATCCTCCGCGAATGCGCACGCGGCTCCCGGCATTGACGAAAGGATGTGGCAAGCACGGAACGTTCTCGCTGATTGCTTTCCTCAGACTCTCGATCTGTTCATCCGGGATTGGGGTTCCTTGTCTCTCATTCCCCACGAAGCCGAGCACGCCTGGGATTCGCAATACCCTCAAGCGATTCTCGTTTGTCCGGACAATACGGACGAAGGCATAGCAACTGAACATGGGGACTTCCACTTTGCTCCGTCGGTCGCTCCACTGCCGCGTTTGCCGAAGCAACGGCAGAAACGTGAACACACTTTTTTCCTGGAGCTGTTCGGCAATCCGCTTCTCATGCCGTGGCATGGTTTGGATTGCATACCAGTTGGATATCTCGGGCGCGAGACCCAACGCAGGAAGTTGCGATGTGGATTCGAAATGTGTCTGCGAACTAAACACAGCTTCGCCCTCTCAGTCCCATGGCTGAAACGCCTCGTAAACGGGTAAAAAAAATTCCAGCCCGCGTCCCGAAAGAGTTTCAGCGACGGTCTTCTCGTGCTGATGTCGCCTGTAGACTGCGTACCACTCGCACGGTTCGCAATCTGACTTGCTCACGCGGAACCTGGCCTCGAGATTTGGCTCCGCCCCCTGACTCGCAAGCAATGTTGCTCGACAGTTCTCTCGGCTCATCCTTCGAGCTGACCGGGACCCAGCGAAATTTGCGGAGGCGACTATGTTGCCGCCGCCTAGCGCTGACGCGGGACTCCTCGTCAAGAACTCACATGCCCGCGAGACCTGACCGCAATTTCCTTCGTTCCCCCATCCCGCCGCGAGTCACTCTTCGGTTCCCGATTTGCGGAACGATTCGTCGAAATCCCAACGGCCGCTGGACCCGGGACAAAGCCAGTAGCCGGTGATATTCACGGCCAGGGCAGGCAGTTTCCCTCCTCCCAACGGCAGGTCCAAGCGCACGATCTCGCCCTTACAAGCCACCTCGAGCCCTGCCTGGTCGTTGGGGGTTCTCAACAATAGGAAATTCATTTCCACCAGCGCCCCGCATTCCGCACACTGCTCGCATCGAAACAGCACCCCAGTGGAGCTGATGTTCTCCGTCTGGGCTTTTTGCCAAGCGGCTTCGCAAGACACGCGATAGCGAAGGGGAGCCTCAATTGGGAAGCGCCTTGAGCGCCTGAATTCGTGAACATCGGCATCCAACAATTTACTTCGCATTCATGCGTCCGTAACACTAGAGCGATACCTTTGACTTATTGGTTGAGTTGACGCGCTTTGAAAATTAATTGCATAGCCCGCCTTCCTTAGCTGGAGTGCGCATGATTGGCATTAGGACACTCCTGGTCAATAGCCCGAAGGGCAATAGCACCGTAGGGAGAACCTTGGTGCCATGCGCGTTTCGCCGCGAAAGGGTGCGGAGACCAACTTCGCCTATTCCAGAAATACAGTCGGAAACCCCTCAAAACACTTCCTTTAGTTTCTCAGCGTAGGCACGTTGCGGTACGGCAGGATTCGATTTCTCGTGGATTTCATACCGGTTCAGTTCTCTCGCTAAAGCGTTGTGGAGGCGTCATTCGGTTTTGAAAGTGTGTCAGAAGAACAAAAGAGGGCAGATAAGTATTTATACAGTATATTGCACTCCGGTTATTATCAAAGCATATGTGCCTATTTATTTCCAGAATTACTCACCGAAGCAGAGGGTAGGAGGTCTCCTTCCCGGGAAGGCACGAGCCTCCTATATTTTCTCGGAAGTTAGTTTGATGAATAAAGTGCTGTTTAGCTATTGAAGTTATTTAAGGAGGCGGACGCGGGCAAGTCGCGAATGTTACTCTTTGTTGGTATGAGAGATTTGCAAAGCATAATCCGCCGGACTCGTCGTTCTCGGCTGAAGAACTCGAGGCTCCGGATGACACCGCTACTTAAAATTTCCAGCCTTGTATCAAGGTCCAATTTTTACTATACTCCTGTCGTCCCCCCCCGTGATGCGGGGAAAACTGAGGGGCTCGAGTCCCCGAGTCCCATTGAAACAACAAACATCTTGGCTGAAGCTAGGCTTCCCGGCGCGGATGCTCCGACTCGTAAACCCCATTACTATAGGGTCAAGAGTCCAGCAGGCTTTTTGAACGAGCAGCTTCGCGGGATTCCCTAGTTCGAAGGGTTGTCCGTCAATGGATTTGGCACCCAGCACGGGTTCCAATTGTTGTGGGCACCAATCCAGTGCTTCCTCCGGATCGAGTCCGGAGGGAGCACTGAACTTGGCGCGCCTCTGGACATCGGGAGGCATACTGCTTCTTGTGTGGCTGCGCCCGGCCCCTGCCGATTTTCCGCGCAATCAGGCTCTGCTGTGTGCCTCCGCATTTGCCCTTTATAGTTGTGTCTTCTGGCAACTCCGGGGCAATTACAAATGGCCCAACCGTACCCGACTCTGGCTCCATGCGGGGGACGTGACGTGGGCGGTCCTTTTTCCCCTGCTCACTCTCGATCCGCGAGTCTTTCTGCTCGCGTTTCTCTTTGTGCTGACCGCGGCAGCGCAACGCTGGAGCCCGAGTCGTCTGGTGGAGACTAGCGGGGCAATTGCTCTGCTCGTGAGCGCTGAGTTGCTGATCAAATACATGGTGCCGGGCGCGAACCCTCGGGATGTATTCCGCCTTTGGATCGCCGCTTCCATCTCCTGGGGCGTTTTCGCTCTCTTTGCCGGGGGCCTGATTTGGCTTTTCGCCAGGAGGGAAGCCTCGCAGCGATGGGAAGCCGCTGCCAACTCGGCCCAGCGCGCTCACTCCCGGGTCTCCGTGGAACTTCACGATAGCATCGCCCAGAGCCTCTTTACCGTCGAGTGCTACATTGAGCGAATTCGTTCGGAGAGCAACGATTTGTCCCCCGCCGTCTCAAACGATCTCAGATGTCTCCAAGACCTCGTGCACAAGACCTCAGTGAAATTGCGAGATATCGTCTGGCAGGAACGGCCCCTCGACCTCGGATCGAAATCCTTCGTCGAATATGTCACTGCTTTGGTCGCCGAGTTTGAGCAGGACACGGGCATTGCCGTCCGTTTTACTTGGGATTGCGGCAAGATTTCCCTGCCACCCGCCGGCGCCGGTGAACTGGTACGCATCATTCAAGAGGCATTGCTGAACATCCGCAAGCATAGCGGCGCGCGCAACGTCACTATAGGTTGCGGCGTGACGCGGAGCCGTCTGCGGTTCTGGATCGACGACGATGGCCAGGGCTTCGATTTTTCCGGCCGCCTCGGGATGGTCGAGCTCGAAAGTACTACACAAGGACCATTCGTCATCCGCGAACGGGTCTCCGCACTCGGGGGCGAACTAGCCGTGGAGTCCAAGCCTGGGCGCGGCGCACGCCTGGAGATCGCGCTCCCAAAGGACGCCTTTGTATAAACTCACGGATACCGTCCGCGTGCTGATCGCCGATGATCATCCGGTGTTTCGGGAAGGTCTGCGCTTGCTCCTCGAATTGGACCGCAAGATCCGCGTGGTGGGAGAGGCTCGCGATGGCTTGGAAGCCGCGGAGCTGACGCGCAAACTAAAGCCGGACTTGGTTCTTTTAGACTTAAGGATGCCTCGCTGCTCGGGGATTGAGGCGCTCAAGCTGATTCAGAATTTGTCCTTGCCGGTGCGTGTACTGATCCTCGCCACCGAAGTGGATAAGCAAGACATCGTGGAGGCCCTGAAGCGCGGCGCCGCGGGAATCATCCTGAAAGAATCAACCACGCAACTTTTGCGCAAGAGTATCCACTTGGTGGTTGCAGGGGAGTACTGGGTCGAGCGGCAGAATATTTCGGATCTAGTGCAGGAACTGACGCGCCGGCCCGGCAATGCCTCGCCGGATGTGCCGCAGGGACCCTGGCGCTTGACGCCCCGCGAACGTCAGATTGTCGCGGAGGTGGTTGCTGGCAAGACAAATAAGGAAATCGCCCAGGAACTCTGCGTGAGCCTACAGACGATCAAACATCACCTCACCAATATCTTCGACAAGGTCGGTGTACACAATCGTCTGGAATTGGCACTCTTCTCGATCCACAATTCGTCAGGCGGAGTGCAAAAGATTGAATTTGTCAAAAATTCAGATCCCTCATTCCAAAATAGCACTCAGGATGTTACCGCACGGGGCGCGCATTCGAAAGGAGCTGCGGGGTAGCCCAAAATAAATGACACACTTCAGGGGATTCGGTGCTTCGCGCCGGTGGTATCTCCGCGGGAACAACCAAGTAGGATTTGGAACATCGCTTTTAAAAGTGTGTTTCTCGGAGCTGGTTCGAGAGAAGATGCGGCAAAGATCCAGACGATAACTGACGAGCTTAGGATTGCCGATGGGCTTTTTGATGGCACGATTCGCAGAGGGCGATCAGATTCTCGGCAGCGTCATCGCCCAGTCGGCTCCGCCACTGAATGTGATGGACTTGAAGATCTTCCATCCGCCCACACCGCTGGCATCGCCAGCTGTCTCGCTCGAGGACTTCCCGGCAAAGCTGGCGATAAGCTTCCGTGTCAAGTCTCAAACGAGGCCGCTTGGCCCGGATGCCAGTCAAAGCGTCACCTGTACTTCTTCAAGAAGTTGCTTTCTTTGCGGCTTCGGAAGACCAATGACCAGCCGAGTGAGGCAAGGCAATAACGCATCTCGGTTGCCCGCCTCCAAGCTCACTCCTGCCAGAAAATCTGCGCAGATCATCTCCAGGCAGTAGCCTCGCGACTTGTCGCTCCCAAGCATCAGACCCGCTGTTTCTAGTGCCTGCTCAATTACAGGAAGTTGGCTCTTGTACGCCTTGAAATAAAGGATCTCCCAGGGCTCGGTGTCTTTGCCAGTCAGGTAGCGATCGACTTCGCGCTTAAATTCCTCCCGCGGCATCGTGCTGGCTTTGTGCACCCAGGGTGCACAATCGAACCCCTGTCTGTCCCGCCGAGCCACCTTGGCTAGCTCCCTCGCCTTCGTCCATCCGATCTGTTCCAGTTCCCGCTTACGGATCGGTGGCAGGTGTTCGTGGATGGCCATCAGGTAGTAAGCCTTGCGTCTGGACTCCGGAAATTTCCTCTCCAGAAACTCATCGAACGAACGGACGTTGTCCACCCTCCAGTATTGTCCTGCCCGAACCTCGCACAGATAGCGACCGAGTTCGACAAACTTCGAATCCCGTTCGCGGTCCGTCGCCTTCTCCCAAGACAAGATCTCTTCGATCTTCGAGAGCACAAACACGGCACGCCGGCGATTGAGCTTCGGAGCCATCAAAGGCCTTCCGTTAGTCGTCAAGCACGTCAAGCCAATCAAGGTCGGCGGCTCCTGGTTGACGAATGAGTTTGGTTCCAACTAGTCCCTCGTTCCCAAGGCACAGACCGAGGTGTGCGCAGCTGACGCACCCGTTCTGCGGGAAGCGGATTCCTGGGTGGGCAGGGAACTGGGCAGTTTCGATTTGACGAGCGGTCGCTTCGACCAGCTGGCCAAACTCCTGACGCTGCTCTTCGGTGATCGAAGCCAAGAGGTACTGAATCTCCGGGACGCGTTTCCTCACGAAGGCCACAATGGCAACGTCAGGGATGCCCGTGATCCAGGAGTAGCAGACAAGCTGAAGGTCAAGCGAAGTGAGCCCCTCGGGCTGCTCCGGGTAACGAGCACTGGTGGTTTTCCATTCCAGCAAACGCCGCGTGCCGTCCAGGTGGCCAATGGCATCGACATAGGCCACAAACTCATTGCCGTTGGAGAGCGAACGGATGAGTTTCTTCTGCATGTTGCGTTTGGGTTGGCGAATGCGGATTCGGTTGTCTCGCGCAAACTGCTCCAGCAGCCCGATTCCCTGGCGAAGCAGGCGCTCCCAGTCATCTCCGTGGGAGTACTCCAGCGGAACATCGCGGTACGTTCCCCACTCCTTAAACAGCACTGCTCCGGCATCGTCGCGCTCGAAAAACGACGCCAGGGCCTTCTCGAAACAGCGGCCGAAGCACAGCGCCGCCCGAGATTCCTTCTCCCTCCAGCCGTCCAGATACCGAAAGCGGTAGCTCCTCGGACAGCGTAGGTATTGCGAAACCTGCGTGTAACTAAACGTCACGGGCCACCTCCTGGCTGCTTGCCGCAGACACGGAAAGTTCTTCCCATTCACTGGCTGGAGCAAACCCGCCGAGATTGAGAAACGAGCGGCCATTCAGGGTGGTGCGGGAAATCCGCACGATTCCACGAAGGCCCATCAGCGCCTTTTCGTCGACTTCGTCTCGGCCCATCAGATCGGGGTCATAGCCAAAGTCCCGCAGGAACCAGCGGAGTTTCCAGAGTGCTTTGGGAGTGCAGTAGAGGCGACCGTTGAGGGAACGGTTTTGATGTTCTCTTGGTTCGAGAATGATGAGTCGCAGAACATAGAACGGCCGTTGTGGATGCCAGCGGTAGAAGACCCGATCGACGCGGACCAGGAAAACGCCCTCCAAGATGCTCGGAGTGTTGGGATTGTCGCCATGCAAACCAGGGATGTGACGTTTCATGACGCGACCTCCTGCGATTTGGAATAGCTATTGAGCTGGCAGATCAGCCCGTCACGATCCTTGGCGGCGCGCTCGGCCAGATCGTTGATGAAGGCTTCGACCTGCTCTCGGCTGGCATCCCGCACAGTGGGGGTTCCGCAGAAATCGGCGGCATAGGCCTTCACGAGGCCAGCATCGAGCTGGTGCTGGCGGATCAGCAGGCAGAGGCGGTCGCGGAGGCGAGGCTGGCCGTTCTGGTGGCCGTTATTTCCGACAACGGATGCCTTAGGCTGAACGGGTGGTCCAGACGCGTTAGATCTAGGAGCCCAGCCGAGTTCCTCGACGGAGCAGAGGCCGATGCCGTAGGCTTTGCGGAGGGCGCGGTTGACGGCACGAGTTTCGGCGACACGCATTTCTGCGCCGTGGACCAAGGACGATACGTTGGATGGATCGGCGTCGCCGTAACCGACGAAGCCGCGAGAGCGGGGGGATTTATACACTGTCGCTCGAAACACCCACCGACTAGAGGCGGGATCTGATAGCTCCTTGTCAACAGTGGTTCTCATCCCAGAGCAGCGATTGCGCTGGGCTATTCGGAGCAAGCCAGAGTGCGTCACGTACCATCTACCGTCAAGAAGCAGTAGATCCCCTTCAACAACTGATAGGGCAAATCTCTGGGTCAATTGCTTGAGCGCCCACCTTGCGGAAGGCGACAATTGACCCCAGATCAACCGAGCAAATCGAGCGTTAGCGTGCCACGTTACTGAACTTTTGTTCATGTTTTGACCTCACTTCACAATGCACTTCAATGCACTACATAGCATGTCATTTTGTAAATGGTTTGTCAAGTCCATCACCTGCCGGGAGGAAGGTTCAAGAAGCGTGGTAGAATCTGCGACGAATGAAAAAAGACACTCAATTAACATTCAGGATTCGGTCGGACCTGAAGAAAGAATTAGAAACCATTGCTGCGCGCGAAGGGCGAAGCGTCGCGCAGGTTTGCGAGGCCTTTTTGAAGGCGGGCTCTGAGAGTTACAAGAAAAAGGGCTCTGGCTTTCTGCAACGCTTCCTTGCCCAGCCGCTAACTGGACCCAAAGACTCTTAGAGGCGAAGGAAATGAAGAAGAAACTGGGAAGACCTCGAATGAAAAAAGGAGTGAGTTCGTTCATGGAATTCGAGCGCGCTGGTCTCGTGATGAGTTCGTATGACGAGGCGCGGGAAAATGGCCAAAAGCATAGTGCAGCGGTCGCGCAAACGGTCGAATTGATCCAGCACAGTCATCCTATGATGCGAATTTCGGAAACTGAGGTGAAGCGTATTTTGGCTGCATGCCGCCCCAGAGGAAGTCACATCATTCTTCGTTTCGAGTGCTTGACGCTTAGTGGAAAGGAACTAGCGAAGCGCTATCGGATTGACGCCCAACCAGCAGCTGTGTCCCAGCAGAAAGGCTCGACGTTGCCGGCGCCCTCGAACGTTATCTTCCCGAGTTCAGTCACGACATTTAAAATGTATTTTGGCGAAAGACCGAATTATCCCCGACATAACCAAAAGCCCCCGAAGGAATAACGCCCCCTAACCGTAGGACTTTTTTGGACCCAAATGTTGCTGTTCTCTTAAGCCTTCATTGGGCATGCTGGGGCTTGCCCGGCCAGAAATGTTACTCAGCAAACGCCGCGAAACCGGCCGTTAACCTCTCTGCGGAGCCAGGCGGGAATGTAGTGGCGGGGCGTGGCTGAGCCTGCTTGATGAAAGGAGAACAATTCATGGGACAAGAAGTTCCAGGAAAAAATTTAGACGAGACGTTGGCGAGCGCCTCGATAAGTCCGACTCCGTAGCAAGATGGCGCCCCGGTGCAACTACATGATGTTGAGCAATCAATTGTGCGGGAAGCAGACAAAGCCGGGCGCGATGAGCAATCAATCAAAAAGGGCTCTACTGGCCCTCGTTCTGAAGCAGGGAAACGGCGATCGAGCCGAAATGCACTCAAGCATGGCTTTTTTGCCAAGTTCGTTGTCGTTCCTGGGGAGTCAAGCGCCAAATATCGATCACTGCTGAAGAGCCTGCGGGATGAGAAGCAACCAGTAGGTCCGACGGAAGAATTCCTTGTAGGAATAATCGCAAACACTATGTGGCGCCTGCAACGTCACTACGCAGCTGATAGCGCTGAAATTCGTCGGGGTCGCGAGTTCCTCGAATGTGATGAGCGAAGGAGACAAACCTGGGAAGCGGATGAAATTGGGGCTAAGTCCGGCGATGCACCAGATCTGCTCAATCCCGAACCTGGCCTGATTTGGAAGATTCAAAATCCAATTGTCCTCGACCGATGTTTGGAATTGCTTTTGGGCCTTCAGCGCAAAATCAAGGCGAACGGTTTCGAACACAAAAGAAATACTGCAATCCTTGAGACACTCTATGGAACGAACAAGCACCTACGTGAAACTCTTTATCAATCCTATCTTGGGTGGGCTGAAACTGCCAGGCTAAAAGAGGAAAGCCGAAGCCAAGGCGTCGCGAATCCGGAAGAGTGCAAGAAATACTTTCTGTCTGAGCTTGCCGAAGAAATTCGCTGGCTTCGAAACTACCAAAAAGACCACGACTCGATCGAATCTGAACGTATGGAGCTAGAAGTTCTGCGTCGAAATGTTCCTGGACCCGAAATCAGTGAACATTTACGAAAAAATGAAGTTGCTCTACTAAAAGAATTAGAACGGACTATCAATCTACTCGACCGAACGCAGCGACTACGCCGCGGACAGCCCGTTGCCCCGCGAATTGATGCCAACCGCTGAATGTGAGCTTGAAGCTGCAAATGGTCCGAGCCTGCAGGAGTGCCGGGAACGACGAATCCACTCACTGCAGCCGCAGAAGGAGCACATCGAATACATCTGGCTAGATCCATCCGGAAAAAGGCTCTCGGGGCGATCCGCTTTCCAAATGCTTGTGAATCATAATTCTGTCGGCGAGAATCTGGAAAGCATTTTTGAAAAAACGAACTTAGCTAACCTAAGCACACTATGAATGTTATCGATTTTTCATTTGCTCAAAAACGGTCAATTTTGAAGAAAATATCGCTGGATTTGCCTATTCTGCCTCACCTGTGGGGGTGGGAGATGGACATGAGCCATGAGATCGAAAGCACCCTGACCCGGCTGTGCGGTTGCAGTGGATGTGCAAGGGGTAACCGCTGCCGCTCCAGGTGGACGTTAAGACTTCCTGATCCCGAGGGCAGGGAATCAGCTACTCCGTTCCTGCGCTGGCTCCCTGTTCATGTTATATCTGAGTTGGTGCCGACCAGACCTGGCCATGTACCCATTTTGGGAACAAGTGTATAATAAAGCAGTGTTTTCGAGACTTAGCCATGAGAGTTATTGCGCGGAAAACCCTGAGGCAATTCGTCGGCAGCCTCAAAGGAAGCACGGATCAGAAAACGGTCAAATCAGCGCTTGATGCATGGTTTCACGAGGTGTTTTGCGCCGAATGGAAAAGTCCGGCGGATGTTTTGAGGGCCTATGCGAATGCCAGCATTGTCGGACCGGACAGAGTGGTCTTCAACATTAAAGGAAACGACTACCGGCTGGTGGTGGCCATCCACTATCGTCACCAGATCGTATTCATCAAATGGATCGGAACGCACAGGGATTACGACAAGATTGATGTGAAAACGGTGAAATATGGACATCAAGCCCATTAAAAGCGAATCAGATTACGAGCGGGCACTGCGCCGGGTGGAGGAGTTGTGGGATTCCCCCAAAGGTTCGGCGGAAAGCGACGAGTTGGACATACTTGCCACCCTGATCGAGGCCTACGAGCAGGAACACTATCCGATTGAACTCCCCGATCCGATCGAAGCGATCAAGTTCCGGTTGGAACAGAAAGGCAAAAACTCGAGCGCATTGATTGGGGTCATCGGTCAACGAACGCGTGTTTATGAGGTCATGCAGGGCAAGAGACCTCTTTCGTTGAATATGATTCGTAATTTGCACCAGGAATTCGACATCCCGGCAGAGGTTCTCATCCAGCCCGCGCGTAGAAAGCGCAAAATTGATGTCCGCCGAAGTTCAGCGAGACCAAGACGAGGCAGTATGCGAAAGTCGGCATAATCCTGATGGCTTTTCGTGATACCGATTTACGGGAATGGCACGGATTGGTACGAACATCCGGCCGGCGTTGAGGAAGTTGCGAGAATGATAGTGGGAAGGATGCAATGAAAGGCGAATACGATGTTTTCGAAAAATTCCCCGATGGCCCATCTCTCTGGAGGGATTCTGTTCCCGGAACTGAAACCACCCGCCTCCGTTTGAAGGAATTGGCTCAGAAATCCGAAAATCAGTTTTATGCAATCAACTTAACAACCCGAAAAGTTCTTGCCCTCGAGACCGAATGCAACGCTCCTGGATTCAGTTCACATTCAAGAACCGAAAGACGAGGCAAGAGTCAAGCTGCTTAGGAAGTCACACACTCCGCAGGGACCAATGATCGAGTTTATTGAATTCGATCCCATCGCGCCAGGCAGCGGCCGATGCGAAAGTGGACTTCGTTGATTAGAGTCAGTCCCGTTCATTGCGAGCGCGGATTAGCGGGTTGCGTGCCGGCCCTGCCTGCCAATAGCGGTTGCCACGAGACGTTGGCTCGCTGACGAGTGGTTCATGAGAAGGGTGGGCCAAGCTTGCGACGGCGGCTTCCCTTGGCACCCTGAGTGAGTGGAGCAGGTGTCCCCGGTCGCATCGCTACCGAGTATTTACGATATCGAAATCATCAACAATTTGGCCACGGATATTCTTAAAATAACCATGAGCTTTATTCGGGTTTTGTTTCAAGTTAAATGTGATGAAGAGGACACCATACTGAGCGTTCTGATTCGATGTGTAGATCTTTGCCCATTCCCCCTGGCAGCCATAGGGCGGCGAAATAGGCAGGCAGCGCTGCTGATCTCGAATGCCCTCTCCGCCAAGACCTGAAACAAATGCAAACGATCTGCCACGGCCGACAGTTATGTGATTTGGGTCAGGGGACTTGGGATCTACTATTTGATTTTGCATGCTGGTCAGCGTCTTGGTGCGCTCGTAGCTGTGCTCATGAGCTGTGGCAATAATGGCTCCATGATTCTTGCAAGCCTCATAGACCCCCCACCCCATGTCATCTACTTTGCCGCCCACCTGCATTGCCTGCATGTTCCTGTGCCAACTGCAGACCACCCAAATGTGATTGTCACTCGCAAGTTGTTTTTCAATGTAAGGAGCATAAATTGTGTCGCCCGCTCCTCGCCTCTCACCCACAAATACAACCTTTAGCCCCTTGAAAACAATAGAGTACATTTCGTCGTTCAGATCTGGACCATCGGGCCTAATTCCGATGCGCGCCATACGATCTTTCAGAATCTTGGAGTAGGACGGATTGGCTGTCGTTGGCCACTGGCTGACGTCATGATTGCCGACCGAGACGAAATAAGGGAAGTTTGCCCCTAAAACCGCGTCGACCGATCCCCAAAATTCCGCCGGATCGTTGATGTAATCGAAGTCGCCTTGATGCAATACTGCCTGCGCCCCCTCCGACTTGATGAGTTGCAGGACGGCTTGCTGGTTTGGACCATGTCCAACATCGCCGATAAATGCGATTTTGAGATCAGGTTCTGTTGCAATGGAATTATTCGCCGGGGATGTCGCTGCATTCCTTACCTGGGAATCGAATTTCAAGTTTTTCTGAACTGCCTCGAGCGCATGAGCAACAACCTGCGGAGACGGGTTGGTCCCGGTAAGAGCGCTAATGAAAACGAGCGAGGCGCAACACACGATTTTTCTCAATTCATGTTCCCCTTGAAGAACTCGCGTACCATACGGAGCATTCAGTCTCTGGAATCTTCCTGAGACTAACATGGCTCGGTGTCAACACGGACCAAGAACAGAAGATCGATCGCATTGAACATGAGCAGATGCAGATCGCCCAAAGTCAACTGATGTAAATACGTTCCCATCCAAAAAAAATTTGGATAGAGGGAAGCGATGGTGATCGTCCGCACGCAGCGCTCGGGCAATTCTTCGCCGTCCTTTTCAAACTGAGATGCTTAAAGCCGGTGAATATTAGGCAGAGGTATTGCGCGTGGCGTTCAGATACCTCTCTTCTTCCCTTTGGCGTCCGTTGAACTTTTCTCCGACGATGTCGCGCCAAATGGCTCAACGTCGGGTCTATCGTCATCCCCTTCCGGATTTGCGGCGCCATCGCTTAGGATTCCTGCGTCAGACCTGGTGGAGTAGGCACGGGGATCGGTGGTGTTATCTATAACTGGGGAGAGACCCCCAATCCTACAAAGACCACGATATGGGGGAAGCCAGTCGGTTGCATCGATGGCTCCGTTTTGATCCACCGGCGGAATAGTAATTCTTGTTTCAGTCATCATTTGGAGATGATAGAAGTCGGCATATTTTCCATGGCGCTCCAAAAGCTCGCAATGCGTGCCCTGCTCAACAATTCGGCCTTGATCTAGAACAACAATGCGATCGGCGAGTCGTGCAGTTGAAAGACGATGTGCGATAATTAATGTTGTGCGTCCATGGGCGGCTCGCTCCAATGCTTCCATCACGACTTGCTCCGAGGACGAATCCAAACTGCTCGTCGGCTCGTCCAGAAGCAAAATAGGCGTATCGCGCAAAATTGCCCGTGCAATGGCGATCCGCTGCTTCTGTCCGCCTGACAGAGTTGTGCCTCTCTCTGCGACAAGGGTTTCGTACTTTTCCGGAAGCTGCTGAATGAATTCGTCTGCATTGGCGGTGACCGCAGCGGCGGCGATTTGTTCTTCGGTGGCTTCGGGAAAGCCAAAAGCTATATTTTCACGAATAGACCCGTTGAACAGTAGCGAGTCCTGCAGGACCAGGGAGATTTGTTCGCGCAGCGACTGCAGCGCATAGTTCCGGATATCTTGTCCGTCGATGCGTACCACTCCACGGGTCGGATCATAGAAGCGAGGAATCAGGCTGACTAAGGTACTCTTACCGGCCCCTGTGGCTCCCACTACGGCAATTTTTTCCCCACTTGAGATAGTGAGGTCGATGCCTGACAGGACAGGCTGGTTGGGCTCGTATTCGAACGAAACTCCCCTGAACTCCACATTTCCCTTGAGATGAGCGATCTTCCGCGCTCCCTCCCGGTCAGCCACGTCACTGCGAATGAGCATCACTTCGGCAACCCGCTCAGCTGCAATCGTGGCCTTGTCAATGTCAACAGAAAAGCGCGCAAGCGCCTTCATCGGACTGTAAAGACTGGAGACGTAAGCAAAGAAGAGAACGATATCTCCGGTTGTAAGTTCGCCCGCCAAGACCCGCATGGAACCGTACCAGATCACAATCGTCACTCCCAAAGCGGCAATCACATCCACGAGGGGAGCAATGCGAGCCTGATACCGCACGAGCTCCAAAGAGGCCTGATGATGGTTTTCGCTTTGCGCTTGGAAGCGTTCATCCTGCCGATCTTCTTGCGCGAGGCCCTGGATGATCCGAATGGAGGCAAGAGTTTCCTGTGCGAGTGCCGCAAGCAGGCCCGTGCTCTTGCGCGCCTTGCGAGAGGCAGCCTTGATGCGGCGTTTGTATCGGAAAACCGTCAGGAACAAAAATGGCGACAAACAAAGAGAAACGAGCGCAAATTTCCAATTAACCCAGAGCATGAGGACTAGCATCCCAATGAGCAAACAAACGTTGGTGGCAAACGAGGCAATGCCACTGGCGACCATGTCCTGAATTTCTTTGATGTCCGACATCAACCGGAGGGTCAGATCTCCCGTTCGTTGATGATCGTGGAATCGCAGGGATAGACGCTGCAGATGTCCAAATAAACCACGGCGCAGGTCAAAGACATAATGTTGTCCGACGTTACCCATGGCCTCCGTGTAGTAGTAGGCCAGGAGCCCCGCCAGCAGCGCAATCGTTATAGTCGCACCGCAGGCACCGTACAGGACCTGCATCCGCGTGAATGGAGCATTGTCCAGCCACGCATGGAGGAAGGGAACCCGGCTCGGCTTTTGCCAGAGTACGCGATCGATCACGACCTTGAGGGGCCACGGTCGAAATACGTCCAGGAAGGCCTCTAACATCATCGCGAGTGTCGCCAAGCAAAGTTGCTTCCAATAGGGGCGAAGCAACGGCACAGAGCGCCTGAGCAACTCTTTCCTCAGGTCTTTGTCAGAAAAAGAAGCGTTAATCCGTTTATCTTTCTTGCCCATGGACCCATTCCCATCGTCGTAAATGGCTAGCGACTCATGCAACGTTTACTGGGGACTCCAACTGCTCAACCGATGGCAGCCGGGGTCGTGCAGATTGCAATCCCCCGTTTTCAACGTAAAGTCATGATTAATCTCTCAACATCCATTCCGCGTCGCGCAAAAACACTTCTACGGCGTGCTCCCAAGCGGGAGGCCGTGCAACGACAGCCACAATGTATGCCAGCTTGAAATACGCAACGGCCTGGTAGAAGCGAACCCGCGCCTCAGAATACTTCCGGGCGCCGCCGAAGTATGCTGTCTGGAAAATTTTGCCGAGGTCATCGAACCGGGTCAAGTCCCCGGTATGTCGCAAGCCAAGCAGCCTCAAGTGAGCCATGAAATGCGCCACGTCAAACATCGGGTCATATTGGCGAAACTCATCGAAATCGAGCGCCGTGACGCACCCTCCATCAAACACAAGATGGTCAGGCGAGAAGTCGCGATGAGTAGGTCCAGGCGTCCAGCCGGAAAGCGCTTCACCGCGCTTTTCGATTCGGCACAATAAATCCTCGAGAAGGCGGTCTAAGCCGGGAAGAACTGTCGTCAGGCGCTGCTTCTGCCTTGCTAACGTCTCCAGGTGGCGGCGGAAGGTATATCGACTATCTCCGGCCACGCCAGATTGATGAAACTTCACCAAAAAGTTGGCCGCCTCATTCATATTACAGGAAGCGTCCGAGCCATCGAGGATACGGGAGCGAAGCAAGTCGCCTTCGGCCCAGCCAAGAAGGAGAAGCCTCAAGCAGGGTTCGTACGCGAGCGGTTGAGGTACGCGATAACGACCAACAGCGAATCCCTGGCTCCGGAACTCTTGAAGTATCTTATAGACTCTGGCACCGTGTTGCGCCGCGTAAACCTTACCCGCCACCCGTCGCCGTTCGATTGGAGCGCCCGACGTTGCCGAGATCATTAATTCGAACAGGAAATTACAGCGCTTTCCCGGAACGTAGCGCAATAGGACCGCCCTGCTTTCCAGCAGTTCCGCTTTTGGCCCGAGCCAAGCCTCCAATAATTGGGCTATCACCTCAGTCCGGAGTTTTTCTTGCTGCAAAAGTTCGCACCCGGGAAGCGCCGAGTCGTAAGGAATTGCCATGGTCCCAGGTAGGGGAATCCCACAAGTTACTTGATCGGTTTCAGAATTCAAGGAAACCACCGCCTCGCTCTGCTTTTAGAGTTTCAAGCTCCGAGGAGAATTCATGCACCGATTTCGTCAACTCGCTGAAGTCGGCGTGGAAAGCCGGCCGCGACTCCGACCTCACACGATCTACCGATGCCCTCCCTGCTTTGTACCCCGGCACGTGACACGCGCCAGCCTCAGCAGGTCTACCGACTCTTGACCCGAATTCTGTTTCTATGCGAATCATTGGGCGACCCCAAGATCCAATAGACCGAGACCTTCGTCCAACATTACCTCCGACTTTTCCTGCCTGTGAGCAACCGTCCTGGCCAATTTCAAGCAGGCAGCAACCTGGTAAAATGCCAGGTTTGTCCGCAATTCGGGCGAGCCTTCAGCTAGATAAGTCTCTAGAAATACAAACGCGGCGTCGTCCAGAGCCCGGACGGAATCAAGTTGATCCAAAGCCAACCGGCGCAATGCGTAAAGGAACCTGGCCACATCACGCGCCGGGTCTGCCACGTCATACCCATCCCAATCAAAGGCCACCGTCCGTCCCTCGGCCAAGATCAGTTGGGCTGGACTATAGCTTCCATGGGCCGCTCGCATTTCAACTGGCCGCAGCTGCCTAGCCGCGAGTTCCAGCCACTCGAGCAAACAATTGGCCTTATTGGCACACCGCCCCCCCAACCTTGCGATCCGCCGAGTCCGTTCCCGAAGCACGCTCAGGCAGCGATCCGTATCGAATATCGGCCCCGCCTTCGGTCCAAATTCATGGAACCGCGCCAGCCATGACGCGCACCGCTTTGCCGCTGCCGCGCGACTCCGCTCATCCCCGCTTTTGAATATCTCCTTCGCCACCGGTCCTTCCACTTTCTCTTGTAAGAAAAAATGCAACGAACTCAGATAAGCCAGTGGTCGAGGAATCGAATATTCCTCATCCGGACCGAACCCCGCTTGCTGAATTCTCTCCATCGCAGGAAAAATGTCAGGGCGATCGTCCCTGTAAACCTTGCCGATCACATAGTGCCAGTGGTTTCGCACCCGCAAGGCAATCTCCAGCGTGCAACGCTGGCCAACGTGGTGTTTGAGCACACGAACAATCCGCGCCTCTTCGACGGTCCCCTCATTCCATCGACCCGGAGAAATGGCCCGCAGATGCTTGACCAACACGGCGGAATCGAAAACCGCAGAGAGGGTCTCAAGACCGAGATCGGTCAGCGGCTCGAGGCATTCAGGCACGGCGCTCCTCCCGGGCTCCCTTATGGGTACTTGGGTTCTCGAACACGCGAACCTGCTGAAGGGGGAGTGCCAAGTCTGCGCGAACCTTGCGTATGATATTGGGCGCCGGACGGACTATCATATGGTCTCTCCATCCAGCACGCGAAAGCCCTCGTCCAACATCGCTTCTGCTTTGTCCTGTTTCCCTTGCAGGCGGGGACCCGGTCGACAGAGAGTGTGCCTCGCCAAATTGAGACACGTGGCGGCTTCGAAAAAGTGAAGGTTTTTCTTCACCTCTGGGTGACCAACGGCCAGATAAGTGTTAAGAAATACCTCAGCGGTTCCATCCAGCGCCCTGATGGAACCCAGCCGGCCCAAAGCCGGGAGGCGCAGCGCGGCGAGGAACCTGGCCACATCGCGCGCCGGGTCCGCCAGATCATACCCGTCCCAATCAATGACGGCCGTGCGCCCCTGACCCAGGATAACGTGAGCGGCGCTATAACTGCCGTGGCCCGCGCACAGTTCAGCAGGGCTCAGTGACGGCATGGCATCTTCCAGCCTCTGATGCAAACAAGCCACTTTGTCGGCGTACCGTCCACCGAGTTTACCTATCTCGCGCGAGTATCGCTGCATCGACTTCGAGTTAAGGTGGTCGTTGGCGTATGTTCTCGAACCCACCTTGGGGCCCAGAGCGTGAAACCGCGCCAACCACATCGCGCACCGCCTCGCCGCTGCGGCGCGGTGCAGCTCATCCCCAGTCTTGAAAATCTCGTCCGCAAACGTCCCCTCGACTTTCTCCTCTAACAGGCATTGCACCGTACCCAAGTAAGCGAGTGGCTGGGGAATCGAGAATTCATCCTGGGTACCGAAGCCCGCCTGCTGGATCCCGCCCATCGTTTGAAATACGTCGGAGTGATCCTTGCGGTAGATCTTGGCGATCAGCAACTGCCAGCGCCGCCCGGTTTGCAAGGCAATTTCCAGGGTGCACCGCTTGCCGACATGATGTTTAAGCACACGGCGAACTTCTACTTCTTTGACGGCATCTCCGTTTGCATCGCAAAGGGAATTGCCGCGCAGATGTTTGGCTAGGACAGAGGGGTCAAGCAACCCCGTTTGGATTACGGCGTCCTGATCCGAGAACGTCCGAGTACCCTCGTTGGGGTCATGCGCTGAAAAAGGAGGCAGCAAGCAACCCCAATTATTTTTTAGATTGCTCGTCAATTTGGTTCCCGGAGCGGTCATGACGTGGCCTCACCCTCCATGATGCGGACGCTTTCGTCCAGGAGCGCCTCACCTTTTTCTTGCCAGTGAGCACCGGGGCGAGAGAGATCGTAAACCACCAAGGTCAAACAGGCGTCCGCCATGAAGAACCGGAGGTTGTGTTCCATCTCGAGTGGACCTACGGCCCGGTAAGTCTTTAGAAATACCTCAGCCGCCCCGTCTAGGGCTCTGATGGAGCGAAGCCTCCCTACCGCCAAACGGCGCAAAGCGGCGAGGAATCTGGCCACGTCACGCGCCGGGTCTGCCACATCGTACC
This sequence comes from uncultured Acidobacteriota bacterium, assembly GCA_963719875.1. GTDB lineage: Bacteria > Acidobacteriota > Terriglobia > Acidiferrales > UBA7541 > Palsa-360. The sequence continues at coordinate 967,004 of CAVRDJ010000004.1, read as the reverse complement.
CATCCCAATCAAAGGTGACCGTACGCCCCTCTGCCAAAATCAGTTGTGCGGGGCTGTAGCTCGCGTGACCCGCCCGCATCTCCACTGGCCGGAGCGCGGCTCCCACCTCTTCCAACCACTTAAACAACCTTCCGGCTTTTGAGGCGAACCGTCCTCCCAACTTTGCAATTCGTCGCCTCCGTTCTCGCACCTCGCTCAGGCAGCGCGCCAAATCAAAGATCGGCCCCGTCTTCGGACCAAACGCGTGAAACTTCGCCAACCACAGCGCGCAACGCTCTGCCGCTACGGCCCGGTCCCGCTCATCCCCGGTCTTGAAGATCTCCTTTGCCACCCGCCCTTCCACTTTCTCCTGCAAAAACAGTCGCAACGACGGCAGGTACGCCAGCGGCCGTGGGATCGAAAACTCGTCCTGCGGACCGAACCCGGCTTGCTGAATCCTTTCCATCGCCGCCAGAATGTCCGGGCGATCCTCCCGGTACAGCTTGCCGATCAGATAATGCCAGCCGCTTTCCCCGCGCCAGCCGATCTCCAGCGTGCAACGCCGGCCGAAATGGTGCTTCAGCACGCGCATCACGCGGGCCTCTTCAATGGTTCCGCCATTCCATTGGCCCAAACTCACGCCGCGCAGATGATTGGCCAGTGCGGCGGGATCGAAAACCTCCGAGAGGGCGGCGAGGCCTGGATCGCTAACCAATGGAGTGCACTCACCCACGGTCTTGCTCCCGTGCCGCGAAACTCTGGTCGAAAGTACTAATCGGCGGCGTGTGGCAAGGAAATTCCGCATCTGCTTGACCCGGCGCCCCAAGGAAAGCAAGCGTGAGATCCCGTTGATCGGCCTTCAAAATGCTCACCCGTTCACCAGCCAAGCGGGCCATCACGGAACCTCCCGCTCAAGGACCCGAATTCCTTCGTCCAACATCGCATCCGCATTTTCGCGCCAGTGGGGAGCCCGCCGGGCGAGAAGGTGTTTCGCCCGTTTGAGGTAAGCCGCGGCTTCGAAAACGCGAAGGTTACTCTCCGCCCCCTGTTGACCCACAGCAAGATAGGTCTTCAGAAACACCTCATACGGTTCATCCAGACACCTAATCGAGCCAAGCTCCAATGCCAGGCGGCGGAGCGCCACCAAGAATCTGGCCAAATCGCGTGCCGGGTCCGCGACATCTTGCGTATCCAAATCAAAAACGACGGTTCGGCCCTGGGCTAATATGATGTGATCGGGACGATAGGCCCCATGACCCGCGCATACGTCCACATTGCTAAGCGACGGTGCGGCATCTTCCAGCAGATGGTGCAGCCGATCCGCTTTGGCAGCGAAGCTTTCATCCAGTTTGGCTATCTCGTCCCCGCATCGCCGCATCCTCTTTGAATTGAGATAGTCACCGGGATGCGATAGTGATCGCGTGTGAGGCGCAAGGGCGTGGAATCGGGCCAGCCACAGCGCGCATCGCTCTGCCGCTGCGGCACGGCCCGCTTCATCGCCAGAGATGAAGACTTCTTCTGCCGTTGGCCCTTCCACTCTTTCTTGCAGAGATAGACGCAACGAGTGTAGGTATGCCAGTGGCTGGGGAATCGAAAACTCATCCCCGGGACCGAAGCCCACCCGCTGAATCTTCTCTAGGGCCTGAAATGCGTCAAAACGATTGTTGTGGTAGACCTTGCCGATCACGAAATGCCACCCACCCTCCTCGGTACGCAAGCCGATTTCCAACGTGCAGCGGCGGCCTACATGGTGGCGCAGCAGACGAACCCGAATTTCATGGATCGTTCCTCCAATCCGAGGGCCCAGCCAAACACCTTGCATATGTTTGGCCAGCGCCACAGGACCGAGAATCTCAGAGAGAGTCCGAATGCCAGGATCGGTAACCGGTTCAAATAATATAGACACTGTGCCCTCTCCCCTCGCCCACGTGTAGGGTCGATCCACTAGATCGTCGACGCGGTTTTTTCAAGGCCTGGCTGCGGCAGGCTCTTTGGACCTTCATTCCGCACGACTGTTCCTTCGGTCCGCCCTTGTACGGATACCGGCCTGGCGGGCGGGCCCAAGGTATCTTCGAGATTGGCCATTAACGCCTGGGCGCGAGCAATCAGGCTCGTGGTTCGGGAGGCCCAGTCACGTTCGAATACGTACACACGACGAGCGGCCATCTTTACCAATTTGATCGCCTCGAAGAGACGGGCGCGGACCAGGCGCTCGACCGGCAGGCCGGTGCGGTAACCTGCGAGGAACACCTCTTTCGCCTCTTCCACGCCCTGCAGGCAGTGGTTGGCATAGAGCAATTCAAGATCAGCCAAAAACTTTCCTATATCCAGCGCCGGGTCAGCAAGGAAGCAGTTGTCGAAATCAATGAGCACCAGCCCTGCGGATGAGACCCAAATGTGTTCGGATATAAAATCCCCATGGGCAAAGGTGGGCTGCTCCTTCGGAAGTCTTTCGTCTAGTTCTGTTGCGCGAGCCAGCATCGCCTTAATTGTGTCGCCTGCCGACGGCAAAAGAGTGGGGAGATGCTCACAAGATCGCCGGATCTGTTTAATCTCCGCTGCGAGGTCATGAAGTTTCAACGGACCGACGATCTCATGGGGCACTTTGTGCAAGGCGCGGAGCGCCAACCCGACTGCCCTCAAGCTCTTTCCAGCAATTCGGCTGGGATTCTGTAGACGTTGGGAAAGCGGCTCGCCCAAGATTCGACGATAAAGGACAACAGCGTCCTCCGGGAGATAGGCCAGCGGCCGCAACGATGTTATACCTTCTCCGAACTGCCCAAACCAATCTGCAGCCACTGTCGCCACGTGAGACGCCCGCGCGCCATCCTCACCCGCGTACATCTTCGCGAATAAGGTCCCGCACTCCGGCGAGTCGAGGGAGTCGTAGCGCAGAACGTGGCGCCTGCCGGGGCGGTATCGAATACAGGTAACCTTATAACGATTGGTCAGGGGCCTAATCTTCCGTGCATCCCCAGCCGAAGACATGCGCGCTACTACGTCGCCTATGTAATTCGGGTCGGACATTCGAACCAACTGGGGAAAATGCGCATCCAGTGGCGAGACCTTGACACTCATGCCCAGCGCCGGTAGATCGGCTACGAGACGGCAGAAGGGAGCCGCCACGCGCCGTCGTATAGCCTCCTCCTGCATCTCGCCGAGGTCCATCGCCATGCCGTGGTGGTCCTTACCTCGCGGTGGTCTCCAGGTCACCTCGATCGCACGAGTACTAGAGCGCGCACCATCTTGAGTGCGAATGTCCGCGTCGAAGTTCGCCCTGAGCTTGTGGCCGGGCCTGAATCGCGCGTGCCGCACATAGCAATGCTCCAGGGTGTTCGACGGGGAGAGCAGTGCGCTCAGTTCGCGCAGTAACACGGCGTGGCGGTCCCCTGATAGCAACATACCGTTTATCTCTTCCAGGCTGCCATGTTCGGATAACGCGTCGGCAAGATTCATGCCCGTCCCCCTCCTTCACTGCTCTCCAGGTGCTGTTGCCGAGATAGCTCTGAGCCAGTTTTTTGTTCTCGAATCGAAGACGTGGGCGAGCCGATTCGGTTCAACAACGGTTCAACCCAATCAATGACCCGCGCGGCGTTTCGATTCCAGGTGTGTTCCGTGCACGAAGCGCTCGCTCTTTGCCCCAATTCGAGACTCAAGGTTGGGTCTGACCGGATTTTCTGAAGACACCGCAATAGGTCTGCGCTGTTTCCGGGCTCGAACAACAAGCCGGTTTCCCCATCGACGAGGATTTCAGCCACCTGCCCTACCCGGCTTGCGACCACTGCTCGGCCGGCGGCCATGTATTCAAACAACTTGATCGGCGAGTAGTAGAACTCTTCCAGAGCCGGATACGGCGCGACCGCAACATCCATAGCGGCCAAATACTTTGGCACATCTTGATGAGCGATTCTCCCGACGAACGTCACCGCCTTCACTAGACCTGCATTTCGAACTTGTTCCTCGAAGCGAGATCGTAGGGGGCCCTCCCCCACTAAAAGGAGGTGGGTCTTGGGATCGATTCGGTGCAGGTTCTCAAAAGTCGTCAGTAACAGATCCACTCCATGCCAACGCCGAAAGGTACCAACAAAACCAACGGTAAAGTGACCATCAAGCTTCATATTCTCTCTTAGGGCCCTGCCACTTGAATCCCCGTGGAACAATTTAGGATCAACGCCGTTGGGCAGGACTTGAATACGGTGATGGTCTACCCCGGAATATTGCAGTCGACCGCGCAGCGATTCCGAAACCGCGATCACCAAGTCAGCTCCTTGCCAAACGTGACGTTCAACCCAACGCGCCAGCGGCGGACAAATCACACCCGCACGATATTGCTGCTGTTCGTAGACCAAAGGCGCATTCACTTCGAGCACCAAGGGTATTCCCAACTTCCTTGCAAGCCACAGCCCCGACATCCCCCACAGGCTGTAACGCTCGTAGATGAAATCTGGCTTGAGTTCTCGTGCGGCAGCCCTCGCAATCAGAGCAAAACAAAAATTGTGGAGCGCACGGACGATATCCGCGTGCCCGCGAACCGGCCTCCCGGCGAGCCGGCTAATTTGGCGCAGACCACGAGCCAGCACACTATTCCACTTCGCAAGGGGCACCAGGCGCACCGCCGCACCCAAATTTGCGTCAATGGCCTGATCATTCGCGGTGGCACTGCAAACGAGGGTCAGCTGGTGACCCTGATCCGCCAAGGCTCGAACGAAGGAACGAATGTGAATGGAGCCCCCACCTTGTCCGGCCGGATCAATTCCGGGATCCGTTGAAAGGTAGAGAATCTTCATCGGCCGGCTCCATTTAGGAATAGGCTGAGCAACTGGCTGGAGCTGTGTTCCACGAGGAACGCCGACTCTATCTTGGCTCGGGCTGCTCGAGCGAGATTGTCCCGAAGCTCTGGATCCGAGAGAAGCAGGTCTAATGCGTCAGCCAGCATCAATGGGTTGTTTGGAGGAACCAGCACACCGTCACGAAAAGAATCGATTAGCTCCGGGATACCTGACACCGGAGTGGACACAACCGGAACACCGCTGGCCATAGCCTCCAGTATGACCGTCGGGATTCCGTCGCGGTCTCCGTCCTTCGTTACAACGCAGGGAAGCGCAAAAATAGCCGCGCGATCATATGCCGACGAAACACTTTCCTGGGGTTGCGCGCCACGGAACTCGACACAGTCACCTAGAGACAGCTCCGCTGCTTGATTTTCCAGTGCCGCTCGCAGTGGCCCACTGCCGACGATCTCCATTTTAAAGGTCCGTCCCTGCTTCTTTAGAATCGCGGCGGCTTTGATCAAGTCCTCCAGCCCTTTCTTGCGGATGAGCCTGGCGACCGAAAGAATTACGGGCGGCCCGAGATCGGACGCGCGTGGGCAGTGGAAGTTGAAATTGGCAAGGTCGAGCCCGTTATAGATGCAGTGGATTTTCCCGTTGGATGAAGGACTGCTCTCTCTCTTCAAATATTCCCGGTTGTACTCGCTTACCGTGACCACGGCGCGTGCTTGAGCGATTTCCTTGCGCAGCAGCCTGTGCTGAGTATCGACATAAATATCTCTGGCGTGCGCTGTAAAGGTGTACGGGATGCCAGTCAGTTCAGAGGCGAACATAGCGACTAGCGTTGGGGCAGTGGCGAAGTGAGCGTGCAAGTGTGTAACCGGTTCATTACGTAATAGGTCAGCTAAATAGCAGGCCTGAAAAAAACGACGTACGATTCCGATGCGCCCGTAGCTAATGGCATGCCCCAAAGCGCGCAGATAGCGGGCCGGCAGCTTTCGTGCTAGCCGCAGATTGGCGCGCACGATGCGCTGCCATCCACAACGGAAAGAAAGGTAAGTCACTTCGGCGCGGACTTCGGCCACCTTTGCGTGAACCGGCTCGCCGCCTGGGTCCTTCACGGAAAAGATCCGCAGCGGCACACCGGATCTCTCCAAGGCCATGACTTCAGTCAGGACAAACGTCTGCGACAACCGAGGCCAAGTGCTCACCACATATCCAACTGTCAGAACCGGGTTCAAGAGGGCCCCCACACCACGTTACTGAAGAAGTTCCAGCAGACAGTTCGCCGCTTGTCCGGCACCATCCATCTGGAAGCCCCGGTCCTGGATATGCCCATTTCCGGATTGCAAGGCGACCATCAGGCGTAGGGCCAGCAGTTCAGGAGTAAGATCGCTCGGGTCGAGCATCTCGACAAGACCCCTATCGGCGAAAAGTCCAGCTCGCATCCTCTGTTCCGCGCTCGGGCCCGCCCGCGGCACGACCAAGGCCCTTTTCTTCAAGGACAGCACTTCAGACAACGTGTTGTAGCCCGCCATGCAGACGACGAGATCCGCGGCAGCTAAATGGCTCAAACTGTCGGAGACGTGAGTGCGAACCTGAATCGGCAGCCCCTTGGCTTCAACCTCCAACTCGCGCATCAACTCGGGGGCCAGATTCACACCGACGGCCATCAAAGTCAGGAAGTCAACCCTAGATTCAAGAAGACGAACGGCTCGCACATACGCCTGCATCAGGGTGTAGCCGTCGTGGCCACCGCCTGCCGAAACGAACACCAATTTCCGGGCGCCCGCTCGGAGTGCATGGCGGACATCTCTCGCGGGGCGAACTGGCCCGGAATTCACGACGTACCCGCAGTAATGGATACCCCGTGACGGAACGGGCAGATTGTACGACCCGCGCGAATCAAAAATTTGACTGCTGCCGTAGATGAGGACGCGGTGATAATATTTACGCAGGGCGTTATACGCTCCTTCGGCCTGCCAGACGCGTGCAATCACATCCTTAGCATCCAGGATGTCCCGGAGGCCGAGTACGACCGCGCAAGTGGGGCGCGCATGCTTAAGAACACTAAGCGCCGCGGTAAGTTCTCCCCTAGCCCCCACCGGCATGTGATCCACCAAGAGAAGGTCTGGCTTAAAACACCGGAAAACGCCGCGCAATAGGGCAGCGCGCATTTCTTCCATGTCTTGTTCACTTGTCTGGAGATGGGTTGGCCGCCATTGGCCAGGACCGATCTTCTTTATGGACGGCAGCTTCAAAAAGTCCATACCCGCCGGCAAGCTGAAAAATGGGGCGACGGGGGAATCTGCGATCAACAGAACGCTGCTGCCCGGAGCCGCTTCTAGAATCTTTTGTCCAATAAGCGTATTTCTTCTTAGGTGGCCCAAACCCATTCCGTCCTGGGAATATATTAGAAATCGAAGTGCGCGAGTCACAAATCTGCCCCCTTTCCATCGCCGCCTCGAGGGATCACCCGCGGCGTGCGCCCTGCAGTCCTCTGTGGCTGTTCGTCGTTTGTGCGCACGTAATGGGTGTCTAGGAAATTCTGCCTCTTGGTCCCGATGAAAAATCGCAGCGCCGCTAGCTGCCTGTCGCATCGTCTGAAACACACATACAAATCCTGTCCGCAGGAGCTTGCTAAGGATGGTCGTGCCAGGTCTTGGATCAAAGCTCGCCCCCCGCAATTCTGCTTGCGGAACGAAAGGTTAGGCTTGGAGACACGTAGCCGTGCAAGGCCTGGTCCTTCTGCTTCATTCAACAAATTTAAGCGGCTAGGCATTTCTATTCTTCGCCGATCCCCGGACATGCTCATGGCTCTTGGCAATTCTCGTTTCAACTTTCGACATCTCTTGCATGGACAATCTCGGCAAACCAATTAATTCGTTGAACCCATGGAGCCTCCCCCCGCGCCTGTGGCGGGGGCTCGCAATACAAAATAATTTTGTCCAAAAGCCGCTTGTTCCCCATTCGCATTTACCGCAATTGCGTGTATCTCGTATTGTCCGACAGGAAATGTTCCAAGCGGCAGATCGACTCGGAACGAGGCGACTCGAGTTTTCTCGTTCACATCGGATGCGGTGGCGAGAGGGGTCTCGCTGAACCACTCCCCGTTGTAGAAGAAGACGAGGCCAGCGCGCAGTTTTGAAGCATCCAGATTTGTCGGCAAATATGCCTGGAAGTACACAAGAAGCTTTTGCGCGGAGGTGAATACGCGCGTGACATTCGGGACGATCCGCCCTTCAATGGTATCCAGTGGTGAAGTCTTCAGTTTCGAGTCGGGCCCAAGCGCACTTCGCTTGACCTCTGAAGAGTTACGCGTTGCTTCCATCTGATTTGAAAGCAATACAGAACTCAACTCCATTTTCGATAATTGCGGCTCGGGGAGATTCAGATCCTCCTCAAATGTTCCGATACGCCCTGTGGCGTCTTCGCGGGCAAGAAACTTCAGCCGGTATTGGCCTGGTGGAAGAATTACACCGCCCTGGTAAAGCAGCGGGCGGCGCTGGAATCGGTCCGCCGCGAGGCTAACCGAAATTGAATCCTGCAGCGCAGAAACTATTCGGTGCGATTTTTCATCACGGACCTCGGCAGCGAACTGGAATTGGGCCTCATGATTGCCCCGTTTTTCAGCCCATTCCACGGCGCTGGAGTCCAGTTTCGCGTCGAGTGGCACGAAATATTCTCTGTCTCCCAGACGGAAGAACGATGTGGAAAGCGCCAGTGGCAAGTCCACGCGTGGAGATTCGCTCCGCATGGCACCGCTCAACTGCTGCTGTCGATCTTGGGCGGTGGCCGATTCGTAGTCACGATCCGCATAGTATCCCTGGCGAAACTGCACGTGCGCCCCCGGGACATCGACCTTTACCTGCACCCGCCGCCAGCGGCCATCTTGCTTGGCATCGGCGCTGTAATAGCCCAACAGGTAGTAGCCGGTGCCCTCTTGCTGCACCAATTGGTAGACTTCTTTGAAATCCCCCCGATCGAAAAAAGCTTTCCCACCGGTGTCAAGAGCCAGTGTGACCAGCGTATCGCGCGACACATGGCGCATTTGGGTTTGCCTGAGGACGGCCGAGCCGTTGAAGAGCGCAATTCCCTGAGCAGCGCCAATGGAAGCATCGCCGCCCGGAATAGTTGCGTACAGCCCGCGGGCGTCTACCGTGTAAATGGACATGTTGGAGCGGTTCGCTGCGTCGGCGGTGGCAAGCAGTTGAGAGCGGTTTTCTTCGCCCGTCTGCGAGATACCCCCAGTGAAGTGAATCACTGATTTTTTCCCTGGAATCTCACGCACGAGTTGCGCCAAGGATTCCACTGCCATCAGTTTCCGGTCCGTATTGAAAATGTTAAATTCGGTTTGGTCTGGCGTAAACGCAGAGCCAGTATCTTCAGGCGCGTCAACCTCGCCCGCGATTGGGGCTGCGTCAGCCATGTCAGCTAGCTCCGAATCCTTGCCCGGGCGAATGGCCCGGATGGCTCTCAAGAGGGCATCGCGGTTGTCGGTGAAGCTCGCCAACACTCGCAATTGATTCCCGAATGTCACGACAGCCGTGAGATCGGCCGGGGACATCTGATGCTGTACGTACTCCTGGCCGGAGTCTATCGCGCGCAACAACTGATCCGGCTGCAACGAAGTGAGGTCGTAGAAAAGAACCACCAGCCGTCGCCTTTGAAGTTCCTGCAGGACGTTCTCAGGTGGCTTTAGCCCAGTCAGCTTGACAATGAGTGGTTTGCGTTCCGTTGGCTGCACGACGTCATACTCAGACGCATCAAAATACTCAACCGATGACACCTTCTGCTGCTTATCATTCTCCAGAATTGTAAATTGCTCAGGCTTCAAATCGCGGATCAGCTTGCCATTGCGATCCGTAACGCGGGCATCAATCAAGACCAGATTGACCGCGACACGGATTCTGCCCCGCGCCGATTGATCCGGTTCCTGAGCTACTGGCGGAGGTGGAGCGCTCTGAGGACTGATAGGAATCGGCTGGCCCTGCTGTGCGAAACCAGCAGGCACAGAAAGAGCAATCATCAACAAACTTCCTAGTAGGCGTCGCATTAGAAACTCACCTTGAGATACATGTCCATCCGGCGCATGCTCTTCACATTCTGCACTTGGCCAAAAGTTGAAGAATTAACGACAGTGTCCAGTCCAAAGTAGGTGGGCGTGTTGAGGGCATTGAACATTTCCCATCGCCATTCGAGCTGGCGTCGCGCGTCTTGGCCGAACTTGAATTTTCTTGTGAGTGCAAAATCAAATCTTCGCGTGCCGGGTCCCGTTATCGTGTTCCGGGCGGCATCTCCAAACTGACCCGGCGGGGGCAGGACGAAGGCGTCGGTGTTGAAAAAGTGTAGAGGATCTCGCTGACTGGCTGGCAGCGCTGGATCCCCAATTTGGTCGGCGCGCTGAGACAGGTTCACACCCGTTCCGGTGTTATCTGCGGCATTTCCCAGGACGCGCGCCGTAAACGGCGCGCCCGTCGTGATCGTGGCCACGCCGCTGATTTTCAGATCGCGGAGCATGTCAGACATCCATCCATCGTGCAGCCAACGTTGTGAGGGCCCGAACGGCAGGTCATAGGAAAAAGTGGCACCAAACTGGTGACGCATATCGAAGGCGGAGCGTCCGCGCTCTGCGGCCAGATTATTTTCGTCCTGCACGACCACGGGCGTGCCTATGTTAATTGAGCTGGCGTCATCGATGGCGTGGCCGTAGGTGTAGTTGCCTTGAATGATTAAGCCGTGCGAAGTTTGCCGCCGCACGATCAATTGCATCCCTTCGTATAAGGAGTAGGCTCCGGAGGTGTCGTAAACGAAACCTGGAGCATTCGGAATGCGCCGGTTCAGATCCGTGTTGAGAGGGCTTCCTGGAGACGCCCGGTTCGGAGCGCGTAGCAGGTCGAGGTGAGTGCCTTTCGTTCCATTGTAGTTTATGTCGATCACCAAGCTAGGTGTAACTTGTGATTCCAGCGAGACGTTCCAGAGCTGGGCATAGCCCACCCGATAATTCGGATCGATGGCCACCGTGTTCGTCACGTTGCTCGACGGCTGCTGTGTGAAGCTGTTTTCGAGCGTCAGGACCTTGGCCGTAGATGTCTGCAAGATCTGTGCGTTTGCGAAAGGAGGCTGGATGGAGATAGATTGCGAGAGTTGGTTGTACACCGACTCGTTATAAAAGATCCCGTATCCGGCACGGAACACCAGCGGCAGCTTGCTGGGGGGGCGCCAGGCAATTCCGATCCGCGGCCCCCAATTGTTATTATTCGTCTTGATCAGCGCACGGGGCATCGTCTGGCCGGTAAAGGGGTTCACTTGGCCTGGCTGGACGAGGGCAACCGCTGTAATGTCAGGGTTGATAACCAAATCGCTAATACGGTTGTACAACTCTTCTGGAGGTGTAACCAGCTCATATCGGAGACCGTAGGTAATCGCAAACCGCGGACGGACTCGCCAGTCATCCTGTGCGTAAAGGACATACGCCCGGCTCCGGAAGTGGGTGTATGGGCCACCGAGGCCGTAACCCACAGTCGAATTTTGAGGTAGGCCCAGCAGATAGTCGGCGAAATCAAAGCCGGTGTTGGGGACAGGGAAACCATTGCTATCCAGTTGGCTCGTCATGAGCCCCGTAAAAACGAAATTGCCGCGGGGACTCGGATTCGCGTCTGCATTGACTTGCATCCAGCGAAGTTCCCCTCCAACGTGAAGCGTGTGCTTGGGAAGTGAGTACGACAGGTTGTCCATTACGCGCAAGGTCTGGTTCTTCTGGAGGGCGGGCTCTATATCGTGCCACATATCGAAGTTGGTGAAATGCACGATAGGCAGACCCCAATCGACTGGGGCTTGGGAAACCCCTTGTATCCCCAGAGCACCCACAATATTGTTTTTGTACGCGAAAGCACCCACAGTGTCGATATCGTTGCGGGTCCAATTGACCTTGGTCGAATTAATAAGCCGTGAAGTCCAGTTCTGATTGAGCGTCAGCGTGATCGATTGGCCAAGTCCGCTGGTGTTATTCGTTATGCCGGGATAGTCGTATGGATTTTCAATGTTCGTGACGCTCGCACTGTAGCCCGCGGACACGTTTAAGAGCGGCGAGATGGTGTGCTGCAGGCGGAGACTCACCAGGCTGATGCTCGTAGGCAATGTGCTTTGGATATGGTAATTGTTCTCAAGCCCCGGGAGATTTGGCAACGGGATGTATTGAAGCATCCCCAAAGCAGCTCGGTCCAATCGATCCTGCGGGATCGAAGTACCCAGCAGCGTGCGCGGCCCAGTGTTGCTCGACGCAGGGTCGTACAGCAGCACGCCGCGGTCCGAAAAATCCCCAGTTCTTTCGGCTGCGGTCGGCACGCTCGTATATCCATCGAGAGGTAGTGCGGCGCGATCGATTTCAGTGCTAAAGAAAAAGAACGTGCGCTGACGGCCGTCAAACACATGCGGGATGGACAACGGTCCTCCCACTCGCATGTCAAAAATGTTGTTGTAGGTGGCTACTTTAGCCGGAGTTCCTCCAGTTAAGGCGTAGGGTCGCGCATCCCATACCCCAGCGTCGAATCGGTCGGAAGCACTCAAGTGCACTCGATTAACCGATAGTCGCGAGATACGCTTTTGGGAGTACAGTTCGTCGATGCCCTGTCCAAAATCGGTCGCGTCACCCTCAACTGGGGCTTGCTTCACTTTCTTGACCGTGAAACTGTTCTTGCTCTTGCTCGCTTTGGGGCTGGTGACGGTAGCCCCAGCATCCTGACCAGGAAGCGGAAACGCATCGCCAGTAGCCGAAGAATCGGTGCTCCCATTTCCGGCTCCAGCAGACCCCGCAGCCCTTCCGAAGCTTCCCACCCCACCGAGCGTGCTCGCACGATTTACAGTTCCACTCATCGAGAGAGCATCAGCAGACGGCGCCTCGTCGGGGGTCGAAGACAGATCACTCCCTGGCACAGCGCTTGCAGCGCTGAGTGAATCGATCTTCTTCCCCTTCTTGGATTTGCTTCCTGCAATCGGAACGATTGCGGCATGCGCCGATGTCTTTGCCGCTTTCTTTGGCGCTTCGGACGTGGGTTCTTCGGGTACCTTGCCGCTCGCGGATTCTTCCTGTACATGGCCGGGACTGACTAGGTTGGTCGCAGTTTCGGTCTCGGACTTGGGCTCCGCCGTGGGCGTCGAGGAAATATCAACGTGAAGGGTGAGCTGAGCTTCCACAGAAGTACCAGCTGCGAAGTTCATTTCAGCCTGAGTTCTGCCGAACCCGAGCTGTCTCACTTCCAAGCGGTAGGGGCCTACTGGCAAATCCGGAAAGGAAAATTTCCCGACATCATTCGTCCAGCTGACCCATGAGCGGCCGCTGGAAATCTGAATAACGCGCACCGTTGCGCCGGGCACAGGAGCCTTGAGGACAGTCCGCACAGTCCCTGAAACGATTGTCGTCATAGGTGCAGATGCGTTGTTAACGTTTGGGATTGAGGTCACGTCAGGGTTCGCCTGACAAAAGGCTCCTACGGGAAGCACGGCAAGAACACTCAGCACTGCAGCGCACAATCTAATAGTTTTCACAAGGGACCTCTTGCAATGGCAGACATCATCATGTTAGACACTTGGTCTTTAGACGCCCTTACGGCCGCTCTTTTTCTTGGCGATCGGCGTTTACTCAAGGAGGGGGGACCTCTCCATCAATACGCCGGTAAGAAAAAATAACTCACCAGATATTTACCGAGGGCCTGCCTCGCACGCTGCTGGGCGGTTCGTGCGATTTGCAGAACGTACGAACAAAGCGAGGTGAGCGGATGCTATATAAATGGTGGATAAAGTCAAGGTTAATTTTTGTTAAATCGTAATATAAGGTCCTAGTATTCATAGTACTTTAGCCCCCGTTCTTCCGAGCGTGACGCCCCCTACGCGTGCCATTCTTTCGCGTGCCATATACATCCCAGTTTTTAGTATTATTAATAAGTGACTTATATAGAGAGGAAGTATAGGCAGCGGGTTCAGACGCTGAAGATCTGCGCGCAATCAAGGCTCGTGAGAAACGTAAACGCGATCCCGATTGGACATGAATGATGCGCCTTTCTTACTTGTCGTGGCATTTTGGGCCCGGCGCCGGCGTCCATTCCGCCAGGATTTTCCCGAGTCAGATCCACCATTGATTTCGGTCGCTTGAGTCCATCGCCAAGCTGACCGCAAATCTAACGGGATTGGTTGGAGTTATTTCACCGCAATGCACTGGCTGGAAAGGGGTAAATGAATTTCCAGGTTTGACCCAATCCAGTTACATCGCTGGCCTCGCATTAGTGTCTTTTATCCGCCAGGAATAATGAATGCAAACATCTATACTTCCGATCAAGTCCTAGATCTTTCAAGGATTTGTTCTCTCATTGCTTGCTCGACCAATGAGAGGATCTAAGTTGCAGAGGAACGCTGAGCAAAGGGCAACCGCTGCCGCCTCAGTTGGACGTTTAGATTTCCTGATCCCGAGGGCAGGGTATCAGCTACTCCGTTTCCGCGCTGGCGCGCAACCTTCTTGCTTCGAGATATGGCGCGCGAGGCTGTCCCCTGCCATTTCGAGAAGGGGATTGATGCTCACCGTGTGCCGCCTCGCGAAGAGCTCCGTGTGCTCTAGCCCTGGCGGCACCTGCTGAGGCGGACGTGTGCCCGCGGACAAGGATGGGCGAGGCGAAAGACCAAGAATGCGATTTTGCGAAACGAACTCACCTAAGCTATGTGAAATTTGTCGTTTGCGTTTTTCAGAGCCAACGAAAACAGGGCGTTTCCGAAGGTATTCGGTGCAAAAGACGTGGCGGCACCCGACCTGGAAGCCCACAACTTTGGCAACCGCTCCCGCCCCAGTTGGACGTCAAGATTTCCTGATCCCGAAGGCAGGGAATCACCGAGACAGAGAGCCTTAGGACCCTACCGTGATGATGGCCAACTCGGGAAGGCAAAGGAACCGAATCGGCAGGAAACTAGTTCCGATGCCGCGACTAACGTACATCCTCGAACCGCGCTCGGCATACCAACCTTCCAGAAAACGTCCCGATCCCTGAGGCAGCCAGAAGACCGGTACGAACGGCAAGCGGACTTGGCCGCCGTGCGTGTGCCCGGCGAGCACGAGGGGCACGCGGCCGGCGATATTATCGAAAAACGCGGGAGCGTGAAATGCCGCGATCACATAAGCACCTTGTGGCACAGTCTTGAGCGCGGCGTCGAGATTGGGCGCACTGTTTGAGGGGTCGTCCAAGCCGGCGAGCCAGATGTCCGGACGGATGGGGTGCGCCTCGTTCAGTAGGAAATGGATGCCAAGTTGTGAATAGAATGCTCGCTCATTATGCAGTGGGTAGTCGTTCTCCCAGTTGCCCCGCACGAGCCAGACACCGAGCGGTGCGTGCAAATGCGAGAGTATCGGCCGTATGTTGTCGTAGTGATTGCCCCGGGTCACCGTATCGCCCGTAATGACGATGACGTCCGGTTGTTCGGCATCGAGCAGACCAAGCAGTTGCCGCTCGCGCCGACCGAGCCCGGAACTATGCAGGTCCGAAAGATGTGCGATCTTTAGCGGTCCAGTGAGAGGCGCCTGGACCGAGCTGTGTGTCACTTCGATACGGTAGGGCTCGACCGAGAAACCGTCGACGGCGACCGCAAACCCAGCGACCGCCACGAAGACGAACAAAAATTGGCGCATCATTTGTGGCCGCCCTAGTGGCTTGCGTGACGCGCCCAGAGGCAACTCCAATCGGATTATACTCTGCCGAGTCATCGGTTCCTCGGCCATTTTTTTTGCGTGCGGTAGCGACGACGGAATCAATATCGACTGCTGGGACCACGTCGTTTGTCTTTGCTGAAGCTTCATTCTCTATCGTCAGGATAATTCCGAGCTCATCAATTGTGTGGAGCAGAAGATCGAACTCGGCTCCCGGTTTGCCCTTTTCTTCTTCTACGATCCGCTTCCGGCTGACGCCAACCTTCTGGGCGAGGGACGGCTGGTCAAGACCGCGCTCGATTCGGCGGTCCCGGATATCGGCCGGCATTCGAATGCGCATATTTTCTTGTCTTGCAAAGTGTCAGCAAACGCGAGAATTAGTCCTTGTCCTCTTGTCTTATCTGGTGATTGCTCGTGATAATTTAAGATAGCGATTGCCGATGGGCTTTTTGATGGCACGATGCGCAGAGGGCGATCAGATTCTCGGCAGCGTCATCGCCCAGTCGGCTTCGCGGCTGAATGTGATGGACTTGAAGATCCTCCATCCGCCCGCACGATTGGCAACGCCAGCCGTCTCGCTCCAGGACTTCACGGCAGAGCTGGCGATAAGCTTCAGGATCAAGCCTCAAGCGGGGCCGCTTGGCGCGGATCCCAGTCAAAGCGTCACCTGCACGTTCTTCAAGGAGTTGCTTCCTCTGCGGCTTCGGAAGACCAATGACCAGCCGGGTGAGGCAAGGCAATAGAGCATCTTGGTTGCCAGCCTCCAAGCTCACTCCCGCCAGAAAATCCGCACAGATCATCTCCAAGCAGTAGCCTCGCGACTTGTCGCTCCCAAGCATTAGAGCCGCTGTTTCAAGTGCCTGCTCGATTACAGGCAGTTGGCTCTTGTAGGCCTTGAAATAGAGAATCTCCCACGGCTCCGTTTCCTTCCCGGTCAGGTGCTTCGAGACCTCCCGTTTGAATTCCTCCTTGGGGAGTTCGCGAGCTTTGTGCAACCAGGTTGCACAATCGAACCTCTGACCATCCCTCCTCGCGACCTTCGCTAGTTCTGTCGCCTTCGTCCAGCCCACCTGCTGCAGTTCTACCTTGTGAATGCGAGGCAGCTGCTCGTGGATGGCCATCAGGTAGTAGGCCTTGCGCCTGGACTCCGGGAACTTCCTCTCCAGGAACTCGTCGAACGAACGGACGTTGTCCACCCTCCAGTATTGCCCTGCCCGAACCTCGCACAGATAGCGACCGAGTTCGACAAACTTCGAATCCCGTTCGCGGTCCGTTGCCTTCTCCCAAGACAAGATCTCGTCGATCTTCGAGAGCACAAACACGGCACGCCGGCGATTGAGCTTCGGAGCCATCAAAGGCCTTCCGTTAGTCGTCAAGCACGTCAAGCCAATCAAGGTCGCTCGCTCCTGGTTGACGAATGAGTTTGGTTCCAACGAGTGCTTCGTTCCCAAGGCACAGGCCGAGGTGGGCACAGCTGACGCACCCGTTCTGCGGGAAACGGATTCCTGGGTGGGCAGGGAACTGGGCAGTTTCGATTTGACGAGCGGTGGCTTCGACCAGCTGGCCAAACTCCTGACGCTGCTCTTCGGTGATCGAAGCCAGTAGGTATTGAATCTCCGGAACGCGTTTCCTCACAAAAGCCACAATGGCAACATCGGAGATGCCCGTGATCCAGGAGTAGCAGACGAGCTGAAGGTCAAGTGATGTCAGCCCCTCGGGCTGGTCGGGATAACGAGCACTCGTGGTTTTCCATTCGAGCAAACGCCGCGTGCCGTCCAGGTGGCCAATGGCATCGACATAGGCCACAAACTCGTTGCCGTTCGAGAGCGAGCGGACGATCTTCTTCTGCATGTTTCGTTTGGGTTGGCGAATCCGGATGCGGTTATCTCGGGCGAACTGCTCCAAGAGCCCGATCCCCTGGCGAAGCAGGCGCTCCCAGTCGTCTCCGTGGGAGTACTCGAGCGGAACATCGCGGTACGCTCCCCACTCCTTAAACAACACGGCTCCGGCATCCTCGCGCTCGAAGAAGTGCCGCGATTGCCTTCTCAAAACACCGGCCGAAGCACAGCGCCGCCCGAGACTCCTTCTCCCTCCAGCCGTCCAGATACCGAAAGCGGTAGCTCCTCGGACAGCGCAGGTATTGCGAAACCTGCGTGTAGCTAAACGTCACGGGCCACCTCCTGGCTACTCGCCACAGACATGGAGAGTTCTTCCCATTCACTGGCTGGAGCAAACCCGCCGAGATTGAGGAACGAGCGGCCGTTCAGGGTGGTGCGGGAAATCCGCACGATTCCACGAAGGCCGACGAGTGCCTTTTCGTCCACTTCGTCTCGGCCCAAGAGATCAGGGTCGTAGCCAAAGTCCCGCAGGAACCAGCGGAGTTTCCAGAGTGCTTTGGGAGTGCAGTAGAGGCGACCGTTGAGGGAACGGCCTTGATGTTCTCTCGGTTCGAGAATGATGAGCCGCAGAACGTAGAACGGCCGCTCGGGATGCCAGCGGTAGAAGACCCGATCGACGCGGACTAGGAAAACGCCCTCCAAGATGCTCGGAGTGTTGGGACTATCGCCATGCAAACCTGGGATATGTCGTTTCATGGGGCAACCTCCTGCGATTTGGAATAGCTGTTGAGTTGGCAGATCAGCCCGTCGCGATCTTTGGTGGCGCGCTCGGCCAGATCGTTGATGAAGGCTTCGACCTGGTCTCGGCTGGCATCTCGCAGGGTGGGGGTGCCGCAGTAGTCGGCGGCATAGGCCTTCACGAGGCCAGCATCGAGCTGGTGCTGGCGAATCAACAGGCAGAGGCGGTCGCGGAGGCGAGGCTGGCCGTTCTGGTGGCCATTATTTCCGTTCGCGGAGGCCTTGCGCTGATCGGGCGATCCGGAGCGCGTTGGATCTGGGAGCCCAGCCAAGTTCCTCGACCGAACAGAGGCCGATGCCGTAGGCTTTGCGGAGGGCGCGGTTGACGGCGCGAGTTTCGGCGACGCGCATCTCGGCGCCGTGGACCAGGGAAGAAACGTTGGAGGGATCGGCATCGCCATAACCGACAAAACCCTTGGATCGCGGAGTTTTTATAGACAGTGGCCTTGAAAACCCAACGGCCCATCACTGGATCACAGAAGCGACTGCACCTGCTGCACCCGTATGCCAGCACACCGCCTGCGCCGGGCTAGCGCAAAAGGCCGGCATGAGTGATATACCACCCGCCGTCCAAGAGCTGGATGTCTCCCAGGCTCAGGGAGAAGCCGAATGTCTTCGTTAAATCACGCAATCGGTCTATAGCTACCGTCCCCAGTTGCCTAGCGGACGAACGCCTCGCCAGGCGAATGTTCTGGCGTATCAATATTCCCAGTTCACTGATGTCCGTAATCCGCTTCATCATTATGGTACTCCTTGTATATCAATGAGAAACAATGATAACCGTTTTTTCGAATGTCTGTCAAGTGAAGGATTTGTGAAGGTTGACGGACTGCCGTAGAATGCGTAATCGATGCTATGACAAAAGATCAAAACAATTGGAATCAGAGTCACTGCAGAACTGAAGAAGGCGCTGCTTCAAATCGCTACGAAGGAAGGTCGGAGTCTTGCCCAACTGTGCGAGATTTTGCTGAGAGGGGCCGCCGCATCGTACAAGGAAGAAGGGCATTCTTATCTCCAGCGCCTCCTCTCCCGCCAGAAGAAAGAGCCCTCCGAGTAGTTCCGCTTTTCCCGGACCTCGCCGAGTTCCCAGGACTGCAATAGTCAAGGCAAGCGCACGTCCCAAACAGTGGAATTCGAAAAACGTTTCTACTCAAATCAAATTTTTCTTCAGGAAATTAAAACCTTTAGGCTCCCGGCTGGATCGATCTTTCAGAGGATAATAGCTCTCGACATTGCCGGTCTCCAGCTTGGCTTGATTTGTCTTTTACCTCCCGCGGGGATGGCTTCTTCTCAATTCCCCTGAAAGTCCAATAACGTAACTCAAAAGGGCGCTACGCTCGCCAAATTCTAATTGGGAGGCATGCCATGAATGAGATTATTCAGCATGAAGATCCGGAAGAATTCCCGTCGAACAGGACAGGAAATGGGTTCCACCTACCGCCTCGCGAGGAAGAACAGGGAACTCGTAGCCGAATGAATCAGCCAGCCCAGCCGCAAGGCTAACGGCACACCAACCGTTCATCCTCCCATGCCGAAGGAGATTGAAGGACGCTATATATATAGAACCACGCAAAAAGTTCTTCGTGCACTACCGCTGGCGGCTCTCACTGAGGCAGACTTGCGCCCAGGAACAAGGGCGGGCAAGTCGAAAGATCCGAAGGACCAATTTTGCAAAACGAACTCACCTAAGCCATGTGAAATCTGTTGTTTGCGCTTTTCAGGTCCAGCGAAAACAGGGCGATTCCGGTGATATTCGGTGCAAAAGTCATGGCGGAACCCGACCTGGAAGCCCATAACATCGGCAACCGCTGCCGCCCCAGTTGGACCTTAAGATTTCCTGATCCCGAGGGCAGGGAATCAGCTACTTCGTTCCCGTGCTGGCTCTCTGTTCATTTATACCCGAGTCGGTGGCTTCGCCGTAGGACCCTACGCTCTGCGATCCTCATCTTGTAGTCGCGCTGGACGGCAAGTAGCATTTCGGACTCGGCGATTGTCTGGTGAACCACGCGAGTCCAGCACATTCAGCCGCCGAGCCGACTGCGCGATGGCATAGCTGAGAACCTGATCGCCCTCTGCGCGTCGTGCCATCAAAAAGCTCATTGGCAATCCTAAAATCCGTCTGCCTCACAATGACCAGCCGGGTGATGTAAGGTAATAATGCATCTCGGTTGCCCGCCTCTAAACTCACTCCCGCCAGAAAATCCGCACAGATCATCTCCAGGCAATAACCAAGCGACTTGTCACTCCCAAGCACCAGAGCCACTGTTTCAAGCGCCTGCTCGATTGTGGGCAGTTGGCTCTTGTTCGCCTTGAAAGAAAGGATCTCCCAAGGCTTAGTATCTTTGCCAGTCAGGTAGCGATCGAGCCCGCACAGATAGCGGCTGAGTTCGACAAACTTCGAATCCCGTTCCGTGGCCCTCTCTCAAGATAAGATCTCATCGATCTTCCAGAGCGCAAACACGGCACGCCGGCGATTGAGCTTCGGAGCCATCAAAGGCCTTTCGTTCGTCGTCAGTCAGATCACGCGAAGGGGACTAAAGCGCGTCAACTCTGCTCAAGTGTTAGGCGGGTTTTTAGGAAAGAATCAGTTTGGAAAAACGTGCGCACCTGGTCGCGCAGGTTTGGCAGGTTAAGAGACGCTACGTCGAGAAGCTGCGTAGTGCATCCGCCTGGGTTTCGGAGATGTCGAAGATGGTTATTAGTCTTGTAATATGGAGCAATTCGTTGAACTTCGATCCCAGGTGGCAAAGTCGCAGTGACGCCCCTCGCGATTTCGCTGTGGAATATGCAAACACAAGCGCGCCAAGGCCCGAGCTGTCAATCAGCGTGACATTGTTCATGTTCAGTACCACTTTCTTATTGCCTTGGTCGATCAGGCTCTTCACCGCTTCGCGTAACGCGCCGGTCTCCTCTCCGAGCACGATGCGCCCGTCAAGCCATACCACGGCCACCCCATTCACTTCTCCGCTGGTAATCTTTAAGGCCATGGATATTTTCCTCCTGGGCAAAAAGGGATTCCGGTGGTAACCCCGCCAGGCGCGCCACGCCAAGTCCGCCCCATCCTTGGGGACTCGAACATATCATCCGAAATTTGCGATATCAACTTCATTGTCTCTCGAAGTCACATCGGCCCGTGTGAAATTGGTTCGTTCCGGAGCACATTTCGCCGTCGTTCCCTTTTCTCAGAAACCGAGATTCGATGCTTGGCCATGATGTTTCCTGCAGCCTGCCTCCCAAATCGGTACTCGTAGCCAATGCTGCTGAAAACCGACCAGGCGGCAGGATAGCGGCCGGGGATGTTTCAGTTAGGAAGCGTGAGACACGCCAGCAAAAGGAATTGAGCGTGAACACAGTCTTCTGTGGTCTAGCTTCACGATCACAAGTTGTGGTTTCTACTGTTGTGGTTTCTATTGGTTTATCGCGGGACACCAGTATGCTATGGTGACCTCGGTTCAACCATGCCAGCCCAAGCCATCAAATTCACCGGGCGAGTCATTACGTCCCTGCGCATCATCGCTTCGGGAATTGTTTTCGCGTTCCTCTACTTTGCTTCAAGCGTTGTTTTGACGCTGCTGTTGGCGGTTTTGTTCGCGTATTTTCTGGATCCGGTTGTCGAATTCCTCGAACGGTTGCACGTTCCTCGAGGGCTCGGGGCACTGATGGCGCTCCTGGCGGTCACGTTGCTGATCGGCGGGGTGGGCTATCTGGTGGCCGACCGGACGGATCAATTTGTCGCCGATTGGCCGCGCTACAGCGCAATCCTCGGCCATGCCGAATCGGCGGTTGCCGGCAAGCTGGCCACGGTGGAAAACCAAGTTGAAGTGATATCGCCGGGGGAAGCGAAGGACCGCCAGCCCGTGCGCGTTGTCGATTCGAGGCCCGTCAGGGATCTGTTGTTTCTCGGCGTAGGCTCACTTTATTCCGTTTTCCTCGTCGCCGCCTTTCTCCCGTTTCTGGTGTTCTTCATGCTCGCAGCCAAGCCGCAGATCTGGAAAGCCACAATGGAATTATTCCCCTCCGGTAAGCGGACGCGCGTCAAGGAGGCTCTCGATCAGGTCAGCGCCATGCTTCGCAGTTACCTTGCCGGAAACGCACTGGTGGCGCTGATCCTTATGCTTGCAAGCTGGGCCTTTTTCCTGCTGATTCACCTGGACTACCCTTTTCTGGCGGGCTGCGTCTCGGGCCTACTGAATCTCGTGCCGTATCTGGGCGTGGTGCTTGCGTGGTTGCCTCCTTTTTTTATTGGCATGGTGAAGTGGAACACAATCGGTCCTTATCTTAGGCATTGCGGCGACCCTGTTTTTTTTCCATATGATTGGCCTGAACGTACTGATGCCTGCGATTGTCGGACGCCGCGTCCATTTGAATCCCCTTGCCGTGACCATTGCACTGCTGCTCTGGGGATGGCTGTGGGGTGGCATAGGACTCATCTTGGCGATCCCGATCACGGCGACGATCAAGGTGATCTGCGACCACGTCGAGGGCTGGGAACCTGCGGGCCGCTGGCTTGGCGCCTAAGTGTTCCTAATTTTTCCGATAAGGACCTGCTGAAACGAACAGTGCACTGAATTGCAGAAAATTACGGCCGCTATTGACTAGGGCGGAATACAGCAAGCTACACTCCGACTCCGCATGCTATAATCCCGGCTTCTGGCCCCCTTATGTCTAGTGTCGAAGCCATCGGCGAGAATACTCTCGAAGTTATTTCCCCGGACCGTTCCCGCCGTGTGGTGCCAATTTCCGGTTCCCCGTTCCTGATCGGCCGAGGAGATGAAACGGGGAATCACCTTCCGCTGGCCGACCCGCGGATCTCCCGCCAGTGCGCCGCCATCATTTCCGATGCCAGGAGCTGCCTGCTTGAAGACCGCGGATACCGTCGCGGCATCTTCGTGAACGGAAAAAAGGTCGATCATTACGTTCTGTCGAATGGCGATGTCATCACTTTCGGTCTCGATGAGTCCTACGAAATAGTTTTCCGTTCCCGGAATCCCGAAAAAGCAATTGAAAGCATGCTCACGCGCATTGGCGGCATCTCCGCCACGGACACCGCTTCGCCCGGACTGGGCAAACTAAACTTATTACTCGAAGCCACATCGCTATTGCATTCCGATTTACCGCTCGAGTCCGTGCTGGGCACCATGCTCGATCACGCCATCGCCATCACCCAAGCCGATCGCGGGCTTCTGCTCGAAGCGGATACTTCTGGAGCACTCCGCGTTCGCCTTGCTCGGGGGAAGGGAGGCGTGCTTTTGCCGACGGCAGGAGTCGCTCCTAGCCAGACCGCGCTGCGGCAAGCGATGGCGAAGCAATCGAGCGTCATCACAGAAGATCTCAATCTTGCCGACGTAGCTCTTCAGTCAGCGCTGAGCATCGTGGCGCAATCCCTTCGCGCTGTCGTCGCCATTCCCCTCTATGCCGTAACTCGGGCCAATTCCGCGGATGCCGCCATGCAATCCGGGCGCAGGCATTTTCTCGGTGTGGTCTACCTCGATTCCCACCGCCCCACCGCCTTTTCCAAGCTGGATCGCCAGATCCTCGACGCTCTCTCCGTGGAGGCCGCCAGCATTCTGGACAATGCGCGCCTCGTCGAACAAGAACGCCAGCGGCAACGACTTGAGCAGGAACTCAATATCGCCCGGGACATTCAACAGGCCCTGCTTCCACGCGGATTCCGCGATTACCCGTATTTAGCAGTGACGGGCATTCATTCCCCTTGCCACGCCGTAGGCGGCGACTACTTCGACGTTTTTCCAATGGCCGAGGATCGCACAGCCTTCCTCGTCGCGGACGTTTCCGGGAAAGGGCTTGGCGCAGCGCTGCTCACTACTATGCTCCAGGGCGCGCTTTCCGGGATGACCACCGGCTCGGACCCGGTACGCGTGTTCAATCACATCAATCGCTTTCTGTGCGATCATGCCGAGGTCGGCCGTTATGCCACCATGTTTTTCGGCATCCTGGACCGCGATGGCCAGCTCGTGTTTATCAATGCTGGTCACCCTTCGCCGTTAATTCTACGCCGAGGCGAAGTCACGGAGCTCTATAGCGAAGGGTCTTTCCCGGTGGGGCTCATTCCGGAAGCCAATTTCACGGCGGCAACGGTGAATCTTGAACCGAGCGACACACTCATCCTTTATAGTGATGGCGTAACGGAAGCGATGGACCCGGAAGAACAGTTGTTTGGTGTCCCTCGCCTCCAAAAAGTTCTTTCCGGCCAGCACAATGTGCCATTGGAACAACTTCAGAAGACAATTCTCGAATCCGTCCAGACATTTACCCGCGGCGCCAGCCAGGCGGATGACATTACTGTGCTCCTGGTTCGCTATCGTGCCGCCGCAGTGGGAGTTGCTCCTTAAGCCGCATTCCAGTTGAGTGCGTGCCCAGATGGACTTTTCATCCGTCCGTTACAAGGGTTGATGGGCAACGGGCTTGTGGACCAGCCGCCTTTCATTTTCCGGCATCCAATTCTGTCCGTAGAGCCGCGGCCCCGAACTTTCCTGTCGGTTTGCTCTGATTTACGAAACGTGAAAGCTGATCTCGACCCGCAGATCGAGGGGAGTTGGCTCGCCGTCGAGAATCGTGGGCTCGTACTTTCGCTTCGAAACGGCGCTTAATGCCGCGGGAATTAGCAAGGGATCTCCGCTGATCACACGCATTCCCGTTACATTGCCATGTTCGTCAATTATCGCTTCTATAGCAACGACCCCGCTGAGGTGGATCTTCCTGGCAAGTGGCGGGTAAACCGGCTCTGGTCCGTAGAGCAAGCGCGGCTGCTTCACCTCGCCACCCACTCGGACGGGCTTTTTTGGCCCTCCCGCAGCGAGCGCAGCAGGCAATGGCGCCGGTCCATTCTTCAAAACGCCCCCGAGCACTCCGCCAATAACACCTCCCATTTGCCCGCCGGGAATACCGCCCGGCACTCCGCCGACCTCTCCCGGCAACGGTTCGTCCAGAGGGGCAATGTCACCAGGCGTGGTTACAACGGCTTTCGCGATGAATCTAGGAACCGTTAGCTTTCCCGGTACGTAAACCCTCACGGGCGCTTTAGTAGTCGCACGCGGGACGATCGAGGATGTCAGCGGCGGGGGAGGGGGAGCCGCGGGAGGAGTCACCGGCGGAGAGAGAAATGTCAGATTAAATTTCTGGATATCGAGTCCGGTAGTGAAATAAAGCGGCAGAATCAAAAGCGCGGAAAGGAGGACAACATGGATGGATAGCGAAACAACCCAATCCCGTCTGCTGCGCTGGTGGAGCGAGCAAGCGTCCTCCAGCATGGTTTCCGCAAACACTTCATGTAGCGGTTCCACCTTGGGAGGCGGCAGGATAATATGCGCACCCGCCTTTGCATCAGGTTCCGTATCCTCAACGAAAAGAAACTGTTTACATGGCACGGAGTCACCCCCAGTTCGCCGTGTGCACCGAATCGGTATATCCTAAAAGTCTCAAGTGACTCGGCCCAGCGCTCTTAGTGGCTACCCGGAATCTCTTTTTTGACTTCGAAAACGGCGCCTATTGTACTCCCATCCCGCCTGTTCGCGACATGCTGAAACGATTTTCACGATTTTCATGTGCAGTGCCCAGATCAGTATGCGATCCCTGCCAGCATTTTCGAAATTGCTGCATGTTGCGGCCTGCTGTTGAAACATTCCTCCCCCGCCAGCTTCAGCTGGTTTGAAGACTTGGAAGCAGGGACACGGGAAGGGGTCCCTCCCAGCATTGCGCTTAAAATCTTGTGGCATCCATCGCCGGGGCAGGTGGGGAATTCGGACGCTTTTGGAGATACCACTACTACCATTACTTTTATGTAAATTCTTTTTTGCTTGACAACGCGGGACGTGCCAGTCAGAATCCCGCGCGAAAGTGCCGCGGTCGAGGCCAGGTTCAGGTCCCCTGTACGTCCAAAATCGTGCGTGTACATGATCGGCAGGTCCATCCGAATTGCTCTAGGTGAGCTTTTCAGGTGGCCTCGCTGGGGCAGCAATAAGGATATGCGAATGGAAATTGTCTATGACCTGGCTCCCAAAGGCGCTTGTTGTTTCTCAGTCGGCGGGAAGCTCTGTTCCTTCTCGCTTCTGAAGAGCTTACTTCTGACGACAGAAGAGATGAAAATTGTTTGACAAGACCGGTAATGGGAGTGACCGCTGAACTAGCGGATCGAGGGAGATAAAAAGGGCACGCCACTCAGGATTTATTTATAAGAGGTACTGGTTTTATTTGATTAAAAAATTGACAGCTACTGAGCGGTAGATGTATCTGCAAAGTCCCAGTCCCACTCCGAGCTCACCTGCCCCGTTGAGACTCGCTGCTGGCGACACAACAGGAGGATCGATCATGTTTAAACGAGTATCTGTGCTTCTAGCCTTTGCGTTTGCGTTGTTTGGTACCCAGTGTTGGGCACAAGAGAACTGCTCCCCTAGTGATAATGAGGGGGGCGGGGTGCTTTGCACTTTCGATTCTAACAACACCACAGGCATCTTCGATTTTTCTGGTAAGGGTGGTCCTCCCGGTGACGGTGTTCTCACCATTCATTTCAAAACTGTGCTGAGGCCGTTTACTCTTACTGTCACAGTCAAGCCTTTCGACAACATGGTTGATTTTACCGAGTTCCCTGTGGGCACCACAGCCTACACATACTCAAATGGAGCTGTCATTCAATACGATATTACGGGGAATGCAGGCGGCCCAAACAGGACACCTCAAAAGAACGTCAATTACACCGGGCTGATAGACATAACGCTCAGTTACTTCTACAACTCTGACGAGGAATCTTTCAGTCCTGCTTTCGGCCATGCCCCGGGCAAAAGCACCACTTTTAGTGAAGACATCATAACCAGCTTTTCCACACCACCCGTACCACCCCCCCCTCCGCCGGGGGACCCGGGGGGGACGATGAAGGGAAAGACTCCAGGTCTATCGAGCTTAGCTGCCCTCAAAAAGCCCAACGATGGCGACACGATCTGCTTCGTGTCCCCGACGCAGCAACAGCCGCCACAAGTGATCAGTGCTTCACAGGTAGATGAAATTGATGTTGCATTCCAATTGTTCTCTGGGGGTTCTTGCTCCGGTACGCCCCTCCGCGATAAGACTGCACACCTCACGCTCGCGCTGACCGACTCGTCTGGAAATTTTCCGTCCATCGTGACGGTCAAGGACAAAGAAGATGGGGGAAATAAATTCCATTGGGAGCCCGACGAGAGAGTCAACGAATTGGATTTGAGCACCGAAGGTCTTGCGACTGGGAACTATTATACAATCACGGTGCTCTCGGACAAGGCCGGCCCGCAGAGTGTCACGTTCTATTTGGCACCTTGATGTAGGGTGTCGAAAAGAGCTGCGGGGGAACCGGGCTGGACCTGCATTGCCGGTTTTAAGGCTTTTGGACAGATTGCGAGGAAATGGAACTCAGATCCTCGCGCTTTAGGATGCCATCGCTGCCTGATTCCTGGTGGATGGCTTCCAGAATTCGTCGGGCAGCCGCATAGTGGGGCGCCGCTTCGGCGGTGCCCCCACTTCCCGAAAGCTCGAGGGTGCGAGCGAGCAAGAAATGGGTTCGCGCGAGCAAGGCCTGCAGGCCAAGCTTTTCACTCGTCTTCAGGGATGTCTCAAGCTCCTGGCGAGCCGCCGCATACTGCTGAGCGTTCAGCAGGGCTTCGGCCAAGGCCAGGGTGGCTTGCGCCGAAAGATATTTCAGCCCCACAACATCTGCTTCCTGAGCCAGCGCCTTCAACGCGGCGATAGGGGCCGGGTTGCGCTTCTCCTGAACAACGCATTTCGCCGAGTTGAGCTTCGACAGGAGGACAACCTCTTTTTCTGCGCCGCTCGCGGCAGCGACCAGAGCCTTTGAGAATAAGTCTGCCGCTGACTTGATGTCTCCTCGATAGAAGAAATCGTCTCCCTGATAGTTCAAAATCTCCGCGATCAAGGTCTTATTCTGGAGTTCCTGGGCTAACGTCTGAGCCTCGGCCAGATTTTTTTGCGCCTCATCGTAGCGGCCGACTTGACTCAGGGAATGGCCGTACCCGCTCAGGATTTCCGCCATCCAGTAACTGCGGTCTTTCAAATCCCGGTATGTTTTCAAAGCTTCTTCCTTGGATTTGAGCGCCGCGCCGTACCTTCCCTGATACTCAAAAACGATTCCCATGCTGTACGATTGGATGGCGGCCCCGCTTTTGTCGTCGGAACTGCGAAAGAGTTCGAGGGCCTTGAGGTAGTAGTCCAAACTCTGGCCGTAATCGCCGGCCATCAAGGATGCTTGCGCGAGATTGTGGAGAGTCTCTCCAATCTGGCCGGGAATGTTGGCCTTTTTGCGCAGCTCGAGCGCCCGTTCATAAAATGTAAGCGCATCGCTGGACTGGCCTTTGGCAAGATAGACATCCCCGATATTGTTCAGGCAGAGCGCCTCGTCATTCTCGTTGCCGACATCCCGCTGGATTTGCAGGGATTCCTTGTAGCTCGCCAGCGCGTCGTCATTACGGCCGCGGTCGGCGTAGAGATTGCCAAGATCGATCAGTGTGCCACCGAGTCCCTTCTTGTCGCCGATTTCGCGCTGTAACTTCACAGCGCTCTGGTAGCTCTTGTAGGCCTCCTCCGGCTTCCCAAGGCTGGACTGAACCCGGGCAATATTGCCCAGGGTTAGCGCGATTCCGGGCTTCTGCCCCAGACTCTGCTTGATGGCTAATGATTCGTTATAATTCCGCAGCGCCTCGTCAGGCTTATTCAGTTGTTCATACGCCGCGCCGATAGCATTCAAGATCGTGGCTTTCCCGTCGGGGTTGTCGAGCTGGACGGCCAAACTGAGCCCCTGATTCAGGTAATCCAGCGAGCCCTTTGGATTGTTGCTTCTGATTTCCACCCGGCCCGCAGCCAGCAACGCGTCGACATGCTTGGGATCGATCGCCAATACCTTCGCAAATTCACCCCGCGCCTTATCGTATGCGCCGGTGGATTCGTAGAGTCCTCCGAGATGAAAATATACATCCACATCACCTGGGGAAGCCTTCTCCAGATTCTCGTAAGACTCGATCGCTTTGCGATAATCATTCGAGATTTGAGCGTCGATCGCTTGAATCAGATATCGTTCCGGCGGTGGAAGCTTATCGCTCAAGTCTACGGCTTTCCGCGAAAATTGCTCGGCCTTATCGTCATACCTGAGGTTGCTGTAGGCCTGCCCCAACCTGGAATAGGCCAAGGCGAACTCAGGGTCCGCCTGAACGGAAGCCTCGAAGCGCTTGGCGGCTTGGAGATGATTTCCCTGGCGCGCAAGCTCGAGTCCTTCGTTGTAGAATCGCAGCGCGGCCAAAGATTGCGAAGACGGTTTCAAAGATTTGGCGCGAAGGTCTTTCAATACATCGCCTGAAAGCGCAAGCTTCTGCTGAACCGACTCCGCGAGCTGCTGCACCGCTTTCAACAGGTCCTTCTCTGTCGGCGCGGCAACCTGGAGTGGTGTGTTCCGCTGACGCTTCATGTCTTCTACAGTGGCGTCAATTCGAATCTGATCGCCTACCTTCGCGTATTGGCCCCAAACGAGTGTCTCCGCATTGCTGAATTCTGCGATTCTCCGCAGCATATCTGGATCCAAGCTTGAATTGGCCGGCACGTGCAGGTCGGTCAAGATCTGATGCAAACGGTCCGGAGAAATGGTGCGCAAGCTCGCAGACTGGCCCACATCCGTGCTCAGCATGTCCGCCAGACTTGGGCCAAGCCAATCGAGCGAAGAATCGCCGGAGGCATTTCGGAAGGGAAGAATGGCGAGGGAGGCCTGCGCCACGGGCGCTGCGCTCTTACCGGACGAGCCTGAAAATATTTTGGCGCGAAAAATAATTCCTACCGCGGCGAGCAAAACAACTGCGGCGATCCCAGCCATCCAAATTCGATACCGCTGGAAAAGTGAGCCCTCCAGAGGCTTGGGAGCCGCGGCTGCGGGCAACATCGTGGGCGGGATGGTCCGTACACTCGTAGGCATCTCATGGCCAAGGTCCTCGAGAATCTCCCGGGCTGTGGAGAAACGATGGTCGCGATCGATTTCCAGGCACTTCATAACCACAGCGCTGATTGCCATTGGAATCGTCGGATCTACTTCCGCAGGAGGCTGCGGCCGTTCCTGAGTGCGTTTGAGCAACGTAGCCAGAGCTGTGTCCGCCTTATACGGAGAAACACCCGTCAGCATTTCATAAAAAATTATGCCCAGAGCAAACAGATCCGAGCGCGCATCGACCTTCATCCCCCTGGCCTGCTCGGGCGACATATATTCGGGAGTGCCCATCAATGCGCCCGTTTGTGTCATGCCCGGTGTCTCGAGGGAATGCGCAATGCCAAAATCCATCACGTAAACGCGGTCTTTGGCGTCCAGCATGATGTTCTGAGGTTTCAAATCGCGGTGGACCACTCCGGCCGTGTGGGCAGCTTCCAGTGCCCGGCAAACCTGCGCAATGATCTGTACCGTCTCGTCCGCCGGAATTTTTACTTTTTCCCGGAGCATGGCGCGAAGATCGCGGCCTTCCACGAACTCCATGGTAATGAACTTGATCCCTTTGGCCTGTCCCAGATCGAAAATGCGAATGACGTTCCGGTGGGTAACTTCGCGAGCCAGGATAAGTTCCTGTTTGAAGCGGCGGAGAATTTCCGGATTGCTGGCGAGTTCTGGACGGATCAGCTTCAGAGCAACGAGACGTTCCAGTTCGTTGTCGCGTGCTTTATAAACGGCGCCCATTCCGCCCTGACCGAGCAATTCTAAAATTTCGTAACGTTCGGCCAGCAACGTTCCTACAAGTTCTTCTCCCTGAGCGTAGGGCGCGTCAGGTGACGCAGTGACGGCGATCGACCATGCTGAAGTGGCGGGGGGAATGGCGCTCGGAGGTAGCGTGCCGCCGGTAATCGTTGCGCCGAACGATGGGTCATTCCCTGGCAAGGGGGTGCTGCACTTCGTACAGATGCCGGCAGTGGGCAGGTTCTCGGCCTGACAAAGAGGGCATTGCATGGACTAACAGTCTAGCGCAACAAAATCCTCCTCATTATGTGATTTTGTCAAGGAAATGCAAGCGGATTGTTGTAGATGCGGGTTAATAATCAACTGTCGGGCAGTGGCTCCCTCGAGTCGGATTCATCGTGAGCATACGGCAAGCAGACAGCCGGCATGCAGCTCGGCTTTCCAGTAAGCGGGGCATGGCAGAGAAATGGATCAAGGAAGGCAAACAGACCGGACATGGGGCCCGGCTGGCATATCAGCTTGGTTTATGAAGCTCGCTTACCGTGAGGTTATCGCTGCAGAGGCTGATTGGCCCGATTCCTCAGGCGAGCTATGCGCGGTCCTCACCGAGCCGGTAGCGCGCCGACTGTGGTTTCGAAATCTGCGGTCGAGGGTCGGAGCAGTGTCGAAGGAATCGATTGCACGGCAGCAAGCCGAACTGGTCAGAAGGGGAAAAATGAACCAACGGAACTCGACTGATCTTGCTGGAACCTGCTTGGATGACAATTTCGTTGTATCGAGAGCTGGAGAAGCGTAGGATGCGCGCCTATGAGGTCCAGATCAGAAATTCCGTCTGAATGACGCGCGTGACCGGGCGGAAACCTGACGCCGATCCAGCAGGAGATTGTTGCAATGAGAACAACAATGCGCTTGAGCCAGCAAAGATTAAAGATTAGTGCGCTTTGCAGAACGGTGTGGCTTGCGGTCAAGCAGCACGCGCGGAATAGCCCTGTGGGGGTACGGAGTGTGCGCCGGCCCGAAGTCTGGTCGTATCTGCGCTATGTAGCGCTGGTCGTTATTCTTGCCGGCTTCAGCGGGGCTGTCCGAGCGCAAGACGTCGCATCGATCACCGGGCAGGTTACGGACAAGACCGGAGGACGAGTTCCTGATGCTTCCGTGAAGCTCACCAACACTCGCACGGGTGCAGAGTATGAGTCCAAGACAGGGGCTTCTGGTGAGTTTCTGATCGCCAGGGTGCCGGCCGGTGGCGGTTACACCCTGACGGTCAGTAAGGCGGATTTCAAGACCGTGACGTTCTCGAATATCACCCTGGCGGTGACAGAAACGGCTAGCTATAACGTCACGATGGAACTTGGAGGACTGACCGAGACGGTTGAAGTGACGGCCGAGAGCTTGCCCACTCTCAATACGACGGACGCGGCCATTTCGGACGATATCGATCCACGGCGGGTGGCCGAATTACCCAGCCTATTTCGCACGAATGCGGCGGTCCTGTTGACGCTAGCACCCGGCGTGGTATCCGCTCCAAACACCAATATAAAAAATGGGCACGATCTTGAAGCCCAAGAGGGTTCGGTGACGGGATCTCGGGCTGACCAAGGGAATATCACACTGGATGGCCTGGACGTGAACGATGAATCCATTGGGCAGGCTTTCACGGCGGTGGGATCCGCTCCAATCGACTCCATCGATGAAGTGCACACAATGGTTGGCCAAGCGACAGCGGATTTTGGAAGAAGCAGCGGCGGGCAGATCAGCCTGGTAACCAAAAGCGGCACAAACAATTGGCATGGGTCCTTGCATGAATACAACCGCAATACGTTGTTTGCAGCGAACGACTTTTTCAACAACAAGAATGGACTGAAGAAGCCGGCTTTGAACCGGAATCAATTCGGGGGAAGCATTGGCGGGCCGATCTTCAAAGACAAATTGTTTTTCTTTTTTAACTATGAAGGTCGGCACGACAATCGCTCCAGGCAGGTGGAGCAGTTGGTGCCCAGCGACACACTCCGCGGCGGCCAGTTGAAGTACACGGATGCGAGCGGAAACATTAAAAGCACCACGACTGCGCAGCTTCAATCCATCGATCCCCAGGGCGTGGGAGCTGACGCGGCGTTCCTTGCGTTTTTGGACTCCCGGTATCCCGCCGGCAACGACCCAGCTTTCGGAGATGGTTTGAACACCGCCGGTTTTCTGTTCAATACTCCCATCCATATTAGAAACAATATATATACAGGACGGTTGGACTATACCGTCTCGTCCAAGCACAAGCTCTTTGGAAGATTGCAAATGGACCGGTTCAATGATTTCGATGAGAACAATCTTTCGCAGTTTCCCCAGGATCCTATTCCCCTGGCGACCGACGTCGATCACGATCGTTCGTGGGTGGTGGGTGACTCGTGGACGGTCTCCAGTAGCCTAGTCAACCAAGCCTATGCTGGCTTGACGCGCCAAGTAGCAGCTTTCCCGGTGAATTTCGCCCCCACGCAACCCAACATTTTCACGTCGAACCTGATTACGCAGCCTTTCGGCGACATTCGAGGGCAGGCACGCAACGTCCTGGTGCCGGAGATTCGCGATGACATTTCTTATACCCGCGGGAATCATGAACTGACCTTCGGAACGGATATCAAGCCAATCCGGGTGAATTCCTCAAACCAACCGGACATCAATTTTGTGGGCATCGGACTCGGCGGCACCATCCAGGCCCTGGATTCATCCACCCGGCCCACGGATATCTTAGCCGATCCTGCCAACCCGAATACTGCCGCGGCGCAGTCGGAGTGGGACAGGGCGTTCCCTTTGCTACTCGGCAGATACAGCCAGACCAGCCCATTTATTTCGTATGATCGAGGAGGCAATCCGCTGCCCCTCTACACGACGACCCAGAGAAATTTTCACTACAACGAGTATGAGTTCTACGGTCAGGACACTTGGAGATTGCGCTCGGACTTGACTCTGAGCTACGGCTTGCGCTGGCAGTTCCATAGCGTCCCCTTTGAAGCGAACGGGTTAGAGTCCGTATCCAGCGGAAATATCAATACTATTTTTGGCGCGCGGCTGGCTGCCGCCGCGCAGGGAATCTCGGGGAACGCTGCCGCACCGCTAGTCAGCTACAATTTGGGAGGACCAGCAAATAGCGCCCCCGGTTACTACAAGCCGAGCTACAGGGACTTCGGACCCCGCCTGGGGATTGCTTATTCACCGTCGTTCAGCGGCGGTTTTCTGGGAGCGATCTTTGGGGACCGGAAAACCACGGTACGTGCAGGGGGATCAATCATATACGACCGCGTGCTGGGCACCACGTCCTTTGAACTGGACCAACAGACGTTTCTGTTTGACTCGAATCCGATCTGTAACTTTGGCGCAGCAGACCCAACCTCCTGCCAAGGCAGTACCGATCCAACAACCGCGCTCATGAACAGCCCGAGGTTCACGACGCTGACGGCGACACCTCTATTGCCTGCAGCGCCCGCGGTCACGCCACGCCCGATCACGCCCAACGTAGACAGTACTGGGGCGCCTGTTGGCCTGGCCAATGGCGGGTTTCCGAGCTTTTTGCAATTCGACAAGAACTTCAAGACTCCCTACTCGGAAACATTTTCGCTGGGCGTGCAGAGGCAGCTGAAGGGGAATGTGGTGGTCGAAGTAGACTATTTTGGGCGGCTGGGGCGCAGGTTGACGGCCGTTGGAGACGCGGCCCAGACGTTAAATTTTAGGGACACTACCAACGGGCCCAACGGGCAGTTCTTGAAGGATGCTTTCGGGATGTTGGAAAACCAAGTTCAGCAGGGCGTGACAATTACCCCACAGCCATGGTTTGAGAATCAAATAAGCGCGACTGGTTTCGTCTGCCCGCCGCCCAGCTGTACCGCGCTGGTGGGCAGTGCCCTGAGCAATTTCGTCACGGTTGGAGACCTTTCCAGCACCATTTTAGTCCTCAGCGAGAATGGCCTTTTGAATCCCAACGTGGCGTTGTACGCGCAAACGGGCGCGAACGGATATATCGGAAATTATTCCTCCTCCAGCTACAACGCATTGTTGATGAGCGTTCGCAAGCGCTACTCGAACAACCTGCAGCTGGATTTCGATTATTCCTACTCGCACTCGATCGACAACCTGTCCGACATCATTAATAATTTGAACCAATTCACGTTCAGCGGGCAGGGAATCATTTGCGATTTGACGAATCCGCGGACCTGCCGCGCGGACTCGCTATTCGATGCGCGGCATATTATCAGCATGAATTACGTGTACGACCTGCCGGTGGGACAAGGGCAGAAGCTCCTTCGGAACTCCAGCGGCTGGCTGAACGAAATCATAGGCGGTTGGTCGACTTCGGGAATCGTGACCTACCGCACTGGTTTCCCTTTCACGACGCACACGGGGACCTTCCCGATCAACTTCACGCAGGATGCGCCCGCGTTATTTAACGGAAACTTTCAAGCGGTCCAGCCGGGAATTCATACCGACCCCACAACAGGTGCGATTCAGTTCTTCAAGGATCAAACGACGGCACTTGGCGCGTTTAGTTTCCCCTTTGGAGGAGGCACGGGAACGCGCAATCCGGTGCATGGCCCGAGCTTCGCGAATTTGGACATCGCAGTGTCCAAGAACTTCACGATGCCGTGGTCGAAAGAGCACCGGGTACAGTTCCGTTGGGAAGCCTTCAACGCTTTTAACCATACAAATTTCGCGGTGCCGGAAGATCCCACGTCGCTGACGAACTCCAACAACCTCCTGCTCAACCCAGGCAACTTCGGTGTGATTTCACATACGGCCGAAGATCCGCGGCAGATGCAGTTCTCATTGCGATACGATTTCTGAATTTGTTAACCACGCCAAGTTTTCCAATTCCGACACGAATGTCGCCAGCTGAACATTTGGCCAGACTGTGACTACCGCCGACCCGCACATCATCCAGATTGCGGCCAGGTTTACGTTCTAACTCAATAGTTCGCGCGTCCATTGGCGTTCGAATCGGTATCCGTGGGCCGGCGATTCGCAGGCGCGTATATACTGGCCGCGGTTCATGCAAAAGAGGGTCGAAAAGGGAATGAAAGATGACGGGTCAGCGATAAAATCCTGCGATGACGCCTTCCTGGTTGCTTGAACGACATGAACGCTGGAAAGTCATATTGCAGGAGACGTGTTTTTCGTGATTTCCCCTCTCCAGAAACTTGCCAGGCTCAATCCGACTTGCGATGCGGAGGGCCGGTCCGAGAATAACTTCCGAGTGGGCGACTATCAGGCAGTTTGAGGCGGAATCGCGGGGTGTTTAGGAATGGCTCTCGCCTGAGAACCGCTATGGAGCACCGAAAATTCTCAGCAAGTTCCGATGCGCATGATAAGGGGTTTCATTTGGACTTGCGAGTCGAGTCCTTCTACTCTCATCTCAGATCGAGAAGCAACGACCCTGACAAAGACCGAAGCGTGGGATAGAATTCTCACTGTTCTAGAAGAGCAATTCCGACTTTTTTTTGGACTCATCTGATCGAGACCGCGATGTCGATTGTGGATGTCCTGGGACGGAAGGGAGTCAATTCAGATGGCGAAGGCGAAGGAGTTTACAGTAACGATTGAAGACAAACCGGGCGCCCTGGGCAAGTGCTTCCTCGCTCTGGCGGAGCGTGGAGTGAACATCCTGGCTTTTCAATCGTTCGTAGAGGGGCCCGAGAGTCTGGTCCGAATCCTTGTGGACGATCCGGCAACCGCCAAGACGGTGCTGGGCAGCCTGCGCATGATCTTCGAGGAGACCGACGTCGCCATAGTCAGGGTGGCGCACCGTCCGGGTGAATTGGGCCGCGCGGCCTCGCGGTTGGGCGAAAAGCAGATCAACATTGACTACTCCTACTCCGGACTGGAGCCGGGATCGACGCGGGCGCTGTTGGTCTTCGGGGTTGACACCCTGACCAATGCGTCGGCCGCGCTGGACGAGCTGGCCGCCGAAGATTCGTAAAATGGAAATCTGGAAAAGAACGGGAAGGACCAGAGCACAGTGAAGATTTTCTCTTCCCTAGAAAAAGCGCGGGCGCGCCACAAGCTCCTGGCCGTTCGGAAAGATCACTTTCTCAAAGCGCATGGTTGGTGAGCCATCCTTATTGCGATTGCCAACGATCGTTACCTGATCGCCCGGTTTGAGCGAGTCCTGGCTCCAGCCGTGATTCGCCAGCCGGTTCGGACCGGGACCTTCCGCCACCCATTTCTCGATGTTGCCGTGATCGTCGGTGACGGTGAAGGTGATCTGCGAGTGTGGATTGACCCAATCGAACTGTGTGATGGTGGCCTTGAACGTAGTGTCGTGGCCGCGGTCGTACATCGACATCGAGTGGTGGGCAAACGCTGGCCCGGAAATCAGCAGGGAAGTGATAAGCACTGCGAGGAGCGAAACGATCCTGGCTTTCACCGTGTCACCTTTCGACATTCCAATCTTGGCCGTGCGTCGCGCGCATTGTACTTGCACAAATTATATGCTCTAACGCCGCGATTCGTTCCAACAAAATCCAATCTTGCCTTGAACTACAGACAGATTGAGCAGCCACCTCCCGCGGCAGAGATCGACTTCCCGGAGCGCCGGTGTTCGATCACCGACAAGATTTATTCCATTTGATGTAATATCTGATCTATTCATTCGTTTATGAGAATGGACGGAAAAGCCCTGAACGCGCGGGGTTGACCGTCCAGCAAGACCGGCAGATTTGGCCGACCACTTTCACAACTATGAAGAGAAATCTCTTGCGAACGATTTGGCTGTCAACTCTGGTGCTACTAGGCCTAACCGGCGCCGCGGCACAGAACCGGCGCGGCGGTGTGGCTGTCACGGGGACGGTGGTCGACCAGCGGCGCGCACCGGTGACGGACGCGACGGTGACGCTC
Source organism: uncultured Acidobacteriota bacterium (assembly GCA_963719875.1). Taxonomy (GTDB): domain Bacteria; phylum Acidobacteriota; class Terriglobia; order Acidiferrales; family UBA7541; genus Palsa-360. The sequence continues at coordinate 929,354 of CAVRDJ010000004.1, read as the reverse complement.
CATCAAGATCCCGACGCGTCGGAGGAACAGGTGAAGACTGACGCCGCGGGCCGATTTCGCTTCGAGAGCGTCGGCGACGGCAGCTATTCGGTCGAGGTCGAGCACGAGGGCTTTGCGCGGTCTGTCACGCCGCTGCAGGTTAGTGGCAGGGCGCCGGCGACTCTGACGGTCAAATTATCGTTGTCCTCCGTGGTGACGAAAGTGACGGTAGTCGGCGACGAGCCGGCGCAGGTCTCGACCGATATCGGCGAAAACCTGGACACCGCAAGCGTAGACCAGAACCTTCTGGAGAAGGTACCGGTCTTCGACCAGGATTATGTCACGGCGATGTCCGCTTTTCTCGATGCCGGAGCTATCGGGACCAGCGGCGTGCAGACGATCGTGAATGGCGTGGAAGTCACCAGCGTGACGGTGTCCGCCTCAGCCGTGCAGGAAGTCCGCATCAACCAGAATCCGTATTCGGCGGAGTACGCGCGCCCGGGCAGGGGAGGCCTCGAGATCATCACCAAAGAGGCGGGCTCGGATTATCACGGAACGTTCAATTTCATTTTCCGTGATTCGGTGTTGAATGCGCGGGACACGTTTGCGTTGCTGCGTGCGCCGGAGCAGCGGCGGATCGCCGAGGGCGCGTTCAGCGGCCCGATTGGGCACAGCAAGAGCTGGTCGTTCATGTTTTCGGGCCGCCGACAGTAAGAAGATCTGCAGTCCATCGTGTTCGCGCAAGATCTCTCCGGCACGGTTCAAGAAAGCGTGCCCAGTCCGAACCGGGACACCTTGCTCACGTTTCACGTCGGCCACCAATTTAGCGAGAACCATGCTGCCTACTGGCAGTACACCGAATGGGAGTACCCGAGCTCAAACCAGGGAGTGGGCGGCTTTGTACTGCCGGAAGCGGCGACGAATTCCGATCAGTGGGAACGGGAGTGGGTCTTCAACGACCGGCTTACCATCTCACCCCACTTGCTGTTCCAGTTCCAAGTCCTGGTGGGCTGGGAGCATCATCAGACGACCAGTGTCAATTCCGCCCAGAAGATCGTCGTCCAGGATGCCTTCACCTCGGGCGGGGCGCAGACGGATTTATTGGGCGTCGAACACAACGTGCAAATGAGTGCGGTGGCGAGCTGGACGCACGCCAAGCATCTCGTGAAGTTCGGTATGAACGTGCCGGACCTGAGCCTGCGCGACATTGTGAATCACAACAACTTTGGGAGCACGTATTATTTTACGAGCCTCACCGATTACCAGGCCAAAACTCCTTACGCTTTCCGGCAACAGCAAGGCGCCGGAGCGGTGTCGTATTGGGACGACCAGCTCGCAGGATTCGTCCAGGACGAATACCGGTTTCGACCGAATCTGTCGTTTTCGTTCGGGCTGCGGTACAACTGGCAGAATCATCTGCACGACAATTCGCAATTTGCTCCGAGGTTCGCGTTCGCGTATTCTCCCGACAAAAAACGAAAGACCGTGATTCGCGGAGGCGCGGGAGTCTTCTACGACCGCACCGGACCCAACCCTCCGGGCGATCTGCTGCTCTACGACGGCGTGATTCTGCGGAACGTGCTGATCCGCAACCCGAGCTACCCGGATCCTTTCTCGGGCGGCGGCTCGCTGGCCACTCTTCCTACCGACGTGGTGCAGTTCGATCCAACGATCCGCGAGCCCTACTCGATTCAGTACAGCTTGGGCGTGGAGCGACAACTGGCGAAACGAACGACCCTGGCGGTAACCTACAACGGGTCGCGAGGTATCGATCTCTTCCGTTCGCGCGACATTAACGCCCCTCTACCGCCCGACTACAAAGTGATTCCGAATCCCGCGATCGGAATCTTGCGGAATATTGAATCCTCCGGCAGGCAGGCTTCGAATGCTCTTGAGATCACACTGCGTGGGCAGATGACGCGCTACGCAACGGGGCTGATTCAGTACACGCTGAGCCGCACCGAGAACAATACCGGCGGGGTTACTTGGTATCCTGCGAATCAGTATGATCTTTCGGGCGAGTGGTCGCGGGCGGACTTCGACCAGCGACATCGACTGAACCTGCTGGAAAGCTTTAGCCCCGGGAAACAGTTGACGTTTGGCATGGGCGTGCAACTGGCCTCGGGCAAGCCGTACACGATGATCGCGGGACAAGACCTGTTTGCCACCGGAATCTTGAACGGTCGCCCCGCGGGAGTGCCTCGCAACAGCCTGGAAGGCCCGGCATATGCCGATTTAGATTTGCGGATGTCGCGCGATTTCTATTTCAACAAGGCCAAGAGGGAAAAGGGCAAAGTGACCACGCTCGGCTTCGAGGCGTTCAACGTGCTGAATCACGTCAATTACGCTTACTTCGTGGGCAACCTCCAGTCACATTTCTTCGGGCAGGCCGTATCGGCGCTGCCGACGCGACGGCTGCAACTGACGGCGCGATTCAAGTTTTAACCGGGAACGCGCTCGCAGTCTCTCCTGAACTGTCACCCCGGCATTTTGTGAGTGGGCTCACCCGAAATCATGCAACACTCAGCCTCCACTATGAATTCCCTATGATGAGTTTTTTCTTTTAAGCTGTAAAAGAAAAACTGGAAACACTGGTTCAATCACGGGGATTTATAGTGATAAGAACCCGGCGCCTGATGAAGTGGATCAACTGCGGCAGTTCACCAATTTTATTTCAGGGCATATTTAAGACACGCTGCACCCTTCTCCCTCGACGCAACGTTTCATGCAGCGGGCCGAGGTGCATTTAGACTCTCAAGTATAATTAATTACCAGCTGCTTTCTGCTTCGCCATCTGTTGCCGCGCTAGCCCGCATTTCTCACCAGTTCGGGTCATGGTTCTCGTGTATTGCGGGATTCAGAGAGATTCTTCGCTTCGCTCAGAATGACAACTTGAAGCAGTGTGTCATTCTGAGGGGCGGTTTGTGCCCCGAAGAATCTCTCCGCAGGTTTGAGGAAGAAGAGATCTTCCTAGCTGACGTCATTGCAGCTTGTGAGAAATGCTGGCTAGATGCGCCCGATAGCATCGGGTGATCAAAGGACTCACGTCGCACGTGTCCAGCATACGAAGGCGTATCTCCGTTGGTGGTTTAATCGGGTTCCCAAGCACATCTATGTACTGCCTTATTGCCGCAACGAAAGATGTTGGAGAACGCACGTTGCAACTGGATTGGTCCAGGAAGGTCGGATTTGCCGAGGCCTGGTTCGGTGAATAGATCTTTTTGGCGAAACCCACAGATTATGGGATCGTGGCATGAAACTGGGATTGTGAGAGTGAACTTGTAAGGACCTGATTCATTCACCTCAACGCTTGCCTTGCATTCGTGGTCTCCACCCGGGAGCGGTACGACACTAACGTCGTAACTGCTAAGCGCAGGCGGCATCAGGTGCCCCCCGCTCACGATATAAAACGACCGGGTGACTCAGGGGGCTGAATTCTCGATCTCGGTCCGGAAAGGAATCACTCCGGGAATCAGCCACTTCTCCCACATGTCGTCAATTTTCTTCTGGAAATAGTTTAAATCTTCGTCCGTGAAATGGGCAAAGCGGCCCTGCCTTAGCAAATAGTCTTTCACCGGGCCTCTTTTGTAGCGCCCGGAAGCGATCTCTTTCGTCTTCCCGACGAGCCGCAGCACTCCGTTCTCGACTTCGTAGAGTGGCCAAATCCCGGTGGTAACGGCAAGCTCGCCCAACTCATGCGATTGTATCGGATCGTAGTCCCAACCCTTGGGGCAGGGATCGAGGGAATGGATAAACGTCGGGCCGCCAATCGAGAGAGCTTTGCGGACGCTGTTCATCGCCTGCAAGCCGTAAGACATGCATACGGTCGAGACATACTTACATTCGGGATGGCCGGCCGCGATCATCCCCGCCATGTTCTTCTTCCAGCGGTGATGCATGATCCGTTTTAGTTTGCCCGGAGGGCTGAAGGTGGTATTCGCGCCATAGGGCGTGCTGCCGGACAGCTGAATGTCCGTATTCGCATAGGATTCGTTGTCGTACATCAAGATCAGGCAGTTGTAGTCCGGATGGGTCAAGGTCGCCGAAATGGCGGACAATCCCATGTCGGCGCCGCCGCCGTCGCCGCAGAACGCGATGACATTGATCGGCTCCTTCTTCATCTTGCCTTTACGCATCAGCGATTTCAGAGCCGCGGCTGTACCTAGTGCGGCTGATCCGCTGCTGCCCAGCTGGGTGTGCATCCAGGGGATCACCCAGGAGGTGCTGTAGTAGGTCGTGTTCGCGACGTACATGCAGCCGGTGCTTCCGAGCACGATCGTGCGGGGACCCGCCGCTTTGGCCATCATCTTCATTACCAGGGCGGACTCGCACCCCTGGCAGGTCCGGTGACCCGAAGTGAAGAACTCTTCGAGTGGAATGCTTTTCTGACCCTTGATGGGGTCCAGCTTGGGGAGAGTAACATCGATGGTTGCCATCGCTAAAACCTCCTGGCCGCCTGAGACGGCATGAGCAAGAAATCCGTTATTCGCGAACTCCGATCCACTGCGTGGGCGGCTGCGTTTTTCCCGCCGCCGCTTCGTACACGCTTCCCGTCATTTTCTTGACATCCTCCAGCAAAACCTCTCGCCCGCCGAGGCCGCAGATAAAGCCAAGAATCGGCGGCCGCTTGGCGCTGCTGCACATGGCCGCCCGCACTTCTGTGGCGAGCACTCCGCTGTGGAATGGCGAGCCGAGCGAGAAGTCGCGGTCGATCACGCCCACGGCTTTGAATCGCCCAAGGCACTCCGCCAATTCCTCGGCGGCAAACGGACGGAACCAGCGCATGCGCACGAATCCAACCTTCTTACCCTCTTTCCGCATCTCGCGGATGGCCACCTTGACCGGGGTGGACAGCGTTCCCATGCCAAGTAAAACGACGTCCGCATCTTCGGTTTCATATTCCTCGAAGAACGGGTTCCCATAGCTGCGGCCGAAGATCCTCTCGAAGTCGCGATAAGCCTCGCGGATCACTCCTGCGGAGCGCTCCATCGCGGCAGCAGTCTGGCGGCGGATTTCCATGAGCCAGTCCTCATTGGCCTGCGGCGCAATCGTGATGGGATTGTCCGGATGGAGCAGGAGATCGCCGCGGTCATATCTTGGCAGGAACTCGTTGACCTTTTCCTGCGACGGAATTTTCACAATGCCCTGGGAGTGAGTCAGGAAAGCGCCGTCGCAACTGATGGCGCACGGCAGGAAAATTCGCCGGTCCTCCGCTACCCGGTAGGCGATCAGGGCGGTGTCCAGCGCTTCCTGCGCGCTGTCCACCCAAACCAACTGCCATCCGAGGTCGCGCACGGCCAGGGCGTCGTTGTGTTCCACGCCAAAAGCCCCTGGGTCGTCAAGCGCGCGGTTGCCCACCATGGCGACCATCGGAACTCGCAGCGCCGGCGTGACGGTGAGGGCCTCAAACGCGTACATCCAGCCCACTCCGCTGCTTCCGCAGAAAACTCGCGCCCCAACCACCGAAGCGTGCTTGACGATTTCGAATTGCGAGTGTTCGCTCTCCGCAATGATGTATTCGCAGTCGAAATCTCCGTCGGCGATCAGTTTGGCAATGTACTGCATCACGGTGTCATAGGGACGGATCGGGTAACCTGTAATCACGTCCACGTCGGCCAGCTTGCAAGCCACCGCAATCGCTTCGCTGCCGGTGATAAGCTCGACTTGCTCTGGCCCTTTTCCTTTTTCGACTGTCACGGATGGCGCTGCCATATTGGCTCCTTCCCTGATTCAGAATCTTTGCAAAAAGAAACTCTAAGCCCTTCAAATCATTTTGACGCGGTTCTATCGCCGGCCCCGGCCAAATTCTCTAATCTGCCGGCGGCGCCCCCGGCTTCGTCATATCTGCTATCTGCTCCTGATATTGGCCGCGGTAACGGAACCCGTGGGATCGCTCCGGCCGGTTCTCAATCTTGCCGTTGAGGAATGCCAGGTAGCCTGGCTGGTCCTTCCGCCACATCTCCCACTGGCTGGCGTTGTCGTGGAACTCGACCTCGTTCACCATCGTGACGCAATCCTTCACCGGGCAAACGGCCTCGCACACGCCACACCCGCAGCAAGCCTCCATGTTGGCGTCGTAGAAGCCCTCCGGGGTAACGTCAAAACAGGAATCGGGGCATTGCAGCCAACAGAGCGTGCACTTAATGCAAGTGTCGAAGTTGAGGATCGGCCGCATGGTTCGTGTGGTGAACTTCTTGAACGTGGGATTGCGCGCCGGCTGGAAGCCGCCGACCGCCTGATTCTGCGGGTCGGTCATGGTATGTCCTGGCGCGATACTCGGGATGGTAATTCCATCGCGCATCTCTTGCCACTTCGGCATTTCGAACTTATACGGAATTTCGGGATTCCCCTTGCTGGGCGGGACGGTCACCGTGGAAATCCGCTCGTAGGCACGAGCAGCGGAGACGGCCTTCAATTCACCGCCGGTGTCTTGCTTGATGATTTTCTGCACGGACTCGAGGCTGAACAATTCCGGCAGAAGCTTGGCGATGGCTCCGAGAATGCGAGCGTCCGTGTGGTCATCTTTATAAACCCATAGGCCCGAAAAACTCGGGATCCCTTTCAAAATGGCCAGCTTGTATGGGAATTCCTTGCGGTGGCACATCGCGATGAGCGTTTCCGGCTCCTCGCGCGAGGTAACGATCAGCGTACTGTCCCGCTTCAGCAAGCGATTGATCGGCTGCAAGCCGTACCAGGCCCAGGATTCGACGCCTTTACACAAGGTGTCGTCCACGGCGACGGTGATGTCCACCTCCTTCGGCTCGTACTTCGCCATTCCTTCTTCGAGCGTGAGGTTGTCCGTGGCGACAATCGCAAAAGCCTTCGCGGGAATCCCGTTGCGCTCCGGGCTGTCGCCGTAACGCCCAAAGGAGATGCCCGGCTTTCCTTCCTCGTGCGCCGCCAGCACAATGGCGCGGCTGATATTCTTGGCGAGCGTCTTCTGAAAAATTCCACGATAGACGATCTCAACAGCGAAAAGCCGACCCATGGGACGCCTCCTTTTTGTCACATCTTCTTCAATAGCAATCCTTCGACCGTAGAAATATGTTTGCGCATGGCCATCTCGGCGGCAGCCGGATTCTTTCGCGCGATGGCATTGAGGATCCGCCGATGGCTGTTCAGTGATCTTTGCGGACGGCCTTCCACCTGGAGGGATAGCTCCCGGCTATCTCGAAGGTAATCCATGAAAACGTCGAGAACCTTCAGGACCACGCTGTTTCTTGCAGCCTGGGCGATCGCGTAATGGAACTTGGAGTCCTCGTCGATCGCCAACTCACCCTGGTCCACTTTGGCCTGCTGGCGGTTCAAAATCTCTTCGAGGTTGGCGATCTCTTCTTTGGTCGCATTGGCCGCGGCGCGCGCAGCCAGTGTGGGCTCGATCATCAGGCGAAATTCAAGCAACTCACCCACGAGCGCTCTCTTCTGCACCAGCAGGGCTGAGAGTTGATTCACCAAGGGAGCGGCGGAGAGGTCGCGGACGACCGTCCCTTCTCCGTGCCGAGGTTCGACTAACCCCATGGATTCCAGCGCGAGGATCGCTTCGCGGAGCGAACCCCGGCTGACGTGCAACATTTCCGCCAACTCACGTTCCGGAGGAAGCATGTCGCCGGGACGAAGCAGGCCATCCCGAATGATGTCCTGAACCTGCTTTACCACCTTCTGGTAAAGTTTGGTCCTGGGGACCGCTTCGAATTCTGCTTTGGCTGGCAGCACCCGCGAACCTCGCTACCGGAATGGTCCGATGACTAGGCCGTATGTGCGCACTCAACACCCGATCGTTCTACTTGTCAAGACATTTTTTATTCTTTTTTTTACTGGCACTGTACTGCCTCTTCGCCACCCTGTCCGGATCGGCAAGAATATTTTCCGAAATCCGAATTTCCGCACTTGGGATATGTCCGTGCAGAATGGCTGGAAATTCAAGGAACGGCTGACCGCGCAATTCCGGGCGGAGTTCTTCAACGTCCTCAACCATCCTCTCTTCGGGCAGGTAGATGCGGGTCACCTTGCCAACAATGACCCGTCGTCAGGGGGATCACCATTTGGCGCGGCCAACAAAACCCCGGACCAAGCAGCCGGCAACCCGGTCCTCGGCTCGGGAAGCAACCGTGACGTTCAGCTGGGCTTAAAGTTAATCTTCTGAGTTCTGCGGAATTCTCAGACCTGGTCCTCAGTTGTATCGGTATCGCCGCGGAGGCGGGCTGATGATATGCCCGCCTCTGATGGTCCCTCATTTCGAAAAGCTGAAAAAACATGACATCTTCCGGCGCTGAAAGCGCCGATGCATGCTAGCCCAGGGCATCACCCTGGGTATCCGAATCCATCGATTGGAGTGCGCCCTGAATTGGCGCAAGTACCCCCACTTTGTCCTTTCAGGGCGGACGACTATACTTGGGCACTATTCCCAGAGGGAGATGAAGCGGCGCGTTGGCGGCATCGAGAATCGAGACCCAAAAGAAAGTGGACTTTTGGTCCCACGGAAACGTATTGTCTCTTTGCGTGCGAGAAACAGAGGCGTTGAAGAAGGGACCCCGGTAGCGGCCAGAGGATGGACACACCAGGACGAATCTGGATCGATCTTGACAATTCCCCACATGTCCCCTTCTTCGTTCCCATCGTTGAGGAGCTACGAAAAAGGGGCTACGAAGTAATTTTGACAGCGCGGGATGCCTATCAGGTGTGTGAACTCTTGAATCTCTATCGTCTCCCCAGTATGGTCGTGGGAAAGCACTATGGGAAGAATCGGGCGGCTAAAATATTGGGAACGTGCATCCGCGCCGCGCAGCTGATCCCCAGGATGTTCAATAAAAAGATTGATTTGGCCGTTTCCCACGGATCGCGCGCCCAAATGATGTGTGCGTTTGCGCTTGGAATTCCATCCCTCTTGATTCTTGATTATGAATACATTGCCATGATGGGATTCATCCGGCCCGATTGGATCTTTGTACCCCAAATAATTCCGGATTCAAAAGAGCTTGCGCCGAAGAGGCAGGTCCTCAGGTATCCGGGGCTGAAAGAGGACGTATACGTTCCTCGACTCCAACTGAATCCTTCCGTGGCGAGCCAGCTGGGTTTTGACGGGGACGAAATTGTTGTCACCGTACGTCCACCCGCAGTAGAGGCTCATTACCACAATCCCGAAGCAGAGGTGCTCCTGGACGCCTCGTTGAATTTTCTCACACGGGCAGCAGGAGTCCGCGTGATCCTGCTTCCTCGCAATGAGAACCAAGCCAGAACCTTGCGGAAGAGCTGGGGGAAGTGGATCGGCAGCCACAAGATCGTAATTCCCGAACACGCCGTCGACGGTATAAATCTGATTTATTTCTCCGACTTGGTAGTCAGCGGCGGCGGGACGATGAACCGAGAGGCTGTGGCGCTGGGAGTTCCTGTTTATACTATCTTTCGAGGCAAGCTTGGAGCGGTCGACCGGCATTTGCAGCAAGAAGGCAAGCTCATCCTCATCGAATCCGTGGAAGACATCCAGAAAAAGATAGTCCTCAAGCGACGCCAGAAGACGGATCAACAAATATGCCATGACCAAACGGCCTTGCAGGCAATCGTGGATGGCATCAGAGACATCACAAAATCACTGTCCAGTTAGTTTCTATATTCGAAATGACCGCGATGGGTCTTCGTGGCGTTCCACACTCCAAAAATCCCGTTTTTCGAGCCCTAGACTTCGCCCATTTTGACTTGCCGCCCTACTTGCGTTTTGAGGAACTATAATATTGACCATCGTACTTCGCTGTATTCGTCGCAGATGCTTCGTTCAGCACCACCCCGACTAGCTTGGGGTGATCGAGTGCGAGGAGGCCTTGCTTAAGAGCCTGGACTGGCGTCACTCCCTCCCGCACTACCAAGAGTGTGCCGTCCACTAATCTCGACCACAGGTTCACGTCAACGATGGGCAGCATCGGGGGCGAATCAACCACGACCCACTCGAACTGGCTCGCCAAATTCTCGAAGGCTTTCACAAATCGAGCCGAACGCAGGATGTCCGAGGGCTGGTCGCAAGGATTCCCGGCAGGGAGATACCATAGAGGTAAATTACCTAATCTATGAATAAACGGAGTGAGATCTTGATCTCGACTGGACCACCAATGACTCAGGCCGCGCAATTTGTTCAAGCCGAATATCGATCCTAAAGTCGGCCGATGCAGGTCTCCTTCGACCAGCAGGGTTCGAGAGCCGAAATGCTTGGCGAGCGTCACCGCCACATTTCCGGACACCAGGGTTTTGCCCTCATTGGTTACGCTGCTGGTGACTTGAAAGCTCTTCAATTCACTCTGCTTGTGCACGTGCTCCAACCGCGTGACAAGAGCACGGAATTTTTCCGCACCCAGACTATTGGGATCGGTGAACGCAACCAGCCGCGACTCGGGAAGAACCTTGACAGGAACCGGGCGAGCCTCCGCGGACTTGGCGGACTTCGGTTTGAAATCCTTTGCCACCGCCGGTTCCTGCGTGGGCCACGGCAAAGCCGGGCGCACTTCAGGCCCATACTGCGGAGCCACGTCGGTCGGAGTTACATCTGGGGGAAGGGCTTCCGGCGAGAGCTGTTCCGTTTCCGCTTCCTGCGCAGTCATCGGCTGCGTTACGTCGGAGGGGGAAACATCTGGGGAAACGGTTTCCGGCGAGAGTTGCTCCAATTCCGCTTGCTGCGCGGTCATTGGCTGGACCACGTCGGACGCAGTTACATCTGCGGGAACGACTTCCGGGAAAAGCTTCTCCGCCTCCGCTTCCTGCGCAGTCATTGGCTGTGTCACGTCGGACGCGGATATGTCCGGGGGAACGACTTCCGGCAAGAGTTGGTCAGTCTCCGCTTCCTGTGCGATCACTGACTGTGCCATGTCGAACGGAGATGTATCCTGGGGAACGGTTTCCAGCGTGAGCTGCAGCGCTCCCGCTTCCTGTGCGATCACTGACTGTGCCATATCGAAAGGAGATGTATCCGGGGGAACGGTTTCCAGCGTGAGTTGCAGCGTTTCCGCTTCCTGTGCGATCACTGACTGTGCCATATCGAAAGGAGATGTATCCTGGGGAACAGTTTCCAGCGTGAGCTGCAGCGTTTCCGCTTCGTGTGCGATTTCTGACTGTGCCTCATCGAATGGAAATGCATTCTGGTACACAGCTTCCAGCGTGAATTGCTCTATTTCCGTTTCCTGCGCGGTCATTGGCTGTGCCAGATCGAACGGAGACACATTTGAGGGAACGGCTTCCAGCGCAAGCTGGTCTGTTTCCGTTTCCTGCGCGGTCATTAGCTGTGCCAGATCGAACGGAGATTCATTTGAGGGAACGGATTCCAGCGCAAGCTGCTCTGTTTCCGTTTCCTGCGCGGTCACTGACTGCGCCACATCGAAAGGAGATGCATCCGAGGGAACAGCTTCCAGCGTGAACTGCAATATTTCCGCTTCCTGCGCGGTCATTGGCTGTTCCGCGGCAACGGCACGCAACCCCAGCTGAATCACGAAGTGCGGAACCACTGGTCGCGGACCGCCCTCCGGCGCGAGCTGGCCCGTTTCCATATCACTCAAGGCCTCAAATAACCGATTCATTCTGCCTCCAAACTTGATTCCGCGCGTAGTTTTCTGTCCCGCGCCCCAGGTTGTCGCTCAACACAAGGATTGCGCAGTGGCGTGCTGTCATTGCCACATCCGCGGTGAACGAAGAACTATATCTCTTCCTCAAAGTCCGACAATTGCATGACACTCGGAGTCCGCATAGCGTTCAGTGAATACACGAACCATGATGCTTCTGAACGGTGCTTCTCAACGCTTAAAAAACGCGTAGACATTGCCGACCGCAATCAAAGTGATTACGAGTGTCACCGCGCTGGAATCTAGCCACCGGGCCATCACCTGAGCAGCCTCTTCATCCTTGGTGCTCAAGTGGGGAATACTGATTAGCAAGGGGACTGGAACGAGCGCTTTGAGAGCCTTCTCCTGTCGAATACGAATGTTCGTCAGTTCCAGGAAGGCAACCATGCCCAATCCGAGAAACATACCCAAAGCCAACCCACCGATACTGAATTTGAAACGATTTGGGGCAATGTGTTTCTTTGGAAAGCTTGGCGGATCGAGAATACGGAACTGCTCACCCTTCTGCCGCTGTTCCAGGCTGGTGGCCAGTTGGGACTGCATCTGCTTCTGCAAGAGCGAGTTGTAATTGGCTTTGGATTCTTCATATCCGCGCGAAATGGCTGCCAGCTCCTGTTCTGTCTCAGGAGCCATATTCAGACGGGCCAGATAAGCGGAAACTTGTGATCCCAATTCGCTTTCGCGCTTCTGATAGTTTTCGATCTCCAATTGATTTGCCTTGAGCTGGCTTTCAATTTGCATCAACGAAGGGGATGAACCGTTTTGCACTTTTTGCATCGCGGAGGAATCGGCAGCATTCGCAGTCTTTCGGCCACTCGCATTCACGGCTCCCGCGTCGCCGGCGAGCTTTCTAAGTTTCTCTTTATTCTCTATCTTGTCCTTCAGGGCGACGACATCGGGATGGTCGTCGGTATAGCGTTCCTGCAGATCCTGAAGGCGGAGGCGGAGATCCATCAGCTCTTTATCCAACTCTTTGGCAGGGGTCATCGTCGCATCTGTAATATCGGCGGCAGTTCCATTTCCACTGCCACCATTCCCGCGACTCGCCTGCGCTGGCTGATTTTGTTGCAGCAGCGATTCCAAGTAGAGCTTGTGCTGCCTGGCCGCTTCCAAAGCTTGATGTGAGTTCTGTAACTGAGACTGAATGCCGGTCATGATTTGTTGGACGTTGATTTCCAATTGTCCGGGCAATACCCCGAGGTGTTTGGCTTTGAATGCCGCAACTTTCGCTTCCTGTTCTTCCATCTTCGTTCGCGCATCGGCCAGCTGGGTATCTAGAAAGGAGGTCGTATCCTGGGAAAGCTGCTGCTGAGCTTCCACGTTTTCGTTGACGAAGGGGGAGGTGAGGTCCTCGTTCACCTGTTGAGCAAGCTCGGGCGATTTAGCGGAGTAGCGCAACTTAAAAGCCGTAAATTCATCCGGGTGGCCCGGAGCCGGCACCAGTTCAAGTTCAATGTCTCGGCGCATATGTTCAATCGGTTCACCTGGCAGGAGAAGGACACTGAGGCCGTGAGGATCGGGATAGAGATGAAAGCGATCGATCGTAGCCTGAAGGCGAGTGCGGCTCAGAACTTGTTGCGATAAGGTTTGCAAACGGTCTTGGGGGCTAACGCTGACGTTAGGCACGACGTACTGGTTTGGGACAATCTGCTGTTGTATCAAGATGAGTGCTTCTGATTGATAAATGGACGGCAATAGCCAGCTGATTCCCCACACGGCCGCCCACGACAGAAATACGGGAATCAAGATCCACCAGCGCCTTCGGCGCGCGATGGCCCAGTAATCTTCCAAGCTGCTGAGCATCTGATCTAATTCATCGGGCATTGCAACCCCCGGTCGGCATCATCACCATGCGATGAGGACAGTCTCTGGCAAAACAACTGGCGATTCCTGAACCCTTCACCATGCGGAGGTTCCGTTTCTGACACGGGTAAACCATCTGGACTGAACGAATACTTCAATTGGGTTCCTGGCTGGTGAGTTTTGACTGGTCCCCGCTTCGTTGCGGCACGCTCGGATTCTTGTCGTCGGCAGGCGCATCAGAACTTACGCCAGGCGTAAAATTATCGGGGCTGGCCAGTGTTGCCGGGTCGAGAGACCCAGGCGCCGGGACAACGGAACTTTTTTCGGCTGCCGGAATACCATGCCACAAGCCCATCACCCGTTTTCCGATGTCCAGGTGCATCCCTGACCAGCCCAGGGCGATGAGCACCGCACTTGCAAATAGAAACTTTGGCAACCAGGCGCGAGCGGGCGGTTCCTTGACCGTGAGCACCGGCGTGCGGAGAGTTTGCACGACGCTTGGCGCTGGTGGTTCCACTGATTTCTGCACGAAGTCCGTTCTTTCCCTCGGCGCTCCGGGATCCGTTTCTTCCAACCCCTCGCGCATCATCTCCCGATCGATGATTTTCTTCTTCGTGGCCCATGCGAGCGACATGGCACAAAAACACATGTTGTTAATATTGCGGGGAATGCCTTCACTTTGTTCCGCAAGCAATGTCCGAGCGCCGATGCTGAAGAGAGACGCGCCCTTGTATCCGGCGACCCACAGGCGATGGTCGACATAGGCAGTGATCTCCTCGCTGGTAAGAGGTTCGATCCGAATCGCGAAAGAGATTCTTTGCCGAAGTTGCGCCATCGAAGGCCGGGCCAACCGCTCAGCGAGCTGCGGTTGTCCTGCCATGACGATCTGCATCAGTTTCATCCACGGCGTCTCGAAATTGGATAGCAGGCGAACGGATTCGAGAACTTTCTCCGTCAAATTTTGCGCTTCGTCAATGACGAGAACGAAGCGCCGGCCCGAGCGCATCTCCTCTGTCAGAGTTTGATTCAAAATGGAGTGCATTTCCGGGAGGTCTTTACCTGTTCCGTCAAGCCCCAGATCAGCGAGCAGGTAAGCCATGAGTTCGCGCGAGTCACAATCGGTTTGAAACAGGAAAGCGGTTCGTGCCTTGTTTCGTAGACCCTCAAGATAACTAAAGAGCAGCGAAGTCTTTCCCATTCCCGGCGGGGCAATCAGCGTCAGGAACCCTCGATTCAATTCCGTGCCATAGTTCAGCGCGGCCAGAGCTTGCCGGTGTTTGGGGCCGAGGTAAAGGAACCGCGGGTCTGGTGTTACCCCGAACGGCTGCTCGTTGAGCCCAAAGTGTTCCAGGAACTTCTGCTCTGGGCACTGTACATACTCGTTACACTCGCCAGGGGGAGTCGGGGCAGCACCTTCTCCGATCCCCGGCAAGCGCATTTGCGGTTCGTTCATATTGATTCACCTTCTCAGCGCCGGATTAGAAAAACTGACATGAATCTAAACCTTCGGCTCGAATCGAGACGGATTGCCGAGGCAGCTCCACCGCAACTAGGCGTTGCTCCTGGCCCACGTGGATCCTGCGGGCTGTTGCCGCCGGAAGTTCCCGTTTCCACGGACGGCTATTGCGTCACCAGTTGTGTCTATTCCACAGTGACACCACCGCAATTCCAGTGCCACCAACCGCAAAATCTACTCGACCCCGTCGGATTCATAATTCGCATGGGCACACGTAGTTAGCGTCACTGATCAGCGCTACCGGAGATCTTACGAACGCATTCGGGAGGGATTGGTGAAAACCTTTGCGCATTCTTATCCGCAAGCGGCTGGGTACCACAAGTACTATGGAAGGCGATAAGTTGCTAAGGAAGGCGTTTCTCGCGAGCGATCCCCATGGCACTGGCCGTGACTGATAGGCTTGGTTAACTAAGCAGCTTGACTCTTGCTTCGTCTTTCAGTTTTTGAACGTGAACTGAATCCAGGAGCATTGCATTCGGTGTCGAGGACAAGAACTTTTCGGGTTGTTAAGTTGATTGCATAAAACTGATTTTCGGATTTCTGAGCCAATTCCTTCAAACGGAGGCGGGTGGTTACAGTTCCGGGAACAGAATCTCTCCAGAGAGATGAACCATCGGGAAATTTCTCGAAAAGATCATATTCGTTTTTCATAGAAGACTCCGTGTTGCAAGCGAGTTTGTCCAAGTCCATTTTAAAACTCTTGGGCAAATCTTACAACGCAACGAATTCGCATCTCGCAAATTATAATAATGGATTTATCCAAAGGATTACGGAGGCCTGGTCTGCGTCCCGATTTGCAATTCGCAGATTTGCTGCGCCGCATGAACCTGGCCCAGCACTCCAGGTCAACTTGCGGAAGCCGTCCTGGCCATGGCGCGCACAGCCTCTGCTTCAGTGCTTGAAACTTCGAAGACGGTATAGAGTTTGGTGATCAGCAGCAATTCGTTAAACCGTGACCCGACGTTGCAGAGGCGCAGCGAAGCTCCATTCGACTTCGCGCTGGAATGCGCGGCGACCAGCGTACCGAGGCCGGAGCTGTCAATCATCGTGACATTTGTCAGGTCCAGGACGATATTCTTTTGGCCCCCGGCAAGGAGGCTCTTTACATTTTCACGGAGCGCAGTCGTCTCTTCTCCGAGTACAATGCGCCCGTCCAGCGCCAGCACCACTACTCCGTCCACCACCCGGTTCGTAATTTTCAGATCCATGTTAGTTCTCTCCTCTTTCGTCGGAAAATGATTGCTGAGGCAACCAGGGCGGGCCGAAACACCACATCAGCCGGAGTCCTCACATGAATCCCTCCGGCCAGTGTCGAGTATACACCCATTTTCCTCCCTTCCACTTTCGCCGGTAAATAAAGTCAGTTAATGTTCAGTTTGCCAAGCTGATGTATCGCCTGATTGAGTTCCGGCGATGTCCGGAGCGAGTATTTCAAAAGAGGTTGCTATTGCGAAATAACCTCGAGCGCCAGATTGCGCGTGCGCGGTCCGAAAATCCCTATGGAGAGAACCACAACGAACATGGATGCTCCGATGAATGTGAAAACTCCCGCGACCCCGAAGTCGCGCAGGAAGAAGCCGATCATCAGGCTGGTAAAAACAGCGCTCAGGCGGCTCCAGGAATATACAAAGCCCACGGCTCGCGCCCGAACTCGCGTCGGAAAAAGTTCAGCCTGGTAGGTATGAAAGCTCGCGGACATCCAGTTGTTCGCGCAGGTCAGCATCACCCCGAACACGATCAGCCAGAGGGGATTGCGCTGGCGGGCAAAGAGCACGCCGAACACAGCGACCAAAAGTGCGGTGACGACGATTTGCCACTTCCTCTCGAATTTGTCGGCGACACTTAGCGCCAAGAGCGGGCCAAACGGAGAGGAGATCGCAATGATGAATGAATATTGCAGGCTCGAGGTGATCCCGATGCCGTTGGCGATCAGCAGCGTGGGCACCCACGAGGCGAATCCGTAGTAGCCGATGGTTTGAAAGACGTGGAAGACCATCAGCATGAACGTGCGCGGACCATACGACGGTCCGAAAATTTCAAGAAAACTGCCGTGTTGCTCCGCCACGGTTTCAACCTTTGGCGGCGGGAGCGGGGCTCCACTCTCTTTGCTGACGCGCCGTTCCACCTCGCTGGTCACGCGCTCCGCTTCCTCCAGTCTGCCATGGGCGATCAGCCAGCGCGGGCTTTCCGGAATTCGTTGCCGTATGAACCAGACAAAAATAGCGCCGACCGCACCGAGGAGCACCACCCAGCGCCAGCCGTCGAACCCCCACGGCCGAAGCGGGACGAGCCGCCACGCCACCAAAGCGACCACCGGCACGGCAGAAAACTGGATCACTTCATTGACCGCAAAAGCGCGGCCGCGAAGCTCCTTGGGCATCAGCTCGACAATGTAGGTATCGATGGTCACCAGCTCAACTCCGATGCCAACACCCGCGATCATCCGCCACAGGACAATTTCGGCAGCGCTGTTTTGAAAGGCCATGACGGCTGTCGCGCTCGCGTACCAGAGCAGAGAGGAAGTAAAAATCAACCGCCGTCCGAATTTGTCAGCCGCGAACCCGAATACCATTGTTCCCAGAAAAAGACCCGCGAAGGTCGCAGCGACAAAACTCGCCAGCCCGCTGAAGCCAAAGAAAGAAGCCGACGCGCCGGAGAACAGCCCGCTGCGGACGAGTCCCGGTCCAATGTAGGCCGTCAGAAAAAGGTCGTAGAATTCAAAACAGCCGCCGAGCGAGAGAAGCAGGACAAGCTGCCAGATGTACCGCGTCGCGGGCAGACGGTCCAGTCGCGCGCTGATCGCAGCTGCCGATTGGCCGGTCATCGGTTGTTGCGATGTAGTCATGCCCCACGCTCTGTTCGGTTCACTTGGAGTCTGTCTCCGTGTTCCCGAGAATTGCCTGAACATTCTGTTTCAGAACAGGCCCGGTCCGCAATGCATCAGCGTTTCTGCCGGGACGGCCAGATTGAGACTGCGGAGTTCTCCGGCGCGCAGCACGGACAAACGCTGAACCGCATCGAGAAATCTTCGCGACTCCCGCGGAGAAAGTATTTCGCCGGTCAACGATTGAAACTTGCGCTGGTAATCCTCACGGGTGAACGGCTTATTCCCCAAGGGATGCGCGTTGGCTACCCGAATTTCGTCAGTTATGCGTGCGCCATCGCGAAAAACAATTTCGACTCGGCCTCCGAACGCTTTTTCTGCAGGGTCGCTGGAGTGATATCGGCGCGTCCATTCCGGATCCTCTCGCGTCTCGATGCTGCGCCACAAACGCATCGTGCCCGGCCGGCTGGCGCGTTCCGGAGCATAGCTCTGCACGTGATGCCATCGGCCATCCTCCAGCGCAACAGCGAAGATGTACATGATCGAATGATCGAGCGTTTCACGGCTCGCCTGCGGATCCATTTTCTGAGGGTCGTTCGCCCCTGTGCCAATCACCTGATGAGTGTGCTGGCTGGTGTGAATGATGACTTTTTCGATTTGGGAGAGATCGGCGATTTTCCTGCGCATGCGGAACGCCAGATCAATCAATGCCTGCGCCTGGTACTCGGCGCTATGCTCTTTCGTGTAGCTTTCGAGGATGGCGCGCTTTGGTTCGCCCGGCGCCGGCAACGGAACCGAATATTCGGATTTCGCGCCGCCCAGCATCGTCGCGATGACGCTCTCTTCGCCTTCATAGATGGGGCTTGGAGAATTCTCCCCGCGCATGGCGCGATCGATTGCTTCGATGGCGAGCTTGCCGGCGTGCGCGGGCGCAAACGCTTTCCAACTGCTGATCTCACCCTTTCGCGATTGGCGCGTGGTGAAGCTCACATGCACCGCCTGTTGAATCGCCTGGTAGATGATTTCCGGCGGAAGATCGAGCAGCGCCCCAATCCCTGCAGCCTGCGCCGGGCACAAATGTGCGATGTGATCGATATGGTGTTCGTGCAGGCAGATTGAGCGGATCAAATTCATCTGGATTTCATACGCCGTGGCAATTCCGCGGATGAACTCCTCGCCGGATTTTTCCGCGGCCTGCGCCACAGCAAGGATCGGCGGAATATTGTCTCCGGGATGGCCGAAATCGGCGCCGAGGAACGTGTCGTGCATGTCCAGTTCGCGGACAGCAGTGCCATTGGCCCAGGCAGCCCATTCGGATGAAAAGGTCTGCTCGGAGTCAACGCCGAAAATCGCGGCGCCAAGCTTGCGCGGATGAGCAAGGGCCATGGCGCGCGCAGAAACTACGGGTCGCCGGTTGATCGCGGCAATCGCAACAGCCGCGTTGTCGATGACGCGGTTCGCGATCATCTCCGCCACGTCCGGCTCGACGCGGGCGGGATCGGCGGCAACTACGGCGATTTTCCAGGCGAGCTGTTCTTCCCGGGGGAGTTTCTCCGCCGAGGTGTGCACCTTCACGTGGTGCCATTGCATAGGTATCCTTGCAATGAGTCAAACAGTCCTTGTTTCTAAGAACCAAAAAGTGCAAGCGGCGGGGCGTTTTTTATTTCGTTGAATATTTCCGCTCCAATTCATCGAAGAGCGGCTTTTGAACCAGCCGTTGCCGCTCCGCGAAGCTCGCGATTTTGCCGCCGCTCTCGTCCAGAAAACCTCGCGCTTTCAATTCCGACAACGCCGCCTGCATTCCCGCAATGGCTCCCTGCAAAGCGGCATTTGCGTACAGCACCGCGGCAAAACCCATGGAGGCGAGTGTCGCGGCATCCGCGATCGGCGTTTTGCCGCCCGGCACCATATTGATGACCTGGGGAACGCGCAAGAGAGCAGGGATACGACGCACTTCTTCGAGGCTCTCGGGCGCTTCGACAAACGTCACGTCCGCGCCCGCGTCAATCCACTTTGCCGCACGGTCGATGGCGGCTTGAAAGCCGTGCTCGGCGCGAGCGTCGGTGCGCGCAATGATCAGGAAATCCTGGCTCCGGCGGGCGTCGGCGGCGGCTCTGACTTTCGCCATCATCTCCTCCGCCGCAATCACTTGTTTGCCGCTGAAATGCCCGCAGCGCTTCGGGAAAACTTGATCCTCGATTTGAATAGCATTTGCCCCAGCGCGCTCCAACACTTGGACGGTGTGACGAACATTCAGAGGATTGCCAAACCCGGTGTCCGCATCGACGATGATGGGAAGCTCGACGGCCTCGCGAATGGCCGAGGTCTGCTGGGCAAGTTCAGGCAAGCTGATGAATCCGAGATCAGGCATTCCCAGCAATGCATTCGTGACGCCCGCGCCAGTAATATAGATTGCCTCGAAGCCCAGACTGGCGATCACGCGCGCCGCGAGCGCGTCGGCGGCGCCGGGAACCAAGAGGCCTCGCCGCTCTTCCAATTTCGATCGCAGAAGCTTGCCGAAAGGATCCAAATCAAGCCTCGAATCTTTTTCCAAGACATGTGATTGTAGTGAAAAACAGGCAGCGGGAGCAGATTTATTTCCTGAAGGGTATGCTCGTCAAATTCCTTGCATTCGCGGGCATGAGGTGCCCGAAATCAGGGAAACTTCATTCGGTTGGCTATTTCATGTTGATATTAATCGTCGCCGTTTTTGAAATCCCTCCCGAGGTGGCCGTCACGGTGACGCTCGACTGCACCTTCTGAGCCGAGGTGAGTCCGACGCAGCCCATCAGCCCAGCCGAGCTGATCGCGAGCAACGCCAACGTTAGGTAGGCCATGCGTCCCCGCAACGGTACGATTCTCTGCCACCCCGCGAAGGAAACCGCCATAAGAGCCGCGAGTGCCGTCGCGGCCGCCCACGGCAGATACGGTATCCGCGGGTCTTGCCGCTGGGGAGCCGGAGGCAAACTTGCGGTAGACGTGACTGTCAGTGTTGCGGTGATTCCGGAAGGACTGTTCGCCGAAATCTTCGTCGGATTGACCGTGCACGTCGTAGTTGACATGGATACATGGGGGGCACAGCTAAAATTCACGTCGGCTGGCAAAGTCGAACCATTCGGGGTCGTGTTCAAAGTCAGCACGACATTCGCCGGCGTACCCGGAGTAAGCTGTATAGTTCCAGGCGCAAATTGCGCCAGAGTAAAATCAACATTGGTAATGGAAAATGTGGCTGAGGCCGTAATCCCTGTTGCGGAAGCTGTCACGTTGTAAGGGCCGCCTCCAATGCCATTTGTCGTGAACGTGGGGGCCGTCCCTACACCGCCCGCATCTGTTGTTACCGTCGATGACACTCCTCCGCCGGCGAAAGTCCCGCTCGCTCCGCTCGATGGCGCCGTAAACATCACACTCACACCAGGAACAGGGTGGCCACTTGCATCGTTGACCGTCACTTTCAGCGGTGTGGGGAGCGCCGTATTGACAATCGAACGCTGCGGAGTCCCTGCTTTTACCGTCATTGATGCCGCCAGCTTAGGATCATTCGTCAGCGAGAAGTTTGCAGGCGTTCCCGCTCCTGCTACAGATGCCGTCACAACGTACGGGCCGCCCGGGATGCTATTCGCCGTGAATACTGCCGACGTTGCCACTCCATTTGAATTCGTTATTGCCGTATCCACGCCTCCCGCAAACGTCCCGCTCGGTCCCGTTTGTGGCGGAGCCGTGAACATCACGGTCAATCCGGTTAGCGGTTTCCCGCCGGCGTCTCTCACCGTCGCTATGAGCGTCGCTGCGAACGCTGCGTCGATCGGCGCGCTCTGTGGCGTTCCGCTCGTCGCCGAGATCGAAGGCGACGCGGTCGCTGTAACAGTCACGCTAAGCGACTTCGTTGCGGACAGGGAATTGACATCTGTAACCCGGACGGTAAAGTTGCTCGTACCAGTCCCCGTCGGCGTACCCGAGATCGCACCTGCGCCTGGCGCAAGCCCCAGTCCCGCCGGCAAGGTCCCCGATACGATGGACCAGGTGTAGGGAGTCGTGCCGCCCGTAGCCGTTAGCGTGGCGTTATAGGCCACTTTCTGAGTACCGCTGGGCAACGAAGTTGTCGTGATCGAAGGCGGCGTGTTGGAAGGCGTCGCGCTCACGGTCAGGCTTAGCGATTTCGTTGCGGCCTTGGAATTGGCGTCCATAACCTGCACGGTAAAGCTGCTTGTTCCAGATCCTGTTGGAGTGCCCGAGATCGCGCCTGTGCTGGGCGCAAGCGACAATCCCGCCGGCAAGTTCCCGGAAACCAGCGACCAGGTATATGGAGGCGTTCCGGCCGTGGCAGTTAACGTGGCGCTGTATGCTACATTTTGATTGCCGCTAGGCAACGAAGTCGTCGTGATCGAAGGCGGTGTGATCGAAGGCGCCGCGTTCACGGTCAGGCTTAGTGCTTTGGTTGCGGTCTGAGAATTAACGTCCTTAACCTGTACGGTAAAGCTGCTTGTTCCTGATCCTGTTGGAGTGCCCGAGATCGCTCCTGTGCTGGGCGCGAGCGCGAGTCCCGCCGGCAAGGTCCCAGTTACGATGGACCAAGTAAGGGGAGAGGTGCCGCCCGTCGCTGCCAGCGTGGCGCTGTAGGCCTTCCCAACTGTTCCAGCGGGGATCGAAGTCGTAGCGATAGCGAGTATTGGAGGTGGGGGCGGTGGTGTTGTGCCGGCAATAAACTCCGCCATCGTTGGCGATGCAGCGCACCCGCTGGGAATGGCCGCACCGGAAAGTTCCATCGACCATCGGCATAGACTGCCTTCTTGATACAACGTTGTCGATTTGTACGCCTTCTTCACGTTCGGTCCCGCCACGACGAACTGGACCCGGCCGCCGCCGTTGGTGTTGTCGTTTGCGGATTCGTCCCAGGTGATGACCAGCACGCCGCCCTGCGCGACGAATTGCGCGTTGGTCAGCAGCGGTGCAATGTTAACTTTTAACCAATTATCGAATGTCAGAATAGGGCAATCGTGTCCGTCATCGCAGCCGTTCGGCGTCACGAAGCTGTATGCCGGGAGCGTGCCCGCGGCTAGGTCCGCCGCGAACTGCGTGAACGGAACGATGTTCACCTTCTGAGCGGCGGCCTGGGCATCGTTGTAATACGGCAGGGGCGCGTGCCGCGTGTAGAACGTGCCACCATCAGGCCCTGTCGCGTCGCAGCCAATGTATCCGGCCGAGGGAATCGACTCGGCGTACTGCTTCCACGTCTTGCCTGCCGCGATGAGTTGCCGTACTACGTTGTCGGCATTGATGACGAAGGTCTGGGGACATTGGGTGTCGTCGTTTGTCTCGACGATCCCATTCGTCATGCCCTCATAGTTCCCGATACTTGGATGGGTATTCGCGTAATACTGTGTGGCCGACGAATACTGTGCACTCAGCGCATCTAGCCAAGGCATTCCAGTCTCTGTATTCGACCCGTTCTCGTTCTCGCCAATCACGATCACGACGGGGCGGACAGTCGAGGGCGGAGGCGGAGGAGGTGGCGGTGGGGGCGATACCGCGCTAATGGTCAGGCTTAGCGCCTTGGTTGCGGTCTGTGAATTGGCATCCGTAACCTGCACGGTACAGTTGCTCGTGCCAGATCCTGTTGACGTGCCTGAGATCGCTCCTGAGCTTGACGCGAGCGTCAATCCCGCCGGCAAGGCCCCGGAGATGATGGACCAGGTGTAGGGAGTGGCGCCTCCCGTTGCTGCCAGCGTGGCGCTGTAAGCCGTGTTTTGCGTGCCGCTGGGCAACGAAGTCGTCGTGATGGAAGGCGGTTTCGGGGTGTTTACGTTATTGACAGTGAAAGTGGCTGAGAAGCTGGTCTTGTTCCCCGCAGTGTCATTGGCTGTGACCATCAGTGTGTGCGACCCGTTCGCATCTTTGGTCGTATCCCAGGTGAATGAATAGGGGCTTGAGGTCGTGCTCGCAAAGAGGGTGCCGTCTTTAAACAAGTCCACTCCCGATATGCTTGCACTGTCGACCACCGAAGTCGACACCGTGACGTTCGTGCCGGAGACGGTGCTCCCTAAATTGGGACTCGTGATGCGGGTAGTGAAAGTTGGAGGCAGCGGGTTTGCGTATCCGATCCCGCTGCGGGAAGTGGCGGCCCAGATCGGCGTACTATCCTGAAAATCGATTTCAATTTCGACACGACTATCCAGCAACGCAGGCATCGTAGCAATCGTTTGGCGGGTCAGGGTATCGATCACGTCTCCCGAGTCCCCAACCATGACGAAACGGCCGTCCCTGCTATGTTGCATCCACCCATCCCTCAAGCAGTCATAGGCGCATTCATTTTGGTTGCCGGACATTTGGTTCACCAGTTTGATGTCCGCGACTTGCACCGGCGGGCTGCCAGGCAGGCCGGTCACATCGAACACGTGAACGTAACTGTTGGGCTGATCGACTAAGTAGATTTCCTTGTCATCCGGCGACAACGAAATGCCGTGGCTCGGAATCGTGGCCGAAGTTTGTGTCGTATACCCGGGAATTTTTGATCCGTCCACGGCAACCGTGTAAATGACTTTTCCCGTAGTCAGGTCTCCCACTTGAAACCCGAGAAAGGCTGTCACCGTATTGAAGGAAAACGTTTCTTTGCTGTTGATGGTAAAAGGTCGGGCCCCGCTTTTTAGCGGAGTCACTCTGCCAACGACCTGATTGGTCGCGGTGTCGGCGATATCGAAGTCATTCACGCCCGGCGAGCTGCTCGACAAATTGAAATCCCTGTTTCCCATGTAGACGTGCGATCCGCTGGGACTCACAATGGTGTTGTGCGGACCTGATCCTCCGCTGTCGATCGTGGCTATGTCATTTCCACTCGAACTATCCTCGACGTACCAGGTGCCGCCGCTGGCAAGCTCTCCCGACGGCATATAAATCTTCTTTCCATCGGGACTGACGGACTGGCTGTCAATGCCATGGGAGTAGCTCATGGTCCATGACACTTGATCCGTCGCCAGGTTGTAGGCGAGTTGAAATCCTCCGTTATTCCCGTCGCTGCCATAGCTGATGTACAGCATGCCGGTCGCGGCGCTCGCAACGGCCCCTCTCACACCTGCCGTGGTGGGAACGGACACCCGTTTCACCAAATTGCCGCCATTATCCATATCGTAAACATAGATGAAGCCGGAGGTTAAGACGTATTCGTAATGATGAATGGTGCCGGCACTGACAGTCACGGGATTGGCCGCGCAGAAGATAAGAGAGAGGATCAGCCCGATCAACAAACTGCAAACAAAAGGGCGGCGCATGGTGGAACTCCTTTGACAGATCAAAACGATCTTCCCCCTCAGTTTTGTTTCGGATCCACAACACGTCACTATTAAAGGTTGGCCGGAATGGAGGAGGCGCAAGACTGGTCGCAAGTCCAGATTTAGTACAGGTCATTCCGCTCTAAAAAACTGGCCCAGGATTCGCACGCGAAATCCCGCGAAATCCGACGCGCAACCCACAAGTTGAAATCCTGAGCGCACCGATCATGCCTACGAGATCAAGGAATTGATTAGTTTGTCCTGCGGAGTCAGTTACATGTATATTGGCGGTAAACCATGAATAAGAAAGGAGATCCCGACCAGATGGAGAGTGTCATGAAACGTTTCATCTTGAATGCGCTCGTTATGGGGCTTGTGTGGATTGGCATGCCCGCATCCCTGCTGATTCAGCCGCTGGCCGCCACCGATATCAAGGATGATCCGGGAGTCCTGCAGGCGGACCACGCTGTGGTCGGAGCCCTCGGGAAGACAGACAAAGCCGCAGCCGAGAAGTTCCTCGACGTGGATTTCATGTGGACGAACTCGGCCGGCGAAACTTTGAGCCGGGCGAAAGTCCTGGGTGATATGCCCAAGCCTCCTCTCGGCGATGAAAGCGGCATTCAAGTAACGGAGTACACCTACGGCCAGGTTGGAGAAGTCCGAGTCGCCCGCGGCAAAATGTACATTCTGCGCGTCTGGGTGAAACGTCCAGCGGGCTGGCGGATTCTCCATTATCACGAAGTCGCGCTGGCCGAGCACGCCGAGCCCAGCGCACTCAGCGCAAACGATTGTAATAATCCCTGCAACGACGCGCCATTTACGCCGAAGGACGAAGCCGAAAAGGGAATTCGTACCTCGTGGGCACAGTTGGAGTTGGCACTCACCGACCACAACACGAAGACCTGGTCCCCCCATTTTCCTGAGGAGTACTTGATGGCCACCTCGGGCGCTACCGGACCGATCGACAAGGCGGATCGCATTGCGACAATCAGCAAGCCCGCCACCGGCCGAGTAACTTTATGCAGACCCCTGTGGGTTGCTGGACGGCTTTGTGAGTCACAGTTGGCGGCAGAGCCGCAGGCGAGGATCTTTCACTTTGGGGACACGGTCGTAATCATCTCGCGAAACAAACCGTATATCGGAAAGCCTGAACTCAGCACACGAATCTGGCATCTGGACCGCGACGGGATTTGGCAGATGATGGAGAGCTGGGACACCGCGA
Organism: uncultured Acidobacteriota bacterium; assembly: GCA_963719875.1. Lineage (GTDB taxonomy): Bacteria > Acidobacteriota > Terriglobia > Acidiferrales > UBA7541 > Palsa-360. The sequence continues at coordinate 903,151 of CAVRDJ010000004.1, read as the reverse complement.
TTCAGTCTGCACCCGCTGCGGTGCCAAAATGAAAAGGCTTCAACCGCGTTGGCCAGGCGGGGAAGGATCGTCAAAGGCCCCTGCGCCGCCATACGGATTGACGGATTGCAGACCGGAGTGACATCATGGCCCTAATCTGGCTAGGTGGCATATGAAAATGAAAACGACGAAAGTGATCTTCACCGCTTTGGCTGTGGCCCTGCTCATGGTTTCGATCCCCGTGCTGGCACATCACGGGACCGCCGCGTTTGATATGGTGAACTTGACCACGGTGAAGGGAACAGTGACGAAATTCGAATTCATGAATCCGCACGCATTAATTTATGTGGACGCCGCAGGCGACAAGGGCAGTGTCGACCAATGGTTGGTCGAAGAGAGCAGCAATAACCATCTGAGCCGGATCGGCTGGGACAAGAACACACTTAAGACCGGAGACCTGATCACGGTCATCGGTCATCGCGCCCGAAACGGCGCTCGTGTATTGGAGCTCCAATGCTCGGAATGTTCGATGACGGATCCACAAGGTAAGGTTTGGCCATACCAATAGATCGCCGGGCTCGTGTTACGTTCTGGGATGGCCGTTGCGGATGATTTATTGTTTTTCGTCTTCCTATTGGGATTGATTCTCAGCCCAGCTGCCAGTCCACGATCGAAGGCTCCGCACCGTGTTGAAAGCTGGGATCCGAGCCGCGGGGGAAACCTGAAAATGCACAAATTTGCGATGAGTTTGACGCTGGCTGTTGCGGCATTAGTCGTCTTCTCTTCCGCTCTACGCGCTCAGACCTCAGGGCAGCCGGGAGTCGCAAAGGCCCGGTCTGCAGAACCCACGGTGGACCTGTCCGGTGTTTGGGAAGCTAATATGCCCAATGCGAAGTGGACTACTTATTCCTTTACCCCGGACATTCCTCCCATGACACCTTGGGGAAAGGAAAGATTCCTGGCCGTAAAACCGTCCTACGGACCCAGGTCGTTTGAGGACTCAACCGATTACGTAAATCCGACAACAGGCAAGGACGTGGGGTGCCTTCCCCCCGGTGTTCCACGAATCTATATTCAGCCCTTTGCGCTGGAGATGATTCAGACTCCAGGGCGCATGATGGAATACTTTGAGTTCGATCACCATGTCCGTCAAATCTTCACCGATGGCCGCCAGCATCCCAAGGACCCGGAGCTTACCTGGATGGGGGACTCGATCGGCTGGTATGAGGGAGATACACTCGTCGTCGACACCGTCGGTCTTAACGACAAGACTTGGATCGATCGCGGAGGCCTTCCGCATTCCGACCAGCTCCACGTAATCGAGCGCATCCGGCGTCCTAACCATGAGGCTTTAGAGATTAACATTACGATCGACGACCCGAAGGCATATACGAAGATCTGGTCCGGATATCGAAACTACAAGTTGGAACCAACTTGGAATATCAAGGAATTCATCTGCGCCGACAATGCCACCTACAACGAAGAATTCATTAAAAACAGCGGCGCATATAGTTCGTCAAGCCCGTCAAAGCAAAAAACGAAACAAGCAAAGCCTAACAAGTAGCCCAACTAAGAGTCAGGGCAGCGCGAACGCATTGACGCCCGAACTCACAATTACAACGTACTGTTTTCCGTTTCGCCCCAGATAGGTCATCGGGTTCGTGTGACCTTCGGAATCGAGCTTGGTTTCCCAAAGCTCCTTTCCAGTCTGCGTTTCAAACGCACGCAGCCGCTTGTCGATCGTTCCAGCGATGAACACAAGCCCTCCTGCTGTGGTGATGGGTCCGCCCTGCCCAAACGATCCCGTATTGTGGACGCCCTTCGCCTCCAGTTCGTCGCTCGTCCCCAGCGGAACTCGCCAAGCAATCTCGCCAGTGTTTGCGTTTACGGCCATCAGTTCAGCCCAGGGCGGCTGCTGGCAGGGCAGCTGCGTATCCGGGTCCCAGAATCGGGCGTTGAATGATCCTTTCCCGAGAGGGCTGAATCGGCGATAGGCCACCTGATCACCCTCAGGTGTTTTATCCAGGCGGCCCATGCCCGCAACGTTTCGCGAGTTCACAATCACATATCCAAGCTTCGGGTCGACAGAGACGCCCCCATAATTGGGTCCGCCCTGCTGACCGGGGAAAATGACCCTGAACTCTTTGCTGCTGTAAGGTGTGTACGGCCCCTCATTGTGGATTCCGCCTATCTGGGCCACGAGGTCACGGCAAAATTTCTCATGTTCCGGCTCACCGGTGAAGATTTCGTCCGGCTTCATGCTAACGCGCGCGAGTGGAGGAGGTTTCACCGGGAATGGTTGCGTGGGCCAAGTCTGCTCTCCGGGCACGTCGCTCTGCGGAACCGGGCGCTCTTCGTACGGGTAAATCGATTTGCCCGTTTCTCGATCGAGAAAAAACATTAATCCCGGCTTTGAGACCGCCACGACGACAGGAATTTTCTTGGCGTCTCGCGTAATCTCCATCAGCGACGGCGCCGCTTCAGAGTCATAGTCCCAGACGTCGTGATGGGTCAACTGGAAATACCAGCGCACTTTTCCAGTATTGCCATCAAGAGCCACAATCGACGACGAGTACAAGTTCTGTCCGTGCCGCGCACCTCCAAAGTACTGCGCAGCCGGCTGCCCGATCGGCAAGAAGACCAAGCCGCGTTGCGCATCCACGGTGATCGCGCCCCAGTTGGCTGGCGATCCGGCGGTCACCCAATTGTCCTTCGGCCATGTCTCATAGCCCGGCTCGTCCGGGTGCGGGATGGTGTGAAAAGTCCAGACCAACTTGCCCGAACGGAGATCCCAGGCGCGCACATCCATCGCCGGCCCGTCCGGGTCATCTTCTTTGCCCTGCGCTCCGGTAATGATCAAGTTCTGGTAGATGGCCCCCGGCGAGCTCATATGATATCGCGCATCTGGAAACTTCCCGGAGACACCGGCTCTCAGATCAATCACGCCTCCCGTTCCGAACTCCGAAACGAGTTTCCCGGTCTTGGCGTCGATCGCGATTAATTGACCGGCGCTGGTTCCCGCAAGAATTCGCGGGGGATTGTCTCTGTCGCCCTTCCAGTAGGTCACGCCACGAAGTGTGCCGCTCGCTTTCCCCAGGTCATATTTCCAAATCTCCTCACCACTTTCTGGTTCAAGTGCAACGATCGAGTGTTGGACGGTTGGGGTGTACAGCATCCCATCGATCATGATTGGCACTGCTTCGGTTGCCGCCAGGGTGGGATTTTCAGGGTTGCGAGCGTTAGGGGTCATGCCGTACTGCCACGCCGGCCTGAGCTTCGAAACGTTTTTAGTATCAATCTGCGCGAGAGGGGAATGACGTTGTCCCGCTTGATCGTAGCCATAGGCCGGCCAGTCTCCCTGGCCGTGCAGTTCCGGAACGACAATTGCGGCAAGCAGAACGACCAAAAGAGTTTTCATGTTGATCTCTCGATTTGAAGTTCCCGAGACGCCCCCGAAGTCCGCGGTTGTTCGAAACTGTCAGGTGACTCTCAGCGCGAATGGCGCCCATTTCGCTATCGCTGTTTGGAAGAGTGCATTGGCGGAAAGCCGTGTTGTCCAAAATCACTTTGCGGCATCGCTACCCGCACGCGTCCTGGTTGTCAAAGTTGTGTTGTTCGACAGCCCAACCAATGCCACCAGAGGATGTTTTTAATTTCACCCACCATGTGGTTTTCGGCTTCAAGCTTTTGCCGGGAAAATCTTCAACCTCCACGACTTTTCCATCATGCCAGACCTTCCAATAGCCCTCCCCGATGTAGTGGAGGATATAGATCGTATCTCCCGTCTTCACTCCAGCATCGGGATAGTCTTTGGGGGCCACAACTCGCAAAGGGACGCTGTGAACTTCTCCCGTCAATGCGAGTACCTTCTCGCCTTTCTTGATGTGACCAACAACGCTTTTGCCGTTGGGAATGTCGAGGAGGGTCACGTCGGTGCGGGCCACCCATTCGCGATACGTGCAGCACTCGAATGGGCACGCTCCCTGGTCGATGTGAACATTGGGCGGTTTCTGTTCTGCATTAGAACGCGCAGTGCTGGCAAAAACGAACAAGAACCCGAGCAGCACTGATCCCGACAATAAAATTGCCTTCGTACTCATTGGTACCCTTTCAGTGGCATTATCTCTACCGATCATACACTCCCGGTCCGCTCGCACCCCAGCGTTTTTCAAATCCCGAATATTGGGCCACTTCCCGACAAAAATATTCATCAGGATTTGAGCGACCCAAACTGGACCTCCAACGTCCCCTCCACCGTGCCGCCGGCGTCAATGAAGAACCAAGCGAAGCCACTGATCACTGTAACCACCGCAGCGAAATCCAAAGCGGCGCTCCAGCCCAGTTTGGTTGCGATCAGGGCGGTTACCACCGGCGATGCCGCGCCCCCGAGGCTGCCGAAAGTAGCCATGATCCCCGAAATCGAACCTGAATATTTTTTGGATATGTCTGTGCACGTAGTGTAGAGAATTGCCGACGCGGCGAAATTGAATCCCGCCGCAATCGCCAGTTGTAGAAGTGCCGCGGTATTGCTTGAGGTATGGCTCCCGGACCACAGCAATACTGCCGAGCCCGCAATACCCAACCATGCAGCCGTCCGGCGGCCATTCCGCTTCCCCTGCTTTTGAACTAGGCGATCCGAAAACCATCCCCAAAAGGGCACCATGATGATATTGGCGACAAATGGCGCGGACCCCCAAAAGCTCGCATTTGAAACTGTAACCCCGCGGACTTTCACCAGGTAGATAAAAAACCAGGTAAAGAAGATGTAGAGGGGGTATACGAGGCAGAAGTGGGAGACCATGAGTGCCCATATGGATGGTGTGGAAAAAACCGTGCCCCACGGAACGTCGATCTTTTGTGAGATTTGCCCTTGCTTTGGTTTCACCTCAGTTCCGGTATGACCCGCGATGAGCGCCAGTTCAGAGGCGTTCACGTGTGGATTCTGTTCCGGCCGGTCGGTCACGTAGAAATAACAGGCGATGGCTGCGAGGATTCCGATCAGTCCCAACACAAGAAATGGTGATCTCCAGCCAAAATCGGTAGCTATCCGGGTTATCACGACGGGTGCGATTATTCCAGCAACACCTACACCAGACAGAAATATGCTTGTTCCGAACGCGCGTTCACTTGGCCCCAGCCAATACCCCATCATTTTGTTTCCGACAGGGAAAGCGGCAGATTCTCCAAGCCCCATGAGAAAACGAACGATCGCAAAGGCCCAAGCGGCGCCCAATAAATTTAAAATTGGCAACCTCGGCGCAATTGTGGTGAGGGCTGTGAATGCAGAAAACCATATGATTGCTCCGGCCAGGACCCGGCGTGCTCCGAAACGGTCGGCGAGCCAGCCTCCGGGCAAGTGAAACCATGCGTACCCAAGGCTGAATGCCCCCAAGATCCAGCCCATGGATTGCGCTGTAAAGTTGAACTCCTCTTGGAAGTTCTTGGCGACGATTCCCAGGTTGAGGCGATCGACGTAGGTAAGCCCGGTGACAAATGCCACCAGGGCCACGATGTTCCACCGCACCCGGGTGGGAGCTGCCATGTCCTTGGCAATTTGTATAGCTTTGAGCGGTGAAGAAGTTGAAGCCAAGCGTCCAGGCTCCTTTCCAGAAAATTCGCTCGGTCATGGCCCTGAATTATCCGGACTAAATCTCTTTAATCCGCTTTCACTGCCAGCCGAACCAGGGGGCCGTGAAACTGGCCTCCATAAACATCGGTGTCGCCCACATCCCCGGAGAAAACCGGCCGGGGAATTGATATCTTTACGGTGAGGAGCGATTCGATCACGAAGAATCGAACTTGCTTCAGATCCACTTTATAAAGCTGAGCGATTAATTCCGCGCAGAGCTTTCCACTTGTCATTACTTCCCGAAAGCAATCCTCGTCCTTAAACATGATGTCAAAGGTCAGCTCAAACGGCCCTGCGTTCTTGCTGCGAATCAGCTTTGTAAATTGCCAGAGTTCCCGCATGCCTTTATTGATGTCTCCTGGAAATCACAAATTCTCGAATTTCATGCGAAATGGCATGCAGGGGTCATCCAGCTCCCACACGTGGTTCGCGCAAAACCGGTAAACAGGTCCCATGTCAGCGCCTGGTGGCGAAAATGGAAATGCCAAATTGCTGATCAAGCCTTCCTGTTCCGGAATTGGGTGATGCAGTCCGGTATGCCAGACGATGGGCAATATGTCCGCGGCCACGGACTGAGAAGATGCGACGACGTCAATGACGAGACCGACTTCATGGCCTTCCACTCGGGGACACGGTTCCACTTGGCCCAGTGAACCATTGGACCCGTAAACGCGAAATTGAAGGGTGTAAGCATGGCGATCTAATTTCAAGTTGTCCTCAATCTTTCGTTCCACTACCGTGCGGAGACTCGCCAAAAATGTGTCCAACTGACGAAGGATGAGGGGATCTCGGATACCAGCGACCACGATCGATCGGTAGCCGGCCAAAGCAGCGCCTTCGATTTTTACTGTATATTTCTCGGCGGGGATAAACCGTGCGCCGCAAACGCGGACCGCCCTATCACTGATTGGTTCGTACCGAGCGGCAGTCGTATCGACCATGCCGCCAGACTCTATCAGGTGATAGGGGTCCGCATTTTCATACAAGGTGTGGGCAGCGACACTTTGCGGAGTGCAGCGAAAATCGGGGTTCGGTGGTTCTACCGTGAACCCATCTTGATCCAGCTCCGCTGCCATGCAATCCGAATAGAATCGCTGCGCTACAGCCGCCGAGCCGCATTCCAGGATTTTCCCGGCGTGAAAGGCGACGTGCTTCGGAATTCCTTCGAGCACGGGCAACGAGGCATAGATCGCCACATCGCTGCATCGCCCCGTCACCACAACTTGCGCCCCTGATTTCAAGGCCGATTGGATAGGCTCTATGCCCATCATCGCCACGAATCGCTCGGCCTGCCGAATGGAGGTTTCCTGAAGCTCCGGAGCCGGACAAAGCGGAGCGATCTTCCCTTTAAGGAACGCGCTGAGCAGCTGCTCTTTGGGTATTTCGCTATCAATGGCTGCCAGCTTGAAATGCCACGAGTTCTCGCGCGCGAGTTCCCGGACGATTTCCAACGTCCAGTGGAGGTGTGGCGTGCCGCCGGCATGCCCGGCGGAGCCCACGATCACGGGGATCCCCGCGTGGAGGGCCTCGCGGATCATGATGCGGAGGTTACGTTTAGTACCTTCCCGAGGACCGCGCGGATTTCCGGAGCCCAGGTAATACGGTCCCGAGTCGGTGGTGCCCGCATCGCAGCCAATGAAGTCGGCGCCCTGTTGGACGGCCCGGACAAGGGTTTCCTCTCGGAACCCCGTGCTCAGGTTGCCAGTGGCGGCCACAGCTTTTATTTTTTTCAAGATGATTCCCGGACCTCTTCTATCATGACACAGGCAGCAAAATCTACCTGGACCCGGCTGAGCAATTAAGCCTCGGTCTTCCCACATTCCGAGAATTCCGTTTCTGGGGTGAAATCCACAGCATGCGCTGGAAATGGTTGCTCGGAATTGACATCACGCAACCAGTTGTAGACGGATTCCGCTCCCGGCTGGGCCAGCCAAGACGTAAGAAATGGGTGGGATTGGAACTATTTACCGTCTCTGGTACAGCGGCAGTGCGGCGTGAAATTGGGCTTGAAGACCCCGAAGCCGAGCTAAAGGTAAGTCTAGCGTTTTCGGCGGGGCTGCCCGTCACTTACTGAACATGGGTCGTCAAGAAAGGTTGTTCCAACCACAGTCTTGGCCCAGTCATTGCTTCGTTTCAAGAACAAGTGCCGACTACCCAGCAATCCGGCGCCATCGGGAGAGACCATGGAGAAACAATGGTTCTGCGTTAGCTGCATTTCGCAAATTGAGTTGGACACCCACGGTCGGTGTAGCAACTGCGGGTCGGATGCGGTGGAGAGGATGGCGCAGGGTGCCTTTCTAATGATCCAGCAAGAGCACACCCCCGGCCGCCCCGTGAGTCATAACGTGCCAATACTCCCGACGCGATAAGTTTTCCTCGATCGGCCTGGTTGAAACTGTGAGGATGGCACGGTATTTTGCCTCGAGACAGGATTCCGAGCCGCTTGCCGAGAAGACCATTTTCCGGGCGGTCTCCGTTCATTCCCTTGCCGTAAATCACATCGCTGCGAAAGCAGTCGGTTTACCATGATGATTTCAAACGAAGCAATTGCCCCTGATTGTTTCGCGAGTCCTAATTCATTTGCCGAGGTTTCTCAATATTACGGGTGCGGAGATTCCGTCAATTCACAGGCCTGAGACAAAAAAAGAGAGGCGCATGGCAGAATCACAAGCGCCCCCCTTACAGCTCAATCAATTCTTACCGTACCTCAATGGATCACCTCCTTCCCGACAGGAACGTCGATGCGCTCATTATAAATTCATTTGTCCGAATTGCCTATGGACAATTTCGGCTGCCGCGATGAATCGCCTTCCATACTAGCCGGCTTCGAACCGGGCGAAGGAGATAACGCGTCTAGCGCACTCAGTGAATCGCACAATCATTGCATGGTTCGCAACACATCTTTTTGGTGGGCCAACAGGACACAAGAGACGCCAAACCTCCAATTTGCGCGAAGTTAGCCTCGATACTTGAGTCTGTACTTTGAGCCAAGTTCCGTGAGTTCCTCTTATCTGAAGTGGTCTTCTGCCTCCGGACATTTAATGGGATGGTCCGCCGAGGATTTATAGAAGTTGTAGAGTGTGGCGTAAGGAGGCTTCTCACAAAAATCTAAACGTTAGAGATCGATTTGGGAAAGATGGCGTTTCCACGAGTGGGTCAGGACGCGAATTGGCAAGCTGGCGCGCACGCGTCAGACTGTGGTCATCGCGGCCCATTTCTTCTTTTGGATTGAGGGAGGAAATTAATTTACCGGACGTACTTTAAAACCTTCCGAAGAGAGGGCTTGCCGCACTTCCGCAATGTCTCTTTGGTTTGTGTAGGGGCCCACTTGGACGTGATAGGACTGCGACCACAAGAGATTTTTGTGAATCAACACGGCATGAAAGCCGAGTTGAGTCAATTTGTCGACCGCATTGTTCGCCCAGGTCTCGTCTTTGAACGACCCCACCTCGAAATAAAATTTGGGTGTCTTCGGCTCGTCGACACCAGTCTTTGTCTGGCTCGACGTTATAACTTGCTCGTGGGTCATATCGGGGAAAGCGCTGGACTGCGATGAATTCGTCGCAGGTTCCTGTTCCACAGGTTGCGGGGCGCTTACCGGTGTCAGGACCTCCGACTGTGTCGGGTTCGCGAGCGCCTGCTGTTGAGTCGACCCCTGTGCGGCCGAATGCGCCTTCCGCTCGTTTGTCCGACCAGCCGAATTCGCGTGTTTTACGATTTGATCCGGCTTTGACGATGCTATGAGTGGCGCAGCAGGCTCAGCTGAAAGCTTGTGTTTCGGCAAATCAGGAATGGATGACAGTGGCTTTCCGTGATCAGCCCTGGAGTCTCCATACAGATCAACCTCATGCGATGCCATCGGTTCGAAAGAATTCTGTGGCGGGCGCGATGCGAACCCAGAAGACGAACCATTGGCCGCCGCAACAGGCGACATAGTATTCTGGCTAGCCGTCTTGATGGGCTGCGCATTGATCGTGCGGGGCTTCCATCCCCCGATCAGCACAAAGATAGCTAAGGCCCCCACCATGCCGGCTACGCCGAGCATCGCCGTGGGTTCCTTTTGAGTCCTCAGCAGACCACTCCAATTTTGCCGCTCTAAAAAGGTTTTCGCATATTCAACGCCTTGGCGCAAAAGGTCGGGAATCTCGCGTTCCGCGCGCACGAGCCCCCGGTTCAGCGCGGCCTCCCAGGGACTGACGCGCCTGGCCCTCGCGGCCTTCACCAGGGCTACCTCAAATTCATCAACGGACTGAAAACGTTTCGCAGTATCTTTTTGCAGGCACTTCATAATCACTTTTTCGATGGCGCCTGAAAGCTGCGGCACGATTTCACGAGGTCGTTTCGGATACTCTCGAATCTGCTTCAAAGCAACGGCTACGGGAGTGTCCCCGCTGAAGGCAGCGACCCCTGTGATCATTTCGTAGAGCACTAGTCCCAGCGCATAAATGTCAGTGCACGAACTCACGGGTCTGAGTTCAGCCTGCTCGGGCGACATGTACGCCGGCGTGCCAACGATCGTGCCCGTCATGGGACCATCCCGCTGAATCATTCGCGCAATGCCGAAGTCCATGATCTTCACGGTGCCGTTCCGGTCCAACATGATATTTCCTGGTTTCAGGTCGCGATGCACAATTCCCTGTGCGTGGGCCTCGCGGAGACCGGCGCAAATCTGTCGCGCAATTTCCAGCGCCTCGTTCAAAGGCAGCGATCCCACGCGATACAGCCTGGACATCAAGCTCTCGCCCTCGACAAATTCCATGGAAGTGTAGGCTGTCCCGTTCAAGCGGCTGAATTCATGGATGCGACAAACATTCTTGTGCGTGATTTTGCGAGCGAGGCACAACTCTCTTTTGAAATTTTCCTGAACATCCGGATCGGACGCAATCTCAGGCTTGAGAATCTTCAGGGCCACGATTTCGCTGGTTTCGAGGTCGCGAACTTTATAGACGATGCCGGTCCCGCCAGTCCCAATCTGAGATAAGACTTCGTAGCGCGGCGGGATAGTGGAAGAGGCCGCCAACCTGTCTTGCACGTCACGATAGGCTTCGGCGTCGGTCCACACAACTTCGAAGATATCTTCCTTTTCCGTGCGCCCATCGATCGTGAGCTTGCTGAGCCACCGGCAGTGCAGATCGGACTCGTTCGCGATCGCTTCATGCATGGCGCGGGATATGAGAATTTGCGCGGGCGCCGTGCGCTTCACCATGCGCGCCGTTACGTTGACCACATCCCCGAATAAATCATTCCCTTTCCGGAAGCCAACGCCGGTATGAACGCCAATGCGAACCTGCACGCGGTGTTCTTCCGGCAGCGTCAAATTCAGCTTTAGAAATTGGCGCTCGATCTCCACGGCTGCGCGCACAGCCGACCCGGGATTTGAAAATTCCGCCATGGCGGAATCCCCGATCGTCTTAACGACTTTGCCTTCATATTGTTGGATAGCGCGCGCGGCCAGTTCATCGTGGCGATGGATCATCACCAGCCCGGCCGTATCTCCATTGCGCTCAAAGAAGCGAGTCGAGCCCACCACGTCGGTAAACAGCACCGTCAAGGCATTCTTGTGCCGGCGGAGCTGTTCATCAATCTCAGCTCGTGCCTTTAAGAGTGCGTCGACATCGTCTGCGGTATGCATAAATTTGGGACGCCCCAAGTCTGAAGGATTGGAAGGGGGGCGCCAATAGCACCGAGGTAACAAACTAGTAGTACGTATGTACTTCGCATCTCAGAGCCACCTGAGTAAGCGATGCTAAAATAAGCACTTACAGGACAACCTCCAGTTTGTAAATTAGGGCTCTGCGCCGAGCGATGCCGATAAGCGGCTATCGTCACACCTAGGTTCGAGCCTCAATTAGGGAGACAAGCGTTGAGTTGGCGGCCAACGCGTGTCAGGTTTTGTTCTCGGAATATGGCGATCTGGTCGTGTCTGTTTGGGCCAAATTCCGAAAATCCTGTCTCAGGAATTGGCCTAGGAGAGAGATGCTATTGCCAACCAGCGTGGATTCACTTCGAGCCGGCAGGCACGCGGCGCTTCAACTCTTCAAACCAATTCAGCACTACATTGATTTGCGTCGGTGCACTCCCTGCCGACTCACTGGGCTTGAGCATCAAGAAGCGCTGGCCGTCGGGAGACACGTCGTAGGTGGGGATCGTTGCCGTGGTCCGAGCATACCGACCTTCAAAAAGCGTCCGGGGCTTGCCCGCGGAAAAGCTCGGCTGCGTGGCAATGTCCACAGCCATCATTTTGTCGCCGCTGCGGTAGAACAACTCCCGCCCGTTGTGGTTCCACAACGGCTCTGTACCGCCTTCCGTAGAGATTTGCCACTTTCCGCCCGGACCAGGATATGGCTGCACGTAGATTTCATAGCGGCCGGATTCGTCCGAGACATACGCCAGCCAGCGCCCGTCAGGGGAAAACCGCGGCGCTCCTTCCGTAAATTGTGTTTGGAGGAATGGCTGCGCCTTGCGGACTTGCCCTTGGCTTGCCGAAGGGTCGCCCATCCGCAGCACCCAGATGTCCCATCCAGTTGTGGGATTGAGTTCAGTAAAGGCGAGCAGTTGCCCATCCGGGGACCAGGAATTTGGAGCCTGAAGAGATTCGCTGGTTGTAAGCCGCTCTAGCCCCCCGCTGCCATCGGCCAGCAACCAGAAAAGGCTGAGCCCAGACCCTTCCTTGTTTGATTGAAACGCGATCCGCTTGCCATCCGGTGTCCAAGCCGGGTTTTGGTTCGTAGTCCCCTCAAAAGTCAATCGGGTCAGCGTCTCCCTGGAGAGATCGTACAGCCAGACTTGAGAGTCCTGTTCCCGGATGTCCACAGATACCCGGCGACCGTCAGGAGAAATCCGTGGGGTCTCGTAGGAGTGCGCGGGGGCGTCCAAGGGCTGCTCTGCCCCATTACGATTGACCCATACCAGCTTGCGTTGAGTTGCCTGAGCGCCCCCAGAAGCATAGACCAGCGTCCCCGTTGGGGAAATACTGTACCGGGTGGCTCCGCTGTTTGCAGATTGCTGTATGCCCTCCACCATGGGAACCGCCGCGCCCGTGGTCGCTAGCCGCTGGGGATCGAATGGCACGGCCATCAGCGTTCCTCCTTGCACAAACAGCAGGTGCCCAGGGGGTGCGTAGTGGGGGTACGTTCCATCTTGAACCAGGTTCCGCCGTTCGCCTGTCCCGACCGACTGGACGGCGATCAGCGCGCCTGACCAATTTCCGCCATTTCCAGCAGCAAAGAGCACTGCCTTACCGTTGGGCAAGAACTCCGGCCAGCGGTGGCTGGTTTCTCCTTTCTCGAGACGAGTTAGCAGCTGAGGGGCGCCTCCCGATTCTGACATTTGCTTGAGAGGTTCTGTAACACTCCCGAATATGATGTTGCCCTGGCTGCCCCAACTGGCCCCGGCATGGATTGACTCAACACCGCTGACGGTTATCGCCGCTCCTCCGCTCACTGAGACTTTCTTCAGCTTTCCGCCCGAGAAAAACCCCAACCATTGGCCGTCAGGCGAGTAGAAGGGCTCGGTAGCTCCTTCGGTACCGGGAATGGGGTTGGCGTCCAGGCTATCCATCGCCCGCAGGTGAAGCTGCTGGGTGCCACTCTGGATGGCGACATACGCAAGATGAGTGCCGTCGGGAGAGAGGGCCATAGTGCTGACCAAATTCTGGCCCGGCGGCAACGTTATGACAGTGCGGGTGACAGGCCGTGGGGAAGGTGGAGGAGAAGGCTTCAATTTCCAAGTCGCCAAGGTCGTGATCGCCGCAACCAACAGCAGCGTGCCTGCGCTGGCGATTAGCCCTCGCCGCCCGAGTGCGCGAATGCCTTTCACTGCGGAAGTCGGACCCAACGTGACTTGCGAGCCGCCTTCAGCAATCCACTTCAGCTCTCGGCACAGATCGGCGGCGGTCTGCCACCGATCGTCCGGCTCTTTTGCCAAGGATGTCTTGATCACTCGGTCGAACGCCGGAGGTGTCATCGGTTGAAGAGACGACATTGGGGCAGGGTCGGACGACATGATGGCCGAGATCACGCTCGCCTGGCTCTTGCCCGCAAATGCCTTCTTGCCCGTCGCCATCTCGTAGACAACCGCGCCGAAGGCGAAAATATCAGTGCGGGCGTCTGCTTCCTTGGCTTCCAGTTGCTCCGGCGCCATGTATTGCAACGTGCCAAGGATCGTTCCTTCGCCCGTGATTGCGCTCTTCATCGTCGGAAGCTGCGAGTCCGGAGTGGCCGGAGAAATCTCCTGCTTCAACTTCGCCAACCCAAAATCAAGCAGCTTCGTTCCGGTCTTGGTGAGCATGATGTTGCCTGGCTTCAGATCACGGTGCGTCACTCCTTTTCGGTGCGCCTTGTCCAGCGCGTCGGAAATCTCGATGGCGTACCGCAACACTTGCTCTAGAGGCAGAGGACCTCTCTGTAGTCGCTGCGCCAGCGTCTCGCCTTCGAGATATTCCATCACCAGAAAATCAATTCCGTCCTGATGGCCGGTATCGTGAAGAGTGCAGATGTGGGGATGGTTCAGGCCGGCAATCGTTTTTGCTTCGCGGTCGAAGCGCTCGCGCAACTCCGCGCGGTCGGCGAGATGAGCAGGAAGAACTTTGATGGCGACAATTCGATCGAGGCGAGTATCGCGGGCTTTGTAGACCTCGCCCATGCCGCCCGCACCAATCACGGTGAGAATTTCGTAGGGCCCTAGACGTTTGCCAGGGGGGATCGGCATGGGCTCCTGCCAACTTAGAGTTGGCAGAGTATAACTCTGTCAGCCAATTCCATACCTACAATTCTTGTTCGTTCCCACATTCCGATCATCCCCCTCCTCAGGACCTAAGCGGGTATTGCGCGGACTGTCCGCGATTGATTTATCCGCGATGAAATGCGGCGATTTTCAAGTGGCCCTTTCATCGCCAAAGTATCTCTTAAAGCAGAGACCAGGGGAGTTCAGAAGAGGACGCCGTGAACTCAAATCTAAGACCATTTCTGGTTAGCCGCGCATCGACACCCTGGCGCAATATTCTGGGAGCCGGGCCGCGAGCGGGCACGAGCGTAGGAATCACGAAGTGTGCGCGCTGCATACAATCGTGTGCCATTCGGACAGTCGCATTTTTGCCTGAAATTCGGTTGTCTGTAACTTACTGATTCCCGAATGGTTCGTCCGACCGCTATTGGCAAGCCCTGTGCTTTATGGAAGACAGAGATTTCATCACTTATAACAAATCGAGGCAAAGACGATGTCCGAAACGCAAACCTATCAAGCAGGGAAGTATGCTGAACACGACGCCAATGACCGTCGCCGACAAGCGCGATACCCATTCACCGTAACGGTCGAAGCCGTCGAGCCTAGGTCCAAAACAAAAATTCAAGGGCGCACTTCCGATCTAAGCCGCGAGGGTTGTTACGTAGATTCGAATAATTCCTTCTCGGCAGGATCAATTGTAGAGCTGCGCCTCATCAAAGAAAAACGTTCCTTCGAAGCACAGGCGGAGGTCGTCTACTCATTAGCTGGCATGGGTATGGCCGTCAAGTTCAAATGTGCCGATCCGGAAAAACTTTGGATACTGGACAAATGGATAGGAGAACTCAGCGGCGAATTCCTGCCCGAATCCGAAATTCCGCAGGGTTCCGGCGAGTCTTGCATCCAAGAAGAACAGACCAATGACGTATGTCTTGTTGTGCATGAGCTTTTAATGGAGATGATGCGCCAAGATGTGCTTCCTGAAGCGAAGTGCAGGGCCCTGCTTCAGAAACTAAAGCGCACGGGGCATGTCGGTTCCAATCCAGATCATGCGTAATTCTGAGTTTGTTTAAGAGTATGGAGGAAATTCGGAAAGCTTGATGATTGGGACAGATCTCCAATCGGAGGCCTTGAGAAAGGAGTTCCAAGTCAAGTGATGGCTGCAATCCTATTCTGTATTTCGATTGTCGCGTTCAGCCAGTTCGCGCTCTATTACTGGCGGGCGACCATCGCGGGCATAGCCACGCGGCCAGTTTCGGACCGCATTCGCGCCGCAGTCGGCATTTCGACTCCTTCATTTAGTTCGCGCGACTTCCGGGCAATTCTGAAAGTGCACGAATTGGCTCCCGATTTAAGGGGCCGGGAAGGCTCATTTCGTACAATTCGAGCCTATTACTCAGTAATGGAAAAGCTCGGGCGTGTGATTCCCTCGGCCAGAAGGTGGGCTGAAGCCGAGATGGCCACGTGCTCCCAGTATGTGGCGGTCCTTATGGATGAGCACCTTGAACGCAACTTGGCCTGCTCAGCACAGATCCGCGCGATGTAGTCCAACTCTTCTCGCAAGTCATGATTGAACGCCTCCCGCCAGCCGGAATGCGGGTTGGCGCCACGCCCCTCCCCGTACAGAAATCAATGGTTAAGATTTAAGGCACGATGAAAAGAAATCGAACAAACTTACTTCAATTCAGTCGATAACTTCGAAGACACGCCTCCGCGATTGACGGCAAGGCCGTACTCCAACCTATTGCAGAATAGTGGACATCACGCTCCAAGACTCGAAATTCAATTGGAGTTCATTCGGGATGAAGTTTTCTTCAATATTCGGCAGGAGCCATTCGGCGTCTATGATTCCGGAGACCTGGCACCAAACCGAGCGGCGCCAATGGTGGCTGTCCTCGACAGGCATCCTAGTCTCTCTGTCATTGACGTTCGGAATTGTTTCCTTCGTGCTCCCTGCATTTATCCCCAGCCTCAACGGCTACTACTCGCTGGACACCAGCCTGGCCGTACATGCCCTGGTGAGTTTGGTCATGTTGTTCGATCTCTATGTCGTTTTCCAGCAAGTTCAGCTTTTTCGCGTTCGCAAACAGATTGCGGAACGAGAGGAGCTTTTTCGCTTAATCAGCGAAAACGCCGCCGACATGATTGCAGTCGTGGATGGGAACGGGAACCGCATCTATAACAGCCCCTCCTACCAGAAATTGCTTGGCTACTCGACGGAGGAACTGAGCCAGTCCAAGGGCTTTGAGCAAATTCACCCGGAGGATCAGCAAAAAGTAGTCGAGGCAGCCGCTGAGGCCAAACGCTCAGGAGTAGGACGCAGTCTCGAATATCGAATTCGCCACAAAGACGGGCGTTGGGTGCCGTTAGAATCCACGGCTAGCGTAGTCAAAAATAGCAGCGGGGAAGTCGAGAAGATCGTGATTGTGAACCGAGACGTTTCAGAGCGCAAAGATTTAGAGAAGCAGCTCCTTCTTTCCCAAAAACTAGAAGCCATCGGAAGATTATCGGGCGGAGTCGCTCACGACTTCAACAATCTATTGGGTGTGATCCTTGGTTATTGCGAAGAGCTTCAGAAGCACATTCCATCGGATGACCCGTACAGGGAAGCGGTCGACGAGATTCAGAACGCGGGAAAGCGGGCGGCCTCCCTTACGCAACAACTCCTGGCCTTTAGCCGGAAGCAAGTCTTCGAACCTCAGGTCCTGGATCTCAACGAGATTGTGTACGGGGCAGGAAAAATGTTGGAACGATTGATCGGTGAAAATATCACGATGGACATAATCCCGGCCGAAAAAGTCGGGACTGTAAAAGCAGACCGAAACCAGATCGAGCGGGTGATCTTAAATCTGGTCGTGAACGCGCGAGACGCAATGCCGCAAGGTGGAAAGGTTACGATCGAAACGGCAGACGTTGAATTGGACGAAACAAGCCCGACTCTGCATCGCTGCGTCGCACCCGGTCCTTACGTTATGTTGAAAGTGGCCGATACGGGGGGCGGAATGGACGCCGAATTGCAATCCCACATATTTGAGCCATTTTTCACAACCAAAGGACAGGGAACTGGATTGGGGTTAGCCACGGTTTATGGAGTGGTCAAGCAGAGTGGCGGCTACATTATCGTTGATAGCGCTCCAGGGAAGGGTTCCGCTTTTAAGGTATATCTTCCACGCGTCTCAGGGACTGCGGAAAAGGTGCCGGCAGTTCAGTCGTCCGGAAGGCTCATCCAGGAACATGGGACAGTCTTGCTTGTGGAAGATGAACATGCTCTTCGGAAGCTGACTCGCCGGATGCTTCAGGACATGGGCTTGACGGTTCTCGAAGCCAAGGATGCTTTCGAAGCGATTGAAATCGCAAAACAAACAGATACAACCATTGACCTGCTGTTGACCGATGTGGTCATGCCGGGCATGAGCGGGCGGACCTTGGTTGAGACGTTGTCTCCGCTGCGCCCCGATATGAGAGTGCTCTACATGTCTGGCTATACCGACGGCGTGATGGCCAAGCAAGGAGTCACGCAAGCGGGGTTATTTATCCTTCGGAAGCCATTTACCAAAGACGAGCTAACGCGGCGAGTGATGGATTTGACGGTCGGCGTTGCCGGATAGTGGAGAACGTATCGTGATGGAAGCAAATCAATTGCAGGGAGAGAGCCACCTTTGAGCATGATACTCGTAGTCATCGACGACGATCCCGCGAATATTAAGTTCGTTCGCTTCATTTTGGCCAACGAAGATCTAGAAATTCAGGCGGCGACCGATCCGCAAACCGGCATGGACCTGATCCGCCGAACCCGCCCGCAAATCGTCCTTCTCGACCTGGTCATGCCGGGGGTCCAAGGGATGGAGGTCCTGCAACAGGTTTTGGAATTCGATCCGGGCATCGATGTCATCTTGATGACGGGCTATTATTCGACGGAATCAGCGGTGGAGGCGATTCAAAAAGGAGCGGCTGACTATTTTCCAAAGCCGTTCTCACCCGAAAAACTCCGG
Organism: uncultured Acidobacteriota bacterium; assembly: GCA_963719875.1. GTDB lineage: Bacteria > Acidobacteriota > Terriglobia > Acidiferrales > UBA7541 > Palsa-360. The sequence continues at coordinate 884,830 of CAVRDJ010000004.1, read as the reverse complement.
GAGAGAATCAATCAGATTAAGGAGGATTCGAAGCACCGGCAGCGCAGTTTGAAGCTGGAGAATGAACTACTCGAGAATTTCGAGTTCGACGGGATGATTGGCCGCAGCCCTCTTATGCTTGAGCTCATCTCGCAGATCCGGCGAATCGCTCCTCATTTCCGCAGCGTCCTCGTCACCGGACCGACCGGAGTAGGCAAGGAACTGGTTGCCAAAGCTCTGCACCACCTAAGTCCTGGCAAGAAGGGAAATTTTGTGGCCTTGAATTGCTCTTCCATCTCAGAGACATTGGCGGAGAGCGAATTATTCGGACATGTCAAGGGCTCCTTTACAGGAGCGCATCAGGATAAGGTGGGAGTTTTTGAGTATGCCGACGGCGGAACCGCCTTTCTGGACGAGATCGGTGAAATGCCATTACCGCTGCAGGCCAAACTCCTGCGTGTCTTGCAGAACCAAGAGATCCAGCGAGTGGGATCGCCGGCAATTCGCAAGGTAAACGTTCGTGTAATCGCCGCCACAAACCGGGACCTCCCCGAGATGGTGAGCCAGGGCAAATTTCGAGAGGATCTTTATTTCCGGCTCTGCATGATCGAATTGAAGGTGCCGTCGCTTGCGGAACGACGCGAAGACCTGCCCATCTTGCAGCGACACTTCCTGAAACTTTTCGCGGCGCAATACAATAAACCTTTGGCGGGATTGACACGGCGTGCGCAGACCATTCTGGCCCGCTATGCCTGGCCTGGCAATGTTCGCGAGCTCGAGAATGTCATTGGGCATGCCTGTATGATGACTGAATCCAGCGTGATTGACGTCCGCGACCTCCCCGCCCGAATTCAGACTTTGCCATCGACAGCAAATACGGAGAGTGAAGTGCAATTGACGATGGACCAGCTCGCTCGGTTGCATGCCCAGCGCGTTCTAGCTCACGCCGGCGGCAACAAGGTGCGCGCCGCGGAAATTTTGGGAATTAGTCGCACACATCTCTATGAACTGCTCAAGAAAAATACGCCGGGTCGAGATCAAACGGATTCGGACGCCAATTGTGAAGAACCAAAGCTTGTGACATCGAAGAGTCCAATCGGTACCTGACCCAGGTTTCGAGTTGAATGTTTTTTGAAAGTCGAAGCCATGGTGGGGCAGGGGACTCGAACTCCTGGCCAGCCGTCCATACTTTGCCTTTCATTAGCCGAGCGCGGCAATTCTGATCCCGTCCCGGTGGCACATGTCTTTCACCGGGACTCCTGCCGTCCTGTAACACTTTAATGATCTGCTCCCCTCAAAATCGGCGTTTCATTTTGGTGCTTTTCCTCTCTCCGTCAAATGCCCAGAAAAACTGAATTATGAACTAGTTTTCGGGGGCAGGTCACCGCACCTTTAGTTTGGAACATGGACAAAGAGAACTGTTCAATTGGCGTATCGGCTGTACGCAGAGACTACACTTGGCGTGTTTCTGGGAGGCCGGTTTCTCAAGTGTCTGCGAAATTGGTCCGATCCAGAATTCCATTAACCCTTTATATTTGAATAGAATACAGATAATCCGTTGGGCGAGTTGTCACGGCGGGGCCATTTGGCACAGTGCTTGCCATACTGTATGCGTACGACGGAAAGAAATTCAAATATTCTGGAGACTTTATGAAGAACAAACAAAGGGGCTTCTCGTTAATAGAGTTGCTAATCGTTGTCGCGATCATCTTGATCATCGCGGCCATTGCTATCCCGAACCTGCTGCGGTCGAAGATGGCGGCCAACGAAGCGTCTGCGGTGGGTTCACTCCGAACGATCAATACTTCTTCGGTGGCGTTTGCCATCACTTACGGGAACTATCCCACCAAGCTTAGCGATTTGGGGCCATCAACGGCTCCCACTTCTACGGCTGCGGACCTTGTGGACTCGGCTCTAGTGACTGGAACGAAGAGCGGCTATAAGTTCACTTATGCGGCCGCCGCCACGTACCAGCAATACTCGATCATTGCCGGCCCGATCAATCAGGGTGTGACTGGCCAGCGCTACTTCTTCACCGACCAGTCGGGCGTGATCCGGGTTAACCTGACCACAACTGCTAAGTCAACCGACAATCCGATCAGCTAACACGAAAGAATTTCCCCGTCGTACCATGGAGAAAGGGAGGAAGCCTCAGCAGGTTCCTCCCTTTTTCTTTTGTCCGCGCGAATCCCCTCAGTGGCTTGCGTGTCCAAGCGAATTCTCGTCCAGTTGTTGAACCCACGAACTCATTTCGGCCATGGAGTCGGAAGCGCGAAGATGGAAACGATAGGGCCCCCAACGCGCACCGAATCGCGCCCGGCACTTGGCACCTCATCCGCCCACTTGTCTTATCCTACTGGGCACCCCGCTTGTATTCGGTTGACATTTTGGACTCAGCACCTGGGTACAATAGAATTCAAGCCCTGGCCCATCACCCGACAAGGTCGAATCATGTCTGACACATGGAAACAATTGGAAGGTCAGCAGGTTGACGGGAAGTTCCCACTGCTTCGATACTTAGGCGGATCCGAACACGGCGCGGTGTTCCTCACAGACCGCCGTGAGGGTGAAGTTCTTGCCAAAGCTGCCATCAAGCTTATTCCTGCGGCTCCGGAAAATGGTGAACTCCAACTTTCGCGTTGGCAACAGGCAGCTGACCTGTCCCATCCTCACCTGATTCCACTTTATGAGATGGGAGGCTGCGAGCTAGGCGGCGTGCCCTTTGTCTATGTCTTAATGGAGTGTGCCGAGGAGAATCTTGCGCAGGTTCTTCCCGTCCGGGCGCTTCAGCCTGCTGAAGCTCGGGCGATGCTTGAGTCGGTCCTGGATGTCCTCGCCTACCTTCACAGCAAAGGTCTCGTACACGGCCATCTCAAACCGGCCAACATCATGGCCAGCGGCGACCTATTGAAGGTATCAAGCGATGGGCTGCGCCGCGCGGGGGAATCGCTTGCTGGTCCTGGCAATCAGACCGCGTACGATCCGCCCGAAATTGCCCGTGGCGGTCACTCCTTGTCTGAAACGATTTCACCTGCGGGTGACGTTTGGTCGCTGGGCATGACCCTCGTCGAGACACTGACTCAAAATCTGCCCATCGCGCCAACAGCGGAACAACAGGATCCTCGGCTGCCGCAGACTTTGCAGGAGCCCTTTCTCGATATAGCGCGTCACTGTCTGCATCGAGACGCTGAGCGCCGATGGACAGTTGCGCAAATCGCGGCTCGATTGGAAGGCCGCGCTCCAGTGCCGCAGGTCCGGACTCCCTTACCAGTGCCGCAGCGCATCGCCCGCCCGTCAAGGCCGCCTGCGAAACGCCGCAGCTATGGTGTGCCTATCGCAGTCGGATTCGTGCTGGCGCTGGTCGCAATTCTGGCAGGGCCGAGACTATTGCGCCGCCACGCAGATGCTCCGCCGGTTCCTGCCGTCACGGGCGAACAGCCGCTCGTTCCAACTCCACCGAGGCAGGTACCGTCCCCGCAGGCACGTTCGACCAAGGCGGCGAGGCCGCCCCTTGCGGAGGAAGAGCGGAGTCCCAAAGCTCCGGTTCCAGTGCCCGCCTTGATTCACCCGGAAACCCTTCATGAAGAAAAAACAAACACAGCTGCGAAATTACCAGCAGGCGCCCCGTCCCGCGGCGAAGTCTCTCACCAGGAGTTGCCTGACGTCCTCCTGTCCGCGAGGAAATCCATTCGAGGCACGGTGAGGGTCAGCGTCAAAGTCAATGTCGACCGGTCGGGAAACGTGGAGGACGCAGAACTCGAATCGCGTGGACCCAGCAAATATTTCGCGCGAGCGGCTCTAGAAGCTGCGCAGCTTTGGAAATTCAAGCCGCCAAAGATCGGCGCCCGAGGCGTCTTGAGTAGTTGGATCCTACAATTCGAATTTACCCGCGATCAGATCACGGTTGTTCCGACACAAGAAATGCCGTAGCGCAATCGGGTGATGCTGCGCTACCGCTTGGATTCTGGCCAGGTTTGTCTTCTTCTCAGAATGTTCCTGTAACGTTTCAATGAGCCGAATTGAGGTTGACGCCAGACGAAAGTCCGGCATATGGTTTGCGCAGAGACCGGTTAGCCCACGTTCGCAGGGTGGCATAATTCCGCACACCGCATTTCGATGGGCTGACATCGAGTTATCAGGGAGGATCACATGCGCAGGTTGCGTGGATTAGCGCTCTTTATGGCTGGACTCGCCCTTGGGATTTTCACGACGCAGCCCAGTGCCGCGCCACAAGAAAAAGTGACGGGTCTCAGGCTGAATCATGTCGGGATGTACGTCAAGGATTTCGACGAATCTATGAACTATTACACCAAGGTCATGGGCTTTCGCGAAGCGTTCTCAATCAAGAACAAGGAAGGCAAACCAACTCTCGCCTATCTTCAGATAAATCACGACACGTTCCTGGAACTGGCGCCGGCCGGCGCGGACCGCCCGGTGGGGCTGTCACACGTTGGCATCTGGGCCGACGATCTGAAAACAACAGTCAGCGCGCTACGGCAACAAGGTGTAAAGGTCGAAGACCCTCGAGCGGGAGCAACCAATGCGCCCCTGACGAATGTGATCGATCCCAACGGGTTGAGGCTGGAGTTGCTTGACTATCCGCCAGAGTCGCTTCAGAGAAAAGCGATCGATGGTTGGAAGTGAATTAATCTTCTCGATATGTCTCTTTCGGCAAGAAATCTTTACTGTGCCGAAGCGCGTTTGGAAGTAATCTGTGAGCCGGTGCTCTCTCCCGTAGGATCGACGAAACCAATTCGATCGCCGAAGTATTCCGTAAACCAAACTCTTCCTTTAATATCTGCCCCGATAAATCGGGCGTAGGAACGATCCGGCCGTTGCGGGATCGGGTATTCGGTGAAGTGTTCGGTTTTCGGATCGAATCGAGTGACGTTATTCCCGCTCATATCGGCAAACCAGACGGTGCCATCGGCCTGGTTGTAATTGACTCCATAGACGGTTGCATTCGGCGTGGGAGGCTTGTAAAACTTAATCGCTCCCGTCTTCACATTCAATTTCCCGAATCGATGCCCCAGAAAATCACCGAACCAAAGATTGTCCTCCGGGTCCACAATAATGCCTCGAATGCTGACCGTCCCTTCGGGGTGAATGTCCTTGGTTTCGCCGGTGGCGGGATTCAGTTTCACAAGCGTACCCAGTGCGATTTCACTGAACCAAACCATGCCCTCATTATCGACGGTGACGTCATAGGACCTTCCCTGGGCAGGGTGCGATTCCCCTGGAATTTCTCCCCAATCCTGCATCGTCCCTTTCGGATAAGCCGCCGGAACCGAATACGGGTGCGAAGTGAACTGCTGCTTTTTCACATCAAAGCTCCACAAGTCTCCCGAGGTTCCTCCCGAGAACCAAACATTACCCGAATGATCGAAGGTCAAAGTATGAGCGGGGGCTTTCTTTTCCGGCCAATAATATTGTTTCACCTCGCCGGTTTCCGGATCTACCGAGGCCAGCTTGGCCGGGTCATTGCTGTGTGCCAGCGCCACCCAGTAGCGTCCATCACTCGCCACCGCACCTGTGTGCGGGCGCGCCTTTTCGGTCAGCAGCGGATATTCCTGAAAAGTTTCCGTCTCCATGTTGAACCGCGCCGCCTTGTTGCCGTAGAAAGATTCTTCCCCGAACCACGCGACATTCGTTTTTAAATCGATTTCTATGCTGTGCGGGCGGGAGATTTTCGTTGGCACGTCATACTGAATCAAAGTCGAGCGCAGGGCTTCATCGGAAGGCTCAACGTGCTTCACATGGGCCTTGAGCTCCGATGCGTCCGCATCCAGATTGAAATAGGCGGAGGTGGGGCCAAAATATTTTTCCAAAGCCGCGCTCAGCGAATCAAGCTCCTGTGGCGTTGCATTGGCAAAGGGTTCATCGGTGGCGCCCTTGGCCATTTGAGGCAGGAAGTCTCTCCACTCGGAAGCAGATTGCCCGCGCCTGTGGATGATAGTTGGCAGGCTATGGCATTCAATACACCTCGACCTCAGGAGTTTCGTCTCCGCAGAATCAGGCAAAAGGCTTTCCAATTCTGAACCGGTAAGGCGCGCCAGGCTGAGATTTGCAGGCGACAGGCTGAAGTTGGTTTCTCCCGCCTTGGCAGTGTCCACCGAGACTTTCTTAATGGCGAAGCCGTACGCCTCGACGGTGACATCGTAAGTTCCCGCGGCTACGGCGATTTCATACTTGCCGTCCGTCTGTGAAAAGCGGCTGATCGTTTTCATGCCGGACTTGGCACTGACGATGGCCCCACGAACGGGTTTGCCGGAACTGTCAGTGACGACGCCTTTAATTACAAGGGTCGAGGCAGCCAGAGGCATCGTCGCGCAAACAGCCGCTAGAAAAACCCACAACATCCTGCGAGCGAGTGTTTTCATATGTCTCCTGACTCAGGCGGGAGCCCAGCTGCACCCCGAACGGGCCATTGCCGTTTAGTTGCGCCCTAATGTGCGCATCCTAGCAGTTTTTGCGGGGCACTTCCAGAACAGCCAGCCTCGCGCCAGGCATCAAATCGCATGTCCAATTCCATGGTTGGTTTCCAAGTCCAAGATTCGCAAGAGGCAACGCGGAATGATGCCCAGTTTGCCTTGCCCTCTAATGCAAGCTGGTGGTCCGGCCCATCCAAGAAGCGATATTCTTCAAGGAATCATTGGCTGTCTCTGTGGCATAAAAATTGGCCGAGTCGTCTGGAAATCAATTGCTTGCGAAGTTCCAACCGTAGTGTTATTTTTCTTCTCAATAGGATTTTATATGGCAGCTTAGGCCATCGCTGTGTACCTGAAGTATTTTTTAGGTACCGTCAGCATGACCGAGGAGCACTCTCTTGTTCGGAAGTTGAAATTTCATTTGAGCCAGTCGAGAACGCCGAGGCGTCGAAGCCCGGCCGGCTTTCATACTGTGAGGATCATCATGAAGCAGACCTTTGCAATTGGTATCGGTGGCGCGGCCGGTCAAGGGGTTGCCACGCCGGGCGACATTTTCGCAAAGATCTTTAGTCGTCGGGGCCTACACCTGAACGCCTACAACGCCTATCAATCGATTATTCGCGGCGGCCACACTTTTCTAACCATTCGTACGGGACCTGAGAAGGTCACCAATATGGGTGACCGGATCGACTTGATGATCCCTCTGAATCAAGACACCATGGATCGCCACCTGGGGCTACTCAGCGCCGGCGCCGCCTGTATCTTTAATGCTGACACGATTAAGCCGGGAACCCCCGGTAGCGGCGTGCAGCTCTGCCCGCTTCCGGTTTCAAAGTTGGCAGACATTACCCGAAATAAAGTAGCCCAGAACACGCTCGCAATTGGCGCTGGCCTCAGCATGATGGGCATCGGGTTCCAGTCGCTGGAGGACGTCATCAAAGAGCAGTTCCAGAAGAAAGGCGACGCCGTGGTGGCCGAAAACGTCGGCGTGGCGCGGGCCGGCTATGATTATGCCGCCTCCAACTTCAAGCCTTTCTCCAACCCGCTTCCCAAGACGGAGAATCGTTACGCGATTCTCAGTGGCAACACGGCGATGGCCATGGGGGGCGCGGCAGGGGGCGTGAAATTCTATTGTGCCTACCCGATGAGCCCAGCGACCGGTGTTCTGCACTGGATGGCGGCGCACGCGCGCAAGGCCGGCATCATGGTCCGGCAGGTGGAAGACGAGATCGGGGTGATTAATATGGCCATCGGCGCTGCCCACGCCGGCGTACGTTCGATGTGCGCTACCTCGGGCGGAGGCTTCGCTTTGATGAGCGAGGGCCTTGGCATGTCCGCAATGATTGAAACCCCGGTAGTCGTGATCGACTGCCAGCGAGCCGGCCCATCCACGGGGGTTCCCACCAAGACCGAACAGGGTGACCTATGGCAAATGCTGGGCGCCGCTTTTGGCGATTACCCCCGAGTGATCGCCGCGCCGCTTGACATCGGCGACTGCTTTAAGCTCATCCCCGAGATGTTCAACATCGTCGACCGCTTCCAGTGCCCCGGCATCGTTCTCTGCGATCTGTTGCTGTCAGAAGGTAGGCTCAGCGTGGATCCGAAGGATCTGGACTTCGCCCCCACGATTGATCGGGGCGAGCTGATTACCACGGGCAACGGGGCGTCCTCTGAGTCTGCCACGAACGGGGGTTACAAGCGCTATCTGATCACCAAGAGCGGGATTTCACCGCGCGCCATTCCTGGCGTGCCTGGCTATACACACACGGCTGGTACTGATGAACACGATGAAAACGGCGTGCTGATCAGTGACGAGTTCACTAATCCGACCAAGCGCCGCGCCATGATGGAAAAGCGCATGCGCAAGATGGGCGGGATTGAGGCCACCGTTCCACCGCCCGCGCTGCTGGGGCCGCGCAATGCCGATGTTACCTTGATCGGATGGGGGTCAACCAAAGGAGTGATCGAGGAAGCCTGTGAGCTTCTGAACGAGCAGGGAATCTCGGCCAATCAGCTACAGATCCGCTGGCTCGTCCCGCTGCATGGCCAGGCGATTCTCGACATTCTGAAAGGCTCGCGGCACACCATCATCGTCGAGAACAACTACAGTGGCCAGTTTGCCCGTTATCTGCGCAGTGAAACCAGCTACGTCCCGAGCGGCTATATTCGCAAGTACGACGGAGAACCGTTCATGCCGCACCACGTCGTCGAGGCAGTGAAGCAGCAGCTCGCTGGGAAAACGAACCTCTCAGTGCCCGTGCACGAAATCATGGTCTAAGGAGAACAGAACAATGGCGACCGGTGTAGCACCTCCCGAGCTTCAAAAGATTGCCGATTTTAAAGGCAAAGTCGATCCCGACTGGTGCCCCGGCTGCGGCGATTTCGGCGTACTCGCGGCCGTTCAGAAAGCCCTGGTCGAGCTGCAGATTCCCAACCACAATGTGGTGACCATCAGTGGCATCGGCTGTTCCTCCAACTTTCCCGGCTTCATAGAGACGTATGGGATGCACACCCTGCATGGCCGGGCGCTGGCGGTCGCCACTGGGATGAAGCTCGCCAATCACGAACTGACCGTACTGGTGACGGGCGGCGACGGCGATGGCTTCGGAATCGGCGGCAACCACTTCCTCCATACCATGCGCCGCAATGTGGACCTGCTCTACATTGTCATGGACAACCAGATCTACGGCCTCACCACCGGACAAACCTCACCGACCAGCCGCGTCGGCATGAAAACGAAAAGCATGCCGTTCGGTAACATCGAGGCGCCAGTCAATCCCATTTCCCTGGCCCTGGCCGCGGGCGCCACATTCATCGCTCGCGGTTACAGCGCCGAGCAGAAACACCTCACCGAGTTGATCAAGCAAGGCATCAAGCATAAGGGCTTCTCGTTTCTGGATGTCTTTAGCCCTTGCGTCACCTATAATCATGACAATACCTACCAGTGGTTCAAGCCGCGCGTAAAAAAGCTCGAGGACGATCCCGCTTTCGACTCGGCTGACTGGACTGCCGCAATGGGAAAATCCCTGCTCTGGGACGATGAGATCCCCATTGGGAAATTTTTCGAGCGCACGGACGTACCCACTTTGCACGGCGCCGAGCCGGTTCTGAACGAGGGCCCCCTAGTCCGTCACGGCCTTCGGATACCTGTCGACACGGCCAGGTCGTTCATTGAAGAGTTGATGTAGCGAGGCGGGTATGCCGTCACGGCGGTAATGTGTGCATCGTCTCTCTCCGGCCGCGGCCATGTGCTCCGTTTGACCGTTAGGCCGGAGTTCTGGAAAGTGGGTGCCTCGTCGAATCCTTGGCCTAATGTCGCCTTCTCACTCGAAATCACTCGCCAATGGCTCGGCAGTCCTAACCTAATGCTGGGAAATTCCATCGGAGAGAGTCGTTAGGGACATTAGAACCAAGCGGAAAGGAGGATCGCCATGGCCGGGCGCGTCATCAAGAAAAAGAAACAGGATAAGAGACCGACCGATCGCGAGGAACTTGTCCAGAGGCGATTTATGGAAATTGACGTGGACCCGGGCCACGATGCCGAACTCGCCTGGATCGATAAAGTTGAAGACGCCGAGACCGAAAGAACCGTTAAGCTGAAGGGAAATCGTCTTGGCACTGCCAGTCCGAAAAGGCGGGCGGATTGACGTAGGGTTATCCGGGGTTTCCTATCGCCGCAATGCGATCCGCGCCAGAATCGCGCAGCGTCATCGACAAGGAAGGCGCGTTAGCCCGGATACTGACTGTTAATGTAACTGTGCAATTGGGATATGGTGTGCTGCTGAGCGGAAAGCATCCACTTCACAAGATCACCGATTGAAACTACTCCCAGGATTTTCCCATTTTCTACCACCGGCAGATGGCGAATGTGCTTCTCCGTCATGATTCTCATGCTGTCTTCGATTGTCTGCTCCGGAGTCACAAAAATCGCGGGACTCGTCATGATTTCCTTGACCTGGGTTTGCTTGGAGGACTTTCCCTGCAAGATAACTTTACGAGCGTAATCACGTTCGGAAACAACGCCGACGAGATTGCCTTCGGAGATTACCAGAAGCGCCCCCGCATGCTTGTCCGCCATGATTTCGATCGCTTCGTAGACGCACGCTTCGGGTGGGACAGACCAAATGTTCTGGCCCTTCTGTTTCAAGATTAATCGTACCGTGTCAATTAGGTTCATGGATGCCTTTGTTGCTGCAGTGCCTTTAAAAAGAATCTCGGATTTTCGTTTAATGACAGCCCTTGCGCATGAACATACGGCAGCTATCTTGTCATGTCAAGTTTAGATTGTCATGGCGACCTATCCACCGTCCCAGAAGGGAATCGCCATACCCAGTCGGCACAGCTTTGCCAAAGCAGAAGTTCTGCAACAGAGCGTTTCTTCTAGTATGACAACACCAATCTTCGCCGGTGATTATCGCCCAAAAAGTCCAAAGTAAGATGCCTTCCCGATTACATGGCCATCCATCGCTTTCAAAAGATCCGCGCGAGGCGATCCTGCCGGCAGGTCGAGCTTTGTGTCGAGCGCGTAAATTTCGAAAATGTAGTGGTGGGGGGTAGCGCCGGGAGGCGGGCATGGCGGCTGATATCCATTTACACCGCGGATATTCTTGCCTTGTACGATGCCATCGGGTGTCGAATCCGGCTTCACCGCTGCAGCCACGGAAGTCGAACTGGCGGGCACTCCCCAAAAGATCCAGTGCGTGACGTCCATCGTGCCCTTCATCGGGGCGGCGTCGGTATCATGCATAATCATAGCGAAACTGGCGGTGTTATTGGGCGGGTTGGTCCAAGAAAGGGCCGGCGAAGCCGCGTTGGGATCCGCGCATGAAAATTGCGTTGGTATCATCGAGCCTTCGGGGTATGCGGAGCTGGTCAATTTGAATTTGGAAGGCGGAGGCGGGGTGGCCGGTTGTTGTGCGGAAATGCTTGCAGTTCCCGCCACCAACAGAAATGCCAGAACAGTGAGCGATTGCATCAGTCTTGTTCGCATCGTATTTCCTCCTCAGATTTCGTTCTGAAGCCCTACTATACCTTGAAAAAATCGCTTTTACCCGGAATCTCCCATCTCCAATTGGGATTTACTTCTAAGGGTCGGGACGGGCGCAGTTGGCGGCAACGGTTTTGTCATCCCAGTCCTAGGTCGCGAGTACTTGCAACAATAGCTCCTCCGAACCATTGAGTCCATCGGCCTCAATTGCGAATATGGAGGCCGGAAGGCGATCAACGTAGGAGGAGCATACCTTGGGCAACCTTGTTTTTCATAATCAAGGAAGTGGCAATGAAAGGCTCTGGCGTGCCGTCCTGGATAGCGCGATCGCAGATTGGGTGCGCGGTCCAATCCCCCACAAGCGCAAGGCCGAATACTTCCTATTTCAGGATGAAGTGGACTTCCCGTACGTTTGCCGGTCCGCCGGATTAAACCCGGAATCCTTTCGGGAGACCCTCTGGACGATTCGCGCCCAAGCCGCTTCCGACTTGAACATGAACGTCGCATAACGACACGCCCTCGTTCAAATCTCAAACCACGCGGTTCGAAAAACCGTGGGCGTTTCGGCTCCTGGATCAGCCTGATTCCCTGTGCTTCTTCTTCGTGTTTAACCCGTTCATCTAGAGTTTGTTGGAGGCTGCCCACTTATGTCGGAATGCGGACCGTCGAGACTTTCCATGTGCCCATTCAGTAATCACGGAATTCCGTCCTGGGATGGGTCTCGAAATAAGGACGGTTTGGAAATCTATTCGCACAAGATGGAAACACTTTTCACCCGGCGAAGGCTCATCCGAGTCTTTTGCAGACCAATCAACGCTTTCGCGCGGTGGCCCCGAGCTAACTCGTTTGTTTGTTCATTGCTACAGGTGTACCACACGCGAGACCGGCTGGAGATTTGAGTGGTGTTGGCAGGGCGATTGCTCCAACCCAAGCGTCGAGGGAGATGTATGCATGGTGAACGCCGGTGGGTGAACTGTCGGCAACGGCAGCTAGATTGCTGACCAAGGGCTTCAAGACTGTGCCTTCGATGTAGCTGAAGAAGAGTTGCCAGCCAAAAGGTATCGATGATCTGAGGATAGGATTCCGGTGGCGCGACGATTCGTGGGTTATTGATTGTTTATGACCTTTCGATGAAAACGCACTCGGAAAATCGAGATCCGGAAGGCGTCGTACGCTCTCAGGAAGTGAATTCTAGGAGTTCCTAGTGCAGCGAGTTAGCGGTGAACGTTTGACCAATTCCAGCATCGGCGTAGAGGAACAAAAACGCACAGATGCCCACTTTGAAGCGGCGTCGACCTACTGGAAGGACATCTACGAATTCGACGATGTAGACGCAGCCATCTACAGAAACCGTCGTTCTGTCGTTCTGGAACTCGTGCAAAAACTCGCCTTATCTACCGATTGGCCCATTCTTGAAATCGGGTGCGGTTCGGGCTTGACCAGCCTCGCGCTGGCCCAAGACGGCTACACGGTACAAGCGACCGATTCGGTCGACGCCATGCTCAAACTTACGCGCCAGCATGCGGAGGAAGCCTACGTCAGCGACCAGATAATCACAAGCATACAAGACGTCCACAATCTTGATTTTCCGGACAATACCTTTAGTCTGGTCTTAAAAATTGGAGTGGCACCGTGGCTGCATTCCTTGGACCAGGCAGTCCGCGAAGTGGCGCGGGTCCTTCGGCCCGGCGGATACCTGATCACCACTGCGGACAATTGGTGGCGCCTCAATTATTGGCTTGATCCTCGTTATTTTCCCCCGCTCGGACCGGTTCGGCAGGGAGTTCGCAGCGTCCTGGAGCGGCTCGCTCTCCGTAAGCCTGGCGGAGCTTCCGCCCGTTTGCATTCGATCAGGGAATTCGATGCCAGCCTTGCCGGCGCAGGGCTTGAGAAAATCGAGGGGAGGACCGTTGGGTTTGGGCCCTTCTCTTTTCTCGGACAAAAATTGCTGCCCGATGCATCTGGAGTCAGGGTGCATCACTGGCTGCAAAGCCTCGCGGACCAGGGAGCCCCAGTCGTACGGTCCGCTGGAACACACTACATCGTTTTGGCCAGGAAAGGAGTGACTCCGTAGGGTTTACCACGGGGTACAAAATATGCGTAAGACAACCAATAAGCGACCTGTGAAGAACCACCTTCATACCAGCGATTATCTGAGGATGATCGGCGTCCCCGAAATATTGCCCGCGACCAGCCCTTTCGACCCTGGGTACGACCCAGCGACTCTCGAAAGCCACCTGGAGCAGAGCTCTCATTTAATGTCCATTCTGAAAATCTCCATGGCTTGCTGGATGGTCGCCAAGGAGAGTGCCACGCGCCAGAAGGTGGCCGCCGCGAAAAAGCACCACGTGCCGACGGTGACTGGAGGAGGCCCGTTCGAGGTCGCTGTGGCGCAAGGACATCTTCCCGCCTATCTCGATCTTTGTGCGGATATCGGTGTTACGCGGATCGAGTGCGGTGAGGGATTTACGGAAATGAATCTAAAAGCTACGGACGTCCTCAAGATGGCCTCGGACCGGGGACTCGATGTCCAGTTCGAGCTGGGCAAAAAGCATGACGGCGCGTTTACCGATGATGGCGTAACTCAATTGATCGAGCAAGGACAGAGGTGGCTGGACGCAGGTGCGCTCCAACTGGTAGTGGAAGCGCGAGAGAGCGCGAAAGAAGTGGGATTATTTGACGATTCGGGAAATCTGAACCGCGGATTCGCGGATCGTTTTGCAAAGACATTCGGGTTTGACACCGTCATTTTCGAGGCTCCCAACAAACCAAGCCAATTCGCCTTGTTGAATCACTTCGGCCGCGAAGTGCACCTGTGCAATGTGCGGCTGGAAGAACTCCTTCGTGTGGAAATCTACAGACGGGGACTCCATTCGGACGCATTTGCGCACGACAATTTGCGGCCGGTCGCTCCAAAACCGCCCCGTCGATCAACAGAATCGGTAGAGTGGAGGGTCCCGCTGTATGCCAAATAGGGTGGTTATCGATTGCTTCCAGGAAAATCCTGAATTTCTCCGTGACGGCTATGCGGTCGTTGCCATTGACGTGATCCGCGCGACGACCACAGCGATTACCGCCGTGGCCACGGGCCGGCGCTGTTTTCCGGTCCCGTCGGTGGAAGCTGCGAAACTCGTTCAGCGGGAACTCCGCAACGCCTTGTTGGCCGGAGAGGTTGCGGGACATTTGCCGGAAGATTTCGAAGTGAACAACAGCCCGGTCGAGATTGCCATGCGCAGGGATTTCGAACGCCCTCTCATTCTGCTCTCTTCTTCGGGTACCAAACTGGTTCATGCGGCGCGGGAAAGTGAAGTCACTTACCTGGCTTGCTTCCGGAACCATTCGGCGATGTCCCGGCACCTCATCGCGCATCCCTGCAACGTGGCCTTGATCGGCGCGGGGACGCGGGGAGAGTTTCGGGAAGAGGATCAGATTTGCTGCGCCTGGATTGCGCGTGAGCTGATTGCTGCCGGTTACGAAGCGGAAAACGAACGGACCACTTCCATCGTCGAGCGATGGGGCACGGCCGATGTCGATGCTTGCCTGTGTAGCAGGAGCGCGGAGTACCTGCTGAAATCCGGGCAAACGATGGATCTGGATTTTACTTTGGAACACGTCAACGACCTGCCGGTTGTCTTCCAGATGAAGGACGGCGAGGTTGTCGCGGTTCCCCAGCGCAGCAAAGTGGAAATGCATCTCAGTCTCCCCGGTCTGGGTACACGAGTCACTAGAGGAATATGAAAATCAACGATGCGACAACGCCAGTCGTCGTTTTGAGAGGAGTGGAGTCGGCAAGTCACGGCGCCCTCGGCATTTTGCGGAGCCTCGGCCGGCTGGGCGTGCCCGCCTACCTGGTCGCCTGCGATGCGGGAACCGCTGGGTTCTACTCCCGATATTGCAAGGGCAGCATGGTGTGCAACGTCGAAAATGGGAACGCGGCGACATCCGTGAAATCCTTGCTTGACCTGGCCAAAAAAATCGGGCGGCGTTCCATCCTGATCCCCACCGATGACAACGCCGTTCTCTTTGTCGCGGATCATGCTGAAGCTCTCCGCGAACAGTTTCTCTTTCCCCCGATGTGTCCCAAACTGATTCGCGAGGTCAGCAGCAAGAAAGGGATGTACTTTCTCGCCAAGCAACATGGCGTCCCCACACCGGAAGCCGCATTTCCCACCTCGCGCCAAGAGGTGCTGGACTTTCTTTCCCGCGCCAAATTTCCCGTCATGCTCAAGGCGATCTACGGTTCACTGCTGATGAAAGTCAGCGGACAAAAAATGTTCATCGTGCACACCGAGGCCGAGCTGCTGGAAAAATATGACGCCCTGGAAGATCCGGCCAACCCAAACTTGATGATCCAGGAATATATTCCTGGCGGAGACGATACCGTCTGGATGCTCGACGGCTATTTTAACGATCGATCGGATTGCCTGGTCTCCTTTACCGGGAAGAAGATCCGCCAATATCCCCCCTCCCAGGGCTCTACGTCCCTGGGAATTTGTCTTGAGAATGAAACGGTGCGCCAGACCACGACCGACTTCATGAAAAAAATCGGCTACAAGGGGATCCTGGACATTGGGTATCGCTATGACGCGCGCGACGGTCTTTATAAGGTCCTGGATATCAACCCTCGAATCGGTTCCACGTTTCGTCTCTTCGTCGCCGAAAACGGAATGGATGTCGCCCGGGCGCTGTACCTGGATTTGACAGGACAGGAAGTCATTCCCGGGACCGCGCACGAAGGCCGTAAGTGGGTCGTTGAAGATCAAGATTTGGTTTCCTGCCTTCGATACCACCGGGACGGAAATCTAACTTTCAAGCAATGGGTCGATTCCTTCCGGGGTGTCGAGGAAGCGGGATTCTACGCCTCCGACGACTTGTACCCGTGTCTTACCAGGGTCCTCGCCCTTTGCGGCCAAGCCCTCAAGAAATTAAACCTCTTGAGCGCGTGACGAATCTTGCCGCGTTCATTCGTGGCCGGCAGAAAAAAGAGATCGGAGATCCACGTTTGACAAAAGATTACTGAGGATTGGGTGCGAGAAACCTCAGTGTTTGGCTTTGAGATTTTGCGGCCGCAGCTTGATTGCCGATGATGGGCAAATAAAATAACCTTGAATTGAAATGGGGATTAGGAGACAAGCTGCAACAAAGACTATGAAACATCACACCGATCCACCAAAGCGTTTGTCTGCCCATAAGAAAGTCTGGATCGATCTGGACAATTCCCCACACGTCCCTTTCTTTGTCCCCATCGTTGAATCGCTCCGGAACGAAGGCTTCGAGGTGATCCTTACCGCTCGAGACGCTTATCAAGTCTGTGACCTGATTAAGTTTTACGGACTGCCGGCCCAGGTCATCGGCAGACATTATGGAAAATCAAAAATCTTGAAACTACTGGGGACCGGCTGGCGCACCATTCAATTGGTAGCGATGATGCACAGAGAGAAGCCGGATATTGCGGTATCCCATGGGTCGCGGGGATGCATGATGGCCTCTCTGCTGCTGAAAATTAAAGGTCTAACCATCTCGGATTACGAGTTCGCCGGCAAAATAGACTTTATGAGAACCCGGTGGGCCGCCTTTCCCGAGGTCGTCCCGAACGACCGCATTGAAGGCCCCGGAGTTACTATCTTGAAGTATCCGGGCATTAAAGAGGACGTGTACCTTTCGCGCTTCCGGCCGGATCCGGAACTAAGGACGCGCATCGGAGTATCTCCGAATGACTTGCTCGTGACCGTTCGCCCCCCTGCAGGAGAGGCTCATTACCATAATCCGGAGAGTGAGGCATTGCTGACGGAAGTTCTAAATAATTTTTCGGGCCATCCCGACGCGCGCGTCCTGCTGCTCCCTAGAAACAAGAGACAAGAGAACGAATTGAGAGCCGCTTGGTCTGAAAAAATTTCCTCCGGCAAAATTCTAATCCCGCGCAGTGTCGAGGACGGTTTGAACATCATCTGGAATTCCGACCTGGTGGTCAGTGGCGGAGGAACCATGAATCGGGAAGCCGCCGCGATGGGGGTTCCTGTCTACAGCATTTTCCGCGGGGCCATTGGAGCCGTCGACCGCTACCTCGTGGACCAGGGCCGCTTGACTCTGCTGGAGAGTGTCCAGGACGTCAAAACGAAGATCAAAGCGGTTCGGCGTCAAAAATCCGAACTTGCCAACACCAAGACAACCAACCCGTCGCTTGAAACAATTGTTCACTATATCGCTTCGATCGCCCAATCCAACGGTAGCAGCGCGATTGAATTCAATCCGATGAATGCGCACAAGGGCGATGTGGGCATGGACGCAGGCACGGAGATTTCCCCCCGGAATGAGTCACCAAAGGTCGAATCGGTAGTGCATTCCTAGGGTCCTACATGTTTTACAAGCCAGCATCATTAATTGGTGCACTGTGTTCGATTCTGTGCAGGCGGCTGGAAATCGAGGAAGAAATCCAACGCCACGACCGAGCACCTGCAATAAGACGGTTGGCTGTTATAGTTTCTCGCGATCGAATGACCTCCCCTTTCACCGTACCTTGGTCCTGAGCGGTCGAAGATCCGCCTCGGCGCGCGTCCCTGCATCACTGCATGGTCCTTGTCTTCCTTCCAAATCGCTTGGATCGTCTAGGCCTCGAATTCGATTCCGAAATTGAGGGCCAGCCGGGGGAATTCGCGTGCGAGTTGCGCAACATTTTTGTCCGAAGAGACAGCGGTTTTCATTAAGATCTCAAGAATAGCGGAGGAATTGTTTGTGGGTGTTGGGAGGCACTCTGATCCGCTGATTCCATAAGCCTTACAACCTTCAGGCGAACGGCGCCCGTGGAACTCGGATTGCTATTCTACATCCGGCTGAAAATAAATTAGGCAAAAGCAAAAATGCCCACACCACGCGAACGCATCGATGGCGCAAGCAACAAACTCAACCACCTTCCCCTCATCCATCTGAATTCAGTTCTAGTAATCCTGATACCGGATCGATTGGCGGGCCCACAGCCGGCTCTGGCGAATGTCAGCGATCAACTGTTTTTTCACAACCTCGCATTTGGAGGGCGGCGATGATGCGCATGGCAGGTATTTGCTTGCTGCTTCTTCAGATCGTCTCAGTGATCCACGCCCGGTTTGTACCTTCGCGGTGGCTCGCGTGGGCGCCGAACGACTACGCCATTGGGTACAAGATGCAAGTCCAAATCGATGGGCGCGCACTTTCCGCCGATGAGATTGGGAATCGATATCATTTGCTTTCTGAAGGTGTGTACGAAAACCCCGTTCAGAACATGGTTGACATCATGCGCCAGCGCGAACAAACGTACGGCCGGAATGACCATGCGCAAGTCGTACTCGTCTACCGCCCGAATGGCGGGTCCCCACAGGAGTGGCGATGGCCAGAGAAATGAAATCGACTGACGCGATGTCTCGCAATCCGTTTCGTTTTGGCGGATCGGAGTTGCCGATGCCGCTGATTCTGGTGGCCAAGTTGCTCGCGGTGTGTATCCTTGGCCGCTTCCTTTGGCGGGATCTGCCCGATCCCTTCCTTCCCATGGTGCCGGTCCTTGACCTGTTTCGCGGCGCGCCCTATTTGGGTTGGGGACTGAGAGTAGCCGCGCTGCTCGGGTCCGTGGCGGTGTTATTGAATTACCGCGTGCGCACGGCGTGTCTGGTGATCGGATCGGCTTTCCTGCTTGGTACCCTGACTTCACGCATCTACTTTGAGAACAATCGGATGTTTCTCGGGTGCGTGTTCTTCCTGCTGGGTCTATACGAGCAACGAACGGGACCTTGGATGGTTCGGGTTCAGGTGATGCTGGTCTTTTTCTCGGCAGCGCTCAACAAGTTACTGGATGCGAGTTGGCGGTCGGGACATTTTTTTGACTACTGGTCTCATTTCGCCATCAACAAGAGCCTGTACTTTCAAGTGGCCGCTGCGCTTCCGGTGATGTTCCTGCCTCGTTTTATGTCGTGGATGACGATTGGTATGGAGTTCGGCGTTGCGCTCGGCTTGATGTTCCGGCGCACACGCCTCGCGGCCACTTGGATTGGCCTGCTGCTGGCCCTCGGCATGAACGCTCTCACCGAGCGGACTTTTGGCGTATTTTTCTACGCGATGCCAATTTGTTATCTCGCGTTTGTGGAGTGGCCGCGTTCCAAAGTTAAAGTGCTCTACGACGGGGATTGCGGATTCTGTGAACGCACGCGCCGCTTCATGGCCAGATTTGACCTCGAGAAGTTGTTTGTCTGGGAACCCTTTCAGCAGGCCAAAGATCTCTTCGGCATTTCTCAGGAATCGCTTCGCCAGCGCCTCTACCTCGTGACGGAGGGGAAAAAGTATTCGGGCTTCGGCGCGTTCAAAATGATGCTGCTCTATAATCCGCTCACCTATTTCGTCATGCTCACGGCGCTGATGCTTCCGCAGTCCGTATATCTCCACCACCGTTCCTGGGTAGCGATTTTCTTTCTGTTATTTTTCTCGCCGCTCTTTGTCCCCGTTGGGGAGACCGCGTACGCGCTGGTCGCACAAAACCGCCATCGCATTCTTAGCGGGGAGAGTTGCGTAGTGGAGCCGCCAAGCCATTCCTCCAATCGCGCTTGAGGCGCGGGCGCGGCGACCCGGGAGCTGCTGTTCGATTTCTCCATCACCGTATTCTTTCCTCGAACCGGTGCAGATTTGCTTCGCCATGTGCGCCGGCTCGACTGAACTGTTCTTGTCTTCAGAGAGGATGGCGTGGGTCGGCTTGGCCCCGAACTCGATTCCGAATTTGAGCGCCAGTCGGGAGAATTCATTTGCGAGTTGCGCAACATTTTGATCTCAATGGACAAGGGATTTCATTTCGTTTTCAAAAACGGCCAATGAAAAAATTGAGGGAGTGGCCCCTCGGTCCGAGCTGCTGATTCCATAGAATTTACGAAACCAATGCCAGCGATGGGTGTGGAATCCTGATTGCTAATTCCACCAACCGTCTGACGACCAATTCGGTGAAAGAAAAAATGCCCACACGATGCGAGCGTACTCGAGGTGCACGCAAGAGAGTCAACCTTCCTACGGTCATTCTTCTGATTGCAGTTCTAGGAATCCTGTTACCGTTCCTGATTGCTGGCGAGCCGGGCGCGCTCGCCCATAACGATGATCAAGTTAGAGTCGCCCAATCCCCCTATCGCGACGGCATCGTGCTCATGGCCTTTCGCGACGGGATTCAAGCGGGGCAACAGAAAGAGATTCTCTCGAGCGTTGGGGCTCGTGAACTCAAGCGCATTGGTGTGGGCGTTCATGTTGTGGCGGTGAAACCCGGTCACGTCGTCGCCGCGATTACTTCCTTGAAGGCGCGCCAACAAGTTCAATACGCGGAACCCGACTACCTGCAATCAGTGTCGGGCGCCAGTCTACCGAACGACACGCTCATCGGGTTCCAGTGGGCCGTTCAGAATACCGGCCAGACTGTCAACGGTTCCAGCGGCTCACCGGGCGCCGATGAGCGATCGCTTGCGGCATGGGGCATCACGACCGGAACGAACTCGGTCGTCATCGCTGTGCTCGACACAGGTGTGCAGTATTCCCATCCGGATCTCATCACGAACATGTGGAACAATCCGGGCGGCATTGGGGGCTGCTCCGCGGGAACCCACGGGTTCAATGTCCTGTCCTCCAGTTGTGATCCTATGGACGATGATACGGGATACGGCGGCCATGGCACGCATGTCGCCGGTATCATCGGGGCCGTCGGCAATGATGCGGCAGGCACCGCGGGAGTGAACTGGACGACCAGTCTCATGGCCTTGAAGTGGGTGGGCAGCAACGGTCTCGGGGCCACCAGCGACCTCATCACGGCCATGGATTGGGTGGTGAGCGCCAAGCAATCGGGCGTGAATGTTCGAATAGCCAACGATTCGCAGACGTGGGCCGGGACGGCGTTCTCCCAGGCGTTGTCCGATGAAATTGACCTCCTCGGGACCAACGATATTCTTTTCGTTACCGCTTCGGGGAACACCGCGCAGAACGACGATTCGGTCCCGCGCTATCCCTGTACCTATAACCGGCCGACCGAGATCTGCGTTGCTGCGAGCGACCAGAATGACAATCTCTGGAGCTTGTCGAACTTTGGATCGAGTACCGTCAAATTAGCGGCTCCGGGCGCGAACATTTATTCCACACTTCGGATGAGCAATTACGGCTACATCAGTGGCGGCTCCATGGCTTCCCCGCAAGTCGCGGGTACGGCCGGCCTGATTCTGTCGCTTGGCTATCAGCCTGTTTCCAGCCTCAGGAGTATGATTCTCAACAATGTGGACGCGCGTTCGTCTTTATCGGGACTCGTGCAGACAGGCGGCCGGCTGAATGTGTGTAAGGCCGTGCCCGGCTGCTCCTCGGCTGTTGCGAAGAAACCGGGGAATTCGATTCTCCCGGTAGTAACTTCTGTTCCCAAGCAGGGCGGCCTCATCGGCGCCTCGACAGGTGCCTGGACCGGTATTCCGTCGACGTACACCTATCAATGGAGCCGCTGCGGCCAGAATGGCCTGAACTGCTCGCAGATTCCAGGCGCGACTGGGCAAACTTACGCGCTACTCGCTCCGGCGGACGCCCTGGCCACGTTTGTCGTCACGGTTACGGCGACGAACTCGTTCGGTTCGACTGCCGTTCAATCCAGTGCGAGTAGTGCAGCGCCTTCTGCGACATCTCCCTCCTCGATTAGCTCGTCCATCGTCAGTGGCGCTTCGATCAACGGCTCAGTGGCTTGGATTGCTACTCCATCTCGATCGGAACAATTCGTTCAGTTCTTTATTGACGGCGTACTGAACCAGACGGACAAGACTTCGCCGTACGCCTACAATGCCAGCACGACGGGATTGCTCGATACGACGACTCTTCCCAATGGCCCGCACGTCCTGGGCTTCCGGGCGCTTGCTAGCGATAATAGGACCTATGATTTCTTCGGCGAGACCGTTACCGTTGCCAACCCGCCGCAAAACACGGCCATACCCGCGATCTCAGGAACTGTCGTACCCCCTCACACTCTCTCCACGTCCAACGGCAGTTGGAACGCCAACTCCGCACCGACGAGTTTTTCTTATCAATGGGAACATTGTGATTCGGGTGGCTTGAATTGCGCGGCCATATCCGGCGCCACAGGCTCCAGCTACACATTGTCGGGAGCCGATACCAACTTCACGATGCGTTCGGCTGTAATCGCATCAAACTCCGGTGGATCCACCACTGCAGTATCCGCTCAAACAGGTGTTGTGCCTCCACCCCCCTTAGGGATCACTACCTCTTCCTTGCCGGGCGGCACTCAGAATCTGCCCTATAGTTCGACGGTGGTGGCCACTGGCGGGGTGCCTCCCTATTCTTGGTCCATCTCCTCTGGCGCACTGCCGACCGGGTTGACGCTCGCTCCCAGCAGCGGTGTAATCTCCGGCACCACGGCTGTTACCGGCACGAGCAACTTTACTGTGGCCGTGACCGACACCGCGTCAGTGACCGTCACTGCGCCGCTCAGCCTGACCATCGCAGTGCCCCTGACCATTACCACCAGCTCCTTGCCGAACGGAACCCAGCTCGCCGCCTATAGCGCGACTCTGGCGGGCACCGGCGGTACTCCGCCGTATTCCTGGTCCATCTCCTCCGGCAGCCTACCCAGCGGACTGTCCTTGGCCTCGAGCATCGGTACGGTCTCCGGCACCTCGAGCGTCGCTGGCACCAGCAACTTTACTGTGCTCTTGACGGACGCCAATTCAGTTACTACTACTCACTTATTCAGCATAACAATCAACAGCATCACCAGCGGGGGCAACGGGATTGGGCTGGTACAGGCGAATGCGGTTCAGGGATCGGGTGTGGGATCCGTGTCGGCGGCCTTTCCTGTCTCCAACACGGCAGGAAATCTGATCCTTGCTTTCGTGCGCATGTCCTCGTCCTTGCAGACGGTTACTCTGTCAGACAGCGCCGGCAACACCTATATCCAGGCTGCGGCACAAGTCCAAAACGCCGATGGTTCCCAAGTGCATTTGTTCTATGCCAAAAATATCTTGGGTGCAGCGGCGAACACGGTGACCGCGACGTTCTCGTCGACCAACAATCACCCGTTTCTGGCGATCGACGAGTTCAAAGGGTTGAGCACCACGAATCCGCTGGACCAGACGGCGACGGCGCAGGGCAATGGCTCGACTCCCAGCAGCGGAGCGACGCCCACGACGACGAGTGCGAACGAACTGGTCTTCGGAGCGATGGGATTGGCATCCACCTACTCGGGTTCGCAGACGGCGGGCAGCGGATTTACCATGCTTGAGAATGACACGGCAAGTTCGCCGGCGGCGACCGAGTTTATGCTGGTGACTTCAACTGGATCGTATACCGCCTCCTTCACGCTGAGTAGCAACCCGAACTGGACCGGCCTCGTTGCCACCTTCGCTACCGCAGGGCCGGTGGTTACTACCACTTCTTTGCCCAACGGGATGCAGAACTCCGCCTACAGCGCGACCTTGGCAGCCGTCGGCGGGACCACGCCCTACACTTGGTCCATGTCTTCCGGCACTCTGCCCGCTGGCCTGTCCCTCGCTCCCAGCACCGGTGTGATCTCGGGCACGTCAACCGCGACCGGAACGAGCAACTTTACCGTCCAGGCGACCGATGCCAATTCACTGACTGGCGCACAGCCGCTCAGCTTGACCGTGGTCGCGCCGATGAACGTTACCACTTCTTCCTTGCCGAACGGGACGCAGAACACCGCTTACAACACCACACTGGCTGCCACCGGCGGGACGACGCCCTATACCTGGTCCATCTCTGCCGGCACCTTGCCCACGGGGCTGTCGCTGGCTTCCAACACCGGTGTGATCTCTGGAACACCGACCGGCACGGGAACAAGCAACTTTACCGTCCAAGTGACCGATGTCAATTCACTTACGGCCGCACAGCCGCTCAGCCTGGCCGTGGCGGGGCCGGTAAGTGTTACGACCGCTTCCTTGCCGAACGGGACGCAGAACACCGCTTACAACGCCACCCTGGCCGTCACCGGCGGGACCGCGCCATATAGCTGGTCCATATCCTCAGGCACTCTGCCCACGGGACTTTCGCTGGCTTCCAGCACCGGTGTGATCTCCGGCACGCCGACCGGGACGGGAACAAGCAACTTTACCGTTCAGGTGACAGATGCCAATTCACTGACGGCTACAAAGCCGCTTAGCCTGACCGTAGTGGCACCGCTGGCCGTTACGACCTCTTCCTTGCCGAACGGAACGCAGAACGCCGCCTACAGCACCACACTGGCGGCCACCGGCGGGACCACGCCGTATAGCTGGTCCATCTCTGCCGGCACCTTGCCCGCGGGACTGGCGCTCGCACCCAGCACCGGTGTAATCTCCGGCACGCCGACCAGCACGGGAACAAGCAACTTCACCGTTCAGGTGACAGATGCCAATTCATTGACGGCGGTACAGCCGCTGAGTCTGACCGTGGTGGCGCCGCCGCTGACCGTTACGACCTCTTCCTTGCCGAACGGGACGCAGAACACCGCTTACAACACCACACTCGCAGCTGTCGGTGGGACCACGCCCTATAGCTGGTCCATCTCTGCCGGCACCCTGCCCACGGGACTGTCGCTGGCATCCAGCACCGGTGTGATCTCCGGCACGCCGACGGGCACGGGAACAAGCAACTTCACCGTTCAGGTGACAGATGCCAATTCCGTGACAGCATCAAAGCCGCTTAGCCTGACCGTGGTGGCCCCGCTGACTGTTACGACCTCTTCCTTGCCGAACGGGACGCAGAACTCCGCCTACAGCACCACGCTTGCGGCCACCGGCGGGACCACGCCGTATACCTGGTCCATCTCTGCCGGCACTTTGCCCGCGGGACTGGCGCTGGCATCCAGCACGGGTATGATCTCCGGCACGCCGACGGGCACGGGAACAAGCAACTTTACGGTCAAGGTGACCGATGCCAATTCACTGACGGCTACCCAACCGCTCAGCCTGACCGTGTTGGTCCCACTGACCGTTAGCACTACAACCTTGCCGAACGGGACGCAGAACAGCGCTTACAACACCACGCTGGCGGCCAGCGGCGGGACCACACCGTATAGCTGGTCCATATCCTCAGGCACTCTGCCCACGGGCCTTTCGCTGGCCTCCAGCACCGGTGTGATCTCCGGCACGCCGACCGGCACGGGAACAAGCAACTTTACCGTTCAGGTCACAGATGCCAATTCACTGACGGCAACAAAGCCGCTTAGCCTGACCGTGGTGGCACCGCTGACTGTTACCACTACAACCTTGCCGAACGGGACGCAGAGCATCGCTTACAGCACTACACTGGCCGCCACTGGCGGAACCACCCCGTATAGCTGGTCCATCTCTTCCGGCACTTTGCCCACGGGACTTTCGCTGGCATCCAGCACCGGTGTGATCTCCGGCACACCGAGCGGCACGGGAACAAGCAACTTCACCGTTCAGGTGACAGATGCCAATTCATTGACGGCGGTACAGCCGCTCAGTCTGACCGTGGTGGCGCCGCCGCTGACCATTACGACCTCTTCCTTGCCGAACGGGACGCAGAACACCGCTTACAACACCACACTAGCAGCCGTCGGCGGCACCACGCCCTATAGCTGGTCCATCTCTGCCGGCACACTGCCCACGGGACTGTCGCTG
The DNA here is from genome assembly GCA_963719875.1 of uncultured Acidobacteriota bacterium. Lineage (GTDB taxonomy): Bacteria > Acidobacteriota > Terriglobia > Acidiferrales > UBA7541 > Palsa-360. The sequence continues at coordinate 858,818 of CAVRDJ010000004.1, read as the reverse complement.
GCATCCAGCACCGGTGTGATCTCCGGCACGCCGACCGGCACGGGAACAAGCAACTTCACCGTTCAGGTGACAGATGTCAATTCAGTGACAGCATCAAAGCCGCTTAGCCTGACCGTGGTGGCCCCCCTGACCGTTAGCACCTCTTCCTTGCCGAACGGGACGCAGAACGCCGCTTACAGCACCACGCTGGCGGCCACCGGCGGGACCACGCCGTATACCTGGTCCATCTCTGCCGGCACACTACCCACGGGACTGGCGCTGGCTTCCAACACCGGTGTGATTTCCGGCACGCCGACCGGCACAGGTACAAGCAACTTTACGGTCAAGGTGACCGATGCCAATTCACTGACGGCTACCCAACCGCTCAGCCTGACCGTGTTGGTCCCGCTGACTGTTACAACTACAACCTTGCCGAACGGGACGCAGAACACCGCTTACAACACCACACTGGCAGCCGTCGGCGGGACCACACCGTATATCTGGTCCATCTCTTCCGGCACTCTGCCCACGGGACTGGCCCTCGCACCCAGCACCGGTGTGATCTCCGGCACGCCGACCGGCACGGGAACAAGTAACTTTACCGTCCAGGTGACAGACGCCAATTCACTAACAGCTGCAAAGCCGCTCAGCCTCACGATCACCATCGCGGGCGGCGGGATCGCGCTGGTACAGCAGAACGCGGTTCAGGGATCGGGTGTGGGGTCGGTGTCGGTCGCCTTCCCCATATCCAACACATCAGGAAATCTGATCCTTGCGTTCGTGCGCATGTCCACGACCTCGCAGACGGTTACGTTGGCGGATAGCGCCGGCAACACCTACGTTGAGGCTGCCGCACAGGCGCAAACCTCCGACGGTTCCCAAATACACCTGTTCTATGCCAAAAACAGCTTGGGCGCACCAAACACGGTGACTGCGACGTTCTCGTCGTCCAACAATCACCCGTGGCTGGCGATATACGAGTTCACGGGGTTGAACACTATCAATCCCCTGGACCAGACGGCGCATGCTCAAGGCGGCAATTCGTCCCCCAACAGCGGGGCAACGCCCACTACGACTAGCCCCAACGAACTGGTCTTTGCAGCGATGGGATTGCCGTCCAGCTTTAGGGGCACGCAAACTGCCGGCGCCGGATTCAGCTTCCTGCAGCAGGACACGGCAACCTCCCCTGCCGCAAACGAGTCGATGCTGGTGATCTCAACCGGTTCGTATGCCGCCGCCTTCACGCTTAATGCCAGCGCGAATTGGACCGCTATCGTTGCCACATTTAAGCCCTAGTTCAAGGGAGCGAGGAGGCGCATCGCCGCATCACCCTGGCAGCGGCCGTTCAAGCAAACCGATTGGAACTGCCGCTGGCCGTCGAAATAAGTGCCGCGACCGTGGAGTGATGCGTGATTTTGAAATTCAGTTGACACTCCCGAGGGCACACCAGCAAAGGTGGGCGCCTCTCGGCCCTTAACCAACAGGAAACCCTCCAGGCTTTTTCTCTGCTCTCCCCGTCCCCCATGTTCTAAGCTTTTAAACACCAGCCATAGGTCATGACATTGCAACATCTTGATACCGTGATTGCTTTCGTAGCCGTGATGTTGGCGGCGAGCCTGGTCATTACCGCAGGCACGCAGCTTGCCATCAGCTTGCTCGGTTTGCGCGGCGCCAACCTGCGCAGGAGCCTTGCCGATCTGTTCGAAACGGCGAGCCAGGACCGGGACGCGAAGCGCTATTCCAAAGTAATCGCACGCAGAGTGTTGCATCAGCCGCTGATATCCAGCTCCGTATTTTCACGCTTCTGGATCCGCATGGATGAACTACCCTACGTCCCTGCTGACGCCGCGGGGAAATTACGGTGGGCGGGTAGTGGGATCCCGCTGCAATCCTGGCTATTGGGCGCGGTGGGCGGATCATTCATCTGTCCGGTTACGCTGGTTACCATCAAAAGTCTGTTCTCAGTAGATTTCTGCGCATATTTCTCCGTTGTCGCCAGCTATATCCCTTTCCTCAATCTTTGTGAACATCCCTGGCGTAGCGGCGCAATTCTCGGAGCGCTTCTGGGGGGCCTGCTCAGCCGTTGGCGGCTGGCGACGTCCATTCGTCTTGATGAGCTCGTCGCCGTGCTGGAAAAGCTCTCGGCGCCCGCGGGCGGCACTCTACCCGACCCGGCCCAGCGCGCGATGCTGGTCCTCGCCGGCGAAGCGCAGAGCCGGCCGCGCCCCAAGTTGAACCCGGTGTCCGCACACATGGATAGGATCTTCCACGATACTTCGGATGACGATGAAGGGGGCGTAGCCGTAGCCGTGGAAAAGGCAGTAACGCAGAGTTCCGGCCATATGGAACCGCAGGTGGATGGCCTGAATATGTGGTTCGAACGCGCAATGGACCGGGCCTCGCAACGGTTCACCGCGCAGGCCCGTGTCATTACGGTGGTTCTCTCGCTGGTTCTTGTTTTCGGTGCGCATCTGGACGCGATCCGAATATTCCAAATGCTTTCTTCCAACGCGCAACTGCGGGCTCAATTGGCCGGTAGCGCCGACGCCTTGGTCAAGCAGGCAGAGCAACTCCCGCGAGGAAGAGAAGGAGCGCGTTCGGTTGTGCCTGAGGTTTACCGCAACGCAATGATCGCTATTTTGGAGTCCGCTCCAGCGACTGCGGAGCAACCAAAGCCGAAGCCGCGCCACACCTCACGCGGCAATGCCGGGCCTGTATCGAGTGGTGGCTCAGCGGCGCCCAATGAGTTTCAGATATCGACGAGTGCCCTCATGGCAGAGGGTGAAGGTAGTCAAGCTGCGCCTGCGGCCCAGGCCTCAACAGAGGGTTCCAAAAAAGAGCGGGAAAATAGTGCCGCAGGCCAGGCAAAGTCTAAGTCCTCGATAAAAGAACGAGGAAAAGCTGGGGCAGCACCTGGGGAAGACATGGCCACAATCGAAGCGAAGGCCAAGGCAGCGAAGGCGCTCGAAACGAGGCCGGGATTTGCGAGCCGGGAAGATGCGGTCATTTGGCTCCGCGCGACTTTGGAGGGAAATCCCGCGCGCGAGATTTTAGCCGCTGACTATGAGCAAGAGGTCAACGCCGAATTAGGGGGCGACGCCGATAAGCTAGTCGATCATTCCGCATCGATTAAGCGTGAGCTCTCTCGCACCGAGTTTCAAGTGCTCCCTGAAAGTTGGCCGGGCTGGACACCAGCCCAAAATGAGCTTCCGGGCCTGCTGGTTGCTTTCGTATTTCTCTGCCTGGGCGCGCCGCTCTGCTACAACATGCTGAAGGCCGTTTCCAGTCTTCGGCCCCTGCCGGCTCTGAAGCAAGACAAATAGACCTAGCCCGCATTTCTCACAAATCCACGGCAGATTCGTTGCGAATTCAATAAATGTAGCTCCAGGATGGCGGTGTCGCAGTCGTAGGGGCACGACATGTAGTTCATCTACTCTGCGCCCAGAAACGCGAACCGCAGCAAAAAGAGTGCGGAGAGGACCCAGATGAGGGGGCTGATCTGCCGGATCTTTCCGGTGCCGATCTTGATGAAGGTGAACGAGAGCAGTCCCAGACTCAATCCTGTAGCGATGCTAAAGGTCAGCGGCGTTGCCACGGTGGTGATAAATGCTGGGAACGCTTCTGTAAAATCGTGCCAGTGCACTTTCGCGAGGGACGCGCACATGAGCGCGCCCACCAGAATCAGGGCCGGAGCGGTGGCATAAGTTGGAACTGCGGCAACGAGCGGGGCGCAGAAAATTGCCGCAACAAAAAGTCCGGCGATGAGGACGTTGCCGAGGCCCGTCCGAGCTCCCGCGGCGACTCCGGCGGCGCTCTCGATGTAACTCGTGACCGTCGACGTTCCCGTCAGCGCTCCCGCCATTGTGCCGAAGGCGTCGGCCAGCAGCGCGCGGCTTGCACGCGGGAATTTTCCGTCGCGAAGGAATCCCGCTTGTTCGCAGACGCCGACCAGCGTTCCCACGTTGTCAAAGAGATCCACAAAGAAGAAGACGAAAACCAAATCGCCGAGGCCAAGTTTGAAAGCTGATCGAAAATCAAGTTTCAGAAATGTGCCTCCCGGATGAGGCCATGAAAATATGTGCGACGGCACGCTCGTGAGGCCCAACGGGATTCCCGCCACCGCAATGACCACAATGCCGATCAAGATTGCGCCGCCGATTCGTCGCGACATCAAGATGGCGATCAGAACCAGCCCAAACGCAGCAAGACGCACTTCCGAATCGGAAGATTTTCCCAGGCCGACGAACGTCGCAGAGTTGGCTACAATGATTTTGGCGTTGCGAAGCCCGACAAAAGCGATGAAGAAGCCGATGCCCGCGGCGGTACCGTGCTTCAGGCAATCCGGAATGTCGTTGACGATGTGCTCGCGGATATTCGTGAGCGTCAGAATCAGAAAGAGCGTGCCGGACAAGAAAACGACGCCCAGCGCGGTTTGCCAGGGCACGCCCCGGCCAAGAACGATCGAGTAGGTAAAGTACGCGTTCAAGGACATTCCGGGAGCGAGTGCGATCGGATAATTCGCCCACAAACCCATCACCAGGGTTGCGAGCGCAGCAGAAACGCACGTTGCAAACAGCACGCCCTCCACCGGCATGCCCGCTTCACCCAGGATGCGCGGATTCACAACCACCACGTAGGCCATGGCCATGAAGGTTGTCAGGCCGCCAAGAAGTTCGCGCCGAACAGTGGTCTGATTTTCCGTGAGATGAAAAATTCGCTCGAGCAATGCGAGCCTCTCTGAAAAGTGCGCCACTATAGGCCGGAGCAGCCCGCTCCGTCAACGGGGAACCTCAGACGAACATGGTATCTTTTTCTCCGGCGTATATCGAATTGCAGAGGCAGGATCATTCGGTTTGTTTTTTAAATGCGCCTGCCCGCTGCCGAAACTTGCGCCAATCCTGCCGTGCGGGTATGGTACGGCATGCCCCAGCGCAATGAGCCCGGCAAGAAGGCAAGTGTCGCTACGTCCGCCGAACAAACCGGATCAACTCAAATAAAAATTGGGGACTATGGATTGCGCGGCGAGGCGCTTTCTCCGATGGAGACGCTGGCGCAGTCGGTCTCCACGATTGCGCCCACTTCCACGCCCGCAGCCACGATTCCGCTGGTCGCCGCTCTGGCCGGCAACGGCACGTGGCTGGCTTATCTTCTGGCGATGGTTGCGATTCTGCTGGTGTCGTGGTGCATCAGCCGATTTGCGCGATACTCAGCGTCGCCCGGTTCGCTGTATACGTACGCGGCCATGATTCTCCCACCCTGGCTGGGCGCCGTCGCCGCGTGGAGTCTCTTGCTTGCCTACATCGCCACGGGATCGAGCGTCATCGGGGGCTTCTATCACTATGCCAATTTGTTGTTCGTCGATGTCATGGGCCACGGTTTTTCAGGCGCAGCTCTGGCGCTGATCGTTACCGGAGTCTCGATGTGGATTGCCTGGCGCGACGTAAAAATCTCCGCTCGCTTGATGTTATGGATCGAAGCGCTTTCACTGCTCGTAATTCTCGTGGTGGTCGTTCTCGTCCTCTTGCGGCACGGCTTTCACTTGGATTCCGGCCAACTGCATTTAACCGGCATGACCGGCGGCGGCCTGCGACTCGGGCTAGTCCTGGCGCTGTTCAGCTTCGTCGGTTTCGAGAGCGCGACCACACTGGGGGCTGAAGCGCGCAATCCGTTGAAGACCATTCCTCGCGTGGTCATCGAGAGCGCGGTGATCGCGGGCATGTTCTTTATTGTCTCTGCCTACTCGGAAGTGCTCGGCTTCCACGTGGCGGGACAAGATTTGGGCGCGAGCCAGGCACCCATGCACGTTCTGGCCAACGTCGCTCGCGTCCCGGCGCTGGGAGTATTGATTGACGTTGGCGCTGCGGTCAGTCTTTTTGCCGGAACGCTTGGGTGCATCACAGCTGCGGCGCGCGTTTTGCTTCTGATGGCGCACAATGGCCTTGCGCACGGCACATTTCGGACGACGCATGCACGCAACGAGACACCCACCTTCGCCATTCTCGCCACGGGGCTTGCCGCGGTTCTGCCGGTCGCGGTGCTGGCCTATCGAGGATCGAGCGGACTGGATGTCTATGGCTGGATGGGCTCTCTTGCGACATACGGATTCATCGTGACGTATGCATTGGTGTGCGTCGCGCTGCCGCGATATTTGCGCGACCACGGCGTTTTCCGCCCCGGCGCGCAAATCATTCCGTGGCTGGCTTTTCTCGCGATGCTTTCCGCACTGATCGGAAATCTATACCCGGTGCCCGAGGGGCCTTACGGCAGGCTGCCCTACATCTACCTCGCGTATTTGAGCGCAGGCCTGCTGTGGTTTTTCTGGCAAGGACGAAAAGAGATCAAAGTTTGAAACGGTCAGGAGCCCATGCTGTCGGCTTGGCTCGACCTGCGGCTCCGAATAAAAATTCCCCATGAAGGGAATGTATTCAAATGTGATTTCGCACCCGTTCCCGTTTTGGGAGGGCTGCTCTGTGCCATCTCTGAAGCGCCGCCAGGTGCATGTAGAAACAGATACAAATTCCTGATGGCGAAGATTGAAAGATTATGCTTTTCATCCGGGCAAGAATGGCGTAAGTTCCTTCAAAATATAGAAGACCTTGAGTGGCAACAAATCGGGGGTGCAGCCTCATTTAAAAAAGCCCTCAAATGGTGTTTTTGGATTTTCGATTTAAGAGAGGGGATTAAAAATGAAAATGCGCATCGTGCGTCCCGCATTGCTCCCAGGTCTGTTCCTCGGAATCGCTTTTCTATTGATACCGAATGCCCGCGCCCAGCAAACACTCGGAGGGATTACGGGCACCGTCACGGATTCGTCCGGCGCCGTGGTCTCAGGCGCGACGGTTTCTCTGCTCGGCGATGAAACAAAACTGAACCGCACACAGACCACCAGCACCACCGGATCCTACAGTTTTGTGAACCTGCCTATCGGGACCTACTCGCTTTCTTTCACGCTGCAGGGTTTCCAGTCGCAGAACATTCCTTCCATCGCGGTCCAGGCGAATCGCACCGCGACCGTGAACGCCGAACTGAAAATCGGCAACGTGAGTGAATCGATCACGGTCGAAGAGACACCGCTGATCAACATGGTGGACACGACCAACGGCTACGTGATGGACAAACTGCAAATTGAAGCGGTTCCTCTACCCACCGGTTCCTTCACGGGCCTGGCGATACTTTCTCCCGGCGTGAGTGCGGAACTTTCTTCTGGGACCGGAGCCAATGCGGGCCTGGGCAATGCGCCGATGTGGGCGAACGGACAGCGCGACACCAGCAACACCTTCATGATGAACGGCGTCAGTGCTTACAGCTTGTTCAACGGCAAGAGCACTAGCGAAGTCAATTCCGCACGCGTTGTGAACAATACCGGCATCGGCACCACTGCCGCGCTCAGCTCCGTTCCAGTTCAGAGCAGCGCCTCCGTTTACCTTGCCATTGGCGAATCCATTCCTTCACCCGCTCCGGAAACGATTTCGGAAGTGCGCGTGAACACTTCCATGTATGACGCGCAGCAAGGCGGGAGCAGCGGCGCGCACATCGACATGAGCACCGCTTCCGGCACCAATAATATTCACGGCAGCGCCTACGTGCATCGCGGGACGAACTGGTTGAACGCCGATCCGTATTTTTTCAATGCCGATCCGAATATTCCCTTGAATGAAAAGAATCCGGAGCTGCACCGGTACACCGCGGGAGGAACGATTGGCTTGCCGATCAAGAAGGACAAGCTCTTCTTTTTTGGGAGCTACCAGTACACACACGCCTCCGATCAGGAGATTGGCATCTCGCGCGCGTTTGTGCCGGTTGGACTTGGTGGCGCGGTCGCGGCGGATGGAAAAACTATCTGCGCTGACCGCTCGGCCAATTGCTTGGCGGAACTGGCGAACGCCGATGCGGTTACTAACTTTGCCACCCTCCCCACGAATCCCGATCCGGTGGCGAACACGCTCTCAGGAAACGGTATCGCGGCATCGGTCGGTACCGGGGCGGGCCAAATCAACCCGATTGCGTATGCCTTGTTCAATTACAAGCTGCCCAATGGACAATATCTGATCCCTTCTGAAAATCCGAACTCCGTTGTCAGCACGGTCTTGAAGCAGTCGGGCTACAACCCGTTCGCTTTTTCTGCTGTCCAAAACGCCATGATCGAGGCCTTTCCCGAAGATGCCGAGGTTCCGGGAACGGCATTATTCCGGGCCCATCAGGCCGTCGCGGATCTGGATTGGAATCCCAATTCGGCCCATTCCTTTGCCGCCAAATATTACTATCAGCATGACCCCACCGTCGCTCCGTACGCCTACTCGCAGGTAGCTGGTTTTTCGCAGCGCCTGGATGCCGGGAGCCAGGTGATCGCCCTCAGTCACACCCAAATCGTAAAGTCCAACCTGAGCATTACCGAAATTTTCGGGTTCATCCGGGAAAAAGCCTTTAGCACCATGGACCAGCCCTTTACACCACAGACGTTTGCTTCGTTCGCCGCGACGCTTCCGGAGGTAAACAGTCAATTGGCCCCTGCTGGAACGCTGACTCCGGCCGATTTGCTGATCCACAATTTGAGCGGATCGAGTGTCTTTCCCGGGATCAGCATCCTGGACGCTTCCCCGATCTTCCCTTCCTATCCTTACAGCACGATGATCGGGTCCGGCGCGGCCGGCCAGGCCGCGTATACCGGTGTATTCCAAAGCCGGTTCAATCCCTCGGCGAATGCGATTTGGACGCTGGGAAGGCATGCCATTACTTTTGGCGGGAGCTTTGCCTATACGCAGATGAATACGAAGGATTTAAGAGATCAAATGGGGATGATGGCGGCCCAGGACTTCTCTACCTTCATGCAAGGTCAACTCGTCGATTTTCTTGGCTACAACATAACCGCGACGATTAATGGGAATGCAAATCGCTACTGGCGTGCCAGAGAGTCAGGTGAATATTTGCAGGATAAATTTCAATGGCGGCCGAACCTGACCATTACGGCAGGCGTTCGCTTTGATTGGAACGGCGGCTTGACGGAGAAGAACGGCAATCTGCTCAACTTCGATCCGACGAAATACTCGTACGACCCGGTAAACGACATTCTCAATTCGAATGGCTTGATCATCGCGGGGAATAACCCGAAATTCGCGACCAAGGGCGTCAGCAATACCACCCTGACGGGTCGCCAATGGGGAATTGCGCCCCGGCTTGGTGTTGCCTGGAGCCCGAAGAGGTTCAATAGCAAGCTGGTGGTCCGGGCGGGATGGGGCATGTATTACGACCGCGGCGAACTTTACTCCTACCTGTCACCGGGGCTAACCCAGAACATCACAAACGGCGGACCTTTCGGAATCAATCAGCAGCAACCTTTCGTAAACACACAGTTCTGTCCGACATTTGTCCCCGGTCCTTTCAATCCGTGCGATTCGACAAACGGCAATCAACTCGCTTACCCCTGGGGTGTGCCGCCGGGCTTAAAGCCCACGGGGGATCCCACAACCGTCATTCCGTCTGTTCCATTTGCCAATGTCCCCTCGTTTTGTGGTGTAGGTGGTGCGCAGAATATCGGCGCCTATATTGCATGCGGGCTTCCGCCTTTTTACTTGGGCGCCTACGCCCGCGAAAACAAGCTGCCGTATACAATGAACAGCACGTTGGACATCCAATGGCAGCCGCGCAACGACTTGGCAGTCGATATTGGGTTTGTAAACGGCCTTGGCCGTCACGAAGTCATCCCGATCCCGTTCAATCAGGCGAGGATTGCCACTCCTAGTAACCCCTTGTGCGGGGTAGCCGCCAAATGCGCTACGCCGTCTTCCAGCGTTGCGCAAACTTATACCTACGGATATACGGTTCAAACATGTGTTGTCAAGGCTGGGCAATTCGACCCCTGCCCGGCCAATTTGCCAAATGGGCAGACGATGCTGGTAACTTCTGAAGGCGGGAATATCGACCTGCGGGTCCCTTACATCGGGTACGGTGCGGAGTCGGAGGAGTATATTGCCGAAGGAATTTCGGCCTACAACGCTTTGCAAGCGCACGTCGAAAAGCGGCTCAGCCACGGCTTGCAGGCGGGCTTTTCCTACACGTTCTCCCATTCACTCGACGAGCAGAGCGCCCTGGGTCTCTTCTACAATGGCAACAATCCGCTGGACATCCGGAACGCGTATGGGTCGTCGGACTTCGATCGCACACATGTCTTCAATATCGACTATCACTATGAACTCCCAAAGTTTTTCGCAACCTCTACCTGGGAAGGCAAAGTGGCCGACGGCTGGGCCGTTCAAGGTCTTGTCATTTTCCAAAGCGGACAGCCCTACAGCATGGTCGACTATTCCGGGGCGGTGGGAAGCGTCTTCTACGGCATTTCCGATGGAATCACGAATCCCATTGTGCCGCTCGCTCCCGGTTGCACAGCGAAAAACGCGCTCACCGGGGCCAACGGCGCCACACCGGGAGTTCCCGCTTTGAATCCGAACTGCTTTACGGTGCCTCTGCTCAAGCCTGGCGATTTAAACGGTGCGATTCCCGGACCGTCTGTAGGTAGCCTTGCCAATCCTACCGGGGCTAATCCCGCGGGGGACGTTTTCGAAACCAATTTCACGTCGGGCCAGCGCAACATTTTCCGCCAGCCCTGGCAAAGTCGTGCCGACTTGTCCGTCGTCAAGACGACGCAATTGACTGAGCGTGTTGCGTTGAAGTACAGCTTTGACGTTTACAACCTGACCAACCATCCCAGTTTCGACATTCCCATTGACAACGTGACGCAAAACCTGACTTTCGCGGGGTTTCCGACTCAGCTTGCACCAGGGCAATCGCCCCTGCCGACTGGGTGCAACACATCTACTCCCAATGTGCCCAGCATCTACTTCTGCCCAACGGGCCTCGGCCAAACCACCAAAACAATTGGAAGCGCGCGGCAGATTCAGATGTCGCTGAGCCTTTCGTTCTAAGGCTAGCGATACAAACTCAATGCGGCGGCTTCCCACGGGATGCCGCCGCTTCATTTTTTTGGTGTGTGGTTTCGTCCAGAGGATCGAGATTTTGTTTACAGATTGTCGAAGAACTCAAAATGCTGTCATTCCGAGGCATGCTGCGTGCCGAGGAATCTCTCTCGTCTTGGGTTCAAACCAAAGAGAGATTCCTCGCTTCGCTCGGAATGACAACATATGTTGCTCGTTCCCGGTGGCTTTAGAGTACGAACTCCGACCGAGTTACACTTCTCCAATATCTTCGTGCCACACCGCGGGATTCTTGCGAATGTATTCCGCCATCATCGAGACGCATTCCGGGGAATTCAGATCGACAACATTCACGCCGAGCGAGCGCAGCCATTCGACGCCGCCCTGAAAATTTCTGCTGTCGCCCACAACGAGCGTGCCGAAACCGAATTGACGGACCAGGCCGCTGCAATACCAGCAGGGGGCGAGCGTCGTAACCATGATCAGGTCGCGATAGCTGCGCTGGCGGCCCGCGTTTCGGAACGCGTCCGTTTCGCCGTGGATGGATGGGTCGCCGTTTTGCACGCGGCGGTTGTGGCCCTTGCCGATCAGGCGGCCGCTTGGATCGAAGATGGCTGCGCCAACCGGGATGCCGCCCTCGGCCAATCCTAGCTGGGCTTCCGACAGCGCCACTTCAAGCATGGACGCATAGTTTAGTATTTGATTCATCATCACTCTTTGAAAATAAGCAAGAAATTGAACTCTTCCTAAAGATGTTTCGGGAGCGAAGACTGCTCGTCGAGACTTTGGAACTCGGCGTTGATTCATGTAGCGCCCGCCTTCAGGCGGGCATCTTGGAGACAATCGGATGCCCGCCTGAAGGCGGGCGCTACATAAACTCGACGAAGGCAAGGTATCAGGCGATCCCTCCTCTTGAGGCAACGGATTTCGCCGGCTGCGATGGTCCCGCCCCGGCCTGCGTCTTGTTGATGGCAGAGGAAATCTCCGCAAGGTCGTTCTGCGTCAGTTGCAAAGTTGCCGCTTGAATCCATCCGTCCACCTGCGCGGGGGTGCGCGCGCCAACGATTGCGCCGCTCAAGCCCGGCCAGCAGAGCGTCCAGGCAATCGCGACCGAGGAGACGGACACTCCATGGCGCGCGGCGATGGGTCGCAGAGCATCACGCAACGCGAGATTGCGGCTGAGGGCGGGTTCCTGAAACTCGGGGCCGCGGCGGCGCCAGTCGTCGCTCGCCATTTTCGCGACGCGCTCGGACGTAAAGGCGTCCGTCAGAATTCCGGATTGCATCGGGCTGTAACAAATCACGCCGGTGTTTTGGTTCTTGCACCAGGGAAGCAATTTCTCCGCCGCGTTGCGGCTGACCATGGAGAACAGTGGCTGCAGCGAATCGACGTGGCGAATCACCTCGCACCGCTCCAGCAGGTCGACGCTGAAATTCGATACACCCGCGGCGCGTATTTTTCCTTCCTCAATCAATTTCACCATGGCGGCCCAGGAATCTTCCACGGGCGTCCCGGTCTCGTCCGGCCAGTGAAATTGGTAAAGATCGATGCGCTCGACGCCGAGCCGCCGAAGCGAAGCTTCGCATTCGCGCCGGATGGTTTCCGGTTTAAGAATGCGCTGGGCGGTCTGCATGGGATTGTCGGCGTCCCAGGTGAGGCCGCATTTAGTGAAGATAAGAGGACGCTCCGACGCCGGCAATTCTCGCAACAGCTTTCCGACGACTTCCTCCGAATGGCCCAATCCGTACACGGCGGCCGTATCGATCCAGTTGATGCCCAATTCCAGGGCATGCCGCATCGTGGCGATGGATTCAGCGTCGTCTTGCGGTCCCCAGCCAAAAGCCCAGCCGCCTCCGCCAATGGCCCACGAGCCAAAACCCACAGTTGTAATATGAAATCCGCTTGAACCCAGCGGACGTGTTGGCAATCCCATGATGGCGCCTCCAAATCAAGTATGTAGGAAAGAGCGATGACACGCTCTTCACGCCAACCAGTGTAATCGTGATTGCCATCATGTTCCAGTCCATGAGGGAGATCAGGCCATCGAACTATTTGCCGATTGCGATCGCGTGGGAGTGTCGATACACTCTCGCTCAGAATTAGCTGATAACCGGCGAACTCTGTGGCCCTCGTTTTTCTCTGCGCGCTCTGTGTTAAGTTCCGGAAGGCTTAACACAGAGGGCACAGAGAAAGGCGGAGAAACCTGTGGCCAATCTAAAGGAGAAAGAATGCCGAATCGCAGGGACTTCATAAAGAGTGTTGTGGGCGCTTCCGCTGGCGTCGTTTTTGTCGGCTGCGATGTTTGCGAAGCGATGGCCGCGGGACGTCCCGCACAAGCTGGAAGCGGCGCGAAGCACAAGCCAGTTATGGTAGGGAAGCGTCGTGTGAAAACCGTGGACGTGCACTGCCATGTGAGCGTGCCCGAGGCGACCGACCTGCTCAAGGGTACGAAAATTGAGAGGCGCCCCGGGGCAGGAATCGCGCTCGGCGGGTACGATGACGCCGGGCTGACTCCCACCCGAATTCAGCAGATGGACGAAATGGGCATCGACGTCCAGGCTGTCAGCATCAACTCGTTTTGGTATTCGGCCGACCAGGATCTGGCGACCCGGCTGATCGACCTGCAAAATCAAAAGCTTGCGGAAATGTGCGCGGCCCACCCGGACCGCTTTGTCGCGTTCGCATCGGTGGCGCTGCAATTTCCCGAGCTGGCTGCCCAGCAACTCGAAGTGGGCATGAAGAAGTACGGGTTGCGCGGCGTGGCGATCGGCGGTAGTTGCGAGGGCAAGGAGCTGTCCTCGCCCGAATTCGATCCCTTCTGGGCCAAGGCCGAGGAGTTGCAGGCCCTGATCTTTGTGCACCCGCAAGACAGCCAGAACGCAACGGGCATCAAGAATCGCGTGCAGGGAAACGGGGTCCTGACCAATGTCATTGGGAATCCGCTGGAAACCACGATTTTTCTTTCCCACATGATCATGGAAGGAACGCTCGACAAGTTTCCGAACTTGAAAATCTGCGCGGCGCATGGCGGGGGCTTCCTTCCAAGCTATGACGGCCGAATCGATCAGGGATGCCGCGTATTCCCGAAGCAATGCTCGAAAAAGATTTTGATGCAGCCTTCCGAATACCTGAAAAAGATCTACGTCGATACGATCGTCTTCAATCCGGAAGCCTTGCGGCACTTGATCGCCGTGGTGGGCGCGGGCCAAATCGGATTGGGGACGGACTATCCCTTTCCGTGGGCATTCTCTCCCGTGGATGACGTGATGTCGCAGCCCGGCCTGAGCGACGCCGAACGGATTGCGATACTCGGCGGCACCATGAGCAAGCTGCTGAAGATTCCGGGGTAGTGAGTAGGGTGGGCTTTAGCCTGCCGGGTTTGCGATTGTGCTGCTGCTGACGAAAAGCGACAGGCTGAAGCCCGTCCTACTTGAAGGCTGCAACCAATTTTCTGACCAGGGGCTCCTCTAACATTGAGCCCTCGCCCGCGCGGCAATTTTCCTCCATGTGCTTCGAGTTTCCAGTCCCGGGGATGACGCATGTCACAGCTTTATTAGCGAGCGTGAATTTCAACAACACCTGCGACCATGTCTCGCACCCAGCTTCTTGCATCCAGGGAGGAACAGGCTTGCCGCGCAAAGTCCTGAACAAACGTCCCTGTCCGAAGGGCAGATTGACGAGGACCGCCATGCCGCGTTCCGCCGCGAGAGGCAAGAGACGCCGCTCCGCCTCGCGCTCATCGAGCGAGTAATTGAGTTGCACAAAATCAAGGGCCTCGGCGCGCATGATCTTTTCCATTTCACCATATGCGCTCGAAGAATAATGTGTGATGCCGAGATATCGGATGCGCCCTTCGTCTTTCCACGCACGAAGCGTTGCGAGGTGCGTGCGCCAATCCACCAGATTGTGAATCTGAATTAAATCGATTCGCTCGCATCGCAATAATTTCATCGAGCGGTTCATCTGATCGATGCCGGAGCTCCACCCCTCGGTCCACACCTTCGTGGCGACAAACGCCTTTTCGCGCGCGTGTTGCGCGGCCAACAGTTCGCCCGCAACTTCCTCGGCGCGGCCGTACATGGGAGAACTATCAAGGACCGTCCCTCCCTGCGAAAACAGGGTGCGCAGAACTTCTCCGAGCACGGCCCGCTCTTTACTGCCGGAGCCGACGTCGAACCCTTTGTAGGTACCTAGGCCGATGACGGGCAGCGCCTCGCCGCTCGACGGAATTTTTCGCGTGAGCATTGGGGCATTCAATATAATCCAACTCCTCCCTTGAAGATAGCCAGAGTCCATCGGCGACATGGCAGGCAACCCATTGTCCAGAAAGGGCTTACAATAATATTTCGACAGCCATGGTCGGCCTCGGCGGCGATGCCGCCGGCTTGCGCGAACCTTCCTTGACACTTCTTTGCGCGGGACAGTAAACTGCTTTTCCGAATTCTGCAGGAGAGATAGACGATGCTTGTTTCGCGGGACTATGTTGGATACATGGCAGGCGAAGTGGTGAAGCGCCTGCTCGCTTCCAAAATGATCGAAGCGCCTTCAGCGGCTACACTTGCGCAGCGCGTGCGTGCCGTGATGCAGGAAGAGATCAGCGTCGAAGACCGCCTGAACGAGGAAGTTCGCGAAATTCTCACAAAGCATGCCGACGAAATGCGCCGGACGGGCGTTCAGTACCAGGAAATGTACAAGAAAGTAAAAGGTGAACTGGCCCGGCAAAGAAAGCTGATCCTGCGTTGACGCACAAGGAAAGGGAAGTTCGATAACCCACTGATGCGACTCACCCGCGAAAAATCCATTCGCCTTTCCCATGTGATCATCGATCTTTTAGTTGCCAGCGACGACGTTGAATTCGTCGAAGACCGGGATACCATTCGCCAAAAGGTCTTGCAGATCCTGACGGATCTATTAAAGGAAGAAGAAGCGGTGGACGCCGAAGTGCGGAAAAAAATCAGCTCGCAGAAAAAGGAAATACCGGAAGGAAGCGAAGAATGGGATCTGCTCTACCGCAAGTATTATGCGGAAGAGATGCGCCGCATGGGAATCGCCCACCAGCCGAGTTCGTCGTAGGGGCACGACAAGTAGCGCGGGCTTCAGCCTGCGGGGTTTGTCGATGGCAAGAACATAACCCGCAGGCTGAAGCCCGCGCTACTTAAAAGAAAAATTCAATTTGGATTGGTGCCGTCGTCGGTGCGCTTCTTCAGCACGGGGCGGTCGGGATCGGAATCATCCCCGGACTGCGGCTGCTGAGGCGCGGTCTTATCCTGCGTTCCCTGAGTTCCCTGGGTTCCCGTCTCGGTGCGCGTCCGCAGGGTGGGCTTATCGCCGGCGGATTTCTTGTCGTCCAGCTTATTCCTGTTTTCAATTCTGCGCAGGCGCGACTTGACCAGGTCGAATTCCGAGGTCGTGACGATGTATTCATCACGCGCCGGAAGAATCGTTGCGATTTCCTCCTGCGCCTTTTGCACGCGGTCCGGGGTTGGCGGGTGCGTCGAAAAAACCTTGGGGATGCTTCCGGGGTGGCGCCGTTCCTCCGCTTCGATTTTCTCAAAGAAACTGACGAACGCGTTCGGATCGTACCCGGATTTGTACATGTATTGAAGGCCGAGGAAGTCCGCTTCTCTCTCGGCGTCGCGCGTAAATTTCAAGTAGCTCATCGGAATGGCCAGGTTCAAGCCCTCGTAAAGGCCATATCCGGCCCAGCCTCCCGGTCCCAGGAGGATCAACGGGATGGTCGCCAACTGCAGGATCTCGCCTTTGGTTGCAGTCTTGGTTCCATGGCGCGCGGCCACATGCGCGATTTCATGCCCCATCACGCCGGCAAGCTCGGCTTCTTCATCGGCGCGCAAGATCAAGCCGCTGTTCACATAGAAAAAGCCGCCCGGGAGGGCAAACGCGTTAATTTCATCTGAGTCGATCACCTTAATCGTGAACGGCACCTTGGCATCGGAATTCCGCACGAGGTTTTGCCCAACACGATTCACATATTCGGTGACCACGGGATCATTGATCATCTTGGCGGTTTTTTCGACTTCCATGGCCGCCTGTTTCCCGAGCGCGATCTCGCGCTGCAGGGAATACAAGTTCACACCCTTGCCGACGCCGCGGTTTCCGATGGCATTGACGTCCTTATCGGAGCCAGGCTTGACACCCTTCATCGTTTCGTCTTCGTCGGAAGTGGCCGTTTGGTCCTGCGTCTGGGGTTGCTGGCTCGCGTCGGTGGCGGCAGGCTGCTGTTGGGATTGCGCCTGGGGTTGTTGCTGGGTCTGGGTTTGGGGCTGCTTTTGCGCCGTGAACCCGGCCGGAGCGACCAGTAGCAGCACTAAAATGATACCGAAGATTCCATTGCAGAGGCGTCTCATGGCTCCTCCTGAAGGCTCCCGCCATTACAGTATACAATATACTCGGACCCAGAAAGAATATTATCCTTGCTGTCAGATGTGATCCACCGCAAATAGGTTTTCCAGGCTGGCCTGGAAAACCGGGCGAGGCAAGCAATTGACACTCGCTGAAGTTCTAACTAACCTCGTAGGATGCCCCTGGTGGAACCACACATCCGGATTGGACAGGTCTGGAAGAAAGTTGGGACCGAGGAGACATTCCTTGTGACCAAGCTTTACAATGAGGCTCTGTCCACGATTGCCGTGCTGCGGCCTACCGGCGCGGCAACCGAGTCGATGGTCCGGGTTCGAGTGGAACGGCGCGGCGAGGGCCAGACTTTACCCGGCTACTCTATGGCACAGGAAGGTCGGTAAGTGTTCGCTCCTCCTAAACCGAGCGCACCGGCAGCTTGATGACGTCTTCCACCTGCATCACTTCCTTCACCAAAAACGGCTCGGCATATTCCACGCCGGCCATCTGACCGTAATAACGCGCAATCAGATTGACCTCGTGGTGCAGCCGGTCCAGTGGGATATCCACTTTTGATTTCTTATCCTTAGCCTTTGGACTGAACTGCGAGTGGTAGGCCAGGATGGCCTGGTATCGCCGATTGTAATAGCGCGAAATATCCACGACAAACGTGGGCCGGACTTCGCGGTAATAGACTGTCGAATACAGTATCTTGAACGGGCGAAACGCTTCGCCTTCGATCGGCAATTGCTTCAGTCCGGCGAGAAAACAGCCTTCGTAACCGAGCCGCGCCGCGGTGTAATGGTCAGGGTGCCGGCCGTCCCAATAGGGAAGAATGACGGTGTGAGGTTTGAGCGCGCGAATCCGCCGCGCAACGGCGAGTTTCGTTTCCTTAGTGACCTCCAGATAGGCGTCCGGCAGCCGCAGGTTTTCGCGATGCGCGACGCGTAAAATTCGAGCTGCTTTCGCAGCTTCTTTCAACCGCGTTTCCGGCGTTCCGCGCGTCCCCATCTCGCCGGCGGTCAAGTCCAGGATGCCGGTCTTGTAGCCCTGCTCGGCAGCTTTCAATAGGGTGCCGCCGCAAGTCAGTTCGACGTTGTCCGGATGCGCGGCAATCGCCAGCAAGTCCAATTTCATCACCCCTCCCGAAGTTTTGAAGAATAGCACACACCCTGCGGAGCGGGCTCCTGGCGGGCGTTGACAAGGTATATCTGTATCTTGAATGCGGGATAAGAAATTAAGCCCTCTTGACGGCCCGCATCAGTTGCGCGGAGTCCATGAGCTTGACCCCGATGTTTGTCATCTCGGCCCGGCCACGTTTGTAAAGGCCGGACACTGCGTCCCCAACCAGCACGATGCGGAAGTCACGCTCGCTTGCTTCGTAGATCGATGTGCGCGGGCAATTCGGATAATTACATCCAATGAAGGCAAGGGAAGTGACGCCTAAACTCAGTAAGTGCTCTTGGAGCGATGTCCCAAAGAAGGCGCCCCATCGAGGCTTGTAGATCGCCCATTCGGAAGGCCCGAGGGGCTGCACAGCTCCCGAAAGAAGCAGCTCAGCGTCGAGTCTCGATTCCTGCGCGGGCAATAAAGACGGTGCGAGATCGGCGCCTGATGTTCCCGGGCAGACCATCGCCGCGCCTTGCTCGACTGCGGAACGGCGGCACAAATCCGCGTTGCTGCCGTCGGGTTTGTAAAGGCGCACCATGTGAATCACAGGCCGCTCGGCGCGCCGAAATGTCTCGACGAGCTTTTGCATCCGCGGAAGGGCCTCGGATGTCCCCGGAATCTCGAAGGGCCGGCCCTTGAGAAAATCGTTCTGCATGTCAATCGTAATCAGAGCCATTGCACCGAATTCGGGCCGCGTATAATCTGTTTTCGTGCGATTTTGCATTTGGGTGTAGTACAGGGGACACTCTGGAATGTCAATGGGGATCGGTTTGGATCTAACCCCAACAAAAGAAGGAGAGATTCCTCGCTTTGCTCGGAATGACAAAAGGGTGGGTCACTTTTTCCGCAAGCCGTGAAGAAGCCCGCACTGCGAAAACACTCCACGCGCCGAGAAATTTTCAAAATGTCACTGATATTTGATTTCCCGAATCGGAATACCTGTCCTAACCCAAATTTCGCCCTGTCCCAACGTACCATTGACGCCAGCGGACCCGCCGCCTAGCATTCTTGTAAGCAGGAATGTCTCTGCTCGAAAGAGCAATGTGGCGATTCCTGCGTTCTGCTGAGGGGACCTGGAATGACTGACTTTCGGGCTAAACGCGCCCCAAGTATTCCGGGCAGGGCCATTCACCCGGTTGCAAATGCAAAGGTTGCACTACCTAGCGGCCGTGAAAAGCGCCGCGGCGTGCGAGTCAATTCTCGAGTTCCTATTGCAGTAGAATGGAACGCGGGCGGGGAATTGCTTCGCAAAGAAACGCAAACGCGCGTGGTAGGGCCTTATGGTTGCATGGTAGTTCTCCCATTGAATCTGGAAGTCAAGCAGGCGATCCAATTGACAAATATGGTGAGCAAACAGACGAATCCAGCCGTTATCGTTTGGCGCGGCCTGGAGCGCGCCGAGGGCTGGGAATTAGGAATTGAATTGATCAACCCTCAGATGGGTTTTTGGGAGCTGGACCTGTGACGCCACTGAAAGAACAATCGAACCGAGGGATCGGTCTGTTGCCGGGCGAAGAGCGCCGCCGGAGCCAGCGCGTCATCATCCGCGTGCCGGTCACGCTTGTAGTAACGGAAAATGACCAGACCATTCGGATTCCCGCCCACACAGTCGCCGTGAACATTCATGGAGCGATGATGGTGTGCTCGCGCTCGCTCGACCCGGATACCAGGCTGGAAATTGTGAATGAGCGGACGTTGGAAAAGGTTGGCTCCCGGGTCACTCGCGCGCCTCGTGAGAGTTCCGAGGGATTCCTGATTCCAGTGGAATTCACCACGCCGTCAAACAACTTCTGGCAGATCTCTTTCCCTCCAACGAATTGGAAAGTGCCGGAAAACTGATCGCGGCATCTTCCTCGGTTTGCGCTTCCATACGCTTTTCAATACTTCCCCGCAATCAAAATCATGCGATTCTTCGCGCCGCGCGAAGAAGGTCCCCTCCATTTTGAAGGGGATAGCTCCTGGAGCGGACGTGGTGAACCGTCAGTCCGCTCCGGAGCGCTTTAATCCGGCCAGAAATCGGGGGCTTTTTTCATCAGGTCGTTTATAAACAGGGCAACTTAACGGGTTTGGCGTGTGGCAATGCACGGGATAAGGGAATAGTCTGTAAATGTATAGGGTTCTGGAAAGAAACGCCGGCAAATCTCCAGGAAAACCCGGAACCCAATTCTGCATCAAAGGAATTTGGCAAGAGGTGTGAATCGCCTGTAAATGACCTAGCCACCTTTTCGATTATGAGTCCGTGAGGTTTTGGTCTTTCTTCATCCTAGCTTGCCTTGAGAGGAAACGTGAAAAACACATTCAGTGGCAGTGTGTATGTCCATGAGCGCGCCTGCCGCGAAAGCAATGTTCGGCGAGCGATCCGTGGTCTTGGCCAGGCCCTTGCGCAGTTTCGCCGGACCGCGATGCTGGCTGGCGTTCTGCTGCTGGCCGCACCGCTCGCCGCCTTTGGGCAAAACAATGCCGTCCGGCAGCGAGTTATAGATCGAGTCGATGTTACGCGGCTAGCTACCCTCTCTGGCAACACGCACCCTCGCGCGCGCGCTCAGTATGACCAGGGCGCCGCCCCAGCGGACTTGCCGATGAACCGGATGATGCTCGTTTTGAAGCGCAGCCCGGAGCAGGAATCCGCTCTGCAAGACCTGCTCACCCAGCAGCAAATCACTGCTTCGGCAAATTTTCGCAAGTGGCTTACACCGGACCAATTTGGGCAGCAATTCGGGCTGGCCGATGCGGATATTCAGGCCGTTACGTCCTGGCTCACATCGTTCGGATTTCAATCCATAAAAGTTTCAAAAGGCCGGAACATCATTGAATTCTCCGGAACGGCCGCCCAGGTCGAGACCGCGTTGCATACTTCGATTCACAACTATTTCGTGAATGGGGAAAACCACTGGGCGAATACCAGCGACCCGCAAATTCCCGCGGCGCTGGCTCCGGTGATTTCCGGGATTGTCTCGCTTCACGATTTCCATCCCAAGCCTACGATTGTGAGGTCGGACCGGAAATTGACAGCGAGCGTCACGCCCGGCCCCAGACCGCAAATCAATCTTACGAACTCCAACAATCAGACCATTCATGCCCTGGTGCCGGCTGATTTCAATACCATTTACAACATCGCGAATACGATGACGGGCAGCAACGTGACGATTGCCATCATTGCCAACGCGAACATCAACGTACAGGACGTTGCTGATTTCCGGAGCGCGTGGGGCTTGTCGGCAAAAAATCCTACGATCATCCTGAACGGCCCTGACCCGGGGGTCACTCCGGGTAGTGCCGGGGAAGGCGAGGCGGTTCTGGACGCAACGTGGTCTGGAGCCGTTGCTCCGGCGGCTGCGGTCGACCTCGTCGTATCCGAGGATACAAACGCGTCGTCAGGCGCGGACCTCTCCGAGTTCTACATTATCGATAACAACTTGGCGGATGTGATGACAGAGAGTTTCTCGTCCTGTGAATCCCAATTCATCCCTATGTTGACAGGATCGAACGGCGCAGCCAGCTTCTACTCCGGCATGGCGGAACAAGCAGCTGCGCAGGGGATAACCGACGTGGTGGCCTCGGGGGATGGGGGTCCAGACAGTTGCGACGACCCGAGCACCGAGCCAGCCACCACCGCGGCATCGGTCAACATTTTGGCATCGACGCCGTTTACAGTCGCCGTTGGCGGCACTCAATTTAACGATTTGGCGAGCCCCAGCACCTACTGGAAGACGTCGAACGACCAAGCAACTAGCGAATCTGCGAAATCCTACATTCCGGAAAATGTCTGGAATGAAAGCTGCACAGTAGCGCAAGTGGGACAGGCGGGATGCCCGGCGTCCGGTCTATGGTCAAGCGGCGGGGGGCAAAGCATTGCCTTCCCGAAACCAATCTGGCAAACCGGCCCCGAAATTCCGTCCAACATCGCCAGCACCAATGCACGGTTTGTTCCCGATGTGGCCATGACAGCGGCGGATCATGATGGGTATGTCATTTGTATCGATGGTTCGTGCCAGATGAACCCCCAGGCGTTTGGTATAGCCAGTGGCACATCGGCTTCGGCGCAAGTTTTCGGCGGAGTCATGGCGCTCGTCGTACAGAAAATGGGCGGGCGGGTAGGGAATGCGAACTATCCGCTCTATAATTTGGCGGCGAAGGAAACTTACGCAAACTGTAATGGATCGACCGTCCCGAGTCCCGCAACGCTCAGCACGTGCGTCTTTAACGATGTGACCGTTGGGAACACGAATGTTCCCGGCGAGACAGGTTTAACCGCTGGGGTAGGCTATGACGAAACCACTGGGCTGGGATCAGTCAATGTCTCGAACCTTGTGAATAGTTGGCATACAGCGATTGTGAACGGGACGACTACTACTCTTAAGCTGAACAATGGGAGTCCCGTGAATGTCCCACATGGCACGCCCGTGCCCGTCGACATTACCGTTTCTGCAGTAGCAGGAACCCCTACCGGGGATGTTTCGCTCATTTCAGACAACAGCGCGACGGACAAGGGGATTGATGGATTTACGCTTAGTAGCAGCGGAACTGTAAGCGGGGCGGTGAATAGCACGATTCTCCTGCCTGGCGGAACCTACCAAGTGCACGCCCATTACGCGGGAGACAAGACGTTCCTGGGGAGTGATTCCACCCCGGGAATTACCGTTACCGTCACTCCGCAGTCGAGCCAGATCAATTTCGGCATCGTAATAATCGACACGATAACCGGAGCATGCTCGACTACGACATCTGTCGCCTACGGGTCATCGTACATCCTAACGGTGGATGTGGCGGATGCCCTCGCAGCCACGACCCCGTGCGCTCCAAGTGTGACTGGGTCGAGTCCCTCAGGAACGGTTCATGTTTCAGACAATGGCGGTAATCTTGACGGCGGGACCGGCAATTTTAAACTGAACAGCTTTGGAAACTTCGAGGACCAGACGATCCAGCTTCCCGCCGGGTCGCACAGCATCCAGGCGAACTATTTGGGCGATAACAGCTTTAAAGCAAGCGCGTCCGCCACGGGCGTGATTACGGTGACGCAGGCTGCCACCACGACGGCCGTCGTCGCCAGTCAGACAACGGTGCCGACCAACACCCCCGTCACATTGACTGCAACTGTATCCACCCAGAGCAACGCGATTGCGAACGCCTCACAAGAGCCGACCGGCAGCGTGCAGTTTTTGCTCAATGGATCCAATCTTGGGAGCGCCGTCGCGGTCACGGGCGGCGTCGATTCAAATACATCATTTGCTCAGGCCACCGCGTCAATATCTCCCACACTGGCGAACGGACAAGATGTAATTACCGCGCGATACCTTGGTGACAGCAACTATGCCGCGAGCGTTGCGTCGCCTTCGGTGACTGTCGCCGTCGGCATTTCTGGGATCAACGTGGCGCCGGGCTGCAATTCCGCAACGGTTACTATCGCATCGCCGGGTCAGTCCGGGTCGTGCCTCATCACCGTGACGGGAGCGAATGGGTTCGCTGGAACCGTGACACTGACGGCCGCCGTGACTGCTGAGCCAGCGGGCGCGGTTGATTTGCCAACTTGCAGCTTTGGCGCTCCAGACCAGAATTTTACGCCTCCCAACACAATCACTTTGAGCGCATCTTCTGAAACGGGCAACGCGACAATGACTTGTGGTTCCATGGCCGCTTCGGGCGCTTTGTTCCGGCCGTCAAGCCGCCGGCACGGTCCCAACTGGCTCTTGATCGCCGAAATTGGGGCCGCCCTGGCCTGCATGTTCCTGTTGACCATTACGTCGCGAAAGCGTCGTAGCATGGTGACGCTTGCGGCAGTGCTGTTTATGGTTCTGGCGGCGGTCACTGGATGCGGGACCAGCAATAACAATGGCGGAGGCAATCCGGGGACGACTCTTGGGGCATATACCGTCACTGTGACGGCGACCCCGTCTACCGGGACAGCACAAACATCCGCGATAACGGTGAATGTGAAATAGAAAGACCGGAAGCGGAGGGAGCTGGGAGTGCCGGGAATTCAGTCTTCTTCTTTGGGTTTTTGATAGTCCGCTCTAGGTCTGTGCTCGTGTTGCGCTGGGATTGTGTCCGGGTCCAGGTTTCCGCCGGAGAGAATGATTCCGATGCGCAGGTCTTCCCCGTCGATCTGGCGATGAAGGGCGGGCGAGGCGGCCACCGCGCCCGACGGTTCGACCGTGCTGCGCAGATGCTCCGTGATCAAGTGCATCGAGTGGATAATTTCCTCTTCAGTAACAAGCAGGATGCGATCGACGCGCTGGCGCAAAATCGCGAAGGTGCGCAGCGATAGATTGGCCCGCAAGCCGTCGGCAATCGTGAACGCCGTCGAACCCGGCTCGATTTTTCCGGCGGCGAGCGACCGCGCGGCGTCGTCGGCGTTGGCCGGTTCGCAGCCGATCACCACGATTTCCGGGCGCAGGGACTTCGCCGCGATGGCCGTGCCGGATAGCAACCCTCCGCCCGACACCGGCGCGCAAATTACGTCCAGGTCGGGGATTTCCTCCAGAAATTCGAGCGCCGCCGTGCCCTGTCCCGCGATCACGCGATCGTCGTCGTAGGGGTGAACAAGCGTGCCGCCCGTGGAGCGCAGCAACTCTGCGGCGGCAGCCTCGCGTGCCGCCAGCGTTGGTTCGCAAAACGAAATGTCCGCGCCGTAGGCTTCGACAGCGCGAACTTTCACCTGCGGGGCGTTGCGGGGCATCACCACCCAGGCGCGGATGCCGCGCATTTGCG
Source organism: uncultured Acidobacteriota bacterium (assembly GCA_963719875.1). Classification (GTDB taxonomy): domain Bacteria; phylum Acidobacteriota; class Terriglobia; order Acidiferrales; family UBA7541; genus Palsa-360. Next base: position 833,679 of record CAVRDJ010000004.1, on the reverse strand, counting down.
CCGCCAGGGCCAGCGCCGCGCCGTGATTTCCCGACGAGTGCGTCACCACGCCTCGCGCCGCTTCGGCTTCGCTCAACGAAAAGACCGCGTTCGCCGCGCCGCGAATTTTGAAGGAACCGGAGAGCTGTAAATTTTCGCACTTGAAATACAACAGCGCGCCCGCGAGTTCATCGAGCGGGTAGGAAATCATCACCTGCGTTTCCTCGATATGCGGAGCAATGCGCAGGCGCGCCTCGCGAATGGTCTGGAGGCCGGGGCCCGCGAAAGATGGAGTGTTCGGTGCGCTCAATGAGAAAATCCTTAAGGAAGGCGCATTATGGCACAACTTGTCCCGGCGTGGTCCATGTCCCGCAAAAGATGCACATTTCCCTTGCTTATGGGTCGCCGCGGGCTAAAATTGATTTCACCCCCCTTCCTACTTTGATAACCGCGCGCACTCAAACCAGCGAGCGGGGAGGAAACCATGAGCTCTAGTGAACGACGTATTGATACGCGCGTGAACATCCGTGTGCCCTTGCGGTTCCGGGTGCTCAACAATCCGGGATCGGCGGAGCATGCGGCGGAGTCGGAAAACATTTCGCAGCGCGGCATGTTTTTCTCGACCACCGTTCCGCTGAAAGTTGGGACGCCCGTGGAAGTGTCGCTCCGTATGCCGCAAGAACTCGCCGGACAGATGTCGAGCGATGTGAAGTGTGTGGCGCGCGTGGTCCACGTTCGGCCGAGCGCCTCCCCGGGAGGCAAGTCGGGAATCGGGCTGCACATCGAGCGTTACGAGGCCAAGGCATCGGTGCGGGAACGCTGGGCGAGTTAGGCTCAGTGGAAAAAGCTTCGGAGCCTGCGGAATCATTCACAACACTGTCATTCCGAGGCATGCTGCGTGCCGAGGAATCTCTCTTTTCTTGCGTCTAAACCAAAGAGAGATTCCTCGCTTCGCTCGGAATGACAAACCCGATCACTGCTTCGCTCGGAATGACAAACCCGATCACTTCTGCCCCAAACCACCCACTCGCCACTAGGCCGGGGCGGTGCTTCAATTTCCGCTGGAGGAGATTCGGACTGTCGCCTTGGCGGTCGAGACATTTTCAAACTGGTCGTAAACGCGAACGGTGACCGTGTGCTCGCCCGGCGATATTTTCTGCAATCGAAAATCGTAATTCTCACGGGGCGCGTCGCTGAGCCCTCCTGCCGGGAAGACCAGCGTCCAATCTCCCGCATCCAGACTGTATTGCGCGCGGGCAATGAAACTCACCGGGGCGCTGGCTTGAAATCGCACGCGCATACCGGCGCTTACGGACTCCGCCGTGAGCTGAGCGATCGACGGAGGCGTGTTATCCACGACGAAGCGGTCGGATTCGCGCTCGGAAGAAAGGCCTTCCCCGGCGGGGTTGGACGGAGCGTCACTGGCGACGATCTTCAGGTAGTAAGCGCCGTCAGGCATCGAAGTTGTGTCCCACGAATAAAACCGCGTGTCCAGCTTGTCTTTCAGCAGCTTCCAGGAGGTTTCGCTTTCGCCGCGAAAATAAATGGCGAATTCAAGCTGGTCGTCGTTGGCATCGTCCGCGGTCCAAAGAACAGATTGATACCCTTTTTGCGACATGCCCTGCGGGATAGGATCGAAATGCGCGGGGCCGGCCGGCGGCCCCATCGTCGAAATCGCTGTGACGCTGAATGCAGGATTGGCTGAAGAGGCGGAAGGCGGCGGCTGCGGCATGCGAAGCTGCGCGGGAGCCTGCGGACCGGCGCCCGCGGTTGGCAAGGAAATTCCCTGGACGCGTATGCCGGGATCTTGCACGGTGATCGCGGTCACTTCAGGAGGAATATTTTTCGGCAAATAGGCGATGCTGAACCAATCGATCGCCGGTGCGGGGCTGCCGCTGCCGCCTCGCAGGACAGCCTTCCATTGCACAAAACGCGCGGCGGGGCAATCGAGTTTGTCACCAGAAGGATTTGCATACGGGCCCGCCCAGTCGCTCCAATTGGAATCAGGGTCGGAAGTATTGCCGGAGCGAGCATAAACCGCGATACGAGAAGCGCCAGCGTTATTTGCTGAGGCGTTATTTTCTCCCCACCATACGGTGCGGCCCCAGCGCGAAAAAATGTGAGCGTCGAACGGCTGGGATTCGTAGGTTCCCTGGGATTCGTTTTCCGGTCCCAGGGTGAAAATCTTTCCCGGATTGGCCGATGCGAGAAACAGTTTTCCGCCGGGGGCGGTGGCGATCGAGGTTACCTGGCGCGACGTTGCTTTCACGAGTTTCGAGAAAATGTGATTGCCTTCGAGTTCCAGAACTGCGCCGTCATTTCCCGTTCCGAGCAGGAGTTTTCCGCCCGGGAGGAGGCCCATCGAGTAAACCACACTGTCTCGCGCGCTCCATAGTTCCTCGGGAGAACCATCCGGAGCAATTTGATAAACCGAACTCGAATTTACAGTGGAGAGTGGCGTAAAAGGGAAGGGTTGAGTCTGCGTAGGAGCTCCGGTTGGGTTTCCTGCTGGGCCAAGAGAAATCACAAAATTCGACGCCGCAGTCGTGTCCGGCGTCACGGGGCGCAATTGCCCGGGGGCCAGCGTGATCTTCTCGCCCACCGCGGCGACGTACAGGTCCCCATTCGCGGCCAGCAGCAGCGCCGTGATTTCTTTTTTCGAGGTTTCGTAGAGGACAAACGCGTGGCGGTTACTGGCGGCCTTCGGAATGCGCAGAACCCGCCCGCTCGGCTCCGTCCCCGCCAGGACGTTCCCATTCATATCGAGCGCCAGCGATCGAATATGCGTTTCGTCGCTGGAATAAAAAACCTGCCCTTTGCCATCCGGCGCCACAGAGAAAATCTTGCCGGTGTCGCCTGTTGCTACGTATACAGTTCCGTCCTTGTCAACGGCCAGATCCCAAATGTACTTGGTTTTTGGATCGAAGAAGACGGAGGATTGGCCGGCGGGAGTCACTTTGTAGACTTTTCCATCAGGGGAGGTGCCGACGAACAGGTTCCCGGCGGCATCGAGGGCGAGCGCTTGGGCCGCCAGTTCAGAGGATTCGAATACGCTTGTGGACTTGCCGTTGGCGTCGATTCGCAGCACTTTCGCGTTCGATCCGCCCGCCGTGTAGAGATTCCCCTTGGAATCGGCTCGAATCTGGAGGAGGTACGCGAGATTGGCGTCCGCAAATTCCGCGAACCGCGGGGCGAGAAACATTTTGCCGTCACTGCGCAACGCGACGCCTTTCGCCGTTCCTTTGTCAAATTCTTCAAATGTGGTTTGCCGCCACCAACGGGTGTGTTCGGCAAGCGCGGGTGCCGCCACGGTGAGGGCTACCGCGGCGAGAAGCATCCATGTGCCGGGGCGGGCAAGGGCGGCGGTTCTGGCGCCGCGCGATTCGCGGGCGTTTGAAAATGCATTGCGCATAAGACTCCTCAAGGAGCCGGCGACGCGCGCCAGCCTGCCGCTTACTTGATTTGAATCGTAATGGATGTGGATCCCGAAACGATTTGATCGAGCGGCAGCGACCATTCTCCGGCCGCCGATTCCCGAACGACGAGAGAACTCGCCGGGCCGCCGCGCTGGTCGAGAAGATTGATTTGGGACGCGGGGACGTTCGGCATCACTTTGTCCTGCACGACCATGGTCGGCGCAGACCCGAGCAGCGTCACATACAGCCGGTTGTTTCTCCGTTCCCGGTTCAAAACGGAAATGAGCTGTTCCAGGCTGTCCAGCCGCGCCTGCGAACCGGAAACCACGCTCAGGCGGTTCAAGGTGCCCGAATCGCTGGCCAGAATTTGCATGGACGTGCCGCGCACGGCTTGCGGAGGAATTGCGATGCGCACATCGCGAATCACGGGCGATCCGCGGTAGGGGCGCAATTGCACGCGCACGGTGACCGTGTCGCCCGGCTCGGCCTCGGATTTATCCAGCCACGCGCCCTCGATCGTCGCCTGACGGCGTTCCGGCAAGGATTCCATGCGGAGCGTTACGCGCTCAATATTCGCCGTTTCAAATTGGTTTGAGAAAACTCTCTGGAATAAGTTTTGCACCGCGCTCGCGACCGGCAAGCCGTCGGGAACGAAGGAATCGATCGGCGGGAAAAGATTATCCAGCGTCACGCTGGAATGGCCGGCGATGTCGATTCCTCCCGTCAAGTGCAGCGTGGTGCCCTCGCCGTAAACGCTGTTCTGGACCAGGCCGTTCAGCGCCGAAATGCCCATGAGAATCGGCGTGATCTTCGGATTCGACATCATGCGAAAGGAAAAGTGCTTGTCTCCGTCCCGCGTCGCCACGGTCATGTCGATAGGGATCAATTTCGGAGCGGCGCCCAAACTGCCTACCACAGCGGTCACGCGATCCTGGCTGAACGATCCGATCGTTCCGCCAACGTTCACAATTTTCGTCGATTCCAGATCGGAGCTGAGCGTGGTCAGCACGCGGGCCCGGGCCATGGGCATCTGCACGGAGCCGAATCCGAAGAGGGGATGTCCGCATACATACACGCGCCCATCCACGATCGCCGTGACCGTGCACGACGCATTCAGAGACAAATCTCCTTCGAGGAGCACGGCGCTGACCATGTCTCCAGGGCGAATGTTTCCATCGTCGGGCCGTGCGTCGACGCTGCCGCCCTGTGTCGCCGCCATACCGTATGCTGCGAATTCGTGCTCGAATTGCCGGATCGCCACGGCGCTGAAGCCCGAAAAGACGAGAGGGGAATCAATCGGCGTCAGAAAACTTCCGCCGGAAACGCCCGCCCGCGACGCCCAATCCGAAGGAATCTCAAATCGAGCTTCCACCTGTTCTGTAGGGGCTCCTGCGTCCTGCGTTGCCTCGGCGCGAATCGCAGCGGGCTGGCCCTTCGGCAGGCTCAAAATATTTTCAATCGGCGTGACTCCGGCCAGGGGTTCCTTGCTGAACTGGCCCAGCTTGAGCGATAGCGCCCCAGCTAGTTTCCCTTCAAAATAGACCGGGCTCCCGCTCATCCCCGCGACCACGCCGGTGTGCTCCACCTTTGGGCCCAGGAGTTGCACCAGGATGATCGATTCCTTCGGGGCCAGAAAATTCGGCATTACGCCGATCACCACCAAATCGAACTTTTCGATCTGGTCTCCGGCAAAAATCGTGTAAGCCTCGCCCTTCATTCCGGGTTGGACTTGCGAGAGCGGAAAAATCTCCGGATCTGCGGCGAACAGAACGGGCGCGAGCAGGGACACTAAGAGAGCGGCAAGCAGGATGCGCTTGCAAGAGGGCAAAAGGCGCGCCGGGCGGTCTGATCTATTTACATGCATTAACCTTCCATGATACGCGCGCTGACTTTGGGAATCAATCAGAAGGCCCGCCGACTTGCGCATAGGTTAGGTCAAATTCGTGGTTGTACGCGAAGACTCTGGTCTTGGCGGGATTTCTTGCAAAACGGGGCCAAATTGGTTGGCAATGCCCTTGGGTGCCAGGAATTGGAGCGAAACGGTCATCACCAACGCGCCCAGCAGGACTTCGCCTGGGAAGGCATATTTGTACATCCATTTTAGCTGGTCGAGCCCTAATAGCGCCTGAGGCGAAACAATCATCCCTGCCCCTAACGCCATAACAATCCAGCCGATCAGTCTTGACAGGTTCAGTGGCTGGCCTTGATTCGTGAACGACGCCGCCGCGTTCTGAAGTTTTGGTAACGCGGGGTCTCCCGGCTTCAGGTAATCGCAAAACCGATCATTGAGCAACGCGCCCACGAGGCCATCGTTGGTGGTGTTGCCGGCGGTAGAGAACATTGGAATTAAACCGGAATACATGGTCACGAACGTGGCGACGAATCCATCGACGTCCCGCACGTGCAGCAGTACAGCTACAATCGGCGACATAAAAAATGCGGCGCCTCCTGGGATTCCAGGAGATTCCAAGCCCAGAATGAGCACGGGCGGAATCAGCGTCAGGATCTCCGCCATCGAAATGGGAAAATTGAGGAGCCGAGCGACGGATATCGTAACCAGCATGACGGACATGCTGGCGCAACTTTTGTTCATCACCGTGCCGAACACGATGGAAACTTCCGCCATTTCGCGAGGCAGGCCCAACTCGGATTCGGCCGAAACAAGATTCATGGCGAGGGTTTCGTAGGATCCTCCAGTGCCAAATCCCGTGGGCCATACCGACGCGTAATACGAAACGAGCTGCTTCCAAGAGCGCTTCGACGTCAGCTTCACGAAAGTGGCCAGGAGGATGGACCAGCTCACCGTTACAAGGCCTACCCAAAGGGTCGTGCGGCCGTACGCGGCCATGCCCTTGAGACCGAACTTCATGGGAATGCCGATCGCGAGGCAACCAATCATCAGCGGGTAGTACCAGAGAAGCTTTTTGAACAACCAAAGCGTGGCTTGGCTGGCCAGGATCAGGCCGCGCGCAACGGAACGAAGGCCAGGAATGATGGCTGCCGCATAGCCAATTAATACTGCGATGATCAGTGCTTGAACCAAAGGTTGTTCGGAGAGAAGCGTGGAAAACGATTGTCCCACTTGTTGAAGCCACTGGCCCGCCCCAGGAATAGGCGCGCCCGCAGCGGCAAACGGCAGCTTGGTGAGGATCGGGATCCAAATCGTGACGTAAACCAGAGAGGCAAATCCAAGCACAACGTAGGCCGCCAGGATCGACCCAAACAGGCGTCCGGCGCCCTGCCGGTTGAAGAGCACAAGCTTTGCCGTGGCTCCGGAAAGGAGCGCAAAGATAACGAGCGTGGCAAATGTCACAATCAACTTGGGGAAATAAGTGCCGCTCGTATACATTGCAGCCGCCACGCGATTTCCAGGAAATAGCACGCCGATGAGCAAGCCGCCAGCCAAGAACGCCATAACACAAAGCGCCAGGGGAATGCCGAAATATGCGCCGGGCTTTGCCTTCTGGCGCGAAGTTTTGTTCGTGTCAGCCATCATCGGAACCATTCCAGTCCTGGCAAGACCTCTCTAAGACTTTATGAATCGTCGGCCTTTTCGCGAGTCCAGATAGTACCTCAGGGATTCTCCTGGCGGTCACTCGTCTTTGAAGGTTGTTTGTTGTTCGCGCCCTCTGGTATCTTTCGCGAATGCCGCCCATCACGAAATTAGAGTGTTCACGTTGCCGAAAATCTGTTTCCGCGCAGACGCCACAGACACTCTGCCCGGATTGTTCAGGTTCGCTTTACGTCCGGTACGACTTGAGTCCGCTGCGTGGCATATCGGCGCGCGACAAGATCGCGCAGCAGGCTTCTTCAGTGCCCTGGGCGGGCATGTGGCGCTACAGCCTGGTCCTGCCCGATGCCAACCCGGTCACGCTTGGCGAAGGCTGGACACCGATGCTCCAAAGCCGCCGCTTCCCGAATGTCTATCTGAAAGAGGAAGGCGCCAACCCGACCTCCACTTTCAAGGCGCGCGGACTCGCCCTTGCGGTCACCATGGCGCGCCACTATGGACTGAAGAAACTGGCCGTGCCCTCGGCAGGGAATGCCGCCGGCGCTCTTGCTGCTTACGCTGCCGCTGCGGGTATCGAAGCGCATATCTTCATGCCGAAGGACGTCCCATTTGCCAACTTCGTCGAGGCCACGGTCTATGGCGCCAAAGTAACTCTGGTCGACGGGCTCATCTCCGACTGTGGACGCATGGTGGCGGAACGCAAAGAGAAAGAAGGCTGGTTCGACATCTCCACCCTCAAAGAGCCCTTCCGCGTCGAAGGCAAGAAGACCATGGGCTATGAACTCGTCGAGCAGCTTGGCTGGGAATATCCCGATGCGGTTTTTTATCCCACCGGCGGCGGAGTGGGGCTGATTGGAATGTGGAAAGCTTTTCTGGAGATGGAAGAACTCGGCTGGGTGCGTCCCGGTAGACGGCCTCGCATGATCGCGGTGCAATCCTCCGGGTGCGCGCCGGTAGTTCGCGCCTTTGAGCAGGGCGCGAGCGTGAGCCAGATGTGGCAAAACGCCGCTACGTTCGCGGCCGGCCTTCGCGTGCCAAAACCCTACGGGGATTCCATCATGCTGGAAATCCTGCGGGAGTCCGGCGGCGTGGCCCTGTCTGTAACCGACGAGCAGATTCTGGCGTCGCTGAAGGACTGGGGGAGACACGAAGGAGTTTTTCTATCGCCCGAAGGCGCCACCGCGACAGCCGCGTACGATCACTTGCTGGCAACGGGCTTCCTCACTACTAAGGACCGAGTCGTATTATTCAATACCGGTGGAGGACTCAAATATACGGACGTGACCGCTCAAGCTCTGGGCCTGCATGCTACAGCAAGTTAAGCAGAGAATATTTTACCAGCCTGAGTTTTTGTGGATAATCTACCTGACAAGATGACAGCCGACGCTATCGGGCCATCTCCGGCGAAGTTACGTTGTGGGATACCGGACGCCACCGTTTTCAGGAAACTTTCAGCCTGTTCGATTAGTATCAGAGTGGGCAAGGCTGGTCAGGACAAGTGATTGCTCCGTGTCCGTAACTTGACAACCGGCCTGAAGGGACAAGATGCATTTCTCGGCCCCATTCATACGTCGGCCCATTGCTACTTCGCTGTTGAGCATCGCGATTCTGCTTGCTGGCGCAGTGGGTTTTTACTTTCTGCCAGTGGCGGCTTTACCCCGGGTAGATTTTCCGACGCTCTATGTTCGGGCCAGCCTGCCGGGGGCGAGTTCGGAAACGATGGCTTCCTCGGTGGCCACGCCGCTGGAACGCCAATTCGGGCGGATCGCGGGCGTCACGCAGATGACATCCACCAGCCAGCTTGGGGCTGCGGGGATCGTCCTGCAATTCGATTTGGATCGGGACATTAATGCAGCTTCCCGGGACGTGCAGGCGGCCATTAATGGCGCCGCGGGGCAACTGCCCTCTGGATTACCGTATTTACCGAATTACCGCAGGATTAACCCCGCCGAAGTGGACATACTGGATATAGATGTGTCTTCAGACACGGTTCCGAGGAGCCGCCTTTACGATTTGTGTGATTCCTTCCTGGCGCAAAAGATATCCCAAGTCACTGGGGTGGGCCTCGTTCGCATCTCCGGGGGAGCGAAGCCCGCGGTCCGAGTGGACCTCAATCCGAACGCGCTGGCGCATTATGGGATTGGTCTTGAGGAAGTCCGGGCCGCGCTCCGGTCCGCGAACGCGAACAGTCCGAAAGGAAATCTGGAAAACGGGTCCAACCGGTGGACCTTGAGCGACACTGATCAACTGCTCAAACCTGACCAATATTCTCCATTGATAGTGGCCTATAGGAATGGGGCTCCGGTCCGGTTAATCGATATTGCCAAAGTGACCGAGGGAATCGAAGATCTGCGTAACTCCGCATACGCGAACGGCAAAATCTCCGTGTCCATGGGCATTGGCCGGGAACCTGGCGCCAACGTCATAGACACCGTCGACCGCATCATGGCCTTGCTTCCGGAACTGCGTGCTTCGATCCCGCCTACGGTTGCACTTGATACCAATTTTAACCGCACCACGACGATCCGCGCTTCGGTCAAGGATATCGAAATCACCATGCTATTGAGTGTGCTGCTGGTGATCCTGGTAATTTTTTTATTCTTGCGCAATGCGTGGGCCACGATTATTCCGAGCATTGCGGTGCCGCTCTCGATCGTCGGAACGTTCGGAGTGATGTCGCTGTTGCACTACAGTCTCGATAATCTTTCTCTCATGGCGCTGGCGATCTGCACCGGTTTCGTGGTGGACGACGCGATTGTGGTGATCGAGAACATTACGCGCTATCTGGAGGCGGGGGATTCTCCGATGCAAGCGGCGGTGCGGGGCTCCCGTGAGATCGGTTTTACAGTCCTGTCAATGAGCACTTCCTTGATCGCGGTATTCATCCCTCTCTTGCTGATGGGCGGGGTCATCGGAAGATTATTCCGGGAATTTGCGGTTACCTTGAGCGTGGCCATTGTAGTTTCACTATGTGTGTCCCTTAGCACAACGCCGATGATGTGCGCTCGATTTCTAAAATCGGAAAAGGAAATAAAGCACGGAAAAATGTATCAGGCATGCGAACGGGTGTTCGTATGGAGCGTGGAGACCTACGCGGCGGGATTGCGCTGGGTTCTACGCCATCAACCTTTGATGCTGGTCCTTACAGGCGCGACCATCTGCCTGAGTACGTATTTGTATATCGTAATCCCAAAGGGCTTTTTCCCCGCACAGGATACGGGGTTGATGGCCGGAAATATTCTGGGAGCACAGGATACTTCCTTCCCCGCGATGCAACAGAAACTGAAACAATATACCGACATCGTCTTGAGCGACCCGGCGGTCAAGAGTTTGATCGGTCAAACGGGTGGCGGGGCGGAAAATACGGGGGGGATGGAGGTCGAGTTGAAGCCCGTCAGCGACCGAAAAGTCACTGTGTACCAAGTGATTTCGCGCCTGCGGCCCAAACTTGCGGTGGTTCCAGGAGCCACACTTTTCCTGCGGGCTTATCAAGACATCACGGTAGGCGGGAGGATCAGCAGTTCGCAATATCAATACACGCTATCCAGTGAAAATCTCACTGACCTGCTGGAATGGGCGCCTCGTGTGGAGGCGACGATGAAGCAGTTGCCCGAATTGCGTGACATTGCCAGCGATCAACAAACTCGTGGTTTGCAGGCGGCCCTGGTGATTGACCGCGATACGGCATCCCGATTGGGCATTTCACCGCAGGCCATCGACAACACGCTCTACGACGCATTCGGCCAGCGGCAGGTCTCCACAATCTACACGCAGTTGAACCAATATCACGTCGTGATGGAAGTTGATTCGGCGTTTCGGGATAGTACGGATGCGATCCGAAGCTTATACGTGAGATCGTCGAATGGGAGCCAGGTACCCCTCAGCGCCTTTACCCACTATGAGACGAAGAACACGGCCCTGTCCGTCAACCATCAGGGCCAATTTCCCGCGGTCACTATCTCGTTCAATCTTGGGGAGGGAGTCGCTCTGGGGGATGCGGTGACGAAGATCCAGGAAGCAGTCTTCCATATGGGACTTCCTGCCGATATTCATCCGACGTTCCAGGGAAACGCGCAGGCTTTTCAGTCCTCTCTATCGAGCCAGCCGTGGCTCATTCTGGCCGCGTTGGTGGCTGTTTACATTGTTTTGGGAATGCTTTATGAGAGTTATATCCACCCGATAACGATTCTCTCGACGTTGCCCTCCGCTGGGGTGGGAGCTCTTTTGGCTTTGTTGATTTCTCACAACGAATTGACCGTGATCGCGCTCATCGCCATTGTTCTGTTAATCGGGATTGTAATAAAGAACGCCATCATGATGATTGATTTCGCGATTGAAACGGAACGGTCAGGAAAGACATCCGAGGAATCGATTTATCAGGCCTGCCTCTTGAGATTTCGCCCGATCATGATGACGACGGTGGCGGCGCTTTTTGGAGGATTGCCGCTGGCGCTGATGACCGGCACCGGTTCGGAAATGCGCCGGCCTCTTGGGATCAGCATTGTGGGCGGCTTGATGGTGAGTCAGGCGCTTACTCTTTATACAACTCCGGTTATTTACTTGTATATGGACCGCCTGCAATTGCGAATCAAAGGGCGCAAACCTGCCAGAGTCCTCGCAGGTCAGACAACCCCTCATCCAGCGTCTGTCAAGTAGCTGCGTCTTACCGGACCCGCATTTCTTTCCCTGGATTCAATCGTTGAAACGTAATTTTTCGGACTCACCAGCGAGTGCAGCTTTTCGTGGCGCCGGCGGTACACTGCGCGTGCCGATGCGGTTGCAAAACATTTCTTCCCGGGGCACACTTTCTTTATGAGCAGCTACGACCTGATTTGCATTGGAGCGGGGCCCACCGGGCTAGCCTGCGCCATTGAAGCCAAGCGCGCTGGAATGCGTCCGCTGGTGATCGACAAAGCGTGCCTTTGCAATTCTCTCTACCATTACCCCGTCAATATGGTGTTTTTCACCACGCCGGAACTTCTGGAAATCGGCGATCTGCCGCTCACGAGCGCCGCGGAGAAGCCCACTCGCGGAGAGGCGCTCAAATATTATCGCAAGTGCGCCGAGCACTACGATCTGGACTTGCGGCTGGGCCATCGCGTGGAACGGGTTGAAGGCGCCGACGGAAAATTCAGCGTGCATACGCGGGACGAGCGGGGAATTCCCGCGCAATTCGCCGCCAAAAAAATCGCGGTCGCAACCGGCTACTACGATCTTCCGAATCGTCTCGGTATTCCCGGAGAAGATTTGCCCCACGTCTCCCACTACTACACGGAGCCTCACCCGTTCTGGCGCCTGAATGTGGTTGTGATCGGCGGGAAAAACTCGGCCGCGGAAGCTGCCCTCGATCTTTACCGCAATGGCGCGAAAGTCACATTGGTTCACCGGCGCGCGGAACTTGGCTCGACGATTAAATATTGGGTTCGGCCGGACATCGAGAACCGCATCAAGGCCGGGCAGGTCCGCGCTCTTTTTGAAACAGAGGTGAAGCGCATCGAAGAGGGCGGCGTTGTGGTCTCCAATCACGCGGGGGAAATGGTGTTGCCCGCGGATCAGATTTTTGCCTTAACCGGATATCATCCCGACTTTGAATTCCTGCGCTCCCTGGGAATCTCGCTCGATCCCGAAACCAATAGGCCCACCATGAACCCGCAGACCCATGAGAGCAATGTCCCGGGAATTTTTCTCGCGGGAGTCGTGATCGGCGGAAATCATACCAGCGAAATTTTCATTGAGAATGGACGTTTTCACGGCAAGCAAATTGTGGCCGCTTTGACAGGCGGGCGTTTACATTCCAGCGCCAATGTTTGACACTATTTTCCGCACGATGCTACAGTGAATTACACCAGGCCGAGGTAGCTCAGTTGGTAGAGCAGTCGATTCGTAATCGACAGGTCCCCGGTTCAAGTCCGGGCCTCGGCTCCAGCATTTCCACAATCCTTTTGAGCCGAAATTATTAATTACGCATGGATGGCACTAACCGTACGGGTTGAAACTTGGGGACGCCAATCTCCCGATTGGCGTTCCGCAAACCGCCAATCGGGAGATTGGCGTTCCCAGGGACTATCACCATGCGATTCACGGCCCTTCACGTCGGCTAACTAGAGGCTCGGGTGTGCTCGACTTTGGTGCGGTCCCAAAGCTCTTCGCTGGCGATCCGCGCGCCCTCGGCCATTGCTTCCAGCTTCGCCCACATGATCGTGGGATGAACGCGCCGGTTGAACTGCTCCTGGGCAAAGCCGCAATCGGTGCTGGCGATGACGTTCTCACGGCCGACGAGCCCGGCGAAACGCAGGATGCGTTCGGCCACGAGCTCTGGATGTTCCACGACGTTCGTCCCGTGGCTGACGACGCCAGGGGCCAGGATCTTGCCTTCCGGCAGCTTGACGTCCTTCCAGACGCGCCATTCGTGTTCGTGGCGGGGATTAGCGGCCTCTAGCAGGTACGCGCCGGCACGGACCTTGAGAATGAGATCGACGATCTTCCTCAGCGGAACGTCGGTCGTGTGCGGTCCGGGCCAACTCCCCCAGCAAACGTGGTAGCGCACGCGATCTTCGGGGATTCCTTCCAATGCGTGGTTCAGGATCTCCACGTGGCGGGCCACCCAGTGGTAGTAGTCATCGAAACTTGCCGGGGGCACCATTCTGTCGTACGTCACTGCGGCGCGGGCATCATCCAGTTGCAGCAGGAAGCCGGCGTCAACAATGGCGCGGTATTCGGTCCTCAGCGCCTCTGCCAAGGCGACCACAAGGTCTTCGTCGTTCCTGTAATATTCATTCTTTCGGTCCGGGATGGCGCTGGATGGAGCTGCCACTGGGAGGAAAGCCTCCTCCACCTTCACGCCGCGCAGTCCCTCTTTCAGGCTGTCGATGTCATGTTGGAGTTCGCCGAGGCCGGTGTACTTAACCGGGGCGACACAAACCGCCTCGCGCTTGGTCACGTTTGACCAAGTGCGTACCTCTCCCCCTTCGAGTTCCGCGTAAAACTCCTTGAAGCGCTCCCGGTCCGCGCCCCGGGCGAATGGATTCGCGCCTGGCTGGATCGGGCGCAGCTCAAAACCGCTCACGCGCTTCAGGGCATAAAGCGACCAACTGGTGGATTTTCCGAATTCGCCGTCGTTCACGATGTCGATACCCGCCTGGGCTTGCCGCCGCACGACTTCGGCGACGGAGTCCTTCAGACATTGTTGATAAGCCCTCTCGTCGACGGGCTCGCCGTCCTGCTGCGCGCGCGCCAGCTCGAGAAGCCGGGGCGGGCGGATCAGGCTGCCAACATGCGTTGTTAAAATTCGATTGGAGCTGCGTTTCATCGAGATGGGACCTTAAGGTTTGAATTCGATTAGGATATTGCGGATTGGAACTGTACCAACGTCTTTGGAGGCGTGGACAACTGCGGGCCTCCAGGTCACGAGGTCAGGCACCAACTCCCTGGTTTCATCTTTCCCGTCTGTCCACTGCCGCACTTGCGTATCGTTTAGGAAAATTGCCAAACGCTGGTTGTGGCTGTGGGGCGCACTGTATTCGCCGGGCTGCATCTTCTCCTCAAACACGGTGAAATCCTTTCCATCGTATAAAATCTTGTTGCCCGGGGGTGGAGGCGTTCCGGCGCTTGGTGGCATTACTTTCGGATGGGCCGGTTTGATTGCCACCTCGAGGTAATCTCCACTCTTTGGGGGAAAATAGCGTTCGCCGGCCTGGTAGACTTTGATGTCGCCTCGCTCCATCTGTTGACCATTCACTTCCACAGAGCCGAGGGCCACGACAACACGCTCTCCGCAAGATGTCGCGGCCGTTGCGCACGGCGCATTATTTTTGAATACCTGAACGAAATCATTTTCGAGCAAGGGGCTCGTCTGAATGGCCTGAAGAAAAAGCAGGGCCGCAAGCATCATGTTCATATTCGTTGCGCCTTTCCGATCCGTTGCCCGGTTGCTGCGAGTAGTTTACAGGAGGGAACCGCTAATTCACCATCCGCCGAACACTTTCGAGCGCCTGGCGAGCGAGCGTGTAGCGCGGTTCGATGGCCAGCGACTTCTGAAACAGTTCGCGGGCGCGGTTGATCATGCCTTTGGCGAGATAGACGCGTCCGAGGTTGAAATAAGGAAAATGCCGCGGTTCATAGCGCTTTGCCGTCATGGCCTGCTCCAGCCATGGAATGGCTTCGTCATAGCGGTCGAGGTCGATCAGGTAAGCCCCGATGTCGTTGTACGGATTGCCGAAGTCCGGATCGATCTCGATAGCGCGCTTACATTCCGCGATCGCTTCTTCAATTTTTCCCTGGAAATGGTACGTCCAGCCGAGAAATGTGTAGGCCTCGGCAGTCGGATGCAGCGCCAGGGATCCGAGATAGAGCTCGACGGCGCGGTCGTAATCGCCCGCCATTTGCGCCTCGAATGCCTCCTGAAAGCGCTGCTTCGCTTCCGTCTCTCGATTCGATGGCATGGCTCATTTAGAGCATAGCGACGCAAGCGTGTCAAACTCTGCTCGATTTTGAAGGGCAGTCAAGCTTGGCTGTCCCGCGCAGTCAAAGCAGGGGCGAAGCGGACAGCCAAGAGTGGCTGTCCTACTGGAAACTACATTTTCGAGAGTGCGAATCCGTCGATCTGCACGTCGAGTTGATGATTGATCCGCATACCGTAGATACCGTCGGTCTTTGCGGCTGGCTCCGGTTTTCGGCAGTGTCGTGACGACTGTGCCGTTGATGACGAACTCGATCTTGTCGGCCATCACGCGGACCTCTAAGGCGTTGGTGGCCGTTCCGCTGGCGTCAGGTTTTTTCACCGCGGCGTTTGGCGTTTTGGGCGACACCCCTTGCGTCGAGGCCCCCTCGCGCCGCTTGATGAGATACGTCCCGTCGTCCGTCACCATAAAGTACAAGTAGCTTTGCTCGGCGCCTTCGAGACCGCTTCCGCCAAAGATGAGCCCGTAGTATTCGTCGTAGCCCGTCGATTTGATCAGCTTGAATGTGCCTTTGAGAGAATAATTGCCGGTGGCCGTGTTTGCCGGATTCCAGTAGACGGCCGCCATGGGATTTGTGGCGTGAAAGCCTGACCCGCTGACAATGAACTTGTTGGGGCCTGGCGCATCCGGGTCGGACGCGTCTGAGCTGTGGTCCGAGCGCAACTTCCAGCCTTTTGGCGCTTGCGCGAATGCCGGAGCAATGGCGAGCAGTGCGGCCAGTACGAATCCAACGAAGTGCTTCATCTCTGTTGCCTCCTCAGGAAATGGCTTCGACAAATCATACTCCCGTTCTGAGTCTGATGGCAACTGGGATTTTTGTTTTGTAGCGCCCGCCTTCAGGCGGGATCTGATTGAGTCAAAAATGCCCGCCTGAAGGCGGGCGCTACATTTGCCGGAGGCAGTCCCGTGGGCTATTTTCTCAGCCGCATCGGAGGGGTGACTTCGGCCAGGTTTAGCCGCGTGCTAGAATTCTGGCGTGTCCAAACAAATCATTCGTCCTGCCCGCACGATCAGCGGCTCGCTCGAAGTGCCCGGCGACAAATCCATTTCCCATCGTTACGCGATGCTGGCGGCGCTCGCCGAAGGAGCGAGCGAAATCACGCATTTTTCCGCCGCAGCTGATTGCCGCAGCACGCTCGATTGTTTCTCGCGGCTCGGCGTGAAAATCGATATTCAGGGCGACCGCGTTCGTATCGCCGGCCTTGGCCTTGAGGGACTGCGCAGGCCGCACCGCACGCTTGATGCCGGAAATTCGGGCACGACGATGCGTTTGCTCGCCGGGATTCTGGCTGGACAGGAATTCCGCTCGACGCTCGAGGGCGACGCTTCCTTGCGCCGCCGGCCGATGCGCCGCGTGATGGACCCGCTCACGCAGATGGGCGCGCGGATTCACGCGCGCGAAGGAGGCTTCGCCCCACTGAAGATTGAAGGGACGCGTCTCTCTCCTATCGACTACGCGCTACCTGTGCCCAGCGCACAGGTGAAGTCCGCCGTCCTTCTCGCCGGATTGTTTGCGGAGGGCGTCACTTCCGTGACTGAACCCGTCCGCACGCGCGACCACACGGAACTGGCTCTCGCCGAATTTGGCGCGCGCCTCGATCACGAGGGCCGCACGATCCGCATTCATGGGCGGCCGCGTCTGAAAGGGCGCTCGATTGCGGTTCCGGGAGACCTTTCGTCCGCCGTATTCTTTCTCGCGGCGGCGATGGTGCTTCCGGAATCAAATCTGGTGATTCACAACGTGGGCCTGAATCCCACGCGTTCCGCCGTTCTCGATGTTTTGGGTTCGATGGGAGCGCCGGTCAGCCTCGTTTCCATTCGCAGCGAGCATGGAGAGCTGGTGGGCGACGTTTCCGTCCGCCACGAACCGCTTAAGGGGGGCTCGATCGAAGGCGACGCCATCGCCCAGTTGATCGATGAGCTTCCTGCGATCGCGGTGCTGGGCCCGTACACCGAGCAGGGAATTGAAATCCGCAACGCGGCCGAATTGCGCGTGAAGGAAAGCGATCGCATCGCTGTCCTGGCGGAAAATCTCCGCCGAATGGGCGCGCAGGTCGACGAACTGCCCGACGGCTTGCGCGTGGCGGGCCGCTCCGCGGGCCGCTTGCACGGCGCGGAGATCGAGCCGCACGGAGATCATCGCATGGCCATGGCGTTCGCCATCGCGGCTCTGGGAGCGGAAGGCGATACGGTGATTCGTGACGCCGAATGCGCCGCGGTATCCTACCCGGAATTTTTCCCCACGTTGGAGCGGCTGGTGGAGCGATAGTCCTTCTTTCCGAGGACAATCCTGATCGGTGGAACGCAAACGGTATAACTTGAAAACGAACGCTTTTCGTGGCTGCGGCCTCCAAACGTTGCGAGATCGCCGGCCTCTCTTGCATCGGGGCCAGCGAGACGACGGCGCCACAACCACCCACAGTCCACAATTTCTGGATTGAATCGCTGTCAGGTTCTCAATCGTTGGGTAGGAATCCGGAGTAACTGCTGAGGAGTAGCTCCGAAGCCGCGGGACTTCATGAAACATTTGTAACACTGCATTCCTCTGGCAATAAAGGACATGCGCATTCTTTAGAACGTGCGCGCAGGTCCTTTCTTGACACCCCGCAACCGCTGCGGTTAACCTCGCGTGCGAATGCGAGGAAGACTTCGAAGGATACTCATTGCTCTGCTGATTTTGGCGGGCGTGGTGGCGCTCGCTTATCAATCTCGGCATAAAATTCATTTGGCCGACTTCACGTGGAGGAAGTTCGTCCACAGCGTTGGCCAGGCGAATATTTTTCTTCTATTACTTTGCCTGATTGGGATTTACGGGTGTTATGCGATCCGTGCAGTGCGCTGGCAGCGCTTCTGCAAATATGTTGGGCCTACTAATTTTGTGAACACATTCGCGGGGACGCTGATGGGCTTCGCCGCGATTTTTGTTTTGGGTAGAGCCGGCGAGCCCGTGCGGCCACTGATCCTGGCCCGCAAGGAGCGTCTCCCCGTGTCCAGCATGTTTGGAATTTTCTTTTTGGAACGTTTGTGTGACTTTTCCGCCTCCGCGGCCCTGGCGTGCCTGGCCTTGCTTGTATTTCCCAACCGCTTGTCCGATGCCGGGGCGGATATGAATTGGGTGTACAGCGCGCGGAGCGGCGGCTGGTTATTGCTTGCCGCAGTGACCGGCCTGATTGCAATTCTGGTCGTTTACCGCTTACATGGGGCGGCGGTCCTGGACCGCGGCCTCGAGCGTTGGCGCACCGCAGGTGGTTTCCGGACTCGCTTTGCTTCGGCCATCACGGGAATCAGCGAAGGACTGCAGGCCATCCGGACTTCTTCCGACTTGCTGGCCGCCATTTTCTACACCGCGGCACATTGGGTGCTGGCGACACTGATTTATCTTGGGGTCGCCAAGGCGTTCGGGGAAGCCTTCCTCCACAGCGACATGAATTTCTCGGGCGCGATGCTGATACTCGCCGTGACGCTGGTTGGATCGGTGCTGCAACTTCCGGGAGTGGGCGGCGGAGCGCAAATCGCGAGCTTCATCGGCATGACGAAAATCTTCGGGGTCGAGCAGGAACCCGCGGCAGCGATTGCGGTGGTCCTGTGGATCATCACCTTTGCGGGGTGCACTTTGGCGGGAATTCCTTTGTTGATCCACGAAGGAATGTCCTTTGGCGAATTGCGCAAACTGGCGCGCGCCGAAGCCGAAGCGGAAGAGGCCGGCAAACACATCGCGGTTCCGGGGGCCAACGGCGTTCCACCTTCGGACGCAGGCAAGGGAAAGCTGCGAGGAGATTCGGCGCAGTGAAGTGCCCATTTTGTTCGGTGATGGAAGACAAGGTCATTGACTCGCGCGAAGGCCGCGCCGGAGATCTGATCCGACGCCGCCGCGAATGCCTGAAGTGCGGCCGGCGCTACACGACCTACGAGCGCATCGACGAAATCCCTTACATGGTGATCAAAAAAGACGGGCGCCGCGAGCGTTTCGACCGGCAGAAAATCCTGCAAGGGCTGCTGAAATCGTGCGAGAAACGTCCCGTGGCCACCGCCAAGCTCGAGGCCCTGGTGGACGAAGTCGAGCGCTTTGTCCATGAAGCGCCCGAACGCGAGCGCAAGACCAGCGAGCTCGGCGAGCTGCTGATGAATCGAATCAAGAGACTCGACAAAGTTGCCTATGTCCGCTTCGCCTCGGTCTATTTGGATTTCAAGGACGTGAAGGAATTCATGTCGGAATTAAAAGGCCTGCTGAAAGACCGCTCAAAGAAATAGCTCCCGCCTGCGGCTTCCTTTTCAATTCCGCCCCGCGCACTTGTCCGAAAACATTTGCTTCAAGCGCCCCGTTTTTCCTGAATTTCCCGCACTCCGAGAATTCGCACCCCTTGCGCTGGGTTCTCCACGGACCAGACCAGCGCGCCGGCCATCTGTTCTATGGTGACGAGACCCAGTCGCTGGGCTGATTCCCTCGTCGCTGGAATCTGTTCCATCAGCCAGTAGATAGGCTTTAAGAACAGCGGCCACCTCCGCCCGGGTCCCAGAACATACCAGGGGCGCAGGATCGTGGCATTCAAGGCGCTCTGGCGAATCATTTGTTCGACTTCGGCGCGCACCGCGACGTAAAACTTCATCACCGGCGCGGGCTGCGCCACGCTGACATACACAAAATGTGTAACGCCTGCCTCGCGTGCGGCTTCGATTGCGGCGCGCGCCGAACCAAGGTCCACGGCTCGAAATTCTTCTTTCTTTGCGGGATTGGGATGCGTCACTCCGACCAGTTGAACAAACGTCTCTGCGGGCGGAATCTGCGAGACAAATGAATTCTTGTCGAGCGCGTCGCCGTGGACGGCTGTGCTGCCGTGCGGCAGCTTCTGTTCGGAGCCCTGACGGACGAGTGCTTTGACCGTATATCCTCGGCGCACGAGCTCCATGATCAGAGTTCGGCCCATGAACCCGGTGCCACCAGTGACGAACACGGTTGGCATGCCACACTCCTCCCCGCCGCGGGAAGCATGAAAATGCTAAAGACGTAAGAACGGAAGGCTGGAAGAATCTAGTGCTGCTAAGAGTAAAACGTCAAGCGTCGCAAAACCGGCGCTTGGTCTATCACGGGAAGACTCTTTTGTTGCTCAGAAACAGATTGGGCCCGGAAGATTCCGGGCCCACTGGATCGAGAACGAGGGACAGCTGCGTTACCCGATTCGCAAGTTGTTTTCCACTGAGAAGACGCCGGGAACAGAGTTCGCGACGATCCCCGCGATGTTTTTGTCCATCTGGTTCATTACCACCCCTTCCAGAAACACATGCCCATTTTTCACGATGATATGGACTTCCGGGATGGCACCCAAGGTGTACCGGCCGAGGTCCGCATGCGAAAAAACAGTGCGATATTCGGCGCGGCGGATCTGATTGTCGAACGGCGAGGTTGGCAGCACCTCGATGTTGTTCACCACTTTTGTTACGCCGGGAATTGAACTTACAAATTTCCCCGCGTCATCCTTGGTGGTGGCATGCTCGCTGATCACTTGGCCGCTCAAAATCACTTCGTTGCCATTCACTTGGTATTCCAAGTTGTCAAACGCGCCATACCATGGAAGCGTCAACAATTCGTGACGCACTTGATCGCTGAGGGTCAAAGCTTTAGGGTTCGTCACTGTGCCAGCGTTGGCTACCGAAACCCCCAAAGTGACACCCATCAATCCCACCATAACCATTGTAAACAAATACCTTAGAAGACTCGCGCGGATTCCCATGGAAGCTCTCCTTTCCGTGGCCCAACCGGGGCCGGCATTCGTTCCAACTCTACAATTCGCCTACAGATCGTTAGATGCGGAATCGCCCCGAAAAGAATCCTGGACACAAAATTTATCGAAGCTGGCCAGGCACGGCGGCCGGGTCTGGTAGGATGGCAAAAGCTTTCGAATTGCTTGTACCCTGCCTACGGTGAAGATGAAATGGGAACGAAGGCCATCTGGACGATCGCGCATCGCGGGGCTTCCGGACACGCGCCCGAAAATACGATGGCGGCGTTTCGCCGTGCCGTTGAACTGGGCGCGCGATTCATCGAAACCGATCTGCAGATCACCCGGGATGCGCGGGTCATAGCGATCCACGACTTCACGCTTGACCGCACGACGAGCGGCACAGGTCAGGTGCATTTGCTGACGCTCGAACAAATCCGCGCGCTGGATGCCGGCGTGTGGTTTGGCGACCGCGGGGCCAGGCCGTTTGCCGGGGAACGCGTGCCCACGCTTGGGGAAATCCTCGACTTTGCGAAAGAGCATGACGTCATTTTTTATCTCGAAATTAAGTCTGGTCCGGCGTGGGGAGTCGAGCACGCTGTAGTCGCGGCGTTGCGCGACCAGAAAGCGTCCGCGCGGGTCGTGATTCTATCGTTTGACCCGGCCACGCTCGATTCGGTTCACAGGCTCGATAGCACCATGATGACCGGATTATTGTGCGAGCACCCGTCCAGCGATTTGGTGGAGCGCACCGTTCGCGCGGGAGCGCGGCAACTTGTCGCGGGCGGGGATCTCGTCACCACTGCAGTGGTAGAGAAAGCGCATCATGCGGGTTTGCAGGTGGTGGCTTGGACGATTAACGAGCCGGACCAAATGCGGCGCCTGATCGCTGAGGGCGTGGACGGAATGATTACGGATTATCCCGACCGGCTTCTCCGCGTCCTGCGCGACCCAACAGGGTGAACTGGCTTGCTATCTCTCTATATTTCTCTGTGTCCTCTGTGTTAAAGCCGTTCGGTACTGTCCGAAAAAGCTTTGACACGGAGGACGCAGAGAACAAGGAGAAGGCAAAGCGCCAGAATCGCGGGTTTCCTCAGCGAGTCAATTTGAAAAGCGCTGCAAACTGGGCGACCTCAAGCTGTTCCGCGCGCGCGTCTGGAGATAGGCCCGCCTCCTTCAGAACGTCCTCTGTCCGAGTGCCCAGCCCCGCGCGCAGATTGTTGCGCAAGGTCTTTCTCTTGTGCGCGAAGCATTCCTTCACGAAATCGAGGAATGCATTTTCGTTCTCGACGGAATTTATGGCGCGCGCTCCCGGCAATCGGAAACTGACCAGCGCGGACGCAACTTTCGGCGGCGGACGGAACGCTCCCGGAGGAATCTGAAAGACAATTTCCGGCTGGCTGAACCACTGCGAAACCACGGAGAGATAACCGTAATCGCGCCGTCCCGGCTGCGCGACAATTCTCACCGCGACCTCAAGCTGAATCACGATATGGATTGCCGCTATCCGCTCCGCGTGCTCGAAGAGGCGGTGCAAAATGGGCGACGTAATGTAATAAGGCAAATTTCCATAAATGGAAAAACGCTCGCCGCCTGTCAGTCTCTCAAGATCGACAGCCATCACATCGCTTTCGACAATTTCCACGTTCCGGCAAGGCGCAACGGCTTCGCGCAGCCGCTCGGCAAGCCGCCGGTCGAGTTCGATGGCGAACACTTTGCTCGCACGTTGCGCGAGGCGCGTCGTCATTTCCCCGTGCCCCGCGCCAATTTCAACCCACACCCCGCCGTCGATCCGAACCGCGCGGGCGATCCGCTCCTGCCAACTCGCATCGGTCAGGAAATGCTGTCCCAGTTTCTCAGGCGACATGGCAGGGAAGTGTACCAAGAGGAGAGCGCATTCACAGCCCATACGATTAATCTGAATTTCTTACGAATCCGCTGAACCTTCTCCGTGAATCAAGTAAATGCCGATGCAACCTGGTGGTGTGGCAGTAGGGGCATCCGCCGCGGCGGATCGTGCCCCTACGGCCTTCGCTACGCGCCTGCCGTCTGACTCATCGCGGCCATGCGTTTTTTCATTTCCTCGGGCGAAACGTCCTCCACATGAGTCGCCACGTTCCACATGTGGCCGAACGGATCGAGCAACGACCCGGTGCGATCTCCGTAAAATTGGTTTTTTATCGGCCGGAGCAATTTGGCTCCGCTTTCGACCGCTTTCTGTATCACAGCGTCGGCATTTTCAACATATAGGTGCAACCCTACGGAATAGCCCCCGATCGTTTGCGGGCTCATAATACCGCTCTGCGGATTCTCGTCGGCGAGCATCACGACCGAGTCGCCAAATCTTAACTCGGCGTGCATGATCTTGCCGTTCGAACCCGGCATGCGCATGATTTCCGTTGCCCCGAAGACGTTCTTGTAGAAATCGATCGCGTTGGCCGCGGCTCTGACATACAGATATGGAGTAACGTTGTGATACCCGTCGGGAATTGATTTTACGCTGCCCATGTGTTCACCTCACTAGGATGGGGATAAATCAGCGGGCGGCAATTCGCCAGTCCGCCGAAATCTACTGAGTACCGTAGCCTCGATTCTATATCCAAAGTGTTTCGGATAGGTTACACGGAGCCGGCCGCCTGCAGACGGAGCAGGCGCGGCGAGCGTCCTTGACGGCGGCAATCCCTTTCAGTAGCTTTGAAGAGTCTAAATCGTCATGAAAATACTCTTTGTCGCATCGGAAGGGCTTCCATTCTCGAAGACGGGCGGGCTCGCGGACGTGATTGAAGCGCTGCCCAAAGCGCTGGTCGCCCTCGGCCACGAAGTGACTGTGTTGCTCCCGCGCTACCGCAATACCCGCGCGGTCGCGGTCGCCGTCCCGAGCTTTTCGATTCCGATGGGCGATGGCCTGCGTTTCCCGGCGATTATGGATGGTGGAACGCTGCACGGCGTCTATTACTATTTCGTGGATGACCCGGAATATTTCAGTCGGGAGCAACTGTACGGCGTGGCAGGGAGGGATTATCCGGACAACGCCGAACGTTTTGCGGAGTTTTGCGGGTCGGCGATAGAATTCTGCAAACACGTTTGGATGCCCGAGGTGATCCATTGCCATGACTGGCAGGCGGGCCTGGTGCCCGTGCTGCTGCGAACGCGCTACGCGAAGGATGAAACGTTGCAGGAATTGCCCGTCGTCTTCACGATCCACAACCTGGGCTATCACGGCGCATTTCCACGAGACGTGATGAAGAAGATCGGGTTGCCGGAAAGCTTGTTCGGCATCGATGCGATGGAGTTTTATGGCCGCGTCAATTTTCTGAAGGGCGCGCTGATTTTTTCCGACTATCTGACGACGGTGAGCCCGAAATACGCTGAAGAAATAAAAACCCTGGAGTACGGCCAGGGTCTCGACGGCGTTATACGGAGTCGCGCGGACCGCCTCACCGGAATCTTGAACGGTGTGGACTACGCGGCCTGGAGCCCGGAGCGGGATCGAGTAATCGCCTCGCGCTATTCGCCGAAGGATTTGTCGGGAAAGCTCGCGTGCAAAAAGAATCTGCTCGAAATGTTCGGCTTGCCGCCGGAAACCTTGAGCAAGCCGGTGATCGGCATTGTGTCGCGCTTTGCCGGGCAAAAGGGTTTCGACCTGATCGAGCAAGTTGCGCCTGATTTGCTGGCCGAGGACCTGGCGATTGCCGTTCTCGGCGCCGGTGAACCGAAATATGAAAAACTGCTCCGCGAACTGGCGAAGGCATATCCCGCAAAAGTCGGCGTGCGAGTCGCGTTTGACAATGTCCTCGCGCACAAGGTTGAAGCCGGAGCGGATATTTTCCTTATGCCTTCGCGCTATGAGCCCTGCGGCTTGAATCAGATCTACAGTTTGAAGTACGGTACGGTGCCTGTGGTGCGGGCCACGGGAGGCCTGGACGATACGATCGATGCCTTCGATCCGGCAACAGGACGGGGTACGGGGTTCAAGTTTCAGGCGTATGATGGTTCTGCGCTGCTCCGGGCGATCCAACAAGCCCTTTCTATTTTCCGGAACGAGCCGGCAGCCTGGCGGCGCATTCAGTTGAATGGCATGGCCAAGGATTTTTCCTGGCAGGTCTCAGCAGTAGAGTATGCAAAGCTTTACGAGGCGGCCTGGAAATCGAGAAACCAAAAAGCCTTAACTTCATCTAATGCGACGAGGGCGAAATCGGTTAAGATGTCGCCGGTAGTTCCCATCGGAAAGGGTTCTCATGGCAGATAATATTACCAATGTAACGGACAGCACGTTTCAGGCAGAAGTCATCGAGGCGAGCAAGGCTCAGCCCGTGATGGTCGATTTCTGGGCGGAGTGGTGCAGGCCGTGCCTCATGCTGGCTCCGACGGTGGCTGAGGTTGCAACCGCCTACGCGGGAAAGATCAAAGTCGTGAAATTGAATGTAGACGAGAACACCAATTCCGCCGGTCAGTTCAACATCCGCGGCATCCCGACCCTTCTCATTTTCAAGGGCGGGCAGGTCGCCGAACAAGTCGTCGGCGCCGTGCCTCGCGATCAGATCGAGAAAGCCGTTCAGCGCCACATCTCGTAAGCTCACCATGCCAGATCGAACTCGCGCCGGGAATCCGCAGCCGCCCCGGCGCACGTGCCATTGGGCGCAAAGCGGCGCCCTGGCGCGCTACCATGATGAAGAGTGGGGTGTGCCCGTGCATGACGACCGCTGCCTCTTCGAGTTCCTGATCCTGGAGGGCGCACAAGCGGGTTTGAGTTGGGAGACAGTCCTGCGGAAGCGCGAGCGCTACCGGGAGGTCTTCGATGGCTTTGACGCTTCCAAAATCGCGCAGTACGACGCACGAAAAGTGCGCGCATTGCTTGCCGATCCGGGCATCATTCGTAATCGCCTGAAAATTTCCTCCGCGATTTCCAATGCGCAGGCGTTTCTCAAAGTGCAGCGTGAAATCGGCAGTTTCGACGCATACATCTGGCAATTTACCGGCGGGAAAACACTGCGACATGCGCGGCGCGGCCCGAAAGAGGTACCCGCGCGAACCGCGGAATCCGACGCCATGAGCAAGGCGCTGAAGAAGCGCGGCTTCCGTTTTGTCGGTTCAACCATTTGCTACGCGTTCATGCAAGCCACCGGGATGGTGAACGATCATCTCCGCACCTGTTTCCGTTGGGAAGAGATTTGATCTGGGTATCTCAGGGCGGATGCCGTTTGAATTCCGTTTTGGTCCCAATGTGACTTGCTGCTGCGGGTTTGGTGGCGCCGGCGTCCCGCCGGCGGCTTTTCGCCGCGACACGAATAAGAAAATTGCCGGCGTCCCGCCGGCGCTAGTATACCCGGAATTATTTTGCGAGCAGGCGCAGTGTGCTCGCGGGGTAGAGAGCCAGCAGTCGTCCCTGGGGCGGCAAGACGCGCTCCAATTCCAAAAGGGCGAGGCCGGCTTTCTTGAGTTCCGTGATTTTTGCGGTGGTGTGGAGGACGTGGCCGATCACGTGGTGCAGGTGCGGTTCGTGGCCGAAGCAGAGCACAACTTTGGCTTTCATCGATTGCAATTCGCGCAACAATTCGGAGGGTTGGCTGGTGCCCTTCAAGGCATCCGTGCGTATGATTTTCTTGGAGGGATAGCCGATCGTTTCGCAAAAGATTTCGGCGGTTTGCACGGCTCGCAGCCACGGGCTGGTCAGCACTGCGTTCGGTTTTGCATCAAGAGCACGCAAGCCCAGTGCTGCGGCGAGAGCGCGTTTCACGCCTTTGGGAGTGAGGGGGCGCTCGGTATCGGGCGGGCAATTGGGATCTTCGCGGTCCACGGCAATGCCATGGCGGATTAAATAAAGATGCATCATTAAGCGACCCTCTCCTTCTCAACCACCAGGACCCGCTGAAACGACAGGCGCAGGTTCAGCTCCCGTTCCAGAAGCCGGGCTTTTCTTTCGATGCCCGCGAGGTTCAGCCGAGAAGCGTCACGCAATTCCACATGGATGCGGACGTCGCGCGGACCGCCTTCGATGGTGAGCTTGGAGATGGCCTGACGGTGATCGCTTTCGAGGCGCTCGGCCAGGCGCAGCATTCCGGCCAGAAGGCGCGCTTTCTTTCTTTGTTGCCGATTGAGCGTGGCGAACACGGAGTGCGCCGTGCTGGGTTCGGATTTCCTGTTGTGATATCGCACCAGGCAGGCCGTCATATTTTTTGCCCAGCCGCGCAATCCCTGAATTTTCGCATTGTGAATGAGATATTCGCCGTGCCGGTGATGCGCTTTCCGGTTGATCAGCACGCCGGAATCGTGAAGCATCGCAGCCGCTGCCAGAATGGTTCGCGCTTCAGAGTCCAAATGATGATACGGCCACAGCTGATCAAAGAGCTGCAGGGCGAGCACTTGGACTTGTTCGGCGTGTTTCAAATCGCAACGCACACGGCTGGCAAAGGACTCCGCGCCGGCCAGCATGATTTGCGAACGTTTCCGCTGCTCTTCGGTGAGTTCCGGCAGAGCCATCTGCGAGGAGGTGAGTTCGTAGAGCAGCCCCTCGCGCACTCCGACGCGCGGAGCGATCATTTGGCGAAGGCGCAACCACCAGGCCACGGTCACGAGGACGATGGCTGCGACGCCCATCACCTCGGCGCGGTCCCGCCGCACGTAAAACGATTTCATTCTTTCTTCCACATTGAGCTGCAGAATGTGCCAAAGCCGGTCACGCAGCAACCGGGGATTCAGAGTAGTGAGCCCGCCCATCCTGGGACCAGCAGCCAGCCCCGCCAGCGTTTCCGCGTTCCCTCCGCACGCAACGGTATAAGCCCCCGAGGAACGCGGACGCGTGGGCAACGCGCTTTGCAGGACGGATAACACGTGCAGACGGATTTCGTTTGCGGTGTGTTCGTGAATCACGCCCTGTGCCTGGAATGCTTCCATCAGCCGGACCGTTCCGAGAGGCAGGCCGATGCTTTCCTGCAGGACGCCGCGCCGCAATTCATTGAGCTCCAGGCTGCCGCCGCCCAGATCGAGGATGAAGCGTGGCGGATCGAAATCGCGAAGCGCGCGGAGGACCGCGACACGCACGAGACGCGCTTCTTCATCGCCGGAGATGACTTCCAATTCGATTTTGGCTTGGTGGCGGATGCGTTCGATCAAAACGTGGCGATTGCGGGCCTCGCGCGCGGCGCTCGTCGTCACGGCGCGATAGGCGGTGACGCCGTGCGCATCCATGATGTTTCGGAATTCGCGGAACGCGGCAGCCGCGTCGCGCAAAGTTTTGCGATCAAATTCTCCGGAAGTAAATACCGAATGGCCGAGCCGCACCGGGGCGCGCACCGACTCCACGATCTCCCAGTCGTCGGCGGAGCGGATGCGCGCAACCATCAGGCGGAACGCGTTGGACCCGGCGTCGATCGCCGCGAGTTGGATGGGTTTGCGGAGTCTTAACGCCACAGGGGAGCCAGCGCAGCGGAAGGCCGGTAGTGTGTGTGTTGAATGCCAAGATGGGCGGCAATGCGCTTGCGCAAATCCGTATTGACGGAGACGACGCTCGCCTCGCCGTCCAGCGCCAGAAAGCCGTGACGCTCGGAGAGCCTTTCAAATTCGTTTTTGATCTTGGCCTGATACAGGATGAAGGACTGGAACAAATCGTCCGAAAGCGAAAGGTCCCGCCCGGACTCCCAATAGCTGATCGCGTGCGACTTGCGAAACTCGCGCTCGAAGGCCACTTCCGGGCGCACGTTGAGCCAGAAGGTGAGATCGGGACGAACGGCCATTTCGTATAGACCGTTCAGATAGTCGCGCTCAATGCCGCGAGCTACCGCGCGGGCGATCAATGTATAAAAGTATCGGTCCGCGAGGACCACAAAATCGGAACGCAGCGCGGGGATGATGCGGTGTTCGAGCTGGTCGTAGAAATCGGTGGCATACATAAGCGTGAGCGTCATGCGGGTGATCGTGTTTTCGGCCAGCAACGCGTCGATGTCTTTCGCCACCAGGCCCGAGCGGCGCAGGCCCATCGTCTCCACGGCGAAGCCTTCGGACTCGAGCCATTCCGTCAGCAGGGAAATCTGAGTCGAGCGGCCCGATCCGTCCATGCCTTCAATGACGATGAGGGAGCCGCCGAATTCCTCGTCGTTTACGCCGGGGAGAGGCAAACCATAATTGCGGGGGGAAGCGCCGGAGGGAGAGAGTCCTTTTTTCGAGTGGCCATTTTTTCGACTGGTTTTCGCGGATTTCACAAGGCCCTCCGCGCCGATTTTTTGGGGGCAAATCGCGCCAAATCGATGCGCGCTTTCACCATCTGGCGCATCTGCTTTTGCAGAGAATTCACCGGCAGCGTGCCGTCCATTACCACGAACTTGTCGGATTCAATCATTTCGTCATATTGCGCCAGAATGCGTCCCTGGAAAATTCGGAAACTCTCCGCGCGGTCCAGGGAAAGGTTCAAGTCCATGCCCGCTTCGTAAAACTTCAGCTTTGGGCGGCCGCTCATGATGCGCTTGACGGCCACATCGAGTGGCGCGCGGAAGTAGAACGTGATATCCGGAACCGGGGCAAACCGGTAGAGATTGCGCAGCCATCGCGGGGAGCAATTGCGCGCCACGTCGCGCGCAAACGCGGTGTAGACGTAGCGGTCCGCAAGGACGAGGTATCCGCTGTGCAGCAGCGGCAGGATTTGCCGTTCGCAGCGATCGGCAAAATCCGCGGCATGGAGCAAGGAAAACGTCGTGGGCGTCAGAAGCCGCCGCTGCTTTCCCCGCCGCGTGGCGGACTTGACGAGCGGCGAGGAGTTCCACTCCGTGAAATGAAGGCGATAGCCGCCGATTTCCAGCCAGCGTTTCAATAAATAGAGTTGTGTGCTTTTCCCCGAGCCATCGATGCCCTCTACCACGATCAGGGCGCCCGGGTACTTCCGAGCGGGCTCAGGACGCTGGGAGGCTTTCTCGGGAGTTTCCACGGGATTGGAGGACAACTGCTCAACCGCCGACAAAGGGTGCGAAGTCACAAGGGTCTCCCGAAGGGCTATTATACGCACACAATGTAAAAATTTGGTGACAACTAGATGAGTAGATGATGAACGAGCGGGGCCCAAGCCAATCGCAAAGGCGCTGGCCAAGTTGAGCGGAAAAAGTTGATTCGGGGAATGTTTTAGTAGCACAGGCACTCTTGCCTGTGCGGTTTTGTAAGTCGCACACACTAGCTACCGGCCCAACAACGATCGCAAAACCCGCACAGGCAAGAGTGCCTGTGCTACTGCCCCCAGATTTTTTCGCGTGAATTCTCGAACGGGTAGACGTGCACCATCCAGCCGAAAATCACGGGGTAGAAGGTGCCGCCGGCCTCGGTGCAGGCTTCCTTGGTGAGGATCGATCCTTGCAGGCCGAACCTGGTGAAGTCGGCGTGGCCGCGCTGTTCCTTGGGAGGCAGGCAGAGCTTAGTGTGCAGGTGCCATTGGGCGATGCTGAGCGGGACGCGCTCGTTCAATTGCTCTTCGGACACGCGCTTGGGCATGGTGTACATCGCGCCGATCAGGTCGTATCCGGTTTTCGTTTTCTTGTAGAGCAGGGAAGTGGGCCGCGTGGGGTCGAAGCTGAACGATTCGAGGAAGCCGTTGTAATAATTCGTGAAATGATATTCGGACTGCGGAAGATTCGGCATGAAAATGCGGAAGCCGTCGGCGAGCGCGGCGTGGTAGTCCTTGTATTTCTCAATGGACTCGCGCAATTCGCCGGCGATCCCGTCGGCCTTGGCCCAATCCTGCGGCGTCGCGGTGCGCAGCTTGGTCATGTACATGTGCGGGCCCATCTGGTGATGGTGCATGTGGCTCATCGCGTCCACGGCGCCATGTTCCGCCTGCTGATCTTTTTCGTCCGAACTCTCGCCCATTTTCATGCCGGGCATGTCGTGATTCATGTCCATGCCGGGCATGCCGTTGGTCATCCCGGGCATCGTCTGATTCTGCCCGGAGTCGTCGCTGGGTTTTTGTTGCTGATTTTGCTGCGCCGCCGGTCGCGCGACCAGCTTCGTTGCAACCCCCGCAAGCGCGAAAGTTGTAATTGCGATAAGAGCGATAGGGAAGAGCTTTCGTGGATTCATCGTCTGGTCCTTCTCCTCACTATTCTACGCACCAAGCCATGGAAAATATCAAGCTCCGGGTGATTTGATCCGCGCATGTAAATAGGAATAACCATTGGAATGCGGATGCGAGTGTCAAAGAGCGTGTGCGGTCCGGCAATTAAGTACTTGCCATCGGATGCAGTCGGTATTGTCAATTTTTAGCAGTTAAAATGAATCAAGATTCACCCGGTGGACGGCTGGCATTCACACGTTTGCGAGAAGGTTCACAATTGCAGAAGTCCGCAACCGTGGAAAATCTGAGACGTCGGCCCCGCGCTATTTCGATTCCGATGCGTTTTTCGGTCCGATGCCGGCGGTCGCCAGCATGTCACGCAGCGCTTCTTCTCCCGCGGCCCCACGTTGCGTTGCAGCGATGTTCCCGTCCTTGTCGATCACGACGTAGATCGGGTATTCCACGGCTTCGTACATCGCGGCGAGATTCGTGTCGTCGGTCAGAATGATGCGGGTCTTGCGCGGATGCTGCTCGAGATATTTCTTCACCGACTTCTTGGATTCCCCCACATTGATTGTCAGGACGAGCAGCCCTTTGTCGCCGTACTCCTGATTAATCTTGTCTACAAACGGCGCTTCCGTAAAGCAATACGGGCACCAGGTGGTCCAGAACTCCAGCAGGACGACTTTGCCCTTGGTCGTTTCGTTCGTGAACTTCTCGCCGTCCATTGTTTTGGCGTTAAATCTGGGAGCGCGCTCCTTCGCCTGGGGGACGGCATAGGCGCAGGTCGCGGCGAGAATCAACACGCAGGAAACCGCCACCCAGAGGATCATCTTTCGCTGAGCCATAGCTTACCTTTATATGAAACAACTGCTTGTGTCAATTACTTTACGGGTAATGTGCGTGTTCATTGTTTCTCTTGGCCAGACCTTGTCGCTGCCCAATACCGGATGGCCGAAATAAATACCGGCACAGAGATGGCCAGTAAAATGAATCCGCAGCCTCCCATCAGAATGCTGCTTGGGACGCTTTTACCGGTTACAGACGTCGCCATCAGCGCGAGTCCGAACAGCGCGCCCAATACTGCTCCAAACGCAAGACAAACCGTCAAACCACGTCGTAGATGACCGGGATTCTGTTCCATGTTTGCTCCTCGGGCGGCTGTTGCCGCTGTTGGTGGGAACATGCGCACTCCGCGTAGACCTACTCTCTCGACCATTCCCGGGAAATCGGGCCGGCATTCATGCTGGAGGGTCCCTGGCGCCCTGGGTTGATGCCCAACAAATGAGCATCCCCAACAGAAAGAGGCGCTTCCAATCCTGTCCCGGTGAAGTGTGCCCTGAGAGTCCGCTAACTAGTTGGGGAGACGTCGAAAGAAGGCGGAGAGCGACCGGGCGCAGCCAGAGGCAGCCCCGGCGAAGAGCGGGCTACCTGTTGGGCTGCCAAAAATCCCAAAACGGCCCGGCGAGCACCCGTCGCAAACGAAGCCAAGACAAAAGGAGCTTGATGTAAAGCCCGACCATGATTTGAAGAATGATTGACGACGCACTTCTTGATGACGAGGACGGAAGACGAAGCCTCCACCAGCGTAGCCTGCATTTCATGAAGATCATCGCTGAGGGAAATAACGGGGAAAAGAATCGCCAGAACACAAGTCAATGCCACGACGCACTGCGATCGGCTCGGGCCCCGCGCAGGATTCGTCCTGCGACTGGCGAGGTAGCGGAAGAGAAGGGCGTAACTTGCGACGGTGATGATGGCCCAAATGAGATTGAGCGCGAGTTCCATCAATCTCAACCCATCCTACGAGCGCGACAAAGATTCATGTTCGGTTCTCCGACCTCACCAAGCTGCATTGGCGAAAGCATACCAAATGAACCTGCACATAGCCAGAAAAGCGATCAGATTTATGGCCGGCATCAATTGCTACTTCGAATGCCCTCCGGCAAGGCTTCGTGCGGGGAGCGGAGGGGCAAACCGCCCGCTCCGCGCAAGTTCCAGATGCCCCGCGTCAACTGAATGATTGCATCGAAGTGCTGGTTCAGCGCGTCTCGCTAAGTGTCGTTGAAAAACCTTTTTTCGGCAACAACTTCGCGTTGGCCGCTTATCTTAAGTTCAACTCTAAGTACTCAGGGCTGCCTCAAGCCGAAATCCAACCCCGCCCCATGGCCGGCTGCCCCCGCTGCAATGGCGAAGGGCAAGTTCGCCAGGGATGGGGTGGACCTTGTAGATTTGGCCTGGAAAACCTGTCCGCGAGTTTTTGTGGCAAATTCAAATCGGCGTAAAATTTGCGGATCAGGCTTGCGCAAGCTAAGAAACTCCAGTACGCTGAATGCGTTGTCGGCGGAGTCTTCCCACCTCACCCGCTATCGGTTGCTCCAATTGCAGTATAAATTCTAGTGATGGAAGGATGGCGCATGACGCGCAAGAGCATCTTGGCGAGCCTTGTAGTGGCGGTGGTGGTAAGTTTATCTTTATTCGGCTGCAAGGACACAAAAACTTTGCAGGAGAACGAGCAGTTGAAGGCTCAAGTGGCGGACCTTCAGAAACAGAACGGCGAAATGGGAAACAATCTCGAAACCGTGACGGCTGCCCGCGATGCGTTGATGAAAGAGAACGAGGCGCTCCAGGAGCAGATAAAGGCCACGAAAACAAAAGGCCCCAATAAGAAAGCTTCGAGTCGAAAGCGGCGCCGGCGTTAGCTCATGAAGATCTCGGCAGTTTGAAATCCCGGACATGACTTGGAATACGCGAATCGGTTTCTTATTCAACTTCAGAAAAGGGAGATGAAGAGCATGAAAACATTTGAGGTGCAATTTCGCTACCGCGATCGGAATGAAGATACGGTGGAATCGACGGTGAAAGTGGATGCGTCGAGTCTTCCCGGAGGCGTCGCCAAGGCGACCCGTGAGTTCGTTAAAGGCTTGGACCGGAAACAGAGATTCGACATGAACAAGAATGGACTCGAGATTGTGGCCAAGTCCACCGGCGCGGCGGCAGAGGCGCCGGCGAAGTCATCCGCGGAAGCTGCCGGCTGAAAAGCTGGCAGGACTGCCGAAAGAAAATTACGCACACCTGGCGCCAACCGTAAAGGTTGAAACCGGGAACGCCAATCTCCCGATTGGCGTCGCGCACGCCGCCAATCGGGAGATTGGCGTTCCCGGGACTCGACCGTCCTGTTCGCGCAGCGACAAATTTGGGTTAATTCCTCATTTGCTGGCGCGCTCATTTGCGCTGGTGAGGTAGAAATATCCCACCCTGTTATTGGTCGGCGTTGCGAACCAGATCCGGCCCTGAGCGTCGAGGAAAAATTCTCGCATCATGGCTTCGGAATGCGGGAAAGGATATTCAATCACTTTTCCGGTATTTGGATCCAAACGTCCAATCAAATCTTGATCCGTGGAGGCGTACCAAATCCCATTGTCCTTCCCGACGATGATCGCGTAGGGCGTCGCAGCCGGACCCGGCAATGGGTACTCCTTGAAGGTTTCCGTCTTCGGATCAAACCGGCCGATCTTGTTTCCCGTGCGCTCGCCGAACCATACAATCCCTTCGGAATCGATCGCCAGGCGTTGCGGTGTGCCCTGTGTCGGCGGAGACCACTGCGTTACTTTTTCCGTCTTCGCGTCAATCCGGCCGATTTTTCCGTCTTTCTTCAGCACGCAAAACCAGACATTGCCATCTTTATCGAAGGTGATCCCGTAAGACGACGGCACTTCCATGAAGTGAGTGTACTTGCCGGTCTCCTGATCGTATTTGCTGAGCGGGCTCCCGGAAGACCATAGATTTCCTTTCGCATCCACGCGGACCGTATGCTTGTCCGCCCGCTCGCCCGGCACAACGACGGAGTCTTGAAATTCCGCAATCTTTCCCGTTGCCGGGTCCAATTTCGCCAGCTTGTCCAGTGCAAACTCGGTGAAATAGACCATGCCGTCGGGCCCTCGCACGACCGAATGAACACCCGCCGTCTCATCAAACGGCAAAGGGAATCGAGTGAGTTCGCCGGTCTTGGGATTCAGCCTGGCGACTTCGTTTCCTCTCCCGTAATACGGGATCCAGAAATTTCCGTCCTTGTCCGGGGAGGCGCTCCAAGGCAGGCCCTTGGAGCCGGACACGTCGTACTCGACGTAGACGATATTCATGGCATCGTCACTGAACCGCCGCACGGTTCCCTTGTACGCCGGCAATTCCGCCGGACTTCGCGGAACCGTGGAGTCTTGGCCAAATACTGTATTCAAATAGGAGATCACGTCGTTCGCTTTTTGGTCGTTAAATCTCGCGGACAATTGAAACGCCATGGCATCCCGCATGTAGTTGACGCGGTCGCGCCAGCCATCCTCGTCGCGGCGAACGGCAGCCATCCTGGTTTGAAATCCGTGGCAGATATAACAGTTGGTCGAGAGAACGTCTTTTCCTTTCCCATCCGGCATGAGCTGCTTGCCTTGATACAGATTCAGGTCGCTCCAGCTCACCGTCCCCGGTTTCAACGCAAATTCAAACGAAATATTCTGGTCCGCGGTCAAGTTCACAGCGCTGTGGGGATCCGTGGTGAAGCCAACGGCTCTCACGCGCACCTGATACTCTCCGGCCGGCAAGTTCTCCACCCGGTAGCGACCTTGCTTGTCCGACAACACGCTGACGCTTATTTTCGTTTTCGCATTGACGGCCTGAACAAACGCTCCCTCAAACGGCGCGCCGTCCGGCCACTTCACCGTCCCCGTGACCGTCGCAGCAAAGGCGGAGGAAGAAAAAAGGATCACCAAACTCACAAAAGCCGCAACCTTGCTGATGGATCGCATGGACTCTCCTTGCTCACCGATGGATAGCCGGACTCAGTTTCACCCTTAATTGGCGACTATACACAGGAATGAGGCTCCATTCAATTAGTTAGGCCAGAGCAGCAAGCGGGTCGGTAATACCAGGTACTTTTCTCCCGCTTGGATCTTAAATTTGGAAGTAGGCAGTTGGCCGTGGTTCCTAAATCGAATCCAGGACCATTTTAAGCTGTTGACTTGGATCAATCACGAGCCGAAGATAGTAACGAATAAATGAATCAAGGATTGCGCTAGATTCATTACAGTTCGTGCAATTCTCGAATTGAGTTTTAGAACAGCGGCCTTTTCCCGGCCTAATTGGCTTCCAGCGTCGGTTTTTTCTTGGGAACGCCGTACTCCAATGACCTCCTTCCTCCGCTTAAATCATTAAGTATCGCTGTCTGACGATGCCCGGATCTTGCATCTCGGAAGTTCGCGCTCGTTCCTGGAGGTGGGCGTGAAATTTCCACGGCCCTAAATTCAAATTGTGCGAGGACTGCCAATGAAATCCATCCGTACATTTAACGTCCGGCCTTCACTTCCACCGCCCTTGCAACCGCTGGTTCGCCTTGCCTACAACTTGCGGTGGAGCTGGGACCACGCCGAAATCGATCTGTTTCGCAGGCTTGACCGGGACCTGTGGGAGGCCTGCAATCGCAATCCCATCCTAGTCCTCGGCAGTGTTCAACAATCAGTTCTGGAAGCGGCTGCGCAGGACGATTCCTTCCTGGCGCATATGAAGGGGGTAGTCGACAAACTGGACTCCTACATTTCGGGAGAAGGCTCCTGGTACCGGCGCAATCACGGCAACGAAGATGACCTGCTGGTGGCTTATTTTTCAGCGGAGTTCGGAATTACCGAATGCCTTTCCATTTTTGCTGGTGGACTGGGCGTCCTTGCCGGGGACCATCTGAAAGCCTCCAGTGATCTGGGCCTCCCGCTCGTAGGTGTCGGGCTTCTCTACCAGCAAGGGTATTTCCGGCAATATCTGAATGCGGCCGGTTGGCAACAGGAAGCATTTGAAGACAATGACTTCCACACCTGGCCTATTGAGCTCATCCCAAACGTGACCGTGTCCATCGATTTACCGGACGGAAAATTGGACGCCCAAGTCTGGCGCGTGAATATCGGCAGGATCCAGCTCTATTTGCTGGACGCGAATCTGCCGTGCAACCGGCCCGAGCACCGCAAGATTACCTCGCAGCTTTATGGCGGGGATTCGGAAATGCGTATCCGGCAGGAGATTCTCCTCGGAATCGGCGGATACCGAGCGCTGGAAACGCTGGGCGTGAAGCCCACCGTGTATCACATGAACGAAGGCCATTCCGCGTTTCTTGGCATCGAACGAGTTCTCCGCCTGATGGAAACCGGAAAGTTATCTTTTTCCGAAGCACGCATTCTGGCTTCGGCGAGTCTGGTCTTCACAACCCATACTCCCGTGGCGGCCGGGCACGATTACTACCAACCGTTTCTGATGGATCGCTATTTCCCGGAGTTCATGAGGCGCCTGGGGATCAGCCGGTCGGAGTTTCTCGGGCTCGGCCGCCAGGACCCGGCCAACGAGTCCGAGGATTTTTGCATGACGGTTCTGGCCCTGCGCCTCGCCTCCCATAGCAATGGTGTAAGCAAACTGCATGGGGCCGTGTCACGACAGATGTGGAATCGCGTTTGGACGGACGTCCCGGAGCAGGAAGTTCCGATCGGGCACGTCACCAACGGCGTTCACTTCCGAAGCTGGGTTTCCTTCGAAATGAACCAACTCTACGACCGTTACCTCGGCCCCAAATGGAGGGAAGAGCCCGCCGACGCGAAACTTTGGCAACGCACGGAATCTATTCCTGCCGGGGAATTGTGGAGAACGCATGAGAGACGCAGGGAAAGCCTGGTGGGCTACGCGCGACGAAGGCTGCGAGCGCAACTGCTGTCTCGCGGCGCCCCCAAGTCAGCCATCGAATATGCCGATGAAGTTCTGAGTCCGGACGCGCTGACGATTGGTTTTGGACGCAGATTCGCTTCCTACAAGAGGGCAACGCTTTTGTTGCGTGATCCGGATCGCCTGGCACAAATTTTGAATGACCCGGATCGGCCGGTCCAGATCCTCTATGCGGGCAAAGCCCATCCGCGGGACGACGCCGGAAAACAATTGATCCAGACAATCATTAATCTTGCGGAGCGTCCGGAATTCCGCCAAAAGCTGGTGTTCCTGGAAAACTTCGATATGGCCGTCGCGCGCTACATGGTCCAGGGGTGCGATATCTGGCTCAATACGCCGTTGCGTCCGCTGGAGGCGAGCGGCACCAGTGGAATGAAGGCGCTGGCCAACGGCGTTCTCAACGTGAGCACGCTGGACGGCTGGTGGGACGAAGCCTGGCAGATGGGCAAAGGGAGTGACGGCGAGGTCGGCTGGGCCATCGGGAGCGGAGAGACTTACGAAGATCCGTACCAGCAAGATCAAAGCGAGGCGCAAGCGCTCTATGAACTCCTGGAGCATGAAATCGTGCCCACATTTTACGATCGGCGCTCCGATGGGCTGCCGCGCAAGTGGATTGCGCTCATGAAAACTTCGATCGCCAAGCTTTGTCCCGAGTTCAATATGCAGCGGATGGCGATGCAGTATGCGGACGATTCCTATCTGACTGCCCACCGGCGCTTTCGGAATTTGAGCGCGAGCAACGCGGCCCGGGCCAGAAAGGTCGCGGCCTGGATGAGAAAAGTTGAAACCGAATGGCCGCGATTAAGTGTAGAATCGGTTGGCGATTGCGTTTCCGAAATTCGTCTCGGGGAAGAGGTTCTCGTGGCGGCCCATGTGAGGTTGAACTCGCTCTCTCCGGAGGATGTTGAAGTCCAGGTCCTGGTAGGCCTGGTCGACGCGCGCGGCAATCTCAAAGATCCTGCGGTGATTCCCATGCGGCCTTCGGAACGGGATGCCGCGGGAACTTATCTGTTTCAAACTGTGGTTCAACCTTCGGCAAGAAGCGGGTTGCATGGCTATGCGATCCGCCTGTTGCCAAAACACGCGGATTCCATCAGTGCGTTTCTACCAGGCCTAATCAAGTGGGCGCAGGCACCGTCGCCTCTTGCGGAATTGCAAGCCCGCTAGTTTCCCGCGGCCTCCCGGTCGAGCTGGCTTCCATGTCGAAGCGTTTCATCGTTCTGTAACTTTCAGTGCATAAGGTCGCATGGGAGCTCAGAAAAGGAGATTCAAATGGCCAGCACTCATACCCTCGGATCCGTCAAAGTCGTTACGACGGAAAACCCGCTTTCAAACGAAGAGCAAGCCAGAATGGACGCCTACTGGCGCGCGGCGAACTATCTTTCCGTAGGACAGATCTATCTGCTTGCGAATCCGCTTTTGCGCGAGCCACTGAAGGTCGAGCACATCAAGCCGCGCTTGCTGGGGCACTGGGGAACGACACCCGGCTTGAACTTCATCTACGTGCACATGAACCGTGTGATCAAAAAATTTGATTTGAACGCCATCTATATCGCCGGGCCCGGCCATGGCGGTCCAGGACTTGTTGCAAACACATATCTCGAGGGCACGTACAGCGAATTTTATCCCAACATCCAGCAATCCGAAGGGGGCCTGCAGCGCCTCTTCAAGCAATTCTCCTTTCCTGGCGGGATTCCGAGCCACGTGGCGCCGGAGACGCCTGGTTCCATCCACGAGGGTGGAGAGCTGGGCTACTCCATCGCTCATGCGAATGGCGCCGCGTTTGATAACCCTGATTTGCTGATCTGTTGCGTCGTAGGGGATGGGGAAGCGGAAACGGGAGCGCTCGCGGCGAG
Organism: uncultured Acidobacteriota bacterium; assembly: GCA_963719875.1. Taxonomy (GTDB): domain Bacteria; phylum Acidobacteriota; class Terriglobia; order Acidiferrales; family UBA7541; genus Palsa-360. The sequence goes on along the minus strand of CAVRDJ010000004.1, from coordinate 793,964 downwards.
TTGGCATTCGAACAAATTTCTCAATCCCGCGCGGGACGGCGCCGTACTGCCCATCCTGCACTTAAACGGCTACAAAATCGCGAACCCAACCGTCCTCGCCCGGCTGTCGGACAGCGAACTTGCGCAACTCTTCGCCGGTTATGGATACGATCCGTATTTCGTGGAGGGCCGCGAACCCGACGTCATGCACCAGCTCATGGCCGGGACCCTGGACACGGTGATTGCGGAAATACGCTCCATCCAGCACCAAGCCAGGTTGCAGGGTGTCACGGAACGCCCCTTATGGCCGATGATCATTCTTCGAACGCCCAAGGGCTGGACGGGGCCGCGAGTCGTGGACGGAAAGCCCGTCGAGGACACCTGGCGCGCGCACCAGGTGCCCCTCTCCGAACTCGCCACGAAGCCCGAGCACCTGCGTCTTCTGGAAGAATGGATGAAAAGCTACCGCGCGGAGGAACTGTTCGATCACAGCGGAAAGCTGATTCCGGATCTCGCCGAGCTTGCACCGAAGAGCAAAAGTAGAATGGGTGCGAATCCCCATGCCAACGGCGGACTGCTTCTGAAAGACTTGGCGATGCCGGATTTTCGTGACTACGCAGTTCAAGTAGTCAAGCCGGGAACCGCCAATGCCGAAGCGACAAGAGAACTCGGAAAATTCCTGCGCGATGTGATGCGATTAAACAAAGAGGCAAAAAACTTTCGGGTGTTCGGCCCCGACGAGACTGCCTCCAACCGGCTCGACGCAATCTATGAAGCGACGGATAAGGTGCTGATGGAGCCCCTGCTGCCCACGGATGAACATCTTTCCTGCGAAGGCCGGGTCATGGAAGTGCTGAGCGAGCATATGTGCCAGGGTTGGCTCGAGGGATACCTGCTCACCGGAAGGCACGGCTTTTTTTCGTGCTACGAAGCGTTCATCCACATCGTGGATTCCATGTTCAACCAGCATGCCAAGTGGCTCAAGGTTACGAATGGAATTCCGTGGCGGCACCCGATCGCCTCTCTAAACTATTTGCTCACCTCGCACGTATGGCGGCAGGATCACAATGGTTTTACTCACCAGGATCCAGGATTCATCGATCTTGTCGTCAATAAAAAAGCCGACGTTGTCCGTGTCTACTTGCCCCCCGATACCAATACGCTTCTCTCTGTCGCGGATCATTGTTTGCGCAGCCGGCATTACGTCAATGTGATCGTGGCCGGAAAACAGCCTGCTCTGCAATACCTGAACATGCAGTCCGCGATTCAGCACTGCACGGCCGGAATCGGCATCTGGGACTGGGCCAGCAACGACCAGGGAGCGGAGCCGGACGTGGTGATGGCCTGCGCCGGAGATATTCCCACGCTCGAAGCCCTGGCGGCAGTGGACTTGCTGCGGCAGCATTTTCCCGACCTGCGCATTCGCTTCATCAATGTGGTGGATTTGATGACGCTGCAGCCGCCGAGTGAACATCCGCACGGCCTGCCGGATGCGGCGTTCGATTCGATGTTCACGATCGACAAACCGATTATTTTTGCCTTTCACGGATATCCGTGGCTCGTCCACCGCCTGACCTATCGGCGCAAGAACCACGAAAATCTCCATGTGCGCGGCTACAAGGAAGAGGGAACGACGACCACACCTTTCGACATGACCGTTTTGAACGACTTGGATCGTTTTCACCTGGCCGCCGATGTGGTGGACCGCGTGCCTCGGCTCCAGCGCGTCGGCGCGCACTTCAAGCAGTTCCTCCGCGACAAATTGATCGACCACAAGCAATACATCGTGGAAGTTGGCGATGATATGCCGGAAATCAAGAATTGGAAGTGGCCGTATTAGCTCTGAGTAGCGCAAGCTTCAGCTTGTGGGTTTTGGTCGTTGCAAGGACTAACCCCCACAGGCTGAAGCCTGCGCTACTAAACGCCCGGAAAAAGGCTCAATGAACATTCTCGTTCTCAACGCCGGCAGCTCCAGCCTGAAGTTCCAAATCATCGCGACCGACCTCGAGCGGATCCGCCAGGATCAGGACGTTCGTCTGCTGCGTGGCGAAGTTGAGCGAATTGGCACCGAAGCGGTCGTCACCGTGCAGAAAGGCGACGGCCCCAAGCAGAAGCTCACCGCATTGTTGAAGGACATTTCCGGTGCGCTCGATTTCGTCATTCGCTGGACCGCCTCGCCGGATTCCGGCGTTTCGGAAATCCAGAGCATGGCTGACATCCACGCGGTCGGACATCGGGTCGTGCACGGCGGCGAGTTTTTTACGGATTCTGTTCTGATTACCGACGAAGTGATGAAGGGAATTGAGAATTGCATTGATCTCGCTCCGTTGCACAATCCCACGAATCTTCGCGGAATTCGCGCGATGCGCGAATTGCTGGGCCGGCAAATTCCGCAAGTCGCGGTATTTGATACGGCCTTCCACCACTCCCTTGCGGAGCGATCCTATTTGTACGCGATTCCGTACCACCTCTACCTTCGATACCGGATTCGCCGGTACGGCTTCCATGGCATTTCCCACCGCTACATGGCATATCGCTATCGCACGATTCGCAATCTTGGGCGGGAGCAAACCAACATCGTGAGCCTGCACCTCGGAAACGGTTGTTCGGCCGCGGCCATCCGCGGTGGGCATTCCGTAGACACGTCCATGGGCATGACCCCGCTCGAAGGATTGGTGATGGGGACCCGATCCGGCGATGTCGATCCGGCCATTCTGGGTTTCATCGCCGCGAAGGAAGGACTTTCCCTTCACGAAGTGGAGACGATGCTGAACAAGCAGTCGGGCCTGCTCGGAATTTCCGGGCTCACGCACGATATGAGGGTCCTGCAAGACGAAGTGCGGGACCACGCCGACCGCCGCGCAAAACTGGCCATCGATATTTTCTGTTACCGCGTCAGAAAGTACATCGGCGCCTTCCTCGCCGCCATGGGCGGTGCGGACGCCATTGTGTTCACCGGCGGGATCGGCGAGAATTCACCCGCGGTCCGGGCGAATATTTGCGAAGGGCTTGAATGGGCCGGATTGTCGCTGGACGGCGAAAAGAATCAAAAGACGATCGGCGTCGAAGCCATGATCAGCCGCGACGATTCTCGATTGGCCGCCTACGTTATTCCCACAGATGAGGAATTGTTGATCGCTCGAGACACGGCGCGCTGCATCCTCGGCGAGCCGAACCCGCAATAGGGAGGACAGGCTGAACAGGCTGCGGAAAAGGTAATTTATTTTGTCATTCCGAGCGAAGCGAGGAATCTCTCTTCGATTTAACTCCATGAAAAGGAAGAGAGATTCCTCGCTTCGCTCGGAATGACAAAAGGAGTGAGGCCCTTTTTCCGCAGCCTCTGAAACCTGTCCTACTCGGATTGAAGAATGCGCTCCAATTCAAACGGAAACTCATTCCTGCGAAATGCCGGAGCACCGTGGCAATCCTGTCCGCGACGCAAGGTGGGCAGCCACCAGCAGCCGTTCTCCACGGGGAAGGTATAAAAAACGGAAGCCTCCGAACCAACCAGCTCGGACGCGAGTTGTCTTCGTTGTTCCGGGGGAACCGTGGAATCGAGAAGAACTAGATTGTAGGCGCCAATCCTCACATATTCCGATGTGACGATTTGCGGCGCCGCAAAGGACGATTCGGCCCCAAATTTTTCAAGAGACTTAAGCACTAAAGTTCCCCAGGAGCCGTTCCGGCCGACCAGCAAAACGTTCGGACATGAAATGGCCGTCGCGACGTTCGATTGCGGAGAAGTAGACGAAACTAATTCGAAAGTGCTCGGCATATAATCGGTCGCGGGCGCTAGCTGTGGTCGGCTCGACATGCAACCCTCCCGAGTCGCGCTGGGAGAGGGCTCGCTGAGGGGAAGCTTACAGCGCGGCGAATCCAAGTTACACGCCCGCAAGGTAGGAGTCAAGGCAAAGAGTGGTCGAAATATCGAATTTTTTAAGTGTAAAATGTCCGCCTGCGCCCTCAGGGTTTGGAGGGAATGGCAGTATGAGGGTTCGCAGTCGCCGGGGCATCCTGTGCAACGAGATTGACGAGTTCGCCCTGTTCCAGCGCGTCCGGGGGATTGATTACAATGCGGTCCGTGGGCTCGATCCCCTGGAGCACTTCCAAGACATTGCCGAAATCCCGCCCAATCGTGATTTTTTTGAGATTGATCCGGCTATCGGGCCCTACGACGGCGGCCATTGTTCCATCCGGACGGAACAGGAGCGCGTTAATCGGCAGGGAAACGCGCTGCCCGGTGACCTTGACGTCAAAATGCACTTCCCCGTAGGCCCCCGGCAAGAGGGTTCCGGAACCGTTTGGGACGTCCACTTCGGTCAGGAGAGTACGAGTGCTGGGATCGATGGAGTTCGCGGTACGCACGACCTGTCCGCAGAAACTCCGCTGCGCCAGTTCCGTCAGCGAGAGGCAGGCCTTCAGCCCGAGATGGATGGAAGGAGAGTACGATTGCGGCACCGCCACATAGACGCGCATCGGGTCTATCTGCGCCAAATCGAACATCTCCTTGGTGGCGGTCCCTCCGTTGCCGGCATTGATGAGCGTGCCGGGATCAACATTCCGTTGCGTGATGATTCCCTTAAAGGGAGCATAGACACGCTTGAATGATTCCATCTCTTCCAGGCGCTTGACGTTGGCATCGGCCGATTGCACCATAGCCCGCCGGGCGGCGAGATCGCCGTTGGCGTTGTCGAGGTCTTGCCTCGAAACGGAATCCGATTTGATCAGATCTTGGTAACGCGTAGCGGTCAGCGTAGACAAATTGAGATTGGCTTGCGCCGTGACAAGATCGGCGCGGGCTTGGGCCAGTTGCTGGTCAATCTCGGGCGTATCGATCTCGGCAAGAATGTCGCCCTTCTCGACGTGGCTGCCAATGTCTTTGTACCACTTCTTGAGGTACCCGTTGGTCCGGGCATAGAGGGGAGACTCGACTTCGGGCTTGAGGGTCCCCGGCAGCACCATTTCGGAATCCGTGTCAATGGGAGTAGCGCGAATCACCGAGACGAACGGAACCGCCATCTGTTCGGTTTGTTGCGCCAGGGCCTTGTGTTCGGACACGCGTTGCGAGACGGCGTAAAGTCCCAGAACCAGAAAAATAAAAAATATTATGAGAAACCAACGGAGCAGCGCGCCCGGCCCTCTGCCGGCGCCGCCCGGCGCTTCCGTAGATTTTGATGCATCTCGCAATTCGCCTGGGGTTTGAGACATTCCTTATTCGCTCCCTGAATTCCTCACTCCACGAATCGATTCAAAGTTCGGCGCCTACGCGCTTGCCCGGAATATGCCGCTTGTGAACAAGAGAAAATATGCAAGGCACGAAATACAAAGTTGCGAACGTGGCGACGATCAGTCCGCCAATCACGGCACGGCCCAGCGGTGCGTTCTGCTCCCCACCTGCTCCGAGCCCGAGTGACAGGGGGACCATGCCAATGATCATGGCAAAAGCCGTCATCAGCACGGGGCGTATACGGACATACCCTGCCTGGACCGCCGCCTGAGTCGAATTCAGTCCTTCGTTCAATCGTCCTCGCGCGAAGGACACCATCAGGATGCTATTCGCCGTGGCCACACCCATGCACATGATCATGCCAGTCAAGGACGGCACATTCAGGGTGGTATGCGTGAGCAAAAGAATCCAAATGATCCCTGCCAGGGCCCCAGGCAGCGCCGTAATAATAATAAAGGGATCGATCCACGATTGAAAGTTCACCACGATCAGGAGATACACCAGAACGATGGCGACTCCGACGCCGGCGCTCAGCCCGGCGAAGGACGACGTCATCGTGGCCACTTGCCCGCGTCGAAATAGCTGCGTCCCGCGTGGGAGCTTGCTTTGAAAGTCCGCCAGCACTTTCTGGATATCCGCATCCACGCCCCCCAGATCGCGCCCTTCCACGGAGGCATACACATTCATCATGGCCTGGGTGTCATACTGGCTAAGCAAAGCCGGCTCGGCGTTTACGCTCAAGGTCCCCATATTTCCCAGAATCTGCGGGGTCGTGGTCTTTGGGGAGGAAATCGGAATATTGTCGAGCGTTTGCATGGAGTCGATCTTGTACTGTGGCACCTGTACGGTAACGTTGTATTCATAACCGCTTGCCGGGTTGACCCAAAACGATGGAGTGACCTGGGCGCTGGAACTCAGCGTGAGCAAGACGCTGTTGGCCACGTCTTGCTGGCTCAAGCCCACGGACTGTACGCGAGTGCGGTCGACGTCCAGGAAAATCGCGGGATAGGATCGCAACTGCTGGACGTGGACGTCCACCGCGCCGGGAATGTGCTGGATGCGGTTGGTAATTTGCTCCGCCAGCCTGTAATTGGCCTTCTCGTCAGGGCCGATGAGCTGGATATCGACGGGCGCGGGCACGCCGAAATTCAGGATCTGGCTGATCATATCCGCGGGCTGAAAAAAGAATTGCGTGCCGGGGAACTCCTCGGCCAATCGCTCCCGCAAGGCGTCAATGTAATACCGTGTTTGCTGCTTGCGTTGGGGCTTAAGGCCGATGAGAATTTCCGCATCCGACTCGCCAATCACCCCCGAGTTGCTGTAGGCCGTGTTGACGGTACTGTTGTACATGCCGATGTTGTCCAGGACGGTCACCAGGTCCTCCGGAGGTATGACCCGGCGTATCATGTTGTCCACGCCATCAGCCTCGCGGGCGGTTTCCTCGACGCGCTGTCCTGCTCGGGCGCGCATGTGTAAACGAATCAGACCGGCGTCCACGGTTGGAAAGAAGTCCCGGCCCAGCACAGGAATCAATGTCAGCGAAGCCACGCAGAACACGAGAAACAAAACCACGAAAAGCCAAGCGCGCTCCAGGCAGAAAGCCAGCGACGCGCGATAGCCGTCGCGCATGCGGTCGAATCCTTGCGCGAATCCGCGCTGCGCTCGCGAGAAAATATCGTTTCCGGTGGCGTATTCCTCGCCGTGGTGCCCCTTGAGCAAATACATGGCCATGGTCGGCACCAGCGTCCGGGACAATACGTACGAAGCGAGCATGGCGAAAATCACCGACTCGGCCAGCGGTACGAACAGGAATTTGGCCACGCCCGTGAGGAAAAACATCGGCACGAATACAATGCAGATGCAGAGCGTCGAGACCAGGGCCGGAACGGCGATTTCCTGTGACCCGTCCAGAATCGCGCGGATGGTGTCCTTGCCCTGCGCCAGGTTTCTCTCGATATTCTCGATGGCCACGGTAGCGTCGTCCACGAGGATTCCGACCGCCAGCGCCAAACCGCCGAGCGTCATGAGATTGATCGTTTCGTGGAGCGCGCTCAGAACGGTGATGGAGACCAAAATCGAAAGCGGGATGGAGATGGCGATGATCGCCGTACTGCGCCAGCTGCCCAGGAATAGAAGGATCATCAACGCGGTCAGGCAGGCGGCTACCACTCCTTCCCGCAGCACTCCCTGGATGGCCGTCCTCACAAAGATCGATTGATCGAACAGGGGCGTGATCACCGCTTGCGGCGGCAAAAGGTTTTTGATTTGCGGCAACTTGGAATAGATCTGCGACACGACGTCCAGGGTTGAGGTGTCACCGATCTTATAGATGGCTAGAATTACGCCGCGCTGTCCGTCCATGCGCGCGATGTTGACCTGCGGCGAAAAGCCGTCGCTCACGAGGGCGACGTCCCGCACAAAGATCGTTGCGCCGTTCGTTGTCCGAATCGGCAAATTATTCAGCGCGGCGAGGGTGTCCGGCGACCCGTTCATCTCCACATTAAACTCGGTCGAACCCATCTTGACCGTGCCGGAGGGCAGTACCAGATTCTGCGTGGAGATGGCATTGATAACGTCTGTGGGCGACAGACCTTTCGCCTGTAGCGCCGGGATGTCTATGTTTACGGAAACTTGGCGCTGCTTTCCGCCAAACGGCCATGGGATTGCCGCCCCAGCCACCGTGGCCAGTTGATTGCGGACAAGGTTTGCGCCGAAGTCGAACAACTCCTGCTCGGAAAGACCCTGGCCCCTCATTCCCAATTGCAAGACCGGCACGGTCGATGCCGAATACGTGATGATGAGCGGAGGGGAAATGCCGGGCGGCAACTGACGAATCATGGTTTGGGAGATGGCGGTGATTTGCGTGACCGCCACTCGAACATCCGCTCCGGGCTGAAAGAATACTTTGAGGATGGCCCGGCCCGCCACCATTTGCGACTCGGTGTGCTCGATGTTGTCCACCACCGTGGTCATGAAGCGCGAGTAAGGGGAAACGATGCGGTCTTGCATCAACTGCGGGGACAATCCAAAGTAGTTGAAGCATATACTCACGACCGGGATGTCGATGTTAGGAAAAACGTCGGTGGGCGTGCGTTGCAACACGATCGGGGTCATCAGCACGATGACGAGCGCGGCGACGATAAACGTGTAGGGCCGCGTCAGCGCTATCCGAACGATCCACATGCGTTTGCCCTCAAAAGTACTGAGAATCTTTTCCGCGAACAAATCCGCGAGCGGAACTTCCACGATCTACTTTTCCGGGTTTCGCGGAAGCGGTGCTTATTGGATGTCCAAATCTTCCGGGCCGTTACATAAGTTATGAGGCGAATGGGCGGGAGAGACACGCCATGAAATCCTTCCGCATGCGAGACCAGCCCGGCGCGTTCCAGATGGGGCCAGTGACTTGGAGAAGAGGTGTCATGAATCAGAGATACTCTGGTAAGGGGCAAACTTTGTGACCGGCGTCACAACGGGTCTTGTGGATTATCACGAGAACGAAAATAGAACGATTGAAATTATTTTTGTGTTCCTGTTATAGTGTTTCGCGCGGGGCGACAATCGGTCGGAATAAATTGTAGATGGAATTTTGGAAGTACCCGTAGTGCAGTCCGGAGAAATATTAAAAAGGTAAACGCAGTACCGCCGGATTGCATCCCCCTTCACTCGTCGAAGGCGCCGCTTCCCGCATTAGATTGATGCCGCATTCGCGGCCGCAAAGAGGCGCTAAGACCGTCCGGACTGTACACCTCGGAGTGTTCCCCCGAGGGCGGCACGTATGGCACAAATCTTTCATCGCAGCACAAATACCATCTCGCGTGTCAGCATTTACGGCGCGGTAATTCTGATTGCGATACTGGGATACGCCGTAGACGTTGTGAATCAAACCTCCTACGTGACCGAGGTGCATAACGCGCGCCCGCAGCCCGTTCCCTTCAGCCACAAACATCACGTGGGCGAACTCGGTCTGGATTGCCGCTATTGCCACAGCTCGGTGGAAGTTTCCTCCTCGGCGGGAATGCCACCAACGCAAACCTGCATGGCATGCCACTCGCAAATCTGGACGAGTGCCGCCATCCTCGAACCGGTGCGCGCGAGCTACCGCGATTCCACGCCGATCGCCTGGACGCGCGTCAATGCACTTCCGGACTTTGTATACTTCAATCACAGCATTCATATCGCGAAAGGCGTCGGCTGCACCACCTGCCACGGGCCCATCGGGGAAATGAACATCACTTGGCGGGAACAGAGTCTTTACATGCGCTGGTGCCTCGAGTGCCACAACGCGCCGGAAAAATATTTGCGCCCCAGGTCCGAGGTGTTCAACGCGTTTTACAAGCCTCCCTCGGACCAGGAGGCTCTGGGCCTTCGGCTGATGAGCGAATACAAAGTGCAGAGGCTCACGACCTGCACGACGTGCCACCGATAGTGGGTGCGGGCCGTACTTGCAGCCCGCCGGATTGAGGGATCGGGCAATTCATGGACATCGATCGAAAAAACACCGCGCAGCCCGATGTGGATATTTCCGCTTTGCGCAAGGCCGCGAGCGGCGGTGACGCACCTCGATTTTGGCGCGGCCTCGATGAGCTTGCCGATACACCGGAATTCCGGAACAACAAGGAAAATGAGTTTCCGCACGGAGCCAACGATCCCGATGCGAAACTCGACCGGCGAGATCTTCTAAAAGTGATGGCGGCCTCGGCCGCGTTTGCCGGCCTCTCCGGTTGCACGAAACTTCCGGCGCAAAAAATTGTTCCTTACGTTCGCCAGCCGGAGCAAATCATCCCGGGAAAACCGCTCTTCTATGCGACCGCGGTGACGCTCGGCGGCGTGGCGACCGGCGTTCTGGTCGAGAGCCACATGGCGCGCCCCACGAAAATCGAAGGCAACCCTGACCATCCGGGGAGCCTGGGCGCGACCGATGCGTTTTCACAGGCTTCGATCCTGGGGCTCTACGATCCGGACCGCTCGCAAGCGGAAATTCACGATGGGCGCATCGGAAGCTGGGCGGCGTTTCAGGATGAATTGTCCACCGCGCTCGCAGCGGAAAAGGGAAACAACGGAACCGGCGTGAGGTTGCTGACGACGACGATTACGTCTCCGACGCTCGGGGACCAAATCAACACATTCTTGAAGGCCTATCCGTCGGCAAAGTGGGTGCAGTACGAATCGGTGACGCGCGACAACATCCGCGAAGGCGCGAAACTCGCATTCGGGGAATACGTGAACACGGTTTACCGCGTGGATCAGGCGGATGTGATCGTCACTCTCGATTCGGATTTTCTGACCAGCGGACCGGGATGCCTACGCTACGCGCGGGATTTTTCCAGGAAGCGACGAGTCGAAGGCCCCGAATCGAAAATGAATCGCCTGTATGCGATCGAGTCCACGCCCACGAACACCGGCGCGATGGCTGATCACCGCTTGCGAATGAGGGCTTCCGACATCGAAAGTTTCGCGCGCACACTCGCTCGTGAGCTTGGCGTGAGCGCGGCTGCCGGCCCAGCGGTTCCTCCAAATGTTCCGGCCGGCTGGATTCCAGCGCTTGCCCGCGACCTCAAGCAGCATCCTGGCGCGACTTTGGTGGTCGCTGGGGATCAGCAACCGCCCATCGTGCACGCGCTCGCGCAGGCCATCAATCAAGCCCTGGGCAACTTTGACAAGACCCTTTATTTCACGGCTCCGATCGAGGTCTCGCCGGCAAACCAATGGGATTCCATCGGCGAGTTGGCTGCGGATATTCGCGCGGGAACCGTCACGACATTGCTGATTTTGGGGTGCAATCCCGCCTACGACGCGCCTGCCGATTTGGGCTTCAAGGAAATTCTGTCGAAGGTAGCTTTCGGCGCGCGTCTTGGACTCTACGAAGATGAAACCTCGGCGCTCTGCCATTGGCACATTCCACAAGCACACGAACTTGAATCGTGGGGCGACGCGCGTGGATTTGACGGCACGGCCACAGTGATTCAGCCTCTGATCGCGCCACTTTACGGAGGAAAGTCTGAAGTCGATTTTCTGGCTGTGCTCAACGCGCAAGCCGCAAAATCGAGTCACGATATTGTGCATGACTATTGGCAGGCGCAGCGTCCTCATGTGGAGCGATTCGATGTGTTTTGGGAGAAGACGTTGCGGGATGGAGTTGTCGCCGACTCCGCTTTCCCGCCGAAGCAGGTTTCGCTCAAGCCCGGAATTGGCGCGGAAACTCCAGCCGCTCCCCCGCAGGGGCTGGAAATTGTTTTTCGGCCTGATCACACGATCTGGGACGGCCGTTTTGCAAACAACGGCTGGCTGCAGGAGATGCCCAAGCCGCTGACAAAGCTGACCTGGGACGCGGTGGCCATGCTGAGCCAGAAAACGGCTGACCGTCTGGGAGTCAAGAGCGAAGATGCCATCGAATTGAAGTACCAAGCGCGATCGATTGTGGCTCCCGCATGGGTGATGCCGGGGCACGCGGATGAAAGTGTGACGGTGTTATTAGGATACGGGCGAAAGCGATCCGGGCGCGTCGGAACGGGCGCCGGCTTTGACGCGGGATGGATCCGTCCTCTCGCCGCGCCGTGGATCGGGACAGGGCTCGAAGTTCGCAGGACCGGTGAGAGATGGGCGCTGGCTGCGACGCAGACTCACAGCGGCATGGAAGGTCGCGAACCGATCCGCGTCGCGACGCTGGACGGCTACCAGAAGAACCCGAAGTTTGCGCAAGCCGATGCGGAGGAGAATCCGCTCTCGCTCTACCCCGAAGTGAAATATGAAGGCAACGCGTGGGGCATGGCCATTGACTTGAACGCCTGCACGGGTTGCGGTGGATGCGTGGTGGCTTGCCAGGCGGAAAACAACATCGCGGTCGTCGGGAAAAAAGAAGTCATGATTGGCCGCGAAATGCACTGGATCCGAATCGATCGGTATTACGAAGGCGGCGTGGAGGATCCGGGAACGTACCACGAACCCGTGGTTTGCATGCACTGTGAGAACGCGCCCTGTGAAGTGGTCTGCCCGGTGGTCGCGACAGTACACAGTCCCGAGGGCCTGAACGAAATGATATACAACCGCTGCGTGGGCACGCGCTACTGCTCGAACAACTGCCCGTACAAGGTCCGCCGGTTCAACTTCTACCTCTATTCGGATTGGGACACGCCCAGCCTGTTCGGAATGCGCAATCCCAATGTGAGCGTGCGCAGCCGCGGCGTGATGGAGAAATGTTCCTACTGCGTGCAACGAATCAACGCGGTAAAAATCGAAGCGGAAAAGCAGGACCGTCCGATCCGGGACGGCGAAATTGTCACCGCCTGCCAGCAGTCTTGCCCCTCGGAAGCCATCGTGTTTGGAAACATCAACGATCCGAATAGCCGTGTATCCAAACTCAAAGGGAACAACCGCAATTTCAAATTACTGGAAGAGCTGAACACGCGGCCCAGAACGACGTATCTCGCGAAGCTGCGCAACCCGAACCCGGAGATCGAGAAGACGTCAGCCGTCTAGTGCGGAATGGCACATGGCAGATAGCCCCAGCGACAAACTCGTGGAACAAATGGCGAACGTGCCGATCCTCGGCCCGGGATACAATTTCGCCTCCGTTACGGACAAAATCAGCGCAATTGTGCTTGGGCGGCGGCCGCCGAAATGGTGGATTATCGGCTTTCTTGTCTCTTTCGCCCTGGTCATGCTCCTCATGGTGTCGGTCACCTATCTCGTTGTCGCCGGCGTGGGGATCTGGGGCATTCAGGTCCCTGTTGCATGGGGCTTTGCTATCATCAATTTTGTCTGGTGGATCGGAATTGGCCATGCCGGCACGCTGATTTCCGCAATTTTGCTGTTGTTGCGGCAGCAATGGCGCACTTCCATCAACCGGTTTGCGGAAGCGATGACGCTGTTTGCCGTTTCCTGCGCGGGAATATTCCCGCTGATTCACATGGGCCGCCCGTGGCTGGCTTACTGGCTCTTTCCCTATCCCGATACGATGAAGATGTGGCCCAATTTCCGCAGCCCGCTGGTCTGGGACGCGTTCGCGGTTTCGACCTATGCGACCGTATCGCTGCTGTTCTGGTTCATCGGCCTGATTCCGGATCTCGCGACCCTCCGCGACCGGTCGAAAAATCGTGCGGCGAAATTGATTTATGGACTGCTCGCGATGGGATGGCGCGGCTCGGCGGTTCATTGGGAGAGACACGAAACGGCCTCCTTGCTGCTGGCGGGCCTGGCTACCCCGCTGGTTCTCTCCGTGCACACGATCGTGAGTTTTGACTTTGCCTTTGCCATCGTTCCCGGATGGCACACCACGATTTTTCCGCCTTACTTCGTCGCCGGAGCGATTTACGCGGGATTTGCCATGGTGCTCACGCTTTCGATCCCCATACGGAAACTCTTTCGCCTGGAAGATTTCATCACCATGCGCCACCTTGACAATATGGGCAAGGTGCTGCTCGCCACCGGGCTGATCGTTGGCTATGGCTACATGATGGAGGCGTTCACCGCCTTCTATAGCGGCAATCCATACGAACGCTTCATGATTTTGAACCGCATGACAGGACCCTACGCGCCGATGTACTGGATGCTGATCGCCTGCAACATCGTGACGCCTCAATTTCTGTGGTTCCGAAAAGTCCGGGCGAAAGTGGGCGCACTGTTCGCCATCGCCATGGTCGTCAACGTGGGCATGTGGCTCGAGCGGTTTGTCATCGTGGTGACTAGCCTGCACCGCGATTTCCTCCCGTCGTCGTGGGGATTGTATTACCCGACCCGGTGGGACATTTTTACGTTTGTCGGAACGATAGGCCTCTTCCTGTTCCTCCTGTTTCTCTTTCTCCGCTACTTGCCGCTGATCTCCATTTTTGAAATGCGGGAACTGGTGGCAAGCGAGGAAGAAAAGAAGGGGGCCAGCTGATGGGCCCTGCGAGATTTAGTTTTTCGACCGTGGCAACGATGTGATGAAGCCAGAGGAAACCATCTACGGATTGATGGCGGAGTTCGCCACTCCCGAGCAATTGCTCGAGGCGGCTCGCCATACGCACCAGGCCGGATATCGCCGCATCGACGCCTTCTCGCCGTTCCCGATCGAGGGGCTCGCGGAGGCTGTCGGGTTTCACCGCACGCGGCTGCCCCTGGTGGTCATGCTTGGCGGGATCTTCGGCGGCGGCGCGGGATTTTCGCTGCAGTATTACGCCGCGGCGGTGAGTTATCCCGTCAATGTTGGCGGCAGGCCGATGAATAGCTGGCCGGCATTTATCCCTGTCACTTTTGAAATGACTATCCTGTTCGCGGCTGCCGCCGCGGTGTTGGGGATGCTCGCGATGAACGGATTGCCGACGCCTTATCATCCGGTCTTCAACGTGCCACGGTTCGCGCTGGCTTCGCGGGACCGGTTCTTTTTGTGCATCAAGGCGGACGATCCGATGTTTGACCTGGAACGGACTCGGAAGTTCATGCAGACGCTCAACCCGCGCGAGGTGACCAATATTGATCCCTAGCGCGAATTCCCGAAAACGTTACGCGGGCGGATGGATGCTGGCCGCTTTGGGTCTCCTATTCGTGTGCGCCGGATGCCGCCTCGACATGCACGTGCAGCCGCGCTACAACCCCTTTGACCCCACCGACTTTTTTGGAGACGGCCAATCCGCTCGCTTGCCCGTTCCGGGGACAGTTCCTCGCGGTGAATTGACTCTCGGCCCACAAGAATTGCTTTACACCGGGAAAGTGAATGGCCAGCCGTCGGACGTGTTCCCGTATGCCGTGACGAAAGAAATCGTGGAACGTGGCCGCGAGCAGTACAACGTATCCTGTTCTCCCTGCCACGGCTTTGCCGGGGATGGCGACGGCATGATCGTCCAGCGAGGTTTCCGCCGTCCGCCTTCATTTCACGAGGATCGGATGCGTACGGCGCCCGTGGGACATTATTTTGACGTGATCACGAATGGGTTCGGCGTCATGTACCCGTATGGCTACCGCGTGCCGCCGAACGATCGCTGGGCGATTATCGCGTACGTTCGGGCGCTACAACTCAGCCGGCAAGTGCCGATCAACGATGTGCCGGACGCGGAACGGACAAAATTGACGGGCCAATCGAAATGAACGAAACCGGAGAAACATCCTTGAATCTCGAAGGACTGCCGATGCGGCTGGTCCTCGCGGGCGCCGTGGTGCTTGCGATTTGTCTCGCGGGCGGCTTTGCGAACAGGGCGGAATTTTTCCGCTCGTACCTAATTGCGTTCCTGTTCTGGATTGGCATCACTCTGGGCTCCCTGGCGCTTTTGATGGTGCAGCACCTGACGGGAGGAAGGTGGGCGCTCGTCATTCGGCGCATCCTTGAAGCGGGCAGCCGCACGCTCCCGCTCATGGCCGTTGCGGCGCTTCCTCTACTGGCGGGAATGAAGACGCTGTACAGTTGGTCCCGCCCCGGCCAGACCGATCCGGTCATCCTTGCGAAGCAGTCCTATCTCAACCCCGAATTTTTCATTGTGCGCACGGTTTTCTATTTCGCGATCTGGTTCACGCTTGCGTATTTCCTGAACAAATGGTCCAGGCAAGAGGACGCGGGCGAGGCGGGTCTCCCGCTCTGGAGTCGCCTCGAAGGATTGAGCGGGATCGGATTGGTGGTCTATGGATTTACTGTTACGTTTGCAAGCATCGACTGGGTCATGTCGCTGGAGCCCCGCTGGTACTCCACCATTTATGGCCTGCTCTTCATGGTGTCCCAGGCGCTTACGGCGATGGCCTTTTCGATCGCCATCCTGATCTGGCTTTCCGACCGCAAACCTCTCTCCGAGGTAGTGAGGCCTGCGCAATTCCAGGACCTGGGCAGCTTCTTGTTGACGTTTGTCATGCTCTGGGCCTATTTGGAATTCTCGCAATTTCTGATCATTTGGGGCGGAAATCTTTCCGATGAAATTCCGTGGTACATCCGCAGGATGGAAGGGGTGTGGGGGAGCGTCGGGCTGCTTTTGGTTATCTTGAGTTTTTTCTTTCCGTTTTTTTTGCTGCTGTTCCGGCATGTGAAGGGAAGAACGCGTTCGTTGCTGATCGTGGCGTTGCTGGTTCTCATGATGCGCCTCGTCGATATGTACTGGATGGTTTTGCCGGCATTCGGCGGCGGAAATGTCCGTCTCACCTGGATGGACGTGGCGCTCCCGTTTGGCATGGGAGGGATCTGGTCCGCTTATTTCATCTGGCAGTTGCAGCGCATGCCGATTTTGCCGGTCCACGATCCGCGCATGGAAGAAATTGCCGGGCAGGCGGTCGAACATGGATAAGCCACACAACGCTTCCGCAGCCACGCCGGGCTACGAAACGCGCGACGCGAATGCGGGAGGAGTATTCAAATTTCTAGTGGCCTTGGGGATCGTGCTGATTGTCGCGGGTTTGGTGAGCTGGGGACTGTTCCGCTATTTTTCTGCGCACGACGCAAGTCAGGCAGCTTCCGATTCTCCCTTCGCGGACACCCGGCAGTTGCCGCTGGGGCCGCAGTTGCAGGTAAATCCTCGTGAGGACTGGTTGAAATTTCGCGAAGAGCAGGAAAAGTCACTCGAAACCTACGCGTGGGAGAATCGCTCCGCCGGAACCGTGCGCGTGCCGATTGAAGAGGCGATGGAGTTGCTGGTGAAAAAGGGATTGCCGGTGCAAGGGACGCCGCAAGCGCAGCCCGCCGATGCAAAGAAACAAGCGCCGGAAGGGGGCAAGAAGCCATGAGGTCAAGATTCCATGCCGCGGTGCTTGTGGCCCTGATCGGAGTTGCCACTCTTTCCGCGAGCGCGCAGCAAATCACCACGCCCGCAATATTGAGCAAAGTGGGCATCACGCAAAATCTAAACGAGCGGATTCCGCCCGGCCTGGTCTTTCGAGACGAGACAGGGAAGTCCGTGCGCATCGGCGACTTCTTTAAACAAAGGCCGATCGTGCTTTCCCTGGTTTACTTCGATTGCCCTGCGCTCTGCACGGAAGTTCTGAACGGGGAACTGCGCGCCATGAAAGCGATCTCGCTCGATCTCGGGAAGGATTTCGATGCGGTGACGGTCAGTTTCGAGCCGAAAGATACTCCCGCGCTCGCCAAGGCCAAGCGTGACGTTTACGCGGGCCAATACGGGCGGCCCGGAGCTGCGGAGCACTGGCACTTCCTGACGGGCGAGCAGCAATCGATTGACGCCCTCACAAACGCA
The DNA here is from genome assembly GCA_963719875.1 of uncultured Acidobacteriota bacterium. Taxonomy (GTDB): domain Bacteria; phylum Acidobacteriota; class Terriglobia; order Acidiferrales; family UBA7541; genus Palsa-360. The sequence goes on along the minus strand of CAVRDJ010000004.1, from coordinate 776,615 downwards.
GCCGGCTTTCACTACGCCTACGATTCTTCCATCCGCCAGTACGCGCATGCCGCCGCCATACTCATTCTCACCCCGGATGGACGCATCGATCGCTACTTTTACGGCGTGCAATATCCGGCGCGCGACGTGCGCCTCGGGCTCGTCGAGGCCTCGCAAGGCAGGATCGGAACTTTGACCGATCACGCGCTGCTGTATTGCTACCAGTACGATCCCATGACCGGAAAATACGGAGTGGTCGTGATGAATGTGCTGCGCGCGGCGGGCGGTTTGACCGTGCTGGCATTAGGGATTTTCATGACCATGATGTTTCTTCGCGAGCGCAAGCGTCCGGCCGGTCTTCCGCAAGACAATTTCAAATCTCAAATTTGAGATTTGAAATGGCGAGGTACAGCGCGGGGAAAGCAGCGCCGGGCGAATGCGCAACGGAATTTGCCAAACGTCCCGGTATCGACCGGCGACATCTATTTCGCGGGCAGGTCGGGGACGAGCAAGCCGACGAGACAGGACGAAAAGTGAAGTGAGGGTAACCGCTTGATGCAGAGCCTTCCATTTCAACCGGAACAGGCTTCCTCGATCGCGAGGTCGGTGGACGAGCTGTATTTTTTCCTGACCGCGGTCACGCTGTTTTTTACGGCCCTGATTTTTTCGATCATTTTCTATTTCATGATCAAGTACCGGAGGCGCTCTCCAGACGAGCGCCCCAAGGCGATCCAAGGATCGTTTCCGCTCGAGGTGCTTTGGACCGCCATCCCCACTCTGATCGTCGCGGTGATTTTCGTTTGGGGTTCCACGCTGTATTTCCGGAATTCGGAGGCGCCCAAGGGCGCGATGGAAATTTTCGTCACTGGGAAACAGTGGATGTGGAAGGTCGAGCACCCCGAAGGGCAGCGCGAGATCAACGAGTTGCACGTGCCGCTGGGCCGTCCGGTCAAGTTGACGATGACTTCGGAGGACGTGATTCACGATTTTTTTGTTCCCGCGTTCCGCGTCAAGAAGGACGTATTGCCGGGGCGCTACACGTCTCTCTGGTTTCAGGCCACCAAGGTGGGAACGTTCCATCTGTTTTGCGCGCAGTATTGCGGCGCCTTCCATGCGGGGATGATCGGCTCGATCGTCGTCCAGGAACCCAATGAATATGAGAGCTGGCTCGCAGGGGGAGCGCCGGGCGAATCCATAGAGCAGGCGGGAGCAAAAGTATTTCAAGCCAGCGGCTGCCCTACTTGCCACTTGGCCGACGGCACGGGCCTTGGCCCGTCCCTGCTTGGTGTTTACGGGCAACCCGTCAAACTGACCACGGGCGAAACCGTCACGGCGGACGATGCGTACATGCGCGAGTCCCTCCTGTTGCCCAAAGCCAAAATCGTTTTTGGTTACAGTCCCATCATGCCGTCGTTTCAGGGACAGATGACGGAAGAGCAGCTCAACGATGTGGTTGCCTATCTTCGCGTACTCGGCAAGGCGCAACCGAAGCCAAAGGAAGAGGGGAAGAAATGAGTACGGCCACGCTGGAACCACGCGTGCACGCGCAGAGAAACTATCTGAACGACGACTACGGCTGGAAGTCCTGGCTGTTTACGCGGGACCACAAGCGCATCGCGCTGTTGTACCTGGTTTCGATCACGTTCTTCTTCATGATTGGCGGGTCATTCGCCGTCCTGATGCGCATCCACCTGGTCGAGCCGCAGGGCGCGCTGGTGCAGCCGGAAACTTACAACAAGTTATTCACGCTGCACGGCATCGTCATGATTTTCTTTTTCCTGATTCCGTCCATCCCCGCGGTCCTGGGAAATTTTCTGGTTCCCTTGATGGTGGGAGCGCGCGATCTCGCCTTCCCGAGGCTGAATTTGCTGAGCTGGTACATCTACATCGTGGGCGGCCTGTTCACGTTGTATTCGGCGATCGCCGGCGGCGTGGATACCGGTTGGACGTTTTATACACCATACAGCAGCACCTACTCGAATACGCAGGTCACGGCCGTGGCGATCGGCGTCTTCATCACCGGGTTTTCATCAATCTTGACAGGCCTGAATTTCATCGTAACGATTCACAAGATGCGCGCCCCGGGCCTGACCTGGTTCCGCATGCCGCTCTTCCTGTGGGCCATGTATGCGACGAGCATCATCATGGTGCTCGGCACGCCGGTTCTGGCGATCACGATTTTTCTTCTGGCGCTTGAGCATCTGTTTCACGTGGGCATCTTCAGCCCGGCCCTCGGCGGCGATCCTTTGTTGTTCCAGCATTTGTTCTGGTTTTATTCGCATCCGGCCGTCTACATCATGATTTTGCCCGCGATGGGAGTCGTCAGCGAAATCATCGCCTGCTTCGCGAGAAAGCGCATCTTCGGCTACCGGATCGTCGCGTTTTCGAGCGTGGCCATCGCCGTCCTGGGATTCCTGGTCTGGGGACACCACATGTTTGTTACCGGGCAATCGGTTTACGCAGGGCTGATTTTTTCGTTATTGAGTTTCCTCGTCGCCATTCCATCAGCCATTAAGGTGTTCAACTGGACTGCCACTTTGTATAAGGGATCGATTTCCTACGATGCCCCGATGCTGTATGCCATGGGGTTCATCGGCCTGTTCACAATGGGCGGCTTGACGGGGCTGTTCCTGGCTTCGCTTGCGACCGACGTTCACCTCAACGGAACCTATTTCATCGTCGCCCACTTCCACTACATCATGGTCGGCGGCGCGGTGATGGGATATCTGGGCGGGATCCATTTCTGGTGGCCCAAAATTTCCGGACGAAAATATCCAAACGGTTGGGCGGCGCTTGCCGCGGCGATTATTTTCATCGGTTTCAACCTGACGTTTTTTCCGCAGTTCGTTCTCGGATATCTGGGAATGCCGCGCCGGTACGCGTTTTACCCGGCGGAGTTTCAAGTGTTGAACGTAATGTCATCGGCGGGAGCAACGGTATTGGGCGTTGGCTATTTAATCCCGCTCGTTTACCTGATCTGGTCGATGCGCTACGGCCCGATCGCGGAGTCCAACCCGTGGGGCGCCACGGGGCTCGAATGGAAGACGTCGTCTCCGCCGCCGACGGAAAACTTCGCTGAAATTCCCGTGGTGACCGAGGAAGCGTACGCATACGCAACTGAGGAGGCCGCCGGTGACTGACGCCGAAGCACACGCCCAACACGCGGGACTAGCGCACCAGTTTGAGGACTTGGAACAGCAGCAGGAAGCCGATGCCCTCGGAATCTGGCTTTTCCTGGTCACGGAAATCATGTTCTTTGGCGGGCTTTTCGCCGCCTACGCCATTTATCGCTGGCTCTATTTTGCCGCGTTTCAGGGCGGAAGCCACATTCTGGACATTCGCCTCGGCGCCGCCAATACCATAGTCCTGCTCGCCAGCAGTCTCACGATGGCGCTCTCGGTACGCTCCGCGCAGACCGGCAATCGCCGTGCCACGGTCACGTTCTTGATTGCGACCATGATCCTGGGCGGCACCTTCCTCGGCATCAAGGGCGTCGAATACAACCAAAAATTCGTGGAGCACGTTGTTCCCAGCCTGGATTGGGCGCCGGAAGGACAATCCCTGGCGCGGCTCGCGCCCGGCGGCCTCGACCATGCCCAGATTTATTTCTTTTTCTATTTTGCCATGACCGGGCTGCATGCGCTGCACATGATCATCGGCATGGCCCTTCTGCTCTGGCTGGTTCTTCGAGCGCGGAAGGGGGGCTTTACACCCCATTATTTCGCGCCGGTGGAGGTGGTGGGCCTGTACTGGCACTTTGTCGACATTGTCTGGATTTTCCTGTTTCCGTTGCTCTACTTGATAGGCGGGCGCTACTAATGTCACAGCCGATCGTGCCGCAAAAAACTTACGTACTGGTTTTCCTCTGCCTGATCGGGCTGACACTCTTGACGACCGCAGTTGCTTTCAAGGACCTCGGCCCCTTCAACACCGTGGCAGCGCTGGCCATTGCGTTTGCAAAAATGCTTCTGGTGATTTTGTTCTTCATGGGCGTGAGGCACAGCAGCGGTCTGATACGAATCATCCTGGTCGCCGGTTTTTTCTGGCTCGCTCTTCTGATCGCCTTCACCATGAGCGACTATCGCACCCGATCTTGGACCCCTGCGCCCGATTCCTGGTCATCAACCGCGCCGCCAACTCACCCATAACTCCTGCCTTCTCTGGGCCCTCTGTGTTCAATGCTTTTCCGCATTGGCTCTCCCAACGCTGGAAAACCTTCCAACACTGGGGGCACAGAGAACACAAAGGAACACTTGGAATTCGGTAACACTCAAATTGAGTTGGAATTGGTCGAGAAACAGAAAACCCGTCCGTTTTCGCGGACGGGCTTTCCAGAGGGGAGAATAGTTCCGTGCCTATGCGCGGAAGGCACCAGAACTCTTTGTCCTCGCGGGAAGTCTAGAGGACCGGAAATATGAATGTCAAGTAGAGAAATGGCTGAATCTAAATGATTATAAGTCTCTTATAATCAGTCAGCTGGCTCTTATACTTCGAGGAAGGGATGAGATATTCCACCGAGTTTTCAACAGGTTCTTGAGATTCCTAGTAGAAGTCCTTTGCCTTGATCGGTTTGCTGGAGATGCCTAACTGTAGAATTTCGATTTGCTTCTCACGATCGAAAACCTTGTTGGGGAAGAAAATTTTAACCAGCACTCGAATTCCCCCAAACCCAATTCCCGCGGCAACCGCGAAAAGCATGATCGCCCCAGTTCCGAGAAACGCTTCTACGATCATGCTGTTGATGCCGGGCTCGGTCAGCGTCTGCTTCGGTTCATCCCAGGTCACATTGCTCTGATAGCCGACTAGGTCGAGTATCTTGTTCGCGGCTTCCCTGGAAGGAGCTCCAACCACGACCGCGATGAAGGAACTGACTCGCTTGCCGAAGAGCACGTTCTGGCCAGGGGGCACTCCGCCAGGCGGATCAAAGACGAATCGCCGGAGCATGCCCGCAAATTTTTCCGCGGCAATCTGCTGCGTCGGATAGGACGCGATAAGCAGCGTCTCATCCTTCCCGGCCACCCTGTATCGGGCGAGGATCGTCTCTGCGCTATGGTCGAAGCCCATCCAGTCGTCCGTTCCGAGGGGAACGAAATGCGCAAGGCTGAGCGGCCCTATCACATAGCGTTCCGAATCCCGCACTCGCCCTTTTTCAGGAAGATGCTCACCGACAAAAGGATAGGGGGTGTGATCCGCCTTCTTATCCAGCAATTCGGCAAGCTGCTTCAAATCGGCGTCCGGAGGACGCGCCTGTTTTGCGGGAACCGAAACATCGAGCAGCATTTCCCCCACGACGATTAACGCCCGGTCATGGGAGGCGCTGGCGTACGAGCCTAGATCCGCCGCAGAAAGGGCATCGTTGCGCAGAAACGTGAACGCGCCGTAAGCGGAACTCGGGTCGCGAAGCCGATAAAGCGTGACCGATACGGCCTGAGCGCCCTGCGTGTAGGACCTCTGCTCGACCGATTTCACGATGTATTCACGGAAGGCTGGCGTATCCGGTCCGATAAGGGGATCGAGCCCAGCGGGCGAAATGGCGGTGGAGGGCGCCGCAGCGGTCCAGCCTGCAAAAGAGGGCGGCAAAATACCCTGGGCGGCGACCGGGTGGGCCGCTACGACGAAGCACAGGATTCCGAAACAGATGCGTAGCAGTCGGCTCATGTCGCTCTATATTAGACGCAAGAAGTTTACTGCGAGTTCCCGGATCGCGCCACTTTCCCGGCAAAAATATCAGCGGCGGCGTGTGATTGATTGGACGTCAGGCTATTGGTGCTCTGTAGATACGTCTCAATTCCGCGGTAAAGCCCGTCGGCGACCCGCTGGCGGTTTTCGGGGTTCTTGAGCCACTTCTCGTCGCCGGGATTGGACAGAAACGAAATCTCAGCCAGTACCGAGGGCATGTCCGCGCCGATCAGAACGACAAAGGGCGCCTTGCGCACGCCGCGGTTCCGCGCTCCGCGGTTGATGTTCTCCATGCGCTTGGATAGCGAATCCTGAATCATCGTGGCGAGGTCGCGGGATTCCTCGATTTTTTCGTTGCGCGCGATCTTGGCGACGATGTCTTGCAGGTCGTGGACGCTATTTTCCGACAGCGCGTTTTCGCGGGAAGCGACCTCCATGGCGTCGCTCGACCCCGTGAAGTTCAGGTAATACGTCTCGATCCCGCGCGCCTGGTGGTCCTGGCTTGAATTGGCGTGGACCGAAATAAAGAGGTCAGCCCTGGCCTGGTTGGCGATTTCCGTGCGGCGTTCGAGAGGAATATAGGTGTCATCGTTGCGCGTAAACACCACCTCGGCGCTCGGCAGACGCTGCTGAATGATCTTGCCCAGGCGCAATGCCACATCGAGGCACAAGTCCTTTTCCATAAGGCCGGTAGGCCCGATCGTGCCGGTGTCGTGGCCGCCATGCCCCGGGTCGATCACGATCCGGCCGATCTTGAGGCCCAGTGCGCGAGTCAAGGAATGTTGGCCGTCGCGGGTCAATTCCGGCGTGGCGGGCGGGCCCTTCTCCTCCGCCTGATCGTGGGCCGATTTCGTAGCGCGACCCGATTTTTTCGGAGATGCCGGACGAACAGGAAGAGGGAAAATCTCCGGGTTCGCAGGGGTGGCCGCCGCCGACATCGTGGAATTATTGGATTCGCTGTCTTGCGTTGTCATTCCCTTCGCGGAACCAGCGACGGTAGATTTCTGCAAGTTCTTGCCTAAATTGCTTGATGCTTTTTGGGGCGCCGGTTCCGTTTCTGCCACGGCGTCGGCGGGATCGGCAGGGGCCGGAGTTGACTGCGCTATGGTCTGAGCCGCCGAGGCGTTACCTGACGGAGTGGGTGCGGATTTTGCCGCTGCTTTTTCAGTGGGTTTGGGCGAAGCCTTGACCACAGTCTCTTTTGCCGGCTGTTCGACTTTCGCCGGAGTCTGGTCTGCTGTCGTTGGGCCAGGCGGAGGAGCCGTATTGCGCGCGGCTTCCTCGGCTGCGGCGGAAGTGCCGTACACGTCCACAACCAGGCGGTACGGATCGGGCAGCAAAAACACGGAATAATCTGAGACTCGATTCACTTCCAGCACAACCCGCACGACGCCGGATTGATTTTGCGCGACACGGATGTTTTTCAGGAATCCGCCGGTGTCTACATCGATCGACTTATGGAGCAGTGCGGAACTGACCTTTGCGCCTTCGATGTCAAAATAAATCCGGTCGGGCTCCGAAATGCGCGCCGCTTGATATTTCACCTTCGTTCCGACATCGATCACGATGCGAGTGTAAATATCGGCGTTCCACGTCCGAATACGAGAGACCTTCGCGCCGGAGCCGTTGGCCTCGGATTTGTCTCCGGACGACCCTTGGTTCGTGTCTGTCGTCGGCGGAGCCTTATCCGCAGCGACCGGTTTGGGAGCTAGGCGGTCTGAGCGATCCTTGGCGGCCGATGGCTGCGGGGTTGATTTTGACGGGGCATTTTCCTCAGCCTGCTTATTTAGAAGGGCGCGAACTTCCGCGGCATGGGGCGAGCGCGGGTGCAGCGCCAGGAATTGTTCGTAGGTCTTCTGCGCAAGAACGGAATCATGCAAGTCGTCCTGCTCGATGTGCGCGATGGCCAGCAGAGCGTCCTCGCGGTACTTGCTGGCAGGATAGGCTTGAATCAGGAACTGGAATGACTCGATGGAGCGTTGATAATATTTTGCATCGAAGAGATCCCCCATCGTGCGGAAGAGTTCGGCCACTTGGTTGAGCGAGGCGGGAACCTCCGCGGCATGGGAAGTAATCAAATATACGCGCTGGTACGCGATGACCAGGGCCGTGTATTCCTTGAGCGTACGCAAGCCCTCCGGGCGCGCCTCGAGCGCCTGGCGGGTTTTTTCCGCGCGTTCAAATTGGGTTCTTGCTGACTCGCGCCGGGAAGAAGCGTTGTCACCGGCTCGGCTGGCGGGAGGAAAAAGCGACAAAACCAGCGCGGACGCGAAAATGACGCGCAGGATTGGCCGGATTGTAGCGGCTTCATGCCGCAACGTCTGCCTCATTCGTTCGTAAAAACGACCCGCCCGTCTGCTTCCACCGCGCGGTAAATGGGACGCCGCCCTTCAAACGCACGGGGAAGTCGATCGGATCCGGGACGGAAGTAGGAATCGGTAACCTTCTGAACGTAATTTCGCGTCTCCCGATACTGCGGAATGCCCCCTGCGCGATCCACGGCGCCCGGGCCGGCATTATATGCGGCCAGGGCCCTGTCGAGATCGCCATTATACCGCTCCAGGAGCATATGAAGATAGTGAACTCCGCCGTCGAGATTCTGCTTCGGGTCCAACGCGTTATTTACGCCCAATTGCTGCGCAGTCCCTGGAACCAATTGCATCAACCCAAGCGCGCCTTTTCGGGAAACGGCGCTCGTATTCCAGTTCGATTCCGTTTGCATCACGGCCCGAACCAGCGCCGGATCCACACGATAACGAGTCGAAACTTCGCGAATCATTTGCTCGATCTTCTCCCGATTGGCCAACTCGGCGGAAGACATTTCGGAAGACCCTGCAAATGACGTTTGGGTTGTGCGCAACGCAATCCCGGTGGCGGCGGTCCTGAGAAGCGGAATCTTGGACGGCCGGGCGGCAGGAGCGGGTTCTGCATTGACGAAGACCCGCTTGCCATTGTCATCTTTGTAGGAAACGATCTGGCCGTGAGCCGGAATAGCCCATAAGACCAGCGTTCCCACAAGGATGACCACCGAACTGGAGAGGGAGCGCATAGAGTTTAGTTCTGGGAAGGCAGTTCGATTCTGCTTCCTATGAGACAGACCAGTCACCGCGACGGGGAGAAGAATTCTCGCCCCGGACGTTCCTGGCACTACGTACGAATTATAACAATTGGTCGATGAGGGGGTAAACGTGGTCCAGGGCCATTTTTAGGCCAGGTGTGTCTTTTCCGCCAGCCTCTGCCAGATCGGGCCTTCCGCCGCCCGATCCGCCTACGTCCTTGGCGAGGGCCTGTATGATCTTGCCAGCGTGTAACTTAGAGGTGAGGTCTTTGGTAACCCCTGCCAGGAGGGCGACCTTGCCGTCTTCCACGGTCCCCAGGACGACGACACCGGATCCGAGCTTCTGGCGCAGGCTGTCCACGAGCTGGCGCATGGCCTCGCGGTCCACGCCTTCGAGTTCTGCTGAGATGACCTTGACGCCCTTGATCGTCCGGGCCTGGGCGGCCAATTCGTCCAGTTTTGAGAGGGCGCCTTTGCGCTTCATGGCTTCCAGCTGCTTTTCGAGCTGTTTTTGTGTTTGCTCTGTGCGCTCGATGGCTGCGGCGAGGTTTTCTTCGTTCACGCCCATGCGCGCGGAAATGTCGCGCAAGAGTTGTTGCGCGCGCTGGTAATCGGCGAGCGCGGCCGCGCCGGTGATGGCTTCGATGCGGCGCACTCCAGCGGCGGCGGATTGCTCGACGACGATCTTGAACACGCCGATATCGCCCGTGCGGCGCACGTGCGTGCCGCCGCAAAGCTCCTTGCTGTAGAAGCCGCGCGGCGCCGACGGGTCGGGAATCGTGACCACGCGGACGTTCTGCTCGGGGTAGCGGTCGCCGAAAAACGCGAGCGCGCCGGAAGCGAGCGCGTCGTCGAGCGAGGTGATGTTGGTTTGGATTTCGCTGTTGAGCAAAATTTCGTCGTTCACCTGCTGCTCGATGTCGCGCAGTTCCGCCGGATCGATCGCCGCGAAATGCGAAAAATCGAAGCGCAGGCGCGCAGGCTCGACGAGCGACCCAGCTTGCTTGACGTGCGTGCCAAGAATGTTGCGCAGCGCGGCGTGCATCAGGTGCGTCCCCGTGTGATTGCGCTTGATATGCTCTCGGCGCGCGCCGTTGGCATCGCCCGCGACACGATCGCCCACGGCAAGCTTTTCTCTTGCCACAACGCGGTGCGCGATCAGCCCCGCGATGGGATAGTACGCGCCGCGCACATCGGCAAGCAGCAAGGTATGTTCGCTGTTCCAAAACGTCCCGGTGTCGGAAACTTGCCCGCCCGATTCGGAGTAGAACACCGTGCGGTCCAGGATAATTTCGCCTTCCGCGCCGGGCGGCAATTCATTCACCGCGCCATCCTTCGTGACAATCGCCTCGATGCGGCAATCTTTAGTCGTCGTCGCGAAATAAAAATCGGGTTCCGTGCGATACGTTTCCGCCAGTTTCGTGTAGACGGGATTCGCAACGTCCTTGTGCCCTCCTTTCCAGGACGCTCGAGCGCGGGTCCGCTGCTCTTTCATCGCCTCATCGAAGCCTTCGTGGTCAAACTCCAATCGGAGATCGCACACGGCATCGACTATGAAATCCAAGGGAAGTCCGTATGTGTCATAGAGCTTAAACGCCTTTTCTCCAGGGTATGTCCGGACGGCTGTAGCATGTTTCATTGCTTCTATCAGGGCGTTGGTGGCTTGGCTGCTCGGAATGCTTACTGAGGCTTCCCGAGACAAATATTCTTCAGACTTGGTGTCTTTCTTGCTCAATTGTTCGGCCAATTCTTCATCCAGTTTCCTCAAGCCTATGGCGAGTGTATGGGCGAAACGGGTTTCCTCACCGAGCATGATCTTTGAAACGCGCTCTATTGAATCGTCAAGCTCTGGATATGGCTCGCGCATTGCCGCGTGAACGGCCCTGCACATCTCAGCCATGAATGGTTCATTCGTTCCGAGCAAACGTCCGTGGCGAATTCCGCGACGAAGAATCTTTCGCAGTACGTAACCTCGACCCTCGTTGGATGGAATCACACCGTCAGAAATCAAGAACGTCGATGCGCGCGCGTGGTCGGCAATGATACGAAGTGAAGCGTCGCTCCGTGGCGACGCTCCGAGACGTGCTCCTGTGAGATCTCCGGCGCGGTGGATGAGCGGCACAAACAAATCCGTTTCGAAATTGCTGATTTTGCCCTGCAAGACGGCAGCGAGCCGTTCAAGGCCCGCGCCAGTATCGACTGAAGGTTTGGGCAATGGAATAAGATCGCCACTCGTGTCCCGGTTCCATTGCATAAAAACGAGGTTCCAGATTTCGACGTAGCGGCCGCATTCGCAGGGGAATTTGCAGTCCGCGTGCCCTTGGTCGGACGCGGCGGGCCCCATGTCGTAGTAGATTTCGCTGCATGAACCGCAAGGACCAGTGTCGCCCATGGCCCAGAAGTTTTCCTTGAGCCCCTTATCGCCAGAAAGTGAAACGACCCGTTCGCGTGGGGCACCTACGGCGCTCCATGATTTCAGGGAGATGTGATCTTGGCCGACCTCGACGTTAGGCGACATGCGGGCCCCGCCAAACACCGTGAAAAATAGATTGTCGACCGATATGTTGAACCATTTCGAAGAAGTCAGCAGTTCCCATGTGTAAGCGATGGCTTCTTCTTTGTAATAATCGCCGAAGGAAAAATTTCCGAGCATCTCGAAGAACGTGTGATGGCGGTTCGTGAAGCCGACGTTTTCGAGGTCGTTGTGCTTGCCGCCGGCGCGCACGCATTTTTGCGACGAGGTCGCGCGGGTGTATTCGCGCTGTTCGAGGCCCAGGAAAACGTCCTTGAACTGGTTCATCCCGGCGTTGGTGAACAGCAGCGTGGGGTCGTTCGTCGGGACGAGCGAAGAGCTGCGCACGACGCGGTGGCCGCGGTCGGCGAAGAATTTCAGAAACGTGCTGCGGATTTCGTTTCCGCTGGGCAAAGTGACCCCTGTGATTCGTGACTTGTGATTCGTGTGTCGTGACTGGTGAATGGTGATTAGTGAATGGTGACCCTAGGAAAACGGCCAGATTCCTGGCTCACCTCTCCTCTGGACTCTCACCTGTCCGAAAACTAATTCACCTCGGCAAAACATTATGGCAGACGGGTGGCGCACTCGCAACGCGGGCATGGTCTGTCCTCAAAGCATTTCTCTGTGTTCTCTGTGTTGAAATCTTTTTCCGGCTCGCGAGTCTAAGTTGGCTGCCCTAGGAGGCGGGGCAATCGTCGTGCGCCACACTTGCGACGCGCATCTCAATCGGTGACGCCGAAACCTTCCCCGGTTAACAAAGAGACACAGATGCGTTGAATTCATTAATTGAGTTTGATTTTATTCACATTGGCTCGTATCTTGCTCACAGCATGTGTTGCTGGGGTCTGGCAGGAAGGCGGCACAGGAAAACCTGATGTACCTGAAATGCGCCCACCCGGATTGCTCGTCTGATTTTGATTATGGGCAAGGGCGTCTCTTTCGCTTTCAACAATCTCCTCAGCAAGAGAAACAACCCTCCCACTGGCACGCCGTGAAGCACTACTGGCTCTGCGCGCGGTGCTACGAAAACTACACCATCGAATACCAAAAAGGAGTGGGAGTGTTGCTGATGCAACGGCTGGAATCAATGCCCGGCGCGCAGCCTGGCTATTACGTCCTACAGGCGGAAATGGCACCCAAACCAGCGTTGCCGCGGCGCCTCAGCCGATCCAGGGCTCGCCAAAGGAATCAGAACAACGAATTAAATCCCACAACCGTGAGTTCGATTGAAATCCTTGAAAACCGGAATATGGAAAGGAGGGGATAGTCCCAATGAATGAAGAGATTGGCACGATGGCTGGAGTAATCTGGCACACGCTGGAAGCAAATGGTGAAATGACGCTGGCCAAGCTGAAGAAAGAATTGAATGCCGGATCCCCGCTTTTTGACTGGGCGATCGGCTGGCTGGCGCGCGAAGATAAGATCGTGCTGACCATGGAAAACCGATCCGCCCGCGTCTGCCTTAAGGGACGGCAATCGCAAAGCATGCACGCCGCGTAATTCTGCGGAGACAAAAAGCATTTAAGCCCGAATATCTAAGCCGACGCGACGTTTCGGTGTGCCGCACTGACGTTCGACTCAACCACTTCTTATAAGCCATCTTACAAATGCATGGGCAGAGCGGAAACGAAAATGTTTACAGAGTGGACTTTCCGAAGCTCAACCAAATCGACATCCTCCGGCGCTGAAAGCGCCGCGGCAGGCTAGCCCAAGGCAACGCCCTGGGTTTCGGAACCAATCGATTGTGGCGCGCCTTGAAAGGGCGCAGGAATCTTCCGCCCTCTCAGGGCGGACGATGAGATTTGGGCACGATACCCGGGGCGTTGCCCCGGGCGGGCATTCTCCGCGCCGTTGGCGCGACCACTTGGCCGCGTTTCCATGCGGAGGAAAAACCCAAAAGCGATTTATGAAATGACTTTTTGCAAGGCAGTGAACCTCCCCAATCCAAATTATCCGCCGGTGTCGTCATCCCGCTTACCGCACGCGACACTTCTTTACCTCTGCGGGCATCCCCATAGTATTCTCCAGCATCTTTACGCCCAGAATTCGGGGGGTGCAGCATTTGGAGGATCTGGATATGAACCCAAAAGCAGCGAAGAGTGTCGTCGCGCTCTGTATTTTCGTTTTTCTTTTCTCCATTTCAATTCCAATTCGAGCGCAGGATTCCAATTCTTCGCTCTCCGGCGCGATCACCAGCGCAACCGGCGCTGCCGTTCCAAATGCCAAAGTCGCCGTCAAGAATTTGACCACGGGCCAAGTGACGGGGACGCAATCCGATTCTGCCGGTCACTACAACGTGCCAAACCTGATGCCGGGCGATTATGAGATTGCCGTATCGGCGGAAGGCTACAGCACGAATACCGCGAAAGTGACTGTTGCCACCGGCACGACTATAACCGCCGACGTGACGCTAGCCGGAGTTCTTTCGCTTCAGGATCTCGGCATTTCTTCCGGTCAGGCACAGGGCACCGCGGCGGATCAGGCCCGGCTCAATAAGCGCTCGCACATGTTGATGCTGCATCAGCGTCTCGGCCTGATCGCAGCCATTCCCTTGATCGCCACAGTCGCCACTTCGTTCGGCGCGGGCGGCAGAAGCACCAGCACGACCGACCGCTATTTGCATCTGGCGTTGGGGTCAGCGGCGGGGGATTTGTATTTCATGAGCGCGTACTTCGCGATTCGCGCGCCTGGAATTCCTGGAACGCAAAGGCGCGGGCCAATCCGAGTCCACCGGGCTCTTGCCTGGATTCATGGGCCGGGGATGATCCTGACGCCAATTCTCGGAGCCATCGCCTTCGATCAAAAAAGCAAAGGGGAAAAAGTTCATGGGATCGCGAGCGCGCATGGGGCGGTGGCTATTGTGACCGCTGCGGCTTACGGCGCGGCAATTATTTCTGTTTCTTTCAAATTTTAGGGATGAATAGTGGATAAGAAATTTATTTTGGCGCTTTTACTTCTGGTGATTCCGAGGCTGGCCCCCGCGGACAGCCAGTGGATTCTTGAGGAATCCACGCTCACCTATCACGTCTCTCACCCGCTGCACCAGACCGACGGCGTCAGCCACGCGGCCAAAGGGAAGGGCGTTTGCCATGCCGGACAGTGCGATTTCCTGATCGCCGTTCCCGTCAAGTCGTTTGATTCCGGCGACAGCAACCGCGACCTTCACATGCTTCAAGTCGTGCGCGGCGGACAATTTCCATTGATCACGGTGCGCACGCATTTGCCCGAAGACGCGTCCGCCTTGGCAACCATTCCGGCGGATTTGGAAGTTCAATTCGCAGGGCAGACTGTGCAATACAAGCAGATCGCCTTTCAGCATGTGACGAAAGGAAGCGATACGCTGATTACGGGAACCATCCCGCTGACGCTGACGGATTTTAAAATCGATCCCCCCACGCTCCTCGCCCTCCCCGTGAAGAACGAAATTCCTGTTCGCGTGGAAATGAAGTGGCGCCCCATGTAGGACAGGCTTCAGCCTGTCGATTTTCCGATTCAACTGAAGCCGCAAGCCCAACAGCCTTGAAGCCTGTCCAACTGGAAGGAGCACGGATTACGGTTCCTCACCGGCAGTTTCTGGAAGTTCTTCCATCGGTTTCTTCGCCAACGAGCTCAATTCGCGGCGGATTGTATCTGCGGAAAACCCGGCGCGGAGTAAGCTGCGGTAAAGCGAGGCGACGCGCCGCTCGTCGAGCGGGCCGCGCAGCGATTTGATGCGGCGCTCCAGTCGCGCCCGCACGAGGGCGGTCTCGCTCGATTCGGGGGAGCGCTCGGCAAGGGCCGCTTCGATGTGACGGTCCGGCACGCCGCGAGCGCGGAGATCGCGCGCGATGCGAAAAGGTCCCTGCTTGCGCAATTCGGTGTGCAGGCGGACAAATTGGCGCGCGTATCGGGCATCATCCAGATAATTCAGTTGCTTCAAGCGGTCCAGAATACTCCTTACCACTTCCTTGTCTTCCGCGCGGCGCTCGAGATAGGTCCTCATCTCGTACACCGAATAGGCGCGGCGCGCCAGGCTATTTATTGCGGCCGTGTAGAGGTCGGTCTCGGTGGATAGTTTTCGCGGAGTGGAACGCATGCGAGGAGCATAGAGGGAGTGGAAAAGGAAGTAAAGGAAGGTGAGGAGGTAGAGGAAGTGAAGGATCGATCGTCAGTCAGGGTTACTCGTGCTTCAATTTGAGGCTTTCGCGTTGCAAAACCCGGCAAACGCTCGGCGGAGGTTTTTAACTTTAGGTCCTATACTTCCTTTACTTCCTCTACTTCCTTCGCTATCGCTTGCCGAGGCGCTCGAACTCGGTCATGCTGCGTTCCATTTCCTCGCGGGCCGAGTCGGAAGCGGAGCGGATGCCCTGAATGCGCAGCTTGAAGTCGTCGGGGTTGGACGCGCGCGCGAGAGCTTCCTCGTAGGTGATGAGGTTGCGCGAATAAAGATCGAAGAGCGATTGATCGAACGTCTGCATGCCGTACTGGCTGGTGCCGGCGGCGATAGCGTCGTGGATCAGGCGCGTCTTGTCCGGATTGATGATGCAATCGCGGATGTAGGCAGTGGCGATCATCACTTCGACGGCGGGCACGCGCCCATTTTCATTGGCGCAGTGCACCAGGCGCTGGCTGACGACGGCCTTGAGCGTGGCGGCCATTTGCAGGCGAATCTGTTTTTGCTCGGGGGGAGGAAAGACCGCGATGATGCGTTGAATCGTTTCGGTCGCGTCGAGCGTGTGCAAGGTCGAGAACACCAGGTGGCCCGTTTCGGCGGCCAGCAAAGCCGTGGCAATGGTTTCGAGGTCGCGCATTTCGCCGACCAGAATGACGTCGGGGTCCTGGCGAAGACCGGCGCGCAGGGCGGTGGAAAAGTTCGCGGTGTCCACTTCGACTTCGCGCTGGTTGATGAAGCTCTTCTTGTCGCGATGCAGGAATTCGATGGGGTCCTCAATCGTGATGACGTGATCGGACCGAGTCGTATTGATCCTGTCGATCATCGACGCGAGAGTCGTAGATTTGCCCGAACCCGTGGTCCCCGTGACGAGGACTAGCCCGCGCTGCTCCTCGCAGATACTCTCAATGACGCGAGGGAGATTGAGTTCTTCGATCGTGCGAATCTTGGTCGGAATCACGCGGAGCACCATGCCGACATTGCCGCGCTGCTGGAACACGTTGACGCGGAATCGGCCCAGACCAGCGACGCCGTAGGCCATGTCCAGCTCCGCCGTCTCTTTGAACTTTTGTTTCTGGCGATTGGTCATCATGCTGAACGCCATTGAAAGCATTTCTTCCGGAGTGACGCGCGGAACGTCGGTAAGCGGAGTGAGCGAGCCGTCCACGCGCAGACAGGGATGGTTTCCGACCTTTAAATGGAGGTCGGACGCCTTGGTTTCAACGGCGCGGCGCAAAAGGTCATCGATACTCAGGGCCATGATATTGCCTGTCTCCGTGAAAAGAAGCGCTGGGTCGAACGTAGCACCGGGGGAACAGGCGGGCAAGCGCGCTGGAACGGGGTGACGCTGCCTAGTAACGGGCGATTCAAAGTGGAGGGAATCCCGGTGTTAGGAGGGGAATAAAAAGGGCAAGGTCAGCCCAGTTCGGCCAAAGCCGCTTCCATTTCCGATCGCGCGTGTTCGTCGCCCGTGCGGCGGGCCGTGACGATGCCAGCGCTCAGGGTGGAACGGGCTTCTTCAGTGCGGCCGGACTTGGCCAGGAATTGGCCATACTGAAAGTATCCGGCGACGTATTCGGAGTGCGAGCCCAGGAGAGCTTTGAAATGCTCGTCGGCAGCGGCCGCGTCGCCTGAATTTGCGCACTCCATCGCCAAGCCGTAGCGGGCGAACGCATCGGTGGGCTTTGCGGCGACGAAATCTTCGAGGATCTGGCGGCGCGACTTCTTCTGCGGTTGGGTCAAAGTCATGCGCATAGTATATTCGCGCTGGGACAGAACGCCAAATGTCTGGTAGGACAGCCACTCTTGGCTGTCCGCTTTGACCCTGCTGAGATTGCGCGGGGACAGCCAAGAGTGGCTGTCCTACTAGAATCCGATCGATTGCAAACGGTCCCACTATCAGGGAGCGCGACGACACTTATGAAATCATCTTCAACTCCGACGAAATCGAAGTCTCAACCGGAAGAATTGCTGCCTGGCCGGCCGGTCCGCGTTTCGCGCACCGAAATGACGGAGCTTGTGCTTCCTCAGGACTCGAACTTGCTAGGGAATATTCTGGGCGGAAGAGTCATGCACATGATCGACATCGCCGGCGCGATTGCCGCGCACCGGCACTGCCATCGCCAGGTGGTTACGGCTTCGGTAGATCACCTGGATTTTCTAAATCCCGTTCGCGTGGGAGATTTGATTGTGCTCGAAGCGCAGGTCAATCGCGCGTTCCACACGTCGGTGGAAGTGGGCGTTGAGGTCTTCTCGGAAGATTCCGTGGCGGGCGTGCGCAAACATACCACCACGGCGTTCCTCACATTTGTGGCTCTCGATGAAACCGGCAAGCCGGTTCCAGTGCCGCCGTTAATTGTGAAAACGAGAGAAGAGCGGCGGCGCTACCGGGAAGCGGGCAGGCGCCGTAATTTGCGTCTCAAGGCGCGCAAGAAGAGCTAGGTGTGGGAAATCGTTCCCAGGCTGTCTCTTGTCCCGCTTTTCTCTGTGTTCTCTGTGTTGAACGATTTTACGGTTTGCGCGTCGCGCAAAAATTCAAAAGCATTTACCACAGAGAACTCAGAGGGCAGAGAGAAAGCAAACCTGAGGTCGGCGAGGCAGTTGCACTTCTAATTTACTTGTGCCATCCAGGCGATCGGCGTGGTGGGCTGCGGGCTTCCGCCGGCGGGTTCCTCGGTAACGGCGAGGGCCGCAATTTCGTTCCGCGGCATATTCACGGGAGCCACCAGCGCGATTTGGCCGGAAGTATCGGGATGGAAAATCGCGACGCTCAACGGCTTTCCGGTTTTCGGCACGAACCAAAGCTGCAGCGTCCGCGCCGACGGCAGGGAGGGCATCTGATCCGCCGTGATGGCCACGCCCATGTGCGGATGCAGGTAGGCGTGAACCATCGGCATATTCTTGTCCTTCGGCATGAGTTTGAGCGGCATCGAATCGGGCGACATCATGACCATGGCGACCATGCGGTTCATGTCCAGTTGATTCTGAAGCGCCTGATTCTGCATCGTTGCGAGCTTCATTTGTTTGCGCAGTTGGGCCAGTTGATCATTTTGATTGTTCATCTGGCGGATCGTGTAACCCGTGATAAGCGCTAGCGCTGCCGCTGCAACCCAGGCCCACGCCGGGAACATCGCACCTTGCATCGAGCGCTTTGGTTTTTCCAGCGGAACGACGCTGCGTGCCGTGTCCGGGGAAGGCTTGACCGCGTCCATGATCTTGCCTCGCAACGCCGCCGGGGGGGGTGCATCGGGAGCGGCGAGTGCCAGTTGCGCGACCAACCATCTCGCCTGGGCCACGCCGGGGGTGCAGGTCGGGCAAGTCCGCGCCAGATGCGCATCCAGTTCCGAGCGCTCTTCTCCCTCCAGCACGCCGAGGGCGTACTCTTCGTAGAGCGCAGCGAGTTGTTCGCAATTCATCACGAACTTGCCTCCCCAAGCGATTCCCGAAGCCGCAGCAGGCCGCCGCGAATCCAGCTTTTCACCGTGCCGAGCGCTTCGCCGGTGGCCGCGGCAATTTCGCTGTGGGACATGCCCTCGAAGAAAGCCAGCTCAATCGCGCGGCGCTGCGCTTCGGGAAGAGAGGTCATGAGGCCGCGAATTTTTTCCGCGCGCCTCGACCGATCGATGTCGCCTTCGGGATCGGGGCGCACAACGGCGGAAGGGAGGACATCGGAATCTGAATCTTCGCGGCGGCGCTGCTTTTCGCGCTTCAGGCGCAAAAAATCGAGCGCGCGGTTGCGGGCCATTGTGAACAGCCACGACTCGAGAGGCCCGCGCGAGATTTGAAACCGGTCCGCGCTGCGCCAGAGTTGCAGAAATACGTCCTGCACAATTTCTTCGGCCGATGAGGGATGCTGAGCGATGCGAAGAACAAGGGAATAGACCGGCCGGCCGTAGCGGTCATAGAGAGCCTCGAGAGCACCGGAGTCGCGTTGCAGAATTCGTTCCATGAGAGCAGCGTCCGTCGGCTGTTTGCCCTCGGGCCAGGGTTGGACGACTGCAAGCAGCAAGATTCCGTTCCCTTTCCGTTCCTCTCTAAGTACGGAGAAACGATGTGTTTGGATGAGACCCCACCCGAGAAGCCTATGCCGGGCAACATCTTACTACGACTACAGGATGGAGTAGGACGGGCTTCAGCTTGTCTGGGGTTCTGTCCGGCGACTATATCGAAAACCAGACAGGCTGAAGCCCGTCCTACCGGAATCACACATGCGCGACGGCTCCCACGCCTGCAACTCCGATCGAAGCAAGGTAATCACGAACCGCGTCAGCGGTCTGGTCCGCCTGCTCGACACACGCCCCGATGGATGGGCCGGTCAAGTAATTTCCGGCTAAAAACAATCCCGGCATATTCCCGGCGAGTGCTTCGAGCGATTTCACGATCTGAGAGTGGCCCAGATTGTATTGCGGCAAAGCGCGCGCGTGGCGATGCAGATTGACGGCGACAGGCTTTCCCGTGATGCCGAGGACGCGCGTGACTTCGGCGCAAACCGTTTCCGTAATTTCCTCGTCGCTCAATTCGCAAAGCTTGGGATCGGTGGCTCCACCTGCAAAGCTGGTGAAGCAAACCATCCCGTCTGGCGCGCGCCCGGCAAAGAGCGCGGAGTTGAACACCGTGCCGAGAACGCGCAGGCCTTCATCGCGTGGAACTAGAAAACCAAATCCGTCGGGAGGACGCTGCAATTGCTCGCGGCGATAGCACGCCGACATAACTGCGACCGGCGCGTATTGGATTTGCGAAAATAGATGCGCAAATTTATGGGAAAGCCCCAGCAGGATTTGCGATGCAATCTCCGTAGGAGTGGTGATGATGACTGCGCTAGCCGCCAGCGTTTCGCGATGATTGTGGCGCACGATGGCGACCTCAAACCATGGCTTTCCGTTGGCTTTGCCGTGGCGCAAGCCTGCCACGCTGGTTTCCAGCAGAAGCGAGTCGCCCAGGCGCGCGGCGATGGCGCGCGGCAATGCTTCCATGCCATCGCGAAACGAACACAGTCCAACGCGCGGCGTGCCCTTCGCGGGTCGCGATTTCATGGCCCCACGCAGAACGCTTCCATACTGCCTCTCAAATTCATGAAGCTTCGGAAACGCCGCGCGCAAGCTCAGCCGTTCCGGATCGCCGGCATACACGCCCGAGACGAAAGGGGCAACGAAACGGTTCAGCAACTCGTCTCCGAATTTGCGGCGAACGAACGCAGCGACAGACTCATCGTCATCTGGCGGGTTCGAGTGGCGCAGGATTTCCGTGAGGAGCCGCCATTTTGTCCCGGCTGAAAATAGCGGAGTGGTCAGAAGTGAAGGCGGGGCAAGCGGCGCCGGTACCAATCTGCCGCCCAAGAGAATGTAACGCGGCGCGCGCGGGTTGGCGAGCTGGAGTTGGTCTTTCAGCCCAAGCGCGTCAATTAGCCCCACGAGCGGCTCAGTGGAAAGAAAGCTTTGCGGGCCGAGCTCGAACCGGAATCCGTCCTTCTCTTTTGTTGCAATCACGCCGCCGGTACGGCTCGCAGCCTCCAGCGCACGCACTGGAATCCCGGCCTGCTGCAGGCGATACGCACAAGCCAGGCCGGAAATTCCAGCGCCAATCACAAGTACGGGATATGCAGTCGGCGCCGGAATGGACACGAAACCTCGATCGGTCGATTAAAGCGTTTTCGAAAAAAGCTGGCGGCTTTCAAGTTTCTGCTTTTCGAGATACGGATCGAAGACCATGGCGATGTTGCGAATAAAGATGCGCCCCAGGAGCGTCGTGCGCAGGACGCCGTCTTCGAGTTCGAGCAATCCGTCGGATACAAACGGGGCGAGGCATTCAATTTCCGGGCCGAAGGTTGCGTCAAAGTTGATCCCAAATTGCCTTTCGATTTCGTTCTTGTGGAGCACGCCGTGGCACAATATGCGGCTGATCACGACGCGGCGGAGCAAATCATCTTCGGTGAGGCGGTAGCCGCGCATGGTGGCGAGGCCGCGGCGCTCGATGCGCTCGCGGTACGGAACCACGTCGCGATCATTCTGCGCATAGCACGCGCCAACGCTGCTGATCGCGCTGACGCCCATGCCGTAGAGATCGGCGCCCGCCTTCGTCGTGTAGCCCTGAAAATTTCGGTGCAGTGTGCGTCCACGTTGAGCCACGGCCAGTTCGTCGGTGGGCCGCGCGAAATGGTCCATCCCGATGTATTGGTATCCGGCAGCGAGAAAACTTTCCAGGCCCGCACGGAAAATGCGGAATTTCTCCATGCCTTCGGGGAGCCGCGTGGCGAGCGCGCCTTGTTGCTTGCGCAGCCAAGGCACATGCGCGTAGCTGAACATGGCGACGCGGTCCGGTGAGAGGGCGATGACCTGTTCCACCGAATGCGCGAAACGCTCGGCGGTTTGCAAAGGAAGGCCGTAGATCAAATCGACGTTGATGCTGTCAAAGCCGAGCCGGCGCGCCTCTTCGATCAAGGCGCGCGTCATTTCCAGCGGCTGGACCCGGTGAATCGCTTCCTGCACCTCGGGATGGAAATCCTGAATTCCCATGCTCAGGCGGTTGAAGCCGAGCCGCCGCAAAGTTTCAAGATGCGCATATGTCGTCACGCGCGGATCGATTTCGATGCCGATTTCCGCGTCCGGCGCGAACGTAAACCGCTCGGCCGTGAATCGGAACAAGCCTTCCATTTGTTCCGGGGTCAAATACGTCGGGGTTCCGCCGCCCCAGTGAAATTGCACGACGGGCCGCTCGCGGGAAACGAAGCGGCTGACGTGGTCAATTTCCCGCTCGAGAATTTCGATGTACGGCGGCGCGACGCTGTGATCTTTGGTGATAACGACGTTGCAGGCGCAGAACAGGCAGAGGCTCTCGCAAAAGGGGAGATGCATGTACAGCGAAACCGGGGTGCGCGCCGCATTGGCCGTGGCGTAGAACTGATCGAGGTCGTCCGGGCCGAAATTATCCTGCCAAACCGGCGCCGTGGGATAGCTCGTGTAGCGCGGTCCCGGCCGGTTGTATTTTTCGAGAAACGCTTCGGAGATTTGGAAGCGTTCTCGATTCAGTTGCAGATGTAGGTTCGAATCGCTCATATATCAGACGGGCTGCCCTTCGAAACTAAGTGCGGCCCGCACCCGACGGGCTTCTAGCGCGCCTCTTCCACGCGGACTTTGTCGATGACTGCGGCGGCTTGCCCCGCTTGGACAAACGCGCGCGCATTTTCCACCGGCGTCTGCTGCAATATGCCGTGGCCCAGGTTCAGAATATGGCCGATGCCGCCCGTGCTCTCGACAGCCTCGCGGGCCGCCTGGCGCACGCCTTCTTCCGGGCCGAGCAGTAAGCACGGGTCAACGTTGCCCTGCAGCGCGATGCGCGGCCCAACCATTTCGCGGACTGTTGCGAGATCCACGCGCCAATCCACGCTTAACACGTTCGCGCCCGATTCGGCCGCCGCGGTCAGCAGGTGGCTGGACGCCTTTGTGTAGAGGATCACGGGCGTATCGCCAGCGCGGATTTCCTCGATCAGAAGCTGCGTTGCTGGCAGCGCAAAATCGCGGTATTGGCCGAGTGTCAGTTCGCCCACCCACGTATCGAAAAGTTGCACCGCGGCGGCGCCCGCCGCGATTTGCGCTCGAAGATAACGAGCCGTGGCGTGCGCGATGCGTTCGAGCAGATTTCGAAAGAGATCTGGATCGGAATAGAGCATCGTTTTCGCGGCAGGGAAGCCGTCTTTCCCGTGGCCTTCGATCATGTAGCACGCCAGCGTCCACGGCGCGGCCGCAAAACCCAAAACCGGCACGTTAGGTCCCAGCTCCCGAACCAGACCGCGAATCGCATCCATCAAGAAGCCCGTTTCCTGCTCCGGGTCGAAGGATGATAGTTCCCTGATTTCCGCAGCCGTTCGAAGGGGATACTCGATCACTGGCCCCTTGTCCGATAGTTCGAATGGCAAACCCATCGCTCCGGCGGTGATCAAGATATCGGAGAAAACGATGACGGCATCCACGCCCAGGATGCGATGCGGCTGCAGCGAAATCTCGATGGCCAGTTCCGGTGTCTTGCAGACTTCGAGGAAATTGTGCTTCTGGCGAATGGCTCGATATTCCGGCAGGTAACGCCCGGCCTGGCGCATGATCCACACCGGGACGCGCTCGACAGGCTCACACCTACAGGCGCGCAGGAAAAGCGTTTTCCGGTTCACGGATTCGGGCGATTGGGTCATCACGCGTTAAGCTCCATTCATCATAACAAAAGTAAGAGTTGACTGCATGGCTGCGTGGCTATCGGGTGTTGGCCCAGTATCCGACAGGCGAAATCATCAGGCACATTGTTGCAGTGCTAAAAATTCAATGGTAGAAACGCTTGCTCGACATCGTACCGTTCTCCGAATGCACACCCTACGGGCAAAAAGAGGATCAATAACATGGAATCAACGAACCGGCGTCTAATGTGGCACGGGATGTTCTTGTTCTTAATCGGGCTTTTGACAGGCTTCGCCGAGCTGCATTTCGCCAACATACGCATGGGACTCGCCGCGCATCTGGAAGGTGTGCTGAACGGCATTTTCCTAGTCGCGTTGGGTGCTATCTGGACCGAGGTGAGGCTGCCGCCAACAACAAAGGCGATCGCCTATTGGACTGCGCTTTAGGGCACCTATGTAAATTGGCTGGTCACCACGCTCGCTGCGGTTTTTGGTACTGCGGCGCTTTCTCCAATCACAGCAGCGGGCCATAGTGGGCAACCTTGGCAAGAGAGGCTTGTCACGGCTGGTTTCATGAGTGTAGGCGTCGTGATTGTGGCCTTCTCGGTGCTAACCCTCTGGGGGCTCCGGGCCAGAGCTGTGCGGTGACGTTGCCTTCAAGCACTGTTTAGATTCATGGGAAGGCTGCGCACCGAAGACGCCATCCTTAAAGCGCGAGAATTATTGAAACCGGAGTGTTATCAGAACTTTATCATCGTGCTGCGCGTCATCGTCACTTGGCTGGTGACGACGGCCGGTCCGCCCTTGAAAAGATGGAATGCCGCATATTGCTCCATATATGTATTCTCTGACGACAGGCAATCGATCGGGATGATCACCTTGTAGCCTCGCTGTGCTGCACCCCCGCCGGTGCCAATCCCGACCCCTTGAAACGAAGTGCCGCAGACGATGACCGTCTTGATGCCGCGCGCTTTCAATTTCTCCTCCAGATTCGAGCCAAGAAATTTGTCCGGCCCGTTTTGGCGCATCCATTCGCCGTCGCGCGGGATGAATCCCGGATCGATCATGTCCGCAGGTGTGGCCATGCCGTTGCTACCGACTAAGCTGTACCACACCATGGCTCCCGCGGCTCGCGCCGCGTCGTTCAGCCGCTTGACGTTGGGAACCGTGGCCACGCAGCGCGGGCGTGTCCCGCAGTTCGCCTTCATCATGTCCAGAATGAGCAGAGCCGTCGTCGAACCATCGAGCGTGACCGGTTTGAGCTCGGGCGGTGGCGGCGCTTTTGCTGTGGCCCAATCGTCGAGTATATCGGTGGCAAAAGATGTCGCAGCAAACCCGATCATGATCGTTACGACCGTTGCGGCCGCACCGCGCAATAGAGTTCTCATGTTTAACATCGTGCCCTCACTTGGCTTAAACCAAACCGAGCCGTCTCACCGACCGAATCTTGTCTTCCACTTTCTGCGGCATCGTACGCTTCCCCTGCTCACGACACAACGAATTTGTCGCCGGAACGGGTCAGAACGAGTTTTTGCAGCCCACTTCCGGGAAGTAGGCTTCCGGGTAACTGGCTCCCCGATTCCGATAAGAGAACTTCTCGGTGGTGCGCACCTCCGAAGTTGACGCGCAGCAGCGACGGAGATAACCTCTGCCCAGGCCCGAAGTTGAAATCGACAATTCCGGTTAACTCACTCTAGTGCCGCGAATCTAACAGAGCCGAACTTATGCGAACGATTGCAACCCAAACTTTCATCGCCGCAATGACAGTAATCGCGACGGCAAGCGCACTTCCCATACGTGCCGCTGACTGCGCGGCACTCTTACTCACGAAGCTACCGGATACGACCCTGACCATCGCACAATCCACTCCTGGGGGAAAATTCATTCCCCCTTACGGTAGGGCCGTCGACAGGGTTCCAGCCTTCTGCCGCGTTGCTGGAGTGATGCGGCCGACGAACGATTCGTACATCCGTTTCGAGGTCTGGTTGCCAATTGATAGTTGGAATGGAAAATTCCTGAGTGTCGGAAACGGCGGATTCGCCGGCTCAATCAATTACAACGGCATGGCCGGCGACCTCCGGCGGGGTTATGCGACGGCGGGTACGGACACTGGACACGAAGCAGATGCAGAAGACGCGAGCTGGGCTTTTCATCATCCGCAAAAGGTGATCGACTTCGGCTATCGCGCCTTGCACGCTACATCTCTGAATGCCAAGAGCCTAATTCAGGCGTTTTACACCCGTTTGCCGAAATACTCCTATTTTGACAGCTGCTCGGACGGCGGGCGTGAAGGTTTAATGGAAGCCCAGCGCTTCCCCGAAGATTTCGACGGCATTCTGGCTGGCGCCCCTGCAAATTTCTGGACTCACATGCTTGCTGCCGGCATCGATCTCATGCAAGGAGTTTACGGCCGGAACCCTGCAGGGTACATCTCCGGTGTGAAAATTCCCGCTCTGCAGACCGATGCACTGGCGGCTTGCGACGCCCAGGATGGGGTTAAAGACGGGATCATCAGCGATCCCTTGCGGTGCCACTTCGACCCTTCTGTCCTGCTCTGCAAAGGAGATGATTCCCGCGATTGTCTGACGGCCCCTCAGGTGGCCTCTGCGAAAAAACTATACGCCGGTGGCGTGAACTCGCAAGGCAAGCAAGTCTTCCCTGGCTATATGCCAGGTGGAGAGGACGGACCGAATGGCTGGAGCCAGTGGATCACTGGCGCGGGCCCGGGCAAAGCCTCCGGGTCTCTCTTCGTAGAAAATTATTTCCGATACATGGTCTTTGGTGATGCCACATGGAATCTACTTACCGCCAACGTCGACCTTGCTGTGCAGGCGGCTGATGAGAAAACCGGGCGCCTTCTTAACGCCACTGACCCCGATCTGCGCCGGTTCCAAGCGCGCGGTGGCAAACTCATCCTGTACCATGGCTGGAACGACCCGGCCATCTCGCCGCTAAACACCATCAACTACTATATGAGCGTCGTGGCCACCTTGGGTCCGCAAAAGGCAGAGAGCTTCGTTCGCCTGTATATGGTACCCGGAATGCAGCACTGTTTTTCAGGTCCAGGCCCGAATTCATTTGGCCAAACAGGCCATACCACCGCCAAGGGTGCGGAGTACGCCATTTTCAGTGCTCTTGAGCGATGGGCGGAAGAGGGTACCGCGCCCGGTGACGTTATCGCGACGAAATACGTCGACGATGATGCCGCCAAAGGTGTCCAAATGACTCGACCCCTCTGCCCCTATCCTCAGATTGAGAAATACAAAGGTGCGGGTGACACGAACGACTCCGCGAATTTTGTCTGTGCCGCTGCTACAGAATTGCCTGCCGCCACGGATCGTCCAAATTCGGGGCAGGATCGTTAACAGAAGATTCTGTTCTTCGTAATGTTCCCCCGTCCGGGTGAGACTCTCCAGGGGTCCCGAAAAATCCTCTTATCCGAGACTAATCCGGTACGGCCCGCCTGGTATTCGTGCTTTCGGATTCGGGAATTGGCTATAATGTTGAAGTGATGGACATTTGCGGCGGGCTTAAAAGAACGCCCTTCCCGCGGATGCATGCTTACTGATGACAAGTCCGTACGTACTCGCGACGCTACTTTTCTATGCGGCGAGCCTTGCGCTATATATTTGGAATTTGCGCGAGCCTTCGCGTGCAGTGGGGATTGGCGCGACCTCGTCCCTGGTAGTTGGGCTGGGTCTTCACTACATGGCGCTGCTGGCCCGGTCGCGATTGATTCACGCCGTGCCCTACGACGATCTTTTCGGTTCGCTTTCGCTCTTTGCGTGGCTGCTCGCTGCTACTTACCTTTGCCTGGAAGCGATTCACCGCCGCCGCGCGGTCGGCCCATTTGTGTTACCCATCGTGCTGGGCGTGTTTCTGCTTGCGCACTTGCCTGAGGCGCGGCCGGTCAAAGCACCGCCGGCGCAGGGGCCGCTCTTCGCATTTCACGTTACGCTGAACATCCTGGCGTATTCCGCGTTTGCGATTTCCTTTGTGCTCAGCGTCATTTTTCTTGTGCAGAATCGGCGGTTGCGCGACCACACGTTGGGCATTGTGGGCTGGCGGTTTCCTGCCCTTGATGTTCTCGAACGCATGACCCGGAGCAGCGTGCTGATCGGCTGCGCTTCGCTCGCCGCCGGCATGACGGCGGGTTTGATCTGGGCGCACCGGCTGGAAGGACAGTATTGGGATGGCGATCCAAAAGTGATCGTCACGGTCTTGATTCTTTTGATTTATGTCGGCTACACGTTCTTGTCGCGGACAGCGGCGTGGCGCGGGGCGCGCGCTTCGGCGCTTTGTATATTCAATTTCATGTTCGTGATTTTCAGTTACAGTATCGTGAATCGTTATCTATCCCATTTTCACCGGTACTTCTGAGTGGGTGTTGGAGCAGGGAATCAGGGGAGTTGGTCGAACCTTTCACAAATGGAAATTGTTCTTATCGGACTGAACCATCGCACGGCCTCGGTCGAACTGCGGGAACGCGTCGCCTTCACCCCCGAGCAGGCGCGCGAAGCCGCCGAACAGTTGCGTTCGCGCGGGATTCTCGAGGAATCGCTGGTCCTCTCGACCTGCAACCGCAGCGAACTGTACGGTGTCCCGCGCGAGGACGCGACGGATAGCGCCGGCGCGGTGGAATTGTTCCTGGCTTCCTTCCACCAACTTTCCCTCGTCGAATTGAACGGGTCGCTCTACAGGCATCGGGATACCCATGCCGTGCGGCACCTGTTCCGCGTCGCGGCGGGGCTCGATTCCATGCTCCTCGGCGAAGCCGAAATTTTGGGCCAGGTGCGCGATGCGTACCAGATCGCGCTCGACCGCAGCGAAACGGGCCCTGTTCTCAACCGCATGTTCCAGGCCGCTTTGGAAGTGGGCAAGCGCGTTCGCAACGAAACGGAACTCGGCACGCGGCCCGTTTCGGTGGCGTTTTCGGGAGTAAAACTTGCCGAGCGCATTTTCGGCAAGATGAACAATCACCGCGCGCTGATCGTCGGAGCGGGCGATACAAGCGAGCAGGTGGTTCGGCACCTCTGCGACCGCGGCGTCAAGCAGTTGCGCGTGTTGAATCGCACGCACGACCATGCCGTGGACCTCGCGTCGCGATTCGGCGGAGAGGTAGTCCCGTGGGAAAACCTGGCCGGGGCGCTCGATTGGCCGGACTTGATTGTGACGTTGGTCTCGGCGAGCGACCCGATCCTGACGCGCGCAATCATCGAACGGGCCATGGCGGCGCGCGGCAATCGCGCATTGCTCTTGATTGACCTTGGAGTTCCCCGCAATGTCGCTGCGGATGTCGGGGACATCTACAACACGTATCTGTACAACATCGATGACCTGACGGAAATCGTCGAGCAAAACAAGATGGCTCGCGTGGCCGAAATTCCGCGCGCCGAAGCGATCATTGGCGAGCAGGTTGAAAAATTCCTGCATTGGCAGGCGGGAGTGGCTGCGGGCACGGTGCTCGGGGATCTTCGCAATAAGCTGGCAGCCGAGCATGAGGCTTTCGTGCAAGAGCGTCTCGCGTCGATGTCGCATCTTTCCGACGAGGACCGCGCCCAGGTTGCCGGAATGCTCCGGGAATTGCTTGACCGCGTGGTCCTCACTCCCGCTGAACGCATGCGAGGCATTCCGGAGTTGCGCAGGAAACTCCAGAACTTTGAAGCGATTCGTGATTTGTTCCGCCTCGACCGGGAGAAGCCTTGAAGGCGCTGCGAATTGGCACGAGGGGCAGCCCGCTTGCTCTGTGGCAGGCGCGGAGCATCGCGCGGGCGCTGCGCGAGTCGACGGGCGTCGAGCCGGAGATTGTGATCATCAAAACTTCTGGCGACAAATTTCAGCAAGCGAGTTTCAGCCAGGTAGGGATTAAAGGAATCTTCATCAAGGAACTCGAAGACGCGTTATTGGAAGGACGCATCGATCTGGCCGTCCACAGCATGAAGGATGTGCCGACGGAAATGCCTGAAGGCTTGACGATCGCCGCGGTTGGCAAGCGGGACGACGTGCGCGACGCGCTGCTTTCTTCGAGCGGGGCAACGCTGGCGTCGCTGCCGCAGGGCGCGCGCGTGGGCACGAGCAGTCTGCGCCGTCAGTCGCAATTGCTCTACGCGCGGCGCGACTTGCGCCTGCTCGAACTTCGCGGAAACGTGGACACGCGAATTGAAAAGTTGAAGCGCGGCGATTACGACGCGATTGTGCTCGCCAAGGCGGGGCTCGACCGCTTGGGCTTGGGCGCAAACATCAGCCAGGTGCTGCCACACGATGTGAGTTTGCCGGCGGCTGGACAGGGCGCGATCGGGATGGAGGCCCGCACGGGAGACGCCGAGACGTTGCGTATCCTGACCGGGCTGGAAAATTTGGAAACGCGGCGCGCGGTGACCGCCGAGCGTTCCGCGCTGGCAGGCCTCGGGGGCGGCTGCCAGGTGCCGATTGGCGCATGGGGGCGCGTCGAAAACGGGAAACTGTTGCTGGATGTCGTCGTCCTGTCACCGGACGGTACGCAGCGTATGTGGGAGAAAGATTCAGGATCGCCCGAAGAGGCTGAAGCGATTGGAAAGCGAGTCGCGAAAAAATTACGCGACGGCGGCGCAGCGGCTTTGCTGGAGCGGGAAAGCCGCGGGACGCGCGCATGAGCACGCCCAGGCCGCTCGAGGGAAAGCGCGTCGTTGTCACGCGCTCCGTTGAGCAGGCGCGCGACCTGATGGCTCGCCTGGAAAACATGGGCGCGACCGTGTTGCTATTTCCGGCAGTCAGTTTTTCTGAACCTCCCGACACAGCCGAGCTGGATCGAACGATCCGTTCTCTCGGGGAGTTCGATTGGATTTTGTTCACCAGCGCGAACGCTGTGCGATTTTTTGCTCGCCGCTGCCGCAGGCTGGGAGTGGCGCCGAGCCAGGGCGGAAACTATCGCTGCGCGGCGGTCGGCCCGGCAACCGCCAGCGCCGCGGCCGCGGAAGGATTTTCAGTCGACCACGTGGCGCAGGAATTTCTAGGTGCTGCGCTGGCCCGTGAACTTTCCTCGTCGCTGGCCGGCAAGAAGATTGTTTTGCCGCGCAGCGAGCGTGCTCGGCCCGATCTCCCGAATGCGCTGAAGGCTGTCGGTGCGCAAGTCTCGGACGTTGTGGCATATCATACGGGAGGCGTAGGGGTGATCGAACCCGGGGTGATGCAGGCAATTCGTGAGGCCCAGGTGGACGTGATCACTTTCTTCAGCCCGTCCGCGATTGATAATATGCGCGGTGAGCTCGGCGAAGAATTGCTCTCCCGTCTGGGAGCAAGAGCGGCGCTGGCCGCGGTCGGCCCAGTGACGGCCGCGGCATTGCGGGATGCCGGTTTGCCGGTGGCCATTGAAGCCCCGTTCGCGACGGCGGAATCAATGGCGGCGGCAATTGCAAATTATTTTTCACCGAGCGCAAACTCACAAGCGAGGGCCGTATGAGTTTTCCGGCAACAAGACCGCGCCGTCTGCGGCGCAGCGAAGCGATCCGATCCCTCGCGCGCGAAACGCGCCTGTCGACGCAGGGGTTCATTTATCCGATGTTCGTGTGCCCAGGCAAAAATGTGCGGAATCCGATTACTTCGATGCCGGGCGTCGCGCAGCAGTCGGTCGACACGTTTCTCGAGGAATGCCGCGAAGTGGAGCAACTCGGCATTCCGGGAATCATTTTGTTCGGCATCCCGAAAAAAAAAGATGCGCTTGGCACCGAAGCATATGCGGCTGATGGTGTCGTGCAGCGCGCGATCGAGGCGGTTCGCCGCGCCAATTTGAACTTGCTCGTGATGACGGATGTGTGCCTCTGCGAATACACCGACCACGGACATTGCGGCATCGTCGAAAACGGGGAAGTGAAGAATGACCCGACTCTCGAATTGCTCGCAGCGGAATCGCTCTCGCACGCCCGCGCCGGCGCCGATATCATCGCCCCTTCGGACATGATGGACGGGCGCGTCGGCGCGATTCGCAAAGCGCTGGATAGTGCCGGATTTCAGGACATCGCCATCCTGAGCTACGCGGCGAAGTATTGTTCCGGGTTTTACGGGCCGTTCCGCGAGGCGGCGGAGTCGGCGCCGCAATTCGGCGACCGGCGCGGCTACCAGATGGACCCGGCCAACGCGCGCGAAGCGCTCCGCGAAGTCGAATTGGACCTGGCTGAAGGGGCCGACATGGTTATGGTGAAGCCGGCGCTGGCCTACCTGGACATCATTCAACGGGTACGCGAGACGTTCAGCGTTCCGGTCGGCGCATACAATGTGAGCGGTGAATATGCGATGGTAAAGGCCGCCGCCGCGAATGGCTGGATCGAAGAAAAGCGAATCGCGCTGGAGATCCTGACCGGCATTCATCGCGCGGGCGCGAGCATCGTACTCACCTATCATGCAAAAGACGCAGCGCGATGGTTGAAAAACTGCTGACGCGAATATTTTTACCCCCGGGCAACGATGAGCTCACCCAAACTCGTTAAAATGCAGCGGCCTCACTCCCAGGAAATATTTCGCCGCGCAATCGATGTGCTCGTGGGCGGCGTGAACAGTCCGGTGCGCGCATTTGGCGCCGTGGGCGGCGAACCCATCGTGGTCGATCGAGCAGCCGGTGCACGTCTGTGGGATGCCGACGGCAACGAATACATCGATTACGTCTGCTCGTGGGGTGCGCTGATTCTGGGCCACGCGCACCCGAAGGTCGTTCAGGCCATTGCCGAGCAAGCGCGCCGCGGCACGAGTTACGGCATGCCGACCGAACTCGAAGTCGAGCTTGCGTTGCGCATCCGAAAGGCCCTTCCATCTTGTGAAAAAGTGCGCTTTGTCAGCTCGGGCACCGAGGCGACGATGAGCGCCGTGCGCCTGGCGCGCGCCGCCACGGGCCGCGACCTGATCGTAAAATTCGAGGGATGCTATCACGGCCACTCGGACAATTTTCTTTCCGAAGCGGGCTCGGGCCTCGCGACCCTGGGAATCGCGGTGTGTCCCGGCGTACCGCAGGCGCTTGCCGAATTGACGCTCAACGCTCCGTTTAATGATGCCGGGGCGGTGGAAAAACTGTTTGATTTGCATCGCGACAAAATTGCCACGGTGATCGTTGAGCCGATTGCGGCCAATATGGGCGTTGTTCCGCCGAAGCCCGGGTTTCTTCAGGCTTTGCGCGATCTCTCGTCGCGTCACGGGGCGTTGCTGATCTTCGATGAAGTGATCACCGGTTTCCGCGTTTGCTACGGCGGCGCGCAGACTTTGTTTGGGATTACTCCAGACTTGACGACGCTCGGCAAAATTATCGGCGGAGGATTGCCGGTGGCCGCGTACGGAGGCCGCCGCGACTTGATGGATCGCGTCGCGCCTCTCGGGCCGGTCTATCAGGCGGGCACGCTGTCCGGAAATCCGCTGGCGATGAGCGCCGGAATCGCTTCGCTCGATTTGCTGGCCGCGCCGGGGTTTTACCAATCACTCGATACGCGAGCGAACCGCCTGGGAGACGGCATCGTCGCAGCGCTGCGAGAAACGGGCGCACCTGCCACGGCCGTTCGCGCGGGTTCGCTCCTCACGCTATTCTTCTCGCGCGAGCCGGTAACGGATTATGCCACCGCGAAAAAATGCGACACGCGCCGCTTCGCCGAATTCTTCCGCGGAATGCTCGATCGCGGTGTTTTCCTAGCGCCTTCCCAATTTGAAGCGTTGTTCGTCTCGGCGGCTCACTCGGACGCGGACATCGATCGCACGCTCGCGGCTGTTCGCGAAAGCCTCGCCGCCCTAGCCGGATAATGAATGTGATTCGGGTAGCGCTGGCGTCCCGCCGGCGATTTTTGTAGTGGAAGTCGAGCGCAAATTCGCCGGCGAGACGCCGGCGCCACGGAGCAACCAGGAATTACGAGCAACTAATATGTGGAATTCAAGAGGGAGCATAAACTCATGCCGGATGAACTGAGCGAGCTTCAAGAGAATGCCGAACATGGCCGTGAGAACCCCTCGCTGGCCCCCATTTCCGTCACGATGGCCATCCTCGCCGTTTGCGTGGCCGTTGTTTCCTTGCTTGGGCACCGGTCGCATACCGAGGAACTTCTGATGCAGAATCGCGCGACCGATCAGTGGGCGTACTATCAGGCGAAAAATATTCGCCGGCACAACTATGAAATGAGCCTCGACCTGCTCGCCCTTATCGAATTCAAAGACAAGACCCAAGCCGATAAAGTCCGCGAAAAATATCAGAAAGAAGCCGACCGCTATACCAAAGAGCAGGCCGACATCGAGGAGCAGGCCAAGGACCTCGAAGGCGAATCGGCGCGCGCGCAACGCAAAGCGGACCGCTTCGATCTGGGAGAAGTGTTCCTCGAAATTGCGCTTGTCATTTCTTCGCTCGCGCTGCTCTCCCGCAAACGCTTCTATTGGTTTTTGGGAATAATCTCGGGCGTAGCAGGACTGGGGATCGCCGCTACGGGACTCCTGATGCACTGAGGCCAGGCGGAAACGTTCTTACAACGCCGGGGGCACGACTCGAAGCCGCAGGGTTGCGACGTCTCGCGTCAGTTGGTCGATCCGGTCGAGAAGTTCCCGATGGCGCATTTCCTCCGGAGTCGGCTTTTTGCCGGTGAATGAAATCGTGCCGCTAGGATCGAGCGTGGCGCGGTCCACTTCCCTGAGATCGCCGAAGCCCTGCTTATGCGCTGCGGCTTCCAGATCCTGTAGCGAGAGCATTTCCTTCGTGAGCCGATTCTTGAGAATCTTCCCGTTTTCGATCAGCACCGTGGCCTCTCCTTCGACAAGACGGTCCAGCTTCTCGTGGCGGAAAAGAAACCGCACGACGAGATAGTTGACGAGCAGCAGCGTCGCAGCGCCGATGATGCCGCCCGTCACGGTGTTGTCGTCGCCTATGATGGCGTTCTGCACCGTGTTCGATAGGGTGAGAAGTACGACAAGGTCGAACGGATTGAGCTGCGCCAGCTCGCGTTTACCCGCCAGGCGCAAACCGATCACAAGAAAAAAGTAGACCACGATCGGGCGCAGGATTTTCTCGGCTACCGGGAGCGCGAGAACGAACATGTCGGTCCAAATTTTAGAGTGCATCAAGCCTCTCCTGAACAAAGGACACGCGAATCGCACGCGGAGATCACTGTACCGGCGGCCTCCCGAATGCCTCGCGCAGGGTATCATGCCCCGGAATCCCGTTAAAACTCGATGGGTAAGTGAACGATCACTTCTCTTGACGCCAATCACTTGCTCTTGTATATTCTCCATTGCCATGAAGTTCTCCGCGCGACACCACGGTCATCACCACCATCACGGCGTACGACCGTGCCCGCGGAGGCTTGAGTAGCGCATCGAAATTCGCACTCATCGGCCCGCTGGCGCGGTAAGCGCCAGCGGGTTTTTTATTTGGAAGCAACCTTTGTCAGGGCTTGGAGGGGCGATGGACTTGGATTTCAAGAAACTCGACGGTTTGGTTCCTGCGGTAATTCAGGAAGCGGGCTCGGGGGAAGTTCTCATGCTGGGTTTCATGAACGCCGAAGCGTACGCCGCGACCCAGGCGAGCGGGGAAGTTACATTTTTCAGCCGCTCGCGAAACAAACTTTGGCGCAAGGGCGAGCAAAGCGGCCATGTGCTGCGAGTGCGCGAAATTCGCGTGGATTGCGACGTGGATGCGCTGTTGATCCGTGTGGATGCGCTCGGTCCCGGCGTTTGCCACGAAGGCTACCGCTCATGTTTCTTCCGGCAGATTTCTCCGGCTGGCGAAGCCAAGTTGGTGGCCGAACGCACGTTTGACCCGAACGCGGTTTACGGAAAGGATGCGCGCTGATGAGCGTACTTCGCCTGGGAATTCCCAAGGGCAGCCTGGAAAATGCGACGATCCAGCTCTTCGGAAAAGCTGGCTGGCGGATCTCGGTCAACTCGCGCAGTTATTTTCCGGGCATCGACGATCCGGAAATCAACTGCATGCTGGTTCGTGCGCAGGAAATGGCGCGCTACGTGGAAACCGGCGCGCTCGATGCGGGGATCACCGGGCGCGACTGGGTGTTTGAGACCGGCTCGAAGGTCGTGGAGATCGGCGAACTGATGTACTCAAAGCAAAGTCTCGCGCCCGTGCGCTGGGTTCTGGCGGTGCCGGAAGACGGGCCGGTGCAATCCGTGAAAGACCTCGCGGGAAAAGTGATCGCCACCGAAGTTGTGAACCTCACGAAACAATATCTTGCGCGCAACCATGTGGACGCGCGCGTCGAGTTTTCCTGGGGCGCGACGGAAGTGAAAGTGCCGCAGCTTGCCGACGCCATCGTCGAAGTCACGGAAACGGGATCGTCGTTGCGCGCCAATCACTTGCGGATTGTCGATACCATCCTCGAATCGCGCACGGTGTTCATCACGAATCATGCGGCTGCCGCCGACCCATGGAAATGCGAAAAAGTTTCCAATATTTTCCTTCTGCTTTCCGGCGCCATCGCGGCGTATACGAAGGTCGGCATCATGCTGAATGCGCGCAAGGAGCACCTCGCCGCGGTGCTGGCCGTGCTGCCCGCGCTCAAGAATCCGACGGTCTCCGCGCTGAGCGATCCGGACTGGATCGCGGTGAATACGATCATCGACGAAGACGTTGTTCGCTCGATCATTCCGCGCTTGAAAGCGGCGGGCGCGCAGGGGATTGTCGAATATCCGCTGAACAAGATCGTGCTCTGAAAGGATAGGGAAGATCTTTTCGGCCTGTCATTCCGAACGAAGTGAGGAATCTCTCCGGGTTTGAGTACCGAACAGAGAGAGATTCCTCGGCACGCAACGTGCCTCGGAATGACAAAAGTTTAAGTATTTTAACGATGTGCAAGGAAAGACCCGAACCGGATGCGCATACTCAAACTAACGGATGCGATGGCCGCGAAATTCCTGGCGCGGCGCAGCTCGCATGACTCAGATGCGGAGCGAATTGCCTCCCGCATTCTCTCCGACGTCCGGAAGAACGGCGACGCCGCGTTATTTCGTTGGGCGTTGCGTCTCGACGGGCTTCGCCTCACTCGGAAGTCGCTGTGGATCAGCCGGTCGGAAATCCGCGCCGCGAGCCGCAACGCGCCGCGCGACCTCGTGCGCGCGATCGAGCACGCCGCGCGAAACATCCGCCGCGTGGCCGAACAGCAACTTCCTCGCCCGTGGATGATTACAGTCGAGCCGGGAGTTCGCGTGGGCCAGCGAGTCACGCCGCTCGGAATCATCGGGTGCTACATCCCCGGCGGACGATTCTCGCTCTTCTCGACGCTTTTGATGACAGCGATCCCGGCGCAAGTGGCCGGCGTGAAGCGCATTGTTGTAGCGTGCCCGAAACCGAGTCCCGCGTTGCTGGCAGCCGCTGAAATCCTCGGCGTGACGGAAATTGCCCGCATCGGGGGCGCGCAGGCAATTGGCGCGCTTGCCTATGGCACGCAGTCGATTCCGCGCGTTGCCAAGATTTGCGGCCCCGGCAATCGTTACGTGACTGCCGCGAAGCGCATCGTTTCCAACGATTGCGCGATTGACATGCCTGCCGGCCCAACAGAAGTGTTGATCCTGGCCACGGGCGGATCGCCGCGCTACATCGCCGCGGACTTCCTTGCCCAGGCCGAACATGATCCCGACGCGGTTGCGTTGCTGGTTACGCCGTCACTGCGATTGGCGAAAGCCGTAGCGGCTGAAGTAGGGAAGCAACTACTCGATTTGCCGAAAACAAATCCCGCCTGGAAGTCGCTGCAACTCGCGAGCGCCATTCTGGTTGCCCCTTCGCTGGATGCGGCGATTCGATTTGTAAACCACGTCGCTCCGGAACACTTAAGCATCCCGGATGCGAAGAAGAAATTGGTCGAGAAATTGTCCGAAGCGGGAAGCGTGTTTCTTGGACCGTGGAGCGCGCAACCGATCGGAGACTACGCCAGCGGCACAAATCATGTTCTGCCAACTTCAGGCTGGGCTCGCGCGCGCGGCGGCCTGAGCGTCGCGGACTTCGTGAAATGTTCGAGCACGCAGGAAATTTCTCGCAGTGGACTGAAGCGGCTCGCACCGGTCGTCACTGCCATGGCCCGCGCTGAGGGACTGGAGGCGCACGCCCGCGCCGTCGAGGTGCGCCGGTGAAACGCACGAAGCTACCTATCGTTCCAGTTCGCAAGGCGGTTTTGGGACTCGCGCCGTATGACGCTCCTGAGGAAGGTCGCGCCAAGAAACTTCGCCTCGACTTCAATGAGAATACAGTGGGCTGTTCTCCAGCGGTCTTGCGTGCGCTCGCGCGCATGACAGCGGAAGAGATGGGAATTTATCCCGAGTATCAGGCCACGACAAAGCGCCTGGCTCGCTTCTTCGGCGTGCGGCCGGCGGAGATGCACCTGACGAACGGCATTGACGATGCTTTGCATCTGATTGCGGATACTTTTATCAACGATGGTGATTCGGTGCTGATCGTGGAACCCACCTTCGATATGTACCGCTTCTTCGCTGAACTTGCAGGCGCGCGCGTCGCCGCATTGCGTTATGACCAAGAAATGCGATTTCCCGTGGACGCCGTGGTTCGCGCTCTACGACAGCCACCCAAGCGCTGTCCGCGCGTCCTGTATATCGCCAATCCCAATAATCCCACCGGCACTTTGGTCCAGCGCGAAGATTTGCGCCGGATTCTGCGCGCGGCGTCGCGGACGCTCGTGCTTGTCGATGAAGCCTATTTCGATTTTTCGGGGCTCACAATTCTTTCGTGGATTCGGCGGTATCCCAATCTGCTGGTGGCGCGCACGTTTTCAAAATCCGCGGGGCTTGCGGCGTTGCGCATCGGGTGCCTGTTCGGAACGCCTGAAATCCTGGCCGTGATGCGCCGTGCGTCCACACCGTATCCCGTAAATTCGGCTGCGCTCGTGGCGGCGGAAGCGGCCATTCGCGATCCGCGTTTTCTGCGCAACTACACGCAGGAAGTTTTGCAAAGCCGCGCGTTGCTGGAAAAGGGCCTCGTCCGTCTGGGCGCGCGGATTTATCCGAGCAGCGCGAATTTCGTCCTCGCGGATTTCGGCCCTGTAGCGCATCGCCTTGTGGGCGCCCTCGAGCGGAAGGGAGTTCTCGTGCGCGGACGGAGAGATTTTCCGCGCGAGGGTTTCGTTCGCATCAGCGCCGGTACGCGGGCCGACACGCGCAAATTGCTCCGGGCCATGGAAGGAATCCTGTGAAGCTCGCGCCAAAACTTATTATTTTCGATGTCGATGGCGTCCTGGTGGACGTCCGCGGATCGTTTCACAAGTCGATCATTGACACGGTCCATTTTTTCACCAGGAGGCGCGTCACCTACGCCGAAATTCACCAGTGGAAGAATCGCTCCGGCTACAACGACGACTGGAGGTTGACGACGGATTGGATCGCGTCACTTGGGCCGGCGGTTCCGTACGAAGAAGTGAAAGCGCGCTTCCAGAAGTTTTATTGGGGAACGAAATCCCGCCCGGGCAACGTCGCGCGGGAACGCTGGCTGGTGACGCACAAGCGGCTGGAGCGCTGGTCGCGCCGCGCAGAACTCGCGCTCTTTACCGGCCGCACGCGCCAGGAGTTGCGCCACACGCTGGAGGGCACGGACGCGAACGATATTTTTCGCCGGTCGGTTACCATGGACGACGTGAAAAAAGGGAAGCCGGACCCGGAAGGCTTGCGCCTGCTGCTCAATGGCACGCCGCGGCGCGATGCGCTCTACCTCGGGGATAACATTGACGACGCGCTCTCTGCAAAGCGGGCGCGTGTGCCGTTCCTCGGCGTTCTGCCGCATGGCAGCGACGCGCACCATGCGCGCGCGGTCCGCCTGCGCGAATTGGGAGCTCTCGAAATTCTGCACAGCGTTCGCGATCTGGAGAAACTGTGGGCATGAGAAAAGCAAAATTGCGCCGCACCACAACGGAGACGGACATTCGCGTGCGCCTGAATCTCGACGGACAGGGCCGCGCGAAAATCTCCACCGGGATTCCATTCCTCGATCACATGCTGACGCTTGTGGCGCGGCACGGCGCAATGGATTTGGAACTCACGGCGCACGGCGATCTCGAAGTCGATCAGCATCACACCGTCGAAGACACGGGCATCGTTCTCGGTGAGGCGGTGCGCAAGGCGCTGGGCTCGAAGCGCGGCATTTTGCGCGCCGGATATTTCCTGATGCCGATGGACGAAACCCTCGCGGCGGCGGCGATCGACTTCAGCGGACGTCCCCACCTCGTATGCAAGTGGAAATTCTCGGCGAGGCACGTTGGCGGACTGCAAACGGAATTGCTCGAGGATTTCTTCGGCGGCTTCGCGCAGGCTGCGGGCGCGAACGTTCACCTGCGCCTCTTGTATGGCCGGTCGTCGCACCATCAGGTGGAGGCGATCTTCAAGGCGTTCGCCAGGGCGATGCGTTTTGCGGCCACGCGCGATCCACAGTTGAAGCGCGTGCTGCCCAGCACGAAAGAGCTGTTATGAATATCGCGCTTGTGGAATACGGAGCAGGTAATCTTCCTTCGGTCGAGCGAGCGCTCGCGCGTCTCGGCGTTGAATCGTGTCGCGCGTCCACACCGGAGGCCCTCGCAGGCTGCGACGCGTTGATTCTTCCCGGCGTCGGTCATTTTGGCGCACTGATGCGCTCGCTCGGCGAGCGTTCGCTGGTAACGCCGTTGCGCGAGGCCGTTTCGAGCGGAACGCCGCTGCTGGGAATATGTCTCGGACTCCAAGCCATGTTCGCAACGAGTGACGAAGCGCCCGGAGACGCGGGGCTCGCGCTGTTTCCGCAGAAAGTTTCGGCGCTGCCGCCGTCCGATCGCCTTCCGCACATGGGATGGAATCAGTTGCGCCGCGCGCGGGCAAGTAAATTGCTGGAAGGCGTCCCGCACGACGCATATTTTTATTTCGCGCACTCTTACGCCGCACTCGATGCGGGTGAGGCGGGCGTCGCCTACTGCGATCACTGCACTTCTTTCGTCGCCGTGCTCGAGCAGGGAAACGTTTTCGCCACGCAATTTCATCCTGAAAAATCGGGACCGGTCGGCGCGCAAATCCTTTCTAATTTTGTGCGGCAAGCTGGCGGCCAGGGATGAGCCTCGCGCACCGCATCATTCCATGCCTTGATACGGACGGCGAGCGCGTCGTCAAAGGCGTGAACTTTGTTAATTTGCGCGATGCAGGAGACCCGGCCGCGCTTGCGGCCCGCTACAACATCGAGGGCGCGGATGAACTCGTAGTCCTCGACATCGCCGCTTCGCGCGACCACCGCCCCACGTTTCTGGAGACCATTCGCCGCGTTGCAGCCGAACTTGCCATCCCGCTCACGGCTGGCGGCGGCGTCGCGAAGGTCGACGAAGGCCGCGCCATTCTCCGCGCG
Organism: uncultured Acidobacteriota bacterium; assembly: GCA_963719875.1. GTDB lineage: Bacteria > Acidobacteriota > Terriglobia > Acidiferrales > UBA7541 > Palsa-360. The sequence continues at coordinate 735,771 of CAVRDJ010000004.1, read as the reverse complement.
GGCGCGGACAAACTGACCGTGAACACCGCGGCGATCCGCAATCCACCGTTGCTTACGGCGCTCGCGTCGGAATTCGGTTCGCAGGCGGTGGTGCTTGCCATTGACGCCAAGCGCGTCGGCGATCGTTGGGAAGCGTTCGTTCGCGGCGGCAGCGTCCCCACCGGAATAGATGCGGTCGCGTGGGCGCGCCAGGGAGTAGAATGCGGCGCCGGAGAAATTTTGATCACCTCCATGGACAAGGATGGCACACGTTCCGGATTCGACTGCCCGCTCACAGCCGCAATTTCGCGCGCGGTTTCGGTTCCAGTGATCGCCTCGGGCGGCGCTGACACTCCAGAAACTTTTCTCGAAGTGTTCCGCGAAGGCTGCGCGGACGCGGCGCTGGCCGCGTCGATTTTTCACGACTGCATTCAGGGATTGGGCGCCCTCAAACGATATCTCGGCGAACAAGACGTAGCGGTTCGCCAGACGGGCTGATGAGCCTGTGAGGTAGGGCTGATTCCTTGTAGGGCACGGCTTCACAGCCTGCGGAAAGACTCAACAGTTTTGTCATTCCGGGGCACGCTGCGTGCCGGGGAATCTCTCTTTTCCTGAGTTTAAACCGAAGAGAGATTCCTCGCTTCGCTCGGAATGACAAAAATAAGGTACTTTTTCCGAAGCCTGTTTAGCCGCTGGCGTGTTGATCCATGAGCTGCCGCACAAATCCGAAAGGTTCGACATGCTGATTCCTTGCATCGATCTGCAAGACGGGCGCGCCGTCCAGCTCGTCCACGGCCGCAAGCGCAAACTCGCGGTCGATGACGTGTTTGGTTTGCTCGATCGTTTTGGCCGCTATCCGCTGATCCACGTCATCGATCTCGACGCCGCGATGCGAAAAGGAAGCAACGCCAAACTCGTGCACGAGTTGTGCGTGGCGGCAAAACAACGCAAGATGCGCGTCCGCGTGGGAGGCGGAATTCGCACGGTCGCGCAAGCCACGCGGATTGCCGGCTGGGGCGCGGAAAAAATAATCGTCGGCAGCGCGGCATTCAAAGACGGACGCGTGAACGCCAATTTTCTCCATCGTTTGGCTGGTAAGATTGGGCGGCGGCGCGTGATGATCGCGCTGGACACCGAGGGCGGAAAAATCCTGGTGCGCGGCTGGCAAGAGAAACTGCGATTGCGGCCGGATGAAGTAATGCCCGAACTCGAAGAGTACGCCTCTGAATTTTTGTGCACCTACGTGGATGCCGAAGGCACCATGCGCGGCACAAATCTCGAATGGTTCCGGGCCCTGCGCCGCGCAACTCGCCGTCCCATCACCGCTGCGGGCGGCATTCGCAGCCGCGAGGAAATTCGCGCCCTCGCCCGCATCAAAATGGATGCCGCTGTCGGGATGGCTCTCTATACCGGGAAGCTTTCCTGATCGGGCATTTGTCCGTGCTGCCAGAGGAAACCTGTCGATCGCATGGGAGCTTCCTTCGGGGTGAAGTGTTGGAGCCCGGATGCCGCCCGATCGCGCACGCCAGCTTCCGACCTCGTAATCTGAAATCTCAAATTTAAAATTTGAGATTTCACAAACCAGGCGTGACCTGTATGTACTCGGAAATATAAAGTGCGAGATTTCAGCTCCAGATTTCCATCTGAAAGTTCAAATTTCAAATCACGGCTTATTGCGCAGGGGCTTACTTTCAGGTGATGAGTGCGCTCGCCAGAAATCTGGAATCGTTTCTGGAAAAGCGACGCCGGTCTCAACGGTCCGGCAGTGCTGCGTGCCCAGAAAAACGACGCGGCAGTCCTGCTCTCGCTGCGTCAGCTGGTTGGTCAGCAATAACTTTTGCCCCTTGCGTACCGGGACGCTCAGCAGCAGCAGGGCGCCATTCGCATTCACAGTCAGCGTGTATGCTTCTTCATGGAAGGGTTCTGCCCCCGGTTCGTGACCATACACGTACACGGGGATGTCGAATGCCAAGCGCCGGCTTCTCCGCCGGTCGGGGATTTCAACCGCGTCCGCTGCGGGCAGTTCCGGCTGGACTTTGCCGGAGCGGGCCAATTGCCCCTGTTTCAGCGCTTCCAGAATTCGGCTCATTTTCTATTTCGCGGCTCGACTGGGATTGGACAATTCAAAAAATAAAATACTCTGAACGCGCGGCGCGAGGGAGTGCACTCCGTGTTCCGGTTCGAGTGGGTAACTCCGCACGCGATCCTGAGAGGCCGGTAGCCAGGGCATTTTCTCTGCTCCGCTTGCGCTGCTTCCAGAGTAGCATCACTCTAATATAGAGGGGGGTGACTTTCAATTTTGATGCCCGGATCTCGCAAAATTCGAAAAGGAAGCGCGAGGACGATCCGTGTCGGCCCCGCCGGCTGGTCGTACGCCGACTGGGCAGGCATCGTGTACCCCGCGCGAAAGCCAGCCAGCTTTCACGAGGCCGCCTATCTTTCCGAGTTTTTCGACACGATCGAAATCAATACGTCGTTCTACCAGCCGCTGCGGCCCGAGCATTGCCGGCACTGGATGGAACTGGTCTCCGCCAATCCCCGGTTCGTGTTCACCGCGAAGTTGTGGCAGAGGTTCACGCACGATACGGATGCGGGAGCGGAAGACGAGCGCGCCGTCCGCGCAGGATTCGATGTGCTGCGCGATGCCGGAAAACTGGGCGCTGTGCTCCTCCAGTTTCCGTTTTCGTTCCACCGGACAGAGGAAAACATCGCGTACCTGGGCAAGCTCTTGAAACAGTTTTCCGATTATCCGCTGGTGGTGGAAGTGCGCCATGCCACGTGGAACGATAAGGCCTTCTACGCCATGTTGCACGAGCGCGGCGTCGGCTTCTGCAACATCGACCAGCCCGTGATCGGCCGTTCGATGAAGCCGAGCGACCGCACGACCGCCCGCGTCGCCTACGTCCGGCTACACGGCCGCCGCTACGACACCTGGTTCAGCGACGATCCCGCCACGCCGCCCTCGGAGCGCTACAACTACCTCTATACCGAGCAGGAACTCGAGCCCTGGGCCGGGCGCATCCAGCACGTGGCCGAAAGCGGCGACTCCACCTTCGTTATCACCAACAATCATTTCGAAGGAAAAGCCATCGTAAACGCGCTGCAACTCGTCCACCTGCTCACCCGCGCAAAAGTAAAAGTCCCGGAGCCGCTCCGCCAGCGCTACCCCGAACTCGACCGCATCGCCTCCGAACCGCCTGCGGAACCATTGCTGTTTCCGACCTAGCAGTGAGCTATTCGAGAATTGGGCCAGTTTTTTTAGCAGCGACGAGTTACGGTGGAGTTGTGGTGATTCGGATACAACGAATCCCTGCCATAGCTGCCCAAGACCCCAAGAGCACGCACCAACCCAAGGGTCCAGCATATCTCATGAAACGTAACAGTTGGCCAGTAACGGTACCGTATTCAGACCAGAACTGTATCTGGTCGAAAACTAGGTAAGTGACGAAGCATCCAAAACCGAGCGAAAGAACCCCGAGTCCAACTGCGTGCCATTTGCGATGCGGGCTGTTTAGCGTCGGGAGCAAGCCGAAGTCGATCCGCCAACCTATAAACCACCACCAAAGCAGGATCGTTGGAAGCTCCAGCGGCAATTGCATCTGACCTGATTTCAGCCCAAAGAGCATGAAGACCGGCAAATCTATCAAGTACGCTGGGGCGTTAATTCCCTGTAGCAAAATCCAGGACGCTTCGTAAGGCCAGACAGGCGGTCCCGTATCCCACCTCATACCCATGGCTTGGATGACGTTTTCGTTGTGAAATTCCCACGCGATGAGCGCGATGGAAATGAGGCCAAAAATGATTGGCAGCGCTAAACGAAAGCGAATGCTCCGCATACGTGTATAGACACCACGAGTGGCCTATTCGGGTCAACTTACTAATACCAACCGACACTTAAAAGGACGTGGATAGGTCCCGCCGGGATTATCGGAAAGTGGCCAACTATCGCCACCTCACTTTGCTATACTTTCGCTTTTTATTCGCCTATACTGTAGCCATCCCCGGTCCCCCCGGAATGCACTATGGCTTCAGACCCTATTTCCGTTGCACTGGCCGCGCCGGTAGCGCCGTCACCGCCGCCGAGAAGGCCGTGGGCGCTGCCTCCGGCTGGCCTCGCGGTGTTTTATGGGCGGCCGGAGACGCCGCGGCTGTTCCACTATTTTTTGCCGCGCTTGCTGGCCGAAGGGAAGCAGGTGCTGTGCCTGGACGGCGCGAACCGGTTTGACCCGTTGCTGATTGCGCGCCTGGCGCGGCAGCGGGGAATCGCCGCGGCGGAATTCAACCGGCGGATTCGCGTGGCGCGGGCGTTTACTTGTTTTCAGTTGACCGAGCTGCTGGTGCGCGTGCCGCGCTTCGTCGAAAACTTTGCCGCTGATGCGCTGATTGTGACGGCGCTGCCGGACCTGTACTTCGACGAGGATGTGCGCGATCGCGACGCTGCCGTGGCGTTCCACCACGCGCTGGACGCGCTGCGGGTGCTCGCTCCGTTGCCGCTGGGCGTCGCGGTGTTTTCCGATGCCACCAGCCACGGCGGGCCGCGCCGTGCGATGTTCACGCAGCTCACTGCGCAGGCGACCGAGCTGTGGCGATTCGCGCTCGATGGAGAGGATGACAAGTTGCGCCTGATCGGGGAGGGAGGAGGGGGCAGGTTGCAGGTGACAGGTCGCAGGTGACAGGGCCTCCCGACTCTTTGGTTTTCTCTGCTCTCTCTGTGTCCTCTGTGGTGAAAGCTTTTTCGGTTTCTGTAGGCGAAGGAAAAACATTTAACACAGAGGACACAGAGAAAACCGAGAACACGGAAAAGTGGTCGCACGGATCACGAATCACGAGGCACGAATCACGGAAACCCATGGGCCGCACGGTTCCCACATTCCGGCAACTGATCGACGACGCGATCGCGCGGTGGGCGAAATTTCGCCGCGCGCTGCGCCGCGAGGATCAGGAATATTTCGACCGCCTGTTTCGCCGCGTGCGCTCCTACACGCAGGCGGCCACGTATCAGGCCAGCGACAACCCGATGGAAGCCATCCTGCTCTCCATCGCGCTCGATCAGGAAAAGCGGCTGGACGCGCTCGAGCGCGCCGCGCCCCGGCAGGCCGGGGCCGCGCTGCCGTCGAAAACGGGTGCGAGCTCGACTCTTGCGCTGAACGCGTCAAGTGAAGCGTGGAGCCCGCCGGAAACGGGTGCGGGCTCTACTTTGAGCCCGCCGGAAAGAAGTCCAGAGCAACTCGATGCGCCCAGAAGCCCCGATGAAAATGAGCAGCCCAACACACAACCCGACACGCACCCTGACGCACGCCAGCCACTCAACGTCCATCAGCGGATGCCTCTTCGATCTCTACCCGAGCCCGCACGGGATGACGCTGTGGCTGATCGAGACGAACCAGACGCGCCACCGGCTGATTGACCGCTTCGCGCCGGCATTTTACGTGTCGGGCCCCGATGCCATCCTGCGCCGCCTGCGCGGGGAAGCCGCGCGGCAGCCGCATGCGCTTACCTGTCGCGCGACCGAGCGCATGGATTTGTGGGAGCAGCGAGCCCGTCCCGTGCTCGAGATTGAGGTCGCACATCCCAATGAGTTTGCTTCGTGGACGCGCTGGACACGCCAGTTCGATTCCGCGCTGCGGCTCTACAACAGCGACCTGATGCTCGCGTCGCTGTACTGCTGGCAGCGCGGCGTGTTTCCGCTGGCGCGCGTCGAAGTCGAAGCCGACGGCGAGGGCCGCGTCCGCGCGCTCGAATGCCGCGACACCGAATGGGCGATCGATTACGATCTGCCGCCGCTCGAAATCCTGCGCGTGCGCCTGAGCGGATTGAAAGGCATCGATCCCCGGCATGGATCCCCTTTTGAACAAAAGGCCGCGCTCGAAATCGAGGTGGACGGACGCCAGTTCGAACTCGACGAAGCGGGCGAGCCCGCCGCCGTCGCCTTCCAGCATCTGCTCGCGCGGCACGATCCCGACCTGATCCTGAGCGATTGGGGCGACGCCACGATCCTGCCGCGTCTGCGCGAACAGGCCGCGAAGCTGCGCCTGCCGCTCACACTCAACCGCGATCCCTCCGCCGAAGTGCAAGAGAGCCGCGCGCGCAGCTATATGAGTTACGGCCGCATCCTGTTCAAGAACAGCGCGACCACACTATTCGGCCGCTTGCACGTGGACACGCAGAATTCATTCATCGCCGATAAGTGCGACCTCTCCGGATTGTGGGAGCTCGCGCGCATCACCAAACTCCCCGTGCAGTATTGCGCGCGCACATCGACCGGCACCGGCATCTCCTACATGCAGATGGAACTGGCCTGGCGCGACGGCGTGCTCATCCCCGAGCAGAAAGCCGAGCCGGAAGATCCCAAGCCGCCCGACGAATTGCTCATCGCCGACCGTGGCGGCCTGGTCTTCACGCCGAAAACCGGCTTTCACGCGAACGTCGCCGAACTCGATTTCGTCAGCGAGTATCCGAGCATCATGGCCCGGTTCAACATTTCGCCCGAGACGGTCAATTGCCCGTGCTGTCCGGACGCGCCGCGTGTGCCCGAACTGGGCTACCGCGTCTGCCAGCGGCGGCGCGGGATCACCAGCCGCGTCGTCGAGCGGCTCATCGCCAAGCGCGGCGAGCTGAAGAAGTGTAGCGCCCGCCTTCAGGCGGGCATGTGCGTGCATCCAAAGTGCCCGCCTGAAGGCGGGCGCTACAACGAACATCCAAACGAAACATTGGTACAACAAGCCCAGCGCTACAAACTCCAGCGCGACGCGCTCAAGTGGCTGCTGGTTTGCTGTTTCGGCTACACCGGCTACAAAAACGCGCGCTTTGGAAAAATCGAGGCGCACGAAGCGATCAACGCCGTCGCGCGGGAAACGCTCCTGGTGGCCAAAGAGATCGCCGAGGACCGCGGCTACGAAATTCTGCACGCGCTCGTCGATTCGTTGTACGTGCAAAAAGCCGGCGCGACGCGCGACGACTACGAAGCGCTCAACGCCGAAATCGCCGCGCGCACCGAGCTCCCGCTGGCGATCGAGGCCATCTATCGTTACGTTGTGTTTCTGCCGTCGCGGCAATTTGAAGACGTGCCCGTGCCCAACCGTTTTTTCGCCGTCGCGGAAGACGGCGCGCTCAAAGTGCGCGGCCTCGAATTGCGCCGCCATGACACGCCGCCGCTGGTGGCGCGCATGCAGCAGGAAGTGCTGGCGATTCTCGCCGAGGCGCACGATTTCAGCGGCTACCTGGCCAAGCTCGAAGAGGCCCGCGAAACCCTGCGCCGGTGCGAGGAATCGGTGGCCGATGGCAGCGTCGCGATCGAGGATTTAATCATAAGTAAACGCCTCACGCGCGAGCCGCGCGAATACAGCAAAGCCAATCAAACCGCCATCGCCGCGCAGCAACTGTTCGGCAGCGGCGTGCGCCTGCGGCCCGGCCAAACCGTCGAGTACATCATCACCGACAGCGACAATCGCGTCCCCAACGACCGCGTGCGCGCCTACGCGCTCTGGGACGGCTGGTTCGGATACGATCGCCGCAAATATACGGAGTTTTTGCACGACGCGTTCGATCCGCTCGCCTTGGTCCGCTGCCCGCAATTTCCCTCAGGTATTCAAAAAGTAACTAAAAAGAACAGGTAAGGCACGCCTGTCCCAATTCTGACCTAATGGCCGTGATGGTTCCAACAACTACGTGTCTCACAATAGACTTTGGGAGCATCTAAGTAGATATGGCTGTGCTCGCAAAACTGAATGCCCTCCGGCGCGTCGAGCGCCCCTGGTGGCTGGCCGTGGTGGCCTGTAGCGGGGCTGTGGTCATGGGTCACTTCTTGCGGCAGCTCAATATCGTATTGAATCCGCTGGCCTGGTCGAGCGCCGAAATTATTTCCGCGTTGCTCAGTTTTACAATCGCTTCCAGCGTCCTGGTGAGATATTACGGCACAGGGAACCGCGTTTCGCTTCTCCTGGGGTTGACCTTCGGAGTTACCGGCATCATCCACTTGGGCGCGATTTTTGAATTCTACGATCATTTCCTGAAACCCGCGGAGCAAGTCCGGGTTCCGGTTTCCTGGATGATTGGGCAGATGCTTCTCGGACTGCTTCTCCTGGTCGCTTGCGTCATTAACAAATGGCTGCCCTGGCCGCGTGACCCCAGAAAAAATGTCGTCGCGCTATCCTCGATTGTGGTCAGCGCCACTTGCCTGGTTGCGGCGACGTTCCTGATTTTTCCAATTACTCCCCTGATCCACCCGCACAGTCCCACGCCGCGAATCTGGGAATTGCTCCCCGCCGTCGTTTTCCTGGTTGCCGCCGTGGTCCTGAATAGCGTCAAGGAGAGTGACGGCTTTGCCTTCGACACGGCCCTCGTATGGGTCGCGGGACTGAATGTCATAAGCCACCTGATCGCGTCCCAATCCGCACGTTTGCTGGATGCTTCCGCGGGCGTCGCGGAACTCGTCAATGCCGTTAGCTATATCGTTCTCCTGGGCGCCACGTTGCTGGACAACGCGCGGCTCTTCCGCCAGGTCCGGACTCTTGCGATCAGCGATAGCCTGACGGGCCTCGCGAATTACCGCTACCTGGTCGACATTCTGCAAAACGAACTGGAACGTTCGGGACGAACCAGCCGGCCTTTTTCCCTTCTGCTCATGGACCTCGATGGTCTCAAGAAGATCAACGATCGCCACGGGCACGTTATCGGAAGCCGCGCCCTTTGCCGCGTCGCCACGATTCTCCGGCTGAATTCCCGTTCGATTGACACTGCGGCCCGTTACGGCGGCGACGAATTCGCGCTCGTACTCCCGGAGACGAACATCTCCGCCGCTGAGCAAGTGGCCGATCGCGTACGAAATTGTTTGCTGGTGGATGAAGAAGTTCCGCACCTGAGCATTAGCGTCGGGGTCGCTACGTTCCCGAAATGCGGTGTTACGGTTCAACAGTTACTTGAGTTTGCGGATCGGTCTTTGTACGCAATGAAGGAACAATCCAAGCAGGGCAGGGTGGAAAACGGTAAGCGCTCTTGAAGGGTGACCGGGGCGGACCAAAAACGGTGTTTACTTGCTTCGATCAGTTCCGGAGCCCTTCCAGAAGTCCGGATTCGGCAATGGGAAGCTTACTGCTACTTCGCTCATCTGGATGTCACGGATGTGGACGCTCACAATGTTGCAGATTTGCTCTTGAGACGTGCCGTTGTTAATGAGCAGCAAATCCTGCCCTTCCAGCACAGGAATCGCCAGTAGGAACAGTCCTCCGTTTGCATTTCCACGGATCACTCTCGCTGGTTCGTAAAAGACACATTCACATGCGGAGCGGCCATAGACGGTCAGGTCGATGTCTAGTTCAATCCCGCATGTAACGCGGCGCTCCTCCAATTGCATTTCGCTGAGGAAGTCCGATTTGTCGAGTCCACACTTGGATCTCGTTTCTTGTGCGCTCTTGGTAGAGTCGTAGATGCGGGTCATCAGTTGTACCCTAAGGATTCAATTGCGATTCGGCTTATGGACCTTTGCGCAAGCTATCATTGCCCCGAATTCTGCATAGGCCAATGGGTGCATGGTCCTAACGCCGTCTGGTACGTAGGGACAGGTACTCTCCTGCCGAATCACCACCTTCTGTTGTTGGCAAGAAATCTAGTTGGAATGCCGGTGTTTTGTTTTGAGATAGTCTTGAACGGGCCATGCTGCCGTGAGAGGATTTCTGTGCCGGCGTCGCGGCACTAAGCGGTTCGCCGAGCCCGCGGGAACCGGACGGGAGCAGACTGTGGACCGAAGGGAATTCATGAAATTCGGAGGCGTCGCCGCGATCGAATTGGGCGCGGCGAGGCTGCTGATGTCTCAGGCACAGCCCGACATGCCGTCGACCGCCGCCGCGCAAGGAAATTCCAAAGCGGATTTCACGCTGAGGATTGCCCCCGTCACGGTGGAGCTTACGCCCATCCGCATCATCAGCACGATCGGCTACAACGGAACTTCTCCGGGTCCGGTCCTTCGCATGAAGGAGGGGAAACCGGTCACAGTCGACGTCATCAATGAAACTGACGTTCGGGAACTCGTGCATTGGCACGGACTATTTATACCTGCTGACGTCGATGGCGTGGAGGAAGAAAACACTCCCCTGGTGCCGCCGCACGGCCGCATCCGCTATCAATTCACCCCGCGCCCGGCCGGAACGCGCTGGTATCACACGCATACGATGGCTGGGGCGGACCTGCACCGAGGGGCCTACACGGGCCAGTTCGGCTTTCTCATGATCGAGTCCGCGAACAATCCCGGAAATTATGATCAAGAAATCTTCCTCGCGCTCCGGGAATGGGAGCCTTTTTTCAATCCCGAAGAGGAAGATGACGACGATACAACCAACGCTGGACCCCAACCCGAGCGGCCTAAGACGCTCGATACCAACCCTTCCGGCCTCGAAGTGGGTTACCAGATGTTTTCCATCAACGACAAAGCCATGGGGGCAGGCGAACCGATTCGCGTCCGGCCCGGCCAGAAAGTGCTGATGCACTTGCTGAATGCCAGCGCCAGCATGAACCGTCGTATCGCACTTCCCGGCCATAAATTTCAAATTATTGCTATGGATGGTAATCCAGTTCCCACACCGCGATCCGTGGACGTGATCTATATCGGCCCCGGCGAGCGTGTGGACGCCATCATCGAAATGAACCAGCCGGGAGTCTGGATCCTCGGCACTGACACGGATGATGTGCGCAACGGAGGTATGGGCGTCCTGTTCGAGTACGCGAATCAGCACAAGCAACCGCAATGGGTTGCGCCCGCGAAATCATCGTGGGACTACACAATTTTTGGACGCACGGCCACTCAGCCTCCGCCGGATTCCACCATCGACATGATTTTTCAGAAAATTCCGAGTGGAGCGGGACTATTCAACAGTTGGACCGTCAACGGGAAGGAATATCCGCACGATCAGGAATTTGTGCTGAAGCAAGGCAGCCGCTACCGGTTGGTGTTTCGCAATCGCAGTGAGGACGATCATCCCCTGCACATGCACCGCCACTCATTCGAGTTGGTGGAGATTAATGGCAAAGCCACTGCTGGGATCCTCAAAGACACCGTGATCGTTCCCGGCTACGGGCGCGTCTCGGTGGACATGGTTGCGGATCAGCCGGGCTTGACCCTGTTCCACTGCCACATTCAGCAGCATATGGACTACGGATTCAAAGCCTTGTTTCGCTACGCCTGACTGGGACACGCCGCCGGATTACTTCTTTTCGTCCGGTGGAGGCGCCGGCGCCTCCTTAGCCGCTCCGATCTTGACCGTCACGCCGAATCGCTTGTAATTCTCGTATTTCACGACCATGCGAATCGGAATGTCGCCGTTGCTGAAGTGCAGAATGTCGTTGGAGCGAGTGTACGTGGGAAACCAGAAATGGCCTTCCACGTTTTCACGAAACGTCTCAAACCGCGGAAATACGTTTTCCTCGCCTCCCTTTTTGCGGATGTCCGGGACAGCCTTGCCGTCCGTCTTCACAATTTCGAAATCCTTGTCCTCCACCCAGATTCGCCCCTGGAAATATCTCTGATTTTTCTCCAGTGTTTTCGGCGCCACCTCGAACACATAGGTTGTCAGTTCATCGAGTTGGACATGGTCCACATACTTGATGTTGTATTTAGGTAATTCTGTCGTGGTCAGCACGAACGGTTGCACATGCTCGAGATCGTCCAAATCCTGCTGCGATAGGGAAATGCGTTCGAGCGTGGGAGTGGGCGCATAGGTCACCTTCTCGTACCGTTTGCCTGAGGGAGTGAATACGATTTCACTGGTCATTGTATGCTCGCCGTCGGGCCGTCCGCTCGAATCGAGCGTCTGGATCGTAAATGTTTGCGTGTAGGTGAAGTTGTCGCGCTCGATCTTGAATTCCGCCTCTCGCGCCGCGAATTTCTGGATGATTCCATCGACCGGGATCGTGGGCGGCCCAAGCGAAGAATTCTGCGGCGCCGCGCTGGCCGGGCCGCTCTGCGCCGGCGAGGTGGCCGCGGGCTTCGGCTGCGGATCGGCCACCGGTTTGACGGCGCCTGCCGGCGGGCTCATCGGCCCCTGTTGCCGTGCGGAAAGCGGGAGGAATGCGCACACCGCCGCTAAACAGGTCACTAAAATAACGGTCGCTTGCCGTCGCTGATTTGGGGGGCTTTGGGATTGAATGTCTGCCATGCCTGCCTCTCTCCGGGATTTTCTCTGTGTCCTCTGTGGTGAAATTTTTCCCTTCAGAATTGGAGCTTTGCACGAGCGCAAGGGTTGCCTTTCCCAGACCAGGGCGTAAGCGCGTTCCACTCAGAATACGCCGATGCGACTCCCGAGCGCCCTGCACAAATCAAGTTTACCTCTTTCCGCCGAAACTATGTTGCTCGTTCGGGATAGGAAAGAAGAGCCCATCGACAGTAGACTTGGAGGGTTGGTCCGTTCCCGCGACCATTCAAATTTCGCGTTGTAAATTTGTGTGAGTCAAATCCCGTGTGTATTGCAGAAAGCAGGCGATCTTGTCCACGCCACAGAGCAAATCTCGTCGCCTTACTCCTATCGATTGGGTCGTCTGTGGCGTGGCTTGCATTGGTTTCGCGTTTGACACCTACGAACTTTTGGTCCTCACCGTCACCGTCCAGCCGGCCTTGACGGAATTCCTCACGGCCAAGCCCGGAAGCGTGGAGTTTAATCGCTGGATCGGATTGATGTTTTACGTTCCCGCCATTGCCGGAGGAATTTTCGGGTTGCTGGGCGGATACGTGATCGATCGGTTTGGCCGCCGCCGCGTCTTGTTCTGGAGCATTTTGTTGTTTTGCTTTTCCGCCCTGGCCACGGCTTATTCGTCCTCTGCTTTGCAATTACTGCTGTATCGCTGCATCACGTTCGTCGGCGTATCGGTCGAATTCGTCTCAGCCACCGCCTGGCTCGCCGAACTGTTTCCGGAAAGAGATCAAAGAGAAAGCATTCTTGGCTTTACGCAAGTGTTTGCTTCCACGGGCGGAATCCTGATGAGCGGCGCGAGTTATTTGAGTCTGTCGATAGGCCACTTGCTTCCCGCGATTCACGGCGGGCATGAAGCCTGGCGCTATACGATCCTGTGGGGGATTTTGCCAGCCGTTCCGCTTCTCATCCTCCGCCCATTCTTGCCCGAATCGCCCATCTGGAAAAAGAAGAGGGATGAAGGCACGCTTCAGCGGCCCAGCATCATGGAATTGTTTCACCCTGAATTTCGCAAGACGGCCCTGTTGAGCTGTTTCATGATGGCATGCGCGTATGCAGCTTCCTTCGGCATGCTGCAGCATTTTTTTCGCATCATTCCAGGCACTCCCGGAGTAAGGGAGCTTGCACACGTGGACCAGCTGAAAATCGCGAGCCTTTTACAAGGTTATCAGGAGGCCGGAAGCCTGTTTGGACGCATCCTGCTGGCCATTCTGACGATCTTTATTCTCAGCAGGAGACGTCTGCTGCACATTTTTCAGATTCCGGGCTTGCTTCTGATTCCACTCGTGGTGTTGCTGCCATCTGTTCGGGACACCGCGATGTCGCCTTGGGGAATTATTTGCCCACGCTTTATCCGACGCACTTGCGCGGCACCGGCGAGAGTTTTGCGGCCAATGTGGGAGGGCGGATGCTGGGTACATCCGCGGCCCTGATTACGACGAGCATCGTAACGTACATGCCAGGCGGCACCGCCACGCGGCAACTCGGCTACGCGGCGGGAATCGTCGGCTTTCTTGCCTACGCAGCCGGGTTCATCGGAAGTTTTTGGCTCCCCCAGCCGCCGGAAAAACTGATTACCGAATAGGACGCGCGTACCACGGATATACTGAAATATTTGAATGACAATATAAAACGCCACTTTTCCGCAGGTTCTTTACGCCAGCTTCAGACGCATCAACTTCCGCGCATTGCCCTCGTAAATTTTATGGCGGTCCTCGGCCGACATCTCGACGCCTTCGACGCAACGAATCGTCTCGCGAATGTAACCCGGCCCCTTCTCCGGATCGAACGGCGAATCGGACGCGAACAGAACTTTATCGGCCCCAAAGAATTCCAGTCCGCACCGTAATGCGGGGAGCGAACCGAATGTTGCCGTATCGGCGTAAAACATTTTGAAATAATCCTGCGGCCGCTTCTTCAGTTTCCGGCCCACCAGGGCCAGATCCTCCCCTTCGGTCCGAACCCCTAACTGATCGAGGCCGGCGCCCGTGCGCCCCGAAAAGTAAGGGACCATAGCGCCCAGGTGGTGCGAGATGATCTTGAGTTCGGGAAAACGGTCAAAATACCCGGCAAACAGAATGCGACCCATGGCCACCGAAGTTTCATACGGCCACCCAAAAACCCACCAAAGTTCAAACTTTGATTTCTTTTCTGTCGCGTAGTCGGCGAAATTGGATGACCGGCTGGGGTGAAGCCAAATGGGCACGTTGCGTTCTGCAATCTTTTCGAAAATCGGCAGAAAATCCGGTTCATCCAGGGGTCGCCCATTCACGTTTGAAAAGATTTGAACTCCCACCGCTCCCAATTTCAAGACCGCGCGATCGATTTCTTCCACCGCGGCACCCGGATTATTCATTGGCAGGGCCGCCACGAATCCAGGGAATCGGTCGGGATGCTTGTCAACCAATTCAGCCAAGCCGTCGTTGGCGATCTGTGCGAGTTCCGGCGAGAGTTTTGCGTCCCCCATAGCCTCGATCGGAGGCGCGGCCATGCTCACCACCTGGCAGTATTCTGCAAAAAGGTCCATGAAGCGGAATCGGGCATCGAGGTTCACCATGGCCGGGATGTTGGCTGTGCGCTTCTTGATCGTGGTCCCGGTTTCCGGCAGCTTGAGCATGCGCTCGTAATAATTTTGCGGAACAATATGGCAGAAGATATCGATTTTCATGAACCCCTTCTTTCTTGAATTTGAACAACGGAATGTGCCGGGCCAACAAGAATCGTCGGGACAATTCGCGCATCCGATGCTTGTTCGATTGAGGGGGAAACATATCAAGCCCGGCACGGAGTGTCAACGGAGCCCCAGTGGGTCTTGACGACTCTTCCGACCGGTAACCCTTTGCAAAAGGGCGGACAACCTTATGATTGGCCAAAGAGTCAAAACGAGCGAAGATGGATATTGTCCGCGATACGCGTCAGACCAAATCTCTTCGTTTCTGATTCTTGCGGCCAATCGGTGGTGGCTGGCATGCAGTACAACCTGCAAGCCATCTTGGGATTCCATCCGCCGGGATTTTCCATCGAACACAGGAACAGTGGATTTGCGAGTGCCATGGCAGGGAGTGTGTTATTGAAGATGCCGCAAAGCAGGACCAAGGTAGCTCAATGGATTGTCTTTTGGGTTTTGTTGCTGTCCGCCTTGGTTAGGGCGGTTCCCGGATTTGCGCGTGAGGGGGATTCGAGTCCCCAAGCAACAACGGCAACCCTCTCTGGCAGAGTGAGCGTCGCGTCGGCCCAAGGCGTGAGCAACAATCTTTCGGCCATCACCGTGAAATTGACTGGGCCTGCCCCTGCCGCCACTTCGCAGGACGCAGTCTCGGATACGGAAGGACGTTTCGAATTCAATCGTTTAGCGCCGGGGAGTTACACGCTGGAAGTAACCGTGGAGGGCTTCAAACCGTGGTCCGCAACGGTAGCGCTCGTGGCCGGCCAGGCTGTCGTTCAAGATGCCGGTTTGCAGCTGAATTTGGTCGAGGAAAGAGTCGAGGTCAAAGGGGAAGCTACCGAGATCGCGACAGAGAGCGTTAGCGCCACCGCGACGGTCAGCGAACAGCAGCTCGAAACACTTCCGCTGCGCACCGGCAAATTCACCGAGGCGCTTTCCGTCAGTCCGAGCGTCATTAAGACCCAAGAAGGAAGATTGAATTTCAACGGGCAGGCGGAAAGCCAGGGCATGCTGCTCGTGGACTCGGCGGAGAATGTGGATCCGGTGGCGGGAAGTTTCGCGATTCCCGTGCCGGTGGATGCCATTCAATCCATCCAGGTGTTTAATACGCCGGACAGCGTGGCCTATGGCGGATTTTCAGCGGGTTTAACGCGAATCGATATCAAGCCTCCCTCGCCGTTGTGGAATTACAAGTTCCTCGATTTCCTGCCATCTTTCCGGGGGAAAAATGACAGTCTGGTCGGCATCGCAAATATCACTCCGCGATTCGAGGTGGGCGGCCCGCTGGTAAAGGACAAACTCAATTTCTCCGAGGATCTGAGCTACGAATTTCGCAGGGACCCGGTGCACGGATTGACCTGGCCTTTCAATGAAACCTATGTTTATGCCTTTGATTCTTTTACGAATTTACAGTGGATTCTCTCGCCGAAACACTTGCTGAACTTCAATCTGAACGTTTTTCAATCCACAAACCTCTATGCGAATATCGATTCCCTCATCCCGCAGTCCGCTTCGGTGAATTTCCGCCGCCGCGGAGCGTCATTTGGATTCACGGATTCCTACCAATTCGATTCCGGAATGCTTTTGACCACGGTTGTCCGCTACACAAATTTTTACACCGACGCCCACGGGCAAGGTCCCGCCCAGATGAACATCAATCCGGAGGGCTGGGGCGGAAATTATTTCAATACATCGTCGCGGAACGCAAACCAGCTGGAAGTTCTTCCGGCCCTGCAGCTTCCATCAAAGAAGTGGCTTGGCCGGCATGAAATCCGATTTGGATTCGATTTCCTTTACAGGACTTTTACGGGGAGCAGTGTTTCCCGGCCGATCAACCTCCTCAATGAGGACGGCACAACTGCCGAACAGATCACTTTTCAAGGATCCGGCGCGCTACAAGGATCCGACACCGAATTCTCGGAATATGCCGAGGACCACTGGACGTTGACGAAAAGCCTGTCCCTAACCTTTGGCGGTCGCTTGAGCACCCAAACCATCGGACGCGATACTGCTTTTGCGCCTCGCGCGGGCCTGGCGTATTCCATTGCCGGGTGGAAGACGGTCATCCGTGCCGGCGCCGGGTTGATCTACAGCCATGTTCCTTTGCTGGCCCAGGACTTTGCGGACAATCAAATTCGCGTGCTCAACTTTGCATCCAACCCGACCACACCGATCAGTTTGCAGAATGTCTACCTCCCAGGTGGATCCATTGCCAACGCCTCCAATCCAGCAGACCCGGGAAACAGTCCCAGGACTTTCACCTGGAACATCGAGTCCGAAACCTCCATACGGAAGAATGTCACCGTTCGCCTCGGCTACTATGAGACTCATACGGTTGAACTTTTCCAGGTGAATCCGATCCTGCCCGCGACCGGTTCGAATGGACTTCTGGCATTGGAGAACACAGGGTCCGCGCACTATCGACAGGCGCAAGCAACCGCTCGTTACAGCCCGAACGAACGCGCCGAAGTCAACGTGTCGTATTCCTGGAGCCGGGCGCGCGGCGACCTCAATACGCTCTCGGATACTTTTATTCCGTTCCAGATTCCCGTGATCCGCCCCAATGCCTATGGCGTTCAGCCTTCCGACATCCCTCAGCGCTTGCTTGCCTGGGGATATGTCCATCTCCCGTTTTGGAGCCTGGTGATGAGCCCCGTCTTCGACATCCACTCGGGCTTTGCTTATTCCAATGTAGATGTTTTTCAGAACTACATCGGCGTTCCCAATGGTCTCCGCTTCCCGACCTATTTTTCTCTCGACGTCAAGGTGTACCGTGACTTTCCGATCCACATCCCGTTCAAAGAGCGTCCCAATGGCAAGGTACGGAAAATCCGCATTGGCGTTTATTCGCTGGACATCACGAATCGCCAGAACCCCCATGACGTTTTCAATACCCTCACCTCACCCGTCTCACCTTTGTTTGGAAAGTTTGATGGGTTCCAAAGGCGCTTCACCGGACTCGCCATCGGCCTCGGCGAGTGAGCTCCACGGAAGATTCGGGCGATTCCATCGAACGAAGAATCGTGTGATGATTTTCCCCGGGAACGCCAATCTCCTGATTGGCGGTTTTCGCCACGCCAATCGGGAGATTGGCGTTCCCGGGTCCAACCCTATGCAGTTCCATTCAGACGAGCCACACAATTAAGACTGCGCTATTCTGGATTCGTTAGGAGATATCGCATGACGCGAGCTGTTTCCCATCCGCGCTGGGGCAATCCCCCGTGGTTCCTCGATTTTCAGCCTGCTCCAGCGTCTATGCCCGCCGCGGCTGACTTCGCCGTGGTGGGCGGCGGATTTTCAGGACTTTCCGCCGCGGCATGGCTTCGGCGGTTCGCACCTGACAAGACCGTGGTCCTGTTCGAATCCTCATCGATCGGAGCAGGTTCGAGCGGCCACACAGGCGGGATGGTGCTGGCAGAGACGGCCGCCGGCGATCTTCCAGGCCTGGGGGATGTCCTGGCCGGTTTCAAAGCAATCCTGAACGATCTCGCGGTCGATTGCGATCTCGCCCTTCCCGGAGTCTATGAAATCGGCCGAGGCGGCGGCCTGCCCGATTCGCCGATTTCCTGGTCGGATTCCGGACTCGTTCGCGCAGTGAGGCAAGTGCCCGGCGGAATGGTCGATCCCGGAAAAATGGTAAGCGGCCTGGCGCGCGCGGCGGAAAAGAACGGGGTGCAAATCTTTGAGAACGTTTCCGTCGAGGAAATTGAATTTGGGGAAGCTGTGTCCTTGCGATTTTCCGGCGGACAACTCCGCGCGCGCAAAGTCCTGCTGGCGACGAATGGAATGTCTCTCGAATTGAGCGACCTGGCTCGCCGCGGGCAAACGAAATTCACGCTGGCCGTTGCAACGGAACCTCTCGGCCCCGGCCAACTGGAAAGCTTGGGGCTGGCGTCTGAAAAGCCATTCTACACAATCGATTTTCCTTATTTGTGGGGCAGGACGCTGCGCACAGGGGGCGTCGTCTTCGGTAGCGGACTGGTTCACTTGAACGATTGGCGCGAACTCGCAAGCCTGGATATCGAGGCAGGGCAGCCGGCGGAACTTATCGCGCGGCTCGAATCTCGAGTCCGCGCGCTGCATCCGGCGTTGCAACATGTGCGCTTCAAGAACGAGTGGGGTGGGCCGATCATGATCGCAAATCAATGGCGTCCAGTCTTTGCACAGCACCCCCGAAGTCCGCACACCGTCGTGCTCGGAGGATACAGCGGTCACGGAGTCGCGCAATCGGTGTATCTGGGACGCTGGGCTGCCGAAGTCTTGAGCGGCCGGAAATCACTTCCGGATTGGAATCTGGCGGAAGAAACCGCCTAGAATACACATCCCGAATTACCAGGTATTGTAAGGCGTATTTTCAAACGGGGAGACTTGATCGGAGCTGGAATGGACATCGGTCAAGCCGGGAGTAGTTTGCAGCGGGTCCAGCAGAACCTGGTCAAAATCAACGTGCCAATCTTTACTGCGCGTGATGGGATCCGTCGGGATTCCGGATAGATATTTTCCCGCAACTAAATCATCGAGCGACGCCGGCCCTGCCTCTTTGTCGAGCGTGTATTGCTGAATCGCATTCCGCATAACGAACAGGTCCTGCTTGAGCGTGGCTTCTTTGGCGCGCAGGACCGATCTCTCATATCGGGCCGCCGCGATCCCCGCCAGGATCAAAATAATCGTGATGACGATCATCATTTCGAGCAGCGAGAATCCGGCCGCACCAAAGCCTCGTCGCGCGGACAAAGTGTGACACCGCGTGTTTCGAGAACCGAAGGTTGTGATTTGGAAGGGTTTCATCCGTGCCTTACCAGTCGGAGTATTTCGTCCCATCAACCGCCATCGCTTGGGACTGAGAATAAACGTCGAAGACGTTGTGGCCGCCCCAGCTGGTGGAATCCGCGTCGTCCTGGACGGCCCGCAGCCCCCAATCGGTTTTTCCCGTCATAGGGTCCACGGGAATTTTCCTCAGGTAGCGCACCTTGGTGGGTACATCTGACAAGCCTTGGCCCGCGGTGCCAAGTGACGGAATGCCGCCCGCCGCTCCGGTACCCAATTGAGGTGTCCCGGCGGATCCGAACTGGCCCGTGCCGCTCGCACCTGCCAACGCTGCGGCGCTGATGCCGCCGGGCCCGCTTGCTCCGGCGCTTATCGTCACGCCATCGACGAGGGTCTGCAGATCGGGGGGATAATTCTGGCTGCCAACTTCCGTGCGGATTAAATTCTTGTCCGCGTCATCCTTGTACCGATCGATTGCATTTCGCATCTCTCGCAAATCGTTGCGCAATTCCGTTTCTTTCCGGTGCTGGATCGTCATTTGAAACATGGGGATCGCGGCTGCGGAGAGGATCAGAAGAATTCCACACGTGAGGATAAGTTCGATCAAGGTCAATCCCGCAATCCTCCTCCTTCTGGCCCGCGGGAATGATGTCTGTCGACGCATGTGCATATGGACTGGCCCTCTTATTTACTGGACTCGCACGCTGGCCTCGCCGGTGACCACCTGGATCGGCCGCTGCTGAGAATCTTTTGCGTTCACCTGCACAATCGAAAGCTGCGAACTGCCGGGAGCGAGTCCCTTGACAACGATCCCCACGAGCGTGCCCGAGCCGCTCACTCCGGGCGTATTCGGCATGCGCGTCGCCGAGATAATGGCCTGCCCGCGCTCCTTATCCACGCGTTCCACGATGGCCACTTCCTGCGTTCCACCGGAGAGGAATCCGCCCTGGCGAACGTCCTCGATGGAAATCACCGCCGGATTAAACTGCAAGAGCATCGGGATGGAGTACAGGTCCTGCACGTTCTGAACGGTGACGCCAATCGTGGTCGTTTCACCGATTTTCAGGGCGGCCGTCCCGGGCTCAAATCGCAGCGTCGGATTCTGCGCAGCGGATGAATTCGCCGCCGCAGGTGCAACTGCCGCGGCAGGAGCCGGAGCCGCTTGGGGAGCAGGCGCAGCTTGAGGTTTCAGGGGCTCCGGCAAAAGCACCGCCTGTTCCAATCGCACCTCGGCGTTCGTGTCCGTTCCAGATGCGATGCTGCGCAAGTTCTCGGCTGAGATCGAAGGCAATCGCACGATGTGCGGAATCAGGACGATCAGGATTTCATCCTTTTCGTGATCGATCGTGGTGCCGGCAAAGAAATGTCCGAAGAGGGGGATGTTTGCCAAACCGGGTATGCCGTTGACTGTGTTGGTATCGGTCTGCTCGATTAGCCCGCCAAGGACATTGACTTCGCCGTCTTTGAGTCGAATGTCATGCTCGATGCTGCGCTGGCTGATGATAGGCTGGTCGATCCCCCCGATATTCGTGTGACCGGTCACCGACGAAACCACCACGTTCACCTTCATGCTGATCTCGCGGTCCTGATGGATTCGCGGCGTGACGTCCACGTTCACGCCCACATCGAGGTATTGAAACTGCGTATTAACCAAAGGATTGATGGCGCCGGTTCCGGTCGCGCCAATCCCGGCCTGAAAGCTTCCGGTCGCGACTGGGACGCGGTCGCCGATGCGGAGCTTCGCGGTCTGTCCATCGACCACGCGAATTTCAGGGTCGTCTAAGATTTGCGTCGATGTGTCCGTCATCAGGAAAGACGCCGTGGCGCCCGGCATGGTGATGCTGTATCCGTTGGTGAAAATATGAGGATCGCTGATCAGCTGACCGATTGTGGCTGCCGGGTTCGTCGTCGTTGAAGAACCGGAAGAACCGGAAGAGCCTGAGGTAGTGGTACCGGGATTCGCAAACGTGGCCGTAACACTGGTCGGCGGCGTAATCCCGATATTGCGGACCCGGTCGCGCCGCGCCTCCATCACAGCCACCTGAATCACGACTTCCGGCCTGGCTTTGTCGATGTCGTCAATAATTTTTCCGGCCAGCAAGACCCGGTCCGGCGTGTCGCGGATCACGATGGCGTTCTGCGCATTGATTTGCTGCACGCGCCGCAAATCGAGCAGTTGCCGGATGCTGGTCACGATTTCGGTGAGTTCCTGCGGCAGGACGGTATTGTGAAGATAAAATGTCTTTACTACTTCTTCTTCATAGTCCTTGCGCTTCTGAGGCTGGTCCGGCACCACAAAAATAATATTGGAAGTTACCGGACGCCAGAACGCCTTGCTCTGCAGCGCTGAGATGTTCAGCGCTTGCTCGAGCGTCACGTTGGTCAGCTCGACGGAAATTCGCCGGGAAGTGAAATCCGGGTCGAAGATTACGGTCAGGCCGGCCAGCTTCCCGATGGCCTCGAAAACCGCCTTCGAGTCGTTGGTGGCCTTCATGTTGATCGGGGCGCGCGAAAGGGGCTGAACCTGGGGCGGCCCAGCCATCAGTTTTGGTTCTTCCGAAACCGACCCGGTTGGAGCGGTGTTTTCTGTGGTCCCCTGCTTGACGCTGATCGAATCCATCGTGGCTTTCACTTCTTGCTGCGCCACGGCGCTGGACGGATCGATCATCTGTGCCTTGCGGAACTCCGCAAGCGCCAGCTCCAAGTTGGCTTGATCCCGAAATCGCCGGCCCTGATCGACGTGCCACTGAGCGGCTTCAAAACGAGCCCTGGCCGCCTTCAGTTTGTATTCGGTGTTGTTCGGCGAGGTCTGAAGCGCTTTGTTGTAATAGTCGAGGGCGGTGTCATAATCCTTCAGCGATTCCGCTTTCATGCCTGCATTGGTATCCTGGCTTCCCTTCGGGCACCCCGTTAGGAGCACGACAGCCAACAGCAGGGCGAATCCACACAAATTCCGGAGGTTCATCCGCGCTCCACATCTTGCATTTTCATCTGGTCAGTCTAGCACCCGCACAAAACTCGAACAAGGTGCGTGCTTGATTCTGGTAACTGCCCGCAGCTAAGATAGCTGCCCGTGGCCAAACTTCAAAAAAAACAGGAAAAACTCGCAGAGTTGGTCGTGGCGCAAAACCGCGCCGCCTCGTACTATTACCACCTTCTTGAGAAGCTGGAAGCGGGTATGGTGTTGCTTGGCACCGAAGTGAAATCCCTCCGCGAGAGCAAGGCGAACTTGCGGGACGCTTACGGCGTGATTCGCCAGGGCGAGGTTTGGCTCGTGAATTTCCACATCGGCGAATATCTTCCGGGAGGGCCATACAACCACGGACCCCTCAGAACCAGGAAATTGCTCCTCCGCAAGGAACAAATTGACAAACTGGAACGAAAACTGGATGCCAAGGGCCTGACGCTCGTGCCCTTGCGGATTTACTTCCGCGAAGGCATCGCCAAGTGCGAATTGGCGCTGGCTCAGGGAAAGAAGAAGTGGGACCGCCGCCAGACTGAGCGCGATAAAGAGGCCAAACGGGAAGTCGGCGAGGCCATGCGTCAGTTTCGTCATCGTTGACCTGTAGGTCACTGAATATTTGACCGGCAGGTCGACGGACCGTGGACCCGTAGGTCGCCGAACAGTTGAGAGGGGATTTAGGTTATGGATTGAGTGCTGGAAGTTTAATAGTTCGCGCAGCCCCCTCGCGGGCAGCGCCATCTCATTCAAAGAAGGGAACTTATGGAAATCACGGTGGAGACCCGCGCGCTTGGCAAAATTGACGCCGAAGCGCTCGTGACCTATGCATTCGAACAGGAGAAGCCCGTCGAGGGCGTTCTCGCCCGGCTCGATGAGGCTGCGGGGGGCGCGCTTACGAAGCTGGCCGCATCCGGTGAGTTGACCGGCAAAATGCTGGATACGACCCTCCTGTATTACCCGCAAGGGCTGGCCGCTCAGCGTCTGTTGGTGGTGGGCGCTGGGAAGAAAGACAAATTCGGAACAGCCGAGCTTCGAAGGCTAGCCGGGGCAGCGGTGCGCACCCTGAAGTCGCGCCAAGTGAAGAGTGTGACGTTCCTCGCCCGCGAGAACGATCGCACAGCCGCGGCGGCACAGGCCATCGTGGAAGGGATAATCCTGGCGAATTTCGATTCCGACAAATACAAAACGGACAAGAAGCCTGGGAACGAAATCACGGCTGCCGCGCTGGCCGGGTGGGAAGAAACCGCGCGCGCTGATGCGGAACTGGGTCTCGCGCGCGGGCGCGTCATCGCGGAATCGCAGAACTTCGCGCGCGAACTGGGCAATGAGCCTGCAAACCGGCTGACGCCGCGCATGCTGGCCGACCGCGCCGCCGCCATGGCGCGAGAAGCGGGCCTCTCCGTCGACATCCTCGATGAGGGAAAAATCGCGGAATTGAAAATGGGTGCGCTGCTTTCCGTCGCGCAGGGAAGCGTGGAGCCTCCACGCATGATCATCATCACGTATACTCCCGAAAAATTAAATCCTGGAGCGCCGGTTCTGGGCCTGGTCGGAAAGGCCATCACGTTTGACACCGGAGGAATTTCCATCAAGCCCGCAAATGACATGGAAAAAATGAAATACGACATGTGCGGCGGCGCCGCCATGATCGGCACGATGCGCGCGCTCGCGACGCTGAAGCCGTCGTGCAAAGTGATCGCCGTTGTTCCCTCGACCGAGAACATGCCTGGTGGCCGCGCGCAAAAGCCCGGCGACGTGCAAATCTCCATGGCCGGAAAATCCATCGAAGTGATCAACACCGACGCCGAGGGCCGTTTGGTTCTCGCCGACGGTATCGCGTATGCCAAGCAGCTTGGCTGTACGCATTTAGTTGACGCGGCAACGCTCACCGGCGCGGTTGTGGTCGCCCTCGGGAACATTATCATCGGAGTATTCGGTTCCGACCAGGCCTTCACTGACCAGCTCCTTGCCAGCGGAAAAGCGGCGGGCGAGAAAATGTGGCCGTTGCCAATCGACGACGATTACCGCGAATTGATCAAGAGCGGCGTCGCCGACATCCAAAACGTAGGCAGCGGCAAGGGCGGCGGCGCAATCGTCGCAGCCATGTTCATAAAGGAATTCACCGGCGACACGCCGTGGATTCATCTCGACATCGCAGGAACAGCTTGGCAGGACGACGTGAAACCGTGGAACGCGAAGGGCGCGACCGGCGTGGCTGTTCGTACGCTGGTAGATCTGGCAATGAAGTTTGACTCGAACGGCTCCGGTTCGAAGTAATTTCAGAGATCGGCGGCGGCTCAGTTGCAGTAGGAATCTCTTTTTTTGGGTGGGCCGCTTTCGTTGAGGATGTGGTGATGGTGGTAGAAAAGATTGGACGCTTGCGCGAGCTGGAACCCATACTTTGCGGCAAGTTTAGGTTGGCGCCTCCATTCTTTACTTATACATTATATTGAGAATAGTGCCATGCTGCCTCCGACTTTGTAAGGACTTCCAGAACCGGCGTGGCCTTACTGCTCGAAACCTTCGCTCACTACTTAACATTTGAACTAACGTCGGAGGAATTGGTGAATACAAACCCAGATCCAGTCGCGAACCGGCGTACCATGCGATCCGTCAAAGACCTGGATGTAAATCAACGTTCAGCCGCACTTTCTCACCTGAATAGAGCGGCGGAAGCAGTATCTCCCCCGAACTTTTCTCCGGAATCAAAGTTCTCTCCTTCAGCGGTGTGGGAATGGATTCGGAATTATTTGGCTTATGTCTGTCACAGGAAGCATGATTTTTCGCCCGCTACCGCCTCCCCTACTTTGGCCCTATATGAGCTGCTGAACGAGAACAATACCGCCCAGAATGTAAGGATCTGCATCGCGGGCGATTGGGGAACAGGAACCGCTGAGACGGAATCTGTCGCCGATCGCATAAGACAGTTGAACCCGCATTTCAGTATTCACATAGGAGATGTCTACTATGTTGGTGATCCCCAAGCGGTAAACGAGAACTGCCTGGGAATTAAGAATCCCGCGAATAACTATGATCCGGTCACGTGGCCCATTGGATCGAAGGGGAGTTTTGCCCTAAACGGTAATCACGAAATGTATGCCAACGGAGTTGGCTATTTCGATGTCCTATTGCCGGAGCTTGGGCTTCGCAATGGAAACGGAACAACTTCGGGCCAGCAAACTAGCTTTTTCTGTCTTCAGAACCAGTACTGGCGCATCATCGCAATCGACACTGGCTACAATTCAATTGGGGTACCGATCCTGTCTCACATCCCTTTAATCAACGACATTCCGGGCATCGGCGGCAATTGCAAGCTAAGGAATGAGATGATTGCGTGGATTACGGACATCGTCAAGCCGGCGCAGGACCAGCGTGGGCTCGTCGTGATCTCACACCATCAGAACTATTCTGCATTCCAGAACCAGTATAAAAAGCCGTCGCAGCAATTGTGGGATGCAGGAATCCGGCGGCCCGTACTCTGGTTTTGGGGACATGAGCATCGACTAGCAGGCTACGACCTGTACGGGACTTCCGATCTCAAGAGCTTTGGGCGGTGTATAGGTCACGGTGGAATGCCGGTCGACCGAGGATCTCCCACACACGCCCCGGCACCCGTTTTTTATGACAATCGCCTAGCGAGCAATAAATACGGCGTCAACGGATTCGTAAATTTAACGTTTAATGGACCGAACCTATTGACTGAATACGAGGATCTAGACGGAACAAAGGTGTTCCGCGAAGAGTGGTCAGTCGACGGGAGCGGAGGAATAAAGTTACTGTCGAAGCAGAAGTTAACGGAGGATCCTGATTTTCATGCCTGACGTTGCATCAATTTATCGATATGACCGTAGGTTTCGACCTAGCCCTAACTCTATGTAAAGCGCAAATTGTCCGCCACACAGAAGGTGAATCACCGCCGACGCAGAGCTACATTTTTTCGGGGGATTCGATTCTGAGAAGCTCCAGCGCGGCGACGAGCTGAACTTCGACAAGGCGGCTCAGTTGCAAGAGAAACTTCTTCTTGGCGGGGTCGGATTCCGTGAGGATGCGAAAACCAGGACGGAGTTCGATACGGTCGAGCCTCGGTGTTTGTCCAACACAAATGATCGCCCGAAAATCCTGCGGCACAACTCATTCTTGAATTTCCCGAAGTCCCGGAGGGACGGTATACCGTAGCCCACCGTGGAACGGTGGGATAACGAGACGTATGGTTTAAAGCCCCGGAGGGGCGGCACAATGGCCCATTCGTATTCCCGAACCCACATTCATTTGGCGGGTGGCATGGCCTTTGAAGAGGCTTAGAACTTCCGGGTGGCCGCTTCTTCGCGGTTTTCGAAGGGGCGGAGGGTTTCGCCTTTCCGCCTAGGCGCGTCTTTGCAAGAGCAATGCCGGCTGCTCCTTGGCGATCACTAACAGACGCAACGCGGACCGGTTTGGGGCCCGATTGCCTTGCTCCCAACTCCGAATGGTGCCAACGCTGGTGCAAAGAAAGTCGGCGAACTCCGGTTGGCTCAGCTGCAAGCGGATTCTAATCCGGCGAATTTGCGCGGGCTTCATTTTAACGGGCTCGAAAGCCAAGCGAGATACGCGCAATTTGGCTTTCCGCCCCGCTCGATACTTCTTCGCTTCGGCAAATCCCGCGATCATGTCTTTAAACAGGTCTGCGTTCATTTCGCCTCTCTCAATTCTAGGATCAGTTTTGCCAGCGTCTTTTTCTGATCCTTCGTCAGGTCGTCCTGCTCATCTTTGTTAAAAATCATAAGCAGGTAAATTTGTCCGTCTTGCTCGATGTAGTAGTAGAAATAGCGGAACCCGCCTCGTTTTCCTTTCCCTTTTGCGGGATCGGCGGCGCGAGCTTTGCGAACACCCGCCGTACCCTCCACGACTTTTCCATGCTCAGGGTTTGCCAACAAGTCGCTCTGCATTCCCAGCAGGAACGTCATCTGCGTGCTCTTTCGCGAGAGCCATCAAGCGTTTCGTGAATGCCGGAAACTCAATAAACTCTAGCACTCTGTCATACTACTACAGAGTCATAGCATGATTCAAGGCGGGCGGCAGAGCGCTACATCTTATCGGTGGATTCGATGCCGAGAAGCTCCAGCGCGGCGACGAGCTGAACTTCGACGAGGCGGCTCAGTTGCAAGAGAAACTTCTTCTTGGCAGGGTCGCTTTCCGTGAGGATGTGGTGATGGTGATAGAAAAGATTGAACGCCTGCGCCAGTTGGAAAGCGTACTTGGCGACGAAGGCGGGCTCTTGTGCGGCCACGGCGGCATCGATTTGCGTGTCGAGCGATGCCGCGAGGAACGCAAGTTCCCAGAACGCGTTTCCATCGGGGCCAGAAAATAATTCTGCTGCCGCGCTCGCGTCCACATTTCCAAGTGAAGACACGTCGAAGTCCGGCTGCTCGTCGCACAGCTTGCGGAAAATGTTTCGCGCGCGCACGACGGCGTACTGGCAGTAAGGTCCTGTTTCGCCCTCGAAGCTGAGGGCGTCTTTGAAGTCGAAAGCGATGGTGGCGGTGCGCGTGAATTTTAATAGGAAATAGCGCAGCGCGCCGATGGCGATGGCATGCGCAATGGCGGCGCGCTCCATGTCTGGCGTATCCGGGTGGCGCTCATCTACTTCGGCGCGCGCGGCGGTTTCCAGACGGTCAAGTAAATCGTCGGCTTTTACGCCGAGGCCTTTGCGGCCGCTGACTTCGACGTACGGCTTCTTGGCGTCTTCCTCGCTGAGCGTGTAGCCGAGTTCGGAGGCGCAGCGCGGGGTAAGAGCCACAATTTCGTAAGAAAAATGAACCGAGCGGCTGGCCTGTTCTTCGTAGCCGAGCGCCCGCAGCCCCGCCGTCACGACATTTTGCAGATACGCTTGCCGCGCGTCGATGACGTTGTACACGATCGCAGCGCGGCCAAATGCGGGAGCCGAGGAATTTCCTCCTACGGCAGTGCTGATCCACAGCATGTGGCCGGTGGGATAGGTGTAAAACATCTCGTACAGAAAATCGCGCCCGAGCAATCCGAATTTCCAGAGCTGGTAGGCGATGTCCTTGCCCACGTAAGTGACTGTTCCATTCGAGCGCACGATTATTTTTGCGTCGTCGTCTTCCCCAGTTGCGTCGGGGCCGTTCGCCTCGGCCCCGTCCGCGCTGTCATTCATGCGCATCACCCAGCATCCGGCGTTTTTTCCTGACGCGGCGAGATGGATCGCATTGCGCTGCTTCAGCAGCTCGAATGCCGCATCCCAGAATTTCAAGTGCAATATTTCGCTCTCGCGGGGCAGCAAGTCGTATTCGATTCCCAACCGCTCCATGGTGCGCAGGTGGCAGCGAACGATGGCAGGCGCAACAGTATTCGCCATTTCCGCAGCCTCCCCCGCGCCTTCTTCGATCGATTTCAGCATTTCGCCGCGCAAATTGAGGCGCGTTTTGTCTTCTTCGAAAAAGTGAGTGACGCTGGCGTACAAGTCCCAGCAGTAATAATCGAATTTCGGCTGCGCGGCCAGGGCCCGAACTTCCGCTGCGGTTTTCTTGGCGATGTGGAGGAATCCGATGACCACGTCCGCAACCTGGACGCCGGTGTTGTCGATATAATTTTGCACCTCCACGCGCTGTCCCGCGCGGCGAAGCAGGCGCACAAAAGTATCCCCCAGCACGGCGTTGCGCAAATGCCCGATGTGCGCGGCTTTATTGGGATTGATGTTCGTGTGTTCCACGATGCATTTCGGCGCATCGGGAGCGGCGCCGGCCGGTTGCGTTTCCGCTTCCTTCAGGGAGGCGGCGAGAAACGCAGCCCGTGAAAAATAGAAATTCACGTAGCCGCCGCCGGCGATTTCCACGCGCTCGACTCCGTCGATCGGAGGAAGCTGCGCGGCAATTTCTTGGGCAATTTGGCGGGGAGCGCGTTTCAGCCTCTTGGCCAGTTCAAAACACACGGGCGTGGCGGCCTCGCCCATCTCGATGCGGGGAGGCTTCTCCGTGACGATGGTCACGTCCTGCTGGTAGTGCCGGCGGATATGCCCCGCGAGGGCGGCGCGAACGCGGGCTACGAGAACGTGTACCAAGTGGCTCCCATCTGCGCAGAGAAACAGCGATTATAGGGAACGCGGAGCGAAAGTTGAAGGTGGAATGTAGCGCAGGCTTCAGCCTGTGGGTTTTAGTCATTGCAAGGGCTAACCCCCGCAGGCTGAAGCCCGCGCTACTTGGAAGGTTAATTCCCGGAAGGCTTTCCAGTGTAAGTCACGCGCCAAACGCTGTTCGACCCGTCGTCGGTGAAAACCAGCGCGCCGTCGCTTGCCACGGTCACGCCGACCGGGCGTCCCCAAACATTGGCGTCGTTCACTACGAACCCGGTGACGAAATCCTCATACTCGCCCGTGGCCTTCCCGTTCGGAGCGAAAACACGCACCACTTTGTATCCCGTCCGGTGAGCGCGGTTCCAGGAACCGTGAGAAGTCACAAAGAGATCGCC
Organism: uncultured Acidobacteriota bacterium; assembly: GCA_963719875.1. Taxonomy (GTDB): domain Bacteria; phylum Acidobacteriota; class Terriglobia; order Acidiferrales; family UBA7541; genus Palsa-360. The sequence continues at coordinate 705,758 of CAVRDJ010000004.1, read as the reverse complement.
GCGATATTCGGCGGGAAATTGTTTGCCTTCGTAAAACGTCAATGTCAAGGGAGCGGAATGGGATTGCAGTAAAACGTCCGGAACGATGACTTTCTCTTTCAGCTCAGGATGTTTTCCTGCAAATCGCGGATCCTGGTTTGGCCCCGTGTAATACCACGGCCACCCATAGAATCCGCCTTCTTGAATGTGCGAAACGTAGTCGGGCACGAGATCGTCGCCCAGGGCATCGCGTTCATTCACCGCGACCCAGAGTTGACCTGTCTGGGGATTCATGGCCAGGCCGGAAGCATTTCGAACGCCGGCCGCATAGATTCGCTGCCCGCTTCCATCGGGATTGAATTCGAGCACATCGGCGCGATTGGTTTCCGCTTCGCCATCGGCAACGTTCGCTTGCGAGCCGACCCCGACGTAGAGTTTTTTGCCGTCGTTCGAAAAGACCAGGCTGCGCGTCCAGTGGCCACCGCCATATTTTGACCCGCCCGGAATGCTCGCAACCACAACTTGCGCCGGCCCGCTGGCTTTCAGGTCGCCATTCTGGTAGGGGAACCGGACGATGGAATTCGTGTTTCCGATATAGACGTACTGCGGATTCGGTCCCGGGGGATAAAACGCGATTCCGTACGGCATGGTCAGGCCGGAGGCAAACGCCTCATTGGTGACGACCTTGCCGTCACCGGCAAAACCGCGGAGGACTCGGATGCGGCCCGGATTGCTTTCGGCCACGAACAGGTCTCCGTTCGGCGCGGTGATGATCGTGCGTGGACCCTCCAGCCCGGTGAGAGCCTGGTCAATCTTGAAACCGTCCGGCACCTTCGGCCAGGCATCCGCGGGACGGGGAACGAGTTTGGATTGATTGGGCGCGGAATCCGTGGCGTAAGGCTTCGGTAAATCGGAAGCCTTGATGAGATGGTGGTTGCCCGGACGCTCATTCGACCAGTCGTTGAACGAACCCTCGCCCCGCAGGATTTGCGCAGCGCCACCCGAGTTTTGCGCCCTTGTGCCGGTCATGAAAATCAGCCCTGCCGCCAAAAGTGTGATCCCAAGCGCAGCCGGAATCTTGCGTAGAAATTTGCGTTGCATCGTGTCTCGCCTCCCCAGTGGATATCGTGTTGCTTGACGGCTCTTTTCTTGAATGCGTTTCTTCACCCAAAGGCATCTTAACAGCAGTGCGCGGCCGTTTCCAGCAGTGTGGTTGAGAAGCGAAAGGGAGCGCGTTGAAACCGTTACAAGAATATACTTAGGCGCCTGTTCGCAATCCGAACTGCGGATGGCAATCAGGCCAAGAAAGTGGAACTCCTCCTGCCAGGAACAGTAATTCATTCTGTAAGCGCGGGAGAGAAGTCCAACCGGAGTAGATGGCAGATCCAGTTGAAACACGGGATGTCGAACTCATCAGGCGCATAGCAGCGGGAGACGATGACGCTTTTTTGGAGTTCTACCGCCGTCATCAAGGTGGACTCTACAGGTTCGCCGTGCATATGAGCGGAAGCCCACAATCGGCTGCGGACGTGGTTCAAGAAACGTTTTTAACGTTCATACGGCATACCAGCAAATTTGACGAAGAGAGGGGTACTCCCGCCGCGTTCCTCTTTGGCATTGCGCGGAATCACTTGCGAAAACTGCGCGAACAGGAAGGCCGGTACGTGCCTTTATCCAATGAGTTAGGCCAGGGGCTTTCGACCCGGGGATTTGGTGATACAGGGCGCTCCAACGGGAATGGCCACTCTCCCACCAGCGCCGGCCAGGCGGAAACGATTCTGGAGAATTTGGAGCGCGCGCAAATCGTGGAATTACTGCGCGAAGCCATTCGGACTCTTCCCGATCATTATCGCGAACCTATGACGCTATGTGACCTCGAGGGGAAGAGCTACAGCGAAGCGGCGGCATTGCTCGAATGTCCGGTAGGAACCGTGAGGTCGAGGCTCAATCGAGCACGTTCGATTTTGTTGGACAAACTCCGTCCGGCGAAAATTGGGGCCAGGGCGAACTGGGCGCGCCCGGGAGGCAAGGCGTGAGGGAAATGACGTGCAGGGAATTCGACGAAGTCATCCACGGATTTGTGCGCATGGAACTGCTGGACGTAAACGTGCGTGAGGCCGTCCTGGAACACGCCGCACAGTGTGAGCTTTGCTTGCAGCGGATGGCGGACGCAACGGCTCTCGCGGAAGTTTCGGACCTGATGGGCAAAGGCGCGCGGGAAGAGCAGACGCCCGCTCATGTGGAGACAGCGCTGCTTGCGGCATTTCGGAACCATCATCGTCGCGCTTCCTGGCGCCGAAGCTTGCAGTGGGCAAGTGTGGGAGCTGCTGCCGCGGTGCTGCTGGTTTTTGTGTGGTCGGTCATTGGGCGATCGAGAGGGCAGTCTTCTCCGGCCCCGACCAAAGATGTTTCGTCGCAATCGGCAACGCCGCTGAAGGCGCAGTCGCCTGCCGCCTCGAAGCCGGATGAGGTGATGCCGGCAGCGATCGTTGCGAACCCTCCCGTGGCTGAGACGTATGTAGCTTCCGATTTTGTGCCTGTGCCGTTCACGGGCGCTATCACTGCGGACGATCCGGGAATGATCGTGCGCGTCCAGTTGACGAGGGCTTCTCTAGCGCAACTTGGCTATCCGGTCGCCGAAACTCCGGATGAAGATTTGATTCTCGCGGACGTTTTAGTTGGCGAGGACGGCTGGCCGCGGGGAGTGAAATTGATTCAGTAGACGCGCGTGGGGAGAGGTGTGTTTGCAAGGCTATTTGGAGGAGGCAAGGGCGTGAGAACAGCAATGCTTGGAACAGGTATGGCAGCGATGGTGTTGGCCGGTGTGGCACTGGTTGTGGGTGCACAAGCCCCTCCGGCTCCTGGCAATTTCAATGACCAGGGTCCGGGGTCTGTTGGGCCGATGGCAGGAATGTTTGAATTCGGGGGGCTGGTGGGAGGCTTCGGCGGCAAGCTGGTAACCGGCAAACCGTTCCTGGCGACCTTTACGATCAAGCGCGAGGTGACGCTGCCCGGAAACATGATTTCCAGTACGACAACGGGCACGGTCGCCCGCGATAGCGAAGGCAGCATCTACCGCGACGCGAAATTCACGACAATTGGTCCATGGGCATCGTCGGGCAAAGCTCATGAGGTTGCTTTCATCCGAAACATGACGAATGGGATGACGTATTTCGTCAATGTGGCGAAGGGGACTTACCAGGCTTTCCCGATTCGCGACCACAATCGTCCAAAAGGAGGAAGGAACCCGTCAAACAACGCGGACTCAAACAGCGAAACCGTGACTGACAATCCGAATGGGACCTATACGGATCCCGTCACGAAGACGGTCTATAGCAACGTGGATGACCGGAAAGTGGCGCGAACCATACCAGCGGGAGCGATTGGAAATCAATACGCCATTGTCATCAACTCCGAGCGCTGGTATTCGCCCGCCTTGGACCTTCTCCTGGAAGAGACGCACAGCGATCCGCGATTTGGAACGTCGACATATCAGTTGTCCAACATCGGATCTTCGCCCGCCTCCTCTCTGTTCACGCCGGATCCATCCTTCACGCAGGTTCAGGGCGCGAGATTCGGTAAGAACTGGAAGAGAGGGGAAGGCGAGCAGCCGCCCCCGCCACCACCACAGAACTGAGCGACACTGGGACCTGCTAGTCTGATTCGACCTCAAAAATTGAACACAACTTAAGGGCACCCGGAAAATGGGTGCCTCCTCTACGCTAGATCCAACAAATCCTAGGTGCCAAGCATGCGCAATGACACACGACCGGTGTCTCCAGCGATTTGACAGCATTCGGCAGCGCGCTTACTATCGAAATTTGAGTTCCCGGTGCGGAGCTTGCTGCCGTTGACCTGCGGCCCGCCATCGTAAGGGTTCACCTTAACATTCCAAACGGAAAGGGCGAATGAGTACTCCCCGAGCCAAGCCAAAATACTATTTAACGACGCCGCTGTACTACACCAACGGCATGCCGCACATTGGGCACACCTATTCGACCATCGTTGCGGATGTGATCCGGCGTTACAAGCGCATGCGGGGGTTCGACGCGTTTATGACCACCGGCGCCGACGAGCACGGAGTAAACGTCGAGCGGTCGGCGCAAAAAGCGGGAAAATCGCCCCAGGAATTCTCCACCGAAATTGCCGCGCACTGGCGGCGGCTGTGGGACGATCTGGGAATTCCGGGCGACGAGTTCATTCGCACCACGGATGAAAAGCACCATCGCACCGTGCAATGGTTGTTCAAGCGCTGCCGGGAAAACGGGTTCATCGAGAAGGGCCACTATACCGGGCAATACTGCGTGCACGACAATGCCTACGTGGTGGACGCGGGGCCCGGAGACGTTTGTCCCGATTGCGGGCGCCCCACCGAAACCGTCACCGAAGAAAACTATTTCTTCAAACTTTCCGAATTCCAGCAAAAGCTGCTCGATTTCTACGCGGCCAATCCCGATTTCATTCAGCCGGAAAGCCGCCGGAACGAGGTTCTGAGCTTCGTGAATGGCGGCCTGAAGAATCTTTCGATTACGCGGACGACCATCCGATGGGGGATTCCGGTGCCGGGCGAAGCGCCGCACGTCTTCTATGTGTGGTTTGATGCGCTGATCGGGTATCTGAGCGCCGTGGGCGGGCCGAATTTCGATGAACGCGGCCTCTGGCCCGCGGATTTGCACCTTGTGGGGAAGGAAATTATTCGATTTCACGCAGTGTATTGGCCCGCATTTCTCATGGCGGCGGATCTGCCGCTCCCGCAGCAGATTTGGGCGCACGGCTGGCTGCTGTTTGACAGCGAAAAGATGAGCAAGTCGCGAGGCAATGTGGTGAGGCCGCGTCCCATCGTCAACGCCCTGGGCATTGAGCCGCTGCGCTACTACCTGTTGCGCGAGATTGTTTTCGGACAAGACGGCAGTTTTTCCTATGATGCGCTGGTCACCCGGTACAACAGTGACTTGGCGAACGGTCTCGGCAACCTCGCCAGCCGTACGCTCACGATGATCGAGCGCTACTTTGGCGGTGAAATTCCAAAGCCCGAGCCGGCCCGAGGCGGGGGAACAGACGCACCCAGCACGGCGGAATTTGCCAACGAAGCGCTGACAAAGGTGATGCATTTGTACGACCGGTTCAGTTTTTCGTTGGCGCTGGAGTCGATCTGGGACATCGTCGCCATGATAGACAAATACATCACGGTCGAAAAACCGTGGGCGCTCTCCGAAAAGCCGGAGGATCGAGGGCGCCTGGCGACGGTGCTGTACACGGCTGCCGAAGGCCTGCGTATCGTCACGTCGCTGGCGCATCCCGTACTCCCGCAAGCGACGCAAAGAATCTGGATTCAATTGGGACAGACTGAGCCACTGAGCGCAGTCCGTTTGGACCTTCTTGCCTGGGGACAGCTCAAGCCAGGAACCAAAACCGGGAAGCCGGAAGGAATTTTCCCGCGCCTTGACAAATCCGAAACGATTGCGAGGATTGAAGCCATGGAACAAGAACAGAACAAAGCCCCGGAACCGCCGTCTACCACGGCGGCGAGCGCTCCCTCTGGGGCCGGCGCCGCCGCAGCGCCGGCCATTGCCGCCACAGCTAAGATTGGCATCGAGGACTTTGCCAAAGTGGAGATGCGCGTCGGTCAAGTCAAGTCCGCCGAGCGCGTGGCGGGTGCGGACAGACTGCTGCAACTGCAAGTCGATATCGGGGATGAAGTGCGTCAAATTGTCGCTGGAATAGCGCTGGCCTACAAGGCGGAGGATCTGGTGGGTCGCAAAGTTGTAGTGGTGACGAATTTGCAGCCTCGAAAACTGCGCGGCGTCGAATCGAATGGCATGATTGTTGCCGCTTCGCTGCCGGATGGTGCGCCCGTGCTCGCAGGGTTCCTGGAAGAAGTGCCTGTTGGGGCCAGGTTGAAGTAGGACGGGCTTCAGCCTGTCGCTTTTTGACGATGTCTGCAAATCCAAAACCGACAGGCTGAAGCCCGCCTTACTGTGATCATGGACCTGATCGATTCACACGCGCACGTGGACGTTTCCGACTTTGACGCGGACCGGGAAGCCATGCTCGATCGAGCGCGGGAAGCAGGAGTCGGGACGCTGCTGGCGATCGGCAATGGACCGGAAATTGAAAAGCTGGGGGCAGCCGTCCCGTACGCCGAGGCGCACGATTGGATCTATGCTTCGGTCGGAATTCACCCGCATGAGGCGAGGCATGCAACGGACGCGCATTACTCGGAACTGGAACGGCTTGCACGGCACCCGCGAGTGATCGCTTGGGGCGAAATCGGCCTCGACTACCACTACAATCATTCACCCCGTGATGTGCAGGAGAGCGTCTTTCGCCATCAGCTTGGTCAGGCTCGCGAAGCGAGCAGACCAGTGATCATCCATTGCCGGGAAGCCTGGCCGGATTGCCTGAAGATCCTGGAGCAAGACTGGCGGAATTCCGGCCTGGGCGGAATCTTCCATTGCTTCTCGGGGACTTTGGATGAAGCGCGCCGGGGTGTGGAACTGGGTTTCCTGATCTCATTCGCGGGAAATGTGACGTATCCGAAAGCACAGAATTTGCGGGACGTAGCGCGGGAGATTCCCTTGGACCATTTGCTCGTGGAAACCGATTCGCCGTTCCTGGCCCCTCAAACCCACCGCGGGCGAAGAAACGAGCCGGCCTATGTCGTGGAAGTGGCGCGGACCCTCGGGAATGTGAGAGACTTGCCAGCGACCCAGGTAGCCGAAATTACGTCGGCAAACTTTCGGCGGTTTTTTGGTCTCGATCGTTCCGGAAATCGGACTGGGGTAGTCCCTGGAGGGGTGCCATCTCACTTCTGACGGCGAAGGAAATTTTTGATCTCGTTCGCGATGACCTGGTGAAGGTCGAGCAGGAGCTGGCGCTCCAGAACAGCTCGGCGGTCGAGCCGGTGGCGGAAATCTCGCGCTACTTGCTTGCCGGCGGGGGCAAACGCCTGCGCCCGGCCCTGTTGCTGCTTTCGGCGGGATACGCGGGATACCGGGGAGACAGTGCCATCCGGCTGGGCGCAGTCGTCGAACTAATCCACAGCGCCACACTGATCCACGACGACGTAATTGACGGCGCCAACACGCGCCGCGGGCGCCCATCGGCGAATTCCCGCTGGGGAAACCACCGCAGCGTGCTCGCGGGCGACTGGTTGTATATGCAGTCGTTTCAGATGGCCCTGGCGGAGCGCAACTTCAAGATCCTCGACGTTTTGATCGAGCTCACACAAAACATGGTGGAGGGAGAACTTCTCCAGCTCGCCAAGCTCGGACGAATGGATTTGACCGAGCAGGATGCGGTCGAACTCGCGGCGCGCAAAACGGCTTGCTTGTTCTCTGGTTGCGCCAGGCTGGGCGCTGTCCTTGGCCACCTGGGCGACGCAGGCGAGCAGGCGTTGGCCGATTACGGACACTACGCAGGGCTGGCATTCCAGCTGGTAGATGACGTCCTGGATTTCACCGCCTCTCCGGAAAAGCTCGGCAAGCCGGTGCTGAGCGATTTGAAAGAAGGCAAGGTCACGCTGCCCTTGATCTACGCGCTCGAAAGTGACGGCGCGGCGGGAAAGCGCCTGGTGCGCACCGTGCTCGAAGAAAAAGGGTTTGAGAGCGTTCGCCCGGAGCAAATCACGGCGCTGGTGCAAGAGTCAGGGGCGCTCGACCGCACCCGGGCGGCGGCCCAAGATTTCGCTTCCCGCGCGAAGGCCTGCCTGAACGGGAATGGGAGATTCGATTTCGGGCGCGCGCTGCGGACGGTTCCGGATTTCATTCTCGACCGCGACAATTGACGACCGTGCCTCGCTTTTGATTTCTCCTATGCTGCCGTTTAAGGTCATTTACCACCCGCAGTACGACTTGGATCTCGGACCGCACGTTTTCCCCTCGGAAAAATTCAGGCTGATCCACGACGCACTGCTGGCCGAAGGAATCGCGGAGGCGTGCGATTTCCTGCAGCCGGATCCTGCGCCGGACGAAGACATTTTGCGCGTGCATACGCCTGCCTATGTGAACAAGCTGCAAACGGATTCGCTCACGCTCAGCGAACGCATGAAACTGGAAATTCCGCTGTCGGATTCGACCCGCATGGGGTTTTGGCTGGCCGCCGGAGGATCCACGCTGGCCGGGCGCAAGGCGCTTGAGGACGGATTTGCCGTGAACCTGAGCGGAGGCTTCCACCACGCCTATCCGGGGCATGGAGAAGGTTTTTGCATGATCCATGACTTTGGCGTCGCGATCCGGACCTTGCAGGCGGCAGGGAAGATTCGCACGGCAATGACTGTAGACACAGACGTGCATCACGGCAATGGCACGGCGGCCATCTTCGGAAACGATGCCAGCGTCTTTACCCTCTCCATCCACCAGGAAAACAACTATCCGATGCCGAAGCCCCCATCCGATGAGGACATCGGCCTCGAGGATGGCACGCGCGACCACGAATACCTCGACGCCTTGGAAGAGGGATTGCTCCTTGCGCTCAAAAAAATGACCCCGGACTTAATCTTCTACGTCGGAGGAGCGGACCCGTACCGCGAAGATCAGCTCGGCGGACTGGCGCTGACGATCGAAGGCTTGCAGAAGCGGGACCGGCTTGTTTTCGAACAGGCGCGGCGCAGGGGGATCCCAGTAGCATCCACGCTTGCGGGCGGATATGCGCGGCGCGTCGCGGATACGGTTCGAATTCACGTCAACACAATCATCGCGGCACGTGACGTCGCTCTGCGACAATCTAGCGTCGGAAGCGAGTAAGCGAATCGAAATAAGGGATTCGGTTTAGTGGCGCCGGCGTCCCGCCGGCGGGTTTGTGACGGCCCGCGCAGCATAAAAATCGCCGGCGAGACGCCGGCGCCACAGAACCCAGAACTTGAAACGTGCGGCTCCTACTCGACTTGCCTTCATCAAAACTTCAGATTAGGGAGCGGTTGCTGCGGAAGCTTTCATAATCGCGGCCGCGGCAAGATCGGCAAAGCCGTCCGGAACGAAACCCTGCGTGCGATAGGCGATCTTGCCGGCTTTGTCGAGCACCAGGATGGCCGGAATTGATTCGACATGGAACGCATGGTTGACGCCATCGGCGAAGACCAGAGTGCCGCCGGGTTTCTGTTCCTGAAGAAATGGCGCGACAAGGGATTCATCCTCATCAGCGTTGATCGCGAGGAAGGCAACATCTTCGCGCCCGGAGAATTTCTTCCGGACATCGGCCAGCATCGATTCCATTTGAGTGCAGTAGGCGCACCAAGTGGTCCAGAAATTCAGGACGACGACTTTTCCATGCGATTCGGCCAGCTTTGTGGTGCCGCTGCCATCGACGCGCCGCAAGCTGAATTGGAGCGGGTCGGTTACGTCTTTGTTGTAGGCGGGCGCGTCAGGCGAATCCGCCTTGGCCAAGTCACGGCTGCGATCGTAGGCCGATAACACGATGTCGCCAAGCCCAGTGTTCGAATCGTGCGTGAATCGCCAGAGATTACCCATCCGCAAGCGAAGCAATTCGCGGTCCACGGGAGTGCTCTCCGCATTCCCCTGCTCCTGACTGGCCAGGGCGAACGCCGTGGCATATTGCCGGATGGCCTCGTCGGAGAGCTTCTCCTCCTCCGCGATTTCGCCGAGGGTCAACGCGGCCTCGGCGTTCGGAAGCAGATGGAATCCGGCGGTGAGGTCTTTGACAGCGTCTTCATTCTTGTGCAGGTGGTGTCGCAATCGGCCTCGTAACACGTACAGGTCGACCATGAATTTGTTGCGGCCGGTCTGCCAGTCCTCCAGCGTCATCTGTTGGGGACGCGATTCCGGGTCGGCTTTGGAGACGCGCTCGATCAGGCGCGTGTCGTAATCGACGGCGCGGAGATGGCTCGCTTCGTCGGGCATTTTTTCAAGGAGTGTCACGGCCAGAAACATCGACTGGCTGTCTTCGGGCTGAATGGCGATGACCTTCTCCGCGTAATCGAGCGCGCTGTTTTGGTTGTGTAGATTCATTTCCGATTCGAGAAGAGCCCGGTAGATGGCCCCGCGCCGGGGCGAATCCGGATACTTGACGAGGTAAGCTTCCAAACTCTTCACCAGCGTGGCGCTGTCGTTCCCGGCCTGCCGCACGGCCAGCTGCAATTCGACGTCGGGGTCGGAGACGGAATCCTGAGGCTCCGCCGGGGCCCCGTCACTCTTCGGCTTCGTGGTTGACTGCGACGCGGCGGGCGATTTCTTCGCGGGAGCCTTCGCCGGAGGCGCGGCGGAGGGTGGGTTTGCTTGCTGCGCCGAAGCAACGCCGGTCACCATCAATGCCAGAAGGCCCGAAAGGAAGCGCATTCTCCATTGCATAGGCGGCGATTGTAACTCGAAATCAGGGGGTATGACTGGAAAAACCTTGGATTGTTCCTCAGAGCTTTATTTGAAGTCCAATAAGACGTCCACCGTATGGCGGCTAGTATTGGGGCGAAGCAAATGGCCAAGCTCGTTGTAGTGAACGGGCAGCTCCCCAAAAATATCACGGCTGGGCTTCGACAATATTTTCAGGTGCGATTCGTAATAGCCGTCATCAAAAATCTGGCCGGGAGCAATCTGCCAGGCCTGGCGCAAACGCTTTTCCGCGTCGATGGACAATCCGGTAATGACCATGTCGCCCATGCGGTATTGGGGGCCTTCGGAAATGCTGACGCGATAAGAAATCTGGTGGGCGTTGTCATCAAATTGCGGTTCGCTGCTGAGCTTCATATCCAAATAGCCTCGGCGCCCATACTCCGATTCGATTTTCTGCCACAGGGCTTCGATCTTCATGCCGTCTGCAACGTCGCCGGACTTTAGCTCCACGGCGCCGTCAAGGCTTGGCGATTGCACGGCCATGTTTCCTTGCCACGAAACTCCTTTCCAGGAATAGACCGGCCCTGGATTTATTGGAATCGAGAGATCCACCGCGGTTTCCTTGGGATCGTTCATGTCGGGAATCAGGTGCGCTTGCGGGGGCCCGATTTGCGCGCGCAGAAAGCCTTTGGCGGCGTAGAGCGGCCGGACTTGCTCATTCTCGAAAATTTCGATGGCAAAGAGGGAATAAGTCTGGCCTTTGATGTCGGGGACGCGGTCCTTCAGGCGCTCGGAAGCAGTAGCCAAGGCATCGCCAAATTGCACCGATTGGAGTCGCAGTTGGATGCCCTCGACACGAAACTGCATCACCATGCCGTCTCCCGCGGCTGCCGTAAGGAGCTGATGCGCTACGGTTCCCTTGATCTTGTGCGAGGCAAGCAGGTTTTCGATGACGGCCGTCATTTGATCGATCATCGTTCCGCCGTCTGGCGCTTCGCCGGTGAACAGGCCGACCTGGCCGCGGATCGCGTCCCCGATCTCTGCGCTTGTGAACCAGGGAAAATTGTCGAACAAAATCGGAAATGTGGGAGCCTCCTGGACCTGGAATTCCAGGTTGATCGCCGTGCCTTTCGAGGTGTAACGGAAGTTGACTGCGGAAAATATTCCCAGGGCGGAGAGGCGATTGGTGGCGTCCTGGATTTGCTCCGCGGTGACCACGTCGCCTGGCTTCAGACCGCTCGCGGCAATGATCTGGTCCGCCGGAAATTTGTGCGCCTCGGTGATTTTGATAGCGCCAATGGTGGAGCTTGCGGGAGAATTCGCAGGGGGCTCTTGCGCGCGCGCAGAGAGAGTTGCTAAAAGAAGGAACTGAACGACGGTCAATGCAAGAAGAATGCGTTTCATGACAGCTGTATATTACGTGATTTGCGAGCTAGGGTGGAAATGGAAAAGTAGTCGCATAGACTTTAGGCTGTGGGTTTGCAGCGCAGGCGCAGCGGCTTCCGATCCAAATTCAATTTTCGGCGGTCCGTGTTGAGAAAGGAAAAACCCACAGGCTGAAGCCTGCGCTACTTTGGGATTACTCGACGGTGACGGATTTGGCCAGGTTGCGCGGCTGGTCCACGTCGCAGCCGCGGCGGACGGCGATGTGGTAGGCGAGCAACTGCAAGGGAATCACTTCGAGCAAGGGCGCAAACATTTCCATCGTGGGCGGCACCACGATAATGTAATCGGACGCTTCGCGGGCCAGGTGATCGTTTTCCGATACGACCGAAATGACGATGCCGTCGCGGGCTTTCACTTCCTTGATATTCGAGACGCTCTTTTCGTAGCGCGTCATGGATTCCGGATCATTTTCGTCGCGCGTGGCGAGCATGACGACGGGAAGGTTTTCGTCGATGAGCGCATTCGGCCCGTGCTTCATTTCACCGGCCGGATAACCCTCGGCGTGAATGTAAGAAATTTCCTTGAGCTTCAGCGCGCCCTCGAGGGCGATGGGGAAGTGGATGCCGCGGCCGAGGTACAGGAAATTGGTGTGGCGGAAAAACGTGCGGGCCAATGACTCGTAGATTCCCGTTTCGTCCCCTTGCAGAACGGTTTCCATTTTGTGCGGGACGCGCATCAATTCCTGGAGAAGGAGTTTCTCACAATCATCGGTGAGCGTATTCCGCGCCTGGCCCAGATACATTGCCAGCAGCATCAGTGCGGTGAGCTGTCCCGTAAAGGCCTTGGTGGACGCCACGCCGATTTCCGGTCCGGCATGTGTCAGAATCGTTCCCGCGGCCTCGCGCGTGATCATCGAGCCGTACACATTGCAAATGGCGAGTGTCTTGGACCCTTTCTGTTTGGCCTCTCGTTGCGCGGCCAAAGTGTCCGCGGTTTCGCCGGACTGGCTGATGCAAACCGTGAGTGTTTTGGAATCGACGATCGGGTCGCGATACCGGAATTCGCTGCCGTAGTCCACTTCGACGGGAATTTTCGCGAGCTTCTCGATCATGAATTTGCCGGTCTGCCCGGCGTGCCAGCTCGTGCCGCAGGCCACGATCTTGACCTTCGTAAACTCGCGGAACTCCTGCTCCGCAATGTCCATTTTGTCGAGGAACACCTTGCCGGAATCGAGCGCCACGCTCGCGAGCAGGGTGTCGCGAACGGCCCGGGGCTGCTCGAAGATTTCCTTCTGCATGAAATGCTTGTAGCCGCCCTTTTCGGCCATGATGGGGTCCCAGGTGATGTGCTGCACGGCGCGATGAATGGTATGGCCATCGAGGTCCATGACGCACACGCCTTGCGGGGTGAGCACGGCAATGTCGCCGTCCGCCAGGAAAAACATGTCGCGCGTGTGCGCGAGGATCGCGGGAATGTCGGAGGCGACGAAATACTCGTTCTGTCCGAGGCCGATCACGGACGGAGGGCCGGTGCGCGCGGCGATGATTTTATTCGGGTCAGAGGCGGAAAGGATCGCCAGGGAATAGACGCCGCTGAGCTGGCGCACGGTCTTGCGCACGGCGTCCTCAAGCGGGCCGCCCTCTTTCATGTACCTCTCGACGAGGTGGGCGATAATTTCGGTATCCGTCTCGGTGACGAACTTGTGGCCCTCTTTTTCGAGTTGGCGCTTCAGATCCACATAATTTTCGACGATTCCGTTGTGGACGACGACGATATTCCCCGTGCAGTCGCGGTGCGGATGCGCGTTCTCTTCGGTGGGGCGGCCATGCGTGGCCCAGCGCGTATGCCCGATGCCGTAGGCGCCCTCCAGCGGAGATTGGCGAATTACTTCTTCCAGATTATGCAACTTGCCGGGGGCGCGACGGATGTGCACTTTTCCATCCGCTCCGACCACGGCAATGCCGGCAGAGTCATATCCACGATATTCGAGGCGGCGCAGCCCATCCAGAATCAGAGGGACAACTTTTTTGGACCCGATATATCCGACGATTCCACACACAGTTTCATCTCCGGACGTTTAGCTAGGCGACAGACAAGGAGGCCCGCATAAAAAAGAGTAACACAAGAGAATTGCATATACGGGCGGGTAAGACGCGGTGTTTCCTGAAACTAACAGCCAGTGCTATTTTGGAAAAAACACGTCTATTCCAGGATTTCGTAGCGAAATTCCTCGATCACGGGATTCGCCAGGATTTCCCTGGCCATGCGTTCGACCTGCTTTTCGGCGGCTTCGCGGGCCACGCCATTCAAATCGAGAACGAAAAATTTGCCCTGGCGGACGTTGCGAACCTCGCTAAACCCTAGAGAAGTAAGGGCATGCTGTATGGCCTGGCCCTGCGGGTCGAGGACGGTGCGCTTCGGCATGACCCACACGTGTGCTTTCATCGCCGCCATTATACCAAGCCCAGCGCCGCCACGCCGGAATGAAATTTGTCCAGCATGGCGCGCTTTTCGTCGGGCGCCAGGAAGGAATGGTGAAAACTCGCCTCGGCGAGACGTACGAGTTCTCCGGGAGTGAGCCCCATGCGATGCATGTGGCGGTATTCGTCGCTCACCGTGGTTTCAAACATGGCTGGATCGTCGCTCGAAAGCGTTACGGGAAGGCCGCGCCGAAAAAATAATGGCAACGGATGCTGTTCGTATCCGGCCGTGGGGCGGCCAATCTGTCGGGCCAAAGCGCCGGTGCGAAGATTGCTCGTAGGACAGACCTCAAGGGGAATGTTTCGCGCGGCGATGAAGTCCATGGTGCGTTCGTCGCGCATCACGCCGATGCCGTGGCCGATCCGCTCCGCGCCCAACAGTTCCACGGATTCACGGACGATTTCCGGTCCGCCGATCTCCCCGGCGTGGATCAGCCGGTGCATGCCCTGGCTGGCCACGAATTCATATACCGGGCGCAAATCGACCGTGGGAAGTCCCAGTTCATCGCCGCCAATCCCATAGGCAATAATATCGGGCGAGCGCAATTCGGCGGCGATCCGCGCGACCTCCATCGCTGCCGCGGCGCCCCACTGGCGGACGGCATCAAAAATATATTTCAGCTGGACGCCGGGAACCTGCGCGGCGGCGTCGCGTAGCGCGGCAAAATTGGCTGCGGGGTCCTGATCGCGTCGAAACATCACGCCGATCGAAAGCGTGACTTCCGCGTAAAGAACGTTTTGGCGCTGCAGGGATTCGGCAAATCGCCGCGCGATCAAGGCGTAGTCTGCGGGGCCTCGCAGGAACGAAGTGATCCAGATGAAATTTTCGATGAATTGGTCGAAATTGCCGGGGGCGTAGCGCGGGGCGGTCTCCTCAGGCGTAAGGGTGACCCCGTGGCGCGCGGCCAATTCCACCAGGGTGGAAGGCGTGATGGAGCCTTCCAGATGAACGTGCAATTCGGCCTTGGGGAGCGCAGTGAAAACGGCTTCTGTGATGGGCGCGTTGGTCATGCCGGAAATCATTGTACCGGAAGCGGAGGGCGGCCGGCGTTGATCCAGGCGGTGAGCCAGTAGGAGCCGATGTCGGTCGCGGCCTCCGTGAGCTGGCGGATCAGAATCGCCCCGGCATAATTATAAAATCGATCATAGTAGTCATCGGTATAATCAGAGAGTCCTCTCCGGGCGCGGCGGTCGGCGAGCAATACGCTCTCGAGCGAAGCATGCGCGGACAGGGCCGCGTCAAAGGCATTTCCCGTCGGATCGTTCACAAAAACCGCATCGTCCGTGTGCATGGGGAAAAACAGCGAGTACCGGTCGACCAGGTTCGTGCCGAAACGCGCATCGATGCCGGGCTGGCCGGACAAATGGCCGTCGAAATTTTCCGTGGTGTGAAACGGGTCGTGCGCCAGGGCAACATAAGCGGCCAAGTAAGCCGCGTCGAGCCGAACCTCCTCCCAATCGTGATCGCGCATCGCTGCCGTAAGCTTCTGGCTGTACACGCCGATTTGCCACGGCAACACGCCGGCGCCTTCCAGCTTGTCCTTTGAGAATTTGTCGAGTGCGGATTTGTAGTCGCGCGGCAGGGAATCGAATGGAAATTTTCCGTAGTGATCGAGATAGAGAAAGTGGTTGCGGCGTTCAGTCAAGGGTGTCCTTGCAAGCCACTCCAAAGGATCGGTGACGTGACGGCTTAGAAATTCGCGGTTGGCATTGAAAAAGCCGCGAATGTCCGGCGGAAGGGTGTCGACGGCCTTGGTGACGACCAGCCGCTCGGCGCCTGCGCCCCAGGCGCGAGCCGGGTGCGGGAGCAGCAGAGCGGAAAAGGCGGCGATGACAGCCGTCGCAGAGGCGGCTGTGATCCGCGAGGCGAGACTTCCTTTGCGAAGCATCGATGTTCGGCAACCCCCGGCTACCCGCGCAGGGTACTGCGCTTGCGGCTATAGGAAAAGTAGATCACAAGACCGATAGCCAGCCAAACAAAGAAACGGATCCAATTCATGATCGGCAAACCGGCCATCAGCAGCAGGCAGGTAAAAATCGTCATAACCGGCGCGAGCGGCCCACCGGGAGCGCGGAAGGCGCGATGCCGGCCCGGATCGCGGTAGCGCAGGATCAATACTCCCCCCGCTACGAGAGCGAAGGCAAACAACGTGCCGATGTTGGAAAGGTCCGCGAGCGTCCCGATGTCCAGCAGTCCCGCAGGGACGCCGACCACAACGCCCGCGACCCACGTGGAAAAATCGGGAGTGCGATAGTTGGTGTGGACGCGGCTGAAGATCCGGGGCAACAAGCCGTCGCGCGACATCGCGAACCAGACGCGCGCCTGACCCAACTGAAAGACAAGTAGCGAGGAAATCATCCCCAGCAACGCGCCCAGGAGAACAATCAGACGAATGTTTTCGAGGCCAAGGCGCTTCAGTGTATTCACCACCGGGGCCGCATCATCCAACAGTGTTTGCCAGGGGACGAGACCCGTTAGCACCACGACGACGGCAATGTACAGCACCGTGCAAATCACCAGCGTGGCGATGATTCCGATTGGGAGATCGCGCTGAGGATTCTTCGTCTCTTCGGCAGCGGTCGAGACGGAATCGAATCCAATGTAGGTAAAAAAAATGATCGAGCCGCCCGTCAGGATTCCCGGCCAGCCGTTCGGCGCATAAGGATGCCAATTCGCCGGATGAATGAGCCTTGCGCCGAACCCCACGAAGACAACGATTGCCACGAGTTTGAGCAGGACCATCACGTTGTTCGTTTCAGCGGATTCGCGGATGCCTCGCACGAGGATGACAGTGAGCAACATGACGATCAGGAACGCGGGCCAGTTAAAGCCGAAGTGCCAGCCGGGCGGCAAGAGTTCGTTGCCAGAAAGGTCGCTCAGGCCGCTGGGCAGGTACGCAGGCGAGATCCAGCGAGGATTCGGATGAATGCCAAACCAATCCAGCAATCCGACCACGTGCGCCGAGAACCCCACACTCACAGCCATGTTGCTGACGGCGTATTCGAGGATGAGATCCCAGCCGATGATCCAGGCGATGAGTTCGCCCATCGTGGCGTAGGTGTAGGTGTAAGCGCTTCCGGCGATTGGAATCATGGCGGCGAGTTCCGCATAGCACAGCGCGGCAAATCCGCACACGACCGCCACGAGCAAAAATGAAATGGCGATGGCCGGCCCGGCCCCGGGGCGGCCAAACGAAGGAGATCGGTAAATCAGATACTCGAGCAGGGGAGCGTTGAGGATCGATGAAACTTGCAGCTTTTGTCCGGCGATGGCCGTTCCGACAACCGTGAAGATTCCGGAACCTATGACGGCGCCGATGCCGAGAGAAGTGAGGCTCAGCCAGCCCAGCGATTTTTTTAACCGGCGTTCGGGTTCGTCTGCATCGGAGATCAACTGGTCAATATTCTTGACGCGAAACAGCCCTGAACCCACTCGGCACCATCCCCACGAGAGAGATGACAATCGAAGTGACTCTACCTTGAGGCGGGCGGCTCCGCAACTGCTGGCCTCATGTCATGTCACAAACTGGAAATCGTCGAGGTGGATTTGCTTTTCAGTAGGACGGGCTTCAGCCTGTCTGGTTTTGGTTGCATGCAGCCTCGGAAAATCGACAGGCTGAAGCCCGTCCTACTTCACGCCCAGCTCAGGTTGGCGTACAACTCCATAAGTTTTTTCGTGCCGTGATCGGAGAATCGTATCGTGAACTTACGTTCCGGCTCATCGCCTTCCACAGCGATGATGGTCCCGGTACCGTAGGTAGCATGGCGCACGCGCTGTCCGATGAGCGGGTTTGCATTTTGCTTGCCGAGGCGCGAGGATGCGCTCGAACGCGGGCGGCTGGGGGCCTCGCTAACAGCGCGCGAAGGGGCAGCAACGCGCTTCACGCGGCGTGAAAATTCTTCCTCGCTGTAGGAGTACTCAGGGTCCGGCTCGTAGCGGCGTGTCTCGCCGGCTTCGGCGAGGGAACCGGCCGCCGTATCGATCAGGTCCGCCGGAATTTCCTGGAGGAAGCGGGACGGCATGGACCCGGAGAGGCGCTCGGAGCCATACATGCGGCGATACACGGCGCGCGTCAGCGTGAGCGTTTGCTTGGCACGCGTCATTCCGACGTAGCAAAGGCGGCGCTCTTCCTCGAGCTCTTCATTGTCGTCTTGAGACCGGCTGTGAGGGAAGATGCCTTCCTCCATGCCGGTCAGGAATACGTGATCGAATTCAAGTCCTTTGGCGCTGTGCAGCGTCATGAGCGTGATCAGCGCGTCTTCGTCAAAGTTGTCGGCATCGCTGACCAGGGCGGCGTGGTCGAGAAAGTCGGAAAGGGTTTCGCCGCGCTCGGCGCCTTCCGCCATGGCGTTGACGAGTTCGCGCAGGTTGTCGGCGCGCGCCGTGTCTTCGCTCGAGTCGCGCTGCGAGAGCATGTCGAGATACCCGCTGCGGGTCAGGATAGACTGCAAGAAATCCGCAGGCGAGGAAGAGGAAATTTCCTGCTGCAAGCTATCAATCAATGTACGGAAATCCCGTAGGGGGGCAAGAGAGCGGCCTGAAGCCGAGGGATCAAGCATTTTGCCAATGGCGGCCCATAGGGAAATATCATGTTGACGCGCAACGGCAGAAAGGGAGTCAATGGATGTTTTTCCAATACCGCGCGGGGGCGTATTGATCACCCGGAGCAGAGCGATGTCGTCGTCCGGAAAAATCGCCAGGCGTGCGTAGGCCTGCGCATCCTTCACTTCGGCGCGCTGGTAAAACGAGAATCCCCCCAGCATGCGATAGCGCATGCCGCGCGTGCGCAGCTCCTCTTCAAAGGAGCGCGACTGCGCGTTCGTGCGGTAGAGAACGGCAATGTGAACGGCCGGGTCTTCGCCATGAAGGATACGGATTGCGTCGGCAATGTATTCGGCCTCGGCTTTCGAGTCACGCCCTTCAAAAAATGCCAAATTATTGCCCGAGGAGCGGGTCGCCTTGAGACTTTTCCCGAGACGGCGGCGGTTGTTCGAGACGACGCCTGCGGCGGCGTCGAGAATTTTCTGCGTCGAGCGGTAATTCTCTTCCAGGCGAACGACGCGCGCGCCGGGATAATCTTCCTCAAAGCGGAGAATGTTGCCGATATCGGCGCCGCGCCAGCGGTAGATGGATTGATCCTCGTCGCCGACGACGCATAAATTGCGCGAGTCGTTTACCAGCAACCGCAACAGGTCGTACTGCACGCGGTTGGTATCCTGGTATTCGTCGACATGAATGTAGCGGAAACGCGTTTGCCAAGCGGATCGCGCTTCCGGAAATTCCCGGAGGACTTGAACGGCGCGCAGGAGAAGATCGTCAAAATCGAGAGCGCCGGCCTTGCGGAGAATGTTTTCGTACTCCCCGTACACTTTTGAGGCGGCAATTCCCAGCGGGTCGCTGTGCTTGGCGGCCTCCGTGGCAATCTGCGCGGGAGTCTGCGCATGATTCTTCGCAAAGCTAATGCGCTCGAGAAGGCCGCGGACTTTCTCGCCCGGGTCCTTGATGTCTAAATGTTCAAGAGCAAGTTTCACAGTTGCGATTTGGTCGTCGGCGTCAAATATCTTGAAATCGCGGGGCAGCCCGAGGCGCTTCGCTTCGCGGCGCAAGAGCCATGCGGAAAACGCGTGAAACGTTCCGATCCACGGATCGTCGAAGGCCTTGCCCTGGCGGACGAGCAGATCGCGCACGCGATCTTTCATTTGCCCCGCAGCCTTGTTCGTGAATGTTACGGCGAGGATCGCGCTGCCGGGCACGCCCTGCTCGATCAAGTGCGCGATCCGGTAGGTAATGGCGCGCGTCTTGCCCGTGCCCGCCCCGGCGAGAATTAGGACGGGACCATCGATGGTGGTCGCGGCTTCGTGCTGTCCGGAATTCAATTCGTCAAGGAGTGTCATGTTGAGAGGCGGGCCCGTTTGGAACCATCATTCTATCCGACGCGTACGCATTCAGCAAATTCGTGTTCGCGCAGGTAGTAACTCATTTTTCCAGACGTTGTAGCAGGTTGACGCGATTTCGTGGCGCCGGCGTCCCGCCGGCGATATTTCCTATCTCCGCTCGATGCAGGATTGCCGGCGAGACGCCGACGCTACCTGTCTAGTCTGCGAGCCAGTCGATTCAGTTACCTTGACGGAACATCGGCGAGGTCGATTTCGAAAAAGAAGAGGGCTTTGTTGTCCGTCATGAAGGCAAGATCGGGGATGTATAGGTGCGAGTTGCGAATCGCGCCGAAGTCGTGGTTCAGGTCGAAGAAGAGAAATCCGTGAGTGGTGGCATGAGGCGGCAAAACATCGGTGCCGAGGGCCACGGATCGGAGCGTGGTGGTCATCTCAGTCCAATCCTTGCTGTGGCCCGAACTCGATGAGGAACCCGGGAACGGGAATGGACGGTGCGCCCGAATATTGGAGTTGGCCGTCAAGAGCGTACGATCGGCGACCTCCTCGGGAGAAAGGGCGCCCAAACGCTGGCGATCCTGGCCGGGCTGAGAAATGACCAGTTGGATCGTTCCGGTATTAAGGCGGATTGGCACGTTATTGTCGTTTCGGAAATAGACATCGATCGCGATGATGCCGGCGGCGTAGAAAGAATCCTTGCCAAAGACTTCTTTGCTATAGCGAGCTGCCCGGATATAGGGGTCGGCGACGATGGTCAAGTCTTGATGCGAGTCGCGGGTGGGCAGCGACATAGGGTCCGGCGGCGCGCTTTGGCTTGAAGCACCGAGAGGGAAGAGCATCACGATTGTAAGGATTGCGCGAAGCATGATCTGGTTGGCTATGATGCGCCTTCCCGATGAAAGGTTCACTCGACTATTGGTATGCCAATGCCAGCGGTGCGCCTATAATATCCGGTTTGTAGTGGCGATTGGGATAGTTCTACATTTTTCCTGGACAGGAGACGGCTCGCCAAGGGCCTCTTGGGATGTATGCGCTCTATAGTCTGCTGACGGCCGCGGGGATCCTCCTGCTCTCGCCCTATTTCCTGCTGCGCGGGTTGATCCAGGGGAAATACCTCAGCAACATTCCGGAACGCCTCGGATGGAGGTTTCCGCCAGAGTTACGCGGCGGCTCTGAGGGAGCGCGAGAAAAATCGATCTGGATTCATGCTGTATCCGTCGGCGAGGTTCTCGCCGTCCTGCCCCTCGCGCTGCTGCTGAAAAAAAAGTTTCCGCTGCGCCGCCTCGTCGTTTCCACCACAACAGTCACTGGACAGAAGGTGGCGCGCGAGCGGATGCCATTTGCGGATGCGGTTTTCTATTTTCCGTTGGACTGGCGCGGTCCGGTCAAGCGTACTCTCGATGCCGCTCGCCCTGGAGCGGTGATCATCGTCGAGACCGAGATCTGGCCTAATTTTCTGCGCGAGTGCCGCCACGCGCAGGTGCCGGTTATTTTCGTGAATGGACGGCTGTCGGAGCGCTCGTTCCGTGGCTATGGCCGGGCGCTTGCGTATTCTGCCGGAGCTCTGGCGGGATTTCTGAAAAAAGTCTTGAGCGATGCAGCGCTCTTTCTCATGCAAAGCGAGGAAGATGCCGCGCGCTTGATTGCCTTGGGCGCGCCGAGGGCGCGCGTCCTGGTCACCGGCAATCTAAAATACGATCTTGCTGAGCCATGCGAAACCCCTCTTTCCGCGTGGCTTGAGGCTGAATTGGCAAAGAGTAATCGCGGTCCGGTGCTCGTTGCCGGGAGCGTGCTTGCCGATGAAGAAATTCCCGTCCTGCGGGCATTTGCAGAGGTCGAGCGCGAATTTCCACGCGCCCTTTTGATTCTCGCGCCGAGGAAGCCGGAGCAATTCGACAATGCCGCAGCAATCGTCGCCGAATCGGGGCGAAAATTGCTGCGTCGCAGCGACCTCGTACTCAACGGAGCCGGAAGCGCCGCGCTTTCTGATCCAGTCAATGTAATTTTGCTTGACAGCCTCGGCGAGCTTGCCGGGTTGTATCGTCTCGCTGACGCCGTGTTCGTGGGAGGCTCGCTCGTTCCCGGCGGCGGGCACAATATCCTCGAGCCGGCCGCATTCAGCAAAGTTCCAATCTACGGCCCGTCGATGGGAAATTTCCGCGAAATGTCGGGGAAATTTCTCGCGGCAGGCGCCGCGATCCAGGTGAAAAATTCGGAGGATCTGGGTGCGGCGTGGGGAGGTTTGCTTCGGGAACCGGATCGCGCGGCGCACATGGGATCATGCGCGCGGAATTTGGTAGACCGAAATCGGGGCGCGACGGAGCGTGTTCTGGAGTACATCGAGCGTGTCATTGGTTCAGATCGGGGTGGAAGGTGAAGCGGTCTTCGGGATGGCTTCGCCTGCTGTGGCCGCTGTCAGCTCTGTATTCCGTGATTGCGCGCGTGAAAGCCTGGTGCTACGGGCGAGGCATTTTCCGCAAGCGGAAATTGCCGGGGACAGTTCTCAGCGTGGGAAATCTGACCGTGGGGGGTACCGGCAAGACGCCGATGGTGTTGGCAATCGCGGAGCGTCTCGCCGAGGAAGGGAAGCACGCGGCGATTCTGACGCGAGGGTATCGAGGAACCACTGATGGCGGCAGAAATGGTGTTCCGCAAAGCGACGAAGTTGCGCTGCTGCGTGAGCGGCTCGCAGGAAAAGTTCAGCTTGGCGTCGGGGCGGACCGGTTCAAAAGCGGCATGGTTCTGGCGAGGCACGGAATCGATTGGTTTGTGCTGGATGACGGATTTCAACATTTGAAACTGTCGCGCGATGCCGACGTCGTGCTGGTAGACGCCACGGATCCATTTGGCGGCGGCATGCTGCTGCCCGCGGGCCGCTTGCGCGAGCCGCTCGCGGCGTTGCGGCGCGCGCACATTGTAGTCATCACGCGAAGCGTGCAGGCGCCTTCCCCCGCCATCGAAGCGATCATTCGCAGGCACACGAGCAGCCCCATCGTCTACGCTTCCACGCGCCTCGAAAGCGTTCTGCGCGTTCCGAGGCTGGACGTAGCCTTGCCGCCGCAGGATTGGCAGAAGGCGCGATTCCTGGCGTTTTGCGGAATTGGGAACCCCGCCGCTTTTTTCGAGGATTCGCGCAACTGGGGACTCCAGGTGGTTCAGCAACGCAGCTTCGCAGATCATCATGTGTACACCGCACGAGAGGCGGCGGAACTGGAGCAGGTTGCGGCAACTTGCGGCGCCGACGCGTTGTTATGCACTGAAAAAGACGTGTGGAATCTCCGGAACGCTCAGTTCACGGCGCTGCCGGCGTATTGTTGCCGGATTTCTTTTGATTTGCCGGAGAGTTTTTGGAGCGCTGTTACGGACGCGGGGCTGCGCGGGAAAGCGGGCGAGGCGCAATGAAAATTCTCGTTCGCGCTCCAAATTGGGTTGGCGATGCGGTGATGGCGATCCCGGCATTGGAAACGATTCGCCGGACGCACGCCGAGGATGAAATCTGCGTATTGGCACGGCCTGTCGTTGCCGATCTGTTTTCAGGACAGCCATTCGCGGACCAAATTTTGCGGTACGACTTTCTCGGACGCCACCGGGGATGGCTTGGCCGGGAAAAGCTCGTCGCCGAGTTACGTAAAGAACAATTCAACATCGCCGTGCTCCTGCAAAATGCTTTTGAAGCCGCGTGGCTCGCATGGCGCGCGGGCATTCCCGAACGCATCGGATATGCTCGAGACGCGCGCGGTCCGCTCCTCACGAAGGCGATCCGAGTCCCGCAAGAGGGTGAGATTTCCAAACACGAATCGCAATATTATTTGGAATTGCTGCATCGCGCGGGCTGGATCGAAGCCTCGCCGGCAACCCCTCCGATCCGCTTGCTCCTTTCCGATGCGGCGCGCACAGCCGCGGAATCCGCCCTGCGGAGCGCGGGCGCAAGACAAAACGCATGGCGGTGCGCGATCGCTCCCGGCGCTTCCTACGGCGCGGCCAAGTGCTGGCCGCCGGAGCGTTTTGCGCTCCTTGCCGATCGCCTGATTTCGGATTGTGGCGCCGATGTGATATTTTTTGGCACGGTGGGGGAAAAGGAAATCGCCGCTCGCATTCGCTCGCATATGAAGTCGCGCGCCATTTTTCTGGTTGGCGAGACATCCCTGCGCGATCTGGCGGCGCTGTTTGCCTGTTGCTCGGTATTTGTTGGCAATGATTCCGGCGCCATGCATGTGGCCGCCGCCGTGGGCCTTCCGGTCATTGGAATTTTTGGGCCGACAGATCCGGAGGGCACTGCCCCCGTGACGGAACAATTCACTTTGATTCGAGAGCCCGTTTCCTGCAGTCCATGTTTCCTGCGGCGGTGTCCGGTCGATCATCGTTGCATGACGCGGATTACCGTGGATTCCGTGTTCACCGCCGCGATGCGATTTAAAGATTCGCCGAAGAATCTTTTTGTACGGGGCGCCGGGAATGTCTGAGACGCAACCATTGCGGCGCGCGGCGTTTCTGGACCGCGACGGCACGATCAGTGAGGAAATGGGATACATCAATCACATTGACCGCTTTCAAATCTTCCCGTTTGCCGCCGAAGCGATTCGCCAATTGAATCAGGCCGAAATTCCGGTGATCGTCGTTACCAACCAGTCCGGCATCGCCCGAAACATTTTCCCGGAATCACTGGTGCACGAAGTCCACAAGAAGATGGTTTCGAAGCTGGCGGCCGGGGGAGCCTGGATTGATGCGATCTACTTCTGCCCGCACAAATCGGAAGACGCCTGCGATTGCCGCAAACCGAACCCAGGTTTGCTCGAGCAGGCGGCGCGCGAACACGCACTGGATTTGTCTGCCTCCTGGATCGTGGGCGACCGTTACGCGGACCTCGAGATGGGCCATGCGGCCGGAGCGCGCGGAATCCTGGTGATGACCGGGTACGGCCGCGGGGAATACGAATTGCATCGCGCCACTTGGCCCAGGCAGCCCGACGCGCTGGCCGGGGATCTGAAGGATGCGGTGCGCCAGATTCTTCAGGATGGCGCAGCTGCGCCGCGCCGCGATGAATGAGCGTGAGGAGCGTTTCCTGGTCGTACGGCTGACCGCGCTTGGCGACATCCTGCACACCGTTCCAGCGGTTGCCGCGCTGCGGGCGGCGCATCCGGGCGCGAAAATCGATTGGGTTGTCGAACGGAAATGGGCGCCGGTGCTGGAGGGAAGCCCGGCAATTAACGACGTGATTCCGTTTGACCGCCGCTCGGCTTGGGGCGCGATCGAGTGCGTTCAGCGCCTGCGCGAGAACCGGTACGCGTGCGCCATCGATTTCCAGGGCCTCTATAAATCATCCATACTTGCCGCGCTTTCCGGCGCCGGGCGCCGCATTGGCTTCGATCGTGCCTGGGCGCGCGAAGAGGGCGCGGCTATGTTCTATACCGAGCGTGTGATCCCCTCTGGCCGCCACGTCGCGGAGTTGAATTATTCTTTGGCGGAGCAGGCAGGAGCCTCGCGCCCACAAGCGCCGGAGTATCCGCTGCGCGTCCCGGCAGGTGGCGCGGCATCAATTCGCGCGCGTCTGCATGACCTTGGAATCGGCGGAGAGTACATCGTTGTCGGCCCGGGCGGAAGTTGGCGCGCGAAATGTTGGCCGGCGGAGCGGTACGGTGAATTTTGCCGCGAGTTTGAAAGGGAAAATGGTATGAGTGTGATCGTGATTTACGGTCCGGGTGAAAAATCCCTCGCGGAGGAAACGGTACGCGCGGCCGCCCCCGCTCGTCCCGCGGTCATCGCGACGACGATTGAGGAATTGATGGGGCTTCTGGCGCATGCGCGATGTGTTATCGCGGCGGATTCAGGTCCGCTGCACTTGGCGGCGGCCCTCGGCACTCAGGTCGTCGGTTTGTACGGCCCTACCGATCCTGCGCGCAATGGCCCGTTTGTGTCCAGTGCGGTGATCGTACACAATGCGCGGCCAGAGGAGATCAGCTACAAGCGGCGCTCGGAGTACTCCGCGGCGATGCTGCGAATCACCGTCGGAGACGTGCTGGCTGCGACCGCCGCGCTTCTGAAGGCCCCTGCTTGAGCCCCAAGACAAATTTTTGGATCCGGTGGCGTGTCCGCGTCGGATACCCGGTCGGCATCGCGGCATTTTGGTTTGCGCGGCCACAGATGAAGTGGCTGCTCGGAGGAGTGGGAATTGCAATTCTGGGGTTGCTCCTGCGCGGATATGCCGCGGGATATCTCCGCAAACACAAACAGCTGGCGATCTCGGGACCATACGCTTTCACTCGGAACCCTTTGTATTTGGGAAGCGTTCTTCTCGCCATGGGATTTTCGGTGGCGAGCCATTCGTGGATTTCCACGCTGTTGCTGGCTGCATATCTCGCGATTTTTTATCCTGTTGTAATTCGGCGGGAGCAGGGCGAACTCAAGTCACTCTACGGCGCCGCGTTTGAGGATTACGCATCGAAGGTCCCTGCGTTCTGGCCGCGGCTCTCGCCCGCTCTGGCCTCAACGGAACGGTTTTCATGGCGGCTCTACCGTCAAAATCGGGAGTATGAAGCGGGCATCGGCCTCGCGGTGGCGATGGCAATCCTGTGGATTGTGATGTTGTGGCGCGGTGGAGGGTAGTAGCACACGCTTCACGGTCCGCGGAAAAAGTAGTTTATTTTGTCATTCTGAGCGAAGCGAGGAATCTCTCTTCAATTTAAACCCACTAAAGGAGAAATTCCTCGGCATGCAGCGTGCCTCGGACTGACAAAAGATTGAGTCTTTTCGTAATCTGTCCAGCATTTTAGGTTTGCCCTAACGTAAACATGAAACCCCGCAGGCTAAAGCCCGCGCTACTTGGCCGCGTTGAGATTTGTGCTCACCTTCAATGTGCTGCCATCGGTACTCGCCGTTATGGCGCCGTCGCGATCGGTGCGATAGACGCGCACGCCGGCCGCTTCCAGACGGCCGGTCACTTCGGGCGAAGGATGGCCGAAGAGGTTGTCCTTGCCCACGGAAATCGCCGCGAACGCCGGGTGCGCCGCGGATAGAAACGGGTCGGTCGTGGATGTTTTGCTGCCGTGATGAGCCACCTTCAGGAAATTCACTCCCACGGGTTGTTCCTCGGCAAGAATCCTGCGCTCCGAGGGCCGCTCGATATCTCCCGCCAGCAGCAAGGTTTCATTGCCGTCGGTCAATCGCATGACCAGGGAATCATCGTTCTTCGCGGACTGGCCTTCCGAAAGGTCGTCCGGCCACAAAATGTTCACCGATACGCCATCCTCGGAGAAAGAATCGCCCTGTTTCAGATGTCGGATCAGCACACCGTGTGCTCGCGCCTCCGCAAGGACTTGCCGGTAGGCGCCGCTCTGAATGTCGCGTCCCACCCAGAATTCACCGACGCGAAAATTTTCAAAAATGGCTGGAAGCCCTCCAAGGTGATCCTCGTGAGCATGCGTGAGTGCCACAATGTCAATTTTTTTCAGCCCCCGTGACCACAAATACGGCGAAACGACATCCTCACCAATGTCAATCCCGGAGCGCATGCCGCCCGAATGAAAATTTCCGAGTTCACCGCCCGCATCGACCAGCATGGTTCGTCCGCGCGGGAACGAAAGAAATAGGCTGTCGCCCTGTCCCACATCGAGCACCGTCAATTCCAGGCGCTGAGGCGTGAAGCGCGGCGGAAAAGGATGCGTCGCGATGATGACAGCCGTGGCTAGTGAGAAGATCGCAGCGCTTGATGCCCACCATGCGTTTCTTCGCATACGAATCGCCGCGGATAGCGCGACTGCGAAACCGAGAAAAACTGCCATGAGAGCGAAGGACGGTCCTGGAATGCGGTAGCTTGCCCCGTGCCAGCCTGCAAACCATCGAACGGATACGTCGAGCAGCGAGAGAATGAATCCAAGAAGTTTCGAGAGACCTGTCGCAAGGGGGTGAGAGACAAGAGAAGCAGCAAGCATGAGGAATCCGATCGGGACAGCTAATCCAGTCAGCAAGAGCGCGGGAACGTTCGCGAAAGGTCCAGTCAAACTGACGCGATGAAAGTAGTAGGCGAGCGGGGGAAGCATCCCGAGCTGAAGGACTGCGGAAATGAAAATGATCTCCCAGAAATAGAAAGCGGCTCGAAAAGGGTGCACCAGCAGGCCGGATCCAAAGGGTGCCGCATTATGTGGCAGGCGAGCGGAGATCCATGCCGCAGCCGCGCGCATTTCCAATCGGAACTGAATCACCCGCGGCGCATGAGAAACATCGCGAGTTACGTCGGACAGGTGGTCGAGTGCAAGTCGGTAAGGCTCACTGGAACGCGCGATGCAGGGAACCGCAATCGCTCCAATCGTTGCCACCGCGGAAAATGTTAAGAGGAAACTCGCATCGATGATTTCCGAAGGCCGCGCGACCAGGATCCCCAACGCCGAAATGGCCGCCACGTTGAGTAAATCCATGCGCCGGTAAATGAGCTTCGCGGACAAAAATACAGCCGCCATGACAACGGCCCGCAGGATCGGCGGACGATCCTCGACGATGCACGCATAGGACGCGAGCGCAAGAAGAGTCAGGAGAATGCGCGGAAAGAGGGCGAAGCGCAGGCGGCGCCCCGCCCAGAGAAAAAACGCCGCGAGCGCACCGACGTGAAGTCCCGCAAGCACCAAAACGTGATAGACGCCGGTTTTTTGATACTCGACCAGCCGGTCGCGCTCGACGAAACTGCGGTCACCGAGCAGCATGGCGCGACCGAGGGCTCCCTCGTCCGGACGAGATGCGAACAGCTCGTTGAGCGAATTGAGAAAGCGGCCACGCAAGCGGGCAAACCGGTCGGAGAGCGTCAATCGGGGATGCCCGACAATCGTCAGAAGCTGAGCGTGCCGCAGCGCGCCCTGCAATTGAATATTCTGGAGCGCGTAAAATCCGCGAGCGTCAAAGCTGCCGGGATCGCCATAATTGTAGATAGGACGCGGACGGACGAGCGCTTCGACGCGATCCCCGGCGCGCGCCGGAGGCGGAGCCACGCTCGCCGATTCCCCCCTGTAGTACGTTAAACGCAAGCCGCCGGCGACGGGCGTATCTCCCGCGGACGATTCGACCTCCTCCAGTTTGATTTCATAGCGCTTTCCCCACGGCAACTGGAGCGGATCGCTGCGCAAACGTCCGCGCCAGCGCAAGGCTGTACTCCCATCCAGCTTCCCGGATTCGATCAGCGTGCTGGCAAGATTCGGAGGGACGGACGCGCGTTCCAGATTTGATGCGGAAACGCCAAGCGATAACCATGCGCCCGCGGCGAACAGCGTGGCAACGAGGATCCAATTTCGGCGGAGCGAGGTGTACCCAAACAGAAGAAACAGAAGCGCGGCGAAAAGAAAAAGTCGAGGGCCCAGCAGGGCAAATTTCTTCACCTCAATCGAGAGGAGAATTCCTCCCGCGAAAAATGCGACGGGGAAGAGGGAAGGCAGCTTCATGCGCGCCGTCTGAGCCGCACCAACACCTCCATATGATAGGTTTGTGGGAAAATGTCAAATAAATTAATGCTCTCGATCTCGTACGGTCCGTCATCATTCGTGCCAAGCAGTTGCCCGAGGTCCCGGCTCAAAGTGGCCGGGTCGCAGGAAACATAGTGGACGCGCGCGGGAGCGAGTTTCTTGAGGTGAACGAGCGCGTCTGTTTCCATGCCCGCGCGCGGTGGATCAACCACCACCAGGTCCGGCTGCTCATGCCACCGGGAGAGAAATCCTTCGACGGTAACGTTGCGTGAGGACGGGGACGATCCGCCGCTCTCTTTCAAGTTGGTCTCAAGGTCCTTCGCCGCGGCCGGATTCGATTCCACGCCGATCACGCGCTCAAATTGCCTGGCCAGCGCCACGCTGAACAACCCCACGCCCGCGTATAAATCGAGCGCCAGCCGCCCTCGGTCCGTTCCGATCACGGCTTCGACAAGGGCCTCAATCAAAAAGCGATTGACTTGGAAAAACGAGAGATGGCCCACGCGAAAGGAATTCCCACCTGCTTGATAAGTCAGATATCCCGGCCCCGCGAGATGAAATTTATCGGCGCGGCGATCCTGGATCAAGATCGATTCCACATTCGGCAACGATTGGCTCAAGGCGGTTGCGATCGATTCAGGAGAATCGGTGAGGCGTTCGGCCGAAAGATTCAGAAGGATCTTTTCGTCGCTGGAATCGGCGAAGGCTTCGATTTCATCGATCCCCGTCAGGCCTTTGCCCTGCAAGACTATTTGGCGCAGCCGGGAAAATGCGTCGGCGAGCCGCGGAGAAAGAATCGAGCATTCCGTGACGTCACAAAGTCTCGTGCTACCCATTTCAAAATACCCGATCGCAGCGCTTCCCGCGGAGCCGGCCTGATTCGTTCGAAGCTTCCATTGCGCCCGATTGCGATAGCCAAATGCGGGTGAAGAGTGCGTCTCGATGGCGCCCGCCCACTGGATGCGGCCAATGCGCCCGAACGTCTCGCGCAGAATTTCCCCTTTGAAGCGCTTCTGCGCTTCGTACGGCATGTGTTGGTACTGGCAGCCTCCGCAGCGTCCAAAATGCGGACACGGGGCCGGCACGCGCTCCGGCGAGGGTTCTACGACGTGTTCCAACCTTCCGCGAATGAATTTTTTTTTCCGACTGGAAGATTCAATTCGAACGAGCTCTCCCGGAAGGACCAGAGGCACAAAAACAGTGTGGCCATCATGATGCGCCAGGCCGTCGCCGCCATACACCAGTTTTTCTATTCGAACTTCCATTCGGGTCGCTTTCCGATGCGGGGGGTGCGTTCCTCGGCCGGGAGTCTCAGGTCAGGTAGAACAAACTCAGGCGAGGAAGATTATAGCGCTCCCAGAGGCGTTTCTGCATGTATTGCCGCTCGAGTTGCGCCAGTTGGGCGGAGCTCATTTTTCGCCGGTACGGCGCGAGTTGATGGTCCATGTCGCGGTGGATCTCGAGGAGAAAATCTGCCGGCGCGCAGGAAGTCAGAGCGGCGGTAAGTTTTTCTTCGACGACGGTCAGCCGCCGTTCCAGATCCTCAAGGTCCAGCGTCCCGGGAGATTCCACAAGCGGCGACAATTCCGCAAGACGCGCGCGCGCTTCTTCCACGCGCGAAGCGAGTTCCGGCTGCGTTCCACGCAAGGCCGTAGCGGCTGACGAAAGGCGTTCCGCATTCCTGTTGAAAAACATCCGCAATGCTTCCCGCGAAAATGTTTCTTCGGCTTTTTTCCCTGTCGTCGCGACAGGGCCCGTCCCGGCGGCGGTTTCCTTTTCTTCTTCCGCGGCATCGAGTACGGCGTCGACGCAATAGGACAGGGTCTTCAATTGCCTTCCACCTGCGGCGCGTCGCGACCGCGCAAAGCTTTCAAAAGCTCGATCGATTCCTTTTAGTACAGCGGACAGCGGAATACCGGCCTTCTGCCACGTCTCGACAATAGCCCAGTCAAGCGGCGAAACCAGAAGATGCGCGCCGCGCTTTTGCCAGAAATATTCCTCGATTTCGGTGAAATAATTGAAGTAATTCAGCTCGGCCATCGCTTCGTGGGAATTCAAGATTTGGTTTTTCTTTCCTTCGCGGCGGAAAAGGGAACGGGCGCTTTATCGGGACTGCCCACGGCCGTGCGCTTCGCCGGTTGGTTCCGCTCCCACACGATGCGAAGCCCCTCCAGCGTGAGGAATTCGTCAATGATTTCGATGTGCCGGGAAACCCGCGCGATCAGAGGCGCCTGCCCTCCGGTCGCAATCACGCGCGCCGTTGCGCCGATCACGCTCTTGATGCGCGTGACGATTCCATCCACCAGGTCCGCGTACCCGTAATAGAGGCCGGCCTGCAGCGACTGCATCGTATTCGTGCCGATGATTTTCCCCGGATCTTTAATTTCGACGCGAAACAAACGGGCGGCGCGCGAGAAAAGCGCTTCGGCCGAGATGCCGATACCAGGAGCAAGCACTCCTCCCATGTATTCGCCGCGCTCGGATATCACGTCAAAATTAATCGCCGTGCCGAAATCCACGACGATGCACGGTCCGCCATATTTTGTGAACGCCGCGACGGCGTTTACAATCCGGTCCGCGCCCACTTCCTGCGGGTTGTCATACAAAACGGGCATACCGGTCTTCACGCCCGGCTCGATGAACAAGGCCTTCACGCGAAAATAGCGCTCGGACATTTCCTCGAGCGTGGAATTAAGCGGCGGCACAACCGAGCTGATGATCACTCCGCTGACCGACGACGGATCGATTCCCGCCAAGGTAAATAGTTCTCTGGTGAGGATGCCGTACTCATCGACCGTCTGGTCGCGCGCCGTCGTCAGCCGCCAGTGCGCCACGAGTTCCGTGCCGCGGAAAAATCCGAGGACTGTGTTCGTGTTTCCGACATCCAGCGTCAGCAGCATCAATCCGCCTCGGAAAGAGTTCCCGCAATCACTGGCAAGACTTGCCCGTTATCGCGCCGCACGCGTAGGAGGCCACTAGATTCGAGCCCTTCCGTCGTGCCGGTGTAAGTTTCGGATGCAGTCTCGACCCGCACGCGTTTTCCTTGAGCATAGCTCGAAACTTCGGAAAACCGCGCCACGATCGCTTCCGGCCCTTCCGTTATGAAGCGATTGTAGTAGGAGTCCAGGTGCCGCAGCAACCGCACGACAATTTCGACGCGCGACTGCTCGCGATGCGTCTGGATCTTGAGAGACGTGGCGGTTGAGGAGAGTTCCGCCGGGATTCGTTCATGGTTCACATTAATTCCGATTCCCACGGCCACGAAATGGATCTGGTCCTGCTCCGCGTTCATTTCAGTGAGGATGCCGCAGAATTTCCTGCGGCCGAAGAGCAAATCGTTGGGCCAGCGCAAATCAGGAGCCAGGTCGGTCTGCTCCAAAATCGCGTCGCGCACGGCCAGGCCCGCCGCCAACGTGATGAGCGGCGCTTGCTGCGGCGCGATCGGAGGGCGGAGGAGCACGGTCATATAGATCCCGTTCGTTTTCTCCGAGTGCCACGCGTGCCCGGCGCGGCCGCGTCCGGCCGTTTGCTCCTCGGCGATTACGATTGTGCCGTGGGGCTCTCCGCGCTCTCCGAGAGTAATGGCAACGGAATTCGTCGAGTCAATTTTGAAGAAATGATAGATTCGCTTTCCGACCGGTCCCGGTGACAGCCGCCGGTGCAAAAGTTTAGGCGCCAGAATATCCGGCACCTTTTCGATCTGGTACCCGGTTCGCGGATGGCCCTTGACGCGCACGCCCAGTGCGCGCAACTTTTGGATCCAATTCCACACCGTGCCGCGCGTCACCCCGATTTCGCGTGCGATTTTCGCTCCGCTGATCACGATCATCGCATTGTCAGCGAGCAGCGCAAGCAGCGCGTCGATGCGCCGGTCGGTCGTGCCCGGAAAAGTTGCGTGCGCCATGGAAGCTTTGTGGGTTCGAGTAGCACAGCCACTCTTGGCTGTGCGGTTTTGTAAGTCGCTCGAACAAGCCACTTGGGTAAAGTGCGATTGCAAAACCCGCACAGCCAAGAGTGGCTGTGCTACCTAAAGCCTTTCGAGCTGCGCGAGCCGCTCTCCCAATTTGTCAAATTCCGTGCGGCGCTCGGCGAGAGTCGATTCAAGGCCCTTCACGATATGCTCCGGCGCGCGGCTGCGAAATGTTTCGTCCTCCAGGCGCACCTTTTTCGAGGCGATGTCTTTGGTGAGGCGGTCCAATTCCTTTCGCAAGCGCGAAAGTTCCGCCTGCACATCGAACGCCGCTTCGTAAGGAACGAAAAGCTCAAAATCCTTGGTCGAGCGCACGACGCCTTTCGTCGCATCAAAAGGCGGCTTGGCAAAGGAAAGGGAAGAGAGGTTGGCAAGCCGCAAGATTGTATCCAGACTGCGTTCCACGGTGGACTGGCCAGTGGGAGTCGCCGGACCCAGCTGAGCGGGAAGTTTTGCTTTTTGATCAAGCTTCATTTCCGCGCGAATGTTGCGGGCCGAAGAAATGATTTCCTGCAACAAAGCGACTTGTTCTTCTGACGATGCGTCAATCCGTTCGGCGTGCGGTTCCGGAAAACGGTCGAGGGCAATCGACCGCGCGCCAGCGCGTTGCGGCAACTGGTGCCACAATTCCTCGGTAATAAACGGCATGAACGGATGGAGCAGCCGCAGGGCGCTCTCGAATGCCGCAAATAAATTTTTCCATATTGCCGCCGATTTCGACCGGTCGGGCGAGAGCAATTCCGGCTTCACCCATTCGATATACCAGTCGCAGAAGTCCCCCCAAAAGAAGTGGTAGACAACGTGCGCCGCCTCATGAAAACGGAAGTGTTCCAGAGCATCATTCACTAGCGCCGTGGCGCGAGCGAGGCGCGAATAAATCCAGCGGTCAATCAGCGCCACTTCGGCGCCTGCGGCGTAGGGCGCGGACGCGCGCACGTTCGGGGAAGCCAGTCCCTCCAACGGTTCGCCGCCCGCCGCTTCGTACTTGTCCAAATTCATGAACACGAATCGCGCCGCGTTCCAGATCTTGTTGGCAAACGCGCGGTAGCTCAGAATTCGATCCTCGGTCAATACGATGTCGGTTCCGGGCGCGGCCATGCTGGCCAATGTAAAGCGCATCGCGTCGGTCCCGAATTTCTCGTTCATCTCGACGGGATCGATGCCGGTGCCTTTCGACTTCGACATTTTCTGGCCTTCCGCGTTGCGCACGATCGAATGCATCCAGACTTGTTTGAATGGAACGTTGCCGGTAAATCGTAGGCCCATCATGATCATCCGCGCGACCCAGAAGAAGAGAATGTCGTAGGCGGTGACCAGCAAGCTCGTTGGATAATATTTCCGGTAGTCGGGCGTATCGTCCGGCCAGCCCATCGTCGAGAACGGCCACAGCGCCGAACTAAACCAGGTTTCGAGCACATCGGGGTCTTGCGTCAGCTTTTTCGATCCGCACTTCGCGCATTTTGTCGGGGCCTCACGAGCGACGATGATTTCTTTGCAGTCGCCGCAATGCCAGGCAGGAATCCGGTGTCCCCACCAAAGCTGGCGCGAGATGCACCAGTCGCGGATGTTGCGCATCCACTCGAAATACTCGGTGCGGCGATTATCCGGCATGAGTTCAACGTCGCCGCGTTCCACGGCCGCAATCGCGGGCTCGGCCAGCGGCTTCATTTTCACAAACCACTGCGTAGAAGCGCGCGGCTCGATAATCGTCCCACACCGGTCGCACATTCCGACTGCGTGGGTGTGGTCAACCACTTTTTCGAGCAGGCCCGCCGATTCCAGGTCGGCGATCACGCGTTTCCTCGCCTCGAACCGGTCGAGGCCGGCATATTTTCCAGCCGCGGCGCTCATTTTGGCGTCATCGGTCATGACGTCGATTTCGGGCAGGTTGTGGCGGCGCCCGATTTCAAAGTCGTTCGGATCGTGCGCCGGCGTGACTTTCACCGCGCCGGTGCCAAACTCGCGGTCCACGGCAAGATCGTCCACGATGGGAATTTCGCGGTTCATCAGCGGCAGCAGAACCATCTTGCCGATCAAACGCTGGTAGCGCGGATCGCTCGGATGAACGGCCACCGCCGTGTCACCCAGCATGGTTTCGGGCCGCGTGGTGGCCACGACAACGTATTCGTTCGCGCCGACGATCGGGTAGCGGATGTGCCAGAGGTGGCCCTGCCGCTCTTCGTGAACGGTTTCCAGATCGCTGATCGCAGTGCGGCATTGCGGGCACCAGTTCACAATGTAGTGGCCGCGATAGATCAGTCCGTCCTCGAAGAGGCGCACGAAAACTTCGGTCACGGCGCGCGAAAGTTCCGGCGAGAGCGTAAAACGCTCGCGCGTCCAGTCGCAGCTTTCGCCGAGCTGCAGCATTTGCCGCGTAATCGTCCCGCCGGATTCGGCCTTCCATTCCCAAACTTTTCGTTCGAACGCTTCGCGGCCCAGATCGCGGTAATTGATGCCTTGCGCAGCCAGTTGGCGCACCACGACGCGCTGCGTCGATATCCCCGCGTGGTCGGTTCCGGGCAGGTACAGCGTGTTGTAGCCCTGCATCCGGCGCCAGCGCGTGAGGATATCGATCTCGGTGTGGTCGAGCATGTGGCCGATGTGCAGCGACCCGGTCACGTTCGGCGGCGGGATAACGATGGAAAAAACCGGGCCCGGCGCGTTCACGTCGGCGCGAAACAGGTTTTCCTCCGCCCATTTCTTCGCCCACCGTTGTTCAATCAATTGCGGTTCGTAAGCCTTGGGAATCTCTCTTGGCATGTTCTCCAGCCCTGAGGTCAAGAGGATTACTATACGGACGCCCACGCACACGGTCAAATGCGTCTTACCGGGGCGCAAGGGAGAACGATTTATTGGGTTTTGAAAACGAGCAGCGAAGGGAGTGGTTTTCTAGCGCTTCTGGATTTCACGTGAAACCAGAGCCTGAACGACCGGACGCAAGAATTCCTTGGTGATGATATCCACCACTTGCGGGCGCATCTTGTCCAGCACGCGCTGTACGACGGCCTCGACCAAGGCCTGGTCAGGCAGAGCAGGCGGCGCTGAGTTTGCCGACGTTGGTTGAGCGTTTGCCGCGGTCGTCGCGGGTATCTGCATGGCTGAAGAGGACGCGAGTGGTGGGTTTGCGGCGGGCACGACTGGTTCCTGCGCGACCGTAGCGGTCGAGGGTTTGGGCTTTTCGGCAACGGGCTCGATTGGCTTTGTCTGAAGGCTTGCGGTCAGGTCGGCCCAATCGTGCTTGCGGATCGAACGCGCTGTATCTTCGGTGCCTTGCGTTAAGGGTTTCAAATCGAGTGGCTGGGAACTAGCAGACTCCGGCGGGGGATTGGCGGTGGTCACCGGAAAGGTCTTTGCCACAGGAACAGAAGGGGGCTTACTCTTCTCGGCCACAGCATCGGTTGATTTGGTTTGCAGGTTTGCGGACAAATCAGCCCAATCTTGCTTGAGAATCGAACGCGCCGTATCTTCTATGCTTGGCGTCAAGGGTTTTAAGACGGGTGGCTGGGAACTGGCAGACTCCGGCTGGGCATTGGCGGTCGTTACCGGGAGGTGCTGTGCCGCAGGAACAGAAGGGGGCTTGCCTTTCTCGGCCACAGCATCGATGGATTTGGTCTGGAGGTTTGCGGATAAATCAGTCCAGTCTTGCTTGAGAATCGACCGCGCCGTATCTTCGACCTTATGTGCCAAAGGTATGTCATAGGGTTGCGTAGGGGTTGGGGCTGACGATGGCGGAGGCGTTGACGGTAGTGCTGGAGCTGATCTCGAAACCGAAACCGGGGCCACTACTGCAGCGGGGGATTCCGGTGCAACTGGTTCCGGAGCGGATTCAAAATTGTCTGCTTCTCTTGCATGCAGGTTATCGGTGCCGTCGGTATCTGCAGCACCCCATTCGGGAGCCGCCGCCAGGGGCTCTTCCACGGTCGGAGGAGGAACTGAAGCCATCCACTCGATTGGATTGGCGGCGAGGTCTTCCGGCTTTGCGGCTTCCACGGTCAGCGAAGCTTGCGAGGCGGCATCCTGGACGATTAACGGCGAAGATTCCACGATCGTGGAAGGCTGGCCAGCCTCTTGATCTTTTTCTTCCCGCACCAGTTCAAACGGTTCTACCGGCTGCAAGAAGTCGGCTTCGGCAGGACGCGACGGGGCCTCCTCCTCCACCTTCCACGGGCGCATCGGAAGGCCGGAGGAAATGTCACCTTCTGCATCCAAATTTTCCTCTTCCGTCCCAGGTTCAGGGTCTTCCGTTCTCCAGAAAATCGGGTCTCCCAGGGATGCATCGCGAGAGCTAGTCAGAATTTGTTCGTCATCAACAGGCTCGACCCCCACGGATCCCGTCGCAGCGGTTTCCTTCCCGGGAGTCTCCAAAAGCTGCCCGAACGCGATCGGGCGTTCCCCGTCGCCGAAGGAAAGACGGTCAACCGGCGGCTGAACTTCTTCCATCGGGAATTCGTCCGCTGTTTCCGGGGCTGCGGGATGCGCCGGTACGGCTGCGACTCCGCCAGCCTTGCTTTGCATGGAAACCGCGGGTTTCGAGGCCCCTACGGCCACCAACCGGTCTCCCAGAGTGCGCTCCAGCAGTGTTTTCACCATCGTGATCAGAGGGTCCGGCGGAACGAACGGCTTCTTTAAAATTCCATCCGCGCCAACGCGCTGCGCTTCGCGTTCATCCAACGGGTCGAATGCACCCACCAGCAGCACTACCGGCACGTGCGAGAAGCGCGAATCCTTCTTCACGTATTCGCAAACCTCATATCCATTTCGCACGGGCATGAAAATGTCGGCCAGGACGAGGTCGGGTAAAACATCGGAGAGCTTCCTTACGGCAGCCTCGCCATTGTTTACCGCAATTACCTCAACACCCAGGTCGGCCAAGGCTAGGGCGACCGTCTTTTGGACGTTGCTATTATCGTCGGCTACCAGAATCTTTGCCACGAGCCGTCCTCCCGATTACCGCGGGCGCGAATATTGCATATCATTCAGGGCGCAATAAGCCCTAGACCATTCGTAACACCATGATCCGAGTGAGTCAATAAAGACTGGACCAGCGTGTGTCCGAATGAACTAGCTGGCCTGACGGGCAGCATTCGAACCAATAACGATATCCGGGAGAATCAAGGGTAACCGATTAAAACGGAATGATTTTTCGGAGTTTGCTCTTTTTCTTGCTGGTAGATTCCTGGCTCGTATTGGCGGGCGGAGCAGGCGTCGTAGTGCTTGCGGGTTGCGCGGGGTCAGTTGTCGCGGGACTTGGATCTGAGGCTGCCGGAGTCGCATCCTGCGTCGTCGCAGGAGTTTGAGGAAGGGATTCCGGACTCCCTGGCGTTATGGTTTCGACTGTGGCCGTGCTTCCACTACTGCCAATAGTGGAGGTTGAAGCCACGTTTGCGTTGGGCGGCGGTCCAAAACCGATGGTCTCGTCCCCGGATTCGCTCGCGGGCGTCATGGTCGGCGCGCCAGCATGGGCCGCCGCGGAGACATCCGGGCCCGACTTTAGAACTCCCATGGATCGCCTCACCAGGTTCGGACGGCTGGCCGATTGATCCTTTTGCATTCGCGCGACGGCCGTAGGGTCTGGGGGAGGAACCGGGACGCCAAACTTGACAAGTTTATTCTTTGCGTCGCCCGCGAGAGAAGAAAGCGGATAATCCTTTACGATCCTGCTGTAATACCGCGCGGCGATTTCATTGTGCTCGCCCTTTTCATAGATCTGCCCGAGCATCCAGTTGGCTTGATCCGCCTGGCTGTAGAGAGGATAGCGATTTGTCAATTCGAGCAGGCGAGCCCCCGAAGCCTTGTACGCGGCACGCGTGTAATAAAAGCTGGCAACTCTGAAATTGCCTTCCGCCAAAACTTCCTGGACCTCACGAAGGTGCTGTTCGGCCTGGGGAACGATAGGGCTGTTGGGATATTTTTCCAGGAATGTTTGGAATTCGGCCTCGGCCTGCACGGCTTCGTTATGGTCGCGGTCCGGCTTTTCCATCTGGCGGTAATGCGCCATGGCGATTTGCATCTGGGCGTTAGCCGATTCATCGAGGAATGGGAAGAACGTAATGAAATCCTTGTATTCGACGATAGCCTGTTTGAGCCCCGCGGTTCCTCCTTCCTTGTAGTAGGAATCCCCGATGGCCAGTTTCGCCTTGGCCAGGTATTCGCTGTCAGGGTAGGTGTTGATGAGAGTTTGCAAGGCCAGGCGGCCGGTGATGTAACGCCCGCGCTTCAAGTCTGCCGTGGCCTTCGTATAAAGGACTTTGTCGGGCTCGGCGGAAGTTCCGGCAGCCGGAGCTGCCTGATTTTTCTTACCCAAACACCCGGCGAGCAACGTCGCTCCGAGTGTCACGAGACATATGATTCGGCCTTGTTTCAACTTTAATCCTTAGTTTCAGCGAGCTCCACGCTTCAAGAAGTCTTCAGCGTAAAAGTACAGCCCGCACCCGAGCCTCAAACTTTTTGTGCCAGCGCCCCGTCGGCCATTTGTTTCATCGTGCGGACAGCCTCGGCGGCATCGGGGGTGTGAAAAATGGAGGTTCCGGCGACCAGAATTTCGGCGCCGGCTCGAACCAGATCTGCCACGTTTTCCGGCCCGACCCCCCCGTCCACTTCGATCCGGAAAGAATGATTATAGCCCTCCCGAATTCGTTTTAGCTCGCGAATCTTTCCGAGAGCCCCGGGAATAAATTTTTGCCCCCCGAATCCCGGATTTACCGACATGACCAAGACATGATCGACTTTCCCGAAGATCTCGGAAAGCACGGACACGGGTGTCGCCGGATTAATTACGGCTCCGGGCTGGCATCCGTGCTCTCGAATCATAGAGAGCACCCGGTCCAGGTGCGGCGTGGCCTCCTCGTGAACCGAAATCATGTCGGCGCCCGCCTCGGCAAATGCCTGGATGTACAGCTCTGGGTTCTCGATCATCAGATGCACGTCCAGGGGTAACCGGGTTGCCTTGCGCAAGGAGGCTACGACGGGAACGCCGATGGAAATGTTCGGGACGAAATGCCCATCCATTACATCCACATGGAGCATTGCCGCGCCGCCGCGTTCCACCGCGCGAATTCCATCCCCTAAGCAGGAGAAGTCCGCAGCGAGGATGGACGGAGCAATTTCAACGGGATAGGTCACAATTTCTCCGCCGACATCTTACCAGATTCCCCGTTTTGCTTGCACCGTGTGCCCAAAAACTAAAATTATCGGGGGCAAGCTGCGAAAGTCCTACTGCGCCACAACCAAGTCGATCGCCGATTCCTTCGTTATTTTGGTTCCTGGTTCGGGTGTCTGCTCCGTGATCGCGCCCTTGGGCCACTCGGGGGAGGGGACGTACGTGGTCTTTGACAGTTTGAATCCGGTGGAGGTGAGCAGCCGATCCGCGTCCGGCAGGGACATGCCCACCACCCACGGCATAATATAAGAAGCCGGTACCTCTCCCTGCGCAACGAGCAAATCGACCCGCGGGCTTGCCGCGCGTGTTCCCGGGAGCGGGGTTTGCTGCAAAATCGTGTCGGACAGGGTGGCCGGAGCAGCGAACGTAGTCACTTCGCCCAGTTGCAAGCCTACCTGCAGCAACTGGATGCGGGCTACTCGAAGGGTTTGTCCCACCAGGGAAGGCGTGGTCACGTTTTGGGGGCCCAGGCTGAGGACGACGTGCGCATTTTGAGAAACCTTCATGCGCTCGCCTTCCGGCGGACTTTGCCGCGCAACGGCATTTGCCGGAAGTTCGCTATAGACCCGATCGACGACTTTTAGTTGCAGCCCGCGCCCCTGCAGGATGGCTAGCGCATCGGCCGAACTCTTCCCGACCAGATTGGGCATGGTCACTTCGCGGCCCTGAATTGCGAAACGCATCGCCGTCACGGCGCTGAGAAACGCCGCCGAGGCCAGGATGAAAACCAGCAGCCCCATGCGAAAAACCCATTCGATGCGCTCGCGAAGACTCATCTATATATTCACCGCGTCCAATCTAGCACGCACGGCCCGAGGCTTCCAGCGCGACGGAAGAAAAATATTTCACCACAGAGAACACAGCGGACACAGAGATTGAGAGTAAAATTCCACTGAAATTCTCACCATCGCAAATATTTCTCCGGCTTTTTCTGTGTCCTCTATATTCTCCGCTCTGCGCTCCCTGTGTTAAGCATTTGGTTTGCGTCGTTCGATGACGGCGGCAAAAAATCCATCAGTTCCATGCACAGGAGGGAACGTCCGAAAGTAGTCGTCCGCACAAGCAACACTTTCTGTGCGCACTGACTCCCGCAGGATGCTTTCGATGGCGTTTCGAGGATCGGCGACATGAAAAGAGTC
The DNA here is from genome assembly GCA_963719875.1 of uncultured Acidobacteriota bacterium. Classification (GTDB taxonomy): domain Bacteria; phylum Acidobacteriota; class Terriglobia; order Acidiferrales; family UBA7541; genus Palsa-360. Next base: position 664,027 of record CAVRDJ010000004.1, on the reverse strand, counting down.
CCCCAACGCGCCCAGCACTTCACGGACGACCAATTCGTTCTCCTCCGGTTCGAGCGAACACGTGGAATACACCAGTCGTCCGCCCGGCGCCAGATGAGGGAGCGCGTTTCGCAGCAAACATGCCTGGCGATCATGCAAATTGGTCAGGTCCTCGCCGTGGAGCTTCCACCGAATTTCCGGGTGCCGGGCGAGCGTGCCCGTGCCGGAGCAGGGAACGTCGACCAGAATGCGTTCGAACGGCCGTTCGAATGGAAGTGGCTGCTCTCCGTCCAGGACGACCGTCTCCACGTTGCGAACGCCGGCGAGTTCGAATCGCTCCCGCATGGCGCTCACGCGATTCGCGTGAAGATCCGCGGCGACCACTCTTCCCTGCGGTCCGGCGGCTCTCGCGAGGAGCAGGGCCTTTCCTCCTGGCGCTGCGCATAGATCTAGAACGGAATTGCCGGGATCGGCCGCCACAAGGTGCGCTACGGCCTGGGAAGCCTCATCCTGGATCGCCACCCAGCCTTGCCGCACGGCCTCGCTCGCGCCCGGGTTTCCTCCTTCCAGAACCCACGCGTCACGCAGCAGTCGCCCCGGTAGGGTGCGGCAGCCAGTCCGCAGAAGCGACAGTGCCGCCTCCTCGCCGCGTTGCGTGTCGAGCAGGTACCCGGAAAGATCGGGGACACGATTGTTTGCCTGGAGCAGACTGCGCGTCCGTTCTTCACCATAGATTCGAAGCCAGCGCTCAACAATCCAGGTGGGATGCGAATATTGAATTCCAAGCCGTTCCGCAAGAGGGAGGTCAGCCGGGAGAAGATCGGCGACGGCATCCGCCGGTGATTTTCCGGGGAGAGGTTCCTTCGCGGCCTTGCGCAGGATTGCATTCACCAGAGTCGCCGCGGATCGTTTCCGCGCCCGCTTGACCAGTTCCACCGATTCGTGGACAGCGGCGCGCGCAGGGACGCGGTCAAGAAACAAAAGTTGGTAAACGCCCAATCGGAGGGCGATCCGAACCTCGATGTCAGCCGTGTTCGCCGATTTTTTCAAGTAGCGGTCGATCACGAAATCCAGTAGCCTCTCCCATCGCAAAACGCCAAGCGCAAGTTCAGTGGCCAGGCCGGCATCCTCCCTCTTCACCGTCCCATCCAACTCGGCGCGCAGCACGTCATCCGCGTACGCGTTTTGTTTCGCGACGCGCAGCAACACATCGAACGCAACCGTTCGTCCTTGCGAAATTGGCATAAGCAAACATGGAATCACACAATGCCAAGGAAGGGAAATGACGATCCGTTAAGGTAGTACGTCAATTTCCGAAAAGCCCACTTCTCGGGCACACTCGAGCAATTGAGAAATCCGCACGGCCAGATTGTGGGGCGCCGATGGAATACCTCCGAGTGGCCCACTGCTCGGGAGCTATCGGGCAGATTACAAATCAAAATCCTAAGCGGCCACGCACATTGCCGCCAGCCTCACCGAAGTTGATCCGCTACTTTGGCGATGCCGGCCTTGCCACAAGCCTCCTCCTGCGCCCCTCCCATCGGGGCTCCGCTCAGGCCGACGCCACCGATGGTGTCCTCGCCGACTTTGATCGGAACGCCGCCGGCGAGCGGAATGACGTCGGCAAGCATTCGCTGCCCGGAAAGTGTTGTTTCGGTGCGCGTCGCCCACTCGGCCGACGTTCGTTTGAAGGTCAGAGCCGTATAAGCTTTGCGGCGGGCCAGTTCGAGATTGTGCGGTGAAGCCCCATCGCCCTGGAGGAAAACACGGAGCCGGCCGGCGCGATCGACGACAGCAACCGATGTTTTGGAGCCGCATTGTTCGAGCGCCGTTTCAGCTATGGTCAAGGCCATGCGAAGCGAAACGTCGCGCTCCATCAACACCTGGGTCCTTCCAGGGGAAGCAGAAATAAGGAGCAGGGCAAACGTGACTGCGGTAGGAAATCGAAACGACATGTGAACCTCCGTTGCTTTGGTGTGTGCAGCATTCCATCGGCGCAAGCGCGTGGCGCGGTTGCGACCGGCCGAAGCATAGCAGGGCCGCCACGCAAACCGAAGGGGAAGCGGCATTTCTTGGATTCAGTTGAGTTTTGCCGATAACAAAGGGGGTGGTGCCCGTAAAGGGTCCCCTCTTCCTCTCGGAACCGGATTCCTCCCGGGAAACGAGATCATCGGCAACTTGCAAATTCAATTCTATTCAAACCGTTCGGCAAGACCAATGCGCGCGCCGTTCGCAAATTCGCGCGCGGAGATTTTTTTGCGCCCTTCGATTTGTATGGAATCCAGGCGCAGGCACGTCCCTTCGCCGCACACAATATAAACTTCCTTTGCGGAAGAAAAAATCTCTCCCGGCGTGATGTGTGCCTCTGCCGTGCCGCGCATTTCGGGGCGGCCCCAGAGATGACAGGTTTGCCCTCGAAATGTGCTGTACGAGCCCGGCCAGGGCGTGAAGCCTCGCATGCGGTTGTAAATTTGTTGTGCGGTTCGTCCCCAATCAATTCGCCCATCTTCCTTTTTTAGTATCGGCGCATAGGAGGCGTTTTTCTCTTCCTGCGGGGCAGTTGAAATTTCGCCGCGATCGAATCGCAGAAGCGACTCGGCGATCAGTTCCGAGCCGATGGCGCTCATGCGGGCGGCAAGCTCCGGCGCAGTTTCGTCCGGTCCGATCTCAACCTCGCTTCGCAAAAGCGTTGGTCCGGTATCCATACCCGCATCGATTTGCATGGCTGTGAGCCCGGTGATGGTTTCGCCATTCGCAATGGCCCAGTGGATCGGTGCGGCGCCTCGATAACGGGGCAATAAAGATGCGTGCAAATTCAGCCACCCGAGGCGTGGAATCGTCAAGAGCCGGGCAGGGACGATCTGGCCGTACGCAATAATCACGACCGCATCGGGCGCGACGCGTTTCAAAAATTCTTGCGAGGATTCAGACTTGATCGTTTCGGGTTGATAGACATGCAATCCGATTTCGAGGGCTGCCTCTTTTACGGGTGAGCTGCTGACATGCTGGCCGCGGCCGCGCGGCCGGTCCGGTTGCGTGATGACGGCTTCGATCGAAAATTCCGGACGCTCCGCAAGCCGCCGGAGGGAGGGAACTGCAAATTCCGGCGTGCCACAAAAAACGATGCGCAGGGCAGCCATCGCGGTGAGAGGAAACTACCACTCGCCGGTCTTCCGCAATTTGCGGATCCGGCGTTTGATCAAGTCTCTCTTGAGCATGCTGAGGTGCTGAAGAAAAAGGATGCCGTCGAGATGGTCGATCTCATGGCTAAAGGCGCGGGCGAGCAGCCCCTCGCCGCGCATTTCAAAGACTTCTCCCTTCAAATTTTGCGCGCGCACGGTCACGTACGCCGGGCGCAGCACATTTCCACGGAATCCGGGCACCGACAGGCACCCTTCCTCTTCGCGCTGGTCGCCTTCCACATGGATGATCTCCGGATTCGCAAGCACCAGCTTCGCCTCCGGATTCTTCCCAACGCTCACGTCAACCACGGCGAGCCGCATCGATAGCCCGATTTGCGTTGCGGCCAGGCCCACTCCCTGGGCCACATACATCGATTCAAACATGTCCTCGCAAAGCTTGGCGAGGTCGTCGTCGAATTTGTCCACGGGCTTCGTCGGCGATTCCAGTACGGCCGCGCCGTATTTTGTAATCGGATAGATCATCTCAGCCATTCACTCGATTCTTTGAATCCACAGATGAACACAGATAAACACTGATAAAGACTGGCACCGTTCTTGAAAACAGAGCCCTCTTGTCGGGCGGCGGTGAGAATTAGTTCTATCTGCCCATTTCCGATTGCGATCGATGAATAATTCATTTTTTGATCAGTGTTCATCTGTGTTTATCTGTGGTTTCAAAACTCCTTTAGTTGCCGCAAGTACCCGTCGAAATTGCGGCGCATTTCGCCGAGCGAGTCGCCGCCGAATTTCTGTATCATCGCTTGCGCGAGCACGATCGCAACCATTGCTTCGCCGGCAATCCCGCCAGCCGGAACCACGCACACGTCTGAGCGCTCGTACGCGGCCGAAATGGGCTGCTTCGTCACCATGTCCACTGTGCTGAGCGGGGACCGCAACGTGGAAATGGGCTTCAAGTATCCGCGCACGACGACGTCTTGGCCGTTGGTGATGCCGCCTTCGAGTCCGCCCGCGCGGTTGGTTGGGCGCGTAAACTGTTTGGCACTGGGGTTGTATCCGATCTCGTCCATGACTTCGGATCCATAGGAAGTCGCCGCCGCGATTCCCGCGCCGATCTCCACTCCCTTCACTGCCTGGATCGACATCACGGCCTGCGCCAGCCGCGCATCGAGTTTTTCGTCCCACTGCGCGTGGGAGCCGAGACCAGTGACAACATTGTGCGCCACAACTTCAAAAATGCCTCCGACCGTGTTTCCGGCGCGATGGACCACGTCCACTTCACCTTTCATTCGGTCTTCCGCCTCGGCGTCAACGCAGCGCAAAGGCGAATCCAGATTTTCGCAGATGGCCTGAATCTCGCTCCAGGCGGCGGCACGCGATAGACGCGCCTTGCCAACGGCGATCACATGGCTCAGCACTTCGCAATCAAACTGGCGGAGCAGCAATTTGGCTATCGTGCCCGCTGCCACACGCGCGGCAGTCTCCCGCGCCGACGCACGCTCCAGGATATACCTCGCATCATGGAGGTTGAATTTCATGGAGCCGGCCAGGTCTGCGTGGCCCGGGCGAGGCGCGGTCAACCGGCGCTCGGCGCTCTCGGAGTCCGGCAGCTTTTCAACCGGGAGCGCCTTTTCCCAGTTAGCCCAGTCGCGATTCTCGATGCGCAGGGCGATGGGCGCACCGATGGTTTGCCCATGGCGTACGCCGGCCAGAAATTCGACGCGATCCTTTTCGATTTTCTGGCGCCCACCGCGGCCGTAGCCCAGTTGCCGCCGATGCAGTTCTCGCTGCACGAATTCGAAGTCAATGGGCACACCCAAGGGCACGCCGCTGATCCATGCAATCAGCGCCTGACCGTGCGATTCCCCCGCAGTGACAAAGCGAAACATGGAAGGTTCGACATTCTATCGGACCCGGCACGGCGCGTAAAGCAATGAAAGGTCCCAGTGGCGCGAGCTTCAGCTTGCGGGGTTTGCTCTTGCAAAGACCAAACCCCGCAGGCTGAAGCCCGCGCTACTAAAGAAACGCGCTACTAAAGCAAATGGTACCCAACGATACACTGACGAAGCTTGACGTCCCCAGCCCCGACCAGTACGCTGTTCCGGAATTCACCCGCGCTCGAGGGACACCTGACTGCGACCGATGGCGACCACCGACCCCAAATTCCTTGAGCCCAATACTCCTACGGTGACAGGGGCTCTTTCGGAAGGAGCGAAGCGCTGGGTCCTGCACGTTCAGGAATACGCGCTGCTGTCGGCCCGGTCGATTACGAATCTGCTCGCCCCTCCCTACTACGGTTCCGATATTTTGGAACAGATGGACATCATCGGCGTGGGATCGCTGCCGATCGTCCTGTTGACCGGCTTTTTCATTGGCGCGGTTATGGTTCTGCAAACCGCCGCGCAATTCGAAAGGTTCGGACAGACGGCGCTCACGGCGGACGTGGTGTCGCTCGCGCTGGTCCGCGAATTGGGACCGTCGATTACCGGATTGCTGGTGGCGGGGCGCAACGCTTCGGGGATGGCCTCCGAATTGGGATCGATGATTGTGACCGAGCAAGTGGACGCCATGCGCGCGATGGGCACCGATCCGGTCCGCAAGCTGGTGACGCCGCGCATGGTGGCGACCGTGCTGATGCTGCCCCTTCTCACCGCGATGGCGGATTTCATGGGACTGATCGGCGGATACCTGGTCTCGTTTTTCACGCTTCGATTGGGTGCGGTCACCTTCTGGACGCGGGCGATTGACACGTTGGAGTTTTCCGATCTGATGCAGGGGCTTACCAAACCGCTCGTCTTCGGCTTTATCATCGCGACGGTGGGATGCTATCAAGGATTGAAGGTGAAGGGCGGAACGCAAGGAGTGGGGCGGGCAACCACGCAAGCGGTGGTCACCGCTTCGGTGGTCATTCTGGTCTCCAACTTCTTCCTGACGAAGTTGATGCTGTACCTTGCCGGCCACATCTTCTAGCCATAATTGCAATCGTCGCCGCACGGCGGACGTTTCCATCTATAATCACTGGGATGAATGTGCCGCCGGTTCCAAGCCGGCGTGGACTCATCATTTCAGAATGAGCGCGAATGTAGCCAGCGAACCTGTTCTCTCCCTGGAAAATGTCAGCATTGGTTTCGACAAAGGCAATGTGCTGGATGGCCTTTCGTTTACCGTCGCCCCTCGTGAAACTAAAATTTTAGTCGGAGAAAGCGGATCCGGGAAAACGCTCATCCTGAAATTGGCCGCGGGCTTGATTCAGCCGGATTCGGGAACGGTGCAAGTGCTGGGCCACCACCTGGGGCACATGCCGGAAAAAGATTTGCTCGCGTTCCGAAGAAACATCGGATTCGTGTTTCAGGAGGGCGCGCTGTTTGACTCTCTTACGGTCGCCGAAAACGTGGCGTACTCCCTGCGTGAAGAACACGTGGACGAGGAAGAGATCGAGCCGCGGGTCCGAGAATCCCTGCGATTCGTGGAAATGGAAGACACCCTGGAGAAATTGCCTTCCGAACTTTCGGGCGGCATGCGGCGACGCGTCTCCATCGCACGCGCTCTCGTGACGCGGCCTCTTGTGGTTCTCTACGATTCTCCCACTGCAGGCCTCGATCCGGTGACTGCGCAAACGATCATCACGCTGATACTGCGCCTGCGCGACACGCAAGGGGTCACGTCCCTGCTGGCCACACATCGCTTGCAGGATGCCTTCGGCCTGGCGAGTTACCGGTTTGACGGCCAGTCCGGCCGGGTCGTTCCCGTCGCGCACAACGGAGCCACGCGGCCCTCCGGGGCGGAGACGAATTTCGTCGTGCTTCGTGAGGGGAAAGTCTATTTCGAGGGGAGTCCGCCGGAACTTGCGGATACCCGCGACGCGTATTTACGGCGCTTTTTGTTGTAACTTGGAGGACGCTGTACTGGATTTCGTTGAGGAGGACCACCGATGGCGCAACACAAGCAATTGACGTGGACCGAGCTCCGAGTGGGATTGTTTGTCCTGGCTGGAGCCGTTTTGCTGGCCGTGGTTATTTTCTATGTGACCGGCGGCAGCGGGTTCGGACCAAAATACCGCCTGCGTGCGTTCCTGCCCGAGGTGGATGGGCTGACCCTCGGCGCGCCCGTCCGCGTGGACGGCGTCGAGGTCGGCAACGTGGAAAAGATTGAGATTGCCGTCCCGAAGACGGGCGAGCCGGCATCGAAGGACCGGAACATTGAAGTTGATTTGCGTGTCCAGCAAAAGTTTGAAACATACATCCGCTCGGACTCGTCCGCGGGGCTCATTACCGAGGGACTGCTCGGCAACCGGTATGTGGACATTGACCGCGGATATGTCGGGCGCATCCTGAAGAACGATGACGAGATACCCGGCCGGGAAGAAAAAGCCCTGAAAGAAGTTGTCGAGCGCAGCGCCGATCTGATGGATAACCTCAGCTCCATCACGAAACAAGCCAGCGCCGTGCTGACGGATGTGCGGAACGGCCGCGGCTCTCTCGGCAAGTTCATGGTGGACGAGACCGCGTACAATCACCTCAATAATTCCCTCGATAACGTCGATCGCATGATAGCCAACCTCCAAGCGGGGAAGGGAACGCTGGGAAAACTCATCACTGACGACGAAATGTACAATCGCGTGGATTCCGTCGCGGGACGCGTCGACAGCGTACTCGAGGCCGTCCAGAACCAGCAGGGCACGCTCGGCAAGCTCGTCTACGATACGGAGATGCACGAAAGCGCGAAAAAACTGATCGACAACAGCAACGCGTTTTTTGCGGATGTGCGGGGCGGCAAAGGCACGCTTGGAAAACTCGCAACGGATGATTCATTGTTCGCGCAGTATAAGCAAGCGGGCGAAAATCTGGCCACCGCCACGGCAAAGCTCAATTCCAACGAGGCCACTCTCGGGAAATTTTTTGACGACCCGAAATTTTACGACAACTTCACGGGACTTGCCGGAGACATGCGGCTGCTGGTGGGAGATTTCCGCAAGGACCCGAAGAAATTCCTGCACGTAAAATTCTCCGTCTTTTAGATCGGATTTCTCACGACTGGAAGAAACCCCCGCCTCTGAAGAGGCGGGCTACAACAATTTTCATTCGCCAAGGCAGCGCTGTAGCCCGGGCCTTCAGAGTCTCGGTTTTGGTTCATGTAGCGCCCGCCTTCAGGCGGGCATCTGCTTGATTCCAAAGTGCCCGCCTGAAGGCGGGCGCTACAAAGACGTGCCAATTTTGAGTTTTCACACATACTCTTCAGACCCGGGAATTTTCTGCGGCGTGGCAAACCATCGTCACGAGTAGCGATCTCGCCGGTATCCGAAGCGCGAGACATCATTGGGAATCGGGCAGCAGGAAGAACGCATAAAACGTGGCGGCGAGAGTCATGATGGCCCCGGCGAGAAAAATGTTGCCGGGATTTAAATGGGCCACCGAGGAAAGCGCAAAATAAAGGCCCGCGGCGAGGAACACGCCGACGAAAGAGAGCAGATTCGCGGCAGCGATGACGCCGCCCTTCTCCTCCCGTTTTGGCCGATGCTGGATGAGCGCGTTGAGAGGAACAGCGTAGAAGCCGCCGAAAAATCCGAGGAAACAAAGATCCAGCCGCACCGGCCAGATGCCGAGGCCGTGCCGCGAAACCAGAAATCCGAACACAGTCATTCCGATCCCGCCCAGAGGAACCAGGCGCGATTCGATCTTGCCGCGCGATAGGTAACCCGCGGCGAGGCTTCCCACTCCGATGCCGATTCCTACGGCGGCTTGCAGGCGGCTAATTTGCCATTCGGGCACACGCAGCACATCGTGGCCGTACACGACGATCACGAATTGCAACAGCGCGGCCAGAAACCACAGATACGTATTGCCCACCACGGCCCAGCCAAGAACGCGATCCCCCGCGATGATGCGAAGTTGACCGCCAAGGTCGGCGAACGGATTGGCTCGAAATCTCCGGGCAGGATCGGCGGCAGGCACGCGCGAAATGCCCAGGCTGGTGAACAACCCGAACATCGTGAGCCCAAGAAAAATGACGCCGGACCAAATATGACGGCCTCGAAACGCGTCGGCCAGGAATCCCGCGAACATCACCGCGGTAATGGACGCGAGAAAAGTGCCGAGTTCAATGACGCCGTTTCCCCACGAGAGCTTGTTTTCCGGCAGAAGTTCGGGCAGCAGCCCATATTTCGACGGTCCGAACAACGCCCCCTGCGTGCTGATCAGAAAAACGGCGGCGGCCTCCATCGTCAGATTCCCGGCGGCGAGCGCGGCTATAGCAAAAAGTCCTACGCCAATCTCGAAAATTTTCGTGCCAATCGTGACGGTGCGCTTGCTGTAGCGGTCGGCAAAATATCCGCCCGCCAGCGAAAACAAAATGAAGGGAATAGCGAACAGGGCGCCCACCAGCAGAATGAAGCGATCGCGCACAGGCGTTGGAAAATTGCGTTCGACGATCAAGTAAAAGACGAGAAACTTTAGCCCGTTATCGTTGAACGCGCCCTGAAATTGCGTGACGATCAGACTCCAGAAACCGAGCTGCCAGTGGGAGGGAGGACCGGGCGCTCTCACGCCTGAAATGTCTCCGGTTGGCGTTTCTATTTTTGCAGCTGATGCGTCTTTGGGAATGGTGGACATATAGTCGAGCGAAGGGCCTCCGCTTGGTTCTGGCGCCTCCTTCATGTGATGCGCAGTTTAGACACGGAGGGCCCGTCGAGCAAGGCTTTGGCATGCGCCGCGTGTCGTGTAGAATCTAGAACACGCCGGAGTGGCGGAATGGCAGACGCGGCGGACTCAAAATCCGTTGGTCGCAAGGCCGTGTGGGTTCGACTCCCTCCTCCGGCACCATACTTTCTCCAACAGTTGTTAATGTATTTAGAAGCGTTGGGCAGGCCTTATTGCGACAGGGGGAAAAATCCAGAGGAGAGGTTGAGTCATGAAAATTGCGCGTATCGCGGTTATGACAGCGTGCTTAGCCATGCCTATGCTCGCCCACGGCCAAACGCCCGCGGCCAAAAACGACAAGGCCGCTCAAGAAGTCATCGACTTCCGGAACCGCTATATCGAGGCGGAAGAGAATCGGGACATGGCGTTCTTGGACAAAATATTGGCGGATGATTTCTTTGCTCTCAATCCGCAGGGCAAATTGTTGAACAAAACCCAGCAGCTTGAAAACTTAAAGAGGCCCGAGCGCACGCTCAAGGTGCTCAACGCGCGCGAAACGCACGTTCAATTTTACGCAAACGGGGACGTGGCCATCTTGACCGAACATGTGACGGTCGATGGGCATGACAATGGCAAACCATTCGGAGGGGAATATCGATTCCTTCGCGTCTTTGCCAAACAGAATGGAAACTGGAAAGTCGTGCTGGCGCAAGGCTCGCCGATGCCAGAGCAACCGGCGGCTGTGAAATAATCGCACGGGGCTTTACGCTTTGGTAGCGCAGACTTCAGTCTGTGGGGTTCCGCCAAAGGTCCCGGGCAACCCGCGTCAGCCAAGATTTAAGTTCCAGCGAGGATTTACATGCCTGCCAAGATCAAGTGAACCCCCACAGACTGAAGTCTGTGCTACCTATTTGCTCAGTGCGGTCTCGTTGAGTCCGACGACCCCGTCCGCCGATTGGCCGCGCGCAATCAAAAGGACCGCGAGCGCTCCGGCACCAGACAGACACGCGAGCGGCAGAATTGCCAGCGGGTAACTGCCGGTGGCTTGCTTAATGTAACCGACAACATACGTCGTGCCGAACCCGGCGAGGTTGCTGATGGCGTTCATTTGGGCGAGCCCTGCGGCCGCCGTTCCTGCGGAGAGCCATTCGGCCGAAAGAGCCCACACGGGACCCTTGCCTGCATAGATTCCGATTACAGCCAGGCATAGGATGATGATGATCGCAGGCAGGGAATTAAACACGAGCGCTGACGACAGGCTGACGGCGGTGACGAGCAGCGGAAACGCCGTGTGCCACACGCGCTCGCCGCTTCGATCCGACCGCTTCCCCCACAAAACCATCACGACAGATGCAAGCGCGAACGGGATGGAATTGAGCAGCCCGGTCTGCATGTTTGTGAGGCCGTAGGATTTGATGATCTGCGGCTGCCAGATTTGCAGGCCGCTGCTGACGGCCGTACTGCCCGCCAGCGTCACGCTTAAAATCAAAACATGCTTGTTCCAGAGCACGCGCCACAGGCTGATTTGCCCGACGCGCTTGCTTCGTCCGCTTTCCGACTGCAGCCTTCCGTTGAGCCACGCTTTTTGATCGGAATCGAGCCAGGGCGCGTTCAACGGCTTGTCGCTCAGGACGAACAGGCAAAACAATCCAAGCAGGACGGCCGGGACGCCTTCCAGGATGAACATCCACTGCCAGCCACGAAGTCCGAGCCATCCATCCACGCCGAGCAGCGCAGCGGAAATCGGCGAACCCAGAAAACTGGAGACCGGAATGGCGACCGTGAACATTCCCACGATTCGGGCCCGGTATTCGCTGGGAAACCAGTAGGTGATATAGAGGATCACGCCGGGAAAAAATCCTGCCTCGGCGACGCCGAGCAGCAATCGCATGGTGTAAAAAGACCGCGGCCCGACGATGAATGCCGTTCCCGCCGCGAGAAATCCCCAGGTGATCATGATCCGGGCAATCCACAGCCGTGCGCCGACTTTCTCGAGCAGCAGGTTGCTGGGAACTTCAAACAGAAAATAGGAAACGAAAAAAATTCCTCCTCCGAAGCCAAACACCGTGGGGGACATGTGAAGTCCCTTGACCATCTGAAGCGCGGCGAAACCCACGTTCACCCGGTCAAGGTAGGAAACGAAATAGCAGATCATTAGGAACGGCAGGAGCCGCCATGCGACCCGCCGCATGGTTTTAGTTTCCAAGGGGGATGGAGCCGAAGGATCGGCCGGGGCCGTCAAGGATGCGGTCCTTTCCGTGTCAGTCTGCGCAGAGTCCGTGAGAACGCCACGGCGTCGGCAATTCGTGGGATGCTTGAGTTAATCAGCGGCCGCTGTGGCAACTAGCGAATTGACCACCGCTTCGACTTCGCGTTTTTGCGCGGCGCTGATGGGCACGAGAGGCCCGCGAACGGGCCCGCCATAGTAACCCCGGTAATCCATGGCATATTTCAAGCCGGCGATGCCCAATTGCCGCACGATTTTTTTGGACGCGGGCAAAATGCGTCGGTTCAGGCTACGGGCGTTTGCCGTCTGATCCGCTGCAACCGCTCGATACAGCTCGATGCACAGCTCCGGCAGGCAATCCGCCAAGGCCAGGACACCGCCCACGGCCCCCAGCAGCAGCGAAGCGTACAGCGTATCCGCCGATCCGACCACCACCTGGAATCCCTCGGGAACGGCGGCGATGATTTCTCCGACTCGCTGGACGTTTCCGGAGCTTTCCTTGATCCCGATAATATTCGGATGCTCGGCAAGCCGCGCGACGAGATCCGATTCGAGCGCCACGCCGGTCAGTTGTGGAATGGAATACAGGATCACGGGAAGCTTGGATGCGTCGGCCACGCGCACGTAATGCTCGGCGAGCGTGTCCGCATTGAGCGCCGATTTGTAGAAGCTGGGTGTCTTGACGAGGACGCCATCGAATCCGAGATTCGCCGCGGCCTTGCTTCGCGAGATGGTCTCCGGAGTCGACTCCGACCCCGTGCCTGCGACCAGGATTCGTCCCGGGGCCGCCGCCTCACGCACTGCGGAAAATACCTGCTCGACTTCGGCTCGCGTGAGCAATACGGACTCGCCCGTGGAGCCAACCGCCACATAGCCCGCCAGCGGAACGCGGTTGTATCTGGCGATATTTTCACGCAGCCGGTCAACCGCGACAGCGCCGTCCCCGTCAAACGGCGTGGTGATTGCCGCCAAGATTCCATTCAGCTTCATTCTAGAATTCCTCCCAAAGGACTATTGTTATGATGGCACATCGGAAGTCACTGCTCCAAGGGGAAATCCCCACCGGCAGCCACGCGGAAACCGTAGTCGGCATATTTGAATTCCGGGGGAATGCTGGAACGCGCCGCCGTCCGCGTCACCTTGATGTGATGGCGCCACGAACCCCCGCGCGAGGCGCGGCGATTGCCGGTGAGTGGCCCTTTTGGGTTCCGCTCGGGTGAAACGGCATAGTAGGCCGCGTCGTACCAATCGGCGCACCATTCGTGCACATTGTCGCCAAGATTGTAGAGGCCATACGGATTGGGCGCATACAATCCCACAGGCTCAGGCGCGGTTTTCCAGCGGTTTGCGTAATCGGGAAGGGTTTCAGGCGCACAGTTGCCCCAGGGAAATGTCTCACCTTCCACGCCGCCACGCGCGGCGCGCTCCCATTCGGCTTCGGTAGGGAGCCGGAACTGCTTGCCAAGCATGCGGGTCAACCAATCGCAATACGCGACGGCGTCAAACCACGACACCGCGACAACCGGCTGGCCGGGATTTGTAAAATTCGGATCATCCCAGAGCGAAGGCGGCGGATGGCGCGTATCTTCCAAGAACCGCGCGTACTCCGCGTTCGTCGTCTGAAATGTCGCGAGTTCAAATGCATCGACCCACACGCGATGCGCGGGCTTTTCGTCATCGCGGCCGGCATCGCACCCCATCTGGAACCATCCTTCAGGAATGCGGCGCATTGCTGGTTCGGAGATTTGTAAGCGACGAAAATCCGGGGTTGCCATTTGGGCGTGGCCTCAGCGATAACCAGCGGTCGAACGCCGTTCGTAAGAAAGATCTTCGAGAAGTTTCTCGGCGGTAGGCCTGTCGGGCGGCAGCGTGAGTTTCGATTCGATGCGTCTCACGATGCCGGAAGCCGTGTCGTATCGCACTCCCGCCTCCAGGGCGTTGCGCCGGCTGAGAAAGGTTTCCACGAGCGCAAATTCTTCGGGCGTGAGCCGGCTCGCTCCATATTGGTGCGTGGCCGATTGCGCGGGAGCGCTCCACTGCGGGGCAACCGTTTCGAACGGCTTCTCGTGAACCACCACGGTCCCGGCAACGTAATCCCCGAGCCGCTTGCTTTGCGGGCTGATCCACGCGCACAGCACGCCGATTCCGTAGGCAACCGGCAATTGGTCGACGATGCGCAGAAGATTGCGGCCCACCGCATCAATCGCCGTGATGGGCTGGCCGGAATCCTTGATTACGCGGATATGCGTCAAGCGTTTGCCCGGCGTCTGTCCGTTCCAGATCGATTCGAATAGGATGAAGTACCCGTACATGAGCAAAAAATAGGCGAAGATGAGAATGGCAACGATCCAAACCGCCGCCGCCGAATTTTGACCGAAACCTGTAACGCTAAAACCAAGTCCCAGCCCCAAGAAAATCAATACCAGGACAAACACGACCGCGCCCTGAATGAGCGAATCGATCAGAATAGCGAGAAACCGGCTTCCGATACCCGCGAGTGGAAATTCAATCGACGTCTGTTCCGGCGTTTCAATGATAAGCTTTTCGCCGGCGGCTGGATCGTAGGCGGCTGGATCTGACGGGCTCGAGGGCATAGATGATTTCCACTCGATGGCTTGCGAAACGTAAACCGCACTGGCAGCGTCTCGAGCAGCTTCTGGACCGCTCCGGGCGGCGCGGCGTGGCAGCCCTGGGCCATGACGAATTGCAGGAACTGGGCCTATTGTACCGCCAAACGGCTTCCGACCTCGCGACGGTTCGTGAGGATATCACGAGCCGTCCGTTCACGTCCTACCTCAATCAACTCCTGGCGCGCGCTCACAATTTGATTTACATGGGCAGACGCCCGAATTGGGGCGGCATCGTCCGCTTTTATGTGGACACTTTCCCGCGCATTTTTCGGGAGACGTTTCCGCTGGTGCTTTTGTCGGCGCTCGTCTTTGCCGCGGGAGCAATCGCGGGCGCGGCGGTGACGCTTCGGGATCCGGGTTTCGCGCACCAAGTCCTCGGATCGCGGATGATCGAGACGATTGAGAAGCGCGAGATGTGGACCCACTCCATTCTGGCCATCAAACCCATGGCAGCATCCGGAATCATGACGAACAACATCGTAGTGGGATTCGCCATGTTCGCCGCCGGAATCACCGCCGGCCTCGGCACGCTGTGGATGCTGATTACGAACGGACTGCTGATGGGAGTGCTCGCCGTCGCTACCGCCCGCGCGGGTATGGCGTTGCAACTCTGGGATTTCGTTGCGGCGCACGGCGCGCTGGAGCTTCCGGCCATCTTCATTGCCGCGGGAGCCGGACTCGACATTGCGCGCGGCCTGCTGTTTCCAGGCCTGATGCCGCGCCGGGAATCCTTGCGGCAGGCGGGCAACCGCGGAACGAAACTTTTATTAGGAACGATTCCGCTTCTGGTGGTGGCGGGAGTGATCGAAGCGTTTATTTCGCCGGTGAAAATCGCGACGCCGTTGAAGTTTCTCTTATCGGCGGTCCTGTTTACCGCGCTAGTTTTGTATTTGTCCAGCGGAATGAGAAAGCCCGTGGCCCAGGAAAATTAGAGGCGCAGATCTGATTTTCACGAATTACGACTCACAAACCACGACTCACGAGTCACGAATCACCGTCTCGCGGCGGCGGATCAAATGAGACTGCGATCCTTGATATCGAGATACTGGTTGACGAGGGAAGCGGCCAGCGCGCCCGGCATAAGTTCCATCGCGAGCACGCCCTGTTGCCTGAGTCGCCGCAGCAAAAGCTCGCGGCGCTGCACGATCTCGATCGCCGCGACGTAGCGGAACATCTCTTCTTCCGATTCCGGGCGCTGCGCCACACGTTCGTTCAAATCAGGCTGGCCGATCGCGGCAAATAACACCAGGTGCCGCCGCGTCATCTGCAGAGCGTATTCCACTACATCCGGGGTCCCGGCGGTTTCTGCGAGATCGGTGATCCACACGATCAGGCTGCGGCGGTGCTGCTCGGAGAGCAGCGCCTGGGCCGCGCGGCCGTGATCGGCTTCGTAAGGCTCCGGGTGCACGAGCGCGAGAGACTCGACGATCGAGTGCAGATGGGACGCGCCGCGCCCGGCGTTCCGATTTTGCTGAATCTCCCGGCCGTACGCCAGCAACCCGACGCGATCGCCGGAGTGCAGGGCGACTTGCGCGAGAGCGAGCGCGGCGTCCACGGCGTAGTCGAGTTTCGACAATCGCAGCGCCGCGCCGTCCCGCACAATTTGCTCGCGCAGGAGGCGTCCCGCATCGAGCACGATCCACACGGTCTGGCTGCGCTCCACTTGAAACACGCGGGTGATAAGTTTTGAGCGGCGGGCGGTAGCCGTCCAACTGATATTGCGGAATTCATCGCCTGTCCTGTATTCGCGCAGGCTTTCAAACTCGCGGCCCAATCCGCGCACGCGCCTGCGCCGCCGCTCCATCGCGACCTGGCGCGTGCGGATGAGATACAGCGTCTGCTGCTTGGCCTGTTCCAGATTAGGGAGAACGCGCACGCTCGCGGATGTTTCCGCCACGGCCCAGCGCTCGGCCAGCCGCAAGGCGCTCTGGTAGCGCAAATAAAAGTTTCCGAGAGGCAGGTCGCCGCGCTGCGCCGGCAGAATTTCGTAGTCCGCGGATGCAGATATTCCCGCGGGCACGGCAAGTTCGACCACGGGAGGTTCGCGCCGCAACGCGCGCGGTGTTTCGTCGGTCACTCGCGCGAAGACAGGTCGCCGGCCGAAGTTGCGCAATTCAACGGACACTTTGGAACGCACTCCGAGCGAGGGCGGGGAATGCCAGACGCGTTGCAGCTCGAGTTCCCCTGGTTTCGGGAGTCGCAGCAAATCTTGAAGCCAGAGCAGCAGAAACAGGCCGTCCCAAACGAACATTCCCGCAATCAGCCGGGGCGACCACGCCGCCGGCACCACCCAGACAAGTCCGATCAGCAAAGCGACAAAGAAGCGCGTGCCGAAGCCGATCCTGAACGGCCCCGCCGAATGCACCCGCGCGGTCGAGACGGGAGGGATGAATGCCGGAGCCGAATTCATTTCGGGACCTCGACGGCCGATAGAATTTCGGCAATCACGGAATCCGCCGTGAGGCCTTCGAGGTCGGCTTCCGGTTTCAGCATCAAGCGGTGGCGGAGGGTTGCGGGCGCCGCAGCCTTGATATCGTCGGGAATCAGAAAGTCGCGGCCTTCCATTCCGGCCAGAGCGCGCGCGACAAAAAACAGGCCAATCGCCGCGCGGGGACTCGCGCCAAGTGACAGAGCGGGCCAGTCGCGCGTTCGGCGAATCAGCGAAACGATGTATTGATACAGGGCCGGCTCGACACGCACCTGCGCGATCTCGGCTCGCGCGGCGTCGACGAGGGCTGGGTCGATCGGTTCGAGCGGCACCTGCTCGATTAAATGCGCATCGGTGAGCGCTTCAAACCGCTTCAGAATTGCGGCTTCCTCCTCCGCGCTCGGATAGCCGATCCGGATTTTCAACAGGAATCGGTCCAGTTGCGCTTCGGGGAGCGGATAGGTTCCCTCGAACTCCACTGGATTTTGCGTCGCGAACACGGTGAAGTGCCGCCCGAGGGGATAGCGAACCCCATCGATCGTGGCCTGCCGTTCTTCCATGGCTTCGAGCAGCGCGGCCTGCGTGCGCGCGGTCGTGCGATTGATTTCGTCGACGAGGAGCAAGTCGGTGAAGATGGGTCCGCGATGGAGTGTGAACGCGCTGGTGGCGAGGTTGAAGACGTTCGTTCCAATGATGTCGGCCGGCATCAAATCCGCCGTGCACTGGATGCGCTGGAATCCCAGCGCGCAAATTCGCGCCAGCGTTTTGACCGTAAGAGTTTTCGCCAGCCCGGGGACGCCTTCGAGCAGGGCGTGGCCGCCGCAAGCGAGCACGATTAACAACTGGTCGATAATTTCCTGCTGCCCGACGATAACCTTTGAGAGCTCGGTGCGAATGTGCGTCGTGAGGCGTGCGAGATTTTCCACTTAGCGTTTCTCCTCTTTGGGTCGCGTCTTGAGCCCGAACAAGACTTCGTATTGTTCCAGCGCTTGCACAATTCTCAGCGCGTCCGAGCTGGAAACGTCGCTTTCGCGTGCAGCCCTTTCGGCGCGCTGCAAAGTGTCGATCAGGCCGGGCTGCTTCCAGCCCAGGCGCTCGCGGACCGCGGCATCCAGTTGCAGATTGGAAATCGAAGGAGCAAGCGAAAGCCGGCGGAGCAATTGCGTGCGAAATCGCTGGTAGGCCACGCGAACCGCGGCGGAGCCGGCACTCGCGCGGCGATATAAGTCACCGAGCGTATCGACAAATTCCAACGGCGAGAGCCGCGACACAGCGGCCGGCGCATAGAGCGGCCCATTCCTCCGGCCAAACGCGAATAAAACGAAAACGGCGACCAGAGCCAGTTGATAGATGGCCCACGGTACAGGCGTCTTCTCGAAATAGTCCCAGAGAGATTCCCGGTAGCCGTGGAAATATTCGTCCCACAAGACCGTCGTCTCGCCTGGACTTGCGCCGGGTCGAACCGCCCGAATGCAGCCCAGGAAAAAAGGCAAGTTCCCGTCCCGAGAAATTCCGGAGTTAGTAACAAGCGTGGGGGAGGCCCACCAGAGGATGCGCCCCTTCCCGAGGCGCCACGTTACTACCACAGGTTTTTCCGGCTCTCCGTATAGGGGAACCTGAGCGCCATCCGAGGAAACCCAACGATTGCCCGCGTTCATCGTGATTTTCGATGCATTCAATGTGAA
The DNA here is from genome assembly GCA_963719875.1 of uncultured Acidobacteriota bacterium. GTDB lineage: Bacteria > Acidobacteriota > Terriglobia > Acidiferrales > UBA7541 > Palsa-360. The sequence goes on along the minus strand of CAVRDJ010000004.1, from coordinate 645,303 downwards.
AGGGCTAGGGGCGATTGCCCGAAAGGTCTCATCCGTAAGACGCGGCGTCCTTGAGACAGAAGGAGGCGAAACGGCGCCGCTTTCGAAGAAAAGGTGCACAAAATTTCCTGCGAGAACCATCCAGCCGCCGGAGCGGATAAAAGTCAGCAGGGCATCTCTTTCCTGCTTGTCCGGAAAGTCGGACGGACCCGCGAAAATCAGAATTTTGCCTTCCGCATCGGATGGCAGTTCCGTGGGGGATTTTTCCCACCGCTCCGAGCGGTACCCAAGCTCGCGGAGGAGAAGATAGGCAGCCTGTGTTCCCCTTTTCGCCGTCGAATATGTCGTCGGAACCCCCTGGCCTTCCTCTTCGTCTGGAGTCGGTGCAAATACAGCCGTCGCGGCAATCAACAGAAGCAGGATCGCTCCGGCGACGAGCAGGAGTTTGCGGTCGCCCGGATCTAAGGTAGGTGGCATCCCAGAGTCTCCAGCTGAGTGAGGGAATCGTGAAAGTCCGCCTCCGTCGCGATCTGATAGCCGTACCAGATATTTTCAAGCCGCGAGGTGAGGAGGGAGAGCGCCTGCTGCCGGCTTGCAAGGGTCTCAGGCAGCAGCAACTTTGACTTGGTGAGGGCACGAAGATATTCGCGCGGGGTCTTCGCGCGGTCTGGGGCCAGTGCGCCGAGATCCTGAAGGCGCGCGATGCCTGCCCAGTAGGCGCAATGAACGGCCATGCGGTGGTCGCCACGGCCGCTTGCTTCTCGGGAGGCGAAGACCCACTCCTGCCAGGACCGCGAGGGGACGGCTGCGGCTTGCAAGGCTATTTCCTCCAACGTGGCCGTGCGATACCAGCGGCGGAAAATCCAGTAGGCAATGAGGATGGCCGCTGCGCCAACGCCGGTCCACAGCAGAACATACCCGAGGGACGTCTGACCACCGACCCGGCGAAAAATGCGTAACAACGCGTTGTAGATTATTTCGTTAATGCGAGCGCGAAGTTTATCCCACCAGGATTCCCGTTGGGTATGGGCATATTCAGGGCGGGCCAAGATGGCGGCCAGTTTGGCCCGGGCGGAATCCGTGCGCGGTGGGGGCTGTCCGGAAAGGGACGCGGTTTCCGCGGCCAACGCATCGAGATAATCCCGCGCCTGGTCCATTTGCTGGCCGCGAAGTTCAGGTTGCCTTTCCGCTTTGACTAATCGCGATACCAGCAAGTCGGTGGGCACATCGTAGTGGCGTCCTCCACTTTCGACGGCCCATGATTCCGGCAGCGATTCGCGATACGAACGCAACGCTTCGGTAGACTTGCGAGCGCTTTCCAGTCCCTTTTTTAGCCGCCCGAGTTCTTTGATGAAAGATTGTGAGTCGTAAACAGGACCCGCCGAAGATTGCAGCGCGGAATCCGCCGCCCGCGCAGCTTCAGCCTGAAAAACGATTAGCGCAAGCAAACTTGCAGCGACAATGCGGATGATCATTGCTGAAAGCGAATTTGCCGAACCGTACCGTTCAGGACGCATCTCTTCCAAACAAAGGGGCCGCGCCGCCTGTAATCGGCGGCGGCATTGGATCGGCGCCAATCGCCCGCATCATCATTTGCAAATCGAAAGCTTCCTTGCGAACGCGCAGATCATAATAGAACAATGCGAAGCCGATGGTGTGGACCGGAGCGACAATAATGCCGCCAAGGAAGCCTCCCACTTGTCCCAGGACCGTCCACAAGAGCACGAGATGCGACTGCTTGGCGGTGATCCCGACCAGAACGAAGAACGGGACCTGAATCATCAGGCCGACGCCGTATGACAACGCCGCGGCTAACAGATAAATCAAAGCGGACCGTCCAGCGAAGTCCCGGGTGAGACTGAAACTTCGCTGAATTGCGTCGCTCGATCCGAGGTCTTCAATCATCGCCGCGGCGGTTGCCAACGGGATGCGGCACAACAAATAGAAGCCGGGGATAATCAGCGCGATAAAGCCGGCCATTATTATGAGTCCGCTCAGAATCATAATTCCGAAAATTGTCCCCGCCTTGCCGCGAGCCAGGCGAAACGAACCGCGAATCGAAGGCTGGCGTCCCGCATAAATCTCGGAGACGGCGAAGACGGAAGCGCCCGCCGAATATAGAACCGCGACAAAAACTGCGAGCCCCACGACAATAGCTAGAATCACGACCACGACCGCGGCGACCGCTAGAGCTGCGGGCGGTAACTGCCTGCGTCCGGGAAGTCCGTAGAGAAGCAATCCGGCCAGCACGGGGATGAGTATGAGCAAATAGGGGATCGCGGCGATCCCTATGAACACCGGGAAATGCCGCCGATACAGGAAAAAAATGCGATCCAGCAATTCACCAAGGCTGAGTGGTCGGAGGTCGAGCGCGGCCATTGGGCCTCCCGGCGCCGAGGGGCGCGCAAAGTGGGTGTACTGTATCAAGAATTACCTGCGAATCAAACGGCCCTTGCGTCGAAAAATTATGAAAAGTGAAGTGAAGCGTCTTGAGCGAACACACGAAATAGTAATTTTTTCTCGCAATCGTTTGAGCCAGACCAAGCATCAAAACTATCGTAAGCTAATGAGCACGCTTTCCATACTTTTTCAGTGGGTGTAATCTGGAAGCTTAGCCGGAGGAAGCAGGATTGGGGCCAGTAAACACATCCCCTCGTGACCCAAGAAATTTGAGGAGGTATTCATGAAAATTTCTCCCAGGCTGCTTGCAATGCTCGTCGTTGCGGGGCTCAGTTGGATGGGGGTCTCTGCTTCAGCAGATACGCTGCAATTGAAAGACGGCCGTGTGATTCAGGGAAGATTTTTCGGCGGGACACAAGCTGCCGTTCAGTTCGAAACAGATGGCAAGATTGAGTTATACGACGTGGGCGACGTTATTTCCGTGACGTTTACCAACGCTCCATCGTCTCCTTCGGCTCCGCCTGGCGCGCCCGCCGCGCCATCTGCCCCCACGCCCGCCACGGCGCCTGCCCCCGCACCGGTAGCATTTCAGGCCCCCATTCAAACCCCTGCGGCAAACACGGCCAGCATTACTGTGCCTGCCGGCACGGACCTGCTCGTACGAATGATCGACGGCGTCGATTCGGACAAGAACCACGTGGGCGACCGATTTCGAGCGAGCTTGGAGCAGGACTTTGTGGTCGATGGAGTTGTGGTCGCTTCCAAGGGGACGGACGTCTATGGCCGATTGTCCGAGGCGAAAGAAGCGGGCCACATCCAAGGGAAATCCGAGCTCAAGCTCGAGTTGACTGAAATCCTGATTCGCAACCGATTGCAGCCGATTATGACGGGCGACTACGAAGTATCCGGATCGTCGCGCGGCTCGAACACGGCCAAAAAGGTAGGGGTCGGCGCAGTCGCCGGAACCATCATTGGAGCGATCGCAGGAGGAGGAAAGGGAGCAGCGATCGGAGCCGGCGTGGGAGCCGGCGCCGGCGCTGCCGTGCAGGTCGTGACCAAAGGCGAGCAAGTGCACGTGCCGAGCGAAACGCTCCTCAATTTTCGGATTGAGCAGCCCTTTTCCGTGTCCACGATGTAATTGTGATTGGATTTACTGAAGATTCTTGACGTGATCTTGCGGAAAGAACGGATTGGCAAGTGAAATGAAGAAACCTCTTGCGCGCTTTTGCTCCACTGCGTAAGATACCGCCGGGTCAAGAAGGTGTGGAGCCCGTGCCAAAAGAGAAACCAAAAGTAAATATCGGGGAAGTCATTCGCAGTTATCGGGGACAACGAGGGCTATCTCAAGGCGATATCGAGCGGCGTACCGGGTTGTTGCGCTGTTATCTTTCCCGTGTGGAGAACGGCCACACGGTGCCGTCTCTCGAAACCCTCGCCAAGATCGCGGAGGCCATGGAAATTGCGCTGGCCGACTTTTTTCCCGGCGCGGAGACGCCGCGCGACCGCGACACTCAGAAAATGCTGGGTGAACTTTCCGAAGACGAAATTCGCTTCCTTTCAGAAATTAAAAAATACAGCACGACGCTTTCCGACGGCGATAAGCGCCTGGTCCTGGCCATGATTCGCAAGATGGCCACCGTGATCCCGCCGCCCCCGCGCAAAGTCGTGCAGCGGCGTTCCGCGTACTGACAGCCCTCTCACAATTCCCCGGACATAGCAGAAACAAAATAGCAACAGTCTGACTTTTCCAAAGCTCAACCAAGGGCATATCTTTCGGCGCTGAAAGCGCCGGCGGATGCTAGCCCAAGGCAACGCCCTGGGTTTCGGAATTCATCGATTGTGGTGCGCCCTGAAAGGGCGCAGGGTCTCCGCCTTTTCAGGGCGGCGGTTCGTGGCACAATCCCGGGGCGTTGCCCCGGACTTGCATCCTCCACGCCGTTGGCGTGACAACATACACTTTTTTCAGGCGAAGAAGACTGCCAAGATTGGATTTTAGAAATAACCCAATTTACTTCAAGTTCTGTTTCCGGTTTTCTGACACGAGAATTCCGAAGGTCATTATGGTGCGTTCAGCGCAACGCGGGCTTTCCTGCGGCGATGGCCACAAATCGAGAGTGCTCGACGATGGCATGAAATATTCGCCCTCGCCCGATTACGTCGGTCCCGCTCCGGGCTTCCACTTCGAAGATCAGCCGCCGGCCGTCGATTTCCACGAGCTTGGAGACGGCAGTTACGGTGGCTCCGGCAGGCACGGCCTTGAGATGGTCCACCTCAACGCGCACGCCAACTTGGATCGAACCCACTGGCAAGGCCGGCTGAATGGCGCGCGAGCTCGCCAACTCCATTAGCCCGATCATGGCAGGAGTGGAAAAAACGGCGGGCCACTTTGGATCAATATGGGCGAGAGTTAATTCCGCAGTCACAATCCGCTCGCAGGAGCCTTGGAGGCCCGGTTTGATTCTCTCCGGAAGGCCCTGGGTCATTGCAGGTTCTCTGTTCCGGCGGTCGATGGGTTCTTCGTGAGGGACGGCTGGCCCTTTAAGAGGCTTCCCACCACTTCGGTGAGGGTCGTGCCGCACTGCGCCCACAAGCGGCGCTTCAGGCTGCAATAGTCTTGTGAGCCGGCGAACACATCCGCCATAAGCGCGCGAAACGTCGGGCTGCGTTCGATGAACTGGATCATCCGCGTCGCGACTGCCCCTCCAAGGAAGCGCCCGCGGTAGAAGCGCCGGGCTATGCGCGTCGCAAATTCGAGGTCGGTGGAAAATGCTTTGCGAATCCGCGCGGGATAATCCTCGGCCTTGTGCGAGATCAGGGATTCTGCCAGCAATTCGCCCGAGCGCAGCGCATAGTACAGCCCCTCGCCGGTGATGGGGTCGACCCAGGCTGCGGCATCGCCCACGAGCGCCCAATTTCTTCCTACAACCCGGCGAGACGACAGTGTCTGCTTCTGCGGGGACGGCAGGACGTGGCTGTAGAAACGCGCGCCCTCGCGCGAGATATTCTCGCTTTCCATAAATGCATGCAGGTGGCGGCGCAGTTCCTGGCTGGTATGTTTCGCCATGCTTCCGCAAATTCCAACGGAGAGATGATCGCAACGAGGGAACGACCACATGTAGCCCTCGAAACGATGTAAAAATTTCACGCAAATTCCCTCGGCCTGTGCCGGCACAAAATAACCGAGCGTCATTTCCAGGTCGTTGCGCGCGAGCGGGCGAGTGCCCGGGAGCAGGGAATTGCGCGCGCCTGTGGCGACGACCACGAAGTCTGCCTCGACACGCGAGTCGCCCATCGCCAATTTGGCGCGTTCCCCCGCCGTGTCCAATTGACTCACGCGAGACCTGATGATCGCGGCAGCCCGCGGCTTCGGCGCGTTCCAGAAGAAGCCCGTTCAGCACTGTTCTCGAATAAATGACGATTGGCTGGTCGAGAGCCAAGCAGCGCACGATGTCCCTTGCTGGAAATGAGTTCGATGCTGCGGATCAGTTTTTTTGGATAAGGGCCGTTCAGCAGGAAGGGATAGGCCTGAATGGCTTTGTGCGTGAGGCCGCCGCCGCACGGCTTTTCCCAGGCCAGGTGCTCATCATAAATAGTGACGTTATAGCCGGACCGAGCCAGACTCTCTCCACACATGGCGCCGGCCGGCCCTCCACCCACGATCGCGATATCACGCATGCAAACGCCTCAATGAAAAGGGCAGAGCCTGGGATGGGGCCCGGCACTGGGAAAGAAAGGTTCAGGTGTGCGAAGGAAAAGTTTCGCGCAGCAAAGACCTCGGCGTGAGTATAACAGAAAATTTCGGTGAGGCAGAAGTGTGCAGCGTAAGGGGTACGGACGATCCGTTTCCCAATCAATCGTCTTTCTCAGGTGCTAGTGGTTCGGAATTTCGACGGCTGCTGTGATGACGCAAATCCAAAGCAAAATTTCCGCGAGGCCCGAAAATTTCGCGATGACCGGGGCGTCCTGTGTCGCTCCCCAGTCGCGCGCCTTCCATTGCACGAAGATGTGCCAGAGCAAAGCTACGGGAACAAAAAAGCCCAGCTTCCAGCGGAACGCGATGTTGACCAGAAACGTCGTCGCGGTCGAGGAAAACAGAAGAAAACCGCCGAGCACGACGATGCAGAATCCAATCCAATTCCAGGCGAACAAATCGTCCCTAAGCTGCGCGGCCGTTTCGCGTTTTTTCCCCAGCCCGAGCAGGCGCAAATCTAGCGCCAGATTCGTCCCGAGCCAAATGGACAGGCCGGTGAAATGAACCAGTTGGGTGAACGGATACGCCCAGAGGGACGTGCGGACCCCCACCCCCCACGGAGTTCCTTCCAGCCATTTTGCGAAACTTTGAAGTAGTCCGTACATATCGGGCTGTCCTCTTTTCTTTCTGAAGCGGTGGTTCGTTTATTCGGTCGGTTCCCGATGCAGTGTTGCGGTCCTCTATCCCAGGCCTTCCATCGCGGGAATTTCCGACGCGCTCAGAATGGTCAGAACCCAAAGCAACAGCGCAATCCCGGCGATGACTTTTGCCGAATTCGGTATTTGCGGCAGCGCAGCCCACTTCGGAGCGCCGCGCCGAACCAGGATCGCGAACACTATCGAAATTACGATCATCGCCAGCTTCAAATGAAATACCCGATCGGGCGCCCAATCCCCCGCGTCGGTCGCGAACATGAAAAATCCCGAAATGATGGCCAGGACCAGCCCCGTCCACGCCCAGGGGTATACTTGGGCGGCGAGTTCGGACAGATTTCTCTTACGCGCCGCGACGCCCATCACCCGCAAGTCCACGACCGCCATCGACCCGATAAACCAAAACATGGTCAGGTAATGAATGACGGAAACGCTCGCGTACATCCATCCGGTGCTGCCAAAAGTCTTCACCCATCCCATTTGTTCCAATGCTTCCCACATCGTGCCGCCTCCTGGTTGAGCGCGTGACTGCCATGCGACTTCCGTTGTGCGCGTACCTACGAGCCGTTCGAGTCCGTCGTTCAGGATAAGATCGGCGGAAATACGCACACTTGCCGTCAAAACTAAAGCCAACCACACCCAGAAACAGGGTGAGCATCTGCGAGACAAGTCACAAATGCAAGTAAAATCGATGTAAAGCGAAGCCGCGTGGCGCCGGCATCTTGCCGGCGGTTTTTGCGCGATCGGCGGCAATTCGCCGGCAAGATGCCGGCGCCACCAAAATCAGCGTTTCAACGCACTCGTAGATCTCGAAAATGAGTCGCAATTACCTTTAGTGACGAGGAAACACTCGCGCCTCTCGCGTGATAATATGAACGAGATGTATTTTGCACACTGCCGCTCGTAAGCTTCGTGCGCACTGCGTCATACATGGGGAAAATTGTTTCGCAAGAGGAATTGATGCAAGTGGCGGCGCGCGAAAAGCGCGATGGCCGCCGCGTGGTGTTCACCAACGGCTGTTTCGATTTGCTCCATCCCGGCCACGTGCGGTGTTTAGCCGAGGCGCGCGCCCTGGGCGACTTGCTGATCGTGGCGATCAACAGCGATCGCAGCGTTCGCGGAAACAAGGGGCCCGGACGCCCTCTCGTCAATGAGCAGGACCGCGCCGAGGTTCTGGCCGCCCTTGCCTCCGTGGACTACGTAACGATTTTCGATGAGCCGACCCCGCGCGAATTGATTTCCCGCGTGCTTCCAAGCGTCCTCGTCAAGGGCGCGGATTGGGCGCCGGACCAAGTCGTCGGACGCGAGGAAGTCGAAGCCGCCGGCGGGCGCGTGGTTTCCATTCCACTTGCCCCCGGATATTCCACGACAATTCTCGTGCAACGAATCCGCAATGCCGGCGCCAGCGTTTCGGCTGCGCCACGCGACACCAACAATAAATCATGATTCTGTCATCGGTTTCGGAGACCCTGGCATCGGTGAGCCGGCATCCCGCGCTGGAGTCCGCGATTGATTCGCTCCGCCAGGGAACTCCGCGGGAGCGGCTCGCCGGACTGACCGACACAGGGAAAGCCTTGCTTGCGGCTATCGTCGCGACGGAACTGCGCCGCCCCATGGTTGTCCTGGTCGAATCGGGCGCGCGGGCGGAAGTGCTCGCCGCGTCGATGCAATTTTTCTACGCCGCGCTTGCCGGGCAAGAAGCCACTGAAGTGACCGTTTTGCCCGCCATGGATGTCCTGCCCTGGCAGGACGCCGCTCCGCACGCGGAAATTCTCGAAAACCGCGCAGTGACCTTGTGGCGATATGCCACCGGGCAAGCGCGCGTGGTGGTTGCGCCGGTGGCCGCGGCTCGCATGCGTCTTGCCGACGCGGCTTATTACGCGGAACAGGCGCGCACACTCGCGCGCGATGAAACCGTTTCGCTCGACGATCTGGTCGCGCATCTCCGGCGTGTGGGCTACGAATCCCACGACATGGTGGAAATGCCCGGTCAATTCACGGTCCGAGGCGGGATCGTCGATATTTTCCCCGCGGAAGCCGAGCGACCCGTGCGCCTCGAACTGTTCGGAGATTCGGTCGAATCCCTGCGGGAGTTTGACCCCAATACGCAGCGTTCCGTTCGCCCCATCGAGCGCGTGACGCTTCCTCCTCTCCTCGAGCAGCCTGCCAACGGTTTTGGCGGAGGAAACGGAAATTCAGCCGCCGCGGAAAAAGTTTCGCGAGCGCATTCCCTGTTCGATTTACATGAAGACACGGTCATCCTTCTGGACGAGCCTGGAGCAATCGAGGAAGCCTCCCGTGCATTTTTAGAGAGCGCGATGGAGAGCCTCGAATCAACAGGAACCAGTTCGCTGGAAGTCATGTCATCGCATTACTTCACCGAGGATTGGGACGCGCAGCTTTCGCGCCACCCGCGTTTGGAGCTCGAACACCTGGGTTTAGCGCGCGAAGACTCCGAGACCCGCACGATTCAATCGCAACCCACGACGCGCTTTCACGGCAACGTGCCCGCGTTCATGGAGGAAGCGCGAGGGCGAATTGCCGCGGGCGAGCGCGTGCTGCTGGCCGCTGAAAGCCTCGGCGAACTCGAACGTTACGTCGATTTGTGCCACGAATACGAAGTACCTTTCCGTCTCGGCGAACTCGAGGAGAACGCCACCAGCGCGCGCCTTGCCGAAGATTCCTCAGCCGGCAGCGTTCCTGCGGTTGTCCTGTGCCGCGCCCCGTTCACGGATGGTGTCGTGTTTCTCGACGCTCGCGTCGCCATCTTCGGGACCGGCGACGTTTTTGAGTCCATGTTGCAGGGCGCGACGAAGCGGCGCCCCAAGACGGCCAGTTTCTTTAGCGATTTTTCAGAGCTGAAGTCCGGGGATTACGTGGTCCACGTCGACCACGGCATCGGGCAGTTTGAGGGTTTGCACCAGATCGAAAATGGCGGCGCGCGTGGCGAATTCATGCGCCTGCGGTATGCCGATGACGCGCGCCTCTATGTTCCGCTGGAGCGGCTCGACCTGGTGCAAAACTACCGCGCCGTCGAGGGCGCAAAACCTGTCCTCGACAAGCTGGGCGGCAGCACCTGGACGGCGCGAAAGGCGCGCGTCAAGAAGTCGGTCGAGGACATGGCCGAAAAGTTATTGAAGCTGTATGCCGGGCGGAAAGCGGGAGAGGGTTTTGCATTTTCGCCGGACGGCGCGTTCCAGCGCGAATTTGAAGACGCCTTCGAGTTTGAAGAAACGCCGGACCAGGCCATCGCCATCGCCGACGTCAATCGCGATATGGAGCGTCAACAGCCCATGGACCGCCTGCTGTGCGGCGACGTGGGTTACGGCAAGACCGAAGTGGCCATGCGCGCCGCGTTCAAGGCGGTGACCGACTCCAAGCAAGTCGCGGTGCTCGCTCCGACTACGATCCTCGCGTTCCAGCACTTTGAAACTTTCCGCCGGCGCTTCGCGGCGTTCCCGGTTCGCGTCGACCTGCTCAGCCGGTTTCGCACCACACGCGAGCAAAAAACCGTCCTCGAGGGCGTGGAAACCGGCCAGGTGGACATCGTCATCGGCACGCACCGGCTGCTGTCAAAGGACGTGAAGTTTCACGACCTCGGCCTCCTGGTCGTGGATGAGGAGCAACGCTTCGGCGTCGCGCACAAGGAACGCCTCAAGGAACTGAAGCTAAACGTCGACGTCCTGACGCTCTCGGCGACTCCCATTCCGCGCACGCTCAATATGTCGCTCGTCGGTTTGCGGGACATGAGCGTCATCGAAACGCCTCCCAAGGACCGCCTCGCCATTCAAACCGTGGTCGCTCCATTTTCCGAATCGCTGGTTCGCCGTGCCATCGACGAGGAAATGTCACGACACGGGCAAGTTTTCCTCGTGCACAACCGCGTCGAATCGATCTATGCGATTGCGGATCTGGTGAACAAGCTGGTGCCGAAAGCGCGCGTGGTAGTCGGGCATGGCCAGATGAATGAGAAAGAACTGGAATCCGTGATGTACAAATTTGTGCGCGGCGAGGCGGATGTTCTGGTCTGCACCACAATTGTGGAAAACGGCCTCGATATCCCGCGCGCGAACACAATCCTCATCAATCGTGCCGACCGGTTCGGACTTTCCGAACTGTACCAACTCCGCGGGCGCGTGGGCCGCTCGAACCAGCGCGCCTACGCCTACTTGCTCGTTCCTGAGGATGTTTCACTCACCCCGCTGGCGACGCGGCGTCTCGCCGCCCTCAAGGAATTCAGCGCGCTGGGTGCAGGATTCCGCGTCGCCGCGCTCGATCTCGAACTTCGCGGTGCGGGTAATCTGCTGGGCGGCCAGCAGCATGGGCACATCAACGCCATCGGTTTCGATTTGTACGTGCAGATGCTCGAGCGGGCCGTGTCGACTCTGAAAGGCGAAGAGGTCAAACCCGAAATGCGAGCCACGATCAACCTCGGGCTCGACATCCGCATCCCAGAAGAGTACATCCCGAACGAAAACCTTCGTTTGAGGACGTACAAACGGATTGCCGGAATCGCCGGTGAAGCCGAAAGGGACGAAGTCAACAACGAGCTCACCGACCGGTTCGGGGCTCCGCCTCCGGCGGTGGGCAATCTTCTGGATTATGCGTTGCTGAAAGGGCTGGCCGAGGGCCTGCTGATCTCGTCCATCGAGAGGCGCGCCAACGAAGTGGCCATTAAATTTCATCCCGAGACGCCGCTGTCGCCGGAAAATCTTGTAAAATTCATCCGGTCGCAGAAGGAAGGATTGCGGCTGGACCCGAGCGGCACGCTCTGGATGCGTCTGGACCGCCGCGGCCGCGTGGCCGAGAGCGTCAGAAACGTGTTGCTTCCGCTGGAAACGAAGCGATAAACTGGAAAACGAGCGATCCCTATGAAACCAAGTCTGTGGCTGATTTTTCCTTTTCTTTTCGCGGGCCTGAGCGTTCCTGCGGCCGCGCAAACGAAGAGCACCGTGGTCGAGGAAATTGTGGCCCGCGTGAACAACGAGATCATCACGCGGGAGGACCTGGAGCACGCGCGAACTTCTCTCGAAGGGGAAGCGCGGGACGCCTGCGCGAATTGTCCCGCCGAGCAGGTCCGCGTGCAAGTAGCGGCGAAAGAAAAGGACCTTCTTCGCGATTTGATCGATCAATCCTTGCTCACGCAGCGCGCCAAGGATAATGGCCTTAACGTAGACACGGAAGTGATCAAGCGGCTGGACGCCATTCGCCAGCAGTACAAATTGCCCACCATGGAGGCGCTGGAGGCGGAGGTCACCAAGAGCGGCCAGGATTTTGAAGACTTCAAAGGCCAGCTTCGCGATCAGCTGCTCACTCAGGAATTGATTCGCAAGGAAGTGGGCTCCAAGATCATCGTCAGCCACGAAGACATCGTGAAGTATTACAACGACCACAAGAGCGAGTTTGTCCGTCCGGAAACCGTCGTCCTTCGCGAAATTTTTGTATCGACCGAAGGCAAGCCCGAGGCCGACATTCCTGCGTTGCGAAAAAAAGCCGACAATTTGCGCGACCGGGTTCTGAATAATGGCGATGATTTTGGCGCGATGGCCAAGCGCTATTCGGACAGCCCCACGGCCCAGCAGGACGGCGAACTCGGCGTATTCCAACGTTCCCAGCTCGATGCCAAGATCGCGGACAAAGTTTTCGCCCTCAATCGCAACCAGATGACCGACGTCCTGGAGACAAAAACCGGATTTGAAATCCTCCAGGTCCGCGAGCGCTATGATGCGGGCGAGCAGCCTTTGGACAAGGTCGAACCCGAAATCAGCAATAAACTTTACGAAGCAAAAATGGAGCCGGGTATGCGCTCCTATCTGACGACGCTGCGGGAAGACAGCTACGTCCAGATCAAGCCCGGGTATACCGATACGGCCGCCGTGAAAGCGGAACCGATCGAGGAAGTCGCCGCGGCGCCTGAAAAGGACGATTCCAAAAATAAGTCCGGCCGCAAATGGGGCATTCTTCCCAAGAAGAAATCCGGCACATGAAACAGAGTTTCGTCTCCAGTCTCCAGGACGGCCAGACCGTTACCACCCACTTTCTTGTCTGTGTAAAGGAAATCCGCGCTACTCGCGAGGGCAAAGCCTACCTGCGCCTGGAGCTGGGCGACTCGACAGGACGCGTGGAGGCCCGCATGTGGGATGGATTTGACCGCATGGCTGCCTCGTTTGAGCGCGACGATTTTGTGAAGGTCCAGGCCCGCGTCGAGAATTACCGCAATAAACTCCAACTCGCCATCGAAAAAATTCGCCGCGCCGAGGATAGCGAAGTAGACCCCGCGGATTTCTTCGCGCACACAAAACAAAATGTGGACGAGCTTTACGCGAAGCTGCTCGAAGTCGTCGCGTCGGTAGGGAATCCCTGGCTGCGGCAACTTCTCGAAAGCGTTGTTCAAGACCCGGAAATCGTTCCGCGATTGAAGCGGGCGCCCGCGGCCAAAGTCATGCATCACGCCTACTATGGAGGGCTGCTCGAACACATCCTCAGTTTGTGCAATCTTTGCCGCGTGGTCCTCAGTCACTATCCCGAAGCGGATGCCGACTTGTTGCTGTCGGGCGCGGTCCTCCACGACGTCGGAAAGTTGCAGGAACTCAGTTACGAGCGTTCCCTCGGCTACACCGACGAAGGCCAACTTCTCGGACACATCCTGATTGAGTATGAACTGGTCGCGAAGAAAATGGACGCCATCGAGGGATTTCCGCCCGCGTTGAAAACCCTGGTGCAGCACATGCTGATTTCCCATCACGGGCAATACGATTTTGGTTCGCCGAAGCTTCCGATGTTCCGCGAAGCCTTAATGTTGCATTATCTGGACGACCTCGATTCCAAGATGGCGGCGATCCGTTCCGCTCTTGATTCCGATCAGGGGGAAGGGAATTGGACGGCCTTCAGCGGGGCTCTCGAACGCCGCCTCCTGCGCTCCGACCGTTTCCTGGCCTCGGGCGCGCCGGCGGAAAAAAACTCCGCGGCTCAGGCTGCGGCCGGCGGCGGGAGTCCTTCGGATGGAAATGAATAACCAAGTGGAACGCGCCGGCCAATCCCGGCCCACCGGCCCGCGACATTCGATTCTCGACCTCGCCCCGCTCGAACTGGAATGTCTGAGCGTGCTCTGGCCCCTGGGCGAAGGCACGGTGCGAGACATTCATCGCGCGCTGGCCGCATCTCGCCCGCGCGCGTATACAACTGTTTTGACCATCATGGATCGCCTCGAACAGAAGGGAATCGTGACTCGCCGCAAAGCGGGCCGCGCGTTTCGCTATCAGGCCAGGTTGAGCGCCGAAGAGGCTCGTCTCAAGGCGGTGGAGAAAATCGTGGAAGGATTTTTTGACGGCTCGCCCGAGGCTCTTGCGGCGCATCTTTCCGCGCAAGGAGGCGCGGCCCGGGAACCTCTCTCTCCCGTGCCTGCCGCCGTTGACGCACCCGGTACACCTGTTGCAGAATTGAAAAACCAGAATCTGGACGAGAGATTACTCTAAAGAAAATGCTCCCCGCGCCCTTTTCGATTCGCGACAAACAGATTTCCCCGGGCACGGTCCTCGCCCCCATGGCCGGAGTGACCGACACGGTCTTTCGCCGCATGATGCGCAGCCTCGGCGGATGCGGCCTGATCATGACCGAGTTCACCAGCGCCGAATGCATCACGCGCAACTCCGCCCGCACGGCGCGATACCTTTTCTTTGAGCCCGACGAGCATCCGATCACCGGCCAGTTGTTCGGCGCCGACGCCGAAGTGATGGGACGCGCCGCGAGGATGGTTGAAGAGTTGGGCTTCGACATCGTGGACGTCAACCTGGGCTGCCCCGCAAAAAAAGTGGTCAAGTGCGGCGGCTCAGGTTTGCTGCGCGATTTGAAAGGCCTCGAGCAAGTGCTCCGCGCCGTGCGCTCCGCTGTGCGAATTCCGATGACGATCAAGATTCGCGCCGGATGGGACGAAAACAGTATCGTTGCGGCTGAAGTGGCCCGCCTCGCCGAGCAAATCGGCGTCGAAGGCATTGCCGTTCATCCGCGCACCCGCGTGCAGGGATACACCGGGCGCGCCGATTGGAATGTCATTCGCGACGTGAAGCTGGCCGTGCGCATGCCCGTGATCGGCAACGGCGACATCAACTCGCCCGAGGACGCCATGCGGATGCTGCGCGAAACCGGATGCGACGCCGTGATGATCGGACGCGCCGCGTCGAACAATCCCTGGATTTTCCGCCAGATCGCCCAATTCGCGGAGACGGGATCCTATGACGAACCGAGCGAGTGGGATCGCTACCAGCTGCTTTCCATGTATTTCCGAAACCTGGTCGATACCGAATGGCCCGATGCGATTGGAAGGATGAAGCAGTTCACCAGTTATTTTACTCACGGCGTGCGAAACGGCGGCGAGCTGCGCAGGAACGTGCATACGTCCCGCACGACGGCCGAAATTCTCGATCGAGTGGACGCCTTTTTTGCCCAGACTGTAACCTGAGGAGGTTATTGATGACCGCAGCCAGCGCTACGACTCCAGCCATCGAGCGCCGTCGGGAACGCAGAGTCCCGGTTCGTCTCCCGATTGTGATTCGAGGCACGGACCGTTCGGGGTTGTCCTTCGAGGAACATACTTCCAGTGAAAATTTATGCCGCGGCGGCACCGCGTTTGCCACGCGCTATCCGCTCGATCTTGGCCACCAGTTGGAAATTCAAATTCCCGTGGTACCTACGGCCGCCAGTGAAGAAACGGAGTTTTCCACCCACGGCCGCATCGTCCACGTGAAGCGCGGAAGGGACATCCACGAATTGATCGTGGGAGTCGAATTCACCGGCCCTCGGTTCAACCGTATGTTCGTTTCGGAAGCCACTGAGTAGCGCAGGCTTCAGCCTGTGGGTTTTAGTCCTTGCAAGGATGAACCCGACAAGCTGATCCCAGTGCTACCAAAACCGAAGTTGTTTCGGATACCAGGTTCAAACTTCGTTTGAAACAAATAACCCCGCTGAACTTCACCGTTCCAACAAAAGCTGCTTGTACGCCTCGCGCTTCCCGAGCCCGCGTTCTCGCGCAGCCTGTTTGAGCGCGGCCTTGCGTTCCAGCCCCGATTCCGCTTCGAGCTGCTCGACGCGCTGCTTGAGCGACAGCGCCGGAACCACAAACAGCTCCCCTTCCGCCGCCGGGCCGATCAGTAGCGTAATTTCCCCGCGTGGAGCGCGCTTGCGTGCCGCGTCTCGCAGTTCGGCGAGCGAGCCGCGCAGGAATTCCTCGTGAATCTTGGTGACTTCCCGGGCCACGACGGCGGGGCGCGATCCAAGTATGTCCGCGGCGTCCGAGAGCGTTTCCGCCAGCCGGTGAGGCGCCTCATAGAGCACCAGCGCCCTCGGTTCGAACTTCAGGGCGTCGAGCTTCTTCCTGCGCGCACCTGCCCGTGACGGCAGGAATCCCACAAACAGAAATTCCTCCGTGGGCATGCCCGAGGCAGCCAGCGCGGCCACAAATGCGGACGGGCCAGGGATAGGAACGACCGGGATGTGATGTCGCAAACACAGAACCACCAGCCGGTGCCCGGGATCGGACACGACAGGAGTCCCTGCGTCGCTGACCAGTGCGACCTGCGCGCCTTCCTCGAGTTGAATCACCAGTTCCGGCGCGCGTGTCAGCTCATTGTGCTCATGATAGCTCACCATCTCTTTGTGAATCGCATAGTGCCGCAGCAATTTCTGGGTCTGTCGCGTATCCTCGCACGCAATCAGGTCCGCTTCCTTCAGCACGCGAAGCGCTCGCAGGGTAATGTCTTCGAGGTTGCCGATCGGCGTCGCCACCAAATAAAGGCATCCCGTCGGTGAATTGTCCTGCGCGTCCGTCATGAAGCTCTCCTCACTGAAACGAGTCTAACATGCGCTGCCAGCGCCCAGCCCACAGGGTTGGAATCATCGCGAAGGATCGAAGGAAGTTTGCACATTGGATGTCACTTGGAGTCCCGATGGGACCGCATTCCAGACCGCGCAACGTGTTAAGATATAGGATTCCATTTGGAGTCCGAAGGAGACCAGAATTGCCGCTCTACGAATACCGCTGCCTCAAGTGCGATCGCCACACCGATAAGATAGAAAAAATGAACGGGCCGCACCTGAAGAAGTGCCCGCACTGCGGCGGCAAAGTGGAGTCCGTGATCACGGCCCCCTCGATCCAGTTCAAGGGCTCCGGCTGGTACGTCAACGACTACGGGCCGAAAACGACCGGCGGCGATGCGGGCAAGTCAGAGAAGGCTGAAAAAGCGGAGAAAACCGAGAAGTCGGAGAAATCGGAGAAATCAGAAAAGTCAGATTCCAAGTCCGCATCTCCAGCAAAAGATCCAAAGAAAACCGGAAGCGCATCGAAAGAGAAGTAGTTCCCAGTAGGACGGGCTTCAGCCTGTCTGGTTTTGACTATCAGTCGCGTAAAAAAACCAGACAGGCTGAAGCCCGTCCTACAGCCGAAGCCCACGCAGATATTCGCGAAAATCCTTCCCAAATTCCTGGTTTTCGAGACCGATTTCCACGGTAGCTTTCAAGAAACCGAGTTTATCCCCCGCATCATACGATTTCCCTTCGTAGACATACGCGAGCAACCCGATTTCCTGCGCCAGCAGTCGAAGCGCGTCCGTAAGCTGGATCTCGCCCCCGCGCCCCGGCTTGGTCCGCTCGAGGCAGTCGAAAATTTCGGGAGGCAGCAGATATCGCCCGGTCACGGCCAGGGTCGAAGGCGCCTCAGCCGGGTCGGGCTTCTCGACAAGATCGCGTATTTTCAAGATACGCTCGTTCGCGCCCGCCCCGTTATTCCGCTCCACGTCGACGATGCCGTAGAGGCCAGTTCTTTCGCGAGGCACCTCTTCGACGGCAATGGCGCCTTTTCCGGTGCGTTCATACACTTCGATCAGCTGCTTGGTGGCGGGATGCGGTCCCGGAATAATTACGTCCCCGAGCAGGACGGCGAACGGCTCGTTGCCGACGAGTTCCTTGGCCACCAGCACGGCGTGTCCCAGCCCCAGCGGTTCCTTCTGCCGCGTGTAGCTGAAGTGCACCATGTTGCCGATATCGTGCACCAACTTCGCCAGATCGGATTTGCCCTTCTCTTCCAGGAAACCCTCCAGCTCAGGGGAGGAATCGAAGTGATCTTCAATCGCATTCTTTCCCCGGCCCGTGACGATAATGATGTTGTCAATTCCGGAGGCGACGCATTCCTCGACCACATATTGGATGAGTGGTTTGTCGACCACCGGCAGCATTTCCTTGGGCTGCGCTTTGGTCGCGGGCAGGAATCTCGTGCCTAGACCCGCGGCGGGAAGAACGGCTTTGCGAACGCGTTTTGGCTTTTCAGTCATGGCTCATCGAGTCTGCAGCCACATTACGTGGCACTTGCGTGCAGTGTCAATCGGTCCTTCGCTTTAGAAGTTCCTAATATCGAATCTCTTGCAGTCTATGGATTCGCACTTTGAGGGTCTGGCATGGAGAATCAGTTGCTGATGTGCCGATGCCGGAACACCGGTCAATCCATTCAAGCGGACACGACTCCTTCAATTCCCGAGCGTGCCCACGGTTGCGGAACGCGAGGGCTGCTTACACATTCCGCTAAACCAATCGCGAAATCCTTCCTTCACAATATCGCCAATGGTCTGCGCGTTTTCACCGATCACCTTGAGCCAGGCCAGCGCCCCCATCTGTGGGAAATAGATCCCGCGGAAACACAGGCGCGCGATGAAAATATTGATGCGATAACCCAGTGGTTTGTGGTTGAACGCGCGCACGGCTTGCGCGATAGCCTCCGGGCTGTAGGAATGATCCCATCCGTACTTGACCTCGGCGTGAGCTTCCCCGATGGTCATTTTCAGAGGCGTGTGGGCCATCGCAAAGGGTATGAATTCCTCCCAGTGTCTGGGGCGAGTCAGGCGCCCCGCGGCCTCCAGCCTCGCGTAGAGGGGCGTAGCGGGCAGAGGAGTGATCAATCCGAAGATTGGCAGCCCCGCGGGCCAAGTGCGGATTTGCTGAAGCGTCCGCTCCGCCACTCCGACCGTGTCGTTGTCCATGCCGAACATGAAAGACGTGATCGCGAAGACGTTGCGGTCGGCCAGCCTTTGCAGCACGGCCGCATACTCACCCGGTTTGTTGAACCCCTTGTTCACGTCGGCGAGGTTCTTAGGATCGATAGACTCCATTCCGATGAAAATCCATATGCCTCCCGAGGCGGCGATGAGATCGACGAGTTCCTCGTCGCGCAATAGGTTTGCACTGATTTGCGCGATCCAGTAGACCTGGGCGTTGGCAGCGATGATGTCGCGCAACAGGGATTTCGTCCGTTTGGGGTTAATGGCGAAATTGTCATCGATAAAGAATACGGCGATCTGGCCGCGTTCGCTTTTGGCCCGGGCCTTGAGCAGCAGTAATTCATCCACCACGCTTTTGTTGCTCCTGAAGCGGATGGAATCTCCAAAAAAGCCGGTCACGGTGCAAAATTCGCACCCATACGGGCACCCGCGCCCGGACTCCACGGGAATAACGCGAAACGTTCCCCAGCCGCCGCGAAAGCGTTTAAGCATTGGTCCTGCGAATTTCGGTACGACGTTGAACTGGTTGAGGTCGATCGAATCCCACGGAATTGTCGGATACTCCTGAAGACTTGGTTTGCGCTCCTGGCCAAATTCATCCACGGGAGCATAGATCTCTTTGAGCTGGCCGCGCGCGGCATCCGCCACGATCTTCGGCCACGTCTCATCCGCCTCGCCAAGAGCGACCGCGTCGGCATGGCGTCTCCCCGATTTCCGGCCGAGCGCTTCGTCGGGCATTTCCGTCACGTGCGGCCCGCCCATCACGACCGGCACGCCGGCCGCGCGCACGGCGTCGGCCATGCGGTAGGCCTTTGCGATCATGCGCGTCATGGCGCCGATGCCGACAAGCCCGATATTATTTTCACGGACGTATCGCGCGATGCCCGCCTCGTCCATCGGCTGCGCGTTGCCGTCGATCAGTATGACTTCATGACCGGGTGGCGTGAGCGACTGCAGCAGAAACATCCACAGATGCGGCATGAAATTTCGCGTAACACCATTGTCAGGGCTATAGAGCAAAATTTTCATCGTTTCATTCTTCTCCGACGATTTGCCGGTCAGGCAGACTCCGACGGTGTCCGGCTTTCGTCTTACGTTTCGTTGTGCAAGCACAAGAGCTGATGCTCCTATGGGCACGGCGGAAGGGTTTTAGAAAACGCGTGCAGTGTATCATTCAAACGACACAAAAAATGATAAATTATCCGAGGGCCGCCTATCTGTCAATGGAGATATTCAAAGATAATAGTAAGCCTGTGTTACTAGCCCTGGAATTCTTTACGCCGCCCGACGATTGTTGACTCGCCTTGGAGGGCCGGGCTTCAGCCCGGCCGTAACGACTCATTCTATAATCGGCTTTAGAGGCAGCCGAAAAAGGCCCCCACTCCTTTTGTCATTCTGAGCGAAGCGAAGAATCTCTCTTACTTTTCCTGAGTTTCGATCAAAGAGAGATTCCTCGCTTCGCTCAGAATGCCAAAATAAACTACTTTTCCCCCACTCTGTTTTACCGCTGAAGTTGCGTTTGCTTGCGGCTCGCTGCGCTGCGTTATTCTGCCCTCATTCTAATTCTCGCTTTGCAGCCCCGTGCTGTAAAGCTACCTGCCACCCGTGTGCTAACATGAATATTCCCTCAGTCGGGAAACGCATCATGCCAACGCGCATCCTTGGAATCGAGTCTTCGTGTGATGAAACAGCCGCGGCCGTCGTCGTCGATGGCCGCGAGATTTTGTCGAGTGTGGTCTCCTCTCAACTCGACATTCATCGCAAGTACGGCGGCGTCGTTCCCGAACTCGCCTCGCGCGAGCACCTGCGCCAAATCGTCCCCGTTGTGCGCGAAGCGCTTCTTCAAGCGGGCCTCGATTTTAGAGACATTGACGCCGTCGGCGTTACCCAGGGACCCGGCTTGGTCGGTTCGCTTTTGGTGGGAGTAACGTACGGCAAGGTCCTGGCCACTGAGCTCGGCAAGCCGCTCGTCTCTGTCAATCACCTGGAAGGCCACGTTCACGCCGTGTTTCTCGAAGCGCATATCGGCGGCAAAGCGCCGGAATTGCCGGCGATTTGCCTGATCGTCTCCGGCGGACACACGCTGCTGTACCACGTGCAGTCCGCGACAAGAAATGGCGATGCCGCCAATCGCAGTTTTCAGTACCGCCGTCTCGGCGGCACGCGCGACGACGCCGCGGGCGAGGCCTATGACAAAGTCGCAAGGCTCCTCGCGCTCGGCTATCCCGGCGGCCCGATCATCGACCAACTCGCCGCAAAGGTCGCCGCATCCGGCGCAAAATTCCGCGAAAAAGACGCGCCGAATTTTGGTCCCGTGAAGATCAAAGGCAATCCCTACGATTTCAGTTTCAGCGGAGTCAAGACCGCCGTCTTGTATTACGTCCGCGCGCATCCCGAATTCGCCGACGAAATCGAAGCCCGCAAGAAAGCTCTCCAGGAGGGCCGCCGGAAAGCCGCCGATCTGTTCTCACTTTGCAGCCCGCGCACGCTCTCGGTAATTTCCAAATTCCAGTCCGCGGTCGTCCATGATCTCGTGACGCGCACGCTCGAAGCCGCAACGGAAACAGGTGCCCGCACAGTTTTAGTCTCCGGGGGCGTCGCCGCGAACTCCGAATTGCGAAATCGCTTCGCATCCAAAGCGGCTGCAATGGGCGTCACTGTCTTCTTTCCCAGCCGCGCCCTTTCCACTGACAACGCTGCCATGATCGCCGCAGCCGCCTATCCCCACTTGCTTTCCGGCGATCTCGCCCCTTTCGATCTGAACGCCGAACCCAACCTCCGTCTTGCCTAGTCGTTTTGGACTTTTACCTTTCAATGGTAGGTCAATTTTCGAGAAGACAACTTCACTGGAAGCGGCAACGTGCGAGAATTTGAGGGTGGGTAAGTACCTGGCAGGGTTATACTCTGCCGACCCGAAGTTGGCGGGAGTGCATGGCGATTCTTCCCGGCAAACGTCTAGGGCCCTACGAAATCCTCTCCGCTATCGGTGCGGGCGGCATGGGCGAAGTTTACAAAGCCCGGGATACGCGCCTCGATCGAACCGTCGCGATCAAGGTTCTGCCGACGAATCTTGCAGATCGTGCTGAATTGCGCGAGCGCTTCGAGCGCGAAGCAAAAATCATCGCCAGCCTGAATCATCCGCATATCTGCACGCTCTACGATACTGGCCATCAAGACGAAATCGATTTTCTGGTGATGGAATATATCGAGGGCGAGACGCTCGCGCGGCGATTGCAGAAAGGCCCTCTGCCGATCCAGCAAGTGTTGCAGTACGCGATCGAAATCGCCGACGCGCTCGACAAGGCACATCGCAAAGGCATCACCCACCGCGATCTGAAGCCCGGCAACGTCATGCTGACCAAGTCCGGCACGAAGTTGCTGGATTTTGGTTTGGCCAAGCTGAAACAGGAAGCCGCTCCGGCGATTCCAGATTCGCAGCTTCCGACGATGAAAAGCGGAATCACGGGTGAGGGAACGATTCTGGGCACGTTGCAATACATGGCGCCGGAGCAAGTCGAAGCCAAGGAAGTGGATGCCCGCACGGACATATTTGCGTTCGGCGCGCTGGTATATGAAATGGCCACGGGCAAGAAAGCATTTGAGGGCAAGACTTCCGCCAGCGTGATGGCGGCAATTTTGAAAGATGAGCCGCCAGCGATGTTATCGCTTGCCCCGATGACGCCTCCAGCGCTAGACCGTACCGTCAAAACATGTCTTGCGAAAGATCCGGACGGGCGATGGCAAACGGCGGGCGATTTAACGCGGGAGTTGAAATGGATAGCTGAAGGCGGCTCGGTTGTTACGTTAGCTACGACTGCCACATCGAAAGGTATTCGCGCGCTCGGGCAGCGGGCGCTCATCCTCAGCTTGGGCGCATTGCTGTTCGGTGCGGTGATTGCAAGCCTCGTCACTTGGTATCTGAAGCCCTCGCGGCCGCAGCCTGTCAGCCGCACTGTGATAACGCTATCGCCGGGCGAACGGCTCGCGGGGCTGGATCAGCCGACGGTGGCTCTTTCACCCGACGGGAGCCACCTCGCCTATGTCGCCATCCAGGGTGGCAGCCAACAAATCTATCTGCGTGCGATGGACAGTCTGGAAGCCAGGCCCGTTCCCGGCACAGAGGGAGCTGTGACGCCTTTTTTCTCGCCCGACGGCCAATGGCTGGGGTTTTTCGCGGGCAACAAGCTGAAGAAGGTCTCGGTGAGCGGGGGAGCGGCGCTGACCCTCGGCGATGCTGCAAACCCTCGCGGGGCCAGTTGGGGCAACCAGGGCATGATCGCCTTCGCACCCACGGCAATCTCAGTTCTCCTGCAAGTGTCGGACGCGGGAGGTGCTGCTCAGCCGCTGACTCGTCTCGATAAAGGAGAGGACAGCAACCGCTGGCCGGAGTTCCTGCCCGGCGGCAAGGCGCTGCTCTTTTCTGCCGGAACGGCTGTGCCGGGAATTTTTACCAACGCGCAGATTGCAGTCCAGTCGGTTGGGATGGGCGAACGACGGAAGCTGATCCCGGGGGGGACAAACCAGCACTACGCGCCCTCCGGGCACCTGGTTTATGCGCAGGGAGGGAGCCTGATGGCCGTGCCGTTCGATCCCCAGCGGCTTACAGTTACGGGCGCAGCGGTCCCGGTGGTGGAGGGCGTCCTGCAATCCACACTCACTGGAGCCGCCCAGTACAGCTTTTCTACCACGGGATCACTGGTCTATGTTCCCGGGAGCGTTCAAGGAGCACAACGCAGGCTGGTGTGGGTCAATCGCAAGGGGGCAGAGCAGCCCTTGGCCGCCGCTGCGCGGGCCTACGTGTTCCCGCGGCTTTCCCCCGACGGACGGCGGGTAGCCGTTGGGATCACGGAACAGGAGTCTCAACTCTGGCTGTACGATCTCTCCCGGGATACGTTGACCCGGTTGACGTTTGAGGGGGATAGAAACAACGTCCCGACCTGGACACCGGATAGCAAGCGGATTGCGTTCAACTCAACCAAGGAAGGGGCGTTGAGGAACATTTTCTGGCAACTGGCCGACGGCAGTGGCAGGCTGGAACAATTGACTACCGGCGAGTACGATAAGACTCCGAGTTCGTGGTCCCCGGATGGTCAACTGCTGGCCTTCGAAGAAAGCAATCCCACCACAGGACTGGACATCTGGGTGCTGCGGATCAGTGACCACAAGGCGCAACCGTTCCTCCGAACGCAGTTCAATGAAGTGGAATCACAGTTTTCCCCCGACGGGCGCCTCTTAGCTTATATGTCGGACGAGTCCGGCCGCTTTGAGATTTATGTGCAGCCCTATCCGGGCCCAGGCGGGAAGCGGCAAATCTCGACGGAAGGCGGCACGGAGCCGGTGTGGAACCCCAACGGGCGGGAACTATTTTACCGCAGCGGGGACAAGATGATGGCTGTGGGCATTACCACTCAGCCTAGTTTCACCGTCGGGAAGCCGCAGATGCTCTTTGAGGGACCGTACGCGCCAATTGCGGCAGCGACGCGCAACTACGACGTGTCTCCCGACGGCCAGCGCTTCCTAATGCTCAAGACAAGCGAGCAGGCGCAGGCGGCGCCGACGCAAATCAACGTCGTCCTGAACTGGTTTGAAGAATTGAAGCAGAAAGTTCCCACTGGGAAGAAGTGAATCGGCCATGATTGGCTGGGGCGTCTCCCGCCAATACGCCAAGTCCCTGGAAACGGGGTGGTCTCAATGGGTCAATGCAACACTCACCCGAAGTCCTATCTGCACGTATTTCAATGACTAAATTCGTTCGTAAGCGTTGATTCAAAGAAAACACTGCCCTGTTTAGGTTTGATTGAGTACAGCTCAAATGATCAGGTCTCTTTGAAAAACACTATCGGATCAACAGATTAGAAAAGTGTTGCATTGACCGGTTGAGCCGGCAGGACTTATCAGGATGTGGGAACGAGAGAGAATTCACAGGTCTGTAACTACCTGACAGGATTATACTCTGCCTACTTCAAATGAGTTGAGTTTATGGCGGTCCCCTCGGGCACAAAATTCGGCTCCTACGAAGTCGTCGCGCAGATTGGCGCTGGCGGCATGGGCGAAGTGTATCAAGCGCACGACACCAAGCTCGAGCGCGGCGTGGCCATCAAGGTCCTGCCAGAGGGTTTTGCACATGATCCCGAGCGGCTCTCCCGTTTTCAGCGCGAAGCGAAAATGCTGGCTGCGCTGAATCATCCCAACATCGCGACAATACACGGACTTGAACAATCTGGCGGCACGAGTTATCTCGTCATGGAACTGGTCCCGGGCGAGACGTTGCAAGAGCGTGGGAAGCGAGAAGGGCCGGTTCCAGTCGAGGAAGCTCTTATAATTGCGAAGCAGATTGCCGAAGCGCTGGAAGCCGCTCACGAGAAAAACATCATTCACCGCGACCTGAAGCCCGCCAACGTGAAGGTCACTCCGGAAGGCAAAGTAAAGGTGCTGGACTTTGGTCTCGCGAAAGCGTTCGCAGGTGACAGATCAACTGAGGACATCGGCAACTCACCGACGCTGAGCATGGCCGCAACGATGCAAGGAGTGATTCTCGGTACTGCGGCGTACATGAGTCCCGAGCAAGCCAAGGGCAAAGCGGTAGACAAGCGAACCGACATTTGGGCGTTCGGATGCGTGCTCTATGAACTGCTGACCGGCAAACAAACCTTCGACGGGGAAGATATTACCGAGATTCTGGCAGCGGTAGTCAGATCTGAGCCAGACTGGCAAGCATTGCCTGCAGCAACACCACTGAAAGTGCGCGATCTGTTGCGGCGCTGCCTGCAAAAGGACAAGATTTTGCGCATGCGAGACGCTGGCGATGCTCGCATCGAAATTCACGAGGCGCTGATTGCTGCCCCAACTGCGGTCGCAGCGACCCCTGCCGCAGCGGTCCACCTAAGCGCCGAAATCGGCGTGGACGGAAGCCTGTACTTAGCCCTCGGGCCTTCCGCGCTCCTCTCACCCGACGGCACGCGATTGGCCCTTGTCGCTAGCGGCGCTGACCAAAAGCGGCGGATCTACGTCCGCTCGCTTGATCACTTGCAGGCAACCGCGCTTTCCGGGACGGAGAATGCTCGCGATCCCTTCTTTTCGCCCGACAGTCAGTGGATTGGCTTTTTCGCTGACGGCAAGCTGAAGAAGATCTCCGTGCAAGGCGGCATGGCGGTCATGCTCTGCGACGCTCCCACTGACCGCGGCGGGAGTTGGGGCGAAGACGGCACGATCGTGTTCACACCGGACATCGTAGTGGCCTTATCCAAAGTCTCCTCGACGGGAGGAACACCCCAACCGTTGACCACCCTTGATAAAGATGTAGGCGAAGCCACCCAGCGGTGGCCCCAAGTGCTCCCCGGCGGAAAGGCCTTGTTGTTCACGTCCGGCACCACCACGGCCGGAGTAAGCTTAGAAGACGGAGACATCGTCGCGTACTCGATGGCTTCCGGACAACGAAAGACTGTGCAGCGCGGCGGCTTCTATGCCCGCTATTTGCCCAGCGGTCACGTGGTTTATATGCACGAAGGAACGCTTTTTGCCGTGCCGTTCGATCTGCAGCGGCTCACGGTCACCGGTCAGCCCGCGCCGATCCTCGAAGGCGTGGCTGCCGCTCCCAATAGTGGCGGGGCGCAGTTCTCTTTTTCGGAGACCGGGAATCTCGTGTATATCGCGGGAGGCAGCGGGAGTCAGAAGCTTTCCATCTACTGGATGGACCGTGAGGGCAGATTCAAAACCCTCCGCGAAACTCCCGGAGGCTACAATAATCCAGCGTTTTCCCCCGACGGGAAGCGTTTGGCTCTGGAAATCTTTGATGGCAAAAGGCGGGACATCTGGGTGTACGTGTGGGAGCGCGATACCATCACGCGCTTGACCTTTGGAGGTGAGAACAATGGCTACCCTGTCTGGACTCCCGACGGCCAGAGGATCGTCTATTCGTCCCAAGAAAAAGGTGGGGCATTTAACCTCTGGTGGACACGCGCCGACGGCGCCGGGGATGCCCAGCGACTCGCGGAGAGCAAATACTTTCAGATCGGGCGCTCTTGGCGGCCCGATGGAAAGGTTCTGGCGTTCCGCCAATTCAACCCTGGCACGGGTTGGGATGTCATGACCCTACCTGTAGAAGGCGACGAGAAGTCCGGCCGGAATGCCGGAGAAGCAAAACCTTTCGTGAACAGCACTTTCACCGAGGGAGAGCCCGCCTTCTCACCCGATGGGCGCTGGCTCGCCTATGAGTCTAACGAATCCGTAAACTACGAAGTATACGTCCGGCCATTCCCCGGCCCGGGCGGTAAGTGGCAGGTTTCCACTGCCGGCGGTCTCTTGCCCAAATGGTCGCGCAACGGCAAGGAGCTTTTCTATCGCACACCGGACAGCAAGATCATGGCGGTTACCTACACAGCTTCCGGCGATTCCTTCCGCGCTGGCAAGCCACAGTTGTGGTCGCCCGGCCAGTTCGCCGACCTCGGGACGGGCACGTATGCGTTTGACCTGCACCCCGACGGCAAGCGCTTCGCCGTGTTGAAGGCCTCGGGGACAGAGCAGACCGTTGCGGTGAACAAGGTGAGCTTCATCTTCAATTTCTTCGACGAGCTTCGCCGCAAACTCCCGCCCGGAAAATGAACTCCGCCATGATCGGATAAACCATCACCCACTATCGCATCCTGGACAAGCTGAGTGTCGGCGCATGGGCGTGGTCTATAAGGCCGAGGACATCAAGCTGGGCCGCCGCGCCCCCTCCCATTCTTCTCCCAGTATATGTCAAGCCATATAAAGCTCCCATGCGATGCGATCGGGATCCTTGAAGGCCACATAACGCTTACCGAGCGTTTCGTCAAGCTTCACACCTGTGTTGTCCACCCCCGCCTTCGAGAGTGCTGTGGCGACTCTCTGGAGCTCAGTCTCGTTCATGCAGCCCAGCGCGATATGGTCTAGCCCCACCCGGAACGGGTTGAAAACATCTGCAGGGGGCGTTTTGGCGTCGGGGCCGCGAACTACAACAGCTGTTGAGCCGGCGGCGACAATGAAGAGGTTTGGTGCCTCTAACTGAACTGGGAAGCCGAGCACGTCCACATAGAACAGACGCGAGCGTTCGAGGTTGGCAGAGCGCAAGGTAAGGTGATGGATTCCTGGAGTCTCAACACCGATTTTCATGTGAAGCTCCTTTCTGCGAGTGTCTAGCTGCAGCGACATAAATCCGGAATTTCCGATTTGGACCTGTGGCTTGCGCATCCTACGCTCCTCCTGCCCTCGACACAACGAATTTGCCACCAGCGCAGGCCCCGGTAAAGATCACGACGTTCTGGCGGCCAAGTCCCGAGAAACGTCTTATCGGACCCCACTTCCAACTCTCAACTGTGAACTCTCAACTTGCGATACAATCCCCGTTTTCATGCGCATCGCGTTTGATACCGGCGGCACATTCACCGATTGTATTTTTCTTCGCGACGGGCGCATTGAAATTCTGAAGGTCCCATCCACTCCGCGCAAGCCATCCGCTGCGATCACTCATGCGCTGAACCGAATCAGGGAATCCCGTGCGGATCTGGCCAGCCTCGAACTCGTCTGTGGGACCACGGTTGGCACAAACGCCCTTCTTCAGCGAAAAGGCGGGCGCGTCACCCTCGTGACGACGGCAGGCTTCGAAGACGTGCTCGAAATTGGACGGCAAGCGCGCCCGCAACTTTACAATCTGCTGTTTGAGAAGGCGGAGCCGCTCGTTCCGCAAGCGCGGCGCCTAGGCCTGCGTGAGAGGCTGGATTCCGATGGCCGTGTCCTGCTTGCGCCGTCAAGCGCCGAGATTGCGCGCGTGGTGCGCGCAATTGTCCGCACCAGAGCAGAGTCCGTCGCCATTTGCCTGCTCTTTTCATTTGTGAATCCCGTCCACGAGAAATTGGTGGCTCAAGCTCTCGCTACCACGGGAATTCCAGTTTCCGTCTCGCACAATATCCTTCCCGAATATCGCGAATTCGAGCGAACCTCGACGACAGTCGTCAACGCGTATCTCGTTCCGGTCAT
The DNA here is from genome assembly GCA_963719875.1 of uncultured Acidobacteriota bacterium. Lineage (GTDB taxonomy): Bacteria > Acidobacteriota > Terriglobia > Acidiferrales > UBA7541 > Palsa-360. Next base: position 616,483 of record CAVRDJ010000004.1, on the reverse strand, counting down.
GAGCGGCTATCTCTCGGAAATCGAGAGTATTGCCAAAGCGCAAACGCGGAACGCGTCCGCAACTCCGAAAAGTGCAAAGAGCGGAAGGAAAATTTCACGAGTTCGCATCATGCAGTCGAATGGAGGCATTCTCTCGGCCAGTGCCGCTTCAAACGAGCCGGTTCGCACGATTCTGTCCGGCCCCGCGGGAGGCGTTCTCGGCGCGCAATATGTCGCCGAAGCCGCTGGATACGGCCGCATCATCACGTTTGATATGGGTGGCACGTCGACCGACGTAGCCCTCATGGACAGCGGGAATAGGGAATCCCTTGCGACCACATCCGAAAGCGTCGTCTCGGGGATGCCGGTCGCCGTGCCCATGCTGGATATTCATACGGTGGGCGCTGGCGGCGGATCCATCGCGCGATTTGACAGCGCAGGAGCGTTGCGTGTCGGCCCGGAAAGCGCCGGAGCCGATCCCGGCCCGATCTGCTATGGGCAGGGCGAAAAGCCGACGGTGACGGATGCGAATCTCGTCCTGGGTCGCATTCCGGCGTCCGGCCTCTTGGGAGGGGCATTCAATCTCGACCTTCCACGTGCGCAACGCTTCATGAATCGCGGGCGAGGGCCGATGCTTTCAGCCGAAGCCTTTGCGCAGGGTATCGTGGAGGTAGCCAACGCCGTTATGGAGAAAGCCATTCGGGTCATCTCGGTGGAACGCGGGCACGACCCGCGCGACTACACGCTCGTGGCCTTCGGCGGGGCGGGCGCGTTACATGCCTGCGGACTAGCGGCGGCGCTCAAAATTCCGCGCGTCCTGGTGCCCTGTTTTCCGGGAGCCCTTTCCGCGCTGGGCATCCTGCGCGCCGATGTGACCAAGGATTTGTCGCGCACGGTGCGACTCGAGATTGAGACTGTCATAGACGCAAAGCCGAAGCTCCGCCAAGCTTTCGCCGTATTGGAACTAGAAGGCCGAATTCAGATGCGCGCCGAAGGTTTTTCCAGCGGCTCCGTTCTAATCCATCGTTCCCTCGACATGCGCTATGCCGGACAATCGTACGAATTGAATGTGCCGTACGCCGGCAATTTCATCTCAGCCTTCCATCGCGCTCACGAAAATCGCTACGGATATTTTGATCTCGCCCGCCCGTGCGAGGTCGTGAACATTCGAGCGCGCTTCACGGGGCGCACGCCGAAACCCGCTTTGCCGAAATTAAAGTCTGGCGGCCCGAATCCGGCGGCGGCGCATGTCTCCAAGTCCCCGGTGCTATTCCACGGGGGACGGAAAATGACCGGGATTTACGACCGCTCAAGGCTGTGCGCAGGTAACCGCATCCTCGGCCCGGCAATCGTGACGGAATACAGCGCGACGACATTGATACCTCCCGAATGGTTCGGCCGCGTCGATCGAAATGGAAACCTCATCCTGGAGCCGCGCCGATGAGTGTGGACCCCATACGTCTCGAGATTTTCAAGAATCTCTTCCATTCGGTTGCGGAAGAAATGGGAGCGGCGCTCCGCCGTTCCGCGTTTTCTCCCAATATCAAAGAGCGGCGCGACTATTCCTGCGCCGTTTTCGATGCCACTGGCGGTGTCCTCGCCATGGGCGACCACATGCCTGTCCATCTGGGTTCGATGCCCATGTCGGTGCAGGCAGCGCTCGGCGCGTTCCCGCTCGGGCCCGGTGACGTCGCGCTCCTGAACGACCCCTATGCGGGTGGAACGCACCTGCCTGACCTGACCATGGTGATGCCTGTATTTGCGGCGCGTTCCTCTCCGCCGCTGTTTTACATTGCCAATCGCGCGCATCACGCCGATATAGGCGGCGCGCACGCAGGCTCGATGGGCCTTTCGCGCGAAATTTTTGAGGAAGGCTTGCGCATCCCTCCCGTAAGAATCATGGAAAAGGGCCACATCGCGCGGGACGTCATGACGATTCTGCTCGCCAACGTGCGCACCCCGCTGGAGCGCGAAGGCGATCTGACCGCGCAGATCGCCGCGTGCCGCATCGGCGAGCGCCGTTTACTGGCGATCGTCGCGAAATACGGGAAGAGGGAAGTGATCGCATACGGGCGCCATTTGCTTGACTACTCAGCCCGGATGATGGCCGCCACGATCGCCACGATTCCCGATGGAGTTTACCGTGCGGAAGATTTTCTGGACGACGATGGCGTTACGGGGACGCCGCTACGCATCGCCGTGACGATCCGCATTCGCGGGAAAAATGCGGAGATCGATTTTACGGGTAGCGCGCCGCAATGCGCCGGCAGCGTCAACGCCGTTGCCGCCATCACGGAGTCCGCCGTTTTTTACGTTTTTCGATGCCTGCTGGATGAGCAGGTCCCAGCCACGTCCGGCCTGATGCGATCGATTCGCGTGATCGCGCCCGCCGGCACGATCGTAAATGCGCTCGCGCCCGCGGCAGTTGCCGGCGGAAACGTGGAAACGTCGCAACGCATCGTGGATACGGTCCTCAAAGCGCTCGCCCGCGCGATTCCCTCGCGCATTCCCGCGGCCAGCCAGGGCACGATGAACAACCTGACGTTTGGGGGAAGCGATCCACGTCACGGCGGCAAGCCTTTTGTATATTACGAAACGATTGCAGGCGGAACAGGAGGAGGCCCGGGTCACTCAGGAAATAGCGGGGCACACAGCCACATGACCAACACGCTCAATACTCCTACCGAAGTACTCGAGCATGTTTACCCTGTCCGCGTTCACCGCTACGCCCTGCGAAAAGGCTCCGGCGGGCACGGAAAATTTCCAGGCGGCGAAGGCATCGTCCGCGAAATCGAAATGCTGGCTGACGTTCAAGCCGGAATTCTATCGGATCGAAGGAAATTATCCCCGTATGGCCTGATGGGCGGCAATCCCGGGAGTCCGGGGAAGAATGAAATTATCATTGAAGGAAAAGCACGCCCCCTGCCGTCAAAATGCACATTTCGTGCCCCCGCAGGAGCAATGATCCGGATTGAAACACCCGGCGGAGGGGGATGGGGAAAAGCACGGAATGACACGAGAGCAGCGCGGGGAAAAGAGAAAAGCCCCAAGCCGTGATGGCCTTGAGGCTTTTTCGAAACTTGGGAACAAGAAAATTTCAGCTAGAACTCGACGCCCTCGGGTTTTTCAATCGGCGAAGGCATCTGCAACCGCGCTTTTGCAAGCGACTTGACCAGTGCGTCTTCCACGTTTTCGGCGGAGGTGTTTCTGGCGGTGGCGAGTTCGCTGACGAGGAGGAATTTGGCCCGTTCCAGCATTTTCTTTTCGCGGAAGGAAAGCGGCTTCGTGCGGCTGAGCGATACTAGACTCTTCAGTACGGCCGCAACTTCAATCAGCTCGCCGGTTCGCATTCGCTCGGAGTTCTCTTTGAAACGGTGTTTCCAATCGTGGTGCGAATTCGGCTTGCCCTTTTCCAGAAAACTCAGAACCTTCAGTGTTTCTCCGTTTCGAATCACGTGCCGCAATCCAACCGATTCGGCGTTGGTTGCCGGAACCATGACTTTGAGGCCGCTTGCTATAATTTTAACCATTAAATACTTTTCCGTCCGTCCGTTCAAAACCCCGAAATTGATTTGCTCGATCATCCCAACGCCGTGGTTGGGATAGACGACCTTGTCCCCAATCTTATAATCCATGGTCGGAAGCCCCCTCAAGGTAAGCTACTAAGAATACTGGATCATGGGTGGGATGAAGTCAAGATATTTCTTCTAGAATCAGCAAGTTATGCGATATTTTGATTCGAGATTGGTCCCTGAATTGCACAGCATTTTTTACCATATTTTAACAAGTTCACTGTATTCCAATTTTCTTCCGTTAGGCCTCGCCGCGGTTGGGCTAGAATGGCTAAATGTTGATTCTTGCTGTAGATACGAGCACCCGGACGGGGAGTGCTGCCATCTTCCGCGACTCTGAGCTCCTCGCCGAAGTTTCCGGGCACGAAGAAACGCCGTATTCTACCCGCCTTTTTCGCGATATCGTCCTGCTGCAAGAAAGGGCAAACTTTCGCATAGACCAAATCGATGTGTTCGCGGTTGCGGCAGGGCCCGGTTCCTTCACCGGGCTGCGCGTCGGTTTGACGGCAGTGAAAGCCTGGGCGGAGGTGCATCGCAAGCCCGTAGCAGCGATCAGTGGATTGGAAGCCATTGCTGCGGAATCCCTCGCAGGCAGGACTCCAAACGCTCCAGCCCCCCTCTTCATTGCGCCATTCCTGGATGCCCGCCGGGGACAAGTCTTCGGGGCAATCTACCAAAAGATCTCCGGCGGCGAGTTGCGTCTCGCCCTTGCCAGCGACGAGTCGATCCTTTCGGTCGACGAATTTCTCGAACTGGTAAAAACAAAGTTCCCCCAACCAGTTGAGCTTGCCTCGCCGACCCCAGACGTGCTGCCGGCAGCTCGGATGAGGGAAATTCTCGCGGGCGCACACGTCGTTCAAGTTTCCGCAGCCCTGGCGCCTGCGATTGGCCGCTTAGGATTTGAACGAGCCAAGCGCGGGGATTTGGTCGATTCGATCAGCCTCGATGCAAATTACGTGCGGCGTTCTGACGCTGAATCGGCCTGGAAGGACCGGTAATGCACGCTCCGGGCGAGAAAATCGGGGACTCCTCAGCCGTTACGGTGCGGCGGATGTCCACTTCAGATGCTTCCGCCGCGAATTCCATACTGGAGGAAAGTCCAGAAGCGGCGATATGGTCAAGAGACGCCCTTTTGGAATCGGCTTCTGGGGGGGTAGCCTGGTCGGCGGAGCTGGATGGACGCGTTGCGGGAATACTGATCGGGCGAGTGGCCGCGGATGAATTCGAGATATTGAATTTGGCTGTCGGGAAGTCCTGCCGGCGGCGGGGGGTTGCAACACAACTCGTAGGTGCTGCTCTCGAATACGCGCAATCTGCAGGCGCGCGGCAATCCTACCTGGAAGTACGTGCTTCCAATGAGGGCGGGATCGCTTTTTACATGGGATTGGGATTCCGCGTTTTCGGGCGCAGGCCAAATTATTATCGCGACCCCGAGGAGGAGGCAGTGTTATTAGTTTTGCACAAAGATGGAACGAATCCATATTTTTAGTTGATTTTTACTTGGCGGGCGGTTGGCATTGTGCTAGCTTCGACTCGTTATGTAATACTCCATTCACAATTCGGATTGCTCAGGAGGCACACTATGCCGACCTTGACTCGGGAGATACGCGAGCAACTTCTGACATATGATCAAGAGTTTCAGAAACTCACGCAATTGCATTCAGACTACGAAGCCCAGCTAAGACAGCTTTCGCAATCCCCCTACCTGAATCTGGAAGACCTTCAGCAAGAAGCCACCCTCAAAAAATTAAAATTGCGAGTCAAGGACGCAATGGAGCGTCACATCGCGCAACGCCTGCATCCCCCCCCGCCGCGCTAACTTTCTGGGACATCGCCAAATTGAGATAGAATAATTGCGATCGCTGCAGGAGTGTCGCCGTTTTCCCTCCTGTCAAGGACGCGCATGATAAAGGACGGCTACAAGTTTGCCGCAGCACCGGTGCTCGTTGGCGTTGTCGCAGTGGTGTTGCACTGGATCTGGCTTGGCGGGGTGTTGATTTTCCTCGGTCTTTTTGTAATGTTTTTCTTCCGCGATCCCGAAAGGACCCCGCCGCCGGACCAGGACACGATCGTTTCTCCCGCCGACGGGCGCGTCATGGAAGTGGTGGAAGAATCCCGCGACGGAAAGCCCGGCCGGCGCGTCAGCGTGTTTCTCTCGATTTTCGATGTGCACGTCAACCGTTCGCCGGTGGGAGGACGCATCACCGCCATCGAGTATCGCACTGGGAAATTCTACGCGGCCATGCGCGGCCGGGCATCGGCCGAAAACGAGCAGAACGCGTTTCATGTCCTGACGGATCGTGGGGAAGTAGTCTTCAAGCAGATCGCCGGATGGGTTGCCCGCCGTATTGTCTGCTGGAAATCGGTTGGCGATTCCGTCATTCGAGGGGAACGCGTAGGTATGATACGCTTCGGTTCGCGCATGGATATTTGGCTTCCCGACGGGGTAGAAATTCTGGTTCGGCCCGGCCAGCACGTGGCGGGGGGCACAAGCGTCCTGGCGCGATGGAAATGAGCGACTTCGACCAGCACGAACTCGGGTTTCCCGGCGCCCAGCGAGCCAATCTCAGGCTCCGCCGCGGCATCTATCTTTTGCCCAGTTCCATGACTGTGGCGAACATGCTTTGCGGCTTCTACGCTGTGATGGCTACGCTTAAAGGCGGTGGCACGGATTTGGACAACGCGGCCAAGGCCATCGGGCTGGCGATCCTCTTCGATTCCTTCGACGGTTTTGTGGCCCGAGCCACGGGCACCAGCAGCGAATTCGGCAAGCAGTTTGACTCCCTGGCCGATATGGTCAGCTTTGGAATCGCTCCAGCGGCGTTGGCCTTCGCCTGGGGAGTGCGCGGCATTGCCGAGACCGATTTGCTGGACATTCGGCGATTGCATCAGATCGGCTGGTGGGTGGCGCTGGTGTTTGTGATTTGCTGCGCCTGGCGCCTGGCCCGGTTCAACATTCAGGGAATGGCGCCCGGATCAGGGTCAAAATATTTCGTTGGCCTGCCGTGTCCGGCCGCCGCGGGGCTGATTGCCGCTACGGTGCATGCGATCAAACTGCCGATTGAGGACTGGCGCTGGTCGGTTTTCTGGATGGGGGTGGTGATCGCGGATGCGGCCTTGATGTCGAGCACGGTGCGCTATCGCAGCTTTAAGGATATCCCGATGCTCGCGCGCCAGAGGTCGATCTTTGTCATTGTCATTGCCCTGCTCGTCTGGGTGATTGTTGCGAACTCGGAAGTGTCGCTGATGGTGATTGCCAGTAGCTATGTAGTGTCGGGCCTTGTCCTCCATCTTGTGCGCATGGTTCGCCATTATCTGGTCTCGCATCCCGCCAAGACATGACTGTCCCCAAAGAAGCGGTTCGAGTGGCCATTGCGGGGGCGTCATCTCTGCTCGGCAAGGAACTGAATCAGTGGTTGGAAGAGTCGAATTTCCCGGCAATCGATATTCGTCTCGTCGATGAGGAAATCGTCGCCGGAACGCTCACCGAAGCCGGTGGGGAACCGGCCGTCATTGAAACCGTCACCGAAGATAGTTTCGAGCGCGTGCGATTTGCATTTTTTACTGGATCCCCAGAGTTCTCCAAGCGCCACGCTGCGGAAGCGCGGCGCGCCGGGGCGGTCGTGATCGACCTGAGCGGAGGGCTCGGGGCGGACGCGAACGCCAGGTTGTGGATCCCTACGCTGGACGCGGTGCTCACGTCGCCGGTGGAGACCGTTCCGCCCGGCGAGCCGCAGAGCTTGTTTGTAGCTCCCTCTGCTCCCGCCGACGCGGCAATTTCCATTTCCGCAGCGCTAGCACCTGCCGGACTCGAGCGCCTGGCCGTGACCGTACTTCAACCCGTATCGGAATGCGGCCCGGAGGGGATCGAAGAACTGGAAAGTCAGGTGCTAAAACTTTTGTCCTTCCAACCCGTGTCGCAGACCGTCTTCGATACGCAAGTTGGGTTCAACCTGCTTTCCAGCTACGGCCCGGAAAGCAGAGTAAAGCTGGGAGATGCGCGGGCAAGAATTGCGAACGAATCTCGAAGGTACCTTGGCGGCCGCGCGCCCGTGCCTGCCATAATGCTGGTCCAGGCGCCGGTCTTTTATTCGCACGCATTTAGTGTTTACGCCGAATTCAAGGCCGCCCCCGTGCTTGATGATCTCGTGCGCCGCTTGCACGACGCAGGATTAAAAGTGGCGAGAGCGAAGGATGAGCCGCCCACAAACGTAAATGTCGTTGGAGAGTCGCGCCCCGTGTTCAGGCAACCGGAGCGCGACCCGGGCATCGAAACCGGTGTCTGGCTGTGGGGCGCGGCAGACAATTTGCGCGTCCCGGCAGCGACCGCCGTCGCCATTGCCGAAAAGCTGGTCGCCTCGTAAAAAACGAACGAAGGCGAGCCGGCGTAGCGGTCGATTGACGCCATCAGGGCGCTGCTGAGGAGGGGTTCGTAGCGCAGACTTCAGTCTGCGGGGTTTTGCACTCGAGAAAATAAACTTCCACAGGCTGAAGAGCCCGTGTGGTAACTCAGGTTTAGGACGGTTTTGTAGAGGCCGCCTTCAGGCGGGCACTTTAAATTCAAGCAGATGCTCGCCTGAAGGCGAGCGCTACAGGATCCGGCACCGAGTTGACACACGGGCTCTGAAGCCTGTGCTGCGTAACTGCGCTGAAGCGAACTTTTGCGAGCTCGTAGGGAAACAGGGTAACTGCGATCGCGGGATTCTTGTGAGGGATGCGCAGCAGTGAAAAACTCAACCCAAGCGCGAACGAAGGCAACGAACGAGGCTCTGACCATAGGCCCGATCGAGGCCCTGACGCCGCGAAATGGTTTTTATTTCAGATTTGAAATTTCAAATTTGAAATTTCAAATTCTCCTTCTGAGTCTTTGTATCTCCTTGGCCCTATTCCAATCCTCATGCGGCTATCACGTCGGCGGGACGGCCTCGCGGCTGCCTCCCGGGCTGAAAGTAATCGCGGTTCCGGCGCTGAAGAACGACACGTCCCGTTATCGCATCGAGCAGAGCATGACCGAGGCCGTGGTTCACGAATTCATCGCTCGGACGAAGTACCGAATTGTTTCCTCCGAAGATTCCGCGGACGCCGTGCTGCGCGGCGAAATCACGAGTTTTGAGGCGATTCCCGCGGTGTTCGACACCACTTCGACTGCGACCTCCTCAACTGTTCCAACCGCGAATACCGCGACGGCGCGGGCCACAACGATGCTCGTTTCCGTTCACATGAAGGTGTCGCTCGAGGAGCGGGAGACGAAAAAAGTGCTCTACAAAAAGGATGACTATCTTTTCCGCGAGCCCTACGAAATTTCCACCGACCCGGCAAAATTCTTTGACGAGCAGGGGCCCGCGCTGGAACGAATGTCGCGTGAATTCGCGGCCCGCCTCGTTTCCGATGTTCTGGAGAACTTCTGATGGCCTCTGTCTCGCCAGATCAACTCCTGGCCCGCCTGGCAAAAGGGAAACCCATTCCCGGGATTCTCCTGGTGGGCGCGGATCGCTATCTGCGTGACTTGTGCCGCAAAAAACTCGTCGAGGCGTACGTGGCCGAAGGAACGAGAGATTGGGGCATACGGAAATTTTCCGCCGACGAGGACGATGTTTCCACGATTCTGGGGCAGGCGCGGACGATGTCCATGCTCGCGCCGCAACAAGTGATTTTCGTCAGCGAGGTGGAAGCTTGGGAGCGTTTGGGAGACGACTCGCGGGATGCGCTCGTGAAGCAAATTTCCGAATACCTGGACAATCCCGCCCCATTCACCGTTCTCGTGTTCGAAGCGGCCGCGCTGGACCAGCGAATGCGCCTCGCCAAAATGTTCGCGGAAAAAACGGTGACGGTTTCGGTGGAGCTTTCGACCGATCCGGAGGAACGAGCTCGCCTCGCGGTGCCCATTTCGTTTGAAATCGCCAAGGAATTGGGAGCGACGCTCGAACCCGATGCGACGGAGGAGCTCTGCGAGATCCTCAATGGCGAACTCGCGGCGATCCGCACGGAACTTGAGAAACTGACTGCCTATGCGGGCGACCAGAGAAAGATTACACGGGCCGATGTCGAACTCCTGGTGATCTCGGCGCGAAAATATGAAGTATGGGATCTGGCGGACATGCTGGCAGCGCGCCAGCCGGCGCAAGCCCTCGAGTTTCTCGATCGGCTGTTACGAGAAGGCGAAGCGGCCCCTGCCTTGCTTGGCGCGCTCGCCTGGATGTACAGAAAACTTCTCGAGGCGCAGGAATTGCCGGCGGGGACGGTCGGATGGCAGGCCGCCAGCCGCCTCAAGATGAGGCCGGGTGCGGCGGAACTCGCCGTGCGCCAAGCGAGAAAATTTCCGAAGACGCAATTGACGAACGGCTTGGCTGCACTGTACGAAGCGGACAGCCGCTTGAAATCCGGCGGAACAAATCAGCGCGCCGTGATGGAATTTTTGGTAGCGCAGCTCGCTTCTCCGGTTCCCACCTAGCGATAAATAAAAAAACGCCCGGGATTTTTTCCCGGGCGCGTCTTTCCAATCTGGCGAATCCGCATCCATTGAGGCGAACCGCGCACTTACGCTTTCGCGGCGGCGCCCAGTCCATTTACCGCCACGCTCAAGCGCGACTTGTAACGGTTTCCTGTGTTCTCCTCGAGCACGCCCTTGCTGATCGCGCGGTCGATCGCGGAGAGCGTCGGGCGAAGCAGAGTCCCCGCGGAGGCGGTATCCTTCGCGGCAATTGCAGTGCGCAGTCTCTTCATGATGGTTCGCACGCGAGTCGTGTTCGCGCGATTGACTTCCGCGCGCATGCGCGCCTGGTGGGCCCGTTTGATGACTGATTTCTTACGCTTCTTTACTTTTGTAGGTGCGCCTTGCGCCATTCCATTCTCCTCTTTGCATGGATTGCAATGAAAATACACTAGCGGAGCAGCAACTCTTTGTCAACGAACGTGCACAGGCGTGCACAGGCGAGCGGAATGTGCGTTCATTCTAGCGATGATTCCGATTCAGGATCGTTGGCGTTCAATCAGGCATAAAAATACAGGGAAGGGATGCAGTGCGGTCGCGTCCGTTGTATAGTACGGCGCATCCGAAGATGCGGGAGTCGATCATGATCTTCAAGAAAATTGTTTTGACGGGATTGCAATTGGCCGTAGCGATGCTCTCTTGCATTGCGGCAGCGCCTTCTGCTTTTGCGCAAGCCAAATGGGAGAAGCTCGCGCCGTTTCCCGAGCCCTCCGAAGAAATCTTAGGCGCGGCGGCAGGCGGAAAGATGTATGTCTTCGCCGGCCTAATTCCTATTTGGAAGCCGAAGGGACTCGTCTACGAATACGATCCGGCCAACAACCAGTGGACGAAGAAAAAGCCCATGGCGCTGCCGTCGCATCACGTCGCGTTCACGGAGTATCACGGGAAGATTTACGCGTTCGGCGGATTCGTGTATCCGACCTCTGGTCCGGCAGCATGGGTTCCGATCAACAATGCATGGGAGTATGACCCGGCGGCCGATTCCTGGAAGGCCCTGGCGCCAATGCCCTCCAAGCGAGGTTCGCCCGTTGCCGCGGCTGCTGGCGACAAAATCTACGTCATTGGTGGCGCAAGCCTTCCCCCCGGTTCCACCGATATTGCCGTCAGCCCAACGACGCCCCATTCTTCGGTCGGGACCGTTGAGGAATACAATCCCGAAACCAACACTTGGCGCGAAAGAACCCCCATGCCGACCCCGCGCAACCACGCCGCTATTGGCGTGGTGAACGGAAAGGTTTACGTGATCGGCGGCCGTGTCGGCGCAGCTTTTATTGGCCTGGCGTCTGATACTTCCGTTGTCGAGGAATACGATCCGTCCACCGACAAATGGAGCGCCACGCGCGCCCGCATGCCCACGACGCGCAGCGCCCTGGGATATGCCGTGATCAACGGACGTATCTACGTGGCCGGTGGCGAATTCCAGGATCCGCACATGATGGCGACGTTCCGGTCCGTCGAAGCCTACGACCCGGCCAGCAACACCTGGTCGATCATGCCGCCCATGCCCGTCAGCAGGCACGGGCTGGCGGCGGGAGCGATCGGCAACCGGTTGATCCTCGTGGGGGGAGATGTGCAATCCTCGGGCACGGGAGTCGAGGTATCCACAAGCGAGGTTGATTCGCTCGTTATTCCGGACACCGCTCACTAAACCGCCTCTGGGGCGAAAAGGGGGAACCTTCGAGATCTCGCAGGGTCCTAATTTGGGGGGCGGTCAATTTTTAGCCAGACAGCGGGTTTGGCGAGGGGCCTTTTCCGAAGCCGCACTTTAGGGCGAATGCTTTCCAGCAGCACAAGGAAGATGGTCGCGAACGCAAATACGAAAGCGATGACTTCGAAGACTTGGCCTCGCCGTGCGAGGACAAATAGCGGCGCCATAAGGGGGCCCAATACAAAAGAGCGTGGCGGCTTCATTTCCAGTCTTGCCTGGCAATGAGAGCATTGGAGATGCCTCCAGCCATCCAGGTTAAGGAAAAATGGCGTACGAACCTCGTGACCGCAAGTGGGGCACTTTGCCATCGATTAAACTTCCTCCCAGCCTTGTGTCGACTGTGCCGACCTCGTTCCGCAGTGTCAATGGGACTAATAGGTCGAACGGGTTGACGTAGCCGCTGTGAAGCGAACACAAAATTTGGGGCCCTACATAGATTGCTATCTCATTGCTGCACATTGTTTTGCGCATATCCTTGACCCCTCCGCTCCATTCAAGTACGCTTTCATGTGCCCTCTAGTAAGGGCGGAGGTGTATGCCTCATCGGCTGGCGGCAAGCTGAAGCCTGACCGGCCGAATCTTCCATGCGACGCACCATACAAATTGCAGGCGGGATAGAGTCCCTATTTGGCACTCTGGACGAAAACGTCAAATTGCTGGAATCCGCGCTGCATGTCACCACGCAACTGCAGGATGACCGTCACCTCGCCATCGAAGGCGAGGCCGCCCAGGTTGAACGAGCCGTCCGAATCGTCACGGAATACAACCAACTGGTACAAGAGGGACGCCGCATGAGCAATGGCGATGTGAAAGCGATGATCCGCGTCGCGACGCAGGATTCCAAGACGACTTTGCGCCAGGTCCTCGAGCCGGGGGCTCCGGCGCGCCCCCGTATTTTCGGGAAGAAAAACGTAACGCCGAAAAGTTCCAATCAGCGGCTATACATGGAAGCGATTGAGAAGCACGACATGACTTTCGCCGTGGGTCCGGGCGGCACCGGAAAAACCTATCTGGCCGTGGCCATGGCGGTTTCCGCGCTGCTCACCAAGCAAGTGGACCGCATCATCCTGGCGCGTCCCGCCGTCGAAGCGGGCGAGCGCCTCGGATTTCTTCCCGGCACACTTCAGCAAAAGATCGATCCGTACATGCGGCCGCTCTACGACGCGCTGTACGACATGCTCGACGCCGACAAATTGGAGCGATTCCTGGAGAAGGGAATTGTGGAGGTTGCGCCGCTGGCGTTCATGCGCGGGCGCACGCTCAACGATTCGTTCGTCATCCTGGACGAAGCGCAGAATACGACGAGCGAGCAGATGAAAATGTTTCTGACGCGCCTGGGATTTAACTCCAAAGCGGTGGTCACCGGGGACATCACGCAGATCGACTTGCCAGCGGGCCGAAAATCGGGCCTGGTCGAAGCGCTGGAAGTTACCAGCCGCATCGAAGGGATCGCGTTCATCAAGTTTGACGAGCGCGACGTTGTTCGCCACAACCTGGTTCAGCAAATTATCAAGGCGTACGAAGAGTTTGGAGGAGGCGAGGCTCGGCGGAACGCTTCGCCTGACAACGGCAAGTCCGAACCTCCTAATTAACGCGCACGAGCGTCAGGGGGTCGCGGGGGAAGGCGCTTTATTTTTGTCATTCCAAGTGAAGCGAGGAATCCCTCTTCCTTTTCTTAGTTGCAAGTCGAAGAAAGATTCCTCGCTTCGCTTAGAATGACAAAATGTTGAATTTTTTCGCAGTCTGTTCACTTGGAGCCTGTCCAACAATCCTTCAGATTGCAATGATCGTCAACCGCCAGCGCCGTGTGCCAGTGGCTATTCACCCGTTGCAGCGTTTCTACGAATGCGTCCGTCGCGAACTCGGTTTCGCTCCCGAATCTGTCACCATCCAGCTGATCAGCGACGAAACTATGGCGCGGCTCAACGAAACGTTTCGCAAAAAGCGAGGGCCCACGGACGTGCTTTCCTTTCCCGCGAATGGCGCTCGCCGGGCGCACGCCGCCGAATATATCGGAGACATTGCGATCTCACCTGAAACCGCGCGGCGCAATGCGCGCCGGTTTTCGCGTTCCCTGCCTCGTGAAATGCGAATCCTGATTCTCCACGGCATGATCCATCTGGCCGGGTTCGACCATGAAACCGACCACGGAGAAATGGACCGCCTCGAGCGCCGCCTGCGAAGACGATTGGGAGTTGCCGGGCGATGATGACGTTTCTCTATGTGCTGGGCGTCGCGGCTCTCGGCGTGGGCCTGGTCATTTTCTCGTATCTCGACCGGATTTATCGGGAACTGGGCCGCGTGAACAAGGGGCGTGTGCGCGAGCATCTCGAGCTATTCGAGGCCGAGATTGAACCGCACTTCGGCCTGGAGCGCTCGCGGGCAACCACCGGATTTCGCTTGCTGGCGAACCTCTGGCTGGTACTGGTCACGGCGGAGACCGCGCGCGGCGTGATTGTGTTTGTCCCGGGCACGTGGGACGCGTTGCTGCAAGCCCTGGTGTACGTGCTCGTCGAAGTGCTTTTGCTCTCCCAGTTTATTCCGGACTTTTTGCTGGCGCGGACAAAAGGGCGCTGGCTCGTCCGGCTGGCATTAATCATCCGGGCATTTCTGTGGATTGTCTGGCCGTTCCGGGTGGTTCTGGAGCTTGCGGTTTCACTGGCACGAATCTCCGACGATCAACCGGCCGACGGTTCGGCCGCACAAGGGGAGGGAATCGGAGCGCTGGTGGATGCCGCGGAGCAAGAGGGAATTCTCGATCCGGGCGAAGCGCAAATGATCGAGCAAGTCGTCGAATTCAGCGACAAGCGCGTCCTGGAATTCATGACCCCGCGTCCCGAGGTTATCGCCATCCCCGCCAACGCCACGGTTGCCGACCTTCGCAAAGTCCTGATCAACACCAAGTTTTCTCGTATTCCGGTTTACGAAGATTCTTTGGACGACATTACCGGAATCGCATTTGCCCGGGACTTGCTTCAGATTCCCGAAAGCGAAGCCGCGACGCGAACCGTGCGGGAACTTGCGCGCCCGGCCTTCTTTGTTCCGGAAACCAAGCACGGCTCCGACTTGCTGAAAGAAATGCAGCGGCGAAATCAACAAATGGCGATCGTCGTGGATGAACACGGTTCCGTCGCGGGTATCGTGACGGTCGAGGACCTGGTGGAAGAAATCATCGGTGAAATTGGCGAAGACGATCGTGTCCCGTCTCCCGACGCCGTGCGGGAGCCGGACGGAAGCCTGATCTTGCGCGGCAGCGTGTCCGTCGAAAAAGTTCAGGAGCTATTCGGCGTGGAGTGGGATGTCAGCGGAGAGGAATCCGCCACGACCATCGCCGGCTTGCTCAATCACATCGCGGGCCACGTGCCCACCGCAGGGGAACTTTTGGATTACGGCGGTCTGCGTTTTGAAATCCTGGAAGCCAATCAGCGCAAAGTGCTGAGGCTGAGAGGCCGTCGCCTACCTTCCGCCGTAGCCGCCAACTGACGGTCCGTGACCCTGGGAACGCCAATCTCCCGATTGGCGAGCCTGCCGACGCCAATCGGGAGATTGGCGTTCCCGGGATTTAACCCAGGTCCCTCGACTCTTTCTCTGCGCCCTCTGTGTTCTCTGTGTTAAAGCCTTTTCCTCGCGCTAACTAATGAGCTTGGCAATCAGAAACGCTGCAGTAGCCGCAAGACCACCGATCACCACCGTTTGCAGGCCGCCCTTGAACGGATTGATCCCCGTGAAGCGCCCCTTCACCCAGCCGAAGACAGCCAGCGCCAGCAGTGTTACTGCCACAGAAAAATAGAGTCCCCTTTGCACGTCGGAGAGCAGGATGTATGGCGCCAGAGGAATCAGACCGCCGACGATGTAAGACGCGGCGATGGTCAGCGCGCTGACGCGGGCGCGTTTCGGCCGGGGCTCCTCGAGGCCCAGCTCGAAACGCATCATGAAATCCACCCAGGACTTGTCGTTCCCGGTTATCGCCTTCACCACGGGAGCCATTTCCGTTTCGGTCATCCCGTAATCGCGAAACACCTTGGCGACCTCCTCGATTTCCACTTCGCGCAACTCCACGATTTCGCGGACTTCCCGTTCGCGCTCGGAAGCGTAATGTTCAATGTCCGTCCTGGCCGCAAGATAACCTCCCAGCCCCATGGCAATCGAACCCGCGGCAATTTCCGCGAGCCCCGCCGTGACTACCAGCGTCGAAGCGTGCGGATTCGAGGCAATGGCCCCCGAGATTCCCGCTGCGAGTGCAAACGGGACGGTCAGTCCGTCGGACATTCCGATGACGACGTCGCGAACCGATTCCGGCGCGGTGAAGTGCTGTTCCGTGTGGGGCGTAGCTGGCATATCAGTTTCTCCGAGAATTAAGACTTCACTTAATGACGCGTGCTTCCCCAGAAAGAGTCCAGAGCAGAAAAGTGTAACATGCCCTCGCTCGGTGCCAGATATGCGTTCGCGATTCTAGTAGGACAGTCACTCATGGCTGTCCGCTTTTGCGCTGCCGAAGCTGTACGGGGACAGCCAAGAGTGGCTGTCCTACGAAAATTGCAAATTGACCCTCCGCCCGCCATTCGGTCGATGTCATTCCGCCACGCGCAGGGTATCATGCGAGCATGGCGCAAGATTTCAAGTCGGGATTTGTTGCGGTAGTTGGCCGGCCCAACGCCGGGAAATCGACGCTCGTGAATCGGCTGGTCGGAGAAAAAGTGGCGATTGTGACGCCGCGGCCGCAGACCACGCGCAACCGGATTCAAGGAATCGTAAACCGGCCGAGCGCGCAAGTTGTCTTGATCGATACACCGGGCCTGCACCGGCCTGAATCCGCGCTCGGCCGGCAAATGATGGGCGAGGTGGACGCTGCGATCGATGCGGTAGACGTTGTGGCGCTCCTGTTAGACGCCAGCGAAGATTTTGGTCAGGGAGACCACCGCGCCGTCGAGCGCGTGCAGCGTTTTGAAGGCACGCGTTTCCTGTTGCTCAATAAAATCGACCGCGTACCCAAAGTCGAGCTGCTCCCACTGATCGAGACGCTGTCAAAAATGGGAAAGTTCGACGAGATTATCCCAATTTCCGCGCTGAAGGGCGACGGAGTCGATCGCGCACTGGAGAAATTGATCGAATATCTCCCCACGGGTGCGCCGCAGTTTCCCGTCGACCAATATACGGATCAACCGGAACGCTTCCTGGCGGCGGAAATTGTGCGTGAAAAAGCGATGGAGGCCACCACGCAGGAAGTACCTCACGCCGTCGCCGTCATTTGCGATGCGTTCGAGGAGAGCGAAAAGTTGATTCGCATACGCGCGACGGTCTACGTCGACCGCGAAGGACAAAAGGGAATTCTGATTGGGAAAGGCGGCAGTTCCCTCAAAAAAATCGGCACCTCCGCGCGCAAGGAATTGGAAGCCATCCTGGGCACAAAGATTTTTCTGGAGCTTTACGTGAAAGTACTTAAAAACTGGCGCGAAAATCCACAGATCGTCCGCCAGCTCGACTGGCACTGGCAGCTCGAGCAAATGACCGGGGAGTAGCAAAGTCTCGCGTTCTCATATTCCAACTCACAAAAGGAAGCCGGGGCAAGCGCACAAACTGGATTCGAGCAATGGCGACTCGTCCTAATTTCCGGCTTTCAGCTTAATCTCCGCTGTATCGTCTTTCACTTCCACTGTGGTTCCGAAAGGCCGCGAGGAGTCCGCCAACCGCTGAAGGATATAACGGGCTTGATCGCCCGTCGCCAGCTTTGGCAAACCGCGGGTTTGGAGGTAGAGATTATTGGTGTGCTCGTCCTGAGTGTCGGGCTGTCCTTGCCCAATCTTATTCATCACGATCGGCTGGAACGTAATCGCTTGCAGATTTTTCCCCTGGAACTCGACATGCGCGACCACGCTTTCCCAGACGATGGGTTCCTCAAGCCGTACATTTACCGGCGGCAAATTAAAAATGAAATTGCCCAGGTCGTAAAAGATCGCCCGCTGATGATAGATCTCCACACCGTGCACCAGTGGCGCTCCATGCATCACGATGATATCCGCGCCGGCATCGATTTCTTCGTGCGTCCATTTTTTGAGCCAATCCGCGGGAGCTAACCGTTCAGGCAACTCTTCGTCGAACAGCGCCCCGAACGGCCTGTTCAGGAAGACGTGATTGTGCTCATAAACGATCACGACGTCGGCGCGCTGGCGGGCTTCCCGGATGTTCTGAAGAATCCGTTGTTTGTCCTCCGGGTTCGGTTCGTTCCCCGGTTCGGCAGGGAGAACACTTATGGATTCATTCGGCTTGCCGCCGGCTTCGATACGCAACTCATTCACGCCCGGCCGAGTCGCCGTGGCCGATCCTCCCTCCGCAATCAGGCCTGAGGCCATAGCGACGAGGGCAACCGTTCCTTTCGGTGTGCGCAGATAACCTGGCGCGGCGGCCTCCTCCAGTGTGTTCCCGATCCCGGCATGAACCAGGTTGCGGCTCTTTACCTCCCGGAGAGTGTTCTGGATCCCCGGAACCTTCAGATCAAACGAATGATTATCGGAGAGAGCCACCAGGTTGAAACCTAAGGCCTGCAGCGCGTCGAGCGCCTCGGGCGGGGTGAGGAACCTGCCATCGCGCGTCGATTGCTCTTTTTCCAGCACTGTCGCTTCAAAATTTGTAAATATCACGTCGCCTTTCAGCAATGGCGAGATCGTCGCGACAGCGGTAGGCGTATGAACACGGAAATCCGAACGAATCATGGATTGTCCGGCCAACGTGATGCTGAGCGCGGACGACTGCGGCCATACAGCAACCCCAATGGCGAATACAATGGCGAGACAGGTTGCTGGCAGCAGGAGCCGACCACATTTTAATGTTGTTGCCATCTGCGTTTTCCTCCAAGCTACGATGCTAGAAAAAATCGGGCTGTTTCAGTGGGAATTCTCTGCTGGCCAGGAAGTTATCTCAAACGAAACGCAAACACAATCTTTCAGTTTTCACATGGAGGCTCGAGTCGAGATTCCAACTTCGGCAATTTTTAACGCGAGTGGCCCTCGATCCGGACTTCATAATGGACAATCCCGGTTGGGATCTGAAAAATGGTATAAGTGGATTGTCGGTCCTCGGAGGCGATGGCAGAAAATAGCCGGCCCCCGGGACTGGCGAATTCATCCGAGATCATCGGTTTCAAAGGGTGGCTCGGCAAACCGCGAAGGGGACTTGGTGAAAGCTCGTGAGGCTAACGGGTAAAACGATCTTCGTTGCAGCCATCGCGTCCGTCTTTCTCATGGCCGGTTGCAGGATGACGCCAGAAAAGCAGAAGCAGGATTTCTCGAAGGTAACCGAGGACTTTGTTTATGGTTCGCTTGCGCTATCGCCCGTTTCAGCCACGCAAGCCGGTTATCATGATCATCAAGGAGTCAAGCTCGATGAAAAACTCGACGACTTCAGTCCTTCGGGCGTAGAGGCGACGCGAAAATTTTATGCCGGCTTCAAAGACCGGCTGGCCGCGATTGACCAAGCGTCGCTTTCAGCGGAAGAACGCGCCGACTATCAGATTATCCAGAATGCGACAGACCTGTCCTTGCTGGACTTGCAGCAGATCCAGAACTATCGGCACAATCCGACGACCTACGTGGAACTCGTAGGCAATGCATTGTTCAATCCGTTCGTGCTCGAATACGCGCCCTTCGATACCCGCTTCCGGCAGATTATTCAGCGACTTTTGCAGGTCCCTACTCTGATGGAACAGGCGAAACTGAATCTGGCCGACTCCCCCGAGGTTTGGAATCGTGTGGCCCGCGAAGAAAACGACGGAAATATCGACCTCATTGACAAGACGCTGCGCGCAAATACGCCGCCAAACCTCAAGACTGATTTCGACAAGGCTGCCCAACCCGCTTTGGATTCCTTGCGTTCCTTCAACGCGTATCTCAAAGACGATCTGTCCAAGAAAACCAGCGATTGGAGGCTGGGCAAAGAGCGCTATGCCCAGAAGTTTGCTTATACACTCGTCGCCGGCAAACAGCCTGAGGAGGTCTTGTCGGAAGCCGAAGCCTCACTTAAAGTAGCGCGTCAAGAGATGGCCAAACTGGCGTCGCCGCATTCGATCCGCGAAGCGCTCGATGCGATTGCCAAGCAGCACACCACGCCGGAACATTTTATGGATCAGGCTCGACAGGATTTGGACCTTGCGACCGAATTCGTCCGCCAGAAGAACCTGGTTACGTTTCCAACTCGAAGCAACCTGCAAGTGATTCCGACCCCTGAGTTCATGCGCGGAACGTACGGTGTGGCGGGATTCAATCCGGCCCCCGCGTTTGAACCGCAGCTCGGCGCCTTCTACTGGGTGACTCCGATCCCAAGCGATTGGCCCAGAGAGCGAATTGACTCAAAACTCCGCGAGTACAACCGGTACGGATTGATGGAGATCACGATCCACGAAGCGATGCCCGGGCATTACGTACAGTTCGAGGTCGCTGATAATCTGGAACCGAAATCGCGGCGAGCACTGCGCAACATCTACGGTAACGTGCCTTACGTCGAGGGCTGGGCGCTGTACACTCAGCAGATGATGGGGGAGGAAGGATTCATGGACAACAGTGTGGAGCTTCGGCTGACATTTTATAAACAACTGCTGCGTTCCATCGCCAATGCCATCCTCGACATCCGCCTCCAAACAATGGGTATGACCGATCAGCAAGCATTAGATCTCATGATTAATGACACATTCCAGGAGAAGGAAGAAGCGACGGCCAAGTTGCAGCGCGCGCAGCTTTCGTCCTGTCAATTGCCGACATATTTTGTGGGCCTACGTGGCTGGCTTGACATGCGCGAAGAATACAAGAAGCGAAAAGGCTCGGCCTTTGGGCTTTTAGAATTTCACGATGCGGCACTGAAGGAAAGCGCGGTACCGTTGCCCGCGCTGGGCCAACTCTTACAATAATGGTTTGAGTCTGACGACAAACGCAAAAACGATCCAAACCAACGCGGATGTTCCGGCATTCCCCTCAGAAATAGATGTGCCAACCGGATTGGCCGCCGGTCTCGAAACATACCTTTTTTGAAACTCGCTGGACAGGCTGCGGAAAAAGGGCCCCACCCCTTTTTGTCATTTTGAGCGAAGCGAGGAATCTCTCTTCGATTTGACTCCTTGAAAAGAAAGAGAGATTCTTCGCTTCGCTCAGAATGACAAAATAAACTACTTTTTCCGCGGCCTGTAGACCCTGCCGCGCAATTATTGGATGCCAATCCGCCGGCTCAAGCGTTGGAGTTGCTTGAGAGTCTGATCGTTCAGTAAAAGGGCGCTATCTACATAGATTCCCAAATCGGCGGCAGATGTGATCGTGCTCATTTCTTGGATTCTGGATCACTCTCCCGCCCCTGCTGGCTGAGGAACAGCTTTCTGCCGTCAGAAAATGTAACGCTCTTGCCGACTGCATGATTGGAGAGGTCCTTGGCCTGGTAGCCATCGACCACGATCTCGGACCCAGGCGGCAGGGAATCCTTTGTGAATCCGAGTCTGTACAGATTGTTCGGACTGCCGCCTTCGACTATCCAGGTGACTACCTTGCCATCATCGCCCTTCACGTCCATGTGAATCCAGGAGTGTGGATTGGTCGCTTCCCATTTGACGACCGTCCCCTTCAGCTTGAGCGGTCTGGTCACGTCGAATTCCGCCGCAAACCCGTGATGCGCGAACGCCGGGGCCGCCGCCACAAGCAGACCAAGCAGTACGAATAGCTTCGTTTTCATCTGTTACTCCTTTCGCGTAAGTTGTCGCACTACTTCGCTGACTTCTTGGCCGCTTGCTCCTCGGCCACGCGAGCTCCACGGAGGGTATTGGCCAATGCATAATTCGCTTCATGACACGCGTACTCGTAGAGTTGCCCATCAATCCTGGTGATGGGCAATTCCCCAGACCACGGTTTGGTCCACATTCCCGGATCTTCCACGGTGAACTGGTAGAGGATCGTGTCTTCATCGGCGCGCGTGAGCCGCTCGATCACGTGCAGGTTCTGGGCCCCCTTGAACGGGTTCAGGTCGGTGAAATTGGTGGTGTCAATGACTAGCGTATTGTCCTCCCAATGGCCAACCGAGTCGCCATACCACTGGTGGATGCTTTTGGGGATATGCGGACGGCCATCCGTGGGAATGATCCGAACGTCGTGAATCATTTCTGTTTCGATGGCCACGAATCCGGCACCCTGGACAATCTGCAGATTGCTGTTATAGGCCGAGGGAAGCATGGGCGGTCCCACGTTCGGCCGCGCCAGACACCGCGTGCCCAAAGTCAGGTTCTCCGGGCCGTCGAACTCGTGTCCTTTGGCCTTAGCTTTTATTTCCGCAAGCCTCTTGCCAGCGTCTGGCGTCAAGGGGGGAACCGTCCCCTGCGGCCCCACAATGATTGACGTTCGCCGGTTCCAGG
Organism: uncultured Acidobacteriota bacterium; assembly: GCA_963719875.1. Taxonomy (GTDB): domain Bacteria; phylum Acidobacteriota; class Terriglobia; order Acidiferrales; family UBA7541; genus Palsa-360. The sequence goes on along the minus strand of CAVRDJ010000004.1, from coordinate 594,356 downwards.
CGAGCTTAGCTTGGCCCCGGTCCAGCCCGAACTGGGAGAAATCGTAATGAACGTCGTCCGCAGGTGCACCCTCTACGCCTGAATGGTTAGCAAGCGGCTGACCCTCCTCCTCAACTTGGGCGAGTCGCTGGCGTTCCTGCTTGGCAAGGGCCTGCAACTCCGCTTCCGTATAGAACTCCTTGGCGGCAAGGTCCTTGGGCCGTTCCAAAGGCGTCACGGTATTGTTGGTCCACACTCCCTGCAGGTCCGGCTTGCCATCGGGCGTACGCGGCGGTGTCCACGACTTTCCGCCGGCGGGTGTCGCCTTTGCTGGCGCCGCCTTTGTGGCGGGTGACTGGGCCTGTCCGGCGGCTGGGGCCTGCGCAATCAGCAGGGCGGCGATCAGGGCCGCCAAAGTGGCTGTTGGAGCAAGCAAGCGACGGATCATGGGAGCCTCCCTTATCGATCTAGTTGCTGGGCTTCTTGCGCAGAGGCCCATACAACAACTCCTCCGCGAATTCCGGGCACTTGTATTCCAGGAGCCGGACATTCTTCTCCACACGGCGATACAGCGGCATGCTGATCTTCCAGGGCCGCGAAAAAATCTTCGGATCTTCGATAGTGGCCTCATAGGTAAGAGTGTCCGCACTGCGGGGAGTGTAGCGCTCCACCACATGCAAAGCGTCACTGTGGAAGTTCCCGGAACGGTCGAACCAAGTATCTTCGTTTTGACTGGTCACATCGACCACCAGCGTTTCGCCTTCCCAGTGCCCGTTGGACCAGCCCATCCAACTATCGGCCGGGGCCTTGGTTGGCGCCCCCATGTTGATGATGCGAACGGCGCCCGCGTACTCATAGGAAATCAGGATGTTGTTCTGAGACTGGACAATTTGAAACGGGTAGGGGAGATAGGTGGCGCGTGGCACACCCGGCAAATAACACTTGACCTCCGGGTCCAGCTTCACCCAATTCGCTTGATTGTCCTTTTTTTTCGCGGCCATCGCCGGCAGATACGGGATCTCATCGCCTTCCACTACGCCGAGCCCGGGCGGCTTTGCGAATACCGCTCCCAGCGAGGGCACCGGCCCCACTGCGGCTGCCTGGCCTTCGAGATCCCAATCTGCGGTGTTGAGTGCTTGCCAAATCCCGCTCAACTCGGGTTTACCATTCGCCGTCCGGGGCGCCCGGTAAGCAGGGGCCTGAGCAGCGGAGGGCACGGCGGCCAGCGAGAGGACACACAGCACCGCCGTGATTCCAGAGGCCGTAAGTCTCGCTCGGCTGGACCATAATTTCATTTCTTGCCCCTTCAGCCTCAGATGTCCTTTAATCGTACGTGACGCCTCTACTCGGGAGCGACGGAGCGCTTCTTGGGGGTCTCTCGAGTAAAGATTCCCCCGCTGGCACACACAGCCAAGAGTCCATCGGAGGTCACCTCGTCCTGGCCTCCCGTCTTCCCTGATAAGCGGCAAGCGGGATCGCCATGAATACGACATTGAGCGGAGATTTCCATTTTGACCTTCCGTGTTAGAAGTCTTATACACCCGAGGCGCGTCCGAATGAAGCGAATTGTTCTTCATCGCATAACTCCTGAACAATGGGGTGGTCTCAATGGGTCGATGCAACACTTGCCCAAAATCCTCTCGTAGGGGTCTAGGAGGCTGATTTCGTTCGCGGGCTTCAATTCAAACAAAACAAAAGCCCTGTTTAGGTTCTGATGGAACACTGCCGTACTGATTGATTCTTGATGAGAAGCATTGTCAGATCAACTGGTTATAGGGTGTTGCATCGACCGGTTGAACCGGCATCCGTTCCTCGGGACTTATCTAGTTTGGGTGATTCGATTGTTCAAGAGTCGCTCCAGTTTGCCGAGTTCCGTAACCACGTCGATTGCTTCCGAGCATGCCGTGACTCTGGCATAGTGTGTCTTTTGGGATTGATGCGCTCTACGTTGTGTGCGAATGCGGACCGCGATAGTGTCAGACATCCACGGCAACCTCACCGCCCTCGAAGCGGTTCTTGCAGACTTGCGTTTGAACTCCCCTGATGTGATTTTACACGGCGGCGATTTAGCCGCGAACGGTGCCCATCCTGCCGACGTTGTGGATCGGATTCGCGACCTCGGGTGGCTTGGCGTTCGTGGCAATACAGATGAAATGCTTTGGAGCCCCGAAGATCTCACCAAGCTGGCCACAAAATTCCCGAAGCTCCGGCGCATCTTGGCAGCCTTCGAAGAAATGATACCGTGGACACGGACATCACTCGGGGAAGATAGGATCCGCTGGCTCCAAACGCTTCCTTACCTGCAACGCCAAGGCGCTGTTGCAATCCTTCACGCCAGCCCAAACGATCTCTGGCTAGCCCCGCTCCCCGGTGCTAGCGACCTCGAGCTGCAGAGTGTCTACGGAGGCCTTGAAGTTCCTATCGTGGTCTACGGACACATTCACCGTCCATATGTTCGCCACCTTGAAGGAATGACAGTAGCGAATACGGGCAGCGTTAGCCTTTCCTATGACGGCGATCCTCGCGCGTCGTATTTGTTGTTGGACGGACCAAACGTGACCATACGACGCGTGGAGTACGATCTCGAACGGGAGGCAGACGCTCTGAAGCACTCGGGTCTGCCCCACGCTGGATGGCTTTGTCAGATTCTACGCGCGGGCCTTTTTCAGCAGCCCGCGTGATCCGCGAGTGCGCGGATCAAGTCGTAAGCGCAAGATTCTGAACCGGACTACCCAAATTCCCAAATTCCGACAATCTCCGCTTATCGGGAGTTGGCAGAGCCAGACTGAGTATTGTGCCATAATGGTGGCGCCGTTCAGCTCATTTCACCAGGAACAGACGCAAAACCGGTGCGCACCGGCGCGCGGCAATTAGGGGTCGCGATGGCCGTTCAGCAGAACATCGATCACATCCAGACGACACATACCGGTAGCTTACCCCGCCCGCACCAGCTCCTCGATCTGCTTAAAGCTAAGAGCGGCGGCAAAGCATTTAACCAAACCGAGTGGAATACGACTCTTTCCAAAGCGGTGACGGACTGCGTACGCAAGCAGGTTGAATGCGGCATCGATACGGTCACAGATGGAGAATTTTCCAAGTCGGGGTTCTTTACCTATATTCGAGAGCGCCTCGAAGGTTTTGAATCTCGGCCTGGCCAAAAGCAGGTCTCGTTCGCCGAGGAAGTTTCAGCTTTTCCTGAGTATTACGCGCAGTACTTCCAGCAAGCCATGATGGGGGGAGCCGTTGTACCCGCCGTGCCGGTGGTGTGCACGGGACCGCTGAAGTACCGCGGTGAGGAATCTCTCCAGCGAGACATCGCGAACGTGAAGAACGCAGCAAAGGTAGCCGGCGTAGAAGAGGAACACGTTTTCTTGCCAGCCACGGCGCCTTCGGGCGTGGGCGCCAACGAGTACTATAAGAGCGAGGAAGAATATTTCCACGCGCTGGCCCTTGAGTTGAACAAGGAATATCGGACCATCGTGGCTGCGGGCATTCTGGTGCAGGTAGACGATCCGTTCCTCTCGGAGATCTTTGTCGATCCTCGCTTTGACGGCCGGCAGAAGAAGCGGCGGGCAGCGATCTATGTAGAGGCGGTGAATACTGCACTATCGGGAATTCCATCTGAAAAAGTACGATTCCATACTTGTTATGGGATCAATGAAGGACCGCGCATCCATGAAGCGGCGTTGGCAGATTTCCTACCGCACGTTCTCAAGATCAAAGCAGGCCAGTACAGTTTTGAGTCCGCGAACCCGCGGCACGAGCACGAATATCACCTCTTTGAGAAGATCAACGTTCCTGCGGGGAAAGTGATCTGTCCCGGCGTGATCACGCATGCCAGCAATATTGTCGAGCACCCAGAGTGGATCGCGGAACGTATCTTGCGATTTGCGAAGCTGGTAGGCCGCGAGAACGTCATGGCGGGATCGGACTGCGGGTTTTCTTCGCAAGCGACCTACAAAACAGAAGTGCATCCCACGATCGTGTGGGAAAAATTCAAGGCTATGCGCGAAGGAGCGGACCTCGCGAGCAAGAAGCTCTGGGCGCGCAAGGCCTCGAAGCCCCGCACGAAGCGCCGCCCTCCGGCCAGATAAATCCCGTTATCGGAATGTGGCCTTTTGCACCTAGGAGGAACCGGCCGATTACTGATAGGGCGGTTTCTCAGGGGAAAAGAGTGCGTCCGTGGATCTCTTCATTGTTCTTTGACGACGCGCCTGGGCGATGTGCGTGACTGTGTGGTCCTGTAAGGTCTGCGAATTTAATAAACTAGTGCCTAGGAGCACAGCCAACAGAGAAAGCAGTTGATGGAAATGAATCGAATCCAACTGCCGCCTTTCTGGGGTGTATGATGGGGCCGTCCTTCGCCGGGAACACTCGACTTAGTTGCCGTAATTGTTGGAGCCTTCCGCTTCCTGCCGGGTTGTTTGTGGTCTGGCTCGGCGGCTGCAATGTGTGCGTCCGAAGCGGAGAAATCTAAGATGGTGACATCACCATGGCCAAATCAGAGGAAAAATCCGTCGATCGCCGCAATTTTCTGAAGATCGCCGCTGGCAGTGCGGCGGCGCTGGTTGCAAGCGCGCCAAGTGCGAGCGCACAAGAAAATAGCGCTCGCCCCTCTGACGAGCAAATGCCCGGGGAGGCCAAGAAAGTTGATGCCCCGGCTACGGAACGCACCTCCGAGACCCTTGCCGGCAATCCATATACCCAAGGGATGGCCGCGTTCGTATCGGGTCTTCGTTATGAACAAATCCCCGAGGAGGTGATTGATCGAATCAAGCTGCTGATTCTGGACTCGTTGGGTTGCGCGCTCTATAGCGTGGATTTGGAATGGAGTCGCATCCTGATGCGCACTCTCCAACAGCTTGACACCTCAAAATCCTGCGGCGTCTGGGGCACATCGCTGAGGCTCTCGGCACCGCACGCCGCGCTGGTCAACGGCACCCTGGTGCACGGATTTGAACTTGACGACATACACCGGTTGGGCGTGATGCACGTGGGGGCTGTTACGCTGCCTTCTCTCCTGGCCGTTACGGAAATCAGACCGGGGATGACCGGACGCGACTTTCTCACTGCCGCGGTTGCCGGTTACGAGATCGGGCCGCGGGTGGGAAAGTGTATGGGAGAGGAACACATTGGCCAGGGTTGGCACTCCGCAGCGACCGTTGGAGTGTTCTCATCGGCGGCAGCGGCGGCAGCCGCATTGCGGCTCTCAAAGGAGCAGACGGTCCATGCGTTAGGAATCGCCGGCACGCAGTCGGCGGGCCTCATGGCCGCCCAGTATGGTTCCATGGTCTTGCGGATGCACACGGGCCGGTCAGCCCAAAGTGGCCTGTACGGTGGTTTGCTCGCCGCCAACGGGTTCACGGGAATCATGAATGTTTTCGAGAGTGATTATGGCGGCTTCTGCACAACATTCTCCCGCTCGCACGACCGGTTCAACTTGGCCGAGCTAACCTCTGGCCTGGGGACGCGCTTTGAGACCATGCAGGTCTCGCTCAAGTTCTACTCCTGCGTGAGCAGCAACCACACGACACTGGACGCGATTCGTGCGATTCGGGCACGGCGGCCGTTCTCTGTCGACGAGGTGGACCACATCGTCGTGCATGGCTCTCAGGTGACCGTGGATCATGTAGGCTGGAAGTATCGTCCTGCGGGGATTTCCGCGGCACAACTGAACCTGCCATTCTGCGTGGCGACGCTCCTTGTCGACGGGAATGTTTTTGTCGATCAGTTCACTCCATTGAAGATTGTCGATCCGGTCCGGATAGCGCTTGCTGATAAAGTCACAGTGGTGGCTGATCCGGATATCATGGCGCGAGGCTCTGAATTCCGGCAGATGGTTAGAGCCGAAGTATTTCTGAAAGATGGAACAGTATTGACGCAAACCGTTGAGACGCCGCGCGGAAGCGAGCGGAGCTTTGCGAGCAAAGCCGACGTGGTTGAGAAGTTTGAAAATCTGGCAGGCCACGTCATTCCGGCCGGCCAAGTATCGGCAATCCGGGAGGCTGTTCTAAACTTGGAAACGCTGCCGGATTCGAGCAAGCTGGCTCAATTATTGACGAAACAATAAGCCCAGTTTTGCAGCCTCCCGGCACCTAAATGGAGGATCGTCCTCGTCCAACTCGTGTTCCGATTGCGACGGATCGCCAAATATAGAGTCGATCCTCCTGCTTTGCTTTGATGGTCCTTGCCCTATACCCCTGAAAAAGCCACGTTGGTTTCGGTTCGCATAGGAAAGCCGGGCCAAGTCGAATACGATTTATGTGTTTGAAAATAGCGGCAGGGGAAATCTTTATGGCATGGTGAACTTGGCAGTAGATGCAGCCAGCCGGGCATCCATTTCTTCTGTGTACCATGCTGGCGCGTAGAGCGTCAGCAGGTGATGCAATTCGCGTAGGAGTTCTTGTTGCTTTTCCAATACCGCAACTATGGCCACTTCCTTCGAAACCGGCTTTGTCACTGCTTCGCTTATGGTCATCAAAGTCACCCTTTGTTTCGCATATGGATAATGCCATGACTATGAGGGTGGGCGACTTTTCAATAATATGCACCTACCTGTTCAATGCCAGCTAGGAAAGCAAAATAGCGCAACTGGAATAGTTGTCTTTGATTTAGAGCAATGATGGGATATCAGATACCGTTCAGAACCGAACGAAACTTGAATCGACGTCATGGGGCTTGTTAGCCGCAAGAATTTATATGTTCATTGCACGCGCGGGAACCCGAAGCGCGGCTTTTCGTGACCTGGCTTAAAGCGGACGCGGTGACGACAATTAATTCTTCGTCTGCTTGCGGTACGGGGTCGTCAAAGTCTGCGAACAATGGAGTCCTGCCTGGTTTTGTTATGACGCCGGCCTTCATTTGATTTCCTCTTTTCTTTCTCGATGTGCCTCGCTGGACGAAGATCGTCCCAGTTTGTGAAGCCCCGCTAGTCTAATACGTTTGCGCCTTTCAAATAATTTCGTCCGTTAATGATCGCCATAGGAAGGGCTCTGGAGCCCATAATGAATGGAAATGCCGATGACCATCACCTGGGCCAGTTCCTGATGAGTCGTTCATCAGGAACTGGGCCTCCATACTGCCGGTGTCCTCCCGGTGGTCCAGCTTGAGATCGCCGTGACGTTTGCAATGCTTGAGGGCCTGTCTGTTATGCATTATGATCTGTGCCAACGCGCGAAAAGTAGTCAGCCCGGCGCCACGGCCTGGCGGGAGGTGCGATCTGGTCATGACAAAAAATCTCAAGAATGGGAAGAGCGCCCCGAAGGTAAGCCGCTCGGGGCTCGGTCGACGGGACCTGATGAGGCTGGGCGCAGGAGCCGCCGTAGCTGGAATGCTCAAAGCTCCTGCGGCATTCGCTCGGCAGGGGCAGCAGCTTCCGCCGATTTCGCCCACGAGCCCCCTGGCCCCGCGAGAGCACGGGCGGGAGCAACATTTTCCTGATATCCGTGAAAGTCAGGAAGTCACAACGACAGCACAGCCCTTCTACATCACCAAGACGCGGTCCGGCTGGGTGAACGACTCGGGCCGGGCTTGGGGAAACGGCCCAATGGATGAGTGCAGCCGCCGCATCGTCGACTGGGTGCACGGATTTTCTTTCAAGGACCTGGACGCGAAAACCATCGAGACGATCAATTTTTTGCAGACGGATACGGTGGGCATGCTCTATGCCGGGTTCGAGAGCGAGCCGGCCCGAATCAACGCCCGGTTGTCGCAGACGATGCCGGGTCCATGCACGGTTATGGGCTACGGCATAAAGACCACCTACGAGATGGCCGCCTTTACAAACGGCGCTATGATTCGCAACACCGATTTCAATGCGACCCCGCATAACAACGAAATGTTTGGCGGGATTCTGGCGGTGGGAGAGGCGCTGCACTCGAGCGGCCCGGATGTAATGGCCGCCATGGCGATCTGCTATGAGGTCATCGATGCCATCGGAAACACCGGCAAGGGCAATTACGACCCTGACGGCTGGGACAGCCCATACCATAGTGTTGGCGTCGCCATGGCATGCGGAAAGTTGATGGGATTGAATGAAGATCAACTAGCCAATGCATTGTCGCTCGCCTTGGTGCCGCATATGCCCATGTACGTCTGCCATATTGGCATCCAGTCGATGTGGAAAGGGACGCATAGCGCCGAGCAAGTGCGCAACGGGGTGTGGGGCGCGATGCTGGCGCGTGAGGGAATGACGGGTCCGCATATGCCGTTTGAAGCCCGCGACGGTTTGTGGGCGCACATCGGTCCGCCCACGCGAGACCTGAAGTTGCCGGCCAGTCCTGATGGCCGGCTATCGATTGAAGTGATCCACGGGAATGGCGGAGGGTATAAGCGCATTGCGACCGAAGGAAACAATCAATCCTTCCACCAGACGATTGCGCCGGAGATCCTGCAGTGGACCAAACCCGAGGAGATCGAATCGATCGATGCGCAGTTTCATTATTTCGGTTGGCAGGAAATTTGCGATCCGCCGAAGTGGGACCCGCGCAATCGGGAGACGGCCGACCACAGCGCTCCGTACAATGTGGCCCGGATGCTGCTGGACGGGAAAATTTATTTTGATTCCTTCGCGAGAGACAAATACATGGATCCGAAGGTGCGAGAACTGATGGCCAGGATCACCTTCAGTCCGAACCTCGAAAACCGGGATATTTTCACGGTTCGCAAGAAATCGGGAGAAGAGAAAACGTTTACCGGCGGTCCCATACTACCCATGACGCACGACGAACTCCTTGCGAAGTACCACCGCGCAGCCGAATTCCAGGGAGTAGACAAGAACCAGGCGGAGAAAGCCATCCAGTATTGGATGAATCTGAAGGATTGCAAGGACATCGGCGACGCCATCGCGCTCGTTGCGAAGTTCGGCAATCCGCGTCCGCTATCGGACAGGACTGCGCCCCGAATTTCCTAGTTCGCTGACATGCATCCGATCATCTGCAGCAGAGCGGCCCACCCTTCGTGGGCCGTTTTGATTTTGGTGTCAGATTGACCGCCAGTTTGATCTACGAAGCGTCGTTGATAGTTCTCGCAGGCGCCGAACTAGTGCATGATTTCGACCTGCCAAAACCCACATTTCGATAATCCCTGCCGGCTCAACCGGTCGATGCAACACCTTCTAATCGGTTGATCTGACAATACTTCCCATCGAGAATCAATCTGTGCGACAGGACTCATTCAGAACCTAAACAGGGCTTTTGTTTTGTTGGAATTGACGCCCGCGAACGAAAACAGCCTCCTAGACCCCTAGAAGAAGTCTTTGCGCAAGTGTTGCATCGACCCATTGAGACCACCGGATTTCTCAGAACTTGGCCACGATTACCGGATGGGAATCACCTCTCATACGAGATCAGGCGCAAAAACAACCATCTGTTTACGCAGTGCCAATTCCATGCACAATCTGGGCAATGAATTGCGCAATTTGGAGCCCGTCAAATGGCTTCTCCAAGGTAGCGAAGGACATATCTCCTTGCAGATTTGGCTTCGAGTTTGCTCTTGCAGAGTGCTGCTTAGTTATCTAAATCGAATTCGCCGGAGAAGGCGCGAGCGATGTGGGACAAGAACGATTGGGAGCAGTTCTTTGATATAGTGCAGCGCCGTTGGCAGCGGCGTCCTCCGCCGTGGCCCGTGGCCCCTTCTCGCGCAAACCATGTCCTGCCGGTGGTCGGGTTCAGCCTCTCTGAACTCCACGACGCTGGGATTACCCTGCAAGTCGCCGAGCGACTCGGCTTGCCCGTGGACGCCGCGCGCGTGGGAGCGTACAGCGCCAACGTTTCGGCGCTGCGCGACTTTGTACGCTTGGCCCGGCAGCCGAGCTGAGCGCCAACGAACAGGCGATCGACTGCGTCGCGGTTCGGGCCGCGGCATTTTATCTAAATAGCCGTCAAGCAATCAGCAGTCGCTTCCGTTCTTCTGTCTCACCCCCGGCCCCGGGCTTCTTCCCCCTGACGAACCTGGGGCCTTCCTCATTTCCGTCCTGAATCAGTAGAAAATCTCCCGGCTACGAGTATCGCGCCTACTTAGCGGATGGGCCTCTGCTGGCAAATTCGGTGTGTCGATGGCAGAAGACGCGTGTGCTGCGCAAGCCAGAGGCCCAAAAATCAGAAATCTTGGAGTTGGCCATTCAAGCGCCACCAAATTGATTTGAGTTGACGCCAGAGGCCAGCGGAAGTATCTTTCGCTCACCGGTAGGAATTTCTACAGCACGCATGAGGTGAACTAATGCCAGCACAAACCCCCAATGATCGTCGCTCACGCGCAGTGGCAACCTTTCTCGCCCTGACGGCTCTGTTGCTCGCAGGCGCGACGGCCCGCTTGGGCAAGGCTGAGACGGCGCCCAAGCCCCCGAAGGCTGCGGCCGCCCCGGACATCTCCACGGACGATCTCCAGCGGTCCCTCCGCCTGGATACCTATAAGATTCTGGCCGATAGCGGCGCGGCGCGCGGCGAAAACATTTATTTCTATAAATGTTGGATGTGCCATAACCAATACACCAAAGGCGCCCCCTTATTGAAGGACCTCTTTCAGCGTGAGAGCCTGTCATCCGGTGATCCCGTAAATGATGACAACGTCACCGCCAAAATCAAAGAGGGCGGTGCCGGAATGCCCGCATTTCGCACCAGTCTTTCTGATGCGGACATCGCGGATCTGCGCGCTTATTTTCACTCCGGAAAATGCTGCGTGGAAGGCGAAAATCCGCCGGCCAACCCTTGGTATCGCGCCGAGACGCAGAAATGGCCGGTGCAAAGCGGCCTCACGGGCGGCGCTACTGGAATGGTGCGGATCGCCAGCGGAGATTCCCCCGAGGGCGTAGGCGTCCAGCTCGTCGCGCCGAACGGCGTGCGAACCACCGTATATACCAATGCGGACGGCAAATTCGAATTCCCGAAGATGCAAGCCGGCTCCTACACCTTGCGCATTCCAACCCCGGTCCCATTCAAGCCCTATCGGCGAGATTCGGTCGCAATCAATGGCGCTACGAAGCTCGACGACATCGTGCTGGAGAGGGTCGCCGACTCGGACAATCTGCCTGCCTCTTCGGCGCTGGAATCTCAGCTCAGCAGCGCGGAGATCCTGTGGAACTTGCCCGGCTCGGCCGAAGAAAAAGCAATGTTGCAGAAGAATTGCTCCGGATGCCATTCCTGGCAGCAGATTTTCAGGAATCGCTATGATGAGCATAGCTGGAGTCTGATTGTTGACCGCATGATGCATTTCACCGGTACGGCGATTGCAGTCCGCAACAAGCCCATGTCCGCTCCGGACCCGGAATACAGCATCCTCGTCAAGTTCCTGACGCGAGTCCGCGGTCCGGATGGAAAGGACGAGCCTCTGCGCGTCTTCCCGCGCCCCCGAGGACAATCCACGAGGGTCGTCGTTACGGAATACGAGCTGCCGAAGCAATTGCTCGCCCTTCACGACGCTACCGCTGACGGCCAGGGAAACATCTGGTATACCAGTCACAAGACGCGTTACGTCGGCAAGCTCGATCCCAAGACGGGCATCGTGACCGAGTACACCATTCCCCTGACCCCGGGTTCCATGCCGGGAACGCACCATGCCGTCATCGACAAGAACGGCATCGCCTGGATTTCGGAGAATTGGGCGCATCAACTCAACCGGCTGGATCCAAAGACGGGAGAAGTGAAGCAAGTCCTTATCGCGAGCAAGACTCCCATTAACGCACCCAGTTTTGGAAATTTCACATTGGACGCGGAGGGCAATGTATGGGATGCCCGTGCGGACAGGGTGGCGAAGCTCGATCCAACAACCGGCAAGGTTCTGAAGGAGTGGCCGCTTCAAGCCAACAGCAGCTACGACAACACCATTTCTTACGACGGTCGGTATTGGGGAGGCAGCGGGCCGGCGAATTGGGGCAATACGGTCGAGATGCTGGACATTGAAACTGGACAGTGGCTGAATTTGAACAGCGGCGCTCACATGATGACCGCGAAACGCGGCGGGTTTGATCCCTTCGGAAATACCTGGTGGGGCGGAGCGGATGGCGCTCTGATCGAGCTCAACGCGAAGGCACGCCGAATTGATGAATACGTGCCCCCCATTGCCCCGCATCCCTACACCGATTTCTACGAGGCCATGCCGGACAAAAACGGCGAGGTGTGGGCCGGCGTACTGCACGGCCGGCAGATGCTTCGATTCGATCCCAAGACCAGTCATTGGTCCGCCTATCAAATGCCGGAGCCATACTCCTATGACCGGCGAACCTATATTGACGCCTCCACCCATCCAGTAACTGTTTGGTATGTTGACTATAATGGTTACTTAGTCCGCGTCCAGCCTCTCGACTAAGTGTCGTCGAAGGAATCGACGTAACGTTTCAAGGCCGCTTTCCGCCGCTCGCTTTTTGCTCCGCGACGCGTGCGGCCTTCCGCCCGTGAAGCTGTTGCAAAAATTCGATTTCGCTGGAGAAGTTGTACTCGGAAGCGATCCCCTGCCGCGACCTGAATGGATAGTGCCCGAGAAACACGGGCGCTAGTGGGTGTCTTTCCCGCTGGCGGTGTCGCCTACCAATTTGTTGTATTGCGCGGTCTCAGAAGGCGAGCAAATCATCTCGCGGACATCGAAACTGGGCGGCAGCAGCCTCATGGGGAAGCGGTCGAGCGCCACCCAGGGCTTGGTATACATCTTCGGATCGTCAAGCGTCACCGTCAGCTCCAAGTGATCATGATCCACGCGGTGGAATCGCTCCTCTACGCGCAGGTCTCCGCTATGCGGACGGCCAACATGATCGACCCAGGTTCTTTCGTCCGTACCTGAAGTCTGGACCACAAGCGTGTATTCATCCACCCATTTGCCCACCGAATATCCGTACCAACGCGGTTCCGGGTCTTTGGGAAGTTCCCGCCCGTCGGTCCAGACTGACCGCCATACCTTGCCGAATTGGTAGAGAATTACTACTGACAAGGGCGTCTGAAGAATCCGAGTTGTCCTTAGTTGATTGAGGTCCTCGCGAGGAATTCCCTGCGGGTCACAGTAGACAGCAGGATCATTTGTGTCCGCGGGGAGGGCACTTCTGACTCCAAACGTCGGCTTCATGCGGCTCAACGCTTCCAGCCCCAAAGGAGTGAAAGGTAATTGATGTTCTGGTTTGCCATCTTCCGGCATGGCCTTCGTGCCGAAGATGCCGAGTCCGTCAAGGGCGCCGTTGGCCGGCTCCCAAGTGCCCGAAATGTCATGGGGTGGAGCAGGAACTGATTTCTGATTCTTCGCGGTTGCGGGTACGGGGCGTCCCCAACCGTCGATAGCCTGCGCGTCGGGGGCTGCTCCTTGATTCTTAACCGCTGCCGATTGCGGCGGAGCGCCCTGAGAGCGCATCAATGGAAAAAATATCAACACTGCTAGTAACATCCCCGGGACAACGAAGTGTCTTGGCATGGTGCGAACCCCCTTTCTACTTCTTAAATCCTACCCTTGGGTTCAATTCGGGGTTACGCCACCCCTGCGCAACCGTCGGGCTGGCTTGGCGCGCCTCTACGACTCCTCACTGTTTGGGATAAGGCAACGGGGAATCGGAGCTAGTCTGAGGTATACGAATTCCGGGCAGCCTTTCGCCGTTGGCGGACACAACCTCTATGATCCGCCCGACGGGCCTGCCATTCTTGAGCGGTATCGCCGTGACGGTAATTTGATCCCCGGGCTTGAAGGACTTTTCGGTCCAGCCGTTGCGAGACATGGTGGAAGGGTTTTCCGTTTCCGCGATCCAATGTACGGATTGGCCGCTATCGTCGGTCACGTCGAACTGAAGCATGCAATGGGGATTGGACCAAACGAACTGCGTGACGGCCCCCTTTACCGTAATTTTCTTGTCCGTGTCGTAGGCCGCGTTGCCGTGGTGAGCGAAGAGCGGGGCGGAAAAGATCGCAGCTCCAATACCTAGAGCTGAAATCATCAGGAATTTGCCTTTCATAAGTCACCTCCCTCTCTGGCGGGAACGCGGTCTGCGCTTCTTGGTGGGTCCGATAAATTTTTACTGACTGGACGCGATTCTAAACACAGCGTCGGCGGCAGTCAAGGCACTTCTACGGAATGCGCTACGCACATGAATTTTAAGAGAAATATGCGGACGCCGCGGGCATAGGGCACAGACAAACCCTGCTTACGACTCTTTTTTGTTTTTTCCGCCGCTCTATCCGTGCGTATTGGATCCAAATGGCTGTGTTTGCCGCGCCACATCTCCGCAATTTCAGCCCACGCCCGCCGATTGATTCGATTGGATTCAGTTTTTTGGAAAATGCCATGCGAGCAGTAGCGCCCCGGAATGTGCTATCCTCCGGCACCATACTGAGCTATTGCTCACGACTACGGCAAAAGAAAGGAGTCAGCTCATGCGCAAAATAGTTTTGGGTATTTTCGTGATGCTCATCGCAACTTCTGTGAAGGCACAGGCGCCGATGGCCGCGACGGACATCACCGCAGCGCAGGTCCAGGCGTTCATAAAAGATGCGCCTCGCGATCGAAACAGCGATCGGCCCATCCGTGTGATCGACACCGGAGGCTACCGCGTCGGTGTTTATGGCGTTTTTCGGCCAAAGGACACCGCACCCTCGGCGACCGCGCATCAAACCAACGTGACGGAGACCTACTACATGCTGGAAGGCGCCGGGGTGCTGGTAACTGGCGGCACGCTGAAAAAACCGACGACGTCCCGGCAATCAGGACTCGGAAATTGGACGGACCTCGGGAGCGACGGCATCGAGGGCGGAGCGTCACGCCGACTCACCAAGGGCGATGTGGTCATCATCCCCGGCGGCGTGCCGCATGGCTGGGCGAGTCTCGAAGGAGACATTACTTACCTGATCGTCCGGTCCGATCCCGACAAGAAACTCCCACTGAAGTAGCTTGGGACGCCAACGCAAGCCTGATCGGAAAGTGGCCCCTTGAGCGAGTCACATTCCGATCAGCGGTGCCGGCTCAACCGGTCGATGCAACACCCTATAACCAGTTGATCTGACAATGCTTCTCATCAAGAATCAATCAGTACGGCAGTGTTCCATCAGAACCTAAACAGGGCTTTTGTTTTGTTTGATTTTGACGATGGCTAACAAAAACAGCTGCCTAGGCTCCTACAAGAAGACTTTGAGCGGGTGTTGCAACGACCCATTGAGACCACCGGATTTATCAGGAGGCGGCCAACGGCGCCGCTCAGGAGAAGTTTTTCTTGCGGTATTCGATGGCTTTGACCTCGACCGCCACCGCGTCCATCACATCGACTACCGGCTCCACCTTGAATTCGAATACCGCAAAGAAGCTCGTGACATAATGAATGTCTGTTGGCTTGTCCGTCTCCACGATCATGTAGCCGCCGTAATCGCCAATCCGGACCACAAACTGCAGCATCGAAAAACTCGCGGGCATTTTCCAGTCTTTGAATATCTGCAATACACGCTCATGGGCGGCTTCATACTCTCTTGAGGATGCTGCCGGGCGTTCGCGCCAGGAAATGACATATTTCATGATCGGCCTCCTTTAAGGCCCTCCCATCGGGCTTCAAGCCGTGTCGGCCTGATTGCCCGAATGACAACCGCCCGACAATCGAAATGTGGAGACTTGTCGAATGTCTGAAGCAAGCGGATACTACTGGAACCATTCCACGCGGCGCAATCACTTGCGGCTATTTCGGAGATGACATGGCCAGTACCCGATTGGGTTATCGAAATTTGGCCAGTTTCTTCCGATGACAAAAAGCCACATTCTGATAGGCGGACTTGGGAAATAATTCTGTCTACGAAGGTAACGCTTCGGAAGCCCGCACATCCCTTGGGCGCAATGGAATTTTCCGCTGGACGATTCGAGCCATAACAACTGCTCCGCCTAGAGCAGCCCACATAACCCCTGACCCGCAAATTGCCACCCATGGAACTTCGCTATCCGAATCTCCCGCGAACAGCGGTGCGATAAGGAGCATGATGCCCCACAGCAACAAAAGGGCACCAATCACAGTCTCGACCCAGCTTATCGCGGGACGGACCACACTTCGACGGGCAGCGAGTAACGCCTCGACGCCTCGCCCTACAACCCACCAGAAAATTAGGCCGATGAAAGGCCAACTGATCGCTCTCCACCTTTTGAAATCCATGCCATTTGGCACCCACTCCGTTTTGGCAGGATTGTGAATCACGTACGGAAGCACGACGAGTGCTGCGGGAATGTTAATCAGCGTAGGTGTCCAGAGGCGTCGATTCGTGTTTTGTATGAAACGTTCAATCTCGGGGCTGTCTAAATCCAATGGGAGGCTGAAGTGCGAGTCATTGGGAGATAGTTGGTTTTTGGGCCCTGTTGAGATGTCAAATGAGAATCGAAGGGGCACTTCCTTGGTTAAGAGGGTGGACCGAAGGGGCCACAACACAATCGCACAAACCAATAACTGGGCTGTTGGGAATATCCAACGGTAAGGCAGGTTTCTCATTCGGTTGACTGGAGTTTAGGATGCATCCGTTCGGGGAGCAATCGAAATGAATTAGAAAGCCACATTTCGATAAGACTTATCGGGACTTGGCCGACACAGAGCCATTTTTATTATTTCTATCTTTATTTTGGGCGGACTTTTTCGCAGTCGTGGAGTGCCTCGACTGGAACTAGGACTTTCCCATTCGCTAGAAATGCAGCGGGGGCGAAGATACTAGGTTCCGAATTTCCGACCCACATCCCCATTGAGTCCGCCGGCGCCCTGAGCTGGAGTTCGTCTCGTTGAACAGGTGCCTTGCTGTCACATGAAACGTAGAGTCCCTCGTATACAGTTTGAAGCCCGCCGCTGCCCCAAAGCCTACAGCGGTTCGATCTTCCGTCAGAATCGATCCAGCATCCGAACCACCAGCCGTGGTAATAGCTGAAAGGAAGAGCGGGAGCATCGATCCAAACTGAGTTTCGGGGCATATCTGATGGACGACGCGCTTGCCACATCGGACGACCTACCAATAAGGCGAGCAAGAACCCGATCCATCCGAGAAGATAGAGCACGCCTTTAGTTCGTCGTTTCATTCCACGCGGAAGATACTCTCATAGGGCTCCCGAGCCAAGTCCTGAGGAACGCATAATCAGAATGTGGCTCTTGCGGGATTTAGTCGAGCGATTCGCAGTTAGTGACCCGAAGCGGCACGGTGAAGCGTGTCAGAAGCTTCGATGCATGTGGGCAGGCAGCAAGCGCGGATGGCCGCCGCTTAAGGCATGTAATCAAAAACCATGAGATGAGCTTCTTCGATTACCAGGTCAGAAAGCATTGAGGTTTGCCAACCGGCACCCTTTTCGCGTGCCGTAACACCCTGGGCGATGTTCAATTCCTTGAGCAGGTCGGCCTGCAGATCCTGTGTCCCATGTCGTGCGGTAATAACGTAATGCCTGGGAACAGCCGAGTAGAAGCGCATTAATTCGGGTACCCAAAGACCTGTCTTGGATATGGCCCCAGTAGGAACTTTTCCGAGAAGTGTGAAGTGGTCCGGGTCGATCTCCTTAAACACCGCAACCGTGCCCGTTGTCCCGGCGAAATAAATCCGTCCGGTCGACGCGTCATATTGAAGATCGTCCGCACCGCCCACACTGTCCAGCACTTGAACCACTTTCCCGTTCTCCGTGTCCATGACCACCAGTTTCCCAGGTTCGTGCTGGTGCCCACCTCCAATGTTTCCTGTGTGCGCGATCGTCCGGCTACCCACAAACAGGCGATGGTGGGCCGCGTCTAGGCCTGCGGTATGGGGCACCGGACCTCCCGTGATTGGCCACTGAGCAACCAGGGCGCGTTTTTCGAGGTCAATGACGGCGACGTGGCTTTCACCATCCACAATATCTCCCATCGCGACGTACAATCTTTTTCCCGAGGGCTCGATCGTGATGCCTGCGGGATCACCACCGGGCAACTTAATGCTGCCCACCAGTTTGGCGGTCCTGGTATCGACAATGTCGATCGAGGCGTTCGAAGTTCCATGCGTGCCGCTGCCGCCAAAATCTTCAAAGACTTCGACGCCGGCATAAAGCAGATGGGTGGCAGGATCATAAGCCGCGTTATCCGATCCCCGATTTGGATCGCCAAATGCCGATAAATGCACGATTTTGGTCACTTCGTAGGTGCTCCCGCTTACGGCGACAACACTGCTATCGGTCAAGGTAAGCCAGATTTCGTTACTGTCGGCAAGATAGAACGGCTTCTTGGGCATTGCCGGTAGCCCCTCGGTAAGGTGGATCACCTTACCTGCGCGGAGGTCTACGGCTATCACGGATTTCGCGGCCTCCCCGGAAATAAACAGGCGCTTCCCGGTAACGTCCACCGTTAAATGGTCCATATAGCCATCCCCCGGCAACGGAATCGTCTCAGCTAGATTCAGGAGGCCCGACATGTGCATCATGGGCAACTGTTGACCCGTCGAATACTGGCCCTGCGCTCTCGCGGCGAACAGCCCTAACAAAGTCACGAGAAACACGAAATGTTTTTTCATTTCCTATCTCCTCAATCCGGAATTCGAGGTCAACTTTTTCATGGGGCAACTTCTTTGAATCGAATGACGCACAGTCCATTTTAGGCTCATTAGAATAATTTACGCCACCACTAGGTAGTAGACCGGAAATATGCCAGCATTGCTTGGAGATGATTTCCAGCATTGTCCCTCGCGGCAGTTTCCAATTAAAACCTAAACAGGGCAGTGTTCTTCTTGAATCAACGCTGTCGAACGTAATCAGCCTCGTAGACTCCTACAAGAAGACTTCAAGCAAGTGTTGAATCGGGCCATTGAGACCGCCAGACTTCTCAGGATGTGGCCATACTCAATCAGCGTTCGCGGCCGAGGGGCGGCCACGATCGATTTCATGGTCGGCGGGTTGGCATGCGACGCTTCTTCTTGGTTACTCTCCGCGATCGCCCCTGCTTGCGCGTCATTAAGTATTTAGATGCTCTGCGAAGCAGGTCTTCTAATTCATGTTCCTGTTTTCGAGTTGGGGCCTTTCGACTTGGAGATCCTTTATGAATAGTGTTCATGGCAGGCGCACTTACACTTCCGCCCAGCCACTGAGAAAGTTCCTAATCTTTAGCCAAGATTTCCGCTTGGACTGACAATCGGAATTTCCGATTTGGATCTCGAACTCGTGATTCGTACGCTTCCCCTGCCCCCACCACAACGAAATTTCCGCCAGACCAGGCCCTGGTAGAGATCAAGGACTTATTGTCACCACATCCATACCCTGACGTGCCCAATCGGGTTTAGATCTATTACGGCCGGGGGGAACTCGCTCCTTTTGTGCCACTCACCCATTCGGCCATCGTCTTCCAGTCCGGGTCATCCTTGGATTCAAATTGCCTCCCTCCGCCATGGGCGAAGGCGATGTCGCCGCCCGCCATGGGCGACAGAGGGTGAATCAGAAACCGGCTGTTCATCGGGTCGTCAAGATCCACCAGCTTCGAGACGTTCTCGAAGTTTGTGCGCGATTGCTCCTCGGTCCAGAAAGTGCTCCCGGGCGACATCTTCACCAGGTATTGGGGGCCGGTTCCCGACGCATGGCAAGCGTAGCAGCGGGCGTGGCCTGCGCGTCTTTTCAAGAAAATAGGCTCGACACGGGTCTTGAAAAACTCAAGATCAAGAGACTGCACCGATGTTGAGGCCTCTTGCCCCGCAGGTGTCCCGGCAGACGGCGCTGCAGTAAAGGCCGCCGCCACGATTACAAAAATGGCAACAACGTGCTTCCGACAGATTTTAGCTCTCATGATCGTCTCCAAAACAAACAGGGCTTTCCCGATGGGGATTGATGGCCTCTAAATCAATCTCAACTCTACGGAAGCACCAATGTGCTCATCCGTCCCGGTTCCTCCCCTGTCGGAATGCGGGCCACGGCCTTCAGGGTCGTCACATCGACGGCGGACACTGACCTGTCCGCGCCATTCGCAATGTACGCCATCTTACTGTCAGGAGTGAACGTGATCCAGTTGGGCGAGCCCCCAATGGGGTTATGTCCGGGTGGCGTAATTTCGGGTAAATGGACGCGCCCCAGCAGCTGGAGTTCAGGGAGGGAATACACAAAAACACTATCGTAGATCCTGCTGACAACCCAAAGGGTCTTTTTGTCCGGGGCTATGCCAATGCCGTGGCTGGGTGTGCCGCTCGGAGGGACGGTGGGTTCGTCGTCGGGGAACTTAATTCGAGCCAGCTCCTGGCGTTTCTCAAAATCAACGACCGCGAATCCCCTCAATCCGGTAAGCTGCACGAATAACCGGCGGGCCGAACCGTCGGGGCCACTCTCGATTGCCGGGACCAGGACTCCCTGGTCGAACTGAATTTGCCAAGCGATTTCCTGGCTCCGGAGATCAAAGACGGTTGCAAACTTTCCTTGCGGCGAGGTAGCGACCGCATACTTGCCGTCCGGCGTCAGAACGATGTCGTGCAGCCTATTCTTTATCGGGATGGACTTGACCTTTTCCAGGGAGGTGGTGTCGATGATATCCAGCGCCCCTGGGTTTTCGGCGATGCAAATGAGAACGTATTTTCCATCCCTGGTAACCGCCAGATCGTTTGCGTGACCGCTGATGGGCACTTTTTTGATCAGTTTTTCCGTCTTTCGATCCAGAACGGTGAGAACGTTCTCAGGCCCCTGGGTAATATAGACGCGGCTTCCATCAGGGGAGAACTGGACCGACTCGGGCACCTCAATGTCTTTGATCTCTTGCACGACCTTGTTCGTCGTCGGGTCAACTACCGAAATGGTGGTTCCCGCGAGGTTCGTAACATAGATGCGGACCGTACTCGCCACCAAGGGCATCGCGAGCAGCATGCAAGGTATGCCCACATAACTGAGCCTACGTAGATATCTTTTCGTAGTGGTTAGGTTCATGGTGCGAAGGCCCTCCTTAAACCAGGGATTTCAGATTTGACCGCCCGGATAGGTACACTTATACATCCACGGGACCGCCGAGTGAACTAGAATCGCTCTACCTCGCAGGAGCCAAGTGAAATTCCTATTCTTTGCAAGGGAAATGAAGAATCAGATCCTTGACGGTCTTCTTGTTGTTCGTGTGAGTCGATGTGTGGACTAGACCGCCTTGACTTTTGGACAGAGCGCCGCCCACACTGACGCTGCAGTATGAGGAGCACTGCTCACGATGAACGCAACCGCTATGAAAAGATATTGCGGCGGGCTTAGTCAGGTGTGGTTTCTGCTTGGGTTGCTCTTGATCGTGTCACCCTTGTCGGCAAAGACGTTTCGCGTTTATGTTACGAACCACGCGGGAGACACGGTTGATGTCATCGACCCGGCTACGAACAAGATCGTGCAAGTGATCGAAGGCGTTGAGGTGCCCCATGATGTTAGCTTCTCCCCCGATGGAAGTCGCGTCTACCTTAGCATTGAGTCTGAGAACGTGCTCGACGTTGTGAACCGCAAGACCGGAAAGATTATCAAAAAGGTACCCCTCAGCGGCCGCCCCAACACGATAGCGGTGACTAAGGACGGCGGGCGCGTCTTTGTTGGCATCCGATCACGGCCCGGCGTGCTGGACGTGGTCGACACGAAGTCCCTCGAGAGGGTCAAGAGTATCCCGGACACAGGTCCCCTCCATGACATTTCCTTGACCCCAGACGGGAAATATGTGGTCGCGGGCTCGGAAGAAACCAAGCAATTAACCGTGGTTGATGTTCAGACGGAACAAGCCATCTGGTCGATTAAATTCGACAATATAGTTCGCACCATGGCGTTCGAGAGAAACTCTGACGGCTCGACGCGTCGGATATTCGTTAACACTTCCTTTTTGCACGGGTTTGATGTGGTCGATTTTGCGGAGCGAAAGGTGACATCTACGATCAAGCTCCCCGACGAAGGTGGCGGGCAGTCCCCTCCAAGAGGCGTTTTCTCGCACGGCATGGGCGTCACGCCAGACAATAAAACGCTTTGGGTTAACAGCACCCTGGCCGACGCCGTTTTTGCATACTCCCTCCCTGATCTCAAACTGCTGGGACATGTTCGTACCGGGATATACCCGATTTGGATCACGTTCTCTCCCGACAGTAAGACGGTCTACGATAGTAACCGCGCGGACAATACCGTGTCCGTCATCGACGTGAAGAGTTTGAAAGAGGTGACTCGCATCCAGGTCGGGGAAGCGCCCGAGCGGAACGCCACGTTGGTGCTCCCTTAAAGCGGGCCGGGTATGGCACACCTGGTGATTTACGAATCTCCTGCCGGCCGTCGGCTATTTGGCGGAAGCACTGTCTGCTTTTCGCCCGCGGACCCACTCGGCCAGCGTCAGCCAGTCCGGGTCGTTCTGGGAAGCAAATTGCCTGCCTCCACCGTGAGAGATATCGCCGCCCGCGTCCCGCGCGAGCGGATGCTTCAAAAGCAAGCTTGACAGCGGTTCGTCGGGATTTATCAGCCGTGAGACAACCTCGAAGTTGCGACGGGACTGTTCCTCGCTCCAAAACGTGCTCCCGGGCGACAGCTTCTCCAGGTGGAAAGCAGTTTCCGCCGCGTTCGCCCCTGAATCTACCACATGGCAAATGTAGCAGCGCGCGTGGCTAGGCCGCTTTTTCAGGAAGATTGGCTCAACTCGGCTTTTGAAAAACTCGAAGTCAGGAGACGGCGCCGCTTGCTGTTGTCCGGCGAGCGTCGGCACCCCAAGCGTAAGCGTAAGCGCCACAATAGAAATAATGTACCGTATCATCATAGGCTTGCTGAATGCCTTCCGCACTTACGCAATGAGAGGACCTCGCAATTGTGGATCAGCAGTTTGGATTCGGAGAACATGCTCCCCCCCGGAATCTCCGAATTGGGACCTCTGACTCGCGAATCGTACGCTTCTCCTGCCTTCGACACAACGAATTTGCCACGAGAGTAGGCCCAGCGGGATCGCCGGATTCTGACGACTCGCTATTACGGTTTCGCGGCTCTCGCTTGCTGCCACATAACCGATCTCTCTGATACCGTTCCGTACCAAGCATCGAGTTTCCAACTCGGCCAAGTTGTCAAAAAGGGGAATATCGGAATGTGGCCCGAAGCCAGCGCGGCCAATTAGCAACACTCCGATCCGCTTCTCGCCCGGCGCCCGTCACTGTTTGTCCTGGCCTAGCTGCGAATTCCACCAGAAGATGATTTCAAAGAATCATCTGGACTCTGCGTAAAACAGGAATACCATCTGAACAATGGCCGCCATCCGTAACCAGCTAGGGATTGCTTGCCTAAAACCTGTGGCGTTTTGGGCTCTAGCGATTGCGTTGTCAGCCTTGCCAATCCGAGCACAGAAGGGCATCCATCCGCCCACCGGACCGGGTGGATCTCGGGGATCGCCCGGGAGAGGAACGAACGACTGGCCCGACCCGCCTCCATTGCAACCCAACACGGAACCCGGAGCAATTATCCCGACGATGGGGCCGCTTCCAAAGCCAGTGGTGGTCGAAGATGATTCCTGTCTTCCATGGGACCTTCCCGCTGTGCGCGGCGCCACCGTGAGCGCGGTAAGGTTAGGAGTTCCCGGGAAGGCGAGAAGCCAGTACGAAAAAGCTTGCAGTGCCTTTAAAAAGAAAAAGATGACCGAGGCTGAACAGCACGCTCGCGACGCAATCCAAATGTATCCAAATTATCCGGCTGCCTGGGTCATGTTGGGACAGGCGCTTCAGGACCAGCAGAGGTTCAGCGAAGCCCACGATGCTTGTTCGAAACCCTTGACCGTTGATCTGACCTACTTGCCGCCTTATCTTTGTCTGGCTGGACTTTTGAATGGCGGGAAACAATGGAGCGACCTTCTGACCTGGTCCGACCGATTTCGCGGCCTGAGTTCAGTCGGCGATATGTATGCTTCCTACTACCGCGGGTTAGCCCTCTTCCATCTCCACGATTTACTGAACGCACAAAAAAGTGTCTCGGAAGCCATTGCAATCGACAGTGAGCACCACCAGCCCCGCCTCTACCTCTTGCTTGCTCAAATCTACGGTGAGCAAAGCGACTTGGTTGATGCAACCCAGCAGATCCAACAATTCGTGAAATTTAGCAGCAGTCGACAGGATAAAGTTGCCGCAAGACAGTACCTCTGAGGGCTTCAGACACAACAAAACGCAAGATAAGCGAACCGGCGATCTCGTCGTAAGTAAAGACTGTAAGACACTAGAATATTCCTGGCTTGGCCATAGTCCGCTACCTCCCGAGAAACAGCTTACCGGAATTTGGGCCAAACGAACGCGTAGAAAGACATATTCCGATAAGGTAAATTATCAGGTGAGTTATCAGGAGTTGGTACGGTATGAAAGAGTCCTCTAGAACCTCTAAATAGGAATTCGCGTTCGCTACTTCTTTGGCGTTTTGGGAAGGACAGAATTACTAATTCTCCGATTATACTCGGCCATGTCTAAAGGCGAGCAGAGCAACTCTGGCATATCGAAATCGGAAGGCAGCAAGTGGAGAGGAAACTTGTTGATGCCCAGCCAGGGTTGCGTATACATCTTGGGGTCGTCAATCGTAACGGTGAGTTCCATGTTGTCATGGTCAACGCGGTGAAAGCGTTCCTCCACCCGCAACGCATCGCTGTGCGGACGGCCCGCATGATCGAGCCAGCTTCTGGGATTCATCCCGACCGTCTCCACCACGAACGTGTAGTCGTCCACCCATTTGCCAACCGAGTACCCGTTCCACCGCGGGTCAGGGTCTTTGGGGAGTTCTCGCCCATCCGTCCAGATGACGCGGTAATTGCCGTACCATTCATTCAAGTAAATCACCTGCTTGGCGATCTGCACGAGCTCGAAGGTCCTCAATTCAAAAAGCTCCATGCGCGGGAACCCCATCGGATCACATTGGTCCAGCGGATCATTGGAAAGCGCGGCGGGGACTTGTCTTACTCCAGGTCCCGAGGGCTTATTGGCTTTGAGTGCCGCCAGCCCCAGAGGCGTGTAAGGCAGAGGATACTCAATCCCTGTCTCGTCGAGTCGTCCTCCTTCGGCGCCGCCTCCTGCTTCTTGCCCTCCTTCGGCGTGTCCCCCTTTTTGTGGTAACAGCGCTGGGTGTTCGGCGGCGCCGTTTACCTGGAATCCCCCCTCCAATCCTGCTGCGTCCCAGATCCCAGAAAGATCACGGCGCGGAGCGGGGGATGACTTTTTCCCGGCCCACGTAGCCTTGTGTGGCGGGATATTATTCCATTTGCTCGCCTCACCTCCTTCAGCTTGTGGCGCAGCGGTCGGAACTCGCAGAATGGGTGAGAACATCAATCCGGTAATGAGAGCAAGGATCAAGACGGCCCAGCGCATGGACATTTCCGAAATCCCCCCGTCGGCTAGATTCCGACCTTTCGCATCAGCCACCGACTACGGCATGCAAAACTTCACACCAGCCTGGAATAGGTCAGTCCGCCAGTCGTGCAGCACGAACACTCACCCGAGCGATTCCTCATGGCTTGAAATGTTTCCCATTGATCACGATCAGGCTCTTTTGTGTTGCCAGGCCCGCGGTTGGTCCCGCGACACCGAAACGTCCGAAGGGCTGCCCGTTCTTGGCTGGGATGATTTCCACGATGACCTCATCCCCAGGCTTAAACGTATTCTTGGTCCAGCCTACTTCGGTCTGGGATAGCGGATTTTGAGCTTCTATCGTCCAATGCAACTTGTTACCACTATCGTCCTTGGCGTCGACCTCCAGGAACACATGAGGATTGGCCCAAATATAGTCCGTCACCGTTCCCTTCACCGTGATCGTCTTCGTCGAGTCGTACGAGGCGTTGCCGTGATGTGCGTATAGCGGAACCGAAACGATCAAACCACTCGCAGCGAGAGCAAGAGCCAGAAGGTATTTCACGACTGACCTCCCATCTTTGGTCGGGACTAACCACAAGGCACCTACATCGGCAGGAATATTATCACGTTTATTCTGCATCTGACTGGCACACTCGCGAACGGCACAGACACTGTCGAACTAACCACAAGGCCGACGATTGCCGGGGCCAAGTGTTAATAAACGGAATGATCGGAATGTGGCCTGCTGTCTAGCGCGGCTGCCGTTGGCGACCTGACTTATCGACCGGACTGATCCGCGAGCGGGAGCTGGAGGGTCACTCGATCCTCCGTGCCTATCACTTTCGTGATGTGACCTTTGCCAGTCGTGTCTTCAACAAGGTCGATGTTCCCCGGCCCGACAGAGATCTTTTTTCCACCGGCTACTTCGATCTCTCCCCGGCCGCTCAGCGTGATCTCGTACTGGCGGCGTGGGGCGCGATGCCAATCGTCAACACTACCACCCGCCAACCGATGGAGCTCGGCCCCGGTGATCTGCATCATCTTGAAAACCTCAGCAGGGCTGCCGGGGGTGAACTTCAGTTCTACTTCTTCGGCATGCGTCTGATTGTCTGGACCCGTGTAGACCCGAGTCATGAATGCAGGCTTGTGTGTTTGAGCCAGAACCACGCCTG
Source organism: uncultured Acidobacteriota bacterium (assembly GCA_963719875.1). Taxonomy (GTDB): domain Bacteria; phylum Acidobacteriota; class Terriglobia; order Acidiferrales; family UBA7541; genus Palsa-360. The sequence continues at coordinate 568,012 of CAVRDJ010000004.1, read as the reverse complement.
GCTCGGCGAAGCGCGCGCCGATTGAAGGAATGGCCACGTGTCCGACGATTGCGCCAGCCGTGAACGCGAACAAAAGTGCCAACATTTTGCGAGTCATTCTGTGTCCCTCCGGCGCGCAAGTATAGCAGGTAGTGGTGTAGGGGTCAGAGCGTGCATCACTCGCAGCGCTATCATGCTCCCAGGGAGTCCGGTATGCACGGCCCGGATTCCGCACGATAAAAGATCAAGTCGGGAAATGCCACGCCACGCGTTTTCTGTAGGAAGGCGGTGCGAAGGATTCGGGTAGGTCAAGCTCCTCGTGTGCGCCCTACTCTTGCGTTTTAATCCCAAGCGCGCGCATGCGCCGGTACAAGTGGCTGCGTTCGAGCCCCAGCGCTTCCGCAGTGCGCGTCATGTGCCACTGATTTTCCTCGAGCTTGCGCAGAATAAACTCTCTTTCATACGCACTGCGCGCTTCGTGCAGCGTCGCGTTCGGCTGCTGGGCCATGCGCGAACTGGCGCGAAACAACTCCGGCGGAAGGTGCAGCGGCTCGATCTTGTCCTGCGGGACCACAATCATGAGGCGCTCGATCAAGTTGCGCAGTTCGCGGACGTTTCCCGGCCAGTGATAACGAGCCATGACGCCCAGCGCAGCTTCGCTCAGCTCTTTTGGCTTGCGTCCATACGCGGCGGCAAATTCCAACATGAAATAGCGAGCCAGGATCGGAACATCTTCGATGCGTTCGCGCAGCGGCGGTAGCGTGAAGGGAATTACGTTGAGGCGATAGAAGAGGTCTTCGCGAAACCGGCCATGCGCAATCTCGTCTTCCAATGTTTTGTTGGTCGCGGCAATCACGCGCACATCGACGCTCACCGTTTGATTGGAGCCCACGGGCTCGAGGCGCTGCTCCTCCAGTACACGCAAAACTTTGGCCTGCGTGCGCAGGCTCATGTCGGCGACTTCGTCGAGGAAGAGCGTTCCTCCATCGGCCTTCTCAAATTTGCCGACTTTATTCTCAGTCGCGCCGGTAAAGCTCCCTTTCACGTGCCCGAACAGCTCGGATTCGATGAGTTCTTCCGGAATCGCCGCGCAATTGACTTCGACAAATGCCCGGTCCGCGCGCAGGCTCGCGGCGTGAAGGGCTCGCGCCACCAGTTCCTTGCCAGTGCCGCTTTCCCCGTAGATCAGGACTCGCCCGTTCGTAGGAGCCGTCAGCGCCATTTGCTGGCGAAGCGCGCGCATGGGAACTGTGTCCCCTTGCAACTGCGTGCGTCCGCCGAGCTCCTCCCGGAGTTGCCGATTTTCCTGCGCCAGGCGGTGGACTTCGAGCGCATTCTTGATGACCAGAATTACTTTGTCCAGCGAGAGCGGTTTTTCGATGAAATCAAACGCGCCAAGCTTCGTCGCTCGGACGGCGGTTTCAATGCTGGCGTGACCCGAAATCATGACGACCATCGCATCCACGCCGTTCTTGCGTATGCGCTCCAACGTATCGAGCCCGTCGATTCCATCGAGCCACACATCCAGCAGGACCAGATCGATGGAGCGATCCTCGAGCAGCGAGAGACATTCTTCGCCGGAAGATACGGCCACGGATTCGTATCCTTCGTCGGCCAGGATTGAGGAAAGCGCTTCCCGAATGCCTTGCTCGTCATCCACGATGAGAATGGAATTTGCCATGAACGTGGGGGACTATCCGATTCGCGGGGACATGGTGGCCGAGGCGACCTCCGCCATGGGAAGCTGAAGAATGAATTTCGCGCCGGCCGGAAAATTGTCCTCGACCCGGATGGAGCCGTGATGTTCGGCCATGATGCGGCTGGCAATCGCCAGTCCGAGCCCCGTGCCGCGATCCTTGGTTGAGAAGTGCGGCAGGAAGAGGCGGTCCTTATCCTCCGGCGAAATTCCGTGGCCGCTGTCGGCCACGATGATCTCGACGATTTCACGATCGCTGTTGATCCGCGTGGACAAGAGCATTTCCTTTGCTGACGAGCCTTCCATCGACTCCGCGGCATTGTCGATCAAATTTACAAGGACGCGCCGCAACAATTCGCCATCGGCGCGGATGGCCGGCAGATCGGGCGCCAAATCCTTTCGCACGCGAATTCCTTCGAGCCGGCCGTCAAAAACCGATAGCGCTTCATTCACAATTTCATTCGGAGAAGCAGGCGAAAGCTTCGCGGTGGGGAAGCGCGCAAACTGCGAGAATTCTCCGACCAGGGATTCGAGCACCCGGACCTCTCGCTCGATCAGGCTCGAACATTCGCCGACCAGCCGCACCAATTCGGGCGGTTCATTCTTCGCAGGGCTCTCGCGATGCCGTTCGAGGTAGCGGGACAATCGCTGCGAAGAAAGCTGAATCGGCGTGAGCGGATTCTTGATTTCGTGAGCGATGCGCTGCGCCACTTCCTGCCAGGCCGCCGCTTTTTGCGCGCGCAGCAGATCGGTCAAGTCATCCACCACGACCACGTAACCGCGATTCGACCGGCGCGGGCCAAGCGAGCTCACCGTCACCGCCGCCCGCAGCAAACGGCCGGCCGCGGAAAATTCCAGCTCCTGCGTCGCGGTGCCCAGGCGAAGCGATCGCCGCATCAGGACGTGCAAGGCGCGAGCCGCCTCTTCCCCCAGGAGTTGCACGAAATTCATGGCCTGCCGGGCGCTCTCGCCAAACATGCGGACCGCGGCGGGATTTACCCGCCGGATCGTTTCCGTTTCATCGACGGAAATAACGCCCGTCGGAATATTTTCAAGGATCGTCTCCATCAGGGTGCGGCGCCGTTCCAGCTCTTGCACCGCCTGTTGCAGGTTCTGCGTGAAAATGTCGATCTGGCGGCGGCTGTCGCCGAGCTGCTCGGTCATGCGATTGAACGAGCGGACCAGGGTCTCCAGCTCATCCTTGGCCTGCACGTTCACTCGAGTTTCGTAATTGCCTTCGATGATTTCCTGCGTCGCCTGGGCCAGGGCCTGAATGGGCACGGTGACTTGTTTGGACAGGAAGAAGGCGGCCCACGTCGCCGCAAACATCAACAGGATGGTGAAGAGCAGCAGAGTCGCCAACATTTGATTCTTGTAAGTGCGCAGATGCTGGCGTTGCTGCTCGTAGGCGGCCGTTTGGGTGGCGATTTCTTTGATTCGCTCCTGAAAATCATCGGGAACAATTCGTCCCGCCAGAAGATAACCGTTTGATGCTTTGGATCGGCCTGCTATGAAGATCTTCCCCCCGTATTCCCAAAGCTCCGCGCCACCGGGCATTTGGCGGACCAGCGCAGGCGGATTCGGATGTGAATTCGTCTCGGGGCCGGCATGGGGCGGCTGAAATTGGAGATTGGGGTTGACGGCAACGGCGAAAGGATGGCCGCCTTCGTTCACTTCCCAGGCCAGGTCTGCTCCTCGCGCAAAGGTCTGATCGAACGCGTGCATCGTGTCTCTCGCGGCACCGCCTCGGGTGTCTGCTGCCACCTCCTTGGCAATTTGCGTCATGCGCTCGGCGTCGGCTTGGCTCATTTCGTTGACCAAGGAGCGGCTGGAATCCGTCGCGATTTCGAGCGGGCGGGGGAACCACAGCACGAGCGTGCGGTTCAGGAGCGCGTAGCTCACGAAAAACAAGAAGATGACCGGCAGAAATGAGACTGCAATCGCCCCCAGAACCATTTTAGTCTTGAATCGCGAACCTGGTTTGTGGGCCAGCCGTTCCGCGCCAAGCCGCACCAAGGTGCGCGCAAGGATAAACACAAACACGAGCAAGGCCGCCACAAGGAACGTGGACAACGCATAGAGAATGACCTGATCCGTCGGCTCAAAAGGAAGCGTCAGCGACCCCAGCGTGAACACTCCAGCAAGCAGAAATACGATGGTCACGCCGCCGATGGCCAGGAAAAGCTGCGATTTGCGGCTTGTGCTCACGCGAGACTCCCCGAAAGCGAAGTCGCTTCTGGCACGATTTCGCTGAACATTGAAAGCGGAGAGTTTGCCGGCAGAAGTGGACGAAGCGGGCACTCCTCGCAGCGCGGGGCGTTTTTCCGGCACCAATTTTTCCCGGTATTCACGATGAGCGCGTGGAATTCGTTGAACAACTCCGGCTGTCGCGGAATCGAAGTTTCAATCAGGGCGCGGACTTTTTCATAATCCGCCTTGCCATCGGTGATCCCGTGCCGCCCGAAGATCCTGTGCGTATAAGCGTCGACCACGAAAACGGGATGGTTCCCGGCATAAAGCAAAATGGAGTCGGCAGTTTCCGGCCCAATGCCATGGACGGATAGAAGTTTTTCGCGCAGTTCCGAAGTGGGCGTCAGAAACATGCGTTTCAGCGAACCCCCATACCCGGTTTGAAGAAATCGAAGAAAGGCCTTCAGTTTTTTTGCTTTTTGCCGAAAGTAGCCGGACGGCCGCACCAGCGCTGCGAGTCGCGGAGTTGGTACACGTAGCATCGCTGAAGGAGTCAGCACTCGCGCCGAGCGAAGATTGGCGATGGCCCGCTCGACATTTCCCCATGCGGTACTTTGGGTCAGGATCGCCCCCACAATCACTTCGAATGGTGTTTGGGCTGGCCACCAGTGCATCGGCCCCAGCGCGCCAGACATCGCTTCATAGTATCGCAATAGCTCGCCAGAGGGGGAAACCCACTGTGCCGCCCCTGCCACGCCTCGCGAGACAGGGCTCCTGCTGGCGCTGTCTCCCCCCGGCACGGTCTCTTTTGCTATCTTCCCCGTTGCTTCGCCCATTGCTTCGGAAGATAGCGGTCGCCGTACGTCTAGTCAAGACAAGGTCTTGCAGGTGCGACCAAGTTGCCTGTACCGAAGTACAGGTGACCTCGTAGTGCCCGTTTCAGTACGACTGGCCAAAATGGGGCCATAGCCATTCTCGTCAATCTGCTAATTTAAACTTACCGGGGGTGTGAATGCCCCGGGGAGCCCTCATTCGATGTCGTCCCGGTTAGGCGAAATCCTGATCAAGGAAAACTTGATCACGTCCGATCAACTCCGGCAGGCCCTGGAACATCAAAAGGCGAGCGGGGGTAGGTTGGGGACGTGCCTGATGAAGCTCGGCTTCATCAGTGACGATGAGATAACGGGTGTGCTTTCCCGCCAGTACGGGGTTCCCTCCATCAATTTGAAATATTACGAGGTCGACGCCTCGGTCATCAAGCTGATCCCTCAGGACACGGCAGTCCGGTACCAGATTGTTCCTCTCTCGCGGGTTGGCTCGACGCTGACCATTGCGATGACCGATCCAACAAACGTCTTCGCGATGGATGACATTAAGTTCATGACCGGTTTCAACGTCGAACCGGTCGTGGCCTCCGAGACGGCGATCGCAGAAGCCATTTCAAAGTTCTACGGCGAGACGCAGAGCGAAGAAGAGCTCTCCAAGGTGATGAAGGACCTCACCGCCGAGGATGCCGCGGATCTGGAACTCGCCGCCGAAGAACAGGAGATGAACCTCTCCGAGCTGGAACGCGCAGCCGAGGAGGCCCCGATCATCAAGCTGGTGAACTTGATCCTGACCGACGCGGTCAAGCGCGGCGCCAGCGATATTCACATCGAGCCATATGAAAAAGAACTCCGGGTGCGGTTCCGAATTGACGGGATCCTGCAGGCGGTCATGTCGCCGCCGATGAAGCTGCGCGACGCGATTATTAGCCGCGTCAAGATCATGGCCAAGCTTGATATCAGCGAAAAGCGGTTGCCGCAAGACGGCCGCATCATGATCAAGTACCGCAAGGACGGCAAGATCAAGGACCTCGACTTCCGCGTGTCCACCATCCCCGCCCTGTACGGCGAAAAGATCGTGATGCGGTTGCTCGACAAAGAAAATCTGAGACTGGACATGACCAAGCTCGGCTTCGAGCAAGAGTCCCTATCCAAATTCGAGCGTGCGATCCTTCGTCCCTATGGAATGGTCCTGGTGACCGGGCCTACCGGTTCCGGCAAAACCAATACCCTGTATTCCTCCATCGCCCGGCTGAATACCCCCGAAACCAACATCATGACTGCGGAAGATCCGGTGGAATTTCAATTGCCGGGCATCAACCAGGTCCAGATGAAGGACCAGATCGGCCTGAATTTTGCGGCGGCGTTGCGCGCTTTCCTGCGGCAGGATCCGAATATTATTCTGGTCGGCGAAATCCGCGACTTTGAAACGGCGGAAATCGCCGTGAAGGCCGCGCTCACCGGGCACCTGGTGCTTTCCACCTTGCACACCAATGATGCTCCATCCACGATCAGCCGATTAATGAACATGGGAATCGAGCCGTTTCTGGTGGCAACTTCGGTGAACCTGATTTGCGCCCAGCGGCTCGTCCGCAAAATTTGCGGGAACTGCAAGGAAGTGTTGAAGATCCCGGAACAGGCCATGCTCGACGCCGGATTCACGCCAGAGGAGCTGAAGACGTCCCAAATCTTCGTCGGCAAAGGCTGCGGAACGTGCAACAAGACCGGGTACAAGGGACGCGTGGGTCTTTACGAGGTCATGGAGATCAATGACGAATTGCGCGAATTGATTTTGGTCGGCGCGTCCGCACTCGAGTTGAAGAAAAAGGCCATGGATAACGGGATGCTTACCCTGCGACGGAGCGGCCTGACCAAGGTCGCGTTAGGGATGACCACCATCGAAGAAGTCGTTCGGGAAACGGTGTTGTAGGAAAGGGAAAACGATGTCTGGAATTACACTCAGTGAATTGCTGAAAAAAATGATCGAGTTGGGGGGCAGCGATTTGCACATCACCACCAACAGCGCGCCCAGGGTCCGTGTCCACGGAAAGCTGAAGCCCATGGATATGGCGCCGTTGACGGCGGCGGACACCAAGGCGCTGGCCTACAGCGTGCTGACCGACGCGCAGAAGCACCGGTTCGAGGAAAACCTGGAACTGGACTTCTCCTTCGGACTGAAAAATCTGGCCCGCTTTCGCGGCAATCTGTTTCAACAGCGGGGCGCTGTGGGAGCCGTGTTTCGGACCATCCCCTGGGAAATCAAGAATTTCGATGCGCTCGGGCTTCCGCTCGTGGTGAAGGGTTTGTGTGACAAGCCACGCGGCCTGGTGCTGGTCACCGGCCCGACCGGATCGGGCAAATCCACGACCCTTGCCGCGATGCTGGATAAGATCAACAGCGAACGCGAAGAGCACATGATGACCATCGAGGACCCCATCGAATTTCTTCATAACCACAAGCGCTGCCTGGTGAATCAGCGCGAAGTCCATTCGGACACGCACTCCTTCGCTAATTCGCTGCGCGCGGCCCTTCGCGAAGATCCCGACGTGGTGCTGATCGGAGAAATGCGCGACCTGGAAACAATTGAATCCGCGTTGCGCATCGCCGAAACGGGCCACTTGACCTTCGCGACCCTGCACACCAATTCCGCGATTTCCACCATCAACCGTATCGTGGATGTATTCCCGTCCTATCAGCAACCGCAAATTCGCGCCCAGCTTTCGATGGTGCTCGAAGGAGTCCTTTGCCAGTCGCTTCTCCCGCGGGTGGACGGGCGCGGGCGCGTGATGGTGATGGAAGTGCTCATTCCCAATCCCGCGATCCGCAACCTGATTCGCGAGGACAAAATTCATCAAATTTATTCGGCCATGCAGACCGGAACCGGCACGACCGGAATGCAGACTTTCAACCAGGGTTTGGCGAACGCCTATTTCGCGAAGTTAATCACTTTGGAAATCGCCTTGTCACGCTCGTCGAATCCCGAGGAACTGCAGGATATGATTAATCGGGGAGTGACATCGCCCGCTTCACGCGGGCCTGCCCCGGTTCGACGCTGACATGGATGCGGGTCCGCCGCGGCGGACAGCCCGCCGGGATAATTTGCAGGCTGGTCTTTTTTACACTGAGTCACGTAGGCCAGCCCGCCGGAACATTGAAGCTGCCATCCCCGATGTGTCTGAAGAGGATCGGGCAGGACGAATTCTGAGGAGGAGTTGACGATGCCGGTTTTCACTTATCGAGGTACTAACCGAGCTGGGGCCACCGTAAGCGGTGAGCTGGCGGCCACGAGCAAGACGGATCTGATCAACAATCTCAAGCGCCAGCAGATCAACGTCACCAAGATGTCGGAGAAGGGCAAGGAATTTAACTTGCCGACCTTCGGCGGAGGCGTCGATTCCAAGGAGTTGGCGGTCTTCACTCGCCAATTCTCCGTGATGATCGACGCTGGACTGCCCCTGGTGCAATGCTTGGAGATTCTGGCCGGTCAGCAGGAAAACAAGGTCTTTCAAAAAGTGCTGACCGGGACGCGTGCGGCGGTGGAAGGCGGGTCGACTCTGTCCGCCGCCATGCGCCAGTATGAGAAGGTCTTCGACGCACTCTATGTGAACCTCGTCGAAGCGGGCGAGACGGGCGGTATTCTTGACACCATTCTCCAGCGCCTTTCTTCCTACATCGAGAAGAACGTCAAATTGAAACGCGCCGTGAAGTCGGCGCTCGTATACCCCGTCGCCGTATTGTCGGTTGCCGCTGGAGTGATCATCCTGTTGTTGTGGAAGGTGGTGCCGATTTTCGCCACTCTGTTTCTGGGCTTGGGCGTAGGCCTCCCGCTGCCCACCCGAATCGTGATCGCCATGAGCAACTTTGTCGGCAGCATCTTCGGCTTTCTGATCCTGGTTGCCGTTATCGCGATCATCGTCGGATTGAAGGTGTGGTACGGAACGCCCGTCGGCCGCATGGCCATCGATCGAACACTGCTCAAATTGCCGTTGATTGGACTCCTGCTCCGGAAGATCGCGGTGGCGCGCTTTACCAGGACGCTCGGCACGCTGATCTCCAGCGGCGTTCCCATCCTCGAAGGATTGGAAATTACGGCGCGAACGGCGGGGAACGCGCTCATCGAGAAGTCGCTGATGCAGGTTCGCAAGGGCTTGGAAGCAGGCCGAAACCTTTCCGAACCGCTCAAAGAAACCAATGTGTTTCCGGGGATGGTTACGCAGATGATCGGCGTCGGGGAACAAACGGGCGCCATGGATGCCATGCTGCAAAAAATTGCCGACTTCTATGAGGACGAAGTCGACGCGGCGGTAAAAGACCTGCTGGCGGCCCTGGAACCGGCGATGATCGTCGTCCTGGGCGTCGTGGTGGGAGGCATCGTCATCTCCATGTATTTGCCGCTGTTCTCACTGATCGGACAGCTCAGCAGCGCCCACTAGCGGGCGGCAGAACTAAAGTTCAGCAGTCTGAAAGATCGGGAGGGTGGTCCGAAACGGATCACCCTCAAACTCTCCCCGGCTCGAGTCTGACGGAAATTTTCAAACGCGAAAAGGATTCTGGTTGACAGGCTCGTCTCGAATGGAACTGACACAAAATGTCGCTGCCTGGCTCGGCTGGCTTTCCCGCGTCCGCTTTTTCCTGATTACCCTTTTGCTCGCGCTCGTGATCGTGCTCGGCAAGACGAGCCAGCTCGAAGTTTCGACCCGCTATTTCATTCCCTTGATGATCCTGTGGTACACGCTGGCGATCGTCTACACCATCTTGCTGCGCTGGATGCCGGTAGCGTCGTGGCACGCTGGAGTGCAGTTGGTTTTTGACCTGCTCGTCGTGACCTGCGTGATCTACCTGACCGGGACGCAGGACAGTTACTTTATTTGGCTCTACCCGCTCGCCATCATCGTGGCAAGTATTTTATTCTCGCGCGAAGCCACCTTCATCGTGGCTGGGCTCAGCTTCATTCTGATCGGGGGCCTGGCCGAGCTCATCTTCTATAACATTCTTCCTCGCATGCAAATTGCCGTGCCCAGCAGCCGCCAGCTGCAGACTTGGATACTCAGCAATTTATTTTATTTCATGGCCGTCGCCTATCTCTCAAGTCTTCTGGCGCAAAGTCTGCGGCGCCACAGCGCGGAACTCGAGGTCAAGCGCGGCGAACTTCAGGACCTGCAGGCGTTCAACCAGGACATCATTCACTCCATGCGCGGAGGTCTCCTCACGACGGACTTGGATGGCCGCATCCTCCTGCTGAACCGGACGGGGGAAGAAATTACCGGAAGCCATTTCGGCACCGTAAAGGGATCGGCGTTGCAGGACGTGTGGCCCTCCTTCTGGCTTCCGGGCGAAATTGGCGAGGACGGCAAACTCCCTCAGCGGCGCGAGGTTGATTTCATGACACCCGATGGCCAGCAGCGCTTCATCGGCATCTCGGTCTCGCCGCTTCGTACGGGAGAGCGCCGCACGACCGGCTACGTATTCAATTTCCAGGACCTCACCGACCTGAAGCGTCTCGAACAGGAAGTAGCCACGAAAGAGCGGATGGCGGCGCTCGGTCGTCTCTCCGCGGCCATCGCGCACGAAATTCGCCAGCCGTTGACGGCGATGGCGGGCGCAGTAAAGGAATTGGGCCGCCTGGTGCCGCTCGAGGAGGATGAACAGCACCTGGTGGGTATTGTGAGCAGGGAATCGGAGCGCTTGAACAAAATCATTACCGAGTTCCTGAACTATTCGCGCGAAAAAACCTACGAATTTTCGGAAGAAGATGTCTCCAACATTCTGGACGAAACGCTGACGTTGCTGGAACGCAACCCCCTGGTGGACGGAAAGTATCGCATCCAGCGGGCCTTTACCGCCACCGAGGTCCGCGTTCGAGTCGATCGCAACCGCATCAAGCAAGTGTTCTGGAACTTGTCCGACAACGCGCTGCGGGCCATGCCCGACGGTGGAGTTTTGACGGTGTCTCTCGAAGCCGCGCCCTTCTGGGTCCGCATCCGCTTCCGCGACACGGGAATGGGGCTCGACCCAAGACAGCGCGCAAAAATATTCGAGCCTCTGCAATCCAATTTTGTGGGCGGCACGGGTCTGGGACTCGCGATCGTGTACCAAATCGTGCAGGCGCACAGCGGGCGCGTCAGCGTGTTTTCCGAAAAAGACAAGGGAGCGGAATTTACGGTCGATCTGCCTCGCGTTGCCTGACGCGCCGGCCCGGAAGGAAGTAGTTTTATGGCTCACATTCTGGTCGTCGATGACGAGCGCTCCATTTGCGAATTGCTGGAGATCACCTTTCGCAAAGAGGGGCATCGCGTCGAAGTAGCCTTGAACGGCGAGGCCGCGCGCCGAAAGCTCGAATCCCAGATTTTCGATATCGTGATTTCCGACATCCGCATGCCCGACACCACCGGCGTCGAACTCCTCCAATTTTGCAAGGAGATGTCGCCATCGAGTTATTTTCTCCTCATTACAGGCGTACCCACGGTGGATACCGCGATTGCCGCGATCAATTCCGGGGCCGATCGTTATGTGATCAAGGACCATGACCTGGTCGATCAGTTGCGCCGCGCCGTGCGGCAGGTGGATGAAACCCTGCGCCTGAAGACCGAAGCGGGCTACTTGCGGCGCGAGCTGCGGCGCCTCACGGGCCAGGACAATATCATCGGCCATACGGCGAAGATGCGCGCGATCTTTGACATGATCATGACCGTCGCGCCACAAACGAGCCGCGTACTGATCACGGGAGAAACCGGCACCGGTAAGGAGCTTGTCGCGCGCGCGATCCATGAAAACAGTGCCCGCAGCAAGGAGCCGTTCATCACCATCAATTGCGGAGCATTTCCGGAAACCCTTTTGGAATCCGAGCTGTTCGGCTACGTCAAGGGAGCCTTCACAGGGGCGAACGAGAATCGCCAGGGGTTGTTTCGAGGGGCGCATGGCGGAACGCTTTTCCTGGACGAAATTGGAAATATGGCCTTGCCGATGCAAGTGAAGTTGTTCCGCGTGCTCCAGGAGGGCAAGGTCCGCCCGGTGGGATCGAATGAGGAATACGAAATTGACGTGCGCGTTATCGCCGCGACGAATAAGGATTTGGACAAGGCCATCGCCGCGGGAGAATTCCGGGAAGACTTGTATTATCGCCTGAGCGTTATCCCCATCCAATTGCCGCCGCTCCGCGAACGAAGAGAAGACATTCCTCTCATGGCCAGATCGTTTCTGGAACGGTTCCGCAAGACCATGGAAAAACCGATCGAAGGGATCACGCCCGACGCCATGCGTCTGCTGGAAGCTTACGACTGGCCCGGGAATGTGCGCGAACTGGAAAACACGATGGAACGTTCGGTCGCACTGGAAACGGGAAATACGATCTCGGTGGATGTGCTTCCCGAAAAAATTCAGCATCGCGTGACGAACGAAAGTTCAGCGCATGCGGGGACGGCCAACGGCCAGGTTCATATTCCGGAAAGCGGCATCGACCTGGAAAAGTCCGTACAGGATATGGAAAAGGCGTACATTTTGGCGGCACTCGAAGCTAGCCACGGCGTTGGGACACGTGCCGCGGAACTGCTCAAGATGACCTATCGCTCTTTCCGGCATTACTCCAAAAAGTACAACACCCGATAAGCCTGAATGAATTGGATTTAGCCTGAATTCCGAAGTTGAAGTGGGTTTCATGGCGATTTCCTGGTCGATTTTGGCCTCATGTTTGGGCTTGAGGATTCAACTTCGGCGAAGTTGGGGCGCCGTAAGTTAAGACGTTTTCCAGCAGTGGGATGCGTCGGTGCAGGCCGCCCCAGGAAGTGGACAGGTGCAGGACCAAGCGGCGGCCGCCTCGACCGAGCAGAGCACCGCAAAGGAAAATCTGGGCGCGCAGCGTGGCGGGCTGGCGATAGCTGGTGAAACGGCAGGCGCGCTGAAACTCTCCGAGCAGATTGAACAACAGCAGAATGCTGCGGAAGGCGGCTTCGGTGGCGAAGAACTGGCGCAGGCAAAAAGCATCGGCGGCCAGATCGTGTTTCAGTTCGGCGATGCGATTTTCCATATCCGCCCTGCGGTTGTAGTCGCGCCAGATTTCTTCCGGCGGCAGAGCGAAGTTGGTGACGAAGACACGGAAGGTATAGCCGGGAACCTCGAGCAGTTTTCTTCCTAGCGAGGCTCGCTCGGCGCGCAGTTGTTCGCGGATGACCACGAAGCGGCGCGGACGGAGCCAGCCCAACAGTTGCAAAGAAAATTCGCCCACCGCGTAGTGCTGGTCCAAAGCACGCCACTGGGTGACGCGAGCCGCTTCCCGCTTCAGCCATCGCGTCAGCCGCGCCACGACGATGTAGGACAACCCGCGCTGCTCCAAAAACCCCAGCAAATGCTGGTCAAAGAAGCCCGCATCGGCACGCACCACGCGAATGGCATGTTTTTCCGGCAACAGCGCCAGCGCTTCCTTAAGAAATTCCACAGCGCCGCGGGCCGAGCCGCAGTTGCCGCTGCGCAGCCAGCCGTGCAATAGAAAGTGCGCTTCGGCCAACACCGCCACCAGCGGATGATGCGAGGGCCGTCCATGTTTGCGCGGGTTGGGCCCGCGCAACGCCCCCTGCTGCCGACCGTAGCGCTCGAACACGGTCGAATCCAGATCCAAACTATATCCGGACGAACATTCTGGCAGCCGCTCCAGTTGCCAGTCCCACAGGCCGGAGAAAAAACGCTGGCACTGTCCCTGCCCGAACCGCTTGAACAGGTTGCGAATGGTGTCGTCCACCGGGAAGCGAGTGATTCCCAGCAGCTCGTGCAAGGCTACGTCGGCACGCAGCAAACTGGTGTGTGCGAACCGCCGCGCCCCGGCCACCACCGAAAGCAAAAATGCCGTGAAGGTCTCCACGGGATCGATCGCGTTGGGGGAAGTGAGGCGAAACGGCAGATGTTGCTTCACCGCTTCGCAATACCCTACCTGCCGCAGGAATTCAAAAAACACCACCAGCCCGCCGAACGGCGTGACCGCACGCGGGGTCTCGCGTAATTCCACTTTCTTCCCGCCCCAAAGAGAGGTAATTTTCCAGTGCACTGTTTTGTCCTCCTCGAAGTTTCTTTCATCCAACTGAAACTTAACCGAGTTAGGACAAAACAGTGCTATTCAATTTCGGAATTCAGGTTTAGAGGGTAAGTACCGGTGGTGCGGCTGTGACCGCTTCCCGTTGCTTGGCCATTCGCTCATTCCAAATGGATATCGGATAGGCCACGCCATAAGCGGCCAGGACCATCATGATGGGATCCATCGGGAAACGATAGCGCAGCGAAGAGTGGGTCAGATAAAAAATGAGAGGAAACACCAGCAGAACCATCAAGTAGGGAAACGCTTCCAGGGGTCTGGTCCGGCGCGTAAACAGGGCTCCGAGCAGGGTGAACACCGACAACAGCAAATTCATCACGATAAACGCTTTCAGGCGAAGGGGACTAGCCGACCAGGCATCCGCTGGACTATCGGTGATTCCCAGCCAGTTGTTGATAAACCGGCGAAACATGAAGTTGAGCGTGTCGGCGGGATGAGTCCGCATAAACGTGACTGCCTCGCGCTCCTTTTCCTCCATGTAAGCGATTTCTCCCATGCGCTTGTATTTTTCAGCCTCTTCCCGGCTGTCGTTCGGGTGCAGCCACGGAGACCATGTATCTGGCACTTCCGGATTATTTCCGAGCCACAATTCCAGCCCGAAATTCGAGCGCAGAACGATGAATTTGCCGAACACCCGATAATTACGGATCGTCCAAGGAACCAGGGCAATAGCAAAGACCAGAAGAGTCGCCGCTGAAAATTTGACCCAAGAAAGCGACTCACGGCGCGACTGCCAAACCGCCCATCCGGCCAGAAAAGGGAAGAGCGATAGCAACGATGGATTGATTAACACTCCTATGGCCCACAGTGCGCCGTAACCCAACCAGGCCAAAATTGTTTTGGCATCACGAATGGCCAGGGTCGCCCAAAATAATAACGCCAGAAAAAGGGCCGCGAGGGCCGTATCCCAAATCCAAGTGATGGGGAAAAAAAGCGAAGTGGGAAGAAAAACCCAGCCCCACGCCGCTCCCACCGCAACGCTTTTCCCGAAAGTCCTTTGCGCAATGCCGTAAACCGGGATTACCGTCAATGCGGCAAACGCGCAATTTGACGTTTCGATGATGAGCCGTGACTCGAAACTGAAAATTCCCCAGATCTTGAAGATCCCTGCCACGAGATAAGGGTAAATGGGAGTGAACCATGCCGTCGGCCCCGTATCGAGGAACCGAAGGGGAGAGGAAAATCCTTGTCCGGCGGCGATGGCGCTCGCCACTCGTCCCAGCTCATACCCATAGGCAAGGAATGCATTCACAGGTACGCGCGTCGTTTCCCACATGTAGGTGAGAATCAGCATGTGCGCAGTAAATGAGAACAAGACCATGAAAACAGGGTATGTCAGGAGGCGTTTGAGTTGCGCGGCCATCGTGTTTGGAAATTGTTCCGTATTGAAAGATTCGAGACTTTCCGCCGTTCCTATCCCAGTCTATGTTTTGCGCGCAAAACAAGCAATCGGCTGTCCAGTTTCCGAGCATTTTGATTGTCGTTCTAGTTAGTGGTCGAAGGACACGTCCTCAGGTCTTAGGGACTCTGCTCTACGCCCGTGCAAGAGGCATGAACGTTCGCTATCTTTCTGATTCGGCGGGCGTACCGGAATAGATCACTGTGGATTGCCAACTTCTGGCTCTTTGGGTTGACAAATTTTGTCGCAAATGACGTTGCCGCTGGGTGGCCTGTTCGAACAAGGAGTGTTCATTGAGCATTCATATCGCCCTAACGCATTTAGTATCAGCTGATTAGACTAATTGGCGACTCCTCCTATTCACGCCCCTTCGATTGGCATGGGGCATGCACTTAGTTGGGTGATCCCCGGTACGGGATGAGAATTCAAACGAGACTAAAAACGATTCCCTCTAAGGAGCAAAAAGAAATGCG
This sequence comes from uncultured Acidobacteriota bacterium, assembly GCA_963719875.1. Taxonomy (GTDB): domain Bacteria; phylum Acidobacteriota; class Terriglobia; order Acidiferrales; family UBA7541; genus Palsa-360. The sequence goes on along the minus strand of CAVRDJ010000004.1, from coordinate 552,372 downwards.
GAATAAACAGAAGGGCTTTTCACTGATCGAGTTGCTGATCGTCGTCGCGATTATTTTGATCATCGCGGCCATCGCTATCCCGAACCTGCTGCGTTCGAAGATGGCGGCCAACGAAGCCTCCGCGGTTGGTTCGCTTCGTACAATTAACACTTCTTCAGTGGCATTTTCGACTACCTATGGCAACTACCCCACCAAGCTTTCTGATTTGGGTCCGTCGACCGCTCCGACTTCGACGGCTGCGGACTTGATTGACTCGGCTCTAGTGACTGGATCGAAGAGCGGCTATTTGTTCTCATTTACAGCCTCCGGCACTTACCAGCAATACTCGATCATCGCCGGCCCGATTACTGTGGGTGTGACTGGCCAGCGCTACTTCTTCACCGACCAGTCCGGTGTGATCCGGGTTAACCTGACGACGACAGCCACGTCAGCCGACAACCCAATCAGCTAAACCATGTTGAAGACGGGTCTCCTGGGGGAGGAAGCGAAACAATTCCTCCCCCCTTTTTTTTATAAAGTTGAGCAAGCAGAGGAAAGTTTCAGGCCGGAAAGGGACAAGGCGAGAGGTGAGATCATGGGACCAAATCTAAAAGACACAGCAACCAGCAGAAAGAATTCGACAAATCGCGGGTTCTCACTGATCGAATTGCTCGTCGTAGTTGCCGTAATTATGATCATCGCGGCCATCGCCATCCCCAATTTTATTCAATCCAAAATGCGCGCAAACGAAGCAGCCGCGGTCCAGAACCTTCGCAACATCACGACGGCTGAAGTTATCTATTCCACGACCTACTCGATTGGGTTTTCGGCTGACCTTCCGAGCCTCGGCGGCAACGGCGCGATTGTGAGTCAAACGAATGCTGAATTGATCGATGAAGTGCTGTCGAGCGGCCAGAAAAGTGGTTATAAATTCACCTATGTGCAAGTAACGACGGATGCCCTTGGAAACGTCACCAGCTATACTATTAACGCGGACCCCCTCGTTCAGAGCTATACCGGCAATCGGCATTTCTACTCGGACCAGACGGCTGTGATTCGCCAGAATGATTCCGTGTCCGCAGGGCCAACCGACAACCCTCTCTAATAGATTTGTTGGAAGCCCGTTCTTCCCGCTCCAGTGGTCCCCCAAAGCGCCAACTGCTACACTCGCAGTGTGATTTCCAGGTTTTTATTGCGACTTGCTGCCGCCGGGGTGTTTTGCAGTTTCTGCGGCTGTCTCCTTGGACTCGGCCCAGCCGTGGCAACGGAAACGCCGGCTTTGGCCAAATCTCTCGCCCGTCTTTTGGAAGAGCATTACCGCCAGCCGCGCACCCTGCAGGCCGTTTTCCTGGAACGCTACAGCGAAGGCCAAAGGCAGGCGCGGATTGAGTCCGGCATGGTGTACTTCCGGCGCCCGGGGCAAATGCGCTGGGAATATGACTCGCCGGAAAAGAAGCTCTTTCTGGTCGATGGCAAGACCACCTGGTTTTACGTTCCCTACGACCATACGGTGACCAAGGCCCCTGTGAAAGAGAGTTCCGATTGGCGCACGCCGCTCGCACTCTTGACTGGGAAAGCAGATCTATCCCGGCTATGTAGCCAGATCGATCTGATCAGCCAAAGTGGAATCCCACCCGGCCATGCGGTGCTTCGCTGCCTCCCCAAGGAAGCAAAGAGTCTGTCGAATGATAAGGATTACACGGAAGTCCTTCTGGAATTGGATACATCCACGGGAGAACTCGCCCGCATCGAGATTCGACAGCCCGGCGGAATTGAGCTCGAATATCGCTTCGGAAACTGGCAGACGGATATTCCTTTAGCGGGCGACCTATTTCGTTTTCAAGTGCCGGCTGGAGTCGCCATTGTGGATGGCGCAGCCTTGTCCGATCCCACCAGGTAAGGCGCGGCCCGCGCGCATATCTGCTACTAACTGTTTGAAGTTCCCCTCGTGTATTCCGCATCGACCGGCCGATTCCCAATGCTAGACTTTTAGCAGGAGACGGATGGGGAAAATGGCCATGAACTCAACCGCGATATCTTCTGAGGATTCACGGAGGGCAGCGGCGCGTGAGAAGTATTTTGTGTGGATGCTCCTTCTGGTCACGGCAATTACCTACGTCGGCACAATCCGATTCGATTTTGTCTACGACGATGATCCCCAGATCGTTCATAACCCTTTTCTCAGGGCCTGGCACTACGTACCGCAGTATTTCGTCAGCTCGGTATGGAAGCAAATGGCTCCTTTGACGCCCGGAAATTACTATCGCCCGCTCTTTCTTCTCTACTCCCGCGCAACTTACTCGGTCTTTGCGGACCACGCGTTCGGATGGCATCTGGTTGCCCTTTTGATGCACTTGCTGGTCACCTGGCTTGTTTATGTCCTGGTCAGAAAAATGACCGGACAATTCACCACGGCATGGCTGGCGGCGGTGATTTTCGGTGTTCACCCCATCCATCATGAAGTGGTCGCCTGGGTTTCCGGCACGACCGAATCGCTGTTTGCGATCCTGTTTCTGCTCGCTTTTTTGGCGTATCTGCAATCCCAGGAAGAGGCAAAGGGCTTTTGGATGACTGCCTCCTGTGCGTTGTATGCGCTCGCTCTTCTCAGCAAAGAGACGGCGATCATTTTGCCTGCCCTGGTATTTGCGCACGGGTGGATTCAATCCACGTCGGATGTAAACGAACACCGCCCGAGCTATGCCGACCGGTTCCGAACCGCATTCGCTCCCGTGGTTTGGTTTCTTCCCATCGGTTTTCTGTATCTGCTCGTGCGGAATCGAATCCTGTCCGGCCTCGGCCATTCCATCGCCCACGTTTCTTCCCTGACGTGGCTCTTGACGCTCCCATCGATTCTGCTTTTCTACGCCAGGAATTGGTTTTTTCCGTTCCGTCTTTCCGAATTCTACGATCTGTTCTACCAGCCGAAAGTGAGTCTCGCGCATGTCCTCCTGCCCTTGATCGTTCTCATGGCCCTGGGAATGGCGGCCTGGGTGGCGCGAAATCGCTTCGGGGAGAAGGCGCTTGGCTATGCGGTCGCTTGGATTGTGATTCCTCTTCTGCCGGCTCTGGATACTTTTGTTTTCAGGCCGGACGAGCTGGTTCATGACCGGTATTTCTATGTTCCCAGCATAGGAGCGGCGCTTCTGGTCGCACTCCTCATCGAGCGCGCCTTAAGATCGCGGCTGGGCCTATTCGGGGAGCCCACGCACGTCATTGTTGCCGGGTTTGCTCTCACCATCTTTCTCGCTTTCTTTGCCGGCCGCGCAGCAAGTTTTTGGAGCAGCGATTATGCGCTGTATTCGCGGGCGCACCAGATTGCCCCCTTAAACGCGACTGCCTTAAATGACCTTGCCGCGGAGATGATCACTCGTCAGGACTTCAATGCCGCTCAGACGCTACTAGAGGCGGGATATCAAAATGACCCTTCCGATTTTCAGTTTTCACTCAATTTAGGGCGCCTGTACTACCGCAAGGGGGATTTTCCTAAGGCAGAATCGCTCATCCTGCGGGCGAAGGAGCTCAAGCCAGATCAGGCGGATACGTACATGATTTTGGGGCAGATCCAGTTGAGGCAGCGCCGTACGAAGGAAGCACAAGAAAGTCTTCATCATGCGGTGGATTTGAATCCGTACTCAGCGCCATTCCATACCAGCTACGGCATTGTCCTGGCGCTAAACGGCGATTGCACCGACGCCGATCAACAGTTCGAGGCCGCGTTGGCTCTCAATCCCGGAGACGCCCTTACAACAATACAAATGATTCGATGCCGCGCATCATTATCACCGGCCTCGCCTCCCGCAACAAAACCCGGGCAGCTCTGACCCGGTCGTCGCCATCACGAGGCTTATTCAGCCGCGTTCGAAACACCTGGTTTGGTTGAAAAAATGATGCGGCGTCCCGACCAGCTCGCTAGGGTGAGGATTAGCCTGGGACGCCGCCTAATCGAACCGGAGAGTTTTGTCTCCAGTTCGTGCGTGGGGGGCCGATTTCAGAGCATCAAACTCCACCTGATCGAGAAGTCTTCCTCGGCAAGGCGCACTGTGAGCCAAGAACGAATAAAGCGGCTTACCTCGGGTCCCGACCGCCCAGTAGAACCGAAATTGTCTCAGCCGACCTGGGCACTCGCATGAGGACAGGAATGGTATTGTAATAAAGTAGGTATATCGGAAGCAAGAATTCTGTGGTGTTGACACGGAATTAACCGGGTACTCATAAATGAGAAATGTCTTGCCAATCAGGCATCGATAACTTTGGCCGGGGCAGGCACAAGACCGGAGTTATCACTCAATGCACGCAGCCCTGGGGCCAGCTTCCTGCATCTATAGGGGTTGAGGTACACTCACGTCATGGCTGAGTTTGTTTGTAAAGTGGCCGACGGCAGCGGAAAGGTCTTCTTGCATGTAGAGCCCGCGGAGTCTATGGCGGAGGCTCGCCAGAAACTCTCCGAGCGCGGCCTTTTTGTTTACAATGTCCGGCCGCGAGACGGACTGCTCGGCCAGTTGTTTGGTCAACGGCGCCAGAAATCTGTCGATGGGAATGATTTCCTTGTCTTTAACCAGCAATTTAACACCCTGATCAAGGCTGGAATCCCCATTCTGAAAGCTTTGGACCTGCTTTCCGAGCGCGCGGCCGCGGAGCGGCTTCGGCCCGTCCTCGGGGAGGTTCGCCGCCTTGTCCGGGAGGGTACTACGCTGTCAGAGGCATTGGAACAACAGGGCGTGTTTCCCAAGATTTACACGGTGTCCGTCCTTGCGGGGGAAAAGAGCGGTAACTTGTCCGGGGTGCTCGAGTATTACATCGCCTACCAAAGGGTCACGACTGGGTTCCGAAAAAAACTCATCTCCACACTCATCTATCCCATTATCCTCATTTCTGCCGCGACGTTCATCGTGACTTACCTGGTGAGCTCGGTGATCCCAAAGTTTGCGGGACTTTACACCGACCTGAACATCACCTTACCCCAGGCGACGCGCATTCTGATCGCCGTTACGGTAACCTACCGGATGTACCTGCTGTCGACGATTGCGGTGCTCGTAGTCCTGGCCGTGGCGGCGTTTGCATGGTCCCAATCCGCACAGGGAGGATTGGCTATGGAGCGGATCAGGATGCGTCTGCCGCTCATCGGAGAAACCATCACGAAATTTCAGTTTGCCCAATTTTGCCGTACTCTCTCGACGTTGCTCACGGGAGGCACGCCGCTCGTGCAGGCCATGGAAACCGCGGGCGGGGCGATCCGCAGCCGCCTGATTTCGGGAGCGATCGCAAAAGGCGCGCAGCTCGTCCGGGAAGGGCAGTCTCTCCACAGCAGCCTTTCTTCCACTGGGCTGGTGCCTGATTTAGCTTTGGAGATGATTGAAGTGGGGGAAGCCAGCGGGTCGCTTTCGGCCATGCTCGCCAGCGTGGCGGAATTCTATGAAGACGATGTGAACACACATCTGGCGAATATGGTGGCCCTCATCGAGCCGGCGATTCTGATTTTTATGGCGATATTGATTGCTTTTATCCTGGTGGCGCTGTATTTGCCGATGTTCTCGTTGTCTGTCGGCGCCTAGGATTAGGGATAGATAGACATGAGCACAACCGACCAAACAATTGCGGCAGCATCCGATCCGCAGGGCGAGCGCGAGAAGTCGCGGCGGCTGGCGGAACGATACCGCTGCGGATTCGTCGATTTGTTCGAACGAAGGATCGATCCTGAGCTGTTTCGCAGCATTCCTGCAGAGTTGATGTTCCGATTCAACTTCGTGCCGATGGAGGCTCAGGGAGGCGCCCTGGTGATTGCAGTGGCAGATCCTAGCCAGGTCCTGCTGAGCGACGAACTGCCTCTTCTGCTGGGCAAGAAATTGATCCTGAAAGTCGCCACGCCCACCCAAATCAGTGATCTCTTGAAACGCACCGAGCAATCCCAGCGGGTGCTCGACCAGGCCACCGAAGCCTTCACGCTGACGGTAGTCGAAGAAGATGAAGAAACCGAATCGACCATTTCCGCCGATAGCCTGACCAAACAGGATTCGGCGGTCAGCCCGGTGGTTCGCCTGGTGGACACGGTGATTTTTACGGCGCTCGAACGGCGCGCTTCCGACATCCATATCGAGGCCCGGGACATCGAGGTTGCCGTCAAGTACCGGATTGACGGAGTCCTGGTTCACGCCATGGCGCCGATTTCCAAGGACATCCTCTCCACGATAATTTCACGCATCAAGGTGATGAGCGAATTGGATATCGCCGAGCGCCGCGTGCCGCAGGACGGGCGCTTCCGGGTCCGGTATAAAGGCCGCTTTGTCGATTTCCGTGTTTCCATCATGCCGTCCATCCACGGAGAAGATGCCGTCCTCCGCGTGCTGGACAAGGAAACGCTCTCTGAAAAGTTTCAAAATCTCAGCCTGGACGTCGTCGGATTCTCGGGCGAGGAAATGCGGAAGTTTCGGCGGTATATCCGCGAACCCTACGGAATGGTGCTGGTCACTGGCCCGACCGGGTCGGGAAAGACAACCACGCTGTACGCGGCCATCAACGAAATTAAAAGCGACGAAGACAAAATCATCACCATCGAAGATCCCGTCGAATACCAAGTCCGTGGAATCACGCAGATTCCCGTCAATGAGAAGAAGGGACTGACATTCGCCCGCGGGTTGCGGTCGATCTTGCGGCACGACCCGGACAAAATCATGGTCGGAGAAATTCGCGATAACGAAACCGCTCAAATCGCCATCCAGTCGGCGCTCACCGGACACCTGGTGTTCACCACGGTGCACGCGAATAACGTTACCGACGTCATCGGCCGGTTCATCAACATGGGCGTCGAGCCGTACAATTTCGTGTCGGCTCTAAATTGCATTCTGGCCCAGCGCCTGGTGCGCGTGGTTTGCGTGCATTGCAAGAGGGCCGTCCGCTATTCCCCGGATGTCTTGCGGGCTTCCGGTCTCGATCCGCAGGAATGGGGCGCGGTGGAATTTGTCGAGGGCGCGGGCTGCCTGGAATGCTCGGGCACGGGATTTCGCGGCCGCAGCGCCATTTCCGAATTGCTGGATTTGTCCGACCGGATTCGCGAGATGATCATCGACCGGCGTCCCACCTCGGAGATCAAGCGGGCCGCCGGCGAGGAAGGCATGACGTTTCTGCGTGACTCGGCGCTGGCGAAAGTGCGCGATGGGATCACGACGCTCAAGGAAATTAATAAGGTGACCTTTATTGAGTAGCAGCGACAGCATACGGCAGGGAATTTACCAGAGCAGGTTCGTGCGCCGGATGGCGCGCTGGCTGGATTCCATTCCTCATCCACTGGTCGCCTGTGAGTTTGCCGCGGACTACGTGGCGGCGGCGCGGTGGACGCGCGGTGGAATGGGTCTGGACGGTTTTGCCGTCGAAGCGCTGCCCCCGGGGGCCATTTTCCCCACGGCAGTGGAATCGAATCTGGTGGATGCCGCGGAGGTGCGAGGCGCGGTTGGCCGCGTCTTTTCGCGCTTGCGGGCCAAGAACGAAGACGTCGCGCTGCTCCTGCCGGACTCGGTGATTCGCATCTTTGTCTTGCACTTCGATGTATTTCCCAGGAAGGCGGAAGAAGCCATTCCGATCCTTCGGTGGCGCCTCAAGAAGAGCGTCCCCTTTGAGGCCGAGGAAACACTGATTTCCTATATGCGCCAATCTCCCCGCGAGGACGGGGTGGATATTGTTACGGGGTTGGCGCGTCTTCGCATTGTTCGCGAATACGAATCCCTGGTAGAGTCAGTGGGGATGTCGCCGGGCGTCGTGATGAGTTCGACGCTGGCAGCCGTTCCATTGCTGCCGGATGGACGGCCGGCTCTGCTGGCCCGCGTTGCCGGGTCCACGCTTACGACCGCGATCGTTCGGGAAGGCATGCTCTGCGGATATCGCTGCATCACGCTGCCCGCCGACGCGCGGCACATTACGCCGCAGGCGCTACTGGATGAAATTTATCCGCTGGCCGCTTATTATCAGGATTCCTGGAGTGAAGGGATTGCTCAAGTCCGCCTGGCAGGACTAAACGAACGCGTCACGGAATTCAGGGAGCCGTTCGAGCGCGAATTGAAGTGCCCGGTGCAATCTCTGCTGACGGCCGCCGAGGACGAGGGGATGATCCGCTCCGATGAACGGCCCCTCGTGGACCGGGGCCTCGATGCCCTAATCGGGTGGACGTTGAATCGCGGCGCATGAGCACATTTAGAAAAGAGAGGCGAATCCGCACGGAATGAAAGTCCGTCTTAATCTTTCAACCTCCCCGCTCGAAAGCAACCGGCGCTTCGCGCTGGGCGCCACGGTGATCGGGACGATTGCTATCGTGGCCCTGCTTGTTCTTTCTTATCGCACCTACTCGGTGTGGCGGAGCGACAAAGTGTTCCGAGCGCGGCAGGATGCTCTCGAGCTTCAAATCGGAAAGCTCCAACAGCAGCGCCAGGGGCTATCCGAATTCTTTGAAAATTCGCAAACCGTGCAACGCCGCCAGCGCGCCGCTTATCTGAACTCACTGATCCAGCAGAGGGCCTTTCCATGGATCAAGATTTTCATGGACCTCGAGCGGATCCTTCCCGAAGGCGTGCGTGTGGTCAGCATCGAGCCCAAACTGGAGGGCGACACCGTGCAGTTAACCGTCCTGGTGGGCGCCATGAGCGACGAGAGTAAATTGAAATTCCTGAAGGCGCTCGAGAAATCCCCCGAATTTTCGCACATCGAACTGCTCAGCGAATCCCGTCCGGCCCGGGTGGAGCAGACCGATCGCGTCATGCTTTCCCTTCAGGCGCAGTACTCGGTGATTTGAAATGAAACCGGTCATCCTACAACGCAACAAAATGATCCGCATGGTTCTGGCCGCCATTCTCATGGCAGACGCCGTCTTACTCGGCGTCCAATGGAAGCTCAACAGTGCGCCCCATGTTCTACCCAGTGACTTGAACCGCCTGGGGATGATGGAGAAACAGTATCGAGCGGATAACGCGCGCCTGGAAAGATTCAAGACCGAATTGCCCGCCGATGAGAAGCAGTGGGATGAATTTTTCACAACGCATTTTCATCCCGCGGGGGCGGGATATTCCGCCATCAGCGAAGACCTGGGAGATTTATCGCGTACGGCGGGCTTGCGGTCGGACACCATTTCCTTTCACCAGCATCCGGCCGACGCACGCGGCCTGATGCAGGTGGATATCGCCACGGCGGTCGAGGGAGACTACGACAGCCTGGTTCAATTCCTGAACAAGCTGGAACATTCCGAGAATTTTTATGTCCTCGACAGCCTGGCCCTGGCTTCCAGCAGCGTGGGAAAGCTGCGCTTGAATGTGCAGCTCAGGACGTATTTCCGGACCACATGACATGACACGCCGGACCGAATTCATCATTCTCGGACTGCTGCTCGCGGTTTTAATTCCGAGCACGTATTTTTTCTATCGAAGCATTACTCCCGGAGAGGCCGCTCCTCCGCCGGCCTCACTGGACGCGCGGTTTACCCCGCTCAACGTGGATAATCCCGCATTGCGGTTGGATATTTTGAAACGATTTCTGTCGCTCGAATACAAGGGCGTGCACCGCAGCATTTTCAGCGCGACGCTTCCTCCGCCCCCGCCTCCTCCGCCCTCCAAGCAGCCGGTAAATGTTTCTGCTCCCGCACCTCCTCCGGGCCCGCCCCCGCTAACGGTCGACGCCAAATATTTCGGCTACGTCAGCGATTTTGGCGGGAGTCATCGGCGCGCTTTCTTTTCGACGGCCAACAACGAGGACGTCATCATTGCCAGCGAGGGGGACACATTTTTGGGGCGGTTCCGGGTCGTTCGCCTCACGAATACCACCGCCGATGTGGAAGAAGTTTCGACCGGCCGCCTCGCCACGCTAACCTTGGAGGAACCCAGTCCGAACGGGTAAGCCGGATGATGTCCGCAAGGCCCACAACGCGCCGGCGCAGACAGGCAGGTTACACCCTGCTGCTGGTGGTTTTCCTGGTGGCGAGCATGATCATTCTTGCCGCCGCGGCCGCTCCGAGCATCCTCACGCAGGGCCGGCGCGAAAAAGAAGCGGAACTGGTGTGGCGCGGGCAGCAGTATGCGCGCGCGATCGGCCTCTATTACCGGAAGTTTGGGAAGTACCCGACCAAGGTCGAGGACCTTACCAGGCAGACCAACGGCGTCAGATTCCTTCGCCAGGCCTACACCGATCCGATGAACAAAGAAGACGGCTCCTGGCGCTTCATCTACGTGGGGCCGAACGGGCAATTGATTGGAAGCCTTCACCAGACCAGTTTGCTGCAGACCACACTCACCGGGGCGTCGACCTTTGGCGGAGGGTTCCAGCCTCCACCGCCACCGGGCACAACGACAAACCAGCAACCTGGTCCAGGCGCACCGGGAGGGCAAACAAACCCAGCCACGACAGGGAACCCGATGGAATCCCAGCCCCAGCCGCTCGGTGGAGCCGTCATCGGCGGCAACATTATCGGCGTGGGGAGCAAGATCAAAAAGCCTTCCTTTCGCTTATATTTAGGAGGCGACACCTACGAGCAGTGGGAATTCATTTGGAACCCCACGGGAGTAAACGTCGTCAACCCGAACAATACTCCGGGCGCTCCCGGCGTCCCCCTCCCGAACGGTAATCCCACCGTCGCTCCAAACGGAAACAATCCGAACAGCCCGGACGGGCAACAGCCGCCGCCGCAGAACCCGCAAACACCAAGCGTCAACGTGCCACCTCCCGCCCAGTAGGACGGGCTTCAGCCTGTCTGCTTTTTGCCAGATCTCACCCAATCCGCTTCCCGCAACCAAAGGCGCATGCTATATTGTCACGAATAATGACATACTCTCAGCGCCACCTTCCTCACTGGAGCCCGCCCGGCCAAGATATATTCATCACCTGGCGCCTCCACGACTCGCTCCCCGCGCAATTCCGGCCGCCGGCGTCCATTGGATCCAGCGGTAAGATCTTTGTAAGCTACGACCGCATTTTAGACCGAGCCCAGACCGGCCCCCTTTGGTTGAAAGATCCTCGCATAGCCAATTGCGTACTCTCTGCACTAAATGCGGCACGGCAACGGAAAATGTTCGCGCTGCGGGCCTACGTCCTAATGGCAAATCACGTTCACGTGTTACTTGCGCCGCAATCTCCGATCGCTCAAATCACACAACAAATCAAAGGCGCAACAGCGTGGAAAGCGAACCTCATTCTGGGCCGGACCGGGTCGCGATTCTGGCAGAATGAATCCTTCGATCATTGGATACGCAATCCCGAGGAATGGCAGCGCGTTCGAGCCTACATTGAACGGAATCCTGTGGCGGCTGGTCTCGTCAGCAAGCCAGGGGATTGGCCTTGGTCGAGCGCGTCGCATCCGATTGAATAGCATTCCAGTAGGACGGGCTTCAGCCTGTCGGGTTTGATTTTCATAGAACTTTGGCAAATGCGACAGGCTGAAGCCCGTCCTACTGGATGGTTTGGATTGACGCGGGATAGGTCTTGCGGAATTTTTCCGTGACGCGGCGAACGTAGTCGCGCGTTTCGCGGTACGGAGGAACGGACCGGTATTGTCCGACGCGGACGGGACCGGCGTTATACGCCGCCAGGGTCAGGGCAAGGTCGTCGTTGTAACGGACCAGCAATTCCTTCAGGTACTTTGTACCGGCTTCAATGTTTTGCTGGGGATCGAACACCTTCGTCACGCCAAATCGCGCCGCCGTTTCCGGCATCAATTGCATCAGGCCGCGCGCGGCTCGCCAGGAAACGGCATTTGGATTGAAGTTGGATTCGACCGCAATCACGCTGGCTACGAGTTCGGGAGCTATTCCGTGGCTTCGAGCGGAGTCGAGAATGAATTTCGCATAGGGGACGTTCGAGCAATTTCACTTTGACCGGAACGAAGGTGTCTTCCGGATCGACTCGCACGACCGCGTCCGCGGGAATCTCCAGAGTGCCGCCGGCCATCGTCAGGCGCAGCGTTTCACCGACGCGTTCGTATCCGGTGACATGAATCCGCTCGCCGGATTGCAGGACCACATAATCGGCGCGCGTGCACGGGGCGAGAGCAACGAGCGCCACGATCGCGCCGAAAAGCCATTTCCCGCTGGGGGGGAACCGCATCACTTCACGCTTCTCCGAACGCATACAATTCGATAGCCGCGGCAACGCCGCCTTGCTCGTTGGTAAGGGTCTCACGCCACCCAAGGGTTTTCAACTCCGGCACGCTGTTTCCCATCACTACCGGAAGCCCGGCAAATTGGAGCATTTCCATGTCGTTCAGGTTATCTCCAATGGCCATGATGTCCTCCCGCGACCAGCCGCGACGGCGCACCCACTCTGCCAGTGTCGCGCCCTTCGAACATCCCGCGGCGATGACATCCACGAGGCCGAAATCGCGCTGGTCATAAATCGTAATGGCCAGCGAATACTCGGAAGCAAACGGCAACCGGGAGAGAAACGATTCCACTTCGCGCACCTGGTTTGCGTAGCCCGTGAACATCACCTGAATGGGATCCTCGGTCAGGCAATCCTGCAGCGGAGACATTTCCGCGAGATACTCCCGGTTCCGTTCGAAGTATCCACGTCGCAGAGGATCTTCCCAGTCAATCCGTTCGTAAATGACCTGGTTTTCGCGCTTCCGGTTGAAGCAAACGGAGGCCAGATCGCGAAAAGCGGCGCCCTCGTCGAGCACGCGCGCCGCGATGGCGCGGGGCAGCAGATGGACGAATTGAGTGTCCCCGGCACTGGATTTAACCAGGGCGCCATTGTTGACAATCATCGTCAGCGGGCAAGGGAATTGCCGCGCAATGGGAGTCGCGAAGTCGTAGCGGCGGCCTGTCACCAGGGCGATTTCAATTCCCCGGGAGGCAGCTTCGGCAACCGCGTCCCGATTGATCGCGGGTAGATCGGACCGCTCGTCAAGGAGCGTTCCGTCAATATCAATGGCAATCAGTCGGACTGGCATCTTGCTAGTTTACCGTGACCTCGCTCCCTCGGGCCAGATTCCTGAGGTACAGGTGTGTTTTCGCCGCACGTTTGGAAAGAGGGAAAGAATCATTGGGGTGCCGGAGGGGGCACAGTCCATGGGATCGTGACTGTAATTTTTTCTGACGGTCTGCCTTCTAACCCTTTGAAATCAACTGCGGTGACAGAGTACGAATACGTGTGGCCTGCCTCAACGGTGTTATCGGTATATTGAAGCCCAGAAACGATTCGAGTTGTCAATTTGACCGGATCTTTGGATTCCGATTCGCGGTACACGTTGTACCCCGCAACGGGAGAAACGCTGGCGGCCCAAGTGATGGTTGCCGAATGCGGGTTCACCGCTTCCTTGTGGGCAAACCTACTACGCAGTTTTCCACACCCGGTCAAGAGCGATAACACCCCGAGAGTAAACAGGCAGAAGGTGCGCAGAGCAAGCGAGGAATGGAAGGGTAATCTCATTTAAAAGCCGAAAGCAAGCTGAACCGTACATTCGGCTCGCGTAATTCACAGTACGCCCAAGAAAATTGGTGGACGGCAGGGGATTCGAACCCCCGGCCTCATCGTTGCGAACGATGCGCTCTCCCAGCTGAGCTAGCCGCCCACTGAACTGGTGCGATTTTAGCAGGGGTCGGCGAGGATTCCAAATTCTGGCGGGCTCCCCTTCTGGATTCAGGATAAACAAGTCGAGCCCTTACCCGACGCACTTCGCCGTAAAAATCAGGAGATGTCCATCTTGCGGAAATTATTGCTGCTGCGCCGCGGTTCCCGCGTTGCGCTGCGCAATGATCTTCCGGGCGTTTTCGTAAAGGGCGCGGGCCTGCGGCAAAGACTCGACCGCTTTTTGAAGTTGTACGTCGTCTTCGAGGTCCACTTTGTAGCCTTCGGTCAGGCCAAACATCGAAATAAACGCTTCCTTCCGGATTTGGCGTTTGATCCAGCCGAGGTTTTGCGCGAGGTCGTCCTCAGTGTAAGCAATTTTTTCCTTGTCGAGATACGCGCGAAACAGCTTCATCACATTGTCGCCGGCGACAAAGTCTTTGGTAATTTCCGGCCTGCTCCCGAGGAAGTAGGTGGTGAAGCCGCCGACCCCGCCCTGATAGGCGAAGAAAACGTCGCGGCGCAGGATCATTTCCTGGAATGGGTTCAGCTTTGCAGGCTGGGAGGTCACATCGGGAGTGATGCCGCCGCCACCGGTTACCTGGCGCCCGCTGTCGGTCAGTTTCACCTCAGTGGGAGGAGGGTTCTTGTGATTATACAGATAGTCATACAGCGAAATAGCCTTGTAATCGCGCTGGATCAGGCGGCCGCTGGGCGTGTAATAGCGCGCCGTCGTCAGCGCCAGGCCGGTGTTTTCGCTCAGTCCGGACACGGTCTGAACCAGGCCCTTTCCGAAGCTTTGTTCGCCGACCACCAAGCCGCGGTCATGATCCTGAATCGCGCCGGTCACGATTTCCGAAGCGGAGGCGGAACCGCCGTTGACGATGACCACCAGGGGCATGGTGACGCCGCGGTTGCCGCGCACGGCGTAGTAGCGGCGCTCGGCCGAAGCGCGCCCGTGATGGGACACGATCAACTGGTTCTTGTCGAGAAACATGTCGGAAACGGCCACCGCTTCGTTCAGCAGGCCGCCTGGATTTCCGCGCAGGTCGAGCACAATGCCGTCGAGCTTGGTGGCATCCAAATCTTTCAGCGCCAAGGCCAGTTCGGTATCCGTGGTCTCGTTAAATCCGGAAAGCTTGATGTATCCGATTCCGGGCTTGACTTCAAAATCAAGGTCCACGGAATGCTTGGGAATTTCGTCGCGCGTCACGGTGAAGTTGAGATTTTCGGTGTACCCGACGCGCTTCATCGTAATGTGAACGACCGTACCCTTGGGCCCTTTCAACATGTCGGCGACTTCGGAACTGCTCAGCCCCTCCGAGGATTTCCCATCCACAGCCATGATCACATCGCCCGGCCGAATTCCGGCGCGGTAGGCCGGTGATGCGGGCATAGGAGAAAGTACGTACGTGAAGTTGTCGCGCGGCACGATGGTCATCCCAACGCCGTAGTATCTTCCGCGCTGGTCTTCGCGAAGGTTGGCATACGCGCGGGGATCGAAAAAGCTGGAGTGAGGGTCAAGAACGCGCAGCATTCCCGGGATCGCCCCGGAATAAATGGCATGATCGGTATCAACGGGGATCGCGTAATCTTTTTGGACAATCGTCAGGATATGCGTAAAGGACTTGACGGAATCCTGCAAGTTGTTTACATCAGTGGACGTTGCGCGAACGGAAGGACCGTAAATGCCCCCCAAGACTGCGGATACGACCAAGACGCCTATGACGAGCAGTGCACCACGCCTCTCTCCCTGCATTTCGCCCTCGCTTTCCTGCGGCACGGCGCATTGCCTCGCACCTTGCCAAATAGTATAGCATAGAGGCTGAATTGACACCCCTCCGCCCGTCCACTATGATTCCACATGGGTATCAGGCGGGTGCGGGCTGAGCTTGTTTGATGTGGATCAAAGAGGACAGCTCGCCGGGTTGAAAAGCGGTTTCAATTTTCCGGCCGGCCCCCGGCCGCGTGAATTTTCTGCGTTCGATCCATAAAGGCACAGTGCACTGGCCATGTTGAGTTTCCCACACTTAGTCGTGCTTTTCGTCATCGCCCTGATTATATTCGGCCCTCAGAAGCTGCCGGAACTCGCGCGCATGTTAGGAAAGGCGACGGCGGAATTTCGGAAAATGACGAACGACTTCCGCTTTGCGCTCGAGGATGAGGTACGGGAGCTCGAACGCCAGACGCGCATTCGCGAAGAGGAAACCGCGGCGGCGGCCCGGGCAGCCCAGGCTCCTGTGCCTATGCCCTCGCCGGCTCCGGAAGGCGCCGTGCCGCGGGAGACGACGGATGCGGCTGCCTCTGCACCGCCCGCCGACCTTCAGAACGATGCGAGCCTTCCGCCGCATGCCGATTCGGCTTCGTCCCAACCGCCGTCAGAGCCCGTCAGCGTCCCACACGAGAAATCTTCTGATGACAACGCCGCAGTCTGACCCCTCCCCATCGTCGCTCGAGCAGGAGCCGGGCGGGAAGATGTCATTTTTCGAGCACCTGGTGGACTTGCGCAAGCGGCTCATCAATTCGGCGCTGGCGATTGCCGTGGGCGCCGGGATCGGCGTCAGCATCGCCCAAAAAGTTTTTGGATTCATCGCCCTGCCGATGCGGGAAGCGCTGCGCAAGCAGAACCTGGATGACCGGCTGGTGTACACGAGCCCGGCCGGGGCCATCAATTTAATTATTACGCTGGGAATTTATATCGGGGTGGTACTGGCGGCGCCGATTGTGCTGTATCAAGTATGGCTGTTTATTGCGCCCGGCCTTTACAAACACGAACGCAAAGCGGTGACCACTTTTATTGTTTCGTCCGTGTTTCTCTTTCTTGCAGGGATCTCCTTCGGCTACTTCGTGATGCTCCCGTACATGCTGAATTTCCTGATCGGGTTTCAGGGTCCGTTCCGGCCGCTGATCAGCATCAATGAGTATTTTGATTTCATTTTAATCGTGCTGCTGGGGCTGGGAGTTATTTTTGAATTGCCGGTGCTGATCTTCTTTCTGGCGCTGTTTGGCATCGTGACGCCCAAGTTTTTGTGGAAGAATCTGCGGTATGCGATTCTGATCATCGCAGTGGTTGCGGCGATCATTACACCCACGCCGGATGCGACCACGATGTTGGTCTTCATGGCGCCCATGGTGGGGCTGTATTTTATCGGCATCGGCGTCGCGGCCCTGGTCGTCCGCAATAAAGAGAAACGAGCCGCCATTGCAGATCAAGGGGCGCGATAAATGAAGCTGCGATGGAGCACGTTGGGACGAGGGACCCTGCTCTTCGCGGCCCTCTCGTGTGTGTGTATCGCCGCGTGCGGGCATTCTTCCTCCTCGGAGAGTAGCGCTCAGGGAACCACCGCTCCCCAGGCGGCAACGTTTCCGCCCGCGCCCGCGGCGGAAACCACGGGAGGCTTTGACGGCGCCCGGGCCTATAAGCATGTCGAACAGCTTGTGGCTATCGGGCCGCACTCGTCCGGGTCCGAGGGAATTCGCCGCGCGCAAGAGTACATCGTCGGGCAGCTGAAGAGTTTCGGATGTCCGGTGGAAGAGCAGGATTTTCATGCTCCTTCGACGCCGGTTGGCGACGTGGCAATGAAGAACATCGTTGTAAAAATTCCATCCACGAATCCCAAGATCATTCTGTTTACGTCGCACTACGACACGAAGCGGATCGCCAATTTCGTCGGCGCCGATGATGCCGGGTCAAGTACCGGTGTCTTGCTGGAGTTGGCGCGCCTTCTTTGCGCGCGAAAAAATGCAGAGACGATCTGGCTGGCGTTTTTTGACGGCGAGGAGGCCTTCGATCTGAATTGGGCCGATCCAGACAATACCTATGGGAGCCGCGAAATGGCTGCGAGTCTCGCGCTATCGGGTGATTTGCGGCGCGTGAAGGCCATGATTCTGGTCGACATGGTTGGTCCAACCAATCCGATTTTCAAGCGCGAATCCAATTCCACTCCCTGGCTCACCGATATCTTGTGGTCTACGGCAGCGCGCCTTGGATACGAGCATGTGTTTGTCAACGACGGCGCAAACATTGAAGATGACCACCTTTCGTTTTTGAAACGGGATGTCCCGGCGGCAGACATTATTGATTTGGAGGTTCCTTACTGGCATACAACCCAGGATACGCTGGACAAGGTTGATCCTCGCACCCTCGCGATCACGGGACACGTTTTGATCGAGTCCGTTCCGGAGCTGGAAAAGAAAATTCGGTAGGGAATTAATTTTTACTTTCTATGGCAATTCTGAGCGGACGAATCTCGTAGCGCACTAGAAGAGATGCAGGTTTTCGTAGCGCCGGCGTCAATTCCAAATCCTGTGTTTGACCGAAATAATTCCTTGTAGCACGCTGCAGTAGAATCCCCAATTGATCAAGAACATCAAGCTGTATCCGAGGGGGCGATGGAACCCGTGAATGAATTGCGATTGCATCCAGTTGGCGATCACAACGCCCGGCAATCCAATTGCGCCCGTCCACATCCCCGGCGTCGAGTGAAGGCCGACGGTGCGGGCGATGAGAATGAGCGCAGCGGTCCAAATGAGCGCCAGGATCAAAGCTGCGGTGATAATTTTCACAAGGGTGTCCTTTTCCTGGATACATCTAACGCGGATCTCTCAGAAGTCCGGGAACGCCAATCTCCCGATTGGCGCGGCACAAGCCGCCAATCGGGAGATTGGCGTTCCCGGGCTACATCTCCGCCGTTCATGCCTTTCGCTTCGTTGCCGGTCTGCAAATTTCGTGAGGGAGGGCGGCTGACTTACGGCTGCGGCGAGGGCTTTTCGCTGTCCAGCCAGCGTATCTGCTTTGTCCGAGGCGTATCGTCTTCACGTTTGCCGAATCCTCGCCGTGAACCGGAAAATAATGCCAGATCACTTTACGCCAACGGCATCCCGAAATAAATGCCGGGGCGGGCCAATTCGTTGCTTCGAGATCAAGCGAGGCGTAGGATGCATAGACCTGAGGTCGAAATGGGGAATATCGAATTCAGCGGATTCCCCTGCCATTTGCGATTTTTCGAAGTGATGGGCAGGACGCAAATGTCATGTATCCCGCGTGAATTTCTTGGGAGGGATTGTGAATTTACGATTATCTCATATCACATTTACGCTGGCGGTTGCCGGCATCGCGGTGATGGCCATGTTTGGGAGCAGGGCATACATTCAAGCTGACTCCCATCCAAATTCGGCGCCCAATCCCTATCGCGCGGTAGAAGGTTGGGGGAAACCGCTCCCTGACGGAAGGCAATGGGGATCGACCAATGCACTGACTGTAGATTCCAAGGGGAATGTCTGGGTT
Organism: uncultured Acidobacteriota bacterium; assembly: GCA_963719875.1. Classification (GTDB taxonomy): domain Bacteria; phylum Acidobacteriota; class Terriglobia; order Acidiferrales; family UBA7541; genus Palsa-360. The sequence goes on along the minus strand of CAVRDJ010000004.1, from coordinate 533,576 downwards.
GCGGAGCGGTGCGGCGGAAATTCCTGCGCCGACTCGACACTGGACCCAATTCTGGAATTCGACTCCTCCGGCAAGCTTCTTAAGAGCTTTGGCGCGGGCATGTTTGTGGTCCCTCACGGCGTCTTTGTCGATAAGAACGGAAACGTATGGGCCACCGACAATTCAGGGAAAGATGGAAAGGGCCAGCAAGTGATCGAGTTCAGCCCGGACGGGAAAGTCCTGATGAGGCTCGGGAAGGCAGGAGTCGCCGGAGATGGCCCGGACACGTTTAATCAGCCGGACGGAGTTGCGATCGCCGCGAATGGCGACATTTTTGTGGCGGACGGCCACACAGCCGGGACAGGCAACGCGCGGATCGTGAAATTCTCGAAGGATGGAAAGTTCATCAAACAGTGGGGGGAGCACGGTTCGGGGCCGGGCCAGTTCGAAGTCCCTCACAGTATTGCCATGGACTCCAAGGGGCGCATATTCGTCGCCGACCGTGGAAATAAGCGGATCCAGATCTTCGACCAGGATGGAAAATTCCTCGACCAGTGGACGCAATTTGGCGTGCCCAGCGGGGTATTCATCGATCGAAACGACGTGCTGTATGTGGCGGACTCCATGTCCGAGTCGGATGACCCAAAGCGTCCCAGCTACAACCCCGGCTTTGAACAGGGCATTCGAATTGGGAGTGCGAAAGACGCCAAGGTGACGGCATTTATTCCGATTCCCCCTCCGCCGGGTGTGCCGACAAACGCTCCGGAAGGGGTTGCGGCGGACGCGAAAGGCAATGTGTACGGCGCGGATGTGGTCCTGAAGGATGTAAGAAAATACGTCATACAGTAGAAACGGCGATCAGGACGGGATCGTTGCCGCTCTTGTCCTGATTTTCACTAAGCCCCGAGCCTTTGAAATGCGAACGCCAGCCGGCATTCCGAACATAACGTCAGATTAGGATACTGCCTTTTGTGTCACGTAGCGGTTCGCTATTTGTGTTACATTTTCGCTGACAGGAGAAGGCTCCGGCAAGAATCACCAGCGAAGAAAACAGATGAAGAAAATTTCAGTTCGTGCGGCGAATGGGAAATACGACGTGCTGTGCGGCCGGGGCGTCCTGCGGGAATTGCCGCGCGTGGTATCCCGCATCCGGCAAGACGGCGCGGTGTTCGTGATTTCGTCGCCGCGCGTGTGGGGGCATTGGGGCGCGCGCATCGAAAGGGTGCTTTCAGGCGCACGGCGCGCCACGATTTTGATCGATGACGGAGAAACCGCGAAGAATCTTTCGACTGTCGAACGAGCCTGCCGCGATCTGGTTCGAGCAGGCGCGGACCGGCGCGCGCTGATTGTTGCCGTGGGCGGAGGAGTCGTCGGCGACGTGGCCGGGTTTGTCGCGGCGAGCTACGCCCGCGGAATCGCTCTGGTCCATGTTCCCACAACCGTGGTGGCGCAGGTCGATAGCGCTCTCGGCGGAAAGACGGGCGTAAATCTTCCGGAAGGGAAGAACCTGGTAGGGGCGTTTTATCCTCCGAAGGGCGTTGTAGCCGATCCGGGATTCCTAAGCAGTCTGCCGCCGCGCGAATATCGATCGGGAATCTACGAAATCATAAAATACGGGGTGATCGGCGATGCAAAGCTCTTCCAGTTTCTCGAACGGAATCTGGAAAAGGTTTTGCGCCGGGAGCGTGCCGCGCTGGCCTTCGTGATCGAGCGATCTATTGCGCAAAAGGCGCGCGTCGTTTCCAAGGATGAGCGTGAATCGGGCTTGCGCGAAGTCTTGAATTTCGGGCACACGTTCGCCCACGCCCTCGAGAGCGTCACCGGCTATCGAACGTATCTTCACGGCGAGGCGGTGGGATGGGGAATGATCGCGGCGGCAAGGCTCGCTGTTGAGGAGGGAATGTTTTCGCCTCGGGATGAAGAGCGAGTCGGAAAGGTGATCGCTCGCGTGGGGCCGCTGCCGGCGTGGCCGTCCATTTCTGCCGCGCAATTGATTGCCGCCATGCAAGCGGACAAGAAAACGCGCGCAGGGCGTTTGCGTTTTGTGTTGCCCGAGCGAATCGGCGTTGTTCGCTGCGGCGTGGAAGCCGAAGGAGAAATGCTGGTGCGGGTGCTGCGCGAGTGCGCGATCGCCGCGGTTCAATCGGAAACTCGCAAGAGCCGCCGCAAATGAGATCCGCCTCCGAAAGCGGCGTTCCCGGCACGCGGCCGGAAGGCGTCCGGGACGAAACGGAAGCAGCGGCCCACGTTCGGGAAATGTTCGGCCGCATTGCGCCGCGGTATGACCTCCTGAATCATCTCCTTTCGCTGGATATCGACAAGGTATGGCGGCGCCGCGTTGCGAGGCGATTCAGCGCGATCCTCCGCGATCCGGGCGCGCAGGTGCTCGATCTGTGCTGCGGCACGGGCGACCTGGCATTGGCATTTCGCAAGGAAGCGCCGGTTGGCGCTGAAATTATCGGGTCCGATTTCGTCCCTGAAATGCTGGTTCGGGCGCGCGCCAAGGCCGCGGCGTTCTGCGCGGGGATTACGTTCGTCGAGGCGGATGCGCTGGCCCTTCCTTTTGGCGACGGAAGCTTTGACCTGGTTTCCTGTTCGTTTGGATTCCGCAACCTGGCGAATTATGAGCGGGGACTGCTCGAAATCTTTCGCGTGCTGAAACCGGGAGGCGTCGCCGCGATCCTCGAATTTGCCGAGCCTCGAGGAAAATTGTTTGGAAGTCTTTACCGTTTTTATTTTCGGCGAGTGCTTCCGCGCCTTGGCGGGCTGATTTCGGGGAACGGTTCCGCTTACACTTATCTTCCTAGTTCGGTCCGTAAATTTCCCTCTCCGGAAGCGCTCGTAGCTCTGTTCGAGCGAGCTGGGTACACGGACGTGCGCTTTGAGCGCTGGACCGGTGGGATTGTTACGCTGCATACAGCAAGCAGGCCGTAGGCGGGGTTTGTGGCGCGGGCTTCAGCCTGCGGGGGTTAGTCCTTGCAAGGTCCAAACCCCGCAGGCTGAAGCCCGCGCTACGAAGAATGCAAGATCAGTTTTCCAAGCCGAGAAGGCGAATCTTGTTCAGCAAGGTTTTGTAGGAAACGCCGAGTTGCTCGGCGGCGCGCGTCTTATTCCACTTTGAGGATTTAAGCGCGGATTCGATTTTGAAGCGCTCCACGTAGGACACCGCCCGCGTTCCTACTTCCTGCAGCGTGCCGCCCCAGTCAAAGGCTTCCGCCAACATTCCCGCGGGAATATTGCCATCGGGGGGGCGCGCCGCCGGCAACCGCAGGTCGGCCGGTTCGATGGTCTCCGAGTCCGTCAGGATTGCGGCGCGCTCGATCGTGTTCTGAAGTTCGCGGACGTTTCCGGGCCACGAATAGCCGCGCAGCGCGGTGCGGGCGCTCGGCGCAAACTTCAGATTCGGCTTGCGAAATTCGCGCCGGAACCGTTCCAGGAAATGGTCCGCCAGCATGACGACATCATCGCCCCGCTCACTGAGGGCGGGAATCGTGATGGGGACCGCGGCAATGCGAAAGTACAAATCCTCGCGAAACGATTTGGAGGCCACGGCTTCGTGAAGATCCTTGTTCGTGGCTGCGAGGATGCGAACGTCGATGTCGACCAGCTGCGTGCCGCCAACGCGCTCGAAGCTGCGCTCCTCGAGCACGCGCAAAAGTTTTGCCTGCGTGCTGAGCGGGAGCTCGGCGATTTCATCCAGAAAAATTGTGCCGCGGTTGGCCAGTTCCATTTTGCCGACCTTGCGCGATCCGGCGCCCGTATACGCGCCGCGTTCATGGCCGAAGAGTTCGTTTTCGACGAGCCCCTCCGGAATCGCGGCGCAGTTCAGCGCGACGAAGGCATGTTGGCGCCGGGGAGAAAGATGGTGGATCGCGCGCGCGAACAATTCCTTCCCCGTGCCGCTTTGTCCCAGCAGCAAAACCGTGGAATCGGTGGCGGCCACGCGCTGCACTTGATGCGTCGCTTCCTGCATGCTCTTATGTTCGCCGACGATTCGCGGAAAGCCATATCGTTCCGCGTATTCCTCGCGGAGCAGGAGATTTTCGCGCAGCAGTTCCTGCTGCTGGGAGGCGCGTTCGACGAGCAGATTCAAGTGCTCCAGGTCCACGGGCTTCTGGATGAAATCGTAAGCGCCTTCCTTCATCGCCGTCACGGCCTCTTCCACCGAGCCGTACGCCGTGACCAGGATGACAGGAATGGTCGGATCGGCCTGCTTGGTTTCGCGGAGGACTTCGATTCCAGAACAGCCGGGAAGCTTCAAATCCGTGAGGACCAGGACGTAGCGGCGCGCGCGAACTTTTGCCACCGCAGAGGATCCGTCCGGGGCTTCGTCCACCGTGTGCCCGGCGCGCTCCAGAGCCTTCTTGAGCATGGCGCGCAGCTCAGGTTTGTCTTCGACCAGAAGCAGAGGTTCCATCAGTTTTGTTGTATCACTTTTTCAAAGCGCGGAGTGACCGGGCACGCGGCCGTGTGCGGAGTTCGCTATTGGGCATTTACAAGATGCTCGGATAGAACCGCAGTGCTGAATTCAGCGAGCTAAGGTTGCGTCGCCGGAGCGGGCTGTCCCGGAGCGGGCTGTGCCGGCGGCGTTGCCCAACCTGGATCGCCGCCCGCTTGACGCAATTCGTCTTCCAGGTTGGCGAGGTCTGTTTTGTCTTGCGCAACGAGCGTCGTTTTTTCGTCGATCTTCGCCTTGGAATCGTTCAAGTCCGAGCGGGAATATTCCTGCTTCAGCGAAGCCATTGGGTCCGTGTAAAACTGCTCCTGCTTCAGGTTGTATTCGCGCTGCATGATATCGAGTTCGTGCGTATCGTCCGCTAATTTCTTGTTGGCATCGGCGAATTTTTGACGCCAGTAGGCTTCGTCTTTGACGGGAGGTTTCCCTGTCGGGGAGACGGTGGGCGGCGTTTTATCATCGGCGGCCGGTTTCTTGGCCTGGTCACCGGGCGGCGTCGGCTCTTGGCCTACGACGTTTACGGTCCCCGTCAGGGTGCCGAGATTGTCGTTGTCGATCACCATTTTGGCCTTCGGGGCCGTCTTTTTGTCCGCTTGGGCCTTGCGAGCCGCATCAGCGACGCTTCCCTGGTCCTGAGCCGAAATACAAGCCGGAGCGGCGAGGATCGCGCATCCCAGAGCGAGTGTGATAAGTCTCTTTGTATTCATTGTTATTGGCCGCCTTTCAGAGGAGAAACGGCGGATCTTAGCACCCCTAGTTTAGATGCGTGCGCCGGCCGAATCAACCGCTCTGACGGTTTCGCGTACAAAGGGTAACCATACGATGAATTCCGCTCCTCCGCCCAGGGGCTGATTGCGCGCCTCTATCGACCCGCCATGCTGGACTACGATTTTTTGAACGACCGCCAGCCCGAGCCCGGTTCCATTGGTCTTGGTGGTGTAAAAGGGCATGAAAATCTTGGACAGCGCTTCGGCAGGAATGCCAGGGCCATTATCGGCAACGGAAATGCGTTGCCCCTGGAGCGTCCCGGCCTTGTCAATCTCGCCGCGAATGATCACGCGCCCGCCGGCGGGATTGTCGGTCGCGGCTTCGGCGGCATTGCGGGCCAAATTGAGAATCGCCTGGCGCAGGAGAGCGTCATCGCCCGAGACTTCGGCGAACTCTCCCATGGTGACAAATGGAACGCCCGGGACGACCTCGCCGATTTCCGCCACGATCCGCTCGATCATGGGGCGGAGCGAAACCTGTTCGTCGGCGAGTTCCAGGGGGCGCGCAAACTTGAGGAATTCCGTGACCACGTGAGTCAGGGAGCGCGTCTGCCGGAGGATGAGTTCGCCGTGCTCGTGCAAATCGGTGCCGGGTTGCGCCTCGCTGCGGATCATTTGCGCGTAGCCGGAAATCGTGGCCAGGGCGTTTTTAAATTCGTGCGCGATGCCGGCGGAAAGCTCGCCCAGCGCGGCCAGATTTTCCTTCATGTGAATTTGTTTTTGCAGGGCGGCGAGTTCGGTCAGGTCGCTCAACAGGCAAATCGCGCCGGTGATTTCATTGGCGTTGTTCTGGATCGGGGAAATGGTCACGCCGAGCTGCCGCAATTCGTGTGACGGAGTCAGGTATTCGACTTCCTCGCGGCGAAACGTGCGGCCGTGTTCCAGGCATCCGGCGACCAGTTCCGTGAGGCGCGATCCTGCACCGAGGACTTCGTTCGATCGGCGGTAGGCCAGCGATTTCACACCGAGGGCGGCTTCGGCGGCGGGATTCGCGCTGGTGATGAGTCCGGCGGAATTCACCAGCAGCAAGCCCGCGGGCATGTTGCGCGTGACCGCTTCGCTCATGCGCTCGGTTTGTTGCGCGCGCTCGCGTTCGGCGCGGTGCAGGGCTTCCAGTTCTTTTTCCTGCTCTTTGAGCTTTTTGATGACGGCTTGCATGGAGGCCGTCATGAACGCCGCGGGGTTGTCGCTGCGCGGCTTCGCGGCGCCAAAATCATCCGGGGATGGGGATCCCCGCTGGAGGTAACGCCGCACCAGGATGACCGCAACGATCGCCACGGCCAGCAGAACAATCAGCAGGAATCCCGAGACAGCCCACAGAGAGCTGACCACAGGAGCCGCGGCCGCAATTAGGAATTCACATTTCACGGGTCACTTCACCGCCAGCAAGGACTCATACCAATGGAGCGCGGGCGTTCCAAAAAAAACCACCAGGAGCGCGCCCGCTCCGAGGAATGTACCAAAGGGCAATTCGTAATCGCGCCCCTTTTTCGAAACTGCAATCAAAAAGATACCGATCACGCTTCCGAGAAGCGATCCGACGAGGACGGTCATCATCGTGCGCTTTAAGCCTAGAAACGCGCCGACCGCCGCCATCATTTTGACGTCGCCCAACCCCATGCCTTCGCGGCCACGAATACGAAAATATCCCTCGGCGACAATCCACAGCAAACCGCTTCCGGCCAAAGCTCCTAGAGCCGCGTCGGCAAACGAAAGCGCCATTTGTGGAGGCGGAAAATCAAACCACCGGCCCGCGAGCCACAGCGACGTGCCATCGAGCGACTTAGTGAAAAAACTGAACAGCAAGCCGGCGCCCAAGCCGAAAAAATTCACTTCGTCGGGAAGAATTCGCTCGCGAAGGTCGGTGATGGTCAGTACGACGAGCAGCGCCGCGAAGACGGCCCACTTCAGCGCGTCCACTGTCGGCCCAAAGACAAGGTAGCACCCCAGGAACAGAAGCCCGGTGAGCAATTCCACGGCCGGGTACATCGCGGAAATCTTGGTCTTGCAGTTGCGGCATTTGCCGCCAAGGAAGGCCCAACTCAGGACGGGAATATTGTCATATGGGGCAATCTCCTTCCCGCACTTCGGACAGCTCGAAGCGGGCAGCACAATGGACTTGTCCGCCGGAATGCGCAGGATGCAGACATTCAAAAAACTTCCGATGACCAAGCCAAGTAAAAACGCACCAAGAGGGATCACCCCACGACTCTGCCACACCCGCCCTGCGCCGACAACGTTTGCGGGACGTAGTAGGAAGCAAATAGGTAACAGGTAGTAGGTGACAGGTGGCAGTGGGGAGGGGGCTTTTTGGGTAGTGGTGGGCTACGACTTGCAGTCCCTCCGGGGCTTATATCAACAAACCATCAGCTCGCTCCCTGCCACCTGCTCCCCGCCACCTGCCACCACGTTGGTTTGACAGGCCTTCCGCACGACCCTATATTCGAGACTCGCGATTTATGTCGTGGCTAGAACAGAAAATCCGCCGCTACGAGCACGCCCGGTGGACGACCGATGACAATCGGCGGGTCTATCCCTTTGAATGGGGCCTCGAGCATATCGGGGGCCGGACCGACGAGCCCGACCCGCGCGGATTTCTGAACGCCTGGGTTGAGGAAACCCTGGCGCATAGCGATGAATGGTTTGCCACCACGCCCGCCGATGACTACGTACTGCATCCTCCCCAGAATGGCGCTTCGGGAGGGCAGGTGCTCACGTTTACGAGCCAGATCGCGTCCCCGTGGGCAAACAACAATCTCGTGCACGCGCGCTTTTTCCGAGCCAGGGCGACCGGGCCTGCGGTTGTTCTGATGCCTAACTGGAACGCTAAATGGAACGGTCAGGTCAACCTCTGCCGCTGGCTGACGAAGCTCGGCATCAGCGTCCTGCGTCTCTCCATGCCATATCACGATTACCGCGTCGCGCCGGGCCATGAGCGGGCCGACCAACTGGTTGGATCGAACGTCGGACTCACGATTCAAGCCACGCGCCAGGCCATCATGGACACGCGCCGCTGTCTACTTTGGCTGGGACAGCAAGGCTACGGACGGCTGGGCCTGGTGGGGACGAGCATTGGCTCCGCGATCGGGTCGATCACCATGGCGCACGACCAGACCGTACGCGCCGGCGCGTTCATGCATGTGTCCACCTATTTCGCCGATGTCGTTCGAACGGGGATGGCGACGAATCACGTGTGGGAGGGTCTTCGGACGAAGGTGACCGAAGACGAATTGCGCCGCTACTGGACGCCCATCAGTCCCGTCCCCTATATGGACAAGCTTCGAAATACGGGCCAGCGCATGCTGATGATCAGCGGACGCTACGATCCGACGTTCTGGTACGCATTTACCGAGGAAATGTTTCAGACTCTGCGGCAGAAGGGAGTACAGCTGGAAACGCTGACGCTGCCTTGTGGGCATTATTCCCTGGAGCTTGCGCCATTCGCGTTTCCGGCTGGATTGCGGCTGGGACTTTTTCTGTTTGAAGCGCTTGCTTGAAATAACCACCCACGCGCGATGCAATTACGTGGCGCAGGCTTCAGCCTGTGGGGTTTCGTCCTCGCATGGATCAAAATCCACAGGCTGAAGCCTGCGCCACTAAGTCGACTTCGCAGCTTCAAAATCGAAATAGCGGCGATACTTATCCGGCAGAGGCTTCGGGCGACCGTGGCTGTCGCAGACGATGTGAATTGTTTCGCCGGTGGCCAGCAGCTCTCCGGATTCGTCGTGGAGAATTTCGTATCCGAATGTAATCGCGCGGCGCTTGGCCGAGGTCACTCGCGTGCGAATGCGCAGCGGGTCGTCGTAGCGGGCCGGGCGGCGGTAGCGGCATTTCGTTTCGGCGACGACGGTGAAACTGTCATCTTCGAGTTCCATCCGGCGGTAATCGAGGCCGCGCTGGCGCAGATATTCGACGCGCCCAATCTCAAAATAAATAAGGTAGTTCGCGTAGTAGACGATGCCCATTTTGTCCGTCTCGGCGTAGCGCACGCGCACCACCGTGTCAATGAATTCGCTCATCGGGAGAGAAATTGTAGCAGATGGGCGGCGTGAGGCGCTCGACCGAGGAACCGGCTCATTTACCGCTCCAACGTGGTGGACGCTTTCCGAGGAACGACTCGAGCCCCTCCTGGAAATCCAGCGTCGTCCGGATTTGCGCGCTCCCTGTCGCGGCGAGTTCGAGTTGGCGGCCGATTTCCGGTGCGGCAAAATCGCACAGCAGCTTCTTGGTCATGTGAAGGCTGACGGGGCTGCACTCCAGCAAATTGGCCGCCAGGACTTGTGCCGCAATCATCAATTCTTTCGCAGGGACGATTTGCGTGACTAGTCCCAAGCGTTGCGCTTCGGTCGCCTCGATCGTTCTCCCGGTCAGGAGCAGTTCCCGCGCGCGTTTTTCACCGACCTGGCGAACGAGAAAAACGGATACGACCGCCGGCAGAAATCCGATGCGCACTTCCGGGTATCCAAATTTTGCCTCCGGCGCAGCCATCGTAAAGTCGCACAGCGTGGCGAGGCCGCAACCGCCGGCGATCGCGGGTCCATTCACGGCGGCGATGGTCGGCTTCGGGAAACTCCAGATTCGCAGGAACAGGCTCGCCAGGCGGTCCGCGTCTTGGCGTTGTCCGGCAGGGGATTGCGTGGCGAGCGCCTTCAAGGCTTCCAGGTCCATGCCGGAGCAGAATGCTTTGCCCGCACCGGTCAGGATCAAGACCCGCGCGGGACTCGCTTCGATCTCATTGAAAGCGGAGAGAAGTTCCGCGATCATTCCGGGCGTGATCGCATTGCGCTTCTCCGGGCGGCTGAGAGTGATCATGGCGATATCGCCGGAGAATTCGAGATGGAGTGTTTGGTATGGCATTTTATGTAGGACGGGCTTCAGCCTGTCCGCTCTTGCTAATTTGCAAATTCTAAATACGAAAACCAGACAGGCTGAAGCCCGTCCTACTGCGCTTGCGCCGCATGCGAGTACTTGGCGCGAATTTCTTCGGTCATCGCGATAGCTGACCCGAGCGCCTCCGAGCGGACCTCGGAGTTCACGCCGCGAGAGGCGAGCGCCGACACGATCGTTTCCGTCGCGATGTTGCCAACCAGCTCATCACCGGCAAAGGGACATCCGCCGAGTCCGGTAAGCGCTCCATCGAAACGGCGGCAACCCGCATCGTAGGCTGCGATAACTTTTTCCGCGGCGCCCTCTGCCCGGCTGTGCAGATGAACACCCAACTCGATGCCGGCCACGCAATCCTTTACGGTGTTATACAGCGCGCCCACGTATTCGGGAGGGGTGGTTCCGACCGTATCGGCCAGCGATACAGTTCGCACACCGATGTCCTTGAGCCAGACCAGCGCGTCTTCGACAATCTCGGCGCCCCACGGTTCCTCGTACGGATTGCCGAAGGCCATCGAAATGTAGACCACCAGTCCGTGTCCGGAAGTTTTCGTGGCCTTTCGCAATTCCTCGACGAGGGCGCGCGATTCTCCCCGGCTCATGTTGGCATTGGCGCGACGAAAATAGGCTGAGATGGAATACGGATACCCGATGGTCGTTACGCCCGGCGTTGCCAGCGCGCGCTCGATCCCTCGTTCATTCACGACGATTCCGATAATCTCAGGTTGCGCTGAGCCTGCGGGAAGCCCCGCAAGAAATGCCTTCATCACGTCTTCACTGTCGGACATTTGCTTTACATGAGTTGGCGAAACAAAGCTGACCGCATCGATATGTTTGAATCCCGCAGCGGCAAGTTGAAGGAGGTATTCGACTTTGTGTGCCGTAGGAATCATTTCCGGCAAGCCTTGCCACGCGTCTCGCGGACACTCGACAATTTTTACGATATCAATCAATTGAGGTCCTTTAAAAGTTGGAGTTCATCGCTGAGCTTCAAGTTTGCAAAACTCCTGTTTTAAATTCCTTCACCTCGGGATTCAGGGCCGCCGCTTCGAGCGCCCAGATCAGCGCTTCACGTGTTTGTGCCGGATCGACTATGGCATCGACCCACAGGCGGGCTGCGGCATAACGCGGATCGGTCTGATGCTCATAGGTCGCGCGGATGGATTCGTGCAACGCTTTCTTATCGGCATCGGAGAGTTTTTTGCCTTCGCGCTCGAGTTGTTTGATCTTGATTTCGACCAGCGTGGACGCGGCGGAATCGCCGCTCATCACGGCGTAGCGCGCCGTCGGCCACGCGAATAGGAATCGCGGGTCGTAGGCTTTTCCGCACATGGCGTAGTGGCCCGCGCCAAAACTTCCGCCGCAGATCACCGCAATTTTCGGCACGACGCTGTTCGAGACGGCGTTCACCATTTTGGCGCCCGCGCGGATGATTCCGCTCCACTCCGCTTCCTTGCCAACCATGAAACCGTTTACGTCGTGCAGAAAAATGAGCGGCACGAGATTCTGGTTGCAGTCCATGATGAAACGCGCGGCTTTTTCCGCCGATTCGGTATAGATCACTCCGCCAAATTCGATGCGGCGCTCGCCCGTCGCGGCGTCGATGGTAGGGACATGCTTCTTGTTGTTGGCGACGATGCCCACGGCCCAGCCGCCGATCCGGGCGTAGCCGCAGAGCACTGTCTTGCCGTATTCCGCGCGGTACTCCTCGAATTTGCTGCCGTCGACGATGCGGGCGATCACTTCGTGCATGTCGTATTGGCGCGCCGGGTCGGAAGAAAATATGCCGTAGATTTCCTCCGGCGGGAACAAGGGATTCTCGGATTCTTTATAGTCAAAGCGCGCGGCGAGAGGATGCCCCATTTTGTCCACGAGCGCGCGAATACGTGCGAGGCACGATTCGTCGTCCGTCTCACGAAAATCGACGGTGCCGCTGATTTCCGCGTGCATTTTCGCGCCGCCCAGTTCTTCGGCGGAAACTTTTTGGCCGATCGCCGCTTGCACAAGGGCCGGTCCAGCAAGAAAAAGGCCCGAACCTTCCGTCATCAAGATGTGATCGCACATCACGGGAAGGTATGCGCCGCCCGCCACGCACATCCCCATGATGGCCGTGATTTGGGGAATGTGCATCGCGCTCATGACGGCGTTGTTGCGGAAGACACGCCCGAAATCGTCGGTGTCGGGGAAGACGTCTTCCTGCAGCGGGAGAAAAACACCTGCGGAATCGACCAGGTAAATCGTGGGAATGTGATTGTCGATGGAAATATTTTGCGCGCGAATCACTTTTTTTGCGGTGAGAGGGAAGAAGGCCCCGGCTTTCACCGTGGCGTCGTTGGCGATGATCATCACGAGACGCCCGCAGATTCGTGCGAGGCCGGTAATCGCGCCCGCGGCCGGCGCGCCGCCCCACTCTTCATACATTTCGTGCGCGGCGTAAATTCCCAGCTCGAAAAACGAAGTGTGCGGATCGATCAGTTTGGCGATGCGCTCGCGGGCGGTCAGGCGGGATTTTTTGTGCTGCGATTCAATGGCTTTCGCGCCGCCGCCCTGGTGGATCACGGTTTCCTGATTCTTGATTTCGGTGAGGAGATCCACCATGCGCCGGGTATTCTTCTCGAAGTCGGGCGAGCTCCGTTTGACCTTGGTTTCGACGACCGAACTCGTCAAGTGAAAATCCTCCAGAAACAAATCGCGGAGCGGCAGGATGACGAAACCAGTATAAGCTGATTCCCTCCGGACCTGCACAATTTGCGCTGCCCGATGATGCGGAAGTTAGCTCTCTGGGAGGTGAGAGTTTTGCAATTTGTAATGACTGGACTTGATGAGTCGGGGTTCTCGGTCCTTCGTCCGCAAAAAGTCGCCGCGGCCACGCCGCGGCCTCACATTCTATAGTTTGACTTCGCTGATTTGGATGTTCGGTTGTATGTCCGTGTAGTTGGGAATGTCGCTCATGATCGCCTGCGCATGCGGCTCGAACGAAGTCTGAAAGGATTCCACCGAATCGAAGAGCAGGTGTCCCAGGGCTACATAAGGGGCCGGCGAGCCGGGACCCATGCCTGCGATGCCTTGCTCCACAGCGATGCCCTTGATCGCGGGGCTGAGTAAGCGTCGTACGAGAGGCATATGAGTATTGCAGTAGTAGGCCATGTCGAATTTTCCGCCTTCGCGATTTGGGTAAAGCACGCTGACCTTGATCATGGATTTCCTCCCGATATCGATGTTTTTTCTTGGAGAGGGATTAGACCGCTTGGCGGAAGCCCGAGTCAAGCGAATATGCGAAGCAAAGGTCGATTCGCCGGTCATCGCTTGCGGCTCGCCTCGACGAATGCTTGGTCTCACGCGGGCTTTTTTTCCTTCAGAAACGCCAAGGCTTCCTCCAGCGACCGAAAGACACCGACTTCCTTCGTGCTCCGGTCGTCCAGGCCGCGGTAGGTCTGGTACATGCGGCCCAGTCCGAAGGCTTCCTCGGTTGTCGCCACGATGGCAAATCGGGAGGCAGAGGAACTGATGTCCATCCCGGCAGAGAGTTTGGCCAATTCCCGTACGCGTTCGATGGACTGCAAGGCAATCTGTGCGACCTGGCTCATGTCCACCAATTCGTCGTAGCCATTCACTTCGGAGCGCGACCAGACGTTTTTTTGGTACCCGAGGATATCCTCGTGAGTCAAAGTGCCGCGAGCTTTTGCCGTTACCAGCCGCCGTTCGTGATCAATCGCGAAATCGATTGGCATGATGTTGCTGGTGCGCAACCCCCACAGACTGAAGTCTGCGCTACTAGATCTTCAGAATTTTCGCGGCCGTTCCGCCCAAGATCATTTTGCGCTGCTCCGAGTTCAAACCAAGCTCCTCGACCACTTCCACCGGGCGGTCGTAACCGACGGGGAAGCAGTAGTCGCTGCCCATCATGACGCGCTCGACGTCCACTTGGGAGATGATGTACTCCATCAGCGGCTTCGAATGAGCGATGGTGTCGTACATGAAGCGATGCAGATACGCGCTGGGAGTCTGCGCGGAGTGCTTGGCCGCCGGGATCACATTCCAGCCGTGATCGAGGCGTCCGATGAGGTTTAACAGCGCGCCGCCGGCGTGCGGCAGGACGATTAGGAGATTCGGATGGCGATCCATCACACCGCCAAAGATTAGATGCGAGGCAGCAACCGTGGTGTCCAGCGGAAATGCAACCAGGTTGGTAAGAGAATAGGGCTGCAATCGCTTACCGGCGAGATTGGGCGGAACTGGATGTAAGAACACGGGGAGCCCGAGCGCTTCGATGCGTGAAAATATGGGCTCAAACAGCGGATCGTCTAGATCCTGGCTTTCGATATTGGTTCCCATGTAAACGCCGCGCACTCCTGGAAGCTTGCTCACGCGGTTGAGCTCGTCAACGGCGCGGTCGGGATCGAGCATGGGCAGAGTCGCCAGGACTACGAACCGGTCGGGATTGCCCTGATGGGCCGCAACGGCCGCGTCGTTCCAGGTGCTGGCGAGCTTGTGCGAGAATTCGCCGTCCGCCCAATAGACCATCGGGCCGGTGAGCGAGAGCGCTTGGACAGCTACGCCTTGCGCGTCCATGTCGGAAAGGCGCTGCTTCAGGTCGATGAATTTGGCGGGCAGCGGCCCGCTCGATTCAGCAGGAGTCTTGAAGAAAAAACCTTGCCCGGTCATGCGGAACTCGGCGTTGTAGCGCTGCCCCTCCGTGTTGAATAAATCGAAGTAGGTCTGGGGAAAGTAATGAGCGTGAATGTCGATCGCGCGCGCTCCGGTCTTTTTCTGTGCAGAGGGTGCGGCGGATTCAGCGAGGAGCGCATCGCTCACGCCGCCCATCGAGCTTACCGCTGCCGCGAGTCCTCCTTGCAGCACCGCTCGGCGTGAGACTCCTGGATGACAACTGGATACTGTCTTTTTCTTCATGGCAAAGTCCTTTGGGGGCAGAGGTCTCCGATTTGGATGGGTCTCGCTCTCGCGAATCGTACGCTTTTCTTGCGCCGGGCACAACGGAGAGGGCATCAGTAGCGCGGGCTTCAGCCTGCGGGGTTTGGACCTAGCAAGTACGAAAACCCGCAGGCTGAAGCCCGCGCTACTAAACAGCGTTATGCTTCCCGCGCAGGAGTTAAGGTATCTTAGTAGTGTTTCGCGAGGCGATGCAGCCTTATGGACCCTGATTGCGTCTGATACGGAGTGGGACAATCGTTTAGGAGAATCGGAATGACTTCCGCGCTACACAACCGCTTGCTGGCGTTGTGCCTATCCATCGCCCTCGCGGCAATAACCGTTTTCAGTCAGGATGCGGCGAAGAAGGCGCCACCGACAAAGGGTCCCGCCAAGCCAGCCGCTCCCTCCGCGGAAGGATCCGCGTCGATCGCTCTGCCTACGATCAAGTTTGAGAAATACACGCTGCCGAATGGCCTCGTCGTGATCCTGTCCGAGGATCACCGCCTGCCGCTCGTCTCGACGAACATTTGGTATCACGTGGGCCCTGCCAACGAGGTCCCCGGGCGCACCGGTTTCGCCCACCTGTTCGAACACATGATGTTCGAAGGCTCGAAACATGTTCCAGGCAACTCCCACTTTCGCTACCTGGAGGCGGCCGGCTCCTCCGACCTCAACGGCACGACCGATTTTGACCGCACCAATTATTTCGAAACGCTTCCTTCGAACCAACTGGAACTCGCGCTGTGGCTCGAGTCAGATCGCATGGGCTATCTTCCCGACAAACTTGACCAGGCGAGTTTGACGAACCAGCAGGACGTTGTGCGCAACGAGCGCCGCCAGAGCATCGAGAACACCCCCTACGGGATTGTGGAAGAAGGCGTGTTTCACCTGCTCTTTCCCAAGAGCCATCCCTACCATGCCGACGTGATGGGCTCGCACGCGGATATCCAAGCGGCGAAACTCGAGGACGTGCGCAACTTTTTTAAGCTCTACTATGCGCCGAACAATGCAAGCCTCGCCATCGTCGGCGATTTTGATCCGGCGCAGGCCAAACCGCTAGTCGAAAAATATTTTGGACCCCTGAAGCGCGGGGCGCCCGTGCCGAAGATTGGCGCCGTGACGCCGCCTATTACTTCCGAGCGCCGCGCCGTCATCCACGATCAAGTAGAACTGCCGCGCGTCTATATGGCGTGGCTGACGTCTCCCGTTTTCAAGCCGGGTGACGCCGACGCCGACTTGGCATCGCAAATTCTCGGCGGCGGAAAGTCAAGCCGCCTGTACAAGAAGCTGGTCTACGAAAAACAGATCGCTCTGGACGTCAGCGCGTCGCAGCAGTCGCTGATTCTTGGGTCGGTTTTTGAAATTGTGGTCACGGCGCGGCCCGGCCACACGGCCGGTGAGATGGAGAAAGCAATTGACGGCGAGCTGGCGGCCTTCCGTAAGAGTGGGCCCACCGCCGTCGAACTGGAACGGGCGCGAAACGGAATCGAAACTGGGATGATTCAGGGACTCGAACGTCTGGGCGGATTCGGAGGCGTGGCTGACCGCTTGAATGAGTACAACCATTATCTGGGAAACCCCGACTACTTTGCTCAGGACGTGCATCGGTACCAGGCGGCGACGACGGATTCGATTCGCGCGTTCGCGGTGGGGCAACTGAAGCCGGCCGCGCGCGTCGTCGTTTACGGAATCCCCGGCAAGCCCGATCTCGGACCGGATGTGCCAACGCCGCAAAACCAGCAAAAGGGCCAGAGCACGGGCGGGGAATCGGTCAATCCTGACGCGGCGTGGCGTGAAAATCCGCCAAAGCCAGGCCCAACTCACGCGCTGAATCTTCCGGTCCCTGACATTTTTAAGCTTTCAAACGGGTTGACCGTGTATTACCACTACCGCGCGGGGCTTCCCGTGGCGGCGGCGAATCTTGTTTTCAATACGGGGAGCGGAGCGAATCCCGCCGATAAACCCGGGCTCGCAAGTTTCACCGCGAATATGTTGCAGCAGGGGACGGAAACGCGGAACGCCATGCAGATAGCCGACGAAGCGGCGCTCCTGGGGGCGGCGCTTTCTTCAGGCGCGAGCATGGATTCGTCCAGCATGGGCGCCAGTTCGCTCACCAAGAATTTCACCGGCGTGCTGGATTTACTTTCGGACATCGTTTTGCATCCGACGTTTCCGCCGGACGAAGTGGAACGGCGCCGCGCATCGCGTCTGGCGGCGTTCACGGACGAGCGCTCCGACCCGGACACGATCGTCGCACGCACCGGTGTGTCCGCGCTTTTCGGGCCGCATCATCCCTTTGGATACGATAGCTCGGGCACGGAACCGTCGATCAAAGCGGTGACGCGCGATGACATGCTGAATTTCTGGAAGACTTACTACGTGCCGAATAACGCGGCCCTGATTGTGTCCGGAAATGTTCCCGCCGACGATTTGAAGGCTCTGGCCGAAAGCAAGTTTGGCGCGTGGAAGAGGGGCGAGCTCTCGGTGCCGCAGATCGGCGCTCCGGAAACCACGAAGGCGAAGATCATTATCGTGGATAGGCCGGGCGCGCAACAGACGATGGTGCGCTTGCTGCAACTCGGAGTCGAGCGCGCGACGCCCGATTATCCCGCGCTCGAAGTGATGAACTCCGAGCTCGGCGGCCTTTTCTCGAGCCGGATCAATCTGAATCTCCGGGAGCAGCATGGTTACACTTACGGGGCGGCCTCCTTTTTTGTCTATCGCCGTTCGCAGGGATATTTTGGCGCTGGAGGCGGCATCCGGACCGACGTCACGGCGCCGGCAGTGACGGAAATTTTAAAGGAAATCCGCCGGATGATCGACACGCCGATGAAGCCCGATGAGCTGAGCCTCGCGAAAGATTCCCAATCGCGTTCCTTGCCGGGGATTTTTGAAACGAATAGCGGCGAGGCGGGCGCGCTCTCCGAAATTTTCGTCTACAACCTGGCGCGCGACTATTTCTCAAATTTGCCGGAGCGCCTGAACGCTGTCAGCGCGGAGGACGCCGAAGCAGTCGCCAAGAAATACCTGCACCCCGACCAGTTGATTTTGATTTGCGTGGGCGACCGCGCCAAAATCGAGCCGGAACTTGTGAAACTCGACCTCGGCGCTGTGGAAATTCGAGACCCCGACGGCAATGTTGTGAAGTAGGATAGGCTTCAGCCTGTCTGCTTTTCAGCAAGTGTCGCCGCCGCAAAATTAAAACCAGACAGGCTGAAGCCTATCCTACTTTCGCGTGGCGCGCTGGCGAACGAAGTCCACAATGTTTTGGGTGGGCGTGCCGGGAAGAAAAATTTCGGCCACGCCCGCCTTCTTCAGGCCGGCGATATCGGCTTCCGGGATAGTTCCGCCGAGGAGCACAGTCACATCGGTCATTCCTTTTTGTTTGAGCAAGTCCAGCAACTGCGGTACGAGCGTGTTGTGAGCGCCGGAAAGAATCGAAAGGCCGATGACATCGACATCTTCCTGGACTGCGGCGGAAGCGATCATTTCCGGCGTCTGACGCAAGCCGGTGTAAATCACTTCCATCCCGGCGTCGCGCAAAGCGCGGGCAATAATCTTCGCTCCCCGGTCGTGGCCATCGAGCCCAGGTTTTGCAATCAGAACTCGTATTCTCTTCTCGGGCATTCGCCTCCAAAATGGCTGCGATTCTAAGTTATCGACGCTTCTTCGTGCGTGCCGAAGACGTCGCGCAGGGAGTCGCAGATTTCTCCCAACGTTGCGTATGCCTTCACTGCGGCGTAGATATGGGGCATCATGTTGTCGGTTCCTTGCGCCGCATTGCGCAGGGCGGTGAGCTGCCGCGCGACCTCGTTGCTCGACCGCTCGGCGCGCAATTGCCGTAGCTGCTTGGCTTGCTGCTCGCGCACCGATTCATCAATACGCAGGATTTCGATGGGCTTTTCTTCGCCTGTAAATTCATTCACCCCGACGATAACCTTTTCTTTGCGGTCGACCGACACCTGGTAGCGATACGATGCGTCAGCAATTTCGCGCTGCGGGTAGCCCCGTTCGATGGCCGGGATCATTCCGCCCATTTCGTCGATCTTGCCAATATATTTCCAGGCGGCGTCTTCCATTTCGTTGGTCAACGTCTCGACGAAATACGAGCCGCCGAGAGGATCGACCGTATTTGCGACCCCGGTTTCATGCGCGAGGATCTGCTGCGTTCGTAGGGCGAGCGTCGCGGCAAACTCGGTGGGTAGCGCCCAGGCTTCGTCGAGGGAGTTCGTGTGCAGCGATTGCGCGCCGCCCATCACCGCGGCGAGGGCCTGCAAGGCGGTTCGGACGACGTTATTGGAGGGCTGCTGCGCGGTGAGCGAGCAGCCGGCCGTCTGCGCGTGGAAGCGCAGAGCCGCGGAACGCGCCAATTTCGCTCCGAAGCGCTCGGTCATCGTCTTGTACCAGATGCGTCGCGCGGCCCGGTATTTCGCAATTTCTTCAAAGAAATCGTTGTGCGCATTAAAAAAGAACGACAAGGCCGGCGCGAAATCGTCCAAGGCCAGGCCACGTCGGATGCCCCATTCGACATATTCGATTCCATCGCGCAACGTGAACGCCAATTCTTGAATCGCGGTCGATCCTGCTTCGCGAATGTGGTAGCCGCTGATGGAAATCGGATTGAATTTCGGCGTGTGGCGCATGCCGAATTCAAACGTGTCGATCACCAGGCGCATCGACGGCTTGGGCGGATAGATGTATTCCTTTTGGGCGATGTATTCCTTGAGGATGTCGTTTTGCAGCGTCCCCGCGAGATGCTTCCAATCGACGCCCTGCTTTTCGGCGACGGCCAGATACATCGCCCAGAGGATCGCGGCGGGGGAATTGATGGTCATCGAGGTGGAAACAGTTCCGAGAGGAATCTGATCGAAGAGCGCTTCCATGTCCGCCAGGGAACTGATCGCCACGCCGCACTTGCCAACCTCGCCTTCGGCGAGCGAATGGTCGGAGTCATAGCCCATCAGTGTCG
Source organism: uncultured Acidobacteriota bacterium (assembly GCA_963719875.1). Classification (GTDB taxonomy): domain Bacteria; phylum Acidobacteriota; class Terriglobia; order Acidiferrales; family UBA7541; genus Palsa-360. The sequence goes on along the minus strand of CAVRDJ010000004.1, from coordinate 513,589 downwards.
GGAGGTCGAAGGCGACTGAAAGGCCCGCTTGGCCTTGCGAGAGCAAATAGCGGAATCGCTCGTTGGTATCCTGCGCCGAACCGAAGCCTGCGAACTGGCGCATCGTCCAGAGGCGGCTGCGGTACATTGACGGGTGGATCCCGCGCGTGTAGGGAGGCGATCCGGGCAGGCCCAGGTCGCGGTCCGGATCATGGCCGGAAAGATCGTTGGGGGAATAGAGTTGCCGAATGGGGTACCCGGAAACCGTGGTGAATTTGCAAGCGCGCTCGGGTGATTTTTCGCGCGTCGCGCGCCGCGGTATCGATTGGCGATCGGAAGACATGGGTGAGCCGGTCATGCGTTCAGCATTGGACACGAAAAATCCATGCCGGAGCGCAGGTTGATTCTAGGCGAAGCGGTAGAACAGGACAAGGCAGTTCGGATGCGGTTGTTGCTCAGCTTGGCGGTAATCCCGGGAAAGCCATTCTCCCCGCCGCGGCGGGCGACGTGCAAACCGCCAATCAGGAGATTGGCGTTCGCGGGGGCAGACATCGAATGAATCTATTGCCCGTTGCCGGCGCCTGAAGGACGGGTGGACGCTGCGGGAGCCGCTTCCGATCGCTTAACGGGATCGACGAACAATTGGCCGGTGACCGAAGTGCCCGGGATGAGCGTGTCTTTAGAGGAATGGCCTGACTTGGCATCGGCGATAGTGATGTTATAGACCTCGAGCGTGCGGGCCATGGCGCGGTCAAAATTCACTTTGCCTTCCACGAGGTTGACGCGCGCACGAACCTCCGCGGATTCCGCAGCAGCCAAAGTGTTTTGATCGGACACGATATTGAATAGGGTGGAAGCGCCGACCTGGAATTTTTTCTGTTCGGCATCCAGGGTTTGCTGATCGAGGTCGCGCGTCTTGCTCGCTGCGGCCAGGGTGATGCGGGCTTGCTCGAGAGTGATTTGAGCGTTGTGAACATCGATGGCGGCGTTATTCACGATTTGGCGGTAGTTGGCCTGGTCTGAGCGCTCACTCAATGTCGCAATGATGTTGTTCGCTTGCGCCGCGCGATTGCGAATCGGAATCGTAAGGTTGATCGCGGCGTTGTATTCCGGGTAAGTGCCGGTAAATTCTTGATTCAGGGCTGTTCCCAGACCCGAAATAATCTGGCATGTTGTCGCGGGCGGCACGGGAACGCACGTCGGCAAAGGCCTGTTATTGCCCGCAAGCCCCTCGGTAGCATATTCTGCGGATAAAGTCAGAACGGGGAGCAGCGCATTCCTTGTGGCCCGCACGTTGATGTCATCTCCCTTGATCTGAAGCCCTGACTGCAAGACGTCCGGCCGTTTCGTAATGGCTTCCTTAATCAAGTCTTCCAGAGGGATCTTTTCAACTTCGGGCGGGGCCACGTCCGCGGTGTCAGTGGGGATAATCTCGACGGTGCGCAAGATGGGAGAATTTGGGTCCTTCGAGATCAAGTTCAATAATGTGAGCTGGTCCTGAAGAACCGTCGTCTGCGCGACGATCAAGGCTTGCTGAGCTGTGGCGAGTTGCGCTTCGGCCTGGACGATCTCTAACGGGGCAAGAGTGCCGACGTCCACCTGCTTCTTATTGTCGCTGTAGGTCTTGTCTGCCAGTGCGATTTCCTGCCGCGCTACGTCCACGTTGCCGCGAGCAAATACAAGTTCCCAGTAGGCATTGCCGACCGCGGTGATGGAGGTAATCACCTGCTGCACCAGGGTCTGATCGGCGATGCTTTTATTCACCCTTGCAATCCGGATGAAATGCTCATTCGCGAGCAGTCCGAAACCATTCAGCAACTGCTGGCTGGCGACGAAGACAAAGTTGGATTGCACGAACGGGCTGAAGAAGGCATTGGCGCTGGAGGAGGATCCGCGCACGTTATTGAATGTGGCTGAAAAGGAAGTACCGGTGTGAAACCCCTGGGTATATCCCAAGTCGCCCGTTGTCGTGTGCGTATTCAACGTGGAAAGAACGCCCGTTCCCGTGCCAGTGCCGGCGGTCAGTCCGTTATTCGCGGGAATCGTCCTCTGATCCATGCTGTAAGTCGAAATGACTTGCGGGTCGAAGTTCAGCGCCGGGATCGTCCCGAGGGCGCCTACCGGTCCCGAAGTAGGGGCGCCGCCACTCAGGGTATGAAGAATGCTGGCTTCGGCGAGCCACGGAATATAACGCTCGATCACAATAGCCAAATTGTTCTGGAGCGCGAGGTCCACGGCGTCCTGCAGGCTGATCCGCAGCTGGCCATCCTTAACCATTTGCTCAATGCGCAGCTCATTCGTCAGGATAGGCTCAGGCACCGCCGTCTGAGTATAGGGCGCTACGATATTTGGGAACCATCGTTTGCCATTGAAGTAGTTCTGATTGGACTCCAGGATCGCCCGGCCAGGAGGCTGAGGCTGCGCGGGCGGCGCGGATTCTCCCTGTTGTTGGGCGAAAACGGGCGCGACGGGCGCCAAAGCCATCAGTGCGGCCAAAGATACTGCAAGTGTGACGCGGCAGAGCCTTCCGATCATTTTGGGTTTTCCTCTCGATACGGCAGTCTATATTTTTTCATGCAGTGAAATGATGGTTTAAGATGGCTATTTGGGTTAAACGTCCGCCGGGGTTGATTTGTTTCAAATATTTTGCATGCGATTCCCCGCGGGTTCGATGGACACCAGCTCCGCATTACACGCTGATAAATTCCGGCAGCGACTTCCAATGCAATTCATGGTTTTTTGCGTCCCTGACCGAGCCGAATTTCAGAGCGCCCAAGTATTGGACGCGAGAAATAGCCCAAGGTCAAGGCCCTATGTCGATTTACCAATGTGCTTTTGGCCAGGGTGAGACAGTCTACTACCTTGACAACCGTTTAGGGGCCCGCTAGTCTTGGCGCGCGATGAGACCTGACGCGGCAATTCAAATCTTCGAGGAAGTGGGCGCCATCCGGCACGGGCACTTCGAGTTGACCTCCGGCCAGCATAGCGGGACGTACGTGCAATGCGCGCTGGTGCTGCAGTATCCGAAGTACGCGGAACAATTAGGGCGGGCGCTGGCCGCGGAGTTCATGGATTTGCGAGTGGATTGCGTGGCGTCTCCGGCCCTGGGCGGACTCATCATCGGGCACGAAGTGGCGCGAGCGATTCCGCCACGTCCGGACGGCAAACCCATTCGCGCGATTTTCGTCGAACGCGACTCCCTGGGAACGCTGACCTTGCGCCGGGGATTTCGAGTCGAACCGGACGAACACGTATTGGTCGTGGAAGATGTGTGGACGACGGGCGGTTCGACGTGCGAAACGATTCGCGTGATGGAAGAAGCGGGCGCGCGAGTGGTTGCCGCGGGCGCGTTGATTGATCGCAGCGGGGGAAAAATCGAGCTCCCCGTACGCACGGAAGCCCTCGTGGACCTCAAGATCGAGAGCTTTGACGCTTCCGATTGCCCTCTATGCCGGAGCGGCGGCGTGGCTGTAAAACCCGGCAGCCGCTATGCCCGCTCGGGCGTATGAATGGAACCACGGATACACACAGATGAACACGGATAAAAGAAAGAGAAGATCAAAGTAAGAACGAAAAAAGAATACCGAGCGCCAAATACCCAACACCATATACACTTTTTGATGCCGGCCGGCTCGCAACCCATTTTCGTCCCATTGTTTCTTTCCGATTCATCGCTTTTTTCTTATCCGTGTTCATCTATGTGCATCTGTGGTTCCATTGGTTTTCAATTCCATGCGAAATATAAAATTCACCATCGCTTACGACGGCACGGATTTTAGCGGATGGCAGGCGCAGCCCGGCCAGTCCACGGTCCAGGGCGCGCTGACGGATGTTCTGGAACAGCTTACGCAACGCCGCTTGACGATCTACGCCGCGGGACGCACGGATGCGGGCGTGCACGCGGCCGGGCAGGTGGTGAATTTCAAAACGCAATCGCCGCTGACCACGGAAGAATTTCAGCGCGCCTGCAACGCTTTGCTGCCGCCTTCCATCCGAGTGGATGCCGCGGAGGAGGTCAGTCCGGACTTCCATTCGCGCTGGGACGCGCTGGCGAAAATTTATCGCTACCGGATCTTTCGCGGCCATGTTGTTCCGCCGTTCCTGTGGAAATACGTGCTCCATGATCCGTCCGACCTGGACTTCGGTTCGATGGTTGAAGCAGCGCGCCATTTTGTAGGCGAACATGACTTCACCTCGTTTGCGGCCTCGACCGGTTCGGAAGAAGACGATCGTGAGCGGACCACGATTCGGACGATCTATCGTTCCGAATTGCTGCTCGCGCAAGACGCTAATTCCAACCATTCAGCGGAAGAATGGGTTTACGTAGTTCGCGGAAAATCATTCATGCGCCACATGGTGAGGAAGATGGTTGGGACGCTGGTGGAAGTCGGGCGCGGGAAACTTCTTCCGGCCGATTTGCCGGAGTTGTTTGCGCTGCGGGACCGCTCGAAATCCGGCGCGACGATGCCGCCGCACGGCCTTTGCCTGGAGAGTGTGGAGTATCCCGATCCGGCATATTCGCTGGCTTCGAGCGATAAACATTGAGGAGCATTGCTCCAGTCTGTGGAATTTCCTTACTCATGCAAATTCAAAAACCACAGACTGAAGTCTGTGCTACCAAAGTCGCGCTTGGTTTCACGGGAAGGGTTCGAGTAAGATACAAACGAGAGACGCGGGAATCGAACCTGAACGCGCATCCATACGAGAGAGGGGAATCGACGAATGGCCGAGGAGACTACACCGCAAGGCACTTCACCGGCAGCACCGACGCCGGCTCCTCCCGCAACCCCGCCCGCCGCGGCTGCGGCCCCTGCCGCAACCGTGGCCGCGCCGCCGGAACAGAAGATCAAAGTACGCAAACCCAGGCAGCGCTCCTGCGATGAGAAGGATGCCAAAGGAAAACTTTGCGCCGGACATCTCAAACGGTGGTACGACTATCCAAAGGATGTGCAGGCCAAGATCGGAAAGGACGCGGAAATTTACCGCTGCGAATTTTGTAAAACGCTTTACAAGCCCGACCCGAAGCAAATGCCTCACAGCTTTACGTTGCGGTATTAGCGATACTTTTCAGAAGTATGTTTGCGGGTCACGGCTTTAAGCCGTGACATTATTTGGTGCTGGAATTGAGCTTTAGCCCTTGACCTTCAGGGCCTGACGGCCCCATTTGAAACTCTTAAAGGTCGCACCTGAAGGTGCGGCCTGGAAGGCGAGATTGGGCGCACATGGATCAAGGTGGTTTGATCCGGGATGGGGATACGGAGGGATTCCGGGCAATATTTCCCAAAGAGGGCTGACATTGTTCAACCGTTGCGGCAGTGAGGCCAGTAAGACCCATCCCTCCGCGGTGAGGGCAGATGCCCGAGCGGCCGAGTAAACCGTGAGACGGCTCCTGATACTACTTATGGTGGGAGTGGCGGTGAATTCGTTCCTTCAAAATTTTTCGCGAAAGGCAGACGCGGCGGATACGCAAACCGATCCCCGCATCACCCGCGTGCTGGAAATTCTCCGCGGCAGTGCGGCCGCGACGACCGAAGAACAAATCCGCATCACGGAAATTCCCGCGCCACCGTTTCAGGAAAGCGGTCGCGCGGCGTACATGAAAAAGCTGTTCGCTTCCACAGGCCTGCGCGTGGAGACGGACGACACTGGAAATGTCATCGGGGAATGGCCCGGCTCATCGCCGGATATGGTGATGCTGACGGCGCATCTGGATACCGTGTTTCCCGCAAGTACCGATGTGCGCGTCAAGCGCGAAGGCGGGCGATTCCTCGCTCCCGGAATCTCGGATAACGGCACGGGGCTGGCGGCGCTCGTGGCCCTGTCGAAGGCCTTCCGCGAGGCAAAAATTAAAACCAAGAAGACGATTTTATTTGTGGCCGACGTGGGCGAAGAAGGCGAAGGAAATCTTCGAGGGATGCGCGCGCTGGTAGAGGCTTACAAGAAGCGCCTGAAATATGTGGTGGCCCTGGACGGCTCGGCCACCGAATATGTGACCACCGCTGCGCTGGCGTCCCGCCGCGTGGAAATCTCCATCACCGGGCCGGGCGGACATAGCTGGTCGGACTTCGGAGCGCCGAATCCGATCCATGCGCTCGGGCGGGGCATCGCGCGATTTGTCACGGCGCGCGTGCCGGAATCGCCGCGCACCAGTTTCAATATCGGCGAGATTGAGGGCGGCACATCGGTAAATTCCATTCCGTCGAGCGCGCAGATGAAAGTGGATTTGCGCTCCGAAGCGGAATCCGAACTCGCCCAACTCGAAGTTCTTTTGCGCGACGCTATCAAGGCGGGCATTGATGAAGAAATGTCCGCGGCGCGAGAGCGCGGCATGGCCGGCAGCGCCAACTTGTTGAATCTGAAAATCAATGTGTTGGGAGTTAGACCCGCGGGCGAACTGCCTGAGAATTCGCCGCTCCTGGCCGCTTTACTGGCGGCCGACACCCATCTCGGCAACCGTTCGCGCCGCGAGCGATCCTCCACCGACGCCAACATTCCGCTCTCGGTAGGAATTCCAGCCCTTTCCATGGGCGCCGGCGGACGAAGCGGCGGCGCTCACACGCTCGAAGAATGGTACGACCCAGCGGGCCGGGAACTCGGCCTGCAGCGTGTCGCATTGACCGTGCTTGGCGTCGCGGGCCTCGAACCATAAGAGGTTTTTTCTGGTCCCGTGTGCCCCATACTTGCGGTTTATGCAAGGGTGGAGCACCCAAACATCTCTCAAAGCTAGCTGTGAGACGGCAATCGAATCTTCGGTTTCCGAATGGATGCTTCAGGGCAGGCTGCGAAATTCAACCGCTTGCACTTCTCCATCCCACGCTTTTTCCGAAACGAGGTGGTAGGAAATGCGCACGTTGCGCCCGCGCAGGCTCGCGCAAGTGGTGCTTTTCTCGGCGGCGGGTGCGCCCGCGGACTTGATCGATACTTTCTCCAGATTGGCCGCATGCAGTTTCATGGTGATGGTTTGCGATTTCAGTGTGATTAGAATTTGCGGCGCGCTCGTACAGTTCACATCCGTGACCGTACCCACCATCGAATACACCGTAGATGATTCGGAGAAAAGCGGAGGTACCGGCGCGGGAGCGGGCTCTGCTTTCGGCGTTGCGGACGCAGCCGAGGTCGTTGAGGGTTTTGCTTCCGGTTCCGTCTTACGTTCGATCCGCAGCCCTGAATCGGAGGCGGGCTTTGCCGGCGCGTTGCTCGGGGAAACGGGTGCGGCGGAAGGTTGCGGCCGGGACATCCTCGCGACGAGGTCGCCCGCTTTGTCGGCCGTGGCCCGATCGTTCGCGGACTCCTGCACATGCACCGCTGTCTTGCGCGCTTCGTCGGGATGGCCCAGGCGGTCCAGAAGGGCCGCCACTTGCAATTGGTAACCTGAATCTCCCGGCACGAGCGAGGCCGCGCGCTGCGCGTCGGTCAGCGCCTTTTGTAGGGTCTCGTCCCGCTGGGAGTAAATCATCGCCAGGTTGTTCCACGCGGGAGCGAAGTCAGGATTCAGCGCGGCAGTCTTTTCAAAAGCCTCCACAGCTTCGACCGGGACGCCTACTTTGCCGCCTTTGGCCAGGGCCACGAGTCCCTGGCCGTAAAAGTTAAGGGTGTCCTTCGGATCGAGTTGTGCGGCGCGCTCAAAGTGCTTTTGCGCTTCCTCGAGATCTTGTTTTTTCAACAGGAGGAAGCCAAGGCTCTGTTCCGCCTCTCCAAGCGTAGGTTCGGTCATCAGGGCTTCCTCCAGCCTGTCCTGAGCGTCGTCAGTCCTCCCGCGGAGGGCCAGGAAATCCGCCGTGCGCGCTTCGATTTGCGCCGCGGAAAGCGTACGGGGAGAGCCGCCGGAGTCGCTCCCGCCGGTGATGGGAATCTCGGCCGGAGGTCCGTTCACATATTTGACGAAGGCTTCGAGTTTCGTTTGGAGCTGGTTCAAATCGCCGAAGGCCTCGCGCGCCGCCTGCAAAGAGTCCGCACCTCCCTGCACGGCTGTGATGTAGCGCTCCATGGACTTCGTCCCTGCAAATTGCGGGTCGCTGATCAGGAAGTGCACCAGCACCCGCGACTCCGCAAAGTACACCGACTGCTTATTTCCCGGGCTGTAGTAGCCCGAGCTGCGGTCCACATGCAGAACCAGATCGAGCGGGAGGAGCGGACTCTCAAACAGGACGCTCAAATCCTCGGGATCGGGTCTTTCCAGACGAATGCCGCGATCGCTGTAGGTCACGTTGCCGTAAACCGTCGAATAACCTTCTTCCAGCCAGGGAGGCAAGTTGCGATAGCTGAGTTTTAGTATTTCACGCGCGTAATTCTGAAAAATATCGATGTAAGGAAAATGGCCGGAGGCGTTCGCCCGAATCCCGATATAAGTTTTCTCCGCGCCGGAAACCATTAGCCCCGGGGGCTGATCGTGGCGTTTGTCGTAAGGAAATTCGGGAGCCATGTGTGCGAACGATTCGCCATTCCTCGCGGCGAGGATGCGCACAGGGATGCCGGTGCCCACCCGCGAATTCGGCATGGTCGCCTGGAACGCGCGGAGAAGCGATTCAAACTCGTCCGCAATTCGGCGAGCCGTTTTTTCTCCGCCGTCGCTGGCCACGATAAAATGGGCCGTACGAATCTCGACCCAGGGCTCGACCTTTTCCTTTTTTTCCTTTTCCGGCTTCTTGTCCTTATCCTTATCTGCAGCACGCACGGTGGGGCAGAAGAGTGCCGCGAGGAGAAACAGGGCCGCCAGGATGGCCTTAGCCCGGATGGGATGACGAAGTGAGACGATCATTCTGTGTGACAACAAGCTAGATATTAGTCAGTTTACCAGACAAGTGTTCCGGCAAGCGCTGGAATCTTCAATCATACGATTCCCCCGCGGACGGGCAGGTTGCCTTTGGAGCGCCGGATCAATAGACTCGAACATTCCATGAGACCTGTGCCGGGGAAAATTGGCTCTCACGTGCGATTTTCACTCTTCGACCGGACCTCGCGCCTCCGGTGAGCCTCCGTTTCAAAGCTCATTGTGCGCTGCTGGCCTGCTCGTTTCTTTGGGGCGTGACCTTCGTTGTGGTGAAGGACGCCCTCGCCGATATTTCCGTGTTCGCCTATCTGGCCGCGCGCTTCACGTTGGGCGCCCTGCCGATGATCTGGATCTACCGGGAGGACCTCCGGAAACTCACGCGCGAGGAAGCTTGGGCGGGCATTCAGGTCGGGCTTTTCATGTTCGGCGGCTACGCGTTTCAAACCGCAGGAATTGCCCGCACGACCCCGTCGAAAGCCGCCTTCATCACCGGATTGAGCGTCGTGCTGGTACCCATTTTTCTCGCCGCGTTCTGGCGGAAGAAGATTGGCGCATGGGCCTGGGGAGGAGCGGCGGCCTCCTTCGCGGGACTGTATTTGCTTACCGTGCCAAGGACGGGGCTTGCCGATCTCAATCGTGGCGATTTGCTGGTGATGGGCTGCGCAGTGCTTTACGCGCTTCAAATCATATTCATTGCGCGCTACACCGGAAAATATTCGCTGGGAGCGTTGAGCTGCCTGCAAGTGATCCTTGCGGGAGCGCTTTCCACGATCGCCGTGCCCCTATTCAGCGTGATGCGCTGGGAACATTTCTTTGTTCGCTTCACATTTCAGATGGAATTCGGCGTGATCGTCACGGCGATTTTCACGACCGCTCTTGCCTATCCGCTTCTCGTCTGGGCACAACGGCATACCACCGCGACGAACACGGCGTTGATTCTCACGTGCGAGCCTGTATTCGCGGCGATCACTTCATTCCTCGTCGTGCATGAGCGGCTCGGGGGAAGGGCGCTCGCCGGAGCGGCGCTAATTTTGGCCGGGATTTGTGTTGCTGAATGGAAGGGCACGATTCCTTCCGCCGGGCCGTAAGAGTCTGTGTGAGAACTCAAAGTTGGCACGTCTTTGTCACGTCTTTGTAGCGCCCGCCTTCAGGCGGGCACTTTGGGATCAAGCAGATGCCCGCCTAAAGGCGGGCGCTACATGAACCAAAACTGAGTCCAGGAATCCTGATTCCTCGGGAGGCTCGCGGGAATCTGCGTTATGTGTTTTGTTTCTCGGGCTCGGGTGCGTGAGGGGCCGCCACTTGCGGCGTGCTGTATTTCCACAGCAATTCATCTAATTCCTTGGCGCGGATGGGTTTCGAAAGATATCCGTCCATTCCCGCTTCCAGGCAACGCTCTCGATCTCCTTTCATGGCATGCGCGGTCAAGGCGATGACCGGAGTGTGAAGCCCTGTTTGTTTTTCGCGATTCCGTAACTCGCCGGTGGCTTCGAACCCGTCCATGCCGGGCATCTGCACATCCATCAGAACCAAATCGTAAGTCCTTTGTTCGAGGGCGTCCAGCGCCTCGCGCCCGTTTCCAACGATCTTGACGTTGTGTCCGCGTTTCTCGAGAAGCCGTGCCACCAGTTTTTGGTTCACTGCGTTATCTTCAGCCACCAGGACGCGGAGGGATACGGCTGCGTTCCAGGTGTTGGCGAGCGAATACCGGGTAATCAGGGGACGGGCTGTTTCTTTTTCTCCAAGAAGCCGGGAAATCACCTCTTGAAGTTCGGATTGCCGGACGGGCTTCATCGCATATGCGGAAATGCCCAATTCCTCGCATCGCGCCGCATCGCCTCTTTGACCTGCGGAGGTCAGCATCATGATCTTTGCCGGGGAGAGCTTCGGCTCTTGCCGGACACGCTCGACGAAGGAAAAGCCGTCCATCCCGGGCATCAGCACATCGCTGATGATCAACTCGAACTGCTGGCCCGCTGCGGAGGCCGTCAGAAGTTCCACAATCGCCTCTGCGCCGCCCTCCACCGATTTGGGGAGCATTCCCCACCGTTTCAGCATCATTTCGAGGATTTTGCGATTCGTACAATTATCGTCCACGATCAGGACTTTGACTCCGCGCAATAGATCGAACCGCTCGCCGAGGACTGTCTTCACGGGTTCCGCAGCAGGGATCAGAGGCAACTTAAAATGGAACTTTGTTCCGCCCTCCGGCACGCTTTCAACCCACATGTCTCCGGCCATCATGCGGACCAGGCGAATCGAGATGGACAGGCCCAGACCTGTTCCGCCGTACTTGCGAGTGGTGGAAGTATCGGCCTGGGTAAAAGGCTCGAAGATCGATTTCTGCTTGTCGGCGGGAATTCCGACCCCCGTATCGGAGACGGTGAAATGGAGGGAACGGTTTTCATCCTCGCCTGTGTGCATCGCCACCTTCAGCACGACTTCACCTTTGTCGGTGAATTTGATGGCGTTGCCAATCAGATTGACGACCACCTGACGCAGGCGCGTCGAATCCCCGCGGATGGCATTCGGGACATCCGGTGCGAAGTCACAAAGCAACTCAAGATTTTTTTCATCCGCGCGAAAGGCCAAGGTCTTCATCGTCATTTCCAGCATTTCGCGAACGTCGAAATCGATCATTTCGAGATCGATTTTCCCGGCTTCGATCTTGGAGAAGTCGAGAATGTCATTGATCACCGTGAGCAGGGAATCGGCCGATAGCTTTACGATTTCAAGGTACTCCTGTTGCTCGGTGGTCAGGTCGGTTCCCAGGGCGAGATCGGTCATCCCAACGGCGCCGTTGAGCGGTGTGCGGATTTCGTGGCTCATGTTGGCCAGGAATTCGCTTTTTGCGCGGTTGGCGGCTTCCGCTATTTCTTTGGCCTCTCGAAGCTCCGCTTCTGCCTGCTTGCGGCGGGAAATGTCGACCGCGACGGTTCCGACCAGCAGTTCGCCATCCGGCCCATCGAGAGGGAACCGGAAAGCCAGCCAATAATGGAGGACCCCATCCGGGGTAGGGACCGATTCCTCGAACTGCATCAGGCGTTTTGTCGAAAGGACCTCTTGGTCATGCAGGCGAATCCTTTTCGCGGTTTCTACGGGGATCCAGTCGGCCAGAGTTTTCCCTTTCACCTCTTCGAATTTGATCTTGTAGATCCTCTCCATCGGTTCGTTGATGTATAGAAATCGGCCCTCCCGGTCCTTGATCGAGGCGATGGCCGGGATATTGTTCATGAAGGCCCGGTAACGCTCCTCCGTGTGTTGTCTTTGTCTCTGAGAGAGTTGCACTGATTCCAGCATGCGATTAATAGCGCTTCCTAAATGGGAGAGTTCGTCGCTCCCCGGGCAATGCACTTGCGCCGATGCGTCTCCCCTGCTGGCGATTGCGGCGACACTGGCGCTCAAGGCGCTGAGCCTGGACATCACGGACTTCTCGAGCAGTAGCATGACCGCGATTGCAAACACGAGCCCCGCGATTCCCAGGGACGCTACGAAGTACACTTGACTGACCTGGCCCTGCCGGTAAATTCCCCGCGGCATTTCCACTTTCAGAATCAATGCCGGCTTTCCGTAAATATCATCCAACAAGGCATAGCCACCCAGAACGGATTCGTTGATAGGACGCACATAAATGTTTACCTTTGCAGACAAGTGTCGGCGCGCATCCGAAAAGTCGTCGGGCAATTTCTCTCCGTCCATCCTGCGAACGGAGAGGGTAAAGTTGGTGGTCTTTTCCAATCCCGCAAGGTCGCCTGGCGGTTCGAGATAACGCGCTGAGAGCATGAAGCCGCGGATCGGGCCTTTTGTATTCGGCCCAATGATCGGACGAGTTACCATCAGGAGAGGACCTTCGGGAAGCAGCAACACTCCTGTGAGTGTGCCCTTTGCCTCGGCGGACTGAAACAGCGGATCGGTCAGGGATATATGCGCTTTTAGGCTATCCGGAATCTCCACGACCTGCTTGGTCGCCAGGTCACGGCCTCTCGAAGCGATAATATGCCGGGACGCGTCGATCAGAAGTATGAAATTAAAGCGGCGTGATTGCGTGGACCCGGTGGCGTCCTTTCCGAGCAACGAATGAATGAATTCCGGCGTGGGATGGGACATGGCACTGTACGTTTCGTCGGTGGAGGCGCGGTCGTAGGTGAATCGGTCGATCGCACCAAAGTCCTGGTCGAGTGCATTCAGCACGCGCTGCACGTTCTCCTGGGCGCTCGTTTGCTACAGTTTGATGAAGCCGCCCAAGAGGAATGACCGGGAGGCCGCGTATAAAGTGATTACGAGCCCCAGGCACGTAATTGCAATGATCAGGAGGGTTTTTCGGCGAACCGTCATCAGAAATAGCCTTCTTGTTATCGGTGCCAGATCACACTTCTCGTCATGACACAGGCATGCAGTTTTCGTCGCAAACACATGCCCATCCTGCCGGCGAACATCTTTCACTAAGTTGCTGTGTGGCTTTGTCTTGCGGTCACTAAGAGAAATATTTTCGGAAGAGCGGAGAGACCGGTGTTCCAAAAGGGGAGAGTTGGTCCTGAATGGGACCGGAATTTTTTCTCAGTACGGTTTGAATGTGCCGGAACGGACGAATCGCATCTTTGGCAGAATTCCGATTTATTTCTGGGGCGCGTATTTTGCGTCCACAGGCGAGTACATCGTGGCGCCCGGCCGATGCGATTTCTCGTATTCGGCGATTCTCGCACCGTGTTTCAGCGTGAGGCCAATTTCATCGAGTCCCTCCAGCAGGGTGTGCTTGCGGAATTCATCGATCTCGAAGCGAAAGCTTAGCCCGCTCGCGTCGGTAACCACTTGCAGGGGCAAATCAACCGTCAACGAATAGCCCTCTTGACCCTCCGCTCGACGGAAGAGTTCATCGATCTGCGCTTCTGGAAGCGTCACTGGAAGAATCCCGTTCATGAAGCAGTTGCTGTAGAAAATATCGGCGTAGCTCGGCGCGATCAGGACTCGAAAGCCATAGTCGGCGACGGCCCAGGGGGCATGCTCGCGGCTCGAACCGCAACCGAAACCCGCGCGCGCGAGCAGGACGGATGCGCCTTTATATCGCGGCCAATTCAGAATGAAATTCGGATTGGGCTTTTCACCCGGGAGATAGCGCCAATCATAGAACAGCACCCTGCCAAATCCCTGCTTGGTCTGGAGTTTCAGGAATTGCTTGGGCACCATTTGATCGGTGTCGACGTTCACACGGTCCAAGGGGAGAACCAATCCCACATGTTTCGAAAATGGCTGCATCTATTCTCCATCGCACCGTAGAAATCAGCTGACGATATTTTCCCTGGTAGCGCAGGCTTCAGCCTGTGGGTTTTGGTTCATTTTAGGCCGAAAATCCACAGGCTGAAGCCTGCGCTACTCGTGTGCTACTCGTGCGCTACTCCGGTGCTTCCACATTCCAATCGCGGACGTCCACAAAATGGCCGGCAATCGCCGCTGCCGCGGCCATGATGGGGCTGACCAGGTGCGTGCGGCTGTCCTTGCCCTGACGGCCCTCGAAATTCCGGTTCGAAGTACTGGCGGCCCGTTCTCCGGGGAGCAGCACATCCGGATTCATGCCGAGGCACATGCTGCATCCCGCATCGCGCCATTCGAATCCGGCGTCGCGGAAAATTTTGTCGAGCCCTTCGGCCTCCGCCTCTGTTTTGACGGGCATTGAGCCGGGCACGACGAGCGCTCCCTTAAGATTCTTGGAAATGTGTTTTCCGGCAACGACGCGCGCGGCGGCGCGAAGATCGTTTAGACGCGAATTGGTGCAGGACCCGATAAACACGCGGTCCACGGGAACGTCCACAAGCGCGGTGCCGGGTTTGAGGCCCATGTACGTCAGCGCCCGCGTGACCGCCTTCTGATCGTCCGGATCGCGGAACGAACCCGGATCGGGCACCCTCCCCGTAACGGCCGTGACCATTCCTGGGTTTGTCCCCCAGGTGACTTGCGGCGCGATCGATGAAGCATCGAGTTCGACTGTAGCGTCAAATTTCGCTCCAGAATCGGTCGCCAGAGCCTTCCAGGCCTGCACGGCTTCTTGAAACTCTTTCCCACGCGGAACGTAGGGCCGCCCCTCCAGGTAGGCAAACGCGGTGTTGTCCGGCGCGATCATGCCGGCTCGGGCGCCGCCTTCAATGGACATGTTGCAGACGGTCATGCGGCCGTCCATGGACAGGGCCCGAATGGCCTCGCCGGCATACTCGACGACGTGGCCGGCCCCGCCCGCAATTCCAATCTTGCCGATGAGAGCGAGAATGATGTCTTTGGCGGAAACGCCTTTGGTGCGCTTTCCGTTGACGACAATGTGCATGGTCTTCGATTCATATTGCTGCATGCACTGCGTGGCCAGCACATGTTCGACTTCGCTCGTGCCAATGCCGAAAGCCAAAGTGCCGAACGCGCCGTGCGTGGAGGTGTGGCTGTCCCCGCAAACGATCGTCTGCCCTGGCAGAGTAAGACCCAGTTCCGGACCGATCACGTGCACGATACCCTGGTTGTGACTGAACATATCGAACAGCGTGATGCCGGACTCCCGGCAACTGCGTTCGAGCGCGTCAAATTGCCCGCCGGCGGCGGCATCCAGGATCGGCAGATTCCGGTCTTTCGTCGGAACTGAGTGATCCATAACGGCGAAAGTCAGGTCGGGCCGGCGCACGGTTCGGCCGGCGGCCTTCAGGCTGGCAAAAGCTTGAGGCGACGTCACTTCATGAATGAGGTGGCGGTCGATGTAAATGAGCGAAGGTTCGCCGGGCGCCTGGCGGACGACGTGAGACTCCCAAATTTTCCGGTACATCGTACGCGGGTTCATATATGTGCATCCTAGTTTAGCAGGCCCGGGTGCACCATGCGTTTTTTGTGCGTGGTTATAGTATTCTCGCGCAGAGTCCATTTGATCCTGGAGGAGCGTGTAGATCAAATTTATAATGGTTGTGAGTCCCATAAACTCTAGTTATGGGGATGTTCTGCCACGCGGGGCGGCAGAAACGTTTCCATCGTGTACGGAAATAATGCCTCGCATTGACCGGTTTTTAGTTTTCAGCAAACTGGGAAGGCGCGGTTGCTGGCTGGAAAACGCCGCGCAAGTCCGAGGTTACGCGCAGCGATAGAGTGAGTGGTATAATCTCCACCGAACTGATCGGGCCGAATGGCAGAATGCAATTGGCATAAGGAGTGAAGATTATGGGCATACAGCTTCGAGAATTTGCCGCCTGGGCGCGCAATCGCAAAATTCTGGCGACGTTGTTGGTAACCGTGACGTTGGCCATCGGGATGCTTATTGGCACAGTGATTTCCGGTCATGTCGGCGCGGCGCACCCCTCCACTGGAGTGGGTGGAACGCCGCTGGCGATCCCCGATCCCGTGCAGCTGTCGAGTGCCTTTGCCACGATTGTCAAACAGGTGCAGCCGGCGGTCGTAAATATTTCGACCACCCAGGTGATCGAGCAACGCGGACGAGGGCGCGGAGGACCTTCCCAGCGCAATCGCGGCGGCGAACTGGGCCCGCCGGATGATCAACAAGACCAACAGCCGTTCCAGGATTTTTTCAACCGTTTCTTCGATTTCCCGGACCAGGGCCCGCAGGCCGAGCGCAGCCTGGGCTCTGGCGTGATCGTCGATAAGAAGGGCTTCATCCTGACGAACAATCACGTGGTGGATCAGGCCACCAAAGTTCAAGTTACGCTGAACGGGGAACAGACGCAGTACACCGCCAAGGTCGTTGGCGTGGACGAAGAGACTGATCTGGCAATCTTGAAAATCGAAGTGGGCCACGATCTGCCCTACGCCAAACTTGGCAATTCCGATTCCGTGCAAGTGGGGGATTGGGCTCTGGCGATTGGGAATCCATTTGGCTTCCTGCAAGGCAGCGTCACTGCGGGAATCATCAGCGCCAAGGACCGAGGTAACGTAGGCCAGCAATTTCAAAGATTCCTTCAAACCGATGCTGCAATCAATCCCGGCAATTCCGGCGGACCCCTCGTGGATATGGCCGGGCAGGTGGTCGGCATCAACACCGCCATCATTACCGGAGGCCATGGCAATGAGGGGGTTGGATTTGCATTGCCCTCCAATACCGCCATCGGCGTCTACAACCAGATTATCAGCAACGGCAAAGTGACTCGCGGCTCGATTGGCGTGAGCTTCACGGAAACGCAGGGGAGCAATCCAATCGTTTTGAAGGAGCTCGGTGCATCGTACGGAATCGTTTTGCAGCGCGTAGAGGCAGGCAGCCCCGCGGAAAAAGCGGGACTGCAATCGGGCGACGTTGTGACCAGCGTGAACGGGAAACCGGTTCACACAGGAAGCGATTTGGTGAATCCGATTGCCTCGACGCCTATCGGCAATTCCG
The DNA here is from genome assembly GCA_963719875.1 of uncultured Acidobacteriota bacterium. Lineage (GTDB taxonomy): Bacteria > Acidobacteriota > Terriglobia > Acidiferrales > UBA7541 > Palsa-360. The sequence continues at coordinate 496,490 of CAVRDJ010000004.1, read as the reverse complement.
TGCGCGTGACCTACGTGCGCGACAAGAAAGAACACGAGGCCTCCATCACCGTCGCGGATCGGACCAAGATTTTCCCGGATCGCACAGCCAATGGAGGAGGCAATGACAGCGGGCCGACGCCCGCCGAGTTCGGCCTCCGCCTGGAAGACCTCGGGACCGACCGTGCGCGGCGCGCCGGATACGAGAACATGAAGGGCGCCCTCGTAACTGCCGTGGACCCGGCGAGCTTTGCCGAAGATATCGGCTTCGCGCGCGGTGACGTCATTAACGAAGTCAACCACACCTCGGTTAGTTCTGTGGCCGAGTATCGGCGAGCCGTTTCGGGTTTGAAAGCAGGACAAGATGTCTTGTTCAAAGTCCAGCGGCGATCGGGCAGCGACCAGTTTGATACGGTTTATCTGGCTGGCACCGTTCCAGCCCCCGAGAAGTAACTCGACCCGGCAGAGGCTGCGGAAAAAGTATTTTAATTTGTCATTCCGCGGTTGTCGCGGCGACCTCGGAACGGCAAAGTTTGAGCTTTACCGCGGCATTGGATAGCGAAACGATGAGCAAACGAACCTGGTTATTCATCTTTGGGGCCGTGCTCCTGGTGAGCGCGGCCTCCGTTGTGTCCGGAGCAGGTCATCCGCGCGCGGCGCAGACATCTTCCACGACCACCAAGAAGAGAAAAGCTTCCTCCAAATCCAGGAGAAAATCCAAAGTCAAAGGTCAGACCGCCCCCACTCCGGATCGCGTCAGGGAAATTCAGACCGCTCTGCAAAAAGATGGCTCCTATCAAGGAGAACCGACAGGGAAGTGGGACGCCGCAACCATGGACGCGATGAAAAAGTATCAGGACAAGAACGGCATCAGTCCGACAGGGAAGATCGACGCAGCGACTCTCAACAAACTCGGTTTGGGATCTGGAACCGCGGGCAAGGGCGCTCCGTTACCTACTGCGTCTTCTTCGGCCACACCCGCCGACCCGCCCGTGAAGTAGTAACCATCCCATCCCCCACGGCGTGTCGCGCGGCGCGTGTTGCGCGAAGGCCGGGCGGCTTACCGGATAGTGAGACTCGAAAATTGCGAAATCGAAAGCGCGAAAAGTTTCGCGCCATGGGGTGTTGTGTTCTACTTGGTGGAAACTCCGCCGCCGATAAGCCTGCTCACGTTGAGGCCCAACCTCCACGAGAACGTGTTGAATGCAAAACTTATGCTGCGAGTGTATCCCGCGGACAAATCCAGATAGGGCTTTGGATTGAACGTGAGTCCCAGGGTGAAGCCGTCGTCGTGGTTGATGGGCGCGGGGCCCGTCGTCAGGTGATTGACCTCGAAGACCCGTCCGTTCTGGCCGCCGGAGCCGGTGGCGCCAGTGACCACATCGCGGCTGAAGATCGTTTGTGTTCCCCACGGTGCGATTTCATATCCGGAGAGGAGCAAAGTGAAAGAGTGAGACAAGTCCACATCCGCCCCAGCTTCGACGTGCGCCAGGTAGCCGAACGAGGTGAACGGCCGGTGAAAGAACAGCGTGTCGGAAATGCGGTTGGCCACGCCGGCGTCCACGAAAGGCGCCAGGATTTTGAAGTCGTGATCGATGCGGTTGTTCCAATCAAAGGTCGCATGGCCGGTGCTAAAACCTTTGTGGGAGTCGCCGGTCGGGGCCGAGCCGGTCAGCACCGTGCTGTAATTGAACAAGGAGCCATTCCAAGATGAGCCAAGCGTTAGAGAAGCGTCGCCGATGCCTTCACTGATCGTGACCTGGTTGGGGAAGATCGAGCGGTTCAGATAGACAGGCATTGCCGCGCCGACGCTGAAGCGCCCGAAGTGAACGGTCACCGAAGAATTTATCATCATCTCCTGGCCGCTGGAGCCGGTGCTCCCCTCGAAGGATTCAATCCAGTCAATAACGTTGTTTGTCCTTCCTGTGGGAATGCTCGACCCTTGTGCGGCAGCCGTCAACACACCGGCAACCATCAGAATGGTTAAATGAACGCATTTCGTTATTTTATCGATTTTCATTTTTCGAGATAGCTCTCCAAAAGATTTTGGACCTCGTCCACAGGCAATCATTAACTAGTATTTTATCAAAGCGCGGAAGAAGCTGAGCTGAATTGGCTGAGCACACATAGTCAAGTAGTAACGCGACTCCTCGCGTCCTGGCAGTTCGTCGGCCAATGGGCAAGTGGCGCGAGGATGAAGAGGACCGCGAGGCGGGCTAGCTAAACCGTAGCGGTCCATTCCTGCATCGGATTCGCTCGCCCACAGTCCAAGCATCCCGTCGTTGCGAACTGGGTCGAGCAGTGCGGGCAGACCGCTTGCGTTTGAAACGTGTCGAATGATTTCTGGCACTTTGGGCAGCGCCAGAAGTCGCCCAAGGGCGGCGACGTTTTGCAGGACGGACAGAAAAATCCGCCGTGACGCGGCAATTTCGCGAGACGAAGCAATGCCCGCGCTTGTTGCAGGCCCTTCCAGCAATTCAGCAAGATAAAAACGGACAGAACTCCAAACCAGACGGATTGGAACCGCACAGCGAGGACGATGAGTCCAGTCACACCGAGGAAGCCGATGATCGTGGCCGCTATCAAGCTGCGCGCCCGGCCCATCACAAACCACAACAGTGAACGGAGAATCTGGCCGCCGTCTAACGGATATATGGGAAGCATATTGAAGATCAGCAGGCCCAGATTAATGAACGCAACTGACCGAAGAAGCAGGAAGGTGTTGGGCATCTCCTGTGCCAATCCATGCGATCGCATCAGGGCGCCCAGGACCTTCAGGATTGGAACGAGAGCCAGATTTACAAGTGGCCCCGCGGCGATGCTCCAAAGAAACGCTCCAGGCCGTTGCGGCGGATTCACGTAGGCGACTCCGCCAAGGGGCCAGAGGACAATTTGATTGGCCACTCCGCCAACCTGCCGGCAGGCCAGCGCATGGCCGAATTCATGGAGCATTACGATTAGAAACAATGCCAGGTACTCCAGCACATTCCAGGTAATGGAGGAATACGCTTTCTGCCGGCCGCTGATTTCGTATATCGCCACCAAAAACCAAGACCAATGCAAAGACAAATCAATCCCGTTGAAGCGGAAGAGACGAATCGAGTTTTGGCGGATGCCGTTCATTCGCTAGGCCTACAAGACAACTGCCTGTTACTTCAAGCGATTCTGGCCGGTTTCGTCGCGGTGCTTCTTCAGATATTCCATGAACGGGGTCCCGCCGGTTCCGACGGCATGCGGGTTCTTCGCGTCGGTCTGAGCTTGCTGGAATATGTAAGTCGAAGCATATTCGAAATGAAGGGAACGAAAATTCTCAAGAGCTTCCACACACGCGTTGTACGCTGACGTCAATGCTCGCCGGCCAGCTCTCTGGGTAAAGGGCCGCACCGATTCACGTCTTTCGAGCGCCTCGATGAAGGCGCGATGCGCCGGAGGCATGTAGGCGCGCATCTCCTGGAGATACGTGCTGAGCACATCTACCTTGTGTCCCACGCCGAGCATCGCATCGAGGGCTGGGACGATCGAGCTCTGGGCCCCGGTTTCGCCGCGGAACTGCTGAGGATGCCCCCCGTAGGCTTCGACGCCTTCGTAGATGACGCCCTGAGGAAGGTCGGGGTGATTTTTCCACCCGTGAATATAGGGTCGAACCCGGTGGTAATAGATAAAAGGCTCGCACCATTCCGGCATTCTGCGAAGCGTGGCGTACATGGCGCGCAGCGACGATTCCACTTGCGTGAGCAGGCCTTCGAGGCGCTCTGCGTCGCCCTCTTCCGCGGCATCGAGACAGGCGCTCAAGGCGGCCATTGCGGGGCCGGCTTTCCGTTCGATCTCCACGTGAATCAGGATGAACCATTCCTCGTCAATGCCGCCGAGAAAGTTCTGGATAAGAGCCAGGTTGCCGCATTCGATCTCGCGGGATGCATCAAAACGGAAGTAGTTGTGAAGCGCATAGCTGCTATAGCTGAGCACCGGTGGCCGGCCCAGGCTTTCGGCAACCTGGTACCAGGGCGCCGCAAGAACGGCCGGCAAGATCAATGCAGGCCTGGGAGCGCCCCAGACGTAAGCATGTCCCAGATAGCTGAGGAGGAGCATGGCTCGCTCGCGTTCGCGAGAGTCGTGGATCGCATCAACCGGGAAGGGAGGAAGATCTGCGATTGTCCCGCGAACTTGATCCGAAGCGAGAAGCTTCGGCAAACGCAGGGAGAGTTCTTCCCAAGCGTCGAAGGCCTTCGGAAGACGCGTCAGCGGATCTTGAAGGGGAAGAAAACCGCGCTCGTGATTAAGCTCGGGAACGGCGATAGAGGTTGTCATTCATGGTATTCCTTATCCCGCTTGGTGGCCGTGCGCTCTAGCAGGAAGCGCACGACTCTTGGGTTCTTACAGAATACAGAATTCCCCGTGCGGGGAATAACACCATCTGGGGTATCGGTGCTGTGGCAGGCAACAAGTTGGACTTTTGCGATGTCGACAGACGATGCCGAACGAACCTGGGCCGCACCCATCACAAACCTCTAATTTCCTCCAAAGAGCTATTATCATGCGGACACAAAGACAAATCACAACTCACTCGACTTGTTTGACGGGCTCTTGACCCTCTGCTACATTGAGTTGCTACGCGGGAAATTTTCCGACGCGATGTTGTTTCCGCGATCTGCCAACCTTTTCTTGCAAACGCCTCAATCGACTGCAGGAGGCAATATGACGACCAGCACGGTTTCAAGGAGCCATAAGAACTTCATTAACGGGGACTGGGTGGGAGCCCGCGGCGGGAGCACGTTCGAGAACCGCAATCCGGCCAACACGGGCGAATTGATCGGAATTTTTCCGTCATCCACCGCGGAAGACGTGAATGATGCGGTGAGCGCCGCGAAGGCTGCGTTCAAACAATGGCGCCTGTTTCCTGCGCCGCGGCGGGCGGAAATTTTGTATCGCGCCGCGGAAACTCTCGTGAAGCGAAAGGAAGACCTGGCCCGCGACATGACTCGGGAAATGGGCAAGCCTCTCTCAGAGGCGCGTGGCGACGTGCAGGAAGCCATCGACATGACGTATTACATGGCCGGGGAAGGGCGCAGGCTCTTCGGCCAGACGGTTCCGTCGGAGCTTCCCAATAAATTTGCGATGTCGGTGCGCGATCCGCTGGGCGTTGTGGGAATGATCACGCCGTGGAATTTTCCGATGGCGATTCCTTCCTGGAAAATCATGCCCGCGCTGATTTGCGGAAACACCGTGGTTATCAAGCCGGCCGAGGATACGCCCCTCTCCACGTACAACCTGGTGCACATCTTGATTGAATCGGGGTTGCCCGCGGGAGTCTTGAATATCGTAACGGGAATGGGGCCGGACGCGGGAGCGCCGCTGGTTACACACCCTGGAGTTGCGGCGGTGAGCTTCACGGGATCGTCGGACACGGGGCGCATTGTGAGCCAGGCGTGCGCGCCGTTGTTCAAACCGTGCCACCTCGAGATGGGCGGCAAGAATATTTTGATCGTCATGGACGATGCCAACCTGGAACTCGCGGTCGAGGGCGCGGTGTGGGGCGGCTTTGGAACGAGCGGGCAGCGCTGCACGGCTGCCAGCCGCGTTGCCGTGCACACGAAAGTCTACCGGGAATTTCTAAATCTTTTTGCAGAGCGGACCCGGGCGCTCAAGTTGGGCGATGGACTCGATCCGGATACCGATGTCGGACCCGTGGTGAACGAAACGCAACTGCAAACGGTAATGAAATATGTCGAGATCGGGAAAAACGAGGGCGCGCGGCTGGTGGTCGGCGGGCACCGCGCGGAATCCGGCGAATTGGCGCACGGCTGGTTTCACGAGCCGACGATATTTGCGGATGCCGATGCGAAGATGACCATCGCGCAAGAGGAAATCTTCGGCCCGGTCGTGGCCATGATTCCATTTTCCTCGATGGAGGAGGCGATTGAGATTGCGAACAATGTGAAATACGGCCTCTCCGCGTCCATCTACACGCGCAATGTGAATCAAGCGTACCGCGCGATGCGCGATCTCGAAACTGGAATTGTCTACGTGAACGCGCCCACCATCGGAGCCGAGATTCAGCTTCCATTCGGGGGAACGAAAGGGACCGGCAACGGTCATCGGGAAGCGGGAACCGCCGCCATCGATTTTTATTCGGAATGGAAAACGCTCTATGTCGATTTTTCCGACCGCTTGCAGCGCGCGCAAATCGATAGCGCGTAATTTTTTTGGACCTGCCAATGTCTCCCGGGAACACCAATCTCCCGATTGGCGATTTGGATGACGCCAATCGGGAGATTAGTGTTCGCGGGTTTCAATCGCTGCGGTTCGAGCCAAGTCCTTCGGCCTGACACACCCTACCTATGTCCAATTTGACTGCGGCGGCTGCAGCGCATAAAATCATTGCAGCAGTGTTACATTAGTGAGTCGTGTAGCCAATGTCCGATTCAGCGCTAAATAATGAACGCAACCGGCAGATTTTATCTGCCATCGTCCGCGCGTATATTGAAACCGGGGAGCCTGTTTCCTCCCGTTCGATTTCGCGGCGGCACGCGGAATCGCTGAGTCCGGCGACGATTCGCAATGTGATGTCGGACCTGGAAGAGCAAGGCTTTTTGTATCAGCCACATACGTCGGCGGGCCGGGTTCCAACGGCGACGGCGTACCGGTTTTTCGCCCAGCAAATTATGGAAAAGGCCACGCTCAGCCCGGAAGATGAGGATAGGATACGCAGCGAGTTCGCAGCGGCGGCGTCGGGCGAGGAAATTGCCGAACGAGCCGGGCATGTGCTCGCGGAAATTTCTAAAGGGCTTGGCATCGTCGTTTCGCCGCCCATCTCAAAGACCGTGCTGGAGCACATCCGTTTCGTTTTGCTGCCGGACGGGCGCATTGTCGTGGTTTTGGTTTCGACCGGCGGCAATACGAGGGACAAAGTGATTCGTCCCGAGCAGGTGTTCAGCCAGCAGGACCTCGACCACACTGGGGAGTACTTGAACCACCATTACACCGGCTTTTTGCTCGAGGCGATTCGGGCGGACCTGGTGACCCGGCTGGCAAAGGAAGAGGAACAATACGCGCTGCTTGCGCGCAACGCGCTGGTCCTGTGTGATCCGGGGATGCTCGGGCAGGGCTCGGCGCAGCGCATCTATATCGAGGGTGCGGCGCAAATGGCGGCGGCTCCAGAATTCATTGATCAATCGCAATTGCGAGACGTGCTCGCGGCGATCGAGGAAAAGCACAGGATCATCGCCCTTCTGGCGAATTGCATCGATACACCGGACCCGGTGCATGTGCAGATCGGCGTCAAGGGCATGGATCGCGCGGGCGAACATTTGGCTTTGATCAGCGCCGCGTATTCGTTCCAGGATCAGTCGCAGGGGACGGTGGGCGTTCTTGGTCCCATGCGCATGCAGTATGAGCGCGCGATTACGGCTGTGGCGTTTGTCGCACGCGCCTTCAGCGAGACATTGGATCGGAGCTAGCCAACGTGGCCGAACCGAAACGCGAGGAAGAAAAAGTGATTCCCATCGATGGCGTTCGCGTCGAGCGTGAAGGCGATTCGTCACTGCCTTCGGACGACTCCTCTCCAGCCGATCCTCCGGCAGGTACCGAAACTTCTTTGGCTGCGGAACTCCTGAGGCTCAAGGCCGAGAAGGAAGAACTATTGCAAACCATGATACGCCGCCAGGCCGATTTCGAGAATTTCCGCAAGAGAATCGAGCGCGATCGGCACGAAGAAGGGCGTCGCGGCGTCGAGCGGCTCATCCTCGATCTCATTCCTGTGCTGGATGGGTTCGATCGCGCGCTGCAGGCGCATGACGATCCCGCCTACGAGGAATATAGCAAGGGAATCACGTTAATCCGCAAGCAGCTGTGGGATTCCATTGCCAAGCACGGCGTCCAGCGAATCGAGGCAGCGGGGAAGATATTCGATCCGCACATGCATCAGGCGATTGAGCGGCTGGAATCGGAGGAGTTCCCGGACGGTTTTATCGTCGCTGTATTTCAGGACGGGTACCTGTTTCACGGGCGCGTGCTGCGACCCGCGATTGTACGAGTTGCCGTGCATCCCGGAGAAAGCGAGAAGCCCAGTACCTATGAAAATTAGGCCAACCAGGCGGCCCAACCAATGAGCGAAAAACGTGACTGCTATGAAATCCTCGGATTAGGGCGCACTGCCAACGCGGACGAGGTGAAGTCCGCCTATCGCAAAGCGGCTTTGAAGTGGCATCCCGACCGCAACCCGCAGGCCAAGCACGAAGCGGAGGAAAAATTCCGCGAAGCTACGGAAGCGTATTCGATTCTCTCCGATCCGCAAAAACGCGTCACGTATGACCGCTTTGGCTATTCGGGTCTCTCCCGCGGCGGACTTGACGGCGGCGTCAATCAAACCATTTTTGATGAATTCCAGGACATTTTCGGAGACTTCTTCGGGTTTGAGGACATCTTCGGCGGCCGCCGGGGCCGAAATCGAGCGCACCGAGGCGCGGATCTTCGGTACGACATGAAATTGAGTTTCGAGGAAGCCGCCTCCGGCGTGAATACGAAAATCCGCATTCCTCGGCTGGAATTTTGCGAAGCCTGCAACGGCACGGGCGCCAAGGCCGGCACGGGTGTTGTGGCGTGCGTTACCTGCGGCGGCCGTGGGCAGGTGCACTACCAGCAGGGCTTTTTCACGATTTCGCGCACCTGTCCGGATTGCCGCGGGGCCGGGCAGATCGTGCGGGAAACCTGCCCCGATTGCCGCGGGAAAGGCCGCATTGAACGCCACCGCACCATCGATCTGAGGATTCCGCCAGGCGTGGATTCGAATACGCGCTTGCGCGTTCCGGGTGAAGGCGAGCCCGGCGGCAACAGCGGTCCGGCAGGAGACCTATATGTCGTGCTGGACGTAAAGCCCCATCCGTACTTCGAACGCAGAGACGCGGACTTGTACTGCACGGTGCCGATTTCCATCGTTCAAGCGGCGCTTGGGACGGAAATTGTCGTGCCCGGCCTCAACGGCGAAGAGACAGTAAAAATCCCTGAAGGAACGCAGACTGGGGAGATTATTCGCCTAAAAGGGAAAGGGATGCCTGATCCGCATGGGGGCGGCAAGGGCGACCTGTACGTGAACATCCATGTCGAGGTTCCCACAAAACTGACGCGCGAACAGCGCCGCCTGTTCGAAACGCTCGGGGCTTCACTGCCTGTCGAAAATCGGCCCGCTCATCGCGATTCATCCCTATTTGAGAAGGTTAAGGACATTTTCGGTTAAGTGGTTTTGTACCTCTCTTTGCCCCTCCGGGTTTTCTCGGTGTTCTCTGTGTTTAGGTTTTGGAAGACTATTCAAATCTCAACACTGAGATCACTGAGCAAGGTGGAGAATACGGAGAGGTATTCACAACGACACCGCCAGTGATGGGCGCGGTTACGCTTCAGCGCACTCCGAACGCGGTCATAAAGACGTCGCGAAATCTTAAGTCGTCGGCATCGATTGCGACTTGGGCATTGGCGCGGCGATTCTTGATTTCCGCGGTCCGGCCCACTTCCCCCGGCTTGTCACTGATTTCGATCGCGAGCGGACGGAACGTTACGACCGCAGGATTCGCCAGGGCCACGGCCGCGAGCGGATCCCGCGCAAAGTAGTATCCCTGGCGAATCAGTTCGCGGTCTGTGGCGAGCACTTGCGCAACAAAGCTCGCGAGCGGCGTGTTCGCGCGCGACTTGAATTGCTCGAACAGCGCCATGTCGATTGGAACACGCTGCGTCGCGTCGAGGGGCACGAGACGAATCGGCGCGCCGGAGGTCAAGACGATTTTTGCCGCCGCTGGATCGATAAACATGTTCCATTCGGCGGACACGTTGTCCGTCTGGAACGCTCCGCCGTCCCCCAAATTCCCGGGAACACGGACGGCCCCACCCAGGATGACCAATTGCCGGCCGGTGCGCGCCGCTCGCGGCGTTCGAGAAATCACTTCCGCGAGGTTGGTGAGGGGGCCGAGCGCGAGCACTTGCACGGGGTGAGCGGCATCCAAGAGCCGCTTGAGCAAATAGTCCGCCGCGCTGCGTGGATCGGCGGCACGCGCAGGCTCGGGAAGAGTAATTCCGGGAAGTTCGTCGGAAGCGCGCCGCCACTCAGCGGGAAATTCCTGGTTTCCGGATAGCGGGGAATCCCTGCCAAGGAAGACCGGAATGTCGTTCCGGCCCGCGAGTGCGAGCAGGCGCAGCACATTTCTTCCTCCCGCCGGGACGTGCGACACACCGTTCTCGATGGTGACGGCCTCTACATGAATGTCAGGCCGAGACAATAGAAACGCGATGGCTACGAGGTCGTCGGCGCCGGCGTCGGTGTCAATAATCACGGCCCGGCGAAGGGGGGAAAGCCGTGGCGGTGATTGGGCCGCGAGTCGCGCCGGACAGAACAACGGAAGAATTGCCAGGAGAAATGCGGAAATGGCAATAGACAGCGGGGCACAGGCTGGCTGGGCGCGCGATGCCATCGGATTGATATAACATAGCGGCACATGCGACGGCGATTCTTTGTGGAAGAATTTGCGGCGGGATCCGCAACTCTGCGCGGCGAGGCGGCGCACCATTTGGGGCGCGTGCTGCGGGCGCAGACCGGGCAGTTATACGAACTCAGCGACGGGCTGTGCGTGTGGCTGGCGCGGACTGAGAGCGTGGGACGGGACGAAGTCCAATTCTCGCTCGTCGAGCCTCTGCCAGCGCCCGTTGGGCCGGTTCGGACCGAATTGCTTCTGGCCATCGTGAAGTTTGACCGGTTCGAGTGGGCGCTTGAAAAGGCAACAGAACTCGGCGCGGAGGAAATCGCACCGCTCGCGGCGGACCGAAGCGAAAAGGGCCTGATCGCGGCGGCGGGGAAGCGCGCCAAACGATGGAAGCGAATCCTCGCAGAATCCGCGCAACAGGCGCGGTGTTTGTGCGTCCCGGCCCTGAGGGACGCCGCGAAACCACGCGACGCATTTCGAGCATCGGCTGCCCCGTTAAAATTGTTGCTCTCCGAGCGCGCTGGTGCAAAGCCTCTGCGCGAGGCACTCGAGCCCGTTGCGGCAGCGCGTCGGGAAGACAATGCCGCCCGCGTGGCCATCGCGATCGGCCCCGAAGGCGGATGGACCGACGCGGAATTTGCGTCAGCGGGCGATTGCGGATTCGTGGAGGCCGCGTTGGGAACAAACATTCTGCGCACGGAAACGGCCGTGTGCGCGGCGCTGGCTGCGGTGGAATACGCGTTCGGAGCATTTCGCGTGAAAAGCGGTGAATAGTGACTGGTGATTGGTGACTGGTGAAGAGTTGACAGTCAAAAGTTTTTCCCGACGAGATTTGAACAGCATAGGGAGAAGAAGTGGACGAGAGAGTTCGAGAAGCGGGCGCAGAATGGGACGCTAAGCTATACGACGCGAAACACGACTTCGTCTGGAAATATGGTTCCGATGTGGTTTCGCTGCTTGATCCGCGCGCAGGCGAGCGCATCCTGGACCTGGGATGCGGCACGGGGCATTTAACCGCGCAGATTGCGGAATCCGGCGCCCACGTTACGGGTGTGGACCGCTCAGCCGAGATGGTGGCTGCGGCGCGATTGAAATATCCAAATTTGAAATTTGAAATTTCGGATGCCAGGAATCTCACGTTTCGGGATGAATATGACGCTGTGTTCTCGAATGCGACGCTGCACTGGATTCATGAACCTGAGCTTGTACTCCAGGGCGTATGGAGAGCGCTGCGCCCGGGCGGGAGATTTGTAGCGGAACTTGGCGGTAAGGGAAACATTCGATTGATGCAAGATGCTTTCGACGTTGCGCTGGGGGAGCTTGGCTTGGCGAAGGCCGGGGAAGTGCAGCCTTGGTATTACCCGAGCGTGAGCGAATACTCGACGCTCGCTGAAAAGAATGGTTTGGAAGTTCGGCACATCGCTCTGTTCGACCGGCCGACCGGGCTGGCGGACGGGGCTGCGGGAATGAGGAACTGGATCAACATGTTCGGCGCGGATTATCTGGCGAAGGCAGGTGCGGCGAGGCGTGAGGAATTTCTCGGCAGAGTCGAAGAGATACTCCGTCCCAAATTATTTCGCGACGGACAATGGTGGGCTGATTACCGGAGGCTGCGCCTGGCGGCTTACAAGTAAGATGCCAAGTTGGGTCGAGAGTGAAAATGCTGGTTTGACCGTTTAGGAGATCCTACCTTCAGGTCGGACAACTGGAGTCGCGCTAAGGGGGCCTTTCGAGCCTGTGTGCGAATTCAAAATTGGCGCGTTTTTGTAGCGCCCGCTTTCAGGCGGGCACATTGTAATCAAGCAGATGCCCGCCTGAAGGCGGGCGCTACATGAACCAAAATTGAGTTCTCACAGAGACTCTTGAGGGCCCGAAGCTTTAGTGGCTGATGCAGCTAAAAACACGAACTCGAATGCCGGGGCTAATGCACCAACCGCCTGATGAACAGAACGGTATTGACAATTTTAAGTTTGGGACAGCCTCCATACGCCGTAACAGTGGCGCGCGGCGGAGGAGCGTGGTATAAATTTAGGTGTTCTCAAGTAAGTAAGGACATGGAGCCGAACGCCGAAATCAGCACGACTGTCGCGCCCGGAGCGGCGCAACCGCTGCGGCGCGAGCTTCGAAGTTGGGGGCGCGATCTCGTCATTGCGCTCAGCCTCGCTATTGTTATCATCATTTTCTTCTACCAGCCGGTGAAAGTCGAAGGCACCAGCATGTCTCCCCTGATCTCCGATCAGGAGCGAATTTTCATTAATAAATTCGTGTACCGGTTCGGGCCGATTGAGCGCGGCGATGTAGTCGTTTTCTGGTATCCTCTGGACCGCTCGAAGTCGTTCATCAAGCGCGTCGTCGGATTGCCGGATGACACGGTGGAAATTCGCGACGGGCAAGTCTATTTGAATAGCAAACTCCTGCCGGAGCCGTATATTCCGCGGGAGTCCGATGATTTCGGGACGTATCCGCCCACGCAAATTCCGAAGGGCGAGTATTTTGTGATGGGGGATCACCGCACCAGCTCGAACGACTCGCGGATTTTCGGGCCGGTGCCGCGAAAATTTATCTACGGCAAGGCTGTGTTCGCGTATTGGCCGGTGGATCACTTCGGTTCGATCCCGGTTTTTGCCGAATCCGTGAAATAACCCGCCTTCGTCCGCCGCGGCAGACAACGGCGCGCGGGCACTTTAGAGGCAGCCAGAGAGGGTACACTGTCCGAAACCGAAGCACGGAAGGGAACGCTTGCGCTCGAAGATGGGCGCATTTTTCATGGGCGCGCCGCGGGAGCGATCACCCGGCGGGGCGGCGAAGTCGTTTTCAACACCAGCCTCACTGGATATCAGGAAGTTTTCACCGATCCGAGTTACGCGGGCCAGATTGTCTGCCTGACTTATCCCCACATCGGAAACGTCGGAACCAATATCGACGATGAGGAGTCTCCACACCCGCACATCGAGTCGCTCATCGTCAGGGAATTTTCCGCGATTGCTTCCAACTGGCGTTCCAGCGAATCCGCGCAGAACTATCTGGTTCGGCACAATATTCCAGTTCTGTGGGACGTGGACACGCGCGCGCTCGTCCTGCACATTCGGAAGATGGGCGCGCTGCGCGGCGTAGTTTCGACCGACGGTACGCCCGCAGAAGTTCTGCTCGCCGAAGCGCGAGCCTTGCCCTCGATGGCGGGACTTGAGCTGGCGAGCCGCGTTACCTGCGAAAGGCAATATGGCTGGGACAAAGGCTCCATCGAATTGACGGCTTCTCCCTGGAATGAAGCGATGGGCGAGGCGCAGTCCGCCGGGGAAACGCAGAAATTTCGCGTCGTGGCCTACGACTACGGCATCAAGCAAAATATTCTCCGCCTGCTCGTCGACCACAATTGCGAAGTGATGGTGATCCCGGCGAAAACGTCGGCGGAAGATGCGCTGGCGCTGAAACCCGACGGCGTTTTTCTTTCCAACGGCCCGGGCGATCCGGAGCCTGCCACGTATGCGATTGAGAGCATTCGCAATCTGCTCGGCCGCGTACCTGTTTTCGGAATTTGCCTGGGGCACCAGCTCTGCGGCCTGGCGCTTGGCGGCAAGACCTTCAAGCTGCGTTTCGGCCACCACGGGTCGAATCATCCGGTGAAAAATCTCATGACCGAGCAGGTTGAGATCACCGCGCAGAATCATGGCTTCTGCGTGGATCCGGATTCGCTGCCGTCGAGCGAGGTCGAAGTCACCCACGTAAATTTGAATGACCACACCAATGAAGGATTGCGGCACCGCACCCTGCCGCTCTTTTCGGTGCAGTACCACCCCGAGGCGTCGCCCGGGCCGCACGATTCGCACTATTTGTTCCGGCAATTCACGGACACCATGAAAAACTGGAAACTTTCCGGCGCGTTGCGGCGCGGGCAGGCGAAGGCCCACTAAATTCATGCCCAAGCGCACGGACATCAAGAAAATTATGATCATCGGCTCCGGCCCGATTGTGATCGGGCAGGCGTGCGAATTCGACTATTCGGGCACGCAAGCGTGCAAGGCGCTGCGGAGCGAAGGGTATGAAGTCGTACTGGTGAACTCGAATCCGGCGACGATCATGACCGACCCGGAAATTGCCGACCGCACTTACATCGAACCTCTCACGAAGGAATATCTCGAGAAGATTATCGACGTGGAAAGGCCGCAGGCGCTGCTGCCAACTGTGGGCGGACAGACTGGTTTGAACCTCGCCGTGGAGCTTGCGGAGGGCGGCATCCTGGAAAAATATGGCGTCGAATTGATTGGCGCGTCGCTGCGCGCGATCAAGGTTGCCGAGGACCGGCTCTGGTTCAAGGACGCCATTCGCAAGGTGGGGCTCGACGTTCCGGCATCGGCACTGGTGAACAATGGGCAGGACGGGCTCAAGCTCGCCGACCAGCTCGGCTATCCCGTCGTGATCCGGCCCTCGTTCACGCTGGGCGGGACGGGCGGATCGATCGCCTACAATCGCGAGGAATTTTCGGAAGCCATTGCCCACGCGCTTGAATCAAGCCCGGTGCACGAGGCGCTTGTCGAGGAATCTGTGCTGGGATGGAAGGAATTCGAGCTAGAGGTGATGCGCGATTATCGCGACAACTTCGTGGTCATCTGCTCGATTGAAAATTTCGATCCGATGGGCGTGCACACCGGCGATTCCATCACCGTGGCGCCCGCGCAGACGCTGACCGACAAGGAATACCAGCGGATGAGGGACGCGGCGGCGGCGATCATTCGCGAAGTGGGAGTCGAAACCGGCGGATCGAATATCCAGTTCGCCATCGATCCCGCGACGGGGCGGATGATTGTGATTGAGATGAACCCGCGCGTGTCGCGCAGCTCGGCGCTGGCGTCCAAGGCCACTGGCTTTCCGATCGCCAAAATCGCGGCGCTGCTCGCGGTCGGGATGTCGCTCGACGAAATTCCCAACGATATTACGAAGAAAACGCCGTCGTGTTTCGAGCCGACGATCGATTACGTGGTCGTAAAAATTCCCAAATGGCAATTCGAGAAGTTTCACGGGGCGGATCCCACGCTCGGCACGCAGATGAAGTCGGTTGGCGAAGTCATGGCCATTGGCCGCACGTTTAAGGAAGCGCTGCAAAAGGGCATCCGGTCGCTGGAGCCGAGTTCGCCGTGGCGCGCGCCGGCTGACACGCCGGTTTCTCTGCTGCGCGAAAAAATCGCCACGCCACGTCCGGACCGCATCCACTGGCTGTTCGTCGCGCTGGAGCGAGGAATCTCCGCGAAAGAAGCGGTCGAGCTGACGAAGATCGATCCCTGGTTTATCGCGCAACTGCAGGAAATCATCGCGGTCAACCGGAGGCTTGCGTCGGTCACGGTGGAAACGGTGCCCGAAGATTTACTGCGCGAGGGCAAACGCATCGGCACGAGCGACGAACAGCTCGCGCAAATGTGGAAGACCACTCCCGCGGCCGTGCGTCATCGCCGCGCCAAGGCGCACGTCTCGCCGGTGTTCAAGCGCGTCGATACGTGCGCGGCGGAATTCGAGTCCTTCACTCCTTACATGTATTCGACTTATGAAGACGAGGACGAGTCCCAACCGACGGATCGTCCAAAGATCGCCATCCTAGGCAGCGGCCCCAACCGCATCGGGCAGGGAATTGAATTCGATTACTGCTGTTGCCACGCTTCCTTCGCACTGCGCGAGGACGGCTACGAAACCATCATGATCAATTGCAATCCGGAAACGGTTTCGACCGACTACGACACTTCCGACCGGCTCTACTTCGAGCCACTCACCCTCGAAGACGTTCTCTCCGTCGTCGATCGCGAAAAGCCGCAGGGCGTGATCGTGCAATTCGGCGGACAGACTCCGCTCAACCTGGCGCTGGAATTGAAGCGCAATGGCGTGCCCATCATCGGCACTGCGCCGGAATCGATCGACCTTGCGGAAGACCGCCGGCGTTTTGGGCGCCTGCTCGATGAATTGAAAATTCCGCAGCCCAAGAACGGCACGGCGCTCGTGCCGGAAGAGGCGGCACGCGTGGCCAGCGAAATCGGTTTCCCTGTGCTGGTGCGCCCGAGCTACGTGCTGGGCGGGCGCGCGATGGTGATCGCCTACGATTTGAATACGGTGCAGGAATACGTGGCCCAGGCGGCGCTGATGGGCCCGGCGCGGCCCGTGCTGATCGATCAGTTCCTCGAAGAAGCCACGGAAGTGGATGTGGACGCGCTGGCCGACGGCGAGGACGTGATCATCGGCGGCGTGATGGAGCATATCGAAGAGGCGGGCGTGCACTCGGGAGATTCATCCTGCGTGCTGCCTCCTGTGAGCTTGTCGCCTTCCGTGCTTGCAAAGATCCGTGACTACACGAAGCGTCTGGCCAAGGCTCTTCAGGTTGTGGGCCTGATGAATGTGCAGTACGCGATCCAGCGCGACACCGTTTACGTGCTGGAAGTGAATCCGCGCGCGTCGCGCACCGTCCCGTTCGTCAGCAAAGCCACGGGCGTGCCGCTGGCTAAAGTTGCTGCAAGGCTGATGGCGGGGCGCAAACTCCGCGACATGAATCTTCCTGTGGCCGCGACGGACGGCGTGGCGGAGGTTGTCGTACGCGATTATTACTCGGTGAAATCTCCCGTTTTCCCTTTCAATAAATTTCGCGGCGTGGACACGATTCTCGGGCCCGAAATGCGTTCGACCGGGGAAGTCATGGGCGTGGCCAAGAGTTACGGCCAGGCGTTTGCCAAGGCGCAACTCGCCGCGGGGCAGCGCCTGCCGCGCAAAGGCTCCATCTTTTTGAGCGTGAGCGACCATGACAAGCGTCACTGCGCACCCCTCGCGAAGGAGTTGCACGCCCTGGGTTTCCGCCTGATCGCCACGCGCGGCACCGCCGCGGCGCTCGAAGCGGCGGGAGTCCCGGCTGATCCCGTCTATAAGGTGAATGAAGGCCGTCCAAATATTGTGGACCTGGTGAAGACCGGCAAGGTGGATATGATCATCAATACGCCTCTCGGTCGCGAATCGTTTTACGATGAGAAATCCATACGGCGCGCGGCGATCCGTTACAATATTCCTTGCATCACCACGCTCTCCGCCGCGAATGCGGCCGCCCGCGGGATTCGCGCGCTCGTCGAACAAACCTTGGAGGTTTCGCCGTTGCAGTCGCTTCATTCCAAGAAAGCGGCGGCGCCCCAACTGCCTTCCGCGTAGCACAGGCATCCGCCGCGGCGGACCTGTGCGGGTTTTGCGAGTGTCGACAGTAGATGGATGCGTGAAAGAATCGAAAACCGCACAGCCAAGAGTGGCTGTGCTACTCAAGGCCTTCCACAGAGCAATGAGGATTCCAGTATGGGAACCAAACCACAACTCAAGGGAATCATACCGGCGCTCACGACTCGAAAGGGAATCGAAGCATTGGTTGCGACGCTCGCGCCCTCGAAGGTTTCAGTCTGAATCCGAACGAATTCCAAGTCATCCAATACCCTTTGCGATCGTGCCAAGCCGGCATGCTTTGCGGACACAAGGATGGAATGCCTGATGGAGTGTAGCTGGATCTCACCTGCCGAGTTGCCTGGAACCGAGCGCCTCTATTCCACTTTTCTTTCCGATTTTGCCAGCGTCTCTGAATTCTATAGCCATCCTCCCAACGCAAACGGAATCGAAGAGGCGACCCGTGAGATGCGGTACGAGGACTCTGTTCGCTACGCCGTTGTGGACGTTCTGAGGAAGCAGAATCTTGTGTTTGGCGGGGACGATGCGACGACTCGCAACTTGGACCGGCTGCGGGACGGAGCGGTCGCTGTTGTTACGGGGCAGCAAGTCGGATTGTTTGGCGGACCGGCGTACAGCATTTACAAGGCGCTCACGGCCTTTCACCTGGCGCGCGAATTGACCGAGCGCGGCGTAAACGCCGTCCCAGTTTTCTGGCTGGCGACCGAGGACCACGATCTCGCGGAAGTGGATCATTGTTTTTTTCCGAAGCGGGGCGGCTTCGAGCGTTTGGATCTCGCAACATCCGGGCCTGCTGAGAGGCGCGTTGGCGATATCCGATTGGGCGAAGCGGTCCGAGGACTTTCGGCGCAAGCGGCTTCTCTCCTCGAAGGATCGTGGGCAGAGGAAGTCGGCCGATGGGTCACTGAAAGTTATGCGGCCGAGGAAACGTTCGGTTCTGCCTTTGGGAAGCTGATGACGCGGATTTTTGCCGGGCGCGGCCTCATTTTTCTTGATCCCATGTCGGCGGACTTACATCGATTGTCCCTGCAGACTATGCTTCGCGCGGTGAAAGAGCACAAAGCCCTCGCGACTGAGCTTGTCGCGCGATCCGAGGCCCTCGAAAAAGCCGGCTTCCACGCCCAAGTGAAAATCTCGGAGCAAAGTACGCTCGTCTTCCGGATTGTCGACGGGCAGCGGCTTGCCCTTCGCCCAGGGAATGGCGGGCTCGCGGCCGGGAACAAAATAGAATCGATCGACGACACTCTGAAAGCCGTACAGGAACGCCCCGAAGACTTCAGCCCCAGCGCGCTGCTTCGTCCCGTGATTCAGGATACGCTGCTGCCGACCGTTGCCTACATAGCCGGTCCCGCCGAAGTGGCTTACCACGCACAAACGTCGCTGGTCTATAAAAAGCTGCTCGGCCGGGCGCCCGCGATTTTGCCGCGCGCCAGTTTTACGCTCGTGCCATCGCACGTTTCAAATTTGCTCAAGAAATACAATTTGGATGCGCGGGATATTCTTCAGGGACGCCACAAACTTCGCGCGCGCCTGGAGGCGGAGGCGCTTCCGCAAGCGCTCTCAACACGATTCGATGACGGCGAGGAAGCGATCAAGGCCATCGTTAACGGCCTGCGGGAACCGCTTACCAAGCTGGATCAGACGCTGGTGGGCGCGCTCGACACGGCGTCCGAGAAAATGCTTTATCAGTTTAATGGCCTGCGCGCAAAAGCCGGCCGCGCCGAAGGTTTTCGCACCGGCGTCCTGAACACGCATGAGAACGAGATTGCCAGTTCGCTGTTTCCAAACAACGCGCTGCAGGAACGGTCCTTCGGATTGCTCACCTTTCTTGCCGCTGAAGGACCGGAGCTGCTCGATCATCTCGACCGCCACATGAAATCGAACACCGGGGAACATTGCTTCCTATTCCTGCCGCCTGCCGCGAAGTAGAGCGGGCTTGGTAGTGCCGGCGTCTCGCCGGCGGTTTTGCACCGCGAACCGCGTACAAAGATCGCCGGCGGGACGCCGACGCTACCAAACCCCGTTCACCGTAACTAAGCACGCGACCGCCGATCCAATTACCCAAATCGTGGCGACATATCCAGGAACGTTACGCAGAGGCAATCCATTCCCTATGTATTTTTCGCTGAATCGCCATTAGAATGGCATCCGGACAAAGGGTAACGGAGTATGCTGGCGTAGCGAGAATTTGCCCCGGGAATCGAAATTGTTGAGGTCATGAGCGGAGGTATTTCGGATGAAGCTTACTCCTGGCAAGCGCAAGGGACTCGAAGCCGTTTCGGATTCGCGCGGCGTGATCGCCGCAGCGGCGATGGACCAGCGCGGCTCGCTGAAGAGCGCCATCGCTAAAGACAAAGGGATCGACAAGAAAGCCGTCACGAACGAAATGATGGCGGAATTCAAAGAAGCGGTCTCTCGCGTTTTGACGCCGCATGCCACAGCAATATTGCTCGACCCGGAATACGGCCTTTCGGCGGCCAAAGAGCGCGCCAGGAATGCCGGACTGCTGCTGGCCTACGAAAACAGCGGCTATGACAACACACAGCCCGGGCGCCTCCCCGACTTGCTGGACCACTATTCGGTGCGCCGCCTCGTGGCCGATGGCGCCGATTGCATTAAGATTCTTCTCTACTACACGCCGTTTGATTCGGCGCAAATTAACGATGTGAAGCATGCCTGGGTCGAGCGCATCGGCGCCGAATGCGTTGCTGCCGACGTCCCGTTCTTCCTGGAATTCGTGGGATATGAAGAAGGCGCCGACGAAAAAGGTCTGGAATTCGCGAAGAAGAAGCCGGAAGTTGTGACCCGCAGCATGGAAGAATTCAGCAAGCCGCAGTACGCGGTCGATGTATTAAAAGTCGAAGTTCCTGTGACGATGGCGTTCGTGAAGGGAACGCGCACGTGCAAAGGCGATTTCGCCTATTCGCGCGACGAAGCGAAGGACTATTTCCGCAGGGCCGCGTCCGCAGCGAAGAAACCATTCATCTACCTTTCTGCCGGCGTGAGCAACGATACGTTCTCGGAAACTCTGGACCTCGCCTCCGAAACGGGCGTGAATTTTTCGGGCGTCCTGTGCGGACGCGCCACCTGGAAAGATGCGATTCCCGTTTATGGCAAGCAGGGCGTAAAGGCCCTGGAAGACTGGCTGAATGATCAGGGTGTGAAAAACATCAAAAACGTCAATGGCCGCCTGACGGCCGCGAAGCCGTGGTTTTCCTTCTACGGTGTCACTTCGGCTTCGGCGTTGGCGTAATAAAAGTTTGCTCGTCTGCGTAGTTGGCTAACTTCTGGATGCGGGGAGTCCCGCAGGGGCGACATACCGTAGCCCACCGCGTAAGCGGTGGGAACTTGTGCCCGCCCTAACAAACGAGCCCCGCCAAGGGCGGCACAAAATACTCACGCACAAGATATAACTCACCCCGACTGACCGCTCACTCCTATGCTAAATTCTAGGGCAGATGACGCGACTCGGCATTTACGTGCAGGTTCCCTTCTGCCAGACGAAGTGCACTTACTGCAACTTCCACACGGGCGTGTTCTCAAAGGAATTGTACGCGCCGTATGTCCGGGCGGTTTGCCGCGAGATCGCCGAATTTCCCCGTCTGCTCCATGAAAATGGAATCGTGGACCTCCCGGAAGCCGAAGTCGACACCGTCTATTTCGGTGGCGGAACCCCCAGCCTTCTGGAACCCGCGAGCCTGGCACAAATCTTCGAGGCGATTCGCGCTTCGTACCCGTCGCAACCCGTGGAAGTGACGCTCGAAGCCGATCCGGAAACTATCTCCCCCGATAAAGCAGTCGCCTGGCGGCAATCTGGATTCAACCGCATCAGCATGGGAGTCCAGTCCTTTGACGACGCTGAATTGCGCGCCGCGGGCCGGATGCACCGCCGCGCCGATGTTTTCCAGGCTACGAAAATTCTGCGCGCCGCAGGATTCACCAATCTAAGCTTTGATTTGATTGCAGGACTCCCCCATCAGACCGATCGCAGTTGGGAGGAGTCGGTCGAACAGTTGCTGCATCTGCGGCCTGAGCACGTATCGATCTACATGATGGAAATTGACGAGGGAAGCCGCCTGGGGCTGGAAGTTCTGCAAAACGGTGAGCGTTACTCTGCGAAGGCGCTGCCCTCTGACGACGCGATCGCCAATTACTACGAGCACGGCTGCCGGCACCTTGCCGCTGCAGGCTACGAACACTACGAGATTTCGAATTGGGGGCTGCCCGGTTTCGAATCGCGCCACAATCTCAAATATTGGCGCCGCGAACCGTATTTCGGTTTTGGCGCCGGCGCGCATTCCTTCAACGGTTCGCAGCGATGGGCCAACGCGCACGACCCTGCATCCTACGCTGATTCTGTACTCCAAGGACAGTTTCCCGTCGAACAGCTCGAAAGTGTCACGAATGGGCAGGCCCTCGAAGAAGAGCTGTTCCTGGGGCTGCGGCAGCTTGCAGGGATCGATTTAGTCAGCATCGAGACAAAATATGGAGCGCACTTGCGACCTCGCGTACAGGAACTTGTAGCGCAAGGTCTGGTGGAGTGGGATGGGCCGCGCTTGCGGCTTTCCCCGGAGCGTCTGACCGTTTCGAATGAAGTGTTTGTCCACCTCTTGGAGTAAAGAGAGAAGGAGATCCGCATGGGTTTACCTCCTGTCATTTCGAATTCATCACGCGTACGAATGTTTGGCTTGATTCTTGCGGCGGTCGCGTCCATAGCTCCTGTTGCGAACGGGCAGACGGCGGCTTCGAAAGGGACCGCTTCTCCCACGCCCAAAGCTTCCGGCTCTGCACCCACGGTGGCCGAAGCGGAGCGATTCATTTCGCAGGCGGAAACACGTCTGCTGGACCTTTGGATCAAAGGCGGCCGCGCTTCCTGGGTTGCCGAGAATTTCATCACGGACGATACCGAAGCAATTTCGGCGCACGCCGACGCAGCCATCAAAGCAGCGACGGCGGAGCTCGCGCGAGAATCCAGGCGGTATGAAAAACTTACTCTTCCTCCGGACGTGGCGCGCAAATTCAAGCTTTTGAAATTGTCCGTCGATATTCCCGCACCGCACGATCCCGCCGCGCAAGCCGAGCTTGCCAAGATCGCCGTATCGCTCGACGGGGATTACGGAAAGGGGACGTGGTGCCCGGACGACAAGAAAGAGAACTGCAAGCAGTTGCCGGACATTGAAAAAATTCTGGCCGCCAGCCGCGACCCGCAAGAACTTTTGAACGCCTGGAAGGGTTGGCACGCCATCGCTCCGCCTATGCGCGAACGGTATGTCCGCCTCGTCGATCTCGCCAATCAGGGCGCGAAGGAAATGGGTTTTGCCGACGTAGGGGCCATGTGGCGGTCGAACTACGACATGCCGCCCGATGATTTTGCCAAGGAACTTGACCGGCTGTGGGTGCAGGTCCGTCCGCTGTACGTCTCGCTGCACGCCTACGTCCGCTGGAAACTGGCGGAGAAATATGGAAAGGACCTGGTTCGCGAAGACGCTCCAATTCCGGCGCACTTGCTCGGCAACATGTGGTCGCAGGAATGGAACAACATCTACCCGCTTCTCGCTCCGCCAAATGCGGACTCCGGACCTGATGTCGGCGCCGCGCTGCGTGCCAAGAATGTGGACGCCAGAGGGATGGCTCGCTATGCCGAGGGATTTTTCAAGTCGCTCGGATTCGAGCCTTTGCCCGCCACGTTTTGGGAACGGTCGCTGTTCACGAAGCCGCGCGACCGCGAGGTGGTTTGCCACGCGAGCGCCTGGGACATCGACTTCAAAGATGATTTGCGAATCAAGGTGTGCCTTGATCCCACAGCCGAGGATTTCACGACCGTTCACCACGAGTTGGGCCACAATTTCTATCAGCGCGCCTACGACGATCTGTCGCCTTTGTTCGAGAACAGCGCGAATGACGGATTCCATGAGGCGATTGGCGACACGATTGCCCTGTCGGTCACGCCGGAATACCTGAAACAAATTGGCCTGATCGATACCGTGTCGCCGCCGTCGGCGGATATCGGCCTGCTGCTCGACCGCTCGCTCGATAAAGTAGCTTTCCTGCCGTTCGGGCTGCTGGTGGACCAGTGGCGCTGGAAAGTGTTCTCCGGGGAAATCAAGCCCGCGGATTACAACAAATCGTGGTGGGAACTCCGGCGGAAATACCAGGGCATCGTGCCTCCCGTCGCTCGCAGCGAGGCCGATTTCGATCCCGGCGCCAAGTACCACGTGGCTGACAACGTTCCCTACGCGCGCTATTTCCTGGCCACCATTTTGCAATTCCAATTCCATCGCGCCTTGTGCAAGGAAGCAGGATATACGGGCCCGCTGCATCGCTGCTCGATCTACGGGAATAAAGCCGCGGGAGCGAGGCTCGCCAGGATGCTGGCGATGGGTGAGAGCCGGCCGTGGCCGGACGCACTCGAAGTGCTGACGGGCCAGCGGCAGATGGATGCAACCGCCATGCTCGATTACTTCGCTCCGCTGAAGAAGTGGCTCGATGAGCAAAACGCGGGGCACAAGGTGGGTTGGAATTAAGTAGCGCAGGCTTCAGCCTGTGGGTTTTGGTGGCAAGTAGGCACGACCGTGCTAGGACCAACCCCCACAGGCTGAAGCCTGCGCTACTTAACCTCTTCGGAACCTCTCTCAAGTTGGGCCAAAAACCTCATTCCATGGCTGTGGTAAATTAAGTGAGTACGATCAGATGCGCTACATCTCAGAGGGCCAGTGGACTTTTCTTTCACCGACGAGCAGCAGCAACTCCGGCGCAGTGTGCGGGAATTCGCCGAATCGGAAATCGCCCCGCACGTGATGGAGTGGGATGAAGTCTCTCAATTTCCGTGCGAGTTGATTCCGAAACTCGCGGAGATGGGCTTGATGGGCGTGATTTTTCCGGAGGAGTACGGCGGCGCGGGCCTTGGCTACGTGGAGTATGCTGCGGTCATCGAGGAGCTGTCGCGCGTCGACGGCTCGATCGGACTGATCGTCGCGGCGCACAATTCGCTGTGCACAAATCACATCAACAAATGTGGCACTCCAGAGCAGCGTAAGAAATATGTCACGCCGCTGGCGCAAGGGAAAAAACTCGGTTGCTGGTCGCTGACTGAGCCGCAAGCCGGTTCCGACGCCGGGGGCGCGCGGACCACTGCGGTGCGCAAGGACGGCGGCTGGGTTCTTAACGGCTCGAAAACTTTTATTACCAACGGGCACTATGCGGACGTTTGCGTGGCCATGGCCGTGACCGACAAACCCAAGGGAACGAAAGGGATTTCCGCGTTTATCGTGGAGAAGGGCAACCCGGGTTTTCGCGCGGGGAAAAAAGAAAATAAGCTGGGCATGCGCGCGAGCGATACCTCGGAAGTGATTTTCAGCGATTGCTTCGTCCCGGAGGCGAATCTGTTGGGCAAGGAAGGCCACGGCTTCGTTAACACTTTGCAGGTGCTGGATGGAGGACGAATTTCGATTGCCGCGCTGGCCCTCGGCATGGCGCAAGGCGCTTATGAAGCAGCGGCTGCGTATGCGAAACAAAGAAAGCAGTTTGGAAAAGCCATCAGCGAGTTTCAAGCCATTCAATTCAAGCTGGCCGACATGGCTACCGAGATCGACGCCGCGCGCTGGCTGGTTTACCGCGCGGCATGGCTTGCGGATCAGAAGGGGCCGCGTTTCACGAAAGAATCCAGCATGGCAAAATTGTATGCCAGCGAAGTGGGCGTACGCGTGGCGAACGAAGCCGTGCAGATTTTCGGCGGGTACGGGTTTGTGAAGGACTATCCAGTGGAAAAATTCTATCGGGATTGCAAACTGTGCACCATCGGAGAGGGTACCAGTGAAATTCAGCGCCTGGTAATCGCGCGGCAGATTCTGGACGCGCGCTGATCGGGTTTTCGTGTGCAGGCTTCCCCGCGGTTGTGGTAACTTCCTTGCTTCGTTCCAGTCCGGATTTCTCACCAAGGATTCAGAATTCGGCGGCCACACCCGGCAATGAGTTGGGCGCAAGAGGTGTGGTGGCGCCGGCGTCTCGCCGGCGTTTTTGCGATGCTTGGGGACCGGAAAAATCGCCGGCGGGACGCCGGCGCCACCAAAATCTATGTCCGCATCCATCGAAGCGTGGGCCGAGCAAATACGGGCGGGAGACGTTCGCGCCGTTTCTCGCGCGATCACGGCGATTGAGGACCAAGACTCGGAGGCGGAAAATCTCTTGCAGCGGATTTTTCCCGATACCGGGCGGTCTTTTGTGCTTGGAGTGACCGGCGCGCCCGGAACGGGGAAGAGCACGCTCGTCGATCGTCTGGCCGCCTATTATCGAGGGCAGGGGAATCGCGTTGGCATTATTGCCGTCGATCCGACGAGTCCTTACACGGGCGGCGCAATTCTCGGCGACCGTATACGCATGCAAGGCCATGCGAGCGACCCGGGCATTTTCATCCGCTCGATGGCGACACGCGGTTTTCTGGGCGGACTGGCGAGGGCGACGGGCGATGTTGCGCTGGTTCTCGACGCCGCTGGAAAACAATATGTGCTCATCGAAACCGTAGGCGTCGGGCAGGACGAAGTGGATATCGTGCGGCTCGCGGACTGCACACTGGTTCTGCTCGTTCCCGGCATGGGCGACGACGTGCAAAATATGAAGGCCGGCCTGATGGAGATCGCGGACATCTTCGTGTTGAATAAGTCGGATCGCGAGGGCGTGGAACGCCTGGAGACGGAATTGGAAGCGATGCTTCAACTCGCCCCGGAACGCGATGGCTGGAAACCGGCCATTGTCCGCACCGTCGCAACGGAAAATAAAGGCGTGGACGAGCTTGCCTCGGCTATTGCCAAGTACCGGGGACACTTTGGCAATAGCGCGGCGCGGCAGGAACGGAAAATCGAACATTGGAGATGGAGACTTCTCGCACTCGCCGGGGAAGCCGTATTGAGGCGCGCGGTTTCCGGCGCGGACGGCGAGGCCGCGCTAAATAAATTGGCGCGTGAAGTCGCAAGCCGCGGAAAGGATCCATACGCAGCCGTCCGCGAATTGCTGGCCCGCGCGGACGTGGCCCGGAAAAGCGCATGAAACTCGGCGACCTCGAATTCTGGCTGCTCACGGATGGCACGTTCCGGCTGGACGGCGGCGCGATGTTCGGCGTGATCCCCAAACCGATGTGGGAGAAGGTTGCGCCACCCGATGCGCGCAATCGAATCTTGATGGCCATGAATTCGCTGCTGATCCGCGCGGCAGGGAAGTGGATTCTTGTCGAGACCGGCGCGGGAGACAAGTGGGACGCGAAGCGCTCTGACATTTACGCATTTGATAAACCGCCCCGGCTTCCGGACAAACTTGTGACGCACGGAGTCGCACCCGAAAAGATCGACATCGTCATCAATACGCATCTGCACTTCGATCATTGCGGCTGGAATACTCGGATCGTGAACGGGGAAGCGGTGCCGGTGTTCCCGAACGCACGCTACGTTGTGCAGCGCGGCGAACTCGAGCACGCCAAGGCGCCGACGGACCGCGACCGCGCCAGCTATTTTCCTGAGAACTTCTTGCCGATGGAGAAATCGGGACAATGGTGGCTGCTCGATCGAGATCCGGAAATCGTTTCGGGCGTCGCACTGATTCGGGCGCCGGGCCACAACGCCGACATGATGTGCGTCCGTTTGACCGGCGGCGGGAAAACAGTTTTTTTCACCGCGGACCTAGTTCCCACGGCAGCTCACGTCCCGTTTCCCTGGATCATGGGGTACGATTTGTACCCGCTCACGACTTTGGAGAACAAGAAGAAATGGATTTCCCAAGCGGCGCGCGGCGAGTGGCTCGTCATTTTCGGCCACGAGGCCAGGACCCCGGCAGGGTATCTGCGCGAACGGCAGGGCAAATACGAATTTGAACCGGTGATGATCGACGTCTAAATTCGCCTTTACGCGAGGACATGGGAATGGCAAAGAAGAAGCAAGCAGCAACGCGGCGCGGCGCGAGCACGGAGACTGTCGGCATCGGGATCATTGGCGGCAGCGGCCTCTACAGCATGCCGGGGCTCGAGAAGCCGCGCGAGGTGCGCGTCAAGACGCCTTTTGGAGATCCCTCCGACGCCCTCGTCCTCGGCACGCTCGAGGGAAAGCGCGTCGCCTTCCTGGCTCGTCACGCGCGCGGCCACCGCTTCCTCCCCACGGAAATCAACTACCGCGCCAACATTCACGCGATGAAGCAGCTGGGCGTGCAGAGAATTATTTCTGTCAGCGCCGTCGGCTCCTTGCAGGAAGATTTAAAGCCGCTCGATTTTCTGATCCCCGACCAGTTTTACGATCGGACGCGCCACAGGATCTCCACTTTTTTTGGCGACGGCGTCGTTGCGCACGTGGGTTTTGACAAGCCGGTCTGCTCCCAGCTTGCCGGAGTTCTCGGCGCCGCCTGTGACCTGGCGAAGGTGCGCGTTCACCGCGGCGGCACGTACATTTGCATGGAGGGGCCGCAATTTTCCACTCTGGCCGAATCGCATGTGTATCGCCAGTTGCGTTTTGAAGTGATCGGAATGACCAATCTGACCGAAGCCAAGCTCGCGCGGGAAGCGGAGATTTGCTACTCCACGGTGGCGATGATCACGGATTACGATTGCTGGCATCCCGATCACGCCTCGGTCACTTTGGAAGAAATCATTTCCAATTTGAACAAGAACGCGGAAAACGCGCAGAACGTAGTCCGCGAAGCGGTGCGCTCCATTCCCGCCGAACGCTCCTGCAAGTGCGGACGCGCCCTCGCTCACGCGATCGTTACCGATCCCGCCGTCATTCCAGCCGCGGCGCGCAAGCGCCTGCGCGTGATCGCCGGAAAATACCTGACCCCAGGAGCCCGCTGAAAATGTCTCTCCTCGTTGTTGGATCGGTTGCGTTCGATGCCGTGGAAACGCCGCACGGCAAGGTGGACCGCATGCTCGGCGGCGCCGCCACTTATTTTTCCGTCGCCGCAAGTTATTTCACGCACGTCAATCTCGTCGGAATCGTAGGCACCGATTTTACCGAGAAAGACGAATCCATATTTCGCGGCCGCCGCATCGATACCCAGGGCCTGGAGCGCGCGGACGGAAAAACTTTCTTCTGGGCCGGGAAGTACAGCGAAAACATGAACGAGCGCACGACCCTGGCCACGGAATTGAACGTTTTCGCGGAGTTCAAACCGCGGTTGCCTGAACCGTATCAATCCTCGACGCACATTTTCCTGGCCAATATCCATCCAACGCTGCAAGCCTCGGTGCTGCATCAAGTCAAGCGCCGGCCCAGAGTGGTGGCGCTGGACACGATGAACTATTGGATTGAACGTACGCCAAAGGAATTGCGCGAGACACTCAAGCACACGGATATTCTGGTAATCAACGACTCGGAAACACGCCAGCTCTCCAACGAGCATAATTTATTGCGCGCCGCCCGGCACATTTTCAAGCTGGGCCCCAAAGCGCTGGTGATCAAGCGCGGAGAATACGGCGCCATGCTGGTCCACCAAAATCGAAGCTTCAGCGTGCCCGCGTTCCCACTGGAAGTGGTTCACGACCCGACCGGAGCAGGGGATTCCTTCGCGGGCGGCTTCATGGGCTATCTCGCCACCGCCCCCAAAGTGGATGATGGCGCGCTGCGGCGCGCTATGGTCTATGGTTCAGTGATGGGCAGCTTTGCGGTTGAAAAATTCGGCCTGGATCGCTTGCGGGCCTTGAAAAAGTCGGAAATTGGAGCCAGGGCTCGCCATTTTCACAAGATGACCCAGTTCACCTTATAACCGCGTGAGGGTCTGCCCAGGCCGCGTTGCAACCGGGGCAACATTTGGCGCGCGGAATGGCCTTGCGGCCGGCGGGCACGTTGTATACTTCTTTTTTGACGCCTTCTGCCATGCCGAAACCTCGCAAGCCGCTGGCGCTCGTCCCAGGCAGCACGATCGCCGTGATTGCGCCGGCAAGCTCCGCGAAGGAAGAACGCATTCAGCGCGGCTGCGAAACCCTGGAGCGGCTCGACTACCGGGTGAAGAGATTCAACTCGAAGCGCCATGCGGAGGGATATTTTTCGGCGCCGCTCGAGGAACGCCGCAAACACTTGCAAGATGCTTTGACCCGTCCCGAGATTCGCGCGGTCCTGTGTTCCCGGGGCGGCTACGGCAGCACGGAAATCCTGGACCGGTTGGTAACGGCGCGCCTCAAACAGGCCAAGATTTTTTGCGCGTTCAGTGATTTAACATCGATCCATATTTTTCTGTGGCAGAAGCTTCGCTGGGTTACATTTTATGGCCCGCTGGTGGCCGGGGGATTCGACGCGGGCCCAAACGCCACGGGGGGCTTTGATCCGGACACCTTCATGTGGGCGATGACGGCGACGAACAGCGGCTGGACCGCGCCGCTGCAAGGCGAAATGTTCACGCGCGGCAGA
Source organism: uncultured Acidobacteriota bacterium (assembly GCA_963719875.1). Taxonomy (GTDB): domain Bacteria; phylum Acidobacteriota; class Terriglobia; order Acidiferrales; family UBA7541; genus Palsa-360. The sequence goes on along the minus strand of CAVRDJ010000004.1, from coordinate 466,478 downwards.
TCCGAGGGAACGCTGCTGGGCGGGTGCATCACGCTGATCGAGACTTCGATTGGGACGCCCTGGGAGCTGGACACGCGAGGCTCCATATTGTTGCTCGAGGATCGGGGAATGAAACCATACCAACTCGACCGCATGTTGTTGCACTTGAAGCAGGCGGGAAAATTTGAAGGCGTGCGCGGAATTGTGCTCGGTGAATTTCCGGAGTCCGAACCTCCCGAAGGCAGCTCCGTAACGGTCGCCGACGTTTGCCGGCGCGTTCTCGGGCCTTTGCGCATCCCAATCGTGTACGGCGCGCCGATCGGCCACACGCTGCGACCGATGCTGACCCTACCGCTTGGCGTCCGGGCGAAACTTCACGCGTCGGGCGAAGGGCGCATCGAAATTCTCGAACCGGCGGTGCGCGCATGACGCGGCCCATGCATTTTCATCTCTCGGGAATCGGCGGCGCGGCCATGGCGCCGCTCGCCGGAATGCTGGCTGAAAGCGGACACCGCGTGACCGGTTCGGACGCAGGCGTCTATCCGCCCGCGTCGACCCTGCTCGACAGCCTGGGCATCCGCTGGACGAACGGTTTCGACGCCGCCAACCTCGATCCTGCGCCGGACATCGTGGTCCTCGGCAATGCGCTTTCGCGCGGCAATCCGGAAGTCGAAGCGGTGCTGGATCACAAAATTCCGTACCGATCGCTTCCGCAAACGCTCGAGGAATTTTTCTTGCCGGGTCACAACTCGCTGGTCGTCACCGGAACGCACGGGAAGACGACGACGACTTCCATGCTTTCCTGGATCCTGCATCATGCCGGGCGGCGTCCGAATTTCCTCATCGGCGGCGTTGCCGAAAATTTTGGGCGTAGCTTCGGCCTGGGCGGCGGAGACGAATTTATTCTTGAGGGCGATGAATACGATTCCGCGTTTTTCGACAAGGCCCCGAAATTTCTGCATTATCATCCTCAAGAAGTGATCATAACGTCGCTCGAATTCGATCACGCCGACATTTACGATAATCTTCCCGCCATCGAGCTTCAATTCCGGCGCCTGGTGAATCTGGTGCCCCAGCGCGGGCGAATCGTGGCCTGGGGCGAGAGTGAAACCGTCCGCGGCGTCGTACAAAAGGCGTTCTGTCCTGTCGAGACCTACGGCTTCACGCCCGGCGTGGATTGGCTCGCGGGCGATCTGGAAATTACCGACGGCGAAACGCAATTCCGTGTTTCGCTCCATGGAAACGAAGTGGCGCGCGTGAGAATGTCCTTGGCCGGACGTCACAACGTCCTCAATGCGGTTGCCGCCATCGCGATTGCTCACGGCCGCGGCGTCAGCGGCGATGCCATTGCCGGCGCCATGGCCGCATTTCGCGGCGTCCTGCGGCGCCTCGAAGTGAAAGGGGAAGCGTCCGGCGTCCTGGTTGTCGACGATTTTGCGCACCACCCGACAGCAATTCGCGCGACGATTGATGCCGCGCGCCATCGTTGGCCCGGCCGCAGATTATGGGCCGTGTTCGAGCCTCGTTCGAATACCATGCGGCGCAGGGTATTCGAAAACGATCTGGCTGGGTCGCTCGCAGCTGCGGATGCGGTCGTCCTCGGGGCGGTGAACCGGGCAAATCTTCTGAGCGATGAAGAGAGAATGTCTCCAGAAAGGGTTCTTGAGGCGATCCGTTCGGCCGGACGAAAAGCAGAGGGCTTTGATTCCGCCGAAGAGATTGCAGAATGTCTCGCGGCGGAAACGCGGCCCGGCGATCTGGTCCTCGTAATGTCCAACGGCAGCTTTGACGGGCTTTGCGGCAAACTCCTCGGCAAGCTGCAGGAACGTGACGCCCCGGCGGGGAAATTCAAAGCATGATTTCCCCTCCTCGCAGCTGGCCGCGCGCCGCAATCCTGGCGGCTGTTTTCTACTTTGCGTCCCCGGCGGGCGCCACCATCGATTACACGGTCTCAATCTCTCATCCCGAGCGGCATATCTTTGAAGTGACGATGCGCATCCCGAAGGTGCGCGATCAAGTGACTCTCCAATTGCCGGCATGGAACGCCCTCTATCAGATTCGCGATTTTTCCTCGCACATGATGCAGGTCACCGCGAAGGACGAGGAGGGACGCCTGCTCGCGCTGCGGAAGCTCGACAAGCAGACCTGGAGCGTCTCCGGGAACGGCGTCGTCACGGTGAGCTACCCCATCTTGTGGGACGAACCGGGGCCTTTTGCCTCGCAATTGAACTTGGACCACGCTTTTCTCAATTTTAGTATGTTGTTGCTGTACGTGCCGGACCGCCGAGCCGAGGACACCACAGTGGCGTTTGGCGACGTGCCGGAGGGCTGGCGCGTGGCGGTCGAGCTAGACACCGCGGGCACGGCTGCGGGACACCAGTCCGGCGCCTACGTTGCCCCGAGCTACGACGCGCTCGTCGACGCGCCAGTGGAAATCGGCCATTTCGACGAGTTTCGCACGGAAGCCGGTGGAAGACCGATTCGCATTGTCGTTCACGGCGATGCCGGCGACCGCGCGCGGCTTCTGGATTCGCTAAAGCGCATCGTCGATTATGAAGTTTCGCTGATGGGCGGGGCGCCGTTCCGGGAATATCTTTTTCTGTTTCACGTAGGGAACAATTTCGGCGGCGGCGGGATGGAGCACATGAATTGCACCGCCATTTCCGCCGACGCCCCGGCGCAATTGCCCAGCTATTCGGCGCATGAATTTTTCCATCTGTGGAACGTGAAGCGCATTCGGCCGCAGTCCCTGGAGCCAGTGGATTACACCAAGGAAATGTGGACGCGCTCACTTTGGTTCGCGGAAGGCGTGACCAGCGCGTATGGAGCCTATACGCTGCTGCGCACAGGGCTCTGGTCCACGCAGCAGTTTTACGGCAATCTGGCTGACCAAATCAAAGAACTCCAATCCCGTCCCGCGCACCGGTGGCAGAGCGTCGAGCAAGCGAGTCTCGATGCCTGGTACGAAAAATACCCGGTCTACACGCGGCCCGAGGAAAGTATCTCGTATTACAACAAGGGGGAGATCGTAGGCGTTCTGCTTGATATCCTGATCCGCGACCGGACCGACAACCGGGCCAGCCTCGATGATGTCCTGCGGGCTCTCAATGAGGAGTACGCGAAGGCGGGCCGATTCTATAATGAGAGTGATGGGTTGCGCGCCGTGATGGAAAACGTCATTCATAAGAAGGCTCCCGCGGCGGACGCGGACTTGACGGATTTTTTCAAGCGTTACGTAGCAGGGTCCGACGAGATCCCATATTCGGATTTTCTGGGACGCGCCGGATGGACCATTCGCGATACGAGCCAGCATCGCGCTGTGCTGGGCTTCTCCACCACTCGCGACAATGCCGCATCGACCAGCATTGCATCCGTGGATCGGGAAAGCGGGGCGAGCGAAGCAGGCTTGAAAGAAGGCGATGTCTTGCTGGCGCTGAATGGCGAATCATTTCCACGCGCGCCCGATCGCTGGCTGCGCGACCATCAACCCGAGGAACGCGTTACCGTGAAAGTCCGGCGGGGCAGGGAAGAAAGGGATTTTTCCTTCCCGCTCGGGCGGCAGACCGAGGCGGCGTACCAGATCGTGGAAATTCCATCCCCGACGGAAGGGCAGCGGCGCATACGAGACGGCATTCTGCGCGGCGTAACTACTCCCTAGCATGATTCGCACAATTTTTATCGCGATAGCGCTGGGGCTCGGCACCCTCGTGCTTGGGCCTCCTCTCATTTTATTCACGCTCCTGACCCGGTCAGCCACCGTGCTTTACTGGACTGGGGTGAAACTGGTGGTCTATGTCACGCGAATTGCCGGAGAGAAAGTGACGGTGGAAGGCCGGGAAAACATTCCCGCGGGCGTATGCCTGTTCGCCGCGAATCACACCAGCAACGCGGACGCTCCGGCCATCGTCGGCGCCATTCCGCGGCGCATCGCCATCCTGGGGAGGAAATCGCTGTTTGACATTCCCATCGTGGGCGCCGCATTTCACCTGGCAAAATTTGTTCCCGTGGACCGGGAGAATCGCAACGCAGCGCTCGCCAGCCTGAAGCAAGCCGTGGAATTTACCCGGGAAGGATTTTCCTTCCTGGTTTATCCCGAAGGAACGCGCAGCCCCGACGGCCGTCTTCGCCGATTCAAGAAGGGTTCCTTCGTCATCGCCATCGAGGCGGGCATTCCGATTGTCCCGGTGGCATGTGCCGGGGCGCATCGCATCATGAAGAAAAACTCGCTGATCATACAGCCCGGAAAAGTGACGGTGCGGTTTGGAAAGCCGATCGATGCGTCGGGGTATACGGTCGAGCAGCGCGACGAGCTTGCGCAACGAGTCCACGACGCCGTTGCGGCCCAACTTCCGGAGGATCAAAAACCCGCTACCTGAAACCGCTCCCCCTGCGCTTGCCTTTCTTGGTGTTCACGCGCTCCAATTCCTCGGCAAGCCTGCGTACCGTCCTTTGCAATTCCGGAAGATTCTTAAGCGCCGCCATCGCTTTCAGCCACAATTTATTTTCCATGGCGGGGTAACCCGAATAGGTCGTTCCGGGTGGAACGTCCGAAGGAACCCCGCTTTGCGAAGTGATCGTGACGCCGTCGCCAATTTCGAGGTGTCCCGCCACGCCGACTTGCCCCGCAAGGATGCAGCGGTTTCCGACGCGTGTCGATCCCGCGAGGCCCACCTGTCCGCACAGGATTGCGTCCTCGCCCACTTCGCTGGCATGGCCGACCAGCACGAGATCATCGATCTTTGCTCCGCGGCGGATGCGTGTTTCTCCAACGGTCGCGCGATCGATGCACGAATTGGCCTGAATTTCGACATCGTCCTCGATCACGACCGGCGCATTCTGCATAATTTTGTGCCATTGCCCGTCCGGCCGCTTTGCGAAGCCGAAACCGTCACCGCCGACAACCACGCCATTTTGCAAAATGACGCGATTCCCGATGGTGCATCCTTCTCTCACCACTGTTTGCGAATGCGCGAGGAAATCATCGCCGATCCGCGTGTTCCGATAGATCGTCACGAGGCTATGCAACATCGCGCTTCGGCCGATCTCCACGCCTTCATCCACAAAACTATGTGGGCCAATGTGCGCACCCTCTCCGATCTTCGCGGATTTGGCCACAACGGCGGTCGGATGAATCCCTGGAGGATACGCCTCTAAGGAGGAAAACAATTCGATCGCCCTTGCGAAATTGAAGTACGCGTTCTGCGAGCGAAGCGCGGCGAGAGGAGGCAGGCCGGGGCCGCGTTCGATGGCCACTTTTTCGTCCACGAACACAGCCGAGGCAAGCGTCCTGGCAAGCGCTCGGGAGTATTTCGGGTTCGACAGAAACGTAACCTCTCCGGCCCGCGCGTTTTCGATGCCCGCAACGCCGTGAACCTCGCCGTTTTCGTCGCCATCCAACTTGCAACCCAATCGCGCGGCCAGTTCGCCGAGTTTCATGTTTCGCTCTCCTCGAAAATTCGGTTTGGCAAATTACGAATCCAGGAAGCCTCGTCGCTCACTCTACATCATCCCCGCGCATGGCCGAAATTGGAGCAGGGGAAGAAACAGCGCGATCATTCGTTGAAGAGTCCTGGCTGAGGTGGCGCAGCAGGCTTGCGGCGCGCGATTCCCACAACCCCGAGTACAGTCATTTCCGTCAGCGCCGTGCGTGGGATGAAAATTCGTAGTGTCGTGCCGTGCAAATCGGGCGGCGTAATTTGCACTCCTCGATCCAGCAAGGATAGCAAATCATTGGGGACGACCCCCTCGATGATGTCTTCGTCGCGAAACTTCAGGCGGACCCACAATCCATCCAACTTGGGCCTGGAAAGAAATGCTTTGCGCTCAGGCTCAAAATCATCGGCGAATTCGCGCACAAAATAAATGCTGCGAACATCTTTCACGGCAAAGTTTCGCTGTTCCCCTTCGGGCGTGAGCAACTCGAGAGTCTCCGAATCGCCGAGCTTGCTGGGGTTCAAGTAACCGCGCAGGACGTTGCGATCTAGGAATCGCACGACGACTTTTTTGTGCGTAGAGGTTGGAGTTCGTACTTTCACTTAAGGGGATCCGGAAGCACGGGCCTTGCGAGTCGAGCGCAACTATGTTATGTTAAGCCATCTTTTGCTGTCAAGTGTATATTTATCAAAGGGTTAGGCAGAGGCTAACACTGGGGGCCTCGATCTTTTGACCGAAACTGTCACCCATAAGCGGCAGATCCTCAAATTTGCCTCAATCATCAGCATTATTACGGTAGTCAGTCGGATACTCGGATATGTCCGTGACCAGCGGTTGACCCTTCTCTTGGGCACCTCGGGCCTGGCTGATTCCTTCGTTCTGGCCTACCGGATTCCGAATGTCCTACGCCGTCTTGTCGGGGAGGGTTCCATGACGGCCTCCTTCATTCCAGTCTTCACCGACTACATGAGGAATCGCACCCGGGAAGAGACCTGGGCATTCGCAAACCGCTTATTTTGGACATTTTCTGTGGTTTTGTCTGCTCTGACCGTCCTGGGGGTCATTTTTTCTCCCCTCTTTGTCCGGTTCTTCTCCATGTTCGGAAAGACTCAGATCCAGGTGGAAGCTATCTATTTGAATCGCTTGATGTTCCCCTATATCCTGTTCATTGGGATGGCGGCGCTGGCAATGGCCATCTTGAATTGTTTTCATATTTTTGGGTTGCCTGCCGCCACGCCCATATTGTTGAATATCTCCTTTATCGTCTTCTCCGTAGCAGCGGTATGGAGGCATTTCTCGAGCCCGGCCGCGGCACTCGCTGTTGGGATTCTTGTGGGCGGAATTTTCCAGTTCTTCTTGCAGGTTCCGCAATTGGTCAACCGGGGGATGAGTTTCAAGTTCGCCGTATCGTTTACGGATCCGGGAGTGCGGCGCGTGACACGGCTCATGGTTCCCGGATTTGTAGGAATAGGCATCGCTCAGATTAACCTGCTGGTGGACACAATTTTTGCGAACGCCAAGGTGATGCCGGAAGGAAGCCTGGTTTCCCTCTACGTGGCGGACCGCGTGACCGAACTCGTTCTGGGAGGTTACGCCATTGCCGTGGCCACGGCAATTCTGCCGATGATGTCGCACCAAGCGTCGGCAGGAGATTACGAGGGAATGAAGAAGACATTTCTTTTTTCCCTGCGGATCGTTTCTTTTATTACTATTCCGGCGGCGGTCGGCCTGGTGATCCTGCGCGAGCCCATCGTGCAGGTTCTGTTCCAGCATGGGCGGTTCGTGGCGGAGTCCACGCGGTTAACAGCGCGCGCGCTGCTGTACTATTCGATGGGACTGCCGGCATTCGCGGCGGTCAAATTGATCGTTCCTGCATTTTATTCGACCCAGGACACTGAGACTCCGGTGCGCGTGGCTTTGCTGGCGATGCTTGCAAACGTCTTGTTAAATGTCATTTTTCTTTTTTATTTCTTTGCCAAGCTGAAAAACGGCGGGCCGGCTTTGGCGAGCGCCCTGGCCGCCTATTTCAATGTTTTCACATTGTTTGTTATTTTCCGTTTGCGATTTGGAAGGCTCGGAACCCGGGAGATTGCGGCGTCCCTCGCAAAAATTGCGGTCTGCGCCAGTGTCATGGGCGTGGTCTCGTGGGGCACGCTGCGATATTCGCAATTTGACAGCATCGAGCACTTTCTGCCCCGGCTGCTCGTTTTTATTGGGCTCATAGGCTCGGCGACGCTGACGTATCTGGGGCTCGCCTGGGCCTTGCGGTGTGGCGAGATCAGCGAGGTGTACGGCATCGCGTTTCATTCGGCCGGAAGGGAATCGGGAAGCAGGGGATCGTAGGATAGGCATCCATGGAATCGACCATCCATGTGTTTCTGAGCTATTTGCGCGTCGAAAAGAGCCTCGCGCAGAATACGATTCTGGCCTATGGACGCGACCTCAAGAGATTCGCCGAATTTCTCCGAAAGCGGCGCAAACAACGGATGGAAGACGTCACCCGGGAAGACATTGTCGATTTTCTTTCCAGCCTGTACAAAGATAAGCTGGACAGCCGCTCGGTGGCGCGGTATTTGGTTTCCCTCCGGGGATTCTATAAATTCGCGATGATGGAAGGCACGGTCAATACGGACCCGACGGAAAACCTGGAGTCCCCGAAAGTTCGGAGCAGCCTGCCGACGTATTTGCGGATCGAAGAAATTGACAAGCTGCTGGAGGCCCCCAATCTCGCGACTCCGTTCGGGCTGAGGGACCGGGCCATGCTGGAGGTCCTGTATTCCACGGGACTGCGCGTTTCCGAATTATTGAATCTCCGCATTTCCGATATCGATATGCGCATCGGCTGCGTTCGTTGCATCGGAAAGGGAGACAAGGAACGCCTGGTGCCCATCGGACGCAAGGCCATCGAGGCCGTCGAGCAATACCTGGCGCATGGGCGTCCGAAATTTGCCAGGCCGTCGAGTCCACCGCCGCACAATCAAGTGCTCTTTCTGACGAGGATCGGCCGGAGACTCAGCCGCGTCGGGATTTGGAAGATTCTGCACGATTATGGAGTGCGCCTGGGCTTGCGCGGGCGTCTGACACCGCACAAACTGCGGCACAGTTTTGCCACGCACCTTCTCGAAGGGGGTGCGGATCTGCGTTCGGTCCAGCTCATGCTGGGCCACGCGGATATTTCCACGACTCAGATTTACACGCACGTGGTCGAGGAGCGCTTGAAACAAATTTACAAAGCGCATCACCCGCGTGCGTAACGGCCAACAGCCAATTCACGGTAACGTTTCCGTGGCGCGATAAATTCGATCAGGTTCGGGGATGCAGACAAGGAAGCGGCGTCTCCAATGGAGGACGGTACTCGCATGCCAGATTACATGTTCCAGCTCGAAAGCCGGCTTTCTCCGGAGCAGCGTGCCGCGATGGTTCGCATCCAGGAACTGGCGACCGAGTCCGAGGCCAATCTGTATCTTGTCGGCGGCGCCGTCCGCGACGTGATCTCCGGCATGCCCATCCGTGATCTGGACTTCACGATTGAGGGGAACCCGGCGCGGATCGTCCGCGAGCTGGAAAAGGGCGGAGCGAAGGTGACGCGGGAAGACGAATCGCTGCGCGCCACCGAATTGGTTCTCTCCGGAGAAGTGGATGCCAGCATTTCGGCGGCGCGCGAGGATATTTACGCGCGCCCGGGCGCGAAACCCGAAACTCGATTTTCTACGATCATGGAAGATCTGCGGCGCCGCGACTTCTCCGTCAATGCCATCGCGATTTCCTTAAATCCGAATTCGCGAGGCTTGCTCCTCGATCCCACCAATGGCCTTGCCGACCTCGAACGGCGCGAGATTCGCGCGCTTTCGATTCACAGTTTTACGAACCAGCCCGTGCGTCTCCTGCGCGCGCTGCGCTACGAGGCCCGGATGGGTTTCAAGATGGAGTCGCGCACCAAGGACTGGTTCAACCTGGCCCTCGAGCGCGAATTGCAAGGGACCATTTCACAGGAGGACGCGGGCGGCGAGTTCCGGCAAGTGGCCCGTGAAGAGAAGCCGGCCGCGGTCCTCAAGTCCTGGGAATCGCATGGCCTGATGGGGGTCGTACACCCGTTGCTGGACAAACGCCATCCTGACTATGACGCGATCAACAGGATGTTTCGTGTGCGCGAGGATATGGTTTCGTCGGGGCTGCGCCCGCGCTTGTTTGCTCCGGTCACCGTGGCGATTCTCGGCCGGCTAAAGGATAGCGAGCGAAAATCCGTGCTTGGTCGCATGTCGCTGCCTTCTTCGGAACTGCACTTGGTGCAGGATGTGGAGCCGGAAGCCCTGAAAATTGTGAAGCTCCTCTCCGGCCCGAAGACAGCGGCCGCGCGCGATGCCTATTCGTTCCTGGAGAAGGCGCCTCTGGATTTGCTGGGCTACATTCTGGCCGAGTCTTCCAACGGAAAGGCAGTCGGCAAAATTCGGACGTATTTCAGCAAGTGGAAACCGCTGCGGCAGGCGCTGCCGGGCGTCGCCACGGAGCTCGAGCTTCTCGGCATGGAACGCGGCCCCAAGTTCGACAAAGTGGTGGAAGATTTTTTCCAGTTGCAGCTCCTGGGCCGGGCGCGCAAGCCCGAGGACCACGCCAAGATTCTGCGGAAACTTGCGGGCATCAAGGAACCGCCCAAAAAAGTGGAAGAAAAGAAAAAACCGGAAAAGCCGAAGAAGAAAGGCGAGTCGGCTTCCAAGCCGGAATCAGCACCCGCTGGGCCGGTGACTCCCGCAAAAATACAGCCGCACCGCATGGCGCCGGGGAAGTCGTCTCCCGCGCCAACGTCAAAGCCGAAACATAAATCGAAGAAAAAATAAGTAGCACAGGCTTCAAATCAACGTCCAGACCAATGGCGCGAATGGGTTGGCCACCCGCCCGTCTCTACTGAGCATGTGCTTTGATCGATGCGAGCAACTTGGCCAGGAATTCGTTTAATGCGTCGCCGCGCCTGATCCACCGCACCACCGCGACGATGTCATTTTCTTGGTCGATGTAAATGATATTATTTCCGTTACCTTCGAAATAAACGGCTGACTCAGGCGCCGCCGGAAGCGGTTTCCTAGCTGTGTTCAGGAACCAGTTCGCGAAACCGTAGTCCGCATTCGCCACCCCTGGCGTCCGCGCCATCTGAATCCATTTTTCCGAGACGAGCGCGCGGTCCTTCCATTTTCCGTTTCGCAAAAACACATACCCAAACCGGGCCATATCGTACGCGTTGATGAACATCCCTCCGCCCCAATGCCCGCCACCTGTGACCGACTGGATCCTGTGGCCATCGATCTCCACCCAGGAATTGTCGTAACCATACCAGCGCCAGGTTGATGAGGCGCCGATTGGCTCCATGATCTCTTCACGCAGCACATCCTGCAATGGCCGCCGCCACACGTTGAGCGCCGCCAGGGCGAGGACGTTTACGCGCACGTCGTTATACTTGTAGTGCGTTCCCGGCTCCCACAGTTTTCGGTTTGGCCAGTCGGTTGGCTTCTCACCTTCGGGCCGATCCGCCCAGTCCGGCTTGCCCCAGAGGGTCCCCTGCCAGTCGCTGGTCTGGCGGAGCAGGTGGTCCCACTTAATCTTTTGATTGTGCGGCGCTTCAAACAGATCGACGCCCGGCGGCATGTAATCTCTCGCGTAATCGTTTACGTCGCGAATCAAGCCCCGCTGCCAAGCCAGGCCAATTACGGTCGTGAGAAACGTCTTCGTGACGCTGAAGGTCATATCCACGCGCTTGGGGTCGCCCCACTCGGCCACGATGTAGCCATGGCGCAGGATCAGGCCGTTGGCGGGGCCGCGATCCTTCACGGGACCGATTGGGGTGTCAAACGGCTCGCTGCTTCCGGTCGTCGTCGCAATGTAAAGCGTCAGGTCTTTCGTCGCCGGATTCTCGCTCGCGATGGCATACTTCACGGCCTCGTCGAGTCGCCCAGCGTCCATGCCGACTTCTTCCGGCCTCTTGTGCTGCCAATCGAATCGGTCCGGGAAATACGGTGCTGCGGCCTGCGCCCCGGCAGACGGGTTCTGGGCGGTTGACGCGGCACGCTTCGCTGCCAGAATGGATCCCGACACCATAAGCAGGCATGAGGTCAGAAAAGCGGCGGCTACGCGGGACATGGTGTTCCTCCTTCGAAAAGCTGTTAGTAATTAGAATCGTATTCATCCGTTCTAAATCCTTGCGAGGCTACCGCTGGATGTCGTTGGATGTAAAGGAGGAAAGAAGTGACGGGCGTGTAGCACGGGCATTGGTTGGTTTTGAATTGACGGGTGCCCTGTGCTTCGTTCTTTGTAGGGCGGTGCTTTTGTCTTGATTCCCACGGGCTGTTTCAACGCATGAGATCAATGCGGACCAAACCGTTGTTCTCCCTTGGCTGCAACGAAAAACTGGTCCAGACCAAATCCCAACACACCAATGGGTGAGTCGGAATTAGAAATCGAGCAGGTCCACTCTCACTTCCGCGCCAAAAGCGCTTGACAGCCTGTTCTCATTATGAGAACCTATCTTTCGATGCGCATCATAAAACGAGGCGCACTCGAGAAGTTTTGGCGAGAGCATCCAGACGCGAAGGCTAGCCTTGAGTCCTGGTATGCAGTGGTGCGCAATGCAGATTGGAAAACGCCGGTGGAAATGAAACAAGTTTATCCGAGCGCCGATTTGGTGGGGCGGAGAACCGTGTTCAATATCGCCGGCAACAAGTTCCGATTGATTGCGCGAGTGAACTACCAAAGCCGGCGTGTTTTCGTTCTTCACAATTTGACGCACAAGGAATATGACCGAGGAGCTTGGAAACAATGAGTACCACACCCATTGAAATGGACGTGAAAACTTACGGGCGGCTGCTGGAGCGCACGCTTCCGCATGTCATCCACTCGGACGAGGAATGCGAACGGTTGACCAGCGAGCTCATGCGCCTCGACGAAAAGGAGCGCCCTTCGCCGGAAGAAAACGAGCTTGCTCAGCTGTTGACAATTCTGATCGGGGAATATGAGGAACGTCGCTACCCGATTCGGAAGGCCAGCCCTCGGCAGACCCTTCGGCACTTGATGGAGGCCCGCAAACTTACACAAAAAGACCTCTGGAAGGTCTTTGGGTCGAAAGGCATCACCTCGGAAGTGTTTCACGGCAAGCGCGCCATTAGCAAAGCGCAGGCCAGGAAACTTGCGGAGTACTTTCACGTCGGCGTTGAGCTGTTCATTTAGAGCCGCTTCGAGACTTCAAATCGACGCAAAGATCAGGCGCGGGATCGAGCAACTCGACCGTGGCGAAGGAATCCCGGAAGATCAATTGGATGCTCACGTTGCGAAACTGAAAAACCAAACCTAAATGAGCGAATCCCTCTCCGTCTGGGTCGAAACCCCAGAGAGATTCCTCACATTGTTCGGAATGACAACGGAGAGGATCTTGCCGGTGGGCTTTTACGCCGTTGCGATTGCTTTCTTCTAATTGGCAGGAAACCGACAGGCTGAAGCCCGTCCTACTAGGCGTAGCTAAAATCTTCGCGCGAGATTAGAATAGCGTTCGGCATGGAAACTCCCAGATTCGTTCACCTGCATCTGCACACGGATTACAGCTTGCTGGATGGTGCGTGCGACCTCGAGGAAGTCGTCGATGAAGCGGCGCGCCGGAAAATGCCGGCCGTGGCTGTCACCGATCACGGAAATCTTTTTGCGGCGGAATCGTTCTACCACGCAGCCAAGACGCGCGGGGTGAAGCCGATCATTGGCTGCGAAGTGTATGTTGCGAAGGGAAGCCGGCACGATCGCGGCGAAACGCCGCAGCGCGAGGCCGCCAACGGCCACACGGGTCCGGCGGCGGAACCAGGCCAGCGCGGCCTCAATCACCTCGTCCTGCTCTGCGAAAATGCGGAAGGCTACCGGAATCTGATCAAGCTCGTTTCCGCGGGATACATGGAAGGTTTCTATTACAAACCCAGAATCGATTACGACCTGTTGGCGAAACATAGCCGCGGGCTAATTGCATTGTCGGCGTGCTTGCGCGGCGCCGTCACCGAGAACCTGGTGGAAGAACGCCCGGATCAGGCCCGAGAAGCGGCTTACCGCCTGCGCGACATTTTCGGAAAAGGGAACTTCTTCCTGGAAATTCAGGACCAGGGCCTGGAAATCGAGAAACGCGTCAACCCGAAAATTGTGAGTCTCTCGCGCGAGACCGGCATTCCTCTTGTCGCTACCAACGATTGCCATTATCTGAAGCATTCCGATGCGCATGCGCAGGAAGTGTTGCTCTGCATCCAGACCGGGAAGACGATGAGCGACACGCACCGCATGAAATTTGCCACCGACCAGTTTTTCTTCAAGACCGCGGAAGAAATGGCGCAGGTGTTTCGCGAAATCCCCGAAGCGCTGGAACGGACGGTGGCGATCGCGGAGCGCTGCAACGTAAAGATTGACGCGGTCCAGAATTCGTTTCCGGACTTCCAAGTTCCCGATGGACAGACCGTCGACAGTTATTTCGAGGCCGTCTCCCGCGAAGGTTTCGTTTCTCGCCTGCCGGTCCTCGAAGCGCGGGCCCAAGCGGGCATGCTCCGGAAAACGCTGGCCGAATATAACACGCGCCTGACGAATGAAATCCGCATGATCCAGCAAATGCGTTATGCCGGATATTTCCTGATCGTCTGGGATTTTATTCGTCATGCGAAGGCGCAAGGGATTCCCGTGGGGCCCGGACGCGGGTCCGCGGCAGGCAGCCTGGTGAGTTACGCGCTGCAGATCACGGACGTTCGATCCGCTGCAGTACGATTTGCTGTTCGAGCGCTTCCTCAATCCGGAGCGCGTGTCGATGCCCGATATCGATATCGACTTCTGCATGCGGCGCCGCGGCGAAGTGATCGAGTACGTCACGGAAAAGTACGGCCGGTCGAATGTGGCGCAGATCATCACGTTCGGAACCATGGCGGCCAAAGCGGCGATCAAAGATGTGGGACGCGCCATGGACTTGCCTTACGGAGAAGTGGATCGCATCGCCAAACTCGTTCCCGCCCAGCTCAACATCACGCTGGCCGAAGCCTTGAAGCAGGCGCCGCAACTCAAGAGCCTGATCGACGGCGACGCTCGCTATACCGACCTGATGGAAGTGGCGAAGCGCCTGGAGGGTCTCGCGCGCCACGCTTCGACGCACGCCGCCGGCGTCGTGATTTCGCCAGAGCCGCTGACCAACATCGTCCCGCTATACAAGTCCAACCGGGATGAAATCACGACGCAGTACGACATGACGGGCCTGGAGCATATCGGCCTGCTCAAGATGGATTTTCTGGGCCTGACGACACTCACCGTGCTGGACGACACCGAGCATATGATCGAGCAGAATCGCGGAGTCCGCGTCGATCCGAGCACGTTGCCGCTGGATGATGCAACAACCTACAAACTTTTCGCCCGCGGAGAAACGACGGCGATTTTTCAATTCGAGTCGCACGGCATGCGGGACATTCTGCGCCGCTACCAGCCCACACGCCTGGAAGATCTCACCGCTCTCAACGCCTTGTACCGTCCCGGCCCGATCCAGGGCGGCATGATCGACGACTTCATCAACCGCAAGCACGGGAAAAAGAAAGTCACGTACGATCTGCCCGAGCTGAAGGAAATTCTCGAAGAAACCTACGGCGTGATCCTGTATCAGGAACAAGTGATGCAGATCGCCAATCGCCTGGCCGGCTTTTCCCTTGGCGAAGCGGACATTCTGCGGCGCGCCATGGGCAAGAAGAATCACGCTGAAATGGCGGCACAGCGCGAAAAATTTCTGTCCGGATGCGCCTCGCGGAAAGTTCCCGCGAAAAAGGCCGAGAAGATTTTTGACCTGATGGCGGAATTCGCAGGGTACGGCTTCAATAAATCGCACTCGTGCGCCTACGCTTTGCTCGCCTACCAGACTGCGTATTTGAAAACGCATTATCCCGTCGAGTTCATGGCCGCGCTGCTCACCTCGGAAACAGGCAACACCGAAAAGGTTGTGAAGTACATCAACGAGGCGCGCGGCATGGGCATCACGGTCCTTCCGCCCGATGTCAATTCGAGCGATCTCGATTTCACTCCGGTTGGCGAGGGGATCCGATTCGGACTCCGCGCCATCAAGAACGTCGGAGAAAACACGGTCAAGGGAATTCTCGACGCGCGCGCCGAACTCGGGCGCTTCACCTCGATCTATCAATTCTGCGATCACGTTGACACGCGCCTCTTGAACAAACGCGTCCTCGAAAGCCTGATCAAATCGGGGGCGATGGACTCCCTCGGATCGCGGCGATCGCAAATGTTCGCGGTCATTGACCGGTCCATGGAAAACGCGCAGCGCCGCCAGCGCGAAAAAACCAGCGGCCAGCACGGCCTTTTCGGCGGCGCCTCGGCGGCAGCAGAGCCAGAGGAAGAACCGTTGCCCGACCTCGAAGAATGGCCCGAGCACGAAACGCTGGCTGCGGAATTCGCGACAGTCGGTTTTTATATTTCCGGCCATCCGCTCTCAAAATTCGGTTCAAAGCTCGCGGAGCTGGGCGCGATTGATCTCGCCGCCGTGGAAGGACGCCGGAACGGCGAAGAGATCACTGTCGCGGGAATCGTGGTCGCGATGCGCAGCATGCGTTCCCGCAAAGGGGAGCGCTGGGGAATTCTCACGTTGCAGGACATGACTGGCGTGCTCGAAGTTCTTGCCTTTCCGGAATCCTTCGCGCGTCTCGAAGCTGTGTTTAAGAGCAATGCTCCTTTAGTGCTGAAAGGGCGAGTAAACGTAGAAGAGGCGGGGACGCGCCTTGCAGTCATGGACGCGCGGAAACTGGAAGACATAGGGCAACGTGCCCCGAGTGTGATGCGCGTTCGCGTGAACCTGGAAACCGTCGATGCCGGTGTGCTCGATGAATTGAAAGAGCTATTCGCAAACAAGCCCGGGTCGTGCTCGGTGGCGTTCGATCTCGTTTCACCGGAGGGAGAGGTAGCCACGCTCCGCGCCGATCAACGCGTGCGAGCGGATCAGGAACTCGTCCGTGAAGTCTGCCGCCTTTGTGGTGACAACGCCGTGCAACTCGACGCGCGCCCCTAGATTGGGCCGGCGGTAGGGGCACGGCATGCCGCACGGCTAGACTTCAGTGCAAACTTAAAATTTATGGCCCGAGAATCTCGAAAGGCGGAAATCGAAAAGCTGGAGCGGGAATTGGCCGACCTGCAGCGCATGGCCAGGCCGGACATTCCTTCTACGGAACTGGACCGCGTTCGCGGCGAAGTGGCGCAATTGCGGCGCGACTTTTACGAGCACATGGGCGCCTGGCAGCGGACGCTTCTGGCGCGGCATCCCCAGCGTCCCTACATGATGGACTACGTCCGCCTCTTGTTTGAGGATTTCCATGAACTGCACGGCGACCGCGCGTATGGCGATGACGCCGCGATGGTGACGGGTTTTGCGCGCTTCCGCGGGCGTCCTGTCGTGCTCGTCGGCCAGCAAAAGGGCCGGGACACCAAGCAACGTGTGGCGCAAAATTTCGGCCAGGCCAAGCCCGAGGGCTACCGCAAGGCGCTGCGCGTCATGCAACTCGCCGCGAAATTTGGCCGGCCGATTTTCACGTTCATTGATACGCCGGGCGCCTATCCGGGAATCGACGCGGAGGAGCGCGGCCAGGCGGAAGCCATCGCGAAAAATCTGCGCGAGATGGCGCGTCTGCCCGTTCCCATCGTTGTGACCATCACCGGAGAGGGCGGCTCGGGCGGCGCGCTGGCCATCGCCGTCGGGGATCAAGTGAACATGCTCGAAAATTCTGTCTACTCCGTCATTTCTCCCGAAGGTTGCGCGTCGATTCTCTGGCGCGATGCGGCGAAAGCGGAAGTGGCCGCCGAAGCGCTGAAGATTACTGCGCCCGACCTGAAAGAACTCGGCATCATCGACGAAATTATTCCCGAGCCGGAAGGCGGCGCGCATCTCGATCACGAAGCTTCCGCCGTGCTCCTCGGCGGTGCTCTCGACGACGCGCTTCGCGATCTTTCGCGGCTCACGATCGCCGAACTCCTCGATCGCCGCTATGAGAAATTCCGCCGCATGGGACAGTTTTTCGAGGCCGCTCGAATTTGAATTTGCCCGGCGCGCTCGCCGTTTTCGAGCCTCCGAGAGAACGTTGCTGGTTTCGCACCACATTGCAGCATCTTCATTGTTGTGCCGTGCCCTCTCATCATAGTCTGAATAGACGGAGACAGGCCTCTCATGTCCAAGCAGACGGATCCAGAAGTTTCAGAGACAGCTGCGACGAGTGGGACCACGCAGATTTTTCGCCCCTACGAACGGCTGGTCGAAATCAAGATTCTGGGGAAGACTTTCCAAGTCCCAGAGAAGAATACGATTCTTCGCTGCTTTCAGTACATCAGCCCGGAAACGATCCCTTACGGCCGATTTTGCTGGAATCAGGATTGCCAATATTGCCGCGTCGCCGGAAAACTTACGGATGAAGAGCATCCTCATGATCTCCTGAGCTGCAAGTTCCTGGTGAGCGCAGGCATGGAAATTACCGAGATCAGCCCCGAACTGAAATATTGCCTCCAAAATAAGCTAGGCAAGTAGCGTCAAAGTTGTCCCTCCAGGAAAAATAATTCACCCAAATCAGGCTCCGGCGCTGACTGTGCCGCAGCGTCGCGGGCGGAATCCACACCTGGACCCCCAAGCTGCAGGGTTGGGCGTCGAAGGGCGCGCCATCCACGATTACGGCGCGCCCCTCAACTGATGAGTGATGTGGGCATGGCCTGCTGCAACGTCTCTCCAACGAATTGATCCTCCAGCGTTTCCCGTACCTCTCCCGCTGCTATTTGCTGTAAAATGTTGAACGTATATGGGAGCATCTCCGAATTGCCTTCCTTGCGATGGGTGCGGCCTGCCTGCGTCGCCTGAACACATCGCGGAGCGGGTGCGCCGTCTCGAACTCGCCACACGGTTTCGGCCGGTGCACATTAGTGTCCTATTCGTTGTGTTGGCGCCCCCGATTCGTCCGGAAGACGATTTCTATGGCCCCTCGGAATCGAAGGAATTCTTCGAACCATTTCTGGCGGCCCTTGGAATTTCCTCTTCCACGGACAAGGCAGCGCCTGGATCCGACACTCGCGCGTCTGACTCGGCAAAACTCGCGGAATTTCAGCGAAGAGGATACTACCTGGCTTATCTTTCGGAATGTTCGATTCCGGAGAAAGACGTGGCTGCCGCCTCGACGATTGCTCGACTCAGTTCAACCCTGCTCCGGCGAATCCAATTCAATTACAAGCCGAAACAAATTGCGCCGCTGGGCCAAGAACTGATTCCCTTGGTAGAACTGTTAAGAGTCGCGGGACTTGGCCCCGTCCTGACACTGGACCGGGGGCTAACGCTGCCCATCCCAAGGACAGGCGATCGGCAATGGACGGAACTGTTCCAAGGGGCGGTGGCTGCCGTGGAACCTCGCGAAAATCTTTCCCCGGGGTATGATAGAATTCAACTTACATCGACGGAACGTGATTTGGGAGCAGGGGGCAATTCGTGAATACCAAAACGAAGTTTGGCATCGGAGTCGCAATCATCGTCGTCACTCTTTCCTGCCTGGCCTATGTTGGCGCGCAGCAAAGCAAGACTTACTACCATACGATCTCGGAGATTCCCACGCTGAATGGTTCGGCGCTGCACCAGCGCCTTCGCGTGGGCGGCGATGTGAAGAACGGTTCGATCCAGCACTATTCCGGGCGGGTGGATTTCGTCCTGGTCGAGCAAGGAAAAGCCCTTCCGGTCAGTTACGTCGGCACCGATCCGCTGCCCGATACGTTTAAGGATGGCGCGCAATGCCTGGTCGAAGGCAAGGTGCAGCCCGATGGACGATTTGTGGCCGAGACGGTTCAAGCCAAGTGCGCATCTAAATATGAAGCGGCGCCGGCCGGCCAGACGCAGCCGGGGAATGCCTCTGGCGATTCGTATCAAAACGGCAAGAGCTAGACTGCTGGCCTCAATTCGGATTAAGCAGATGCAGATTTTGATCGGAAGTGATCCCGCACGATACCGGTGACCAGCCCGGATTCGAGGACTTACATTGGATCTGTTTGGTTCGTATTCATTGTTGTTGGCGTTCGCCTTCGCGCTCTATGCGATTTTCGGGGGCATCGCCGCGATTATCACACGGCGTCCCCTCCTGATTAAGTCCGCGCGAAATGCCGGCTTCGCGGTTTGCGCTCTCATCTGGATTGGAACCGCCAGCCTGTGGTACCTGTTTTTCACCGACAATTTTTCGATGGCGTACGTCGCCGCGCACAGCAACCGGAACCTTTCCCCCTATTACAAATTCTCCGCGCTTTGGTCGGGCCAGGAAGGTTCGCTGCTCTTCTGGAGCTTCCTACTTTCGATTTACGTGTTTTCGGCGCTCTTTACGTACCGGGGAAAGCATCCGGAGCTGATGCCGTACGTCGGGGTCGTTCTAGCGGGCGTTCAAATTTTCTTTCTGACGATGAATAATTTTATCGCCAGCCCCTACCAGGTGCTTGTGGGCCACGGCGCCGGAGGGATTCTGCACCTGGCGACGCGCGCCGATGGGAGCGGCCTCAATCCGCTCCTCCAGTATCCGGAGATGGCGATCCATCCCCCGACACTGTATTCAGGTTACACGGGGTTCACCATACCGTTTGCTTTTGCTTTGGCCGCGCTCCTCGGACGATATCCCGGAGAAAAGTGGATTCATCTGACGCGCCGTTGGACCATGATCGCCTGGGCCTTCCAGTCCGCTGGAATCCTGCTCGGCGCTCACTGGGCCTATGCGGTGCTGGGATGGGGCGGTTACTGGGGCTGGGACCCGGTCGAAAATGCGTCCCTGATGCCATGGCTTACTGGAACGGCGTTCCTGCATTCGGTGATCATGCAGGAGAAGCGCGGGATGATGCGGGTGTGGAACGTCTGGCTGGTTTTTCTGACGTTCATGTTATGCATCCTGGGCACTTCGCTGACGCGCAGCGGCGCGGTCAACTCGGTCCACGCCTTTGCGGAATCGAACATTGGCCACTGGTTCTGGGGCTTCCTGCTCTTGATCATTCTCGTGTGCCTCGCGGCCTACTTCAAGAATCGCGATTACTTGCGCAGCGACAATCAACTGGACTCCATGCTTTCGCGCGAGTCCAGCTTCCTGTTTAACAACCTGATTCTCCTGGTTGCCTGCGTCGCGGTTCTGGCGGGCACGCTCTTCCCGGTGCTTTCCGAAGCGGTGCGCGGATCGAAGATCAGCGTTGGCCCTCCGTTTTTCAATCGTGTGAATATTCCCATTGCAATGTTTCTCCTGTTTCTGACTGGCGTTGGCCCGTTACTCGCCTGGCGCAAGACTTCCGTCGAAAGCCTGCGCAAGAATTTCGGGTTCCCGCTGATCGGCGGCTTCGTGGCCGCGGCGATCGCGGTCGCTCTGGGACTGCGTGAGTTTTATGTGACGCTGTGCTTGCTGCTCTCCGGGTTCGTTACATTGACGATTCTCTCCGAGTTTTACCGCGGCGCGCGCGTGATTTCCGCCCGCACGGGTTCCAATCTTTTTTCCTCCGCCTCGCAGCTCACCATGCGGAATACACGGCGCTACGGCGGATACGTCGTCCACTTCGGAATGGTGCTCGTGTTTATCGGCATCTGCGGCCAGGCGTTCAATCAAGATAAGCAGATGGATATGTCGGCCGGTTCGCATATGGCCATTGGGCCGTATGATCTTGGACTTCAGAATTACGACACCACTCAGGAACCCAATTACAGCGCCGAACGCGCCACGATTGACGTCTCCAAGAACGGCCGCTCCGTAATGATGCTCTACCCCACGCGGCGCTTTTATCCGTCCAATCAGGAATCCGGCACGATGGTCGCGATCTCCTCGACGCTTCGTGAAGACCTCTACGTCGTCTATGCCGGCACGAATCCGGATACCAATCTCCCCGTGATTCACGCGTACCTGAATCCGCTGGTGAAGTGGATTTGGCTGGGCGGCGCGGTGGTCGTCCTGGGAACGATTCTTGCTCTTCTGCCGAACCGGCAGGCGGTCATGGTCCTGTCTTCCGCCACGGCGGGAGCATCCGCACCCGTGCCGGGAGGCGCGCAACCTGCACAGGTACCGTACTCCGCTCGATCGCACTTGCCGGATGGTCATGACTAACCGCCGGCACCTTGCGCTAATTTGCGCCGCGTGCGTGGGCGTCGCGGCGGCTCTCGTTCCCCTGCATGTGGACGCGCAGAAAACCGATCGCGCCAAGTCCCTGGGCACGAAGCTGATGTGCATGTGCGGGTGCGGACAGATTCTCACGCAGTGCAATCACATCAACTGCCCGTCATCCGGCCCCATGCTCAAGGAACTGGACGCGCACGTCGCCAAGGGCGAGGCGGATGACTTGATCGTTCAGGATTTCGTGCAGGAGTACGGCGAAAAAGTATTGAGCGCGCCGCCCACCAAGGGATTCAATGCCATCGCCTGGTACATTCCGGGCGTGGCGTTCGCGATCGGCCTCGGAATTGTTGTGACCCTGATTCGGTTGTGGCGGCAGCGGGACGTGGCTCGGCTGGCGACGGTTTCCAGCGCGCCGCCGGTTCCTCATACCGCGGCTTCCGAACTTCATGATGTCCAACTCGACCGCGCGCGGAAGCAAGCCGACCGTGAGACCGAGGACTGAAGAAAATGACGCTCGCCCTGACAGCACTGATATTTCCGGACACGGTGATGCTTTCGGCCTGCGTTGTTCTCACCCTGGCTGTGGTCATGTTTGTTTTTTGGATTGAGCCGGATCCGGGAGATTCCGCGCCGCACCGTTCGCAGCTCGATCAGCTCCTCGAGCGCCGGGACTCGATCTACGATAATTTGCGTGATCTGAAATTTGAAAACCGGGCAGGGAAGTACGCGGAGCAGGACTACGAACAGATGAGGGATTCGCTGGAAAACGAGGCGGCACAAGTGCTGCTGGAAATTGAACGGGTGACCGGGAACCAGGCGCCGATCCCGCGCCGCGACCCGGCAACGGCCGCGAATCCTCGGCAGTAATCAATCCGATTTTAGTAGCGCAGGCTTCAGCCTGTGGGGGTTAGCGCTTGCAAGGCCTAAACCCCACAGGCTGAAGCCTGCGCTACTAAAACCGGCCGCGAGATCTCGCTAATTCAATTTGCGGGGAACGCAGCCAATTATTTTTTAATTTACGAGGATTTATTTTGCTCATGAAATTGCAGGACTATCTGATTCGCCGGCGCCTATTGAGCGCCGTTGCTGTGCTCTTGCTGGTGTCGGCGGCCGCCCAGGCTGGAACGGTTTCTGGCGTCGTCCACAATGGCACGAATAGCAATAAGGCCGCTGCAGGCGTGGATGTCCTGCTCATCCAGTTGCAAGGCGGCATGTCCGTAGTGGCCAGCACCAAGACTGACTCCGACGGGCGCTATCATTTCGATAACCCTGGCATCGGCCAAGGCCCGATGCTGATCCGCGCGGTGTATCGTGGCGTCTTCTTTCACCAGCCACTCACGCCGGGCACCTCGAACGTCGATGTCACGATCTACGAAGCCACCACCAATCCCGCGGCCATCCAGGTCCCGCTGCGGCTTCTCGTGTTCCAGCCCAACGGCGACAAATTGATGGTGGGCGAAGAGTACTCCATCCAGAACAACTCGAATCCTCCGGCCGCCTATTTCAAGCAGGATGGTAATTTCGAGTTCACGATTCCCCAGGGCGCCGACCTCGACCAGGTTTCCACGTTTGGTCCTTCGGGCATGCCCGTGCGGCAGGGCACGATCGACAAGGGTAAGGGCCGTTACGCAATCTCCTACGCTTTTCAGCCGGGACAAAACGGTGTGCGGATCTCTTACATCGTTCCGTACACCGGCAATCAAGCCCAGATTCGCGAATCTTCTACCTATGACGCGCAACGCGTCCTGCTGGTGATTCCGCCGACGATGCAGGTGGCCAGCGCGGGATTTAACGCCGCAGGCACCGAGCAAGGCTACAACGTATTTTCAAAAGAGTCCTTGAAGGCGGGGAATGGATTTGATGTCACAGTCTCGGGGACTGCGCCTCCTCCCGCGGAAGCTTCGGCGTCGGGTTCTTCGCCAGATCAGGTGAATGGCCGGGATTCCAGCCCGGAAACGACGATTGAAAGTGCGCCAGCGCGCCTCGGCAACGAAAGGTGGATATTGCTGGGCGGTCTTGCGGCAATCTTCGCCGTAGGGGTGGGTTTGCTGCTGCGCCAACCGGTTCCTGAAGTAGCAAGCGCGCCCGCGCCGCAACCGACTCCCAAAGGCCGCAAGGCGCAGCGCGCGGCTCAAATGAAAGCAGCAACTCCCGCGCCCGCACCTCCGCCGGTGGAGAGAGTCAAGCAGGAAGTGAACTCGAATCTGGACTCCCTGAAAGATACCTTGCTGCGTCTCGAATTGCGGCGCCAGGCGGGCACAATCACGGACGCGGAGTATGCGCTGGAGCGGGGTCGCGCGGAGCAATTGCTGCGCGATCTGGTCCAGGGCTGAGCCGTCGCGCGTGTCCACACCGCTTGCATCTTCCCCGAATGGCGGCCCCTTCGACGGATTGCGAATTCAATTCAGCGAAGTCGAAAAGCGTTACGGGATGCGCCTGGCGCTGCGCGGGATCACGCTCGCGATTGCAGCCGGAGAGTGCGTTGCGCTCGTGGGGCACAACGGATCGGGAAAAACGACGCTGCTCAAGATCGCGGCGCAACTGACCCAGCCTTCGCGCGGGAAAATCGCATTCTACGCCGGAGAGAATTCGATTTCGCCGGAGGAAGTGAAAAGCAAGGTCGGAATGGTGGGCCATCACACGCTGCTCTACGAAGAGTTGACCGCCGAGGAAAACCTCATTTTCTTCGCAAAATTGTTCGGCCTGGCGGATCCCGCCGGAAAAACCCGGCAGGCGCTTCAGCCGGTCGGCCTGGCCGGCCGCGCCACGGACGTCGTGCGGACATTTTCGCGCGGCATGCGGCAGCGTCTCTCGATTGCGCGCGCTTTGCTCGCCTCGCCCGGATTGCTTCTCCTCGATGAAGCAGGCACCGGACTCGACCCGGAAGGCCAGCAATGGCTGGGAGCGACCATCAAGAGGTTGCGCGATTCGGGCTGCACAATCCTGATGAGCACGCACGGGCGAAATGAAACGCAGGGCGCCGTCACTCGCGCGATCCGGCTCGATGGGGGAAAAATAACGCACGACTCGGGCGCCGGCGGAAATCCGAAGCAAGTCCTGGTCATGGCGGCTGTCCGCGACAGCGGGGAAGAAGGCGAAGCATGACCCTCGCGCGCGCGACCCGTGTGATCCTCGCCAAGGAATTGCGGACCGAGTTTCGTTCGCGCGAATTGCTGGGCACCACCGTCGTTTTCGTGTTGATTGTGATTGTCCTGTTCAGCTTTACGTTCAATCCGACTTCGTCGGAATCGCGGCGCTTTGGGCCCGGCCTTTTGTGGCTCGCGTTCTTGTTTGCCGGGTCGCTGATGTTGCAGTCCTCTTTTTTGCGCGAGCAGACCAACGACACGCTGGCGGCTCTGCGCCTGGCCCCGATCGATCCGTTCAGCATTCTCGCCGGGAAAATGGCCGCCAATTTTCTGTTCCTGCTTTTCGTCGAAGTCATCTTGCTGCCGGTGTTCGCAGTGCTTTACAATGTCGCGATTTTCCCGGTTCTGGGGCCTCTCCTTTTGGTGCTGTCGCTCGGCACGATTGGCCTCGCCGCCACGGGCACTGTATTTTCGGCGGTCGCCGCGCAGGCGCGCCTGCGCGAATTGCTTCTTCCGCTCTTGCTCCTTCCGGTGCTGGCTCCGGTGTTGATCGCCAGCACGGAAGCGACCATCGGAGTCCTTCGCGACCCTTCCGAGTTATCCCGGGTATGGTTGACGTTTTTGGCATGCTTTGACGTGGTATTTTTGACGGCGGCCTGGATGGTCGGCGAATATTTGTTGGAGGAGTAAAATGAGCGCCAAAGCGCAACCCGTGACGGCGGCCCGCGCGGTGATTTCCGTGCCGTCGATCCTGCTCGTTTTTCTCCTGCTGGCCGCGGCCAGCTACGGAGCGCTGATCTGGGCGCCCACGGAGAGCACCATGGGCCTCGTCCAGCGCATCTTTTATTTTCATGTGTCGAGCGCGTGGTCCGGCTTTGTTTCCTTCAGTTTGGTCTTCATCGGCAGCGTGGCCTACCTGCGCACACGTGCCATAAAGTGGGACTGGCTCAGCGTGGCCTCCGCCGAAGTGGGCGTCGCATTTTTTACGATTGTGCTGGTGACCGGCCCCATCTGGGCAAAACCAGTCTGGGGAATCTGGTGGACCTGGGACGCGCGCCTGACGTCTTCGTTCCTGTTGTGGGTCCTGTTCGTCAGCTATCTCGTGTTACGCACTCTGGTCGAGGAACCCGAACGCCGCGCTATGGTGTCGGCCGTCTTCGGAATTTTCGCTGCGCTGGACATTCCCCTGGTGTATTTCTCGATCTGGTGGTTTCGCACGCAGCATCCGCAGCCCGTCATTGGCGATGGGGGATCGCTCGACGCCCGCATGGGTTGGGTGCTGCTGCTGACGTGGGCGGCGATGCTCGGAGTGATGACGGTCCTGATCCGCTTGCGCTATCGCCTGGAAGCGTTGCGTTCGGAGGTCGACGCGTATCGCATGGAGACCGCGCGAAGTGGCCGCTGAGCGGCTTTGACCGAAGTAGCGCCCGCCTTCAGGCGGGCATCTTCTTGAATTCGAGATGCCAACCTAAAGGTTGGCGCTACAGTTGCCTGGCAAAACAGAGATGCTGCAATAATTTGTTGGGAGACGACGCATGAAGAATTTGAATTTTCTGGTGGCGGCATACATTGCGATCTGGATCGTGTTCTGCGGATATGTCTTATCGGTGGCGCGCCGCATGGCGAATCTGAAGGACGATATTCGCCGCCTCAAGCAGGACGGAAAGTAATGCATTCCACAGGAAAGGGCGCGACAGCTAAGTGACCGAAAAGAAAAAAATCGGCGTTGTGCTGTTTCAGTTGGGCGGCCCGGATTCCCCGGACGCCGTGGAGCCATTCCTCTACAATCTGTTTTGCGACCCCGACATCATCGATTTTTTCGGCGCGTGGTTTGCGCGCCGTCCCCTGGCGCGCTATATCGCTCGCAAGCGAGCGGACGTCGTGCGCGAGCACTATGACGCGATCGGAGGGCACTCGCCGATCCGCCTGCTCACCGAGCGTCAGGCGCGCGCCCTCGAAGCCGCGCTCGCCCCGCATTGCCACGCGAAGTGCTTCATCGCGATGCGCTACTGGAATCCACTCTCGGCGGAGGCGGCAGCGGAAGTGAACGCCTGGAACGCGCCGGAACTCGTGCTGCTGCCGATGTATCCGCAATATTCGTTTGCGACCACCTCCAGCAGCTTGAAGGAATGGAAGCGTGTGTTTCAGCCCAATGGGAACGCGCCGCGAGCGCACACCGTGGAGACGTTCTTCGATCATCCGATGTACGTTCAGTCGGTCGCCGAAAAAATCTCGCTCACGCTCACTCACTTTGACGAGCCGGACCGCGCACACATTGTCTTCAGCGCGCACGGATTGCCGCTCAGCCTGATCGAGCGCGGAGACCCGTACGCGCGGCAAGTTGCGGAAACGGTCAAGCTCGTGATGCTGCGCGGCGGCTGGAAAAACGGCCATACGCTGTGCTTTCAAAGCAAGGTGGGCCGCCGGAAATGGCTTTCGCCTTCGCTCCCGGACACGATTGACCAGCTCGCCCGCTCCGGTGAAAAAAACCTACTCATCGTGCCGATTGCATTCGTCACCGAGCACATCGAAACCCTGCACGAGATTAATATCCAGGCCCGCGAGCAGGCTCACCACCTCGGCGTCACCCAATTTGAAATGATGCCCGCGGTGGGCGATTCCCCCACATTTATTTCCGCCCTCGCAGATGTGGTCCTCCGCTCCTTGGGCGACAAGCAGTAACTCTGCCCGTTCCACACGTCTAGAAATAAAATTTTCAATTGCAACCGTTGAAATTAGCTGAAGTTGAGGCAGTGAAGGTGTCGCTCGCCCTGTGCCGAACTGGTTGTTTGGCGTGGCTGATCGGAACCCCGAAATACTAGCCCTTCAAAGGACCCGAAGAAGCTGGGATTTTCTCTCGCGGTCGAACGCGGCGTCCGAAAAATTCGCATTCATTGTAATTTGGTCTTCGCTTGACCAGGCAACCCGCGCTGGCCGATAAACAGCGCGAGGCCAAGCAAGCCGGAAGCGAACAAAACAAGCGTCCCCGGTTCTGGCACAGTGGGGAACTTAGGTGTATCGAAGTGGGCGGATGCTGTCACACCGGTAATGTCATCCGGGTCGTAATTGACCGTAGCTGTCCCGGCATCTCCGGTACCGATTAGGGATTTTGAGAAAGGGAATCCACTGCCCTCTCCACTGACAAATTTCACCAACGTCGGAGTGAGGTTGAGTGTCACAGAGTTTGTGCCGGGAGTGAAGGTTAAAATCGTGCCGGTGAGAAAAAAGTCGCTATCGGCGACATCCGATATTGAGAAGGTCTGAGCTGCGGTGTCAAAAACGAATGACCACTGTTCCGCGGCGCTCGGATTTAGGTCCTCAGTGACTTCCGAGGCTGTCGTAGTCAACCCGCTAAGAGACGTCAAAGTTACGAGCACACCTGAACTGCTGTACTGCCCGCTCGAAATGCTGACGGTTGCGGTCCCGCCAGTCGGTGCGTTACATGCAGTGTCCAGAGTCGACCCGGAAAGAGGACCGCAGCCCGCAGACCCTGTCACAGCATCCGCGCGGGCTACTGGGGTGAACGCCAAAAAGACGATCAAGCTAACCAGGGCTAAGAGAATCTGCATGGTTGCCTCCGTTAAAAAAACGAGGGGAAGACATAGAGGCAATCGACTTACCAATCAGCTGAGAACCCACCGTTCACAAACCAGACTGAGATTAAAGGAGATACGCAGGCGCTTCCGGGGTTTTCTCGAAACAGGTTGCAAAGATCTATAACTTCTTAATGAAATTCTATTGAATCCTGTCACGAGCCAACCGGGCGGCTTGAAGTAATGATTTTGCTTGCCGCTCAGTTTTTGAAGACTGGAGCGTTTTAAATCTGTTCTCGAGAAATGATTCAGCGAACATGATCGATTCGGGTCAAATCAGGATTCCTATTTGCCTGGCACGAACTGCTGCTCCAAGGCCAATCCGTGGCGTGCGCTGTCTGCGTTTCCGATTCCTGGCTAAGGGGCGCGTCTCGATAATCTGGTGCACACGGACCCCCGGAAAAAGTTTTCTCCAAATAGAATTCGCTGAGGCGCCGGCTTTATCGTGCAGGCTTGCCGGTTATGCACGGAAACAAAATATTACAAAATATGGGATTCGCCTTGACAGACAGGGGGTTGCGGAAATATAAGAAGCTGTTACATAGAAATCAGCACTGCCATCGGTTCGGCTCATATTTCTTTCTAAGAGGTATAATAGCGGCATTATGGCAGACCCTGTGGAAGGAAGTACCCCGGCTCCCCCAATAGCAAAAGCCGGGACAGTAGTAGCTCCAAAACCGCCAGTCGCAGCCAAGCCGGCGGCAAAACCCAAAGAGAGCGCGGACGCGCCGGATCCCATGCGCAGGCGCGTCATTTGGGGGATGATTTACGGCTACCTCGGCATCAACCTGCTGATGTTTTTGCGGTTTTTCTTCCCGCGCGCGCTGTACGAACCCAACACCATTTTCAATATCGGTTACCCCGCGGATTTTTCGATTGGCATCGACCAACGTTTCCTGATGACCAATCGCGCCTGGGTCGTTCGCGAGCCGGACCGAATCTTCGTGATCTTCGCGCGCTGCACGCACCTCGGTTGCACTCCCGAATGGAAGCCTGCGGAGAACAAATTCAAGTGCCCTTGCCACGGCAGCGGATACGACAGCGAGGGCGTCAACTTTGAAGGGCCGGCGCCGCGGCCCATGGACCGGGCGAAAGTAAATCTCGACCCGACCGGGAAAATCGTTGTGGACACGAGCAAGCTGTACATGGATGACCCGCGCGCCGGAGTCAATCAGTTCAACGATACAGGCGCGTATCTGCCCGTATAGTAGGACGGGCTTCAGCCTGTCGGGTTTAGAGGGAGCTACACTCAGAAATCAGACAGGCTAAAGCCCGTCCTACAGGGATTCGAAACTGCTGCTAGGCCGAATTGATAATCCTCAGGACCTGGGACAATCTTTCGAGGGGGCGTAGGAATGGCCGAAGAAAACGGCGAAAAGAACGGCAAGGGGTTGTTCGGCCGTGTCCGCAAGGACATCAATGACCTCAAGGAAACGATCAAGGAAAAAGGCAAGGATGAGATCGAGGGGCTTAAAGAGCCCGAAAAGAGCCAGCTGTTCCGGTCCATTTTCCGGGTCAAGCACGATGAGACGGCGCGCAATCGCGCGCTGTCAGTGTTGTCCAACGTTTTCTTCCACCTGCATCCCGCCAAGGTCAATCGCGACGCCGTAAAGTACAAATTCACGTGGGGCATGGGCGGCATCACATTTTATTTGTTTATCGTCCTTACCTTTACCGGCGTGCTGCTGATGTTTTATTACCACCCGAGCAAAGTGCAGGCCTTCCGCGACATTTTGTATCTTGAGAACGATGTGCCATTTGGAAAACTGCTGCGCAACATGCATCGCTGGGCCGCCCACTTGATGATCATCGCCGTGTGGCTGCACATGTTCCGCGTATTCCTCACAGGCTCATACAAACGGCCGCGCGAATTCAACTGGTGCATCGGCGTCCTCCTGATGGTGCTGACGCTGCTCCTTTCCTTTACCGGCTACCTCTTGCCTGACGATCAATTGGGCTTCTGGGCCGTTACGGTGGGAACGAACATGGCCA
This sequence comes from uncultured Acidobacteriota bacterium, assembly GCA_963719875.1. Taxonomy (GTDB): domain Bacteria; phylum Acidobacteriota; class Terriglobia; order Acidiferrales; family UBA7541; genus Palsa-360. Next base: position 436,268 of record CAVRDJ010000004.1, on the reverse strand, counting down.
GGGCCACGCCCTTGTTAGGTACGGAAGGGCCGTTCGGCGCGTTGCTGGGCATGACGCCGTACAACGATGTGCGCTTCGCCTTGCTCGGCGGCTCGATCGTCGACGCCAATGCGCTCTTGCGCGCCTATATCTGGCACTGCATTGCGATTCCGCTGATCGCCAGCGTTTTCATGGCCTTGCATTTCTGGCGCGTGCGCAAGGACGGCGGGATCTCCGGGCCCGCGCCGGTCATGCTCGAATCGGAAATCAAGGAAGAGAAGGGCCACCGGCCGGTCATCCTGCGGCCGAGCGGAATGGCGTAGAGCTTTGAAGATCGGGATCGGGTCAGAGCATCAGGGCAGTTTTTGACAAACTAACGAGCGGGGTTTGAGGCCGATATGAACTGGCACCAGATATGGGAGATCGCGTCTGCTCCGGACAACGTGCCGATTGTGGCGCTGATATTCCTGGTCCCGTTTTACGTTTGGTACGCCTTCCGGCAGGCGTTCGCGAATGACCGTTTGATTGACAAGCTCTCCGCCGACCCGGCGCTGGCGAAAACGGAGCACCGCAAGACCGAGCCGTGGAATCCCAAGTGGGAGCGGGAGGTTCACACCTGGCCGTACCTGATGCGCGTCGAACTGGTCGCCGCCATCCTGGTCACGGCGCTGCTCATGGTGTGGTCCATTACGCTGAGCGCGCCGCTCGAAGAACCGTCCAACCCGAACGTGACCATGAATCCCGCCAAGGCCCCGTGGTATTTCCTGGGCCTGCAGGAAATGCTGGTCTATTTCGATCCGTGGATCGCCGGGGTGATTATGCCGACGCTCATCATCGTCGGCTTGATGGTCGTGCCGTACATCGACGCGAATCCTCTCGGGAACGGCTACTACACCTTCAAGCAGCGGAAATTCGCCATCTCCACGTTTCTGTTCGGATTTATCGGGCTGTGGGTCTTGATGATCATTATAGGAACGTTCATACGAGGCCCCGGCTGGATGTGGTTCTGGCCGGGGAACACCTGGGATGCGCAGCGGGTCGAGTTCGCGGTGAACCGCAACGTCGATCAGATTTTCGGCATCAACGGGTCGTGGCTCGTTCACGTCATGCCGGCGTCCAACGCCAGCTACGCGCCGATTCTGGCGCGCATCATTTTTGGAATTTTCCCGATCGCGCTGTATTTCATTGTCGCGGGATATCTAGTGCACCGTTTGTTGTTGCTTTCGGAATTCAGCAAAAAGATTTTCAAGCGCATGACGCTGCTGCAAATGATGACCATGGAACTGTTTTTGATCCTGATGATGAGCCTGCCGGTGAAAATTCTCCTGCGGCTGTTGTTGCGCATCAAGTACGTGTGGGTGACGCCGTGGTTCAGCATCTGATGGGTCTGCAAAAATCATGATGGCCCTGAATAAAACTAAGGAGGCACGGGGTGCCTGAGCAGCTTCCTCCTGACGATCCGATTACAAGCCGGCCCATGGCCGGACTGGTCCTCGTTTCCGTTTTCATCCTGATGCTGACCGTGTCCTGGTCGCTCTACGATGAATTCTACGGCCTGCGCCCCTGGCGCAGATATCAGGCCGAATTCTCCAACGCGTATTCCAACTACCTGGACAAGCAGTACACGCAGCGAAGGGCCGACGAACAGAAATTTTATGCCACGCCGCAATACCAGAAACTCGTGGCCGATGTGAAGGCCGCGACCGACGCCGCTCGCGCCAAGGATCAGGAAATCGGCCAGCAAATCGATTTGCTCGACCGCCAGCGCGCGGCCATGACCGACTCGTTCACCACTTCGCGCGGCCTGGTCGGCTCTCTCACCTATCAGCTGGAGCAAATCGACGAGAAGGACAAGAGCGGAAAGGACTCCAAGCTCAAGCAACTGAACGAAGCGAAGGCACAGACGTTCGATGTCGCCTGGCCCGTAGACGGCGGCAAAATCGAACAGCAGAAATTTGACTACGACAAGCTCAACGGCCTGTTCGTTTCGATCATGCAATCGAAGGCGAAACTGGTCGCCCAGCGCGGCAACGTCGATCAACCCGCCAAGGACGCGCAAGACAAGCTGAACGAATATGTGAAAGAACAGCTCCCCGGCCTGGCCTCGAAAGATTTATTTTCCCTGAGCCAGAGCATGAAGGGCCTGGACATCCACATCCGTCAAGTCAATGTGAATCCTACCGGGACCTCGCTCAACAATCTTGGCGGCGCCGGACTCGTCGATCGCTGCCAATCCTGCCATCTCGGGACGGACCCGCTGATTGTTCCGGTCACCATGACGCTCACCAAAGCGGATCTTGGCTTAGCGAAAAACAACGATGCGCCGTTCACCAGCCATCCCGATCCGGACATGATGAAATATCATCCGCTGGAGAAATTCGGCTGCTCCCCTTGCCATGGCGGAAATGGGCGGGCGCTGGATACCGTCGTGAAGGGGCACGGCCGGTACGAACATTGGCTCTGGCCGCTCTATTATCGGGAAAATTTTAACGCGGGATGCCAGCAGTGCCACGCTTCGGACATGGTGACCGAGCACGCCCCGGTCCTGAACCGCGCTAAGCAGCTGTACCGGGAAAAAGGCTGTATCGGCTGCCACCGCTTCCAGGGCTTCGATAGTCAGGACGAGGAACTCGTCAGCGCGCGCCAGACGATTGCTCAACTTGAAAATCAGAAGCAGGACGACAGCTTGCAGATCGCCCAATTGAACAAGAAGGGTGACTCCGCTCCCGACAACGACGCCGCGAACCGCTACTACACGGAAGCCACCAACCTGACCGTTACCATGTCGGGCATGGACGCTAAGATCGCAGAGCTCGACCGGCGTTCCGCCAACCTGCTCCGCGAAATCAAGAAGGTCGGTCCGGACTTGAAAGAAGTTCGCCTGAAGATTCACAAGGAGTGGATTCCGTACTGGCTGGGGCACACGCGCGAATTCCGGCCGACAACAAAGATGCCGCAGTTCCGCCTGCAGGACGACGAGATCCAGGCGATTGCCGCATACATCTGGCAGTCGGCCATCACGAGCCCCGAGCTTGCCAAGCAAGCCCCGGGAAACGCGGCGAATGGCAAAGTGCGCTTTGAAGAGCGTGGCTGTGAGGCGTGCCACTCGATGGGAGAAGGCGCCAATATGGTCGGCGGAGATTTCGCCGCGAATCTGTCGCGCGTCGGAGAGAAGGACAACTACGATTATCTGGTTCGTTGGATTCTGAATCCTCGGACGCGCACGCGTCCTTACAGCCCGTTCGAGCATAAGGATCTCGGTCCGGAGGATTACGCCAAGCACAACCTTCCCTTCGTCTTTGACCTCGACCATTCTCGCAGCCCGAACGACGGGCACGAGATGGTTGTCCAGCAAATGACGGTCATGCCCAGCCTTCGCCTGACGTTGGAAGATGCGCGCGACATCGCCAGTTACTTGATCACCCAAAAGCACGCTGACGCGTCCTACGAACCCGCAAATTTCATGGACGATCCGAGCCTCAAGCAGCACGGCAAGGAATTAATCCAGCACTACGGCTGCGCCGGCTGCCATGAGATCTCCGGCCTCGAGGACGAAGGCCGTATCGGCACGGAATTGACGAACGAAGGCAGCAAGCCGATCGAGCGCCTGGACTTTGCGCTGCTCACCGAAGACGCCAAGCTCGGCGTTCTCCCCGATGGCAAGAAGTCTCCGCGGGGCGAGTGGTACGACCTGAAGGGGTTCTTCGATACGAAGCTTACGGACCCGGGCGTATTCGATCGCGGCAAGTACAAGCCGGATCCGATGGACCGGCTGCGCATGCCGAAGCCGAATATAACCAAAGAAGATAGTGACGCATTGACTACTTTCCTCCTGGGCTCCACGGACCCGACCCTGCCCCAGGAATACATGTATAAGCCTGCCGACCAGCGCGCCGCCATCCAAAAAGGCTGGTGGCTGGTCACCAAATACAATTGCATCGGCTGCCACCAGATCGGAATCGGGCAGAGGTCGGTGCTGATGGGCCTGCCGCAGTACCAGAGTGAAAACAAGCAGAACCTCCCGCCGGTGCTGACGAGTGAAGGTGCGCGCGTCAGTCCCGATTGGCTCAAGGCATTTCTGGCCAACCCGTCGCTGAGCACCACGGATGTGAACCGCAACGGGGTGCGCTCGTATCTGCAAGTGCGCATGCCGACGTTCTTCTTGTCCGACGATGAAATCCGCACGCTGGTGTCATTCTTCCAGGCCATGTCCAGCCAGCCGCAGCCGTACATTCCACAGAAGATTGAGCCGATCACCACGGCGGAAAAGGAAATGGCCCGGGACTTGTTCACCAGCACGGCCGCACCGTGCTTGAAGTGCCATGCGACGGGCGACCCGGGGCACGATAAGAACGCCATTGCTCCGAATTTCCTTTTCGCCAAGGAGCGATTGCAGCCGGGCTGGACCGAACGGTGGATCACCAATCCGGCATTAATCGCCCCAGGGACAGCCATGCCTTCCGGCCTTTTCAAGCGCGACGGCGATCGCTGGGTCTTCTCTGGCCCGGTGCCTGCAAGCTTTAAAGGGTACACAGGGGATCACGCCAACCTGCTGGTGCGTTATATGTTTGAGTTGACGCCCGAGGAGCAGCGCGCTCTGATGGGCCGAACGCCTTCGGGCGGCGGCTCGGGTGGCGCAGGGAAGTAGAGATTTTTGACCCAACTTTGAAAAAGCGAGATTCTAGATTCGAATTCGAAGAGGAGGAACTGTTTCGTGAGGAAAACTAGATTGGGCATGTACTCTCTGGCAGTTGGAGCGTTCGCCCTGGCGATCACCGGTTGCGGGGGGAATAAACCAGAGTCATCCGAAAATACAGCCGCACCGGCAGCAGGCGCGCCGGCCGGAAAGACGGTCGATCCTGCCACAGCTGGCGAGGTCACCGGATCGGTGAAGCTTGACGGCGCTGGGCCGAAAGCGAAGGCGATTAACATGGCCGCGGAGCCAGCCTGCTCCAAGGCACGCACCAGCCCGGCGATGACCGAGGAAGTCGTCACCGGTGAAGGCGGGGCGCTCGCTAACGTCGTCGTGTACGTGAAAACCGGCCTGGACGGATATTCCTTCCCGGCCCCTGCGGCGGCAGCGAAAATCGAGCAACAGGGTTGCCAGTATCACCCGCACGTGATTGCCATGCAGGTGGGCCAGAACATCGACGTTGTGAACAGCGACCAGACCACGCACAATATCCACCCCATTCCCAAGGATAATCGCGAGTGGAACGAGTCCCAGCCACCGGGCGCCGCCCCCATTGAAAAGTCATTCACGCGCGAAGAGATCGCCATCCCCGTGAAGTGCAATGTCCATCCGTGGATGAAGGCGTACATGGCCGTCCTGCCGACCCCGTATTTTCAAGTCACCGATAAGGACGGCAAGTTTGATCTGAAGAATCTTCCTCCGGGCACCTACACGCTGGTCGCCTGGCATGAGCTCTACGGGCCGAGCGAGCAGACCGTCACGGTTGGGCCCAAAGAATCCAAGAGTGTGACGTTTACGTTTAAAGCCACGGCTGCAGCCGGAGATTAAGACACGGACCTCTCCGTGCCCTCTGTGTCCTCTGTGTTGAAATCCGAAAAGCGCAACACAGAGGCCACAGAGAAAAACTGCATGAAATCGAAAACGTCTGGGCACTGCAGTTCATGCCCAGGCGGGCGATATTCAGGGTTTGGGCTGTAATTGGAGCCCGCCGCAATGACGAATAAAACCCACAACGAAGCCCTGCACGGCTATGCAGTCTTCACAGCGTCTTGCACGTTTGTTCTCCTGATAGCAGGCGCGTTGGTTACTTCGAACGATGCAGGGCTCTCCATTCCGGACTGGCCTCTTGCCTATGGTTCGCTTAACCCGCCAATGGTGGGGGGCATCCGCTATGAATTCACGCACCGCGTCATCGCGACGTGCGTGGGTCTTCTGACGATTGGACTCGCCGCGTGGCTATGGAGGACTGAAAAACGCCCTTGGATGCGCTGGCTGGGCTTGGCGGCCCTTGGCGGGGTCATTGCGCAGGGGATCCTCGGCGGCATGACCGTACGCATGTTCCAACCTCCGCCAGTTTCCGCCGCGCATGCAACCCTGGCCCAGCTCTTCTTTTCCACGGTTGTCGCCATCGCCGTATTTACGAGTTCCTGGTGGAACAGCGCCCTCACGGAAACCGATGACCCCGGTTCGCCTCGTGTCAGGTCTTTGGTGATTTGGACCCTCGTCGCTGTGTTCCTGCAATTGATTTTGGGCGCGGCGTTCCGGCACAAGGCGTTTGGAATTATTCCTCACCTCGCTGGCGCAGTCATTGTTACAATCTTGATCTTTATGACTGCGGGAGCGCTGAAGAAACGCTTCGCGGATGTGCCTGCGCTTCGAAGCTGCGCGCGTTATCTCCATATCCTGATCGGAGTTCAGCTTTTGTTGGGAGCAGGCGCATATTGGTCCCGGCTCTACAGCGCGCGATTCCCGCAGCCGATAAGTGTAATGGTAGGCCTGACGGTCGGGCACACGGTTACAGGAGCCCTGGTGCTGGCGGTGACGCTTGTAACGGCCTTGATCAGCTATCGCATGCTCAGGGCGGACCATGCTGTCGCGTCTTCCGCCCCGGCTTCGGAGCAGGTGGCTCATTGAGAGCCCATTAAGAGCCCATTAAGAGCCCATTGAGAGACCGATGAGAGCATCGATACAAGCCACTGGAACAGCCGCATCGGAGGCCAGCCGCCCTGCGCTTTATTTGGCGCTGACCAAGCCCGATGTTTCATTCCTGGTGGTCATGACCACGGTGGCAGGCTATGCCCTCGGAACTCGCGGTCCGTTGGATTGGCTGCGGATGGCGCACACAGTTTTTGGGACCACGCTGATTGCGGCTGGGACGTCGGCCCTCAACCATTATTTCGAACGAGATACCGACGCCTTGATGCGCCGCACGGCGTCCCGTCCGCTGCCTTCTGGGCAACTAAGCCCTCGCGAAGCGTTTTGGTTTGCGTTGTCCCTCCTAGGATTCGGCACGCTGTATCTCGCGCTGGCCACGAATGCCTTTGCTACGCTGTTGGGTATCGCCACATCCGTTTTGTATCTCTGCGCCTATACGCCCTTGAAACGCCGTACGACGCTGGCCACATTGGTCGGTGCGTTTCCGGGCGCTGTGCCGCCGCTGATCGGCTGGGCCGCTGCAAGAGGGACTCTCAATCTTGAGGCCTGGTTCCTGTTCGCCATTCTGTTCCTGTGGCAATTCCCGCATTTTGACGCGATTGCCTGGGTGTACCGCGAAGATTACAAGCGGGCGGGAATCAAGATGCTTCCGGCAGTGGATCCCGAAGGTACGCGGACATTTCGCGAAATCCTGACAACAGCGGCGTTGCTTGTGCCGGTGAGCCTGCTGCCGGCGGTGACTGGTCTCGCCGGAGCGCGCTACTTTTTCGGGGCTGTGGTTTTGGGGCTAATGCTCGTGGAAGTGTGCTTGTGGGCTGCGGCGTCGAAGACCAATCTTCGAGCGAAGTGGCTCATGCACGCGACCGTGCTTCACCTGCCGGTGTTGTTGGGATTGCTGATCTACGACAAATTCACCCGTTAAGATTCGGCGCGCGCGGGGCGCATGTGAGAGGCCATGAAGGGACAGGAAAATGAGGCCGAGTTGACCATTATGTCTGCGGTGATCGTCGTGCTTTCGATTTTGGGGATCATCGCCGGTTTTTCCAGGGAGCTTTTTCACGGGATCGATGGCTTGCTGATGCTGGGTGTTGCCCTGATGATGTTTTTAATTTTCAGCCTGCTTCTCCTGGTGCAGGCCAAGCAGCAGGGATGGATCGGCAAGCACCAAAAGGATGCAGGTTCAGCCGGTCCGCCGGCCGCAGCAAAGTAGTACGGCGATTTGCCCGGTCTGTGTAGCGCCAACCTTCAGGTTGGCATTCTAGGTTCTTGTGGATGCCCGCCTGAAGGCGGGCGCTACAAGAGCAATGGAAGGAACCGCCCCATTGATTTCCCCGCCTGCGTTAGACGCTGTCCTCAATGGCACGAGCGCCATCCTGGTCACGGTGGGGTACGTCATGATCCGCACCAAGCGCGTCCTCGCGCATAAGACTTGCATGCTTGCAGCGACAACCGCTTCGGCGGCCTTCTTGATATCTTACGTTTCCTATCACTACCACTTGTATGCCGCAGGGGAGGCCCCGGTCCATTTTCCGGGGACGGGCGCGCCGCGTTACGCGTATCTGGGGATGCTCACCACGCACACAATCCTCGCGATTGTCATTGTCCCGCTGGTGATTATTTCGCTCGTGCGCGCCTTGCGCTCCAATTTCCCGGCGCACAAGCGCATCGCGCGGTGGACGCTCCCGCTGTGGGCCTACGTCTCCGTGACCGGTGTGCTGATTTATGTTGTGCTCTATCAGATTTACGCGCCGCGTCCGTAGCGCCGGCGAGACGCCGGCGCTACGAAAACCTTCCTCACCTGAGTTACGATGGGACGATCAGGCAGTTCCCAAGAGACGATGATTAGGTCGAACGTGCCATGAATAGCGTGCCACACGCCGTTGAATCCCCCTCAGCCCCTCCCAAACCCGGGATGGCCAAGAAGTGGCTCGTTGCGATCCTCGTCCTTACTTTCGCGTTCGTGTTGATGCCTTTCCTGCTGTGGTATATGACCACGTTCACGCGTCCGCTGAACGATGCCGACCTTGCGTCTTACTTTGCGGACACGTTGCATCCACGCCGCGCGCAACACGCCCTCTCCCAAATTGCCGACAGAATCATGAGTCCAAATCCCGGAATCCGCGCATCGGCGAAAATCTGGTATCCCGAAGTGATCCAATTTTCAGAGCAGGGAAGCGATGAGTTGCGCGTGACTGCCGCGTGGGTCATGGGGCAGGACAACCAATCGCCGCAATTTCATGCCGCACTCGCGAAGCAACTCGCGGACGCGAATCCGATGGTGCAACGCAACGCCGCTCTCTCCCTGGTGCGTTTCGCCGACCCTTCGGGCCACGCCCTCATCGCGGGCATGCTCGCGCCCTACACGGTGGTCGCGCAGCGTACCGGCAATCTCTCGATCCGCCTCAAACCAGGAGACGTAATCAATCCCGGCACCTTGCTCGCGCATATCACGATCGGAAATGACAAGACGGAAGTCCGCTCCGATGTTCCCGGCACGATCCGGCAGTGGATTCTGTCGGACAACGCAAAAGTCAAAACCGGCGAGCCGCTGTTACTCGTCGATCCCAGCCCCGAAATGGTGTGGGAATCCTTACGCGCGCTGTATTTGATCGGACAGAAAGACGACTTGCCCGCTGTCAATCCCTACATCCGAGGCGCCGAGGGAATGCCGCCGCAGATTCAGCAGCAGGCGGCGCTGACCGCCCGCGAAATCACCACGCGGCAGCAGTGACTGGTGATTAGTGACTGGTGGAAAACCAGCCAACATTTGCGTCGTTGCTTGTTTCATGGGGCGGGCTTTTTCTGGTAAGAGTCGCGGAGTTAAGTCTGTAGCCGAGCGGAACGCCACTTCTTGGTTTTCACGAATTACGAATCACCAGTCACTAATCACCAGTCACCAGTCACACTTTCTCAGAAGGGAAGCGCGCCATGCTCGCCCTCAAACTCGGCAAGCGGAACCATGTCAATGGCGTCCCACGGGCAGCCTTCAAGGAACGCGCCGTCAGGGCCTTTGCTGGTGCACAGCTTGCATCCGATGCACAGCAGGGGATCGACGATGATGCGGCCAAACGGGGCGTGGTCCTCATCCGGCGCCCAATACATGCAATCTGCAACAGGGCAGTACTCGACGCAAGCAGGCGAGCCGGCGCATCCCGTGCAGCACTCATTAATGACCGCGAGAATATGGGGTTTGCGCTTCCGCTGGGTCGTCGTGCCGGTAGAAATGGGCGAGTGCTTGACCACCGTCCCCGCCTGAAATTCCTCGATGCTGGGAGCCAAATACGCCACGTCGAGCCTCCAAAAATATGGGTTACTCAAACATATTCTTGCCGACGCAATTCGACTTGTCAATGCCGCTCGTCAAGAAGAAGTGAATCAGTTTCCGAGTGGAAGATGATGTGATTTCATTTCGAGCGAGCTGTCGCGACGGCCGAATTCCGGGTGCGTGGCTGCCAGGCGGGTCCGCCATCTTCCCATTGGTTATCGGTGAGCTGTTCGACCTGCGTGCCGTCATAGCGCATGACGAAGATTTCGCCGTAGGGCTGCGGCGCGCCGGAGTAGAGCGCTTCGTCTTTGAATCCCATCCGCGTGCTGGCGAAAGCAAGCCTTTGCCCGTCCGGCGACCAGGCCAGGTGCGCTTCGTTGCCGGGAGTATTGGTCAACTGGCGCAGATCTTTGCCGTCCGGGCGAATCGTAAACACTTCAAAATTTCCTTCAATCTTGCGGATGAAACCGATCAAATCGCCTCGCGGAGACCAAGCGGGGAAGTTGTCGTACTTGGTGGTCAGGACGGCGATTGAGTGATCTTCGAGATTCATGATGCGCAACCCTTCGCCGTCAGGGCCTGCGGTTCGATAGACGATCCGCTTGCCATCGGGCGCGAAGGAGGCAAACGCATTGTTGTTCGACCCCGAAGTGACCAGGTGAAAATCCGATCCGTCGGCGTTGATCATGCCGACCTGCGCTCCGCCATTTACGCGATCGATCGGCTTTTTTCCTCCCGCCGCGAAGTCCAGAAACGAAGTGAAACCGCCAATGCCAAAAATGATCTGCCGGCCATCGGGAGACCATTGCGGCGCCAGAATCAGTTCCTTGCGCTCCAGAATCGTACGCGCCGGCTTTCCTTCATCGACGATGTACAAGCTGGCCATTTCGTCAGGGTTCATCCTGGTCACCGCGATGCGCTCCCCAGTCGGATCGGATGCAGGCAAAAAAATTGTGGTGAATAGTTCATAATTCGGATTTCGGCTCCAGACCTTCACGGGTTCAGTAGTGCGCTTCGTGGTGTACCGGCTATAGACGACCTGAGTTCCGTCCGGGGACCAGGAGGGAGACCGCACGTCCGAGCCCGCCGGACCTGCCTTGCCGCTGGCGTAGAAGACTCCCTGCACGGGGCTCTGGCGGCGAACATAAGCGACCTCGCCTGACGGCAGCACCGTTGGGTATTCTTTGACGCCCGGACCGGCGGTCACTGGGGTTGTTTTGCCGTCGGCAATATTGATTTGCACCAGATTGGTCTCGCCATCCTCCGTGCCCACACGATAAGTCCATGTCTCTTCGGCCGACATGCAATAGGCGACGACGCTTTGGCTATCGCGGGCCCAATTCGGACTGCCGCAAAAATTTCCATGCTCCGAGATACGTCTCAAATCGGTGCCGTCCGGCCGGATGAGATAAATGTCGACCAGATGCAGGCGTTCCCACCGGCCTTTCGCTGGCGGAAGATCGCTCTTGCGATCCGAAGAGAAGGCAATCCATTTCCCGTCAGGAGACCACGCAGGCCGGAAGTCGCCGCCGCGGCCGGAAGTCAGAGGCTTTGCTTTGTGAGAGGCGGCGTCGAGTATCCATAGGTTAGCGGTTCCCGAGGCGCGCGTCGTGACGAAGACGACCTGTTTGCCGTCGGGTGAGAAGGCAGCCTGGTCGTCGTACGCAGGATCGTCCGTCAGGCGATCGAGACCCGTGCCATCCGGGTGAATGCGGTAGAGATCGGCCGACCCGGCGCGCTCTGAAGTGAATACGACCCAATCGCCTTTTGGAGACCAGGCGGGATTGTAATCGAGCGAGCCCGATTGCATCAGGGGCCGCTCTCCGGAGCCGTCCGCGTTGGAGATGAACAGGGCTGCTTGAGTCGGGGCAAGGTGCAAAAAGAGAATGCGGTCGGCCGCCGAGCAAAGCGCCGCCGCGGACGCGATCGCCAGCACGCACAAGAAAAGACGGAGACGCGACATGGCCCCTCCTGAAAGTGAAACGAGCCGCTAGGCCGATTGGTAGTCTCGGAGCGTATCACCGATGGATGCGGCATAACACCAGGAATTCCATCCACTCTTTGGTAGGACGGGCTTCAGCCTGTCTGGTTTTGATTTTTGCTAGCTCCACACGCAAACCAGACAGGCTGAAGCCCGTCCTACTTGTGCGCCTACGCCAGGTTCATTTTCTGGAGCAGGGCCTGGTAGCGCGGGTCGGCGCGGTAGCGGTCGAAGAACGGCAGGTCTTGAATGCGGATCATGTAATAATCCCGCTGTTGGAAGGCCCCTTCAAGCGCTTCAAACATCGCCTCTACTTCGCCGGCGGCGGCGTAATAAAGCGCAGCCCCGACTGTGTGACCGTGCGAGCCGACAAGCTTCCGCGCCAACTCCTGGCCCTGCTCGCGATCGCCTGCCTGACAGTACGCCGCAGCCAGTGACCACTCACTCATAAAGTAACTGGGCGCCAGCTCCACCGCTCGTTTCAAGCTGGCAATCGCTTCTTGTTCGAGGGCTGAGTGAAGTTGGGCGAGTCCCGTCTCAAACCAGATTGGGTGGTAGTTTGCATCGATTTCCAGAGCCCGGTGCGCAAACTCAATGCCTTCCCGGTACTGTTCTCCGGCGATCAGAGAGCGAACCATTCCAAAGTGAGGAAGCATGGAAAGCGGATCGGTCTCGAGTGCCAAGCGACATTGCTCGATGGCCTCAGGAATTCGTCGTCGCGGGAGCAGATAATGCACGGCATAGCTGTATCGAAATCTTGGCAGGACAGGCTGCGTGGCCAGGGCTTGGCGGTAATGATTTTCAGACGCTTTCCAGTCATAGTCGAACGCTGCCGCCATACTCGCCAAAGCGCTGTGTGCTTCGCCAGTGGCAGGATCAAGGGCCAGCGCTTTCTCCGCAGCCGCTTTCGCCAAGGGGGCCATCTCACCAACGGGCTTTAGGCCGAATGTCGCGAGGACGTAGTAGTACAGCGCCAGGCCGCTGTAGGCTGGAGCGTAATTCGGATCGACGGCCGAGGCCTTCACAAAATATTCCTTCGCCTTCGCCACACCCTCCGGCGTCAGGCGAGAGAAGTAATACTGTCCCTTCAAGTAGTTCTGATAAGCCTCGATATTCACTGCGTGCGAGCGTGGAGCCAGACGTACTTTGAGCGCTTCCGAGATCTCCTGGGCGATTTCATCCTGAATGGCGAAGACGTCGGTCATGTCACGGTCATAGCGCTCCGACCAGAGATGCGATCCATTCTCGGCCTCGATGAGCTGCGCCGTGACGCGGATGCGGTTTCCGGCGCGGCGCACGCTGCCCTCAAGGATCGTCCCCACGTTGAGTGTTTCGGCGATCTTGCGGATGTCCTGCTCCTTGCCCTTGAAAGCGAACGCGGAAGTGCGCGCAATCACTTTCAGGCCAGGGATCTTGGCGAGTAAATTCAAAATTTCTTCGGCCAGGCCGTCGCTGAAGTATTCGTTCTCTTTGTCCGCGCTCATGTTGGCGAAGGGCAGGACGGCGATGGAGGGAGTCTTGGCGGTGGGAGCCGCAGATGATTGCTCGAGCGCCGCGCGAACTTCGTTCATCGCCTGGAACCGGCTGGCGGGCGACTTTCGCAAACAACGGGTGACAATCGAGGAGAAGCTCGCGGGCGCATCCAGCGGCGTGGGTTCGTCACGTACGATCGCGGCCATAGTTTCGACGGAGGAGTTCCTCGAAAAGGCCCGGCGGCCGCTCAGCATTTCATACAGCACCACGCCGAAAGAAAAAATGTCGGAGCGCGCGTCCGTCGCCTCGCCTTTGGCTTGCTCGGGCGACATGTACGACGCAGTGCCCAGGACCGTACCCACCTCGGTGAGGTCAACAGCTTGCGTGGGGTCATCGGAAGCTGGCGAAGCACCGGCGCTTCCCATCTTCGCGAGGCCAAAATCCAGCAACTTCACGCCGTTTGCGGTCACCAGAATGTTGGCGGGTTTCAAATCTCGATGCGTGATGCCTTTCTTGTGCGCAGCGTCGAGCGCATCACAAATCTGTACGGCGTAGCGCAGCGCCCGATCGAGCGGGAGAGGACCGTGGAGCGCCGTCCCCTCGATAAATTCCATCACCAGATAATTTGGGCCCACGTCGTAAATCTGGCAGATGTTGGGATGATTCAGCGCGGCGATGGCTTTCGCTTCGCGCTCGAAGCGCTCCGAGAATTGCGAGGCAGAAACTTTGATCGCCACGTCGCGATTCAAGCGCGGATCTTTGGCGCGATACACCTTACCCATGCCGCCCGCGCCGATGGGCGCGAGGATTTCGTAAGGGCCAAGCTTATCGCCTGCAGAAAGCGGCATAAAAGAAATCCGGCTAAGTCTACCCGATCAAGGACCGGATAGGGAATGAGTTGTGGCACACCAGGATACAGCCGAGACGACTAACTTCTGCACTTAGAAGCCATCTTGCTTCATGGAAAAAAGCCGCAGGAATCCGCGGCCAGCCGGGCCTGGCAACACTATCTGCTACTGCTTGTCATAGACAACGGTGTTCAGCGCATGTCAACCGTTCGCGGTCCTGTCACCTCGCTCATTTCCCCCGCCTTCTCACTTCGATCCGGTCACCGACCTCGATCGTCATTAGATCTTCGCCAATCTCCAAAGGCCCCGAGTAGGTCTTTCGAGCTTCGGCAAGATCCTCGGGACTACCGCCATGCGAATAGACGGCCAGGCGCGGCTTCACGCGGTTGAAAACCACGGCCGTCTGTTCGGCCGTGGTATGCAGATCCCTGACGATCTTTTCTTGTTGCGCGCGCTCGCGTTCTGTCTGTTTCGGATTCGGTGGAGTAAGCCGCGCAACTTCATGAATTAACACATCGACCGCCTGGGAATGTTTGATCAAGTTTTCTGAAAAGCGTGTGTCGCCGGACATTGCGACGGAGCGCCCCCCGTAATCGACCCGATACCCGAACGCCGGTTTCACGGGTCCATGATCTACGAGGAACGCCGTCACTTTCACGCCGTTTTCTTCGTAAATCACTCCCTCCTGAATGTCCTTGCTGGAACTGCGAATGCCGGCTTGGGTAAGCCTGCCGTCAAAATCGCCCCGGACGCGGATATCGAATTCAAACGTTTTGCCCATGGAATCCATCATACTTTTGGTGCCCGCCGGCCCCCAGACCTGCAGTGGGGTCTTCCGTCCTTCGAGCCAACCGACGAGAAGCAGGTCGGGGATGGAAAGTATATGGTCCGAGTGAAGATGTGTGAGGAACAATTTATCAACGGCGCCCAGTGAGAGTCCGTATTCCGTCAACCGCTCCGCGAAGCCTCGGCCGCAGTCGAAGAGAAGCTTGTCGCCCATCGATGTTTCTACGAGAATGCTGGGACCAAAACGCTGAAGATTTACCCGCGGCCCGGCGCCCGAGCCAAGAATTGTGACCTTGAGCGGCGGAGCAGCCACTGGAGCCGTCTTCGTGTCCGGCGTTTGAGCGCCCAGCGAGGCACAGCCCATCAACAGAATTGTGGCGAGCCAAATTTTGTTCACGTTGACCTCCGCGCAGAGTTTTGTGGAGTCTATCACGCGAAATCCGTGCCAATCACGCCGGAGTATTGGCGGACGAGGCGGAGGAGCCCTCTCCTCGATTCCGTCCCTAAGTTTCTCAAGCGAAGATTTCTGAAAATCCTGATGGCACATACGGCCGATTGTGTCTGGATCACGGCGCATCCGAAGACAACCGAATTGTGGAAGAGTAAGAGACATTCCGGGAGTCGTTTCGAGCCATACTTGAGGTAAGCTGGACACTCTTGCGTGAACCTAACAACATCGGTGTTGCGATAAGTCAGGCTTCCCTTGGCGCGGGCGTGGCGATCAACAGGCCTGTACAGGTGCTGTTTGCCAGTCTGATCGGTACCACGATCGAGTTCTTCGATTTCTACATCTTTGCGACTGCGGCGGTGCTGGTCTTCCCAAAACTGTTTTTTCCATCGTCCGACCCGGCCACCGCCACGCTGGCTTCGCTGGCTACTTTTGCGATTGCATTTTTCGCGCGGCCAGTTGGCTCTGCACTTTTTGGGCACTTCGGTGATCGCGTAGGCCGTAAGGCAACGCTGGTCGCGGCGTTGCTCACCATGGGAGTCTCCACGGTTGCCATTGGGGCTCTGCCGACTTACAGGACCATCGGCGTGGCCGCGCCGGCGCTGCTCGCGCTGTTTCGATTCGGGCAGGGGTTGGGCCTCGGCGGCGAGTGGGGCGGCGCGGTGCTGCTGGCGATCGAAAATGCGCCGCCCGGGAAGCGCGCCTGGTACGGCATGTTTCCGCAGCTTGGCGCGCCGATCGGATTCCTTTTTTCCGGGGGAATATTTCTGGCGCTCTCGAGGTGGCTCACCGACCAACAATTTTTCGCCTTCGGCTGGCGCATTCCGTTTCTGGCGAGCGCCGCGCTCGTCCTCGTCGGCCTCTACGTGCGGCTGACGATTACCGAGACGCCGGTGTTCCGCGACGCCCTCAGCCGGCGTGAGCGAGTGAAGGTGCCCATGCTGACGGTGTTCCGCGAGCACCCCGGAACGGTAGTCGTAGGCACGCTTGTGGCGCTCGCAACGTTCGTGATCTTCTACTTGATGACAGTGTTCGCGCTGTCCTGGGGCACAACCGCGCTCGGTTACAGCCGGGAAAAATTTCTGGTGATGCAATTGTTCGCCATCGTGTTCTTTGCGATTTTCATCCCCGTTGGCGCGATTTTGGCCGAACGAGGGCGCCGCAGCACACTGCTCTGGGTCACCGCAGCGATCGGCTCGTTCGGACTCGTAATGGCGCCGATGTTTCTCGCGGGAACGACCGGCGCCGTACTGATGATGACAGTCGGGCTGTCGTTAATGGGCCTGACCTACGGCCCTCTTGGCACAGTGCTGTCCGAACTTTTTCCTACCTCGGTGCGTTACACGGGCAGCTCTCTGACGTTCACCTTCGCCGGCATTTTCGGCGCTTCGCTCGCGCCGTACATTGCCACGTATCTCGCCAAAACCTACGGCCTGCAGTATGTCGGTTACTATCTCACCGGGGCAGCCGCTCTGACGTTCGTCGGCCTCCTTGCGGCACGGGAAACGAAGGACGATGAATTGTGACTGGTGACTGGTGAAAATCGCCGACCTCGGACCGTACCGAAGGCTCCGGTGATTTGCTTTTCCCGGATCACGAATTACGAATCACGAGTCACGAATCACCAGTGACCCGTCGCCGCTCGATTCGGAGGAGAAATGTCAAAATCGCGCAGGCAATTTTTGACGCAATCAACGCTTGCCTTGCTGGGAGCGGCTGCGGGATGCCGAAGCAAGCCACAAAAACCTTCCGAAGTTCCGCCAGGTGCGCCACCCGCGTTCGGCACCTCGCCAGCTGCCGGGCCGGAAGTGGCGCCTTCAACTTTTGCCGAGGCAGAGAAGCTCGTGCAGATCAACTTAACGAGTGCAGAACGCGACCTAGCAGCCCGTAGCTGGCGGATGAATGTAGCCTCGGTTTACGAGCGGCGCACTGGTCCTCGCAAAGTTGCGCTGGATCCGGCGCTGGCGCCCTGGTCGCGTTGGGACCCGCTTCTGCCCGGCGAAAAGCGAGGCCCGGAGCGCGACCGATTTATCCTTAACACCATCGATCCAGGACCATTGCCGGCAAAGGATGACGAAATTGCGTTCTCCCCGTTGACTCAACTTTCGCGCTGGATCGAACAGCGCAAGCTTACCTCCGAGCGGCTCACCCGAATTTATCTCGACCGGTTGGAGAAATTTGATCCCAAACTGCGCTGCGTCATTACCCTGACGCGTGAACTCGCACTCGCGCAAGCCAAGAAGGCCGACTCGGAGATCGCGGCAGGGAAGTACCGTGGCCCGCTGCACGGCATCCCTTGGGGTGCGAAGGACCTCCTGGACACCGCTGGAATTCCGACCACATACGGGGCCGAGCCATTCCGGAATCGTATTCCCACGGCAGACGCCGCGGTGGTGAAACGTCTGCACGACGCAGGCGCCGTACTCATTGCGAAACTCAGTATGGGTGCGCTGGCTCTGAACGATATCTGGTTCGGCGGGCAAACCATGAACCCGTGGCTGCTCGAGGAAGGATCGTCCGGATCAAGCGCAGGTCCCGGTGCCGCCATTGCAGCGGGACTCGTAGGTTTTGCGATCGGAAGCGAGACGGATGGCAGCATCGTCAGCCCATCCATGCGCTGCGGAATTACTGGATTGCGTCCCACCTACGGCCGCGTGCCGCGCAACGGAGCAATGACTCTGTGTTGGTCGCTTGACAAGCTTGGCCCGATGACCCGAAGTGTCGGCGACGCGATGCTGGTGCTGCATGCCATCTCCGGGCCGGACGCGGGCGACTTATCCAGCGTACCCAGCAAGCTTGATTTCGACGCCAGCGCGAGCGTGCGGGGGCTTCGCGTGGGCTATTTCCCTGGCTGGATGAAGGAAAATCCGGCAACCGATGTGGACCGCAATGCCTTGGAGGCGGTTCGCAAGGCGGGCATGGTTCCGGTTGAAGTGGCAATTCCCGACTGGCCTTATGACTCCCTGGGCCTGATCCTTTTTGCGGAAGCGGCTGCTGCCTTCGAAGAGCTCACGCTGAGTCACGGTGTGGACCAGCTTAAAGTTCAAGCCCCTGACGCTTGGCCCAACTTGTTCCGCCAGGCGCGGTTCCTTTCGGCTGTGGACTTCGTTCAGGCCGACCGCTTCCGCCGCAGCGTCGCCATGGAAATGGCTCGAGTCTTCTCCAGTGTGGACTTGCTTCTAGTTCCTTCTCTGCGGGACGAAATGCTCACTATAACCAATTTCACCGGGCATCCCTCGTTGACATTACGAGCGGGCTTCGTCGAGGTATCCACAGCTCGAAGCGACTGGGCGCCAGACCCGAAGAAACCGCTTCCTACTTTCTCGCCGCCGCGCCGCGTGCCTCACGGCGTCACCCTGATTGGCCGGCTTTTCGACGAGGGCACTTTGGGCCGCGCGGGCCTCGCGCTGGAGCGAATCTTCGGCGTATCCGCCGAGCGCCCACCGAGTTTCTGAATTGCGTAGGACGGGCTTCAGCCCGTCTTGTTTTGACTTTCCAGAATCCTCGAAAACCCGACAGGCTGAAGCCCGTCCTACCTCATCTCCGCAATCACCGCCTGCGTAAACTCCTGCGTCGTTCCCGTCCCGCCAACGTCGCGCGTAGTGTGCTTGCCCTCGCGATACACCTTGTCAAGCGCGCCAAGGATGCGGCGCGAGGCAGCCGCCTCGTTCAGATAGTCCAGCATCATTGCCGCCGACATGACGATCGCCGTCGGATTCGCGATCCCTTTGCCGACAATATCAGGCGCCGTCCCGTGCACCGCTTCAAACAATGCGGCTACATCTCCAATATTGCCGCTTGGAACGACGCCTAATCCGCCGACGAGTCCTGCGGCGAGATCGCTGACCACGTCCCCATAAAGATTCGGCAGGAGCAGAACATCAAACTGCGCTGGATTCATTACCAATTGCATGCACGCGTTGTCCACAATCAATTCGCGATATTCGATCTCCGGATATTTCTCCGCCACCGCGCGAATCGAACTTAGAAACAGGCCGTCGGAAAGCTTCATGATGTTGGCCTTATGGATCGCATGAATTTTCTTGCGTCCATTCTTGCGCGCGTATTCGAAGGCGAACCGGGCAATACGCGTCGAAGCGTGCTCCGTAATGATCTTCAAGCTTTCCACGACGCCGGGAACCACCGTGTGCTCGAGCCCTGCATAAAGGTCCTCCGTATTTTCCCGCACGATAACCAAGTCCACGCCCGACCACCGAGAAGAAACGCCGGCCACGTTACGCACCGGACGCAAATTGGCATACAGATCGAGCTCCTTGCGCAGCGCGACGTTGATGCTTGGTGGCCCCTGCGCGACCGCCGTGGCCATCGGCCCCTTCAGCGCGACATGCGTGCGGCGCACCGATTCCACCGCCTGCTCGCGAGGAAATTCTCCCACGCGTTTGCCGTCTTTAAGTGGCGCCGCAAACACTTCCCATTCCACCGAAACCCCCGAGGCCTCCACAATTTGCCTGGCGGCATTCGCGACTTCAGGACCGATCCCGTCCCCGGGAAGAAGAGTAATATTGAGAGCCATAGTCTCAGTCATTTTACAGAGATGGTCTGCGCTTTGTCGAAAATCAGCTTAAAATTAATTTTCCAACATAGCGTCGGGAATCTACTTAGGGGGTCTTGTACCGCGCGGTGAAATTTGGCATAACCGTCGCGCGCCGGAATCGCCGAAACCGGACGGCACTGATCGCCGATCGAAGTAGTTTCCCTTTGGAGATTGACCGCCATGGCCAAGAACCCACCACCGCCAGCCGTTATGTTCACGCTCATCATGGGACGCTGGGTCTCGCACCTGATCTACGTCGCTGCGAAACTCGAAGTTGCGGACCATCTCAAGCGCGGCCCGCGCACGGTCGAAGAATTGGCGACAGCCACAGAGGTTCAGGCCCCGGCGCTCTACCGTGTGCTTCGCGCCTTGGCCAGCCTCGGCGTCTTCGCGGAGACCAACGACAAAAGATTCAAGCTGACCCCGCTCGCCGTCACTCTTCAGAAAGCGGTCCCGGGCTCCATGCACGCCGCCGCGCTTATGTTTGGAGAGAAGTATTGGGACGATGCCTGGGCGCAACTGCTCCACGGTGTCAAAACAGGTGAGATACCATTTCTCAAAGCCCACGGAGTTCCCGCCTTCGAGTATCTCGAAAAGCACCCCGACAACCTCAAGATCTTCGGTGAGACCATGACCAACGTCTCATCAACGGAGAATCCCGCGATTGCGGCCGCCTATAAGTTCTCTGGAATCCGGACGCTCGTGGACGTGGGTGGAGGAAACGGCAGCCTCCTGGCCAGTATCCTGAAGGCGAATCCGAAGCTGAAAGGCGTGCTCTTCGATCTCCCCTCGGTCAGCACGCGCGCCAAGCAGGATCGGTACGTGACGGCCAAGGGCATTGCCGAACGCTGCACGCTGCAATCTGGAGACTTTTTCGAGGCGGTGCCCAAAGGCGGTGATGCCTACCTCATGAAGCGAACCCTCCACGACTGGGACGATGAGCGCTGCGCGAAGATTCTCTCAAACTGTTGCACCGCCATGAGGGAGAAGGGAAGGGTGCTTGTCGTCGACGCCGTGATCTCTCCGGGCAACCACCCCGACCGGGGCAAGCTCCTTGATATGCAAATGCTGATCATCGGAGGGCGCGAGCGCACCAGGCAGGAATTCGCGACGCTTTTCAGGGACGCGGGATTGAAGCTGATCCGGGTCGTGCCGACCAAGTGTCCACTGAGCATCGTCGAAGGAGTCCGCGCGTAAGGTTCTTGTTCGGAAATTGCCTGGTGAATCGGTTTGTTTGGAGGGATAGAACGCGCTCGCACCAGGTTTCTACTTCCCATGCCCCAGGCCCACGAAACTTTAAGTGCTTCATAGCATCAAACACTTATACTGAGAAACAGAATTAAACACCGGGCAGAGCGCTTGCATCCTGTGTTATAATGAAGATGCATGAAAACTCGCCGGAACCGGCAGGGAGTGAAAACACTGAAATGATTACAGTTACTCCAGTGGCGACAACGAAAGTCAAAGAGATTATGGGCCAGCAGAACCCGGCCCCCATAGCGCTCCGCGTAGCTGTCGTTGGCGGAGGCTGCTCGGGCTTCAGCTATCACATGGCGTTTGAGAATTCCGAGAATCCCACCGACAACGTCTATGAATTCGACGGACTCAAGGTCCTCGTCGATCAGATGAGCGAAATGTACTTGGAAGGCGTCTCCATTGACTATATCGAGACGCTGGAAGGCGCAGGCTTCAAGTTCAACAACCCGAACGTCAAGAGCACCTGCGGCTGTGGTAGCTCGTTCAGCGTATAAGAGCGCCGCGATTCTTTCTCGCTCCGGATAAGTTTGCTGATGGGCCTTTGCGAGTCTTCGCACAGGCCCATTTTCTTTTGCATCCCCAATTTGGATCGCCCTTCGTGAACTCGTTGCAATGCGCTATCGTGCCCCGTATTCTATAGTCCACTCATGAAGATCGCTCTTGCCCAATTGAATCCCACCGTAGGCGACTTCGCCGGAAATTCCGCCAAGATTTTGGAATTTGCGCAGCGCGCCTCACAGCGAGGCGCGGATTTGGCTGTATTCTCCGAGCTCTGTCTGTGCGGGTACTTGCCGATGGACCTGATCGAGCGCCCTCAATTTATTGACCGAAACGAAAGGGAATTGGCTTGCCTGGCGAAGAAGTTGCCAATTCCCTCCATCATCGGGTATGCGGCCCGCGCCTCAGGATCGACAGGAAAATCCGCCGCCAATGCCGCGGCCCTTCTGGCAAGCGGAAAAATCGAATTCGTCCAGCACAAAATGCTGCTCCCCACGTACGATGTGTTCGACGAGTCCCGATATTTTCAACCCGCCACAGCGCAAAACGTATTCCCGTTTGGCGGCCAAAAGCTGGGCATCACCGTCTGCGAAGATATCTGGAACGATAAAACGTTTTGGGCGAAGCCCCTCTATGAGCGCGATCCGGTCGCCGAACTGATTGCCAAGCGCGCCACGATGATCATTAATATTTCAGGGTCTCCTTACACGATTGACAAACGAGCCCTGCGGTTGGACATGTTGCGCGCGCTCGCAAAATCGCACGGCCGGCCTGTTGTCTATGTCAATCAGGTCGGCGGGAATGACAGTTTGGTCTTCGACGGAGACAGCGTCGTTGTCTTGCCCGACGGCCGAATCCCCGCCCAAGCAAGCTCCTTTGTGGAAGACCTCGTCCTGTTTGACACAGAGACATACTCGGGCGACCTCCACTCGCAGCCCGCCACCGAGCTCGATCTGGTCCTCCAAGCGCTCATTTGCGGAACGCGCGACTACGTTTGCAAGTCAGGTTTCCGCGCTGTAGTTGTGGGCCTGAGCGGAGGCATCGATTCCTCCGTGGTAGCCGCCATAGCCGTGGCAGCCCTTGGCCGCGAAAATGTGCTCGGCGTCTCCATGCCCGGACCCTATTCCTCCGAAGGCAGCCGCGCCGATGCCCGCCAGTTAGCGGAGAATCTGGGAATCGAGTTTCTGACAATTCCGATCACGAAAGTCTTCCACTCCTACCAAACCACGTTAGCAGACGCCTTCCGCGGCAAGCCGGAAAATGTGACGGAGGAAAATCTTCAGGCCAGAGTGCGCGGAAACTTTCTGATGGCGCTCTCGAACAAGTTCGGTTCCATGGTTCTCAGCACCGGCAATAAATCTGAAATGGCAGTAGGGTATTGCACTCTATACGGAGACATGGCAGGCGGCTTGGCAATGCTTTCTGACGTCCCCAAGACCATGGTGTATGCGCTCGCGGATCTGATCAATCGCGAAAGGGAACTCATTCCCCGCGCCTCGGTCGAAAAGCCGCCTTCCGCCGAGCTTCGCCCCAATCAGAAAGATCAGGATTCCCTCCCTCCGTACGAAGTTCTGGACCGGATCCTAAAAGCCTATATTGAAGACGTAAAGAGCCCCGAGGAAATTATCGACGAGTTTGGTTTCGATATCGAATTGGTGCGGGCGATTGCCCGCAAAGTCGACAGGAACGAATATAAAAGAAGGCAAGCCCCTCCTGGCTTGAAAATTACATCCCGGGCTTTTGGATTGGGCCGCCCCTTTCCGATCGTTCAAAAATTCGATTCCTGAGAGGAGCATCACAGTGCGCCGAAATTTGATTTTCTTGGCTCTATTATTTCTTGCGGTCTTCCGGCTTCCTTCAGTTGCTCAAACCACCTCAGAAAAGGAGAAATCTCCTGCTCCGAAGCCGGCCGATTCGTCAGCCGCTAAGCCAGAAACTCTCGAGAGCCGCATTGAGCAATATTTAAGGAATTTGTATGCCTGGGGCCCTACATTTGATGTCAAAGTCGGTCCATCGAAGCCCTCTCCCATTGCTGATCTACTGGAAGTTCCAGTAAAAGTTTCGGTCGGAGAACAGTCCGACACCGCCGTCGTTTACGTCTCAAAAACTGGAACCTTCCTATTCCGAGGAGAACTCACAGACATGTCGGTGGACCCCTTCGCCGACATCCGTTCCAAGCTCCATGTAGGCCAGTCGCCATCGATGGGCCCGGAAGACGCCAAGATTACGCTCATCGAGTTCGCCGATTTCGAGTGTCCCTCCTGTCGTCAGCTGGATCTGGTCCTAAGAGAACTCCTGCCGCGCCACCCGGAAGTCCGCCTCGTTTTCAAACAATACCCCTTGACCGATATTCACCCCTGGGCGATGACCGCAGCAATCGCCAGCCAATGCGCCTTTGAGCAAAGCCCTGCCGCGTTCTGGAAAATCCACGACGCCATTTTTGACGCCCAAGATCTAATCACCCCCTCAAATGTATGGGAAAAGATGCTGGATCTAGCAAACCAACTAGGTTTGAACGCGGAACCCTACCGAGCCTGCATGATCAACCCAAAAACCTCAACTCAAGTAATGGCAACCATCGAGGAAGGCCACGCCCTGACCATCACCGCCACCCCAACAACATTCGTAAACAGTCGCCGGGTCGTCGGCCCGGATAAATCTATGCTAGAGCAGTACATTACATTTACTCAGTCCCTTAAGTGAACATAATATAGCTTATAAGACGTATTGAGTCAAGGAGAGAATGTTTGATTCAGTGTGCACAACTTGTGCGAGGGGATCTGATTTCGGGGTGGGCCAAGGTGATTTGAGCGGATTGTGGAAAATGGTTGATGGACCAAGGGGGCTAGTTGAGGTATTCGATTTCACTGATTGCTGTTTTAGATGGGGACACCTAGGAGCTTCCGGCTGGGTTTGGAGGAGTTTGGTGAGTATTGGGCGGAGCGATTTTTGTTGCAACTTGTGGGGGTCTTCCCTGCTTGTCAGGGGCAAATTTCCGTCCATCGATGGCGGCGGGGATGGTCGCTAAGGAATTCGGATTCCGGAGATTTTGGGGGGGTGATCGGCTGCAAGAAATTGGGGAAGCAGCGCGAGTGAGAAGTGGGAAGGTAGGAATTGTCGAGATTCAATGTGGGGTTGCGTTTCGGGTGGAGGGGTTGCGGAAAAAGTGCGTCACGCTGTCGCTGGCAAGCGATGCTAGGAATCACTTTTTTGCTTTCGTCTCAATTTAGAAAAATTGGAGATTCCTGGGCGCGTAGCGTGCTTCGGATTAACTATGTTTTGAGTTCTTCCGCGGACTGTGAAGGGGCTACCTACACAAACGCATGTCATTCCGCAGGACTTTCAGCTTGGCGTCTGCAAGGGAAATGCATGCGCAAACTCGACTGGCCCGTTGCGGGAATGGCTTACTGATGCGCCCTCACACTGCGACGAGGGATCTCGAACTCAATAGTTAACCTCTAGGAGGACTGGTCTTAGGAGAAGCGATGGCTGAGGGGGTGCTCGAAATGCGGGCTAGTGGTGGGCGACGGCGGCAATGGCTGCTCCGGTGGCGACACCGATGGCAAACCATTTTGCGGCTCGCTTAAGACGCAGCAACATAGTTCCGCCGTGCGCGACTGCGACGGCGGCGTCTCGTTCGTGCAGCAGCGCTGCGGAACGGGACTTTTCGTCTGACAAATCTTTTTTGAGAGCATCGGTCTGGAGGGTGCTGGCGCGGCAGTCTTGTAAATCGTCGTAGAGCGGGACGAGGTCGGGTTGCGGAATGGAGATGGAAGTCGAAGGGGGTTCTCCGGGTGGAAGCGGGGGGGACAGATCAGGAGTGTGAACGGAAACGGGGAGAGGGAGAGGAGGAAGTACGGAGGCGAGTTGATGGGCGGCTTGTTGCGGGGTTTGGACGGCGCGCTTTTGGGCTTGAATGGCGGCGAGGGCGGTTGCGAGCTGAGTGTCGCGCTGCTTTTGGAGATCGGCGGCGGTTTGGATCACGGTGTTTTGAGTGGCCAGCGTGGCGGTGAGTTGTTGGGAGTCATGGCGGGCTGATCGCCAGGCATCGGCGAATAGGGCGGCGGCGATCGATGCGGCGACTAAGACGACGATGTGAAGTGTGGGTCTCATTGGGGAGGGAATTTGGGGGTCGTGATTCGTGAAAATTATGAATCGCGATGGGATTGCGACGGGGATGAGGTTGCCTAGTTCCCTGCTGGGGGTGCGAGTCCTCCGTGGGGGTTGCGGGAGGGGGCGAATGGGCGGAGGGAGATTTGAGATTTGAGATTTGAGATTTGAGATCAATAGTGTCCCAAGAAAGTTTGAGCGATGCTGCGTAACTGCCTGATGATGCGAATGTAAGGGGTTCCGGTGAGATTTTTCGATTTCAATGGTTTGCTCCGTTTTTGGCCTCATCTTACTGCTTTCCAGGTTGTTCCGGAGGCAGTCGATGAATCTGGGCCGAACCGTCTTCTCTCAGCTTGTGGATTTTCTGCCGAGCTACCAATTTCAACTTTGCGTGGATCGCTATCAGGGCCATCGCTACGTCAAAGATTTCTCTTGTTGGGATCAGTTCCTTTGTCTGGCCTTTGCTCAGCTCACCTACCGCGAAAGTCTTCGCGACATCGAAGCTTGTTTGCGCGCCCAGCAGCCCAAGCTGTATCACATGGGTTTCCGAGGGCCAGTTCGTCGCAATACTTTGGCACATGCCAACGAGCATCGCAGTTGGAGGATCTACGCCGATTTCGCTCAGATCCTGATCGCCACCGCCCGCGACCTGTATCGCGACGAACCGTTCGGCGTGGAATTGTCCGAGACCGTGTATGCCCTGGACTCCACCACCATCGATTTATGCCTGGCGCTTTTTCCGTGGGGGAAATTCCGCCGCCACAAAAGCGCCGTGAAGCTGCACACGCTGTTGGATCTGCGAGGCTGCATTCCAGCCAATGTTTATGTGACTGGGGGCCAAGTTCACGACATCAACCTTCTGGACCAATTGCTTCCCGAAGCCGGGGCGTTTTACCTGCTCGACCGAGGGTATCTGGACTTTGGCCGTCTCTACGTGCTCACGCAAGGGCGCGCTTTCTTCATCACGCGCGCCAAGCAGAACACGCGGTTCTGGCGGCGCCAGTGGCATCCGGTGTGCCGCTCCAGTGGACTGCGGTCGGATCAAACGATTCAGTTGACCGGCCCAAAAACCTCGCGCCTGTATCCCGACCCGTTGCGCCGCATTCATTATTTCGACGCCGAAAAGGAATTGCGGTTGATCTTTCTCACCAACAATTTCCTGCTCCCGGCTCTGACCATCGCCGAACTGTACCGTGCCCGCTGGCGCGTGGAGTTATTTTTTCGCTGGATCAAACAGCACCTGCGCATCAAGGCCTTCTACGGCACCTCCGAGAACGCCGTGAAGACCCAAGTGTGGGTAGCGATTGCGGTGTACGTGCTGGTAGCGATTGTCAAAAAACAATTGGGGCTGGGGTTGAGCCTCTACAAAATCCTGCAGGTTCTCCGCGTAACCATTTTCGAGAAAACCCCCATTTTAGAAGGGTTTTCCAACTTCCACGACGAGTTCCAGGACCTCGAGTCCCGTATGCAATTGAATCTATTCGACTTTTAATGGGACAGCATTGATTTGAGATTTTGAGATTTGAGATTTGAGATTTCAGATAAATTTCAGATTTCAGATGATTTGAAATTTGTGATGTGACATGGAGATTTGGGAATTTACTTTTACATTTACGTTTACATTTATGTTTTCGATTTGCGATTCGAGTTGCGGCGAATCGATGAGAACTGCGTTTTCGCTGGCACGTTAGGTGGGGCGGGACGAATAGTTGCGCCGGCGGGCTAGGACTTCGGCGGGATAATTTGCATTGGCGCCGCCGTTCCAGGCGAGAAGGGCGGCGGGGACGTCGCCTTTGGCGCGCGCCAGCCGGGCGGACAGGATGCGGCATCCGAACTCGATTCCGGTGGCGGGATCGCAGAGCTCGGAGAGCGACGCCTCCTTGAAGCCGAATTCGCGGGCTACCTGGCCCATTACCTGCATGAGTCCCCAGGACATGGCGCGGGTGTAGGCTTCGGTGGCGCTTAGTTTTCCGGCGGTATAGAGCGGGGCGATGTAGCGTGTCAGGAAACCGGACTCGTAGCGCACGGCCCAGGGATTCCAGGCGGATTCCTGCTCGATGACGGCGCAGACGAGCGCTGGGTCGACGGAGTGCTCGCAGGCGATGTGGCGAGCGAGGTCGATGATTTCGGGAGAGATGGTGGCAGGCATGGGAACGTGATCCGTGACTCGTGACTCGTGTCTCGCGATCTGCGATCCGTGGAATGAATCTGCCCACAACGCGGTCAGATTTTCACGGGTCACGAATCACTAATCACGAATCACCGCTTGTGGTGGCCGTTCAGCTCGAGGAACTGGACGGGCGGGGGTTCCTCTAATTCGATGCCGAGTTGGCTGGCGATCTGGCGCAGGGCGTGGTAGAGGTGCGGGAGGTGATTGATGGCCATGTCGCGGATGAAGGCGCGGCGAATTTCATCGTCGCGCGTGCGGCGGTGCAGCCAGCGGAGGAAGAAGAATAACTGGAGGCACGAAGGGAAGCCGAATACGATCCAGTAAGGGTTCATGGGGGTGAGTAGCGCAGACTTTAGTCTGTGGGTTTTGTCATCTGAACGTTGAAACTACGAAGCGATGCATCTTCGCGCAAACGATAGCTGTCTGGCGGATGAAGTCCGAGAACTCGGGCGGAAAATCCACAGGCTGAAGCCTGCGCTACTAACCTTTAAAACCAAACGACAAGCCGCCGGGGCCGAAACCGAAACTGAATCCGTTGGACGCCGCGTTGCGCGCGCTGGCGTCGAGCAACTGTGCGGGGACGCCGAGGGCGCGGCCGAGCAGGCCCGTGTCGGTGCCGTAGAGTCCGGACAGGCCGGAGAGGGCCGCGCGCGTGTCGGAGCGCGAGGCGTTGGCGAAGGAGAGTTGGTTTTGCTGCGCCAAGCTGGCCTGGTCCTGGCCTTGGGTGCGAGCGAGGGAGTCGATGAGTTCGCCGTAGCCGGCGGAATTGCGCGTGCGCGCGGCGCGGTTGGCGGCGTTTTGCGCCAGCGCGTCAAAGGAGGAGGACAGCGCGGACTGCGAAAGATTGGCGATCGCCGATTGCTCCGCCTGCGAATAGCCGGGATTGGCGAGCAGGTTTTGATAGCCGGACGCCGCTGGCGAACCGAGCGCCTGGCTCGATCCGTAGAGCCGCTGGTTCATGGCGTTTTGCTGGGAAAGTTGCTGGTCGATCAATTGCTGCGTTTGGGCTTGTGCGCCGCGTCCCATGGGGACCTCCGGAGTCGTGATTCGTGAATTGTGATTCGTAATTCGTGGTCTATGTTGATGAGGGGTCGGTGACTCGTGAACCGTGAGTCGTGATTTGTGATTCGTAAAAAGCAAAACCCTTCGTGCAATACGACAGGTCGTAGCCGGGTGGGATTTCACGAATCACAAATCACGAATCACGACACGCGCCGCGAAAAACAGGGCCAGGGATCGTGCGTCCAGCCGAGGCGGGCCAGGCGGCGGCCGAAGGCGCGGGCTACGCGCGGCGGGAGAAAAGCCTGAACGTCGTCGAGGCCTCGCGCGGCGGCGCTGTTCTGCGCGGCTTCGTGAAGTGCGAGGAATCGCTGCCATCGCTCGCGAGGGGTGCCGGCGGCGGGATCGTGCAGCAGGTACGCTTCAGCGGTTAGGCGCAGCAGGACCGCCATCGCAATTCGACTTGGACTGGCGCTGGCGGATGGCTCCGGCAGGGAATTGCGATGCGCCACTTCCCTGCCCTCGGAGCTTTCATTTTCGTTCGGCGTGTCATCATCGACATCTTCTAGAACCAGCTTTGCTACGAACAGAGGGCTTTCGAGATCGGGGAGCGGGTAGCCGAAACCCTGTGCGGTGTGCATGCGGCGAAGCGCGTCGAAATCGGCGGGGGTGTATTCGCGGATGCGCATTGAGAAAGGCTCACCACAGGAGGCGAAGCGAAATGATGGACTTGTGGGTTATGTAGCGCAGGCTTCAGCCTGTGGGGGTTGACTTTCTTCAGGCGGCGCGGTAACAAAGTCTCACAGAAAAATCCACAGACTGAAGTCTGTGCTACTTAAACCTACCGCAAGATGACGGGGTCGGCGCTGCTCTGCGCTACCTGGCCGAAACCTGAGCCGCCTTGGCTGCCGGATGCGGTGCCGCTTCCGTTCGAGGGCTGCAGGGCTGGGCCCGCGGCCGCGCCGCCTCCTGCGACGGCCGTTGGCGGAGTGCCGAAGGCGACCGGCTGCGAAGTTTCCGAGCCAAGATATTGCGAGTACGCGCGCCAGTAGAGCGTTTGGTTGCCGAGCGCCACGCGCAGGTTGCGGGAGCTGCCGAGAAAATGCACGTAGGGCTGTTGGAACGCGGGCGTCGTGTCAGATTCCGCGAAATAGAAAATGCCGCGATGGAGCGTCGAGTTGTCGGTGATCGCCAAATCGAAAATTCCGTCCGCGGCGGTGACGTTCAGGCTGCCGATCGGCGAGGGCGCGGCGATGCTGCCCGAGGGGTCGACGCCAGTCGCGCGTCCCACGGCGTTCACTCCGTTAACGAGCTGCGTAAGCGCTTCGTACACGTAGGGCGATTCGCCCTTGATCTGCGCGAGTTGGCCGATTTTTAGCATGGGGTTTCAGTAGCGCAGGCTTCAGCCTGTGGGGGTTGGTGCGGGCAAGGTTGTCGACGAGAAGTAGATGGTGTTGGTGGCGAGGACAATCGATCTTGCCTGGACGAACCCCCACAGGCTGAAGCCTGCGCTACTAAAGTCTAATTCCTTCCTCGCACTGGTGCCCAAGGGTCTGGCAGCAACGACGGAATGAACCTTTCGAGCTTGAACCATGCGCCCGGGGAATTCGTGCCCAACTGGAAGGCGACGCGTTCGCCTAGGAGATTGATTGGGAGCTCGAGATCCTTTGAGCCGGGCGAGGACAAGGGCAGCGGCGTAAGCGCTGTGGGATAGGCTTCGTTGTCGACGAAGGCGGAGAGGTTCAAGTTCCCTGCCCCTTCGGCGTACAACGCGAGATACGCGAAGAGTTTCCGGTGCGAGCGGACTTGCAGGGCTTGTTCCAGGTCGTGGCTCAGGAAAAAGTACGTCGTGTAAAAGGAATTGATCGCGGCGCCGTCGTCGGAAAACTGCGTGTCGGAGAGCTGATAGATTTTTCCGTTGCCTGCGCCGCCGACGAGGCCGTTGCCGAGAAATACTTGCGCAGTGCCGTCGGAGCGTTCGGCGAGCGCGCAGGAATTCGCCGTGATGTTCCACGGACACCACTTGCGCGAGCGGCCTACGGCGTACAATTTTCCGGACAGCGTCGAGAACAGGATTGAGCCGAGCGATTCGATTTCGCCGGCGCTCGACAGGCTGCGATAATCGAGCACCAAAATCAAATTTGGCAACGTCGCCGAGCCGGTGGGGACGCCGCACAGGATGCGCTTGTTGCGCGTGTCCACGCGCACCCAGAGCGTTTGCCCGGCGGCCCAGTTGATGGTGTCCCACAACGGCTGAATTTCCTGCGAAATTTTTATGGGCTCGCCGCCGTCGAAAATGTACATCCCCGCGCGGCCGGCGATGACGACCCAGTCCTCGCCCGTATCCACTCCGGCGACCGACGGCGTGCCGACGGCGCGCGAAACTTCGTTGATGGTCCACGAAGCCGGCTCGTTCACGCCGTCGTCTTCGGTGACGTGCAGCGAGCGGTCCTTCACGAAGTAGAGCCGCTCGCGCAACAGGAACGCCGCTCGCACGGTTTGCCCGTCGTTTTCGGACACGTTCATGAAGCCGCTGACGCCGTCGTAGCTTTCGGGATCCTCGGCGAATGAGGCGCGGACGAGCGACGTGTTGTAGGGCTGCGCGGTGGGAAAAATCTCAATGTTCTCGACCAGGAATCCGGCATTGAGTGTGGGCGTGCCGTCGGCGTAAACACGCAGCAACAGGTCGGGCGGAATCGTCGGGAAGCCGAGCGCGGGAGTGATCGGAGCGATAAATTCCTTCCACGCGCCGGCCGTGATTTGCGCGACGGGAACGGAAATGCCGGCGGTCGAAATTCCCAGTGACGCGCTGTAGATGTGCACGTGCAGCGTTCCTTGCGCGAGCGCGCCGGTCATGCGCACGCGAACACGAGCCGAGTAGCTGGTATTGGCTTGCAGGCGTGGCGCGCCGTTGAAATCGCTCACGGCGGACTGCGTCATGAGCCCGCGCGTCGCCGTCGCGCCGTCGCCCAGGATGGCGTAGTCGCCGCCCCAGATGGCTTCGCCGGAGGAGTCGTAGCTGCCGCCCGCGAACAACGTTGCGTCGGGGGTCCAGCCCAGCGGCACATTGTTTCCGGCGCCGCCGAATCCGCCGTCAAAGGTAAGGTTGGCCCAATTATTTTGTTTGTTGCGCTCGCCCCACCAGAACAGGCGCTCTGAATAGGCGATCACGCCCGCGCACTCGCCGAGCTCCACCAGTTGAAACAGCGAATCCGCTTCAATTCCCGCCAAAAGCGCCGTGTCCGAAAAATCCACGACGAACGAAGAGGCGCTGTTGTCGAACACTTGCATCTGCGGCGCGCCGTCCAGGCCCGTGGTGTAGAAAAACAAATCGCCACCCGCGCCCGTGAACGCGAGAATGCGCGCCACAATATTCGGCAACGTCGCGACGGAAGGAATGCCCGTCACGTTCGCGCGCAGGCCGCCGGCCGCCGTCCAGGAAATGGGCGGCGAAGGCCGCGTCAGATAGCCTTGCCGCGTCACGAAAATCA
Source organism: uncultured Acidobacteriota bacterium (assembly GCA_963719875.1). Classification (GTDB taxonomy): domain Bacteria; phylum Acidobacteriota; class Terriglobia; order Acidiferrales; family UBA7541; genus Palsa-360. The sequence continues at coordinate 403,780 of CAVRDJ010000004.1, read as the reverse complement.
CCGCGCACTGATGCACGCCCGCGCCGATGGCGCCGACCGGAGCGGCGGTGCCTCCGCTCGAGGACGAATTGGAATTGGTTTGCGCGTAAGTGAAGTGCAGCGAATCGATGATCGAGGCGATCGGAAAAGTTCCGTTGTAGGTCGTGTCCGTGACGCCCGCGATGAGGACGCGGTCGGTCGGGAGCATCCCCGTCGGCGCCGCCGTGGTCACCGTCACCACATTTGACGCTCGCGAAATCGCCGAAATATTCACGATGATGTCAGCGACCGCGGCCGGACCCGCGCCGGGGCCGACCTGGCTCACGCGATCCAGATTCGTGCCGTCGTATTGGCGCGGCATGTCCAAACCGAAGGTGCCGTCATGCTGCGCGATGTACTCGCGGCCAAATAAGGAAGTCGAACTCGCCGCCGCGTTCGGCGTAAGCCCGGCCGCGAGCTGCGTCAACACTCCTGGAGAATTCTCGCCCCAAAACTTTCCCGCCGAATCAATCGCCAGCAGCGTCTTCACGAGGTTCGGCTGCGTGAAGGTCTTCAGGTAGTTGACCGTAGGATTCCCGGCGATGGCCGAGTAAACCGACAAAAGCCCGGGCCGCGTTTTCACCGCGCCCTGCAGAAACGCCACGTCCCGGCAATCGGGCGAGACTCCTTGCGGCAGATCCGCCGCGGCCATGTCGGTCACCAGCCCGCCGAACAGATCCAGCGGCGCGTCAATTGTTCCAGCAATGCTCATGGGTTGAGTAGCGCAGGCTTCAGCCTGTGGAATTTGGTCTTTGCTCGTCGGATCACGTATCGATTGATTTGCGGAAAAGCCACAGGCTGAAGCCTGCGCTACTTCAAATCAGCGGCGCGAATCCGGCGCGCGAAGAAAACGGCCTGCGGCGCCGCCCGGTTTGCTGTTCGCGCTGCGTGGCACGCGTAATCAGATCTTCGAGCGCGTCGGACGCGGCAACGTCCCAGCGTTCGGCTTGCGGCGCGCCGCGCGCTGCTCCGGCCATTGCCGCGGCGGCATACGCCAAGGCTTCCTGCGCGTTGCGGATCAGCACCGGGCTCGTGGCGTCGGTTAAATCGGGATACGATTTCTGATAGCGCAAACGAATTTGCGTGTCTCGCGTGGCGCCGAGAAAATACAAACCGTCGGCGCGCCATTCCCAGTAACGCAGCGTCTGCGCCTGCGGCTCCGACGGCAATCCATCGTGATCGGTCAAGTCCGTCATCTCGATGAAATCGTCGGAGCTGAGGTTCGCGCGCTCCCACAATTTCGCGGGCACGAGCAGGTCCGGCGGCAACTGGTTCGGCGGCGCGGTCGCGTCCGTGATCGAGACTTGCGCCGAGGCATCCGTCACCGCGACTCCGGGCACGACCAGCAACACGTCGTCGCTCAGGAAGCTGCCCGACTGAACGTTGGCCAGCGAGCGCTGCGCCTTGCGGTACGCGGAATTCACGTACGGCAAGAGCACCGTATCGGTGAAAAGATTCCCCGCGGCATCATTCAACAGCGAGCGCACCAGCGCCGTGATTTGCCCGGCTGTGTTGTAGGCGGTAGTTCCGACGACAGGCATGGTTGGTCCTCGTGATTCGTGATTTGTGAATCGTGATTCGTGACAACCGCGCGGAAGGCGTGATTCGTGATTTGTGAATCGCGACTAGTGATAGTCGCATAGATAGCTCACTATACAGTAATGGACAATTGGATTTGCACGAATCACAAATCGCGATTCACGAATCACGTCCCATTCGGCAGCGGCGACTGTTTCAAATACGCCGCCACGCCGATGATTCCGGACATGAGCGCGCTCACTCCCGCAATGGCCAGCGTGGCGCGCAGCCCGGCCTGCAGGTTGAAGTGCTGCGGATCGATCCCCACGGCCGCGAAGCCGGTGATGACGCCGTTGGCGCCGCCGGCAATCGCGGCGGCGACAATGCCCTTGAGCCAGGTTTCCCAATTGGACACGGCCACTCCGTAAGCGCGGTAGGGGTGAACTGCCGAATTTATTTGATGGTCGGAAATGCTGCCAAGGATCTCTGTTTGCGAGGATAACGCATTTCGGGATAGGGGGAAGATGGCTGTGCGATGCACTCAGGCTTAGGCGGCGGAAATATCCCTCTCAAATTGCTCCACTCAAGCCATGTCTCCAGCTAGCAAGACCGCCGCGACTTCGATACGCAGAACTTCCCGCCTAGCTTTGATCGCCTAATGTTTCTACGTGTTCAGGTTAGCGGCTTTGACCATGATCTTGCTTGAGAGCCTTAATCACGATGCCCTCACTTGCGGTCGTTATCTTCTCTTTCTCCTCGGCCTTACGCTCGCGCAAATATTGCTCTTTGGACTTGGAGCCTTCTCGGATCATCCAGAAAATTCCGAGAAGAAATACTATCCAAGGGAGATAGATCATGTTTCTGTCTCCATTCTCACGCCCTTGACGATCAACAACAATCCCATTATAGCGACCGCAAATGCTATGAGCCAATCTTTCCAATCCGCATGTCCACTTCGCAGTAATGTTTCCAACGGCCCGAATACGAACATTAGAATCCCAATCTCCCGAATTGATTCAGCCCAGAGCTCGTATGCTCGCTTTCCACCCACAAGCACAAGTTTGTATCGCGGTAGGAACCTTGTGTAAAGAGATTATTACTCGGGTAATTCAACTAGTTCTTCTCTACAGCCCCAACAATTCCTGCAACTATACCGCGCCACAACACTTGAAAAGTTGTCCAGGCGCTCATGCGGTCCTCCTTACTTTACGGTGGCGAGGGGGCCGCTCGGGGCGTTTGGGTTTGAAGGCACATTTGCCGTTGCCGGAACCGAACAAACCGATTCTTCACCCAGGGAGTCCACGGTCGTCACGCAATAGGAGTAGCTCGCACCCGCGGACACGGTGCTGTCCGTGTACGTCTGTCCCGCAGTAAGCGCCGTGTTCAGCTTTGCGTAGTTTGTCGTGCTCCCCGGTGTGCTCTCTGGCGAGCGGTACACGTTGTACCCGCTGATCGTTCCCGAACCTCCGACGGGCGAGGGCGCCTGCCAGACGAGTGTGACGCTGTGCGCGGTGCCTGCGGGAACTCCTTGGGGGCGGGCGTTTCCGGTGGCGAGGAATGCGGCGGCCAGCAGCAGGCGGCACACACTGCGATAGCAGCAATTGTGTAATTTGACCATTCCTGAAGTCCTTTTCGTACGAATTTTTCAAACACCGATGAGAGGCAGGGCCAGTAGCGCAGGCTTCAGCCTGCGGGGGTTGGTCCAAGCACCTTCAATCGAGCTGGAGTCAAACCCCACAGGCTGAAGCCTGCGCTACTTACTGCTTCAATTCGACTAGGAACATCTCCGGCGTGATCGCGTCCGTCGCCGCCACATTGAACTGCACGTTGATCGTCACCGCGGAGGCGGTGCTGACGGCCGCCGTATCGAGCTTGAGCGAGTTGCTTCCGCCATTGCTGTCCTGGCCCACCGTTGAAATCGTCTGAGCGCTGGTGGAGCCCGCGTTGTTCATGACCAGGTAGGTGATGCGTTCCAGTTGATTGGCGGCCCCGGCCGGGACCGCCGCCGTTGTGGATGTCCCGCCGAACGACAGCGTGTAGCTGACGGCCGCGGTGCCCGTCGTGTGCTTGGCCAGGACCGTGAGGATGATTCCCTGCCCCGCGCCCATCACGCCCGCGGGAAGACTGCAGGTATAGTAAGTGGCGGCCGCCCCGGTTCCCGTAACCGCAGAAGCGGGCCCCTGGTAAGCGCACGCGGAACTGTCGGCGCTTCCCAGAGTTTGGACGGCGCCATTGTTCTCGATTTTCTTCCACCGGTGCGCGGTCGAGTCGGCATACAGCTCGTCGACACTGGCAATTCCGGCGGGAGCAGTCGTCTCGGAGGCCGAATAAAATTTATAGCTATGGACGCCGCCATTAAACGGAAATTGCACTCCCGTGGGAGGCGCGCCGTATTGTGCCGCGGTGAGATTGAACCCGAGAAAGCCGGTTCCCAGCCCTCCGCTGAACCCGCAGAACAAGCACGAATTGGCGTTATTTTCTTCGGTGAGCCAGGAGCGCATCGCGTTGCCGATGGGAACCGGCGATTTGGCCGTCTGGCCCGTCGTGGTCGCCAGCGTATACGTGCAGGTCCCATTCGTCACGGCCGTCGAGTTGAAGTAATTCCCTTCCGTGCCGGGACTGGTGCTGAAGTAAACGTTGCAACTGGCCGGAAAATAAATCGCCGTGGCGGCGGAAAGGCTGATGGAGCTGGACGCCCCGACGGTCTGTGAAATTTCCGGGCTGGGCGCGGATTCGCGGCCGGCCGCGTCCACTACAGTTACTTTAAAGTAATACGTTGCCGCGGCAAGGGATCCTGACCCGGTGCCGCTGACCACCGCTTGGGGACGCCGAAACACATGGCCGATGATTTGCTCGCCCGCCGGCCCGTTGGCATCGTTCCCGCCGCTGGTCAGAACCTCGGTCGTCTGAACATCGTAGCCGGTCTCGGTGATCCCCAGGTCGCATCCTGTGTAAGACCCGTTCACGCCTCCATAGTAGCCAATGCTGTTTGCTCCAACCCCTCCCGCTCCTGGATTCTCGAACGTCCAGGCGCGGCAATTTACAGCAGTCCCGGCATTGGATGCCGACCCTGCCAGTTGCGCGAATCCCGTCTGGCCATGCACGTTTATTTCAAGTCCCGGATTCACTCCCAGAGTGGGATGATAGTCGTACAGAAGAAACTGAGCCGGAGCGAGCACGTCTCCGTTGAGGATGTTGTCAAACGTAGCGCTTTGCGGTGCGCCCCCCGAGGCGGAATTAAAAAATCCTATATCGTTGTTGTCTTCGATGTCGGTCGTGCCGTCGAAAATAAAATCTCCGGTGGGACCGCCCCCGGTTGGGAACGGAATATCCAGGCGAATCGTGTGGCTGATGAAAGAATTATTCCGGAAATCAAATACGCTCGTATGCCCCGTGTTCGTCAATCCCAGAAACCAAATTGCCGGAATGAGATTGTTTGTATTGTTGGCGCTGTCATTCCAGTTGGTGCGGTCAAACAAACTGAAAAACACGTTGTTGTCAACTTGCAGCATGGGCCCGCTGCCAACCCAGTTGGAGAAGGTTACATCTTGCGTTGTGACGGCGCCTTGCGAGTCTTGAATAATACCTGCCTGATTGGAGCTCAAAAACAGATGAGACAGGTTCAGTCCGCTGCCGGGTCCGCAAACGACAAACAAAGCTCCGAGTGACGGATACCCGTTGATTTGACTGCCTGAAAACGTCCAGTTCCCCTGATTGTAAGCCCCGCCCGTTCCCGTGATGGAAACCAGGCCGGTCTCGGTAAAACTTCCCCCGCTGAATAGTCCTTCCACCGGCAAACCGAAAATTGTGAGCGACCCGCCCAACACGATGTTCACGCCGGAGATTCCCGAAGAAGGGAACGGAATCGTATCCGTGAACCACACACCTTCGGGAATAAATACAGTCCCCTTGCTCGTTGTGGAGGGACTTCCATCCGTCGCCGCCGCGGCGATGGCTGCCTTGATGAAGGAGCTATTATCAGGAAAACTGAACGATGCGCTTACGGAATTTGCGGCCGTGTTGGCGAGCGTCAGGCTCAGCGTTCCGCCTCCCGAAGCGATCGTCGTAATGAGGGCTTGATTCGTGACTGACCCTGGAGGTGTGGTCGGCCACAGCGCATACGAGACGTTTGTCCAGCTGAACGCTTCCGCGCCTTTGTCGATAATTCCGCAAGTGTTTCCGGCATTGTAACTGAAGCAGTCAAAAGAATAGCCAAGCGGAACGTAGGTTCCGCCTCCGTTCTGATCGGTGTAAACCAGATAGCCGGCCGCATTGGCGACGGATGTCCAGTAGATACCAACGTAGTCGATGGGCGTCCGTGTGGATGGCGCGGTTGTAATCGTGATGGCTGCGCTCGCTGCGGACGTGCCGTAATTCGCGTCAAAGGCCGCGACCTTGTAATGCACGGTAGTCGATCCTGCCGTGCCGATCACATTCGCATTCGGGGCGGCGCCCTGCGATGGAGTAGTAAGAGTTGACGCGGCCCCCGCGCCGACGATGAAAATGCCGCAGCCGTTTTTGAAACCGTTATTGGCACTCAGTGTCAGAGCGGCCGATCCGGAATTGATTGTTCCAGATACCCCACCAAGACCCGCCGACGAGTTATCGCATCCCCCGGCCGGCATGTAGGCGGTGATGTCGCGCCACGGATCGGGCCCCTTGAAACGCTGCGCGGCCGTCCACTGGTTGTCCGCATTCGTGGAGGGCACGGGAGCCCCGCCTACGGTCAGCGATCCGGTAACTGCGGCCGATCCGCTCACCGTCAAGTTTCCGGTCAGGGACAGCGAAAACGCGGAGATGCCGCTGGTCGTGGTGACGGTCGTGAATGTCGGCGCGGTCGGATCGCTGGGAAGAATTACGTTCGGGAGCTGCTTGGTAGTGATCGAAGGCCCGCTAATCTCGATCTCGTAGCGCCCAGGCGCGGCGTAGAAAGAATAATTCCCCAGCCCGTCAGTCGAGGTCGGATTGGCCAGCGCCTGCGTCAGCCCCGGATCGGAATAAATGAGCGCAAGCGGCGAGCACGGCTGCCCCGTCGCCGCGGAAGTGCACACGCGTACCGTCGCGCCCGCCATCGGACGCCCCTGGGCGTTGAACACGATGTCGTCCTTGCGCGATCCCTGCGCCCGCGCGCTCACGCCGCAAACGGTGATCACGACTGCGGCGAGCGCCGCGATGGCGAACGGAAACGCTGCGCGTGCGAAAAAGTGTTTTGCCATTCTGCTCATTTCCATAATTCCTTATCGCGCCAACGGCGCGGAGGGTGCCAGCCCGGGGCAACGCCCCGGGGATCGTGCCCCAATACGATCGTCCGCCCTGAAAGGGCGGAGGATTCCTGCGCCCTCTCAGGGCGCACCACAATCGATGGATTCCGAAATCCAGGGCGTTGCCCTGGGCTAGCATCCGGCGGCGCTTTCAGCGCCGGAAGATGTCGATTTGTTTAACCCTTGGAAGGTTCGTCTGAAGGCGCACTCGATTCAGATCTGTCCCGGCATTTGTGAAATGGCGTTTAGTTTTCCGGGCGTCTTTTCCTGCCGGTTCTTATCTGTGTCTATCTGTGTTCATCTGTGATTCCAATGCTAGTCTTTGCTCTTCTCCGCGCCTCGGAGCCTGTGCGGCAATCCATCCGGCGGCGGCTGAACCAGCCCCAGCGCCAGCGCCTTGTCGCGATTGAGAACCGCGTGGCACGATCGGCACACCGCGACGCCCGGCTTGACTCGCTCGCCGCACCCGGGACACTCCTCGGTCTCGCGCGCGTGGTAATGCCATTCCTTCTCCAGGCCCAGCCTCGCCGCGGCGCGCCGCTGCAAATCGTGAATGAAGAGAAACGAGTGCGAGCGTTCCCACTCGCGGTCCGCCGAGGCCACCAGCGCGCGGTAAAAATCATCGAGCTTCTCTTGCGCGTTCCTCAGCTCCTCGACGGTGGGCGCATCTCCCGCGCACACGAAGACTCCCAGGAAACTGCGCTCCCCCGCGTCGGAATTGACTTCGCGGCAAATATCCTCGGCAATTTCGCGCGCCGTGATGGGCAGCGGCAAGACGCGCTTGTCGCCATAGTCCATCACCGCCGTGCGCGGCGTAATCCGCGTCATCGCGTAGGCATCCCCTTCCGCGCGCCCCGCAATCTGAAACGTTCCGTACATCCGGTGCGCCATGTAGTGCTGCTCGGTGATGTTGGCAATCATCGCTTGCGGTGAACGCTCTGCGTGAACCGCGGTTTCGCTTTGCATATCGTTTTCTCTCCGTGTGGAACTGTGAGTGGTGATTAGTGACTGGTGATTCGTAATTCGTGACTGGTGATTCGTGGCCGGTGACTAGTGAATGGTGATTTGTGACTGGTGATTCGTAATTCGTGACTGGTGATACGTGATTCCCTTGCCCTGAGTCTGATGAAGGGTGAAGGGTGATTCGTGACTTGAAATTTGAAATTTGAAATTTGAAATTTTAGATTTGCAATTTGACATTCATAAAGACCCGGATCCGTCGTGCCGCCAGTGGATTTTTGTGAAGAATGGTTTTCACCAGTCACCAGTCACTAATCACCAGTCACCCCTCGCCACTCACGACAACACGCCCTCGGCGTAACTTTCGTACTCCCGCTCCTCGCGCCGCCTCCGCTCCTCGAGCGCTTCCCTTTTCTTTGTCGGCGGAACGCTGCGGCTCGTTTCGATGGCGCGGGCGATGTAACGCGCCACCGCCGGCGTCAGTTGCACGAACTCCCCCTGCGGCCCCTCCAGCGTGAAGCAGTGCTCATAATCCCCGCGCGAAGGATACGGCCCCAGCGCCAGAATATTCCGCCCATTTACTATTTCGATAGTCTGCGCATGCCACGCGCCCGGAGACCCGTAGCTCTCCGGCGCCATCCACCGCTCGATGTGCCAGCGATTGTGCGGCGTATACTTCGGCTCGGGCCGCAGCTCAACCACTTCGCGGACCAGCGCGCCGGATGCCGGATCGCGGTCTTCCCACTTCCCGCCAATCCAGTCCAGCCGCGACCATCCCCACACCGCGCGGAAATTCGGCTCCCCAAACAGGTTGCGCCCGCCCGCAATCACAAGCGCGTACGCCACCTCGGGAGGTGTTTCGTGCGTTTCTCGCAAAATATGAATCATGGTTTGCCACAGAGACACGGAAAACCGCAAAGGCTTGGAACCACAGATGAACACAGATAAACACTGATAAAAACCCTCAGGCGACACGGAAGACAAACCAAAAACTTCTTCTTTCAAATAATTTGTTTGTCTTTCATCTGTGTTTATCTGTGTTCATCTGTGGTTCCATCCTCCGTGGTTGCTTCCTCACGTGAGTTTCCGGAATTGCGCGGAGAATGTGATCACGTCGCTCGTGGCCGACGACGGATACGCCGACCCGCCCGTAAATTCCGCGCCGCTCGATCCCGTCGAGTAGCCGCGCATTTTCCAATTGTTCGCCGCGGCGCCCTGTTGCATTTGATACTGATTGGGCGTCCCGCCCTGCACAGTAAAGTTCGCCTGGATCGGCCCGTACGCGGGATCGGCCATGCTGGAATCGACGGTTTCGCCGCGCACGGCGACTTGCCGGACGAGCTGCGTCCAGTCGACCGTATCGCCACCCGTCGGATAGTTGCCCGAGAGCTGCACCGTCCCGAATGCGTAGATCTGGGTTGCCCCAGGATCAATATCGGTAAGCGTAAGTGTGACAGACATGGTGTTCTCCTGTTTCTAAGTAGCACAGACTTCAGTCTGTGGATTTTTGTTAAGGCCTGCTAGACGCGCGCGTCCAAGAAAGATTAAAACCCACAGACTGAAGTCTGTGCTACTGGAACGCCGCGTCCTGCGGCATGACTGGCGACCGGTGCGTAGAGTAGGTTGTAGGTTTTAGGTGGCAAGTTGTAGGGAAAGTCAAAATCTAAAGCCCTACCACCTGCCACCTGCAACCTGCTACCAAATCTCTCTCTAGTATCCACTCGGCCGCGCCAGCGTATCGATGAAGCTGCCGCTGCGCGGGGAGTCATTCCACACCTGGAATCCGGTGTCGAAATAAAAAATAAACGACGCGGAAATGCCTCCGCTGGCGCCGTAGATGGGGAACACGGTCTGCCCGCCCACCTCGAAGAAGTCGATGTCCTTCATCACGGCACGGCCCCAGTGCGAGAGATCGAGGAAATCCACGCGCGTCTGATCGGCGTTCACCGAAGACTTAATCGGGATGCCGGACATCGTTTTCTTGCCGGAGAAGAGCATGTCGAGGTCGCTCGCGCGGCCTCCCGGCCCTTCCTTGACAACCTGGGAAACCGTGATGCCGAGATTTTCCCAGGCGTGTTCCTGCTCGACGCTGGTGTAGGCGATGAGCTTGCCGAGTTGATTGATGCCCAGCGCTTTGCGCACCTTGTTGATCGCCAGGCGCGCGTGGCCGGGAACCAGCGCGGCGTTCCCCGCATTGACGCGCGGCGTTTGCAATTGTTGTGGATAAGTGGCCCGGTTGAGGTTGAGCCAGGTGCCGGTGGTGGCGTTGTTCTGGTGATACTTGATGCCGAAGAGCGACACGGGGGAGGAGCCGGTGAGCCCGTCATGCACGATCACGTCGTTGACGGCCGTGCTGGCGGGCACGTTGTCCACCGTGATCGTTTGCGTGGAAGAAATCGGATCCGCCGCCGTCACGCTGGAAACGACGCTGGCCGCGACGTTGCGGTTGGTGGTGAGTGTGGGATCGTAGATTTGGATCGTCTGGCCCACGTACACGAGCGCCGCGCCCGTGGGCACGGCCATTGTGAACGTCGAGCCGTTGATCGCGCTGATGGTGCCCAGCACGCCGTTGCCGGCGGTCTGAATCACTTTGTCGAGGAACCCGCGGAATTGCTTCATCCCGCTGGCGATTTCGCGCTTCACCGCGTTTTCGATGGCTTTTTCCCGCGCGTTCGAGGCGTACTCGACGAGCTTGGTAATTTCCACCGCAAACCGGAAAAAGATGGGCGAAACTTGCGCCACGTCGTACGTGGTGCCCGAACCACGCCCCAGATCGCCGCCATCGGCGCTATAGCTGCCGGCCTTGCCGCCGGGTACGAGTTGCAACGGCAAGCGCATATTGCGTGAGCTGACTTTTTCGATGTCACCGCGTTGCTGGATCATGCTGAGCAGAACATCGTCGCGCTCGTAGAGCAGGGGCACTTTGTCGCGCACCTTCTCCAGTTGCAACGCGATGGTTTGTGCGTTGTTTTGTGCTGCCATGATGGCTCCTTATTTTTATGAGTAGTATTTTGCCGTGCCTGTATGAGTGCAGTAGAAAACTGTAGCGCAGCCTCCAGTGGCGCACGCTTCAGCTTGCGGGGGTTAATCCTTGCAAGGACCAAAACCCGCAAGCTGAAGCGTGCGCCACCAAATGCACCACCAAATCCACCGCCAAATGCGCCACTAAATTCCGAGAATCTCTTCGTCGCTCATCGACGCGTAATTTACTTCTCTGGGCGACATCTGCCGCAGCGGCATCGAATCGAGCGATCCCCCGGGCGCGGCGATATCGACGCGCGCCGCCGCCGCCGCTTGCCGCGCAGCCTTGGACCGCGCCGTGTTCAAAACCGTGCTGGTCCATTCGCCGATGACGCGCCGCGCCACGCCGGGCACCAGCTGCTTCGCGCGCCCCGCAAGCAGCGCAGCGACGCGCTGTTGCTCCGCGCCGCCAAATCGCCGGTCGCGCAACACGCCGGCGACTTGCTCGGAAAGATTCCGGTCCGCGGCGAGCGCGCGATGAACTTCGTTAAAAATATCCTCGCCAATCCTCCGCGCCGCTCCCTCCGCCACGCCCTCCGGCATGACGCGCGACAGCGTGTCTCCGATCGTCCCGCGCACGTCGCGCGCCACCGCGTCGTTCGTGGCGCGCTCGAAGCTGACGTAAGCGGCAGGGTCGAAGCGCGGCGACTCGTGATTCGTGACTGGTGACTCGTGATTCGTGATTTGTGATTCGTGGGTCGTGACTGGTGATTGGTGACTGGTGACTGGTGATTCGCCGGACCCGACATTCTCCGTTGTGGCGCCGGCGTCCCGCCGGCGATTTTCAAACTCGCCATTGGCAGAGCTGCTTATTGCGGGACTCGCGTTTGCGAAGTTTCTACCCCCCAACCTCAAGCCTCCAATCTCCGATTTCTGCCCCATCCCTGCCAACACTTTCGCCGCTTCCGCAAACAGCGCCCGAAACGCCGCCGGATTCGCCCGCGCCAGCTCCGCGACGACTTCCGACTGCGCCCGCGCATCCCCCGAAAAAATCGCCGCATCGATCCGATCCACAGACTGCGTAGCTTCGCGCAATGTCAAAACATCCCGCACTCCGCCCGGTAACAATTCCTTGATCGCGCGCGCCTCCTCCGGCGAAGAAAACGCCGCGCGAAACTCCTGATGCTCGCGCCAAAGCTGCTGCGCCGCGCCCCCATGCTTCGCATCCGCCGCCAGAGTCGCCATCCACTCCGGCATCTGCGCATCTGCAACTTGCCCGGTGTGAGTATTCTGGTTGTCATTCCGAGGGCCGTTTTTGCCCGAGGAATCTCTCTGCGCTCCTGTATTACTGGCATCGTCAATCGAAGACAGATTCCTCGCTTCGCTCGGAATGACAGGGTGGTAAGTGGATGCACCTCCGCCGACCGAGTCGATCCCAAGAATTTCTTCGTCCGTCAGATATGTCTCGCGAGCTGCACCAGTTTTCGGTGCACTAACCGCGGGAGCACCCGCGACGCCTTGCGCCACGTCGGCCCCAGCCCAATCCAGATCCGCTTGCGTTCCACTGCTCATGCGATCTCCTTAACCTAAGCTCATTTCGCTGTTGTATGATCCGTGCCCATCATGAAATGGCTATGGAATAACAACATCGTTCTCATTTACTGCGGTGCTGGATTAATTGGCCTTGGATTCGCATCCGCTTTGTTCGCTTTATTAGGCTTCAGCACTTTCTTTCATTCGTTTTCTTTGGGCAGCCTCTCAGCGGGCCTGACATCAATTTTGTGTGGCTTGATTATTTTCTGCCTTCAGTTCGGCGTCAGATCAAACCCCAAAAAAGTCATCGCCTTCGCCTTATCAGCACAGGGACTCTTGGGAATCTGTTTATTCCTTTTTCATGCATCAATTGATTTTTATTCACGTCTTTACTCGCCTTGGGTTGGATTTATATTCGGCGGGCTGTGGTTTGTGTCGATCGAGATGGCTGCGCTATTGCTGCTCATCGGCTTGATACGATTGTTTTTCTACACTCCCCGCCAGTCGTAAATGCGGCCCCGGAAGCGTCAGTGCGCTGGCTCAGAGTGTCTGGAAGCTGCAGTTTCCTTCGTGTCTCGAGGTTGCGCAGCCACCCCAGCTGAGTTGTTTGCATTGCCCGCGGCCGCATACGCCAGCCCAATCGCCCGCAAATGCGCCTCCGCGTGCGCGCGCACATTCGTAAACCCCACGGGATTTTCGATGCGCGCGATTTGTCCGGCATCCGAGTTCGCCCACCGCCGGCACTCCTCGAGCTCGATCGCATGATTGTCAAAAAGTAAATCAATCGGAACGGAGGGTTCGAGTGGCGCACGCTTTAGCTTGCGGGTTTTCTCCTCGCGCTCCGGATCTGCAACAGCCAACCTCGCCGCTTCCTCGACTGGGTTTGGGGAGGGGCCGCCTTCGCACGAACCCCCGCAAGCTGAAGCATGCGCCACTGGAGGCCTCACAACCGGCGCGCCTGCCAGCAACGAATCAATCTCGCGCAACTGCTTGTTGCGCGAATCCTCCCCCGGCACAACCAGGTCCGACAAACCGAGCACGCTTTTCACGAATCCGATATTCGCGGGATCGGCAAGCGCCTGCTGGATCAGCGGATCGGAAGACGCCATCAATTGCTGCACCACGGCCCGCTGCTGCGATTTCAGCCGCGGAAAAGTTTCGTCGCTTTCCGGATGCGCCTGAATGTTGCCCTTCAGATCGGCGAGACGAATCCAGCGCGACTCGAATTCCCCGCCCGGCCCGAGAATCGGAATTTCCGCATCCTCGGGACGATTTTTTCTAAAGCAATCCACGGAAAGCAGCATGACGTCCGCATAAAAAGTTTTCAGACGCCGCCACACGAGCCCCAGTCGCCCGAGCGCCTGGTCGCGCGCCATCGCGTAGCCCGACGCGGTTTTTACCGACTCCATTTCTCCGCCAAACACGGCGGGAAACAGCCCCGTCAAAAATTGCGAGACCGGACCCATCAATTCCTGCTGATGCCGCACGAGGTCGGGCGGCACTTGCGCCGGCGCGGGCTGAAAAAATCCCGCGGCTAGCGGCTGGCCGGGCCGCGCGCGCGCCGGATAGTGCGCCGCGGGCTCGGCCGTTTGATTGGCGAGCGCGTCGAAATCCAAGACTTGCGGATCGGCGTAAATCGGCGGGATGCCATACTCGTACGTTTCCGCCTGAATATTGGAGAGCGTGTTGTAGCGTTCCTGAATCTGCACCAGCGAATCGCCCACCGACGGCCGGTTCTGCCCATCGCCGGGAAGCGCGTGCATCACGCGCCAGCGATCGTCCATCGATTCGTTGCGCGATTCGCAGTAGGTATCGCCGGCATACGCGACGTAGCACCCGTCGGGAAACAGCGCCAGCAGCGCGTCGCGAATCGATTTGTCCTCGAGCGCGTAGAACGACCACGGCCGAATCCAGGTCCGCGAAAACGTAATCAAATTAAAAAGCGCGTCGCCCGGATGCGTCGTGGGAACTCCCTGTGCGATCGCCACGCGGGTCGCCCGCGCATACACTTCGTCAGCGGATTGCGGCCCGCCCATCTGGATCTTGTCCGCCGCGTGCGGATAGCTGGCCTTCAGCTTCGCGCGGTGCACCTCCATCGACCACTGGAGGTACGGATACTCGTGCATCTCGTTCGCTCACACCGGCGTATTCAGTTCCAGCCCGCCGACCACCGAAATCACTTCCTGCCCGTTCGACACGCGCCGCACCCCGGTAATCAGCGGAACCGCTACGCGCGCCGCCGGCTTGAAATGTTCCGGCCCGAGCGAGCCGCCGCAGTTCCGGCAGAGGACGGGCGGCAGCAGCCCAGTAGCACAGACTTCAGTCTGTGGACTTTCGCTGCCCGCACCATTCATGTATGCGTCATAGGACGGCGCCTGGTTTTGAAACGCCACGTGGGTCGCGATTTGCGCGCCATCGTCCAAACCCTCTCCCATTGCGCGTTTTCCGTTACCGGCTGCAGTTTTCTCGTCGCCGGCATCACCCCCACAGACTGAAGTCTGTGCTACTCCGCACTCGGGACACACATAGGCGTCATCGCCCAGCGGCACGAAGTGTTCCTCAATCACCGGCTCATCGTGGGAACCGAACCGCTGCGCGTCGGCCACATACCGCACGTAGCCGCCGATTTTCCCGTCGGTCCACAAATAAAACGCCACGCCGGTGAGCAAATGCTGCACGCGATTATTTTGCTCGACGAGATCGCATACTTGCGAAGCCGCGCGCGCCGCCGAAATGTCCCCAATCGATTGCGCCGACTGCGGATAAAATCGCGTCGCCGGCACGTCCTGGCTGAGGATGGAAATGAACGAAAGCCCGAAGGCCTGATACAGATTGGTGACGAACTGGTAGCGCGGCATTTCCGCCGCGGCGCTGTCATCGTAAATTTTCGATTCGTACGGCAGGTGCCAGGTCATGTCCTGCGGATTCCACCACGCGTATTGCAAGCCCTGCCAAAACAGCCGCGCCTGCCGGATCCGCCGGATTTCATGCCGCCGCGCGACCATGCCCTCCTCGCGATACTGCATGACGAGCTCGCGCAGCGCGTTCACCAAGTCGGGCCGCAGCTCCTCGAGCCGCTCGTTGTTCGCCCCCAGCGCAAGCTTCGCCAGCGCTTCCTGCACATTCGCCGCCGGCTGCTTCCCGTCAATTCCCAGCGGCGCGCGCGCAGCTACCGCGCCGTGCGCCAATGTCGCTCCGTCAAGCGGCGCAACGCTGCCGTCGTTTGGCGCGTCAGTCTCGCCGTTCAAAATCGCAATATCACTCAAATTGTTCGTCTGATTCGTCATGGTTTTCAGTAGCGCAGGCTTTAGCGTGTGGGGTTTGGTTCAGCCGCGATGCATCGTGCTTGCTGCCGACGACCTTGCTTGCACTAAAACCCACAGGCTGAAGCCTGCGCTACTACTCTCGGGAACGGTTGACGTTCCGCGGCAACTGGGATAGAAGGAGTGCGGTCAAACGAGCTCCCAGCGGAGCTGCTCACTCTCAAGCGACTAAGGAGGCACACATGCTCGGTGGATTGATCTGGTGGTGCATCGTCGGTTTGATCGCCGGTTTTCTGGCCGGAAAAGTGATGAAGGGCGGCGGCTTCGGCGTGCTGATGGACATCGTCATCGGCATCGTCGGCGCCTTGATCGGCGGATGGGTGTTCGGCCTGATCGGAATTTTTCCCGGCGGCGGGCTGATCGGCTCCATCCTGGTGGCCTTCGTCGGCGCCTGCATTCTGCTCTGGCTCGTGCGGCTGATAAAGAAAGCTTAATTCTATTTTACTTCTCCGAGGCGTTTTTCCCCGCGGCGTATTCCCTCTCGCGCGCGATCTGCGTCCAGGTGCGCCGCCGCACCGGAGACAGCCCCGCAAGGCCGCGCCGCGCGTCCTCCTCAGGCGAAATCGGCGGAAAGCCCGCTGTGCCCAGCAGCGAATTCACCAGCGCGCGATTCTCCGCGCGCAGCCGCGCCGTTTCCTCCTCGAGCAGGAGCACGTACCGCCCGCGCGCATGCCGCGCCAGCCACGTCATCATCGTTTGCCACATAGTGTAAGTAGCGCGCTTCAAGTGGCGCACGCTTTAGCTTGCGGGGTTTCGTTGCGGCCAGGCGTCCGCCCCAGTGCAAGGTCAACCCCCGCAAGCTAAAGCGTGCGCCACTGAAAACTACTGAAAGCCAATGAAAGCCACTGAAAACCTTGTTTACTTCTCCTGGCGATGCTACATTGTCATGAATGGTGACATATTACGAACGCCGCCTGCCGCACTGGCACCCGCCCGGGCAAGAGCTTTTCATCACCTGGCGCCTCCACGGTTCGCTCCCCGTTCACGTCCGCCCGCCGGCAGAAACGGAATCCAGCGGCCAAGCGTTTGTCCGTTACGATCGCGCCCTGGACAAAGCCCAAACCGGTCCTCTATGGCTGAAGGATCCCCGCGTCGCCGAAGCGATTCTCGTCGCGCTGAGGGATGCCCAGCGGCGAAAACTATTCGCGCTGCGCGCCTACGCCGCCATGGCGAATCATGTTCATGTGCTGCTCGCTCCGCGCGCGCCGCTCGAGCGGGTCACCCAGCAAATTAAAGGCGCCTCGGCGCGCGGAGCGAATCTTGTCCTGGGCCGCACCGGCGCGCCCTTCTGGCAAAAGGAGTCCTTCGATCACTGGGTGCGGAATCCCGCCGAATGGCAAAAGATCCGCGTTTACATCGAACGAAATCCGGTGGCGGCAGGACTGGTGCTCAAGCCGGAAGACTGGCCCTGGTCGAGCGCGTCAAACCCAATCGAGTTGCTTGAGTAGTGCATGCCTTCAGTTGCGCATGCTTTCAGTGGCGCACGCTTTAGCTTGCGGGGGTTGGGTGCGGGGACTTCGCGCATCGCCGCAACTAACCCCCGCAAGCTAAAGCGTGCGCCACTGAAAGCATGGCCACTCAACGCTGCGCCACTTACCAACCTTGCGGGCGCCACCTTTTTGGCACTACCGGCGCGACGCGGCGCGACTCTTCGGCGGAAAATTTCTTCAGCCAGATGGCGCGCGATGTGGGATCGACGGCGGTGATGCGCTCGGCGGCGAGCACTTCGGCCGGGGCGCGGCCCGGCTCGAGCGCCGACTTCAAGCCGTAGCGCGCCGAGTCGGCCGGATCGTCGCCATCGCACTTCAGCGTGTCCTCGACGTTGGCGGGATCGCGCGTGAGGGTCGGCAAATTTTCAATGAGCCGCGTACAATTTTCTGCGATCAGCCAGTGATCGCTCTCGAGCGCCTGGTACATCAGCATCCATCCGCCCACGCGGTCGTTGTCGGCCGGGGTCGGTCGCGGCAGGCCCGCGGAGGCGAGGCCGTCGGCGAGCTGCTCGGCGATCGAAGCATCGGCGGTGCGTTGCGCGAACGCGTCGGGCGAAAGATAAATGTCGCGGATGCGCTCGGCGCGGCCCAGGCGATCGATGGTGCGTTCGGCAATGGCCGCCGCGAGCATGCGCGGCGAGAGCCGGTTCTGCACAAATTCGCGGTAGGTCACCACGACGCCGTCGTTGCGCGTCGCGTGCCAGTAGACCGCGCTGGGGTGCTCGAATCCCCAGTCAATCGAGATCCAGCGCGGCGTCCACGGCTCGAGCTGCACTTGCTCGGCGCGCACGGTGTGCCGGCTCACGGAGAAAATATCGAAATATTGTCCCGCGTAAACGTCCCACTCGCCGTCGAGAAACGCGCGCCGCAGCGCTTCGGGCAGTTGGCCGAGCGTTTTTTTGTATTGATCGTCTTGCGCAAAGTACGGATTGTCCGCGATGGTCGCCTTAATAAACGCGTAGTCCTTCGGATCGTATTGATCGGGCCGGTCCATCCCCGGCGCGGGGACGCGATCGACCCACAGCGCCTTGACCCAGGCATGGCCCACGTTGCCCGGATTGGTTGCGCCCGCCATGCAGGGCTTCGCGCCTTTGAGGCGGCAGCGATTGCGGCTGGTGAGAAATTGCCATTGCTTTAAAGTGAAATGGGTAAGCTCATCCACTCCGATGAATAAATATTCGGCGCCCTGGTAGCGGTAGACGTCACTCTCGGTGTCGCAATAGGCGAAACGCGTCGTCGAGCCGTTCGGCCACGTGACGATGTGCTTGGCTTCGTTGTATTTGTCGTACAACTCGCGCGGCACGTCGCGCCGGAAATAGGTGATCAGCGAAGCCTCGAGCTCCGGAAACGTGCGCCGCAGCAGCAGCGTGTCCACGCCCGGATGCAGATGCGCCTGGTAGATGGCCTCGTACAGCAGAGCCTTTGTTTTCCCCGGCCCTGCCGCTCCGCCGAACAGGCGGTATTTCGCTTCGGAATCGTGAAATTCGCGCTGGCGGTCGAATGGCTCGTATCGGAATTTGTTGCAGAATTCTTGGAAGCTGCGAATACACTTCTTCGCCAGCGATTTGTCGGCCTTGGAACGCATGAGAATTGGAACCACAGATGAACACAGATAAACACTGATAAAACCGATTCAACAGAGCCAGGGAAATGGGCCGGGACATTTGATTGCTGCATTGCCTTTATCTGCGTCCATCTGCGTGCATCTGTGGATCATCCTTGGGCTTTACGCCGCCTTCAACTTTGTTCCGATGTAATACGCCGCGGCGCCTGCGAGGAAGCAGACCCCGATCGCGTAGTGGTGCACGCTGAGGACTGCGCCGGCGACGAAGGCTCCTATCCCTGCGAGCTGCACGTACTGTCCGATGGAGTGCGATGATGCTGTGGTCATAAATTCTCCTGAAGTTCTGTATTTTTGTAGCGCAGGCTTCAGCCTGTGGGGTTTGTGTGGCGACGCGGCGGAACCGAAGCAAAATCAAAAACCGCAGGCTGAAGCCCGCGCTACTTAAGACTCAATCGCAGCAGCCGCGCAGGAGCAGCGTTGGGACTGCACTCACCGGGTACACGTAGGCGCCGATTTCCCAACCGCTGCCGGCCGAGTTCTGGTTGAGCAGCGTGACGCCGCCGGGCCACAACGACGCCGGCGACAGCGCCATCTGATACGTCGACCCGAGATTCACTCCGGCATTGATGGCCGGCGAAACAGCCAGCAGCGAGAAATTTCCGATCGACGAAAGCGGCGCCGCGTTCACGAGTTTCGGATCGGAGCTGAAGGAATGGGCATCCTGCGCACTATTCGTTTGCCAGTTCGCCAAGTTGTACGCCGTGCCGCCCCAGCTGAAGGGCGTGCCCGACGCGGAAAAATAATCGTTGGTATCGAATGCCGAGCCGGTTTCCGATGACGAGTCCACGCTGACGTAGCCGCCCGCATACACGATATTGTTTTTCACCACCGTGCCTGTCGAAGTGCTGATGGCGCTGATCGCTGGGTTCGTCATCAGCGGGGCATAGATCGTATTGTTGTAGAGAACGTTGCCAGTCGCCCCGAAGAAGTAAGCCGCATTGCCGCCGCTGTTGCTCGAATACGATTGCGAGGCGTCGATCAAGTTGTCCCACATCGTTACCTGGCCGCCTGGCCCTTCGCCGACGTCGCCGTTGTGGCCGACGTAAACGCCCCACTCGAAATTTCCGTAGAGGATGCTGTGCGAGACCGTGACGCTGGTTCCGGTGTCGCCCACCAGCACGCCGTAGCCGTGCGAGATGAAGGTGTCCGAGCGGTACGGCCCCGCGGTGCTGTACATCACGCAACTGTCCACGACGTTGCCGGTCGATCCGCCGTGCGCGACGATCACGCTCCACACGCCGCCCGAAACGACGTTGGCATCGCGCAGGTACGTGTCATTGTAAAATGTGGATTTTTGCACCGTGTTGCCCGTCGTGCCCGGACCATAGATGGTGATGGGCGAGGTGCCGTACGAGTTGTAGCCGGTGATGTTGGTCAGGACGTTTCCGGTAGCGCCGGTGTACACCGAGAAATCATGCCGAAAATTGTCATGGATCGAGAGGTTGCGGACGATGTTGTTCGCGCCCGTGAGGATCAGGCCGCCGAGATTCGTTTCCAGCGTGGTGTCGGTGTTGTAAGTTTCCGCTTCGTCGATCGAATCGAAGATCAGAAAGGATAGGCCGTTATCCCAGGCGATGTGTCCCGGGCTCGCGGCGGTCACATAATCGTAAACCTTGCCGTTGGTCGCAACGTTGGAGCCGTCCGTGGCATGGATGTAGAGAAACGTCCCGTCGTAAAACCAGGACCCCACCGTTTGATCCACGCCCAGTGGATTGTTCGCGAGCTTCAGCAGGGTGTCGTTTTCCCACACCGCTACCGGCGTGCTGGCCAGGGCTGCGGAGTACGTGTACGCCGTGATGTTCGTCGCCACGATCGAGGCGACGACTACATTTCCGCCGGCAAAGGAGTAGCCGCTGACCGTGGCGGTTTGCGATTGGTCGGGGCTACTGAATAGCTCGTACAGCGACTCGCCGTTGCCGGCGTAGTAAGCAACGTTCCGCGAGGTGCTGTACAACGTCACTAACTGCGCCACAGTGTTATCCAGCGTGTAAAGAATCGCATCCGAAGTCACCGTTGCGCCGGCGGCGATCGTCGTTCCGTTCGATCCGCCGTTCCAGGTGATGCGCGTGATCGCGCTGGCATTCGGCACTGTCGCGGCCGGCCCGATCCCGGTCCCGGTGACGACCAGTGCCAGCGTGGGCGAAGCGGTTAAGCTGATCGAGATCTTCACGGCCGGGTTGCTGATCTCTCCGACAGGGATGCCTTGCCGGAAGTTGATCGTCGCGGAGTCGGAGGCGGAGGTACCCAGACTCGGCCGGTGAAAAATCGTGGTCATCGTGTTTGGCGCGAGGGTGTACCCGCCCGTGCTGAGGTTCGTAGCGCCCTTGAGGATGGGATTGGCGCCGCTCCCATACGCGCTAAAGGTGATGGGCGATCCGCTCGAGCCCGCGGACGGAACGGTGAGCGCCGTCCCGTACCAGGTGTCGCCGCGATTGAACAGGATCGAGTCGCCCGGCGAAAACGTAGCGCCATTCACTTTGGCGATCGTTTGCCACGGCGTGCTCGTGCTCGTCCCGCTGTTCGAGTCGCTGCCCGCCGCCGCGATGTAGTAAGTCGTCGCCCGCGCAGGAAGCCCGAAGAAAAGAAGAACCACTAGCAGCCGTGTGGCGCAGGTTTTAGTAGCGCAGGCTTCAGCCTGTGGGTGTTGGGCGGCTAGAAGCTGACGCAGTGGCACAACCAAATGCCACAGGCTGAAGCCTGCGCTACTCGTGTCCCTACTGCACCACATAGCTGATGCCGCCGGAAACTTGTCCCGAACCGGAATTGAAGATGCACAGATTATCCCCGCTGGTCCCTTCCGCGCCCAAAGAAGAATCTCCGTTGCCCAGCGCGATTCCGCCATTCGCCGCGAAATTCCAGCCGGTCGCGGCCGTCGCTCCGCCAAAACCGCTCACTCCCGTTGTGCTCGTGCCGCACACCGAGCCCGTGCCTTCGACCACCGCGATATTCGTCGCCGCAGCCGCCACCACATGAACCGAGCACACATAAATTTTCTTGGACGCCGTTCCGGCCGCAAGCTGCGTATTCCCCGTCTGATTGATGCTGGCGTAAAGTTTCGTCTGCCCCTTACACGGATCCACAACCAGAAAATTTGTCCCGTCAGTAATCTTAAATCCCTCCCCCGTCGCAAATTGCCCCTGCGGCTCCGCCCCAAGTAGCGCAGGCTTCAGCCTGTGGCTTTTGACTAGGTCCTCCCTAAACCGCGCCCGCGCAGCCGCAATATCAGCCCGCAACAACCCCACCCCCCCCGCAATCAACAAAATCCCAAACGGCCACCATCTTTTCCCGCCCACGCTCCGGGAATTCACCGAACCTGTGGCGGACTGGTCCGCGGAACCCTTGGCGAAGATGGACTCGTCCCCTCCGTCTCCATTCAAGAGCGATTTCCCCGCGTAAGCTCCCCAAGTTTTCTTGTGCACACCAGGCGTAGTCAAATCCAGCAACCCGCGCAGCACGCCAAACTCAATCGCCACCGCCGCGGCTTCGTCCGCCTTGCCATCGCCGGTATTCGGCGCGACGATCCGCAATTCGCGATCCGAGTGCACCACTCCCCCGGGACGATCCACAATCACCGGCCCCGCCGCCAGCTGCGTCACGTGCCGCAACACCGCCGCTTCGAGCGCGCTATCCACCGAATCAAAATGAATTCGGGCGCTGCCGGGATCGGTTGCCTGAACTTTTGACGAACTGTCATCCCGAGGCGCGTTCTTCGCCGAGGAATCACTCTCCCTTTCCGCTTCACCGCCGGAGAGATTCTTCGCTTCGCTCGGAATGACAAAATGGGAAATGTTTTGCGCGACCTCCGAACCGTCACCAAAAGTGGGCTTGCCCGCGGTAGTCCGCCCTTCTGATTGGAGGATGAAGGCGGGAGAGGAAGCGTCCCGATGCAATCGAGGCGCTTCCTCGCTGGCTGAGGCGTGAGGATGGTGCGTGGGGGGATCCGGCCGGAGGAGGGATTCAGGGGTGTGAGGGGCCGGGGCAAGATCGATGGTGATGGCGTAGCCGGCCAGCGGTCCGCCGGTGACCGCGTTGGCAGGAAGAAATTCGGTGACCGCGAAGCCGGCGAGCCGCAGCAGATGCCGAGTGGCGCGCGCGCAATTGTTGTCGCCAATAATTTTAATTCGCATGTTTTAGTAGGACGGGCTTCAGCCTGTCTGGTTTTAATTTTCGGTAACTCCACACGCAAAGAAGACAGGCTGAAGCCCGTCCTACCTCACAAACGTGAGCAGCGCCGGCCCCGTCCCGCTCACGACCTGCAAAAACGCGAT
Source organism: uncultured Acidobacteriota bacterium (assembly GCA_963719875.1). Classification (GTDB taxonomy): domain Bacteria; phylum Acidobacteriota; class Terriglobia; order Acidiferrales; family UBA7541; genus Palsa-360. The sequence continues at coordinate 380,824 of CAVRDJ010000004.1, read as the reverse complement.
CGTGTCGCCCGCGTAGAAGCGCGAGCCGGAGGCGGCGTCCTGCACCCCGGCGGAGTGCCGCGGCGCGGAAACAACCTCAACGCTGCCCGCCGAAATCGTGTCCTGCGTGGCCGAGTCGCCGGAGTCGGTGCGAATGCGCAGATCGACGAACACCGAATTCTTGATCGACACGCCCATGCAGTCGACCGGCGCAATCACCGCGGTCCAGGAAACCGTGTCCAGCGAGATCTGCTTTTTTACGTAATTAGGATTCGAGGCCATAGCGGTGGTTCGTGAGTAGTGACTGGTGACTGGTGATTAGTGACTGGTGACCCGCAATTCGTGACTCGTGATTTGTGATTTGTGATTCGTGATTCGTGATTCGCGAAGAGCAAAACGTTCAGCCACCTCGACGATCGCGGTGAGCCGGTTTTCACCAGTCACCAGTCACCAATCACCAGTCACCTTCCCCCTACGGCAACATCTTCGCCGTCAGCGCCGCGCCACCGGTCGAGGAGGTCATCTTGATTCGCAGAAAGCGCGCTCGAACGCCCAGGACCGTGCGCGCTTCGCCGGCCGTCGCGGTGGAAGTGTCAATCGTGAAATATTCCGCATCAACGTCGGCCGCAGCCCCCTGCAGGACGATGCTGATCGCCGAGGGCGCAGTCCCAAAAATGGTTTGCCAGCGCACGGTGTGGCCCTGATCCGCCAGCCCAGCGGGCTCGGGAATCGCAAATTGCGCCCCCGCCGTTCCGTTGGCTGGAAACGCTTCGGCGTTAAAGCTGAACCCGACGTCGCCCGGAAACAAAGAAAGCGGCGGGGTGGAGTTGCTGTAAGCGGGCATGTTGCCTCCTGCGGAATAAGAGCAAGGTAGCGCAGACTTTAGTCTGTGGGGGTTTTGCGGAGATCTAGAAGACGCAAGCACTCAAGAAAATCAAAATCCACAGGCTGAAGCCTGCGCTACTGGAGAGAGGATGTTTCGGGATGCTGCCGGAGAATCCGGCGAGAAGGTATAACTCTGCAAGCGGAAATATATCATAAGTGGACTTTATTTGTCAAGTAATTTATACAAAAATCGAATCAAGAACCCCCGCAACTATCTGGTCTCTTTGCATGAGAAGTAGCTGCGATTGACATCAGATGATAAGAAACAGTTAATTGCACTAGGTGCTCTGCCCGGACGGGCACCTACTTTTGTTTCCGAAGAACGTGGAGAATATAGTCTTTATCCCAAACGCCAACCATGTACATGCTCCCCTTTAGTCTTTGGAGGGATGCCTCGGTACGACCTTCAAGCCACTGCTTAGCGTAGTTGCATGTAACATTGGCTGCCAAGTCCGCCGCCTGCAATGGCGGGTGCTTTTCGTCATCGAGAGGGATAAATCCGCCCATCTGTTTTGCTGTCGCCGGGTTTTTCTCCCTAAAGGCATGATAGGCCTCTCGATAAAGCGGAAACTCTTGATCATCATCGTGAACAAAGGCGACCATGTGCTTGCCCGGATTTTGATTTATGGCCTTGACGGTTTCAAAGAAACCGCTGTTCAATGCCAGAAGATATGGTTTTGGCGGCACCTTCCCCAGAGCTTCGGGCATGGCCATCACTTCGTTGTAATCCTGCACAGGGATAACGATGCCCAAGCTCATAAGATTTGCTTGCCGGATTATTTCTTCCAGGTCATCGAAAACACGTTTAGCCGCCTCTCTGCCAGAAGGTTTCGCGTAATTGGATTCCGACTGGAATTTCTTGAACTCTCCACGCAAGCCGTAATACTCAGCGGTCTTGAAATACCTCATATCCTCTTCATCTAATCGTTTTTGCCATTTAGTGCGCAAAAATCCCCATCGTTCTTTGTCTCCAATGAAGATTCCAGACACTACGACTTTTTCCGCATGTCGATCTTTGCTATCGTCAATGAACGCGTCATAGACCACAGCTAAACTCCCATTGCCAGCTGGAAAGACCAGCTCGAAAAAATGTTCAATGTCTGCCGCTTCCTCAATCAAAAAAGTTAGCATGTCTGCCATTCGAGTTCACGTAATTGTTACCAAAACAAGTCCTGCAGCGAGACACCGCAATGTAGTCACGACGTCTTTGTGCTAGTTTCCCGAAAATATTTCGACGGAGGAAACACTCCCGCCCGGGTCAGCTCGCGGCCCACCAGCCTGCGAATCTCATCCGCCCAATCCGCCCAGGTCAATTCGCTGATGCCTAGATGCCGCCGCGCCGCCTGATACTCCGCGCCGCCCAGGAAATATACGCGGAACATGGTCATTCGGCTGGCCCTGAAAAAAGTAGGATAGGCTTCAGCCTGTCTGCCTTTGGTCTTCCCCGCGTCCAGGCTCCCGCCCAGCGCCCGCTCTCCCGCCCGCGCAAAATCGCAAACATACTCGGCCAACCGAGGCATTCGGTCCGGACGCCACTGGTACTTCCCGCAAGACTCCGCATTCAGCGTCGGAACCATAGTGTCGATCGATTCGCGCGCCGCCCGATACACATCGTGACAAACATCAAATGCAAACGTCGCCAGCATGGTCTCACCTCCACACTTCCTGACGTGCACTCCCGATTTGTCAAACACTCCGAAGTAGGACGGGCTTCAGCCTGTCGGTTTTTTTACAGGACGCAAACTCAACATGACAGGCTGAACAGCTTGCGGAAAAACTCAACTTTTTGTCATTCCGAGGCGCGCTGCACGCCGAGGCATTTCTCTTTTCCCGCGTTTAAATCAAAGAGGGATTCCTCGCTTCGTTCGGAATGACAAAATAAATTACTTTTTCCGCAGCCTGTTCAGCCTGTCGGTTTTTTTACAGGACGCACACTCAACAAGACAGGCTGAAGCCCGTCCTACTCCATATCAAGGCGAACGCGATCCAGCGCGGGCCGCATCGCGCCGCCGAATCCGCTCGAGCACCTCCGGCTTCACTCGCGCCGGCCCGCACACCGGCCCCTGCCCCACTCGCAACTCGCGCGCCACGGCAAGCTCCTTAGGCGACATTGCCTTTGCAATGGTTTGTGAATTTGATTGAACAAAATCGTTTGTAGTTAGTTCCCCCTCCCGGCTTGCATCTCGCGAGCACCCTCGCGCGTCGCCCGGACCGCCCCGCCTCTCACCCCTTCCCACTCCCCATTTCCCATTCAAATTCCAATCCAAACCCAAATCCTGCCCTTGAGCCCCCTCAAGGCAGGCCTTGAATCCGTTTTCCCCCGCAACGTCACACCGCTCATGACCCATCGTGTCTCGCCGACCAGGCGCCGCCGCCGCCCTTTCACCGAACTGCAAATTCCCAACCCGCTCGCCAGGTTCCCCCTTAACTTTCCAATCAGAATTCTGATCTCCGCCATCCCGCCCGCGCTCTGTGACCAGCAGCCGCGGCTCGGTCAATTGCGAACCTGAAGCACTCCCGGCACGCCCCCGCTCGTCTTTCAAATTTGAAAATTCAAATTTGAAATCCTCTTTCTGATGGGCGTGTTCCCGGTATTCCTCCGCGCGAAATCCCACGCCCCCCAGCGCCGCGCGTCCTCGCGCAAACCTGGCCATATACTCCGCCAGCTGCTGCTTCGGCACCGGCGGCGCAAATCGTTCCAGCCGCATCCGCCACGAAGGAGGCGGCAAGCGTCCCGGCACATCGCTGCCGGTCCAGTGCGCGTACCGCTTCCCCGCATGCTCCCAGACGAACAGCAAGCCCTTATCCTGAAATTCGGCAAAGACCTGTTCGAGCCGTTCGATCGTGAGGTTTCCGCGAACGGCCGCGACGCGCCCCCAGATCACGCGCAAATTCGTCAACTCGAAGCAGCCGGACGCGTCCGCCAGCCCATACAGCCACGCGTACTCGGCCTGCGCCCACGCGGCGCAAGCGGCCAGCTTGTCCGATCCCCACATCGCGTCGAAATCGATCACGCGCTTCGGCATGCGTCACCCCCAAGACCGCGCAAGTTTGGCCCTTATTTCTCACCCCTATCCCGATCGGTGCAACGCAATCCATGGATTCCGCAAAAGATTCAGGCACGCGTGGCGCCGGCGTCCCGCTGGCGATTTTTCCAATCTCGGCGTGTGGCAACAATGCCGTAGACATGCGGCCACTAGGCATTTAGGTCCAGCAGGACGCGCGGTGCATCGGTTCGCAAATTTCGCAACCTTACGCGCCCACCGCCGCCAGTCGCGCCTCAGACCCCGCACGATCCACGCACACTCCGCGCGTGATGCGATACTCCCAGACGCACTCGCCGCGTCCATCCGTCCCCGGCCGTTCCGGAGAAGCCCCTTCGCGGTGCCGCTTCACCACCTCGTAGCCGCCGTTCTCCGTCCTGCGCAAATGCCGCAGCTGCGCCGAGATCGACGCCTCGCCATACCGCGTGAGCGCCCGCAATTCCCCAAGCGTCAGCCAAGTCTCGCAATCCCCCGCCGACAACATCACATCGCGAATAATTTCCCGCTGCGACCGCAATCGCCGCGCGTCATATTCACCCGCCCTCCATGCCACACTGGCGCGCACGCCCTCTGGAATCCGCGCCAGATTCCCCGCCGCTTCGCCCGCACCAACCCCGCGACCCCGAAGATCCTCAGGAGTCGCCGCCGCCTCGCCGGCAACTTCCCCCGCCTCGGAGCCCGCTCCAAGCACACCGCCATCCTTCGCCTCCGCTAGTTCCCCTCCAGGATGAACCTGCAATCCTTCCCGCTCGCGCTCACCGCCATTGCCTCGATCCACATGGCCGCCTCCGCCCGCCAAAATATTTGCAGCCGCCAATTCTTCCCGCTGACGAAAATAATCCCCCTTGCTCTTCATCGCCGCCTCCGTCATTCCAAGATTTACTTTGTGTGCCCCCAATAGTTTTCCTCACACTCTAAAATCCGTCCCGCCAAGCGGGCTCTCTCACCGCTCCCTGTAACAACGCATTCCACTCGGCCCACAAATCAAAAATCTCAAATTTCAATTCGTCCCGCCCCTTCCCGCAATCTCAAATCTGAAACTTTCCATTTCGCATTTTCCTACTCCCCAATTTTCAAATCTGAAATTTCAAATTCCTCCCGCCCGCTTCCACCACTCGCAAAGGAACCCGCCACTTCCTTCCCGTCCAGGCCAGTGCTTTCGCGCGCGCGCCAATGATTCTTCCGGGCATGCCGTCTGGCCGGCCATGCGCACTGGCGAAAACACCAGCGCGCACGCGAAAACACTGCGATTCCACCAATCGCCTCCCGTAACGACTGCGTCCGATAATGTCCATTTACCAGCCGCTCTCCCGTCCCGTTTGATTCCTCGTCCCCTCCCTTCCTAGTTCTGTTTACTTAACATTTAAATCGCCGCTCCAGCCTGTCAGCTCTGCCCGTTTACCCGCATTCTTCCACCTGTATCCTGGTCTCCAGCTCTCGTCACGTCCAAGCTCCGCGCGTCCCATAACATGCAAACCGCCTTCGCGCTGGCTGCCCTCGCCTCCCTTACCCCTGCTTACCGGAGTTATCAGTCCTTCCATTTCTTCCAGATTTGGGCTCGTCAAATGCCGCCCGCTCTCGATTTCACTTTTCCTTCTCAATGACCGGCGCCCATCCATAAATCAGTCGCGCGCTCTTCCCGCCGTCTCGCTTTCATCCTTCCACCGCGCGACCATTTGTCGGCGATCCGCATCCTTCGGATCCACAAAACCAACAACCCGGTCCCCATCCATTGTCACTTCGCCGCCGTCGAATCTGCTCTTCCCCATTGCAATAACAAACATGTGATCTACCTCTTCGCTACATCCCCCGCCCTGCTGCCTCTCTTCAGGCCGGACCAAGTTATCCACAACATATCCACACACCAGGGCTAGACACGAATCATGACAAACTAGTACTATACACAATTGATTGCTGCGGCCGGCCCATTCGGCCCTGCCCTTAGATCGGAGCTTTGGCCATGTCCATTTCTCGATTCACTCCGCCGCTCGACTATCTGCAAGCGGCTTCGCGCGCCTCTTTGCAAAGCTTCGAGCTGACACGGCTCAACCATGCTGCCAATCTGAGGCATGAAATTGCCGCCCTGATCGATCAATGGATCCAGGAGACGTCCGAAGCCATGTTCGCGCGCTGGATGCTCGATCACCATAACTCCCTGCAATCGTCGCCCATGCCTCCCTCCGAATTGGTCCGCACGCTGACCGACTCATCCGCCACCCTGTTTCCTGACCCTGAATCGCCCCTGTCCGACCTGGTTCCCGTTCCGCAACGCTTCGCTACTCCGCGCGATCCCCCGAAAGGTTCCATCGCCCGAAAACCCCCAAAGCAAAGGCAATCCGCCACTGGCTGACCTGCGCAATTCCTGTCCGCCCCCAGCCCGATGAACTCTCGACGCGCCAATCGCCATCCGGCTCCGATCCTGCGGCGCGCTTCCTTCACCAGACCGAAAGGAAAAGAATGAAATGGAATCCCGCTCCCTTCGGGCAAAGCGTCCCCCGACCCGCAATTTGAACTACATTCCGTCGACTCAATATTGCCGCCATCCCCGCGGCGAAACGCACCAGCAACGATGCGGATCGGCTCAGCCTCGTATCCCAAAATATTTCCTCCAATAAGCATCAACATCACTCTCACCATGGAAAGCGCCCCCCACCACTCTCGGTAATTGTTCTCCCTCCAGACCAATCGTCGGACATTCAAGCTCAGTCTCACCCTTCCCCCGCCCCTTGCTGTCGGCGCCCGCCAACCACCACGCAACCATCTGCGCCAACTCAAAACGTCTTACATTCCCTTTTCCTTTTCAACCATCCCGATTGCAATTTCCATCCCCGTTGTATTCCCCTTCGTTCCCCTCCAACTTCTCACATGTCTTGCACTCCCCTTTGCCGCGACGCGATTCCCCCCGCCCAATTTATTTCCCGCATTCTCCTCTCACCCATTCCGAGCAATACCCATCACATGAAACCAGTGCCGCCTCAAACGCCAAACCAAAAACAGAATCGTATTTCCTAACCGCACTTTTCGTCACGCGGTCAACAAAACCACTCCCATATATTCTGTCTCCACACCCCGCCTCAGCTCGCACCGCGCGCATTTCTCCGACATTAAGATCTACATTCCAGTGAGCACCGGCCGCAATCCCTCATATCCCTATGTCCTCCTCACCTCTTATAGCTTATAGTCCAGACCGCGCGGTGATGACCGGGGGATAATTGCGGGTATTGAAAAATGCGGGTCAGATTAAGAATTGATTTTGCGATGGCCAGGAGTCCTAAAAATGAAAATGAGATTGGAGAAGGATTCCCTTGGGCAGTACGAAGTGCCTTTTCACGCGTACTATGGGGTTCAAACGCAACGCGCGGTTGACAGTTATCGGATCAGCGGGTATCGGGTGCATCCACAGCTGATTCGTGCGATGGGCATAATCAAGAAGGCCGCCGCGTGCGCGAACCATGAATTAGAGCTGATCGATGAAAAGCGCGCGGAGGCCATTCGCCGTGCTGCTGAGGAAGTGATCGAGGGGAAGTGGGATGGGGAGTTTGTCGTAGATGTGTATCAGGCTGGGGCTGGAGTTTCATTCCACATGAACATGAATGAAGTGATTGCGAATCGGGCGATTGAACTTCTTGGTGGGAAGCGAGGGGACTACGCGCTTTGCCATCCGAACGATCACGTGAATTGCTCTCAATCGACCAATGACGTCTTCCCCACCGCAATGCGGCTTGCGTCCGTATTTCTGTTTGATGATGTACTTTGTGCGGTGGCAGTCCTTGCGGAGTCATTTTCACGGAAGGCGACCGCGTTCGATCGGATCTTGAAATCGGGACGCACGCACTTGATGGACGCGGTGCCGATTCGACTGGGGCAGGAATTCGCGGCATATGCTACGTCGATGAAAAGATGCGAGGGAGTATTGGAATACGCTCTCACACTACTTAAAGAAGTGGGCTTGGGTGGCTCCGCAGTGGGGACGGGTGTGAATACACATCCGAAATTCCAAAAACTTGTGGTCAGACTCCTGAGAAAAATTTCGGGACAGGCGCTTCGACCAACCGACGACCTGCGCTATGCGATGCAGTCCAACCTGGCGATGAGTGTCGCGTCTTCCGCGCTTCGGAACCTGGCGCTTGAACTGATCCGAATCAGCAACGATCTTCGGTTGCTGTCCAGCGGGCCGAATACCGGGCTTGCGGAGATTGAATTGCCTGCGCTGCAACCTGGATCGTCGATCATGCCGGGGAAAATTAATCCGGTGATGGCGGAACTGACCGCGATGGTGGGATTCCAGGCGATGGGAGCGGACGCAGTCACCGCGATGGCGGTTCAAGCAGGGCAGCTCGAGCTCAATGTGATGATGCCGGCCATGGCGTGGAACGTGTTACATTGCGCGGAAATTCTGAAGAATACGATGCGAGCGCTTGCGACTAAATGCATCGATGGCATTTCGGCAAAGGAAGCCCGGTGCCTCTATTATGCGAACGCCACGATTTCCATCGCCACCGCCTTAAATCCGTACATCGGATATGCCGAAGCGGCCGCCGTCGCAAAGGAAAGTGTGCGGACGGGACGGCCTGTGGCGGAAATTGCGATGGAGAGAAAACTACTCGATCGGGAAACATTGCGCAAAATTCTTGACCCTATGCGAATGACGACACCCGCGGCACCGATCCACGTGGCCTTACGGAAAAGAAAAAAGAAAACGAGGAAATCCTAGGGCGTTGTGGGAGCTTTTTCGAGCAGATTTTCCTTGCGATAGATCATGGCATTGATGTCGGATGTGGCGAGTTCGAAGCCATGTCCGTGCGTAATGGCATCGGTCGGGCATGCTTCCACGCAATAGCCGCAAAAAATGCAACGCGAATAATCGATGTTGTAGACGCGAGCGTAGCGTTCGCCCGCAGAAATTCGCTGCACCTCAGTGTTTTCGGCGGCCTCGATGTAAATACACCTTGCCGGACAGGCCGCTGCGCACAAAAAGCAGCCTACACACTTTTCCAGTCCGCTTTCATCCCGGTGCAGAACGTGGATGCCGCGGTAACGAGGTTGGAAATGGACGGGTTCTTCGGGATAATTTTCCGTAACGGGTTTCCGCAGCATATTGCGGAAGGTCACGCGAAAGCCTTTTACAAGCGTTACAAACGTTTCGCCAGCTTCCTGGATAATGGACGGCATCGAATTTCAGTGTAGCAAAGCCACCGATGTGGGGCAAATCTGATGGGCGAGCTTATAGTCGGTTAATTACTCGTGTGTGAAGGCCTTGCGTCACCCCTCAGGGACTTTCGGTGACACGACGGTGACTCACTGCTTCCGTTTCGCCCAACCGCTACTCAAACGCATCAAGTCTGCCGCTCAACTAATGTTCGCCTACTATGAGCCAAATACCTTGCTACCACTCCCCTGTTGGTTCCGTGTTCAATTGGCGACGACTCTCATTCCATTCGCCTTCAATTTGCAATTCCAACGGGCCGGCAGAGAGCACCATACTACTGTGAGAATGGATACATCAGCCAGCCGATCCCAATCGCGACGAGGAGGAAGGCGAGGAATGCCCACAGGGTGTATTTCACGCGCTCGGTGATGCCCCGCTTGGAAAGAAATGCGAAAGTTGCCGACACCACGAGCGCAAAAAACAACAGCGCCCCAAAATGGGTGAGTCTGCCAAACAACGCGTTCATTTGGCTTCGCCCCCTCGCCCGATATCGTATGCTTCGAGAACAGTCAGGAAGTTGAGCATACCGGCGGCTGCGAATAGCCTTGTGCCGTAGTCGCCTGTGGCGTGAGCGACATCGGGCCCTGCCGCCTGTATCTGGTGCGCCAGAAAATAGAAGACTCCCGCGCCGAGGTCCGCAAAAAATCCCAGGCGATCGAATAAGTCTTCCGCGCCGGCACCAAAGACGCCTCCCCGCATGGCCAGGCCCGCATATGCCAAACCGCCGATGCACAGAAAATAAATCGCAGCTTTGCTCCACCGCCGGAGCAGGAGATGCCCCAGGCCGGGAACAACCCAGCCAGCGATCGCGGCTACTATACCCATCCTCTGGTTCCCTTTGACTGCCACCTTTGACATCGTTTCATCCATGCTGGTTGCCCTCTGGTTCAAGCCAGCAGTTTAAGAATTTCAGTTTGCACGGCGCCCGTTACTTCTGCTTTGCCTTCCGCGACGTAGACGTTCACTTCACTCCGCACGCCGAATTCGGGCAAGTAAATTCCGGGCTCGATCGAAAAGCAAGTGTGCGGAATGATGCGCCGGATGTCGCGCGTTTCGAGACCGTCCATGTTGGCGCCGGCGCCATGCACTTCTTGCCCGATATTGTGGCCGGTACGGTGCACGAAGTATTTTGCGAATCCGCCCTTGCGGATCACTTCGCGCGCCGCGCGATCCACTTGCCAGCCTTCGATCGAGCGGCCGGCGCTCACATTCTCCTTCACAAAATCAACGGCCGCGTCGCGGGCGTCACGCACCATCGAGAAAATCTTCGCGCACTTTTCGGGGACTTTGACGCCTAGAAATCCAGTCCACGTGACGTCGTAGTAGACGCTGTTCGGTGCGATGGTTTTCGCCCAAATGTCGAGCAGCAGCAAATCGCCTCGCCGGATGGGGGTCGAACCCCGCTCTTTAGGCTCGTAATGCGGGTCTCCGGAGTGCGGGCCAACGGCTACAATCGGCGGAGAATCGGAAACCACTCCATTGGCGCGAAACTGGCCGAGGATCCACTCTTGCAAATCGAATTCGGTGAACAATTCTCCGGCAGACACGCGCCGCGCCGCCTCCGCAAATGCAGCCTGCGTAATCGGGTCGATCACACGTCCCGCGGCGCGATGCGAATCGAGTTGTTCGGGAGTCCACGCCGCCTCGAATTGTTGGACGAGGTCCGCCGAGCTGACCACTTTGCAGCCCTGGGCGCGAATCAGCTCCACAGTACCTGCGTCCACCAGTGATATATACGGAATTGAGTTCTTCGGGGAATATTGCATCGCTACTTTTTTCGTGCGGCCAACCAGCTTCTTCAGATTTTTTTCCAGTTCTTCGGCCGCGGCATAGAGCATCTTGTCACCGGGCAGAGAATCGAGCGTAGCGGCTTCGATCCGGTGGACGAGTTTTCGCGGGGCGCCTTTCGCCGGAATCATGTAGAACCAGCGGCGCTTCGCCAGCGCATGGTCGAGTCCCAAGACGCGGTAGGCAATCGGGTCGCGGTGAAGGATGTCGTAGAAGAGCCATCCGTCAATCTTCTGATGGCGGAGGGCTGTCTGGATGGCTTCAATGTTTGGCATAGAGGGACGGAACGGGAGACCTTGCCGCCGCGGGCGACTATTTTATTTAACGGGCTCAGCGCTTCACTTCTTGCGTCCCGCGCAAAAGTTCAGCCCGTACCGACTTTACTTGCGAGCCCGCGAATCATCGCCAGCGTCACCCCATGAACTTCCACGCGTTTGGTGCGGCTGCGCTCCCCCGACGCGATTCTAACAGCCGCAAGCGGCACTTTCAAACGCGATGCCAACAGCAGGCGCAGCGCTTTGTTCGCGCGGTCATCGACAGGCGGCGCGGTGAGACGAATCTTCAGTCCATCCTGGTACTCGCCGACGATTTCGTCGCGGCTCGCTCGCGGCTGCACGCGAACCACAAAGCTGACTGTCCCATTCCTCTCCGCAATCTGCATGGAGGATTACGCCTTTTCTCTCTCCCCGAACAAAGCGGTTCCAACTCGTACCTCGGTTGCTCCTTCTTCGATGGCGATCTCGAAATCGTGGGACATGCCCATCGAGAGGACCGGCAGCATTTCCGCTCCCAATTGCGCGCGCACCGCATCGCGAAATCCACGGAGGCGGCGGAAGTAGGGCCTCGATTCTTCCGGGTTATCGAAATATGGGGGGACACCCATCAGCCCGCGCAATTCCAGGTGAGGTAGACGCATGAGGGCTTCGATCAGGCGCGGTACTTCGTCGCCATCCACGCCGGATTTTGCGGGTTCCGGATCGAGCCTCACTTCGATCAGTACACGCAGCCTGCTCCATGGCTCAGGTCGCTCTGATTCCTTGCTTGTCTTTTTCTGCTCTCCGTCCTCTAGGGTGAAATCGGTTCTAGCGCGGTCCAGCTTCTCAGCTAACGTGGCGCTGTCCACCGAGTCGACAGTGTCGAACAGCTGGGCGGCTCGCGCGGCCTTGTTTTTTTGCAAGTGGCCGATCATGTGCCACGTCGCTCGGAGCGCTGATAGCTGGGTCAGCTTGGACTCCCGCTCCTGCACGCGATTTTCACCGAAATGACGCACGCCAGCTTCGTACAACTCCTGAATTTTCCGCGCGGAATGTGTTTTTGAGACCGCGACAAGCGTGATCTCTTCGGCGCGACGACCGGCGCGAGATGCGGCAAGATCGATGCGCTCGCGCACTTGAGCTAGATTCTCGGTCATTTCTCCTGACGCGGAACTCATTTGGCGGATTCTAGCATGTGCAACGGCCGATTTTTGTAACACAGCCACTCTTGGCTGTGCGGGTTTTGTGATTGCCGCCGGATTGGCAGCCTCCCTTGCAATTTACAAAACTGCACAGCCAAGAGTGGCCGTACTACTCGCGACTTCCTTGCAGCAATTCAGCGCGCACGCTAGACTGACGAAACAATCATGGCGACTCGCGGAAAATTAATCGCTCTCGAAGGAATCGATGGCTCGGGAAAGCGCACGCAGCTTGATCTGCTGGCTCGCGCACTCGATGCGCGAGGGCTCGCTACGTTTCGCATCAGCTTTCCGCGCTATGAATCGTTCTCTGGAGAACTTGTCGGACGCTATCTCAACGGAGAATTTGGGCCACTGGAAGCGGTTGACCCGCACTTGTCGGCCCTGCTCTACGCCAGCGACCGTCTGGAAGCCAAGCCCGAGATCGAAGCGGCCTTATCGGCCGGGAAAATTGTGCTGGCCGACCGGTACATCGGCTCGAATATGGCGCATCAGAGCGCGCGGGTCCCCCCGGAACAGTGCGAAGAATTTTTCGGGTGGTTGAAACGCCTCGAATATGGGCTCTACGGCCTGCCCGCGGAAGACTTGGTGGTCTATTTGCGGGTGCCAGTTGCAGAGGCGCACCGCCTGGTTGGGCTGAAATCCGCGCGCGCTTACACAAACCTGAAACGCGATATTCAAGAAGTGGACATCCAGCATCTTGAACAAACTGCGATAATTTACGATCGCCTGGCAACCGAAGCGAATTGGGTACGCATCGACTGTAGCAATCCGGTTTCCGGCGATTTGGATTCGCCTGAGGAAATCCACCGAGCCGTCTTGCAGGCTGTGGAATCCCGCATTCTGGCCCCGGCTTCGGCCGGGCGATGAGGAGAAAAGGACCACCTTGAGCTTCTCAGATTTTCTTGGCAACCAGCGCGTCGTCACCGCGCTTCGCGGCATGCTGGCCTCCGAGCGCGTTCCGCATGCGATGCTCTTCTCCGGCCCGCGCGGAGTCGGAAAATTTACTCTCGCCCGAATGTTCGCCCAAGCGGCCAACTGCCTGCGATTGCCCGATGATTTTTGCGGCGAATGTGAACCCTGCCGGAAAATCGGGCTCCTCGCGGATCTTGGGCCCCTGATCGAGCAGGGCCTCGCGCAGCGCGGCGAACGTCCCGACTCCGCGACCATCGAGCGCGTCCCGCTTCTGCTCGAAACGCATCCGGACGTGTGGGCGATCGTTCCCGACCCAGTGCGCCCCAAGGACCCCGTCGCGCGTCCCGTGCTGCACGTGGGGCAACTCCGCGCCGTTCAACGCGCCGCGTATTTCAAACCGCAGGGCCGCCGCCGCGTATTCTTGATCGATGGCGCGGAAACGATGCGCTGGGATCTCGCCAATATTTTCCTGAAAATTCTCGAAGAGCCGCCCGAGTCAGCGACTCTGATTTTGCTGGCGCCAAATCCATTTCAACTCCTGCCCACGATCAGGTCGCGCTGCCTGCAATTTTCCTTCACGCCGCTCGGGACGGCTGAAGTCGAGGAAATTCTGAGAGCGCGCACTGCACTGAAGCCGGAAGAGCGCAGGCTCGCCGCGCAGTACGCAGAGGGCTGTCCCGGCGCCGCCATGGGATTGGATCTCGCCGCTACAGCCAAGCTGCATCGCGATGCCCTGACGATTCTCGAACGGGCCGTGGAACTGCGCGGCGTCTCCGATTTATTCGCCAGCACGGCCGCACTGGCCAAAAGCCAAGAAATCGCGTTTGAAAATGTCCTGGAAGTGTTCTATAGTCTGCTCACGGACCTGCTAGATCTGTCCAGTTCTTCCACGAAGAAGGTGTTGCGAAATCCAGCGTTACGCAAGGAACTCGAAACACTCAGTAAGAAGATAGATGTGGCGTGGATCAGCAAAGCCGTCAGCGGATTCGACGTGCTTCACGCTAGGACGCGACGGAATATCAATCGGTCATTGGGATTGGATGCATTGGCCATTTCCCTGACTCGCCCCTCGATGGGCACGAAAAAATCTATTTCTCGGTAACGCAAGCGTACCCTGAATGGTCAGCGGTGCATCATAGCTGGTGAGAAAGCTCACATTGGCGGGAGAAATTAATAATTGAAGGAGTTGTCATCGTGAATCGCAAGCTATTTCGCCCTACTCTGACGGAAATAAAGGAACCTCATGCCGTTGCCAGCCGTTCGCATGCTTCCAACTCCGGGCCCCAGCCGCACAAAAAGCCGGCCCCCCCGGAACAGACCCACGCGGAGAACTTCTATTGGATCAAGCAGATGCAAGCCCGCACCCCCGTGGTGGTTGTACTGGGTGATGGGGAAACATTGCATGGTAGTGTCGAGTGGTATGACCGGGATTGCATTAAACTTACGCGGACCGGCAGCCCCAATTTGATGATTTATAAGCAATTCATCAAGTACATTTACAAAGATGGCCCAGAGGCCGCCATCGGCGGCAGCAACGGGCAATAATTTTTCATTCATCAACGAACCTGGTTAAATTCTTATCCTACGCCGCAGTCAAGGTGCGTTTCGGGGCCCAAAGCTCTGAACGTGTGTTCGGCATGCCTGGTGATCCGTCCCGGGAACGCCAATCTCCCGATTGGCGTTGCGCGAGTCGCCAATCGGGAGATTGGCGTTCCCGGGGGCGCTGCCCCGATTATCCGGTGAAAATTTCGTCCTTGCGGTTTTACCGTTTTGGCAGATATATGGAAAATGTCATGAGGGCTTTGCTGACCAGGCGCCCGTCCTGATCAGTCACATCGCAATCCACAACGCTGGTGGTTCTTCCAAGCCGCAGGACGCGCGCGTCGGCCTTAATTTCACCGTGCTCGACGGCCTCCAGAAAGTTTATCTTCATCTCGATCGTGACGACGCGGGAGCCGGACGGGGCCGCCAGGAAGGCTGCAAAGCCTCCGGCCGTATCGGCCAGCATGGCCAGAACCCCGCCGTGGACCACACGATGAATCTGCTTGTGCAGATCAAGCACCGGCATGCGGAAAACGGCCCGGCCATGTTCGGCTTTCACCAATTGGAATCCAAAGTGGTTGACAGGATGGCTGTGACGCAGCCGTTCGGCCGCCCGTGCCAGGTCGGCTTTGGACAATTTTCCTCGAGGCTTCATGGTATTGGCTGTCCCCTTCGCAGGATCTGCGCACTTCTTCCCACTTCCACAACGCAAAATGATGTCACCCTGGAACCTCGCCGCGCGTCCAATATGCTGCACACTTGAGCGGGGCCAAGGTCCGGGAATCTAGCATCCCGCCAGGGTGCGCGCAACAGATTCTCTGTCTTGTTTGGAACTGTCTTTGTTAGAATTCCGCCAGGCGGGAATTTTGCAGCGCGTTCTTTCTACCAGCGCCGTGGTGAGGAGCAAATGGGAATTTTGCTCGGATCGCGATGAAGATTGGGATCACATGTTATCCAACCTATGGCGGCTCGGGAGTCGTCGCCACGGAACTTGGGATGGAACTCGCCGCGCGAGGCCACGATGTCCATTTCATCAGTTACGCCCCTCCCATCCGGCTGACAGACACAAACGGCCGAATTCAATTCCATGAGGTGGAAATTTCAAGTTACCCCTTGTTCGATCACGCGCCCTACGCTCTCTCCCTGGCCGTAAAAATGATGCAGGTGGCTGAGACGGAAGGCCTCGATTTGCTGCATGTCCATTACGCGATCCCCCATTCCGTCAGCGCCCTGCTCGCGCGCATGATGGCGGCTCCCAAGCCGCTTCCATTCATCACCACCCTGCACGGCACGGACATTACCCTGGTCGGAAACGACCGGAGTTTCCTGCCCATCACCAAATTTTCGATCGAACAATCCGACGGCGTCACGGCCATTTCGCATTATCTGAAACAGCGCACGGTCGAAGAATTCGACATCAAGCATCCAATCGAAGTGATTCCGAATTTTGTGAACTGCGATTTATATAGTCGCACCCCGAATCCGGTCTTGCGCGCCGAGTGGGCCCCGGACGGGGAACCCATCCTGATGCATCTGTCCAATTTCCGGCCCGTGAAACGCCTCACCGACGTTGTCGAGATGTTCGCGATGGTGCGCGAGAAAATGCGCGCCAAGCTGGTGCTCATCGGAGACGGCCCCGACCGCGGCGCCGCCGAATATTTGGTCCGCAAGAGGAGGCTCGCGCGCGACGTCCATTTCCTCGGCAAGCAGGATCGTGTCTACCGGCTCCTTTCACAGGCGGACTTATTCCTGCTGCCTTCGGACCTGGAATCGTTCGGCCTCGCGGCACTGGAAGCCATGGCTTGCGAGGTTCCCGTAGTGGCCACGAATGTAGGCGGGTTGCCCGAAGTGGTCGAGCACGGAGTCGACGGGTATCTTTTTACGCCGCGCGAAGTGGATATTGGCGCAAGATACGCGCTGGAAATTCTGTCCCAGCCGGATCGCGGCCGTGCCATGGGACAAACCGCGCGAGTCAACGCGAAAAAAAAGTATTGCGCCAATGACGTGATCCCGGTGTATGAGGAATACTATCGCCAGGTGATCGGCGCCGTTGCCGCTGCGCGCGTCTGAGGAGCCTCAGAATCTTCCCCGTTGTCGATTGTCTGCGCCAGTCAAGTGTGGGAACATCCAGTTCGTGTCCATTCGCTTTCGCGCCCTAAAACACCGCAACTTTCAACTCTTCTTTGCGGGCCAGCTGGTCTCCCTCATCGGGACGTGGATGCAATTAACCGCGCAGCTGTGGCTCGTCTACCGGATGACGAACTCGCCGGCGCTGCTCGGCATTTTCGGATTCGCCAGCCAAATCCCTGTCTTCTTCCTGGCTTCTCTCGGGGGGTATATCGGTGACCGGTACAACCGGCACCGCGGAGTGATCTGGACACAAACGGCGGCGATGGTCCTGTCGTTCGTGCTGGCGGCGCTGACGCTGTTGGGCGTTGTGCTTGTCTGGGAAATTGTCCTGATCGCTTTTTTTGCAGGCATCGTGAATGCGTTCGATGTGCCGATCCGGCAGGCGTTTATTGTTCAAATGGTGGGCAAGGAAGACCTGCCGAACGCGATCGCCCTGAACTCGTCCATCTTTAACGGAGCGCGGGTTGTGGGTCCGGCCATTGCCGGCTTCACCATCGCCTGGATCGGCGAAGGCTGGTGTTTTTTCCTGAACGGCGTGAGTTTTCTGGCTGTGATTATTGCCTTGCTGATGATGCGGCTCGGGAAGATCGAAGTGCGCGCCGGCAAAGGTTCGCCGCTGCAAAACTTCGTTCAGGGTTTCCACTTCGCGATGCACGACCGGCCGATTCGCTCCGCGCTGCTGCTCTTGAGCCTGATGAGCATGCTCGGCTTGCAGTATGCCGTGTTCATGCCGATCTTCGCCCGTGACATCCTGCACGGAGGGCCGAGCATGCTCGGGCTGCTGATGACCTCCGCGGGGGTTGGAGCGGTCATCGGCGCGCTGCACTTCGCCGGGCAGACGGGCGAAAAAGGCCTGGTGGAATGGATCGCGGCAACCTCCACGACGTGCGCGTTGGGACTCATCCTGTTTTCACAGTCGCGCGTCTTCTGGCTGTCTGCGGTGACGTTGCTGGCCGTCGGTTTTTCGGCCACTTCGCAACTGGCGGCCACGAATACCATTGTGCAGATCCGCGTACACGATGAGCTGCGCAGCCGTGTCATGGCGGTGTACGCCACAATGTTCATGGGCGTCCAACCGATCGGAGCCTTGCTCGCCGGAGGTCTGGCGAAGCGGATCGGCGCGCCCATCGCGCTCACCGCGTTTGGATCGGTCTGCTTGCTCGCATGTCTGGTCTTTGTTTTCCGCGTAGCCCTGCGGCTGGGGCCACCGCCAGGCTCGACGGAACCTCAGGCAGGGTTGGGGCGGTAAATCCAATTTGGTTTCACAAATATTTCCTGAGCGGGCCGGTCCACTCCGGCCAGAATGGCATCTACTTTGGCACGCTGCGGTGCCAGGGAACATACAGGGTCCGTCGCCGTTGCGTCACCGGTCAGAAGAAACGCCTGGCAGCGGCAGCCGCCGAAGTCTCGCGTGCGGCGATCACAGCTCTTGCACGGTTCGGGCATCCATTCTTCACCGCGGAATTTCTGGAATGCTTCCGATTTTTCCCAAATGTCACGCAGGCTGCGGTGCTTCAGATTTTCAAAATGTAAGCCGGGAATGATCCGCGCGGCGTGGCAGGGTAACGCGTCGCCATTGGGCGTGATGAGCATCAGCTTTTGTCCCCACCCACCCATGCAGGCCTTCGGGTATTTCGCGTAGTAATCAGGAACCACGAATTCGATGTGAATTTTGCCGCGCAAGCGTTCTTCGGCGCGCTTCAGAAGCTCGAGGGAGCGATCGAGCTGGCCGCGCGTGGGAAGCAGATTCTCGCGATTGGCAAAGGCCCAGCCATAATATTGTACGTTTGCGAATTCGATCCGGCTGGCGGAAGAGGATTCGCCCAAGGCCAGCATCTCGTCAATCTGGTCGATGTTCCGGCGGTGAATCACGAAATTCAGCGTCAGGGCCAGGCGCCTTGTCTTGAGCCAGCCGAGTACGCGGAGTTTGTGTGCGTGTGCCTTCGTGCCGGAGATTTCATTGGCAGACTCTTCGTGCGCTCCCTGAAAACTCAATTGAAAATGGTCGAGACCCGCGTGAACGAGTTCATCCAGCCGCGCTTCGTCGAGGGGAAGTCCGGAGGTGATGAGGTTGACGTAAAGTCCGGCTGCGCGGGCGGCACGGACAAGCTCCAGAATATCGGTCCGGGCCAGCGGCTCCCCGCCCGTAAAATCAACTTGCAGCACGCCCGCTTCGGCCGCTTCACGGAACACGCGCGACCAATCCTCGGTCGTAAGTTCGTCGGCGCGGCTCCCTAATTCGAGGGGATTTGAGCAGTAGACACAATGCAGTGGGCACCGATGAGTAAGTTCGGCGATGAGGGCCAGCGGCGTCTGGGCCGCGGAAGTCATTGCGCGGCTGTGCTCCTATCGGCTGGATCAGATGTGAAATCGAGCGCTCGCTGGTCGTGGAGCCGCGAGAGGTAGCCGAGAATGTCTTCTTCGACTTTCTGTGGCTCGGCCTTCGAGTACAACTTCTGCAATTCGGAAATTATCTCCTGAACGGTGCGCTGGCCGTCGCAACGCTCGATGATCTCAAGGCTTGGGCCGTTCAAACGCAGCGCCCGTTCCGGCATGTGCAGGACACGTGATGGCTGCCCCTTTTCATTTAGACGGCAACCCACGGCGAGGCGCGGGCGGCTGTTCAGTTCAGGCGTCATCGCGTTTTCCCTTCCTGGGCGGATCCTGCCGGCTTGAACGCCCCAGGCGGAGGCCAGCCTGGATCGACGTAGGCGAAGTAGAGGGCATCGAGCTGCGCCCATAGAATGTCACACTTGGCGCGCAGGGCGGCGTAGGCCATGTCTTGTTCCTGACGCGTGCGCGCGTGCTTCACAACCCAGGCGAGAGCGAAGTCGGCATCTTCGGGCGCTTGCGTAAGGCGGCTCGTAAAATAGTCCAGGCCGCTGGAAAGCCAGGGATAATGTTTGCGGAGAGCATCGATGCGAAGTGCTATGAGCTTGCCTGAAAAGAGTTCCGTAAGCGACGATGCGACAGCTTCGGGAAACGGGCGCGTGGAAACAAAGTCGACGTAGGCCTGCACGGCGTAGCGTGTGGCAGGCAAGATGGCTTCGCCTCGGATGGCTTCCTCTCGCGAGAGGCCTGTGGCCTCGACCAGGTGAAGCCATTTTTCAATGCCTCCGGGCCGCGTGCCGTCACCATCGTGATCGAGGATGCGTTTGCGCCAGGTGCGCCGGAAATCCGGGTCTTCGCTTCGCGCGAGAATGGCCGCGTCTTTGATCGGGATACGGCTCTGGTAATAGTAGCGATTGAGGGCCCAGGATTGAAGTTGGCCGCGAGTGAGCTTGCCCTCATGCATCAAAAGGTGAAAGGGATGCTTGTGGTGATAACGCTCTTCGCCGATGGCCTGAAAGCCGGCGATGAATTCTGATTCCGAGAGCAAAGAGTCTCTCCTGTCAACGTTACACTTCGAAGCTCATCCCATCATACGCAATTTCCCAGCCTCCGTCTCGCACTTCGCGGCTTTCAGGGCTCTCCTCATCCAGGATCGGATTGGTGTTGTTTATGTGAATCAGGACTCGTCGGCCTCGCTTGGCAATGCCAAATTGCGCGAGCAGACCATCCGCTCCAGAAAGCGGTACGTGCCCAATTTCGCGCGCCGTCTTGGCCCCGACTCCCGCGGAAATCAATTCGTTCTCGTCCCAAAACGTTCCGTCGAGGAGGCAAAGATCGCTTGATCGGGCCCAGTCTTTCCATTCCTCCGAATGTCCGGGAAGAGCGGGGGCGTAAAAGATCTGCTTGCTTCCCTGCACCAAGACGAGCCCCGTCACCGCTTCGCCGGGAGGAAGTGCGCGCCTCAAATCATCGCTCACATAATCCGGATACGTGCTGCCAAGAGGTACCATGCGGCAGCGAACTGGGGATTCCATGCTTGAAGAATTAACGCTCCCCAGATTAAACCAGGTATTGATCGCAACGTCGCGCCAGACCGCCGGAGGATTCGCGCGGTCCAGGACGCGGAAAATGTGATTATCCTCAAGCAAGATGCGGCGGATAGAAGGAGTGGAATAAATCTGCAAGGGCTGAAATTCGCGCAGATGTAGCAGTCCAATGACGGAATCGACGTCAGCACTCGTAAGTAAGGCTCCGGCAATAGGTGTGTGTCGCGTGGGACGTGCAGGATCGAGGAGTGGTGTTGAAATAATCTGGGTGCGAAGGTCAGGGGAAGCGTTCAGCAGGTAGTACTCCCCTTCGACAGGAGACACCACTACCTGCGCCTGTGAACGCGCTTTAGAACGCATCCGCCCTGCCCTCAATCGAGAGCAATTCGGGCAAGCACAATTCCACTGGGGAAATCCACCCCCGGCCGCAGAGCCGAGGATCGTAACGCGCATGCGAACTCAGAATTAGAGTTCGGCGTTCGCGTACGAGCTAATTTCACAGTTCAAGCAAATATCTTCATGCTGGGGGGTTGTCCATTCCATGGTCAATGCTCCTTGGATTAAAGGGACTTAATTCCACCGGCAAGGGTAGCGCGGAAGCCCAAAAAAATCAACACCAAAATTCGCGCCCCCATTTGAAACTTGTCGCAGGGTTGATTGGGATAAAAAACGGGCCCGGATTTTCAGCCGTAGTTTTATTTTGGAGAAGTTATGCCTTCGAACCTGGAAGGATTGCCGAAGGTTCCGATGCAGTCGGCACGAGCTCCGGGATTTCGATGCGCGTGCGCGTTCCCTCGCCTTCGCGGCTGGAGATATCCATGCGGAAATCCGCGCCGTAGAGCACGCGCAGGCGTTCGTGAACGTTGCTGATGCCGATCCCGTCTTCAAACACTTGCGCCATGCGCTCCTTGGGAATTCCGACGCCGTTATCTTCGACCGCGATAATCAGGCGGCCGTCCTGCGATTCCGTGCGGATGGTGAGTTCGCCACCGCCGAGTTTGGCGGCCAGGCCGTGCTTCAAGGCATTTTCGACAATCGGTTGCAGGAGCATGCTGGGAACGAAGGCATCGAGCGTGCTCTCGTCAATCTGTTTGTGAATCACCAGATTATCGCGCCCGAACCGCGCCACCTCGATATCCAGGTAGTCGTCGATAAAATCGAGTTCCTCTTGCAGCGGCACAAACGTCTCGTGCTTCCGCAAAAGCCGCCGCAAAATATTGCTCAGCTTGATGACCACGCCCCGCGCCATGTCCGGATCGTAGCGAATCAGCGAGGACACGGTATTGAGCGTGTTGAACAAAAAATGGGGATTGATTTGCGCGGTCAGCGCGTCCATGCGCGCCTTGAGCAGCAATTGGCGGTGCTGTTCGAGGTTCATTTCGAGGCGCGTGTTGCTCCAGATCTTCATGGGAACCGCCACGGCCATTACCGTGGACAGCAAGACCAGCGCTATCCCCCAGCTCCTGCCGGGATTCACAAAAAAAAGCCATTGCGGCTTGGTGGCGTGCCCGAGCGCCTGGCGGGCCAGTTCCAGAACGACGCAGGCCCCCAGGGGAAGCATTTCCCAGGTTACTTTTTTCCGGCGGAACAGCCGCACCAGCCAGCGCGGCGTGCTCAGAAACGTGTACGGACCAAGCCTCCAAATTTCCTCCGTGTTCGGCACCACCTGGCGAATCAATCCGCCCACGAGCCCCGCCGTTGCGGCGACGGGCATCGAAAGCCACTCATGGTGCACAAACGCCGGCAGGCTGATGATCGATCCGCCCAGCGGGCCTACGACGCGCCCGCCGAGCAATCCGAGCAGGAACGACCCTTCGAGCATTAAGTCCGCGGCGCGATAAGGTTGCCCCAAAATTCGCAGGATCACTCCAAACGCAAGCGGCGGCGTGACAAAAAGCATCAGCTTCAATTTTTGGTCCGAATCACGGAGTTCGGTGAAGAGCACTTTGCGGAAGGTGGCCGAGCGCGCCAGCCAGGCGCAAATCGACGCCGCTGCGCCGACGTGCAGCAAAAGCGTGAGCAGCAAATCTCCGCCGAAAGTAAGGGTTTTCATGGACCTTGCCCGCTGCGGCTACGTTAGCCAATCACCGTGCCGATGTAAAGCGCCGCTTACGCCTATCGCCTGATATAATACGGGTCTTTTCATGCCGCGCAAAACACGACATCGGGCACGCGCCTCGCGCAAGGTCAGGAAACACGCCATCCGGATCGTCGCCCGCGCCAAGTTGCCGACGCGATTCGGCCCGTTTGAAATTCTCGGCATCGAGGGAAAAAATGAGCGGGAAACCGCCATGGCGCTCGTCCATGGGCGAATTCGCGGCCAAACGCCGCTCGTGCGTGTGCACTCACAATGCCTCACCGGAGATGTCCTTGCCTCCGAACGCTGCGATTGCCGCGCACAGCTCGAACTTTCCCTGCGCCGCATCGCCGCTGCGCCCTCCGGCATCCTGCTCTACTTGCCGCAGGAGGGACGCGGCATCGGCCTCATGAACAAGCTGCGTGCCTACGAATTGCAGGACCGCGGCATGGATACCGTGGAAGCCAACGAGGAGCTTGGCTTTGCCGCCGATTCGCGAGACTACGCGTTTTCGGCGGCGGCCCTGACGCTGCTCGGCGCGAAACGCGTGCGCCTGCTTTCCAATAATCCGGACAAAGTGCAACAGCTCGAGGATGCCGGAATTCAGGTCGTCGAGCGTGTGCCGTGCCGGCCGCGCACTTCGCGCGTCTCGCACGCGTACCTCGAAACCAAACGAACGAAAATGGGCCATCTGCTGGGCAATTTGTAATTGTGTCTCGATGGTAGGATGGAAATTCCTTCGGAGGGTCGCTATGACTCCAGTAATCGAGCAATCCGTTTCTTTTAGTGCCACGCCCAAGACGCTCTATGAATTCTTTATGGATTCGGGCAAACACACGGCCGCCACCGGCATGCCCGCCAAAGTCAGCGGCAAGGCCGGCGGAAAGTGGTCCGCTTTCGGTGGAATGATTTGTGGAAAAAATCTAGTACTGATCCCGAATCGGATGATCGTACAGGCGTGGCGCTCTGCGGAATGGAAGAAAGCAGATCCCGATTCCATCCTCATCGTCAGCTTTGAAAAAGCTGCGGGCGGCGATACAACCGTGCATCTGGTCCATGTAGGTGTTCCGTCACACGACCACCAAGGCGTCACGCAGGGCTGGGTGAAGTACTACTGGGAGCCATGGAAGGCGTATCTCGCCTCACACAAGCGGTAGGATTGAGGTTTCCTCACCGAACTTCCTATGGTTAATCGAGCAATTCCAGCCTGACGAGATCCTGTTCAGTCCAGCGGGCTTGAACTTCGATGATGCTTTTGAGCGTGCCCAATCGGAACGTATCCGAGGAATGATGAAAGGACAGGGTAACGCGGCGGCGATCGGCATGGCGGTAGTGCCGGTGACTGCCCTTTTGCCTTTGCAATTGAAAGCCATCTGCTAACAGGGCGGAGGCCATCTGGCGGGCGGTAACAGAGCGAAGCTTTGAATAATCCACCGTCATACAGTGACGGCTACAACTGGTTGATCAATTTCCGTAATACGAGGGGGCAGTGACTCACCGTCTTCGAGGAGGGCCTCGATCACCATCTGCGCAACTTCGTGGATGTTCCTCAATGCTTCTTCTTTCGTGTTTCCCCAGGTAGCCGCGCCTTTGGCCTCTAGCTCGGGAATAAAGGCCCGCCAGACATCCTCATCCTGCTCCAATACAACGCGAAAAATGTAGGACTTCACATTTTCCTCCCTCAATCTAAGACGGCAACAATAGACTACACACTATCACTGTTAAGAGAAGCGTCAAGCGAACTACGGCGCAGCACGATTATGTATGACAGCGATTGGCCCCGACGAGCGATTGGTAAGTAACTGTCTACCCTCCCCCGACAAGGTGAACAATCTCGAATCGGTCCCCAGGTTGCACGGCGGTAGCGGTCCACTGCGAACGCGGAAGAATCTCCAGGTTGCGCTCAATGGCCACTCGATCGGCAGGCAGGCCCAGATGGGAAAGAAGCGCGGAAACGCCAAGCCCTTCCGGGACTTCGCGCGTTTCACCATTCACGACAATTTGGACTCCTGTACTCATTGCGATACCGGGGCTGGTGTCTTATCGCTGGGCTTCGATTTTAGCCGGAATCGCAATTCCCCATAGTGGGAGCCGTCGGTCGCGCGAACCACGAGGGACGACCCTTCGGCCACGTTGGGAGGCATGGGAAACTTCAGCGTTGCGCAGCCTTTGGTGTCCGTGCGAACCTCTGCGCACGGGATGCGTTGTTTTTCATGTTCCAGGCAAGCCTCAACGTCGGCGCCGCCAACACGCCGCTTTGAATCCTTGTCGTGCAATTCGATTTCGAGGGTCACAGTTCCCGCCGCCAACCAGCTTTTTGGATTCATCAGGCGCAAATCGAAACGGTCGGGCGAATCACTATCCTCCGCTGCTGGATGCGTTTTTTCCTCTGACTGGGGCGGCAGGGTCCCGGCCTCGAGTTCGGCAATCACTTCGCGATGTTGCTGCGCCAGGCGCTCGTGCAGCTTCTGCGCCAGCGCCTTCGCTTCCATTCCCATGGCAAACTGCTCGTAGCTGGTGCTGCGCTTGTAGATCACCCGGCCAGCCAGATAAACCACCGTATCGAGAAAGGGATGCGCGGGACCGCGGTCCTCCGTTTGCACGTGATACATGGTGTCTCCGACGGGAACGTTCGAGTTGAAGCCGAAGTTCATAGGACCGCCAGCCTTTCCCATATCCGAATATTGATTCGTTTCTCTCTTAACTGAATCGAAGAAATTGCCGATAAATCTTGTTGGCGCATTTGACCGGTTGGTGCTTCGTCGCTATTATAGCTTGTGCTCCGATGACAGGAAACGACCTCCAAGCCTACGCGCCGCTTCTTTTACACCTCATCTTGGCGATGGCGCTTTCGGGCATTCTGCTTCTGCTCTCCTCGTTCGTGGGCTGGAGACGCCCCTCCAAAGTAAAATCGCAAGCCTATGAATGCGGAATCACGCCGACAGGCGATGCCCGCGAGCCGTTTTCCGTAAAATTCTATCTGGTTGGGATCATATTTATTTTGTTCGATGTGGAAGCCATTTTCTTGTACCCCTGGGCTTTTATCTTCAAGTCGTTGCGGTGGTTTGGGTTTGTGGAAATGCTCCTATACATCGGGATTTTGCTGGTGGGCTATTTCTATCTGTGGAAGAAAGGGGCGTTGGACTGGAACCATCCAGCCGCGCGCCGGGACCGGACTTCGTGACGGAGATATCTGACCTCGAGCAAAACCCCATCATCGCGAAAATCCGCGGCTGGCGGCCCGAAGCCGTCGCAGGATTGATTTCCTTTCGTGGGGAGTTGACGGTGGTCGTGTATCGCGAGCATTTGCGGCCCCTCGCCGAATTCATGATTTCCGATGCCGATCTGGCGTTTACCTTCCTTTCCGATGTGACCGGCGTGGACCGGTTTCCCATCGAACCCCGCTTCGAGCTGAATTATCATCTGTTATCCCTCTCGCGACGCGAAACGATTTGCCTGCGGGTCCGCTTACCGGGCGAAGATCCGGTCATCGAATCGGTCGTACCCGTTTGGCCGACAGCAAATTGGCACGAACGCGAAATCTTCGACCTCCTGGGCATTCGGTTTGAAGGGCACCCCGATTTGCGTCGCATGCTGATGCCCGATGATTGGGAAGGCTATCCCCTCCGCAAGGATTATCCCGTGGAGGGCCCTCGCTGATTTCCGACTCGGAGACGAGCGAACCTGCGCTATGACCACCGTACAGACTGCCACTGGCCCTGAACAAACCATGGTCCTCAACATGGGGCCCCAGCACCCATCGACGCACGGCGTGTTGCGCGTGCTGTTGGAATTAGACGGAGAGATTATCGTCAAAGCGGACGTGGATATCGGATATTTGCACACCGGTATCGAAAAAACGGCCGAGGCGCTGACCTATTCGCAGGCCATCACGATCACCGACCGCATGGATTACCTCGCGCCGCTGTCGAATAATCTGGCCTACTGCCTGGCGGTGGAGAAATTGCTTGGCCTCGAAGTTCCCAAGCGCGCGCAATACATTCGAGTACTGCTGACCGAACTCACGCGCATCGGCTCGCACCTGGTCTGGCTGGGCACACACGCGATCGACTTGGGCGCGATGTCGGTATTTCTGTATTGTTTCCGCGAGCGCGAAGAAATTCTGAAAATCTTTGAACTCGTCAGCGGCCAGCGGATGATGACCAGCTATTTCCGCATTGGCGGCCTCGCGCTAGATCCGCCCGTCGGCTGGACCGATCATGTCCAGAAAATTGTCCAGGCCTTCCCTTCCCGTTTCGATGAATATGAAGAATTGCTGACCAAGAACCGGATCTGGATCGGGCGCACACAGGGCGTGGGCGTGCTGAATGCGGACGACGCAATTGCAATGGGCGTTTCCGGCCCGTCGCTGCGCGGCTCCGGCGTGGATTACGACGTCCGGAAATATTTCCCCTACTCGAGTTACGACGAATTCGATTTTAAGGTGCCCGTGCGCACCGAAGGCGATTGCTACGCCCGCTACTTGTGCCGCGTCGCGGAAATGCGCGAGAGCCTGAAAATTGTCCGTCAGGCGCTCGAAAAAATTCCGCCGGAGGGCCCCGTGAAGGCCGATGCGCCCGGGATCGTTCCGCCGCAGCGTGAAAAAATGAAGACGGAAATGGAAGCGCTGATTTACCACTTCAAGATTTTTACGGAAGGATTCGCCCCTCCGCCCGGCGAAGTTTACCAGCGGATCGAATCGCCCCGCGGCGAACTGGGCTGTTTCCTCGCGAGCGACGGTTCGCCAAAGCCGTATCGCATGAAGATCCGCGCACCCTCGTTCGTGAATCTGCAAGTGTTGCAGAAGATGGTGGAGGGCCGCCTGGTGGCCGACGCGATTGCCTGCATCGGGACGCTGGATATCGTCCTCGGGGAGATTGATCGCTGATGAATTTGCCTCCACAACTGGAAGCCAAATTCCAAACCTTGGAAAACCGCTACCCGGTGAAGCGTTCGGCGCTCATCCCCATGCTGCTCTACGCCCAGGATCAGTTCGGTTTCGTCAGCGATGAGATGGTCGGAGAAATCGCCAGCCGGCTCGGCCTGAACGCGTTGCAGGTGACCGAAACCATGGCGTACTATTCGATGCTTCGCCGCCAGCGCGCCGGTAAATTCCACGTGCAGGTCTGCACGAATGTGTCCTGCATGCTGCGCGGCGGCAACAATCTCTACGAGTTTGTTCAGAAAAAGCTGGAGATCGGACACAAGGAAACAACTGCCGACGGCGTATTTTCCCTCGAAGAAGTGGAGTGTATCGGCGCCTGCACCGGCGCTCCGGCCATGCAGGTGAATTACGACTTCTACGAAAATCTCACCGTCGAACGCACCACGCAAATTTTCGAGGCCCTCGAAACGGGACGCAAGCCGCAGACCTCGACGCCGATTACAGGCTCGGTGAAAGAACGGCATCCCGCCGAAGTGCCCGTCATCAGCCGGCTCTTCGGCGTCAAGGATTCGCACAAGCTGGAAGTTTACCTCGCGCATGACGGCTATAAAGGGATGGCGCGCGCGCTGAAGGAACTGACTCCCGAGCAGGTCGTCGATGAAGTCAAAAAGTCGAATCTGCGCGGCCGTGGCGGCGCGGGATTTCCGACCGGCATGAAGTGGAGCTTTGTGCCCAAGGAATCGGCCAAGCCCAAGTACATTCTATGCAACGCGGATGAGAGCGAGCCCGGCACCTGTAAAGACCGCCCGCTGATGGAGATGATGCCGCATCAGTTGATCGAAGGCGTCGTGATTGCCGGCCGCGCCGTCGGCTCGCATCAGGGGTACATTTATGTTCGCGGCGAGTATCGCTACGTTCTGGACATCCTGGACGAGGCCATTGAAGAGGCCTACATGGCTGGCTATCTCGGCAAAAATATTCTCGGCAGCGGATTCGATTTCGACCTGGTCACGCATACAGGAGCGGGCGCCTACGAATGCGGTGAGGAATCGGCGCTGATGGAATCGCTCGAAGGTAAGCGCGGGTATCCGCGCATTCGGCCGCCATTTCCCGCGGTCGTAGGCCTGTACGGATCGCCGACCGTCATCAACAACGTCGAGACGCTCTCCGCGGCCCCGGAAATTCTGCGGCGAGGAGGCGAATGGTACGCAGGCCTCGGATCCCCGAAAAACGGAGGCACGCGCCTGTTCTGCGTTTCCGGCCACGTCAACAAGCCCGGCATCTATGAATTGCCGATGGGTTTCCCGTTGCGCAAAATCATCGAAGACGTAGCCGGCGGAATGCGTAATGAGAGAAAGCTCAAGGCCATCATCCCCGGCGGCAGTTCTTGCCCGCTGCTGACGGCGGAGGAAATCGACATCAATATGGATTACGATTCCGTCGCCAAGGCCGGCTCGATGCTCGGCTCGGGCGGCCTCGTCGTCATCGACGAAGACACATGCATGGTGGACCTGGCGCGGCGCATCATGCATTTCTACGCGCACGAATCCTGTGGGTGGTGTATTCCCTGCCGCGAAGGCACGGGCTGGCTGCGCAAGATGCTGGACCGTTTCCATTCGGGCTTCGGCCGCCCGGAAGACATTACTCTTGTGGCCGATCTGGCAAAAAATATGCTGGGCCGCACGTTCTGCCCACTCGGCGATGCCGCTGCGATGCCCACCATTAGTATCGTCAAGAAATGGCGGAACGAGTTTGAAGAACATCTTTCCGGAAAATGTCCGTTCCGACCGGCCGATGTCATGGCCGCGGTCCGCTGAGGATCCTGGGACAAAATGGCGGATTCAAAAGATATCACGCTGAAGATTGACGACCGCGACGTCACCGTCCCGCCCGGGACGCTGGTGATCGAAGCCGCGCGCCGCATGGGCATCGAAGTCCCGTCATTCTGCTATTTCCCCGGCCTCTCTTTGCAGGCGGCCTGCCGCATGTGCCTGGTCGAAGTCGAAAAAGCGCCCAAGCTGCAAACTGCCTGCACGCTGGTGGCGATGCCCGGCATGGTGGTCCGCACCAGCACGCCGCAAGTGCATGAAGCGCGCAAGGGCATGCTGGAATTCCTGCTGGCCAACCATCCGCTCGATTGTCCCGTGTGCGATAAGGGCGGCGAATGCGAATTGCAGGATATGGTTTTTACCTACGGCGCGGACCAGAGCCGCTTCAACGAAGAAAAGCGGCATCAGCCCGAGCAGAAGTGGTCGGAGTCGGTTTATTACGATGCGCCGCGGTGCATTTTGTGTTTCCGCTGCGTGCGCGTGTGCGACGAAGGGATGGACGTCAAAGCGCTCGGCGTGGGCGCTCGCGGCTCGCAATCGGTGATCATTCCGAATGGCGAGGATCATCTGGACTGCGAAGAGTGCGGCATGTGCATCGATATCTGTCCCGTCGGCGCGCTGACGAGCGGCACGTACCGCTACAAGACGCGCCCGTGGGAAATGACCTACGTCTCCACCGTCTGCACGCATTGCTCGAATGGCTGCAAGACCACGCTGAGCGTGCGCAACAATGAAATTCTGCGCGCCAACAATCGCGACCTCTCCGGATTCAACAAAGATTTTCTGTGCGTGAAGGGCCGCTTCGGATTTGATTTCACGAGACACCCGGAGCGCCTGAAGCTGCCGCTCGTCCGTCGCGAAGGCAAGCTGGTGCCTTCCAGCTGGGAAGACGCGCTGGCGGAAGTTTCCCGGCGTCTCGCCGAAGTGCACAAAGGCTCCGGCGCGGATTCGATCGGCTTCATTGGCTCGAACCGCACGACGAACGAAGAAAATTACCTGCTGGGACGGATTGCGCGCGCGTCCATTGGCACGAACAACGTCGACCATCACCGCACCGCCGATTATGCCAGCCTGATCGCCGCGCTCGGCACTCAGGCTGCCACTGCGGGAGCCACGATAACGCAGCTGTACGAGGCGGACGCGGTATTGCTCGTCGGCCACGATCCGACCGAGCAGAGCCCGCTGGTCGCCTGGCAAATTCGTTCCGCCATCCGCCATCGGGGCGCGCGCCTGTACATCGTCAATTCCAAATCGATCCGGCTGCTCCGCAAGGCCAAAGGATTTGCCGAAGTGCCGCAAGGCCGCGAGGCGACCGCAGTACGGTGGCTCGCAGGCCGCGAAGCGCAGCTCGATGCCGGCACCACTGAGCGGCTGGCCTCGCTCAAGGCCTCGCTCGAAAAAGAGAGCAACGTCGTCATCGTCTTTGGCGCGGAGCTCACCGGCGCGGCCATTCGAGACCTCGTGAAATTCGGGTCTTCCCTGCCCGGCCTGACGCGTTACATGGCGCTGGGCGATTACTCGAATTCGCGCGGCGCCGCGGACATGGGACAGCTCCCTGACATGCTCCCCGGCTATGTCCCTGTCACTGACGCGAAGGCGCGAGAGAAATTTGCCGCGTTGTGGGGCGCGAAGCTGCCGGAAAAGCCTGGAATGGACGCGCGCGGGATGCTCAACGCCGCGGCCAAGGGACAGTTGCACGCGCTCTACGTGGTCGGCGCGAACCCGGTAAAAACCTTCAGCATTTCCGCAACAGGCCGGCTGGGCAAGCTCGACTTGCTTATTGTGCAGGACCTCTTCCTCACCGAGACTGCGCAGCTCGCTGACATCGTGCTGCCGGCAGCCGCTGCCTACGAGAAAAACGGGACCATGACCAACACCGCCGGTGAAGTGCAACTGGTGCGCAAGGGCGGCGACGTCATGGGCACTCGCACGGATTTCGATATTCTGCGAATTCTTTCGTTCCAACTGGCGCAACACGGGCTTGGACAGGCTGTCCGCCTGCGCACACCGGAGGCGGCCTTCGACGAGATTCGCCAATCGGT
Source organism: uncultured Acidobacteriota bacterium (assembly GCA_963719875.1). GTDB lineage: Bacteria > Acidobacteriota > Terriglobia > Acidiferrales > UBA7541 > Palsa-360. The sequence goes on along the minus strand of CAVRDJ010000004.1, from coordinate 349,168 downwards.
GCCGGGCTATAGCCTCGCGATGACGACGCTTCTACTTGGAGAAGCGGAGCGAACTTCGCCAGTTTCCCCCGCCACTGGGAATGCCAAATTTGACGTCCCGGCCGGCTCGATCTTCTCCTCTGGAGACACGCTATTTACCAGCGGCAGTTTGAGCCGCTACTGCACGATGATACGTTCCCTTCCGGAAGCAGCCGAAAAGCAAGTGGAAGTGGAGGCGCGCCCGTGAATGAGTTAGCCGCGGAGCATCCGCTTCTTGTCGTCGCGCTGCCGAAGGTCCTCATTCTCCTTTTCGTGATGCTGACGGCGCTCGCCTATCTCACCTGGTTTGAACGCAAAGTCGTGGCGCATATTCAGGCGCGGTGGGGACCCTATCGTGTCGGCCCGCACGGCTTGCTGCAGCCGCTTGCCGATGGCGTTAAATTTTTGTTCAAGGAAGACGTAACGCCGGCGGGCGCGGACAAATTCGCTTATTTCCTCGCGCCGTTTCTGGCCTTGTCCCTGGCCATTACCTCGATCGCCGTGATTCCTTTCGGGCCGAAGGGATTGACGATCTTCGGCCAGGCGACGCCGACGGGCATCACGAATTTGAACATCGGTCTGCTGATTTTATTCGCGATCACTTCGATGGGAGTGTACGGCGTGGCGCTGGCCGGCTGGTCCTCCAACAGCAAATATCCGCTGCTCGGGGGTCTGCGCAGCTCAGCGCAGATGATCAGCTACGAACTCGCGCTGACTATGTCCGTCGTGGGCGTGATCCTGATGGCCGGAACGTTCAATCTGAGCGAAATCGTGACCTCGCAACAAGACTTTTATTTGGGAATCGTGCCACGGTGGAATCTGATCGGCTGGCCCTTCCCGCAGGTCCTGGGCTTCTTCCTGTTTTTCACGGCCGCGGTGGCGGAAACGAATCGGGCGCCATTCGATCTGGCCGAAGCGGAATCCGAGTTGGTCGCAGGCTTTCACACCGAGTACTCCAGCTTCAAATTCGCGATGTTTTTCATGGCGGAATACGCCAGCATGATTACGGTCTCCTGCCTGGCGACGATTTTGTTTTTTGGAGGTTGGCTCTCGCCGTTCCCGCAGACTCGGCTCTTCGCCTGGACGCATTACATTCCCGCGGCGGCCTTCGCCCTGGCCGGCCTGGGCTTGATCGTGCACGGCATCCGCTATCTTACGGTGTTTGGACGGTTCGTCTTGCCGGTTCTTGGAGTCGTCCTGTGCGGCCTTGGAATATTTTGCGGCCAGCCGGGCGTCATGGATTTTGTGCAGGGGCCCTTCTGGTTCCTGCTGAAGATCGCGATCTTCCTGTTTATTTACGTTTGGGTGCGCGGCACACTTCCGCGTTTCCGTTACGATCAATTGATGAATTTCGGATGGAAGCTGCTTCTCCCGCTTTCGATTTTGAACGTGCTGATCACAAGTCTGGCGATTGTGATGACACAACGATGAGATCCGAGTCCAAGGAAATGACGCAAGGAAGACCCCGAGGAAGAGCATGATCACGCCGCAGATCGCGATGTTCCTGGTCCTCGCAGCAGTGACTGTGGCGGGCGCGGTCAGCCTGATCCTGCAGCGGCACCCGATTCACAGCGCCCTGTCGCTGATCGTCGTCATGGTCGCTCTCGCCGGGCTTTATCTCTTGCAGGGCGCGGAATTTGTGGCCGCCGTGCAGATTATCGTGTATGCCGGCGCGATCATGGTGCTGTTCATTTTTGTCATCATGCTGCTCAACGCCGGAGAGGAAGAACGCACGAATATGAGCCGTCTGGCGCGTTTTGTGGGCGTGCCGCTAGGGGTGGTCTTTCTGGCGGAAGTAGCCTTTTGGATCGGGCGGGCCACATCGCACCTTGGCTCGGGGCCTCCGGAAGCCGTATCGACGCGCGACCTGTCAACGCTGCTCTTCCGCGAATACGTATTTCCGTTTGAGCTGACATCGTTCTTGATTTTGATCGCTTTGCTGGGCGCCCTGGTCCTGGCGCGCCGCGAAGAGTCCAACTAAGGCCGAGCCGCTTCGGCCGGGGCCGTGTAGCGCTCGCCTTCAGGCGAGCAAGGGCTTGGGTCCACAATGCCCGCCTGAAGTCGGGCGCTACACAAGTCAAAGAAGCACTCTGGGGGAGTTGTGGTTCCGACTTCGTACTTTCTGGTGCTCAGCGCTGTCTTGTTCGGATTGGGTGTGATTGCGTTTATTTTCAAACGCAATATCCTCACGATTTTCATGTCCATTGAGCTGATGCTCAACGCCGTCAATCTGGCTTTCGTTTCCTTCAGCCGTTTGCTTGGCCAGCTCCAGGGACAGGTGTTCGTCTTTTTCGTGATCGTCGTGGCCGCGGCCGAAGCCGCCGTAGGCCTGGCGATTATCATCCTCATTCACCGCAATCGGGGAACGCTCAACGTGGAAAAAGTGGATTCGCTGAAAGACTGATGCCGGTTCTTTCTTATCTCTGGATCATTCCGCTGCTGCCGCTCCTGGGCGCCGCCGCCAACGGAATTTTTGGCGGACGCTGGCCGAAGAACGTCATTTCAGCCGTCGCGCTTTCCTCGACGACTCTTGCCTTTGTCGCGTCGCTCGAAGCGCTGCGCGAATTTCTTTCCCTATCTCCGAACCAAATTCCCTGGATCAAAACCTATTTCACGTGGATCTCCGCCGGGGGATTTCAGGCCGATTTCGCCCTGCAGGTGGACCAGCTCACCGTGATCATGCTCCTGGTCGTCACCGGCGTCGGCTGGCTGATTCACATCTATTCAACCGGATACATGCATGACGATCCGGGCTACCGCCGGTTCTTTTCTTATCTCAACTTGTTCATGTTCTTCATGCTCGTGCTGATCCTGGCAGCCAACTTCCTGCTGATGTTTGTCGGCTGGGAAGGCGTGGGTTTGTGCAGCTACTTGCTGATCGGATTCTCCTTCCTGAAGCAATCCGCTACCAATGCAGGGAATAAAGCATTCTGGGTGAACCGCATCGGCGATTTCGGATTTCTTCTCGGCTTGCTTCTGATTTTTCGCACCTTCGGAACGCTGGACTTCGCGACCGTGCTGCCGCGCGCCGCCACCATGACCGCCGATCCCGCCGGGCAGATTGGCACGCTCACGGCGATCGCGCTTCTGCTGTTTGTTGGCGCGGTTGGAAAATCCGCGCAGCTTCCGTTCTACGTCTGGCTGCCGGACGCGATGGAAGGCCCGACGCCGGTCAGCGCGCTGATCCACGCGGCGACGATGGTGACCGCGGGCGTGTACATGGTCGCGCGTTCGCACGCGATATTCCTGAAGGCGCCGGTGGCCATGCAGGTTGTCGGCGTGATTGGATGCCTGACGGCGCTCTTTGCGGCGACGATTGGCCTGGTGCAAACCGACATCAAGAAAGTGCTCGCCTATTCGACCGTTTCCCAACTCGGCTACATGTTTCTCGCTTGCGGCGTGGGCGCGTTTGGCGCGGGCATTTTTCACTTAATGACGCACGCCTTCTTCAAAGGATTGCTCTTCCTCGCCGCGGGCAGCGTGATCCACGCCATGGGCGGCGAGCAGGACATGCGCCAGATGGGCGGCCTGCGCAAGAAAATTCCAGTCACGTTCTGGACGATGTTCATGGCCACGCTCGCGATTGCCGGCGCGCCGGGCTTTTCCGGATTCTTCAGCAAGGACGAAATCCTGAATGAAGCACAGCGCGTGAGTCCGGTGTTGTGGGGCCTCGGAGTCCTCACCGCGGGACTCACTTCGTTTTATATGTTCCGCTTGCTGTTCCTGACTTTCTTTGGGAGCGAGCGATATGACGAGCACGACGTGCACGTGCACGAATCGCAGAAGACCATGACGATACCCCTGATCGTTCTGGCGATTCTTTCCGTCTGCGGCGGATGGATGGCCGCGCCGCAACTCACGGGCGGCGTGAACCACTTCCAGCATTTTCTCGCGCCCGTGCTGGCAACCGCCGCGGAACCTGCCGCTGCGCCAACCGAATCCTCTGGAGGAGGCGGAGAAATTTTGCAAGCCCTGCTCGGCGCGCCCGTGATCGCCGGACTTTTCGGCTTCCTGGTGGCGTGGTGGTTCTATATCCAGAGCCCGGAAACGCCGAAGAAACTGGCGGATTCGCTGGCCGGGCCGTACAAACTTCTCTCCGGAAAATATTTTATCGACGAATTGTATCAGGCCGCGATCGTGCGCCCGCTGGTCTGGGTTTCCGACAAAGTTCTGTGGCACGCCGTCGACGAGCGCGCCATCGACGGCGCGGTGAACGGCGTTGCGCACGTTTCCCGCGAAACGGGCGACCGGCTGCGCCGCGCGAACACCGGAAACATACGCAGCTACGCCACCTGGATCGTCCTGGGCGTGCTGGTCTTCACTTCCCTGCTGCTGTGGATGGTGGACTGACGTGCAGCAAACCTTCTTGCTTTCGGTCCTGACGTTTCTGCCCGTCGCGGGCACGCTGGCGCTTCTGCTCCTGCGCGACGATGATCACGTCTGGATTCGCCGGCTGGCGATGACCACAGCGGTCGTGGAGTTCGCCCTTTCACTGCTGCTCCTTCGCCGCTTTGACGCGCACGCGGCCGGCTATCAATGGGAAGAATTCCGCGCCTGGATTCCGCAGCCGCCCATTCACTATCACCTGGGCATCGACGGACTCAGCCTGTTCCTCATCTTGCTGACCACGCTGCTCACGCCGATTTCGATCCTGGCGTCCTGGAAATCGATTGACCAGCGCGTCAAAGGCTTCTTCATCTCGATGCTGGTGCTGGAAACCGGAGTGATTGGCGTCTTCGTTTCACTCGACCTGTTCCTTTTTTTCTTGTTCTGGGAAGTGATGCTGATCCCGATGTATTTCCTGATCGGCATCTGGGGACACGGGCGGCGCGTCTATGCCGCGCTGAAATTCGTGCTGTACACCATGTTCGGCTCGATCCTGATGCTGGTGGCGATTTTGTGGCTCTACCGGATTACCGCCGTCGCCGGCTATCCGACCTTCGACGTCTCCGCAGATCCAGTCGCTGCTCTCGGGCGGCACGATCACGCTGCCGGTGCGAACGGAATATTTGCTCTTCGGCGCGTTCTTCCTCGCGTTTGCGATCAAGGTGCCGCTTTTCCCCCTGCACACGTGGCTGCCAGACGCGCATACGGAGGCTCCCACGGCGGGCTCGGTGATGCTCGCGGGCGTCCTGCTGAAGATGGGCATCTATGGCATGCTGCGATTCTGCTTGCCGTTGTTTCCGGACGCCGCGCGCCAATTTGCGCCGTACATCGCGGTGCTGGCTATCATCGGCATCGTGTACGGGGCGCTGGTAGCCATGGTGCAAGTGGATTTGAAGCGCCTGGTGGCGTACTCGTCCGTCAGCCATCTGGGGTTTGTTGTCCTCGGAATTTTCGCGTTTCACGAGATCTCGATTCAGGGCGCCGTCTATCAAATGTTGAATCACGGAATTTCGACTGGCGCGCTGTTCCTCTGCGTCGGGATGCTCTATGACCGCCGCCACACGCACTTGATCTCGGAATTCGGCGGCCTCGCGACTCCCATGCCGGCCCTGGCGGCGCTTTACTTGTTCACGTGCCTTGCCTCCGCGGGTTTGCCGATGCTCAACGGCTTCGTCGGCGAGTTTCTGATTCTGGCAGGAACGTTTCAGAAGCATGCCGCGTGGGCGTCCTGGGCCGCACTCGGCGTCATTTTCTCGGCCCTCTATCTGCTGTGGTCTTACCAGCGCGTGTTCTTTGGCAGCCTGACGCAGGACAGGAACGGCACGCTTCCAGATTTGGATACTCGCGAGCGCGGAATCCTGTTCGTGATGGCGGCGCTTATTTTGTGGATGGGCATCGGCTCGCCGTTCTTTACGCGGCGGACCGAAGTCTACACGCATAACGTTTTGCAGCTCATGCAGCGTCCACAAGCGTACAACGCCGGCGGCCTGCCCAATCATGGCACGAGCAACATGGATTTGGATCCTGCGCCCGTGGCCGCGCCCGGCCTGAACACCGCGGCGTACAGTAGCGTGGCACACTCGGTGAAATTGAAATAAATGTTCCCGCCCATCCAAGACCTGTACAGGATTGCGCCCGAAATCGTTCTCTGCGGATTCGGGATGCTGGTCATGCTTCTCGCGCCCGTCGTCCCGAAGGCGCGCCACGAGGTACTCGCGGGCGTTTCGCTCGTGGGCGCTGCGCTCGCGCTGGCCTCGACGTTTTATCCCTCGATGCATCCAGGCCTGGCCTATTCGGGCCTTTTCCGGGCCGATTCGTTCAGCCTGTTTGTCCACTGGATCGTCTGCGGGGCGGCGTTCCTTGTGATTCTCGGATCGATCAACTACCTCAAGCGCGACGATCTGGACGCCGCCGAGTTTTGCGCATTGGTCCTGTTTGCGACGGCAGGCATGGGAGTGATGGCCGGAGCCCATGAGTTATTGACGGCCTTTATCGGCCTGGAGATGAGTTCCATCGCTTCCTACATTTTGGCAAGTTATCGCCGCGATGCCCCCCGCTCGAACGAAGCGGCGATGAAGTATTTCCTGCTGGGATCGTTCGCCACGGCTTTTTTTCTGTACGGGATCGCGTTGTCCTTCGGCGCCACCGGATCGACGCACCTCGACCTGATGACCCCGCTTGCCAACGATTCCTCGCACACCCTCTTGAAAATCGGGCTCGGATTTATTTTTATTGGCCTGGCTTTTAAGGTCGCGGCAGCGCCCTTCCAGCTTTGGACGCCGGACGTGTACGAAGGCGCTCCCGCGCCAGTGACCGCGTTGCTCTCGACGGGTCCCAAGGCCGCCGCATTCGCCCTGGCGTTGCGCATCATGGCGAGCATTGACGCCGCGGCGCCGCTGTGGTTCTGGGCGCTGTGGGTGACCGCAGCGCTCAGCATGATTGCCGGAAATTTGTCGGCGATCGTGCAGACGAGCGTGAAGCGGATGCTGGCCTACAGCTCGATTGCGCACGCGGGATACATTCTCGTCGCGCTCACGGCCGCGGCCGCCACCGACCATCCGGAAGAGGGTATTGCAGCGGCGCTGTTCTACCTGGTTGGCTACGCCCTCGTGAAAATGGGCGCGTTCCTGATCGTCGCGCAACTGGGCGGCCCGGGAGAACGCCACGTGGACATCGAGGATTTTACAGGCCTCGCGCGGCGCCAGCCCGCCATGGCCGCATGCCTGTCGCTGTTTCTGCTCTCGCTCCTGGGGTTGCCCATCACGGCGGGGTTCCTCGGGAAATTCTACGTTTTCAATGCCGCCCTTGAATCCAACTTGATCTGGCTGGCGATCCTGCTGGCCCTGAACAGCGTCATCGGCGCCTACTATTACCTGCGCGTCATCGTGGCCATGTATATGCGCGAGCCGTCAACGGAGATTGCCGCCGAGCCGGTGCCCTGGACGCTCTCCGCCGTGTTGTGGATCGCCGCCGCCGGCACAGTCTTCGTCGGATTGTTCCCCGCCCGGATCATCGGTTTCGCCGCCAAGGCCGCTCTCAATATTCGGTAGGTTTTTGTAGCGCACGCTTTAGCTTGCGGGTTTTTCGCGCGCTCAATAGGAACCCCCACAGGCTAAAGCCTGCGCCACTTAAAGCAAAACGGCACGCCCTCGAATGTCCGAGGGCGTGCCGTGGAAAAACAAAAACAAATTCGCTTACTTAACTTTGGCGAATATGATGGCAAACGTGTAGAGCGCCATCGACTCGATCAGCACCAGCGCCAGCAGCAGTGCGAACCGAATGGGAGCCGCCGCGCCCGGGTTGCGAGCCAGGCCTTCGCAGGCCGAAGATGTGGCTCGAGCCTGAGCCATGCCGCAAAATGCCGAGGCAATGGCCATGGCAAAGCCCGAAGTGATGGCCACCCAGTTGGTCCCTTCAGCCGCGGGATAAGCTCCCGCCTGCGCGAACGCAGCCGGAGCAACGAAAGCCACCGCCAGAAGCGCAAACAGAATCATCGAATACTTCTTCATCTGGTATCTCCTTCGTTAAGAATTAGCCGCTCGGAGGTGGTTCCCGGACATCCCTCTTGCAGCCGGGCTCACGCGAGACAGCGGATCATGCCCGTATAAAAGGCCTCTCTAAACCATGAACCGATTAGTGCTCTTCGCCTACTGCCCCACCCAGATAAATGATCGGCAACAAAGTGAAAACGAACGCCTGCACGAATCCGACGAAGATATGCAAAAGAAGAAAAAGCGGCGGAGCCAGAAGCGGAACCGGCGCCAGCGCATATCCCAGCACGTTAAGTTTCCCAACGAATAGGAAGAGTGAAAGAGTCAAACCAAGAAACGTCACGTACAACAGCTCGCTAACAAGCATGTTCACCCAGAGACGAACCGTGAGCGAAAGAAGCCGCGCGAGATGGCTGAAAATTTCGACAACGAACATGATCGGGGACATGACCAAAACAGGTCCCAGGAACTGCTTGCCGTATTTGAGCGGTCCGTGATGCAGCAAGCCGGCCCAGTTGTAGTAAAGAAATACGACGATCGCGCAGCCCAGAGGCACCGATTTTTCCGCTGTTGGAGAAGAAAAGCCGGGAACCAAACTGATTAGATTGCTCATTAATACAAACATGCCGATGCTGCCGATCATGGGGAGGTATTGCAAGGCGTTGTGACCGGCGGTGTCTTCGAGCAAATCGCGCGCGCCCACGCCCATGGGATTGGTCAAGAGCGCTTCCATGCACTGCTGCGCGCCGCCGGGATTATCCACCGACAGGCGCGTCTTCAGCCAGGTGAAAAAGACAATCGCGATAAGAAAGACCACCAATTCCATAGCGATATGATTCGGGATCGGATACTCGGAATTTTCAGGATGGATATGCAGCGCCGCGAGCAATGCCAACGCAGGTTTCCCCAGAAGCGCGTTGACCAGTTTTGTCACACCCAAGACTTGCTCTTCCATTTTTCCAGTTGACCCCGGGATTGAGCCGCGACTAAGAAAGCTCTAAGTGTGTGTTTCCGTTTCCCGCCTGCCGCGCACGAGTTCCCACATCAGTTCGATCATCACCGCCGCAACGACGGCGAACAATCCTCCGAGCACCGCGGCCACAGGCATCCAGGAACGCGAAAGAATAACATAGACCACCACCAGCAACAAAGCGAAGCGTCCAAAGAACTTAACGTAAATGTTCACGGGCACCCGCGCGTGCTCCGCATTGGCCTGCGCGGTCGAAACTTTAACCAGCGCGCTTACTCCCTGCTTCAGCCATCGAAAATTCAGCCACGCGAGCGTGGCGCCCAGAGCCACTCCTGCGGCGGGACGCCAGCCCCACCGATGGAGGACAAACACGGCGCCGGCCAATCCAAATGCAAGTGTCATCCACTCAATGCGATGCTCGGCGGCAACATAGATGGAATCCGACTCAGCCATTGTCCTTTGCGTCCTTCGACAAGCGTCGCACCAATTGGATCATTCCCGCAGCGAAGCCCAGCAAACCAAGAATCAGAGTAAATACAGGCGAGGTATGGAAGCGCTTGTCCAGGAAATATCCCGCTCCTCCACCAATGGCCACGCTGGCGACCAGCAGGAACGGCAATTCCATTATATCGGATATTTGCCGCGCAGCTTCGGCAGGCCGTTTTCGCGGCGATGGGGAGGAAGGCGAGCCTGGTTCCTCAGTGGCCACTGAAACCTGATGGGAAGAATAGCGAATAGGTCGCCAGGCGCACAAACGGCTCCGGATAGACCCCGGCGGCGACGGTCACGAAGCACATCACCGCAAAAGCAACCCTCTGCCCGATGGTGACGATCGGCAAAGGCGCGTTGCCTGGTTCATACAGGTACGCGTGCATCACGATTCGGAAATAATAGTACAGCGCGGGGACTATGTAGAGCGCGCCGAACAGGGCAAGACGATTGTGCCCGGTTTCGATCAACGCCTGCAGGATGAAATATTTCCCCACGAAACCCGCCAGAGGCGGAATCCCGGCAAGCGACAACATGAAAATCAGCAGCACCAGCGCGGACAGCGGGCTGCGGCGGTACAGCCCGTTCAGATCGTCCAACTCGTCGCCGATGATTCCCTGCCGTTGCAGCACGATCAAGACGGCGAACGCGCCAATCGTCATGAACGCGTAAACGAAGAGGTAAAACGCCACGCCCTTCATTCCGGTCAGGAACCCCAGCGGACTCGACGCAGCCGCCACGATTCCGAGCAGGATGTAGCCCACGTGTGAAATCGAGGAGTAGGCCAGCATGCGCTTGACATTCGTCTGCGTGATCGCCGCCAGGTTTCCAACCGTGAGCGACGCGATGGCCACGCCCGCGATGAGCATTTCCCAATCGACGCGGACCGGCCAGAACACGGTGAGCAGCAGGCGCAGCAACAGGGCAAAGCTCGCGGTCTTGGACGCCACGCTAATATAAGCGGTTATCGGCGTTGGAGCGCCCTCGTATACGTCCGGAGCCCACTGGTGGAACGGCACGGCGGCCACCTTGAAGAAAAGCCCTGCGGCCACTGTAGCGAGCGCCAGGAGCACAAACAGGTCCGTGTGGCCCCTAGCCTCCACGGCAACCGCAATCACGTCCAGATTGGTCCTGGGGGGCAGCGTTTGGCCAATAGAGCTGAGGTTGGCCATGGCGCCGATCCCATAGAGAATCGAGAAGCCGTAGGCCAGAATCGCCGAACTGAACGCGCCCAGTAGCAGGTATTTCACCGCGCCTTCGTTCGAACGGCGGTCGCGCCGCAAAAATCCCGCCAGCACGTAAAAACTGATGGCCATCGTTTCCAAGCCAAGGAATTGCACGACCAGGTCAAAGCCTGAAGCCATGAACATCATGCCGACCGTGGCGAAGAGCATCAGGGCGTAATACTCGCCGTGATTTTCGTCCTCAAGTTGCAGATACCGGACCGAAAGGATGATGACCAGCGCCGTCGCGATGAGGAAAATAAAACCGAAAAACAGGAAAAACGGATCGACCAGCAGAGACTGGCTGAAGCCGATGGCCCCGCGGTCGGCAACCAAGCGCAATTGCCAGAGGCAGATGGCGCTAAAGATCACTCCGAGCATGGCCATCAGGGCGTTGAAATATTTGTCGCGAGCCTCGAGCAAGTAATCGGTGAGCAGGATGCCCATGGCAAACAGGACGAGCATCATTTCCGGCAAGAGCAGGCCGCCGCCGCCCTCTTGCATGAACGATCGAAATCCGTTGAGAATATGGCTCATCGGCTCGTTGACTACTTTCCTGTTTCCGGAGCGGGAGCGGTCTCGGTATTGGACGGCATATTCATCCCTGGCATCCCAGTTGCACCCGGAATAGGTACGGGGGTAAGCACTCCATTGACAGCGGGTGCACTCGCGCGTTCCGCTCCGTAGTATCCGGGATTGACCTGCTCGACGATTTGCTGCACGGGCCGCTCCAGCACGCGGAAAAGCGGCTTCGGATAAATTCCGATCCAGAAGCACAGAATAATCAAGGGAACCAGCGTCGCATATTCGCGCGCGTTCAGATCCGCCAAATGCTCGTTCGCGGGATTGGTGACCGGTCCAAACATCACGCGCTGGTAGAGCCACAGCAAGTAAGCAGCGCCCAGGATAATGCCAATCACGGCCCAGGCCGCGTACTTGATGTTGACTTCGTAGGTGCCGCGCAGGATCACGAACTCACCGATAAACCCGTTGAGCAACGGTAAGCCCAACGAGCTGAGCGTGGCGATCATATAGATGGCGGCGAAGCTCGGCATGGGCGTCGAAAGCCCGCCGTACTCCGAAATCAGGCGCGTGTGCCTGCGTTCATAGAGCACGCCGACGATCAGGAAGAGCGCGCCGGTGGAGAGGCCGTGGTTGATCTGCTGAATCACGCTGCCGGAAAGACCGTTCGGGGTTAACGCGAAAATGCCGAGCGTGCAGAAAGCGAGGTGGCTGACCGAGCTGTACGCGATCAGCTTCTTCATGTCCTTCTGCATCATGCAGACGAGCGCGCCGTAAATAATGCCGACGATCGAAACGACCAGCATGATGGTGACAATTTTGTGGCGCGCTGTGGGGTCCACCGGCAGGAGAGGCAGCGAAAAGCGGATGAATCCGTACGTGCCCATTTTCAACAAGACGCCCGCCAGGATGACGGACCCCGCCGTGGGGGCTTCGGTGTGCGCGTCCGGCAGCCAGGTGTGGAAGGGGAACATCGGCACCTTGATCGCAAACGCGAAGAAGAATGCCCAGAACAGCAGCACTTGCGTGCGCGTATCAAACTGCGCGGCCGAGGCGAGGAGCGTCGGCATATCGAACGTGCCTCCGCCCGCCTTGAAATACAGCGCCAGGATTCCCAGCAGCATGATTACCGAGCCGACCAAGGTATAGAGGAAAAATTTGATTGCGGCGTACAGGCGGCGGTCGCTGCCCCACACGCCGATCAGGAAATACATCGGCACGAGCATCACTTCCCAGAACATGTAGAAGAGGAAAAAATCCAGCGCCATGAAAACGCCCAGCATGCCAACTTGAAGCAAGAGGAAAAGAATGTAGTATTCCTTCGTCCGAATCTTGATCGCGCTCCACGACGAGAGAATCGAAATGGCGCCGAGGAGGGTTGTCAGCATTACGAGAAGCAGGCTGATGCCGTCAATGCCCAACGAGTAGTGCGCGCCGATGGAAGGAATCCATTCGTGGGATTCGGGAAACTGAAAGCGCGGCGCGGCCGGGTCCAGGCTGAAGCGCCAGATCAGCGGCAGCGAAACAATCAGCCCGAGGAAGCCGAAAAGATTGCCGATGACGCGGTGCGCGGTGGCGCTGTCGCGCGGCACGAACAGCAGCACCAGCGACCCCACCAGCGGCGTGAACAGGACCACCGTCAGGATATGAGTGTTGTAAAATTCCATCTTCCTGCCTCGCCTTCTTCTAACTCAACTCTTGTAGCGCCCGCCTTCAGGCGGGCACGGCTATTGCAAGCAGATGCCCGCCTGAAGGCGGGCGCTACAGCCTGAATCCCGAAGTCCACAAGTAATAGCCCAGGAAAATCAACACGCCTGCCAACATGAAGAGCGCATATCGCGCCACGCGGCCAGTCTGCAGCATCCGCACGGGCCAGCTGAAGAGCCACACAATCCGCGCGGCCAGATTCACCAGGCCGTCCACAATCCAGGAATCCCACAAGCCGGAGATGCTTGACGTAAGGCGCGTCAGCCAGCCGGAGCCGTCCACGCCAAGGCCGTTGATGAAATTCACGTCGAACGCGCCCAAGGTGAGCGCCAGATCTTTCACGCGATTGACGAACATCGCGTCGTAGAGTTGGTCCACGTAATATTTGTTGTAGACCAAACGGTATAGGAACGGGCTCGCCGCCGCGATTTTCTCCGGGACTTCCGGCCGCTGGATGTACCAGCGATACGCCAGCCAGATGCCTCCCGCGGCTATTGCGACAGACAAGAGCATCAGCAAATATTCCATCGAGGCCCCGGACGCTGCGTGTGCGGCGGCTGCTTCGCCGCCTTCTTCCGCATGCTTGGCCATCACGGGCTCGAGGAATTTGGAGAAGCGGTCGCTGCCGCCGAGCGATTCCGGCCAGCCCACCCAGCCGCCAATTGTCGCCAGCACCGCCAGGATCACGAGCGGCACCGTCATCGAGCTTGGCGATTCGTGGATGTGGTGCTCGACTTCATGATCGACGCGCGAGTTTCCGAAAAACGTCATGTTCACGAGCCGGAACATGTAGAAAGCGGTCAAGCCTGCCGTGATGAACCCTAGCAGCCAAAGAAACTTGTTGTACTCGAAGGCGTGGCCCAGAATCGCGTCCTTGCTGAAGAAGCCGGCCAGCGGCGGGATCCCCGCAATCGCGATGGACGCCACGAGAAACGTTTTTGCCGTCGTGGGAATCTTTCCCCACAGCGCGCCCATCTTGCGCATGTCCTGTTCGCCGGAGAGCGAGTGAATCACGCTGCCCGATCCGAGGAAGAGCAGCGCCTTGAAGAACGCGTGGGTCATCAAGTGAAACACGCCCGCAGTGAATGCGCCGACGCCGCAGGCCAGGAACATGTAGCCCAGCTGCGACACAGTCGAGTAGGCCAGCACGCGCTTGATGTCGTTTTGCAAGAGGCCCATCGTCGCCGCGAAAATGGAAGTGACACAGCCGACCACCGCCACCACGGCGAGCGCCTTCGGCGCCATGGAGAATATGGCGTTCGTGCGCGCGATCATGTACACGCCGGCCGTAACCATCGTCGCCGCGTGGATCAATGCGCTGACCGGTGTCGGCCCCTCCATCGCGTCCGGCAACCAGACATACAACGGAAGCTGCGCGGACTTCCCGGTCGCGCCCACAAAGAGCAGCAGGGCAATCGCCGTCAGCGTGGCATTGCCCATTTCAAATTGCCCCGCGATAATCGCTGGTCCAATCTGCGTGAACTGAATCGTGCCCAGCGTGCCCAGCATCAGGAACAGCCCGAGCAGGAACCCGGCGTCCCCGATGCGGTTGACGATGAACGCCTTATTCCCCGCGTCCGAAGCCGATTTGCGCAGAAAATAGAATCCAATCAGCAGATAGCTGCACAGCCCGACGCCTTCCCACCCGACGAACAGCAGCAGCAAGTTGTTCGCCAGAACCAGCGTCAGCATCGAGAACATGAACAAATTCATGTAGCCGAAAAAGCGGTAGTAGCCGCCTTCGTGCCCCATGTATCCGGTGGAATAAACGTGAATCAGGAATCCGACCCCGGTGACGACGAGCAGCATCACGGCCGTCAGCGGATCCATCAGCACGCCCCAGGGCACATGAAAATCCACCACGCGTCCGGCATTCGTGTGCATGATTCCGGCGGGAACCCAATCAAACAAGTTGTAGTTGACCAGGCGCTCTGTGGCGGGCCGCGAAAGGAGTTGCCAGATTGCGCCGAAGGCATAACCCATGGCGAGAAATACGCTGCCGACGCAAATGACATTCACCGCTGTGTTCGGCAATCGGCGCCCGATAAGCAACATCAGCGCCGCACCCGCCAATGGGAACAGCGGGATCAGCCAGATATGCGCGAGAAAATATTCCGTCGGCATCATAATTTTATGTTTCTAAAACTCCGGCACGCCGGGCTCTGGCTCTCAACTCTGAACAATCAACTGTCAACTTCGCGGTCTTACCAGTCACCAATCACCAGTCACAAGTCACTGCATCTCCTACCACTTCAGCAAATCCATCTCGTCGCCCAGCAGCGTCTCCCGATTGCGGAAGAACGAGATGATGATGCCCAGCCCCACGGCTGCTTCCGCGGCCGCATCGGTGATGATAAAGATGGCGAACACGTGGCCTTCGGCCGAGCCCACGAGCCGCGAGAACGCCACCAGATTGATGTTCACGGCGTTCAACATCAGCTCGATGGACATCAGAATAATGATCACGTTCCGCCGCGTCACAACCCCGATCGCGCCGATCGTGAACAGCACCATGCCGAGCCACAAATACTGGCTGGTCGGAATCATCGCTGTACCCGCCTCTTCATATTTTCTTCTTGGCCATGACCACCGCGCCGATCATGGCCACGAGCAGCAGGATCGACGCGATTTCAAACGGCAGCATATATTCGCTGAACAGAACTTTGCCCACCAGCTGCGTGCTCGGCTCGAGCGCGCTCGCCGGCGCAGGCTCGCCAAACGCCAAATGGGACCGGCCGATGGCGATCGCAATCGTGAGTTCCGCGCCCACCACAAGCGCCAGCAGCAACCCCAGCCACCATTGCCGGTTGAACTGAATCTGGTGCAGCGAAACATCCATATTGATCAGCATGATGACGAACACGAACAACACCATGATGCCGCCCGCGTACAGAATCACCTGCACGATGAACAAGAACTCCGCGTGCAGTTGCAAAAAGATTCCCGCTGTCGCCAGGAGCGCCGTGATCAGAAAAATCGCGCTCTGCACCACGTTGCGCCGCGTCACCACCAGGATCGCGGATACAACCGCCAGCGCCGCAAAAAAGTGAAATACGATCTGATCGAGCATCGTTTCCGAATAACACAGCCACTCTGGGCCGTGCGCCTTTCCTGACTGCCGTAAAACCGCACAGCCCGCCGCGGCGGGCTGTGCTGCAAAAGGTCTCTACGCTTCCCCCACGAACACGTGCACTTTATCTTTCTTCTCGCCTGCCCAGCCCAGCCACCCGGCGATCGCCAAGGTAAGCAGCGTCGTCAATCCAAATGCTGGAAGATGCCCCCATCCCCAATGCCGGTGCAGCACGAGCGCCAGGCCGATCCCCATTACGTTGACGATCGAAAGCGGAATCAGAAATTGCCAGCCCAGACGCATCAATTGATCGAACCGGTAGCGCGGGAACGTAAACCGCAGCCACATGAACACATAAATGTACAAGCCTACTTTCAACAGGAACCAGAATGCCCCGTGCAATCCTGGCTTCAATCCGGGAAGCAAAGTGCCGACAGCAGGGATCAGAGGCGCCGCAAGAATGATCGCGGCCAGAAACATAAGCAGGCCCACTGCCACCATAAAAAGTTTCTGCACTTTCACCGGTTGCTTCGGCGCGCGATAAAAGCAATATCCTCCAACGCCCAGCAGCAGCAGCGACGGCACGTAATCCAGGAAATTGAATGCCGGCGTGCCGGCGAACGGGCGCAGCCACCCGCCCAGAAACAGCGTCGTGGCAATCGACGCCACGACAACCATGTTCGTGTACTCCGCGAGGAAATACAGCGCCCAGCGGAACCCGCTATATTCCGTCATATAGCCGGCCACCAGCTCCGATTCCGCTTCCGGCAAATCGAAGGGCGCGCGATTGGTTTCCGCGATGGACGCGACAAGATAAACAAAAAATCCGACAGGCGCGGCAAACGCAAACCACATGCCGTAATCGTTCTGCGCGAGAATGATTTCCCGCGTCGAGAGCGTCCCGGCGAGAAGCAATCCACCCACAATGGCCATCCCCGCCGCGGTTTCGTAGCTCACCAGTTGCGCCGCGCTGCGCAGCGCTCCCAGCAACGAATAGTGGCTGTTCGAGGACCATCCCCCCAGCACAATTCCGAAAATCCCGAGCGCGCTGATTCCCACGATGAAGAGAAGACCGACGTTCAGCTCGGCGATCTGGAACCACGGTCCGATCGCGAGCGCCGACATCGCCAGCATCGCCGCGGTCACCGAAATCAGCGGCGCGAACCAGAAGATCATCTTGTCCGCTTCATCCGGGATGATGTCTTCCTTAATTAAAAGTTTTAGCGCGTCCGCGATCGGCTGCAGCAATCCGTGCGGCCCGACGCGCATGGGGCCGAGCCGCGCCTGCATGTCCGCCATGACTTTCCGTTCCATCAAAACGATGTATCCCGCGACGAGCGGCAGAACAGCCACGATGATGAGCGCGCAAACCAGCGGCACCCAAATGGAAATCACGAAATGGAGGAGATTCAGCAGCATGGCGTTACCGGTCGACTTCTCCCAATACGATATCGAGCGTCCCGATGATGGCCACAACGTCCGCCACCAGGTGCCCGCGAATCATTTTGTCAAATGCTTCGAGATTGATGAGCGACGGCGGGCGAATCCTGACGCGGTACGGCTGCGTTGTTCCGTCGCTGATAATGTAATAGCCAAGCTCGCCCTTGGGCGCTTCTATCGAATGGTAAACCTCGCCCGGCGGCGGCTTCAGGACTTTGCCGACCTTGCCCATGATCGGCCCAGCCGGAATATTTTCGATGGCCTGCAGGCAGATCAGCCGCGACTGGCGCATTTCCTCCATCCGGACAATGTACCGGTCGTAGGTATCTCCGTTCTTGCCGGTGGGGATTTCAAATTTGTATTGGTCGTACGCGGCGTAAGGCATGGCTTTGCGGATGTCCCATTTCACGCCGCTCGCGCGAAGCACCGGCCCGGAGGCGCCGTAGTCGATCGCTTCTTTGGCGGTGAGGATGCCGATGCCCTTGGTGCGCCCCACCCAGATGCGGTTTTCGGTCAGCAGTGATTCGTATTCGTCCACGCGTTTGTCGAAAGGCGTACAGAAGCGCTCGACGTCCTTTTCGAGTTCGTCATAGGCCTCATATTGCAGGCCGCCGATGCGAAACGCGTGCGTGGTCAGACGCGCACCGCAATATTTCTCGAATATTTTCAGGATCTCTTCGCGTTCCCGCAGGCAGTAAAACAGCGGCGTAAGCGCCCCAATATCGAGCGCGTGTGTGCCCAGCCAGAACAAGTGGCTGGCAATCCGCTGCATCTCGGTGAGGATCGTTCGAATGACGCGCGCTCGCGGCGGCGCTTCCGCCCCCAGCAGCTTTTCGACCGTCTCGCAGTAGCCCAGGCCGTTCGAAACCGCCGCGACGTAGTCCATACGGTCCACGTAAGGCGCGAATTGCGTGTAGGTGCGGTGTTCGGCAATTTTCTCCACACCGCGGTGCAGGTAGCCGATCACGCACTCCGAGCCGATGACTTTTTCGCCGTCCAGGCGCAGCTTCACACGCAGCACTCCGTGCGTCGACGGGTGCTGCGGCCCCATGTTGAGGATAATTTCGTCCGCCCCGAGCACGGTCTGTTCAGCGTGGGTGGCAAACGGGATACGTTCGTCGGGCATTCGTTATTGTCCGCTCTCGATGCCCAGGTTTTCGCGAACCCAGGCGGTGTCCTGCGTCAGGATGTCGTAGTCTTTCCGCAACGGGTGGCCCTGCCATTCATCCGGAAGCAGAATCCGCTTCAGGTCGGGATGACCTTCAAAAACCACTCCGAACATGTCGTACACTTCGCGTTCCATCCAGTTTGCCGTGGACCAGATTCCTTGCACGCTGGGCACGCGCTCGTCCGCGCTGGCATGGACCT
Organism: uncultured Acidobacteriota bacterium; assembly: GCA_963719875.1. GTDB lineage: Bacteria > Acidobacteriota > Terriglobia > Acidiferrales > UBA7541 > Palsa-360. Next base: position 330,484 of record CAVRDJ010000004.1, on the reverse strand, counting down.
TCAAGCGCAACCGCTCGTTCTTTGCAAACGAATACATGTTGAGCACAATATCGAACCGCTTCTCGCGCTTCGGCCAGTCGACGGCTGTGAGGTCGCTCAGCCAGTCAAATTTCTCATCATCCCGGCTGTAGATCGCAATTTCGGCAAGCAGTTCCCGCGCCACCACGAGAATGGCTTGTTTGCGATCGCTCCAGGCTTCCAGGATGGCGGGCCCGAATTTCTCTTTGTATCGCTTGACGAGGTCATTATCGAGGGCCACAGGGCCTTCTTTTGGCGGGGCGGGAGGCCGGGGCGCAACGGGCGCAGCCGGAGGTTTCGCGGCAGGGGCGGCAGGAGGAGCAGGCGGTTTAGATACGGGTTCTCCCCCAGCGGCTGGCGTTTTCGCCACAGACGGCTCAGTCGGTGAACTCGCAGACGGCTGCTTCTCTTCGGGGTCGTTGGCCATGAATTAGGAGTAGAGCGGCTGCGCCAAAACCGCACAGCCAATATTAAGTTGTAGCTTTTAGCACACGGCGGAAAACAGAGTCAACTTGTTCCGCCAGAATCCGCAGGCTGCCTGATCCCGAGTTCGGGCAAAGCCCAAAAAAAATCCCGGTCACCTTCCGTGGCCGGGACTCCGTTATCAGAAAGCTGTGGCGCCACTTACACCCATTCGAGTGCGCCCTTCCGGTAGAGCCAGACGTATCCGACGATCAAGATGCCGAGAAAAACGAACATGCTCGCCAAAGCATAGATTTCGGGCAAACGGAAGCCCGGGTCGCGAGTCGAAAACAGCACGGCCCAGGGAAACAGAAACGTCGTCTCCACGTCGAAGATCACAAACAAAATCGCAACGATGTAAAAGCGGACTGAATACCGCCCGCGCGTATCGCCTTCCGCTTCGACGCCGCACTCGTACGGCCTCAGTTTCGCTCCCACGGCCACCGGAGTCGGGCGAATGAACTTGAAAAGCACGAGCGTTACGGCCGGGAACGCAGCCGCGAGCAACGCAAAAATAATGATCGGAATGTATTGGGTTGGCATACCAACTTACTGGCCGGCTCGTCGCCGCGGCGACAGCCCGCACCCGTATCGCCGGAAATCCTAACACATCAGTCAAGCGGGAGCCACTTCGGGTGCGGGCGTATTTTCGAAATTCTCACGCTGGCTCTGCCCTTCAGGAGGTGGCGGTATTAGAGTGCGAGAACTCGGTTTTGGTTTATGTAGCGCCCGCCTTCAGGCGGGCATCTGCTTGATTCTAAAATGCCAACCTGAAGGTTGGCGCTACAAAAACCCGGCGAAATGGAGTTCAAAGCAAGACTCTTTCAGCCCCCACGTTCAAATTCATGCGAGCAAGGGCCTCAGCCTTCCCAGGAATAGCTAAGAATCGAGAATGACACGTGAAGGTTAACTCCGTATGGCATTAGGCAATGGGCATTGTAAATCGTGATTTCTGGGCGAAGGCGCCAGTTACAATCAACGAAGTTGTTCCAGTTTCAAACGTGGGGGCGACCTGAGGGAGGTTGTAATGCGTGTGGCTATTTTTCTTCTGGGGATCTTTATTTTCTTTTCGGCCTCGGCAGGGGCGCAAGGGCCAGCGGGGGCTGGTTCGACCCCTTCATCCGGGCGCAGGATCAGTTCCGAGGGTCAGCACGAAGATGCCCCATGGCAGATCGCTGTCGGTTATCAATACAACCGCGACAATTTGCTCGGCAGCCCGTTTAATACACACGGGCTAAATGTTAGCTTGGCCCGATACTTTGGAAAATGGCTCGGCGTAGAGGCTCAGGTGGGAGTTGGTTTTTTGGGGAATACGGGGCAGACCACTACCCCGCCAAATTTGGGTGCTAAGTCGCTCTTTGCAGGAGCCGGTCCGCGATTGGTACTTCGTAACCGCAGCCGCTACGAACCCTGGGGCCATCTCGTGGTAGGGATCGAGCATTACCGCTTCGACCAGACAGCGGGTCTGCTGGGAAGCAACAATGCCATTGCCGGCGCGGCGGGGGGCGGCGTGGACGTGTATTTGAGGCAACACATGGCAGCCCGGATTGAAGCGGACGCTGTGGGCTCGCGATTCTTCTCAACAAATCAGAGATCTTTCCAGATAGTTGGCGGCGTCGTGTTCAATTTCTAGTTCCTGAACCCCTGCTTATTCCCTCCTGTCGATGTGACAAAGCTCACATGTGGGACAGTTTCTGGTGGCGCCGGCGTCCCGCCGGCGGTTTTCTCCCTAGCTGGCAGAGCACCGTAAAATCGCCGCGACACGCCGGTGCCACGAGAAGGCCGTTTCTATCCAGGAACCAAAAGCATTCTTGAGTTGGCTGAAAACTATGCGCTCGTCGCGCGTCCGCCAATCAGTTTGGCGGACATTGTGATTTCGGCCTTGAGCAGACGCGAGATGGGGCATCCAGCCTTGGCGTCTTGCGCAGCCTTTTCAAATGCGGCGGCATCCGCGCCTGGAACTTTTGCGGACACGTCCAGATGAATCTTCGTGACCGTAAATCCTGCTTCCAATTTCTCAAGCGTTACGGCCGCGGTGGTCTCGATTGATTCCGGGGTCATCCCCGCGCCGCCAAGTTGCGCGGATAGAGCCATACTAAAGCACCCGGCATGCGCCGCGGCGATCAGCTCCTCGGGGTTCGTACCTATGCCGTTCTCAAATCGCGTGGAAAAAGAGTACTGCGCATTCGAGAGCACCTTGCTCTCGGTTGAGATTTTCCCCTTCCCTTCCTTGAGCGAACCGTTCCAGACTGCGGAAGCTTTCCGTACCATAGTAAGCATTCCTCCTCTGCGATTGGATGTTGCGAATCGAAAACCGGCTACAGGCCCTATTCTACACAACGAATTCAATTTTGGGGTTACTAGACACGGACGCTAAAATAAGATCCACCTTTATTATGCCCACCGAAACTCAATCCTACATTGCAGGAAGGGTGTCCCGATTCGATACGTCTGTGCTGTTCAATAGATCAACTGATTTGGCAAGGGCTGCGCCTCGGGGCGATCTCAAAAAAAGTCCAGGCCGGCTTGCCTTGACATCGCGACAAGCCGGCCTGGAGAGGAGAACTACCTATTGGCGACTAATCGTCTCTTGATGGCGACCTTGAGGTAGACGTTGATGTTGGTGTTGATGTTGGTGTTCCTGTTGATGTTGAAGTTGTTCCCTTCCCGACTAGTGCGCCGTTGATTTCGATGTTGTCGATCACGGCGATGCTACCCGTTGAAGTGGATCCTTTGCCGAGCATAATTGAGATGCTCTGAACTTGGTCGGTTGAACTAATCGGTGGCGTTGCACTTGCTGGATCGAATTGCAAGTGTGTCCAGCCCATAGGCGCGGAGGATTGAACTGCTTTGGGGCCGCTGCAACCGCCAACCGTGTGATTCCCGGTTGTTGTAACAACGACGAATTGGAGTGAACCGCCGCTGCACTGGATGCCCTCGCGTAGATCAAATCCAAGTTTCGTGAGGAACATACCTGTGACATTCTGGATGGTCGCACCAGCGAGTGCGTCGGCTGCGGCGGTGCCGCTCTTCGCGATAACGAGGCCTCGGTTTTGTGGATCATTTGTGTTGTTCGGAGAAGCGCCTAGATTGTCAACCCAGGCTGCGGCGAGAGTTCCGGATTGCGAATCGGACACATAGGGTTGAGCGGTCATGCGACCCGAGGTGCCTCCGCATCCATCGTTACAACCGCCGCTACCGGAGGTTATGATCAAAGCCACAGTTACGGTGACTGGCTTTCCGTTCGGTGTGCTTATGTTAATTTGAGCGCCATGACTTCCGGGCGTCAAGCCCGCCGGATTCACGGAGGCTCGGATGCTTCCGGGAGTACTTGTTTCGCTGGCCGGATTAATGCTCAGCCAGGGGTCGGTTTCTTTGGCGGTAAAGGAAGTTGATCCGCCCGTGCTGCTGATCGACAGCGTCCGGGATGAGGGCAACCTTCCGCCCATCTGATAGTTAAACGTCAGTGACATCGGGCTCACCGTTAGCGTGCCATTGCTCGTGGTTCCGCTAACCGTCAGAGCCAGCGTAATGGTGTGACTCAACATCCCGGAGGTTCCGGTGATGTTCACCGTGGAAGTGCCGGTGGCCGCCGTGCTGCTCGCCGTCAGTGTCAACATGTTGCTCGCGAACGAGGCTGCGACGCCGCTTGGCATGCCGGAAGCCGATAACGCAACGCTTCCGCTGAAACCATTTTGCGCCGTTGTAGTGATCGTGCTTGAGCCGCTGGCACCCTGTGTGACCGTCAGACTGCTCGGCGAGGCCGAGAGGCTGAAGTCCGCTGTCTGAGCCGCAGTCACCGTCAGCTGCGTCGAGCCGCTGATGGTGCCGCTCTTGGCCGTGATCGTGGATGTCCCGGCACTCACTGCGGTGGCTAGACCTGCCGTGCTGATCGTCGCCACGCCCGTCGTTCCCGATGTCCACGTCGCGTTATTGAGCACCTGCGTCGAGCTGTCGCTGAACGTCCCGGTGGCCGTGAACGGTTGTGTCGCTCCCTTGAGGATCGATGGTGTCGCCGGGGTCACCGCGATCGATACCAGCGTCGCCGTGGACGAGGTCACCGTCAGCTGCGTCGAGCCGCTGATGGTGCCGCTCTTGGCCGTGATCGTGGATGTCCCGGCACCAACTGCGGTGGCTAGACCTGCTGTGCTGATCGTCGCCACCGTCGCCGTTCCCGATGCCCACGTCGCGTTATTGAGCACCTGCGTCGAGCTGTCGCTGAAGGTCCCGGTGGCCGTGAACTGTTGTGTCGCTCCCTTGAGGACCGATGGTGTCGCCGGGGTCACCGCGATCGATGACAGCGTCGGGGTCGCAGCCGCTGGCGTCATGACAAAGTTGTTGGAGTAGTTGGGGCTATGGCCTCCGCCAGTAACGTACAGCACGACGCTACCGACGTTCGTTGTGGGGGGCGTCCAACTGAATGTCCAGGACGTGGTTTCCCCGGTCGAATAGGCGAACTGAATCGCCCCGACGGTCGATACTGCGGCTTTAGCGCCTGCAGCCAGGGCGCCCGCCTGGACGTTGCTGATTTGCGTTACCACCTCCAGTTCAAATCCTCCTGTCGCGGGAATAGTGACGGTCATCGCGACGGCCGTCCCACCGGGAGTGTACGAGCTGGGCGCGTTCACTGTAACGCCGCTACCCGCCGTAAGCGTACCGTGGCAACTAGCACAAGTACCTTGCCCTGGCGCGCTGGTATTTGGCAACGGCGGGTTACTTCCAAATGCGTACGAACTCACCGGTAACGACAGGATTGCCGCCAACATCGCGAGAACGGTGAATATAGCGGTGAAAAAGAAATGCATTGCGGTACGGAATCGATTCACTTGAATTACCCCCCTCAGGCAAATTTTTGGCTGGGCAGTGCGCGGAGCTCAATGGCCTCAGCCGGTAATTGTGAGCGCTTCGAACCCCTTACTCCCGAAGCCAGATGACCGCATAGGTCATTTCCGCAGGGGCAAGATTAGGTTCAGGCTGTGGCACGAGCTACTGGCCGGGAGGTCAGTTTAGGAGCAGACCCCTGACTTGGTGCCAACCTGTCCGACACGCCCAATTGGACCGAAGCAGCAGACTAATAGGCTTCCGTGGAGGGGCACTGAAACCAGGGGACGTCGGGATTTATCTCGTGAGGCGATACGAATTTGGAAGCGAGGAAAAGCGCTGAGCGCGACGCAGGAGCATAACCATTGTTCATGTTCTGCATGCGGTCAGATTGTGGACCTGATTGGTCAAGATTCGACGATTAATTCCTTGGCGCGCTGCGTGGCTTTCATCACGGCCTTGATCAAGGTCACGCGCAGTTTCCCGTCCTCGAGTTCCAGGATGCCGTCCATGGTGGATCCTGCGGGCGTAGTCACTGCGTCTTTCAGCAGCGCAGGATGATCGCCGGTATCGAGGACCATCCGGGCCGCGCCCATCATGGTCTGCGCCGCGAGCAATGTGGAGACATCGCGAGGCAGGCCGACTTTTACGCCGCCTTCGGCAAGCGATTCGAGAATAATGTAAATAAACGCGGTGCCGCTGGCGGAAAGCCCGGTGACGGCGTCAATTTGTTTTTCATCTACATCCACGACGCGCCCTACGGCTTCAAACATCGCTCGCGCAATTTCCAGATGCTCTTTCCCCGCGTGAATTCCTTTGGCCAGGCCGGTCATCCCGCAACCAATCGCACAGGGCGTATTCGGCATGGCGCGAATCACGGGCAAGTCCATGCCCAGCTGCTTTTCCATGAGCTGCGTGGAAACCGACGCGACAACCGAGACGATCAGCTTTCCCGGTTTCATCTCCGGCTTGATTTCTTCGAGGACTTCCTTCACGGCTTGGGGTTTCACGGCCAGCAGGATGATATCCGCGCCGTGCGCCGCCGCGCGATTGTCGGTCGAAGCTGCGATGCCCAATTGCCTGGCCAGCGAGCGCGCCTTCTCCGCATGACGCACCGTGGCATGCACGCGCTTGGGCTGCACCAGTTTCTGCTCGAGGAATGCGCGCAGCAAAATTCCGCCAATCTTTCCGGCGCCCAGTACGGCCAGCCTCTTGTCTGCCAGCTTACTCGAAAGTGTCGTTTTCATGGTCCCAGCATTGTTGACGACGCCACGCCGTCCGTCAACATTGATCCTTCGCGGCTACATTGATTTTTGGAGATGCTGTAGCTCGCCTCTTCAGAGGCGAGGGGTTTGAGCAGACCGATAGAAAAACCCCGCGTCTGAAGACGCGGGCTACGATAAATCCGACACAGATATTCGTAGCGGATGATTCAGGCTGGCGATGGTTTTTGCTTCGCGGTCGAAGCGTTCGCGCAACTCCGCGCGGTCGGCGAGATGCGCGGGAAGAACTTTGATGGCGACGATGCGATCGAGGCGGGTATCGCGGGCTTTATAAACTTCGCCCATTCCGCCCGCACCGATTGCGGAGAGGATTTCGTACGGGCCGAGTTTGGTGCCGGACGCGATGGTCATTTCTTCAACCCTGCACTCCAGTTAAGGACAACCGTGATGGGAGCGGATGCAGCTTGCGCTGAGGCTGTGTTGATCAGGAACCGCTGGCTGTCGGCGGAAACGACGAACGTGGAGACCGCACCGACCGAATTCGTCTGAAACAGCGGACGGACCGCGCCCACCTCAAAGCTTGATCCCTTGTCGTTTACTGCTGCCGCCATCAACTTGTTATCGGGAGCGAGGTAAAAAATTTCAGCGCCGTCACGCCGCCATCGGGGCGCAGTGCCGCCGGCAGTTGAGATCTGCCATTTCCCTCCGGGACCCGGGAATGGAGCAACATAGATTTCAGTTCTGCCAGACTCTGTTGAACTGTAAGCGACCCACCGGCCGTCGGGAGAGAACTGACCAGACATACCGACGGACTTTGCGTTTGTTTCCAGGAACGGAAACGGTTTCCGGTCTCCAGACACCGGCAAGACAAACAAATTGAAGTTTGTCGAAGCACCAGTGCTGCGATAGAGAATAAACCGGCCATCCGGAGACCAACTCAAAGGAGACTTGTTAAAATTGTCCACGAGCAACGGTTCCTCAGCACCGGCGCCACTGGATGTCTTCTGATACAGATCGAAATGCCCCTTTTGGTTTGAGTTGAAAACAACCCGGCTGCCATCCGGCGACCAAATCGACGCAATCGCGTCTTCGCCGAATGTGAAGCGCGTTGGCAAACCGCGCGACAGGTCATAAATCCAGATATCTATCGTGCTGCCCGCCTGTGCTAGCTTGTTGTCAGAAAGTCGTTTTCCATCTGGAGAAAGCTCAGGATCGGCATATGCCGTCGAATCTCCGAGCACGCCGATTTGCTTGCCGGCGCGGTCAAACCACACGAGCTGCGAGCTACCCGTTTCCCGCCCCGCTTGATAAGCCAACACGCCATTCTCTGAGGCTGAGAAGAGCCCGTAGGGATTCACAGTCCCTTGCGTCTGAATCGATTCGGCAATCGGAAAAGCTTCTCCACTCAGTACAAGACGCCGCGTGTCAAACGGCTGCGCCATAAGCGTCTTATCGCGCAGGAAGAGCAAGTGGCCCTCGCTGTAAACGACGTTCGTTGAATCGGCATTCAGCATTAACTTCCGGTCGGGGGAGTCCAGTGATGCCAGGTAAATTGGCCCTCCATTGCTCGACATGGCCGCCCGGTAGAGAAAGTGACGGCCATCGGGCAAGAAGTCTGGGCGGATGTGGACGGTATCACCTGGAACGAGCTTGGTGACGGGTGTAGGTGCCCCTCCCGACGCGGAGACTTTCTCCAGTGCGGAAAAAGGAGTCGGGCTAAAGACGATGACCCCATCTCGACTCCATGTTCCTCCACCACCGCCGGACGCGTTGCACAACGTGATGGGCGGACCACCTGACACCTCGATTTTCTTGAGCTTTCCGTCCGCGAAGAATCCGAGAAAGCGGCTGTCGGGGGACCAGAATGGGCGCACAGCGCCCTCCGTGCCAGCCAGTGCTTGCGCGGTAAGCGTATCGAGCGAACGGATCCAGAGGAGAGACTTTCCGTCTGCACTCGTGGCTGCGAACGCGATCCGATGACCATCGGGAGAAACCGCCAGGGGAGCTGCCGGCGCCCCTGTGGCGGCCAGTTGCCGTGACAAGCTCCAAGTCTCAGGAAGGGAAACAGAAAAGCGAACAGACTGCGTCTCGTTCGGGGCGCGCTCGAAATACGCAAAAACGCCCCCGGCCAGCGCAATTGTAAATCCTACGAGCGCGACTGCCGCGATCGACCAGGCCAGGCGCTCCCGACTCTTCGCCTGGGTAGCGAAGGGAGTCGACACACCAGCTTGCGAGCCGCCTTCAGCAATCCACTTCAATTCCTCATAAAGGTCTCTCGCAGTTTGCCAACGATTTTCCTGTTCCTTCGCCAGGCATCTTTTGACGACACGATCGAGCGCGGGCGGCGTCATCGGCTGAAGCGAGGACATCGGTGGCGGGTCGGATTCAAGAATCTTCGCCATAACACTGGCTTGGCTCCTCCCTTCAAAGGGCCTCTTGCCCGTCGCCATTTCGTATACGACGGCGCCGAAAGCAAAGATATCCGTGCGCGCATCCACTTCCCTGCCTTCCACTTGCTCCGGAGCCATATATTGCAACGTGCCAAGGATCGTCCCCTCCGCCGTCATCGCGTCTTTTTCCGTGGGAAGATCGGAAAATGCCGTGGCCGGAACGACCTTCTCCTTCAGCTTCGCCAAACCGAAGTCCAGCAGCTTCGTCCCAGATTTGGTGAGCATTATGTTGCCCGGCTTTAGATCGCGATGCGTGATGCCCTTGCGGTGCGCCTTGTCCAGCGCGTCGGAAATTTCAATCGCATACTGCATTACCTGTTGTATTGGCAGCGAACCCTTCAGTAGCCGCTGCGCGAGCGTCTCCCCCTCTAAATATTCCATCACCAGGAAATCAATGTCGTCTTGATGTCCCGTGTCATAAAGCGTGCAAATGTGGGGATGATTCAGGCTGGCGATGGTTTTTGCTTCGCGCTCAAATCGCTCGCGCAACTCCGCGAGGTCGGCGAGATGCGCGGGAAGAACTTTGATGGCAACGATGCGATCGAGACGGGTGTCACGGGCTTTGTACACCTCGCCCATTCCGCCCGCACCGATAGCGGAGAGGATTTCGTAAGGCCCTAGCCGTCTGCCGGGGAGGATTGCCATTGGGCTCCCGCTGACTAGGAAACGGGAGAGTATAACGCATGATGTAATTTCAAGATGTTATTTTTTCAGTGAACGCGAGCAGTGTTCGTGAAGCGTGGGAACCAAACGATTTGAATCTAGTCGTGGCGCGCGCCGCCCAGGACTTGCAGGGCGTGTGGCAATAAATCCGCTACCGCGTCGAGCGATTCGACAGCGCCCCGCGGGCTGCCCGGCAGATTGACGATTAAGACGCGGCCCCGAACCCCCGCGACCGCTCGCGATAGGACGGCGCGTGGAGTTTTTTTGCGGCCTTCGTCGCGCATCAGTTCGGAGATGCCGGGCAAAAGTTTCTGACAGGCTTCCGTGGTGGCTTCGGGAGTGGAGTCCCTCGGGCCAATTCCGGTGCCTCCGGTCGTGAGAATCAGGTCCGCCGCGCCGGAATCCGCCAGAGACACGAGACGCTCCCGAATGGCCGCCGGTTCATCCGGCAATATTGCCTCGGAAACCACGTCCCAGCCGAGTTGCGCGCAGCGCTCGCGCACGCCTGGGCCTGAGGCATCTTTGTTCGCGCCTCGCGATACCGAATCGCTGATAGTGAGGATGGCAACGCGCATGGGAAGAAGCCAATACCTCGTCCGAAATAATCTCCCAGGAGTTTAGCGGGAACACCAGGGGCTAAAGAGTCAGTGTGAGGAATCAAAATTGGTACGTTTTTGTAGCGCCCGCCTTCAGGCGGGCACTTTGGAGTCAAGCAGATGCCCGCCTGAAGGCGGGCGCTACATGACCCAAAACCGAGTTCTCACACAGACTCTAAAGCCCCCTTGATCTTAAGCTTATATTGTCAGGGCTGAAGCCCTGACCCACAACCCAGAAGTGCGATTCACCTGCAACATGCGACCTAGCTTTGCACGCTCTGATTGGCTTCGTCCATCAGGCGCATGGCTTCCATGAGGAGGCCGGTGGTGGAAAGCGTGGTGGTCTCGCGGTCGGAAGTTGCGCCGAATTCGATTTCAAAATCGCCGTCCAGCCAACCGATGACCTGATAGGCGACCGTATCGCCTTCCGTGCCGCCTAAATGAGCGTGCTTACATTGGCCCGCGTTGAAGTACAGTTCCGCCTCTTCCCCGCCATGGCGCAGGCGCAGGCGGCATGATTTCTGTCCCATTTCAAGCGATTGCATGAGTTCGGTGACGCTCATTTCCTCGAGACGGCCTTGGATCACTCCGGGGCGCGACGCATGCTTCTGCATTTTTTCCAGGTGCAAGCGGTCCACGATTTTTTTCACCTGGCGGACCAGGTCGGCCACGAAGAACGGCTTCGGAATAAAATCCTCGACGCCGCTTCCCACAGCAGGGCGCAACTTTTCCTCGATATCGCCGCGGCTGGCGACAAACACAAACGGAATATTCCGTGTGTTCTCGCGGCCGCGCAATTTTTCGAAGAGTTGACGCCCGTCCAGGCCTGGCATGCGGAAATCGGAAATGATCAAGTCGGGAGGATTGTCGATGGACTTGAGCAGCGCGTCCGCGCCGTCGCTGGAGGAAATGACGGAACAGTGCGACTCCATGCCGCGGCACATGAGATCGCGGATCAATGGATTGTCATCGACAATCAGGACCTGCACGCCATGTGACGGGGCATTCATCGGAAACCGCTACTTCTTCCGGCGCAGATAATGGCCGCTCTTGCCGCCGATTTTTTCCAGCAAAACGATATCGGTGATTTCCATGCCCTTGTCCAGGGCTTTGCACATATCGTAGACCGTGAGCGCCGCCGCAGACACGGCCACGAGCGCTTCCATCTCCACGCCGGTTCGCGCCGTGGCGGTGACGCGCGATGCGATCTCCACGCCATTCTGGCATAGGCGCGCAGTCACATCAATGTGCGTCAGCGGCAGCGGGTGACAAAGTGGTATCCACTCCGAGGTGCGTTTGGCGGCGGCAATCCCCGCAATCCGAGCGATCTCCAGGGGATTGCCCTTCGGCAGCCTCTGCTGGTGCAACGCTCGAAGCACTGCCGGCGACATTCGCACGAAACCGCGCGCCAGGGCCGTCCGCTCCGTGACGTTCTTTGAGGTCACATCGACCATGGCCACTTCACCGCGTTTTCGGAAATGCGTCAGCTTTTTCATGGCTCACTTCAGGAGCCCCCAAGTAGCACAGCCACTCTTGGCTGTGCGGTTTTGTAAGTCGCGCGCGCAGAGTATCCGGCCCAGTGACGGTTGCAAAACCCGCACAGGCAAGAGTGCCTGTGCTACTAAAACCCGCTTGATCGAGCAATTCCAATCTCGTAGCGAGGCACTAGATTGCTCCGCGGCGCGGAAGAACGTCAACCCATTCGCCTGGTGCGATTTCGGGCCGTTCGGGCCCGACAATTAGAAACCCGTTTGCCAGGGCCAGGGCAACGATATCTCCCGAGCCTTGCCAGGGCAATTGCATGACGCGCGCCTCCCCGCCTTCCCATTCAATGCGCGCAGGCAAGAAATGGGTCATTTCCCCCTTCTCATGCACAGGAGTCGCGAGCTTCGCTCGAAAAACTGGTACCGGCCGGGGAATCCCGCCACTAAACACATCGATCGCCGGCAGGACGAAAAGTTCGAACGTCACCATCGTTGAAACCGGATTTCCTGGGAGGCCGAACACGAGTTTGTTTTGGCATGTTGCAAACACAGCGGGCCGCCCGGGACGGATCGCGACGCCGGTAAAGTGGAATTCCGCGCCGAGATCGGCGAGCACCTGCTCAACCAAATCGTACTTGCCCATGGAAACGCCGCCGGAGAGAACCAGAATTTCCTGTTCGAGGCCGCGTTCGATGGCCGCGCGGAGCGTGCCTTTTTCGTCCGGCGCGTTTCCGAGTTGAAACGTTTCCGCACCCGCCGTGCGGGCCAGGATTTCGATGGAAATTCCATTGCTGTTCCGGATTTGGAGAGGTCCCGGCTTAGACCGCGCGTCCACGACTTCATCACCCGTGGAGAGAATTGCGAGCCGCGACGCGGCGAATACGTCAAGGCGCGTGGCGCCCGCTTGCGCCGCGAGGGCCATCTCGGCATAGCCCATGCGAGTCTTCGACGCAACCAGCAAGGCTCCCGCCCGCGCTTCGGTGCCGCGGGGAACGATGTGATCCCCCTTTTGAGCAGCGCGTGCGAGAATAATCGTTTGGTCCTTGCGCTCCGTGTGCTCGATCATCACGACGGCGTCCGCGCCTCGTGGGACGGCTGCGCCAGTCATGATTTCTACGCATTGCCCCCGCAGGACAGTCGCTTCAAAATGCCCGCCCGCGCGCAGCTCGCCGACACATTCGAGACGCGCGCCGGGCTCCTGCGCGTCGGCGGCGCGCACCGCAAAACCGTCGCGCGTGGCGCGGTCAAAGGGAGGATAGTCGCGATCGGCCAGGACAGGTTCCGCCAGGATACGGCCAAATGCCTGTTCGATGTCAACTTGTGTTCGCCGCAACGGCCGCGGGATGGATCCAGCGACCTCGATTACTTTCTGCCGCGCGTCAGTGTAGGACAACATGGGATTCGCGAATCAGATCCACTGGGCGAGCTGCGTGCCGGCGCAAACAATCGTGGCGTCGCGGTCCGGCCCGGTCGAAATCATGCCAATTTCTACGCCCAGAAAATCGGAAATAAATTTCAGGTAATCCAAAGCTGCTCGCGGAAGTTTCTCGATGTTTTTGACGCCGAACGTATCCGACTGCCATCCGGGAAGGGTGCGATATTCCGGCGTGACTTCGGCCAAATCCTCCGCGGACGCCGGCATTTCTTTCACCTGCGCGCCCTTGTAGCGGTAGCCGGTGCAGACTTGAATTTCTTTTTGGGTGTCGAAGACGTTGAGTTTGGTCACGACGAGCGATGAAATTCCATTGATACGAATGGCGTAGCGCAGCACGACCAGATCGAGCCATCCGCAGCGCCGTGGCCTTCCGGTAACCGCTCCGTATTCCTTCCCGCGGTCGCGCACTTCGGTGGCTTCGAGATCCGGCATCTCGGTGGGAAAGGGGCCGCTGCCGACGCGCGTCGTGTACGCCTTGGTCACTCCGGCCACGGCGTTGATTCGCGTGGGGCCCACGCCGAGGCCCGTGCAGGCGCCGCCGGAAATGGCGTTCGAGGAGGTAACGTACGGATAGGTTCCGAAATCGATGTCCAGCATGGTGCCTTGCGCGCCTTCAAATAGAACGGCGTGTCCGGCGTCCAGCGCGTCGTTAATCAGTTCCGAGGCGTCTACCACGAGCGGACGAAGCCGTTCGGCAAGAGCGAGATACTGTTCCGCGAGACCTGCCGTATCAAGAGGCACGCCATAGGTCGCGCGGCACACGGCGTCCTTTTCGGATATCACGCGTTGCAGTTTCTCCCGAAATCGCACGGCATCGAGCAGATCGCCGACGCGAATCCCGTGCCGGGCCATTTTGTCTTCGTAGGCCGGGCCAATTCCGCGCGAAGTCGTACCGATTTTCCACGCGCCGCGCGCCGCCTCGGCCGCTTTCTCCATTTGCCGGTGATAAGGGAAGATCAAGTGCGCGCGGTTTGAAAGATGCAGACGACCTGTGACGTCGATTCCGGCTCCGGCAAGCGTGTCCAACTCTCCCACCAGGGCCGCCGGGTCCACGACCACTCCCGATCCAATCACCGCATGTTTGCCGGGACGCAAGATGCCGCAGGGGATCAGTTGCAGGACGAAACGGTTTCCGTTGAAAATGACCGTGTGGCCGGCGTTGTGGCCTCCCGCGCATCGGGCGATGTAATCGAACGACGCGGCAAGATAGTCCACGACCTTGCCTTTCCCTTCATCGCCCCACTGCGCGCCCACCACCACAATCGACTTCATTGGCAAATTGCTCCTGCTTGATTTCGCACTTTCCTTCACGGAATAAGCCGAGTGGAAACAACGCCCTTGACTCACGCCGCAGGTACAGCCACACGCCTCCACGCCACTCCAAAACCACGGATTCTTTAGGAGGGATCAAAGCAAACGCGGACTCACTATGTTACCTGCGGTTCAAAGAGAAGGCAAGGCCGCGTATCGCGCCATCTAAAATGTAACCGAAGGGTGCAACGTCGCGCCATTTAGAATGTAACCCAACCAAAAAACGAAATGAGGAGGTTGGGTTGGGAAACAAGGGACGATGGGAGTATCTGCGGGCGATTTATGAGCGATATCACAGAGCGGAACGGAAGAGCAAGAACGTGATCTTGAGCGAGTTTTGCGCGAACACCGGCTATCACCGCAAGTATGCCATCCGGCTGCTGAACGGACCACAACCCGAGAAGCGGCGGCCAGTTCCACGGCCACGCGGAGTGAGTTATAGCCCGGAGGCTGTGGCGGTCGTGCGGGCGGTGTGGGAGGCCGCGGGCTATCCATGGTCGGTGCGCCTGAGGGCGGTGCTGCCCGGCTGGATGCCGTGGATTCGCAAACGGTTTGGTGTTTCGCCTGCCGTGGAGAAGCAGTTGTTGCAGATCAGCCCGCGACAGATCGACCGGCGATTGCAGGCGCAAAAGACGCAGCGTAAGCGACGCATCTACGGGCGTACCAAGCCGGGTTATTTGCTCAAGCACCAGATTCCGGTGAAAACGGATCGCTGGGACGTGCAGATCCCCGGTTTCACGGAAGTGGATTTGGTATCGCATTCGGGCAACTCGGCCAGCGGAGAGTTCGCCCACACACTGAATGTGACCGACATTCATACCACTTGGACGGAATCGCGAGCGGTGCTGGGACGCGGCGAACAGGCCGTGCAACAGGCCTTAAATCGAATTGCCGAGGTCTTGCCGTTCCGCCTGCGAGGCGTGGACTCGGACAACGGCTCGGAGTTTATTAACTGGCATTTGAAGGGCTGGTGCGAACAGCAGAAGATCCAGCTCACCAGAGGGCGTCCCTACAAGAAGGACGATAACGCGCATATCGAACAGAAGAACTGGACGCATGTGCGCAAACTGCTGGGCTGGGAACGCTACGACAGGCACGAGGCGGTGGAGGCCATCAACGATCTCTACAGCTGTGAATTGCGATTGTGGCTGAACCTGTTTTTACCTTCGGTGAAGTTGCTGAAGAAGGTGCGCGTGGGATCGAAGGTGCGGCGGGTCTACGACGGGCCGCGCACTCCGCTGGAGCGCGTGAAGGCCTGCCCGGAGGCCAACGCCGAGCGAGTGGCCTGGCTGGAGGAGCAGAGAAAGCGTCTGGACCCGTTTCAGTTAGCCAGAATCATCGATCGCAAACTGGAGCGAATCTACCGGATGGCCAACCGGCGCCTGAGCCCGAAAGCAATGCCGGAAACACCGGTGCAAGGAGGCACCGGCCGAGAAAATGGCTGTGGGAAAGTGGAAATCAAAACCCGATTTCCACTTTCCCACAGCCACGGCGGCGACGACTCTCGGGTTACATTTCAAATGTCTCGACGATCTACCCTTCGGTTACATTCTTAAATGGCTCGACAGGGGCCGCCCATCGAGCCCATCGAGCGATGACCGGCCCTCGCGGAAATATGTTGCTAAGTCCCTATGCCAGAACTACCTCGTGTGGGACTTAGCTCAAAGGGTGTATAACCTTTCGGACATCTTGCGAATTCCTGACCCGTTTTCCTGCCATCCCTTTGGGTATAATCTCCGTGCGCGGTAATACCCTTATGCAAACGAATGGGCGGATTGCCCCCTCAGATTTGGAACGGCGGGAATTTCAATTAAGCATTTTCGCGTGCCTGGCGATCGTCGTTCTTGCCGGGGGGCTTGCACTGCTGATGTATCCGGCGGTTTTCTCAACCCGGGAGTATTCTCCGACCAGGGTTCCGCAGATTGCATTCTTCGGGTTCTGCGCCCTTTCGTGTCTTCTGGTTGCCTACATCGTGGATCGCCAACTTACGATTCATCGTCTTCGAGACCAGATGGCTGCGGATCGGAAGCGGTCTTCAGAAGCTTTGCGGCAGGCCAGCGCCGACCTGTTGTCCACAATGCCGACCTTCAATACGTTTGAAGACCGGTTGACCATGGAATTCCGGCGCGCGGTCGCGGCCGAACTGAAGCTTTCCGTTCTGGTGATCTCCATCAAACTACATGCCGCTTTCTCGGAGCCCAGCTTAGGGATGTCCGCCCTTGGGGATGCTGCAAAGGCAGTTTCGAGAAAACTGCGCGAGCAAGACTCCATCTTCATTCTGAGGTCCACTTTTTTTGGCGTTATTCTGCCGGGTGTGGGACAGACGGCAGTGCAACGAGTTACTGCCAAAATTGCGGACGGACTATCGGATGCGGCGGGAGTAAACGATCGCTTTTCGTTCAAGATCGATGCGATCAGCTATCCCGAGCAGACTTCCAGCGCACATGATTTGGAACTGGTAGTCAGCGGATGGCTGCCGGAAGTCGACTCGAAGCAGCCTGCAGTGAAAGACGTTCACGTCTACAATTAAACGCTACGAAATCACGGGCCATCAGCGCAAGCGTCACAGCCTGCGGAAAAAGGCCCCCACTCCTCATGTCATTCTGAGCGAAGCGAAGAATCTCTCTTTCTTTTCATGGAGTAAAATCGAAGAGAGATTCCTCGCTTCGCTCGGAATGACAAAATAAACTACTTTTTCCGCAGCCTGTTCAGCCTGCGCTACAAAATTCTCGTGAGAACTTCCCGCGATCGGACTTTGCGAAGCCAACTAAACTACTAAGTGTGGCAGCCTTCATCGAGCTTCCTCGACGGCTCCCCAATCCAATCCCCAGAAATTCTCGCAGGCCACAAACTCGACTCCGATTCGCGTATCGTCATTCCCCGAAGGACGCTGCCAGGCGACTCGTGCCAGAACCTTTTCCCCGGTATCGGCCCGAATGACGTGGATCGTCTCGCCTGATTTGGCGGGATGTTTGCACCGCACCAGGGCGCCGTACCGGCTCACCAGGACCGTCTCGGTGTCCTCTTCCCAGGCCCCGCCAAGTCTTTCTGAACTGAGCCGCACGGCGATCGTGGCCACCTTGCGCGGACTCCGCCGCAGATGACGTCCGAGTTCGCTGGCCGACAGGATGATGTGCAGCAGCTTGGCCCGGTCCAGATTATCGAGGTCCAGTCCCGCATGTTCGATCTCGTCCGCGGATCGCATGCATTCGTGGATAAATCGGCGCACCGAATCCGTATTCGTGGCGCTCAGGCCGGGCCCTTTTCGAATTTCCTCGTATTGGTCAAGCTGGATGTAGCACGTCGAGATGAAGTGCTCCCGGCAGAACGCCTCGCCGTCGAGAGAGGCTGCGGCTGCCTGGCCACAATTCGCACGACTGCACTTTTCTGTTCTAGTCATATTGTGACTCAATGAATACGGGACGTCGGGATTCGGCATTGCCTTCGGCTAGGACCCCAGGCCAGCAACTTTCTCATCTTAGTCTCTTATAAGGGGTAGGGGCCAGCCGCGGATAAGACTTGCGACTGAAGAATTAATAGACGGGTTGCCCCGGCTTGCCTGGCTGGGTCATCAACCTGGTCGAGGAAGCCCACGGCTATTCCGGCATCCAATTCGGGCCAATCAGTTCGCGCAACGTCTTCGGGGTCGCCCAGGACGCGGAGTTCGCGAAGCGTTTCACCCAGTCCGGACCAGCGCCAATTTTTACACGGTCCGGCGTAAACTCCGGTGAGAGCGTGTTGGCCATCAATGCGTAACTCGCTCCGTCGCGCAGTCGCAATGCCTTCCAGCAACCGCCCGGCACGGCCACCACGGGCCTCTGTCCCGCGGCGAGGTCAAGACCGAGCGTTACTTTCTCCGCGCGGCCGTCGGGATGAAAAATGAAATAGTCCACCGGGCCGCCCTCGATGAGGATGTGCGTGTCGTCCGGAACGAGCCAATGGAGATAATTAATCGGCCGGTCGCGCGTGAGCATGTAATAGTTCTGACTCTGCACGGCGAGCGCGCGCCTGTCGACCGTTACCAACTGCGCCGAGCGGCCGATGATGCCAAGATACCCCGATTCTTGGGGCAAAACGGTGAGATGGAGCGTTTGGATGAGGTCGCGCGCGCGCGCATCCGATCCTGCCTGGGCCGTGGAGCGGAGCGCGATCACGCCGGCGATGGCCATCGCCGCAATTACCGCAACGATGAGATTTTTCATGGGCGCAAGTCTAGCAAAAATGGAATTCGAAATTGAGAAAACAAATCGCTGCCACGGCCATTTGTGACGGGTTCCCCCCACTCAACAGGTGTACAATGGCGCCGTTCCTGGACAAGAAATGAAAATTCTCGGTCGCATCGAACGGGAAACTCGAAACGAGATCGCTGGTCTGAAGCGTGGAAATTCGAGGAGGAATCATGAAGGACGAAAGAAAGTTTGAGGGTGACGGATTGACACGGCGCGAAGTATTGGGGCGCACCGCGTGGGCGGGGCTGGGAATGACGGCTGGACTCGCCGCAGCGGGCGGCCTGGAAAAACTGTGGGGAGAGACGGCGCCGCGCGTGGATGAATCCTCGCCGCGCATCTTCGGCGCTTCTGTCGAGCATCTTCCTCCGATTGACGATCGCTACCCGGTCATGCCCAGCTGGGGCACCGAGCTAAAGCAACTTGCGCCGAACGTGTACGCGTACCAGCAGGAAGGCGGCACAGGTCACCTCAATGCGGGGATCTCCAACGCCGGGCTATTCGTGGGAGAGGACTCGCTTTTGGTGTTCGATGCGCTGGGTTTCCCGATTCAGAGCAAAGCCTTCATCGCCGCAGCCAAGAAGGCTGGCAGCGGAAAGCCAATTACTCACTTAATTAGCAGCCATCACCACGGCGATCATGTGGCCGGCAACCAATTCTTCCTCCCGGCGCAGATTTCGAGCCATCCCTATTGCCGGCAAGAGGTGTTGAAGGCCGTGCCCAATACGCCCGCGTCCTGGCCGAAAGCAGAAGGCCTCGCGGACGGCACCGAGGTGCGCAAGCTCGCGCCGCCTACCGTGACGTTTGAAGACAACCTGGTCTACAACATTGGCGGCAACGTCGTGGAGTTCCGATTCGTCGGGCCGGCGCACACGTGGGGCGACCTGGTGGCGTATTTGCCTCAGCACAAAATTCTATTCGCGGCGGACCTGGCATTTTTCCATCTTGTTCCCTACTGCCACAACGCGCACGTGTCCAAGTGGATGGAGTCCATCGACAAAGTAATGAAGATGGACGTGGACGTCATCGTTCCGGGCCACGGACCGGTTGGCGGAAAGAAAGACTTGGCAGAGTCGGCCGAATATTTTCGCTTCCTGAAGACCGAGGCCAAGAAGCGCTACGACGCCAAGATGACCGCCGGCGCGGCCGCCGCGGACATCAAGATGGGCAAGTACGACAACTGGATGGGGCCGGAGCGGCTCTTAATGAACACGGTCCGCTTGTACGACGAATTCAAGGGCACGCTCACGCCAGATATCGATGTGGAAGGCACGAAGCAAGCGATCCTGGAGTACAACTCGATCAAGGCCGGCGGGAAAAAGTCGGCTTGAGCGAATTACGGCTTAGTGGGTGCAAGGCGCATTCTCTGCGCTCTCGTTTTTCTCTGTGTCCTCTGTGTTGAGAATTTTGCCTTTGCCAGCGAGAAAAACTTAACACAGAGAACACTGAGAAAAACGAGAGCGCAGAGAGCCTCCCCACCGTTCAATCCTCGCGTTCCCCCCGAGAAGGACAGCGTCCGAATTTGTATTATTTCTGAGTAAGAACGTAAAATTATTATCTCTGAGGAAGTACGTGGACTGCGAACGCAAATCAGAAAATCTGTTTGACACCCCCTGATAACCAACCTACTATTCGCTCATCGAGTGGATTTGTTTTCTGAGACCCGCACCAAGAGATCAATCGAACGAAAGAGGGATCGCGATGGGCTCCCCGGCCATCGACTTCCGAAGCGTGTCTATCCGCAGCAGGCGCTCGCTCGCGGATATTTTCCCTGCGCTCGCATTTCTTGCCCTATCCCTTTGCCTTGCCGCAGCGTCCGCCTGGGCAGACGACCCGAAACCTACTCCCGAAAATACCATCCACATTGCGCTTGGGGTTCCGGTTACGCCGCAAAAATTTCCACGCCCGGTGAAGTTCTTCGTCGGCGAGGTGATCGATCGCGCGGGAAACGCGCAGCCCATGCTGGTGACGGACTCTCGGGGCGGAATTTTTGTCGACCGGCTTCCGGTGGACATCGTGCGTGAGGCCCTGGAATCTTCGCTGAAGGCGGCAGGCATGTTGGCGCCCGACGCGGCGTCCGCAGACATAATTCTCAACGTGTATCTTTTCCATTTCGGCCTGGCGCCGAGCCTGGGCGACTTTTTCGGCAAGGTCGAACTGGCGGTCGCGGTGAAAGATCCGAAAACGGGAAAATCTCAGCAGATCTCGGCCACCGGCACCTCCATCTCCCATATAGCAATCCGCAAGAAGAACGAAATGAAGAATCTGGAAGCGGATTTCAACGGCGCTCTGAGCGACGCCATTCGCAATCTGCTTCGGGGGCAGGCGCTGCACGATGCCGTTGCGTCCGCGACCGCATCTCCGGCGCCCGCGGGGATCTGAGTTCCAAATCCAATGGTCCGATCGGAGAAAAATTCATGCGCACTTTGATTGCGATATCTGCAGTAGCTCTAGCGGGCGCCTTGTTGGCCGCGGCCCCGGCGAGAGCCAAGGACCCGGAAGCAGAGTACAAGACTGTCGAAGCCAAGCATTTTGACCGGGCCGAAGGCGTGGAGCTTACACCCGAGTTTTCCGATTACCTGTACGCCGAACTGCGTACGCAACTCGGAAAGACCAAGATCTTTGGTCAGGTTATCGGCGAGGGAGAGGTCGTTGAAGAAGCGGATGCGCCCGCGTCGGTCGTCGTGACTGGGACACTCAGCGAATATAAGAAGGGGAATGTGGCTGCCGCGGCGATCATTGGGTTTGGCGCTGGGCGGCGCAGCCTGAAGCTGCAAGTTAATGTCGCCCGGCGGAGCGATCAGAAAAGCCTCGCGAGTCTCGCGGTACAAGTCAAAGCCGACCCGCGCTGGAACGAGAAGTTCCTGGCAGTGGAAGCGGCCAGACAAATCGCAAAAGAGGTCAAGAATTCTCTTGAGCATCAAGGCGCCTGACGGAACGGGCGAGACCCCAACTGAAATTTATGAATGAGATGGCTTTCCCGCGCACAACGACTCAAGGCACGCGGTGCCTTGCTTTGGTGTTGATCTCCCTTTTGCTGCATGCTTCCGTGCCGGTTTTGTTTGCCGCCATGCCCGCTCCTTCGAAGTTGAAATTACGCGGATATCTCACGGCACGCATCGACGATTCTACCGTGGCGATTCTCGACGATCACATTCAGTTGTCTCAGGGCGGCCATGTCGAACTTCGCGACGCCACGAGTGGGCCGGCGCTGACGTTCGCGGGATTGGCGGCGGGGCAGTTGCTTGAAGCGGAGGGAATCTGGCAAGGGAAGCACCAGTTTTCCGCCGACCGGGTTATCGTTGAGCAGGGGCTGCTGGACAAATCGGTCCATGAATCGGCGTACCTGCAAGGGGAGCCCGGCGACGGCCCTAAAATCGCTGCAGGCGAGCCTGCCGACCTGAAAGCGGATGGCGAATGGCTGATGATCGGTCCAAAGACTCACCGGGAATGGCCGCCACCCGAAACGGGTGCCAAGTCTGCAAGCCCGAGTGAATCTCTTGCGGCAGACGCGCCGTCCGCAACGCCGGCCGCGTTCTACGCGGGGCGGCAAGTCCGCTATTCCGGCACTCGCCGCGCGGACGGCACGGTCGATACGCAGCGGATCGAGCTTCACGAACCCGCGCCGCCCGACGCCTATAAACTTCCTCACGACATCCAAGTGGTCCCAGGCAAGGATCCGCAGACCGGAATAGAGCTCCTGGAATTCCGGCGAGGCACCAAGGTGGACGGCCGGCTAAAACTGTTTCCGGTACATGACGTCCAGCAATACGTCGCCGATTTAGGAACTTCGTTGCTTCCCGAAGGCGCAAGGGGCACGACGCGCTCGCTGGAATTTCGCTTCTTTGTCGTGGAGGACGCCAGCATCAACGCGCAGGCCCTGCCGGATGGCACCGTGCTGGTCAATACCGGGCTGCTTGGGGTCGTCGACAACGAAGCCGAACTGGCATTTGCGATGAGCCATGAGATTGCGCATGTGTTGCAGGTGCACTCGTGGCGGGAAGCGAATGAGACGCGTGGCGCGAGGGTCGGCTTGTTCATTGCCGGTATAGCCGGAGCTGCCTTCGTAGGAGACCTGTCATTGTTTCTGTCCGGGCTGGGCATGGAGGCCGTCGTCAACGGACACCAGCGCGGGCTCGAAAATCAGGCCGATCGTCTCGGTTTGCAAACCATCATCGACCGCGGGTACGATCCTCGCGAGGCTACGAAACTTCTGCGGATCTTGATTGAGCGCTACGGCGATCGCTCGACGAGCAAATTGTGGTCCAATCACGATTCCAGCGTGCTGCGCGGCAGCTTTCTGGTCGTGCAACTCGAGACGCAATATCCGCAAGGACACTTTGACGGAACGCGCGTGGACACCAAAGCCTTCCAGGCCATGCGCGACGCCATGGGGCCGGTTAAAATCAACTAGCAGGTTGTAGGGTGCAGGTTTTAGGTTACAGGTTCGAGAAGCAACTTCAGCTCAGCCACGAAGTTTTCCAATTCCGAAAGGCGCTCCGGCGTCGCCTCCATTCTTTGTTTCTTCCACACGAACCAGGTTTTTCCTTTGTCCGTGATGCGGACCGTTAAATTGCCCCCCAGGAGCATGCACGGTTCGCCGAACACGCGAAATCCGCCGTTTGCGATGGGGTCGAGCAGTGCGGCGCAACTTCCCTTCCTCACGCCGACTGTGTTCGCATATAAAGGAAACGCAACCAGGACGAACTCCTTCGCAGCTAGACGCTCCAGGATGCCGATCTGTTGTATAGAAAATTCGTCCATGGGGATCCGAGTTTAGAAGATCGCAATCGGCGGCGGGAAGAAAAAACTTTTAACACAGAGGACACAGAGGGCCACAGAGAAAACCCTTGAAATATGAAGAGGAAAGGATCACTTGCGTCAAGTGAATTTCAGGTATTTTCACGAATCAGAATTCACGAATCACCAGTCACCGGTCACTAGTCACCAGTCACTTCTTCACGCCACCGCTGGATTGGCCTTGCCATCATCGGCAGACGACTTCCCGTCCTGTTCGAGCATTTCGATGAGGTTGCGCAACGTGTCGATCAGTTCCGTGCGTGTAACATTGCTTTTGCGGAATTGAATCCGCAGCTTGAAAGCCTCGTTATCCGGGCGATAGTTGAAGATGAAAGGCTGCGGGCGCGGACCGGCGTTTTGCTCTTCCTGGCGTTCGCGGCGGGCTTCGTCGCGGGTCAGGCCGGCCTGCGCGATGCGGTGGATGGCTTCCTGCATTTTCCGTTCGTTCGGCTGGCGCGCAATCTGCAAGAGCAGAGACTTGGAGACGATGCCGCTGTCAATGCAAACCTTGCGCAGGGCTTCGGGAATGATGCGCAGCGACATCGTTTCGGTCACCGAAGAACGCGCCTTGGCAATCTTCTTGGCGATATCTTCATGCGTGTATTCAAACTGCTCGGCCAGGCGCTGCAGGCCGTCCGCTTCCTCAAACGGCGTCAGGTCCTTGCGCTGCAGGTTTTCGATGAGCGCGAGCTCGAGCGTTTCGGCGTCGTCCGCGATTTTTTCGATGCAAGGAACTTCCCGCAATCCGGCGGCGCGCGAGGCGTGGTAGCGGCGCTCGCCGGAGATGATGTAATAGCAATCGTCGCGCGGCAGAAAGCGCACGAGCAAAGGCTCGAGCACGCCCTTTTCTTTTATGGATTCGGTGAGTTCGCGCAAGTCGCCCAGAAATTTCCGGGGCTGATCGGGGTTGGGCCTGATTTTGTCGACCGGAACCATGCGGCCGATGGCTGCGCCGCTGAAATTGGTGAGTTGGTCTACGTAGTGCGCGTCATGCCGCATCTTCAGCGTGACGGGCAATCCCATTCTCTTCGACACGTTGGATAACCTCCAGGGCGAGCTTGCCGTAATCCTTCGCGCCCGGCGATTTGGGCGCGAAAGTCATGATTGTTTCCTTGTAGGCCGGGCTCTCCTCCAGGCGCACATTTTTGCCGATGCGCGTCTTGAACAACACGGAACCGAACACGGAACGAATCTGTTCGTGTGTGTCGCGGGAGATGTTGGTGCGCTTGTCAAACAGCGTGATGAGCACGCCGAGCACCTTGAGATCGGGATTGGGCCGCGCGCGAATCCGCTCGTAGGTTTCGAGCAGGTCGTCCGTTCCCTCAATCGCGAAGTACGCGGCCTGAATCGGCACGAGCAGATGCGTCGAGGCCACCATGGCATTCACGGTGAGGATTCCCAGCGCAGGCGGCGTATCGATGATGATGTAATCGTAGTCCTTCACGATCGGCGCCAGGGCGTCCTTGAGCTTGAACGGCGCGTCAAATTGCCCGGAAAGCTGTTGCTCGAGCTTGGCCATTGCCAGCCGCGACGGCGCCACCGATAGCATCGGGTTCTTGGTCGCCTTGATTACGCTGGCCATTTCGACGCGGTGATCGCCCAGCACGTCGAACATGGACACCGGTATGTCCGTCACGTCGAAGAAAGTGATGCTCGAATTGGACTGCGGGTCGAGATCGATGAGCAGCGTTTTCTTTTTGCGAAGAGAAATTGCGGCAGCAAGATTGATGGCTGTGGTCGTCTTCCCCACGCCGCCCTTCTGATTGGCAATAGTCAGGATGGCGGTCATAATCCGTCCCGACAGAGTCGGAACATAAATCCTCCCTGGGTGGCAACTTCCCCGCAAGATTGTGACGGATTGCCCCCAGCACTCCGGGTGCGGGCTATACTTTTAGCCCGCCGGAATAACGCACGCCCAAATCTACTCGCCCCTATGGGCAAGTGCAAGTGAAAAAGCGATTCGCAATTGGTGATCAGGTTCAGATTGCAAAGTCGCTCGCAAGAAACGTCAAGAATCCCCCAGGGTTGTTAGGCCTTAAAGATCGTTTCACCTTCGGCAAGCCAGGAAAAGCCGGATGCCCCACACTTTGTGATTTTCAAAGGGAGAGGATTTAGATTCTTGAAATGACGGGCAGTAATGGGGTGAGCGGGAATTCAAGTTCGAATCGGAGGCTTTTCCGCGCCATGTATTATGCTTCCCACAAAGAAGCGAGTCGTGTCATGCTTCCACTGCTCTCTACCTAGGCGATGAAAAGGGTCGCGGAAAAAATAAGATCGGGACCGGTTTCATTAGCACAGCCACTCTTGGCTGTGTGGTTTTGTAGGCCGCACGTGCGCTACCGGTTCAATGACGATTGCAAAAACCGCACAGCCAAGAGTGGCTGTGCTACTCGACTTGAAAGGCGACGATGAGTGGTGTCGAGCCAGTGCCTCCTTCCACATCGCGCCGAAACCTTGCTGAGGCGTCTACTTCCATAGATAAAGGGGCTGACAGGACCGGCGCGTCCGCGCTGCGCAAAGCCAGCCTGCGCCTCATTCCGCTCATCGGCATCGCCTACGGCGTCGCGTATACGGATCGCGTGAACATCAGCTTTGCCGCGCTGCAGATGAATCGCGACCTGCACTTCAGCGCGTCGAGCTACGGGCTGGGCGCGGGGCTCTTCTTCCTCAGCTATGCCGCTTGCGAGATTCCCTCGAACCTGTTGCTGTACCGGTTCGGCGCGCGGCGGTGGATCGCGCGAATCATGTTCACCTGGGGTTTCCTTGCGATGGGCATGATGTTCGTGAAGACGCCGCGGGAGTTCTACATCGTGCGTTTTCTGCTGGGCATGGCCGAAGCGGGCTTTTTCCCCGGAGTGATCTTTTATCTCAGCCAGTGGTTTCCGGCAAACGTGCGCGCGCGGACCGTCAGCCGCTTTTACGTGGCGCTGCCGCTCAGCTCAGTCTTCATGGGCGGACTTGCGGGCGCGCTGCTCATTCTCCAGGGCCGCCTCGGCCTGGCCGGCTGGCAATGGCTGTTTCTGGCGGAAGGTTTGCCGGCCGTCATTCTTAGCGTCATTTTCCTCGTCTTTCTGCCGAACACTCCGGCCGAGGCCAAGTGGCTCACCGCCGAGGAGCGAGACTGGTTATCGAATCAGCTGCGTGCGGGCGATGACTCGATTGGAAGATCGATTGGGGAATCGACCGGCGAGCGCCATGCGGAAGGTGTAATCCGCGCCATACTGAATCCGCGGGTGTGGCAACTCGGCATGTTCCTGGTCTGCATCTACATTGGCTTTTATGCGTTCTCGTTTTCGGCGCCGGTAATCATTCAGCAGATCACTGGCCTTAACAATACGAATGTGGGGTTCGTGATTGCGATCATGGGCGTACTGGGCGCGCTTGGCATGGTGCTCAACGGGCAGCACTCGGACCGTGCGGGAGAGCGCTACCTGCATCTCGTGGTGCCTTGTCTGCTGATCGCTGCGGCGTTTGTCGTGGGCGGTCTTACCGTCGCGCCGATCTTCGCCATTCCGGCCTACGCGATCATTTTCATCGGCTTCAATGCCACGGGAGGACCTTCCTGGGCCATCGCTTCCAGCTTTCTCACGGGTCGGTCCGCAGCCGCGGGCATCGCCACTGCAAACACCATCGCCATTGTGGGAGGATTTCTCGGGCCTTATTGGATGGGCCTTGCAAAGGATTTCACTGGAAATTATCAGAGCGGGCTCTTGACGCTCGCTATTCCGGCGCTTGCCGGCGCAGGCATTTTGCTGGTCATGAGATATCAGGTCATACGTTCCGGGTAGGACGGGCTTCAGGCTGTCTTCTTTTGATTTTCTGCAGATCGGCGCATGTCAAAACCAGACAGGCTGAATCCTATCCTACAAAATCACATCCTACTCGCCCGTGATTGGTTGGAAATCCTCATAGGGGAGTGGACGAATCTGCGGGTTCCGCATGAGCACTCGCGCGCAGGTATTCCACCGGAGAATCGAATCGTCATTGCCTGGCGGGCGCAGAACTTCGGCGCGCTCGTAGTGCTCCATCGCTTCCCGGAGTGCGTGAAAGGCGGCTGAGGTACTGCCGGGCCCGCCCTGGCGAAGATGGGCATGCGCATTTCTCTCCGAAATGATGCCTGCGTAGTAGGCGCGTTCGTAGTCGCCCTTGATCTGGGACAGAACCTCTCGAGCCATCGCCACGGTCATTTCGCCCCCAAGCTGATCGGTTCGCGCAAGCAGAAGCGAAATCAAGGCTTGTTGATGAGCGGGCGCTACCGACAAAATATCCAGGCAGATGCTTTCTGCAAGATTGGGCTCGTTCAGAAGGCGGTAGCGTTCCACTTTGGCAATGGCCTCTGGAATACTCTCCACTGAGATAGGCTTCAAATCGAAATGCATATGAACCTCCTATCATCCACTCGGGCTGAAAATGCGGAACAGCTTTGCGAGTGGATCGAAGAAGCGATCCACGACACGTTCCTTCAGGGGAATAATCGCGTTGTCTGTAATGGTAATGTTTTCCGGGCAGACCTTGGTGCAGCATTTCGTGATGTTGCACAACCCGATGCCCTGCTGTCCCTTCAAATCGCTGAGGCGGTCTTCCACATCGAGCGGGTGCATTTCCAACGCAGCGGCGTACACCAGAAATCGCGGGCCGATGAATTGGTCGTGCATGTGGTGGTCGCGCAGCACGTGGCACACGTCCTGACAAAGAAAGCACTCAATACATTTCCGGAATTCCTGCACGCGGTCCACGTCTTCCTGAGCCATGCGCCAGGTTCCGTCGGGCGCGTCGGGAGGCCGCGGCTTAAATTTCTTGATGCCCTTTTTCACCTGGTAATTCCAGGAAACATCGGTGACGAGGTCCCGGATGTGGGGAAACGCCTTCATCGGCTCGACTGTGACGGGGCGGTCGAGCGGGATCGAATTCAGGCGCGTCATGCACATCAGCTTGGGCGAGCCATTGATTTCCGCGGAGCAAGAGCCGCACTTGCCCGCTTTGCAATTCCAGCGCACGGCGAGATCGAACGCTTGCGTCGCCTGAATCTGGTGAATCGCGTCGAGCACCACCATTCCTTCCGAGATTTCGATGGTGTAATCGCGGTATTGTCCAGCGCCTTGCTCCCCGCGCCAAATTCGGAACGTTGCGTTCGCCATCACTTCATCTCCTGAATGATCTGCTTCAATTCATCCGGCATCGGCGGGATGGGTTCGCGGCGCAACTTCACCTCGCCCGAGGCGCCTTTCGAGAGCACGATGTTGAAGCCGCTGTACTCATCGCTTTTCGTGGGGTAGTCGTCCCGGAATTGCGCGCCGCGGCTTTCTTTTCGCTCCAGCGCTGCTCGCGTAACCATTTCCGACACCACGATCAGGTTTTGCAAATCAAGGGCCGTATGCCACCCGGAATTGTATTCCCTGTGTCCCGGCACTCCGGCGCGCTCGGCCTGCTTTTTAAATTCCTGAATTTTATTGAGGGCCTGGAGCATTTCCTCTTCCACGCGGACGATGCCGACCAAATCCTGCATGGTCTCCTGCAACTCGTATTGAATGGCGTAGGGCGCGGGGCCCTTGTTTTCAAAGGGTTTCAGGGCTTGCCTCTCCGCCACCGCCAGCTCATTCGGATTCACTTTTCCTTGCGAATGTCCTTTCGCGAAGCGCGCCGCGTAGTCGCCGGCTCGCTTGCCGAACACCAGCAAATCGGAGAGTGAATTGCCTCCCAGTCGATTTGCGCCATGCAGCCCCGCGGCGCATTCTCCGGCGGCAAAGAGACCGGGAACGTCCGACATCTGCGATTCTGCATCCACGCGCACACCGCCCATCATGTAGTGCGTGGTCGGTCCGACCTCCATAGGTTCCACAGTGATGTCGATACCCGCCAGCTGCTTAAACTGGTGGTACATGCTGGGAAGTTTTTTCTTGATGTGTTCGGCGGCGTTTGGAATTCTTTCCTTGATCCAGGCGATATCGAGGAATACCCCGCCGTGGGGGCTCCCGCGTCCCTCGCGCACTTCTTGCCGGATGCAGCGGGCCACGTGATCGCGCGTCAGCAATTCGGGCGGGCGGCGGGCATTTTTGTCGCCTTGCGTGTACCGCCAGCCTTCCTCTTCGTTGTCGGCCGTTTGACCCGCGTAGAGCGGCGGAATGGAATCGAACATGAAGCGGCGCCCTTCCTTATTCCGGAGCACGCCTCCATCGCCTCGAACCCCTTCCGTGACCAGTAGGCCACAAACGCTTGGGGGCCAGATCATTCCGGTCGGGTGGAATTGCACGAATTCCATGTCCTGCAAACCCGCGCCCGCCTCATACGCAAGGGCCAGGCCGTCGCCCGTGTACTCCCAACTGTTGCTCGTAATTTTAAACGCCCGGCCGATCCCTCCCGTCGCCAGCACCACGGCCTTGGCCTGGAAAAGATGAAACCTGCCGCGCTCGCGGTCATACCCAAATGCGCCAACCACGCGGTCGCCATCCTTCACCAGCGACACGACCGTGTATTCCATGAAGACGTCGAGGCCCAGATGAATGCCGTGGTCCTGCAGCGTGCGAATCATTTCCAGCCCCGTACGGTCGCCCACGTGCGCCAGCCGCGGGTAGCGATGCCCGCCGAAATTCCGCTGCAGAATGCGGCCGTCAGGCGTGCGATCGAAGAGCGCACCCCACGCTTCGAGTTCGCGCACGCACTGCGGCGCTTCCTTGGCATGCAGCTCGGCCATGCGCCAGTTGTTCAGGTACTGGCCGCCTCGCATCGTGTCTGCGAAGTGGACACGCCAGCTATCGCGGTCATCGGTGTTGGCCAGCGCGGCGGCAATGCCGCCTTCGGCCATCACCGTGTGCGCCTTGCCCAGAAGCGATTTCGTGATCACCGCTACTTTCACGCCTGCCGCCGAGGCTTCGACGGCGGCGCGCAAACCGGCGCCTCCCGCGCCAATCACCAGCACGTCGTGTTCATGCGTTATGTACTCGGCCACTAGAAGATCCTCCAATCGGTCCATACGCCCATCGAGCACATCCGAACGTAGAAGTCGGAAAACGCGACCCAGATCAGACTGCACCAGGCAAAAAGCATGTGGCGGCGATTGAGGCAACTGACGCAGTCGTAGGCCTGCTTGCGAACTGGCGCACCCGAAATCCGGTCGCGAATTCCACCGACGAGGTGGCGAAGCGAGTGACACCCCAAGGTATAGCAGCTTAGCAAGGTCACATTCGTCAGGAGCACGAGTGAGCCAACACGAACGCCAAAGTGGCCGTCAAACCAAAAACCATCCCAAGCATCGCGGGCCAGGATGACCAGGAACACCAACGCGAGATAGAGAAAATAGCGATGGATATTTTGCATGATTAAAGGGAACGAGCGTTCCCCAAGGTAAGTCTTGCGAGGCTCGCCGACGGTGCAGGAGGGAGGGTCCGCCCAAAAAGCTTTGTAATACGCCCCGCGATAATAGTAGCAAGTCACTCGGAAGCCGCCCGGAGCCCACAGGATGAGCATCGCTGCCGTCACCCACGCCGGCATCCACTCCGGCCTGATTCCGAACCAGGCGTGCAAAGGATCGCCAAACAATTCCGGCGAATACATCGGCGAAAGATACGGACCAAACCTGTAATGCTGGCCCTGAAGAGCTGCCCAGGTGGAGTAGACAATGAAACCGGAGAGGCCGAGAAAAACAACAAGCGGCTGCACCCACCATTGATCGACTCGCGAGGTTTGCGCAAACTGCGAACGCACCAACGGCACGTCAACTTGAGCCATTGAGATTCTCCTGACTCTTCGGGTTTTGCTCGGCGGTAAAAGGGATTGCGTAGCTAGACATGACATTGGGGGCCCTGATCTTGCAAGGCCGTCCTAGCAGCGCCGGGGCCCGATGTACTTTCTACCTGGATCACCCCCAACAAGTCGCCTTGACTGAGGTTTCGTCTGCCGCGGTAGGTACCACGAAAAGAAAATCTATGTCAACCTGAATTTCCGATATGCCCCTCGGACTCAAGAAGATCGTTTGATTCTGTTGCCCTGTAGATGACGAATTCGCCGCCAGAGTGGGCCACATATACGGATAATTTTGAGTGGGTCTATTTAGCCGGCAAAAACCGTGGTTACATTTTGTATCGGCCGAGGTCTTCGTCGGAGAGGCCTTCGAGCCACTTGCGGAGTTCTTCGCTGGTGGATTTTTCGGAGATGGCGCTGGAAATTTTCGAGCTCTTCAAGACTTCGTCTTCCACGAAGATGGGGCAATCGACGCGCAGGGCCAGCGCGAGGGCGTCGCTCGGGCGCGAATCGATGGAAAAACTCTCGCCGTTGCGCTCCACCCAGATCAGCGCGTAAAACGTGTCGTCCTTCAGATCGTTTACGACGACTTTCTGTACGCGCACATCGAGGCCCAGGAACACGTTGCGAAGCAGGTCGTGCGTCATGGGACGCGGAGTTTGCACTTTTTCGATTTCGAGCGCGATGGCGTTGGCTTCGTAGATTCCCACCCAGATCGGCAGGACCGCGGTGCCCTGCGCATCCTTGAGCACCACGATGGGCATGTTCGTGACAGGGTCCATCATCAGTCCGCGGATCTTCATCTCAACTTCCATCGAATCCTCCCCGGACACTGATTGCGAATAGTGGGTCAGTTTGTTCAGTAGGACATCCACTCTTGGCTGTCCCGCCCGTCCCTCAAAATCTCATCAGGGCATAAAGCGGACAGCCAAGAGTGGCTGTCATACAAAAAATCAGACCACGTGCTCACCGACAAGACAATTCGGGCTGGCGCTCGCTACCCGCACTGGGACATATTCTCCCAGAAGGTTCTCCTGCGGCGAAGTAAAATTTAAAATTCGGTTGCTCGAACAGCGACCCGACCACTGGCCCGGACGGCGCGAAGCCCCGTCCACCAGCACTTCAAAAGTTTCCCCAACCAACGCTTCATTGCGCGCGCGCTGGATTTCGCGCTGGCGGTCCATCACTCGCGCAAGACGCCGGCCCTTCTCTTCCTCGGGAATAGCGTCGGGCATGTTCCGCGCCGACGTATTTGGCCGCGGCGAATATTGGAACGCGAAAACTCCGTCATATTGCGCGGCGTCCAGCAAGGAAAGGGTTTCTTCGAGATCCTCTTCGGTTTCGCCGGGGAAGCCCACGATGATGTCCGACGTCACGCTGATCGGCCGGCGCGCTTCGCGAATCATCGCGATCTTTTCCAGATACTCCTCGCGCGTGTAGGTGCGCAGCATCGCACGCAAGATGCGCGTCGATCCTGACTGCACGGGCAGGTGGACGTGGTCGCACAATTCCGGCACCGAGTCGATCGCCTCGACGATGTCACGCCCGAAATCCCGAGGATGCGAGGTCGTGAAGCGCACGCGCCGGATTCCGGGAATCGCCGCGACGGCCACCAGAAGTTCCGCAAACGTTTTTCGATTCGGCGACGGGTCCCGGTAGGAATTCACCGTTTGTCCCAGGAGTTGGATTTCCGAGTAGCCCGCGTCGGCCAGCCTGCGCACTTCTTCCAGGACCGACGCGCTCGCGCGGCTGCGCTCCGGCCCTCGCGTGAAAGGCACGACGCAATAGGAGCAGGCCTTATCGCAGCCCTCGATAATCGTCAGATAGGCGCGGAATGGATTGTCGCGCCGCGTAATTTCTGTTTCAAATGTCGCGTCCGTGTCGGTGTCCAGGCCCATGACGCGGCGGTTTCCGGCTTCCAGTTCCGCAATCAGATCGGGCAGCTTGCTGTAACTCGCCGAGCCGCACACCAGTCGAACCCAGGGAGAGCGCTCGAAAATCTCTTCCCCCTCTTGCTGCGCGACGCAGCCCAGAACGCCGATAATTTTTTCTTCGCCAGGATATTTCCGGTAAGCGCCGAGGCGGGAGAATACTTTCTGGGCGGCTTTTTCGCGAATGCTGCAGGTGTTATAGAGGACCAGTTTGGCCGCGTCGATCGTTTCCACTTGCCGGTATCCGCGGCCGAGGAGGACTCCAGCCACTTTCTCGGAATCGTGGACATTCATCTGGCAGCCGAAGGTCTCCAGATAGAAAGTCTTGTCGCCCGGCGCGCCTGTGGAAAGCACAATGGCGCCTTCGGGCGAACCGGCGCTCGCGCCGGTCAGGGTGTCCAGTCGAATATCGAATTGCTGCGGCATCAACTCCGAGTAGATCATATCACACCGATTTCAGGGAACCTGGAAGGCCCACACGACGAATACCAAGTCTTTAACACAGAGAACACAGAAAAAAAACGAGAAAGCAGGAGAGGCAGCTGGTTACTACCAATCCACGGCGGCGCCCGGGGCCCGCATTGGCCCGCCGCCTCCTCTTTTCTCTGTGTTCCCTGTGTTAAGTTTTCCCTCTCTCGTACGGCGCGCGCGACCCACAATACATCGTAATACGATGTGTTATATTGGCCAGTCACAATCAAGCACTTTCGTGCCCGTAATCGTTTGACCGCGTTTTGAGCGTGTGCTAGGTTGCCCGTAGGGGCCATTGATCGGCTTTCTGAGGGGGAGACCATTCCGTTACCTGGGTTTTTATTGTTCGCCGGCCAACTTGACACGCTGATTCAGCAGACCGGCTGGGTTGCTCGAGTCGTACTCGCGATGCTTTTGGCCTTTTCTCTTTTTTCCTGGGCGCTCATTCTTCAAAAAATGGGGATGTTCTCGCGCATCAACCGCCAGACGGCCTTGTTCCTTCGCATCTTCCGCGCCAATAGAACTCTTCCCGACCCGAGGCAAATGGGCGGCGGCGGTTCTCCACTCGAATCGGTCTACAGTGCCGGTTTCCGCGAGATCGAAAGCCAAGTCCGGTCAGGAAACCCGACCGGCAAAGTCACGAGCCTCAATGCGGTAACCGTGAGCATGCAACTAGCCGCCGGCGAGGAAGTCCGCAGGGTGGAAAAATATATGCCGTGGCTCGCGACGACCGCGTCGGCCACTCCTTTCATCGGGCTTTTCGGCACGGTGTGGGGAGTCATGGACGCGTTCACGGGATTGGGCACCGCTGGGGCCGCAAGTCTACGGGCAGTGGCGCCCGGCATCGCCGAGGCTTTGATTACGACAGCAGCGGGCCTTTTCACGGCCGTTCCTGCTCTCATCGCCTATAACATTTTTCTGCATGATATCAGGGATATCAGTTCCCGAATGGATAGTTTCGCATTTGAAGTCACAGCGGTGGTCGAAAAAATGTATCCGGGCCAGCGCGGGTGAAGGCGCAAATTCTTAACACAGAGGGCACAGAGAATAAAAGATGAGAAAATATTTTCGGGTTGAAATAAAAATTCCGTCTCCGTGAACTCTGAGTTCTCAGTGTTAAATGCTTTTTTCCCTCTTGAATTTATCGGCGTAATGAGGCCTTGCAAAACGCAGTTGGAAGAAAACGAAGATGCCACAACTGGCTCGCCAGACCGGAACTTCTCTTTCGGAGATCAACATTGTCCCTTTCGTGGACGTCATGCTCGTGCTCCTGGTGATTTTCATGATCACGGCGCCGATCTTGCAGTCCGGCATCGAAGTGGACGTCCCGAAGACCAAAACCGTCAAGGAGATTTCCGAATCGCGCGTGGTCGTTTCGATCGATCGCGCGCAACGCATCTATATTGGCGATGCCGCCGTCAACATCCATGAACTGGGTGACAAGGTCCACGGCCAACTGCATAATCCGCAGGGAGAGGCAGTCTTTCTGCGGTGCGATAAGACGGTTCCGTTCGGCGCTTTTGCTCTCGTTGTGGACACATTGCGCCAATCCGGCATCCAAAATATCAGCGTTGTGACAGAGCCTCTCGACGAAGCTCCTCACTGAGACTTATGGCTTATGCCCCACACCATCCCGGCACCGAAAGCTTGAAGAAGCCCTTCGTCTGGTCGCTCGTTTTTCACGGCCTCCTATTCGGCTCGCTGACGGTTTCCACAATCTTCTCGCATAGCGGCGAAATGTGGGGAAGTGCCGGAGGGGGCGGCGCCGTTTCCGTCGGTCTCGTCGCAAAGCTCCCCGGAATCATGTTGCCCCGCCCCGATGTCGTAACGCAGAGCCAGGTTGTGGACACCAGCAAAGGTCTCTACAAGTCCGAGCCGCCAAAGCCCCAACCCAAGGAAGTCGAGCCCGACGTAAAAAAGATTCCGGAATTCGCAAAGGAAAAGGCCCCCAAGATTGTCTCTCGTCCGTCCAAAGTTTTCGAGGATAAGACTCCACCGCCGACGAATGCCGTTCCTTATGGCGGAGGAGGTTCTCCGGCGCTTCCCTACTCGTCATTCGCACCGAATAATGCCCCAGCACAAGGGGGCGTGGGGTCCAACGCCTCCGGCCCCGGCGGTGGCGATTTCTCCGGCAGATTTCCTTCGTACGTGGATGCCGTGCGAAACCGGATCAGCAGCAATTGGTTGCAATCCACAGTAGATCCGACCGTGCGGTGGGCGCCGCGAGCCAATTTTACGTTTCAGGTTTTGAAGGACGGAACGGTAGCAAACGTCCAGATGACGCAATCCAGCGGCAACAGTTCGGTCGATAGGTCGGCTTTGCGTGCGATTCAGAGCTCAAGTCCCGTGTCGCCACTGCCGTCGGGTTATCCAGGGAACAGCGTAACCGTCGAATTCTATTTCGATTTTCGCCGCTAGAATCTATGGGGATAGTGGAATGAATAGAAAGTCACAGCAAGGCCTGAGAAGAATCACCATGATCCAGCCATTTCGCAAACATACGGTAAGAATCCTCTCCCGTCTGAATCTATATCTGTGTTTATCAGTGTTCATCTGTGGTTCCATTTGCCTCTTTGCACCTGCTTACGCTTCCGCCCAGGACTGGTTTAAGACCGGCACGGGGCTTGGCGTTTCTAAAGCCCGGGTAGGCGTCGCGGATTTTGCGGCCAAGGACACTCCTTCCCAGCCTCTCGCCGTATTATTCAGCGACGTGGTGAGGACGGACCTGGATTACAGTGGCATCCTTGAACTGGTGAGCAAGAGTTACAATCCGTTGCAGACGCCCGGGACGCCCGCCGAAGTCGACTACAAGGCTTGGTCCGGTGCGCCCACCTCGGCGCAACTGCTCGCCTTTGGAAACTTCTCCGTCAACGGTAACAATGTGGAGATTCAAGCCTGGCTGAACGATGTCCGTGACGCTTCCCTGCCTCCGGTGATCGGAAAAGTTTATCGTGGAGAGGCCACCGAATCGCAGGTCCGCACCTTCGCGCATCAATTTGCCGATGAAATCATTGGAAAACTTTCCGGCGGCTTGCCGGGAATCGCCTCAACTCAGATCGCCTTTGTCAGCAATCGAAGCGGCAACAAGGAAATCTGGGGCATGGATTACGACGGCGAAAACCAGCATCAGCTCACGCAGCTCCATTCGATCTCTCTCACTCCGCGATGGTCGCCGGATGCCTCGCGCATCGCGTTTACATGTTACGCCCAACCGGGCAGCAGTGGCGTTCTGACGGCACAGATCTGCATTTATTCCACACTGACGAGCCACTTGGTTTCCTGGCCGCGGTTCAAGGGCACAAATTCGTCACCCTCCTGGTCGCCCGATGGCTCGCAGCTCATGTTCATGTCCAGCATGCTTGGAAATCCGGAGCTGTTCATTTCCGATGCTTCAGGCCAGCGACCGAAGCGCCTTACCTATTCGAATGGAGCAAATACCTCTCCATCCTGGAATCCGAAGACGGGCCAGCAAGTTGCCTTTGTCAGTGACCGCGGCGGCATCCCGCAACTCTACACCATGAACTCGGACGGATCGAGCCAGGCCAAAGTGGATCTGCCCGACATGGGCTATGTCATCGATCCGGCATGGTCCCCGAACGGCCAATTGCTGGCATTTAGCTGGCGGCGCCCCAACGGAAACTACGACCTCTACGTGATGGAAATTGTCACGCGCCAATTGGTCGAATTGACGCGAGATGTCGGCCGCAACGAGCGGCCCAGCTGGGCCCCCGATGGGCGTCATCTTGTCTTTGAATCCACGCGAACGGGAACGCGGCAAATTTGGTCCATGCTTGCTGACGGGACTCAGGCCCGCCAGCTAACCAAGCAGGGGCAGAACGAATCTCCAAACTGGTCGCCCAAATGAGGCGCTGCCAGCCAGAGACGGCGAATTTGGATCACCAGAGGTCTGAAGGCTCAAATTCGTAATTGCACTCACCACCGATGCTCACGTAAATTGTCAAAGGAGGAAGAAGAAGACAGATGCGGAAACGAACGCACGCCAGGATTCTGTTTGGCTCCTTGCTCGCGATCCTCGCTCTGAGCGCGGCCTGTAAGAAGCCTGCGCCCCAAGCGCCACCCCCACCCCCACCGCCCCCAGCGGCGCCACCGGCCAGGCCGACGGCGAATCTGCAGGCGTCTTCCAATACCATTCAGAGAGGCGAGTCGGTCACCTTGACTTGGTCGTCGACTAATGCGACCACTCTGAGCCTCTCCCCGGGAGTCGGTAACGTTTCAGCCGAAGGCACTCAACGCGTGACTCCTCAGGATTCGACTACCTACACCCTGACTGCCACCGGGCCGGGTGGTTCGGCCGATGCCAATGTGCACATCACGGTTAGTGCCCCCCCTCCTGTTGCCAAGGCCCCCGAGACCACCTTGCAGCAGCTATTCGATAAGGAAGTGAAGGATGCCTTCTTCGACTACGACAAAGCGGATGTACGCCCTGACGCTCGCGATGCTCTCACGCAGACCGCTCAGTTCCTGCGCTCGTATCCGCAAGTGAAAGTCGTCGTTGAAGGCCATTGCGATGAACGTGGTTCCACGGAGTACAATCTTGCTCTTGGGGACCGCCGGGCCGCGGCAGCGAAGCAATTCCTGACTTCGCTGGGAATTTCAGCTGACCGAATGGAAACGGTCAGCTACGGCAAGGAACGCCCGTTCTGCTCTGCTTCCACGGAAGAGTGCTATCAGCAGAATCGCCGGGCGCACATCATCATGGGCAAGTAACAAGGATTAACCTCCGGGGCTTGCTTGCCACTGTTCGTGGCCGGAGAGCCCCGGAGAACTATTCAGATCGAACGAGGAGTCCCCCCTCGGAGGAGGAACACCTTGCGTATGCGATGGATTCTATTTTTCGGCGCCGCCATGCTCGCCGGAGCGCTTGGCGGAACTTTGTTTGGACCCGCGCCGGCAGGCGCGGTTGCGCGCGAGATCATTGAGCTCCAGACCGGCGTGACCCAGCTGATTCAGGGCCAGCAGAGCATGCAGACGGAGATCACGCAGAATGCCGCCGTGCAGCGCACGCTCATCGAGCAGTCAATGGAAGCCGTGAATAAGCTCAATACCTCAATGTCCGCTGTCCAGAAGACTACGCAGGACTTCTCGGCGGCTTCCGGTGCGCGCCTGGACACGATGGGCACGCAGGTGCAAGGCCTATCGGATAACGTAGGCGACCTGCAAGCACGTGTGGGCAAACTCGACCAGAAACTTACGGACATCCAGAACACGCTGCAAAACGTGGATTCGAAATTGGCCTCGCCGGCTGCAGCGCCGCAATCGGCTCCTCCCGCTGCGCTGAGCGGACCGAGCGGAACAATCCCGACGATCCCGCCCGGAGGGCCTGCCCCCTCTGCTTCGGGTCCTCCCGCATCCGCAGATGTGTTGTATTCCAACGCCCTGCGGGACATCAATGGCAAACACTACGATCTCTCCACCCAGGAGTTTCAGGACTATCTGAAGTATTACGGCGAGACCGACCTGGCTTCCAACGCCCAATTCTATCTCGGCGAAGTGGCCTTCATGCAAAACCAGTTTCAACAGGCGCTCGACGCATACAACAAAGTGATCGAAAACTATCCGAAAAGCTTCAAGACGGCCTCGGCCCGAATGAGGAAGGGCTTTTGCCTGGCGGAGCTTGGCCAGAAGGCCTCAGCCGTTCGCGAACTCCGCAATGTCATTCGTCTGTACCCGGGCACGGACGAGGCCAAGCGCGCGGCCGCCAAATTGCGCGAAATGGGCGCAACTGCCGGATAAACGGCTGTGAATCGTGATTTGTGACTCGTGATTCGTGATAGAGCCTTCCGCTAAGGCTTCCCGTCGGGTAGTTCCTCTTTCTCTGTGACCTCGGTTTTCTCGGTGTTCTCTGTGTTAAGCCTTGCCGCGGCAAAATCTTTAACACACAGGCCGCAGAGAACACGGAGAGCGCTGTGCCTCCGCCAGAGGATCCCTCCCACTCTAAATCAGCCCGCCATAATTTGCGCGCCACTCTTGGCCGTGTTATCTTCCTCACAGAATTGGAGAGTAAAGAATATGTCAGTCAACAAAGTGATTTTGGTGGGACGATTGGGCAAAGATCCAGAGACGCGCTACACGAGCGGCGGCCAAGCTGTCTGCCACTTTTCGATGGCCACCGACGAAACGTACAAGGATAAGACCGGTGAGCGACAAAAACGCACCGAGTGGCACAGGATCACCGTATGGGGCAAGCAAGCTGAAATTGCCCAGCAATACTTGAAAAAGGGCGCGCAGATTTATTTGGAAGGCAGCATTCGAACCAGCGAGTGGACCGACAAAGAAGGACAAAAGAAGACCAGCTATGAAATAAATGCTTCGACCTTCCGCATGCTCGGCTCAAAGTCGGACTCGGCCGGCTCAAGCTACCGCACCAATTCCGCGGCTGCCGGCTCGGCGGACTTCGACAGCGCAGCTACTGCTCCCGCTTCCGCAGAGCACGAACAGGCGGGCCCAGAAGTCACCGACGAAGATATTCCGTTTTAGTAGGACGGGCTTCAGCCTGTCGGTTTTGGTTTTTCTTTGAATCGAAAACCAGACAGGCTGAAGCCCGTCCTACTTCCTACTCATATCGCAACGCTTCGATGGGGTCGAGTTGCGAGGCTTTGTGCGCAGGATAGTAGCCGAAGAAGATTCCCACCGCGGCGGAAAAAATCACTGCGGCGATGATGGCCTTGCCGGAAATGAGCGTGGGCCACGACAACAAA
This sequence comes from uncultured Acidobacteriota bacterium, assembly GCA_963719875.1. Lineage (GTDB taxonomy): Bacteria > Acidobacteriota > Terriglobia > Acidiferrales > UBA7541 > Palsa-360. Next base: position 290,137 of record CAVRDJ010000004.1, on the reverse strand, counting down.
TTGCTGATCAGCGCCGACCCGATAAGCCCAAATATAATTCCGATAAAACCGCCCAGCATGCTCAGGGTCACCGCCTCCACCAGGAATTGCCGCTGCACGTCGTCTTCGGTGGCGCCGACGGCCATCCGCACGCCGATCTCTCTCGTCCGTTCGGTGACGGACACCAGCATAATGTTCATGATCCCGATCCCGCCGACCAGAAGGGAAACCGAAGCGATCCCCCCGAGCAAATAGGTCATCGTGGACTGCGTTTGATTCTGAAGGTCGGCGATGTCCGCTTGCGTGCGGATCATGAAGTCATTGTCGTCGCCGGAACGGATGCGGTGCCGCTCGCGCAACAGGCTGGTAATCGGAGCGACCGCCGCCAAGGACGCCGGCTGTGAAACAGCCGACGCGGCAATGAACTGGAGCCAGGTGATCCCGGAAATCTTGCGCTGCACGGTAGTGTAGGGCGCGAAGATTACGTCGTCCTGATCCTGCCCCGTCACGTTCTGCCCTTTCGACTCGAGAACGCCGTCCACGCGGAATGGAAGATTTCCAATCCGCATCGTTTTCCCAATGGGGTTTTCATCCGCGAACAGAATTTTTTCGACCGTTGTGCCAAGCACACAGACATTCGCGGCGATGTCCACTTCCTCGGCGCTGAACGCCGATCCAGCTTGCACGGGCCAGGTGCGAATGTCGAAATAGTTTGGGGTCGTGCCGGTGATGCTGGTGTTCCAGTTCTGGTTCCCGTACACCACTTGTTGCCGGCTGCTTAGCGCCGGCGCGGCTTGCTGAATGAGGGGAATCTCACGCAGGATAGCATTCATATCGTCCACCGTGAGCGTCTTCACGCCGCCGTATCCCTGCCGCACGCCGCCCGCCCGGTTGCTTCCCGCCGCGATAAAGACGGCGTTGGTTCCCATGGCTTGAATGCCCTGCTGGACAATGTATTGAGCGCCCTGGCCAATGCTCACGACAGCGATCACGGCGCCCACTCCGATAATGATGCCGAGCATCGTCAGAGCCGAGCGCATCTTGTTTCGCGCCAGCGCCCGCAAAGCGAGCCGAAATGTGTTCATGAAGTCCATGTGTGATTCAGGCGGCCGCAAACATCAAGCGGTCGTATCCGCTTTCGCCATCCTGTGGGTCTCCTCTTCCGCATCCTCGGCGGCTTGCTGCTCAGGAGTGGGAAGCGATTTTAGCACTTCGCTCGCCACCAAGCGGTCCTGCACGAGGCTGTCCCGCTTCAGTTTGCCGTCGCGAAAAAGAAGCGTGCGCTTGGCATATAGCGCGATATCGGGCTCGTGCGTCACCAGAACAATCGTCAGGCCCTGCTCGTTATTCAATGTCTGGAGGATCTCCATGATCTCCACCGAGGTCCGGCTATCGAGGTTTCCCGTTGGTTCGTCGGCCAGCAAAATCGACGGCCGGTTCACCAGCCCGCGGGCAATGGCCACGCGCTGCTGCTGTCCGCCAGAGAGCTGCGAAGGGTGATGGCCGGCTCGATCGGCGAGTCCTACTCGTGTTAGCGCCTCCATGGCCCGCTTGGCCCGCTCCTCGGGACTCACACCTGCGTAGACCGTGGGCAGCTCCACATTTTCAAGGGCCGAGGTCCGCGATAGAAGATTAAACTGCTGGAACACAAATCCCAGTTTCCGGTTCCGAATCCGCGCCAGCTCCGTTTTTGTCATCCCCGAAACGTCGACGCCATCTAAAAAGTACCGCCCTTTGGTCGGGCGGTCCAGGCATCCCAAAATATTCATGATGGTTGATTTGCCGGAACCCGAAGGCCCCATGACCGCCACGAACTCCCCTTCACTCACTTCGAGCGAAACTCCGCGAAGCGCCTGGACCTGAATTTCTCCCAGATCGTATGTCTTAAAAACATTTTCGAGGCGAATGACAGGTTTGCCGCCCGCCCCAGCTTCTGTTGGTTCGATTGCCATTGTGATTTGATCGGCCATCGGAGAGTCAAATCGACCAGGCTAGAACCTCCGCGGTACCCCGGCCGTGGCGCCGGCAGGCCCGCCCACCGGGCTGCGCACTTGTGTTTGCGAAGCCGATGACTTGTTCGTGGATTGACCGATAACCAGATCGTCTCCTGGATTCACGTTGCCGCTGACGAGTTCGGTGAACGTGAAATCCGTGACGCCGAGAGTGACCTGAGCGGGTTCCAGAGTCTTGTTGGGAAGCAGCTTCCAAATAATTCCTGGATCCTGCCGCTTCCCATTTCCGCCGGTGCCGGAACCGCCTGGCGCTCTGCGCCCACCGCCGCCCGTCCCGTCTTGTCCACCCTGTCCTGCGGGTGTCTGTCCAGTGGCGGGTCCATTCGTTGCCGCTGCACCGCCCGGGTTATTCGCGGCCGCACCATCCGCAGCCGTGGCCGCGATGCGCCCAGCCGCTGTCGCGCGTGCGGCGTCATTTATGCCGTACTTGGCGTAAAGGGCCGTGCGCTCGCTGTCCGTTAAATCCGGTTTGAACCGCAATGCGCCGTTGGGAATTTTGACCACGTTTTTGGCTTCCGCGACCGGAATGGAAATGTAAGCGGTCATCCCGGGAAAGAGCTTCAAGTCGGGGTTATCGAATGCGACCATCGTGTTGTAAGTCACAACGTTTTGTATCGTCAAGGCGTTCATGCGCACTTGCGCTACGGTTCCGCTAAAAGTTTCCCGCGGAAATGAATCCACTCGAAAGGTCGCCTGCTTCCCAACCTTAATGCGGCCCACGTCAGCCTCGTCGGTGTTGGAATAAACGAGCATATGTTTCAGATCCTGCCCAATGCTGAAAAGGTTGGGCGCCTGCAGGCTGGCCGCCACCGGCTGGCCCACATTCACGGTGCGGTTGATCACCGTGCCGTCGATGGGCGCGCGAATCGTGCAATAACTGAGCTGCAATTTGGCGGTATCCACGGCGGCCTTTTGGATAAGGACCTGCGCCTTGGCTTGATCTCGCTGGGCAATCGAAGACGCCAGTTGCGACTCGGCTTGCTTCTCCTGAGCTATGGTGGCGTTCTCAGCCGCCACGGCTTCGTCATAGCTGGCCTGTGCATCGTCGTTCTGCTGAGCAGAGAATACACCCTGCTCCGCCAGTAACTTCGTGCGCTTTTGTTGCGTTCCCATATCAATGGTTGTTGCGTGGGCTTTGGCAACGTTGGCTTTCATCGTCGCCACGTTGGCGGTGGACGTCCCAATCTGGGCCTCCAGATTGGCGACGTTTGCCACGGAATTCAGGTACGACGCTTGGGCCTGAGCGAGCGCGTTCTGGAACGGGACGGGATCGATTTGCGCGAGGATATCGCCTTTCTTGACTTGTGAATTAAAGTCGGCGCTGACGGCAACGACGTTCCCCGACACTACCGAACCCACCGGCACTGTGTTGACCGGATTGATCGTCCCCGTAGCTTGCACAACCTGGGAAATGTCGCCGTGTTCGACCTTGGCGGTGAAATATTGGGCGGTCGTCCGCGTGCCCACAGTCAGGTAACTCACCCACAGCAGCAGCGCCACCGGAGGCGCAACCAGCAGAGCACGGTGCATCATCGACCGCAGCCAGAGACCTTTGAGGATTTCTAATAGGCGTGACATTTTTAGCTATTTCTTAGGATCGGAGGTCCAATTCAGGGAATCTAGTCGTGGGCTCCTTCGGCCTGCCGCTTGTTTCGCTCCTCGTCAATCTGACGCAACAAGTCTTCAAACTTCGGCTGTTGCTCGGGGGTCAGGATCTGCCGGATCTTCTCGCGGGCCTGTTGGCGGACCTGTCCGTATTCGGGATCGAGTTTCTGGTGTAGCGCCGCGTATCGGGCGCGCGTGTCGTTGAAAATAGCCTCGAGTTGCTTCTGCTGGTCCGGACTCAGGCCCAAGCCCTGAGTAAACATCGCCACAGTCCCGGCGGGATTGTGGACCAGGGAGGCATGAGGGCGGGCGGCCTGAACTCGCGTGGTCACCATATATGTGCCTAGCGCGCCCAGTGCGATCCCCAGGACAAAGAGAACGAAAACGAGCAGGACTGCCTTGCGGTTGCTTTGGTTAGCGTTCATTGTTCCTCTCCGCCAGGGACTGCAGCACTTCTTCGTTGCTTACCGGGTCCCCTGGAGGCTGCGGCAAATCGCTGGCACTCAGTTCGGTGCGAATCGAACCTATCGAAACATTTCGATGCGGAGCAAATTCCACGAGATAGACCGAGAGAGCGAGCAAGAGTACGGCGGCCGTCAAAGACAGCCGGGAAGCGAGGAATTCGAGCGGCGCCCAGAATGCCGCGGGTGACTTCGCCCGCGCTACTTCCTGATGAATTCGGGCCATTACATTCGCCAGGAACGCCTGGCTCGGTTCGCTGGCCGGCTCCCAGGCCCCGCGCAGCAGTTCTCCCGCCAGCCGCGAATCTTCCAGCGCCGAGCGGCAATCCGCGCAACGGGTCAGGTGGTCGTTTAGTTCGGAGTCCGGCGTACCGCCGAGGAAATCCTCGAAACGTGCTTCGAACTTTCGGCATCTCATCGGAAAATTCAGTTTGTTAAACACCTTTTTCGCTCCTTCGCTGCCTGAGTCCTTCCCGTGAAACCGGACGCTTTTCCATCCGTTTCCGGTACATTTCCACGAGCCGGCCCCGCGCCCGAAATAGCCGTACCTTTACCGTATTGACGTTCAGGCCCAGGACCTCCCCGATTTCCTCCACGGAGAACCCTTCTACTTCCTTCATGACCAGCATGAGCTGATCCTTGTCCTCGAGTTCCCCAAGCAGCCGTTCCACCAATTGCCGTTGCTCGACCCTGCGCCCGGCGTCTTCCCGATGCAGGGCCCCGCCGTATCCATGCTCCGGCATGGACTCCAGTTTTCGCACCTGATCTTCGCTGAGGTCCGCTTCGTACACCAGACGCCGCACTTTCTTTTTTCTCAGATAATCCCAGCATTCGTTGACCGCAATCTTGTACAGCCAGGTGCCGAACGCCGAGCGCAGATCAAAGCGCCGGATGGAAAAGTAAGCCTTGGCCAGCGCTTGCTGCGCCACGTCTTCCACGTCCTCGCTCCCCCGCAAAATGCCGCCCACAACTGCGAGCACCCGATGCTGGTGTATTCTGACCAATTCCTCGTACGCGCTCACGTCGCCACCCTGCGTGCGGCGCACCAGCGCTTTTTGCTTCTCCGCGGGCGTCAGGGGTTCTTTCCCGTTCGCAGCCTCCGTCCCGCGGAGGGCCTCTGAATTTGTGACGTTTGCCATCGCTCTCCGGTTACGGATTATTCCAAATATGTCAACTTTTTGCCCTTGCAGGTACTGTAACTCTATGAAACAATGCCGACATGATTATCGGTGATCGGCTTCGCGCCCTGCGCGAAGAAAAAAAGTTTTCCCAAGGGGACATCGAAAAGCGCACCGGACTGCTTCGCTGCTATATTTCGCGCGTCGAAAATGGCCATACCGTTCCGGCCATCGAGACACTCGAGAAAATGGCTCGCGCTTTGGAAGTCCCTCTCTACCAACTCTTCTATGACGGAGAAGAACCGCCCGTGCTCCCCAACCTTCCGAAGCGCAAAAGCGCCGACGATATCGTGTGGGGCAGCGCCGGCAAAGAGGCTCGTCTTCTGAACAAGTTTCGCAGGCTCATGGGTCGCATTGAAGAAGGCGACCGACGACTCCTGCTTTACATGGCTCAGAAAATGGCCACCCGCTAAGTCCAGCGGGTTTCCGATCCCTTCGGATCGGCGTTCTCCGGCATACAGGCTTAAGGGCCCGCACGGCATTGCTTTGGTTGGACTTTTCACGACCAAAGTAATACCACCCGGGCCTCAGCCAATCCATCCTTATCAGGCGCTGTTCCTTTCCGGTACATACGAGGGCTGCTCCTCTTTCCTCCCACTTCAATTTCCTTCACTCCTGTTTTGAATCTCAAATTTCAAATTTGAAATCTCTCCCCTCTATTCCCACTCGATCGTGCTCGGCGGCTTCGAGCTGATGTCGTACACCACGCGGTTAATGCCGCTTACTTCATTAACGATTCTGGTCGAAATTCGCTCCAGGACTTCCGCCGGAAGGCGTGCCCAGTCTGCCGTCATCGCATCTTCCGATTCCACGACCCGCACAGCTACGGTGAACCCATAGCTTCTCTCATCGCCCATCACTCCCACGCTTCGGACCGGGAGCAAAACCGCAAACGCCTGCCAAACTTTCTCATACAGACCGGCGCGGCGAATTTCGTCGACCACGATCGCGTCCGCCTCTCGAAGCGGCGAAAGGCGCTCTTCTGTCACCTCTCCCAAAAGCCGCACGGCAAGACCCGGACCCGGAAACGGGTGCTTGGTGAGCATTTCTTCCGGCAGCCCCAGCTCGCGGCCGATGGCCCGAACCTCGTCTTTGAACAGCTCGCGCAAAGGCTCGATCAACGCAAAGGGAAGATCCTTCGGAAGCCCTCCCACATTATGATGCGTCTTGATCGTCTGCGAGGGGCCTCGAACGGCTACGGATTCGATCACGTCCGGATAAAGGGTGCCCTGAACCAGGAATCCGGCCCGGTCCGGGCCGATGGCCAACTGGCGGGCCTGCTCATCGAACACGGCAATGAACTCCGCGCCGATCCTCTTGCGCTTCTCCTCCGGTTCCACTACCCCTTTTAGACGCGCGAGGAAGCGTTCGGACGCGTCGACGCCGATCACTTGCAGCCCCATTCGGTCACGCAACAATTCGAGCGTCTCGCGGAACTCGTTCTTCCGCAAGAGCCCGTTGTTCACAAAAATATTCGTAAGGCGGTCTCCTATCGCGCGGTGAACCAGTACCGCGGCCACCGCGGAATCCACTCCGCCGCTCAACGCGCAAATGGCACGGCCATCGCCAACTTGCTTGCGAATCGATTCCACCGTTTCGGCGATGAAAGCCGCGCCGCTCCACAGCGGCTGCGCATGGCAAATATCAAAGACAAAATTGCGAAGGATTTCCGAGCCGCAATCGGTATGGCGCACTTCAGGATGAAATTGGACAGCGTACAGTTTCCGCGCGGGGTCTTCGGCGGCGGATACGGCATTGCCTGTTTCTCCGGTCACATGAAAGCCCGCGGGCAGCGCGCGCACGTGATCGCCGTGGCTGTTCCAAATCCGGAGCTTTTTCGGTAGGCCCGCGAACAGCGCCGAACCATCTTTCACGAGCAGTTCCGCCCGCCCATACTCTCTGCGATCCGCGCGTTCGACGCGCCCGCCCAGGTTATGCGTCATCCACTGCAGCCCGTAGCAGATGCCCAGGACCGGCAACCCCATGGACAGAATGCCGGTGTCGCAGGGCGGCGCGCCGGCGTCATACACAGAATTCGGCCCGCCGGAGAGGACGATCCCAACAGGCTCGAACTTGCGAATCTGCTCAATCCCCGCCGTGCAAGGCAGGATCGCGCTGAACACCTGCTGCTCGCGGATTCGCCGGGCGATCAACTGCGTGTACTGCCCGCCGAAATCCAGTACCACGATGCCGCCGCGCTCGCTCATTCTTTCCTCATAAGGTGGGAACTTCGTTTCCGCATCTCTCTAAGATTGCTTTTTCCTGAATCCACTTCCGCGCCCGCATTTTTTGAATCTCAAATTTCAAATTTTAGATTTCAGAGTACTTAACGCCAAGCGACGCGCCCGCACGCAACGCCTCTAGAGTCGCGTCAGCCCACGACCAGGTTGACCAGTTTGTCCGGCACGACCACGATCTTTATTACGCGCTGGCCGTCCAGAAGTTGCGCGATTTTCGGATCGGCCAGGACGCGCTTCGCCAGGGCATCCTTGTCGAGCCCCGCCTCGACAACCATTCTTGCCTTTCACCCGGCCGTTCACCTGCACCACGATTTCGACCTGATCTTCCGCAGCCAGTTCCGGAACGAATTTCGGCCACGCGGCATGCGCCAGCGTCTCCTGCGTGTGGCCGAGAATTTCCCAAAGCTCCTCGGCGAGATGCGGCACCATCGGATTGAGCATCAGTGATCAGCAGCTCGAACACTTCTTTCGCAATTTCGGGACGCACTCCCTCTTCGAGCGGCTCCTGCGCCTGAATTTCGTTGACCAGCTCCATCAGCAGCGCCGTGGCGCTATTGAAATGCCAGCGCGTCTCGAAATCGTGGGTCACGCGCCGCAGCACTTGATGCGCCTTGCGCAGCAGTGCTTTTTCCTTCGGCGTCGCCGAATCGAGCGAAAGCCGCAGCCCCGCTTCCTACTTGCACCGTCTTCAACCGTTCGGCGTGCTTGGACACCAGCCGGTACACGCGCTGCAAGAAACGCGCGCATCCTTCGATCGCCTGCTCGCTCCATTCCAGATCTTTTTCCGGCGGCGCGGCAAACAGCGTGTACAGCCGCCCGGTATCGCAGCCGTACTTGTCCGCCATTTCTTCGGCGCCGACGACGTTGCCCTTTGACTTCGACATCGCCGTGCCGCCCTTGAGCACCAGGCCCTGCGTGAACAGCCGCTTCACCGGCTCATTGTGATTCACCAGGCCCAAATCGCGCATCACCTTGCAGAAAAATCGCGTGTACAGCAGGTGCAGAATCGCGTGAACGATTCCGCCGATATATTGATCGACCGGCAGCCAGTAACGCACCAGCGCCGGATCGAAGGGCGCCTTGTCGTTGTGCGGGTCGGCATAGCGGTAGAAATACCAGGACGAATCGATGAAGGTATCCATCGTGTCCGTTTCGCGCCGCGCCGCGCCGCCGCATTTCGGACACTTCACGTTCACGAATTCCGGCACGCTCGCCAGCGGCGACTCGCCCAGCGCCGGAAAATTTCGCCATCGGCGGAAGCACCACCGGCAAATCCTTGTCGGGAACCGGCACCATCCCGCACTTCTCGCAGTACAGCACGGGAATCGGCGTGCCCCAGTAGCGCTGCCGCGAAATGCCCCAGTCCTTCAGCCGGAAAATAATTTCGCCTTTGCCGAATCCGCGCGCTTCGGCGTCCGCGGACATTTTTTCGATCGCTTTTTCGGAAGCGAGCCCCGTGTACGGCCCCGAATTCACGAGCTTGCCGTAATCCGTAAACGCCGCGCCAAGCGTTTCCGGCGTCAGCGGCTTTCCTTCGTCTGGCTGCACGACGATCGGGATTGCCAACCCGTACTTGGTCGCAAATTCAAAGTCGCGCTCGTCATGCGCCGGAACGCACATCACCGCGCCCGTTCCGTATTCCATCAGGACGAAATTCCCCACCCAAATCGGAATCTTTTCGCCGTTGAATGGATTGCGGGCGTACCGGCCAGTGAAAAATCCTTCTTTTTCCGCCGTCGCGATATCCGCCGCGCGCGTCAGCCGCCGCCGCAACCTCTGCAAGTTCTCTTCGATCTCGGCCTGGCCTTCCACGCCCGCGACCAGCGTGGCGCAGCAGACGGATGCTCCGGCGCCAGGATCAGCCCCGACGCGCCATAAATCGTGTCCACGCGCGTCGTAAACACTTCGATCGACGTGTCTGGAAATCCCTCCACCGCAAATCGCACGCGCGTGCCGCGCGACTTCCCGATCCAGTTGCGCTGCATCGTCAGAACGCGCTCGGGCCAGCCGCCTTCGAGTTGCGTCGAGCGCATCCAGCAATTCATCGGCATATTGCGTGATGCGCAGAAACCACTGCTCGATTTCTTTCGGTTCGACCGGCGTATCCTCGTGCCGCCAGCAGCAACCATTCGACCACCTGCTCGTTCGCCAGCACGGTCGCGCATTTCGGACACCAGTTCACGCGGCTGCGCTTGCGGTAGGCGATTCCCTTTTCCAGCATCCGCAGGAAAAACCACTGGTTCCAGCGATAGTATTCCGGCTCGCAAGTGGAAATTTCCCGCCGCCAGTCGTAGCTGAATCCGAATCGCTGCAACACCCGCTTGAACGACGCAATATTGGTGTTCGTCCACTCGCGCGGATGAATCCCCCGCTGGATCGCGGCGTTTTCCGCCGGCAGGCCGAAGGCGTCCCATCCCATCGGGTGAATCACGTGGAATCCCTGCATGCGCCGGAACCGCGCCACCACGTCGCCAATGGTGTAGTTGCGCATGTGCCCCATGTGCATCGTGCCCGAAGGATACGGCAGCATTTCGAGCACGTAATATTTCGGCTTGGAAGGATCGGCGTCCGCCTCGAACGCGTGATCCGCGTTCCAGCGCGCCTGCCATTTTTTTTCAATCGCTTGTGGATCGTATTCCGTCACGGTTCCTGTCGAGCCTCCATACAATTTGCACAACCTAAAGGTTGTGCGCTACATATCTCAGCGTTTTGTTTTTCTTCGTTTTCACTTTCTTTTTCTTTCTCTGTGTTCTCTGTGTTGAAGCCTTTGCTTTTTTCTTGGCCTTCAACATCGAGAACCCATTCTCCGCCTTCGGCGCCTGCCGCACGCTTACGCCGACCAATTCCCAAAGCGCGCGCACATTGCGCCGATCGTCCCCCGGCCGGTCAATGGGAGTCTCCAGAATGAACGCGCGCCCCGGCAATCCCTGCAATCCGGGACCAAGACGCGGCGTGATTCAGAATCCTGCCAAACGCCGCAAGGCCAATCTTCCCGCGCCCGATATGTTCGTGCCGGTCGACGCGAGACCCCAGCGGCGTTTTCGAATCGTTGACGTGCAGCACATAAACGCGATCCAGCCCCACCGTGCGATCCACCGCGGCAATCGTCGCCTCAAGCCCTTCTTCCGTCGTGATGTCGTACCCCGCTTCGAACGTGTGCGCCGTATCGAGGCACACTCCCATCGGCAAGTCCCCGGTCTGATCCAGGATGGCTTTGATCTCTTCAAACCGCGCGCCCACCGCCGAGCCCATTCCCGACGTATTTTCGACCAGGATTCGCAGGCCGCCGAGCTTCATTCCCTTCGCCGCGTGGCGCATGCCTTGCGCGATTTCGGCGATGGCCTGGTCCCTGTCGGTCCCGAGGCCGGAACCCGGATGCGCAACGAGGAAATCCGCGCCCAGCGAAACCGCGCGAACCAGTTCATCATGAAACGCCTGGATCGACCGCGTGCGCATCACGCGATCGGGCGACGCAAGATTGATCAGGTAATTGTCGTGAATGACCAGCGGCCCGAGGCCCAGTTCCGCGCGGCGCGCCCGGAACCTCGCCGCATCCGCCTCGGCTATGCGCGAGCCGCCGCGCGGCCACATCCGCGGGCTCGCCGAAAAAATCTGCAGCGCGTTCGCGCCCAGCTTCGCGGCGGAATCGAGCGCCCCCGCGATGTCTCCCGCGATCGAAGTGTGAATCCCGATGCGGAAACTGCCGTCCTGCCAGGCCGGCGGCTCGGGAATCGGTTCAGGTTCGGGACGATATTCGTCGCTTACGTCGTAGGCGGGTTCTGCGCCGATCAATGGGTCAGCCATTCCCTCGGTAAACCTTTAGGTGAGTGATAAGCAGACTATTCTATCGGATGCGTGCTCAAGCGGCAATCACATCCGCGCATTGCGCTTCAGGGTTGAATTTGAATCAACTTGTCGTTTTTGGTGTTTCGAGGAGTATCCCCCGGATTCCATCGCGTGGACCGAGCCCCGCGTGATTGAAGACGGTTCATCAGGACGCCGATCTTCACTGAACTGGCGATAAAATGATCGATCTTCATAGGACCCGCCACTTTGACCCCCCGGATCCAGTGCAAGCCGCTGCTAACGGCGCATCCACACTGCGAGCAGTCCGGCGTCCCGCCGAAAACACAGGGTTCGACGCGCGTTTCAAAATCCGCCGAATAGTTGGCGGACATCTTCGCAAAGAGGCAATCATCGGGATCCTTCGGCGGATGGAGAAACGCCTTGGCCAGGCCTTCATGGAAGAGAAGCTTCGGATACCGCTTCCCCAATGAGGGCAATTGTCGCGCCAGGGACGCGCGATCCTCCGAGGTCAGGGTCTCGGGGCTTTGCTCCCCGATTTGAGGAGTGTAGACGCTCACCCAGATACGATTCACTTCGGCGCGCGCGCTCCAGAAATTCACGTACTCTTCCAGGTAACCCGCGCGCCCCAGCATCGGGCGCGTGATCACCCAGTGAATGTTGACCTCGCAGCCTTCGATATTCTTGAGGATGCGCTCGTAGGTCGCCGGCTTGCGCCGGATGTCGTGGTGTTCCGGGAGCCCGTCCACGGAAATCGCCACGCGGACTCGGGGCAGGCTCATCCACTCCACCGGAACGGGAATTACGCCGCTCGTGACCACCAGCGTGAACACTTCCATCTGAGACAACGCCGGAAGAATTCGGCTCAGTTCGCGATGCCGGACCATTGGTTCCCCGCCGACGAGAGAAACATGCAGGGGCTTGTGTTTGCGCACCAGCTGCAAAACGCCTTCCACCAACTTATCCCCGCGCAGATCGCTCAGTTCACTCAGCGTGATTCCGCCGCCCAGATGCGTATCTCCATACGCGTAACATCCGGGACAGCTCAGCGGGCACTCGCGCGTGATCTCGATCGACAACATGGGGACCCTGCCGGTCAGGATTCTCCCCCAGGCGGCGAACATCTCACGAGGCCTAAGACTTGGGTTCGGGACGGTAGAAGACATACGCCCTTGGATGCTCAGTGAGCGCGCCTGGCTGCATTAATTCTCTTCCTTCTTGCTTGACTCGGGTGCTACGCGTTAACGACGGCGCTAAACCAGTTCAGGCTGAAACCAGCCCGATGCCGTGAAGCGCCTGTTTCCAATCAGGGATTGTTCCTCTGAGCCGTCTCCCGGCCTTGCCTTCCTCGTTTCTGCTCTGTGACTCCGTGTCTCTGTGGCAATATCATTGGCTCGCGATGTCACGCCGCCTCAACTACCGCTTATTGGTCACCGCGCTTCTGATCGTTGCCTCGGCCACCGTCGAAATCGCGCGGGAGCGCCGCCCTTCCTTCTTGCGGCCCGGCTTGCGCCTCTACGCCTTTGTGGGCAACGCGGGAGACGGCACGGTTTCCGTCGTCGACCTGATTCGCGTCAGCAAGATTGCCACGATCCCGGTCGGTCCCTCTCCATCCGGCTTGCGAGCACATCCGAAATTCAACCAGGTCTGGGGAGTTTCAACGGAGGGTGGGTACGCGTTCGTCATCGACTCGTCCACCGGCCAGGTTTTGGCGCGCATTCCCGTTGGCCTGTCGCCCTTTGCGCTCGATTTTTCGCCGGACGGAAATCGCGCCTACGTAGCCGCTTCGGGCTCGGCAACGCTCGTGGCCATTGATTGCAGGACGGGACAAATTGTTGGCCGCGCACGCACCGGAAAACGTCCGTGGCTGGCGCGCGTGACGCCCGACGGCAAGCAGATCGTCGTTCCAAATCGCGAAGACTCGACCGTGGAAATTTTCGATGCCGCGACTCTCGCCTTGCTGGCCACGATTGCTGTGGCCTCGCACCCGGAGCAAGTCGTAATCATGCCGGACAATACTGTCGCGTTCGTGTCCGCTACCGGCTCCAACGAAGTCTCCGCGGTGGACCTAAAGCGGCACATATTGGTTGCGAATTTGCAGTTGACCGGCGCGCCGGCCGCAATGTTATTGAAGCCGGACGGCGGAGAACTCTATGTCAACGTTCCCACCTCCCACGGCCTGGAGATTGTAGATACCTGGAGAACCGAAATTTCGCAGTCGATGGTCCTGGGCTCGGCGCCGACCGACGGAACCATGACGGCGGACGCTTCTCTTGTGTACGTTACCGACGCCGACGCCAACGACGTCACTCCCATTGAAATGGCTACGCGGCAACTCTTGCCCCAAATCCCTACCGGCAGTCACCCCGGCCCTTGTGCGCTCGATCCGAGCGGTGACCTGCTTCTCGTCGCCAATGAAGAATCCGCCGACCTGGCCGTGATTCGCGTTCGCACGCAGAGCCTGATCACCATGATCCCGGTGGGCCTGCGGCCACGTTCCCTGGCGATCAAATTGTTCTAGGGTGGATACCCGGGAGCGCCAATCTCCCGATTGGCGTTTTGAACGACGCCATTCAGGAGAATCGCGTTCCCAAGCGGCGGGCTCTGCGCCGGAGCAAATGAAAACGGCTGGCAAACTTGGCTGCCAGCCGTTTCAGTGGAAGAGAAGATTGCCGAAGCAACTCAACTACCTGCGGCCCCCTCCATGGGACCCGCCACCACCGTGAAATTCTCCACCGCCATGAAATCCGCCTCCACCATGGAAGTCGCCCCTTCCGCGTTCTGGGCCGAAACTGCGGAACCCACCACCACCGCGCACAGGGGCCTCGCCGCGGAATCCATTACCATGCCATCCGCCTTCACCATGGAATTCACCGCGACCGCGGAATCCGTCTTCATGCCCGTACCAACCGCGACCGTAAAACGCCGGCCCGCGACCATAGAATCCGCGACCGCCGTAGAAGCCATGGAACCACGGACCCGCGCCAATAAACACGCCACCAGCAAAATAATCAGGGCCGTAGTAGCCGTAAGGCGCGCACGCGTATGGGGCATACCCGTAGTAGCCATAGGCGCATACTGGGGCCGGGCCTACGTAGGCTGGGCCAAATTGAACAGCAACTTGCGCATGTGCGGTCCCTGCTACAACCATGAAAAGCCCGAGCAAAACAGCGTACTTTAGATATCGCATATAGGGTCCTCCTCGATCGAACCGCGGTAGCTGCAAGCACCTTGCGCCGCGCCCGCTTAATCAATCAGACGATATGGAGAACAGCAATAGGTGTGCCAAAATTGAATAAATAGCATAGAAACCTATCTGCCTTAAAATCAGATAGTTGCCCACATTCGAAGAAAGACCTGCAAATCATAATCTGCGAAGTGTGGCTGCAATCCACCACCTGCGCTGATTTTCAACCACCCAGTTGGGTTTGAGGTAATGATGGCGTTAATGCTGAAGGATTCTACCAACTCAGATCACTCGAGTGAACACGCGGGCCTCATCGCGATTATTTTGCCGCTTTGACGGCGGTGCACGATTGTACATACAATGCGATTGTGAAATGCGGTGTGGATAAGGAAAAACTATGAAACCCAAATACAATTTCAAAAAAGCAAAACGCGGGGCTGTTGTGCCCATTCCGAAGGGCAAGACCAGAATCACGATCCGGATCGACGATGCCATCCTCTACTGGTTTCGTGAGCAGGCGGACCGAGCGGGTGGCGGAAACTATCAAACGCTGATGAACGAGGCGCTAAGCCAACATGTCCGAGATGCGAGGGAACCCTTGGAAGTTACGCTGCGACGCGTAATCAGGGAAGAACTCAGCCACACGAGTTGATGCAAGAATCGTGTGGCGTGAACATGGACTAGCCCACACTCCAAGCGCAATTTTCCTCTCCGAGTTGAATTTCGAGCATTCCTTCCCCGGGGAGCAGATCCATGGGCAAACCGCCTTCCCAGAGCGCCACGCCGAGGGAAATAGATTTTCGATTGGCGAGGAAGAACATTTCCTTTGCGACTGAAACTTCCAGTATGCGGTCAAACGCAACTTTCACGACTTCATCCGGCCCCAGCAAACAAAGATCGCGGGACTCGACCAGATAGCCCGTCACGCGGCCTCCCTCGAAGCGGACCACGACGCGCAGTTCCTGCTCGGCGCGAAACGTGATCCGGAATTCGGCGTCGCGAAGTTCCTTCAGCGCCTCGGAAAAAACGTCCACCCTCAGGTGAAACCGCTTTTCATCGAAGCCGTAGCGGATTTCGTGCAGCAGCATCAAGCGGCCGTGCATCGCGCTGCTTCGCCGGTCTGCGGAATACAAGCCGGCGCCCATCCATTCAAAATAGGTCGATTCGCGCCCGTCCGCTTTCACGTTGAGATAGGCGGTGGGCGGCAGTACGAGCGCGGGCACGGGCTGCCGCTTGATCGGCTCGGCCAGAGCGTCCGGCGCTTCGGCGCCCAGGGAACGATATACTTCAGTTAATAATTTTCTGTAGAATGCGTCGAACTCGGCGTCATTCGCCGAGCTGTGTTCCGGCCCGTACCACCAGCACCAGTCGCTGCCTTCCCCCGCCAGCAGCGCCTCATACGACAGCAGGAGCTGGGTTGGGGTCGGCGCCTTCGGAAAACCCCTGGCCGCGTTGTCTTCTTGCTGCGCATAAAAGTCGCGAGCACGGCGAAGGTGCTCCCAGGCGGCGACGTCTTCGCCCGCGCCAATCCACACGTCGAAATTGGCATTGATCCAGGAGGCGGGAAAAATTCCATTGTTCCGGGGGATTTCTCCGGCGGCTGCGGCGGCCTCGCTCGCCGTCAGCGCGTGAATATCCGGATCGTTGTCAATTCTCCGGTAGAACTGCCGCAGGAACTCGCGCCCGTTGCCTCGGAAATATTCCCAGGCATTCTCTCCGTCAAGGATCAAGGAAACGGTGAGCGGACGCCCGATATGAACTCGGTCTCCGATCGCGCGAATCCGCTGGTAAAGATCTTCGGCGGCCGCATGCGTATCCATCCGGCTGTAAACGAAGCCGACGAGGTCCGACAGATAATGGTCGCGGAAGAATCCGACGATTTCCCTGCCGCCCACGCGCACGCGCAGAGGCGAGTACAGTTTGTCCGCATTGTCCGGCACGCCGGCTCCGTCGCGGCCGAATCCGGCCCCAAGTGTCCGCCCCAGGACGCCTTCATCCGTGGCAAACCACTTGAACCCCAAATCGGCCGCCAAGGAAAGCGTTTCATCCGATACGGACCCCTCGGAGGGCCACAGTCCGTCGGGCGCCTTCCCGAATACACGTTCGTGGTAGCGGCGCGCCCGGGCGAGCTGTTCCCGGGCATCTTCCGGATGTCGGAACGCAGGCGCGGGCAGCGGCGTGCCCGGATTCGACACGCGAGCGATGTCGGTGTCGCACAGCAACGGAAGGATCGGATGATAAAAAGGCGTGGCGGAAATTTCGATTTGCCCCGTGGCAGCGGCTTTCCGGTATTCGGGCAGGACTCGCCCGAGAAGTTCGATCTGCTTCTCGCGGAGTTGCTGCTTGTCTTGCTCCGTGTAATCGATTCCCTTCCGTGCGAGGAGCGACACCACTGGATCGCTCGCGAGATATTCCTCATCCATCCAGGCCAGCTGAGAAAGAACTTGAAGGTCGCGCCAGTCGCGTTCTCCGAAAGTTTGGGTCGCTCGTTCGCTGCCTTGGGCGCTCACCCACTGATGAAGTTCGATATACCGCGGCCACCGCGCCAGAAGATTGTCGTAATTCAATTGGAAGGCGCGCTGCATGATTTCAGATTTATCTTCCGGCGTCAGGTTGGCCACCGGGCGAAACGCGGCCGTAAACCAGGTCTCATCGAATTTTCCACTGGCGTATTCTTCGAGTTGCATTCCAAGGGACGGCACGACATTGAACGTGGCATGTACGCGGGGAAATTCCTCGATCACTCGCACCATGCCCCAGTAATCCTTGAGCGCATGAAGGCGCGTCCACGGAAGCACGTAGCGCCCGGTCGAAGGATCGCGATACTGTGGCTGGTGCATGTGCCATAAGATCATCAGGTGAACGCGATTCATAGGGAGGCCGCTCCCGCCTCTACATCCGCGGGCTGCCCTTCCAAGGAAACGGTAAACAAGCGCGGCTCGCTCCCGCGCATCTCGAGCGTGCTAGAATGGCGCTTCTTAACCATGCGCCTAATTGACCGGTACATTTGCCGCCAAGTGTTCTCCCACGCCTTTCTGGGATTGGGCATATTCACGTTCGTATTTTTCGTGCCGCAGCTTGTACGCCTGATGGATCTGGTGGTCCGGCACCCGGGCTCCTGGTCGACCATCAGCATCCTGTTCCTTTCGACGTTTCCCGCCATTCTCAGTTTAACGCTGCCGATGGGCGTTCTGGTCGGCGTGCTGATCGCGCTCGGGCGCATGTCGGCCGATAGCGAACTGATTGCCATGAACGCTCTTGGCATGGGCAGACGACGCTTGCTGGTTCCTGTCGGCATCCTGGCGGCCGGCGCTACTGCCCTCACCTTCACGATGACTCTCTGGCTCGGTCCCCTTTCCGTGCGCACTTTCCGAACCATTGAAGATCGCCTGCGGGCCGGGCAGGCTTCCTATCAGATTTCCCCGCGCGTCTTCGATGAACGCTTCCCCCGAATGGTCCTGTACGTAAACGACATCGACTCCTCCGCCACACGTTGGAAAGGGGTCTTCCTGGCGGGCACCGACAAGGGCGTCTCACGCCTGACATTGGCGGAGGAAGCGATTGTAATTGCCGACCGCAGAGAGGGCAAGCTGGAGTTACACCTGCGTAACGGAAGTGTTCACGAGTTCTCAACGGCTGATGCGGCACATTATTCCTTGTCTGCTTTTGGAGAACGCGACTTGCCCGTGGAAATCAAATCGGCCGAAGGCGATCACGTTTCGGAGCCTGGCATTCCGGGCCGGACCATGAGGGCCTTATGGCAAGAACGCAAAAACCAGCGCGACGCCAGTTTGGAAATTCAACGCCGGCTTTCTTTTCCCTTCGCATGCATCTCGTTTGCGTTGCTGGCCATGCCGATCGGTGCACGACCCCGGCGTGGCGGCCGCGCCGCCGGGTTTCTGATCACACTGGTCCTGATTACCGGCTACTATTTGATGTTCACGATTGGCGCGGGGCTCGCCCGCCAGGGAACGATTCCTGTCTGGGCGGGCATCTGGTCGGCGAACGTGATTACGGCAGGACTGGGGCTGTTTCTCCTCCCGCGGTTGGAACGCATGCCGGGCAGCAGCCGGACAGGCGCTATGTTTGAATGGATAGCCGGCTGGGGAATCTGGAAGATTTTCTCTCGTAAGGAAGAAACTATTTCGTCGAGTCAGAACGGCTCACCCGCTGGCAGATGGATTTTCTCCAGGAAAAAAAGCCGCACCGGGATTCCTCAGCTTCTGGACGTTTTTCTCCTGCGCAGCTTCATCTATTATTTCGCGCTGCTGACGGTCGGATTTATCATTCTCTTCGAGGTCTTCACATTTTTTGAATTGCTGGATGACATCGCCCAACATCGCACCGCCCTGGTCGAAGTTACCTCATATTTTCTATATCTCGCTTGCTATCTCTTCTACCAATTAGCGCCTCTGGCCGCGCTGGTGTCGGTGCTGGTCACCCTCGGAGTGATGACGAAAAACAACGAGCTTGTCGCCTTCAAGGCCAGCGGCCTCAGCCTGTATCGCATTGCGCTGCCACTGCTGCTGGCCGGCGTATTTCTCGCGGCCGGCCTCCTGGTGCTGGATGACACGTACCTGCCCTTCGCCAATCAACGCCAGGACGCCCTCCGCAACCAGATCAAGGGCCGCCCCGCGCAAACCTACTACCAACCCAGCCGGCAATGGATCTTTGGGGAAAGCGCGAAGATCTACAACTACGAGCTCTTTGACTCCGATCATGAATTGTTCGGAGGCTTGAACGTCTTCGAGCTGAATCCCGCCACCTATGAAATCCGCCGCCGCATTTATGCCGCCCGCGCTCATTGGGACCCGCGACAAGGGGTCTGGATTCTCGAATCCGGATGGATTCGCGATTTCGATCGCGGCCGTTTGACTCGGTACACGCCCTTCCTGGCCACCGCCCTGAATGAACTGAGTGAGCCGCCATCGTATTTCAATCGAGAAGTCCGCCAGTCTTACCAGATGACCTGGTGGGAGCTCGAACGCTACATCAGCGACTTGCACCAAGCCGGGTTCGACGTCGCGCGCCTTTCCGTGCAGTTGCAAAAGAAATTGTCCTTTCCCCTGGTCGCTCCGATCATTATCCTACTGGCTATCCCCTTTTCGATTCTGGTGGGAACGCGCGGCGCCGTCGGCGGCCTGGCCCTGGGCGTAGGTATCGCCATTGTTTATTGGGCAGCGTCGGCACTCACGGAAGCCATGGGTGCCGTCGGGCAACTGCCCGCGCTTCTGGCCGCATGGGCCCCCGACACCGTCTTCGGTTTCCTTGGATTGTACTTCTTCTTGAAAATGCCGACGTAAGGACGTGAATCGTAATTCGTGAGGGACTGAGGTTTATGGTTCACCTGCTATGCCGGGGCGCGCGCGGGTGAAATTGGAATTTCAAGCCTAATGTTAAGGTAGAGATATCAGTTTGTTTGGCGGCTGCCCTTCGATCGCGGCATGACAAAAATTATGTCTCTAGTTATCCTTGAGATTCCGTTGCGTGCCAAGAGGAATCGGAACATCACTCCTCGAAACTACTTTAAGTAAAATTAGGTGCGTCGAGACCAGGAAGGTCCCAATCCAAGTGAACTATTCCTACGAAGTATGCGGAAGAAAGTAGACTATTTCTTTTTAAATCTCAAATTTGAAATCAGGAAGCCAAGAATTGTGACCATTTCTCAACTTCGCGAGGTGTCGGTCACAACCAAAGACCGTATTTTCTGGATGACCAGGTCGATGCCAACTTCGTTATGCCCCCCTTCGGGAATAATCACGTCGGCATGCCGCTTGGACGGCTCGACGAACTCCATGTGCATGGGCCGCACCGTCGCCATGTATTGCTCGACTACGGACTCCACGGTCCTCCCTCTCTCGCGGATGTCCCGGCCAAGCCGGCGAATGAAGCGCAGGTCGGCATCAGTGTCCACGAAGATCCTAATATCCATTAATTCGCGCAGCGCCTTATTCTCAAAAATGAGAATGCCTTCGAGAATCATCGCGGGATACGGATTCATGCGAACGGTTTGGGAGGCTCGCTGGTGTTTCGTAAAATCGTAGACGGGACGATCGATGGAGTGTCCCTCGCGGAGCTGCCGCACATGTTCAATCAGAAGCGGCGTATCGAAGGAGTCTGGGTGATCAAAATTTTGCCTGGCGCGTTGTTCCAGTGGGAGATGCGGAAAGTCCTTGTAATAATGGTCCTGCTGCAGCACCAGAACACTTTCCGGTGACAGGACGGAAATAATCCGCTCCGTGATGGTCGTCTTTCCTGAACCAGTGCCTCCGCAAATCCCGATGACCAGCCGTTTCGCCACAATCGTTCCTTAAGGATCCGGTCAGCAGAAAACATTTTGTCGGCGAGCCGACTGGCCGAAGATTCGAAACCCGGGAACGGCAATCTCCCCGCCGAGGCGCGCGGTTTGCTCAACGCCATTCAGGAGAATGGCGTTGCCAAGCGACATCCCTACATTTTGCCCTTCTTCTTGCCGCGGGACTTCCGGGCCGCGCGCTCTTCGATCACAGCCTGCGCCGCCGCAAGCCGCGCAATCGGAACCCGGAACGGCGACGCGCTGACGTAATCCATCTCCACTTCGTGACAGAACTTCACGCTGGCCGCATCTCCCCCATGTTCGCCGCAAATTCCTATTTCCAGCTTTGGACGAACCGATCGTCCCCGCTCAATCCCCCAGCGGATCAGCATTCCGACGCCATGGATGTCCAGGGTCTGAAACGGATCATCCGAGAAAATCCCGGCTTTTTTCTCGTCCACGTATTCCGGAAGGAACCGGCCGGCATCATCCCGGGAGAGTCCCATTCCCATTTGGGTCAGGTCGTTTGTCCCGAAAGAAAAGAATTCAGCGACCTCGGCGATCTCGTCCGCCAACAAGGCTGCGCGAGGAATCTCAATCATCGTTCCAACCAGGTATTCAAGTTTTACTTTCGTTTCTCGAATTACCTCTTGGGCGACTTGATTCGTTCTGTCCGTCAGAATCTGGAGCTCTTTCTTATCCATCACAAGAGGAATCATGATCTCAGGTATGACTTTAATTCCGGCTTTCTTGCATTCAATTGCCGCTTCAATGATCGCCCGCACTTGCATTTCAAGTATTTCTGGAAAAGTGATCGCCAGGCGACAGCCGCGGTGCCCGAGCATGGGATTGGCTTCATGCAATTGTTCCACGCGGCGCACAATCACATCGACATCGACGCCGATCTTCGCCGCCAATTCCCGCTGCTTCTCGGGCTCATGTGGAACGAACTCGTGAAGCGGAGGATCGATCAGGCGAATCGTGACAGGAAATCCGTCCATGACCTTGAAGATTCCGATGAAGTCGCGCCGCTGGTACGGCAGGAGCTTGTCGAGGGCTTTCTTTCTTGCGATGGAAGAATCGGCGATGATCATCTCCTGGATCGCAAGCTGTCTCTCGATGCTCTTCTCGGGAAATTCAAAATCCTTGAAGAACATGTGTTCGGTGCGGACCAGGCCAATTCCCTCGGCGCCCATTTCCAGCGCTTTTTGCGCATCGTGCGGCGTATCGGCATTCGTCCGCACGTGGAGTTTTCGGATGGAATCCGCCCAACCCATCAACGTGGAGAACGCTTCCGGCAATTCCGGGGTGGAAAGCTTTACTTGACCTTGGTAGACCACGCCGTCGTTTCCGTCGAGGGTAATCCAATCCCCCTGACGAAAGGCCTTCCCGTTGGCATGTGCCACCTTCATTCCGTAGTCAATGTCAAGCTCCTCGCATCCCACGATGCAGCACTTGCCCCAGCCTCGCGCGACAACCGCCGCGTGGCTCGTTTTACCTCCCGTGGCGGTGAGGATTCCTTGAGCAACGAACATTCCACCGACGTCTTCCGGACTGGTTTCGCGCCGAACGAGAATTACTTTTTCGCCGCGGTGAACCATGGCCTCGGCCTCTTCCGCGCTGAACACGGCTTTGCCGACCGCAGCTCCGGGCACGGCGTTGATTCCAGCGGCCACTTTCCGTTTGGCGAGATCCGCTCGCGCCGTCGACGGGTCGACAATCGGGTAAAACAGCCGGTCGATGTCCTCCGGCTTGATGCGCTCGATTGCCTCTTCCTTGGAAATGAGCCCTTCTTTCGCCATGTCCACAGCAATCTCAAATGTCGCCGCAGGGGTGCGCTTCCCCACGCGCGTCTGCAGCATGTACAGCGTTCCTTCCTCAACGGTAAACTCCATGTCCTGCATATCGCGGTAATGCTTTTCGAGGAGTTGCCGCACTTTTTCCAGCTGCTTGTACACCTTTGGCATTCGCGCCGCCATCTCGCTGAGGTGCATCGGCGTGCGAATGCCCGCAACCACGTCCTCCCCCTGCGCGTTGATCAGAAAATCTCCGTAGAAAATTTTCTCTCCGGTCGAAGGGTCGCGCGTAAAACAAACGCCGGTGCCGGAATTATCCCCGGTATTGCCGAAGACCATTTGCACGACGTTGACGGCCGTTCCAAGCAGCCCGGTGATGCGCTCCACGCGGCGATACGTCACCGCCTTTTCGGCATTCCAGGAACCAAACACCGCGCCGATCGCGCCCCACAGTTGCTCCTCGGGATCTTCGGGAAAAGCCTTTCCTGTTTTTGACTTAAAGTACTCCTTGTATGCGGCGACCAATTCACGCCAGCCTTCGGCGGGCACTTGCGTGTCATCCTTGACGCCGCGCCCGGCCTTCATTTTCCTCAGCTTTTCTTCAAGTTCTTCTTTAGGAAGCCCGATAACCACTGACGAATACATCTGAACGAACCGTCGATAAGCATCCCAGGCGAACCGCTCATTTTTTGTGTTGCGAGCCAGTGCCTCGACGGACTTGCTGTTGAGACCCAGGTTCAGGATCGTTTCCATCATGCCGGGCATCGACCGTGCCGAGCCGGACCGCACACTGACAAGGAGCGGATCCTTGGCGTCTCCGAGTTTTTTCCTGGTAGCCTTTTCGAGGCGGGCCAGATTTTTCTCGACTTCTGCGCGAAGCGATTTTGGATACTTCAGGTCGTGCTTTAGATAATAGTCGCAGCACTCCGTAGTGATCGTGAAGCCTGCCGGCACAGGAAGACCGATCCGAGTCATCTCGGCGAGGCCAGCTCCCTTGCCCCCCAGCAGATCTTTCATCGAGCCATCACCTTCTGCTTTTCCCGCCCCAAAAAAATATACGTAATTCACGAAATTCCTCCCCTGCGAAAAAGATTACGCAACAACCATTTGTCGGCCCGCCGACGAAAAACTATCAACCCAGGCCATCATTCCGGAAGATTATTTCTCTTGCTCCACCGTCACAATCTCGGAAAAATCGGCGATGGTCGAAAACTCCGAGAGCAGTCCCGAAAGGAGCGTCAGCCGGTTTTTGCGGATTTGCTCATCCTCGGCCATCACCATGACCTCATCAAAGAATCGGTCCACGGCAGGGCGCAGCGCTGCGATGCCTTGCAACGCCTCGCGGTACCGGCCCGCTCTCTTCTGCTGTTCCACTTCTTTCGTGGCCGAGGCCGCGCGGGCGTGCAGCTCTCGCTCCGCCTCTTCCTTAAATAGATCAGACCGTACGGAAGACAATTTCCACTTGGCCTCGGGGCCGGCCTTTTCGAGAATTTTTCGGATGCGCTTGAACGACACGGCCAGCGGCTCAAAGTTCTTCGTCTTGCGGATGGCACGAATCGCTTCCATCCGGCGAACGGCGTCGACCAGGTCATCCGCGCCGGCCGCCAGGGCCGCGTTGATCTCATCATAGGCCAGACTGCCCCGCTCCTTAAGAACGAATCGGGCACGGTCGACAAGAAATTCCAACACCTGTTTCTCCAGCGCCAGGGGGACCGCGAGCTTTCGCGGACCGTTCGTGAAGGTTCGCGCCGACCGCGCGACGACCATTGAAAGTGATACGGGCAATTTGGTCTCAACCAATATCTTCACGATCCCGATGGCAGCTCTGCGCAAAGCGAAAGGATCACTTGAACCTGAGGGAACAAGCCCGACCGCAAAGCATCCCACCAGGGAATCGAATTTGTCGGCGAGCGCGACTGCCTGCCCGACGATATTTCTGGGGATCGAATCCTCTAGGCCCGCAGGCTTGTAATGGTCGTACACGGCTCTGGCAACTTCTTCAGGTTCTCCTTGAGATTTTGCGTAGAGGCCGCCGACGATTCCCTGCAACTCCGTAAATTCCCGGACCATCTCGGTGACCAGATCGCACTTAGAAAGCTCGGCGGCGCGGTCCGCGGCGCCGACGCTCGCGTGCGGAATCCCGCTGGCAAACCATTGCTCCGAGAGCCATCGAGCCAGCTCGCGCATGCGCTCGACTTTTTCCCCGTAGCTGCCGAGCTTTTCCTGGTAGGTCACGGCTGCGAGTTTCGGAAGATAGTCGGCGAGCCGACATTTCTGATCCGTCTCCCAGAAGAAGCGGGCATCTGCAAACCGCGCCCTCAGGACGCGCTCGTGGCCCGCGCGGATCAGTCCGGCTTTATCCTTATCGAGATTAATGACTGCCAGGAAATTGGGCGCAAGAGTCCCGTCCTTGCGCTCGAGCGCAAAATACTTCTGGTGGTCGCGCATGACCGTGATCAGAATTTCCTCCGGCAACTCCAGGAAGGACGGATCGAATCCGCCAAGAATCGCCGACGGGTATTCGTTGAGATACGTCACCAGGTCCATGAGGTGCGCGTCCTCGTGAATCCGTAGGCCCTTCCCACTTGCCAGGCGGTGCAATTCCCCTTCAATCTTTTTCCTGCGGTCCTCGGGCCGGACAAGAACGAAATTGGCACGCAATTTCTGAATGTAATCTTGTGCTCCGTGCACTGGAATCTTCGGTTTGCCCAGGAAGCGGTGCCCGGACGAAAAATTCCCCGCCACGGCATCTCCTAAGATGAGCCGCAGCGGCTTCCCGTCCAGCAGCGCCACCACCCAGCGAATCGGCCGTATGAAGTGCAGCCCCGTGGCGCCTGTCCAGTACATGCTGCGCGTCCAGGGGATCTCTGCGACGGTTCGAGGCAGGATGTCCTCGAGAATTTCCCTCGCCGACTTTCCCAGGATCACTTGCCTCGCCGAGAGATACTCTCCCTTGGGGGTCGAAATGGTGATCAGCTCGTCGACCGGAAGGTTCATCTTTTGCGCGAAGCCCTCTGCGGCCTTGGTCGGTTTCCCGGAAGCGTCATAGGCGACAGCCTTCGACGGCCCCTGAACGTCCTTCGTCTCGTCCGGTTGTTTAAGGCGCAGATTGGCGCAGGACGCCGCCAGCCTGCGCGGCGCGCCGTAGACTTCGATGGGAGAACCTTGGGTCAAGTTGTGGGCGGCCAAATATTTCTCAAGTATTACTTGCAGTTCCTTCATCGCCCCGGGCAACATGCCCGCCGGGATTTCTTCGCAGCCAATTTCAAACAGGAAGTCGGTTGTCCCAATCATCGCGCGACCTCTGCAATTGCTGCTGCGCTGCGCGCTTCCGCTTGCTGAGCCAGGAAATCGACCGCGACCCGGCAAGCGATCTGGCGGATGCGGCCAATCAACTGGGCGCGCTCGGTTGTGGAAATGACGCCGCGGGAGTCGAGCAAATTGAACAGGTGGGAACACTTCAAACAGTGATCGTAGACGGCGAGCAGAGGAAAGCGCCGGTCCTGCTTCCCGGAGCGCTTCTCGTAGGCGTCCAGCAACAGCCCAGCCTCCTTCTCATGCAACTCAAAGAGTTTCCGCGTGATGGCAGGATCGGCGTACTCAAAATTGTAGGCGGAGAACTCCTGCTCCTCGAGGAGCCTTACCTGCCCGTAGCTGTGATCATCCGACCAGCGAACATCGTAGACGCTATCGACACCTTGAAGATAGGCGCAGATACGATCCAGGCCGTAAGTCAATTCCGCGGGGACAGGGTCCAGGTCAATCCCGCCGCTTTGCTGGAAATAGGTGAACTGTGTGATTTCCAGCCCGTCCAATAGCACTTGCCAGCCAACTCCCCAGGCGCCCAGGGTCGGGGATTCCCAATTGTCTTCCTCGAATCGCACGTCGTGCGCGGCGAGGTCCAGGCCAATCGCCGCCAGGCTGCTTAAATAGAGATTCTGAATATCCGGAGGTGACGGTTTAAGGATCACTTGAAGTTGATGGTGCTTGAACAACCGGTTTGGATTCTCGCCGTAGCGTCCGTCGGCTGGCCGACGAGACGGCTGTACGTAGGCGACACGATAGGGCTCGGGTCCGAGCACACGGAGAAAGGTTTCGGGATGCATCGTCCCTGCCCCAACCTCAACGTCATAAGGCTGCTGGATCACGCACCCTCGATCACCCCAATATTTTTGCAACTGAAGGATGAGGTTTTGAAAGGTGGGACCTTTCAGGGCTCTCGACTTCACTTTAGATTTCACCGATTCCACTTTCTCCCGTTTCAAAAGTTTTTCTGGAGATTAATTTCTTCTCGATGTGGTTCTCCAGAACATCTAATGCATAACTTAAGACTTCTTTTGCAGGGCCGATTGGCGGATTTTCCTTCAACAATTTGTCCAAGGTTCCCGACAAGGCGATTTTTCCAATTGAAAGTGCTTCTTTAGATATCGATTTCATCCATTCGACCCGGCAATCTGAGCAGGAGAGCTCCGCCAAGCCGGGAGAATGAAAAGCAGATTCTAGATGCATGGCTCTTCCGCAGCGCGAACATCGATCGAGTGGTCCGAGCCAGCCACCGAGGCGCGCCGTCCATAGGCAAAAATATGCAAGTACTACTTGAGATGGCCCGCGCGCTCGAATTGCGCGAGCTGTAAGCAGGATCAGGCGGAACTGCGCGTCCGCCGCTTCCCTCTCTCCAAGAACCGAGTCCGTAATTTCGCTGACCAGGGCGAGACCGATTGCGGAAGAATAGTCCCGTTGCACATCCATGAACGATTCGATCAATTCGCACTGATTGATGCGGACCAGCTCCCGGGTTTCGCGTTCAAAATACCAAATCCGGATATACGCGAGCATCTCCAGGGTCGAGCCAAAGCGGCTCTTCGGAAGCCGCGCACCGCGCGCAACGCCGCGAACCCGGCCGGACTGGCGATCGAGAAAACTGACCAGCCGGTCGCCCTCGCCGAGAGGATAAGTACGCAGAACAATCGCCTCAGACTCCTTGAGTGGCAT
Organism: uncultured Acidobacteriota bacterium; assembly: GCA_963719875.1. Taxonomy (GTDB): domain Bacteria; phylum Acidobacteriota; class Terriglobia; order Acidiferrales; family UBA7541; genus Palsa-360. The sequence goes on along the minus strand of CAVRDJ010000004.1, from coordinate 262,588 downwards.
CCATTTTGTCGGCGCGCCGACCGACCGAGGCTCTCACGCCCGAATTCGCGCGACGAAATTTTAAACTCGTTACTTACCACACCACGCGGATTGAATCAATTGAGAACCGTAAAACGAAGGCCGTTTTTGACGCTGAATATTTCCATTGGCTCTCCCCGTGAAATCACGGCGGGACACGCGAATCGAATTTCCATTCAAGCCGCCTGTAGCAATCAATCTGCTGCCCTCAAGAGACCGGTAAAATTGTGAAAGGCTTATCCATGTCCGCGTCGCTGATTGGCTGCCCCCCGTGTCCCTGGCTATGGCGCGAACGGGATACCGATGCGTTTCCTCTAAACGTCGCCCGCAAACCTCGTATCTAGAGCGCATTATACCCCATGCCAATAATATGTTTACCCGTGGGAGCACGGATGAAAAATTATCAGACGATATTTGCAATCATTATCCTCTTGCGCCAGATTTGTATTTCCGTACAGTGTGTCTGTGGCAGAAACAACTTCCGTCGTCGATATCGTTGGCGTGGGGCTGAACGCTACCGACACGCTCATCCGCCTGCCGCACTTCCCTGCATTTAATTCCAAGGTTGAATTCCGCGTTTCTCAAATCCTCCCGGGCGGACAGGTGGCCACTGCGGTCACGGCTTGTGCGCGCTGGGGTTTGAAGGCGCGCTACGTCGGAAAGATCGGCGACGATTCGTACGGACTCCTCCAACAAAACGAGATGAAGCGCGATGGAATCGAAGCGCATTGGATCGAGGTGCCCCAATGTCAGAGCCAATCGTCATTTATTCTGGTGGATGAAATGACTGGGGAGCGAACGGTCCTTTGGAAGCGCGACCCCCGCCTGGAGCTCCTGTCCGCGGAGATCCAGCGCGAGTGGGTGGTCCGAGCGAGGCTTCTTCATGTAGATGGGCACGATTGCGCAGGAGCCACTCAGGCGGCTCGCTGGGCACGCTCGGCGAATATTCCGGTAACCGCCGATCTCGATAACCTTTACCCTGGAGTGGAAGCTTTACTTGAGAATGTGGACTTCGCCATCAGCTCCAGGGAATTCCACGGCCGTTTGTGCGGAGAGAGCGACCTGTTCATTTCGCTGCCAGCTATTGCTTCCCGCTTCGGATGCCGCCTGACCGCCGCAACCCTGGGTGCTGATGGTGTCCTCGCGTGGGACCTCGCCCGCTTCCACTACTCCCCCGGGTTTGATTTAAAAGCTGTGGATACGACCGGCGCGGGCGATGTGTTTCACGCCGCTTTCGCCTATGCGCTATTGCGGGGCGACGAACTTCCGCGCTCACTTGAATTCAGTTGCGCTGCCGCAGGCCTAGCCTGCATGGGGATGGGCGCGCGAGGCGGGATTGCAAGCCGGGAGGCAGTTGAAGAGCTAATCCGGAATGGGCGCCGGAGGCCCGCTGCCTTCAGCCCGGATCAACTTGAAGCTGCCAGGATGGCCAGATGATTCCACTTCGGGTGGACATTTTTCGCACGCGCGCCGCAATTATCAACGGGCTGCTGATTTTGGTGAACGTCCTCGCCTTCCTTCATGAACTGACTCTGTCTCCCCAAATGGGACGTGCGCTGGTATACAGCTTCGGGCTCATCCCGGCGCACGAGCAACTGCTGTTTGCCAGGCATGGCATCAGCGTTGGGCAGGCGATCCTTCCGATGTTCACAAGCATGTTCCTGCATGGTGGATGGTTACACCTGCTGGGCAACATGCTGTTCCTCTGGGTTTTTGGCGGGGCCGTAGAGGAAGCATTGGGACACTTCCAATATCTCATCTTCTACTTGATCTGCGGGGTTGGCTCCGCACTGGCACACACGGTCTTCAACCTTGGCTCAAAGGTTCCTACGATCGGCGCAAGCGGCGCGATTTCAGGAGTCATGGGGGCCTTCATTGTGTTGTTTCCGCGGGCGCGGGTGACGACGCTTATCCCCGCGCTGTTATTGTTTTTCACAGTGCGAATTCCCGCCTATCTCATGCTCGGCTATTGGTTCTTCCTGCAGTTTTTCAGCGGGGTCGCTTCGCTGGGAATGAGCGATCAAGGGGGGGTTGCCTGGTGGGCTCACGTCGGGGGATTTATCCTGGGAGCCCTGCTCGTTGTCGGTGTGCGCACGAAGATGCGGAGCGCTGCCTACAGTTAGTCTTCCGCTAGACCAGAATTTCTCTTCTGGCGGTGATGGCTTCAATGCGTTCGATGCGCGGCGTGTAGCCGATCCCGGGGCCATCTGGAACGCGAATTGTCCCTTGTGCCGTGACCACTACTTCCGGGTCGATGACGTCTTCAACCCAATAGCGGCGGCTGGCGGTGACGTCACCGGGAAGCGAGAAATTCTCAAGCGTAGAGAGCGCGATGTTGTGCGCGCGGCCGATGCCCGACTCGAGCATGCCCCCGCACCACACAGGGATCTGCTTGGACCGGCACAAATCATGGATTCGCAGTGCCGGCGAATATCCTCCGACGCGCCCGAGCTTTATATTGATAATCCGGCAGGCGCCCAGTTCGATCGCCGCGCGCGCATGTTCCTCCGTGTGGATGCATTCATCGAGGCAGATCGGGGTGTCCAGTCTTCGCTGCAATTCGGCATGGCTGAAAATGTCATCCCATCCGAGCGGTTGCTCGATCATCATCAAGTAGTAGGCTTCCAGGCGCTTCAGATGCGGCCAGTCCTCCAGCCGGTAGGCGGAATTGGCATCGACCATCAACCGAATCCTCGGAAACTGCAGGCGCAGCCGTTCGACAGGAGTGACGTTGTTCCCCGGCTTAATCTTAATCTTGATGCGCTGGTAGCCTGCCGCCAGTTCCCGTTCGACAGTCGCAATAAGCGCTTCGAGTGTTTCTTTAATTCCGATTGAAACGCCGCACGGAATCTCCCGGCGCACGCCGCCAAGCAGTTTCCAGAGGGGGATGCCCTTTTGTTTCGCCTCGGCGTCCCAGAGGGCGGATTCCAAGGCGCCCTTGGCCATGTTATGTCCGCGAATAGTTTCGAGCGTGGCCCAGACTTCCGCCGCACTCGCGAATTCCCGGCCTTTCAAGAGCGGCCAGATAAAGTCGCGCAAAATATGCCAAGCGGTCTCAACGGTTTCGGGGGCATAGAAAGGGCCCTCGCCGGCAACGGATTCGCCCCACCCGGGAATGCCGTCGGACTCGGCTTCGACGAGCAACATCCTCCTGTCAGAGACGCGGCCAAAACTGGTTTCAAATGGGGTGACCAACGGCATCCTGATTTCCCGGAGCGTGATCCTCTGAATTTTCAAATTGTGCTCCCGGGCTCGAGGATGTAATCCATGCCGCCTATACTCGGCAGCACGGCCGTTGCGGCATAGCCTTTGCCGAACAATTTCAGAAATTCCGTCTGCACCTCGGACTGGATTTTGCGCGACTCCGCGGGGTCGCTGCTTATCAACTCTTCTAGATTCGCGGGGATTGTAATTCGGGCCGCTTTTTTTGAGGGCGGGGCTTTTGCCTGCTTGCCCGCAAGAATACGGACAACTCGGTGAGACCGGAGGTGCCATTCCGCGACGAGGCGGTCCGTGGGGAGCGATCCGTGCAAAGGGCTGGTCGTAATTCCGTAGGCATTCGGCAGAAATCGCCGCGCGATGGCGCCCAGGCGCATGAAATTGAAGTAAGCGTTCTTTGTTACCAGAGGATCGAAGGTCCACTCGACGAGGCCGATTCCACGCGAGAGGGCGTCTTCCCTCTGGTATAGCTTCAATCGGCGCCCGACGCCGCGGTCCCTGTGCCCTGCCAGAACGGCCGTCATGTGGGAATGAAGAAACGGCTTGCGGGCGCGCCAGCCGGCAATGGCGAGGGTGAATCCTACGAGATCCGTGCCGTGAAATGCGCCAAGAACCTGTCCTCCCGTCTCCGAGGCGACTACAAACAAGGGAATAGGAATTATGTCAACATCCGCGGATTTCCAAACCTCTCGCTCGACGCGGATACAGGATTCGAATTCTTCGATCCCGTGGCAGCGGCGAATGAGGATGTCATCTCGAGTTGCCTCGGCAGATGCCCCCGGCCCGGCAGGCTTCTCCCGCTTTCGCGATTTCATGATTCGGAGTCCAAAGAGACCTGAGCGCGCGCTTTCGCTTTTGCCGCCACCCACCGCAGTTCCAGTTCTTGTTTCGATAACTCGGAGAGGTGCTGCCCGAAATGTAAAGCTTCCCTTTCCATTTCTTGGAATCGCGCCCTAAACTTTAGATTCGAATGTTTAAGTGTAACTTCAGGATCGAGCCCAATAAACCGCGCCAGGTTTACCACCGAAAATAGGAGATCTCCAACTTCCTCCTCGGCGGCGCGATGATTGGATGCTCCGAGCGCAACCCGGAGCTCCGTGGTTTCTTCTTGCAGTTTTTCAAATATTCCTTCGACGCGCTCCCAGTCAAAGCCGACTTGCGCGGCGCGGCGAGTTATTTGATATGCCTCAAGTAAAGCTGGAAGATTTCGTGGAACGCCGTCAAGCGCGGATGGCACAGGATTTTGTGGAGTTACTCCCTTCGGGGATGCTGCCTTTTTCTCCTTGGCTTTTAGTTGCGCCCAGTTTCTGAGGACTTCGCCGGCCGTTTCCGCCTTCACATCGCCGAATACGTGCGGATGCCTGCGGACCATTTTGTTGTGAATGCCGGTGATGACATCGGAAATGTCAAATGCACCGGTTTCGCGCGCCAGGTCCGCATGAAACAGGACCTGCAGCAGGAGGTCGCCAAGTTCCTCCGCTAATTCCTGAGGGTTTCCCATCTCGATCGCATCGAGGACTTCGTAGGCCTCCTCGATGAGGTATGTCCTGAGGGTTGCGTGGGTTTGCTCGCGGTCCCAGGGACAGCCGCCGGGCGCGCGCAGGCGCGCCTGGACAGCGACCAAGTCTTCAAAGAGTTTGCCGATAGGATTTCCTGAATATTTTGCGACGGCGTTCGGCGCCTTCCCAACTTGTCGGCGCGCAGACTTTGACCTGCGTTTTTCGGGAGGCTTTGTACGCTTCGAGCTTTTCTTGCGTTTCGATCGCGGGGGAGGCACGTTGGCTGTTCGGCTCCTGAGGTGAAAGGAAACTTTACGGCACGTGCGGATAATTCACAAGAGGCACGCCGCGATTGCGGTGAAATGGTTTCATGTGGGGGAGCACTTGTTCGCGCGTGCGCTGCGATGCTAAACTGCTCGTTCCTTATTACGGAAGCCGATCGATTATTTGAGGGAGATTCCGTTGTCCGAATCCAAACCAGACGAAACTTTTAAGGTTGTAGACCGCAGGCTGTTTACTCCTGAGGGGGAATTCCGCAAAGAAGTTGCGGAGCAGCAGGACCGTGACCGGGAAACTGCGCCGACAGCGATTCCGGCCAGCGCGCCAGGTGCAGTTCGTCCGGCTGAAGCGGGTGCGATTTCTGGGAAGCCTGCCACGCAGAGTGCACCCCCAGCAGCTGTGCCGACAGCAGCGGCGACGCCGGCAGATGCGCCGAAGCGATCCCCTGTGTTTGAAAATCTGATTCGGTCGCTTGGGCAGAACGCGGCCATGCTGCTCGGCGGATATGCGGACCCGCAGACAGGGCGGCCAGTGCTCGACCTGGAAGGCGCGCGTGAGATGATCGACATGCTGGATGTTCTTCGCGAGAAGACTAAGGGAAATCTGGCGCCGGAGGAAGATTCCCTACTTCTGGATGTGCTTGGCAACTTGAAACTGGCCTTTATGGAAATGGCGAAAGCGGCCGCGAAGCAAGAGAAGGCCCAGTCCCGGCCTTGATCGGGGATCCGTCCTGCCCGCAATACCGCATTCCGTACTCGAACTTACGGTGCTTGGTTCCGGCACGTCCATGGGAGTGCCGACGCTCACATGCCATTGCCGGGTTTGCTCCTCCAGCGATCCTCGCGACAAACGGCTGCGACCCTCGATCCTGCTGGTTCACAATGGGCAGACAGCCGTAATCGACACGACCCCTGATTTCCGGTTTCAGGCGATGCGCGCCGGTTTGGAGCGGCTGGACGCGATTCTTTTCACGCACGCGCACGCCGATCACATTCTCGGCTTTGATGACATACGCCCGTTTAATTTGCGGCAGAAATCAGCGCTCCCGGTGTACGCATCCCCGGAAACCATCACCACGCTGAAGCGGACGTTCTCCTACGTTTTTGAAGAATCGCCGGCGATCAGCACCATTCCGCAAGTCACGTTGCATCCGATCGATGGCCCATTCGACGTGATTGGAATGCGGATCGTGCCGGTTCCGGCGCGGCATGGGGACATCGGTGTGCTTGGCTTTCGTTTTGGCGGCGCTGCGTACCTTACCGATTTCAGCGTCATCCCCGAATCCTCCAAGGCGCTGCTCGCGGATCTGGACGATTTGATTCTCGATGCGCTGCGCGATGTGCCGCACCCAATGCATCAAACGGTCGAGCAGGCGCTGGCGTTGATTCGCGAATTGAAACCACGCCGCGCCTGGTTCACGCACATCGCGCACGAACTGCCACATGCCGAAACGTCCGCGCGATTGATCGACGCCGGATACCCCAATGTCTCCCTGGCGTACGATGGACTTCATTTTGAGGTTCGCGTCTGATGGCTTTCACCGTGTTCCATTCCATCGAAGAATGGGCGTCGCATTCCGGAGACGCTCGGCGAACGGCTGTTTCGGTCGGAAACTTTGACGGGCTTCATCTGGGGCACCAAAAAATTCTGCAGTCGGTGCGGGAACACGCTCGCGCCAACGGGCAGCGGGCCGCGGTCATTACATTCGATCCGCATCCGATGCGCGTGCTTCGGCCCGATCGCGCGCCGCTCATGATTCAGACGCTATCGCAGCGGCTGGCCGGCTTTGAACAAATCGGGCTGGATGCAGCCCTGGTGTTGCGGTTCGACCACGCGCTGTCCCTGGTTTCGCCCGAAGAGTTCATCGAACGGATTCTCGCTGGGAGCTTGCGCGCCGGCGCCATTTTAGTTGGCGCCAATTTCCGGTTTGGGCATCGTGGCGCCGGGGATGTGCGGCTGCTGTCCGAGTTTGGGAAGCGCTACGGCTTTGCTGTCGAGATCGTTCCGCCCGTCGAGGTTGGCGGACAGATTGTGTCGAGCACTGCCATTCGCGGAGCGATCGCGAGCGGCAATGTCGCCGGAGCGATTCCTCTCCTGGGGCGAACGTTTTCGCTGACGGGAAATATTCGCATCGGGGCCGGGCGCGGCCGGACGATTCTATTTCCCACGCTTAATTTGGCGCCCGAACAGGAACTGTTGCCAAAGCTCGGGGTCTATTCAACAGAAACAGGGGTGGGCGGGAAACTTTATCCGTCGGTGACGAACGTAGGGACGCGGCCCACGTTTAATGGAGAGGGAGTCACGGTCGAGAGCCATTTGTTCGGGTTCAATGAGAATCTCGCCGCCGGCCCGATGGAAGTTCGCTTGCATATGAGGATTCGCGACGAGCAGAAGTTTTCCGGGGTGGACGCGCTGCGCTCGCAGATCGCGCGCGATATCGAGACGGCACGGAAATTCTTTTCGGAACGGACTTTGGCGGGACATTCGCCGCGCGATTGATGTCCGATTTTTGGAGACGCAATAAAATGGTGACCCTGCCCCGCGTCTGGGCTCGACGGCGTGCGCCCATTTTCAGGCAAGGCATTTGAAATTTCAAATTTGAGATTGGAAATCAGAACCTCACAATTTAACATTGGGGAGCTGAGACTTAACAGCTTGCGGAAAAACTCAAATTTTTGTCATTCCGAGGCGCGCTGCGCGCCGAGGAATCTCTCTTTTCCTGGGTTTAGATCAAAGAGGGATTCCTCACTTCGTTCGGAATGACAAAATAAATTACTTTTTTCTGCACTTTTCGCAGTAGCCGCCGACTTCGGTGCGCGCGGTGGTGATATCTATGCCGCAATCCTTCTCGATCTGCTTTTTCAGCTTTTCGTACAAGTGCGACTCAAACTCGCGGACCGTACCGCATTTCAGGCAGGCCACGTGGATGTGATCGCGGGGGCCGTGGCTTTCGTAGAAGTGCTGGTCGCCGCGCAGGTGGAGCAGGTCGAGCTCATCGATCAGGCCGTTGCGCTTCAGCAAATCGATGGTGCGGTAGACCGTCACGCGATGGATGCGGGGATCGAGTGTTTGCGCGCGATCGAGGATGGCGCCGGCGTCGAGATGGCGCTCGGCGTTGTCCATGACCTCGAGCAGAACTTTTCGCTGGCGCGTGAGGCGCACGCCGCGCTTAGTGAGGGCCTCCTGCAAGCGGCCGCGGCGCTGGTGGGCGTTAATGCGCTCGCCGGTGGAAACTCGATGTGCTGTGGTGGGCATGATTCCGTGCGGGCCATCGCGCAACTTCGAAAATTATTTTTTGAAAGCGCGAGCAAAGCATTCCGCGGGCGCGTTAGTGATGCGGAATTAGCCGCAGAACGTCATTATACATAACGATGGCAAAGACCAGCAACAGGAACACCATGCTGACGGTGACGAAGCGCTCCTTCACGCGCACGCTCAAGTCCCGCCGGATCGTTCCTTCAATGAAGAGCATCAGGATGTGGCCGCCGTCCAGCGGCGGGATCGGCAGCAAGTTTAATACCGCCAGGTTCACTCCAATCATGGCCATCAAGGAAACCAGCTCCGCCACTCCCTGTTTGGCAGCCCGTCCGGATTCCCGCGCAATGCCAAGCGGTCCCTCGAGTTGCTTCAGCGAAATGTTGCCGCGAAACAGCTCGACCACCACATAAGAAATTTGCCTGGCCATAAGGGCGTTCATTCCGACGGACTCAACGATTGCGGAGCCGAAGGAGAGACGCCGGTCCACCAAGTCTCCAGTGCGCAAAACACCGATCTGCCATCGCGGAACGCCGTTGCTCGCGCTCACCTGCTGCGGACGGATTTGCACATGGAGCGTGCGATCGCCTCGCTGAACCTCCAAATCCAGAGGCTGCGATTGGGATTTATCCACGATCGGCGGGAATTCCGCGCCGTTGGCGAGCGCAATTCCGTCGACCTTCATGATCACGTCGCCCGCCATCAGGCCGCTGCGCTCTGCCGGCGTTCCAGGACTTACGGCGCTGACGATGAGATGATCCTGCGGATACCCGAAAACTTCCTCGACCGAAGAGGCAGCGGGAACGGAAAAGGAAAGCTGCTGGCCATTGCGGTCGGCCACGATGGAAAGCGCGTGGCCGGGCAACGTGGACATCAACTCGAGCTGCGCGCGATCCCAGGTCGGATTGTTAACGCCGTTCACCGAGATGATCCGATCTCCCGGCATGAGCCCGGCCTTCTGCGCAGCAGAATCCTGCAGAACGCCAACGAGAACCATCGGGCGGTCCAAAAACGCGGGCTGCTTGCTGCCGCGCATGTAAATCCCCGCGACGAGGATGACCGACAGGATGATATTCATCGCCGGACCAGCCAGCGCGATCAACACGCGCTGCCATCGAGGTTTGGATAAAAACTCATCGGGGTCGCCCTTGCGGTCTTCCAGCGGGTTGTCGCCAGCCATCTTCACGTAGCCGCCCAAGGGCAGCGCGCTCACGCGGTAATCGGTGTCGCCGCGTTTGTATCCCCAGAGGCGCGGACCGAAGCCAATGGAAAAAATCTCGACCCGTACGCCGAACGACTTGGCGACAATGAAATGTCCCCACTCGTGCACGAGCACCATGATGCCAAGGACGATCGAAACGGAAACTGCCATCACCAGGAAATCGGACACGTTACTTTTCTCCCCTACTACTTGCCAGGAATTTAAATTATGCCACCGCGGTTCGCGCGGCCCTGCGTTCGACTTCTTCCCGAGCCATCCTGCGCGCATCGGAATCGGCGGCCAGGACGTTGCCAATGGCCGACATCTTGACCTTTGGAGTCCGCATAAGCACGCGCTCAATCACTTCGGCGATGCCTGAAAACGGAATCCGCCGTTCGAGGAACGCTTCGACGGCCACCTCGTCCGCCGCATTGAAGGCGCACGGGTAGGCGCCCATTTTCCGCAGCGCCTCTCGCGCCAGACGCAAGCAAGGAAACCGGCGCGTCGAAACCTTTTCGAAATCGAGGCGGCGCAGTTTGCCCCAGTCGAGGGCCACATCATTGGATGCTGCCCGCTCTGGATAAGTTAGCGCATATTGGATGGGCATGCGCATATCAGTTGGGCCGAGTTGCGCCAAGATGGACCCGTCCACATATTCGACCATGGAATGAATGGTGGATTGCGGGTGAATGAGTACGTCAATCTGGTCCGGGCGCATGTCAAAAAGCCAATGCGCCTCGATGACCTCGAAGCCTTTATTCACAAGTGTCGCCGAGTCGATGGTAATACGGCGTCCCATGCGCCAGTTCGGATGTGCCAGTGCCTGCTCCGGCGTGGCCACGGCCATTGCGGCAAGCGGGGTCTTTCGAAACGGGCCGCCCGAAGCGGTCAGAATGAGCCGCTTGACCTCGGCATGTCTGCCGGCGCGCAGACACTGGTGGATAGCATTGTGCTCGCTATCCACTGGAAGCAATTCGACATTGGCCTGGCGGGCAGCGGCCATTACGATTTCACCCGCCGCGACGAGGACTTCCTTATTTGAAAGGGCAACCTGCTTTCCCGCCTTTACGGCGGCATACGTGGCTTCGAGGCCCACAACGCCGACGGCCGCGGAAACGAGGGTCACGACAGCTGGGTGAGTGGCGACAGCGATCATCCCGGCCGTACTGTGCTGAATCTCCGGGAATTTCGCGATCCCTGCGGCGCGGAGACGTTCTGCCAGATGTGCGGCCACGGCGGGGGTTGCAACTGAAACGAGTTCCGGATGATGGCGCAGAATTTGCCGCGTCAGTTCCTCGACGTTGTTTCCCGCAGACAGAGCCACAACGCCAAACTGTTCGGGCATTGCATCCACAACGGCAAGGGTTTGGCGTCCGATGGACCCGGTGGAACCGAGAATGGCAATTTGCTTCAAATCAGGGTGCTCTACTTCCGGGCGGGGTCCCGATAAGAATTCAGGCGAAAAAAAAAGCCCCTGCCTATTAGTACTTCTTCAATACGACCCATTCGAAATAGTACCAGACTGCGGGGGCGGCAAGGATGAGGGCGTCAATCCTGTCAAGCATCCCTCCGTGCCCCGGGAAAACCGAGCCGGAATCCTTGACGCCGCCGCTGCGTTTCCATGCGGACTCGAAGAGATCGCCGATTTGCCCCGCGACGCTTCCGGCGGCACCCATGGCCAGCATGTGCGCGGGCGGAATTCTGGTCCAGTAGCCGAACACGGCGGCCACGAGCAAAGCTCCCAATAAATTCGCTCCGGCACCTTCCCAGGTCTTGTTTGGGCTGATCTGCGGGGCCATCTTCCACCGCCCGATTCCGCTGCCCACAAAATAGGCCGCGGTATCCCCCACCCAAACCAGGACCACGGTGAAAAGAAGAAGCCTGGGTCCCGATATGTCCACACCGTGGAGACGGACCACGGCGCTGAAGGGAAGGACGACGAACAAAAGTCCGGCGGAAGTTACTGAAATAGAAGATAATATTTCAGTAATATTACGTTTGCTTCCCAGGGCGATGACGGCGACGCCGAACACGAATCCGAACAGGATGACTTCCAAGGTGATCTTCGGAGAGCGGTCCAGCAGGCTGCCCAAACTATTCACGCTTGCCTGGCGCGATTCGTACAATTGCAGGCCGATGATTCCGGCGGCCGCAAGGCACGCCCAGAGCCGGTAGGGTTGAAATCCGAGGCGAGCGGCCATCGAAAAAAATTCAAGCATGGCCACAATGGCAACGAGCGCCGATACGATGGCGATCAGCCAGGTGGGTCCCCACCAGATCGCCGCGACCACCAAAGGAATCATAATCGCCGCGGTCAGCACGCGCAGGCCGGTTCCGGAATTCATTGGCTCCCTTCTTTTCTCCGATCGGCCGTCAGGAGTTTCGGATCAACATCGTGACGGGTAATGGCGATTCTGTCCGGGAAGACTCACAAAATGTTGGCGGGATACCGGTGGAGGTTCCACCGGCGCGCCGGGATCAAGCCATGACGCGGCGCCGCGCTTCCGCCAGGCCGCCATAACGCCGCTCGCGCTTTTGAAAATCAAGCAGGGCCTCATAGAGCTGCGCGCGGCTGAAATCGGGCCACAGGGTCTCGGTTACGTACATTTCGGCGTACGCAATTTGCCACAACAGAAAATTGCTGACGCGCATTTCTCCGCTGGTGCGAATCAGCAAGTCAGGATCGGGCAATCCGGCCGTGTAGAGGTGTCGCGAAATCATATCCTCATCCACACGGGCATTCGCCAGTCCGTTATTGCGAACGCGGTCGAGGATGCGATTGAAGGCATCCACGAGTTCCGCGCGGCCTCCGTAGTTGAGGGCCACGGTCAGATTCATACCGGTGTTCCCCGCCGTCTGCTCCATCGCGCGATCGACGTCCGCGCGGACTTCCGCGGGCAACTGATCGGAGCGCCCTATGACGAGCATGCGGATGTTGTTTCGTTGAATGGTGGGGAGTTCCTTGCGCAAGTATTCGCGAAGCAGGCGCATCAGAAAATCAATTTCCGCTTTTGGGCGGCGCCAGTTTTCCATGGAAAAAGCGTAGAGCGTCAGCGCGGGGATTCCGAGCCGGGCACACGTTTCGATTACCGTGCGGGCCGACTGGACTCCTGCCCGGTGACCCGCCACGCGCGGCAAATGACGCCGCTGCGCCCAGCGGCCGTTGCCATCCATGATGACGGCAATATGCTGAGGGAGCCGGTCCGCATCCAGCTCAAGGAGCAGACGCTCTTCTTCAAGGTCCGAGGTTTTGAGTAATTCCGGTGCTTTCACGCGACTATTCCCGCGAATTCCATGAAGTGGCCAGAGGCTGTTTCGCGAGCATATGGAAAAGCTAACATAGGGCATCTCACGGCGCAACACACCACCCGTTACCATCGCGGCAAGTCGAGAATGGCGCTTCAGCGGGAATGCTGAGGGCGCGCTGCCTGGCAGGGCGCTTTTGGGCGCAGGCTTCAGCTTGTGCTACAGAATCTTAGAGCATGATTGGGTTTGCACTAAGAAGTGTGGGGGGAATTTTATCCGGACGTTCCCGGCATGCCGCTGGGGTGCAGGACGGTCACGTAGACCAGGACGAGTGTGAGAATGATTACGGCGACGGCGGTGACCCATGCGACGGCATTGAATGTCGGAGTGTTGATGAAGTCACCCATCAAATCGCGGCGGTTGATGAGCAGAAGCATGAAAATTAGGACGACCGGAAGCCAGACGCCGTTTCCCACCTGAGAAAGGATCAGGATTTTTTGTAGTGGAGCATGAGGGATCAAGATGATCGCGGCGCCGACGACGATCATTCCCGTGTAAAGGCTGTAGAAAATGGGTGCATCGTTGAATTTGTGATCGATGCCCGCCTCAAAACCCATGCCTTCACAAATCACATGAGCCGTCGAAAGCGGCAGAATGGACGCGGCAAACAGGGATGCATTGAGCAGGCCGAAGGCGAAGAGAATCCCCGCCCCTCTACCGGCAAGCGGAACAAGGGCCAGGGCCGCCTCCCCGGCGTCGTTAATGACATGATGGCCGGAGGCGAAAAGTGTGGCTGCTGTGCAGACAATAATGAAGAAGACGATGACCATGCAGCTTACGCTGCCGAACGCCACGTCCATGCGGGCCTGGGGATACTGGCGGGCCGATACCCGCTTCTCCACGAAGCCCGCTTGCAGGTAGAAGAACTGCCAGGGCGCGATCGTGGTGCCGATCAGCGCGGTCAGCATGAGTAGATAGCCGCCATCGAGATGAAGCGTGGGGACTACCGTGCTGCGCGCCGCCAGGAGCCAGTCCGGCTTAGCCAGGATCGCGGACACCACATACGAGAGATACAGGACGCACGCCAACAGAAATATTTTTTCGACTATCTTGTATGTTCCACGCAGCACGAGAGCCCACACAAATAACGCGGCAAGGGGCACTGAAACATACTTGGAAATATGAAAAATCTGCATGGAAGATGCCACGCCCGCAAATTCGGCGCAGACGTTGCCCATATCCACAACCAGACCGGCCAGGATCAGAAAAAAAGTCGGCCGGAAACCGAACTCTTCCCGGATGAGATCGGAAAGGCCCTTGCCAGTCACGACGCCCATGCGGGCGCACATCTCTTCGGTGACGTAGAGGGCAATGGTCATGGGAATAAGCGACCAGAGCAACGCGTAGCCGTACATCGCGCCGGCCTGCGAATATACGGAGATTCCGCCGGCGTCGTTGTCGACGTTGGAAGTGATGACACCCGGGCCGACCACGGCGAGAAACAGCAGCAGCCGGCGGCGCCAGAAGCGGGTCCGCTTGCCCCAGTCCGACAGGCGAACGCGCCACGGCTCAATCCAGCCGGGGATAATCTTCCACCGCGTTACCAGCGGAAGAGTTTCCGGGGCTTGTTTTTCGTCTTCGGGTTTTCCAAGTATTGCCATGGTTTGGAACCCATTACCCATCCGCCGCGGCGGACGAGCGCAACAGAGAACAAATCCAATTCGTCACACAGATCTTCTACCTCATCAGCGGTGCCGGATGCGCGTGACAACGTCATCCACTTCGATCGCTCCGATGGGGCGGCCGAGCGAGTCGACCACGGCCAGGCTGTGCAGATTGTATTTGTCGAAAAGTTCAAACACTTCTTTGTCACTCGCGTCCGGCGGGATCGAAAGCAACGGCTCCATTTTCAGATTTTCCAGGCGTTCGTCCGGCGCAGCGAACAGCAAGCGTCCCAAGGCGACGGCGCCGGAGAATTTCGCTTGCTTGTCGATCAGAAATACGGTATCGAGGCGCTCGAGGTCCACGTCCATTTCCCGGATCCAGTCGACAACTTCGTCGCGGGTGGCGGCTTCGCCCACATAAATGAAATCGGTATTCATCATTCCGCCGGCCGAATTCTCCTCAAACTTCAAGAGTTCCCGCACTTCGCGCGCTTCCTCGCGGGGCATCTCGCTCAGGACTTCGCGCGAACTTTCCGGCGTCATGTCCGCGATCACGTCGGCAGCCTGATCGGGTTCCATTTCTTCCAGAATGTCGGCGGCTTTCTGGGGAGCCAGGGTCTCGACGATCTGCGTGGTCAGGCGTTTGTCCAGTTCGGCGAGGGCCTCGGCGGCGGTCTCCTCGTCGAGGGACGCGATGATCGATTGGCGCTCGATCGGCGACAGGTCTTCCATGATATCGGCCAGGTCGGCGGGATGCATGCGTTCGAGTTTCTGGTGAGTGATGCGCAGTTTGACGCGGCGCAAAGGGTCCGGCTCGATCAAGTTGACGAATTCCCAGGGGATCACGCGGGTCGGCAGCTTGGTCGTCAAGCCGCGGACCAAACCAGCTGAGGCCACGCCGTGCAGGAGGCGGCGCGCGGCGCCCGTTAGTCCCACGTCCACCTGAGTGACGCGCAACTCGACGGTGCCGTTGACCCGCTGCTCGGCGAGGTCAATATCGTTTACGCGGACGACTTTCCGCCCGCTGGTATCGATGATCTGCTGGTCGAGCAAATCCTTGCGCATGGCCAGCCACGCTTCATTGGGCTGGTAATGTTCGAGCTCCTTTTCTTCCACACTCAGGCGGATAACGCCGGGGGCGACGAATGCGATGTGATCGTAACGCACGATCAGGGGAAGAAACTTTCCCCTCCCCAGGAGGACGCGCGCTACACGGTTGGGCTGGTCGGCGGGCTCGATGAATAATTCGGTGACCTGGCCGACGAAATGGCCGTCGCGATCGTAGGCTTCTCCGCCGAGGAGATCGGTAGCGTGCAGCATTTTGCCTCCTTTCCCAAGCCTGAGGGCTGCCGCGCGGTTTAACCCTGTAGCTTGTCCTCAAGTGCTATACGGCGGGCGCTGCTTAATTGCCCGCGCACGCGGCAATTCACGCAAGTCGCTGGCCAATGCGGGATCTTTGTGACTTGAAACCCGCAACCAGGGTCTGGCCCGGCCGCGGGTGGAGGAAAAACCGGGTCTACCCGAGGCCTTTACAGCTTGCTTTCCAAGGTTGGCGGACTGGTGTTTCGACATCTGTAAGCCGGGCCATTTCGAAACATCGTGCCGCCGATCGATTCCTACTCGGAAAGGGTTCTTGCTTTTCGGATTCGCTCATGGCCACACAAAAAAACTCCAACTCAGTAGGTAAACGTACTTCAAATCTTTGTCAAGGAAAGAGTGCGAGTTAACGCAATTTTTTTGTTGGCGGAAAGAGCATGTCGCCAGGTTTCCGGCCCTGCCGGCGGCAAGCGGCGAGATAAAGCGAGCCGTAGGTATCCTTCAGATAGTCTTTGCGGTCATACCCGAGGAGATGGGCGCCGCGTTCAATGCCTGCGACCGGGCCCTCCAATTCGAGATAGGTGCCAACCGGGGTCTCATCGAGTTCGATCTTTAGTCCACGGACACCCGGGAGCGCATAGGTGGTCCGAAACTTCTCATATCGGAACCCAGGATGCAGTCCCAGACCGTGAAGAATCCTGGCCATTTCGTCGCTTCCCGCGACCGATACCTCGGCTTCGTCTTTGATCTTGAAATAACTGCGGAAATTAGAATGTCCGCCAGCTTCAGTAGCGGTGCGCGAGGAACGAGAGGGCCCTTTGTAGGTCAGGATGGCTGCGGCGTTTTCATTTGGACGTTTCTTCCCAAAACTCAAGGCCGGCTGCTCGATTCGGATGCGGATGAGCTGGCCTTGGCGCTTCAGATCTTGTCGCGGCGTGTCGTACAACGTGTTGAATTCGTGGGTGCGCGGCGAGATTTCGCGAGCGCGGAGGCGTTTCAGGCGGCTGCGAATGGCGGCTACGTCCTGGACGCGAAGTTTGATTTCGATTTCCTGGCGATGTTTCGGCGCGGGCATATTGCATGGAGTATACGGCTTGCCTGCATTTCTCACGAGATACGATGAATTACACGAAGCGGAGGATGGAATGCCGGCATTGCCGGCACGTCCAATTAGGAGGGGCGAAGATCACGTGGGGGGTGTCTCCTGGGAACGCCATTCTCCTGAATGGCGGCGCGCGCGAAACGCCAATCGGGAGATTGGCGTTCCCGGGGTCAAACCGCCGCGGTTTGTGCCTGGGGTGGCGTGTTATCTTTCAGGCGGCCTGGCTGGGGCCATCCGGAATAACCTTCCTTGTCTGATTCGTTCGGGGTCATTTTCGGATTCACTGGCTCGACAGAAGCGAAGGTGGCGCGGTATAAACTTTCTGTCGCTGACCGGCGTGCTCTTCCCCGCGCGCTCCCAAGAGAGCCCGCCGCCGATTCCGGCGCTCCACGAGACATGACAGAACCAGCCACCCCGCTGATGCGGCAGTATCACTCCATTAAGGGACGCTATCCGCATGCGCTGGTCTTATTTCGGTTGGGTGATTTCTACGAACTCTTTTACGAAGACGCGATTGCGGCGTCGCGCGAACTGCAGATCACTCTGACATCCCGGAATCGGGAACGCGGCGAGCCTGTGCCGATGTGCGGGGTTCCCTATCACGCCGCGGAGGGGTACATCGCACGACTGCTGCGCGCGGGCTACAAGATTGCCGTGTGCGATCAGATGGAGGCACCGGGGCCGGGGAAGAAACTGGTGCGGCGCGAAGTGGTGCGCGTCATCACGCCGGGAACGGCCACCAGCGTCAATGTTCTCGAGCCCAAGGAAAATAATTATCTGGCGGCGATTTTCCGCCCGGCGGGCGGATCGCCGATCGGCTTTGCGTATGCGGATGTGACCACCGGTGAATTTCGCGCGGCGGCCTTTTCCGGCAGCGACGCCGATGAAAAATTGCGCGATGAATTGCACCGCTTGAGGCCGCGTGAAATTCTCATTCCCCGGCAAGCGAGTCTATTTGCTGCGGCCGCCGGGGCGGACGGTGATACGAGCGTCCAATTCCAGGCGGCCCGGCCGGAGATTCGGGAAGGCGTCGAGACGCGGATCGACGAATGGGTCTTTCGGTTTGATTATGCCGAACGCATGCTGCGGGAACAATTTGGCGTGGCAACGCTGGACGGATTCGGCCTCGCGGGCCATCCGCAGGCCGTCTCAGCTGCAGGCGCAGTAGTTCATTATTTGCGCGAAACCTCCGCGATGGACGCCGAGAATGGGAACCACTCCGGAGCGGCTCTCGGGCACCTGGACCGCGTCCGGTATTACGAGCAGGCGGACGCGCTGGTGCTCGACATAGTTACCGTCCGCAACCTGGAACTTGTAGCGCCTATTTTTTTCGAGGAGGGAATGCGCGGATCTTCCACGACCCTGCTTGCGGCGCTGGATGAAACGACAACGGGCATGGGAGCGCGGCTGCTGCGGCAATGGATCCTGCGCCCGCAGGTCAATCGCGAAGAAATTCAGGTGCGTCTCGACGCCGTGCAGGAGCTGAAGAACCACACGGTTCTGCGCGAAGAGATCCGTCATAACCTTGCGGGCGTGCAGGATCTGGAACGCCTGGCCGGGCGCGTGACGCTGGGCGTGGCTTCGCCGCGCGACCTGCTCGGGCTTCGGCAGTCTCTGGCGCGCATTCCTCTGCTGCGAAAATATTTGACGAATTGCCCATCTGCACGGCTCTGCGCGCTTCACTCGGAAATGGACGAATTGGCGGACGTGCGCGAGCGCATAGAAGCGGCGATCGCGGACGATCCCCCGGCGCTGGCCTCCGATCCGGGCGTGATTCGCCGCGGCTATAACAAGGAATTGGACGAGTTGCGCGAGCTTTCGCAGCGCAGCAAACAGATTATTGCCGCGATGGAAGAGCGGGAGCGGAAGCGCACGGGAATCGGGTCGCTCAAGATTCGCTTCAATCAAGTGTTTGGCTACTATATCGAAATATCCAATGCGAACTTGCATCTCGCGCCCGCGGATTTTGAGCGCAAGCAGACGCTTGTGAATGCGGAACGCTATACGACGCCGGAGCTGAAGGAATACGAGCGCAAAGTTCTGGACGCCGACGAACGCATCGCGGAAATCGAGCGGCGGCTGTTTTCCGAGCTGCGGTTGTGGATCGGGGAACAGGCCGCGCGGCTTCGGCGGACTGCGGCGGCGATCGCGCAGCTGGACGTGCTTGGAAATTTTGCGCGGCTGGCCGCCGCGCGCAATTACACGCGGCCGGAGTTTAGCGACGACCCGCAAATCATGATCGTGGCGGGGCGGCATCCGGTGATCGAGCAACTCCTCGAGCAAAAGGGCGAGCGATTTGTTCCCAATGATCTGTTTCTCAACGAGACGACGCAGCAGATCCTGCTCATCACGGGTCCGAACATGGGAGGGAAATCCACGTATCTTCGGCAGGCGGCGTTGATTATTCTGATGGCGCAGATGGGCTCCTTTGTTCCGGCGGACCAGGCGCGGCTTCCCGTCACCGATCGAATTTTTACGCGGATCGGCGCGGCGGATAATTTAGCGCGCGGGCGATCTACGTTTCTCGTGGAAATGACCGAGGTCGCGGCCATCTTGAATACGGCTACGCCGGCGAGCCTGGTGCTGCTCGACGAAGTGGGCCGCGGGACGGCCACCTTTGACGGGCTTTCGATTGCCTGGGCGGTGGTGGAACATCTATCGAGCGAGACGAAATCGCGCACGCTCTTCGCCACGCATTACCACGAATTGACGGAACTTGCGGATCTGCTGCCGGGCATCAAAAACGTGCACGTGTCCGCGCGCGAAACCTCCACGGGCATCGTATTTCTGAAGCGCGTCGAAACCGGGAGCGCGGACAAGAGTTATGGGATCGAAGTCGCCAGGATGGCGGGATTGCCTCCCGCGGTGATCGCGCGCGCGCGCGAAATTCTCGAACGGCACGAGCAGGCTGAGCATCAATTGAGCGAGCGGCTGACGCCCGGCGCCACGGCAAACGGGGAGCCTCTGCCCGCACAGCAGGCTTTGTTCACGCCGCTCGACCGGCGGGTATTGGATGCGTTGCGCGAAGCGGACATCGACAACCTAAAGCCTGTCGAGGCGCTCAATCTTCTGGCCGAGTTGAAAAAACAAATTCTATGAAACATTTCCGCGGGCGCGACACATTGGCGCTCGGCATCATGTCGGGAACGTCGGCGGACGGAATTGACGTGGCCCTGGTGCGCATGGCGGGACGAAAGGCATCTCTCGAAAACTTTGCGGCGTTTCCCTTCCCTGGGCAGGTGCAGAAAGCCATCTTGAAGCTCGGCGAAGGCCGGCCGGTGACCACCGGAGAAATCAGCCAGCTCAATTTTCTGCTGGGGGAATTATTCGCAAGCGCCGCGCTCGCCGCATGCAGGAAATTTCGCGTGGCTCCCGCACAAATCGATGTGATCGGCTCGCACGGGCAGACAGTTTTTCATCAGGGCTCGCCTTCACTTTTCAATGGTCAGCGCGTTGCCTCGACGTTGCAAATCGGCGAACCCTCGGTAATTGCGGTGCGCACCGGAATCACTACAGTGGGCGATTTTCGCCCCGCGGACATGGCCGCGGAAGGACAGGGCGCGCCGCTCGTGCCCTTCGTCGATTTTCTGCTCTACCGGCACCCGCGAAAAGGGCGCGTCGCGCTGAATATCGGCGGGATTGCGAACGTCACAGTGATACCCGCGGGCGCGAGGATTGAAGATGTTTTCGCATTCGATACCGGGCCGGGGAATATGGTCATTGATGCTCTGGTGCGGCATTTCACGCGTGGCCGCAAAGGATTCGATCGGAATGCGGAGATGGCCGCGAAGGGCAAGGTGCTTCCCGGATTGCTCAACACGTTGCTCTATGACGAGTATTTTTCCAAAGTGCCTCCGAAAACAGCCGGGCGCGAGCAATATGGCGATAAATATGTTCGTTCCCTGCTCTCCTGGAGGGAGGTACGCGAGGCGAAACCTGAGGACGCCATTCGGACGGTTACGATCCTGACCGCACTTTCAATTCTGGATGCACTGCAATGCTTGGTCGCGCCGCGTGCGAAAATCAGAGAACTGATCGTATCGGGCGGCGGTGCGCATAATCCGCTGCTGATGGCCCAGCTCGAATCCGGTTTAAACGGGGTCCGTGTGCGGACGGCGGATGATCTTGGCTTGCCGGGAGACGCGAAGGAAGCGTTTGCTTTTGCCGTGCTCGCGCATGAAACGCTGCACAAACGGCCCGCGAACGTGCCGGGCGCGACGGGAGCGAAAAAGGCGGTGGTGCTGGGTAAGGTGTGCTATGCAGGATAATGAAGGAAGTAGAGGAGGTTTAGGATTTAAAGGAAGTAAAGGAACGGAACCTTCAGACAAGCGGGGGCACAACTCGGGGCCTGGCGTTTTTTCCTTTACTTCCTTTGTCTCGTTAACTTCCTTTACTTCCCTTCTTCTCCTACTCTCACTTTCATCCTGCTCCCGCACTGTCAGCACCGAACCCGGCGTCGTCAATTTTCTGGTCGAATCGATGCCGACCAATTTGGATCCGCGGATTGGCACGGACGCGGTTTCGCAGCGCCTGGACAGCTTGCTCTTCAGCAGCTTGGTGGAACTTGACGCGCAGAGAATCCCGCACGGCGATCTGGCCGAAAGATGGGAGACGCCCGATCCGGTCACGTATGTGTTTCACTTACGGAGCGGCGTGAGGTTTCATGACGGCAGGCCACTCACGTCCGCCGATGTGAAGTACACATTCGATTCGATCCTGGACAGAACTGTCACGTCGCCCAAACGAGGCTCTTTCGCTGTGATCCGATCCATCGATGCGCCGAGCGCGGCGACAGTGATTTTTCACTTGCAGCAACCCTATGCGGGATTTCTGTGGGAAATCGCGCGACCTGCCGTTGGGATTGTCCCGGCGGGCTCCGGGACGGATTTTTCCAACCGGCTGACCGGCACGGGACCGTTTCGGTTCGTGAGCGCGGAACAGGACGACCACGTGGTGCTCGAACGAAATGGCGAGTATTTCGGCGGCCCACCGAACATTTCGCGGGTGCGATTTCGCGTTGTGCCCGATGCCATTGTACGTGCGCTCGAATTGCGCAAAGGGAGCGCGGACGTGGAAGTGAATTCGCTCACTCTGGACATGATTCCGGTCCTGCGGCGGCAATCCACGATCGTTGTCACCGACTCTCCCGGGACCAATTATCAATATATTGCGTTCAATCTCGACGATGCGACACTCTCGAAACGCGAGGTGCGGCAGGGGCTCGCGTATGCGACGAACCGCGAAGAAATCATTCAATATTTATACCGCGGCCAGGCGCATCCAACCGACGGCCCGCTGCCTGCAAGCAGTTGGGCGTACGAGCCCGGCATCCGGCGCTACGAATACGATCCGCAGCAGGCGGAACGTTTGTTGGACGCGGCAGGTTTCCCGAGAGTGCCTGCGGCGGGCGGCATGCGTGTGAAGCTCACGCTTAAGACTTCAACGGAGGAGTCCTCGCGGCTTCTGGCTGCCGTCTTGCAGGAACAATGGCGGAAGGTCGGAGTCGATCTCGATGTGAGGCCGCTGGAGTTCGCCACCCTGTTTTCGGATGTGGGGCGCGGGAGTTTCGAGATCTTCACCCTGCGCTGGATCGGCACGAACAACGATCCCGATACATTTTTCGAGTACGTTTTCGATTCCAAGATGATTCCACCTGCCGGAGCCAACCGCGGCCACTATCGCAATCCGCAAGTCGATGCGCTGCTTGACCAGACGCGCATCGAGAGCAATCAGGAAAAGCGGCGTGAATTGTTCAGCCAGGTTCAGAAAATCATCGCCGAGGATTTGCCGTACGTCAGCCTATGGTTTATGGATAACCTCAGCGTGCACCGGAAAAGAATCAGGGACATGAAGCTTTCTCCGACCGGGGACTTTGATTTTTTACGCAGCATCGAAGCGCGCTAGGATGGGCCGGCTGCTGAACAGGTTGTGAAAAAAGAGCCCATCCCTGTCATTCCGAGCGAAGCGAGGAATCCCTCTTGCAGTGGTTTAAATCGAAGAGGGATTCCTCGCTTCGCTCGGAATGACAATGCGAGGTAACAATTCAGGAGCCGCTGAAGCCGCAGCGCACAGTGAATTTTGCGTTGTCAGGCCGAATCGAAACAAGCGGGAACCGTTACACTTCAGTGTCTTCCTCGAGAGCGGCGCGGATTTCCTGCTCGGTGATCACGCCTTCGCGCATCACTTCCCAATCATCGCCGTCGAGTTTGACTATCGTGGAGGCGAGATTGCCGGGCGTTTCACCGGCGTCGATAATGAGTGGCAGGCGATCTCCCAATTGTTCCAGAAGGTCGAGTGCGGTCGCGCACGCGGGCTGGCCGGAAATATTTCCGCTGGTGCCTGTGATGGGCCCCTGGATGAGGTTAATGAGGGCATTCACGATTACGGATTTGGGCCAGCGCAGTGCGACGTTGCCGGTGTGTGCTGTCACCTTGAGCGGAACTCCCGTGGAGGCCTCCACCAGCAGAGTCAAAGGGCCGGGCCAGAACTTGGCGGCGAGTTTGTGAAACGTGTAAGGAACATCGCGCGCCAGCGTCACGGCCTGCGCCGTGGTATTGACGAGAATCGGAAGCGCGCGGGTTTCTGGGCGTCCCTTGACGCGATAGATTTGATCGACGGCGGCCAGATTAAATGGGTCCGCCGCGATCCCATAAAAGGTGTCCGTCGGGATGGCGACGAGTTCGCCGCGGCGAATAAATGCGGCAGCGTAGCGGAGGGCAGCAGGGTCGGGATTTTCAGAAGAAATCTTCAGCAACTCAGCGGACAAAGTGGCGACCCTCGTAGTTACAACCAAAAACCGGCAATCGACCGGCAATCGAAGCGCCGTCGAGTGAAGCTATCACAGACGTGTAGCGCGTTCAAGACGCCAGGCTCCTAAATATTCTTGAGGAACGTCACAACCCACCGTTACTTTACCGTTCGGAGGGGGTTTGCTAGGCTGGTGTCCATGGCTCACCCGGCCAGCTCAACAGTGCGACAAGCCGCCAAAGGAACCGCTTCCGTGATTACGAGCCGTGAGAACCGTTGGCTCAAGCGATTCCGGGCCGCCCTCGCGGGCGACCGCGGCGACGGCGTCGTCGTGGGCGTCGAGGGAGTGCGCCTGGTGGAAGCGGCGCTTGGCTCGGGCCTGCCGGTGGAGGCGCTCCTCGTGAGCGATTCGGGCGCGCGCCACCTTCCCCGCGTTGCCCCTGTGCTGGCATCCGGAGTGCCGGTCCTTCGAACATCTGACAAATTGTTCGCAGGCATAGCCGATACACAGACGCCGCAAGGGATCGCCGCACTGGTTCGGCCGCAACAGTCGACGATGGAGAACCTCCTGCCCGGAACGGCGCTGCTGGTCGTGCTGGTGGGCTTGCAGGATCCTGGAAATGTTGGGACGATTGTCAGGGCGGCGGAAGCGTTCGGGGCAACCGGGGCGGCGACCTGCCCCGCGGATGGCGTCGGGACGGCTGACCCGTTCGGGCCCAAGGCGCTGCGCGCATCGGCGGGATCGGCGCTGCGGCTGCCGATCGTCCAGGCTAATTCGCCGGCGATTCTGCTGGCGCAGTTGCGGATGTTTCGGGTGAAAGTCTACGCTGCGGTTGCGGCCGCGGAAGTATCCAGAAATCAAGATTCGGGTGCTGCTTCTTCTTTATTGTGCCCATGGGACATCGATTGGAAAACACCAGCGGCCATTTTGATTGGCAACGAAGGATCCGGTTTGCCGGGGGATCTTGTACGTGCGGCCGACGCATGCGTCTATATTCCGCAGGCCGCGGCAAACGCTCCAGTGGGGATTGAATCCTTGAATGCAGCGGTGGCTGCGAGCGTTTTGCTCTATGAGGCCATGCGGCAGAGAAATCCAGACCGGCAATTAAATAAATGAGCCTGTTCGCAAAACTCGAGCCTGAAGAAAGCTCCGGCGCCGCCGGCCAGCCCCTCGCGGAGCGGATGCGCCCGCGCACGCTCGATGAATTCACGGGGCAAGAGACGCTGCTTGGGCCGGGCAAGCCTCTTCGGATACAGATCGAACACGATGAAATCGGCTCCATGATTCTTTGGGGACCGCCGGGGTGCGGAAAAACCACGCTGGCGCGGCTGATTGCGCGAATGACTCATTCCGAGTTCGCGGCGTTCAGCGCTGTGCTGACCGGGATCAAGGAGATCAAGGAACGTCATGGCCGCGGCCGAACATGCGCGGCGCGCGGGACGAAGGACGATCGTGTTCATCGACGAAGTGCACCGTTTCAACAAGGCGCAGCAGGATGCCTTCCTGCCGCATGTGGAAGCGGGAAATATCATCTTCATCGGCGCAACCACGGAGAATCCCTCGTTTGAAGTCATCGCCCCGCTGCTTTCAAGGACTCGCGTCTACGTCCTGCAAGCGCTGACCACCGAGCAGATTGAGGCTCTGTTGCGGCGCGCCCTCGCGGACCCAGTGCGTGGCCTCGGAAACGAAGAGATCGTGATCAGCGATGAAGCGATCCAGCACATCGCCGTTTTTTCGGGAGGCGATGCGCGCGCCGCATACAACACCCTCGAGGCCGGCGTGAGCGCCGTGCAACCGGACGCTTCCGGAAAGCGCAAGATCACAAAAGAATTGCTCGCCGAACTCTTGCAACGCAAATTTTTGCTGTATGACAAATCCGGAGAAGAGCACTACAACCTTATCTCCGCGCTCCACAAATCCGTGCGGAATTCCGATCCCGACGCGTCGTTGTACTGGCTGGTGCGGATGCTCGAATCCGGCGAAGACCCGCTGTACATCGCGCGGCGGCTCGTGCGCATGGCGAGCGAGGACATTGGCCTCGCGGAACCGGGCGCGCTGGCAGTGACGATCGCCGCGATGCAAGCCGCCGACTTTGTCGGGCCGCCGGAAGGAAATCTCGCGCTGGCGCAGGCCGCGGTCTATCTTTCGCTCGCGCCGAAGTCCAACGCGCTTTATACCGGCTACGGCGCTGTGACGAAAGATTTAGAAAGCACGCGCGCCGAGCCCGTTCCCCTGCACCTGCGCAATGCTCCCACCGGATTGATGAAAAATATCGGCTACGGGAAGGGATATCAGTACGCGCACGACGTCGATGAGAAAGTGGCCGACATGGCTTGCCTGCCGGAATCGCTCGCCGGAAAGACTTATTATCGGCCAACTGACGAGGGATTTGAGGCCCGCTTGCGCCAGCGCCTGGAAGAAATTCGGCGCATCAAAGATCAGCGGAAGGCGAAATGATTCGAGTAGGACGGGCTTCAGCCTGTCTCCGGCGCGACGGGAGCGTGGACGAAAAGCAGACAGGCTGAAGCCTATCCTACTTGAGGCGTTTGAAAATTTCCTTGGCGATGCAGTTGTCCATGATGACGAAAAGGCCCGCGCGGCGGGCGCGCTCGGCCGATCGTTCGTCTTCCACTCCCTCTTGCATCCAGATTGCGCGCGCGCCGATGCGAATCGCCGCGTCGACAATTTCCGGCACAAATTCCGAGCGGCGAAAAATGTCCACGATGTCGATTTTCTCGGGAATATCTTCGAGGCGCGCATAGCATTTCTCGCCGAGGACTTCGGCCTCGTTGGGATTGACGGGGAAAATGCGATAGCCGGAAGATTGGAGTGTTTCCGATACGCCGAAGCTTGCGCGATAGGGCTTTCCCGACAAGCCAACCACGGCAATGGTTTTTGCCGAAGCAAGAAGTTTGGTGATGGAGGTGTCTTCTGCGGTGGCCATAGAAAGCCGTGACTCGTGGTTCGTGAATTGGGACCCGTGAAAAACAACACATCTCGATGCATTTGAGCGCGGCGGCCAATGGGGTTTCCACTCGCCACCACTCACCAATTACCTGTCACCGTCCTGCGGCTCGCCTACTTGGACAACTTTGACATGACGCGCCGGGGGCGCCAAACGCGCCGGGGCCTGGCCGCAGCCGGCGCTGGTCTATGCTGCGTCAACGCGTGCTCAACCGCGCGAACCAGCTTCGCCACTTCCAGGGAACTGAGTTGCCGGTAGTGCCCTTCCGGCACGGTGTCGGCGTCGAGCGAAGCTAGCTTCATTCGCTTCATCTTTTCGACAGGATGTCCCATCGCGAGCAAATTTCGCCGAAGCAGGTCGCGACGAACGCCGGAGATTTGCACTTCGTACCAGGGATTCGGGGGATTTTTCCCCGCCGCGTGCGGCGCGCGCAACGGAAAAACCTTTCCGTGGAGCGCGTGCGCGAGGCTTTTTAGCTGCGTTTCGCTGAGCCGGCCTTTGACTTTGATCCAATACGTCTGCGGCAGGGATGCCGACGCTTTCAACATTCTGCCCGCGAGATCGCCGTCGTTGGTCAGGAAAACCGCGCCGCCCGCGGCATAGTCAAGACGCCCGACGGGAAAGACGCGCTCGGATACTCCGACCAGGAAATTGCGCAATGTGCGCCGGCCTTCCGGATCCGCCAGCGTGGAAACCACTTCCGGCGGTTTGTTCATTAGCAAATAAACGTGAGTGTCAGAAACTTGGGCGACGCGACCTGCCGCCTCGACACGATCGCGTTCGGGATCAGCCTTGGCGCCCAGCTCGGTAACGACAACTCCGTTGACGCGGACTTGCCCGCTGCGGATCAGATCTTCCGCATGACGTTGCGAGGCAATTCCGGCGCGGGCGATGATTTTTTGCAGCCGCTCAAGCATGGATTTGTCTAGGAATCGCTTTCTGCCTTAGTTTGCCCGGAGTGCTCCGCTTGGGCTTCAACGGCTTCCGTGCCATTCGTCGATTCTGACGTTTCTGGTTCAATCGGCGCGATCCCCTCATCCGATCCAAGGGCTGCACGCGCGAGTTGTTCAAATTCCTTCAGGCTCGGCAACTCTTCGAGATCGGAGAGGCCGAAGCGCATGAGGAATTCCTTGGACGAGCGGTACATGATGGGCCGGCCCATGACGGGCTTGCGGCCCGCGGTCACGATCAGGCGCTTTTCGAGGAGGGTTTTGATCACGCCGGAAACGTTCACGCCGCGAATTTCCTGAATCTCGGGGCCCGTGACGGGCTGCCGGTAGGCAATCACGGCCAGCGTTTCGAGCGCGGGCATGGTCAGGCGCAGCGGCGGGCGCAGGCTCTTGATGAACCGGCGCACGACTTCGTGGTGCTGCGGCTTGGTGTAAAACTTGTAGCCGCCGGCGACGGCGCGGATTTCCACGCCGCGATCCTCGGTGGCATAGGCGGCGATCATTTCGTCGAGCGCTGCGCGCACCGTGGCCTTTTCCTCGCCGACGGCATTCGCGATTTGATCGAGTGTCGCGGGCTCATCGGCGGCATAAATGATCGCCTCGAGTGCGCCCTTTCGTTCCGTGGGATTCATGGTCATTTATATTGGTCGTCGATTCCCCGAAGCGGCTCCGCCAGCGTGTCGGAAATTGATTCGCCGCCGGCGAAGACCACGTCGAACATTTTATGCTTTCGCAGCCAGATCTTTGAGAATAATTCCTGCTGCACCAGGATGATCGCTTGCAGGCGAGTGAGTTCGAGGACCGCGAGCAGCGCGACGATCATCGCGTGGCGTGACGGGCAGGACTCGAAAAATGAAATCAGGTCGATGCCATCCTCGACCGCAACCAGTTGCTGGCGCAGCAAATCCATCATCTGCGCCACGGTGAATTGTTCGTGGTGGAGCTCGATCTTCACCACTTCCCTGCGGCGCTCGAGCACCTGCTGGAAGACCTTCACGAGATCCACGAGCGAAACGATCAGCTCGCCCTCCGATTCTTGGCCTTCGTACAGCGTGAGGTCCGGCTTCGACCAAACGTGCTCCTCGATTTGCTGGCGCTGGTGGAGCAGTTGCGCGGCGCTCTTGAATTTTTCGTGTTCGACGAGGCGGTGCACAAGATCGGCGCGCGGATCTTCCTGACCCTCCGGGCCGGCCAGCGGATCGGGCGGCAGCAGCATCTTCGATTTGATGTAAATGAGCGTCGCGGCCATATAAATGAAGTCGGCGGAGATGTCCATGTCGAGCTGTTCGAGTTTGTGGAGATAGTCGAGATATTGGCCCGTGATCTTGGCGATCGGGATGTTGTGGATGTCGATCTCCTGCTTCTTAATCAAATCGAGCAGAAGATCGAGCGGGCCGTCGTAGGTATCGAGATGAATCTTGTAAGGTGATGCCATTTTAGTCGCCCACCTTGGCGTTATGTGTAGTCGATTTCTGTTTTGTAATTTCCTCGCGCTTCTCTTTCCAATTGAACACGGCTTCACGGACGCGCGACATCGTTTTCTGCGCGACTTCGTGCGCCTTCACGGAACCGTCGTCAAGGATTTGCAATACCTTGTCAGGGTGCGCGGCGTATTCTTCGCGACGGGCGCGAATCGGCCCGATCCACTTGATCAAATTGTCGGCCATCGCCATTTTACATTCGATGCAGCCGATTCCCGCGCTGCGGCAGCCTTCCGCCGACCATGCCAGCGTTTCCGGCGACGAAAATAACTTGTGCCAGTCGTACACGGGGCAAACATCGGGATTGCCAGGATCGGTGCGGCGCTTGCGCGCCGGATCGGTGATCATGGCGCGTGATTTGGCGTGGATGGATTCGTCGGATTCGCTGAGCGAAATAAAATTGCCGTAGCTCTTGGACATTTTCCTGCCATCGGTGCCGGGGATGCGCGAGGACTTGGTAAGCATTGCAGCTGGCTCGACCAAAATATCGGGAGACGTGAAATAAGCACGATTGTTTCTAATTACGTCAAGAAAACTTTCCAGACCGAGCTCGCTTCTCGCGTGTGACAAAAGAACCGCTGTATCTCCGGAGCCTTTACTTTCGTACCGACCTGAGGGAAGGTTTCTAAGGATAACTTCAAATGCTAATTTTCTCTCCTGAGTTGTGAGATCACCTTTTACCTTTGCACCAAAAAAGAAATCAAATCGGCGAACTATTTCCCGCGTAAATTCGACGTGTGTAACTTGATCCTCACCGACAGGAACCAGGTCCGCGTCGTAAATGACGATGTCCGCTGACTGCAACACAGGATACCCAAGAAAACCGAATGTATGCAGGTCCTTGTCCTTGACGTTTTCAAGCGCCTCTTTGTACGTGGGGACACGTTCGAGCCAGCCGAGCGGCGTCACCATCGAGAGCAGCAACTGAAGCTCGGCGTGCTCCGGGACGGAGGATTGAATGAACATCGTTGACTTCGCGGGATCGAGGCCCGAGGCGAGCCAATCCGTTCCGATTTCGATTGTGTTCTGGGCGACTTGAGATGTGTCGGCGTAGTCCGACGTCAGCGCGTGCCAATCGGCGACGAAGAAAAAACATTCGTATTGGGGATCGTTTTGGAGCTTGACCCAATTTTCGAGCGCGCCGAAATAGTGGCCGATGTGGAGGCGGCCGGTGGGGCGCATGCCGCTCAGGACTCGTTTCTTTTGGTCCACGCTAGGCGCTTCTCCTGAAGGGTATCCCTGTGTAGCGCCCACCTTCAGGTGGGCATTTCAATCGCAAGCAGATGCCCGCCTGAAGGCGGGCGCTACATAACCATCGCGACGTCACGCGCGCCTCCCATGCAGGGTCGCAGATTCGCCGCTCGCGCTCAGCAAATCGCGCGCGATGATCATGCGCTGGATTTCGCTGGTGCCTTCGTAAATTGTGATGACGCGGGCGTCGCGGTACATTCGCTCGACATCGGACTCGCGCGAATAGCCGAGGCTGCCGTGGATTTGCACGGCTTTGTAGACAGCACGATTCACCATTTCTCCGGCATACAATTTTGCGCGCGAGGCGTAAGGGCCGAGGCGCGGCGCGCCGGTGTCGCGCATCCACGCGGCATGGTGCACCAGGGCTCGCGCGGCTTCAATTTCCGTTTGCATGTCGGCGAGCATCCATTGTACAGCCTGGAAGCCGCCGATGGTTTTTCCAAATGCGCGGCGCTCTTTGGCGTAGGCCACCGACGCTTCGAGCGCTCCCTGCGCGATCCCGACGGCCTGCGCTGCGATTCCGACCCGGCCGCCGTCCAAAAGTTCGAGCGCGATCTTCAGGCCCTGGCCTTCTTCTCCCAGGCGATTCTCTTCGGGCACTTCGCAATCGGTGAACGTGATTTCCGCCGAGCGCGAAGTGCGCAGACCCATCTTATCCTCGTAGCGCGCCACTCGAAAACCGGGAAATGAGGGCTCGACCAGAAATGCCGTCGCGCCCTTAGCCCCTGCCGACGGGTCGGTTTTTGCAAAAACGAGGTAGAGACCCGCTTCGCCGCCATTGGTGACCCAGGATTTCGCCCCATTCAATCGATACATGCCGCCGTGGCGTGCCGCAGACGTGGTGATCGCGGCGGCGTCGGAGCCAGCTTGCGGTTCGGTGAGGCAGAAAGCGCCCAGGATTTCTCCGTGCGCCAAACTCGACAGGTACTTTTGTTTTTGCGATTCGCTTCCATATTTAAAGACCGGCAAAACGGCGAGAGAATTCGTGACACTCAACGCCACGGCCATCGCGGCGTCCACGCTGGCTACTTCTTCGAGCATCAGGACATAGGAAATGGTGTCCGCGCCCAAACCGCCCCAGGATTCGGGAATCAGCATGCAACAGCAGCCGAGTTCGCCGAGCTTGCGCAACTCGTCGGCGGCAAATTTCTCTTCGCGGTCGCGCGCGCGGATCGACGGGCGCACTTCGGCTTCCATGAACTGGCGAATGGTGTCTCGAATCAGGCGTTGATCGTCGGTGAGGGAAAAGTCCATCGCGTAGCGGGCAAGAGCGATGCTAGCACAAGTAGGACGGGCTTCAGCCTGTCTTCTTTTGCCTTCTGAAAACTCCGCAAAAAATCAAAACCAGACAGACTGAAGTCCGTCCTACGAAAACCTACATCTTCAGCAATTCGCGCAGGTGCCGGGTCTGCGCGCGGCTCACGGGGACTTCGGACGCGCGCTTGTCGTCCATTTTGAGCATGTAGCTCGACTTGAACCAAGGGACAACTTCTTTAATGTGGTTGATGTTAACGAGGTACGAGCGGTGCGCGCGCCAGAAGACATCCGATTCGAGCGTGGATTGCAGGTCTTCGATGGTCCGGTAGTTGGATGTGCCTTCGACTTCCCGCGTCACCACGGTGATTGTGCCGTCCTCGATGGAGGCGAAGATGACGTCCTCAGCGTCCACAAGAAACAGCCTCTGCTGCGTCTTCACCAGCAATTTTACCGGCGGCGCTTTCGCTGACCCAATTTGATTGACGAGCGTCTCCAGGCGCTCGCTCGGCGAGGCTTCGGCCTCGAGCGCTTTCTTCGCGCGCTGAATGGCGCGGGCCAGGCGATGTTTCTCAATGGGCTTCAGGACATAATCGATGGCGTTCACTTCGAAGGCTTGCACTGCATAGTTGTCGTACGCCGTCGCAAAGACGATTTGTGGAAGTTTTCCTTTGCGGTCCATCAACTTCTTGATGACGCCGAAGCCGTTGAGGACCGGCATCTGCACGTCGAGAAAAACGAGATCCGGGGAATGTTCCTTGATGAGGGCAAGGGCTTCGACGCCGTTTTTGCCCTGGCCGACGAGATGCACGTCGGGGAAACTTTTTAGCAGGTAAGCCAATTCGTCGCGCGCCGGTTTCTCGTCGTCGACGATGAGCGTGTGGATTGTCATGGAGGGGCGCCCCAGGACGCACGGGCAGTATATGCGACTGGTACCGCGCGTTCAACCAGGCGAGAGGCCGCTCCCCCTGCTAAGATTCTAAGGTTTCTTGCGCGCTTTCAGCGCGCGACGATCCATCTGGTCCGGAACCCGGGGCGTTGCCCTGGGCTAGTATGCGGCGGCGCCTTCCGCGCTGCAAATCCGA
Source organism: uncultured Acidobacteriota bacterium (assembly GCA_963719875.1). Lineage (GTDB taxonomy): Bacteria > Acidobacteriota > Terriglobia > Acidiferrales > UBA7541 > Palsa-360. The sequence goes on along the minus strand of CAVRDJ010000004.1, from coordinate 230,054 downwards.
GCGCTGCATTTGAAGGCAAAACTGCCTTAAAAATGCAGCGCGGCTCGAATTTGAGAAAGCAATTCCGCTCCATAGGAGGCTCATTTGGCAAAGGGACGCTCGCAAATCCTCAAAAGTGAAGTTCTCTATCAAGGCAAAGTATTCCGTTTGCAGCGCGACACGGTGATCGAGCCGGGCGGCGTGCAGGCCGAGCGCGATATCATCGTGCATCCGGGATCCGTCGTCGTGCTACCTATTTTCAAGGATGGGCGCGTCCTCCTCATCCGCCAATATCGACACTCAGTCGGAGAATTCCTGTGGGAGCTCGTGGCGGGGCGTAAGGAGCCGAACGAGAGCCCACAGGCCGGCGCGCGGCGGGAATTGCTTGAGGAAACAGGATATTCCGCGAAACGTCTCCGCAAATTAATGCGCGTCGTACCCACTCCCGGTTTTGTGAATGAGTGGATGTGGATCTTCGCGGCGGAGGGACTCGCCGAGGGCGCCGCTCATCCGGAAGAAGATGAAAAGATCACGCCGCGAATCTTCACCTTGAAGCAAATCGACACAATGATCCAGCGCGGAACATTGCGCGATGCGAAATCCATTTGCGGGCTTCTTTACTACATGCGATTTCTAAAGCGGGTTCGCTACCTTTAACCACACCCAAGGAAATTTCACTTTTGAAATTTGAAATTCGAAATCAGAATATGTATTTTGCGCGTTGCGTTGCCGGCATTCAGCCGTTGATTTCTTCCCGTCACTTTCCATTCACAATTCACTTTAGAAAAAATATTTTTAAAAATTGATCTTCTTCGCTTGAAACATGAGCGCGTGTGGCATAGGATTTGCGCGAGCATGTTCTCCGTGAAAATAATTCGGAGAGAAAGGCGGACATGAGCGTACGAGATTTTATCAAGCACCAATTCCGGCATTTCAATGCGGCGGTCGTCGTGGACGCTTCGGAAGCCTACATCGCGCATCTGGCGCGCGGCGGAAAGATGTTCCTGACCATGGCGGGAGCGATGAGCACCGCGGAACTGGGCCTCTCGCTCGCGGAAATGATCCGGCAGGGCAAGGTGCATGGCATCTGCACGACGGGCGCAAATCTCGAAGAAGACATTTTCAATCTGGTCGCGCACGACCATTACGAGCGCGTGCCGAACTATCGCAATTTGAGCGACGCCGAAGAAGTGGCGCTGCGCGATCGCGGCATGAATCGCGTCACCGATACTTGCATCCCGGAAGAAGAGGCCATGCGCCGGATCGAGCGGCAGGTGCTGAAGCTGTGGCAAAAGGCGGACAAGGAAAAGCAGCGGTACTTCCCCTACGAATACATGTACCAGCTCATCCGCTGCGGGCTCATCAAAGAGTCCTACCAGATCGATCCGAAGGGTTCCTGGGTGATTGCGGCATGCGAAAAGAATCTGCCGATTTTCACGCCGGGATGGGAGGACTCCACACTGGGCAATATTTTTGTGGCTAACGTGGTGCGCGGCGATGTTTCCACGTTTCAAGTTGTAAAATCCGGAGTCGAACAGATGGCCTGTCTGATCGAGTGGTACCGGCAATCTTCCGCCAACGAATCGATCGGTTTTTTCCAAATTGGCGGGGGCATCGCCGGGGACTTCCCCATCTGCGTGGTTCCATTGATTACGCAGGATCTGCGCGAGAAATGCCGCCTGTGGGGCTACTTCTGCCAGATTTCCGACAGCACGACGTCGTATGGCTCGTACAGCGGCGCGGTGCCCAATGAGAAAATTACGTGGGGAAAACTGGAAGCCGCCACGCCGCGATTCGTCATCGAATCCGACGCGTCGATCGTCGCGCCGCTGATGTTCGCATACATCCTCGGCCAGTAAAAGTCCGTGTGGGGATTTTATTCTGTCGGGCGATTGTAGCGCCCACCTTCAGGTGGGCATTTTAGAATGAAGCAGATGCCCGCCTGAAGGCGGGCGCTACATAAACCAAAACCGGGTTCCTTTCGGGAGCCAGTAAGCGCGGGACACGCCCATGGAAAATCGTGAAGTCGCCCGCATCTTGCGGGAAACGGCGCAACTGCTCGAAATCGACGGCGCCATGATCGGCCGCTATCGCAGCTACGAACGCGTCGCGGAACTCCTCAACGGACTGCCCGAATCCATCGAAGAGCTGGCACGGGACCGCGCCAAGCTGATGGAATTACCCGGGATCGGCGATGGCATGGCCGATCACATTCAGGAAATTCTCAAGACCGGCGACTACTCCCTTCGAAGCAAGCTGCTCAAGAAATATCCTGGAACGATTCTCGATCTTCTTGATTTGCAGTCGCTGGGACCAAAGAAAGTCGCGTTCCTCTGGAAGACTTTTAAGGCGGGAACGGTGGAACAGGTGGAGAAGCTCGCGCGCGAAGGCAAGCTGCGCGATCTGTCCGGGTTCGGAGAGAAGAGCGAAGAGAATATTTTGAAAGCGATTGAGGTGCACAAAAAGTCCGCCGGGCGATTTCACATTGACGTGGCGGAAGAAACGGCCGAAACGCTGGTTTCACATATCCGCGCGTTCGGGAAACCGATCGAGGGCGTTACGCCCGCGGGCTCTCTGCGGCGCGGGAGAGAAACCATCGGCGACCTCGATCTGCTGGTGACGCTTGCGGCCGGAAAGCACACCCCGAAGGTGGTCGAATCCATATCTCAGCACATTTTTGCATTTCCCGAAATCGATCAGACCTTGGCGCACGGCGAAAATAAGGTGAGCTTCGTTCTCAAGAGCGGCCTGCAAGTCGATGTTCGAATTCTTGAAAAAGAGAGCTTCGGCGCCGCCCTGCTCTATTTCACGGGGTCGAAGGAGCACAATGTCGCCTTGCGCGGCCGCGCGAACAAGATGGGCCTTACGCTGAATGAATACGCGCTCGCGACACTCAAAGGCGAGCGGCCCGTGGCTCGCGCAACCGAGGAAGAGATTTACGCCAAGCTGGGGCTCGACTACATTCCGCCGGAACTGCGCGAAAATACGGGAGAGATCGATGCCGCCGCCGAGCATCGCCTGCCAGACCTCGTCGATCTCAGGGACATGCGCGGCGATTTGCAAATGCACACGACCGCGAGCGACGGCAGAAACTCGATCGAAGAGATGGCGCTCGCCGCGAAGGAACTCGGCTACGAATACATCTCGCTGACCGATCACAGCAAGGCGGTGACCGTCGCGAACGGCCTCGACGAAAAAAGGACGCTCGAACAAATCAAGAAAATTCAGGCTGCCAACAGCAAACACCTGGGCATCCGCATCCTCGCCAGCAGCGAAGTCGACGTTTTGAAGAATGGGAAACTGGACTTGGACGACGAAGTCCTCGCGCAGCTCGACGTCGTGCTCGTCTCGATTCACTCCTACATGACGATGGAGCGCGCGGAGATGACTGAACGAATTTTGGCGGCCATCGAAAATCCTTACACCCAAATCGTCGGGCATCCCACGGGCCGCCTGGTTCTTCGCCGGGACGCATACGCCTACGACATGGAACGCATTCTGGACGCGGCGCACAAACACGGTGTCGTCATGGAGTGCAACGCGGCGCCCGAGCGCCTCGATCTGAAGGACACGCATCTGCGCATGGCGAAGGAGCGCGGAGTGAAAATCGTGATCTCCACCGATGCCCACACGACCCGCGGCCTTCAGGCCATGCGGTACGGGGTGCAAATGGCTCGGCGCGGGTGGATTGAAAAGAAGGACGTCATCAATACGCTCAGCCTCGAAAAACTGCTCGCAGGACTGAAAGCAAAACCAGGCGCAGCTCCACCTGGCAAGCATCGCGCCGCTGCAGCTTCTGCACGGGTCTCATCCAAGCCGCGCAAAGCCAACTGATTCAATCGAGGTTCCGCGTTGCAAATCTTCGCGCCTTCGCGCATGATACGTTGTTTGCGCAATAGGAACCGCGCCTACAGGGCCGGGTAAGGGGAAGTCGCACGCAGCTTCAGGGTTCCACACAATTTGAAAACGACAGGAGAAATGAGAATGCGCAGGTCCGCAGGCATTGCCTTGCCGAAGGGAAAACTCGGAGTCCTCACCGTCGGCATGGGTGCGGTGGCGACAACCTTCATGGCCGGAGTGGACCTCGTCCGGCGAAAGAAGTCGCTCCCCATCGGGTCGCTGACGCAAATGGGGACCATCCGGCTCGGGAAACGGACCGAAGCGCGCGCCCCGGCGATCAAGGATTTCGTACCGCTCGAAACGCTTGAAAATATCGTCTTCGGCGGATGGGACATTTTTCCGGATAGCGCGTATGAAGCCGCCAAGAATGCCGCTGTCCTCGGCCCGGAACACCTTGCGGAGGTAAAAAAGTTTTTGAGCAAGATCCGTCCGATGAAGGCCGCGTTTGACCAGACCTATGTGAAGAGACTCTCCGGCACACATATAAAGAAAGCGCGCAACAAATACGAACTGGCGCTGCAAATTCGCGACGACATTCAGAAATTCCAAAAGAAAAACAAAGTCTCGCGGACCATCGTGATCTGGTGCGGCTCCACGGAAATTTTTCTCAAGCAGCACGCCGTGTATGAGACTCCCGATAAGTTCGTGGCCGCGATGAAGGAGAATCATCCGGCGATCGCGCCTTCCATGCTTTACGCCTGGGCCGCGATTACGAGCGGCGTGCCGTTTGCCAATGGCGCTCCCAATTTGACCCTGGACATTCCCGCGATCGTCGCTCTCGCCAAGCAGCATGGCGTGCCCATCTGCGGCAAGGATTTCAAGACCGGCCAAACTTTGATGAAAACGATTCTGGCCCCGGGATTCAAAGCGCGCTTGCTGGGAATGAACGGCTGGTTCTCGACAAACATTCTCGGAAATCGCGACGGCGAAGTGCTGGACGATCCCGAATCATTCAAGACCAAGGAAGAATCAAAGCTCGGCGTGCTCGAATACATTCTCCAGCCGAAGTTGTACCCCGACTTGTACGGGCATATACATCACAAGGTCCGCATCAATTACTATCCCCCGCGGGGCGACAACAAAGAGGGATGGGACAACATCGACATCTTCGGCTGGCTGGGCTACCCGATGCAGATCAAGGTCGATTTCCTATGCCGCGACTCGATCCTGGCGGCGCCGATCGTGCTCGATCTGATACTCTTCCTCGATCTCGCCAAGCGCGCCGGCATGCGCGGCATTCAGGAATGGCTCAGCTTCTATTTCAAATCTCCCATGTGCGCGCCGGAACTGTATCCCGAGCACGACCTCTTTATCCAGTCAATGAAGCTGAAGAACACGCTGCGCTGGATGATGGGCGAGGACCTGATCACTCACCTGGGCCAGGAATACTACGATTAGCCTGGATTTCTCAGGAATCCGCTGAAGATTGCCCGCGGATTCACCAGGTGTCGAGGCAGCATGCAGGCATGGCAGCAGGAGGGGCGCAACACGTCGAGCCCCTACAGTTGAATAGACCCCGGACAGGACATAAATAAATCATAAGGAATCCAAATTTGGGCCATTCAATCTTTGACGGCCAGATCGCTTGACTACCCCTCCGCCGTTCCGGTAGATTCTCGCTTCCGATTCAGGGATTCGTGTGAGGTTCGTTTACTGACCAACTTCGTCTTAAGGAGAGCGAATGGACGCAAAAGGTGTACTGGAATTTGCGAAAAAGCATGGCGCGAAGATTCTCGATCTTCGCTTCGTTGACGTACCCGGCCTCTGGCAGCACGTCAGCTACCCCATTGGCGAGCTTGAGGAGAGTTCCTTCAAGGAAGGATTCGGTTTCGACGCCAGTTCGATTCGCGGGTGGGCATCGATCCACGAATCGGACATGCTCCTGATTCCCGATCCGAATACGGCATTCATCGATCCATTTCTCGCCGTTCCGACGCTCGTGATGATTGGCGACGCCACCGATCCGCCGTCGCAGAAGCCCTATCACCGCGATCCGCGCCATGTCGCCAGGCGCGCCGAGGCGTATTTGAAATCCACAGGAATTGCCGACACCGCCTATTTCGGGGCCGAAGCGGAGTTCTTCATTTTTGACAGCGTTCGGTTCGACAGCGCGCCGCAGCATTCCTTTTATTACGTCGATTCCGACGAAGGCCGCTGGAACACGGGCCGCCCGAATGAGGGCGATTACAAGAACCTCGGATATCGCACGCGCTACAAGGAGGGCTACTTCCCGGTACCGCCCGCCGATCATTATCAAGATTTGCGCTCGCAGATGGTCCTGAACATGCTGGCCATCGGCATGGACGTCGAGTGCCAACACCATGAGGTCGCAACCGGCGGCCAGGCGGAAATTGACTTGCGCTTCAACACGCTGCTGAATTCCGCTGACAACATGATGAAATATAAATACGTCATCAAGAACACGGCTGCGAAGGCCGGCAAGACCGTGACCCTCATGCCCAAACCGATTTTCTCGGACAACGGCTCGGGCATGCACACGCACCAATCGCTGTGGAAGGGCAACAAGCCGCTGTTCGCGGGGGATGGCTACGCGGGATTGTCGCAAATGGCGCTGTGGTATGCGGGAGGACTGCTCAAGCACGCCCGCGCGCTTTCCGGCATCATCGCTCCCGGCACGAACTCGTACAAGCGCCTGGTACCAGGCTACGAAGCCCCGGTGAATTTGGCCTACTCCAAGCGCAACCGTTCGGCCGCGGTCCGCATTCCGGTTTACTCGGACAACCCCAAAACCAAACGCCTGGAGTTCCGCCCGCCCGATCCGTCCTGTAATCCGTACCTCGCCTTCTCCGCCATGCTGATGGCAGGACTCGACGGCATCAAGCACAAGATCGACCCGGGCCAGCCACTCGATAAGGACAGCTTCGATCTCGAACCTGAGGAAGCAGCAAGAATTCCTTCCATGCCGGGCTCACTTGACGAAGCGCTCAACGAACTCGAGAAAGATCACAAGTTCCTTACCGAGGGTGGAGTCTTCGCCAAGGACTTTATCGAGCTTTGGATCGAATACAAGCGAAAGAATGAGGCGGACCCAGTCCGGATGCGCCCGCATCCTTACGAGTTCCACCTGTACTATGATATTTAGTAGAAAACCCGCATTTTACGCGGGTAGAATACACGTCAATTTTGAAGTGGACTACTTTTGATCTACTATGTGAGGATCGGTCATGGAGGATTCCATGACCGAGCCACTCTTAACGCGCACCGTAAAGGTCTTCGTCCGGCACTCCGCAAACTGCAAAGACAGGAAGCATGGCAGCGAATGGCGGCGCTGTAATTGCCGCAAAGTGCTTCGCATCTACGAAGGCGCCGGAAGTGGGCGCAATCGCGTTCAGACTGCCAAGACGCGTTCCTGGGAGAAGGCCGAGAAGCTAGGACAGGAATGGCTCGATTCGTTTGACCCTGAGAAGCAGGAACTGAAACGTCTCCGGGCTGCCAAGGAACGTCAGCAGGTCACGGTCGAGGAAGCTGTTGCATTGTACTGTGCCGACATGATCGCCCGCCTCGGCGACAACGGCACGGTCGCTATGGCCCGTTCCCTGTTCGGCCACATCAATCCAGAAACGAAGCGTGTCACAAAGAGCGGCCATCTGTTTGAATGGCTTGACAAGCAAGTTCAGCGGCCGACATTGATCGGCGAGATCACGTCGCCCCATCTTACAGCTTGGCGCTCGTCGTGGGATTTCGGCGACCTGACTGCCCGGCAGCGTTGGTCGATGGTCAAAGGCTTTTTCAGCTTCTGCGAAGTACAGGGCTGGCTTGACGATTCACCGGCCCGTAAACTCAAGCCGCTCCTGGCCGCGAAGGGGAACCGTACTGCAATCTTCACGGATGACCAATATGCCGCGATCCTAGACGCTGTTTATGTCTACGATCCTGAAAACGTGCCAGTTGCCACACGTAAGGCCTGGCAGCAACGGCTGACGACGTTTCTGGAACTGATGCGTTGGTCTGGAATGGATTTGACCGATGCTGTCCAGTACCGGCCGGAGTCTATAGATAAAGATGGTGTTCTTCGGTATCGCCGCCAGAAGACGAAGGTACTTGCCACAATTCCTTTGCCTGAGCATTTGATCGTTCTTCTACGGGATATCCCGCTTGAACGTGACAGTGTCGGGCCTTCGCAGCCCTTCCGCCAAACAGACTGCACGGTCAACTCCGACACACGTACCTGGGCACGACGACTCGAGACGCTCTTCGCACTGGCAGAAATAACCGAGGTCCGCACCGATCAGAGAACGCGTACGCCGCACGCCAAGATGCTCCGTGATACGTTTGCTGTCTGGCACCTTCGGCACGGTGCGAAGCTCCATACGGTCGCTAAGATGCTAGGTCATTCAAAGACGGCGACGACCGAGCAGGCCTATCTACCGTGGGTCAAGGAATTGGAAGAGGCCCATATCGACGATGCTCGCAAGTCACTAGCACACGCCACGCCGAAGGCAAAAGATAATCGAGTGGTTAGCATGACCAAGCGGTAGAATTTCCTTGACTTTGAAATCGAAGGCTGCTATCCTTCTTGACGTTAGATAAGCGGTACCGGGCTACGTAAGTAGTTTCGGCTTGCTTCACAGCCGTTAACCGCCATACCGTCAACCCCACCTTAGTAGGGCTCCTATCAACCGATTAGGAGCTTTTCATGCAATCAGCAATCGAGCGGCATTTTACTGTCTTTGAGGTGTCGGATTTGTGGCAGCTTCATCCGGATACCGTCCGCAAGCTGTTCCGCGATCAGCCTGGAGTCCTAAAGATCGGCTCCAAGGAACGCCGCGGCAAACAAGGCTACGTCACCCTGAGAATCCCCGAGTCTGTACTGGCCCGTGTTCACGCCGAGCGCACGAAGGCCGTTGCCTGAGAGGAAACCAGCATGGACAGACCTGCGTTGCTCAAAAAGCTTGAAGCTATGATTGATGAAGCCATCCGCACACAAATGTGGGGCAAGATCGAAGTGACCTTTTCAAAAGGCCGCCCACACACGCTGCGAAGGGAAATAACAGAATCGCTAGCAGGAGATGGAACGGGCGAACCCCACCATGTCAACCACAAACAGCGGTAAGAATCCCAAATCTTGGAAGGATCCGGTCTACTTCACGCCTCGAGATAACCACGTCTCGCTGACGCAGCATTTTAAGACTGGCACCTGCGAACGCGCCGCGATGGGACGCCTCGAGTCGCAAGCCAAACGCAATCCACAGCGCTGCGTCTACGAAAGCTTTGATGAATTTGTGAAGGGCTGCAATGCTCATCAGCGCAAGCAAAAGATGAAGGAGTATTCCAAAAGCTCGTATGAAGCAGCAATTGCATTTTTTCGCGAGCTTGGAATTATCCCACACACGAAGCAAGGAACGCGCGTGCGATGCCTTGTGAATTTTGATGGATGCGACAAGGCTCCTGGCTGGCGTGAGGGCTGGATTGTGGCACCACACGATTTTATGACACACAAACATCACGGTGCCTGCCACTTCGTTGGATTTGGCAACTCGCCTGATTTTCCATTTAATCCCCGTCGCGGCCCAAAGATCTGGGTGCCGCGAATCGGCGAAGGCATCGAACTTCAAAACCAAGTTGCGACTAAGGTGGGAGTAAGGTGCGACCAAGGTGCGACTAAGGTGCGACTAAGGTGCGATCAAGTTGCAAACTAAGTTGCAAACCAAGTTGATGAATCGCCGGAACTATTTGGAAACACAGAAGATAAGCAGGCCACGATTGCCGAATTCCCTGCCGGGTCCACGGCCTCTGTAGAGTCAGTAAGTAAGCTAAGGAGAAGAGAGACAGTAGAATCGCTAAAAACCGAAAATTCGGTCAACCATTCGAATAATGAAGATACGGTTAAATCGTCACCCCAAACCTCTTTCTCTTCTTCTACTGCTGGGCTTACTGACTTACTAAAAACAAATACGCAGCCATCCGCTTCGCGTGAAGCTGCAATCGCGCCCGTAGTTGAAACTGTATCTGCCGCCGTGACCGTCGAAGAGTACTTCGCGGGGGCGGCCAGTGACACTGACATCCTGCGACTGATGACCGACAACGAGTTCGAGCCTGAGAATACTTCGTGGACAAAATTCAAGCATAAGGAAAACTTCATTGCGGTGTGCCGCGAAGCCATCCGGGCGAAGAGCACCGTGAAGCTGAATGGTAGACGCACACTTGCAATGTTGATGGGAGAAGTCATCAGCATCCTTGACCGTCAGCCGGTTGAGCATCGGGTTATCAAAGAGAAGGCCAGCAAGTATCCGACGAACTGGCTGAAAATCAAAGGGACGATGCTAGAAGGCGGGCCTCTCCACGAAGTGCAAGGCTATGTAAAAACATTCAACTATACAGGCACATCACGGTATTACTCAAATCCATTTGCCCACGGCTGGCTGCATGAAGCTTTCCATCAAGCAGTGGTCGAGAACAAAATTGACCTGACGCCCTGGGAAGCGCAATTCGTTTTATTTAAGAATGCTGACGCTGGCTTCCGTGAAGGCTGGAAGTTTATCCACACGTTGACGCTGGCTCTCAAAGAAGCACCGCCCGAATTGGTCACCGTACGTGACTGGCTGTGGCAGCGTGATGCGACGAGTGACAAGCCGAAGGATCCGCCATGGAAGGACGAAGCTCCCGTACTGACTCCTGTAACATCTGATTCGCATTAGCGACCATGCATACTTTAGACCAACTCGATTTCTGGATGGATGTCCGAGGCCCTTCCGCGGCCGGCATCCATGGTAGAGCTACGATTGCGACACAGCTTCCACACCCAAAGAAGCGACGCTGTCGCTACTCGAGCTCTGTTGTGCCTGTGCATTATTTCATCGTCGATTCGGAACATGATGGTCACTATTGCTGCCGGCGCCATGAATTTTTGGAACAGAGCCAGCACGACTGAATCCGCCGTAACAATTCCACAGAGGTAATGAACAGGATCGCAGCCGCAGGGACGGAGTCTATCCGCGGCTTAAACCTAGATTGCAACACCACATGCAAGCCGAGCTTTGGTCGTTCATCCAGCTTTATATTTCTAGCAACCACAATCCAAGTCATCCCAGTAATCGCTGGCAGCGATCCGTGCCTAGGGAGAAGGAACACTTCGCATCACCAATCCTGCCGGAATTAGCCAGACGCCAGCGACGATTCGATGCTGATAGATCAAAATTGTTTGATCGCCGCATCGTCACCGTAAGTTGGTGTAAAGGGAGCCGCTGATGCTTCCTCCTTACATTCTTGATTACATCCGGCAAGATCACTGTCCGCAAATGTTCTGGCAACCAAGACTTGCTGCCTTCTTTATCGAGTCGGCATCACCAGAATCAAATCTAAAGCCCAGCGTGCAGCGTGCGACACCGCAGGAAAGCCAGTCGATCACGGTAAAGCCGGATGAACTGGTGATTGCCCTGAAAGCGAAGGGCTTAATCCACTCCCATCGTCGTTCGCACAGGCATCAGCCAGGCACCTGCCGCTGCGGCTGTGGAGGGCGTGCGAACAGGCGAAGGCGGTTCGTCGCTGGTCACAATCAATGGAACGGTTATGCATTCAGAGGGCTTGAATGAAACGGCAACTGACGCCCGAAGAGCAAGAGGAAGCCGACATCAAACTGGTAATGGGACCACTCTCCTGTACGCCAGGTTTCTTTGAACGTCGCAACGCAGCCATAGACCGCCTGAAGGTCAGCGAACCGGCATGGGAACTATGGCGCTGGGACGAAAGACCCTTCAAACCACTGCCGATGGACGGCCGACCACTCAACTACGTGATCGCAAAGCGCAAGTAGCAGTTGACAGGCCTTGCGGCGCTCCGAACTGCCGCGGCGAGCATGAAAAGGTTGACCTAACACTGTGAAAGTCTATACGCCACCGGGCGTGCCTGGGAGGGGCCAAATTCCCACATTCCGATAACGTTTATCAGGCGGAATGATGTCCGTTGATCTTCATTTCATATGCTTTTCAATCGTGTCTAGGTTCGGTGGCTGTGGACGTGACGTAAATTCCGAAGATGGTTGGGGCGGTGGGCATTCGCACCAATATTCTCCCTCCGATGGTTTCATGTCTGGATATTGTCGATCCATACCTTTAATTTCCAAACCGCACCGGTGGCACATGATTGGTCTGTAGTTGTCACTGTTCATTGGAGCCTAGTTTTACTTTCAGAAACCCCGCGTGTCAATAGGAGCCCACTGTGGTCCCGCTGCTCTTGGAATTCGATCCGCCCACAGCCACAAGTTTACAAACTCAGGTTGTGTGTTTTATTTGCAATCCACCATAGCTCGGGAGTAAGTTGAAATAAGCCTATTCCCATTCACCAAACAAATGGACATCTTAGCTGGCCTGAGGGGTAAACTTCGATTCATCGAACGCCACTATGCAGCGGCATCCGAACCATTCCGTGAGACCATCCGAAAAATCGAAGCCGGTGAGGATCCCTTTGAGCCGCCGCCCTTCGACCCGGAGACCGCTACTGATTTTGAGCCGCCGTTTTTGGAGGAATGGCAAGATGCTACCGAGTCTCTCAACATTGAGGGGCAAGCCGCGCTTAAACTTGTGCAATCAGCACTGCGGAAATATGTGGAGTCGTTTGTTAACGCCTACAAGATCCCACTGCTGCAAAAGGGAAAGCAGGATTGGTTTGAGCGATTCAAGAAATATTTCCTTGAAGCCTATGGAATCGACTGGGATGCGGGACCGGTACCGGTTAGCGAACTAGAAGAAGTCAACTTAGCGCGGAATGACAGTGTACATCAAGAGGACCCGCTCGGGATGGCACGTCGACAGAGCAAGGAACACGCGCGTCGATTTCCTGCGGGTTTGTTCGTAGATGACTTTGATAAACGGTTCCACGCTGACAACTCTTGGCCAGGGCGGATTGAGGTCACGGACGCCGGTCTCAGGGAGGCGATTCGGCGCGTCGAGAGTTTCTGTGAGTTTCTCGACTCACGGCGGGTTTACGCGATCCGCGCAATGCGCGCTGCCAAAGATGCGCGTACGCCAGAGTTAGACACCCGGGACTCTTGAGGAAGTCAGTTTCAGATAGTCACTGCCATTCTTGCTCGACGATCCGCCCACGGCGTTAGATCCCATTCACGGTGAAAAGTTGCAAGCCGCGCTTGTCTCGGTTTGGCTAGACCCCGGGCTGAGGGGCAAAAAGCCAGTTACCGAGAATCCCGTTTCACAGATGGGATGAGAAGGCCGGTCTCCGGCGGGATGCGATACGCTCCCAATGGTCGACGCGCTCGAAGCGCAACCGAAAGGAGACCGGCTGTGAAAAAGACTATCACTGTGCAGGCATTCAAGAACGAAATTTTCAAGGAGCAAAAGCTGACCATCGGTTTGGATCTGGGAGATCGCTGGTCGTTCTACTGTGTTTTGGATGAAGCAGGCCAAGTCATTTTGGAACAAAAACTGCCAACGACGCCGGAGGCGATGAAGCAGACCTTTGGAAAGATACCGCGAAGTCTCATCGCCCTGGAGACAGGAACACATTCCCCCTGGGTAAGCCGGCTGCTCAGTGAGTTGGGACACGAAGTGATCGTGGCGCATGCACAAAAGGTGCAGCTGATCACCAAGAGCAATCGAAAAGATGATCGGCACGATGCTCGGACACTGGCACGACTGGCGAGAGTCGATCCCGAGTTGTTGGGACCGGTGCGGCATCGCAGTGTGCAAGCGCAACTCCACCTGACGGTGATTCGAGCGCGAGCGGAACTAGTGAGTGCTCGAACAGCCTTGGTGAACGCCGCACGGGGGCTGGTGAAGTCTTATGGCCAACGACTGCCCAAGTGTGGCACGTATCAGGTGAACCGGGAGCTGGCCGCTGCATTGAGCACAGAATTGCGGGATGTTCTGGAGCCGCTGCTCAAAGAAATTGAATCGCTGAACGAGCGCGTCAAGGAATACGACGAACGGATGGAGAAAATCGCCAAGCACGTGTACCCGGAAGTGTCCTTGCTCAAGCAGGTGAAGGGCGTGGGAACACAGATCGCTCTGACGTATGTCCTGACGATCGAGGACCCGTATCGGTTTCCGAAGAGTCGCCAGGTCGGCTGTTTTCTGGGGTTACGACCTGGCCGCAGGAACTCTGGGGAGAGCGAACCCCAGAAGGGCATCAGCTAAGAAGGAGACCGGTATCTGCGCACGATGATGGTGCAGGGAGCGCACTACATTCTGGGACCGTTTGGAGAAGACAGCGATCTGCGGAGATGGGGACGCAAGCTTGCGGAGCGAGGAGGAAAAAATGCCAAGAAGCGAGCGGTGGTGGCCGTGGCTCGAAAGCTGGCGGTCCTGCTGCATCGGTTGTGGGTAGGGGGAGAGGTGTACGAACCACTGCGCAATAGCCAGAAAGCGATGCGGGAAGTGGCCTAGCGAGTGGCGATCCGAGGAGCCGAGCTCAACCGCCGAGTCCAGGTGACTGCGACTAAGTCCTGGGGCCCAACTCTCACCGAATCGGTGAGAATAGAGGTCGATTCACAGGTAGCAGCACCTACTGAAACGAGAACACCCAACTTGCACCGAGCGACAATCGCTCACCAAAGAGTGCGGATGGAAGGATGGCGACAGAGGCGGCCCGGTTCCCAGGAAGACCACTCGACAATCAAAGGCAACTGCAAAACCGGCTTGACACTAACCGGCCTTCTCATGGAAGGACTTGGCAAGCGTTTAGCAGTTCTTGGGCCTTTCGGAATCGTTTCGATTCACGCTAGTTTGTCAATTGGGACGATGCGCTGAAGGACACCGTAAAAAGCGGGCAGATCCTCTGCGCGGCCAAAGAAATGAGCATGTAACACACGATTGCCGCAGACGACGCGCCAAGCGGGGACATCAGCAGGCAGGCCAATCAAATACCGATCATATAGGTCCCTTTGCGCGAGGTATTGCCAACAAGGAAGCGGCATGTCCCCTAGCCTCAAGACAATTGTAGGTACTTGACCAACCCCTTCGGGCCTCCAATCCGATGCGTCGTAATATTCAGAACTCATAGCTCCGAATGTCACCATAGAAAGTTGCGCGGTAGGCCAGAAAGGCGTAGCACCAATTCGGCCCCTCCCTTTACTGCTGATGACGGCATCGACCCAGCAGTTGTCGCCAACGCAAACAGACAATGCAGTCCACGTCCATGGTATGGGTATCCGAAAGTTGGGCAGGTAACGTGACGATGGATGGATGATAACGTGTGTTGCCAACGGAAAGAAAAAGAGGACCCACAATGCAAAAACGCTAGGCAGCCACAGCAACAAACGCACCGCTTTCCGTCCTTCATCGTGCAGCCCCCGAATGCGCAGCCATTTTGCCGCTTCTGCGTTGATCCATTGATCACGCGTCTTACGACGGTGGTATATAAGCAAAACATTCATCAAAATATTGCCCGAGACGAAAGCTATTCCCATTGCGGCAGAAAAGAACGGGGTACCCCAAAACAAAGCGATCACGAACCACATCAATCCGGCTACCACGAACGGATAGAGAATAATTAGGAATATGACTCTTCGTGGCTTCCTTATCTGTGTCGAGACTGCCGTTAGCCCTGCTTTGGGAAATATTGGGGGAGGCACAATATATTTGGACACCGCATGAGCGGTAAATGTTTCCAAGAAGTTCCCAAAAGTACGGCATGCGCCGAGCCATGTCTTGATAAGCCTGCCGGCTCAACCGGTCGATGCAACACCTTCTAATCGGTTGATCTGACAATACTTCCCCCGAGAATCGATCTGTCCGGCAGGATTCCATTAAAACCTAAACAGGGCAGTGTTCTTTTTGAATCAACGCTGGCGAACGTAATCAGCCTCGTAGACTGCTACAAGAAGACTTCGAGCAAGTGTTGCATCGACCCATTGAGACCGCCCCGGTTATCGGAATGTGGGTTTAGTGCCCAGGAACGCCCTCCAGACCGCCCCGTAAACGATTGCTACCTGCAGGGAAGAACGCCGATATCGATAGCTTATGACAGATGACATGAACGATGGTCGAAGTCTGCACGGGCGCTAACCTGGAATCATTGAGCGCCTGTGCAGAGCTTATGAAGCGGTCGCTCTAACCACCTGTGTTTAGCAACCGCTAGAAGTCCCCGTATGCCGGGTAGTTTTCGAAATCCATTGTCGTCGAATACCGCTGGCCAGCAAAAACTCACACGGAGGCGATTTGAAATCGTTTGAGAAGCGGCAGGTCAGTCAGTAGCAGGGCAGAGTTCAAAAAGTCGTAACAGGCCGAGCACTATTGTGAGCAGCGATCGAGCTGTTATCTAGCATCGAGGAGAAATTGTCATGGCAAAATCGAGAGCGAAGGTTTCCACGGCACGAATTGAAAGGCTGTATGCCAAGCATAAGAACTTTGCGAAGGTCGGACGGATCGTCGACAGGCACCTGACCGTTGTGCGTCAGCGACTCGTGCGTGCCGGAATTGTCAAGTAGGCAGAGTTCCGCAGCAAAATTTTGTAACGAAGGCAAGTCGCCTCGAGCGACTAGAAAAGAGGCACCACAATGTTCCAAACCTCAGTCACAGAAGCAGCAGTACGGAAACAGCAAGGCGAATACGAACACCAAGTCAGCCAACTCCCTGATCTATCAGACGCTGAACAAAAAGAGGTTGTTGAGAAATGTGTAGCGCATTTCAAAAACAATGAGAGCTACGTTATGCCTCCGGCCGGAGTCGCAAACTTGGCGAACGGGATCAGGAGCCGTCGTCCTACGAAGCAAGAGGCGGCAGACTGGCACTTGAAGAATTTGGCGCAACAAGGGGCCGATTGGGTAAAAGCAAACTATCCGGAGGCAATGTAATGAGACTCGTTGACATCGGACACAAGCATCCGCCATTTGATGTGGCCTCCGGCCTTGCCGCGGCACTCTTAGCGACTGGTACGGTCGAGGTTTATGTTGCACCGATCTTTAATGTGGGCGGCGTCGAAGCCACCAAAGCCGGCAAGCACATAACTCATTTTCAGGTGCAAGTTGGCCGGATTGTAGAAGATTTTCAGTACCCGCCCTTTTTGCGTTACTCCTGCAGCGATTGTGGCAGCGGAACGATTGAAGGTCCTAACGCCCACAAACAAAAGATTCACCACCAGCCGCCCAAGCCTTTTGCACAGGAAGTGCCTGGTGACGTTGCGGTCGCTTTCATCGCCATGCGGAAGGCGTATGACAAGCGCAAAAAGGCGTAACAGAAATCGGTTGATATGGGCCGCCCTGTTTGCGGAAAACCTTGAGGAGAATTGCAATGACCTTTGATCCAGCTCTTGTTGAGCGACGCGTCTGCGTAGTAAGAGCAGACGGCACGGTTGATACGAAAGCCGCCCGTGGATTTAGCGATCTCCCTCCCATACTTATTCCCTTTGGCTGTCCAATTGAGTTCCACGAAATGATTCGTGCTGCTGTGAACGGTGACACTTCTCTGATCGAACGCAGCTACTGGGAACATCCCGAACGCCGCCAGCGACCTGAGCTTCAAGAGACGCGTTCAAGTGCCGCGGCTGTTGCGGACGAAGAAGATGACGATGACGCGGATGACGACGATGAGATCGAACGCATTGATGGCCTAAGCCTCGAGGCAGCGCAACGAGAATTTAACGAGGTCACAGCAACGGATCTGCCGACCTCAATCAAAGTTTCTCGACTGAAGCACAGAATCGCCGACCTGACACGGTCGCGTCCGGAACCAGCACATTTGCAGAAACGTATTGCCGCACGTGCGGCTGGCGCTGCAAGGAAAGAACGGCAGCCAAAGCCTGGCGCACGGTCATTAAATTACATCCAGCAAGTCAGGCAGGTCACGATGGATCTCGTCGCACCGGCCTGGGCGCTTGAGATTAATAAGCGTGCCAAGGAACGTGTTGAGAAAGAGATCACTTACCGCCGCCTTGTGTTGATGAACGCCATCACCGAAGTGGCACCAGTTGATGACATTTTCTAAAGCGTAGCCAGTCGCGGCACGATCACTGGTATAGCAACACAAACTCCCGAAGGGAATCATATGAAGATCGACACACAAGCACTATCGCAATTGATTGAGGAAGCCAGTAGGCTCAGCGGCAAACCGAATTGGACGAAGGCCGATGAACGCCGCAACGCGTTCTTGCTTTCAGCCATCTCCGCCGTCAAGAATGGCGCGTCACTCCAAAGCATCGAACAGGATCGTGTGAACGAAAACGCACGGTCGATGGGCCTGAACACAACCAACTTCAACGGCACGCTGACCGAGGAACAACGCAGCGAAGCCAAAGGCTGGCAAGCATTCATTAAATATTCGCCGAAGCAGGCCAACAGGCCGATGGAATTACGCGATATGACAGAAGGATCCGCGGCGGCAATCGCAAGGATCGGGTCGTACACCTCACTTGGCTTCTTCGTCCCCACTTCTTTTTATGACGGCGTCTTTGCCGCAATGGCCGCACACGATTTCCTCTTCGATCCGGAGAGCGTTACGTTCCTCAGAACGGACAACGGCCGGCCGCTTCCGGTCCCTGTTGCTGGCGACATTGAAAACGTGGCCACACTCACGTCGGAAGCCGGCAGCTTGACTTCGACGGATATCTCAAGCATCAATCACGTCACGTTGGGCGCTTATTCCTTTTCGTCACCTCGGTTCGTGGTCAGCTTGGAAGCAGAGCAGGATTTGGTCGGCACGCTCACCACGATGGACCTGTTCAAGAAGTTTGCTGCTGATCGTTTGGCACGTGGAATTTCCAAGTACTTGATCCAAGGGACTGGTTCGGCGCAACCGACTGGTTTGCTTCAGGCTCTTCAGAACGCTAATTGCCCGATCATTCCTGCGGCAGGTTCGGCTGCGAATGACGGTTCGGCGGCAACCGGCACAAATAGCCTCGGCACTGACGATTTCGCGTCAGCGTTTCAAACTCTGGATCCTGCCTACCTAGCTTCACCTAAGGTAGCGTGGGCCATGAACATGAAGACCCTCGGCAAGCTGATGTCCACAAAAGACAAGTACGGTCGGCCAGTGTTCCCCGACTCCACACAAATCCTCGGCATCCCAATCAAGATTTGTCCTAGCATGGATCCGATAGGTTCTAGCCGAACGCCTGTTATTTTGGGCGATTGGAGCTATTGGGCCACTCGGTACGTTTTCGATGAAGCCAACGGCATCGTGCGCTTCACTGAAGCTCCAGGATTAATTGATCAAGGTAATGCGGCTCTGAAAGTCTTTGCCAGGGCTGACGGCAACATGATCTATACGGATCACAATTCGCCGTCACCGTTCGTTTCGATTATGAACTTGAGCTAGTAGGGTTTGTGGGATGGCCTCGACTAATCCACGAGGCCAGTTTAGTCGCGCCGGGCCGATGGCCAAGTGGTTCCTTCCCAAGGCGGGAAGGGCTACTTGGCTATCCGCTTTTGTAGGCATACTGCGTAACAGCTTCCTGATATTTTGTATGACCTCTAGCCCGCATTTTGACGAATATGCCTTTGCTGGCAAACGAGTACGGGCCGTCTCTCAAGAGAGCCATCTCAGTTTTAACGATTTTGGTAAAATGCATGTTGAGTTTCGCGTTTCCCATATCAAACGCCGCAAGATCGTCGAATGGGCGAATGACGCTGCCACGCTGCGAAACGTAATCCTCACCTTCCTTGAACGTCGTTATAACGTCACGGTGCCGCCTGGCTCGACAGACCTTGCTCGTGTTGAAGCAATCAATTTCAAAGCAGCGGCAGATGAGACCAATCGAAAACTTGTGCTAGAGGAACGACTGGATGCGTACAAAGAAGCTCTTGACCGTGGCGATCCGCCCAGGCGAATTCGTGAATTGGAAATCGAGGTGCAGAATTCTGATAGCCGTGCGCGTTTTGATCGGCGGCCTGTTGAGCTCACAACATCGATCGTTTGGTTGAGCTACAGGCTTGGATGGAATTCCGTACAGGTTGCTCAGGAGCTTCACATTTTGAGCCCTCATGTACGCATAATTCTCTACAGATTATGCAAGATTGCGCACGACATTGAAACAGGCAGGGTATACCGTCCTCGTAGGTCACGGAAAGGTATCAAGCCGCGGCGTTGGCGGCGTCGTGAACTAGCTAAGCTTTGGAGGCTCCGCGCAGAAGGATTGTCGTGGCAAAAATGTGCGGTCAAACTTGGGCGTCTCTCTCAGGCAGGGAACGGCAGCAAATTAATTCCCTTATATAAAAGATTTTTCGAACGAGACGCTTCGGCCGGAGATCGCTGGACGTGTCGACAGTTAGAAGGCCTGTGCGTGCTGCGACACTGCGGAAAAACGTGGCAGGAGTGCGGCAAGGTGTACGGCCTGACCGTGCCTGGCATACGTGCGGCGTACTTGCGTCACTTCCCTTCCTAGGATGCCTAAATTCGGTGTTTGTCACAGCCAGAAACGACGAACGCCGGACCCTTGGAGGATTCGGCGTGTCGATTCACGGTGACTGTGAGAGGCGTTACTCGGCCAGTTCGCCCTCGATCCAGTGTTTGACCAGATCGTCCACCGTTTTCAAGACCGGAACATCCTTTTGTGCGGCCTTGAGGGCTTGCTCTAGCTTGGCGTACTGCTTCGCCGTCACCTTGACCGTGATTGTTTTCGTCTTTCGCATTGAACCGCCCTCCAGTGTTGAAAGCTTCGGATCGAATTTGACGATCTTCATGGTGTGAACGCCCTCCATAAATGCCAACAACGCCAGACCGTCCGCCGTCGGAATCTTCCGCCGTGGCCCATAGTGTTTGTCTGGAAAGTATTCTTGTGTGCAAAATGACTGTTCTTATTAATGGTGATACCATCTTCACAAATGAGGAGGTATCGTGCCCGACCCCGACAAGACTTCCTGGATTTATTGCAACATTTGTAAAGGGAACACTCGACACTTAATGGTTGCTTCAAAGCCGTACAACAACCATGTTGAAGAGGGGAATGAGCCAGCCGTGTGGGGAGAATATCGACTTTGGTCTTGTGCGGGCTGCGACACCTGTACGATGGAGGATCACTATAGCGCCGAGTACATGCGAATCTATGACGTCCCCAATTCGAATAGCGACAATCAAATCTACGAAAGCATCTATCATCCCAAACGCATGTCAGCGAGTCGGCCAAGCAAGCATTTCGTGAATCTCCCGCCCAAGTTGGAAACTCTGTATTCTGAAGTAGTCAAGTCGGACAATGAAGGACTGCATCTTTTATGTGCAGCGGGCCTTCGTTCCCTATTGGAAGGAGTGTGCGCTGACAAAGGAATACGTGGCGACAACCTTGAAAAGAAGATTGAAGGCATGAAGGGATCACTGCCAGAAAGCATTGTCACAAATCTTCACGAGTTTCGGTTCATGGGAAACAAGGCCGTCCACGAACTCGAAGCTCCTAAAAGCTATGAATTGGGTCTTGCGCTTGACGTTATCGAAGACATTCTCAATTTCTTCTATGCTCTGGATTATAAGGCGAGTCTCCTTGCAAAAGTAAGGGCGGCGCAAAGAGAAGCCGCTCCCGCAATTCCTGTGACTGCGATCGTGACTGCTCGAGTTGAGGATGACGTGGCCACACCTGCTGAGTCTCCGTCAGACAAACCGGCCAATTAATCCCGTAGCAAGGGTCCTGCGAAGATAACTAGTTCTGCATACTTGCAATTCGAATAAGCTGCGGGTGCGGTGGTTTAGTGTCCTCGCCAAGTGCGGACTACAAACACGATAAAGAACACGCCGATCAGTGCCAAAGCCGCAATCGGAATGAAGGCCCAAATGTGAAGACAGATCATGTCGGGGAGCGTCACTTCATTCCCGAGGACAGGACAACCGAAGTTTTCTATTGACAAACCGCAGCGATTTGCTAATCTAGGTGGGTTGTAAGTAGCAGCCGACTTTGGGTGTTTTTACCTGCCCGGCCCACTGTTCTCCTACCTGTACCCTAATCCCGAAGGAAGAATCAAAATGAGCTATTTATTTGATTGTATAGATACCATCCAGAAGTTCGGCGATTATCCAAATCAGCTTTTTGCTTTGGAATACGGTGAACTGGAAGGCAACGACTTACATGAAGTCCAACTTAATGTCACAGATGATATTTGGTCCCTCCAGGAGCTTTCTCCTTCATCGTGGTCAAATCCAATTGCTGTCTACGAATTCAAAGGCTTCAGACGGTATGAGGAGTTGCTGGCCGAGGCAAAGTTCGGCGATTATCCAAATCAGCTTTTTGCTTTGGAATATCAGGTTGTCGGCGAACCCGAAGTCAAACTTAACGTCACAGACGATGTTTGGTCCCTTGATTCGCTTTCTCCTCCTTCACCGTGGTCAAATCCAATTGCTGTCTACGAATTCAAAGGCTTCAGACGGTATGAGGAGTTGCTGGCCGAGGCAAAGTTCGTCGAACAGTTGGAGGAACAGTTGAAGAGCCTTGACGGCTCGCCAATTATGGAGTGGCTGGCGGAGTAAACCAAGCCAAAGCGGGGACTCCCACAAAGAGTCCCCGTTTTAGTTTCGCTTTACCTTCGTCTGTGGTAGAATGCATTTGTGAAGCTCCATCCAATGCGGAATGCCCACGTTGGGCGATCAGTACTTCGCGGCCGAATCATGTCGGAAATCTTCTCTTCATCAAATGGCCAGCGCGTGCTGCATGAATGCCGAACTGCGCTTGACCTTCCAGTGAATAGCGATACGGAGTCGCGTCAGCTTGTGCTGGCACGGTATGCGGTTGAGCTGGACATCACGTCCCTTGAGTTGGAAGACCTGCTTCAGTGGAAATAGCGCTGCAACTCAGTCCAAGGAAGGACTCCTAAAATCGTAAGATGTGGCAAGGAGAAACAGCATCGTGCGAATTAAAAAGGTCTTACCTGTAGCGTTGGCCGCGTCGATTACAGCGGAAGTGGCTCTGTCGGTACGGTATCCCGACACGCTTGGCCCTGAACCCAAACCTCACGTCGAGCTTAGTATCACAGTGGCTTCCGCACCTACCGTTTCGCAATCTGTTTCCGCGAGTGGAGGAGCAGGCGGTCTGCCGACCGGAGTCGTGATAAATCAGATTGCCTGAAGAAGACTTGATCTTGTGGTAGGCTCCGCGGCCAGGAGGATACGCAGATGACTGGAGAAGCTGCACGCCGCGTAAAACCACCCACCATTTCCGATATCCAAGTCGTAAAGACAACCGAGGGGTACAGGTGCAAAGCTATTGTCATGGTTGACGGAGAGACTCGGTCAAGAACATTTCTTCTATTGGTACCGCCTGGCACCTATGGAAAGATCGAGGGGCACTTCGGTCGATTTGGAACTAAAGAAGTTGAAGGGGTGTTTGAAAAGCGAATTCGACAATCCATTCAGACTGGTGTTCTCAGAACCGTTCCGCCAAGTGCAGAGGTCGTTGACCTGTGGAGTTTGCACGCCGGGGAAATTGACGCATTGCACTTGCAGCAGGATGCGAAACGCAAGTGAACTCTCACTGACCAATTTCGAACTACTTTTGACTTACTCCTGTCCCACTTTATCGTTTCTGTCGTGTTTGGCGTTCTGATTCTATGTAACTTACGCGTTCTCAATTTCAACTTTCATTCCACCTGTATTACGACATCTAGAATCGTCTCGCGAACTCGTTGTCACGGCTTGTGCATTGTCCTTGACGTACAAATACGCCCCCGACTACGTCGTCGGGGGCGTTTATAGTTAGGCTCTAGATCAGGGTCGATTCATTTTGAATTTGAAACCAACTTTTGACTGCGCTCGATATGTTCACTTACCGTCGTGTGTGTTATTCTCTTCCATTCGCGTCACTGCAGTGACAACCCACAGAGGAACATTGACATGAAGCCATCGTATAACGGCAGGACCATTCCGTCTGACGGACAGGCAATTCAGTATATTGGAGGCAAATTCGTCATTCCCGATCGGCCCATCATCCCCTATATTGAGGGCGACGGAACGGGGCGGGACATCTGGAAGGCGTCCCAGCGCGTGTTTGACGCCGCCGTGGACCTCGTCTATGGCGGGAAGCGGAAGATCGCTTGGTTTGAAGTGTTCGCCGGTGAGAAAGCGTACAACGAATTCAAGCAATGGCTGCCCGATGAAACGGTCGAGGCCGTGCGCGACTTCCGAATTTCAATCAAAGGTCCGCTGACGACCCCCGTCGGCGGTGGAATCCGTTCGCTGAATGTCGCGCTACGGCAGATCCTCGATCTCTATGCCTGTGTGCGCCCAGTGCGCTATTTCCAGGGTGTTGCCTCTCCCGTGAAACATCCCGAGCGGATGGATGTAATCGTTTACCGCGAAAATACCGAAGATGTATATATAGGGATCGAGTGGCGATCCGGGACGCCCGAAGTGAAGAAACTGCTGGAATTCCTGAACAAGGACATGCTGGGCGGCGGTCCGAAGCAGATTCGCGCCGATTCCGCTATCAGCATCAAACCAATCTCTCCCTTTGGCACGAAGCGGCTGATGCGGCGAGCGGTTCAATATGCGCTGGAGAACAAGAAGCGCGTCGTGACCATCATGCACAAGGGCAACATCCAGAAATTCACCGAAGGCGCGTTCCGCGACTGGGCCTATGAGTTGGCGGTGGACGAATTCCGCGGCCAGACCGTCACCGAACGCGAGACCTGGATCCTTGACAATCGCGACCGCAATCCCAGCATCACGATCGAGCAAAATGCGGCGCTCGTCGAACCGGGGCTCGAACAGGGCACCGAAGCCTTCCGTAAAACGGTATGCGACGAAGTGAAATCGGTGCTCGACAAAATTTACGCCACCCACGGGCAAGGTAAGTGGAAGCAGAAGCTCCTCATCAACGACCGCATCGCCGACTCGATTTTTCAGCAAGTCATCACGCGCGCCGACGAATATCAAGTCATCGCGGCGCCCAATTTGAACGGCGATTACATTTCGGACGCCTGCGCCGCCCAGGTGGGCGGGCTGGGCATGGCGCCGGGCGCCAACATCGGCGATGGCTACGGCTGCTTCGAAGCCACGCATGGCACCGCGCCGAAATATGCCGATAAAGACGTCATCAACCCAAGTTCGGTGATGCTCTCCGGAGTCATGATGTTTGAATTCATGGGCTGGAACGAAGTGGGCAAATTGATCGAAACAGGGATCGAGCGCACCATTGGACAGAAGCGGGTCACGTATGACCTCGAACGGATGATGGAAGGCGCGACGAAACTGGGTACTTCGCAATTTGCGAGCGCCATCATAGAGAACATGCAGTCGCTGGCAGTCGCTAAGTAGCAACCAAACGGCTTTCCATGAATCAGGAATTGAAAATGTCATTCCGAGCGAAGCGAGAAATCTCTCTTCGTCTTGGCGATGACGTGAGAGATTCCTCGGCACGCGGCGTGCCCCGGAATGACAAACTTCGGCGCCATATCGAATCATCCGCCGCACAATTCAATTTATTCGACCAATACAGGAGAACGCACTCATGCGCAAGAAAGTTACGGTTGTTGGTAGTGGGTTTGTAGGATCGACGACGGCGCAGCGCATCGTGGATCTGGAGCTGGCCGACGTTGTGCTGACCGATATTCTCGACGGTCCGCCGACAGGCAAAGCGCTCGATATGGTGGAATCCACGTCGATCACGGGTTCGGACGCGCGCGTCACGGGAATTTCCACGGCGTCGGGGGATTACAAGGAAACGGCCAACAGCGATGTGGTCGTTGTCACCGCGGGCTTTCCACGCAAGCCGGGGATGAGCCGCGACGACCTTTTGAAGGCGAACTTCGACGTCATCAAAGCCGTCGTGGAACAGGTTGTGAAATATTCGCCGAACGCGATCCTGATTATGGTGACCAACCCGCTCGACGCCATGGTTCAGGCTGCATTCAAAGTCAGCGGCTTCTCGAAAAACCGTGTCATGGGCATGGCGGGCGTCCTCGATTCGGCGCGTATGAGCGCGTTTGTGGCCATGGAGCTTGGCGTCTCAGTCGAAAATGTTAATTCATTCGTACTGGGCGGGCACGGCGATGACATGGTGCCGCTGGCGCGCTACTCGACTGTGGCCGGCATTCCACTGCCCGACCTGCTGGCACCCGAACGCATCGCAGCCATCGTGGACCGCACGCGCAAGGGCGGCGCGGAAATCGTCAATCTCCTGAAAACCGGATCGGCGTACTACGCGCCGTCCGCAGCCGTGGTCGAAATGGTCGAGGCCATTCTGAAGGACAAGAAGAAAATTCTTCCGTGCGCCGCCTATCTCGAAGGCGAGTACGGCATTCAGGGATTGTACGTGGGCGTTCCGGTGAAACTCGGGGCCCGCGGCGTCGAACAAATTATCGAGATCAAACTCACCGCCGAAGAAAAAGCCGCGCTCGACAAATCTGCTGCTTCGGTGCGCGAGTTGGTTACCATCCTCGGCGTGGCGTAGCATTTAGTAGGACGGGCTTCAGCCTGTCAGGTTTTGGGATGTACAAAGACTAAACCCGACAGGCTGAAGCCCGTCCTACTTAAATACTACCCATAAAATTTCAGCCGCGGCCAGGCTTGCTGCAATGTCATTTTCGGCTTGCGGCAGATGTAGACGGGCAGATTATTTTCCTCGGGAATCGCATATTCATTCTTGATGGTGGCCGCCAGATCGACCTGGCCGAATATAGGTTTCAAATCATCGAGCGGCATGCCCACCGCGATTACCAACTCTCCGGTGTATTGCTGCGGCCCCCACAAATAATAATTGTTTTGGCCGCTGATCGCATGCGGAAGGCCCAGGGCCGGCCCAAAATAATCGATCGCGCCGGCCTGTCCGTAATTCTTGGCCAGGATCGCCACTCGCGATTGCTCGTCCGGGGAAAGCGATTTAAACACGCCTGCGACCACCTGCGCTTGTTGCGGCCAACCCATCATGTCGGCGTACATCTGAGGCAATTTTCCGCTCGGCTCTTTTTCCACCTGCACGTGGTCCACGTCCCAGAACTTCGCGTACTCCGCAGCCGCATCGAGAGGAAGAATCGGCAGAGCCAGAGGTGCTGCGACGATTCCCCCAACAACCAGCGGAGCAAGGACTGCAGCCCTGACCCAATTTCTGCCGTAGTTGCCAATCCACGATTCCATCGCAACGGCGCCGGCCGCGAAAAGCATCGGATAAATGGGAGCCAGATAATAAATGCGCCCCCGGAAGAGCAAGAACTCAGCGAGTAGGAAAAAATACGTCCATCCAAGAAACCGGAACGCCTCGCCCTGCCGGCTGCGCAGGAAAAACCACAGCCCGGCGATGCAAATCGGCGCGCCCAGGGGATGCACCAGGAAAGTTTGCTGAACCACGAATTGCACCCACGTTACCGGCATATTCTTCATGCGATCGACATTCCGAAGAATCTCGATCGTCGGCCAGTCGTTCCTGGCTTCCCATAGAAAATTCGGGAGAAAGATTAGAAATGCGATGAAGGCGCCGAGCCAAATCCACGGCGTTCCCAGTTTTGCTCGTTGACGCGTTACCACCAAAGCCAGCACGAATGCCAGTCCGAAAAAAAGCATCGAGTGTTTATTCAAAATGCCGATTCCCGCCACCAGCCCGAACAATGGCCACAAGCGGTCGTTCCCCGTCCGAATGATCCGCAGCGAAATCGCCGCGCACAGCATCCAAAACACGGGTTCAAACGCGTTCATGGACAGAAAATTGTCCATCGTCAGGTAAATGGGGCAGAGCAACATCGCGGTGGCGGCAAGAATTTGCGCGTAGCGCCGTCCGCCGAGTTCGCGCACGATCCATCCGGTAATGAGTAGTTTCGCGCCGGAGGACAACGCGGGGAAAAATCGGAGGGCGCGCAGCGAATCCCCAACCAGCATTCGCGACAATCGGGCGATCACGGCAATGAGCGGGGCGTGGTCCACGTATCCCCAGGCAAGATGTTGCCCGCAGGCCGCGTAGTACAGCTCATCCCGAAAATAGCCATAGCGGCCATTCCACAAAAAATGTATGAGACAGGCTGCGACGGCGAAGCAAACGGCGACGGCCTGCTCCCCTTCGAGCCATTTCCCGCGATCCAGACTGATTGCGCGAACCGATTCAAACGCGCCCGCTTCCTCCTGCACGACAGCTTCCCGTTTCCCTAAACGAATGAAATCCATAATTTGAGTTTGCTCTGGTTAAGAGTGTGATCGGTTTCTGCAGACTGATCCACTCGAACGCGAAAACTGACTCTCAGGATTATGGTCCGCCATAGACTTACTTAGCCGGAGCGGGCGCCGCGGTTGCAGGCACCAGTGTCGCGGACCGGATGCTGTCCAGCTTAGGAAATCCCTTTTCCAGATACGCGCGGCCGCGGCTGCCGATCAGGTCTTGTGCCGGACCATGGCCGTCAGGGGCGCCCTCGCCATAGCCATTGTAGAGCTTGTCTACGACTTCCATGCCGTCGGAGACCACAGCAAACGCTGAAAATCCGCTTTTGTCCAGCGCCTCATTGTTGCCGTAATTGATGAAGACCTGCGTCGTGCGCGTGTTCGGCCCCGCAGTCGCAAAAGACAGGAAGCCGCGATGGTTGCTCTGCACGATGGGATCATCCTTGATGGTCGCGTTTTCCCAAACTTTGGAGACTTCAGGATAGGCGCTGAGTCCAAATTGAGCCATGAATCCAGGCAAGACGCGAAAGAAGGCGGCACCGTCGTAGAAATGATGACGGACAAGATTGTAGAAGCGGTCTGCGCCATTTGGCGCCCAGGCGCGCGTCACCTTGACTGTGAATTCGCCCGCCGTGGTCACGAATTTAACATCGTATTCCGCGGGGGCTTTGGCGCGCAAGGTGGCGGGCTGCAGCAGAGCGGGGTCAAAGGGAGTGGCATTGGCAGCCGGTGCTTTCGCCGCAGGTTCTGGCTTCTTTGCGGGTGCAGGGGTTGGCGTTTGGGCCACCGCATCGATGGAAATCAATGAACAGGCATAAAGCAGGACCGCAAATTTAGAAAAGTAGCGCATCTTAAGATTCTCCAGTTGAAAGGAACGGCGCATATTATGCCGCGATTCCTGTTCCATGACTAGGACTTCTCTGAACGCAGTAATTGGCCAAGCCGCTCCGCATCGGCCATCACTCGGAGCGTATTCTCTCCGAGAATTTTCCTGATGTCGGCCTCCCCATATCCCCGCTTCAGCAAGCCCTCCGTAATGCGGGGAAACTTAGCCGCATCTTCCATCCCGGCCGGCATGAATGCGCCGTCGAAATCCGAGCCGACCCCGACGTGATCAGCGCCGGCAATGCCGAGGGCGTGATCGATATGCTCGACGATTTTCTCCCAACTCACCATCGGCAGTCTCCCGGCGCGAATGGATTCATCGTTCAGGCGCTGCAATTCCATTAAATTCCGCGCCTCGTTCTCCCCGTACTTTTGGCTGACCGTTTCTTCCTGAGACGCGATCTCGGATGCCCGGGCGCGGTTCGCTTTGGCATATTCCTGGCTCAGAAAACCATCATGAAAGGTGATATGAATCACCCCCCCGCGGGCCGCCAGCGATTGGATCATGGCGTCATCAAGATTTCGCTGAGCGTCGCACAGAGCGCGGCAACAGGAATGCGATGCGATCACCGGCGCCCGGGAGGTTTCCAGGACATCGTAAAAGGTCGGATCGGAAACGTGGGAAACATCGACGAGCATTCCGAGGCGGTTCATTTCCCGAATCACTTGCTTGCCAAAATCCGTCAGCCCGTTGTGGCGCGGGGTATCGTTCGAGGAGTCCGCCCATTCGGTCGACGCGTTGTGCGTCAGCGTCATGTAGCGCACGCCGCGCGCGTGGAATTCGCGTAAAACCGCGAGGTCGTTGTCGATGGCGTGCCCGCCTTCTATTCCTAACAACACAGCGATTTTGTTTTCCGTTCGTGCCGCTATCACTTCTTTGGAAGAGGTAGACAGCGCCAAATTGTCGCCATGAATTTCGATTTGTTTTACAACGGCATCGAGCAAGTCCCAGGCGCGCCGAGTCGCCGCGCGGCCCGTAATTTCCACCGGCACCCACAGGGCAAAGAAGATGGCTCCGACGCCTCCCTCGCGCAGCCTGGGGATATCGACGCAGCCTTCGGCGTCTCGGCTCGCTAAATCAAATTGATCGAAGAACAAGCGCTGCGCCGTATCCGCATGAGCGTCAAATACGATGCTTGAAAAATGAATCTCACGCGCCCGGGGAGTGAGTTCGTCAGCGCGCATGGGCGTCGGATGCCACCGTTGGAGTCGTCACTCGCCTCGGCGATGGAGTGTGGCGTGGATCAGGTCCCGGTTCATGCGCCCGATAAACTCAATCGGAATCTTCTTGGGGCACACGGCCTCGCACTCGCCATGATTCGTGCAGCTTCCGAAGAGTTCCTTGGACATGGCCGCGACCATGTCCGCCGTGCGGCTGTCGCGCTGCGGCTGTCCTTGCGGAAGCGAATTGAGATGCGTGATCTTCGCGGCTGTGAAAAGCATGGCCGCTGCGTTGGGGCAGGCCGCCACGCAGGCGCCGCATCCGATGCAGGCCGCTGCGTCCATCGCGCGGTCCGCCGCCTCCTTGGGAACCAGGATGGCGCTCGCGTCCGGGGCCACGCCTGTGGGAGCGCTGATGAAGCCGCCGGCCTGAATGATCCGGTCGAACGCGGAACGATCGACGGCCAGGTCGCGCAGCACTGGAAAAGCCTTCGCGCGCCACGGCTCAAGCGTCAACGAGTCCCCGTCCTTAAAAAATCGCATCGAAAGCTGGCAGACCGTGGTTCCGCGGCGCCCGCCATGCGCCACACCATTGATCAGGAATCCGCACATGCCGCAAATCCCCTCGCGGCAATCATGTTCAAAAGCGACCGGAGCCTCGCCCTTGTCCTGAAGATTCTCGTTGAGCAAGTCCAACATCTCGAGAAATGACATGTCCGGCGTCACGCCCTGCACCTGAAAGGTGACGAATTTCCCGGCCGACTTGGTGTCCTGCTGCCGCCAAACTTTTAGTGTGAGCTTCATGGGCTACTTGTAGCTCCTCTGGGCCAGATGAACGTGCTCGAAGGCAAGGGGTTCTTTCTGCAGTTCCCACTGGTCGCCTTCACCCTTCCATTCCCATGCCGACACGAACGAGAATCTCTCGTCGTCGCGCAGTGCTTCGCCGTCCGGAGTCTGGCTCTCGACGCGGAAATGGGCGCCGCAGGATTCTTCCCGCTCCAGCGCGTCGAGGCACATCAATTCGCTCAGTTCCAGGAAATCCGCAACCCGCCCGGCCTTTTCGAGCGACTGGTTGAGTTCCTCTCCCGTCCCAATGATCCTCAAGTTGTTCCAGAACTCCTCACGCAAAGCCGGAATCTTGACGAGATTGCTCCTCAAGCCTTCCGCGGACCGAGCCATTCCGCAGTTTTCCCACACCAGCTTTCCAAGTTCCTTGTGGAAGGAGTCAACTGTCCTCGCGCCTTGAATGCCGATCAACTTGGCGATCCGCTTGTTCACTTCATCCTTCACGGCCGCGAACTCTGGATGAGACGTGTCGACCTTCTCCAGCGAGTTGGACGCGATGTAGTTTGGAATCGTGTACGGGAGAATGAAGTATCCGTCCGCGAGCCCCTGCATCAGCGCGCTGGCGCCGAGACGGTTGGCGCCGTGATCGGAGAAATTAGCTTCCCCGGCGACAAAAAGCCCGGGGATCGTCGACATGAGCTGATAATCGACCCACAGGCCTCCCATCGTGTAATGCACCGCGGGATAAATCCGCATCGGAACCTTATACGCGTTTTCCCCGGTAATCTCTTCGTACATGTCGAAGAGGTTGGCGTACTTCTCGCGGACTTCCGATTCCCCCATGCGCCGAATTGCGTCCGCGAAATCGAGGTAAACGCCCATACCGCCCGGTCCAACGCCGCGCCCTTCGTCGCACACTTCCTTGGCGTTACGAGAGGCCACGTCACGGGGAACCAGATTTCCAAAGCTCGGATAGCGCCGCTCGAGAAAATAATCGCGTTCACCCTCGGGAATTTGCGCTGCGGGCCGCGTGTTGCCTGTTTTCTTCGGGACCCACACGCGCCCATCGTTCCGGAGCGATTCCGACATGAGCGTCAGCTTGGACTGATTTTCATTGCTCACCGGAATGCACGTGGGGTGAATTTGCGTGAAGCAGGGATTCCCGAAAAATGCGCCGCGGCGATGCGCGCGCCAGATTGCCGTGGTGTTGCAGCCCTTCGCGTTGGTGGAAAGATAAAAAACGTTGCCGTAGCCGCCCGTGGCAAGGACCACCACGTCGGCTGCGAAACATTCGATCGTGCCGGTCAAAAGATTGCGCGTGACGACGCCGCGAGCCTTGCCGTTGACGACGACCAGGTCCAGCATCTCGCTGCGCGTATGCATCTGGACGCTGCCGGCGGCGATTTGTTCCTCGAGCGCCTGGTAGGCGCCCAGGAGCAGCTGCTGGCCCGTCTGTCCCCGCGCATAAAAAGTGCGCGAAACCTGCACGCCGCCGAATGAGCGCGTATCGAGCAACCCCCCGTATTCCCGCGCGAAGGGAACGCCCTGCGCCACGCACTGATCGATAATGTTGACGCTGATTTGCGCCAGGCGATAGACGTTTGCTTCGCGCGCGCGGAAATCCCCGCCCTTCACCGTGTCGTAAAAGAGCCGGTATACGCTGTCGCCGTCATTCCGGTAATTTTTCGCGGCGTTGATGCCACCCTGCGCG
This sequence comes from uncultured Acidobacteriota bacterium, assembly GCA_963719875.1. Classification (GTDB taxonomy): domain Bacteria; phylum Acidobacteriota; class Terriglobia; order Acidiferrales; family UBA7541; genus Palsa-360. The sequence continues at coordinate 197,669 of CAVRDJ010000004.1, read as the reverse complement.
GCGATGGAGTGCGCGCGGCGCGGGCTATCCTGAAAGCAAAAGCAATGCACGCGATAGCCCTGCTGGCCGAGCGACGCGGCCGCCGAAGCCCCCGCGAGACCCGAGCCAACCATGATCACCGTGTGCTTGCGCCGATTGGCGGGATTGACGAGCTTCATCTCAAAGCGGGACTTTTCCCACTTCTTTTCGATCGGACCGGACGGAATGTTGGCTTCCAGCATTTCTCTCCCTTCAGCGCACCCAGCCCGTGAGCACCGCAATCGGCACCGAGATGAAACCAGCGAAAATAATCAGAGCCACAATCCGAGAGACGGCTTTCAGGTTTTTGGTGTTGTCCAGGGTGACCCAGCCCAGCGTCTGCAGCATGCTCCAAATCCCGTGATCGAGATGGAGACACAAGGCGCCCATGGCTAGGATGTAGAAAAACGCAATCGGCCAGACCGAAAAGCCGGCCACCACGTTTTGATAGACCATCAAGTGTTCAAACTGGCCCGGCTGAAATCCCACCATGCCGCCGGTGAAATGAAACAAGTGGAACACGATGAAAACGGCGAGCAGCAGGCCGCCCCACCGCATCGTCAATGCACCCCAGGTCGTCTCTACATTTTTCCGCGAGTCGTACCCGACCGGGCGCGCCTGCCAATTCATGCGCGTCAATTGCACGGCTGCGGTGATGTGCAGGATCACGCAGACGAACAGCACGCTCCGAACGATCCATAAGAGCTGGCCATAGCCAAGCTCGGGCCAGCCCACTTCCCGCAGGAATCGCGAATAGGCATTGATCTCCTCCTGACCGGAAAAAATTTTCAAATTGCCCAACATGTGCGCGATCACAAAAAGAATGAGCACGGCTCCGGTAACGGCCATGACGACTTTTTTGCCAATCACGTTGCTCCAAAGAGCCAGAAGGCGGTTCGGCGCAGCTTTCGTTGCCGCCGTGGTTTCTGTCATTACGGTGCTCCTGAATTCACATCCATGGCATCCAGCCGAAACTCTTTTGGCGCGCACGGCGCGTACCGGCACACCACGTTCCTCCCCGCTTGGAACACTGAGCCGAACTATGGCAATTTCTTAATCTTCTGGTATGGAAATGTCCCCGGGGGAAATTGGCGAAGCTGTCGAAAATCCACTTCTGTCGCAGGCATCCCGTCTCCGACGGATCAGAAATTTCAGTATAGGTAATTTCCGCTGGTTTTTCAATGGTGACATCGATAAGAATACTAAAACTCCCCCCGCCGTGACTTGGTTATAATGCAGTTAGCCCGAAATACTGGAGAGTGTTCATGCCGGAACTGCAGATTGCCGACTTAGGAGAGCTCGTCAACGCGCTGGAAAGCGGCGGGGTCTCGCCCGATTCCGACGCCCTGGACAAAGTGGGAAGGACACTCGCAAAACTTTTCGGCGTGGACAAGGATGAAGTGGCAATCCTGAAGTTCATCCCCAAATATAAGAGCCTGAAATTCGTGATCCCGGAAAAGCTTTCGTTTGTGGGCACAATTCCGCTCACCAGCACTACGGCGCTCGCCGCTCGAACCGCTCGCGACCGTAAGCCGGAACTCGTCAACAATTTCAGCACGGCACGGCACGCCAACGTCTTTGAAGCCGTTCCCCTCGGGCGAGATCCAAACGAGTTGATCCAAAAGATCATGAGTGCACCGATCCTGGATGGAACGCGGGTTCACGGTGTCGTGCAAATTTCAAGGAAAGCCAGGTCTCTTGCCAAGGCGGGCGCCGATTTCACGCCCAGCGAATTGCGCGCCCTGGTGTCGCTTTCTCCCACCCTGGATCGTTTCCTGAAGCTTTGCCCGGTCGATTGAAAATTGCCCGTGCCCGTGAGCACCTGTGAAGGGCGCGGTGCTTCTTGTTTGTGATTTCTTTCGCGAAAGCGCCTTCCCGCGTCTTCAAAACAGTTACAACTTGATTAAAATCTTGCTCTTTCAACCGGAAAGTAATTGACACAGTAGTGTGTTCTTGTTACTTTTCCGCACGCGCTAGAAATTTTCGCAAATTTCAGAGAATCATCTCAGGAGGCGCCGCACACCGGTACCCCTCATGGCGTTCGTCGCGAAAAAGATCTACCTGACAAAAGGCGTGGGGAAGCATCGCGAGAGGCTCTCAAGTTTTGAGCTGGCATTGCGCAGCGCGGGCATAGCCGCGTGCAACATCGTGCGCGTCTCTTCGATCTTCCCTCCCAATTGCAAACTCATCTCGCGCGCGGAAGGACTGAAACACCTCAAGCCGGGGCAGGTCGCCTTCACCGTCATCAGCGAAAATTCCACGCGCGAAGCGCACCGACTGATCGCCGCGGGCATCGGCCTCGCGCTTCCCGCCGACAAATCGATGTACGGCTACCTCTCCGAGCACCACTCGTTCGGCGAAACCGAAGAAGTGGCCGGCGAATACACCGAGGAACTCGCCGCGGAAATGCTCGCCACGACGCTGAACGTCGAATTCGATCCGGATTTGTCCTGGGATGAAAAAAAAGAGGTCTACCGCATCTCCAACAAGATTGTCCGCACCATGAACATCACGCAGTCCGCCGTCGGCGACAAGCGCGGCCTGTGGACCACGGTCCTCGCCGCCGCCATCATGATCGGCGAAGACGACTGATCGTTCCTGATCACACTTCTCACGCGTAAGTTCCAACCAATTTTACTTGGGTTCTACTTGCCCTTTGATCCCTTCGAGAATTTCGGATTGTCGATCGTTCCGCCAATCCGGAATGGAAATGTCAACTTGCCGTCCTCTAACTTGCCTCCCTCAAGCCGGGCGAACACGTTGGTCAAGAAACCCTGCTTGGTGGTAATTGCCGCCACACCCTGATAGTTCAGCTCATCGGAACCCGAAACACTTACACTCCCGGACCCGTCCACATCCACTCCATAGCCGTCGATGTCAATCGCTTTGCTCGAGATTCGCAAATTCGCAAGCTCCAAGTCTGTGGAAATGGAGTTAAACGAAGATGGATTCTCTTTGGCGGGCCCCAGATCGTTGAAGTGTGCCAGCTTCATCAAGTTTGAATTGAGCATAAGACTGGGCACCTGTCCGTTGATCACCTTCAAGTGCCCCGTTCCACGCATCCCCGCCAGGGGACTCGCCGTGTGCTCGATTTCGCCAGCAAGTTTCAGGTCTCCTGCCAGTATCCCCGTCATTCTCCCGCGCGTTTCGTGGAACGCCGCCAGCAGTTGGACCATGTTGATTCCGGTCATTCGCGCGTCCGCCTTAAAGGTCGCGGTCCTTTTCGCTAGACTTACCGAGAAGTCGCCTGTTGTTTTTCCCCTGTAAGCGTCCGCATTCAAACTTGTGAAAAAAATCTCCTTCGACTCCAGCCGGAACGTGGAGTTCACGTTTGTCGTCTCCACCGCGCCAAAGCGAAGACGGCCCGCCTTCCAGGTCCCCTGGCCGTTCAACGAGGGCGAAGAGGGATTGACGATCGCCGCCAGGTTCACGCTATCCAGGTCACTCGCGATGTCGTGGGCTTCAAAAAATACAGGCCCGGCCGCATCGGAAGGCAACAGGTTGGATACAATCAAACTCCCCCGATGAATCACCACTTTATCGATGATGCCCAGGGGAAATGTATTCTTCGAATTCTCCGTTTCAGGATTCTCGAAGTTCCAGGGGCCATCGGGATCCGACACCAGGTTGATCTCCGGGTCCTCCAGCACAACGGACTTTATAACTACGTTGCGGCGCAGCAACGGCCAAAAGGCGAGCACAGCATCCGTCCGCGCCACCTTGACAATGTAACTGGGAGGAAATAGCGGCGGGCTTTTCACGCCAAAGCCGTCCATATGAACGGTTATCTGAGGGAAAAAAGTCAGCGCTAACCGCGCGATTTCCACTTTCTTTCCGGTATTCTGTTCAAAATAGGAAATCACCTGGGGCCGGTAGCGATCCAGGTTAAGGAAAATAGGCGCAAGGAAAATCACGCCCGCAACGAGACAGGCGGAGATGACAATCAGCAAAATGCCAATTTTGCGGCGTGAAGCCATAACGTCTCAGGATTCCAGATTCGCAGTCGCCGCGCGCAGGGTGCGAACCTATAATTAGAAATCAGATTCCATCTAACAGCACGACCAGCAGACCTTATCTTAAATACTTCGGGAATCCAAGTCTGTTCACTTCTGATCACTTTCATACCTTTTGGGACCGGCTGCTTCACACTCTCCAGATCAAAATTAAATGGATAATGCTATGATTCGTGCGTGACAGAAAAATTCACCATCGGCTTGATTCAAATGAGCTGCTCTCTCGATCCGAGGGAAAACTTTGCCAAGGCTGAAGTTCGCGTCCGCGAAGCTGCCGGGCGCGGGGCGCAGATCATTTGCCTGCAGGAGCTGTTCCGATCACAATATTTCTGTCGTGAAGAAAATGCCGATTTATTCGAGCTCGCCGAGCCGATCCCGGGCCCTTCAACCGAAGCTCTCGCGAAACTTGCCCGCGATCTGAAGGTCGTGATAATCGGATCACTCTTCGAGCGCCGCGCCGCCGGCATCTACCACAATACTGCCGTCATTCTAGATGCTGACGGGTCGCTCCTCGGGAAATACCGCAAAATGCACATTCCGGACGATCCGCTCTACTACGAGAAATTTTATTTCACTCCGGGCGACCTGGGCTTTCCGAACTTCAACACGCGATTTGGCCGCATTGGCGTGCTCGTATGCTGGGACCAGTGGTATCCGGAAGGCGCACGCCTGGCGAGCCTCGGCGGCGCCAACGTTATTTTTTATCCCACCGCGATCGGGTGGCATCCCTCCGAGAAGCAGGAATTCGGCGCGGCGCAACTCGACGCCTGGCGCACGATTCAGCGCTCCCACGCCATCGCCAATGGCGTGTTTGTCGCGGCGGTGAATCGCGTTGGCTTCGAAGGTTCTCCCGAAAGCGGCCTTGAATTTTGGGGACATTCCTTCGTCTCCGACCCGTTTGGCCGCGTCCTTGCTGAAGGGTCAGCCGACAAAGAAGAAATTCTGATCGTCGAATGTGATCCCGCGCGCATTGAGGACACGCGCCGCAACTGGCCGTTCCTGCGCGACCGCCGCATCGATGCCTATTCCCCAATTCTCGAGCGATGGCACGAGTGAAGCCCGCCCGCCGAAATCCATCCACTCCGTTTGAGCTAGGCTACTGGATGCCCGCCGAATGGGAACTGCACGCGGCCACCTGGCTTGCCTGGCCGCACGAAAAAACCGATTGGCCGGGAAAATTCGCTCCGATCCCCTGGGTCTACGCGGACATCGTGCGCCATCTTTCTCAAGTCGAGCGCGTGCGAATTCTCGTCGAAAATCTGTTGATGGAACGCGCGGTTCGCCGCATCCTGAAATCCGCCGGAGCGAATCTCTCCGCCGTGGATTTATTCCGCGTGCCGACCAACCGTGGATGGATCCGCGATTTCGGGCCGATTTTCGTGCGCAGCGGCAAGGGCGAGACCGCGGCCACCAACTGGCGCTTCAACGCGTGGGCGAAATACGATGACTGGAAAAAGGACGACGCCGCGAACCAGAAACTTGCATCCAAACTCAAATGGAAGATGTGGTCGCCCACCTATTGCGGGCGCCGCGTCGTTTTGGAAGGCGGCAGCATCGACGTGAACGGACTTGGAACGATGCTCGCCACCGAGGAATGCATGTTGAGTCCGATCCAAGCGCGAAATCCTGGCGTAACGCGCAAGGAATTGGCCGCGATCTTCCGTGACTACCTCGGCGCCACGAATATTCTTTGGCTCAAGAACGGAATCGTGGGCGACGATACGCACGGCCACGTGGACGATCTCGCACGATTCGTGGATCCAACGACCGTTGTGACCGCCGTGGAGAATGATCCCGCGGAAGCAAACTACCAGCCCTTGCAGGAAAATTTAGCCCTGCTCCGCGAAATGAAGGACCAGGACGGCCGCCCGCTCCGCGTTGAAACGCTGCCGATGCCCAACCCAGTCTATTTCGATGGACAGAGACTTCCTGCCAGCTACGCCAATTTCTATATTGCAAACCAACTGGTTCTCGTCCCGACCTTCAATGATGTCCGCGACGCGACGGCTCTCACCAAGCTGGCCGCCTTGTTCTCCGGCCGAAAAGTCGTGGGCATCGCGTGCCTCGATCTCGTTCTCGGCCTGGGTACATTACACTGCATGACTCAGCAACAGCCCGCCCAATAGACGGGTGCTGGCTCTACTTGGAGCCCGCGCAAATAAGGAGCCTCTCATGCATTTCTTCTCTATCACCATTCAACACGGCTTGATCGGCTGGGTGATTATCGGCCTCATTGCCGGCTGGCTTGCGGGAAAGGTATCCCGCGGGCGCGGATTCGGCTGCATCGCCAATGTTTTCCTCGGACTCGTTGGCGCGGTCCTCGGCGGATGGATTTTTTCGCAACTCGGGATTGAGCGCTTCGGATTTATCTATAGTCTCGCGGCGGCAACTCTGGGCGCCGTGATTCTGGTCGCCGTCGCGCGCCTGTTTTCCGGCGGCGGAGAGTAATCCCAACTTGAAGGCTGGCCTAATCCAGCCCGGGTGCCAAATTCGTTGAATCGAAGCCAGCAGTGGCGTACGATTCGGGTACCAGCGATCCAAGCCGGTAATTTCGGCTACCGGATGCTTGTAAGATTCCCATTTTAGGGGGAGGCGGGTGAAAAGTAGACTGATGGCGCTTATTGCCTTAGCTGTGGGCCTTCTAGCCCTTTGTGGCCCTGTCGTGGCACACCACGGATCTCAGGGGTACGACCTTACAAGACGGATCACTGTCAAGGGCAGCGTTTCGCAATTTGTGTGGGCCAATCCCCATTGCCAAATTTATCTTGACGCCAAAGATGACAAGGGCAAGGTTGTAAGCTGGGCTGTCGAACTGAATAATCCTGGAAATTTGGTCCGGTTGGGCTGGACTCACGTGGCATTGAAGGACGGCGACGACGTTACCCTGGTCTTTAACCCTGGCAAGGAAGGCAAGCTTGTGGGGATTTGCGCGGACGTATTTTTCCCCGATGGCCGAAAATTGCATTCGACTCAAGGTTGTGGCCAACCTTCAGAACCAGAATGAAGACTACCAATAACAAAAAGATTGTGGAAAACATGGAGAACACCAACGGCGGGTTCTTACTCAAGTGAAGTATGAACAGGTTTGGCTGCTTTGCGTATTCTCCCAGCATTTCCAAGACAAAATCAATCTCTAGTGCACACACCATCGACGGGAGTTACAACGTGGGAAATCGCCTGAATCGCTCGGTCTTCGTAGTACTGGCGATGCTGGCCTTTTCGTCTGTCACGTCCGCCCAAACCGCCCAGCCCTCTGCAGAGCCCAATGCCCAGACCGCAAAGACCCAGTCCTTTGACCCGCACGATCTGACGGGCATTTGGGTAAGGGGTAAAGTCCCGAGGGGAAACGCGCCTCTCAGTGCTGATCGACCACCAATGACGCCTTGGGGGCAAGCGAAGTTCAATGCCGTGAGGGGCTCATTTACTTACAGCAGGGCTCCGGGAATCGCACCACCCATCGCCCCGGAAGAAGAGTGGAATGACCCAATGCTCCGATGTGAACCGGCAGGTTACCCTCGCGTCATGCTTCAAATTTTTGCACCGGTGATGAAGTTCATCCACACTTCTACCGAGGTCGTGGAATTTTTCGAGTGGGGTCACACTTATCGCGATATTTGGACGGATGGCCGAAAGCCTCTGGAAAGTCCCGAACCGACGTATTACGGATATTCGGTAGGCAGATGGGACGCGGACACTTTTGTTGTCGACTCGAACGGTTTTACCGATAGAACTTGGACGGACCCATTAGGTTCTCCGCATAGTGACCAGATGACTCTGCATGAGGTCTTCCGCCGAATGGACCATGACCACTTGGAGCTGGTTATTACGCTAACCGATCCGAAGACTTATACAAAGCTTTGGGTGAGCGACAAGTTACTCTTCGACTGGGCGCCGAAATCGCCACGATCTGAGAATGAGGAATTCCGGGAAGACTTCTGCATCTATTCGGATCAAACGTCCTTTTTCAAGAAAGTCGATCCCGTCGGCGCCAGCGATGCGCCCGTGAAAAATAAGATTCAATAGTTCGCTTTTCTCAGCGCGTCTCCGTGAGGATTCATGGCTGCCTGGATTAGCCTCTATTGCCGCGTGCAGGATGTGTTAGAAGTTAATTATAAAATTAATTAACTCCTGGGAAGGTACGCCACTCGCATCGCCCTCTTGTTGACTTTCATGGCTATCGCGGCATGCGGTAGAAGACACCCAAGCGCATGTCCAATTGACAATGCGCCAGCAGAAGTCACGAGACGAATAGATGGAAAATCGTGCGAATATTCTCACTTCAGCATCACGGAACGCCACACACATTCATGGGTGGCCGACTGCGAATGGTAGCGGCGCCAGGGACCTGAGCGCTGCCCTCTTCCAATAGTTGATAAGACGAATTATCGGATCCCCGCCCAGTACTCACTTCTCGGTAGTGGGTCAGTTTCCGGTAAGCGCGTTACTCAGGACTTAGGCGATTAGTTGCGAGTTGCCGACGATACACCCACAACGTCGGCCTTAGCCTCCCACACTCCGATTTGCGGATAGTAGTCGAGCAGTTCTCCAACTTTGCGATGTAGGTCCGTTTTGAACAGGAGGCCCTCCAGCGAACCAATTCGGTACGAATCAGCGTCCGCAATGGAGCCTGAGAGAATTCTTAGATGTTTGCGCGACGGGAAGTCTCTGTGCACAAACAGGTTCCTCGCGAAACATACTTCCTAATTCGGCAGCATACATGCACGTGTCGCTGCGGGGAATACTGCGCGGAGAAGCAAAGAGTCATCAGCCGAGCGATCGTTAGGATTCGTGCTGAACGTGCGAGGTCTCTTGCGGTCGTCGAACACTATCGTTTGATGAGAGCTGGAAGCTGGCCGAGGCGTGCGGCATTCTTGTGAGGTGCCGCTCGCAGTTTCGGCCGCCCGATCCGCCGGACTGATTCGTTCTTAAATAGAGGTCGCCATGCCCAAAAAAATCTCCAGTCCCGCCATTCTCAACCTCGCCGCCGGCAAAGCGGAAGGCATCAGGGAGGTCCGACGCCAGGAGGCCTTGCTTAGGACTGTGGCTTTGCAGAACGCGATTTTCAATAGCGCGAATTTCTCGAGTATCGCCACCGACGCGAAGGGCGTCATTCAGATCTTTAACGTTGGCGCCGAACGCATGCTGGGCTACACGGCCGCCGAAGTGATGAACAAGATCACACCGGCCGACATTTCCGATCCGCAGGAAGTCATCGCGCGCGCCAAGGCGCTGAGCGTCGAGCTCGGAACCCCGATTACGCCGGGCTTCGAGGCATTGGTTTTCAAGGCTTCGCGTGGCATCGAGGATATCTACGAACTGACTTACATCCGTAAGGATGGCAGCCGCTTCCCGGCCATCGTGTCAGTCACCGCGCTACGCGACGCACAGAACGCAGTCATCGGCTATCTGCTGATTGGCACGGACAACACCGCTCGCAAACAGGCCGAAGGGGCGCTGCTCAAGGCGGGGGCCCTGCAGAGCGCGATTTTCAACAGCGCCAACTTTTCGAGTATCGCCACCGACGCGAAGGGCGTCATTCAGATCTTTAACGTTGGCGCCGAACGCATGCTGGGCTATGCGGCCGCCGACGTGACGAACAAGATCACCCCGGCCGACATTTCCGATCCGCAGGAAGTGATCGCTCGCGCCAAGTCGTTGAGCGTGGAGCTCGGAACCCCGATTACGCCGGGCTTCGAGGCCTTGGTTTTCAAGGCTTCACGCGGCATCGAGGACATCTACGAGCTGACTTACATCCGAAAGGACGGAAGCCGCTTCCCGGCGGTCGTATCGGTCACGGCGCTGCGCGACGCGCAGGACGACATCATCGGCTATCTGCTGATTGGCACCGAGCTCAAGGCGGGGGCCCTGCAGAGCGCGATTTTCAACAGCGCCAACTTTTCGAGTATCGCCACCGACGCGAAGGGCGTCATCCAGATCTTCAACGTTGGCGCCGAACGCATGCTGGGCTACACGGCCGCCGAAGTGATGAACAAGATCACACCGGCCGACATTTCCGATCCGCAGGAAGTCATCGCGCGCGCCAAGGCGCTGAGCGTCGAGCTCGGAACCCCGATTACGCCGGGCTTCGAGGCATTGGTTTTCAAGGCTTCGCGTGGCATCGAGGATATCTACGAGCTGACTTACATCCGAAAGGACGGGAGCCGGTTCCCGGCGGTCGTGTCGGTCACGGCGCTGCGCAACGCTCAAAACGCGATTATTGGCTACCTGCTAATAGGCACGGACAACACCGCTCGCAAGCGGGTCGAAGAAGAGCAAAAGAAACTCGATCAGCGTCTTCGCGACCAGCAGTTCTATACGCGCTCTCTGATCGAATCTAACATCGACGCGCTGATGACCACCGATCCGTCCGGGATCATTACAGACGTCAACAAGCAGATGGAGGCGCTCACCGGTTGCACGCGTGACGAGCTGATTGGCGCGCCGTTCAAGAATTACTTCACCGATCCGGAGCGCGCCGAGGCCGGTATTAAATTGGTGCTGAGCGAAAAGAAGGTCACCGACTACGAGCTTACCGCGAGCGCCAGGGACGGCAAGAAAACTGTCGTGTCCTACAACGCGACCACTTTCTACGACCGCGAGCGCAAGCTGCAAGGCGTGTTCGCCGCAGCGCGCGACGTCACCGAGCGCAAACGCTTCGAAGTAGAACTCCAGGAAACGAATGTCGAACTGGAGAGCGCCAAGTCCGCAGCGGAGAAAGCCAACCTCGCGAAATCGGATTTCCTTTCCAGCATGAGCCATGAGCTCCGCAGCCCGCTCAATGCCATCCTCGGTTTCGCCCAACTTCTGGAGTCAACCTCCCCGTTGCCCACAGACTCCCAGAAGGAGAACATTGGCCAGATTCTGAAGGCGGGTTGGCATCTGCTCAAGCTGATCAACGAAATCCTCGATCTTGCAGTGGTCGAATCCGGGAAGATGTCGCTGTCGCCGGAACCGGTGTCATTGGCCGAGGTCATTTCCGAATGTCGAGCCATGATGGAGCCGCAGGCGAAACACCGCGGGATCAGCATGACCTTTCCCCAGTTGGCCATCCCCTACTATGTCAATGCCGATCGCACCCGGTTGAAGCAGGTTCTCATCAACCTGCTTTCCAACGCGATCAAGTACAACCGGGTACAGGGAACGGTCGAAGTGAAGTGCACCGAAACCAGTCCGGAGCGCATTCGCATCAGCGTCAAAGATACTGGCGCGGGATTGCCTCCGGGAAAGCTGACGCAGCTATTTCAGCCGTTCAACCGTCTCGGACAAGAGAAACGCGCCGAGGAAGGCACTGGCATCGGCCTCGTGATGAGCAAGCGCGTGGTCGAACTTATGCAGGGCGCGATCGGCGTGGAAAGTACTGTCGGGGTGGGAAGCGTGTTCTGGATCGAACTGCTTTTGACTATCGCGCCAACGCTTGAAGTGGCCAGCGCCGAATCCGCAATTGCCGTCCGCGCGCGAGTACCGGACGGCGCACGGCTTCGCACCCTGCTCTATGTCGAGGACAACGCGGCTAACCTGACACTGGTCGAGCAATTGATTGCGCGGCGATCCGACCTCCGCCTGCTGACTGCGGTTAACGGGACTCTCGGTGTCGAGCTTGCGCGAGACTCTCGCCCGGACGTAATTCTGATGGACATCAATTTGCCTGGAATCAGCGGTATCGAAGCTTTGAAAGTCCTTCGCGAAGACCCCGCCACGGCGCACATCCCGATAGTTGCCCTTAGTGCTAACGCCATGCCGCGGGACATCAAGAAAGGCTTGGAGGCAGGATTCTTCCAATATCTCACCAAGCCGATCAAAGTCAACGAGTTCATGGGTGCGCTCGATGGAGCGCTGGAATTTGCGGAAAAAAACTCTATGTGCAAGTAAGGCTCACCAATTCTTATGATAAGTTCATCCGACATTCTTCACGGCAAAGTCCTGATCGTCGACAATCAGGAAGCCAATGTCCTTCTGCTCCAGAAGTTGCTGCGCGCTGCCGGGTATGTTGCCGTTACCTCCACGATGGATCCGGGCGAGGTCTGCGCGCTTCACGCCAAGAATGGCTACGACGTGATCCTGCTCGATGTCGAGATGCCGGACATGGATGGTTTCCAGGTGATGGAGGGACTGAAGAAGATCGAAACGGAAGGCTACCTGCCGGTGCTGGCCGTTACCGCCCAGCCGGCTCACAAGTTGCGCGCCCTGCAGAGCGGCGCGAAGGATTTCATAAGCAAACCCTTTGATCTGGCCGAAGTGTTGATGCGGGTTCACAACATGTTGGAGGTCCGCCTGCTGCACGAGGCGACCCGAAACCACGGCAAGATGCTGGAAGCCCTGGCGCTGACGGACCCGCTGACCGGACTTGCGAACAGACGACTTCTAGCCGAGAGATTGTCGACGGCTATCGTCCATGCGCGAAGGAACAACAGCACCATGGCGGTGGTGTATTTGGATCTGGACGGATTCAAGCAGATCAACAACACCCTGGGGCACGGCGCGGGGGACCTCCTGCTGAAAATGGTCGCCGCGCGCCTGACGGCAACGGTGCGCGAAGAGGATACGGTGGCGCGCCTGGGCGGCGATGAATTCGTGATAATGCTATGGCACATCACCAGTCCGGACGATGCCACCACGGTGGCGCTAAAAGTCATCCAGGCGGTGACGCAGCCCTATGTCCTCGATGGCCAGACCGTCCGCGTAACCACCAGCGCAGGTATCGGTGTCTATCCCATCCATGGCGAGGACGCGGACACGCTGATGAAGTGCGCAGACCTGGCCATGTACGAGGCCAAGCGCGCAGGCAAGAACGCCTATCGAATCGCGGGGCCTGTCAGCGCCAGCGCGCAGTCCCGATAGAAACATGTAGCGCCACTCCATCGAAAACCATTCGACATACTGACTACAAGAACCCTCTGGAAGAATGATGGGTAGCGTCGGACGGTCTTAAAACCTGGCCAGGCGGTGAAAACCTGGTCATAAAGCAGCAGTCCGCCCATTCCGTTCCCCAGTTCCCGACCCTCAGTGGACGTGTTGCGCACAAATCATACAGGTGGAATCAATGCTTTCCAAAGGTCCCGTTGTAGGAAGTTGCAAGGTCCTGTTGGAGCTTGCTGCAGATTGAGAATGAATGACGGCGAACTTGGAAGTAATTCCTCCAACAATCCAATTCCACTTGTCTGATTAGTCGCGCAATCGGAAACTGACTCACTACCCACTTCTCGCTTCCTCAAATTCCCACACTCCCATGTGATACGATGATGGGTCTTACTTACACAAGGATGTGAGCTACATTGGATAAACCTTCTCTCTTAGCAATTCCCCTGGGCGGACTGGGCGAATTCGGCATGAACATGCTCGTTCTCCGTTCAGGAGACGACATGATCTTGATCGATGCGGGCATGATGTTCCCCGAGGTGGAACTCCTCGGCGTGGACATCGTCATTCCCGACATCACCTACCTCAAGCAGAACCGGCAATACCTGCGCGCCATCCTGCTGACCCACGGCCATGAGGACCACATCGGCGCATTGCCCTACATCCTGCGCGACCTGCAAGTGCCCATTTACGGCACTCGCTTCACCCTCGCCCTGGTGCACAAGCGCCTGGAAGAGCACGGGCTGCTCGACAAAACTGACCTGCGCGAAGTCATCCCGGGACGCAAGCTGGAAGTTGGCGTGTTCGAGGTTGAATTCATCAGCGTCACGCACAGCACGATTGACTGTGTCGCGCTCGCCGTCCGCACCCCGGTCGGAATCGTGATTCACACCGGCGATTTCAAGATGGACCCCACTCCGATTGACGGCCAGCCGTTTGACCTGCACGCGTTCGCCCGCTACGGCGCGGAAGGCGTCCTCGCGCTGTTCAGCGACAGCACCAACGTCGAGCGCCCCGGCTACACGCCTTCGGAACGGAATGTTCGCCCGCGCATCGAGGAACTTACGCGCGCGGCGACGCGCAAAGTGATCGTCTCCTGCTTCGCATCGTCGATCCCGCGCATCCAGCAAATCGTGGATATCGCCGACGCGTCAGGCCGCAAAATTGCCTTTATCGGCCGCAGCATGGTTGATAACGTCGAGATCGCCCACGGCATGAACCGCCTGCGCATCCCCGATGGACTGGTGGTGCGCTCGCAGGACATCAATTCGTTCCCCTCAGAAAAATTGGTCGTCCTCGTCGCCGGCAGCCAAGCCGAGCCCATGTCTTCCCTCTCGCGCGTGGCCGTCGATAACCACCGCCTGCTCACGCTCGACGAACGCGACACCGTGATCCTCTCCGCGCGCATCATTCCCGGCAATGAAAAAGCCATCTTCCGGATGCTGGACCACATGTTCCGCAAGCGCGCCCTGGTGTACTACGACAATGACGGAGGCACGATCCACGTTTCCGGCCACGCCAGCCAGGAAGAGCAGAAAATGCTCCTGAATCTCGTGCGCCCGCGATACTTCATTCCGATCCACGGAGAATACCGTCAACTCTTCCGCCACTCCGCCCTGGCCCACACGGTCGGCGCGGTGTCCGAGGAAATCCTCCTGATCGAAGACGGCCAGCCGATTGAATTCACCGACGACCGCGCCTATCGCCGCGAGCCCGTGACCGCGGGCCGTGTCTGCGTCGATTCCGGCTCTCTCGAGGAAATCGATGAAGTCGTCATCCGCGACAGGAAGCACTTGTCCGAAGACGGCGTCGTGATGCCCATCATCGCCATCAACAAGCACACCGGCCAAATCGAATCGCAACCCGAAATTGTCACGCGCGGCTTCATGCCCTCCGATAACGGTCTCGAATTGCTCAACGGCGCGCGCGAAGTCGTTCTCCGCACCGTCGAGCAGTCGAACGCCGAGGAGAAAACCGATTGGAGCGTCATCAAGGAAAAAATCCGCGTGGACCTGAGGCGCTATTTGAAGAAGCAGACTTCCAAGCGCCCGTTGATTCTTCCCGTGATTCTCGAATTGTGAGCCGGCGCCGTGCCCGTTTCCGGATTGATCCTTCGTCCCTACCAGCCATCCGATTTCGAAGCCCTGCTCGCGATGGACCAGGTTTGCTTTCCGAAAACAATTGCCTACGGACGGCGCGAGATGAAGAGCTATCTGCAGTCGGAAGGCTCCGACTGTATCGTCGCGGAGATTCATGGAATGGTTGCCGGCTTCATCCTCACGGAACGCTCCGGCGAGTTCGCCCACATCATTACACTGGACGTCCTCGAACCATTCCGCCGCCAATCCGTCGGTTCCAGACTCCTCGGAGCTGCCGAACGGGAAGCTTCCGCCGATGGCGCTGCAATTATGTATCTTGAAACAGCAACAACGAACAAAGCTGCGATTGCTTTGTGGAACAAGCATGGCTATCGTGAGACTGGCACGATAGAAAATTATTACGGCCGCGGCCAGAACGCTTTTGAAATGCTAAAGTCCCTGCGCCGAATGCTGGAGGGCAATTGAACGATTATCTCTTGTCCGTGGTGCTTGGAATCGTGGAAGGACTCACGGAATTCCTCCCCGTGAGCTCCACCGCACACCTGCGCCTCGCGGAAGCACTGATGCACATCAGCTTGTCAGACGGCTACTGGAAAATGTATACGATCGTCATCCAGTTGGGCGCCATCGCCTGTCTGCCGGTCTACTTTCGTGAGCGCATCGCGAAATTTCTGTCCACATTTCCGCGAGGTGAGCGGGGTGACCGCACATTCTTGACTCACCCGTTGAGCCTCACCGCGATCGCTTTCGTGGTCACGGCAATTCCCGCGTTCCTGCTTACCAAGGTGATTGGCAAACATCTGGAGAGCCTCGAAATCATGGGGCTTGCGCTGCTGATCGGCGGAGTCGCCATGTGGATCATCGATGCGCTGAATGCGAAGTGGGAAACCGCCGGCCCGGGCGCGCCCGGCAGCCGCATTCGCGTCTGGCATATGGAAGACATGAATCTCGGCCAGGCAATTTGGATCGGAGCATGCCAGATTCTTTCGGCTGTATTCCCCGGCACTTCCCGTTCCATGTCCACCATTGCCGCAGGACAGCTGGCTGGAATGTCGCGCGCCTCGGCGCTGGAGTTTTCGTTTTTTCTCTCCATCCCCACGATGGTGGTGGCCACTTGCTATGATTTGCTGAAATCGCTCGTAGGAAAATCGGAAAACCCCATCGGCGTTTCTCAAATGGACGCGCATGGGTGGATCGTTCTGGCTATCGGCTTCGTGGTTTCCTTCATTGTCGCCTACGCCTCCGTCGCGTGGTTTATGTCGTATGTGAGAAAGCACGGCTTCGTGCCGTTTGCCATCTATCGGATTATTCTTGGCATGCTTGTTTTGTTATTGATGTCAAGGCTCGAATTGATTGTTGGCGGTTAGGGGCTGGTTCTCTGCCTCGTTGGTGACTGCCACTCTTCCGAATCTCCATTACCAAAAATGGGGTTTACCAGTGTCCACAGAACCGATTGGTGTGCATTAGAGTGACGCACAGTAAAACTCTCGCTTACCTGGTCGCGGCCAAGACGATTTGGACCTATTTCGAGGCGAAGAATACATAGTCGGCGGAATAGGGAATTATTTCCCCCATAGACAGCGCCAGGACAGCGATTCAGATTTGTGAACCGAAGCGCGCAGTTACTGTGTCGCCGCGCCTTCAACGATAAATACGCGGCTCTTCGCCGAGCTATGGCGGATCGGCTTGATCGCATCATACGCCGGCGAATCTTCCCAGGCCTTCGCTTTCTCCACGCTGTCGAATGCGATCACCACGAAGCGCTTTGGCGGTTCGCCTTCGATGGACACGGACTTGCCGCCGCGAATGACATAGTGGCCATTGGAAGCTGCAATCGTTCCCGGTACTTTTTCCGCATACTTCTGAAACGTAGCCGGGTCGGTGACCTCGACTTCCGCCACAACGTAGCCAGGCAACACTTTAGCTTGCCGCGCATGAATCACCGTGGCCCCTCCTACGCCGATCACTGCGCCAATGAGCACCGCCAACATTAATTTGTGGTTCGTTTTCATCGATTCATTCTCCCCTTTGCGTTTGTGTGAGCAAGCACTGAGAAATGCAACAACGACGCGCCAACTCTATACATCCAGCCACTGCCACCGTCAACGACAATGAGGTTTTAGTAGCGTAGGCTTCAGCCTGCGGATTTTTGTGCTCGCAAGGACGCACCCCCGCAGGCTGAAGCCTACGCTACAAAAATCAGTCCAGCGGTTCGATCTTGGCGATCTTGCCCTGATGAACTTCCGCAACCCACACCGCAACCGGAGATGTGGAATTGTCCACATCAATGTGCCGGATATTTGCATTCACTGTCGGCAGCATGTACTCGGTAAATTTGCCCGTCTTGGGATCGAGCCGAAGAATCAAGTCGGTGCTCATTCCGGCAGTCCACGCGTCGCCGTTCTTGTCGGTCTTGGCGGGGTACGGGCCGACCCACGGCGTCGGCGCGGTCCATTCCTTAAACTGCTCTGTTTTCGGGTCAAACATCCCGAGCTGATTCGCGTAATACTCGCCAAACCAAACTCGATCCTGCGAATCGACGGACACTCTGCGAGGGCCGGAATTCAACGTGGGCGTCTTGTAAAGCGTGACTTTGCCCGTCTTTCCATCAATCTTCCCGATATTTCCGCCGACAATATCGCAAATATAGATGTTCGACTTGGAGTCCGCCGCGAGGCCATAGGTGGAATGTCCGACGGGTTTTTCGTTGTAACTGAACTGAATGATGCCGGAGCTTTTCTCATCAGGGCGATAATCGGGGTACATCGGGTATGAGCTGACGCGGCCTGTTTCCGGATCGACCTTGAAGATCAAAAGACTTTCGCCGCCCGGAAACCACGCCGTTCCATCGGGCGCTGCAGCAACTTGCGGCTGGATCGCGCGCGCTTCATTGTATTCCGGAGGAACGAGCCAGGTTTGAAACTTCTCAGTCCGCGGATCAAATCGGGTGTATCCCCCCTGGCGGAATCGCGGGATCCACAAGTAGCCGTCGCGGTTGAACTCGATGGAAAGAGTCCCCTCGGGGAAATCCGGCTTCAGTGGCGGCATCCGCCATTCTTTGGTTTCGCCCGTTCGCGGGTCCAGGCGGCCAATCAGCGGCTCGCGGAAATCGTTGTACCAAACCATTCCCTTTTCATCGAGGTCGGCGTCATGCGGCAGTCTTCCAGCGTCGGGCAAATCGTATTCCGTGACGATGACGCGCGTGGCTCTGCCCTTGGGGCGCGGAAGCGTCTTCAGCTCATATTTCCATTCTGGCGTAGAACTCAAATTGATCGTGCTCAAATATTTCGCGAATTCCTGGTCCGGCTGAACGGCAACCTTGTAGGGCAGCGAGACAGGATGCTCCAGGACAGCCTGCTCCGAATAACTTCTCATCCGCGCAAAAGTCGTAAGCCATCCTTTTTCATCGTACGTGCTCTGCACAATTGGTGCGAGCGAATGGCAAGCGGCGCACCGGAATAACTGGTTCTTTTGCGCCTCGGTTCCCGGGACGCTGAGCAACCACTCGGAACTCGTAAGCTGAGGAATCAGGTCTTTGGTCTTCACCAGCTTCAAATCTGCGCGGCGTGTGGCGCCTGCCGCCACCTCGACGTACACCGGGCTTGCAAGGTCATACCCAACGGCTCGGATATCGAGGTTGAATTTTCCGGGAATGAGCCTGCTCGCCGGAAAAGAGTAGCGCCCCTCGCGATCGGAAACCACGGTGATACTGATCGTCTTGCCTTCACCCTTAGCCCTGACCAGCACACCTTCCATCGGCCCTTCGGCATCCGAACTCACTCGCCCTGCCAGCGCCACCGCAGCGGGTTTCTGAGCGGGAGAAGCGAGCACGCTTCCCACATTGATGACCATTGCCAATAAAGCGATTTTCATCCGCATCTTTCACCCTCGTTTGTTCGGTCCCTGATCGCGCCAACAATTCCAATGCGAACGCGAACTTAGCGTGGCTCTCTAACGGTGGCGACCTCGGGCCAGTTCAGTGTTTCCGCTAAAGTCTTGCCAAGAATCCATTCCTTATCTTCCGCAGTGAGGAAGTCGAGGCCGTCCTGAAAAAGGTTGAGGCACTCCCGATAAGTACTGGTGAGGCGGCTACGGTCCGCCCCCCACAGCATTCGTTGCGGACCGTAAACGTCGTAGATCCGCCGAAGGGACAGGTGAAGATCACGGAAGGGATATTGTTCATTGGAAAAGCATGGTGCAGAGGATGCCATGACAAAAACCCCTGGATAGCGCGCCAGAGCTAAGAGATCGCTCAGTCCGGCGAACGCATCAGCGCCCCGCACATCCAGCGGACAGCCCATATGAGGGATGAGAATCTTGAGGCCGCAGTGGCGCTCGGCGATCGGCAGCAGCTTATGAACCATCCCTGGTACGAGCGCCATGACTGGAATTCCGAGTCGCTCACAAGACGCCCAAAACCAATCCAATGAGCCATCTTCAAGCCATTCAATGAATGGCCTTACGTGAAAGGACATCCGAACTCCCAGCATTTGTGGTTGTTTCAGCCATCCTTCGAGTTGTGTGCGGGCGTCGGAGGCCTTGGCATCGAACCGGCCGACCACGGCAAACCGATCCCGATACTTGGCTGCGGCTTCACATGCCATCATATTGTTTTCACCGACCCACGTAGGCGGTACGATCACGGCGCGGTCAACTCCGGCCGCATCCATCTCCGCCAGCATCTCCTCCGCGCTAAACCCATTGGGCCTATGCGGGGGACGCTGTAGCCCCGTTGGCCAGGGCCGGCCCGGCCGGTCGGCTTCCCAGAGGTGCACCTGGGCATCGCTGATGAGCATAAGCACTCTCCAGAATGCGCACATCGTACCTTCTGAGGAATCGTCAGCGCAACGTAGCGAGTCCTAAAAAATCAGGCGCTTGGACATCCTTGCAGGGCAGCGCTAAAGCAAGTATTCTCCTTCGCGGATTCCAAAGGATTCATCGAGGTGCGCCCCTTAACGATTGCCCTAGGCAACCCCGGTCTTACGAAGTCCCTGAAAAACGGAAGCACGCCGTGCGGCCATCTGACTTTGAACTTCATCCAAGTGGACCCAATTATCGCGGCCATGCGGCGCATGGTGCGCGATCTGGAATTCGATATCTGCGAGATGGCTCTCTCGACTTATCTGTGTGCCCGGTGTTACGGAAAACCCTTCACAGCCATTCCCGTGTTTCCGGCCAGAAATTTTCACCACCGCGCTGTGTTCTTCAACATTCATTCCGGAATCAAGGGCCCCAAGGATTTGGAAGGACGGACGGTTGGGGTGCATCGAGGCTACACCGTCACAACAGGGTTGTGGGCGAGGGGCATTCTTCAGACCGATTACGGAGTGGACCTCCAGCGAATCACCTGGGCCGCGACCGGCGATGAGCACGTGGCAGAGTATCAAGCCCCAGCCAACGTGAACTACTCGTACAAGGGGAAGGCGGTAGCGGACTTGTTGATCTCGGGCGAAATCGGCGCCGCGGTTGGGGATATACGAGTGGACTCACCAGACGTCAAATCTCTTATCCCAGACGCCCGCAACGCGGGCATTGCCTACTTCCAAAAGACGGGGATCTACCCGGTCAATCACTGTGTGGTGATCAAGAACGAAATTTTGGATGCGGAACCATGGGTCGCAGAAGAACTCTTCAACGCATTCAAGAATGCCAAGAGCAGTTACCTCGCCTGGCTGGATAAGGGCCTGGACCTTTCCCCGGCGGACGAGGCAGCTATTGGCCTGGGACGCGCAGTGGGTGGGGATCCCTTCCCTTTCGGCGTGAATGCCAATCGAAAAGCATTGGAGGCAATCGTCCAGTTCGCGTTCGAACAACAAGTGATACCGAAGATTCCGAGTCTCGAAGTACTCTTCACTCCGAACACATTGACCATAGAATAGTGCCCCGCCTCATGACTGAACGGCCAGCCAAAGAGACCCCAGAAACGGCCTCAGTATTGTGCGCATCAGAGTTTATGCCTGGACGAAGAAAAAGACGCTGCGCAGGCTTGATCGAAAATATCTTTTCTTTCCACGAGCGATCCAAACGTGTTAAAAATAGTTATCGATTTCATCAGCAGGAGTAAGCTCAATATGGAAGCAATATTACGCGAGTTTAGACATTACTGATCGCGGCCCACTCAGGCTGGAAAGGAATCATCCATGAGTACTGCAACACAGTCCCTCAAGAAGGTCCGAGTTTCCATGATGAATGCCATCCACGATCTTCCCTTGCTCGTGGCCCGCGATGAAGGTTTTTTCAAGGACGAGGGATTGGACGTGGAGATTCTCAAGACCCCGGGCACGGCGCAGCGACGCGCGGATCACCAGGCTCTCCGAGAAAATGTTTTTGAACGCACGATGGAGTCCCTGTACGACAAGGGCGCGTGCGACCAGTTTCGCATGTGCGAGTGGGGCGTAATGAAACGCGCCGTCGAATCCAACGTCAAGTCCGGGCACCGCCCGGCCAAGATCGTCGCCCTGGGTTCCGCGATGTCCACCTTCGCGATAGTATCCGACTCCAAGTTCGGTATCTACGAACCCGAGCAATTGAAGAACACAGAAATCGCCGTCAGCCCTTTTAACGGTTCCCACTTCACCATGCTGAAGATGCTGGAAGGCTTCCTGGAACGCGATCAGATCAAATGGATGAACGCCGGAACGCACGAGGAGCGCTTGGAGAAGTTGAGCAAGGCCGAGGTCAAGGCCGTCTGTCTGATGGAGCCTTGGATCAGCGTGGCCGAGAAGCGCGGACACATCGTTCTCATCGAATCCCATTCCACCAGGAGCGAGGCGTCCGGGGACGAACTGGATGGCCCGACGCTCAGAAAAATGTTCGATGCCGAGGCGCAAGCCGCTGCGGCCATCCAAAAGAACCCCGCAAAATATGCGCATTACCTGCTCGAAGAAGCCGGTGGCGAGCTGGAGGCCAAAGACCTCCGGCTTTCCCGCATCCTGAATGCGCCTCCCGAACCTTACACGCGCGAACGGTTCGACCACACCTACCAATGGACGCTCGGCTGGGGTCTTACGGAACCTGGCGCCACGTATCAGAACACCGTGGACAATCGCGCCTGGGAATAGCCCGCATTTCTCATAAGCTGCAATGACGTCAGCTAGGAAGATCTCCTCTTCCTCAAACCTGCGGAGAGATTCTTCGGGGCACAAACCGCCCCTCAGAATGACACACTGCTTCAAGTTGTCATTCTGAGCGAAGCGAAGAATCTCTCTGAATCCCGCAATACACGAGAACCATGACCCGAACTGGTGAGAAATGCGGGATAGTGGCTGTCCATCCATAAAGTAAAGTACCGATGAGCAGCCGGATTGTCGGTAACCGACCCATTACCCGCACTGCATATCTTTCTTGCCTGCCGTCGGGTCTTTGGTATAGTCGTTCCGTTGCTCGTGTACCTCCAGATGGGATCCGCGCGTCAGCGCCCGCGCACCCTTCCTGCGACGAGCACCTTCCCCCTATTTCGAGGAGACTTGTGTGCGCGTTCTGACTCCAACTGAGAATCATCGTCTCAACGAATTGATTGGCTTTGTCGGCATGACCCTCGCCATCCTGATGGCGCTGGCCTTGATCTCCTATAGCCCTCACGATCCGTCGTTCAATGTCTCCGCCGAATCCTCCGACCTGCATTCCGCCCGCAACTGGATTGGCCCGGTCGGCGCCTACGGCGCGGACTTGCTGTTCCAGGGCTTCGGCTATGCGGCGTTCCTTCTGCCGATCGGCATGTTTGTCGTCGGAACACGATGGTTCCGCAGCGAACTTTTGGAATCCCCGCTCATCAAGATCGTCGGGTACTCGCTGCTGGTGCTGATGGTTCCGGCGTTGCTCACTCTCTGGCAAATCCCCGAGGTGCGCGGGGCAATCCCCCCCGGAGGCCTGCTGGGCCATCTGGCCTCGACGGGATTGCTCTCTGGATTCAACACCGTGGGAGCAAACCTCGTCGCCCTGGCCATATTTTTCGTCGCGCTTTTCCTGACGACAAAATTCTCTTTCATCGGGACACACGAAACGCTGCGCGGCCCGCTTGCCAGATTGAATGTGATCGGCCTGCTCAAGGAGCGCTATGCCATCTGGCGCGAAGAACGAGAAGAGAAGCGCATGCAAGAGCGCCTCGCCGAGATCAAGTCGCAAGGCCGGCCTCCGATCCCTTCGCAATCGGTGGCCGAAGTGGATGGCAGCGCCGTCACGGAACGGGACGAGCGCGATGAATCGGAATCGGAAGATACCGGGCGCTCCCGCTCGATCATTTTCCGAAACGTGGAAGAAAAGCGGATGCAGTCCAAGTCCTCATCGACGCCGAAAATTGCCAAAGGGG
This sequence comes from uncultured Acidobacteriota bacterium, assembly GCA_963719875.1. Classification (GTDB taxonomy): domain Bacteria; phylum Acidobacteriota; class Terriglobia; order Acidiferrales; family UBA7541; genus Palsa-360. The sequence goes on along the minus strand of CAVRDJ010000004.1, from coordinate 174,375 downwards.
CGACCAGCTTCCGCCTTCCCTCCCCCGATTTGCTTCGCCCGGCGCCACGTCACGAAAGAATCGAAGAGGATGAACTCAAGGAATGCGCGCACGCGATCGAGCAAAAGTTCCAGGAGTTTGAGGTCAGCGGCCGCGTGACCCAGATCAATCCGGGCCCGGTGGTGACAACTTACGAATTCAAGCCCGAAGCGGGAATTAAATACAGCCGCATCACCAGCCTCTCGGACGATCTTTGCCTCGCGCTCAAGGCGGAATCCATTCTCATCGAGCGCATCCCCGGAAAATCGACGGTGGGCATCGAAGTCCCCAACGTGAATCGCCAGACGATTGCTCTGCGCGAGCAAATTGAGTCCGCCGAGTTTGTCAATTCGCCTTCCAAGCTGACGCTGGCCCTCGGCAAAGACCTGATCGGCCGTAACCGCGTTTCCGATCTCTGCCAAATGCCCCACTTGCTCATCGCCGGATCGACGGGAACAGGCAAGAGCGTTTTCCTCAACTCCCTGATTCTCTCGATGCTCCACAAGGGCACGCCCGATGAACTGAAACTCGTGTTGATCGATCCGAAACGGCTGGAGCTCGGCCTTTACGAAGGCCTTCCGCATCTCCTGGCGCCTGTCGTCACCGATCCGAAGATCGCGTCCAATGTTTTGCGCAACGCCACACGCGAAATGGAAGGCCGGCTCAAACTGCTCGCCGCGCGCGGCGTCCGCAACATCGATCAGTACAACCGCACATTCCAGAAGGGCCAGTCGCTTTCGCTCTTCGACGACACCGAAGCTTCCGAGCACAAACCGCTGCCCTACATCGTCATCGTCATTGACGAACTCGCCGACCTCATGATGGTCGACACCAGCAACGTCGAGGAATCGATCACACGCCTTGCGCAGATGGCGCGCGCGGTCGGCATCCACCTGATCCTCGCGACGCAGCGCCCCTCCGTGGACGTCATCACCGGATTGATCAAGGCCAACTTCCCCGCCCGCATTTCCTTCCGCGTGGCCAGCAAAGTGGACTCGCGCACGATTCTCGACGCCAACGGCGCGGAGTCGCTCCTCGGCCGCGGCGACATGCTTTACTTGCCCGCCGGTTCCGCGCGCCTCAACCGCATGCACGGCCCCTTCGTCACCGAAGAGGAAATTACCGCCGTCTGCGATCATTGGCGCTCGCAGGCCAAGGCCGTTTACAACGAACGTTTGCTCGAAGCCCCGAAGGATGAAGGCGCCGCAGGCCCCGATGGCGAACCGGAAGGAGAAGCCGTCGATGACGATCTCTACCAGGAAGCCGTTCGCGTCGTCTGCGAAGCGGGCCGCGCCTCCACTTCCACCTTGCAGCGCCGCCTGCGCATCGGCTACGGCCGCGCCGCTCGCCTGATCGACATCATGGAAAAAGACGGCATCGTCGGCCCGCCCGACGGCACCAAGCCCCGCGAAGTCCTGAAGGCAAAAGACTGGATTCGCGAGGTCGATCAGTCGTTGCGCTAAAGACTGGAAGTTAGAACTTGGAGGTTAGAGGCCGGAAGGAAGGCATTCTCACCGCCGCTCAAAATTTCTGCCAATCTGTTGTGACCCTCGAAGTTTGCATCCTGATTTCAAATCTCAAATTCCTAATTTCAATTCTCCGGCCTCCAGCCTCTTGCTTCTAACCTTCCGCACCCTTACAATCTTTCACTGCCCCGTGCCGGGGTAGCTCACCGGTAGAGCGCGGCCCTGAAAAGGCCGGCGTAGGGAGTTCAACTCTCCCCCCCGGCACCATCTATATACTTAATAAAACAGAAGTTATACGCATAGTTATATTTTGTGTGTGCTCTGCGTGTGCTCGTTTGGCTGTGCACAGACCCCGACTTGCGAAATTCTGCGGGTGTGGTTTGATTAAAGGATGGAGGACGAAAGAGAGCGAATCAAAATTCTGGCGGAGAGGATCAAGCTCCTCTTCGGTTTCTGTGGCGACCTGATTAAAGATAAGGATTTGGGCGAGAGAGTGTTGAAGCTGTCTTCCTCTCGCGCAGAATTTGCATTGAGCGCTGCTCCAATTCTCGGAGCATTTGGCCTCGACTATGAGGCCAAAAACTTTGAAGCCGCGCTCCACGCGAAACTGGCAAAAGCACTATTAAATTTATTGGAGGTCCTTGAGAGTACTGAAAACGAGCGCGTTGAATTTCATGAAAGAGAAAAGAGACGGGCGAATGGAAGAGCGGAGTTAATGAAAACCTTGGGACTCTAAAATTTGACGGCCGACTAGGTGGAATAGGTGAGCTCAAAATTGATAAGCGGGATGTATACCAGCGGTGCGCACCATTCAGCATATCGCCCTCTGTTTTATCAGTCGTTGGGTTTGTGGCAAGGAACTATCAATATCCAATTGCCGCGGGACACGAGCGAATCGTTGATCCTACCCAATAAGAGAGTCGAGGGCCTCGACCAAATTGATCTGGATCATAACCAAGATTTTCTCATTCGGCGTTGTATGTTGAAGGGGGTGGAGGGGTATCAGGTTCTGCCAATAGATAAGACGACGGAGAAGCCCAGAGGGCATCATTCGTCAAAAATAATCGAGATCGCCCTCAAAGATAAAATCCCGATCCAGGCTCATGAAGAATTAGAAGTTGAGTTGGAAGGTTTTGAGGATTAGTCCCCAGAACTACTCTTAGTATATCCCCTGCTTCTGTGCCGACTGCAATATTCGCAGATGTGGTCCAACGTCCCGCGCTGGTCCCTGTACGATCGCATTCGAACGAGCTTGGAATCAACATCCCAACAAGTACTACAGAATGGTCCCTCTTTCTGCCCTTCCTTAGTTATCCAATATCTCTCGCCGTCGAAGGACAGATTTTCTTTCGTTAGAAATTTTGCTTTTAGGGCTTGGTTCTCTTCATACAGCTCGCGGTTTTTCTCCACTAGCTCCATCACGTCGCCGTAGACGGAGAGCATCCTCTCATAGAGTTCGAGATTTTTGGCTTCGCGGATCGCGTCCGCGCCCTCTTTGATTGTCTTGAATACAGTCGAAGCTCCGGCAAATGCGTGGCCGATCTGTCCGAGCATTTCAGACATGGCTGGACTCTCCGAAAAAGGAATGGAAAAATTGAGGGCCGGCACAATCCGCGCCAGCCCCTTGACGCCCGGCAGCACTCGGCGCATCCCTGTGCACAAGGACGCGTAATCGAGTCTCCTGACGGCAACGCTTGTCAGCAGGTCCGCGCCACGGCGGGTGGGTCCCGCGAAGCGATTTCCGGCGCACCACACAATCCGTGCGATGCGCTAAGGATGCGCGATGAGCGCTTCATCGCGGCAAGATAGCAGTTGCCCTTACGTTGCCAGGGCTAGGTCCCTTGCTATCTGCACAACTGACGCAGGGACCGTCTCACTAGGTAAGCCACGAGTTTCCTCATGGTAAGGCCTCCAGATCGGCGGTCCCGATCAGAAAGCAATATATCACAAGGCGACGAAAAAGCGAACGTATTTTGCGTGTGCTATGCGCGTGTCGGAACCGCGATTTGATGCCTTTTATGATTTTAATGCTTTTTCATATTCAATAACTTCCGCGTTTTCAATATCGCCTAGCAGTTCAACTCCCCCCGGCACCACCGATTTGTGCTCTCTTTCCCGCCGAACTCTTGCGTTCCTTGCCATTGCATACCCCTCACAAACCACCGATTGACAATGGTTTCGGCCCGGCATACGATTCCTCACGGCCCCCAATTTAAACTGTTGTTCAACATCCCAATCTTCGATTCAGGATGCCTTGGCCTTGGCCCAGCCGCCGAAGGAGATCAGCCGTCATGAACAAGAGAATGTGGTATTTCGGAATCGTGGCTATCAGTCTCGCCGCAGTACTGGGAATCGCGCGCACCGGCCACACGGCGCGCAAGCCTGCCGCGGAAGTTAAAATCGTCGCCGACGACATCGGCGGCGTGGTCACCAGCTCCAAGGGCCCCGAAGCCGGCGTCTGGGTCATCGCCGAAACGAAAGATTTTCCCACCGGGTATCGCAAGATCGTCGTGACCGACGATCAGGGCCGCTACGTGATCCCCGAACTTCCAAAAGCCAATTACGACGTTTGGGTGCGCGGCTACGGACTCGTCGATTCTCCGAAAGTAAAAGCGACGCCAGGAAAAATGCTCAACTTGACCGCTGTCATCGCGTCCGATCCGCGCGAAGCGGCGGAGTATTATCCCGCCGCCTACTGGTATTCCCTGCTGCACATTCCGCCGAAGAGCGATTTCCCCGGCACGGGCGACAAAGGAAACGGCATCTCCGAGCGCTTCAAGGATCAGGGAAATTGGGTGGAATGGGTGAAGACGGACGGCTGTGAGTCGTGCCACCAATTGGGCGATAAGGCGACGCGGGAGCTGCCCAAGGGAATCGGAGCATTCGATTCGTCCTATGCCGCGTGGGAACGGCGCATTCAGTCCAGCCAGGTTGGCAGCGCGATGAATACGGCAGCCAATCGAGCAGGAAAAAAGCGGCTCCTGACGGAATATGCGGATTGGACGGATCGCATCAAGGCTGGTGAATTGCCGCCCGTCCCGCCGCGTCCGCAGGGTAAGGAACGAAACGTGGTGATCACGCAGTGGGATTGGTCCGGACAAAAGGACTATTTCCATGACGAAATCACAGTGGACCGCTGGAATCCCACCATGAACCCCAACGGCCTGGTCTATGGAGTCCACGAGGAAAGCACAGATCTGTTAACGATTCTTGATCCAACGAAGAACTCGTTTACCGAGGTTCCCATTCCCTCGAACCCAGGAACTCCTCTCGTGGAACCCCCCGAGGTGCTGGAACCCTCGCCCTATTGGGGATCCGAGGCGATCTCTACAGCCCGAGCCGCGGCGCACAGTTTAGCGATGGATTCACAGGGCAGAATTTGGACTGCTTCCCAGACGCGCGACCACGACAACCCGGCATTCTGCAAAGCGGGATCCCCCCTTGCGTCGGCAATCACTTTCCCGATCGAGAAGGGCTCCCGGCAGGTGAACGTGTACGACCCCAAGACAAAACAATGGACTCTTGTCGACACGTGCGCCAGCTCCCTGCACTTGAATTTTGCCAGTGACGCAAATCATACGCTGTGGATTGGACATCCGGGCACCGACTACGTGGGTTGGTTGAACACAAAAATGTTCGACGAAACTCACGACGCTCAGAAATCGCAAGGCTGGACGCCTCTGATCCTGGACACAAACGGAAATGGCAAAAGGGATGATTACACCGAACCCGGCCAGCCGACCGACCCCGCGAAAGACACGCGGATCAAGGTGGGATATTACGGCATCATTCCCAGCCCTGCGGATGGGTCCGTTTGGGGGACCGTCCTCGGCTTCCCCGGAGGAATTGTTCGCCTGAACCCGGGGCCAGATCCAGCCAAGACTGCGCTCGCTGAATATTACGAAGTTCCCTGGAACGAACCCAAAGCCGCCGTGCAGGGCTTCGCACCGCGGGGATTGGACATCGACTCCAATGGCGTCGTTTGGACGGTCCTCGCCAGCGGCCATTTTGCCAGCTTCGACCGCCGCAAGTGCAAAGGCCCGCTGAATGGCCCTGCCGCGACCGGCAAACAATGTCCGGAAGGTTGGACGCTGTACCGCACGCCCGGCCCAAGCTTCAAAGGCCTCACGGAATACGGCAGCGCCGATACGAACTACTACAACTGGGTCGATGAGTTCGATACGCTCGGTATGGGAAAGAACATACCGGTCGCTACCGGCAATGACTCGGACGCGCTGGATGTTCTGGATACGGCCACCGGCAAGTTCATCGTGATGCGTGTTCCCTACCCCATGGGCTTCTTCGCCAAGAGCCTGGACGGCCGCATCGACGATCCAAAAACTGGCTGGAAAGGCCGAGGCTTGTGGTCCACCTACGCCACGCGCGCACCCTGGCACATCGAAGGTGGAAAGGGCACAACCAGCAAGGCCGTAAAATTCCAGCTGCGCCCCGATCCGCTCGCGAATTAGCTAATTTAACTTTCAAACCAAACGCCCGGAGACCGCAAGTGGACTCTGGGCGTTTTTTTATAGGCGATATCTACCTCGATCGGGCCTTGACGATTAAATTTGGCAGCATGGCACACCGCCCTGAACAGTCTGCGGAAAAAGTGGTTTATTTTGTCATTCCGAGCGGAGCGAGGAATCTCTCTTTCTTTTCATGGAGTTAAATCGAAGAGAGATTCCTCGCTCCGCTCGGAATGACAAAACGAGTGGGGCCCTTTTTCCGCAGCCTCTGAAGCGTGTGCCGCACACCTGTCCTCCGCGGCGGACAAGGGTGCGGGTTTAGACTCTTGTCCTCCCCCCATTGAAACCACGCCATAAAAGTTGTCGACCCCGTTGTACATGCGATTGACAATGGTTTCAGTCAGGCATACGATTTGTCACGGCCCTCAATTCAGGTTCTGGTTGCGCATCCCAATCTTCGATTGAGGATGCCCTGGCCTTGGCCCAGCCGCCGAAGGAGATCAGCCGATATGAACAAGAAAATGTTGTTTCTCGGAATCGTGGCAATCACTCTCGTTGCATTGCTGGGAGTTGTGCGCACCGGCCACTCGGCGCGCAAGCCCGCTGCGGAAGTTAAAATCGTTGCCGACGATATCGGCGGCGTGGTCACCAGCTCCAAGGGCCCCGAAGCCGGCGTCTGGGTCATCGCCGAAACGAAAGATTTTCCCACCGGTTATCGCAAGATCGTCGTGACCGACGATCAGGGCCGCTACGTGATCCCCGAACTTCCCAAAGCCAATTACGACGTTCTGGGTGCGCGGCTACGGCCTGGTGGATTCTCCCAAAGTAAAATCGGCGCCGGGAAAAATGCTCAACCTGACTGCCGTCATCGCGTCGGATCCGCATGAAGCGGCGCAGTATTATCCGGCCGCCTACTGGTATTCCCTGCTGCACATTCCCCCGAAGAGCGATTTCCCCGGCACGGGCGATAAAGGAAATGGCATCTCCGATCGCATCAAGGATCAGGGGAATTGGGTTGAGAACGTGAAGACCGACGGCTGCGAATCCTGCCACCAACTCGGCGACAAAGCCACACGCACGATTCCTTCCAGCCTCGGCGCGTTTGACACTTCCTACGCTGCCTGGGACCGCCGCATTCAGTCTGCGCAGGTCGGAAGCCAGATGAGCAGCGTTGCCACGCGCGTTGGGCGCAAGCGCATGCTTGGGGAATATGCCGACTGGACTGATCGCATCAAGAACGGCGAATTGCCGCCTGCTCCGCCCCGCCCGCAAGGGTTGGAGCGCAACGTCGTGATCACCGAGTGGGATTGGGCCACGCCAAAAGAATATTTCCACGATGAGATTTCCGTCGATCGCAGGAATCCGAGCTCCAATCCAAACGGCCTCGTCTACGGTGTTCATGAAGACGGCTCGGACTACATAACTGCGCTGGACCCGACCAAGAACTCGTTTACCCAGATCGCGATTCCGTTTAAGCCAGGCACCCAGATGGCCGAGCCGGAAGAAGTGCTTGAACCCTCGCCGTATTGGGGCAAAGAGCCGGTCGCCATCTCTCACGCCACGGCCCACAGCTTGATGATGGACTCCAAGGGCCGGCTCTGGACGGCCGCCGCCACGCGCCCCCGGGAAAACCCGGACTACTGCAAGAAGGGTTCGAGCCTCGCATCCGCGATGGTGCTCCCGCTTGCGAGTAGCTCGCGGCAGACGAACTTCTACGATCCCAAGACGGGACAGTGGACCCTCGTCGACATGTGCGCCAGCTCGCAGCACCTGATGTTCGCCGAGGATGCCAACAGCACTCTCTGGTTCAGCAATCCCGGCGGCGACAATGTCGGCTGGATGAACACAAAACTCTACGATGAAACCCACGATTCCCAGAAAGCGCAGGGCTGGACGCCTATCGTTCTCGACACCAACGGCAACGGCAAGCGGGACGAATACACGGAACCCGGACAGCCGATGGATCCCTCCAAGGACATGCGCATTAAGGCGGGCTTCTATGCCATCAGCCCGAGTCCGGCCGACGGCTCGATTTGGGGCACGGTCCTCGGCTTCCCCGGCGCCATTGTTCGCTTGAATCTCGGCTCGGACCCCGCGCGCACTTCGCTCGCGGAAATCTATGAAGTGCCGTGGAACAACCCGAAAGCCCCCGTGCAGGGCTTCTCACCGCGCGGAATGGATATCACTCGCGACGGTGTGGTATGGACGGTTCTCGCCAGCGGTCACTACGCCAGCTTTGACCGCCGCAAGTGCAAAGGCCCGCTCAACGGCCCCACCGCCACCGGCCAGCACTGCCCCGAAGGCTGGACGCTGTATCGCACGCCTGGACCGAGCTTCCAAGGCACCACGGAATACGGCAGCGCCGACACGAACTACTACAACTGGGTCGATCAATTCGACACGTTCGGAATGGGCAAGAATACTCCGATCGTTACCGCGAATGACAATGACGCGCTCGAGGCTCTCGACCCGCAAACCGGAAAATGGGTGGTCATGCGCGTTCCCTATCCCATGGGCTTCTTCGCCAAGAGCATGGACGGCCGCATCGACGATCCCAAAACCGGCTGGAAGGGCAAGGGACTCTGGTCCACCTACGCCACGCGCGCTCCCTGGCACATCGAAGGCGGCAAAGGCACAACCAGCAAAGCCGTCAAGTTCCAGTTGCGCCCCGATCCACTCGCGAACTAGTAAATTTAATCAACTCGAGCCCGGAGGCCGCAATTGTGGCCTCCGGGCTTTTTTTGTCGGCACTGGACTTTTAAAAAATTGGCGGTATCCACCAACAAGGTTAGCCGGGTGCCGTACTCTTGCGGGTTTCGCAAGGGTGCGCGTTTAGATTTCATAATCTGGTTGTATACTTAGAGGTAATGAAACTGCAAGGCATCCGGGGGACCGCTTCTCCGCTTGCACGCGCCGTGCAAATTGGAATGTCTGTGCTCAGCCTCGGCGCTCTGTTGTCGTTCAACGCGCTGGCTTTCAGCTCATCACTTCAGCCCGAAGAAGTTCGCGAGGCGTATTCTCTCGGTCAAACGACGAACCGCGAGGAGCTCGCCGATTTTCTCAAGCAGTACACCCATGACTTCCCATACCCTTCTGATCATCCAGTTGCCTTCGCGCAATCGGTGGAATTCCAGACCCCGTATGAGCAAATCGTATTGAGGACATCACGGACGAATGGCTACAGCAAGTTTCAAGCTGATAAGGATTATCAAGAGAACTCAGGGTTGGTCATCGTGAGGGTCGTGGTTTCTATTCGGCTAAATTATGCCGGCCCGGTGCCGCCCGCCGATAGCTTCAAGGTTGTCGTCTCCCAAACGAAATCGATCGAACCGCAGAAGATGACCAATACCGTGACCTGTGATCCGTTCAGTGCAACCGCTTCCCCGGTGAACTCCGACTGCACGCCTTATACACGAGAAATCCTTCTGAATTTCCACGCCGGGCAGTTCACCCCCGGAAGGGCGACAGTCAAGGTAATGCTCCCCTACGGGCATTCGTTGGAAACGAAATACAACCTCGACAAACTCAAATAGCAGAAGGGCTCCGGCGCCGCATGTGATTGCCTGAGTTTCCTTTGCTTCCTTTGTTTCCTCAGCTTCCTTTACTTTTTCTCCACAAACAGCGAAGGATAGTGCTTGCGCAGGTTTTCAACCTTTGGATAGTCGTTGATCACGATGTACATGTTCTCGGGATGAAGGTCCATGTACCCCTGGTGATAATCCTCCGCGGCATAGAAAGCTTCAAGCGGAACAAGCTGCGTGACGATGGGTTGACGGAACACCCGGGCCGTGTCCAGTTGTTTCACGTAGGCCTCGCTGATTCGCTTCTGGTCTTCCGACCCATAAAAAATTGCGGAGCGATATTGCGTGCCCTGGTCGGGCCCTTGCCGGTTGAGTTGCGTAGGATCGTGCGCGACGGAAAAGAACACCTTCAAGACCTGCCCGAATGAAATCTGCGAGGGATCGAAAACAACTTCGACAGCCTCCGCATGGCCCGTGCGGCCCGAGCACACCTTTTCGTAGGTCGCCGTGTTCGCCGCACCTCCCGAATAGCCGGAAGTGGCGCGGAGGACGCCCTTCAGGCGTTCAAACACCGCCTGAATTCCCCAGAAACATCCGCCCGCGACGACAACCGTCTCCTGCCCTTTTGCTGCGGCGAGGGGATTGTCCACCACGGGGTCCGGAAGCGCCACGACATCACTCGACGAGTTGCAACTCGCTCCCCCGCTAAACGGAAGCAAAACCGACAATGCCGCGAGTGCCCGAGCGATTATTTGCACCATGTCGTTGCACCTCCGAGTAGGATAGGCTTCAGCCTGTCGGGTTTGGCTTAAATTGTGAGGAAATCAACAGCGACAGGCTGAACAGCTTGCGGAAAAAGGGCCCCACCCCGTTTGTCATTCCGAGGTCGCCGCGGCGACCGAAGAATCTCTCTTTCTTTTCATGGAGTTAAATCAAAGAGGGATTCCTCGCTTCGCTCGAAATGACAAAATAAACTACTTTTTCCGCAGCCTGTGAAGCCTGCCCTACTCAAAACTATTGCGTAATCGAACTCGTCCCCTTCGCAGGCGGCGTTCGCGCCGGTTTCGCGCCGCTGGCAACTTCTTTCACGACTTGCGCCGCCAGTTTGCCGCTGACCGGGCATTCCCCGTCGTTCACGCGGCATTGCGAAAGCGTCAGCTTGCATCCGCACGTGCAGCTTTCCGAATTCAACCGGCGAAGCGCTCGCTTTTTCTGGTCCGCGGTCAATCCCTTGAAACTGACGCCGGGCAATTCCGTCGCATTCGCGGCATTTCTCAGGAAGACCTGCCCCGTATCCACGAAAGTTTCCACGCGCGCATCCGTGGGCATGCCCAACAGCGCGCGAATCTCCCGATCATAAGACTCAATCGGGTATAGCCCGCTATGCTTCTGCACGACCTTGCCCTGCGGATCGATCAGGAACGTTGTGGGCAGCGCGGGAACCCCACCATACGACTCGATCAACCCCGGCGTGGCCATTACGATGGGATAGGTCATTCCCTTCTGCCGCGCGAACTTCAACACGCTTTCCGGCGGGTCGTCATCCTCCGAAATGCCGACGATCTCCAACCGATCCTTGTATTCCTTTTTCAGCTCCAGCAGTTCTGGAATTTCCTCGCGGCATGGCGGGCACCAGGTCGCCCAAAAATTCACCAGCACAACTTTGCCCTCCCAATTCTCCTTGCTGACCGGTTTTCCGAGCAGGTCCTGGGCCTGCAGCGGCGGCGCCATCTCCGGATTTTTCACAAAGCGGATCACCGGCGGGTTCGCGTCCTCGGCACGAGCCGCAGGCGCAGCGGCAAAGGTTCGAGGAAGCGTCGTGCGCGTGGCGGCGAGCAAGGTCAACCCGGCGGCAGCCAGCAACGCGAGTCTTCGTGTGTTCATTCTGTCCATGGCAACTGGCTCCATTATGGCGTTGCGCCGGACGCAAAACAAGCCTCGACCGCGGATTCGCTCGTAAGAATCATCGCTAGTTGCACAGAAAAGTAGCACAGTCACTCTTGGCTGTGCGATTTTTGCGATCGTCGATAGTGCATGGATGCGTGAAAGTGGCGAAAACCGCACAGCCAAGAGTGGCTGTGCTACTCGAAAAATTTATTTTGCCGCCACGATCTCTTTCGCATGCCCTGTAAGCCGCATGATATGCAGTCCAGAGCCCCCCCGGTCCGCACTGTAGATGAGCCCGCGGTCATCGACCTCGACATTATTCGTTTCAATTACTTTTTGGCAGGCCGTAGTGATCTTGGGATCGCCGGCCGGATGACTGATTCCATCCTCCGGGCAGAACGCCATCGTGTTCTTGTTTGGCGCAGGAATGAAATAGGCCACCTCCTGCACCGCAAAGGGATCGCGAATATCAAAAACGCGAGTGCCCGCATTGAACCAGGAAAAGATCGCAATCTTTCCGTAGTAAGGCTGATAGAACGATTCGGCCACTGAATGCGTGCCGAAGCGCCCGCCCCTGCCGCAGTAATCTCCCGGATTTTCTGGCACGCGAAACGTCGAAATGGGCCATGGCGTGGCTTCATTGCTGATGTCCACCAAAAACGCCAGGTGCGGCCCAGCTCGATCTCCACTCGGACCGGGAGAGCAATGGTCGCCTCGAGACGATTCCGAGGGGACGATCAGAAGGTCCCGATTCTTCAGCGCGGTATGTCCCTGGAATTCCGGGATCGGCTCGCCAAATATCGGAAACGTCGTGTGGGCGCCCTGGTCCGGTGACATCGTAAGGTACCCCAACTGCGGTGCGAGCATTTCTTCCGTCGTCGGCCTCTTGGGGTTTTCAAATGCGGTCAGCAGTTTCTTCCGATCCAGAATCTGAATTACGCCGTTCGCTCCCGTGCCATAGGCCGCATAGACCCGGTTCTTGGCAGTCCCGGCGGAAACCATTCCATGAATGGCTATCCCTTCCACGACGCCTTCGTGTGACGTAGCTCCCGGTTGTTGGCCGAGCAAGCCAAAGTCTCGAATGTAGACGGGCTTCGCCGGGTCGCTCAAATCGTAAATCTTCATGTGCTGGCCCTTCCAGCCTTCCGCCGGCGCATTTGCAACCAGGTACGCGATCCCCGTGTCACATTCCCACCAACTCTTGTGGGTATGATCGAGTTCGCCCACGATTTGCGTCAGTCGAGACGGGTGGGCCGGATCGGTGACGTCATAAATCTCCTGCGCCTTCGATCCCAGCGGCCGCAGCAAATACCATTTGCCGCGCACTCCATGCGGCAAAACGCTTCCGCTGCAGACGCGCACCATCTGCGCGCCGCCCGCTTCTTCGCCCGCCTCCGTTGAGCCCGGAATATGAGCCAGGAACTTGGGCTTCGCGGGATCTGTCACATCCACGATCGAAGTCCCGTTGGGCTCCACGACGCCCGTTAGCGGATTCATCGCGCTGCCGGTGTGGTGGCCGACGTAGGCGATTTCGCGGCCGCCCTCGTTAATGATGATCGGCTGGTACGCCGACCGGCCCTGAAGGTCGCTGAAGCCTGCCAATTCCATGTTCCATTGAGATTGCTGGTCGGGAGGATTGGGGGACGGCTCCTGAACGGCCGGCCCGCCGGTCAAAGCTATTGTTGGGATTGCCGTCCCGTCCGGCGGGTAGTTCTGCGCCATGACGGCCATTGGCAATGCTGCCAGCAAAAGCAGCAAAAATAGGTGAAAACTTCTGCCATTGCCCTTTTGTCTCACGACTTATTCTCCCTTGTTGTTTGCCGTCCATGCGCAGCTCTTCACCCGAGGGAAACGCCCGTCGAGAATTTCCGATCCTATTCCATATTTTGCGCAAAACATACGTCCTCCCTTCTCCTGCGTCAACCCCAATTCGCATTGGTCTTGGAATTACGAAGGCCGCGGAATCAGTCTGCTTTCGTAAATACAGCCGGCATTTCTACCCGCGGGAAATCAGTGCGTCATGTCGAAGAGGATATAATTGATCCCGATTCGGTAGGCCAGCGAAGTTTCACGTTCGGGATAGTGAGGACTATCGGCCCATTCCCAGGCGTCGCCCACGTCAGAGTTGTGGCAGATGGCCACCATGATTCGGCCTTTATCGTCACGAATTGCTCTCCATTTCGGCACACGCATGTCGGGAGTGTAAGGCCACCCTCCCCAGATAAATCGTGTTCCATGGATCTGTACTCTGTCGTCCAGGTCGTACATGACATGAAAAATTTCGTCTTCGTTCTTTAAATCTTCAATCGGCCGCCCGGGGAAAATCAATTCCAAACCGCGGACGAGCGCCTGCCATTCATAATCTCCATGCGTATCATCGGACAGCAGAAAACCGCCCCTCAGCAGGTACTGGCGGAGCCGTGCCGCCTCGTCCTCGTTGAGATTCCAACCATTGCCATGTTCCATATAAATCCACGGCCAGTTGAACAGTTCGTCCGAGTCCGCATCGACCACTTGTTCCACACCCCGCGCATGGAGCCTCGTGAGGCGCCGTACGCCCATGGTGAATTGCCGATCTGCTTTGGGATAATCCGCCGCCCAGAGATGGAAACGCCGGAAGCCGCCCTCATCATTGTTCGATGGGAAATGGAAACGGGCAAATACCCATTCAGCGTTTTCATGCGCATCGGCGGCGAGCCCCGGGGCGTCCTCATCTTCCTCGAATACTCGCCCTTGGAACGCCAGCAGGGTGACGCTCAGCCCCGAGAGCAGGACTGCAGTTGCGATGGAGGGAAGGATTTTCATATGGCGTCCCGTCCCAATTCTACGGCACCTCAGGGCTTAATAGTCTGCGGAAAAATTAGTCAATTTTGTCATCCCGAGCAAAGCGAGGAATCTCTCCTTCTTTTGTTGGGGTTAAATCCAGGCGAGATTCCTCGCTTTGCTCGGAATGACAAATGGTGGCTCACTTTTTCCGAAAGCTATCAAGTCAGCGACGGGCCACGCAGGGTTGCCGGAGTCGGAGGGACTTGGCCAGGAATCGCAGACGCGCGCTTCCTCCGGCGAAATCGCAGTTGCAGCCGGTCCATGTAGAGGTAGATCACCGGCGTCGTATACAGAGTGAGGGCTTGGCTGACCATCATCCCTCCAACAATGCTGATGCCCAGCGGCCGGCGCAATTCCGAGCCCGTGCCGGCCATCAACGCTAGCGGCAACCCTCCAAAGAGCGCCGACATCGTCGTCATCATGATCGGACGAAAACGCAGCAGGCAAGCCTGGTAAATAGAATCCTCGGGCGTTTTCCCGGATCGCTGCGCGTCCAATGCAAAATCGATCATCATGATGGCGTTCTTTATTACAATCCCGATTAACAGAACAATGGCGATGATCGCGATTACGGTCAATTCGTTGTGAAAGATCAACAAAGCCAAAAGAGCGCCCACCCCAGCGGAAGGCAAGGTCGAGAGAATCGTTATCGGGTGGATATAACTTTCATACAGCATCCCCAATACAATGTAAACGGCGACGAGCGCGGCGAGAATGAGCCAGGGCTGGCTCGACAGAGAAGACTGGAAGGCCTGCGCGTTTCCCTGGAACGTAGGATGAATATCCGAAGGAAGTCCCAGGTGCAAAACGGCAGCCTGGATTTCGGTGACAGCGTCACCCAAAGCGACGCCTTCTCCGAGGTTGAACGAGATCGTGACCGCGGGAAATTGGCCCTGATGGTTGACGGCGAGGGCCGTATTCTGCGTCTCATAGTGAGTAAAAGCGCTCAAGGGTACCTGGGTTCCATTCGACGATCGTACGTAGAGGGTTTGGATCGCATCCGTGCTCTCCCGGAAGGTCGAATCGACTTCCATCACCACGTGATACTGGTTCAATTGCGTGTAGATCGTGGAGACCTGCCGCTGGCCGAACGCGTCATAGAGCGTGTTATCGATGGTCGACGGTGAAATGCCGAGTCGCGACGCCGTATCGCGGTCAATCACCAGGGTCGCTTGCAAACCGCGAGTTTGCTGATCGCTGGCAATGTCCCGCAACTGGGGCAATTGCCTCATCATCGACTCGACGCGAGGGGCCCATGCCTGCAGGTCAGAGAGATTTTCACTGGATAGCGTGTATTGATATTGCGAACTGCTGATCCGCCCGCCTACCGTGATGTCTTGATACGCCCGGAGGAATAGTGTGGCCCCGGGAACCACCGCAAGTTTGCGCCGCAGGCGCGCGATGACTTGATCCACGGTGATCTTTCGCTCGGCGATTGGCTTTAATTCGACTTGCATGCGCCCGGTATTTTCCGCCCCGCCCCCGGTGTTCGCTGCCATCGCCTTAACCGCCGGGTCGCTCATGACGATGTCCGTGTATTGCTTCAATTTCTGCTGCATCACGGGGAAGGAAGTATCCTGGGCTCCCAGGATGTTTCCAGCCATCAGACCCGTATCCTGCTGCGGGAAGAAACCCTTGGGAATGACAATATATAAGTAAACGCTGAGGCAAATCGTCGCGCCCGTAAGCACGAGCATAAAGGGTTGATGGCGTAGCACCCAGCGCAACCCGGAAGCGTAGGTTGACACTCCCCGTTGAAATACACGTTCGCTCGCCAGATATAATTTCCCGCGCTTCATATTCTTTTCCGATTTCAGGAACAGGGCGCACATCATCGGAGTCGTGGTCAGGGACACGCACAAGGACACGACGATGGCCGCGCTCAAGGTGATGGCAAATTCACGGAACAATCTCCCGATGATTCCACCCATCAGCAAGAGGGGAATGAACACCGCGATCAGGGAAGTGCTCATCGACAATACGGTGAATCCAATTTCGCGGGATCCCTTCATCGCCGCGGCGAGCGGCGATTCCCCTTCTTCCAGATAGCGCGTGATGTTCTCGATCACCACAATCGCGTCGTCCACCACAAATCCCGTGCAGATCGCCAGGGCCATCAGCGAAAGGTTATCGAGGCTGTAACCGAAAAGGTACATTACTCCAAACGTGCCGATGATGGACAGCGGGACCGCGATACTGGGAATGATCGTGGCCCAGGCATTGCGCAAGAACAGAAAAATAACCATCACCACGAGCGCGACGGTCAACAGCAGCGTGAATTCGATATCATTCACGGACGCCCGGATCGTTGTGGTGCGATCAAAAGTGGGAATCAAGGTGACCGATGGCGGGATCGAAGCGCGCAGCTCCGGCATCAATGCTTTGATCCGGTCGACGGTCTCAATAATGTTGGCGCCGGGTTGGCGGCCAATTCCGATCACCACGGCGGGTTTGCCATTCGCATATCCCGAATTTCTAAGGTCTTCGATTCCCTCCGTCACTTTCGCAATATCGATCAGCCGAACCGGAGCCCCGTTCCGGTACGCCACGATCAAGGGTACGTACTGCTCCGGCTTCAGGAGTTGGTCTGTGGCAAACAGAACCCACCGGTTGGAGGAATCCTCCAGATTCCCCTTTGGGCTGTTCGTGTTCGCTGCCCGAAGTGCGCCCCGTACTTCCTCCAAACTGATCCCATAGTGGGCCAGCGCATTCGGATTTACATCCACGCGGACGGCCGGTCTTGCTCCCCCGTAGGTGTTGACTTGGCCCACGCCTTCGACCTGAGAGATTTTCTGAGCGAGAATGGAATCGGACAAATCGTAGAGATGACTCCTGGGAATCGTGTCCGATGACACAGCCAAATCTAAAATGTCCGTTTCGGACGGATTAATCCTGCGGTACCAAGGCAGGTATGGCAGGTTAGCAGGCAATTGCCCGGAGGCCGCGTTAATGGCAGCCTGCACGTCCCGCGCCGCCGCGTTAATGTCTCGGTCCAGATCGAACTGAAGCGTGATCCCCGTGTTGCCCAGCTGGCTGGTGGAGGTCATTTGGGTGACGCCGGCAATCCGGCCGAACTGGCGCTCCAGCGGTGTGGCCAACGAGGAGGCTACAGTCTCAGGGCTCGCCCCTGGCAAAGACGCGCGAACATAAATCGTGGGAAAATCAATGTGGGGAAGCGCCGCCACGGGCAAGAAATAGAAGGCGACACCGCCCGCAAGCAGAATCGCGACGCTCAAAAGCGAAGTCGCAACGGGTCGTCGTATGAACGGGGCGGAGATGTGCATTGGCTACCCGGAATCTTCCCGTTGTCGCTCTCGTCTACGATATTGAATCTAAAGTCTTAGAGGGTCCGACGGCACATTTTGGTTTCAAATATTTCGGAACACTCGATTGGACCCCGCCTTCTCTAGAATTAGTATTGTCCCACGGTTTCAAGCACCGTAGTTCCCATATCCGGTGCCCAGGGAATTCCATTAATGCGAACGGTCAACGCGGCCGATAAAAATTATTGGAAGTGCAACCTTACCTTCATCTGCGCGTCTTAATATCGGGGACGGCTTAGGCGGCGTCGATTCAATTTCTCTATGGGAGAGATATGCAGTTACTTTCGTAGCCTTATGTGAAACCACTGAGGAAAAACAACTTACGCGGGAATTGACAGCAGAATTGGCGCACAATGAGACTGGGCGCCACCGATCCCAGGATTGTTTCTGCTCCCGCACTCCCATACACTGAGCGCGAACGGATTTCATCCCATTTCTACCGTGAGGGTGCTCACCTTTGCAAACAGAAACTGTGCGCGAACCAAGCAGAAGAGGATTGATGCACCCGATTCAATATGACCTTGTGGTTGTTGGAAGCGGGCCTGCGGGTCAAAAAGGCGCCATTGCCGCGGCGAAGCTTGGCAAGCGCGTGGCCATGGTGGATCGAAACGACATGGTCGGCGGCGTTTGCATCCACGGCGGCACTGTTCCCAGCAAGACCCTGCGCGAAGCCATTCTTCATCTCACCGGATTCCGCCACCGCTCGTTTTACGGAAGCGATTACGTCGTTAAGGACCGCATATCTATTCGCCATTTGGCCGCCCGAGTCATGCAGGTCGTGGAGCGGGAAACCGGGGTCGTGCGCGATCAGTTGCGCCGCAACGGGATCGACTTGCTTTGCGGCACCGCGCAGTTCCTCGACGCCAACACCATCGAAGTGCAAGGCGAGACGGAAGCGCACATGCTTCACGCCACCCATGTTCTGATCGCCTGCGGCACACGGCCTTCCCACCCGGGCGACATCCCTTTTGACGGCAAGAAAATTATTGCCAGCGACCAGTTCTTTCAGATGGAGGAGATCCCGCGCGAACTCATCATCGTCGGGGGCGGCGTGATCGGCCTCGAATACGCCTCGATGCTCGTGGCCATGGGCGTGGAAGTCACGCTGATCGAACAAAGGCCGGAGCTGCTGGAGTTTGTCGATTCCGAAATCGTGGAGGCGCTGCGCTATCACATGCGCCGGCAGGGGGCCATCTTCCGCCTCGGCGAAAAAGTCACCACGATTCAAACCGACGAGCGCGGCCGGGTGGTCGCGAACCTGGAGAGCGGCAAGCACATTCACGCCACCTGCCTGATGTACGCGGTGGGCCGCCAGGCCAACACTGATCTGCTGAATCTCGATGCCGCCGGACTCAAGACGGCCTCACGCGGCAAACTCGAGGTGAATAAGTCCTTCCAAACGTCTATCCCAAATATTTACGCGGCGGGGGACGTCATCGGATTTCCTTCGCTCGCTTCCACTTCCATGGAACAGGGACGCATGGCCAGTTGCCACATTTTTGGCGCCCCCGCCGAAATGAGCACGGCCCTACTTCCCTACGGCATTTACACCATCCCCGAGATTTCCATGGTCGGCCAGACCGAAGCCACTTTGACCGAATCGCATATCCCCTTTGAAGTTGGCATTTCAAAATATGAAGAGCTGGCCAAAGCGCAAATCGTCGGCGACCACACCGGCATGCTGAAAATTCTTTTTCACCCCGATACGCGCAAAGTCCTCGGCATCCACGTCATCGGAGAAAGCGCCGCGGAAATCGTGCACATCGGCCAGGCCGTCCTCACCTTCGGCGGCACGATGGATTATTTTCGCGACACCGTTTTCAATTACCCCACTTTTGCCGAAGCTTACAAAGTCGCCGGCCTTGATGGCTTGAACAAATTGTAGGACGGGTGTGGCGTGAAAGTGCTTTCCCTTCCTTGCGCCAGGGTACAGAAGTGCCTCCGGGCGATCCCTTGTTGACAGACAGGTTCGACGCGCTCAATATCTGACCTTCAAGTCACATTAGGGAGGCAGCGATGTTGAACCGTCGCCGATTTCTATCAGTTGCCGCAGCAAGCGCAGGCGCTGCACTGTTCGCCCGCGGGCGGAGAGTATTTGCGGCAAGCTATGACCTGATCATCAAGGGCGGCCGCGTCATCGACCCTTCCGTCCGGCTCGACGCCGTCCGTGACGTGGCGATCTCGGGAGGCCGCATCGCGGCCGTCGAAGCCACCATCGCGGGCGACGCAGCCGACACCATCGACGCGCACGGCAAGCTCGTCGTTCCCGGCCTGCTCGATATCCACACGCATTGCGGGCGCTTCCCACAAGGGCCCGGCCTCGTGTTGCGGGACGGCGTGACCGGGTGGATCGACGCGGGAACGCAAGGGGCTGACCACATCGGCGATACGATTGCCGTCGCGCGCACGTCGCCTCAGCAGGGCCGCGTGCTGATCAACATCGGGCGCGCCGGCATCCTGCCCGATGGCGACACGATGGACCTGAAGAACGCGGATGTCGAAGCGGCGCGCGACGCGATCTCGAAGAACCGCGACTTCATCGCCGGCGTCAAGGCGCGACTGTCGCGCGATGTCGCGGGCGAGAACGACTACGAAGTGCTCCGTCGCACGCAGGAAGTGGCCACTTCTTTCGGCCTGCCCGTGATGATCCACATGGGGCAGACCATCTCGCCTCTTCCCAAGCTCATCGAAATGTTGAAGCGCGGCGACATCGTCACCCACATGTTTGCGCCGCCGCCCAACAGCATCATCGACGACAGCGGCCACATCCTGCCCGAAGTGCTGGCGGCGCGGCGCCGCGGCGTCTGGTTCGATGTTGGCAACGGACAGAAAGGGCACATGAGGTGGGACACCATTGCCGCGATCATGAAGGCCGGTTTCTGGCCCGATACGTTCTCTACCGACTGGAACACGAACGCCCATGAGACCGGGGTCATCGACCTTCCCAACTGCATGTCGAAGCTGTTCGGTTACGGCATGACGGTCGAGCAGGCCATCGCGCGCGCCACCGTGAATGCCGCGCGCATCTTCCCATTGTTCAACGACCGCGGCACGCTCAACGTGGGCGCGCCCGCCGACGTGGCGGTGCTCGAACTGCGAAAAGGAAATTTCGATTTCCTCGATAACTACAACAATAAAATCTCCGGCCACCAGAGGCTCCTCCCGAGCGCGACCGTGCTCGGCGGCAAGCGGGTCCCGCGCGCCTAGCGCGCGCGCGATCTTTTGCCCGTGCGATTCATTGAAAAGAGTTCATTTCGGAAATGCGGATGGAAGGAAATTGACCGTTCCGTTTTCATTTCCAATTGATGCAATGTTTGACTGACGGCTTCGCGCCCTGATAGTTTGGGTGCTTATGCCGCGACGCCCAAACGCGCGAATACTTATCTGTGGACCATGGGAATGAAGGTCCCTCCCTCTTCCCGAATCGCCTTTCAGGGCGAGCGCGGTGCATTCAGCGAAGAAGCGGCCGTCAAGCTCCTGGGCGAGGACATTCAGCTCGTTCCGCGGACCACGTTTGAAGCGCTTTACACGAGCATCCAGGATGGCGTCGCCGATTACATCCTCGCTCCCATTGAAAACAGTCTCGCCGGATCGGTCCACCGCTCGTATGACCTGCTGATTTCGAGCGGCCTGCACATCCAGGCCGAAGTAGTCATTCCGATCGTTCACAACCTCATCGGCCTTCCGGGGGCGACGTTTGAGCGCATCACCCAGGTTTCTTCCCATCCGGTCGCCCTCGCTCAGTGCGAGCGATTCTTCGCCAGCCACCCTTCGATCAAGCGCGTGGCGACCGATGACACAGCCGGCAGCGTCCGCGAAGTGATGGGTGCGGGCGACGCGACGAAGGCGGGAATTGCCAGCAAGCGCGCCGCGTCCGTCTATGGCGCCGTGATTCTGCGCGAGCACCTCGAAGATCATCCGGAGAATTACACGCGCTTCTTGTTGCTGGCCACTTCCGCCGAGGTCGCGGAAAACGCCGACAAGCTTTCCCTGGCCCTGCACCTCGCGCATAAACCGGGATCCTTGTGTTCCGCGCTGAACACCTTCGCCCGCCGTAACCTGAATTTGCTGAAGATTGAAAGCCGCCCCATTCCCGGCACGCCGTGGAGTTACTGCTTCTATCTCGATCTCCAGGCCTCGCTCAAGGATCCGGAAACGCGAGCGGCGCTCGAAGAACTCAAGGAATTTGCGGATTCAGTAAAAATTCTTGGATGCTACCCGCAAGCAAAGGTTTAAACTATTCGTCGCGGATGGCCTTCGGTAGCGCAGGCTTCAGCCTGTGGATTTTAGTCCTAGCAGAGACGCAACCCATAGGCTGAAGCCTGCGCTATAAAAGCGCGCAAGTGCAATTCAACAACGCGCGCAAAGAAAACAGTTCCAGTGACTGTGAATGGAAACCCCGAAACGCAACAGGAGGAAACGTGAAGGTTTACTACGATAAAGACGCGGATTTGAATTACATCAAGGACAAGAAAATTGCCGTGATCGGATTTGGATCGCAGGGCCATGCCCACGCCATGAATCTGGCGGATTCCGGCTGCGACGTAATTGTCGGCCTGAAGAGCACGAGCGCGTCCGTCGCCAAGGCGCAAAAGGCCGGGCTGCGCGTACTGCCGGTGCGCCAGGCCGCGGAAGAAGCCGACATCGTCATGATCCTTACTCCCGATGAACTGACGCCGGGGATTTACGATGCCGACATCGCACAAACCATGAAGCCCGGGAAATACCTCGCGCTGGCGCACGGCTTCTCGATCCATTTCGGATTCATCAAGCCGCCCAAGGACGTCAACGTGTTCATGGTCGCGCCGAAGGGGCCGGGACACCTCGTGCGCCACCAGTTTTCACAAGGCGCGGGAGTTCCCTGCCTGCTGGCCATTCATCAGGATCCCGCCGGCGATACGAAGAAAATCGGCCTCGCGTACGCCAGCGGCATCGGCGGCGCGCGCGCCGGAGTGATCGAAACGAATTTTCGCGAGGAAACCGAAACCGATCTCTTCGGCGAACAGTCCGTGCTCTGCGGCGGCCTCACCGCGCTGATTCAGGCGGGGTACGAAACGCTGGTCGAAGCGGGTTACGCGCCCGAGATGGCCTATTTCGAATGCTGCCACGAGATGAAGCTGATCGTGGACCTGGTCTACGAAGGCGGAATCTCGGAAATGCGCTACTCGATTTCGAACACGGCCGAATACGGCGACATGACCCGCGGCCCTGTCGTGATTGACAAGGCCACCAAGGAACGCATGAAAGTCATCCTGAAAGACATTCAATCCGGCAAATTTGCCAAGGAATGGATGAACGAAGCCGCCACCGGTCTGAAAAACTTCAAACAGCTCCGGGAAGCCGGACACAAACACCCGATCGAAAAGGTCGGCGCGGAATTGCGTTCGATGATGCCGTGGATGAAAAAGAATCGAGTCATTGCCGAAGGCGCTTAAAGGGATTAAGGTCCGCTCTCTGTGGCCCTCGATTTTCCCGGCGCCCTGTGTGTTGAAGAATTTTCGGCTAAGTGAAGAGAAAAACTGAACACAGAGATCACCGAGAAAACCGAGGACACAGAGACGGCAGCACGGCTCGGACTTCGCACGTTTCATCGCGTGCGCAGTGAGTGGCCGGGTTCTAACCTGCCCCCTGATACCTGCCACCTGCAACCTTTCTTCGGAGGAATCATGGATTCGCGCTTCAGAGAACACAGCCGCATCATCGTCGACGGCCCGTCCAGGGCGCCCGCGCGCGCTTATTTTTACGCGATCGGGCTCACGGACGATGACCTGGCCAAGCCCCTGGTCGGCGTTGCGAATACCTGGATCGAAGCGATGCCCTGCAATTCGCATCTGCGCAAGCTCGCCGAAAAAGTGAAAGAAGGAATCCGCGCCGCCGGCGGAACGCCGCTCGAATTCAACACCATCGCCATCAGTGACGGCGAAACAATGGGCACCGAGGGAATGAAGGCTTCGCTCGTGAGCCGCGAAGTCATCGCCGACTCGATCGAGCTTGTCGGTCTGGGCTACATGTTTGACGCGATGATCGCTCTCGCCGGATGCGACAAGACGATCCCCGGTACCGCGATGGGCCTGACGCGCCTGAACCTGCCCGGCCTGGTCCTTTACGGCGGCTCGATTCAACCCGGCCGTTTTCGCGGACATGACGTTACAATCCAGGATGTGTTTGAAGCTGTCGGCGCGCATTCCGCCGGAAAAATGTCGGACGCCGATCTGAAGGAGATCGAGACCGTGGCCTGCCCGGGCGCGGGAGCATGTGGCGGGCAATTCACGGCCAACACGATGGCCATGGCTTTGGAATTTATTGGCCTCACGCCCATCGGGCTCGGCAACGTGCCTGCCACCGATCCGCGCAAAGATGAAGCCGCCTATCGTGCCGGAACTCTGGTCATGGACCTTCTTCGCAAGGGCATAACGCCGCGCAAAATCCTGACGCGCCAGGCGTTTGAAAATGCGATTTTTTCCGTGGTGGCGACGGGCGGCTCAACCAACGCCGTCCTGCACCTGCTCGCCATGGCCAAGGAAGCGGACATTGAACTTCATCTCGATGATTTCGGCGACATCAGCGCGAAAACGCCTTTACTGGCCGACATGAAGCCCTGGGGAAAATACACCGCAGTAGATTTGTACAACGCCGGAGGGACTGCGCTGCTGGCGAAGCGTCTTCTGGACGCGGGTTTACTTCATCGAGGTCAAATCACGGCCAGCCTGAAAACGCTGGACGAGGAAGCGCTCGCGGCGAAGGAACGTCCGGGCCAGGACGTTGTACACCCGCTTTCCGATCCGATTAAAACCACGGGCGGCCTGATGATATTGCGGGGCAATCTCGTTCCGGAAGGATGTGTGGTGAAAACCTCCGGCCACGAAAGGCCTCACCATCGCGGCCCGGCGCGCGTTTTTGATCGGGAAGAAGACGCGATGGATGCCGCCGTAAATGGGAAAATCCAAAAGGGCGACGTTGTCGTCGTGCGTTATGAAGGGCCGCGCGGAGGGCCCGGCATGCGCGAAATGCTCGGGCTCACAGCGGCGCTCGTGGGCCTAGGCTTGGGCGAAGATGTGGCCCTCTTGACCGATGGCCGCTTCAGCGGCGCAACGCGCGGCCTGATGGCCGGCCACGCCGCTCCTGAAGCCGCGCGCGGCGGTCCCATCGCGATTGTCGCCGAGGGAGATCAAATTGTTTTCGATCTCGCGACAAAAAGCTTGCGCGTCGAATTGAGCGACGCCGAAATCAAAGCGCGCCTCGCAAAATGGAAACCGCCCGCACCGCGCTACAAGACCGGCGTTTTCGCCAAGTACGCAGCGCTGGTGAGTTCAGCCTCTCTCGGAGCGATTACGACAGCTGAGATCTAGGGTCCGGGAACGCCAATCTCCCGATTGGCATCTTGCGCGACACCACTCAGGAGAATGGCGTTCGGTAGTGGGCCAGGTTGGAGTTTTGGTGGTGGGCCAGTTTCCGATAATCCCTGCCGGCTCAACCGGTCGATGCAACACCCTATAACCAGTTGATTTGACAATGCTTCTCATCGAGCATCAATCAGTACGGCAGTGTTCAATCAGAACCTAAACAGGGCTTTTGTTTTGTTTGATTTTGACGGTGGCTAACAAAATCAGCTTCCTAGGCTCCTACAAGAAGACTTTGAGCAGGTGTTGCAACGACCCATTGAGACCACCCCGCTTATCGGTAACTGCCCCGTGAGATGTTCAAATCGAAAAAACCGCCACAATCACGAAATGTGCCCTTGAAACGGTGTGGTCCACGAAGGTGCTCACAGCTTCGCCATAACATCCACTGCCAGTGTCTTCTCCTTCGCCTTGATCTCTTCCAATGGAAATCCATGGATCCTGATCTGAAATACGAAATTGCCCTTTTTGACGTACAGCGCAGCGCCAGAAGTCTCCACGTACACAGCGTCGTCCCCAAGGCCACTAACCGGCGTCTTGACGATCCTCGGCACAGGCATCTTGGCGGTGTTGAATCGGTCCACTGGTGTCTTCGACCCCATGGGCCCGAGAATCTCAACCAGGACCCCTTTACCGCCCACGCCGGCACCCGGTTGCGACCACTCACACTCATGCGGCACTGAACCTTTGCCGGCGCCCACGGTGACGCCGAGCGCCGTGCTCACTTGCGCCGCGGTGACTAGTGAACAGGCATCTGAGGGCGGCGCGGCGTAGGTTCCCGCGTTGCCGCCAGCGTAGACCGAAAGGGCTGCTGTAATCAGCACAAGCTTGAGTTTCAATCTCATGGCATCACCTCCGTATTGGTGAAATCGAATTGGCCAGAATATACCTTCCGTACCGCCATTAAGGAAGGGCTGAGACCTCAACTCCCGAGAAGTCCTGCTTAACGGAAACCTGCCCACCACGTGGCGTTCCGGGGCTTCGCTTGGAACGAGAAAGCATGGTACCTTTCCGCAAGCCGGAAAAACAGCCAGAGGAGATCCCTGTGAAAAACAATCGTCAGCTTAAAACCCCAGCGCGCCTGTACATTCTGCTCGTAGCGGTGACAGTCCTGCTCTTTGCCGCCGCGGGCGTGACTATGGCCGACTCGTTGCTTCTGAAGGAGCAAGGGAGCTTCTTCGTTGGCGGCCGCAGCATTTACACGGACGCGCTCACCGGCTCGACCACCGGCTTTCTAGGCACCGGCGTCAACACCGGGAACATCACGGTCGACCAAATGTACGTCCAGTATCAGATTCCCGAGGGCGCCGATTCGCATGTTCCTGTCGTCATGGTGCACGGGTGTTGCCTCAGCTCGAAGAGCTACGAAACCACTCCCGATGGGCGCATGGGCTGGAACGAATATTTCCTGAGGAAACACCGCGCGGTTTATCTTCCCGACCAAGTATCTCGCGCGCGTTCCGGATTCGACCCAACGATTTACAACGAAATTAAATTAGGAAAGCGCCCGCCCAGCGACATGCCCGAGATTCGGACCGCGACACACGAGATCGCCTGGCT
This sequence comes from uncultured Acidobacteriota bacterium, assembly GCA_963719875.1. GTDB lineage: Bacteria > Acidobacteriota > Terriglobia > Acidiferrales > UBA7541 > Palsa-360. The sequence continues at coordinate 147,908 of CAVRDJ010000004.1, read as the reverse complement.
CCTATTCCGTTTCGGCCCAACCATGGGGAAAGCATTCTCGAACGAGCAGTTTCCAGTGGAGTCCTTCGATGAGTTCGGAAAGCAAGTGATCCCCGATCTCAATGGCGGGCTTCCCCCGGTCAATCCCACGTGGACGAATCTGTCGGGACTGGCAATCAAATTAAAAGGGGCGATCTTGATGGGCCACTCCGAATCGGGTTTCTTTCCCGAGCAGACGGCGCTCATCAACCCGGAAGACATCAAGGGCTTGATCACGATTGAAACCGTTTGCCCCGCGCTAACTTCTCCACAGATTTCAAACCTGGCCAAGATCCCGACGCTCGTCGTGTTCGGCGACCACCTGGAAGACGTCCCTTCGATGCCAACTATGTGGAAAGAAAGATTCGATTCGTGCGGAAAATTCGTCCAGCAGGTCAACGCCGCGGGAGGCGACGCGACCATGATGCACCTGCCGAAGTACGGACAATTCGGCAACAGCCACATGCTCATGCAGGACAAGAATAGCAACCTGGTCGCCGATCTCATTTTAAAGTGGATTGACGAGCACGTGGAAAACAGGAAAAAAGCGCAATAACAACCAGGCCTGAACGGAATTTCCACCCGCTATTTGGAAAGAGGATTGGCCATCATCTTTTTGTATTGTTCCGCCTCACTGGGCGCGCAGATCATTTCCATGTTGTTTGTATTTGCCGGCAGCAGCTTGAGCCGCAACTTGTCGCGGGCCAGCCACGGCTCCGTGTAGATCTTCGGATCGTCAATCTTCACGGTCAATTCCATGGTATCGCGGTCGACGCGGTGGTACCGCTCCTCGACACGCATTTCGCTGCTGTGTGGGTCTCCTGCATTATCCAACCAGGTTCTTTCGTCCATCCCGACTGTCTCAGCAACAAATGTGTAGTCATCCGCCCATTTCCCAACCGAGTATCCGTACCATTGCGGGTCCGGGTCCTTTGGAAGCTCCCGGCCGTCGGTCCAGACGGCCCGCCAGACTTTCTGGTACTGATATAGCAGGAGCACCTGGTTGGTGGTTTGGACCACTTGAAATGGCCGCAGCTCGAACAACAGATTGCGCGGGAACCCCGCCGGATCGCAGCCGTCGAGCGGATCGTTGGCCAATCCGATGGGAACCCTTCGCGGACCGTCTCCGGGCTTGTAGACCTCGTTGGCGATCCTCGCTCCCTCCACCGTGAACGGAGCATGCGACTTCACGCCCCTCGGGGAAATTCCTTCCAATGTATCTACCACGTCCCAAATTCCGCTCAGATCGCGGCGAGGGGCAGGTGCGGCACGGTGTGTCTTCGCCTCTTCGGGTTTCTGCGGTGGCGCGCTCTGCGCGCGCAGGCCAAGCGAAACCGTCCAAACTACAGCCGCCACAACAATCGTATTCGCGTTCCTATTCAGCATATTGAAATCGTCAACGCACCGCGGGATTCCATCCGATCAGCGTTTGGCCGTTCGGAAGGACAACCTTCATAAGCTGCCCAACCGGCGCCCCATTCTTGGCGGGTCGCACGGTGACCGTGATTTGATCGCCTGGATTCAAAATGCGCCTGGACCAACCCCGCTTGGTCATGTCGACCGGATTGCTGACCTCAGCGGTCCAGCGCACGACCGCGCCTTTGTCGTCCGTCGTGTCGTAGGTCAGGAAACAGTGGGGATTAGCCCACAGCCAGTCGGCCACGGTCGCCTTCATGACCAATTGTTTTTCCATGTCGTAGCCTGCCGATCCGTGATGCGCCGGGAGCGGAGTGGAAACGGCCAGGAAGGACATCGCCGCGAGGAAAACGCCGAACGCCTTATATTTCACAACAAACCTCCGATCTTAGTGGCACGCGAAAATTCGTCCAAAAGAAAATTTGTCCACATACGACCTCTATCGGGCAGCGGCGGTCTGCTTTGCCAATTCCGCGCGGAACGTTTGCTCGCGTTCGGCCACGTAACTCTTGTAGCCGTCAGGATCGATAAACGGGTTCGGCCCGCCCTCTTTCATTCGGGCATATTTCGCCTCCATGCCGTAGTAATTTCCGTGCGCGCCAAGAAATATATCGCATGGCAAAGATTTCAGGACGCGAAACATGCGCTCGTAGTCGGACGCAATCTGCGGGTAGAGCGCGTTGTTCACCAGCTTGTATCCGGGATTTACGTTGGGACTGCCTACGATAACGACGTTGTAAGTCTTTCCTCCTTCCGCCACTTTCATCGTCCAAGTCGTCGTGCCTTTTGTGTGTCCCGGCGTGAGATGCGCCGTGAGCACCGTGTCTCCCAGCTTCACCTGGTCGCCATCGTGCAAGACCCGGTCGACTTTGGCGGGCTGGTATTGGGAAACACCGGAATCGCTGTATTTGGCATCGCGCCCGAAATTGAGCTTTCCGCCATCCTCGATTGCGGGCACGTCGGCGTCCATCACCATGTACTTCGCGCCGGTTAACTCCTTGACGGCAGCGCTGCCTGCGCAATGATCCCAATGTGCGTGGCTGATCAAAAGAATCTTGGTGTCGCTGAAACGAAATCCCAGTTTCTCAACGCTGTCCCGAATCATGGGCACAGATTTTTCCAGATTGCTGTTGATCAGAATATTCCCTTGCGGCGAGGTGATCAGGTAAACAGCAAGACCCTGGCTCCCGACGTAATAAATATTGCCGATGATCCGGTAGGGCGGAAATGGATTGGTCCAGTCCGGCGCCTCTTGCGCCAGCGCGCCGCCGGCAAAGACGAGCAAGAATACGAAAATCGACAGGCGAAACAGTTTTGTCATGATGTCCTCCCCTTCCAACCGCATTCCGCGCCGCGTGACGCGGGTAGTCTACTCCAGAACCTCTTCCGTGGGTTGAACCTCCGCAAGGCTGACTGTTGTGTCACGGCGCCCCGGCTCCATGATGGTTTCCGCCGCGCCGCTCCAGTAGCATCAACGCATGGCCCGTCCGTCTAAACTTCAAAGTAAGGCGCCACAGGAAACGAATCGGGACGTGGTCGCATTTCTAATCCTGTTCTTACTCTCCGTTCTGCCGTACAGCAATATTCTTTTCAATCTGTTCGTTTATGACGACGGCTTCCAAGTGGTCGCAAATCCCTACGCTCATTCCTTCCGGTATCTTCGGCAGATTTTTACGACGAGTGTTTGGTCGTTCCAGGGCGCACAAGGCGTTTCCAACTACTATCGCCCCATCATGACGTTCGGATATCTGCTGACGTATCAGATCGCGGGCGTGGTGCCCTTCAGCTTCCATCTGGCCAATATTGTGCTGAACGCAATCGTCGTCTGTCTCGTCTTTCTGATTCTGCGACTATTCAGCGGGGAGCGCGTGGCGTTCGTCGCTGCCGGATTGTTCGCCTTGCACCCGATCCATACCGAACCTGTCGCGTGGATTGCCGCCGTGACCGACCTCGAACTCGGCGTGTTCTATCTGGCGACATTTTTGCTGTACCTGAAGCTGCCGGAAGCGAAAAACAAATCCTGGGCGCGCGCGATGATGTGCGCCTGCTTTGCCCTGGCCCTTCTATCGAAAGAGCAGGCCATGACGCTGCCCTTCCTGGCGACGCTCTTTGAACATTTCTACCGGGACGATCGCTCTACAACGACGCGGAAGGAAAAATTCTCGCGCTACGGCTCGCTCTGGATCGTCGCCGCACTCTATCTCACCGTTCGCATCGTTGTGATGGGAGGATTCGCCAGTGTCATTATGCGGCCAAACCTATCCTGGTATGCAACCGGCCTTACGGCTGTGGCGCTCATCGGCGGATACCTCGGAAAGCTGATCTGGCCGGCGCGGCTATCGCCATTCTATGCATTTTATGCAAGTCAGCATTTCAATGACGCGGGGGTTCTCCTCGGGCTCGCGAGCCTCGCCCTTTGCGCCATCTTTTTCGCGATGTTCTGGAGGCGCGCCCGCATCGTTTCTTTCGCTTTTTTGTGGATTTTCCTGCCGCTCGGGCCCGTCCTGAATGCGCGCTGGATGCCGGCAAGCGTTTTTGGCGAGCGCTATTTATATTTGCCTTCGCTGGGATTCTGCTGGCTGGTGGCCTGGGGCGCCGTGCAACTCTGGAACGGGAGCGTGCCCGCAATCCCGCGGCTCGTGACGCATGCCGTCCCGGCATTGCTCTGCATTGTCGCGCTTGTATATGGCGTGAAAACAATTTCGCGGAATCGCGATTGGCGTGACGATGAAACCCTGTACCGCAGTGTGATTGAAACACAAGGCGACATGAGCCTGATCCGCTCCAACCTCGGCTCGATTGCTTTAGATCGTGGAAATTTGCAGTTGGCCGAGCGAGATTGGCTGGATGCGCTCGCAACGGGTCCAACGAATGTGCACGCACTCGATAGCATGGCCCTTCTTCGCCAGATGCAGCATCGGTATTTCGAGGCGATGGACTACTCCGCTCGGGCTCTGCGAACTCGCCCGGAGGACACCTATGGCCGTGTCACTCTGGCGGAGACGCTGGCCGCGATGGGTCGCGCCGCCGAAGCGGATTGGCAATTCCGCATCGCTGCCGCACTCTCTCCGCTTTCGACCAGCGCGCACAACTCCTATGGCAAGTTTCTCCTGGCCCAGGGCCGTTCGGAGGATGCGCGCGCCCAATACGAACGCTCCGTGGATGCCGACTTCAACGCGGACGCGTACGACCAGTTAGGCGATATTTACCTCGACTGGAAAGATCTTCCGCGCGCCGAAAAGGCGTTCCGGCATGCCCTCACCGGCAATCCATTTGACAGCCACGCCCACTTCGGGCTCGGCAGAGTGCTTGAATTTACCAGCCGCCCAGCCGAAGCGCTCCGCGAATACGAAAGTGGACTGGCCATGGACCCGTCTGACGCCGTGGCAAAGGCCGCAGCAAATCGCTTGCGCGTGAGCGCCTCTCCGCAAACAGGCGTCCGTTGAAGTTGTAGGACAGCCACTCTTGGCTGTCCCCGCCCCTTACCACGTTGTAGAATCCTCTCTGGCGACACCACATCTGCGATAAACCAAATGTTGCGCGCCTGGCAATATTTCTTTGCGCAAATCGTTATCCGCCCTGAGGTAGAGAAATTCGGTCGCCAGCGTTGTCATGGATCGCGAAACACAATTCGCCAGCGAATTTCAAGCCCTCCGCGCGCTATGCGATGAGGCGACGCCGCGCGTGGAACGCCAAAGACTCATGCAATCTCTCAACGAGCACACTTTCATCGAGCCTGAGCATCAGGTCATCTTTGAATCGATCTGCGCCCTTTTTCCGCGAGGCCCCATTTCCATGGCGCCATTGCGTCTCCACCTGAACAATCGCGGCTTTCCTGACACGGACGTCGAAAAATATTTTCAACCTGCGCCTGCCGGAAGCGTCCAACAAGAGCACCAGGGCAAAGGAACGCCATGACCGCAACGGCGCCATCCGAACGCGACTTCCGCAAACCGCTGCCGATCTTATCCTTAAGCAGTGCAGTGATCGTCATGGCCCTTCTCTTTTTTGGCGGAACGCTTCGCCGTTTCGTCCGCGAATTCCTCATGCAGCGCGTAACTTCAGCGCACTACGAAATTCTAAGCCCGCGGGGCGCCTTGCCGCAGAACGCCATGACCGAGTTCGCCACGCGGAGGGAGCGCTTGTTCACGAGCCTCGACAAGAAGCTCGGCGATGCCGATTCAAATATAGAAATCCGCATCGTCTTCGATCCAAGATTCCCCGGGCCGTCGTCCAACGAGACCAGACCACAACCCTACTCCGTCACCGGAACAATCATCCGCACCAAGCTGAACGGACCAAATCCCCAGCTACCGGCCGCAGCCGATGCGGAAGCGCTCCTATACGCCGCCTGGGGCAAACCGGGGAACGCTCAACTTGCCCGGTGGACCGCAATCTGGCTCGTGGGCCAATGGCGCGGCGCGGAAATCGGGATGGCCGCCGCTCAGGTGGAGCAAAAGCTCGGTCACATGAAGCTCGCGAGTTTGCTAGTTGACCCAGGCGGCGAAATTTCTTCCCCCGATGACCAGACCCTCCTCGGCGCGGCATGGATCAGCGAAATCGCAGAATTCGGCGGCGCCGATGCGGTCCGGAAACTCTACACCGCAAAAATGGCGCACCCTAATGTTGCCGCGGTGACCAAAGCTTTGGCCACGACCCCGCTAGAGCTCGACCGCAAATGGCAGCTGTGGATGTACGCATATCTCGCCGGAATGCCGTCGATGCCACACGATCCTGGCATGCCGATGGATATGCCGATGGCGGGAAGTCATTAGGATGGATCGTGACAGGTGATTGGTGACTGGTGATTCGTGGCCGGTGATTCGTGGTTGGTGATTCGTGGATCGTGATTCGTGCCGGGCCATTCGGTGCTAGTGATGAAGAGTTGCGCTTTAATTGTTTTGATTTGAAATTTCAAATTTGAGATTTGAGATTATTTTGAATTGCGCTCGCCATTCCTCGCAACGCCAAGTACCCCAATCCGCATAATTCCCGGCACAATTCAAAGATTCAGTGCGCCATATTTGCTTACCGCTTTATCGGAAGCTTGCGGGAACGCGGGCTTGCCTGGAGGCGGAGGATTTGTCCAGCGCCCAGGAATCGCGTGTCCGCAGGAGGGACATGCGCCGTCGCGGAGGCGGTACTCCAGAACATCGTGCCAGGAGCGGCGAATCACAAGTTTGCCGCAGCTGGGGCAGAACGTGTGCGCCGCGTCGCTGTAAATGTTGCCTTCGTAGACATAGTGTATCCCCGCATCGAGAGCGATTTTTCTGGCGGCGTGCAGCGTTTCGGGAGGTGTTCTCGGCTTGTCCTGCAGTTTGAAATCGGGATGGAACGCGGTGAAATGCAGCGGCACATCCGCGCCCAAATGTTCCAGAATCCAGTGGGACAGTTGGCGGATTTCGCGCGGGTCATCATTCAGCGTCGGAATCAGCAGATTGGTGATTTCAAACCAAACGTTTGTTTCCTGCTTCAGCCAAGTGAGCGTGTCGAGCACGGGCTGCAAATGCGTGAGCGTTGTGCGGCCGTAAAATCCTTCGGTGAACGCTTTGAGGTCCACGTTCGCGGCGTCCACGTGGTCGTAAATATCGTGAAACGCTTCCCTCGTGACGTAGCCGTTGGTCACCATGACCGTGCGGATTCCCGCTTCCCGCGCCGCCTGGCAAATGTCGATCACGTACTCGCCCCAAATCGTCGGCTCATTATATGTAAATGCAATCGACGGGCAGCCGTAGCGAATGGCCAGCGCCACAACGTCTTCCGGCGGAATGTGCGTCGAACGGACTTGGTCGGCCTTTGATTTTGAAATGTCCCAGTTCTGGCAGAAAAAGCAGCCCATGTTGCAGCCCGCCGTGCCGAGCGAAAACACGCGCGTGCCCGGCAGAAAATGATTGAGCGGCTTCTTCTCAATCGGATCGATTTGCAGCGCCGCCGGAGAAGCGTATCCCAAACTGTAGAGCTTCCCGCCCTGATTCACCCGGATGAAACAAAAGCCGGCCTGCCCTTCCCCGATGTGGCAATGGCGCGGGCAAAGGTAGCAGTGCACGCGGCCGTCCGGCATCGCCTCCCACCAGCGCCCTTCGTGAAGGGATTCGGTCCTCTGAAATATTTTCAATTCATTCATACGGCTTACGGAGGGGAAACTTCTCTCCAGCTTCGTGCCAATCGGTCTTAAGTATACACCTCTTCGCCCGATTGCATTCAGTCAGGAGAGGAACCCGATATCAAATTTGAAATTTCAGATTTGAAATTCAAGATTTCACATCAATGCTGTCCCATTAAAAGTCGAATAGATTCAATTGCATACGGGACTCGAGGTCCTGGAACTCGTCGTGGAAGTTGGAAAACCCTTCTAAAATGGGGGTTTTCTCGAAAATGGTTACGCGGAGAACCTGCAGGATTTTGTAGAGGCTCAACCCCAGCCCCAATTGTTTTTTGACAATCGCTACCAGCACGTACACCGCAATCGCTACCCACACTTGGGTCTTCACGGCGTTCTCGGAGGTGCCGTAGAAGGCCTTGATGCGCAGGTGCTGTTTGATCCAGCGAAAAAATAACTCCACGCGCCAGCGGGCACGGTACAGTTCGGCGATGGTCAGAGCCGGGAGCAGGAAATTGTTGGTGAGAAAGATCAACCGCAATTCCTTTTCGGCGTCGAAATAATGAATGCGGCGCAACGGGTCGGGATACAGGCGCGAGGTTTTTGGGCCGGTCAACTGAATCGTTTGATCCGACCGCAGTCCACTGGAGCGGCACACCGGATGCCACTGGCGCCGCCAGAACCGCGTGTTCTGCTTGGCGCGCGTGATGAAGAAAGCGCGCCCTTGCGTGAGCACGTAGAGACGGCCAAAGTCCAGATACCCTCGGTCGAGCAGGTAAAACGCCCCGGCTTCGGGAAGCAATTGGTCCAGAAGGTTGATGTCGTGAACTTGGCCCCCAGTCACATAAACATTGGCTGGAATGCAGCCTCGCAGATCCAACAGCGTGTGCAGCTTCACGGCGCTTTTGTGGCGGCGGAATTTCCCCCACGGAAAAAGCGCCAGGCATAAATCGATGGTGGTGGAGTCCAGGGCATACACGGTCTCGGACAATTCCACGCCGAACGGTTCGTCGCGATACAGGTCGCGGGCGGTGGCGATCAGGATCTGAGCGAAATCGGCGTAGATCCTCCAACTGCGATGCTCGTTGGCATGTGCCAAAGTATTGCGACGAACTGGCCCTCGGAAACCCATGTGATACAGCTTGGGCTGCTGGGCGCGCAAACAAGCTTCGATGTCGCGAAGACTTTCGCGGTAGGTGAGCTGAGCAAAGGCCAGACAAAGGAACTGATCCCAACAAGAGAAATCTTTGACGTAGCGATGGCCCTGATAGCGATCCACGCAAAGTTGAAATTGGTAGCTCGGCAGAAAATCCACAAGCTGAGAGAAGACGGTTCGGCCCAGATTCATCGACTGCCTCCGGAACAACCTGGAAAGCAGTAAGATGAGGCCAAAAACGGAGCAAACCATTGAAATCGAAAAATCTCACCGGAACCCCTTACATTCGCATCATCAGGCAGTTACGCAGCATCGCTCAAACTTTCTTGGGACACTATTGATTTCACATTTGAAGTTTCCGTTTCCCAATTCCTCATAGTCCCGGAGGGACGAGATACCGTAGCCCACCGCGGTAGCGGTGGGAAAACGCCCAGGGCAGACAAGTAAGCCCCGGCAGGGGCGGCACACGGCTCCCGCCCACGCGAAATTAAACCTCTACCGAACCTGGCCTCCTCTTTGCACCCGCCAGCGCTCGGCCGTCCAGGCGAGAAACCTCCTCAACTGTTTGCGCTCGCTCCAAATGAGGTGGAAGAATTCCGCGGGCCCCAGCGCGTGCATGTCTCCACCGAAAAAAGTTTCGAGGCGCCAGCGAATGTAAGGACTGGCCCACGGACGCAGCCGGTACCCTTTGGCCGTGATCCAGTAGTAGCGCAGCGCAGTGACCATCACGCCGGCTAGTCCCAGCCCTCGCGCTGGCGCAGCGAAGTAATGTGGGCGACGTGGTGGCGTCCGTGCCACGCATAAAGGTGGACCAGGTTGTCCACCGTCATGATTCCCAGCGCCGGGTGTCGCAGGCGGCGGGCAAACTCCGCCGGCTGTAGCGAGCGCAGCAATATGTCCCAGCGCAGGTGCAGAAATTCCAGCAGCGCCAGAGAAACTTCGACGGGCGTTTCCCGCGAATCGGGCAGCTCCGCCCACAGTCCTTCTTCGTACGGCTTGATGGTAGGTTCATTTTCGGTCAGTGCGAGTTTCAGCCGCACATAGGCGTTCATGTGGCTGTCCGGGACGTGGTGCGCGACCTGGCGAACGGTCCATCCACCGGGGCGATACGCAGTATCGAGTTGCCCGCCGGAAAGGCCTCCTACAGCCTCGCGCATACGCTTCGGCGTTTCCGCAATATGCGCAATCGCTTCTGCCCGCTCAGCTGGAGTGAGCGAGGTCTTCGATTCATACATCCCGATGGGATAGCGCAGATCCATGCGATTCCTTCTTCAACTCTTCGGCCGCGGCCACGAAAAACTGGTCCACGATCGTTTTCGTCGCGCCCCAATCATCCCTTGGCCCAGCGACGCGATCATGATGCCCGCATGCGGGTCTCCAGTGTAACGCAATTTGTTTTGGCTGGCTTTTTGATATCTTCGATTTCGGCGCCTGCGGTTCGGGAAACCAAGAGATTCGACACGGCTTCAAGCATTTTCACACACCAGGCCGAAGAATCGCCCGCTTGAATTTTCCGCTCCAGGGGAGTAGCTTGGAATTCGCCTCGCCTCTATAACGCGCGCCTGCATCGAATCGCAGAGAAGGAGATCAGAATATGGCCACAACAGCTTCAGCACCGTTGCTCGATCAGAATGTTTCAAAATTTGTTGCAAAGACGCACAAGATCCTCATTAACGGCAAGTGGGTGGAATCCGCCTCCGGCAAGACTTTCCCCACATACAATCCCGCCACGGGTGAAGTCCTGTCCCGGATTGCCGAAGGAGATAAGGAAGACATCAATCGCGCCGTGAAAGCGGCCCGAGCCGCTTTCGACAGCGGCCCATGGTCGAAAATCACACCATCCGAGCGCGGCCGCATGATCTGGAAACTTGGCGATTTGATCGAAAAGCGCTTGGAAGAATTCGCGCAGCTCGAATCGCTCGACAATGGAAAACCCCTAAGCATCGCGCGCGTTGCCGACGTGCCCCTGGCGGCCGATCTGTTCCGTTACATGGCGGGGTGGGCCACCAAAATCGAAGGCAACACAATTCCAATTTCGTCGGGCGGCGGAACGACCCAATTTCTGGCCTACACGGTCCGCGAACCGGTCGGAGTCGTCGGACAAATCATCCCGTGGAATTTCCCGCTGCTGATGGCGGCCTGGAAACTTGGCCCAGCTCTCGCGACCGGCTGCACGGTCGTTCTGAAGCCCGCGGAACAAACGCCGCTGACCGCGCTTCTGCTTGGCGAATTGATTCAAGAGGCCGGCATCCCCGACGGCGTCGTAAATATTGTGCCGGGCTATGGAGAGACCGCAGGCGCTGCCTTGTCCGCCCATCCGGACGTCGATAAAGTCGCTTTCACAGGTTCCACGGAGGTAGGAAGGTTGATCCTGCAAGCCGCCGCCGGCAATCTGAAAAAAGTTTCCCTGGAACTGGGCGGCAAATCGCCCAACATCGTGCTGGAAGATGCCGATGTCGATTCCGCCATCCCCGGTGCCGCCAGCGCCATTTTCTTCAACCACGGCCAATGCTGCTGCGCGGGCTCGCGGCTCTTCGTCGAACAAGATATTTTCGACAAAGTCGTGGACGGCGTCGCAAAACTTGCCAACAACATTCACGTCGGTCCGGGAATGGATCCCTCCAGCGACATGGGGCCGCTGGTCTCCGAAGAACAGCTGAATCGAGTTTGCGGCTATCTCGAATCGGGGCTTTCGGAAGGAGCAAAGGCGGTCACCGGAGGTTCGCGATCTGGAGACAAAGGCTACTTCGTAAAACCCACGGTTCTCGTGAACACCAACGAAAAAATGAAAGTGGTGCGGGAAGAAATTTTCGGGCCCGTGGTCACGGCCATTCCCTTCCGCAACGTCGAGGAAATCGCCGCGAAAGCAAACAACTCGAATTATGGTTTGGCGGCCGGTGTGTGGACTCGCGACATCAAGAAAGCCCACCGGATCGCCAGCTTGCTCCGCGCCGGAACCGTCTGGATCAATTGCTATAACGTGTTCGACGCCGCGCTTCCCTTCGGCGGATACAAAGAGTCCGGCTGGGGCCGCGAGATGGGCCACGAAGTCCTCGAGCAGTACACCGAGGTGAAGGCCGTTTGTACCCCGATCTCATAGGTGCGGAGTAACACCGTAAAATCTAAAAATAGAAAAAGGCCGGAGAGCTTTTTCGGCCTTTTTCTTTGCGTCCAAACGCCTTCTTCGAAGTTTTGCGAGGATAAACGAACAACGCATCGTGATACGATACAAGGACTGGGTTCGTCAACCGGTGGTGGAGGAGAACTTATGGCTACTGCACAAGCGCAAGCCGCCCGGCGCTCCGGTGCCGGGCACGATTCGATTGAAGGCACTCTCAGCGGTCCGCTGCTCGAATTTGATCTGGCCAGCGAACTCGATCAACTGCACCGGGACGATTCCTGGCTGCAGCCCACTGGACGAAGCTCCAAAACGCTCGTGAAGCACCCGGACCTTCGCATTGTCCTGATCGCCATGAAGGCAAATACGCGCATGCATGAGCACACGGCGGCAGGCAGGATCTCCGTGCACTCGCTTAACGGTCATATCCGGCTCCATTTGCCCGAGCGCGTAGTCGATCTGCCCGCCGGGCGGCTGCTCGCCTTGGACCAATGCGTGCCACACGATGTGGAGGCGGCCGAGGACAGCGCCTTTTTGCTGACGATCTCCTGGCCACCGAAAAAAAAGATCACTGCCGCGAAGACTCGCCGGAAGAAAACCACCGGCCGAAAGCGGAAATAAGAGAAGCACGGAGTCGGCGGCTCAGTGTTGAACAACCGACGACGCCGAAGGTGTTGGTGGAAGCAAGTCGCACACACCAGATCGTGACGACATGGAAAGTGGCCAAACATGAATTCGCAACAGGCGCCAGGCAAGCGTGAAATGCCCGTCGCGGAAGTCGTCCGCTTGATAGAGCTTGTGAACTACCAGGAAGGATCCGTGGTTAGCCGGACGGTGGTCAACCGCGCGACGGGAACCGTCACGTTGTTCGCCTTCGATGAAGGCCAGGGCCTAAGCGATCATACCGCCCCGTTCGACGCAATCGCGCATGTTCTGGAGGGCGAATCCGAAATTACGGTATCCGGCAAGCCCTTACGGGCGGCAGCGGGGGAAGCGGTTCTGTTGCCCGCAAGTCAACCTCATTCCCTGAAGGCCCTCAGTAAATTCAAAATGCTGCTGACGATGATCCGCTCCTGAGCGTGCCCGTCCCGCTACTGCGTCAGCGCGCGGACCCAGATGCGGCTGGTCGCCGGCTTGCCAAGATGGATGACGCGATTGCCGACCGCGAGCGTCATCGTCTCGTCATATTCGCGCTTCTTGATGCGGGCGCGCGCGCCGGGATGGAGTGTGAGTCCTGAGAGAAATTTCAGGAATTCCGGATCTTTCTCGTAAACGCAGAGAACTTCGACCGACTTCCCCGTTGCCACATCGGAAAGAGGGATGGCGCCGTGCTTGCGCCGCAGCTTTGCCAGGCCGCCCTGCAGCGGCACGCCGTGCGGACAAAATCCTTCGGCGCCAAAACGCGCCAGCAATAATTTTTCCACTTCGGGCGAGATTCCGTGTTCGAGTCGTTCGGCTTCGTCGTGGGCGCGCGTCCAGTCGAGACCGATGACTTCGGTGAGCAGTTTTTCCGCGAGCTGGTGGCGCATGGCCAGGTGGTCAGCGAGGCTGCTCCCTTTGCGCGTCAGGGAGATGCGGCCGTCGCGGCGCACGACGAGAAGGCCGTCGCGCGTCATGCGCTTCAGCGCGGCGGTCACCGCCGGCGGCGTAACGCCCAGCTCTTCGGCCAGGCGCGCGCTGATCGGCTCGTGCTCTTCCTGGACCATCTCCCAGATGGCCTTCAGGTAGTCCTCGCGCGACACGCTGGTTTTTTCGCGCGGCATGAATCTCCTGTAGGACAGCCACTCTTGGCTGTCCGCTTTTCGCTATCCGAATGTAGCAGGAACAGCCAAGAGTCGCTGTCCAACTTTCAGCTTGCCTACGCTGCGCCCGGCGAGTCTACTCTTTCGCGAAGCCGCCGCGCCAGATCCTCGACGCGTGCCTCAATCTCATCGCATATTGAGCGGTAGACTGCCAGATCAAATCCGTACGGATCGCCCACGTCCCAATCCTCGACCTGCAGCGCCGGTTCCGTAAAGATAGCCGCGCTCGAGCGTCCACTCATATTGATCACGATGTCCGCCGCGGACAAATCTTCCGAACGCAACGGCTTGGAGCTTTGTCCATCGGCGGAAATGCCACGTTCGTGGAGGACGGTGAGCGTAGTGCTGGGAATCTCCCCAAAAGGCACGAGCCCGGCGCTCGATGGTTCCATCACGTCCGATGCCCTGTGCCTCGCAATGGCCTCCGCCATCTGGCTGCGACATGCGTTGCCGAAGCATAGAAACAAAACCTTAGTGCGTGGGGCCGCCATTAGTCTTTCCAGGTTGGGATTGAGACAACACAGAATGACACGAATTCTACCGAGGCTCAACCTGCACGGCGGATATTGTCGAGGGAACGCCGGAATTGCGAACGTGGCCGTTGCCGTGATCGCGGGCCATGCGCAGAAAATATTCGTGCACGGTGGTGTCGCTCGTAAGTTCAGGATGAAATGTCGCGATTAGGAGATGGCCCTGACGGATCAGGACGGGGTGGTCTTCCGAACTCGCAAGGACCTCCACGTCCGGTCCGACCCGTTCGATGATCGGAGCGCGGATGAAAACCATCTCGATCGGCTCGGGCGAGATGGCCGTTTCGCCGTGGCGCACTTCGCTCGCCAGTTGGCGTCCGTAGCCGTTGCGGATGACGGTAATATCGGCGAGGCCCAGAGATTGCTGCGCGGGATTGTGAACCTCGCGGGCCAGCAGGATGGCTCCGGCGCAAGTGCCAAAGATCGCACCGCCCCGCGCGGCGTGCGCTAGCAGACTCTCGTCGAGTCCTTCCTCGACCAGAAACTTCCATTGCGTCGTGCTTTCGCCGCCCGGCAAAATGACCGCGTCCACGCCTTCGAGATCGCGCGGCGTGCGCACAAATACGTAATCAACACCCAGGCGCGCGAGCGTCGCTGCGTGCTTTTCAAAATCTCCCTGGACGGCGAGTACCCCTACTTTCATTCGTTCTCTGCTCTCCGATTTCAACTATAAATTAACCTGTCATTCCGAGGCACGCTGCGTGCCGAGGAATCTCTCTTTTCCCATGTCTAAACTAGAGAGAGATTCCTCGCTCCGCTCGGAATGACAAAAATAAATTCTTAGCTGAAGCGATAATTTTTCCTGCTACCAACCTCGTGTTTGCAGCAAATCCTTCTCGTCGATTTGGCGGATGTCCAGACCCCTCATCGCTTCTCCCAATTCTTCCGAAGCTTCAAGGACGGCCTTGGGATCCTGGAAGTGCGTTGCGGCTTTCACAATGGCCTTGGCTCGCTTTTCGGGATCGCTGGACTTGAAAATTCCCGATCCGACGAAAATCGCTTCGGCGCCCAAATGGCGAACGAGCGCGGCGTCGGCCGGAGTCGCAATTCCGCCCGCGGAGAAATTCGGCACCGGCAGTTTTCCGGTGTTGGCCACTTCACGAACGAGATCCAGCGGCGTGCCAAGTTCCTTTGCGACTCGCATAAATTCATCGCCGCGCAGCGTCGTGAGGCGTCGCATCTCCGAAGTGATCGTGCGCATGTGGCGAACGGCTTCGACGATGTTGCCCGAGCCGGCTTCGCCCTTGGTGCGAATCATGGCCGCGCCTTCGGCAATGCGCCGCAGCGCCTCGCCCAGATTGCGCGCCCCGCAAACGAAAGGAACTTTGAAGTCGTGCTTCCAGACGTGATTTTCCTCGTCGGCGGGTGTCAGGACTTCGCTCTCGTCGATGAAGTCCACCTCCAGGGCTTCGAGCACCGCCGCTTCCGCGAAGTGGCCGATGCGCACTTTGGCCATCACGGGAATGCTGACCGTGTTCATGATCGCGCGAATAATTTTTGGCGAGGCCATGCGCGCGACGCCGCCTTCCTTGCGAATGTCGGACGGAACGCGCTCCAGCGCCATCACGGCGCAGGCTCCGGCGTCTTCCGCAATGCGCGCCTGCTCGGCGTTGGTCACGTCCATGATGACCCCGCCCTTGAGCATCTCGGCGAGGCCCACCTTTACGCGCCACTGATCGCCGCCATAATTTCCGTTGCTTCCTATCGTCGCTGTCATTCTTTTTCTCCTCGTTGCAACCGAATCATCCTTGCGTCGCCGACGCGCCGTTCTTTGCGCGCCTCACCGGACCTGGTATTTTTCGCGGTCGATGACCACAAATCGCCCTTCGCCGCGGGCCAATAAATCTCCCGCTTCATTGCGAATCTCTCCCTCATGATACAACTGACGCCCGTCGCGGCGTCTCACAAATCCCTCCACGACGATTTCCGTATTCACGCGGATCGGTTTCTTGTACTCCACGCGCAGGTCCGCTGTGACGGCGTGCTCGGAGTGAAACCGGGCCGCCTTGCTCATGGCTTCGTCCAGAAGCAACGCGATGATCCCGCCGTGAAGGAAGCCCGAACCGCCCTGGTATTCTTCTCCCAGGCGGAAACGGCCCACAATGCGCTGGCGCGCGTCATCCTGTTCGAATGCGAGTCGCATCCCGCGCGGGTTCGCGCCGCCGCAGCCGAAGCAGGGGTTCTCGGGTTTTGGATCGAGCTTCATTGCCCTCTCGTAGCGCCCGCCTTCAGGCGGGCATGCGCTCACTTCCAAAGTGCCCGCCTGAAGGCGGGCGCTACACCAATGCGACTCGGGGGATTTCCGCGCGACGCGCTCCCCGCTGGCGCTTGCGCATTTCGACGCGCAACACATCGGCCAGCGTCGCGATTCCCCGCGCGATCTCTTTTTCGGCGACTCCAGCAAAGCCGAGACGCAGCGTGTTCGGTTGCGGATTCTGGAAATAAAAATATCGCCCCGGGGCAAACACCACGCCGCGTTCGCGCGTGTGAATCAACAATTCATTCGAATCAAAGCCAGGAGGCAGCTCAACCCAAACGCACATGCCGCCTTCAGGGCGCGTCCATTTTGTTCCGGAAGGCATGTGGTGGCCCAGCGCCTGTTCGAGCGCAGCCAAGCGCCTGCTATAGGCCTTGCGGGTGCGTTCCAGGTGACGGGAGAGATGTCCGCGACGCATGTATTCGGCCAGGATCGCCTGAGCAAGATGGCCGGTGTGCAAATCGGTGGATTGCTTCACGAGGCGCAACCTTTCGATTACGTTCGAAGGAGCGACGATCCAGCCCACGCGCATTCCCGGAAACGCTATTTTCGAAAAGCTGTCAATCTGAATGACGAGATTCGAACGATCGAGCTGCTTCAGCGACGGAGCGCGCTCCCCGCGGGCGCCCAGACGCGCATAAATGTGGTCTTCGATAATCGGCACTTGAAATCGCGCGGCAATCTCGAGCAAACGGCGGCGTTCGGCAACCGGCAGCGTCGTCCCGGTCGGATTGTGAAAATCCGGCGTGAGGACCATCATCTTGACGCGGTTCTGCATCAGGACGGCCTCGATCGCGGAGACGTCCACGCCGGGAGTCATGCCGGGGCCGGATTCCGTTTTCACCGGGACGCCCAGAATTCGAGCACGCGCTCCGGAGAAAATGGCGAGCGCGCCCGAATACGCCGGATTTTCGAGCAAAACCGTGTCGCCCGGGCGCAGAAACGCTTTGCACACGAGGTCGAGCGCCTGCTGGCAACCGTCGGTGATCAGCAAATTTTCGTCGCCCGCTTCGTATCCCTCCGAGTGAAGCATCGCGACCAGCGCCTGCTTGAGCGGCGGGTATCCGTCCGACGGGCCGAACTGAAGAATTTCGGTACCCTCGCGCCGCCAGACTGCGTTCGAGCACTTTCTCAATTCCTCGATGGGGAAAAATTCGGCGGCGGGCCTGGCCATCACGAAAGAAATGGAGCCGCGCGGCGCTGCCTGCGTCAAGCGGCTCAGGATTTCCTCGCCGCGCTCGTCGGCGAACAGCGATTCCCAACGGAGACCTCCGTCGGCAGAAGTCGGATGCGGGACCGCGGAAATTTTTCTGGCCACGCTCTGGCCTCGAATGAATGTGCCGCGCCCCACATGGCCGCTGATGAGCCCCTCGGATTCGAGTTCGGCGTAGGCGTTCGCGACGGTGGTGCGGTGAACGCCTAACTGATTCGCGAGTTCGCGGCTGGCGGGGATGCGTTCTCCCGGGCGCAAATCTCCGCCATGGACCAGCGCGCGAATCTGATCGCGCAACTGGATGTAGAGCGGGACGTGGCTCTCGGGTTGTAGATGCAGGGGAATCATTGGCTTATCCAATCAGGCCAATTTATAGTACCTTTTTTAGATGTAAAGAGCCAATTTGTCTCCTGCTTTTTGTAGCGCATGCTTCAGCCTGCGGGGTTTGACTTTCGCAAGCGACACGAAACCCAACAGGCTGAAGCCTGTTCTACTAAACCGGGATGCGGGGTAAACTGCATCTCCCATTGATTGGCTTTCTCGAGTAGCGCGCGCACTAAAACAGGAGGAATGAACGCAATGGCAAGCGACAGACTGCTGAATGGAAAGATCGCTATTGTGACCGGGTCGAGCCGCGGGATCGGCCGCGCGATGGCGCTGCGGCTGGCGCAGGATGGCGCGACGCTTGTCCTTGCCGCTCGGAGCGCCGCCGATCTGGCCAAAGTGACGTCGGAAATTAAATCCGCCGGCGGCAACGCGACCTGCGTCGCCGGGGACCTCCGCGATCCCAATGTTCCACCCGCACTGGTGACTGCCGCGCTCGCTGCTCACGGCGCCATTGACATCGTGGTGAACAATGCCGGCGCCACAAAACGCGGCGATTTTTTTGAGTTGACCGACGCGGACTGGGCGGACGGATTCGCTTTGAAATTTCTTGGCGCGGTGCGCCTGACGCGCGCAGCATGGCCCCACCTCAAGGCGCGACGCGGGTCCGTGCTAAACATAATCGGCGCGGGGGGACGCACCCCGGGCGCGGAATTTACAATCGGCGGCTCGGTGAACGGCGCTTGTCTCTCGTTCACGAAGGCTGTCGCAGATATCGGCATTCGGGACGGCGTCCAAGTGAACGCGATCAATCCGGGGCGCGTTAAAACGGATCGGTTTCAACTGTGGCTCGCCGCGGAGGCCGTGCAGCATGGCGGTGACGTGAATGCCGCGATGCAAGCGATCATTCGCCAGTCCAATATCGTCCGGCTGGGTGAACCCGAGGACGTTGCGAATCTCGCGGCGTTCCTGGTGTCGCCGCAATCGCGCTATATGCAGGGCTCGCTGATCGATCTAGACGGAGGGCAGACCAAGACCATCTAGCGGTTCAATGGCTTGCGGGAAAAGCGAGTAGCACAGCCACTCCTGGCTGTGCGGTTTTGTGATTCGCTCGTTGCAGGGCACCAATCAATGGACAATCGCAAACCCCGCACAGGCAAGAGTGCCTGTGCTACTAAAACCTGTCCAGAGGCGACATGTGAAGTCCGAAGTATCGGACCGTGGTAAGCTCTCGTTTCAGGCAGCCTGACAATGACGAAATCACAGATCAAATTTGGCGTGGTCATGTTGGCGGCATTGCTCCTCCTGCGAGGCGAATTGGCACTGGCTCAGTCGTCAGATCAAGCCTCGGCCAGGAAGAGAGCCATCGCCGATCTCAAGGAAATCGCGTACGCCGGAAATGTAAACGCGCAGGTCCAACTGGGCGTGATTTACCTGACCGGAGACGGCGTTGCGAAGGACGATGTGGAGGCCGTGAAATGGCTCCGCAAGGCCGCCGACCAGGACAATGCGCTCGGCGAACGTTACCTGGCGGAGATGTATTTCAAGGGCCGCGGCGTTCCCGCGGATATTGCGGAGGCCGCCAAATGGCTGCGTATGGCGGCCGAGCAGGGCGACGCGCAGAGCGAGCACAATCTCGCCGTCCTTTACACGCAGGGCCAGGGCGTGCCCAGAAATCTGAAGGAGGCGGCGAATTGGATGCGCAAAGCCGCGGAGCAGAATCTGGCGGCCGGTCAGCAGGGTCTGGGAGTCTTGTATGAGAACGGCGACGGCGTGCCTGTGGATCACGTCGAAGCTGCGAGTTGGTATCGAAAAGCCGTGGACCAGAACTACGTGCCCGCCATGAATAACCTCGCCTCACTGATGGCCACCTCCCGGGAATCCAGCGTACGGAATCCGCAACAGGCCATCGCTCTGGCAACGAAGGCCGTCGCCGCTGGGACCAATCCCGATTACCTCGACACGTTGGCCGCAGCCTATTTCGCCGACGGACAGAATGACAAAGCGGTTGAAACGGAAGAAAAGGCGCTGGCGCGCGACCCGGAAAATGATTCGTACAAGAAAGCGATGCAGAAGTATTTAGCCGCCGCGCACGGCGGCAAATGAGTGGGTGCAATCTCTAAGGAACAAGACCTATCGAAACCCCCAATAAAGTGGCGTCCCACTCTCCGATATGACCTGGGGCCGGATGTTTGCGAACGTGGCCGGCGATTTGCAACAATCTTGCGAAAGGTTAGTTCACTGACCTCAAGGGAGGAAGCATGCAAAGAGACCATTTCCTTGGAACTGCGCTCGGCATACTAGTGGCAGCCACTGCGGCATGGTCACAGGCTCAACCTCCTCAATTAATCGCCGTGCGGGCTGGCCGCTTGTTTGATCCAAGAGCTGATCGCCTGCTCACGAATCAAGTTGTCATGATTCGCGGGGAACGAATTGTGGAAGTCGGACCGGAGGGTCGTGTACAAATTCCTTCCGAGGCAAAAATCATCGACTTGAGGAACTCCACGGTACTTCCGGGACTGATTGACACTCACGTTCACGTTTTTTCTGATCCGAGTGACTACACCAGAAACATACCCGGGGCTCTCCTGCCGGAGTCAAAGCAATATCGGGAACTGGTGGCGATGGTCAATGCCCAGAAAGATTTGAACGCAGGATTCACAACCATTTGCGATCTCGCAGCGCATGGTGGCGCCTATGGAACTTCAGACCTGCGCGATGCGATCAACCGAGGCTTGGTATCGGGTCCGCGGATGCAGGTGGCGGGACCCGGCATTCAATCTACCGCGGGTTACGGATTTGATGCCGGCGGCCACGGTGTTCAGAACCTTCAGAGGCCGGACGCTTCGCCGTACCCGCCCGATATGATTCTTCCAGACGATATGCTGGTCGCTGATTCCGCCTCGGAGGGCCGGAAGGCTGTCCGCGAGCAATTCATGTACGGCGTGGATTGGATAAAGGTCTACAGCACATGGCAATACTACTTCAAGCCGGACGGCAGCATGGTAAACATCCCAACTTTCACTCTGGACGAAATCAAAGCCATCGTTGACGAGGCACACCGAAAGGGCCTTAAGGTGGCCTGCCATGCTTACGGGGGAGAAGGCCTCCGCAATTGCATCGTGGCAGGGGTGGATGCTCAACAGCACGCGGTCGACCTCGACGATGAGTCCATGAAGATGCTCCTCCAGAAAAACATCCCTTTGGTTCCCACTTTCTTTGATTTACAAGTTGGAGATAAGGCGGATATGGAGTTCAGCGGTGGGGTCAACAGTCGATGGCGCCAGCAGGAGAAGAGCTTCAAGAAGGCGCTTGCAGGCGGCGTTACGATCGGCTTTGGAAGCGGCGCGGGCCCGTTCCCCCACGGCACACAGGGCGAACAACTCGTCTATTTCGTTCGCTGGGGAATGACACCAGCGCAAGCCTTGCGATCGGCAACTGCCATTGCGGCCAATATCCTCGGGTGGCAGGATCGCATCGGGTTTGTGGAAGCAGGCAAATTTGCAGACCTCATCGCCGTATCAGGCGATCCGCTCGCGGACATCACTCAGATGCAACGAGTAACATTCGTGATGAAAGGTGGGCAAGTGGTGCGGAAAGACTGAGTTGTCATTCGCCAAAATGTTTGAGGGTGAAGAATCGGCGACCTACGGCCCTGGTTCCGAGCCCAGTCTGTTATAGCTCTGACCCAGGTTCAATCTGTTTTTGCTATGATTCGGCGCGCTGCTTCGCCTCTTGCTCAGCCGTAGGAATCCCATCTCCCTCTTCGTAGCTGTCACGATTTACGGCGCGATACGATGCAGATCCCATTTTCATGGTTGGTGGTGCGTCAACGGCGCATGAAGTCTCATCGGAAACTGGGGTGCCTCTGAAGATTAGATTCCTACTTGCTCGAGGTGCTCTGCCCCAGTTTGCGCAGGCGGTCTTGCAGCTTGCGGCGCAGGACGGAAGGGGTGTTGGGATTGAATGCCACGAGGTACCACAGCGGCTGGCTGCGGTCTTTCGCGAGCAATGCGAGCGTGGTGGGGTCGGCGTTCGGATGGCGCGCCACGTTTTCGCGGATCGCGGCGTAGGGATGCTTGGCCAGGCGGGCCAGCGTTTTGGAAGTAACTTTCGGATGCTCGCTGATGAGGCGCAGCAGGTAGAAATCGGACTGCGGCGCTTCGCGCTCCAGCTTGTCCAGCATTTCGGATTTGGAATCCGCGTTCAGGACGAGGCCAACCTTTTCGTCCCAGGACGAATTGATATGATTGAGTTCGCGCGTGCGTTCGTGAATCAACTCCTCAATCACGCGGCGCTCTTGATTGAGACGCACCTGCGGCACGGCCGTGGTCTCCAGTGAATCCAGCACGCGGAGAAGATGCTGGCGCTCCCCAAAAACAATTTGCGTCGTGCGCGGGGTGGAACCCTTGGACGGCGTCTGCACCAGATCAGAGCGTCTCATCGCTACCTCACTCAGTAAAATCGAGTTCGCTTGCCAGATTTGCCAGCTCATCGTCTTGGATGTACAGGCTCCTTGAATCAAGGTGCAAGCCGGCTTCTATCTGACGTTTCAGCCACCGTCCCGTGACATCGATCTTCTGCTCGCGGGACAGGCGGCTGCGCCCGCGCTCAAATCGAGCCAGGCTCAAACCTGAAATTCCCACCACGGATTCTTCTCCATTGACGCGGAAGAAGAAAAGTTCCGGCCGGTCCCCCTGGGTCAAAAAACCTGCACGGACAAAGTGTATTTCGAGACGGCTGCCGTCAGGCCCCACAACTTCGAACCGCTCGTAGGTGGGCTCGTAAGTCATTTTGAATTATCCGACCGGTTACCCTCTGTGTAAAGTTTCCGGCGCGGCGGAGGTTCCATCCGTGCAATAGGAATTATTGCCGAAGTGGGGGCAAATTGGCAGTCGTCTTTTTCACAAGACCGCATGTGTCTCTCCACCGGGGCTTTCCCGCCTGAGGAGCGACGTTTCCCACCTCGACCGGGTCGGGGGGCTACGATCTGCCGCCCCTCCGGGGCTCCAAGAAGAACTTGCCGCGCTACGTCCATCTTCCCGCCATCTTCTTGTTCGGTTTGCCATTCTTTGCCGAACCGCGTAATTTGGAAATGGGAAAATTAGCGGGTGATTGCAGGCAGGAGGCGGCCATGTCGGCTTTTGACGACCACAAGGATGAGCTGCAACATTACGAACAGATGCTCGGCGCGCACCGCGGGCGGCTCGCTGTGACGCTGGACCGCGTGACCAACGCGATGGTCCTTGTGGGGCAGCACGGCGTGTACTGCCACAGCCAGCGCGATCCCACCAAGCCCACGATGGACATTCAAATCATTACGGATGAATTGCGCAAGGCCAAGGAGCTGATCCAGAGCGTCATGGAAGACTTGCGAGTGGAGCGGGAGAACCGCCTGCGGGCCAACTAGACCGTAGCCTGGGCACGCCAATCTCCCGATTGGCGTGACGCAAAACGCCAATCGGGAGATTGGCGTTCCCGGCCTAATTCCCTGCCAGGAAAGGATTTGTGGCGCGTTCTTTGCCAATTGTGGTGGTTTCGCCGTGACCTGGATACACGAGGGTATCGTCGGGGAGTTCCAGCAATTTTCCCTTCAGCGAATTTATGATTCCTGCGAAAGAGCCTCCCCAAAGGTCCGTACGACCTATGCTCCCTGCGAACAGCGTGTCCCCGGCGAACAATTGCCCGGCGCCGAGCCGGGCGGACTTCGCGGCGCTTGCGTCTGTGGGCGCTTCGGGCATATCCGAGGGCATGTACAGGCAAATGCTGCCCGGCGTGTGGCCGGGCGTATGAAGAATTTGCGCGTTGTACCGGCCCCAGCGGATCACATCGCCTTCGCGCACCAATTGATCGACATGCGCTTCCTCCGGGGTTTTCCAGCCAAGCCACGATGCTTGCATGTCGAGCATGCGATACAAGCCCAGATCGTCTGCGTGCAAATAAACAGGGGCGCTGGTTGCTTCCTTCACGCGGTGCAATCCGACCACGTGATCGATGTGCGTGTGCGTGACCACGATGGCTGTGACTTTCAAATGATGGCGCTCGATCACTTCCAGGATTCGGCCGGCATCGTCGCCCGGATCGATGACGATCGCTTCGCGGGTCTGCGGGTCTCCGACAATGTGGCAATTGCACTGCAACATGCCGACGGGGAGAATTTCGTGAATAAGGTTTTCTGTGTTCCGCATGCGGCCCAATATAACATTGGGAGGGTCGCTAGTAGGACAGCCACTCCTGGCTGTCCCCGCACAATCTCGCAGGGCGTACAGGGACAGCCAGGAGTGGCTGTCTTACCAAGAGCGCAAAATTCATTGTGCAATGATGGTATTGTAGATTTTGAGGGTTCCGTCTGAACATGGCTCTCGAAACTCCATTGCTGGACCTGCACCAATCTTCCGGCGCAACGATTGGCGAATATTTTGGCACGCTCTTGCCGTCGCGCTTCGGAGACTTCGCCGCAGAATACTCGGCTTTGCGCGATGCCGTCGGCCTGGTGGATACGAACTTCCGCGCTTTCTTTTCCTTCACTGGTCCCGACCGGCAGCGCTACGTGAACGCGATTCTGACTTCCAATGTCCGTGACTTGCAGCCCGGCCAGGGAACAGTCGGCCTGCTGCTGAATCCGCAGGGACATATCCTTGCGGAAGTCGAGACGTTTGCGCGGCAGGAAAGCATCCTCGCGTCCAGCCACGCCATGATTCGCGAACGAACCCTGTCCACGTTCGACAAATTCATCATCATGGACGACGTCACGCTCGAAGACGTAACGGCCTCGACGGGAACGCTGGACCTCGTGGGGCCGCGCGCCGCGGCGCTCGTTGCGGAACTTGGCCTGAGGAATTTTTCGGATATGCCGCTCCTCGCGCACGAAGAAGTGGAATGGGGACAAATTCCCTGCCGCGTCGTGCGCCGCGAACTTGCGGGCGATGCCGCAGCAACATTGATCACCGGCCGCGAGCACCTCTCCGCTCTGTGGCGCAACCTCGCAGAGCGCGTGCGCGTTCATGGCGGCGCGCCTGCCGGCATGGAAGCGCTGAACTCCATTCGGCTCGAGTGCGGGATTCCGTGGTTTGCGCACGACTACGACGATAAACAAATTCCGCACGAGGCCGGCCTGGAACAATCGCACATCAACTATGAAAAGGGTTGCTACACGGGACAGGAAATCGTCGAGCGAGTCCGGTCGCGCGGCCATGTGAACCGGCGGCTGGCCGAATTGCAATTTTTTTCTGCCCAGGCGCCCGCCTCCGGCACGAAACTGATTTATGGCGGAAATGAAATCGGGAGCGTCACCAGTGCGGCATTTTCGCCCAGGCTCGGCCACCCGATTGGCCTTGGCTTTCTGCGGCGCGAGCACTCCGCCATCGGAACACGTATGGACGCATCTGGAATTCTCACGGAAGTGATTGAGCCTCCACTCCTCGCCAAGAAAACGTCCGCCTGAAAGAAGCCCTGCGCCGCGATTGAGTATTGGCGCGACTTCGAGTATTGTTCCCTACTTTATGGAAAATGTATATCCGACGCGGAGAAGCCCCATGATGAAGGCCATTGGAACGTTGTTCCTTTCTTGCGGATTGCTTCTCGCCGGCTTCGCTTCGCCGCTGCGTGCCCAGGATGGACCGGAGACGAGTGGAAACGAGATAGGATTCTGGACCACAGGTGGGCATGGAACGAATGGGATCACGCAGCACACCGGCGTTTGGACCGCCGGCTTTCGCTACGGCTGGATCCTCACGGAGCCGCACGGCCCGAGCTTCCTGCGCGGACGATTCGAGTATGCCGTCGACGCGGTTCCGGTCTTCGTGGTTTTTCAGCCGACAAATACCGCGTATGGCGCTGCGGTAAATCCTTTCGCGTTGATCTGGGATTTCGATACGCACGGCCGCGTCGTACCGTACATCGATCTAGGCGGAGGGGTTCTCTTTACCAACACTCAGGTCCCTGCGGGAACTTCCCGAATCAACTTCACTACCGCTGGCGCGGTCGGCATGCATTTCCTTGCTGGAAAATTAAATTGGACGGCGGATGTGCGCTTCATGCACATCTCCAACGCGGGTTTGCAATCCGCTAACCCGGGCATTAATACGGTGCAGTTGCGGCTGGGCATAGGGTGGTTCACCCATGGCCGTGGCGCAGGGACTCCCTGAATTGAATCCAACGCGGACCTAACTCTCTCCGCTCATTACACACCCGAACTTTACAAATCCAAGAATCGCTACCGGGTCAAAGGACCTGCGGCGATCATATCGAGTTCGACGCGCGCACCGGGCGAACTCAAATTGTTGATGCAAATCGTGGTGCTGGCCGGTCGCCACTGCCCGAAGTAGCCATTCATCACTTCGTGCATGGCATCCGCCTCGCGCATGTCGGTCAAGTATTTTGTTACCTTAATGACATTGCGCCAAGCCAACTTTTTGTGATCGAGGACAATCTTGATGTTTTCCATCGCGCGCCGGGTCTGCTCGCGGATGTCGTCGGGTTGAACATGCTCTTCGGGAACATGCGGGTGTTTGTGGTAGAGAGGCGACGAAGTCGCGCCAGAAATGAAAACGAGTTCCACCGGCGCTTCGACACTTACGGCCGGGGCATAGGGCATCGTCCCGGCCTCTTCGGGTCTCGGTTGCACGGCCTCAATCTTGGTCAATGTTTCCTCCCTGGGTAGGATGGGCCATCATATCGTTTGGCTCACAGACAGCGCCACTTTTTGAACACGCGGGTTGAGTAGCTCCGGCGGGACGCCGGCCTTTTGCGCCGCGACGCGAATACAAAAATCGCCGGCGGGACGCCGGCGCCACGAAAGGCACAAGAACATTATTATGCGATGTTCAGGGCGCGTTTGAAGCTGCCGCGTTCGTTGGTGATTTTTTCTTGCAGTTGCAGGATGGCGTAGAGCAGCGCCTCGGGCCGGGGCGGGCATCCGGGAACGTAAATGTCCACGGGAATCACCTGGTTGACTCCCTGCACGATGGCGTAATTGTTGAAGACGCCGCCGGAAGTCGCGCAGGCGCCCATGGAAATCACCCACTTGGGCTCCGGCATTTGCGCGTGAAGCTGCTTGATGACTGGTGCCATTTTCTGCGAAACGCGCCCGGCGATGATCATCAAGTCGGCCTGGCGAGGCGACGGGCGGAAAACTTCCGAGCCGAAACGCGCGACGTCGAAACGCGATGCGGCCATCGACATCATCTCGATCGCGCAGCATGCCAAACCGAATCCCAGCGGCCAGATGGAACTCTTGCGCGCCCAGTTCACGGCTTTGTCGAGCTGCGTGAAGATAATCCCTTCGTCCTGCAGCAGCTTCCCGAAATCGTCCGGCTTTTCCAGCGTTACGTTTTTGCCGACGGATGTGCTCATGGGGCCTCGTCCTTCAACCCTATTTTCTCACACTCCTTCGCTCGGTGCCACTTTTGACCGCAAAGAGTTGATTACAGGCGGTGAAATATGAAAGCTATGTAAATTTTCGTGTGACAGTATTGACACCGCTCCGGGCGGAGTTGCACACTTTGGGGGATCGTTCCCGGCTCTCGATTCGGAGCCGTGGATCCCGCCCCGAAAAACCAATAAGGAGATATCTATGCCAAAACCAGTAAAACCCGTTCCTGAAGGACTCCGCACCATTACGCCGAATCTGGTTTGCCGCAACGCGGCGCGCGCCATCGAATTCTACAAGACGACCTTTGGCGCCACAGAACTCCGCCGGGAGCTCGCACCGAGCGGGGAAATCATACATGCGGAATTGCAGATCGGCGACTCCAAATTCTTCCTCAACGACACGATGAGCAAGACGCCGGTGCCGAGCCCCGGCGAAGGGGTCAGCAACCCCATGTATACCCATTTGTACGTCCCGGATTCCGACACGGTTTTTAATCGCGCCGTTACTGGAGGCGCCCGCGTCGACATGCCCTTGCAAAACATGTTCTGGGGCGACCGCTATGGAAAGCTTACCGACCCGTTCGGCCAGCAATGGGGCATCTCCACACATATCGAAGACGTGGCTCCGGAGGACATGAAACGCAGGCAAGAAGCGTTCTTCTCCAAGGCTGCCGTACATAGCTGATCCGCACGTCAAGTCCGAAAGGGCCTCGCGTCGGGGCATTCCATGGAATTTGCGTGGCATGCCCCGACGCACAATTCGCGCTGCGAATCTGCCAGGGTTATTTATTGTGATAAGTCGCTTTTATATTCATTAATCCCGGGTTGTCTCCTCTTTGTCTGCCATTTGTAATTTCTCGCCCGCAAGACATTGACTTCGATTTTACTGCATCGTGACACCTGAGCGGATGATTCTCGCTACCTTACTCCGCCGGGATGGATCGATGCCGGGGAAAATCATCAGAGGTGTGGGGCTGCTGCAACGGTTTTATTCCCGCCTTGATCTTCCTGTTACGAACTCATCTTTGTTGGGGTGTGGCAAGGGCCAAGAATCGAAATCTTTTACACTGAGGAGAAAAAGAAAATGAAGCAATCGGAAACTGCAATCCGCAAGCTTGCGA
The DNA here is from genome assembly GCA_963719875.1 of uncultured Acidobacteriota bacterium. Lineage (GTDB taxonomy): Bacteria > Acidobacteriota > Terriglobia > Acidiferrales > UBA7541 > Palsa-360. The sequence goes on along the minus strand of CAVRDJ010000004.1, from coordinate 119,481 downwards.
ACCGGCGTTCCTTCCTGAAGAACAGCTTGGCCGCCGGCGCAGCAACCGTCGGGGTGGGATTGTTGTCCAACGGCCTCTCCGCTTTGGGGGCCGTCCCCGGTGGCGGCATTACAGCAGGAGATGCTGCGATCCTGCGATTCCTGGCTGCCGCCGAAATCCTCGAAACCGATCTGTGGATGCAATACAACGAACTCGGAGGAGTTGGCGCTCCGGTCTCCGGTTATCAGACGGGGCTCACCCAGCTTGATGGCGACATGCCGCAGTATATCGCCGATAACACGGACGATGAAATGAGCCATGAACTGTTCATCAACGCCTACCTGATGTCAAAGGGCGCCGAACCCGTTGACCTGGAACAGTTTCGCACGCTGGAAGGCAGTGAAGTAACAGACATCCCGGGGATAGACGGCAAGAAGCGCCTCACCAACCTGATGGAACTCACCGTGGACACAAGCTGGTGGACGCGGTACCGCAGCACTACTCAGAACCCGGATTTCGGAGATACTTTCCCGAATGCCGTTCCGACTTTAGCCGGCGGGAAGTTCCCGGCGATTCCCCGAAACGACGCTGAGCTGATGCTCAAAAGTAAAACCGTGCCAGTCGATACTCATGTCCAGGCGATCGCCAATACAGCGGGATTCCACTTCGCGTTTATCGAGCAGGGCGGAACAAGTCTGTATGCATCGATCGCGCAGAGAGTCACCAGCGTGGAAGTATTGCGTATCGTGCTGAGCATTGGCGGGACCGAGATCATGCACTTCCAGACCTGGCACGATAAGGCAGGTAATGCAAAACCATTAACTGACGGCAAGCTGGTATTTCCGGACCTCACCAACGATATCCCGCAACCAGAGTCGTTGCAGTCCAACCTAATCATGCCGGAGCCGACCGTTTTCCTCAGCAAGAACTTCCCGGTCTGCTCAATCATTCGGCCAACAGCCACTAACGGCGTTGCCATGGGCGCGGTAAAAGCCCTTACGGCAGACGGCCTGTTCCGTGGCCAAACGCCCAATTTCTTTGAATTCCTGCGCGATCTCGCCGAGGATGCGGATGCAGCCCAGCGCGGGATTTAGCGGGTAGTTGCAACCCTCCGTAGCACTTTCCCTCAGAGGGTCCGCCGCGGATCACCGATAATTGGGGATCGCATACGGCAAGCCGAACGGGGTGTGTTTCATTGGCGAGCCACGAATCCCCTTCCCGCGGCGGACTCACCTCCACCTGGATCTGCCACCGCCTGACTTTTTGCATGATTTGGCGCCGCCTGTTACCCGGGGAGGCGCAGCCGTTGACAGGTTGGAGCGCGCGCCGTACCCTACTTTCAGGCGTTTCCCTATGGACCTGTTTGAAGAAGTCGTCAAGCTCCGGCGCGCCGGAAAGCGCGGAGCGTTGGCCACGATTGTCCACACCAACGGCTCGATCCCGAGCTATGAAAGCTCGCGGATGCTCGTGCGCGAGGATGGATCGATTGCCGGCACAATTGGCGGCGGGTGCGTGGAAGCGGAAGTGTGGGCGGCGGCGAAGGAAGTGATGCAAGCGGAAGCTCCGCGCAAGATGACCTTCAGCCTGAATAACGAAGCCAATTACGATAACGGTCTGATTTGCGGCGGCACGCTGGAAATTTTTGTCGAGCCGATCCTGCCGCAGCCAATCCTCTACATTTTCGGCGGAGGCCACGTTTCCATTGCTCTCGCGAACGCGGCGAACACCGCGGGTTTCGCCATCGGCGTGATCGACGACCGCGAATCCTTTGCCAATAGCGAGCGATTCCCGATGGCTCAGGAAATTCACACCAACTTCGAGGAAGCTTTTGAGAAAATCAAGCCCACCGCCGCCACCTATATGGTGATCGTCACGCGCGGACACAAGGACGACATGCACGTGCTCCGCTGGGCTGTGGGCAAGTCGCCGCGCTATATCGGAATGATTGGCAGCAAGCGAAAGGTGCTTTCGGTTTATCGCGCGCTCGAAAAGGAAGGCATCGCGCTGGAAAAATTTGCCAGCGTTCACGCCCCGGTGGGGCTCGACATTGGGGCGCTGACGCCGGAAGAGATCGCCATCAGTATCACGGCCGAACTGATCGCGATCCGCCGCGGCGCCAACAAACTCCCGCACAAGTCCGTGAAAATCGAAAACGCCGCACCGGCCTCGGTTCACAGCGAACGTTCATCGTAAACTGCTTCGTAAAGGAAACCGTTTGCTTGCCGCCGTTATCCTCTCCGCCGGGGCTTCCAGCCGGATGGGTAGGCCGAAAGCTTTGCTTCCCTACCGCGAAGGGACCTTTCTCGAACATTTAATCCAGGTTACGCGCCAACCGCGCATTGGCGTGACGCGCATTGTGCTGGGCGCGGGCGCTGAGGTCATCCGGACCATGGCGAAACTCGATCCCGCGATCGTGGTCTTGAACCCGGAGTGGGAACAAGGGCAACTTTCCTCCGTCTGCGCGGGTTTGCGCAGCATGGAGGGAATCGATGTCGAGGGGATAGTTCTCTGTCCGGTCGATCATCCTTTAGTGAGTGCGCGCTTGGTGAGCGATTTGGTGGATCGCTTTTATGAGGAAAATAAGGCTATCGTTCTTCCTACCTACAAGGGCCGCCGCGGCCATCCTGTAATTTTTTCAAGCGCGTTGTTTGGCGAACTGCTCGCTGCGCCTGCCGACAAAGGCGCACGCTCCGTGGTCTGGGCGCACGCCACGGAAGTCGTCGAAGTCCCGACCGAAGAAGAGGGCGTCGTCCTGAATCTCAATGACCCCGACCTGCTGAAGCGCGCCATCGGACCGGATGCGAAGTAGTCAAAGAGGCAGAGAGGAGAACTTGAATTGGAATTTTTCTTCCGTTTTTTCTCTGTGCCCTCTGTGTCCTCTTTGGTAAATATTTTTTAGGTTGGCTTGGCGAGCAATGCCTGGACGGCGTCGCGCGCCAGTTGCGCGCCATGCAAGGTAGCTTGCGGAAGGCCGCCGAGCGCCTCCGAAATTTGCTCCGCCGTGATGCCACGCGCCTCGGCCGGAGTTTTTCCGCGGAGCAATTCTGTTAATAGCGATGAACAAGCCAGCGCGGTGACGCAACCGCGCGTGCGGAACCGCGCCTCCGCGATGCGGCCCGCCTCCATGCGCACAGACAGCTCGAGGATGTCGCCGCACACGGGATTCTCCACGGAAACCGTGGCCGTGGCCGCGGCGAGCGTGCCCGCATTCCGCGGATTCTGAAAATGATCGAGGACCGCTTCGCTGTACATGGCAGGAGTATAACTCGTTCCGCGATCCCGGTAGGATGGGCTTCAGCCTGTCGGGTTTTCGATGTCAGTCACACAGCCAATGCGACAGGCTGAAGCCCGTCCTACTTAATTCCCAGCAATTTCGCGGCGGTCTCGCCAAGGATGGCGCGCTGATCGGCTTCGCTTAGCCCGGCAACGCCGAGCACGAAATCGGCTTCCCGCGGATCGCCCATGAAGGGGTCGATCACGTCAAATGGAAAATCCGTGCCGAACAGGACGTGGCTCGCGCCGACTTCGGCGATCAGATGGCGCAAACCCTCCCCCGTGAACACAATCGAATCGCAATAGAGTTGTTGCTTGAAATATTCGCTGGGATGCATTTTCACCGGCTTGCATCGATTGCTGAGCTCCGCGCAATGATCGGTGCGCCCTGCGTAGGAGGGCAAATAGCCGCCACCGTGCGAACCGCAGATTTTCAAGCCGGGATAGCGGTCCAGCGTGCCCTCGAAAATCAGGTGGGTGAAAGCGACCGTCGTCTCCAAAGGATTGCCCACAATGTTGGGCAAGAATCCGTTGCCCTGAAATCTCTTCAGACCTTCCACGAAGGTGGCGGGATGCAGAAGCAGCAGGATTCCAAGCTCCTCGGCTTTGGCCCACACCGGATTGAATTTGGGATTCGCAAGTTCGTCTCCGTTTACGCTGCCGGCCATTTCAAATCCGCGGAATCCCAACTGCTTTACGCCATGCTCCATTTGCTGGACGGCGAGATCGGGATGCTGCAAGGCCAGTCCGCCGAGGCCCACGAACCGGTCCGGGTGAGCGGCGCACAAGGCGGCGATTTGTTCATTCTGGCGAGCGACAATCTTGCCGGCGAGATCGCGGTCGGCCCAATAGTTGTATGCGGGGGCAAGGCTCACGGCCTGGATATCGATTCCGTGCTCGTCCATGTGGCGCAGCCGTGCATCGACATCTTTTGTGGGGCTGAGAAACGGCCCATCGAAGGTGGGTGGGCCGCCGTTTGGGATCAGGGCTTCCGGGTGGCCGCTGATCAAATCGTGCAGGTCCACGTAGCAGTGCGCGTGAATATCAATCGTGCGGACGCGGCGGCCTCCTACCAGGACTTGACGCCGTTTGCTTGTCGCGCCCGGTTGCTGAGCCCCCGCAAACACGGGCATCAGCGTGCAATTTACGAAGCAGAGTCCTGCTGACGCCCCTGCGAATCTCTTTAGAAAATTCCTGCGGCCAGCCATGATTCCTCCATCAAAAATAAGCGCGGAAAAAGCGCACAGCCAAGATTGGCTGTGCTACTCAAATCCATCTGTTCAGTGAAGTCTACGCATTTTAGTTCCGTGCACACGGCGAGGTCAACGTTTGAGCTCTTAGATAAACTGTAATGTAAAACTGTTTGCCCGGCGGGGCGATTCCGGGCATGATCAGACGATTGGGCACAGCTAACAAGGCGATTGAGCGCGAGCCGGCCATTCGGCATCTATCGAAAGCAGGAGGTTGTACGTCTAAAATCCCCATGAACCAATTCCGGCTTTCGATTCCGATATTCTTTATCACCCTCTTTGCCGCCAGTGGAATTCTTGCCTGGAGCGCGCCAGCCGTTGACAAAGGCGAGGGCGTCCTCCTCTCGACCATGCAGGCGGAGCTGGAGCGCGCGAAAACCTCCCTGGAAAAATCCGACCCCGCGCCGTATTTCATCAGCTACGAAGTATACGATCAGCACACCATGGTCGTCGCGGGAACGTATGGCACGATTGTCACCTCCAACGTGGGAAATCACCGTTGGGCCGACGTGACCATGCGCGTCGGCACTCCCGCCATGGACAACACGCATAACGAGAATCGCGATTCCGGAATCAGCTCTGGCGCTCTTCCCCTGGCGGATGACCGGGACGCGATTTCGCGCACCTTGTGGGAGTTGACCGATCGAGAATACCGCCGCGCTACTCCCGCCTACGCCAAAGTGATGACCAACAACTCCGTGTCCGCCGCCGAGGAGGACAAGTCTCCCGATTTTTCTCAGGAGGCGGCCCAGGCGCACGTGGAACCGTCCTCCGCTCCCATTGCGTTCAATCAAAAAGAATGGGAGGAAAAAGTTCGGAAATACTCGGCGCTCTTCCGGAAATATCCCGAAATTTACAGCTCCTCGGTGACGTTACAAGTCGAGCAGACGACCTCCTATTTTGTTTCCAGCGAAGGAAGCAAGGTGGAAACTCCCGGCATCATGGCAAGGCTGGTGGTCGAAGCCAACACGCGGGCGGACGACGGGATGGATCTGGTGCGCGTCGAGACATTTGAATCCTCCAAGCCCGACGGACTTCCCTCCGAAAAAGAACTTACCGCCAAAGAAGAAAAAATGGCGTCGGACTTGAAGGCGCTACGGAATGCTCCTTTGGCCGAGCCTTTCGACGGCCCGGCGCTTCTTTCCGGACGAGCAGCGGCGGTCTTCTTCCACGAAGTGCTAGGACACCGCCTCGAAGGCCATCGGCAGCGCGGCGACACCGAGGGGCAGACGTTCACGAAAAAAGTCAATCAGCCGGTGCTGCCTTCGTTTCTGAGTGTATATGACGACCCGACCCTGGGAACTATTAACGGTGTGCCGCTGTCAGGCACGTATTCGCACGATGACGAAGGAGTCCCTTCGCAGCGCGTGCCGCTGATTCAGGACGGAATCCTCAAAAATTTTCTGATGTCGCGCATGCCGATCACGAATTTTTCGAAATCGAATGGCCACGGGCGCCATCAAGCCGGGTTCATGCCAACCGGGCGTCAGGGAAATTTGATTGTTCAATCGACGAAGACGGTGAAGGATTCCGAAATGCGCGCGCAGCTCATTGACGAAGTCAAGAGGGAAGGAAAACCCTACGGACTCTACTTTGAAGACGTACAGGGAGGATTCACGCTGACGACGCGCGAACTCCCGCAGGCATTCCAGGTGCTTCCCGTGATCGTCTGGCGCGTGTATCCCGACGGCCGGCCGGACCAGTTGGTGCGTGGAGTCGATATTGTGGGCACTCCGCTTGCGTCCTTGAATCGAATCTTATTGACGGGCGATAAGACGGAAGTTTTCAACGGAATCTGCGGCGCGGAGTCGGGCAGCGTTCCGGTATCGGCTTCGGCGCCCGCGATGCTGTTCAGCGAAATGGAAGTCCAGAAGCGCAGCGCCTCGCGCGAGCGTCCTCCGATTTTACCCGCGCCGGGATTTGAAGAGTCATCCGGCAGTTCGACGCCAGCCTTGCCGGCGGGAGGTGCGCGATGAAAATTTCCCGGCGCGTCTCCTCATGGCGAAGGGCCACAATCATTTTGGCTTTCCTGGCAGCAGCTTTGCCATTTGGAGTTGCCGCGCAGCAAACGAAACTTCCTGCCGAGGCGGCCTCGGACCCCATTCTGCGCGCGCTCCAGACGGAAATTACCCGGTCAAAGTCACAGTTGAAAATGGATAACGTCGATTCACCGTTCTACATCGAATACCGCGTCTTCGACGTCGAGCAATTCGATGCCAGCGCGGCGTTTGGCGCGCTGCGCGAGCAAAACCGGACGCGCTTGCGATTGATCCGCGCCGTTGTACGTCTGGGCGATTACAAACTCGACAGTTTCTTCAATGCCGGCCAAGGGATCAGCGACATTCTCCCCTTGGACAACGATGAACTCGCGATCCGTCACAAAGTCTGGCTGGCGACCGACCAGGCCTACAAGCGCGCCAGCGAGGCATTCTCCAACAAAAAAGCGCAGCTCAAACAGCTGAACATCGAACAGCCCGTGGACGATTTCGCCAAGGCTGAGCCGGCCGTATCCATCGGGCCGCTGGCGAAGCTGGAAGTGGACCCAGCCAAGTGGACGAAAATGCTGGAGTCCGCGACTGCCGTGTATAGGAGCGACCCGCAGATTCAATCGTTCATCGCCAGCCTGAATTTCACCGTGCTCTCCCAGTATTTCGTGAACACGGAAGGGACCGTCACCCGGCACGGATCCGCGCACTACCAGATTCTCTTGAGCGCGAGTGAACAGGCGCCCGACGGCATGAGACTGGAACGCTCGCCGCAATACACGGCAAACCACATCGAGGAGCTGCCGACGGCCGACGAGTTTCAGACGGACGCGCTCAAGCTGGTCGAAGGCATGAAAACATTGCGCGAGGCGCCGGTGGTGGACGAAGAGTATCGCGGGCCGGTCCTTTTTTCGAATGACGCCGCGACCGACATGTTTTTCGAATTGATCGTGCCGAACGTGTTGGGACGCAGGCCGGCGCCGGGCCGTCCTGCCCGCACAATCGGCGCGTTTGCCAGCAGCTGGAGGGCTCGCGTTCTGCCCGATTTTATTTCGGTAGTGGACGATCCAACCTTGGAAATATTTGCCGGCCATGGCCTGGGAGGCAGCTACAAGGTGGATGACGAGGGTGTTCCGGCCGCTCCAGTCACTGTGGTGGACAAGGGAACGCTCGTGAACTACCTGATCGGGCGAGCGCCGATCCGCGATTTCCCGGCATCCAACGGACATGGCCGGGCCTCCGGAAACGGCAACACGGCGCCCGCTCCGGGTAATTTATTTTTCAGGCCCTCCAAAACCAGCACACGCGAAGGACTCAAAAAGCAGCTCATCGACGAATGCCGCAATCGCGGATTGATGTACGGATATTTCGTGGATACTCTGGGACCACGACTTTCGCCGCGCATGCTCTACCGTGTATGGAGCGATGACGGCCACGAAGAACTTGTGCGTGGGGCGGTTTTTAACGAGCTGGACGTTCGCGCTTTGCGCAGCGATCTGGTCGCCGCGGGAGATGATCCGCTTGTCAGCAATCGCACCGGCGTACCGTTTATGACGATTGTGAGTCCCTCGGTGCTGTTCGACGAACTCGAGGTCAAGCGCGCGGACAACACTAAAGAGAAGCTTCCCGACTACCCCGCTCCAGCGTTGACCGCTGGCCGCAACTGATTGAAGGCGTCGGTGGTATTGGTAGCGCCGACGCCCCGCCAGATCTATTCCTCTTTACCGAATTCAAAAACTGCCGGCAGGATGCCGGCGCAACGTCACAACAAACCGCGAAATGCAATTGCAGGATTTGCCGGACCTGCTAAGATATTATCGTCCATGGGCGCAAGGATTTCTTCCGCAGCGGCCACGCCTGGCGCTGCTTGTGCCTGGGGCCGGCGCCCGAATTCCTTCGTTTTGGCGCTGGAGAATCGGCGCCTTCGGGTTGCGTAAACTGCTAACAAGCCACGTCGTCTTGTCGGCCGAATCCCATTGGCGTTTGGATTTTTGACGCCCGCGTGGCAGTTCGGGCGTAAAATTAATCGTTAGCCACCAATCGAGCTCGGGGGCAAGTAGACATGGAGCAAGATTCCACCAAGGTATTAGGCATGGATCCCCAGGAAATACAGGAATGGGTAGAATCGTTTGACCAGTTAGTACGAGAAGAAGGCCAGGAATCCGCGATTACGCTGCTGGACCGGCTCCGCAGCCATGCTCAATCCTGCGGCATCGCGCTTCCCTTCACAGCGAACACCCCATACCTCAACACAATTTCCTTTGAAAAACAGGCCATCTTCCCGGGCGATCAGGAAATCGAGCGCCGCATTAAGAGCCTGGTTCGGTGGAACGCTCTGGCCATGGTCGTTCGCGCCAACCGGGTCGACCACAGCATTGGCGGCCACATTTCCACGTACGCCTCCGCCGCGACGCTGTTTGAAGTCGGGTTCAACCATTTCTTCCGGGGACGCACAGACGAGTTCGAGGGCGACACGGTTTACTTTCAAGGACATGCTTCTCCGGGCGTCTACGCCCGCGCGTTTCTCGAAGGCCGCCTGTCCCTGAAAAAACTGGAAAACTTCCGCCGTGAACTCCGGGAGGGCGGCGGGTTGTCTTCCTATCCGCATCCCTGGCTGATGCCGGACTTCTGGGAATTTCCCACGGTGTCGATGGGCCTCAGCCCGCTTATGGCCATCTACCAGGCCCGGTTCAATCGTTATCTCGAAGATCGCAGCCTCAAGCCCCGTACCGACGCCAAAGTCTGGGCCTTTCTGGGGGACGGCGAAACGGACGAGCCGGAAACTTTGGGCGCGATCACACTGGCGTCGCGCGAAAATCTCGACAACATTATTTTTGTCATCAATTGCAACCTGCAGCGCCTAGACGGTCCCGTGCGCGGCAATGGAAAAATCGTGCAGGAACTGGAAGCTGCCTTCCGGGGCGCCGGCTGGAATTGCATCAAGGTTCTGTGGGGCAGCGACTGGGATCCTCTGTTTGAACGAGACACGGACGGGCTGCTGGCCAAGCGCCTGGGCGAAATGCTGGACGGCGAAACGCAAAAGATCAGCGTCGAGTCGGGCGCGTACGTTCGCCGGGAAGTGTTCGGAGGCGATCCGCGCCTCTTGAAAATGGTCGAGGATCTTCCGGATGAGGCGCTGCGAACGATGCGCCAGGGCGGCCACGACCCGCGCAAGGTGTATGCCGCTTACAAAGCGGCGTTTGAACACAAGGGTTCTCCCACCGTCATTCTGGCCCGGACGATCAAGGGTTATGGACTTGGCGAAAGCGGCGAGGGACGAAACATCACTCACCAGCAGAAAAAGCTCAATGAAGACGAGCTTCGCGAGTTTCGTTCGCGCTTCGGCATTCCGATCAGCGACGAACAGCTGGCGGAAACGCCGTTCTATCTTCCCCCCGAAGACAGCCGAGAGATCCAGTACATTCGCGCGCGCAGGCAAGCGCTGGGCGGTTACGTTCCGGCGCGCAAGGTGCGGTCCAAGCCGTTGGTCGCCGACCACGACGCGCTGTTCCGCGAATTCCTTACCGGCAGCGAAGGCCGCGAAGTTTCGACGACGATGGCATTTGTCGGAATGCTGCGCCAGATGCTGCGCGATCCCGAAATCGGGAAGGTTGTCGTTCCGATCGTCCCCGATGAGGCGCGCACGTTCGGCATGGAATCTCTTTTTCGGCAGGTAGGTATTTACAGCAGCCGCGGGCAGCTCTACGAGCCCGTCGACGTTCACACGCTGCTCTACTACAAAGAAGCGAAGGACGGGCAAATCCTCGAAGAAGGCATCACCGAAGCGGGCTCGATGGCTTCCTTCATCGCCGCGGGTTCCGCGTATGCCACCCACGGGATCAATACCATTCCCTTCTTTATCTATTATTCGATGTTTGGACTGCAGCGCATCAGCGATTTTATTTGGGCCGCGGCGGATATGCGCTGCCGCGGATTCATGCTGGGCGGAACGGCGGGACGCACAACGCTTGCGGGAGAAGGATTGCAACACCAGGACGGCAACAGCCACATTCTCGCCCTGCCGATTCCGACGATGCGCGCGTACGACCCCGCGTTTGCATATGAGATTGCCGTCATCATCCAGGACGGTATCCGGCGCATGTACAAGGACGGCGAAAATATTTTTTATTACATCACCGTCATGAACGAACCCTACGCGATGCCTCCGATGCCCGCGGGCGCCAGGGACGGGATCCTCAAGGGCATGTACAAATTCCGCGCGTCGGAAAACAAGAAATCGAAATTGCGCGCGCAACTCTTCGGCAGCGGAGCCATCCTGCGCGAAGCCTTGCAGGCGCAGGAAATTTTGAGAGAAAAATACGGCGTGTCCGCGGATGTGTGGAGCGTCACGAGCTACAAGGCTCTGTACACCGATGGGATCGATGCGGAACGCTGGAATCTTTTGCACTCGGGCGAAAACCCGCGCGTGCCGTATGTTTCGCAGTGCCTCGCAGATTCCGACGGCGTGCTCGTTGCGGCGTCGGATTATCTCAAAGCCCTTCCCAATCTCATCAGCCGTTGGACGCCGCGGCGTCTCGCCTCGCTCGGAACCGACGGGTTTGGGCGCAGCGAAAGCCGCGCGGCGCTTCGCGACTTTTTCGAAGTGGATGCGCGATTCATTGCGCTCGCCACGTTGTATGAATTGTTCCGCGAGGGGAAAATCGAGTCGGCGATCGTGCAAAAGGCCGTCAAGGAACTCGAAATCAACCCTGACAAGCCGAACCCGCTCTTCTCGTAAATAAATATGGACGTTGGTGCACCCCAGCTTGTGCCGGAGAAATCAAGGAAACCCGAACTTACGGTTGTTGCGGCGCTGATTCTTCGTGACTCCAAGATTCTAGTCTGCCAGCGGCGCCGCGATGATACGCGCGGCTTGCAATGGGAATTCCCGGGCGGCAAAGTCGAGCCCGGCGAAACCCCGCAGGAAGCCCTGGCGCGCGAACTTCGCGAAGAACTCGGGGTGGAGGCCACCATCGGCAGAGAGCTTTTTCGCACGCGACATCGCTACCGCGAATCTGTGCAAGCGCTCGAATTGATTTTCTTCCAGGCAAACGTCGATCCTTCGGTGCCGCTGCAAAATTTGGTATTTGAGGGGTTTGAGTGGGCTGATCCCTCCGCGCTGCCGAATTACGATTTCCTTCAGGCCGATGAGGAATTTGTCACTCTGCTCGCCTCGCGCGCGATTCCACTGGATTCGTCCTCGTAGCGCAGGCTTCAGCCTGTGGATTTTGAAGTTCCTTAAACTCAGCGAAGGATGAAAGTGCGAAAGGTGGGATTGTAATGTCACCCCACGTTGACTCGGCAGAAAAGCAGACAGGCTGAAGCCTGTCCTACGTGAGAATCCTTCCCCCATCGACGACGATCACTTGTCCGGTAACGAATCCCGACTCGGCGAGAAACACGACTGCACCTTCGATATCTTCCGCCGTGCCTATTCGGTGCAGCGGCGCGCGGCGGATGAAATCCTCCGCAAGTTCCGGCGCATCGCCAGGAAACGAAATCGTGCCAGGCGCGATCGCGTTCACCGTAATTTCGGGCGCGAGGGCGCGCGCGAGGCAGCGAGTCAGCATGATGACTCCCGCCTTGGATACGCAGTAATGCGTGTAGGCGGGCCAGGCGAGCAAGCCGCCGAGCGATGCGAAGTTGATGATCCGGCCGTGGCCGCTCCGTCGCAGCATCGGCGCCGCCGCCTGAGAACACAAAAATTGCGACTTTAAATTTGTGTCGAGGATACGATCCCACTGCTCTTCGGTCAGTTCCTCAAATTTCGCGGGAAAAAACATTCCGGCATTGTTGACGAGGATATCCAGCCGCCCGAATTCTTTTTGCACGGCTGCGAACAGTGCGATGACATCTTCTCTCTTCGCGACATCGGCCTTCACCGCCACCGCGCGTCTCCCCATGGCCGCGATTTGCGCGACGACTTCGTCCGCCTCGCCCTTTGAGGTGCGATAGTTGACAACTACGTCCGCGCCTTCCGTCGCGAGGCGCAAGGCCACACTTCGGCCGATGCGTTTGGCCGCCCCGGTCACCAGCGCTACTCTCCCCGCAAGAGATAATTGCGACACGAATTCCCTCTCCTTCCGCTACCGCAGGACATCCTATCTCATTTTTCTGAGAGTAGCGCAGGCTTCAGCCTGTGGGGGTTGGGCCTTGCATATATCAAAACCCGCAGGCTGAAGCCTACGCTACTGGGATGCTTTGAATTCGTTTTGGCGCGGCGGCGGCTTGGAGCGCGCCCGGAAAATGGATATGATGTGTCGGCTCTCTTCAAACCGATACGCGAGGAAAAACCGATGGGAACGATAGGCACGGAAAAAATTGCCCTGCAGGTCGCGGATGGAACGTCCATGAACGCATACGTCGCGACTCCGGCGGAGGGCGACAAGGCGCCGGGCTTGCTGGTATTTCAGGAGGCGTTCGGTGTGAACGCTCACATTCGCGACGTTGCGGACCGCTTCGCCAAGCAAGGCTACGTGGCGATCGCGCCGGAACTGTTTCACCGCACGGGCCCGGGCTTCGAAGGCGTCTACTCGAATTTTCCGGCCTGCATGCCGCATATGCAGGCGCTCACTCCCGACGGTTTGATCGCCGACGCGCGCGCATCCTTTGATTGGCTGCAGAGGAATCCGCGCGTCTTGCCGAACGCCACCGCCAGTATCGGCTTCTGCATGGGCGGGCGCGTCTCGTTTCTTGCCAACTCGGCGATTCCCCTGAAGGCGGCAGTTTCATTCTATGGCGGAGGAATCGCGCCGGCGCTTCTTCCACGAGTTGCCCAACAGCATAGCCCGATCCTGTTCTTCTGGGGGGCGCTCGATTCGCACATCCCGAAAGAACACATTCGCGCGATCGTCGACGCCATGCTGGAGGCGAAGAAGATGTTCGTAAACGTTGAATTCTCGGACGCCGACCACGGCTTTTTCTGCGACGCGCGCGCCTCCTACAAGGAAACTGCGGCGAAGCAAGCGTGGGAGCTTACGCTGAAGTTCTTGGACACGTATGTGAAGGGGTGAGAGTTGTGACGGGTGATTCGTGGATCGTGATTTAAGATTTGAAAATTGAGATTTGAAATTTTGAGATCTGAGATCTGTGCCAGGAATTTGGGATTGAAGTTCTATTTGATGGAGAGCGTTCTGCGGTGCTTTTCACCAGTCACCGATCATCAATCACCAGTCATCAATGCGGGAGGAAACCACATGGATCAACGAATGCTGGATACTCTGGCGATCAAGGAGGTCGTCGAGAACTGGGCCGTGTCTCGAGACTCCGGCGACTGGGATCGGTTCCGCACCGCGTGGCACGAGGAAGGCGTCATGATGGCGACGTGGTTTCAAGGGCCCTTCGAGGAGTTCATCCGAGTGAACCAGGAGGGCTGGAGCAAGGGGGTCAGCATCCTGCACTTCCTCGGAGGGACGTTGGTCGAGGTTGCGGGCACGCGCGCCATCGCGCAAACGAAGATGACGATTTCGCAGCGCGCGCCGGTGCATAATGTTCTGGTGGACGTACTTTGCACGGGCCGCTTCTATGACTTTTTCGAGAAGCGCAACGATCGCTGGGGCATAGTTTTGCGGCGGCTATTCTATGAGAAGGACCGCATGGATCCCGTCGATCCTTCAAAAACAGTGCAACTGGATCCGAAAATCCTGGCGCAGTTCCCGGAAGGCTACCGTCATCTGGCCTACCTGCAATCCGGGCTCGGCTACAAGGTCAAAGTGGATATGCCGGGGCTGAGAGGTCCCGACGCCGATGCGCTATATGCGCTGGGAAAGAAATGGCTTTCGGGTGGGGCGCTTTGAAGCCGGAGGTCTAATTCTCTAACACTAGCGAGGGAATGATTTAACGGCCAAGAATCCTGGCGAGTATCACTGTGAAACCTGGGACGGACTGTTTGAATCGCATTGCGGGAGGGCTACCGGTGAGCTATCCGCCAGCGCAAAAGCTTCAAACGCTGCCAGTGTGGTCGAGTGAATGTTGGCTACCATATTCTCAACACGAAGTAGGCGCACAGCGACACCGAACTCCCCGCCGGGCAATTGCTCGACCCGCACCACCTCGCCCAAGTACTCCAGGTTGAGACATCCGAATGCCGGCACCACGTGCAATTCAATCCCTGGCCGGTAGGAAACTCTTTCTGTGATGAAGTAGAACCCGCTGCGGCTGAGATCCCTCATGCTGCGAACTTCCTCGAAGTGGTCGTCATCCGGACCGGAAGGTCGGACGTAGACTAGCCGGTCGACTTGGACGCGAGGCTCACGACGCCGGTCTAACCGAGCTGGGGAAGCCTCCACTTCTTTCAGGGCAAAAATCCTTTGTTCGAGTTGATTCAATGCAGACTCCCTCAAGGCCTCGGGCTCCTCATTTCTGGGAATGGAGCCCTCAGCTGGAACATAGTCTCGAAGAAGTAGGGTACGGTTCGGTGTATACGGCGTCCATAGAGCGCCGGTACCATCCGGAATGCCCCATCAGTTTTTTTGAATACAAACGCGCATGAAGACAGCTGTCCATCGCAGAATCAACCGGCAGGGATGCCAATCAGGTGAACTAAAAATCAGTTTTAAGGAGGAGGATATTGTACGAACGCATTTAACCTCGTTCCATCTTAGACTTAGCGTCCGGCCGTGCGCGCCCCACGAAGAGCAGCGTACTCACCCAAGCGGCGGCCGCGATATAGCCGGCAAGAACGTCGGTAGGATAGTGCACTCCGAGATAAATGCGCGACAGGCCAATCGCGAAAACGAGGGTGGCGGCCGCAATCCAAACCAGGATGCGGATCACCCGGCTCTGAATCCGCGCGCAAAACAATCCCGCAAGGACACCGTAAAAGCAAAAGGAGCTAAGGGCATGTCCGCTCGGAAAGCTGTAGGTCGGTGGGACTACGCCAACAAAGGGTACGGGGCGCGTCCGATGAAAACTATACTTTAGCGAAAGATCGAGGATCATCGAGCCACCCGCTGCTATCGTCAGCCAGACCGCGGGGCGTTTCATCCCCTTGAAGAGAAACACCGCCACAAATACAGCGAACAGCGCCGTGAGAAAACCGATGGAACCCAGGAACGTCATGGCCTGCATGAATTTTGTCAGCTGGGGGCTGAAGAATTCGTGGACCTTCATTCGTACACTAAAATCAAATCGTTGAAGTTCCCCTTCAAACACTTCTTCGGACAGCCAGGCGAAAATGATCAGAAAGAAAATCGAACAAACCAAACTTACGATGAATGAGCGCCAGGCATCCCAAATCCCACGGAGATCGCGGTCATCGGTCAACAGCCCCTGTGTTCCACGTTCCTCGGTCATTCGAGTCATTTCCTACTGTGCGAAGAAGCCTGCATTTTATCGCAAGGCTTGCCCCGCCAGGTGGAGCATCCTCATGTATTTCCGCGGGCAAATGCCCGCCCGAGAACTGGCTCCATTATGTGCCGAAGCGGCGGTTGAATTTCGGGTATTCTCTGCTTGTGTGGAACTTCTGACCGCTCATGGCTAATATTCTATACGGAGTCAATGGTGAGGGTGCGGGGCACTCGAGTCGCGCGCGCGAAGTGCTCACGCATCTGCAAGAGCAGGGCCACACCCTCCATGTCGTCTCGTTTGATCGTGGCTTGAAAAATCTGGCGGCTGACTTCGACGTCAAGGAGATTTTCGGTATGCGGCTGGCCACCGTGCATAACCGTGTGCGCTATGGAAGGACGGTGCTAAGAAATCTGCTAACGGTTCCGAGCGCCGCAAAGAGCGCGCATAAGTTGAACCGCTTGGCGGAAGAATGGGGGATCCAACTCGTCATTACCGATTTCGAGCCCATGTCGTGCCATGTGGGGCACAAACTGGGCTTGCCGGTATTGTCCATCGACAACCAGCACTGTCTCACTTACGGGGAAATTTCCTATCCGAACGAATATCGCAAGGAGGCGGCGGCCACGAAGATCGTGACGAGGCTGATGACTCCGAATGCCGACGCCTATTTTGTCACGTCCTTCTTCAGTGCGAGACCCAAAAACAAACGGACTTTTTTCTTCCCCCCTATTCTGCGCGAAGCGGTTCTCGAATCCGTTCCCAGCGAAGGCGAGGCCGTAGTGGTTTACGTGACTTCTCCGGCGGTCGAACTGATCGACGTTCTGAAGGGAATTCGCCAAACCTTTTTCTGTTACGGGTTCAATCGGGAAGGACGGGAGGGAAATTTGCGGTTCAGAAAATCGAGCCAGGCCGGATTCCTCAAAGAACTCACCGAAGCGCGGGCCGTGGTCGCGAATTCCGGCTTCTCATTGATCAGTGAAGCTCTACACCTGAGAAAACCCTATTTGGCATGGCCGGTAGAGCACCAGTTTGAACAGGTCTTCAATGCCTATTACATCGGCAAAATGGGATACGGGGCATACTGGGATGAATTGACGAAAGAGAAGGTCGAATCTTTCCTGTTTAATCTGGATTCTTACGCAGAAAATCTCAGGAAGTATCCTCGAAACGACAACTCCGCCCTCTTTGAAAAATTGGACGAATTCATATCAAAGCATGCAGGCTGAACAGGATGCGGAAAAATTAATTTATTTTGCCATTCCGAGCGAAGTGAGGAATCCCTCTTTGATTTTACTCCATGAAAAGAAAGAGAGATTCCTCGCTCCGCTCGGAATGACAAAAGGAGTGGCGCCCTTTTTCCGCAGCCTGTGAATGCGGTGATTTTCCAAAAGAGTGCGGGGATATGAGCGCTGCTCGTCAGGCCCGAACGCGGGAGTGCAAGATGCAATGCGCTATCAGACTTCCTTCGCCTTCTTGATCAGGGCCCTGGGCGAGTACGCATTCGCTTTGTACTGGCTCAGCATGCGGTGGGTGTTGAAGAAACTGGCGTTCAGAGAGATACACGATCGCATGACATGCGCGTAGGCTTCCGGTGCGCGGTAGTACATGGGAATGATCTGGTGTTCGAGTTTGTCATAGAGGGAGGCGACCTCGGCCGCCGATTCGTCGCCGACGATCTTACTGTCGAAACCGATCGCCCAGCCAGTCACCCCCTCAACGCAACCCTCGACCCACCAGCCGTCCAGCACGCTCAGGCTGGGAATGCCGTTCAGGGCCGCCTTCATGCCGCTTGTGCCGGAAGCTTCCTGGGGACGCTGCGGGGTATTCAACCAGAGATCGACGCCGGAAGTGATGATCTTGGCGAGCGCCATGTTGTAGTTCTCAAGGTAGACGATCTTGATGTTGTCGTTCAGTCCTGCGGCGGCCTGGATCACGCGGTGAATCAATGCTTTGCCGCCTGCATCATGGGGATGGGCTTTTCCGGCATACAGAATCTGAATCGGGCCAGCCGACTGGGCGATAAATTTCAAGCGGTCGATGTCCTTGAACAGCAGGTCCGCCCGCTTGTAGGTTGCCGCGCGGCGGGCGAAGCCGATTGTGAGCACCGATTCATCCAGTTGTACTCCGGATCGTTTTTGTACTTCCTTGATCAGCGCTGCCTTGGCAAGACAATGCGCCTTGCGGATGTCCTCGATCGGTATCCCGACCGCGTAACGCATATAGGCGTTATCGCGGCGCCATTCCGGGATTTCGCGATCGAACAATTCCTGAAATTGCGGCGACGCCCAAGTGGCCGCGTGAACTCCATTCGTAATTGCGTGGATCGGGAATTGCGGGAACATGTGCTGCGAGACTTCGCCGTGCCGCATGGCCACCCCGTTCACATACCGGGAAAAGTGAATGGCCAGGTCGGTCATGTTGAGCATGTTCGCATTGGCGAAGCCCGATTGCTGCAACAAGCCAGTTCTGTATTCTCCAAGCACCTGATGGACCAGGTCCCAGGGAAACCGGTCGTGGCCAGCTTCCACGGGCGTATGCGTCGTAAAAACGCAGCGGCGGCGCACCACTTCGATGTCGGCTTCCACTGCCACGGTGTATTTGCGAAGTTTGAGCTGCTCCTCCAACATCGCCAGGGTCAGGAACGCGGCATGCCCTTCGTTCATGTGATAACTTCCGATTTGCGAAACCTTCAAATGGCGCAACAAGTTGATGCCGCCAATCCCGAGCAGCACTTCCTGGCAGATCCGGTAACGCTGGTCGCCTCCGTAGAGTGAATCCGTAAGGGTGCGGTCGTAATCGGAGTTTTCCGGCAGGTCCGTATCGAGCAGATAGACGGGCACGATGAACCCGGACAAGCCGTGCACGCTGTAGCGCCAGGCGCGGACGTGTACGTCACGATCCTCGATGCGAACGGTAAACGCCACTTCGACAGAGGGAAGCACCGTCTCCGGTTGCCACGGATCAGGCTCTTCGGCCTGATTCCCTTCTCGATCCAGGCGTTGCCGGAAATAGCCATTGCGGTAGGCCAGCGAAATCGCAACCATAGGCAATTCCAAATCGGCTGCCGACCGCAGCATATCTCCCGCGAGGATGCCCAGCCCCCCTCCGTAGGAAGGAATCGACGGGTCGAGGGCGATCTCCATGCAAAAGTAGGCGATCTTAGGTGTGCCCTTTTCTGTCACCATAGGGAAATCATAACACTGAGGCCTCCCTCAAGACCCTAGTCGATCTCGGTGGACGTTACGTAATCTACATTGATTCCTAGAGAATGAGCGCCGGATGAAAAGTGCGTCAATTTCCGTTCTTCCGCTGCTTTGGCCATGAACCGGACAATGCTCCGTAACCCAACCCATCGTACAATAAACGCTTGCACAGACGCTTGGGACGAGGATAGGCCGGGCGAATAGGAGGAGAACATGCGTCACGCGATTCTGGGGGCAGGCGGCGTGGGCGGCCTAATCGGTGTGGCGCTCGCAATGTCGGGAGAATCCGTCACACTGGTGCTTCGGCCAGAGGCATTGAAGGACTATCCGGCAGAGCTTTCGCTCGAGAGCCCGCTCGGCTCGTTCAGCGTTCCCGTGGATCGTGTGGCGAGCGTCGCGGCGCCATACGATGTGTTGTGGATCGCGGTGAAGGCCACGCAGCTCGAATCCGCCCTGCGCAGCGTCATTGTGGATCCCAGTCAACTTGGCGCGGTCGTTTCCTTGCTGAATGGGATCGATCATGTGCCACTGCTCCGGGCGCGCTTCGGACATGACCGGGTAGTCCCGGCAAGCATTGGCGTGGAGGCCGAACGGGTCGCGCCGGGGAAGATCATTCATCGGGGAATGGCTGTACGCCTTTCGTTCTCCTCGATCGGCGAGGACAGGCTGGCATCGACGCTCGAGGAACTCAGGAAGTTCGGCTTCGCCTGCCAGTTCGTCGCGGATGAGATGAAGATCCTCTGGACGAAACTGTCCGTCCTCGCCCCGTTTGCATTGACGACCACAGCTACGGGGCTGCCCATCGGCGGAGTGAACCGGGATCCTGCGTGGCGGAAGAGGCTGGAGGCTGTGGCTTACGAAGTCGCCGCCGTGGGCACGGCAAGTGGGACACCGCTCGACGCCGCAACGATCATTCCGTTCTTTGACAAAACGCCGCAGGCCGGGCGCAGCTCAATGCAGAAGGACGTCGCCGCCGGAAATCCGCCCGAACTGGACGCGATTGCCGGGCCAATTTTGCGACGAGCTGA
The DNA here is from genome assembly GCA_963719875.1 of uncultured Acidobacteriota bacterium. Classification (GTDB taxonomy): domain Bacteria; phylum Acidobacteriota; class Terriglobia; order Acidiferrales; family UBA7541; genus Palsa-360. The sequence goes on along the minus strand of CAVRDJ010000004.1, from coordinate 99,475 downwards.
AGAACATGGGATCGAGGTGCCAGTTACGCGAGAACTCGTCGCGATGATTCGTGGAAAATCAGCGGGGGTAAGCAAAGGGTGAATCTCAACTACGAAAAGAAGGATTTAACACAGAAGACGCAGAGAGCACAGAGGAAACACAGAGAGCGCTTCTCCTCCGGATTTCCTCTGTGTTCTCTGTGTTGAATTCCTTTTCAGTTGCTCGCCGAGAGACGCAGCAAATTACTCCCCGGACGACGCGGCCTTTGCCTGCTCGGGATGCGATAGCGGCATAGTCACCAAATGCTCGGACAGGAACCAGACCTGCAACTCGTTGCCGCGAATCACGTCGCTCACCAACAGATCGTTGGTTCCATCGTCGCCGACTTCGGAGGCTTCCCGAGCCATCGTGCGCGCTTCTTTCAGGATGAACTCGTGCGCTTCGAGAAGGCGCGAAATTTGCACGGGCACTTCTTCCCTGCCGCGAGGCGGACGCGGAATGATTGTCGTTTCCGCGACGTCTGCGGCCATGGCGATGCTGACGCCGCCCAGGAGTTGAATTCGCTCGGCGATCGTGTCGACGAGTTCGTCCTGCTCGCCGTGGTGCTTGTCAAAGAGCAAATGCAGTTGGTAAAACGTGGCGCCCGCGACTTGCCAATGATGCTTCTTATACATATCGCGCAACGTCATGGTGTCTGCGAGGATTTGATTCAGGTTGGTGATGCTCGATTCGCAGGCGGTCTCATCGAGGGCGATCGATAATTTGGCGATTTTTCCGTAGGGCTGGATTTCCCTGGCGTGCTGGTGGAGGACCGGCTTTGCGCGTTGTGCGCCTGCTTCCAATTGACTAATACGCGTTCCAGTGTCCCGCTTCTTGATGCTCATGGCATGCCTCCTTGAATTTCTGCGGCCGCGGACAGGGTCACTTCTCGTATACGCCCGCGCCTCGACTCTGTCAAGCAAAGGGACTCGTTGGGAAAATTGAGCCAGTGCCACAGAGGCACGGAAGGAGGCGGAAGGTGTTTCGCTTTGAAACTTCCGCCTCTGTGTGCCCCCGTGGCTAATTCCTGAAATTTTTTATTTCCTCTCGGCGTCTGCCGTGGTGGGAATTTCTGGGGATTAGTTGGGTAGAAGCACCGTATCGATCACGTGGATCACGCCGTTCGATTGGTATACGTTCGAGATCGTGACCTTGGCCATGCCGCCCTTTTCGTCGGTGAGGACGATATCCTTCCCCTGCATGCTGGCCCAGAGCTTGCCGCCACTTACGGTGGTCAACTGCGCTTTTCCATTGCCGGCCTTGATGGCCCGGGCGATTTCTTTCGAGTCCATTCTGCCCGACAAGACGTGATACGTGAGAACTTTCGTCAGCGTGGCTTTGTTATCCGCCATGAGCAGCGTATCCACGGTGCCTGCGGGGAGCTTTGCGAACGCTTCATTCGTGGGTGCGAACACGGTGAACGGCCCGGGGCCTTCCAGCGTATCGACCAATCCGGCAGCCTTCACCGCGGCCACCAGCGTCGTGTGATCGTCGGAATTCAAGGCGTTCTGGACGATGTTCTTCGATGGAAACATCTCATGCCCGCCCACCATGGGATTATTCGCGGCCAGGATGGCCGATGCCGCAACCAGCGTGATGAAACACATCTGAGCTATCTTCTTCATTTCGTTTTCCCTCTCTTCTAATTTTGATTTGCCCTGCAGCTGGTACTACGAGGTCCGGGAAGGATTGGATGAGACATTTGCGGGATTTTTTTGACCCTGGAAAGGTTACGAGAGGGGCCGCGATGGCGAATCCCAGCGGCGGATTTTTGGAGCGGGGCCGCTTAGCGTGCTATCATTTCCAAATTATCGCAGCGCTATTCTGCAAACTTGTGGAGAGTAGGAGGCTTTGATGCGTTTGTTTCAACGGCATCTCTTCTGGTTTGCCGCGCTCGTTCTCGCTGCGTGGACCGCGCCGCGCGCTTTCGTATTTGCCGAGGATACGCCTCCCCTGAAATTGGTTAAGACGATCGAACTTTCGGATATTCGCAGCGGCGAACCGGACGTTTCCGCCGATCAGCTGGCCAAGAATTTGACGACGACACGCATGGTGGGCGTTCAGAATCATTTCGACCATTTGACGCCCGATCTGAAAAACAACCGTCTCTTCGTCGTCCCGGAAGATAACAAGTCGATCGAGGTCTACGATATTCGCAGCGGAAAATTTGTTCACAGTATCAAGGGAATCGGCGTAGGGCATTCGGTGGTTTACCGCGCGGACATCGACAGAATATTTGTGACTGACGGCTCCGACGGCGACTTGAAAATTTTCAACGGAACCACCTATGAGTTGCTGAAGACCGTGAAACTCCTCGCGGACGCGGATGCGACCGGGTATGACCCCGTGACCCACTATCTTTACGTTGCGGATGGCGGGCTGGATGCGAAGCTCAATTATACGTTCCTGGAAATCGTGAACACGGACACCGGCGAACACGTCGGTCAAATCAAGATCGATTCCAATCGCCTGGAAGCCATGGTGGTCGAGAAATCCGGGTCCCGACTTTTCCTCAACATGACCGAGAAGAATTCTATCGGAGTGATTGACCGCACCAAGCAGGCCGTGTCCGCGGTCTGGCCGCTAGCGGGATGTAAAGTGAACGCGTCCGTCGCGCTGGACGAAAAAAATCATCGACTGTTTGCCGCCTGTCGTGACGGCAACATGAACGTGCTGGATTCCGATACCGGAAAGGTACTGCAGAACCTTTCGATTTCCACTGGCGTGGACGACATGGTTTTTGATCCCGCAAGCCAGAGAGTTTACGTGGCCACTGGCGAGGGGTTCGTCAACGTCTATAAGGAGATCGACCCGGACCACTATAAGGCCATCGGGAAAGTTCCCACTGGTCCGTTGGGCAAAACTGGGTTATTGGTGCCGACATTGAATGAGTATTTTGTTGCCGTGCCGCCGCACGGAGCCAAGTGTGCGGAGGTTATGGTATTCGAGGTGCAGTGAATCGCACAGCAGCCATTTTTCCCGAGACCCTGTAAGGGACTGGCTGTGCCGCGAAGGTCCGGGCCTAATCGATGGCTGTCATAGCGTCCGGGAAGGCGATCAACCTTCGCCTCCAATTTCGATCTCGCCGCTTCCTTCGCACTTCGGGCACAGGCCGCTGCCCCCGCACGAGGGGCAGGAGGTCTCACCACTGTCGCCGCCAGATGCACGGAGGAAGTTCTCCGTGCCGATCCTTCCGCTTCCGCGGCACGCGGAGCAATTTCCGTCACCCGGAGAATCACAATCAATGCAGATATGGGCGGACATGGCGCGCCTCCCACCTAATTCGGCGATTCTGATCGCGTTTCACGCCCATGTCAATTGCAACAAATCCCCAAAACAAATTTACATTTAGTCCTTAGCCTGCGGCCAACCTCTTCTCGGCTTCTTGCACGGCTTCGTAGATTTGATCGAAGCTCTCGATCGCGAACAGCCGCTTTTGGATCTCATCGACCTTGACGGGAGTCGCAAGAACCTCGTCCAGGCTAAAATCTCTAACTTCACACCCTCCTTCAATCACATTGGTGCACTCCCGATGAGAACTGATGACGCCGCTGCCGTAAACCTTGATTTTTCCATTCTGCCAAATGAGCCCGAACTCAACCGTGTACCAGAACAGGCGGCCCAATCGTTCGAGGATGTCCGCATTTTTTGCTTTGGCACAGATGCTGCCATACTGGTGAAGAAAGTCCGCAAATACCGTATGCGCGTGCATGGGGACATGTCCGAAGACATCGTGAAAAATGTCCGGCTCGGGAATGTATTCGAGGGAATCGGCACTGCGCAGCCATGTGGTTGTGGGGAATTTTCTCGCGGCCAGCATTTCAAAAAACGCTTCCCCGGGAAGAAAGCCGCTCACGGGTGTGGTGCTCCAGCCGGTTCTGGGTCCTATGCGGCCGCTAATCGCGTAAAGATTCGGCAGCCGATCATCCTGCAATCCGATGGTTTCATATCCTTCGAGATACTCCTGGCAGGCGTGTGTATCGATCTGCGGACGCCGCCGGCGCACCAATTCAGCCCACACCGCATGCTGGTCCGGCGTGTAATCCTTATATTTCTGTTCGATGAGATAGGGCGCTGCTGCCACGAGAGGTCCAGTTGCCATGACGTTCCTCCTCTCGCTGTGGAATCTACAATCAAGTCTATCAAAAAGCGGCAGGGCTGGATAACGCGGAACGCTGCGCCATCCCCAAACGGGTACCCCTGCTGGAGCTTGTTCTAGTTTCGATTCGTCTCGCACATTCGAACTTGACTTGGTTTGTAGGAGGTTCGACCTTCAGGTCGGACAACCAGAGTCGCATAAGAGGGGCCAAAAGGCCCTGGAGCTTCAGGGGCTGAAGCCCGCGAGAGAACAGTCCTTAGCGTCGGGGCTAAAGAGTCTGTGTGAGAACTCAAAATTGGAACGTCTTCGTAGCGCCCGCCTTCAGGCGGGCACTTTGGAATCAAGCAGATGCCCGCCTGAAGGCGGGCGCTACATAAACCAAAACCGAGATCTCACACGGACTCTAATGCCCCGACATCCTATATTTCAAATTGGGATAATTCCCCCTGCTATTGAACTCCGTTACTGAATAATCGGAACCAGCGCGGCGCCAGCGGGCCTCCACTTTCCATTTTCTTTGGCAAACATGCGAAGCACCCGCGTTTCAGTGCCGGCAACTTTGCCGTCTGCACTTTCACTCTGGAGAAACGTGTGGTCAGTCGCCAGGGCAAAATCACCATAGACCGCCATCAGTTTGAAATCATCCGGATGCGGACCGACGCCCTTGGACGGATGAGCGGCCCTTTGCATGGCAACCATCTCCGTTTTGGTTTGAACCTTGCCTTTGATGGAAATCTCAAAAAACTGATCGGTCCAAAATTGGTTGCGAAATTCGACGCACTCTTTGTAATCCTTGTGATACGGAGTGGCACCCGCGCTGCACAGCCACTGCTGGTCTACGTCCCAAAGCGTCTTTTCGAGCTCCGTCCACTCTTTGCTGCCCATTTTTGGCCCTTGCTTAGCCGGCTCTTGGCCGACCGCCAAAGATGAAACGGCCATAGCCGCGATAAAGCACAGCACACGAATCGCTCTCACAGTAACCCTCCTGGAGAATCTCGAATTGGCCCGGAACACAGCGCCGTCCCACTCCTCAGCCCGATCACGGCTGTGAGATATGAGCCCTCGTGGCGCCGGGCATCGCGTGGCAGGATACCATTTCTTCCAAGGATCAGCGTCGTGTTGTGACGCAGAACTCCGCATTCTTGCCTCACGCCCCCCACATTTTTTACTGGGCATGTGTGGGCCTCGAAACGCTTCCTCAATTTTTCGAGCTGGGTCGTGTTGGTGAGGAAGGCGCAGCTGCTGTTGACGACTTTGTGGGACAGGATGGGCTTCCAGCCGTAGGGGCAGGGACGTCGGATTGCGGAATCACGACGACTCGCGTCAGGCCCAGATTTCTCTGGTCTATGCTGATGCTGGCGATGGTATCGAAGGTGACTCTGTTTCCTCCGCCGGGTAGGACGGGCTTCAGCCTGTCGATTTTGAATTTTGTAGTCCACAAAAAAGCGACAGGCTGAAGCCCGTCCTACAGAAGCGCGCACAGCTCGCATTTCATTATCGCAGTGGGATTAGTGACTCGCCGACTCCTTCGCGTGGGCTAGCAGCGCATCGAGTGCGGCGCGATCCAAATATTTTCCCTGGACCACGACGGCGCGAATTTTCTGCGTGTTGTGAATGTCGTCGAGCGGATTGGCATCGAGCAGCACGAGGTCGGCGGCCTTTCCGTTGGCAACTGTGCCGAAGTCATCGGCGCGGCCGAGAAACCGCGCGGCGTCCAGCGTCACCGATTGTAGCGCTTCCATCGGCGTGAAGCCGGCGTCAACCAGCGCGGCGAGTTCGTTGTGCAAGTCGAATCCAGGGATCACGAACGGAGCACTGCCCGCATCCGTGCCGGCCAGGATGGAAACGCCGTCGCGATGGTATTCGCGTGTGATGGTCAACTCTTCTTGGTACGCGGCCTTCTGCAGCGTCCAAAATTCGGGCGGGTTGTCCTTGATCAAGCGGTCGCGCAGTTCGTTCCACTCTTTCCGATCTTTCTGGCCGATATACGCGAGGCGCGGATCATTCACGGTCGCTTCATCGTTGAGAAACGGCACGATCCTTCTTGCGACCACCGTCGGAACCTGCCACGTTCCATTCTTCACGAACAGCACGGCGAGATTCTTCAGCCGCTCGGGATCGTAACCGTCGACTTCCAGTTTCAGCAAGGTCAGAGCGCGCGCGGCTTTTTCGGCGGGGCTCGCCGGCGGCGAATCGTTGAGACGAAGAATTTGATCGAAATTCTTCGAGGATTCTGCCAGGCTGCCGAGCAAGTGCTCGATGCTGAGTTGGCCCGCGGTAGAGGCATCGCTCGCCCAAACTCCCTGCGGCAAATGCCCCGCGAACGGCAGGCCCACTTTTCTCGATTCGTCGACAATCGCGGAATATTCTTCGGACGTTAGATTGTCGAACACATTGATGAAATCGACGCCGCTCTGTTTGAGCGAATCGACAATGGCGCGGCCTTCGGCGGGATCGTGGACTACAACGGCGTGGTCCGGATGCGCGGGATTCAGGCCATCGACCAGCGGGCCGGAAATCACCAGGTGCGGGCCAAGCAATTCACCGTTGACGACCTGGGCGCGCCAGCGTTTCAATTCATCGAGATGCCCGCCCATGTTGCGCACGCCCAAGACGCCGTTAGCAACGAGCATCGGAAACGTGCGGTCTGTCTCCCAAATATGGACGTGCATGTCCCACAGCCCGGGAATCACATACAAGCCGCGCGCGTTCACAACTTGCGCACCTTTCGGCGCGTGCACTTTTTTCGCGTCGCCGACTTGCGAGATCCGATTTCCTTCCACGACGACGGACTGGCCCGGCTTGGCCGGCGCGCCGGTGGTATCGATGACCGTCACGTCCGTTATCTCCAGGGGCTTTGACGCAAACTGTTTGCTCTGCGCCGCAGAAACGAGCGGAACGAGACAAACCACGCACAGCATGGCAAGATGCCTCACAGATTCCTCCGGGATTCTCACTATATATCAACTTCCCGGAGTGAATGCGTTCGGCAGGACGAGGATGCGGGATTTTCCCGGCGCGAAGCCGGTCAACTGAATCGCTATCCCCTGTGCGTTTTACTGCAGGAGTTTTCCACAGGTAACATTGTGCTTATCTTTAAAAAACATTACGTCACTTGCGCTACCTATTATAAATCTGTTATAAGTTCGACGTTACCGGACAGAGGCGGACGTACGGTACCTGAAACGGTAGACTAACCCACCCGCCTCTGTCCTTCCTGCGTTTCCTTTGGTCTGCAACTCCCTCTCCATTTCGGCCTGATTCCCCTCACAATTTGGTTTTGTAAGCGCCGTCGTATAGAGTTGGCAGTATAGTCAAGGTGGTATTGCTGGCGGGGAGATAGCCACGTACCCCTGTAAGACAACTTTTTGTAACGCCACGAAGGCATTTTTCTTCTAAGATATAGACGACTACGCATTGCAGGAGGAACCATGCCAGTTCGATCACTTTTGATTTGCATGATGGCCGGTTCTTTATTTTTGGTTCTGCCCGCGCGGGGGCAAGAACAGATGCAAGATCGCGCGGCCGCCCAGTTGCCCGAAGGCGACGCCAAGGAAACGGTCGATACCGCGTGTTCCACCTGCCATAGCCTGACCAACATCACGAATTCTCAGGGGCATACGCCTGAAGAGTGGAAAACCACCGTCGCCATGATGCTGAACGTCGGCGCCGCCGTGCCTCCGGAAAAAGTCGATATGGTCACAAACTACTTGATCAAGAATTTTCCGGCGAAGCCTGGCCCGGCGCCCGCAGCGATACCCGGCAACGTCGAAGTGTCCTTTCAAGAATGGAAATTGCCCACGCCGGGCACGCGGCCTCACGATCCACTCGCCGCGCCCGACGGCACGATTTGGTTCTCGGGGCACATGGCCAACCTGCTTGGCCACATCGATCCGAAGACGGGCGATATCAAGGAATATCGCACGAATACCCCCGCCTCCGGACCACACGGACTCGTGATGGATAAGCAAGGCAACATCTGGTTCACAGCGAATTTCAAGGCGTACATTGGCAAGTTTGAACCAGCCACCGGCAAATTCACGGAATACCCGCTGGATCGCAGGGCGCGCGATCCGCACACGCCGCTCTTCGATCAAAAGGGAACACTGTGGTTTACCGTGCAGGGAGCGAATATGGTGGGCCGTCTCAATCCTGAAACCGGCGAGTCGAAGGTGGTGACTTCGCCGACGCCGAAGTCGAATCCGTACGGCATGGTGATCACCACGAAAGGGATTCCCTACTTCGTTGAGTTTGGCGCAAACAAGATCGCCAGCATCGATCCGGAAACGATGGAGATCCACGAATACCTGCTTCCGAATGAAGCGGCCCGGCCGCGGCGCGTCGCCATTACAACGGATGACGTCCTGTACTACTCCGATTATGGGCGGGGATATCTCGGCCAGTTCGACACCAAGACCGGCAAAATGACCAAGGAATGGCCGTCGCCGAGCGGCCCGCAATCGCGGCCTTACGGAATCACGATCGTGAACGGCATTGTCTGGTACAGCGAAGCGGGCGTGAAGCCGAACACGCTCGTGCGCTTCGACCCTAAGACCGAGAAATTCCAAACCTGGACGATCCCCTCCGGCGGCGGCGTGGTGCGGAACATGATGCACTTCGCGGACGGCAGGCTCGTGCTGACTGAAAGCGGCGAAAATGTGGTCGCGCTCGTGACAGTCAAGGGCGGCGACAAAATTGCAATGAAGAATAAATAATTGACGTATGACCTTTAAAATTGAAGCTGGTGAATAAACCCGAATTGCCCGGACCGGCCCTGCGGCTTTAAGGTAAGTCCGGTCAGGTTAGGCTCTATCCTTCGATTGCGCCGATCATGGCGAGCGGCCAAAACACGATCGCCAGCAATTTGCGCCACAGCGGCGCCTTCTTTTCCCCCTCGCACTTCGCACCCAGACCGCCGATAGACATATGTCCGAAAAGCCCAAACGCGAGATAAATTGCAAGGCCGATATGATGACTCAGCATAATTAACTTTGCTTCGGACCCCTCGTAAGGAACCAGAAGCGTCGTTCCCCCTTATTTGACTTCCGATTGGAATGATCTCGGTACATCCGGCTAGCTAACACTTTCCAGCCGAGCCCCGTAGACGCCTTCATTCACGTTAGTGATTGGGTGGCGCCCCCTGCGAGGATATTGCACTTCGCTTGCCATCCGCCCAACCCATAGGCTGCGCTAAATCAGTGAAGTGCGAGACGAGAAGGAGGAGACCAGACGCGCAAGCTGACCCGATCTGACCGGATGTTTCGTTCCGGGGCATTGAAATCTCCGATGTCCATTGGAGCTTCGGAGCGGTCCGGGGCAGATATCCCAGGAACGTACTGATAGCAACGTGGAATGGCCGGGCGTTTGTAGTCGAGCCGACTAGCCGGCGAGCGCGGCCTTGATGCGTTCCGGTGTGAAGGGCACTTGCCGGATGCGGGCGCCGGTTGCGTCGAAAATCGCGTTGCCGATGGCTCCGGCCACAACGGTGATCGCGGTTTCACCCGCTCCCGATGCGGGCTCGTCAGGCCGGTTCAGCAGCACAATTTCAATTTTCGGGACAGCGAATCCGACGGGAAGCGAGTGGTACGTTCTCCAGTCGATGGAAGTCACATTGTGGTCGTCCCAGGTGACTTCTTCGCCGAGCGCGCGGCTCAGGCCCTGCAACGCGCCGCCTTCGCACTGATTGCGGAGTCCGTCGGGATTCGAGATTGGGCCAGCGTCGTTAGCGACAACAAGCCGCTTCACTGTTATTTTTCCCGTCGCGAGTTCGACTTCGACCTCTGCCACCATGGCGGCATAGCCGTTGTCGCCTTCGTAGGCGACGCAGGAGATGCCGCGGCCGCTGGCGATGCCCGCTGCTGAAGTGGCGCGGGGTTTCGGCGAGGGGCGCGCATTCCAGTTCGCCGCTTTCGCCGCAGCTTTTACAACGTCGACCATTCGCGGTTCGCTCAGGTGCCGCAATCGAAATTCGACGGGATCGGCTTTGGCGCGGGCCGCAAGCTCGTCCATGAAAGATTCGTGCGCGAAAGTATTTTGCAGGCGCTGCGGCGAGCGCAACGGGCCGGTCCAAAACGGAGACACGACGTTGTGCAAGAGAGCGCGCTCGGACTTGATCGTGCCCGCGCCATGATCGGCGCCGCCCACATGGCCCACCACGTAGGACGGAATCGCGTTGCTATTGTTGCTGAACGAAGCAGGCTCGGGCGCGGGCGAGCGGGGCCTGAATTCCTCAGGCTGAAAACCCGCCAGAAATCCGGTGATGACATTTCCGGGATACGTGTAGACCGGACGATTGCCCAGCACGGGTGACCACGCTTCGTGATCCCACGCGATGATATTTCCCTGCGCGTCGAGGCCGGCGCGCTCGTCCATCACGAATGCGAAACCGTAATTTTCCCACGCCATTTCATCTTTTCGGGTGAGCTGCACTCGCACCGGTTTGCCGACGGCCTGCGAAAGCAGCGCCGCGTCATACGTAACTGCGTCGGCGCCGTTGATTCCGTAGCATCCCGAGCCTCGCCGAAAAATCACGCGCACATTTTCGGGCTTCAAACCGAGAAGCATGCCTAGAGTGCTTCGCTGGTGCCAAACCCCCTGCGTGGGCGACCACACGGTGGCCTTGTCGCCCTGCACGTCGGCGACGGCACACGAACTGCCGACCGATCCGTGCATTTGATACGGATGGTAGTAGGTCGCCTTCAACACCGTTGCGGCCTCGGCTAGTCTCTGTTCCACGTCCTTGGAATTCACCAGCAGCGTGTCGCGCGTCGGCTTTTGATTCCGTAAATGGTCGTAGAACGTTTCCTGTTTCGGCAGCTCGGGAGCGGGCGACCAGGTGACATTCAACGCCCTGGCAATCTGCACCGCTTGCCAGTTTTTTTCCGCGACCACGCCGACAAAATTCTTTTTGACTACGACTTTCACGAAGCCCGGCATGCCAGACACCGAGCTTTCGTCTACATTCATGAGGTTCGCGCCCACGGCCGACGGGCGGATCACCATGCCATGCAACATGCCGGGCACGCGCACGTTATGCGCATATTCGAAAGTTCCCGTGGCCATCGCGGGCATGTCCGGCCGCCCAATGGGTTTTCCGAGGACGGTCCACTCGCTGGCGGGCTTGCGCTTTGCGGCAGGATCCACTTTGATGTCAAATTTCTTCCCGGCCACAAGGTCAGCGTAAGCAACTTTCTTCGACGGGTCACTTTTTGAACGAATCGTTGCGTCGATGGCAACGAGCTGGTCCGCGGGAATATTCAAATGCTTCGATCCGAGTTGCAGGAGCGCTTCCCGTGCAGTGGCGCAAGCACCCGCCAAATTGCCATGATTGAAATTGGTGGGGTGCGATTGGCTGCCGGAGGTGACGCCTTGATCCGGCGTCAGGGACGTATCGGCGACAATCAAGTTGACGCGATGAAACGGCACGCAAAGCTCTTCGGCAACGAGCTGCATCTGAGCCGTGGACATGCCCTGCCCGAGTTCTTCTTTTCCGGTGTAGGCGGTCACGCTGCTGTCCGAGGCGATGGCGATCCAGGAATCGACTTCGTTGGCGGGCGGAGAATCCGGAGCCGCATCCAAGCCGAATGCACCCACGCGCGTTTGCGCTTCGACCGTTCCGAGCGCGCCGCCCATGCTGAAGCTGACGATCATTGCGCCGGTCCCCTTGATAAACGTCCGGCGCGAAAATCCCGCGCGCGCCAGGGCATCCGCCGCGCCCTGCGACATGGGGGTTTCGGTAACGGGAAGAGATGGGTTTTTCATCGCGCCATCTCCTGTTTTGCGCGCCCGATCGCGCGCAGCATGCGCGTGTGCGTGAAGCAGCGGCACAGAACGCGCGACATTCCTTCTTGGATTTCTTTTTCCGTCGCTTTGGGATTCTTATCGAGAAAAGCTTTGGCGGTGAGAATAACGCCGTTCAAGCAATAGCCGCATTGCGCGGCCTGCTCTTCGATGAACGCTTTCTGAATGGGGTGCGGCTTGTCGATGGTGCCAAGACCTTCGAGGGTGATGATCTCGACGCCCTGCACCGATTCCACCGCCGTGATGCAGGAGCGGACCGCCTGGCCCTTCACGAGGACCGTGCAGGATCCGCATTGGCCCAGCCCGCAACCGAATTTCGGGCCGCGCAGGCCGAGATCGTCGCTCAGGACGTACAGCAGCGGGGTAGTCGGGTCGCCGTCGAAGCTGTGCGTTTTTCCGTTCACCTTCAAAGAAAGGAGACTCATATACTGATTACGTTATTGCGAAGCCCAATTTTCGTCAAGTGCCAGTCTTTGCGAACGCGGCCTCAAAACTCTCGGGGGCCGCAAGGCAAACAAGTGTCTCGCTTACTCGCCGAAAGAAAATTGGAAAATATGCCGTCTTCATGCAGACTACGATACGAGAAATGAGCCGCCTGCTCAAACGGAGCACTCGATGAAACTCGACAAAATCTACACGCGCACCGGCGATGAAGGCAAGACTTCGTTGGGGGACGGCTCGCGGCTGCCCAAATTCCATCTCCGTGTAACCGCTTATGGGAGCATCGACGAAGCCAATTCCGTCATCGGAGTGGCAAATTTACACGTAGAGAACCCCGACGTCTTTCAGTTGCTCAGGCACATTCAGAACGATCTGTTCGACGTGGGCGCCGATTTGTGCCGGCCGGAGCGGCCGGGCGCGGAAAAGCCTTTGCTGCGCATCACGGAAGATCAGGTCACGTGGCTGGAGAACCAGATCGACCGGTTCAACGCGGAACTCGCGCCGCTCGATAGCTTTGTGCTTCCGGGCGGAAGTCCCGCTTCCTCCTACCTGCATCTCGCGAGAACGGTTACGCGCCGTGCGGAACGCGATGTGGTGCGTCTTTTCTCCGATGAGTCAGTGAATCCCGCGGTCCTGCACTACGTCAATCGCCTGTCCGACCTTCTTTTCGTCCTGGCGCGATTTCTGAATGACAAGGGCAAGGAAGATGTCCGCTGGCAACCCGGCCTGCATCGCTAGTCCGCAAATTCCCATGAAAGTGATGGAGACAGCTTAAGTAGCGCGGGCTTAAGTAGCGCGGGCTTCAGCCTGCGGGGGTTCGTCCTTGCAAGGACCAAAACCCACAGGCTGAAGCCTGCGCTACTCAAACCTCTCCGCGCCACGGTTACGAGAAACGCGGTTTAGAGAGTCGTGTAAACAACGTGCACGAATGCGTCGCTGTTGAGAACCCCTTTACCCCACACCGGATCAAGGTCAGAGAGTGGTTTTGCGGCGACGGCTTCTTCGAGTGACTTCCCCGAGATCTTGAGTTTCTGCACCCGGGCCCGAGCGGTGACCAGCATGTCGTGGAATTTTCTGAGGTCGGCTTTGTTTCCGAGCGGACCATGGCCGGGAACGATCTTGGTGTCGTTGTCGACCATCGCCAGCATCTTGGTTACCCCCGCGATCATGCCGTGGACGCTGCCCTTCGTTTCGCGATCGATGTAGCAGTAAATGCCGTTAAAGAACACGTCGCCCATGTGTAGAACATTGGCCTTCTGGAAATGGATGTAAATGTCGGAATCGGTGTGCGCCGGAGCGAGGTGCCCGAGCGCCACGTGCTCGCCGCTGAAATCCATCTGATACGATTCCTTGAATGTCCGCTGGGGAAGAGCGTTCTCCGGAGACGGATCGAAATGCAAGCCGATGACGTCCAGATCATGCGTTTCCTTCAAGCGATTCAGCGTGTTTTCATGCGCGATCAAGGTTGCTCCAGCGGCGCGCACGTTCGCGTTGTTATCGGTGTGGTCCCAATGCCAGTGCGAGTCGATCGCAAGTTTCACCGGGGCGTTTCCGAGATCAGCAAGGCTTTTCTTGAACCCGTCCCACGCATATTGCGTGAAGGTATCCACGAGCAGCTTGCCGTCCGCGCCGTTCAACACAACGACGTTTCCGCCCGGCCCCCTCAGCAGCGTGAGGTTCTCTGAAAGTTTCGCCGACTCGATGGGAACTTTTCCGAACCGGGCCCGAGCTGCCGCAAGAGCGTCGGCGGGCGCCGCACCGCCCTGCTGCCCGAAGCGCGGCGCCGCAGCCGGGAGCGCTAGGGGGAAAAGGTGCGATAACGCCCATCCGCCCGCAAGGGCGCCCGTCGATTGCAGAATTTCCCGCCGCGTGGCTCGTTTGACGATGCTGTGGGAATCCATGAACCACCTCGCTGTGATGTGGACTTTGGTTTCGACCCAGTGTGCCGGCAGGGAATATAGCAAATTTCCCCTCGCATGCACATTTGCACTAGCAACGTTGCTGGCGTCTGGCTACTCATCTTTCACAATTCCCCGCCAATGGTTATACTGAGCCGATTTTTCAATGCGAGGAATGCAAATGGATCCCTTCGAGTCTTTCAAGTCTGCGCAAAAGCATGCGTGGGTGGACTTCGCGCCGAACGAGGCGCACACAACTCCCTGCGCGGCGAGGCTGGTGAAGAGCGCCGACGTCCGCCCGGGACGCCGCGTGCTCGATGTGGCGTGCGGCACTGGAGTGGTTTCGGTCACGGCCGCGCGCATCGGCGCTCGCGTCATCGGGCTCGATCTCACCCCCGAGTTGTTGGAAAGGGCGAAGGAGAACGCGCGCATCGCGGGAGTCGAAATTGAATGGCACGAAGGGGACGTCGAGAAGCTGCCATTTGGTGACGCGGCATTCGACATTGTGCTGAGCCAATACGGGCATATCTTCGCGCCCAGGCCGGAAGTTGCGATCGGCGAAATGTTGCGAGTGCTCAAGCCTGGGGGAACAATTGCTTTCTCTACTTGGCCGCCGGAACTTTTCGCGGGCCGGGTATTCGCGCTCACGGCTAGTTACTTGCCACCTCCGCCGCCGGGCGTCGCGCCGCCGTCGCAATGGGGGGATCCAAACATTGTCCGGCAAAGACTTGGCTCGGCCGTGAAGGACATCCTGTTCGATCGTGCGACGATGCTGATCCCGGCGCTCAGCCCGAGTCATCGGCGGACGGCGGCAGAGAAGAGTTCAGCCCCGATGGTGCGCCTCGTGGCAGCCTTGGAGGGCAGCGATCCCGCTAAACTCGAACAGTTCCGCCGGGAATACGATGCGCTTGCCAGCGAATATTTCGAGGACAATTTGCTGCGGCAGGACTATCTCATGACGCGCGCCACAAAAATTTGAACGAATGGCCTGAGAACTTCCAATACGCCAAAAAAGTGATTTGTGCCCCGCATTTCAGATTGAAAATTTGAAATTTGAGATCCAAAACATCAACGAGGAATGAAATCGGGGCTGAGAATTTAGAGTTGAGGGTTGAGGATACCAAAGTAACCATTACTAGTTTAGATTGGCCGCTCCACTGGCGATTCGCAAAATTCAAATTTGTAATTTGAGATTTGAGATTTGCACTCCTCCGGCTCCTTGTATACCCTTTACAATTGAGGGGAAAATTCCATGAAGTTCACTCAAACCAAAATCCAGTTGAGATTGCAAGCGCCTCGCGTTTTCTGCTTCCGGCGCGCGGTCCGTGTCTCCTGCGCGCTCTGCGTTTTTTGTTCGCTCTGCGCGCTGCTGGCCACCGCCTCTCGGGCCGACGAAGGGATGTGGCTGTTCAACAATCCTCCCTGAAACTGCTGCAGGAGAAATATCATTTCCAGCCGACGGCCGCGTGGCTCGAGCACGTACAGAAATCCTCGGTGCGATTCGACAATGGCGGATCAGGATCCTTCGTTTCCCCGGACGGCTTGATCATGACCAACCATCACGTGGGCGCCGATTGCCTTGGGAAAATCAGCACGAAGGATAAGAATTATGTCGCGAACGGATTTGAAGCCAAGTCAAACGCGGAGGAACCAAAATGCGACGACTTGGAATTGAATGTCCTCATGAGCATCGAGGATGTGACCGCCCGTGTAGCAGGAGCCGTCCAGCCCGGTGTGGATGCCGCTTCGGCGGAGAAGGTGCGGCGCGCAGAGATCAACAAAATCGAGAAGGATTCGCGCGACAAAACCGGCTTGCGCAGCGACGTGGTCACACTTTATAACGGCGGACAATATCACCTCTATCGCTACAAGCAGTACACCGACGTGCGCCTGGTATTCGCGCCCCAAAAAGCCATCGCGTTTTTCGGCGGCGATCCCGACAACTTCGAGTATCCGCGCTACGATCTGGATATCTGCTTTTTCCGCGTCTACGAAAACAATCAGCCCGTGCACGTGGACAACTATCTGAAGTGGAGCGAGACCGGAGCCGCGGAAGGCGACCTGATTTTCGTTTCTGGCCATCCCGGCCGCACCGAGCGGGGCGATACCCTGGCGCATCTCCTCTACCAGCGCGACTACGCCGTGCCTGGTACTCTGAATCTTTTGCGCCGGCGCGAAGTTATGCTCCAGAACTATTCCGAACGCAGCACGGAAAACGCCCGCCGCGCCGAGGACCAATTATTCGGGGTACAAAACAGCCGCAAGGCGTACCTCGGAATGCTTGCGGGCCTGCAAGACCCGGCGATTCTCGGAAAAAAGCGCGATGCGGAAAAAGAATTGCGCGACGCGGTTGCGAAGGACCCGAAGTTGAGCCAGTCCTACGGCGATGGCTGGGAACAGGTGGCCGCGACGATTAAGACCCTGATCAAGATTCGCGACGAATATAATATCTTCGGAATCGGCCCGCAAAGACGCGCGCAAGCCTTCAACAGCAGCTTATTCGATATCGCCATTAAATTGGTCCGCCTGGCCGAAGAGACCGCGAAACCAAATGGCGAGCGCCTGCGGGAATATTCCGAAGCTGGTCTCGATTCCCTGAAACTCCAACTTTTCTCCGACGCGCCGATTTACGAAGACCTGGAAACCGTGCAACTCGCCGACTCGCTGGGAATGATGGCCGAGGGGATGGGCGAGGAAGACGAAAAGGTTCAGATGGTGCTGGAGGGCAAATCACCTCGCGATCGCGCGGCGGAGCTTGTTCACGGCACCACACTCAAAGATGTTGCGGTCCGCAAGCGCCTTGCCGAAGGCGGATTGAAAGCGATTCAGGATTCAAACGATCCTATGATCCAGCTCGCGAGACGCATCGATCCGGAGTCGCGCCGGATCCGCCAAGTCTTCGAGCAGCAAGTCGACGAGCCGCAACGCCAGGCGTACGGCAAGATTGCCAATGCGCGATTTGCGGTCTATGGTTCGAGCGTATATCCAGACGCGACGTTTACCTTGCGCCTGGCATTTGGCGAAGCGAAGGGCTACACCGAAGCCGGCGAGAAAATTCCCTGGGCTACGACGCTCGGCGGCACATACGAGCACGCCTCTGCACATAACAACAAGGAACCATTTGAGCTGCCGAAAATATGGGCCGAACGGAAATCGCAGCTCGCACTTTCAACGCCCTTCAATTTCGTATGCACGGCCGACATCGTCGGAGGCAACTCCGGCAGCCCGGTGATCAACCGCCAGGGCGAACTCGTCGGTATTATTTTTGACGGCAACATCGAGTCTCTTGTATTCGATTACAGCTATACTGACCAGGTATCGCGCGCCGTCGCGGTCCATTCCGCGGGTATCCTGGAAGCCCTGCGAAAAGTCTACGAGGCCAATCGGTTAGTTACGGAACTCACGGGGAAGAAATAATTTGGCACCGCCGAAATCGACCCGCTCATTTGACGTCTAGCACGCGCTCCTAGCAATGAAAAAGGCCGGACGCGTTCGCGTCCGGCCTTAAACCCACATCGGTTCCAAGCCGCTTTCTCACGGGAACTGCAGGTACCTCCACAAATCGTTCAAGTAACCTGGAGGGTTGCCTTGCGAAGCATCATAGCCCTCCCCGCCGAACACCCAAATGAAGCCTTGCGAGTCGGGAGTGGGCCAGATTGCCGCTCCCCGGCGTCCACCAACGACGTTATTAACGAAAGGCGCGCCGTCGGCAAACGGGATGGGTATGGTTGCAAACACAGTGTTTTGATTGACGTTGCTGATTCCCTTCCACCAGACCCACTGTCCTGAGCTGTGCTGATACTCCCAGATGTCGTCCAGGAATCCGGTCGGATTCGTGGTATTGGTGCCATATCCCCAGCCACCGAAGAGCCAGAGATTGCTGTTCGAATCGCTCCAGCCGGCGGAGCCCCAGCGGGAACCCGGACCGTTGCCCGCCGGCGGGTTAGTGGGCGGGAGCACTGCCTCCGAGCCATAAATGCCGGTCTGATTGGCCACGTTGCTGCCGGAGATCCAAATCCACTGCTTGGTGGTGATGTTATACTCCCAGAGGTCGTTTAGAATCGCTCCGGCAGGCGGAGGGCCAGCGTTGCCAGTACCCACCGAATCGAGTCCGAATCCACCAAAAAGCCAAATGTTTCCGGACGCGTCTGCCCATAGCACGGCTGCCTGGCGCCCACCTGGAGCGGTCGTTCCGCTTCCGGTTCCTTGAGTGCCGTAACTTCCGTTTTGATTTACAACGTTGGAATTGGACGGTCCGATCCACGTCCACTGGCCTCCGGTAAATTCCCAGAGATCATTCAGCAAACCAATGGTGACACCGGAGCCAACGCCTTGGCCGCCGAAAAGCCAAACGTGCCCGGAGGCATCCGTGGTCGTTGCCGCAGCCCAGCGGCCCCCCGGAAATCCTCCCGCGACTCCCTGAGTGCCATAGCTGCCGACCGTGTTGCCAGTAGTTGGTCCTCCTACTTCGGTCCACGGGCAGGCGCTGGTGCCCGCGCCGTTCGGATCAATCGAAGCGCCAGGAGTGCATTTCCATAAGTCATTGAGCAACGTGATGTCCCCCGCGCTGTCGACACCTTGGCCGCCAAATAAGAAAAGGTCCCCCGTTGCGAGGTCGGTCCAGCTGGAGCTGCCCCATCGAGAGCCAGGGGCGGGTGTGGAGCCGCCGACGACCGTGGGAACATCCTCCAATTCCAGCGGTTCGACGCGTACCTGAAAGACAGGCGGGATGTTCTGGCCGTTCGAAAAAACGGGAAGATTTGCGGGGACCCAACCTCCTACAGAATCATCAAAGACCCAAAGATCGTTCAGAAAAGCTGGGCTTTGTTTCCCCAACGGGTCCGGAAACGGAAACCCAAGTCCGCCATAGAGCCATTTCCGCCCGAACGCGTCGGTCCAAGTCGAGGCAAAGTCCCTACCGCCGGGAGTGCCGATGTTCGGCGGGAAAGGCTCATTCTTAGGTTCGAGCGGCGTGGTAACCGTGGCGTAGTTGTTCGCCGCCGTCGTGCTGCCGAGGTACCATGAGATCCAGGCCCAATCGTTGTGCTCGCAATCAACCAGAACGTCGCTGACATTCGTGATGGCAATGCCCGTATAGAAATATAAGACGCAAGGCTGGGGCTGGCTGGTGGGCGGAAGAAACATAGATACGTTGTAAATACCGCCATTGGTAACCGACGTGGGAAAAGTGAAGGTGGTATCACCGGTAACAAACAGGTCGTCGCCACTATTGTCTTGCAATTCCAAGATGTCGCCGGGGCCGGGCACCAGCCCAACCACCGACCCGCTGATCTTGAAGCCCGGCTGCGTGCATACGACCTGTACGTTGTTGACGTTCGCGGTCACGGTGCCGCTTCCGTTCACGACAGTGCACACTTGCGCCGGGTTAGCAGGTTGGGTCAGAACGGTAACGGCATAAGCGGAACCGGTGCTAAGCGGCGTCGAAAACGTGAAAGGGACGTTTCCATTCCCAACGACCCCGAAATTGTCACTTCCATTGTTCTGAAGCACAAGCCCGGATCCAATCAGGCCGGAAACCGAACCGCCGACCGTGAGGCCTGTCGTCCCGCAATTGATCAGAACATTGGTAACTTTGGCCACAGCGGTTCCCGTGGCGTTCGCGACGCTGCAGGTCTGGGCGGGACCAGTGGGCTGCGTCTTCACAACCACAGAATAGGGCCCGCTTACGAGGACTTTGAACGTGAATGCGCCGTTTGCCGCGACCGAAAGGTCGTCCGAGCCGTTATCCTCCAGAACCAACCCTGTCCCGGCAAGGCCAATTACGCTGCCTCCGATGGTGAACGTAGCGGGCGTGCCGCCCCCGCCGCCAGTGCCGCCGCCGCTGCCGCCAGTCCCTCCGCCGCTGCCGCCAGTCCCGCCCGTGCCGCCATTGCCAAGGGAGCTAGACGACCCGGTGTGCGCGGGATAGCAGGAAGATACAAACAGCGTTATGAACACCAGGGACACCAAATACACAGACTTCAATGAAAGTTTCATGGGAAATGTTTGCTCCTTCGTGGCTTGGCGTCGACCGCGTAACAACCGTCTGCAGACACTTCGCCGCACACCGCTCCACTGAAAGTGGGCGAGTTTTCATTATTTGGTCTAACTAGGGCTAGACCGTTCGATAACCTTGCCGATAATTAACGGATGACCCAGTATGCCTTCATTTACACCCTACGTCCCCGGCTAGTGAGGGTCAATTTAGAGTTGCGCGGAGTGTGTCTACCTGACTATTAAATATCAGGAGTAGTAGAATCAGGCGAGAGGCAATTGGGTTGTCGAATCTCCAGGCTGAATCACTGCAAAGCCCAATAGAAAGAATAGGCTACAGAGGCTGGCAATGTAATGTGATACGATCACGAGCGACCTACATCAACTACAATACTGTGCCGATCGCGTGGAGATTTCTTAGCTTCGGGCCGGCGCCAATGTTCCAGACTTAGAAACTGCCGCTTATGCGTCCTTCACAGATTCGTAACCTGATCGTACTTGCAGTGCTCGTGGTTGTTGCGCTTTGGGCGAGTTCTACGGCCGCCGATTTTGTCATCGAGTACAACTGGTGGAAAGAAATCGGACAGGTAAATACTTGGGTTGGGATGCTGTGGTACAGCATAGCGCCAGCGGCGGCAGGTTCGCTCGCGGCTTTTCTCGCGCTATGGGTCGCTCACTCGCGCGGGCTGCACTTCGCCGGAATTCTTCAGCGCGATCACCGTTTGTACTCTCGTATGGTTCCATTTGCGCTGGCGGTCGTGGCGATCCTGTTCGCATCGAGCTCGATTGATTACTGGACCGTGATGCGCTTTTTCGGGTCGCGCGGGCTCACGGCGCCTGCCGATGCCTGGAAGGATCAGGTTTTTTCGCGGGGACTGCCGTTTTATCTGTTCGATTTGCCCTTTTATGCGGAAGTGCTTGGATTTGTGTTCGTGTTGGCGATTCTTTGCGCCCTGGCTTTTTGGGCGACGGCAAGAGGCTGGCAGTTGGTTGAAAAATTTCGCTACGGCGGGCTGGATGACGGACCTAGCAGAACTCTTACGATCGGGCCAGGTTCCCTGCTGCTGCCGGGCGCGACACGCTCCGGCTTTGTCCGCATCATCAGCGTCATTTTATTGCTCGGCTTCGCCGTCTGGATTTATCTCGGCAACTATGAGCTTCTGCTCAACTCTCACGCCTTCATGACCGGCGCCGATTACGTGGACGAAAAGGTCACGCTCCCATTGCGCTGGCTGCTCATTGTGGTCACGCTCGGGGCATTGCCCCTCGTTTGGATACGGCGATACAAAAATGCGGCAATTATCGTCGCTGGCTTTTTTATTTTGCAGCTAGTTTTGCCGCTCATTGTTCATGCCGTCTATGTGCGGCCCAATGAAATCTCCATCGAGAGGCCGTACATCGAAAGGCACATTGAGGCAACTTCGATTGCCTTCGGCCTGAATCGGAATGCCAAGGAACTCCCTTTTATTCCTTCCGGGCAAGCGACGGTGGACCCCGTGCAGGATGCCACTCTGCTTGACAATGTTCGTCTTTGGGACCTTCGCGCCTACAACGCCACGATCACGCAGATCCAGGCGCTACGCCCCTATTACACTTTCCCGTCGACCGACGTGGATCGCTACTATCCAAACGGCCGCATCAAACAGGTGCTGTTATCGCCGCGCGAAATCGATGTTACTCAGTTGTCCGCCGAGGCCAGCCAGAGCTGGATCAATCCGCATTTTATTTATACGCACGGTTTCGGCACGGTTCTGTCGGAGGTCAATAAGATTACGCCGGATGGCCTCCCCGTCCTGCTAATCGAAAATGCTCCGCCAGAGATCAAAGCGCCGGGCTTTCAGCTCACCCGGCCGGAAATCTATTACGGCGAAAAGACGCAGGATCCGGTCTTCGTCCACACTGCTCGCGAAGAATTTGACTACCCCTCCGGCGATCAGAATAAGTACTCGACCTACCAGGGGACGGGAGGATTTCCGGTCGGATCTTTTCTTATGAAGACGGCCGCTGCGATCTCCCAGGGCGAGCCAAACATTATTTTCACGAGTTATCTCACCGGGCAGAGCCGCATGATGATTCACCGCAACGTGCAGGAACGATTGCAGTATCTTGCGGCCTTTTTGACCTGGGATCAGGATCCCTACCTGGTGATTGCCGATGACGGCCGATTGGTTTGGATGGTGGACGGCTATACGACTTCCCTCTCGCACCCGTATTCCGCGACGCTTCCGGTAGCCGGGCTGCCCGAAGGCGCAAATTATATTCGCAACGCGGTGAAGGCCACGGTGGATGCTTACACCGGGAAAATATCGCTCTATGTATTTGATCCGAGCGATCCCATCATTCAGGCGTACGAGCATCTATTTCCAAAATTATTTCTGCCTGCTTCCGACATGCCTGTCGATCTGCGCCGGCACGCCCGCTATCCCGAAGCCCTGTTTCAAGCCCAGGCAGAGGCTTACCGGACTTTTCACATGCGCGATCCGCAGGTGTTTTACAACAAGGAAGACATTTGGGATATCGCGCATAACCTGTTCGGGCAGTCGGCGCAGCCTGAGAACGTGCAGCCGATGTACGTGGTAGCCACTTTGCCTGGAGAGAAAGCGCCCGAGTTCCTGCTGATTCTTCCCTTCGCTCCTCGGGGCAAGGACAATCTGATCGGTTGGATGGCCGCCCGATGCGACGGCGATCATTTAGGAAATCTGATCTTTTACCAGCTCCCGAAGCAGCAGCTGATGTACGGCCCCATGCAGATCGAGTCGCGCATTGACCAGGACCAAAACATCTCCAAGGACCTGACCCTGTGGAACCAGCAGGGCTCACATGTGTTGCGCGGAAATATTATTTCCCTCCCTGTGACGGGCGGCTTTCTTTATGTCGAGTCGATTTACATCCAGGCGAATGAAGCGCGCATGCCTCAGCTCAAAAAAGTTGTTCTGGCGATGGGCGACCGGCTGATTTATCGCGACACGTTCGACCAGGCCCTGGCCGAGCTTACCGGAGGCGCTGTTCCATCCAAGTCAGCCGCTGGGGCTGCTACGTCCGCTGAGGCCGTCGCTCCCGCGGCTTCAGGAAACACAGTCCCTGCCCTCGCCGAGCGCGTACGCCATATACGCGATCAAGCCGAGCAACTGGTGCAAGAACTCGAGAAGCTGGAAAAAGATACCGGAAAAAAATAAGCGCCAAGTAGCTTCACCCGGGAACGCCAATCTCCCGATTGGCGGATTGCGCGGCGCCAATCGGTAGATTGGCGTTCCCGGGTTTCAACTGACACGGTTCGCGAGACATCACGATCGGCTGCAGCTAAATAGAGATTGCGCAGTGTATAATCCACAAACCATGGCCAACGCTTCCTACCTTGCGGATAAATTTGCGTCGGCTCTCCCGTACGATCGCTACCTTCACACCGGCAGCGAAGAGCAGCAACGCCGCTGGACACAGGTCTATGACGCCGCCCACTTGACAGACGCCCAGAAGGAGCTGGTCGGCGGCTTTATGCGAGAAATGAAAATTCTGATCTACAGCGGCATCTGGTGCGGCGATTGCGTCCAACAATGCCCACTGATTTATCGAATCGCCGAAGCTAATCCCGGAAAAATCGATTTGCGCTTTGTCGAGCGGCCAAAGGAAAGTGAATTGGTCCCGGAGCTGCGCATCAACGCCGGCAGCCGCGTGCCCGTCGTAATATTATTATCCGAAGACAACGAATGGTGCTCCACCGCAGGCGATCGCACAATTAACCGCTACCGCGCCCTGGCCCGCGCCAAGCTTGGCCCACTTTGCCCGACCGGCATCGTCGCCCCTGAAAAAGACGAACTCGACGCCACTCTGGCCGATTGGCTGAACGAAGTGGAGCGCGTGCAACTGATGCTTCGGCTCACTCCCCGCCTGCGCCAAAAATATCAAGACTAGGTCGTAATGGCGATAAGATCATGCCCGAATCTCTCTGGCCGATGTCAGCTTGACACGAAATGCGCCGGGCGTATATTCGGTTCAATACGATTTCCACGCCATCGGAGGTGCCGCCAACATGCCTGATTTCCCCCTAAAGCGTCGTGACTTCCTCGTCGGCGTCGGCGTAAGCGGGCTGGGCTTGGTATTCGGTCTCGATCTCAGACCGGCCATAGGCGCAGCTGCGGACGTTGACAAGGAAGGAACCGGCGCCGGTGTGAACATGCCGTGGGTTCGTATCGCTCCGGATGGCGGAATCACCATCATGGCGCCGGCGACGGAGATGGGCCAGGGGACGATGACTGCGCTGGCGGTGATCTTCGCTGAGGAACTCGATGCGGATTGGAACAAGGTGGCCGTCGAGTTCAGCCCTTCAGACGACGCGGTCTACGGCAGCCCGTTGTCATTCTTTTTCGGAATGATGATCACGGCAGCCAGCACTGCGGTGATGGCGTATTACAAAAACATGCGGCTCTATGGCGCGCAGGCCCGGCGTGTGCTTCTCGATGCGGTCGCAGCGCACCTCAACGTGCCCGCGTCGGAACTCACAACGGAACCCAGCATAGTCGTTCACGCCAAAAGCGGCCAGCGCCTCAGCTATGGGGAGATCGCGAGCTTCGCTACGTTGCCCGAGATTTTACCGGTCGTGTCGGAAAAAGATCTCAAGGATCCGAGCAAGTTTCGGCTGATCGGCCATGAAGTTCCACGCGTCGATATTCCGAGCAAGACTGACGGCTCGGCAACTTTCAGTATCGATGTCCGGCTCCCGAATATGGTGTATGCCACGGTCGTGCGCGCTCCCGTTCTGGGGGCTACGCCGGTTTCCGTCAACGATGCGGAAGTTTCCAAAATGCACGACGTGCTGAAGGTGATGCAGTTGCCGCCCGATCGCGTGGCCGTTGCCGCGCGGACCTACGAGGCGGCGCTCGCCGCGGAGCGTGCTCTGAAAATCACGTGGAGCAAAATAGCTCAAAGTGAGTTTGACAGCGACCGCGCAATGGAAGAACAGTCTGCCATCGCGCGCGACCTAAAAAAACCTGGAACGATCGTGCAGAACACCGGCGACGCCGTCGCCGCGCTCAGCGGAGCGGCCAAAGTGTACAAGGCCGAATACCGCACGGAATTTGTCTACCACGCTCATCTCGAACCGCTGAATTCCGTGTCCTGGGTGAAGGACGGCGGAAAGAGCGTGGAAGTGTGGGCTGGAACACAAGCACCCACTCACGCGAGGCGTTCCGTCGCGGAAGCGCTTGGCATTTCTCCCGAGAACGTGCAGCTACACCGCACCTACCTTGGCGGCGGATTCGGACGGCGATCGGCCAAGGACCAGGACTGGGTCGTTGACTCCGCCCTGGTATCCAGGGAGTTGGGACAGCCCGTGAAGGTGATCTGGAGCCGCGAATCCGACGTGCGTTTCGGTCGCGTCAAACCGATGACGGCGCAATATTTGCAGGCGGCCGAAGACAGCAATGGCCGGCTGATCGCCTATCACCATCGCCTGGTGGCGGACGAAGCGCTGGCCATGACCGATCCACTTCGCTTCGAGAAGGGCAAGGAATTCCCGAGAATTTCCACGACGGGGATCAAGACCGACTACGATATTCCCAACATCCTCGTCGAGGCCGTGCGCAATAAGCTGGGCGTGCGCATGTCGGCGGTGCGAGGTGTTGGCTCGACCGTGAATCAATTCGCGGCGGAAAGCTTTGTGGACGAAATCGCGATCGCCAAAGGGATCGACCCGGTCGAGATGCGCCTCGATTTGCTGCAGAAATCGCCGGCCGAGCAAGAAGTGCTTCGCGCGGTGGCCAGATTGGCCGGTTGGATGAAAGGCGAAAAGGGCGGCCGTGGCGTATCGTTCATCGAAAACGCGGGGACCTATCTCGCCACGATCGCTCGGGTTACGGTGGATCGCAATACTGGCGTGATCCGCGTGCCGGACATTTGGATTGCAGCCGATGTTGGCGTTCAAATATCACCGCGCAACTTGGAAGCGCAGTTGCAAAGCGCCGCCATCCACTCCTTGAGCAATTTGCTCAAAGAGCGCATTACGTATAAGAACGGCGCCGTTCAACAATCGAATTTCTACGACTATCAGGTCCTCCGCATGTCGGAAGCGCCCGAAGTGCACACTCATATCGTGCCCTCGAGCCGCAATCCGGTTGGGGTCGGAGACCTCGGAGGAATCGGCGTGGGCCCGGCAGTCGCGAACGCTTTCTTTTCCGCGACGGGGCGTCGCCTCCGCCAGTCACCGTTCCTGCCGGAACGCGTGCTCGCGGTTCTAAAAGCCTAGTGTTTGAAGAAATATGCGTGCAGGCAAGTTGATGCGCCGCCAAGGAAAGATTTTTTTTCGGGTGCGGGCTCTACTTGGAGCCCGCCGGAAATATGGAGGTTTACTACTGTGATTTCTCTAACGGTAAATAAACGCAGTGTCAAGGTGGATGTCGAACCTACCACTCCCCTGCTCTGGGTTCTGCGCGAACATCTTGGCCTGACCGGCACGAAGTATGGTTGCGGCGTGGCGCAGTGCGGCGCCTGCACCGTGCACCTGGATGGCGGGCCCGTGCGCTCCTGCAGCACCCCGGTATCGCGCGCCGTGGGAAAACAGGTTACCACCATCGAAGGGCTCTCGCCTGACCGGAATCATCCGTTGCAGCGCGCGTGGATTGAAATCGAAGTGCCGCAGTGCGGCTATTGCCAGTCTGGGCAAATCATGAGCGCGGCGGCCCTGCTCGAAAAAACTCCCAACCCCGCGGACGACGATATTAACCGAGCCATGTCGGGGAATATCTGCCGTTGCGGAACCTATCCGCGCATTCGCCGCGCCATCCATCGCGCCGCGGAAATGGCCAAAGCAGGCGCATGAAAATTTCAAATTTGAAATTTGCGATTTGAGATTGTTCGAGGTTGTTTGATCGGCCCAACGGAATCCGCGCTAATCCGCCATCACCTCTTCATGGATTGTCCGCAGCCTGGGCCGCTCGATATTCGGCAAGAACGCCGCCAACAACCCCACCGCTGGAAGATACGAACAAACCAGATACACGAAATTGATGCTGGTCAAATCCGCGAGCCAGCCAAGACCTGCCGCGCCCAGTCCCGCCATCCCGAAGGCGAAACCAAAGCAGAGGCCGGAGATCATTCCCACTTTGCCTGGAACCAGCTCCTGCGCGTAAACCACAATCACCGAAAATGCCGACGCCAGAATCAGGCCGATCACCACGCTGAGAATTTCAGTCCAGAAAAGGTTCGCGTACGGTAGAAGCAAAGTGAACGGCAGAACGCCGAGAATCGACGCCCAGATGACATTCTTGCGGCCGATTCGATCGCCGACCGGCCCGCCAATGAGCGTGCCCAGCGCAACCGCGCCCAGAAAAACAAAAAGATGGACTTGCGCGCTTTCCACGGTTACATGGAACTTGCTCATCAGATAAAATGTGTAGTAGCTCGTCAGGCTGGCCAGATATACGAACTTCGAAAATAAGAGCGCCATCAGAATCGCGATCGATGCCGTGATCCTGGCGGTCGACAGGTCCGGCGGCTTGTCAATATTGTGCTTCGCGCTGAATCTCTTCCAACTCTCCGCGTGGTTCTTGGCCCATGTGCTCACTCCCGTCAACAGAAACATGCCTGCCAGGGCCGCGAGCGAAAACCAGGCGAGACTGTTTTGCCCCCTGGGCAACACAAAAAACGCCGCCAGCAGCGGTCCGAAGGATAGCCCGGCATTGCCGCCCACTTGGAAAATCGATTGCGCCAGACCGTGTTGCCCGCCGGACGCCATCCGGGCCACGCGCGAAGACTCCGGATGAAACACCGAGGAACCAGTCCCCACCAGCGCCGCGGCCACCAGGAGCGCGGGAAACGTGCGGGCGGCCGCCAATAAGATAAGCCCGATCAGCGTCGCCCCCATCCCCACCGGCAATGAAAACGGTCTCGGCCTCTTGTCCGTGTAGATCCCAATCATGGGCTGCAGGAGCGACGCCGTGGTCTGATACGTGAGCGTGATCAGCCCGACTTGCGCGAAACTCAGATGGAACGAATCCTTCAGCAACGGATAAATCGCGGGCAGCAGCGACGACATCATGTCATTCAAAAGATGACATACGCTGATGGCCGCCAAAACTTTATAGACAACTTTTGGTCCGACTTCTGCAAGAGTTTCGGTCTGAGTCGCAGCCACGTTTCTTTCCCCCGACATCCAAGGCCCGATCCCGGATTGAAGCCCTGGTCTTTTTATTGTACCAAGACTCGCAGATTTCCCGGGATTGAAACCGCGCCATGCGTACAGATTTTGCGAGTCACCAAGTTTGGTGGGATCGTGGCCATCCGTTAGACCGTTTCAGGCAGCGGTTGGCCGCGAGTTTCCGGCAAAAACGGTCCGGCCGCGAGGCCCAGAAGGTAGATCGTTGATACAATCATCGCCGCATTCCCATAGCCGCCAAATTTCACGATTAGCGTGCCGGCCATCAGCGTGCCCCCTGCGGCAATCAATCGAGGAGCATTGAAGATGAACCCCAAGGCCGTGGCGCGCATCCGCGTCGGGTAGAGTTCGGGAAGCCACGTCGACAGCCAAGTGAGTTGCCCTGAGCCAAAGAACCCGACAATCGCTGAAACCATTACGAGCAAGTGAAGTTCGTGCGTCCAAAGGAAAAAGACGGGCGTAGCCAGGAGTGAAAATGCGAAGTACGCGAGTGTGACCGGCCTTCGCCCAAACGCGTCGGCAAGAAAGCCCAGGCTGATATATCCAGCGATCGTTCCGGCGTTATAAGCCATGCCGGTAAAACTCGCCCATTGCGGTGAGGAAAGACCCGCCATCGCCGCCACGGAACCAATGTAAGGAGGAACCCAGGTCGAGATTCCCCAGAATCCTACAGCTGAGGCAGTGGCCATGAGAAAGGCTATCGTCGTCCGCTTCCGGATTGCCGGCGAGGCGAATAGATCAAGAAATGTAAAGCGCGTCAGCGCGTTGTCCTCCGCTAATGCGCCGTGGCCGCATTGCTTCCGTTGATTCGCCGCTCGGCGATGCTCGTTGGCCTTCTCCCAAAGAGACGATTCCGGGATGGCACGCCGGATCCAAAGGGTTAGCAGTGCAGGGAGTACTCCAATCAGGTACATCGTTCGCCACGCCCCAGGACCTCTTGCGCCAATGAAGAGCCAGAGGAAAGAGGCAAGGAAGAAGCCGATTCCGAAACCGCATTGGAAGAGCCCGCTCCCTTTGCCGCGCGCACTATCAGGCCAGAATTCAGCAGTCATGGAAGTTCCAGTTACCCACTCGGATCCGATGGCCAACCCGGCGAGAAAACGAAGGACGGCAAAGGAAGTCCAATTCCAAGAAAACGCGCTGAGCCCTGTCATGATCGAATAGGTCAGAATCGCGTAGATCATCGTTCGCTTGCGGCCGATATAGTCTGCCAGGACGCCCGCCAGCATGCCTCCAACAGCCCAGCCGCATAACGTCGTCGCGATGACTGCGCCTGCATAAGCGGGAATTTGCGAATATTGTCCCGGAGGGAGCAACTGATGAAGGGCGACACCAGCCGTCAGGATTAACGCATACGCCTCAAAGCCGTCGAACACCCAACCGAGATTCGACGCCAGGAGCGTGTTCCATTGGGTGCGGCTAAGGGTGCGATACCATGGTTGAATATTAGTTGATGTCAAATTCAATCCGAGCGTGGCTGGCGGCGTGCGGCTCCCACGACCTTTGCCCCGATCTGTTTCTGGATCGAGCCTAAATCAAAAAAGACTGTTTCGCCCCAAAGCTTGTTCCCTCGAAAGTGCCACACGACCAGAGCCCGCACGCGCACATGTTTTCCACTTGGCTGAAGGCCGAGGAACGCGCCCCGATGCGTCCCGCTCCATTCGTTCTCGGTCACGATGCAGTTGTCATCGGCTGCAAGGAATCGCTTGACCCGCACCTTGAAATCCGGAAACCCGGCCCAATGATTCCTGTATCGCTCGGCCACCCTTTTAGGCCCAACGAAGGGCTTGGGCACACAGCAAACATCGTTGAAGCAATCGGCGGTCATGCCCGCCAGGAGCTCTTCCATATTGTGCGTGCTCTCGGCCTTGATGTGCTCGCGAAGAACGGCGAGACGTTTCTTTGGTATCCGCATCTGATTGATCTCCCCGGCTGCCTGATCTTAATCTTGAGCGGCTGAACCGCCGCACTTCACATCACGTGAGCTTGACGCATGACGGCTTCGGATTTTGTGCGAATTTCGCGCGCGACTTCGTAGGGATCGCCTTGTTGGAATTTAGGCAGGAAGAGTTCCACTGAGAGCGGGCCTGCATATCCCTTTTCCGAAAGCTTGCCCAGAATTCGCGTCAACGGACTGATTCCGTCGCCGGGAATGATACGCGTGGAGAGATCCAACAACTCCCGCGGCATGTCGGGCACATCCTGAAAGTGTACGTGGCCAATTTCCCCTGGCCGGATCAGATCGAGATCCTCGAACTTGTTGAGGCCGGACCAGAAATGATAGCAGTCCAACATAGGCGCAATATTCGGATGCGCCGCGGCGCGCGTCATCTTGAGAATTGTCGGCAGCGTGGAAATAAATGTCGAAGTGCGCAGGAATTCGATCCGGAGCGACATGTTGAACTGCTTGGCAACTTCTCCTGCATCATGCATGTTGTCCGCGCCCGCTTTATAGTCATCCTCCGTGACTTTCTTGCTGGTAGCGGTGGCGGCGTACACGCGATTCAGCCCCATGTTGGCGTACATCTCGCATCGTTTCTTGAGATTTTCGAGCGCGGCGGCGCGATTGGGATTCGGTTCCCAAATTTCTGTCACGCCAGTCGCGGCATGAACGAGGTTCAGTCCCAGGTCGGTGATCACCCGGCGGGCGGCGGCCAAGTCGTCGGTTTTCAGAAATTCGTCCAGCAGAATATTCGTGATCTCAACATCTTTGATCCCCGCGCGAGCCCACCCCTCCAGCGATTTGCGGTAGCCTGCCCCGTTCGACGTGTTCTGGTGCATGGCGAGCGTCATCTTCTTCTCGCCCGAGGCGGCCGACAGGGCGCTTGTGGCCGCCAGCGCCACGGGAGTGAGGAGCATTTCTCTTCTGGAAAGCGTGGTCATTGAATCCGTCCTTTTTTATCGCGCTAGCTGGTTGCTGAAACAGCCGATTCCGAGCAGGTTTTGGTAGCACAGCCACTCTTGGCTGTGCGGGGTTTGCAATCGCCTTAGGGTCGGGTACTCTGCGCGTGCAGCTTACAAAATCGCACAGCCAAGAGTGGCTGTGCTACCCCGCCTTCGGCACTGGCGGCCATATTCTGAGCGCGCTGTTGGGCCCGTTGGGCGCGTGAACCAGATTTGGGACCACGGAGTATCCGTTCAAACCTAACGGCGAATTCGCAACGGCGGGCCCGTAGTCCCGATCAAAGCCTTCCTTGGAAGCGAATTCGTAAATAATCCCGTGCTTGGCCCATCCGGCGACGGAATTCAACTTCCGCGTCCTGACGCACGATGGGGTTGCGCACATTTTCGGCATGCGCTGCAGAACATACCCGGCGTGCATCTGCTCTTCGTATTCCAATTCGCAATCGAAGCTGCCCACTTGAATGCACGGCGCGCCCGTCATCCCTTCCCTGTAAGCAGCGAGCGCGCGGCCCTCGCGTCTGCAAGCCTCGGTAAAAAGATTGGTGCGCTCGCCGGTTCGCATGGCGAGCATCTTCTTCCCCTCCTCCGGCAACGCCCCGTTGATCAGGCTCGGAACCGGGTCACCGAACACGCTCGCGTCCGTCGCCGCAATCAGCAGCATGTAGTGATACCCCCTTCCGACTCTGGGATCGTCGACATGTTTGTAGCGCTTGGAGTTTTCGGCGCCACCTTCGAGATCCTGCGACGCATAGTGTGCCGCCCACAAATAGCCGGGGCGCTTCAAGAGGCCGGGGAGATACGTCCCGTGCAGCCAGGAAAAATAGGCGTCGCGGCCTTCCATCGGCAAGTCGTACCACGTGATCCACATTCCCCGATCCGGCGGCGCGCTCCGCGCACGCTCCTTCTGCGGCGCAGGCTTGGAACTTGCGCTCTGAGCGAACGTGTCTTTCCCTGCGGCGAACGCGACTGCCGCGCCACCGGCAATCTTCAAAAAATCGCGACGCTTCGCGCTTGTTTCACCGTCCTTGCTTTTCATGGCCTCTCCTTAACCTTGGCTGGTTCAGACACTTATCTTGAGCAGCTTCGCCGCGGTGTTGCCGAAAATCGAAATGCGTTCCGCGTCGTTCAATCCAGGTACGGCGAGGATCCGATCCACCGGAGTGCGATTCCACAGCGTAGGATAGTCGGTCCCCACAACGACTTGGCTTGCGCCTACCACGGCAACTAAATGCCTCATGTCCTCCGACGTAAAAAGCACGGAATCGTAATACAGCTGCTTCAGATACTCCGTCGGAGGCTTCTTCAGAGGTTTGCAAAGATTGGGGAACGCAATCAGGCATTGATCGTTCCGGCTAGAGTAAGAAGGCAGGTATCCCCCGCCGTGCGCCGCGCAGATTTTCAGTTTCGGGAAAAGGTCCAGCGTTCCGTCTTGAATTAAATGCGTGAGTGCCAGGGTCGTTTCCAGTGGGTGTCCGACGACATTGTCGAGAAATCCATTTCCCTTCAGCCTTTTTTCGTCGATCGGCGTCCCTGTGGCTTGCGGATGGATAAAAATCAGCGTCTCCAACTCCTCGGCCTTGGCCCAAAACGGGTGAAACTTCGGATCGGAAAGGTCGTCTCCATTTACGCTGCCGCCGATGGCGAAGCCTCGCATCCCCAGCTTCTTCACGCCGTCTTCCATTTGCTCGACGGCGAGCGACGGATGCTGCAGGGCCACGCTGCCCAGGCCGGCGAAGCGTTTCGGATGTCCGGCGCACAGTTCCGCAATCTTCTCATTTTGAAGCTGAATGAGTTTGCGCGCCAGATCCTCATCCGCCCAATACCAAAAAGGATTGATCGACACGGCCTGCACATCAATTCCCATTTCATCCAAATCCGCGAGATGCTTTTCGACGTCATTCTGAATGTTGGCCGTATTGGCAGGATTCGCCAGCTGCACGTCACCTGCCCGGCCCTCGCGCCCAATGCGATCCTTGACGAGATCCCAGGCTTCGGGCACACGAACGTGAGCGTGAACGTCAACGACCTTCACACGCTGGCCGCCGAGGACGACCTCGCGCGGTTTGCGTTTGGCGACAGGCTGCGGCGCGGATTGCCGCGGGTTCAGCGCAAAACCAAATGAAGTTTCCGTCCAGCAGCAACTAGAGAACAATATTCCCGCCGCTGTGCTGGACACACCCTTTAGAAATTCTCTGCGCGTCGGCATGGTTGATTCTCAATCTTTCGCTGACTTCGATTTCCGATTGGTCCTTCCGGATGGGCCTACTTATACACCCGAGGCCGCCCGGAGGGAACGCCCTTATTGTTTCCGGTTTGAGATCTGCGGAAGTGTCTGCGTTGAGCTTCGTGGAGAAGTTGCATCTGTTCAGCAAGAACTGAAAGCGTTACAATCGGCAACCATTGTGAGCCAATCCACACTTACCGCCCGCCGTGAATTCATTAAATTTCTGGCCGCCAGCCCCTACGTAGCGGCGCTCGGCGGAGTCGCCGCCTTCTTCGAGCAAAGCGGCCTCGCCCAGAGCATGCAGGAAACCTCCGACGTCATCACCAGCCCGGCCGGCGCCCTCGACGTTTTTGATTTCGAGGAGGCCGCGCACCGCAAAGTTCTTCAGGCCCACTGGGCGTACATGGCCAGCGGCGTCGACGACGACGCCACGCTCCGCGCGAATCGCGACGGTTTCAAGCACATCGAGCTGCGTCCGCGCCGGTTGCGCGACGCCACCAAAGTGGACATGCACGTCGATTTGTTCGGCACGACGTACGACAGCCCGATTTTCCTGTGCCCGACCGGCGGTGAAAAATCTTTCTTTGCCGATGGCGAATTGTCCGTGGCGCGAGCCGCAAAAGCGCGTGGAACTTTGCAGTTTCTTTCCACGGCAACTTCGACGCCCCTCGAAGAGGTGAATAAAGAACGCGGCCAGCCGGTCTGGTATCAACTCTACGCAACGACCTCATGGGATGCGAACGAGAAACTTCTGCGGCGCGTGGAAGCCGCGGGGTGCCCGGTCATTGCCCTCACGGTTGATAACACCACGGGCCGCTTCAGTGAGACCTACCTTCGCACTCGCGGCAAGGACTTGCACCTGTGCCTAAATTGCCACGAAACTCCCGCAGGGCCTACAGTCAAAGAACGGCCGATGTACGACGGGATCGACCTGACTGGGGTGAAGACTCAGAATCCTTCCATGGACTGGGCCTTCCTCGACCGCCTCCGCAAAACCTGGAAAGGAAAACTCTTCATCAAGGGGATGGACACGCGCGAGGATGCGCGTCTGTGCGTCGAACACGGCGTCGACGGCATCCTCGTATCGAACCACGGCGGCCGCTCCACGGAAACTTCGCGCGGGACGATCGAGGCCTTGCCCGAAGTGGTCGCCGAAGTTGGCGGCAAGATTCCCGTGTTCGTCGACGGCGGCTTTCGCCGCGGGACGGATGTATTCAAAGCCCTCGCGCTCGGCGCCAAAGCCGTCGGGATTGGACGTCCCTTCCTGTGGGGTTTGGGAGCCTTCGGCCAGCCCGGGGTCGATCGCGTGATTGAAATCATGCAGGGCGAACTGAAACTCGTGATGGGAAACTGCGGTACTCGGACCGTCGCCGACATCACCCGCGAATATGTGGAATCGCACGACTGGAAAATCTAGTCCGCATTGGCCACGAGTAGCGCACGCTTCAGCTTGCGGGGTCTAGTTCTTGCAAGGCCCAAAACCCACAGGCTGAAGCCTGCGCTACGAAAACCACCACCTCAGCGCGGCGGCTTGGGCCACCAACTAATAAATCCATCCTTGTTCGGCATTTTGACGCGCGGCAGAGACTTGGCATCGAGCATTGCATCCGAAGGAACAATTCCGTCGATAGACAGGATGTAAGCCGTCACCGCGTAGACTTCGTCATTCGTTAACGACTGCGGCGATGTGATGGGCATAGCCCGCCGAATATAATCGAACAGCGTAGTGGCGGCCGGCCAATAACTCACCGCTGTCTTGATTGGCTTTCCGGATGCGAGTGATCCAACTCCTCCAGTGAGTTGATCCTGCGGCTTCCCCGCTCCCTGCGCTCCATGGCAGGATTGGCAGGATTTGGCATAAACCGCTGCGCCCGCCGAAACCGACCCGCTGCCTGGAGGCAATCCCCTTCCATCGGGCACTATTGTTATATCAATCTTTCGAATCTCTTCGGGAGTGAGTGGGCGTCCAAGATTGGGTCCCTGCGCACTACAAACGGATGGCATCAGGCAAAAGGCTACCAGGGGGCAGAGATAAGCAAATCTAAGCGTAGACATTCTTCACCGTCCCATCGACCTCAACGCTCCAGCTTTGAATCCCGTTGAAGTGATACCCCTGTCCCGGCGCATATTGAGCGATCCAGCTGGCCCGGGTTGGCTGCGTGCCTCCCGCCTCGTCCGTGGCCCGGCTCATCAGCGTGGAAAGCTGCCCTTCCCACTTCCATGGTAAGCGGAATCGGGTCAAAGCCTTTGGCAATACCGGCCCGTTCAACGCTGCGAGCGCCCAAGTCTTGCCGCCATCCGCGGAGACTTCCACTTTCGAAATCCGGCCCGCTCCCGACCAAGCGAGTCCGGAGACTTCGTACAATCCAGCCCCTTTCATGGTCATTCCAAAGGACGGCTTGAGGATCGCGGATTTCGCGTCCTGGAGAAACATGAATTGACGCGCCTTTCCGCCGGGCATCAATTCCGTATAGTGCGAAGTCTCATCCCTGGCATCCACCGGCTCGTCGGTGAGGTTCAATCGGCGCAGCCACTTCACATTCATGTTGCCTTCGAAGCCGGGCAGCAGCAGTCGCATCGGAAAACCCTGTTCCGGGCGAATCGCTTCTCCGTTTTGGTAAAGAGCAACCATCGCGTCGTCCATGCATTTTTCGAGAGGGATGCTCCTGCTCATGGCCGCCGCGTCAGCGCCTTCCGCGATCACCCACTTCGCTCCAGTTGTCACGCCGGCTTCCGCAAGCAGAGTCGAAAGCCGCACCCCGGTCCATTCCGAACAGGAAATGAGGCCATTCAATTCGCCAGCGGTGATTTGCAGGGGCTGCGCCGAACTAAATGCTCCGCTGTTGCCGGCGCACTCAATGAAGTGGATGTGCGTTTCCATCGGATAGCGCATGAGCGCGTCGAGTGAAAAGGCCAGCGGCCGCTTCACCATTCCGTGAATGAACAATTCGTGTCGCGCGGGGTCGATGTCGGGGACGCCGTTATGATGCCGCTCGAAGTGCAATCCGCTCGGCGTGATGGTACCTTCCAGCAGTTGAAGCGGCGTGCGCGACACACCCGTTCCTGCGCGCCCCGGTCCGAGCGTGAAAATACGCTGCACTTTTTCTTGCCACTTCGAAGGTGTTCCATAGGCTGAAAACGGCCGACCAGGCGTCTTCATCCATTCCGGAGCGTCCGCGCCAACGCCATCGTCGGCCTGCGCAGCGCCAACCCCCGCCGCAGCGATCCCAGCGGAGAACAGCGCGCTCCGCAAAATTGTGCGCCGGTCGATCAAGCCGTTTCCGGCGACAGTTTCTTGCCGCAACTTTTCGGATTCCATTTTTTCGAGATTGCCCATGACTTCCCCCCATCTCCACTCTTGCATCGATCCAAAATGAAACAGCCTCGATGTGGAAGAAAGCTTAACGTGACATCGAGGCGGCCTCAAGCTTCCATTTAAAATATCGCCAAGTTTTCCGAACGGGTGCACAACCCTTTGTGGTTCTCAAAGGGTAGGGGTTTAAATTCAAGAAAAAGAAAAAACTTTCGGAACGCCTAAAAACTTCGCCAACACGAGAGCCTTATTTCCACGCCGAATATACAGGCTTGCTGACCAGGTATGCGGGATTCGCCCCCGGACGCGGCGTGAACTTTTGCGCGCGGCCATTGTCCACCTCGGCCGTGTAGAAATTGCCGTCCTGATCGACGCTGAATCCGTGCACTCCCCAGAAGCCCCCGGGGAAATCTCCCCAGGTACCCCAGGAGTACAGGAAATGTCCCTCGAGATCGTACTTCAGCATCCTGGACGTGCCGCGGTCATAGGCCCACAAGGTTCGGTCGGCCCCGATGTAAAGCAGGTGGACGTCGGATGGGTCTTTCCCCATGCTCCATTCGTAAAGGTATTTTCCATTTTCGTCGAACACCTGCACGCGGTGATTGCCCCGGTCGTTCACGAAAACGTGTTTGGTCTGCGGATCCAAGGCAATTCCGTGGACGTTATTCATGTAAGAGGGCCGCGTGTCATTCGGAGGCGTGCCTTTCATGCCCCAATCCATCAGAAATTTTCCGTTCTTATCGAATTTCGCGACGCGCGTGCCGTTGTATCCGTCCGCCACGAACAGGGTGCTGTCGGGTAGCCAGGAAAGGAAAGTTGGCCGGTTGAAATGCGTGCCGTCGGCGCCATGCACGGTGGGCGTGCCAATCGTCTGCACGAGTTCCTTCATGTCATGCGTGAATATGTAAATGGCGTGCATGTGATCGTCCACGATCCAGATGTGTTTTTCCGAATCATAGGGATTGATCGTTACATAGTGCGGCCGTTTGAACAGATGGTCGTACTGCGGAAAGGTCTCGATGATTTTTCCTGCGGAGTCCACGATGGTCAGGCAGTGTTCCCACTTGGCGTCCACGCCCACCACTCCTTTTCCCCCCATCCAGTTCTTCGGTCCATCGTCGGGATCTTGCCCGGTTCCTCCGGATCCGGGCAGGGCCGATACCGTCGCGTCCCTCCAGGGTAGGCGCCCGATCGGGAAAATCAAGCTCGGTCCGAAATCAGGAATTAATTTCGTGTCCGGCCGCTTGATGTTCGGCAGTTCGCCTCGGAATAGCAGAAAAACACGATTCGGATTCTCCGCGTAGATTCCCTGCCCCGCTCCCCAGGTCCATTTTTCGTTTCCCGGCAACGTGCTGATGCTTGCGGGCCAATCTTTGGCGACATCGTAAGGGCCGAAGGTGTCCTGGCCACCGACCACGCCGGGGACCGCCGCAATGCTTCCCGAACTTCCCTGCCCCTGGACGATCCAGTGGTTGCCGCCAAAGGAAAATCCAATCAGGCCACCAACACCAATCGCAAAAGCTGTCAGCAGGACTTTACGCATGAATCCCCTTCCCCATGTTTCGACTCTGAGATTTGAATCGTCGGCGCGGGACCGAAGATAGGCTCGCCCTCAAGCCTTATATGCCTGCCGCTTAGACGTGTCAATATCATCCTATTCAACGGCAGCGCCGCCTCTGCAAGTCTGCAAACGACTCCAAATTTCTTGAAACAACCTTGCATTCTAATTCGTCTTATATGTATTGTCGGAGAAGCGATGGGTGTTCTTCGGCAGAAATATCGCGAAATATCGCGAATCGAAGGAATAGGGGACAACGTGAAAAATAATCGAGTGATTTTTTTGGCCATATTTATAATGCTTTTGACCCTTGGACCCGTGGCATTCGCGCACCACGGCAATGCAAATTACGATACGAGCAAGTCGATTACAGTTAAGGGTGTGGTGACTGGATTCGAGTTCATAAATCCTCACGTCCTGATTCATTGGGATGCCAAAGACGATTCTGGTACGGCCCAGAAATGGCAGGGAGAACTCACCAGCCCCAATCGTTTAACCAGAGTTGGGTGGACGAAGAGCTCCATCAAGCCCAGCGACACGATCAGCATCAGCGGCTACCCCGCCAAGAGCGGCTCCAACGAAATCTGGATTCAGAAAGTTGTGTTGGGCAGCGGAGAAGAACTTCCGATGGGTGGCGGGAACTAGAAAGTTCGGCGTTACTGCTGCAAGATTCCGAGCAACGCAATCCATGCTCCCAGGGAGAGTTTCACGATGCGGAATCGCCTTGGCATGTTCCTTCTCGCGGGGATAGCCGCTGTACCGCTCTCCTCCGCTCTGCCCGCTCAGACCACTCAGCGACCGGGACCGGCAAAGCCTGCTACGGCATCCGCGCCCGCCCCGGAGCACGATCTTTCAGGTGTCTGGAACATGCACTCCACACCCGCGCAGCGAAAGTATACCGGAAACACCTACACGGCAGAGCCGCCTGAGATGACTCCCTGGGGGTCGCAGGCATACACGGCCAACAAGCCTTCCAACGGTCCGCGGACGCATTCCCTGAAGGAAACCGACGACCCGGTTCTGAAACAGTGCCTTCCTCCAGGCACTCCGCGAATCTACCTCCAGCCGTTTCCCTTTCAAATCGTGCAGCTTCCCAAAGAAATCCTCATGTTCTACGAGTACGACCACACGGTCCGCCAAATCTTCATGGATGGCCGCGCCCATCCCAGCGATGCCACTCCCACCTACATGGGCCATTCGATCGGCAAGTGGGAGGGGGACGTGCTGGTGGTCGACACCGTCGGTTTTAACGATAAGACCTGGCTCGACCGCGACGGCCATCCGCACAGCGATCAATTGCACGTCACCGAGCGGTTCCACCGCGTCGATCGCGACACCCTGCAAATCGACATCACCATGGAAGATCCGAAAGCGCTCGCAAAACCATGGAAAACGCAGTTGAATTTTCAGCTGAAGCCCGATTGGGACATCATGGAACTGGCCTGCACCGACAACGGCGCCTTCGAAGACTTCGAAAAGTGAGAGCCCTCCCGTCACGGCAAGGGACCATGCCGGTTCCTTGCCGTATACGGGATGACTCCACAAACTGAGTACGTTTCGCAGCTGGTTTCGCGTAACTTCCATTTCAATCTTCGTTCGGAACCATCGATACAATTAGGTGTCTGCCCGATGAATTTCCCGGCGATTCCAGCGAAAGGATTCAGTTCCCTCCCGAGCCGGCAGCCCTGCGCGAATTCCTCGCTGAGAATTTTTCCAATGCCGCTTGGGGCATTCCGAAGTTGCAAATCTTAACTTGACATTTAATTTTGGATCAACGAACATCTCGCTCATTGGGGATGTCCTTAGGGTTTAAGTTTTTTTGACTTCAGATTCCGAATATTCGGACGTTTTTGTTTTTCTCAAGTCTCAAGGGGTGGCAGATCGTAGCGAATCCTGGCAATTCTGCTCAACTAGGTAAAGGCGTGGCCGCAAAAAGGCTTGCGTTCCCTCATTCGCTAAGACTGCAAAACGAACCGAGGAGGGTGGGTCATATGAAGCCTGGACTATTGTTTTCTGGCAAATGGAAAAGTGCTTTTGCAGTTTCTATTCTGATCATTGGATTGTCATGGTTGAGTTCTGCTCCGCTATTCTCTCAAGGGAGTACGGGCCGCATTCTGGGAACCGTCACGGATCAGACCGGCGGCGCTGTGGCCGGCGCGGCGGTAGTCATTACAGACACGGAAAGAGGCACGTCGCGAAATCTAATCACGGATGAAGCGGGAGAGTACAACGCTCCCAGCCTGACGGCCAGTACCTATAAGGTTCATGTGGAAGCGAAAGGGTTCAAGAAGATCGACCGCCAGAACGTCATTTTGGAAGTGAATGGCAACGTTCGCGTGGACATCCAACTGCAGCCCGGTGACGTCAGCCAGACAATCACGGTGACGGAGGAAGTCCCGCTCATCGAGACGACCAACGCCGAACTGGGCGGAACCCTCCAGAACACGATTATCGAAAACCTGCCCCTGAATGGCCGCAACTTCGAGAACTTGCTCACCCTGCGCCCTGGCGTCGAAATCTATGTCGGTGGTGGAGGCTGGACGCAGAGTACCAACGGCGTGCGACCTCATGACAATGTCTACATCGTGGAGGGCGTGAACAGCAGCGACCCGTGGATGGCCCAGAGCATCATGAACGCGGCCATGGCCGCGGGTGACGCCGGCACAATCCTACCCGTCGACGCAATCGATGAATTCAAGACCCAAATCAATCCGTCTGCGGAATATGGTTGGAAACCGGGTGCGGTGGTCAGCGTGGGAATAAAGTCAGGCACGAACGGCTTTCACGGCACAGCGTACGCATATGGCCGCAGCGACTCCTTCGATGCGCGCAATTGGTACAACACCGTGCCGAACTCAGTGTCGCCATTGTCTCTGCAGCAGTTCGGTGCAACTTTTGGCGGGCCGATCAAGAAAGACAAGGTGTTCTTTTTCACCAACTTCGAGGAGCAGCGCTACGCGGTAGGGAGTCCCCAAACGCATACGGTTCCCTCAACGAGCGAAATCTCCGCTGGCTGCCTGGCCGTTCCGGCCGCTAGTCGCGCTCCCCTTAGCTTGCAACTTGCGGGCCTCGACGCGAATTGCGCGCCAATCGCGGCGGACACGGTCGGCGGCTTCCAAGGTTTATTCCCGATCACTAGCACTGGATCGTTGGCGACGAACTTGAGCAGCCAAAATCGGATTGACTCAGGTCTCGTAAAGAGTGACTACCACATCAACGACAAGAACACGCTGTCTGGTTTGTATTTCATCAGCCCGGGCAACGGTGTTCTTGCCGACTCAGCCAGCCGCCAGTTGGACCCGCAATTTCTGACCAACCAATATGCGCGATCCCAAGTCGGCTCTGGAAGCTGGACTTGGACGCCGAGTTCCACTTGGGTGAATGAAGCTCGGGTAGGCTACTCTCATTATTATCAGGTTTTTCAGAGCCAGGATCATACTATGGATCCGGCGAATTACACCTTCCACGGTCAGCAGTACCACATTTACACAGGCCAAACGAATCCGGACTATTTTGGGCTGCCGCGAATCAGGCTTCAGAAATTCGGCGGCTTTGAATTGGGTGCATCCTGGCCTAAGACCGTTGGGCCGGACAGCGTCACGCAGTTCGCGGATCACGTTTCGTATCTGCGTGGCAAGCACGCTTTCAAGTTCGGTGGCGAAATCCTTCTGGACAAGAGCACAAATAACGTTACGGCAAATACCAAGGGGCCCGTCCAATTCGGCGGTTCCGATCATGTCAGCAATATGCAAAACTTTTTCAGTGGCGTCGCCCAGCCGAGTATGAACACAGCCTTTCTTACCGGCAGCCTGTTGCGGCATATGAGCTATAACGGGTACGCCGTCTTCGCTCAGGACGACTGGCGCATCAAGCCGAACGTCACTTTGAACCTCGGCCTTCGCTATGAAATCACCACCGTCATGAAAGAGGCTAACAACCTGATCGGCAATTTCGACCCGGTCAAAGGACTACAGCAGGTTGGCATGGGGATCGACGCTCCCTTTAACGGCGATCACAATAATTTTTCTCCGCGACTGGGCATAGCTTGGGATGTCCGGGGCAATGGGAAAACCGTGGTCCGCGCCGGGGCCAGCATCCTATACGAGCAGATTAGCTTGGATGCGTTCAACGGACAGGGTAACTTTCTCGGGTTGCGCATGATCCCATCCGGAGCTCAACTCTTCTCCAGCGGCGACGGCGCTACCTTTGTACAAGGTACCGGTACCATTAATGTTGTGGACACGCCGGGCCTCTCCGCCCCCGGTAGTGCGAATAATTGGTTTAAAAACTCATCGTCAACTCCCCTCTAT
Organism: uncultured Acidobacteriota bacterium; assembly: GCA_963719875.1. Lineage (GTDB taxonomy): Bacteria > Acidobacteriota > Terriglobia > Acidiferrales > UBA7541 > Palsa-360. The sequence goes on along the minus strand of CAVRDJ010000004.1, from coordinate 56,769 downwards.
TCTCAAACGCCTCAGTGCGGTACTGGCTTGCAGATCGGGACAGCTGCCCTGCCAGACCCACCGCCCTGCAACATCTTGGGCGTGGACCGCAATTTGCGCACTCCTTACGTCACCACTTGGACCCTGGGTATTCAACGCGCGCTGACCAATAATATGTCATTGGAAGTGGCCTACGTCGGGAACCACGGTACGAAGCTTCTCGGCTTGACGGATATCAACCAGCCACCTGTGGGCACTTGCGCTCCTGGTGATGGAGGCTGCGAGCAGCAAAACCGGCCGTATACCAAGTCATGCGCAGCACCAATTGGTCTTGGCATCCCCGGCAAGTCATGCTTTCCGTATCTTCAATACATCGACTTCTTCTCGAATAGAGACAGATCGAACTACCACGGGATGCAAGTGTCTCTGACTCAGCGCACCTCCCACGGGCTGTCCTTCACAGCCGGTTACACCTATGCCCATGCCTTGGACGACAATGGCGACAACGAAGGTAACGGCCTTCATGTCCCCATCACTCCCGGCTCGCTCTATGGGAACAGCGATTTCGACATACGTCACCGTTTCACATTCTCGGCCGACTATGCCATTCCCGGCAAGAAAGGCTTTGGTCAGATGCTGGAGGGCTGGGCGATCAATTCGATCGTGACGATTGAGACGGGCTCCGTGTGGGGAGTGAACGACCAATCGAATGACTTCAGCGGAACGGGCGAGTCTGCAAACCCACTGGGTAGCATCGGCGAACAGTGGGTATTCTCTGGCAGGCCATCCGATTTCACGCCCGTCCACGGGTGGACCGACACAAATACGGCCTACCCAAGTGGCCCCGGAGGGGTTCCTTACTTTGACGGCGTCACGCTACCGTTCCCGGCTGCTTGCACAGCCGCGGCGACAGCCATCGGCGCATTGGCTACCCTCAACAGTGCGGGCTGCTTCGCCGTCGGCAACTCTGTTCTCGTTCCCCAAGCACCAGGAACCCTAGGCACGACGCCCCGCAACATTTTCCGGGACCAGGGCTTTAAGAACTTGGACATGTCGGTGACCAAGGCCTTCAAGTTCAAGGAGCGCCTCAGCGCCGAGTTCAAAGCGGAAATTTTTAATGTATTGAACCATCCGTGGTTCGCCAATCCGTATGGCGGACCCGGGGGCAATCCCGCTGACCCCTCGGTAGGCGTGGGCTACGGCTGGACTGGCAACACGCCTGACGTGCAAGCCTCGAATTCCGTTCTTGGCTCGGGAGGCCCGCGCGCAATTCAGTTGGGAATGAAGTTGACCTTCTGACCCGATCTTCACGGATCGACTGAAAAAACAACGGGGCAGTCCCTACTAGGTCGGGACAGCCCCGTTCATTCTTGTCGCAAGTGGTCTTGTTCTTACCACCAGGCTACGTGTCTGCTCCCAGTGTTTTTGCCGCCCAATCCGGAAACACAGCTGGCCGCGACAGTCGCGGTCCGCCCGCATTGGCGGCCTGCACGTGACCCGTGCCCTCGACCATGTCGCGCTTGGAATTCTTGGCAGCCTCGTAGAGACGCAGGGCGCCGGCTGGATCCATGATCCGGTCGTCCTTGCTATAGCCGATCAACATAGGGGCTTCGATCTTTTCCGCTCTTCCCTCTGCGAGGTTATAATCGCCAAGTTTCTTCCGCGCATCGGTCAAATCCTTCGCCCCGATGATCCAGCGCACACGCTCCTGAATCGGTGGATAATATTCGAACAGGTCCGATTTTAAGTCGTAGGAGCCGCTGCTCATGAACGCCGCCTTGATTCTCTTCTCACCGCTCGCGGCTCGCGGCACGCCGTATCCGCCCATGCTGATTCCCTGCATCCCGACGCGTGTGGCGTCCACATCCGAACGCGTCTCGAGATAATCGATCATGGCTTTCGCGACTCGGTCGGTATCCGGAGGAAGGTGCAGATCGTGCAAACGCATCGCGCCCCCTTGTCCCGGGAAATCAACAGCCAGATAGGCCATGCCGCGCGACAAGTAGGCGCCTGCGTTCAAGATCGTGGCTTCGGCCATCGTGTCGGCGCCTTGGAACGGAATGATCACGGGGAACTTCTTCCCTGCCGGTGCGTTCGGCTTCCGGAAATATCCATCCAACGTTTTGCCTTCATAGTTGATCTGAACGCGCTCGAAAGGAGGCCGCGTCATCTTCCAGGCCTTGTCGAAGGTTTCGCGCATCTTCTTGTACGTCGTCATCATGCGAGGTTCATCGACGGGCTGCGGCCAGCACGCTTCCCGGTAAAAGTTTGACGCCTTGAGGTAGTATTCGTTGGCCGTGACTTTGTAGCCCTCACCGGCAAACTTCTCGGCCATCTCCTCGTTTCTTTCCGCGACTCGCGTCCACTCCACAATCCACGAGTCCAGATTGAACGGCTTCATTCGCTGCGCGACTTCGAGCGCGTCCGCATCGCTCGTGTAAATGGATTGGGTCAGACGAATCTCAAGCTGTCCGCCTCCCTGCAGCCCTTTCGCCGGATACAGCTCTTCTTCCGCCCGGCCGCCGATCGCGCCTTTCTTTCCGCCTCCGGCGCCGGCGTCCTGGGCAAGCGCGTTCGAGCGGAGCGCCCTGGTGAGCATGGGAAGTCCGGCAGCCGCCAGGCCCCACTTGACCAAGCCTCTCCGGCTTACGTTCAATAAAGATTCCATATCCTCGCCTCCATTTGACGCGCAGATTTCGATACTAGGAATGGACCCTGCTCACGCTGCCGAGTCCTGAACAATCAGACTGTGCTCGGAAGGGTGTTGGCTTCAGCATTTTGAATCGCGCCCCGCCGAAATTCCACGTTTCGCATCACAAAAATGAAGCTATTTTGTTAAGACCTTACGGCAGGGCCTACCTCCTGTCAAGCTGCCGTTTCCAGTTGCTATTTTCATTTTGAGTAATATAATTATTATTGAAACAATCCCACAACTCGAACCGGACTGGAAACTGACGGAAATGATCTGCGAAGATAACCTCACGTTCAATGAGCTCAAGAAGGCCGGAAAAGAACAGTAGCCGTGAAAAACAAATCCGCTTGAAACCCGGGACCGCCAATCTCCCCGCCGCGGCGGGCGTTTTGCGTGAGGCCATTCAGGAGAATGGCGTCCCCCGGGCGCTTCCAAAAATGGAGCGGTTTGTTCCAAGGCGGAAGCAATGTATACTTTAGCAAGTGGCCTAGATTGTCCGCTTGGAGTAGTGACCGCTCCTATGCCGAAGATCAGCTTCACGTTGAACGGGAAACGCACCACGTGCTCCTATGAACCGGGGATGCACTTCCTCGAAGTTCTGCGCGAGGAGTGCGGCATTGTTTCCCCGAAGAATGGCTGCGCTCCCGAGGGAACTTGCGGCTGCTGCGCGGTTCTGGTGGATGGGCGGCCCGCGTTGTCTTGCCTGCGAAAACCGGAACAACTGGAAGGCCACGATGTAGTCACGCTCGAGGGAGTCCCGGAAGAAATGCGGGAGGTGTTGGGGGAAGCGTTCGTGCTCGAAGGCGGAGTGCAATGCGGCTTTTGCATTCCCGGGATTGTGGTTCGCGCATCGTCCATGTTGCGGCAAGGATGTACGGAGGATCGCGAGGCTGTAAAGCAGGGGCTAGTCGGGCATCTCTGCCGCTGCACCGGTTATTCGCGAATTCTGGACGCCATTCAGACCGCCGGCGAAGCCTGGAAAAACGGCGGAAAACTGCCGCGCCAGGAACCCCGCCGCCATTCTTATTTCGGTGAAGATTTCGGATTGAGCCGCAACCCGGCTTACGCAAAAAGCAAAAACGGAAATGGAAACGGCAAGCGAAACGGAAATGGATTCGGAATCGGCGACTCCCCTTCCCGCTATCGCGGCTTTGAGCAAGCGCTCGGCGAGCGGCCTTTCGTCGACGACATGAGCGTTCCCGGCATGCTGCACGGCGCAATGGTTTTGAGCGAACACCCCCGAGCCAAAGTCAATGCGATTGACGCGTCGGCTGCACTGGCCATGCCCGGAGTCGTGAGGGTCTTCACGGCCGCCGATGTTCCCGGGGAGCGCGGCACGGGCCTGAATTATCCTGACTTGCCGATCTTCGTGGCGATCGGCGAAACCACCTGCAATGTGGGAGATTTTCTGGCCATGGTGGTCGCGGACACCGCCTTCCACGCGCGCCAGGCCGCCGACAAAGTAAAAGTGGATTACACCGTGCTCGAACCGGTCACCGATCCGTTTGCCGCGATGGAACCGGGCGCGCCGCAAGTGCATCCCCCCGGCAACTTGTGGGTTCACGACAATATCCTGGATACCACCGCCTTTTCGCGTGGCGATGTGGAAGCAGCCTTCGCACAGTCCGCGCACATCATCGAGCAAACTTGGACTACGCAGGCGGTCGAACCGGCGTTTCTCGAGCCGGAAGCCTGCCTGGCCATGCCGGAGGGCGACGGCATTAAATTTTACTCGCAGAGCCAGGGCTCGACGTTTGACCACAAGATGGTTGCCGACATCCTGAAGCTGCCAATGGAAAAAGTGAATGTCGAGCTGGCCGCCAGCGGCGGCGCTTTTGGTGCAAAAGAGGAACTCACAATCCAGGGGCAAACCGCGCTGGCGGCGTTTCTGTTGCAGCGTCCGGTGAAAACCGTTCTCACGCGCCAGCAATCCACGCAGCACCACGGCAAGCGCCATCCCATGACCCTGAAGTATAAAGTCGGCGCGGACGCGGAAGGCCATCTGCTCGCGGTGCGTGCGCGCATCGTCGGCGACACAGGGGGCTACGCGGGCACAGGCGGCAAGTGCCTGCTGCGCGCGGCTTGCCATTCCTGCGGCGTTTATCGCGTGCCCAACGTGGATGTGAACTCCAAGGCCGTATTCACCAACAATCCGACCAGCGGCGCCATGCGCGGTTTTGGCAGCAACCAGGCTCAGTTCGCGATGGAAGGCGTCATGGATCTGCTCGCGGAAAAAGTGGGCGTTGATGGCTGGGAAATACGGATGCGGAATATTCTGAATCCCGGCGACGCCTTCGCTACCGGACAAATTATGCGGGAAAGCGTGCGCGGGATGCGCGTGGCGCTCGAGTCCGTGAAAGACATTTACAGGAATGCAAAGTACGCCGGCCTGGGCTTGGGCATCAAGAGCACGGGAATTGGGAATGGCGCCATCGAGAGCGGTTACCTGATGATTCGCGTTGTGGAAGGCCCCCGGCTGGAGATTCTTAACGGCTACACAGAAATGGGCCAAGGCGTTTTCACGACCGTTCGTCAGGCCGTTGTAGAAGAGACCGGGCTGTCGCCGGACATCATGACCGTGCGCTGGGACAAGGAGATGGGCGCCAAGTGCGGCGAGGCGTGGGCATCGCGCGCCACTACGCTTAGTTGCGCCGCTGGGCAACGCGCTGGACAAAAACTCGCCGCCGACTTGAAAGAGTTCCCGCTCGAGAAGCTGGTCGGCCGCGAGTACCGCGGGGAATACGTCTGTGATTTCACGACCCGCCCAGGCACTCCGGAAGCGATAAAAAATCCGACGACTCACATGACCTTCAGCTACGCCTGCCAACTTGTCATTCTCGATGACAACGGACGCATGGAACGAGTCGTCGCGGCTCACGACGTCGGCCACGCCATCAACCCAAAGGCTTGCGCGGGGCAAATCGAAGGCGGCGTGCACATGGGACTTGGCTACGCGCTCTCGGAAGATTTCACTTCCACCAATGGAGTGCCCGATTCCCTGCTCTTGCGCGACTGCGGCATCCTGGGCGCCAAACAAACCCCGCATATCAACGTCATCCTGATTGAAGTTCCCGATGAAATAGGCGGGTATGGTGCAAAGGGAGCCGGCGAGATCGGTTTGGTTCCCACGGCAGGCGCTGTGGCTGCCGCGTTGCATTCTTATGACGGAATTCGCCGCTTCAGCCTGCCCATGCAAGATTCCCCTGCGGCAGCGCCTTCCGTCCCGAAATCGCGCAAGAAGAAAGTTATTCCCGCAGGCGTCGTGTCCTCAGTCGTAGAAAATACAGCTCTGAAAAGCCGCTAACCAGAATTTCTCATTGGATCAACAGACCCCGTTTGGCACGAACAGCACGGGTTGAACCCCGGGAACGCCAATCTCCCGATTGGCGTCGTGCAACCCGCCAATCGGGAGATTGGCGTTCCCAGGCTTGATCCCCGGCAGAATCTTCGTCATTTTATGCGAATCGTTCGAACAGTTTAGCGATCATTCGCGGAGTGCGAATGCAAACAGACTGTTTCCGGATGCGATGGTAACGTACTGCTTGCCATCGACTTGGAAACTGATCGGCCCGGCAATGATTTCCCCGCCCAGGTTTTGCTTCCACAGCAGCGCCCCGGTCCGCGCATCCAGCGCCTGGAAATATCCTTCCCGTCCGCCGACGAAAAGAAGGTCCGTGGCAGTGGTCAGAATTCCGCTGGTGTTGACGTCATGCATGGCGAACTTCCACTTTTTCTCGCCGGTCTTCGGATCGAGAGCCACGACGCCGCCAGTGGCCAACGCTTCGGTGTAAGTATTGACGGGCCCCTGGCGGCCGCCCGCGGGGTTCTCAGCCCCGGGAATAGGGGTCGTGTTTGCGCCGCCGGTGAAGCGTGTACCTTCTTTATATTCCGCGTTCACGCCGGCGAAAATGGTGCCGTAATCTTCCCACGTGGAGACATAGAAGAGCCCGGTGTGTGGGCTGTAAGAAGGCGAATACCAGTTCGTTCCGCCCTGGATGCCCGGAAACGTCGGCACACCCGGAGGCTGCGGCGTGGTGATCGGCCGGCCGTTGGCGTCGAGGCCGCTCGCCCAATTAACGTTTACGAATGGTTTTCCGTTGAGAAACTTGCCCGTACTGCGATCCAAAACGTAGAAGAAACCATTCCGATTTCCCCAGAGCATCAACTTGCGCGGGCTACCGTTCCAATCCGCATTGGCCAGGACAGGAACTTGCACCGAGTCATAGTCGTAGGGGTCGTGCGGCGTAAATTGGAAGTACCATTTCATCTTTCCCGTGTCAGCGTCAAGGGCGAGCACGGAATCCGAGTAGAGATTGTCGCCGACGCGCTGGACAGCGTTAAAGTCCGGGCCGGGGTTGCCGGTGCCCCAGTAAGTTAAATTCAGATCGGGGTCATAAGAACCGGTCATCCAGACGGCGCTGCCGCCATGCTCCCAATCGTTTCCCTTCCAGCTCTCGTGACCGGGCTGATCGGGATCGGGAATGGTGTCGGCGTGCCAGACTTGTTTGCCGGTTCCAGCTTCATAAGCAGAGATGAAACCCCGGACACCGAACTCGCCTCCGGCAACGCCCACGATCACCTTATCCTTCACCACCAGTGGCGCCAGGGTCATGGCATAGCCTGCGGTGGGCTCGGCCACCTTCACATTCCAGAGTGCGTGGCCGTCTTTAGCGTCAATCGCGACGAGGTGGGCATCGACGGTGGCCATGAAGAGCGTGTTTCCAAGGATGGCGAGGCCTCGATTCACAATGCCGCAGCATGGCCGGGCCGCGGGAGAATTCGCGTAGTGGAAAACCCAGAAAGCGCGGCCCGTCTTCGCGTCTACCGCCACGACGTTATTGGGCGACTGCGTGAGGTACATGATCCCGTCGACAACGAGCGGCGTAGTTTCGAACTTCTGCAGCGACTGCACCTGGAAGACCCATTTCAGCTCGAGGTTCTTCACGTTTGAGGGGTCGACTTGTTTGAGGAGACTATAGCGCTGGCTGGCATAGCTGCCGGAGTAGGTCAGCCAGTTCTGCGGCTCGTCGCTGGCATGGAGCAGGCGCTCAGGGGTTACCTGGGCGCGAAGAGCGAACGGAATCAGCAACGCGAGAAGCAGCAGAAAGGACGTGCGCCGTGAAGGATTCATTTCACACCTTTCAAGGAAAGAAGGTACGCCTCCAGGTCGGCCATCTCCTGGGCGCTGAACTTGTCTTTGTAGGACGGCATGGGCGTGGTCTTGAGGACGGTGAACTCGCGAAGGTCGCCTTTCGTGAGAGAAACCAAACGCTCTTGCTCGTCGATGAGCTGGACCGTGTACGTGTCTTCATTGAGGCGCCGGCCGTTGATGACTTTCCCGTCCTTGGTCACCGCGTGCACGGGCCGGTTGGCCGGCAGCATGGAGGCGGCAGGATCGAGCAGGGTCCGTTGAAGGAGTTCGGCGGTGCGGAGCGAGCCGATGTCGCCCAGATCGGGAGCGACGCGCGGGCCTTTTCCGTTCACGGCATGACAGCTCGCGCAGTTGCCCGAGCCCGCGAATAGTGCCTGACCGCGCGCCACGTCGCCAACCAAAAGCCCATGGGCATCGAAACTGCTCATGTTGCGAAGATAGGAGACAATGCCGGTGAGTTCGGAGGCGCCAAAGGCGAAGGGCTGCATGGCGGTGCCGGGGACGCCGTTGGTGATTGTGGCGCGCAAATCGTTGTCGGAAACGACGCGCTTAAATGTGCCTGCGCGGAAGTTGACGCCGGGGATCTGATCGCCCGACGTGCCGTGGCATGTAGCGCATTGGGTAGCGAAAATCTGCGCGCCATACTGAATGTCGGTCTGAAAATACTCCGGAGCCCGGTCCTGGCCCTGAGCAAACGCGGCAGGGCCGTCAAGCACCAAGACGGCGAAGATGATTGCGCACAGCAACAGCTTGGCTAAGGACAACAACCGAATTTTCACGGAAGGACCCCCACTTGAGCCAGAATTCTCGAATCCAAATATTGAGTTTATTTTCGTACGGCGAAATATACACCAGCCCGGCGAAGTTTGGAAGGTTTGCATGCAGGATTATCATTGCGTTCAGATGTTCATGGTGTGCCCAAGAAATTGGGCGGTATCCTCCGATCAGCAGTTACAGCGAATGGCGAACTCGCGCTCGCGTCCCACCAGGGATTCACCCCGCTCGTGATGAGCGTCCCGATGGGCCATGACAATCTTCAAGCCGCCGTTTCGATATAGATCGCTGACTTCCTCTTCCCAGGCGCGGCTTCCATCCGGCGACCACTGGAACGGCAACGATTTGATGTGCCACGGTCGGCCGTCAAAATCGGGGGCCAGCTTCAGAGCGGCGCGAAGAATTTCTCGCTGCTGTTCGGCTTCGTGCGGTTTTCCTGCCGGGCAGCCAAGCGGAAAGTCCAGAAAACACGTTCGTGGAGGTTTTGCTTCTTCAGCGGATTCGAGCAGAACGCTCATGCTCAGCGTAGGAAGTCCGCGCGCCTCGAGGGCCCTCGCAATGACCGCCGTGGAGCGATGGCAAGACGGGCAAAATGGAAACAGGAAGACAAGGTCGACGCCTTGCGAATCGTAAATTTGCTTGATGGCCGGGATAGTTTGTTCAACGAGATCCGTGTAGCGCTGGATCGAGCCAACCATGGACACAGTGGTTTGCGCGAGCCGCTTGAACGCGCCTTCGGTTTCCAGCTCTCTCATGCGTTCCAGCGGAAACGCGACGTTGAGATCTTCGACAGCCCACTTGCGCACTTTCGTTTTGTGCGCAACTACCAGCCGCGACATTGGTGTGTCCCGGTGAATCAGACGAAACGAAATGTCCTCGGTCTCTCCCAACGCCGGGTCCTCCGGCAGTTGGGCGCCGCAACTGGCGAACAAACCAATCGTGGATTCGGCGATGGGCTTTCGCAGTGGCGTCAATTTGGGAGGATCGAATACCGGCCGATTCTCGAATTTGCGGCCGGTGACTTCTTCAAAGAGCCGTGAATAACTGTAGGGCATTGTTGCTCCAAAAGATAACTATACCGCTCAATTTGGCACGGGCGTTGCGAAAATACTCATTCCGCTGATCAATAAAATTGCGCGTACGCGATCCCTCCTATTGCGGCCACGTCGCTGAGGGATCCAGATTGATTATGGGTTGAGCACCGGAAACCGGAACCATGGGACGAAGATACGGCCGGGCAGCCGCTTTGTGGCAAGAGTAGCATTCTTCGAGCAAGCGTTTATACTCCACTGCGAATTCCTTGCTGTCTTTCATTTCGATCGCTTTGTGCACTTTCGGCAATGTGCCGTTGTCGATGCCGTCGAAGATGGATTGCATATCCACTGGATTGCCGTCGGCGCCTTTCGGGCTGGGATTCAGGTGCACTTCCCATCGGATGCGGTTGCGCGTTTCGTTCAGATAATAATCGGCCAGCGGCCAATTCCGTTTCTCGCCCGCGAACCAGAGATTTGCGGCAAACATCCCCACTTCAACCATGGGGTGAGAGTGCGGCGGCACAAGGTCTTTCAGATGCGCCACGTCCGCCTGCAACGTCGCGGGATTTCCCTGCGTACTATTCTGCTGTGCCATCGCCGCTGGGCGCTCCCACGTCAAGACAAAAAGAACCCCGAGCAGGGCGCCCATGACCAACCATTGCAGATTTCGGATCCAACTGGCGTTCGCCATAACGAAAAGCTCCTTCCAATTTGAATTGGAAACACGAATGCAGACTGACAACTTCCCTGCCCTATCACCGCCCCATCCTGTAAACCCTGCTCAGAACCACAGCACAAATTCCGGCAGGCATTATAGCCCAGTCTATTATTTTCAAATGCGGATCCGCCGGCATTCTTGGCGGACACTCAGGTACAACGGCAACCAACTCTGCCTTGCAGGCATGCTTGCGCGGAAGCAGAATGTGTCAGGTTCGATTCATAGAATGTCCGGGAAGACTTCGTTCTTCGGACACTGACAATTGAATACTCGCTGAAGAGGACTCGGGATGAAAAAAAAACTGCTCTGGTTAGTAGTGGCACTCGCGTTATGGCCCGTTGGTCCTGCTTCCACCTCAGGACAGGAACAACTTCCTGGCAATCACGCGCGCAATATTGTGATTTTCGTATTTGATGGGTTGCGAGCAGGATCCGTCAATGCTGACGATTCGCCTACTATGTTTTGGATTCGCAATCATGGAGTTAGTTTTGCAAACAGCCACTCGCTGTTTCCGACCTTTACTACCGCCAATGCTTCTGCCATTGCCACGGGGCATTACCTCGGGGACACCGGGGATTACAGCAATCAGATTTATATCGGGCATCCGGTATTCCAGGATGGCAACTTCGGGCGGCCTCCGGGAAGCTACGCCCCTTACGTCGAAAATAATCGAGTTCTTGGCGATCTGGACGCCCAATTCAACGGAAACTACTTGAACGAGGAAACCTTGTTCGCCGCGGCGCGCCGGCACGGGTTCCTCACCGCGGCCGTGGGAAAAATGGGGCCGGTTGCGATCCAGGATGTAAGCCAATTGAATCCAGTGAATGCCGGATTCACGATACCCCAAACCATCATTATCGATGACGGGACAGGCACTCCGGATGGGGTGCCACTTGCGCCGGAAGTTTCTTCGGCTCTGGTAAACGCGGGACTCCCCACAACCACGCCTGTCCGCCACCAACCCACTGGAAACAACGCGACTCCTGGAACAAAGGAGCCAAATTCCGTGCAGCAGGCGTATTTTGCGGACGCCACAAGCAAAGTGATCTTGCCGATGTTCATCAAAAGTGGAAAGCCGTTCGCTCTTCTCTATTGGTCGCGTGATCCCGATGGCACGCAGCACTTTCAGGGCGATAGTTTGAACCAGCTCATCCCGGGCATCAACGGGCCGACTTCAAAAGCGGCTCTCCGGAATGCCGATAACAACCTGAAGCAAATCATGGATTACATCAAAAACGATCCCGAACTCGCCGCGAATACGGATATATTTTTGACTGCGGATCATGGTTTCGCAACGATCAGCAAGCATGACATTGACGCCTTCCATCACGGGACGACGAGCTATGCAACCAAGTGGATATATAAGGACGCCCAGGGCCGGCAAGAGGTCAACACTGGATTTCTGCCCGTGGGCTTTGTTTCGATTGATCTCGCTCATGAATTGGGGCTTCCGCTCTTCGATCCCGACAGCCAGATCGATGGTCCAGAGAGCAAGAAAGTATTTGAGCCCGTGGATCCGGCCGCTGCTCAGCAACTTGCAAACGTGCGCCAGCACCCCGTTGCCGGCAACGGATTAATCGGCGGCACAGGCCGGATCGCGAATCAAACGGATGCGAAGGTCGTCGTCGCGGCCAACGGCGGCTCTGATCTGATCTATCTTCCCGCTCACGACCCGGACCTGGTCAAGAGGATCGTCTCCTTCTTGGCGCGGCAGGACTATGTGGGCGGGCTATTCGTCAATGACGAGTACAAAAATGTGCCCGGGGCGTTGCCCTCCAGCTCGATTCGCCTGATCGGCTCGTCGGTGACCCCGTCGCCAACCATTGCCGTCACTTTTAAAACCTTTCCCGCAGATCCCAAGCAGCCGATGATGAGCGCCGTGCAGATCACCGATTATGATTTGCAGCATGGCCAGGGAATGCACGGCAGCTTCGGACGCGCAAATACGTTCCAATTCATGGCAGCGATCGGCCCGGACTTCAAGAAGCAGTTCATTGATCGAGCCCCGGCTAGCAACGCGGACATTGCGCCCACATTGGCCCAAATTCTTGGGTTTGATGTCGCGAGTAAAGGCGAACTGAAGGGACGGGTATTGCAAGAAGCTCTGGCCGGAGGACCGCCTTCGGTTTCGTTTGAACACCGGACCGCCATTTCGGAACGCGCCGCCAACGGGAAGACAACGATCCTGATGTACCAAAAAATGTCGAAGCAAGTTTATTTTGACCAAGCATGTTTCAAGGATGCACTAGCCAGTAAGGCTCAGAACAAATGCCCCTAACGTGGCTTTCCGCTGGCGCTCAACATGGGCCAAAATGATGAGAGCCCAGGCCCGTGACGCCGTAGCGTTGCGGCTCCATGCTCTGCTATGCTCCCGAGCGAACTCATGAGGCGATGGCACCAAAACACGCGCCGTGCGTTCCTGCCTGCGTCACTTTGCGTGTTTGGCGTCTTGCTGCCCGCGGCTAGTTCAGCGGCACAGCGCGATCGCCAGGCAGGACAAGAAACTTCGCCGGCTCTTCAGCGCGCAATTTCAGGCGCGGCCAAGAAATACAAAATTCCAGGCATCGCCGCGGCTCTGATCGAACACGGTCAATTGCGAGCCGTCGAAGTTTTCGGGATGCGCGACCAGAAGTCCAATGCTCCCGTTACGGCGAATACTATTTTTGAGGCAGGTTCGCTCGGCGAGCCGCTGTATGCCTATTCGGTTTTGCTTCTTTCCGCCGAGGGCCGGTTCAATCCAGGCGCGCCCCTCCCGAGCTACCTCCCTCTTCCTTATCTCCGGGATCTCGACCCGACTTCGGCGTCGCCTGCCACCGAGTCCCTCTACGATCCGCGGTTCAACCAAGTCACCGCAATCCGTGTGATGAACCACACTTCGGGAATGCCGGACTGGGCTCGCAATCAGCATTTGCGCTTGCAGCTCGCGCCTGGCCAAAAGTGGTCGTATTCCAACGAAGGGTATCTTTATTTGCAACGCGTTGTGGAGCACGTCACAGGCGAATCTTTCGGCGCTTTTGTAGCGCATAGCATTTTAGGGCCTGCCGGAATGGCGCACAGCAGTTTCGTCTGGCAAGAGGCTTATGCCAGCGACATGGCGACGGGCTATGACCGCTCCGGCGTGCCCATCGAAATGCATCGGTACTTGCGGCCTGCTGCCGCCACTACGCTGTATACGTCCATCCGGGACTATGCGCACTTCATCCTGTACCTCCTCGCGTCGGCGCCGGCTCAGCGCGCGCACGAATCGGCCGTCTCCCTCCTCCTGAATCCCACAGTTGCTGTTGACGATGCCGTCCCCTTTTCCTGGGGTCTAGGTTTTGGACTGGAAAAAAACGGCAATGACCTTTTCTTTTTTCACCGCGAAAAAAGTTCCGGGTTTCAATCCTTTGTTATCGCCTCTCGCAAGACGGGAAGCGGTGTCGTGATTTTCACGAATAGTGGCAACGGACTCGATGCCGCGTCGGATATCATCGCCGCGACGCTGGGCGGAAATGATCCCATCGTGAAGTCCGTTTTCCTGCATTCCCAATAGCGGCGCGGGCTCCCGACGGGACTCACAGCCGTCACCAACGGGATCGTACCAGTACGGTTAGTGTATTCAGTTCAATAGTTTAGCGAAGTGCCGCCGAAATAGCCGGCGGGTACTGGGTCTTTATTTTTACCACTCCGATGTGATATATCAAGGCTGCCAAAAGGGTATGTCCACGGCCGGAGTTCACCCCTCGCTTCGGCAGACCAGTGGAAAAAATAAATCATCCAGCCAATTTTGGCTGGAGTGGATCCCCGACGCGGATCCCTAAACTTAGAGCAGGCGTCGCTTCGTGTGGTTTTCGAAGACTAAGATTTTTTTCCGCTGGTTCCCTGGCCGGAGGAGCACTGGTGCTCCCCGACAATTTAGATCACAAGATTGAGCGGACTTAGGCGCATGGAGGCCCAGCCATGAGGCGAGTTCTTCTCTTTTCCGCATTCGCATTATGTCTCAGTGCGAATGCGACGGCGCAGTCATCAAAGACTGCTTTGAAAGCCCCGGCTGCGCAACCAGCTGCAACGACCTCCCCATCGCCCGCGGCTGCCGAGGCGGCTCGAGCCTCCTTCGCGAAGCTGCCTCTCTCCTTTGAAGAAAACGTCGGTCAAACCGACAGCCAGGTCAAATACACTTCACGCAGCGCGGGCTACAGTCTCTTTCTCACGTCAGACGAGGCAGTCATCGCGCTGGGCGGCGGGAACTCGAGTCCGAATTGCACCGGCGCGGGCAGGAAGATTCATCCGGATTGTTTAAACTCTTCGAACAATCGGCCCGAAGAATCCGTTCTCTGGCTGAAGATGCTGGGAGCAAACGCTTCCGCGCAGATTACAGGGGCCGACCTTTTGCCGGGGAAAATCAACTATTACACCGGCAACGATCCCAGCAAGTGGCGCACCGGGGTCCGCCAATTCGGGCGCGTAAGCTACCGAGAAATTTATCCCGGAGTGGACCTGACTTACTACGGAAATCAGCAGCAACTGGAATCGGACTTCATAGTGGCCCCGGGCGCGAATCCACGTTCGGTAGAACTTGAGGTGGCCGGCGCCCGAGACATGCGGATTGACCCACAGGGCAACCTGGTCATGGCCACAGCCGCTGGAGAAATTCGATTGCTTCGTCCCGGCGTGTACCAGATGGTGAAAGGCGCGAGGCGCGATTTGTCCGGTCGCTATGTGCTTCGGGGCAAGAATCGCGTCGGGTTCGAAGTCGGCGGATACGATGAACGAAACACACTCGTGATCGATCCCGTTCTTGTGTTTTCCACCTATCTCGGCGGCAGCGGCGGGGATTCGGGAAACGCCATCGCTATCGATTCGACCGGTGCCGCTTATGTCACCGGCAGCGGAAGTTCTTTCGACTTTCCAGGTTCCGCATCGCAAGATCCGGTATCCCAGTTTACTTTTATAAATTTTGCATTCGTCACCAAGTTCGATCCCAGCGGGAACACCCTTCTGTATTCGACGTTGCTCCGAGGAACGACCAACTTTGGCTTCGGCAGTTCAGGGAATGGAATTGGCTTGGATGGCAGCGGGAACGCCTACGTAGATGGAATCACGAGGGATTCGGATTTCCCCTTGTTGAATCCTTTCCAGGCGACCATCGGCGACGATCCCATTCAAAGTAATGGGGGCTTCATTCAAAGCGGCTTCGTTATGGGAGTGGATACCAACGGCGCGCTGATTTATTCGACGTTTCTCGGCGGACGAAACGATAGCGATCTAAACACCCTCACCGGCCTGGCCGCCGACTCAACCGGCAACGCGTATGTCGTCGGCTACACCTCCTCGCAGAATTTCCCTACGTTGGTGCCGTTCCAATCCACCAACAATGGATTTGAAAACGTCGTCGTGGCGAAATTCAACAATCAAGGCCAGCTCGTTTATTCCACCTACCTCGGCGGTAGTAGCGGAGACCGGGGCAATGCCATCGCCGTCGACGCCAACGGAAACGCCTATGTGACCGGGCAAACGTCCTCGTCCAACTTTCCAGTTCAGAACGTCACCCGCGCCTTTCCAAGCCGCGCTGAATAGCTTCAGTACCGATGTGTTCATCTCCAAGTTGAGTTTCAACGCCGGCAGTCAAACTCTGACTCTCGCAAACTCCACGCTTCTCGGCGGCAACGACACGGATACGGGCATGGGCATCGCCGTAGACTCCGCAACGCCGCCCAACGTCTACGTGACGGGGCAAACCTCTTCCACTCTGAATGTCGGGAGCAATACCCTGTTTCCAACACAAAGCCCGATCTTTGGACCAAGCACCTGCACTTCGAACGGCAATCCATTTGCCTGCACGGAAGCCTTCGTGACGAAGTTGAAGGGCGACTTCACCGCGCCGCTTATCTATTCGACGTTTCTCGGCGGCTCCGGGGGCAGCGGACTCTCCGGAGACACCGGTAACGCCATTGCGCTCGATGGAGCGAATCCTCCCGATGCATTCGTGACCGGGCAGACGGCGTCCAGTAACTTCGCTTCCCCACTCGTCAAGCCGCTGCAGTCCACCCTCGGCCATATTGGGAGCAGCAACGCGTTCGTCGTCGAGGTGAACGGCACTGGCACAGCGGTCAATTACTCAACGTATCTGGGAGGATTGCAGGACGACAATGGCCTGGGCATTGCGGTCGATTCCACCGGAAACGCGTATATCACGGGCAGCACGCAGTCGCAGAATTTCCCGGTGCTGAGTTCCTCGGGAACCTCCTCCTTGCCGTTCCAGGAACATCTTCAAACGACTGCCGGTAACGCGTTCCTCGCAAAAATTTCTCCGTCTGCCGCAGCCTCTGGCTTGAATTTCTTCCCGCCTGTGTTCACTTATCCCCCCACGGGCATCAATGACGTCAGCCTCCTGGAATCTTTCACGTTAAGCAATAATTCGGGCGCGAGCGTAACGATCAATTCGCTCTCCATCGGGGGCACGAACACCGGCGACTTCACCATCGTTCCGGCCGGCACCACGTGCACGAACGGCCTCGCGCTGCCGGCGGGAGCCTCCTGCATCGTCGCGGCCCAGTTCTCCCCCCTGGACCAGGACGCGCGCTCCGCGCAGCTCTCCGTAAACAGTACTCCGCCAAGCAGTTCCGTAGTCAACTTGTCCGGTTTCGGAGCGGTTCCGGAAGTCAGCCTGAGCCCCGCGACGATCAGCTTCGGTACGAGTCTCCCCCTCAATGTGGCGGCGTCCGGCGGATTGGAGCTTACGAATACGGGCGGCGGGACGCTGCACGTGGGCAGCCTGCAAATTACCAACGCGGGCTCGGATGCCTCGGCATTCAACATCACCACAAATACCTGTTCGACGGTCCCGGCCCATACGAGTTGCTTCATCTCCGTGAATCTCACTCCAACCACGGGGAAGAGTTATACCGCAACGTTATTGATCAATAATGACGCCGCCGGAAGCCCGCAATCCGTTTCACTGAGCGGGACGGGCCTGGCACAGGTGACTGTCTCCCCGACCTCTATCGAGTTCGGCGGCCTTCTCTTGAATACGTCCTCAACCGATCGTGACATCTTCGTCTTGAATGGTTCGGGCAGTGTCATCACTTTGTCATCCATCACGCCGGCTGGAAACAGCGGGGATTTCCCGATCGATTCCAGCGCTACGGACACGGGGGTGCCTACCTGCGTCGCCAATCTGCAATTGCAGCCCGGCGTCGAGTGCGCCTTTTATGTGTTTTTCCGGCCGACGGTCGGCAGCGCGTTTGATGGACGCACCGCGACATATACGTTCAATTGGACGGGAGCGCTGACCGGCTCGAAGGCCGCAACGGTTATGGGCACGGGCGAAACCGGAGTCACGCTGTATCAGAACAGCATCACCGCTCCCAGCCAGTTCGTCGGCGCGACGGGGCAGCAAACCGGTTTCGATCAAATCTTCAACGGGACCGCCAGCCCGATTACAGTTACCAGCATCGTCCTCAGCGGGGCTGCCCCGCAGGATTATAAGGTCGAACTCGATAACTCTTGCTCAGTCAACGGCACGATTCCAGCGAACTCTGTCTGCTTTTTGGATGGGCAGTTTTCACCTACGGCGACGGGAACGCGGTCCGCGACCGCAACGATCAATTACACACCGCCCAGTGGGAGCTTTCTCACTCTCAATGCGACAGGGATCGGGCTGGCCGGCCCTGTACAATTCCCGAGCGCGTTTGATTTCGGCACGGAAATCGTGAACCTTCAGGGACCGGTGCAGAGAATTTATCTGCAAAACAGCCAGAAGACACAGCTTAACATTTCGGCTGTTTCGGCGGTGGGAGGGGCGAATGCAAGCGACTTCGTGAATATCGTCAGCAGTAGTACGTGCAAGGTGGGCCCGGTCAAACCTGAAGGGAAATGCTACCTTGATCTGCAATTTGGCCCCACCGCCACTGGGAGCCGCACCGCCTCGATCACTATCACCGACGACGGTCCGGGCAGCCCGCGCACTCTAAAGATGACGGGAATGGGCCAAGCCCCGGCGGTCACAATTTCGGTTTCGAGCGGCGGTTCATCGCTTCTTGATTTCAATAACGTAGTGATCAAACTCCCCGCACTATCCGCACCACAAGGGGAGATTTATCTGACGAACGCCGGGAATACAACGACCACAGTCACTTGGCCGACCCCCCCAAATCCAACCGCAGCCCCGAATCTGTTGACAGCGGGCACGGCGTTCAGTCTTGTCGCCTCCGGAGCGAACGTCACCACATGCACGCAATCAAAGGTGGTGCTCGCCCAGGGGGGCACCTGTTTGATCGGCGTTCTATTCAATCCCACAACCGCTGGCCTGCAGACCAATTCGGTGACCTTTACCGATAGCGCTAGCGGCACCACACATACGGTGAATATCCAGGGTACGGGTGTTACGCAGGGCCTCCTGTCGGTGAGCGCGGCGGCTGGGTTCAATCAAGCGCCGGGTACGACCACCACGCCCGCGCAAACGGTCACGGTAACAAACACAGGGACTGGCCCGCTGACGATCAACGCCATCGCGATCAACGGCCAAAATCCATCGAATTTTGCGATCTCAAGCACCGGGACGACTTGCGCCGCCGGCTCGAGCATTCCCGCCGCGCCTGCGGCCAATACCTGCACGATTGCGCTCACGTTCACCGCGCCCGCAACGCCAGGGTCGTTCAGCGCCAATCTCTTGGTGACCGCAAGTCTCGGCAACAACGTCAGCGGCACTTCCAATACCACGCTCACGGGTTCAAGTCTCGGCCTGAGTATTTCTCCCGCGACGACTCCTTATGATTTCGGGACCGTGCCCCTGGGAACATCAATCAATTTCAGCACACTCACCAATTCCTTTTTCGGAGTCACCCTGACGAACAATTTCGCTTCGTCGGTGACCGTCACGAACATTGCACCCCAGACGGCCGGCGACTTCACTGTAGTCAATAACTTTTGCACGTCCGCGCTCTCCCACGGCAATTCTTGCGAGTTTGATATTGCCTTCGCGCCGACGGTAACGACAGCCGAGAGCAACAACATTCTCATCACCTATACGGGCGCGCCGAACAGTCCTTTCTCCATACCGGTCAAGGGAACGGGCAGCGCTGCGATCCTCGCGGTCCCGAATCCGCTGAACGTGACGGCTGCAGTGGGTTCGCAGTCGTCCCCCACGATTACGATCGGAAACGGGACTGCGTCCACGGTCACCATCGTCAGCATCAACGCGGTCACGGGACCGA
This sequence comes from uncultured Acidobacteriota bacterium, assembly GCA_963719875.1. Classification (GTDB taxonomy): domain Bacteria; phylum Acidobacteriota; class Terriglobia; order Acidiferrales; family UBA7541; genus Palsa-360. Next base: position 37,226 of record CAVRDJ010000004.1, on the reverse strand, counting down.
GCGCGGCGCTTTATTCGGAGGGCTTCTCCTCGTGCACGTTTTTCCCGCTCTCTGCGGCAGGCAGCGCCGGCAGCAGTTGCACGGTTTCCGTCACTTTTACTCCCACTGCTCCGGGTACGAGCCTGAACGCGCAATTCACCGTGACCTATACCGTCGGCGCCAACCCGACACAGCAAACACTTACAGTCAATCTCAACGGCACAGCCACGGCGCCACAAGTCTCCATTTCTCCCACTCCGCCGGCCGCCCTGGCGTTCGGCAGCCAGCTCTCGAACACCCAAAGTCTGGTCCTGAACGTCGTGTTGACGAACACTGGAAGCAGTCCTCTACAGGTGTCCAATTTGAAAATCACCGGAGCGAACGCGGTCGACTTTGCACTCGCCCCGGAGAGCTTCTCTTTCCTCAGTACCGCTTCGAATCTCGGCTGCCAGAATGTCTTCTTCCCGGGTCTGGCTCCAGGAGCGAGCTGTACGATTCCCATCACCTTCACGCCCACGCTGCTTTACAACAGCCCCACCCGAAATGCGACGCTGACTATCACAGACAATGCGTTTCCGAGTACGACCCAGAACGTCCCCTTGCTCGGCAACGTGTCGACTGGCAACGTTACAGTGTCTCCGACGAGCCTGCCCTTCCCGGATACCAACTTAGGGTCTTCCGCTACGCAGAGTGTTCTGCTCATGAACGGGTCGAGCTCTGCTGTGACTTTTAGTAGCGTGAGTTTTGGCACTTCCTCCTACAGCGTCGACGCTAGCCAAACACTAAACGCCTGCAGTGCCTCGAAACCGCTTTCTGCTTTTACTGGTTCATGCACGGTGTATATCAAGTTTACGCCGGCGCTGGGAGCCAATCCGGACACGGCGACCATCCATACCAGCAACGGCTCGCCAACCGTACTCTTGTCCGGCAATGGCAAGTCCGCGTCCGTCACCGTCAGCCCGAATCCGCTGAACTTCACTACGGGCCAGCTCATAAATACAACGAGTTCACCGCTGACGGTCACGCTCACCAACGGCACTTCCGGGTCAATCACCATTTCAGGAACTCCGACAATCACTGGGACGAACGCCGCCGATTTTGCGATGTCCTCTGGGGGTACCTGTTCGGGTGTAGTCGCGTCGGGCGGTGGCATCTGCATTGTCAAAATCACGTTCACGCCAAAAGCGGCGGGTGCGCGGACGGCAACCCTGACCATCACAGATTCTCCGGATGCCAATAGCCCTCACCTCGTCACTCTGAACGGCACTGGCATCCAGGCAGGCGCCAGTTTGAGTTCCAACTCCATGGCTTTCGGAACGATCCCGCTGAACGCTACGAGCGGCAAACAGACCGTCACCGTGACCAATAACGGCACGGCCCCGCTGAATATTTCCAACGTCCAGTTGGGCGGCGCGAATGCCGGCGACTTCTCGCTGGTAACCCCGGCCAGCGGCGCGGATTGTCGCACGGTGGGAAGTGTCGCAGTGAATGGCGCTTGTGTGGTTGCGGCAACCTTTACACCGACGGCTCTCAACGCCCGCACTGCAACGATCACCATAACCGATGACGCCTCGCCCACCACGCAGACGATCAATCTAACTGGCTCCGGAGGCGCGCCAAGTGTCGCCTTCAACCCGACAACGATTGCTTTCGGCAACCAGCGGCAGAACACCACCAGTGTGCAGATGACTTCTACGCTGACGAACGCCGGTACCGTTTCCCTCACGATCACCAACGTCGCCCTGGGCGGGGCGAACGCGGGTGACTTTACTCTTGTCGCCCCATCGGCTGGCACCGACTGCCGCACCGTAGGCACTGTCGCGGCGAGTAGTTCGTGCGTCCTTGCGGCAACTTTTACGCCAAGTGCGATTGGCGCCCGGTCCGCCACTGTGACCTTCACCGATAATTCAAGCCCGACTACGCAGGTCTTGAATCTGAGTGGAACAGGGACCTTCCCGCAGGCCACGCCAACGCCGAGTCCGGTGCCGTTCGGGAATCAGAGGCAGAACACGACCAGCGCGGCGCAGACACTGACGCTGACCAATGGCGGGACGGATACGCTGCACATCAGCACGGTGGTTTTGGGAGGCACGAATGCCAACCAGTTTGCCATCGCCACCGGGACGACCTGCACGAACGGATCGACGGTGCTGGCGGGAGCCAACTGCGTGGTGAAGCTGACGTTCACGCCGACGGCGCTGGGAGGACAAGCGGCGACGGTGACGTTCACCGATGACGCCAGCCCGACCACGCAGGTGGTGAACCTGAGCGGGACAGGGACCTTCCCGCAGGCCACACCGACGCCGAGTCCGGTGGCCTTTGGCAATCAGCGGGAGAACGTGACCAGCGGGGCGCAGACGCTGACGCTGACCAATGGCGGGACGGATACGCTGCACATCAGCACGGTGGTTTTGGGAGGCACGAATGCCAGCCAGTTCGCCATCGCCACGGGAACGACCTGCACGAATGCATCGACGGTTGTGGCCGGAGGGAATTGCGTAGTGAAGCTGACGTTCACGCCGACAGCGCTGGGAGGACAAGCGGCGACGGTGACGTTCACCGATGACGCCAGCCCGACGACGCAGGTGGTGAACCTGACGGGCACGGGAGTCTTCCCGCAAGCCAGCCCGGCGCCGACGACGGTGCCGTTCGGCAGCCAGGCCAATGGAATCACCAGCGCGCCGCTGACGGTGACACTCACCAATGGCGGGACCGGCACGTTGAACCTGACCACCGTGACCCTCGGCGGAACCAATCCCGGCGCCTTTGCCATCGCCGCAGGGACCACCTGCACCAACGGATCGACGGTGCTCGCCGGAGCCAGTTGCGTGGTCCACGTGACCTTCACGCCCACCGGTTTGACGCCCTTCTCGGCCACGCTGACCTTTACCGATGATGCCAGTCCGACCACGCAGGTGGTGAACCTGACCGGGACGGGGGTGACGTCGACGGTGAACTTCAGTCCCTCGACAGTGGCCTTTGGGAACCAGCGGGACGGAGTGGCCAGCGCCCAGATGACGTCAGTGCTGACCAACAGTGGGGCGACCACGCTGACGATCACGAGCGTGACGTTAGCGGGGACGAATCCGGGAGACTTTGCGCTGGCGACGCCGGCGAGCGGGACCGACTGCCGCACGGTGGGGAGTGTGGCGGCAGGAGGGGTGTGCACGATCGCGGCGACCTTCACGCCGACGGCGCTGGGGAGCCGGAGTGCGACGGTGTCGGTGGCGGATAGCGCCGCGGGCAGCCCGCATTCTCTGACCCTGACCGGGACGGGAGTCTTCCCGCAGGCCACACCGACGCCGAGTCCGGTGGCTTTCGGCAATCAGATGGAGAACGTGACCAGCACAGCGCAGACGCTGACCCTGACCAACGGCGGGACCGGCACGTTGAACCTGACCACCGTGTTGTTGGGCGGAACCAACGCCAATCAGTTCGCCATCGCCACCGGGACGACCTGCACGAATGCATCGACGGTTGTGGCAGGAGGAAATTGCGTGGTGAAGCTGACCTTCACGCCGACGGCGCTGGGGCTACAGACAGCCACGGTGACGTTTACCGATGATGCCAACCCGACCACGCAGGTGGTGACGGTGACCGGGACGGGAGTCTTCCCGCAGGCCACACCGACGCCGAGTCCGGTGGCCTTTGGCAATCAGCGGGAGAACGTGACCAGCGCGGCGCAGACGCTGACGCTGACCAACGGCGGGACCGGCACGTTGAACCTGACCACGGTGGTGTTGGGCGGAACTAACGCCACCCAGTTTGCCATCGCCACCGGGACGACCTGCACGAACGCATCGACGGTGCTGGCGGGAGCCAACTGCGTGGTGAAGCTGACCTTTACGCCGACGGCGCTGGGGCTACAGACAGCGACGGTGACGTTTACCGACAATGCCAGCCCGACCACGCAGGTGGTGACAGTGACGGGCACGGGAGTCTTCCCGCAGGCCAGCCCGGCGCCGACGACGGTGCCGTTCGGCAGCCAGACCAATGGAATCACCAGCGCGCCGCTGACGGTGACGCTGACCAATGGCGGGACCGGCACGTTGAACCTGACCACCGTGGCCCTGGGCGGGACCAATCCCGGTGCCTTTGCCATCGCCGCAGGGTCCACCTGCACCAACGGATCGACGGTCTTGGCGGGGGCCAGTTGCGTGGTCCACGTGACCTTCACGCCCACCGGTTTGACGCCCTTCTCGGCCACGCTGACCTTTACCGATGATGCCAGTCCGACCACGCAGGTGGTGAACCTGACCGGGACGGGGGTGACGTCGACGGTGAACTTCAGTCCCTCGACAGTGGCCTTTGGGAATCAGCGGGACGGAGTAGCCAGCGCCCAGATGACGTCGGTGCTGACCAACAGTGGGGCGACCACGCTGACGATCACGAGCGTGACGTTAACGGGGACGAATCCGGGAGACTTTGCGCTGGCGACGCCGGCGAGCGGGACCGACTGCCGCACGGTGGGGAGCGTGGCGGCAGGAGGGGTGTGCACCATCGCGGCGACCTTCACGCCGACGGCGCTGGGGAGCCGGAGTGCGACGGTGTCGGTGGCGGATAGCGCCGCGGGCAGCCCGCATTCTCTGACCCTGACCGGCACGGGAGTCTTCCCGCAGGCCACACCGACGCCGAGTCCGGTGGCCTTCGGGAATCAGATGGAGAACGTGACCAGCTCAGCGCAGACGCTGACCCTGACCAATGGCGGGACCGGCACGTTGAACCTGACCACCGTGTTGTTGGGCGGAACCAACGCCAATCAGTTCGCCATCGCCACAGGAACGACCTGCACGAATGCATCGACGGTTGTGGCAGGAGGAAATTGCGTGGTGAAGCTGACCTTCACGCCGACGGCGCTGGGGCTACAGACGGCGACGGTGACGTTTACCGATGATGCCAACCCGACCACGCAGGTGGTGACAGTGACCGGGACGGGAGTCTTCCCGCAGGCCACACCGACGCCGAGTCCGGTGGCCTTTGGCAATCAGCGGGAGAACGTGACCAGCGCGGCGCAGACGCTGACGCTGACCAACGGCGGGACCGGCACGTTGAACCTGACCACGGTGGTGTTGGGCGGAACTAACGCCAATCAGTTCGCCATCGCGTCGGGGACGACGTGCACGAACGCATCGACGGTGCTGGCGGGAGCCAACTGCGTGGTGAAGCTGACCTTCACGCCGACGGGGGTGGGAGGACAAGCGGCGACGGTGACGTTCACCGATGACGCCAGCCCGACGACGCAGGTGGTGAACCTGACGGGCACGGGAGTCTTCCCGCAAGCCAGCCCGGCGCCGACGACGGTGCCGTTCGGCAGCCAGACCAATGGAATCACCAGCGCGCCGCTGACGGTGACGCTGACCAATGGCGGGACCGGCACGTTGAACCTGACCACCGTGGCCCTGGGCGGGACCAATCCCGGTGCCTTTGCCATCGCCGCAGGGTCCACCTGCACCAACGGATCGACGGTCTTGGCGGGGGCCAGTTGCGTGGTCCACGTGACCTTCACGCCCTCGGGTTTGACGCCCTTCTCGGCCACGCTGACCTTTACCGATGATGCCAGTCCGACCACGCAGGTGGTGAACCTGACGGGGACGGGGGTGACGTCGACGGTGAACTTCAGTCCATCGACAGTGGCCTTTGGGAACCAGCGGGACGGAGTAGCCAGCGCCCAGATGACGTCGGTGCTGACCAACAGTGGGGCGACCACGTTGACGATCACGAGCGTGACGTTAACGGGGACGAATCCGGGGGACTTTGCGCTGGCGACGCCGGCGAGCGGGACCGACTGCCGCACGGTAGGGAGTGTGGCGGCAGGAGGGGTGTGCACCATCGCGGCGACCTTCACGCCGACGGCGCTGGGGAGCCGGAGTGCGACGGTGTCGGTGGCGGATAGCGCCGCGGGCAGCCCGCATTCTCTGACCCTGACCGGGACGGGAGTCTTCCCGCAGGCCACGCCCACGCCAAGTCCGGTGGCCTTCGTCAACCAGATCATCAACACGACCAGCTCGGCCTTGACGGTGACGTTGACTAACGGAGGGACCGATGTATTGCACATTACGACGGTCGCTCTTGGGGGAACGAATCCCGCCGATTTTGCAATCGCGACGGGAACGACATGTACGAACGGCTCAACCGTGGCGGCGGGAAACACATGTATCGTGAATTTGACGTTCACCCCGGCCACGGCCAATCCATTTGCAGCGACGCTGACGTTCACCGACGACGCGAATCCGACCACGCAAACAGTCAACCTGTCCGGAACCGGCATTACGCCCCCGACCGCGACACTGTCGGGCAATTCGATCAGCTTCGGGAATCAACGGGTTAACTTGGCCAGCGCGGCTCAGAACGTGACGATCACGAACAATGGTGGCGCTCCGCTGGGCATCACGAGCATCGTAATCACGGGAACGAATCCATCCGACTTTGCATTTGCTTCCCCGGCTACCACGTGCCCGACATCCGCGAGCGGACAGGTCGCACCCGCTTCCAGTTGCACATTGAGCGTTACCTTCGATCCCTCTGCCGCGAATGCACGAAGCGCGAGTATCACCATCACGGTCACCGGCGTCGCAAACCCTGCGCCGGTCGCGCTTTCCGGAACCGGCACAGCGCCCGTAGCTACGCCGTCCATCACCACAGTGCCTTTTGGCAACCAGGAAGTAAGTACAACGAGCGCGGCCCAGAACGGCACCCTCAATAACACGGGAACGGATGTGTTGCACATTACGGCGGTGTCGATCACGGGGGCCAATGCTTCGGACTTCTCCATCGTCGCGGCAGGAACGAGTTGCGCGACAGGTCTTCCAACCCCAGTCAACGTCGCGGCAACGGCCAATTGCACGTGGAGCGTGAAGTTCACGCCGACGGCCCTTGGTCCTCGCACTGCGTCGCTCACATTCACGGATGACAGCGGTGCAACGCCCGGAGCAATGCAGTCCGTGGCGCTGACCGGGACCGGCACGGCGCCAGTAGTCCTCCTTGCGCCGACGACATTGTCATTCCCAGCGCAGGCGCTAAATTCCACCAGCGCTGCGATGAACGGAACGCTCACCAATACCGGCACCACAGTGCTTCATTTGGCCACTGTGACTATCACCGGCGCCAACGCCGGGGATTTTGGCATTGCCGCGGGCGGCACCACTTGCACCAATGGCTCGACCGTTGCGCCTACGAATGGAAGTTGCACCTGGAGCGTGACGTTCACCCCATCGGCAGCCGGGACGAGAACAGCTACGCTTACATTCACTGATGACAATAATGGCGTCACCGGCTCGACGCAGACTGTGGCGCTTACCGGCATCACGCTCCCTGCCGCCACACTCTCGCCAAACACTCCGATTGCCTTCGGTAATCAGGGAGTGGGAACGGCCAGCAGCGCCTCTACCATCACGGTAACCAATCCCGGCGGTTCGACCCTGCACATCAGCACCGTTGCGATTAGCGGCACAAACGCCGGGGATTTCGCCATCGCCACAGGGACGACTTGCACGAATGCATCGACGGTGGCTCCGGCCGCAAACTGCGTCATCAATGTAACCTTCACTCCTAGCGCCGCCGGCGCGCGTGGTCCTGCAACCTTGACGATTACGGACGATGCGTCGCCGACGACTCAAACCATTTCTCTCTCTGGAACGGGCATCTCCTTCGCTCTATCGGTTCCGACTCCGCCTGTCTCAGCAACGGCTGGTACGCCCATCACGGCCACGGTGCAGCTAACTCCAGGAACCGGAGGGTTCCCGAACGCCGTAACGTTCTCAGCTTCCAACCTGCCGCCGGACACGACGGCGTCATTTTCGCAAACAACGCTCACGCCAGGAAATGCAGTGGCAACGACGATGCTGACGTTGACGACGACGGTAAGGTCAGGTGGAAACGCACGCTCGACCCCACCTTCACCAGGGCCGATCTCTGGCGGATGGGTTGCGACGGCGCTGTTGGCTCTGCTGGCGATGGTGACGATGCGTCAAGGATTCCGGATGCAGAGGATTGCCTATTTGCCCCTTGCGGTTCTGCTCCTGAGCGCCGCGATCATCACAGGATGCACGAAGGCGGCAACGGGAACTCCTGCCGGCAGCTATAATGTCACTGTGACGGCGACATCGGGCTCCTACAGCCAATCAACAACTGTCGCAATTACTGTCAAATAAATAACTGTCATGGTTTAGCGTTCAAAGAAAACGGTTCAAACATGGACGGTGCGGCAGGCGGCATAGATAAACTCGAGGCGTGCTTATTGTTTCACTTTGCCGTCACCCTCGGTGACAATCTCCCATTGTTGAAGGCACGGAAACTGGAAGCCATCTGACAATCCTCGGCGTCCGTATAACACTTTTTGGCATTTATCAGGGTGTGATCAGCGCAATTCCTCCCCGGAGGGGCGGCAGGCGCCTCCGCCTGCGTCTCTAAGTCCTAGTATCGACGGGATTTCCCAACTTGTGTCGGAGATATAACCCAAGGGGTCCGAATGGCCCATGCGTTGCGTTCTATTCACTGGGCACTGACTTATGGGGAAGCGGCGAAACGGTTTCTCGGTTCTGGAACGATTAGTGGTGGTGGCGATTATCTTGGCTACCATCGCGATTGTGATCCCGGACTTGCTGCGTTCCAAGCTGTCAACTCCAGTTGCCCCTGAACCTAATCAGCAATTATTGAGAGGAAATAAATGATTCGCAAGCTCATCATAACGGTCTTCGCATTTTCGGCTGCCGTGCCGGCGTTTGCCAACACACGTCAATCCGCCCCGGTGCAGGCTCGTCCGGCCCTCCACCTGATGAATGACGGTGAATTCACGACATTTCTGAAGCGGCTGGACACGGACATGCTCCGGTCACAATTGCAGCTCAGAAATATGGATGTGAAATCCTTGAATCTTGACGCGCAGCAAAGCGGTGAAATGGAAGGAAACTACAACCGGTGTTTGGAATCACTGGATAATGCCCGGGAAGAAATCCAAAAGCTGATGCAGAAGCAGACCCTCAAACTCGACTTGTTCCTGCTGATTGACTTGAACGAGTTGGCCCGCAGTTTGGATGTCCTGGACGAGGGATTGGTGAATTCCGTGGCCGCCGGCGGACACGGCGCCGCTCAGAAGTCATTGGGCTATGGAAGAGAAGTGCTGACGATCGATTCGGCACTCACCAGGCACATTATCGAATTTCAACACCACTTTCTGGCCTTTACCGGGGTCATCGACGCGTCCCTGGAACAAGCCGATCGTGATCCGGCTCAACCAGAGACTGAGAAATAAGAATCTCCCGCCGGTACGTCTTACTGGGCGCGGAGTTTGCGAGTGTCACCGTTTCGGAGCGTGACGCCGTCGCGGTCAAGGCGCTCGAGCAGCGGCACGATGACTCGTCGGCTGCAGGCGAGCTCTTGTCGCAGCTGACTAACCGTCGCCGGTCCGTTGTCCTGGATATATTGGCGGATCAATTCGGTCATGCGCTTTAAACTCTCGGCGGCCAACACCACTTCCGCGCTGATCTCCACAATCTCGCCGGTCTTGATCAAGAACCGCAACGCCTGCTGTGAAACAGAATCCGGCGCAAGCTCTTTTCGCGAGGGCGGAACAAACGGGTTGGCTGCAAGCGCGGCACGCAGCTTCGCGGCTGCCGCTTGAAGCAGCGGGGGTAATGCGGGCCGATGCGTCACTCGGCGAATCGTGTTTCCAACCTGGACGAATTCACTCCTGCACAAATCCGCGACTAGAGGTTCGAAGAGTTCAGAGATCGGCAGATCGGCTTCGAGATTCGCGCGCAGATCCGAAATGGAGAGGCCAGCCTGTTCCGGGTGCGTACGATGCCACGATTCAATTACATCGGCCGTACGCTGACGCAATAGCAGCCACCTGGCGGCGCTGACTGCGAAATCCCCTGCGATGACAAGATGGCCTTCGGCAGCCAGCCGCGAAACTGCACTGGAAATGTCTGCGGCGCTAAATTTCGACTTCAACAGCAGCTGCGTCCGATTGAAAGCATGGTCGCGCCCGATTTGCGAGGCGACGAATGTCACCGCGTCTCCCGGTGATTCCGCTAGTCGACGCAGATAGCTCAGCCGCTCCTCGCTCCGGAACAACTTTCGGCTCGGGTTTGGGTCGAGGACCACGCCCCCTGCCAATGTCATCTGTCCCGAGGAATCGCGGAGGACAAAGCGGTCCCCGGCAAAAACAAACACACTCGATTCCAGCCTAAGTTGGGCGAGCGCCTGTTCCCCGGAAGCCAGCTCTTTGTCGATGAAAAACACAACCTTCGCACAAACATTGGCGCTCCCATGATGAACGCGCACTTGCGCTCCGCCCCGTAGGGAGCGGTTCGCTCTGGGCGAAACTTTCAGCAGCACGTCAAGTATCTCGCTCGGCCCGCCGAACTCGGCCAGCGTGACCACCTCGCCGCGACGAACTTCATCAGAGGCAGCAGTGTCAGGCAGATTGAGCGCCGTGCGTATGCCTGGCACGGCAAGCTCGACATCACGATTGTGAGACTGGATATTTCGAATCCGAGCGACTTTGCCGGATGGCTGGATCGCTACACTCTGGCCGCGTCGCAAAGTGCCGCCGGTCAGCGTGCCTGTTACCACTGTGCCGATGCCACGCAGGATGAAAACGCGGTCAACGGGCAGCCGCGGCTTGCCAATATCGAGCGCCGAGGGTGTGTCGGCCAAAACTTGCGCGAGAGCAGCCTTCAAATGGCCGAGACCTCGCCCGGTAACAACCGATGTCGAAATAATCGGCGCGTCTGCGAAAGGCGTGTCCCGCAGCTTTTCGTGAATGGCCGCGGCCGCGCGACGTTCGTCCTGGATTAGATCGATCTTGGTCAAGGCGACCACTGCGCGATTCACACCGAGGTAGGTAAGGATTTGCAAGTGCTCCTCTGTCTGGGGCATCCAACCATCGTCGGCCGCGACGACAAATAGTGCCAGGTCAATTGAGCCTACGCCCGCGACCATGTTTTTCACGAAGTTTTCGTGGCCGGGGACATCAACAATTCCAAGCAAGAGAGATGAAGCTCCAGGTGCGGAGGCAGGGATTTCTAATTGCGCGAAGCCGAGGTCGATGGTGATACCTCGCGCTTTTTCCTCTGGCAAACGATCGGGATCAGTGCCGGTCAGGGCCTTAACCAGCGCACTCTTTCCGTGGTCCACGTGGCCAGCGGTAGCCACGATGAAATGTTGAGGCTCTGCCATCGAAAGTCTGTATGTGCCGCCGCCAATCGGGATCAGATCCGCCTGGGTGGAGTCAGATTGCGGCGCGGAGCGCAGCGACGATTTCCGCGTCCTGATCTGCGAACACAGTTCGCAAGTCGAGTTTGAGCTGTCCTCGGTCAATGTATCCGACGATGGGCGGCGTATGCGAACGCAGGCGCGCAGCCAATTCCTGCGGCCTGAGTCTGTTGTGAGTTATGTCCAGGGTCGTGGAGTGCACAATCGAGCGAGGCAGCGCACCGCCGCCAATTTGGGCGCGGCCTGCGCCGATTGCCGCCTTAAGCGGCAGCCCATCGAGCGCAGCAATGAGTTTCCTTGCGCGCAATTGAAGTTCATCGTTCGAGGTGTGGAGCATAACCAACAAGGGAATGCCGGTGTGACTTCGCGAATCGTTTGGGTCTGCAAGGCCACTGGAATTGCGCAGGTAAATATCCACCGTCGCCTCGAGCGCAGCCAGGATTAGTTTGTCGCACCGCAGTGCGCGGAGCAACGGCTCGCGCTTCAGCGCGGCGATCAGCTTCGCTTTCCCCGCAATAATTCCAGACTGTGGGCCGCCGAACAGTTTGTCGCCGCTGAAGCAGACGAGATCCACTCCGTTCCGCAACACTTCCGAAGGCGTCGGCTCGTGTTCCAGGCCGGGAACGGTTTCGGTTTGAATCATGGCGCCGCTACCCAAGTCTTCGACGAACGGGATTCTCTTGTCGTGCGCCAGCTTCACGATGGCCCCGGTTGACGGAGAGTCAACGAAGCCATCCATAAAGAAGTTGCTGCGATGCACTTTCAAGATCAGAGCGGTTTCGCGCGTGATCGCGCGAGCGAAATCAGTGAGAGAAGTCTTGTTGGTGGTGCCGACCTCCCGCAATCGCGCCCCGCTGGCCTCCAGAATTTCCGGAATCCGGAATCCCCCGCCGATTTGAATCAGTTCGCCGCGCGAAATCACGACCTGATTCACGCGCGGCAGATCTCGGTGATGCGCGTTCCTGCGTGCGCCAGTAATAACTGGAGCATCATCCCGGCAGAAGTGGCGAAGAATCAGAATAAGAGCGCTCGCATTGTTATTCACCACTGTCGCGGCTTCCGCGCCACACAGCAGCGCGAGATTTTGTTCCAGGTACGCAGCGCGACCGCCGCGCACTCCCTCGGCGAGTCCATATTCAAGATTGTTGTAGTGCAATCCAATTCGGGAGACCGCTTCCATGACGGCGCGTCCAAGTGGCGCTCGGCCGAAATTCGTGTGAATGAGAATGCCGGTGCCATTAATTACCGGCTGGATGCGAGATGCGCGCAGCTTTCCCAGCGCAGAACGAATGAGCGAAAGAATGTCTTCGAATCCGGGGATTGTTCCGCGTTTGCGTAGTGCAGCGAGTTCTCGCCGAATGGTTGCTACGACGGTGGGATGAGGTAATCCAGTATCGCCCAGCGCCTGCGCGACTTTATCAACCGACGGGATACCGCGCAGTCCGGAACGTTTCATGCGGCCACTCGGATCCTCGGTTTAGCGGACCGCACGATCTGACCGATCACAGCGGCGCAGAGTGCGTGATGGCTTTTCAGACTCTTCAACACCGCATTCAAATTTCGCCGCGGCACGCTCAGCAGTAGCCCGCCGCTGGTTTGAGCATCCGTCAATAGCGCCTTCTGAGCCGGTGTGGCGCCGTCCCATTCCGTGAAATTGTCCGCGAAAGCGAGATTGTCGCGGCTGCCGCCCGGGATGCACCCCGCCGCAATTAGCTGGAAGACTTCCGGGCTGATCACCGGTACAGAGTCAGCAGCAATCCCGGCGCCGACACCACTGGCGCGACACATCGCGCCCAGATGCCCGAGCAAGCCAAACCCGGTCACGTCAACGGCGGCTTTGACAAGCCCAGCCTCAGCCAACTCGGCTCCCACTGTGTTGAGGCGCACCATGACTGCGATCGCTTTACGTTCGAGCAATCGTATAGTCAATCCACGCTTGATTCCAGTAGTGATGACCCCTGTTCCAAGCGGCTTGGTCAAGACGAGGGCGTCTCCCGCGCGTGCTCTAGCGTTGGTCAACATGTGGCGAGGCGAGACGAGGCCGGTGACTGCCAGGCCGTAGATCGGTTCAGGACTGCGGATGGTGTGGCCTCCTATGAGAACACACCTTGCCTCCGCGATTTTCGTGGCGCCGCCTAGGAGGATCCGATTCACTACGCGCAGCGGCAACCGGTCGGCTGGAATGCCGGCAAGGTTGAGCGCGGTCAGCGGGCGCCCACCCATCGCATAAACGTCGGAGAGTGCATTGGCTGCCGCTATCTGGCCAAAGTCAAAGGGATCGTCGACGATCGGCGTAAAAAAATCTGTCGTTTGCACGAGCGCCCGGTCACGATCGATCCGGTAGACACCGGCGTCGTCGCCGGTAGCGGAGCCAATGAGGAGATTTCTATCTTTCCTGACCGGCAGCCCGCGGAGCGCCTGCAGGAGAGCCTGTTGGCTCAGTTTGGCAGCACAACCGGCACATGAGGACAACGAGGTCAATTTGGGAATTGGTTCGCGCGCCATGAACGATCCTCTCCTCGCGGCAAACAAGGTCATTGTCCGTTCAGTTCGCATATGAATTGGCGGAGAGGGTAGGAATCGAACCTGCCCCCCGACACGTTGTGTCGGGGCAACGGTTTTGAAGACCGCGACGACCACCAGGCACGCGTCACTCTCCCAACGAATCTTATCCCAATTCGCATTGCCATTGGGATGCAGCAGTCATCTTGCGCGCTCCCGCCTAAATCTCGAAACGCGACGCGGGTCTAAAAATTTTTGGATAGTTGGCGGGTCACTCCTTCATAGGTTTAGACGGAGGAGTTCTGCGGACCAGCCCTGTATTCGGCGAACCAATGGATGTCTTGGCCCGTTGAGAGCACACGCGATTGGCGTCGTGCGCGCCCACCTCCTGTGGTGCTCGGGCCAATACAAATGTTGGCGCTTTACTTGTGCTGAATGTCCTCCGGAGCGCGCTGGTGATCGAGCGGCAAAACTTGCAATTGCCAGTGCACCGGAACCGAGGTTGGCAGGTAACAGATCTTTTCATCGCAAGCCTGATAGTCGAGCTTTCCGTTGATCGTGATGGTTTTTCCGTCCGTCCCAAGCGAATTGCTGAACTCCGCGGCCGAGCTTATTTTCAGATCCTGAGTGAGGCGGAATTTCCCCTCGAATACAGGCACGCGTTCCTTTATCGCCGGCAAATAGAGAATCTCCGCGCGCGGATAGTTTACCGGGGTGAGCACAATCCCCGGCGTGGGGTTCATCTCAAGGGCGATCGGCTTATAGCCTTGAGTCCCGGGGGCGTAGACATGAACGTCGGGTGGGAGCTGCACTTCGGCCGTGAGGGTGATTCGACCCCCCGGAAAGCCCGTTCGATCGGATTGTTCGACGGCGAGGCTCAAGTGCGGCGCCTGGACATTATCCGTCACTTCGTCACCCAGAGCCGGGAAAAGCTTGCCAATAATGTTGTTTCCGGAAAACCGTTGCCGGTACTTCACCTCGAAGAATTTTTCCCGAATTGTGCCCTTGGGATCGATGAAGAAATATCCGGGCCGCGCCATGCCCTTGAATTGCCCAGTCGCCTCGGCGTTCAGAACTTCGTACGCGCGAATGGTTTTTGAATCAGGGTCGGCGAGCATAGGAAATTCGATTTTTTTCCTGTCCGCGAAGGACTTCAATATTTCCACGCTGTCATAACTGATGGCCGCCAGTTTGAGTCCCTGTTTTTCAAACCGTGCTTTTGCGTTTTGCAGCTCGACCAGCTGCCCTTTGCAGTACGGTCACCAATCGGCCGAACGGAAAAAAAGGAGAACAGTCCCGTTCGGTCCTTTCAATGTCTCCAGGGATTGCTCCCCGCCAAACTGATCGCGTGCGGAGAACGCAGGGGCCTTCTGACCGATTTCCAGGCCAATCGAAGTGTGCATCTTCAAAAACGTCACGTGGACAGTATTGCCCTCGAGTGTCCCGGTGAGGGTCATGCTGTCCCCCAGGTGCCCAATGGCTTCATCTTGAGGGTCAAGCATGTACATCTGCCTGGTGGTATCGTCATAAAGCACTAGCTTCGCGCCGGGCACGTCTTTCTCGATGCACTTGGCAGCCTCGGCGAACGCTTCGTCCGCATTGCAATTATTGTTTATGATTACCCCGGACCACGGCCCGGAGTTTGGATTCCCGGCCTGCCCCGCCGCGGAGAGGCTGAAAACGAAAAAAAACATCATCCCAAAGATCAGGGACTGGTTCGTCATGTTGCGTTCCTTCCTTTGCAATCTTCCGAGTTCAACTCTCGCTGCGTGCGAGAAGCCTACTCCATTGGACCCTATCGAATCAAATTCAACTCGGCCGGGTGACGTCAAGGTGCCTGTGTAAGTAGTTTGAGGGTGCGAGTTTTCCAGTCCTCTGGTGCGTACAGGCAGGCCTGGAAACATGAAAATGACCATGCAAGCGAAACGAAGGACGGCGAACCGTACACGCGCTATTGGCCGTGTTTCTTGGTGGCGGGAGTGCCCACTAATTTATTATATTCCGCAACATCTGTCGGGGAACAAATCATCTCTCTGACATCGAATTTGGGCGACTGCAACCGGAAAGGTAATCTGTCGATGGCCACCCAGGGTTTCGTATACATTTTTGGGTCGTCAATCGTCACGGTGAATTCCAACGTGTCATGATCGACGCGGTGGAAGCGCTCCTCAATGCGCAGATCGCTGCTATGCGGACGGCCAACCCGATCGACCCAGGTTCTCTCGTCCACTCCCGTAGTCTGCACCACGAATGTGTAATCATCCACCCACTTCCCTACCGAGTAGCCATACCACCTGGGTTCGGGATCTTTGGGGAGATCTCGCCCGTCCATCCAAACCACCCGCCATACCTTGGCAAATTGGTAGAGGAGTACTACGCGCTGAGGCGCCTGAAGGATCTGAGTCGTTCTTAGTTCATAAAGGTCTTCTCGCGGCATCCCCTGAGGATCGCAGTAGACTACGGGATCGTTTGTTTCCGCAGGGAGAACGCTTCTAGGTCCATTGCTCGGCTTGGAGCGGTTCAACGCTTCCAGCCCCAAAGCAGTGTAGGGCACCTGATGTTCTGGCTTGCCGTCCTCCGGCATGGCACTCGCGCCGAGCACACCGAGTACTTCGATGGCGCGCATCCCGGGGTCCCAAATTCCAGAAATGTCATGCCGTGGAGCAGGGGCTGCCTTCCGACCCTTCTCGGGAGCGATGATTGGTTGTCCCCAGGCGTCCGCGTCGACAGGTTCCGGACCAGCAGGGGCTGCCTTCTGGTCCTTCGCGGTTTCGGATTGTGGCGGCGCGGTTTGACAGCGCGTAAGAGGTGAGATTATCAACAGCGCCAGCACAACCTCCAGGGCGACAAAGCGCTTTAGCAGAGTAGGAATGATTTCCATAGTCGAAATCCCACGCTTGGATGCAATATCCGGCTAAATGTACCTATGGCACAATCAGAGAGACTGACCTGACAGACCCCTCACTGCTTGGGAGAATCCTCCGGTTTGGAGTATTCCGTTGGGAGTGCACGTCCAACCAACTTTTGGCCGTCGGGGAGCACGACTTCCAGGATGCGCCCGACAGGATTGCCGGTCTTGACCGGGAGCACTGTGACTGTAACTTGATCCCCGGTCTTCAGGGACTGTTTGGTCCAGCCAAAGTGAATCATTGAGGAAGGATTCTCAGTCTCCGCAGCCCACTGCACCACCTGGCCATGGTCATCGGTTACGTCGAGACGTAGTACACAATGGGGATTGGCCCAGATCCATTGTGTGACCGTTCCCTTGAGAGTAATGTTTTTCCCCGTGTCATAGGCCGCGTTGCCGTGGTGTGCCAGCAGCGGAAGGGAAAGGATCGAAATACCAATCCCGAGAGCAAGAGCCATTCCGAATTTGCCTTTCAAGAGCCACCTCCTCTTTTGCGGGACAGGGCCTATGTCTTTCGGTTGGGTCCAACCAGATCTATCCAAACTGCTTGCGATTCTAAAGACAGCTTCGGCAACAGTCAAGCGCCCTTCTCCTGAAGTTGACGTCAGCCTGGCGTCTAAACATCCATTCTGCTCCTCCTCTTCGTTCCAGCCCATATCATCAGCGCTACCAAACTAAATTGCGAAACAACAAGAGGCGGGCATCTCTGACCCGTACTTGCCAGCCTGACGTACTTTCCAACTGTTCGCCGATGGTACACTGTTCGTTAACGGTACATCACTAGTTACTACATGGCATCAGACAGAGGATATTTCGGTTCTGGTTGCTCTTTTCAGTGCTACAAATTTTCCGTTTTGCAAGTGCGCCCCCCTTCGGCGCTGTGAAAGCCGCTTGCAGAAGTTCGCAAACATTTCCGAGGAGTCCAGCCGTGAAAAGAATATCGCCCAGCCGAAACTATGAGGTGTTGTCTGCGGTGCGGACGTTCCTCTTTGTCCTTGGTTCCTACTATTTGTTCGCAGGATTGGTGATGGCGCAGACCCCGGCGACGTTGACGAGGATTGCCCCTCAAAAGCTGTACCTGCAAGAGGAAAAACCGCTCACCCTCACTTATGTGGGAAACCCTGCCTCGGTGCATTCCCTAACTTCGGGCTTGGCCAAACCGCTTTCTTTGGCCTCCGGCGATTTTGACGGCGACGGCGTTGAGGACCTGATTGCCGGCTACGCTCTGCCGAAAGGGGGTCTGCTCGTTGTTCATCGCGGCAACCTGGATGCCTTTGCCCCGCAAAGTCAAAAAACCATGCAAGCGATAGGTCAAGAACAATTTCCGAGCCCATTCCTGCCACAGGCTAACGTAGTCGAACTTCTCGAGGCCCCGGATTTCCTGGCCACGGGCAGCTTTGATACGGCTGGGCATCTGGGTCTTGTTGTAGGAGCCCGTGGAAGCCACACGATTTACTTTCTCCCCGGGAATGGACGGGGCGGCTTCCTTGCGCCGCAAACGATATCTCTCAGCGGGTCGCTGACGGCCCTTGGAGCAGCGCACTTTGATCCAACCACGATGCAGTCCGACGTCTTGGCCGGAATTAGCACGGATACGGGGAATGAATTGGTGGTTCTCGAAAGCAAATCCTCCGGCTGGGGACCTGTGGCAACCGCCAGTTTGAGCGGGACGGCGACCTCATTCGCATTTGGGGATTTGGACCGGAACGGTTTTCCAAGCGTCGCCGTCGTCGCCGGGGGAGAAGTTTTTATCCTGCATGGAGCAGCCGTTCACTCGGCGCGAACCGGGGAGGGTCCTTCCACTCTCTTGGCGGAAAGGCTCGCGTTGCCGGTCTCGGCTGTCTCAGCCACGATCGGATCGTTCCTTCCGGACCGCGCCCAAAAATTACAGATAGCCGTTCTCGCTGCGGACGGAAGCACACAAATCGTTACTCGAACAAACCTGGATACGCGCCCGTGGTCATTGGCGGAGATGATCGCTCGCAGGCGCGCGCAGATTGACCGGAAAACCGATCCTTACGCAGTTTCGCTGGATCCCAACGAAGGCTGGCAGGTGGCGGAGAGCCTTCCAGCCGTGGTGGCTGCCAGCGGATCGGGCCAGACGCCCGTGTTGTTGCGAACCCGCATCTCTGACCGGGCCACGGATGACTTGATGCTTCTCGACACGCGGATCCCCGGGGTTCATGTGTTCGCGCACGAAAGTATGGCTGCACCAGCGGCAAGTTCACTGGCAAGCAACCAGATTCCTCCGCCGGTGCACTTGAGTTTGCTCATGACCTCCAGCCAGATTCCCGTCGCCGGACTCTCCATGCGCGTGAATATTGACGGTCGTGCCGGGGTCGTGCTCCTAAAGAGTGGCCAGGTGGCGCCGCAAGTGATGATGCCTCTACCGGATCCTACTTTTTTTGTAAACAAGTTCACCGACCCGGTTCCCGGGTCAACCTCAACTACCTGCAACAATACGAGCTTCGCTGATGTGAGCTCTTCCTGCAGTTTGCGCGAGGCGATCTTGAAGGCCAACGCCGATGTGGGTACGGACACGATCATGGTGCCTGCCGGCACAATTACGATCCAGCAGCCGAGGGTCGCCGGGAACTACACGGGACAGACGGGTACTTTCGAAATCACCAACTCGATGAACATCGTCGGTTCCGTGGATGGCACCGGAAAACCGGCATCGATCCTCCAGGCTGGCACGACCGCATCCAACGGCATCGACAAAGTGATGTCCATCAATCAGGATATATCCGCGTTCACCAATGCCACCGCCAGCCTTTCGAATCTTGTCTTCCAGTTCGGACTCAACCGCGGAAGTCTTGGCGTCACGGATGGCTTCGGAGGCGCATTCGATTTCGATACCGGCACTTCCGGCACGGCCGGCCTGACGGTTACGAATTGTTTGATTACCAACAATTCGACCACGGACGGCGATGGCGGCGGGGTCGCACTGTTCAATTCGAACAGCGGGCCTGGAGTCGCTACATTCACAAATTCCATCATTCAGAATAACTCGCCGCAAGAATCGTCCTCGGGCGGCTCCGGTCTGGGCGGCGGTATCTTCATCGGCTTCCCGGCGAGTGCAGTGCTGAACAATACGCAAGTGATTAACAACACTGCAACACAGGCTGTGGGCTCGTTGGGTCAGGGCGGCGGTATATACATGTTCGGCAGCTCGGGCACCAGTACGCTTCTGACCTTGCACGGGAGCACGATCTCTGGAAACCATGCCGCGGGACCCGGAGGCGGCATTGCCACATTGGCCGGCTTGCTTATCGACGCCGCATCGGGGCTCACTGCGATCAACAACAATATCTCGGGCGGTAATGGCGGAGGCATCTGGTTCAACGGCAGTACGGGTCTGACCGCGACACTTTCAAAAGTTACGATAACGGGAAACACGGCTACCGGGCACGGCGGCGGCATTCGCGTCGACTCGGATACAACCGGGAATGTTTTCAACATGACCTTCAGCCGCCTGGCCGGTAATTCGGCAACGGGCGGAGGGAGCAATCTCAGCAATTTGAACGGGACAGTCAACGCGCCGAGCGGGTCTGGCGCCAACTGGTGGGGCACGAATTCGCCGGCAAGCACCATCGAACTGGTCGGCACGGGTACAAACTCGACGGATCCCTTCATCGTGCTAAGTAACACGGCCTCTCCGGGCACGATTGCCGTTGGCGCAACCTCGACTGTCACGGCAAGCTTCCTGCAAGATAACCATGCCAACCCATTGTCCGCTGCTAATCTGGGCGTGCTGATCGGACTGCCCGCCAGTGGCTCGATTTTCCCGGATATTCCCGTGCATGGCACGCTGTCAAGTGTTCAAACGCAGATCCAAGGGAATGGCCAGGCAACCGAAATCTTCACGGCAACCACGGCGGGAACAGAAACAGTCCATGCCGCGGTGGACCTAGCCAGCGTGGCCGCCACAATCACCGTCTCCAAGAGCGACACAACGACAGCGGTGATTTCGTCGGTGAATCCGGCGGCGTTTGGACAATCCGTGACTTTTACAGCCACGGTCTCACCGGTGGCGCCCGCAACGGGAACTCCGACTGGAACTGTTACCTTCCTTGATGGCGGCAGCCCCATCGGCACCGGGACGCTCGGCGGGGGCGTCGCCACGTTCGTCACTTCAGCGCTGGCCGTAGGCAATCACACCATCACTACCAGCTATGGCGGAGACAGTAGTTTTAACGGCAGCACCGGCTCGCTCACCGGCAATCCGCAAGTCGTGAACAAGACAAGTACGGCGACGGCGTTGACTTCGTCGGCGAATCCTTCGGTTCTGGGTCAGTCCGTGACCTTCACGGCGACGGTTTCACCGGTGGCGCCGGGGGCGGGAACGGCAACGGGAACGGTGACCTTCCTCGACGGCGGCAGCCCCATCGGTACCGGGACGCTCAGCGGGGGCGTCGCGACGTTCGTCACAGCAGCGCTGGCCGTAGGCAATCACACCATCACCACCAGCTATGGCGGCGACGGAAATTTCAATGGTAGCACCGGCTCGCTCACCGGCAATCCGCAAGTCGTCAACAAAGCCAATACAACGACGATAGTCACTTCGTCCGCGAATCCATCTGTGTTCGGGCAATCCATAACTTTCACGGCGACGGTTTCACCGGTGGCGCCTGGAACGGGAACACCGACAGGAACGGTTACCTTCCTTGATGGCGGCAGCCCCATCGGCACCGGGACGCTCAGCGAGGGCGTGGCCACGTTTGCCACATCAGCTCTGTCCGCAGGCAGTCACACGATCACTACAAGCTATGGTGGTGACAGTAGCTTTAATGGCAGCACGGGTTCTCTCACCGGCAATCCACAAGTCGTGAACAAAGCCAATTCCACGACTGCGGTCACTTCCACTGCGAATCCATCGGTGTTCGGGCAGTCCGTGACTTTTAGAGCGACGGTTTCAGCGGTGGCGCCCGGAACGGGAACACCGACTGGAACGGTTACCTTCCTTGATGGCGGCAGCCCCATCGGCACCGGGACGCTCACCGGGGGCGTTGCGATGTTCGTCACCTCAGCGCTGGCCGCAGGCAATCACACCATCACCACCAGCTACGGGGGCGACGGAAACTTCAACGGCAGCACTGGTTCCCTCACAGGTAATCCGCAAGTCGTGAACAAAGCCGATTCCACGACCGCGGTCACTTCGACTGCGAATCCATCTGTGTTCGGGCAGTCCGTGACCTTCACGGCGACGGTTTCACCGGTGGCGCCGGGAGCGGGAACAGCAACGGGAACGGTTACCTTCCTCGACGGCGGCAGCCCCATCGGTACCGGGACGCTCACCGGGGGCGTCGCCACGTTCGTCACCGCAGCGCTGGCCGTGGGCAATCACACCATCACCACCAGCTATGGCGGAGACGGAAATTTCAACGGCAGCACGGGCTCGCTCACCGGCAATCCGCAAGTCGTCAACAAGACAAGTACGACGACGACGTTGACTTCGTCGGCCAATCCTTCGGTTCTGGGTCAGTCTGTGACCTTCACGGCGACGGTATCACCGGTGGCGCCGGGAGCGGGAACGGCAACGGGAACGGTGACCTTCCTCGATGGCGGCAGCCCGATCGGCACCGGGACGCTCAGCGGAGGGCTAGCGACTTTCACTTCCTCGGCTCTGGCCGCAGGTAGCCACACGATTACGACCAGTTATGGCGGCGACGGAAACTTCAACGGCAGCACCGGGTCGCTGACCGGCAATCCGCAGGTGGTCAACAAAGCCGGCAGCACGACGGCGTTGACTTCGTCGGCCAATCCTTCGGTTCTGGGGCAGTCTGTGACCTTCACGGCGACGGTATCACCGGTGGCGCCGGGAGCGGGAACACCAACAGGAACGGTTACCTTCCTTGATGGCGGCAGCCCGATCGGCACCGGGACGCTCGGCGAGGGCGTGGCCACGTTCGCCACATCAGCTCTGGCCGCAGGCAATCACACGATCACCACAAGCTATGGTGGTGACAGTAGCTTTAATGGCAGCACGGGTTCGCTCACCGGCAATCCACAAGTCGTGAACAAAGCCAATTCCACGACTGCGGTCACTTCCACTGCGAATCCATCGGTGTTCGGGCAGTCCGTGACTTTTACAGCGACGGTTTCAGCGGTGGCGCCCGGAACGGGAACGCCGACTGGAACGGTTACCTTCCTTGATGGCGGCAGCCCCATCGGCACCGGGACGCTCACCGGGGGCGTTGCGATGTTCGTCACCTCAGCGCTGGCCGCTGGCAATCACACCATCACCACCAGCTACGGCGGAGACGGTAGTTTTAACGGCAGCACCGGCTCGCTCATCGGCAATCCACAAATCGTGAACAAAGCCGATTCCACGACCGCGGTCACTTCCACTGCGAATCCATCTGTGTTCGGGCAGTCCGTGACCTTTACGGCGACGGTATCACCGGTGGCGCCGGGAGCGGGAACAGCAACGGGAACGGTGACCTTCCTCGACGGCGGCAGCCCCATCGGTACCGGGACGCTCACCGGGGGCGTCGCGACGTTCGTCACCTCAGCGCTGGCCGTAGGCAATCACACCATCACCACCAGCTATGGCGGCGACGGAAATTTCAATGGTAGCACCGGCTCGCTCACCGGCAATCCGCAGGTCGTCAACAAAGCCATTTCCATGACCGCAGTCACTTCCAATGCGAATCCATCGGTATCCGGGCAGTCCGTGACCTTCACAGCGACAGTATCACCGGCAGCGCCGGGAGCAGGAACGGCAACGGGAACGGTGACCTTCCTCGACGGCGGCAGCCCCATCGGTACCGGGACGCTCAGCTCAGGGCTGGCGACTTTCACTTCTTTGGCTCTGGCCGCAGGCAGTCACACCATCACCACCAGCTATGGCGGGGACGGAAATTTCAATGGCAGCACCGGCTCGCTCACCGGCAATCCACAGGTGGTCAACAAAGCCGACAGCACGACGGCGTTGACTTCGACGGTGAATCCTTCGGTTCTGGGACAGTCTGTGACCTTCCGGGCGACGGTTTCACCGGTGAAGCCGGGAAGGGGAATAGCAACGGGGACGGTTACCTTCCTCGACGGCGGCAGCCCGATCGGTACCGGGACGCTGGGCGAAGGGCTGGCGACTTTCACTACCTCGGCTCTGGCCATTGGGGATCACACGATCACCACCAGTTATGGCGGCGATGCAAACTTCAATGGCAGCACGGGCTCGCTTACCGGCAATCCACAGGTGGTCAATAAAGCCGGCAACACGACGGCGTTGACTTCGTCGGCCAATCCTTCGGTTCTGGGTCAGTCTGTGACCTTCACGGCGACGGTTTCACCCGCGCCCCCCGGAACGGGAACGCCGACTGGAACCGTTACCTTCCTTGATGGCGGCAGCCCCATCGGTACCGGGACGCTCAGCGAGGGCGTGGCCACATTTGCCACATCAGCCCTGTCCGCAGGCAATCACACGATCACTACAAGCTATGGTGGTGACAGTAGCTTTAATGGCAGCACGGGTTCCCTCACCGGCAATCCGCAAGTCGTGAACAAAGCCAATTCCACGACTGCGGTCACTTCCAGTGCGAATCCATCGGTTTTCGGGCAATCCGTAACCTTCACGGCGACGATATCACCGGTAGCGCCGGGAGCGGGAACGGCAACGGGAACGGTGACCTTCCTCGACGGCGGCAGCCCCATCGGTACCGGGACGCTCGGCGGAGGGCTGGCGACTTTCACATCTTCGGCTCTGACCGTAGGCAGTCATACCATCACCACCAGCTACGGCGGCGATGGAAACTTCAACGGCAGCACGGGATCGCTCACCGGCAATCCTCAGGTTGTCAACAAGACTGACAGCGCAACGGCAATCATTTCCTCCTTGAATCCATCTGCGTTCGGGCAGTCGATGACCTTCACCGCAACAGTTTCAGCCGTGCTCCCCGGAACGGGAACTCCGACCGGGACCGTTACCTTCCTTGATGGTGGCAGCCCCATCGGCACGGGGACGCTCAGCGGGGGCGTGGCCACGTTTGTCACCTCAGCCCTGGCCTCAGGCAACCACACAATCACCACGAGTTATGGCGGTGACGGAAACTTCAACGGCAGCACGGGCTCGCTTACCGGCAATCCGCAAGTCGTCAACAAAGCCAGCAGCACGACGGCATTGACTTCGTCGGCGAATCCTTCGGTTCTGGGTCAGTCTGTGACCTTCACGGCGACGGTATCACCGGTGGCGCCGGGAGCGGGAATACCAACAGGAACGGTTACTTTCCTTGATGGTGGCAGCCCCATCGGCACCGGGACGCTCAGCGAGGGCGTGACCACATTTACCACATCAGCCTTAGCCGCTGGCAGTCATACGATCACCTCCAGCTACGGCGGCGATGCAAACTTCAACGGCAGCACGGGCTCGCTGTCAACCAATCCGCAATTGGTCAACAAAGCGAGTACCACGACAGCTGTAACATCATCCCTGAATCCTTCGCCCCTCGGCCAATCCGTGATGTTTACGGCGACGGTTTCACCCGTGCCCCCCGGAGCGGGAACTCCGAGCGGAACTGTTACTTTCCTTGATGGCGGCAGCCCGATCGGTACGGGGACACTCAGTGGCGGCGTGGCTACATTTAGCACGTCCGCTTTGGCCGCAGGGGCTCACACGATAACGACCAGCTATGGGGGCGACGCAAGCTTCAACACCAATACGGGCTCGCTTACCGGAAACCCACAGCAAGTTGCGGCGCCACCGATCGCCACGAAGGGATTCGTTCCCGGTGCTATTCCGCCGAACGGCGTCAGTACATTGACCATTACCATTACCAATCCAGCCGCCAATGCTGTAGCGCTTGTTGGCTTAGCTTTCACGGATAACTTCCCTGCGAATCTCGTGGTGGCAACTTCTAACGGCCTGACTAATACCTGCGGAGGCACGGCCACGGCAGGTTCAGCCAGCATTTCACTCGCTGGAGGAACAGTTCCGTCGCTCAGTTCTTGTACCGTGACCGTGAATGTGACCAGTTCGCTTGCCGGGACTTACGTGAACAGCACTGGCTCAATCAACTCGACTGACGGCGGTACCGGCACCGCGGCGTCTGCCACCCTGATCGTGGCCACGCCCCCGAACATTGCCATATCGTTTGCCGCTGCGTCCATCGGGCTCGGAGGTTCGACGACGCTCACTTTCACGATTACCAATCCCAACGAATCCATTGCCCTCAATGGCGTCGCCTTCTCCGATTCGTTGCCGGCTGGATTGACCGTATCGACCCCCAACGGACTGACGGGAACGTGCGGGAGCGGGACGATCACCGCCGCTTCAGTGTCGCAGAGCATAACGCTCGCCGGTGCCACAATTTCGGCGAGCGGGGCCTGCACTTTTAGCGTTAGCGTTACCGGAGTGGTCGCGGGCAATCAGGTCAATACTACCGGAAACGTCTCGGCGACCAACGGCGGCCTGGGCAACACGGCGACTGCCTCTACCACGGTGCTGGCTTCCGACATGACCATCACCAAAGGTCATACCGGCAACTTCTTCCAGGGGGAAATCGACGCGACCTACACCTTGATCGCCAGCAATTTGGGACCGGGTCCGACATTGGGAACGGTCACGGTGGCGGATACGCTTCCGAACAGTCTTACGGCCACCGCCATTGCGGGAACCGGATGGACGTGCATCCTCGCCACCGTGACATGCACACGGACCGATGCTCTCGCGGCCGGTGCCAGCTATGCGTCGATCCTGGTGACTGTCACTGCGGCAGTGAATGCCCCGGCCAGCGTCACAAACGTGGCCACCGTGTCGGGGGGCGGAGAAGTGAACACGTCCAACGATACCGCGACCGACCTCACGACAATTACTCTGCCTCCGGATTTCACAATTTCGCTCACGCCTTCGCCCATCACCGTCGCTTCGGGCGGGGTGGCAACCTATACAATCCTGTTGACCCCGCAGAATAATTTCTTCACCAATTCGATTGATCTTACAGTGACCGGCTTGCCCGGAAAGGTTTCAATCGCCTTCAATCCTCTGGCGGTAACCCCGGGAGCCAAACCGGCTATGTCCACACTCACCGTGACGACGATTGAGGGAGATCCCTTTGTCGCGAGCAGATCAAACAGGGGCGGGACTCTATCGTTGGCGTCCTTGTGGCCGCTCTTCGGGCTCCTTCTGACCAGTTTTGTTTTCCCCAAATCCTCGGGGAAGAGGAACCGATGGATGTTGTTCGTGATCTTACTGACCTGCATGGGGATCGGCTTGGCAGGCTGTACGGGGAGTGAGACCAATTTCCAGAATCTCGGCACTACGCCGGGAACTTATAACCTCACAATCACCGGGACTTCCGGTCCCTTGACACATTCAGCATCTGCAACTCTCATCGTGAAGTGAACGCAGGCGGCCCAATTGATGTGGAGATGCGACAGAACTACGGCACGAAAGGCAGGATCAGGATGAAAACGGAAAGTCTGGCGATATCACTTTTCCTCGCGGCCGGGCTGGTCTGCGCGGCCGCAGGTCCGGCGCAAGCACAAGAGCATTCGGCGTGGTGGCGAGCGATCGACATATCCGCGGGGTACTCCTATGTGCGGACAAATTCCGGCAACTCCAACGGCTTCAACGTAAACGGGGGCAGCGCTTCGGCAGCGTATAACTTGAGGGACCGGTTCGTCATCGTCGCGGACGCCGGAGCGTATCACTTCTCCGGTTTGCCGAATGGGATCTCCAGCACAATGTATTCCTATTTGTTTGGGCCGCGCATCAACTTGATGCGAACTCGTGGACGCCTGAATCCGTTCGTCCAGGCGCTGTTCGGGGTCGCACGCCTCAATTCCAGCACGCAGGGCGTGGAAGCAGGAGAGAACAGCTTTGCCATGGCCTTCGGCGGCGGCCTGGATATTCCGTTGCATGGGGGCTTTGCAATCCGCGCAGTGGAAGCGGACTATCTTGTGACTCGATTCTCTCCAGCAGACGGGTTGGCGGCAACGCAAAATAATGTGCGCATTTCGGCGGGGCTGGTGATCCGCTTCGGTGGAAAGCGATAATCCCGGTTTTCAGTTTGACTCAATCGGGAAGAGCCCGGGAGGAGCTTGTAGTGCCACTGCCCATTTTGCTGCGGCCTGCAACACCGAATGACGAAGATTTCTTGTTCCGTGTATATGCAAGCACTCGCCGCGAGGAAATCGCTTTGTGCGCCTGGCCCCCCGCGCAACAAGCAGCATTCCTTTCCATGCAATTCCAAAGCAGGCGCCGTGCTTATGCTTCCGAATATCCGGGGGCGGAACACAGCATTATTCTGCTTGGCAGCTTGGCCGTCGGCTCGACCATCGTTTCCAGAAGCGAGTTGGAGTTGCGGGTGATCGATATCGCGCTGCTCCCGGAATATCGAAATCAAGGAATCGGCACACAATTGCTTCGGGAGTTTATTTGCGAATCAGCGGGGTTAAAACTGCCGGTGCGGTTAAGCGTGGTGAAAGGAAACCCGGCGATACGACTCTATGAGCGGCTCGGCTTTGTCTTGACTGCCGACTCGCAAGTCTATTGCGAAATGGAGTGCTGGGCGGAAAATGCCGGCGCTGGAATGGGGGCCTCGTCCCAAAGGGGTGACGGAGATGTTACCGAATTGGAATAGCGGGATTTTCTCGGAAAATCTGCACTCAAAATTCCACGTACGCTCGGCTGGAAAACCGGGCGTGGAATTGGAGCTGATCGATGTTACCGAAAAGAACCTTTCCCCGCAGGCCGAGCAATACTGCGTCCTCTTTCGCGGGCCGATGATCCCTGCATTTCAGCAGGGTACCCTGACACTTGAACATGAAAAGCTGGGCGCCTTGGACCTGTTTCTGGTGCCCACCGGTCCGGATTCCCATGGAATGTGTTACCTGGCGGTTTTCAGCCGACTCTACGCGAACAACGGACAAGCCCGATGAAATTGCGATATCCCGCGGGAATTCGCGGAACCGGAAAGAGTAATCACCATTTAAGTTGACGATATCACACCATCACTGTGAATGTCCGGGAAGTGGCGCTTCCGTCCCGCCGCTGCTATTGGCTTTGAAGCGCTCCTGCGCCGGCCGGCTTCAGTTGCCTGACTGGCGGGGGCGGAAGGGCAGACATCGAATTCAATATATGGCTGACCACCGCTGCGTATGTGCCCATCGATGCGGCCGGAGCAACAAACAAGTCGAATTGTCCGAGGGCGCGATGATTGAGCGTGTACGTTCCCTCTGGCAATTGCTCACCCGTCAATAGAAAACGCAAAGCGTAAGTCTCAATTTGTGGCGAGTAAGTTTTGCTGGGTTTCGGCGGAACCGCCATCGGGACCGTTGCCCCGGTTTTCGCCGGTTTCAACTCGTCGACAGACAACAACGTGAACCACGCCGATTTTCCCGGAACCGCGTCCACTTCAAATGTCGAGTTTACGTAGGGGAGAAAACTCTCTCTGGTCATGTTGGCAAGATTCAAATTCTTTGTGCCGCCGAACTTCGGGCTATTGCTCGCCCCGAGGAACTTCGCGGGAAGAGCGGTGGCAGCAACGATCGCTTGCCCGAATAACAGAAAATTACGACGCGATATGGCCATACGAAATCCTCCTGTGGACGAGTTCGGGGTTGCGCCGCGAGTCAAGAATATGACTGGGACAGGGGGGACTTCGTCACAAACAAGAATGAACTCAAACCGCGGATTCGGAAATAGTACTTTTGTGCAATTGGTCAGCCGTAACTTTTGGGAAGCATTGAATAAAAATTTATTGCGAGGATGCGGATCAGGTGGTGCTAACATTTGTAATTGTCAGGCCCTGATTCACGGCCCCCCTTCAGATCAATCGCCTCGCCCCTGACTAAGAACACAATCCTCTGGTCGGAACAGGATGACCTATGTCAAGCCCGTTTATCGGTGAGATTCGAATGTTTGCCGGGAATTTCGCTCCCGTGGGATGGTTATTTTGCGATGGATCGCTGCTGGACATCTCCACGTTTGACACGCTCTTTGCATTGATCGGAACCACGTACGGCGGGGACGGACAGTCGACCTTTGCCCTGCCCGACTTGAGGGGGCGCGTGCCCATCCATGAGGGGCCGGGGTTTGTGCAGGGACAAATGGGCGGCGAAGAGACGGTTACGCTCACGGTTGCCCAATTACCGGCGCATGGGCATTCGCCGCAAGCCAATTCCAATCCGGGTACGGCATCGAGTCCAGTTGGCGCCGTCTGGGCGAATTCGACACTGAACCAATATTCCAACGCCCCGCCGAGCATTAACATGGACCCCGCCGCACTGGGTCTCACAGGCGGTGGGCAGCCCCACGACAACATGATGCCCTTCCTGGCCGTCAATTTCATCATTTCCACGTTTGGAATTTTCCCTAGCCCCTGACCGTTGCGCTAAAGCGTTTGAATGCCCATAGGAGGCATGCATGGCCGGACCGTTTATTGGAGAAATCAAGGTATTTAGCTTCAATTTTCCGCCCAGAGGATGGGCATTTTGCAACGGCCAACTGATGCCCATCATCCAGAATCAAGCGCTGTTTTCGATTCTGGGAACGACGTACGGGGGCGACGGCAGAGTCACGTTCGGACTTCCGAACTTGCAGGGCAGCATTCCCGTGCATGCAGGAAACGGGATTGCGCTGGGGGAAAGAGGCGGCGAGACATCGCACACTCTTTCGGTCGCCGAGATGCCGGCGCACTCCCACATTCCCTCGGCTTCCGGTGCCGTGGCCAGCAGCACGAGCGCCGTGGGGCATTTGTGGGCCAGTGCGGGCGCCGATCCGTACGGTTCCGCTCCGAATGCGGCGATGAATTCCGCCTGCGCGCTCCCTGTGGGCGGCGGACAGCCGCACGACAACATGCCGCCGTATTCAGTCGTTATATTTTGTATCGCGCTAACGGGGCTCTTCCCTTCTCTGGGCTAGCCGCAGGAGGAACGTTCGATGTCAAATCCGTTTTTAGCCGAAATCAGGATTTTCGCAGGAAACTTTGCACCCTTTGGCTGGGCCCTTTGCAACGGCCAACTGCTGCCGATCAGCCAGAATACGGCACTGTTCTCATTACTGGGAACCACGTTCGGTGGCGATGGCAGAAGCACATTTGCTTTGCCGAACCTCCAGGGTTCGGCCCCCATTCATGCTGGACAGGGCGCGGGCCTTACTCTGCGCGTCCTCGGAGAAAGCGCAGGCCAGTCCGCGGTCACACTGTTGCAAAGCGAGATTCCCGCTCATTCCCACACCGTGCGAGCGGGAGCGCTGGGAGGTCAGTCCGTCCCGACGAACAATACGTGGGCGTCCGGATTGCGGGGGCGGCCGCCAGCGTACGCGCCCTCCGTCCCAGCAACCAATGTACAAATGAGCGGTCTGGGGACGTCGATCACGGGTAGCAGCGTCCCACACAACAACATGCCGCCGTTTTTGGGCCTGACGTTTATTATCGCCATGCAAGGAATTTTTCCCTCGCACCCCTAATGCCTAATGGATGATCGGCAATAGCTCAATGCCGATCTCCGGGACCCGCTCATCCAGACCCCACACCGCTCACGCCATTCCCCAAATCGAGGTAACTGGAATCAGATTCCGATACTCGCCCGATCCGTTATTCAGAATTCGCGGGTAATTTGACCTGAAGCTCTGAAACATTGCCGAAGCTTCGATGATTCAAAGGAGAGCAAGGCCTGAGCCCCGAATAGAACGGTCAGGCTGGGAAGAATAGTTGTGTTTTCTGGGAAGACTATTTGCTTCGCATAGAAATGCCTTGATGCCAAGAACCAGGGGTGGCAACTCGCATTTTTCGATTTCTCGTCTATCGAGTCGTAGATGAGGTCAACTAAAGCAACCGCAAAAGTGTACGTAAAACAGGAGTGGCCTGCTCGCTTCGAGCAAGCCCTTGAAAAAGTATGATAGTTGGTTGCGGGGATTGGATCCCGCAAAGCGGGACTAACGATCCCGCCTCGGCGGGATTATGAGCCCGACGGCTTTTCCGGTTGGGTTAATTCTTCATAACTTCGGACAATGAGCTTGTAGAAGCCCTCTCTCCTTTTTTGTTTCTTCAATTCAAGCCCGCGTTTTCTCGCCCCGCTATAGTCCGCAAATTGCTCCGTGTGAACGAGCCTCCCTGGACCGAATTTTGCAGTCCATTTGGAAATTCCAGCATTATGTTGTTCCAGCCGATGTGTTGGGTTTTCGCTGATCCCAATGTAAAAGCGTTGTCCGGTTGGACTCCACAATACGTAGAGGAAATATGGCTTTCCACTGACTCGCGACATGTGACACAAATAAAGAGGGCTCAGGTCCGTTTTCCGGCACTGAGCCCATGGTTGCGGGGGTTGGATTTGAACCAACGACCTTCGGGTTATGAGCCCGACGAGCTACCAGGCTGCTCCACCCCGCGTCATAGATACTACGCGACTTGCTGCTCTTCTGCAACCGCACCCACTTCAGGTGCCCGATAAGTGCCCAGAATTCGAGCACGCTGACGTTCAAACTGCTCCATATGCTCGGCCAAGACGTGTGCGTAAATGTCCAGAGTTGTTGAAATGCTGCCGTGCCCCAGAATCTTGGACACCACAGTCACTGGCACCCCAGCCTGTAGCTGCCGCGTTGCGAACGTATGGCGAAACATGTGCAAATGGCCGTTCGTAACTTTCAGCTTCCCGCGCAGGTGTCTCTTCAACACAAGGTCAGCATTCCACGGCGTACCGTTCTTCGTGGTGAAGACGAATCCATCAGCCCGGTTTCCAATGTGGGTTCTGAGTTCATCCACAATCTGAAAGGGGAGGGGGATTTCCCGAATTGCGTTCTTCGTCTTCGGAGACTGAACCTTGCCGCGCCAAACGGCTTGGCGGACGCGAAGCAGTTTTCTGATCGGGTCAACGTCGCAAACACGAAGCCCGCACAGTTCACCTGCCCGCATCCCGGTTTCAACGGCCAGCCAGTAGAAAAGCCTCACTGCTCCCGTTGATCTGCTGAGAATGTCTTCCACTTCAGCATCCGAATAGGCGCGCACTTCTGTTTCCGACTTTCCGATTTTCTTGGCCGCCTCCCAAACGTTCTCCCGCACGTTCCCCCATGCCCGGCCTTGCTTCAGGATGAGTTTTAACGTACCGAAGATGTTCTTCTTGGTCTTGCGACTGACAGCCAACTTCGATAGGAACGTGTCAATGTCCCGTGTGGTGATTTCCCGAATCTGCCTCTTGCCGAAAAAGGGGAGCAAATGGTTCGTGAGATGTCCACGCATATTCAAAACTGTCGAAGGCTTCATCTCGGGAAACGCTTGGTCGCTCCACTCTTGGGCAAGAGCCTGAAACGTCGTGGTTGATTCGGGAAGGTATCCGGGGTCGTTAACGCGGGCGAGGATGCCGTCAAGCTGCCTCTTGGCCTGCTTCTCTGTAATTTTTCCGACAATTCCAAAGACTCTAGATCGCTTTCTTCGGAAAATCTGGCCATTCGGCAAACGGATATCCTCTTTCCACCGTCCCATATAGCTGTCATGCGCTTTGCCGTGCTTAACCACTATTTCTCCATGCTGGTAACGTGTGCGAGCCATGTCCCTTCCTTTCGTTGGGTCATGGCTCTGCCGGATTCGAGGAAGAATGTTAGCACAACCTTCCTGGCCCGTTCCGTCTAACGGTTCACTTTGCAACCGATCCTGTCTGTTTTGCGACATTTCGCTGTGACCGGACACCAACAGCTTTCGGTGATCGGATTTCACACACCGTTTGTTCGTTCATCTGTACGATCTGATTCTTCACTTCGTGTTTCCGCGCCAATTGTCCTACGTTGAATGTCTTCCTGGGCCTTTGACACGGTGTGGCGCGCGTAATACACCGGATCACTCTTGTCGTTGGCACGGTAATCTGCGATTCGTCGGATCACCTCTTCTGAGTCGTCACCACGAGCCAGTGCGCGTTTGGCATAGGCCCAGTCATGTTCCGATTGGCTTTGCGCGGTACCGGGAGCGCGATGGTTGCGAGCGGCCTCTTCGTTGTGGGGTCGCGGAGCATCCTGTGAATCAATCGGAACCTTGAAATCCCGAAGGTGGTATGCCTGCGTTGATTCGAAACGGGCCTCCACATAGAAATTGTGGTCATATTTTTTGTTAGCGAACCCGGGCAATCGCAGGACCCTTGTAGAGTCCGTTGCTGCCGGATCGCCCCCGAACTCTCTGACCATCCCACGTTGCAACTCCTCCGCCTCTTCGGGCGTGATTCCCTCAACCTTCCATACGACTTGGAATTTCTCTGGCGATGTGTTCAGTACGTAGTTTGGTTGCGGAACTAGACCGGAGTTCTTAATCGCTTCGAGGGCGGCGGACCCGCCGTGGTCCAGATCAATGTAAAGATGGCGGATTGTCTCGATATCGTCTTTTGTGCGAGTCGATGCATCTTGCTTCAGTGGGTTCATGCCAACATAGATGTCAGCCCCGTTCGCGTTCTTGTAGCGGAGCCATGCCTGGAATTCGGGGCTAGCCGCTTTCTGTGCAGTCGTGATCCGCTGTGTCGTCTCGCGTAGAGACCGATTCAGAACAAGAACGGCGATTCGCTCGGAAGGTTTGAAGTTGTCGTTGATGTACTCCGACGCCGATGGGGAAAACCTTTTGGCATTTTCGGTTTCGTTCATCGAGGTTCCTCACGCTTCTGGTAGATGGCGGAGAATTCGTATTCGTCAGCGTCGGGGTCATACCGATGGATTTCGAGCACCTCAGAAATGAAGCGCCTACCGGGCCGCCGTTCGAGTTGCACGACAATGTTAAGAGAATCGCCGATATTACTCTTGATGGCCCGATACGGGAGTTCAACCCCACTCTGAAGGACGCAGCTCGTAAACCGGGCGAGACCTTGTTTGGCAGACGTTGCATGGACGGTCGAGAGACTGCCCGAATGACCTGTATTGAGAAGCTGCAAGAGATCGAACGCCTCGCCGCCACGTATCTCACCAAGGATGATCCGGTCCGGGCGGTGGCGGAGGGCTGCCTTCAGCAGGTCTCGGATGCTCACTGCCGGAAGGCCGTTCTGTGGCTGGCGCGCCTCAAAACGGACGAGATTGTCCTGACCCATCTGAATTTCGGACGTGTCCTCGATTAGAAGAATTCTTTCGTCCGGGGGAATGAATTTACCGAGGATATTTACGAGAGTCGTCTTACCTGTCCCGGTCCCGCCAGTAATGAGAATGTTTTTGCGGGCCAGCACAAAGTTCTCAAGCTGGTTTGCGAGTGATCTTTCAATCGTGCCAACTTTGATTAGGTCCTCAATCCCAAAGTGGCGGGAATTGAATTTGCGAATGGTGAGTGTTACCCCGTTCAAACTGCATGGGGGAATTACAGCCGCGACCCGGCTGCCGTCAGGCAGGCGTGAGTCGAGAATTGGCTTAGACTCCGAAATATCGTCACCGAGACGGCGAGCGATATTCTTTACCGCGACCATCAGGGACTTTTCCCCAATGGAGAGTCCGTGGACTTCCTCGACGAAACCGGCCTTCTCGACGAACACACGATCTGCGCCGTTCACCATGACCTCGCTGATTGAGTCATCCAGGATCAAATGCTCGATGGGCTTCAGGAATGGAAGGATCATCTCGAATCCGTTCATCAGAGTTCTCCGTCTGCAAGCTGCCGAAAGTAGGATTTGTTCGCGTCGTTGAAGTAGGGCTTCAGGTAGCAGAACATCGGCGGCATCGGGTTCGTGCCGTCATACGCAATGGTCACGGATTGTGCGTTGCGCAATTCCGTGAAGGTCTTCATGTCGAACCGAAAATCGACCTGCGTGTTGTAGCTCTTCGAGGCCGTAATGTTGGACTTGTGCGAGAGCGCTTTTCCTGTGAGTAGGCTTACACGGGCGTCGTGCCCACTCTCGGAGAGGTTGTAACTGACCTTGAGCTTGTCTTCGCGTCCGCACAGCTCGCTGGCGGTTCTGGCGGAGAAATCATCCGAGAGTGCGAGGAATATCTTCGTGCGGAAAGTCTGCAAGAGTGTGCGCCAAGTTTCACCGGGCAGAGCGGACTTGAGAGAACTGATGCTTTGAGTGGCGACAATTGGAATGCACTTCGGCTGGCGGGAGAGACTGAAGAACTTCTCATCGCCGGTTGGCTCGCTTTCACCGACGGTGGCGAAATGCTGGTACTCGTCGCACATGAATAGGACCTCACGGAAATGGCGGTCGGGATGAGCCTCCATATCGGGGACCCGGTTCAGCACGGATCGTTCGAAGTCCAGTTTCATCATTACACCAATGGCTTTTGCCAAGCCCGCGTTCATGCCAATCGGAAAGTTCAGCGCGCAGACCTTGCCGTTCTCGATGAGCCATTTGAAGGAAGGCAGGGGCTTGCCATACTTGAAATCAGCATTTGCCTGGGTGTCATAGCACTGAGCGGGTGGGCAGAACGTCCGCTTCACGGCACGGGTTGTCGTCGAATAGCGAAAGAAATACCGAAATTCCTTCGACGATTGATGTACGCAACTTTGGCTCAATCCGTCGCCAATCGTGGTTGAACCAACGCTTGACTGCTTCGAGCTGCTCTTTCTTTTCTGGTGACACCGGCTTGCGTCCGCCGACATTCTCCGCTTCCCATTGAATCGCCTTGTCCTTTAACACAGCGGCAAGGCCGGGCGTCAGAGTCGCGACATAACTCTTCGATTCTTCGTCCAGCCGGAATTTGAACGGCTCAAGCTCGCGGGGATGCTTGAGATATTCCTCCTCCGATACCAGCACTGAATCCGTCTCGGTGAGTCTGCGCTCTGCTTCATTGATTTTCTTTTCGAGCGTGGCGGGGTCAATCGCGCATTCGTAGACATCGAACAAGGTTACGTAGTCGAACGCTACCTTATGAAGAAGGATGATGAACTTGACCAGATTTGTGTATGCCTGCTGCCAGAAAGGTTCCTTACCCCGCCCGAAGAGGTTGTTTAGCAGTGATGCGATGTTGTATGCCAAGGCGTATGCGTCGAGGTCGTTGTGGAGCGGGTTGTAGCGATAATCAGAATTGAGGCTGATTTCGATATAGTCTTCAGCCCTCCCGTGGCGCTCTAGGATTTCTCTAACCCTGTGGCAGAAGTCGCCCTTCACTTCGAGAACGAGACCTCCGATCCTCTTATCTTTATCTCCTGCCCGGTACCCAAGAATCTGGTCTGCGTATGGGTACATGCAGCAGCTTGTCTTTCCGGTGCCGATTGCGCCGAGAATTGCGATGCCCGTGAAAAGACCTCTTTCCGGGATCACGAGCCACTGCGGATTTTCTGCGGGTACGTGCTTACGAGGATTGTGAACCTCCCCGAGGACGAGGAAGAGGTCGTCCCTCTTTCGGGGGTCGGGAAAGAGAGGCAATCGGCCCGCGCGAATTCGACGGCCCGCTTTAAGACTAAATATGTAAACGCCAGAGAGCACGATGGAATAACCAATGTACGGAGTCGAGAAGAGGAACAGGGTGTAAGAGTATTTGACGAAGAAGAAGATTGACGGCGACCGCAGAGCCATGACCTGCAGGAAGACATTTTCTTCGGGAAACGGCACCCGAAAATAGAGGGTCATTCCCGTAGCCGCCGCCAGCAAGCAGGCGACGAAGTTCTTCGAGCTAAGGATTTTCTGCATCATTTTGATGCCACTCTTGCAACCGCGTTCCCATCCCTCTTGCCAGCCGTTTGTTGCTGCTTTCTCCAGTTCAAGAACTGCTTGTCCTTGAACAGGA
>CAVRDJ010000003.1:0-249572 GCA_963719875.1 uncultured Acidobacteriota bacterium | reverse complement strand
ACAACACATTGTTTTTCATGGCTTCCTCCCGAGAGAATCGGCAGGTGTATTGAGCCGTCATCCTCGTAGCACCTGCCGCGCTTTCGCGTTCGACCTATCGCCCGAATTAAAGTTCAAGATACTCCAAGCGGAGGCCAATCTTACAAATAATAATGGGCCTCGGGGCGAGCCGAGGCCCTTTGCGGATGGTCAGTTCAGAATGGAACCTCCTCCGGCTGAGCACCAAGCGGCGCAGTGTCTGGCACCTGATCTTTCTTGGTGCGGTTCAGCTTGCGGATGGAATCCGCCTTGACCTGCCAAGTTTTGAGCGGCACGGTGATCTTGTTCTTAGCCTTTCCGAACTCCTTCTGGTAGGTGCTGCTCACCAGCGTGCCCTCGACGTAGATGTGATCGCTCTTGCGCAGCATAGCGGCGGCGTACTCGCCGAGGCCGTTCCACGCGACGATGCGATGCCACTCCGTCTTGGAATGCCATTCTTCGTCGGCACCTTTCCATGAACGCTGAGTCGCCAGTGAAAGAACCGCGTATTTGCGGTCTGTCGTCTTGACGGACTTGTGCTCCGGGTTCTTGCCGAGATAACCGATGAGATGAACTCTGTTTTGGTACATTTTGATCTCCGTTTCCGCCCTTGTAATTGGGGCACCCGGAAGCGAGAGGATGCTGCTCCCAAAGCGAGTGTCTGCTTTGTGGGAGGGACACAAAAAATCTTCGATGGCATTTCAGAAGATTTGTTGGGAGGAGCCGGAAAAGCAGAAGACGCGAAGCTGCCGGGCGCAGGAATTATCCCGAAGCTGTGCCCAATGAAAGGGCGGAACGGAGATAATGGGGCAAAACGCGATGATATCGCTCGCTATCTAGGGAGGACACAGCTACAGGAGGGGTGGATATCCAGACTCTGCCGGGCTAGACAGCGGCCTGAAGTTCACCGGCACTTTCGGGAGGACAGAGGATTGAACAGGGATCCGAACAGTGTGGTACTTGCGGATTACTTGGAAACTTCGCTTAACCGTGGCCAGTGAGGTTGCGCACAACTGACCAAACCCAGTGCCAGTCTACGCCCAAGACCAATCCAACAAGGCCCATGAGGAAGCTGATGATGGCTATTCGAGATGCGACCTGATAGCCCATCTCGCTCGCGTTCCACGCCCAACGCAGCGTGCCCAAGAAGCGTACCTGTGTGAATTCGAATTCATAGGAGTGATTCACTTTCAGGTTTAATTTGTCTGGCCCGCGCGTATAGTCGTCCATTCTTATCTCTGAGTCGGAGCTGTCCTGGTAGCCGCGCAAAATCGCAAGGCACTCTCGCCCGTTAGCTCGGACAAGACAGACTCTACCCTCTTTGATTCTCTCCATCCGCTTATCAGTACGATGCGCCTCACTGACTCTCACTATGTCCCGGTACACTTCGCTCGCCGAAAGCTGATGGACTTCAAGTGTTGGCATTTGTCCTCCTGATTACTTACTCCCGGATCAAGTTAACAGCATCTGTTGTGCAGCAGCCACCGATAGGCTAAATTCTGCGTGGTTATCCCATTAACCGATAGTGGATTGAGAAACACTCGGCGGCAGCAGCTCGTGCTGGACTCCGCGACACTGGAGGGGCTCCCCGATTCTGAGGGGCTCAGGGGAGAGACATGACCAGAGGAAAAATAAGCAGAATCTTGTGGATTGTTGGATGGTTCGCTGGCCTTCTGATCTTCAACATTGCCACCCGCTGGTCTCAAAATCTAGACAAGAATGGACTATTCATATTCTTGGAGGCCCTTGGCCGACTGACAACGCCCCTTCAATTAACATTCTCGGCAGCCGTCGTGTTTGGCATCCTCTCGGCAGGCACAGGGCAGAAAGCAAACGACGGCGACGTGCGGACTTCGAAGAGAAAAACTGCGCTGCACACTGCTTACATACTCGTTGGAACTTTGGTCGGGGTTATGGTTTTTGGGTTCATCGCTGCTTCTTGGCATGATGGTGGTGCTGCCAAAGGCCAGCAGGTGTTGGGGAACCCCGGTGCGCTCGATGACTATGCATTGCTTTCAAAATCTACCTCTGCGCTAGGCAGTGATGATGACGGCCTGTCGCCGGATACGAAGAAGCGAATGCGCGAGGGCTTAGCCCTGCAAATGGCGGGCGCGTTTCAAAAGCAAAACAACCCGATCCGCGTTGATGTTACAGGTGCAAACCATGACATTCTCGTATTCCAACTTCCGTCGATGAATGATGAAATGGCCGACGAGTTGATCCAAGGGCTTAAACAGGCAAGCGACGCGAACTTCTGGAATGCAGCGCGCCTCATGAACTACAGCCAAGTTATTTTCTCGGGTGACAGTTATAAGAAAGTTGTCAGTCGCGAGGAATTCCTTGCCTATGGCAAAGACTACGACAAATACAAAGAGGCATTTCTGAAAGCAGTTACGGGGCTTCAAGCAGGCGCACAGGGAGAAGTTTCGAAGCCAACTACATCCGTAAAGCCTTTTGCCACGCTTCCAACGTTGGCGAAACTGAAAGCACAAATGAAAGAGGACAGCCCTGGCATGAGCCCTCGCGAGTTTAAGCAAATGCGAGCAGCAACGGGCCTTAGTCACATCTGGGAGTTGCACAAGGATTCGTTAAAGCCTCTTTCTGCACTCTATCTAGCCGATGGAACCGTTTGCTACCAATACTCTTCTCTCAACGATGGTAAACGAACCATAGAATACGGCGTCCTCACGACGGATGGGTTGTTGTATGTAAACGCGCTTGGCACCGCACCTTGGAAACAACTCTGCGAAGGAGAGAAGGGCGAGGAAATGGCAGAGGCGGCGCACTGAATGTCGGGGCTGCAAGCCCCTTCGAGCCGAATCCAGGAGCAGTGCAGGAAAAAACGGGAGAAGATGATGGCGATAGTAGCAACACTGATGGCAGGCGTAATCGGGACCGAGCACTACGGACTGGATGAAAAGGGCCAAGTGTTCGTTCTTGACCCAAAAGGAAACCCGCTGCAACCGCCAGTATCAGAGCCTCTCGCCTCGAAGGTTCGGGAAGCAATGAGGAGAGGTGATGCGCGTAGTTCCCCAGACAAGCGCTGAGGCCTTCCTCGGCAAGAATTCCTCCTCGTAGAAAGAGCTTTCTAATGAACTCCCCCCTCGGCCAAGATGGGGGCTCACACGTCCTATTGGGAGAAGACACGGTTAGGAGCGAAGGATGGAAAATATGGAGCTTGCTCAGCACCGGCTTGGCATTTTCCTAGCGCTGAAAAAGGGCATTCAAGACAAGATGGGAGGAGGCAGCGCACTAGAAGCAGCCTTGATTAAGGAACTCGCTCAGCGCGTGGGGCAATTGAAAACAAGCGCTATCGCGGCCGATGTCGAGAAAGTCGGAGAAGATAAGAACGACTTGCTGATTGCGATTTTGGCCATAAATGTTGATGAAGCAACGTGGTGCAAATGTCTCGAACAAGCCGCAGCTGTTGCAATGAGCACGGCTGCAGCTAATGACCTTACAAAGGTAGACGTGAGAAAAATGGCTAAGGAGTTGCGTGAAATGCCAGCGCAGGCTCGCAACAACGAGAATGGGGAGGCCGCTCTCAAGGCACCTTATCACTTGTTCTTCTTCAGCGCCGTCGATCGAGACGAAAGTAGTCGCTTTTTTGACATCATGAAGCAAGAAGACGGATTCACCCTAGCGGAGACGTGTACCACTTCACCTCGATTGGGTGCCTGTGTTGAGTCCGTGTATGAAGTTGCTGGGGCAGGTGGGTTCCATCATGTCCACCGTAATTACGGAGAGTACCGCACCGACACCGCACGGTCGGCCATGGAGTTCTTCGCCAAAGCTAATAGCCTGACCCAACTCACGGATATAGCCGAGACGCACAACCAGCTGGAAGCCAAACCTACGTGGGTTGCCATCTTTCAGAAACTGGGCTGTCCAGGTTCCAACTTCTCATTCAAAGAATCGAAATCGTTCGAGGGGCAAGCCAAGGAGAGTCGATGCGTAATCAGCCTCCTCCCTGAGAGACTG
Organism: uncultured Acidobacteriota bacterium; assembly: GCA_963719875.1. Classification (GTDB taxonomy): domain Bacteria; phylum Acidobacteriota; class Terriglobia; order Acidiferrales; family UBA7541; genus Palsa-360. The sequence continues at coordinate 245,573 of CAVRDJ010000003.1, read as the reverse complement.
CCCTCAACGTTTGAGAGCATTGAATGCGCTTCTCTGGAAGTGTTTTTTGCACTTGGTATCGTGAATCCTGCAGGCCCCACATTTAGCTTTGTGGCGGCTGTCGGAGATTGGGAGGAGGGTAAAGTACTGCCTGTCGTGAACGTGATGCTGAATCCTTTCTCGCAGTCCGTGGAAGAAGTTGCTCGTTTTACAGTAGGTGCCGGGTGGGAATCGGTGAATGATTTGGAACCGCTCTTACAATTCGGATTTGGTAGTTGCCCAAGCCTGATACTACTTAGCGCGGAAATCCCTGAGGAATCGAGATTATCCATCACCACCAAGGTCCTCGAAGCCTTTGGTCAAGGAGTAGTCGTCGTCCACGATCTCGTCAGTTCCCATTTTGGAGATCCATGGACGAGAGTCTCAGCGGAGATGAAGGGTGCCCGCAGGCGAACGACAAGTACCCTCACACAGGCAGAGGCCAGTAAACAGCTTGCTCAAATGCTTCTTCAGCCAGAGCATGTGTGGCCCGAAATGCGTGCGCTCTTATTCGCGTGGAGCGGTTCGATCCACGAGACTGGAATCCCGGAGCAAATGGCCGCTGAAGCGTTTCCCAAGGAGCGATTTGAGAAGTTCCTGTTAAAACGGGTGTGTCCCACGCTTTGGTTGCCGCCAGAGCCCAACCAGGAGCCTCCTGTGAGCCTTATGGAGCCTTCCCCGGATAGGGAGAGTCCAGGGGCGAAGAGGGTGGCTTTGACCAGCCAGAAGGAGCGCATTACAGGAGACGTTGGGCCTCAGCTCTTGGCCTTCATTTATGAGCAAATGAAGATTGATCCAGAGTGGAGCGTTCGTGAAGAGCGCAATCTGACTTGGTGGGGACACCGATTGGCGCAACGAATATGGGCTGAAACTATCATGATAGAGGACGGCGACGAGATTGTGCGAGTGCACGCAGAAACTGATGTCCTGCGAAACGTGAAGCAAGAGGGACACGCAGCTCGAATCGCTGAGTATTCTTAATCGCAACGCCAGCCTTAGCGCCTATGTGTGGAATCCGGAGACGAAAAAGATAAGCCTTCGGTCCTCAGCCTATTTTCATTCTCAGAATTTTCCTTGGCTTAGTGTGTTCTTCCTTAGCTCCGTCTCACTTCAAGCTGCTGAAGCCCACCTCCAGCCCGATGCCCTTGCAACACTCATTGGAGGGGATGTGGATGAATCTGCTCACCCAACGAATGGTTTGCGAAAACAAAAGGATGAGATGCTTGATGTAGTCCCACTTTTGTATGCGCCGTGGGGCAAAGATCCATCACGATTTACAAGAGAAGACTTTCACGCAGCGATGGAAGTAAACCCCAAGCCGTGGTTGATGGCAAACGAAGGGGAGGATGGTCTAACCGCCGAATTCCCATTCCCTGGTTGCATGCCTCCATCAGCACTCCTTACATTAGACAACGAGATAAGACATCCGGTATTGGGTAGCGGACTTTTCATTTTACTGCGGCTACCATTGAATTTGCGCGGAGCAAATGTTGAATCACTAGCCTCTCAATTAAACCTGGCCGAACTGAGGAATCCGACCCGTACTCATTTCATGGGCTCCTGGTGCGTGGACAGCGATAGAAATGTAAAACTGTTGCAAAGTGGATTGCTCTTAATGGGAGAGTCTTCGCCAGTTGGCGTCTTGGAGCAACAAGGCAAAGAAATTCTCTCATTCTGTGCGTTTATTCCATCTGTCTGCTATAGACCGGGGTTGTTGGAGAACGTCATTTATTCGATGGGGCTTCGAGCCATGTGGTCGAACCAATATCTGGCTTCAGAAGAAGGCGTTCCTGAAGAATTTGGTCCTCGCGATTCAGGAGCATTTCAAGAACAGAGCGAACAGCATTTGTCGCTGCGCAAAAGGGTGCTCGATCGCGCTCTTCGCCACATAAAAAAGAAGCCCAATTAGCAAGCGGATTCGATATACGAAGATCGAAACGTACCTCGCCTTCATGCTGCAACGCTACTCACATCTTAGAATCGGCTGAATAAGCATTTTATGCAGAAAGCCGGGGCGAGTCAGGTTGAGTCAGAGATGACAAATAATTCTAATGCGGATGTTGATTCGTCCACATTCGAAACTGCTGTCACACGAAGAACTCGGTGCAATGAGTCCCGAAGTGAAAATACGTCCGGCCCAAGCGAAAGAAACGGTTGAATAGGAGGCATGTTGGCAACGTCTACGTTGATGTTCAAGAAAGGGGACGTTATTGGCAGTAGGTATGAGTTGCACAGTGCTCTCGGCAGGGGTGGCTTTGGCGAGGTATATCTGGCGTACGACCGCTCGGCGCAAAGGGCCTGTGCACTCAAGACCATTCGAACGGAGTTTCTCGCTGATGTCGCTTCCAAGCAAACTTTCAAAAAAGAAGCACTGCTGTGGGTTGGACTTGATGAGCACGCATTCATAGTAACCGCGCGATGGGTGGAAGAATTCTCCGGACGCCTGTTCGTCGAGATGGATTACGTTGCACCCGATGCGTTAGGGCGGGTGAGCTTAGCTGACCATTTGAGCACGCCAAATGAGGTACTCAACATCGACCAAGTATTGATGTGGGGAATCGAATTCTGTTCTGGCATGGAACACGCAAATAGCCACGGGCTGAAATGCCACAGAGACATCAAGCCAAGCAATATCCTCATTACCCAGGATGGCACGCTCAAAATCACTGACTTCGGCCTCGGCACAGGAGCCGAAGCACTGGCAAGTGGAAGAACCCTCTCATTTGCGGCAAGTCGCGAACGTGGTGGCTTCGGATTCAGCTTTTTACAGCATGAGGGCAAAGGAGTATGCGGGACTCCAGGTTACATCGCACCCGAGGTGATCCTTGGGGAATCATCCAGCATTCGCAGCGACATTTACAGTTTCGGACTCGTCTTATGGCAAATGGCCGCTTCTAGCCCAGTGCCGCCGTTCCATTCGCCCCAAGCAAGAGACGCTGATACTTATATCCGTGAAGTGTTTCAGCAGCAAATGAGTGGTCACGTGCCGCAAGGCAGCGCTCCACTGCAAAACCTTGTTGAGCGATGCCTCATGCCTGAGCCGTCGCGGCGACCGGAGAGCTTCGAGGCATTACAAACAGAGCTGAAACAGATATTCCGCGAACGCACCGGACGAACATTTCAGATTCCGGTAACGGGTGAAAAGACAGCCACGTTTTGGAACAACAAAGGAGCTTCCCTCAATGCGCTTGGCCGATACCAGGATGCACTCATTTGTTTTGACAAAACCTTAGAGATCGATCCATATGACGCGACCGCATGGAACAACAAGGGCAACCCGCTCGACTCGTTAGGCCGGCATCAGGAGGCGCTTACATGTTATTGCAAAGCCATCGATATTAGGCCCCAAGACAGCCGCTTTTGGAGCAATAAGGCTCTCGCACTGCGGTCTTTGGGTCGCAGCGAGGAAGCGCTTGTCTCGTATGCAAAAGCCGTCGAGCTCGATCCCCAGAATGCTGTCGTGTGGAACAATATGGCCGTTCTGCTCACGAGCCTTCACCGCCGAGAGGAAGCACTGACGTGCGCGAAGAAAGCAGTGGAAATTGACCCGCTATCGTCCGCTGCTTGGACGAATGCTGGAATCTCGTTTTTCGATTTGGGTCGAACTGAACAAGCGCTTGCCTCCTTCGCGAAGGCTGTCGAGATAGATCCCTCTTCCGTTGACGCCTTGGTCAAGCAGGGAGTGGCTCTTGGTCAGTTAGGTCGGCATGAGGACGCCTTAATGAGTTTTACGAAAGCGCTAGACAGTGATCCGAAGGCTGCCGATGCATTGACGAACATGGGTCTCACACTTCGGGCTGTTGGCCGACCGCAAGATGCATTACTGTGGTTGGGCAAGGCGTTAGACGCCGATCCTCGCAGCAGTAACGTTTGCATCAATATCGGTGCCACACTCGGCGACTTGGGACAGCAGGAAGATGCAATTGCGTGGTATTCCAAGGCATTGGAGAATGATCCGCGAGATGCCGATGCCTGGTTCAACAAAGGTGTCACCTTGCGTCTCCTCGGTCGGCCTAGCGAAGCGGTTGGGTGTTTTCAGATGGTCGTCGGAATAAATCCCAGGGATTCTGATGCATGGCTTGATAAAGCACGGGCGGAAGAACTGTCTGGCGACCGGCGATCTGCGGTGCTTTCTTTTCGAAAGTTTCTTGAGTTGGCACGTGAAGAGCCAGGAAAGCGAGAAGACGCAACAAAAGTTCGAGATGTGCTCGCGGGATGGGGACAGTCGCTCTGAAATTGTGCCGAGCAGATGTCGACTGTTATCGCGTGGTCGGATATGCCCAGGGAACCTGGCTTAGGCGGGCGGCGCGGAGGTTTCCTCCGCGCCGATAGCGTTGAGAATACGAGTTGCGGTTTGCTGGATATGCTGCAAGCTCTCTGACAACAGCTTGGCGTCACCCTCGTAAAGTTGGATGTAATCTTGCGCTGCCGATCCGGTCTCAAGCCCGATTGCTTGGCAGACGACGAATGCTACGGCCTCGGCTTCCGTCTCGCGGCTGCGCTTCGAAGTGCTGGCGCGTTGCTCGTTACGGTGCATCAATTCGTGTGCGACCTCATGCGCTAGCGTGGCGAATTCCTCAGCGGGCGTCTGGTCCGGCAATAAAGTGATCTTGCCACCTGCGGAAGTGCCGCGAGCTGGGGCGATGTCCTGCGAGTATTCGAGAAGAATGCCTTGGTCAGTAACGAATTTGCCGAGCCGGTCGCGGTATTCGCGAGGATCGCCATTGACGTTGCCGATTTCAGGAAGTTCTTGACCGTCCGTCTGGCTGATGTCGAACACATACGCGGCCCGGAAGCCGACAGCAGTTGAAGATTCATCGGTTTCGGTTTGTTCCGCTCCTTGGTTCTTCGCTCGAACGATTGGAGCGAGAATCAAAATGCCTTTCTCGCCCTTCTTCACGAAGCGCCCGAGTTTGTGCCACGTGTGGAAGCCAGCGACGTGCGTAGCAGTTTGGTTCTGCGATGCGATAAGCATTACGTTCCGTAGACTGTACCGATGGAATCGGCCAATTGCCGCGAGGTAGTTTCTCAGCGATTCACTGTGGCCCCTTTCGAGAGCTTGACTGAGTTCTTCGATTGCCTTGCTTACGATCTGTTTGGCTTGCTCGATTTTCATGGTTGTTCTCCTGTTTCGGGAGCTTTCTGCCCCCTTCACCAACAGCGAGGGGGCAAGGTCCCGAAACAGAGAACAGGAGCGAAGAGATTGGTGCGTTCAGGTCGAAACGGGTCGCACGCTTGAGTGACACGGCCTTTAGGTGGCGCGAACCGTGCTAGTGGAGACTGGTGGCGTGCTGGTCCACACGCCGGGAAAGCACCAATCTCAGAGCGCTGAAAAGGGGAGAGCGAGACAAATCGTCTGCGAGGTTTAAATCAATCGAATCGAGACGCGAACGTAGCAGTGAATTGTTCGGAATGGTCAAAGGAAATGAGGCACCACGAATATGGGCGTTGGTATTTCCGGCGCGTTTTCCTTTGAGCATGACTTCGAGAGGATATCGCTTAACCGAGCTTATCGAGCGCTTTCAGGTCATCGGATGTCGTAGAATAGGCGCGGTTTGAGACGGAATATGCGAGTTCGGATCAGTGAGCCTGGAGTGAGCTTTGTAAACCATGTTTCTTGAAAGGCGTCTGCTTGGAAAGTGAATGCTTGCCCAAAACACCTAACCAGATTCGAAAGGTATCCGCTTACAACACGCGGATTCAGAAGGGCGGAGCCCTTATCGAGGAGATGCGACAACTTGTCAGATTTTGGCGTGAGGGACCGATAGAAGAAATCACAGAGGCAGTGATCCGCTCAAATGTTCTCAACAAGACCACTCGTGCTCGCGCTGCGGATATCCTTCGCAGAACTTTCATCCCTCGCTTTGTTGACGGGACACCACCAAACGCGTGGAGATTGGTTCGCCCACTCGAAGACCAGAATGCCCCACCTCGTCTCATTAAGCCGCTCTATTACTGGATAAGTGCAAAGGCTGAACCCTTGATCTTCGACTTTTGCCAAGATTACCTTCGTCACCGCCCGGTTGCGGCGCGCGCTGGAGTCAGCGTGGAGGATGTTCGTAGTTGGTTGGCTGGAAAAGGATGTAGATGGTCACCATTGGTGACAACCAAGGTAGCTCGGGGCCTTTTGGCTGCGTTCCGCGATTTTGGAATCTTGGAAGGCAAATCCCAAAAGCGACTTGCAAGTTTCATTTTGCCGGTCGAGTCTTTTGCCTATCTTGCTTTTTGCTTACACCGCGAGGGGGTGCTTGGGCGAAAGTTGGTATTCCATACCGATTGGGATCTCTTCCTCCTGCAGACGCCGGCGGTGGAGCATTATTTTCTGGAAGCGCATCAACGCCAGCTAGTCGCGTATCATGCTGCCGGAAGCACTGTAAGCATATCTTTCCCTTGCGAGAAATTGGAGGATTACGCGCGTGTTGTCGTTGAGCGATCGAATTAGGTTACTTGAGGCTGATCTCATAGCCATTCCGCCTGCGTTCATCATGGCGAGGGAACTTCCGTTTGCCATTTTCCGGTACGATCCGCTCGTTCCGGAAGAGAATGAATGGCTTGTGCGGGGCGAGGTCCAAAAGCTTGCAATTCGAGTCGAAAACAAGACGAGACGAAAAGTTCCTTTAGTTTCCCTTGCGGACCTGTTCTGGGAATCTATCCGCGAATCCGAAGCGCTTGACGTTCTTATAGCCCTCGAACGGGAGCACGGCTTTGAGGCAGCTCAGCGCCAAGTGAATCAGTATTTGTCCGACCCAGACTTCCGCCCCCTTTGCCCCATGCTCATGAATACCGCCAGCAGTCTAAAGGACGACTCGCTTATGTTTTTGATTCATGCAAGTGTCTTTGCTCCGGGAGCTTACCGTGTGTCGTCTCTCCTCGAACAATTAGGTGGCAAATTGAAGATTCCTGCGGTGCTTTTCTACCCCGGAAAGTGGAATCACACCCTGAATTACATGGGCTTGAGGTCCGAGGATCAGGCGCTCGGTAGCTATCGTGTGAAGATTTATGGGAGAGATTCATGATGAGGATTGCTGACCTACTGAAGGGCGATTTTCGAAAGCCCATTGAAGAGATCATCAAGGTCAATAACACCGATGAAGAGAGTGTTTACACCGAATTAACCGAATATATTGCGACAGATCGCATCAAGAGCGAATACGAGCGCCTCTTGCGTGCCATGGCGGATGCGCCAAAAACGCCGAACGAGGGTGTGGGTGTTTGGATCTCTGGGTTCTTCGGATCTGGCAAATCTTCATTCGCCAAGAACCTGGGCTACGTGCTTGCGAATCGGACAGTACTTGGAAAGTCGGCTAGCGCGCTATTCGTCGCTCAGGTGGGGCAAAAGAATATTTCCAACTTCGTAGAATTTCTCAACTCCAGCATCCCGTGCGAAGTCTTTATGTTCGACGTGCAGGTAGACCTCTCGGTGCAAACAAATGCAGAGCGGATCGCTGAGGTCATGTACCGCGTTTTGCTTCGCGAGCTTGACTACGCTGAGGACTACGATATTGCGGAGCTTGAAATTGAGCTGGAACGGGAAGGCAAGCTGGACACATTTAAGGATCTATGCCAGCGGCGCTATAAGGATGATTGGCGTCGAATCCGTAAGGGCGCCCAGAAGTTCGCTCGGACGAGTGCGATACTTCATGACCTCGAACGAGGCACGTACAAGTCCGAGGATACCTGGTTGCAGTCGGTAAAAGCTCGTCCCGTGCAGCGACTGACCGTAAAGGACATCGTAGATCGTTGTTTTGACCTATGCGCAAAGCGGCGGCCAGGGAAATCCTTTGCATTCATCGTAGATGAAATGGGTCAGTACGTCGCGCGCAGTGGCGAGAATTTGGAGAATCTTCGAGCAGTTGTTGAGCAATTCGGTCGCGTCAGCTTGGATAGGCTTCGCAAACGAGAGATCCCAGGCCCGGCTTGGATCATCGTGACGGCTCAGGAAAAACTCCAGGAAGTATACAACTACATTGCGAGTGGCCGCATAGACCTGCCAAAGCTCCAGGACCGCTTCAAGTATCAAATTGACCTTTCGCCGGCGGATATCCGAGAAGTCGCGACGAAGCGTGTTTTGTCAAAGAAGGAAGAAAAAGAGGCCGTTCTCCTCGACATCTTCAAAAAGATGGGGCCTGTGCTCCTCCAGAACTGCAAACTGGAGCGCACGGCACGCCGAACAGATTTCGGCGAAGATGATTTCGTTCAGTTCTACCCGTACCTGCCACACTTTATCGACCTTTCGATTGACATCATGACCGGCATCCGGCTTCAGCCAAATGCCCCGAAGCACCTTGGCGGAAGCAACCGTACCATTATCAAACAGTCTCACGAGATGCTCGTCTCAGACCGAACGCACATGGCCGAGGAGCCCGTCGGGGCACTCGTAAGCCTCGACATGATCTATGAACTTGTGGAAGGTAACATCCCTTCGGAAAAACAAAAGGACATTCTCGACATACGACAGCGCTTCGAAAAGGATAAGGACTACCCTGGCCTCGCCGCTCGCGTTGCCAAAGCAGTTTGCCTCCTTGAGTTCGTCCGCGATCTCCCTCGCACATCTAAGAATATCGCAGCGGTGCTCATCAATAAGGTGGATGGGCAGCCGCCCGTTGCTGCCGTTGAAGCATTGTTACTCCGTCTCAAGGAAGCACAGTTCGTTCGTGAGACGGACGATGGATGGAAACTTCAGACAGCTCAAGAGAAGAATTGGGAACAGGAGAAGCGTGGCTACGCTTCAGTGAAACGGTCGGAGCGTAACGAAATCCTGCGCCGAGCCGTCACCGAAATCTTCTCCACCGCCAGGGCTCGCCAATACAACTACAACGGTCTGCGCACGTTCAATGTAGGGCTTACCCTCGACGGACAGATTCTCCCACCGGCGGGGCAGATACCGATTGATCTTCTGAGTCTCGATGCGAGTGAAGACTTCGCCAAGCGTCAGACGCAAGTCGCCTCGGAAAGCCGCCAGGACGCCAACAAGGACCGAATCCTGTGGCTTTTCTCCATCCAGCCCGAAGCGGAAGCGCAGATGGAAGACCTGCATGCTTCTCAAAAGATGATTGACAAGTATGGGCATCTCACCGGCGAGCAAACCGTCACCGATGTGGAAAAGGGCTTACTGGTTTCCGAGCGGACAAACCAGGAGAAACTGCAAACAAAGCTGACCAACACCCTGCGCCGCAGCCTTGAATTAGGTGTTGGATTCTTCCGCGGCCTCAAGTTTGAGGCAGGCGATCTAGGCGCGGACTTATCCGCGATGATTCGGGGGCTCTGCGCAAAGGCCGTGCCTGATCTTTACCCAAAGGTTCAAATGGGTAGCCGCCAGATGAGCGGGGATGAACCGGAGGAATTTCTTAAGCAGGCAAACTTGAACAATCTTCAGCCACTTTTCTATGCCGAGCAGGGCTTGAATTTGGTCGCGAGGGAAGGCAACCGCTACGTTCCCAACACCAAGGCAGAAATCGCTCAGGAGATCCTGAGTTACTTGCAGCGAGAGCACGCCTACGGCAACAAGGTGACGGGTGGCCAAATCGCAGATTATTTTGGTGGGATCGGATATGGATGGGAAAGAGATGTGGTTCGTCTTGTTCTCGCCGTTTTGTTCCGCGCCGGTAGCATTGAGGTCACACATCAAGGTCGCCGCTATCGGAATTACCAGGAGCCGCAGGCTCGAACTCCGCTCATTAACAACTCCGCTTTCAAATCTGCGAGCTTCGCGCCGCGAGAATCCATTGACTTGAAGACGCTTTCTTCCGCAGTCAAAAGTCTTGAAGACATGCTCGGTCGCGAGGTGGATGTAGAAGAATCGGCGATCGCAAGCGAGTTCCAAAAAATGGCGCGGACGGAGAAAGAAAACGCCCTCCCGGCCTTGGCCCAGGCGCAAGCGCACCACCTGCCCGTGGCCAACCAACTGCGCGAGTGGATCGAAACCCTGGACACTGTGCTGGGTAGTCAACCAGACGACTGTGTACGCATGCTCGCCGGCGAAGGTAAGAGCTTTCGCGAACTTCGAGAAAGCGCCCAACGAATTCGGTCGTTTCTCACCGAGAAGAATCTGGAGATCATTGGCCAAGCCCGAGCCGCGTTAGAAAATCAAGTTCCCGTCCTTCATGCGATTGGCCAGGACGATGGCGTTCAATCGCAGGCACATGCGCTTCGCGAGATTCTGGAACAGACAGGCTTACCGGAGCAATCTGCGCAGATTGCAGGATTGGCACACGACATTGACGCTGCATATCGTCTTATATTCCAACAACTTCATCTCCGTCGTTTTGAGGAATACAGCAAGGCCATCGAAGAGGTACAAAATCAGCCTACATTTGCGCAAGCTGACGAAAGCGCGCGCGAAGTTGTACTGGCTTCACTCCGCCGCCGCGCCGTCAGCACTTTCAGCCTTCAGCCATTTGGTGTTGAAGAGGTAAGGACGGGGGCCAACGCGCGCACTCTCGAAGAGGATCTGAGTTTGCTTCCGGCTCTTCGTGCTGGCGCTCTCGAACAGCTACGACAAGCAGTAGAGTTGGTGCCGAAGCAGGAAGATGGCGTAGAGGTCATCCATCTCAGCGACTTCCTGCCGAGATCTCAACCACTTGAGGATTTGACCGATGCTGAAATCGAGCAGGCTCTTGATCGGCTGAAGGACAAGCTTTTCAGCCTGCGCGAACTCAAACGCAAGGTGACGTGGGATTGATACGATGACTCCGAAGGAAGTTTTCGAGGATAGTTTTCGCATTGCCGAGTTGCTCCTCCACCTCCACCGACTGCTGGAAAATGATGGGTTGGTGACTGAGGGTGACTTGGTGATCGGGCTTAGGGAGATGCTCGGAACAGCGCCGGATGAGCAGCTCCAGCTTGTCCTTAACTCACTCTTCCTCGGCTGTATCCGAGAGGGAGCGAACGTCCCAACCGCCACAATGCGACCGCAGTCACTATCCAATCTTCTGAGGCAGGCCGTTGTTTCGGGATGCACGGCCTATGAAACTTATCTTTCGACAATTTTGGCGACACACATCTTTACAGTGATTGAACTGAAGCAGCATGAGTTTTTCCCGAATGAAACCGAAGTTGTTAAGTATTTTGACGGCTTATCCTTTTCAATCGGTGAAGCATTCCGACTGATGAGCATTGAGGAGCGGGCCGTCTTTCTCGGCAACAAGATCGTAACATTCGTTCAAAAGAAAAATCTCGGGTCAGTCGGAGGACTCAAGACAGTGGGGCTTTTGCTCGGACTGGACTCCCCATGGGACCAAGTGGCACACCACCTGGGGCGAGAGCGAAAGGACGTAACGAAGACTATTGCGGACTGCATTGAGCGCCGCAACGCTATCGTACATAGGGCGGACCGGAATCTCGGCGACGCCGGGATGGAGAAACAGGCTATCGCCTACGCCTGGACGCGTCAGGCCGTGGATACGATTGGGCACGTTTGCCTTGCATTTGATGAGTTGGTGACAATCAGGATGAGCCAGTTCCAGGAAGTTCTCGACGCGCGCAAAGAGGCGGATCATGTCTGACCTTCGAACATTCACACTCGGGGCCCGCCAAACGTTGGTTGAGGAGACGGAGGCCTTACTCCTCCAGGTCTACGGCCTAGAGACCAACGGCATATTCCTTCCAAAAGCGAAGCTGCCCATACTGGCCCGTGTTCCTGAGGCAATGGCGACGCGGAAGCGGCTTGAGAAGTTGTTTTCGGACGAGCAGGAGGCGGGCATCACCTTAGCAGATGCTCACCGGAAGCTGGTGAAAGAAGTCGCCTTCACCCATCTGAATCGTTTGGTGGCCTTCAAACTTATGGAGGGCCGGAAACTAATGCGTGGCGCTGTCGACCGCTACCATGATTCAAATGGCTTCAAGATTTACCTGGCTAATCACGATACCGACTTGAAGCTATTCGAAAAGGGCAGCATGCCTCTGGACGACTTTGACGAGGGACCGAACGACCGCGCATATCGTCACTTTCTGCTCTGGCAGTGTGGAGAGCTGGCGAAGGAGGTGCGGGTCCTCTTCGATCCGGAAAATCTTGCCAGCATTCTCTTCCCGCGTCCCCGCGTTCTCCGGAAGGTCGTTGACGCGCTCAACGCAGATGACATGAAAGCAGCCTGGGAGCCTGGGAACGAAGAGACGATCGGTTGGATCTATCAGTTCTTCATCGCAGAAGAGAAGAACGCTGCATTCGATCGGGTGTTCAAGGAAAAGAAGAAATTCCAGAAATCCGATATTCCGGCTGCAACTCAAGTATTTACGCCGCGCTGGATTGTTCGGTTCCTTGTCCAGAACAGCCTTGGACGCCTTTGGCTATCCATGCACCCCGACAGCAAACTTGCTGAAATTCTCGAATCGCTTGTCCCGCTTCCAACAAGCCCTACCAGGCCCTCTTTGAAACCAGTTAAGGAAATCCACGTCCTCGACCCGGCCACCGGCACGATGCACTTTGGATTAGTTGCATTTGATTTGTTTGTCCAAATGTATCGTGAGGAACTTGAGAACGTTGGCAAGCCGGGCTGGCCGGCGCGTGCTTCGGTTACGAAGGAAGAGGAGATCGCGGCTGCCATATTGGCAAATAACCTATTCGGGATCGATATCGACCTGCGGGCGGTTCAGTTGGCCGCTCTTGCCCTTTATCTGCGCGCCAAGACCGCATACAAAGGAGCGGTGCTGGCTGAGAGCAATCTTGCCTGCGCCGACGTCGCAGTGTTCCGCGGACAGCACTTGGCCAACATCGCCAAGGAAGTCGGCCTGCCCCAGGGCGTCACCCGCGAGTTGTTGCAGAAGTTCTGCGAAAGTGTTGCTGAAGCAAGCATGATGGGATCGCTGGTGAGGCTCGAAGAACACTTCCGGAACATCGAGGCGGAAAGGCTGCGGAAAGCGATCGACGACTATGTGGCGCTCAAGGCCAAGCAAGGCATCGATGAATCGTACTTTGGCAACGAGACGAGCAAAGGCCTTCGCTTGCTCGATGTGTTGACTCGCCGTTTCGACGTAGTCTTCACAAACCCCCCCTACATGTCCAACCGCAACATGAACCCTGAGATGTCGCAATTCATGAAGCGGAACTACAAGAAGAGCAAGAGTGACCTTTACTCTGCCTTCATCGAGCGCTGCGCAGAGCTTTTGGCGGATGGCGGACGACTGGCAATGATCACTCAGCAATCGTTCATGTTCATCTCCAGTTTTGAAGATCTGCGCTTAATTGCTCTTGAACGCCACGGCCATTGAGTCGATGGCGCACGCGGGCCCACGAGCTTTTCCTGAAGTGCAGGGTGAAAAGGTAAACACCACCGCTTTTGTTCTCTGCCGTGAAAGTTTTCAGTCTGCGCGTCAGGACTCAAGAGGGGTTTACTTCCGGTTGGTCAAGGAGACCGACGCAGAGGCAAAAAAGGTGGCGTTTGAACAGGCACTGGGGCGGCGGAAGAATGGCGAGCCAGATCCTCGCATTTACGAATATCGGCAAGGCGATTTCGCTGCCATACCGGGGAGCCCTTGGGTTTATTGGATCACACCCACTCTACTTTCGATTTTCAAGAGCAACAAAAAGATTGGAGATATCACACACACACATTGCGGCATGACGACTTCCGACAATTTTCGGTTTTTGCGCTATTGGTGGGAAGTCGGAACAGATCGCACCATGCGTACAGCCAAGAACTCTGCAAATGCACGCGCCAGTCACAAGAATTGGTTTCCCTACATGAAGGGAGGAGAATCGAGGCGTTGGTACGGCAACCAAGATTATGTCGTCAACTGGGGCGATGATGGCGCTGAAATCATGGCATCCCCGTCTTTCCCCCGTGCGCAATCTGAATACTTCAAGCGCGGCATCACATGGTCCGAAATTACGGGAAGACGATTCGGCGCTAGACTCTCTCCCGGTGGATTTATTTTCGATGTTAAAGGATCATCTGCATTTCCTACGGATATCCCTCTTGTTCTTGGGCTACTCAACTCTTCTTTCGCAAACTACGTTCTGGAACTAGTAAATCCCACAATTAGCTTCCAGGTGGGAGACGTTGCCCGCATTCCAGTGCCTATTAAATCGGACGGTACACTTCGAGGTCTGGTCGATAAGGCACTCTGTTGTGCAAAGTCCGATAGCGCGGAGGATGAAACGACCTACGATTTCATGTCGCCACCCGATTGGCCGAACGGCGGTGGTATCGTTACCGCTCGCCATCAGCAACTTGCACGCATGGAGCAAGAAATCGACGAGGAAGTCTACCGTCTCTATGAGATTTCCGCCCCTGACCGGAAAGCGATCGAAGCAGAACTAGCGGAGCCGATCGATATAACCGAAGATGAAACAAGCGCTGATACCGAGAACGAGTCCGCGGGCGAGGGAGAAGTCACAGTCTCGCTCACGCCGGAAGATCTCGCAAAACGGTGGTTCAGTTATAGCGTCGGCGTTGCCCTTGGCCGGTTCCAACCGGGCATTGAAGGAGCTTTGGGATGTGGGCGTTTCAGCATACGAAACAGCCGCGAAACTCCAGAAAACTACGGGTCGTGCAGACCTGATGGTCATACGAGGAAGGCCATCCTAACGATCTTGCCGCACGCGTCGTCGAGATTCTCAGGTTAATCCACGGGGATACTCAGGCAGAACAAATCATTCACGCTGCCACCGGCACAGCAGGGTGCCATTCGGCAATCGGTGGAAGAGTACCTGCTCGGGTCGTTCTTCAAAGAGCACGTCAGACGCTATCGGAAGCGGCCGGTCTACTGGCTGCTCCAGTCTCCGGACCGCAAGTACAGCGCGTACCTCTTCCATGAGCGTGCCACCAGACCAAACGCTTGCGATCCTTCAGAGCAAACGCTACCTCGGTGGGCGTATACACTTGCTTGAGAACGAACTCCAGGAGGCGAAGAGGAAGGAAGCTGCAGCCAGCGGTCGAGAGAAGGCGATCTGGGCGAAAAACGCTCGGGAACTCGCCGAAGAGCTTGAAGACCTGAAGGCGTTTGACCACCACATATCGGCAGCCAATAACGTGGCGATCAAGGACGCGCACGGAAAGCCATCCACAGCCCATTGGTCCCCGGAGTTCGATGATGGTGTCCTGTTAAATGCTGCGCCGCTCCACGAACTTACGCCTTCATGGAAACGCGCAGATGCGAAGCTTGATCTCAAAAAGGCTTGGAAAGATCTGGAAAAGGGTGAATTCAACTGGGCGAAAACCGCCATGCGGTACTGGCCCGAACAAGTACTCAAGGCCTGCGCGAAAAATAAGAGCTTCGCCATCGCTCATGGGCTGGCCTAAGGAAACGACATGGGAGTAATTCTCGACGAACTCCGGCAAGTTCTGACCAAGCATATTCAGGATCATGGCTTGGTGGTTTGGTTTGATCCGGACCGTCACTATGAATCCGTGCTGAACCAGCTCCAAATTCCCGGCTGCCAAATGCTTGTTTATGACGGCAGCTACTACGCGCTGAGAGCGGCAGCCGAAGCTTTGATTCGTAACGTCGAACCTCCCAGACTGCTGCTCTACCTGGCCCTCGAATACGATGACGCTTATCTCCCTCTCTCTGAGCTACTCACCTTCGGCGAGACAGTCCGTCCCGGCGTCATGGGTCAAGGGAACACGAAGCTGGCGGTGATCGCACGCCGGGCGCTCAAGGGTCGGGTAGCTGAGACACGCCTTGCGCGCTTGGACAGGGAGATTGAAGAGAATCATCTTACGCTGGCGGATTTGGAGTCTCTGAATCGTGATGGGGGCGACGCAGCTCTCCCCACGGTCTTGACAGTTCTGTTCGGGACGCCAGTAGCGGAGGAGGCGGCACTGGATTTCCTGGCTCACTCCGGTCGGGATGCCGAGTTGATCTCTAAGAGTGCCGTGGCCGACTGGGCCCAAAAGCTAAAGAGCCACTTCGGAGTTGCTGCGACGGAACAACAGTCTCCAGATGACATGCGAGCAATTCTGGCTCGACAAGTGCTCGCCGCAGATCTCCTGGAAACTCTGGGCGATGGTACGCCCCCAGCGCTGAAGTCTGTTCTCACCTCGAAGGACTCCTCTGTTTTGCGGCGCTGTTCCTACTTAGCCCGTGAGTGGCGAAATCGCCGCGATTTGGCTCTTAGCTATCGCCAGCTTGCGCTATCGGTTGAGAGGGCTCTACATCTTGAATCGATCGAGTTTTCCCAAGACCTCTTGGAGCGGGCAGTCACGTTCGTAGGCCTTGAACGCCGGCTTCTCCGAAGTGTCGCCGCCCGTCTCGCTGCCAACGAAGACGCTGCGTTGGCGCAGATCGCCGAGGAGCGCCGCGCTGGATTCTGGGCCGAACAGGAACCTGACCTGCAAGCAGAGTGGACTCTAGTAGCGCAAGCTGCGCACTTGATGCGCCGGGCCTCGGAAATCGAGTCGGCTCTCAAGCGGTCTCATACGGCTACGGAACTCATCACCGCCTACACTCGGGATTCTGATGGCTGGTATGAGCTTGATATGCTCCATCGCCGTCTGGAGAAACGGGCCAGTAGTCTGGAGTTTGCCCTGGCAGACCCACCGGCGGAAATCGAGCACACTCGTCACTCGCGCACGACAGCGGTATTCCCAAATCGCCGGTTCCTTAGCTGAAGTTTTCTTGCGCGCGTGGAAGGCCGATGGCTTCGGCGTAAGCGGCTTCTATCGCCAGTCGCAGATTTTTGAAACTATGGTTGCGCCGCTTTGCCGTGAACATCGCACCGCTTACATCCTTGTTGATGCTCTTCGCTTTGAGTTGGCGCGTGAGCTGCCCGCGCTACTTGGTAAAGAGTTTGACGCGCGGGTGGAATGCGTGATCGGCACGGCACCTTCCATCACAGAAGTCGGTATGGCCGCGCTTCTTCCCGGTGCCGGGAGCGGATTGCGGCTTTCTGCCGCGCCTAAGCTCCAAGTATCAATCCATGACGAGGTCCTTCGCAATCGGCAGGACAGAATGGACTATCTGCGCCGCAACGCGGGTGTGCCATTTGCAGAATTGAAGCTGGAGGAACCGGCAAATTTTAAGCGTAAGCTAAAAGAACTGAGTGCAGGTCCGGCACTTGTGCTTGTGACATCGCGCGAGATCGACCAAAGCGGCGAAGATCAAATGACAAGCACGCGCGAGCACATGGAGAAGGTTCTGAGTCACCTGGTCCTGGCGCTGCGGAGGCTGGCCGAAAACGGCGTGGAACGCTTCGTGATTGTCGCAGATCACGGCTACGTATTTGGCGAGGACTTGGCGGAATCGGAAAAGATCGACCCTCCCGGCGAGAAAGGTGCATTACTGCACCGGAGAGTCTGGGTTGGCACTGGTGGTAGAACCAGCGACAGCTATCTCTATACGACACTGGAGAAGCTGGGAGTATCAAGCGACCTCGAAATCGCCGTACCGTGGAACCTCGCTGGATTCCGAACTGCCGGACCGACAGCTTACTTCCACGGAGGGTTATCACCACAGGAGATTCTGTTGCCCGTCCTGACCTTGACTGCTACCGCTTGGACGGCGACCCAGAGCGCAAGAAAGATGCTCTGGGACTTGGCACTGGGGAGTCTCAAGATCACCACGCGTTTTATGAGTGTGCGGGTAACTGGCCAATCTCAGGGGCTTTTCGAAACCGAGTGGCCCATCGTGAAAGTGGAAGTCCGTGTGGCTGGCGAGCCGTGTTCGATGCCGGTCAGCGGCACGTACGGCTACCGCGAAGCGACGGGCGACGTAGCAATGCGTTCATCCGTCAGCGATCCCAAAACGACAGAGCCGAACACGGTGACGTTGATGCTCACTGGCAAGATTCCGAGCACTGGAACAGTGAGTGTGCATCTGTTGGATGCCGATAGTGGAGTCGAGCTAAAGAAAATCGAGAACGTGGAGGTGTCGATTGCCATCTGAAGCGCCTGTTTCAGCCGAGGACCTCGACCGCAAGATTTCACAGATATTCGCCGGCAAGGTAGTCCGGAAAGAGCTGGTGCGTAAGGTCAAGTTCGGCTCCACCGTGCCCGTGTATGTCCTGGAATATCTACTCGGCAAATATTGTGCAACCGACGATGCAGTAGCAGTGGCAGCCGGGATGAAGATTGTCGATTCTACGTTGACCGAAAACTTTGTGCGTCCCGATGAAGCGAACAAGATTCAGTCCTTAGTCAAAGAGAAAGGCCGCTACACGCTCATCGACAAGGTGAAGGTTCGCTATCTTTCCGAGGATGACAAGTATTGGGCTGAGATTGTGAATTTTGGCACGAAGTTTGTGCATGTGCCGGACCGCTTCGTACGGCAGTTTGACAGATTGTTGGTGGACGGCGTGTGGTGTGAGATCGAATTGCGGCACGAATATGACGACCAAGCTGAGGGCAAGCGCAGCCCTTTCTGGATCGACGATCTCAAACCCATCCAAGTAGCGACATTCGACGTGAAGGAGTACGCCGAAAGTCGACGGCGATTCACAACCGACGAATGGATCGACCTGTTGATTCGAACCATCGGTCTCGAACCGGCGGGGATGAACAAGCGCCTCAAATTGCTATACCTGCTTCGGCTGGTACCGTTGACTGAGCAAAACTACAATCTGGTAGAGTTGGGGCCACGAGAAACCGGCAAAAGCTTCGGTTACCAGCAACTCTCGCCCTACGCCATTCTGCTGACCGGGCCAACGACAGTTGCCAATCTGTTTTACAACATCGCCACGGGTCGGATCGGCCTCGTAGGGTTGTGGGATGCCGTGGCCTTCGACGAAGTGGCCGACCTCCAGAAAATGCCCAAGGAAGTGGTGACCACTCTCAAAACTTACTGCGAATCGGGTACCTTCGCGCGCGGTAAAGAGCAGATGAGCGGGACTGCTTCGATCGCCATGTTTGGCAATACCAACCAACCCGTGGACGTAATGGTTCGCTCTTCGCACCTCTTCGCGCCGATGCCTGAGGTGATTCGCGAGGACATGGCCTTCCTGGACCGCATTCACTTTTACATCCCTGGATGGGAAATTCCGAAGATGCAAATGGCCATGTTCACCTCAGGCTACGGTTTTGTGGTGGACTATCTTGCTGAGGCCCTGCGCGAGATGCGGCGGCGGAATTTCACAGAACTCATTGACCGGGACTTCAGCCTCGGATCTCAGCTCAAGAGCCGGGATGTGAAAGCTGTACGCAAGACAGTCGCCGGCCTGGTGAAGTTGATTCACCCGCATGGGGAAGTTTCCAAGGAAGAATTGAGGGAGTTGCTCGAAATGGCGATGGAGGGTCGTCGCCGGGTCAAAGAACAGCTCAAGAAAATGGGGTCCTTTGAATTCTTCCAGACTTCGTTCAGCTACATCGACAAGGATACGGGCGAAGAGCGTTATGTTGGTGTACCGGAAGAAGGTGGGCGAAATGTGATTTCTGGCGACCCTCTGGAGCCAGGATCAGTCTACGCTGCGTCTGTGGATGACCAGGGGAAGGTAGGACTCTACCGACTCGAAGTTGGATGCGCTTCCGGAACAGGCAAGCTAAAACTAGCTGGCGGCATAGATGGCTCGATGAAGGAGTCGATTCAGCGCGCTTTCGGCTATCTTCAGGCCAATAAGGTAAGGCTGGGAGTTGGTCAGGATTTCGAAAATAGCGACTTTCACGTTGAAGCCATCGATCTCCTTCAGAACCGTGTCTCTTGTGAGTGTGGGACGGCCCTAGTCATTGCCATCGTTTCAGCCATAAAGCGATTGTCAGTTCAGGCGGCACTCGTGGTCCTCGGCGATCTAAGCATCCAAGGCAACATCAAGGGGGTCAAGACACTCGTCGAACCCTGCCAGCTCGCTATGGAAAACGGGGCCCGCCGCGTCATGGTTCCCATCGAGAATCGCCGCCAGTTCCTGGAAGTGTCGGGAGAGGTGGCTGAGCGATTGGACCCCATCTTCTATGGCGATGCACCGGTTGCCGCAAACAAGGCGTTGGGGGTGACATAAGGGCCGTGCGCGACGAATCAACATACCTGACAAGCCCGCCTCCTCTTCAGGATTAACTCTGGTCGCGCCAGCGTTTACCGGCTTATTCTTTCCGTGAAAACCATACGCGCCAAGCATTTATAATCATATAAAACGTATTAGGTCATAGTATTTATATGATATTATAACCTACATGGAAGAGAGGAGTTTTCTCCCCAGCGAGATCAAAGCTGCCCGCGCGCTTCTCGGCTGGTCACAGCAGGAGTTAGCCAAGCGCGCCAATCTTGCAGCATCCACCATCGCCGACTTTGAGCGCGGCCAGCGAACCCCAGTTGCCAACAATCTCGCAGCGATCGGGAGTGCCCTGGAGCAGTGCGGCATAACCTTCCTTCCTGGCGGAGCGATTGTCGGGCCGGGGTCCAGGATTCCGAAGCCGAAAGCAAGCGGTGTCCCGATTCGATGGATTGATGCGACGGATCTTTCGCATTGGGCCGACAGACGCGACGGCCAAGACACCATGCCTGAAGTCTTGTCCCGTCTCATTCGGGCGGCGTACGGACATGGAGCTCAGCTGAATTTCCCATCCGGTGACAGCGTTCAGGAGTCGGGTTGGGACGGCCTCTGTCGCGTAGAAGAGGGATCAGGCTATGTCCCTGCGGGGATTTCAGGTTGGGAGATCGGAACCCAGCGCCAAAAGATTAGATCGAAAGCAGATTCGGACTACGAAAAACGAAGCGGTGATCTTCTTTCTGAATGTCCGAGTACCACGTTCGTTTTTGTGACGGCGCGTCGTTGGGCGAAAAAGCGCGAGTGGATGCAGAAGCGAAAATCCGAAGGTAGGTGGAAGGAGGTTCGGGCATACGATGCCGATGACTTGGTGCATTGGATCGAGATGTTCCCGTCTGTGGGACATTGGCTTGCCACGCTGATTGGAAAACGACCGGCGAGCTTACGTAACCTAAGCGAAGCTTGGCGAGAGTGGTCGCTGTCCACAAAGTATCCGATGAGTTCGGACCTGCTTCTAGCTGGGCGAGATGAAGAAGCGATGCGAGTGCTGAGGTGGCTTTATGCGGAGCCTTCTGTGCTCGCTATGCGAGCAGATTCCACCAGCGAGGCGGTTGCGTTTCTGTACGCAGCGACAGATCAGCTCCCTGTGGAATACCGAGGCGACTATCAAGGGCGGTGCCTACTTCCCGCCTCTCCAGAAAGCGCTCGCGCGCTCGGCGATTCTCCCAGTTCCTTGATTATCGCTCTCGAAGATGCTGATGCGGGACTTGCAGCTCACCTAGTTGGACAGGGGCACCACGTTTACATTGTCCACGGGTCCGAAACAGGTGCTCCTGATGATGCGATCCCACTTCCTCGCCCTCCCACTGAAGCGTTCGCGGAAGCCCTTGTTAGCATGGGTCTGGACAAAGAGGATGCAGGAAGGCTCGCACGCGAAAGTGTGAGAAGTCTCTCGGTCCTCCGACGACTTATTCCATCCGCTCCAGGATGGGAGCCACCTGAGTGGGCGAAACCGGATCGCGGACGAGACTTGGTTGCCGTTCTGCTCGCGGGCGCATGGAACGAAACACACGAACCAGATCGAAAAGTGATCGAGCAGCTTTCGGGGGAAAAATACGAATCGACACAGGCTCGACTTTCCCGTTGGGCCATGGTTCCCGACAGCCCATTTCGAAAAGCAGGATCGACATGGAAGGTGGCGTCTCCGCGTGATGCGTGGTTCTTGCTCGCGCCATACATCAATTCCACCGATCTCGACCGGTTTGCAAACGTGGCAGCTGAGGTATTGGGCTCACCCGACCCGCGATTTGAGATGAGGTCGGACGAGCGCTGGCTCGCCGGCGCGCGCGGCCAAAGTCCGGAACATTCTAGTCTGTTGCGGACCGGATTGGCGGAAACGCTCGTACTGCTGAGTGTGTTCGGCGGCAGGGTGCGCGGAGTAAGCGACGCTTCGGCTCGGGCCGATTCCATTGTGCGCAAACTGATTGATCAAGCTAGCGCAGAACGATGGTGGTCGATCTCCCCACAAATTCAGGTTCTAGCTGAAGCATCGCCAGCGATTTTCCTCGCCGCCGTCGACGAGAGTTTGGCAAAAGCAGTGCCACCGGTCATGGCACTATTCCAAGAAGACGCAGGACCCCTCGGATCGGCTCACCACACGGAGTTGCTTTGGGCGCTGGAGATCTTAGCGTGGAGCCCAAGCTATGTCGCTCGGGTCGCGGAACTGCTGGCGAAGCTGACCGCACTCGATCCTCCCGGAGGCCGGTGGGCCAACCGTCCCTTTAATAGCCTTGTAAGCCTTTTCCGCCTGTGGATGCCCCAAACATGCGCGACACTCGGCGAGCGACAGTGCGTCCTGAGCCTTCTCAGAAAAAGACAAGCCGAGGTTGCGTGGCGATTGATGATCGCCATTTTGCCCGGTGGATATGATGCCGCCAGCCCATCTCCACGTCCGCGCTGGAGAGATTTCTCGACGGAACATCCGGAAGTGATTACGCATGGCCTGATCGGAAAGGGAGCGGCCGTGATTGCCGAGTCGATGCTCGAAGACGTCAAGTCGAGCACCAAACGATGGAAGGAACTCTTCGAGGTATTTCCGAATCTGCCGCCAGAGAGTCGCAGACGAGCGGTGGACTTGCTGCTGGAGGCGGCACCGACATTAGGGGACCACGCTTCAAGGTTGGAGATTTGGGAGGCGCTGCGCGCATTACTGCACCATCATCGGGGGTTTCCGCAGGCGCAGTGGGCGCTACCGGGAGATCAGCTTGAAGGGATCGAAAGAGCGTATGCCGCGATCACACCCGACGGCATCGTTGACCGTGTTGCTTGGCTGTTCGCAAAACCGGCAGCTGACCTACCGAGCCCGGCGGCAAACGACTGGGAAGCCGACGAACGGAAATCAGACGAGCTTAGGCGCGACGCGGCACAGAAGCTGCTTGATACCGAGGATGCAAATTTGATTTCTGTGCTTGCGAACCAAGTCAAGATGCCGGCTTTAGTAGGGATTGCGGTTGTCGAAGCTAATGGCAAGGAAGAAATGAAAGAGCGCATCTTATTTGACGCCTTGCAACGAGGCGACGCTGCAAGTGCTAAATTCGCGGCTGGCATGACTCATGCTTTCGCCAAACGCGACGGAGAAGCATGGGTGGCGACTTTTCTGGAGCGAGATGACGTTAGGAGATTGCCCAACGAAATAATTTCAAGAACTCTCTTGCTGATGCCGCAAACTAAACAGATTTGGGACTACGCTACCGCCTTTGGGAGCGAGGTCGAGCAGGGATACTGGTCAAGAATTAATATGCCGGGCGTCGGCAATGACCGGGCAACCGTGGAATTTGTGGTTGGAAACTTGCTCGCGGTCAATCGCGCGAGGGACGCGGCTACTCTGGCTGCCTACCGTGGGAGCGGATTGCCAAGTGAGATCGTGGTGAGGATCCTTACTGAAGCGGCCCGGGAACAATTGCGAGATGGAACCGGGTCAAATGACCACTCCATGTTTCTGTTCTCGGTTGAGGAATTGCTCCAGCGCTTGGACAAGACGGACGACGTTTCGGAAGATCAAGTGGCTCGTCTTGAATGGACCTACTTGGCGATGCTGGAGCATTCGCGCAGACCGCCGGTGGTTCTGCACAAGACGCTGTCTACGAACCCAGAATTCTTCGTCCAAGTGCTCCGCTCAGTGTATCGACCTGCTCCTGACAGCGATATTCAGGAAGAAGTCGCAGACGACAACATACAAATGCGCGCTCTTGCGCGTCACGCTTATGGTCTACTCCGTTCGTGGCATCGGGTACCCGGTGAGAATGGTGGCGTTATCGATTCAGCCGCGCTTCAAGAATGGGTGAAGCGTGCGCGCGCCCTTTGTGCGGAGGCGGGTCGGGGTGATATCGGTGATCAACAAATTGGAAACGTCTTGGCGTCATCCCCTGCAGAGCCCGATGGCGTCTGGCCCGCGAAAGCGGTTCGCGAAGTGATTGAAAGGACTCCGAGCCAGCACCTACAGACTGGAGTGATGCTGGGGATCCACAACAACCGAGGCGGCACTAGTCGCGGACTAACCGACGGCGGTGCCCAAGAGCGATCTATTGCGAGTCGCTACCACGAGTATGCAAAGGCGACTCAGCTCGAATGGCCCCGGACATCCGCTCTTCTCGAACAGATCGCCCGAAGCTACGAAGAACAGGGCCAACAGCACGATCAGAGAGCGGAGCGCACGGACTGGTCCCTTTGAGCTAGCCGGTCATATCGCACTTTGTTGGCCTGGTCGGCTCCTCCGTAAAGGTCACCTTGGAAATCGAGGCGACAGTGCCGACAGGAACCCCGGAAAACGTAGTGCGAACCGTCACAGAAAATAGCCGCACGTTGAAGTTCGATTCACACGGGTTTGAACAAGAGTGAGGAAGAGGACCCAAAACTCTCACCCGGTTACCAGCGGAATTGGCGGCGCTTCTTCTGTGCGCCCTGCTGGTAGAGAAATTCGTCCGTCAACATTTGTAATTGAGAATTGGACATACGTGCAGGCAGATCAATATGCGAAACGCTAGTCATGTACCAGTTTCCTTCGAAGTGAAACTCCGTCCAGATGCCTTCGATTCCTGAGGCATTTTCATAGGTATTCAGCTGTGCTTTCCTGCCTGCGACAGACCTAAATGCCTCCGCGATGGATTGAACAGGAATTACGACGGTCGGCTTCAAGGATTGCGGGTTGATTTCGTTTAGTTCTTTTGCAGTCGTCCGGTCGGAGTGGCGTTCCGCGTGGGACACTGATACTTTGCACCAGTGGGCCCCGCATTTGACCTGCATAAAATAACCAAGAACACCACGCCGATTCAGGTAGTTGCCGGTCGGCAACAACTCGGCCTCTGGCGAAACCAACAGGTCGGCGATTTCGTCGATGGTCATAAATTGCCTTTGTTAGGTGCTAACTTACTCACCCAGAGTCTAATACTCGCCGATTCGAGTTCAAAGTGTTGCTTCATGCGAGGATGCAAAATAGGATGACGGATTGCTGTGAAACGCGTCTCCCGGTCACGGGAACCACATAAAGGCAGGAACAGGATATGGCATATAAAGTCTTCATCAGCTATTCCACGAAGGACATTCCGAACGTTGACGCGCTGAGGGCGTTTCTACAATTCCCTGATGTCGAATGCTTCGTTTCGGAATACGCAGTGATGCCTGGTGCTCCAATCGCCGCGACCACAAAAGCCGCGATTCTGGCGTGCGATCTATTTGTTTTGCTCTGGAGCAAGAACGCGATGGCCTCGGAATGGGTAAATCAGGAGATCGGCATTGCTCATGGAAATCACAAGCCGATTCTGCCCTTTGTTTTGGAGCTGGGACTGTCGCTTCCTGGATTCATCAAGGAGCTTCGCTACGTGGCGGCATATCAGAATCCGCAGCAAGCCATGTACAGCCTGCGGGAAACAGTGCTCAAGAACTCGATGGCGAAACAGAATCAGCAAGCCATAGGTGCGCTTGCGATTGGCGGCCTTGTCATCTTGGCGTTAGTTGGAATGAGCAAGAGTTCTTGAGCGTCAATTGGCCTCGACCATTTGTGAGCGCTACCCTCGGCCTGATACTCGAGTCGAAATCGATGCATAATTAACGTCATTTCATGTGTAGTATACGCCGCTGCCGCTGGCGGCTTTGGCCAGAGGAATTGCGGAGCGCTCTTGGCCCACGTTCAAAAAGCCAAGATCCAATCGTTGGGCTAGGGTCGTTAGCTTTTCAAGTGGAGGATATAAACCAAGATACTCCTGTCCCTTAAATTCCGAGTCGGACTCTGCCACAAGGGGAAGAATCCATACGTGACTAGGTTTGAACGCATCAAAGTAACCCAACTCCCAAGGCATCCATACCGAGTGTGCAGCGTTTGCGGAGTGTACATAGACGAGACAAGAAGAGGTTTTCATCCTCTCCCGCAGGACTTGGGCAGTTTTGGAAGTGACCTTGCCGCGATCCAGCCCGGCGTCATCGATCCAGTCCACATAGACAGTGAGACCAAGCGATTCGATGATGCTCCTGACCCCGTGAATCGTATCGGCGTCCTGGTAAGCATGGGAAAGAAAAACATCGTAGCGATTAGTAGACGAGAAGCGCCGTGAATCCTCGGTGAGGATCTGCGATGCAGTTTTGCTCACGTAGGAGCGGGCAACCTGACCAGCAGCCCTGGCTTCTGAAATTCGTAGATATGCCAATTGCCTCCAGCTCCTTTCTTCTCACTTCACCCAGTTAGAAAAGCTTGTGAATCCGTTGTCGGCATTCCAGTCATAAATGGGGTACCAGTTTCCAAGGTGGTAGCCATTTCCTCGATACTCCTGATTCACTTGAAATTGGTATGACGCAGAGCCATCGATTTTGTCGTACTCAACCCAATTGTCCCCGACCTTCTCCCACAGTGTCGCCGTCGCTCCGCTGGCCGAGAAGGTCACACCCACATAGTGAAGTGGATTGGGGCCGGATGGTTTCGTTAGCCCGTCCTTGCCTTTTATCGAATTGATATGGACGCCAAAGAGATGGTTGCCGCGCTTGAAGCTTTTCAGGATTTCATATCTCACCCAGGGACGCGAATAGGTGGTCGAGCCGATCAGAACACAGGTATTCGTTGTATTTTCCAGACCGTCATTGATGAGGCGCTTCAGCGCGACATCGCCCTGCTTCCGGGCAGTCTCCCAGATCGAAGCGTCATAGAAACCTGCCGCTTCCCGGTCGGGTTTCGTCAACCAATGGTTTCTTACCACGTTCGCTCTGAAGTCGATAACATCCTTGTAGTGAAAGGTGAAAAATACGCGGTTTGGCATGGTGCTCTCTGTAAGACCTACCTTCCGGCATCATTCGCTGCCTGCTCAACCCACTGCGAAAACTTATCGTGATCCCAGTTATAAACTTTGCCGTGTTTGCTAATCCATTTCGGCCCGTGCTCCGTCTGATTAGGCAGCAATATACCCAAAATGCCCTTCCCGTCCTCGATGCTCTTGGCCAGCTCGTATTTGCACCACGGACGTTCATATGTTTGTTCGCCGATCAGGAAACAGGTCACGCTCGTGTTGTTGAGGCCACCATCTATCAGTTTTTGTAGCGCGGCTTTTCCCTTGGTTTCCGCTTCTTCCCACAGAGATTTGTCGTAGAAACCCGTTTCGCATGTTGGCTTGAATTGTCCGGAATTGCGGACAACGTTCGCATTCATGATGTCTGCGTAATGGAAACTGAAAAACACTCTCCGTGCCATAGTCACCTACCCTTCGCCTTGTTAATGATTTCAACGACGGTGTCGATGAGGCGTTTGCTGTCCGACGCGTCACCCAGGATAGCGACAAGGGGTTTCAGCTCGGCATGTGTGGGGTAGTAGATGTCAAAATTGTCAATGATTTCCCGCCACAGTTCGTGAGCCATAAAGCCGGTCGCTCCGATAGGGATCAGCAACAGCCCGTTCGCTTTCGCAATCTCGAATTCCCGGCGCACGCCATTTGCCGGGACAACGCTACCCGCCTGCAATTTGTTACCGAAAATGAAAACGGCGATGCCGGCATGGGCAATCATCTCCTGCCGGTACGTTTCCCACTGTTTCTGGGCATCCGCGCCTTGAGGGAAGGGCCTCAGGATGAGCTGATCATGGAGGCGCTTTCCTTGATGCTGATAAAGCTCTTCCAGGACGCCCGTAATCACCTGGCTGCCTACCCCCAGGCCAAAACCTGAAACGATCCGGTTGTCGTTTTTGATCAGCGCCTGGCTGAGGCTGCGGACGAAACTCTCGGCTTTGTCCGTTCCCCAGCTTCCATACTCGTGCGCACTGCCGGAAATAAGGACCGTCTTTCTCTGAAAACGATTCTCGATCTGTTTCAGAAGCGCGGTGATGTCGCTGTATTCATCGACCAGCAAAGTCTGTACGCCAAAGCGCTTCAAGTCGTTTATGGCGAGACGCTGCTTGATGTCCGCATATTTGAATGTGTCGTCGTTGGGAAAACTGGACTGCTTGCACTTTCTGAAAATACAGTAATGATCGCGCGGCTTGCCGTGCAGACTGATGCGGACGCGGCTCAGAATGTAGTCGAGATTGGGATCGGTGAAACTGAAGCCCAGAAACAGGAACATCTTGGCCACTAAATCACCGCTCAGGGCAGTTACGTATTGGCCCCGCGTCGATTGATAGCGCTCGTAATCATCCTTGGTAAGGACGGCGTCGTCAGGATGATTGATATCGCCGTGCATCTTATAGACAATTGCATCGCGCTTTGGCCTGGTCAGCTTGAGGTGGTCGAGGGTGTATTTGACATCCGGAATCTTCCCCGCGGCTTTGAGCGAGTCCTCAAGCAGTTTGTCGTAGTTCGTGGTCCAGTAAGTCTTAATAGGCAGTCTGGCAAGGATACGATGGTTTTCCGTGGGTGCATGGCCAGGAGACAGTTGTTCGATCAGAGCACGATTCAATCCACTTCTGTTCTGTTTTTCATTGAGGTGGTATTGCGCTATCGAGATTAGGTCATGCTCCTGGTCGATATCCAATTCCAGGTCCTGTGCGATTGGCTGCAGCAGCTTTTTCCAATCGATGTAACCAGCCCCTACAGACAGGCCCGCGCCCGCAAAAATAGCGACATTCTCTTCTTCTAGCTCTTTCACGAATGTTTCTACGAAGTGCTCAGCGTGTTTGTCCATGCTTTTTCACCGCATCTAAAGGCTTCCCGTTGGTTAATCAATGTATAGGCAAACGCGACACTCATATCCCGAGCCGATGAATCGAACTGCTTCCAGCGTGACCGGCTCAAGAAAATGGCCGGGCAGAGCAATTCTCTGGCCCAACGGGAATTTGCTATCAGGCGTCAAAATCGGACCAATTGTCCTAGGTTCTTGGAAAACAAATGATTTTATACCTACTTATCTAATATAAAGCGAGCGTTGCGGGTCTTAAATACTCATTGCCTTCTGCACTTTGAAAAAGGGAATTTCTCTGCGGCTAACGCAAGTTGTCGTAGCGCGTGAGAGACAGAGTTAGTTCCCGCCGGGGCAACCGCACTGCTGGGTCACGTGAAAGTAGATGGAGTGCAGCGTAGAGCCTCTGCGCCGTAGTGAGTCGATTCTGATGGATCTCATCAACCACCCAGAGGAAACCATGCACCTCTATCTTGTGCTTTGATGCGAGCCTACGGAGGGAGCCGTCGCCGGTCAAAAGAATGCAATCTTGATGATCTTCTGCGAGAGCAAAGGCGAATCCGTCATGGACCGACAACTGCGGAATCGCACCCACAACTTCCTGGGCACGGAGAACACGTTCGCCAGGCAGATCTACAACTTTCATCCCTCCGCGAATGAGTGCTCGTTTTTGAGCATCAGTGAACTTCAGCAACTCATCCTCGAATAGAGTGTTCGGGATGAGAATCTCATACGGCAGCTTGAGGAAAACGTCCAGCAGGGACACTTTCCTAAGATCAATGAGACAGCTTGTATCACTGACAACAATCCTCATGATGTGCTTTTTGCGGCCCCTTCAAACCTAGCTCGACCTCGGGCACAGGTAGCCGCAAAAGCTCGGCAGCCTTGTTCAAGGAAATAAACCCTTCCGCCAGAGTACGGTAGCACAGCCGATCGAATCGCTGCGCCCTTTCGCGTCGCCCACGTTTGTTGGGGGATTCAAGTTCCTCGGGTTCTTGAGTGCGCCATCCACGCGCAATCGTCTGAAAGGCATAGGTGAGCGTTGGCTGGTCGATGACATTGAGTTGCCGCAGTCGCATGAGCAACGCGGCACCGCTGACGCGGTACAGGCACTTCAGGTCAATCATTTCCTTGTATCCCAACGCCTGGCGATGTTTTCCTACTTCGCGAAGAAGATGCTCTCTGGGCATCAAAAAGGCACCGGCAAACAAAGTCGCAGCCTTCTCCTCCTCTTTCTCGGGAAGGCTCTTTGGATCGATAAGCCGGTGCGCGAGCTCATGCGCTAGGGTCAGGCGTCTGCGCTCCAGAGAGAACTGGTTGTTCACCACAATGACGGGCAACGGTGAGTCATCTGGACGGTTCACGAGACAGGTGAAGCCGGATACTCGTTGGGGTAGCGATACGGTCAGAACCTTTAGTCCTTTCTCCTCTAAAAGCTCAGTGATGTTAGGAATGGGGTCGAGGCCGAGTTTCCAAGCTTTGCGCACGTCGTCGCTCAGTTGTTCGGCTTCGCCGATATCGGTCAATCTGCGTGGCTTGGGGAGCGGGCATTGCCAATCTGCACTATCGAGTTCCAGCAGACGCTCGACCTGCAAGTAGCGCTCTATCCATTCGAGCACCTCGGTTTCGACATGGGCACGCTCCCGCGCGCTCGTGCTAGATTTGGTGCGGAATTCGACCCCAGCCAGCTCAATCCTTTGGCTGTCGAGTAGATAACCGAGAGACACCCCGAGCGCTTTCGAAAGCGCACTCAAAACCCCGGAGCTGGGAACGTCTTCGCCGCGCTCGTACTTCCCAATAGCTTGGGCCGTCACTCTGCCCTTCATTGCGTTGGACAGACCGCGCAAGGATAGACCGGCCTTTCGCCTGGCAAGTTTAATTCGGTCAGCGATCATCAACTCTCCTCGGTTTACATTTGCCTTATTTCGATATGTAGTGTAAACTGCGAAATGAAATGTGCAAAGAAGATTTTTCAGGAAGTTTCGGAGATAGGCTGAGAGACGCGGATCGGATTGTAATGTTAGGAGAACCGGAGTACCTGCGACATTGAGGACAACAGAGTCGGACATGAACATGTGTAACAACGGATTCCGAAAATGCGCGCTCGCCATTTTGTTCAGTCTCATACTTGCACAAGGGATTCATGCGCAAACGGTTGTGCCGGGTTCTGAAGCACAAGCTCGCGCGTATTACATCCGCATCTCGAAAGAAATTGGATTTCAAGCGACGCCTTCGGTTACGACGCTGGACAATCTACTCGATTTCGTCGGATATCCGGTGTCCGCGGAAAAAGTAGAGACACTCGATCCTGCGGTTCTTATGGATCCCTCGCGTGTCTCGTCGCCACAAGAGGGTCTAGGATTAGAGCTTCTTGGATTGAACGGTGCAAGCGTGCGGGACGGCGACATTCTAGCGACGCGCTTTTTTGCGCCGAAAATCACGAACGTCAACGTCGCGGCGCCCGTGCCCGGTTGGCGAAAGTTGGTCCGGCTCCGAGCGCGTCCTGATTCACGTGCAGCGCGGGCAGGCATCCAAACCGTGGTGATTCTATTCAACTTCTTTGCAAATGTGGCAAGCGATCAGCCCTTCTCGGGCACTTCCGTCAATACCCAGGTGATGCTACTGGCCCCCTCTCGCAATGACCGGCTCTATTGGTTAGATTTCCAGCCAGACCTTACCTTAGGGCTTCAGCTGAACGCCAGTTTTGATGCTGCGGATCTTCCTGATGGAGCGTCTCACCCCTATTTCGTCCCGGACGGTTGTAACGACTGCCATGGAAGCCCGAGTAATCTCCGTCCTCCGATGTTGAATTATCTCGATACGGACCATTGGTTTGATCGTCTTGATGATGATTTCGTATCTCTTAAAACGGCCAACACGGCACTCCTCTTCGACGCGCACACCAATGACACGTCGCAGCCATCATTCGCGCAAGCGTTCGACGTGATTCGACGATTCAACGAAGAGGCACTCGCACAAGATGAGATTGCACAGGCGAACTCATTCGAAGCTCAGGCAGCGCGGACGTGGCTTAAGCTTCATGCGCAATCAGATCAGCACTTTCCTCCCGTCAGTCGTGGCTTTTCCTCAACGGGTGCTTCTGTTTGGCAGCCATCGGAAGCGGGTGGGCTCGCGGAATTGAACCGCTATTGCTTCCGGTGTCACGGTTCGGTCCGCTTCTCTGTCTTTGATCGATCCGCTGTTGTCGAGAGGGCTGGGATCATGCGGCAACGGATCAGGCCGAGCCAACCGCAGCTGAAACGCTACTTCAAGATGCCACCCGACCGCACTTTGAATGATCAGGACTTGCAGACGCTAGATGATTTTCTGAAAAATCTAAAATGAGGACACCATGCCGAATCTGAGAATTCATCCTGCCGTCGGCGTCGCTCGCATCGGCAACTCTGCGGAGTTCTTTGTCGGTCCAGAAATCCCTGGCATCCCGGGAAATTGGGACAGCGACAACAACGTATTTAAAAAGTTTAAGGACGCAGGCGGTAAAGTCCCTCGACAGGCGACCCGGTTTCGTATCTTTGAGTTCGACGATGCTGGCAACCCCGTCAAAGAAGTCACCCTGGCAGGCGGCGTAAAGATTGAATGGCGTGTCCATGTCGCCAATCGAAAGGCTTCATTTTTCTCTTTTCACGGCCAGAGTGGTGCGGAGACGAACCCTCCCTATACGGATAGAGACAAGCGACCTCCTGATTCTGTTGAGAGAAAAGAAAGAGGTCGTGGCGAGCCCGAGTTGAAAAACAAGCGCAACGCCGGAGTTGCCGATCGCCGGAGCCTGGAAATCGATTCTGGTGTTGTGTCGATTTCGCTGCCGGGAAGCGTCGATCTCATTGATTCGCAGACAGCGGCTCCGATCAAGTTGCTGGGGCAGTTGAGAATGGAGGCAGAAGGCCACCTCCTATTCTTAGGCGGGTCAGGAGAGAGTGCATCCACGCAGACGCCACCGCCGCCGATCGAGGATTACGCGAACAACGATACGTGGTTTGACGACATGTGTGATGGCGTCATTCAGGCGTCTGTGACTCTTCCGACCGGTGAAGTACAGATTGCGCAATCCGCCTGGGTCATCGTGGGTCCGCCAAAATTCGCGCCCGGCATCCGGAATGTGGTTTCTCTCTACGACTTGCTTTGGGATTTAGCGGTTCGTTTGCGGTTACCATGTCAGCCGGGCAGCGACCCCACGCTTCAAGACCTGGCCGCTCAACAGCAAGCCTGGCAGGATGCTACGAACGATTTTGCGCCAAGCTATATCCCGTCCTTCATAGCGCATATTTACCCGGTTCTATCGCGGGCATTGGCTGCGTATGACGTTCAGGTAACGATTCGCAGAGACGCCCACGCGACATTTGCGGACTGGACGCGCCTGTCTAAGGCGACCGACGATACGGCGCAGATGCGGCAGGCGGTTTTTAGGAGAGTCCGAGATCCAAATTCGAGCATTCTAGACCGGATGAGCATGCCGCGTGGCCTGGGAGACGACTACACGAGCCTCGATGATTCTGAAAACGGTCTTACGGATGCTCCCTTGCCGGGAGCCTTCTTGAGCCTAACCAAGGTGCAATACGCTTTGTTAAAGGCGTGGGCTGAGGGAAGGTTCAAGGAAGACTGGACGTTCGGAGATGTGACCTACGCTCCCATTCCAGCGCCCACGCCGGTGACGCCTCACGGATTGGACTGTGCGGCTCTCGAGAACTGTGTCGGGGGACCTTTCTATCCTGGCATCGAGGTGAGTTGGCTCATTCGCCGGCCTGAGCTTT
Organism: uncultured Acidobacteriota bacterium; assembly: GCA_963719875.1. Classification (GTDB taxonomy): domain Bacteria; phylum Acidobacteriota; class Terriglobia; order Acidiferrales; family UBA7541; genus Palsa-360. The sequence goes on along the minus strand of CAVRDJ010000003.1, from coordinate 212,291 downwards.
ATGCGGCAGCATTCAGACTGAAGGAGCCCGGTTTTACGATTGGCCCTCTGACATTTCAAGCGGGATTCTTCTCCCAACAGATGGCCCTGCCATGGCACGCGGATTTCTATGACTGCCACAAAGAAGATCACACGACCGACGACGCTCCAGAGCCGCTCGTCTATATGTGGTGGACCGCTCAGCGACCCGACGATATTCGTGCGGAGGAAGACGGCCCCTATAGCCGTTGGGTTGAGCGATTCGATGCCTCCAAAGAACCGGACGTAGATGATCCAGATGATCTCGGAAATCTTGCTCGCTTCGAGCAAATGCGCACTCGTTGGTCCGAATTGAGTTTTATCGTGCTCACAGGTGACGAACACCTTGAACAGAAATGAATTCGACGTACTGATTGCAGGTGCCGGTGTCGCTGGTTGTGCGGCGGCTATCGAGCTTCTTTCGATTGGGTGGCGTATCGGAATTCTATACCGGCATGACGATGTGTCGGGAATGGAGTCGCTGCCACCGGAAGTGGCGAGCTGCCTCGCCGCGTTGTCGTTACAAGCGGGGTCTGAATTTTCGGAAGTGGTTGCATGGTGGGGTTCCGAGCGGGAGTCGCGTGGCATCCAGCCGGGTAGTTGTATCGTCGAACGAAGTGCGCTGGCTGGTGCCTTGCGGGCGCACGCAATCCACCGTGGTGCGACAATCATCGAAAGCGCGGGCCACTTCAGTACCGAACGAATCAACAACGAAGGGGGCTTCGGAGTTGAATTAACAGGCGGTGGTGATCGGAGGCTGACTGCCCGATATTTAGTGGATGCGACGGGCCGAGCGTCAGTGATTGGTCGTCGCTTGGGTGCGGTGCGGATGAACCTCGATGATTTGTTCTGCGTCTCCGCGTCAGTAAGTGAACCAAATATGGTGGGTACGTGGACGGAGAGTACTCCACATGGCTGGTGGAACTTGTGTTGCACGCGAGAGCGAGGAACCCTGTCGTTCTTCTCAGCGGCCAAAGCGATCCGAGAAACGAAGGAAGATATCACCGCAGGTCTTTACGACACTCATAACCTACGTCATTTATTGCCGGTGCCGCGGCTCGGCAAGATTAAAATCAGATGCTGTGGTTCTTCCCGCATGGTTCCTTGCGCAGGGCCCGGGTGGATTTCTGTCGGGGATGCGGCCTCAACCCTTCAACCTTTGGCTTCGGCAGGAATCTCGAAAGCCTTGCGAGATGCGCGGTTCGGTCGGCGAGCGCTAGAGCGTGACTCAGGGGACTATGACCGCTTTCAGAGGGCCCAATTCAATTCCTACGCCCGCCAACTGGGCCAACAATATGCGATTGAAAAACGGTGGCCGCAAAGCCCCTTCTGGGCAGCAACCGCGTAGTCAAAAGGCAAACCGTCGGCAGCTTCCAAGTTTATGTGCAGTCGTCCCTCAGTTTACAATTGTACTCTATACGTATGTGTTGTAAACTAATTGGGGAATCGATCAAGCCGATTCTCAGCATGCCATTCAAGAGGAATAAGAGGGTAAGTTCATGGCTCTCACTTCGCTATCGTCACTCCTAGGCGGTTCCATCCAATCCGGTGGTATCACCGGATATGGTGTGTCCCCGACGCCTCAAGTATTCCCCCACCAGTGGATCGCGGTGCGACCGCGGTTCACACAATTCAGTAAAGAGCTTGTCTTGACACCGCTCCAGCAAGTTGATGGCTCAACAAAAGCTGGCGGAGTTGTGGGCTGTCTCAACCGCCAGTACTTCGGATCTGATTCGCGCACCGATCACAGTTTTTTTGTCGGCTCCTGGGGCAAGAATACAGCGGGGCGACCGCCACGCGACGTGGACCTGTATTTCCAGCTGCCCGTCGATGCCTATCACCGCTTCCAACAGCATCGCTGGAACCGGCAGTCCGCGCTCTTGCAGGAAGTGAAGAGCGTAATTGCGGACACTTATCCCGACACCGATATGAGCGCCGACGGGCAGATCGTTCTTGTGCGGTTCGGGAGCTACAATGTCGAGGTCGTCCCCGCATTTCTGCTCACTAATGGCGGCTATTGGATCTGTGACACCAACAACGGTGGGCGCTACAAAGAAACCCAACCCTGGGCTGAGGCGAATCATATCGACGCCGTCGATCAAGCCACCAATCGCAACCTCCGTCCCTTGATTAGCATGGGCAAAGCGTGGCAGGAACACTGCTCCGTCCCCATCAAATCGTTTCAGTTGGAGCTGATTGCTGCAGAATTCCTCGCACAGTCTCCGTGGCGGATTTACGATTTCTTCTGGTTTGATTGGATCTCGCGCGACTTTTTCCTCTATCTCTACTGGAAGGCTAACACATGGATTACGGTGCCTGGCGGTACCGAAGTTATTTATCTGGATAATGACTGGCAGAGCCGCGCGGAATCCGCGTACTGGCGGGCCGTGAAAGCGTGTGATTATGAAAGGGACAATCAAGTAGCGCAGGCGGGCGAGGAGTGGCAGAAGATTTTCGGCCCGCAGATTCCGCGGACGGTGTGATGGACGAGCGGGCACACAACATTATTGAGGAATGCAAACGCCAAGAAGAATCCTGTCTGTATACCTCGACAAGTCTTTTCGAGTGGCTGAAGAACCTCCGTTCCTGGAAAACCTTTTTTATCATTACCCCTATCACTCTGGGCGGCGTGGCGACATGGCCGTTGTTGGCACATCATGATGAATACAAGTGGCTCACTGGAGTCTGCGCCCTGCTCGCAGGGTTTGCCCCTGCCGTTTATAAGGCTCTTGATTTGGATATCAGTCTCAAGGTGGTTGCGCAGCACGCGCATGAGTTTAAGATCCTGCAAGATCGATTCCGGCAGGCTTGGCGTATCGCAGCCCTCGGGCCATTTCAAGAGTTCAAAAAGGAGTTTGACGACCTGATGGGGCGCATGGACTCTGCACGAGCTGCTAGCCTTACTCCCCCGGAGCGCTTTTTTAGAAAGGCCCAAGCTAAGATTAAAGCTGGCCACTACGATTTTTCGGAGGATGCAAAAAACTCGCCGCCTCAGACCGCCTCACTCTCGGGTACATCCCATTAAGATGGGAACAGTGGTCACGCGACTTCTAAGCAGAGGGTCGGGGGTTCAGCAGTTTCTAAGCATGAGGAATCGTCGTTTGTACTTTGGGTTGTACCAATGGTCGGCTTGAAGGGGCACGGCTGCTGCTAGTTCTTAACCTGTCGATTTAGGTAGTCCGCCATTACAGACTTTTCGAGATGATCCATTCCGTCAATGCCGGGCGCTCTTTTCTTGCCAGCTGCGTCAAAGAAAAGCATTCCTAAGGGCACACCTGCTTTAGTTCGGTCTATCCACAGAATCATTAGAAGGGTGATTGGTCCAGTGTCAAGTTCCTTCCGAAGTTCGTCCTGGACCTCCTCATCCATTCCTCTCACGATGAGTGGCCGAATAGCAACGACCTCCTTGCCGCCGTCCACTTTCCTTTGGCCGTTATCATCGAGTTCGTAATTCGCCATGACCACTTCAATCCTCGATACATTAGGGTTCTTTAACAAATCCATCAGTTCGGCTATTAGTTCGACAAATACCGTGCCCTTGGGATTAGTTTCCATCGAGGACCTCCGTGATTCAATTTTCAATTATTGCCTGTTGAGGCAAGATGTATTTCCTTACGATCTCAGTGTATTCGCTCAGGTCTGCAACTCCCTCAAATTGGCCCCGTGCGAACGCAATGTCGAGCAGCAAACGCGACGACGACACGACCGCGCTGCGAGTCTTACGAGGGTTTTCCTCTGGGTCAATTCCGGCGTCATCGGGGAAGTCGCTGAACATTAAAGACTCAATAACTGCCCCATGCGTAGAGCCGCAGAAGAAGTGCCATAGATCCCAATTTCTGGGCATCCTTTGTTTGATGACCGTACCTGGATTGGGAAACTCAGGCCAATACCAATATGGCGGCGTCTTGAGTTTATATGTTGCGATCAGGTCGTCAGCGCGCTTGACGTCTGCTGGTTGAAGTTGATTTCTAACTTTGTCCACCTCCGCGGTGTCTGCCTTGACGAGTTCGGGAGCGGAGTCTGGGTTAAATATAGCTTCAATGAAAGAATGGGCCAGATACTTAAATCCCATGTACTCTGAGTTTTCAGGCTTTGAAGCAACTGCATAAGTACTCACGAGTATGTCCAACAAGGTGCGGATCATCGTTGGTGTTGTTGGTGTCCAACCCGCTTCGCACAAACTCCTGGTCGCACGATGATTGACAATTGCAACACGGTGAAGGTGGGACAGCGCAATGTGACTCAGCGGACCGTTACCAGTCTTTTCGTGTTGGGCTGCGGATGCCTTTTGAACGTGAACACCGTAATGGATAATTACGTTGTGTAACGTGGCAAGGTCTTCAGGCAGCGTCCAGGGTCCATCTGCTTTTTCCATTATCAGGCTCGGCGTAGCACGCAAATGGTACTACAGGCGTACCGACGGACGTTCTTAGAAACAAAAGGCCCGAAGGCGGGTGGCTCGCCCTTCCGCGCCGCCCAACGGCTTCTATGCGGACGGTCGCGCGTGCTGCAGTAGTCTTTGGCGCAAGTTGCAACATGAGACGCACAGGTGCCCGTTAAGTGCCCAGAATATCCCGTTTTGAGAGGTTTTTACGGCTGAGAAGAACGGCTAAGTCGTTTGAATCCGGCAGAGCCGGTTGGCGTTTGGCGCGTTATGAGCCCGACGAGCTACCAGGCTGCTCCACCCCGCGCCATAGATACTACGCGACTTGCGTCTGTTCTGCAAATACTCAGGTGCCCGTTAAGGGTGCAATTTGACGGTAGGGACATCATTCGACTGGATTTACGTGAAAATCCAATCGCTGTGCAAAGGGATTAGCCCGACGAGCAACCAGAGAGATCCACCCCGCCGGTTGGCTACTGTACGACTGCTGCTTTCACGCAATGGATACGGCCCTCTGCTCGCGGAGCAGAAGGCAGGCGTGCGGATGTTCCCACTTGAAATTATGCGAACGTGGATTGCGAGTTTTTCAAAAGTTCGCTTTCGCGTGAGAGATCATATCGGGCCATCGCAACCAAAGTTTCTTCACTTTCAATCTCTTCCGCAAATTCTGAGAACATCCAATTTTGTATTCTGCGATGGAAATTCTAGAGAGCTGAGCTTCAGCCCTCCAGCCTATTGCTCAAAACTAGCATTACGCGGTCGATAGGTTTCGGCTTGCGGGCAATCCTGGAGGAAACCCCATGCTTGCTGGACATCAAGCCATCTGCGTGCTCTAGTTCTTCTGATGAGAGTTTTGATATCCGGCGCGGGAATCGCGGGACCAACTCTCGCATACTGGCTGGCCCACTACAGCATGGAGCCCACCCTCATAGAGACGGCACCCAGCTTGCGAACGGGCGGCTACGTCATCGATTTCTGGGGCGCAGGTTTCGACATCGCTGATCGCGTGGGCGCGCTACCAGAGATTAGGCGTCAGGGTTACATAATGCAGGAAGTAAGAGTTGTAGACCGGAATGACAAACGAGTAGCGGGGTTTCCGGTCGAGGCATTTTCTCGCATGGCGCAGGGCCGCTACGTGAGCCTTCCGCGAGGAGAACTCGCTGCCGCCATCTTCTCCAGGATCGAAGGTAAGGTCGAAACGATTTTTGGAGACAGCATTGACCATATTGACCAGGCGGAAAACGCTGTTCACGTCACTTTCAAACGCGGAAGCTCCCGCGCCGTCGATCTCGTCGTTGGAGCGGACGGGATTCATTCACACACCCGCGAACTCGTGTTTGGGGCGGAAAGCCAATTTGAGAAGTATCTGGGTTACAAAGTCGCGGCTTTCGCCGCCGAGGGCTACAGGCCGCGCGACGAGCTTGCTTATGTCATGTACACGCAGGTAGGTCAGCAGGTGGGACGGTTTGCGATGCGTGACGACCGCACGATGTTTCTGTTCATTTTCAGAGATGACGACGTTGCGGGGAGCGACGGTCCGCAGGCGCAAAAGGCCCTGTTGCGAAAGCGCTTCGGCAACAGCGGGTGGGAATGTCCGCATATCCTGGACGCACTCGACGCCACTGACGATCTCTATTTTGACCGCGTGAGCCAAATACGAATGAACCCACAACAGGGACTATGGACGCGGGGGCGGGTAACGTTGATAGGTGATGCGGCATCCTGCGTCTCGTTGCTCGCCGGGCAAGGTTCTGCATTGGCCATGGTCGCGGCGTACATCCTTGCAGGCGAATTACACCGCTCAAATGGCGACTATACCGCAGCGTTTGGGCGGTACCAGGAGTTGTTCGGGCCTTTCGTTCTTGCCAAGCAAAAGGCCGCCCTGCGTTTTGCAGGTGCATTTGCCCCGAAATCGAAATTTGGTCTGTTTCTGAGCAATCGAATCTTCAATCTTATGGCAATCCCCTGGATTGCCAATTTTGCTGTTGGCCGCGATTTCACTGACAAAATCGAGTTGCCGAATTACAAATAAACGTTGCCTCGGACGTGGGGACTCAAGAGATTGTTTAGAGCTTTTGAAGGAGGAGTAAGTCATGAGCGATAATCCGAAGCAATCAGCCAGTTCTGCCGCCATTCGTTCGGCGGGGCCACTAGAAAGCCCAATCCTCTCATTTGACTTAAATGCTGAGATTGAACGATTGCGTGGCGAAAATGCATGGCAGGGTGGGCGAAACTCAAAAACACTGGTGAAACATCCAGATTTGCGGGTGGTGCTCACGGTCCTGAAATCCAATGCGCGCCTTCACGAACACAAAGCCACCGGTAGAATTTCTGTCCAGACTATCGCGGGCCACATCCGAATGCATGTGCAGGACAAGGTGATTGATCTCCCTGCTGGGCACATGCTGGCGTTAGAGCGCGCCCTTCCGCACGATGTGGAAGCTCTCGAAGATAGCGCTTTTCTGCTGACTATCGCTTGGCCTGAAGAACCAAAAACAACCTGACTGTAATGTCGCGGGTGTAAGATTCCGAAGTATTGTTGTAGTCGCTGCGCCTGGAAGCTGCGGTCGAATCCCGATAGTGGGAAAGCAAGAGACGACTGTTCCCAATGCCCGGATCTGGCGCGTTTGGGCCGTGGCGTCCATTGATGTGTGCGCGGAGGGGAGAACATCATGAGCGGTTCGGCAAGACGCGCACTGCTGGTTTCAAGCGGATGGATGCAGGCAGTTGTCATCGTTATCTTATGTGGCTTTCTTATTCTCGGCATTCTCGCTTATCGCACATATACTGACGAGCCTCCGATTCCTTCTCAGGTTGTCGATCCGAGCGGACAGCTCATATTTTCAGGAGCGGATGTAATTGCAGGCCAGGAGGTGTTTCTTCGCAACGGCCTGATGGAATATGGCTCGATCTTCGGACACGGCGCGTATCTCGGCCCGGACTTCACGGCAGACTACCTTCACCGTGGAGCCCTGATCGCCATCGACCATTATGGCGGATCGTCTTCCGAAGTCGCAAAACAGCAGACGATTACCGACTTCAAAACAAATCGCTACGATGGCAGCACGGGAGTGCTCAAGTATTCCGCTGCACAGGCAGAAGCATTCGAGAAGCTCGACGCATACTACGCTGGCTTCTTTGGAACGCCGGATACCAAATTCGGATTGCGGCCCTCGGACATCACGGACCCGCAGCAAATCAGGCAACTGACCGCCTTCTTCAGCTGGTCGGCATGGGCTGGTGCGGCTTTGCGTCCTAATCTCGCCTATTCTTACACCAATAATTGGCCCCCGGAGCCGCTGGTTGGGAATCATCCGACGGCAGACGCGATCGTTTGGAGTGTTCTTTCCCTGATCGCTCTGCTGGGTGGTATCGGGCTCCTTCTCGCGGTGATTGGCCGTTGGAATTTGTTGGGGTGGCACGGTAGAGAGGACCAGCACATCTCGTTCCGTCCTCCTGACGAGGTGGTCTTGACTCCTGCGCAGCGTTCTTGCGCTTGGTTTTTCTTTGTTATGGCGATTCTATTTACCCTACAAGCGCTTCTGGGAGGCGCTACACAGCACTATCGCGCTGAAATGTCGAACTTTTTCGGTTTTGACCTCGCGCGATTCATGCCCTTTAACATTGCCCGCACTTGGCATCTTCAGCTTGCGATTTTCTGGGTCTCCACTTCGTTTCTTGCTGCGGGTATCTTCCTTGCTCCCATGATTACTGGCAGAGAGCCACGCCGCCAGAACTGGCTTTCCTTCGGGCTTTTGGGTGCTTTGGCGATTGTCGTTTTCGGAAGTTTGGCTGGCGAATATGCAGGAATTAGTGGTTGGATTCAGCGTGGGTGGTCCTGGTTCGGTGCTCAGGGTTTCGAATACCTTGATCTTGGCCGCTTCTGGCAAATCCTACTGACGGTCGGCCTGATTTTCTGGGTGATTATTCTTTTCCGGGGTCTTCGAGGAACGCTGGGATCGGAGCATGTAGGGAATATGCCCTGGTTGTTCTTCTTCTCAGCGCTTTCAATCCCTGCCTTCTATGCCGTTGGTTTGCTTGCCCGGACGGACTCACACTTCACCACAACGGATTTCTGGCGCTTCTGGGTAGTCCATTTGTGGGTGGAAGATTTCCTTGAACTCTTTACGACCATCATGGTCGCTTACATCTTTGTGCTACTCGGCGTCGTGCATGAACGGGTCGCCCTGAAGGTGATTTATCTCGACATTCTGCTGTATTCGGCGGGCGGCGTGGTTGGGACGATGCACCACGTTTATTTCTCCGGTGAACCGTCCATTCATATGGCGCTTGGTGCGTTTTTCTCCGCTGCGGAAGTGATTCCGCTGACATTTCTAACTCTCGAAGCGTGGAGCTTTCTTCAGCTTGGCGCGCAACAAAATACAGACTCACGCGCACCGTTCCCTCATTTCTGGGCTGTAATGTTTCTCGCGGCCGTGGGGTTCTGGAACTTTCTTGGTGCGGGCATTTTTGGTTTCTTGGTTAACCTTCCCATTGTTTCCTATTACGAGATTGGTACCGCGCTGACAGCGAACCACGCACACGCGGCAATGATGGGAGTCTATGGGATGCTGGCGGTGGGATTGGCGCTGTTTTGTTTGCGATACATGATTCCTGAAAAACGATGGAGCGACCGTGCGGCCAAGATCAGTTTCTGGTCTCTGAACATCGGGCTGGCCTGGATGGTGTTTGCCACGCTATTCCCGCTGGGCATCGTGCAGCTTTATCACTCGGTCAGCGTCGGGTATTTCGACGCGCGGTCTCTTGAGTTCCTCTCGAATCGGACAAACGCTTTGCTGGAGTGGCTGCGCCTTCCTGGAGATACACTTTTTATTCTTGGCGGGACGCTGCCTGTCCTCTACCTTTCTTGGCTCGGCGTGCGTCACATGAAACCGCTAACCACACTTGAAGAACCGCACGATGTATTGTTCACTGAAATTATGGAAACGAAGAGGTCCGATGCATGATTTCAGGCGTCCACATTGAAGTAGTCCTTGCCGCGAGCTATGCGATCTTCCTGGCTGGGGTGGCTTTCGTCTTAGAAACGCTGGCGCAACATTCCCATAAACGTTCAGAGCGCTACCGGAACTCCGGGTTTGTGTACTTTCACAAAATGGATTTATGGGAATGTCCCGCAGGACGGCAATTGCTACGAATCGACACAGACTACCAGCGTCGCATTGTTCACTATCGTGCGCCTGCGGAAGCTTGCAACGCATGCTCCCTCAAGAATAACTGTACCGACTCCAACGAAGGTCGCCTTCTAAAGAGTCATTTGGATTCATGGGTTGAATCGGAACTTCGCCGGTTTCATCGAGGAATCTCTCTGGTGCTGCTGCTCCTGGCCACGATTATTCTGGTGGCTGAGGCGGTTCGGAACGCTGCACCCCCTGACTTGCTTATCGTCGGTTGTTTGCTGCTTCCTGTGGGCCTCGCCGAGACAAAGCTTTTTGCCTCGTTCCTGAAGCACCAAGGATCATAGTCAAAGATGCTCGTCGTTTTCACAATTGGGCACTCTACGCGCGCGTGGAAGGCCTTTCTTGACCTTCTGCGTGTGCACGGCATCAAGCGCGTCGTGGATGTGCGTAGCATCCCCCGCTCACGCCACAACCCGCAGTTCAACCGAGAGACGCTGTGTCTGAAGCTGCGGTCCGCGAGGATTGGCTATGTGCATTTGCGCAAGCTGGGCGGTCTGCGCCACGCCCGGCGCGATTCGCCAAACATGGGCTGGCGCAATGCGTCGTTTCGCGGGTTCGCCGATTATATGCAAACACCGGACTTCGATGCGGGGTTAGAGCGGTTGATCAAGTTAGCGAGGCAGAAAAGGAGCGCGTTAATGTGCGCGGAAGCGGTGCCGTGGCGTTGTCACCGTTCGCTCATTGCTGACGCGCTGGTCGTTCGCGGCATTCGCGTAAAGGATATTATTAGCGGGAAACGTTCCCAGATTCATCTACTTACTTCTTTTGGACGTGTCCACGGAAGATGCATCACTTATCCCTCGTGACAGCAAGCCCCATCGAAAACAAATGCATAGCTCCAAGCTGTGCCAGAACGCGCAGTCTAGACACCTGCTTTTGATGACTCGGTATCGCGCAGGTGCGTCCTGGAGTGAACCCCTAAATTGAGTCACCTTCAAGGAGAACGATTTCCTGGGGACAGTCTCCGGTAAAGCGTCCACTTAACCACCGGACAAATCGGGTTACACGATATCTTCCGCGTGGGCGACAGCCCGCTCGGTGGCTTCATGCGTAGTCGTTTTCAAGGGGGAAAACGCTCGAATATCGCACAGCGCTCCAGTGGGGTATAATGTCTGCGAACACGGACTTAGAAGAGGTGCGCCCATCGCTTCGCCTCGCGAGCCCAAAGGTTCAGCGAATTTCGTCCGCAAAACGCAAGCTGATTCGATATCCGAAAGAACACGGAATTTCGTACCTCCACGTCTAAATTCCAAGAACGCCCGCGAGTTCGACGTTCATGCGTTCCTCGCTACCATCGGCGAGGGCAGAAAAACTATTCTGTTTCCGAAGAAACAAACCATCTTTGCGCAGGGGGATCCCAGTGACGCAGTTTTTTATCTACAGACGGGCAAGGTGAGAATCACTGTTGTCTCCAAGACTGGCAAGGAAGTAACGATCGGTATATTGGATGATGGGAATTTCTTCGGCGAAGGTTGGCTTGCAGGCCAACCTCTCCGCATGGGCTCTGCAACCGCAATGACCGATTGCGATGTTCTGAGAATTGAGAAAAAGGCCATGATGGACACGCTTCACCGGGAACATGCCCTTTCTGATCTGTTCGTCGCATATTTATTGACGCGGAACATCCGAAGCGAAGAGGATCTGGTTGATCAGCTGTTTAATTCCAGCGAGAAGAGGTTAGCCCGCGCGCTTCTGATGCTCGCTCATTTTGGCAAGGAAGGGAGTCATGAATCCGTGATTCCGAAGATCAGTCAAGAGACGCTGGCAGAGATGGTGGGCACCACTCGGTCGCGAGTGAACTTTTTCATGAACCGGTTCAGGAAATTGGGACTCATTGACTACGCCGGGGGTGCAGAAGGCGGGTTACAGGTTCACAGTTCACTTCTCAAGGTTGTTCTTCACGACTAGGGACCCATGTCATTCCGTTTGGGAGCCACGCTATACGGCGATCCGGGGCACGCGCCGCGCCAATAGAATCCGAGGGAGCACGCTCGTGCCCTATCTAAGGCAGCCCCGAATCGGGTAATATTAAAAGTGAACGGTCCACGTCCAAGTGTCACAGGAATTTTCTACGGCGACGGAAAGGAAATGATGCTTCCCCCACAGACGCGAGAATTGGCCCAGCGCCTTCTTGCTTACGAAAATGATGCGGGCAAAAACTCCGAGCCGACGGAATTTGCGGCACTTCGCATCTGTGATAGGTTGCGCCAGCCCATAATTGCACTCGCTGGAATTGCCGGTTTTCGCTCGCTCCTTTCTCGTGCTCTGACGCTGGCCAGGGCGGAAGCTCCCAGTCTTAGCGCTGTGCAAGTCGCGGCGGATGGATCCTTACAGGGTCTAGACGAGCTGGAGCCGGAAATTGACACGGAGCAGGTTAGGGAGGCAGGAATAATTCTCATTACCCAGTTACTCGGGCTGCTTGTCCGAGTTGTTGGCGAAGCTATGACGCTGCAACTGGTGACATCCGAAATTCTCCCAGACTTTAGGTTCCTCTCGAAGAGCGGTATACCTATCGGTTTTGAAGCGATCCTTAAGGAAGTCGATGATCTCCAAGGCGTCAGTGCGCGTCTTGAGGGACTGGCGGAGCAGTATCCGCCCGTCACAGAAGCGCTGATGACTATCTCGGGAAGCGTCCTAAACACGGCGACCGTATTGGCGGTAGTGGCGGCAATTAAAAGCCCCAAGCCGAACTGAGTACAGCGTTCGCGCCCTGCACGGAAAAGGAAATCGTGAGTCTCCCAGAGTCGCGATATTTGGCCCAACGCCTTCTTACTTACGAAGCCGTTGCGAGCGAAAACTCCGAGCCCACGGAGTCTGCGGCTTTTCGCGTCTGTGCGAAGCTGCGCCAACCCCTAATTACACTGGCGGGAGTTGCCGGTTTTCGCTCGCTCCTTTCTCGTGCTCTGACGTTGGCCAGGGCGAGAGCTCCCAGTCTTAGCGCCGTGCAGGTCGCGACGGATGGATCCTTACAGGGTCTAGACGATCTGGGGCCGCAAATTGATAAGGAACAGGCTAGGGAGGGAGGAGCCATTCTCATTGCCCAGTTAATCGAGCTGCTCCTCACTTTTATTGGCGAGGGTATAACGTTGCGCATGGTTCAGGATGTGTGGCCGGAGACCGCTCTCAACGGCCGCATTTCAGAGAAGGAGAGGAAAGCTTGAGGACAGCGGATAAGGTGAAAATAAACAAACTGCCAACTGGGGTCTCGGGCCTCGATGAAATCCTGGGCGGCGGCCTCCCGGAATTTTCTTTTAATATCATCGCGGGAGCCCCGGGAAGCGGCAAGACCACGCTGGCCCACCAAATCGTGTTCGCCAACGCGACGCAAGAGCGCCCCGCACTGTATTTTACGATCCTTGGCGAACCCGCCATCAAAATGCTGCGATATCAGCAACAGTACTCGTTCTTCGACCAGACCAAGTTAAACAACGCTGTCCGATTTATCAACTTGAGCCAGGTTGTGTTGGAGAAGGACCTGGACGCGGTCTTAGAGGAGATTACGAAAGAGGTTGAGAAGGCAAGCCCCGGCATCGTGGTAGTGGACTCCTTTCGAACCGTGGTGCGGAAGGCGCTCGGCGGTACAAGCGAAGTGGAGCTGCAATCTTTCATTCAGCGGTTAGCCCTGCTCCTGACGAGTTGGCAAGCCACGACTTTTCTGGTCGGAGAGTATGTCGAGGGTGAGATCCGTGACAATCCCGTATTCACGGTCTCCGATGGCCTCTTGTGGCTCTACCAAGCTGCGGAGCGAAATTCCATTGTGCGGAAGCTACAGATCGTGAAACTCCGCGGACAAGCGTCCGTGCCCGGGCTACACACTTTCCGCATTACCCCTTCCGGGCTGCAAGCCTTCTCGCGCACTCTTGGGCTGACCGGACAAGCAAGGAAGATACCCAGCAAACGGCGCCTTTCCATCGGTATTCCGGAATTGGACAAGATGCTCGGGGGCGGCATTCCAGAAGGCGATAGTGTCCTGGTGGCAGGAGCGTCGGGGACGGGAAAATCGGTCTTGGCAACGCAATTCATTGCCGAGGGCATACGCCAGGGTGATGCGGGAATTGTGGTGGTTTTTGAAGAACGACCGCAAGAGTATGCGGAGCGGGCCGCCAGTTTTGGTCTGGATTTGAAAACTCCGCGACATGAGGGGAAACTCGAAATTCTCTACCTCCGTCCTCTGGACCTCTCGGTTGATGAAACCATGCACGAGATTCTCGACGCGGTCCAGAAGATTGGCGCCAAGCGCCTGGTGATCGATTCGCTAGCAGGCTTTGAGATGGCGCTAGCCCCCGGCTTCCGCGCGGACTTTCGCGAATCGCTCTACCGGATGATCACCGCTCTGACCGGAGTCGGGGTGACGATTCTAAGCACGGTTGAGATGAACGAGTCTTTTACAGAATTCCCCTTCAGCACCTACTCGATTTCGTTTCTCACCGATGACATTATCCGGCTTCGGTACGTATGCATCGACGGCCAGCTTCGCAAGATCATGGTTGTTATCAAGATGCGTGGTGGCAACCATAGCAAGGATATACGTGAATATGAAATCACCTCCAAGGGTGTGGTCATCATCGGTGACCGCCTCACGGATTATCAAGGCCTCATCACTGGGATTCCTGAGCGTTTGAACCGATCCGGTAATAATATTGAAGAGCGTTCACATAAGCCGAAAGCCAAAAGCAAGAAGTAATCCGCAATAAACCTAATCACCGTGGGCCAGTCGCCAGATTCTGCCGACCTTTAGCCGCTTGCTTTTACAGCAGTAAGTGAACCCTTTAGATTTTGAGCCAGTCAGCCCGAGACGACGATTTGACCATGCGACGTACCCCCAAGCATGTACCGTGTCTCGATTGATCAGTGCTCTAGGCCATCCCCAATAGCAACAGCCATCTTTAGCTTTGTCAGTTTCCCCTCTGAAGCCAACGGGTCGAGTCGTGAAGGCGACTGGAAGGCCAGGTAACGCGAAGCGATATCCTTCTCACCTCCGTCACGCGATTCAGCAGTTGTTTGTCCGAGCAAAGCTTCCTGGCAGCGATTAAACTTGCAAGTATTACCCTCGCATCGGAAAATTCATCGTCGCAGCGGTTCACGAACTCGATCAGCATCCTTGTTGCAGAACATCGCTTCCGGCGAATATGACAGCGACAAAACATCCATCTGCCCAGAATGTCGAAAAGGTCAAAGAATCCGGGCTTCTAAAAAGATCCTTCGCGATCTTGGGGCCCGGATTGATCACCGGGGCAGCCGACGATGATCCGTCGGGAATCTCCACCTATTCCGTTGCCGGGGCGGCCTATGGATATGCCACGCTGTGGATCGCACTGCTCACGTTTCCGCTAATGGCCGCAGTTCAGTTAATGTGCGCTCGCCTGGGCATGGTTACGGGACGCGGACTGGCGGCAGCAGTGCGACTTTATTATCCACGGTGGGTGCTCTGGGCAGCCTGTTCGATTCTTGTCGTCGCTAACGTCATCAACGTCGGTGCTGATCTCGGCGGTATGGCGGAGGCGACTCAGCTCATCACGGGGATTCGATCGTTGATCTGGATTCCCATCTATGCGCTCTCCATCCTGGGAATGCTGTTCTGGGCTTCCTATAAGCATATCGCGCGGATTTTCAAGTGGCTGACCCTCGTCTTGTTCGCCTATGTGTTCGCTTCATTCTACGCGCGCGTCGATTGGAGGCAGGCGCTGGCTGTGACGTTCGTGCCCCGCCTGGAGTTGTCGCGAGGATTCGCGGCTGTGCTTGTGGCAATTCTGGGGACTACGATTTCTCCGTACCTCTTTTTTTGGCAGGCCGCCGAGGAGGTCGAAGAAGAGCGAACCAAGAGCACATCCCCTGTGAAGCGCAAGGGCGCAACATCAAAGGAATTAAGAGGAGCACGCGCCGACACGATCGTGGGCATGTTTTTCTCCAACCTCATCATGTATTTCATCATTCTGACCACTGCCGCCACCTTGCATGCGCACGGGCACACCGATATCACAACCGCCCGGGAGGCCGCCGAGGCGTTACGTCCGCTTGCTGGCAAATGGGCCTACCTGCTGTTCACCCTGGGCTTGATCGGTACTGGAATGTTGGGCGTGCCTGTCCTGGTGGGATCATGTGCTTATGCGATAGCGGAAGGAGCCGCGTGGCGTGGCTCAATGGCCGATAAGCCAAGAAGGGCGCGCAAGTTCTACGCAGTCATGGCTGTTGCAATGGCGTTGGGCCTCGCGCAGAATTACTTCGGTTTTAACGCCGTAAAAATGCTGTTCTGGTCGGCGGTAATCAATGGCCTTTTGGCACCGCCTCTGATCCTGCTCGTCGTTCTCCTGACCAGCAGCGGCAAAGTCATGGGCAAGCGCGTGAACTCGCCGCTACTCAAATATCTAGGCTGGGCTACCTTCGCCGTCATGACTGCAGCGGCGGTAGGCATGATCATTACCTCTTGAGCGCTAGTAAGCACAACGCCCGCAGCCTTCAGAACTTCCTTGGCACGCGCGATTCCCTCTGCGGTCATCGATAACATGGTGTGCGCTCTGGGCGCGACACCATGCTTGAGTGTCTAGGGGGAAGTTCGTCGCGATGATCGCGAATCCCGTAAGCTCTCGCGCGACCTGCATCGATTCAATCCCGCCTACGGCTCCGGTAATGAGAATGTGTCCCAGAGCCTTACGCACTACTTTTCGAGGACGTTCTCCACCTGGCCGACTTTCTTTTGAATCTTCCCGCCTGCCTTTTCGATCTGGCCTTCCGATTCCAGGTCCGGATTGTTCGTCGCTCGGCCGATCTTCTCTTTGACCTTACCTTTCACCTCGTGAAACTTTCCTTTTGCTTTGTCCTCAGTGCTTTGCTTCATAACTTGTCTCCTTTAATCCGATCTGCGAGTTCCCGTAAAGAGCTGCCGGTTCAACTGGTCGATGCAACACCCTCTAGTCTGTTCATCCGACAATACTTCCAGAATGAATTGATCCGTCGGGGTTGTATGTAATTGGACCTAAGCAGGGATGCTTTTTCTTTGGGTCAGTTTTGAGGGCGACTAAACCCTCTAAACTCTAGCAAAATGGACTGCGAGCTAGGTGTTGCGTCGACCCCTTGACATCACCGCCTTTAACCGTCAGTGTACTTGCAGATGCCTTTTTTAGATGGCCCCAATTAGGATCAACGCAACGCGCCGACAAGGTATAAGACCACCGCGATAAGCACGACCGTCCCGACTATCCCCATGCCACCGCCTGCCCCCCATCGTGAATATCCGTAATAACCGCCGCCCCCGCCGAACAACAGCAGTAGAACAATAATTAGTAATAGCATTGACAGTCTTCTTTCAGGTTGTGACCCGGATTCCTGTCACAGATTTCACTCCATCCGTGCCCCGGCGGTAAAACGCCAGAAGGTCCGCCTATGACTGGTTCCTGGCCCCCACCACCAGCAAGATGACCCCTCCAACCAATGCCAGACCTCCAATTATTGGAGGAAGAGGAATTCGCTCGTGGGTTTCGGTGGTGAGATGCACCGATCCGACATCGAGAACTTTTTTCTGCCGCGTGTAGTTGATGCCTTGATAGGCGAGGACCAGTGCGCCCAGAACGATCAACACAATCCCAACCCAACTGATCGGCTTCATGTTTACGTCACCTCTTCGGCCTCAAGCGACCCCAGCCAACTGCAAAGCAGCGCGCGGATCAGGGTGAAAAGGGGCCGTCCGGTTAAGTCCGGGCGGCCTCGATTCTAGCGGCGGTCTCTCGCCACCGTGCTGGACACTTCTTCCCAGTAAGGGGTGTAACCATAGTGCTTGTAGATGCTGGTTCCCCAGGTCGAATCAGCCATGTTCGGCCAGTTGTCCTTATCGAAACCCGGAGCATTCTCCAGCTGTTTCTTGTCGAGGTTCAGGACGGCTCGATTTTCCTTCAAATTGAAATGGAACGCGTTCCACGGAATGGCGAAATACTTGTCACCCATTCCAAGAAAACCTCCAAAGGACAAGACCGCGTAAGCGATCCGGCCGGCCCCAGCATCGAGTACGAGGTCTTCGATTTTTCCGAGGTCCTCATTTTGTTTGTTGACGACGTTACTGCCTATCACCGTCTTTTTCGCCGCAACGATATCTGTGTATCTCACTGCTCTTGCCTCTGCCATGTGTTCTCCTTTTCATATCAACCCTACGAAATTTAACAGCACTCACTCGTGATCTGGTTTGCGTTCTTGACGGCCAGGAGGCACTAATTGCCGCGCCAACGGGAGTATCCCCAGCCTCCACCACCCAGCAAGAACACAACGAGAACAACGACCAGGATGGTTTCCCTGTATCCCCTCACTTCTCAGGGGAATGCGGTTGGTTCGTCATGCTTCCCCGTCAAAATCATCCTAGAAGCAACTGAGATGGATATCTGTGCACTTTGAGACATATCCTCGTTTGCTTTACTTTTCCCGTGGCCTGAAACTTAACTTAGTCGTGCAGGACAACACTCAGGAGGGAAGGATTGACCGTGTCGAACCCCTGCCTGTTTTGGCCGTTGAGGTTAGCTTTCGTGCTTCACCCATGCACGATAACTTCGGCATGGGCATGAGACATTGCGCGTAGCGCCAGCGATGAAAGTAGAGCGTGACAAATCAAGTGTGGGCTTCTGAGGAAGTGATGGCACTATTGGATATTGGATAGACGAACCACTGAGGCAGGGCATGAACGAGACGAACGCAGCTGTCGATAAACTACAAAGCATCCAAAAATTGTGGATAGAGCTAGGACGTACGAGATTGAACACCCCAGAATACAAGAAACTTATTGAAAGCATTCGCGTCCTTTCGGCTGAATATCAGGCGCTCGTTGATGCGATCAAGAAACCTGAAAAATCCAACTGAGTCACTACCCGGCTGAGATTGGCCTGGTGGGTGTTTTCGAAGCTTAAAGCCTCGGGTCGATACCGCAAATAAGTCGCCCTTTAAGGCAGGCGCGCTGCCGTCATGAAAACGTAATAGTAGTAGTGACAAATCGTGGCAAAACGGCTGCCCAAAGGTGATAAAGAAGGAGCAAGTAGTTGCTCAGCATTTGTCACAACTTGCTGATTGTCCTTTGCTTTGCGCTCGCTCCGGCAAGTTTTGGTTAAAGTGGTCACGCGACTTCTAAGCAGACGGTCACGCCTGCTCCTGTGACTGCGCACAAGCGCAACTTCTGATTCTCAGGTGCCCGTTAAGTGCCCAGAATATCCCGTTTTGAGAGGTTTTTGCGGTTGAGAAGAAGGGCTAAGTCGTTTGAATCCGGCAGAGCCGGTTGATAATTGGCGCGTTATGAGCCCGACGAGCTACCAGACTGCTCCACCCCGCGTAGGCATGATAGCTGAAGCGGGGTGGTTCGTCAAACAGGGCTAGACAACAGGGCTAGATAACGGGCTAGACAATTTGCAGCCGCGAAAACTAATTGCGCAAAGCGAATGCTTGCGCTTCAGCGATCTGACGCGAGCGAATTTTTCCCAGACGTCCTCGCAGATTTTCAGGGTTGATTCCCGCCGAATAGCAAACGGTTCGATAGTCCTGATTGTCGCTAAACAAGAACTGTTCCGCAGCACGCTTTTGGCGGAGTGGGCCGCTGACCCATTCTTCCACGGTGCTGGCAATTACCGCACGCCACAGTTTTTGTTCGGCGGTATCTTCGACTTCCCTAACTTGCAACATATTGACTGACATTCGCCCCCCTGGTTCCCCTGGTTCGGCCCAGCGATTCACTGCTGCTTCGCCGGCCACCCGAGGGATAAGAGGCAAGTGGGATTCCATTTGGCAGGTGGGTGAACCCATGCAGACGCGTGCAAACATATACTGGAGAACCGGTTATAGAGGTTCCATTCTGGGGCTACTTGGGAGGAATCTCTGAATTGTTTCGATGGCGAACAATTGCTCGTTTAGCGTTCCGAGCAGGGACATGCAATCTGGAGGAATGAGCGCTATGTTAAATGGGGCACGCAGGAGTTTTGCGAAAACGACGCCTTACCCGGAAACCCACGCCGGGGGCCTCTGATATTTCCGGCGATAGGTGATCTTGCTTTTTTTGCCGCCGGACACAAACTCGAAAATAATCTCTTTGCTGCCGTCCAGGCGGGCCCTGCCGTGATTCTTGGCGGGGGAAAGAATCAGCCAGTGCCCTTTCAAAATTTCGTACGTTCCGCGCTCGGCAAGGATTTGATAGCTCCCATCGGAATTCATTTCCAAGGAAGGAGCGGTGCAGTGGTGCGTCTTTCCAGCAATTTCGACGCTCACGCAATTATAAGTTCCCGAGAGGGAATCTTGCGCCCGGGCCGGTGTGCCGCTGAACAGCAGGGCTATGGCGCCGATGATGAGAACTCTAGCTACTTGGTAAAGCGACAGGTTATGGTTTCTCATAGTTGAACCCGAGTCCGAATCCCAAGCGGTACGGAATTGCCTGCCGTAAGCAATTTGGAGCGCATTCACCCAGAAACAGTGCAAGCTTTGTGCCATAATGGTAACTAATTAACCTATTGATTCTACAAGAGTTAGTAAGTTGCCTAGGGCAATGGCCAAAAATTATGTGAACAACAGTTTCTAACTATGCCCACGAATGGAAGAAAATTGCATACACTGAACCGGGCATAGAAGCATGAACTGGGACCCACGGTTGCCCTTTCTCCGTAATGAATCGTTTCTCTATGGCGGTACCCTGATAGAATGAGGGCAGGACCTGATCAGATCGTGAATGGGGGGAAACTGGTTTGAGCATAGCAAATCCATCGTCTGGAGGGTTCCAGGCCGAAACCGAACCGGGGAGTGAATTCGAACGCGATATCGCGCTCCTGTTGCGCGCTGAGAACCGCGACCCATTTCGCTTGCTTGGGCCGCACGTCGTAGAGGAAGGCCAAGAGAAGCGCCTGGTGGTCCGCGGCTTTTTCCCGCGGGCGACACAAGTTTCCACCATTCTGAAAGGGCACTCCGACCCAATTCCGGCCAGGCGCATTTGTCCTGAGGGATTATTTGAGGCTGTCTTGCCGCTCTTCCCGCACTTGCCGATTTCACCGGACAGCTACCTGTGGAGGGTCATGGATGAAGGCCAACCGGTGCGAGAGGTCCATGACACCTACGCGTTCCCTCCGCTCCTTTCCGATTTTGATTTGTATCTGATCGGCGAGGGAACGCATTATCAGAAATACGAAAAAATGGGGGCTCATCCCGCAGTGATCGATGGCGTGCCGGGAGTACTGTTTGGAGTGTGGGCTCCCAACGCGATGCGCGTGAGCGTTGTGGGAGATTTCAATCAGTGGGACGGGCGCATAAGCCCGATGCGGAACCGCGGGACGACGGGCGTATGGGAACTGTTTGTGCCCGGACTCGCAGAGGGCTCCGTTTACAAGTACGAAATTCGGCCGATCTCTGGGGGACATCCCCTATTGAAGAGCGATCCCTACGGGTTCCGCTCTGAACTTCGGCCCAACACCGGCTCGATTGTTGCCCGCCTGGATCACCACATCTGGAACGATTCGGGCTGGATCGAATGGCGGTCGAGGAATGATTGGCTGTCCTCGCCCATATCCGTCTATGAGATCCATCTCGGTTCCTGGCGGCGCGTGACCGAAGAAAACAACCGCTGGCTAACATACGGCGAGCTGGCCGATCAGCTGATTCCTTATTTGAAGCGGATGGGCTATACCCACGTGGAACTCATGCCGGTGATGGAGCACCCCTTCGATGGTTCGTGGGGATACCAGACGCTGGGATATTTTGCCGCCACCAGCCGCTACGGATCGCCCGATGACTTCATGACGTTTGTCGACCGGCTGCATCAGGCGGGGATTGGCGTCTTGCTGGATTGGACCCCGGCCCACTTTCCGAGTGATGGTCACGGGCTCGGTGAATTTGACGGCACACACTTGTACGAACACGCGGACCCGCGCCAGGGCCGCCATCCCGACTGGGGAACTTTGGTATTCAACTACGGCCGCAACGAAGTTCAGAATTTTCTGATCTCCAACGCGCTTTTCTGGATTGACAAATATCATATCGACGGCTTGCGCGTGGATGCGGTGGCTTCCATGTTGTATCTCGACTATTCGCGCCGCGAGGGCGAATGGATTCCGAATGAGTTTGGAGGACGCGAAAATCTCGCCGCCATCGCCTTCATTAAACGTTTGAACGAAGTGGTGTATGCGCGCCACCCCGGGGTGCTGACCATTGCGGAAGAGTCCACTTCCTGGCCGATGGTTTCTCGTCCCACTTACCTCGGAGGATTAGGCTTCAGTTTGAAATGGAATATGGGATGGATGAACGACACCTTGAGCTACTTCTCCGTGGACCCGATCTACCGGAAGTATCATCACAACCGGATGACTTTCTCGATGCTATACGCCTTCACGGAAAATTTTGTTCTTCCGCTCTCCCACGATGAGGTCGTACACGGCAAGGCCTCGCTGCTCAATAAGATGCCCGGTGATCTCTGGCAACAGTTCGCGAACATGCGCCTGTTTTACGGGTATCTAATCGCTCATCCCGGTAAGAAGCTGATGTTCATGGGTGGCGAATTTGGCCAGAGGGAAGAATGGAGGGCGGACACTAGCATCGAATGGCACCTGCTCGAATATGGTAGTCACCGCGGCCTTCAGGATCTTACGGCGGACCTGAACGCGGTCTACCGGAATGAGCCTGCGCTCCACCAGGTGGATTTCGACTGGCACGGATTTGAATGGATCGATTGCACGGACGCGGATTCCAGCGTTCTTTCCTTCCTGCGGCGAGCGAAGGATCAAGGCGATTTCATTGTTGTGGTCGCTAATTTTACGCCGGTCCAGCGAGAGATCTACCGTGTGGGCGTGCCGGAGCCGGGCTTTTACCGGGAGATCATGAATACGGACGCGGAGAAGTACGGCGGGACCAACGTGGGCAATCTGGGCGGCGTGCATGCCGAAGCTATTCCCTGGAATAGCAAGCCGTATTCCATCCAAGTGCGCATGCCGGCACTTGGAGTCATCTACTTCAAGCACGAACGCTGGTAATCCGCGACGGGCGGTTCAGCCGTTGATTACAGATCTTCGTCAGCCCTTTGGTCCTACCGGTTCGTCGCGGGGAACGAAGAACGCTTCCGCCTTGATTGCGTCTCCTTGCCAGCCGCGGCGTTTTACGATGCCCTTCGCATTCTCAATCATGCCCGGGTTGCCGCAGAGATAAACCTTCGTGTTTTCGGGCGTCAGATTCCATAGGTCGGCATACTTGCGGATCAAATCATCGACGCGGCCTGTTTCGCCGCTCCATTGCTTGTCTTCCCACGGACGGCTGACGGTGGGAAGGTAGGTTAGCCAGGAAACTTCGCCGGCCGCGGTCTTGAGCTCGGCGGAATAGCACAGCTCCCACGAGCGGCTGGCGCCATCGAGAATGAAAAGCCTGTGTGTTATGCCAATTTCTTTTTTCTTTAAATGGTAAAGGAGGGACCGGACATAGCTGACATAAGGCGCGACTCCAGTGACCGTGCCAATCAGCAGATGGTTGGTGCGTTCACCGGAAAGTTCCAGGGTAAAACTCCCCTTGGCGGTTTTCCGCAAGGTGACTTGATCGCCCACCTGGAACTTATGAAGGAGGGGCGTTACCTGGCCGTTCGGGACGAGCTCGACGAAAAACTCCAGTAATTTTTCGTGGGGGGCGGAAACAATCGAGTAGGGCCGTTCGTAGCGCTTTTCGGGGGTGACCACGCCCAGGGTTGCGTACTGACCCGCCAGGAATTGGAATTCCCCGCCCGGATCCACACGAATCACCCATAGATCGTCGGAAAGGTCGCGGCGTTCCACTATCCGAGCGGAATAAAATTTATCGCCAGAAGGGGGCATTATTCCATCTTCGTATATTTGTTACGCTACAGCGACATATAATATGTACCGCCGAGCCGCGAAAAAAACAATACGCCGCGCCGATTTTCCTAGCCTGAACGATTCGTCAGAAATGCTCTCTCGAATCCAACTCGATTATATTCAGGGCCTCTACTGGCCCTGCTGTCCCTGGCGCATCATTTGCATGGGGTCAAATTTCGTTGGCGTGCCGGTGATGTGGTCCTTGGCGTCGGTGATAACTTTGGCCAACACCATTGAAGAATCCTTGCTCTGAGATTTCACCAGGCCCCAGGGACCCACTTTGTCTGAAATCCAGGCATCCCCGGATCCATCCTTCATCCGGAAATGTGTGCAGGAAAATGTGCCCGCCGGAACCGTTACCGATTCTGTTCCAACCACTTCAGCTTTGTCGGCGATCGTGGCGGGGAGAGTCTGCTTCATTCCGCGGCCCGCCGGATTCATGTTCAAATCCATTTCCATCGGATTCTGCCCCGGCATCTGCATAACCATGCGCATGGAAGTTATGCCAGCGTCGCTCACCGACATAAGATTCTTAGCGTACACAGGCTGGGAAGTGCGCTGATCGGTCATCGCCATCTCCAGCCAGAAGGCCGTCTTGCCCTCGACATCTTCCTTCCCCACGATGGTAATTTCCATCTGGGATTTCTGCCCATCTTTTTTGGTCATCTCATAGGCCGCTCCGGTTCCCACGACCGGGTGCCAAATCCCACTCAGGGTGGGAACCCTTGGTCCGAACATCTGGGCCGCGAGCGGCAAGGCCAACGCGAGAGCCCCGAACACGACAGCCGTCTGTTTCAGCTTCATAAAGGTTTGCCCCTTTTAAGCACTCGATTCTTTGCCTGATTCGCAGCCGGCCGACTTTCGCAAGCCGCAATCCGTGGATTAGCGAAGCCTCTTCAGTGACGATTCTACTGCCAGGCTCTCGTACTCCTCCCGGTCAAAGCCTGCGATGATCGTATCGCCTGCCACCAGCGTCGGCAAGATGCAACTGTCGAGATCGTCCGCCAGAATCCGCCGGTATTCCGGATTGGCGCGAACGTCACGCTCTTCAAAGGGGATCCCGCGCGAAGTCAGGAAGGTCTTCGCCTCGATGCACGCACGACAGCCAGCTTCCGTGTAGAGATGAATCTCCATTTGCGTAAGTTGCCGTCAAGCGCCCCTGATTCTTCTTGTATCAGACTTAATTGTGGAGGCGCAATTGAATTTCCCTGGGGGGTTGCGCATCTACGCAAAAGGGAAACATTGAATCGGGGAGGGTTAGAATTCCAAATTACTCATAGGCGAGTGCGTCGACGGGATCATTTTGCGCCGCACGAAGAGCGGGGTACATCGCGCCGGCAATCCCGCCGGCAATTGTCAGCAGGATGGCGCGAACAATCCATCCGCCCTCGATGGCAATTTGGAGCGTAGGCGAAGTCCTGTGCAAAATCGCGACAACGCTGTACGTGCAAAGCAATCCGAAAATCACGCCCAGAGCAACCATCACCAGCGTCTCACCCAAAATCATCCAGCAAACTTCCAGGCGGGAGGATCCCAGCGCGCGGAGAACGCCAATGTCCCGCGTGCGCTCAAATACCATGGTGTGCATCGTGAGGAGCACGACTAAAAAGCTGATCACCACCCCGAGCATGACAAAGGAACGAATAAAGGGTTTTAGTTCCGGCAGGTTGGAGGAACTCATCAACGTGCTGTACTCCGCCATCGAACGAATCTTGTAAGTGGGAAGCAGCTTGACGAGTTCGTTCCGCGCTCCTTCGGTGTCGCCCTTGCTGCGCACATAAAACATGGAGACGCGGCCACTCGCGCCCGCAATGTCCTGCGCTGTCTTGATCGGAACGAAGAAACGCGCCCCTTTGCCGTGGAGCACGATGCCAGAGATCGTGAATTCGTGGCCGAGAAGTTTCGCTCGTTGACCCACCCGCAGCTTACGAGACTGCGCCGCGAGGTCGTCGGCGATGGCTTGATCGGCCTGCTGGAACGGCCCACCCGAAAGGAACGTGAAGCCCTGGCTGAGGCCGACAAATCGTTCGTAATCAATGCCGTAAACAACTCCCAAATTTTTCTGATCGACGACGATCAGCACCGGAGCCACTTCGTCGACTCCCGGCAAGCTCGCAATTTTTTCCGCCAGGGACTCGGGCATGACGGCGCTCGAAAAAGCAAAAAAAATGGAGGAGTTGGGCGGCTGCACGATGATGTCGGCGCCAACCCCCTCGGCACGCGTGCGCCAGTCGGCCAATGCGCCCGACGTCAGGCCCGCAATCAACAGGACCAGAAACACTTGAAGAGCGAGCGCCATGACGCTCAGCGCGGAGCGCAACGGGCGCACGCCGAGGTTGCTCCACAGCAGATGCCAGATTACAAATCCTTTGTATGGTTTTTCTTCCATCCGGCCAATTCCGCGCGACGTTCCCCGGGTTGTTAATCTAACACCGCGCTCGGACATAATCAAAGCAACGCCGTCGGATATTCCAGTCAAAAGATTTCAACAGTTTTGTTGAAAAGTTTGTGGAAAAGGGGAATCCAAAACGCGTACGGCGCGACAAACAATGAGCTTGGTGCTGTTTGCACTAAGATGAAGCACATTTTTCACAAATTCGCGTAAAACGAAATGGGAGAGCGCATTTCGAGGCAAAGCACGCGGAGCGGAGAAAATTATTTTGTATTGTAAGCGCCGGGAAGAAATAGGAACCGGCAGAATCCCTGATTCAATACCACTTGGGAGGGCGCACGAGTGTGATGTTGATCGTCTGGTCGGTCTGGTTGATGTCGTAATATTCTCCGTAGGTCTTCCAACCTTCGGCAATCACCTGAACCACAAATTTTCCGGGAGGGATCACCGGCACATGGCATACTCCCGATTGGTTCGTCTTCAAATTCATCTCGATCTTCTTGTCCTTGCCGAGTTTGCGCTCCTCGACGTATCGGACGTAAACGCTGGCGCTGTCGATGGGCTTCTTATCTTCTCCCCCGGTGACGACGATGGTCAGCCGCACGTCCTTTGAGCCGGAGTCCGCCTTCGCTTTTGCGCCTGCATCTTTATCCTGGCCATTAGCAACAACCGCGAGAAGCAGAATCAGCAACGAAACGATGCGCAGTGAAGTTTTCATGGAACGCGATGTTTTGCTCACGGCAGGCACCTGGCAAATTATCTTAAGGCAAACATGGGATGTTACATTCTTGCCTCTTTTATGGAATTGCGCAAGCCTGTCGCATTGACTCAGCCCTGGTCCTGAGCTACTTTCGATCCGCGAAAGATTTGGCGCAACCCTCAAGCGTCAGCTCCCTCGGCGGAAGGCCCGCCGACCTTCGCACGGGACGAAGAGATTCCGGCCAAAGGCATTCCACCGCGGCCAATATCAAGGAGATTTTTTCATGGGATTCGCAACCGACGCCATCCATGTGGGGCAGGAGCCCGATCCGGCGACCGGCGCCATCGTCGCGCCAATCTATCAAACTTCGACCTACGTCCTGGAAGAGCTCGGAAAAAACAAGGGTTACGACTATGCGAGGACGTCACACCCCAATCGCCGGGCTCTTGAGCGGACCATGGCAAAGCTGGAAGGCGGCAGCGCGGCGTTCGTTTTTACGTCCGGGATGGCCGCAATCGACTCCGTTTTCCGGCTGTTGCGACCCGGCGACCACGCCATCATTTCCGAGGCAGTCTACGGGGGCGTCATCCGCCTCACGACGCAGTTTCTGGTCCAATGGGGGCTGGAGTTCAGTTTCGTGGATACTTCCTTCCGGGAGCGCGTGGAACAAGCCATCAAGCCCAACACGAAAATGATTTACGTCGAGACGCCCACAAATCCTACCATGAGCGTCACCGACATCGCCGCGATCGCCAAGATTAGCGCGGCACGCAACGCTACCCTCGTGGTCGATAACACTTTCTTGAGCCCTTATCTGCAATCGCCAATCGCTTTGGGGGCGCACATCGTCGTCCACTCGATGACGAAATATTTGAACGGGCACAGCGATGCGGTGGGCGGCTCTGCCATTCTGACGCGCCCCGCGGACGCGGAAAAAATCTACTTCCTGCAGCGGTCCACTGGCGCGGGACTCGCCCCGATGGATTGCTTTCTGGTGTCTCGCGGAATCAAGACGCTGGCTGTGCGCATGAAGCAGCACGACGCCAACGGCCGTGCCGTGGCGCGCTTCCTCGAAGACCATCCCCGCGTAAAACGCGTCCTCTACCCGGGGCTGCCTTCGCACCCGCAGCATGACCTCGCTCTCCGCCAGCAGCGCGGATTCGGCGCCATGATTTCCTTCGATGTCGTTACCCTGGAAAATGCGCGCACGGTTCTCAACCATTTGAAAGTGTGCTCGCTGGCGGAAAGCCTGGGAGGAGTGGAAACGCTGATCTCGCATCCGGCCACCATGACGCACGCCTCGGTCCCTCCAGAGGTTCGCCAGCGGATCGGCATTACCGACGGACTGATTCGCATCTCCGTGGGAATTGAAGACGAGGAAGACTTGATCAACGACCTCGATCAGGCGCTGCGGAAAATCTGATTTGCGTTTTGGTAGGACGGGCTTCAGCCTGTCTGGTTTTTGATGAGCCAAGAAAGTCAAAACCAGACAGGCTGAAGCCCGTCCTACAAAACCTCATCTAGCCACGCGAGATAGGCGCGAGAGCCTGCGGCGATCGGCAGCGCGATAAATTCGGGGACATCGTAGGAGTGGAGCCGCTCGACGGTTGCCTGCAACTTCGCCAGGCGTTTTCGCGACGTTTTGATGAGCAGCAGGCGTTCCCGCGCGGACTCTACTTTTCCCTTCCAGCGATAGATGGAGGTAACTGTACCGGGAAGAATGTTCACACAAGCGGCCAGGCGCGCTTCGACAAGGGCGCGCGCGATGCGCCTCGCCTCCGCGGCGCTCGCGCATGTCACCAGAACCAAACATTTATCGGTCAAGGAATCCTCCGGCCCCGTTACTCTTTCTCTCCGGCGACATTTCCATAGTGCTCACACTTGAACCGCAGGCTACAATACCTGCCCGAGGCCAAAGTATTTTAGTCTTAAAATGGTGGCAACGATCAAATTTGGAACTTCGGGCTGGCGCGCGATTATCGCGGAAGACTTTACTTTCGCGAACGTACGTCTGGCAACAGCCGCGATCGCGGAGCACGTGAGGAGCCGCAACGCAAACGCGACTCTGATTGTCGGCCACGATACGCGTTTCTTTGCCGAGGAATTCACACGCACGGCCGCGGAAATTCTTCGCGAGTACGGTATCCGCGTGCTGCTCTGCGATGGGCCCACGCCGACTCCGGTGATCGCCCACGAAATCCTGCAGCGAAAAGTAGATGGGGCCATCAATTTTACGGCCAGCCACAACCCGGCCGAGTATCAAGGCCTGAAATTTACCGGCCCTGACGGCGGACCGGCGCTTCCCGAAGTCACCCACGACATCGAGGCGCGCGCGGCCAAACTCGGCGAACGAGCTCCCGCCAAACCAAGCGATAAGCCATTTGAGAAAATCGATCCTCGAAATTCCTATCTCGAGCGTCTCGCGCAGCTCGTGAATTTCAAATTGCTAGGCGATGCGAAATTGAGTGTCGTGACTGACGCGCTGCACGGATGCGCCGCCGGATACCTGGATCGGGCGCTCTCGATGCATGGCGTCGATGTGCAGGCCCTGCGCACGGAGCGCGACGTCCTCTTCGACGGTTCCGGGCCGGACGTCTCCGAGGAAAATCTGCGGCCCTTGCGGAAAGCGGTGCTGGCGAAAAAAGCCGCGGTTGGACTTGCGGCGGACGGCGACGCGGACCGCTTCGGCATCCTCGATTCCGACGGGACGTGGATGCAACCAAATCACATCCTCGGCCTGCTTTACGATTACCTCGTCGAAACGCGCGGATGGAAAATGCCGGCGGCGCGCAGCGTGGCCACTTCGCACCTGATGGATGCGGTCGCCCATTATCACGGCACGACTGTGGTTCAAACTCCGGTCGGATTCAAGTACATCGGCGAGCTGATCCAGAAAGACAAAATTGCGATGGGCGGAGAAGAAAGTGCGGGAATGACGATCCGCGGCCACGTCCCCGAAAAAGACGGCATCCTCGCCGGCCTGCTCGTTGCGGAAATGATTGCGGCGCGGCGCGCTTCGCTGGCGGA
The DNA here is from genome assembly GCA_963719875.1 of uncultured Acidobacteriota bacterium. Taxonomy (GTDB): domain Bacteria; phylum Acidobacteriota; class Terriglobia; order Acidiferrales; family UBA7541; genus Palsa-360. Next base: position 182,759 of record CAVRDJ010000003.1, on the reverse strand, counting down.
GCAGTTGCGCGCGCTATTTAAACGCGTGGGCCGCGAATTCTGGCCCCAGCGCGCGAACCTTCACTTGCCCGAGGATATAAAACTGGAAACGGTAAACCGGCTGAAGGCCGACTTCTCGACATTTCTAGGACGGCGCGTGAAAAGCCTGGACCGCACCGATGGCTTGAAAATGGAATTCGCCGACGGATCGTGGGTCCTGCTGCGGCTTTCCGGCACCGAGCCGCTCATGCGGGTCTACACCGAGGCGGCGACGCTCGAGGCGTCTACGAAAATCGCAAGCGAAACGCAGGCCTGGGTGATGGACGCTGCGCAGGAAGCGAAGGCATGAGGAGGCTGAAACGAATTCGCCATATTTCTCCGAGCGATGCCGGCGAGTATTTGCGGCGAAACATGCGGCGGATTCTGGGGCTCGCACTCTTTGCCTTGCTGGTGCACGACGTTTTCGGCCCGCACGGCTTCATTGCCATGCGCCGCACCCAGAAGGAAATTGAACAGATTCAAGAACAAATCGGCAAGATGAACGACCAAAACAAGTCGTTGACCGAGCAAGTCAACTCGCTGAAGACCGATCCCAAATCCATCGAACGCATCGCGCGAGAAGAAATGGGCCTCGCGCGTCCCGGCGAGATGATTTTCAAGCTCCCCGACACGGCGAAGCCGGCCCCCAAGTAGCGCAGGCTTCAGCCTGTGGGTTTTGGCCTTCACCCGTAACCCTCTTATAAAAAAAATTTCCACAGACTGAAGTCTGCGCTACCTGGTTTTCAAGTGCGCGCCGGCCCTCGAAACAGCGCCAGCATTTGCGGTTTCCATTTGGGGAACCGGTTACGGACCGTCGCGAGCAAAGTCATCGCGACAAAAATGGCAATCAGCCCCAGTGTTGCCGTCCCGACGCCCACGCGATGCTTGGGCACAATGGAAAGACCGCCATAAACGAATTCGATGTGCACCCAGTAAACCAGCAGCGAGCACTTGCCCATTTCGATCAGCGGACTAAAGCCCCACTCCCCGGCTCCCCAGCGGCACCAGGCGTAACCCAAAAAGAGAATGACCAGTACGATACCCGCGCGAACCAGAAAGAAATTCGGGCTGGTGTGCCAAAAATCGTATGCGCCATAAAGCCGCACAGGACGCGCGTCCAGCCACAGTCCCAGCGCGATGAGCGCAACTCCGCTCACTCCTGCACTGGTCAGAGCAAGACCTTCGTTTTTTCGCGGCCATTCGGAAAGTAAAAGCAACCCAGCCGCCAATCCCACAAACGCAAATGCGGCCCACGGAAAAATAGGGAACAGCCACGGTTGCGGCTTGCCAAAAGTGTGGACGCCGTTGATGTAGGATTCGAGCCACCACGCGAGCGAGTGCGGATGCCAACTGGTCCACAGCGGCGGAGTAAAGACCGCGATGGCAGCCGCGCAAACGATCGCCGTCACAATTGTCGCTCGCCGCAACTGCTGCGGGCCGGCAGCGCCTCCGGCTGCGGCGATCCGGCAGGCGACGCCCATCATCACGAGCGACACTCCGATCACATTCAGCACATCCACGCGAAGCAGGTCCGTCCACGGCGCCCCGGGCTGACCGAGCAGAAATTCTTGGAAACGGAAAAGCAGGCCAAGAAGAAAAATTTCTCCTCCGCGCAGAATCGTCGTGCGGGCGATTTCGTCGGCGGGTATACCCTTCAGACGAAGTTTGTCCGTGACCAGCGCGAAGGAAATGCCGGCAAGAAAAAGAAACAAAGGCGCGGGAAGAGTGCCGCCGAGCTGAGACAGCTTGATGAATCTGCCGTCCCGAGCGGCGCCGCCGAGCCAGGAATCGTAGCAGTGCGTCTGGAACATCACCAGGCACGCAAATCCCCTCAGCCAGTCGATGTAGGAAATTCTCTTCGTGGTCTTCTCGGCCATCGGCGCCTTCAACCAGTGCGATACACTATCGTGCCATGTCCGGTGAACGCCAGCTATCCATTTGGACTGCGCTCGGCTTGTGGGCCGCGGCCGTTGCTGGAGCGGCCTTGTACGGCGCGTGGCACGGATACAGCGGACGGGCTTACGTCTTTACTCTCTGCGTTCTGGCCTTTTTTCTTGCGATCCAGTTGTTGCTCGCCGCCGGAAATCTCGGCGAGCGAATCGCGCGCCGCGCCGGCTCCCATCGCGGAGTGCTGATTGCCACCGTACCTTTTCTTGCATACCTGATTTATCTGGCGGGAACAAATAGTTTCACGTGGTGGCGTGCCGCGTTTGCCGCTGCTTACACTTTAACGCCCGTCCTTCTGACGATTTCCGCCGGCACAGCGAAAGCCGGCGCGTGGCAGGACTACATCGCAATGCTGGCGATTTTTCTTCCTCTAAAAATGCGATTGCTCAGTGCCCTCTGGCCCTACGGCGAGCCAGCAATCGGGTACGCGGCCACTGTGCTCCTCGCGATTAGCGTGGCTCTGGCCACGTTCCTCTTCGTGCGCCAATTCGACGGTGTCGGCTACAACATCGTTTGGGGGCGCGATGCGGCGCTCTCTGTCCTGTTCAACTTCGGATTGCTCGCCATCATCGTGATCCCGCTAGGAACCGCATTGCATTTCATCCGATTCGATCCTTCGCAGGCGCACTGGAAATCCCTGCCCGCCGATGCGATTTCGATTTTCCTGCTGACGGCGTGGCCTGAAGAACTATTGTTTCGCGGATTGTTGCAGAATTCCCTGTCGCGCACGCTTTCAAGCGAAACAGGCGGATGGATTACTGCCTCCGTCATTTTCGGACTCGCGCACATCACCAACAACGGCGTCTTTCCTAACTGGCGCTACGCCATTCTCGCGACCATCGCGGGAATTTTTTATGGCCGCACCTGGCGCAACACGAACAGCATTTTCGCCTCTGCCATCGTGCATGCGCTTGTAGATACGATCTGGCACCTGGCATTTCGCACCTTGTAATGCGGGGCAATTTCGTAGCGCCGCCGTCCCGGCAGCTTTTTTACCTCGTTGAGGCTAAGAAAAAAACGCCGGCGAGACGCCGGCGCTACGTTCGATTTTCTGAATTTAACGCAAGAAATGAAAGCTACCGTACGACGCCAGTAAGCGGACTCGACGCCGAAGCATAAAGTTTTTTCGGCATGCGCCCCGCAAGATACGCCTTGCGACCCGCGGACACGGCTTCGCGCATCGCCTCGGCCATTGTGACCGCATCCTGCGCCTCGGCAATCGCTGTGTTCATCAGGACGCCGTCCGCGCCCAGTTCCATGGCGACGGCGGCGTCCGATGCCGTGCCGACGCCCGCGTCCACGATCATCGGGACTTCGGTGATGCGCTCGCGCAGGATGCGCAGATTGGCGTGATTTTGAATTCCCATGCCGGAGCCGATTGGCGCGCCGAGGGGCATCACCGCCGCGGCGCCGGCGTCGATCAGCTTGCGCGCGACCACCAGGTCGTCATTCGTGTAGGGCAGCACAACGAAACCCTCTTTCACGAGGATCTGCGTGGCGCGAATGAGTTCCTCCGTGTCCGGGAACAACGTCTGTTGGTCGCCAATCACTTCCAGCTTCACCCAGTTCGACAGGCCCACTTCCCTGCCGAGCCGCGCCGTGCGAATGGCTTCGTCCGCCGAGTAACATCCGGCCGTATTTGGCAGAATGAAAATCTTCTCGCGGTCGATGTAGTCGAGCAGCGATTCCTTCGTGCGGTCGGTAAGGTTCACGCGCCGCACCGCCACCGTAACCATATCTGCGCCAGACGCCACGTGGGCGCGAGTCATTTCCTGCAGGCTGCGGTATTTTCCTGTGCCGACAATCAGGCGCGAACGAAACGCGCGCCCGGCAATCACCAGTTCGTCGCTCATCTTCCATCTCCTCCGCTTATTGTAACTCGATGTGCGACAGTAGCACAGGCACTCTTGCCTGTGCGGGTTTTGCGATCGATGTCACGTCGGTAGCATTCACGTGCGGCTTACATAACTGCACAGCCATGAGTGGCTGTGCTACTAAACCCCACCATGCTCCTGCGGCGTCTCCGCATATAGACCTTCAATGATCTTGGCGTAGCGGTCTGCAATCACGCGGCGCTTGAGTTTCAGCGTATAGGTCAATTGACCGCCATCGAATGTGAAATCATGATCGAGCAGCGCGAATCTCTTGATCGTCTCGTATTGCGCGAGTTTGGAGTTCACCTGCGCGACTTCCCTGCCGATCAGTTCATGGACCCAGGGATCGGCGGCAAGCTGTTCATGCGAAGCAAACGTCCGGCCCTGCTCGCGCGCGGCGGCCTCCACGTTCGCAAAATTCGGAACGATCAGGGCGGCAATGAATTTGTGCGCGTCCCCAACGAGCACGGCGTTCAGGATCAGTGCATTCACCTTCAGCATATTCTCAATCGGCTGCGGCGCGACAAATTTTCCCGCCGCGGTCTTAAACAAGTCCTTCTTGCGGTCGGTCACGTAGAGATAGCCTTCTTCATCCAGGCGTCCGATGTCGCCGGTCGCTAGCCAGCCATCCGGCGATATCACGGCGCTCGTATCTGCGGGCCTCTGGTAATAGCCTTTCATAACGCACGGCCCGTGCACGAGAATCTCGCCGTCCTCCGCGATGCGCACGCTCACATTCTCGATGGGCTGGCCCACGGTTCCTACTTTATTGGCGCCCGGACAATTCGCGCTCACGACCGGCGAAGATTCCGTCAAGCCGTATCCCTGGTAGACAGGCACCCCGACGGCCCAGAAAAATTCCGCAAGCTCCCGGGCAAGCGGCCCCCCACCGGAAATGAATGCGCGGAAGCGGCCACCGAGGCCATCGCGGATTTTCGAGTAGACGATGCGGTCCGCAATCTTCCAGCGAAAGCGCAGCCAGGACGAAGCCTCCTCCCCATAGGCTCGCCAGCGCACCGCTTCTTGAGCCACGCGCATGGCCCAGTCGAAGATCCGGCGCTTCGATCCAGTCGATGCCCGCCCCTTTTGCAGGACATTGGCATAGAGCTTTTCAAATACGCGCGGCACCGCGGCGGCCAATGTGGGGTGAACCTCCAGAAGGGCCTGCGGCAAGTCGTCCATGCGTTCGACGTAGGACACAAGAACGCCATGAAACAGATACGCGTACGCGGTAACCCGCTCGTACACGTGCGAGAGGGGCAGAAAACTTACCGCCTTGTCGGCGGGATTCATTCGATAGGGTCCAACCGATGTTTGTTCGTTCGAGCTGAGATTGTTATGCGTGAGCATCACTCCCTTCGGCTCGCCCGTCGTGCCGGAAGTGTAAATGATGGTGGCGAGTTGATCGGAGATCACGCGCGAGGCTCGGAGCCGGTATTCGGCAACCGCCGCGTCTCCTGTCGCGGACGCCAATGTTTCGAAGCGGAGGATATCCTCGCCGAGATCGGCTGGCGCGGCGGCGCAAATGATGTGCTTCACCGACGTGAGCCGGCTGCGGCACTCGATCAAACGCCGCAATTGCATCTCTCCAGCCACAATCACGACCTCGGCGGCGGAATGATTCAGGATGTATACAATCCGGTCGGGGGATTCGTTGAAATAGATGGGCACATCGGCCGCGCCGAGTCCAAGGATGGCGAAATCCGCGATGTGCCATTCCGGCCGATTGGGAGCGAACAGCGCGACGCGATCACCGGGCTTGACGCCGAGCTGCTCGAGCGCATTGGAAAGCCCGGCAATGCGCCGCAGGAATTCAGCCGACGAGGTAGGCTCCCAGCGGCCATTGATGCGCAGCGACAATGCCCGATCATTGGGCAGCCGGTCCACCGCGTTCAGCAACTTTTCCGTCAGTGTCGCGTAGGGCATAACGAACCAGAACATTACCGCACGATTCTCTGTGCGCGCAATTATACTTCGTCATGCGACCCTCCGCGCCTCCCAGTTGGCTAGTAAGCTGAGTTTGCGATCTTACATTTTGGGGCCTGGCCAAAAACCCCGTATCATTGACGTGTGATCCGGAATGGAAAGGGCGGATCGCGCGCAAGGGTAGAGCCACTTCGTAAGAAATCGATCTTGCGCAAACCCCCATAGCTTCATGACCCGCTTGATTGAATGCGTGCCAAATTTTTCCGAAGGGCGCGACCTGTCCAAGGTTGACGCGCTTTTGGACGCCATGAGCACCGTCACAGGCGCATGGGTCCTCGACCGCACCAGCGACGCCGACCATAACCGCTCCGTGATCACACTGGCCGGCGAGCCTGAAGCTGTTGTGGAAGCTGCGATTCGCGGCGCGGGGAAGGCCGCGGAACTCATCGACATGACCTGCCAGGAGGGAGTGCATCCCCGCATTGGCGCAACCGATGTGATTCCCTTGATTCCCCTCGAAGGCCTTTCCATGGAGGAGTGTGTCGCGCTGGCTTGGCATGTGGGCCAGGAACTCTGGGACCGTTACCGCATCCCGGTTTATTTTTATGAGGCCGCGGCCACACGGCCCGAGCGCGTGAATTTAGAAAATATCCGCAAAGGACAATTTGAAGGACTGCGCGAAGATGCCCTGCGCAACCCCGACCGGTCGCCCGACATCGGCGAGCCGCGCCTGCACCCGACGGCGGGGGCCACCGCGGTGGGTGCGCGAAAAGTTTTAATCGCTTATAATATCTATCTGGATACGAAGGACGTGTCGGTCGCCAGGGAAATCGCCCGCGCGATTCGCTCTTCGAGCGGTGGTCTGCCCCACGTCAAAGCCATTGGCGTGGAGATGAAGACGCGGGGCCTCACGCAAGTTTCAATCAATTTGACGGATTTTGAGCAGACGCCCCTTCACCTTGTGTTCGAGACGGTCAAGCGCGAGGCCGAACGTCACGGCTGTGCCGTGGTTGGAAGCGAAATCATCGGCCTGATTCCGCGCCAAGCGATCGAGCTTTCGGCCGAGTCTTACCTGCTGCTCGAAAATTTTTCGCCCGCGCAAGTGCTCGAAAATCGTCTGGCCGCCGTGGCGGGCATTCTGCCGCCACCGCCATTCCTTCCGCCCAAACCGGCGGCAACACTCCAGCCTCTGGTGAACACCTTGCGCAAGACCGTTCAGGAGTATTCGGAGCACGCTTTGGACGCGTCACGGGAGGCGCTGCCTGGCTCCCAAATCGCTCTCGAGCACGGGGCCGAAGACATCGCCGAGTCCCATCTGGAAGCGGCCACCGCTGCAGCCGAAATATATGAGAGACTGGTACAACTCGAAGCCCTGTCCGCGCCGTCTATGCTGCTAGACTGGCATGCGGTCAAACAGATGGCGATGGCCGCTGCTCGCGGCGCGCTGGAAAACGTTGAGGCGCTTCTCCCCTCGTTACGAGATGCAGGCAGGGTTGCAAGAATTAAGTCCGGCACGGCTGAAATTGAAGCAAAATTGTCAGGGAAGCCGGTAACCACGGGAAAATGATTCCCCTTTGGAATCGAACGTCGAATCAAACCTTTGGGTGCATGGCAGGAGGAAGAATATGAACACCGGAAAAATCGTTTGGATCACCGCACTAATCGCTATTTTATCCGTTCTTCCCGCGACAGCCCGCGCGGGCAGCGTCGGGTCCGACATTCTCAGCATGTTCCCCAAGGAATCCGGCGAGCTTGCGTATGCCAACTTGAAGGAAGCGCGCCAATTTCCCTGGTTCACGCAACTCAAGGAACAGATGCTGCCGGCGAAATTCCGCGAATTCGAGACGTTCCTGTCTTCGGCGGGCATTGACCCGAACACACAGGTGACGGAACTCACGTGGGCGCTGGTGCCAACCAAATCAACCACCGATAGCGGCGGATCCGTCCCGAGCACGGACCAGATTGTAGGAGTTGCGCTTGGACAATTCAATCCCGCTTCCGCCGAAGCCTATTTCACTTCCAAGAAGCTCCCCATCGTGAAGGTTCGCACGTTTTCGCTCTTCGCCTTTGGCGGCGGCAGCGGACCAAATGACCTCTTCTTCTTTTTCATCGATTCCAATACCGCGGCCTTTGGCCAGCGGCAGCAACTTGAAAAAATGATTGGCGTGCGCTACGGAGAAGGCCAGGGACTCTATGCCAACACGGATTTCTCTAAGCTCGTCGATCAAGCCAATGGCAGCGGAACCGTTTGGGCCGTGCTGAACCCAGCCTACACGCGCCTGGCCATGCAGCAACTCGTGCCGGAAACATCTCAGTTCCCCGCCGCTGCGCAACTTACTTCCAAACTCAAGGCCATGACGATCAGCATCAAGGGAAGCAGCGGTGTCGACGCAACATTCGAAGCCGTCTGCGGTTCCACTGACGATGCCAACACATTTGCCGCGCTGCTCCAGGCCGGCCTGATGTACCGCAAATATCAGGTCGGGAATTCCAACCCGGACCTTGGCGCGCTCCTCGACAGCGCGCAAATTGTCCCTGCAGGAGACCGCCTCGACGTGAAACTCTCCCTCACCAACGATCAAATGCAGTCGCTGATCAAGCGCAATACGTTTGTTGTCGCGATGTAGTGCGCTCAAGTAGGACAGGCTTCAGCCTGTTGGGTTTGTGGTTCTCGATTTAAACAGCAAAAAGGCTGAAGAGTCCGTGTGGCGACATTGGGACAGGCCTGTAGCGCTCGCCTTCAGGCGAGCATTTCTTGAATCAGCAGTGCCTGCCCGAAGGCGGGCGGTTGAAAACCATGCTCAACCCGAGAGTCATACATTCAACTTGAGCCCGCGCAGCCGCAACGCATTGGTGATGACTGAAACGGAACTAAAGCTCATCGCTGCGGCTGCGATCATCGGACTGAGCAGCAGACCGAAGAATGGATACAGGATTCCCGCTGCGATCGGCACTCCAACCGAGTTGTAAACAAACGCGAAAAACAAATTCTGCTTGATGTTGCTCATCGTGGCGCGGCTCAGCGCGCGAGCGCGCACGATGCCGCGCAGATCGCCCTTGATCAGCGTGACTCCGGCGCTTTCCATCGCGACATCCGTGCCCGTGCCCATGGCGATTCCGACTTGCGCCTGCGCCAGCGCCGGAGCGTCGTTAATTCCGTCGCCGGCCATGGCGACGAATCGGCCTTCCGCTTGCAACCGCTTCACAACACCGGCCTTTTCCTGCGGCAAAACTTCGGCCACGACTTCGTCAATCTGGAGTTTCCTTGCAACAGCCTCGGCTGTCGTGCGGCTGTCGCCGGTCAGCATTACGATGCGGATGCCGTCTGCGTGCAACTGGCGAATTGCTTCGGGAGCAGTCTCTTTGATTGGATCGGCGACCGCGACGAGTCCCGCGATTTTTCCGTCCACAAGCACGAACATGGCGGTCTGGCCGTCCCCGCGCAAGGACTCTGCTTTCGCGGCAAGCGTCCCCACATCGGCGTTCAATTCTTCGAGAAGCTTTTGATTTCCGAGCGCGACTGCGCGGCCTCCGACGCGGCCACGAACCCCCCGGCCCGTAAGCGATTCAAACGCTTCCGCCGAACTGCCAAGAGAGACCCCGCGATCCTCCGCGCCCTTGACGATCGCCGCAGCCAGCGGATGCTCGCTGCCCCGTTCGAGCGTCGCTGCGAGCCGCAGTAACTCGCTGGCGTCAAACCCCGCAGCGGGCTCGACGGAAACGAGTTGCGGCTTGCCTGCGGTGAGCGTACCCGTTTTGTCCACCACCAGCGTGTCCACCTTACGCATCAGTTCGATGGCCTCGGCATTCTTGAACAGCACGCCGAACGACGCGCCCCGGCCCATCGCCACCATGATCGACATCGGCGTAGCCAGGCCCAGCGCGCATGGACACGCAATAATCAGCACCGCAACGGCGTTCACGATGGCGTGCGCCAGGCGCGGATTCGGCCCCCACAATGCCCAAATCACGAACGTCAGCGCGGAAATTCCCACAACAATTGGAACGAAATATCCTGCGACGATATCGGCGAGCTTCTGAACCGGCGCGCGGCTGCGCTGCGCCTCGCTGACCATTCGCACGATTTGCGCCAGCAGGGTTTCCGTTCCGACTCGCTCCGCGCGCATCACCAGGGAACCTGTGCCGTTCACGGTTGCGCCGGTGACACGCAATCCTTTGAATTTTTCGACGGGAATCGGCTCGCCGCTGATCATCGATTCATCGACACCGCTCGCGCCCTCCAGAACGAGGCCGTCCACCGGAATTTTCTCGCCGGGGCGCACGCGCAGCCGGTCGCCGGGCTTCACCTCATCAAGCGGAACATCCGCTTCCGATCCGTCGGTGCGAATCAGCCGGGCGGTTTTCGGCGCAAGTCCGAGGAGCGCCTTGATCGCCGCGCCCGTCCGGCTTCTCGCCCGCAATTCCAACACTTGCCCGAGCAGCACCAGCGTCGTGATGGCTGCGGCCGCCTCAAAATAAACGGCAACTTCGCCATTCTCGCCTCGAAACGACGCCGGGAACGCGCCAGGAAAAAGGACTCCAACAACGCTGAACGCATACGCAACTCCGGTGCCCAATGCAATCAGCGTGAACATGTTCAAGTTGCGTGTGGCCACCGAGCGCCCGCCCCGCACAAAGAACGGCCAGCCGCCCCACAAAACAACCGGAGTCGCGAGGATAAATTCCAGCCACTGCCAAGACCTTGGCGAGGCGAACTGCATCAACGCCGAAAGCCCTGGAATAATATCCGCCATGGCCACAACCAGAATCGGAATCGTGAGCGCCACAGAGACCCAGAATCTTCGGGTCATACTGGCAAGCTCGGGATTTTGCACCTCCTCCACACTTATCGTTCTCGGCTCCAGCGCCATTCCACAAATCGGGCAGGAACCAGGTTTATCCCGCACAATTTCCGGATGCATGGGGCAGGTGTACTCGATCTTTGTTACAGGAAGCGCGGCAACCAGAGGTTCCAGCGCCATCCCGCACTTCGGGCATTCGCCGGGCCCTTGCTGGCGTACTTCGGGATGCATTGGGCAGGTATATTCGTTCGAGGCAGCTTCGCGCACGGCGCCTGGGATCGACTCAGTTTTCACGACGGGTTGTGGGGCGCCGTGAGTCGCTGCAGGCGCAATCTGCACTGGATGCGCAGACATGGGAGCAATTTCAACAAGCGTCCTCGGCATCAGATATTTTGCAGGGTCCGCGCTGAATTTCTCCTTGCAGCCTGCGGAACAAAAGTAGTACGCCTTCCCTGCGTGCTCGTGCGTGGCTTTCGCACGAGATGGGTCCACCGCCATTCCGCAAACTGGGTCTTTTTCAATCGTGCCAGCGGGTAAATTATTGGTGTCCATAATTTCTCTATTCATCAGTTCTTACTTCGGCCCTAATGGTCGACCGGGGACAAGTGGCGCAGGCTTCAGCCTGTGGGGGTTGCAATGTGGACCGCGCTTAACACCAAAACCCACAGGCTGAAGCCTGCGCTACCACATCTCTCTAAACATTTCGACTACCTGGAATGCAGGTCCATCAGGTTCAACAACTCTTCGTACATGGCTTCCGCGCGGCCCGGCGCCGTGTCCCGAATGGCTTCGGAGGCGCAATGGCGCAGATGATTCATCATCAGGGCGCGCCCCACGGAACGGAGGGCCTCCTGCGCGGAGGAAATCTGCACGAGTATGTCGGCGCAATAGCGGTCCTCTTCCACCAGGCGCTGCAAACCGCGTAGCTGCCCTTCAATCCGGCGCAAGCGTCTCAAGTTCGACGATTTGATTTCCGGATCGACGGCCAGGGCTTTCCGGCTATTCTCATGCGTGCCGCAACCGCAGGTTGCCGCGCGACGAATCTTTTCGGCCTTTCCAGCTGACATAGAATCTCCCCGAGTTTCCTTACCCCCTCCTTTTTATACTATACCCCCTCCCCCTATGTCAACCCATCGGGGGCTTGCTGGCGACTTGGTTAGGCGCCAGCAACCGATTCAGCCCATCGCAATAAGCAGGCGGACTTTTGTGCGCGGCATTTCGGTGGCGCCGGCGTCTCGCCGGCGTTTTTGCGCTCCATGGGGATCGGAAAAATCGCCGGCGAGACGCTGGCGCTACATAGGACCCGTGTCGTGTGGTGTGTCATGTGAGACTGCCCAATGATTCCGGCTGTCTTGGAGAATGAAGACCAGCCACTCGCCCTGCTGCTATAATGCGGTCATGACACTCATGGAGATTACCTACGAGCTGCAATCGCCGCTGCAGCCCGAGCAATTGCGGGCGCTGGGCAGCTTCGCCAACACCTATGGTCTGCGCCGTTTTCGGGTGGACGAAAAGACAAACCGGCTGTCGTTCGAGTATGACGCCTCGCGGCTAAAAGAGACGGAGGTCGAACACGTACTCAGGCAAGCGAAGATTCCGGTGTTGCGGCGGGTCGAACCAGTTGGAACGATCTCGCAGACTTAGGCGGGTGCCGGATCTACATATGCGGTAATCGATGCAAGTGAATCGCGGGCCCCAAAGGGAAATCAAAAAAGTTAGGGGCCCTTGCTTGGGAACAAGAGCCCCCTAAGACGCATTCCGTTTCCCGGTCTTTTTTTGACCGGGGCGTGGGGTCATCCATCCTAGCTTCCCTCTCAGAGGCAGGTGGGAACGACCAGCACTTGTCCTTGAGCAAGCCCCTTCCCCCTCGCTCGCGGACTTGTGAAAGTCGTCTATCGGAATGCGTCCACGAATTCCTGGTGTTGCACGCGGCGGGCCAATCCCCTGTCCATCTCCTAACGCAAGATTCCCTTTTTTTTGTTGATCTTCCGGCTCTGCTTCTTGCGTTTTTAAACACTCACAAGTGGATTCAATCCTGATTCGGGAGAGCGCTCTCCCACCTCGGGAATTGCTCATCTCCCTCCAACTAAATCCTCGTGCATTTAATTTGTGACGCATCGAAAATTGAAATTGCCATCTCGAATGGCAACGCCCTCTCCGTTGGGTCTCTGCTTTTTTGAGGATCGCCAGGCCTAAGTTAGACGCATTTTCGATCGCAAGCGTGGCAAGCTCGAGTCTCATCCCGTTTTGAAACAAGGCCGATTGGAATTTCTTAGCTGCCATTCGTTTCCCAACGAATCCGTAAGACTTAGCGGCGACATTCGATCGTAATTTGGAACCTCACGTGCCATATATTCCACCGAGGAACTGCGCATGAAGCGTAAGAGGCTCGGGGAAATTCTACAGGATCGAGGAAAGATATCCTCTGCAGACCTTCAGCAATTATTCAAAGAGCAAGAAGGCAAGATGGTTCGCTTGGGGGAATTGATCCTGGAGCGCGGCCTGGTCGACAAGCCTTCCTTGGTGAAAGCTCTGGAAGAGGTTTCCCGGGTGCCATATCTGGATTGTGCGGCGATTCAATGCGATGCCGCAGTTCTCCAACTGATTCCCAAGCCCATGGCGGTTCGTTTGGACATTCTTCCCGTCGGTATGGACCAGACCCGGCTGGTCGTTGTGATGGCGGAGCCGCAGAACATATCCACGATTGATGAATTACAATTCACCACCGGCAAGGACATTTCCCCGCGGCTTGGATTTCGCGCCGAAATTTTGTCAGCGATTGTGCGGAATTATGAACATTTCCAGAGCACTGCGCCCGCGAGGCAAGCTGCCGATGAGGTCGCGTTAAAAATGGGAACGGAGATGGAGTTTATTTCTACCAGCTCCCGCCAGGCTAATCGCGATGCCGTTCTGGAAATGCAGGCGGAACTCAACCAAAAGAAAACTCCCGCAGTCCGCTTAGTGTCGGAAATCATTCAAAGGGCTATGGATAAGCAGGCGAGCGACATCCATATTGAACTGCAAGCCGCCGTGACTGTTGTGCGAATCCGCGTGGATGGTGTCTTACGCGAATTGGAAAGCGTTCCCCGGAATATCCAGAACTCGCTTGTTTCCCGCGTCAAGATTCTTTCCGATATGGACATCGGAGAGCGCCGCGCTCCACAAGATGGGCGTTTCATGGTTGCGGTTGGCCAGCGAAGGGTGGATATGCGCGTGTCGACACTGCCCACTCAATACGGCGAGAAAGTCGTTATCCGCCTGCTCGAGGCCTCGGCTCCGATCTTGAGTTTTACTGACCTGGGATTATCTCGGGACATGTCCGACCGCTTGATGCAATTGATAGCGCACCCTCAAGGAATGTTGCTGGTGACCGGCCCGACTGGGTCGGGGAAAAGCACGACGCTCTATTCTGCCCTGAATCTGCTGCGCAAGCCGGCTGTGAACATCGTTACCGTGGAAGACCCCGTTGAGTACGCGCTGCCAGGGGTCAACCAGGTGCATGTGAATACGCGTGCCGGATTGACGTTTGCAAGCTGCCTGCGCTCGATCCTGCGGCAGGACCCCAACGTCATCATGGTTGGGGAAATCCGGGATCTCGAAACCGCAGAGATCGCCATGAAAGCTGCGCAGACCGGCCACATGGTCCTTTCCACGCTGCATACCAACGATAGCATTTCCGCCGTGGCCCGCTTGCTCGATCTCGGGATTCCTGAATACATGATTGCTTCCTCGGTGACTGGAATTCTGGCCCAGCGGCTGCTTCGAAAGCTTTGCGTCTGCCATACCCAAAAACAGGTCACGCCGGACTACAGCGAGCTCCTCGCTGCCGTGGGCTGGATCCAGCCGCCGGACCACATCGCATGGCCGAAGGGCTGCGGCGTTTGCGACCACACGGGATACAAGGGCCGCGTGGGAATTTATGAGTTGCTGCAGATCGATGACTCGATCCGTTCCATTCTGCGCGGCGCTTATAATCCAGATCTCGTCAGAACCGCGGCTCGCGCCGCCGGAATGCACCGAATGCAGGAAGACGCGCTGGATAAGCTTCAGGCAGGCGTGACCACGTTGGAGGAGATTATTCGCGTCGTTCCCATGGACGCTTTGGCTACCTCCGGATGTGAGCGATGCGGACATGAGCTTCCCCCCGCCTACCGCTTCTGCCCCTACTGTGGGACCCGGCGGGGGAACGAAAGATTGGATTCTCGCGCGGTCTCATCGCTTCATGTCACGGAAGGGGTCCTTTCTTGAAGAAGCGCTCGAGGAATGGCCGATCCTGCATACCTGCTCGGCGCGAACCACGAATCCAGCACCTCACGGAACTCCATTTGAGCTATGAAGGCGGTACCTGCGAGATCCCGATCCGCCCTCCTGACTTAAGCCTTCACGGGATGTTCGTGAACACTTCGACACATTTTCCGGAAGGAGCTATCGTAAACCTGCGATTTCGCTTGACGCAGTCGAACGTCGAAGTCCAGACTCGTGGCGAAGTACGCTATTGCCTCCCTGGTATAGGGATCGGGGTCGAGTTCGTGGGGCTGGGGGCTGATGCGGTTCGTGCCATCGGGAAGGAAATGAAAGTTTTTTCCAGGTCTCGTCACCCAAGAAGAAAATCGAGCCTCGGCAAGACGCGTAAATCACTATAGATCAATGACCTACGAAGAACTCAGCCATTCATCAGGGAGCCACCCATGGATTCGCCTACTGCCCCGCCACAACCTCCTGACGTCAGCCAGAATGCCAATTCGGGCCCTACGCCGGCGGCCAGGATTTCAACCGCTTCGATTGTTGCCACCATGCTCCAGGTTTCCAAGCAGGTAAGCGATTTAATCTTCTCCCCGAGCCGCGCCCCTCAAATCGAATTGAACGGCCAACTCCGGGAGGTGAATATCACCGGGGTGGGCAAGCTGTCGCCGGATGCAACGCGCCGGATAGCCGTCGATCTGATTGGAAAGAATGAACTTGTGTCTGAGAAACTGGAGAAGGAAGGGGCTACCGACCTTTCCTATAGTTTGCCCGGAATTGCTCGTTTTCGCGTGAACATTTTCCGTCAGCGCGGCACCTATGCCATTGTCATGCGCGTTATCCCGCAGGCCACTCCGGATTTCAAATCGCTCAACTTGCCTGCCCAGTTGGGGGAAATCGCGGAATTGCGCAATGGGATCGTCCTCGTAACCGGCCCCACTGGGTCCGGAAAATCTTCGACACTTGCCGCTATCTTGAACAAAATCAATGAGGAGAAGGCCTATCACATCCTCACGATCGAAGATCCAATCGAGTTTCTGCACCTCCACAAGAAGTCCACGATTCATCAACGGGAACTGCACAGCGACACGCCCAGTTTCGCTTTGGCGCTGCGAGCGGCCTTGCGCCAGGCTCCCAAGGTGATTCTGGTTGGAGAAATGCGCGATAAGGAAACGATCGAAATCGGGATGGAAGCGGCGGAGACGGGTCACCTGGTCTTCTCCACTCTGCATACGGTTGATGCGTCCAAGACAATTGAGCGGATCATCGGCGTATTTCCGCTTGCGGATCAACAAGCGATACGCACGCGCCTGGCTAGGACCTTTCGTTTCATCGTTTCGCAGCGTCTGATACCGAAGAAGGACGGGAGCGGGCGGGTCGCGGCCATTGAAATTTTGAAATCGACCATGCGCACCCGCGAATATGTGGAAAAAGGCGAAACGGAGGGCAAATCCCTGCTGGACGCGATGCGGGATGGCTCGACCGAAGGAATGCAATACTTCGACGGTGAACTGGAACGCATGGTCCGAACAGGAATCCTCGATCTCGAACCCGCACTCAGCTACGCGACGAATGCGGGAAACCTGCGATTGGAGTTGGCCGACTTGGCCGAAGCCGAGCCAACCATTGCTTGATCGCGCCCTTGATTTCATTCTCTCGCAGTAACCCTCTGACAACATGAAACGACTGAATCCATGCTGGTTTGTGTGTCTCCGGGGTATCGTAAAATGTAATTCCTCGGCAACAGAAAAACGATCCACTGGGCGGAAATTCGCCCGGCAGAGGAACTTGTTTTCGAGACTAGCAAGAACGGGAAAAGGTGATCGTGGCTTCTCGTCCGCCTGAAACGCAGAGCAGCATGAAGGAGGCCGGGACAATCACGACGGCAACCTTGACCGGCAGTGAAAGTGAAATTCTGGCTCCCGGCGAGTTTCCACCCTCGCTTGTTCCCTGGCAGGTCACGGCGCGCGTATTTTTTATTTTCTTTCTCACATTGAATTTTCTCTTTCTGCTGTTGTCCAGCGGACGTGTCCGGACAAGAGACGAATTGAACGCCGACCTGCAGGCTGAAAGTCTTGCCACGCGGGGCAGCACGTCCATTCCCCAGGCCGTCAATTTTTTCTTTTATGGCAAGTATGACCGCTGGGGAGAGCCTCAGCCTCCTTACGGCCCCGCACATGCCGCGTTCCTGATCCCGTGGTATTACGCGGGGCGTGGAATTCTTGCGGTTGTCCCGGGAATCCCGTATCGAGCAAAAGAAGTTGTGGTAGATGCCACGGTTGTGGCCAGCAGCGCGACATTCGCCGCGCTGGCAGCGGGATTGGCATTTCTTGTTTTTGCCCGGTTGGGGCTTTCGATTCGCATTTCCGCGATGGCTGCGTCGATGTTGGCTCTGGCTACTCCGATCCTTTCCTATTCTGCTGTGCTTTACTCGGAGCCTCTGACTTGCGCATTGCTGCTCGGGGCAGCCGCTGTTCTGTTTACGGGCAGCAACAAAATGCTAATTTCTTGGCAGGAAGCCGCGCTTGCCGGGATACTCCTGGGCACAATGATTTGGGTGCGTCCAGCGCATGTAATTGCCGCTCCGGTATTTGTCGTCGCGCTTCTAATCCGTGATGGAGAAAAAGGGTGGCGGGCGGCGCGGATACTCGGAATTGTAGTGGCTGTGTTCGGACTCGCATATCTGTGGCGAAATTACTACCTGTTCGGCAATCCATTTGATTTCGGGTATCCAAATGTTTCGGACGGCGGCAAGAACATGAATTCCTTTGACACGCCTCTGTTCACAGGGCTGTACGGTTTTCTTCTCTCGCCGGGCAAATCTGTATTTCTATTCGCACCGCCGATTCTGCTGGCAATCGCGGGCATTCGCAAACTGGCGCGTCTCGACAAAGGACTTGCCGTCGTTGTGGGTGCGCTTCCGGTCATCTACCTGTTTTTCTACGCCACTTTCACGCAGTGGGAAGGTGGCTTTTGCGTAGGACCGCGCTATCTGGTGCCGGCGATCGCGGTCCTGTGCCTGGGCCTTGGGCCTGTGCTGGAAAATGCGGGGGCATGGATTCGGCGCCTGGCGATTGGGCTAACCGTGGCGGGATTTGCCGTGCAGGCGATCAACCTCGCGACGAGTTTCTTTGAGGACCAAGCGAATGGAAATTATTACGACCTGCAATACAACTATCGCATGGACTATGCGCCCCTGATCACCATGAGCCGTCAACTGATTCACTATCTGGCATCACCGGTCTCCGCGCCTGCCGGACGCGGCTTTGACCGCTGGTTTGTGTTTTTGCACAAAGCGGGTGTTTCGAATGGCGCTGTTGGCGCTTTTTTGGCTTTAGAGGTTGTTGGTTTTTTCTTCTTTGCGAAGTGGCTCATGGAAACGCTGCGCGCCAAGACCCCAACCTCAGTGCTCTAAAATCGATGTTTTCGGACGTTCATCCGGTTTTCCTTTGTCATCCATGGACCGAAGAGTCTGTGGGAGGAATCTCTTCTGCCGCCTTTGTAGGGGCAACCTTCAGGTTGGCATCTTAAATTCAAGAAGATGGCCGCCTGAAGGCGGCCTCTACATGGGCCAAACCGCGTTCCCGGACTGGGCCCAAAACCTGAGCCCTTTTCCCCGAATTTGTGTGGGACGCGTCCACTTGTTAGTGCTTTCAATGAAATAGTTGCCTTCCCATTCGGTACCAGTACGTTCAAACCCTGAATACCAACAATTTCCCACCTTACGCGCTATCGGTTTTTACTAAGACTGGATTCAGAATAAATCATGAAATCCGGGGCTAGTGGATTCCGGCAAGCGCTTCGCACGGCAATTCTGTTAGGAATTATTTCGGCTGCTGCTCTCGCCAATCAGGCGCCGATGCCGCGGCCGGGGTCTGCGACGCCGTTGTGCTACTGCCATTGTGCGTACGAGACCGGCATAAAACATTGCACGAAGATGTGCGAGCTGCCGCAATACCAGAATCGCTGGTGGGCCATCTCCTGCCACAAGAAGAACTCGACCGCCATTGAATCGTCCACCCCGGCTTCGAACCCGGGATCGAAGAAGACGAATCGCAAGGAAATGGCTCTCCGGTAGGTTATTCAGGAAGCTAAATACCCGCGCAATTCTCCCTGCCTCTCTCTACATGCGCCTTAGATTTTTTCCATCATCCAAGCTCAAAATAATTGTTTTGTGGATCATGCAAGCAAGTGTGGATAGGCCCGATCGGAATCATCGAAGGCACGTGGTCGATATTCAAGCCGAATGTGCGTTAGAATGTTTTCCCGGCGGCCCGTTGCCGGCTGGGCGCGCCCGTACGAAACAGTTTCCGCGGTGACCATTTCGGTGGTCGGCGCACGACGACTTTCGCCCTGGAGGAGCACTCTTGTCGCAAAACGATGCAGGCGTTTCAGCAGCCAAGACGGTTTTGCGTCATGATTGGACGCGTGACGAAATTCGCCGCATCTACCGGCAGCCGCTGCCGGATCTTCTTTTCAGGGCCCAGCAAGCGCACCGTGAATTCCACGATCCCACGCGTGTCCAGTTCTGCCGTCTGCTTTCCGTGAAAACCGGAGGCTGCCCCGAAGATTGCTCCTATTGCCCGCAGAGCGCGCATTACACGACGGAAGTTTCTCGCGGCAGACTGCTTCCTGTGGATGAGGTTGCTGAGTTTGCCGCGCGCGCCCGAAACGAAGGAGCAACACGCTTCTGCATGGGTGCCGCATGGCGGCAGGTTCAGGAGGGCGAGGATTTTGAAAATGTCCTGGAAATGGTGCGCCGCGTGGCCAAGCTGGGGATGGAAGTCTGCTGCTCGCTCGGCATGCTCGATGATGCGCAAGCGAGGCGCCTGGCCGATGCCGGCCTGACTGCTTACAACCACAACCTCGACACATCTCCGGAGTTCTACGGGCAAATTATTACAACGCGCAATTACGACGACCGCCTGCGCACGCTCGCGTCGGTGCGAAAAGCCGGAGTTACCGTTTGCTGCGGAGGAATCATCGGCCTCGGCGAATCGGAAGGCGATCGCATCGGCCTGCTGCAGCAGCTTTCCACTCTCGATCCGCATCCGGAAAGCGTTCCCATCAATGCGCTGGTGCGCGTCGCCGGAACTCCCCTCGAACACCTGGACGCGCTCGATCCGCTGGTTTTTGTGCGCACAATTGCGACGGCGCGGATTCTGATGCCTGCTTCGATGGTGCGACTCAGCGCGGGACGCAAGGCGCTTTCGCGCGAGGCTGTGGCATTGTGTTTTGTGGCCGGCGCCAATTCGCTTTTCATCGGCGAAAAATTGCTGACCACGCCGAATCCCGAACCTGAAGACGATGCGGCGATGCTCCATTCCCTCGGGCTGGAGCCGCTGCAGCTGCGGTAAAAACTTTTCCGTGGACATGAACCAACGCATTCTCGAAGAGCTTTCCGGCCTCGAATCTCGCACCGAACTGCGCCATCTGGAAGCGGTTCCAGGGATCGACCTGAGCTCCAACGATTATCTGGGTCTCGCCACCGACTCACGAATGAAGCAATCTATTTTGGAAGGTGTGAATTCCGCGTCCCGCATCGCGTCCACCGGCTCTCGTTTATTGTCCGGGCATGCAGAAACATGGACTCTTCTCGAGCATGATTTTGCGCGATGGGTCGGCACGGACGCGGCGTTGTACTTCACTTCCGGCTACGCGGCGAACATAGGACTGCTGAGCGCCCTTCTGCGCCCCGAGGACGTTGTCTTCTCGGACAGCGCCAATCACGCCAGCCTGATCGATGGAATACGCCTTGCGAGATGCCGTCGAGTCATTTTCCCGCACCTCGACCTGACTTTTTTGGAGGATGAACTTCGCCGCGACGCGTCTGTTGTGGGAGCACGTGTGATCGTCGTCGAGAGCATTTTCAGCATGGAGGGAGACCGCGCTCCGCTCGCAGATTTCGCCGCGCTGGCGGAGCGCTACGGCGCGGAACTGATTGTGGATGAGGCGCACGCAATCGGCGTGCGCGGACTGCGCGGCAGCGGCTGCGTGGCGGAGGCAGGGCTCTCCGCGCGTGTTCTCGCAACCGTGCATACCTGCGGCAAAGCGCTCGCGGCGGCCGGCGCATTTGTCTGCGGCTCGGACAATCTGCGCCGCTTTCTGATCAATCGCGCGCGGACTTTCATTTTCAGCACCGGATTACCGCCGTATTTTGCTTCGCAGGTCGCCGCAGGCATGAACTTCGCCGCAGAGGCGGAATCCAAACGCGCTTGTTTGATTGAATTGAGCGCATTCCTGAGGAACGAGCTGCGAAAGAATGGCTTTGACACCGGCGGCAGCGATTCACAAATCGTACCCGTCATCCTGGGGCCGAACGATACCGCGATTCATTTTGCCGAACACCTCAGAACAAGGGGATTCGGCGTTCGTGCGATTCGTCCGCCCACGGTGCCCGCGGGAACGGCGCGCCTTCGTTTGTCTCTAACCGCGAAACTTTCGAGCAATATTCTTTGCGGGCTGGTTGCCGCAATGATTCAAGCCCGCGACAATCATTGCACCGCGCGCACAGTTTCCGTTTCCCGATGACTGGATACTTCGTGACCGGCACGGACACGAACGTGGGAAAAACCGTTCTCTCCGCCCTCCTCGTCGCCGCATTGGACGCCGTATATTGGAAGCCGGTGCAGACGGGCGCCAGCGAAGGCACTGACCGCGAATCGGTGCGCGTATGGTCGGAAGCCGCCGAAGACCGGCTTCCTTTGGAACGATATCGATTTGATCCGCCGATTTCGCCGCATTTAGCGTCACGCGAGGGAGGAATTCGAATCGCTCTCGATGCGTTCGAATTAACGGAAGCCCCAGCCGGGCGGAAATGGATCGTCGAGGGCGCCGGGGGAGTAATGGTGCCTCTCAACGAGCGCGACATGATGCGCGACCTCATGCAGCGGATCGGGTTCCCAATCATTGTTGCGGCGCGCACGGCGCTGGGGACGATCAATCACACGCTTCTGACGCTTGCCGCGTTGCGGGATGCGCGGCTACCGATTTGCGGAGTGGCGCTCATCGGCCACCAGAACATTGAAAATCGCCGCGCCATCGAGAATTACGGCAATGTTCGCGTCATTGGTCACATCCCCATCCTCGAGAAAATAAATCGCGCGGCGCTGCTGGACGTTTATGAAAAACATTTCGATCATCGGGCATTCCAATAAATGATGGGCGCGTCCGATCTCCATCTCTGGCATCCGTTCACGCAGGAGGGCGTGGACCCGCTTCCCCTTTCCATTCGCCGCGGCAAAGGTGTTTTTATTGAAACCCAGGACGGACGCCAGATTCTGGACGCGATTTCGTCGTGGTGGGTCAACCTTCACGGCCACTCGCATCCGGCGATCGCGGAGGCCGTAGCCGAACAAGCCGCGCGGCTCGAACACGTCCTGTTCGCGGGATTTTCGCACGAGCCGGCCGAAGAGCTTGCGGCGCGCCTGGGCAAAATTGTTCCACCGCCGCTGCGCCACGTTTTTTTCTCGGATGACGGATCGACCGCGGTGGAAGTCGCGCTGAAGCTGGCCCTGCAATATTGGAAGAATTGCGGACGTCCGGGCAAGCGCCGGATCGTCGCGCTCGAAAACGCCTACCACGGCGATACGGTGGGCGCGATGTCGGTGAGCGATGATTCTCCATTCACCGCGGCATTCGAGTCCTTGCGAGTTCCCGTACTGCGCACCCATTCGGCCTATTGCGCGCACTGCCCTGTCGGCCTCACTCGCGCCACCTGCCGGATCGAATGTCTAAATAAACTAGAGCGCCTGCTTTCCGAACAGGGTGATGAAATCGCCGCGATGATTGTCGAGCCATTGCTGCAAGGCGCGGGCGGGATGATCGTTCATCCCGAGGAATTTCTTTCCGGAGTCCGCCGCCTGACCGCTGCTCACGATGTGCTGCTGATTGCGGACGAAGTCCTCACCGGCTTCGGGCGAACGGGCCGCATGTTTGCCTGCGAACGGGCCGCGGTGGTTCCCGATCTGATGTGCGTCGCCAAAGGGCTGACCGGCGGATTTCTGCCTCTGGCCGCGACGATTGCGACCGATCGCGTACACGATGCATTCACGGGCGGCGATCGCGCACGCGCGTTCTTCCACGGGCATTCCTACACCGCAAATCCGATCGTCTGCGCGGCGGCGAACGCCTCGCTGCGAATTTTCGAGAGCGAGCCGGTCTTCGAGCGGATCGCCGAAATTGAAAAAGTTCATGCGGCACGTCTGCCCGGTTTTTCTGCGCATCCGAGCGTAGTGGATGTCCGCCATATCGGCACTGTCGCGGCCATTGAACTGAAGGTGCACGATGCGGGATATCTGTCGTCGCTGCGCCCGCGCCTGTACCAATATTTCCTCAGCCGGGGCGTCCTCCTGCGGCCTCTTGGGAACGTGGTGTACATTCTGCCGCCTTATGTAATCACCCCCGACCAGCTGAATTTCGTGTACGACGTGATTCAAGATTCACTCGCCCTAGTTTCAATGACAGCGTAGGCGGCGAGCTTCGGCGAATGCCCTTTTTAATTAAGAGTGTTACACAAATTGCAAACACCGGGGCTTGCAGGGCGTATCGGGGGACGCTATCCTCATTGGGCTGTCTTCAGGATAATAATCAAGCTGTCTTCCCTGATGAGGAGTCAGTTCTTGGCTGTCAAAATGTAGGCGCGGCCGGACTGAACCACTAGACAACAGCAAACACCACCGAGGGCATGTGATCAAGCTATCCCTGATCGGAATGTCCGGAGCCGGAAAGTCGCATTGGGCGCAGAAGCTGGCTGCGGCCGGATTTCGCGTCATCAGTATTGACGATCGCATCGAGAAAAAACTTGCACCCGAGCTTGCTGCCGGGGGGCACCGCGGCATTGGCGGAGTTGCGGCATGGATGGGTTGGCCGGACGAACCGGCCTATCGCGAGCGTGAAAAAAAATATTTCGAGTGCGAAGTGAAATCCATGGGCGAAGCGTTGGACGAAATTCAGGCGGCGGGCGAGGAAGGGACAATTTTAGACACCACAGGCAGCGTCGTGTACACGGGCGAGGAAATCTGCCGTCGAATGCAAAGTCTCACCACAGTGGTTTACCTCGAGGCTTCCCCTGCGGAAGAGGACCTCTTGATCGCGCGGTATTTGTCCGACACGAAGCCTGTTTTGTGGGGTGAACAGTTTGTCCGGCGTCCGGGAGAATCCACGCAGGATGCTATTGCGCGCTGCTATCCCCAACTCATTTCGCACCGAAAGAAATTGTACGCGCGTTACGCGCATCGCATCGTCTTGATGAAACTTCTGCGGAACGTCCACCCCGACGCGCGCGGTTTCCTCGAGCTTCTCGAAGGACAGGCCCGGCCCGCGTGATGAAATACCGGAGCACTCTCCACCGCAGTCCGGAAGCTTCCTTGCGCGACGCCGTACTTCGCGGATCGGCGCCCGACGGCGGGCTGTATATGCCCTTGGAAATTCCGTCCTTGAAAAAAGATTTCCTGGAACGCCTGCCGTCGCTCTCGTTTCATGAAATTGCGCAGGAAGTAGGCGGGTTGTTCGCCGGCGACGAAATCCCTCCTCACGTTCTGATGAAGATCGTAACGGAGGCGTTTAATTTCCCCGTGCCGCTCGTCACCCTCAGTGAACGGCTGCACATTCTCGAACTGTTCCACGGGCCGACCCTGGCGTTCAAGGATTTTGGCGCGCGCTTCATGGCGCGGCTGATGGGGTATTTTG
This sequence comes from uncultured Acidobacteriota bacterium, assembly GCA_963719875.1. GTDB lineage: Bacteria > Acidobacteriota > Terriglobia > Acidiferrales > UBA7541 > Palsa-360. Next base: position 158,260 of record CAVRDJ010000003.1, on the reverse strand, counting down.
TCGCGGAATCGGGGAAGCAGCTCACCGTCATCGTGGCGACTTCGGGCGACACGGGAAGCGCGGTGGCGCAGGCGTTTCTCGGAGTCGGCGGCATCCGCGTCGTGATTCTATATCCCGCCGGGCGTGTCAGTGACGCGCAGGAAAAACAGCTTACTACGCTTGGTCAGAACATTACGGCTCTCGAAGTGGCCGGCTCGTTCGACGACTGCCAGCGGCTGGCGAAGCAAGCGCTCGTCGATCCCGTCATCGCGGAAAGACTGACAATCACATCCGCGAATTCCATCAATATTGCGCGGCTGATTCCGCAAACTTTTTATTACTTTGCGGCCGTTGCGCAGTTGCGGCCATCGGAATCTCTTCCCGTGTTTTCGGTTCCGAGCGGCAATCTCGGCAATCTGACGGGCGGATTGCTGGCCAAGCGCATCGGCCTCGGCGTCGCGCAATTCATCGCGGCGACCAACACCAATGACGTCGTGCCTGAATTCCTCCGCAGCGGTAAGCTGATTCCGCGCGCCTCGCGCCACACGATTTCCAATGCCATGGACGTTGGGAACCCGAGCAACTTCGCGCGCATCGTGGACCTTTACGACAATAATCTTCCGGCCATGCGCCGCGACATCTGGGGATGCAGTTTCAACGATGAGGAAACTTTGCGCATCATGCACGATGTGGAGCAGCGCCATGGCTATGTGCTCGATCCCCACACTGCCGTGGGCGTTCTGGGCTGGCAGAGCTTCGCGAAACAAAATCAACCCGCGACGCAGGGAATCGTGCTCGCCACGGCGCATCCCGCCAAGTTCGCCGAAACCGTCGCCCGCGCCATCGGCGTCCGCCCGGAGATGCCCGAACGCCTGGCAGCGTTCCTGGACCGGCCGAAGAAATCCGTTCCCTTTCCCAACCGTTTTTCCGAGTTGCAGGAATTTCTGCTCTCGACCAACACCTGATATTGTGTTGTAAGACGCCGGAGTGTTGATGAAACTCTTGATGGCCATCGCGGGCCTTTTCATTCTCTTCGCCACTTTGTGGGAGGCGTTTGAAACTATCATTCTGCCCCGCCGCGTGACCCGCCCCATCCGCCTGGTGCGGATGTTCTACCGGGTTACATGGAAATTCTGGGCCGCGGTCAACCGTTTGATCCGCTCGAAAAAAGTGCGCGATGCACATCTCAGCTACTACGGCCCGCTTTCGCTCTTGGGCTTATTTGCGACTTGGGCGATTCTGCTGATACTCGGATTCGCGATGCTGCATTGGGCTGCCGGTTCGGCGATCAACGCCCCGGGGGAAACGCCGACGTTTCGGACCGATTTCTATTTGAGCGGAACTACATTTTTCACGCTGGGACTGGGCGACGTGACGCCGCGAACCACGCTGGCAAAGGCCATCACGGTCACCGAGGGCGGAACGGGCTTCGGCTTTCTGGGCCTCATGATTTCGTATCTGCCGACACTCTACGGCGCGTTTTCCCAGCGGGAGTTGAACATCTCGCTTCTTGACGCTCGTGCGGGATCGCCTCCCACGGCCGCCGAGTTGCTGCGCAGGCACTCGCAATTTGCGGACAACGAAGTCCTGACTCCGTATTTGCGCGATTGGGAAATATGGGCCGCGCAACTTATGGAGAGTCACCTGTCCTACCCGGTGCTTTGCTACTTTCGTTCGCAACATGACAATCAATCCTGGCTCGCCGCGTTTACGGCCGTCCTCGATGTGTCCGCGCTGCTCATCGCCTACGGAGAGGGCACGGCGAAATGGCAATCGCAATTGACGTTCGCGATTGCGCGCCACGCGGTCGTGGACTTGGCGGAGGTTTTAAGAGTCCCGGCGTCCCGGCCGGCGCAGGACCGGCTTCCCCCGAAAGAAGTAGCACAGGTCCGCAATCTTCTTGTGGAATGCCGCGCATCCAGCAAGTGCGGCGAATCAGGTGACAAAAAACTGGCCGAATTGCGCGAAATGTACGAGCCCTATTTGAATGGACTTTCGTTGCGCTTGCTGATGCCGCTTCCTTCTTGGGGCGTTGGCCACCGTTTCGTGGAAAACTGGAAGCGGTCGGCGTGGGGGAAAATCTCTTCGGGGCCTGCGGATTCCGGGAGTACGAGCAGCGAATCCAGCCATTTCTGAGGAGATATGGTAGCGCCGGCGTCTCGCAGGCGCTACGAAAATCTCAGCCCAATTACCCCTCGTCGTCCGATTCCGGAAAAACGAGATCAGGGTCTACGATGGGACCGCTCAGGGGTTCCATCGGAAAGTCGGCATCTTGGCGGCCAACCAGCTTTTTCTGCGCGCGGCGTTCCGCCTTCATGCGCTGCTTTTCCTGCCTTTTCATTTCTTTTTGGCGCTTCTGAAACGTAGATTTCGAAGTAGCCATACGAATCTCCTTGAGTGGAAGCGCGTGGGGACGGCCAGAGTTGTTCAAGAACGTGGTGCGTGTTACCAGCGAGGCTCGCGAGGCTGCCGGGGACTATCGCGATAATCCTCGGTCGAGAACCGTCCACCTTGGCGGGAATTTCCGCCCCGGCCACCGCTGCCGCCGCGGTTGCGATCGCGGTCACGGTCGCGATCAAAACCGCCCCCGCCTCCGCTCCCGCCACTCCCGCGCGGTCCACCGCCGCCACCGGATGCGGCTTTGGGGCGCGCCTCATTGACCTTCAGAGCTCGCCCGCCAACTTCTTTGCCGTCGAGGCCCGACATTGCCTTTGCGGCTTCCGCATCGTTGGGCATCTCGACGAATGCGAATCCACGTGCCCGTCCTGTTTCCCGATCCATAGCGATGTGAACCCGAGTGACCTGCCCGAATGGTTCAAAGAGAGCGCGCAGCTCTGCTTCCGTCGTTTGAAAATTCATGTTTCCGACAAACACATTCTTCATGATTTTCTCTCTTTCCAAGAGTGGGAATCTGCAGAGCGCGCGGCATCAATGGCCGGATTCAGATCGCTGGACGGCGACGGTGAGGACCGGATGAAGTCACGAGGGGTGGCCATCCCCAACGCCCCGGAAGGCGAAGGAAACCCACGACTCCCATATAAACACAACAACTATATCAGAGTTTAGTGGCATTTCCCCTAGAATTTCCCTTATGCCGGGCGGGGTGAATACCCGAATGGCCTGTGATGACAGGCGTTGTCTATTCCAGAGGCGCTTCTTTCGGACACGCGGGGCATTCCCGTTGACTCAGCCGGACCGATACACATAGTCTGGCTACCACTTCCCAAAGGATAGCAAGAATTCTCTTTTAACAGGGGACGGGACTCATGCCTCGCAAAACAAAAAAGACGCTGCTCTCGCCGGCTATGGTCATGGAAGATCTCATGGGCGCATGGAGAACTCGGTCGCTGGTCGCCGGGGTTGAGTTGAATGTGTTCAGTCACATCGAAGCCGGGAAACAAACCGTGAAGGAAATTGCCGCAGCGGCGGGGGCGTCACCGCGTGGCATGGCCTCACTGCTCGATGCCCTTGCGGCGATGGGCTATTTGCGAAAGACCGGCAGGCGCTACGGACTTCGGCGCGTTTCGGCCACCTTTCTCCTGCCCGGCGGAAAAGACTATCAGGGGGCGATCGCTCGCTCCCTCCCGCTCACGTGGGATTCCTGGAAAAATCTCACGGAAGCGGTGAGGAGCGGCCGCCCCGCTCAGTCCGTGGATGTCGCGGAGAAAGGCAAAGAGTTTTTTCCGAAATTGGTGGCGAGCATTTTCCCCGGGAACTTTGCCGCGTCAAGTGCGGCCGTCTCGCGATTTCCAGAAAAAGAGCGCCGCAAGATTCATAAAATTCTGGACGTCGCGGCCGGCTCGGGCGCCTGGTCGCTGGCATTTGCCAGGGCGATTCCCCAGGCGCGCATAACGACCGTGGATTTTTGCGAGATGACGCCGATCATTCGGGAGTACGCCGAGAAATTCGGCGTCGCCGCCCGGTACGCATATCTCGAGGGCGACCTGCGTCAGGCGGACTTCGGACGCCATTTGTATGACCTGGTGATCCTCGGCCACATTATCCACTCCGAAGGAGAAAAACACGGCAAGGAGCTTTTGGCAAAATGTTACGCAGCGTTGCGGCCCGGCGGAAAATTGCTCATCGCGGAATATGTCCCGAACGACGCGCGCACGGGACCTGCGATGCCGGTCCTGTTTGGATTGAACATGCTCCTGCAAACCGAGGAAGGGAATGTCTTCACGCTGCGAGAGTATCGTACATGGCTGAAGGCCGCCGGCTTCGGCAAAGTGACGACCGTTCCTGTGCCGCCGCCTTCAACGGTGATTCTGGCGGCCAAGTAATGCCGGCGTCTCGCTTGTCCCGATGAAAGAGGGACCGGCGGATTTTCCGATCTCTACATACTGCAAAATCGCCGGCGAGACGCCGGCGCCTCGAAACCCTACCCTAGCGAAGTAAATCTTCGAGTTGAATTTTCGCGTCAGTCTTGGAGTCGCGATATTTTACGATCACCGGCGTGTAAAGCGAAATTCCCCAGTCTTTGCCCACACCGCGCGAAATGGAACGCGAACCGGCGACTACTACCGCTTCCTCAGGCACGATCAAAGGCTCTGAATCCGTCGCCGCGTAAACTTTGCCGCGCACGATGTCGTACACTGGAGTCGATCGATTGAGGATTGTTCCCGTGCCGAGCACGGCGCGCCGCTTTACAATCGTTCCTTCGTAGACGCCGCAATTCCCGCCGACGAGGACCTCATCTTCAATGATCACGGGCAGCGCGCCCACGGGTTCGAGGACGCCGCCGATCTGCGCGGCCGCCGAGATGTGGCAGCTGCGCCCGACCTGCGCGCAGCTTCCGACCAGAGCGTGCGAATCGATCATCGTGCCATCGCCAACGTAGGCGCCCGCATTGACGAACATCGGCGGCATGCACACGACGTCGCGTCCAATATAGCACCCATCGCGAATGCTCGATCCACCGGGCACAATGCGCACGCCATCGCTCGCCGCAAAATGCCGCACCGGATAGGTGTCCTTATCAAAGAACGGCTGCTTCGCGGAATCCACCGACATATCGACGATGGCGCCCATGCGGAAGCCAACCAGGATTCCCTTTTTCACCCACGCGTTGGTCCGCCAACCGGTTGGCTGCGAAGCGTCGGGCTCGGCGGAGCGGATGCGGCCCGCGTTCAGTTCTTCTTTGAACGCGCGAAAAAGCCGATGGTCTTCTTCGGTGTACCGCGCGGGCTTGGCTTCAAACAACGCTTCGATTTGTTTTTCGAGATTGTCAGCTGCGGTTGGCAACGTGGACCCTTTCGAGAAGCGCGAGCGATTCCAGCACGGTGCGAATCTTCGCGAGATTTTCCGTGCGCGGCGGCACCAGCGGCAGGCGGAACACAGGTTCGAGCAGCCCCATTTCCGCCATGGCCGCCTTCACTGGGGTCGGATTCGTCTCGATGAAATTCACTTCGAGCAGCGGCAGCCACTTGCGTTGCATGGCGCGCGCCTCCGCAAAATTGCCCGCCAGGCACAACTGCGCCAGGCGCGCCATTTCCGAGGGGATTTCGTTCGAGGCCACGGAAATAATTCCCCGGCCGCCCATCGCCACGAGCGGCAGTGTCAGTGCGTCATCGCCCGAGAGAACGAGGAACTCTTCCGGGAGCTGCTGGATCACCTGCGTGATCTGCGAAATATTCCCGGAGGCTTCTTTCACACCAATGATGTTCTCGATTTCGGACAGGCGGCGCAAGGTTGCGGGATCGATGTTGACATTCGTTCGCGGCGGCACGTTGTACAAAATAATTGGGAGCGAAATCGCCGACGCGATGGCCTTGAAATGATGGTAGAGCCCTTCCTGCGTGGGCTTGTTGTAATACGGTGTGACGGACAGAATTCCTTCCGCGCCCATTCGTTCGGCTTCGCGCGCCATTTCGATTACGTGGCGCGTATCGTAGCCGCCCGCGCCTGCGAGGACGGGCACCTTGCCCTTGGCCTCTTCGAGCGTGATCGCCACGACGCGCAGGTGTTCTTCGTGCGTCAGCGTGGGGCTTTCGCCGGTCGTGCCGCAAGGGACGAGGAAATTAATCCCGCCGGCGATCTGCCGGCGCACCAGGCGCCGCAGCGTCTCTTCGTCCAGTGAGAGGTCCTTCCGGAACGGAGTGACCAGCGCCGTGCCACAACCCACGAATCCTCGAAACATGGTTGCCACCTCTTCTTAATTTGCCGGGCGGCGCATCGCTTTCGCGTCGTCCGCAAAAATGACTTCTCCAAATTCATGAAGCCCGCGTTTGCCGATCACCCACTGCGCGGCCTTCAGCGCTCCGCGCGCGAACCCTTCCCGGCTGCGCGACGTATGCCGCAACGTGATCGTGTCCGCCGGTGAGTCAAATCCGATTTCGTGCGTCCCCGGATTCGCTCCCGCGCGGTTCGAGCTCGCATCGATCCGCCGGGTGTACCCCACGCGCTGCATTTCCTCGATCAATTGGAGCAGCGTTCCCGAAGGCGCGTCTTTCTTGGTCGCATGATGCACTTCCCACGCCCAGGCGCCGTACTCCGGTTGGTTGGCTACGAGGCGCGCGGTCTCAGCGACCACGCGGCGAAAGACGTTCACACCAATCGAGTAGTTCGGGCTCCATACCACGCCCACGCTGCACTGGTCGACAAAGCCTCGCACACGCTCCAAATCGTCATACCACCCAGTCGTGCCCACAATCGTCGGAACGCCGATGGCGCAGAGCCGCTCAAGATTTGCGACCGCCGTTTGCGGCGTGGAAAACTCGATGGCCACATCCACGCCGCGGAAATTTTCGGGCGTGATGCCCGCCTGGTTCACGTTCGTGTCGATGTCCAGCTTCAGGCCAACGGAAAATCCCGCGTCGGGAGCCAGCTGTTCGATCAGCCTGCCCATTTTTCCGTATCCGACGATGGCAAGATTCTTAACCATATTGCGTATCCGCGCGGCCCTGAAGCATCCGGGTCATTCGTGCATAAGTATCGACGGCGGCGAGAAGTTCGCGTTTTGATATTTTTTCCTCGAGCGTATGCGCCACGTGAATACTGCCAGGCCCGAACAGGACCGGCTCGCCCCACGCCGGGGCCAGCACGGGAATATCGGTCGTGAACGCAACCACCGACGTTGGGAATCCGTCGAGAGCGGCAAAATGCATCGCCGGCAGCGTCAGAATTTCCTTCACCTCCGCGCGCTCCCCGATGGCCGCGCGCAGCGCCTGATCGACCTGGCGCGCGTCGCTCACCAAGCGGATCGCCAGTTCCGCTTTCGCGGCGTCGGGAATAATATTGGGCGCACGGCCTCCGGAAATCGTTCCGATATTCAGCGTCGTTTTTCCGAGCTCAGGATCCTCGGGCAGCGGCATGCGCCGAATCGCTTCCAGAGCATCGAGAAGTTTCTCGATGGCGGATTCGCCATGTTCCGGATACGCCGAATGAGCCATCTTGCCCGTGGCCACAATTTCGTAGCGCAAAATTCCTTTCGATCCCAGCGCCACTTTGCTCTCGGTCGGCTCGCCGTTGATCAGGTAACGCGCGCCGCGCGGCGAGCGCGAGGCGACTTCCGCTCCCGCGCTGTTCCGTTCTTCCCCTACGACAAACAGCAGGCCGAAGTTCCGCGTGCCGCTTTCAATCAGCTTTTCCGCGGCGGCAATCATCGCGGCAATGATTCCCTTGGCATCGCACGAGCCGCGCCCGTAAATATGCATTTCGTCTTCGCTTGATGCGATGAATGGCGGCACGGTGTCCATATGCGTCGAAAGCACGACCACTGGAGTTCCCCATTCGGCGTATACGTTGAAGCGGTCGGGCGTCACTGTCATGGCTTCCGCCTTGCCGTCGGAACCTGCCGCCAGACCAGAGAGATAGTGCAACAGGTATTCGCCCACCTGCTTTTCGTTCTCCGTGATCGACTCCATGTCGACCAGCTCGCGCGTCATTTCAAATGGATGCATGCTTTTGAGTAGGACAGGCTTCAGCCTGTCTGCTTTTCGTCCTTGCAACACCTGTATGGAATACTATTTCCGTCTATCGCTCTATCGAAATCTCGAAACCAGACAGGCTGAAGCCCGTCCTACAAAAGCCACGCTCGATTGTAATCTTCGGAAAGGAATGGCGCGCACGGAAGGAAGCAGGACGCAGGAAGACTGAGGGCGCCTTGCCCCACGATAGCGCTCCATCCGATTCCTCGGATGACAGTGGGCTGGTGTTAACCAAGCCCCCCAGCCGCCTTGGCAGGACTGCCATCGGCGACTTCGGCGGAAAATACCGCTGCACCTTTCACTCGGGCCACCGAAGCTCCTCGGAACATCGGCCCGGCTACTCATTGCTTCCGCACCTCTACCAGGACGACCCCAAGATAACATTCCCTCACGCCAGCGGTCAAATTGCGGGGCGAATTACAGTAGCGCAGGCTTCAGCCTGCGGGGTTGAGTCACAGATCCACTAAAACCCACAGGCTGAAGCCTGCGCTACTCTGGCCCGGCAAAAATCAGGAGCGTAAATTGGCAGTAAGCGATTCGCGCTTGCTATACTGGATTTTCAAAAACCAAACTTCAACCCCTATGAATGCTAGGTTGCAGTACGAAATCCGTGGTTGGGCCTATTGGGCGAAATGCCTCAATCCATTCCGCAAAACCATCACGATCAAGAATTTGCCTCTGGGGGTGCGGTTGCAGGCTTACAAACGAGACGCCGTGGGGCGCGGCTTGTACCGGCGCAAGGTTCACGAGCCGAACCTTACTAAATTGCTTCTGACTCGTTTTGCGAATTCCGCACAGAGGAACTTCATCGATGTTGGCGCCAACATTGGATACTTTTCTTGTCTGATGTCCAAACTGGCTGGACCGGCGGGAAAAGTCCTGGCAATCGAACCGGAGCCCCAAAATCTCAATCTTCTAAAACAAAATATAAAAATCAACGATCTGACGAACGTGGTGATTCATCCCTGCGCCCTGGGTGCAAGCGAAGGGGGCGCGATGCTGGGCCTCTATAAATCGTCCAATCGGGGCCGCCACTCGATCGTAGACGCGGATGCGAAGTCACAGATTAAGGTTCCTGTAAGGACGCTGGACCGTCTCGCAAAAGATTTTGGACAAAAGATCAATTCATGGTCAGTGGTGAAAATCGATGTCGAAGGATATGAAGGATTCGTTATCGAGGGCGCGAAAGAGACTCTGCCCCGGATCGAGACCCTCGTCATGGAATTCTCGCCTGGACTACTAAATAAAGCAGGAACGGATCCCGCCTCAATACTCCGCACCCTTTCCGCCCATTTCTCCCGTATTTATCGCATCGGGTTCACAGACCTGGCTAAAGTTACGGTGGAAGAGTGCCTAGGAAGCGAAACCCAGGTGGAGTTGGTCTTTGAGCGCTGACTAAATCACTTGCTCGAGCCTTGCGGCCCTGTCGAGCCATTTAAGAATGTAACCGAAGGGTAGATCGTCGAGACATTTGAAATGTAACCCGAGAGTCGTCGCCGCCGTGGCTGTGGGAAAGTGGAAATCGGGTTTTGATTTCCACTTTCCCACAGCCATTTTCTCGGCCGGTGCCTCCTTGCACCGGTGTTTCCGGCATTGCTTTCGGGCTCAGGCGCCGGTTGGCCATCCGGTAGATTCGCTCCAGTTTGCGATCGATGATTCTGGCTAACTGAAACGGGTCCAGACGCTTTCTCTGCTCCTCCAGCCAGGCCACTCGCTCGGCGTTGGCCTCCGGGCAGGCCTTCACGCGCTCCAGCGGAGTGCGCGGCCCGTCGTAGACCCGCCGCACCTTCGATCCCACGCGCACCTTCTTCAGCAACTTCACCGAAGGTAAAAACAGGTTCAGCCACAATCGCAATTCACAGCTGTAGAGATCGTTGATGGCCTCCACCGCCTCGTGCCTGTCGTAGCGTTCCCAGCCCAGCAGTTTGCGCACATGCGTCCAGTTCTTCTGTTCGATATGCGCGTTATCGTCCTTCTTGTAGGGACGCCCTCTGGTGAGCTGGATCTTCTGCTGTTCGCACCAGCCCTTCAAATGCCAGTTAATAAACTCCGAGCCGTTGTCCGAGTCCACGCCTCGCAGGCGGAACGGCAAGACCTCGGCAATTCGATTTAAGGCCTGTTGCACGGCCTGTTCGCCGCGTCCCAGCACCGCTCGCGATTCCGTCCAAGTGGTATGAATGTCGGTCACATTCAGTGTGTGGGCGAACTCTCCGCTGGCCGAGTTGCCCGAATGCGATACCAAATCCACTTCCGTGAAACCGGGGATCTGCACGTCCCAGCGATCCGTTTTCACCGGAATCTGGTGCTTGAGCAAATAACCCGGCTTGGTACGCCCGTAGATGCGTCGCTTACGCTGCGTCTTTTGCGCCTGCAATCGCCGGTCGATCTGTCGCGGGCTGATCTGCAACAACTGCTTCTCCACGGCAGGCGAAACACCAAACCGTTTGCGAATCCACGGCATCCAGCCGGGCAGCACCGCCCTCAGGCGCACCGACCATGGATAGCCCGCGGCCTCCCACACCGCCCGCACGACCGCCACAGCCTCCGGGCTATAACTCACTCCGCGTGGCCGTGGAACTGGCCGCCGCTTCTCGGGTTGTGGTCCGTTCAGCAGCCGGATGGCATACTTGCGGTGATAGCCGGTGTTCGCGCAAAACTCGCTCAAGATCACGTTCTTGCTCTTCCGTTCCGCTCTGTGATATCGCTCATAAATCGCCCGCAGATACTCCCATCGTCCCTTGTTTCCCAACCCAACCTCCTCATTTCGTTTTTTGGTTGGGTTACATTCTAAATGGCGCGACGTTGCACCCTTCGGTTACATTTTAGATGGCGCGATACGGCGGCTTGCGATGCCGCTTTGACTGGTGGTAGACTCCGCCCACGAAATTTTCACTGTTCCCTTTTGACAACGATTGGAAACTAAAAGGAGGAGTTATGAGCGCGAAACAGCCTGCATTGTGGATTTCCATTATTGTTATCGCCCTGCTCGCGGAGTTGGGAGTGGTGCGAGCGCAAACCGGAGGCAATGCTGACGCAATGGCTGCCGTCAGTAAATTGGAAAATGACACCGTCAAGGCCGATTTGGCCAACGACAAAGCTTTCTACCAGAAAGTTCTGGCTGAAGATTGGACCGGGGGCGACAGCGGTGGCGCCTGGTTCACAAAAGCCGATGTTCTGAAAATGACGGACGACCCTAAGAACAACAAGACGAACTCCGAGAAGCTTTCGGACCTCAAAGTGCGTGTCTACGGCAATACGGCTGTGGCCACGTACAAGGACACCTACGACGCGATGATGATGGGGCAACACCGCTCGCAAACCGTCATTGGCACAGACACTTTCGTCAAAATGGGCGGAGAGTGGAAGCAGGTCGCGAGTCACGCCTCCGTGGCGAAATAGCCGCTCAAGCCCGCGCTTGAGGCCGCCTCATTCTCGGCACAATCGCATTGTAGAGCTGCCCCACACTCCGGTACGAAAGGAGACAGGCATCCTTTCACATCAGCGTTGAATCTAGGCCAACGGGTGCGTGATTCCTTGGAAAGCAGAGTTGGGTATGAGTATCCATGCGCCCAGATGGCGTGCTCCGCTCGAATCTACCCCAAAAATCGTGCTACCAGCAGGAAAAACAGGCCCTCAATTCACAACCGAGCAATTTGGGAGCAGCTTCCAGGAAAATTTGAGGGAATGGTTTAGGGCAAGGCAACCGCGCATTCCCGGCAGACGGGAATCATGGAATAAAGATCTGGCGTACAGACCGTCTCAGGCGATTGCGCTGGCAATCCACGCCGGAGTTGTAATTCTGATTTTCTTCCCGCTGCGTCATCTGCCCCGTGGGATTGAGCCAGCTGCTAGGAAAGCGTCTGTAGTCCCACTGGATATTTCTGGGTTCCCCATCAAGCTCCCGCCCGGAAATAACGAAGCCAGAGGTGGCGGCGGTGGTGGCGACCGCTCACCCCTTCCCGTGACTAAGGGGAAATTGCCGAGGTTTACGATGGCCCAGTTTGTTCCCCCTGCCATTCCGCGCAATGTGAAACCGATATTGGTTGCCGAAGCGAGTTTAGTCGGTCCTCCAGACCTGCAAATTCCTTCTCCGAATTTGAATATTTATGGCGATCCCTTGGCAAAGATGATCAACGATTCCGGCGGTCCGGGTCACGGTGGTGGAATGGGAAATAGCGACGGCACAGGTATAGGCAGGGGCCACGGTCCTGGTTACGGCCCAGGAGAAAACGGCGGTGCGGGTGGCGACGTATTTAGGCCAGGGTCCAATGGTGTGGGATTTCCCACATGCGTTTATTGTCCGGACGCAAAATATCCGGATGAGGCGCGCAAAGCGAAGTTCCAAGGCTTAGTCGAGCTGCAAGTGATTGTCATGCCCGACGGGCGAGCTGCAAATATTCAAGTCGTGCGAGGCCCGGGTCTTGGCATGGATGATCAAGCCGTCTCCGCTGTGAAAACGTGGCGCTTCAAACCAGCCTTGGGACCGAATCGCACACCTGTGCCGACTCAAATCATAATCGAAGTTCAGTTCCGCTTGCTTTGATTTGGCTCGAATTCAAGTGCATGCAGGGTTCATTCGAACTGCGGGCCGCGTCGCCTAATTGATCTTGCTTTGAATACTAGTGTTCTTGATCGCGCGCAGGGGACGAAGCAGCAAAAGGGCCTGCTGAACCGCGTCTTGCTCCTCGACGGGTAACCGCAAGGCTGAGAGATCGAAGAACCGGTCGGGCGCCAGGGCGCTCAACTTATGTCTTGCTTCCGGAGCAAGATCCCCGCAGGAATAAATCACGACCAGGCCAGAGGTTTCGAACGAGGCATGCTCCCTTTCCAGGTCGGCAACAGAAAGAGTGTCGCCGTTCACGAGCAGGACCTCGAAGTGATCGTCGAATAGGGCGCGCTCCAGGCGTGTGGCGAGCCCTGCATTGTTCTCCACGAGGATTAGCCCAGGATAGTGGCCGTGACGCTTGTAGCGCTCGGTTGCGGTCACGGGCACGAGTTCCTGTGTCGAAACATCATCGACGGCGGTTTGATCCGCAAGGTCGGCGCGAATCATTCCAGCGCCAAGCGTGGCGTTTGAAATCGGGTCGATCAGGATGAAGCTGCCGGTAATCCGGTTTTGCGTGTAGGGATCGAAGAAAAGCGGGCTGACGGTTTCAAATTCCACGTAGGCGATGTCGTTCATCTGCAGGCTGCTCACCGGCTCTTGCACCAGGGTATTGACGTTGACGCGATAGTGGATCTTGAGCGCCTTCGCGCGGACCGTGCGCGAAGTGTGCTTGAGCAGATAGCTCTTCCCCGGCTCGGCGGGCTCGGCGTTGAACCACACCACCATGGCGTCGAAGTGGCGCGAAACGCGCGGCGGATGCGCGGGCGAGACGAGCATGTCGCCGCGGCTCAAATCAATTTCGTCTTCCAGCGTGACCGTGACCGACATCGGCGGAAACGCTTCCGGCGCGTCGCCATCGAACGTGACGATGGACCGCACGCGGCTCTTTCGCTCGGACGGGAGAGAAATTACTGGATCGCCCGGACGAATCACTCCGCTGGCCACCGGGCCCGCGAAGCCGCGAAAGCTCGCGTCCGGACGAATCACGTATTGCACCGGAAAGCGCACGGCGTCCGAGGGCGTTTCCATTCGGATGGGCACGGTTTCAAGGTGTTCGAGAAACGTTGGCCCGTGGTACCAGGGCATGCGCGCCCCGCGATCGACCACGTTATCGCCTGCGAGCGCGCTGATCGGGATGGCCACAACGTGGGGAACCGCAAGCTGTTTCGCGAGAGCGTCAAAATCTTTCTGCAGCTTTACAAATACTTCTTCACTGTAATCCACGAGGTCCATTTTGTTGATCGCCACGAGGACATTCGGAATCCCAAGCAGCGACGCGATGTACGTGTGCCGCCGCGTCTGCGCGAGAACGCCCTTTGAGGAGTCGATCAGAATGACCGCAAGATTCGCGGTCGAGGCGCCGGTGGCCATGTTCCGCGTGTACTGCTCGTGTCCCGGCGTGTCCGCAATGATGAATTTCCTGCGCGGGGTTTCAAAATAGCGGTAGGCAACATCGATGGTGATGCCCTGCTCGCGCTCGGCACGCAGGCCGTCGGTGAGCAGCGAGAAATCGACTGTGCCCGTGGAGCGATTGATGCGGCTCTTTTTTACCGCAGCGAGTTGATCCTCGAATACGGACTTGGAATCGTGCAGCAGCCTGCCGATGAGCGTCGATTTGCCGTCGTCCACGCTTCCCGCCGTGGTGAAGCGCAGCAGGTCCTTCTCCAGGTTCCGCTCCATGAAGGACTCGAAGCCCCAGGCTTCGTTGTTCGTAGCGAGGCTCATTAGAAGTAGCCCTCGCGCTTCTTGATCTCCATCGAGCCTTCCTCGTCGTGGTCGATGACGCGGTTTTCGCGCTCCGAGCGCCGGAACGAAATCATCTCCTCGATAATTTTCGGGACAGTGTCGGCCGTCGAGCGAATCGCGCCCGTGCACGGCACGCATCCGAGCGAACGCATGCGGACGACCATTCGCTGCGTCTTCTCTCCGGGCAGAAGGTCCCACTTGTCGTAGGCCACGACGATCGAGCCGCCGCGAATCACCACGTTGTGCTCCTTCGCAAAGTACAGCGGCACGATCGGAATCTTTTCCAGGTAGATGTAGAACCACACGTCCGCTTCGGTCCAGTTCGAGAGCGGAAACACGCGAATACTTTCGCCTTTGTTGATGCGCGAATTGAAAATGTTCCACAGCTCGGGCCGCTGATTTTTCGGGTCCCACTGCCCGAACGAATCGCGGAAGGAATAGACGCGCTCCTTGGCGCGTGATTTTTCTTCGTCGCGACGCGCGCCGCCAAACGCCGCCGTGAAATCGCCCTCGGCCAGCGCGTCGAGCAGCGATTTCGTTTTCAGCAGTCCGCAGCATTTCTGCGTCCCCAGCACAAACGGGTTCGCGCCGGCATCCAGCGCTTCCTGATTCTTGTGCACGATCAGTTCCGCGCCGATCTCTCGAGCGTAGCGATCGCGAAACTCGACCATCTCGGGAAATTTGTAGCTGGTATCAATGTGCAGCAGCGGAAACGGAATTTTCCCCGGAAAGAACGCCTTCTGCGCGAGCCGCAGCATCACCGAGGAATCCTTCCCGATCGAGTACAGCATCACCGGCCGCGCAAACTCCGCCACCGCCTCGCGCAAGATGTGAATGCTCTCGGCCTCCAGCACCCTGAGGTAATTGATCTTCTGCGGCGTCAAGATCGCAGGACGTTCGCCGCCTTTGATCGAGGATGTGTTCACAGCTTCCTTTGATGTATCCGCCATCGGCGTTGATTCTTGCCGCGCGCCTCGAATGGCCCGCTTTCTGCCCTAAAACAAAAAACCCACCGACCAGGTCTTCCGGTGGTGGGATCGTGATGCTTCCGCTTGCCAAACCTACTTTAGATTCAATGCATTGCCCACCCTGGTAGAAAGCCTACCCCTTGGCTGCGCCAAAACAACAGCGAACCAGGTGCCTCGTGGGTTGGACGGTGGGCTTCACACCACTCAGATTACCTGAACGTGCATCTCCCCGCAAGGCGAAACCTTCACGCCCAATCCGGATCCGGCTCAATATGATGAATAGCGCGACCGAAAATTAAACAACACCTCATAATAATTGTATGAATCGCTTTCGGAAAGCACCATCCAGCCGCCTTCCGGCTTGGTCGTCAAAAATAGATAACGGACCGGCTGGCCATCGGGCGGCGGTCCACCGTCCACGGAAATTTCCGTTCGAACGACCATGGCATCGCGCAATCCGTGTGCCGAGAGTGAGACGAATTCGACCTGGGGCACTACGGCCGGTACCTCCGGCGGTTGGGCCGGCAAACCCGCGCGATAATCCGAAACCAGCTTCGCTAAAGCCTTCGGACCCCTTCCCGTGTAATCCTTGACCAGCCAATCGCGGAGCGCACCCCTGCCCGTCATCGCTGACGGTTTGAAAACGCGAATAGACGCGGTAGCCGCTCACTCCCAGGATGAGCACGGCCACAACGATCGCCTTCCAGCCCGTCAATTCGATGCGGGTTTCCGCCATCGTGCACCTCTCAAGAACAAAGCGCGATGTGACTGTCACTATTTTCCCGCATTTTCGGAGTTGCAGGCGCACGGTCGTGGCTGCAGGACACTATCAGTCAACAGCCGCAAGCTGAAAACGGCACTTGGGAGTGAGGAGATACGCCGGGAAATACGCCTTGACACGAAGTCAGGGCCTGAGTATACTTTTTTCGCTGGACACGTGGCGATTTAAGGCAACTTGCTCCACGTAAAAAACTGCTAAAGAGTCGGACGAGCACTCAGATAGAGTCTTTTGAGCCCTCCCCCTCTTTGGCGCGGAGGGTTTTTCATTTTAGCCCCCTCTCGCGCCGCCAACCTGCGGCAGTTTACCAGCCAAAACTATGGAGCCGATTCGCCCGCTGCGCCATCTCATTGCTTTGCGGGCCGAACGCAGGAGGCCATATGGCCGAACATTATCAGTTGAAATGCCGGGAATGCGGCAAGCTCTGGGGCAATCAGGCGCGCTCGTTCTGTGAGGAGTGCCTTTCGCCGCTCGAAGTGGTTTACGATCTGGACGCTATTCGCCCCATCTTTACACGCAAAAATATCGAAGCCGGCCCCACGAACCTCTGGCGCTATAGCGCCCTGCTTCCTCTCCCCGAAGACTATCAAGGCACGATCCCGGCAGGCTTTACGCCACTGGTGCAGGCGCGCCGCCTCGGCAAAAAGCTCGGCACCACAAATCTCTACCTGAAAAATGACGCTGTCTGCTTCCCCACTCTCTCCTTCAAGGACCGCGTGGTGGCGACCGCGCTCGCGGCGGCGCGGCGTTTTGGTTTTCAGGTGGTGAGCTGCTCTTCGACAGGCAATCTGGCGAACGCCGTAGCGGCGCAAGCCGCACGCGAAGGCTTCGACGCATGGATTTTCATCCCCGCCGACCTCGAGCCCGCGAAAGTGACCGGGACGCAGGTCTTCGGCGCGAAGCTGGTACGCATCGCGGGCAACTACGATCAGGTGAACCGGCTGTGCTCGCAGATCGCGGAGAAATTCCGCTGGGGATTCGTGAACGTGAACCTGCGGCCCTACTACGCGGAAGGCTCAAAGACCGTGGGCTACGAAATCGCCGAGCAACTCGGCTGGCGTTTGCCGGACAACATCGTGTGTCCGATGGCGGGCGGCTCGTTGATTACGAAAATCCGCAAGGCGTTCAACGAACTTGTGGCGTTGGGACTCGTCGAGGAAAAGAAAGTAAAATTCTTCGGCGCGCAGGCGACTGGCTGTTCGCCGATTTCGGACGCCGTCAAGCGCAAGCTCGAACAGTTCGAGCCCCAAAAACCGGCGACAATTGCGCGTTCGCTGGCCATCGGAAATCCGGCGGACGGTTATTACGCCGCGCGCGCCATCCGCGAAAGCGGCGGCTGGGCGGAAGACATTTCCGATCCGGAAATCGTCAAGGGCATTCAACTGCTTGCCGAAACCGAGGGAATTTTCACGGAGACGGCCGGAGGCGTAACTACCGGAGTCACACAAAAGCTGCTCGAACAGGGGTACATCAATCCGAGCGAGACGACGGTCGCCTGCATTACCGGCAACGGCCTGAAAACCATTGACGCGGTTTCACAGGAGTACTCGCTCACGCCCGCGATCGAGCCGCGCCTCACGGTCTTTGAATCGTTCCTCAACGATCGTATGGCAGCGGTCGCGGGAAACTAGAAGCACGCCCCGGGAACGCCAATCTCCCGATTGGCGTCTTATACGCAACCCGCCAATCGGGAGATTGGCGTTCCCGGGGATCAAAAGCTGCAAGTCAGGAAAACATATCGAGATGAAAATTACAGTCGAAATTCCCTCAGCGCTGCGGCGATTCACCGACGGCGTGCAGACAATTGAATGCAGTTCGGAAACGCTGCCGGATTTGCTTGGCGAAATCGAGCAGCGCTTTCCAGCCATCAACAAACATTTGCGCGACGATGCGGGACAGGTCCGGCGCTTCGTAAACGTTTACGTGAACGAGGAAGACATTCGCTTTCTCGGCGGCAACAACTACAAGTTTCGTGAGGGAGACCGTGTCCTGGTCGTGCCCTCGATCGCCGGGGGAGCGCCTGACCGTCCGGGAGGCGGGCCTGCAGATGCTTGTGGATGAAGCAGATGCGCCGCAAGGAGATTCTCCAGGCAATCCGGCTGGGAACTTTGGCTTGACAAATTCGGGGGCTGATTTAAGCTGTAAGGGAAATGAGGACACCGATTCTCAAGGGAATTACGATTACCACGCGCACGCCCAAGTGTACCAGGGCGGCGCGGACCCCCTTGGGAGCCAAGGATACGCAAGCGCAATAAGCCATCCTTCCAGCTCTTAGACGCGGCCCGCGAAGCCAAAAGCTCGCGGGCGTTTTTGTTTTTGGGCGGAAATTCCGGGGAAGGCCGGAAAAAGAAATCTTGACGAGGAAACGATGAGTTTAGCGGCACAGGAAAAAATCGACGCCGTCCAAGCCGTCGCGGAGAGCTGGAGCGCGGAAGAAGTCGTGCGATGGGGCCTGGCAGAATTTCATCCGCACGCGGCCATCGCCTCGAGCTTTGGCGCGGAGGATGTGGCGCTGATAGACATCGCGGCCCGGGTGCGCCCGGACATCCGCGTTTTCACGCTGGACACTGATTTTCTTTTCGCCGAAACCTACGAACTGATCGACAAGATCGAGCAGAAATACGGAATACGCGTCGAGCGCGTGAAATCGTTGTACACGCCGGAACAGCAGGCCGCGCAATTCGCGCCAAAGCTTTGGACCATCGATCCGAATCAGTGCTGCACGCTGCGCAAAGTCGAGCCCCTCAAAGCGAAGCTGGGAGGCCTTTCGGCCTGGTTGACAGGAATTCGCCGCGATCAGGCGCCGACTCGCGCGAACGCGAAGAAAATCGAGTGGGACAAATCATTCGGTCTCGTGAAATGCAATCCGCTGGCGGACTGGACTTGGGAGAGCGTGTGGGAATACGTTCGCGACCACAACGTGCCCTACAACCCGCTGCACGAGCAGAATTATCCGAGCATCGGCTGTGTCCAGTGCACGCGCCAGGTGCAGCCCGGAGAAGACCCGCGCGCCGGACGCTGGTCGGGATTCGCGAAAAAAGAATGCGGCCTGCACGCGCCGGAGTGAAGGCTGAGGTTGGAGGTTGGAGGTTGGAGGTTGGAGGTTGGAGGTTGGAGGTTGGAGGTTGGAGGTTGGAGGTTGGAGGTTGGAGGTTGGAGGTTGGAGGTTGGAAATTTGAAATCTCTAATTTCAAATTTGAAATTAGGGATTGGAAATACGAATTGGAAATTGGAGATTGAAAGCTACGGACCGGAAAGTCTCGATTGTAATTGGCAGGGTCGTATGGGCGTCGATGTTATAGGGCACGGCTTCAGCCGTGCCGCAAAGTGTCCAGTCTCAAAGCGGCTTTAGCCGCTGGCTGTTCTCGGTAGACGGGCCTTGAAGTCGAAATCGGAAGTTGTGCCAGGAATGACGATGAGTTTGTTCCCCATGTTCGTGAAGCTCGAAGGACGCCGAGTCCTCGTGGTCGGCGCCGGATCCGTGGGCGAGGCGAAGATCGAGAGCCTCCTGCCGACAGCCGCCTCCGTGCGCGTGGTCGCGCCGAAGGCTACGCCGCGCGTGCGCGAGTGGGCGCGCGAAGGCCGCATTGAATGGGAAGCGCGCGAATACAAGCCGGCTGATTTTGCAGGCATGTTCCTTGTGATTGCGGCAACGGGATCTCCCGCATTGCACGATGAAATTTACGCGGAGGCCCAAAGCAGAGGCGTTCTTTGCAATGCCGTGGACGTGCCGGAGCGTTGCGACTTCTACTTCCCCGCCGTTGTACGCCGCGGTGAATTGCAAATCGCGATTTCCACGGGCGGCCTGAGTCCCGCGCTCGCCCAGCGCCTGCGCAAGGAACTCGAACAGCAATTCGGTCCGGAGTGGGAAGAGTGGGTCGCGCAACTCGGCCGCACGCGCGAGGAATTGCAAAGCATTCCAATGCCGCCGGAGCAGCGCAAACGCCTGCTGCACCAGTACGCGAGCCTGGACCCGAAGCCGCATTAGAGTGAGTGGCGCGGGCTTCAGCCTGCGGGGGTTTGTCTTCGCAAGGACCAAAACCCGCAGGCTGAAGCCCGCGCCACTAAGATCCAGCCCTCACGGGCGGCGCAACACAAATTGGAGTAGTCATCGAAATGGCGGTTAAAGTTTATCTGGTGGGCGCTGGACCGGGCGACCCGGACTTGCTGACGCGCAAAGCTTGGCGCGTGCTGCAGTCCGCGGGCGTCGTGCTGCACGATGATCTTGTGCCGCAGGAAATTTTGCGCATCCTTCCGCTGACTGCGCAGGTGGTGAACGTGGGAAAGCGTTGCGGCGCGAAAGGAATTTCGCAAACTGAGATCAATGCGCTGATGGTACAACTGGCGCGCGAAGGAAAAATTGTCGCCCGGCTCAAGAACGGTGATCCGCTATTGTTTGGCCGCGCAGGCGAGGAAATGGAAGCGTTGCGCGCGGCAGGGATCGACTTTGAAGTGATTCCAGGAGTCACCGCGGCGCTCGGCGCGGCGGCTTCGGCGCAAATTTCTCTGACGGACCGGCGGTATGCTGCGCGCGTCGTGTTCGTCACGGCGCATCGCGAAGGCGGGACTGGACTCCACAACGAGAGACACGTGGCCCCGGACTCGACCTACGTCATCTACATGCCGGGCCATCGCTACGCCGAACTCGCCGCGGAATTGCAGGCCGCAGGAATCGGCGCGGAGATTCCATGCGTCGTGATTTCGCGCGCGACCACAATGGACGAAACGATTTTGCGCACCACCGTCGGTCAATTGCCGGAGTGCCCCGCAGCGGCATCGCCGTCCCTGATCGTTGTAGGAATTGTCGCGGGAATCGCGACCGGCGTTGATGCGCACGACAGTGAGTTTTCAAGCAAGCTCAATGAAGAAATTTTGCAGCTTGCTCGGCTGCATCCATACCATGATCTCCACGGGAGGGGCGGTGCCGAATAATCGAGTGCGAGTCGGAATTCTGGGCGCGACCGGAATGGTGGGGCAGCGTTTTGTCCAGATGCTCGAGAACCATCCGGAATTCAAGGTTACCGCTTTGGCGGCATCGGACCGTTCGCAGGGAAAATCGTACGGCGAGGCGTGTACGTGGCGGCTGGTAGGCGACATGCCGGCCTTCGTGAAATCGATGGTCGTGCAGCCTCCGCAGCCGCCGCTCGATTGCGACGTTGTCGTCTCGAGTTTGCCCTCCGATGTCGCGCGCTCCTCGGAAGAAGCCTTCGCGCGGGCCGGCTATCCCGTCATCAGCAACGCGTCTTCGTTTCGGATGGACGGTGACGTTCCCCTCCTCATTCCCGAAATCAACGCCGACCATTTAAAGGTGCTGGACCGCCAGAAACGTGAGCGCGATTTTTCGACGGGCTACCTTGTCACGAATCCGAATTGCTCGACGATCATCATGGCGCTGGCTCTCGCGCCGCTGCACGCAAAATTCGGCGTCGAAGCCGTGATCGCGACCACGCTGCAAGCCGTTTCGGGCGCGGGCTATCCCGGTGTGCCGTCGCTCGATGTCGTCGACAACGTGCTTCCCTTCATCGACGGCGAAGAGCCGAAGATGGAGAGCGAGACGCGAAAAATCCTCGGCCGCCTGGGAAGCAACGCGTTTGAGAACGCGCCGTTCGCCGTGAGCGCGCAATGCCATCGCGTGAATGTGGCTGACGGCCACATGGTGGCCGTGCGCGTAAAGCTCGCCAAGCGCGTTTCGATTGAAGAAGTTCGCGAAGCGCTCGCGTCCTACCGCTCGGTCCCCCAGGAACTGAAATTGCACACCGCGCCGGAACATCCCGTCCTCGTGCGCGACGAAAAAGACCGGCCGCAGCCGCGCCTGGACCGCGATGCGGGCGGCGGGATGAGCGTCACCGTCGGGCGCCTCTTTCCGGACAACGTGTTCGATTACCGCTTCGTCGTTCTCGGCCACAACACGATTCGCGGCGCGGCCGGCGCGGCCATCCTGAATCTGGAATTGCTGCAAGCGCGCGGCCTGCTCCGTGGAAATTCAGCGAGCGAAATAGCGGCCCCTGCCGGAGCGAGGGTGCGATGAGCCGTCCGATCCAAGTGATGAAATTCGGCGGCACTTCCGTCGGAGATGCCGGCCGAATTCGCAGCGCGGCGGCGATTGCGGCGGAAGCATCGAAGGAACGCGCGGTCGTCGTGGTGGTCTCCGCGATGTCCGGTGTGACAAACACCCTGATCGCGGCGGCCGGAAAAGCAGCGACCGGCGATGAAGCCGCAGCCGAAGCGCTGACCAGTGCGCTGCAGGAAAAACATCACGAAGCCATCGGCAATCTGATCTCCGACATCGAAAACCGGCGGCAACTACTCTCCGAAATCGACGCGTTGATCGAACGCGCCGCGAATTATTGCCGCGGCTGCGCGCTCCTGGGCGAACTCTCGCCTCGCGCGCTCGACGTCATTGCCGGCACGGGAGAACGGCTTATCGCCAGAATGGCTGCCGCTGTGCTGCGCGAGATGGGGTTCCGCGGCGTGGCGTTTGACGCGACCGATTTGATTGTGACCGACGATATTCACGGCGGCGCGCGACCGTTGCCCGATCCGACGCGCAAGAAAACGCAAGCGGCGCTTTTCCCCTTGCTCGAAGCGGGCGGGATTCCCGTCGTCACCGGCTACGTTGCCGCAACAACGAAAGGCATTCCCACAACGCTCGGCCGCGGCGGATCGGATTATTCCGCGACGATTCTAGGCGCGGCGCTCGATGCGAGCGAGGTCATCATCTGGACGGATGTGAACGGCGTGCTGACGGCGGACCCGCGCATGGTTCCCGACGCGGCCACGCTGGATGAAGTGTCCTACACCGAAGCGGGCGAACTTGCTTTCTTCGGAGCGAAAGTGCTCCATCCGATGACGCTGCGCCCGGTCATTGAAAGCGCCATTCCCGTTTGGATTCGCAACAGCTTTCAGCCCCAGCTGGCTGGAACCAAAATCACGCAGACCGTGCGGCCCGCGCCGCAAGGCGTGAAAGCCGTCACCGCCACGCGCGACGTCGCCATGATCGCCATCGCCGGTCCCGGCATCATCGGTGTCCCGGACATCGCCGCGCGCATTTTCACGGCGAGCGCATCGGTTCACGCGAATATCGTGATGATTTCGCAGTCGTCCTCGCAGGACAGCATCTGCTTCGTCGTGCAGGCCGCGGACGCAGCGCGCACGGAAAAGGCGTTGCGCGAAGCACTGTACGAAGACGTGCACCAGCACGACCTAGAACACATCAAAGTGAACCGCAACGTGGCCATCGTCGCGGCCGTCGGCGAGAACATGGCTGGAACGCCGGGCATCGCGGGGCGCGTATTTAGCACGCTGGGCAAGGAAGCGATCAATATCATCGCCATTGCGCAAGGCTCTTCCGAATACAACATTTCTTTCCTCGTGGAATCGGGCGGAATGGAAAGGGCCGTGAAGGCGCTGCATCAAGCCTTCGGCCTCGGCCGGCAGGAAAAAGGCGAGGGCGCGCGAACTGTCGCTCAAGTAAATTCCTAGGATGAATTCAGGAGTTATCTTGAAGAAATGAACCTTCTCCCCCATCGAACAATTATCCGGTTAACACAAAATGCGATGATAAGACTACCAACCCACATTACTATCCACCACAAATTCTCTGACCCGTCATTTCGATAATAGGGGTATTCAAAAAGATGAAGCTTTAGGAATCCAATCGCAAATCCAAGCCATCCCAAGAGTGTAAAACAGAACGCAAACGACAACCCTCCAACGAGTAACGCTAAGATTGCCAGTTGGCGCGTTATTCTGTCTCGTCGAGCGCTCATTACCCAAAGTTACCTTTAGAGGTTATCGACCGGACATTATTCCGATCCCACGGAATTACGGAACCGAAGATATCGCTGCCAGATCGACTCGGGTTTGTATTCATAAGCGCAAAAACGTCGCATCGCCGGGATCGACGGCCTGCGTGATCTTTGCGCGTCCATTAGCAGCAAGATGTTCGAGGATGAGGTAGATGGTCTCGGCCGATTCCGCGGTTCCGATGGCGGCGGCGATTTGTGTGGCCGTCTGTTGTGTGTTTGAAAGCGCCGCATGTGCCTTGGCCTGCAGGCTGAGTACTGCTGCCGCGGCCTTCTTCCCGGCTTCGACGCCCGGCTGGTGGTATGCATTGATATGGATCAACGAGGCGTAGAGGCCGACCGCGCGCTCGAACAAGGCGATCAGCGCGCCAATCGTGCGCGCATCGACTCGGCGTATCGTGATCGTCATGGACTGGCGGTCGTTTCCGTACAGCGCCTCGCGCGTGCCGATCAGGAAGCCGTTCAGATAATCTCCCGCCGTCACGCCGGGCTCGACTTCCAGAGGCGAGCCGCCGGACTCGAGAACGCGCACGAACGTGACGAAGAAATTGTTCACGCCGTCGCGCAATTGCTGCACGAAAGCGTGCTGATCGGTGGACCCTTTGTTTCCGTAGACCGCGATTCCCTGCTCGACGCGGCGGCCATCGAGATCGAGCTGCTTTCCAAGCGATTCCATGACGAGCTGCTGCAAATAGCGGCTGAAGAGGAGCAGGCGATCTTTGTACGGAAGAACGACGAGATCTTTCTTTCCCTTCCCGTCCGTCGCCACGTACCACATCAAGGCCATCAGCGCGGCGGGATTGCGGCGCGTTTCGTGGACGCGCGTGGCGGCGTCGCAGGCCGCTGCTCCGGCGAGCATGCGGACAATGTCGATGCCTTGCAATGCCGCGGGAAGCAGGCCTACGGCCGAAAGTTCGCTTGTGCGGCCACCGACCCAATCGAACATGGGAATGCGCGCGAGCCAAGCTTCCGAGGCCGCGAATTTGTCCATGTGCGAACCGGCCATTGTGACTGCGACAGCGTGTTGCGCGAAATTCAAATGCGCGGCGCGATAGGGTTCGGCAACGACCACCATGCCGTTGCGCGTGTCGGGCGTCCCGCCGCTTTTGCTGGTCACAATGACGAGCGTCTCGGAAAGAAGCCCCTTCAGTGTTTCAAGCATGCGCGCGATGCCGTCGGGATCGGTATTATCTATGAAATGCATTTTCATGCGGTCCGCCGAAGGCTCTCCGAGGGCATCGCCGACAAACATCGGGCCCAGCGCCGAGCCGCCGATGCCGATCGCGAGCACCTGCGTGAATCGTTCCGCCTTAGGCGGCTTGATCTTGCCCGCGTGCACGCCGGCGGCAAATTTTTGGATGGATTCCACAGTACCGGTGATTTCCAGAGCGATCTCTTTGGTGGGCGCGAGTTGCGGCGCGCGCAGCCAGTAATGTCCCACCATTCGTTGTTCATCGGGATTGGCGATCGCGCCGCTTTCCAGGGCGGCCATGTCCTGGAATGCCTTTTGCATGGCGGGTTCCATTGAGATAAGAAACGCTTCGTCGAAATGCATTCGACTGATGTCAAGTGAGAGGTCGAGCGAATCCACGCGGCAAAAATAGTGGCGGTAGCGTTTCCAAAGTTCGGGTGCGTCCATGCGTTCCCCTTGGGTTTTGGTAGCGCAGGCTTCAGCCTGTGGGGTTTGGTGCTTGCAAGGACTAAACCCCACAGGCTGAAGCCTGCGCTACTTAACCCGCTATCGCTTCGCGGATTGAATTTGTTCTTTTGCCGCCGCGACGACGTTCTCCACGGTGAAGCCAAAGTGTTTCTGAAGCGCCTTGATCGGCGCGGAGGCGCCGAAGCTGTGCATTCCAATAGTGCGGCCCGAAATGCCAACATAGCGCTCCCAGCCAAAGGTGGCGGCCATTTCTACTGAAACGCGCGCCTTCACTGCGGGTGGCAGAACGGAATCGCGATACGCCTGATCCTGCTTTTCGAACAGTTCCCACGACGGCATGCTAATGACGCGCGCCTGGATCCCTTCTTTGGAAAGCTGTTCGAACGCTTCGACGCACAAGGAGACTTCACTGCCCGTGGCCAGCAATAGCACGTCTGGACGTGTCCCGGCGTTTTCGGCAAGCACATATGCGCCGCGCGCAAGCCCCGCGGCAGGAGCGAATCGCGCGCGGTCAAACGTGGGCAGCGCCTGGCGCGTCAGGACCAGCAGTGCGGGCTCGTGCTGGAGCTGCATCACCACTTTCCACGCTTCGACCACTTCATTCGCGTCCGCCGGGCGCAACGTGATCAGTCCAGGCGTGGCGCGCGCGATTGCCAGGTGCTCGATCGGCTGATGGGTAGGCCCATCCTCGCCGACGCCGAGTGAATCATGCGTCAGAATATAGATGACCGGGATTCCCATGATCGCGCTCAACCGCAAGCCGCCGCGCATGTAATCGGTGAACACAAAAAAGGTGGCGCCGAACGGACGCACCTTGGTCAGGCTCATGCCGTTGATGATCGCGGCCATGGCGTGCTCGCGGATGCCGAAATGCAGATTCCGGAACGAAGTGTTGTCGGCCTGAAATCCTGTCGCAGGCTCGAAGGTGAGCAAGGTCTTGGTGGAAGGCGCGAGATCGGCCGAACCGCCAATCAACCACGGAACATTTTTCGCAATCGCGTTTTCGACTTTGGCGGAAGAGTCGCGCGTCGCAATCCCCTTCGCATCGGCGGGAAAGGACGGCAAATCCTTGTCCCATCCCTTCGGGAGCAGGCGATTTTGCATGTTCACGATCTCGTCGGCAAACTCCGGGAAATTGGCGCGGTATTCGTTGAATCGCGCTGTCCAATGATCGCGGTCCGTTTTTCCTCGAATTCCGATTCCCTTCTGAAAGTGCTCGTACACGCCGTCGGGAATCAGGAATTTCGCGTCCTCGGGCCAGCCGTAGACGCGCTTGGTCAACTTGACTTCCTCTTCGCCGAGCGCCTCGCCGTGCGCCTCCCTGCTGTCCTGTTTGTGCGGCGAACCCCAACCGATGTGGCTGTTAACGACGATAATCGTCGGCCGGTCGCTCGTTCCCAGGAAGGTGCGGAAACCGGCGCGAATCATGTCCAGATCGTTCGCGTCGGTGACGTGCGTGACCTTCCAACCGTAGGCGGCGAATCGCGCGGCCACGTCTTCGGAAAACGCGAGCGGCGTGCCGCCTTCGATGGTGATCCGGTTGCTGTCATAGATCCAGCAGAGATTGGAAAGCTTGAGGTGCCCGGCGAGCGAGGCGGCTTCGCTGGAAATTCCCTCCATCATGCAGCCATCGCCGCCCAGCGCGTACACGTTGTAATTGTAGATGTCTTCAAAGCCCGTCTGATTATATCGTGATGCGAGCCATTTCCCGGCAAGCGCCATCCCCACGCTATTGGCGAAGCCCTGGCCGAGCGGACCCGTCGTCGTCTCGACGCCGGTGGTCAGATGCGATTCCGGATGGCCGGCGCAGCGGCTTCCGAGTTGCCGGAAAGTCTTGATGTCCTCTAATCGGACGGCCGGACCCGTGAGAATTTCGAGATTCTTTCCGGCCTCCTTGACGCCCGCAAGGTGCAGCACCGAATACAGCAGCATAGACGCGTGTCCCGCGGAGAGAACGAAGCGGTCGCGGTTGGGCCAAAGCGGATCGCTCGGATCGTAGCGCAGAAACTCCTGCCACAGGCAGTAGGCGAGCGGCGCCATCGCCATAGGCGTACCGGGATGCCCGGAATTAGCCGCCTGCACAGCGTCCATGGAAAGAGTGCGGATCGTGTTTATGCAGAGCATCTCCATCGGGGTAGCTGCGGTGTGAATGGAAGCACTCGTGTCGGTTACGCTCATCCTGGCTCCTCGGCAGCGGCGCAGAATTGAGCGCCACCGCGCAGCCTGGCTAGAACACTACTCTAGCGCAAGGCAGATATTGTACGACAGGTTGAATCGCTTGGCGGCAGTCGCAAAAATGTGAGCTCAAACAAGGTATGCCAATCTGAAACTGGCAGGAACGAAACCTCCATTCCTCCACAAACGTCTTGCCATTTGTAGGGGCCCCTTATAGGCTCCCTGCGGCGAGCTCAGCCCTAGCACCCCAACGGCAGACCAAATCAACCAAGAAAGCGCTGGCCCGATCGCGCCATGTTGATTGAACCGCGGGCAAACGGAAAATTTTGGCTGGGCCGCCCATTCAGATGGAGAGTCTTTGCGGAGGAATTGTATGAAAAAAGCTAGTTTGATGTTTTTGATGTTGGCGATCGGCGTAACCGTTGGCGTCAGAATTTCCGGCAGGCTGTCGCCCGTCGAAGGGCAGGCGAAACCCGGAACCGGATTCGCCGCCGTCCCCGGAGCGGTGGGCGGGCAGGATCTGACCGGCGCCTACGATGTGGTGAAGAACTGGCCGAAGGACGTAAGCAGTTTGCCCGGAAATGACAAGTGGACCTATGGCGCAGGCGAAAGCGTCTTCGCCGAAAGCCCCAATCGTATCTACGCTCTCTACCGCGGTGAATTGCCAAAGATGTCGCCGCCGAAGGGGATGCTGCTGCCGCAAGTCGGTCCCAGCATCAGTTATCCGGTGGCAGGCTTCTGGCGCGATGCCACGGTGTCCTCGCTGCCTGGAACGGGCGGCACGGATCAGGACACCCGGGAATGGCTGACCTCCTGGGAAGGAAAGTCCGCCGACCTCGGTATCAAGGGCCCGCCGTACCGCGAATTGGACAAGGACGCGAAGTGGGAGAATTGCCTCGTCGTATACGACGGCGCCGGAAATATCATCGAGACTTGGAAGCAGTGGGACAAGCTCTTCCGCCGGCCTCACTCCGTCTACATCAGTCCCTACGATCCGGAAAAGAACGTGTGGGTAGTGGACGACAACATGCAAGTCATCTACAGATTCACGCACGACGGCAGCAAGCTCCTGCAGACGATCGGAACGCCGGAAATTCCCGGCGAGGACGCCACTCACTTCAACCGTCCGACGTACCTCGATTGGCTGCCGGATGGCACCTTCTTCGTCTCCGACGGCTACACCGGAACGCGCGTCGCCAAGTTCGACAAGAGCGGAAAATTCCTCATGCAGTGGGGCACGAAAGGCGGCCCGCGCCGCGGAGGCGACAACGAACCCCTGGAAACCCGTCCCGGCTATTTCAGCAACGTGCACGGGATCGCCATTGACCAGAAAACGCGCCACGTTTTCGTGAACGATCGGAACAATCACCGCATCCAGGTGTTCGATGAAAACGGCAAGTATCTCTACGAATGGAAGATTGACAATCCGCCTTCCAGTCTTCACTTGCTCTACATCGGATCTGGAAGCACCCTCTGGACCTTTGACCGCACCACCAACAAAATGATCGAGTACGACCTGCAAGGCCATTTGCTGTACACCTGGGGGAGCATGGGTGATTATCCGGGCTATCTCTGGGGCGTGCATGGGATAAGCGTGGACCAGGAGGGCAATCTGTACGTCGCAGAGGTAGACTCGGGACGCATACAGAAGTTCACACCGAGACCTGGGGCAAATCCCGCGTTTCTGCTGGCCAAGCCGGTTTATTCGGCTTGGAAGGAGTAGCGAGAAATAAAAAAGGTCTGGGCTAATCACGATTTGCTGCGTCCAGCCCGGTCACTGGTTATTTCAGATGCATCACCGGCAGGATATCGGAGTATGATGCGCGGCGAGCGGGCGCATTTGGGTGTAATGATTTCGCCGCAAGCATCCTGAAAACGTTTGGTTGCGCCCCACAAAAATCAGAGGCGGGCAAAGGAGAGCCATGTCGAACATCCGCAATTCTTCCGTCTCGTCCAAAAGCAATGCCGAACAACTCTTGGGAACCGGCAAAGGATTCAGCCGCAGATCGCTTCTCAAGAGCGCGGTGGGCGCGGCAGCCGCGGGTTTCGCCGGCACGATCAGCACGCGCGCCCAGGTGCAAGGACTTTATACCTCCAACGTGCCTCCGGAACTGCCCCTTCCGCTCGGTTCGCTGACTTATCTCGACAAAAAACAATATATCCACAACATGGAAATTGTCGCCCACCTGCCTGGCGCAACCATCAGCGGCGGTGAGCCGCTCATGGCCATGTGGGCCAAGGGGAGGCAGCGATTATTGCCGGCCGGCGGAGATTTTATCGACGTTAGCGAAGCCAAGAATCCAGTCGCGCTAAATAAGAAGCGCGTGATTCAAGGCGGTGGCGCGGTCGTCTACAACACGAAGCTAAAGAAATGGATCATGATGTGTACCGCGGCGCAGCCGCTTACCAGTGCGAATATTCAATATCCCCGCGGCCAGTATGACAAGGAATTGCGCGACAAGGTCCTCGCCTACAAGGGGCTCCGCGGAATCCGAAACTACGACATCACTGATCCCACCAAACCGAATCTGCTGCAGGAATATAACACCGGAGAGAAAGGCAACGGCACCCACCACAACTTTTACGACGGCGGGAAGTACGCCTATCTCGATTGCGGATGGGACGACCAGTTGCGCCTGGAGAATCACCAGCGCCCCTACAGCAATGCGCTCATGATCGTGGATATGTCCGATCCGGCGAATGTCCAAGAAGTTTCCAGATGGTGGGTCCCCGGACAGAAATTGGGCGAGGAAGAAGAATACAAGAAGTATCGCTTCGCCGGGGACCACACCTCCTGGACCGGAAATCACGGCGCGATCACCGTGCCCAAGCGCGTCGAAGACGGCGGCACTGTAGGATACGGCGGCTTTGGCGCATTCGGATTTTATGCCATGGACTTATCCGACATAAAACACCCCAAACCCTATGGCCACATGCAATATGAATTCGACACCTTCGGAACAATTCCGTTCCACACGTGCTACCCAGTCATCGCGGACGCAGCCCATCCCCGACTTATGAACAAAGTGGTCGCCGTCCACGAAGCGCTCGAAGCGGATTGCCGGGAAAACTACCACACACCCTACATGATGGACGTGAAGGATCCGAAAAATCCGAAGATCATCGGCTTCTTCCCTCGCCCTGCCGCGCCTCCCGATGCACCCTACACGGACTTCTGCTTCGCGCGTGGACGCTTTGGTTCGCACAACACACAATGCTGGCTCGCGCCCGGCACATCTAATCCCGCAATCATCGTGATCGCCTGGTTCAATGCCGGCGTGCGCGTTTTCGATATCTCCAACCCCACCGAGCCGAAAGAGGTTGCCTGGTTCGTGCCTCCTCTCGAGGGCGAAATCAATAATTATGATTCCTGGTGGCGCGGCACGACGGAGAACGTCTTCGTCGAGTTCGATCGAAACTTGATCTGGATCGGCACCCACGAAGCGTCCTATTGTCTGTCATGCCCCGCACTGGGCAAAGCGATAACCGAACCCACGAAAATCCAAAAATGGTCGATCCCGCACTGCAATGTCGGATGGGATGATCAAACTGCCCGCAGTTTTTATTTCGGACGATCCATGAGCCAGATGGGTTAAATTGGGTTTCTGACGGGCATCACGATTGTTGTAGCCCGCCTCTTCAGAGGCGGGGCACTCCGTAAAGGGGACTACATGCTTCATAAAATCTCTCGCAGGAAATTCACAGTTGGCCTGATGGCCACGAGCGGAATGCTGCTCACCAGCCGTCGTGCGCAGGCGGCGGAGTTTGAGATGCGTCAGTTTCACAACCAACCGGCGGACAGCCCGCTGGATAAATGGCTCGTGGAGATGTGGGACACCGTAAAAACCGAAACAAACGGGAGGGTGAAGGTTCAAACTTTTTCGGACAATAACAAGATCGCGGGAGGAGACCCGGCTGCGCTCAACATGGTGGTCAGCGGCGAATTGGATTTCTTCACGTTGAATGGCGGCTCCATCGGAAATCTCGTGCCGGCAACGAATGTACAAGGGCTTCTTTTCGCCTTTCGCACACCGGCGCAGGTGTTCGATTCGCTGGATGGCGATCTGGGCGATTATTTGCGGGAGGAGATGAAAACCAAAGGCATCTACGCCCTTCCGAAAGGATGCTTCGACAACGGATTCCACCAGATTACCTGCTCGACTCGGCCGATCCGCACGGTGGAGGATTTGCAAAGCCTGAAGATTCGCACTCCCGACGCTCCCATCTATGTGGAGGCCTGGAAAGCCATGGGCGCTTCGCCCGTCGTCGCCAATTTTAACAAGCTGTACGAAACCTTGAAAAATGGCGCGGCCGAGGCCCAGACCAATCCGCTGGCCGTCGCGGAATTGTTAAAGCTCTACGAAGTGCAGAAGTATGTGAGCATGACCAATCACGGCTGGTCCGGATTCAACCTGCTCGCGAACTGGAAGCTATGGCAACGCCTGCCTTCCGATATTCAGGGGATCATCGAGCGCAACGCCGTCAAATTCGTGCGCCTGCAGCGTGCGGAACTGAGCGCCCTCAACACCGAATTTCGCACCAAGCTGGCCACGCAGGGCATGACCTTCAACGAAGCGGATACTTCGTCATTCCGGCCGCGGCTGGCATCTTATTACGCCCGCTGGAAAGACACGATTGGAGAGCGCGCCTGGAATCTGCTCGAAGCCCACGTCGGCAAGCTCGCTTGAAATGTAGCGCCGGCGTCCCGCGTTCGCGAAGATTATCTTCCGGCGGGAAGCGCATTCGGCGCCGGTTCGTTCTGATCGCGGAAAGGGAGCCGAAATTTCCGCGCAATCTCCGGCCAAAATTCCCGGAGCTCGTCATATCCAATGTCCAACGCGACGTCGGTAGCGAGACTCTGGGCCGCGGGCGCAAAGCCGCGCCGATTTCCTGGATGATAGAGATTGCTGAGCGATATGGCGCTGATTTCTCCCAACCATTCGGAAAAATTAAACATGGGCCTGCTGTGGTCGTTGTACGCGACTACGGAGTGAACCATGGCATGCAGGAATCGGCGCCCTGCCGGGCCTTGGCCCATCCGGTAGTACCGCGGGTCTTCGGAAAAAACAGTAGGATAAGCAAATTCCTTGAAAAATCGGAACTGAACTTGATCGGTGTAACCGGCGCCCAGTCGCTTGGCGTATCCCTTGCCGCCTTGGCCAAATGACGGGTCTTCATTCTCCGCCTGCGAAATACCCGCGTCAAAACCGGCGGCCAAGAACGTTTCGGGATCAACGGAATCACGAAGGAACAAAAAGAGTTTGTCTTTGATTTCCAGCGAGCAGAGGACAAAGCCTGGTCTGTAGTGGGGATCGTGAACTGAAAGGCGGTCGAGTTTTTGAGTGAACGTGCCTATGACTTTGTGAAAAGGCCCATCGTAATCGTGCAATTGAACCATGGGCGGCGGCTGGACGCACTGCCCCGAGGAGTTCACCACAACTTGTCCTGGCAAGTCCGTCGGTGAGACCGGCGGCGCTGGATTGGGCGGCGCATCCTGCGCGCGAACCGTGACACTTCCAGGAAATGCGGCGACGAGGATCACTCCCCACAACACCAGAAGGCCGCAGGCGTTTGACGCCGCTCCGATCCACCAAGAACGATTGACCCCGCCAACGTCCTTTTGTAGATCGTTCGGCCCAGGAAAAAGCACGGAACCATTATCACATAACTTTAAGCGTTACGGTCGCGGAGTGCCTTACTCCACCGGAGGTTGCCGTAACGATTATCGGGTAAGTCCCAGCCGGCGTGCCAGTCGCCGGGTTGAGGGGTGGAGGGGAAGGTGGTCCGTATCCCGTTGCGCCGCAAGAGACCAGCCCCGCGGCCACAACGAGCAACAATGCCAATAGAAGTTGCGGAGCGAAGACCTGCACTCGGCCTCCAATTGCCCTGAGCCCAAGCCCCGCCAGCGCAAGAATCATACCCACCACGCAAAACACCGGCCAGACCGGATGGGGCCAATGTGGAAACTCGATCGCAGACCCTGCCATGTGTGGCATTGTCGTGATTGAAAGCGTCACAATTTGCGGCGTAGCGCCCGGAGTGATTGTAGCCGATGGCGCAAAGGAAGGATTTGCATCTGTAGGGATGCCCGATGCGCTGAACATCACCGAATTGGAAAACGTCCCGTTCGAGGATGAAACGGTCAAAGCAAAATTCGCCGTTTGTCCGGCAGTAATAGAGGTTGTTGAGTTGGGCGCGGTCACCGAATAGTCCGTGAAAGTGAATGTAAAACTGATCGCGGCCGATGTGCCGCCGCCTGGGGGCCGGTTCAAGACAGTGATATTCAGCGTTCCACTCTGCGAGAGATCGCCGGGCAGTAAAGTGGCCTGGAGCAATGTGGAACTAATGTAGGTGGTCACGCGCGAACTGCCGTTTACAAGGACGATGGAACTTGGCACAAAGCCGGTGCCAGTGACATTCAACGTGAGCGCGTTACTGCCCGCAGAGACGGAACCTCCTACCGGCTGAGGATTGTTGACCGTAAACGTCACCGCCACCGAAGCGAAGCCGTCCGGATTCGTCACGATCACGTAGGGGTTACCCGCAATCGCAATAGCACTCGCCGGAATCGAAGCTGTCAGTTGGGTGGAATTAATGAACGTCGTGGGCACTTTGTTCAAGTTGAAGGTGACTTGTGAACCTGGAACAAAGCCGCTTCCATTCACGGTGAGAGTGAACCCCGGGTCGCCCGCTGTCGCGCTGGTAGGAGAGATACTTGAAACAGCGAGCGGAGCGATGGCTGGCCCAATCGTGAGCGTAGCCGTGTTGGAAGTTCCGCCGCCGGGGACGCCATTGGAAGGGCTTGTTACCGTGATACTGAGTGTTCCCGAGGCCAGAATTTCAGCCGTGAAAATTTCAAAGAAGAGAAATCCCGGACTGACGTACGCCGTTGCCTGGTCCGTGCCGTTGAGATTCACAACGGAACTCGTCACGAAGCCCGAGCCGAACACGAACAATGCAAATGGGATTGCGCCGGCAGCGACACTCGAAGGACTGATGGAGGAAATGACGGGGGAAGGCGCGGACACAGGGAATTCGACGGACGTTGAAGCTCCTCCGCCGGGGAGCGGGTTGAATACAAAGACCACGGCCGTCCCGCCATTGTCAATATCAGTGGCGAGAATACTGGCATTCAGCTGCGTCGAACTCACAAACACCGTATTGCGCGGCTGTCCTCCAAAATACACCGTGGCCCCGGGCACGAAGTTCGCACCATGGACTTGCAAAGTAAACGCGATGGCGGTCGCAGTCGTCGAAGGTGGCGAAAGCGAAGAAATCATGGGCACAGGGTTCTCCGTAATCGATGGGGCGGAAGAAATCGCCAATTGGGCGCCGTTGCTATTGGCCGAATCCGTCCACGGTGTCCCGAAAAATGGCTTGAGGATTCCCGAAGATGCGTCAATGGAGAAACCCATGATTTGCGCGAAACCTGTAAATCCAGTTGTATACTTTGTGGACGTTGAATACGCGAATTGGCCTGTGGGATCCACAACGATGGAAGTAGGATTAATTCCAGCCGCGAATGGTGAGCCGGCTACCGGCGTCAGCGCACCGGTCCCGGAATTGATGACAAAAGCAGAAATGCTTCCGTCATACTGGCTGGGGGTCTCTGTAGGCTGGTAAGGCTGGTTTAAATTCACGACGTAAAGAAAATTCCCCGATGGATGCACCAATAAGGAATCCGGAAAGTTTGCTACCGCGTATGGTGAGCTTGAAATTTCGGTAGGCGACCCGCTGCCAAACTCAATTGTGAACGCGTCGACTGCATTGGCGTTGGAATCAATCGAATACAGAAACTTGTCGCTGGGAGACACGGTCGCGTGGTCCGCACCCCCTGCGGCAGGCTGGCCCGCGGGCTGGCCCGCGGCAGCCAGTGTGAGCTGTCCGCTACTAAAATCAACAGCGCAGACCAAAATCGGAATAAGCAATGGCGGGTCCGGCGATCCCTGGCTCAGATACGCGAAATTCCCTTTCGGGTTGAAAGCAATTGAAGTTACGAACGTCCCAGGCAAAAAGGGGGAACCCGCAGCGGCGGTCACGACTCCGGTGACACTATCAATTGTGTATTCGTAAATTGACTGCTGCAGGGCGCCGTTGGTGAAGTTAGTCGCAGAAACATAGAGGAATCGACCGGTCGGATCAATGGCGAGTGCGATGGGCTGGCTTCCGATCGGAAAGGCCGATCCGGGTAACTCCGTCAGCGTCCCAGTGGAAGCATCGACTGAAAATGCCGTAATGTCTTCTGATAGTTGGTTTGCGACGTAGACAAATCTTCCTGTTGGATCGACAGCAAGTTGCACCGGAATCAGTCCGGCATTAAACGGCGAACCGAGAACTTCGGTTATAGCGCCTGTTGAGGCGTTCACGCTGAAGACGTGAATTGTTCCTGTCGGTACCCCTTTACCTTCCAGCAAAAATAGGAAAGTGGGCCGAGTGGTTTGCGCCGCGAGTGGTGAGCCAATTGCCGCCAGAAGGAGAGTAAAGATTGCAGCCGCGAAGATTGTGCGCACGAGCGTCTCCTCTTCAGTCGTCAGCGGGCTGGGAACAGACGCCCGTGGCGAACGCGGGAGAAATCCGAGAGGTCGGAGCGACCGGGGGCTTCGCGCTTCGGCCGGGAACGAGGACGCCTGAAATCATCCTGCGAGCGGCTTCTGCGCCGGATCCTGGAGAGGAACTTCCCCGCGAGATCGAGATTCTACACTATCGCTATATCAACTGACAATAAAATTGTCATGGTACATGACAAACAGCATCTCGGATGGGATTCTGAGGCGCACTTCCGTCTCGGCTCCACTCCTTCTCGATTCATTTCGTGGAGTTGAATTCACGCCAGTGAAATTCAAACGAGGCGTCACGATGGGCCAGCAAGTAGGAAACGCTGTGGCCTCCCGGGTAGAGGTGGAACTCGTGGGGAATCTTGAGGGAATCGAGCGTCTCGTGCAGTTCGCTCGCTCCACGATAAAAGCCGTACGAGTCTTCCGTGCCGCAATCGAAGTAAATTTTCATTTTCAAAAGCGCGGCCGCATTTTTCCGCGCCAGCACAAATGGGCTGTTCAGATCCCAGAATTTCTGGTCGATCGGATTGCCAAATACTTTTGCGAGCAGCTGCGCCGCCAGATTCCCCGACGACGCGCCGGCGCTCACACCCTGCGGAGGCGCTCGCATCAATGCCCCGCTATGCGCGCTGACCGAGCCGAATAGTTCCGGATGGGCAAATGCCATTCGCAACGCTCCATAGCCTCCCATTGAAAAACCGGTAATCCCGCGCGCGGCGTGTTCCGTCCGAACTCGATACGTGTGTTCGACGAAGGGAATGAATTCGCGCAGGAAGAAATCGCTGTAAGGTGTTTGCCCGTCCCGGGAATTGATATAAAACGTATCCGACCCGTCCGACGCCACGACTAGGAATTCACCTGCCATATTTTGGCGGCGCAAATCCTGCAGCCTGGTCCACTCTCCGTCCAAAGCGATTGACTGCTCGTTTCCGCCAAGTCCGTGTAGCAGGTACAACACGGGATATTTTCTTGTCTTGGCATCCCCGGCCGAATAGCTGGCCGGGAGATAAACGCAATACCGGACGGCGGAGTGAAGAAGGGCGCTATGGAAGGCGCGGCAGTCCGCACGTTCCTGCGAGTGCGCGCTGACCGCGGTCAGAAGCCCCAGAAATAAAAGCCCCGCGAGGCGTCCAGGACGGTGTCCCTGATGGTAGGAGGACATAAACAAGAAGTTGCCATTGTAATAGCGCCAGCTCGCTGGAACAAGGGGACTTAACTCACTCCTTCGCCGTCTTACAGAATCCTTACGAGCTGTGCACGACTTCCTAACTTCGGAAGGCGGATGATTCCCTTGCAAGGTCGGAACCACGCGAGTGGATTGCAAGGCGCTGGGAGGAGGTCGAGCGACCATGACAATCTTTTATTTGCTGAATGGCTTGGGCGTCGTGTTTTTGCTATATGTGCTCGCGAACTTCTGGAAAGAGGGGCACCAGCCCAAGAATAATGCCTGGAGCTACGCGGCGGAGGGTGGGCGACGCGACAGGGTTGACATGATCGTCGTGACGCACCCGATTTCCCACTTCGCGCAAGGCGGCCTCTCTGTAATCCCGTTTCGGGAGCTAGGCCGATATAGTGACAAATCGGCTCACGGGATGATCCCATCTGGGGCACCCAAAGTGCCGGCGAGACGGATATCCACAAGATAGGCGATGCACGGGCGCTGAGAGAGAATTATGATGCTCTGAGTGTTTTGAAGGAGAAACGGCAATGCTGGACTCGATTTTTGCGGTCTCTACTCTGGTCTTTTTTGTATTGACCGTTCTGTACGTGAAATTCTGCGATGGATTGAGGTAAGGAAAATGTTCGATACGATCGTATCGCTCCTGGTGTGCGCGGCTCTGCTTGTTTATCTGGTGTACGCAATGCTGCGCCCGGAAAAGTTCTGACTATGACTAACAACGGCTGGTTCCAAATCCTGTTCTTTCTGTTGGTGGTGCTTGCGCTCACGAAGCCGCTGGGCTCGTTCATGACGCGCGTGTTCAATCGGGAAAAAACATTTCTCGACCCGGTCATGCGTCCCATCGAGAAGCTGGTGTACCGACTGACGGGCGTCGATGAATCGAAAGAAATGCGCTGGACCGAGTACGCCGGCGCAATGCTGATGTTCAGTGGCGTCACGATGGTTGTCCTCTATCTGATGCAACGGCTTCAAAACCATCTGCCGCTCAACCCGCAGAAACTCGCCGCCGTGGCGCCAGACCTGGCGTTCAACACGGCCGCGTCCTTTACGACCAACACAAACTGGCAGGCGTACGTCCCGGAAACCACCATGTCGTACCTGACGCAGATGGCCGGCCTCGCCTACCACAATTTTATTTCCGCCGCCGTAGGAATTGCTCTGGCCATCGCCATCGTCCGCGGGATCGCGCGCCGCGAACAGAATACGCTCGGAAACTTCTGGGTGGACATGACGCGCGCCACCTTCTGGGTGCTGATGCCGATTTGTGTGCTGGGCGCGCTTTTCCTGGTCTGGCAGGGCGTGCCGCAAAACTTCAAGCCCTACGCGACCGCTCAGCTCATGGATCCGCAAACCGTGCAGACGACCGACTCCAGCGGAAAGGCCACCACGCAGATCGTTAAAGAGCAAACGATCGCGCTCGGCCCAACCGCCTCGCAGGAAATGATCAAAGAACTCGGAACCAATGGCGGCGGTTTTTTCAACGCCAACAGCGCTCATCCGTATGAAAATCCCACTCCCCTCACGAACTTCTTCGAGCTGGTATTGATTTTCGCAATCGGGTCGGCTTTGACTTACACGCTTGGCCAGATGACGGGCTCGCCGCGCCATGGTTGGGCGGTGTGGTGCGCGATGGCGATTTTATTTCTGGTGGGAGTCACGGCGGCGTACTCGGCCGAGGCCAGGGGAAATCCGCTGGTGCAAACCTCAGCGAACCATTTGCAACCAGCGGGAAACATGGAAGGCAAAGAAGTTCGCTTCGGGATTGCCAACTCCGCGCTGTGGGCCGTGGTGACGACCGACACGAGCTGCGGCGCTGTCAACTCGATGCACGATTCCTACACGCCCCTCGGCGGAATGATTCCCCTGATTAACATGCTGCTCGGCGAGGTTGTGTTCGGGGGTGTCGGCTCCGGCCTCTACGGAATCGTCGTATTCATTGTCCTTTCCGTGTTCATCGCGGGACTCATGGTGGGACGCACGCCGGAATATCTGGGCAAGAAAATCGAGGCCTTCGACGTGAAGATGGCCATGCTCACGATTTTGATATATCCGCTGATGGTTTTGACGTTCACCGCCATTTCTGTCGTCGCGCCGAAGTTTGGCTTATCGAGCCTAGCGAACGCGGGCCCGCACGGATTATCGGAAATCTTTTATGCCTACGCGGAAGCGGGCGCAAACAACGGATCGGCATTCGCCGGACTCAACGCCAACACCCTTTGGTACAACACGACGATCGCCGCGACGATGCTGTTCGGCCGGTTCTTCATGGTGATCCCAGTGCTGGCGATCGCCGGCAGCCTGGTGCGGAAGAAACATGTGCCGGAATCTTCCGGCACCTTCCCGGTGACGACGCCGCTGTTCAGCGGCCTGTTGATCTCCGTGATCTTGATTGTCGGCGCACTGACATTTTTCCCGGCACTCAGCCTGGGCCCGATTCTCGAGCACCTGCTGATGAACGCGGGAAAGACTTTCTGAGGAAACGTAAATGACAGCCCAAGCAAGGAAGAGCAAGTCGATCTGGGACGGCGCGATTGCCCGGCGAGCGACGTGGGATTCGTTTGTAAAGCTGAATCCAGTGACCCTCATGAAGAACCCGGTCATGTTCGTCGTCGAAATCGGCGCCGCCCTGCTCACCGTCGAGCTGGTGAGCCATGTCCTGCATCACACCCACGGTTTTGGTTTTGAATTTCAAATTACGATCTGGCTGTGGTTCACGGTGCTGTTCGCCAATTTCGCCGAAGCCATGGCCGAAGGACGCGGCAAGGCGCAAGCGGACACGCTGCGCAAGGCGCGCACGGAAACCATCGCGTATAAATTGAAACCCGATGGGTGCACGGTGGAAATGTCCGGATCCAAACTGCGCGCGGGCGACGTAGTTATTGTCACCGCCGGTCAATTTATTCCAGGTGATGGCGAAGTCATCGAAGGCGTCGCGTCCGTCGATGAATCCGCCATCACGGGTGAATCCGCGCCGGTGATTCGCGAATCGGGCGGCGATCGTTCGGCGGTAACAGGCGGCACGCGCGTACTCTCCGACGAAATCAAAGTCCGCATCACGTCCAATCCTGGCGAGACGTTTCTGGACCGCATGATCAAGATGGTGGAGGGCGCCTCGCGACAGAAGACGCCCAACGAAATTGCCCTGAACATCCTCCTCTGCGGGCTCACGATTATTTTCTTGCTGGCCGTCGCGGCGCTGCAGCCCATGGCCATCTATTCGGGTGCGCCGCAAAGTGCCTTCGTGTTGTGGTCCCTGCTGGTGTGCCTGATTCCGACGACGATTGGCGGGTTACTTTCCGCCATCGGCATTGCGGGAATCGACCGCGTCATTCAGCGGAACGTAATGGCGATGTCAGGCCGCGCCGTCGAAGCGGCGGGCGATGTGGACACGCTGCTGCTCGACAAAACCGGAACGATTACCCTCGGCAACCGGCAAGCGACGGAATTAATTACCGCTCCCGGAGTGACCGACGCGGAGCTGGCCGACGCAGCGCAGCTCGCCTCGCTGGCCGACGAAACTCCCGAGGGGCGCTCGATTGTGGTGTTGGCAAAAGAAAAGTACGGATTGCGCGGGCGGCCGCTGTCTTCTCTCGACGCCACATTCATTCCTTTCACCGCGCAAACCCGCATGTCCGGGGTCGATTTCGACGGCCGCGCTATCCGCAAGGGCGCCCCTGACTCGATCAAGAAATATGTCGTTGAACATGGCGGGATAATTCCGGCAGAGGTTGATGACGTCGTGCAAACCGTTGCCAGCTCCGGTGCCACGCCACTGTTGGTCGCGATCAGCGGCCGAATCATGGGCACGGTCCGGCTCAAAGACATCGTCAAAGGCGGCATGCGCGAGCGCTTCGATCACCTTCGCGCCATGGGTATCCGCACGGTGATGATTACGGGAGACAACCGTCTGACCGCGGCGGCCATCGCGCAGGAAGCAGGCGTCGATGATTTTCTGGCCGAAGCCAAGCCGGAAGACAAGCTGGCGCTGATCCGTAAGGAGCAGTCCAAGGGCAAGCTGGTGGCGATGACCGGCGACGGCACCAACGATGCGCCCGCGCTGGCGCAGGCGGACGTGGGCCTCGCGATGAATGCGGGGACGCAGGCGGCCAAGGAAGCTGGCAACATGGTTGACCTCGATTCCAACCCAACCAAACTGATCGAAGTGGTGGAAATCGGCAAGCAAATGCTGATCACTCGCGGCGCCCTGACCACGTTTTCGGTGGCCAACGACGTGGCCAAATATTTCGCCATCATCCCTGCGATGTTCGCAGGCGCGTTCCCGGTGCTCCAGGCGCTGAACATCATGCGGCTGAAGACTCCTGAATCGGCGATCTTGTCGGCTGTGATTTTCAATGCGCTGATCATCGTGGCCCTCGTACCGCTCGCCTTGCGCGGCGTGCAGTATCGTCCCATGGGGGCTTCGGCTCTGTTGCGATGGAATCTGCTGGTCTACGGCGTGGGCGGGATCATTGCGCCCTTCATCGGCATCAAGCTGATCGATGTGATCATTACCAGCCTGCGTTGGGCCTGAGAAAGAGAATTTGTCTTGAGGATACTACGATGAAAAAGCACTTCATGACTTCGATCTGGATGACCATCGTGACGACTCTGCTGCTCGGCATCGTCTACCCCTTCGTGGTGACGGGCCTGGCGCAAGTTCTCTTCCCCAGGCAAGCCAACGGCGACCTCATCACGGTGAACGGAAAGGTTGTCGGCTCGCACCTCATTGGCCAGCCGTTTTCCT
The DNA here is from genome assembly GCA_963719875.1 of uncultured Acidobacteriota bacterium. Lineage (GTDB taxonomy): Bacteria > Acidobacteriota > Terriglobia > Acidiferrales > UBA7541 > Palsa-360. The sequence goes on along the minus strand of CAVRDJ010000003.1, from coordinate 116,136 downwards.
CGCCCGGATATTTTCGATCGCGTCCCTCGGCAGCAGGCAACGGCTACGACGCCGGCAATTCGGGCGGCTCGAACCTTGGACCCACCAATAAGATGCTGATCGACCGGATGACGGGCGACGTGCAAAAGGCCCAGGCCGAAAATCCAAACGAGCCGGTCCCGATGGATTTGGTCACTACATCCGGCTCCGGCCTCGACCCCCACATTTCACCGGAAGCCGCGGCCTTCCAGGTGCCGCGCGTCGCTCACGAGCGCAACATGAACGAAACTGACGTCCGCACCTTCATCGCCAACCATACCGAAGGGCGCCAGCTCGGTTTCCTCGGCGAGCCCCGCGTCAACGTGCTTGAACTGAACCTAGACCTCGATACGACTCATCCGATGCATTAAATAGGACGGGCTTCAGCCTGTCAGGTTTTGATTTTTGCAGCCCTGTCAAAAGTCAAAAGTAGACAGGCAGAAGCCCGTCCTACTTGTTCTTCTTCGTTTTGCTCGGAGCGGGACTGGCAGGCTCAAACCGGTAGCCCACCCACGGATCGGTATGGATGTACTTGGGATGGGCAGGGTCCGGCTCGATCTTTTTCCGCAGCTGGTTGATGAATACCCGCAAATACTCCGTCTCGTCGCCATAGTCCGGCCCCCAGACAGCCTGCAAGAGGCGCCGGTGCTCCAGCGGCTTGCCCTGGTTCGCGACCAGGTGGCGAAGCAGGTCAAATTCCTTCGGCGTCAGCCGCACCGGGCGGCCCTGCACCAGCAATTTCCTGCGTTCGAAATCAATCTCCAGATCGTTCGAAACGTAGGTGGGGACAGGCTCGCCTGAAGACGTTCGCCGCAGGGCCGCTCGAATGCGCGCGAGCAGCTCTTCCATGCCAAACGGCTTCACGACGTAATCGTCCGCCCCGGCATCGAGCGCGAGCACCTTGTCGTGCTCCGTATTCCTGACGGTCAGCATGATGATGGCGACGTCGGATTGATCGCGAATTTCGCGGCAGGTGTCAAGACCGCTTTTCCCGGGCATATTGACGTCCAACAGGATAAGCTCCGGCCGCTCCTTCCGCATAACCTCGAGCGCTTCTTCCCCGCTTCGCGCTTCCAGCACCGTATAGCCGTTGCTCGACAGCGTCGTCCGCATCACACGGCGAATCTGCGGTTCGTCATCCACAACCAGTATCGTGGGTGTGCTCATTTTTGTTCCGTCGTCCCCCTGAGGATCGGCAAGCTAAAGGAAAACACTGACCCATGTCCCACCTGGCTGATGACGCCGATTGTTCCCCCATGCGCCTCGACGATCGCTTTGGCGATGGGCAGACCCATGCCGGTGCCCTGTACGCGATAGCGCTGGTCCGTGCCGCGATAAAATTTGTCGAAAATGAGGCCGAGTTCCGCCTCGCCGATTCCCGGCCCTTGGTCGGCCACGCTGAATTGAACGAATTCGTCCTTTTCTTCCGCGCCGATTGTAATGGGTGTGTCAGGCGCGGAGTACAGATTTGCATTCTGGATCAAATGCACGAGCACTTCCTGCGCACGCGCGAAGTCCGCGCGGACTCGCAGATCCGGATTTTTCAATTCCATTCGGACCGGCCGCGTCCCCAGAACCCCTTTGCAGACATCGAGCGCGCTGGCAATCAAATCGTCCGCTCGAACAGGCTCGAGCTGAAGTTTGACCTCGCCTGCCTCCAGACGAGCCATCTCCGCGGCTTCACCGACGAGCCGGTTCAGCCGGTCGCACTCTTCATTGATGATGTGGAGAAGTTCGTCCCGCTGGCCCTCGTCAAGCTTGGCCGGGGAAAGTAGCGTCGTTACCGATGCCTTCATGGAGGTGAGCGGGGTGCGGAAATCGTGCGTAATCGCGTCCAGCAGGGCTGATTTCAGCCGCTCGCCCTCGCGCGCCGCCTCGGTCTTCCCCACCATCTCGATGGCGTGGGCCCGCTCGATGGCCACTGCGATCAGAGTGCCCATGGCTTCCAGAGACTCCCGCGAGAGGACGGGACCCGAAATGCCCAGGCTGCCAAGAATCCGCGAACCGAGCCGCAGCGGAGCAAAGCAGACGCTGTGCTCGCTATCGATCTGCATCTCTTCACGCGCGACCACCGCCTTCAAATAGGCCGCATCGAGCTGTGGCAGATTCATTCCTGAGCGGTACACTTTTTGCTTGTCCGACAGGAACAGCGCCGCCGCTCCCACCTCGAATGTTTCCACGATCTGGCGCGGAATGGCGTTCAACAATTCGATGGGATTCCCGGCGCTCAACAGGCGCTGGCTGAATTTGTAAAGACGCTCCACCTCGTGGCGCCGGCGGTTTGCTTCCGCGGCCTGGTTGCGCGCGCGTGTGGAGAGATCGCTGGCAAGAATTGAAGTTGCCAGAAAGGTGAAAAGCGCGATCCAGTTTTGAGGATCCGCAATCGTAAACGTTCCTACCGGCGGGAGGAAATAATAATTGTACGTCAAGGTTGCCGCCAGCGACATGAACACGGAAACCGCAAGTCCCCAAAGAGTGGAAATACCGAGAATGGCCAGCAAATAAGTAAACGCTACCGTTGTCAGGCTAAACTGGTGCCTATCCCGGTAGAAGTACGTAATGGCCAGAACCGCAGCCAGCGCGGCGGCATATCGGGCGAGGGTAGTGGGGAGATTTTTCGTCACAGGCCGATTCTAGCCTAGCATTTCCTGGGCGGAATGAACGAGAATATCTGCCGTGACAAAAACACCCGAAGAATGGCTGGAAGAAGTCTCCCCGAAGGAACGCACCGAGGGAATTCTGAAGCTGTTTCTGGGCTACGCCCCGGGCGTGGGTAAGACCTACAGCATGTTGAGCGAAGCCATCCGCCGGCGAAGCCGCGGAGAAGACGTAGTCATCGGCGTCGTCGAAACCCACGGAAGAAAAGGCATCGCCGAACTGGCCTCCCAGATCGAGCAAGTCCCCCGGCGGAAAATCGAATACAAAGGCACGGTCTTCGAGGAGATGGACCCCGACGCCATCAAAGCCAGAAAACCTCGCGTGGTTCTAGTCGACGAACTGGCGCATACCAATATTCCAGGAAGCAAACACCGCAAACGGTACGAAGACGTGCTGGACCTCGTCGAAGCGAAGATGGAAGTTCTCTCGACCGTCAACGTGCAGCACCTCGAAAGCATCGCCCCCACCGTCGGCGCAATCACGGGAATCAAGATCCGCGAAACGGTGCCGGATTGGGTGATGGAGCACGCCAACGAAATCGTCATGGTCGATTTGACGCCGGAAGCGCTGCAGAACCGGATGAGGCGCGGCGAGGTCTATCACACTGAAAAAGTGGACCAGGCGCTGAAAAATTTTTTCCGGAGAGGAAATCTCATTGCCCTTCGCGAGCTTGCTCTGCGCCAGGTGGCCGAACAGGTGGACCGCAGCCTGGAAACTTACATGGAGCAGAAGGACATCCATGATCCGTGGCCGGTGCGGGAACGCATGGCGGTGTGCTTCAGCTCGAATCCCCGGGCGCAATATTTGATTGCGCGCGCTGCCCGCATGGCGCGCCGCATGGACGCCGAACTGTACGCCATCTATGTGGACATCGGCCACGACACATCGGAGCAGGACAAGAATTCGCTCAACGCCAACATTCAATTTTCGGAAAGCCTCGGCGCAAAAGTGGTGAAATTGACGGGCAAGGACGTGTCTTCCGCCGCGGCGGAGTTCGTGCGCGAAAAGCATGTGACCCAGGTAATCTTCGGCCGATCCGCTGTCGAAGGGTGGAGGAAGTATTTGTACATGACCGCCATCCACCGCTTCTTGCGCGACGCCCCGGCGGTGGATGTGCACATCGTCACGCAGGAAACCGATTGAAGTGCGCCCGGGAACGCCAATCTCCCGAGCGGCGGGTTGGATAACGCCAATCGGGAGATTGGCGTTCCCGGGTCAGATGAGAAAGTAGCTTACTCCTTCGATCTTTTGGGGATGAATTCGCGGACTGTCACGTTGTGGCGATATTCAAATAGTTTCGCGAGCTTACGGCGCACATACCAGCCCGCAAACCATCTCCCGAGAACGCCAAACGGGAGAGCATATTCCACGCGGTCTTCGAGAACGCTGGCGGAGGGTCCCTCCGGTTCAAAGGTGTGCGTGTGTTTCCAGTATGCAAAAGGGCCTGAAACCTGGACGTCCGAAAAATAGCGGCCATCTTCGAAGTCCAGATGTTCCGCGACCCAGCGCCGCCGGAACGGCCATCGCCCAAATTGGAGCACCACGCGCGCGCCGCATTCGATTCCGTCGGTTTTTTCGATCACCTTTACGTGCTCACCAGGCGGCGTGAGGCGTTCCAACGCGTCTGGCAAGGCATGCCACGCGTACACCTCCGAAGCAGGAGCATTGATCCGAGAACGCCAAATGAATGTTTCGGTTTTCAAGTTGTACTCACGTGGCGCAATTCTATGCTGAACGGATAAGCTTCACGAAATGCAGACGCCGGGCGCTGGCAGACTGTACAATATCCCTCTGCATCGGACCGGGCTGGAAAAGCATCCAATGTCGCGAGTTGCAACACGGGATGAAAACACCCAAGTCCACAGTGAATCGTACGATACCAAAAATCTCAAGAGGAGAATATGGCCCAATTATTTGATCCCCTATCGATTCGCGGAATCACTCTGCAAAATCGTATCGTCGTTTCCCCGATGTGCCAATACTCGAGCCAGGATGGATTCGCGAGCGATTGGCATCTAGTGCATCTCGGCAGCCGCGCCATCGGTGGGGCCAGCTTGGTCTTTGCGGAAGCAAGCGCCGTAACGGCGGAAGGCCGTATCACCTCAGAAGACCTCGGAATTTGGAAAGACGCGCACATCGAATTCCTTTCGCGCATCGTCCGATTCCTCAAGAGCCAGGGGACTGTTCCCGGCATGCAGATCGCACATGCGGGGCGCAAAGGCAGCACGCAAAGGCCCTGGGAGGGCTCCAGCAAGGTTTCGGTTGAAGATGGCGGTTGGGTGCCCGTGGCGCCAAGCGCGGTGCCTTTCTCGGACACCTATCCCATGCCCCGGGCAATGACAAAAGAAGAGATTCACAGCGTTGTGGATGCCTTCGCGCAAGCCGCGCGCCGCGCATTGGAAGCGGGCTATCTAGTCCTGGAGATTCATGCCGCGCACGGCTATCTGGCCCACGAATTCTTTTCCCCGCTCAGCAATTTCCGGACAGACGAATACGGCGGGTCATTCGAAAACCGGACCCGCATCGGGCGGGAAATTGTTTCGGCGGTCCGCAGGGAATGGCCGGAGAATCTGCCTCTTTTCATTCGAATCTCGGCCACGGATTGGAAAGAAGGCGGCTGGGACCTGGACCAAGCCGTGGAGCTGGCAAGGCAACTCAAGCCTCTGGGCGTGGACCTGGTGGATTGCTCCTCCGCGGGGCTCGCTGTGGATCAAAAAATCATCGCTGGCCCCTGCTTTCAAGTTCCGTTCGCCGAACGCATTCGCCGCGACGCGGACATTTTGACCGCCACGGTCGGATTGATCGAAACGAAAGAACAGGTCACCGATATTCTCGCCAAAAATCAGGCCGATCTGGTTCTCATGGCGCGCGAATTCCTGCGCGATCCCTATTGGCCTCTGCGAACTGCGCGCGAACTAAAACAAAAAATAAGCTGGCCGGCACAATATCTGCGAGCAGCCCCGCCGGATTCAACCGCGCGGAAGCCGACAGCGGCCGCGGCAACCCAAGAGAAATCAGCCAGGTAAATTTCGCAGCGGATTATTCACATGAATGTGTTATAGCGCCGGCGTCTCGCCGCCGATTATTGCGCCGCGTGGAGACCACAAAAATCGCCGGCGAGACGCCGGCGCTACGAAAACCTGCCTCCGATTGTGAAATAGATGAATTGCTTTCCCCCGATTAGAATCGTTGTGAGTAGTGCGGGCTAGGAACGAGCGCGCATCCGGGAGAACATTCCAAGAATGGCGCGAACTTCGGGAAGTCCGAGCGCGGCGGCTCCAGCAAAATAGGCGATGCCGAAAGGGCCGAGGACCACGATCGCGACGAGGATTGGGTTGCGGTGACCGATCGCGAGCAATAGGGCTCGGCCAATTCCCGCGGCCACCAGGGCAGCGCCCCAGCCCTTGGCAAGATACGCGGGAGAAAGGCCCGTCGCGCCAATTCTCCGATTCAACGTGCGGCGCAGCAGCGTGAACTCGATCCAGGAAGAAATGCCCGCTGAGATTGTGAGTCCGGCGACGCCCCATCGCGAATCGATTCCCAAGGCGTGCGGCAGCGGTATTGCCGAGAGATAACCGAGGACTGTCGTTAAGACGACGCGCACGATGGCAAAATTGAGCGGCGTGCGGGTATCTTTCAATGCGTAGTAGGTTGACGAATAGAGGCGCCCGAGTGTAGACGCCAGCAATCCCACCGTTGATCCCGCCAAGATACCCCACACATAATTTGCGTCCGAGTGCGTAAAGCGGCCGGATTGATAGATCGCGGCCACGATCACGTCGCCCAACACGAGAAAAGCCGCGACCGATGGAATCACCAGAAACGCGATTTGACGCAGTCCCGCATTGAGACGCGCGCGCAGCACTTCGGCGACCTCGGACTCCGCACCCACCGCGCCCGACATGGCAGGAAGTTCCGCCGCCGACACCGACATCCCGAAGAGGCTCACGGGCAGCGTGTACAACGTTTGCGCGTAGGCCAGCGCGGCGACCGCGCCCGTCGGCAGCAGGCTGGCGAGCAGCGCATCCACGTAGGCGCTGATCTGCACGACTCCCCTGCTGATAAATACGGGAAAGAAATTGCGCACGACCGTTCGGACATTTTCGAGGTGGAATGCGAACGAAAGATGTAGTCCGCGCAACAGGCGCAGCACAACAGGCAATTGGATCGCCACCATCAGCGCCGCGCCGACGACCGATCCCCAAGACAAAACAATCGCCAGCGGGAATTGGGCGTATCGCGCGCCGAATCCCCAAAGCGTGGCGATCATCGCCGCGTTCCAAATCACCGGCGCCGTATAGGAAAGAAAAAATCGCCGGTGGCTGTTCAAAATTCCCAGGCACCAGGCGGAAAAAACGAAAAGCCCGGCGCCCGGAAACAGGATGCGGACAATCCGAATCGTCAATTCGCGTTTTTCGCCGCTGAATCCAGGCGCAATCGCGTCAATCAGGTAAGGAGTTCCCAAAACACCAATTAAAACGAGGGCGGAAGTGCTGAGCGCAAGCAGGGCCGCAACGGCTCCGGCGGTGCGGCGAGCTTCCTCATCCTCATCGCGCGCGAGCAACGCGGCGTAGACGGGAATAAAGGAAGCGGAGAGAACCCCCTCGCCAAACAAGTTTTGCAGGGCGTTGGGAATGCGAAAGGCCGCCTTGAACGCGTCCGCGGCGTCGGAATTCCCGAAATAATGCGCAAACACGCGGTCGCGAATGAGTCCCGCGATGCGGCTCAGGAAGATTCCGGAGGCGACGAGAAACGACGAGCGCTTCGAGGCGAAGCGGCCCGCGACCGCTGTCCCGGAACTGCTCACGAACAGATTCTGCAAGGAGAATTCATAGTTTCGCGTTATCCATTACAAGAGCAGCACGGCAGGAAGTCAACCACGACTGTGGAGGGATGTGCGGTCCCCTGAGGCAGGTTTTAGTAGCGCAGGCTTCAGCCTGTGGGGGTTCGTGTTTGCAAGAACCTAACCCCGCAGGCTGAAGCCTGCGCTACTGGCCCAAGTGCTTCGCGAACGCTTTGGGCGAGCGTCTCGTGCGTGAACGGCTTCTGCAAAACTCGCACCGCTCTTCCCCGGACGCCGTGCTTTTCAATGGCGTCGTCCGTATACCTCTGCTTATCGAAAGGCGACCCCCCAAAGGCTCCACCGATCCCGCCGACGATTTTCATCAAGATGTGAATCGGGTTGGCAATCAGGACGGTTCCAATCGCAGCCCCCAGAATGATGATCAATTCCGCGGGTTGCATCAGAACCTTCAAATTGCCGTGCTCCATCAAGTACCCGGCGAGCACGGCGCCAAAAACCACCACGATTCCTATGATAGAAAACATCGATTTCCGAGCCCCCGGATTGTTCCTGGCTTGTCAGGAGAGAACGATGACGCAATTCCCGCCTTTCCCAATGCTTTCCTTAAGGGATGCTTCCGCTCGCGCTAGCAGCAATTCGATCCTGTCTCCGGCCCGGCAGCCGGCGCCGCCCACCGGACTCGTGACAGAGAATTTGTCGCCCCACCACTCAATTTCCGACCGGCCAATCATTCTTCGGACCCGCTCGCCAACGAGGGCTACCTGGGATTCCTTGCACTCCAGGAGAATGGCGATAAATTGATTCTCGCCCCAGCACCCGACCAGATCGGACGGCCGAACGCAGTTCTCCACCGACTGCGCAATCACGCGCAGAATTGTAGCCACCACGCCCGGACCTCGGCTTGCCCGGAACTGATCCATATGATCAATCTGGATGAGAAGTATCCCGAAGGGAATATGGTGTTCGGCGAAGGTAATCAGGTTCTCGCGAAGTTGTGTTTCCATGAAACTTTGCGCCGCAACGCCGGTCACCGCGTCCAGACAGCCAAAATCTGCAAATCCGGCTTGCCGGCGAGTCCAATCGGAGGCCGAGCGATTCTTTTCAAAACTTTCCGTAGCCCCGACGACCGCGCCGCGGCTGTTGCGAATAGGATTGGTTCGAAGAACGATGGGAACACGGTATCCATCCTTGTGGAGGATGGATACGTCCATGATCGAGGGTTTTCCGTCCCGAAAGGCGAGATTAATGGGATCGTCTGGATCCGAATCGAGGTCATTCGCACCGTCGCCGGTAGCCAGCAAGTGGTCGCGCAGGAAACGCCCGACAACGTCCTGCCGGAGATACCCAGTAATCTGTTCCGCGCCTTCGTTCCAAAAGCGGATTCGCCGGTTCCGGTCAACAATGTAAACGCCAGTTTCGAGACCTTCCAGGACGATTCGATAGATTTCCGGGTCGTCTAATTCGGGCATACGATGACTCCGACGGGTGCGGGCTTTACTTGAAGCCCGCCGGAATAAAGGAATCATCGGTCAAAACGGGAACAAGTTTAGTGGGTCTGCTTCCGCGCTTCCGGCTTGTGTCCGCGATTCCATTTGGCTTGTTCTTCCGGCTCGTCCCAAAGCCGGAACCCTCCCGTGAATGCGGTCGAGTTGTCGCCCAAGCGGCAGCCTGGCGGCAATGTTTTCAGCAGCTTTGCATTTCCACCGCCGAGGATCACGTAGTCCGCTTCAAGCGCATTTATAAGTTGTTCCGCAATCCGGGCCACGTAACGCCGCCACTTCTTTTTTCCCAAGCGCTTCAATCCCCGGATACCGAGATAGTCCTCGTAGGTGCGTCCCTTTTTATAAGGCAGATGGGCGACCTCCATCGGCTCGAGAATTCCCTCCACGATCATGGCGGAACCCAGGCCGGTGCCCAGACCTAGGAAAAGCATCCTTCCCCCTCGAAAGATGCCCAGGGCTTGCATGGCGGCGTCATTCACAATTTTCACGGGGCGTCCGAACGCTTTCCGAAAATCGAATCCGACCCAGCCGCCTCCGAGATTGTGAGGTTCACTCAACGGATGCCCGTGGATGACCGGGCCGGGATACCCGATCGAGACGGCGGAATAGGTCCAATCCTTTGTCGCCTCTCGAACTTCTTTCACCATTTTCTTGGCTGTCATCTTCGGTCCGGAAGGAATCTTGACGGGCTCCTTCCGCCCGGTGGCCAGCACTTTTATGTGCGTTCCGCCCACGTCAATGACCAAAATATCCTTCTGCTGTTTTGGCATGCTTGCTCCCTCATAACTGAATTTTCTTTGCTTCCCTGCTCCCTTGCCTCCTTGCTTCCTTGCCTCAGCACGAATTCAGCCTTTCAGACGCTGCCCTTCTTTCTTTCCAGTTCGGCCCACCGCTCGTACAGACGATCCAAGCTATTCTGCGCCTCATCCATTTCGACACATGCCACCTTCAGGCGTGAAGGATCGCCGGTGACCGCGGGATCTTCCAGGGCGGCACGCCTCGCCTCCAGATTCTTGTCCGCCTTGGCGATGCGCTCCTCGATCGTGTCCAGTTCGCGGACTTCCAAATAAGAAAGCTTCTTCTTGGCGATTGCCGACTGCACTTCTGTGGCTGCGGGCGGACGCTTGGTCCCGGTCGACAAGTTCGTGGTTCCCTTCTGCCGTGAGCGTTGCCAGACATCCCATTGCAAATAGTCGGCAAATCGCTCCGCGCCGCCCAGGCCGTCAAGACCGAGCACGATGGTCGACACGCGATCGAGCATGAATCGGTCGTGCGTGACGAGTACCAGCGCGCCGCGATATTCGAGAAGGCTTTCTTCCAGAATTTCCAGCGTGGGAATGTCGAGATCGTTGGTCGGCTCGTCGAGCAACAGAACGTCCGCGGGCTGCAGCATGAGCTGCGCGATTAAGACGCGCGCCCGCTCGCCGCCGGAGAGTTTGCCGACGGGCTGGCTCAGATGTTCGGGATCGAAGAGAAATTTCGCGGCCCACGCGGCGACGTGAATCACGCGGTCCTGATAAATCACGGAATCGCTGTCCGGCGCGAGCGCCCGGCGCAAACTGATCTCCGGATCCAACTCGCGATTCTGATCGAAATACACGGTGCGCAATGAATCGGCCCTGCGAATTTCTCCGCTCGCGGGCTGAATGTCGCCCCGCAGCAGACGAAGCAGAGTGGTCTTGCCGCTCCCGTTCGGGCCCACCAGTCCCAATCTCATTCCTGAAGTAACCGTGAAATGGATTCCCGCAAACAAAGTACGGCCACCAATGCCGTACGTCACATCGTCCAGCGCGATCAAACGCTTGGTTTTCCGGTCCGTCGCGGAGAAATCAATTTTGGCGGAGGAGATGCGAGTTCTAGAGTTCAGGTCCGCCAATTCGCCGATCAATTCCTGGGCGGTATCGATGCGCGCTTTCGATTTTGTCGTTCGGGCCTTGGGGCCGCGGCGCAACCATTCGATTTCCGTATGCACCAGGTTTTCGAGCGCTTCCTGCCTCTTCCGCTGCGCGTGAAGATATATTTCTTTCGCTTCCAGAAACGTGCTGTAGTTTCCGCTGACGCGCAGAAAACCGTTCTCGTACGAGCGAGCCAGCTCGACCACCGCGGTGGCAACGTTTTCGAGAAAGTAGCGGTCGTGGCTGACCACGACGCAAGCGAACGGCGCGTTTTGCAAAAGCGTCTCGAGCCACTGGATTCCGGCAAGGTCCAGGTGATTGGTCGGCTCGTCAAGCAAGAGGACATCCGGCGCTTGCACGAGGCCTTCGACAATCGCCAGCCGCTTGCGCCAGCCCCCGGACAGCGCCTCTGTGGGCGTATCCGTGTCCGTGAAACCCGCGCGGCCCAGCGGTTCGGCGACGCGCGACGCCCGCTCTTTCTCCGGCACTTCCGCGCGATCGAGAGCGTCTGCGATCACGGACCGGATCGTGGCTTCTGGCGGAAATTCCGAATTTTGCGCGACGCTGCTCAGGCGCGTGCGCTTGCGAATGGCCACTTCTCCGGTATCCGGGCGCACGCGGCCGTACAGAATTTCGAGCAGAGTCGATTTGCCCGAACCGTTCGGGCCAATCAGGCCGATCCGCTCGCCTTCGGAAATTGTGAACGAAATATTCTGGAAGAGCGGTTCGGCGCCGTATCTTTTGGAAAGTCCTTGTGCAGCGATGATCGGAGGCAAATGACTCGGTTTTCTCCCGCAAGAAGTGTAGCGTGAAGCCGTGGCCGGCGCAAAACAAGTAGCGCAGGCTTCAGCCTGTGGGGTTTGGTCCTTGCAAGGCCTAAAATCCGCAACCTGAAGCTTGCGCTACTAAAAAACGAGAAGCAGTCTAGAACCAGTCGCTGCGATAGGCTATCCACCAGCTCACCCAGGCGAGAGGAATAGTCGCTCCCATCGCCCACCAAAACGGCAAGGCTAGATCGGCCACCAGCCCCAATACGCTAAACGTGGTCCAGAAGACCTTTCGCTGCATTCCATTATTGTAAGCTGATCGAGGACGTCAAAAATATTTCTGCGCCAGAAGAGTAACATCCGGGAATCTCGTGAAGGGCTGGACTGAAATGGCCTAATCCAGTCACGGTATTGCGTGAATCGCGCGCATGCGGCGATCGTCCTTTTTTACTTGCTACTTTCTCGGCGGCGTTTGCGTCTTGTCCACGACGTTTTCCTGAAACTCTTTCATTTCAGAATAGGCGCAAAGGGTCTCTCCCATTGGCGCGGTAGTCAGCTTATACACTTTCGCGGCCGAGAAGGTTTTCGTGTAGGCCTTGGGATCGTCAATCGTAACGGCGAGTTCCAGTCGGTCGTGGTCCAGCCGGCGGAAACGCTCGATGACGTGGAGCGCGTCGCTGTGCGGATGCCCCGTTTGATCCAGCCAGGTCTTGTCGTTAAAGCCGATCGTGTCGATGACAAAAGTGTCCCCCTCGTACTTTCCGACCGAATCGCCCATCCAGCTGTTATCCGGATCCTTTGGATGGTCGCGGTCCATGTAGACGGCCCGCCAAACCTTCGTGTACTCGTACAGGATGTAAACAATTTTGGGTGTTTGAATAAATGTCATTTCCCAGGGGTACATATAAATGCGGGGAATGCCGGGGGGATCGCAGAACCTCTGCACCGGATCATTTGTATTGTCGAAGGTTTGCTTGGCCCCGAACGGAGGTCTCACGCTTTTAAATTTCTCCGCAGCCCAAGGCGTCATGGGAGCTTGTTCGGGGTGAGCGGCGAACGGGTCCGATGAGTCCCAAGTATTTAGTCTTATCCCTTCAGGGCCTCTGAAGTCTGGATCCCAGATGCCGGATAGGTCCGGTATGCCGCCGGACATCAGGCCGGGGTGTTTAACCATTGCGCTAGCCGAGCCTGAAGCGGATTGGGCCCGCAAGACAGTAGACAAAGCGAGCGCGGTGAATAGCGCAACAACCAAAACCGCTAGGCGAATTCGCATCTTAAGTTTTCTCCCCGGGTGCAGATTACCTTAATCGGATCGACTGGGAAGCGCCTGGCCGTTGACCACGGCCTTGAGAATGAACGTGATCGTACTGGAAATTCCGATGGGTGCGCCATTTCGCGAGGGATGCGTGTCGATGGTGATGTCATCTCCGGCCTTCATCGAATTCTTGCTCCACCCGGCACGAACCATATGAACCGGGGCGGCGAACTCGATCGTCCAATGCTGCATTTCCCCGCCCTCATTCTTGGCGTCCACATACACGACAACGTGGGGATTGCTCCAGTCGAATTTCGACACTGTCCCGTGCAGAGTGATCGTTTTGGTCAAGTCATATCCGGCCACGCCGTGGTGCGCCATCACGGAGCCGGAAAACATCAAGAGGCTCCCAACCGCGGCCAGGATGCCAACCAGCTTCCTCTTCATGAAGTGCCTCCCACAAATTGCCTGCTTAACCCTTTGGAAATCAAACGATGAGCGTCATCATATCAGGACCGGCCGCTTTTAGAAATAATCCGGCTCAGGGATCACTCACACGAATATTCAGCCTTGTGGTTCTTGGTCGCAGGTTTTTTCCGAATTCGTTCAGGGGGATGGCAAAACGGCGGACGCCCCACACGTACTTGTCCAATCTTGGTTGCTGGTTTCGTTCGTTACCGCTGGGGCGTCTTTGCAGAGGCTGGCGTAGAACTCGCTGGCGGCGCAGGGACTCGCGGAATTGGTTGCGAATAAAATCCGTCCAACATTTTTCCTCCCCAATCATAGAGCAAGTCGCCTGCCCGGGTCGTGGACAGGTAAACAAAGGTTCCCACCGAGACCAGAAACGCCAAAGCTATGGTCAGCCCGACTGCGGCAAGGGGGTGTTTCGTGGTAAAGGATTGCGGCACAGCAACGGCAGTTGCTCCTTCTTCGGAATTCAGCCCTAGCGAAAAGATCGAGAGATTATTGGATGGCCTCCTATAGATAGGAGTCCTCACATGGTAAAGAAGTGGATTTCCGGTCGCCACCGCGGGCGCCAGATCGGCTTCGTTGCTGGGCGCGGCTTCGGTTTCGATCGCTGGTTCAACGGCCGGAATATCCACGACGGGCGCCAATTCGGTTTCACTTCTCGGCGCGACTTCGGTTTTGATCGCTGGTTCAACGGCCGGAATATCCACGACGGGCGCCAATTCGGTTTCGCTTCTCGGCGCGGCTTCAGTTTCAACCGACAGGTCAGCGAACGGGGTATCGTGGACACTCGCTTTCGATTGGGCGGCCCAGATGCGGATCTGGTCAGCAAACCCGTCAAGCATTTGAACAAATTGCGGCACAACCGCGGCAGTTGCTCTTTCTTTAAAACCCAGGTCCAGCGGAAACATCGAGAGTTCATTAATTGGCGCGCTGTAGGCAGAAGGCATCAAACTATGAAGAAGCGAATTTCCTGCCCCCGCCACAGGCGCCGATTCGCCGTTGCTGCCGGGCGCAGATTTGGTTTCGATCGCCGGTTTTGCAAACGGAATATTGAGGAAACTGGCTTTCGATTCGTCGGCCCAGACGCGGATTTGTTCACGAACTTCATCAGGCAATTCAGTGAATCGCAAGCCGCCGATTTTTCCTGTCTCATCCTTCCATGCCAACTCCCCGACGGCGGTTAACCTTTCGACCGAATCCATCGCAAACCGGAAACGGATCGGCCCATCCGCTTCCACCGGACCGATCGCATGAAAGCCCAAGCCTCCCTCTGAAACATCCAACACAAACCCGCCGTTGTTAGAAGGCAGACTGAGGCAAACGACTTGGTCCAACGGTTTCCGCACGCTGAGGCGACGTTCGTGCGGCATCATGGCATGGTGTCCACAGAATCTTGAAGCGCCATCAGGGTTGCAGATGGTCCGCGAAATCGCGCAGGCCTGGCGATCCTGGGCAAAGCGAACAGACCATAAATGTAAGTCGGTCCTAACGGGGAGGCAAGGCCAAATAGCAGTGGAAACTCCTTATTGTTTCACTGAGGCTCAGTGGAGTCTAACACGAGTGCCTTCGTCCCCATTCCTGATCCGTTCCGGGAAGCCCGCATTCCGAAACGGTGCCCCGTCCCTGACGCCTATTCAATGGCGGGGCTTTTGCTTGAAACCAGAGTGGAATGAGGCGGGCATCGAGAGCCAAGGCAAAAACCCCGCGCTTCAAAAAACGCAGATCTGGGCGCCTCAAGTTCAAATACTAAGGCCGACCTACTGCCGGATGAGCTTTCGGAAATGGAAGCCCCTCTCCTGAACGCTAACCCGACGCCTATTCATCCGTCTTATAGAGGGAGCACAAAACTGGCGCCGGTGCGCCAGGAAGATGAAATTTCGGATTGGGAAGAAGGAGAAACCATGAATTTGCAGAGGTTTACGAGGAAATCGAAAATCCTTGCCGGCGCATTGGCGCTATTGCTGGGGATGGCTGGTTGGGGCGTGGCCCGCGCCAGCCAGAAGTTTTTTACCCCCGGCGTGCATATTTCCATGAAACTGGCCGACCCGGCCGAAGGACCCAGCAGAACCGGCTTTGCGCCTGTGGTGAAAGCGGTATTGCCGGACGTTGTGAATATTTCCACGTCCAAGATGGTCAAAGCATCCGAGCTGAAACAATTTGATATGCCAGATGATATGCCCCCATTTTTTCAACAGTTCTTTGGACAACAGTTTGGCCCCAATCAACAGTTCGGCCCGAACTCTGAAAATCGCATGCCCAGGCAGCGCGACCAACGGGAAGACAGCCTCGGGTCAGGCGTCATCGTGAGTCCTGACGGCTACATTTTGACGAACAACCACGTCGTCGATGGCGCCACGGACGTTCGCGTGACGCTGGCCGACAAACGCCAATTGAAGGCCAAGGTCGTGGGAACCGATCCGAAGACGGACATTGCCGTATTGAAAGTGGAAGGAAGCGGATTCCCCGCCATCACCATCGGTGATTCCTCCAAGGTGCAAGTGGGCGACTATGCCCTGGCAATCGGAGATCCGTTTGGAGTCGGCCAGACCGTCACCATGGGAATCATCAGCGCCATGAACCGCGGAAATCTGGGTATCGAAGATTACGAAGATTTTATCCAGACCGATGCGCCGATTAATCCAGGCAATTCCGGCGGCGCGCTGGTAAATGATCGCGGCGAACTGGTCGGAATCAACACCGCCATCCTTTCGCACGGGTCAGGCGGGAATGAAGGAATCGGATTTGCCATTCCCATCAATATGGCGCGCAGCGTGATGAGTCAAATTCTCGATCACGGCAAGGTCAACCGCGCCTATCTCGGCATTATGGTGCAAGACATTACGCCTGGAATTTCCAAGGCCATGAACTTGAAAGACATGAAGGGCGTTCTCGTGGGCGACGTCAGCCCATCCGGTCCGGCTCAGAGAAGCGGCGTCCAGAGAGGCGACGTGATTCTCGAAGTCAATGGAAAACCAATGGGAGACAGCCGCGAATTGCGGAATACCATCTCGATGATGGATCCTACCGCGACCGTGAACCTGAAACTCTTGCGGAATGGCAGTCCGACGAGCGTAACCGTCAAGCTCGGCGAATTGCCAACCGACAAGGAACAGGCCAAGACCGAGCAAGGGTCATCCGAGAAGGCACTCGACGGAGTGACGGTCGAAAATCTGGACGCGCAATCGGCGAGACAGTTGGGATTGCCCGCCACAACCACCGGCGTGGTCGTCACGGACATCAACCCGTCCAGCCCGCTCGCATCGGCGGGACTGCGGCGCGGCGACGTCATCCAGGAAGTAAATCATCAACCGGTGAAGAACGTCGCGCAACTTGAGGAAGCGGTCCGCAAGGCCGGCAACAATCCGTTGCTCCTGGTGAACCGGAAAGGCACGACGCTCTTCCTTGCCGAGTAATCACAGAAGACACTCAATCCATCGGGCCCCTCCTGGTGGCAGGCCAAGAGCCCCGCGACGAATCGTCGCGGGGCTCTTGCTTTTTGTCTCACAAGCCCGTGGCGCAGGCTTCAGCCTGCGGGGGTTCGTCATTGCAAGGACCAAACCCCACAGGCTGAAGCCTGCGCCACCAAGAACCGCTCCGTCGCGAAAATGTGCGAATATACGTGGCGAGCCTATCTCATGCGCACACGCCGGATTCGGATCATCTACGCCTCAATCATGCTTCTCGCCGTCGCATACGGTTACGACTATGCTTCGGTTCGCCTCCGCATGAGCGCGCAAAAGCCGGGCGATCCGTTCGATGTTGTGACTTATCCCCGTCTTCTTGCGATCCCGCTGAAGGGAAACAAAATTGATTACGAGCTGGACGCGCAATCCCCCATGGAATCGGATCCCTGCGTTCACTCCATGTTTCCTCACTACGGTTACACGCCTTGCTGGTACGTGCTTCGAAAGTCAAAGAGTCCCAAACAAATGACGATTGTCCTGCCCGTGCCCGGGTTTTAGTAGCACAGCCACTCTTGGCTGTGCGGGTTTTGCCATCGACGATACGTGGATATGCGCAAGCAGAGAAAACCGCACAGCCAAGAGTGGCTGTGCTACCTTTTTCCGCAAACCAAAACGACGCGTTATTTCAAGCCACCTTGCGTCAGGGCAAATCTTCTTGACTTCCTTTCCCGCACGGGCTAAAGAATCCGCACTGCCTACAGCCCTGTCTTGCATTTCGGTTGGAGTGAGGAAACGTGACAAAATCTCTCCTGCTTGCTTTGTTTCTGGCCTGGATCGCGTTCGGCTCTCTACGCGCCCAGACGCCCGGCGACAGTTCAGTCGTCAAACTGGATCCCTCACTCGACGCGCTTATTTCTCCCGACGCCAAACTGGAACTGGTGAAGAACGATTTTGGATTCACCGAAGGAGTCGTGTGGGTTGACCAGGGCAACAGCGGCTACCTGCTTCTAAGCGATATGTATGCGAATGTGATTTACAAGGTTACGCCGGAAGGAAAAGTTTCCCTCTACCTCGATCACAGCGGCTACACCGGGTACGACATCTGGCGGGTTGGCATGCCGCAACCGGACACCGACCGAAAAGACGTCTTCTTCATGATCGGATCCAACGGCCTGGCGCTGGATCGCCAGGGCCGCTTGCTGATCGCGACCTGGAGCGGTCGCTCCATCGACCGGATTGAAAAGGACGGCGCGCGCACGATCCTGGCGGACCGCTACGAAGGCAAACGATTTGGCGGAACGAACGACCTCGTCGTGAAAAAGGACGGAGCTATTTACTTTACCGATGGCTTCGGCGGGTTGCGAGGCAGGGACAAGGATCCCTCCAAGGAACTGGACTTTGCTGGAATTTTCATGTGGAAGGACGGCAAGGTCACGCTGGCCATCAAAGATATTCCCACCCCGAACGGTCTGGCGTTTTCGCCGGACGAAAAATACTTGTACGCGAATGGAAGCCAGAATAAATATGTCCGCCGCTATGACGTGCAGCCCGACGATACGCTCACGAACAGCCGGATGTTCATCGATATGAGTTCGGATCGAGCCGGCGGAATTACGGACGGGATGAAAGTGGACACCAAGGGAAATGTCTATGAATCCGGCCCGCGTGGAATTTGGATCTTGTCCCCGGACGGAAAGCATTTGGGCACCATCTTGACGCCGGAATTTGTCGCGAACGTCTGCTTTGGCGACCGCGACAACAAAACCCTCTACGTCGCGGCTCGCACCGGCGTTTACAAAATTCGCGTGAATATCCCAGGCCTTCGCTAGGGCTTGCCGGGGACTGAGCTGGTGTTCCTACGCGATCAATGAAATTGGAGCGGGAGAGTGGCTCTTTAGTAGCGCAGGCTTCAGCCTGTGGGTTTTCTGCCCCTGCATAATCAAAACCCACAGGCTGAAGCCTGCGCTACCAAAACCCGCTTTCCAATCCAGGAACAATCCTTTCGTTCTCCGGGATGTAGCGCAATACGTAAGGAGACCTCATGAATTGGTTCCTATGGTCGTTACTCTCCGCTTTTTTTGCGGGACTGACCGCGATTCTTGCCAAGGTTGGCGTCCAGCAAATTGACTCCAACTTGGCGACGGCCATCCGCACCGTGGTCATTCTGATTTTTGCCTGGGCGGTTGCGCTGGTAACGAAGAACCAGCCGTTCTCGACAATCAGCGAACGAACTTGGGTTTTTCTGATTCTGTCGGGAATCGCCACCGGCTTGTCCTGGCTGTGCTATTTCCGCGCCTTGCAGTTGGGCGAAGCCTCGCAGGTCGCCCCGGTGGACAAACTCAGCGTCATCGTGGCCATCGCTCTGGCCGCAATTTTTCTTCACGAAAAAATGACTTGGCACCACTGGGTAGGAGGCGGGCTTATTTTCACAGGGGCGTTTGTTTTGGCGTACGCCTAGCCCGCATTTCTCACAAGCTGCAATGACGTCAGCTAGGAAGATCTCCTCTTCCTCAAACCTGCGGAGAGATTCTTCGGGGCACAAACCGCCCCTCAGAATGACACACTGCTTCAAGTTGTCATTCTGAGCGAAGCGAAGAATCTCTCTGAATCCCGCAATACACGAGAACCATGACCCGAACTGGTGAGAAATGCGGGCTAGGAATTGAATTAGTAATGGGACGCCGTGACCGGCGTCCCATTACTCGACTGCGGCTCTCCGCCGCGACGGAAACGGCCAGAATCGCCTGGCCGGTTAATTGATCGCGGTGGGCTTCACTCCAGTGAAATAAAAGAACACGTACGCTTTAATCGACCCACTCGCCTGGGGAATTCCAAAGACCTTGACTGGAGTCCCGGCGATGAGATTATTTGTGAGAGTCTGTTGGCCGGCCGGCGTCGTAACGTCAACGAAGCTGACCGTCACGATGTTGCCCGTTCGGTCCACCTGGTAGACGAGCGTGGCCGAGCCCGAAGTGGCGTTCACGTCCACGGCCGGCGCGTTGACCCCGCCCGGAACGGTGAATGTGAACGTATCATTTGTCGAAGAGTACGACTGAGCGACGGTGCCAAGAGGAACGGTCGTGGGGATCAGCACCGTCCAAGGCACGTCCCAGGTATTCGGGCCCTGGGGATCGTTCCACACCGCGAAGCTCTCGCCCAAAGCGGGGTAGGCTCCAACCGTACCGCCGAAATTGACCGATGCGCCGTTCGTCGCGTTATCGAAATCGGTGATGGCACTCGATCCGCTGTCCACGATCGTCGGGAACGCAAAATTCCACCATTTGAACCCACTGATGGCGGAGCCAGTCGATGGATCGGAACCATTCGGTGTGTTGCTGGAGATGAAGGGCAGGGTAAACGTGTAGTTGTCGGAGGGAGTGTTGAATTTGCGCGTATACGTGAAACTGTTGGCGTTGGCATTCGAGATAGCACCGTCATAACGGGCGATCTCGATGTCGATTGTCTGCGCGACGAATGGGCCTAGCGCCGGGTCGGCTGGGGTTTGCGTCGGGTCGACGCTGGCGTGGATCTTGAATCCGCGCACGAGATTCTTGTTGGTCAGGAAGCTGGTTCCCTGGCCGATGGGCGTGGAATCGGCAACGGCGTTCCAGGGAGTCCGGAAAAAGAACTCCGTATTGGCATTTACGATCAAGTTAACCGGGTGGCCACCTTCGTTCTGCACAGTAATTACATCGTTCGTCGTATCCACATGAAGGACGTGGCCCTCGGGACTGATCCAGACGCTATTGAACGCGTTGGCCACCCAAATTCGGGTAGCCACGAGCGTTCCGCCTGCCTGGTAGCGGGCCGCCACGCGGACAAATCTCCCCGTCAGTCCATTTGTCACAGTGGAGAAGTTCTTAATCGTGACCACGGTCTTCGCATCAACGTCATAGAACAGCGTTCCATTTGCCGCATCCGCGAGAATCTGGAGCGTCTGTGATGTAGACACCGAGGTTTCCGGAGTTGTTGGCGGCTCAACCGGGAAATCCCTCATGATCGTGATAGCGGTGTAATCCGAAGAGACCTGGGAAACCGTGCCATAAATGTGGCGCAGCACGAGCCGCGTGATGTCCCTGATCGGGTGACGGCGGACGGGACCGTTAAAATTAATTGCCCAAATGATTTGTCCCAAGGCCGGCGGAACATGCGCCACCAGGAATGCTGGGTGGGACAAATCAAATTCCAGGTCCAGTGCATTCGTTTGGCTCGCCGTTACCGTGAACGGAGAATCAAACTTTACGCTCACGGGAACCGTCATGCTTCCGGCGCCCCCGGCCGCACCTTGAATCTGAATCTGGCTTGAGGGGACAGTCGCACCCGCCGCGCCCTGGAATCCGGCCGACGGATTTGCGGCGGCCGTTAGCGTGACGTCGCCAGGATTGGCGCTAATCGTCAGGATCGCTTTCGTGTACGTCCCGGCCGGGACGCTGAGGCTGCCAAGGACTTCCCCAAGCTGGTCCAGTTCCACCAGGTTGATCGACGGGGGATTGCTCGGCGAGGTATAAACGGTGACGGGACTTCCGCCCCCTTGCGGGACGAAATCAACGCTAATAATTTTTACGTCGATGGCGGCCCAATCTTCCGTGGAGGCATCACTCACCAACAGATTCACGTTCCCCGCTGGGTTGCCCCCTCCAGACCCCAGATTGTTGCCATAGCTGGAACCGCATGCGACTGAAAAGAGAGGCATCGCTGCCAGCACGAGCCCCAGGAATATACGTGATAATCTGGAATTCATTTTTCGTCTCCTGCGAAGACTCGGTGGTCTCCACTCGTTTGTTTAAATAAGAGCCAGATATGATTGCGCCGGGCACCAAAGACCGAGCAAAAATTCCGGCCAGCACCCTACAAAACACGGAAGCAGGAAGAGAGTTGCGGTGGTCTAGGGCTGAAGTTGTAGTACGAAGGTACTACTTAGAAACAAATGAAACACGGCCCTCTTTTTCACTGGATCTTCTCCTGTCCTCATGGACAGGTGCGGGACAGGTGTCTTCGCCGCCCATTGCCGCGGCCCGTATCCCGGCGTAGGCTTGTAGCTAGTAATCCCGTCCGGCTTCACGACGCCCCGAACTCCCAATCACCGGAAAAAATGATGAGTCACACACACAAGAATGGCTTTTCGCTAATCGAGCTGCTGATCGTCGTCGCCATCATTTTGATCATCGCAGCGATCGCCATCCCGAACCTCATGCGTTCGAAGATGGCCGCCAACGAAGCTTCCGCCGTGGGATCGCTGCGAACGATGAACACTGCCTTTGTCAGTTACGCTTCGACCTACGAAATCGGATACCCGGCTGCTTTATCCGACTTAGGGCCATCCACCTCGCCTACTTCGACTTCGGCGGATTTTATCGATTCCGTGCTGGCTTCGGGAATGAAGAGTGGCTACACGTTTTCCTACACGCCTGGCGCGGTAGGACCGGGCGGAGAAATTTCGAGCTACTCGGTTACGGCCAATCCCGTCGCTCCCGGGACTTCGGGGCAGAGGGGATTCTTCACGGACCAGTCGCTGGTCATTCGCTCGAATGCGACCGGAACCGCATCCTCGACGGACCCTCCCCTTTAGTTTGAATTAAAACCGAATCGGGGTTTGCCTTCCCGGTGGAAAACTTTGGACAATCTTCGCAGTTAGAAATTACGCTTTGGCATCTTGGGAGGCGGCAGCCCACTTCCCTTGCGCCTTGACGATCAATTCGATCACTTCTCGAACCGCTCCCTCGCCGCCCGCACGGGAAGTAACGAAATGCGCTGCGCGTTTCACTTCCGGAGCGGCGTTGGCCACCGCGACGGCAAGGCCCACTCGCTGCAATACGGGAAGATCCGGAAGGTCGTCGCCGACGTAGGCAACTTCGTTTGCGCTTGCACCCGTTGTCTGCAAAATCTCTTCCAGTGCACCGAGTTTTGTGGCGCGGTGCTGAAACACAAACTCGATTTCGCATTCCCTCGCGCGTTGCGAGACAGCGCTGGATTCCCTCCCGGTAATAATCCCGGTGCGAAGTCCGGCGGCGCGCGCGAGCTTCAATCCCGCTCCGTCATACGCGCTGAATCCTTTGATTTCACTGGCCGTGCCGTCCCGGCGCGAGAGCAGCCAGATGCGGCCATCGGTGAGCACGCCATCTACGTCCATGAGCAGCACTCGAATCTTTTTCGCCCGCGCGATTAGGGATCGCGCCGATCCTCCGCCCGTCTGCTTTTTTGCCATTGGAATCGGTTTGGTACCTAATCTCCTTTTTGGAAAGTCCACTTAGCTCCCTGTGTCCTCGCTTTTCTCCGTGTTCTCTGTGTTAAAGTTTTTCCGGCTTCACCGCAAAATCCTTAACACAGAGAACACGGAGAAAAGCGGAGAAAACCGAACCCGCTAAAAAAGCTCGAGCGTCCAGAGGTCATGCAGGTGGACGACGCCGAGCGGCTTTCGCACGGCATCGATCACCACGAGGGAAGTGATCTTCCGCTCTTCCATGATGCGCAGAGCGCTGCCGGCCAGTTCGCCCGGCGCGAGCGTCTGCGGTGTACTGTTCATGCAATCACCGACGACCAGGCCAATCGTGGCGGCTCCCCGCTGCTGCATCAAACGCCGCAAGTCGCCGTCGGTCAGGATTCCCGCGAGGCGGCCCTCGTTGTCCACGACCGTCGTCATGCCCAATCCTTTTTTGCTTATCTCGTAAATGACGTTCCGGCATTTTCGCGGTAATTGCGATGCGCGGCATGGCGTCTCCCGAGTGCATCAGATTCTCAACGCGCAAAAGTTTTTTGCCCAGGCGCCCGCCGGGATGCAAAGCGGCGAAATCCCCTGGGCTGAATCCGCGGCGGTCGAGCAGCGAAACGGCAAGCGCGTCGCCCATGGCCATTGCCGCCGTCGTCGAAGCCGTCGGAGCCAGGTTGAGCGAGCAAGCTTCTTCCTTGACGCTGACATCAAGTGTGACCTCACTCGCAGCGCCAATGGTGGACTTCGGATGGCCGGTGAGGGTGATAATGGGCAGGCCCAGCCGCTTGATCGTCTCAAGCAGGGCGACGATTTCCTCGGTTTCGCCGCCATAGCTCACCGCGAGAACAACGTCTTCGCGCATCAGCATTCCAAGATCGCCGTGCACCGCCTCGGCCGGATGCAGGAAAACCGAAGGCGTGCCCGTGCTTGAAAACGTTGCTGCGATTTTCCGGCCGATCAACCCCGACTTCCCCATGCCGATGACAACCACGCGGCCTTTGCAGGCCAGCAAAAGTTCCACGGCCTGCTGGAAACTCGCGTCGAGCCTGTGCAGCAGCTCCGTGAGCGCCTCGGCTTCGATGCGCAGAACGCGTCTCGCCGTATCGAGGCTCCGGTCGGGGCTCACTGCACGCTCCAGCCGCGGACCAGCGCGGCAATCTGTTTAAGTTTTCCCAGCAGGGCGGGCAATTCCGCGAGCGACAAAGCATTGGTTCCATCCGAAAGAGCTTTCCCGGGGTTTTCATGCACTTCCAGAAAAATGCCGTCCACGCCCACGGCGGCGCCCGCGCGAGCAAGCGGTTCAATGAATTCAGGCTGGCCCCCGCTGGACTTCCCCGCTCCGCCGGGGAGCTGCACCGAATGGGTCACGTCGAAGACCACGGGACAGCCCGTCTTTCGCATGATCGGAAAGGAGCGCATATCGACGATGAGATTCTGATATCCGAAGGAAGCCCCGCGTTCGGTGAGAAAAATATTTTCATTCCCGGTCTTCGCTACTTTCTCCACGGCGTTGGCCATTTCCCACGGCGAAAGGAATTGTCCCTTTTTCAGGTTCACCACGCGGCCCGTCTTTCCGGCAGCCATCAGCAGGTCCGTCTGACGCGAAAGAAACGCGGGAATCTGCAGGACGTTGGCGACCTCGGCAACCGGCGACGCCTGAGACGCTTCATGAATGTCCGTCAGGATCGGAATCGCGAAGCGCTCCTTGATTTTTTTCAATATGCGCAGACCTTCAGCAAGCCCCGGGCCACGATAAGATTGTTCCGACGACCTGTTGGCCTTGTCATAAGAAGCTTTGAAAACAAACGGTACATTGGCGCGAGCGGTGATTTCGGCCAGCCGCTCGGCCATCATCAGAGCGTGCCCCTCGCTTTCAATGACGCAGGGCCCGGCCATCAACACCAGCGGCTGGTTGCCGCCGATGCGGACACTTCCAATCGAAATTTCCTTCGCAATTTGCATTCAGATTTCTCTGTGAATCTTGAGGCGGATCATAGCGTATGCGGGACAGGCAAGTTTTGCAACGGAAAGCCCGGGAACGCCAATCTCCCGATTGGCGGATTGCGCCACGCCAATCGGGAGATTGGCGTTCCCAGGAAACATCCCTCGACATTTCTTCGCCCGCCTTGATCGGATGGGCCAACGGCAACTGGGATTCCGCGAACGGCGGGTAACCATGTACTCACAATCAGGTTGTGTGATAAGTTCCGCCACAAATGACGAATCCATCCGAAGATTTATCGCGAAGGTCGTTTCTCAAAGCCACTCTGGCAGGAACTGCAATTTCTTTTGCGAAAGTCCCCGCAGTGACGGAAAGAGACCTGCATTCTCAAAGGACCGATCCCGTGAGCGGCAGCCAAAGTGACGACCTCACTAAATTGAGTATCCGCGAAGTAGCCGATCTGATCCGCAAGAAAAAAGTTTCGCCCGTGGAACTGACAAAGGCTTGCCTCGCGCGAATTGACCGAGTCAACCCCGCCCTGAACGCCTTCATCACGATCACGGCAGATTCGGCATTGGAACAAGCGCGTGTCGCCGAATCTGAGGTGATGCGGGGAAATTGGCGAGGACCACTTCAAGGCGTCCCGATTGCGCTGAAGGACCTCTTCGATACGGCCGGCGTAAGAACCACCGGCGGCAGCGGCGTATTTAAGGATCGCATCCCCACGGAAGATGCCGAGGTCGTGCGCCGGCTCAAAATCGCAGGCGCAGTGTTTCTGGGCAAGACCAACATGCACGAATTCGCGTATGGCGGCACCTCGGTTATCAGTTATTTTGGCGCGGTCCACAATCCGTGGGAACTGAGCCACATCGCCGGGGGTTCCTCAGGCGGGTCTGCCGCGGCAGTGGCCGCGGAACTTTGCTTTGGGGCTCTGGGGTCAGATACCGGTGGCTCGATTCGGGAACCGGCAAGCTACTGTAGCATCGTCGGTCTCAAGCCCACCTATGGGCTGGTGAGCACGCGAGGCGCGATCCCGCTTTCCTGGTCACTCGACCACGCCGGGCCCATGACGCGTACTGTGGCCGACGCTGCGATTATTCTCCAGGCCATCGCGGGCTACGATCCCCTGGAAATGACCAGCCAGCAGATGAGTATCCCTGATTATTCGGCAGCCCTTCATGGGAAAACTTCCTCACTGCGGCTGGGCGTAGCGCGCGATTTCTTTTTTGCGGAACTGCATCCGGAGGTTGAGGCTGCGATAAATGAGGCTCTAACGGATTTAAAGCGACTTACCTCTGGTCTCAAAGAAATTAAACTACCGGTGAGCACCGACACTTCAGTTCTGCGCGCCGAGGCATATGCTTACCACTCTGAATTCGTGGCCAAAACCCCGGAACTCTACGATCCTTGGACCCTCAAAAGAATCCGTAGCGGCGCCGAAGTAACAACGCCCGCCTATATCAGAGGGCTTCGTGAGATCTCTGAAATCCGACGATCAACGCAACGGGTGTTTGAGTCGGTCGATGCGTTGGTAACACCCACGGCGCCGACCCCGCCACGTACTATCTTGGACGCCAATGCAGATCCCCCAACCTTAGGTCCTGTACTGGACCTGCGCAATACGGGACCCTTTGACAGGAATGGTCTGCCGACGATTTCCATTCCCTGCGGCTTCACGACGAGTGGCCTTCCGATCGGCCTGCAAATCAGCGGCCCGCCGGGGGGCGAGGCGGTTGTCTTGCAGCTCGCCCAGGCGTACGAGCAAGCGACGCAGTGGCACAAGCGTCGCCCTCAAATGCCTGCGCGCGCCTCGAATGCGGCTTAGTAGCGCGGGCTTCAGCCTGCGGGGGTTAGTCCTTGCATGAACGAAACCCCGCAGGCTGAAGCCCGCGCTACTTAAATCCCAATCTAATTGGATGGCGATGTTTTGGCCGACATGGAAACCGCGGCTGGACTTCCTGAGGCAACGCCGCTGCCGCCATGCTGATGTGCGTGCGCGGCCCCCATGAACGCATAGAACAGCGGATGCGGCACAAGAGGCGTCGACTTGAATTCCGGATGGAACTGGCAGGCGAGAAACCAGGGATGGTCAGGAGCCTCTACGATCTCGACGTATTTGCCATCGGGCGAGCGGCCGCTGATGCGGAAACCAGCGGCGGTGAGCGTTTTTTCGTATTCGCAATTGAATTCGTAACGGTGGCGGTGGCGTTCGCTGATGTCGGTGGTTCCGTAGGCGCGGTAGGCCGTGGAATCTTTCTCGATCTTGCAGGGCCACGCGCCGAGGCGCATGGTGCCGCCCATTTCGTCCACACCCAGCAGCTCGCGCAATTTATAAATCACGCGATGCGGCGTTTGCGGATCGAACTCGGTGCTGTCCGCGCCGGCAAGTCCTACCACGTCGCGCGCATATTCAATCGTTGCGCATTGCATCCCGAGACAGATGCCGAAAAACGGAACCTTGTGCGTGCGGGCGTATTCGATGGCGTAGATCATTCCCTGGATGCCGCGCTTGCCAAATCCGCCGGGGATCAGAATTCCGTCGGCGTGCTGCAAGCGCAGCGCCGCCGTCTCCCGCGAATCGAGCTCTTCGGCTTCGACCCATTCGACAATCGCGCGGTCCTTGTGAGCGAGGCCGCCGTGGATCAGCGCTTCGCGCAAACTCTTGTAGGCATCTTCGAGCTGCACGTACTTGCCCACCACGGCGATGCGCACTTCGCCCTGCGGTTTCCGAATGCGATCCAGCAACTCGAACCACGCGCTCAGGTCGCGTTGCCGCGCTTGCAAATGCAGCTGCTGGAGAATCTGGTCGTCGAGTCCTTCGTCCGCAAGCGCTACCGGCACAGCATAGATCGTGTCCATGTCCGGCATGGAAATGACGCGCGCTTCCGGGACGTTGCAGAAGAGCGCGATTTTCTTTTTCAATTCCTGCGGCACGGTGCGGTCGCTGCGGCACAGCAGGAGATCCGGCTGAATTCCGATCGAAAGCAGCTCCTTCACCGAATGCTGCGTCGGCTTGGTTTTCAATTCCCCGGCCGTGGGGATAAACGGGACGAGCGTCACGTGCACGTGAACAAAATTTTCCGGGCCAAGTTCCAGGCGCATTTGTCTGACGGCTTCGAGAAACGGAAGCGATTCGATGTCTCCGACCGTCCCGCCGATCTCGATGATCACGACGTCGGTATCGACAGCAATTTTGCGGAAGGCTGCTTTGATCTCGTCGGTGACATGCGGGATGACCTGCACCGTCTTGCCCAGGTAATCTCCGCGCCGCTCCTTGGTGAGGATGGATTCGTAGATTCTCCCGGTCGTCCAGTTGTTCTCGCGCGTAAGTTTGGCGTGGGTGAAGCGCTCGTAGTGTCCGAGGTCAAGGTCAGTTTCGGCGCCATCGTCGGTGACGTACACTTCGCCGTGTTGATACGGGCTCATCGTGCCCGGATCCACGTTCAAGTAGGGATCACATTTTTGGAGAGTGACTCGGAGACCACGGCTTTCGAGCAGACAGCCCATCGACGCCGCTGCTACGCCCTTGCCCAGGGAGGATACAACACCACCGGTAACAAAAATATACTTCGGCCCCATCCTCTCAGTTCCAGCCGCGTAAAAAGCACGTGTTGCGGAACTGGGTTCAATCCTCCAGAAAGATGTTGGCGTACAACGCATTGTACGGGGAAGGCGCGTTGCTGTCAACGTTCAGCCGCATGGTGCTCCGAGTGCGCTTAAAAGTGCGACATTAGACCGTCTTTCGCCCGCGCAACGGATGCCCATCCAAAATCGGAGCGTGACTTTTCACGAATCGGCGAGTCAGTGAGTCGGCTGTAGGGGCACGACATGTCTTGCCCCTGCCGTTGCGACACCACCAAATTGTTTCGGTTCGCGTCTCGTCTGAGGATATTCAAATTCGGTTAAATGGTTTAGAATCGTCCAGTAATTCGGGAGCTCTCTTTCCTAATTCCGCGCGGCGTACCGGGTGCGTCAATTCCTGGGAAGTGCAAATTTCTCTTGACTTTATCGGGGGGGAACGGTCTATTGTCACATTCCGCTTTTCAGCAGGCGACACAATGATGCGGCACCGCATCTATGCCTCGCGGGGAATGTGATTCTGTCCAGTTTCCTAAACGGCTTGCCACCAGGTTGGTTGCAGGTGTGCGGATATGGGGTTTCGGCGGCAGTGGGAAAACACGATCTCAGGGGCCTGACACTCATCGGCAAGTGGGAAGCATTTTTAACGGCAAACGGATGCGTTCGTTCGGATCGAGGCATCCGATGTTCGCTCCGTCGGAAGGGTGTGGGCTCTCCCCGCCGTCGCCAAGGCGCCTTGGCAAGTCAGCGACTTGGAGCCTGCCGCAAGAAAAGGATCGTATCTTCCTCAGGAAAATCAGCGTGGTGCGGGCGGGGGGATTTCTAGTGCTGGAGCCAAATTTCCATTCGGGGCGTGACAAGGTGCGTTGGGAGCGTCTTTTATTTTTCTTTGCGCTGATCGCCGTGCCAGCGATCCTGAGTTCCTGCGGCAAGGCTGCCAGCACGACCACACCTCCGACCATATCAGCTGTATGTACACCCACCCAAGGGACTGGGGCTAATGTGACCGTGCTTGGCACTGCGCAATGCACGGCCACCGTCTTAAACGTGAGCGGCAGCACTTTGGTGAATTGGTCAGTCGGTGGAACTAGCTCTGGATCGATTACTAGCGCCGGGTTGTATACGGCTCCGGCGACGGTGCCGACAACCAACAACGGCGTCGTAACGATCACAGCAACTTCCCAATCGCAATCCAGTTTGACCGCAACGGCAAGTCTGACCATCGTGGCTGCCACAGCGATTACCGCGGTCACATGCAACGATTCCTCAGGTAGTCCGACGTCGACCGTTTCCTCCGGCAATCAGCTGTCTTGCACGGCGACGGCTTCCAGCGGCGCGACTGTTCCCGTCAACTGGAGCGTCGCCAATACGAACAACCTTGGGGGAAATATTGGAAGCATCTCGGCGCTAGGCAA
The DNA here is from genome assembly GCA_963719875.1 of uncultured Acidobacteriota bacterium. Taxonomy (GTDB): domain Bacteria; phylum Acidobacteriota; class Terriglobia; order Acidiferrales; family UBA7541; genus Palsa-360. The sequence goes on along the minus strand of CAVRDJ010000003.1, from coordinate 86,218 downwards.
CTACGTAGCTCCCCTAGTTCCGCCGCCCGGACAGAAGGTCACCATCACCGCCACGTCGCAGGCTCTCAAGACGCAAACGATGAGCGTGACGGTCAGCGTGGTTTTTGGAGACAAGGTCCTAAGCGGATCATACGTTTTCTCCACGAGTGGAAGGCTGACGACACACGCGTTTTGGGCTCGTGCGGGAAGCTTCACGGCAGGCGCGGGCGCCCTCACCGGGATTGAGGATACAAATCAAGGTGGAGCGCCCAACACGGTCCTTACGCAACGCAGCTTCACTGGATCTTATTCCATCGGTCAGGATGGACGCGGCACCATCCAATTCTGCGAGGACACCAACTCGGCCTGCCCGTTGGGATCGTCCTCCGCCACCGCTTTTTTCCGCATCGTGGTTATTTCCCCCAAGCAAGCGCAAATTATTGAATTCAGTTCTCCGGCAGTGGCCTCCGCGACGACGATTGCAGGGGGTGAATTTCTTTTACAGGACCCATTGGTTTTCCCTAACAACGGAAATTTGTCCGGGACCTACTCGTTTAATTTCTCCGGTGTTTCGGCTGGCGCGACGGAGGAATCCGTAGCAGGGGAATTTTCGGCCAATGGATTTGGCACGATCAGCCCCGGCAGTTCTGTGGCGCCCTTGGCGCCCGGCGAGATGGACATCGATGCCGGCGGGCCCGTGGCCCTCGCCGGGACCTCGTATTCGATCAGTTCGAACGGCCGGGGAACGGTGACCCTTGGCGGACTTACATTCAGCTTTTATCCGGTTTCAGCCAGCCGGGCGAAATTTATTGAAATCGATACCGCTTCATCCGCAACTCCGACGACACCGGCGTCGATAGTGGTCGGCGACGCCTTCAAACAACAAACCAGTTCCACTTGCGGCTGGAGCCTGAACGCACTGAGTGGTTTGACTGTGTTTGAAACCTCGGGAGAGTCCTCCGGCGTTGTGATCGCGGATGTGGGCAGCTTCACGGCGTCGACCGGTGTTGTCAGTGCCGCGTCGATTGACGAAAATAGCGGCGGCACAGTGTCGTCGGCGGTCGGAACGCTTAGTGGCAGCTACACGATGGATCCTTGCGGGAGGGGCGCCCTAACCGTTGGCGCTCATTCTTATGTCTTCTATATCATTTCGGCATCCGACGCAGTGCTCCAGGAAACGACTTCCGGAGTCATTGCTCACGGCTTCCTCGTTCCGTCCCAGGGCGGGCCGTTCGCGGATAGCACTTTGACCGGCAGTTTCGCGTTCCGGCTCGGCGGGACGAACGCCGCCGGAACGGCGGGCCAGAGAGAGGATTTTCTCGGGCAACTCACGAGCACCGGTTCAGGCACGGGGGTGGCAGGAACGCTGGATCTCAATGACTTCGGCACGACACAAACAGGCGTTGCGATCACGAATGGAATGTACCTTCCCGTTCCAGCGGCGAGCCTTCGAGGAACAATGGCTCTCCCCCTAACTACAACGCCGAGCGTTACGACACGGAATTTAGTGCTGTACATGGTGAGCCCGACGCTGTTTTATGTCCTGGACACGGACCCAGCCCCCTCGGGCACCGCGATTGGCGTGCTCAACAATCAGTTTTAGAGAAGAGTGTCCGCCCTTAAAGAAGTCTCGCAGTATCAAACGCGAAGTTGTTTGCAGCAGGTCCGACGGTCAGGTCGGACAACCAGATTTGCGTGAAAGTGGCCTTTCGGCCCTGAGGCTTCAGGGATTGGATCCCCTGAACGCGCAAATTCGAGTGTCGGGATATAATTTTACGTTTTGAGGGTCAAGGTTGGGACCGAATCTTATGTATCCGGAATCTGGAAGAGCGAAAAGAGAGGCGCCGTGAAACGCCTCCTATTCCTGGTTTCGCTCACTGGCATTGCCACATTCGGCCTGACTTCCTGCGGCGCTGCGCCCGCGAGCACGGCGGTGACCTGCACGACCACCGCTTCGTCCAGTTCCACGACATCTTCGGTATCCACATGCACAGACCCGTTGACTAATATTAGCGTCACGATTTCACCAGCCACCGTTTCCGTGAATGTCGTGACAAGGCAGCAGTTCCTGGACTCCATTCAAGGTGGCACGAATTCCGTCCCCATTTGGCAGGTGAACGGCATGCAGGGCGGAAACGACACGGTTGGCCGGATCGATTCAAGCGGTCTATATATTGCTCCAGCGACGGTGCCTTCTCCGGCAACCGTGAATGTGACTGTTGTTTCGACTGAAGATCTAAAAGTCTCCGCCACTTCCATGGTCACCATCACGCCTGCTCCAATCTTGACGATTACTTCGCCAGGCCCTCCCTACCCCGTGAAGGTAACTTCCGGCGCCGGGGCAGCCAACGCGGTAACTTTTAGCGCGACCGAATCCGGCGGGACGGGCGATGTAATCTATTGGTGCGTAGGACCGGTCGTTGGCAACGGCATTTTGGGCGGGAACTCGACACTCGGCACGATTGACTCGAAAGGCGTCTACACGCCGCCGCTTACCCCACCCATTGGTTCAGCTGCCATCGTCACGGCGGCCCTGTCGCAGGACTGCTTAAGCTCCGCCGTGAGCGTGGCCGTCGCGATTTCGAACTATTCCATTTCCTCCCTGCAGGGGCAGTTTGCCTTTTCGATGGCAGGAAGCAACGCATCGGGCCACCTTTTCAGAGCCGGCAGCTTCGTGGCGGATGGGGCAGGACATTTGAGCAGCGTGTTAGAGGACGTCAACGCCGCTTCGGGCGCGACGACAACGCCGATTTTCACGACCGGTACATATACGGTGAGCGCGGATGGCCGTGGAACTTTGCAATTCAACGACGGGCTCACGCCTGCCAGTTTCAACTTCGTCCTCGTGGATGGCACGCAATTGCAGATCATTGGTTTCGACGCCACGGGGACCGCGGCGGGTCAGGCGAATGCGCAGAATGCTTCGACGTTCGCCGGCACGCCCCTTTCGGCTTTGAATGGGACCTACGTCTTTGACTTTGCCGGTATGCATGGATCGAATGGACTTTCGCAGATCGGCGAATTTAACGCGGATGGCGCGGGCAACATTACAGAAGGGGCCATCGATATCAACGATGGCGGAACGGCGAAGCAATTTCAAATCGCCGGAAATAAGACGGTGTGCGCTCCAACGCCCACTTCCCTTTCCACTTATTCGATTGGCTCGAACGGGCGCGGGACTTTGACGCTCTTTACGCTGAACGCTTCGTGCGCCGCTGGTCCAACTTTGACGCTCAACTTTTACGTCGTCTCCCGAGGAGCTGCGAAATTTGTGGGGACCGACACCGCGCAGCAGGTTGCGGGATTCACGTCCCAGCAAGCTCCCATTGCCACGTTTAACGTCTCCGCCCTCAACGGCAATTTCGCATTTCTTTTGGCCGGATCAGCCCCGGGCGGAACGATCGCAACCGCGGGAAGCTTTCTGGCGGATGGAAACGGCCACTTCACAAGCGGCGTGCTCGATGAAAACGTGAATGGAACACCGACTCCAAGTCTGGCATTCCTGCCCAGCGGTACAAACGCCGGCACCTATACAGTCGCGTCGAATGGCCGTGGCACGGCTACGTTTGCAACATCGGGCCGGACATACACTCTTGTGTTTTATCTGGGCCCGGCGGGATCCAATACGACCGCCGTGTTGCAGGAAACCGATTCAGGGATTGCCAGTGATGGACTCTTCAGTCAGCAACAAAGCGCGCCATTCACGCTGGCGTCCATTCAAGGCAACTATGCGCTCGAGACCAGCGGCACTTCTGGAGGGTCCTTACAAGTCAGCACGGGGCAGATCAGCGCCAATGGTTCGGGCCTAGTAACGTCTGGAACGATTGACATCAACACCGGAGGGACGCTTACAGCGGGGCAAGCCGTGACGGGCTCCTACTCGGCTCCCGCCGCGACTGGACGCGCGACCCTTGCGCTCAATTCCGGCACTCCAAATTTTGCCGCCTACGTCATAAGTCCCACTCAGGTTTACCTCATGGGAATCAAACCCGGGCAGCTCGCCGCCGGGGCTCTCCTTCGGCAATTCTAAAGAATATTTCCTGCAATACCATCCCCAAACAGAGAACGATTCGCTCAGCAACTGTTCGACGCGCGCCACATCTTCCGGTACATCTACGCTACCCATTCATCCTCCGTTTCAGGGACGCGATAGCTTGCAAGTCAGGGTAGAATGACACGCAGCCTGGAAGGCAGAACCAAGTTTTCCATTGGATTGATTTATGCGTCCGGCTGCTTCTTTGAATGAGGGGAGTGTTGCAGGAAAGACATACAAGGCTAAGGAGGAGATGCACATGAAGAATCCCCGCAAGTGCAGATTTGTATTCGCGCAGCTGTTATTCGCAGGACTGTTCCTTTCCTTGACCGTGACAACGTGCAGGGCGCAAACATTTCGCGGCACGATTCTTGGAACCGTCACAGACGTGACCGGAGCGGTTGTACCCGATGCCGCAGTCACCGTCCGCAATCTCGGCACGGGTCTTCTGCGGACGACGGAATCTCAGGCAGACGGCAGCTACCGCGTCCCCGAGCTGCCAATCGGTGCCTACGATGTGACGATTGAGAAGATGAATTTTCAGGCTTCGGTCACCAAGGGAGTCCAAGTAACCGTTGCGGCCGAGCTGCGCGTAGACGCGGCGCTGAAGCCCGGCCAGATGACCGAGCAAATCGAGGTGTCGGGCTCGGAACTTCCTCAGATCGAAACCACCAGTGACACGCTCGGCGGCACGCTGACGCAGGAGAGCGTCAAGGACTTGCCCATCAATGGACGCGACTACACGAAGCTGATCTATTTGAATCCCGGTGTGGCAGGCTCTCCCGACCAGATTACCGATTCGCCGGGATCGTTCGGCGAGTTTTCCATGAACGGCGCGCGGGGGCGGTCCAACAACTATCTCCTTGATGGCACGGACATGAACGACGGGTACCGCAATGATCCGGCCATTAACCAGGGCGGCGTGTTCGCCACGCCGTCGGCCATCCTACCGATCGACGCCGTGAGCGATATGGCCGTGCTCTCGAATTTCGAGCCGGAATACGGACGGAACGGCGGCGCGGTGGTCAACATCGTCACGCGGAGCGGAACCAATCAGTTTCATGGCAGCGCCTTCGAGTATTTCCGTAACAGCGCGCTGGACGCGCGCAATTTTTTCAATACTTCTGGCCAACCAAGGGCTCCCTTTCACAACAATCAGTTTGGCGGCGCCCTTGGCGGACCCATCATCAAGGATAAAACATTCTTCTTCCTCGATTACGAAGGACAGCAGGAGCGCGTCGGCGTTGTGACTCTTGCGTGCGTTCCTGAGCCAAACCGAATCAGTTTTGACGAAGCAGCAATCGGCACCCCCAACTCCGTAACTACTCAACTCCTCAAGTTCTGGCCGCAGCCGAATCTGGGAGCACGGCCGGTGCCAACGGACACAGACTGGGCTGCATTTGATTCAGGCTGTCCAAGAGGGCCCAACGCTCAAGTGATCTCTCCCTCGTACAACAACCTGACGAGCATGATCGCGAAGATCGACCAATCTTTTAACCAGAACGACTCCGTGACTGGGCGTTATTTCTTCGGGGACAGCACGCAGTCTTTCCCTCTGGCACTGAACGCCACCGGCGGCCAGCTTCCCGGATTCAACACGGTGACCCCGACGCGCGTCCAGCTCGTTGCGATTTCTTATGTGCACGTCTTCTCCTCAACGAAACTGAACGAAATGCGTGTTGGCTGGAATCGTTTCGCGGAAGGATTCTTTCCCGGGGATCAAAATTTTCATCCGAGCTCTATCGGGCTGTGCGCGGCCAGTAATGCGCCCGGGAGTTCCTCTCCTGTTGCCGGGCCAACATGCTCGGGGTCGGGCCCTGCAGATTCCGGCCTGCCCATCATTCTTGTCTCTGTGACGCCGTCGGGGGCAAGTTCCTTTTTCGCCCAGCCCGGGGCGAACTCCGCCGACCCGAGGCACCGCGTGGACTCCAACGTGCAATTCATCGACAGCTTTTCCTGGAAGCACAACAAGCATGAACTGAAGTTCGGTTTTGAATTCCGCCGCACAAGCATTCAGCAGTACCTCGACAAGTATTTCCGCGGGAGACTGAAATTTGCAGATTTGTCGCACTTTCTCTCCGGCGCTGATGAATCAGGGGTAACCGCAGGTTTGCAGTACTCCGGGAATACCATTCGGCATACGTTTGAAGACGATTTTGGCGTGTATTTCCAGGATAGCTTTCACCTGGCTCCGAGGTTGACTCTGAATTACGGCCTTCGCTGGGATTACTTCGGGGTGATCGCCGAGAAGAACAATCTTTTCAGCAATTTCCTAGTGACCAGCTTTAACGCGGCGACGGACACGGGCGTGGGCGCGCTGGCGCAGGTCGGGACTTCCGCCCTGCCCAGGCTTTACGAGCCGGATCATCGGAATTTCGCCCCGCGCGCCAACCTGGCATGGGACGTCTTCGGCACTGGGAAGACTGTCATACGCGCCGGAATCGGCTTATTTTTTGACTCCACTTCGCAAGACATGTTTCTGGGTCATCTCCCTTACCCGGCTTTTTTTGCCCCTGGCCCGGCGTACGCCAATTTTGGTACAAACCCAATTACTTCTGCTGGGGCCACGGGAACAATTGCCCCCGGAGTGCCCATCTACCAGCCCTCGAACTGCGCCAGGGTCGAATGCGATATTTTTAGCGTAGATCGAAATATCAAGCCGCCTTACATCGAGAATTACAACTTGAATATCCAGCAGCAGATTTCAAGCAAGGTAGCGCTCCAAATTGGGTACGTTGGGTCCCAGGGGCACAGGCTCTGGCGGTTCTTCGACATCAACCAGCCGAACCAGGCGACGATTACCAACTGCGACACCACGAATTCGGCTGGTGTCTCAGGCTGCGACTTCGGTGTGCCGCGGCCGTTTGGTTTTCCTAACAATGCCACTTATATCTTTCAAGAGAACTCATCTGGAAAGTCCAACTACAATTCGCTCCAGGCCAGTTTGCGGGTGAACGCGTGGCACGGTGTCACATCGTTTGTGAACTTCGTGTGGTCTCGCTCCATGGACAATTCGAGTGATGGCGAGGATTTCGTTCCGAACGCAGCGCAACCGGCCGACAGCACAAATCCGAAGAACGAATATGGACCATCGAATTTCAATATTCCGAAGCGTTTCACCTGGGTTTTCAGCTACGAATTGCCCAGTATGGGCGGTGGGTTGCAAAAGCTGAAGAACGGATGGGGCCTGGATAGCACGGTTACCGTGCAAACCGGCCAGCCATTCACTCTCAATTACAATGGTGAGGACGATTTCAGCGGGAGCGGCGAGGGCTTTGACCGGCCAGATGTCGTTGGGCCTATCACATACAATTATGGTGACCCGAACAATTTCCTCAATCTCGGCTCTTTCGCCATGCCCTGCACTACGAATGGCGCCGGAAATGGATTGGCGGCTGATTGCGTGGCCGGGACGCGGCACTTCGGCAACTTAGGCCGCAACGCGCTGCAAGGTCCGCCATTCAAGCAATGGGATCTCGCTATTTACAAGAACACAAAGTTCACCGAGCGCTTGAACCTCCAACTGCGAGCCGAATTCTTCAACCTCCTAAACCACCCAAATTTCTCCAATCCACTGCTCCCATCATTCATTGCCGACCCGGCGAGCAATGTGAACCAACAGGGCTGCGGTTGCGGGTTTGTAGCAAGTGGAAATCGCGAAGTGGGCAACGGGTTCTACCACATCGTCGCGACCGGCGACGTTGGCATCGGCAACCCATTCCTTGGAGGCGGCGGACCGCGCGGCATACAGCTGGCCGCGAAGTTTTCGTTCTAACTGAAACCCATTTCGCATCTGAATCCAAGGAGTTAGTGGCGCAGGCTTTCAGCCTGTGGGGTTTGGTCCTTGCAAGGACTAACCCCCACAGGCTGAAGCCTGCGCTACTTGGCTTACGAGGCGGATGCTGATTTGCGCAGCAACTGTTCGACGCGCTCGATGTCTTCCGGCACGTCTACGCTGACCGAGTCGTGCTGCGTTTCGGCGACGCGAATCTTGTAGCCGTTTTCCATCCAGCGAAGCTGTTCGAGCTGCTCGATGCGCTCGAGGTCGCCGAGCGGAAGCGTAGGAAAATCGAGCAGCGCGGCGCGCCGAAACGCGTACAGCCCGAGATGCTTCATGTGCTGCGCGTGCACCGGGGCATCGCGGTCGCGCACCCACGGAATGGGCGCGCGCGAAAAATAGAGCGCGTTGCCGTCAAAATCGAGAACCACTTTCACGATATTCGGGTCCATGATGTCGGCGGGTTTCGCGATGGGGACCATGAGCGTGGCAATCGAAACGCCGTCCTCCAACTCAATGGCCTCGACGAGAGTGTCAATCGCCTCCGGTTCAACGAGGGGCTCATCCCCCTGCACGTTCAAAAAAATCTCTTCGCCTCCACCGGCAATGTGTGCGGCCACTTCCGCCACGCGCTCGGTGCCGGAGCGGTGTTCCGAACGGGTCATGACCGCCTCCGCCCCGAAGTCAGCCGCTGCCTTTAGAATGCGTTCATCGTCAGTGGCAATGACGACGCGGCTTATACGTTTGGCCTCCCGCGTCCGCTCCCACACTCGCTGGATCATGGGCTTGCCGGCGAGGGACACGAGAGGTTTCCCCGGCAAGCGGGTGGCGGAATAACGAGCGGGAATCACGGCGATGGCCATAAAGGTTTCCCAACGCGCGCCGATTTAAAAGACGGACAGCGGAACTTGGAAATCCTATCACAGTGTTCGAACAAACCCGCACCTTGCCGATTGTCCAGCTATCAAGACTCTTGATGACGATCTTAAAGTAAATTAATTGTCAAAATTCAATGCCGGGACTTGCGCGGGGTTTACAGCGTGGTAGAATGGCATTAAGGTTCGCACAACGGGACCGGCCGTGACCGCCCGGGAAGCCCCGGCGAAGGCAGGCAATGCGGTGATGGCAGGACGAAAGCGGGTATGTGTAGGCGTATTCGCTCTTGTTGTGTGCGCCCTGTTCGCATCCACCGCATTTAATCAGACCCAAGGCCCCGTACAGCCACCGAAAGAACCCTCCGAACCACAAGTCAAACCAGGACAAGGGATCAAGGTTGACGTCAACATGACCCTTGTGAACCTGACAGTCACGGATCCATTGGACCGCCTCGTCACCGGGCTCGAAAAAGAGCATTTTCGAGTGTTTGAAGACGGCATTGAGCAGGAGGTTCTCACGCTGTCGAGCGAGGATGTGCCTGTATCGATCGGGTTGGTTTTCGATATGAGCGGCAGCATGTCGGACAAAGTCGAAAAGGCCCGTGAGGCCGCCGTGCAATTCATGCGCACGGCGAATCCGCTGGATCAATTTTTTCTGGTGAGTTTCAACGATCGCGCCGAATTAACCAGCGGCTTCACCAGCAGCGTGGATGAGTTGCAAAACCGGATGATGTTCACCGCCTCGCGAGGGCGCACCGCCCTGCTCGATGCCATCTATCTCGGGCTGAGCCAGATGAGGGGTGCACACAACGGCAAGAGGGCCTTGCTCATCATATCGGATGGAGGGGATAATCATAGTCGGTACAATGAAGGCGATGTTAAGAACTATTTGAAAGAGGCCGACTGCCAACTCTACGCGATTGGTATCTTCGATCCGATCGGCATACGTTCCCGAACGCCTGAAGAATTAGAAGGGCCCTCGCTGCTTTCCGAGATGACGGAAATGACCGGAGGTCGCGTCTTTCCGGTGGGAAATCTTGGGGAACTGCCTGACATTGCCGCGAAGATCGGAATGGAGCTCCGAAACCAATATGTTCTGGGATACAAATCAAGCAACTCGCGACACAACGGCGCCTGGCGAAAGATTAAAGTCAGGCTGCGGCCACCCAAGGGGCTTCCTCCCCTCAACGTATTCGCAAAGACCGGCTACTACGCCCCGAACCAGTAGCCACGGCCGCTTCACCGTTTTTCTCTTGGCATTTTTTCTTGCGGCCGTAGGTGTGCTCATTGTGGCGGGCGTCTCCGCCCAGCAGCAAGCGCCCATATCTCCCTCCCAACAGCCTCCCGCGCCAGCGGCTCCCCCGCAGGAGGCCTCCAAGGACGCGTACAAGATCAAATCGCAAGTCAGCCTGGTCGTTTTGCATGTATCCGTGCTGAATGACCGCAGCGTATTCGTGCCCGGACTGATGGAAGAGAATTTCCGGGTGCTGGAAGATAAAGTCGAGCAAAAGCTTTCCGTCTTCAAGCAGGAGGACGTGCCTGTCAGTTTTGGCCTGGTCGTGGACAATAGCGGCAGCATGAGGGACAAGCGCCCGCAGGTGAATGCGGCGGCAATTACGTTCGTCAAGACTTCCAATCCGCAGGACGAGGGGTTCGTCGTCAACTTTAACGACGACTACTACCTGGACACCGAGCACGATTTCACCAGCGACCTCACGGAAATGAGAACCGCCCTCGAGCGAATTGATGCCCGCGGCAGTACGGCGCTTTACGACGCCGTGATCGGCTCGCTCGATCACCTGAAGAAAGGCACGCGCGACAAGAAAGTTCTTCTGGTCGTGACCGACGGCGAGGACAATGCCAGCCGGCACAGTTTGGAAAATGTAGTCGAGCAGGCTCAGCGATCCAATGCCCTGATTTACGCCGTGGGAGTCTTCAGTGACGACGATATCAAGCACAACCATCGCGCCATGAAGAAAGCTCGGACGGCGCTTAGCGATCTCGCCAACGCCACCGGCGGCCTGGCCTTTTTCCCGGAAACTGCCGACGACACCGAAGCGATCTGCACGCAGATCGCCCACGATATTCGCAACCAATACACGGTCGCCTACTATCCGACCAATACGGCGCACGATGGTACTTTCCGCGCCGTGTCAGTTCTGGTGACGCCGCCTCGCAACGCAGGAAAACTCACGGTGCGAACGCGCACCGGATATTACGCGTCCCGGGCGCCATCCTCCGGCAATTAAGCCTAACTTCCTAAATTGTTGTCGCCACTTGTGGTTTGAAGCCCGGGAACGCCAATCTCCCGATTGGCGTTTTCCGTAACGCCATTCAGGAGAATGGCGTTCCCAGGATCGCTGCCAACCAGAGATTCATTCTAAATTTTCAATTGGAAGAGATTTGCGGCAAGAAACTCTTGCCGTGCGGTATTGCCCCGCCAAAATTTTCGGCGATGGTCTGGCCCATGTCGGCAAGGGTGTCCCGGATCCCCAGGTTGACGGCGCGCTTCCCCGCCGTACTGTATGTCACGATGGGAACGTATTCGCGTGAGTGATCGGTTGTGGGCCAGGCGGGATCGGGATCGCAGCCGTGATCGGCGGTGATTATCAGCAAGTCCCGCGGCGCCATGGCCTTCAGCAGCGGCGCGAGTAGCACGTCGAATTCTTCGAGTGATTTGGCAAACCCCTCCACATCCTTGCGGTGCCCGAAGAGCATGTCAAAATCCACGAGATTGGCGAAGATGAGGCCGGTTTTCTGCTCCGCAATCGTGGCGTGGAGTTTCTGCATGCCGTCCGCGTTGCTTTTCGTGGTGACGTAACGATCGACGCCGCGGCCGTTGTAAATATCGTGAATTTTGCCGATGCCGAAGATCGGAATTTTCTTATCGACGAGCACGTCCAGCAACATCGGGCGCGGGGGCTCGACCGCGTAATCGTGGCGGCGTTCGGTGCGCCGGAAGTTTCCCGGCGCGCCTGTGAACGGCCGGGCGATCACGCGGCCCACCTTGTTCGGCCCGTCGAGCATTTTGCGCGCAATTTCGCACATGCGATAAAGCTCGGCGACGGGGATCACGTTTTCGTGCGCCGCAATTTGGAATACGCTGTCGCCCGAGGTGTAAACGATCGGGAAACCCGTTCGAATGTGTTCCTCGCCCAGTTCCCTGATGATTTCCGTCCCGGAGGCGGGCTTGTTGCCGATCGTCTTGCGGCCAATGGCGCGTTCGAACGCTTCGATCAATTCGCGCGGAAAACCATGTTTGTAGACGGGGAAGGCCTGAGGCAGCCAGATTCCCGCCATCTCCCAGTGTCCAGTCGTCGTGTCCTTGCCTGGTGAGTGCGTGGCGCCTTTGCCATAGCAGCCCTCAGGACGCACTGGAGGCGCCAGATGATCGAGCGGGGCGATATTCGCAAGTCCGAGGCTCACAAGGTTCGGCAGCGCCAGCGGACGGGATTTAGCGATGTGGCCTAACGTGTTCCGGCCCACGTCATCGTAGTCCGCCGCGTCAGGAAGGGCGCCAATTCCCACGCTGTCCAGGACAATCCAGATGATTCGTTCGAACGGCGCCATCGTCCGCCTCAGTCAAAAGTATACCGCCTGGTACCCATGAGGGAAACAAACGGGCGAGTTTGTGGGCGATTCAAAGTCCAAGACGCCGGCGGCTAAGGCCGGGCCGACTAGATCAGTCAGCTCACGCCTTATTTTTGTGTTGAGAATTTTCCTGAAGAAATTGCACGAGCAATTTGCTCACTTCTTCCGCCTGCTCTTGCTGTACCCAGTGTCCGGCCCCTTCCACCAGGTGAGCTCCCAAAAATCGAGTGCAACCCGTCTTCTGCATTTTCTCGAAGTCTCCGGGGGTCTGAAAGACGGCCCAGTCGCTCTTCCCGCTGACGAAGAGTGATGGGACGTCAATCGAACGACCGGAGAACAACCGCAACTCGGCGGGATCCTTAACGGACCAACGGACGCGGTAGCCATTCAATCCGCCCTGGAATCCCGTCCTGCCGAACTCCGAGCTATAGACCCGAAGCTCATCGTCGGGGAGCCATTTACAAGCGGCAATCGCGGCCGCTGAGGGCATTTCCGGGGCGACTGTCTCCGCCATGTTCTTATTCAGATCCATCACATAGTACCGGGGCAACTTGGCCCACTCACTCGCGGTTCTCGCCTGGAGCGGAAAGGGAGCGTTCTGTTTCCAGTCCGCGCTCTTCATATGATAGTAAGCGCGTAAAAACGCGTGAAGACCCTGCGGTGGGTGCCAGATGTCTTCATTGGCGGGGCGCGTCGTGTAATATTTCTGGTAGTACTTCCGCGGAGGATTTAGCGCGGCCAGCCCCTCATCGATGGGGTCGACTCGAGCGCCCGTTACCACTTCGGCGTGCGGCAGATCTGAAGTATTGAACGGCAACGCCGGTGGTCCTGCAAACGGCGAACTCATCATCACGACAGAGCGAAATACATCCGGACGCACGAGGGAGGCCCAGGACGCGATCGGTGAGCCCTGGTCATGCCCGATCACAGCGGCCACAGAGGTGTAGCCGAACGCTAAAACTAGCGCCAGCACATCCTTGACTTGATTCAGCGTATTGAACGGGGCGATGTCATCGTCGTAACCGACATCCCAACCCGAAGTACGCCCGTAAGCCCTGCGGTCCGGAGCGATTACATGAAAACCCGCCGAGGCGATGGGCAGCATCACCTTTCTCCAGCTATAGGCGAGCTCAGGGAATCCGTGGAGGAGCAAGACGCATTGGCGGCCCTTCGTTTCAAAACCCGCTTCGAGCACATGCATCCGGAGGCCATTGACGTTTTCTACAAAGCGAGAGCGTATGCCTGGGGGGAGAACGGCTGGATCGTATGGCACCTCGGTGGCACGCGTGGCTGATGACTGTTGAGGAGGATCCGTTGAAAGAGCTTTTGTGGTCAGCGCGGCAGGCGCGAGAACGGCGACGAGACCTTGTATCAGCCGACGGCGTGTGAGCACATTGCCGCTAAGCAACGCGGCCAAATCATCTGTTGGCTCTCTCAAGGCTACCTCACTTTCGTTAGCCGGCGAACGGTTGAAAGGTCATGTTCACGCCCTGGCCCGCGACACCTAAGGAGCGGCCTGCCAAAGTGCAATCCAATATTCTGGATGGTGTCCGCAGTCTAGCGCGGAGGGTTAACCGTTGCAATGCGTCTGGAGATTTCTTGCAACGTTGTCCTGTCCCTACGAATTGGCGATCAGTATCGGCAAAAGAGGCTGCGGAAAAAGGGCCTCACCCCTTTTGTCATTCCGAGGTCGCCGCGGCGACCGAGGAATCTCTCTTTCTTTACATGGAGTTAAATCGAAGAGAGATTCCTCGCTTCGCTCGGAATGACAAAATAAATTACTTTTTCCGCAGCCTGAAAATGCTGAGCGATGAAGTTTTAAACGATTGGGGAGCCTGTCCGAGGCGCGTCGGACTCGCAGTTATGGCCAAGAACGTCAATTGCCCACTTTCTTGCGGCGACGTATAATTGACAGTTTAGATTTGCGTCGCCGAAGGCGCTGAGGAGGGGGCCGCGTGACTGCCAGAGAAAACTCCGCTGCCGAGCCGTTCGCAACGAGCTCCGTTGCTGAAGCGGCCGAGCTGGAGGCGATCCATGTGCATGGGGCGCGCGTTCACAACCTCAAGAACATCAGCTTCGACATTCCGCACAACGCCATCACCGTCGTAACAGGAGTTTCGGGATCGGGCAAATCGAGTCTCGCGTTTGACACGATTTACGCCGAGGGGCAGCGGCGGTACATCGAATCGCTTTCGGCGTATGCGCGGCAATTCCTCGAGCGCATCGAGAAACCCGATGTAGATGAGATTACCGGAATAGCGCCCGCCATTGCGATCAAGCAGAAAAACTCGACGCGCAATCCCCGCTCGACCGTGGCGACGGCCACGGAAATTTACGATTATTTGCGGCTGCTCTACGCGCGCGCGGGCCGCACTTTTTGCACGAAGTGCGGCAGCGAAGTACGCAAGGACTCGATGGACGAAATCGCCGCTCGCGTAATTGTGTTGCCGCAGGGACGGCGATTTTACGTGTTGTATACGCTTGATCTCGCGGCGGCCGCGCCTGCGACGGCTGCGCCGCAGCGGCGAGTGGCGGCGAAAAAAACAGTCAAACCATCGCCGGAAACGATCCAGTTGGCACTGGCCGGTTTGCAGCGGCGGGGATTCCAGCGGCTATATCAAGCGGGACGAGTGCACGAATTCTCGTCTCCGGAAACGCTGCTGGACATCGATTTTACGGAGCCGGTGTATGTCGTGGTGGACCGGCTCGCCATCGGCCCGGATATGCGCTCGCGGCTGGTCGACTCGGTCGAAATCTGCTACCGCGAAGGACGCGGCGAGACCATCCTCGAATTGGTGCCGGAGGCGGCGGGCGGACCATCGGAGCGGATGGTGTTCAACGAGCGGTTCGAGTGCAAGACGTGCGGCGCGGTGTATCAGGAGCCGGAACCGCGATTATTTTCGTTCAACAATCCGTACGGCGCGTGCCCGCGCTGCCAGGGATTTGGAAATACCGTCGACTTCGATATCAATCTGGTGATTCCCGATCGCGGGAAATCTCTCAACGAAGGCGCCATCCAACCCTGGACCAAGCCGCGTTATCGCGCCGTGGTTCTCGAACTGCGAAAGTTCGCGCGGGCCAACCACATTCCCATGGATGTCCCCTTCCGGAATCTGACTGCCGCGCAGCAAAACCAGATAATTGAAGGCGACCCCAAGTCCGACTATATGGGAGTGAACGGTTTTTTCCTGTGGCTCGAGCGCAAAAAGTACAAGCTTCATGTTCGTGTGTTCTTGAGCCGCTATCGCGGTTATGCGCTCTGTCCGGATTGCAATGGATCGCGCCTCCGCGCCGAGGCGCGCGCCGTGCGCCTGTCGGGGAAATCCATCACGGAAGTTTGCGCCATGACGGTGGCCCAGGCGCGGCAATTCATGGACCACCTCGAATTGAGCGAAGAACAGGCCGCCATCGCCGAAAAAATCCTGGAGGAAATTCGCCAGCGCCTTCTTTTCCTCGACGAGGTGGGGCTGGATTATTTGTCGCTCGACCGGCTCTCCTCGACGCTTTCGGGAGGCGAAGCGCAGCGCATTCAACTGGCCACTTCGCTCGGGTCGCATCTTGTCGGTGCACTGTATGTGCTGGACGAGCCGTCGATTGGCTTGCATCCACGCGACACGCATCGCCTGATCGACATCCTGAAGCACCTGCGCGACCTGGGAAATACGATCCTCGTTGTCGAACACGATCCGGACATGATGGCCGCCGCCGATTACGTGATTGATTTGGGGCCCGGAGCGGGGGAACACGGCGGGAGCCTGCTCTTTGCCGGGCCGCGCAGCGAACTTTTGCAGAGCAGCGAATCTCTGACGGCGCGCTACCTGACCGGTGAACTGCGCATTCCCGTCCCAACGCTGCGGCACAAGCCGAGCGGCCGGTTTCTGCGGATCTACAAAGCGCGGGCGCACAACCTGCAGAACATCGATTTGATGATCCCCCTGCATATGCTGGTGGCGATCACGGGCGTCTCCGGGTCGGGAAAATCCACGCTCGTGCATGACGTGATTTTTAAGGCGATCGAAGCGAAACGCAACGGCGGGAAGTTTCAGGATTTGTGCGACCGGATCGAAGGAGATCATCAGCTCCAAGGCGTCGTGCTCGTCGATCAGTCTCCCATTGGGCGCACGCCTCGATCGAATCCCTCCACATATCTCAAGGCGTTTGACGCGATTCGTGAGGCGTTCGCTTCCACGCCTGAAGCGAAAAAGCGCGGCTACACGGCCGGCCATTTTTCGTTCAATATTCCCGGAGGCCGCTGCGAAGCGTGTCAGGGGGAAGGCATCGTCACCGTGGAGATGCAATTCCTGGCGGACGTTGAACTGATCTGCGAGGAATGCCGCGGCACGCGATTCAAGAGCGGCGTCCTCGAAGTGCGCTATCGCGAAAAGAATGTGCACGAAGTGCTGCAACTGACGGTGCGCGAGGCCCTGATCTTTTTCGCAGGAGTGCCCAAAATTACTTCGAAGTTGAGAATTCTCGACGAAGTGGGTCTCGGTTATCTGCGCCTGGGGCAGTCGGCGACGACGCTCTCCGGCGGCGAGGCGCAACGCTTGAAGCTCGCGGCGCATCTCACCACGCAAGCCAACGAGGGGGTTTTGTATATCTTTGACGAACCCACCACCGGTCTTCACTTCGACGACATACAGAAATTGCTCACGGCGTTCCGCAAACTGATCGACGGGGGCGCGTCGATTCTCGTCATCGAGCACAACCTGGAAATCATCAAATCGTCGGATTGGATCATCGACCTTGGGCCGGAGGGCGGGGCGCAGGGCGGCCGGGTTGTCGCTACCGGAACACCCGAGCAAGTCGCGCGCAATTCTCATTCGTTTACTGGTAAATTTCTTTCACGCGTCCTTGCGAATTCCCACGCAAATCAAAACGACGGCGCGCCGCATTCCTCCGTGCGGAACAGGTGAAACTCATGATTCGGGTGAAAGAGGTCGCGAGGGATTGGTTTCGAGTTGGTTTAGGAATTGCCTGTCTCGCTGCTCTGTGCCTTCCACTCGGCGCGCAATCCCAAAGGAAAACCCCCGCGAAGCCGCCGGCAACCGGATCGCCTCAAGAAAAGGAAGATCCGCTCGCGCCGCTGCTTCAGCAGGCGACTGATTCCAATAACAAAATGGAATTCGCCGCGGCGCTCGACCCGCTTCAAAAATACATTGCGCAACGTCCCGACGATCCCTACGCACATTTTCAGCTCGGGTACGCGTTCGTTGGATTGAAGCGCCCCGAGGATGCAAAGACTCAATTCTTACGCGCGATTGCGCTGGACCCGAAGATGGCGGCCGCGCACCTGAACCTGGGCCTGGTGCTGATGGACAGCGACCCCGCCACCGCGACGGAAGCGTTTCGCCATGCGGCCGATTTGCAACCCACCGAAAGCCGCCCGCGATTCCTGGCAGGCTATTGCCTGGAGCAAACCGGGAAGTTGCCGGAGGCCTCCGAGCAATACCGCGCCGCGCTGGCCATTTCACCCAAGGATTACGAGACGCGCTACGCGCTCGGCCGCGTCTTGGTTCAATTGAAGGATGCGCCCGGCGCGGAAGAACAGTTTCGCCAGGCCGTCGCGGCGCGGAGCGACTCGGCGCCGGCGCGGCTGGGACTGGCCAACACATTGCTCAGCGAAGGGAAAAAAGACGAGGCGCGCGGAGCCTTGGCGGAGTACTTGAAGCTTAAACCCGCGGACCGTCCCTCGCACTATGACCGTGCTTCAGCCTTTTTTGAGCTTGGCAAGTTCGATGATGCCGTCGCGGAACTCGATCTTTTCGAGACGGGCGCCACGGCTTCACCCGATTCACTGAAGATGCGCGCCGACATTTATATGGAGCAAAAAAAATGGAAAGAGGCCGCAGAGGTATTGGTCCGCGCGAATCAATTATCCCCCACGGACGCTGATTTGGCTGAATGGATGGGACACACACAAATCGAACTGCACGATTATCCCGCGGCCATTCGCATTCTGGCGCAGGTGTACAAGCAGAACCCGCAATCCGTGGATGCGCTGCGCGACCTGGCGAATGTCTTTGTTTTGAATGAAAGTTATGCCTCGGCGCTCGAGGCCATGGACCGTCTTGCCAAACTGGAGCCTCCCAAGCCCGGATCCTGGTTTGTTCGCGCCATTTGTTACGATAAACTTTCCCGTAAGGCGGAAGCCATCGATTCGTATCAGAAGTTCCTCGATCAGGACGGCGGGCAGCATGACACTCAGGATTTTCAGGCACGCCATCGCATCCTCTTTTTGCAGCGCGAATTGGGAGAGTCCAAGAAAAAGTGAAAGCGAATGGCGGCATTTTTCCTTCCTCCAAGATGACCGTGCCGGTTAGAATTCGGATTGCAGTGATTGCGGCGCTGGCATTGTGCGCTCCGCTCGCCGCGCAAGACCGTTTGGCCGAGGACCTGGCGAAATACCAGCATGAGGCCGACCCGGTCCATAAAGCGCGCGCGCTGGCAAAATTAGGCGACGAGCAAGTGGACCTGGCAAAGAGGCAACTCAAGGACGACGAGGTCGCCTCTCTTCACACACTCGAACAATACCGCGACGAAGTTCACGATATGGTTGCGGCGTTGCACCGACTGGGCGTCGACGCAGAAAGGAAACCCGCAGGATTCAAGGAGCTTCAGATTAGTCTTCGCGGAAGCATTCGGCGCATTGATGAACTGATTCTTTCGCTGAATGTAGACAAGCGGCCATTTTTCCGCGTGGTTCGGAACGATTTGTTCGCGGATCAAAACGAGCTCATCGACGCGTTGTTCCCGCGCAAGCCGGACAGAAATCCGGCGAAATCGGATCCTTGAGGTGTCCCATGCGATCCATCACCAGACCGGGGGCCATGTTCCTCCTCGCTTCGATTCTGGCCGTCGTGCCCGCCGGCAGGGCTAATCCTGCGCCCCAAAAGAAGGAGTATCTTTCCGAAGCGGAAGCCGACAAGGTTCGCGAAGCGGGGACGACGGGTCCGCGCATCGTACTCTTTGCGACCTTCGCCTCGGACCGCATCAAAAAACTTCAGTATGAATTCGCCCATATCGACCCGACAGACGAGAAAAGGACCGATCGCTTGAACAGCCTGCTGAACGGCTACACGGGCTGTATTGACGATGCCGCCGACTTGATCGAAATTGGGATCGAAAAACAACAGGACATCCGCGAGGGTGTGAAGGCAATGCAGGCGAAAATCAAGGAATTCCTACCCTATCTTCAGGACCTTGCCATGAATGGCCCGGAACACCAAACGTATAAGGAAAATCTGGAGGACGCGATCGAGGCCACGCAGGACGCAGCGAAGGATGTTGATAAGGCTTCCAAGGAGATGGCTGCGCCACCGGAGCGGCGCAAACCGTCGTGAGAGGATCTCCAAGACTGACGAATGACCATCGCGGTTCCACTGCCGTGCTGGGGGGCGACCGAATTTTTCAGCGCATCTTCACGCGCCTGGGATGCCAGGGCCGGCCACCGCAATTTCAGGTGGAGTTGTACCCGTACGCCAATCTCTCGCATACGCTGCGCTTGCGGCAGGATGTGGCCTTCGTGCGGCTTTCCGACATTTTGCAGGAAGCGCCCGTCCCGGTGATTGAAGCCGCCGCTGCGATTTTACTCGGGCAAATGTATCGCCGGCGCGTGCCTCGTGAGTTGCGCGATCTCTATCGCCAGTTCGCGCTGGCGCACTCGACCCGGCGGCACATCGCGCGCGTTCGCCGCAAGCGCGCGAGACGCATCCAGGACCATCCAGCCGGCTCGGCGCACGATCTGGATCCCATGTTCTCCGCGCTCAACGTCGAGTACTTCGAGGGGCGCCTTCGCCGGCCTCGCCTGGGATGGAGCGCGCGGCCCTGGCGATCGCAATTTGGATGCTACGATCCTTCGCTCGACCAGATCGTGATGAACAAGCGCCTGGACCATGCTGAAGTGCCCTATTACGCGGTGGAATTCATCCTCTATCACGAAATGTTGCACGTGAAGCATCCGCTGCGCGCCGCCGCGTGCGGGTTGCAGGCGCACTCCCCTGAATTCCGCGCCGAGGAGAAACGCTTCGCGCAGTATGCACGCGCTCGAAAATTTCTCGAGCATCTGCGCTAACCTTCGTTTCTCTGCTGAAATCGAGTTCATGCAACGTTGCTGTATTTGACGGGTTTTGTAGCGCCGGCTTCAGCCTGTGGGGGTTGGTCGGAGCACTGTCGCGCCACTTGCAACCAAAACCCACAGGCTGAAGCCGGCGCTACTAGCGTTCCGCTTTTTTGGGAGATTCCTGGGCGGATTTTTCTTCGAGCTCAGAGATGAGTTTCTTTATTTTCGCGGCGTCTGCTGCATGTGGGAGAATTCGGAGATATTTATTGTAGGATTCAACGGCCTTGGAATACTCGTGCTTCTTTTCGTAAGCCTCGCCCAGAAGTTTCCACGGCATTGCTAAAGTGGGTTGATAGTTGGACGCTTCCACGAAACGGTCGATCGCGGCGTCGTAGGCTCCCTTATTTAGATAAAACCTGCCGACCTCGAGGCTCCTTTCCGCATGGAGCGGGTCGAAGACGGGCCCCGAAGGCGGGGCTGGAGGATCGGGCGTTGAATCTTCCAAAGGAGGGGGCGGCGGAATTGTCGGGTCGATTGGCTGCGTAGCCGCAGGAGTGGGCACGGATGGCGGCGCGGCTGGCGTGTCGGCCGGAGGTGAAGGTGGAGGCGGCGGAATCCTGGGATTAATTTGCTGCGCGCTCAGGGGTCGAGCCCCTGCGAACAAAAAGATTCCGAAGAGTACGATGTATGCCGGTCGGTTCATGTGGCGCGCAGATTAAGATTCACTTTGCTATCATGGGTGTTGCCCGAGGGCGGATTGCCGCGTCTCTCATTCTACTCCCGCAATGAAACTCGATCAAAAAGCCGCCAGCCTTCCCGCAGAGCCGGGCGTCTATATGTTCAAGGACGCTCTCGGAACTGTTTTATACGTGGGAAAATCGAGTTCCCTGCGGAATCGCGTGAAATCGTATTTCCTCGAATCCCGGTGGGTGGATGCTAAAACCGGGTCCCTGGTGCGGGAAATCGCGGATCTTGACTACATCGTTGTGGACAATGAGCGGGAAGCCCTGGCGCTCGAAAACAGTCTGATCAAGCAGTACAAGCCGAAATTCAATGTGCTGCTTCGCGACGACAAGACGTACCCGTACATTCGTTACACCGCGTTCGAGAAATTTCCGCGCGTGTACGTGACACGGCGCCTGGTCAAAGACGGCTCGATTTATTTCGGCCCGTTCTTCCCGCATAGCCTCGCGTACCGGATCGTCCACTTCATCCACAAGACATTTCGCATTCCCTCCTGCACGGTGGACCTGACGCGCGAGCACCCGCGGCCTTGCCTGCAGTATTACATTCGCCGGTGCCACGGTCCGTGCGTTCCCGGGTTGACTACGGACGAGAAATACGCGGAAGCGGCGCGCGACACGAAATTGTTTCTTGAGGGCCGCCGGCACGATCTGATGGAGAGCCTCGAATCCCGCATGATGGAGGCTTCCGACACCGAACGCTTCGAGCAAGCCGCGGCGTATCGGGACCTTCTGCACACGCTTTCCGAGATCGAAGAACGCCAAAAGATTGCCGCCGCGCAGGGAGACGACATTGACGTTCCTCGCGTGGCACGCGGAGCCACCGCTGGTTGCCGTGAATCTCTTCCATCTTCGCGGCGGGCGCGTTGTGGACCGGCGCGATTTTTACTGGGAAGACCTTGCGGAATTCGAGCCGGCCGAATTTCTGTCGTCGCTTTTGAAACAGCTCTACCTCGACGCCGCGTATCTGCCGCGCGCCATTCACGTTCCCATGGACTTCGAGGATCGTGAACTGCTGGAAGATATTCTCACCGAACGAGGGGCGCATCTCGAACCGCCTCGGAGCCGCGTTGAAATTTTGATGCCGCAGCGCGGTGCGAAACACGCATTTCTGGAATTGGTGGAGAAAAACGCGCGGCACTCCTTCGAGCAGCGTTTTCGCGTGCTGAAGCCCAGCTCGAAGGCTATCGTCGAGGCGCTGGAACAGGCGCTCGGTCTGCCGGAACCGCCGCGCCGAATCGAGAGCTTCGATATCTCGCACTTGCAGGGCTCGGACACGGTTGCCTCGATGGTCGTCTGGGAAGACGGGCGAATGAAAAAATCCGATTACCGGAAATTCATCATTCGCGGCGAATGGGGAAATGACGATTTCGCGAGCATGAAGGAAACAGTCGAACGGCGCTACCGGCGATTGCAGGAAGAAAAGAAACTATTCCCGGGCCTGATCCTGATCGACGGCGGAATCGGCCAGCTCCACGCGGCTGCGGCGGCTCTCGAAAAGCTCGAGGTCATCAATCAACCTGTCGCGAGCATTGCGAAACAGGAAGAGATAGTCTATGTCCTCGGCCAGGAGGATCAGCCCATCCGGCTGGAGCATCACTCCCCGATCCTTCATCTGATCCAGCAAATTCGTGATGAAACGCACCGCTTCGCCGTGGGCTTTCACCGGCAGCGCCGCGCTAAGCGCACCATTCAGACGGGTCTGGAGAATATCCCCGGTGTCGGCCCGCGTACGGCTCAGAAATTGCTGCGGAATTTCGGAAGCGTTGCGCAACTGCGCTCCGCCAGCATCGAACAAATCGCGAAGGTTGTACCCAGGGGGCTTGCCGAGCGCGTATCCACACACCTGACGGGTCCAAACGGTACAGTATTGCCCAGGCGGTAGCTCACCCGATTGCTTCTGACGGGCCCCTGTGCTACTTTCGAGGCTTGAAAGGGGTACGACATGTCGGAAAATAATGCGGGATCGAAAGTAAGTTTCTTCCTGGTGGGACTCGGAATTGGCGCTCTAGTCGGAATTCTGTTTGCCCCGAAATCGGGTGAGGAAACGCGGGAATTCCTTTCGCAGAAGGCCGACGAAGGCCGCGAGTACGCCCAGCGCAAAGCGCGGGAACTGCGCGAGCGGGCCGAGGACATCCTCGAGCGGAGCAAGACGGCTGCCGTGCGGCAGAAGGAAACGATCACTGCGGCCGTCGATGCCGGCCGCGACGCCTATCAGCGGGAAAAAGCCAAGGCGGCTCAGTAATCGCGACGAAGGAGACGAATGGAAAGCTGGATGCCCTATTTCGTGGTGGTGACGGCGCTTGCAGTCGTTCTGCAAGCGATCATTCTCATTGCCTTATTCGTCCAGCTTCGCCGCACCGCCGCGCGGGTCGAGCAGACGGTGACCGACCTCAATACCAGGCTGAATCCTCTGATTACGCGAGTTCAGATTTTGGTGGAAGATATTTCCCCGCGCCTCTCCGGGATCATCGCAGACGCTTCCGAGATCACCCGTCTGGCTCGCGGCGAGGCGCAAAGGGTCGATCGAATTCTGAGCGAGGCGCTCGAGCGGCTGCGCATGCAATTGATCCACGTCGATCATATTCTGACCGGCGCCATGGAAGCGGTGGAAGAAGCGGGATCGCACCTGCGGCAGACGGTCTGGGGACCCGTGGTCAAAGCCACCGCGATGCTGCGCGGCGTTCAGGCTGGGATTGATTTTTTCAGGACTGCCCGGCGGAGACGCGGCCCCATCGACCGCGTGGAAGCATCTGCCGAACAGCAAGATGAAGGAATGTTTATTTAGGTTGTAGGTAGCAGGTTGTAGGTCTTCGTTAAGCGGTTTGGGTCGCGGCTTGTGGGTCAGGGCTTCAGCCCTGACATAAGCAGTGGGCCATATTGGGCTTTAGCCCCTGACTTGTCCGGACATCACCTAATCCATCCTCCACCGAGGACCACTTCTCCCGAATAACAGACTGCGGCTTGCCCCGGCGTGATCGCGCGCTGCGGGTCGTCAAATGTAACGCGCGCGGAAGTTGCATCGATGGGTTCGACCGTTGCCGCGGCCGGCTCGTGGCGATGGCGAATTTTTACAGTCGCGCGCACGGGCGCTTCCAGGACAGCGAACGAAATCCAATTCACGTCGCGTATTTCACAAACGTTGGTGCGCAAATCGGAGTCGTCGCCGACTACGACGCGATTCGCGGTGCGATCCAGCTCAATCACGTAAAGCGGCTTTCCCGTTGCGATGCCCAACCCCTTGCGCTGCCCCACAGTGTAATTATGGACGCCGCGATGGCGGCCAATGACTTCGCCGCTGGTGGTGACCAGGTCGCCATCATCCTCTGGCAATGATTCGCCGCGCTCGCCAAGGTAGGCGGCGATGAACTTGACGTAATTCCCTGACGGCACGAAGCAAATTTCCTGGCTCTCAGGCTTTTCCGCCACCGGAAGCGCGGCGCGGCGGGCGATCTCGCGAACCGCGGCCTTGTCGAGCTCGCCGAGCGGGAAGTCGGTGCGTGACATCTGTTCCTGCTTGAGGCCGAACAGAAAATAAGTCTGGTCCTTGGAGCTGTCGGCTGCGCGCAGCAATTCATAACGCCCCGTAATCTCATTTTGGCGGATCCGGGCGTAGTGGCCGGTCGCCAGACGGTCTGCGCCGATCTGCCGCGAAGTCACGAGCAGCGGATCGAACTTCACGTGGTTGTTGCACATCGTGCACGGAATCGGGGTGCGGCCCGAGAGATACTCTTCAACAAAAGGCTGCACCACGGTTTCCTCAAATCGTTGCTCGTAATTCACCACGTAGTGAGGCATGCCGAGGTGTTGCGCCACCCGCTTGGCGTCATAGACGTCATCGAGCGAACAGCAGCGCTGGCCGTGCGCGCCGTCGCGGTCGAGCTCGGGCAGACGCCGCTGGTTCCAGAGCTGCATCGTCAATCCGACGACAGGAAAGCCGCGCCCCTTCAGAATCGCAGCAACCGCGGAGCTGTCCACACCCCCGCTCATGGCAACGGCGGTCATCGGGTTCTGATTGGGATTCAAGTCCATGTCACTAGTATAGCGTCAAATCACGCGATTGCAGGCTTCTTGTAGGTGGGGGAAAGCTGGCGGAGCCGCTCGATTACGGGGGGAATCGTTTCTAGCGCGAAGTCGATTTCCGCTTCGGTCGTCTGGCGACCCAGGCTCAGACGCAGCGTGGCGCGCGCGTCTTCGGGGGAAAGACCGAGCGCCATCAGCACATGCGATGGCTCAAGGGCTCCTGAGGAGCACGCCGCTCCGGTGGAACACGCGAGTCCCTTGAGGTCCAGCGCGATCACCATGGCCTCGCCTTCGATAAATGGAAACGTCAAATTAGACGTGTTGGGCACTCGCGGCGCCCGCGCGCCGTTCACCCAGGAGTGCGTCACGCGATCGAGCAGGCCTCGCTCCAAACGGTCTCTCATGCCGCTGATGCGGTCGCTCTCCACACGCATGCCCCTCAGCGCAAGCTCTGCCGCTTTGCCCATGCCGGCGATGGCGGCCACATCTTCGGTTCCCGGACGGCGATCCCGTTCCGAATGCCCGCCGTACATCAAGGGCCCAAGCTGCGTTCCCTTTCGGATGTACAGCGCGCCCACTCCCTTCGGTCCGCAAAACTTGTGCGCGGAAATGGAGAGCTGGTCGACGCCCAGCTTCTCTACGTCGATAGGGATTTTTCCGGCGGCCTGTACGGCATCGGTATGAAACACGATTCCCTTCTCGGCGGCAATTTTGCCGATCTCTTCGATGGGCTCAATCGTTCCAATCTCGTTATTTGCGAGCATGAGCGTGATCAGAACAGTTTCGGGACGAATGGCGCGGCGGAGATCTTCAGGATTCACGAGTCCCTCGTGATCCACCGGCAGAACGGTGAGATCGATGCCATTCTTCGCTAAGGCCCTACACGGATCGAGTACGGCAACGTGCTCAATCGCGGACGTAATCACGTGCTTGGCTTTACCGGGGGCAGCTGCTACGGCGCCGAGAATCGCGTGGTTATTTGACTCCGTGCCTCCGCTGGTAAACATGATATCCGCGGCGCGTGCGCCTACGAGAGCCGCCACCGACGAGCGAGCCTGCTCCACCGCTCCCCGCGCGTTCTGCCCGTACGCGTGGATTGAGCTGGCGTTGCCGTATTCCTCAGTGAGGTACGGCAACATAGCCGCCAGAACTTCCGGCGCAATCGGAGTCGTCGCGTTGTGGTCGAAGTAAATCCGCTTCATGGGATGGCCCTGAAAGCAGAATATCGTTCGAGCCTGAACCGGTCAAGGCGCGGGTGATTTGTAGCGCAGGCTTCAGCCTGCGGGGGTGGTCCTTGCACGGTCGCTCTTGCTGCAACAAAAAGCCGCAGGCTGAAGCCTACGCTACTGGTAGCCACTCGGGCACGCTGCCTTGACACACGACTCTCCCTCCGATAGTTTGCAGATGGCGTAAATTGCGGAGCGCGCGTTCCGTCTTTCGCGACTTACGTTTGAAACGGAGACCGGCTTTGGCTGATCCCATCATCACGCTCACCACGGATTTTGGCGCGAGCGACCACCTCGTCGGGGCGATGAAGGGCGTCATTCTAAATATCAATCCTGCCGCGCGGATTGTGGACATAAACCACAACGTAGCTCCCTTCGACATTCTCGACGGGGCGCTCTCTCTCGCGAATGCGTACCGGTATTTTCCGTCGCGCACCATTCACGTCATCATTGTGGACCCCGGCGTGGGTACGGATCGCCGCCCGATTCTAGTGAGCGGTGAGAAGCAGTTCTTCGTCGCACCGGATAACGGCGTCCTGTCGACGATCTATGAGCGTGAATCCTGCACCGTCCGGCACATCACCGCGGAACACTATTTTCTGAATCCGGTCAGCCCCACATTTCACGGGCGGGACATTTTTGCGCCGACCGCCGCATGGCTCTCCAAAGCCTTCCAGACGGAAGCGTTCGGAGAGGTGGTCACCGATTTCGTGCGGTTCACGATGCCGAAAGCAAAGTCCAGCGGGGAGGCCGTTAAAGGCGTCGTCTTGCGCGTCGATGCATTCGGAAACTTGATGACCAATCTCACAGAGGAAGAACTGCCCATCGGCGCTCTGGACGGCGGGCCGATCAAGATGGCCGTAAACGGCAAGCCGGTGCTGAGGTTTGCTCGAACCTTCGCTTCCGGCAATCCGGGAGAGCCGATCGCCGTGCTGGGCTCGGCCGGCTACGTGGAAATTGCCGTGAACCGAGGCAGCGCCGCGCGCACCCTCGGAGCGAACCGCGGCGCTGAAGTTACGCTCGACCTTGCGTAGGACGGGCTTCAGCCTGTCCGTTTTCGTTGAGCGTACGGATACGAAAAGCGACAGGCTGAAGCCCGTCCTACTTCGGAAATTTTAGCGCTGCAGGTCCATCGTCACCAAGAAAGCGCGGGTGCGCGGATCGAGCCAGTCGCGCAGGGCGTCTCCCAACAGATTGAACGCGAGAACCGCCGCCATGATTCCGAGCGCGGGGAAAACCACCAAGTGCGGCGCGTCAAATAAATGATCGCGCGCGTCGTTGAGCATCGCGCCCCAACTGGGTGTGGGCGCGACGACGCCCAGGCCCAAAAAGCTCAGCGTCGACTCCGCCAAAATCGCTCCCGCCATTCCGATCGTTGCTTGAATCAAGACGGGTTGCAGCGTGTTCGGCAAAAGGTGCCGCAGCAAGATGCGCGCATGCGAAGCGCCCAGCGACCTCGCGGCGAGGATGAATTCCATTTCGCGCACTTTCATCACCTGAGCACGCGCCAGTCGCGCGTATCCCGCCCAGCCGGTGATGACCAGCGCCAGGATGACCTTGTCCAATCCCGGGCCCAAAAATGCAGCAAACGCGATGGCCAGAAGAATCCCGGGAAAGGATAGAAACGAATTGATCAGGACAATGTTGATGAAGCGGTCGAACGCGCCGCCGAAATATCCCGAGAGGGAGCCGAGCGCCAGGCCCACGATTCCAGCGCCGAGCACGACCGAAACGCCGACCAGCAGGGAAACGCGCGCACCGTAGAGTGTCCTTGACAACACGTCGCGGCCCAACTCGTCGGTCCCCATCCAGTGATGCGCGCTCGGCGAAACCAATCGATCCGGCAAATTTTGCTCCGACGGATTTGCAGGAGCAATCCATGGCGCGAGGCCCGCGAGCAGGATCAGCAGGACCGTGACGGCGAGGCCCCAGCGGCCCAGTCCGCTGGTGCGAAGGAATTGTCGAATTGGAGATGACTGCTTCATGAAATTGTTCCCGAGTCGCGCAAAGTTTCCGTTCGTTGGGCGTCCATCCGGTTCGTTTTTGCTCCGATGGACAAAAAGACCTCGCCTCTGAAGAGGCGAGCTACAAATTCGTCGTGACTCATTGCAGGCGGACCCTGGGATCGACCAGGGCGTAGACCAAATCCGTCAGCAGATTTACGGCGACGTACGATACAGCAATGATCAGAATGCAGCCCTGCAAGAGCGGATAATCGCGCGCCGAAATCGCTTGCACCGCGAGGCGGCCGATTCCCGGCCACGAGAAAATTGTTTCCGTAACGATCGTCCCCGCGAGCAGCGAACCAAACTGCAATCCCACAATGGTGATCACCGGAATCAGCGCGTTCGGAAACGCGTGCCGGAACAGCACCGAAGTTTCTGTGATTCCCTTCGCCCGAGCCGTGCGCACGTAGTCGCTCGAAAGCTCTTCGACCATCGATCCGCGGACCATGCGAGTGAGTATGGCCGCAAGCGCGGCGCCCAGAGTTGCGGCAGGCAAAATCAAGTGGCTGATGCCCCCGCGGCCCGACACCGGCAGCCATCCGATTTCGATCGAAAAAACCAGGATCAAAATCGGGCCCAGCGCGAAGTTGGGGACGGATAGGCCCAGCAGAGTGAAGAACGAAGTCGCGCGGTCCTCCCGGCTTCCCCGGCGCTGCGCGGAGAACACCCCCGCGGGAATGGCGATGGCGATGCACACGGCCAGAGCAGCAAGCGACAATTCGAGCGTCGCGGGAAAGCGCTGCAGCACAATCAGGCGCACGGGAGCCGCATAGCGCAGCGAGCGCCCCCAATCGCCACGGGCGAGCCCCTCAAGATATTTCACATATTGCACGCCCAGCGGCTGATCGAGCCCCAAGGAATAGCGGAGTTGCGCCAGGTCCTCGACGCGCGCATCCTGGCCCAGCATTTGCAGCACGGGATCGCCCGGCACGATGTGGATCATCAAAAAAACCATCGTGAGGATCAGCCAAAGGGCAGGCAACGTGTACAGAAGACGTTGAAGGAAATGCCGGATCATTTGGGTTTGAGCACCTTCTCGACGGCAGGCTTCGTGTCGGCCGCCGGCGCGGAACTCCCTCTTTCCGCCGGCGTCTTCAATCGCTGGATCTTGACGCGCGCCACTCTGCGCCGATCCATTTCCACGACCGTGAATCGGTATCCATCGAAATCAAAACTCTCCCCGCCGCGTGGAATGAAACCGAGACGTGCGAGCACGAAGCCTCCCACGGTGGCGTAGGAGCGATCTTCCGGAAGGACGATGTTGTACTGCGATTCAAGATCGCGCAAGCCGAGCGAAGCGTCGAAAATCATCGCCGCGTCCGCCCCTTGACCTACGACAACAGGTTTTTCGACGACGTCAAATTCGTCGTGAATTTCGCCGACCAGCTGTTCCAAAATATCTTCGAGCGTAAGCAATCCCAGTATGGTTCCGAATTCATCGACGACCATGGCCATCCAGCCATGACTCGTGCGCAATTCCAGAAGCGTTTCGCTCACGGGCTTGCTCTCGGGCACGATGGCCATTTCATGAAGCAGGCTCCGAACATTGAACTCGGCTGCAGTCCAGCCTTCCGCCGCGCGCCGTTCCCGGTCGAGCAACACCCATACAATATCCTTGATGTGAATGTACCCAAGCACTTGTTCGCCCGTGCCCTCGAACACGGGCAGCCGCGACCTCTGCGTCGTGACGAAAACGCGCATCACGTCATCCAGCGTAGCATCGGCCGCCACGAAGTGTACGTCGGGCCGCGGCACCATCAACTCCCGCACCTGCATTCGATCGAGTTCGATGGCGCCAAGGATGAATCTCTCTTCCTCCATTCCGACGAGGCCGCGTTCGCGCGCTTGCTGAATCTGAATCTGCAATTCTTCCGCGGAGTGAACCTGCGTGTGGCTCGATCGCCCGGAGAATCCCAGCCCGCTAAGGATCCACCGGCTGGCGCCATCCAGGAGATTAATCGCCGGACGGAACACTCCGAGATACCACTGAAAGGGAGGCGCAACCAAAAGCGCGACGCGCTCCGCGCGCTGCAGGCTCATGCTTTTTGGAACGAGCTCGCCCAGCACGACATGCAATGTCGTCAGAAAAAGAAACGCCACGAGAAGCGATACCGCATGAACCAGCGCTATCGTGTGCCTTCCAGGAATGTTTGCGACCAGCGGGCTCAAGGCCGATGCAAGCGTCGATTCGCCGAGCGCTCCAAGTCCCAGGCTGGTGAGCGTGATCCCCACCTGTACGCCGGAGACCACGCGGTCCAACTTGCCGATCAATTCCAAAACGATCTTGGCCCGAAATCGCCCTTCATCCACAAGTTGGCGCACGCGCGAATGCCGCACGGCAACCAACGAAAACTCGACCGCCGCGAAAAATCCATTCACGGCCACGAGAGCGAACAGTCCGAGAAGTCGCAGCCCGATCAAATCAACAAGGTCCTCCGCCGGCTCATTCTAGCAGCCTCAGCACCTTGCCCCAAGGGACACTGCACACCTCGTGATACTCAAGAGTGGCTCGCCAACCGGCTGCGGAAACCTAGGCGCTTCATAAAGCGGTTGTTTCGGTTCTCGCGCGTGCATTAGAATGTTGCCTCCATCCGCCGCCTGATTCCCCGAAGCGAAATGGGGGCGATCGACTTACTTTTGCGCGCAATGCCAGCGAATGTGAATCATGACTACCGTGAATCCTGCATCGCCAAAAAAGCCCGAAGCAGCGAAGAAGCCCGATTTTGAATATTCGCTCGCGCGCCTCGAAGAGATCGTCGGAAAACTGGAAAGCGCGAATCTGTCGCTCGACGAAGCCATGAAGCTATTTGAGGAAGGCGTGCAACTCTCGCGCGACTGCCAGAAATATCTGGAGCAGGCCGAAGGCAAAGTGGAAATTCTGCTCAAGAAAGCCGGTGGCGAGATGGCGGCGGAGGCCTTCGATCCCGAAACTGAGGAAGACTCCTGAACGGCGGCACCGCGCGCGCACTAGCCGCCCTCCACTTGATGAACCTTCCCGCATTTTTCGAAGAAGACCGGGCCGCGGTAGACGCCGCCCTCGACCGGCTGATGCCCGGTGAAAATGCGCAGCCTCCCTCGATCCACCGCGCCATGCGCTACAGCGTGCAGGCCGGAGGCAAACGTGTGCGGCCGATCCTGTGCCTCGAATCGGCGCGAATTTTTGCCGCCGATGTGACTCCCGTCCTGCCGGTCGCCTGCGCGCTCGAATTCATTCACACCTATTCGCTCATCCATGATGATCTGCCGGCGCTCGACAACGACGACTTGCGGCGAGGAAAACCCACTTGCCACAAGAAATTCGGGGAAGCGACCGCCATTCTCGCGGGCGATGCGCTGCTGACCCTGGCGTTCGAAACGCTTGCCAATGCGGCTATCGATCCGGCGCGCCGCGTGGCCATTCTTTCGCACGTGGCCGCCTCGGCGGGGACAGTGAATGGCATGGTTGGCGGCCAGGTCGCGGACCTGGAAGCCGAAGGCCGCGCCATCCAGGCGGCGGACCTCGAGTATATTCACCGCTCGAAAACGGCGGCCTTGATTCGCGCGTCTGTCGTTTCCGGGGCGCTTGGCGGCGGCGCGGACGACGACGACGTGGCGCGCCTGAAACGCTTTGGTGAAGCGATCGGCTGGGCTTTTCAGGTGGTCGACGACATCCTTGACGTGGAAGAGTCCTCGGCAGCCCTGGGAAAGACGGCGGGCAAAGACGCGGCCCAACAAAAGGCAACCTATCCGTCGCTGTACGGGCTGGAAAAGTCGCGCCAATTTGCGAAAGAGCTGGAGGCCAGCGCGATGGCGGAGATCGAGCTGTACGGCCCGCGGGCCGCGCGACTGCGAGAGTTGGCCGAATTGATCGTTCACCGGCGCGCGTGATTGTGGGGATAGGTTCGTTGTAGCCCGCGTCTTCAGACGCGGGGGTTTTCTGCTGATCCGGGAGAAAACCCTCGTCCCGATTCAATCGGGACGAGCTACAGCAATACAGTGATGGTCGCCCATACTCCGCTCGAAACAGCTTGTCAACCAAACCCAAATCCGTGAAAAAGAGGCTCGACCTGCTGCTCGTCGAACGAGGCCTCGCCGAGTCTCGCGAAAAGGCGCAGGCCATGATCCTTGCCGGAGAAGTCCGCGTAAACGGGGAGCGGAGCGAAAAAGCCGGCGCGCAGATCATCGAGGACGCCGGTATTGAAGTCAGCGGAACTTCGACGAAATATGCCAGCCGCGGAGGTATCAAACTGGAAGGTGCGCTTAACGATTTCGGAATCGATGTGAGCGGGAAAATCTGCCTTGATATTGGCGCCTCCACGGGTGGCTTCACCGATTGCCTGCTGCAGCTTGGCGCGCGCCGCATTTACGCTGTCGACGTGACGCCGCAGCAGATGGCATGGCGCCTGCGGCAAGACGCTCGAGTCGCGCAAATCAAGGCGAATGCGCGCAATCTTCGGCCGGAACAAATTCTGGAGCCCACCGATCTCGTAACCATCGATGTCTCTTTCATTTCCGTCGCCAAAGTGCTTCCAGCTGTGGCCGGGGCCGCCGGTCCGAATGCAGAGTACCTGATCCTGGTCAAGCCGCAGTTTGAGCTCGACCGCGGGGACGTTGGCCGTGGCGGCATTGTGCGCGACGCATCGTTGCACGAACGCGCGATCGAGCGCGTGCGCGCAGCGGCGGAAGCCGCCGGGCTGCACGTGGAAGGTGTACGACCGAGCCGTTTGACGGGCGCGGAAGGAAATCAGGAGTTCTTCCTGCATGCGAGAAGGATTGCTCCTCGGAACTCTGGTAAAGCTGATTAAAAATCATGGAAATGGAACTGCGCGACCGATGCTAAAGTAGAGTTCGCTTTGGAAGCGCTTCGGCAAAAGCCAAAATGATTAAGACCGTCGGAATTATTTCCCGCCCACGGCGCGAAGACATCGCGCGTGTCGTTCCTCCGCTCGTCAAATGGCTTCAGGCCCACGGCGCGGAGGTGGCTTGCGATTCCGAGACCAGCGATTGTCTCGGAGCGGTTGCCGTCCGGGCGCGGAAGCGCGAGGAACTCCCCGGCTGCACGGACTTGCTGATTGTGCTGGGTGGCGACGGAACGTTGCTCTCCGCGGCACGTCTCGCGGCGCAGCGCAAAGTTCCGATTCTCGCCGTCAACCTGGGCGGATTGGGCTTCCTGACTACGGTTTCTCAAGACGAAATTTATTCCATTCTCGAGGAGATTTTCTCCGGAAAACATCGCGTGAGCGAACGAGTGATGCTGGACGCCGAAATTGTCCGCGCCGGCGCCGTCATCCGAAAGCAGAACGCGCTCAACGATGCGGTGCTTAACAAAGCGGCGCTCGCTCGCATCATGGATTTGGAGCTTCACGTCGATGGCGAATATGTGACCACGTACAAAGCCGACGGCCTGATTCTCTCCACGCCGACCGGTTCCACCGGCTATTCCCTGGCGGCTGGCGGACCAATCGTGTATCCGGCCGTCGAGTCGTTCGTCGTAACCCCCATCTGCCCGCATACGCTTACGAATCGGCCGCTGGTGATTCCCGATTCCGCCACGATCGATGTGGATTTCAAGGCCGAGGACGATGCCGTCTTCCTGACGCTCGATGGGCAAGTCGGAATCGAACTGGTGCGGGGAGATCACATCCGTGTGCGCAAGGCGCCGGAAAAATTGCTCCTGGTACGCCCCGCAAGAAAAACCTATTACCAGATCCTGCGCAACAAACTGAAGTGGGGCGAACGGTAAAGTCCCAATTGCATCCACAGATGAACACAGATAAACACTGATAAAAGCTAAGATCTATTCTTAATCATCTTAAGAGTGTGCTGCTCGCAGGTGGTTTCCTGCTTTTAATTTATGGTTTTATTTTTATCTGTGTTGATCTGTGTTCATCTGTGGTTCCAATCTTTTTTACTCACCGCGGACCAAGTCGGAGCGGGATTCGCGGCGGCGGATCAGCCGCATGCGGGTTCCCTTGACGAGAATTTCCGCGGGGCGCGGGCGGGAATTGTAATTCGAGGCTTGGACCGTGCCGTAGGCGCCGGCTCCCCACAGGACCAACACATCATCCGGAACCACGTTTCCGAGCGGCCAATCTTCAAGAAAGCAATCGCCCGATTCACAAACGGGGCCGACAATGTCGGCGCGAGCGAGCGCGCCGGGAGTGCGCCGGGCGCGCGTGATGGGATGCGTCGCATTGTATAACGCGGGCCGCATGAAATCGTTCATGGCTGCATCCACAATTACGAAATTCTTGCCGCGATTCCGCTTGGTGTACAAAACATGCATCAGAAGCACACCTGCGGAACCGACCAACGAGCGCCCCGGCTCGATCAGCAGGTGGCAGCCGAGCGGCCGGACGACTCGCGCGAGTTCCGCGGCCCAGGCCGCTTTTTCCGGCGGCTGCTCCGACGCGTAGCGAATCCCGAGTCCGCCGCCGCAATCGAGGTAGCGGAGCGAGAGGCCCGCGCCCGCAAGCTCGCGCACAAATCCAGCCAAACGCGTCAGAGCGCGCCGGTGAGGTGTAAGCGTCAGAATTTGCGATCCGATATGCGCGCTGATTCCCTGCCAGTCGATCCAGCGAGAATTGCGATGTTGGAGATATAGGCCGCGCGCGGTCTCCCAGTCAATCCCAAACTTGTGGCGATGGTGTCCAGTGGCAATGTGCGGATGGCCGCCGGCTTGGACATGTTCGGATTGACGCGGATTGATGCGGCGGCGCGGACACGCAGCCGTGACGCCTCTGAAGCCAATAGATCAAGTTCCGCAGGCGACTCCACATTGAAAAGAAGAATTCGCGCGCGAAGGGCTTCTCGAATTTCCTCGCGCGATTTTCCGACCCCGGAAAAAACGATACCCTTCCCCGGCACACCGATTTGTCGCAGGCGATAAAGCTCCCCGCCCGAAACGATGTCGAATCCGCTGCCAAGCGCGGCAAACACGCGCAAAATGCCCAGATTCGAATTGGCCTTCATGGCGTAGCAAATCGTGTGCGGAATCGTGCCGAACGCGGAATTCATGAGGCGGTAGGCTTGCTCGATGCTCGCGCGGCTATACAGATACGCAGGCGTTCCGAATCGCTTCGCGGCGGCTGCGACGGACACGCCTTCGCAAAATAACCGGGAGCCGCGATAGGCAAACCCGGGAGTATAGCTCGCTGGATCGTCAACGCCGGCCGATCGAGAAGCGCGCGAGCGGGAAGACGCGGCGCTCACTTGACTTTCATCACCACAAGCGTGCGGTCGTCCGTGATGGCGCCTCCTTGGGTGAACTCCTCCACTGCCTCAAGCAAGCGGTCGGCAAGTTCACTCGAATTCAAGTGCGCGTGGGTGGCCAACAGTTCTTTTATACGTCCAGCGCCGAAGAATTTCCCTTCCCGGTTGGCCGCCTCAGTCAGTCCATCGGAAAAGAAGAGGAGGATATCGCCCGATTTCAGGCGCACGCTCCATTCCTCGTAGGTCGCATCATCGAAGATGCCGATCGGAAATCCCGAAAGTTTAATCTGTTCGACGTGCCCATCTTTCCACAGCAATGGCTGCGTCTGTCCCGCGTTCGCTATACGGAGTGCGTGACGCCCTTTTTGCCACGTGGCGAAACAAATCGTCATGTAGCGGCCCTCCACGCGGCGGTCGCACACCAGTTGATTGAGCTGCCGGAGCAGCTCCGCGGGCTGGAGCTTGTGGGGAGAGAGGCTGCGCAGAATTCCGGTGGCCACGGCGCCGTAGAGCGCAGCGGCGCTTCCCTTCCCGCTGACGTTTCCCAGAGCGACGCCCAATTGTTGCGTTCCGTAAGAAAGGAAATCGTATAAGTCGCCGCACACTTCCCGAGCGGAATGAATTCGCGCGGTGATGTCGAGGCCGTAGTCGATGCTGGGGACTGGACGCAGGAGAGCGGTCTGAAGACGCTGCGCGGCCGTGAGCTCGCGCTCCATGCGCGCTTCATCCTTGGCCAGCTTCTCGTACAACCGCGCGTTTTCGAGCGACACCGCCAAGTGTGCTGCCAGTATCGTCAGTGTCTGTTCGTGGTCCTCGGTGAAATAATTAATTTGAGGGCTTTCGAGATCGAGAACGCCTACGACGCGGCCTTTGTGAATCATCGGAATCGCCAGCTCGGACCGCGTTTCCGGATTAGCCATGATGTACCGGGAATCGAGGCTCACATCCGGGACCCGAACCGGCAGCTGTGTGGCGATCGCCGTTCCTATAATTCCTTCATGCGGAGTAACACGGAACTTCCCTTGTGCGCTCTGGCCGTATTTCATGTCCAGGCGATGCCGAAATGTGTTTGTCGATTCGTCATACAACAAGATTCCAAGAATCTGATAGTCGATGACGCGCTTGACGAGTTCCGCGGCGCGGCGCAACAACTCCTCCACGGCCAGGATGGAATTCGCCTCGCGGCCCACTTCGTTAAGGACCAGCAGCGTATCGGCCTGGCTGCGGATGCGTTCAAAGAGCCGCGCGTTTTCGATGGCGGTGGCCAAACGGCTGGCCATCAAAGTCAGAACGCTTTGCTGATCGCGCGTGAAGTAATCGACTTGCGTGCTCTGGATGTCAAGCACGCCGATCGCTTGTCCTTTCACCATGAGCGGAACCACCAGCTCGGACCGGACCGAATCAATGATGTTGATGTACCGGGGATCTTCGCTGACGTCCGGCACGCGCACCGCGCGGCCCGTCGCTGCGGCCGTGCCCGTGATCCCTTGTCCGATCGGGATCACCCAATCCTTGCCGGCTTCCTCGCCGTAACCGATGGTGAAGCGGTGGTAGAGCCTGTGCATCGATTCGTCGACCAGCAACACGCTGAAGATTTCGTAGTCGATCAGGCGCTTCACGAGCGCCGCGGTTTTCCGCAACACTTCGTCGAGGTCCAGCGAGGAATTGATTTCCTCGCCGATTTCGACCAGCGTCGCGAGAACCTCCGCGGGAACATTGAGCGGCAATGGGACTTGAACGGGATCCATAAATAAATAGTGAATGTATACTGCGTGCCAGACTTCCGGAGACGCAGCGCAACTCTCCAAGAAACATTTAGTATAGCAGGTAGAGATTATGCCCTTGTGAAAAACCGGTGAATGGATCGGCTTCTACGCCGAAAAAAATAAGATTCCGGCGGCTAAAATCAATAGGAAATTGATGGATGCGAGCCCGAGGCGGTTGGGTGAGGAGATGCCGAGCCTGCCGCCTGCTCCATGATTTTGACGCTGGCACTGGCGCCGATACGCGTCGCGCCAGCGCAAACCATTTTTTTGAGGTCGTCAAAGGTTCGTACTCCACCGGAGGCTTTTACGCCGATATCCGAGCCCACCACGGCGCGCAGCAACGCAACATCTTCGGACGTGGCGCCGCCCGTGCTGAAGCCAGTCGAAGTCTTGACGAAATCCGCGCCGGCCCTTTTACTTGCGAGCGCGGCGCGCACCTTTTCCTCAACCGTGAGCAGTGAGGTTTCAAAAATGACTTTGCAGATGGCGCCTCCACGGTGCGCTATTTCCACGACTCCGCGGATATCCGATTCCACCACGTCATCCTGGCCGGATTTCAGCGCGCCAATGTTGATGACCATGTCCACTTCCTGCGCGCCCAGCTTGATCGCTTCTTCGGCTTCGTGGATTTTTACCTGGGAAAGCGTTGCGCCGAGCGGGAATCCGATCACGGTGCAAACTTTCACTTTTGTGCCGCGCACTAATTCCGCGGCCAGCGGCACGTTCCAGGGATTGATGCAGACCGACGCAAATCCGAAACGCACGGCTTCCTGGCAGAGCTTGCGGATATCGTCGCGCGAAGCTTCGGGTTTCAGCAGGGTGTGATCAATCAGGCCCGCGAACCCAGCCTCCAATTCAACAACCGACGGGCCGCAGGAAATGCGGTCGGCTCCGGCTTCGACAACCGCGCGGGTTTTTCGGGCGCATTTCTCGGCGCAGTTCAGGTCGCAATCCGGGCAAATTTCGTCGTCGCTTCCGGCGCTACGAGCAGCCGCGCTTCCGGGAGCGCCGAGGTAGCGCACCACCTCTTCGGTGACAACCCGAACCAATTGTTCGAATTCGCTCTGATCCACGCGCTCAGCCCTGTTCGAATCGCCCGGAAGTACTCAAAGATGCCCGCGCCTATTGCATGACCACGCAAAAGGCCCCGCCTCTGAAGAGGCGGGCTACAAACAACTGCCATCCATCAATTGCGCAATTGCTGTAGCCCGGGTCTTCCGACCCGGGGCTTTTCTGCGGGGTCTAGTGTCTCGCTGACCGTTCCTCGATGCTTCGAATCTTGTCCACGCGTCGCTGGTGGCGCCCTCCTGCGAAGGGCGTGGTGAGCCACAAGGCAACAATCTCGCGCGCAGCTTCCGGGGCGATCAGCTTGGCGCCCAGCGTCAGCACATTCGCGTCATTGTGCTCGCGGCTGTTGCGCGCCGTCGCGCGATCATAGCATAGCGCTGCGCGCACTCCCGGCACCTTGTTGGCGGCGATCGAGCTGCCGATGCCTGCGCTGTCGAGCACGATGCCGAGCGACGCTTCCCCACGCGCGACTGCGTTGCCGACCGCCTCGGCAAAGTCCGGATAATCCACGGCTTCCCCGCTGTGGGTGCCAAGGTCAAGAACTTGGTAGCCCCAATCGCGGAGATGGCCTATCAGTTGTTGCTTGAGTTCGAAGCCGCCGTGATCCGCGCCAATCGCCACGACTCGTGCGGATTTTTCCGGCGAGCTTTTCCCTGATGCCGCGCTGGCAGTGGTTTCCCTGTCGCGCGTCGAGGAAACGCGGAACGTGATCCCGCGCCGCTCGGCCTCTTCGCGCGCGAGAGGAGTGATGAGCGTATCGTCCGTGATGGCGAGTTCGCCGTTTTGCGGGACGCGCTCCAAATCCGCGGCTGTAATGAGTGGTTTCATTTTGAATTTCGACCGACTTGCAGGTTGCGGAAAAGTAAAAACTGTCATTCCGAGTGAAGCGAGGAATCTCTCCTTTCTTGAATTTAAACCAAAGAGAGATTCCTCGCTTCGCTCGGAATGACAAAACAAAGTACTTTTGTTAAACCGCGCACCATTGCGGTTAGGACGGAGGCAGCGAGAGAATGCACACATCCTTGAGATTGCGATAGCGCTCCGCATAGTCCAGTCCATATCCGACGACGAATTCATTCGGAATCTGAAATCCGATGTAGTCGGCCTTGACGTCTTTCTTAATGCGCCGCTCCGGCTTATCGAGCAGCGCGGCGATCTTCAGCGAATTCGGCTTGCGCTGCTGCAATACACGCAACAGGTACCCGAGAGTCAGCCCTGTATCCAAAATGTCTTCGACCACGATGACGTTAAGACCCTCGATGCTGGTGTCCAGATCCTTGTTGAGGCGCACCTGGCCGGAAGTCTGCCTGCCATGTCCGTAACTGGAAACGGACATGAAATCGAGCGACACTTCGACACGAATCTGGCGGATCAAATCCGAAAGAAAAATAGCAGCGCCCTTGAGAACACCGATCAGATGAACGCGCTGGCCTTTGTAATCTTTGGAAATTTGATGACCCATTTCGCGAACTCGCCTCTGAATCGCACTGCTCCGCAACAGGATCTTCAGATGTTCCTGCCCGTGACCATGCACTGTAAATCACCTCCGCTTGGGAGCGGTTACTCTAGCTCAGGGATTGGGAAAGCTCAAGGCGTGGAGGCATTGTTTCCTCTAAGGCGAGCCGGATGAGATTGCTTCGATTGTCGCGACGTGGCAACCTTGAGAGTACTTATGTCCCTGGCGAATGTGGATTGGATGGATAAGCGCGTCATTGTGACGGGTGGGGCTGGATTCATTGGCAGCGTGCTAGTCTGGGAGCTCAATCGCCGGGGCTGTTCTCAGGTGGTGATTGCGGATTTTCCTGCGCACCGCGAAAAATGCGCAAACCTCGCCGGTTTGCACTACACAGAGATTATCGAGCCTGCGGAACTGGCAGGGCGGCTTTCATCCGGATCGATGGGAAAGCTTGACTGCATTTTTCACTTGGGCGCGTGTTCCTCCACGACGGAAACTAACGAAAAATATCTGCGCGAAAATAATTACCAGTATTCGCGCAAACTCGCGGAATGGGCGCTCGGAGCGGGCGTGCGTTTTGTTTACGCTTCCTCCGCGGCGACCTATGGAGATGGCAGCGCGGGCATGGATGATTCGGATCCCGGCCAGCTTGAGCGCTTGCGGCCGCTGAATCTGTACGGCCAATCCAAACAATGGATGGATCTGCACGCGTGGCGGGAGGGATGGCTCGACCGCATTGTCGGGCTGAAATATTTCAACGTCTTCGGCCCTAATGAAAACCACAAAGGGGATATGCGGAGCGTGGTTTGCAAGAGCTTTGCCGAGGCGCTCAGGACCGGCGTGATCCAGCTTTTCAAGAGCTATCGGCCGCAATACCGGGACGGCGAGCAGCGGCGAGATTTTCTTTATGTAAAGGATGCTGTGGCCATGACGCTGCACTTGGCCGCGAATCCTGCGGCAAACGGTATTTTCAATATTGGTTCAGGAAACGCGCGCACCTGGAATGATTTGGCTCGCGCCGTTTTCGCCGCGCTTAGCCGCGAGCCACGCATCGAATATATCGACATGCCGGAGTCGATTCGCGACAAGTATCAGTATTTCACGCAAGCAAACGTAAACAAGTTGCTCGCCGCCGGCTACGATCAGCCCGTAACTTCGCTCGAAGACGCCGTGCGCGATTACGTCGCAAATTACCTCGTGCCCGGGCGGACGATTGCTCAGTAGCGCAGGCTTCAGCCTGTGGGTTTTGGGCTTTGCAAGGACTAACCCCCGCAGGCTGAAGCCTGCGCTACTTGGCTAGCGCCGCCTCAAGGTCACTGGAATTCCGTTTCTGGGGCGCAGCGTTACTGTGGGCTGCAACTTGACTTTTTGTCCGGGGGCGATTTGGATGCGGAACTGCTGCGCGATTGTGGCGAGGAGCAACACGGCTTCCATCATCGCGAACCCGGCGCCGATACATACTCTGGGCCCTCCGCCAAAGGGAAAATAGGCGAATCGCGGCAATGCCTCGGCGCGCGGATCGTTTGCGCCCCACCGATCCGGATCAAACCGCTCCGGCATTGGAAAATACCGGGCGTCTCTGTGCATGAGGAGCTGCGAGATCAGGACATTCGTATCCGCGGGCAACTCGTACTCGCCAAGCCGGAAGGGAGCGAGCGCACGCCGCCCAATCACCCACACAGGCGGATACAAGCGCATCGATTCCCGGAGCACCATGTCGGTGTAAACCAGTTGCGACAAATCAGCCGGGGTAGGAACCCTTCCGCCGAGCACGCGCCCCAATTCCTCGATGAATTTCTCCTCCACTTCCGGGTTCTGGCCCAGCAGGAACCAGGTCCAGGAAAGCACGTTCGCTGTGGTTTCATGTCCGGCCAAAAATAGAGTCATGATCTCATCGTGGAGTTGGCGATCGGTCATGCCAACTCCTTCGTCGTCATGAGCCTGCAAAAAGACGCTGAGCAAATCTCCCGACATCTGTCCGCTGGCGCGGCGCTGCTCGATGATGCTGTAAATCACATTGTCGAGGCGGCCGACGGCGCGCTTCAAAAGCTGTGAGGTCGGGAGAGGGACCCATCTGGGCAACAGCAAGGCTAATCCCGCCTGGCGCAGAAATTTACCCATCAGTATACTCAGCGCGGCATCCACGTCTTCCGCCTCGTGCGAAACATCGGCGTCGAACAGCGTCTTGGCCACGATGCCCAGCGTGAGGTGCATCATGGCTCCATGAATGTCAAGCGTTTGCCCGTCGCTCCAGGACGCCAGCATGCGCCGCGTGTATCCGGTCATGATTTCCGCGTAGGCCGCGATCCGTTCCTGATGAAAGGCGGGCTGGATGAGCTTGCGCTGGCGCCGCCAGAATTCGCCTTCGCTGAGCAGCAGCCCATTGCCAAGCACTCGCCGCATCGCGCGGTAGTCCTTCGATTTCACAAAATTATTGTTTTGCGTGACCAGGACGGATTCGATGTAGTCCGGCCGATTTACAAAGCACGCCGGCGTTCCCAGGAAGCGGAAAAAGACGATGTCGCCATATTCCCGCCCGCACCTGGTGAGAAAGCCGATCGAATCGCCGCGCGGTTCGAACACGTTGCCGAACAGAGGAAAACCCTTTGGACCGGGAGGAAGCTTCAACTTAGACGGACTTCCCTTTCACTTTCGATGCTTCCGAGGACTGCGCCGCGCCCCAGACCTCGCGCGCCGTTTCCGCCACCAGCCGCAGCTTGGCCTCCTGGTCGGCCTCGGT
The DNA here is from genome assembly GCA_963719875.1 of uncultured Acidobacteriota bacterium. Lineage (GTDB taxonomy): Bacteria > Acidobacteriota > Terriglobia > Acidiferrales > UBA7541 > Palsa-360. The sequence goes on along the minus strand of CAVRDJ010000003.1, from coordinate 43,681 downwards.
CAACAAATTTCCCTCCATCGTCGAGGCAAACCCGCACTGCGGACTCAGTGCCAGCCGATCGAGTGGGACAAATTTCTCGGCTGCACGGATGCGGCTCTTGAGCTCATCCTTGCGCTCCAGAACGGATTTTTTGGTGCTGACGAGGCCCAACACAACGGTTCGGTCACCAGGAACCTGGGAGAGCGGTTCGAAACCGCCCGACCGCTCGTCATCGAATTCGAGCAGAAATCTTTGGAATTTAGTTTTGGCGAACACTTTCGCGATGGGTGCGTAATCCCCCGAAGCGTAGAACTTGCTCTGATTGTTGCCGCGGCACAGGTGCAGGCCGAATACCACATTTGGATGGCCGCCAATCACCGCGTTATCCATCTCGATGGAAAGATCGAGAAGCCGGTCGGGGTCATTTCCGCGCTGGCGGTAGCCCTCGCGAATTTTCGAATCGATCAGCGCGGCATATTGCGGCGAATCAACTTGAATATACGTGCAGCCGAGACGGATCAATTCGGCGACTTCATCGCGGAGGAGATCCACGAGGTCGGCGAGAAACGCATCGACGGTGGGATAGGCGGCGCTGGATTTCTTCGCGTCGTAATAGGCCGCCGCTTGTTGCGCGCTGAGTAAGGTCGTCTTGGCCGGATGATCGGTCCGCGCTCGCAGGTATGTGAATTCTTCGGCGCACATATGCCGCTTCCGGCGCAAGCGGGATACCACGACCGGCCTGGTCTGGACGATTTCTTCGCCCTTTTCATCGTGAAATGGGATGGACCAACCCCCAACTTTGTCGAACCCTTCCATAGAGTCGACCAGGTGCCCGAAGAATGCGTATCGCCGCATCTCTCCGTCGGAAAGAGCGTCCAAGCCGGTCCGCAACTGCAGGGCAATCGCCTCATCGACGGCGCGGTCCTCTATTCGCTTGAATTCTGCATCCGCGAGCCGGCCCGCCGCGAATTCTTCGCGCGCTTTCTTGAGGTAGGCAGGCCGCAACAGGCTGCCGACAACGTCGCTTCGATACATGGCGAGCTCCTTTTCGCTTCTGATCCGATGCCATCTAGTGTCGGGGACGGGCGGAAGTATATCACCGTCCCAAGGTTTGCCGAATATCCTGACGGACTTCAGGTAGCGCAAGCTTCAGCTTGTGGATTTTTGTTCTGCACCAAAATCAAAACCCACAGGCTGAAGCCTGCGCTACTTAAGACATCCTTCCCATTCACTCCACCCAATCGGCAATGAAAATGTTCGTCTCGTGCGGGGCTTTGCCGTTGCGATTCGAGGCCCAGACGAGGCGCTTCCCGTCGGAGGAAAACATCGGGAAGGCGTCGAAGTCGGGATGATAGGTGATCTGCTCGAGGCCGGTGCCGTCGACGTTGATGGCGTAGAGATCGAATCCGCTGGGGTCTTTCTGGTTGGCCACATTTGAGGCAAAAATGATGCGCTTGCCGCCGGGGAAAAAATACGGGGCGAAATTCGCGGCGCCGTTGTGCGTGATCTGGCGCTTATTCTTGCCGTCGGCGTCCATCACCCAGATTTCGAGGTTTCCGGGGCGGATCAAGCCGCGGGAGAGCAAGTCCTTGTAGTCTGCAATTTCTTCCGGGGTTTTCGGTTGCTGCGAGCGGTAGACGATTTTCTTGCCATCGTCGGAAAAGAAAGCGCCGCCGTCGTAGCCCAGCTCGTGCGTGAGCTGGCGGACGTCGCTGCCATCCACGTTCATTGTGTAAACGTCGAGGTCACCGTTGCGCGTGGACGTGAACACAATTTTCTTGCCGTCGCGGCTGATGGTCGATTCCGCATCGTAGCCTGGAGAATTGGTCAGGCGGCGCAGATCGCTGCCGTCGGGCTTCGCGGTGTAAATTTCGTAGGAGCTGTAGATTGGCCAGACGTATCCGTGCGAATAATCAGGCCGCGGCGGGCACTCGGCGGTGGTTTCGTGCGTCGAGGAAAACAGGATGCGGTCTCCTTTCGGGAAAAAGTAGCCGCACGTCGTGCGTCCCTTGCCGGTGCTCACCAGTTTGGGAACCGCGGGTTTGCCGTCCGGTGTATCCACCGGCATGGTGTACATCTGGTCGCACGGAACGCCTGCTCCGGAATGCATGAAGATCAGGTATTTGTCATCCGCGGAAAAATACGCTTCGGCATTGGTGCCGCCGAAGGTGAGCTGCCGCACATGGCCGAGATGCATCTCGCCAGGAACCGTGAGGGAGTCGGAACTTGTTTTCCCAGAGTTGGGCGCTTGCGAGTAGGTCACCAAAGACGCGCAAGCAATGATCAGCAAGAGGAAAAGTGAGGGACGGGCAATCTGGGATTTAGACATGATGAGTATGTTTTGTTTATTTCCGCTGTTCGAGCTTCACGGACGCGTTGACCGGCTTGCCTTCGCGCAACACTTTCACGTCCACGACGTCGCCTACCTTGCTGCGGCGCAGCGCGTCGGTGAAATCGTACAAATTGTGAATCGGCTTGTCGCCAAATTGGACAAGGACGTCGCCGGCCTTGAAGCCCGCCTTCGCCGCAGGCGATCCCGGGCGAACGTCGGAAAATTTGACGCCGTTTTCTTCCTGCCCAAAGTCCGGAATCGACCCGAAATAGGGTCCGTAACCACCGCCGCCACCGCTTGCGGCCTGCCCGCCCGGCTGATCTTCTTTCACGGTGACGAACGCGACGCGCTCTTTTGCGGCATCAACCTTTAGGGCTACGTCATCGATAAAATCCAAAAGCTTCGCCGCATCGGGGGCATTGATCTTGTCCCAGGTATCGGAAGGCTTGTGATAGTCCGAGTGCAAGCCGGAGAAAAAGAAGAGCACTGGAATTTTTTTCCCGACAAACGACGTATGATCGCTGGCCGCGTAGCCGCTGGCGGAATACTCGACATGGAATGGGGACTTGCTCTTCTCTTCATCGAGAAGATCCTTGAACGTGGCGCCCGTTCCCGTCCCGCCAATAAAAACTTTTTCGTCCTTGATCCGGCCGATCATGTCCATGTTGATCATGGCGACAGCTTTGTCGAGCGGCAGCGTCGGCTCCTTCACCCATTCCGCGGAACCGAGCAGACCGAGCTCCTCCCCCGCAAAATCCGCGAACAAAATGCCGCGCTGAAGTTGCCCTTTACGAGGAGCCAGCAGACGCGCCAGTTCGAGCACGCCAGCGGTGCCGGAAGCATTGTCGTCGGCGCCGGGATGAATTTTCCCGATCTGAGAAGGCGCGAGCGAATCGACGTTGCCGTAGCCGAGGTGATCGTAGTGCGCGCCGATGATGATGTACTCATCGGTCTTGCCGGGAAGATAGGCGAGCACATTGTTCACGGTCGCGCGGGTCTTTTCGATATTGACCCCGAGCGAAATCTGCAGTTTGTCGGGGAATGAGAACGAGGACGGAGTCGAGGACGCGTTGATCTGATTTTGAATTTCGGCGAGTGATTTGCCCGCAGCTGCAAACCACGCGTCCGCAACTTCGTTTTTCGCCTGCACGATCACGACACCGGCATTTTCGGGGCCGTTCACGCTGCCGAATTTGGTGAGAACATCCTCCTCTTTTTCTCCTAATTTTCCGTTCACCAGGATCACAGCTTTGGCGCCATGATTCCGCGCGTTGATCGCTTTCATGATCAACTGGGAGTGTTGCGTCAGTCCGGCATTTCCGCTCCTCGCGGCGAAGCCCGCCGGCTCATAGCGCAGGATGACAACGATCTTGTCCTTAACGTCGAGATGCGCGTAATCGTCGTAGCCGAATTCGGGAGCGGTTGCGCCATAGCCTGCGAATACGATAGGGCCGGCGACTTCACCGGAAGCGGAAAAACTGAAAGGAACGAAATCCTGATTCAGTTTCAATCCCTGCTTCACCTTGCCGTCCACCACTTCCAGGCGATTGCCTTCCTTCAACTTTGCCCCGGTAATTACGGTGAAGGGTTGGAAGAAGGATTTGGCACCTGCCGGTTGCAGTCCTAGAGAACGGTAGCGTTGCTCGATCAAATCCGCGGCGAGCTCGATGCCCTTGGTTCCAGCGCCGCGGCCTTCCATTACGGGGGAGGAAAGCGACTTGACGTCATCCAGGTACCGTTTAGGATCGGCGGAATTGGTATCAGCCGCGACGCGGACAGCGAGAAGCGCAAGCGCTACGGCCAAGCCGAATGTGCGCCAACGCCAGGGACGCGACGCAGGGACCGATTTTGGGCGATTCATTCGAATGCTTTTGAAGAAGAGCATGTACCATTCAGAATCGTATGCTGCGGTTGCAAGCCTGTCAAATGCGTGCAGAGGACTGTGTGCGGGTGGGCCTGGGAACGCCATTCTCCTGAATGGCGTCGCGCGATACGCCAATCGGGAGATTGGCGTTCCCGGGTTAAAAACCGACTTTCAGGCGAGCACTGACGCTGGCGGGCGGCGCGACCGCAGTTCCGGAGAATAGGCTGGCGAAATTCAGCACATTCACTCGGTCCGTCAGGTTGTGACCCTCGATTTCAAACGTGACGTCTCTTCCCTCTTTATGAAAAAGCGTGGCGCCAGCGGCTGCATCGAGCGAGAAATTTGGACGTACGCGGCCCGCATTGAAATTCACCTGGTTCAATATGGCGGGGCCGTATTGCTGCAAGAAAAAATTGATTTGGCTTTGGTCGACCGGGCCATTCAAGTTCACGGGCAAGCCGCTCCCGTATTCCGCGGACGTGGCGAGCCACAACCGTTCCGTGGCCTGGAAGCGCACACGCGCGCGTACGGTGTTTCTCTGATCTTGAGAGACCGGGAACTTGCTCGTATCTGGAATGTTTGCCGCTCCGCTCCCGAGAAATAGTCCGCCCGTAATGGGTCCCTGACCTATCCCTGTCTGATTCGAGTAACTCAGAACTCCAGAAAAGCGGCCCCAGCGCGGGACGGCAATTTGAATTTCCTCGCCGTTAATCACGGCCGTCGAAAAGGCAATCGGAAAACTGATCCCGGTGTCGAGCAACACGTCGTCATCGGAATAATTGCTGAAATCACGACGGAAGACGTTGCCGTCGATTCGCAACTTGCCGGAAAAAGATTTGGTGAATCCCACTTCATAATAATTCGCGCGGGCCGGCTGTACGGGGAGCCTTACGACGAGGGCGCTGATCGAGTCCAATTGCGGCGAGCTGGCGAGCAACAGATTTTCCAGCGCCGGCGTCTGGAAAACGCGATCGTAGGAAGCATGAATGAGCACGTTCAGCGAAGAAATAAATCGCGACACGCCAAGGCGCGGGCTCCAGGCCGAATCGTTCACCACAAAGCCGTAATGGTCAAACCGCAATCCGGCGCTCAGGTTCCATTTGCCAAAACGGACTTGGTCCTGGACGTAGGCGGAGGGCTCGAGGTCCCAGCGACGATCGGAAAATAGAAAGCTCTGTTGGATGACGTCGGGGAATTGCGCTGGGGCCGTGATTTGATACTGTAAGTTTTCATTCACGGGATTGAATATTCCGTCCACCCCGAACTTCCACTCGTGCCGTCCGTGATGGCCCGCGAGGTCGGCGCGCGCATATCCTTCGCGATACCCGCGGTCCTGCGAGACGATGACCGGCGTGGATTGCGCGTTGGAATTCAGATGCGCGGACGCATCTCGGACGCTCCCGGCGACGCTCAAGAGGATGTCCGCCGAAAATGCGTGCGTGTAGTGGACTTGGCCCGAGGTTTCTTTCTGCTCGGAGTCCTGGCGCTGGGGAACCACTCGCGGCGGTTGCGGAATTTGCTGAATGAGTTCGTTCGGCACCTCGTAGCGAACCGCGTGTTGCGCGAAGGTCAGGAAGAGGCGGTCGCTGTTCGAAAAATCGCGCTCGTACGAAGATGAAAATCCGCCGGCATTTCCGGTATTCGTGTAGTTCTGGAGAACCGGCGGGTCGAGGTACCGGCCGGAATGAAACCCGTCGCCGGTGATGGAAAATCGGTTTCCCCCGCTGGAATAGAAGAGAGCGCCGCTGCCCGCAGCCGTTGAGAAACTGCCTCCTTCCGCTTCAAACTCTCCGTGCAGTCCCGCGGGATTGTTTTTCGGTGACGTCACTTCCACGACGCCGCCCAGTTTTCGGCCGTATTCCGCGGGAAACCCGGCGGTCATCACCCGCATGGATTCGACGTCGCTCGATTCGATCGGGGGCGCAAAACCGGACGAGCGATTTTCGGTCATGGGCAGACCGTCCACGACAAACTGGACGTCATATTCCGAGCCGCGCGGGTGCAAAACGCCGTTGGCTTCTTCCAACCAGCCCGGCTGGGCGTCTACGACATCGAGGACCCCGCGTCCCGCCTGAGGCGAGAGTTGCTCACCGATGGTTTGCGAACCAATCGTATAAACCGCGCTGGTCCGCGACGGATCGACCAGGGTTTCCGTCTCGCTGACTTGCACTTGAGTCTCGACCGGCTTTAACCCCAGCGCCAAAGACAAATGCTGAGGCACCATGGACCGAATCTCCACCAGTTGAACGGTGGGAACAAATCCCGAGTGGGACACGCTTACCCGGTAGACACCGAACGCGAGATCGTGCGCGGCGTAACGGCCGTCGTCGCCAACCGTAAAGTTCAGGTGAAATTGATTGCCTTCGCTGACTAATTCTCCGGATGCACTAAGGACCGCTCCCTGCGGATCATGCACTTCAATCTGCAGTTCTCCGCGGTCCCGTTGCGCAGCAGCAGGCAGGGCGAAAAACCACACACAAGCCACTAAGCAGATGATCCGAATGAATCGCGCCATCATGGTTTGAACTTCGTTCTGTGGTTCATTCTTTGCTCGCCAGACAAGCTTTATCATGGCACCTGACATCATGACTCACTTATAAGCATATCGTAAAAAATTGAGTGATACCTTCGGGAAGTCTTATGGCGGTGAGATTTTGTGCAGCGCCGGCGCTTTTTTGAGCCGGAGCGGGACAATTTCGCGTGGGCTGCTACTTGGAGTGCGACTTCTCCAGGGCTGCGCGGTCCCAATGTCCGAGATCGGCGGCGGCGGCGTACGTACTCTGGCAAAAATCGAGCAGCGCATCGTGGGGAGATTTCATTGCGCGCACATCGTCGTATATCAGCAAGAATTCGCCCAACTGCTTGTTGTAGGACGCTGCCGCCGGGCGCACCGGTCGCTCGCCAAATCCGTCAGGCGCCGGCGCGGCGTACGAATAGAACGCCGCTCCCTTAACATCAGCGCCGCCCGGCCAAAAACCCACGCTGCTGACTTCGTGCGAATACGCCTCGCGGGTAATTACGTCCGCGCCGGGGCGTTCCGGGGCCCGGCGCCCGGAAAACCGCGTGACGGCCAGATCAAAACTCCCCCAAAAGAAATGGACTGGGCTGACCTTGCCGAGAAAGTGACCACGAAATTCCTTGAAGATGGCATCCACGGTCACGAGAATTCGCCAGAACGCGTTTGCGTATTTTGGATCGTACGCGCCGTGAACGCGGTCCAGGTCAAATCGAATCGGATTCGGAATCTCAACCGGCATATTCCAAATTTTGACGCCGATTTCGAGCGCCCCAAGCAGAGACAGAAATTCCGCATGGAAATCGGCGACCGTGCGCGGCTCCAGGCGAATACTTTTCGTTTCGCCACTGGAAGTGGTGACATCAAGTCTGTGGTCGATGAAATCGAATTGAACTTCAAACACGCCCTTGCGGTAAGGAATCGGAGACGTCGTCAATCCCCTGGCATTGACGTAGAGCGGGACTTCCCACCAATGATTGACGTGCGGCGACAGCGCCAGGCGAACCTTACCAACAATCTGGGTCCACATGTGCAGCGTCGCATAGGTATCCGCCCAGGCGGAGAGCGGCAGGGCCGGCCAGGCTTGCGAGGGGTCCACTACTGCTTTGGCAACGGGCATGTTTTCCTCCTCTTTGCTAGTTCGTACAGGTCCGCGCAGGAGTCAGTCCAGCATGATCTCGTCGACGTAGCACCAGCGCCAGTCTTCGCCCGGCTCGACCGATTGCACGATGGGATGTTTGGTGCGGTGAAAATGTTTTGTGGCATGCTTGTTCTTGGAGGAATCACAGCATCCGACGTGGCCGCATATAAGGCACATCCGCAGATGAACCCACGAGTCCCCCATCTTCAAACATTCCTCGCAGCCATTTGCGCTGGGTTGCACTTTCTTGATTTCTTTGACGTGCGGACATCCTTCTAGCAATGCCATGGTGTCCTCCTTGGGCCCAGTTCCCTTTTTACCACACCTGGAGAATATTCTGCACGTCCAGGCCAGTGCGCCTGGCTTCGTAAATCGAGTTCTGTTCGCCCGCGACCAGGATTTCAGTACGTGCATGAGGGTAGGATTTCTCCGTGCACTCGTCTCCTCTGTGTCCTCCGTGTTGAAGCTTCTGACATTGGTTTTCCGGCCGCAAATTCTTAACACAGAGTGCGCAGAGAAATGCGAGAACGCAGAGAAAGAAAAAACGACAGCATCCGGACCCTACTCCCGCAAACTCTTCGGACCGCTTACAAAGGGACTGCCCCGTTCATAGAATCGGCACAGCCGATGAACGTCGCGGGTGATGCCGATTCGAATGCTTGCGCCGATGGGTCCCGGGGGTCGAACCTCATCTCCTAACCACAGCTTGCCAGAATTGCAGAGATCGACGCCGTCATAGCGCTTGTTGATGTCCATGGCTTGCGCGAGGCGGCCAGGACCGCGCGCGAGGTCGAGGAGTCGAGTGGTCCCGCGCCGCCGCTCCATGAACGAGATGCCCTCGAGCGGCTCGACCGCGCGCACCAGGACTCCGGCGCCAGTCCCTTCGACCTCGCTCGAGACATTCATCATGAAAGAGGACCCGTAAGTGAAATACACATACGCGTGGCCGCGTTCGAGAAAGAGTGAGCGCCGGCTGGGCGTGAGCCCGCCGTAAGCGTGCGCGGCTTTGTCGCCGACGGGATACGCTTCCGTTTCCACGATGCGGCCGGCGAGGCGCACGCGCGGCAGGTCGTGCACCAGCGTTTTGCCGATCAGATATTTGGCAAGCTGCAGCGTGCCGGTGGGCAATTCCGAGCGGCGCAAGCGTCGAATGCGCGTGGGAGGGTCTGCGAGTTGCTTGCGCATCTCGATCAGTCCGCCGGTTTCACGGTGTCCAGCAAGGCGAAGAATCCTTCGGTCAGCGTAGGGTGGATATACACGGCGCCTTTCAAAACAGTGTACGGCAGATTTCCGAGCATCAGCGTGTAAAGCACATGAACCAGTTCGCCGCCTTCGCTTCCCAGGATGGCCGCGCCCAGGATGCGATCATTCGCAGAATCCACGATGACTTTCATCAGTCCGGCCGTTTCATCGCGTTCAATGGCGCGCGCCACATACGACATGGGGATTTTGCCGATTTTCAATTTGTGTCCCGCAGCGCGGGCTTCCTTTTCCGTCATGCCGACACAACCCAATTGCGGGTCAGTGAACACGCAATACGGCACGATGCGATGTTCGATGGTCAGATTTTTGCCTTGCGTCAGATTGGCGTCGATGATCTGAAAATCGTTGAAGGAAATATGCGTGAAGGCGGGCCCGCCCTTCACGTCGCCGAGCGCCCAAATTCCCGGAACATTTGTCTCCAGCCGGGAATTGACCCGGATGAAGCCAGATTTGTCGGTCTCGATTCCCGCCTGGTCCAGACCGAGATCGTTTGTGTTTGGCCGGCGCCCGACAGCAGCGAGCAGGTGCGTTCCGGAAATTGTGAATGGCTCTTGCGCGCCCGCGACAAACACTTTGACCAGGCCCTTTGACTGCTCTACCCGTGTGGTACGAATATTCAGATGGAATTCGATTCCTTCTCCTTCGAGAATTTTCTGAAGTTCAGCAGCGATCTCCCGATCCTCGCGCGGAAGAATTTGCGCCTGGTTGTGAATGATGGTGACCTTGCTCCCGTATCTGCGGAACATCTGCCCGAATTCGAGCCCGATGTATCCTCCGCCGAGAACGATCAGATCCTCGGGCAACTCTTTTAGATCCATTATGCTTTCATTGGTAAGAACGTTGGCCGAGTCGAGACCCGGAATGTCGGGGATGTTCGGGCGGCCACCCGTGTTGATGAAAATCTTGTCGGATTCGAGAAGAGTGTCGCCCACTTGAACCTGATGCGCATTCGTGAATCGGGCCTTGCCCTGGTAGAGACGTATATTCGCATGCCGTCCGATCTTTTTTTGCACTCCACCGCGGAAGCTCGCCACGACGTTGTTTTTTTGCGCGACGATGGTTGGAAAATCGGCGGACACGTTTTCGGCGTGCACTCCCCAGCGCGCGGCATTCCGCGCGTAGTGCGCGACTTGCGCCCGGTGGACCATCGTCTTGGTCGGCGTGCACCCCGTATTGATGCACGTGCCGCCGACGTTGGCTTTTTCGATCAATGCGACCTGCCATCCTACGTCGGCAAGCCGGTAGGCCAGGGGATTCCCTCCCTGACCCGAACCGATGATGATCGCATCGTATTTCATGGGAGCAGGCTCCTCGTCGCGGGATTCCCAGCACAATACTTATTCCATGTTCATGAGGATTACACAACAAGGGGAAAAATGTAGGGATGACACTGGCATTTTGTGGCGCAGGCTTCAGCCTGTGGGTTTGGTCTTGCCAGGACGAAACCCCATAGGCTGAAGCCTGCGCCACAGAATTCAATCATTCAATAACGAGCAGCAGATCTTTTGCTTCGACCTTATCGCCAACATTCGCGAGCTTTTTTGTCACCTTGCCCTCGACAGGCGCGTAGACAGTGGATTGCATTTTCATCGCTTCCAGCACCAGGAGGCGGTCGCCCTTGTTCACCTGCTCGCCAACTTCCACGACGATGCTCGAAATGGCTCCAGGAATTGGCGAGCCCACTTGTCCCGGAACGGACGGGTCGGCTTTCGGCCTGGTCGGCACCGTGGCTTGCAGCACGTGGTCGCGGACGGTTACTTCGCGCGGCTGGCCGTTGAGCTCGAAGAAGATCGTTCGCGTTCCGTCCGGACGCGCTTCGCTCACGGAAAGCAATTTCACCACCAGGATTTTCCCGGGTTCCAGTTCGACGGTGATTTCCTGGCCCTGCTGCAATCCATAAAAAAATTGAGGCGTGGGCAAAACTTCCAGATTTCCGTACGCCGAACGCGCCGCGGCAAATTTCAGAAACACTTCGGGGTACATCAAATAACTCATCAGGTCGGTGTCGGAAATTTTTTGCTCCGCTTTTTTCTCGACTGCCGCTCTGGCCCCTTCCAAATCAACCGGCGCCAGGTGTTCGCCCGGTCTTCCGGACTCCGGCTGCGCGCCGCGCAGAACCACGGCCTGAAGCTTCGGCGGCCAGCCGCCCTCGGGTTCGCCCAGCGCTCCGGCAAACATCTCCACGACGGAATTCGGCAGCGTCAGATTATGATTTGGCCCCAACCGTTCCAAATCCTTCACCGTCATATCGTGGCTGACCAGGAAAATCGCGCAGTCGCCCACGACCTTGCTCGAGGGCGTGACCTTGACGATATCGCCGAACGCGAAGTTCAATTCCGCGTACGTGTGCGCGATATCCCGCCACCGCGCGCCGAGCCCCATGGATTCGGCCTGCTCGCGGAGATTGGTGTACTGCCCGCCGGGCATTTCGTGAATGTAAACTTCCGCCGTGCCTGTCGGAGGAGCGTTGTCGAACGGGCGGTACCACGTGCGCACCGTCTCCCAATAATCCGCGCAGGCATTGAGCGCATCGAGGTCGAGTCCCGTGTCGCGCTCGGTGTGCTGCAGTGCGGCGACGATGGAATTCAAGTTGGGCTGGCTGGTCGTGCCGCTCATGGAAGCGATCGCGGCGTCGGCGGCGTGCACGCCCGCCTCTGCCGCTTTCAAGATCGAAGCAGCATTGACCCCGCTGGTGTCGTGCGTGTGAAAGTGAATCGGGAGGCCCACTTCGTCGCGCAGGGCCGAGAAGAGCCGCTCCGCGGCATATGGTTTGCACAATCCTCCCATGTCCTTGATGCAAAGAATGTGCGCACCCATGTTTTCCAGTTCCTTCGCTAATCGGATGTAGTACTGGAGGGGATATTTGTCGCGTTTCGGATCGAGGATGTCGCCGGTGTAGCAGATGGCCGCCTCGCACACCTTGCCGGTTTTGCGAATCGTCTCGACCGAAAGCTTCATGTTGGGGAGCCAGTTCAACGCATCGAATACGCGGAAAATATCGATTCCCTGTTTCGCGGCCTCCAGAATGAAGGCTTCCACCGCGTTGTCCGGATACGCCGAATACCCTACGCCGTTGGAGGAGCGAAACAACATCTGGAAACAGATATTCGGGATGGCTTCCCTCAGGAGCTGGAGCCGCGCCCAGGGATCTTCGAGAAGAAATCGCATGGATACATCGAACGTCGCTCCGCCCCACATTTCCACGCTGTAAAGGTTATGCAGTTTATGCGCGACGAAATTCGAGATGGCCAATAAATCATAGGTGCGGACGCGCGTGGCCATGAGCGACTGGTGCGCGTCGCGGAACGTCGTGTCCGTGACCAGGAGCGGCTTCTGCGATTTCGTCCACTCTGCGAATTTTTCGGGGCCGAGTTGGTCGAGAAGCTGGCGCGTGCCTGGCGGCGGGTCGCTCGGAAGGTGGGCAGGCAGCGGAGCGGGGCGAATAAACTGCGGCCTGGGTTTGTTGGAGACCTCGGGATTTCCGTTCACGATGACTTCGGCGAGATATCGCAGGAGCCGGGTCGCGCGATCTTTCAGCGGAGTGAACTGGAAGAGTTCGGGCGACTCGGCGAGAAACGATGTCGTGACGCCGCCCGCCTGAAAGCGTTCGTGATTCACCACGTTCACGAGAAAAGGAATGTTCGTCTTCACGCCGCGGATTCGGAATTCACCGAGGGAGCGATCCATCCGGCGGCAGGCCTGGGGAAATTCGCGGCCCCACGCCGTCACCTTGACCAGCAAGGAATCATAGAACGGAGTGATGACGGCGCCGCCATACGCGGAAGCGCCATCGAGGCGGATGCCAAAACCGGCCGGCGAACGGTAGGTCTGAATCCTTCCGTAATCGGGAAGGAATCCGTTCGCAGGGTCTTCGGTCGTGACCCGGCACTGCAGGGCGTATCCGTGAAGGGAGATATCCGTCTGCCGCGGGAGATTCATCTCCGGGCCGTGCAAATCGAAGCCCTGCGCGATTTGAATCTGCGACTGCACGATGTCAATGCCGGTCACCATTTCGGTGACCGTATGCTCGACCTGCACGCGGGGATTCACTTCGATGAAATACCATTCGCCCGTGTCCGCATCGACCAGAAATTCGACGGTCGCCGCGCTGTAATACTTCGACTCGAGCGCCAGCGCCACCGCGGCGTTCGCGAGCCCGGTGCGAATTGCCGGATCGAGGTTTACGGCCGGAGCGACTTCCACTACTTTTTGATTTCTCCGCTGTACCGAGCAATCGCGTTCGTGCAGATGGATCACGTTTCCATGCGTGTCCGCGAGGATTTGCACTTCGATGTGCCGCGCGCGGCGAATATAGCGCTCCAGAAAAACAGCGTCGTTGCCAAACGACGCTCCGGCTTCGGCCCGCGCTTCCTGAAGGCCCGACAGCAGCAGTTGTGAGCTCTGCACGACGCGCATCCCGCGCCCGCCGCCGCCGAACGCGGCTTTCACGATCAAGGGATAGCCAATTTTGTCCGCGATGCTTTGCGCGTCGTCCTTTTGAGTTACAGGCTCATCAGTGCCCGGCACGACCGGCAGCCCGGCTTTTTGCGCCAGGCGTCGCGCCGCCGTCTTGTCTCCCAGCAAGTCGAGCAGGTCCGCGCTCGGGCCAACGAAGGTGATTCCCGCGGCGGCGCAGGCTCGAGGAAGCGCGGGATTTTCGGAGAGAAATCCGTAGCCCGGGTGGATGGCGTCGACGCCTCGCTCTTTCGCGAGCGCCACGATCCCATCGACATCGAGATAGGCCTGGACAGGACCCTTGCCCTCGCCGATGAGATAGGCTTCATCCGCCTTGAAGCGATGCAGGCTGAGGCGATCCTCGTCGGAATAGACGGCGGCGGTCCGGATCTTCAGTTCGTTCGCGGCGCGGAAAATGCGGATCGCAATTTCCCCGCGATTGAGGGCCAGAAGTTTTTTTATCGGCATCTGTCGGATTTTCCCGGGATTTCTCCCCATTTTCGGGTTGTGGCATCAGCAGAACACGATGGATTGCAGCGTCCGCAACGCCCAATTGCCCGATTACTGCGTCCAGAGATCACAGCGTGTTTGACAATTCAAGTTGTTCTTTCCCAGGCCAACGTCTTGGTAGGAAATTCGTTCCATGCAGTGTGGCGGCCAAGTCAATCCGGGCTGACTCATCACGATCGGAAGAAAGATGCCCAGCGACAGGGCAGAGCCATCTTCTGGCCGTAAATTCTACCGCAAATTCATGATAGCGCTCGAAGAATGAAAAAAAAGACACCCCGCCTTCCCTTTGTTGCGCGCCGGTTCCTGAAAGTGCGTCTGATTATTCAGCTCGTTCATGTCCCCAAGCGTTCACATGGGCGCGAGAAATCGCGGGCCTGAAATGCGGAATGGAGGGAACTAATATTTGGATTGCGACACAAAAATTGGAATGGAACTACAAAGCGGTATTCTTTACCAGAATCCACTCTAAGGCCTCGTCGAGGTTACGAAACACGCGGATTCCTGTTTCGCCGTTCAGTTCGCGATAGATTTCAAACATTCTGGCGAGTCCAAACTGCAGGTCGTCTTTCACCAGAAGCGCGCGGCGGGAATGGGGTGAAAAGATCTTTCTTTGAGCGAGTTGGCGCACGTCTTCCGGATCGATTTCGAGCGCGGTGATTTGCGTGAAATCTGTCAGCTGAGAGAAGTCTGGATCAAAATCCGGGTCTTTCGAGAGCCGGTCCATGTGCCCCAGGATATCTTCCTTAGTGAGGACACCTGTCCCCGAGCTCAATACGAGCCGGCGGTGTCTATCGATTTCGTAAAAGGCAGACACGCATTACCTGCTTCCCGCGCGCCATGGTAGACCCGATCGCGTGGCAGCCGTGAACTGTGGAACGGAATGATACCCCTAGCGCCGGGAGTCCACAACAGGAAGGGCCACATTCCCACTCCCGCGAAGCCGCCGCGCATCGAGCAAGACGGCCAGTAAGCCATGACTTGGCGGGCTCTGTGCAGACACAATTTCTGGAATCCGCGAATTATGCCAAACGCAGCCTATCCAGAGGATGATTCTTACGCTGCCAAAGGTTGACATGTGCTCCTAGGCTCGCAAGCCAAGTGGTAGAGTTCGTTATGAAATGTTCTGCCCAAGGGGTTCCCCAGTTCAATGGTGAGCTTCGCGAATCCACTGCCTTGGGTCGAATATTGGGAGAACCCTGTGGCCAATCCTATCGCGACATCGCCTGCCAAACTTCAATTGCCGGTTGAGGTCATTGGAGCCGATTTGTACGGACAGCAATTCTTCGAGCGCGCACGGATACTGACCATTCACCGAAGTGGGATCTCGATCCTCCTTGAAAACAGGCTGGCGGCGGATTCCGAAGTCATTGTGCGGGACCCGGAAACCAACGAGGAAGCGATCGCCTTCGTGATGGGACAGGTTCTCGAAGACAACTCTGGGCCTGTCTATGGACTTGCTTTCCTGGATCCGTCAGCGAATCCATGGGCCCTGCAGGTTTCCGCTTCCGCAGAGGCCAGAATGGTCCAGCTGGAATGCAGCGGTTGCCATTCCGTTTGCGCATATTCCCTTTCCGATATGGAATTGGAAATTTTCGAAGGCACGCAAGAATTGACGCGTCGCTGCAAAAACTGCAATTCCTCCACACTGTGGAGAGAGACTGGCCGCGAAAAGTTGGAGCAAAAACCGATCAATTCGCCGGAACAGGATCAAGATTCGGGATCGATCGCGTCCCCTATAGAGGAACGCCGGAGAAACCGGCGGACAGCAATGAAGATGGTCGCATGTATCCGATTTTCAGGAGTGGAACTCGTCGTCGAATGCGAAGACATATCCAAAGGCGGTTTCCGATTCACGAGTCGTAAGGAGTATCCCGAAGGAACGCGCGTCGAAACGGCGGTCGCGTATACCAAGTTCGGCACAAACATATTTTCCCCGGCTTCCATCACCTACTGCCACAAAATGCAGGATGGGCAATTCCGGCATGGTGTGACCTACACAAAGACCCGCGGATCGATCGGCTGGAATCCGTAAGAGCAAAAAAACTTAACCGTCGAAACAACCTGGCGCGAGCGGACGGAAGGTGTTGCTCAGGCCAAATATTTGGAGTAAAAGTGTGATCCGAGAACTGTCCGCGGCGGAGCATACACATGAAAAAGATAATTCGTGTTTTGGGCATGGGCCTTGCGCTGTTCCTAAGTGGATCGGCGATCGCGCAGCAGAGCGCCCCGGGCTCTGGGCTGGGCATCACCCGGCTGGTCATCGCGAAACGCCAGATGGCCTATGGCGGCGCTTCGTTCGGCAACGCCGGATCGTACGAAATTTTGACCGGGACCGCTTACGGCGAACTTGATCCGCGCGCGCCCGGCAACACCGGCATCGTCAATGTGAACCGCGCCCCACTCAATGCCACAGGACACGTCGAGTACCACGTGGACTTCATGGTACTCAAGCCGGTGGACACGAAAAAGGGGAACGGCAGGCTGATTTACGATTTTGTTAACCGCGGCAGGAATACGATCTTGCGGCTTGACGAAAGCGGTGATTCCTTCACGGCGAAAGACGCTGGCGACGGGTTCTTGATGAGCCGCGGCTATACCATTGCCTGGAGCGGCTGGCAGATGGACGCGCCAGGCACGCCCGGTTTCCTCAGAGCGTACGTGCCCATCGCCATGGTGAACGGAAAGCCAGCGACGGGCATGAGCCGGGAAGAGTTCACCGACATTCCCGCAGGGCCCGTTTTTACGCAAACGCTCGACTATCCCGCGCTGCTTGACTCAACCGGAACGACGCTCACCGTCCGCGAACACGAAGCCGATCCGCGCAAGCCGCTGCCTGCGTCGAGCTGGCATTTCATCGACGAGCGCCATGTCGAAATCACGGCGGCGCCCGGATTCGATCGCGGCGCGCTTTACGAGCTGATTTATCCCGCAACGAACGAAACGGTTGCGGACGTTGGCCTGGCCGCCTCGCGCGATTTCGTATCGTTTCTGCGCTATGCCGACCAGGACGCCACAGGCCAGCCCAACCCCGTGCGAGACCCGGGTACGCCCTTTAAAGCAGCTCTCGCGTTCGGAATCTCGCAGACGGGCCGCGTGATCAACGATTTCATCTACCAGGGCTTCAACGCCGACATCAACGGGCGAATGGTATTCGATGGCGCGTTGCCGCTCCTCTCCGCGACACGCCGGACGTATACGAATTTTGATTTCGCGCAGCCGGGCCGGTTCTCGCGCCAACATGAGGACCACCAATATGGCGGCGACCAATTTCCGTTCACGTACGCCACGTCGAAAGATCCAGTCTCCGGGAAAACTGACGGGATGCTGATGCAGTGCGAAAAGTCCCATACCTGCCCGCGGATTGTGCATCTGGATTCCGACACGGAGTTCTGGCAGGGACGCGACTCGCTCCTGGTGACCGATACAAGCGGCCGTCCGTTCGCGCTTCCCGAAAACGTTCGCGCCTACATGTTATCCGGGCAAGAGCATAATGCGGCGCCGAACTGGAACACGCGGGGCAACTGCCAGCAGATTCAAAATGCGCTGAGTTATGCGCCCTATGCCCGGGCCCTGCTCGTGGCGCTGGATCGCTGGGTCACCGAAGGCGCCGCCCCGCCGCCCACCATTTTTCCAAATTTGAAAAACCACACTTTGCTCCCGCTTGCCAAAGTGCAAGCGTCCTATCCGGCAATTCCTGGCGCTCCGTTTAGCCCCCTGTACAATCAGCTTCAAGTGATCGATTCGAAAAGCATGCCGCCCGAAGCTTCCGGCCCCGCCTATCCTGTGTTCTTCCCCCCTGTAGACGCTGATGGCAATCCACAGGGAGGCATCATTCTCCCGGAGATCGCAGTCCCAATTGCGACGTTTTCAGGCCGCAATGTCCGCGCCGAAGGTTTTTCGGCGGGAGAATTGTGCGGTCTCGCCGGCGCCTACATTCCTTTCGCCGCGACGAAGCAAGAGCGCCTCGCGAGCGGCGACCCTCGACTCTCCCTCGAAGAACGCTACAAGAGCGCACAAGAGTACGCCGAAAAGCGAAAGCACGCGGTCGACGCCCTCGTGCAGCAAGGCTTCGTCCTCCCCGAGGATGCGGACGCTCTCACGCGCAGCATGCCGCTGCCCGGCACGGCGCAGGGCAAGCTCTGATCATCACGCTGTGCGAATCCTTCGTGTCGGTGCGATAATAGTGTGTTCATCGAGGAGGATGGTGATGGTGCCGGCCAATGAGAGTGTCGTCATTCGAGACCCGGAAATCCTTAGTGGAGAGCCTGTCTTTCGCGGTACGCGCGTCCCATTCCGAGCCCTTCTGGACTACCTGGAAGGCGGCGAGACGATTGATTCGTTCCTGATCGATTTTCCGAGCGTCTCTCGGGACAACGTCATCGCGGCCCTTGAAGAGGCGAAAGCTCTTCTCATTGCTCGCTTTGCTTCATGAGAATCCTCATCGATGAATGTCTACCCGCTCGCCTCAAGAATCCTTTCGTCCAACATGGTCACGATTGCAAGACCGTTCAGGATGCTGGTATTGCCAACAAAAAGAACGGCGAACTTCTTTCCCTCGCCGATGGCGAGTGGGATGTTCTGCTAACGAACGACAGGAACATCAAATTTCAACAAAATATGACTGGGCGGAAAATTTCCGTTCTCGTGTTGCGGGCGAATTCAAATCGGTTGTCTGACCTTCTTCCACTCGTTCCCGCGTGCTTTTCAGCTCTGGCCTCGATTCGAGGCGGCCAGGTTATTGAGGTTGGCCCGATTCGTGATTCCGCAACCTAACGGGCGAGATCGAATTGTCCTGGCGATACGAATGCAATTTGAGTCCCCAGCTGTCATCGAAACCGGGCACCGCGCGTGATTATTTGCGTTTCCATTCGCGCCAATCGCGCTGGGTGGCGCGAAGCATGGCTTTGGCGGTCTTGTGCAACCATTTGCCAGGGCGCTTTGCCAGGTCGCGCTTGATAGCGGCAATAGCGCGGGGCGTGCCGAAATGGATGTTAGCGGTCTCCCAGCCCATGGAATAGAGCAAGCGTTCCTCGTCGCGACTCCCGGGGAGAGAATTAAGTTCGATGCGCGAGCAGTCCGGTGCGAGGCGGCGCAACAGCCAGCCGTCGTAGGGGCGCACGAACGGGTCCGGAACGCGAACGGCGCGGTCAAGAATCTTTCCGTACCGGGTGCGTTGTCCTTTCGCGGGCTTGCCGCGCGCCCACACGCACGCCGAAGGCGTTAACTCCTTGGCCTCTCGCGCGACGTACCATCCATGCCATTTACCAAGCAGCACCACGCGCGTGTGTCCCAGGCTTCCCAGCCCGGACATGCGATGCCTCTTCTCGTATGGCGAGGAATGATCGGGGAGCAGTTTGCGAAGTTCCGCTTCGACATCGCGCGGCAACCGATCCTGTGATTTCGGAAGCCGGGCCAATTTTTGCCAGAACACGGTGGCATCGCGCAGCCGGTTGAGCGCGATTTTGCGCAGCCATCGATGATTTTCGGCAAGTACGAATGGCCGCCCGCCCTCTTTCAGCGCGTCACCGTAGCCTTCCAGAATTGCGTCGCTTGCGTCGCGCGGGCGAATGGTCAAATGCTGCTCCACGGTCGCCGCATGCGCGCTGGTGGCGAGGCGCACGAGGTCCAAGGTGTAAGGCATTGTGTAAACTTCGTCAAAGTCGTTGATGCCCCAAATCAACCGCCCTTCCAGGTCCCGCCAGGTCCCGAAATTTTCAAGGTGGAGATCGCCGACGGCCAAGAGAGACGGCACAGCTCCGGCCTCCCCGGTTACATCGCGCCAAATCTGGACCCATCGATAGAAGGTCGCGCGCAGAAACGGAAAAAGCCCCAGCGTCATCTGCTTATGTTTGAAAGAAAGCGCGTGGCGGTCCACAGGGATGCAGGAAGCGACCCACTTTTCATAACTCGTCGTCGCTTGGCGAATGTTCAAGCGATGCGCAAGCCTCCGCGATCTATCCCGCCGTTCGGAATGTATCAGAAAATGAACCCGCGTGCGCCTTCGAGAAACCGAGAGTCAAAGTTGGTGGAACTCGTGCGTCACCGCAGAAGCTATGCTCGCTCTAAGAAGCGCGCCTTGGCGCGGCTCCGCAAGGGATCCGAGCTTGGCTGGGTTCGTCCGGCCTCACGAGACGAACTTCATGAACGATAAGGCGTTCGTCAACACGAATATTTTGGTGTATGCACGCGACCTGGTCTCAGGCATTAAGAACGCGCCCGTACACTAATTGAAAAGCTTTGGAGTACCGGCGGCGTCTTGAGCACGCAAGTCCTTCAGGAACTTTGCGTTAATTTGCGCCGAAAAGCCGTGAAACCTTTGACGGTGGAGGAGACACGAAGCCTGATCGACGATTACTCGGACTGGGAAATCGTGGTCAACACGCAAAACTCTGTGATCGAAGCCCTGACAATCGAGTCTCGATACCAGGTTTCATTCTGGGATGCACTCATTGTTCATGCAGCGAAAAGATCCGGCGCAGCGATCCTCTATTCAGAAGATCTCTCGGATGGGCAGACTTATGGTTCAGTTCGTGTTGTCAACCCTTTGAACGAAACAGCCTCGCATTGACCCTTCATCCTGCAATCAACTCCAGGATCAAGGCCTTTCCGTAGCTCACTTGCCGGGCTGCATTCCCACAGACTTGTAGACCGCCGCTGCCTCTGGGGTCGAAAGATATTGCAACAACGCTTTGGCTGCTTCCGGATTTTTCGCGTGAGCGGAGACGAACCCAACCAAAGGCGTCCACGGCGAGACCTCCCGGGGCAGCGGGCCCACGATATCGATTCCGGGGTCGTTCATCTCGCTGACAAACGTCATGCCGATCTCCGCCTCGCCCTTGCCAACCATAGCCGAGACCACAGCGCCGCCACCTGCGCCGCCCGGGCCATTGCCATGTGGCCGCTTCAGCTTCGGTTCGATCTGCTCGTCGATACCCAACCTCTTCAGCATTTCGTTGATGCTTACCCCGGCCGCTGCTCCCGTCGCCGCATCGGGGCACACGATTGATTTCGCGGAGAGTAGCATTTTCTTGACGGCTTCCGTCGTCGAGATATCGGGCTTGGGGGCGCCCTTCTTCACAGCCACGCCTACGGCAACGGAAGCAAGCGGCGTCGCGGTGCTTTCCAAAACGTTGCCCGACGCGATCACGTCGGGCAATGGCGGCTGGACGATCGGCACATCAAAGACATCGCCGCGGATGACTTGTTGCTTCGTCCCGCCTCCGGAGCCGAATGTTGCGTGGACCTTGTAGCCCGTCTTTTTTTCGAAGCCGGGAATGAGTTGCTCGATGGGAGCTCGAATTCCTCCCGGCGCGATTAAAGTAACCTCTGTTTGCGAACGGGCGGTGCTGGATATGCTCAACAAAATTGCGACGCCGACAACCGGCAGAAGAATTCGTCTCATAACTCGGCTCTCCAATTTGGACGGACTTTCAATCCCTGCGATTGATGAATCACGAACCACGGGTGACGCGGATTGTGGCACGAATCGCTCGTCGGTTCAACCTCGCCAAATGCTCCCTAAAGTACCCTCCATGCATCCAACGATAGATGGCCCGCATTGTCGAGAACTAAAGTGCGTCAAGGTATGCTCACGAAAGCATGCGCCCTTTTCACAAGGATTAAATTCTAGGATGCAACACCGACCCACTACTTCACGTTAGGAGAAATAGCGATGAAACGACTACATCACACGTGGCCGCCAATCCTGGGAATCCTGTTCGGAATATGCAGCGTTACCTATTCTTTGCCGGCACAGCAACCACCCTCAGATACGGTGTCTGTAAGCATGGTGGTCTCGGTCGAGGCCAGGCATGGCAAGGAAATACCCGTGGTGAACAACAAGGAAGATGTGCGGGTGATGGAAGGCCATAACCGGCTTCGCGTGACGGACTGGATTCCCTATCAAGGAAGCCAGGCCGAACTGGAACTTCTCGTGCTGATCGATGAAGCGACCGGCCAGACTGTCGCCTCCCAGTTTGACGATGTGCGACGATTCCTGAGCGCTCAGCCGGCCACGACGGCGATTGCCGTGGGATACTTGGATTACGGCACTGTTCGCCTGGTACAGAATTTCACGAACGATCATGACGCAGCAGGCAAAGCGTTGCGCATCCCCCTGGGTTCGGCGGCCGAAGGAAACAGCCCCTATCTATCGATCACGGATGTCATCAAGCGATGGCCGGAAACCAAGGCTCGCCACACCATTTTCCTGATTTCCGATGGCATCGACCCGCTGCAACCAGGAATCACGGATACGTATCTCGATCAGGCCATTGAAACCGCCGAGCGGACAGGAACGCAAATTTATCCCATCTACGCTTCGCGAGCGGGCCATTTTGGGCACAGTCTTTGGAGAATAAACCAAGGGCAAAATAATCTTTCCGAGCTGGCCGATAAAACCGGAGGCGAATCCTATTTCCAAGGACTGGGTACGCCGGTTTCGTTCGCCCCTTTTTTAGATTTGTTTGCCGAGCGGCTCGATCATCAATACAAGCTAACGTTTCTGATCAAACCGGACAAAAAGCCTTCTTACCGGCATGTGCGGCTCGAAACCGAAGTGCCGAATGCGGAATTCGTGACCGCAGATCGAGTTTATGTTCCAGCTTTGAAATAATTTGCCTTCGGGTCCGGCTAAAGAAGATGGGGTCCTTTGCAATCACCTTACGAGGTGTTCCCTGACGTGCGGCCGCACAGCCCGATTATGGTAATGTAGTTGAGCAAAACCTCAAAGTCAGGGAGAAAAAACATGAAGGTTGGCGTAGCGGGACAAGGTGCGTTTGGCCAGAAGCATCTGGAGGGCATCGCCAAGATACCGGGAATCGAAGTCATCACTCTGACAGGCGGCAATCAAACCGCCACGGAAGAAGTGGCCAGGAAATTCAAGATCCCTCATTGGACGGGCGATCTCGCCGAGAGCTTGAAGCAACCGGGCCTCGAAGCGATGATCCTAGCGACCCCCACCCAAATGCATGCCAAGCAGGGCGAACAGTGCATGCGCGCCGGCAAGCACGTTCAGATCGAGATCCCCATCGCGGATACACTGGCGGATTCCGTGCGCCTGGTGAAAGTGCAGAAAGAAACGGGAGTCGTCTGCATGGGCGGCCACACGCGGCGATTCAACCCCAGCCATCAGTACGTTCACAAGAAAATCAAGGCTGGTGAGTTGACGATTCAACAGATGAATGTGCAGACTTATTTTTTCCGCCGCACGAATATGAATGCAGCTGGAAAACCGAGGAGCTGGACTGATCACCTTCTTTGGCACCACGCCTGTCACACGGTGGACCTGTTTCAATATCAAACCGGCGAGCTGGTTTCCGAGTGTTACGGCGTACAAGGCCCAATTCACCCGGAACTGAAAATCGCCATGGACATGGGCATCGTGATGAAGACACCTTCGGGAGCGATCTGCACGCTGTCGCTTTCCTTCAATAACAAGGGGCCACTCGGCACGTTCTTCCGTTACATCTGTGACAACGGCACTTTCATTGCCCGGTACGACGACCTGCTGGACGGGGACGAAAACAAAATCGATGTGTCCAAGGTGGACGTGTCGATGAACGGCATCGAGCTGCAGGACCGCGAGTTTTTTGCCGCGATCCGCGAAAAGCGAGAGCCCAACGCCAGCGTTGCCCAATGCCTCGCTGCCATGGACGTTCTGGACCGGATCGAAAATTTTCTCAACTCAGCGGCGAAAGCCAGCGCGTAATCGATTGACGTTCCAGTAGCGCAGGCTTCAGCCTGTGGGTTTTGGTCCTGCAAGGATGAAACCCCGCAGGCGGAAGCGCGCGCCACCCGTGGTTGCAATAAATCCTCCGAAGGATTATGTTTGCCGTGCAGCTATTTTTCACGGGTTCCGAGACGCGTTGTG
Organism: uncultured Acidobacteriota bacterium; assembly: GCA_963719875.1. Classification (GTDB taxonomy): domain Bacteria; phylum Acidobacteriota; class Terriglobia; order Acidiferrales; family UBA7541; genus Palsa-360. Next base: position 19,751 of record CAVRDJ010000003.1, on the reverse strand, counting down.
CAGATGTTGTGGGCCTTGGCTCCCCAGTTGTTGCTGATGAATACTTTTTCCATGGGCAGTGATACAAATCGAATTCAAGCCAACCAGTGACATCGAATCGATTTTCCCGATGGCGCCTGAATTGAGGGAAGTTATGACCGGAACGATCGCAACTCATACCAAAGTATTGAACTATATCGGTGGCAGTTGGATGGAATCGAAAACCGCGGAATGGCGTGAGGTAATCAATCCGGCCACGGGCGAGACCATCGCGCTAACGCCCCTATCGCCCGCAGCCGAAGTTGACGCCGCAGTGGAAGCAGCGTCCGCCGCTTATCGCGAATGGCGCCGCACGCCGGCGGAAGACCGCATCCAGCCGCTCTTCAAGCTGAAAATGCTGCTTGAAGATCACGTGGACGAGCTGGGCCGCATCATTTCCCAGGAAAATGGAAAAACGTTTGCCGAGGGCAAGGCGGAACTGCGCAGGGCCATCGAAAATGTGGAAGTGGCCTGCGGAATTCCGACCATGATGCAGGGCTACAATCTCGAAGATGTCGCTCGCGGCGTCGACGAGATGATGATCCGCCAGCCGCTCGGCGTGGTGGCCGCGATCACGCCGTTTAATTTCCCCGGGATGATTCCCTTCTGGTTTCTGCCCTACGCCATTGCCACCGGCAACACGTTCGTGTTGAAGCCCTCCGAGCGCGTGCCGCTCACCATGATGCGCGTCTTTGAGCTGCTCGAACAGATCGGGTTGCCCAAAGGCGTTATCAGTTTGGTAAATGGAGGAAAAGAAGTGGTCGATGCGATTCTCGACCACCCCAAAGTCCGCGCCGTCAGCTTTGTCGGCTCGACGCCCATCGCGAAATACGTGTATGCGCGCGCAGCCGCCCATGGGAAGCGCGCGCAGTGCCAGGGAGGCGCCAAGAACCATGTCATTGTCCTCCCCGATGCCGAGATGAAGATGGCTACGCAGATCGTCAGCGACAGCGCGTTTGGTTGCGCCGGCCAGCGTTGCCTGGCCGTTTCGGTCGCGGTCACGATCGGGGAGGCGCAAAAGACTTTTCGTGACTCGATCACGGAAGCCGCCGCGTCCTTGCGCGTGGGTGATGGACTTGAAGAAGGCGTGCAGATGGGCCCGGTCATCACCGCGCAGAGCAAATCACGAATCGAATCGCTGATCGGAGCTGGCGAAAAAGAAGGGGCCAAGGTCCTTCTCGATGGCCGCAACACCAAGATTCCAAAACATGAGTCGGGAAATTTCGTAAAGCCAACGATTCTCGATGGCGTGCCCGCAACAAGCGAGCTTACCGATACGGAAATCTTCGGCCCGGTACTGAGTTTGGTTCACGCGAGAGACATGAACGAAGCGCTCGCCTTCTTAGAACGCAGCCCATACGGCAACCAGGCCTCGCTTTTCACTTCCAGTGGAGCGGCAGCGCGCAAGTTCCGCTACGAGGCACCCGCAGGCAACATCGGCATCAACATCGGTGTTGCTGCGCCAATGGCTTATTTCCCGTTCACCGGATGGAAAGGCAGTTTCTTCGGCGATATGCACGCGCAGGGTCGCGACGCCATCGAGTTCTACACCGATAAGAAGGTAGTCATCGAACGCTGGGGCGAACAACACACGCGCAAGTTCTAGGCAAGCGCTGTGCATTCCAGTTTTGTGTTGAATTGCGATGATTGCCCCATCCTTGCGGTCTTTCCGACTGGAAGGTTTTTAACTCTATCCCCTTCATTTGGAAGGTAATAACACCAACCTAGTCCACAGGAACGGGCCAGAACGGTGCGCCTGCTCAATTCTACTTGACATTTCATGATATATCATGATTCCTTAGAGTTGTACAGAATGAGGTGTCCTTTGTCCCAGAGTCGAGAGAAATTTGCCACCCAGGTCAACTCCGAAATCCTGTCCGCGGTGCGCACGCTGGCCGAGAAGGAGGGCCGGCAACTTCAGGCGCTCATGGACGAGGCCCTCGCCGACCTGATCGAGAAGCACAAGAACGCCAAACCGCGCCCGCACGTCATGGGCGCGTACCTCGCCAGCCATGAAAGATTTGGCCCTCTCTACAAGAAACTTGCTGAATGACCGATTACCTGACCGTGGCTGAAGTGCTGGCGATGCACGCCGACCTGATCGAACGGTACGGCGGCACGCAGGGCGTCAGGGACCAAGGGATGCTCGAAGCCGCCCTCTACCGGCCCCAGACCGGTTATTACGCCGACCTGATCGAGGAAGCCGCCGCGCTCTGGGAGAGCCTCTCACAAAACCATCCCTTCATCGACGGCAACAAACGGACAGCTTTCGCCGCCACATATACTTTTCTCGCCATCAATGGAGCGCATCTCGCAGCGGATGCTCAGGAGATCTCCGTTTTCGTCGCAGCCCTCTACGAAACAAACCAGTTCAACTTCGACAAGCTTGCGCCCTGGCTGCGCAGTCATGTATCGCCAGATCCGCACGCGGCCCCGCCGCGATGAGAAGTGACGACTGCGAACGGACCTATGCACGTCCCATCCTCTGTTCAATAACAATAGTGTCCCAAGAAAGTTTGAGCGATGCTGCGTAACTGCCTGATGATGCGAATGTAAGGGGTTCCGGTGAGATTTTTCGATTTCAATGGTTTGCTCCGTTTTTGGCCTCATCTTACTGCTTTCCAGGTTGTTCCGGAGGCAGTCGATGAATCTGGGCCGAACCGTCTTCTCTCAGCTTGTGGATTTTCTGCCGAGCTACCAATTTCAACTTTGCGTGGATCGCTATCAGGGCCATCGCTACGTCAAAGATTTCTCTTGTTGGGATCAGTTCCTTTGTCTGGCCTTTGCTCAGCTCACCTACCGCGAAAGTCTTCGCGACATCGAAGCTTGTTTGCGCGCCCAGCAGCCCAAGCTGTATCACATGGGTTTCCGAGGGCCAGTTCGTCGCAATACTTTGGCACATGCCAACGAGCATCGCAGTTGGAGGATCTACGCCGATTTCGCTCAGATCCTGATCGCCACCGCCCGCGACCTGTATCGCGACGAACCGTTCGGCGTGGAATTGTCCGAGACCGTGTATGCCCTGGACTCCACCACCATCGATTTATGCCTGGCGCTTTTTCCGTGGGGGAAATTCCGCCGCCACAAAAGCGCCGTGAAGCTGCACACGCTGTTGGATCTGCGAGGCTGCATTCCAGCCAATGTTTATGTGACTGGGGGCCAAGTTCACGACATCAACCTTCTGGACCAATTGCTTCCCGAAGCCGGGGCGTTTTACCTGCTCGACCGAGGGTATCTGGACTTTGGCCGTCTCTACGTGCTCACGCAAGGGCGCGCTTTCTTCATCACGCGCGCCAAGCAGAACACGCGGTTCTGGCGGCGCCAGTGGCATCCGGTGTGCCGCTCCAGTGGACTGCGGTCGGATCAAACGATTCAGTTGACCGGCCCAAAAACCTCGCGCCTGTATCCCGACCCGTTGCGCCGCATTCATTATTTCGACGCCGAAAAGGAATTGCGGTTGATCTTTCTCACCAACAATTTCCTGCTCCCGGCTCTGACCATCGCCGAACTGTACCGTGCCCGCTGGCGCGTGGAGTTATTTTTTCGCTGGATCAAACAGCACCTGCGCATCAAGGCCTTCTACGGCACCTCCGAGAACGCCGTGAAGACCCAAGTGTGGGTAGCGATTGCGGTGTACGTGCTGGTAGCGATTGTCAAAAAACAATTGGGGCTGGGGTTGAGCCTCTACAAAATCCTGCAGGTTCTCAGCGTAACCATTTTCGAGAAAACCCCCATTTTAGAAGGGTTTTCCAACTTCCACGACGAGTTCCAGGACCTCGAGTCCCGTATGCAATTGAATCTATTCGACTTTTAATGGGACAGCATTGGTTCAATAACGCCATCCGCAAGGCAGAATTACAGGACTGGGCCACCCGGCATGCGGGAAGCAGGATCGAGTGGAGTATTTGAAGTCCGAGCGGAAAGGTTGAATGCTTCGGCGAGGACCTGATACGACCGCAGTCGGGCTTGATAATCGTGCAGGACGGCAATAACCATCATTTCCGCAACCTTCAGATTACTCGCCATGCGCTCGAGTTCATCGCGGACCTGTTCGGGCGCACCCACAACGTACCGAGGCCATTCGCCGGTCCCGCGCACCACTGTATCGGCCCCAAATGCAAATTTCCCGAGTTCTGCGATGGCTTGGTCGGGAGTAGGAACAGGAAGTCGTTTGCCCTGGAGGCGAATGCGTCGAATGTGCAGCTGAGTGCTGGTGTACAGGCGTTTCGCTTCGGTTTCCGTGTCGGCACAAATCACTCCAAGAGCGACGATCGCTCGCGGCTGGTCGAGGTGTTTCGACCGCTGGAAATTCGAGCGATAAAACTCCAGCGACATCGGGGTTTCCTCCGGCGTTATGAAGTGCGCAAACGCATAGGGAAGGCCCAATTTTGCAGCGACGGCGGAGCTCCACGAACTGGAACCAAGCAGCCAAACGTCAGGCGCACCGGGCATGTCCGGCGAAACTTTGATGCGAGCGAATGGATGTTCGGACGGAAAATCATGATGAAGGAATGCGAGTAACTCCAGCAACTGCTCTTCAAAATCGTCATTCTGGAGACGCTCGCTGCGATCTCGCCGCAAAGCGAAGGCCTCGAGGCCGCTTCCTCCAGGCGCGCGGCCGATGCCAAGATCGATGCGGCCCGGATACAGTGCGTGAAGCATTCGAAAATTTTCCGCGACCTTCAGAGGACTATAATGGGGCAGCAGCACGCCGCCGGATCCGATGCGGATACCGGAAGTTTCGGCGCCAAGCCTCGCGATCAGAATCTCGGGGGCCGGGCTAGCCAGCGTCACGATGGCATGATGTTCGGCGATCCAATACCGCTCGTAGCCGAGCTGGTCGGCCAGGCGGGCCAACTCGATGGTATTCCGTAGCGCATCCGCCGGAGTAAATCCATCGGACACGGGTGATTGGTCAAGAACGGAAAGCTTTATCATCGCCTCACTTCTGGGCGGGCCGCCGCTATATTAAATTTGCAGGGATTTGACGCGATTGCGCTCCGCATTCCCTAATGAATGTAATAACCGTTCTTTGCCAAAATGGAGTAATCGCGCCCTTTTTTTCCAAATGAGGGGGTGAGACGAACATCCAGCTTGTGTGGCTTTCCCTCGGCTCCATTTGCCATCGTGTAATATCCCAATGTGTAGCGCGTTTTGATTCGCTGAATCAGAGCGCTGAATACGGAATCCAGATGCGCCACGTCCTGGACGTCAAAGAGTTCCCCGCCCGTCGCGTCCATCACTTTGCGAATGTTCACCAGGCCGGGAATCATGCTCGCCGCGAAGCGAGTTGCCGGCGGGTTGTATCCGGGTATTTTCAAGTTATATAAGACCGCATCCGCGGCGATCGCTTCGGTGACGATGTCGCGCGTCCCTTGCCCACCCGCATCCGTGCCAACGTCATCGCTGATCAGGATGATCACCCGGCGGCCATTCGGGGGCGCCTTGAGAAGATATTCGGCGGCGACGAAGATGCCGTCATTGATGTTGGTAGCGCCGCGCGCCTGGAATGTATTGATCTGATCGGCGATCTTATTCTTGTCTTTCGTGAGGGGCAGGCGCAATTCGGCTTCGGTCGAGAAGGTAAACAGCGCCGCCTCGTCCTCGGGCTTGAGAGCCGCGAGGGCGATCGTCGCGGCGCCACGCAGCGGGCCCAGAAATGGACCAATCGAATCGCTCAGATCCAAAACAAGCGCAACATTCACGGGCAATTCGTCGCGGCTGAATACCTCTACTTTTTGCGCAGCGCCGTCTTCGCGGACCTCGAAGTCGTCCTTCTTTAGATTGGACATGATTTGACCGTCTTTCGTCTTCACGGTCGCGTCAACCAATACAAGGTTCACGTCCACGCGAATGGTGCCCTGGCCCTGGTCTTGCGCTTGAACCGGGATTCGGAAGACAAGCGCAACGAACACGGCCAGGCCTGTATATCGAATTGTGTTTCGCCAGAATTTGGACATTATCGTTGTTCAATACTCCGCGACGCCGAATGGGATCATGGGGCTCGGTCCGGCGTCATTGGACACCGTTTTCAGCAGTTGGAAGTTCCAGCCGGCAATGCGAGCGGGAATACCGGTTGTTCTCGAGCTCCTTGTCGGTATTCCGCCGGAAAACATCCGCACCGGCGGGTCTCCGTGATGCCCTGCTGCTTGTGTAAACGCACTCTGCCTGCGGCTGAGCCGAAAGAGTAATGGGTCCCTCAGTACCGCAATACTTTAACACTAATGAACCCAAGCACTTCCCCACTTGATTCAGAAATCGGATCGCACGCACGTTGCGTTCTTTACGCACCGTGAACATTCGTGCGCACGCAAACTTCTGTTACGGTTGAGTTTAAAGTTGCTTTAAATCGAATTCCTACTTCTTGTGCTGTTTTGGTATCACGTGTGCATTTCTTCTTACAGTCCCGCGCAATCTCAGGAGGATGACGCTTGTCTGATCAGGAGATCCGTGTCTGTTTTGCGACACTCGATTCAGGCCTGGTGCAAGCCCTCACCAGAGTGCTGGGTAGTAGTTTCATCACGCGCACCCTCGGCGAATTCCAGGTCAGCAAATTCGGCGAGATGAAGGAATGGTGTGACGTTCTGCTAATCGACCTTCGGGCTACTTGCCCTTCTGGACCGCAAGAAGATGGGTTGCGGTTCCTGCAAGAGTTGATCGGGCTTCCTGTTCATCCCCCCGTGGTTGTGCTTCATGACGACGGCAGCTCGGACTTGAATCTGAAGGTGATGGAACTTGGCGCTTATGACAGCATTTCCCATCCGCCGAACATGGTGGAGCTCCGGCTCATTCTGCGAAGGGCGTTCAAGTTCCAGGCAGCGGAAAGGGAAATTCAGCGGCTGCGGTCCAGCGTCGCGGGGGCCACAAGACTCCACGACCTGCACGGCACCACTCCGGCCATGCAGGAATTGTTTGCCCTGGCGCTGAAAATTGGTCCTTGCGATGTCAATGTGTTGATCACAGGAGAAACAGGAACCGGTAAGGAGTTGCTCGCTCGAGCGATCCACCAAACCAGCCTGCGGGCTGCTCGTCCGTTCATTGCATTTTCCTGTGCCAACTTGCCGGACACGCTGATTGAGGACGAACTCTTTGGCCACGAGCGGGGCGCGTTCACGGGTGCGATTGCCATGCGCCGAGGCCGCATTGAGAACGCGGACCAGGGAAGTTTGTTTCTTGATGAAATCGGCGACTTAGGATTGGGGCTCCAACCCAAATTGCTTCGCGTCCTGCAGGAGCGCAGTTTTGAGAGGCTGGGCGGCAACGCGACTGTAAACGTGAACATCCGGCTAATCAGCGCGACGCATAACAATCTGCCGGAAATGGTGCAGCGGAACAAATTTCGCGAGGATCTTTTTTACCGGCTAAATGTCGTTCATATGCATATCCCCCCGCTCCGCGAACGTCGTGACGATATCGTTCTGCTCGCGCAGTTGTTCCTCGTCGCTGCGGCCCAGCGATTCAACAAGAATGTAAAGCGGTTTTCACATCAGGCATTGGTTGCTCTCGAGGAATATTCTTGGCCCGGGAATGTCCGGGAACTCGAAAATGCCGTGCAACGCGCCGCCGTCCTATCGGAGGGACAGACCGTGGATGTTTCCCATCTGCCTTTGAATATTCGTGGAATCCCTCATGAAGCGGAGACGTTCAGCGCTTCCGGCCGTGCGGTGAACCCCACCGGTTCTTATGAAGGAGAGATCCGCCAATTCAAACGCAGGCTCATTCTTAGGGCGCTCCGCAGGTTTGGGTGGAACAAAGTTGAGACCGCGCGTAGCTTAGGCGTGGCGCGTGGATATTTGCACAGGCTCATCAATCAGCTTGAAATTAGTCAGTACGAAGAAGACAATCTTCGCGCGCATACGCAACAAACACTTCCGGGATCCCAGCAGGTCTCCTGAAGCCGGGCTCCCCACCCTCTTTCGCGGAGTTCCTCAAGGACCATTTTTCTGAGATCGTTGACACGAAACTCTTCAAGTCCAATAGTTTGACTCAGACAGGCGAAATAACCGCTCCATTATCTTCCTCTTAATGTCTGGAGCCGGGGGCGGTTGTCAAATGGCGCGCGAGGAAACAATCCCGCCTTAATGGAGCGCCAATCGTCTACCATTCCAACAGTCTAGATCCCTCCGCATGTCCCAGACGCCACCCCTGTGAATGTAAAGCGTCACCAAATCATAATTTATTGGGTTGGTACGCGTCATCAAACCGTGACGCTTTCTAGCGTACGAGCGTTGCGCGGGTCTAAAAGGATAAGATGTCTGCTTCCATCCTATTCAAAACAAAGACCATCTTGCGAATCTGGAGAGTTCTAGAGAGTGGTGCACGATCTGCTTTAAGCGGAACGGGTGATTGCGATCTGAATTTGCCGCTAACTTCAAAAATTGGGTGAAAGCGGTATGCCAAAGCTTTGCGGCAGAAATTGTCAATGTGGCTGCGGCCGTCGCCTCGAATGACGCCGCTGCCGTTGATGATAGAGCTGCGGCTCCAGTTCAGAGGACTTGTTGGATGGATCAGCTCGCAGGAGCCGGATAGCTAAACGTACTCAAGACCCTGACTTTGAAAGCGGAAAGATCCATGGAATCGACGACGAAAATCTGGGCATTGGCGATGGCGGTAGGGCTTGCGGGCGGTTGGCTCGACTGGCGCACTCGCCGCATTCCCAATTGGCTCACGGTGACTGGGGCGCTGCTCGGCATGGCCTTGCACACGCTTCAGTCTGGCTCGCATGGTCTGGCCATGGCTCTCGAGGGGATGTTTTTGGCTTTGATCAGTCTGTTGCCGATGGTTCTGCTGCGTGCCATGGGAGCTGGTGACTGGAAATTAATGGCCGCATTCGGAGCGATCTTGGGGCCCGCGATGATGTGGTTCGTTCTGGTGGGCGCCATTTTCTTGTCGGGAATCATGGCCATGGTGATGATCGTTCGGGCCAAACGGGTGAAAGAAACCTTCATGAATTTGTCCATTTTGGTCCAAGGTTCTCTTTCCTTCGGCCTGCGAGCGTTTCCGGACATATCACTGGATAATCCGGACCTGCTGAAACTCCCGTTTGGTGTCGCGGCAGCGATTGCTACTTTTCTGTGTTTCCTGGCAACGCGATGGAAATGGTGATGACGTTTGATAAGGATCTCTGATCTATGGGTCGTAATCGAATGGTGATCGGTCCGGCCGTCGCAGTCTTCTCCGGCCTCGTGTTGAGTATTTTTTGGAGAACATGATCGCGCGTCCGGCGTTCGCTGCGGCGGAGGGAACAGAGCGTTGGGAAAGATTCATCGATTGAGGGAAGGAAAATGAGATTGAACACACTGTTTCGATTGGCATGCGGCGTTATGGCCATCGTAGTGCTGTGCATCATCATTTGGCGGCGCCGACATAAAGCGTTTGAGTAGAAATTTGGTTCGATTCAAATATCAAATGGCGGGCAGAATCGGAGAACACCGGGAGTGACCACCCAGCGGCAAGCCAGAGTGTATGTATATAACAGAACCCGTGAGGCGTTCGTTGCCACCGAAGCGGATGTGGCGAACAGTTACATGCGCCGTCTGGTTGGGCTGCTCGGAAAAACCAAACGGTGGGCCAAGATTGGCACAGGTCTCTGGATTGTGCCTTCGTGCGGAGTCCACACGATCGGGATGATGTTCTCGATCGATTTGATTTTTCTTAGCAAAGAGAAGCAGGTTGTTCACGTGGAAGAGTACGTGCGGCCGTTTCGCATTTCGAGGGTGTCCTTGAAAGCCGCCAGTGTGTTGGAACTGCCGCCGCACACGATCTATCGCACGGGGACGAAGGTAGGCGACCAGATGGAGATTTCGCCCTTAAACGCGCCACAAGAAGCGCCGGAGCACGTCACTACTCCCAGCCGGTAGGGCCATGTTGGATACCCAACGTGATGAAAATCATCAGGCGGTGTCCAGGTGCAATGTGAGAGACATAAGTTAAGGTGTCTTGCCAAAAGTTCAAGTCTCAGCTTTGGCGGGTGGCCCGGGCTTTGAATGATTTTGAAGTTGCGGGTGCCCCAGTCTTCGTTTTTTGAAGGCTGGGGCTTTTGACTTTATCTTCATGGATGGGATCAACGCACGGGATCGATGCGAACCAAACCGATGCCCTTCCCCGCCTAGATCAAGAAACTCAAAAGCCCCACCTGTCACGCGACGTGACAGATGGGGCACCCGAAATTCAAAATCAAAGGCCGGGCCACCCGCCCACGAGTTTAGAAAGCCCTTCAGTGACGAGACCTCTTATTGGCGCGCACAACGATCGCCTTATCAAGACCGTGGCGCCTCCAAGTTGGACAGCGATGGCCGCCTCCAGATACTTCTCGGACTGGGTAGCCAGCAGCAACCCACAACCTACAAGCAGTTGTACTTCGTGGAGCTAAACGGATAAGCACAAGAGGACTTGGCTCGACTTTGCCAGCCATCGGACAACCGAAGCCTGCGCTCATGCTATTCTTCCCCAACCACAATGAGCCATTCACTCGGGAGAAGACGTGGGCAATGGATGGCGATGTCAAAGATCGAGCCCGCAGGGCATGAGAGGCTAGAGACTACTATAAGACTACTGAGAGGAGAGACTTTCAAATCATGCAGCCGAACGAACGGACAACCACTGCGGGGAACCGAGTAGGCAACAAGATCCTTTTAGCAATTCCAGACAAGGAGTACGCCCTGATTCTTCCTCAACTAGAATTTCTCAGCATGCCTCACCATCTGAGTCTCTACGAACCGGGCCAACCGCTAGGGTTTGTGCATTTTCCGAATACCGGTATGGTGTCTCTTGTAATTGCGACCGAAGATGGAAGGACTGTTGAAGTAGGGGAAGTTGGCAGGGAAGGGTTTGCAGGGATACAGGCGACGGTTGGCATAAACAGGAACCAAGTGCGCGAGATCGTACAAATCGCAGGAGACGGGTTCAGGGTGAGAATTGACGCATTGCAAAGCGTTTTGAAATCAGCTCCAGAGCTTCAACGGATTCTGACCCGCTATGCCATAGTTCAGGGGATGCAATTCGCACAAACAGCCGCGTGTAATCGGCTCCACAATATTGAACAACGCCTCGCGCGCTGGCTACTCATCACTCAGGACAGAGTGGATTCCGCGACGCTCGCTATCACCCACGATTTCTTAGCGACGATGCTAGGGACGGACCGGCCCACTCTAAGCTTGGCAGCTGGTATTTTGCAGAACAAGCAGATTATCGAGTACACGCGTGGCACAGTTCAGATTCTGAACCGCACGAAACTCGAAGCCTGCACCTGCGAGTGTTACGAGGTTATCCAACAGTATAATCAAGAGATTGGACTGAAATAATCAACCGATAGTGTCGGATACCCTACAGACAGTAATCCCCCTTCTCAGTTACATTAGCTATGAATATGCACATGACTGCGATGGTCAAAGAACTCAAAGATATAAAGGCGCCCGTTTTCGATGCACAAGCTTTTCTCGATTCAGCGGGCGTGGCGAGAAGAATTGTGGAGTACCGGAAATCACAGAAGATCTACTCTCAAGGTGAACCGGCTAAGAATGTCTTGTACATTCAAGAGGGCGGAATAAAGCTGTCCGTTGTCAATGAGGTTGGCAAAGAGGCAGTCGTGGCGATGCTTGGACCCGGTGACTTTTTTGGTGAAGGGAGCTTGGCAGGTCAGGTTGTTCGTATAGGGACGGCGACCGCGATCACGCCCACGACCTTACTTGTTATTGAAAAAAAAGAGATGGTTCGCGTGCTCCACACGGAACATGCGTTCTCCGACCGCTTCGTGGCTTATATGATTACGCGGAATATCCGAATTGAGCAGGATTTGATCGATCAGCTCTTTAACTCCAGCGAGAAACGGCTGGCCCGCACCCTTCTGCTGCTCGCTCAATATGGCAAGCAAGACCAGCCTCAAAAGAGGCTTCCCAAAGTATCGCAAGAGACGCTGGCGGAAATGATCGGGACCACACGCTCCCGAGTTAATTTTTTCATGAATAAATTCAAGAAACTGGGCTTCATTAAGTACAATGGCGGGCTTCATATCAACACTTCCCTCCTGAGTGTTGTCCTGCACGAGTAGCCGGCATTGAACAGGCGGGTGTGCAATATTGAACAGTGGCCCAGCCGCAAGATTGTGGTCTGGCTCATATGCGACACAAAGGGTGACTCTGATGAGCACAAGCAAAGCAACGGCAAAATCAGATTCCAAGCAAGTGGCCACTGTGCCGGTATTGGAAAAACAACAAGAACTCATACGCGAATTGCATGACCTGCTGACGCGCTACGCGCCAACCTGGTACAAAGAAGAACTAGATACTCGACTGAGTGAATCTTTGGCTATGTCCACCTCGTCAAAAAGCCAGACCAGGGACTGATGCTTGCTTCTCACACTCGACACAAAGAATTTGCCACCAGAGCAGGTTGAGCACGGAACGCGAAGTTTGGGCGGGTGGCGCACCCTGTGAGACGTCTTTGATCTTCCGGGTGGCCGCTCCTTCGCGATTTTCGAAGGGGCGGAGGGTTTGGGGAAGAAATGGTGCGCCCGGAGAGATTCGAACTCCCGGCCTTCTGGTTCGTAGCCAGACGCTCTATCCAGCTGAGCTACGGGCGCACTGTTGTATCTAACTGACTTCTGAACAGTTTACAACAACTTCCACTTCGCCTGCAAATCCGCTTTTCGGTACATTCGGTACAATTGAGGGTGTTTGAGGCGGAAGTTCGAATCCAATCCCCACTTGTTCCGCGACCAACTTGCGGTACTTCAGATCGTCTCTGACTTGCGAGTAAACGTCCGTCATGCTCTTCCCCGCGTGACCAAGCCAGAACTGAATGAGATCATCTGGAACATGGCTCTTTCGCAGAAACGTATTGCGGAATCTGCGGAAGGCGTGGTTTCCCGCCGTTCCGTCCCTAGTTTTTGGGTCACTCCAACCCAACTCCTTGAGGGAAGGATGCAGGTGCCGGTTCAAGATGTTGGAGTCGGAGAGCGGCTTTCCATTCCGAGAGGCGAACAAAAAGCCTGACGTACGTAAGCCGATGAACTCCTTGAGCATCTTGACGACAGAAGAGTGGAGGTCAATATCTCGGTAGGCGTTGTCCGTCTTGAGATAGTCCTCCATTTCGCACTTGCGGACCTTCTGTCGGACGAGAACGGTTGAAAAGTCATCGGCAAAGTGTTTGTCAATCTCCAGACCAAGCACTTCACCAATTCTCATGCCCAATGCAGACTCCAGAACGTAAATCATCTGGATGCATTTCTTGGCACGATCAACCAACCCCGTCACCGTCGCTCCATCGAACGCGGGACGTTTCTGATTCCTCTTTTCCACGATGGGAAGGTCAAGGTAGTCAGCATCCCAAAACACCGGGTACAGCTGCTTCCGGGTTTTCGGGTCTTTGGCGGACGCGACGACCATTTTGACCACCTTGATGTACTCGTTGATGCTCTTGGGGCCGAGTTCCTCGCTCGCAACCATCTTGGCAACGAGTTCCTTCACAGGGTCGTTGTCCACGGCACACAGGGGTAAGTCCCCAAGCGCCGGGAGAAGCCACTTATCCAAGCAGCATCTCCACGTTTCGAAGGTGGACGAAGCAAGTGGTCTACGTTTACGGGTTTGCATGTGATTCAACCACCACTCCGCCTGTTCGCGGAACATCGTGCCGAGGTTTGAGGCTACAATCTTCTCAAAATGCTCGACAGTGTCGGTTCCGCTCGCTGCGATGATTTCCTTGGCCTTGCGTTTACGTTCGGACTCGGACAATCTTCCGGGACCTTTGGCTGGGCAGATTTTCTCTCGCACAAGCCTTCTTTCTTCTTGTCCCAAAACATCCATCCAGAATCGAACGACGTACCAACGACCTGACACTTCAATATGACCACATTGACCAGAGCGGCGACTCATTGACCTCCTCTTTCTGAGCCGATTCTCTGGTGTCGCTCTGGTGACTTTATCAACCATGTGGTCTGATAGCAACGATCTCTTCTCCAAAACCAAAAGTCCTTATTCCGTTGAGTGTGGTCCTAAAGTCTTGCTCATTGTTCGTGGCTCGGTTCATTCGTCTGAGTAAAACTTCTCTCGGTGGGGTGCAAACTTGCAGCTCGACGTTGCAATTCCATTAGAGCCTTCTCAACGGTGTATCGTGCATAGTTCGTGTGTTTTTCGTCGCCCCGATAATCTGCAATTCGACGAATGACTTCTTCCGGGTCATCGCCCCGTGCCAGGGCACGCTTGGCGAAAGCCCAGTCCCGTTCTGATTGGCTCGGGTCACCGCGAGGACTGCTTTGTCCGCCTCCATCTGGGGCTTGGAGGTCGCGGTGGTCATCATGGGCATCCGTCCTCAGTCGGAAGTCTTCGAGATGGTAGGTTTGCGTGGCTTCGGCACGCGCCTTCACAAGGTGGTCCGTTTCATACTTCCGGTTTACAAAATTGGGTAAACGTAGAACGCGAGTGGAATCGGTCGCGGCGGGATCGCTGCCAAATTCTCTCACCATCGCTCTTTGAAGTAATTCAGCTTGTTCTTGAGCAATCCCTTCCACTTTCCAAACGACCTGATATTTTTCGGGAGAAGTCTCAAGGACATAATTGGGCCTTGGCACGAGGGTGGAATTCTCCGTCGCTTCCAGGGCCATCGGCCCGTTGCGGTCAATATCGAGATAGAGGTGCCGTATCGTCTCGATATCCTCTTTGGTGCGACTGTGCGCGTCGCGCTTCAGCGTATTCATCCCGATGTAAACATCCGAGGTAACGTTCTTGTGTTGCAGCCACGCCTGGAAGTCCGGGCTTGCGGCACTTCTGGCCGTCGTAATTCGTTGAATGGTTTCGCTTGCCCTGCGGCCCCTCACGAGCACCGCAATGCGGTCTGTAGGTTCGAAGTTCTGGAGTATGTATTCAGAAGCCGATAGAAAATCTGGCTTCGATTCCAAGGATGAAGTCATGGCAGTGCCCGCTCGTTTGAAAAGATCACTCCGAAGTCGTACTCGTCCCGGTCCGGGTCATAGCCGTTGATTTCGACGACCTCCGAGACATACCGCCTACCGGGTCGCCGTTCGAGTTGAACAACGACGTTCAGCGAGTGGCCGATGTTGGTCTTGATTGCGCGGTACGGCAGTTCCACACCACTCTGGAGCACACAGCTCGTGAATCGCGCCAAAGCTTGTTTGGCCGAGGTCGCGTGGACGGTTGAAAGACTGCCGGAGTGTCCGGTGTTCAGAAGTTGTAAGAGGTCGAATGCCTCTCCGCCGCGTATCTCGCCGAGGATGATTCTGTCGGGCCGATGGCGAAGGGCTGCTTTCAGAAGATCCCGGATCGTTACTGCCGGCAGCCCGTTCTGCGGCTGCCGGGCCTCGAATCGAACCAGATTCTGCTGTCCCATGTGAATCTCGGAAGTGTCCTCGATCAGCAGGATTCGTTCGTCCTCCGGGATGAACTTTCCGACGATGTTCAGGAGCGTGGTCTTACCACTCCCGGTTCCTCCAGCAATGAGGATGTTCTTGTGCGCGAGCACATAATCCTCAAGCTGGTTCGCAAGCCATCGTTCGAGGGTTCCGGCTTCGACGAGATCGTTGATATCAAAATGCCGGGAATTGAACTTTCGAATGGTCAAGGTGACGCCGTTTAGACTGCATGGAGGAATGACGGCGGCGACGCGGCTCCCATCCGGCAGTCGTGAGTCGAGAATGGGCTTCGCCTCGGAGATATCGTCACCGAGACGGCGGGCGATGTTCTTCACAGCGATCATCAATGATTTTTCCCCGAGAGAAAGCCCACGGATTTCCTGAATAAAACCATCCTTCTCGATGAACACATGACTTGAACCATTCACCATGACCTCGCTGATCGTGTCGTCGAGGATGAGGTGCTCGATGGGCTTGAGGAACGGAAGGATCATTTCGAATCCGTTCATCACAGCTCCCCTTCCGCAACCTGCACAAAATAGGATTTGTTTGGGTCGTTGTAGTAGGGCTTCAGGTAACAGAACATCGGCGGCCTGGGACTCGATCCGTCGTAGGCGAGAGTCACGGCCTGTGCATTTCGCAGCTCCATAAATGTTTTCATGTCGAAGCGAAAATCCGTTTGCGTGCTGTAGCTCTTTGACGCCGTGATATTTGCGCGGTGCGAGAGGGCCTTGCCGGTGAGCAGGCTCACTCGGGCGTCATGTCCGCTCTCGGAAAGGTTGTAGCTGACCTTGAACCTGTCCTCCCTCCCGCAGAGGTCGCTCGCGGTACGAGCGGAGAAGTCGTCCGAGAGCGCCAGAAATATTTTTGTCCTGAAAGTTTGGAGAAGAGTGCGCCAAGTATCGCCGGGCAGCGCGGACTTGAGCGAGCTGATACTCTGCGTCGCGATGATCGGAATGCATTTGGGCTGCCGGGAAAGGCTGAAGAACTTTTCGTCACCAGTCGGTTCACTCTCCCCCACCGTTGCGAAATGGTGGTATTCGTCGCATAGGAAAAGCACTTGCCGGAAATACCGCTCCGGGTGAGCCTCCATCTGAGGGATGCGATTGAGCACGGCCCGCTCGAAGTCGAGCTTCATCATTACCCCCAGGGCCTTTGCCAGCCCGGCGTTCATGACTGCGGGAAAATTGAGGGCGCATACCTTGCCGTTTTCGATAAGCCAGGAAAACGAAGGCAAGGGCTTGCCGAATTTGTGGTCGTGGTTGGCTACCGGGTCGTAGCACTCCGCAGGCGGGCAGAAGGTGCGCTTCACAACCGGGTTGTCGTCGAAGAGGGACAGAAAGACTGAAATTCCCTCGACGATGGACGTTCGCAACTTTGGTTCGATGCGCTGCCAGTCGTTGTAGAACCACCGCTTGACGGCTTCCAGTTGCTCCCGCTTGTCCTGGGGAATTTCTTTCCCGGCAGACTCATTCAAGACCTCGAACGAAATGTTCTTTTCTTTGAGTACAGCTAAGAGTCCAGCGGAACTCTTGGCCTTGTACAGGCCGAGTTCGGTGTTGAGCCGAAATTCGAAGGGTTCGAGGTCACGCGGATGCTTGAGGTAGGCTTCCTCTGAAACGAGGACGGAATCCGACTCGCCTAACCGGCGCTCTGCCTCTTTCAATTTCTTTTCGAGGACAGAGGGTGAGATCGCGCACTCGTAAACGTCGAACAAGGTCACGTAGCCGTATGCAACCTTGTGGAGAAGGATGATGAATTTAACGAGGTTGGTGTACGCCTGCTGCCAGAAGGGTTCCTTGCCCCTGCCGAAGAGGTTATTCAGGAGCGACGCAATGTTGTATGCCAACGCGTAAGCGTCGAGGTCATTATTCAGGGGGTTGTAGCGGTACTCGGAGCCGAGGCCGATTTCGACATAGTCCTCACCTCTGTCATGACGTTTCAGAATATCTCTTACTTTGTGGCAGAAGTCCCCTTTCACTTCCAGAAACAGTCCGCCAATCCTTTTTTCTTTGTCGCTCGCGCGGTAAGCGAGAATCTGCTCCGCGAACGGATACATGCAACAGCTCGTCTTGCCGGTACCGATAGCGCCGACGATGGCGGTGCCCGTGAAGAGCCCGCGCTCGGGGATCGTGAGCCAATGCGGGGTTTCGGAAGGCCCTGGCTTACGCTTGTTGTGAACTTCGCCCACAACAACGAAAAGCTCCTCGCGTTTCCGTGCGTCGGGATAGAGAGGCAATTTCCCTGCACGAATCTTCTTGTGCAAGGTGAGGCCGAACACATACAGGCCGGACAGCACAATCGAATAAGCGATATAGGGGGTCGTGAACAAGAAGAGGTTGTAAGAGTAGAAAAGCCCTTCGTGCACCAGGGGCGCTCGGAGAGCCATGAGTTGCAGAAAGACATTTTCTGCGGGGAATGGCAGCTTGAAAAAGAGCGCCATTCCCGTAGCCGCTGCCAGGAGGCAGGCGACGAAGTTCTTGGAGCTTAGTATTCTCTGGATCATGCCTTCGCCCCTTGCTGCGTGGTGGTTTTCGCAGCCGCCTTCCCCGTGGTTCCCTGTTGCTGTTTCTCCCAGCGCTTGAATTCGGCATCCCGGAAGAGGACTTTCGTGAGGGCCGAATTTACGACGTAATCTGGCGTGCTCTGGATGAACGCGGCGTATCTCTCGACGACGAGCGCGACGGGTTCCTCGATTGCGTATTCGCGTTTCACGATTGCGGGTTGCTTATTGATGATCGGCATTTGATTCCTCCCATTCGGTGACTGCCTTCTCTACTCTTGGCGCGGGCAAAACACGCTGTTGGCGAACTCTTCTTGCCAACACTGGGCTGGAGCGACCCCACGAAGTCTTTGGGCGGCTGAAAGCCGCCAAAGGTGGGGTCGCTCCAGCCCATCCGAGTGTTTTGCCCGCGCCCAAAACTGAATGTCGCGTCATGCGCATCCTCAGTGGTCCTCAATACTTCCGTTCACCGCAGAGGTGAACGGAACGTTCGTCAAAAAGTGATCTGTGTCATTCATGCCACGTTCACCACGCCGCGTTCCTTTTCCGGGAGATGCGAACGATGTTGAGCCACGAGGTACGTCTCAAAAGACACTGTTCGATGCGGCTCCATCTGGCAGAACTCGTGTCTTAGCTCGTGTTCGCTGAGTGTTCCTGAAATCCACGCTTTATAGAGGCGTTCAAATCGGTCCCCATGAAAGCGGCCCTTCGCTTCATTCAGGAATTCGAAGTCCTCAGTGATGGGAACAACGTACTGGCGTTTCTCGAAGCGCTGGCGGACCTGAAAATATCGAAGGACTTCACTCGACATATCAGACTCAAGCGGTTGCTTCACGACGGATCGGAAGCGATCCGTTGCCCTCGCAAATTGCGCGTCCGTCGGGGAAATATAAATGAAGCGAAAAGCCTGAAGCTGGCGAAAGAGAGGCTGGTAGGCTGCGAGATGCGTCAGAAAACTTGCGATGGTTCCGAGGCCGGAATCGACGAAGCACAAGGTGACCACAGGGGGAGCACCGAGGAGGGGTGCCGCTACAAACAGAGGGAACTTATCCACGAAATAGCGAAGGGTAGGACGGCTTCCCGGCCCGCCTTCGTAGAGCCTGCCTGGAAGGAACTCCTTTGCGACGCCTAGTTTTTCGCAGAAGAAAGTGACCTTGTCCTGTTCGGTTTCGAGATACTCGGCTTCAGGATTGGCGAGAATGAAATCAAGTAAGACCAGACGCGTGCGAATGTATTCAAACGAATGCTTGCGACGATTGCGGAGATTGCCTTTCTCGATTTGGCCGTAGAGAGTCCTTGAAAAAAGGTGATAGATGGAGCCGTATCCCAAATAATTGCGGACTGAGCCGTGGCCGTTGTTGAGAACTTTGCGAGCAAATAGATTGGATCGTTTTCCTCTTCGCGCGCCAGTGAAGTTCAGAAACTGACGGAGAATGAAGTAGCCCGAGTGTGTTGCCACGACATAGAGAAATCGGGCTTCCGGCTCGGTATAGCCCAGCTCCATGAGCAATGCGACCTGGTTCTCGGGGATGTTCATAGGCTCAGAATCTCCGCAGTGAGTTCGTGTTGGTCCAGAACGCGTCGCAGATTCGAGGCGTCTTGAGCGCGGGCGTAAATGGAGAAGCCCGCGCGAACCTTCTGGGCGATGTTTCTGAAGCGGTAGTGTTCTGTTGCGAGTTCGAGGTCCACGCGAGCGTGTTCCTGATCCGGGGTTTCGTACTCGATGCGAAGGTCAGGCACCGGAATCTTGCCGCGCACGACGCGGAGGCCATGCCGCTCGGCGATTTCCGATTTGGCGTCGCCGGAACTGCCCTTCTGTTCGGACTGTGCCAGATCGCGGTAGAGATTCTTCTTCAGCTCTGAGTC
>CAVRDJ010000002.1:0-3320882 GCA_963719875.1 uncultured Acidobacteriota bacterium | reverse complement strand
TCGCCCATGCCGCCCGCGCCAATTTGCGCGAGAACTTTGTAAGAGCCGAGACGTGTCCCTGACGCGATGGTCATTTCTTCAGCCCCGCAGTCCAGTTGAGGACAATGTTGATGGGCGGGGTGGAGCCTTCAGTCTCCACACTCATCAGAAATTGCTGGCCGTCTGCCGACACATCGTATTGCTGCCTCCAGCCCTGCGTCACATTGCTGCCGCCAGATATATGCGTCTCGAAAAGCGTGTGTGCCGCGCCAACCTGCAAGGTAGAATCGCCTTTGACATCCACGGCCATGAGCTTTCGATCGGGCGAAACGAAGAAGAGTTCCTTGCCGTCTCGCCGCCAGCGCGGCTGCACACCGCCGCCCGTGGAAACCTGCCATTTAGCGCCAGGCTTCGGGAAGCTTTGTATATACACTTCGTATCTTCCCGATTCGTCCGATATATAGGCAATCCATCGCCCGTCTTGAGAAAGCGCCGCGTGGTATTCATTGGACTCAGTCAAAAAAAACCGGAAAGGCTTGCGGTCTCCGAACTGCGGCAATACTGAAAGATGCACTTTCCCCTTCGCGTCCGGATTGTAGTAAACAATGTAACGCCCGTCGGTGGACCAATCCGCAATGCGAATGCTGGTATCAAGCTTAAAAAGGACTTCTTCGGTTCCCGCTCCGCTGGAAGGTTTCTGGAAAACCTTATAAGTGCCATCGCGGTTCGAATAGAACGCAATGTGTGCCCCGTCGGGTGACCAGACCGGGAATTTATTCAGTCCCTGGGTAAACGTGAACCTCGTTGGTACACCCTCCGCAATATCCAACAGCCAGATGTCAGCGGTTCCAGTTTGCGAATCAAGGCTTTCCGCCGCTACACGCTTTCCGTCGGGGGATAATTCCGGGTTGTAGTAGCCGAGTTGACCAAGCGAGCCAAGCAGTTTGCCCTGGCGATCGAACCGGAGCAATCGGCCGTTTGAAGGTTCATGACCACTTCCACTCCGAAAGGCCAGAGCGCCAGTTTCCGAGACTGAGTACGGTGCCTGGCCGGTGACCAAAAAAATGTTGCCAAAGGACATTTGGTCGGCGAGTTGCAGAAGATCGCCCGTCAACCGCAACCGATTAACGTCGAACGGTTGAGCAATCAGCGATCCCTCACGAATGAACAACAGGAATCCTGGCGGCAGGTATCGGCCCGCAAAAGCTGTGTCCACAATGCGGCTCGTCTGTTTGGAGTCCAGTGAGCCAGCGGCGATCCCAGGGGTTCGACCACTCATGACGAAATAAATAAAATGCCTGCCATCGGGCAAAAACTGAGGGTAACGATGGGAACTTTCTTTGGTCGGATCGAGAGTCGTCACGGGCGCAGTTTCCCCTCCCGCAGACGATACTCGATATAACCCGCTCGTCGCATTTGGTGCGAAAAGAATCACGCCCTCTTGGTTCCACGTCCCCCCTCGGCCGCTTTCCGCATCGCATATTGTTTCCGGCCCCCCGCCCGAGACGGCGATCTTTTTGAGCTTTCCATTAGCGAAAAAGCCAATTAAGCGGCTATCGGGAGACCAAAACGGCTCTGATGCCCCCTCCGTTCCCGAGAGGGGCTGCGCTGTAAGAACGTCCAGGGGGCGAGCCCACAGGAACTCCCTACCAGAATTGTCTCTGGCCGTGAATACTAAGCGGTGACCGTCGGGTGAGAGAGCGATTTCTAGGGGTTGCGAGGTTTCAGGGGTGGTCACTGAAAATCGAAGAGTTTCAGGTTCGGTTGCTCGTGAGGAGAAGTAAAAGAGAGACGATGTCACGGCCGCTACCAAGATGGCCACCGCGGAGATTGCCCACAATAGCCATTCTCGTATTTTTCGGTGAGCGATAGGCGGTGTGGGTATCGTGACCTGCGATCCGCCTTCGGCGATCCACTTCAATTCCACTTCCAGATCACGCGCCGTCTGCCATCGGTCGTCCGGGTCTTTCGCAAGGCATCTGTTTACGACTCGATCCAGCGCAGGCGGTGTCATCGGTTGGAGCGAGGACATCGGCGGGGGCTCTCGTTCCAGGATCGCCGCGATTAAACTGGCCTGGCTTTTGCCTTCAAACGCTTTCTTCCCCGTCGCCATTTCGTAGACCACCACGCCGAATGCAAAAATATCCGTGCGGGCGTCTACTTCTTTGGCTTCGACTTGTTCCGGCGCCATGTATTGCAGAGTGCCCAGGATCGTTCCTTCGCCTGTGATGCCGCCTTGCATCGTTGCAAGCTGCGATTCCGGTGTTGTCGGGGCGGCCTCTTGCTTCAGCTTTGCCAGACCGAAATCGAGCAGCTTCGTCCCCGTTTTCGTGAGCATGATGTTGCCGGGCTTCAGGTCGCGGTGCGTCACGCCTTTTCGGTGCGCCTTGTCGAGCGCATCCGAAATCTCGATGGCGTACTGCAATACCTGCTGTATCGGCAGCGGACCTTTGAGAAGTCGCTGCGCGAGCGTCTCTCCTTCGAGGTACTCCATCACAAGATAATCAGTGCCCTCCTGCTGACCGATGTCGTGGAGGACGCAGATGTGCGGATGGTTCAGGCTGGCGATGGTTTTTGCTTCGCGGTCGAATCGCTCACGCAATTCAGGTCGGTCGGCAAGATGAGAAGGAAGAACCTTGATGGCGACAATTCGATCAAGGCGGGTATCACGGGCTTTGTACACCTCGCCCATTCCGCCCGCACCGATAGCGGAGAGGATTTCGTATGGCCCTAGACGCCGACCGGGGAGGATCGCCATGGGTCTCCCACCAACTAAGGGTTGGCAGAGTATATCTCTGTCAGGCAATTACACCCCTGCAAATTCTTGAAACGAAATGGCGGCTTTGCTACCCAAGACGCCCCGAAGATTGCCGGACGCGAAGGCGAAAAGGCGAAATCCTACGTTACGGTGGTAAAGAGTTCAGGCGACCGCTTTACGCTGATGGTGAAGAATACGTACCGCGTTCTTTTGACTCGTGGCATGAAGGGCTGCTATGTATGCCTATTTCAAGGACAAGAACTCTGAACACTTTTTAGCGGATTCCAAGCGCACAAGGCGGTCGCGTGACGTTGTGCGCTGTGGACGTTTCAAGCAAGGACTGATCGAGGCCGCAAAACTCGGGCGCATCGCTACGCACAGTCTTGAAGCAGAGACTCTCCGCGCTAAGACGCAGCGTCGCCACGCGGCCTCTCTTGCTGGGTGGCAGCCTTCTGAGTTGCCGGATTGGCTTAACGAGGAAGCGTACCGCACAAAGATTCAGCCCGCGCTTGCAGGAATATCGGTTCCGGCTATCACAACTGTCCTTGGCGTATCGGAGCCCTACGCAACAGATATCCGCGCGGGCATAAGACGACCGCATCCACGGCATTGGCTAGTGCTGGCTAGGTTGGTTGGAATTTCAACTACAATATAGGCGGCAAGCTGAAGGTCTTGCGTCCTACATTACATTAATTGACCCGAGATGGCTTCTCAATGCCAAGAATTGTAGCGGTCCGGACCTTATCTCCCAATGCAAACGAAATTTGGTCCTCAACGAATGCTCCCAACAATGCCGTTCCCAAGGTGTGATTGGCCGAGTAGATTCCCATAGCTTCATCTGTTTTGTCGGCACTGATTACAATAGTGTGATGACGCCCAGGTTCGTCATTGAACATGACGAGCACGTGATCACCTACTTCGACTGGTGCCTCTTCTTCGACGACTGATGTTGCTTTAGGTTCTATCTTTGAGATATCTTCAACCACTCTGAATTCGGTGTGAGACGAAGACGCAGCGTCCGAAGCATATGGCCGAATCTGAATTTCGTTTAATGTAGCGATCAAATCAGCGAAGCACCCTTCAGGGTCCAAGAGAAAGCTAGATCCCCAGCAGCGCCAAAATCTCCAACCAACCCGCTCCATGACGCGCTGGCGACTCAAATCATCCGCCCACCGGTCCGGCGTATGGTACTTATCGCCGTCAAGCTCGACAGCTAAACGTCGATCAGCGTCTCCCTCCACAACTATATCTATTGAGAAGGGTCCGACCCTTACCTGTGGAGTGGCACGATAACCTAATTCAAGGAGGCGTTTCAGAACTTCTCGCTCAAAATCCGAATCGCACTGCTCCATTGCTGTCTTGGAGGCCTCATTAGTTGCTGGCATTGGCCTCTGAAAATGTTGCAGTACTCGCGCTTTCAGGTCCTCAGGTTTTAACATGTTTTGAGTGACAGAATGAAATAGGTACATTCGATCTCTTGCCCGTGATAAGGCTACGTTATAGCGCTGCTGAAAAAGGAGAGCTGTTTTCATACTGCATGTTTCAGGACACTCCACCATGCTTACAAACATAATGTCGCGCTCTTTACCTTGAAAGGTTGCAGAATCTCCGCAAGTTATCCGATGTTTGAGATACTCTTCCTCACCTATCCTTTCGAGCAATCGAGTTTGGATGTAGTACGCTTGCTTTGCCGCGAGCAAGGACACTACGCCTATGCTCCGTTTGGCGAACGCCGGGTCTTTCACGATTCTGTCGATTTCGTCCACGATAGCTTCTGCTTCTGCAAGATTTATCTGGCGTTTGTCTTTTCGCCCGTGGGGGACATATACATCTATTAGTGGTGGTGCCAGGCGCTCAGAGGGTTTGGCAATTCGAACCGGTATTATCGGTTCCTCGTAGAACTGAAAACTGAACCGGATAATCGGCTCAACGCACCGAAAATGCTCTCGCAACATAATGCGCTTCCCAGGAAATGCAGCAAGGGCTAGTTCGTACAGCGAAAAGCCCGGTAGCATTAGGGGGCCGAAGGGCTGTTCTTTGAGATAATTGTGTTTGAGTTGGAGCAATTTCTTCTCTTCGACAAACGCTGCAGTAGGGCTCACCTGCTTGTCATCTCCAACCACTAGTACTTTTTTCCCTCTGAGAAGTGCAGGTAACGCTGTTATATCTGATTGCGAAGCTTCGTCTATGATAACAACATCGAATGATCCGAGTGACGCGGGGAGACTCTCAGAAATTCGCCATGTTGGCATGATCCAGCAAGGCACAGCGGCATATGACTTCTCCATCGCATTACGAGCATCCTGTCGAAATCTCCTAGCCCGAATTCCTTTTCCCGTGCCAATGTGACGCAGAGCAGCCATAAACATGTTTAGAGCTGCCTCGACTTGATTGGTTATGTTTCGCTTGAGGCCCAGATATGTCCGGAGCCGAACAACTTCAGAAAACGCTTGTTGGATCTCACCTTCATACTTTCGCCGGAGAATCGACAACTGACGAAGGCGACCCCTTCCATCAATCTCTTTCAGATATGAACGGAACCGCACCCAAGACCAAGTTTCAGACCAGTCGTTGGGAGTCCATTTATCTTCTGATTCGGCCTCCTCCTTAAGAATGAAATCGGCCCACTTCTGTGCTCCGGATCCTCTAATAAGAAGAGCAACCCTGTTCACTATTTCGAGGTGTGGCTTCAAATTGTGCACCCGGCCTATCTCACGGCACAATTCCTGCCATACCTCAGATATTTGTCTCGTAGGAATATTCGGATTTCCGACATCGTTCAACATGAACCGACGAAGTCTCTCTACAATTGGACCAGATGCATCCTTTAACTTCTCGACTTGACTATCAAGAAGGTTGCGAGATGCTCCGTAGCGCATCACAGACAAATTGGCGTCTATCGATTCAATGGCGTGGGAAGCTTGGTCGCGAGTGCTGATAACAAGTTCAGGGTCCAGCCCGTGCGGAAATAGGTCTGGAAGCTCTCGCTTGATGTGAGCAGCGTGTAGTCGGATCGCAATTTTCGCCCCGTCAACTTTGTCGAGGACATCCGACAACCAACGGGCAGTTGCGTCCCCCTGATTTTTCAGGTGTGGCAACCCGTACTCTGGGGCGATTGCATTCCATCGGGCGATCGTCGCAGAGAGCTTCGACCTCCATGCAATGTACCGTTCGACCTTGTACCAGTCTTCGGTTGAACTCGGCATTCGTCCTTCGATTCGAATCAGGGAAAAACGCTCACGTGCTTGAGCCTTGCCAAACGGGATAATCCCGAACGGTCTTTCACCGGTTGCCGCTCGGTGGAGGGGGTCCACAAGTTCTGAATCTCCGATAATTGTGTCAGGACAAGTCACGGCATACGCGATCATGTCCGTGCGTTTTTTGCGAATATCGTTAACTGCCACCATCACGCTTTCAAATAGTTTTTCCCTCTCAGTTTCGGTTCCACCTTCATGCCACCTTTTCACGAAAGGTTTCAGCCAACCGAATTCATCGACAATGTCAAAAAAGGCGATCATCTGCCTGAAAGACTGCGATAACGCCCTACATCTTTCAGCAGCATCCGGTGAGGTCAAATGAAGCCGAGAAAAATGCGATTCCCGGATCTGACGGTCTATTTGTTCGCAGTTCACCAGGTCTTCATGCAAAGCTACTAACGCCCCCCCATCGAGAAAGTCGGCCAACGGTGGCACCGTCGCTTTCGTGTAACAAATGTCCTTGCCAAGGGCACGCCTTGCTTGACCCAGAGTCACAA
The DNA here is from genome assembly GCA_963719875.1 of uncultured Acidobacteriota bacterium. GTDB lineage: Bacteria > Acidobacteriota > Terriglobia > Acidiferrales > UBA7541 > Palsa-360. Next base: position 3,314,391 of record CAVRDJ010000002.1, on the reverse strand, counting down.
TATCTTTATCTGTGAAAAGAGGATTGTTCCTGGCATCCAAGCTCAAGTTGTCTGGCAGCCACAAATGTACATCTGCATCGGTTGCGAGGAGTTGGGCCAGTTCGATTGGAAGCAATCCATCCGCATTGGTTTTGTGAGGTATCCTGCCTAAGTGTTTCTTGGCAAAGCTTGCGAATTCGGCGTCAATTGAAGCTAACCGCTTTTTCAGATCAACAATCTGCTGTTGCCCAGACAGGATTTGTCTTTCCAAGGTGGGAGGATTCATTTGGGTTGCAGCGCTCGCGAGCAGGCCGACTGCTCTTTCAAGCTGCTTCAACCCCTCGCGTTCGCTTGTCAATAGACTGATAGTTAGATCCCTGATTCCTTCTGGAATGTGTTCGCGCAAAACCCCAAGAGCAGCTTCTCCTTTTGAGGTGACTAGAACCTTGCGACCAGTGGCGAGACAGTGACAAATAATGTTCGCAATGGTGTGGGTCTTGCCCGTACCGGGAGGGCCTTGGACAACGACTCCGTCAGCCTCTTCCAGGCGTTGGACGATTGCAACTTGATCTGCGTTGAAAGCCTTCGGAAAGAAAAATTCTAGCTCGCTTTCATTGGATGCTTCCATCCTCGTCACTGAAACAAATTCCGATGGAGGCCCCCCCAACGTCGCCTTGGTAACGTCTATCAGGGCAGGTGAATAGGTTGTTTCCGAGGAAGGCGGCTCAACGAGTTTCTTGCATGGTCCAGGAAGGTCTACTGACTTAATCACGGCTTCCCGCAAGCGACCAAGATCTTCAATAAAGAAGTTTGCGGAGCGTGGCCGAGCATAAATGGCCCACGTGTCGGTAATCACCAATGACCCAGATATGGCTGGTACCGTTCGATCGTTTATGTCTTCCAGGCCATCTGGGTGATATCGGCCCGAGGAGTTCAAATTCGTAGCAGCAAAGCGAAGAACAGGCTCAAAAGTGCTTCGTTGGAATGGCGAGAACTCCAGATCAGCGGGCATTGCCTCGAAGAAATGTTTCACGAAACTAAGAGTTGCATCAACACCACCTACTTCGAGACTGAAATACGGTTTCAAGGCTGGCTGTGGCATTGCAGAACGCGGGCCGATAGTTATGACCCCTGATTCAGTATGAACGTCAATTTCTACGAGTTGCTCAATCAGCGGGTGGTCTATCTCCTGGTTGCGCACTTTCCAGCGGGCGACGCCAATACCCCAAACAATCTCAAGAGGACGCTCTACTCCCTCCGCTTGAAGGGACTGATACAAGCTGAAAAATTTGTCGTAGATTGCGATAGTAGACCTTCTTGGTTTCTCAGCTTCCGCCCAAGGTCCCCAATTAGCGGACACGTAATTTGTGATGGCGGACTTGGAGGAAGGTTGAGCGTCTAGCCGTAAGATCACATCCTGCATTTGCTTGCCGTCACGTAATTTGAGAGAAGGTGATCTGTCGTCGGGCCTAGCCCTTCCACTACTCACGAGTTCGTCCGCTTCAGAGCTTGTTACAGTCCTGGTTAGGGCGTCTAGAATTTTAGGTGCCTGATAGGGATCTCGACTAAGAATGATCCAATCACGAATCTCTTGTGGAGGGTGTGGAGGATCGGTGCGCTGAAGGCGCTCGATTCTCAACCAGACTTGCTCCTCGTCTGTCGACACATCATGAGTAATGCCGATTTGACCCTTGAGATCAGCTTCATAGAAAACTAACTGTTGATATTCCCTCAAGGCGAAAACAGGCTTCTCGCCAAGTTTTGCCAAATGTTCAAGATATTCAAGCAGGTCTAGAAGTCTGGAATGATTATCAGTTGCTGATTTTTTGGAGGAAATTGTTTCTGGTTCATTTTCGAACGACTTGCGATCATTCTGATATTCAGAAATCGGGATTCTCGTACTTGGTACGTGGACTCTGGACCCACTTTCCATTTCACGCTGCATAGGAGTATCCGTTGAAGGGAATTGTACCCTTTTCATCGCAGGGATAGCTTGAGCCGGATCGGAGTCTCGCAAAGCTGTCGAACCAGCCGCGATGTCCTTCTTTTCTGGGCTACGATTAAGAGGTTGAGCTTTGGCTACGCGAGCTTTTATTTCAGCGTCAACCTTCCGCAGTAGGATCGTAGCTCTCGGAGTGCTACGGAATTGCAGTTCAGTCTTCAGTTTTTCAAATGATGCAATGTCGCGAGCTTCAACAAATAGGGATTCAAGCTGATCAATGGTGCTTCGGAAAAAAGGCCTATCGGTCATTGGAGTCCCGTAGGCTTAAATTCTGGGATGTCATAGCCATATGGGAACCGATAAGTACTTTACTAGGAAAGCCAGACTATTTGAACAGAGGAAAGTTATCCTGATACATCTCTTATGTCAATTTAATCGACATTCCTACGAACCCTCGTCTTTGGACATCAGGAATATAGCATGGGCCGCTTGGATCGATCGCCGGACGGAATTGGACAACAAGGGTGCAGAGAAGGCAGTTCCAGAGTGCACCCTCTCCGCTCCGCGCACGCACAACGGCGCATCGCCGCTCGCCAGGGCAATAATCATGCAGAAGGGGGGTGTAGCACTTTTGCCGTCGCCATACACTACCCCTCAAGACGATGACGGCATAGGAGATAGCGCGCTTTGAAACCGCCCTCCCTGTACTATTTTGGTGCAATTTTCGCGATCTCCGAGGAAGGCGGATAGAGGTACAGAATTACTATAACGGCGGATATACTCTTACTTTCGAATGCAACTAGCGGACGCAAAGGTTAGAGCACTTCAAATCTTGGGAGAAGAACGTCGCTACCCAACCGTCCAGTATTTACCAGTCAATTCGAGCCCGGCCAGTTCTTCCAGATTTGAGGAATCGCTGAAATCAATAAAGAATTCGACGGCTATGACTGTCTTGGATACAAATCGCAAACAAGATCCGCGCACTATGCTCCAGGGGGAATACCGCTATCAATTGCATAGCAATAACTATAATTTACTTGTGATGCTACTGGGTCGTGTCGATGAGGCTGATAGGTCATCATTTTTGGAAATGGTTGCGGATTGTATTAATGTATTTCCCGCGTGTTTGAAGAACCAGTCGGTGTCTTATCCATCGTGGAATTCGCACTCTTCAGAACTTCCACTGGTCGCGGAATTTCTAGTTCGCAACGGTGGGAGGCATCTTTTCTTCAAAACCCTAGAGTCGTGCAAGCCCTCTCCAGGTATTGCGATCATGCTTCTGCAAGTAGAGGATATCATCGCACTAAACTATCCGATTTTTTCGGAATCTGAATATTCCATCCTTGCACTTGCCATTGATCGTCTTAGGTCTGTTGCGTACGATCTATCTACTCGTGTGCGTACCCACGGCCAAATGGGCACTCCATGGGACCAATATGGTTTTAGCGGAACTGCTGTGAGTCTCAAGATCTGTGAATATTGTGACCAGGTGAGCGAACTGAGCCGGAAAGCTAGCTTTCTATATCTGGAGAACTCCCTTACTGAGGGAGTCAATCTTGAGATTAATCAGGACAAATATGTCGTCGAAGATTTTCTAGAACAATTCGACTTCAGCAAGCCACTTCTCACCGCCCTAAACGAAGCCGAAAGATTAAATACCCCCGGTGCAACCGAGTTGGAACTGAAATCAAGCATGGGACACTTACGCAGCTTCCTGGAACAGCTCCACACAGAGGCAATACTTCAAATTCGCGCGAAGAAGAACATCGCGCCGCCCGCAGACGACAAGTGGGGAACTCAGTTGGCCTATCTTCGCGTCAATAACTTTCTATCGAAACAAGAAGAGCAATTTGTTGGTGGATTATATGTTGTCATAAGCGATGAGGCTGTTCACCCCCTAATCGCAAAGAGAGAATATGCCCGACTCTCACGCAATGTCATCATCGAGTATGCACTTCTTTTTCTTCTTAAACTCGAAAAGCTGGGTATTGCAAAGCGCTAGGTAATGATTCAGTTCCAACCGTTGGTTTCAAAAAGCATTCTAGTGATATGCCAGCGCACAATTATTGATCCTCATCGCACCGCTGCCGCGTCCTCTACGGGTCGCGCATGCGCAATGGCGGGATCGCCGCTCTCCAAAGCAAGGTCATACGGAAAGGCGAGGTGTAGCACTTTTGCCGTTGCCGTACACTATCCCTCCATGAATCTAACCGTATTCGTGGGCGCTGCTACATTTCGCAATCCGAAGAAGTGCATTCAAGCGGGGTGGGCCAACTTCAGGGGGGTGCGCCCATATACCCCTCCCCCAAATTGACCCCTTTCTTAAGCTTTCCTCTACTCGTCGAAGGCTTTCTCGGTGGCCTCTGCAAGCAGAATTTGAGCGCCGGGGCTGCCCAGAGGGCTCGTCCGTTTTCATTTAGGATTCATGCCGTACTTCCAGCTTCCGTCGCTGGTGTAACTCGCAAGGTCTGAGGCGCGGAAAAAGTTATAAGAGCCGCCACAATCTGACGGCTGACGCTCTTGCTGTTCGTGAGACAGTTGTTTTCAGTTTTTGGAGTACTCTGGCGGAAACTCTATTCCACTTTTCCCCCCAGGATAAAACTGCTCAAATTCCCGAAACTCTTCCCAGTTGGGCTCGTCCCATCTGACGTTCCGCAAGACTCCGACAGCGTCAAGAAACCTTCCTGGGACGATAACCAGTTCCTTCCCTCGGTAAATTCGCTTTGATTCTTCTGCGTCAAGTCTTCGACGAGTCTGCAAAGCGTGAGCCAGTCGGAAAATTTGATTTCCGTGTCTGACGACAAATCGCCGAGCCTTCCACGCTATCTTCTTTTCCACTTTGTCAGTTTTCTCCAGAAGAGCAAGATGACTTCGCACGTTTTTCCAATCTCCTCCCACACCAAACGGGCTAAGATAATAAATTTTAGTCATCGCAATCGCCGCCATCGCCACAAATACGTCATCCGTGATCGTCTTATCTGACGAATGATCAGGGAAACAAAAAACACCGCCAGCCGTATGTTTGAAGGGAATATGCGGAACATCTATGATCTCCGCATAATTCACGGGCTGGCCGACGTGTAAGGCCGCTGCTAAATGCGAAGCTTCGTGAAGAGATACGCAGACTTCTTGCCGGTAAATTCGGCAAGTGTAGCAATGGCAGGTGCGGCAATCGCAATAGCTCTTATCCTCCGAATTCCTTATTAATTCCGAAATATCTGGCATCTTGTCTCCTAAATTTGAAAAGGGCGGCCGATTTCAGCCGCCGATCCCTGCTTTTAGATATTGATTTCGTGCTGACTTACTGTTGTTGTTTTACCGCGATTGCCAGTTGCACCAACTCGATTGCTTCCGAATTCGGTAGGCCGTGTCGGAGGGCCATTATTGGATCGAGGCTTTCGGCGTCGTGGGCACCGTCACGGAAGATTTCGACGATTTCCTCAAGACATGCGTCAAGACGAGCGTCGTGGTTGGCATCGATTTCGATCTTATTTGCTATCATTTTTCTCGCGCTCCTCCCGCTCGCCTTGGATATGTCTCAAGGTAAGAAATTCTAAAAATTTAGCCAAGGTCTCCATCTTGACCCCGCCAATAGTAGCCTATCGTCCCTACCTTCCCACTCTGGAACTCAAGTAAAATTATTTTGTCTTGGCCGCTGATCAGGTTGGGATCTATCACGGCTTCCTCCGGAGGTGCGAACCCAATCCGCGGAACAGCGGATTTTCCCGTTCCGGCTCGGGCTCTGCAGGTCTCGGGCGCGGTGCTCCGGCGGTCTCACCAAAAACATGACGAGACCACGCCTTCATGCGTTCTATATCCCGGGCCGTTTTTTCTTCCGCCTCTTGCTCGGAACTTTTCGGCAACACGAGATCGCCGAGATGCCTTGGCAAGTAGGCCTCAGTTCCACGGGAAATCGCATCTAGGGCGTCGTCGTGCTTGGATCCAGAGCTTTTGCGGCCATTGAAGCGTTCGGCTTGTGAAAGAAGCGCGTCATTCCACTCGGCCGAAACAATCCACAGTCGATCATCCGCTAACGGGATCGCGAGGCTCTTGATACGCGTTACCTTTGATTTTGGCGATACGCCAGCCGCGACGGTCGGCTTCCAATAAATTGCAGGAAGGCTGATACCCCGTCTGACCGCCTGCAAGGCGATTTCCCGCTGCAGGGCCTCGCACTGGCCCGTACGTTCCACTAAAATATGGCTGTGATGGTGCTTGGCGTAAGCCTGAACGACAGCGATGGCAAGCTCATTCTGGCGGAGCCTCTCCATGACAAGGTCGCAGATAACCGCGAATTCCTTGCCGTTCTCTCGTTGCATAATCTTCAGCGTGACGAGTGCGCTGAAATCGGAAATCCCGGTCGTTGCGAATGCCTGATCGACAATCAGACAGGTTTTTAGGACTCGAGCGTCCTGAAAGAACGCGGCTGGTCGAATATGAGCCCGGACAGCGTCCATATCAAAGGTAAATTTCTCGTCAAGACTTTCGTTTGGGAAAACGATCAGGTTTTGCGATAAAAATGCTTTTTCATCCGTTCGTAATTCGCGCTTGAGAAAGGCAAACGAAAGCCTCTCAGGAAACAGGAGAATAACCTGTTCCTCTCGGAGCTCCTTCAGTGGCGTCTTCGGATCGACGCCTTCCTTCAGTTTCCAAGCTGGGTCGAGTCGGCAGGCAATCGCGTGATCGCCCTCCTTCTCGGATTCTGCGGCACGGGCTAGAATTCTGGCGTATAGGTCATTTTTATCGTAGGGAGTGCCAAGCAGAACAACGATGCCAGCGCCCGATTCCCTCAGCTTGAGTAACATCGAAAATTTATCCGAGACCGACTGCCGTTGTTCTTCATCGCCGGAGTTGTTGTTGGATAAAATATCGTCACAGAGCATGAGGTCAAATCTTCGACCTGCGACGGCCGAAGATATGCTCGTCGCTTCTATGCTTTGTGGGAGATGGAGTCTGGCCATAGGACAATCCAGCACTAAAACAGAGCCTTCGTGACCCATCTCGAGGGCATACTCTGGAAAAAGATTCTGAAGCCTCGACTCCTGTCCGGGTACTTTTAGGAAGTAGGCCTTGATCGCGCCGACGAAATCTTGGGCAAGCCCCTTATTTTCGCTCACCAAAAGCACGCGTGCATCGGGCAAACATAAGATCAGCGTAAGTGCCCAGACGTGTGAGAATGAACTCTTGAAAGCCCCGCGACTCGAGAGAAGGAGGTAGTCTCTTGTTTCGGTCTGGCTGGCAAGCCACTTGATTGCGTCAGACTGTCGGTACTCCGGCGGTAGCGTTCGGGGGTCAAACTTGGGAAGGAAGTCGCTCCAATTTTTGTGAACGGGCGCGAAATCTTTGTGCAGTATTTCCTTCCCTAGATAAAACGCGTCCGACTTACAACGCAGCCTGATAGTCAGAAAATCTTCAAACGTCAGGTCGGGCTCGCGCCAAGCAATGGCTAGATCAAAAAGAGCATGCAATGTCGGCCCGTTCAGCAATTCGCCAGGAATAAACTCGTTCACGACTTCAGGCAGCGGTTGTATAGCCTTCAGCTCCAGACTCTTGAGCGTCTGGACGATCCCATGCGTCCAGAAGAACCGGTTCGGTGTGATGTCGTGCTGCTCGGCAACTTGCTGGCCGAGAGTCAGGAGGACATCCAAGACGTGGTTATTCGTAATCTGACGATCGGCTAGAATCTTTAGGATGTCCTTCTTGGACGGCTCAACCGGAGAATCGTAGACGGAGTTTTCTATCAATTCTTCGGCGTCTACTTTGGCGCGGTGTCGGTGTTGTCTCTCGGCATCAGTCAGGGCTCTCGTGCCGAGGATCTTTGTTCGCCCTCCAGTTTTCTTTCGCTTTTTGGGCGCAGTAGTTTCCGATAGAGAAACTTCTTCAACGCCGGGAGGCAGATCCAATTCTTCACTCATCTTTCCTTTCTCCTGTTGCTGGCTGTATTGGTCGCGCGGAAATGAAAAAACGCCCGGGACTCAAGGCGCTCTCGTGACAACAAAACCGGAAAAATCTAATTTCAAAAGTGACAAATAATAAGAAGAGTTCAGGCGTCTGAGCCGCGCATTGATCTCCGGGCAGCGATGACCCCTTGGGGCGGAGTACACCCGGGCAAATTTGGGAAAGCATGCTTAAGAAAAGTTCTCTAGGCTACTGATTTCACAAATCTTCGCGAACTCTCCGGCCGAGAGTTAAATAAATTTCCGCAGCTCTCTCCACGGATTGAGTTGTTGCCTGTCACAGATGATGTCGTTTATTGCGCGGGACTGGTCACCCTCCGTTGCCCTATAGTGCCCTATCTCACCCTACGTTGCGCTACTCTCCGACAACAATATTTTCGACGTCTTGAGAATTCTCTTGACTAACGTATGGCGTTATGACATACTCTCATTACTATGAAACGTACAACGATCTGGCTTACTGATTCACAGGTACAAAAGCTGGCGAAGCTCAGCAAGAAGACAGGCACAAAGCAGGCGGAACTGATTCGCCGCTTTGTCGATGCCGCTCTCGAGAAGGAAAAACTATGAATCTCAAAGATCTCCTGAAATTTATCGTTGAGCGTGTCAGGGCTCTCGACGCTGAACTGATAGCAAATCAAAGGGCGCTCGCGGCTTTTATAGTCGCTTATCCGCAGCATACTCAGATCTTAAACGATGCTCTAACTGCTTCACGGCAGTCTCACGTTCTTGCTGAGATGATGCGGCGGAAATATGACGTACCTCTGGAAAAATGGCTTCAAGAAGACGCCGATTCTCTGACGGTGGAAGAGGCTTTGAAACTGTTTCGAGAAATGAAGCAAACCGATCAAATAAACTAGACATAACGCTCCCCCAAAGGTGAAATGAAATGAACAAGATGCACCCACTTACACAGCCGGAACTTCTCGCGGTACTGCAGGCCGCGAAGGACGCGAGCCGGCGAGACCACGCTTTGCTATTAATTTGCTACAGCCATGCGATGCGGGCCAACGAGTGCGGAAGGCTTCTGGTTTCCGACATTAATGTCAAGGATTGGACAATCCGCGTGCGTCGGTCGAAAGGATCTCTCGACACGACCGAGAAGCTAATGCCTCACAGCAACAAACTGTTAGACGAGAAAAAGACGATTGAACAGTGGCTTCGCGTTAAGCCTGACTCACCGTTTATGTTCCCGTCCCGCAAGGCTGGCGTCCTGACCCGCGAGTATGTCTCCCGGTTGTTCAGGCACTATGCCGAGGTCACCGGCCTGCCCGCTACGAAGCGCGGGATTCATTCGCTGAAGCATACCCTTGGCCAAAACCTCGCCGACCACGGGACCGACATCAAGACGATGCGCCTCATCATGGGCCATAAGCTGATCACGTCCACCCAGCGGTATTTTGAAGTCACCCAAGCTGCCGCGGACTCTGCCAAGCAAGGCATCCTCGCCTGCGCTTAGCCTTTCCTGAATGTCACACTACGCTAAATAGGGCATCCGGATCTAGCGTCTGGATGCCCTTAACTCTTGTATTTCGCTACCTGAATATCACTCTTCGGCATTGTGTGACATTCGTACCAGTCCTTGATGCCTACCGAAGCCGCTATTTAATGGCTTCCTGACCGTGATCACCTGCTGGACAACTCAGAAATCTCGAGAGATCGATTTTGGTCCTTGTAACGCCTTCGGATGCTCCGCGGGAAACTGACCTATTTCGGAGACCGCTCAGAGCGTTGATTGGACACTGGGGGCATTTTGGCTTTACAGCGGTCCCGCGTGACATGAATTTCGAGTTTCGCGTCCTTCATTTCAATTCCCGAAAAATGTCTGGCTCGGGACGTAAACACAACGGTGGGAGATTAAGGTTTTTGTCGGCCACACGCCGCTCGCTCCGTAGTGTCAAACGAAGGAGCGAGTGGTAACAGGTATGGCTTTTCGTTTACATAAGGACCCATACCCCCATACTTGACGATTTTATCAATGTAACATGCTCATTCTGTTAGACTTGCTAGGTATGGGCCATTTTCATTTTATATATTACCCCCATACCTAGACCCCATACCAGACTAAGCCACTATCATTCAATGACTTACAGACTAAGTATGGCATAGGTATGGCAAAGTATGGGTATGGCCATACTTTAACGATATTTGGCTAGGTATGGCCCTCACATGTCTGTAAAAAAGCCATACCTATTCGTAGCGTATTGTTTTAGGTGCCTTTGGCTTGTGTCACTATAGCCCTGTTGAGAGCCCGCTCCTGTTGAATCTTGCCCCATTTAGTGCGCCACATTCGGGAAGTCCCTTCCGGAACCCCGAGAGCCGCGGCTACGTCACCGATGGCGGCCCCTTGTGCGAATAGCTGATAGGCGTCATCCCGTTTGTTGGCTTTCGGGATGTGCTCCCATTCAACGCCGTCGCCAGGGCAACCTAGCGGATTTGCCATCTTCCGGCACGGGCATCGGTCAGAATGCGTCCGGTGTAACTTGATCTCGGCCGGTCTTTCACTCAAGCCAGCGCGGGCCTTATCGAACATCAACACCGTGTGCAGGTGACCTTGCTCGGGCTCGTCCGGCGCTTCCAACTTGATACTGACATCAAGCATGTCTTCGCTCTTGGAGTGTGACCGGCTGAGTCCAGCCTTTCCGGCGTGATGGAAGAAGACCACCGTGATTCCCCTAGACCGTAGTGACGTAAACCAGCTTTGGATCCCGATCCAGACCTCTTCTTCGTTCGCCTTTACATTGAATAGGGTTGAGATGTTGTCAAGCATCAGGACCTTAATCTGGATGCCCTTCGCGGCTAGCTCAGAAAGCGTAGCCTCAACTTTTTCCATCCCGGCCCCGCTCGCCAGGGAGACGTAATTGTGCCCTGGCTGCTTATCGAGTGAAGCCATGTAGGCGTAACCATCAGTTTTGCCGACGATGCTGCGCCAGCGCTCTTGAAACTGTGAATCCGGCAACTCACCTTCGACGTACAGGACGTAGTTGCGCTCTGTCGCCTTGAAGTTAAGGAAGCGTCCGCCCGTTGCTAACGCCCGGACAAACCCCAAGCCTAGACAAGTCTTTCCTTCACCACGCCATGCGAATACCTGATTGATGCTCTGTTCGAAGAACACGGGCTCGTTCGCGCTGATGGTGCTGATAAGCACCTTGCGCGGCGGAATGTTCTCCGTCATGAAATCGTCGCCGTTCACCGTGACGATCGGCTTCACAGCTTCCGCTCCGGATGTCACCGGAGTCTCGGAAGTTGTGATCGCGGCTTTCGATTTGATTTTCTCTGCAGTTTCAATCGCACGGCTAATTGTCGACGTTCGATACGAGTCTCTCACCCACTTTTCGCGGTAGAGACACGATTTCGTGAATTCGACGGCAATCAATTCAGGGTTGCTACCGTGCTCCAGGGCCAACTGTGTGCACAAAGCCATGTCGGCTTCAGACCGCGAAGGATATTCGATGGAGTTTCCCAGACCGTCCTCGATGATGACCGGCTTCTCGGATACGAGCTTCCCATTCAAAAGCAGCTGCGCCTTATTCGTGATCACCGTTCCCGTCTGCTTAATCTTCGCGGCAGGCTTTTCCTCCGGGTCACTTTTGGCTACTTCTCTCTCTACAGTAATATGGCTGACCGGGAATTGCCTCTTGAATTCCGAGCACAATTTATAGACTTCAGTCAGATCGCGTGCCTCAACTTCGCCCGGCTCATCGAAGAAACTGTCACCGGTCACAGTGAAGTATCTCGCCCGGTCAAAGACTTCGATCTTGACCTTGTCTCCGAACCCTGCGCTCGTAGCGAGGCTAAAGACACGATCCTTGCCTGGCAGTTTACCCTTCACCCAGACACGCAGGCCCAACCCGGACGGTGTGATCTCAGTGTAGGAATCCAACTGGTTGACGATAGTTTCCGCCCACGAGGTAATTTCACCTGTCTTAGGATCTCGGCAACCGTCCAAGTCGAAGCCGACAATCTGTTCATCGATCGCTGCACCGTGAATGACGAAGCCGACGCCTTCCGTGTTGCTTACACTGGTGTTTGCCAACGCGGCGTCGAAGGTTGTCCATGTCGAGGAATCCGTAGAACTGGCGTGTCGAACCGTGCCAGGAATAAAGGGAACTTTGGAATCCTCGCCGTCTTTATTGACGAGTTTCCACGACACCCAATTAGGGATGTTCTTAAGAGTCGATGGTACTTCGACGAGGGTCGTCACAGCGCACCCCCATCCTTCTGAGGTTGCGGCGGTGGCACCGGTACGACTTCAACTTCCAGCGCGGTAGGCAATTCACCGGTGTGGCGAGCCGGCCCTTCTATAAAGGAAATCCTGACCCCGATCCTTAGCTGGCTATCCTCGGGCGCATTACTGATGTGGACAAAATATCTTTTCGGTATTTCAGTACTAGAATAGGGCGCGTTCGCGATTCCCCATCCCTTCTGCGCGACCCACTTCCGGATCGTCGCTAATTTTCGGTCTTCCATATCGTCTCCAATTGCAACTAGATTTGAATTTCAAATTGATTTACAACGTATCGGCGGGAAACCCTCGGTATTTGAGCGGGTATGATGCCGAAAACTTTTACTAAACTTTTGGGACAAATAAAAAGGGCCGACCGAAGCCAGGCCCTTTAGTTGTTTTGCCAGATTGTAACAGCAGCCCTCACGAGACCGGAGAGAACATGTCTCCCAGTGGGGTTTGTAGGTATCGAAATAATTAAAATTAGGCATTGGAACTCGCTTTTAACCCCACCGAATCAGTCAATTCCGGCAGAACAAGCAGTTTTTTTCTTTCGGCCCCGTCGACCGTTCGAAAGTGGCTTCCCGTTTACTTGAAGCCCGACTCGCCGTCGGTTGATTGTCAGTACGATTCTCTCAATGACGGCTTCGGAGGGCTTCAATTCCTCGGAAGTCGCTGAAATAGGTGTGCCAAGTATCAGTTCTGCCGCGACTTCCGACGCGGGCAGTCCAATCCGGTGGTACAGATAAATAACGCCAGCCCAGAGTGCGGCTGCTTCTCGTTGTTTTCGTCCAAGTTGGCAACCTGGATGTTCACACGAAAGCCAACGCGGGCGTTCACACCGAGTGGCTAGCATCGCTGGGAATCTGGCTAATAAGAATCCGCGGACCTCGTTGTCGTCGAGCATCCAGTCAGGACACAGCCGTTCTACCCGGCGACTCTTAAGAATCTGCCCGCCGGTTATCATCGTGTCGGTTTTGTCAAAAAACTCCCGTAGGATTTTCTTCGCGGTGTGGCTGTTCGATCCTTGGTTTCTTATGTGTTGAGTTCCTTCCGGAGCGCCGCCACGAAGTCTCATGTCAAACTGGTAGTATTGAAAATGAAGTCCGGTGCCCACCGGATTACACGCCCGGCACGTAAAGGCCGCGGCTGGATGGACTGGTTCTTCAGTCTCACATAAATTTTCGCAGCCAGGGCTTGAGCAGAAAAGTAAGATGAAATCTTCGGTATGAACTCTTCCGACCGCGGACATCGAAGCTTTGTGATGTACATCGCGATGCACCGCACCGAAATAATGGTTTTGCCATTGGAGCAATATAGACAACCGGCCTTCATAGATTCTTTGAATCCGAGGGCCTGGTCCTAAAGGTATGGCAGCACCTTCAAGCACCCATTCGATTGGTTTCTTACGTTCTGTAAAATTGATCTGCGACATAAACATCCAATGTCGTCACGCTCGTGAGGCGTGATGACTCCCGACTTCTGAGCAGTCGGCGCTCGCTTAACGCTCGGAGACAAAATCTCCGGGTCGTTTATTTTTTAGCGGGAAGCCTTGCCAGGAATTTATGGCTTAGCGTAAGCGGCGGGATTTACCCACGACGCCTCCCAGTATTGCTTTTTACTGGAAGGCGATCGCGTCCGGGTTTTGCCAAACGATAGTCGTCACCCGAATCTAACTACGACGACTAACGAACGTCCGACCCCTCTTGGGGCGCGTTTTGAAACTCGTTCGAATCGAAACAAAGCCTGCTCCGATCCTTATAAACTAGTATAACACAGGTCAGCCTAAATTGCAAGCAATTTCTTTGCCAAACTTAAAATATATGTTGCCTGTTAGGACACAATTCCTTGAAAAGCAGTTGGATTTTCAGTCAGCCCTGCCGAGGTTCGCAACAAGGCCTAACGACGTGTTGCAGATAAAGGACTTACCGACGCAGATTTCTGCTCGAGCCGATTTCCCGGGCTTTGGGTTATTTCCCAACCTGACGACCGCGGTTAGTCCTTGGCGTCCGTCGCAGGCTCTTCCGCCGGATTCAACGGGAGGCCCCGGGCCGCCTGGTAGAACCACAAGCCGGCGCGATCGTGGCTCTGGCGGCGTGCAGAACGTCGGCGCGTCGCATCCTGAAAGCAGTTTCTGTCGTAATGTGTCGTAATAAAGGCGATTTTGGGCGGTTTAGCGCTCCCTGGCGCTCCCGATCGTTCCTTCTCAGAAGACTGCTATATCACTGATATGAAAGAAAAAGCCCACATTTTCGTGGGCTTTTTCTCAATAGGTATGCGGAAGGGGGGATTCGAACCCCCACGCCTTACGGCGCCACCCCCTCAAGATGGTGCGTCTGCCAGTTCCGCCACTTCCGCACGAGGTGAGATGAAAAAAATCTTCGTGATGCGCGGCAGAAAATCTGCTGCCGGCCTCTGAACAGTCTAGCCTATTTCGAAGGCGCAGGCGCTGCCGGAACAGGAGCGGCCGGGGCCGGGGCTGACGCCGGTGCCGTTGGAGCAGGAACCGCCGGCGCCGGCTGCTTTGATGTCTTCGAGAACTGTTGCAACACGGAGCTGCCAGTTGACGCCACCGTCGAGTTCTGGTGCATGGTCAACGCCATGGACGTGAGCATGAACATGATGGCGCACCACGTCGTAGCCTTGGAAAGAAATGTAGCCGCTCCGCGCGGGCCGAACGCTGTCTGGCTGCCCGCGCCGCCGAAAGCTCCGGCCAGATCCGCCGCCTCACCGCTCTGAAGCATGATTACCATAATTAAAAGCCCGCAGATGACAATGTGCAATGTGACCAGGACAAAATACACTCTCCACCCAAACGCCAGCAGGCCCAATCCCACCGCTATTGAAATTGCCCATTTCACTTCTTTTGGCATTTCTTTTCCCTTACTTTCAGAATTTCACGATGGAGGCAAACGCCTCTGCGTTGAGACTTGCGCCGCCGACCAGCGCTCCGTCAATTTCCACTTGAGCCATCAATCCCTTGATGTTGTCGGGTTTGACGCTGCCGCCGTAGAGGATTCTCAACCCCGCAGCGCGTTCGGGTGCAAAAATCGCCGCCGCCTGCTGCCGCAAGAACCGGTGCGCCTCGGCAGCCATTTCCGGCGTCGCAGTGCGGCCCGTGCCAATCGCCCATACCGGCTCGTACGCAAGAATGATACGCGAGAACTCGGCACCGGTCAACGCGGCCACGCCGCCGCTGAATTGGCGCTCAAGGACTTCCTCGGTTTTACCGCCTTCCCGCTCGGCCAGCAATTCGCCGACGCACAAAATCGGCGTCAGCCCCGCCGCGAGCGCGGCTTTAACTTTTTTGTTGGCGCTCTCATCGGTCTCTCCGAAGAATTGCCGCCGTTCGGAATGCGCGATGATTACGGCGCGGCATCCCGCATCCACCAGCATGGCGGCGGATACTTCGCCAGTGAACGCCCCCTCGGGCTCTCCGTGCATATCTTGAGCCGCGATCGAAATCGCAGTTCCCTTCACTGATTCCACCGCAGCCGCGAGAACCGTGAAAGGTGGCGCGACGATAATGTCGCAGTGCACGCAGCCCTGCACGAGCGGCGCGAGCGCCGAAAAATACGCGCGTGCTTCCGCCTGCGACTTGTACATCTTCCAATTCCCCGCGATTACCGGTCGCCGCATCGCACCTCTTCTCTGCTTTATTTTCTCCGCGCCCTCTGTGTTCTCTGTGTCAAAAGTTTTTTACGTTTTGTCAGTGAGCGCTTCCACGCCCGGCAATTTTCTGCCACCCAAAAATTCGAGCGAAGCGCCCCCGCCCGTCGAGATGTGGGAAATTTTGTCAGCAAGTCCGGCCGCGTGAATGGCGGCGACAGAATCTCCACCACCGACAATTGATGTGGCGCCCTTGGCAGTCGCCGCCGCAACCGCGCGCGCGATTTCCAGCGTGCCCCTGGCGAATGCCGGCATCTCGAACACGCCCATCGGGCCGTTCCACACAATTGTTTTCGCGCGCGCAAGCTCCGCGGAATATTTCGCGATGGTATCCGGTCCGATGTCGAGCCCCATCCAGCCGTCGGGCGTGGAATTGACGCTGGTCGTCTGCGTCTCCGTATCCGGCTTGAATAGGGCGCCCAGCACGTGGTCGGTTGGCAGCAGGAGCCGGAAATTTCGTTGCTTCGCTTCGGCGAGCAATTTTCGCGCTAGGTCCACCTTGTCCGCCTCCACAAGCGAATTGCCGACGGGCAGCCCCTGCGATTTCAGAAATGTGTACGCCATGCCGCCGCCGATGAGCATCGCGTCGGCCACGCGCATCAGGTTTTCCACGACTTCAATCTTGTCGGACACCTTTGCGCCGCCCAGCACCGCTACAAATGGCCGCTCGGGATTCGAGAGCGCTTTCCCCAGATAGGCCAGTTCGCGCTCCATGAGCAACCCCGCCGCGGATTGCTTGACGAAGCGCGTGATCCCCACAACTGACGCGTGCGCACGGTGGGCCGAGCCGAAGGCGTCGCACACAAATAGGCCATCGCACAACGCTGCCAACTGGCGCGAAAAATTTTCGTCGTTGGCCTCTTCCTCCGCGTGATAGCGCACATTTTCCAGCAGGAGCACTCCGCCATTGGCGAGAATGCGGCTCTTGGCTTCAGCATCCGCGCCGACGCAGTCCGCTGCAAAATCAACAGTCGCACCAAGCAGTTCCGCAAGTTTCGCGGCTGCGGGCTTCAAGCTGTATTTTGGGTCGGGCCTTCCTTTGGGCCGCCCCAGATGCGAAGCGAGGACGAGCCTTGCGCCGCGCTTGCAGGCAAACTCAATCGTCGGAAGCGTTTCGCGGATGCGCGTATCGTCAGTCACGCGCGCGCCGTCGAGGGGAACGTTGAAATCCACGCGCATAAAGACGCGCTTCCCTTTCATTTCCAGATCGCGAATCGAAAGTTTGCTCATGGCTTAGGTTTGAGGCAGCATAAGAATAAGAGAGTGAAACATCAGTTCAGCAAGGCCAGAAAGGACCTCAGGGGCTGAAGCCCCCTGCAATTTGCCAGGCTAAATGTCGCGGCTGAAGCCGCGACCCACAAACCATACATTCGTGATCACGTGTCAAACGCGAAGACTTCGCACCAATCACGATTCGCAAATCACGATTCACTCCCACTACATCTTCGACGCCAAAAGCGTGATCAAATCCCGGCAACGGCTCGAGTATCCCCACTCATTGTCATACCACGCAAGAATCTTGGCGCAGTTCGTTCCCACAACGCGTGTATAACCGGAATCCACAATCGAGGAATGCGGATTCCCACGGAAATCGGCGGAAACCAATTCCTCCTCCGTGTATTCGAGGATGTTTTTCATGGGGCCATCGGCTGCGCTCTTGAGCGCGGCATTCACCGCACTCACCGTCACGGGCTTCTCCGTAAACACGGTCAGATCGACAACACTGACGTTTGGCGTAGGCACGCGAATGGAATAGCCGTCGAGCTTCCCTTTCAGCGCCGGGATGACCAGGTGCAGCGCCTTGGCCGCTCCGGTCGAGGTGGGAATCATGGAAAGGGCCGCAGCGCGAGCGCGCCGTAAATCCTTGTGCGGCAGGTCGAGCAGTTTCTGGTCGTTCGTGTAGGAGTGGATCGTAGTCATCGTGCCGCAGGAAATCCCGAAAGTGTCCTGAATCACTTTCGCGACCGGAGCGAGGCAATTGGTGGTGCAGGATGCGTTCGAGATGATGTGGTGCTTCGCCGGGTCGTAAGCCTTATCGTTCACGCCGAGCACGACCGTCAGGTCTTCTTCTGTCGCGGGCGCCGAGATGATCACTTTTTTCACCGTCCCGCGCTTGTGCTTCGCCGCATCGGAGGCCTTGGTGAACAGGCCTGTGGACTCGATTACGATTTCTGCGCCGACCGACGGCCAGTCGATCTCCGCGGGATCTTTCACCTTGAACACGCGAAAACTCTTGCCGTCCACAGCGATCGAATCGTCGCTGTGAGTCACCTTCTGGTGGAGATTGCCCAGGACGGAATCGTACTTCAGCAAATGCGCGAGGGTCTTCGAGTCGGTGATGTCATTGACGGCTACGAATTCAATCGCTGAATTCCCCAGCGAGGCCCGCACGATGTTCCTCCCAATGCGGCCAAAACCGTTGATTCCCACTTTAATCGGCATGAATCCTCCGGAAGAGTGAATAGCTCAATCAGCGCTCAATCCCAATCATTTGCAAGGGCCCGGTTGCATTCGCAAACCATTGCGACAACATTCAGATCATCGGCCATATGCAGTGGATGATTACCGCTTTCGCTGTTGCCCTCAAATCGAGGCTTGGACGAGTTCATTCCTTCCCAGCTTCATTTTTTACCCGGCATGCAATCTGAAGATGCTAGGTTGGCCACAACGAAAAGTCAAACCAGTTCGTCCAAGCGTTGTGTCAAATATGTGATTGCCCTCGTCAGTTTTTAGAGTTCTTGTTCAGGATGCCTTGCAGGACACGAAGGTCGCCGTCGTTTGGCTCGGTGCGCAGTCCAAGGATCCTGGCGATCAGCGGATACAAATGTACGTTTTCGAAGGATGGAACCGTGACGCCCGGGCGAATGTCGGGCCCCGCCGCAAAGAAAATCGCTTTCATGCTGGGCATCTGCCGCGGATCGTATCCGTGGCCGCCATGGGGCGGCATCCTGGCACCGCCGCTCGAATTCGGATCGCGCGCCACGATGGG
The DNA here is from genome assembly GCA_963719875.1 of uncultured Acidobacteriota bacterium. Classification (GTDB taxonomy): domain Bacteria; phylum Acidobacteriota; class Terriglobia; order Acidiferrales; family UBA7541; genus Palsa-360. The sequence continues at coordinate 3,295,630 of CAVRDJ010000002.1, read as the reverse complement.
ATACGGCCCTGTCGGCACGACGACCGGATCGCCCTCGCGCGGATTCGAATTGAAGTGCAAATAGGCAGGCACGTCGGGGCGCCGAAACACTTTGAACTTGTCACTCGCGCCCAGCAGCGATTGGTAGGCCTTTCCCGCATCGGCTTCCGACTTCGCATAGAGCATCGCGCCAGAAGTTTCGAATTGAGATAGGTCAACCCATTTGCCCAGGATCACCCAGCCCCCCTGCAAAGTTTCCATCCCGTGATCGGCGACTACAATCAGGTCGACGGGCAACCCCGATGCGGCAATCCCGTCGGAGAGCTTTCCAATCATTTCGTCCACGTGCCGGACGGCCTCGGCTGTCTCGGTCGCGTCCGGCCCGTAGGTGTGGCCGGCATGATCCGTATTCGGGTAATACAGCGCGATAAAATGAGGCCTCTTCTCCGGCGGAAGGTGCAGCCACGCGAGCACCTGCTCGACGCGCTTCTCGCCGGGAAAATTGTCATCGTAGGGATCAAGATAGTAACTGGGGCGCTTGCCCTGAATCTCGGCATCCGAGGCCGGCCAGAAAAAGCTGGCCGCGCGCATTCCCTGTTGCTCCGCCAGGGCCCACAACGGCGTGCCGTTGTACCAGCTTCCGTCGCCCGTGGTTCTTGGATTGGTGTAGGAGTAGCTTTGCTTGCGAGCGGGATCGTAGAAGGTGTTGCCGACGATTCCATGATGATCGGGGTAAAGACCCGTCACGATGGCGTAGTGATTCGGGAAAGTCACCGACGGGTACGACGGAATCATTCCATCCGGCGCGCTCGCGCCTCGCCCCGCCATCGCCAGCAAATTTTTTGCGCCATACTTCGTGGCATAGTCATACCGAAATCCGTCGAGCGAAACCAGGACCACATAATGTTTGGCCTGTTGCTCCGCGGTGTTCGGCGGATTGGGGACCTCGATGACCGCGCTGGTCGATTGCGCGGCGCAAATCGCCGCTGTCAGGATGAAGACCAGCAGCGCGGACCAGGCCCGCGTTCGGGGACTCCATCCCTGTGGTGTGTGCAAGCGTGAGGATTTTCGGCCCAGACTCATCGTTCCTCATTTCAAGCGCGGCTATAAATCAAAAGCCCCCACCCTCGCCGCGGCGAGGATGCGGCACGCAAAACCATTTCGAGCGTACATTCGGTGAAAATTCAATTCGGCCGGAGACTATTGTGGATATTGGTGAACCTGCGTAACCTTATCCCCTTCAAAACTCACGAAAATTGTTTTGGCAGGCGGGGTGCCATAAATCCAGTCTTCAATCTCGTTCCCATCGGGCCCTTTTTCGCGGATCTTTCGATCCGGCCGGCCAATCGCGGCGAGGACCATCTCATGGTCCATGCCCACCACGGGCTTCTTTTCCTCAATCGCTTTCTGAATGTCGGGAGGCAAGCTTTCCACCCACTGAACAGCCGCGGAATGTTGCTTTGAAAAATCGAGCAGGCCGGAAAGAAATTGCTTCAAATCCTCAGGCGTCATGTCCGGGAGCGGCTTGTCAAATTCCAGGAAGATCGTGGCGCCCGCATTCGTGTTCACGCGGGTGTCCGGGGCGGTTGTCATCGTGGGGATTCCGCCGACCTCCAAATGAATGCGGTCGCGCAGCCGGGTTTTTCCGCGGCCCCCGCCATTAATGTCCACGATAATTTGCTTGTCCTTGAATTCCAGATTCGAGATCTGCGCACGGTCGCCCGGATTGATCGCAGAACCCGCCGAGGCGACCGCCATTCGGAGCGCATTCTCATTAAGGGGAGCGCCGGCTTTCAGATGAAACCCCTTTTTCCCCGCAGGAATTGCTCTGATGACACGCACAAGCTCGCCATCCACATACCGAACCAGCGAGAGACGGGACATGGGTTGCAGGGACCCGGCCTGGGCTTTTGTTGGGCGATCGGAATCGTCCTGGGAATCGTTCTGCGCAGGCTTCCCCTGATCGGCGCCTTGCGGCGGTGCTTGCAATGTCGGCAAATTTTCGTATCGGGAGAATTTGACAACCTGATTGGGTGCGGGCGTGCGAAGGACTCCGGACGCATCCGCGCCCAACAAGAGCGCCGCCGTTGCCATCAGGGAGGCTAGCCGGTACATTCGGTACCTTCTCAACCTATTTTAACACCAAACCCGATCCGCCGGGGCGTCAGCGATTTGAGGAACCGACTTCGCCGGATTGCAGGAGAACTCCGCCGCGATCGATCTGGAATGGCAGCAACTTTGCGCCCGCGGCGACGACTGCGGCTTCGACTCGTGCCCGCGCTTCAGGGTCAATCACGAGCGTGACGCAACCGCCGCCTCCTGCGCCGCAGACTTTTCCGGCAAGCGCACCCTGACGGCGCGCGGTGGAAATCACCCTGTCGATGAGCGGGGTCGAAATGGTCCGAAGATTGCGTCGGCGGAAGTCCCATTCTTCGCGCACCAGGCGGCCCACCTCTTTCCACTCGTTTCGTTCGAGCGCAGCACGTACGGCTCTCGCGATGATCGAGATTTTTTCCAGATTTTGCGAAACGCGCCGGTCGCCATCGATGTGCCGCTTGAACACTTCCCAATTGTTGATGCCATGCTGCCGGGGTTTTCCTGTGTAGCACAGGACGAGGCGGCGCTCGAGATCGGCGAGATCGCAGCCGAGGGGTTCACGCCGCTCGCCACCCGGGGCGAGCACAATCGCGGCTGCGCCACCAAATGCGGGAGGGTAATGGTCCTGCGTCCCGGTTGGCACGCGGATGACGATGGCCTCGACGTCGCGGCTGATATGGATCCAATCTTCCCGGCGCAGCCCGGCGCCGGTCAACCGGTCCAGGGCGGCGCAGATGGCCACGGCCATGGCCGACGAGCCGCCGATTCCCGCTCCAGCGGGGGCTTCGGAATCGGTGGTCAACGTAAATCCGCCCGCTGGGCGGAAAACTCGCACAAGGTGTGCGAGCAAGGGCAGCTTATAATGGCGCGACCGGCACAACGCCTCGAACGAAACAAACGACTCCTTGCCCCCGATGTCACGCGAAGCTAAAACGATGCGGCGAGAGTGCTCCGGCGCGGTCTCGATCACGCAGGAGGCATAGCGCGTGATCGCGCAATTGACGGTCAGCGATCCTACATGAAACAGGTACAGCGGCCAGATGTCCAGCGTTCCCCCAGCCAGGTCAATCCGCGTTGGCGCTCTCGATTCGATTCTCACTTTGACTTGTTCCCTTCCTCCCGCTAGCCTCATGCTTCGCACGGATCTTTGAGTTCCGCGCGAATCATACCAGATGAACACAGAGACCCAGTCCAAAACGGAGCCGCGAGATTCCGTACTGGCACGCTTCATGCTGGGCTTCGACGGCGATTCCCTTCCCGGCGAACTCGCGGAATATCTCGCTCGCGGCCTGGCGGGAGTGGTCGTTTACCAGCGTAATTTCACGAACGCGCAGGGACTGCGGAAACTCACGTTGGCCATCCGCCAGGCCGCTGGGCGCCCAGTACTGATCGGAATCGATCAGGAGGGCGGGACGCGTTTTGCCCTTCGTGAGCCGTTCACGGCGTGGCCATCGGCTGCCGAACTGGGACGATTGGGGGACGTTGAATCTGTGGAGCAAGTCGCACGCGCGATTGCCACGGAGCTGCGCGCCGTCGGATGCAATCTCAATTTCGCTCCGATGCTGGACCTGCATGTCAATTCCGAAAGTCCCGTGACCACGGATCGAAGCTTTGGCTCAGACCCTAATGTCGTGGCCAGAATGGGAGCCGCGTGTGATCGCGGATTGCGGTCAGGAGGCGTGCTCTCCTGCGCCAAGCATTTTCCGGGGCATGGCGACGCCGCAGTGGATCCGCATCTGGACCTGCCGGTATTCGCGGGGACGATGGAACGATTGGAGTCAGCGGAACTCGTTCCCTTTGCTGCGGCGATTGCGGCGGGTGTGCCGCTGGTGATGACCGCGCACATCCTGCTGCCTAAAATCGATCCCGAAAATCCTTCTTCACTTTCGCGCACGATGCTCGACGATGTCTTGCGGCGCCGCTTGCGATTCGACGGCGTGATCCTTGCCGACGATCTCGGCATGGGCGCCATTGCCAAACGATACGGGCCGGGAGAGGCTGCGGTGCAAACGCTTCGGGCAGGGACAGACGTTGCCATGTTGTGCCATGACTGGTTTGCCGTGGCGCCTGCCATCGCTGCCGTCAGGAGAGCGAAGGAGGAGGGGCGCTTCGACGAAGATGAGTGGCGCGCCTCGTTGAATCGAATCGAGCGCGCATGTATTCAGGCGGAAGCATCGGGGCCCAGGCCTTCGATCGATATTTTGGGATCCGAGGCAAATCGGCGTTTGTCGGATGAAATTCGCGTCCGTTTGCGGTGAATTCTCTGTGGCCTCGTTTTTCTCAGTGTTCTCTGTGTTGAAGCAGTTCGGAAAAAGCTTCAACACAGAGAACACTGAGAAAAACGAGGACACCGAGAAAGCTAATCTCTGGAAGAGCAGAAAGCTAATCTCTGGAAGAGCAGAAAGCTAATCTGAAGATGTGACGGGTCGCGAAGCAGGAGAGGCAACAACGGACGACGCATTTTTGTTTGCTTCGACCCGGTCGTGTGCCAGGTGCGGCTCGAAACAGCGTCGGCAACGCGGTTCGTACATGCCGGCGGCGCCGACGACAATCAGGTCCTCCGAAGCAACGAGCCGCTGCGTATGCACCGCGGGATTTCCGCACTGCACGCAGATGGCGAGCAGCTTGGTGATTTCTTCGGCAACGGCAAGCAGGCGCGGCATCGGCTCGAAGGGGCGTCCGAGGTAATCGGTGTCCAGGCCGGTGACAATCACCCGCTTGCCGGCGTCAGCCATGCGCATGCAAATGTCAACGAGCCCCTCCCCGAGGAACTGGCCTTCATCAATCCCTACCACTTCGGTCCGCGGCTGGACTTTTTCGAAAACCTCGGCGGCGTTCCTGACGACCTGAGACGGCAACTCGAAGCCGGAATGAGAAACGATGTCCGTTTGCGCGTAGCGCTGGTCGATGACTGGTTTGAAAATCTGCACGCGCTGCCGGGCGATCTCCGCGCGCTTCAAGCGCCGGATCAATTCCTCACTCTTGCCTGAAAACATGGGGCCCACGATCACTTCGATCAAGCCCATGTTGCCCTTAACGATGTCCACTTGTCCTTTTCTCCTAGAGGTTCCTTGCCGCAGAGTAGCATATCGCACCGAAACTTCGGAAAACATCGCGCGGAACTGAAAACCGAATTCGTCCGCAGCATAACTTATTCGCGCTTACTCGTGTCCATCTGTGATGCAAAATTCCTATACCCGCCAGAGAGGCGCCTGCTTTTCCTTCCCGTAGCGGTCGAGGAGGAATTTTTTCAGGTCATCCACGTTCGGAAACAAGCGGTCGGCGCATGCCAATATCCAACCGCTGATCTCTCCCACGGGCGCGTCCGTCACGAGGTACACGGGAATCCCGCGGCGGTGAGCAAAGGTTAATTCGGAGGAAGTCCCGCCGGAAGATACCGCGGCACCGTCGCCGCTCAGGCAACAAATCACGTAGTCCGCCCGGTTCTCGATGATATCGAGATCATATTGAATGATCTTGCGGATCACACGGCGGAATCGTTCGACGTCCGTTTCTTTCCAGTCCCTGAAGTGCCCGGCTTCTTCATCCGTGAGATTTTTCTTTTCGTCTTCGGCGGGATCGTAAACGCGATGCCCCAGGTCGTTGTGCAAGAACGGCGTGAGTTTCCGGCGCCACAGCTTGCCGCCGTCCGGCGCGAATTCAATCGGGCCACACAGATAAGCCAGCATGGAAATTAGGTAAGGACCAGTTCAAGAAGGAATGGAGCGGCCGATGGGACTCGAACCCACGCCTGGACCTTGGCAAGGTCCCGTACTACCCCTATACTACGGCCGCCCAAATCAACAAAACTTTAACACGTCAGCGTTTCGACGACAAGATCCCAGCGGGATGGAAATGAAACATGGTCCTGTAAATACACCCGTATGGCCAGGCCTGCCCGGTCGGGCATCCTTTGACAACCCGTAAGACAGTGGGATCAGCCGACTTGCAGTACCCGCGCGGTTTTTACGACAGGAGACTTTCGTTGCCGCTCGGCAAATTTGGCCGCTTTTTCCCTGTCCGTATACACGCGAGCAAACCGCTCCCCGTCCTTGTAAAACACTGTGACCTGCCAGTGTTTGTGCTTCCGCCGCCGATCTTTCCCGAGCTTGGTGCGTTTCCGTGCGGTTTTGGTTTTGGGCATGGTTTGAATATCTCAATGACATTTGGTGCGCGCAAGTACCAACTAGATCAATACTTTGCACGCAATGGAAGTATACTTTATTATCGCCTCAGTTGTAACGAGGAAAGGTACGGTACCAGAATTCTGACTCTGGGCCGCCCAGGAAGACCACGCCGTCCGGTGCAGGGCGCTCTTATTTTGAGTTCCTTCCTTGCCGGACAAAATTCATAAGGAAAATATTAAGAAATCGAGTCGTCTTGGTGAAACACCCATTACTCATTCACAGCGCGTTTATGCAGGACTGAATTAATCTTTCGATTTATCAAAGCCGGGAAATTGTCCATCCTCGAGGACCGTGGTTCCCATGGTAATGCGAATGAACACGATCACAATTTTGGAATTCTCTTTGTTCGCATTGCAGCGTCTAATGAATGGAGGAGGAACGCGCCACGCCGGCGGGCAGGCAATGATTTAAACGCCTGCAATTCCATGCGGGTTTGGCTTCCGGAAACTTTGCCGGCTTTTCATGCAGTGTTCAAGAAACGTTTCGGAAATGCGCGCATCTTATAGGAGCAGTGTCCCGATTTCGTTGAGATCAAGCGGTGCAAGAAGAGATTGGAGGCTTGATGATTCAAGTTAAACAAGGAGCGAGGATCGAAAATCCGCGGGAATATGGACCCGGCGCAATCGAACACCTTCGTCATTTACTTGAGGTTGGAATCCCGGCCCAGCGTGACCCCCAACGAGAAAATTTCTACGAGATCGAAAGCAATAGCGAAACCTATTACATTCACGTCTCGCCGGTCAGTGGAAATGTGACGCTGCTGGCAAAATGGCTCCGTCAGTCGCAAGATTGCTGTCTAAGCTCAGGCCACCTCTTCGCGTAGGCGCCGCGCTCATGGTTTCCAGCCCCCTCGTTGCGGCATAATATTTGAAATCTAATAAGTTATTGTAAGCATCGGAAGCGCACACAGGGGTTCCACTCGATAGCCTTCTCTACAGGGCTCCAAATTCGTACAGACAAAAAAATAGGGCGAAACGGCGGTCGGCCGTTTCGCCCCGATTCTTACAGGCTGGTGACGTTCGCTGCCTGCAGGCCCTTGGGGCCGGAGGTAACTTCGAACTCAACCGCCTGGCCTTCGTTCAACGATTTGTACCCCTCCGCTTGAATCGCGGAGAAGTGGACAAAAATGTCCTCGCCGGACTGGCGCTGGATGAACCCGAATCCCTTGCTGGCATTGAACCACTTTACTGTTCCTTGTTCTTTCACGGTGTTTCCTTTTCACTGTTTTGAGCTATTTGGTGCTTCTCGACCGCCTCCAGCCGTACAACAAAAAAAGGCTACGAGTTTGTACTCGCAGCCCCTTTAAATCGAATCTAAAGGTTTCACAAGAGCAACAAACGCAATTGCACAATATCACGAATTTGGATAGGAGTCTAACGATTTCCACAGGGCATCCCCGTCCTCCCCCTCCATGGACCTGCTAAGCCTTACCAGCCTAAAAGGACCCACCTGGCGCAGCCGATCCCTTGCGCAATGAGAGGCGCGTCGGCAGCTTGGATCATTCCTCGTTGTGAGGTCTCAAAGGCGCTGCTGGAGTTTGAGCTGCAACTCGTGCTGCCGGGCCGGGGTTAACTTCGCACCCTCTTGCGTGACATAAAAAACGTCGGTCGCGGTTCCCCCCTCCGTGTCGATCAGGCCGACTTCGATATTGAAGCGGTGCTCGGCAAATGTGGAGCTAATGTCGTAAAGAAGGCCGGGGCGGTCGAGCGCCACGATCTCGACGACGGTGCTGTGCGAGGAGCACTCGTTGTCCATGTGGATTCGCGTTTCCACGCTTACTTTCGGAGGCCGCTTTTCAGGCTGAAATTTTCTTTTCATGAGGGCGGCGACGTCCAGTTCACCGGAGATCGCGGCGAGCAGCTGCTGCTTTAGCCGGATGATTTCCGACGGATTGTGGTCGAGCGTTTGGAACCGGTCGGAAAAACGCAGGACGTCCAAAACAATCCCATTCCGATTTGCACAGGCGTCGGCCTTCAGAATATTCATGCCCCAGGAAGAGATCGTTCCGGCGACTTTCGTAAAAAGAAAAGGACGATCTTTGGTGACCAGGACAAGCTCATAGTACTGGTCCCGCTTGGTGATGCTGATTTCCGCCAGGGAATGTCCGAGCCGCCGGTACATCCGAAAATGAGCGGAAATTTCCGTGGACGAATGGGTCAGCAAGTAGCGGCGTGGAAAACCATCCAGGAAATTCCCGAATCTCTCCGCTTCCACAGCGTCCTCGCCGGTTGGAATCAGGCGCTCGAGTTGCTTGGCATCTTCCCCCGCGAGATACATGCGCTGGTCGTCCACTGAACGGTTGAGATAGTTTTCCGTGCCGGCGTAGAGTTGCCACAACATTTCCGCCTTCCAGGCGGACAGCGCTTCCGGATTCACCGCCTTAATGTCGGCGTAGGTGAAAAGCGTCAGCATCTTGAGGTGCTCAATGGTTCCCACGGTCATCGCAAAATCGTGCACCGCTTCCGGATCGAAGATGTCACGCCGCAGCAGCGTGGCGGACATGCGCAGATGGTTGGCAATCAGAAAAGTCACAGTCTCCCGGCCGAACGTATCCAGGTGCAATCGCTCGAACACGCCTTTTACCGCTTCCAGGCTGCCGTCCACGTGGCTCTCGTTGGGCATGCCCTTGCCGACGTCGTGAAACAGCAGGGATAGATAAAGCAGGTCCGGGTGCTCCAGCGAGGAAAGAATGTCGCCGAACCGACGGTCCAGGGCGCCCTTTCTCGAGGCCAGGCTGTGCAGGTTTTCGATGGTCACCAAGGAATGTTCATCGACCGTGTACCGGTGATAGTAGTCGCGGATCACCAGAGAGTCGATGGCCTGAAATTCCTTGAAGAGCAAAACCAGGAGGCCAACGCGATGCATCGCGCGCAGCGAAGACGCCGCGTAAGGCAAGACCAGAATCGTGCGGAAGTACTCCCACAAGTCCGGACTGGTGGAATTCCACTTCCGGATTCGCGGCAATGCGGCCTCGACCGCGTTTTCGGTTTCGGCTGTCAATTTCAGATCGTGACGCGCGACAAATTCAAATAGGCGGAACATCACTCTGGGGTCTTCCACGGAAGCCGATTGCCGCAAGGAAATTCGACCGTCCACTACGTTGAAATCCGCGTTCGACAGCGGGGACCGGCGGGCGGCCAGCCAACGCATCCAAATCGATTTCGCCCCCGGGACTTCGTCAAGCAGGACGGTCAGCCGGTAAATGGCGCGCGCCTGGCGAAAATAAGCCCGCATCCAGTCATTGGGGGACGCCGCCCGCCCTCCATGAAGGCCGATGCCCTTGGACGCTGCTTCGGATTGCAGCTCATACGTCAGCACGTTCAGGTCGCGGCCCTGCCGGTAGTGGAGGAAACACCTCACGGCGTCGAGGAAATCGATCGCGTTCATGGCATCCGCACGCAGCGGGAGGGGCAGCAATTGCGCCGGGTCTTTCCACTCGCGGGAATGCTTCAACTCTGCGATTTGCGCAAGCCAGCAAGCCACTTGATAATCGCGCAAGCCGCCAGGGCCGTCCTTGATATTGGGTTCGAGGTGAAAAATCGTTTGGCCGTATTTCTGGTGGCGCGCGCGGGCAAGGCCGGTAAGCTCCTGCATCAAGGCTTCGGACTCGCGAATCACCATCCCCGGAAGGACGCGGGTCCGGAGACGCTCGTAGAGTTTTTCATCGCCGCAAATGTACCGGCAATCCAGGAGCGAAATGTTGAATTCAATGTTGTTGCGATAAAGTTTCCCGCATTCGGCGATCGTTCGGGTAGTGGGGCTGACGCGAAGATGCAGGTCCCAGAGGGCCTGGCTCAGCGGGGCAATGGCCTTCTTGCTAAGAAATTCCTCGTTGCCTTCCCTTCCATACAGAAACAGGAGATCGATGTCCGAATACGGAAATAATCCCTGCCGCCCGTATCCACCCATGGCGGCAATGCAAAACCGTTCGATCGGGCCGCTCGCCGATGTGACTTCGTTCCACAGCTCGGTGACCACGGAATCAATCAGTGCGGTGCGGTCGCGAATAGCCGCTTTGCCGTCGCCCACCTCTTCAAAGCGTTTCTGAATCCCCGCGGATTCCTCCGCGTACAGGTCCTGCAAACTGGAAGTGCGACTCCCGAGCTTCATATACGACTTACGAGGCCCCCGTCCGGCCTACAAAGAAGAATCCGCGGAATACAAAAATACTTTCGACATTACATTCCGAATTCCATCCGGTTTGACAATGTCCGGGACTACAGCGCGGAGACTCCACGCTCCTGGTTCCGTATCCGAATGGCTTGATCCACCTTGGAAACAAAAATCTTTCCATCGCCGATTTTGCCTGTCGATGCGCTTTGCAGAATTGCATCGATCGCGGCGTCCACTAAGTTGTCCGGGATGACGATTTCAATCTTGATCTTCGGGAGGAGATCCACCGTATACTCGCGCCCGCGATAGACTTCGGTGTGCCCCTTTTGCCGGCCGTGCCCTCTCACGTCGGAGATGGTCATGCCCCCGATGCCCAGTTCCGTAAGCACCTCTTTCACCGCTTCAAACCTGGACGGCTGAACGATCGCTTCAAGCTTCGTCATCATCTTCGTGACCTCAGAGTCGAACCGCGGATTCGATTCCTTGCTGCATCCTGGCAGCGCCCTACACTATAGGGCTATTCTACCCGGCATTTCCACTCTGTGACGCGCAGGTTTCTGCGGCCCAAGCAGGACAAGGCTCACCGCCCGTCCCATTGAAGGCCCACGCAGGAAATAAGACATTCCTTTCTTCAGGGGGAACCGTTCGAGTGAGCAATGCTTATCCGCGGATTACAACTAAATTGCCGCGCGGCGAAGCGCCCAGTGCACGCTTCACCGCGCAGCAAACTCTGAAAAGGGCCTGGCAGCCCCGTGACTATTCACGGCTGCCAAGCTAAGGGCTCGGATGTCCTCCAGAAACACTCCCCTCTTTCCTGGTGGAAACCTAGAACATGAAGCCGGCTTCGATCAAGCCGCGCGGCTGGTTGGCGTTCGTCCCGGTGGGACCAAATGCAGTTCCCCCCGAGGCCGGCAAGTTGGTCATGTGAACTACAGAGATGTCAGCTCGAACGAAGAAGCCATCCTTGGCCCACGTCGGCGTCGCCGTAAATGAAAACGCGCCGCTACCCGGACCAAACGAGCCAATCCCCGAAAAGCCAAGCCCCAACAAATTGGTATTGGGATCCAATAGGTTTCCGCTGGAGGACCTTATGTACTCCGGCCGGACGGCGAACGAGAACCCGTGTTTGAAGTTGTAGTTGGCCAGGATCGCGCCCCCATTCGTGTGCGAGGCCGCAAGGATTCCGATCGTCGGATTCGCCTTCACGGCGTTGTACTGATAGTACGGCGAAATATACCAATTGCCGTGGGTGTATGTGTAGATGAGGTTGTAAATCATCGAATTGTTTTGGAGCTTGGGAGTCGCGGTCGTGTTCTTCACGTTCGACCCGGCGTTCCCCTGACCGATGAATGTCAATGTGTTGGAGCTGTTAATGGCATAGGCCAGGGAGCCCGACAGTGTGGTGTAGCGATTTGAGTAATAGCCATCGTTCACGCTGAACGCAAGCGTGAGTTTCTTGTACGTCTCATTCAGCTGCACGCCCCGGCTGACGGCGGTCTCCTGATTCCAAAGGAGACCGCGCTCGATGTTCAGGTTTTCAAAGCTGAACGTGTATTCGGCACCGACCAGAGTGGGAAGCGCACCGACCTCGATGTTGAAGTTACCCTTCGCCAGCTTGAGATAGGCCTCCGGAATCGCGCCGTAGAGGTTTGAAATCGTTGGCCCAGTCTGAGAGAAGGGCGCCCCGAGAGTGAGTATATTGTAAGCACCGCCTTGCAGATAGAACTGGAACCAGCCGGTGGTCTTCTGGACGAAGACCTGCGCGTTGCTGATGTCTGCGTGCGCTATCGAATCACTCGTGTTAACGCGGTTCCCTATCACGTCACCCACGCCGCTCAGGATACCTGTAACGTCGAGCTTTCCAAACGGACCCGCTGGAAACTCATGAGGCACCGCCGTTGATAACGGCGCTGTCATCGAGGGACTGGGCAGAGGCATCGGGGCGGCCGCGGCTGGCGCCGCCGCCTGCGCTGGAGTTGCTGGCGCCGGGCTGCCTTGGTCCTGTGGTGCTGCCGCGGAAGTAGCGGAATCCTCATCCTTCTCTGCTGCCAATTCCGTATTCAGTTTAGCCAACTCCGCCTTGAGCGCGTCGATGCGCTGGCGCAAATCCGCAGGACTTGACGCGGCCGGAGAACTCGACGAACTCGCGGCGCTCGTCGCAGCCGTCTCGCTTGCGCCCCCTGTTTCCCCGGCCGCCAAACGACCTTGCGCGCGGCTGGCTGGAGTCCCAAGCCCTACCAACCCGAATGCCAACAAACCGAAACACACCCCATAAGTCTTATTCATCATAGAATGAACGACTCCTTTTCCGCCGGTAGATCGATGAAAGGCAGACCCTGACCAGCGCGCGAAGTTTATGGTTTGTTAACCTCGCGCGTCCAATTCATACTTTTTCTCTTAGCAATCAGGAATGTGGCATGGATAAGACGAATCGTACGTATTTGGAAAAGAAATGGTCGTTTTCCAGGCGAGCTGCACTCGGTTTGTCGATGGTTCGTTGCCTCGCCGCGTTTCCTGTAACTCAGGTCTTCAGACCCAGGGATTCTCAGTCCGACATCGAGAAATCCCCGACTCTAAAGAGACCGGCTACAACAGCCTGGGGGCTGTAGCTGATTCCCGGTGGCCGCCCTCATCGCTGAGCCAAAAAGGAAACGCTAGAGGTAAACTTGGGCAATGGAGTAAAATTGCCCTGTGTCGTAACCCTGCACCTGCGTCTGCCAGGCATGGAAGCGGATGCCAAACTGGAGTTGTTTGATTTTGAATTCACGCAGTTCACGGACGGGCTCGGACCAGGAATCCGCTATCCCATGGCCAACATGCCGAACATGCGCTGCTGATTTACAAAGGCCAACTTGATTGCAAAACTTTTGGGAGAAACTCTTCTATGAGACGTGTCCCGGCAAAATGGATTGTTGTTGGCTTGGTGGCAATTTTGATTCTCATTCAAATCATTCAACCGAGCCGGACAAACCCGCCTGTGACCCCTTCGCGCAGTCTCGAAGCACACGTGGATGTGCCCCCGGAAGTTCAAGCGGTTCTGAAACGCTCTTGCTACGACTGCCATTCCAGCGCAACCGTATGGCCGTGGTATAGCCATGTCGCGCCGATTTCCTGGTATTTGGTTCACGATGTAAATACAGGAAGAAGCCACGTTAATTTTCAGGACTGGGAAGCGCAAGTAAATGAGCAGGAAGGAAAAGAACATTTAGGTCTAACCTGCAAACTCATCCGGGAAGGAAAAATGCCGCCAGCTGATTACCGCGTCATGCACAAGGGCTCGGACGTTTCCCCCGAAGAAACGAATGGGGTATGTGCGTGGTCGGAAAAAGTTGGCACCTCAGAGGATTCCGATAAGAAGGCGGACTAGCCTTAACTTCTCACCACGATCCGAATCGGTGGAAGGCAAGCTAGCGACTCGGCGAAGAACACAGGGATTTCGCGGCGCCGGCGTCTAGTTATCAGTTTTGTAACTATACAAGTATTGAATAAAACCGCCTGCAAGATGCCGGCGCCACTGGATCGCGCGCATATTTCTTGCGAAGTCCCATTCGTTTGGATGCCGAAACTTGTGTGAGAGAGCGGTGTTTTGGATATCATGGAGAGCTTTGGAGACTCCATGGGCCCTGCTCTGGTGGATTTGAAAAATGTGTGCGTCATACGAGGCGATAATGTCGCACTCGACGACTTCAGCCTGCGGATCAACGCCGGGGAACACGTCGCGATCCTGGGGCCGAATGGCTGCGGGAAGTCGACGCTGATCAAGACCATTACGCGCGAGTGCTATCCCGTGATCCGCGAAGGCTCCTCGATGACGATTCTGGGCCAGTCGCGCTGGAACATCTTTGAGTTGCGCTCGGTCCTCGGCATCGTCTCAAATGATCTGATGCAGGACCTCACCGGCGAAACGAGCGGTCGCGAAGTGGTCCTCTCGGGCTTCTTCAGCAGTACGCGCATTTTTGACCACCAAACAGTCGACCCCTCCCAACGCAACCGCGCCGACGCCGTGCTGGAGCGGATCGGAGTGCCTCATCTCGCCGACCGGCCTGTTGCGGAAATGTCCTCCGGCGAAGCCAAGCGCATCCTGATTGCGCGGGCGCTCGTCCACGATCCAGGGACACTTTTATTCGACGAACCGAGCAACAGCCTGGATGTGTTCGCGCAGCACGGCTTGCGGGAAACCATGCGCGAACTCGCGCAATCCGGGATCGGTATCGTTCTCGTGACGCACCATCTCTCTGACGTGATTCCGGAGATTGACCGCGTCGTCTTAATGGGGAGCGGAAAGGTTCAGGCGGACGGCTTGAAAAAAGATCTGCTGAACCCGAAAGAGATTTCACGTCTCTTCGGCATCCCGGTCGAAATTACACGACGGGACGGCTATTACCACCTTTGGTGAGGCCGAACGAGCGTAGGCAGGCGCCACAATATTTTCAACTGAACTGTGCCATCACCCACTCGCCGGGCTATCAGGACCCGCGCATCTGTCCGATTGGCCGGACGTACTTTTTATAGTACACTGTACATTATAAGGTGCAAACTGAATGCGGACCTTACCCCTCAGAAAATCCCTCTGATTTTTTTCCGGGCGGATACGGGGAGCGAGCCGGTCCGGGAATGGCTGAAGGAGTTGGATGAAGTCGAGCGCAGGGAAATAGGAAGGAACCTATTGCGGGCGCAGTGGCGATGGCCGATAGGAATGCCTTTGTGCCGTCCTTTAGGGAACGGTCTTTGGGAAGTCCGGACGAACTTGCCAACCAAGAGGACTGCGCGCGTGCTGATCTGCTTTTGTCGCGGACACCTTGTAGCGTTGCATGGATTCATTAAGAAGACGCGGAGCACGCCGGTAGAGGATCTCGCATTGGCGCGCAAGCGGCAAAAGGAGCTGGAGCGATGAGCAAGAAGCACATGGGTTCAAGCATTGATGAATTCCTCAAGGAGGAAGGAATCTTTGAAGAGGCACAGGCGCAAGCGGTCAAGGAGGTCGTCGCCTGGCAGCTCGCCGAGGCAATGAAGAAAAAGAAAATATCCAAAGCGCGGATGGCCGCACTCCTCAAGACGAGCCGGACACAGATCGATCGGTTGCTTGACCCCAAAAGTGACATCACACTCTCAAGTCTACAAAGAGCGGCAGCGATGCTAGGGCGCCGGTTAACCATCGAGCTGGTGTAGGGGCTGGGCCAACGCATGACGCGCAGAAACGGGGCAAATTGCCGGAAAATCTGCGAGGCCCTTGATGACTAGCATTTGGTGTCAGAGGGAAATCGGCGTACGTCAAACCGAGTAGGAGACGCTATCGTCGGAAGCGACGGTTGCCGCGCCGTTGCCGGCCGCAGCCGCCGCGCCAGCTGCTTCTTGCTGCAGTTTTGTCCCGCGGCGCATGGCCACGACGCCGGTTCGCACCATTTCCAGTATGCCGTATGGACGCAGCACTTTAAGCAGCCGGTCGATTTTTTCCTCGCTGCCGGTCATCTCGATCGTCAGCGAGTCGGTGTCAAAATCAACGACGCGAGCGCGAAACACATTGACGATCTCCAGAATATGGGAACGTTCATTGTGCGGTGCGGAAATCTTGATGATGGCCAGGTCGCGGCAAATCGAAGGTTTTCCTGTGATGTTCTCCACGAGCAGCACGTTCACGAGCTTGTAGAGATTGGCTTCGACGCGCAGCGCCTGGTCGCGGTCCGCATCGACCACAATCGTCATGCGCGAAACTTCCGGCTTTTCCGTGCGGCCCACGGTGAGCGAATCGATGTTGAACGCGCGGCGGCGGAACAGCGAGGCCACGCGCGTCAAGACGCCAGGCTTGTTTTCGACGTGCACCACAAATGTGTTTAGCATATGTTTCTCACGCGTCCGTCGCGGTCTCGACAATCGGATTCGGACGGCGAATCATTTCGTGCAGCGCCGCTCCCGCGGCGACCATCGGGTAGACCGAATCTTCCTGCTCCACCTGGAAGTCGATCAGCACCGGCCCCTTGTGCTGGTGAGCCATTTCGACCGTCGGGACGACTTGGGAGCGCTGCGTCACGGCCACGGCGCGAATCCCAAAGGCGTCCGCGAGCTTTACGAAGTTGGGACTGAGCAGCGGCGTGGCTTCGTAATTGCGGTCGTAGAAAAATTCCTGCCACTGCCGCACCATGCCCAGATAGCCGTTGTTGATGATGGCGATATTGACCTTCAGATTTTCCTGCACCATCGTCGCGAGCTCGGCCATGGTCATCTGGAAGCCGCCGTCGCCCACCACGGCCCAGACTTCGGCTTCAGGACGCGCGGCCTTCACGCCAATCGCGGCGGGAAGGGCGAAGCCCATCGTGCCGAGCCCGCCCGAAGTGATGAGCGTGCGCGGCTTCTCGTGCTTGTAATACTGAGCCTCCCACATCTGGTGCTGGCCCACGTCGGTGACAACGATGGTGTCTCGGTCGCGCGTTTCATGCCACAGATCGTTGATCACGTGCGCGGCGTAGAGGTGACCGTTGTCTGGGAGGCCCTGAATGTCTCGCACCGCGACATCGCCCTTGAGCCGGTCGATATACGAGATCCACTCGTGGCGATCCTGAGTTTTCAGTTTCGGCAACAGTTCGCGCAGGACGGCTTTCAAATCTCCGACCAGCGCGACGTCCACCTTCACGTTCTTGTTGACTTCGGCGCGGTCGATTTCGATGTGGATCTTCTTCGCAGTCGGCGCGTACGTCTTTAGATTGCCAGTGACGCGGTCGTCGAAACGCATTCCGAAGGCCAGCAGCAAATCCGCTTCCTGGATCGTCGTATTCAGCCAGGCTTCGCCGTGCATGCCCATCATTCCCAGACTGAGCGGATGAGACGCCGGGAATCCTCCAAGGCCAAGCAGCGTAAGGCCGACGGGAATGTTGGTCTTCTCGGCGAACGCGCGCACTTCCTCCATCGCGCCGGACAAAATGATGCCGTGCCCCGCCAGGATCACAGGCCGCTTGGAATTGTGGATCAGCTCAAGCGCCTGCTTGTATTCGTCAAGAGTGGGCGACAGATCGGGCCGGTACCCGGGCAGTTGCGGCGTAACTGGCTTCCCGTCGAAATCGCAGGTGGACTGCTGCGCGTCCTTGGTAATGTCCACCAGCACGGGACCGGGACGGCCGGAGCTCGCCACATAGAAAGCTTCGCTGATCGTCGCCGCCACTTGATCGGCGTGCGTGACCAAATAGTTGTGCTTGGTGATGGGCAGGGTGACGCCCGTGATGTCGGTTTCCTGAAACGCGTCCGAGCCAATGAGCTTGCTTCCCACTTGCCCCGTTATGCAAACGATGGGCGAAGAATCGAGCATCGCCGTGGCAATGCCGGTAACCATGTTTGTCGCGCCCGGTCCGGACGTTGCCACGGCCACTCCCACTCGCCCAGATGCGCGCGCATAGCCATCGGCCATATGCGTTGCGCCCTGTTCGTGGCGGACGAGCACGTGATGGATATTGCTGTACTTCAGCGCGTCATAGGCGGGCAGGATCGCCCCGCCGGGATAGCCGAATACTGTGGTAACGCCCTGTTGTTCCAGACATTCCCAGAGAATTTGCGCGCCCGTTTTCATCATAAAATTATCCGCCCAAAATGGCGTGGCTACCCACCCTCATTGGTCAGGGTTGGATGCCTGTTCAACATCACGCCAGGCTACAAGTATATCCGGACCCGATTCAAGAATTGACAGGGCAGTCCCATCCCAAGTTCTGCCCAAACGTACCGCAATATTATACTAGAGAATCCGAACAAACGGTCTGTTGCTATGGAAATGCGAGCCAAACATGGGGTAGGCGGTTAAACTTCGGCCCAATCTAAAATCACTTTCCCTGCTTCGCCAGTTCGCATGGCTTCGAAGCCCTTCTCATAGTCGCGCCAGGAAAAGCGGTGGGTGATGACTGGAGAAATGTCCAGGCCGGATTCGATCATGACGGTCATCTTGTACCAGGTCTCAAACATTTCGCGGCCGTAGATCCCCTTGATCGTGAGCATGTTGAAGATGACGCGGCTCCAGTCGATGGCGACTTCGGCGGACGGGATTCCCAACATGGCGATTTTGCCGCCGTGGCACATATTGTCCAGCATCTCGCGAAACGCTTCAGGCGAGCCGGACATCTCAAGACCAACATCGAAACCTTCCCGCATCTCCAGGCGTTTCTGGACTTCTTTCAGGCGCGTCGTTCGCGAATCTACGGTGATCGGGACGCCGGCCTTTTCCGCAAGCTTAAGGCGATTTGGATTCACATCGGTGATGACTACATGGCGCGCGCCGGAAAAACGCGCGACCACCGCGGCCATGATGCCGATCGGGCCAGCGCCGGTGACGAGAACATCCTCGCCTAATACTGGAAAAGAAAGCGCCGTGTGAACTGCGTTTCCGAAGGGATCGAAGATGGCGGCGATTTCGCGCGCGATGGGGCGCGTGTGCTTCCACACGTTCATCATCGGCAGGACGACGTACTCGGCGAACGCGCCCGCGCGGTTCACGCCCACGCCTTGCGTGTGCGCGCACAAGTGACGCCGCCCTGCCAGACAATTTCGGCAACGCCCACACACGACGTGCCCTTCCCCGCTGACGAGATCGCCGGGTTGGAGATCTTCAACGTTGGAGCCGACTTCGACAATCTCCCCGCAGAATTCGTGCCCGATGACAAGAGGAACGTGAATTGTGGACTGCGCCCAATCGTTCCAGTCGTAGATGTGCAGGTCGGTGCCGCAAATTCCCGCGCAAAGCACACCAATCTTGACATCGTTGATCCCGGGTTTCGGCTCGGGAACATTTTCGAGCCAGAGACCCCGCGCGGCGCGGCTCTTGACAAGGGCTTTCATCGCAGATGTCTTTCGGCACGGTCAACCGGTTCGGTCAACGTACGAATCCACGAATGCCGGCTATTCGCGCTCCGCACGCTTCGGGCCTGCGGAGAATGATGGCCTGGCCTTTTCCGATCTGTGTCGCGGTGCACCGTCAGAAGCCTTGGGTTTCCGATTGGATTTCTCCATTTTGGAGACGGCGTAGGCAAGCAGGCCGAACACGTCGCTGAAGCCGCTCCGAACGCGCTCCCTCCAGTACTTGCCCTCCTGGCCGATGTGACGATATTTCTTGTACCGATTATCCAGAAGCTGGCGCATGGGAAGTTCGGTAAGCGGGCGGAGGGCGGCAAGCAAATGGCTCTTGAGCGTTTCTGCCGCTGCCGCAGGATCCAGATGCGCCCCACCCTCGGACTCCGGCACCACACTATCGATGATACCCAGGGAAAAGAGGTCTTGCGCCGTCAGTTTCAGACCGCCCGAAACTGCCTCCGCTTTGCCGGCATCCCGATAAAGAATCGCGGCAGCCCCTTCCGGAGAAATCACAGAATAAATCGCGTTCTCCAGCATCAAGACGTAGTCCGCAACGCCCAAAGCCAGTGCGCCGCCGCTCCCGCCTTCCCCAATAATCGCGGAAACAATGGGTGTGGGCAGGTTCGCCATGGTAGCAAGATTGCGCGCCAGCGCGAAAGCGATGCCGTGGTGTTCGGCTTCGTAGCTCGACTGGGCATTCGGGCAATCGACCAGGGTAATGACCGGAATCTTGAACTTGGAAGCAAGCCTCATCAGGCGCAACGATTTGCGGTAGCCCTCGGAGTACGCCTTGCCGTCGTGCGATGCAGCCTTTTCCTCGGGAGTGGCGCCGCGTTCCTGGCCAATCATGATAACGGTGTCGCCATTTAATTCGGCGATGCCGCCGATAATCGCGGGATCGTCGCCGCTCCATCGGTCGCCGTGGAGTTCCAGGAAGCGCGATGCGATGTGAGCGATGTAATACTTTGCCGTGGGGCGGCCCGAGTGCCTCGCCAGGCTGACCTTTTGCCACGCGGAAATGTGCCTGGATTTCATTACCGGAGGCAAATCCTTCTCCGACGCCTCCATCACCTTGTTCCGCTTCAGGTGGCCGATGAGATAAGCGGTGACCGCGGTTAAATCCCGCCGCCCAATTACGAGATCGATTAATCCGGCCTTGAGCAACGTGTCGGCCTGGTGCGAATCCTTTGGCGGCGCGATGCCGGTTGTTTGCTCGATGACTCGGGGGCCCACGAATCCTATTTGAGCGCCGGGCTCAGCGATCAGAATGTCGCCGAGCGACGCGAAGCTGGCCGTAACGCCGCCAAATGTGGGGTCCGTCAAAATGGATATGAATGCAAGTTCGTGCCGGTCATGCACGGAAGCGGCGGCCGCAACTTTGGCCATTTGCATCAGCGAGAACATGCCTTCCTGCACGCGAGCCCCGCCGCTCGCCGCCACGCTCACGAGCGGAATTCGGCGCTGCGTCGCTTCCTCGAAGGCATGAGCAATTTTTTCCCCCACGACGGAGCCCATCGTGCCGCCCAAAAACGCGAAATCGAAAACAATCAGAACCGCCTGATGTCCTCCGATTCGGCAAAACCCGGAGGTGACAGCTTCCCGGGCTCCCGTCTCCCGGCGAGCATCCTGCAGACGAACGCGATAGGATTTGTGGTCGGCGAATCGAAGCGGATCAACCGACACGAGTTCGCGGTCCAGTTCACGGAATGTTCCTTTGTCGGCGAGCAACGCGATTCGCGCGCGCGAAGGCATGGACAAATAATGATTGCATCCCGGGCAGATGTAGAGGTTCGCTTCCAGTGCAGCCCGTGCATGAATCGTGCCACAACCGGGACACTTCACCGTGGGAGGGATGGAGATTTTACCTCTCAGCATGATTTCCTTCTTCCTGATAACAACCGTAATCTGAAGCCAACGAGCGGAAGCCGACTACCAATTATCGCAGGTTCGGCACCCGCTTTTGGATGAAAAATTTGTGACTGTGATAATTGGATTAGGAAGTCCGCAGGCAACGGGCCGGAATGGCGGCTATGGAAAACCAAGGAAAGGGGTTAGCAAGAGGGGAGGTATCGAACCTTGGGAGGGAGGAGGGCCGAATGTGGGTGTTCATTCGGCCCCGGGGTGGTCAGGATTGCTATCTGCTCACGTGCGAGAATAGGGGAGGGCTGGAATTTTGTCCAATTCATCGTTTTGATGGATTGGATCAGATTCCATGGCACTGAAGCGGGACATTCCGAAGAATCTGAGCGAATAGCAGAATACACGGATGCCGCACGGGCCGAAAATTCCTGGCAGGCTCATAGGAAAGGTTTATAAAGAATTTCTAGAAATGAACTTGGGAATCGAACGCGCCGCCGGATCGAATCTTGTGTCTTCCCAAGCCGTGGACGGAGCCTGCAAGCCCAGAACTGTTCGGAATAGAATATCAAGATCCGACAGGAATGTACGGCTCCTTGAATACTTCAGCGACATTTTCAATTTGGCAGGCATGATTCTCGTGACGTACTGCTCCTCGATGGAACCTTCGTGAAAAAACCGTTCTTCATTGCGGAAGCTCAGGGATGCAAGGTCCGTAATTCCGGGCGGAGTTTGCAGGAGCTCTTCATATTCGTCGCGAAAGATACCGACAAATTTCTCGACCTGAGGACGCGCCCCCACCAATTGCATTTCGCCCTTTAAGACGTTCACGAGCTGCGGCAGCTCATCCAGTTTATATCTCCGCAGAATACGGCCAACTCGAGTGACCCGCGTGTCCTGGGGCGCCGTCACGGTACTGCTTCCCGCGGGGTTGGAAATCATGCTCCTGAATTTGAGCAGACGGAATTCCCGAAGCCCCTTACCAATGCGGAAGTGAGAATAAAAAATCGGGCCGCCATCGTCGAGCATGATCGCCAAGGCAATCATCGCAAATATGGGAGCCAAAAAAGCGAGTCCGATGGCAGCGCACACTGTGTCAAACACGCGCCGTAGGACTTGCCTATCACGGGGTGCGGTCCGCGCAGGCACGGGGCCCTTGACTGGATTTCCTGCTTTTGTGCCGGACCGATTTCGGCGAAGCGATCGCTCCCGATCATGTTCAGAGACGGCTTCGATGAAGTGGTCGACAACCAGATCCGGCTTTCTAGATTGCAAAGGCAAGGAACTAATTCGCTGATATTCGCGCTGGGCCACGGGAATATCCTCCGAACGGTAACCGCATTTTTCACGGCAATACCGATTGCAAATGGATGAGAACGGAAACTTATTTTGGAAGGGCCGTAAGGACTTTCCGCACGGGAGTCGGCCGATTCCAGGTCGCGGGACGATACAAGATCGCCAAAAGAAAACCGAGCGCGTAAGACAAATGACAAGTAGCAAAAACGATGGGCAAGTACGGAAGGAACCTCCACCCGTTTCGTCTGGCAACCGAAAACGCTGACGCGAATGATGCGGTGAAATACAAGCCAGCTAACGCAAACCATACGGCGAGAAATGCGTTTTGCCACCAGACGGATCTGCCTAGGGTCGCTCCCGCGGCGCAAAGCAACAGAACAACTCCGACGAACAAGCACGAACCTGGCACGAGATTTCTCCAGGATGCTGGCCTGCCATGCTTCCGAACCACGGCGACTTTCCAGAACCCGTTCTGAAAATATTGCCGAAACAGCGCTGACAGGGTGGTTCTGGGCCGGTACCAGGAAATGATTTTGGGCGACTGCCACACGGTGCCACCGGAGGAAACAATGCGGAAGTTCAATTCGTCGTCCTGGCCCCGGACCAGCTCTGCGTCAAACAAGCCGATCCGTTCCAGGGTGGACTTGCGCCAGCAACCGTACGGCACCGTGCGCGCCGAGCCTTCGTATCGCGGATTGCGAAACTTGGCGGCGCCGCTGGCAAATGGCGCGTGAAAGGCGAGCGCAATGGCTTGCGCAATATACCCGTCCGCGCGCGTCAATGCCGGGCCACCCACATTGTCTGCCTTGGTTTCATTGAGCACTTCGACGCAACGGCGCACGTAGTTCGGGGCGTAGAAAGTGTGAGCGTCCATTCGGATGATGATCTCGCCCTGGGCTTCGCGGATCGCCCGATTCAAGCCCGCGGGGGCGGTTTTTTCGGGATTGTCGAGCACCCGGATGGCCGCACATCTCTTTTCCCATTCGCCGAGGACCTGCCGCGTTCCATCGTCGCTCATCCCATCGGCGATCAGCACTTCCATTTCGATCTGGCCAAGTTCCTGGTGAACTAAGGAATCGAGAAACGCGCGGATGTGCCGGATTTCATTTCGGCAAGGGACAACCACGGAAATACGAACTGCCTCGCTTTGCGGCATGGACAATTCTTTTCCTTCAAACGGACGTGATTTCAAAACTAAGAAATTTTTCAGGGGATAAAAGACAAGTTTACGAATGTTGCGCGAACGGCTCGCAGGCCAACGGGCGGACCTCTTTTGTGGCAATCTCCAATTCATTCCTCTCGCAGATGCCTACGATTGCCAGGGCGAGAGACAGTGCAATCGTCGGCAGCTTTTCCCAATAGAGAGTGGGCAAGCCGAGACTATCCAGGGCGAGGGCAAAAGTCAGCGACAAGATCAATGCTCCCTGCAACTGAAATCGCGCATTTCCGTAAAGGAACAAACCGGCGCGCACAAATTGAAAGAGCCCGGCCAGGAAAAGAAGAAGACCACCCAATCCCAATTCCAGCCAGACCGTCAGGTAGGCATTGTGCGCGCGGCCTTCGCTTCCGATCAGATTCAAATAAGGCATTTCCTGCCCAAATCCCTGGCCGATGATGGGTTTCGTTTGAATGGCTCGAAATGCCATGTTCCACCGGTCAAACC
The DNA here is from genome assembly GCA_963719875.1 of uncultured Acidobacteriota bacterium. Classification (GTDB taxonomy): domain Bacteria; phylum Acidobacteriota; class Terriglobia; order Acidiferrales; family UBA7541; genus Palsa-360. The sequence goes on along the minus strand of CAVRDJ010000002.1, from coordinate 3,271,615 downwards.
GGTGACTGAAACCTTCTCCTGTTGCCAGATTTACGGTGGTCGCATCTTCCAACAGTTGACGGTCCAGCGAATGCAGATACAGGATGGCGCACAGACACACTGCGGCGAACACCAGCACCCACTTCCAGCGGCGCACCAGGCAAAGAAAAAGAATGAACCCCGCCGCAATGCTTAGGCTTGTCCCGCGCACAAAAACCAACGCGGGGACGAGCGCAAATCCCATTGCCAGACACGGCCACAGGATTCTGTTCGCCAGTGTTTTTGAAAAAATGATCCCACCCAGGCCGGCGGCGAAGACGAGCAACACCGCGGCCTGGCCGATCGTATTCGGGTTCCAAGTGCTGAACGTGGCGGCGCTTTTCAATTCCTGAAAATTCGCAAAATCGTTCGAGGAACTTGCGCCCAGATGTTGACGAACTTGAATCACCAGGGCCAGCCCCGCGCACATCAGGCCGGCAACTAGAAATCGAAGCCTTCTTTCCGATTGCACAAGTCGAGGGAGGACCAGGGCAATGACGGCACATCCGGCCATTTTGACTGTCTCATATCCCCCGGGAGGCGTCCCCTGCGCTGTTTCCACGGCGATTGACAAGAAGCAGGCCGCAAAGAAAAGCGCTTGCCACATGAATATGCTTCTCTGATTTCGGGAAGGCGGAGCCGGCGCCCACAGAATGGTGCGCGCCAAGAAGAGAAGGATGAATACGTCATCCAGGCGAAAGTTGATCGGAGTGCCGAGAGGATAGGCAAGGTCGGGAAATCCCAGCGCGAACGCATACAGGAACAGGCCATACTCGGGCTTCGTCCAAAGAAACACGATTCCAATCAGAATGGCGACGCCAATTTCAAACCAAAGTATCGGTGTGGGATACATGTTGATTATTTTTCATCCTGCCGCTGGCGGCCCTTTCGTTCACCTGACAGCCTCGATCCGTGATTTGTTCTGAATCACGCGTGCGGGGACGCCGCCCGCCATCGCAAACGGCGGAATGTCATGCGTGGCCACGGAATTGGCGGCAAGAAGGGCGCCGCGTCCGATGACGACACCCTTCGTGACAGTCGCGTGGGCCGCGACCCACGACCCTCGGCAAATGCGAATCGGTGCAAGATTGCTGGGTCCAAACCGGTAGGATCCGTCGATTGGGGTGTGGTCTCCCGCGACCAGCACGGCGTATGGTCCAAGTTGCACGTCGTCCTCCAGGATGATTCCTCCCCGGGCGTGCAACCAGCAGCCCATCGCGATGAAAACGTCGTTGCCGATTTCCACGCGATTCGTAAAGTTGATGGTCACATGCCGCGCAACCTGAAGATTTCCCCCGCAGCTCTTGAACGAAGGCCGTAACAGCAATCCACGCAACCTCAGCACAGGGCGCAGATCGGGCAACCAGCTTGTGGCCACCGTGATGAAATGGAACCAGAGATATTGGAGCATTCGCATTTTCGCGTCCTACTCTTGCGGAACCGCAGCTCTCCCCGCACGCACGTTCGCATTCAGTTCCCTCAGCACCGTGCTAATGAATCGCTCCAGCGTTTGCTTGCGAGCCGCCAGCAAGCCATTGCGAATCAAGGCGCGGCGCAATTCGGGGTCACCGATCACGCGTTCCATGGCCCGCGCCAAAGCCCGCGCATCTTTGGGAGGAACGAGCAACGCATCGTATCCGTCCGTAACGGTTGTCGGCACGCCTCCCACATTAGTGGAGATGCACGGCAAGCCGTTGGCCCGAGCCTCCACCAAAACGTGTGGCGTCCCCTCGGAAAGCGTGGGCAGCACAAAGAGATCGGAGGCGCGCATGCGATCAAATAAGGGCTGGCCGTTCGGCACGTAGCCGTTCCAGCGAATGCGCTCGCGGATGCCTCGCGCGGCGGCAATGCCGTCTAGTTTCTCGCAGTAGTCCGGAAATGCGCGCGGCCCCACAATTTCCAGCTCCCACGGCACATCCGTTTTGAGCCGGGAGACCGCGTCCAGCAGGTACTCGATTCCTTTCTCCGGGCGGAGGAAGCCGACAAAAAGGATTCGCACGACTGGGCCCTGGCAAGTATCGGCGCGAGAAAAAAACTCGCTTTCCCGAATCGTGCTCGAAACGATCTCGACCGTTCGGGGAGATGCGTGGGCGCGGGCCACTTCGCGGCCGTTGCATATCAATGTTCCGTTGGTGACCCACCGCCCAAAACGCGTGAATAGTCGATCTTGTAGTGCATAAAGCATTGCGAAGGTATCCAGAACGGACCCTCTCCTGTTGTGTGTTCGCAACAGCGTGACAGGATCACTGACGATCCAATGGCAGATCGGTTTGTGAAATACCGCGGCGCAAAAATACAGCAACGCCGTGTAAGGACTCCCTGCCCTGACGAACAGAACATCCGCCCGCCGGCAGGTTCGCATGTACGCGCGAGCGATTCCGAAAAAATGGAATAGCGATTCAGCGGTTGTGCTCCAGAAAGGTTGCGCAATGAGTTCGAGATTCGCCGCATTCAACGGGGCATCGAACGGCGCGGGAGGAGCCTCACGCACGACTCTGGCGCAAATGCAGACTTTTTCGTAATGCTCGGCGAGGGCTTCGGCGACCCGCCCGGAAGCTGCCTGCATGTAAATGTCCCCTGCATTGGAAAATGCGCGGACAGGAGTGACATATCCGAGGATTCGACTCATCGTGAATTACAAAAAAGGGTCATGCGGGTGACCGCAAATATCGCACCCGCAAATCCGACAGCTGCTGGAAAAACAACCTGACATTTCCCGGTCCAAACGGCCAAAATTGGAGCGGCGAGATCTTCAACCAGTTCGCCGCGGCGGCAATCAATGCAAGCAACTGCGCGCAGGCGCTCATCAAAACGGCGAAAGCCATTCCCATGAGCCCGAACCTCCGCAAGAAAAACAGCGCGGCGAGCGCCATTATGGCGGCTCCAAACAACTGGGTCACCAGCCCCGCGTGGGGACGCCCCGCTCCTCGCAGCCCTTGATTCAGAATGTTGGTCGAGGCCGTCAGAGAAGCTGCCAGAGCTAGAACCACGGCTGGCCATACGGCCTGCGAGAATTCGAATCCAAACAGCGGCACGACGAGGAACGGTATCAGGCAAACCAAAACCAGCCCAGCCCCGCATGAAACCATGGCGGATTGGCGAAACGTTTCGGTGATGATCTTCTCCTGGCTCCCTGCATTACTTTCATTCGAAAGAACGGCGAAAGAAGTGATCCCTAAAGCCTCCCCCAATGAAGACTGCCCGTTGGCAAAGGCCGCGGCGACGGCATAGATTCCAGCGGCCTTCGCGTTGAGCAGGCTCACAACCAGGATGGTGTCAAGTTGAAGCGAGAGCAGGTTGCTGATCGTTGCCCCAAAATAAGGGACCCCCGCACGCAACAAATGGCGGCAATCGCCGAATTGCAATTTACCAGCGGCCAATGACTTCTTCTGGATCCAAAGGCGCAGGAGGACAGCCAGGAATTGGCTCGCGAGAAATGCTGAAACGAACCAACTCACCTGGGCCCTTCGACTCACACCAATGAAACCGATGAAAACTAGATAGAAGAGAGAGAAGGAAAGCCGGAGGAGATTGTAGCGGCGCCACCTCATCCTGCCTTGCTCGACGGCCAAAAGGACTTGATTGAAAATGTCGAGGGGAATAAGCAACAGGCAAAGTCGCGCAACCGGAAGCAAATAGCCCCTATCCGAAGGCAGTAGCAACGGAATCAGGAAATACCCGGCCAGAAGATACAACAAAGCGGTAGCCAGTCCGACCGCAACTCCCACGGCGACCCAATCGCGCTCGCGTTCGGGATCCTTTGCGACTTCCCGCGCCAGAACCCAATTGCAGCCCATCAATCCCAGGTTGCTCAATATCATGGGCCACAAAATGACCGTGGCAAGTTCGCCTCTGGCTACGGGACCCAGCAGGCGAGCGGTCAATATGCCGGTGACTGCGCCGCAACCCTGGATGACCAAGCTCGTGGAATATGTCCCGAAATTGGCTTTGGAAAATATCACGCGTACTTACTCGACCTATGCCGCACCCGCTTCTTCATTCGGACGTGCGCAGGCGTAATACGAGTAATCATTCACCGACGAGTCGAGGTTATTCAGGACGACCCCAATGAGATTTGTCCCCACGGAGCGCGCTTGTGATTCCGCGTACTGAACAACCCGGCGGGGCGTCTCTCCACCTTTTACGACGAGGATCGTTGCGCCGACCATGCTTCCCAGGATGCGGCTGTCTGCCCGGTTGAGAAGAGGTGGCGAGTCCAGGATGACGAAGCGATATGTAGTCATCGACTCCTTAATCAAGGCCCGCATCCGGTCCGAGGAGAGAAGTTCGGAGGGATTCTCCGGGATAGGGCCGCAATGCAGTACGCTTAAGCGGCTGATCGACGTGGGGTACACCATTTGTTGCCACGCGCCCTGGCCCGTCAGGTAGTTGCTCAGTTGGGAGTTACTTTGTGGGAAATACTTCTGAATGCTGGGACGGCGCATATCCGCATCGACCAGAAGAACGGGCTGCCCGAGTTGCGCCAGGGAAAATGCCAGGTTCACGGCAACCGTAGTTTTTCCCTCGCCGGGCTGAGCGCTGGTCACCAAAATGGAATTCGCAAAACGCCCGGAAGCGGAGAGGATCACCGAAGTTCGAAGTTCACGAAAGGCCTCCGAAAATGCAGACCCTTTGTGAATTCCCAGACGATTCCGAGGATGGTCTTGCGTTGGCGCTCCGCCTGCCACGGTCCTCGATTCGGCCAAGCCGGGGATGAATTCCCGATCCGCGCGAACAATGCTTTTATTTTTCCTTCCGTTCAGGCCGCCGAACGTGGGGATAAAGCCCAGGACCGGAACACCCAAAAAGTGAAATACATCTTCGCTATACCGAATCGTCTGGTCCAAGTGTTCCTTTAGGAACGCCATGCAGACCCCGAGGCCCAAACCCAGGAACGCCGCCAGCCCTAAATTGAGAGGATAATTTGGGGCGATCGGCTTATAAGGAACCGTTCCGGGATCCACGATCCGGATGTTGCTCGCTTTCAGGCCCGCCGAGACGCCCGCTTCCTTGAGCCGTTCCAACAATCCTTCGTACAACCCTTTGTTGGTGTCCACCTCACGGCTCAAGATTCCGTACTGCACGGATTTTTCGGCGATCTGGTTTGCCTCCGCCTGTTTTTCCGCAAACCCCCGACGGACCAAATTTTCGCGCCGGAGCGCGGCGAAGTAATCATTGCTGATTTTCTGCGCCGCGCGCAAGCGCTCCCTCTCCAGGGAACCCTGGATTTCCGCGATCTGGCTCTGGTTTTCCTTGACCTTTGGGTAATCTTCCGTGAACGTAGCAGCAAGCTGCGCGTGTTCCCGCTGAAGGTCCGCGAGCCGGAAGGTAAGGTCCTGCAACAATTTGCTCTCAAACACGCCAGGAAGCGATCCGTAATCACCGGATTGCACGAGCCGGAAAACCGATTCTTTCTCGTAGCGGTCCGCCTGGGCCTTGGTCAGCTCTTCCTGTATTTCGCGAACGCTCTGGTTGACGATGCTCTCGGCGTCCCCCTTGTTCGTTTCGAGATAGAGAAGGCTGTTCTCCGCGGCATATTTCTGCAAATCGTCTTGCGATTTTTCGAGCTTGGCTTTCAGGTCCTGCAATTGCTGGGAGAGCCACTCGGAAGCTTTTTTCGTGGCATCCCAACGTGCTTCGAGATTTTTTTGGATATAGTTTTCGGCGACCGCATTCACGGCCCGCGCCGCCAATTCGGGGTCCTGTGAATTAAAGCGAAGCTCGACAGCGCGGCTGCGCCGGATCGGCCTGATATCCAAACGGTCCTGGAAACGCGTGAGGACGGCTTCCTGGACCGACAGGTCGGGCACCGCCGCGCTGTCTAGGGGAGGGGAGATGGGAGTCGCCGGAGCCGCACTCACGCTCCACGGCCAGGCGTGTACGGAAGGCAGAAATTCGGCCTGGCGGTCCAGGCCCATTTGATGGATGACGCGTTCCGCCAGATCATCACTGGCCAGGACTTTGTACTGCGTTTCCAGGTAGGCGTCCGAAACCTCATCCAGTTGAAAGAGCTCTTGTGGATTGACGACGCTGGGATTTTCCTTGTCAATCTCGATCAGCGCCTTGGCCCGGTACACTGGCTTTTCCTTGATGGATCCGGCCAGGACGGCTGCAAATAGCACGGAAAAAGCGGTCAAAACCGTCCATCGGCGCTTTCGAATGACTCTCCACCAAGCCAAGAGATCGGGCGGCTTTTCCATCTTTGCCGGGCGGATTGCTCTCTGCATCGCGCGGCGCTGTTCCACACGAACTTCGCGCGCCGTGAACACTTCCATTTTGTTCTGATCGTTGCCGTCTTGAGTCATGCGTTCACCACTTGTATATCGCGACGCCCGCGGCCGTCTGCAGGGCGGCTGCCGAGCCGCGGTAGAGCACGCTTTTCGCCGCGCTGTTGGGAACAAACACGACGTCTTTTGGCTGCAAAAATGTGTCTGGCGCTTTGCCGGAAAAAACCTTGCCGAGATTCATGGGGATTTCGGTCCGCCTTCCCGTGGCCGGGTCCGTGCGGATAATTCGAGCCTGGCTTATGGCCGAGGTATGCGTCGGACCCTCGGCTAGGGCGAGCGCCTGCAACACGGAAATGTTTTCGTTATTCTGTAAGACAAACCCGCCCGGCTTGTTGACTTCTCCCACCACATACACGATTCCGGCGCGCGGCACTTTAACAATGTCCCCCGGGCGGACCGGCACATTTAAAGCGGAATCAGAAGACTCCAGCAACTTTTTGAGGTTTATCTCGTCTATTTCGACTTTCTTTTCCAGTGTCGTCAATTGCGAACCATCGATTTTCGCCGGCTTTTCGCGCGGCGAAGAGACTAAAGCGATTCCTGCTTGCGTGGGTTCTGGACCATTGGAACTGCCCGATTCGGCATACCCTGCGCCATGCATGATCAGTACGGTATCGCCCGCGTCGGGCGCGAGCCCCTCGGCCATCGAAAGGACCTCGATCACCGTTTTCGTTCCGCGAATCTGAAATACCCCCGGCATTTTCACGGCGCCCACAACCGAAACCGGATGGCTTTGCAATTCTCGAACGAAGACGCCGACGTGCGGATCCTTCATATAGGTCCGGCGCAGCAACTCTTGCAGAACCGATTCCAGCTCTCCTGGCGTCAATCCGGCGGCATGGACCGCGCCCAGCAATTGGAGAGAAATCTCGCCACTGGACGAGACGCGCACGGCGCAGTTCATCTCCGGCGCTTCGAAGATTGTGATGTCCAGCAAATCGTCCGGCCCGATGCGGGATTCGTGGGTTTGGCGTTCCTCGGTTGCTCCGGCCAATTTTTCGCGCGCCTGTTGCGAGCGCTGGCCGATCTCCTCTGCAGTTTGCATTTGAGGCGAGGACTGAATACTTCCATTTGCCGCACTTTGGGCGAGCGCTGGAGTTGCAATCAGGAAAAACGCCAATCCCAAAATTACCTGCATCGCAAAAATTGATTCCTGAAATCGATCCGTACTCACGATGACACGACCTATTCCGAACAGATTTGCGCCGCGCGTTCCGCTGAATGGCTTTTGACTTCAAGTACGTAGGAACGGCGCATGAGTTTTTCCGAAACTTTGACGCCGGCCTTGATCAGTGGCCCTTCCACGGTGTGATAGAGGAGCACAGAGAGGGAAACGAGCACCGCGGCGAAAATCGCGATTTGCAGCCCAACGTTCAATCTCCGGCAAATTGCGAAACCGATCCAAATCGCAAAGTAGTGCAGCACATAAATTCCGTAGGAATACCGGGCGATTCGTTTCGTCAACCGCGTGAGCAGATTTTCGCGCATCTCCCGAAACAAGCACACTCCCAAACCGATCGTGAAACAGATGAACCATCCCGTCTCAATCGGCTCACTTCCGGACAACCACATGAACATCGCGCAACAAAACACTAAGAATATGGGCCAGCACCAGGCCGGAAGGAATCTGGGCCGGCCCCAAAGTTTGTAAGCCACAATCCCCGGAAGAAAGCACGGCGCGAATCGCGTGAATTTCAGGAGCGCCTCCATAGGAGACCGGATGCCTCCCTCGCTCAGAGGCAGCAGGCCTGTGGAAAGCCCCGCCGCAAACCAAAGTGCGACTGCGGAGCACCAGAATGCGATCATGGCCCGCGCCGACTTTACACGCGTAGCGAATAGGAATAGCGCGGGCAAGACGAGGTACATCTGAAGTTCCAGCGGCAAGCTCCAGAGAATGCCCGGGTTCGCCTTTTGCCGCGTCACGTTCTGAATGAGCATGAGGTTCGCGAGGAAGTTCCCTGCCGACTGATGAAGCAAATTGAATCTTCCAAATTGAAGGTCCGAAGGAATGTGGAACACAAAGACGAAAGTGACGACCAGAATGGCAAGCGGATAGATTCGGAAACACCTACGGATCATGAAGGGGACTAACAGTGACGTGCCTGATCCTGCTCTCTGCCGCTCCAGCGAGAACATGAGCACCAGCGTGGTGTGCACGAAGAAGAGCATCACCCCGAGCAGCCCAAAATCTGTGACTCGCAACTTTTCGAACTCCCAGTTGAAGAATTTCGCCAAATGGAAACCCACGACGAGCATCACCGCGAAAGAACGAAGCAGATCCAGGTTGCGGGAGTTGGTCGTCAATTTTTCCATGGGGCTCGGTCTTCCGGCATGCCCAGCGGAACTCGTCCTGTCACGGTCATCGGATCCTCCGAAGGGCTTCGGTAAATTCAGCACTCCCGCAAAGCTGAATTGAAATAATGAAGGGTCCATTGGGTCGCTAGAATTCGATCTCCGATGCGAGATTCCCTTAGGCGGAGGCGGAAAACCGATGTGATAACTTTGGCGCCGGGAATGGCCCAATCCTCTCCGCATTCAATACATCGATTTCAACCGCAGCGGACCGGCCCAGCATTTCCATAGAAACCACCAGCCGGTTCACCCCCTTTTTGCGGGTTAAAATACCCTCCAACCCCATCAAGGGCCCGGTTTTGACCCGTATGCGATCTCCGCACTGCAGATACGGATGAGTTTCGACAATCAGTCCACTTTCAATGATTTGCCGGACCGCATCAACTTGTGCCTGCGGAACAACCGCCGGCTGCCCTCCCCATTTCACGATGTGAATCACTCCAGGGGTGGTGAGTATTTGCAGCTGCCGGTCCATTCCCTCGCGGATAAACATGTAGCACGGGAACAACGGTAGCCAGAGCTGCTTGGCACGGTCCTGCCACCTGCGAACGCAACGATAAAGGGGAAGATAGACCTCATAGCTTTTGTTCGAAAGCGAGAGCGTGACGGATTTCTCGTGCTGATAGCGCGTGAAAAGGGCGTACCAGTTTGGTGTTCCGGTCGAGCTCCGATTTTCCAATTCTGTTTCCGCCAATTGCATATAGCTCTGCCGTCTGACTTACGGGTAATTTTGACCCCAAACAGCAAAGATTGGCCCCGCATCACATGGAAAGCTGCCTGCCCGAATCGACCCAATCGTTTCCGGTCTCAGTTCGCGGTTCCAGCCCCGACTAGCGCATTTTCAGATTCGCCCTGCACAGTCATCAAGCACCACTGATTTAGATCATCGATAACGACTGCGAATCCGTGGATCCAAGTGTCTGTGGATGGGTGCTCAACGCGAATGACGCGCGCTTTTCCCGTGATACGCATCAGGGCCTTCAATCCCGTAAGGGACGGAAGGAGGAGGTCTACTTGAATCGGACAATGGGGCGGGGGCATTGTTGCCGCCCGTATGAACGCACCCTGTATGCTGATGTCGCGCGTGACCCCTTCCCCCTGAAAGCGCCTGTGGCGCGCGCCTTCCCAAGAAAAGACAGCCTGCGCGTCCAGTCGATATCGAATTTCTTTTCTCATTTCCATCGGCCCTCCCGCAGCGCGGCCTAAGACTCGTTTGTCAGGGCGCGTTTAAAGTTTCCAGGCCAGGTGAGGCGCACAATAGATATTCCCCGGAGAACGCACAAGAGGCGAGACGTCCTTACCATTTTTGCGTGACAATGCTACTGTCACCATATGTGACAAATGTACCGTTCCGGAGCCATAGAACCGCACAATCGACGGTCGCCTTGTTCCCTGCGGCAGTCAGGACAGCTCACACATGCGTGGCACGAATAATGACAAACAGGAATAAAATTGCTTGCGTCATGGGGTATTTTCGGGTAGTCTGCGCCTCTTGAACCTGACTGGGTGGGGTTGTCCATGAGTCAGTTATTAGAGCCTCTCAACGCAAGCATCAGTGTCCTCATCGCGGATGCGGACCGGATGAGCGCGCACCTCATTGCGGAAGGACTCACGCGCGGGCGCCATGACATCGCCGTGGTTGCCGTTTCCAACAGTTTCGACGAGACGGTTCGGGAACTGGAAAAAAGCCAGCCGGATATCGCTCTGATTAATGCCCACCTCAAAGATGGCCGGTTGAGGGGTTACCACGTCCTACGTTACCTGCAGATGCTGTCCCCCAAAACGATTGCAATTATGTTAATTCCGGACTCCGAGCGGGATCTGGTCGTAGATGCATTTCGAGGCGGCGCCAGGGGTGTTTTTTGCAGGTTGCATTCGATTAAGTTGCTGTCGAAATGCGTTCGAACCGTGCATGAAGGTCAGATCTGGGCCGACACGCGGAATTTGGCCTTTATCCTGGAGTTCCTCACTGAACTCAAGCCGCTCCGCCTCATCAAACCAGGCGGCGGGATGACCCGGCTGACCCCACGGGAAGCCGAAGTGGTCCATCTGCTGGCAGACGGATTGAGCACACGAGATATCAGCCAAAAGCTCGCCCTCACCGAGCACACCATTCGAAACTATCTAAGCGCGATCTATGACAAGCTCGGCGTCTCCAGCCGGGTCGAATTGGCTCTCTATGCCGTCGCCCGCGAAGACCTCAGTCATCCCATGGGAGAATAGGAAGTCGGCAGTTTCCGCCCAAAGGCCCATTTGTTTTTTACTTTCCACGCGAAGGAATCCCCCCGCCCTCTGGTCTCTTTTGAGGTCCATGACGCTGTGCAGCTTCCGATGAAACAATTAGGGTCAAGTACCCCCTATCATACGGCGGGATAGAAAAAGCATCAGCGAAAGCCGGTTTCTGCCGGGCGACAACCGGATAGAATTACGCCTGGCCGGCGGGATCTCTTGACAACTGTTGTCAGATATGACAACGTTGCAGTGGGGAAAGGAGGGAAGTAGCGGACGGCCAATGTCTCGAAAGACGAGGCCCATTTCATGGATCAAAGCGGCCTTAAAAGAATTCGAGGCGTTCCCGGAAGGGGCGAGGTCGATCTGTCTCGCGGCCCCGACGATCGCCGCGAAGGGCGGCAAGGCCGACGTTGCAAAGCCCGTGCACGGGTTTGGCTCGGGCGTGTTCGAGATTGCGCTGCCATTCCAGGGCGATGCGTTCCAAAAGAAATCGACGCGAGGCATCCAGACGCCGCGACGCGAAATCAGCCTGATACAGGATCGTTTGAAAAGATTGAAGGAGATGTTGCGATGAAGAGCGAAAAGCTGAAAGTAGTGCGGGGAAGCGGCAATGTGTTCCGCGATCTGGGGCACGAGACCCCCGATGCCGAGCAATTCAAGGCCATCCTAGCGGCCGAAATCATCAAGGCGCTTGACCGGGAACACCTGACCGTGCGCGCGGCGCATGGGCGAACCGGCATTGCGGCGGCCGACTTCTCGCGCATCCGCAATGCGGACCTCGGGAGGTTCACCGCCGATCGCCTCATCTCGATCCTCAACCGGCTTGGTTCGCGCGTTGACGTGAAAGTCCGGGTGCGGCGCGCCGCAGCGGTCGTGCAGAAAGCGACAGCATAAAGGCGTGGCGCGCCCGGCGTCTGGAAGGGTCGGAGTTTTGCTGTTCTGTTCGCTCGTGCCTTACGCTCGCTTTCTTAGTTCCTGGAATTGCACGATTCGGACGACGCCGGCCGGAAACACAGCACGAATGTCGAGCTCGCCCCCCATCGCCTCGATGAATTTGCGCAGAGTGCTCAGATACATGTCCGAGCGCCGCTCCAGCTTCGAGATCGCCGCTTGGTTTACTTCGAGAATTTGCGCGAGCTGCTCTTGGGTCATGTTCAACGCCTCGCGGAGCTGGTCGAGGGCCATTTCCTTTTCCAGGCGATCGGCCTCAGCGTGGACGCGTGCGCGGCGTTCGGGCGACATCCTCGCTCGAAGTTGTTTGAAGTTTTTAGCCATCGGTCTGTTCCTCCCTTTTCAAAGCTGCCAGGTGCTCATCGAAAAGCCGGTCCGCCACCGGCACAAATTCCTCATACCATCGGTCGTTGCCCGTTTTGTCTCCGCCAACCAGCAGGATCGCGCGGCGCGCCGGGTCGAAGGCGAATAGCACCCGATAGGGTTTGCCAGCATGCTGAATGCGCAGCTCTTTCATGTTCGGATGCCGCGAAGAGCGCACCACATCCGCCTGTGGCCGGCCAAGATTTGGACCGTGCCGCTCCAGCAGCTCCACCCGCGCGGCCACGCTGTCCTGTTCCTCTTCGGTCAGACCGTCCCACCAATCTTCGAACTCATCCGTGAATTCAACTTCATATTCCACTGAGGGAATATAACACCTATGGAATGACAGCGTCAAGTGGTGTGCTCGCCGTCCCCCACGATGCCGCCTTCCCTTCTTGATCCCCTGGATTCCGCGGAAAATCTATACGATCATGTAAGACCTCTGCTGAAACTGATTTGTCTGAATGCAATCCATCGAGGCGCAAGTGACCGCCCGACACCATCGAGGAGAAGACAACGATGAGCCATTCGGCTCGATACGAACGTGGGTTGGCAAAATTCGTGGAAATGTATGGAGAGCGGACCAAGGCTTTTCTTGCGTCGCTCGAGGGGATTGCCCCGGATCTGGGAACTTACGTCATGGAATTCGGCTTCGGGGATATTCATTGCCGTCCCGGACTGAGTCTACAATCCCGAGAGATCGCGACCATCGCCGCGCTCACTGCTCTGGGCACCGCGGCGCCGCAACTCCGCGCGCATATTGACGGCGCGCTGAACGTGGGATGCTCCGAACAGGAAGTCGTCGAGGTCATCATGCAGATGGCGTTGTATGCGGGTTTTCCGGCAGCCCTCAACGGCATTCAAGCGGCGCGGGAAGTATTCCTCGAGCGATCCAAACAGAAATGATCTTCGCTCCCGCAAAACTGGAAAAGAAATCGGGCGCACAGGTATGGCCGGTCTTTCCTAATCCCCAATTGTTAGACGTCTCTAAGGAATTGAATCCCCTGCCCTAAGAGCACAACAATTCTGCGCAGATGCTTTCCGCCGGGCAATTGTGCGTCCCCGACGGCGTGTTGCCGCGGTGATCTCTTCTCTTTTTCCCCAACCCGGGCCTAACTCCTTATCGGGACGGGGGTTAGGAATTACCGGCCCCGCAGGCAGGATACCCAGCAATTTGAATTGATTCGCATTGAAACTGCGACTAAAGCGAATCCAACAGTTGGACGATTATCTGCATGTGTCTCGTGCGAGGTTGTGTCCCTTGGAAGAGCTGTCAGGAGAAACCGGATCACTCGCTGCGAGTTGTCCAACCGCGCCACGCCGTTATTTCTATCCGCCCAAGACTGACTATCGCAAATAGGGTGGCGCAATGGACGACCTGATCAAGGAATTCCTGGCCGAAAGTAATGAGAATCTGGACCGGCTCGACAGCGAGCTGGTGAAACTTGAAACCGATCCGTCTTCGCAAGAACTTCTGTCGAGTATCTTCCGGACCATCCACACGATTAAAGGAAGTTGCGGCTTCCTGGGGTTCAGTAAGCTGGAGAAGGTCGCTCATGTTGGAGAGAGCCTTCTCTCCCGCCTTCGTGAGGGAAAACTTTCACTGACGCCGGAATTTACGAGCGGACTGCTGGCGATGGTGGACGCTATCCGCACCATGCTGCGAGAAATCCAAACCACCGAGCAAGACGGGATTGAAACCTACCCGGAACTCATTGAAACCCTGAATAAACTGCAAAATCAGGGCCGGGAGCCGGCTCCTAAGGCAGCCTCCCATCCATCTTCCACACAAGATTCCTCGAAAAAAAAGAAAGGGGCAGGCCTGGATAAGAAGCCCACAAGATCCATCTCTTCAGGGACGGATTTGTGCCGAACGGAAGTAACGCCTACTGCCCGCCCCGAGTTGCCCGCCCCATCGGCCGCAGCGCCAGGAGAAACTCTGGCGACCCAACACCCGCAGGATGACTCCCACTCCAGGAACGCGGCGCCGGAAACGATTCGTGTTGACGTCCACGTTCTGGATCGGCTCATGAATCTGGTCGGAGAGTTGGTGCTGACGCGAAATCAAATCACGCAGTTTTCCGCGCGCCAGTCCGATCCCAACCTGGTCAGTCCAGCCCAACAACTCAACCTGCTGACGAGCGAATTGCAAGAAGAAGTAATGAGAACGCGCATGCAGCCCATCAGCAATGTCTTTGACAAGTTCCCGCGCGTAGTCCGCGATGTGGCGACGGCTCGCGGCAAGCAGGTGCTCATCGAGATGGACGGTAAGGAAACGGAACTCGACAGGAGTCTTCTCGAGGCCATCAAAGATCCGCTCACTCATATTGTCCGGAATTCGGTGGATCACGGAATTGAAATGCCCGACGAGCGCGTCGCTCGCGGAAAGCGCCCCGAGGGACACCTCAAATTGCGTGCCTGCCACGAGGGCGGCCAGGTCTTGATCGAAATCTCGGACGACGGAGCCGGAATCGACACGGCCCGCGTAATGAACAAGGCCATCGAGCGCGGCGTGATCACTGCCCAGCAGGCCTCGCGCATGAGTGAGGGCGAATTGCTCAATCTCGTCTTTCTCCCGGGCCTTTCCACCGCGGAAAAGGTGACGAATCTTTCCGGCCGCGGCGTGGGAATGGACGTGGTCAAGACCAACATTGATCGCGTCAACGGCACGGTCGATCTCCAGAGTTATCCGGGAAAAGGCACGACGGTCAAGATCAAAATTCCACTGACGCTGGCGATCGTTCGGGCAGTGATCATTCAGAGCAATGGAAAGCGCTTTGCCATTCCCCAGGTCAATATTCAGGAACTGGTTCGATTGGATGCGGACCGTGTGGGAAGTGAAATCGAGTCCGTTCACGGTGTTCCGGTCTATCGCATGCGCGGGCGGTTGCTTCCTCTGGTTTACCTCAGTGAAGAACTCAAGCTCGCCAAATCGGCCGGGAACCAAGCCGATGAGGCCGAGGCAACGAATATCGTCGTGCTTCAGGCGAATGAACATCCGTTTGGGCTGGTCGTGGATCAAATCTATGACTCGGAAGAAATTGTCGTCAAACCGCTGAGCAAACAGTTGAGAGCGCTCAAAATCTTCGCGGGCGCCACGATCATGGGCGATGGCAAGGTGACCCTGATTTTGGACGTGGTGGGCCTGGCGCAAAACGCGAGTATTCTCTCGGAAGTACGCGACGGCGCGCTGGAGGAAAAAACAGCGGAGGGGCTCGCGGGCCAGGACCAGAATCAAGTTGAAAAACAAACGTTCCTGCTCTTCGCGGGCCCGGATGATGCTCGCATGGCCTTGCCCCTCAGTGCAGTGGCACGCCTGGAGGAATTCCTCGCCGCGGATGTTGAAAAATCTGGAGGCGAATGGGTGATTCAGTACCGCGGGAAGATTCTCCCGCTCATCCGTCTCGATGTCGTTTTGGAAGAGAGAAGAACCCGGTTACGCCATCCCAAGCAGGCTGTGTCGCCGGACCCTCTGCAAGTGCTCGTCTGCAATGACGAAGGGCGAACCATCGGGATCGTTGTGGAACGAATCCTGGACATTGTAAAGGACCGGGCCGAAGTGAAATCCCCGGCCGTGCGGGAAGGCGTTGTCTGCGCGGTGGTGATCAATGATCGGGTAACGGAGCTTATTGATCTTCCTGCCTTACAGAGAATTGCCGACGCCAATCGTACTCTATCCAAGGAACATGCGGAGGTCATTGACTGATCCATGGCGCGAACTCATCAGTTCTGCACGTTTTATCTCGACAAACTCATGTTCGGAGTGGAGCTCGAAAAAGTTCAGGAAGTCATCCGCTATTTGGAAATGACGGAGATTCCTCTGGCCCCGAGGGTTGTCCGTGGGCTGATGAATCTCCGCGGACAAATTGTTACGGGCATTGACTTGAGAAGGCGTCTGGATCTGGCGGACCGGCCGGAAGAAACGCAACCCATGAACGTTGTGATCCGAAGCGGCGACGGGGCAGTCAGCCTGCTCGTCGACGATATCGGCGACGTCGTGGAAGTCACCGACGAATCGTTCGAGCGTCCTCCGGAAACTTTGCAAGGCAAGGTGCGCGAGGTGATTCTCGGCGTTCACAAGCTCGAGAAGCAATTGATGCACGTCTTGAATACAGACAAGGCGTGTGAGACGGCAAATCCAGCCCCTTCGGGCGGTAGGCCATAAAGCCAATTGGGCTTGCCCCGCTGAAACACGGCTCGATCATTCCGACTGCTACAGAATTGTCCGGCCGAGCTGGCTTTCAGGCGCTAAGGGCGAGAAGAAGTGGAATCGTTGAAGGCCGCGTAACCGTTGGCGACCCTGTCCATGCGACTGCGAGACTTGCTCGAACGACTTGGTTTTGGGCCAGGTTTTGAAATTCGGGCGTTGTGAGGGGAATTGAAAATGAAACTTACTATCGGAAAGAAACTCGGACTGGGTTTTGCAACAGTGCTCGGGTTAATGGTAACCAGCTTGGGGCTTGTCTATTGGAAGGCGCGCGACATTCGGGAGGTTGAAGCGCGAGTGGAGATTCACGCCTCCACCCAAAAAGCGCTCCTCCAGTTGCAGAGGGATTTGAATCAAACCATGAGTAAAGGACGCCAGGCAACCCTTGCAGGCACGGAGCAAGAGAGAAGAGACGCGGCGCGAAAGTCGTTTAATTCGGCTTGGGACAATTGCAGGAGGGACGTTGCCCAACTCGACGAATTGGCGCCGGAGTGGCTTGTTCAAGAAAACCGCGACCGGTGGGGGAAAGCCAAGGAAGCGCTTCCAAAGCTTAGGGAGGCCCAGGAAGCCTCGATGGATCTTGCGACCGGTGCGAATGCCAATTCTGTAATCAAAGGAGGAAACTATTTTGCCGATGAGGCTACAAGCGTTAACGAACCTCTAATGGTAGTCCTGGGAGAGATGGCCAATTCTTCTAGCGCACTTGCTGAGAAGAGCAAGGAAGAACAGACCGCGGCAAATGCTTCGATGAATTGGACAATGTTGATTTCTGCCTTGCTGGGACTTGGAATTGGCATCCGCGTGGCCGTTTACCTGGGCCACAGCATCTCCGCAGGCACTTCTGCAGTGCTGAGGAAGGCGGAAGCCATTGCCTCAGGCGACCTGACAGGTGAAGAAGTCGAGGTAAACAGCAACGACGAATTCGGCAACTTGGCCGCTGCCATGAACAAGATGCAGGGCAACCTTGTAAAAATGATTGTTGCCGTGGCGGAAAACGCGCAGCAGGTGGCGAATGCCAGCGAAGAATTCTCCGCCGTCAGCCAGCTGATCACCGCCAATTCCGAGGAAACTACCGCCCAGGCCAACGTCGTTTCGAACGCCACGGACCAAGTCAATCGCAATCTGCAGACCGTCGCCACGGGCGCCGAGGAAATGAGCACCACCATTCAAGACATCGCCAAGAACGCCACCGAGTCCGCTCGCGTCGCCGGCCAGGCCGTCAAGACCGCGGAAATCACCAACGCGACCATCTCCAAGCTGGGCGTCTCCAGCGCCGAAATCGGCCAGGTCATCAAGGTCATCACTTCGATCGCGCAACAAACCAACTTGCTTGCCCTGAACGCCACAATCGAAGCGGCACGCGCCGGCGAAGCGGGCAAAGGGTTCGCCGTCGTCGCCAATGAGGTGAAGGAACTCGCCAAGCAGACGGCCAAGGCCACCGAAGACATCAGCCAAAAAATCGCGGCGATCCAAGCCGACACCAAGGGCGCGGTCGACGCCATCGCAACCATCGGCTCCGTGATCAACCAGATCAGCGACATTTCCAACACGATCGCGACCGCGGTCGAGGAACAAAGCGCGACAACGAACGAAATGTCGCGAAACGTCATCGAGGCTGCCAAAGGCTCGACCGAGATCACACAGAACATCGCGGGAGTCTCCCAGGCGGCGCAGGGCACCTCTTCCAGCGCGCACGAATCGATGAAAGCGGCGCACCAACTGGCGCAAATGTCCACGCAACTGCGGGGCCTGGTCGAACAGTTCCGGGTCAGCGGGGATGGCGCTCACAGCGGTCGCAGCAGGCAGCGCGCGGCTTAAAGAAGTCAAAACCGTTCGCGTTGTCCAGCCGGTCGGAGGTGTGTCTGTTTCCCGCGCCGCGGTGCGCTAAAGCGCGGGGGCCTGGCAAGGCGGGGGCGGCTTTTCAAGTCGCCCACAAACTAAGATCCGTTTATCCCGTGAACAAATTTTGAATAAAGATGATTCGGGCTGGAATAGACGACGATGTCACAGATTCAAATCATGATCGTGGACGATTCCCTGGTCGTGAGGAAAGTACTCACCAATGTGCTTTCGAGCGATCCTGACCTTGCGATCGCCGGATGGGCCAGCAATGGCCGATTGGCGCTGGCCAGGCTCCAGACGGTGCGCCCGGACATCATTTTGCTGGATATCGAAATGCCTGAAATGAATGGCCTGGAAACCATTCCCGGAATTCGCAAGATTCTTCCCCACACGCCGATCATCATGTTCAGCACGCTCACGGAACGGGGCGCGGAAGCAACCCTCGATGCTCTCGCTCTGGGCGCCACGGATTACGTGGCGAAACCAAGCCACCAGAACATAGCCTCCACATCGGAAGCCATTCGGTCCGACCTGGTGCCCAAGATCAAGGCCTTGTGCCACTTCCCTGTGTTCGTTCAACATCCTGCATCCAGCGTCTCAATTCCTACTGTCCCAACTCCACGCCCCGAGATTCGGTTTCATGCGGCTCCACTCCGTTCCAGGCCGCTCAAAATTGTTGCCATTGGGGTCTCGACGGGCGGTCCCGATGCGCTGGCCAGACTCTTGCCTTCTTTCCCAGCGAATTTTCCACTGCCCGTGGTCATTGCGCAGCATATGCCTCCCATTTTTACGACGCTCCTGGCCAAGCGTCTTGCAAGCAAGTGCGCGTTGCCCGTGCGGGAGTGCCAGCCAGGTGATGTGCTTGGCCCCTCTTGTGTTTGGATCGCGCCCGGGGATTTTCATATGGTTGTGCAGGACGAAGAGCACCGCATGAGCCTGCGCACGCATCAGGAGCCTCGTGAAAATTTCTGCCGGCCGTCGGTGGATGTGCTTTTCCGATCGGTCGCCGCGGTGTACGGCGCGAATTCACTAGGCGTGATCTTGACCGGCATGGGACAGGACGGATTGAAAGGGTGCGAAGCGCTTTGCGCAGCCGGCGCCTCCGTGATCATTCAGGACGAGGCCAGCAGCGTCGTCTGGGGAATGCCGGGCTTTGTCGCGCGCGCCGGATTGGCTGAAAAAATTCTGCCCCTGGATCAAATCGGCAGCGAAATCATCCGCCGGGCCGCCGCCCAGCCCATGTTTCAACTCACCCACTAGCCCGCATTTCTCACAAGCTGCAATGACGTCAGCTAGGAAGATCTCCTCTTCCTCAAACCTGCGGAGAGATTCTTCGGGGCACAAACCGCCCCTCACAATGACACACTGCTTCAAGTTGTCATTCTGAGCGAAGCGAAGAATCTCTCTGAATCCCGCAATACACGAGAACCATGACCCGAACTGGTGAGAAATGCGGGCTAGCCCGAATTTCCAGCCAATGATTCGGAATACGAAAGTTTCAGTATGCGATGTGATTGGCGTGCAATGTGTAGTGGCGCCGGCGGGACGCCGGCGCTACAAAGACCGGCGCACCATGTTGAGGAGTCCGGTTGCGGTCTATGGGTCGAAATGGTGGAGAAAAAGAGGCTAGTGAACTCACAATCCGAGTAATCGTTGGCCATTGCCGCCAAGGATACGCTCCACGTCACTCTCCGGCAGGCCAGATTCGCCGACATAATCCACGCATAGTTTGAATGCGTCGTCGCGCCAGAAGGGGTAATCCGTCCCGAACAAGAGGTGTTCTGCGCCGAGGGTCTCCCGCGCGCAACGAAGCGCCGACGGATGGCCATTCACCGTGTCATACCAGAAGTATTTTGCCTGGACGCTGGGCGCCATGGCAGAATCCGGCAGGAAATGATCCTGCAATTGGTCGAGTCGAGCTGCGAGAAAGGGAGCGAATCCGCCAAGGTGCGGCAGGATGATTTTGATATCCGGAAAACGGCTCGGGAAATTTGCCTGCATGAATTGCAGCAGGCATACCGTGTCTTCGAGGGGCGCGCCGACCGGCCATACCAGGTTGGTGGATTCGATCAGTTGCGATCCCAGGCTGCCGCCGACCGGGTGAATGAAGAGAACGGCGCTGCGGCGATTGAGCTCCGCGAAAAAATCGTCGAAGGCCGAATCGGCGATGCTTTTTCCGAGGACCACGGTGCCGGCCGTCACGCCCACCATGCCGAGTTCATCGAGCGCGCGGCGCGTTTCCGCGATAGCCGCCTGCACATGCGGCAACGGAGTGCAGGCGAAGGCCGCGAAGCGCTTCGGATATTCGCGGACGATGCGCGCGTAAATATCGTTGCCGAGCCTGGCCGCATCCACCGCATCGCTTTCCTTCGCGAAATAAGGGAGCTGGCCGGAGACGGAAAGAATCTGCATGTCCACTTTTGAGCGGTCCATGTTGCGAAAATGGTCTTCGAGGCCGCTGAAATCGGCGGAATCCAGTTTCATCGTCCGGATTAGCCCGGTGACGTGACTTCCGCCATAACGGTCCAAACGGTCGATATATTCCAGCGGAAAATAATGCGCATGGATGTCGATTCTCACGGCAACCCTTCCAGTCCTTCAATTTTCCAGGCATCGAATCCTGCAACGGGATATCTGGAGAAGCCGCGAGTATACAACGAGTCCTTTGCCAGCCCACCGCGCTTCATGCGGACCGAGTACACTCCCGGACGCCTCTTCGCTACGTTCCATGGGAATTCAACCCAGAGGACACAGGGAAACGGATTGGGCTTTTTTAATTTTTTGCCGATAGATCGAGCATGGATGAAAAAAGGACGGAGCTAAGGATTCCCTTGATGGCGCGGGTCGATGTCTTATGGGCGGACGAAGACGGGACTCCTCGCGTGGCGCCGGCTACGCTCGAAGACAGGTCGCAAGGCGGCATGAGTGTGCGCATGAAAGATACGATCCGCGTTGGCTCTCACATCACGATCAAATGGGGAAGTGAACAAGTTTCCGGCACGGTCACGAACAGCCGCCGTGAAAAGGCAAATTACGTCTTAGGCGTTAAGCAAGACGCCGGCGAACGGCGCGAACGAAAATAACACACCCCTTCTTTCGCTTGGCGCCTTTGCTGGCTGCCGCCGCCTTACTTGCCGGCTGAACCGATGGAGTCGCTCTTCCCTGCCAAATAGAAATAGCCGACCTTGTTGTTGGGCGCGGTGCCGTACCACATCCGCCCTTGCGAATCGCGGAAGAACTCGCGTATGCAAGGTTCGGGATGAGGAAACGGATACTCGAGCACTTTCCCGGTCCTTGGATCAAACCGTCCAATCAGGCCCATGTTGTGGGAGTCATACCAAAGATAACCGTCAGTATCAAAACCCAGGCCATACGGGCTGGGATCCGGTCCGGGCAGGGGGAATTCCTTGAACGTTTGCGTCTTCGGGTCGAACCGGTCCATATTCCCCCCGTAATATTCTCCCGAATAAATCATGCCATCGGATCCTATTTCCATGCGTCGAGGGTATGCGCCAGGCGTCGGGAGACTCCACTGGGAAACCTTCATCGTTTTCCCGTCGACTTTTCCAATCTTGTTTACCCGCGGGCTCGTAAACCAGGCGCCCCCATTTTTGTCCGGCTTGACATCGTAGGCATACTCACCCTCCACGAACCGGGCGAATTTCCCGGTCTCAGGATCGAAGCGCGTCAGCGGGACACCGCTCGTCCACACTTTTCCGCTCGGTTCGGGCCGGACCGTGTGCTTCGATCCACCGTCTTCGATTCCCTCTTTCCCGGGTAGATACGCGTCCTGATATTCGGTGATTTTTTGCGTTACCGGATCCCATTTGCCGATTCTGTTCGAGCCTTGCTCGGCGAGCCAAACGGAACCGTCCGCAGCGGGAACTGCGGAATGAACTCCACCAGTCCCAGTGAATGGAATCGGGAAATCTTTCATCTCACCCGTTTTCGGATCCAGTCGAGTGATTTTATTTGCAAGGCCAAAATCGGGAATCCACAGGTACCCGTCCTTATCCGGAGCGGCGCTGAAAGGCATGCGGCTCGGACCCGGCATGTCGTACTCGACGTACACAATATTCATGGCCTCGCTGCTGAAGGGGCGCACTGTTTTCTGATATGCGGGCATATCCGCCGGAGATTTTGGCAGCACCGAATCCGGACCGAATAGACTGTTCAAATATGTCGCCACATCTTCCGCGTCCTGATCGCTGAAATTCGGACCTAAAAAGATGCTGAAGTGCATCGCTTCACGCATGAAGGCGAGACGGTCCTTCCAACCGTCCAAGTCTCGGTGGACGGAGGCGATGCGACTTTGAAATTGGTGGCAGATGTTGCAGTGGCCGAAAAGCAATTCTTTCCCTTTTGCAGGAGGCCAGAGTTGTACGGCCTGGTTTTGGGAAATTTCATTCCAGCGCACCATGGCCTTCTGCAAAGCAAAATCGAACGAGGCGTTTTGGTCCGCGGTGAGAGTCACACCCGATCGAGGGTCAGCACGATAACCTACCGCCCGGATCTGCACGCGGTAATCCCCAGCTGCCAGATCGGGAATCCGGTAGCGCCCCTGGCTGTCCGACAACACGATCACAGTGATTTTGTTTTTCGCGTTCTGCGCCTCGACAAACGCGCCTTGAAACGGCGCGCCATCCACCCCATTCACTGTTCCAGTGATGGTGGCGCCGTAAACAGCTGAGTCGAGCGATACAATCAAGCCGATCAGTGCCAGGATTTTCCTTTGTGGCCGCATGCGTCGCCCCTTTTCCAACCGAAGCCCGCGACAGATTGGAGTAACTTTTGTCATTCGCCCTTTGTTGCTGAAACAGCGCCCTTCCGAACATGAATGCGCCAATGCTAGCGTTTTTTCCTGCTTCAATCACTATAATTCCGAGAGACTCGGAGACCGATCCGCGGTTGACACCAGCGGCCACCGGGCTTATGTTCTTGCGCAAGGAACAAATCAAAATCGCAAACTGGGATCACACTCATGAAACGAGATAAACGCGATCAGAACAGTTTCTCGCGGCGCGATTTCATCAAGACGGCAGCCACGGGAGCCGGCGCCGCCGCGCTGACCGGGCTTGGCGTGGAAGTAGCGAAGGCTGAAGGACGCCCCGCGCACTGGGATAAGGAAGCGGATGTCGTCGTCATCGGGGCGGGAGCAACCGGGCTGCCCGCGGCGATCCAAGCGGCCGAACGGGGCGCGTCCGTAATTCTGATCGACGCGAATACGGACGTCGGCGGACACGCGATTTTGAGCGGCGGAAACGTGGCTCTCGGCGGCGGCACGAGCAGGCAGAAAAAATATGGAGTAGTCGATTCGCCCGACCTTTTGTATTCGGACCTGACGGATTGGTCCGTCGTCGAGCCCAACGGGTTTCCCGATTACCGGTATAACGACAAGGAAGTCATCCGCGCGTTTGCCGACGAAAGCGCCAAGACCTATGAGTGGCTGCTCGAACATGGCGTCACTTTTGTGGAAAAGGCTCCGGATACGCTCGGCGGGCACGCCTGCGGCAACTCCGCTCCCAGAGAGAACCACGCGGCGCCGTTGGGCTATACGCTGGTTCAGAATGGCGGCCCAGTGCCGGCCGACAAGGGTGCAACCACTTCCTCAGGCGTCGGCCTCATTCGGCCGCTCGAAGCCGGCGCACGGAAGCTCGGCGTGCAGATTCTCCTGCAACACAAAATGACGGGCATCGTCCGCGAGAATCCGAATGCGGGCAGGGTCCTGGGAATTTCGGCGACGAGCCAGGGCAAGACTGTGAACATTCGCGCGCGCAGGGGTGTCATCATCGGCACGGGCGGACACAGCAGCAACGTGAACTTCCGCAGAATCTTCGATCCGCGACTCACCGAAGAGTACCAGGTGGCCGGCGAGCCGTACTCGTTCCAGGATGCCAGCGGAGAAATCGCGGCCATGTCCATCGGCGCATCGCTGTGGGGCGCGTTCAATCAATCCGGAGAATTTGGACAAAATGTGACCAAGGCGGGCTGGATCGGTTGCCAATACGGCTACGTGAACCTGAGCTGGCAGCCGGACAGCCCCATTTTTTCCAAGGCGCGTGCCTCGGGCCTGTTCGTAAAGGACTACCAGGACGCGATCCTCGTGAACATTGCGGGCCAGCGATTTTATGATGAGACGCAAGGCCAATTCCCCGCCAACAATTACAACTCCATCAAATCGTATGTTCCGCGAAGCTACCTCAACGCCGCGAATGTGAAGTACGAGACTTCCAATTTCATCAACGCGGCCTTAGCCGGAACGGGCGATACCACGCCAGGCGGTGGGCCGATCTGGGCCATCTTCGACTCGGACGCGGTGAAGCGGGAAGGTTGGAAAGTTACGTCTCCCTACGTGGATGAAGCGCAAGGATACTTTTTCTCCGCAAATACCGTGACAGACCTTGCCGCTAAAATTGTGAATAAATTCCAGAAAAAACCGATGCCGCCCGGCGCGTTGCAAGACACAGTGACGCGATACAACTCTTTCGTGGATGCTGGGAAGGACGCGGACTTCGGCAAAGCCGCACCGAAATATAAGATTCAGACACCTCCCTTCTACGCAGCCTGGGCCACGCCCGTGATTCATGACACGCGCTCCGGCCTGCGCATCAACGCCAAGTGTCAGGTGGTGGACCTCAATGGTGAAGTCATTCCGGGCCTCTACTGCGGCGGCGAGTCCGCGGGAGGATTCAGCCTGCACGGCCTGGCCAGATGCGCGGTGCAGGGCCGAATCGCGGGGAGAAACGCGGCTGCGGAGCCAGTCAAGGGGTAGCGCCCCATAGACGACGCAGATGCCCTTGCGGGCTGTCTCGCCGGTCAGGGTATTGTCGCAACTATGCCGGCGGGTTGAGCGGTTCGTGACGGCTATTGATGATCTCTTCGAGATCTCGCCCGAAATCTCCGTCGAGCGTCACTGTAGAGCCGTGGGCCTCCGCCAGTGCAATAGATTCCGAGAGGAGCCGGCCTGGATGCGGCTCCGCGGAGCGCAGCACGGCCACGGGCCGCGCACCATTTTCGATGACAACTTCTGCGCCGGCGCGCACGTGGGCTAAGAGCGTCGCCACGTTGGTCGTGGCGGCGTCTGCTTCCGAGATACGGATCACATCCTTCGCCATACCCTTATTATAGACCACCCTAACTCTCTTGCAGAGAAACACGCACCATTCACACAGAACGTGAAGGATGCGCCACCCGCCATCTAATATGAATCTAGGTGGTGTTTATGGCTCAAGGAAGACGGGTGAAGTTCTCCGCGATGCCGAGGACCGACGTGTGACAGTAGCTATAGAGACTGGTCTTCCACGTCAAAGCCACGATTTAACCGAATGCGATTCACAAGCCCCTCAACGACTTCTCGGGCGAGGCTTGGATTCGTCTTGAACTCAGCACGCGCAGTTTTGAACCGCGCCAAATCCTGGGCTGAAACCTTGTCACAACTCAGAATGTGCCGACTGATTTCAGCGACCACCAACGGCTGCGAACATCCAAAACACCTTATACGAATATGCGGGTATTGTGCTGGGTCCAAAAGCCCTGCGGCAGTGTGTTTGCGCGGTGGCCCGAAGCGGTTACCGGAAGCCTGAGGTTCGGGTTCTTCTTCCACCTTATTAAATTCATACATTGAGAAAAGTATATCCCCGTGCTGCAGGGTCGTCCAGGCCTGAACTAACCAACCAGTGCTTCCAGCGACTGACCTATTAGCCAATCATGTGATTTCCTCATACGATGCATCTTCTCAAACTCTGCGATTAGCAAGTCAGTTGACGATTCGTCGAGTAAACGGACAAATGCCCATCAGTGGCCAAAAGCGTGGTTGTGGGATGACAAAAACGAGACTGTGGGCGTATTGTCGCCTACTCGGAAATTATCTTCGGAGGGGACCTGCCCCGCGCGATGTGGGAATATGTTGGGAAATTCACACACGGTCCGCGAAACACAGAATCTAACGTTAGCCACATCCTGATAACCCAGCGCGAGCTGAATAGCAGTTACCCACAAATTGACTGCGGTCAACGCGTATGCTAAACCTTGGCACCATGTCGAAACTATTTCTTAGCATCGCTCTGGGGAGTATCGTGGTCGGCGCCTTGGGCGAGGCCCCCCGTGATCTCATGGCGCAGGCCTCAGACCCCGTCGCCCTGAGCGGTGTCGTCAGCTCACAACAGGAAGGCCTCATGGAGGGAGTCGTCGTCAGCGCTCGACGCGACGGCGCCAACTTCACCGTGTCGGTGGTGAGCGACGCGCAGGGGAAATATAGCTTTCCCCGGAGCCACGTGGAGCCCGGGAAATACGGCCTCACGATCCGAGCCGTTGGGTACGACCTGAAAATTCCCGGGTCCGTGACGATCGCTGAGGGCAAAACCACAAACGCGGATCTCAAGCTCGACAAGGCCAAGGATCTCGCCTCGCAGCTCAGTTCCCTCGAGTGGGCCATGAGCGTCCACGGCACACCTGAACAGAAAGACAAATTCATCTATCAGACGGTGAGCTGCGCCTACTGCCACGCCTGGGAACGCGTCGTGAAGTCGAACCACACGGCCGACGAGTTCGTGGACGTGATCACCCGCATGCAGAAGTACTACACCGATGGCTCGGCGGTCAGCAGGGACAAACGTGGGCGCGGACAGATAGGCATACCCGAGCAGGTTGCCGCTGCCGATGAGAACCCGATATGGGGCCGCGAGCCCTATGGGATCCCGAAGAAGGAACTGGCCGGGTATCTCGCCACGATCAACCTCAGCGGCGGCAAGACAACGTGGTCCTTCGAGTTGAAGACGCTGCCGCGTCCGAAAGGCAAGGCTACCCGCATCATCATCACGCAGTACGACATGCCACGGCCCGACACGGTGGCACACGATCTCGACCTCGATTCTGCGGGCACGCCGTGGTACACGGACGAAAGCCGGATGTTCTTCGGGAAGATGAATCCAAAAACCGGAGCCTTTACCGAATACTCGTTGCCGCCCGTCCCGCCCGGAGACCTGCCGGGCGCGAGAGACATTCAAGTGGATCGCGACGACAACATCTGGTTCCCGCGGCGGATCGCCGGCGCCGCGATCGTGCTGACGAAGTTCAATCCGAAGACGGAAGAAGTAAGCACGATCGAGGGAGCTGGCACGCAATTCATGGCGCTCGGACCCGAAGGCAAAATCTGGGCGGGCTGGTCGCGGATCGATCCGAAGACCATGAAAGTGGAGGCCACGTACGGCTGGGAGAAATCGCCGAACATCCCCCCTGGCCCGCACCGCCAGTACGTCGATCTTACGGTGGTCAACTCCAAGGGGAATCCATACGCGCCGGATATCGGGGGCTCGTACATCATCGGGATTGACGCCAAGACCGGTGAGGCCAAGTTCTGGCAGGTCCCAACGCCCAGGTCATCGCCGCGCCGTGGTCGAATGGACGCGCAGGACCGTTTCTGGTTTGCCGAGTACACCGGGGACAAGATCGGCATGTTCGACACACGCACGGAAAAGTTCCAGGAATGGCCGATGCTGCGCAAGTACACGACCCCATACGCCGTCTCGGCGCCCGACAGAAACGGCTACGTGTATGCGACGAGCAACATGTCCGAACGCCTCATCCGCCTCGATCCAAAGACCGGCGAAATCGTCGAATATCAGATGCCGACCGAGTTCGATTCGAAGAAGATCACCTACGATCCCACGACCAGCCGCTTGACGCTGTGGATGATCAACACTCGCACCGCGAGAATGATGAAGGTCGAACCCCTGGACTAGATGCGCGCCCGATGCGTCCAGCGTTCTAATGAGGCGCAATACACATTCGAATTAAAACGGCACTGAAGCCCAAAGGACTACATTGTTGATGGAGATTTCTTTGGCCACTTTTTAATCCTCCCGGTCAGCCTGGCGTAGGAACCTTTTGGGCAGAATTACAGCGCGCGGACTATTGATGAAATGTGCGAGTGGGTCGAGCGTTATCGTCAGTCGGTGCCTGGCGCAGGCGAGGATTACCATTTCGTGTGCATTCAGCTTGAAAGCCCATTCTTCTGTAGACGTGAAGATTGGATCCCAGCGACAGATTTGAGTCGAAGCATTGTGCGCGGAGGCAATCCGGTTTAGATTACCGCCGGCGGGCGAATCTTGAGCTAAGCAACCTTCGCCATTGGCGATTCGGGAAACGCCAGTGATAGGAAGCCGGCCGGTTCCCGAGTGTTCACAGAAACAAATGGCCCATGGAAGGAGTGCCAAAATGCGAAATCGCTTCATCAGTTTGATCGTGGCCTTGGCCGCAATTTCCATGGCCATGGATCGGCCGGTCTTCGCGCAGGCGCCGGCCACGGTCGCGCCGATGCATTTTCATCACGTCCATCTGAATTCGGTGAACCCAAGCGCTGCGGCCGAATACTACCCGAAGCCTTTTCCGAAATCCGCCACGAAGACGACGTTCAACGGCTACGAGGCGGTCAAGACCGGCAACGTCTATCTGCTTTTCACGAAGGTCAACACACCGCCTCTGACGGAGCTCAATGGACCCCAATCCTCGGTGTGGCACTTCGGCTGGAATACACCGGACTCGCGCAAATACGATGAAGAGTTCCGCGCGAAGGGCCTGCAAATCGCTCAGATGTGGGACGCCGCCGACGGCAAGCTCGTTGACATGTCCAGCGACGTGTTGCCAGGGCTGCCAACGCAGGAGCAGATCCTCGAAATGCGGGCCAAAGGCGTTCAGCCGACCAGGAAGGGGGGCTTCGGATATCTGCGCGGTCCGGACGACGCGATGATTGAGAACGCGCAAAGCGGCCAGGTGGAACGTTTCAACCACGTTCACATGTACCATGAGCACCCGATTTGCGCGATCCGGTGGTATGTTACCCACCTCGGTGCGACCAATCCGCAGGGTACCGGTGGCGCGCCCGTGGCGATGGACGGCGGGGACTGCAAACAGCTGTACAGTCCGCCGACATGGCCTTCGTTCTTTAAGTTTCCGGGTTTTGTTCGCGAGCCGTCGGGAAGCGTCCTCTTCGACGACATCAACATTTTGATCCGGCCGTGGCCAGGCGGGGGCCTCGTCAGCCCGCGCGGGCACATCGTCGATCACTGGGCCCTTAGTGTTTCGGATTTGGATTCGACTGTGGCCCGGTTGAAGAGCGAAGGGATCAAGTTCCTGGAAGAGATTCACGGGTGGGGCAACACCAGGGCGGCCATGATTGAGGGACCCGATCGAATCGCGATTGAGATCGTTGAAGTGAAATGAGCGCGCTAACCAAATTAAGGAGAGATACATGAAAAACAAGGCGTTGCAAATTCTAGCGATATGGATTGCGGCGTGTCCGGTAGTTGCATTGGCTCAAGCACCGAAGGATGGAGTCTACATCAGCGATGAAGACGTCAAGGCCGTGTTGAAGCATTCGGCCGACACCAAGCGCGCGATCCCGGATAATACTCTCCGGGTGATCGATATGGACAAATATCAGCTTGGGGTCGCGGTCGTTCACCGCGGGGCAATGGCGGGCGGCGGTGGCAATGCCGGAGGCGGCGCGACGGCGGCAAACCCTGCGCCGGCATGCGGCGAGCAACGTCCCGGTGCGACAGGTCCCACCGGCATCTTCCATGATGATACGGCCGAGAGTTACGTGGTCATATCGGGTAGCGCGACCCTGATCACAGGAGGCACCGTCGTCAACGGGAGGCGTTCTGCTCCCGACGCCGAAGTGACAACAATTCTGAACGGCCCATCCTGCAGCGGCACCATGGTGGGATACACCAGCCATCAAATTAAAACGGGCGACATCATCATCATCCCGGAGGGCGTCCCGCATGGATTTACGGCCGTCCCCGATCACGTCACGTACCTGAGCATACGTCCGGATCTGAAAAAGGTCCTGCAACATGGGTATGTGAATCCAGCGCTCAAGAAGTAGGATTAGGCTGGCGCGAAGAAGGACGCACCGCGCGCGGAATAGATACTGATCAGTAATTAGTAACTGCATGCGCCGGTTTGGAGCGCTAGGGTCCGACCACCAGGACCGAGAAGGTGCCCGGAATCGCCGGCGCTCGCGGCCGCGGAGTTTCGGCCGTAGCGGCGGGGAGGGGACCGAGGTCTGCGACGGGCAGGAATACCCGGCCGCTTTTTTGATCCAGCGCCATCGTCCTGGCCCCCGGCAAAGTCTTTACGTTTTCCACGAGCACATACTGATCCGGGCTTTCCTGGTGGAAGATGGAGAGAGCGCCATCGCCTCCCCCCGTGGAGACATAGATCATTGCTGTCCTGGGGTCATATTCCAACGCATCCACGACAAGCCCGATGGGCTGCGTGGCAACAATCTTTCCCGTTGCGCCGTCCACGACGGTGAACAGACCGCTTCTGCATCCGACAAAGATGCGATTATGGGCGCGGTCCACATCCATGCTGCTGGGCTGACCGCAGGGCGGATCCAGCGGCCAGGTTTCCAAAACTTTCAACGATCGCGCATCGAGCTTGTGCAGCTTGCCGACATTCTGCATGTTCAGGAAAACGTGTCCCGCTTCGTCCGCGGCCAAATGCTCCGTCCTGCCGCCCAGATCCTCGATTGCACCGGCGATCTTGCCGGTCCTGGCATCGATGGCTGTGACGCGCTTGCTGCCGCGGTCCGCGCTGAAGACACGCTGTGTCCCGGGGTCATAGATGATCCCGTTAGGGTCATCCCCGACCATCAGTTTGTCGATCACGGCGAGCGTCTTGAGATCGAAGATGGTGACCGAACCAGGATCCGTGGCGCTGATGAACCCGCGTCCAAATTCCCTGGCGATCGCGACGCCGTGCACGCCCTTCAGTCCCGCAATTCTTCCGACGATCGCCCCTGAATCCAGATCGAGCACAACCACTTCGATACCATGCGGGACATACAGCCGGCGGCCTTCGCTGTCAGCCGTTATGTAATCCCAACCGGTATCACCGGGAATCGGAATCCTTTTGAGCACGTGATACCCAACCGCATTCGCCACCGGAGACGTTGTTCCACCCGCCTCCAAGGGCCTCGGTGTCTCCCCAGTGCCCTTGGTTTCTGGTTTGTTCTCCTCGAAGCGGATGGTTTTCAGGACTTCGGCCTCGCGCGCCAGTTCTGTCTTGCCCTCAGGAAAACCGTTCTTGGATGAGAGGAAAGCAACGACATCGGCGGTTTGCTGACGGCTCAGGCTCCCCGGATTGTCCTGAGGCATAGAGACTTTGATCCGTTCGAAAAGATCGTCGATCGTGAGGCCGGTCCAGTTCGACTTGAATTCGCCGCTGTTCAGCGCCGGCGCGATTTCACCGCCCGTGAGGTCCTGACCGTGGCAGCGCGCACATCTCTGCGCATAGAGCGCTTCCCCTCGGCTGGCTTGTTCTTTTGTGTAGATGCCATCCCACACGGACTGTGCCGGCTCGTTCGAAGAAGATGACGCCGACGTTTGTTGCGAGGAAGCCGTTTGTTTGGCGCGCACTGACGAGGGAACAGCGATTGCGATGGCTACGGGGATGAGCGCAACCATCGCGATTCTGGTTTTCATCTTGGGCCTTTTAAGTGTTCGTAGATGTCTGACCCGTGCGCATTTGCTCGGCCGCTGGTTATAGGCTGTGTTTACTCCGATGGCCTTGTCGAGCCGAAGTGTGTGCTTGAGATCTCAAAATTGGCACGTTTGTGTAGCGCCCGCCTTCAGGCGGGCAATTTGGAATCAAGCAGATGCCCGGCTGAAGGCGGGCGCTACACAAACAAAAACCGAGTTCTCACGCACGCTCCGCAGGGGCTCCGCACTCCTAGGGCAGACTGTACGCGATGTACTCCCCCGAGTACGCGCCTCCACTGACGGCGACCACAATATACTGCTTGCCTTCCAGCATGTAGGTCATTGGCGTTCCGCTCTGGATGGCCGGCATCAAGACCGCCCCCACTTGCTGGCCCGTCTTCTTGTCGTAAGCCCGCAGCATCGCGCCCCGCGGATGCTCCGGCGTCGTCGTGATCTGTGGATCGCCCATGACCACTAGGGTCTTGGTGACCACCAACCCGACGCCTGAAGTGCCAGCCTGTCCGGTCTTGGGAATGCTCAGACCTTTCAAGTCCGGATGGTTGCGGACGTTATCCGGGGTGTCGCCGTGCGGCACCTGAAACAGAAGCTGGCCGCGATCGAGATCAATCGCCGCGAGGATCCCATACGGCGGCTTGACAATAGGCAGCCCTTGGACAGTGAGAGCCCCACCACCTTCATCCGGAGGAGGAGGAGCGGCCGCATCGCCAGCGGGCGACTTCGCTCCAGGCGTTACGGGTAAGTCTGTGCGCGATTTGTGGCCTGAATCGGCGGCGCAACAATCGCCCGGCCCCCAAACTTCGACGATGGGTCGACCGGCAACTCCGGTGATGAACCGAATATCCGAAAATCCTGGCGGTGACGCAATGAGCGACCTCACCCCCGCCGTATTCCCAGCCGGCGCATAGAGGATGTGCGTCTCGGGATCATACCCGCCGCCAGGCCAATTCGTGGCAGTGCCGACCGTAATCGCACCCAGCACACCCTTGACGTCACCGAGCATCGGCGGGTTGAACGGGGTGTCAGCCCATCGGTACCGCTCAGATCTTGCGACAGCCTCGGCTCGAAGCCCTGGAGTGAAATCGATGAGGTCATCCGGCACTTTGAAGAAATTGCGTGCATAGCGCAGCTTATCTGGCGGGTTCGGCTGGGTCGCTGAGGTCTTCTCGCCCGGCACGTCGGACTGTGGTACCGGCTTCTCCTCGATCGGCCAAACCGGCTGACCGGTGACGCGATCAAAAACGTAAAGCCAGCCCTGCTTAGTTGGCTGCGCCACGGCCTTGATTGCCCGGCCGTCAACGTTGATGTCAGCCAAGATCGGCGCGGCGGAGATGTCAAAGTTCCACAGAGGATGATGCACGAGTTGGTAGAACCACTTCCGCTGCCCGGTTTTCAGATCGAGGCACACCAGGCTCTCGCCAAACAGATTGTTACCCGGCCGGTGGCCACCGTAATAGTCCGACGTGGGCGTCTCGACCGGGAGATAGACCAAGCCAAGGTCTTCGTCCACAGTGATCTGGTTCCAGACGCCCGTGTTGCCGTTGCTGGCCCAGGATCCGTCCAGCCAGGTGTCGTTGCCGAACTCACCCTTTCCGGGGATGGTGTTGAACTGCCAAATCTTTTTTCCGGTCCGAGCATCAAACGCGCGAACCAGACCTTTGGTGTTGTCATGGCTTTCAACAGTCGCGCCTTCTCTCATCGAGGAACCCACGATCACCATGTCTCGAGCTACCGTCGGCGTCGAATGGACGCCGATCTCGCCAGTCTCCAAATCGATCTGAGTGTTGATTCCTTTCACCACGCCGACCTTTAGATCCACAATGCCGTGGGTGCCAAACGAGTCGATCAGCGCGCCCGTCTTGGCATTGAGTTCCACGAGGCGATAACCCGTCGTGATGTAGATGACTCGTTCGTCGCCCTTGCCGTCGGTCCAATACGATACGCCGCGGCCCGATAGTTGCCGCGGAGCGACCGCGGCGCGCTTGCCTTCCCGCAGGCTGTGCGACCAGATCAGCTCGCCGGTTTTAGCGTCCAGTGCAATGACCGAACGCCGCGTGCCCGCGGTCGTATAGATGACGCCCTTCACCATTAGCGGCGTCCCCTCTAATTTGTATTCCGGAAACGGTCCGAAATTGTCGGTCTTGAAGCGCCAGGCAACTTCGAGCTTGTTGAAGTTAGACGCATTGATCTGATCGAGCGACGAGTACCTGGTCCCCTTAACGTCGCCTGTATTGTGCGGCCATTCGCCGTCCTGGGTCGAAGGCTGCCCTTGACGGGAGAACTGTTCTGGCGTAGGCGTTCCGACAAAGACCTGCGCACAGAGCCGCGGTGTGACCCACATTCCAGCAACCATGACGACCAAAGCCGGCACAGATCGAAAATATGTCCGCAACATAGTTTTCACTCCTTTAGGGGTTTCAGGCGGTGGATTATAGCACTGGCGGCCTGTGGGATACCGCGCGGCGGTGCCGGTGAAAGCGCAGGCCGCCAGTCTCGGGCCCGATCCGACCAGTCCGTGCTACAACCTTCCCTTCCGGAAGCTTCCGTATACTCGCGAGATTTTAAGATGGAAGCGCGGCTTGGCTTCCTAACGAAATGGTTCCGCGAGTTACCAGCAGATTGGTCGGAACGAACGATTTGCATCGGCCCAGTTAACTGATGAAGCTAATTTCACAAATTGGGAGCCTGCTATTTGATGTCTTGCACCGCTGCCATCTCGGACGCGGTTCGCAGTCGAAAGTAACCCACTCTGAATAAGTTTTCCGCGCCGTACCAAATTCTTCCTTGGGAATCCTCGTTCAGGTCCCGTGTACTTCGTTCTCCGTAGGGCGAAGGATATTCTGTGAATTTGCCCGTCTTGGGGTCGAGCTTTCCGGTGACATCTGTGTAGAACGAGGTATACCAAACATGATCATTGTGATCGACACCCATTCCGTAAGGCGTCGGGGTCGGCCCCGGAATCTTGAATATCTTGAAGGTTTCGGTCCTGGGATCAAATCGCGTCAGGTTGCCGCCGAAATAATCCGCGCACCAGACGTATCCTTGAGAATCGACTTTTACGCGTCGCGGGGCTCCATTTAATTGGTCATCGGTATTAGGCGGCAGGTACTTGGTAACTTTATTTGTTTTCGAGTCCACCTTGACCAGCTTCCGATAATCTCTGGCGGTAAACTCTCCAGCCCAAATGTTTCCTTCCTTGTCCACGGCAATTCCGTAGGTATCGGGAACGTCGGGGAAGTTGGTATATTTTTTCGTTTCGATATCGAATTTTTTAAGCGGCCGGCCGGACGCCCAGATATTTCCCGCCGGATCTGCCACCGCCGTATGAGTCCTGGGCCCGCTGCCAATCGTCTCCGTGTCGTTATTTCGGAACTGGGGCCATGGAGCAATGGTGTTGGTTTGCCTGGGCCTTGGCCCGTTGTACAGATCCTTATAGACGGGGTCGAACTTTTCCGTGCGGGTATCGAATCGCACCAGGGCGTTTTGATCTTGTATGGTCAGCCATACCGACGAGCCATCCGCAGTGGGGAAGACTTCATGAATGGTGGGCCGCGTCGGATCATCCAATCGGAATATCTTCACTTCACCAGTTTCCGGATTGAGCTTCGCTAAACCACCACCCATCTCCACCCAAATAATACCGTTCTTGTCAGGCCTGCCTGTTCCCGGACGATCCTTAGGTTCTCCCGTCAACTGGTAATCCACATACATAATATTCAGGGCATCCTCGCTCCAGCTCTCGTGATCCTGCTTGACGGCTTGATATCCCGGCAGTTGGGTCGGAACAGAAGGGGTATCGGAGTCGGGTCCGAAGACGCTGGCCAGATAGGTCGCGGCCTGCTCCGCGATTTCTGGCTTAATATCCGCGACTCCCACTTGCTTCATCATGCCAATCGCGTTTGCCCAGCCATCGTGATCGGCGCGCATTCCCCACTTACTCATGCCATGGCAGCCAAAACATTGCTGCAGGAGCACATCCCTATCCTTCGCTTCCGGTTCCGACGCCGGTATCGGCAGCAGCATCCCGGCCTGGTACCTGGTGAGCTGACTCCATTGGACCGTGCCCTTCTGCATTTTAAAATTCAGGCTTACCGTTTGGCCGTCATCTACTTTGATATCGCTGCGTTTCGCGGGGTCGCTCTTGTATTCGGCGGAATTGGCCCAAACCTCATAAGTACCCGGAGCCAGATTGTTGACCAAATATTTTCCCTGAGCATTTGACAACACGATCGTGACCATCTTGGTTTGCACATTCTGGGCACGTACAAATGCAGCTTTGAAGGGAGACCCATCCGGCCCTTTGATTGTCCCGGCGATGTTTCCACCGGCGGCCGCATACCCGGTGGATACAAACAACGAAATAAAGATCAGGCCGAGGAATTTCTTCATTTAGTCTCCCTAAATCGACGGCGAAGGAGCTGTCCGCCAGTCAATTTTGTCAGCTCGATTAATTCTTAGAAATACCCTTCGAAACGAACTTCTGAATTCGCCGGCGTGTGCGCATAAAGACCAAGTGCGTCCTGGCTCTTGGCCAGCGTCTCTGGCGGTGCTGTATAGCATTCTGTCCCACAATGAGCAAGGGGACTGTTTCCCCGCACACTGCTGAAATTTACATTCGCCAGTGGAGCGCCTTAGGGACGCGGCGCCTCGATGCGGGTCACCAGATAAGTAATAGTTCCTTCGAGCTTGTTAAACCTATGCGGCACGCCCGGAGGAATCACGACGACATCGCCCGGCCCCATGTGGCGGCTCTCGCCACCCTGAATGGCGCCTCGGACGCTAGGGCCGGCGGCTTCTGAAGTGAGGTCCACAGGCTTGCCTTCCACCAGCATACCCCCGGTCTCAAACATCCCAGCCCCTGTCAGTATTTGATAGACCTCCGTGACCCGGTCGTGCAGGAGGGCGCTATCGGGGGTCTGGCTCGGTATCCGTCGGAGGATAACGATAGTAACTTTGTAGGCTCCCGTGTCGACTGTCTTGATCGGTTTGTCATAGGTCGTTTTGGTTGGCGGCATTTGCTGCAGGGCAGCCTCAATCTCCGCAGTCGAAACATAGGTTGCCGTGGCGGCGTTGGTGGCCGGTTTGGCAAACACGCGCGAGGTAAATCCTGAACACCAGATTGTTGCGGCAGCGACCGCCAGCGTCATGGGTAAGAATAGCCCGGTCATGAAACTACTACGCCTCATCTGCATTGAATAACCTCCAACAGTTTTGAATGTCCGAAATCTCTGATGCTGTGTGGAACCTCGTGCGATCCTACACCAACCGCTCGATCCGCAAACATACTTATGCGCTTACCGTCTGTCAAAAACCACCACGTCATTTACCACAACTCCCGAGAATGGTCTTCGCGGAATATGGCCCGATCCTCCCTTTGGGCAATCAGCCACATTCCGATTAGCAATTGACCGGGCTCCGCCCAGATAGGGACGGAAGAAAGTGGCTCTGCGGCTTCCAGAAGAATGCAGAATTTAGGGGCCGCTTTCTTAGAGGAGGACTTCTCAGTCCATTATCCCGAAATGAATTCCGTTGAAGACCAGTTCATTTTGTTGAAGTCATCCAAAACCAAACGCGCAAATCGCAACAAACTCTAGTCGAGCGGTTCGACCTTGACAATCGATGCGCCGTGGTTGCTGCCGATCCAAAGCGTGCCGGGATTCTTCGAATCGTCGACATAGACGCGGCGGATGTTGGTCGGGCGCGGCAGCATATATTCCGTATACTGGCCGCTCTTGATATCCAGACGTGCCACTCGGTCGGTTAGCATGGACCCGGTCCATGCCTCACCGTTGCGGTCGGCCACCGCGTCATACGGCGCACTCCACGGCGTTGGCACCTTCCACTCGGTGATGCGTTCCGTCTTGGGATCGAACATGCCGATCGCGTTGCCCTGATATTCGGCAAACCACAACCGGCCCTCGGAATCGACGCGACCTCGCCGCGGGCGGGACTCCGGAGTCGGAGTCCGGTAAACGGTCTCACTTTTCGTTTTGGCATCGATCTTGACGATATTGCCGGCCGAAAAATCGAGCAGATAGACGTTGTTCTGCGCGTCCGAGTGGATGCCGTAGGGCCCGATGCGCTTGCCGGTCTGCGGATCCTTGAAGTTGCCAAGGTTCTCCATCTTGTTGGAGATCAGATCGAGCCGGTAGATGTTGCTGCCGTCCGAGTTTTTGATCCATACCTTATGGTCGGTAGGAGTGCCTTCGATTGCGATATGGCCGAGCTGGCCGCCGTCGGTGTCCCATTCCTTGGGAGTGGTCCACATCTGGAACTTCTCGGTCTTCTTGTCGAATTTCGCGATGGCGCTCTGATACATCACGCCGACCCAGGGATTGTCGTCCGTGTCGAATTCCAAATCGAGCGTGCCTACCGGCCATCCCGGCTTAACTACCGGGATCGGATATTGCGTCACCTTGCCGGTCACCGGGTCCATCTTGCCGAGGAACATCTGACCGAAGTCGGAGTACCAGACGTTGCCCGCGCGATCGAGCATTACGTCGTGGGGCTGAATCAAGGGATTTGGCAAATCGTATTCGGTGATGATCACACGCGTGGACCTGCCCGTGAGCCGAGGCTGGGTCTTGAGAGGGTAAGTCCAGGTCGGCTCCTGGCTCAGGTTGACGCTGGCGAGCCATTCCGCGGTCTTTCTGCCGTTGCCGCCGCGTTCCACATCGCGGCTTGCAGTGCCAGTGAGCCGCTGCGGCTTCAGGGGAGTGCTGCCGGGATAATAGAGGCTCATCCGCTTGAAAACTTCCATGAACTCGTCGGCGTCATGCGTCGACCTCATGATGCGCTCGAGCGTGTGGCAGGTGGTGCAATTGAGCAGGAAGCGCTTCTGCTCGTCCGTGCCCGGCATGCTGATCAACCATTCGGCATTGGTGAGATGGGCGGGCAAGTTCTTCACTTTTTTGAGCTTGATTTCAGCCTTGTCTTCTTGGCCTGAGGCGACATCCGCGACCCTGGCTCCGTCCATCTCATAGCCGGCCGCGCGCGCGCTCAATGCGTAGTGTCCAGGTTCGAGTCTCGCGACAGGGAAAGCAAAACGGCCTGCGGCGTTGGTAACGACGCTGATGCTGATGGTCGAGCCGTCCTTCTTCGCGCTGACCACCACGCCTTCCATTGGACCTTCCTCAGCGGAAGTGACCTGCCCGCTCAACGAGGATGGTGTCTGAGCCTCTGCGTGTAATCGAGCGGACGCGGTTTGAAGAAGGATGGCGGCAAGAGCGCCACCTGCGAAAAGCAAGACTCGCTTGGTTTCCATCAGCATCTCCTCGCCTTGGAATGAGTAATTTGGAATTATACTGGAATTTCCATTTGGCATCCTAGACGCCAAACAGCCTACACCCAATGGCATCCGCTCGTACTTTTTTTCGTCCTTTCCGTGCCGAGTCGAGCGACCAAAGGAGAAGCACCGCAATAGCAACGGCTGCAATGTGGGAAACAGCCAAAACTTCGCGAAAAGTGGGCCACGCGGATTCTCCAGTTGGCTGGCATTGTCACGGTGCGCCGGAACACTTGCCGGGCATCAGCCCCATCATGAAGCCCAAGGACGCGAGCACTCCCACGAAAGAGACGGTGGACTCAGAATCCCAAGCCAAAGTGGGTGGCGAACGTAACCGGATTCGTACTGGGGCCACCGGTGGGACGATTGAACTTGACTGGCAGATCTGCTTCGACGAAGAACCGCTTGAATATGCCTTTCGGTTCTCTGAACTCCCAGCTTTTATTCACGAGGGGGATGAATCCAAATTGAGAAGAATTGACGTCGAACGCTACCCGCAGGCCTATCCCGATGCCGTGAGAAAAACCCCACACGACTCCGGGATCGACCGTGAGAGCAACGGACCGTGGTTTGTCGCTGATCGACGGAACCATTTCCAGATCCAACGCCAGATGACCCTGTCCCTTGAAAGTGACGCCAATCGGGAAGCCAATCTGAAAGTTATCCGCGATGCTTGTAGTTTGGCCCCCAGCATGAGTCACCCAGGGGATGACGAAACCAACGTGACCGCCGACCGTGACCTGTGCACGGGCCGTCGCTGCCGTGCCGGCGAGCGAGAACAAGGTTAATGTGCCAATGACGAATCCTCGTACCAAGATTGATTGCCCCATTCGCAGTTTCCTTTGCTTGTTTCCTCGTCAATCAAGATCCTGCATGAAACTCTTTCCGGCGTCTTACGGTGCGTGATCCCATTGTCCCCTTCAAAGGCTAATCCGGGACAACGTCGTACACACGAACTGCCGCTGCGGTTGTCCCGCGATGAGACACAGCAAGATAATACTTCTTCAACTCGGGTACGAGGATTGACGTTCTGGCCTTAAAGGCAGTCGCCAGATGAGCGATTTGATCGTAATGGTCGGCATCTTTCTGTTGATAAACATCGACAAATCCGGAACCCGAAATGTAGATGCGCTTACTCGCCGAATCGTAAGCCATATCATCATTGTCGCTGACACACGGAAGACTCGTGACCACCTTGCCGGAATCCGTGTCGAGAACAATGAGTTTTCCGGGGGTGCGAGTGGTAAGAAATAGACGATGATCGCCTTCGTCAAAGGTCATCGCGATGAGGTGCTTGGCAACCTGTCCGGTCGGCCAAGTGCCGATCACCGTGTGCTTTTCCCGATCGACTACTGCCACTGCATCTTTGCCGGTCATGTTGACGAACAATCGCGGCCCTGACTTTTCAAGCGCCAGCGCCTCTACCGCGTCAGAATCGATCTTGATATCGGCCAGATTTTTTCCGGCGGTCGTATCCACCACGCTGATGAACGAATACGTCAAGTGGGCGTCTTTACCGCCATTCACGACATACATGTATTTGGTGGAAGGATCGTAGGCCATCGAGTCGGCATCATCTCGCAGCTTTATACTCCCCATCGGTTTGTAGGAGTCGCTATCGTAGATTCTGACCTCACCCGCCCCTCCGTCCACGACGAAGAGCTTTTTTGAATCGGCCCGATAAACCATGGAGTGCGGCGCCTTGACATCCGAGATGGTATGAACCAGTTTGCCCGCGCCAAGATCGAAGATTTCGACGACCGAATTATCCTCTCCGGCTAGGAATAACCGGTGGCCCTGGAGGTCGATGGCAAAATGGTCAAAATCGCCTTCTTTGTCTATCCCCGTGACTGGAATAGTCTGCTTTAGCGCAAGCGGCGCTTTGTTCTGAGCCCAAACGCCAACGATCAAGATAAGAAGCGCCGTTACCAAAGTGGTTGCTCTCAATCTATTCACCATCAATCTCCCTAAGTAAATTCGCCGAGTGTTTTTGCTCACAGCAGCCCCAGCGTGTGCTGCGCTAGTTCAGACAAATCGTGTTACCAGACAAACTTTAGCGCAAACTGAATCTCCCGCGAAGTAGTAGAAGTCGCCGTCAAAACGCCCGCTGTACCGTTGATCGGGGGAAGAGGATTCAAGGAAGCCCCCGTCGAATCAAAAATGTCCGTGTGGTCGGGTGTTACGGGCACGGCAAAGTTAGCGTGGTTCAAGATATTGAAAAACTCTGCCCGGAACTGCACGTTAAAACTTTCCGAGATCTTCTTAATGGGAATATTCTTAAATACGGAGAAATCCAGGTTCGACGTACCTGGTCCGATCAGGATGTTGCGGCCGCCATTGCCTCGCAGGTTGAAACACCAGAGATACTGGGGCGCTGTCGGGTCCGTGCTTTGACCGAATGCAGGGTCACAGCCAAGCGGTGCCGGCATGTTAAAGAAGGCCACGCTCGGGGCAGTTGGAATCGCAAAGCATTGTGTTTTGATGTAGTTGTTAGGATTTCCGGGATTGACCAGCGACTGGCATCCAGGCCCTGCCAGACGATCCGGGAAATCCCAGGTGTCGCTACTGCCCAATCCCTGCGGGTCACCGTCCGTTCCGAACGTTGGAGTAAACGGAACGCCATCACTTAATTTGAAGATCCCGCCCAACTCCCAGCCACTTGCGATCCATCCTGCGGCGCCCGACAAGGATTTCGGAGAAGGAACCTGCCAGTTGAGAGTGATGACTAAATTCCGGCCGATGTTGAAGTCGGAGAGACCACGGATCGATCTCAGATCGTACCAGGGCGGGGCTCCGATCGAAT
Source organism: uncultured Acidobacteriota bacterium (assembly GCA_963719875.1). GTDB lineage: Bacteria > Acidobacteriota > Terriglobia > Acidiferrales > UBA7541 > Palsa-360. Next base: position 3,229,770 of record CAVRDJ010000002.1, on the reverse strand, counting down.
TCGAGAACTGGTCGCCCGCGCCGCCTGCGGAACCGACATCAATGCTCTTGCCCCAGGTAAAGGAACCATGAACGGAGAGGCCGTGGCTCATGGCTTTTTGGACGCCCACTTCCAAGGCATGGTAATAGGATTGCCCGTTATAAGTTACGCCACCGATGTCGCCAAAGTTACCATTTAAGGTAGATACGCTCCCAACCGGGTTCGGGAACAAGTACCCCGCGGAAGTCAGGACTGGGAGAACGATGTCCCGATCATTGTTTGACAAGGGCAGGTGCACTCCACGCGAGCCCACATAACCGACCAGCACGGTCAGGTTCGGCGCCAATTCCCGTTGCACGTTGAGGTTCCACTGCATGTTGTAGCTGCGATGGGGCTGCCGGTCATAGTAACTCGCCGAACTGGACGACCCGCTGAAAAGCCCTTCTGCCTTCGCATAAAATGTCCCTGGCAGTGTCGAAGCGGTATTGCAGGAATCCCGTCGTTTGGAACGGAGCCTCAGTTGTGGCGGGGAAATAAACGCTGATCAGGGGCAACACGTCGAACATTCCGAACCCACCGCGCAGAGCGGTCTTGCCGTTGTGAAAGGGGTCCCACGCAAATCCCACGCGCGGATCGAAATTGTGCAATGTGGAGTTCGGAAGCAGAGGGCCACCTCCCGCGCAGCCCCCGGTGACAACGGTTGCACAATGGGGCAGCGTGTCGGTAAAGAGGTTGAACAGGGTTGCGAGCTTGCCATGCACTTCGGTGGGCACTGTTGTCATCTCCCACCGTAGCCCGATGTTCAGCGTCAGGTTTGGACGCACGCGCCAATCGTCTTGAATGTAAAGCCCAAACAGAGTTTGCCGGAGACCTTCTGCCGCGTTAGCGGATTGAGCTGCCGTGAATTTATGAGGCTGGTTCGTGAGAAAATCACTGAGCGACTTGAAGGTGAAAGTTCCGCTCGACTCGCTGAGTTGGTCCATATTCAGTTGCATTCGCTCTACAGCCGCCCCAAATTTGATGGAATGGGCCCCGTGCGTCCAGAACGCGTCGTCGTATCCTTGAAATGAATTCCAATGAAACTGCCCGGGGCCGTTCGCCCCTACACCGCCCGTGAACGTGTTCACCCCGGACACATTTAACTGTGCCGCAAATTGCCCGGGTACGGCAGCGAGTGTGGGATCCTTGGCCAGGGGATTAATCGCACTTAACCCCACATTGTTCCGTGCGGCATCCCGGCTAAACCCGAAGCGAGCGGAATTGGTTACTGACGAGCTGAAGATGTGAGTTTCCTCGAGGATTCCGATCTGACGATTTGTTCTTGAATTCAACAGCACGTCATCGAGCTGATCGGGTGCGCTGTAAGGCGTGATGTCCCCGAGGTAGGTGGCCGCGAGACTATCCTTATCCGAAAGTTTGTAATCCACGTGGACTGTTTCGAAATTCTCAGTGACGAGCCGCGGAGCGGAGAAGGTGAATGCTCCGAGATTTGACCCGGCCGGAGTAGAGGTGGCCCGGGGCCAGAAAGGCAGATATTTTACTGCGTTATCATCAACGCAAAAACCCGCTTGCCCGGAAGCGAGAAGATGATTAGTCGCCCCGTTCCCCTCGGGAGCGCATTGAGACTGCGCAGTCAGCGGGGAAATAACGGCCCCACTGGTGGGACAGCCGTTTGCTTGGGTCCAACCTTGGAAACTACAGCCGTGCTGGTCTTCCAGGTTGCCGCTCGAGTCAAGGAGGATTCCCAGCCGCGCGGCATCTGACGGCACAGTGATAAAGGTGGGAATACCCTTCGAGTAGCGCAGCCCCTCATAGTCGGCAAACACAAACAATTTGTCCTTTTTGATAGGACCGCCCGCGGAAACGCCGAATTGGTTTTGCCTGAAGGACGCTTTCTTGATACCCCCGGCGTTCTCAAAGAAGTTCGCTGCGTCCAGAGCGTCGTTGCGGAGAAACTCGTAAACGCTTCCATGAAATTGATTGGTCCCGGAACGGGTAATGGCATTCACCACTCCGCCCGCCGTCCGGCCGTAATCGGCGGAATAATTGCTCGTTAAGACCGAAAACTCCTGGATCGCATCCACTCCCAAATCGCCGCCCAGAACGCTTCCTGGAGCACTGTTGTCGTAGTCATTCATGCTGACGCCATCGAGGCGGTAGTTGTTCTGCTGCGGGCGAGCGCCATCTATCGTGAGTTGATTTCCAAAGCCTCGTTTGCCACGGTCAGGCCCCGCGGTGAAGTCCGGTTGGGTTTGGATGCTGTTGACGCCCGGCTGGAGGGTAGCCAGATCGGTCCAGCTTCTTCCGTTCAGAGGCAACTCTCGAACTGTGGTGGAACTGACTACGGCACTGATCGTCGAGGAAACCAAATCCACATTGGGAGCTTCTGTGTTGACCTCCACGGTTTGGCTCATCTGGCCAACCTGCAACGTGAAGTTCAATACTTGTTGCTCCCCGACAGTAAGATTGACGCCCGTCTGAATCTTGGACGTAAATCCCTGGGCTTCAGCTTTCACCTCGTAGATTCCCGGCAGTAAATTCGGCGCCGAATAAAATCCGGCTGCGCTGGTCGCGTTCGAACGCGTGATACCGGTGGCAACATTCTTGATCGAGATCGCGGCTTGAGGAACAACGCCTCCAGACTGGTCCGTTACCGTGCCAGAGAGCGTCGCTCCTGAGATCTGGGCGTGGGCATGACTCGCCAAAAGAATACACATGACAAACCACAGAGGCATAAGGATGTTAATTTTTCCCGGAACAAATCTGAGCGGCATGGACGGCCTCCTAAAAATACTTCACGACCCACATACAGGGGCGAGCGTCTTAGGGCCTGGAAAAGACTAACTGCGAGAGGTATCCGATATACCTTGGCTGGGCTTATATACTCGTCCCGAAACCTTGTCAACATTTATGGCCGCACGTTTTTACTCGCTTCTTGACAGACCCGCAGACGGAATGCTATCAAGCGCCAGCAATTGATCGCAGATTTGGGTGTTTTTTGGAGAGAAAACAAAATGAGAAAGTTGTATGCCGTTATTCTTGCTCTATTCTTTCTAACGATGGGCGCTCATGCCCAGGCGGACCCGCCACTTCGATTGATTCAAACGATATTCCTGCCAGGATATGTCGGCGATTTCGAACATTTTGCGGCTGACATCAAGGGCAACCGCTTGTTCCTCATCGCAGAGGATCACAAGACCGTCGAGGTTCTTGACCCCCGCTCGGGTAAACGGATTCATACCATCGACGGCTTTGGACAGCCTCACGCCATAGAGTATCTACCCGGTCCCAATTCCCTCCTCGTCACCGAAGGGGATGAAGAGTCCGGAGCGGTTAATTTGGTAAGCGGCAGCAATTACAAGATCCTGGATAAAATAAAGCTGCCAACCGATGTGGATGGAGGCGTTTACAATCCGGTAAACAAGTACTACTACGTGGAAAGCGGGGGCCAAGGGCCAGACGCCAAGACACATGTGCTAAGCATTATCGATACGCAAAAGTTCAAGCTTATCGGGGATATCACGCTTCCGGGCACCAAGTCCGAGGCCATGGCCATTGACCATGCTGGTGCAAAACTTTATATCAATCTTCGGGGTCCAGATGAAATTGGAGTCGTCGACCTGGCGACCCGCCAATTAATCGCGCGATGGCCAATCCCGGAAGCCAAGAACGAGAATGCGCTGGTTCTCGATGAGCCTAATCATCGCTTGTTCAGCGCCTCACACACGCCGCCAAAGCTTTTTGTGTTCGACATGGACACCGGAAAAGTTATCGCCAGCTTGCCATGCGCGGAGAACAGCGACGATATGGGCTATGACCCTGTGCGGAAACGCATTTATATTACGGGCGATGGGAGCACGAGTGTAATCAAACAGCAGGACGCGGATCATTATGTGAGCGTCGCGGAAGTCCCGACCGGTTACCGGGCCAAGACGTCCATCTTTGTCCCGGAGCTGAATCGTCTATACCTTGCCGTCTCCAGCAGAGGTAAGCGTGCTGGAGGCAAGCTGGTAGCCCCCGAGCCGGGATCCAAAGTGGAAGTCCAGATTTACCAGGCGCAACCCTGAACAGCCAGAACTGATCCCAGGCGTCAAAACGGAAATACTGGTCTAAACCACAACCAAGCGCCATTGTCATTATAGGAGGGCCAAGATGACTTTGAGAATGATCCATTATGCTATTTGTGTGGGAATGCTCGCCGGCGCGTTGAGTGCGTCGCGCCTCGTTCCTTCGTTGCACGCTCAGCAGTCCGCCACAAGCGCTGCGGACGCTCTGCAGAAGGCTCACGTTTTGGATCGACTCGCTGAGGGGATGTCGGCTGAGCACAAAGGAACCGCGCCGGGCTTTGTGCTCGATCCTGCTTGGCCCCAGCCGCTGCCCCATCACTGGGTAATCGGCGATGTCGGCGGAATAGCCGTCGATAAGCATGACCAGATCTGGGTTTACCACCGTCCCCGCTCGGTCACCTCCACGGATAGCGGGATGCAGGGCGTAGCCGGCACGGACGCGAAAGGCAATCCGATCAGCGCGCTGGGATTCGCGCGGCCTTATGGGCAGATTAACGGCTGCTGTATGCCCGCGCCGTCGGTTCTGATATTCGACAAAGCAGGCAAACTGCTGCAGTCCTGGGGCGGTCCAGGTGATCCGGGTTTCCTGGAGACGAAGTGCCGCCAGCAGGACGGCTGCGTCTGGCCTGCGCGTGAGCATGGCATCTACGTGGATCAGAACGACTTTGTCTATGTCGCGGGCAATGGCCAAGCCCGCAATTTCCATGGTCAGTATGCGTGGGCGCCGAACTTCGGGAACGATTCACAGATCCTGAAATTCAAGCGGGACGGCACGTTCGTCTACCAGATCGGCACCGCAGGCGCGAAGGGACCGAATAGCAACGATGAGAGTGGCGGCGTCAACGGAACACCCGAACCTTTTTGGCCGGCCGATATGGTCGTGGATCCGAAGACGAACCTCATGTACATCGCCGATGGTTACGGAAACCGGCGCGTGCTCATTGTCAACTCAGCGACCGGAAAGTATGTGGGGCACTTTGGGGCTTACGGACAAAGCCCTGTGGTAGGAGAAAATTCCGGCGGTGAAAATGTCGGCGAAGACGCCGGCTCCTGGCCGGCTGATTTCAAGGCTGGCAATATGAAACCGAAGTTTTTCCGCAGCCCTGTTCACTGCGCCAAGCTGGCCAACGACGGTCTGCTCTATGTCTGCGATCGCAGCAACAATCGCGTGCAGGTCTTTAAGGCATCCGAGGTGGGGAAGCCTTGCTCCAACCCGGATGGCGAGGTAGGCAAATGTGGTTTTGTGGGCGAGATCCATGTTGCTCCTCAGACCATCGGCGGCACTTCGGGTACGGTGAACTTCTCGACTGACCCGAAGCAGACGTGCATGTACGTCGCCGATCTCGATAATGACGTGATATATGTCATCAACCGGCAGAACCTGACGGAATTAAGTCGCTTTGGGGGCGGCGGCCGCCAGGCGGGCGAATTCCACTGGCCGCACATGGTAGCTGCCGATTCCGACGGAAATGTTTACGTCGGCGAGGTGGATGGAGCTGCGAGAACTCAAAAGTTCCTGCGATATGGGGCGACGGGTTGCACCGGCACCGGCAGCGCAGAAGTTGGAAAGTACCTCGAATAAAATGGATGCTTCAACGAACCACTGCAGACGACTCCTGATGAGATTGATTCTCCGAAGGTGGCCTACGGGTGTTGACCGGGAAATTTCCACCTTCCCATAGTTTGAATCCGCACATCGCGAATGGTATTGTTGCCGCAACGAGGACCCCATGGAGAAAAGACACGACAGGATACAGGGACATTCGCGGCGATCCGTGCTGGTCGGCTCGCTTTCCGGTCTGAGTTCGATCTGGTTGGCGGCGCACTGGCCCGGCATTCTTGCCGCCCAGGAGCACGCTCATACCGTTGTCGAGTCGGGGCGCCCGGCTACGCTCGGATTCTTCTCATCCGACCAAGCCGCGGAAATCGAGTCAATGGCGGCCCAAATTATTCCGAAGGATGACACGCCCGGAGCGCGAGAAGCCGGGACGATTTATTTCATCGATCGGGCCCTCACGACTTTCGATCAGGACAAGCAGGCGGCCTACAAGCAAGGACTCCAAGATTTGCGGGCCAAGACACACGAGTTTTTTCCCAATGCCGATAAATTTTCCGAGTTGAACTCCACCCAACAGATTCAGGTTCTGACGGCAATGGAGAAAACCGCCTTCTTTGGGCAGGTTCGCTCGCATACGATCGTAGGATTTTTCGCGAACCCGGAATATGGCGGGAACCACGAAAAGATCGGCTGGAATCTGATTGGCTTTGAAGATAAGTTCGCTTGGGAACCGCCTTTCGGTCACTACGACCGCGAAAGCAAGCAGAGCTGAAAACGCGCCAGGAGGCTGAGAATCCATGAAAACTTTCAGACCTGCAACTCAGGTGGACTTCGTGATAATCGGGTCGGGTGGCGCGGGCGGCGCTGTGGCGAAGGAATTGTCGACGTCGGGCTTCGAAGTAGTGGTGCTCGAGCAGGGGCCCAGACTCGAGGACAAGGACTTCAAGCACGATGAGTTGAAAATCCGTAGCACTCCGGCGTTGGTAAACGATCACGCTCTGCAGCCGAACACGTTTCGCAAGACAGCGCAAGAGAAGGCCCAGTTGGCTCAGGCAATTAGTTATGGCCGATGCGTGGGCGGCGGTACCGTGCACTATACGGGTTCGCAATGGCGTTTTCACGAGATTGACTTCATCGAGCGAAGCCGTTGGGGGACGATCGAAGGGACAGGGTTCGCGGATTGGCCGATCACTTACGCGGAACTCGAACCTTACTACGTGAAAGCCGAATACGAATTTGGAGTTTCAGGAGTGAGTGGAGCAAGTCCGTTCGAGTCGCCGCGGTCGAAGCCTTACCCGCTGCCGGCATTGCCTGTCAAATCCGCGGGAGTTCTTTTCGATCGTGGCTGCAAAAAATTGGAACTGCATCCGGTTCCAGTGCCTTCGGCGATCCTTTCTCAACCGTATCAGGGGCGGCAAGCGTGCAACCATTGCGGATTCTGTGAGTGGTACGGTTGCGAGCGGGGAGCCAAATCCAGCAGCTTGTCGAGCGTAATCCCCGCCGCGGAGAAGACCGGACGATGTGAGATTCGGACCGGTTCCTATGTTCGGGAGATTTCGGTTGACAAGAGCGGCCGGGTGACCGGCGTGATTTATTTCGACAGCCGCAAGCAGGAAGTGTTTCAAAAAGCGAAAGCGGTGGTGCTATGCGCGAACGGCAGCGAATCACCGCGGTTGCTGCTGCTTTCAAAATCGAACCTGTTTCCCGACGGGCTGGCCAATTCGAGTGGCCTGGTTGGGAAGTATCTCATGCTGGGAGGGACCGCGAGCGCTTCCGGCATTTTCGATGAACCTCTGAACGAATTCAAGAGCGTTATGGCCACGCGCGCGATCGAAGACTTTTACGATTCCGATGCCAAGCGGGGCTTTTACGGCGGCGGCAGAATCGACGGCCGCTGGGGCTTCATGGGACCGATTGGGTATGCGCTCGGGGGGCTGCCTCCGGACGCGCCCTCAGTGGGGAACCGGGTACAAGAATTTCGTCAAGGAAAATTTCAACCGCACGATGACGTGCCAGTCCTACCTGACTTCCCTGCCGCTCGAAACCAACAACATCACGCTTGACCCGGACGTGAAAGATGCCTGGGGATTACCCGCCATGCGAATTACTTACAAGGATCATCCGGATGGCATGAAAGTTAAGCAATACTTTCTGGATCGCTCGCTGGAGATTCTGGAAGCCGCCGGCGCGAAGAAGAAATGGGGCAACCCCGTCCGGGAGACAACTACCGGGGGACATCTGATGGGGACTTGCCGCATGGGGAGCGACCCGAAGACCTCGGTCGTCGATAAGTTCAACCGCGCCCATGATGTTCCCAACTTATTTATTGTGGACGGCAGCAGCTTTGTTACCAGCGGGCGCAATCATCCGACGTGCACGATTGAGGCTCTGGCTTTCAGGGCGGCGGAGAATATTGTGAAAGCTGCGAAGAATGGAAGCTTCAAGTCGTTTGCTTAGCGGGCTGCGGAACAATCGGCATAGACTTCGGCGACTCAGAATTTATCCTCGAAAGAGATTTGCTTGCAGGTGAGTTGAAATTCTGGTGTGAAATTCCACTATCACCCGTGAATTCTTGCGTCACAGTTCGGCCAAGTCCCGGGAAGTCTTCTGCTATGAAAATAGCCTCAACTCGGACTGAAATTAAGCAATTTGCGACACCGTAGCAGGCGGATTCTATTTTCTTGCGTGGTGGTGCGCCAACGACGCAGGAAGTCTTATCGGAAAGTGGCCCGCAAGTCGGATTGGCTAATTTCTCAGCTTCGGATAAGCCCGTTTCTTGGTTGAATCCGGTTTAAGAAGGTAGAGGCTCGCTTCCGGAAATGCCGCCACTCGGGCATAATCGCCAAGGTGACCAGGCGGATCACACTTTCGATTGGGTGACAGCACTTCCGCCGAAGTCAGTGGTAAGAGTTGGCTCGCAAATCGAAACTAGCCCAGCGATCGTAGGGAGAACAGCAATGTCTTCGTTACCGACGGGGAAGCACGCCGGCCCAGGCGCAGCGAGTAGCCAGACTGCCGCCGCCGAGCCTACGTTTGCCGAGCGAGCGCGTACGCTGTTGTACCTTGGTCGAATCGGCGCCCTTTCGACGCTTTCCCGCAAACAGCAGGGATTTCCTTTTGGATCCGTGATGCCCTATGGGCTGGACGAAAAGGGGCGTCCTGTCTTCCTCATCAGCACGATGGCCATGCATACTCAAAATCTTCAGGCGGACCCGCGCTCCAGCCTGCTGGTGACTCAGCCTGACGCCAGCGGCGATCCCCTGGGGGCGTCCAGGGTCACATTGCTAGGGAATGCTCTGCCGATACCTGAGCCGGAGGTAGCCGAAGCTCGGAGACTCTACCTGGCGCGTTACGCCAACAGCAAAAACTGGGTGGACTTTGAAGATTTTTCGTTTTACCGCATGGACGTGATGGACGTTTATTATGTAGGTGGCTTCGGCGTAATGGGCTGGGTCTCCGCCTTGGAGTATTACCACGGGCAACCGGACCCTCTGGCTGACTTTGCGGCCGACATCATTCAACATATGAATACCGACCATGGGGATGCGCTCAAGCTACTGGCCCGGGCAATTGCTGGGATTGAGTCTCAAGAAACGGCGATGACTTCGGTCGACCGGCTGGGCTTTCACGTACGGTTAAAAACTCCTGACGGCACACGTGGCGCACGTATTGCATTTTCACGGGAAGTGGGCACTCCGGCGGAAGCGAGAAACGTTCTGATCGATATGGTGGCGCAAGCGCGGCAACGGTGAAAAACTGTGCCACGCTCCCCAGTTGAATCTGCTGATTGTGGTGGTAGTCGCGCCTTGTTGCGCGAACTTAGGAGTTTAGGAGGCCCCACGCTCCGGGAAAAACCGGAGCGTGGGGCTTTTTGGACTCGGTGCCGAGTGTCGGCTTCAATCGCCCGACTTGCCTAGGGCTTTGGGGAAATCGGACCACTGCGCAACATTGCCGTGCAGGGGAGCAATCGTGACCACGTCCAGCTTAATGCGCTGCAGGTAGTCATAGAAATTGTTGGCGAAACCCAGAGCGACGGGCACCAGGGGCGGTGCGCCAGGAGCCGGGGGCGTGAAGTCATCGGCCTCGATGAGAATTTTCTCCTTGGGCAGATACGCATAGCCGATGAAGGCGTTGTGATTGTCGTTCTCCACGCGACGGAGTTCGACTGTACGGTTTTCATCGGTCAGCACGTACTTGTCTTTGTATGTGATGAAGGTCGCCTTCTTGGGATTCTGTGAAAGCTTGTCCGGCATCAGCGTGCGGGGCGCCTTCCAGGCCGCTTCGTAGAACGACTTGTTCGCCTCGTTGGTGATAATCGTGGCCCCCTCCGCGACGTAGGTGCGCAAACCGCCGGAGTGGTCAAAGTGATGGTGCGTGTTGATCAGGTATTTGATCGGCTTGCTGGGCACCAGGTTTTTCACTTCCGCGATCACCGCGTTGGAGCGATTTTCGTCATTGGGAGCCTCGACGACCGCCACGTAGTCCTTGAACTCGATCAGAACGCTGTTATGCGTCCCGCCGCCCAGGAACCACACGCCGTCGGCGAGTTTCGATGAGACGACACGCACCGCAGGTGGCGTAGCCGAGCGCACCGCGTCGGGAACTTGCAGTGAGGCGTCCGCGACATTTGCCTTCGCGTCGGTCACGTTGAGGTCCAGGGTCGTCCAGCCGCCTTGCTTCTGGACGATGTGCGAGGGAAATTTCACTCCGCCGAAGTCTTTGTAGTCAGAGTAGGAAGTTTCCACCAGCATGTCGCCGAGGACAGGGTTGGGAATCCAGGTCTCGACCTTGGTCACCATGCCCTTGTCGTCGACGTTTCCCGTGACCTTGTTTTTACCGGCCATGAAAGTGAGCATAGTGACTTTTTGCCCACCGTCCTTCCCGGCTTTGGCAGTCGCGTTGTTATCCGCCGCGGCTTTCAGGAAGCCGTGCGGCGTCAGCCAGATCTGAAGCTGCCGCTCATCGGCCGCAGCGAGGGCGGGTTGCGGCGCGGCACCGGGCTGGTTCCAAGCATACTGGCCGCTGACCATGTTGACTTGTTTCTGTTCGCCTGCAAACGGCGCTTCGCCGCCGTGATCGGGCGGATTCATCTGTGTGCGCGTCAGTTCCTCTTTCGAGGAACGGCTCGTGTAGTCAATCGTTTTGGTATAGCTGGTAACGATGGTTTTGTGCCATGTGACGGTCGGGCTCCAGTTCTGTCCCAACCCGCCGGCCGTTCCTGAACCGGAATACTGGATAGAATTCACATCCCCAATGGCTTTTTGCGCGTTCTGGATCACGGTTTTGGCATCCTGCGCGGATGCAATCCCGGCTCCGAACACTAGCAACAACACGAGCATCATCCATGTTCTTCTTGCCATAATCCCTCCTGCAGTCTTCCCAAGGGAATTGGTTTGCCTGGACTTGGGCGTCCGCGCGGATTATACGACAGTTGGCCGGTTGGCGCATCCGTTGCGGACCGACTGCACTGGGCCTCTTCAAGTACTATCTACGCTAACCGCAAGATTCGTTGAAATCTGGCACTTGCAGTCGGTCTTGCTGCTCAGGTTGAAGTTTTTATTCGTGATAAGCAAAACCCGCACCCTTCACAAGAACGGTGAAGGGATGCGGCACCCGAAAATTCAACTCACCCAAAGGCTGGCCCACCCGCCAATTCGGAATTACAATGGGTCTGGAAGAATTCCGACTTCGGCTCTCTTGAACACAGGCTACCTTCCGTACCTGGACTTGGGCACGACCGGGAATAACTATCTTAGTAATGTTCTGGCAATTGCTTACGACTGCTTTAATTCAAAGTGAGGTCTGGTTCATGAGGCGACCTTATCTAATGTTGCTGCTGCTTTTTCCAAGTTTCGGATATGAAATTTGCCTAGTTAGGGGTTTCGCCGTCTCGCCGGATCTGGCGGTCGAGCGGAATGGAAAAAGTAGTCCGGGACCAGGAGTCGAAAAGTCTCAAGACCACAATGTCAAAACCGGTGAAACTAACGCTTTGATTGTACCGGGAAGAAGCGTAGGGCCGCTTCACCTAGGTGATCCTGAATCGAAATTCTACGCACTATTCCCGGGCGGACCGAATATGGACATTCAACCACCTCACAATCCCGATTGTGGAACGCAGTTGCAATGGGTTGACTTAGACGAAAGCCACCCCTCAGTTTAGGCGTGATCGCACTGATTCGTAAGGGGACAATCACTCAAATCGAGGCCGGAACGCCGAGATTCCGGACGGAACATGGAATTACTTGGGGCAGTTCCCCGACGAGTGTCAAAGAACACTATAGAGGATTGAAAGCTTACGAAGCTATTGGTACTACATCGGAGGCTGTTGGGGGGCGCAACCTGATTTTTTGGATGGACGAGAATAAGGGAATTGGATTTGTTTTCGCTTATTCGCGGATAACAAGAGACTGGGTTACGTACAAGATTGTCGTCTTTTCACCTGGCGGGAAGTTTTGCCCCGAGGCTGACGTACCTACTCCAGACACTTGGCGAGAACTGGCGCCATATTCCTTAGAGGCCCCGGACCGTCGAGCATCTTTGAGCTACAACAAATCTTGGGTCCATTGAAAAAGGACGGAAAGAAAAAGTACCCTATGCGTTGTGGTGTGAGGAGTTTCGGACATTAGCCGTCGTGTGCTGCTGCGCCGGAAAGATGTTGGGCAAGTGTGATCCTCTAAATGGAGAATGCACGGTTTCTTTGACGTGTGAATTGAATGGTGCCCCAACGCTCAAGTCTTCCGAACGTGGGGTTCGTTTTTTTCAGGTCTGATAGCGTGGATTCAACCTCTCTCCTACCCTACTCGACAACCTCTACATGCGCCGGGCTGGGCTATGCGCCGGAAAGCGGATACCGTGGATTGGGAGGGAATCATGGATTCGCTACCAAAGCGCGTACACAAAATAGACGATAGGATTCGTAATTTGACCAAGAAACTGGCGAAGCTCAGGAAAGAGCGAACAGATCTTTTTCGGAGAATCAATACGGTAATCAGGGCTTCGGCGGTTATGGCGAGGAATCATGGCTAAAAAAGAAGGCCCCATGTTTGGCGTTGTGCCCGAAGAAGAAATTAAGCCGATGACAATCGTACTTTATCGGGCGGTGCACATGCACAATCGTGATATCAAGTATGCCTGTGCGAATGCCATCGACACTTCTGGATACTACGCGGTACAGGGGCCGCCCGATCCAGACGCCCAACTGTTCTTGTGCGAAGATTGCTCCGATAAACTGGAAGCTGGCGCGGAAATCATTCGCAAGGATTGAAAAGTGGGCTTGGACGGAATCGAACCGTCAACCTGTCGATTAAGAGTCGAATGCTCTACCAGTTGAGCTACAAGCCCCCAAAAGCTAAGTGCAAATTTGCACTGAATTTGCACTGATACTACCAAATAGCGGCCCCGGATGCCTAATCTGGTCTAACGTAAGGCCCTGAAAAATCAATCAAACACAGGGCTTTCAAGCGGTTAAGAGTCAGCTGCTCTACCATTGAGCTACCGGTCCACGAACTTTTTATTTTACCACGAATGGATAATTTTTCAGGCAGTCCCAGGCTGCTGAAAAAGTATTCAATTTTGTCATTCCGAGCGGAGCGAGGAATCTCTCTGAGGTTCAGGCCCATGAAAAGAATGAGAGATTCCTCGCTCCGCTCGGGATGACAAAAGGGTTGGGGCTTTTTCAGCAACCCAAGTCCGCCCGACGCGCGCAGCACGGATGCCTCGGATTTAATCCCGCAATTTTTCCGCAATTTCCTTGGCGACTTGTTTCGCGCGCTCGATGTCGTTGGGGTCCAGGGAGATGGCCGCGACGCGCGGATGGCCTCCGCCTCCGTATTGTTCCGCCAGGGTTGCCAGATTGTCTTCTGCGGCGTCGGGGTTCCAGGGATTTGAGCCGATCGAGATTTTCGCGCGCGTCGGCGAAGCGAGCACGCTCACTGTGTAGCGCGCATCCGGGTACAGCATGTAAGGAATAAATTTGTTGTAGCCGTCGACGTCCAGGTCGCTGATGTCGAAATAAATCACGCCGCCGCGAACTTCGATGCGCTGCCGCAACAAGTCGACCGAACGGTGATGAATTTCGAGCAGCGGGCCCAGATGCTTTGCGACAATCGGCAGCTGGATCATTTCCGCGAGCGGAAGCGCGGACAAGGCTGGAATGATTTTGGCGACCAGGCCTTCTTCCGGCGCGGCCTCGATCACGAGGGCCAGTTGCGTGGCGGGCTCCGCGAGAGCCACCGCGGATTCCGGCGTCGGATACTGGGCGCCGTCGATGATATCGCCCCAGTGAATCAGCTCGGCCAGCGGATTCACGTCGAAGCCGAACTGCGCGCTGGTCACGTCGGCCAGCAGCTTGGTGCAGGATTTGTATTCGGGGCGGTAGAACTTGTGGCCGCTGCGGTCCTGGCGAAAGTGCTCGGCGTCGTCGGGCGTGAGGAACGCGCTCTGGTGATGGTCGAACCACCAGGTCACGCGCGGCGAGCTGGAATATTTAAAATCGACGATGGCATTTTCGTCGCCGTCGAACAGGGCTTCCGGAAAGGGATGCCGCGCCTGGTGCGTCATCCCCGTGAAATGAAACTCCGCGCCCGGCTGGATGCGCTCTCGAAAAAAGCGGTAGAAGACCGCGGACGACGCCGCGCCGTCGAAGCATCGGTCGTGAAAGCACAATCGAACTTTGACCGGGTCCGCCACTCTCCGCCCTCGCTCCACCCCATTGCCAAACACTAATGCAGCTGGAAAGCCCTAAAAGATGGACGGGACCGGCAAGAATGTCAAGATGAAAAGGGAGACCAAAAAACCGGAAAAAGGGACGGATCTCAGCTGCGGTGCGAACGGCGCGGGTTAAGAAGACGAGCGGCAGCCGTCGTCGGGAATCCCATTGCAGTGCGCCGGCTGCCGCAACGAAAAGAAACCGGTCCTATTTGCCGGCAAAGCCTTTAGCAATGCCAGCCGCGATCGGCACCTCGAACTTCTCGTGCTGGTACGCCTTCACCATGAGGAGGATCCAGAGGACGAACGCAACCAGACTAATGAGACTATACAGCGCCGCTCCCATCCCGAATGCGCCGAATCCGCCCATCATCATGAACCCCGCGTGAAAGAAAAAAATCCCGAGGACAATGTTAATGATGTGAAGCCCCCCGAACACAACGATCGATTGAGCCGCGTGAAATCGCACAAACGGCCGCTTGTCGATCAAGAAAAAAATGAGCCCCGTGACCCAACCAACCAGATAGCACAAAAATCCCGCTACGTTTTCAGACATCCCCGACTCCGCACTCTGCGTCGTTTGCACCACGGCACCTCCCGATTGCGCCAAACCGCACTTGGGGCAGAATCCCGCGCCCGCCGCCACTTCGCTGCCACACTTGCTGCAAAAGGCCATTGTGTTTCTCCCCTCTGGAAGTCGTTAAGGAAAGAGCCCCGTTCATGGCGCGAAGGCTATCACTGCTGCCTTTTCCACACAAGCACCCCTGTGTAAATCGGAAAGTTTGCCGCCGGACTGCGCGTCGTTGTAGACTACGATTTATCGTAGGGGATTCTCTTCGCCGGGAGGGGCCGCTGGGCCTAGCCTCGCCGCGAATCGCGTAACTGGAACCGATGGAGACGCTCCTTAATCTTGTCTGGCTCGCAGTAACCGTGGCCGCAATTTGGCTGTGGCGATTCCACTGGACCGTGTCACGGCGAAATCCGAGGCACAGCACCAGAATGGAAGCGGTTGCAATGGTTAGTGTCCTGGCCCTGCTCTTTCCCGTCATTTCGCTGACCGATGACCTCCATCCTGAAATCGTGCCTGCGGACACCGTTTCGAGCAAACGAAACCATTGCTTGCTCGTTGCTAATGGCGGGCAGACCGGCAACTCGAAATCGCCTTTGAATGCTCGTTCTTCCTTTGCATTTCTCCCACACGCTCCGTCGCAATTCGAACTTGTTTTTGCAGGTCTAATCCCGACTACCATCGTTCTATCTGCGAGTTCCGTAAGCGCCCCCGGCTCTGGCCGGTCGCCACCATCCCTCCCATAAGCGCTGAAGTTTCCCTCAAGCAGTAACGAGTCTGGCCGGCGATGAAATGCGTCTCGGACTCTGCTTGTGAACGCTTCGCACCGCCTAATTCAACCGCTTCGGAATTCCGAGGGAGCGCACAAAGATGAAAAGTGGCGTGTTTTGGTTTTTCCTGGTCGCGATTCTAGGGGCCGCGGGCTGCGGTGGCTCGGGCGCGAAGAAGGCGGCAAATCCATCCCCCAGTCAGCAAGGAACGCCGGATGTTTTGCTGGCCGCGGATGCGAAGGGTGTTCGGACGCTCACGGTCCAGCCCCGGCAGATTCCGGACTATCTGGAGATCCCGGGACGCGTGGCGCCGGACCCGACTCGTGTGGTCCACGTATTTCCCGCCACTCCCGGGCGCGTCACGGAAATGCGCGTTCGCCCCTGGGATCGCGTCGTGCAGGGCCAGACTCTGGCAATCATCGAAAGTAGCGACGCTTCGCGTGCGTTGACGGATTATGAAAAGGCTCGGGCGGACGCGGAGCTCAAGAAAAAATCGCTCGACCGGTCGAGCGATTTGTACGCGCATCACGCCGTTGCCGAGAAGGATTTGCAGCAGGCGGAAGCCGACGCGCGGTCCGCAGATGCGGAGGTGAAGACCACGCTCGATCATTTGCACCTGCTCGGCGTCGACCCCGCAAGCGCCGTCAATCAATTGACCGTTCTAGCCCCTCGCTCCGGCGTTGTGCTGGACGTGGGTGCAGCGACGGGAGAACTTTCGAAGTCGCTCGATGCGCCACAGCCTCTCTGCACCATCGCCGACCTCGACACGATCTGGGTCGAAGGCGAAATCCAGGAGAAGGACCTAAAAGGAATCCGGAAGGGCGCCCCCGCCGAAATCACGATCAGCGCGTATCCCGACGAAAAATGGTCTGGCCGCGTCGCGGTGGTCGGCGACGCAGTGGACCCGCTGACGCGCACGCTCAAAGTGCGTGTCGAATTGGCGAATCCTCAATTGCGATTGAAGCCCGATATGTTTGCGACCGTCCGTTTACTCCGTTCCTCCTCGCAAGGATTGCTGATCCCCGCTTCCTCGGTGGACCGGGAAGGCCAGAAGACTTACGTATTCGTTGGAACGGGCAATAACCGCTTCGAGCGGCGCGAGGTGGTCCTGGGCCGGACCGTGGACGAAAGCGTGGAAATTGTTTCCGGGCTGACTTCCGGCGCAGTCATCGTTTCCGAGGGCAGCGTGCTGCTGCGCGGGGCCACGCAGAACTGAACCACCATGCGAAACATTATCCTTTCGCTACTGCGCTACCGCCCGCTGATGATCCTTGTGCTCCTGGCGTGGATAGCCGTGGGCATGTACATGTTTTCCCGCCTGGACATTGAGGCCTACCCCGATCCTTCGCCCCCGCTTGTGGAAGTCATTACCCAAAATCCCTCCTGGTCGGCCGAAGAAATGGAGCGCCAGGTGACGGTGCCGACGGAAACAGGACTATTCGGCATTCCGCACCTGCAATACACGCGCTCCGTCAGCATTTTTGGATTGAGCGACGTCAAGCTCTACTTCGATTACAACAGCGATTACTTCTGGGACCGGCAAGAAGTCTTGAATCACATGCAATTGATTACGCTGCCTGCGGGGCTTACTCCGCAACTTTCGCCCTGGTCGCCAATCGGTGAAATTTATCGCTATCGCCTGACGGGAGACAACTATTCCCTGAATGAATTGAAGGCCACCCAGGACTGGATGGTCCGCCGTGAAATGAAGCAGGTTCCGGACATCATCGACGTAACGACGTTCGGCGGCTCCACGAAGCAATATCAGGCCGAGGTAGACCCGAGGAAACTATTGCAGTTCAAGGTGACCCTGCCGCAAGTGGTTGCCGCCATTTCGGCCAGCAATGCGAATGCGGGCGGCAACTACGTCACGATGGGAAGTCAAAGCGTCAACGTGCGTGGACTTGGCTTGCTTGCTTCGATCGATGAGATGAAAAACGTGGTTATTACCGAGCGCAACGGCGTCCCCGTTTTTCTGCGCGACGTTGCCGACGTGCATGAAGGTTTTCAGCCGCGCCTCGGGCAAGTCGGGATCAATCATGACGGCGACGCGATCGAAGGCATTGTGCTTCTACAGCGTGGCGAGCAGTCCCTGCCGGCGCTGGCAGCGCTGCGGGCCAAGGTGGCGGCGTTGAATCACGATGGCCTGCTGCCGCGCGGCATGCAGATCCAAACGCTCTACGACCGCACCAACCTGGTGCAATTGACGACCGCGACGGTCCGGCGCGTCGTCCTCACGGGTCTCGCCCTGGTTCTGCTGTTGTTGCTTGCTTTTCTGGGCGACCTGCGCATCTCGCTGATCGCGGCGCTCACCATTCCCTGTTCTCTGCTGTTCGCGTTTTCCCTGATGGTGCTGACGGGAAGATCCGCCAACCTGATCTCGCTCGGAGCAGTGGACTTCGGCATTCTCGTGGACGCCGCGGTTATCGTGCTCGAAAACATATACCGGCAGCTGCGCGCAACGAAATCCGCAGCTGCGGGTTCAGAATTTGAAACGATTGCCAACGCCACGAGCGAAGCGGTCCGGCCAGTGCTCTTTTCCGTGCTCGTCATTATCGTTGCGCTGATCCCCCTATTTACGATGGAGGGCGTCCCGGGAAGGATCTTCGGGCCCATGTCCGTCACGTACGGATTCGCGCTGAGCGGCGCAACGCTCTTCGCCATTCTCCTAGCGCCGGTCCTGAGTTCTTTTCGGAAATCGGAAACCGGCCCCAAAAGTGACACAGCACTGGTGCGCTGGCTGAGCCGCAGCTATGACAAGTCCTTGAGATGGGCGCTGGCGCACAGGGCGGCCGTGATTGTTATCGCCGCGATTTTTTTGGCGGCAGCGCTTTCCCTGCTGCGCTTGCTCGGCGGAGAATTCATGCCCAAGCTCGAGGAGGGCAATCTTTGGATCCGCGCAACCCTCCCGCAAGACATCTCCATTGAAACCTCCCGCCAGATCTCCAACGAGATTCGGGAAATCCTCCTCAAGTATCCGGAGGTCACCCAGGTCGTTTCGCAGACAGGCCGCCCGGACGACGGGACGGACGTAACGACGTTCAATAATATTGAATTTATGGTGTCACTGAAGTCTCCGGATCGGTGGCCTGGGAAAATCAATAAGGACGAACTCATTCAACAAATGGACGTTGAGTTGTCCAAGTATCCCGGCATCAACTTCAATTTTTCGCAAAATATTCAGGACAACGTCGAAGAGGCCATGTCGGGCGTCAAAGGTGAAAACTCATTAAAGCTGTTCGGCGACGATATCGACGTCCTGGTCTCCAAGGCGGCGGAAATCCGCGACCTCATGACCCGCGTCCCCGGGATCGAAGACTCGGGAGTGCTGCAGGAAACAGGGCAGCCGGAATTACTCGTTTCCATGGACCGAAACGCCAGCGCGCGCTACGGGTTGATGGCAGCGGACGTTGATGCCGCTGTCCAGGCGGCGATTGGCGGATTAGCCGCGACGCAAATCCTGGAACAGGACCGCCGGTTCGACTTCATAGTCCGCTATCCGCCGCAATTCCGGCAAACGCCCGAGGCGATTAGAGACATTCAGCTGCCCACGCCGGACGGCGGCCGGGTTCCGTTGGGCCAGGTGGCGAAGATCACGCTGCATGAAGGCGCGTTCATGATTTACCGCGAGAATGGCCGCCGTTACATTCCCATCAAATTCAGCGTCCGGGGCCGGGATCTGGCAGGGACAATGGCGGACGTGCAGGAACGCCTCGTGCAGTCGGTCCGGCTTCCCGAGGGATACCACTACGAATGGGCGGGAGAATACGACAGCCTGCAAAAAGAGCAGCGCCGGCTGGCCATCGTGATGCCCGTCAGTTTGCTCATCATCGTGGCGTTGCTGTTCACCGCATTCAATTCGTTTCGTGATGCCCTCCTCGTCCTGGCGGTTTTGCCTTTTGGACTCGCCGGAGGATTGGCCTCTCTATTATTCACAAAGACTCCATTCAGCATTTCAGCCGCAGTCGGGATGGCATCCGTCGTAGGAGTCTGCACGTTGGGCGCTGTAGTGATGTTATCCGGGATGCGGCGGGCCGAGAAAAAAGCCGAGAATGCGAAGATGGGGATTGAGCGCGGCGCTCTGGCCGAAATGCGGCCCGTCATGATGGCTTGCGCCGCGGCGGGACTCGGCCTGCTTCCCGGCGCGGTTTCCACGGGCATCGGCGTTCAAGCGCAGCAGCCGCTGGCGCGCGTGGTTGTCGGCGGCATGGTCACTTCCCCGCTCGCCATTCTTTTCCTGTTGCCAATCCTGGCAAGCTTTTTCTCGCAATCGAAAAATAGTCGCCGTCCGTGACAGGCCCCGAAATCACGGATTTCAACACAGAGGACACAGAGAACACGGAGAAAAACAGGAGGCCCTGAATCCTGCATGGACCGGCGCCGCCTTTCTCTGTGCCCCTCTGTGCTCCTCCGTGTTCTCTGTGTTAATTTTTTTCCTTCCAGCCACTGTCAGGCGAAGATCTCACGATGGTGCGAGTGTTATACTGTCCCGCACCGCGGAAGTGGCGGAATTGGCAGACGCGCCAGCCTTAGGAGCTGGTGGCCGAAAGGCCGTAGGGGTTCGAGTCCCTTCTTCCGCACCACATTTTCCTTTTCTTCAGACCACTATCATTTCAGGTTTTTCTTCGCCGGCGCTCGCTTTGCGCGTCCAACGAACGATCTTCATGATTGCGTATGCCGCGGGCAGGAACGTGGCCCAAAAGATGGGATAGCGGTAGCGCGCCTCAAACTGCACCAGGTAATGAACGAGCGGGTATACGAGCAGCGTCGAGGCCAGCAGCCAAGCCGCGCGGCGATGTTCTCGAAACATCCCGGCGAGCCCGGAAAGAGAAAGAATTGTGAGCAGGCCCATGGGAATCGAATAGCGAAAACTGCCGAGGTAGGGAAACCAGAAACGCAGGATACGCCGCGCCGTCAGCCAAGCAAAGGCGCGCGGATTCGACGAAATCCACGAAAGCGCGCGGTGCAGCATTTCCCGGTTGAAGGGAACTTCTCCTTTCTCAACTACCTCGACCGCGAGTTCAGAGTTCGCATTGGGATGAGTGAGGCCGTGACAGCCGGAGGTGAGGTTCTCCAGCATGGTCGGCTGCGCACACGGATTGTTCGACGTGAACAGCTCGAGCCCAAAATTATCCCGCACGAAAAAAACGGCGTGAAACTGCTGAAAATTCCGAATAAACCAGGGCAAGCACGCGAGGGCGGCTCCCGCGACAACCACGGCCATGGCGCGGCGCGCCCGCGACACAAGCTCCGCTGAATTCTCCATCGCCGCAATATGCGCCCACACAATCAACAGCAAGATACATTCGGGATTGGCAAGGATCGCGACGCCCCACAAAAGGCCGAACAGCAGGGAACGCCTCCAGTCGCCGGGCATTTTGAAATAGCTCAGCGTCATCACGCACAGGGCAACCAGTAAGGCCCCCATGAAGAGCGATTCCCATTCCACAAGCACCCGATAAGGTTGGACGATTACGCCCAGAATTGCCGCGACCACTCCCGGAACCACGCCAAGTCCCAGCCGGTCCGACAACACCGGCAAAAGACTAAGCTGCAACGCGAGAAAGCCGACGTTCAGCGCCCAAAGGACCCTCGCTCCTGTCCAGCCGATGCCGAACACTTTGGCGACCAGGGCGTACAAGAGCACGTAGGCCGGCGCCGTGTGCGCCGTCGGACCGGTGGGAAGCGAATAAAAGGGATGGGCAAAACTTCCCTCCTGCACAACGGTGAGAGCAACGCGCGGGATTTCCGCTCCTTGCGTCAAATCAGAAAACGAAGGCCTGCCTTGCGGTGAGATCGCGTAGATAAAATAGCTCCCCACAAAAATGAGGAGGGCAATCCGTGGAAGAGTAAGATTGCCGCCGATTTGTCCAGCTGAACTTTGTTTCATGCATCGCCCTGCGCCGGATGGTGATTCGATTGCACGGAAATCAGAGCGAGAAATACCGCGCGGCCGAGTGTGTTCTTCATTTGGAATTGGCTACAACGAGATTGAAACTCCCAGCCGTCCAATTTTTCACCTGGATTCAGTCTAGGAAACCGCCTCGAAAGCCGCAAGCCTTCCCGCTGGATCCATCGCTTATTGGTACCGGCGGCCATTGGAGAAGTGGCGCGCGCAAGACACCACGACTTCCCGCGTGCCGCTCCAATATACTTTTGTGCGAGCGAGTTGACGCGACTGATCGATTCCCCTATACTTTGCTTTCGCCGAACCCCGCTCGCAGTTCTTTCCCGTTTCCATTTTTCCGGACCGAGAAGCGGCAAAGAGTAGAAGTACGAATCTTTGGGCGGTTCCTGACGTATTTCGACCATCTGACAATGCAATCTGCGATCCCGAAGGCCTGACGATGACTGAAGCAACTTGCCGGCGCGAATTGGAACTGGAAATTCCCGCGGAAACCGTGCAAAAAGCCGTGGAACGCGTCGCGCGGGAATTTGCCCGCGTCGCGCGCGTCCCGGGATTTCGTCCCGGAAAGGCCCCCGTCACCTTGATCCGGCGCCGTTTTGCCGACGACATCAAGAGCGAAGTGCTGCAATCCCTGGTGCCCGAGCAGATCGAGCGCGCCGTTACCGAAAGCAAGCTGGTCCCGGTGACGCAGCCGCAAGTCGATAAGGTCGACTTCACGGAAACCGGACCGGTGAAGTTCCGCGCGACGTTCGAAGTTCTGCCGGAGTTTGAGCTAGGACAATACAGAGACCTGGAAATCGAGATAGAAGATCACCAGATCGATGATTCGGATGTCGACAAGGCTCTCGACGAGCTTCGCGACCGCGCCGCCAATTTTGTACCGATCGAAGGCCGGCCCATCGCCGATGGCGATTACGCGCAGCTCAAGCTGAAGGGCATCCCGGCAGGGGGCGGCGAACCGCTCCAGGCGGATAGCGTTCTGTGCCACGTGGGCAGCGAAGAGACCATGGAGCCGTTCAATCAGAATCTGCGCGGAGCGAACACCGGCGACCACAAACAGTTTGATGTGGCCTATCCCTCCGACTATCCCGATCCAAAGCTCCAGGGAAAAACATATACCTACACGGTCGAGGTTCTGGGCATCAAGGAAAAGAAGCGGCCCGACCTGACCGATGAATTCGCGAAGGACGTGAGCGAGGCGCAGACCCTGGAAGAGTTGCGCAAGAAGATGCGCGAGAATCTCGAAGCGGCGCGCGCCCACCGCCAATCGGAACAGACGCGGGAAAAGCTGCTCGCCCAAATCGTGAAGTCGCATGAGTTCCCCGTCCCCGAGGCGCTGGTCGAACACCAGATGGACTCGCGCCTCGAGCGCACCGTGCGGTCGCTCGCCTCGCAGGGCGTCGATCCCCGCGCCGTGAATGTGGACTGGGTGGCGCTCCGCAGCCGGCAAAAGGATCGCTCGATCGAGGATGTGAAGGCGGAGTTGCTGCTGGACCGGATCGCGACAGCGGAAAAGATCGAGGTGGCCGACGAAGAAGTGGAAAAGGAGATTGCGGCGATTGCGGAGCGCAGTGGCGAATCGGCCACAGCCGTCCGCGCGAACTTGACAAGGCAAGGTGCGCTGGATAGGATGAAATCTAAGATCCGGAGTGAAAAAACTCTGGACTGGCTCTGCAGCAATTCCCGGACCCGGACAATACCCAAGGAGAATTGAAGCGATTCCGGCCGGGGTCCCCCGCGCAACCTAAAAAACCCTATGAACGATCGAGACGCTATGACTCCGCATGCGACAACGCTCATCCCCATGGTGGTCGAACAGACCAACCGGGGAGAGCGGGCGTACGATATCTATTCCCGGCTGCTCAAGGACAATATTATTTTCATTGGGACGCCGATTGACGACCACGTCGCCAACCTGGTCACCGCTCAGCTCCTGTTTTTGGAAGCGGAAGACCCTGAGAAAGATATTTCGCTTTACATCAACTCGCCGGGCGGGTCGATCACGGCGGGAATGGCGATTTATGACACCATGCAGTTCGTGCGGCCGAGCGTGGTGACCATCTGCGTCGGCCAGGCCGCATCGATTGCCGCGCTCCTGCTGACCGCCGGAGCCGCGAAGAAGCGCTTTTCACTGCCTAACTCACGCATTCTGATTCACCAGCCGTGGATGTCCGGGTTATCAGGCCAGGCGACCGATATCGATATCCACGCGAAGGAAATCTTGCGCATGCGCTCGGTCATCAATGGCCTGCTGGCGCTGCACAGCGGGCATCCTCTCGATAGTCTGGAAAAAGACGTCGAGCGCGATTTCATTATGTCCGCGGATCAAGCCAAGGAATACGGATTGATCGACGAGATAATTACCAAGCACCGCTAACGCGTTCCAATCAGTTAGTAATACACAAACGCGGCGGTGTACGGAAGCTGCAAAGGGGCCTAGAATATTCCGCAGGCGAGAATAAGTTCTCTTGACCCGCGGAGGGCGACACACCGTTGAGAAAACTCAGCACTGACGAACCGCTGCGCTGTTCCTTCTGCCACAAGACGCAGGAGCAGGTCGAGAAGTTGATCAGCTCGCCCTCGGACTACCCGCGCGCCTATATCTGCAACGAGTGTGTCACCGTCTGCGAACAAATTCTCGAGGAAGAAAAGCGCGAACAAGCGAATCCGGTCAATAAGCGACTGCCGCGCCCCCCGGAAATCAAAGCGTTTCTCGACGGCTACGTGATCGGCCAGGATAAAACCAAAAAGAAGCTGGCCGTCGCTGTCTACAACCACTACAAGCGCATCTTCCTGAACCGCCAGCCGGGCGACGTGGAGTTGACCAAGTCGAATATCCTTCTCATTGGCCCCACCGGAACAGGAAAAACGCTACTGGCGCAGACGCTCTCGCGCATGCTGGACGTTCCCTTTGCCATCGTGGACGCCACGACCTTGACCGAAGCGGGATACGTCGGCGAGGACGTCGAGAACATCATCTTGAAGCTCTTGCAGGCGGCCGACGGCGACGTCACCAAGGCGCAGCAAGGGATCATCTACATCGACGAGATCGACAAAATTTCCAAGAAGGACGAAAACCCGTCCATCACCCGCGATGTCTCCGGCGAAGGCGTGCAGCAAGCCCTCTTGAAGATTCTCGAAGGCACCATCGCGAACGTTCCCCCGCAGGGCGGACGCAAACACCCACACCAGGAATTTACGCCCGTCGATACGACCAATATCCTGTTCATTTGCGGCGGCGCCTTCGTGGGCCTGGAAAAAACAATTGAACGCCGGATCGGGCAGAAATCGCTTGGCTTTCACACCGATGCGCAGCCCACCACCGCACAGCGCCGCAACATCGAACTGCTCAGCCAGGCCCAGCCTACCGACCTGATCCGCTACGGCCTGATCCCCGAATTCGTGGGCCGCCTGCCCGTCGTCGGCGTCCTGGGCGATCTGGACAAGGCCGCACTGATGCAGATTCTGACGGAACCGAAAAACGCGCTCATCCGTCAATATCAGAGACTGTTTGAATTTGAGAACGTGCGCCTCCGGTTTTCCGATGATGCCCTGGAAACCGTGGCGGAACTCGCCATGCAGCGCAAGGTCGGCGCCCGCGGACTGCGCATGATTCTGGAAGACCTCATGCTCGAGCTCATGTACCACCTACCGGCCCAGCGCAAACTCCGCGAATTCGTCGTGACCGGCGAAATGGTCCGTAGCCGGGAGATCAATTGGACGTTGCTCGAAAAAGCCGGATAATACGGGTGCGTGTCCGCCACGGCGGACACCCCGCCGCGAATAAAAAATTCGCTCAAGGAGCAGTAAGATAACCACCGAACCCATGTTCAACCGAGAAAAGACGGAATCGAAACGCGTGCCCATGATGCCGGTGCGCGACCTGGTCATCTTCCCTCAGATGATGAACCCGTTCATCGTGGGACGCGAAAGTTCCCTGCGCGCCCTCGAAGAAGCGCTAGCCACCGACAAGAAGATTTTCCTCGCCACCCAGCACGATGCCTCCGTCGACGATCCCAAGCCCGATGAAATCTATTCCGTCGGCACGCTGGCCAATATCGTGCAAAGCGTTCGCTTGCCGGACGGAAACCTGCGCGTGCTGGTGGAAGGCGTCGAGCGCGCCAAGGCCGTGCAAATTTCCACCGACGAAGGTTTTTTCCGGGCCACGCTGAAAGTGATTCCCAATAAGGCCGAGCCTTCCCCGCAAATCGAGCAGGCGGTCACCAAGGTCACCGGCCTGTTTGAACAGTACGTCAAGCTCTCGCAGAGCCTGAATTACGACACCATGATCGCCGCGACGCGCGTCGACGACCCCGCGAAATTGTCCGACACCATCGCGTCGAACCTGCAGATCCCCGTCGAGGAAAAGCAGGAACTCCTGGAAAATTTCGATCCCCTGGACCGCTTGACCCGCGTCGGCGAAATTCTGGAAAGCGAACTCGAAAAGCTCAACGTCGACCGCAACATCAACACCCGCGTGAAGCGCCAGATGGAGCGGGCCCAGAAAGAGTATTACCTCAACGAAAAATTGAAGGCCATCCACAAGGAACTTGGACGCGGCGAGAAGAACGAACTCGAAGATCTGAAAAAGAAAATCGATACCTCGGGCATGCCCAAGGACGCCCTCGAGAAGGCCACGCAGGAATTAAAGCGCCTCGAAATGATGCCGCCGATGTCCGCGGAATCCACCGTGAGCCGGAATTACCTGGACTGGCTGCTCGCCGTGCCCTGGAAAAAAAGATCGAAGGAAATTCGCGACATCTCACTCGCGGAAAAGATTCTCGAAGAGGATCACTACGGGCTCGAAAAGATCAAGGAGCGCATCCTGGAATTCCTCGCCGTGCGCCAGCTGGTGAAAAATCCCCGCGGGTCGATCCTGTGTTTTGTCGGGCCTCCGGGCGTCGGCAAAACTTCCCTGGCCATGTCCATCGGGCGCGCCACGGGACGAAAATTCATTCGCGTCTCTCTCGGCGGCGTGCGCGACGAAGCGGAAATCCGCGGCCACCGCCGCACCTATATCGGCGCGCTGCCCGGCCAGATCATCCAGATGATGAAAAAGGCCGGAACGATCAATCCGATTTTTGTGCTCGACGAAGTGGACAAGATGTCCACCGACTTCCGCGGCGACCCGTCGGCGGCGCTCATGGAGGTCCTGGACCCGGAATTGAACCACTCCTTCACCGACCACTACCTCGATGTCGAGTACGATCTCTCGAAAGTGATGTTCGTCTGCACCGCCAACGTCTTGCACACGATTCCCCAGCCCCTGCAGGACCGCATGGAAATCCTGCGCATTCCGGGCTATACGGAGGCCGAGAAGGCGCAGATCGCCAAGCGCTTCCTGGTGCGCAAGTCGCGCGAAGCCGCGGGCCTCACGGAAACCAACCTCACCTTCACGGACGAAGCCATCGCGCACATCATCCGGCATTACACGCATGAAGCCGGTGTGCGCAGCCTGGAGCGCGAAATCTCCAGCATCTGCCGCAAGGTCGCGCGGCGTGTAGTGAAGGATGGTAAGCAGTACTCGATCAATGTCGCGCCTGAAGGCGTCGGCGAATTTTTGGGAGTTATCAAGTACCGGGAAATTTGGGCCGAAAAGAAGAACGAAGTCGGCCTCACCACGGGTCTTGCCTGGACCGAGGTCGGCGGTTCGGTGCTCTCCACCGAAGCCACGATCATGCAGGGCAAGGGGCGCCTGACGCTGACCGGCAAGCTTGGCGACGTCATGCAGGAGTCGGCCCAGGCGGCGATGAGCTATGTGCGGTCCCGCACCGCAACCTTTGGCCTGCCGCGCGATTTTTACCGCCACCTCGACATCCACATGCACGTTCCCGAAGGCGCGATCCCCAAGGACGGTCCCTCGGCAGGAATCACAATCGCCACTTCCATCGTGAGCGCCCTCACGCTCATTCCAGTGCGCTGCGATGTGGCCATGACGGGCGAAATCACGCTCCGCGGCAAAGTGCTCCCGATCGGCGGCATGAAGGAAAAGTTGCTGGCGGCTCACCGGGTCGGAATCCGCACGGTGATTCTGCCGAAAGACAACGAAAAGGATTTGGCTGACATCCCGGCGGAAATACAGGCCGACCTGACCCTACGGTTCGTCGAGAGCATGGACCAAGTTCTGGAAATCGCATTGGAACGGCCCCTGACACCCGCAACGCTCGACGCAGTCCCGGAAGTGGCGGCGAAGTTTGAAACAGAAACCGAAAGCGATCAAGAATTGACCAATTGAGGGAAACCTCGGCTCCTCCGTCCCCATGAAACGCACAAGAATCAGTCAGCGGGGTGCTTTGGGATGCAGGACGCGGCTGTAATTCGTATCACCCATGATTTGAATTTCCAGTTTGGCTAACCCGGTCGGATATCGAATCACACCTGCCCGGTGTCCGCCGATCAGTACAACCCCGGCCTGAGCTTCAGGCTTATCTCTATAGAAACTTAAGGAAATGAAAACGATGAGCATTAGTCTTGCGGAACTGAAAGATAAGAATATTACCGATCTGGCGAAAATCGCCAAGGACCTGGCCATCCCGGGCTCCAGCGGCATGCGCAAGCAAGAGTTGATCTTCCAGATCCTGCGCGCCCAGACGGAAAAGAACGGCCTGATTTTCTCCGAAGGCGTCCTGGAATGCCTGCCCGACGGCTTCGGGTTCCTGCGCGCGCCGGAGTACAACTATCTCCCCGGCCCGGACGACATTTACGTCTCGCCCTCGCAAATCCGGAAGTTCGACCTGCGCACCGGCGACACGGTCTCGGGACAGGTCCGGCCCCCCAAAGACGGCGAGCGCTATTTCGCGTTGATCAAAGTCGAGGCGGTTAATTTTGAGGATCCCGAAGTCGCGCGAAACAAAATTTTCTTCGACAACTTGACGCCCCTCTATCCCCAGGGCCGTCTGAAAATGGAAACGACCCGCGAAAACCTGACCGGCCGTGTACTGGACCTGCTCTGCCCGGTTGGAAAGGGACAGCGCGGCTTGATCGTCGCGCCGCCGCGCACCGGAAAAACCATGATGCTGCAGGCTTTCGCCAACTCGGTGACCTCCAATCACCCGGAAGTCGCCCTGATCGTTCTTTTGATCGACGAGCGGCCGGAAGAAGTCACCGACATGCAGCGCACGGTAAAGGGCGAAGTCATCAGCTCGACCTTTGACGAGCCGCCGCAGCGCCACATCCAGGTCGCGGAAATGGTGCTCGAAAAAGCCAAGCGCCTCGTCGAACACAAGCGCGACGTGGTGATCCTGCTCGACTCGATCACGCGTCTCGCGCGCGCCTACAACGCTGTTACCCCGCCCTCAGGCAAGGTCCTCTCGGGCGGTATCGACGCGAACGCCCTGCAGCGCCCGCGGCGTTTCTTCGCTGCCGCGCGAAACGTCGAAGAGGGCGGCTCGCTCACCATTATCGCCACGGCACTCATTGATACCGGCAGCCGCATGGACGACGTGATCTTCGAGGAATTCAAGGGCACCGGCAACATGGAAATCAACCTGGACCGCCGTCTGGTGGACAAGCGCATCTTCCCGGCCATCGACATCAATCGTTCCGGCACTCGAAAAGAAGAATTGCTGATGCCGCCCGATGAACTCAACCGCGTGTGGGTGCTTCGCAAGGTGCTGAATCCTCTCTCGCCGGTCGAGGCCATGGAGTTGCTCTTGGGACGCCTCTCCAAATCGAAGTCCAACGCCGAGTTTCTTGCTTCCATGTCCAGCCCGAGCTAGAGAATTCGCGCGTTTCCGTTCCCCCTTCCATCTTGGGTCAGTGCCGAAGTCTTCGGCATTTTTTCGATCGAGAAGGGGTTCCTAAATGAAATATCTGGCTCGCCAGCCCATCCTGAATCGCGCGCGTGAATTGTTCGCCTACGAACTCCTTTTTCGCAATGGCATTCAGAACTCTTGCGATGGCTTGGATCTCGAGCTGGCATCGACTTCCCTCCTGGATACCTCCTTCCTGATCGGTTTTGAGAAAATTACCGCCGGGCACCTCATGTTCATCAACTGTCCCCGCGATTTTCTCCTCCGGGACTTTGTTTCTCTTTTCCCGCCCAAATCGGTGGTGATCGAAATTCTCGAAACCGTCAAACCCGACCAGGAAGTAATCGAAGCCTGCCGGCGCCTGAAGAAGGCGGGATATACGATTGCTCTCGATGACTTCGTGGATTCTCCCGCTTGGGAACCTTTGGTTGCTTTCGCGGACATCCTCAAGGTGGATTTCCGCCTCACCGGCCGAAAGGAACAACACGCGATTGTTTCCCGGTACGCAGGAAAAAATATACGCATGCTGGCCGAAAAAGTGGAGACCCAGGAGGAATACGCGGCAGGCATGCAAATGGGATACTCTCTCTTCCAGGGCTACTTTTTCTGCCGCCCCGAAATCATGCAGCATCGCACGTTGCCTTCCTTCAAATTAGCCTACCTCGAACTCCTGCACGCGGCGACCGCTCCCGAATTCGACATCCA
The DNA here is from genome assembly GCA_963719875.1 of uncultured Acidobacteriota bacterium. Lineage (GTDB taxonomy): Bacteria > Acidobacteriota > Terriglobia > Acidiferrales > UBA7541 > Palsa-360. The sequence goes on along the minus strand of CAVRDJ010000002.1, from coordinate 3,199,758 downwards.
GGAACTGGCCTCCAAGATCAAGCACGAAGCTTCCCTTACCTTCCGCTTGCTGCGCTACCTCAATTCCGCGGCCTTCGGCCTCCGCTCGGAAATCCACTCCGTCCCGCACGCCCTTTCCCTGCTCGGCGAACGCGAGCTCCGGAAATGGATCGTGGTGGTATCGGTCGGCGTGCTGGCCGATGGGAAACCCGATGAATTGATGATCGTGCCGCTCGTCCGTGGCCGATTCTGCGAGTTGCTCGCTCCGCTCGCGGGAATGGCCGGGCATGCGAACGACCTGTTCATGATGGGGCTTCTCTCCGTGATGGACGCGATCCTCGACCGGCCGCTCGATTCCATTCTGGCGGAGCTGCCGGTGCGCGGCGAAATCAAGGACGCGTTGCAGGCGCGAACAGGATTGTACTGGCAATTGCTGGAGCTCGCGATCGCCCACGAACGCGCGGATTGGGAAAATGTCAGTGCGATCGCGTCAAAGACCGGAATGAAAGAAGACCAGATTTCCGCGCTGTACCTCACTGCGGTGGATTGGTCCACGGCCCTCCGGCGCAATGTCCGCGTTCCGGTTGCCGGCTGAAAGTGTTTTCTTCCTTCAGGTAAAAAGCCGTGAATCCAAACGCGGAAAATCGAAGAACGAGCAGACTTGCAGACTTTCACGAATCACAAATCACGAGTCACGAATCACCAGTCACCAGTCACTAATCACCACTCACCCCACCGCCGCCCTCGCCTTTTCTTTCGCCAGCAGGACAATCGCGCGCGCCGTTTCCTCCGCATCCATCGCCGTGTTATCCACGATCACGGCATCCGCCGCGCGCACGAGCGGCGACATCTTGCGCTCGCGGTCGCGCCGGTCGCGTTCGTGCACTCCCTCGAGGACCCTCGCAAATTCCAGCGATTCGCCCTTTTCCTCCAGTTCGCGCTGGCGGCGGCTGGCCCGCACTTCGGGAGAAGCATCGAGAAAAATCTTCAAGTCCGCGTGCGGGAACACCACCGATCCGATATCGCGCCCCTCCATCACCACTCGGCCCTGCTCGCCCGCGCGCCGTTGTTCGGCCACCATCGGATGCCGGACGCCCGGCACCACAGCGACTACGGACGCGGCGTGGGAAACGTCCGGCGTCCGAATCGCGTCCGTGACGTCTTCGCCATCGAGAAGGACAAGCAACTTCCCGTCTCGCGGCACGAGATCGATGCGCGCCGCTTCGGCTAACTTTGCCAGACGTTCCGGCGAATCGAGCGGCACCCCGTCGCGCAACGCTTTGAGCCCGACCGCGCGGTACATCGCGCCGCTGTCCAGATGCGTGTAACCCAGCATCTCCGCCACTCGCCGCGCGACGGTGCTCTTCCCCGATCCGACCGGGCCATCGATGGCGATGATGAGTTTTTCATTCACGGGAATATCAAATTCGCTTGAACGCGCGCTCGATTTCGCGCACCGAGTAGCGCAACACGATCGGCCGCCCGTGCGGGCAGCTCATCGGCGCTTCCGTTTTCGCGAGTTCCGCCAGCAGCCACTCCATTTTTTTCTGGTCGAGCGGCATGTTCACTTTGATCGCCGCATGGCAGGAGGTCGAAGCGGCGATTTTCGCCTGCAGCGAATCCATCGAAATCGCCGCGTTTTCGCGCTCGGTGCCGTCCAGAATTTCCATCAGCAGCCGCTCCGCGTCTGAAGTGGCGATTCCGGCCGGCGCGGCGTGAATCGCCACGCTGCGCGGCCCCATTTGCGCCACTTCGAAGCCGTTGGCGGTCAGCTCCTCGGCGATGCGTTCGAAAATCACGATTTGCCGCGGCGAAAGCTCCACCATCATCGGTACCAGGAGGCGCTGCCCTGTCAATTGCCCCTCGCGCCGTGCGCGCAGGTGTTGTTCGAACAGCACCCGCTCGTGCGCCACGTGCTGGTCGATGATCCACAACCCTTCGCCGTTGACGGCCACAATGAAGCTCGAATTCACCTGCCCCAGCGGCTTGAGTTCGGTCAAGCTTCCCGCACTTGCCCGTGGTTCAGCCTCACTGAAGTTCCCTGCGCTCTCGGAAAGGGATTCGTCGGAAACCGCCCCGATGCCGCTTTCGAATCGGAAGCGCTGCGCCTCCGGCCGCATCGGCGCGCCCGTCAATTCGAAATCTCCGGCAATCGTCGCACCGGTCGCGCTCCCCGTGTTCATCATCGATCCGCTCGCCGGGGGTCCGCTCATGGACGGCCCGCCCATTGGCGGAATGACGGCGCGCGGCAACCCTGTGCCCGATTGGTTCGCGCCCGCAACGGCGGCGATGGCTGCGTTGCCGTTCCCCTGCTCTCCTGGGCTTGCGGCGGACGGCGCGACGCCGGCGAAGCTCGGGATCGGCCTCGCGCGCGAAAGCGCCTGGCGGATCGAATCGCGCGTGAAGTCGTGCACGAATTGGGGATGCCGGAAACGCACCTCGATTTTTGCCGGGTGAACGTTCACGTCCACTTCCTCGGCCGGCAAATCGAGAAACAGCAGCACCGCCGGAAAAACCGCGGGCGGCAGCACGTTGCGGTAGGCTTCGTGAATCGCGTGGAGGATCAGGCGGTCGCGCACCAGGCGCTTGTTCACAAAAACATAAATGCCGTTGCGATTGCCGCGCTGCACTTCGGGCCGCGAAGCGAATCCGCGCACGACGAGTTCCGCGGCGTGCTCTTCGCTGGTGAGCTCCGCCTCGGTGATCGCGGCGCGCATGGGCGAGCGGACCGGCAAAAGTTCAAGCAACTCGTCGAGCGCCTGGCGTCCAAACAGCTGGTACACGCGCTCGGCCATCGTCTCGACGGCCGTCGCATGGATGATTTCCTGCGTCGGCGTTTTTAATACGAATTGTTTGTCGGGATGCGCGAGCGCGTAGTGCGTGACGAGCGAAGCGATGTGGCCGAGTTCCGTCGTTTCCGACTTCAGGAAATTTCGCCGCGCAGGCACGCAGTAAAAAAGGTCGGCCACGCTGATCGTCGTTCCCGAAGGAAGACCCTCCGGATTCACGCCGACGAGTTTTCCGCCCGCAAATTCGACCCGCGTTCCCTCTTCTTCCTCGGTCGCGCGCGTTTGCAGCAGTAGGCGCGAAACCGCGGCGATCGAAGGCAGCGCTTCGCCGCGAAACCCGAGCGTCGCGATCGAGAGCAGATCGTCGGCCGTTCGCAGCTTCGATGTCGCGTGTCGCTCGAATGCGAGCAACGCGTCGTCGTGAATCATCCCGCTCCCGTCGTCGATCACGCGAATCATCCGCTTCCCGCCCGACTCGACTTCCACGCGAATCGACCGCGCCCCAGCGTCCAGCGCGTTTTCGAGCAACTCTTTCACAACGGACGCGGGTCTCTCGACCACCTCGCCCGCGGCGATCTTGTTCGCGACGTTTTCCGGCAGTATGCGTATTCGAGTCATGTGTCGACTAATTGTAGCGCCAACCTTCAGGTTGGCATTTTAAAATCATGTAGATGCCCGCCTGAAGGCGGGCGCTACAGGTCTAAGCGATCCACTATTTCCCCTCGGCTGGCTTCAACTGAATGCCGAGCAAATCGAGCTGGTCCGTGTCGACGTGAGACGGCGCGTCGGCCATTAAATCCTGCGCCTTCGCCGTCTTCGGGAAGGCGATCACTTCGCGGATCGACTTTTCGCCCGCGAGCAATGCCGTGACGCGGTCCAGGCCCAAAGCGATGCCGCCATGCGGAGGCGTTCCGTACGTCAGCGCATCGAGGAAGAAGCCGAAGCGATTCCTACGCTGTTCCTCGCTGAGGCCCAACGCTTTGAACACGCGGTCCTGCAGCTCCTGCTGGTGAATTCGAATGCTGCCCGAGCCCAGCTCGACGCCGTTGAGCACCAGGTCGTATCCCTTCGAACGCATGGACAGGCGCACTTCGTCGGAGGGGTCTTCAAGTTTCGAAATATCTTCCTCCACAATCCCGGTGAAGGGATGCTGCGCGCTGACGACGCATTTGTCGGTCGGGCTCCATTCGAAGAGCGCGAAGCCGGTGATCCACAAAAATCCCCAACGGTCTTTCGGAATTAATTTCAGCTGGTCCGCGAGCAGCAAACGCAATTGCCCGGCGATCAGCGCGGCGGCGTCTGTCCCAGGAATTTGCTCCTTCGCGGAGACGGCGACGACGAGATCGCCCGGCTTGGCTTCCACGCTGGCGGCGATTTTCTTCAGCGTCTCCGCGCCAAGATTTTTTTCCAGCGGCGAAGTCACGCCCTCGGCCGTAACTTTCAACGTGTACACGCCGCGCGCGCCAAGCGATTTCGCTTTCTCGGCGATTTCGTCGAGCTGTTTGCGCGAAAATGTGGCTGCGCCTGGCGCAGCGAGGGCCTGCACGTTGCCTTCGATGTGCAGCGTTTCGCGCGCCGCGGCAAAATGTTCGGTCACGTCGTGCAATTCCATTCCGAATCGCAAGTCGGGCTTGTCGGAACCGTAGCGGCGGATGGCCTCTTTGTATTCCATGCGGCGGAACGGGCCCTTCACCGTAATGCCGGCCACGGCGCAGGCGCGCACCATCACGTTTTCAATCACGCCAAAAACGGTGTCCTGCGTGGGAAACGAAATTTCCAGATCGAGTTGCGTGAATTCCGGCTGGCGGTCGGCCCGTAAATCTTCGTCGCGGAAACATTTGACGATCTGGAAGTAGCGGTCCATCCCGCTGATCATCAATATCTGCTTGAAAATCTGCGGCGATTGCGGAAGCGCGTAAAATTGCCCCGGATGCACGCGGCTCGGCACGAGGTAATCGCGCGCGCCCTCGGGCGTCGACCGTGTGAGCATGGGCGTTTCGATTTCATAAAAACCCATCTCGTCCATGGCCTTGCGAATTTCAAGGATCACGCGGTGGCGCAGCGCGATATTTTCTCGCGGCTTCGTGCGCCGCAAATCGAGATAGCGGTAACGCAAGCGCGTCTCTTCGTTCGCGGTCAGGTCGTCTTCGACCACGAACGGCGGCGTCTTCGCCGTGTTCAGGATGCGCAGTTCGCTGGCGATGATTTCCACTTCGCCCGATGTGAGATCGGGATTCATCTTCTGCCGTTTCACAACGCGCCCGATAACCGCGACGACAAATTCCGAGCGCAATTCCTCGGCGCGGCCATGCGCCGCGGCGTGCAGTTCCTTGTTGAAAACGATTTGCGCGAGCCCGGATCGGTCGCGCAAATCAATAAAGAGAAGATTGCCCAGGTCGCGCCGCCGGTGGACCCAGCCCATCAGGACAACATTTTTGTCGGCATCCGCAGCGCGCAGATTCCCGCAATAATGTGTCCGTTGCAATGTTCCGAGTGAATCAAGCACGAAGTCTTGTTTCCCTTCCGCGTTAATTCAATTTACCCGTGATAGTAAGGCATTTTGTCATTCCGAGCGAAGCGAGGAATCTCTCTCTGCCTTTTCGGTGCGAATCAAAAACCACGGAGAGATTCCTCGCTTCGCTCGGAATGACAAAGGGGTTGTTCATTGCACATATCAAATGGCACGCTCCGCGCGCAGAGACGAAAACAATTCCTGCTCGCTTATTTTCTGCTGCGTGCCGTCCGAGAGGCGCTTCACCGTGACGACTCCGGCCGCCAGTTCGTCATCGCCCACGATCACGGCGTGGCGCGCTTTCAATCGATCCGCAAGGCCGAGCGATTTCCCAAATTTCATCTCAACCGCCGGCAGCTCGACGACGAAACCCTCATCGCGCAGCCGCCTCGCAAGTCCAATCGCCGCAGTCAGCGCCGGCGATCCAAACCATGCGAGATACACGTCAGGTCCAACTGCCTTACCGGCAGGCCCGCCCGGCGTCTCGCCCTCTCCCGCTTCCTGCAGCGAAAGCACCAGCCGGTCTGTGCCGATGGCAAATCCGATTCCTTTTGTCGTGGCGGGACCGCCCAACAATTCCACGAGACCATCATAGCGTCCGCCGCCGCAAACCGCATTCTGCGAACCGAGCCCCGGCGCCGTGATTTCAAAGGTTGTGCGCATGTAGTAGTCGAGGCCGCGCACGAGCCGCCAATTTTCTTGGTACACAATGCCGCGCATCCCAAGCTGGCGCTTCACTTCGTCGTAATGCGCGCGGCAATCGCCGCAAAGATGTTCCGCGATGCGCGGCAATTTCTCGATGATCCCCTGCTCGCTCTCAAGCTTCGAGTCCAGGACGCGCAGCGGATTCGTCTCGATGCGCCGTTGGCTGTCCGGCCCAAGTTGTTCGCGCACTTTTTGTAATTCCGCGCGTAATTTTTCGACGTAAACGGGGCGACAATTCTTATCACCAATCGAATTCAGGTGCAGAACTGCGCCCTTGAGTCTCAGCCGCTCGAAAAGCCTCATCAACATCTCAATCACTTCCGCGTCGATCCCCGGCGCGTCCGAAGACCCCAGCACTTCCGCGCCAATCTGATAGAACTGGCGGTAGCGCCCCTTCTGTGGCCTTTCCCGTCGGAACATCGGCCCCAGGTAGAACATCTTTACGTTGCCCGGTAGTGTTTGCATCCCGTGTTCAATGTAAGCGCGAACGACGGAAGCTGTAGCTTCGGGACGAAGGCTAATCGTCCGCCCTGGCAAACTTTCTTCCTTTGAATCGGGGTCGAATCCAACGCCAAATGTGTACATTTCTTTCGAAACGATGTCCGTTTCCTGACCGACGGATCGCGCGAAGAGCTCAGTTTGTTCAAAGATCGGCAAGCGAATTTCGGTGAATCCGAACGTGCCGAAGACCTCGCACGCGATCTGCTCGACGCGGTTCCACAGCGCGGACTCCGGCGGAAGAATATCGCGCACACCTTTGATAGCCTGGAATTTAACTTTATCCGACAATGGGAAATCCTGTGACTGGTGACTCGTGACTGGTGACTGGTGATTCCGGAACTCTCATCTTTCTTCTCTGTGCCCTCTGTGCTCCGACCCCGGCGAACTCTGTGTTGAACGAGTAGGACGGGCTTCAGCCTGTCGGGTTTCGGGTTGCTGCTCGATTACGAAGAGACAGGCTGAAGCCCGTCCTACTGAGCCTTGTACGTCTCCGAATACTCGACGTAGCGCGCGGCGTACGCCTCGATGCTCGCCTGATCTTCGGGCGTGAGCGCGCGGCGGAATTTTCCGGGATGTCCCATGAACAAGCTGCCCGGCGGGACCACCGTGCCCTCGGGAACGAGCGTGCCCGCCGCCACAATCGAGCCTTCGCCGATGCGCGCGCCGTTCAAGAGAATCGAGCCCATGCCGATCAGGACGCGCGATTCGATCGTGCAGCCGTGCAGGATGGCGCCGTGGCCGACCGTAACCGCATCGGCCAATTGCAGCGGATGCGTGTCCTTGTACACGTGCAGGATCGAGCCGTCCTGAATATTGGTACGCGAACCGATGCGGATCCAGTTCACATCGCCGCGAATCACGACGCACGGCCACACGCTGGAGAGCTCGCCAATGGAAACGTCGCCGATGACGACCGCTTGAGGATCGATGTAAGCCGACGCCGCGATTTGCGGCGTCCGCCCATGATGGCTGCGAATCATGCCGTCACCTCGTTGGAATTGAAACAAGTGAAGCTAACACACGCGTTCATGGCTGACAAGAAACGCAACGATCTTTCGGCGCACTATTCGCGGTTGTGCAGCCGATACAGGAGTACGCCCACGACTGCGCCGAGACCGGCGGTGCCGAGAATGAACGGCCGAGCCAGGGGAATTGCCAGCCAAGCAACAACAACAAGCCCGACCGAGACGACGGCCCCGGCTTTCGTTCCAGGAACGGGCATGTTCCCGAAGGCGAGCCGCTGCGGCTGCGCCCTTCGTCGAGGAGGTATCTGCTCAAATATGAGTCACCTCGAAAATCCCGGATGAGTTGACCTTGAGATCGTCACTCAGCTCACCAATCGACGACAGGAAACACTCAATCAATTTCAACGACAGATCCGCGGGCCGCGGCCGGTTTCGCCTCCAAACGCCCGGCGACAGCGCGCGCCATCGCATAGATACTCTTCGCCCCAGGCGCGTCCGGCCCGAGCAGCGCGACCGGCTTCCCGGTATCGCCACCGATGCGGATTTGCGGATCGATTTCGATTTCGCCGAGCAGCGGCACGCCGTAGGTTTCCGCGATGCGCCGTCCTTCGCCATGACCAAAGACGTCAATGCGTCCCTGGCAATGCGGGCAACTGAAAAAACTCATGTTCTCGACCACGCCGAGGATATCCACGTTGACCTGGCGAAACATTTCCATGGCCTTGCGGACATCGGCCAGCGCAACAGTGGAAGGCGTCGTCACCAGCACCGCGCCCGTCACCGGCACAAGCTGGATCAGAGAAAGCTGTACGTCCCCAGTGCCGGGAGGAAGGTCGATGATCAGATAGTCCAGCTCGCCCCATAGGACGCTGCGCAGGAACTGCTGCATCACGCTGTGCAGCATCGGCCCGCGCCAGATCATGGGCTTGTCACCCGGATTGAGCAGGCCCATCGAAATCATCTTCAACCCCTGCACCTCGACAGGAAGAATTTCCCGTTCGCTGATCGCCTGCGGTTGCTCTTCGGTCCCCAGCATGATGGGCACGTTGGGGCCGTACACATCCGCATCGAGCAAGCCGACCGACGCGCCCAACCGCTTGAGCGCAAGGGACAAGTTGACGGCAACCGTGGTCTTTCCCACGCCGCCCTTTCCGCTCGCGACGGCGACGAGATTTTTCACACCCTGAATGGGCAATTTGGGCGGCTGGGGCATGGGGGGAGGCGGCATGGTCAGTTTCTCCTGGATTAACAAAATTTAAGGCTGCGCATTCTACAGCCGTTCATTTTGAACGAGAAAGGTGCGTACGTCCACTGGCACCCGGCCTGTAGGACAGGCAGTTCCACTTTGGCCACAAGACAGCCGCAGGCCATTGTTCCCTGCGCGAGCCCGCGCTAGGGTAAGAGAGGAGGGGCGCATCCTGCCTGCGCCCAGTACGCGATGGATCCAGCCAATACCAAGCAAACATCGCAGACATCCGCGCGCGCATTTATCCGCAGCCTCAACATTCTGCTCAAATATGCGCGGCTCTACAGCTTTGACCATGCGCGCACGGCCGAGCAGTTCAATACCGCCTGGAATGAATTGCACGCGGCGATTCCCGTTACTAATGAATCCGGCCTGCTGCTGAGCGCCACCGGCTCTCAACTCCTGCTCGATGGCGTGCCCATCGAAGCGACTCCCGCCGAACGCAGCTTTGCCCAATTGCTTTCGGCCGCCGGCCTCGCCAGCATCCAATTCACCTCGCGCGTCACAAAAGAAGATTTCGAACGGCTGGTGCGCGCCTTCCCCACGCAAAATACGAAGCCCTCGGTTTTGGCCGAGCAGCTGAAAACAGCGCTGGCGGGCACGAACATTCGAATCAACGAAATTCGTTTCGTCGCGGAAGATGCATCCAAGAGCGACGCTCTGGCCGCCGGTTTGCTTACCGCGCAAACATTGGGTGCCGACGCCGATTCGATGAAGGACTGGCTCCGCGATCCGCAGAAACTCCTGCAATTGATCGCCGCAGCCGAAGGATCACGCGGCGAATCAGGAGATGGTCCCGGCGGCGGTTCTGGCGGAGATGGTCCAGGGACGGGAGGGTCCGGCGGCACAGGCGGCAACGCGGGCACAGGATCGGGCGCAGGAGATTTAGCTGGCACAGGAAGCGGCGCAGGCGCTGCCACAGCGAGCGGCGGCGCAGGAAGTGGTACGGGCACAGGCGCAGCGGGCAGCGGCACTGGTAGTGGCTCGGGCACAGCAGGAACGGGCGGCGGCACTGGTGGCAGCCCGGGCGCTGGAGCAACGGGCGGCGGCGCAGGAAGTGGCACGGGCACAGGTGCAACGGGCAGCGGCACAGGAAGCGGCACAGGCACTTCAGCAGCGGGCGGCGGGACTGGAAGAGGAGCCCCCGGCGGCCAAAGCCCCTATTCTGGAGCAAAACCCGCTGGCGGAGTAGTCCAGCGAGGAGCGGGAGGGGGCCCATCCGGGAGCGGAGGGCCGCGCAGAGGCGGTCCCGGCGGCCTGGGCCCAGGTGGCTCTGGCGGCGTGGGTGCAGGTGGTACACGGGGACCGGGTGACACGGGAAGCGGCAATTCGGGTTGGACCACAAAAGACGAAGACATCCTTGGAATTCTGAAGCTTCTGACGAGTCTAGGACACACCGTCTCGGGCCAAGGCGGAAGCATGCAGCCCGGCCCCTTGCAGGAAGAATTGACGAAGCTCCCGGAGCAATCGCAGGAGGTGCTACGCCAGGCCCTGGCAGCCGTGGCGGCCAAGGCGCCTGCGGCGAATTCGAAAGACCCGATGCTGTTGCGTCTGGCGGAACACCTCGCGATCAAGTTTGCCCTGGAGCGCTACCAGCGCGGCGAAGTGAAGGTCAACGCCGTGCGCCAGATGTTCGAAAAGATGTCTCAGGAAATCGAAGGACTGCGAAAAATCCTGGGCGGGCACGAGCAAAAACTGGCGGACGCGGGAGTCATCGTCGAATCGACTGCGGAGTTGCTGGACCAGCAGTTCTGGGCGGCCGTGCCGGAACGGGGCAAGCGCGCCGTGCTCACTTCCCCGGACGCATGGTGCATTCCGGCGCGCAACCTCAAGCAATACGTCGAGGAACTTCTCAAGAGCGGCGATGAAAAGGCAGTGCTGGCGATCCTGCAGAATTACGCCGCTTGCCTGCAAAGTCCGGAATTCGAAGCGCGACGCCGTTCGGCGATTGGCATCGCCGATCTCGCCGAAGTGTACGCCTCACTCGGAGGCCGCCCTCTTGCGCCCGCAATCCAGGTGGCAGGGGCGCAGTTGAGCGTCGAGCGCGACGACAATTTGCAAGGGCTCATCAGCGCCGCGTTTGTGCGCCTGGCGCAGGAAGCGGGCGCGCGGCGGTTTTTCCCCGCGCTGCTGCAATCGCTCGATTCGCTGGATACGGTGGAGCACCAGCGGCCAGTCTTCGCCCAAAGCCTGCGTCCCCGCATCGGGCTGGAAAAACGCGTGCCGGAATTTTTGGAGGACGTGTTGCGCGGGGATCGCAAGCTCGGAGGTTTGGAGATTTTATTGCAACGGGTGCCGCGCAGCGCGGCGGAAAATTTGATTCTGCGTTTCAACCGGACCTCCAGTCGCGCCGAGATGCAGCGCCTGGTGGATTTGGCGCGCGCCGTGGGAGAAGAATTGATGGCCTCCTTGCGTGACGCGCTTCGCTCCGGCTCCGCAAACGAAGCCGCAGAAACGGGGGGCTTGCTGAGCCGCCTCGACCCGCCGGCAATCGAGCGCTGGTTGCCCGAGCGCCTCGCTGATTGGCCGCGGCAAGCGCAAGACCGCGCGGTCCGCCTGGTGGCGATGGGCGGCGCACCCGAGCGCGGAAGTCTGCTGGCCAATCTGCTTCACCTGCTCGATCCAGTTTTGCTGCCCTTGGCCATCGATGAAATCGGATTGAGTGAAGACACGGCCTGCATCCCTACTTTATTGCGCTTGGCGGAAGGCGACGCGAGCCGCTCGGCCGGGCCGTTTGTGCGGTTGAAAGCGGTGGAGGCGCTCGGAAGGCTGAAGGCGCGAGAGGCCACGGAACTATTGCGCGGCATTGCGGAAGCGCGCCACATGTTTCGCTGGACGCACGCGGGTGAATTGCGCCTGGCAGCCGTGCAGTCCATGACGAAGATCGATCCGGATTGGGCAACGGAGTTCGTCCCGCGCAGCGGGTTCAGCGCAAACGAATTGGCTCTGGCGCCACTCGATCCGCTGCCCAACGCAAAATATTTCCGCCGCCGGCGCTATCCTCGCGTCCGCCTGTCGCAACCCATCACGGCCATCGCGACAGCGGGTCAGGATTCCTACCGGTTGGAAATCCGTGGGCTGAGCTTGAGCGGAGGAATCGCCGTGGGCGAAAAGCATTTGCCGCCGGGCACACTCGTTTCGATGAGAATTGGCTCGGGACTGCGCCCGATTCGCGCGCAGGTCTTGATGCGCGATGCGAGAGCACAAGGCCTCGGCTTTGAATTTGCCGACATGGATCTCGACGAACGCGCCCGCCTCCGCAAACTTCTGCTCGAAAATAAGCCTTCGGCGTTTTACCAGGAAGAGGGCGTTCTCGCCCAAACGTCCGTTTAGCTTTTATTCCTCACGCCGAATCTGATCGGTGGACTTTCACGCTTGTGACTCACAACAGGCCGCGGGATTTCGTAGCGCCGGCGTCTCGCCGGCGGTTTTTCTAGTCTCAATGCACCGCAAAATCGCCGGCGAGACGCCGGCGCCACAAAACTGCGCACACCATGCTCATCGTTTTACGTGTAGCTGTCAGATTCGAAATCTTTGGTAATGATTGCGGACTAGGAGTTTCCCGCCTTACGCGTCTTTGTTGCGGACGAGCGTACTTGCCGAACGCATAATCTCGAGAAATCCAGCAGGACCGAGGAGCGTGCTCGCCGTGGCAACTCCGCCCATCAAGGCCCCCATGACTCCGAGCACTGCTGCATCTGCGCCGGTCAAGTATAAATTCCGGATTGGGGTCTTGGGCGTGAGCCAGGTCTTTCGAAATCTGTCCGGGGTCGCCGGATATCCGTAGATCGTCCCCGACGGCGCTCCTGTGAAAGTTTCGAATGTAAGGGGCGTGGCGAGTTCGGCGTATGCCACAAGTTCCCGAAAGCCGGGGTGCTGCTTCTCCACGAGGTCCAGTAAAGCTTCTATCATGCGGCCCTTGGCCGACTCGTAGTCGGTTCCGCGGCGGCGCCAGGGCTTTTCGCGAAACGCCTCAAGAGTGCGGTAGGAAAAAGGCGCCACAATTTCCGCCGTGTGGCTCCGCGCCTGCGGGTCTTTCAACGATGGAAACGAGAGGTAAGCCATGGGGGCGCGGCCATCCAGCAAGTCATCCCGGCCGGCGCACATCTGATCGTGGTCGAAGGAAGAGAATATCCAGTAATTTTCTCCCTGAAAACCCAGCTCGCGAGGATCCCGCTTCAGGCCCAGAAACAGCTCGACGACTTCCAGGCCCTCCGGAGGTGTTTTCAGTTCACCGCGAAACGGGACCGCCTCGCTGGGCAAGAGCTTCGTGAACGTGTTCCAGGCTCCCGCATCGGAAACAATGACCGGCGCGCGAAATTCCAGCCGAGGTTGATCTTTCCCTTTCTTGGGCTGAACCTCCACGCCTACTGCCCGGCCGCCCTCCAGAATAATTTTCGTGACTTCGTGTCCCGGCAGAAGATCTCCACCGGCTGCGTGAATCACTGAACTCGCCGCCTTGGGAATTTCTCCCGCCCCGCCGACGGGATACCATGCGCCGTTCAGATAGTGGTTTACGATCACGGCGTGGGCCACGAATGCGCTGCGTCCGGGAGGCAATCCGTAGTCGGCCCATTGCGAAGCGAGCACGGCGCGAAGACGAGTATCGCGGATGTGGCCTTCCAGGTATTGCTGCGTCGTCTGCAATGCCGATTGTTCCGAAAAACGATTGATGGCTTGCACGATCCAGCTCACGGGTTGCGGCGTGACCATCACCATGACGCGACGGCTGAACCAGTTCGCGGCCCGCTTGATGTCCCGGAAATATTCGCCGATGGCTCGCTTCTCCGCGGGAAAAGCTTCCACGAGTGCGCGCTCGAAATTCGAGCGCCCCTTTGGAACCTTCAGGGTGAGGCCGGGATAAACGAACACATCGTAAACATCCGGCATGGGTGCCCAGTCCACGCCGCCATCGGTGATGAAATCGAACAGGCGCCGCCCGGTCATGCCGTGTCCCATTTCGCCGATGTAATGAACCCCGACATCCCAGGTCCAGCCGCCCGGGCGGCTGAACGTGTGCGTGAAACCGCCGATTTTGAAATGGCGCTCCAGAATGAGGACGCGCCACTTCCGCAGCCTGGCCATGATGCCGGCAAAGGCGAGCGCGCCCATGCCGGAGCCGATGACGATGGCGTCGTAAGCATGATCGTTCCGATTTCGTTTTTCGGAAGTCCTGCCCTGGGCCATGAAAGCCTCCCGCGCGAATCAATGTGGACACTGGCAACATTGTAGCCAATCGATGTTGCGTTTGTCAACATTCCATTGTACAGTGATCGGGAATTCATGAGACCCCGGCCCTACCACCACGGCCACCTGCGCGAGGCCCTCCTGCAAGGGGCGCTTCGCGTCATCGCCGAACTGGGACCGGCCGCGTTCACCCTTCGCGAAGTCGCGCGACGAGCGGGGGTCTCCCACAACGCGCCCTACCGCCATTTCCAGGATCGAGACGCGCTTCTCGCCGCCGTCGCGGCGCAAGGTTTCCGCGAACTCACGCGGGCCATGCGGGAGGCGGGCGAGCGGCAATCGAAGGCGTTAGACAAACTGAAGCAATCGGGTCTGGCGTACGTGGCATTCGCGGTCCGCAGACCGGAGCACTTCACCGTGATGTTCGACGCCCCTGTCGTCGCCTGCAAAGATCCCGAGTACTTGAAGGCCTCTCAGGAAGCGTTCAACACCCTGATGAATTACATCCGAAATTGTCAGGAAGAGGGCCAACTGCCGGCCGGAAACACGCTGGAGCGGTCTTTATACGCGTGGTCGCTCGTGCACGGGATTGCCAAACTCGCCGTTGCCGGCCGCTTTCCGTTTCGGACGAAAAGCGCCCTGCTGAAGTTCGCCAAATTTGCCATCGACCAGTCGGTGTCGGGCGCCTGATCGAATTTGTTTCCGAGTAGGAGACGATCGGCCGGCATACTTCACCGCGCCGGGTTCATTGCACCTGCCGGGCCTCAACACGTTCAGCTGCTTCGATTCGGATCTCCGTCAAATCGCTGAGCAGGTTCGCCGCCCACCGGTAGACGTTGTGTTCCCTCACGACGCGCCGCATCCAATGCATTCGCTTGGCCTGTTCCGCTTCCGGCATTTCGAGCGCCGTGTGGATCGCCTCGCTCAGCTGACAAATGCTATACGGATTTACCAGCAACGCATCGGAAAGCTCGAGCGCCGCTCCCGCAAATGTGGAAAGAATCAGCACGCCCCGATCGTCCACGCGCGAGGCCACGAATTCCTTCGCCACCAGGTTCATCCCATCGTGCAGCGACGTCACCAGGCACAGCGAAGCGGCCCGGTAGTAACGCGCGATCTCTTCGTGCGAGTGGTGCCTTTTCAGAAAGACAATCGGCTTCCACCGTCCGGCATGAAACTTCGCGTTGATCCGCTCCGCTTCCGCGGTCACTTCATCCAGGAAATTCTTGTACCGCTCGATATCGGTCCGGCTCGGGGCCCCGACTTGCACGAAGGAAAATCTACGCTGGTAGAACGGATACTGCTCGAGAAATCGCTCAATCGCGCGGAACCTCTCCAGAATTCCTTTCGTGTAGTCCACACGATCCACTCCCACGCCCAACATGGAAGCCTCGATGCCCAGTTCCTGGCAAATCGCCGCGCGCTCTGCTCCCTCGCTGCCCGTCTCCTCCTCCTCGGCCGGCACGGGCTCCGGAAACGCCACGCTGATCGGGTACGGCCGCACGCGCGTCACGTGACCTTGACGGTTTACGGCAAAGCGGTCCCACTCCGTCAGCGCTTCCAGAGCGTGGTCCACAGTTTCTAAAAAATTATTGCAGTGTGTCTGAATGTGGAAACCGATCAAGTCCGCCCCCAGCAAACCATCGACCAGCTCCCTCTGCCACGGGCAAATTCCAAACACTTCGGCATTCGGCCAGGGAATGTGCCAGAAAATAGCCACGCGAGCATCCGGGCGCGCGTCCTTCACCATGCGCGGAAGCAGAGCGAAGTGATAATCCTGCGCCAGCAGAATCGGCGTTTCGATGTCCTCCATTTCCTCCAGCACCGCGTCCGCAAACCGCCGGTTGATCCGTTGATACTGCAGCCAATCCTCGGGGCGAAACACCGGCCGCGTGTGCGCGATGTGGCACAACGGCCAGAGCCCTTCGTTTGAAAATCCTTCGTAAAACCCCTTATCTTCTTCATCCGTGGTCCACACCCGTCGCAGCGTATAGCTCGGATGATCCGGCGGAACGCGTAACCGGTCATTCGCGTCCACCACTTCGCGATCCGCACTCCCCGGCCCGCTGGCCACCCACGTCCCGTTGCACGCCAGCAACACCGGCTCGAGCGCCGTCACGAGCCCGCTCGCCGGAACAATGACGCTGATCGATTTATCCCTATCATTGAGCACGTGCATGTACGGTTCGCGGTTGGAGACGACGAACAGGGGAGTCTCATGCAGCTTGTTCTGCAGGCTCACACGCAGCCGCTGTGCCGTCCATATCGAAGCCCCAGTATCGCGCAGCCGCGCTTCTTCCTCCGCTGTGGCCCGCGCCGTATTCAAGTCGCGCGCCAGGTGTGTGACCTCCTGATGTAGTTGGTCGAAAATTTCGCCTTGTCCCTGCGGGAGCGCCGGAGGGGCCTTGGCGCCGTGTGCGCCGCCAGTCCTCAGCGAGCGCAGAAAGTGCTCCGTGCGCCTCAGAGGCCGCATGAATGTCCATCGCACCAGGACGAGCGCCAAACCCGTGATGAGGAGGGTCTGCACAATGGCATTCACCAGCGAATCGCGGAGCGTATTCGCAACCTGTACGTCGATGTAGCTCGTGTCATGAAACAACGCGAGCACTCCCGTCAATTCGTCGTTCCGGTGCAGCGGGCACGCCAGGATGTGCAGCGTCAGGTCTTCCTCGTTTCCGGCTTGATTTCGGCGCGCTTCGCGCACAAATTCGCCCTGTTCCTGATCCTTTCCCGCCGCGTTCTTCACCACCTCCGGCCAGTTCTCAAACCTTGCCGCAATTCCCGGCGTGATCGCCAGCGTCCTTCCCTCCGCGTCATACACCGCGACGCCTTTCAAATGCTCACGTTCCCCGAATCGCTCCACCAGTCGCTGCAAATTCCTGTCCGGCGCGCGATCCATCAGCGGTTCGACACTTTCCTGCAAGGCCTCGCCAAGAATTTCAGCTCTCCGAGACAGATCATTTCTCAGGACGCGTTTCTCCGTCCGCACCTGGTGCCACGCGAATAGTCCGGAAACCAACGCGACGCTCACGATAAGGGGCCAGACCATTTTCAGTGATGTGCGCATCGATACTCCTGTACTCTCTGTCCAGGATGGGCCGCGCCGGGTTGAATGCGGGGCGGCCTAGATCAAGTCAAATTGCCTTTCCGAAGAGTCCATCTGGGACGAACTTGTCCACTTCGTTCCCTCACAACTCAGACTTTTCACCAATCGAACATACCCTAGTCGCTCAGGCACCATCAGAGCCAAACCAAATCATTTTTCGGCCGATTGCCAAGTTCCTGTACATTCAATGGCTTGTAAGTTCGCACGCTTGTCCATCAGCTAATTTGCGGAGTACTAAAACTATGCAATTTTTTCTTGCACGCCCGAGTTTTGCCAGATGAATACCATTGTAGGAATGTCGCCGCGCCACATTTGCATATTGCATGGAAAGCATTCGAAGTGTCCGTACGGTGTTTCATGGATTTCTGCGGAGTCATAACTGTAGGAGGACAAGTGTCTCGCCTAATCTCTTGCGTCTTCCAGTCCTTGAAATCACCTCACTTTGCACGGTGATTGCAGGACAGGGTACAATGAATTTTTGGACGCGCATGCAGGTTGCCCTCCTACTGCGCGCACCTGCATCTCTTACGCAGGGCCTCGGAGCCCGCCGCCGGAGCAGGAAGCTTATTCCAAAGAACGCTGAAGGATTTTAATGCGAGTCGATACTCTGATCGACCAAGTCGTTGCCAAGTTCATCGGCACCAAGCACGAGCGCGACCTGAAGGTGATCCAGCCGCTGGTCACCGCAATCAATGCGCTCGCGCCGGAGTTTGAGAAGCTGGGTGACGCCGAGCTTCTGGAGAAAACGGTGCAGCTCCGGGCGCAGGTGAAGGGGCGGCTCGGCGACCTCCCGCTGGAGGATCCCCAGTTCAAAGAGCGCTGCAAGGAAGCGCTGGAACCCGCGCTGGTCCCGGCGTTTGCCATGGTGCGCGAAATGGGCCGCCGGAAGCTCGGCATGCGCCATTTCGACGTGCAATTGATCGGCGGCATCGTTCTGAATGAAGGCAAGATCGCGGAAATGAAGACGGGCGAAGGTAAGACGCTCGTCGCCACGCTTCCCGCGGTTCTGAATGCGCTGACGGGCCGGGGCGTGCACATCGTTACGGTGAACGACTACCTGGCGCGGCGCGATGCGGAGTGGATGAGCCCGATCTACCGCTCGCTGGGGATGACGGTCGGCGTGATTGTCCACGATCTGAGCGACGTCGAGCGGCGCGCGGCGTATGGCGCGGACATCACCTACGGCACGAACAACGAATTCGGATTCGATTACCTCCGCGACAACATGAAATTCGATCTCGTGGACTGCGTCCAGCGCGGCCATCACTTCGGAATCGTGGACGAAGTGGACTCGATCCTGATCGACGAGGCCCGCACGCCGCTGATTATTTCCGGTCCCGCCGAGGAGTCCACCGACAAGTACTACCGCATCGACAAAATCATTCCGAAATTGATTCAGGATATCGATTACATCGTCGAAGAAAAGCACAGGACCGCGACACTGACCGAAGAGGGCGTCAGCAAAACCGAAAAGCTGCTGGGGCTCGGCAATATGTATGACCCGCAGCACATGGAAACGATTCACCACGTCTACCAGGGACTCCGCGCCCACACGCTCTATAAGCGCGATGTCGAATACGTGGTTAAAAACGGCGAAGTCATTATCATCGATGAATTCACAGGACGCGAAATGCCCGGCCGCCGCTGGTCGGACGGCTTGCACCAGGCCGTGGAAGCGAAAGAAGGCGTCAAGATCGAGCGAGAAAATCAGACGCTCGCGACGATTACCTTCCAAAACTATTTTCGCATGTATAAGAAACTTTCCGGCATGACCGGAACCGCGGAAACCGAAGCCACCGAGTTCAACAAGATCTACAAGCTGGATGTTTCGCTGATTCCCACCAACCGCACGCTCCGCCGCGAGGAATTTTCCGACGTGGTCTACCGCACGGCCACGGAAAAATATGAAGCCGTGGTCAACGGGATTCTGCAAGAGGACAATTCCCACGCGCACGGTATCCGGCAACTTCACGAATCGGGCCAACCGGTTCTGGTCGGAACGATTTCGATCGAAAAATCCGAGCATCTGGCGAATCTGCTGAAAAAAGCGGGCATCCCGCACCAGGTCTTGAACGCGAAGCAGCATGAGCGCGAAGCAAAAGTCGTTTCTCAAGCCGGGCGCAAGGGCGCGGTCACGGTTTCCACAAACATGGCGGGCCGCGGCACCGATATTTTGCTGGGTGGCAACCCGGAAGCGATGACCCGCGAGATGTGCCTGCAAGAAAGGCTCGCGATTCCCTACATCGCGGCGCCTGCCGTGATTGGCGGAGACGGCTCCAACGGCAGCGCTTCTGCCAATATGGTTTTGTTCCAGCAGGAAGGCAAAATTTTTCAGGTTCCCGCGGAGCAATGGAAACCCATTTACGATCAATTTGTGGAGCAATGCCGCGCGGAGCACGATGAAGTGATCGCCCTCGGCGGTTTGCACATCCTCGGCACCGAGCGCCACGAAGCGCGGCGCATCGACAATCAGCTCCGCGGGCGCGCGGGACGTCAGGGCGACCCGGGCTCCTCCCGCTTTTTCCTTTCCCTCGAGGACGACCTGCTGCGCGTGTTCGGCGGCGAGCGCGTCAAGGCGCTGATGTACCGGCTGGGAATGACCGAGGGAATCCCCATCGAGTCCAAGTTAATTTCACGCCGCATCGAAAACGCGCAGGAGGCGGTCGAGGCCCAGAACTTCGAGGCCCGCAAGCACCTGCTCGAATACGACGACGTCATGAACAAGCAGCGCGAGACGATCTATTCGATTCGCCGCTCCGCCCTGGAAGGAAAAGAACAAAAAGATTACGCGCTGGGCATCGCGGAAGACATTGCCCGGGAACTGGTTGAAAATTTTTGCCCCGCAAATGAGCATCCGGAAAAATGGAACGTCACGCAATTCGCCGCCGAAGTGCTGAACCAGTACGGGATCGATGTGAAGGTCGCCGGAATCGACGCCGTCAAGATGAACCACAACGAATTGGCGGACACTCTGGTCGAGCGCGTCAAGGAACGCTACGCCGAAAAGGAAAAATTGTTCGGCGAGCAAATGATGCGCTGGCTCGAGCGGCGGATCATTCTGGATATTGTGGATACCCAGTGGAAGGACCACCTGTTAACGCTCGACCACTTGAAGGAAGGCATCGGCCTGCGCGGGTACGGGCAAAAAGATCCGCTCGTCGAATTCAAAAAGGAAGCCTTCACGCTGTTCGAGGACATGATGGGGCGCATCGACACCGAGACGGTCCGCTATCTATTCCTGGTGCAGCCCGCCCGCCCCGAAGATGAAGCCCGGGAAATCGAGCGCCGCCAGCGCCGGCAACAGCAGGAATTGCAATTTCAGGCCGGGGCCGCAGAGGCCGAGCAGCCCAAGCCGGTCCGCACCGGAGCAAAAGTGGGCCGGAATGACCCGTGTCCTTGCGGGAGCGGGAAGAAATACAAGAAATGCCATGGCGCAGCGGCTTAAACGCCAGACATATTCCACGGCGCCGTAAGTTTCCAATGGTTCCTCGCCGCGGCGAATCGCCGCGCCGCAAAATGAAAAAGCCGGCATTAGGCGAAGATTGCTCGCCAAATACCGGCCAATGGAAAAAGGATTGTTGCGTTCCTTAAAAGTTGAGAATCAAACCTGTTCCGAATGAATAATTCTTCGAAAACGAAGGTCCGACGTTCGTTCCGAGGAAGTCGCCTTGAATTCGCCAATACAGGCGCCCGCTGCCGATCTTATAATCAACTCCTCCACCCGCCAAAAACGCGGCGTGGGAGTTGCTGCCCAACGTAGCCGATTGAGTAAAGCGGAAGCGCTCCCAACCAGCAATCACGTGGACCCACGGCTCAAAGTGGGTGGTATTGAGCAACGAAATGTGCGGCCCTCCCCCAAGGAATAACGACTTCGCATCTATGCTCGGACTAGTCCCCGTGTGGCCAAATCCCGCGATGGCCGTGCCTTCCAAACCAAACCAGTTACTGAAATATCGGGTGACGCCCGCTTGGTAGGCAAGATTGTGAAAGCTTTGGCCCAGGACGTTGAAATGCAGGTACTCAAACCCCACACCGAGTTGCCATGGTTCACGGTCCGCCGGAAGTAGCGAAGCAGGAGCGGCGGGTTCACTCGCGGAATTGCTGGCATCGAAAGCCGCTGTGGAATCCTGTGCGGACGCTGTGAGCGATAAACAAAATAGCGCCACGCATAGCACGGATAACTTGCGCATACGGATGACCCTCCTCGCATCCCAAATTGCAACTGCGTTTGCCCAACTATCTTCACCTTGGCGGTAGGGCGTGTCCATGCTAATCCGTAAAGGAGTTTCCCGGCAAGTCAATACCGTTTGTGAGAAGAAATGAGTCATCTGCACCTCGACGCCGGCTGGGTCTGAAATACCACCTTGCTTTCACATCCAGGATAGATTCTACCCGATCTGCCCGCCCACGCATGACCCCTATTCCGTGCCGGGTGGCCAGAGCCTCGGGAAAATAATGCAGATCGAGAGCTTTAATAGGTTGGAAGTAGGCGTGCACGCTATATGGTATGAGTTTGGATCAAGATTGAGGTGTCACTCATGACGGCCCCTAGTGGTGATGGTTACTCCCAAGGTTGCATAATCGATCTCCCCACGAGCGTAGTCGAAGGCGGCTCGCAGCTGGATAGTTACCTCCAGAACTCAACGCGAGAACTGGAGGCAATTACTGAACTCGTAGGCCGGGGAATAGTGGTTGACCCTGATTTGCGCGACTGGATGCTCGCTCAGGTGGATTTCATTGTCGAAACTATTGGGAGCGAGCGAATGGATCTGGGTGATGAACAGCGCTCGAATTTATTGCAATTGCTATTGTCGATCGCCAATTTGAACGAGCAAATTCGCCGCCAAACCTCACTTAGCCTGTAGGCCCGTGGATGGGGTATCCTTGTGGAACACGAGCCTTCCCCTCTGCTTGTCTGGGAGTCTACCCAGGTCCAAAATGTAATTGGGCGCCCTTGAAGTTGCCAAGGACAGCGAATTCCTACTTTTAGGGGCTGTTTAGTCGCGCAACCGCGCGCCGCGAAATTTCGTATGGCTATAGACCTAAATTCAGACATCTCAGGGAATGAGCCGCCCTCTTCGATGCACTTCGAAGTGACTCTGCCCGCCGATGTCGCCTCTATTTCGCCGGTTGTGGACTGGGTCATGCGGCTCGTCGATGAATTGGAATATGGAGCAGCGAAAGAATTTGAGATTGAGTTGGCGTTTCGTGAAGCCCTGGCAAACGCAATCGTTCACGGTTGCAAGGCCGATCCCTCCAAAAAAGTCGAATGTTCCGTGACGGGCGATCGGGACCGGGGCATCCAAATCGTGGTTCGCGATCCGGGCAGCGGGTTCGACCCCTCCTCCATCCCCTCACCCACCGACGATTCCAATTTGCTTTCCGAGAATGGCCGCGGCATTTTGTTGATCAACGAGCTGATGGATGAAGTGAAACACGAACGCAACGGCACTGTAATCCGAATGCGCAAATTTTGACTTCCATGCCTGTCAAATTACCCACGAAAAGTACGGACGCGCCTCTCGACAAGCCCGCGGAAAACAAGTTTGATCCGTTTCGGCCCGAAATGCCGCAAATCCCCGGAGTAAGTCAGGGTTCGCGCCAGCCAGGACCGAGCTTAAGAGGGGCCGAGACACAGCGGCTGTTGCAAATTGGAGGCATCGCCGCTGCCGTCGTGTTGATCGGCGCCGTAATCTTTTGGCGGGTCAAAAGCAAGCCGCGCGGCGCGGCTAGTTCTTCATCCCCTGATGCGGACGTCACGGAACAGGCGGCGCCTGCGTCTACGCTGCCGAATCCTGTTGCAGCAGTTCACGAGGGTCCGACCTTGGCGGCGACGGTTGAAGAGCTCTCCAAACCGTGGGCCGCGAAAAAATTCACTTTCGTGAAGCCTCTCCTGCAGGAGAAAATTAACGCCATGGTGATCCGGCTTCCCAGCGGAGGGCTGTGGGCGTTTGCCCTTCAAGGACCGTATGGCCGTTGCGAATTGGAGTTCGTTACCGATCTCGCCACGCTCGCTTCAAAGTATAGATATAACGCCAGCCACCCCATGGTCGTGAATCCGTGCGACAACACCGTGTACGATCCCTTAAAAGTCGGCCCGCTCGGAGGCAACACCTGGGCCCGGGGAGAGATCGTGCAGGGGAGTAGTCTGCGGCCTCCCATTTCTATCGATGTAAAGGTGAGCGGCCGCTCCATCGTTGCCGACAGCATTGAGTAGTGGCTGGTGACTGGTGATTAGTGACTGGTGATTCGCTCACGCTATAAGCGGCGCAGGGTGATTCGTGATTTGCGATTCGTCATGTGTGAAAACCAAGAAGTATCGTCCCGTCTGACTTCCACCCGTACTTTTCGATTCCGACGATGAGAGGCCGGTTCCCTGATGCATGCAGGGACGCAGACGTGGCAGGTTTTTCACCAGTCACCATTCTCCAATCACCAGTCATCCGATCGGCATTCCCGGATTTCATCCGAATTATTTCTGCAGTAGTTTCTGGTTCCGAATGTGCGATCTCCATTCAATCAATTCCGCCAGCAATGCCTTTTCCACAGTGGTGGCGATACGCAGCACAATGGGCCATGTCTGGGATAGTTCCAGCTGTTTATCCCATTGCACCAGCATGCGATGCAATTCTCGGTAGCGATCCCGGCGGCGCACGTAGTCGTATACGACCACGAGGGACCCTGCCACCGTTGCGATTTGAAAGAAAATCGCGACCGACAAAGCCAGCTCTGACCTCAAATTCCCTGAAATCCAATGGTTCAGGCCATGCGCGTTGAGCAGCAACCAAAAGTCGAGCCCTGCGGCAAGAATGATGCTAACCCAGGTAACATTCCGGTATCGGCGCGCCCACGCGGCCGCGTGATTTGCGTGGCGCGAAAAATATGCAATTTGGTGCTGAACCCGGCCACCTCTGTATAGCCGCTTGAATTCATCGAGAGAGTTCTCGCGCTCCTTGCGATCCGACATTTTCAGAAAATTCAGCGAGGTCAGCATCCCGGCCAGATCGGGCACAACCTCCGGTCCAACGACCTCGTAGGGCGCCGGTGTCCGCCAAAGCGCCAGGCACGACCGGCAAATTTCCGCGGCGGCTCGCACCCTCGTCCAAGCAACCTGGCGGCGTTCCAGCCTCATGACAGTTGGCAGCGCGGCGGCCATGATTCCCAATGCCGTTCCCGCCCACAGCCAAACCACGCTACTACCCGTATATGCCGTCTTTCCGCTCAGAACAGCTGCGGCGGCGGTGCAGAAAATCGGGATCGCGGCTATGCGGCGAACTTGCGGAGCGACTCGGCTGGCATTTTCATCCAATTTGACAAACCACGCATTCGCCAGATCGTGAGGGAAACCGGCAGGCAGTGGGAGGGCGGGGTCAGGCAAATCGTTAAGGAAGCGCATTTCCGGATCGTTCAGGATTTTCGGACTCAAGTTGAAGTCCTGCAGCGCGCCGGTAGCGCTGTGGATCCAGATGACCGGCCGGCCTTGCTCTCTGGCAAAATGGACCATATCTGCCGTGCCGCCCATGCCATGGCTGGGTTCTCCATCCCACAGCGCCATGAGCAATTGACTCTGCTGCACCGTTTCGATGCCGCATTCGTAATAGCGCTCCGTCAATTTCTCCCCGGAGCCGATTACTTCCACCGACAGCGCATTCCTAAATACACATTCCGCACGGGCCCATGAAAGCTCCTCAAAATCTTGACGGAATTGTTCCTTCTGTACGGGCAGAAAAACGCGGATCGGCAGATTCAGTTCAGCGCAGGTCTCCGCAAACAGCAAGTCCCCACCGGCGGCGGCCGACGTCACACCATAAATTACTCCCGGCACTTTCTCGATCCATTCCAGGAGTACTTTCCGAATGGCTTCGCGGCACTTGGCTTCATCAAGAAGTTTGCGATGCCCGGTAAATCCAATGGCCAGGGCGATAGGCAGCTGCACGGAAGTCCGGGGTGGATGGCTCATACAGGTCATTCAGATGGGAGAGGCGCTTCCCCGTTCAACTATGATCGCAATCCTCAATCCCTACTCGATCAGCAAGCTTGATTTCATCAAGACCACAACGTAGGGGTTCATTGTCGACATCGCATAGTAGAGTTCGAGTTCAGAGCCCTCCACTTTGGTCCAGCGCTCCACGACATAGGGAGCAAAGGCGGCACCGCGAACATCCGCAGCGATTACTCCATTTCTCTGTCCCAGGACTGGCCCTTCAACACCGTCGTCAATTTTCCTCTGAGGATTATGCATGAATCTTCCGAATGCGTTGTCACGCACAGGGTTGAATAAGATCTGAGGTTCGCTCCACGGTCCCCACGGCGTCCGCGAGTAGGAAAACGCGATGCCGTTGGGTTGCGTCCGGCGGTCGTAAGTCATCAGCCAAAATCCAAGTTCCTTGCACCATGTAACGGACAAGTCCCCGAGCGTGCCGTCCCTCACAATCGGAGTTGCGTCCGATTCGTTGTCGCTCCAGGTCGGAGCGTTTGCCGCGTCCAGGCCCGCGAAATAACGAGTTCCTTTGCCGGCCTCGAATTGCCCAACGGGGACAATCGAGAGATACGCGTCACTCTCGCGGTACTTGCCTGTTCCCCAAGTGAAAATGAAAGGTCCGCCAGCAGGTAGCCCCGCGATGGGGCCCGGCTGGGCACGCATCGACATTCTGATGAATCGTCCATCGGGAAGTTCGGAAATTGTGCGAATCGTTTGGAAAGTTTCCGGAGCGACAAACTTGGTGAGGACGGAGCGGTCGGTAGCCCGGCCCTTCGTGAAATTCGTACTGATGGCCACGTACATCTGCCCGTCAAGACTGATTCCGGCCACGGGCACATCCATCGGCGCCATCGTGACGCCGGTCGGCTGCACGGTGATGAATTTGCCGCCGTTCATCAGGAAATCCAAGTGAACGCCGCCATTGGGATTCGTTGTGCCAGTAGCCGCGATCGTGTCGGATAACCCAGGCAAGCGGCCTATGGTCGGTCCGAACAGAAAATAGGCGTGCCCTTGGTGTTCAAAAGAATTGCCAAGCTCCGTGCCCTCTACGCCAAATCGCGTGAACGTCTGGCTCGCGGTTGGCTTATGCCGCTCCTTGTCCTCATCGCCGATGAGCTGTTCGAGCTTAACGGTTGATCCAGGAATGAAGTTAATGGCCACTTCACGATGGGGATTCGCAGGGCGAGCGGCAGGAGTAGGCGTGGATGGAGCCGCAGGAACAGCTGCCTTCACCGGAGCGAGGAGTTTCTTCGGTTTGTCTGGCACGGGAACGGCCGCGGCAGGTGGTGCAGGCAGAGGGGCTGGCATACTCGCCGCGATTTGCGTCGTTACCGCACCTCCCTGAGACTTGGACCGGTAAGTCAAGATGCCGAGTATCAGGACAATGGCGGTCAAGCCGCCGATCACGAAATATTCCCACCTGGGCCGTGCCAAACGAGGCGCGGCGTGCGCTAGAGCCGGCATTCCTGACGCGGTCGCCTCGGCTTTTACCGGGATTGGATGGGCATCGGTTCTCGAGTCGCTTCGCGATAGCAGCGTTTGGACATTCGCGGCCAGCCTCTGGAGGTGGAGTTCCAGCGGCGGCGTCAATGCGTCGAGCCAGTGGACGCTGCCAATAAAGTAGTCCAGAGACTTGGCCGGCGCGACATCCTCAATGCGCAGCGGCATGACGGTGACACCCTGGCTGACTGCCCGTTCAATCTCCTTTGGAATATGGCCGGACAAATTGGCCTTCGAGGAAAAGACCAGCACCATGATGCGGCACTCATGAATGGCGTCAATGATGGCTTCGCCGTAGTGGATGCCGGGAAGAACGTCGCGCGGCGCGATCCAACAGCGGATCCCGTGAGACTCCAGCGTGGCACAGACGGCATCCGCCACCGGCTTATCCCCAGAGGCGTAGCTGACGAAAACATCGTGCGCCATGAACGGCAACTTCCTTTTTTAGGGTGCTACCTGATGAAGATGTTCCGGGCGGATTCTAGCACGACCCTGTTCGAATTGGAGAGTGTGTGCGCCGCGCCGGACGGGAATGATTTGCGTCGAAGGTTATTTGAGTTCGCCCATTCCGGGGCAGGTGTAAGTTCGAAAATCGGGCACAAGAATGCGCGCAAGCCGGGGCGCATGATATAAATGGGGTATGCGGCTGTAGCTCAGCTGGATAGAGCGCGTGCCTCCGAAGCACGAGGTCGGGCGTTCGAGTCGCCCCAGCCGCACCACTTAACTCTTGGTCCAACCCGGAGACATGGGTAACAGAATGTACCGGCTACATAGGTAACAGTTTCGGGCCAAATGGATTTTGCAACGGTTCTAGCACTCGAGTCTCCAGATCAAAGTATCCTAGATCATACTCCATAAAACTAACCAGCCAGATATCGTCCTGAACTTCCTTGATGCCGACGGCCTGTCCGGCAAAGACGGTGCTGAAGTTAATCTTCTTGTGTCCCAGACAGATCCGTCCGCAACGGGTGACGACGATGGTCTTGTCGTGGAAGGGATAATCGATATCGGGCAGCCCTTTGTAGATGCGCGTTGAGGGCTGATAGACTTCGGCGGGGCACTTCATGTCCAGAGCTTCGTGCGGGCGTTCGTTGTTGAAGACCTCGAGGAAGTCATCGAAGCGAGCCTGCTGCTGCAGGAAGTTGCCAGCGGCTGGTTTCGTGGCTTCTTTCTTCAGCGTGAGATGCATGCGCTCATGGCGGCCGTTTTGCTGCGGGTGACCGGGCTTGATGCGTTCGATGCCAATGCCCAAACGGAGCCACCAGACGGCCAACTTGCTCAAGTGAAACAAAGCATGTGCGGAAGCGAAGGGAACGCCGTTATCGCTGCGGATGTTGGCAGGCAGGCCGCGCTCCTGAAACAGCCTTTCAAACACGGTAAAAGCGTAGCTTTCTCGGGTGGAGGAAAGTGCCTCACAGGTGAGCAGGAAGCGACTGGCATGATCGGTGACGGTCAGGGGATAGCAGTATTGATGATTGCCCAGTAAGAATTCGCCCTTGTAATCGGTGCACCACAGTTCATTGGGAGCCTGGCCTAAGGATAGAGCGGTGCCCTGCGCGCGACGACGCAAGCGGCCCCGACGCTGCACCAGGTTGTGTCGATCCAGGACCGCATGGATGGTGCTGTTGGCGGGGATGGGAATGCCGGAGAACCGGCGGATCAGGCGCTCGCGGATTTTGCGAGCACCCCAGCTGGGGTGCTCCTGCTTCACGTTCAGGATAAAGTTCTCCACCTGAAAAGGAAGTTGGTGGGCATAGCGATAGGGACGGCGGCTTCTGTCGGTCAACCCCTGAAGGCCGCATTGTTGATAGCGATCGAAAATCTTGTAGCCTGTCTTGCGAGATATTCCAAACTCCCTGCACAGTTCCGCCATTGGCTCGCCGGCTAGCCGGCGAGCCACAAACTGAAGCCTTTCATCCATCACCGAACACTCCTTCCATGGCATCGCTTCCTCCCTAAAAAAAGGAGAAAGTGTAACCCATGTGTCCGGTACAATCTGTCACCTATGTGTCGGGTCGCTCACTTCGCATCCATTCCAGTTCGGAAATGATCACCGCCGCCTTCGCTGCCAGGTTGCTGTGAGCTACGAGAAACTAAATTTGATCTCTACCCTCAAATCGATCGGTGTTGGCTCGCCATCGAGGATCGTTGGGTCATACCTTCTCTTCGATACGGCGCTCAATGCGGCAGGAATCAGCAACGGATGACCGCTCACCACCCGCATTCCCCTCACATTGCCATGTTCGTCGATGATCGCTTCAATGACCACGACTCCGGAGAGGCGGGACATCTTGGCAAGAGATGGATATTCCAGTTCAGGCGCAAACAGCAGGCGCGGCGGCTTCACTTCGCCGCCTACGCGGACGGGCTCCTTCGGCCCTGCCGCCACTGGTGGCGCCGGAGGCGGCACGCCCTTCATCGCGCCTCCCAGCACCCCTCCAAGAACGCCTCCCACTTGACCTCCTGGAATTCCACCGGGTACTCCCGTCATCGCTTCATCCGGGGGCGCCCCTGCACTGCCTGGGGTACTCACGATGGCTTTCGGAATGAAGGACGGCGCTGTCAGTTGTCCAGGTGTAAAGACCCGCACAGGCAGAATGCGCGTTGGCCGGGCGGCTGAGGACCTCAGTGGTGCAGGTGGGGGAGCGGCGGCAGGCATCACCGGAGGAGCGAGAAATGTTAGATTTAATTTCTGGGAATCGAGTCCGGTCGTGAAATATAGCGGCAAGATCAAAAGCACAGCCAGGATCGCGAAGTGGAGGCCGATTGACGCAACCCAATCGAAACCGCTGCGCCGCTGGTGCGGGGAAGTGTCTTCAAGCATGGCTTCCGCAAACAGCTCATGTAGTGGCTCCACTTTGGGCGGGGGCAAAATGATAGGTGCACTTGCATCCGCTGCCAGGTTGGCAGGGCCACGCCAGTGGTGCGCGGAATTGTTTTCCAGCATGACCTCAGCAAGCACTTCATGTAGCTGCTCCGCTTTGGGCGGCGGTAAAATGAAATGGGCGCCTGCATTCGCCGCAGGTTCCTTTGTCCTGTGCCGGTGGTGCGAGAAAGTCTTTTCCAGCATGGCATTCGCAAACACGTCATGTAGCGGCACAATTTTGGGCGGCGGCAAGATGATCTGGACATTCTTCTTCGCCGCAGGTTCCGCTTCTTCAGCGAGTAGAATATTTTGGCTCTGCACGAAATCACCCCCAGCTCACCGTGTGCCCCGAATCTGTACAGCCTCACGTCTTGCGCGACTCAGCTAATAGCTCATGGCGATTACGTTCCCAATCCTCTAACTCCATAGATAGGTGAGTGCCCGGGATTCAGCCATGACCGGCGTCACCTCCGAACGTGACGTAGATCACAGCCCGAAGGGAGAGTAGATCGATGCCTCAGCGAGAGAAACCAATAAGGCTTCATTCGCCGTTAGCGCAGCACCAAGCGTGAAAATGAGGACCCGCATGGCCTCGTCTCGTAAATCGTTTGTTTTCAGTGAAACTTGAGACCATTTTTATAGCAGAGGTGAAATATTAACTTGCGCGAATTCGATCCTTGATCTGGCGCGCCAGCTTTTCGATATCTTCCGCCTTTTTGACCAAGGAAAGAGACAAGACATCGGTTTCCGGCGTCTTATCCACTTCTTCCTTCAAGTCCTTGGACAACTGCAGCAAGCGGTCGACATCACGCCTCAATGTTTTCTGCTCTTCCTTGAGTCGCGCTTTTGGATCTAGCCGTATAGGGAAGGGAGCGTCCTCCCCGCCGGTTGAATTACTGGCATCCGGTATTTGGGGAAGGGGGGAAGGGGGATCACGGTGCTGGCCCTGGCCGCCAGCCAGCAGCGCCCTTGTTCCAGCCAGCGCCGCAGCAATGCCTGAAAGGAAGAATCTGCGTCCGGTTTTCATTGGATTCTCCTGCGACCACAATTTCGGGTGCCATCCCCCATCTTGTGGCGAATCCCGGGGTGCTATAATTACCTGCGGATATTATGACTCCAATCGTATTCAAATGGACGGATATTGCAGCCGCACGCGGATTTCGCATCGCTGCGATTGTACTGATCGCCTTGATCTTGAACCGCCTGTTGCGTTCGCTGACACGCCGTTTGATTCCAGCCGCCGGGACCGAGGGCCTGGGCCGGATCGCGCGGATGCACGAGCAGCACGTGAAAACCCTGGCGGGGCTGTTGTACAGCGCGGGAACCGCCGTCATCGTCGTCGGCGCGATCCTCACGGCATTGCCGGAGTTTGGTTTCAATGTTACGCCCATTGCGGCGGCCGCGGGCCTGGCGAGCCTGGCGATCGGTTTCGGCGCGCAGCATTTGGTTCGCGATCTCATCAACGGCTTTTTCATCATCATCGAAGATCAATTCGTGGTCGGGGAAATCGTGCGGATCGGGACCGTGACCGGACGCGTCGAGCATTTGACGCTGCGCCGCACCGTGGTCCGGGATTTTCTGGGCGCCGTGGTCAGCATTCCAAATGGAGAAGTCGCCCAGGTTGCAAACCTCAGCCGGGACTGGGGCCAGGTCTTCGTGGACATTTCCATCCCGCAAGAAGCATCGTCCGATGCGGCGCTCGCGGCGCTCGAACGCGTGTGCGCCGAACTCAGGGCCGATGTTTCGTGGTCGCCAGTCTTAGTGGATGGCCCGCGGGCACTGGGAGTGGAATCGTTCGGGCCCGCCGGGGCAACGCTGAGGCTGCAGCTTCGCACCGTTCCGGGGCGGCAGGATGACGCCGCGCGCGAATTGCGCCGCCGGATTCAAAACCGATTCGAGCTGGAACATATTCGATGGGGTGGAGTGCAGCGCGTGGAAATTGTCGGGAACGAGGCACTCCAAAGTTTTTCGGCGCGTTCAAACTCCTGAAGGGGCCGCGATCGAATTTCATCAATCCTTTTGAGGACCCTGGGAGGAGAGCTCCAGGGAAGAGAGATGCGCCTCCTCATGCTCCGCCGCTCCCGCCATTACAATGCGGTTGCGCCCTTCTGCTTTGGCGCGGTAAAGAGCCGAATCGGCCATCTGCAGGATCTGGTTTGAAGTGTCCTGTGGCCAATCCGCGGTGGAAACTGCTCCGATGCTCATCGTGACTTTCAGAATTCCTGCGGGCGTCTGAATGGATTCCCGAAATATCGCTTCCCGGAGCCGCTCGGCCTTCTCCCGCGTATCTGAACTATTGCATCCGGGCAGCAGGACTAAGAACTCTTCGCCTCCATAGCGGCCCACGGCATCATAGGGCCGGACGCCCGTCTGCAACCTTTTTGTGACTTGCCGCAGAACGGCGTCCCCCGCCAAGTGTCCATAGGTGTCATTGACGGACTTGAAGTGGTCCAGATCCGCAATCAGGACGCCGAGGGAAAGGCCCTCTCGCCGGGAGCGCCCGGTTTCCCT
Source organism: uncultured Acidobacteriota bacterium (assembly GCA_963719875.1). Lineage (GTDB taxonomy): Bacteria > Acidobacteriota > Terriglobia > Acidiferrales > UBA7541 > Palsa-360. Next base: position 3,167,913 of record CAVRDJ010000002.1, on the reverse strand, counting down.
GTCCAGTGTTTCCAGGATCGCTCCGCGATTCCAAACTCCAGTGAGGGTGTCGTGCGTGGCTTTAAAGCGCATGGCTTCGCGCGCTTGCACGAGGTTGTCCTCCAAATCGAGCAGGCGCAATCCCACTCGAATCCGGGCCTTGAGTTCCTGCGGGTTGAATGGCTTTGTCAAATAGTCATCGGCGCCGGATTCGAGCCCTTCCACCACTCTGTCCTTGGCATCCTTGGCCGTCAACAAGAGAATGTAGGTGTAGGGTTCGGGCCGTTGCTTGCGCAGGGCCCGGCACACATCGACCCCGTTCTGGCCGGGCATCATCCAATCCAGCAAGGCCATGCGCGGGGCATCCGGGGCTTTCAACTTTTCCCAAGCAGAGTCGCCATCTTCGGCGGAGACAACATCGTATCCCCACTTGCCGAGCAGGGCCTGAAGCATGCGTCGCGATACCGGCTCGTCATCCGCGATGAGAATCCTCATTTGGAAACTCCCTGGCAAAGATCGGCGAGCGCCGGGAGCAGAAGTTTCACCGCTCGCTCGACCTCCGCAAGACTTGCTTTCGCTGATTCCGCGTTCTTGTTTTTTGCGTCTTTTTCGAGTTGTAAGGCGGCAGCGGCCGTAGCCTTCGCCGATAGATTGCTCACGGCTCCCTTAAGGGAGTGCGCAGACCGCTCCAGCACGGTCATATCGCCGCGTTGCAAGGCGTCGCGCATCGCGGTGAGCAGATTGGGCGCGTCTTCCTGGAAAAGATGAATCATTTCGGCGAGCAGTTCTTGATCACCCTCCACGCGTTCCAACAGTGAAACACGGTCGATTTGCTCGCCTGGTTCTTGAGAATTTTCCACCATCGCGTTGTTCCCTTCCGACGCTGCCAGGCATCGCTCAATTTCGGCGAACAGGCTGACTGGATGAATAGGCTTCGAAATGTACCCGTCCATTCCACTCGCGAAACATCTTTCCTTATCTCCTCGCATCGCATGTGCGGTCATCGCCAGAATTGGGATGTGTTTCCCGGTGCCTTTTTCACGGCTCCGAATCGCCGCTGTTGCCTCCATGCCGTCCATCTCCGGCATCTGGATGTCCATGAGCACCACGTCAAATCCAGGGACGCCGCCATTTTCCCAAGCTGCAAGTGCTTCCCGGCCCGTGCCAGCCAGGGTGACGCGGTGACCTGCCTTTTCGAGCAGCCGGATCGCCAGCTTCTGATTCACGGGGTTGTCTTCGGAAAGCAGAATCTTGAGCGGCCGGCCCCTGGGTTTTTCTGGAATGCGAACCGCTGTTTCGATCAATCGTTCCTCGACGACGCCCAGTCCTAAGGCCAAAAGGATGGCGTCGAGAAGTTCGGACTGGCCGACGGGCTTGGTGAGACACTGCTTCACGCCGAGTTGGCGGCATCGCTCTGTATCCGCCAAGCGGCGATTCGCAGAAAGCAACATGATGACTGCGCCGGCAAGTCTTGGATTCGTTTGAATTCGCTGCAAGACCTGGAATCCGTCGACTTTCGGCATGTGCGCGTCCAGTATCACGATCGGAAACGCGTGGCCGGCATTTTTCGCGCCTTCCAACAGGTCCAGGGCGCTGGCCCCACTGTCAGCCAGAGTTGGATTCATGCGCCAGTTCGTCAACATTTCCGCAAAAATTTTGCGGCTTACGGGATTATTGTCCACGACAAGAACATTCAGTCCCGGCAGGGCTTGTGCGGCAATTCGTTCCTCGTCCGACGGGGTCGCGGTTCCTTGCTGGAAATTGCAAGTAAAATGAAAGGTGCTGCCCTTTCCGACTTCGCTTTCCACCCACATTCGGCCGCCCATGAGTTGCACGAGTTGGCGTGAAATCGTGAGGCCCAGGCCTGTCCCGCCAAAGCGGCGCGTCGTGGATCCGTCCGCCTGGGCAAAGGATTCAAAAATGAGGTGTTGCTTTTCGGGCGGGATTCCCATGCCCGTATCCGAAACAGAAATGTGCAGACGCACTGCGTCGCCGGCACTTTCTTCGAGTTCCGTGTTCAGGAGAATGGTTCCCTCTTCGGTGAACTTGATGGCGTTGCCGATCAGGTTCACGATGAGCTGCCGCAACCTCGTAGGGTCTCCGATCAGATGCTTCGGCACGTGGGGCGAAACGCGCGCACTCATCTCCAGGGACTTCTCGTCGGCCCGCTGAGCCAGCGTTTTCAAGGTATCCCTGAACAAATCTCGAATCTCAAATTCGGTTTTCTCAAGTTCCAGCTTGCCCGCCTCAATCTTGGAAAAATCCAGAATGTCGTTGATGACATGCAAAAGACTATCGGCGGAGGATTTGACCAGGTTGAGATAATCCCGCTGCTCGGCCGTCAGAGGCGTATCGAGCGCCAATTCCGTCATTCCGATGATGCCGTTCATCGGCGTTCGGATTTCGTGGCTCATGTTGGCCAGGAATTCACTTTTGGCGCGGCTGGCCGCTTCCGCCGCCTCCTTGGCCTCGAGCAGCGCCGCTTGCGCCCGTTTGCGTTCGGTGATGTCCAGGAACGTGATGACTGCCCCGACGATCTCGCCTTCCTTGCGGATCGGATAGGCCCAGAATTCGGCAGGAAAACAGGTGCCGTCGGAACGCCAGAACACATCCGAATCGGAGTGGATTTCCTCGCCCCTTTGGCGAGAAGGGACTATCGGACACTCCGCCAAGGGGTAAGCTGTGCCATCGGCACGGGAATGGTGCATCATCGCGTGCGCTGGCTTGCCGAGAAGAGCATCTCCCCTTTCATAACCGAGCAACCGAAGCGTGGCAGGATTGCAAAACGTGAAATTTCCATCGCGATCGATTCCAAAGATGGCCTCGGCGGCGGAATCCAGGAGCAGACGAATTCGTTCCTCGCTCTCATGCAATGCTTCCTGTGCGCGCTGACGATCCGCCACTTCCTGTTCTAGCTCGGTCGTGCGTTCGTCCACGCGCCGCTCCAGATCTTCGCGGGCGTGACTTAACTCGGTGTCGCGAATCTGAATCTGCCCCAGCATCTCGTTGAAACCATCGATCAGGACGCCGACTTCGTCCTCCGAACGCTTCCCCGCCCGAATGGAATAATCCCGGGTACTGGTCACCATCTTCGTGGTCCACGCCAGCTCCAGGATCGGATTCGAGATCGGGCGCTGCAAACGTCCGGCCATCCCATACGCTCCCAGGGAGACCACCGCAACGATCAGAGCGAAAAAGAGCAAATATCCATCCAAGAGTTGTTTGTATTCCACCGTGTCCCGCTCGAGAAACACGGTGCCCACTTTTTCGCCTTGAAAATTGATGGCTTGGAAGATCAAGACACGGTTGGAGGTAAACCGGCTGGATTCGCTTTCCACGGGCGGTGCGGAATATTTGCCCGTCGATGCGCCACGTTGATAAACGGCGAAGGGATTGCCGTCACGGTCGTAAATGACAGCTGACAGAATGTGCGGCTTGGCCGCAAGAGCGCGCAGGTTGTCCTGCGCGGAATTGGGATCTTTAAAGGCAAGCGGCGCAGTGCTATTCGTTCCCAAGATGTTCGCGAGGGCATTTAAGTCCTCGAGGCGCAGCTCCTTGAATCGATACACACCGTATTCCGCGAACCCGATGCCGGCCGCGCACAGCGCCACGAACGTGTTGATCATGATGACCAACATGAGCTTGCGTCGCAGCGAGAGTTTGCGGGTCCATTGCATTTTAATTATTCGCACCTCGTTCCGTTCCTGTCACCACGCGGGCGAGCGCCAACAGTTTTGAGCTCACCTTCAAATGCGCATGGCTGGTGGCGCCCACGTCGATGGCCACTCGCACCCGGGCATCCTCCACCACAAACTGGATCATTCCGCCCGAGCCGATAAAATTGTCCATGTCCGCTACCGTCAGAACGCTGGATCCGTGCAAAGCCGTGAGGATGGAGGGGAGGCGCTTCTTTTCCGATTCGCTGATAAATAAAATGTTGCAGCCGCGCAGATTGTCCGCCTCCTGAAACTTCTTGACCAGCAGATCGCGGCCCAGCACATTTTTCCCTACGGCAAGCCGGGTCAATTCGTCGCCGATGGGCGTGTCCCCGACAAATCCAATCACCCACTTCGCATGGGGATCCCCGCCTGGATCGTCCGGCCATTCCACGAATTTCAAGAAGTTGAATAAATAGGCTGCCTTGACTTGAAATTCGGTTGGGGACTGGTCCGCGTAAGTGGTGCGATTCACCAGCGGAAAAAATACGGCAAACAGCATCGCGGCGATGCACGCGAAACGCTGTCCGCACGGACGCGTCCGAAGACACGAATTGGTTGGACGCGTCGGACCATGGCCGATTCGTTCTGTTTTCCATGAGCGCTGCACTTTGGCACCGTAACGGCGTGGGGCTCCCCATCCGATCCTGAATCGTCCGTTCCGGCGACTCATCAGGTATTTCGTCCGCACAGAAAAGGTTGAAACTCTGCAAGCGTTCAAATAAATGGTTTGAACGCAAGCTTTCTCAGGCCCCGAACCATCATTGCCCGCGGTCTGCAAGGCTCCGCTCAGTTGCGGGCTTCCTTGCCATTTCCTCCAACCACCTTCGCCAGACTCAGTAGCTTGGAACTCATTTTCAGCTTGGCCCGGCCGGTTGCGTCCACATTGATCGCAAAGCGGACCCGGCCGTTTTCAGTCAGAAACTGAATCATCCCTCCCGCGTCGAGGAATCCCTCCGTGTCCGCCACGGTGAGGACGCTTGAGCCATGCAAGCTGGTCAGAATCATGGGTAGTCTTCTTCTTTCGGATGCGCTAATGAATAGGATGTGAGCGCCGCGCAAATCTTCGCCACTGCGGTACATGCGAATGACAAGATCGCGGCCCTGCACAGTCTTGCCGATGACCACCTGCGGCAGCGCGTTCCCGAACGGGTCGTCGCCAACCACACCAATCACGATTGGCGCGAGCGGATCCGCAAATGATTCGCCGGGATACTCCACAAACTTGAGAAAGTTGAACAGGTAGGCGGCTTTGACCTGATATTCAGGAAGAGCGTCCTGCGCGCGCACATTCGGCGCTGTTGCTAATTGGGTAGAGAACAATATCGTTAGAAAGAGTGCAGGCTGCCACATCCGCGATGATATTGGCCGGGCTCGCGTGTCCGCTAATTCGTAACGGCGATTGATTTTCACAACCCTCAGAACCTCCAGGTCACTTTCGCGTAGCCGGAGCGCCGTATCTGACTGGCTTGCAGTGCTCCGTTCACGTCTTCGAACTCCAGATGGTGGTCTTGCAATAGATTCTGACCCACCAAGCTGAAGGAGGTTTGCTCCCAGGGCTTCCAGGTGAGTCCCACGTCCAACCTTGTGTATGCGGGGATCGTCACAGTCGGAAAAGGCCCCTGGTTGGTGAGGCGGCCGACGGCGTAGGCCGCGGCATCCAAAGCCACGTTTTTCGGCAGGTCGAAACGCGAACGAAGCTGGGCACTGTGATGCGGTGCGGCGCCCTCCACAAAAGGGGCTGTCTGGGTGTCCGCACTCGTTGGATCGGTATGCATACGAATCCGTTCGAATGCGTATCCGGGACTGAACGTCCAGCGATCCGTCACTTTCACGTTCGCCGCGACTTCCAGCCCGTGCACCTCTCCATTCATCAAGTTCTCGTAGATCAGCGGCGAGACCACATGAGCTGGAAGAGGTGTGGGCTCGGAAAAGGAAGCTGCCGGCTCGGTGGTTTGGAGGTTGTCATAGTCATCGAAATAGGCCGCAAGATCGATCGAAACGTGGTTGCCAAGAGCAGTGCGATAGCCCATCTCGTAGGCAAGCAACCGTTCGTCTTGAAATTGGGGATTGCCGTACAACCTGAGCAGATCAACCGAGCCACTCGTCCCGACATTCCCGATATTCAAGACCAGATTGGTGTCGTAGCGGGAGGGAGCCCGGACAGCGCGGGAGATGGCCAGCCACAGCGTGTGATGGGCGCTGGGCGCCCAAGCCAAGCGAACACTCGGCATGACCTCGAACCCCGTATAGTCGTTATGTTCCAGCTTCATGCCTCCGGTCAGATAAAGCCGGTTAGGAACCAGGGCAATTTCATCCTGGAAAAATCCGTCGAAAATCTGATGGGCGCTGCTGGCGGGATTCTCGAAAACCGTTAAACTCCCCAGAATGAGGTCCGTCGTATAGCGGTAGCCCAATCCCCAGACAACGTCCTGCCGTCCGCCGAGCGCAATGTGGTGCTGGAAATCGAAGTCCAAAGTGTCTCGCGTCTCTGGATTCTGCGGATCGCGGCGTTTGTCACGGTCAAAGGAAACCTGCAAGCTGGTGTCGGATCGTGGGGAATACACGTGGTTCCAGACGGACTCCAGAGAACCGTTCGATATATTGATCTGCTCGCTCTCAGCCAAGTATCCCGGTGACGTGATGGACGGCAAAACAAAGCCGAGTTCTCCCTCCCGCCCGGTGGTAATGTCACCTTCCACCATCAGAGAATCTTTCGGCGACAGAGTGCTGTCCATTCGGAACCCACCGCGCAATTGATGCCAGCCGTCCTGGCCGATCTGGCCGTTGAGGTCCAGCAAGTTCGTGCGGTTGAAATACTTCGTATAGAGGCGGTAGTCCGTCCCCGCTTTCAACTCCCCACCGTATTGAACCATTCCGCTTTCCTGATCGATGTTTCCCCCCTCCGCTACAACCAATCCCCCGCGCGTTTCGGAAGTATTCTTGGTGAAAATATTGATGACGCCGTCCACCGCATTCGCTCCCCAGATTGTTCCGCCCGGACCTCGAATCACTTCGATCCTGGCGATGTCCTCGAGGGGAAAATCCAAAATGTTGTCCCAGAAGACACCCGCGAACAGGGAGGTATACACCACGCGTCCGTCGATCATCACCAACAGCTTGTTGCTGAACTGCTGGTTGAATCCTCGCGCGCTGATGGCCCAGGTACTTCCGTTGATTTGCGCGACGTCCATCCCGGGAACCATCCTCAGGAACGTCGGGAATGCTGGTAGCGCCGGACCGGCGAATGTCTTCTGGTGTGATCACGAAAATCGCCGCAGCAGTCCGCGAAAGTTTCTGCTCCTTTTTCGAAACGGAAGTCACCTTGACATTCATCAAGTCTTCGATATTCATCGCCGTCAGGTCCACGCCAGACCCCGTTCCCTGCTGGGGCTCCTGCGCCAAAACTGGGGCGTAATAGAAAAGGAAAATCAGCGAACAGCTCATAAGTTTCGATAGTCGTCTCATAGATCCAGCGTTTCGCTCTCTATCCCGATTGCCGCGCAAAGTGATTAGGTCCACAGTTGAAGATTCCCCCCAAGTTCGCTAGCTCAAATGTGCGGAGTTTTCCCGAGGTTCCTCCATGAATGCATTTGCATAGCTATGGCCAAATGACAATCGCAGGGCTTAAGCTAAACTTATGTTTTTCAATAGATTGCAAGATTAGTAGCAGCTAATGAGAGCGTGTCTTTCCCCGGGCAGTTCCGAATCGGTTCTCGCCGCACCGGATTGATTCCCTCAAGTGACTACTCGAAGAGGAATGAGACCGATTTTAAGGAACTGGCTAGAATGATCATGCCGGGTGAGAAGCCGCCAGCAGGATCAGATCTCCTGGCAGTGGACGACTGATCGCTTGAATGTTCTTTGCGTTAGTATCCATACGCGCCTTCGGAACACCGGGTCCGGCGGGACGCACGCTTCAAAACTGAGTGGGATTGGAGTGAGGTTATGGCCGCATGGTTCGAGATTGTTGGAAGTGCGGCGGCGGCATGCACGACGCTTTGCTGGCTGCCGCAATCGGTGAAAATTATTCGGCAGAAGAGAACCGACGGCATCTCGCTCATCACGCAGAGCGTGTTTACTTTCGGCACCGCGCTCTGGGCTGCCTACGGCTTGCTCCTGCATAATCGGCCCGTTCTTTTCGCCAACCTTGTGACACTGGCATTCGCGCTGGTCATTCTGATATTGAAGCTTCGCTATCCCTGAAGCCGTTGCGTGAGAAGGCGGGGAGGAGGAGATTTTTCCGACACTGCCAGGATTGATAGGATTTGAAATTTCAAATTCGAAATTTGAAATCAATAGTGTCCCAAGAAAGTTTGAGCGATGCTGCGTAACTGCCTGATGATGCGAATGTAAGGGGTTCCGGTGAGATTTTTCGATTTCAATGGTTTGCTCCGTTTTTGGCCTCATCTTACTGCTTTCCAGGTTGTTCCGGAGGCAGTCGATGAATCTGGGCCGAACCGTCTTCTCTCAGCTTGTGGATTTTCTGCCGAGCTACCAATTTCAACTTTGCGTGGATCGCTATCAGGGCCATCGCTACGTCAAAGATTTCTCTTGTTGGGATCAGTTCCTTTGTCTGGCCTTTGCTCAGCTCACCTACCGCGAAAGTCTTCGCGACATCGAAGCTTGTTTGCGCGCCCAGCAGCCCAAGCTGTATCACATGGGTTTCCGAGGGCCAGTTCGTCGCAATACTTTGGCACATGCCAACGAGCATCGCAGTTGGAGGATCTACGCCGATTTCGCTCAGATCCTGATCGCCACCGCCCGCGACCTGTATCGCGACGAACCGTTCGGCGTGGAATTGTCCGAGACCGTGTATGCCCTGGACTCCACCACCATCGATTTATGCCTGGCGCTTTTTCCGTGGGGGAAATTCCGCCGCCACAAAAGCGCCGTGAAGCTGCACACGCTGTTGGATCTGCGAGGCTGCATTCCAGCCAATGTTTATGTGACTGGGGGCCAAGTTCACGACATCAACCTTCTGGACCAATTGCTTCCCGAAGCCGGGGCGTTTTACCTGCTCGACCGAGGGTATCTGGACTTTGGCCGTCTCTACGTGCTCACGCAAGGGCGCGCTTTCTTCATCACGCGCGCCAAGCAGAACACGCGGTTCTGGCGGCGCCAGTGGCATCCGGTGTGCCGCTCCAGTGGACTGCGGTCGGATCAAACGATTCAGTTGACCGGCCCAAAAACCTCGCGCCTGTATCCCGACCCGTTGCGCCGCATTCATTATTTCGACGCCGAAAAGGAATTGCGGTTGATCTTTCTCACCAACAATTTCCTGCTCCCGGCTCTGACCATCGCCGAACTGTACCGTGCCCGCTGGCGCGTGGAGTTATTTTTTCGCTGGATCAAACAGCACCTGCGCATCAAGGCCTTCTACGGCACCTCCGAGAACGCCGTGAAGACCCAAGTGTGGGTAGCGATTGCGGTGTACGTGCTGGTAGCGATTGTCAAAAAACAATTGGGGCTGGGGTTGAGCCTCTACAAAATCCTGCAGGTTCTCCGCGTAACCATTTTCGAGAAAACCCCCATTTTAGAAGGGTTTTCCAACTTCCACGACGAGTTCCAGGACCTCGAGTCCCGTATGCAATTGAATCTATTCGACTTTTAATGGGACAGCATTGATTTGAAATCAGATATTTGACGCTCGAAAGTAGAATGGAAATCCGAGTTTCCGGCCAGATGGCCCGCCACTGCCGTAATGAAAAGTTATCGATTCGCCGGGCGCAACGAGATGTTCTCCACAATCCAGTGGTTTTGCAGATTTGAGTGCCAATAACAGCCACGAACCGGAGTCCCAAGGTAGTAGCAGTTTTCAACCCTCCCGAAAGGTGCACAGCAAGTCCGCCAAGGTCTGAGCAAAACAAAGAATTTCCCCAATTTCTCATGTCTTTATGGATCCTCAATAAGCCCGGGAATTCAGGCGGCGCAACCGGCTTCCCGTGGCCCTGATTTTGGGCCTCCAATGATCGGCCAAATCGCTTTCCAAATCGCCGAATCAGAAGCGTGGTTCGCTCCGCCAAATCCCACACTCCTATTCGCTGACTTCCAGGGACTTGACGCTCTGGGGTGGCCAAATCGGAAATGTCGGTTTATATTCTCGAATTGCTCCCGATTCGGTGGGGCATTCATTTTTTCGAGCGAACTGAGGGGAGAATCGACACTTATGCGTGGGCGTGGCGCGATCATTACACCCGCAACACTTCGATTCTTCCGTGACTTGAACCGTCACAATCACAAGGAGTGGATGGACGCTAACCGCGATCGATACCGCTCAGAAGTCGTGGAGCCATTTCGAGCGCTCCTTACAGCACTAGCGCCCTCTGTGATGAAGCTCAACCCCGGCTTTGATACGACAGGCCGGACAGGCGTCAATTTTTCGCGCATCAATCGCGATATCCGGTTCGCGCGAGACAAAACTCCATATCGCCCTCAGATGTATTTAACATTCCCCGATCCGGAGGCGGGGCATAATGCCAGGACGCAGCTGTACATTGGCATTTCCGCTGAGGCCGTGACGGCGGGCTTTCGTGCTTACGCTATGGGGCCAGCAAAGGAATCACCATTTCGGCAGATGGTCCTTTCGCGCGTGCTGTCCAAACCGAACTGGGTTGCGGGGCAGAAGAAGCGTCTGGGGCGCCGCTACGAGAGTTATTGGTATTCAACCGAAAAGGGCGAATGGACAAAGCACCAGGGCTGGCCGCTCGGGCCGGCGGAATGGAAAAGGCTCCGGGGTTGGGTGGTACGCCGGAAATTTCCGCAGACCGCGGCCACGCGCCCCAGTTTCATGACGAACATAGACCGTCTCTTTCGCGACGTATACCCGCTATTTACGTTCGTGTCTTCGCCCCGCTGGAAGGCTTGACCTCCGCCGGAATGCATTTCTACTTTCATTGGGGTTTTAAGTCCGGCACTGCGGATATATCCTTCCATGAGAAGGCCGGTTAGTGTCAAGTCGGTTTTGTAGTTGCCTTTGGTCGTCGAGTGGTCTTCCTTAGAACCGAGCCGCCTCTGTCGCCATCCTTCCATCCGCACTCTTTTGTGAGCGATCTTCGCTCGGTGCCAGTTGGGTGTTCTCGTTTCAGTGGTGCTGCTACCTGATAATCGACCTCTGCTCCCACCGTTTCGGCGGGAGTCGGGCCCCAGGACTTAGTCGCAGTCACCTGGACTCGGCGGTTGAGCTCGGCTGTCGGGATCGCCACTCTCTAGGTCACTTCCCGCATCGCTTTCTGACTATTGCGCAGTGGTTCGTACACCTCTCCGCCTACCCACAACCGATGCAGCAGGACCGCCAGCTTTCGAGCCACGGCCACCACCGCTCGCTTCTTGGCATTTTTTCCTCCTCGCTCCGCAAGCTTGCGTCCCCATCTCCGCAGATCGCTGTCTTCTCCAAAAGGTCCCAGAATGTAGTGCGCTCCCTGCACCATCATCGTGCGCAGATACCGGTCTCCTTCTTTGCTGATGCCCTTCTGGGGTTCGCTCTCCCCAGAGTTCCTGCGGCCAGGTCGTAACCCGAGAAAACACCCTACCTGGCGACTCTTCGGAAACCGATACGGGTCTTCGATCGTCAGGACATACGTCAGAGCGATCTGTGTTCCCACGCCCTTCACCTGCTTGAGCAAGGACACTTCCGGGTAAACTTCCTTGGCGATTTTCTCCATCCGTTCGTCGTATTCCTTGACGCGCTCGTTCAGCGATTCAATTTCTTTGAGCAGCGGCTCCAGAACATCCCGCAATTCTGTGCTCAATGCAGCGGCCAGCTCCCGGTTCACCTGATACGTGCCACACTTGGGCAGTCGTTGGCCATAAGACTTCACGAGCCCCCGTGCGGCGTTCACCAAGGCTGTTCGAGCACTCACTAGTTCAGCTCGCGCTCGAATCACCGTCAGGTGGAGTTGCGCTTGCACACTGCGATGCCGCACCGGCCCCAACAGCTCGGGATCGACTCGCGCCAGTCGTGCCAGGGTCCGAGCATCGTGCCGATCATCTTTTCGATTGCTCTTGGTGATCAGCTGCACCTTTTGTGCATGCGCCACGATCACTTCGTGTCCCAACTCAGTGAGCAGTCGGCTTACCCAGGGGGAATGGGTTCCTGTCTCCAGTGCGATGAGACTTCGCGGTATCTTTCCAAAGGTCTGCTTCATCGCCTCCGGCGTCGTTGGCAGTTTTTGTTCCAAAATGACTTGGCCTGCTTCATCCAAAACACAGTAAAACGACCAGCGATCGCCCAGATCCAAACCGATGGTCAGCTTTTGCTCCTTGAAAATTTCATTCTTGAATGCCTGCACAGTGATAGTCTTTTTCACAGCCGGTCTCCTTTCGGTTGCGCTTCGAGCGCGTCGACCATTGGGAGCGTATCGCATCCCGCCGGAGACCGGCCTTCTCATCCCATCTGATAAACGGGGCGTTATCGGAATGTTGCCCTGCTAGCCCATCCGCCTCGTTTCCAGCTTCTGAAAATGTTCCCGTATCGAGACGGAGACCAATTTCACTCAGCAGCGGCTGAACAGAAGTGGAGCGCCGAGTTTGGACGAGTAATTGGGTCGGCAGCGATCCGTATTGTAGAGTTTTGCCACATCGACTTTGCGCGGGCCAAGAGAAGAGGCAGGCAGGACCGTGTGCGCATAGCACCCGTTTTGTACTGCGACCATTCGGCCGGTGACGCCGTCGTGAATCAGATCCAAGGCAATGTTTGCAAAAGTTATCGCTACCAGCTGATCGATGGAGTCCGGTTCACCGCTCCGCAAGTCATACGTCAAGTCGCTGACCATGGTTTCCTCACCTGTCCTCCGCCGAACCTCTTCCGCCAAAGCGTGACCGATGTCAACCTTCTTCCGATGACCGTACGCATCCACCTCACCGAACTCGCCGACCTCTTGCTGCTCCCACACCGCTCCTTCCGATACGACCACGAGCGAGTAATTACTCGGATTATTTCGTTTGTCTTCGGACAGAAGTCTGGCGATCCGGTCCAGTTCAAACGGGTGTTCGGGGATCAGACATCGGGCCGACGTTACATAGGCGGTATAGAGAGCCGTGAACCCGGAATCGCGGCCAAAGATTCGGAAAATGCCGATGCGCTCGTGCGAGCCAAGAGTTGTCCGTTGCCTTGTTATCAACTCCTTAGCACGCGTGATGGCCGTAGAAAACCCAATGCAGTATTCTGTGCCCTGGACGTCGTTGTCCATTGTCTTCGGCACAGCAATCAAGGGCACTCCCTCGGCGGAGAGCACAGACGCGAAACTAAGTGTATCGTCGCCACCGATTACGATCAGGCAGCCTATCCCTAAACGTCCCAAGTTTTCGATAACGATGGAGGTTAGGTCGTAGCATTTTCCATCAAACGGAAGCCTTTTTAATTGGGTCCCCGAGATATGATTGGGCAACTTGGATTCGGGGACGCGCCTTGGATTGGCGCGTGAGGTATGGAGGACTGTGCCACCGGTGCGATCTATCGTTCGCGTATTCTCGCGCGTCAGTAGCTGGACGTACATCGAGTCTGTTTCGTTGGCCATGTTCATGTGCGTCAGACCTTCCCATCCCTTGCGAATGCCGATCACGTCCCGGCCCATTTCGCTGGCGCGGTATACCACGGACTTAATGACCGGATTCAAGCCTGGGACGTCACCTCCGCCTGTCAAGATGCCGATCTTTCCTCCTGCGGGCATAAATTTGCCTCCCTCTGCGGTGTCAAGGTTGCGATTACAGTTTTACTGCAATCGGCTGATGTCTACAACGATCCTGAGCTCGGTCCGCAGAATCCGACATTCCGATAAGTGGGGCGTTCTCAATGGGTCAATGCAACCCTGGCTCTGGACTCTACTCATAGGAGTTTCAACAGCTAATTTCGGTCGCGAGCGTAGATCCAAACAAAACACTGCCCTGTTTAGGTTTGATTACGTACAGCCCGATCGATCGGTTCACTCTGAGATGTACTGCCGGACCAAAAGATTAGCGAGGTGTTGCAGTGACCGGTTGAGCTTACACGACATATCGGGACTTGGCGAATCGATGCATCCGCCCTTGCGCTAGTTATCCAAGGGGCATCAACTGTCCCAAGCGAGTCAGCCGTTTGCTTCGATGGTTGCACGGGTGTTCGGGGAAGACGGTCGAGCGATCAGTGCGCAACGGCCAGAGGGCGCACGCGCGTAACGAGCTCCTGTAGAAACTGATCGGAATTCATAAACACTGCAAAGTGACCTCCAGAAATCGGCACAAATTCTTTTCGCGGGGCCCGAATCGCTTCGAGATATTCTTGTGCAAGCTCCGTCGGTGTAGTGAAATCTTCCGTGCCCTCGAAGAACAATATCGGAATTGCAAACCTGAGTCCGAGCTCCTTCATAGTTTCGGACCGCGCTTGGGGCACGAGGAGTTCTCCGCTCAAATTCTGGCCGTCGAGAGAATCGTTCAGATCTTGCACGGAATAACCGGGAGCCACCAAAGCAAATCCAAGGGTCGCGTAGAGAAATCGATCCGCGCCTTCAAAACGGTTCGACCACTTGCGCTGCACTTGGTAGCCATGCCGGGATGCGTATGGTGGCTGACCAATGCTTTTCAGCTCATCCAGGGCCTGTTGGTTGCGTGTAGCCCGAGCCTTCTTCAACAAGGCTTCATAAGCCACTGAATAATTCCGGGTTTCGTCGGCGACCTGACCGGTGCCAACATAAGCGAAGAAAAGGCTAGGTCTTTCTCGAATCATTCGGAGGCCAAGGATTGTGCCAAACGAATGAGCGGCGAGGATTACCTTATTCTTTCCCAAATGTTTACACAGATATTCCGCTAATTCGATTCCATCCTCCGACATGCGATCCAGTGTCATCGTAGGCGCAACCGAAGGGCCTGTCTTCGTGAGCGTTTTCCCTGCACCGCGCTGGTCCCACTGCACCACCGTAAAGTGCGCTTCCCACGGAGCAAAGATTGCAAATGACCACGGATTCGTTACGTCGCCTGGCCCTCCATGAAGGAACAAAAGGACAGGATTGCCACGGTCTTCACCACGAATCGTCACCCACTGCTCGATGCCTCCAATGGAAACGTAACTTTCCTCATCAACACCCTTTGCCAAGTCAATGGCATGCTCCCTCGCATTGCGCTCCCGCAATAACGAAAGTGTCTGGTCGAACTTTCGATATTCGTAATCAACGCCTGGGGGTGTGGCAGGCGGCTGCTGGTCTGCGGCAACTTGCCCAAGCGTCCCAGGACCCAGGCAGAAGAGCGAAAGGTAACAAGCAAAGATGTACCGGGTCATAAGCGGTTGCTCGTCCGAGATCTCCTGATACCGCACAATATACTACGCAACGGCTGGAACGCGAGTTACGGGGCATTCGGAAATAATCTCCAGACCGGATAAGTCCTGAGACCGCCCTGCGGATCGCCCGTGCCATAAGCAACTCTTGGCGCGTTGGAGATAGTGGCTGGAGGCGACGAATGTTGCGGCTCAAGGGATACCGGAGAGCTGAACGAAGGGGAATGGAACAAGACATTCGGCAGGAAGAGTTGCGAGCCAAGTACTCAGAGGTTAAACTCCGCAGTAACATACTTCCTGTTGATTAGGGCCTAAATCACCGCTGGAATGTTGCTCTCTACGCGCCGTACGCGAAGCCCAATAAGCGATTGAAGCTGATTGTTGCTCAACCTACACGCTCGCTGATTTGCGAACGCGCGTCGTCCATTTTTTGTGACGCGCTTCGTGACGTAACCCTGCAACCTCAGAGCGCCACTTTCGGAACCCGCTGTGACGATTTTCACTACAGTGACGGCGCGTTGGCCCTCGACACCAGACTAACCAGTTTAGAACGTTGGAGGCGCGGGTGGGAGTTGAACCCACGAATGGAGGTTTTGCAGACCTCTCCCTTAGGCCTCTTGGGTACCGCGCCGGAGTTAGGAAGTATAGCGAAACCGGCATCCACTTGTCAGTGGCCGCGGGGAGGCACGAGGTTCAAACCCATCATTCTCAAGCTTATCTTGATCATGAAACGCCGCTCAATTGGCAGTCCTTGTTGCGGAAGCTTTTCGTAGCGCCGGCATCTTGCCGGAGATTTTTCTGATCTTCGCACACTGCAAGAGCGCCGCGGGATGCCGGCGCTACCCCACGGCGCACGACACGCTCCCTGGAGTGAACGTTAGCGAATTCTGAATCGTTGTTGGGTAATGCGCCGCTTTAACGCGATGCCACGGGCATGACTTGCGCTTCGCGGATGAAGCGGGCGGATTCCTCGGGCGGCGTGGGGCAGATATAGAATCCCGTGCCCCACTCGAAGCCCGCCACTTTGGTGAGCTTGGGAATAATTTCGATATGCCAGTGGTAATGCTCGCTGGTTTCCTCGCCGATGGGCGAGGTGTGAATCATCAAGTTGTAAGCCGGGCGGTCGAGCACCACGTCGAGACGCGCCAGATTGTCCTTGAGGGCCTTGGCCAGCCCCGCGTAAATCAAGCTCTGATGATTCTCGAACGCGGAAGCGTGCTGCTTTGGCAGAATCCACATCTCAAACGGAAAACGCGGCGCGTAGGGGGCGAGGGTCACAAACAAATCCGTCTCGCTGATCACGCGCACGCCCGATTCCTGTTCCTGCCGGATCATGTCGCAGAAAATACAGCGCTCTTTTTCAAAGTAATAGTGGCGCGAACTGTCCACTTCCTCTCGCACGCGCTTGGGAACGATGGGCAGGGCGATCAATTGCGAATGCGGATGCTCGAGCGAAGCGCCGGCGGCTTCTCCATGATTTTTGAAAATCAAAATGTAACGAAAGCGTTTGTCGTTTTTCAGGTCGAGCATGCGGTCGCGGAACGCCCAGAGCACGTCTTCGATTTGCTTATCCGACATCGTGGCCAGGGTGCTGCGATGGTCGGGCGTTTCGATGATGACTTCGTGCGCACCGACGCCGTTCATGCGGTCGAAGAGCCCTTCGCCTTCCCGGTCCAGGTCTCCCTCGATGCCCAGCGCGGGGAATTTATTGGGAACCACGCGCACTTGCCAGCCTGGCGTGTTCGGACCGCTCCCGTTGCGCCCGTATTGCAAAACCTCGGGCGGCGTTTTCGATTCGTGCCCGTAACAAAACGGGCAGATCCCGATTCCCTTGATCTCGACGCTCTCGCGAAGGAAATCCGACGGCCTTTTGGCGCGATCCGTCGAAATAATGACCCATCGTCCGGTGATGGGATCCTTTCTTAACTCGGGCAACGATTCCTCCTGGCCGGTAAAACTAAGACTACACTCTTTAACATCGGATGCCGCTGAAAAACGGTTATTCTATGCCTTATCGGGCAGTTAAGTCTTGCGAACAATTACAATTCTTATTGTGCTGCAAATGCGCCTTTGTGGAGACGTACAACGGGGCGCTGGCCGGGCGGGGCTTCAATCGCAAGAATGTCAAATCGGAACGGTGCGCTGCCAACGCGGTACTCGCGGACAAATTGCCGGGCCATGCGCGAAAGATGCCGCTGCTTCCCTGTCGTGACCGCATCCTCGGGTGAACCAAACTCACCCCGAGGGGAAGTTCGCGTTTTCACTTCGACGAACGCGAGGGTCTCGCCATCGTATCCGACGAGATCAATTTCGCCTTTGACCTCGCGATCGGTGAAGTTTCGCGCAATCATGACGTAACCGCTGCGGCGCAGATACCAATAAGCGAACGTCTCTCCCCGCACACCGGTGCGTCGCGCCTTGCGGCCGGCCGCCGCTCGCGTCGGCGGAGCAGACGATTCGGCGAGGCCCTTGCGTGCGGCCCAATTTACCAAGCCGAACATGGCGCGTGCTAAAATCGGCACGACTCATTCCTCCGTCGCATTGCCCCGGCGCCTACACACAGCAACTCCCGGTTTTCTCTGTGACCTCTGTGTTCTCTGTGTTGAAAGCCTTGGATTGCGCTGGAAGAAACTTTTAACACTGAGGGCACAGAGAACACAGAGAAGAACAAGCCAAGAGTATTTCTGATTCTACGCCGACTTCTCTACTTCGCTGATGCATGTTTCCAGCGTCTGCGCGGCGAAAGCTGCTTGTTCCTCATCGATGACTAATGGCGGGGCAATGCGGATGGTATTTTCGCCTGCGCCCAGCAGGAGCAAGCCTTTCTCGAATGCCAGGTCCACAATTGCTTCGCGGAGATCGCCCGCGCGCTCCTTGGTTTTCTGGTCGCGCACGATCTCGACCCCGATCATCAGGCCTTTGCCGCGCACATCGCCGACGATTCGGTGTCTTGCGGGCCAATCCGCCATGCGCCCGAGAAGAAATCCGCCGACACGCCGGGCATTCTCAATATATTCCGTCTCCAGTAAATCCATCGTCGCGAGCGCCGCGGCAACGCACACTGGATTCCCGCCAAAGGTCGAAGCATGTGCGCCGGGCTTCCAGTCCATCAGGCTCGCACGCGCAATCATCGCGGAAAGCGGCATGCCTGAGGCGATGCCTTTCGCCACGCACAGAATGTCCGGCTCGATTCCGGCGTGGTCAATGGCCCACCATTTTCCTGTGCGCCCCATGCCGCTTTGCACTTCGTCGCACACCAGAAGAATTCCGTGCTTCCGGCAAATGCGCTGCAACTCGACGAGGAATTCCTTTGGCGCGGGAACGTATCCGCCTTCGCCCTGGATCGGCTCGATGAAAATCGCCGCCACCTCCTCGGGATCGACCAGGCGCTTGAAGATTTCGCGTTCCAGGAACGTCGCCGATTCGACGCAGGTGCAGGGCGATGGATTGCCGTACGGGCAGCGATAAGAATTCGGATAGGGAATGTGAAATACGCCGGCCAGCAGGGCGCCGAATCCCTTGCGCTGCACGGCCTTGGACGCAGTGAGCGAAAGCGCACCGAGCGTGCGCCCGTGAAAGCAGCCATGAAAGGCGATGATCTTATCGCGGCGCGTGTGGTAGCGCGCGAGCTTGATCGCCGCTTCAATGGCTTCCGTGCCCGAGTTGCCGAAATAAACTTTTTTCGCCTCTTTGCCGGGAGCCACCGCGGAGAGCCGCCCCGCGAGTTCCACGAGTCCCGCGTAATAAAAATCCGTGCAGGAAATGTGGATCAATTCAGCGGCCTGCTTCTGAATCGCGTCCACCACACGCGGATGGCAGTGTCCCGTCGATACCACGGCGATGCCTGCCGCGAAGTCCAGGAACATGTTGCCATCCACATCCTCGACCATCGCGCCGCGGCCGGCCTTCGCCACCAAGGGATAGCCGCGCGTGTACGAGGGCGAAACGAATTGCGCGTCCCGCGCGATCACTTCCTTTGCCTTCGGGCCAGGAAGCGGCGTCAACAGGATAGGCAACTTGGCTTCGCTCGTAATCGTCCCCACAGATTTTTCCACGGAGGTCCTCCAGCGGGTGCGGTTTTGGCCCCGCGACCCGGACGGTAGAGAACGCCTGCATCTCTCCCCAGGATCATGCTCATGTCGATCGAAAGAGAGGGACCACATACTAATTTACGCCCAAGTGGGCAGCCCGTCGAGAAGAGGAAAAAATTGGCTGTTTACGTTTCGGAATCGTCCGGAATTACTTGCGTTTCCAGCGGACTCCGCCATCGCGGGAATCTTCGAGAATGACTCCGCGCTCGGCCAGCTCGTCGCGAATGCGGTCCGACGCCGCAAAGTCCCGGCGCTTGCGCGCGGCTTGGCGTTCGGCGACGAGCGCTTCCACTTCAGAGTCACTGAGGTTGGGTCGATTGGGGGAAATCCCGAGTTCTCTGAGCTTCTCTGCGTCGTCATCGCGCAGCACGGCGAAAATCGTGTCGAAAGTGTCCATCACATCGAGCATCGGCGCAGCATCGCCCTGGCGAAACTCGCCGCGGTCCATCGCCGTGTTGGCCTCGCGCACCAGATCGAAGATCGCTGCGAGCGCCTGCGCGGTGTTGAGGTCATCCGCAAGGCCGCGGTCAAACTCTTCCTTCGCTTTTGCGGGGCGCCCCACAAGCGCTGGAGATGACCCTTCTGGAAATTTCTCCGCGCGAAGGCGCAAAACAAAATTCCGCAGGCGCTCCACCGAACTCGCCGCGCCCTGCAAGCTCTCCGGCGTGAAATTCAACTGGCGGCGGTAGGGCACCGAGGCCAGCAAAAATCGAATCGAAGACGGCTTGTGTCCGTGAGAAAATAGTTCGCGTAACGTCGCGAAGTTCCCCACCGACTTCGACATTTTTTCATGATCCACGAGCAGGTGCTCCGCATGAAGCCAGTACCGCACAAACGTCTTGCCGGTGGCCGCTTCGGACTCGGCAATTTCATTTTCGTGATGCGGAAAAGTCAAATCGACTCCGCCGCTATGAATGTCGAGCGTATCGCCCAAATACTTCAGCGCCATGGCGGCGCACTCGATGTGCCAGCCGGGACGCCCCGGCCCGATCGGCGTCTCCCAGAAGTGCTCGCCGGGCTTGGGCGCTTTCCACAACGCGAAGTCGCGCGCATTGTCCTTGTCGTAGCGATCCAGGTCCACACGCGCGCCGGTCTGCATTCCCGGCACGTCAATTTTTGAAAGTTTGCCGTAGCTGGGAAATTTCGCAATGCGGTAATACGTCGAACCTTCGCTGGTGTAGGTGAATCCTTTGGCCGTGAGACGCTGGATCAGTTCCACCATGTCGTCGATATGCTCGGTGGCCCGCGCGACATATTCGGGTGGCTCCAGATTCAAAGCGCGGCGATCGTCCAGATACGCCTGGATATATTTGTCCGTATATTCGCGAATGCCGACGCCCGCCGCGGCCGATTTCTGAATGATGCGATCGTCCACGTCGGTGAGATTCATGACCTGAATGACGCGGAAGCCTCTCAACTTCAAATACCGCCGCAGGACATCCTGAAAAACAAACGTGCGGAAGTTACCGATGTGAGCGAAATCGTACACCGTAGGACCGCAGGTGTACGTGCGCACCACCCCGGGCGCCAAAGGAACAAACGGCTCCGTCTGGCCGGACATCGTATTGTGCAACCGGATTTCTGTCTTCGTGGTTCGGTCCCCGCTGCTCAGTTTGGGCTGTGCGCTCATAGCAAACGCGCCATTTTAACCGACGCGCGCAGATGTAGCAAAAGGTCTGTTGGGGCCAGGACAAGCCTGTCCAGCAAACGTATGGATCTGTACTGGGGCAGTTTCCGATAGGACAGTCCATCAGGACTTGCCAAGGTTATGAGCGTGAGATGCCCCTTGGGTCTACAAGATCCGGTCACGGAGCAAGGACGCCACGTCGTTGGAGCTTAGCAAACCTTTCTTGTGCAGGAGGTCAATGAGCTTTACGGCGAGGGCTTCCCTTTGGTCAGGAGGCGGGCCAGGTTTAGCAATTTCCGAACGAGGGGACGGAGAGAGATCCGCAAGCCCGGGCGAACCCAGCTTTTCGATCCAACTTTCGATGATGGCACTCCGCGCGTCGTCCAAGTCCGTGAAGGCCACACCCATCCCCATTCCTGGTTGCGAATCTCGCACTACCGCGGTGCATGTCAATTCAGCTCCGTCCGAGATGATGCGGACTCGCACTTTGGATCCGATTGGAAGGGGGCTCAGCATATCGAGATAGCAACCCCCTTTATTTAAGTCGGCGGCGCGCGTCGACAGACGGGCGCCAGAAGCCATATCCACTACTTCCGCCGTCGCGGAGAAGGCATGCCGCTTGTGCTGTCGCCGGTCCGTCATGTTGGCCGCCCCCTTGTAACTCTTGTGAGAAGAGTCCGAGACGCTGACTCCTCGTTTCCTCTTCTCAGAATGCAGGCCGACTTCTATCGCTTATGCGCTTGTGCGTATTCGATGGCGAACTGCTTGAGGGTCGGGCTCGTCATGCCCAGTTCAGTTGCTTCCTTGGCGGCGCGGTCGACATCCCAATGATCGACCACCAGCCGCTTGATAAACCACATCGTAGCCGCGCGCCCGCCCCCGGCACAATGAATGAACGCCGGGTCGCTGCCTTTCGCAGTGATCGCGTCCAGAAACTTGTCGGCCACCGCGGGATCGGGCGAGGTGCTGCTGAAAGGGAGGGAATAGTAGCGAATGTCGGCGGCCTTCGCAGCCGCTTCTTCCGCTTCGAGGTTCGCGCCGTCCTCGCTGGCCTGCCGCAAATTGATGATCGATGCAAAACCGAATTTCTTGATTTCGGGTACTGCAGTGGCTTTGATCGCCCCGGAACAGGCGACCGTCGTCTCGAGGCGATGGAAGTTAGTAATGCCATCGACCGTTTCTTTGGTTACCTCCTGCGCTCGGACCGGCGCGGTTGTCAGCCAGACACTGGAAATCAAAGCCGCCGCAGTCAGGAATTGTGATTTCATGGAAAACCTCCTCTCACGGAAATTGCATTATGCGATGAACAGGGCAGATAAAGCTAGTCTCCGGATTTTTGCAGTCAATGGCCAATGATTGACGGCTGTGGCAGTTCCAATCCTGCGTTGTGTATGCCCCAGTCCCGATGAGTGCCTTTCTCGGAGACTTACCCATGACCCAAGAATTGCATTGGGAGGGTCCTTCAATTTGACGGCGGTATAAGTGCGCAAATCGAAACTTTAGTGCCAGAATGTGCAGGCCAACGGACCGTGCAAGTTCGGAAATCATCCTTCTCAAGCTAAGGAAGCTGGTAGAGGAGGGCACAGCGTAATGCCTGACGACAAAAACCAGGATTTGCGGGACATCCAAGCAGAAGAGATGACGCGGGGGAAGAAACAACCGAAAAAAGCGCTCTCGCTCGCACGCCGCCGCATGATTGCCGAAATGGCGAGGATGCTGCAAGATCCGCGTTGCGACAAGGATACCTATCTGGAAGTTATTCGCGAGTACGGGCTGCGAGAGGAGTCTGACGAGTTTCGTCAGCTCCTCGCTTTGTGGAGGAAGCGCCGCGGAAACGACTAACGGCCACTCGTTGCGCAGATCGAATGCGTCTCTCCTGTTCCTCAGCCGGCAATGTCACGAGATGTCCAGCGATAATTCTGGTGAACTCTTTGTTGAATACTCGGGCCGAGATCTTTTTCTTTGCCGATTTCTTCTTTGATTTCTTGGTCAAGATGCGCTCCAACGGCTCTTGAATTCACTTCTCATAGTAATACACAGACAACGTCCCTGCAATGCGCTGTGTTGAACTGCCTATGACGTTTGATGGATTTTACTCCTCCGGTGTTTGACCGCTATAATGAGGTAGGTACGCTTCACCTGGATGGGATTGTAAAGGATCGGACTCGCTGAAAGATCCACCGCAATATCATGATTCTCCCGGCACAAACCGAAAACCCGCCGCCCCTGGCGCACCTCGATCTTGAAAAGGAGATCGCGCGCCTGAAGCGCCAGATGAATGCCGTGATCCTGGCGCACTATTACCAGGATTCGGAGATTCAAGACCTCGCGGATTTTGTAGGAGATAGCCTGCAGCTCTCCCAACAGGCGGCTGCCACCAAGGCGGACGTCATTGTCTTTGCCGGAGTGCTGTTCATGGCCGAAACAGCCAAGATCCTGAACCCGGCCAAGCCCGTTCTGCTCCCCGATTTGAAAGCGGGGTGTTCGCTGGCCGACGGTTGCCCGGCAAATCTCTTCCGTGCGTTTCGCCAGCGCCACCCCGATCATGTGGCCATCACGTACATCAACTGCAGCGCCGAGGTCAAAGCGCTGAGCGACATCATTTGCACTTCGAGCAACGCCGAGAAAATCATCCGGCAGATTCCGCCGGAGCAGCCCATTTTGTTCGCACCCGACCAGCACCTCGGGCGCTTCCTGATGAAGAAGACGGGCCGCGAACTGACTCTTTGGCCTGGTAGCTGCATCGTTCACGAAATGTTTTCCGCGAAGAGCTTAGTGCAATTGAAGGAGCGGCACCCGGAGGCGCTGGTTCTGGCGCATCCGGAGTGCCCGGAAGCTGTTCTGCGCCATGCGGATTATGTGGGATCGACCACGGGAATTCTGACCTTCGCGACACATAACCCGGCGGCCAAATTTATCGTGGCGACCGAAAGCGGCATCCTGCACCAGATGGAAAAAGCCTGCCCGGAAAAAACTTTCATCCCCGCACCCGGTGAAGGCGGATGCTCCTGCAGCGAGTGCCCTCACATGAAGCTGAACACGATGGAAAAACTCTATCTTTCGATGCGCGACAGGAAACCGGAAATCACGCTGGAAGAGGGTCTCCGCCAGCGCGCTTTGAAACCGATTCTCCGGATGCTGGAGATGAGTTAGCCTTCCTCCATTTCTCATGTCCCCCTTACTCGACGCGTCCGCATGCCACAACCTGCTGCGGTCTTTTCTCGCCGAAGATATTGGAGCCGGGGATATCACCACCGAAACCACGGTCTCCTCCGCGCAGCGCGGTCGCGGCCAAGTGATTGCCAAAGCTCCGCTTGTCCTGGCCGGGATTGAGTTGTTCGCCGAAGTCTTCCACCTCTTGGACCTCACAACGATGGTGGAAATTGTTTCCCACGACGGTGAAGAACTTGCCGCGGGGAAAATTCCCGCATCCGTAAACGCTTCCGCTTGTGCGCTGTTGACGGGCGAGCGCGTGGCTCTAAATCTCTTACAGCGGTTAAGCGGAGTCGCGACACTCACGCGCCGGTTTGTCCGCGCGATCGAAGGCACCGAAGCGGAAATTCTCGACACGCGAAAGACCACGCCCGGCCTGCGCGCCCTTGAAAAATACGCGGTCCGCGTGGGCGGCGGCAGAAACCACCGCAAAGACCTCGGTGAAGCCGTGCTGATCAAGGAAAATCATATTCGCCTGGCGGGAGGAGTGTCGGCGGCGCTGGCCGCGGCGCAAGCGGCCAAGGGCCGCGTTGCATGGATTGAAATCGAAGTCACAAACCTGGACGAATTGCGCGCCGCGCTCACACACAATCCAGATGTCATACTGCTCGACAACATGAAACCATCCCTCGTGCGTCAAGCCGTCGCGCAGGTGCGCCAGCACACCGCGCCGAACAAGATTCGGACCGAAGCATCCGGAGGAATCACGTTAGAAAACGTGAGAGAATTCGCCGAAGCGGGCGTGGACTGGATCTCGGTAGGCGCGCTGACCCATTCCGCTCCGGCCGTGGACTTAAGTTTTGAGATTGAGCCTGAATGACTTTCCGATCGGCCTCCTTGCATGAATAAGACAACTCGAACAGACGTTCTCGTCATCGGCAGCGGTCTCGGCGGCCTCGCAGCAGCCTGGGACGCAGCCAAGCGCGGCTGCGAAGTGACGCTGCTCACGCGCGCCCACGAGCCCGAAGACAGCAACACCTACCGGGCGCAAGGCGGAATCATCTATCGAGGACCGGGCGAGTTGCCCGAGCAACTCGTGGCCGACATCCTCTCCGTGGGCGCAGGCCTCAGCTCACCAGAAGCGGCTTCGCTGCTGAGCCGCGAAGGCCCGCGCCTGGTAAAGGAAATCCTGATCGACGAGCTTCACGTTCCGTTCGATCCTTCTCCGGAAAATCCGCGCGAACTCGATCTGACGTCCGAGGCCGGCCATTCCATCCCGCGAATCATTCACTACAAGGACCAGACCGGATTTTCGATTGAGCGGGCTTTTTTTAAGAGGGTGCAGGCGCATCCGAAAGTGAGAGTGATCGCCAACGCTACGGCCGTGGACTTGTTGACGGCATCGCACCACTCGGTCGAGCCGACTGACGTTTACCGCCCTTTGACCTGCGTTGGAGCGTATGTGCTCGACCAGACCACGGGAAAAGTTTTTTCGATTCTCGCCAAGGAAACTATTCTGGCGACGGGCGGGCTAGGCAGCGTCTTTTTGCACACCACGAATCCTCCGGGCGCGCGTGGCGACGGCATCGCCATGGCCTATCGCGCCGGGGCGCGCTGCATCAATCTGCAATACATTCAATTCCATCCCACGGCGCTCCTGGCCCCGGACGGCTGCTTCCTGATTTCGGAGACGTTGCGCGGCGAAGGCGGCCGGCTCGTGGATCGCCAAGGCAAGGAATTCATGCAGCGGTTTCATCCCGCCGGTTCGCTGGCTCCGCGCGATGTTGCCGCTCGCGCGATCTATCAAACCATGCTCGAATCGGGAGAGCAGTGCGTCTATCTCGACATTACGCACAAACCCGCCGACCAGCTTCGCGAACGTTTTCCCGGCATCTACGCCGTCTGCCTGGAACGCGGGATTGACCTCACGCGCGAACCGATCCCCGTCGTTCCCGCGGCGCATTATAGCTGCGGCGGGATCGCCACCGATGCGTGGGGGCGCACAACCGTGGAGCGCCTGCGCGCCGTCGGGGAAGTCGCCTGCACCGGTCTGCACGGCGCGAATCGCCTCGCCAGCACTTCCCTGCTCGAGTGCCTGGTGTGGGGGACGCGCGCCGGCCAGCAAGCCGCCGAGTGCATTCACCGCGGCAATGACTTTTACTTTCCCCAAGTGGCCGACTGGCGCTATGAGAATGAACCTGCGGATCCCGCGCTCATTTCGCAGGACTGGCTCACGATCCAGCACACCATGTGGAATTATGTCGGGCTGATCCGAAGCGAAAAAAGATTAAATCGCGCGATGCGCGTATTGCGCGAACTGGACCTGGAAATCGCGCGCTTCTACGAAAAGTGCGAAATCAGTGATTCCATCATCGGCTTGCGCAACGGCATCCTCACCGCGCTCCTGATCCTCGAAGCGGCCGACCAGGCCCGCGAGAGCCGCGGCTGCCACTACCGCATCGATTAGGTTTTTAGTAGCGCAGGCTTCAGCCTGTGGGTTTTAGCTGGGGCGGGAGTCCCGCCCTTTTGCATTCCACAAGGTCGTAGGTGTACGCGTTGGTGAAGTTGCCGCTGGTCAGGAATCTATAGCCTTGCACCGAGCGCAGCCGAAGTGTCGTCGTCGTGCCGATCAGACGCCCCATGTTGTCGTAGGCAAACGCGTAGGTCCCCGTCGGATCGTTCACCTGCGTAATCTTCCCAACCAAGTCGTAAACGTAATCGACCGCCGTGGTGTCCGGATAAGTCTTCGACGTGAGCCGGTTCAGGGCGTCGTACAGGTAGGTGATAGTCTGGTTTTTCGGTCGGTCTTCTGCGTCAGGTTGTTGTCGGCGTCGTATTGGTAGGTCTCGCTGAGCGAGGACGGGAAATTGGTCTGTGTCACCCGGCCAAAGGCGCCATAGGTGAACGCCGTCTGGTTGCTGTTCGCGTCGGTGATAATGACAAGCATGCTGCGATGACGAAAGCAAAGTCAAAAACCCCACCTCTCACGCGGGGTGACAGATGGGCCACCCGAAAAATCAACCCAAAGGCTGGCCCACCCGCCCGCCACCCGGAAAGTCAAGCCCGTCTCAGAGGCTGCGCCACCCGCCATTCACCGCGACAATGACTTTTACTTTCCCCAAGTGGCCGACTGGCGCTATGAGAATGAGCCGGCGGATCCCGCGCTCATTTCGCAGGACTGGCTCACGATCCAGCACACCATGTGGAATTATGTCGGGCTGATCCGAAGCGAAAAAAGATTAAATCGCGCGATGCGCGTGTTGCGCGAACTGGACCTGGAAATCGCGCGCTTCTACGAAAAGTGCGAAATCAGCGATTCCATCATAGGCTTGCGCAACGGCATCCTCACCGCGCTCCTGATCCTCGAAGCGGCCGACCAGGCCCGCGAGAGCCGCGGCTGCCACTACCGCATCGACTGATACCCGCGAAGCATAGGCTTCGGCCAGTGGCCTTTCTGAACCGGCGTGGAGGAACCTCACCAGATGGATCCAGTGCCATCAATCGCGAACTCCATCTCTCTAAGTGATCCCGAACACACACCGCTGTGACCCCGAACACGGTGTTTCGCTTGCTCCTCCCGGATCATTCCGTGCAGAGGTGGGCCATGAGTTCATCACCCATTGATTCGCTCGGCAAGGCACAGTCTTCTTCCCAAGAGCCTGAACTGGAATCTTCTAGTCAACCCCGAAAACGGGTTGGCGTCTTTTTCGCGACTCGCGAGGGACATACGCAGCGGATCGCGGCCGATCTGCGGACAATTGGTTTCGACACGGATCTTCTTGCCGTCCGCCACCCCCTCCCATTCTCACTCAACAATTATTCCGCTGCGGCTCTTGCCGCTTCCGTGCACGCGGGAAGCCACGAAAAGGAGATGGTCCAGTTTGTGAAAGAACACCGCTCGGAACTCGAAGGCATCCCGACGGCCTTCCTTTCCGTCACGCTCAGCGAGGCAGGCGCGGAGATGCCAGATAAGACTCCGAGCGAGCACACGCAATTCATGCTGGATGTCGACAGAACGCTTGGCAACTTCTTCAAGGAAACACAGTGGCGTCCCACGCTGGCGAAGCCAGTGGCCGGAGCGCTTCTATATACACACTACGGCTTTCTCGTCCGTCTCATCATGAGAAGGATCGCCAAAAAAGCCGGTGCGGCAACGGACACCTCGCACGACTACGTCTATACGGACTGGGTAGGACTCGACAAATTCGTTGACGATTTCGCCGCAGAGATTCGCGGCACGCATTCAATGGCCGAATGATCTGCATTCGCCACGCGCGCTTACCTCACTCTATGCATTCAACCTTCGACGAAGGACTTCAGCCTGGCGAGCGCACGATCCCACTGCTCGGAGACCAGATCAAGGTAATTTTTGATTTCTTCCATCGGCTCCGGATTGAGTTCAAATAGGCTCTCACGCCCCGTATGAACGCTGTGCACGATTCGCGCCCTCTCCAACACTCGAAGGTGTTTGGTGATTGCCTGCCGCGTAAGTCTGGAGCCGCGCGTCAGCTCAGAAATCGAACGGGGCTGCCCGCCGCAAAGCTTGGCAACCAGCGTGAGCCGCGTTTCGTCACCCAGCGCAGCGAACACGGGTGCATAAGCTCGACGTTTGGCGGTACTGCCGCTACGATTTTTGGGCGACATATTTCTCAATATTCTTCATTTGCTCCGTCCAGCCGCCGTCATTCATGCGAAAGGCTTCGGCGCGACGTTCGCTGGGGACCTTGTCGAAACCGGACTCGGTGAGCACGAGCAAAGTGCCGCTCGCGGTCTTCTCCAGCCTGAATTCGACGAGTGTAGGTGTTTCCTTCGAGTAATCCACTTTGGCGTCGATGCCATAAGGATGCCAGGTAAAAGAAAAGAGCCGTTCGGGCTCCATCTTCTGGACGACGGCTTCCCACTTGACGTGCTCGTAACCGGGATAGGTAATATGGCCGCGCGAGATCTGGCCCGGAACGAACGGTCCGTCGAGCTTCACGCGAAACCACTCGCCGAACTCACGGTGATCCGTCAGCGCGCGCCAAACCCGCGAAACCGGCGCCCGGAGTTGCATCCGCTTCTCAATTCGATCTTCCATCTTTAAGCAACCTCCCGGTTGCATATTAGCGCGGGCCTGGCGAGAAGGGCAACCTTTTTGTTGCTCTTTTGGGTGGCCGCTCACCGGGCTAGGCGCAAGGGCAAATTCCACGGATCACGGGGACTTTTCCGCTGGGTCGGAAGCCGCCGCTGTTTTCATCTTCCACTCGTTGGCCGGGACCCGCGGCATGTCGAACAAATCCGATGTGCGGACATACCATCCGCGGCCATGCATGCGGCCGAGCAGCTTCATTTTCGGCGTATCGATGTAGTACTTCGCGGCGTCGAGGACGAATTCGTCGCGGACATGCATGGCCACCACGCGCCCGAGGACCAGGCCGCTCTCACCCAAATCGATGATCTGCATCAGCTCGCATTCCAGGGCGACGGGACTTTCCGCGATGCGCGGCGGTTTCACGCGCACAGAAGGCAAAGGCGTCAATCCAGCTTGCTCCAACTCGTCCACCCCGGAATCGAATTCGATTCCGGTGATGTTCATGGCTTCGGCGTTCGCTTCGGCGACCAGATTCACGACGAACTCGCCGGTTTCGCGAATGTTCGCCCGACTGTCCTTGGCCTGCCCCGGCTTGCGATTGCCGATCCCGATGGCGACAACTGCAGGATCGCCCGAGAACACGTTAAAAAACGAAAAAGGAGCCGCGTTGAGCATTCCTTTTGCATCCTGGCTGACCACCCAAGCGATCGGCCGCGGCGTCACCGTGGAGACCAGCAGCTTGTAACGTTCCTTGCCCGGGATTTCCTTGAAGTCGAACAACATGATGGAAATTCCTCCCATTTCGGAACTGTGGGCATAGCTTACAACAGGATCGGCGGACGGGCTATGCTGCACCTGGCAATCCGATCCACTTGTGGGGAAGTCCAGCCGCGGTTGATAGGACGGTGCCTTCTCGCTTTCGACTCAGCCATCCGCACGAATATTTGAATTGACTACACGTATGCAACGTGTTACACGTATAATACGTGAAATATTAAGGAGGGGGAGCTTTTGGCAGACTCAAAGGACAATGGAAAGCAGAATCTGACCATCAGTCTAGACCGGCAAACGATTCGCATGGCCAAGATCCTCGCTGCCCGGCGCTCAACCTCCATCAGCGGATTGCTGGCTCGCCAAATTGAGATCCTCGTCGGAGAGGAAGAAGCCTACGAACGCGCTGAGCGGCAGGCCCTGTCATTGCTGGATCAAGGGTTTCACCTGGGCGGCGTAATTCGAGCCAGTCGGGAGGAACTCCATGAACGGTAAGACGTTCATCGATACGAACGTCTTGATCTATGCGCATGACCTAGACGCGAATGCGAAGAACGAAATGGCAAAGGCGGTTCTGCGTGAGCTCTGGAGCGAGCGAACCGGCGTTCTGAGCATGCAAGTACTCCAGGAGTTCTATATCAATGTCACGCGGAAGATCCCGTCTCCCTTGTCCAAGGATTCGGCGCGCAGAGTGGTTACGAGCTATGCAATCTGGTGCACGGAAACCACTCCGACTGAAATTTCCGCGGCATTCCGAATCGAGGACGAATCGCGGATCGGATTCTGGGATGCGCTGATCGTTTCCTCTGCCGTCAAAAGTGGCGCGACGCGGATTCTCTCGGAAGATTTGAACGCTGGACAAACCATCGCCGGCATTCTCATTGAAAATCCGTTTGTCGGTACACATTGAGTTTCAATCGTTACACAGGCCGCCCTACGCAATTCACATTAGAAACATTCGGCGGTAGTCAGGAAAGAACTTCTCGCCTTGACCGGCGTTTCCCAGGAACTTGACGCACAGGATTTGTGCAACCAACTCACTCTGCAAGACTTCCAGTTTTTTCCCACACTTTTCATTGAATGGGCCTAAGGGTGCACGGATGCTAGTGCCCTCCCATAATCCAGGAGGAACACGCTCATGATTCGAAAATTCCTGATTCTTGCCTCGCTTGCAGGTTTCTTGCTGGCCGTTTCCACACAAGCTCACCCTCCGTATCAGAATTCTCAGTCGGACCAGCAAGCTCCCAAAGTGCACTCGGTTACGGGGAAAGTGACGCAGGTCGAAACCGGGGGCAAGGCGTTTTCAATGGATATAAGTCAAGGAAACGATAAGCGCCCCATGCGGTTTGTCGTAGACAAGGGAACGACGGTGCAAGGCCATGTGGCTGCGGGAACCACGGCAAGCGTGGATTATCAGTCTGACGCAAATGGTCAGCTCGTAGCTTTATCGGTTACAGAACAATCGGCACAATCGCAGTAGCGCAAGGATGATCCGAAGTAGCTCCAAGGGCGAAATCATTTAGATTTCGCCCTTCTCTTCCTTTGAACGCACAGGCTCGAAACCTGCAATCCCTCAAATGGCCGAAACCAGAGTTGGCTGATACGCGCCTGAGTCTTTACTTCGAGGGCGTCGCATGCTAATTTATCTTCCCGTAACCGCCATCGTAGCGCCAGGCGGCTGGGCCACTGTTAAACGACCCTTCAGCGATTTTGTCGCGGCTCGAACCCTCCCGAGTAAGCGGAATACGTTTCTGCCGATATGTAAATAATGGGCTTGGTGTAGGCGATATTCGAGAACCGGACCACCCAGCGCGTAGACGGCGGAGGCCATAAAGGGGAAATCTTGCTTAAATTGCGCAAAGTCGAGCTGGTTGGCTTCAAATCGTTTTGCGAAAAGACGCATATTACCTTCAGCGGCAGCGGGCTCACTTGCATCATCGGCCCCAATGGTTGCGGCAAGTCCAACATCGTCGACGCCATTTCGTGGGTTCTGGGCGAGCAAAGCCACAAATCATTGCGCGCCGAGCGAATGTCCGACTGCATATTTAATGGGACCGCCAAGCGGCCACCTTTGGGCCTGGCGGAGGTCACGCTGACCCTGATCGACCCGGAACTCGCTGAGGCGGCCGAGTTTGTGCTAGGGCACCAACCGAGTGAAACGGCCGCGCCTGGGCCTTTCGGCGTTCCTGACAGTGCTTACGGGGCAACGGCAAGACCTTTCAACACAGAGGACGCAGAGAACACAGAGAAATCCGCCGAGAATTCGGGTCCTGGGGACAGCGAATTTCCACAAGAAGCCCTCGCGGAGAGCGAAGATTCAAAGGAATCGGCCTTTCTGAAGAAAAAGCGCGGGGCGGCGGAAAAGCAGGCGGCTCATTTGAAGCCGGGCGAGGTTGTGGTGGGGCGGCGCTTGTACCGCTCAGGCCAGAGCGAGTATCTCATCAATGGCCGCGTCGCCCGTTTGCGCGACATTCAGGACCTGTTCATGGGGATCGGGCTCGGCCCGGACTCGTACGCGATCATTGAGCAGGGGCGCATCGGCCAAATTCTGAGTTCGAAGCCGACCGACCGGCGCGCCATCATCGAAGAAGCCGCTGGAATTACGAAATTCAAGACCAAGCGGCGCCTCTCCGAAGCCAAACTCGAATCCTCCAAGGTTAATCTTTCCCGCGTGAATGACATCTACGTCGAGGTCGAGAAGCAGCTTGCGTCCCTGAAGCGGCAAGCCTCGAAGGCGCGCCGGTACGCCGAAGTCCGCGAACAAATGCGCGGCTTGCTGCGCCAGGTCCTGGCGAGCAAAGCCAAGGAACTAGACCTCGAAGCAGAACGCTTGGCGAGGCTGGTTGGCGGAATCTCGCAGCAGGAATCCCAGGAAGCTCAATCCGTGAATCAATGGGAAGCGGAACAGGAGCGCCTTTCCTCGCGAACCTATGAGCTCGAAGGCGAACTGCGCCAGCACCAGAACATCCTTGGACAGACGGCGCTCGAACTCGACCGCAGCGAAAATCGCATTCTTTTCAACCGGCAGCGCACCGCGGAATTGACTGGCCGGCTGCAGCAATTGAGCGTTGAAATCGAGCAGGGCACGGCGCAAGCCGCGCAGGTCGAGACCCGCGCCGCCGCGCATGGCGAGTCGGTCACGGCAATCAAGGGCGAGGTCGCCCGCGTTGATGCGATCCTGGCGAACCTGGCGGCGGCCACAGCTGAAATTTCAGGCGCACACGATTCCGCCGAAGAGCGCATTGCTGCGCTGCGCCGTTCGGCCTCAGAACTCGGCGATGAACTGACGCGTTTGCACGGAGATCAGGCGCAGGCTGAGCAGACGCTCGCGCATCACATCGAGAGCGTGACGCGCAACGAGCAGCAGGAACAACAATTGCTCGAGGAATCCTTGCACCATCGCGAGCGAGCCCAGGCCGCCGATCTGCACTGGCAATCCGTGCTGGAGCGCACGCGCCGGCTGGAAGAGCTGGTGCGGAACGCGCAGGCGCGCATTGCCGATCTGCGGCGCCAGCAGCACGAAGCGACCACGCAGGCCGGCGCCTCCCGCGATGCGCTTGCCAGCGGCCGGGCGCGGCGCGCGTCGGTGCAACAGATTTTGAACGAGCGCTCCTACACCGCCGATGCGGTCCAGAAACTTTTTGCTTCGAGTGAAAACGGCGGTGAATCCGCCGGCTTCCGCGCCGTTGGCGTGCTGGCCGATTATGCCGAAGTCGGGCAGGAATACGAGAACGCCATCGAACAATTTTTGCGGGACGAGCTGGAGTACGTGGTCGTCGAAACTTTTGACGTAGCCCGCGCGGGCATTGCCATGCTGCGCGATGAAGTTGGCGGCCGCGCAACCTTCTTCGTGGACTCACTCCGCAAGTTGAATATGCCGCCGAACGAACCGGCGGTGCCCTTCGAGATTGAACGGGAAACCGTTTCGCGCCTCGATCGTCTGGTGGAGTTTCGCGATCCGCTGGGCCCGGCAGCCAAGCAGTTTCTGCCGCGGCTGCAATCGGCGTTCCTCGTGGAACAATCCGCAGTGGCCGAACGGCTCGCGCGCGCCAATCCGGCCTATTCCTTCGTGACGCCCGATGGCACGACGTACCAGGGCCGCGTCGTCAGCGGCGGCCGTCCGTCGGAAGCGGGCCCGCTCGGCATGAAGCGCGAATTGCGCTCGCTGGACGTTGCAGTTTTGCAACTAGAGCGCGCGGCATCGGAGGCGCAGGCCGCGCTGCATCACCTTGAAGAAGAGCTCCGCGCCAGTGAGACGACTCTCGAACAGGCCGCCGCGCAGCACGTCGAATCGGAGAAGCTTGAGGTAGCGGCCACTTTGCAACGCGATCAGGCGCGAGGCGACATGGTGCGCCTCGGAATCGATCTGAGCGACTGCCAGACCGAGCTTGGCCGCTTGCGCAATGATGCGACGGCAGCCCAGCGGCGCGCCGAGGCTGCGCAGCATCGGCGCGGCGAAGTTTCCAGCGCTCGAGCGGGAACGGAACTGGAAATCGCCCAGGCGATGGAGCAGCAAATAGCCCTGCGGCAAAAGGGTCAAGCCAAACAGGAAGACCTGGCGTCGCGACGCGCAGAGATGGCCGCGCTTGCGGAACGGCTGGCCAGTGCGGAGACGATTGCGGCGCGCATGGCAGACGAACTCGCAGAACTCGTCGCGCGCCGCTCGGCGTTGGTTGTTCAGCGGGATTCCCTCGGGCAGGAACAAGAACAGCTTGCGGCGCAGACCGCGGATTATCAAAGGCAGGTCGAATCGCTCCGCGCGGAAAAACTGCGGCTCGAAGCGCGCGGCGCCGAAATGGAGCGGGAGTTCGACGCCACGCGCGTGCGCTCCACGCAAATGGATGACACTCTTCGACAGGCGCGGCAAAAACTGGGCGATTTTCGCGAAGAGCGCAGCAAACTGGAAATCGAACGCGCCCGGAACGAGTCCGAACGCGAGCATCTGCGGCAATCCTGTGTCGAGGAGTTGAACGCACAGCCGGAAGATTTGATCGCGGAATTCCCCGCCCTCCTGACGGGCGAGGAGCTGCGCTCTTCCGACGCGCAGTATCACGAACTGAAATCGCGGATCGAGTCGATGGGGCCGATCAATATGATGGCCCTCGAGGAATACAACGAGTGCGAGCAGCGGTTCGATTTCCTTAGCCGCGAACGCGCCGACCTCTTGCAATCGATCACGGACACCCAGCAGGCCATCGCGGAACTCGACGAAGTCTGCAAACAGAAATTCGAGGAAGCGTTCTCGATCATCAATCAACAATTCGCGACGGCGTTTCACACGCTCTTCGGCGGCGGAACCGGCGAGATGAGGCTGTCCGAACCGGACAGCTCCGGCGAGCCGGGCATCGACGTGGTCGCACAACCCCCGGGCAAGCGCCTGCAGAACGTGCTGCTGCTTTCCGGCGGCGAAAAAGCCATGACCGCTCTGGCGCTGCTGATCGCCATTTTCCGCTATCAGCCGAGCCCGTTCTGCATCCTGGACGAAGTGGACGCGCCCCTCGATGAAGCCAACGTGGCGCGCTTCACCAAACTCATTTCCGAAATGAGCGGGGGCACGCAATTCATCGTCGTAACGCACAACCGAAAAACGATGGAGATGGCGTCGGTCCTGTACGGCGTAACGATGCAGGAGCCGGGTGTCTCGAAACTGGTCTCCGTCCGCTGGGACGAACCCGCCGCCGCGCAAGCCGCGACAAATGCTGCTTGATTTCTTCAGTGGCTCAGGCTTCAGCCCGTGAGTTTTTCTGTTTGAGTTGACGGACCAAAAAATCCACAGGCTGAAGCCTGCGCTACTAAGTTATCCACCTTTCGTTTTTCTTCTCCGTTGACATCTCTGGGCTGTACGCTAGAATGTCCGCCTCTCTGAAGGGATACGTCGTCTGTGGCTTCTCCGAAATTAAATACTGTCGTGTGGGAGACAAGTCTCCCCGGAATTCACTTTGTGAATCGCGGGAAGGTGCGTGATTTGTATGAAGTCGGCGGCAAGCTGCTGCTCATCGCCACCGACCGTCTTTCGGCATTTGACGTCGTGTTGCCCACGCCGATCCCGGACAAGGGCCGCGTGCTGACGCAGCTGTCGCTGTTCTGGTTCAACTTGCTGCGCGACGTTATTCCCAATCACATCGTCACGGCAACGGATTTCCCCGCCGAGCTGGCCCCCTACGGCGACCAACTCGAAGGCCGCGCCATGCTTTGCCAGCGAACAAATCCTCTGCCCATTGAATGCGTCGTGCGGGGGTACTTGTCCGGTTCGGGATGGAAAGATTATCGCGCGACTGGAAAAATCTGCGGGATTTCATTGCCGCCGGGGCTTCGCGAATCCGAGCGCCTGCCGGAAGCCATTTTCACTCCGTCGACCAAAGCGACTTCGGGTCACGATGAAAACATCTCATTCGATGGCGCGGTCTCGCGCATCGGAGGCGAGCTCGCCGAAACGGTGCGCGCCATCAGTCTGGAAATTTACCGCCGCGCCGCGGCCTACGCCGAACCCCGCGGAATCATTCTGGCGGACACGAAATTCGAATTTGGCCTCGCGGGAGAAAACGGGTCCGGGCTCGACTTGGCCCCCGGCGGTCCATTGATTTGGATTGACGAGGCCCTGACCCCGGACTCCTCTCGCTTCTGGCCGGCGGACGGCTACCAGCCCGGCCGCGCGCAGCCCTCCTACGACAAGCAATACGTGCGCGACTACCTCGAGCGGATCGGGTGGAACAAGCAGCCGCCCGGCCCGGACCTGCCCCCCGATGTCGTCGCCGCGACCCGCGAAAAATACAGGGAAGCGTACTGGCGGCTAACGGGCTACGAACTCAACTAGGCTCGCCGCCGGAATCGTCCGGCGGCCAACAACTTTTGTGCGGAGCGTGCTACGGTGAAGGAGCAATTGGATACGCTGGTTGGCCAGATGGTGGAGCGCGGAATCCATTTCGATGAAGCGGTCAACGAATTTGAAAAGAAATTTATCAAGCGCGTGCTGGAACGGTTCCACGGCAACCAATCGCGTGCTGCTCGGCTGCTGGGAATTCACCGCAATACGTTGAGCCGCAAGATCGATCTGTATAAGATTGATCATCGCCATCGTCGGCGGTCGTAGGCGGAAGTGACTGGTGATTAGTGACTGGCGATTCAGCTGCCCTGAACGTCAGCGAATGGTGACTCCTGATTTGAGATTTGAAATTTGAGATTTGAAATTTTGGGTCCGTGCAAACCCCGCGAATATTACTTTCGACCGCGTTTTGACAAAAGTTTGCAACTATCGACAACAAAAAATGGCCCCGGAAATTTCCCGGGGCCATTTGCATTCTTGGTGGGCTTGAAGATCAGTTTCCTGCGGGAGCCTTTTTGGCAGGGGCTTTCTTGGCCGGCCCCTTCTTGGCTGGTCCCTTCTCCTCCGGCAAGTCTTCCATGTTGATCTTGGCTTTGTCCCACATCAACATAAAGGGATTTTGCGTATAACCGGTTAGGGTGCCCGTGAACCGGACCACCGCGTCTTTCTCCAGGCGCTTGGCTTCCGGCTGACCATCGATCTTGACGGTCATGTTGGCCATGGTGGCCGCCTCGATTTCTTCCGGCGTGGCGCCACGGAACACTTTAAGCGTCACCGTATCGCCTTCCACTACGGGCGGTTCCATGATGCGAACTCCGACGTCCGGATACTCCAGGCCGCAACTGGCAAGCCACATGGCCTTGCCCGCATCGCCTCCGGCCATCAGCGCAGGAATAAAGTTCGCCGTGTCATCCCGCGCCTTCTGCAAGTCGGCGGCGCTCGGAACGTTCATCGTGGCGGGCCGGTCGGTGGCGCTGGCGGCAAGCGTGAGGAGTTCATTCACCTGGTCATCCACGAGCTTGTCGCAGGCGGGCTGCTGGTAACGAATGACTTGGTTCTTCAGATAGGCCCGCACTTGCGCGTCGTTCGGGATCTTCAGGTCGATCGCGCGGGCGAGTTCCCAGAAGCCATCCGTTCCCATCGGCGGAGTCATCTGCAGATCCACAATGCCGAGACGGTAATGAGACACGGCATCGTTTGGATCGATGGACAGGAGAGTCTTGTAATATCCCGCCGCTGCGGCATAGTCCTTCATAGTCGTGGAAGACAAGGCTGCAACCGCATTGAACAGAACCTTGACGCCCTTTTTTTGTTGCTCGAACTGATCCGCGGGGACATTGTCAGGCTTCTTCAGATCCTCAAGGGACTTAAGTCCCGCTAGGGCGCCGTCGCGCGCCTTGGTCAGCGCATCGGGAGTTTGCAGGTCCTTGCCTGACATCCCCAGATAAAATGCCTGGGCGCGGGTGTAATACGCTTCGAGGCGACCTGTGGTGTCGATCTTGTCCCCGAGCGCGATCATCCGGTCGGCATACTCAATCACCTGGGAGTAGTTCTTCAGGGCCATGTACGTCGTGTAGTAGTCGCGATAGACGTACGGCATCAGCGAGGAGTTGGCGTACGCTTTCACAAAATCATCGAGCAGTTTGATCTTTTGCTGAGGATTCTGCTCCTTGTCCGCCGCCTGGTATTGGTTATATTCCGCCAGCGAATAAGCAGGTTTCGCCTGATCCTGTGCCGCCGCCTGCGGTGCGGCCCACAATTTCCCTGCGCTAGATCCAATTCCCAGCGCGATCCATAACAGACCGGTGCCAGTCACAATCCACTTTCGTATCATCGGCTTCCAGCCTCCTCAGCAAATTTCAAAAAATCGGATTGCAAAAACAATGTGCAAGAATGTCTGCTGGCTCAAAGCTACCGGATTATAGGGAATCCCACTCTAGGGCGCAAGCGCGATTCCCTCTGGCCTCCTTACCGGAGCCATGGCTCGCCAGGCTGCTCCCTAATCTGACGCGGCGAGTGCTGATGTTATGATGACAAACTCCGGTCTATGGAAGCCTGGGCAGAGAATATCATTACTCCCGGAAATAAAGGAGAGTCAATGCCATCGGAAGATGTCCTTGCAGGCAAGGTCGCGCTCATTACGGGAGCGAGCCGGGGTATCGGTTTCGCGATCGCCCGCCGTCTGGGACAAATGGGCGCGCGCGTGGCGATTTGCGGGCGGGATCAGGCGAGACTCGACCAGTCGGCGTCCAGTCTTCGCGGCGAAGGAATCGAAACATTTGCCGTCCAAGCGGATGTCGCGCGTGGGGACCAGATTTCCAGGCTGGTTGAGAAGACACAGCAGGAATTGGGGCCGATCGACATTCTTGTGAACAATGCCGGGACTGGCGTATTTGGCCCCTTCCATGAATTCGGGGAGGCCGACTGGAACACCGTCCTGGACACAAACCTGAAGTCGGTATTCCTTCTGTGCCGCGCCATTGCGCCGGAAATGATCCGCCGCCAGAGGGGGCACATCATCAATATCAGTTCACTGGCGGGGAAAAACACATTCGCCAACGGCGCGATTTACTGCGCGTCGAAATGGGGCCTCATGGGCCTGTCCGGCGCCATGGCCGAAGATTTGCGCGGGTACGGCATCCGAGTGAGCGCCATCTGCCCCGGCTCGGTGGCGACGGAATTTCCAGGGCACGGCGCCAAAAGCCCCTCGAAAATCCTTCAACCGGAGGACGTTGCGCACGCCGTGGCGGCCCTGGTGACGCAAGCCGCGGGGAGCTTCATCAGCGAAGTGCACATTCGGCCCACGCGAAAGCCGTAACTCCGCGCCGGTTTCCTCTGTGCTCCTCGGTGTCCTCGGTGTTGATGATTTTGCATTTGAAAGGGGCAAAACCTTAACCCCGAGGACCCCGAGAGAACCCGGAGGACACAGAGAACGCCGCCCGCAAACATTCCTCTTGACAATTGTCGTTGTAACGAGTATCGTTGGCTCATGCAACGGGCCCCCAAACCGATCCGCCACCCGCCGGCCGCCCTCGAAGCCCGCGTCTTCGTCAGCCTGATGCGCACCGCCGACGCCCTGGCCCGCGGCGCCGAGGCCCTGCTCAAGCCCTACAGCCTCTCCGGAACGCAGTACAACATTTTGCGCATCCTGCGAGGCGCCGGGGAAAAAGGCTTGGCTTGCCGCGAGGTCGGCTGCCGGCTCATCTCGCGCGATCCGGATATCACTCGACTGCTCGACCGGATGGAGTCCCGCGGATGGATCGCCCGCGCCCGGGAAGCGCAGGACCGTCGCGTGGTGAAGACTCGCATCACCGCGGAGGGGCTCCGGCTGCTGGACGAACTGGATAAGCCTGTGCACGAATTGCATCGCCGCCAGTTGCGCCACCTTCCCGCCAAACAGCTACGGCAACTGTCGATTTTGCTTGACCGCGCCCGGGAGCAGGTGGAAGAGACACATTCAACCGATTGATTTTTTCGAGGCCCAATGCATTCAACCGAAGGAAACCCAATCAAGGAGCAACCAAAATGAACACAGCCGTCACCGCAACTTCGCAAAGCACTAAACCAACCCAGTGGCAGCTCGATCCCGCGCATTCCGCCGCGCACTTCAGTGTCCGGCACCTGATGATCTCGAATGTCCGCGGAGAATTCACTAAGCTCAGCGGGAGCGCACTTCTCAACCCTGCCGACCTGGCGAAATCCAAGGTTGAGGTAACGATTGAAGCCGCCTCCATCAACACACGCGAACCCCAGCGCGACGAACATCTTCGCAGCGCCGACTTTCTCGATGTAGCGAACTATCCGGCACTCACGTTCCGTTCCAAGCGAATCGAGGCACTTGGCGCGGACAATTTCAAATTGACGGGCGACCTGACGATTCGCGGTGTTACGAAGGAAGTCACTTTCGACATCGAAGGTCCCACCTCTTCCATAAAGGATCCCTGGGGAAATATCCGAGCCGGAGTTTCGGGGTCGGCGAAAATCAACCGCAAAGATTACGGGCTCGTCTGGAATGCCCTGACCGAGGCGGGCGGAGTGGTCGTGGGAGATGAGGTCAAGATCACGATCGAGGCAGAATTGATCCAGCAAGCTCCGGCAGCCTGAAACACCCAAGGAGGCACCATCCGAAGTTGCGACGCGCGGCGCTTTGGCCGGATGGATCTTGCCCATCCGGCCAAATCTATTCGAAGATAAAGTCCCTTGGGAAAGGAATCGCTAGCGGCACGAAAATGGAAAAAATAGCCGAAACACAAGTACCCATCCACGAATTAATTCGCCGGCGATGGAGCCCGCGCGCATTCTCGGATCAGCCTGTCGAGCCCGACAAACTCCTGAGCCTGTTCGAAGCCGCCCGCTGGGCTGCCTCCTCGAGCAATGAACAGCCCTGGGCTTTTCTTTTTGCCACAAAGCAGGACCCCAAAAACTTCGAGGCGATGGTCGGCGTACTGGTAGAATTCAATCGCTCCTGGGCGGACAAGGCGGCGGCCCTGATCCTGACTCTTGCGCATACTCA
This sequence comes from uncultured Acidobacteriota bacterium, assembly GCA_963719875.1. Taxonomy (GTDB): domain Bacteria; phylum Acidobacteriota; class Terriglobia; order Acidiferrales; family UBA7541; genus Palsa-360. Next base: position 3,126,921 of record CAVRDJ010000002.1, on the reverse strand, counting down.
GTTTGAGAAGGATGGACGGCCCAACCGGCACGCGTTCTACGATGTGGGCCAGGCGGCTGCGAATCTGGCCCTGCAGGCGACGGCCCTTGACCTCAGGGTGCACCCAATGGCAGGGTTTGATGTCGAGGCGGCCAGAGAACGTTTTGACGTGCCCGCAGGATGGGAGCCGGTCAGCATGATTGCCTTGGGATATCCGGGAAATTTGGACTCCCTAACGGAAAAGCTGCGGGAACGGGAGATCGCCCCGCGCCAACGCAAGCCGCTGGAAACTTTTGTTTTTTCCGGCGCATGGGGGCAACCGGCTCCGATCACAGGTTCTGCGCAAACAAAATGAGCGAGACGCTCCAATTCGTGGTCCGGCACGGATACCTGCTGGTGTTCGCGTGGGTTTTTGTCGAACAGGCGGGCCTGCCGGTTCCTTCGGCGCCGCTGCTTCTGGCCGCGGGTGCGCTTTCGGGAACGCACCAAATGAATCTGGGGATGGCAATTGTGTTTGCGACCTTCGGGGCGGTGGCCAGCGATTCGATGTGGTACGAGCTCGGCCGGCATAAGGGCGTCCGTGTCCTCCAATTGCTTTGCCGGATTTCTCTCGAACCCGACTCCTGCGTCCGAAGGTCCCAGGTCAGCTTTACAAGCAACGGTCCGCGGGTGCTGTTGATTGCCAAATTCATTCCAGGCTTAAATGCGATGGCCGCGCCCCTATCCGGCATCATCCGGATGGGTTGGCGCAGGTTCATTCTATTCGATGCGCTCGGGGCATTGCTCTGGGTGAGCGCCTTCACGATGACCGGCTACACGTTCAGCAGCGACCTTGAGCGCGTTGCGGCAAGGGCTGCCTACCTTGGGAAATGGTTACTCGTCCTTTTGCTGGGCGCGTTCGCAGGCTATATTCTCTGGAAATTTTATAATCGCCAAAAGTTCCTGCGCAAACTGAGGATTGCGCGAATCACTCCCGAAGAGCTGAAAGGAAAAATAGACGCTGGAGAGGACATCATCGTGGTCGACCTGCGCCACTCGCTCGACTTCGACGCCAACCCGGAAACGATTCCCGGCGCGCTGCACGTGGATGCCGCGGAACTGGAGGAAGCCTACGAAGTCATTCCCCGCGACCGGGAGATTATTTTGTTTTGCGCCTGCCCGAATGAAGTGACCGCCGCCCGGCTCGCGCTTCTGTTGCGCAGCAAGGGAATCACACGAATCCGGCCGCTTTCGGAGGGCTACGAGGGCTGGCGCAAACGAGGATTCCCTATGAGTTTAGTCAAAGACGAAACCGGGGACGCCCAGGCGGCAAAAGTTTGAAACCCGGGAACGCCAATCTCCCGATTGGCGTTCCCAGAATAAACAAGAGCTAGAGACGCGGGAGCACGATCCCCTGCTGCGCCTGGTACTTCCCCTTTTTGTCCTTGTAGGAAATTTCGCATTCCTCATCAGACTCGAAGAAAAGAACCTGGCACAGTCCTTCGTTGGCGTAAATCTTTGCGGGAAGCGGGGTGGTATTGCTGATTTCCAGCGTTACGAAACCCTCCCATTCCGGCTCGAAGGGCGTCACGTTCACGATAATCCCGCAGCGCGCGTACGTCGATTTCCCAAGGCAAATGGTCAGGACATTGCGCGGAATGCGGAAATATTCCACCGACCGCCCCAAAGCAAACGAATTCGGCGGAATGAGGCAAACTGCTCCCTTGAACTCGACAAGGGAGCGAGGATCAAAATGCTTCGGGTCGACAATGGTGGAGTTTACATTTGTAAAAATGCGGAATTCGTCGGCCACGCGGATGTCATAGCCGTAGCTGGACACGCCGTAGCTGATGACGCCATCGCGGACCTGGCGGTCCTCAAATGGCTCGATCATTTTGTGTTCCAGCGCCATCTGGCGAATCCAACGATCCGGCTTTACCGACATCCAGGGCCTCCCGCGCGACCTTGCAAAGACGCGCATCTTAACCGAGCGCGTCCAGCTTGACAACCCGCAACTGCATGTCTAGCATAGGCTGCCGTCGAATAGCAGGAGGGTGGAGTGATCAAGCTGGATATTGTTAATGCCGTTGTAAACAAGACCGGCGTGAGCCGGACCAAGGCGGAACAGGCCGTCGAAACCGTTTTTGAAGCGATGAAGAGTGCGCTCGGCAAAGGGGAACGAATCGAGTTGCGCCGCTTCGGTGTGTTCAACGTGCGCCCGCGTAAAACGGGCATCGGCCGCAATCCGCGCACCGGCCAGGAAGTCAGCATCCCGCCTGGCAAGGCGGTGCGCTTCAAGCCCGGCAAGGAACTGCAAACGCTCTGAGTTCGCAACTCGCTGGTGCGCTTTCCAGACGAACACATGAATCACCGCTGTCATTTTTTCGTTCCAGCGTGCGCCGATTGGAATCCCTACAGAGTTCGGCGCTCGAAAAGTCCGCCATTCGAAAACTGAACTGGACCTTGCAATCACACGCACCCGAGCTTATGTTATCGCTCAGTTCGAATTGAAAACCGGAAATCAAGGGTTGGATCATTCGTTTCAATCTGTACAACTGCTTCAGCCGTTTCGAACGGAGATATGCAATGCACGATCGCAGGCAATTCCTGAAGCACGCGGCGGGAGCTTCCGCCGGGATGTTTCTTTTGGGAAGCAGGGCGCGTAGTTCGCAGGCAGAGGCGCCAGCGCGCCAAGCTGGCGCCAGCGTCAAGCGGCGGGAGATCCGTGTCGGGCAGCGTCGCGTCAAGACGGTGGATGTGCACAGTCATATTGCTTTACCTGAGGCCGTGGAAGTTTTAAAAGGCACCGCTTTGGAAAAGCTCGCGGCTGGGGGTGCAACGCGCGTCGGGACAAATCCACATTCCTTGGGCCCCGAGCGTCTGCAAACGATGGACGAAATGGGAATTGACGTCCAGGCCGTCAGCATCAACGCTTTCTGGTACTCCGCCGATCGGGATTTGGCGCGCCGATTGATCGATGTGCAGAATCAAAAACTAGCCGAGTTGTGCGCCGTTCACCCGGACCGATTCGTGGCGCTTGCGTCCGTGGCGCTCCAGTTCCCCGAACTCGCGGCCCAACAAATGGAAGACGCGATCAAGCACCTGGGAATGCGTGGCGCGGCGATTGGAGGAACCGTAGAGGGTCAGGAGTTGTCTTCCCCCAAGTTCGACCCGTTCTGGGCGAAAGCAGAGGAGATGCAGGCGCTGATCTTTATGCACCCACAGGACAGCGCAGTGGCTACCGGCATCATCTCCCGCGTACAAGGAAATGGGTTCCTCGAAAATGTCATTGGCAATCCGCTTGAAACCACCATTTTTCTCTCGCACTTGATTTTTGAAGGAACGCTGGACAAGTTTCCCAACCTGAAGCTCTGCGCGGCCCATGGAGGAGGCTACCTGCCATCCTATAGCGGCCGAATGGATCAGGGCTGCCTGACCCTTCCCAGCCGTTGCTCAAAGTCCATTCAAAAGAAGCCCAGCGAATACCTGAAGCAGCTTTACTTCGATGCCATGGTTTTCACGCCCGAGGGTTTGCGGCACCTGATTGCCGCCTGTGGTGTCAGCCAACTTGGCCTCGGCAGCGATTATCCGTTCGCGTGGGAGGGTAACCCAGTCGATCATGTCCTTTCCACGCCCGGGCTCACCGATAGCGATCGCGAGGCGATTCTCGGCGGGAACATGTGCAAGCTATTGAAGATTCCGGCGTAGCGTCGCAAATCTGCTTTTACGTGGGTGAGACACCTAACGCGGGAGCTGAGGTTTGCGTTGCCTCCGCGGGCGCCAGCGCAGATAAACCTGCCCACTACCCTGGCGCACGCATCCAAATTCTTATGACAGATCGAAGCGACTTCGACTCCGCACCCGCGGAAACACTTACTCCGACGGTGCCCGCCTGGGACCTGCCTCCCAATCCGTACTGGGAGAATCAGGAGGCCCGCAGGCAGCGGAGATCGCTCGCGATTGCGATTTTGCTCTTCGTGCTGACCTTGATTTCGACGCTGGCGGTCGGAGCGCAATACGCATCCTCCTATGCGTCCGGACAATCACCCGATTTTGAGGAGCTCTTTTCCACGTATGCGGCGTTGCTAGCGCACCCCCAACTTTTGCTCGCCGGCGTCCCATTTGCTTTCACGCTGATCGGCATTTTGCTGGCGCATGAATTGGGACATTTTTTTGCGTGCCGCTATTACGGGATTTCAGCGAGCTATCCGTATTTCCTTCCCGCGCCGACACTGATCGGGACGCTTGGCGCGTTTATTCGCATTCGCTCCCCGATTTACAATCGCAAGGCTCTTTTTGACGTGGGCCTCGCGGGGCCCGTGGTTGGATTCCTATTCGCTGTCCCGGCTTTGGCAATTGCCATTTTCTATTCGAGGGTAGTTCCATTTTCGGACGCGCATGCTTCGATTGTTTTCGGCCAACCGCTCGCGATGCGCCTTCTCGTCGCCGTGTTGCGGCCGGGAGTGGCGCCGGGAGATTTGTTGTTGCACCCCGTGGGACGTGCGGCGTGGGTTGGATTATTCGCGACGGCGCTGAACCTGCTTCCGGGCGGCCAACTGGACGGCGGCCACATCTTGTATTCTGTGGCCAGCAAGTACCACCGAAAAATTACGCTGGCCGTTGCGCTGCTCCTGATTCCTCTCGGCCTGTTTTTTTGGAGAGGATGGATCATGTGGTCCGTCTTGCTGCTGGCGATTGGCTTCCGCCACCCGCCGTTGCTCAACCGCTGGGAGAAGCTCGATCGCACGCGGCTCCTCTGGGCGGCCGTCGCCATCCTCATTTTCATTTTGTGTTTCATGCCCACGCCGGTCATGATCCGCGGCAACTAATACGCTTTTGAGTAGCGCAGGCTTCAGCCTGTGGGTTTTGGTCCTTGCAAGCACGAACCCCCACAGGCTGAAGCCTGCGCTACCAATTTCGCTAGAACAAACTCAACGGATCCACATCCACGAGGACAGCCTTCTGCGGAATCTCCTTTTTCTCACTGAACGCCAGCAATTCCGTAACGGCGCGCGTAAGCTGCGCCCGCTTGGGCGCCTTCAGCAAAAATTGGAAGCGATACTCGCGCTTGAGCCGCGCGAGCGGCGCGGCGGCCGGTCCCAGCACTTTCACGCCGCGCGATTCCTGAGGAGCCAGAAACGCAGAGATCTGGCGCGACCACCGGATGGCGTTCTCGATCTTCGTGTCACGCACCAAAATACTCGCCAGCGCTGTGAACGGCGGGTAGTGCAGCAGGCGCCGGAATTGCACCTCCTTTTCAAAAAAAGTGAGATAGTCCTGGCGCGCGGCCAGTTGAATCGCGTAGTGCTCCGGATAGTACGTCTCGACGAGCACTTCCCCGGGCAAATCGCCGCGCCCGGCGCGACCCGCGACCTGCGTCAGCAATTGAAACGTGCGCTCCGCTGCCCGGAAATCCGGCAGGCTGAGTTGCAAGTCCGCGGAAATCACGCCGACGAGCGTGACCCGCTGAAAATCGTGGCCTTTCGCGACCATTTGCGTGCCCACCAGGATGTCGATTTTCCCCGCCGCGAAGTCGCCGAGCACTTGCTGGTACGCGCTCTTGGTGCGCACGGAATCCCGGTCCAGGCGCGCCACCTTGGCAGCGGGGAATTTCTCGCGCAATTTTTCTTCGAGTTGTTCCGCGCCGGCGCCAAAAAAATAGACGTGCTCGGAATTGCACTTGGGACAGCTCTCCGGCACGCGCCGCGAGAATCCGCAGTAGTGGCACTCGAGCCGCGCGCGCTGCTTGTGATACGTCAGCGAAATGCTGCAATTCTCGCACTGCACACCCGCGCCGCACGACCGGCAGATGACGAACCAGGAATATCCGCGGCGATTGATGAGGATCAGCGTTTGCGTTCCCTCCGAAAGACGCGCGGCCATGGCCTCGCTGAGCTTCGAGGAGATGGGCCCGGCGTGATGCGTGGACTTGAAATCCTCCCGCAGATCGACGATTTCCACCGGCGCGAGCGGCCGGTTCTCCACGCGCGAATCCAGCTGAAGAAGGTGATATTTCCCCGCCCGCGCATTCTGAAAACTTTCGAGCGAGGGCGTCGCCGAACCAAGCAGCGCGATGGCCCCTTCGAGTTTTGCGCGCACCACGGCCACGTCGCGGCCGTGATAGCGCGGCGTTTCTTCCTGCTTATAGCTCGCCTCCTGCTCCTCATCGACCACGATCAGCCCCAAGTTTTCGAGCGGCGCGAAGACAGCTGAGCGTGTTCCCACCACGACGCGCGCCTCGCCGCGCCGCACACGCCACCATTCGCGCGCGCGTTCCGCTTCCGGGAGCGCGCTGTGCAGCACCGCGACGCCCGCGCCGAATCGCGCCCGGAACAATCTTCCGCACCAAAGCGTCAGCGCAATTTCCGGAACTAGAATCAGCGCGGTCTTGTTCCGCGCCAGCACCGCTTCGACGGCGTTGAGATACACTTCCGTTTTCCCGCTGCCGGTGACGCCATAGAGAAGCCCCGCGGTAAAAATGCCGCCATCGATCCAGCCGCGAATGACTCGCAATTCCCGCTCCTGGTCCGCGTTCAAAATATTCGAAGGCGGCGAGTAACCGGCATCGAACAGATTTTCTTCGATGGAGAGCGGCTCTTCCCAGCATTTCAGTTTTTCCTGGCGGATCAACCGCTCGATGAGCGTCCGCGAAACTTTGGCCAGTTTCGCGAGGTGGGGGAGCGGCAAAGGGCCGCGTTCTTCTGCAAGAACATGAAACACACGCGCTTCTTTTTCGGGGAGAGTGGCGCCCGCATCGGCCTTGGGGGAATGCTCTGCAAGTGCTGCGTTCCACGCGACAATTTTCTGTACGCGCGCCTGGCGCCGCACCGCGACTTCGCGCGCATCGAGCTGCTTGCGGCGATGCAGCCGCTCCGCCGCAGCTTCGCCGCCGGGCAGCTTGCGCAGCCGGTCCGCTCGCACCGGCCGGCCCTCGATTTCCATCAGAGAAAGCAGCGCCAGTTCCGCAACTTCGGATTCGCTGCGATTCCCCGCTGCGTCCAGTTCGGAGCGGCGCGCGCGGCCCGCATCCGTCACCAGAAATTCGCGCTCGTGCCGCAGATCGATTTGTGGCGGCAGCATCGCTCGAAAAACTTCTCCCAGCGGCGCAACGTAGTAGCCGCCCACCCAGCGTCCCAGTTCCACGAGTTTCGGCGGCAGCGCCGGAATTGCGTCGAGCACTTCGACAATTTCCCTGACGTTCTTCACGCGCGCGGGATCGGGCCGCCGGGCAGACGCCTCTACGACCACTCCCGTCATCGCGCGATTGCGGAAGGGTACCAGCACGCGGCTGCCCGCGCAGACCGCTCCGGCCAGGCGCTCCGGAATCTCATACGTGAACAGCGAGCGCAGCGGAACCGGCAGCGCGACTTCGCAATAAGTGGAAGACATGTCGGAGAAGTAGTGTAGCAGCAGAAACTCAAGTGGGCATTGCCGGGCCAAGCTTCCGAAGGCGGCCGAATTTCGTGGCGCCGGCTTCTCGCAGGCGTTTTTCGGCGTGTCTGGCGAGCAGAAAAATCGCCGGCGGGACGCCGGCGCCACGAAATGCGATCAGCGCGAAGGTTTCTTCGACTGCAAACCGAGATGCGCCATCACTTTTTGCAGATCCTTCCAGACTTCACCCTTCGCATTTGGATTGCGAAGCAAATAGGCCGGGTGATACGTGACGAGCAGCTTCGTGTTTCGATAGTCAAACCAAGTGCCGCGAAATCGCGAAATGGAATCCTTGGTTTTCAAGAGCGCCTGCGCGGCGGTTGCGCCGAGGCAGACAATCGCCCTTGGAGCAATCACATCCAATTGGCGGTACAAATAGGGCGAGCAGGTGGCGACCTCGTCGTCCTCCGGCTTGCGGTTTTCCGGCGGCCGGCATTTCACGACGTTGCAGATGTAAACCTGTTCGCGCTCGAGGCCCATCGCCTCGATCATCTGCGTCAGGAGTTTTCCGGCGCGGCCCACAAACGGCAGCCCTTGCACGTCTTCATCGTGCCCGGGCCCTTCTCCGACAAACACAAGCTCGGCGCGCGGGTTCCCCGCCCCGAAAACAATCTTGTTCCGCTGCTCATGCAGGCGGCAGCGCGTGCATTCGCCGAGATCTTCGCGGATCCGTTCGAGCGTATCGTTCTCGACTCGGTCGATAGACTCGAACAGGGACGGCGCATTCACGATGGGAAGCACGGAAACAGCCGGCGCGGTCTTCGCCGGCGCGCTTGCGATCGTCAGCGGCCTGGCCGGTAACGCGGCAGCGGCGTTTTCGGTTGCTTGTTTGATCGGGCGTTTCCCCACAGTTCTCCGGTCGGTGTAAAACGCACCGAGATTCAAATCGTCGTAGTAACGCAGCCAGGCTTCCAGTTTTTCGCGTGGTGTTTGCGTGGGGGAGGAATCCATCGGCGGGTCAGCGCGCGCGCTGCGTTGCGGTCGGTTGCCCCAGCGGCTGCCGCAAGCCGCGCAATTGATCGAGGATGCGGTGCGCCGCATCAATCTTCGGCAAGCGCGCGAAGGCCTTCTCGCTTCCGTCGCGGAAATACAGGGTGATGACGTTGGTGTCGTGATCGAATCCGGCGCCCTCAGCGGTCACGTCATTGGCCACGATCAGATCCGCTTGCTTGGATTCCAGCTTGGCCCGCGCATGCGCGGCCACGTTCTCCGTCTCCGCGGCAAAGCCGATGATCGCGCGATCCCCTTTGCCGCGCGCTACGTCGGCGAGAATGTCCTGAGTCGGCTCAAGCTCCAAATTCAGGCGGCCATTTTCCCGCTTCATTTTTTTCGTCTGCGGCGCCACGGGCCGGTAATCCGCCACCGCCGCCGCCATGATCAGCGCGGTGGCTCGCGGGAAATGTTCGAGCACCGCGCGGTGCATTTGCTCGGTGCTGCGCACGGAAACAAATTGGACACCCTGCGGCGGATCGAGCCGCGTCGGCCCGCTAATCAAAATCAAGTGAGCGCCGCGCCTCACCGCAGCTTGCGCCAGCGCATAGCCCATCTTGCCGGAAGAACGGTTGCTCAGAAACCGCACCGGGTCCAAATCTTCGCAAGTAGGGCCGGCCGTTACGATAACGGTTTCATCCTGCAAGTCATGTTCGATTCCCAGCCGGGCGCACACGGCCTGAACGATGGCTTCGACGCTGGCGAGGCGTCCCGCGCCGGTCATGCCACAAGCGAGATAGCCTTCCTCGGGCGCGACGACGTGAACACCGCGCGCGCGCAGCGTCTCGACATTTTCCTGCGTCGCCGCGTGCTCCCACATATTGACGTTCATGGCGGGAGCAACGACCGCGGGCGCGGTCGTTGCAAGATACAGCGTGGTCAGGAAATCGTCCGCGACGCCGCGCGCCATTTTCGCGATCACGTTCGCGGTCGCCGGGGCCACGACCAGCAGATCGATCCGCTGGGCCACGGCAATATGCTCGATGGCGCTTTCCACGTTCGCGCCAGCGGATTCCTCGCCAAACATTTCGGTGATTACTTTTTGCCCGGTGAGCGCGGCAAACGTGAGGGGTGTGATGAATTCCTGCGCGCTCTTGGTCATCACCACTTGCACGTCGATGCCTTCCTGCTGGAGCTTGCGCACCAGTTCCGCCGCCTTGTAGGCGGCCACTCCGCCGGAAACACCGAGTGCCACGCGCATAAATATCCCGCGACGCTACACCTTGCGCCGCTTCCCATCCTTGTCCACCGCATCGCCGGGGATTTCAGGCAACTGATATTCGAGCACGCCCGCTACCAGCTCCTCAACTGCCACGCGGGTGGACTTCTGCGAGCGCGGATTTGCCAAGAGTGGAGACGCCCCGAGCATCAACTGCCTCGCTCTTCGCGCCGCCACCACCACAAATGCAAATTTGCTATCCGGTGCCTGACTCTCGGCCGTCATGAGATCGTTATCCTCCAAAAGATTCCAATATTTTGCGCGCTCGCTCGCTCAAGCAACTGCGGAGACACCGCGCGGCCACCGTGATCGCCTGGATTTCGCGTCCGGCGCGCTCCACATCGTCATTCACCACCAGAAAATCATACTCCGTGTAACGCTGAATCTCCTGCCGGGCCCGTTCCAGCCTCCGCTCGATCGCCTCTTCCGAATCTTGCCCCCGCGCCCGCAACCGCCGTTCCAGCTCTTCCTTCGCGGGCGGAAGAATGAAGATGGCGACCGCAAAGGGCAGCTTTTGTTTTACCTGTTCGGCGCCCTGCACGTCAATTTCGAGCACCAGGTCCAGCCCTTTGCGCTGGGCCTCCTCCAGCCACCGGCTGGGCGTGCCGTACTGATGCTTTCCGAAAACGCGGGCGTGTTCGAGAAACTCCCCGGCGCGAACCTTCCGTTCGAATTCCACTTCGGAAATAAAATCATACCATTTTCCGGCGCTTTCCGTGGTGCGGGGCGGCCGGGTTGTGCATGAAACGGAAAACATCGTGCCGGGCACTTCCAGCATCTTTTGCACCAGCGTGGATTTGCCCGACCCCGAAGGTCCGGAAACGATGAACACCAGAGGCTGCTGTGCCTGTGCCAGCGTCATTCGACGTTCTGCGCCTGTTCCCGCAGTTTCTCGATATCGGATTTCACTTCCAGCGCCAGGCCCGTGATCGCCAGGCCCTCGGACTCCACCCCCGGGGTCTTGGACAGCAGCGTGTTCGCTTCCCGCTGCATCTCCTGCAAAAGAAAATCGAGTTTCTTTCCCGCCTCGCCCGCGCTGGCGAGCAATTTTCGGAACTGCTCGACGTGGCTGTGAAGGCGGGCCAGTTCCTCGCTTACGTCGCTGCGCTCGGCCAGCAGCGCGGCCTCTTGCGCCAACCGTATGGGATCGATCTGCACACCCTTCAGAAGCTCTTCCAGTCGTTCCGCCAGCCGGCGTGCGATGGAGGGACGCACACGCTCTGCCAGCGTCTCGATTTCCGCCGTCCTTGCGGCAATCTGCCCCAGGATCTCCTGCATTTCCGTGGTCAGCGCCTGCCCTTCGGACCGCCGCATAGTCTCCAGCTTATTGAGCGCTTGCTCCAGGCAGACCTCCACCTGTTCGCCGAGCTTCTCTTGCTTTTCCTCGCTCTGCAGCTCGCTGGCGCCCCCCGGCGCCGCCACCACGCCCGGAAGCCGGAAGAGAGCCACCAAGTCCGGCTGAGTTTTTACGCCGAATTCCTTTCGTAGCCGCTCCACGGCGTTCATGTAGGACTTGACCAAATCATGATTGACTTCCACTGTGCCGGCTCCGCCCGGCTCGTAGTAAATGTTCACGTCCACGTGGCCGCGCCGCAAGCGGTTTCGAATGGCTTGCCGGATGCGCGATTCGAACACTTCGAACCCATCCGGCATCCGAAGATGAAGGTCCAGGAATCGATGGTTCACGCTTCGCAAATTGATTCGCACGGAGTTTCCGTCCTGCTCGACGCGGGCCTGCGCAAAGCCGGTCATCGAATAAATTCCAGTGAGTGCCGTTGTAGCTTTCATCGGTCAGCCTTTGGCGCGGGCGTTGCCGCGTCATCCACGTCCGCGAATTGCATTTCGTATAGGCGCGCGTAGATTCCGCCCTGGCCGAGGAGTTCCTGATGGGTACCCGTTTCCGCAATCGTGCCGTCCTCGAGGACGATGATCTTGTCCGCGCGCCGGATCGTGGAAAGCCGGTGCGCAATGACGAACACGGTTCGGTCCAGCATCAGGTTGGAAAGCGCGCGCTGCACCAGCATTTCAGACTCGGAATCGAGCTCGGAGGTGGCCTCATCCAGAATCAGGATGGGGGAATCCTTGAGGATCGCCCGGGCAATGGCGATGCGCTGCCGCTGCCCGCCACTGAGGCGCTGCCCGCGGTCCCCGAGCATCGTGTGATAGCCCTGGGGCAATTCCAGGATGAATTCGTGCGCCAGCGCCGCTTTGGCCGCGGCTTCCACGCGATCTTTCGGCAGTCCCGGCCGGCCATAACAGATATTATTCCAGACCGTATCGTTAAACAGAATGGTCTCCTGCGTCACGATGGCCATCTGTTCCCGCAGGGACCGCAGCGTCACTTCGCGCACATCCACCCCATCGATGCGCAGGGATCCCGACGTCGCGGGGTAAAATCGCGGCAGGAGATTCACCAGCGTGGTTTTGCCCGCTCCGCTCGATCCGACAATCGCGATGACTTCGCCGGCGCGCGCCTCAAACGAAATATCCTGCAAGATGGACATACCCCGATCGTATTCGAAACCTACGTGATCAAATTCCACGATTTGCGAAAATGGAGGCAGCGCGCGCATCCCCGGTTCCGCCGCGGGTTCTTCCGCGCGGCCGATGTATTCGAAGACTTTGGCGGTCGCTCCGAAGGCCAGTTCAAATTGCTGATACACCGTGCCCAATCCCTTCACGGGTTCGTAGGATTTGAACAAGGCGTAGACAAACGTGACGAAAATCCCCGCGGTCATTGCGCCCATCTTGATCTGTACGCGAGCGTACATCAACACCAGCACAATCACCACGGCGCCCAACACGTCCATCAGGGGAGAGGTGGCCACCGCCGCGCGAATCCAGCGCATGTTCTCGCGCAGCAAGCGTCGCGCCGAATCGCGAAACTTCCCGATCTCGAAATCCTCCATCCCGAAGGCCTTCACGACGCGGTTGCCGCTGACCGTCTCTTGCAAAATCTGTGAAAGTTCGCCCACGCCGGCCTGGATTTTCTCCGTGGAGCGCCGGATGCGTTTGCCCAGCGTCCTGACCGGCCAAACGACGAGTGGAAGGAGCACGATCGAGCCCAGCGTCATCTTCCAACTTGTTGCGAACAGCACTGCCAGCAAGAAAAACAGCGTGAAGATGTGCCGGAAACCGAGCGACAGATATTCCGAGAACGTATTCCGAACGCGCTCGACGTCGTTGATCACGGTGGATAACAGGCCCCCGGTCGTGTGCTCCTGAAAGAAGCCAATGGGCTGCCGGATAACCTTTGAATAAACCTGATTCCTGAGATCGGTGACTCCCGCAATTCCCGCGTACTGCACCAGCACATTGCCAAGGAATTCCGCGATCCCCTTCCCAATAAATACGGCCAGGATCGCAACGGAGAAAAGCGTACCGACACTGTGAATCCGGGAGGGGAGAAAGGAGTTCAAATAAATCGCTTGGTGGGTGAGCGGATTCTTGAGCAAGAGGAGTCTGGAATCGTGAGCTCCAGGATTGAGCACGCGGTCAAAAATCGGGGTGATCATCAGCGCGATCAGCCCTTCCGCCAGCCCGACTACGGAAAGGCATACCACTCCCATCGCGAGCCGTATCTTGTACGGCATGACATACCGCAATAACCGGCCGAGTTCTTCTCGCTTCTTCAAAGAAATTGCTGATCCCCTGTGAGACGGGCGAATGTCGCAGGCGTTGGTACGCTACGAATCGCCCGCTCTTTTGTCAAGCCGCCGCGCCCCGCTGTCGCCTCTAATCAGGAAGTTGCTGCGACGGTTCCCGTGTAGCGCTCGCCTTCAGGCGAGCATGTGCTTGAATCCAGAGTGCCCGCCTGAAGGCGGGCGCTACAAAGCTTCCCTACTTCGCCAGGTCGCGATGCACAACTTTGGAAGCATATCCTCTTTTGTGCAGCGTCTTACGCACCGCTTCCGCCAGCGTCACCGAACGGTGCCGCCCGCCCGTGCAGCCAAAGGCAATCGTCAGATAGCTTTTCCCTTCCCGGATATAATGCGGGATCAAATAAACCAGCAAGCCTTCAACGCGCCGCAAAAATTCCCCGGTTTGAGGAAACGAACGAATATACCGTGCGACGCGCGGATCGCGGCCGGAATACTTGCGCAGCTTCGGAATAAAGTGGGGATTCGGTAGGAAGCGCACGTCAAACACCACGTCGGCGTCAGCCGGAAGCCCGTACCTGTATCCGAAACTCACGAGCGAAACCATCATCGGACGGCGGTCCGTTTTTTGGAAGCGGCGGATGATGAACTGCCGCAATTCATGCACGTTGAATTTGGTCGTGTCGATGACCACGTCGGCAAGTTTCCGGATCGGCTCCATCAGCACGCGCTCGCGGCGCAGGCCCTCCAGCACCGGACGGTCATGCCCGAGCGGGTGCGGCCGCCGCGTCTCGCTGAACCGCCGCAGCAAGGCGTCCTCACTCGCTTCGATGAACACCAGTGTCGCGGGATTCTCCGCGCGCAATTGCCGCAGGATGGCGGGCAATTTTTCAAGCTGGCCGCCTTCGCGCGCGTCCACCAGCAGCGCCGCCCGCTGGATTTCTCCGCCCGCCTGCATGTGCAATTCACTGAATGTGGGAATCAGGGCGACAGGAAGATTATCAACGCAGTAAAAGCCGAGATCCTCGAAGGTTTTGAGAACGGTGCTCTTGCCCGAGCCGCTGAGGCCGGTGAGAACCACCAGTTGCCGGGCGTCGCGCGCGTTGCGGCGCTTCACGCGGACCAGCCTACGCCTTGACCCGGCGTTGGTGCGTGCTGGGAATGCGCAGGTCTTCGCGGTATTTGGCCACGGTCCGCCGGGTCACGTGGATTCCGGCATCGTCGAGCTTTTTGGCGATCAGGTCATCGGTGAGCGGGTGGGCGGTGTCCTCTTCGTCGATCATTTTTTTCACGAGGCGCTTCAGAGTCTGCAGCGACATGTTGCTGCCTTCCGGGCCGTTGACCGATTCCGAAAAGAACGAACGCAGCTCCAGGACTCCCTGCGGGGTGTGCGCGTACTTGCTCGATACGGCGCGGCTGACCGTGGACGGATGCACGCCCACTTCCTCGGCGACTTCCTTGATCATCATGGGCTTCAGGTGGTCGGCGCCGTGGTCCAGGTATTCAAATTGCCGCTGAATGATGATCTGGCAGACTCGCAGGATGGTGTGCTTGCGCTGCTCGATGCTTTTCATCAATTGCATCGCGGCGGTCACGCGTTCCTTGACGTAATTGCGGACCTCGCGGTCGGCGGCGTCGCGCGCGAGCAGCCGGCGGTACACGGGCGATAGCCGCAGTTGCGGCACATCATCATCGTTCATGAACACTTGCCACTGATCGTCTACCTTGCGGAAATACACGTCCGGCTCGACGAGGCGCGGCTGCGTCTTGTTGTAGCGCAGCCCGGGACGCGGATCGAGCTTCTTGATCACGTCCACCGCGCGCTTGACGAGTTCCACGGGCCGGTTCAGCGCCCGCGCAATTTCTTTCAACTGGTTCGCCTGCAACAGCCTTGCGAGCGGCGTCTCCGGATTCAGCTCCTCGGCTTCGCTCGCCGCCAGGGGCCGCTTCGGCAAGCATTCGGACACAATTTGCATGGCCAGCGCGTTTTGCCCGTCCAGCGTGCGAAGCTGCGTCAGCAGGCACTCGCGCAGGTTGCGGGAAGCCACGCCCAGCGGGTCAAATTCCTGCACCACCGCCAGGGCTTCCTCGACGTCTTCCATCGAGTACTTTCCGTTTTGCGAAATTTCCTCGAGCGAGGCGCTCAGATAACCATTCTCATCGAGGTTTCCGATGATCGCTTCGGCGATCTCGCGCACCACGTCATTGCAAACCGTCACGCTCATTTGCCAGGCGAGATGTTCGGTCAGCCCCTGCGCAGAAGAAAGGAACTTGTCAAAGGACGGCCGCTCGATGACTTCTGTTTCGCCACGCTCGGGATTTCCGCCGCCGCTATCGAGATACTGGTTGAAAAACGAGGCGACATCGAAATCCTCGAAGGGACTGGGGGGCTCGACCTCGGGAATTTTTTCGGTTTCCGCTTTCAGGAAGGTTTCGTCGCTGTAGTCTTCGGGAGTGACGCTTTCTTCGGACAATTCCTCCAGCACCGGGTTCTCGATCATCTCCTGATTGATCATCTCGCGCAGCTCGAGACGGTTCAGCGCCAGCACGCTGACCATCTGAACCAGTCCAGGCGTAAGGATCTGCTTCTGTGCGACCCGTAGATGAAGCTTTGGCTGGAGCCAGCTCATAGGCGTCAATTCAAACGGAAATGATCTCCGAGATAGACACGGCGGACCTCGGCATTGCCGCTGAGATCAGCCGGCGTCCCGGCGGCAAGCACTTTGCCGTTTTGGACGATGTAGGCGCGATGAGTCACGCTCAGGGTCTCACGCACCTGGTGGTCGGTGACCAGGACGCCGATTCCTTCGCGGCTCAAATCGCTGATAATTTTCTGGATATCCACGACGGTCAAAGGGTCGATTCCCGAAAAGGGTTCGTCGAGCAGAATGAAGGCAGGCTCCAACACGAGTGACCTGGCAATCTCCAGCCGCCGCCGCTCGCCTCCCGACAGCGTGTAAGCCCCGTTAGATCGAACCGTTTCCAGCTTCATTTGCGCCAATAGCTCCTCAAGCCGGTCGCGCTGTTGCTCTGTGGTTAAAGGCAGCGTTTCCAGGACCGCAATCAGGTTTTCTTCGACCGAAAGCTGCCGGAAAACCGAAGGTTCTTGCGGCAAATAACTGATCCCACTGCGGGCCCGGAGGTACATGGGGAGGTCCGTAATGTCGTCCCCGTTCAGCAGGACGCGCCCGGAATCCGGCCGGGCTAAACCTACCAGGATATAAAACGTCGTTGTCTTCCCAGCGCCGTTAGGCCCCAGAAGCCCTACCACTTCACCTTGGCTGATCTCCAGGTTGAGGTCGTCTACTACTTTTCGCCCTCGATAGGACTTGCTGAGTTCGACGGCCTGGAGCTTGAGCATGCCACATCATTTCTCGACCTGGTGAAGCGTCACTGTTTTCGAGCCGTCCGCCGAATCTACAACGATCCTATCATCCGCAAAATAGAAGGTCAATTGACGCCCCGTGGTGGTGTCGCCAGTTGAGCTATATAGAGTTGGTTTACCCTCGGAAAGAACAAACTTGCCTTCCGAGGCCGTGTATTCGGCCCGGTTCGAAGTTCCCCGGCGGTCCTGCTGCCGGACGCTCACATCTCCACTCGCCACGGACCGCGACAGTTGTTTGGTGCCTGTTGCGGCACCGTTGTCGGAAAAAAAGAGATCGATTTGGTTGGCTTGGATCGAGCCTTGCTCTGAATCGACCCTCGCGTGCTGCTCGATTCGAGCGCGCGACTCCGTTTCCCAATACGTCAGCAATCCTCCGCTGACGTGCCCTAGCGGCGTTCTGGGACCCGTTACTGGGCCTGGTGCCCGATTCGATGGCGGTCGTGCTGTTTTGCCCGAAGATTGCCCCGGCGCCTCTCCTGGCTTCGGATTCCACGCCGCCTGAGGAAAAACTCCGCGCACTTCTCCCCTCGCCACCACAATATGCGTCGGGCTGTCCAATTCGATCGTGTCCCCCTCGATCACTGACTGCCCCTGCCACAATCGTCCTTTTCCGGAGTACACCGCGTGCCCTCGCGCCGTGTCCGCGACGAGGTGTTCCGCCGAAATGTGCGCGGGCTCCTGCGCGAGATTCGAAATACTCCCCGCCGTGGGGTGCAAATCCGTGGTCAGCACGTGACCGTCGGCGCGCAGCGTATTCGCCCCTTGCGCGAATGACGCCGATTGCGCCGTGGTCCGCGTCGTCGCATCCGCAAAGCTCACGGAGCCATCCAGCGTGACCATGTTGGTGGCGCGATCCACGTGCGCGCGCTCTCCCTGGCCCGCGCGCTGGGCATCGTGGAAATGGACGTCTCCCGTTTGGTCGATGGACGTCCATTCGCCCGCTTTGTCAAACTTCGCTGTGAGTTCGCGCGAGGCGGTGGTCTCGTCGGGCGCGTCGCCAAGTTTGCGCGACACTTCCACGCCGCCGGTGCTCACCAGCTGTTGCAACTGGTTCTGCCCATCGAATTTCAAATTCATCTGCTTGCCCGCCATCCGCGTCGATTGCGGAACGGGCTTGCCGTTCACCAGAGCCACGTTTTGCCAATCGACGCGCGCCGGTGCGAGCGTGTTCACGCTTTCCACTAAGTTCTGCCCCGGGCGGGAGTTGCTGGAAAAGTGGATTTCGAGCGCGTCGCTCTGCACGTGGCGCGTTCCGCCATTAAAAGACGCGTTTGTGGAGGTGAGCGTGACGCCCTTGCTCGCCGTCAGCAGGCGAGGCATGTTGTCAATGGTAGCGAGGTCCACCTGAATGCGTCCGGCTTCGATTCCTTCACCGCCGACAGGAGTGTTGCGCGTGCCGTGCACGTTCCCGGTTGCCACAATGGACTCAACCGACCCGTCGGGCCGAAGCCCCGAGACAATCTCGTCGGCGCTCAGAGCCAGCCGCCCTTGAGGATCCAAATCATGCAATTGCGGATGGCCACTGGCAACAATCCGCTTCGCGCGGAATGCCGCGTCGAGCTCCAGCAACAATTTCTCCGCGGAAAGCTCGTGCGTCACCTGCTGCGCATGGACATCCCCATCCACTACCACGTTTCGCGTATCGCGCTGGAATGACATGCTGTTGCCCGCGACGTGCACAATTTTTTCGTCCGTTGCACCGGTATTTTCAGGATGAGCGGCAGGCGCGGGGGAAAGATTCAATTCGACGCCTCGAAGCAATCGGAGTGTTCCACTGTTCGAATCATAGCTCACACCCACGGCGCGCCCTTCTCCCGCCGGCCAATGGAACGTCACCGGTTTGTCCGTCCGCGCCACGCCGGAATCCCGGTCAAACGTCACGGCTGAGGTCGCGACTTGAATGGCATTTGCACTCGCCTGCGGGGCGCGTGCGGCCTGCAGGATGATTTCGACTTCCCCGGCACAGCTGATTTTCCCCGTGTTCGAAATGAAATCGCAGGCTTTGGTAACGAGTGTGTCATTGCGCTCCCCTTTTTTCCCATACACGACGATGGCAACGTCTTCGAGGAGATTCCGGCTGCCTTCCTTGAACTCCGTCGTGCGGGACGCCTGCACGGTATAGATCGTCCTCTGCCCCTCGACTTTGGAATACGAAAACTCGTTCGAAAGCTGCTCGACTGTCGGCGGCACGGCCGGCGGTGCCTTCTTCTCCGCCTGGCGCGCCAGCCAAACGTTTCGCAGGTACACCCCGGCAACTACCACGGCCAGCAGCCCTGCCGCCGCGAGCGACCACCGCGCATATTTCTGCGCTTCGCTGTTCCGCATCTGTTCGAGAGCCTCGAAGACCGGGTGCGGGCTCTACTTGGAGCCCGCCAGAACTTAGACGCCGAGTATAGGGGAGGCGTTGGCGACGGACAACTACGTGAGGGGTTAGTGTATGGCGACGGCAAAATGCTCCCTCCCCCCTATTTCAGTGATTATTGCAGTGGTGATTGGCGATTGCGCCGTTGCGGATGCGGGGAGCGGAGAGCGGGCGGGCGAACGACGCGGTGGGAGAAGCGTGGTGCGGCGATGGCTGGCCCATTCCCGTGGGAAAGTGGAATTCGCTGCACGCCGATTTTCTGAACTAGCATGCGCTGAGATTTCCCGCTATCAAGCGGGGCTTGCTCTTGTCCCAAATTCGTTGTGTCGAGAGTGAGAGAAGCGTACTATGCGCGAGAGTGAAGTCCAAATCGGAAATTCCGCCTAGAAACTTGGCGAGTACAATTCTAGCATTTGGTCGGGTTGGGGCGCGCAGGTGAGCGAACTTATAAAATAGAAAGTACCATTCGATTTTGAATCTCATGGTAAAAGTGCGGTTGAGGAATTCACTAGAAAACGTGATCTTTACGAACATTTTGCATGGGCAGTGAGAGACATTCTCGCTGACGCGATTGAGCCCCGTGGCCTCAAGGTTAATGAGATTCAATGCCGCGCCAAAGAGATAAAGAGTCTTGGGAAGAAGGCGATGACACCGAGTGAACAAAACCCCGAAGAACCAAAATACAAGAACCCAATGTCAGACATCACGGATTTGGCGGGAGTGCGGGTCATCACCTTCTTCCCAAGTACGGTTCAGACGGTTTGTCAATTAATTCAAGAGGAATTCGAGGTCATTGAACGAGTAGACCACACCGCAAGCGCCGAACGTGAACAGCGCCTTGGCTACCTGAGTGTCCATTACTTGGTTCGATTGGGAATCAACCGGAAAAAGCTATCAGAGTACAAGAAATTCGATGGTCTTATTGCGGAAATTCAGGTCCGAACCGTTTTACAACATGCTTGGGCTGAAATCGAACACGACATTCGGTACAAGTCCACGTCCACAATCCCCCAAGCGATAAGCCGTCGCTTCATGACTTTGGCGGGGTTGCTGGAGATAGCTGACCGTGAATTCGAGGCAATTCAAAAAGAGGACGATTCAATACGAGCAAATGCCAGGACCTTAATTGAAGCAGGTCACTTGGCTGAAGTCGAAGTTACCCCTGATGCGATACGCTCCTATTTAAACGTCCACCTTGGCTCTGACGATAGAATCTCAGACTACACCTACGACTGGATCACTAAGATACTCCGGTCTTCAGGGTTTCAAAATCTCGGTCAGGTAGATGAATGCATATACGGGCTCGACGATGACAAGCTCAGTCGCATTGCCCTGGGTGGGAGAGGTGGGCAAGTCTCCCGCTTTGAAGTCCTGCTCGCCGCTTCGATGGGGGAGAATTTCCTTAAGAATCATCCTTGGGGTGAACTCCCGTGGTATCAAGGGATAGTGCAACAATGGTGGGAAAAACTAGGAAAAGCTGGCATTACTGTCGGTTCTTATCAACCGAAAAAGTCTGAATAAGCCGTAGATATCGCTTCTCATCGTCATGCTCCCCCTCACGCGAAACGGGATATTCGGAAAGTGGCAAAAAGCCACATTCCGATAACCGGACTTATCAGATGGGATGAGAAGGCCGGTCTCCGGCGGGATGCGATACGCTCCCAATGGTCGACGCGCTCGAAGCGCAACCGAAAGGAGACCGGCTGTGAAAAAGACTATCACTGTGCAGGCATTCAAGAACGAAATTTTCAAGGAGCAAAAGCTGACCATCGGTTTGGATCTGGGCGATCGCTGGTCGTTTTACTGTGTTTTGGATGAAGCAGGCCAAGTCATTTTGGAACAAAAACTGCCAACGACGCCGGAGGCGATGAAGCAGACCTTTGGAAAGATACCGCGAAGTCTCATCGCACTGGAGACAGGAACCCATTCCCCCTGGGTAAGCCGACTGCTCACTGAGTTGGGACACGAAGTGATCGTGGCGCATGCACAAAAGGTGCAGCTGATCACCAAGAGCAATCGAAAAGATGATCGGCACGATGCTCGGACCCTGGCACGACTGGCGCGAGTCGATCCCGAGCTGTTGGGGCCGGTGCGGCATCGCAGTGTGCAAGCGCAACTCCACCTGACGGTGATTCGAGCGCGAGCTGAACTAGTGAGTGCTCGAACAGCCTTGGTGAACGCCGCACGGGGGCTCGTGAAGTCTTATGGCCAACGACTGCCCAAGTGTGGCACGTATCAGGTGAACCGGGAGCTGGCCGCTGCATTGAGCACAGAATTGCGGGATGTTCTGGAGCCGCTGCTCAAAGAAATTGAATCGCTGAACGAGCGCGTCAAGGAATACGACGAACGGATGGAGAAAATCGCCAAGGAAGTTTACCCGGAAGTGTCCTTGCTCAAGCAGGTGAAGGGCGTGGGAACACAGATCGCTCTGACGTATGTCCTGACGATCGAAGACCCGTATCGGTTTCCGAAGAGTCGCCAGGTAGGGTGTTTTCTCGGGTTACGACCTGGCCGCAGGAACTCTGGGGAGAGCGAACCCCAGAAGGGCATCAGCAAAGAAGGAGACCGGTATCTGCGCACGATGATGGTGCAGGGAGCGCACTACATTCTGGGACCTTTTGGAGAAGACAGCGATCTGCGGAGATGGGGACGCAAGCTTGCGGAGCGAGGAGGAAAAAATGCCAAGAAGCGAGCGGTGGTGGCCGTGGCTCGAAAGCTGGCGGTCCTGCTGCATCGGTTGTGGGTAGGGGGAGAGGTGTACGAACCACTGCGCAATAGTCAGAAAGCGATGCGGGAAGTGACCTAGAGAGTGGCGATCCCGACAGCCGAGCTCAACCGCCGAGTCCAGGTGACTGCGACTAAGTCCTGGGGCCCGACTCCCGCCGAAACGGTGGGAGCAGAGGTCGATTATCAGGTAGCAGCACCACTGAAACGAGAACACCCAACTGGCACCGAGCGAAGATCGCTCACAAAAGAGTGCGGATGGAAGGATGGCGACAGAGGCGGCTCGGTTCTAAGGAAGACCACTCGACGACCAAAGGCAACTACAAAACCGACTTGACACTAACCGGCCTTCTCATGGAAGGACTTGGCCCCGCTTCATTTGCAGCGCGTGGTTATGTGGGTAAGCCGATGAGCCGTGCTTCACGTTTGAAGTCGCCGCCAAGCGCAATACAATCTCGCGCAAAACGTTCGATCAAACCTAGTTCGGTGGGAAGCTCGATAGCGAACCGTGATGTCTCTGCAGGACGCGGCTCGTTCGTCCGCGTACTCGTAGCAAGTGTTATGGCACATCGGACGTGGCCAGCACGATTGATCTTGTAAAACTGCAACACCATCCAACCGATCCCAGTGTCTGCACCGGCTTCGATCCGCAATGGCTCGTCAGGTGCATCGACCCACTGGAGAATTGCCGTGCCGTCCTCAGTCAAGAAGGATGGTGACACGTAGACCGTTGACACGGCGGACCACTCACCGTGGATCACGCGCACGCCGAGTTCTATCAGATCGGGCAGATCCTCGTAAATGACGCGAAGCTGAAGGAAGTGATCGTCCATGAAACCGTTGGCACCCAAGTCATAATTATACGATGCTCGGTGGTCGGGGTTCTCGGTAAGTGGCTAGTTCTCTCCGGGGCAAAAAGCCACATTCCGATAACCGGACTTCTCGGGACTTGGCCCGGTTTCGGAATCGAAAACGCTCTAGACCTAATCCGATGAAGGACGCTTGGGAAAGGACTACACATCCTGTCCCCGCATCAGCACAGCAATCCCGGAGCGCGACCAGCGTTCCGGCTACTAAGAGACTGACTTGGGAGCTTCGATCTTTTCCATCATCGGATCTGCGTGCCGCTGGATAATCTTCCAGGCGCCATTCTCCCGGCGATAGAGTTGTGTGACACGGAGGGCAAAGGGACGAACTTCATCGGTTCCTTGCAGACGCGCTGCTCCTCTTTCGATCCAGATTGTATAACCCAAACTCCCGCAGTCTCCGATGGCGATTGGGTGGAAGGTGATGTGTCCCTCAAGAAAGCAAGTCAAAGCCCAATCAAGGCGAGGACTGACTTGTGCCCAGCCGTGCTCGTAAGCACCCCATGCACCCATGATGGTCACATCATCGGCGTGGGAATAGAGCGCCTTAAAGGGTTCCGGGTCCCCAGCGCATACCTGCTGGATCGCAAATTGCACATGAGTCACTGCCTGTTGAAAGTCGCGGGTGGCCCTCCCTTCCACGGTACCGAAGTGACTGCCTTCAGAATTTTCGGGTGGCGCATCCTTCGTTTTTCGAAGGGTGCGGGGTTTTGAAATTCCGGACTTCACTAGAAGGTCACACCAGGAGGAAACTCCATCTCAGGCAAACGTGCAACGAAATCGCGCATGAAAGTTCTACAATCGTCCTCTAGCGCGCTTGACCTAGCGACGCCTGCCGCAGAGCGGCGACTCCACTCAACTGATTCACTCGTCTTGAGAAACTCCCGCGAGTTGTGCGAGCGCCTGCCAATGCCGTAGATGTGGTATGCGTCGACCCGCACGGATTTCCGTGGCGTTAGGTTCCGAGATGCCAAGAGCGTTGCGATAGCCGGAACCGTTATTCCAGGAAGCGCGGGGGTGGCGCAGATTCAGACGGTTAAAACTGGTACGCCCCGGCGTCCTGCGTGCCGCTTGACGGACGTGCAATCGTACTTTTTTGACCTCCGTAGGTCGTGTCGCTCGTGAGCGTTGCGAAATTGCCGATCGCGGGGATCGTCAGGTTCGTTCCCGCTCCCACCGGACAGTTTGCAACTCCAGCGCAGTCCGGGGAAGCCGGCTGATAGGCGTGTGTCTGCGAAGAAGTCAGTCCCGCGGAGGCAGCTTGCGCGACCGTCATCACCACATTGTTGTTGATCGTCTGGGTGTTGCCCCCAACCTGGAGCGCGTCGAGGCCCTGGTCCGAGATGCAAAAATTGTTTTGCAAATCGATGGCGCTGAAATTGCCGTTTCCCTCGTTGATCGTTCGGATGCAAACATCGCTCGATCCCGCGTAGAGCGTGTTGTTCCAAGCATGGACTTCGCTTCCCGTGTTGGGGCTCATCAAGCTATCGAATTGAATCGGGATCGGGGAATTCGACGAGGAACCGGAATAAATCACATTGTTCCAAACGTAATCGATTTCGTTGCTGCCCGAGGCCGGAGTGCCCTGCGTAAGGATGGCCACCGCCGTACAGTCATGAATCACATTATTGTAAATGTAAATCGTGCTGGTGCCGCCGGCTAGCGGATCAATCGGCTCAATGCAGTTCTCATGGTCCCAGGCGCTGAAGGATTGATTGATGGGGCCGATGAGGTTGTCGTGCGCGCTCCCGTTGGCGTTCAAGAGGCAACCGTTGGTAACATTCATGATGATGTTGTTGTCGCAGCCGGGAATCGCATACGTCGCATCGCCGCTGTTGGCCACACCCGGGCCGCCGCTGTTGGAGCCATCGACGACACAGCCGGACATCGCCGAGCCGGCATTGTAGGTACCATTTCCAGTGCCGACCATCACGCCCAAAGCGTCGCCGCCGTCCACAGGATTCGTATAGGTCCAATTGTGCGCGTAACAGTTCGAGAGAATGAAATTTTGCGACCCTTGGATGTCAACTAACCAGACGTTGTCGCCCCAACCCCCATTGCCGCTCCAGGTTACCCCGGTAAGCTCCACGCCGTTGATCGTGATGTTGTCGTTGCCGTTATCGAAGATGAATCGGTTGATTCCGTCCGCGCCATTGATGACCGACCCACCGGCATTGAACTGATAAGCCCCCACGATCTGCCCGCGGTTCCCGGTTGTTGCTCCGGATCCTAAGGGGACCACTCCCCACGTGCTATCAAAGGTGTACTGGTCGGGATTTCCCGTATTTCCTCCGCTTTGAATAACCATATCGAAGCAGGCGTTCGGCCACGAATCGCTTTGCATAAAGACAAATATGTCGCCGGGGGTATGCGTATAGTTTGGAGCCGAGCCGGTCCCTGTGCACGCCACCGCAGACTGCATGTAGGGGTGCGTTTTCCAAGGGGTAGATTTTGAAGTCCCATTATTGGTGTTGGAACCGGAAGAATACGAAATGTAGTACGTAACGTTGGAAACGGTTCCCAGGGTGAAAAGCTCAGCGCTGGAGAGAGCGTTCGTACCGTCGTACCCTCCAGCGATCAGGACGTTTCCATCCTGCAGAAGCGTCGCCGTGTGCAACGCGCGCGGCGTTTGCAGGATCCCCGTGGGAATAAAAGTTCTAGCCGAGGGATCGTACAACTCACTGCTGTTGAGAACAACGCTCCCAGTGCCGATGCCCCCTGCAATAAGCACCGTTCCATCCCCCAGCAAAGTGGACGTGTGGGTAATGCGCGCATCGCTCAGGTTGCCACTTGTCGCGGTAAATGCTCCAGTCGTTAGGTCATATGTCTCGGCGCTATTGAGAAATCCACTATAGTTATCTCCGCCGGTGATCAGGACCGTTCCATCTTGCAGAAGCGTGACTTGCTGAAACCACCGCGGCGTAGTCATGTTGCCGGTCGTGGCCGTAAAGGTTTGAGAGGAAGGGTCATACAGCTCGGCGCTCAAGAGGATGCTGGTTTGGTCGTAGCCCCCTGTGATCAGGACTCTTCCGTCGCTCAGCACCGCCGACGGGGTTAGGGCAATGTTGCTGCCCTCGCGCGGCGTGGTCATGTTGCCGCCGATCGTCGGAGTAAATATTCCAGTCGCGGGGTCATACAGCTCCGCGCTGGACAGAATACCGGTCGCATTACAGCCCCCCGCAATGAGAACCGACCCGTTCTGCAGCAGGGTCGCCACGTTGAACACGCGAACCGTAGTCATGGGGCCAGTCGTCGGGGTAAATGTTCCAGTCGAGGGGTCATATACCTCGGCGCTGGGGACAGGGGCGCCCCCATTGGAGCCGATCCCCCCGGCAATGAGAACCTTGCCGTCCTGCAATAGGGTTGCCGACTGGCCACAGCGTGCCGCGATCATGTTGCCAGCCGGCGAAAACGTTTTTGCCGCGGGGTCATAAAGCTCCGCGGTCTGGAGGATATTGGCACCGGGATAGCAGCCGCCCGCGATCAGAACTTTTCCATTGTTCAACAAGGTGGCGGAATGGTAGTAACGGCCCTGAATCATGTTGCCGGCATTGGAGAAACTCCCTGTGGCATGCGCTTGAGCCGCAAGCAAAAATGCAAGGGAGCAAAAGAGAGCGATTCGTTTAGCGGGCGCGGGCAGCCAGCAAAGTTGCGCTGAGAGATTGCTCCAATCAGTTCTGAGTCCCATCTTAGGTTTCCCCTTATAGGCACGGGCGTAGTTGTCACTGTGGGACTGGGATGGGTATCATGGCGCACAGACACCCATCTGTTCTTTGAGTTAAAGCAAACAAATCGCTATCCAGGGAATGATAATCGTCGCAGTCCAGGGCAGGTCGAGACACACCTCACCGCAGTCTCGAAATTCAACAATCTCTAGATTCAACGACCACTCACGAGGGATATTGCGCCGGGGCAGGGATATGCCTAAGCTAGTTTTTAAGGGGACTCCATGTTTATATTAGTAAATGACCGCCAGGTCAAGGTATTTTTTCTGATGTTATTGGAAGCGGCGAACTTTCACTGCCTTCATCTTGTCGTGTCCTCATCGTGGGCCAGAAACAGGGGGTGCATACCTCATACCCCGAAAACTGAGTGAGTTAACACATCGCAAGTTTGGACAGGACCATGCGGAGTCGAATTAGCATGACGCACTTATCTTGAGAATAGGCCTTGGACTAGCGCTGCTCGGTCGATGTCCAAATAGCCAGCGACATCGGCAAGAATCGCGCTCAGCGTTCCCACCTTGAGCGTATCGTGGGATGGAATCGTTATGTGGTGTTCACTGCCTTTGATTCGGGAAGTTAGCCTCAGATGACTACCGGTTTGGCGGGTGATTTCGTAGCCGTGACGTCGCAGCGCCTGGGCGAGTTGTGGTCCGCTAAGATCACGCGGCAACTTCAAGCCGGGATGACCTCGTCCCTAACCATATGAAGACGAATTAGGCTAGGCCTGTCCTTTTCCTCAAAATGGCAGCGGACAGCGTCTTGTACCTTCTTTTTAAGTTCGTCGAGGGTTTCCGCCTCAGTGTAAATCGAGTGACTGAGAGCTTTGGCCTCGAAGCCGCCTTCGAGCGACTCCTGAACCGCGAAGATAATTTCACTTTGAGGCATACGCTTTCCGCACAACGATTATATCCTGGCGCGTGTGGCCGACAACGGTTCTTTTGCATGAAGGAACTGGAAACTCGCCAGCTGCTTGTGTGTGCCTGGAGAAGGCCTCAGCCATGCGGCGGGATTCAGCAAGTTGCCGTATACTGCTCCGGGCCATCAAGCCATATGGGAAACGTGCAGGCTTTCAGGAGGAACCGATGCTGACGCGACGAAACTTTGTACTGGGGGCAATGGCGACAGGGGCTTTGCTGCGCACCGAAGCCGTCCTTGCAAAAGCATCCCAGCCATCCACGGCGGTGAGCTTCGAAATTCCGCCGCACGCCTGCGACTGCCACACCCACTTTTACGGCGATCCAAAAGAATTTCCTCTTTCCCCCGCGCACCTGTATACGCCCGACACCTTGCAGCCCGCAGAAATGTCGTCGCTGCACCGGGCTCTGCACATCGAGCGCGTCGTGATCGTGACGCCGAGCGTCTATGGGCCTAACAACAATGGCGCCACGCTGTTTGGCATGAAAGCGCGCGGCGCGACCGCCCGCGGCATCGCCGTCGTAGACGATAAAACGCCGGACAGCGATTTCGACGCCATGTACCGGTCAGGCGTCCGCGGCGCGCGAGTCATTTCGGGAGTTTCCGGCCCCACCGACCCTGCCGCCGCCCGCCCCATTTATCAGGCGGCGATGAACCGGTTCAAGAATCACAAATGGATGATCGAGCTGTATACAAATCTGGCGGTGATCTCGAACATCAAAGACCTGGTCCATTCTTCTCCGGTGCCGACTGTGTTCGATCATTTCGGCGGCGTGCAAGCCGAGCTCGGGCTGCAGCAGCCAGGCTTCGCCGATCTTCTGGAACTGATCCGCTCCGGCAGCGCCTACGTGAAAATTTCGGGCGCCTATCGCGCGTCCAAGAAGGCCCCCGACTATCCTGACGCCGTGCCCTACGCCAAGGCATTCATCGAAGCCAATCCGGATCGCGTCCTATGGGGCAGCGACTGGCCGCATCCCGCAGCCGCGCTTCCCGGCGGCAAGCCGAGCGACCCCATGCCGGAATTTCCTATCGACGATGGCCGCCTGCTCAACCAGCTCCCAGTGTGGGCGCCCGACCCGGCCATTCGCAAAAAGATTCTTGTGGACAATCCGGCGCGGCTGTACGGGTTCTAAGTTCGCGGTGAGAGACAGGGCTGCGGGAGAACGATAGCGATCTGGAAAACCCCACTCTTCCCGAGGCGCGAGGGATGGGGCCCCCGACCCCAGCTACTTCGAAGGCTTGGGCACAGCAGGGGCCGCGATCCGGTTGGCAAATGATTTCTCTTCCGAAGGCACGCAGATCTCTTCCAACAATTCATCCTTTGGCCGCAGCTTCATAATTCTGTGAGGGCCGACGATGGGCTGGGTGTAGGCCTTTGGATCGGTGACCGTAATGTCGTAGAGGATGGTGTCATGGTCCACGCGGTGGTAGCGCTCGGTGACGCGCATGTCTTCGCTGTGCGGATAGCCCGTGGAACCTAGCCAGGTGCTGTCACGAAAGCCGGCGGATTCAACGACGAATGTGTCGTCTCCTTCCCAGTGGCCGATTGCGTATCCGTACCATGTTGGATCGGCATCCTTGGGAAGAGAGCGGCCGTCGGTCCAGATCGAGCGATACTCGTGTTCGCGTTCGAAAAACTGGATCACGCGGCCAGGAGCCTGAACAAACTCAAATGGAGTGTACAGGAACATGATCCGGGGGAAACCCATCGGGTCGCATTGCAGGATCGGATCGTTGCCGCCCGGTGCGCGCTTTCGTCCGTAGCCGGGTTTTTCCTCGTCATACTTTGCCTGCGCCCACGGCGTCATTGGGGGAATCAGATTGTCGGGAGCAATTGGTTCCGAGCCGCCGGTTCCTTCGTAGTGCCACAAGCCGGAGAGGTCTCGCGTCGGGGCGGGCGCTGGCGCGGGTTTCGGAGTCACTTGCTGTTGACTGGCGGCGGGGAATGCAGCGAACGAAAAGGCGATTAGTGTTGCCAGCGCGCATTTCTGAATAAAATCGCGCTGGAACTTTTTCCTGAGTAGCGCAGGCTTCAGCCTGCGGGGGTGCGTGCTCGCAAGGACCAAAACCCACAAGCTGAAGCGTGCGCTACTTGAGCCTTGCATATCGGTGATGAGCATGCTCGTTACTTCGCAGGCTTGTGGGCAGCGGGTTCCCGGATTCTCTTGGCAAACTCATTCTCCTGCGACCACACGCAGGGCAGCTCTTCAATTTCTTCGTGCGGCTTGAGCTTCATGGTTCTTTGCAGCGCGACGATAGGCTTCGTGTAGGCCATCGGATCGGTGACCGTGATGTCGTACAAGATGGTGTCATGATCCACGCGATGATAGCGCTCGGTGACGCGCATCTCTTCGCTATGCGGAAACCCTGTGGGGCCCAGCCAGGTCTTTTCATTGAAGCCGGTCGATTGCACAACCAAGGTGTCATCCCCTTCCCAATGGCCAATAGCATAACCGTACCAGGTCGGGTCGGCGTCGGTGGGAAGCGGCCGCCCATCGGTCCAGATGGGGCGCCATTCGTGCTCGCGCTCCCAGAACTGGAGCACGCGGTCGTGCAGCTGAACGAGCTCATTCGGCGTGGGCATGAACATGATGCGCGGGAAGCCAATCGGATCGCATTGCAGGATGGGGTCATTCCCGCCGGGAGCGCCTCTGGGTCCGTATCCAGGCTTCTCCGCATCGAATTTGGCCTTCGCCCACGGCGTCATCGGCGGCATATCCTTATCTGCGGTCATGCTATCCGCGCCGCCGCTTCCTTGGTACTGCCAGACTCCGGTCAGGTCATGTTTCGGAGCGGGCGATGATGCGGATTTCGAAGCGGTTTGCTGCGTAAGAGCCTGGGCTCGCACGACTGTGGAGATGCTAAGCGTTGCCGCCAAGGATGCCAGAAGGTAAGTCAGTAGTTGATTTGGGCGACTTCGCAACTTGCGCCTCCTAACAGTTGTGGAAAAAGCGAGTAGAACTGGTAACTGAGCATCGAACGGTTGTGCGGCAAAAACCGCACAGCCAAGAGTGGCTGTGCTACTGCTATCGGATATCCATTTTCAACGTGTGGCCATCGGCAAACACGATTTTCCCCAATTTATTTCCTGAAAAACCGACCGGCGCTCCGTTTTTGGCGGGGGCGAGTGAGATCGTGATTTGGTCGCCGGGCTTGACGGAGGTCCTGGCCCAGCTATTCCGGCGCAGGATTCCGGGGCTTTGGCTTTCGATCGCCCAATTTACGACGGCGCCCTTGTTGTCCTTCACATCCAGAAAAATCTGGCAATGGGGATTGGCCCACACAAATTCCGTCACGGTCCCGGAAACGGTGATCCAATGTTCCTCGTCGTAAGCCGAATTTCCGTGGTGCGCCCAGATCGGTCCGCAAAACGCAAGAAGACCTGCAACTATTAGAATGGATGTTCCCAGCTTAAAGTTCATGCGAGACCCTCGCAAATTTTTTCTGCCAGTCCTCACTGGACCGGACTATGCCCCGTGCTTCTATAGATCGGGCAGCTCTTTGCCGTCCGCGAGGACGATCTTCTTCAGGCGCAAAATATTCGTTCCATTTTTAGATCGAAAGCCAACGGCGGTGATGACGTTGCCGGGCTTCAGCGTGTTCTTATCCCAGTCGCCGTTCCGGACAAGCATCGCCGGGCTCCTCGCTTCGCAGATCCATTTTTCGATTTCACCCTTATCGGTTTTTTCGTCCATAAAAATTTGCACGTGGGGATTGATGAATAGGAAGTTCGTCACGGTGGCTTTGACCGTCACGAGCTTATCCGTGTCGTAATTTGTTTCTCCATGATGCGCCAGAATCGGCGCGGAAACAAAAAGAGCAGCGATTGTAATCGTCAGGCCGAGCACCCAGTTTTTCATTTCCTAAGCCTCCTGCAAATTGCGGATCAAGTTAGACACACGATTGCACGTAACTTCAGCGCCTGGAAAGTGACTCATTGAAATATCCCACCTCGATTAGAGACCTGTCAATCCCAAAGTCGCTACTTGGCCGGCTTGGTCTCGTTGTTTTCGATGTCCTGGAAGGAATCCTGATCCTCGCAAAACTGTTCTGCCAGAGTCCACTTCGGCCGCAACAGGAAATCCAGGTGCGCGGACCAGGGCTTGGTGTACGCCTTCGGGTCGTCGATGGTGATGTCGTCCGTTAGATGGTAATGGTTCGTCCGCCGAATCCGCTCGACCACGTGGAGAGTCGCGCTGTGCGGGTGGCCGACGCGGTCCAGCCAAGTCTTGTCGTTGAAATTCACGGTGTCAGCAACCAATGTGTCTCCCTCCCAATGCCCAATCGAGTCGCCCATCCACAAGGGACCGAGACTCGTATCGTGCGCGCGGCCGTCGGTAAAAATCTGATGGCGGACGGAGTCGTACTCAAAAAGCATGATGACTTCGCCGGGCGCCTGAACAACCTGCATCGGGAATGGATGAAGAATAATCCGCGGGTAGCCGGGTGGAGTACAGGAGTGGTAAATGGGGTCGTTCGTTTCCGCGAGGGGATAAGAATGAG
The DNA here is from genome assembly GCA_963719875.1 of uncultured Acidobacteriota bacterium. GTDB lineage: Bacteria > Acidobacteriota > Terriglobia > Acidiferrales > UBA7541 > Palsa-360. Next base: position 3,095,244 of record CAVRDJ010000002.1, on the reverse strand, counting down.
TTCCGAAGGAGGATTTGGCGGCCTTATATTGCGCCTCGCCCCAAGCAGTCATCGGAGGTTCTTCCTCGTTGAGCTCATACATCCAGAACCGCTCCACGACAGTAAGAGGCCGGGTATGGTCGAGCATCCAAACCCCTGACAAATCATGTGCTGGGTCCGAATCGGGGACCTTCGACGCCGCGGATGGCTGTTTAGTTTGAGCAGATGCCGCCGATGAGAAACTCAATACAATCGCGAATGCCAACGCAATACCCAGTAGATGCCTTCGCATTTCGAAACTCCTCCCCAAACTCGAATTTCCTTTTTGGGTTCAGTTGGGGAATCATACCCCGCGAGTCTTCCATGGCGTCAAGACCAATTCAAACTCCGGACTACCGGATGGAGCGATGTCTGCCGCATCTGCGAGCACTCTCGCCGGATCCATCGGCGCTGTCGGCTACTTCGCCGGCGCTACCTCCTCATTATCGATTGTTTGGAAGCTCTGCTCATCCTCGCAGAACTGTTCCGCCAGAGTCCACTTCGGCTTCAACACATAGGGCAGATGCGCGGTCCAGGGCTTCGTGTACGCCTTGGGGTCGTCGATGGTGATGTCGTCCACCAAATGATCATGGTCAACCCGCCGAATGCGCTCAACAACATGGAGTGCGTCGCTGTGCGGGTGCCCCATGCGGTCCAGCCAGGTCTTGTCGTTGAAATTCACGGTATCCGCAACTAATGTGTCTCCCTCCCAATGCCCGATCGAGTCCCCCATCCACAAGGGACCGAGAGAAGTGTCGTGCGGGCGGCCGTCTGTAAAAATCTGGTGTCGGAGAGAGTCCCACTCGAAAAGCATGATCACCTCGCCGGGTGTCTGCACAATCTGCATCGGCAATGGGTAAAGAAATGCAATCGGGAAGCCGATGGGAGCACAGGTGTGGTAAAGCGGATCGGTTGATTCCTTGAGGGGATAAGCGTGGGGCCCGAAAGAGGGCTTGGCGGCGTTAAATTGCGCCTGGGCCCAAGGTGTCATGGGGGGCGCCTCTATAGAAAATGTGTACGCCCAATATCGCTGCTGGACGGTAATCGGTCGGGGATGGTCGTCGAACCACACCCCAGACAAATCGTGCGCTGGGTCCGAACCAGGGGCGTTCGGCGCCACGGATGGCTGTTTCGTTTGAGGGGTTGCCGCCGGCGAACAGCTCAAAACAACGGCGAGGGCCAATGCGATTCCCAGCGCGTGATTTCGCATTCCGAAATTCCTCCCGAAACTCGTGCCTCGGCCGCGCAAGTTACTTCGCCGGCGCCGCCGCATCCTTATCCATCTTCTGAAAACTCTCCTCATCTTCACAGAACTGTTCCGCCAGAGTCCACTTCGGCCTGAGCGAAAATTCGATGTGCGTTGTCCAAGGCCTGGTGTAGGCTTTCGGATCCTCGATGGTCATGTCGAGTTCCAAGTGCGCTTGATCCTTCCGCCGGAAGCGCTCCACAATGTGCAGGGCATCGCTGTGCGGGTGGCCGATGCGGTCGAGCCACGTCTTGTCATTGAAATTTACAGTGTCGGCGACCAGAGTGTCTCCCTCCCAATGCCCAATGGAATCGCCCATCCACAGGGGGCCGAGTGTCGCGTCATGCGGGCGGCCGTCTGTAAAAATCTGGTGGCGGACCGAGTCGTACTCGAAAAGCACGAGGACCTCGCCGGACGTCTGAACGATCTGCAAAGGAAAGGGATGCAGATAAGCGCGCGGCAGGCCGGGCGGTGTGCAGGTGTGGTAAAGGGGGTCGTTCGTTTCCGCGAGGGGATAAGCCCTGGTTCCGAAGGAGGACTTGGAGGCTTTGTATTGCGCCTCGCCCCAGGCGGTCATGGGAGGTTCTTCTGCGTTGAACTTATAAATCCAGTACCGCTCGATGGTCGTGACCGGCCGGCCGCGATCATCGAACCAGACTCCTGACAAGTCGTGCGCATCGAAGGCCATCGGAGGGGTCGGCGTTTGGGATGGCGGTTTAGTTTGAGAAGATGCCGCAGATGAACAACTCAAGAAAATCGCAACCGCCAACACCATGCCCCATGGACGACTTCGCATCGCAAAACTCCTCCCCAGCGTCAATTTCCCCTCTTCAAATTCAATTTGAATAAATCATACACTGCGGGAGTTCTCTGACGTCAAGGTCAATTCAATGTTCGGGACGAAAGCCCGTACTCTCGCTCAAACCCCAAAGGTGCCCCATCCTTTGCGGTTTTCAAAGGGCGGGGCTTTTGACTTGATTCCCCGCGACCGGATGTCTTCTCGTCACAGCCCCGCTGCGAACCCAGGGGACTTCCTACTTGAAAATATCCCCAGATATATGACATCCTATAGGATGTCTATGATCCGGAGGGTCGTTCTGGATACGTCGGTGGTGGTCGCAGCGCTTCGCACCCGTTCAGGAGCCGGAAATGCAGTCCTTCGGTTGGTGGCAACGCGCCGGTTGACGCCCCTGGCGACTCCTCCCCTCTTCCTGGAGTACGAGGACGTATTAAAACGGGCGGAGCAGCGCCTGGCACACGGGCTTGCTCTAGAGGCCATCGACGAATTTCTGGCTGAACTGGCGGCATTGATCGAACCTGTCGAGGTTCATTTTCGCTGGCGGCCCCAGTTGCGCGATCCGAATGACGAAATGGTTCTGGAAGCCGCCATTCATGGAAGAGCAGATGCCCTGATAACCTACAACCTTGCAGATTTCAAAGCCGCTGGTGATCGATTCAAAATCCCAGTGCTTCGCCCAGCGGATTTGCTGAAGGCGGTGAAACGATGAGCAAATCGACTTATCCTCTGAAGTTGCCTCTTTCTACCAAGAGAGCCGCGCAGCGGCTCGCCAAGGAAGACGGGGTGTCTCTGAACCAATGGATCGCTGTGGCCGTTGCGGAAAAAGTGGGTGTGATTGAAACGGCAGCGGAGTTCTTCAAGACTCGCGCGAAAGGGGCAACGGGGAAGGGGTTGATGAAATTTCTTCGCCATGCGCCCAAAGTCGCGCCCGAGGCCGAAGACTCGAAACGGTAGAAGTTTTTTCTGTCCAGTGAAACCCCCGCCCTCGCCGCGGCAAGAATGGGGCGCCCGGCTCATTCCAGATTGGACCGAAATCCGTCAATTCAAATCCGACGGGACGAAGTATCCCACCTTATTGTTCGGAGCCGAGCCGTACCACATGCGCCCCTGGGCGTCCAGGAAGAACTCTTTCATCATGTTTTCCGAATGCGCGTAAGGGAATTCGGTGACCTTGCCGGTTTTGGGATTAAGGCGGCCGATGACGTCCATCTCGTCGGACGAATACCAGATGTTGTGATCGCGGTCGATCCCGAGCGCGTAAGGAGTCGCCCTGGGTCCGGGCAATTCGTATTCCTTGAAAGTCTGCGTCTTCGGATCAAACCGGCCGATTTGGCCGCCTTGAAATTCCGCGTACCAGACTATGCCGTCATCGTCAATTTCGATGCGGCGCGGCCAGCCGCCCTTGGATGGGGGCGCCCATCTCGTAACCTTGCCGGTGTTCGCATCGACCATGCCGATTTTTCCCTGCGGGTAAAATTCCGCGAACCAGACATTGCCGTTTTTGTCGAGTTCGACACCGTAAGGCGAAAAGGTGTCCGGAAAATGCGAGAATTCGTTGTTCTTGGGGTCGTACACGGTCAGATTGTTGAACACGGCCGTCCCCCACACACGCCCTTTCGAATCGACCCGCACGGTGTGCTTCGAACCGCCGTCCTCGAGCCCTTCCATTCCGGGCTTGTACGTGTCCTGATATTCCGCGATGAGTTTCGTCTTCGGATCCCAGCGGCCGACTTTGTTGGCAGCCTGCTCGGAAATCCATACCGAACCGTCAGGCGCGGGAACGGCCGAGTGAATGCCCGCAGGAAACGAATTCGGCGCGGTAAATTCCTGGATCGCTCCGGTCTTCGGATCGAGCCACCCGAGAGTGTTCATCGAACCCATGTCCGGTATCCAGAGCTTGCCGTCCTTGTCCGGCGCGGCGCTGAACGGCATGCGATTCGGCCCCGGCATGTCGTATTCGACGTACTTGATTTTCAGCGCATCATCGCTGACGGGGCGCAGGGTCGCTTTATATCCCGGCATGTCGGCGGGAGATTTCGGGAGCTTCGCATCCACGCCAAAGGCGTCATTCAAATAATTCGTGAGGACGACTGCATCCTGGTCGTTGATGTGATTGGCCAGGCGCGCGTGGCGAGTGGTGAGCATGAAGTTGACCACTTGCGTCCAGCCGTCATGGTCGCGCTTTACCGCCGCCATGCGGGATTGGAATGCGTGGCAGGCAAAACAATTCCCGGTCAGAATGTCTTTGCCCTTTCCAGGAGGGAGCAGCGTTTTCCCTTGAGCCATGGAAAGATCGCTCCACCGGACTGCGCCCGGTTGCAGCGCGAAATCGACAAGTGAAGCATCGCCCGCGGCGAGTTTTATGTCCCGGCGCGGATCGCTCGCGTAGCCAACCGCGGTGACTCGGACGTTATAGTCGCCGGGCGGCAAATTAGTGATCCGGTATCGCCCCTGATTGTCGGACATGACGTTCACGGTAATTTTGGATTGCATATTCTGGGCATGCAGGAAAGCGCCCCGAAAAGGCGCGCCGGATGGGTCTTTCACTACGCCTGAAATCGTCGCATCCGACGCCCCGTAGGCAAACGCAGCGCAAAAAATGACCAGGCCTAGAGCATTCCAAAATCGATTCATGGATCGTCTCCCTATTCGCAGCGCGCTTTGCGAGGCGCTGACTCTCTCTTTGCGCGAGAATTGAATTCCGATCATGAAAACCCTTTTGTCTGTCGAGCTGTATTGTGGCAATTCTACCATGTCAAGCGCCGGTCGCCCCGCGCCGTGTTTTTGTAGCACAGCCACTCCTGGCTGTGCGGTTTCGTAAGCCGCATGGAAAGGCAATCTCGGCGGCGATCGCAAAATCGCACAGGCAAGAGTGCCTGTGCTACTGGGAAAACTCCTCTTTCAGTGCGCTTGCATGCCTCTGGCCTTAATCGAAGCCGAAGCGTCCGGCCCTGCCAGGAATTTAATCAGCGCGCTCGCAGCTTCGGGATTTTTTGCACTCGCGCTGACTGCGGCGGAGAAGCGGACATAGCCCTGGAACGCATCGGGGAATGGCCCCAGCAGTTCGAGGCTTTTCACCGGCAGGATTTCGCTGACGAGCGTGATGCCAAAATCCGCTTTCCCTTCGGCCACGGCCGCGTTCGTGCCGTCGGACGTATCAAACAACAGGGTTTTGGCTTTCATGGTGTCGGCGATCCCGAGCGTGTCGAACATTCGCGTGATGTAGGGCGTGCTCGCGCCGCTGGGGCCGTAAGCAATGGCCTTGGCGCCAAGCATCGCGCGCTTGATCGCCTCGGGAGTGCTGATATCCGGCCTGGGCGCTCCCTTGCGAATGCCGATGCCCACTCCCACGCGGCTGATGGGCGTCCCCTCTCCGCCCGTCGTTTTCCCTTCCTTGCTCAATTGCGCGATGCTTTCCACCGTCACGATCACCACATCGAAGGGCTCGCCCGCGTCAATTTCCTGCTTCAGCGCGGCCGTCGGACGGTATTGAACCGAGATCGTGTGGCCGATCAGGTGCTCGCTTTGCGGCCGCAAATCTTCGACCACGGCTTTGATGCCGTTCGAGGCCAGCACGCGCACTTCGGACGTTTGCGCCGCCATTCCTTGTGAGAATAGAAAAACAAATGCCAGTGCGACTGCAGCAATCGAATATTTACGCATGTCAATTTTTCCTTCTATCGCCACCGAATTGTGCCGTTAGTCTAGCCGTAAGGTAGCACAGGCTTCAGCCTGTGGATTTTGAATCTGCAATGTGCCACCCCCCCCAGGCTGAATCCTCCGCTACCAAAACTTCAGCGGATCGATCCGGCTTCGGTTTCCACAAACACTTCGTGTTCCAGCCCCAAATCGCGCGCGGAAGGCGTGAGGATGGTCTTGCGGCCGATGAAGATTTTTTCGCTGCGCGTCATCGCGCGGCGCACATCGTTTTCGCTGACGAAGCCCTGAATTTCGGTCGCTGTTTTCTCGGGAGGCGCAGGCCTTTTCCCGGCATCGGTCTCAGGAGCAGATGGGACAGGTGTTTCCGCAGTTCTTGTCATGGCGGAAGAGGCTGCAGGGGAAGTATCCGCCGTCTGCAACCTTGGCTTTGCTGACGAACCAAAAAAGCGGTCCGCGATTTCGGCGGCGATGGACGATGGGCTTGTCGATTTTTTCGCCGCGGGCTCAGGCGTGGGCAGGGGCTTTGGCGCGCCGCTCCCGCGAGCGATCCCTTGCGCCGTGAGCACGTGTTCGACCACGCGAGCAATCGCCGCGCGATCCACGCTGCCAGTTGATGCTGCAGCAGATGGCGCGGGGAGTTTCTTTTCTTCCGGATTTGCCTCAGGCGATGAAGGCGGCTCTCTCGGCGCTAATAATGGCGAAGATGTCGGCGCCGCAGGCACACTCACTTTTTCCTGAACTGCTGCTGGCACGGGCGAAATTGTGGCTCCCGCCATGCGCTGATCCGCAGGGACTGTGCGGTGCTCGACGCCGCGCGTTTCCCAGGCAATGCGCTTTATGTTCAGCAAGTGCTGCGGGCCGATATTGTCCGAAGTGATATTTCCGCCGGGCGCGCCGCAGCCGAGCGTCATCGCTGGAAAGAGGTTCGTCGAATAGCCGATTGAGCCGTGCACGGCGGCGCTGTTCACGACCACCCGAAAAGCCAGCGCGGCTTGCCCGAATTCCAGAATCGCGGCGCGATTTTGAGAATGGATTGCGCAGGTGTGCCCCAACCCGCCGAATTCAAGCAGCCGGCGGCAAAGCGCGATTCCCGCCGCGAGATTCGGCACGGCATAAAACGCCAGGATCGGCGACAACTTCTCCGCCGAAAGTGGAAATTCGCGCCCCACCTGCTCCGCATCGAGGCGCGCGATCAGCACGCGCGTCGCGTGCGGCGCCTTGATCCCCGCCATCCCGGCAATCACGGTCGCAGCGCGGCCGACAATTTTCGTATTCGGCGTGTGCGACCCCGGCAGGAACACCAGGCGCGCCACTCTTTCTATTTCTTCAGGAGAAAGAAAATACGCCCCCTGCTGGCGGCATTCCTCGAGCGCGTGCTCGCGCACCGATTCTTCGACGACGATGGCTTGCTCGGACGAGCAGATCGTTCCGTAATCAAATGTTTTTCCGGCGATGATGTCCGCGACGGCTTTGCGCACGTCCGCGGTCCGCTCGATGAACGCAGGCACGTTCCCTGGACCGACGCCGTAAGCCGGCTTGCCCGAGCCGTAGGCGGCGCGCACAAGGCCCGTGCCGCCCGTCGCCAGAATCACGCCGACCTCGGGCCGCCGCATGAGCTCGCGCGTGCCATCGAGCGTCGTGTGCTGCATGCACTGGATCAGCCCCTCCGGCGCGCCCGCGGTGAGCGCGGCGCGTTCGAGCAGCGTGGCCGCCTGGCAAATGCACTTGATGGCGGAGGGATGCGGGCTCAGCACAATCGCGTTCTGGGCTTTGATCGAAATGAGTGTCTTGTAGATAGCCGTCGAGGTTGGATTCGTGGAAGGAATCACCGCCGCGACAACGCCGATGGGCGATGCCACTTCGACAATGCCTTTTTCGCGATCCTCGCGCAGGATTCCGACGGTGCGCATGCCGCGAATCGCGCGCGGCACGTCCACCGCGGCGAGCGTATTTTTTACGATTTTATCGGGAACGTTGCCGAATCCCGTTTCTTCCACGGCTGTGCGCGCTAGCGGCTCCGCGTTTTCGGCGGCTGCTTTGGCACAGGCCTCCACGATGGCGTCGACTTGTTCCTGGGAAAATGCTGCGAATTTTTTCTGTGCGGCGGCGGCTCGGGCCGCCAGTTCGCGGGCTTCTTGAATGGAGATGAGGTCGCGATCGCGCAGGCTCAAAACGCTTTACCTTCTCCTACAATCTTCGCCGCTGTGGTTCGCCGTATTTGTAGCTCGCCTCTTCAGAGGCGAGGGTTTTGAAGATGGAGCGCTAGAAAACCCCCGCGCCTAAAGACGCGGGCTACAACAAAATCATGACTGCGTCCTCTACTTTTTCACGCCGGGCGGGGCTCCGCCACCGGGCAAAATCTTTTCGACGTGCTCGTGCGGGCGCGGGATCACATGCACGGAAACGAGTTCGCCCACGCGGCGTGCGGCGGCCGCTCCGGCATCCGTCGCCGCTTTGACCGCGCCCACGTCCCCCCGCACCATCACCGTGACAAATCCCGAGCCGATATATTCTTTCCCGATGAGGATGACGTTGGCAGCCTTCACCATGGCGTCCGCGGCTTCAATCGAAGCGACCAGGCCCTTGGTCTCAATCATCCCCAATGCTTCGTTGGACATGCGCTCCTCGTCTCGTCTCGGCTCGTCCGGGACATCCCTTCATTCCCATTTCGGCGTGTCACAGGACGCGCTGAGACTAGCATGGCATACGTGGTGAATCAAGAAGATGCGGGAGGAAGGCCTTTCCGCTTCTGTGGAAATCAAGCGGTCGAGCGATTTTTATGTGGCTGGCAGCACGCCGATTTTTGCGGCCGCCACGCCGTTGCGTGTCGAGTTCTTGATGGCGTACATAGCCTCGTCGGCCAGGTGCAGCAATTCCACTTTGGACTTCGCGTCCGACGGATACGATGCCACGCCGATGCTCGCCGTGAAGTGGACGTCCAGCCCTTCGGTGATCAGCCAGCGCGTCTCTCCGATCAGTTTATGCAGGCGCCGGGCGACGACAAACGCGTTTTCCTTCGAGGCTTGCGGCAGCACAATCACAAATTCATCGCCGCCATACCGAAACGCGAAATCGATCCTGCGGCAGGCGCTCTTCACAATCTGCCCCACCTCGGCGAGCAGTTTCGATCCGACCAGGTGCCCGTGCGTGTCGTTGATGCCCTTGAAGTGATCGAGGTCGATGAAGACCACGGAAAATTCGTAGCCGTAACGCTGCGAGCGGTAAATTTCCGTCTCCAGAATGAAATCCATGTGTCGCGCATTATAGAGGCTCGTGCAATCGTCGGTGATGGTGAGCTCATGGATGCGCTTCACGTGCCGCGCGTTTTCGAGGGCGATCGCGGCAAAATCCGCCAGCGCCTCGAGCAGCGCCAGATCGCGCTCCATGAAGCCTTCCCTCTCCACGCAGTTAATCAGTTCGATAACTCCAAGGCAATGGTCGCGGTAGCGCACCGGAACGGCGACGATCGAACGCGTTTCCTGCTTTGTTTTTTCGTCGACCTTCGAGAAAAATCGCGTGTCCTTGCTCACATCGGGCACGATCACGGCTTCGTCATGCTGCGCCACCCAGCCGGCAATTCCCTGCCCCATCTTGATGCGCACGTCCTTCAGCGCTTGCGCGCCCTTGCCGACCGCCAGCTCGAAATACAGCTCCTGCTTGGCGTCATCGACGAGAAGCAGCGACCAGGTATCCGGGCGCAGGAATTCGTCGATTTTTTCCATGATGGTGCGAAGGACTTGATCGAGCTGCAGGGAGGAAGTAAGCGCCTTGCCAAGCTCGTGGAACACCGCGATTTCGCCGGCCTCGCGTTGTTCTCCCCGAACTGTTGCGCTGCGGCGCCGATCGATGCCAGAAAAATTCTCTGTCGTGTTCACTGGAAGCCTTGGTGCCAGACTCTATCGCGGGCCACCCGCCGGTCGACGGAAGGTGTCGGGGCACTAGAAATTATAATCAACTCTTGTCGATCTGTGCAACGCCGACTTCGTGGACTGTTGCTCGAACGTGAAGAGGCCCCCAATCGAACCTGCTGGCGCCGTTTTCCATGAGATTGACACACCCCCGCCGCCCGCCTATATTCGCTGAGATCAACGGATCATTCGAGAACAATGACCACGGGCACTTTTGGCGGGAGCCTCAAACGCGAACGGGAATTGCGGGGCGTCACATTGGACGAAATTTCCGCCGCCACGCGCATTGCCACCCGCTTCCTGCGGGCTATCGAAAACGAGCAATGGGATCAGCTTCCCGGCGGGGTATTCAATCGAGGATTCGTGCGGGCCGTGGCCCGCTATCTCGGGCTGGATGAGGAAAAAATCGTTGCGGAATATACCTTGGCCGTCGGTGACCGCCCAAGTGTACCAGTATGGACCGGGAGCCCTCCCGCGGTCACGCCAGAGCAACCCTGGCTCGCCTGGATTCTCGCTGCCGTCGTAGTCCTTGCGCTGCTGGCTGGAGGCTGGTTCGGCACGCGGCGTCTCCTTGACTGGCGGGCAGCAAAGCGGGCGGCGCAGGTCAACGCAGCGAGTGTCGCGCCCTCTCCCGAGTCCACGAGCGCGCCGGACCAGACCCCCGCCGAGCCCGCTTCTCCGAACAATGTCACCCCGGCTCCGGATGCACAGAATGCAGCATCGGGAGCGCCTGCTGTAGGCACGGATTCCGGGTCCTCCCCTGCCCCAATTTCCCCGGCGACTGACCGGTTCGAACTGAAGATCGGGACGGGAAAGAGGACGAAGGTCAAAGTTGTGGCCGACGATGATTTGGTCTTTGACGGAACGATGAAGGCCGGCGAAAATCACTTCTTCTCGGCGACGGACCATTTCCAGGTGTCTGCCAAAGATGTGGACGCGCTGCACATGGAGTTGAACGGAAAAACGGTCGTTCCCATTGGTCCTGCGGACCACTCAGGCAAGGTCATACTCACGCGAGATGCTCTGAAGAGAGCCTCAGGAGGCGGAAATTAGCTCAGCGCTGCGCGAAGAAATTCGTTCGGGCCGCGCGACCCAGGAGCGAAAGCTGGCCATTTGCGGAGAGGCGGCTTCGCTCGTGCCGGAAGACCGAATCGAGCCGCTGTGCATTCTTGCTGCGGATTCGGATTCCGCGGTCCGCGAAAAGGCTGCGGGGATTCTGCTGACCCAGCCTCTAAAAACTGTGCTCACCGCACTCGCTCGGCCGGGCGCCGCTCCGGAAATGTTCGCCTACTGCGCCGCCGAGTTTCCGCGCAGGCCGGGCGTGGCGGACGCGCTGGCCCAGAATCCCACCTGCCCCATCGAAGTTCTTCGGCCTGTCGTCCGTTATCTTTCCGTAACTGCCGTTCAAGATCTCTTCGAGGACCTCGACCGGATGAGCACATCTCCTCTTCTGGTAGCCGAACTCATCGCCTCCGCGGTCATCAACGCGGAACAGCGCACTCAACTGCTGGAGTTGCAGCGGGCAGAGCCAGAACCCATCGAGGCGTTCGTCGAAGCCGCGGAAGCCGCCGAGCCGGACAAGGAAAAACGCGAAACCCTGTTGCAAAAACTGGGGCGCATGCGTGTCGTGGAGCGCGTGCAACGCGCGCTCAAGGGAGGCCGCGACGAGCGCCTCCTGCTGATCCGCGATCCCTGCAAAGTCGTGCAGCGCGCCGTCCTTCAGTCCCCGCAACTCTCCGAGCAGGAAGTGGAATCCTTTGCGAATATGGCCAGCCTTAGTGACGAAACCCTTCGCCTCATCGCAGGCAATCGCAAGTTTCGCAAGAACTACGCCATCCTTCGGGGATTGATGTTCAATCCAAAAACGCCGCTGGAGATTACGCTTCATCTGTTGCCTCATATGAAGGCGCAGGACCTCAAATTCCTGACGACCAACAAGAACGTCGCCGATACGCTGCGGACATCCGCAATGCGCCTGCAACGCCAACGCTCCACGGTGCGCGAATGATAGGACCACGTGATTGGTGAATCGTGATTCGCAACATGTGGTTTGTGATTTCACATTTGAAATCAATAGTGTCCCAAGAAAGTTTGAGCGATGCTGCGTAACTGCCTGATGATGCGAATGTAAGGGGTTCCGGTGAGATTTTTCGATTTCAATGGTTTGCTCCGTTTTTGGCCTCATCTTACTGCTTTCCAGGTTGTTCCGGAGGCAGTCGATGAATCTGGGCCGAACCGTCTTCTCTCAGCTTGTGGATTTTCTGCCGAGCTACCAATTTCAACTTTGCGTGGATCGCTATCAGGGCCATCGCTACGTCAAAGATTTCTCTTGTTGGGATCAGTTCCTTTGTCTGGCCTTTGCTCAGCTCACCTACCGCGAAAGTCTTCGCGACATCGAAGCTTGTTTGCGCGCCCAGCAGCCCAAGCTGTATCACATGGGTTTCCGAGGGCCAGTTCGTCGCAATACTTTGGCACATGCCAACGAGCATCGCAGTTGGAGGATCTACGCCGATTTCGCTCAGATCCTGATCGCCACCGCCCGCGACCTGTATCGCGACGAACCGTTCGGCGTGGAATTGTCCGAGACCGTGTATGCCCTGGACTCCACCACCATCGATTTATGCCTGGCGCTTTTTCCGTGGGGGAAATTCCGCCGCCACAAAAGCGCCGTGAAGCTGCACACGCTGTTGGATCTGCGAGGCTGCATTCCAGCCAATGTTTATGTGACTGGGGGCCAAGTTCACGACATCAACCTTCTGGACCAATTGCTTCCCGAAGCCGGGGCGTTTTACCTGCTCGACCGAGGGTATCTGGACTTTGGCCGTCTCTACGTGCTCACGCAAGGGCGCGCTTTCTTCATCACGCGCGCCAAGCAGAACACGCGGTTCTGGCGGCGCCAGTGGCATCCGGTGTGCCGCTCCAGTGGACTGCGGTCGGATCAAACGATTCAGTTGACCGGCCCAAAAACCTCGCGCCTGTATCCCGACCCGTTGCGCCGCATTCATTATTTCGACGCCGAAAAGGAATTGCGGTTGATCTTTCTCACCAACAATTTCCTGCTCCCGGCTCTGACCATCGCCGAACTGTACCGTGCCCGCTGGCGCGTGGAGTTATTTTTTCGCTGGATCAAACAGCACCTGCGCATCAAGGCCTTCTACGGCACCTCCGAGAACGCCGTGAAGACCCAAGTGTGGGTAGCGATTGCGGTGTACGTGCTGGTAGCGATTGTCAAAAAACAATTGGGGCTGGGGTTGAGCCTCTACAAAATCCTGCAGGTTCTCCGCGTAACCATTTTCGAGAAAACCCCCATTTTAGAAGGGTTTTCCAACTTCCACGACGAGTTCCAGGACCTCGAGTCCCGTATGCAATTGAATCTATTCGACTTTTAATGGGACAGCATTGATTTGAAATTTCAAATTTGAGATTTGTGATTTGCGATCAATGCTGTCCCAGGAAAGTCTGAGTAATTTACTGCAACTTTCTGATGGAACGAAGTCAATCTGATGGAACCAAGGTAATCTGATGGAACCAGGGTAAAGGGTTCCGGTTTTTTTTCGATTTCAATTCGGCGCCGAAAGTTGCCCCCAATGAAATCCATTGCTTGCGGAAGAAAATTCCCATTTTTGTGCATCGTTGGGACAGGATTGATTTGAAATTTCAAATTTGAGATTTGTGATTTGCGATTCGTATTCGATGAGGCTCTCGCGGAAATATGCCCATCCCAGTCTCAGGCTGGAGTTAGCAGGAATATGAATCGAAACGCGGATCGATTCCAAATGATCAACGGAGACCCTTCACGGCTCACGATTCACGACTCACGGCTCACGACTCACGACTCACGGCTCACGACTCACGACTCACGGCTCACGACTCACGGCTCACAAGAATGTTTGATCGAAGGGCTTCGGCAAAAGGGCGGACATGCGATAGTGTTCGACTTTGCCATCCAGATTGGCGAGAACCACTTCCGCGTCGCCGCAGAATTCCCACAAAATCTGGCGGCACGACCCGCACGGGGGCGTAAGCGTACCGGTATCCGCGACGACGGCGACGGCGTCGAACCCGCGTTCGCCTTCGGAAATTGCCTTGAAGATCGCGACCCGCTCGGCGCACAGCGTCAAGCCATAGGTGGCATTTTCCACGTTGCAGCCGGAGAAAATTCTTCCGGATTTCGCGCGCACCGCGGCGCCCACGCGAAAATTGGAGTAGGGCGCGTGCGCGTGCTCGCGCGCGGTGCGCGCCGCAGCAATCAAAATGTCATGGCTGGCGTTAGGCTCGCTCATGGCAGGTCCTTATTCATGCGTGGAATCACGGCGCGCAACAGGGCCACAAAATCCGCCTTCACGCGCTCGCCGGTTTCGATGACTTCCTCGGTCGTAATGGGCTGATCGAGTATTCCGGCCGCCATGTTCGTCACGCAGGAAATTCCCAGCACTCGAATTCCCAGGTGCGCGGCGGCGATCACTTCCGGCACGGTGGACATTCCGACGAGGTCCGCGCCAATCGTGCGCAAGTAGCGAATTTCGGCCGGCGTTTCGTAGCTCGGGCCGGTGAGAGCGGCGTACACGCCTTCGGCGATTTCGATGCCGAGGCGTTTCCCGTCCTGCAGCGCGGCCGCCTGGTACGGTTTCCAATACACCTGTGTCATGTCCGGAAAGCGTTCGCCGAAGCGCTCTTCGTTCGGTCCGATCAAAGGATTGGTGCCCTGAAGATTGATGTGATCGCGCAGAACGACCAGACATCCCTGCTTGAAATTGCGATTGATCCCTCCCGCGGCGTTCGTGATCACAACGGCGCGGATTCCCATGCGGGCCATCACTCGGATCGGAAAAATCACTTCGCGCGGCGAGTAGCCTTCGTAGAAATGCACGCGGCCCTGCATAATGGCCACCGGAACGTCCGCCACTTCGCCGATGACCATGCGTCCGGCGTGTCCGATCGCGGTCGACCGCGGGAAATGCGGAATGTTCTTGTAGTCGATGCGCGCCGCGCCGGCAATTTCGTTTGCGAAGGCGCCCAAACCGCTGCCCAGCACCAGGCCAATCCGCGGCCGAAGTTTTGTCTTGGCCAGGATGAATTTCGCGGCAGCCTCGGCCCGCAGGAACTCCTGGCTTGGTTTTGTTTTGGCCGTTCCGGATGCGCTCATTTCAAAAAGATCCCCACAATCGAGGCGGACATCAGGTTCGCCATGGTCCCGGCGAGCATCGCGCGGATTCCGAACCTCGCCAGTTGCGATGTCTGATTGGGCGCGAGCGCGCCGATGCCCCCGATTTGCATTCCAATCGATCCGAAATTTGCAAACCCGCACAGCGCGAAGGTAGCGATCGTGAAAGAACGTGGATCGAGCGCGTCTTTCATCGGGCCGAGCATGGAAAACGCCACCAGCTCATTCACGACCATGCGCGTTCCCAGCAAGTTTCCAATCTGCACGCAATCATGCCAGGGCACACCGATGATGAACGCCACCGGTGCAAACCCCCAGCCGAATATCTGTTGCAGGCTCGATGGAAACCACATCATCCCGTGCCCGCCCAAAAAGTTGTGAATTCCTCCCATGATGCCGTTGGTGAGCGCGATCAGCGCCAGGAAGGCCACGAGCATGGCCCCCACGTTGACCGCCATGCCCAGCCCTTCCCCTGTCCCGCGCGCAATGGCCGCAAGAAAGTTCGAGTCCTTCTCCACATTTTCCAGGTGCACGACGCCCATGGTCTTCGGCCGTTCGGTCTCCGGCACCAGCATTTTCGAAATCAGCAAGGTCCCAGGCGCCGTCATGATCACTGCCGTCAACAGGTGCTCGGGCTTGACTCCAAAGGCGATGTAGGCCGCCATCATTCCCCCCGATACGTGGGCCATGCCGCTGGTCATGATCGTCATGAGTTCGGATTGCGTTAAGTCCGACAGAAATGGCCGGATGGTCAGCGGGGCTTCGGTCTGCCCCATGAAAATGCTCGCCGCGACATTGAGGGATTCCGCCCCGCTGGCCCCCATGACCCGCTGCATCACCCAGGCCGCCGCGCGGATGACCACCTGCATCACCCCAAGGTAGTACAGCAGGGCGAACAGCGCGGCGATGAAAATAATCGTGGGAAGAACCTGAAACGCAAAGATAAATCCGATTGAGGAATGCTGCTTGCCAAGCTCCCCAAACAAAAATTCAGATCCGTCGAACGAGTAAGAAAGCAGTTTTTTCACTCCGTCGCCGACGCGCAAAAATAATTCCTGACCGGAGGTCCAGCGCAGCACCAATGCAGCCAGCCCAATCTGCAATCCTAAACCCCATATCACCATCTTTCCCTTGATCGCGCGCCGGTTGGTCGAGAACAAATAGGCCAACCCAAGCATCGTCAGCAACCCAAGCACGCCTGTGATTCGGCCCATTCAACGTCTCCTCGCCTCCCGGCCGCCCCCGGGAAATGCCCGTCACAGTAGCATGCCGGAGAACGACGCGGGATGTGGAAATTCGAATGGTTCGGAATCTGCGGGCCAATCAGTTGAAGCATGGGATGAGGACGGCGGGTGGACCACCTTTGAAACCAGCACTAAGGTTCAAAGCTTCTCCCCGCGTGCAGCTTGTCCGCGAAGCAGGAAAGTCTTCGGATATTTTCCTTCGCCGCAGATTTTGAACGATCCGAAATCCTTATACCAAGCCCCCTCGGGTGCGTCGGGATCCGACTCGCGCCAGATTTTGAGCTGATACAGGTCGTCGACAGTGATCTTTCGTTCGGCTAGTCTTTCAAAAAGGTGATCGCGCAACGCGGGCGGCAAGTCCGTCCACTGAATCTTCGGCATTTATTCACCGAAGGTCATGCGGGCCAGGATTTCTTTGATTCGTTTGCGTTCGGCGGGGTCGGACGTTGCACTGAGTTGGTCCGCCAACTCAAAAAACTTCGACTTTTCCGATTCTTTCGACTCGATTCCTGTTTCAATCAATTCCACTAAGACGCGGTTCGTGCTGGTCTTGCGATTCTTCGCAAGTAACCGCACTCGCCGCGCGAGGCGGGCAGGAAGGGACACGCTTTGCCGGATGGGTTTCTCAGCGGTGGTCATGATGCAATCTTACACCAGATCGCACCAATATGCACCATTTCAGTCGCAGGTAGGTCTGAAATGAGCGCAGCCATACTCTGCTCACAAGGATCGCCCTATGCGCCGATGACTCGATAGATGAGCGGAGGGAGGGTTCTCGGTTTTTCGGGCTCGATGCAATATGCGGTTTCGGCGAGCCGCCGCGCTTCGGCGAGCCGGGCGTCGGAGTTGTAATGCAACGTGCACAGCGGCTCGCCGCGCTCCACCGCGTCACCGATGCGCTTGTGAAACTCGAGGCCGACCGCAGGGTCGATCTTGTCGTCTTTCTTTTCCCGGCCGCCGCCCAGCACAACGCACGCAACGCCGAGCTGTTCGCATTGGATGGACGCAACGTATCCGCCCGCGCGGCTGGTGACGTGGAGAGTCTGCCGCGCGTGAACCAGGCGCTGCGGATCGTCCACCACTCCCACATCCCCGCCCTGCAACCCCACGATTTCACGGAATTTTTCGCGTGCCTGGCCGGAAGCAATCAGATCCGAAGAGAGCTTCTTCCCCTCTTCGAGTGTCTTCACGCGCTCGCCGAGGTAGAACATCCACGCCGCCAGGTCCAGGCAAAGGTCGCGCAGGTCCGCGGGCCCTCCGCCGGCCAGTACTTCGATTGACTCCGCGACTTCCATCGCATTGCCGGCCTTGCGCCCGAGCGGCTGATTCATGTCGGTCAGGAGCGCGACAACCTTTTTGCCCATGCGCTTCCCTGTCTCGACCAGCAATCCGGCCAGATTCTCCGCGTCCTCGATCTTTTTCATAAAAGCGCCGGAACCCGTCTTCACATCGAGCACCAGGGCGTCTATCCCCTCGGCCAGTTTCTTGCTCATAATGGAAGCGCAGATCAGTGCGGGGCTTTCCACCGTCCCAGTCACGTCGCGCAACGCATAGATTTTTTTGTCGGCGGGCGCGATTTCGGCCGTCTGCCCGATCAGGGCGCACCCGCAGGTCTCCAGGACGTGCCGGAATTCGGTGAGCGTCAGATTGACGTTAAACCCGGGAATGGATTCCAGCTTGTCGAGCGTTCCCCCGCTGTGGCCCAGGCCGCGCCCGCTGATCATAGGAACTTTCAAGCCGCCGGCCGCGACGATGGGAGCAATGACCAGCGAAGTCTTATCGCCCACGCCTCCCGTGGAGTGCTTGTCCACCTTGCGCCCGGCCAAGTCGGAAAAGTCCAGGACTCGGCCCGAGTGCAGCATCGCCTCGGTCAGCGCGGCAATTTCCGGCCGGCTCATACCGCGAAGCACCACCGCCATCAGCCACGCAGACATCTGGTAATCGGGAATGTCGTCCCGGGTATACGCGGCGATCAGTTGATGGATTTCTTCGGGAGTGAGTTCGCCCGAGTCCCGCTTGCGGCGAATCAGGTCAACGGCGCGCATGCGCTTTGGGAATCAATCCGCGGCTGCCACGCGAGAAACGCCAGTAACCCCTTGGAGCAGTTTCAAATGGGTGATTTCTGACGGGCAGCGGAGTCTCCAGGGCAGGACGATCGTGCCGATGCCGCGGCTGACGTAAATTTGGGTGGCTCCCATGCGGTCCCAGCCGATCTTGTACCGCAGCCGCTCCGGCGAGCGCCCATATACCGTACCGAGAATGGGCAGATTGACTTGTCCGCCGTGGGTATGCCCGGAAAGGACCAAGCTCACGCCATGCCGGGAGGCAAGGTGGATCACCCGTGGATTGTGCGCCAGAAGGATCGTGGCGGCATCGCGCGGAACTCCGCGCATCGCACGCCGCAAATCCGCTCCGTACCCATAATCGTCCACTCCCGCCAGGTACACGGACTCACCGCCAAACCACAGCGTAACGTGCCGATTGCGCAATACATCGATGCGTTGACGGCGCAACGCCGACGTGATGGCATCGGCATCCACACGGAAATCGTGATTGCCCAGTACCGCGTACACCCCGTAACGCGCCCGAAGGCGCCCAAGTAGCTCCGCCGCAGGTCCAATATTCCGCCGGGAATAGGTGACGAAATCTCCGGTGAGCGCAATGATGTCCGGATTCAGCCGGTTTGCCTGGCGCACAGCTTCGGAAAGCCATTCCTTAGGGAGAAAGAGACCGTGGTGAATGTCGGAAATTTGCACTACGCGCAAGCCATGGAACGCACTCGGGAGAGCATCCAGCCAGATGCGCTCATCATTCACGCCGAATCGATCTCCGGAACGCCAAGCAGAAGAGGATTCCAGAGCAGCGCCCGCCGTATAGTGTTCAATACCGCCCTGGCGCCATCGGCCAAGCCATCGAGAAAGTTTCTCGCCGACTCTCGGGTCCCCCGGAACCGGAAAAGTAAGGCTATTCCCCATCATCCCTCAGTAAATTCAGATCACTTTTTCGAGCCTAACACCCGCCGGAAATTGAGTCAATGCAACGTATTACGGGTACGTGCACAAAGCGGAAATGACAACTTCGAAGTGCCCTGGAACTTTAGGATATTCATTGCGCGATTATGGAAGTCGGGTCTGAGCCGCCGCTCGTTCCGCGATGCCGGCAGCGACTTCTTTCATTTCCGAGTGCACGTGGCCGTTTGACGCCAGAAGTTCCCGGTCCCCCAGCCTGTAGGGCTGGCCATCGAACTGAGTAACGGTTCCCCCGGCCTCGCGCACCAGCAAAACCCCCGCCGCAGTGTCCCAGGTATGCAGGCCAAACTCCCAGAAGCCTTCGAAGCGGCCGCAAGCCACAGCCGCGAGGTCCATGGCGGCCGAACCGTCGCGGCGCACACCATGGGAGCGCAAGGTGAAGTCCCAATAGTAGCGGATGTTCGGATTCTGGGCGCGCTTGATGCTGGGAAAGCCGGTGCATAGCAAACTCGTCGCTAGCTTATCAATGCGAGACACCTCGATCTTCTTTTGGTTCAGGTACGCCCCCTCTCCCTTGACAGCGGTGAAGAGCTCTCCGCTCACCGGCTGGAAAACCACGCCCACGATCAGCTCGCCTGCTTCCTCAAGGCCGAGGGAAACCGCGAAACAGGGGTACCCGTGAGCAAAATTGGTCGTCCCATCGAGGGGATCCACATGCCAGCGCAAGGGAGACTCGCTTTCCCTCCCGCCTCCTTCTTCTGCCACAATCGCGTGTTTCGGGAAATGGGTCCGCAACCGGGTGACAATAGCCTGTTCGGACCGCCGATCGGCCTGCGTCACAATGTCCACTTCCCCCTTGTAGCTGATCTTGACTGGCCGGTCGAATTCCGCGAGCAGAATGCCCCCCGCTTCCCGCGCCGTTTCGATGGCCACATCAAGAAATGAATTCATGCGATTGCTCGGTCCTCACATCAAATCATGCCAGAATCCGCGTAGGTTAAATAGCCGTGATTGATAGGGAGTGAATTGAGGTCGCAGGTCGCAGGTTGCAGGTTGCCGGTTCCAGGTTGCAGGTTGTAGGTTGTAGGTTTGAAATCTCAAATTTGAAATTTGAGATTTCATGATTCCAAATCAAATCGGACCTTCACACTCGGGAACTGCATCGCACGAATCCCAAATCACGAGTCACCCTTCGCCAGCACCTAAGGGAGGCACGCCACCTGCCACGTGCCCCCCGTCACCTGTTCCCTGCCACCCGTCACCTGCCCCCTTCCTCTCAATCCAGTCGCCCCCCCGAATAATACGCCTTCCGGCTGCGCACCTTGCATTCGCACTTCACGCGGACTTCGAGGGAACGGAACGTGCCCGCGGGCGGACGCGGATCGGGATAGTAGGCGATGCGGTACTGTGTGCGGAGTTCCCGGTCGATGAGGTCGAACATATCGCCGAGTTGTCCAATGGCGTCCGGGAAATAGGTCGCACCTCCGGTCGAGTCCGCAATCGTCTCGAGCGCGTGCTCACCGGCCGTGTTGCGTCCGCCCTCCGTTTTCACCGCCCGCACGATGATGCTGTACAGCAGGGCATCGGCGCGAAGAGCGGCGCGCCGGGCCGTCTCAAAATCGGCGCGGCTGGTCGTCTCGCCGGCGTCGGTGACGAGCACGATCACGCGCCGGCGCCCCGCGGGATTTTTCGTCAGCCCCTGCGAGCCCAGAAAAATCGCATCATAGAGGGCCGTGCCATCGCCCGGGACGATGCGGCGCAACCCAGCTTGCAGCGACGGCACGTTCGAGGAAAATGGAGCGAGCTGGGTTACGGCGTCGGCAAATTCGTACACGGACAAGCGATCGGCTGGGCGCACCATCTTCTGAATAAATCGGGACGCCGCGTCTTCCTCAAATTCGAGTTCCTTGATTTCGCTCAGGCTCGAATCAATCATCAGCGCCAGGTCCAGGGGCTGCTGGGTTTCCGATTCGAGGACTTCAATCTTTTGTTTGACGCCTTCCTCGTATACCTCAAACTGGTCGGCCGTGAGACCGAGCGCGGGACGTCCAGCCTTGTCGAGCACGCTGGCCAGCATGCTGACGAGTGTGACCTCGGTGCGAATGCGTCCGCGCTGGTCCTGGTCATTCCCATCGCGCGCCGCTGCAAGTCTCAGTGTGGGAGCCGCACAATCGAAGGTGTTGTGGCGCCGGCGTCCCGCCGGCGATTTTTCCGCCTCCACACAGCGCAAGATCGCCGGCGAGACGCCGGCGTTACGAAAAACCCGCGTTCCCCTGCGATCTGGATGAAAAACATTTCGCTGGTCGGATCCCCCATGAGAAATGCGTGCTAGCAGCGCTATTGCAAACACTGCCAAAAGAGCAAAGCAGGATGCCAATCCCCATCTCGCTGCAACTTTGTGATGAAATATGCTGGGAAACGAAGGTATCGGCACAGAGATACGATTCCTGCTCCCGCGAAAAGGATTGCTCAGGCGGAAGGGATTTCTCCATCGGCCCACACGGCGCCGTCGCGGAAGAACTCTTTCTTCCAGATGGGCACGCTGCGCTTCAGGGTATCGATGCCGTAGCGGCAGGCGTCGAATGCGGCGGCGCGATGCGCCGAGCAGACGGCAATTAACACCGAGGTTTCGCCGATTTCCAGCCGGCCCAGCCGGTGAATCATCGCGTACCGCCGGATCGAGAATTTCTCGCGCATTTCCGCGCCAATTTCGCGCATCTTGGCGATCGCCATCGGCTCGTACGCCTCGTATTCCAGGTACAGCGTCGAACGGCCGGCGGAATGATTGCGCACGATCCCTTCAAACACGACCACGGCGCCATCGGACGGGGCCTTGAGCAGCGCCACAATCTCCGAAGTCTCGATCGGCTTTCGGACCAGGGCGCACAGGTTTTCCTCCAGCGCAGCCCCGGCGGACGTGCCGCCGCCGCTGACGGGAGGAAGAAACGCGACCTCGTCGCCCGAAGCGAGCGGCGCGCGCCACTCCGCGAATTCTTGATTCACAGACGCGGCGACCGAAGGGCGAAACTTGGCAAGCTCAGGAAAATTCCTCCCGTAGCGCTCGAACAAATCCTCGACGCGCGCACCTTCGGAGAGCTCCGCCTGCTCCTCCGCCCTGCCCACGATGTCTTTCAGCCGCCCGAAGAACAATACGCGCACACGCATGTGACCATTCTATCCGCGCCCGCGGGAAAGTTCCACTGTGCGAATCCGCCATGCGTGAATCATTTCAGCTCAATCCATTTGTTGATCGAGAGGCGCGAAGCGTATTGCTCATTGGTCTTTTTAAGCAGCAGCACAAACATTTTGCCGCACTCCTGCGCAGGGTCACTGGTTTTTGGGAGCGGATCAGGGTACATTTCTGCCACGTTAGACGCTGTGCTTGGATGCGGCGAACGAATCCACCTGGAGGTGGAACGAAAATGACCACAGTTTCGAGGCGAAGTTTGCTACACATGAGCGCCGGAACGGCGGGAGCGCTGGGTATCTCGACCTTGGCGACGGAATTGAACGCCATGAGTGCCCTCGCCCCACGGGAGTTGGAAAGTGGCGCCGGCAACCCTCAGACAGCTGCCCCCGCCGAGTCGGGAAATGAGCTGTTCTACAGAGACGACTGGCTCGGCGCGCCCTGGGTGAAGCCTGAGACTGCCTTGCTCATCCACGGGAACGACGAATCGAGCATTTCCTGGTTCGGATGGATTCCTCGAATGGCTCAGGAGTTCCGTCTCCTTCGGCCGGACCTGCCTGGATTTGGAAATTCCTCGATCCCACAAAATTTTGAGTGGTCCATGCCAAACCTCGCAACTACCCTGGCACGGCTTCTCGACCATCTCCGAGTGGACGCGGCGCACATCATCGGCGCCAAAATGGGAGGCGCGATTGCAATGCAGTTTGCGGCGGATTATCCGCAGCGAACACGCACGCTCACGATCGCCAGCGGCCCGGTTAGGCCCGTGGATTCCAAACTTCCGTTCTCCGCCCCGTCCTCTTCCGCCCAGCAAAGAAGACTCGGCACCTCGGCCTCTCCAGAAATGGTGGAATATTGGAACACGCTGATGGGTTCGACGAAGCCGCAAACCAAATCCGGCATGGCGAAAGTGGAAGCAGCACTCAATATGGAAAGCGTCTTGCCGCGCATCGCCGCGCCAACCCTGGTGATCACATCCGACCGCAGCGCGCTGCAATCCGTGGAGACCGTTCTTCGCTACCAACAAAAAATCCCGAACTCGCGCCTGCTCGTCCTTCCGAGCGACGGCTATCACATCGCAGCCATCAAGCCCGACGAGTGCGTATCCAATGTCCTCTCGTTCATTAAGGATCTAAAGCGGGGGGCGTGAAACTCATCTGACTATTCTTTCCGGGCGCGCAGGAAAGTTCCACCCCTCGAATAGGATAATCTTCACAGGGTGCCGAAAAGTAATTTATTTTGTCATTCCAAACGAAGTGAGGAATCTCTCTTTGATTTAAACGCAGGAAAAGAGAGATTCCTCGGCGCGCGGCGCGCCTCGGAATGACAAAATTTTAGTTTTTCCGCAAGCTGTTCAGCCTGCCGGGTTCCGAACTCAACAACGCGGCGTTCCTCGATCAGGCCTTTTGCAGCACGCCGCGAAGCTCGCGGATGTCCGTTACTTTTTCGATTCCGAATATTTTATCGATGAGAGCCGTGCAGTTCGCTTTGCCCAGGACGGGTTCCACCAGGTCGCGGCATTTCTGGGCCACCTCTTCGCGGGTCATGGGATTATCCACAGTGCCGCGCACGTCCGTCACACGGTCGGACAGGACGGTCCCGTCGTTCAAGGTGATCTCCACGATGGCCTGCCGCGCCGGTTCCAGCTTTTCGAGCTCTTCGCTCGAAACCAGCTGCACCTTGGCGCGAACGGCAAGGACAGCCGGGTCCTTCATGCGGGCCTTGTCGTGCGCCGCACGGAACGAAGCGGTTTTGTCGAGGAGCATCACGGCAACCATGTGCTGGAGGCAGATGTCCGGCATCTCGCGATTGTCGACGACACGCGCCTCGGTGTTCGCAAGCCGCACCACGATGGACTTCACATCGTCGGGATTCACGGCGCGCTTTTTCAGAATGTCGTACATGGCATCGAGCGGCGCCTGGATCGGCGAGCCCACGGTCCATTTCTTGATGTTGGTTCGGGCAATCTCGTAACGCTCGCCGAGTTGCGATACCAACTCCTCCTGTTTGGCATTGGGGGCGTAGGCCAGGAAATAATTGTCGACGCCCGAAAAGATGTCGTCGATGCCGTCAAATCCCGCATGCACCACCAGGGCCGAGGTGACTCCGCTGCGCGCCGTCATGCCTGCGAAGACGAAGGCTTTCTCGATGTGCTCGGTATCGCGATTCCATGCGCCGATGCCCGAGGATTGCTGCGCCGTGTAATCGAGCAGCCAGCGCATCTGCTGCGCATTCAAGTTCGCGGCGCAGCCCGCTGCGGCCGCCGCTCCGAAAATGCTCGAGATGGCGTGAGTGCTCTTGTGGCTGTTGTTTCGAAAATCGATCGCGCCAAAGCTGATGGTCATGCGCGGCCCGACGTCGTAACCGAGGGTCGCGGCGCGCAAAAAGCGTGTTCCGTCGATGCCGAACTTCTCCCCGGCCGCCAGAGTGGCGGGAACGACGGCGCAGCCGGGATGGGATTGCGAGAACTCGTTGGAGTCGTCGGTTTCATCGGAATGCGCCAGCATGCCGTTGATGAACGCCGCCTCCGGAGGGCTCGAGGTCATTTTCGAAGCCACAATCGTCGCGGTCTTGTCGGTTGTAAAATCGCGGGCATATTGAAACGCGGCGCGAGCCGGAGGCAAGTCCGAACCGGATATCATGGCGGCAAACGTGTCGAGGATATGGTGCTTGGCCTTCTCGACCACTTCCTCCGGCAGAGCGTGGCCGCCGGCCTCGCTCATATACGCGCTGAGCTTGGCCATGACGGGGCTGACGCTCTCGGCGGCAAACAATCCGCTGGGAAGCGCTGCAGCCGCGGCGGTCCACCCGGCGCGTTGCAGCAAGCCGCGACGGCTCAGGATTCCCGCGCTGGCCGCGTTCAGAACGTTGGCGTTTCGCTGATGTCCCATACTTTCCCCCCCCCCGCGAAATCCTAACATGTCGGTGGCGGCTCAAGAAAGCCACACCCCCTCGTTAACAACACGCATCCTACAACGAAATTCGGCTCAATTCTGAAAATTTGACTCTTTCAAATAATAGGAAGAGGTCGGAGATAACAATTCCGATATTCATTTGACCTTGCCAGCCCCCGCGCCGTAGCGTGGGAACAGTAGCACAGGCTTCAGCCTGTGGGTTTTCGGGGAGGCATCGCACATGCGCATTCTCGTTTCGGGCTCGACGGGATTCCTGGGAACGGCGCTGGTGGAAACGCTGGAGGGGCAAGGTCATTCGATCGCGCGGCTGGTGCGGCCCAGGGCGGCGCGGAAAGACGCAGCCGGGGAACACGTGCAAGCCGTTCAATGGGACCCCGTTGCGGGCCGATTCGACGCCGCCGGCGCCGAGGGCGCGGAGGCTCTCATTCATCTCGCGGGAGCGTCCATTGCCGAGGGGCGGTGGACCGCTTCGCGCAAGGAATTGCTGCGGACAAGCCGGATCGACGCGACGCGGCACCTGATCGGGGCTCTTGCGAAATTGCAACGGCCGCCGCGCGTGATCGTGGCGGCATCGGCCATCGGCTACTACGGCAACCGCGACGAAGAAGCTCTTACGGAGGCGAGCGCCCCGGGAAACGAATTTCTTGCCGGGATCTGCCGCGAATGGGAATCGGAAGCCGCGCGCGGAGCGCAATTCGGCGCGCGTGTGGTCAGCCTGCGGTTCGGAATCATCCTCGGGGCGCACGGAGGGGCGCTGCCTCGCATGGCGTTGCCGTTCAAGCTAGGCGCAGGCGGGCGGCTCGGCAATGGCCGGCAGTGGATGTCCTGGCTGACTCTGCAGGAAACTGTCAACATCATCCCATTCGCGCTTCTGAGCTCAGGGCTCACGGGGCCTGTCAATGTCGTGACCCCAAATCCAGTTCGAAACCAAGAGTTTACGAGCATCCTCGCAAAAACGTTGCACCGGCCGGCCCTGTTTCCCGCGCCCGCCTTCGCGCTGCGACTGGCGCTCGGAGAAATGGCCGATGCGCTGCTTCTCAGCAGCCAGAAGGTGCTGCCGTCAAAGCTTGCGGATTCCGGGTATACGTTCTTGCAGCCTAACCTGGCGAGTGCGCTCGCGGAAGTGTTCCGAAAATAGGGATGCGATGAGCCTTTCCATTCGAATGGAAATTATATTGAAGAATGGAAATATGTCCGATTTTCGATGAATGGAATTGACATCGAAAGTGACTCTGCTATTCTTTAGAGCAGTAGAATTGTGCCGCGCTTGTCCGATCCAATCGCATCTTGCCGAAAACCATCGAATCGCTTTTCGTGGCGCCGGCGTCCCGCCGGGGATTTTTCTGATCACTGTGCGTTGCAAAACCGCCGGCGGGACGCCGGCGCTACAACACCAGGCTCACAGATCCAATTGCGACAGTAGAGAGTCGAGATTCGACTCGTCGACCAGGAGATCGGGAGCCTTCGCGGAGAGAAGCCCTTCCACTTCGTCAAAAGCCTGAAACAGGCGCATCTTGGCGACGGCGTATTCTTCCGTTCCGGTGAATTGCCGGCCGGTGCGCGCGGACCACTTTTCCAGGGCGTCTTTCCTCACAAAAATCCGCACCGGAAACACAAGTTTCCTGTCGGCGGAAGCCATGTACACATACTCGGTCCCCGCTACCGCCCCACGCTTTGATTTCTCGACTTCGTAAAAATAGTACTGATACACGTAGCCCGTCGCCGCGGAATAACTTTTGACCCGGTGCGCCGTTTCGGGACGAGGCATGCAAGGATTATTCAATCCAAGGACAGCCGTGTCAACTTTGCAGAAGGTAGTAGGCGGTAGGTGGCAGGGTCTCAGGTCTTGACTTTCCCTGTAACCGATCCCTGAAGCCTACAACCTGCGTCACTGCCCCAAATTGAATCCCGCTTCCCGATTGCAATTCCCAACTCGGCACAATTTCAGTATCAGCACAGAATGACAACGGCCGCGCAGGTATTCCATTGACTCCTTGAATCCCTGAAATCGAACAAGAGCAACACACTGATGGTGTGAGCCTTGCCCGAATTCCTTCCCGTATCAAACCTGAGCAAAAACCTTGGCAGGGCGCGCATTTTACTCGATGCACCACGCTGGCACACCGCGTGCACTTGGCGCTGTAATGGAAGGGAGCACGAAAGTTCGGGGACGCTGCTATCTGCTTCGCACCTCGTTTCACTGGCGCCCCGCGCTGCCTCTCGTCGCTTCATTCCTGGGCTGTGGCGGACTCGTAGGATCAGGCCCGCCACCGCCCCCTCCCCCAGTTACCGTGACGGTCGCACCGGCTACCGCATCTGTCCCGCTGGGCGAGCCGCAGACTTTCACCGCGACGGTCAGCAATACGCCGGACACGGCCGTGAATTGGAGCGTGAACGGAATTCCCGGCGGGAATGTGATGGTCGGAGCGGTTGACGCGGCCGGCGTCTACACGGCTCCGGCGAATCTTCCGTCACCCGCTTCCGTTTCCGTACGGGCCACCAGCGCCGCGGACATCTCCAAGAGTTCGGCTTCGCTTGTGACCATTACAAGCGACATTTCCGTTTCAGTTCATCCTCAGACGATGGCGGTCGAACTGGGCGCTTCGCGGCCGTTCACGGCCACGGTGAATTCCACCGGAAATCCCAATCGAGGCGTCACCTGGATTCTCTCCGGCAGCGGTTGCATGGGAGGCGCGTGTGGAACCGTGGATTCCTCCGGGACATACACGGCGCCGCAAATTCTAATCGCGCCTCCCAGCATTTCTCTGACTGCCATCAGCACGGCCGATCCCTCGAAGAGCGGCACTGGAACGATTACCGTTACGAGCTCATTTTCCCTGGCCTTGACCGGGCCGTCATCGGTCACCATTGGGAACACCGCCACATACGCAGCGACGCTCACACCGGCCGCCAACTCGAACCCAAGCCGCGTGATTTCCTGGAACGTTGCGGGGACAGGCTGCGCGGCCGCGGCCTGCGGGAGGATTTCCTCGAATGGCGTGTACACCGCGCCTTCGCTTCCACCGTCCCCTGCAACCATCCAAATCATGGCCACACCGCAAGCCGATCCATCGAAGGCAACATCCGTTTCTGTTTCCATTTTTCCGGCGATCAGCGTTTCCATCTCGCCCTCCGCGGCGACGGTGGCACTCGGCAGCGCACAAGCATTTCAAGCCACCGTGACCGGAGGGCAGGACACGACGGTCACGTGGGACGTCAATGGAGTGGTGGATGGCAACCCGACCGTCGGATTGATTCTCAATTCGCAAACCGCACCTGACAACACAACATACACAGCACCGCAAACTCTGCCGAGGGGCGGTTCGGTGACGGTACGTGCGCGCAGCAATGCCAATCCGAACGTTTCCGCAAGCGCCACGGTCACGTTCACGGCTGCCCTCGGCGTGACTCTAATGCCTGCGAGCGCGACCCTTGCAGTCAGCCACAGGCAAACCTTCACCGCCCTAGTCAACCATACGCCCAATCAAAACGTGACCTGGCTGGTCAACGGGTTCGCAGGCGGAAATTTGGTGATTGGCCAAATTTGTGTGGAGGGATCTAACCCGTGCCAGCCGGTTTCGACCAGCAACGGCGGGAGCGTCGATTATGTTGCGCCAGCCGGATTGCCATCTCCCAATCCGGTCACCATCACGGCCACGAGCCAGGCGGTCGGCACCTCGAGCGCTTCGGCTAGAGTCACGATCCTGCCCCACGTGGTCGTCAGTGTTCTGCCGGGAAGCGCAACGATAGCAAGCTCAGGGCAGCTGCGATTCGCCGCCAGCGTTACCGGCACGGATAATCAGCAGGTCATTTGGTCGATCACCGGGGCAGGGTGCGGCAATCCAGGGATCTGCGGGTCCATCGATTCCACCGGGCTGTTCACGGCCCCGCCCTCGCCCATGCTGGTCGAGGTTGTCGCCACGAGTTCGGAAGACATCAGCCAATCGGGAACAGCAATCCTCACGATTAACAATAGCCCAGGCATTTTTTCTCTCTCTCCGACGAGCGCCTACGCGGGCTCGGCTGGCGGCTTCACTTTATTGGTCTCCGGGAGCAACTTTTCTCCGTCTGATCCTGGCCCCGGCTCCACAATCCTGCTGACCGGCGCACCGCGAACTACATCCTGCGCATCGAGTACCCAATGCATCACGTCGGTGGACGCGCCCGATCTGCAATCCGCGGGAAACCTTCCGGTGCAACTCCAGAATCCCGACGGATTGCTTTCCAATACGCAAACGTTCGTGGTGCTGGCGCCAGGCTTGGGGACGGGCGCGATCCCACTGACCCCGAGCGCGCCCTCAAGCGCGGGCAATGAAATCGTGGTGGTGGAGCTCAGCACCAACGGCGGATCGGGCGTCGCGGGAAACGTAAGTTTGAACATCGCCGCCATCGGGCCCTTCTCCATGGCGGCTTCGTCCTGCGTGCTTGGCGGGAGTCCGGTAATTATTCGGCGGCCTGCTGCCGGAACGGGAACTGCGGACCTGTGCGTCTTTTCCCTGAGCGCCCTCGATCCGTCCTTCACGTTTACGATCAGCGGACCGCCAACGCCGGACATTACCATCACCAATCGCGAGCCTCTGGGCCTGGGGATCCTGCACATGAAGCTGCAAGTCCCCGCTACAGCGGCCGCGGGCCCGCGAACTCTGTTCGTTCAAAATCCGGAAAGCGACAAGGCAGCCGGAACCGGCGTCATCGAGGTGCGTTAATGCCATTCAGAATGCGAATCATCATTTCCACGTTGGTTGCACTCCCATTCTTGCCGGCCATTCGCGCCACCACGCTCGCGCGGCTCAGCATCGATCAGCTGGTGGCGGGATCTGACGCCGTGGCGCGCGTGCGCTGTGCGGCCTCCGAATCACGCTGGGAAAACGGGTCGATCTGGACGGTGACGACGGTCGAGGTCGTTGAGACTCTGAAGGGAAGTTTGCCCAGGGAAATTGCGGTCCGATTGCCGGGCGGGCGCGTCGGGCACCTGACCGCCACCGTGGAGGGCGCGCCCAAATTCAATCCGGGAGATGAGGCCGTCGTGTTTCTGGAACGGTCGCGCGCGGGAGGATTCACCGTGGCGGGCTGGGTCGAGGGAACCTTCCGAATTTCGCGCGACCCGCGAACCGGCCGCGAAATCGTGACGCAGGATTCGAGCGCCTTCGCCGTATTCGACTCGGCAACTCGCACGTTTCGCGCCGAAGGCATCCGGCGGTTGCCGATCGAGATGTTTCGCGCGCGAATTTCCGCCGCGGTCGCGCGCAGCGAGGAGAAATCCAGATGAGCGCAAATCGCCGCCGCAAATTTCGCAACACCATGTCCGTAGCCGTCGCCGGCCTGTTCCTGTCGCAAATCACCGCCGCGTATACCGGGGCGTACGATCTGGGAACCACGGTGGCGGACATGCGCCAGGCCGCGTCGCAATCGGGCGGAACTTCCTGCCCGCAACTCACGCGCTTCGACATCTCCACGCCAGGGTCGATTAACCGCCAATGGAGCACGACGCTCGGAACAAACCCGGTAACGATCCTCACGGCGGACCAGACCCCGGATGGACAAATCAACGAAATCGATGCGGTCATTCAACAATCGCTTTCGGTCTGGACGAGCGTTTCCGGCGCCTTGCTCACGCCGCCAACGCTCGGCACGCTGCAGCAAACTTGGACGTCGCCGGCGTGCATCTCATCCGACGGGCTCAATACCATCTGCTTTGATCAGGAAGATCCCGGGTTCGCCCTCGGCGTGCTGGCGTTCACGCGCGTCGTTTCCGCGGACACGGTGGGCGAGCAGCTTTCTCCGGACAGCGCGCCCTCCACATTCATTGGCGAGATTCTGGATGCGGATACTCTCTTCCTGCCCACCGACCCGAACACGACGTTCGCAACCCCCGCCGCCCTCCCCTCGAGCCCGAACGCATATGATCTCGAATCCCTCGTGATTCACGAACTCGGCCACACCTTCGGCTTCAATCATTCGGGCGTGTGGGGGGCGATGATGTTTCCGATCGCTCCGCCTCAGGGCCAAATCACGGGCACAAGACCCACAAACCAGTCTCCCGATGCTCCGCTATCCGACGACGATCGCACGGGACTGCGCGTCCTATACCCGGACCCAACCGACACCGTGCATATCGGCGCGATCAGCGGGCGCGTCCTGCCCGCGAATCCCCTCGCCCTGCCCCTTTCGCCCGCCGGCGTGACCGGCATCTTTCCCGCGCAAGTCGTGGCCCTCGACAACGCAACCGGAACGGTGACCGCCGCTGTGATGGCCGGCTGGAGTTGCAGCGACTCCGGTCCGGCGCAATTCGACGGCTCGTTTTCCCTTCAGCGATTGATGGTGGGGACTTCGCAGAGCTACCAGATTTACGCAGAGCCGCTCGATGGGCCGGTCGTCCTGGGGAACGTTATTTCCAACTTGACGTCGCTGTGCCGGAACTCCACGACCGATCCCGGCTGGCCGGCGCAATATGCGTGTGCGGCGCCGGCATCCGCGGCGCCCTTTTCTGCGCGGAGTCGGCCGGGACCTTGACATTTCTTCGCCCTAAATCGGCACGCTTCTAGCCCGCATTTCTCACAAGCTGCAATGACGTCAGCTAGGAAGATCTCCTCTTCCTCAAACCTGCGGAGAGATTCTTCGGGGCACAAACCGCCCCTCAGAATGACACACTGCTTCAAATTGTCATTCTGAGCGAAGCGAAGAATCTCTCTGAATCCCGCAATACACGAGAACCATGACCCGAACTGGTGAGAAATGCGGGCTAGTGGATCTTAAAAACCAATGCCGCCCAGGCTTGGAGGCCCTGGGCGGCAGTTGATGTGAAGGTTGGAATGGTTGCTTCCCGCTTACTGGGCGGAAGTATTCAGCCACTGGAGGCGCTGAAGTGACGGCGAAACATTGACGGCCAAAGCACCGCCTTGTGTCATGGTTGTCGAAGGGAACCACGGCGGCGCAAAACCGGCCCGGGCTGTGAAGCGGCGATCGAACCAGGTATTTTCGGTATTCACATCCGCGGCATAGATACAGCTCTGGATCATGCCGCCCACGTTGTTGAAGGTGTTGATGTGTCCGATGGACAATTGGCCGCCCTTGCCGCTGGCGCAGTTACCCGCCGAATCGGCCTGCGAAATGGTGGCGATGCTGCCGTCTACCTGAATATTCTGATCCGCCTGGCTGGTATGGGTGATGAAATTGCCGACGGCCGTATAGAGGCCCAACACCTGGTTCATCGGATTAGAGCTCGTTGGGGCCACCAGAGTATCCTGCGGGACGGTGACCGGCTCCGTTTTATAAAGGACGTCACCGGTGGCAATGATATCGCCGTTGGCCGTTATGTTGATCATGGCGTTGTCCTGGATGGCTCCCTGCCCTTCGCCCGGACCGTGAATCGTCACAGTCCCGTCCACATAGACCATGGCAGAGGCTTGCGCCGTGATATTGTCCATGGGGACTCCGTTCAAGGTCGTGGTCGTGCCTCCTTGTACGATCTTGGTGCTGCCCGCGCTGCCGTCCGGCGCCGTAGCCGCAGGATCGACGGTAATGGTCGTGACTACGCCACCCTGGGTGACTTTGTATACCTGAGCGGTGGATCCGCTGGGGAGGAGTTGTACGTCCGCGCCTCCCTCGATATAGAAGCCGCCGCCGGCGAGGCAAGGCACGGAGCGTGTTCCGCAGGTCGCCGCGGTCCCCCGCATCATGAAAACACCGGATGTGGTGCCAGAGGTATAGTTCGTGCCGCTGATATTCTGGAGAGTCAGGAGCGCAGCAGAGGTTTGTGCGGCCGTCCAGGCTGGACTCGCGTTACCGTTGCCATCGACGACGGCTTCCACCTGGTTGAAGCTATTCGTTGGCAATGGCACCGGGGTCTGATTGAGCTGCAGGCCTTGCTCGAAATGAGGCGCAACGAGGTTTGCGCCTGTTCCGTAGCTGGTAGCCGAAGACAAATGATAATTCCAGCTGGTGTCCCAATAGTAGACCTGGGATTGAACCTGACCGACCGGATCCGTAAAAATATAGGGCGCCGTCCAGGGCGCGATGGGAGGCATGAATTCCCACGCGGTATTCGTAAACATGGGCCCAGTCATTGTGCCGGGAACGAGCGGTCCAATGCCGCCTTTGTAATAGTCAATGAATCCGCCGAAATAGGCAAAGCTGACGCAGTTGGTGACCGCCTGGCCTGTGACAGCCATGTTGATGTTCCCTGATTCGGTAACGGTTTGTTGTTCGCTGCCCTGGGCGGTTCCCACCGCGGTAACGGAATAAGTATACTTGTACTGGTATCCAGTGGCAGGAGGGCCAGGCGCGTTGCAAACGGTCGTATTATAGGAAGTAGGTGTCGGCGTACCCACCAGATTCACGCTGCTGTTTGTAACCTTAAAAGATTCCTTCCACGATTGACCCGCATTGCCGGAGTTCAGACTTGTCGAACTCCCGTACGAAGAGGTAAGTCCTGACGAGGTACTGCTCCCCAGCGTGGTCGCTTGTGCCGTGGTAAGCGGTGGCGTCGCAAACACAGAGGGCATTCCTGCAACGAGTTGATTTTCGATTTGATGGACGGCGATATTCAACCCGGAATCAGCCGCGTAGAATGAACCCCGAAAATTGCGGTAGTAGCCGCCAATGAGTGATTGCGAGCTCATGGCGATCACCATTCCGAGCGACAATGCCATGACCATGGAGAGCAGAAGCAGCGTCATGACCAGAGCCACTCCCCGTTCCGACGCTTCGCCGGTTTCTGCGTGGAAAGGAGCGAATTCAGAATTGGAGACCACGTTCGGAGTATTTCGATAAGTGTCCATAAGTTTGGATCCTCTATAAGTTCAATTCATGGTCATATTGCGTGGATTGATGACGACGTCGGCGCCTAAAACCTGGTATGGCCCGCTGTCAAACGTATTGCGAAAAGGGTTCGCAATGTTCGGACTCGTCCTGCCAATCAGACTCACCCGCACGGAGCGGACCAGCGAAAAGTTGTTGTTATAACCGGACGGGGTATCCCCGGTTTGATTCTGCGCGTAGAAGTTATACAGGGCGCTGCTGGTGGAGACCCCACTGTCGGAGGCTCCCCAGACTGCTGCGCCCACTTTGAAGCCGATGATTTGCTCGGCAATAACGTCAGAATTCAGGGTGCCCGCGACGATGTGATTTCTTTTCAGCGTTGGATCTTGTGGATTCGTGAGGTCCACCCAGTACGTGATGGGATCCAGCTTCATGACCCAGTCCGCCGGGCAAAACTTCGTTCCGAGATTCGAGGCGGTGCTGGAAGTAGAAATGTCGAGCGGATCATCGGCGTTTGAATTGACGCCATTGTTGGATTGCAGGAAGGGGAGCGAAACCGTGGCGGCATTTACCGTAGGGGCGCCCGTCAAGACGAAGGTATTGATTTTGGCGCCGTTAATGCCAACCGTCGTGCCCCCGCTGCCCCCACCGGACGTCGTTCCATTGACGTTTCCATTTCCCGCGACCGTCTGAACCAGAAAGATCTGGTCGCCACTGCTGTATCCCGCCGCAGTCTGTGCCAGCGTGAGGCCGGGACTAGCCTGGATGTAAAACGTCCCGGCTGTGTCCTGGGTGCCGGCGGCGCCCGTAACGCTGCAATTCGTAAACCCCCCGGCGCCCGAACTATCGGTCGGATGAGTGGGCGGTGTATTGGGATTGATGGCCAGGATGTTCAGTTTGTCGAAACACGTCGCAGTATAGGTAAAAGTCGAGGGAACATTGCAGGCCGTGGAAGGATTTTTATTAATAATTGTCAATCCGGTGGGCCAAATCGGCAACAGCATGCCCGGATAGTAGCCCGTGCCGGCATTCACCAGATCGAGCTGCATTTGCGACACCACGTTTTGCAATCCGATGTTGAGCGCCGCTGTGCTCTGCTGCTGCGTGAAATACGGCGCGTTTTTCGCAAACATGGAAAAGGTGGTGCCGCCGATAATGAGGAACAAGCCCATGGCGACCATGAATTCGATTAGCGTGAAACCTGCCGCCCGTCGAATTGGGGAGGTCGCGCGGAACGCTTGCATTTCTCGCAAAATTTTCATGGGCGCACCATACTCATTTGGAATGTGACGGGCGGTTGCAGCATTGCATTTTCCAGGGTCACCAGGACCGTGACGCGGCGGACGCCGGTGATGGGCTGATCCTGCTCAACCGTCCAGCGGCGCTTGTAGGCGATTTGTCCGGCGGCGCTGGGCCCCGACGAGGTGGCGGTCGAGACGTTGATCAGGCCGTCCGGCGTGTACGTAACTGTCTGATATTGCCAGGTGCCGCTGTTGTCACTGCCGACGGTTTCCTCCATGGCGCCCTGCGATGGAGAGAAATAAACCTCGTCGTAATAAGGGACGCTGCTCGTCACGTTATCGGCGGTGAGGCTGCCCCCAGCCGATACGGTCGGGTCGGCGGTCGGATAGCGATTCAAGTCCTCGAGTTTTTCCGTCGCCAGGGTCGCCGCCTGGTTCATATACCCGGCGCGCGCCGTGCCTCCGAGGGTGCTCCCGAGAAGGCCGGCAACAGACACCAAGCCGACAATGAGAATGAACGCAGCCACCATGACTTCGACAATGGTGAAGCCGCGAGAATGCTGCTGCTTAAGGCGTGGTTGAAGTTGTAGATATTGCGCCATAGTTGGACACCGTCAAATGTTTTGTCGTTCCGTTATAAGCGATCGTTAAATTCGCGGGCATCGTCTGCCCAGAAGTCACCGAGACCGACCCATTGGCTTTGAACTGCAGGATTAGGTGGCCCGCTAAACCTGAGCTAGCTGTGCCCACGCCCACGGTCACCTGCGAACCGGA
The DNA here is from genome assembly GCA_963719875.1 of uncultured Acidobacteriota bacterium. Lineage (GTDB taxonomy): Bacteria > Acidobacteriota > Terriglobia > Acidiferrales > UBA7541 > Palsa-360. The sequence continues at coordinate 3,059,359 of CAVRDJ010000002.1, read as the reverse complement.
AATCGGCAACGCGGAACCAACCGAGCTGAATGTGACAGCGGGCGGAACTTCGCTCGAAAGTTGGATTTGATTATTATTCGAGTTAATGTCTACCTGGTAGAGATAGCCGTGCATGATCGACTGGTAGCGCGCGCTCTGAATGGCTCCGTAGGCACTATCCGCCGCCGCATCGAGTTGATAGGTTTTCATCGCCGTCCGGCCGGCGGGGATCGCCATGCCCGACAAGATCAGGATTACCGACACGATCAGCAGCAGTTCCAAAACGCTGAAGCCGGCAGCGAAGCAGCTTTCGTATGTGTTTTTCCTGCCCATGCTTACCATTCCGGGAACTCCAACCGAATGTCGTTGAGTGTTGCCGGCAAAACGGCACTTACCACTGTCAGCCTGCCGCCGTCGGATGCGCTCATTTTCAAACATTCATTTGCCGTCCTTCACTCAACTTGCCTATGCAACCCACGTCAAGTAGAGCAACTGTCCGGCCACCCTCTCCGATGCAATTAAACGATTTAATATCTGTAGATTAGAGGTTAATTGGAAGGCATTGAAAAAGGCATTCCTTGGGGGTGTGGGTAGAAACTGTACAAAAGGAGACCGGCAAAGTAGGGGCCATTGGTCATTCCGCTCTCGATCTGTTTAAATAAGTCTGAAGTGGTTTCCATTGATTTTAAGCTGCTTATTTTCAGTAATATGGCCGGCTCTCATTCAAATTCGTGTTCCGTCCGAGACGATCTCCTTGATTACCCTATCAGCCAAAATCAAAAGAGGTGTAGCGCAGGATGCTTCTTTGCCACACCCGAGACTCAAAGGGTAAGTCTCCGCGGGAGGCTGGCATTTCTTCTGCTTTGCGCTTGACTTCCAGGATCTCCAAACGCAGACTCCCGCCGTAAGCGTGGGCCTTCCGATGTGACCCAGCGGGCCGCAAAATTCGGCGGTTGCATCCGAGTGAGTTGATCCTAACGAGTGGAAGGATTACCGATGAAAACCAATTACGGGGCGATTGTGGTTTCCGCCGTGGTGTACTGGATGCTTGGTGCGCTGTGGTATGGAGTGCTGTTCGGCCAGCGCTGGATGGCGTTGGAGGGGATAACGATGGAACAAGCCAAAAGCATGAACCCCGTGCTTCCCTACGTCATCACGTTAGTGCTGAATCTGGTGATCGCATTCGTTCTCGCGCAGTTGTGTAGCTGGAGAAATGCGAATACCGCGGCGCGCGGCGCAGCGGTCGGCGTATTGCTTTGGATCGGCATTGTCGGGCCGATTGTCTTCACGACGTACATGTATGAGATGCGGTCAAAGGAACTGTTCGCGATAAACGAGTTTTTTTCGCTGGTTGGATTGTGCCTGATGGGCGTCATCCTCGGTGCGTGGACGAAATCCAAGTAAGACAGGCTTCAGAGGCTGCGGAAAAAGGCCCCCCCCTCCTTTTGTCATTCTGAGCGAAGCGAGGAATCTCTCTTTCTTTTCAGGGAGTTAAATCGAAGAGATTCCTCGGTCGCCGCGGCGACCTCGGAATGACAAAATAAACGACTTTTTCCGCAGCCCGTTCAGCCTGTCTGGATTTGGGTTCTGCAAATTGAAAAGGCAGAGAGTGTGAATCCTGATCTATGGGGTATTGGTCCTGGAATCTTTGAATTTTGAATCGAAGGATCTCATAAAGTCCACGATCGTTTGCACAACGGTCTCGTCGCCGACCGCAGTATTGATCATGACGTGATATACGGCGCGGTCGGGCCACACCACGTGAAAATACTTTTCGATGAAACCCGCCCGTTCGCGATCCACCGTGTCCACAAGTTCTTGAGCGTCCTTCTCACTCTTGCCGCGAGACAACACCCGCCGCACTTTATCTTCCCTCGGGGCATAAAGAAAAACGCGGAATGTGTCCGGGCGATCCTTCAGAAGAAGCTGCGATCCTCTGCCAACGATCACGGAGTCGCCTTTTTTCGCGGCATGCTGCACGACGCGTTCCGTCATCTTCATAATGTTTTCGCTGTCGACCAGATTCAGTTTGTGCGCGTTGATGCTTCCTTCGTAGCTCCCTCGCAAAAATGATTTGAACAGCCGGTAGTAAAGCGGATCGGTTCGCTCTTCCCTCTGTTCCACAGCCGTCTGGGAGCAATTCGCCAGGCGGGCGATTTCCTCCGTCAGCTGGTGGTCCCAAAGTTTCCAGCCAAGACGCTCGGCAAGCCGCTGAGCGATTTCGCCGCCGCCGCATCCATACTCCCGTTCCACTGTGACGATTCTGATCATACCGTCTCCAGAACGCGCTTCGCGACTCGCCGGAAGACCATACTATGCCACTTCATTTACTCTACCGCCACATGGCCTCCTCCGCCGGGATCATTCTTCTTCAAAATAAAAGAGAGAAAGATCATGATGGCCGACCCCACGGAAAGGACCATGAAAGTGTCAATATAAGCTGCGGCGCTCGCATGCGCCTGGACAGCCTGGTAAATTCGGGCGTAGGCGGTCATTTGCGCTGTGTGCTTGTCCAATCCGGAATTGGCCAGTTGTTGTGAAAGGCCAATGACCGCGCCTTGTAGACGGGGATTCTCGGCGCGAATGTGGCCGATGAGAATCTCCTGATGAAATTGGGCGCGCCGCGCAAGCAAGGTCGTAACAATCGAGGTTCCCACGCTGCTGCCGATATTGCGCATAAAATTGACGATCCCGGAGACCGCATTATTTTTCTCCGGAGAAATTCCAATGTAGGCCACCATCGTAATCGGCACGAACAGGAAGCCCATTCCGAAGACTTGCGCGACGCGCAGCCAGAGGGCCGTATTGAACCCGATCTGCAAATCAATCCGCTTGGTGGAATAGAACATGGCCAGGGCCAAGCAGAGCCATCCGAAGGCAATCAGGCGCCGGGCCTGGATTTTCGTCGTCAAGATTCCCATGATGGGCATTTCGATCAGCAGGCAAAGCCCTCCCGGGGAAATCGCTAGCCCCGCGACCTGGGCCGTATATCCCATCAGGGTCTGGAGAAACAGCGGCATCAGAACCAGGCTGCTGAACAACATGATGCCCAGTGTGAACATCATCAGGTTGGAACTGGCGAAATTGAGGTTCTTGAATAAGCGAACGTCCACGATGGGCGCTTTTTGGTGCCACTCCCAAATCACCAGCGTGACCAGGCAGACCACTGCCGTGACCGCTAAAGTTGTAATGAATTGCGATCCGAACCAATCATCTTCCTGTCCCTTGTCGAGCAACACTTGCAACGCCCCGACACCCAACGCAAGCAAGGAAATGCCAATGTAGTCCAGCTTGACGCCCGCCGCCTTGATGCGCGCCAAATAGGGAGGATCTTCGACGAAGCGATAGACCAAGAGCAATGTCAGCAGGCCCACGGGTAAATTGATGAAAAAAATCCATCGCCAGGAATAGTTGAATGTGATCCAACCGCCCAGGGTTGGACCAATCGTCGGCGCCGTGACGGCTGTGATGCCGTAGAGCGCGAAGGCCAAGCCTCGCTGCTCCGGGGGAAAAGTGTCCGCCAGAATGGCCTGCGCCATCGGCTGAAGGCCTCCGCCACCGGCGCCTTGCAGCACACGGAAGAAAAGCAGAAGCCCAAGGCTCGGTGCGATCCCGCACAGCAAAGAGCTGGCGGTAAACATGAAAAGGCAAATGGTGAAAAATCGCTTCCGTCCGATCGCGCCGGCGAACCAACCGCTGATCGGCAAAACAATGGCGTTCGAGACCAGATAAGAAGTCAGCACCCACGTGCTCTGGTCGTTGCTCGCTCCCAGATTCCCGGCCATGTAAGGCAAGGCCACGTTGGCGATGCTGGTGTCGAGGACCTCCATGAACGCGGCCATGGCCACGACCACGGCGATCAGCCACGGATTAAATTTGGGCCGCCAGAGGTCCTGATCGGCCGTGAGGGATGTGGCTGTACTCATCGGATGTAAACGTCGGGCACAACGTTCATGCCCGGCCGAAGCTGGTGATCCTGGTTTTCACCGGGTTCGAGAACAATTTTCACGGGAATGCGTTGAACGATTTTTACGTAGTTACCCGTCGCATTTTCCGGAGGGAGCAAGCTGAACAGCGGGCCGGTGGCTCCGGCAATGCTGTCCACGTGTCCCTTGAATGTCTGCCCGCTGGAATCCACATGAATTTCGGATTTCTGGCCGACTTTCATCCGCCTGAGTTGCGTCTCCTTGAAATTGGCGGTGACCCAGATTTCCTCCAGGGGGACGATGGTTAGCAATTGCTGGCCGGGTTGAACATTCAGTCCCAGAACAACCGTCTTGTTCACTTCGCCGCTGATGGGGGCCACGATTTGTGTGTATTGCAAATTCAGCTGCGCTTTCTCCAGGGCGGCGCGTTTCTGTTGCACATCGGCAATCGCGGCGCGTGCGCGTGCTCGCACCGACGACACTTGCTGTGGGCCGGTCTCTGCGGATTGCTGGCTCGCTTCGGATTGCCCCAGTTGGCTACGCGCCTGCCGCACGGCTTGTTGAGCCGCTGCCTCATTGTCGCGCGCGGCCGCCACGGAAGCCGTGCTGGCTTTTGCCGTTGCCACCGCCTGATCGTAAACTTGCTCGGCCACTTCCTGTTTGTCCACCAGCGCCTTGTAACGGCGAAGGTCGTCCTGCGCCTTCACATCATTCGCTTCGGCCGCTTCCAATTGAGCATGAGCGGCGGCGACCCGATTTTCGGCGTTCGCGATTCCGGCCCCCGCGTCTTCCACGCCTGACGCGGTGAACTTCAATTGGCTGGACGCATTCACGGAAGTAATCGGAACATTGATATTCAACGATTGGGCCGTCGCTTCGGCGCTGGCGAGATTGGCCTTGGCCTCGTCGACCGCGACCTCATAGTCTTTCGGATCGATCTCGACCAGCAGCGCGCCTTTCTGGACGTACTGGTTGTCATTCACGTTCACCTTGATGACATAACCGGAAACGCGGGCGCTCACCGGATAAAGATGGGCATCCACCTCGGCATCGTCGGTGGATTCATAGGTGCCCAAATAGCGCCACAAAAAAAAGCCGCCCACCAGCACGACTAGTACAATCACAGCGATGAGAATGTTTCTGCGGCTATTCGAGCGCTTGTAGCGTGGGGGTGGTGGAGGAGTCGCGGATTCCCTGCTTGCGTCAATTGTGAAATCCGATGGATGCTCTTCAGCCATATTTTTTCTTCCTTTAGAGTATTCCCTGTCGCCCACGCCGGCGGCGCTTCGGGCACGCGCCAGTGAAATTCCAGCTTAAATAAAGTTACGGAGACTACGGATGTACCGTCGTGGGCACTCGGTACCGTCTTCAATCGCCGTGATCTCCGGGGGAATCACGCTCCGCGTATCTCTCGTTTCCGGCCGGTTGGCAACATACAACTGACCGTCGAAGAATGCAATTTGCCGCCAAGGCGTTCAGTTCATCGTTTTCGCGGCGGCCCGGTACGGACCATCGTTGTATTTCCCGGGAATCGCAAAGAACGAGGATGTCCCTGGCAATGGACTTCAGAGCAATTTGATGCAGCACATCTCGCTTAGATACCGCCGAATTGCTGGCGCGTCATGGATCGGCTCGAGATTATTTGGAAGGGGGTGAAGTAAATTCTTTTGGGAGGGTTGGTAGCCCGGACGGGGGTCGAACCCGTAATCTTCGCCTTGAAAGGGCGACGAGTTAACCATTACTCTACCGGGCCACACGGAATCACGCGAGGCGAGCCTGGCGTTTCTGAATTCTAGCACACTCGCTCGTCTCGCATTGCTGCTTCAGGGGGAAGTTCAAAGTTGAGAGTCGAGAGTTAGAAGATTCGAGTTGACCGTTAGGCGAACGGTTTTCACGAATCACAAATCACGATTCACAAATCACGCCTTCCGCTCATTGTGCTCCTCGAGCCAGGCCATCTGGATCGCTTCCAGCTTGCCTTCGTTGGACAGTTTGGGATCGCCCGCGAATCCGTCCAGCGTAGTCACCCATTTGTGCAAGTCCGTGTAGCGCACGGAGAGCGGGTCGGTGCCCGGATATTTTTCCGTCAATTGAATCCCGATTTCTTCCGCGTCGTCCCAATCAAATGTGGCGGGCATGCGTTTCTCCTAATGCAAAAATAATATACAGATCGAGCGCAACTTCTCCGCCCGGCACATAGCGTATTGATGGAAGCCCGGGAACGCCAATCTCCCCGCCGCGGCGGGCGGTTTGCGATACGCCAATCGGGAGATTGGCGTTCCCGGGCGACTAGTGTTCCGCTTCCTTGGCGAAATTCTTATTCCATTCCGGGATTTCGACGACCAGGTCGCGCGTTCCATCGGGCACGCACTGGCAACCCAGTCGTGACTTTACTTCCAGTCCGGGCGCATCGTCCAGCTGATCGAGTTCGGCATCCGTCGGTTCGTTGCAGGACTCCAGGCCTTCGCGCACGATGACGTGGCACGTCGAGCAAGCGCACACGCCGCCGCAGGCATGGTCGAGGCCCATGTGAAATCCCGTGGCGATGTCCAGGATGCTTCCCGGGAGACCCTCGCGCGCGTAGGGAACTTTCTCTGGATCCACTTCGACCGTTTTACCCTCGCTGACAAAAGTCACCTTGAATTTTTTCGTCGCGGGCGTGTATTTGACTTGTTCAATGTAAGGGTTGCTGCCGCCCATTGTTTTCTCCTTCTCAACTTCTCAATGCTGTGTGCCAATCCAAACTCAAGACGCCTTTGTAGCGCCCGCCTTCAGGCGGGCATCGTGGAGTCAAGCACATGCTCACCTGAAGGCGAGCGCTACACATCGCCTAGCTTCTTGCCTTCCAGAGCTGCACCGAGCGCGCGGTTCATCATGCGTTCGGCGAGCGGCGTGGACGCCTGGTTCAGCACATCCACGAAAGCGCGGATACTCTTGTAATCCGTGCCGGCCAGCGCTTCGCGCAGCGCTGCGATCGCGCCATCAATCGCGCGGCGCTCTTCTTCGGGAAGCTCGCCCGGGGCTTCCACTTGCTCGCGCGCCAAAGCCTTCTCCGTAAGTTGCAGAATGCTTTCGGCTTCGTTGCGCGCCTCGATCAACTGGCGCTCGGAAAAATCCTGCTCGGCGAATTCGATCGATTCTTCGAGCATGCGTTCGACTTCGGCATCGTCGAGCCCGTAGGTCGGCTGGACTTCGATCGAGTGCTCCGTGCCGGCGCGCAGATCGCTCGCGGAAACCTGCAGGATGCCGCTCGCGTCGATCAGAAATTTCACTTCAATGCGCGCCAGGCCGGCGGGGCCCGGCGGAACTTTCAACTGGAATCGCGCGAGGGAGCGGCAATCCTTGGCCAGTTCGCGCTCGCCCTGCAGGACGTGGATGTCGATCCCGGTCTGGTTCTCGACGCCGGTGGTAAAGAGTTCCTGCGCGCTCGCGGGCACCGTCGAATTTCGCGGGATGATTTTCGCGACCACGCCGCCCATCGTTTCGATGCCCAGCGACAGCGGCGTGACGTCGAGCAACAGCATGTCGTTCACGCCGCCCTCGAGAATATCCGCCTGGACCGCGGCGCCCAGCGCGACCACTTCGTCGGGGTTCAATTCGGAGTGCGGGCGGCGGCCGAAATATTGCTCCACGGTTTGCCGCACCAGCGGCACGCGCGTCGAGCCGCCCACTAATACGACTTCCTCGATCTCCGCGGGAGAAAGCTTCGCGTCGGCGAGCGCCTGGCGCACGGGACCCATGGTGCGGTCCACGATCGGGCGAATCCAGCGCTCGTATTCCGCGCGCGAGATTTCGCGGAAATAGGCGCCGCCATCGGGCAGAGGGAATTTGATGGTCGTCTTGTCCGCGTCGGAAAGTTCGTGCTTGGCGGCGATCAGCGCCTTGCGCAATTCCTGCACGACTTCGGGATGCTTGGCAAGGTCTACTCCCTGCCCGCGAATTTCTTCGCGCGCCACGCTCTGCAACAAGTTATCGATATCGTCGCCGCCCAGATGCGTGTCGCCGTTGGTCGAGAGCACTTGATAGATGTCGCCGTCGCTCGTCGAAATCAGTTTCAAAATCGAAATGTCGAATGTGCCGCCGCCGAAATCATAGACGGCGACGCGTCCGCGTTTCTGTTCGTGCAGGCCGTAGGCGAGCGCCGCGGCGGTCGGTTCGTTCACGAGGCGCAGGACTTCGAGGCTTGCGAGGCGTCCGGCGTCGCGCGTGGCCTGGCGCTGCGCGTCGTTGAAATAAGCGGGCACGGTGATTACCGCGCGCTGGACCGAATCCTGAAAATAATTTTCGGCCCAGCTTTTCAATTCGCGCAGGATGAACGCGGAAATTTCCGGCGGCGTGAACACGCGATCGCCGAGCCGCACGCGAATCACGTTCTTGCTGGCCGGGTCGATGCGAAACGGGAAAATTTTCAGTTCGTCCTGCACGTCGGCGGGACCGCGTCCCATCAGGCGCTTCACGGAATAAATCGTGCGCTCCGGCTGCGTCAGCAAACGGCGCTGCGCGGCCTGGCCGACGACGATCGATCCATCCGCGTCGACGCTTACGACCGAAGGACACAGCGGCGTGCCGTACGGGCCCGGAATACACTTCGGCCGGCCTTCGCGCTTGTCCTGATAAGCGATCAGGCTGTAGGTCGTGCCGAGATCGATGCCGACGGTCCTAGGCATTTTCTAGGTGTTTCCCCCGTGCTTTCGTGAATCGTGATTCGTGATTCGTGATTCGTGAAAACCAAATTCGAGTCAACGCCAGGTTTTTCACGAATTACGAATCACAAATCACGAATCACGCCGTTAATTCCTGCCGCACTCCGTTCACCAAATTCCTGATATACGAGCGGCGGTTCAGGACTTCGTTCATCCGCTCCATGAGTTTCTTTTTTGCCGCTTCATCCGCGCTGGAATCGAACGCGGCGTCCCATTCGGCCGAGACGCGCGCCAGTTCCTGGTCCACGTCCGCTAACGACGATTCAAATTTGTGTTGCGCCGATTCGAGTTTTGCGCGCAGGCCCGGCAATTGCGCGGCACTTCCACCGGAGGCGCGCGCTTCGCGCAGTTCGTCCAGCGATTCGTTCAGTTCAAAAACTTCCTCCAGCAATTCAGGGGGCGCTTGCTGCTTCTTCTGACCTTCCTTGCGCATGCCGAAGAGGCTGAGCAGGTATTCGACGCGCGCGACCGGATCGCGCAGCGTGCGGTATGCGTCATTCAATTGCGAAGAGAGGTCGAGCGAAAGCTGGCGCTCGTCTTCCGAAGCGCGCACGAAATGATCGGGATGCAGCTTCCAGGAGAGCGAATGAAAACGCTGCTCGAGCATGGCCAGGTCCAGAGTCAATTTCTGCGGCAGGCCAAAAAAAGCAAAGTAATCGGCGCCCTTTGGCAGCGGCTGAATTTTTCCGCACGAAGGGCAAAAGTGCGCTCCACCAGTCGCTGCGGAGCAGCTCCAGCAATTCGCCGATGTTGCCACGGTTGTGGATGGCGTGCTCATGATTTGATCGTTTGGGCTGGGTCCAGTAGCGCACGCTTCAGCTTGCGGGGTTTGGTCCTTGCAAGGACTAACCCCCGCAAGCTGAAGCGTGCGCTACTAAAAAAAAATGGCTGGCGGGCTCCCCATCCCGGCCAACCACGCGTTTCAATCGATTCGAGAGGAAGCTCCTGCTACGTTCCCTGAAAGTGAGCCTGCAATATCCCGCAAACCCGACAGGCCGATGTCGAAGATACCGACTCCGTCGGGGCCTGTCCTACACCGTGAACGAACTGCCGCAGCCGCAACTGCGAGTGGCCTGCGGATTCTGGAACACGAAGCCGCGCCGCATCAGGTCTTCCTGATAGTCCAGCGTGGTGTCATTCAAGTAAAGGAAGCTCTTCGGGTCCACGAACAGCCGCGCGCCGTTTTCTTCGATCACTTTGTCGCGGTCGCGCGCCTGCGTCTCCAGACGCATCGCGTACGTCAGCCCGGAACAGCCGCCGCCCTGAACGCCCACGCGCAGCCCGCCGGTTTCCACCGCCACGCCTTCCTTGGCGAGCAGCTCCTGAATTTTCGTCGCCGCTTTTTCCGTAACGTGGATCATATTTTGTTCCAAGCCATCCTCTTTCAAATACACAACGCGCTTACCACGCGGCGCGAACGTCCGTCGGATAAGACTTCCGCGCCCGATCGACTAGTCGCCGACTGACGTCGCGGTCGCCGCCGGAGTGGAAGTTTCTTTCTTCTTCTTCCAATCCGAGATGGCCGCCTTGATGGCGTCCTCGGCGAGGACCGAACAATGAATCTTCACGGGCGGAAGGCTCAATTCGCGCACGATGTCCGTGTTCGAGATAGCGAGCGCCTCCGCGACCGTCTTGCCCTTGACCCATTCGGTCGCGAGCGAAGAACTGGCAATCGCCGAGCCGCAGCCGAAGGTCTTGAACTTCGCCTCTTCGATCACCTGCGTTTCGGGATTAATCTTCATCTGCAGCCGCATGACGTTGCCGCACTCGGGCGCGCCAACGAGGCCCGTGCCCACATTCGGATCGTCCTTGGGCAAGCTGCCGACGTTGCGCGGATGCTCGTAGTGATCGACTACCTTATCGGAATAAGCCATTTCACTCCCCCTTCTATATTTGACGAATGAATCTCTTCCGGGATTCTTCTTAATGTCCCGCTGAAGCGCCCCAATTCATCTTGCTGAGATCGATACCTTCCTTGGCCATTTCGTAGAGCGGCGACAATTCGCGCAGCCGCTGCACGACTTCAATCACGCGACTCGTGACGTAATCCACTTCTTCCTGGGTGTTGAAGCGGCCCAGGCCGAAGCGGATCGAGGTGTGCGCCAGGTCTTCGCCGACGCCCAGAGCCTTGAGCACATAGCTTGGTTCGAGAGTGGCCGAGGTGCAGGCCGAGCCGCTGGATACCGCGACATCGTTGATGCCCATCAGCAACGATTCGCCTTCGACGAACGCGAAGCTGATATTGATGTTGTGCGGCAGACGATGGGTCATCGAGCCGTTGATGTAAACTTCGTCGAGCTTGGCGAAGATGGTTTCTTTCAGGCGGTCGCGCAGCCCGCGCAGGCGTACGCTTTCCTCCGCCATTTCGTTCTGGCAAAGCTCGGCCGCCTTGCCAAATCCGACGATGCCCGGCACGTTCAGCGTGCCCGAGCGCATGCCGCGCTCATGCCCGCCACCATCGATCTGGGCCGAGAGCTGCACGCGCGGGTTGCGCCGGCGCACATAGAGCGCACCGCAACCCTTGGGACCGTAAATCTTGTGCGCGGTTAGCGAAATCATGTCCAGGTTATCCTTTTGCACGTCGACCGGAATCTTGCCGGCCGCCTGGACACCATCCGCATGGAACAAGACGCCCTTTTCCTTGGCAATCTTGCCGATTTCCTGAATCGGCTGAACCACGCCGATTTCGTTGTTGGCATACATGATGGTGATCAGGATCGTCTTGGCCGTGATGGCGCGCCGCAAATCGTCGAGATCGATGCGTCCGTCCTTGGCCACGGGGAGATAGGTCACCTCGTAGCCGTACTTCTCGAGACGCTTGCAGGTATCGAGAATGGCTTTGTGCTCGGTGACCTGCGTGATGATGTGGTTGCCCTTTTCGCGGTACATTTCCGCGGCGCCTTTGAGCGCCAGGTTATTCGACTCCGTGGCGCCGCTGGTGAAGATAATTTCCTTCGGCGTCGCGTTGATCAGACGGGCAATCTGCGCGCGCGCGTTTTCGACCGCTTCTTCGGCGGTCCAGCCAAAGGAGTGGTTGCGGCTCGCGGCGTTGCCGAACTTCTCGTGGAAGTAGGGCAGCATTGTCTCGACCACGCGCGGGTCCACCGGAGTGGTGGCGTGGTAATCCATGTAAATCGGCAGTTTAATAGCCATGCTTAAGTCTCCCGTCTTGAATTCTTTCGATCCCCTGACGCAGTCACTTCAAATTTTATGCGGCGTCCGACGCGGCGGACCCACAAACTTAGATCGACAACCCGACAAGCTCCACGTCGGGTGATTCATCGGCCATCTGTGAAATCGTGACCGAGCGCAACACATTCGCAATGCTTTCGTTCACTCGCCGCAGCGGCTCACGTACCGTGCAGGTCGAACTCTGATCGCAGTTTCCGTGATTCGTCACACACGACGTGATTATTACCGGCCCGTCCACGGCATTGATTACATCGAGCGCCGAAATTTCCTTCGGGTGCCTGGCCAACTGATAGCCCCCACTCGAACCGTGACGCGCCGCGAGCAGTCCGTGCTTCGCCAGCCGTTGCAGCACCTTTGCCAGAAGCGGCGTGGAAATTCCATACGCCTCGGCTATGTCGGACGCACTCTGCGCAGGCTGACCACGATGCGTCGCCAGGTGCCTGACGGCGATCAGTGCGTAGTCCGCTTTCTTGGAGAGCTTTAACATTCGATATGCGACCAATATAGTCGCAGTTGAATGATAATGCCAGTCCAGTACCAATGTCAAGTGGTTCCAACCTCGGCAACTCCCACTGAGCCAGCACCTTACATTACGACCAATTTGGTCGGGTTAGTCAAATATGATGCAATGAAAGGGCTAATTCGCGGGTCGACTGGTGGTTTTGCAGGGATGAACGGTCAAGCGAGGTTTGTATGAATCAACATAGATTCTGGAGCAGGGCTAGGAAGCCCGGGAACGCCAATCGGGAGATTGGCGTTCCCGGGAATACTTCCAACATTACGGTTCCGAGTGGAACCTAATTCCCTGGGAGGACTTCGACAAATCCCATGCGAGCAGAGAGATTTCCGCTCCACCAGACGCGATTAGGATTGTTTGGATCGATTTCGAGCCTCCTGGGGTCCGACTCGGAATCCGGAAGCGGGAACTCCACCCATTCGCCCGTCTTGGGATTGTAGCGGGCGATTTTGTCGGCCATTTGCTCACTTACCCAAATCAGGTTGTTCTTGCGGTCCACGGTAACGGAATAAGTGCCGGGGGTTTCCGTGGGTGGAGCAAAAAACGTCATTTGCTTGGTTTCGTAATCGACTTTCATCAGGAGTCCCGCGTTCCAAAGGCCGACCCAGAGATCGCCGCGGGCGTCGTGACTCATGCGGCGCGGGTAGGCAATGCCGTCGAAGGGGATCTTGTACTCCTCGACCTTGCCCGTGGCCGGGTCGATTCTCGACATGCGGTCGGCCATATCCTCGGCCCACCAAACGGACCCATCGCCTGCAACGGTGATGCCGTAGGCGCCATTCGGCTTCTGCGTGGCCAGGTAGGAAGGCGTGTCAAAGAACTTGAATTCCTTGGTCGCCGTGTTGAGCATGCGAACCTGGTTTCCGGCCGTCTCCCAGATGGTGCCATTCGGGTGAATGAGCATCGAATTTCCACCGGCATCGGCGCGATTGTCCTTGGGCCAATCGTACGGCGTGAATTTCCCCGTGTTGACGTCGTAATTCAGCCAACGGTAGTTGGGCCCGTCTGGAACCCAAAGCTGTCCTTTGGCGTCGATCTGGAGGTTGCCCAGCACCTGGCCGTCTTCGGCAGCTACGCCGGCTGGAATGGAAACTTCTGTGTATTCAAGCGTTTTGGGATCCAGGCGGCCCAGCTTGCCCATCCGCTGGCTGACCCAACCGTTGCCGTGGGGATCGACGGCGACGTCATGCGGCTCCGCACCGAGACTGGTGTCCGAGATGTCATATTGGACAGCCCGGTAATGCAGGGCTTTTCCTTCCAGCAGTGTACGAGGCAGGCGGTCGTTGAGGTCCTCCGGGCGAGTCGGCGGGAAGTTGGTCGATAGGTAGTCGATCGCGAGCTTGGCTTCGTCCGGGGTCAGGTCGCGGAGTTTTGCGGTTCGAATCCGGCCGCGCATCCTTCGGATGGTGAACGCCCACCGGTCGCGCGACATGTGGAAGCCGACGAATCGCTCCGTGTCGTGGCAGGTCGTGCACCGAGCGGCAACGAGTTTTTTGCCGTCCCCTTCAGGCAAGTCTTTGGAAACCGTGACCATCAGCGCTTCGGGAGTTTTCATGGGCCAGGCGCGCGGGAGCATGGGTCCTTGCTTGGCGGTCAGCGACAAATCCTGTTTCGCGGTTTTGCCCTCTGCCACGTCCACTGGCGCGGAAACTTTGCTCTGATAGCCGCCCCCAACGCCCTGGATCACGTACTGGCCGGCGGGCAAATTGCTCACCGTGTAGTGTCCTTGCGCCTGGCTGATGACCATGAATTCGAGATGGCGGTCGTTATTCTTCAGCTTCACAAACGCGCCCGCGACAGGTTTCCCGGATGCGTCTTGCACGACGCCCTCGACGGTGGAGTTATTTTCCGCCGCCCAGGCAAACTGGCCGCAGAGGAATAACAAAACAGCCGCGAAAATGAGCGTAAATTTCGATCGCGTTCCGATGGATGTCATTCCCGATCTCCTTAGTTTTCTCTCACCGCGCGTGAGTGCGGAGGCCTTGCAACAGATGCCGTTGCAGCACGCTTGTGCAGCAAGAGATCTTCAAAATGTGCAATTGGGCCTGGCTATTGGCGGAGTATACGCCAAATCTGTTCCAGCACACTCACGAATTTTGAACGGGCAGTTAAGGGAGTGAATGGTGATTGGTGATTGGTGACTGGTGAAAAACTTCTCGGCGCCTAGCTTCCTCGCTGGGGCTTCCACTTTTTCAGGAAATCGACGACGTCTTCGGGGCCGATTCTGACGGTGGATTCAAATTCGCCTTTTTTTTGGCTGACGACCAGTTTGCCGTCCGGGTCGAGAATGGCGAGGCTGGGGACGCCCTTATCGAGAGGAATTTCGTATTTTTTGGCGAGATCGAGGTTGGCATCGTAATTACCGACGTTGATATGAATGACGTGGTAATTCGCGTTTACCAGCGGGGCGAAGGTTTTCGAGCGAAACGTGGAATCCAAGACGTGACAGTCGTAGCACCAGTTTCCTCCGAACACTAAGAGGACGCGCTTGTGGTCCTTGGCAGCCGCGGCGAGCGCCGAGGAAATTTCCTTTTGCGCCTCATCCGGCGGCGGGTAGAGCTGCGTATTGGGCTTTGCCGGTTCTGGCAAGCGGCGGGCTTCTTTTTCCGCGAGATCGCTTCGTTGCGTCGAGACAATTTTCCAATCGCCGAGCCTCTGCACCCAGACTTGAGCGCCTGAGACGACGACGGGTTTTTCTCCTTGGCTGGTATTGAACCCCGCTTCAAACCGCAGGACAAGCGCCAGCACTCCCGGTTGCACCGTTTTCGCCTCGAGAACTTTTACGTCCAGGTGGTCGAGCCCTGCTGACTTGAGCGAGGACCAGAACGTAGGCTCCTCTGAGGGATCCAGCGTCTCGCCCTTTGGAGTCTTCGCTCTTGCTGGCGGAGATGTCATGTAGAAGGCCGAGAGGGCTACTTTATTGCCGGCGAGGACGGCCGCCTTCCATTGGTCCAGAGGCTCGAACGCAAAGGTTGACGCGGTTTCAGAACTCTTTTTCGCGTGGGCCTGCTGGGGGGCAGCCTGCGCAAAAACGGCAGGTTGCGAGCCAAGGAATAAGACGCCGAGCCAAATGAGCGGAATGGTTTTCATTGCAGCGCGTATCCGTCGCGGAAATGCATTTGTATTCTATCAAATCAAAAGCCCGCACTTCTTGATTTTCGAGATTGGCGTTACTTTTCGATATTCCACCTTTCTCGGGACTTGGGTATCGGAACTTGACGATCTCCGCGCAGGCTCGCTCAAGCAGCAAGTTTATTGTGTCGAGTGCGGAAGCAGCGTATGCTGTGCGAACTACAACTCTCAATTGGAAATTCCGGTTGAAGTCTGGGTGGAACGTTACGAAAATGCTTAACCACTTCAGGGTCCCGGTGATCGTAGTAGCAGCGGCACTGACTATTTCCCAACTGGCGTTTGCCCAGAACGCGCGGCCTCAGCAGTCCGGGGCGGCCAAGGATCGGGAAGCGGCGGCAGAGCCCGCTCCACCTCATGACATTTCTGGTACCTGGACGCCGGCCAATGGACCGAACGACGGAATCCAGCCTTACGGCGCAAAGGCCATGCCGAACGACGGGAAGCCGGAGCATCAACTGCCTTATACTCCCCTCGGACTCGAAACTTACAAGTCACACAAAGCTCCCATTGGGGCGGATGCGGTTCTTCCTACGCTTTATAACGATCCGCGGGATAGTTGCGAGCCGCTGGGATTCCCCCGAACGGACCTTTATTATCTGAGGGATACTCAAATCTTTCAGAACGAGTACAAAGTGGCGATCTTGTATCAATATGCGGAGGCGTGGCGGGTGATCTGGACGGATGGGCGGCAACTCCCCAAATTGGTCGATGGAGCCGTGCTGGTGGGGAAGGAAGTTCGAGAGCAACGCTTTTATGGCTACTCGGTCGGCAAATGGGTGGACGACAGCACGCTGGTCGTCCAGACGGTCGGGATGATGCCGGAAGACAGAGTCTGGCTGGATCTTACGGGCCGTCCGATCAGCGACGCAGCACGCGTGGAGGAGCGCTTTCATCGCGTGAATCATGACCGGCTGGAACTGACGGTAACCATTGACGACCCGAAGATGTACACCAAACCCTGGATCGCCTTGAACAAGTTTCCGATGCGCTTGGCGGATCCTCACCATGATGTGATGGAGGTGTACTGCTCTCTGTCCGAAATTGAGAGATACAATAAATTATTCGCCAATCCCACGAGTGCGCCGGCGAGTCCACCGAGTGGCGAGACACCTGGCCGATAGCTTGCGTGGGAATGTAGTTTCCAATTCAGATATTCTTTGCAAGGAGGCAATTTCAATGGGAAAGAGGGCTATATCGGTGTTTGCCGTGGCGGTTGGTCTCCTGAGTGTGTCCATGCCCCTTTTTGCGCACCACGGGACGGCAGTGTTTGACACGGACAAAACGGTTACGCTGAAGGGTAGCGTCACGGAATGGGACTGGTCCAACCCTCATTGCCTGCTTCAATTTGACGTAAAGAATGAAAGCGGGCAGATGGTGCATTGGATTGCAGAGACTCAAAATCCCGGAAACATGGTCTACGCAGGCTGGGGGAAGGCATCTTTCAAAGCTGGGGATGAAGTTACCGTAACTTTGATGCCGACCAAAAATGGCCTGCCCTACGGGCGAATCAAACTGGTCGTGCTCTCCAACGGCAAGACGCTAAACGCCACTTCGGGAGAGATCAAGGGGGAACCTGTTGGCCCGACGAGCGGCTCCAAATCGGGAAATTACCCCAAGCAGTGAATGTGGGTTTGAAGAAAAGGAGACAAATACGTTGAAGTAGTCTTCTTGGAATATGGCCGGTTGCCTGTTTTCTTATTGCGTACTCTTCCACAAAAAAATCCCAGCCAGGAATTTAGCCCCCGCCAATTCCCTTGCGTAATCCGCTTCAATTTTCGCTACAATGGTTGGGAACCGAGCGGACGCAGGCGGACGAAACCATGAAAAATGTCCTGGCCATTTATCCGGGGTCGTTTGACCCGGTGACCAACGGGCACCTTGATTTGATCGAGCGCGGCGCCAAGATATTTGACCGGCTGGTGGTCAGCATTCTGCGCAACCTCGACAAGGATCCGCTGTTCACGATCGACGAACGGGTGGAGATGCTGCGCGAAGTCACGCGGCCGTGGCCCAACGTCGAAATCGATGTGTTCAGCGGGCTGCTGGTGGATTACGCGCGGCTGCGCGAGGCGAACGTGATCCTGCGCGGGATTCGCGCGGTTTCGGATTACGAATATGAATTGCAGATGGCCATGATGAATCGCAAGCTCAATCCGAATGTCGAAACCGTTTTTATGATGCCGGCGGTGGCTTATAGCTATCTCAGTTCGCGGCTGGTGCGCGAAATTGCGCAGCTTGGGGCGTCGATTACCAGCTTGGTGCCGCCGCTCGTGGAGGAGCGCCTGCGCGCGAAAATTCTGTAGTGGTTTTTTGACGGAATGTTTTCCGTTTGTCATTCCGAGCGAAGCGAGGAATCTCTCATTCTTGATTTGATGCACAGAGAGATTCCTCGCTTCGCTCGGAATGACAAACGTGAGGGTTGTTCGATATTGATCTAGAAACAAAGGAGCCGAATCCCGTGCCACTCGCTGCCCGCGTCAACCGCATCGCTATATCGCCAACCTCCGCTGTAATGGCGGCGGCCGAAAAACTCAAAGCCCAGGGCGTGGACCTGGCCGACTTCGGCCCCGGCGAGCCGGATTTTCCAACACCGGAGCACATCCAGCGCGCGGCGATCCGCGCAATGCAGGAAGGACGGACGAAATATACGCCGACGCCCGGGATCTCCGCGCTGCGCGAAGCGATTTGCAAATGGCACGCGACGCAGTTCGGCTCGTCCTACACGGTGCCGGAATGCGTTGTGACGGTGGGGGGCAAGCACGCCCTCTTTAATGCGCTCTGCTCTCTGCTGGAAAAGGGCGACGAAGTTCTGATCCCCGCGCCCTATTGGGTCACCTATCCGGAGCAGGTCCTGTACACAGGCGCGACGCCGGTGCCGGTGATGACCGATCCGTCCGACGGCTTTCGGCTGCGCGCCGAGATGGTATCTCGCGCGATTACACCGCGAACAAAGCTGCTGATTGTGAATTCGCCGAACAATCCCAGCGGAGCGGTCGTTCCGAACGACGAATTTGTGAAAATCTACGAAGTGTGCCGCGCGAAGAACATTTGGGTGATGACGGATGAATGCTATTCGCACTTCTTGTACGGAAACGATAAACCGTGGTCGCTCGCCAGCGTGTCGGGAACGAAGCCGAATATCATCGTAGCCGGTTCGCTGTCCAAGACGTTTGCCATGACCGGCTGGCGCGTGGGCTACGCGCTGGCGCCCGAGCCGCTGATTTCGGCGATGATCAAGGTGCAGAGCCAGTCGACGTCGAACCCGACTTCGATCGCGCAATACGCGGCGCTCGAGGCGTTGACCGGACCAATGGACACGGTAACCGCGATGCTCGCGGAATATTCGCGGCGGCGCGATCGCATCGTTTCCGGGCTTCGCGCGATTCCCGGCGTTACCTGCGTTGAGCCCGGCGGAGCATTTTATGCGTTCCCCAGCGTGGCTGCTCATCTGGGCAACGGGATTGCGGACACGACTGCGCTTGCGAAAGTGCTTCTGGAAAAGCAGCATCTGGCCTGCGTCCCCGGCGAGGCGTTCGGCACGCCCGGCTACCTCCGGCTATCCTACGCGACTTCCATTGACCGCATCGAGGAAGGACTGCGCCGCCTCGAAAAATTCTTCGCCATGGCGGAAGCGGCCCGGTGAATCCGGGAACCACCCGTTCGGGGCGGGCGCCGGCGCGGCTTGCCCCGATTTTCTTGCCTCGCATTTGGGGCGCGCGCGACCTCTCGCCTCTGTTTCCGGACCGCTCCCAAGAAAATGAACCGATCGGCGAAGCCTGGATGACAGGCGACGAGTGCGTATTTGCCTCGGGCGAATTTTTGGGGCGCGCGCTTGGCGAGGTGTGGCCCTCGCTGCCGAAGGAATGGACGGGGACGGGTCTGCGGGGGTTGCCGCGCATTCCGCTGCTGGTGAAATTTATTTTTCCGGAAGAAAAACTTTCCGTGCAGGTGCATCCCGACGACGCGTACGCGGAGAAGCATGAGTCCGCGGCGGGCGGCGTCGGGAAAACGGAAATGTGGTACGTGGTGAGCGCGCGCGAGGGAGCGGCGGTGCGCGTGGGGCTCAAGCCGAATGTAACGCGCGAGTCGTTTCAACGAGCCGTTGTCGATGGCACCGTGGAGAATTGTCTTGGAAGCGTGGCGGTCCATCCGGGGGACGCCGTTTTCGTGCCTGCCGGGACCACGCACACGATTTCTCCCGGCGTGGTGCTGTGCGAAATCCAGCAGCACTCGGACATTACCTATCGCGTCTTCGATTACAACCGGGTGGGCGCCGACGGCAAGCCGCGCGCGCTGCACATCCGACAGGCGCTGGACGTGATCCAGTTCGGCGAACCCGCCGCGGCGGGCGGCGGCCTTTGCGATCCGGTGCGCATCACGCGCGGCGCGGTCACGGAAACCCTTTATGCGGCGTGCCGGTACTTCGCGGCCGAGCGCTGGGAATTCCGCGAACGAGTCGCCGCCGTCACTTCGCCGGAACATTTCGATTTGCTCGTTTTTCTCGAGGGTAAAGGACGCATCGAATTCGCCGACGGCGCCGAACCCTTTGGGCCCGCGGAAGTCTGGTTGCTGCCAGCGGCGCTCGGCGCGTATCAACTCGCTCCGGATTCTCCCACGACGCTCTTACGCGCCTACGTCCCGGACCTGCACGGCTTCGTCGAGCGTCTCACCGAGGAGCGAATTGCGGAAGCGGCGTGGTCGCGAGTGGTGCATCTATGATGAGAGAACGGCGCCACGAAACGCTCGCCGCGCATGCGATTATTCTGGCAGGAGGCCGCGGCACGCGCTTCTGGCCGCGCAGCCGCACGCGAACGCCGAAGCAATTGCTTAACATCGTCGGCAGCGACACCATGCTCGAGCAAACCGCCGCGCGCCTTGCGCCTTTGTTCCCGCCGTCGCGCCAGTGGGTTGTCACCAACTCCGAACAGGCGGCCACCGTGCAAAAGCAGATGCCGCGCGTCCCCGCGTCGCACATTCTTGCGGAGCCGGTTGGCCGGAACACTGCCGCCGCGATCGGTCTCGCCGCCGCGCATTTGTTGCATAGCGGACTGGGCAAGGAAAACGATGCGCTCATGGCCGTGCTTCCCGCGGACCATTACATTGCGAAGCCGTCCCGGTATCTGCGGATCGTGCGCGCGGCGCTGCACGTCGCGCACGCCGCGGGATCGCTGGTCGTATTGGGCATTCCGCCTTCGCGGCCCGAAACGGGCTTTGGATACATCGAACGCACGCGCGGAAGAGCAGTCGATGCGGACGGCGTCCCTGTTTTTACGGTGCGCCAGTTCACGGAAAAGCCGGCGCTGCCGCTGGCGCGAAAATATGGTGCTTCCGGTCGGCACTACTGGAACGCAGGAATGTTTTTCTGGCGCGTGTCGACGTTCCTCGGCAACCTCGAGAAATTTCTGCCGAAAACGCATGACGCGCTGATGCGCCTGGCGGGTGAAATCGGAACTCCGCGCTACGCGCGCACGCTAGCGCGCGTTTACCCAAAGCTCGAGAATATTTCGGTGGACTACGCCATCCTCGAGCCGGTCACGCGCCGCGCAGCTGCTCCCAGCGTCTTTGTCCTGCCCGCGGAAGTGGGCTGGAGCGACATCGGCTCCTGGGCCGCCGTCTACGAATTGATCGCGCGGAAGGCCGGAGTGAATGTTTCCGCGGGAAAATTTGTCGCGCTCGATGCGCAGGGAAATTTTTTCTGGAGCCCGAAAAAATTCGTCGCCGCGGTCGGGATCCGCGATCTGGTTGTCGTGGAAACCGAAGACGCGCTGCTGCTCTGTCCGCGCGACCGCGCGCAAGATGTCGGTAAAATCGTGAAGTGGCTCGAAACAGAGAATCTTTTACGCTTGTTGTAATTTTTCTCGAATTTATTTCACTCGAAAATTAGATAAACCGGCCGGTCTCAAATCCACAATTTTTAAGAGGTGCACGATGAAACGTGACATTTCGCGGCGAAGGCTCATCACGAGCGTAGCCGCCGCGGGTGCTTTGGCGGGTGGATCTCGGATCATGGCCCAGCAAGCTACGGGAATCCGAGGGTTCGATCATGTGGCCCTTCCGATGGAGCATACGGATGAGATGCTCGCCTTCTATCGAGGCCTCGGTTTGCAAGTGACCGAGAACGCAAACGCCTGCTCTGTCTACGTCGGCAACCAGATGATCAACTTTCATCGCCCGGCGCACTGGCAAGACAAGGCTTTCACCTTGAGAGCTCCCGCCGCAAAACCGCCTTGCGGGGACCTCTGCTTTGTGTGGGAAGGCACGGCCGAATCGCTTAAAGCAATGTTGGTCCGAGCGGGAGCAAAGGTGGTTGAAGGTCCAGTTGAACGCCAGGGCGGCCGGAAGAAGGCAGGGTCAAGCGTGTACATTCGAGATCCAGACGGCAATCTCTTGGAATTCATGATCTATCCTTGAAGCTGTCATCAGGCAGGTTTCGCACACCTGTGGTGTTCAAGGGTGCGGCTTTTCTCGCCCGCTTTTGTATAAATTTTCTTGAATGCCGCACCATGATCGTTATAGAGGGGCTTAGTAGCGCAGGCTTCAGCCTGTGGGGGTTGGTCCTTGCAAGGACAAAACCCCACAGGCTGAAGCCTGCGCTACTTCTCGCATCCACTTGCTTCGCATATACTGCTGAACTGTGTGCACGATTAAATTTGGGACGGACGGGTGGCGCGGCGTTATTGCCGACGATTTCACATTTTCCAATGTGCGCAAAGTGGCTTGCGCGATTGGGCGATACGTGGTGCGGGCGGAAAAGCCCGGGGCGGGCGTGCTCATCGGGTATGACACGCGCTACGGCTCCGAGCGTTTCGCGCGCGCTGCTGCGGAAGTGGTCTCGATGGCCGGGATGCCGGTGTGGATCGCGGAGAAGGCGTGCCCTTCGCCGGCGCTTTCGCTCCTGGTGAGGCAGCGCGGCGCGGCGGGCGGGATCATGATCACGGCGAGCCACAATCCCTACAAATGGAATGGCGTAAAATTCAAGGCGAGCTATGGGAGCTCCGCACTGCCTTCGATTGTCGCGCAAGTGGAAAAAGAACTTGCCACGGTATTGGCCAACGGCGTGCCGCCATTGCCTCCGCAACCCGATCACATTCAAACGCTGGACATTCTTTCGCCGTATCTGGAAACCATCGACAAAATTGTGGACTGGGACCGAATCCGCGCCGCCAAGTTCCGGTTTGTCGTGGACCCGATGCACGGCGCGGCGCGCGGTCTCCTGCGCGAACTCATGACGCGGCACGGCATCGCGTGCGACGAGATTCGCGGCACGCGCGATCCGCTGTTTGGCGGCGTGAACCCGGAACCCATCGAGCCGCACGTCGAGGCGCTGCGCCGCGCCGTCCTCGCCGGAAAATATGACGCCGGGCTGTGCGCGGACGGCGACGGCGACCGCATCGGCGCGATGGATCGCGACGGCACGTTCATCACGCCGCACCAGATTTTTTCGATTTTGCTGTGGCACCTGGCGGGCACGCGCGGAATTCCCGGCGACGTCGCAAAAACATTTTCCTCGACGAAGATGCTCGACAAGATCGCGGAGAAATTCGGCCGCAAGGTATTCGAGACGCCGATCGGCTTCAAGTACATTTGTGAATTGATGCTGGAGCGCGACATTCTGTTGGGCGGGGAAGAATCCGGCGGCATCGGGACAAAACTCTATTTGCCCGAGCGCGACGCTACTGTGATGGCTCTGCTGCTGGTGGAAGTAATGGCGTGGCACAAGAAATCTTTGGGCGAACTCGTCACGCAACTTCACGCGGAATTTGGCGAGCATCATTACGGGCGCGTCGATCTGGAACTCAAGCCAGGGCAGAAGGAGCGCGCCATCGAGCATTTCAGCGGCGCGAAAGTGACGAGTGTGCTCGAATGGGGTGTGGCGCGCCGCGAGGACCTCGACGGGATTAAGTTGTATCTGGACGAGTTCGGCTGGGTGATGCTGCGCGCTTCCGGGACCGAGCCGATGTTGCGCGTCTATTCGGAAACGCGAAGCGCAGCGGCGACGCGAAGAATTCTGGATCAAGCCTGCGCTGTCGTTCGCGGGCTGTAGAGGCTTCGGCGGAGGCTGGGATAGAGGCTGCGGTAGAGGCTGCAGTAGAGGCGGCGGTAGAGGCGGCGGAAAAAGGGCCCCACTCCATTTGTCATTCCGAGCGAAGCGAGGAATCTCTCTTTCTTTTCACGGAGTTAAATCGAAGAGATTCCTCGCTTCGCTCGGAATGACAAAATAAACTATTTTTTTCCGCAGCCTCTGTAGCTTGCCTGTATGACAATGGGAGGGAAAATCCCCGTCCCGGTCTGACCGGGACGGGCTACAGCAATTTCCAATCAGCCGGCGGATTTTTCGCCGTACGATTTCGCGGCCGCGTCCAGGACGCCGTTAATGAACGCGGAGGCATCCTCGGACGAAAATTTCTTCGCCAGTTCCACGGCTTCGTTGATCACCACTTTTGCGGGAGTGCTCGTCGTGCGGATTTCGGCCAGGGCCAGGCGGAGTATGGCTCGGTCGATGGCGGCCATGCGCTCGATGCGCCAGTTTTGCGCGTGCGAAGAAATGACTGGGTCCAGCTCCGCGGCGCGGGCGGCGGCGTTTTCAAAAAGTTGATTGGCGAAATCCCGCGTGGATTTTTGGGCGCGTGCGTTTTTCCAAAAGCCGTCTTCGATTCGGGACGGTTCCTGTTTCCCCATTTCCCATTGGAACAGCATTTGGAGGGCGTACTCGCGGGATTTCCGGCGCGGGGTCATCTAGCGGCGTTTCCCGCGAGGGGCGGTTTTGCCGTTCCGCGGAGCGTCCGCCGAACGAAGTTGCTTTGACAGGTTGGCCATTTCAATGGCGGCGAGCCCCGCGTCGTATCCCTTGTTTCCGCTCTTGAGTCCCGCGCGGTCGATGGCCTGCTCGAGCGTGTCGCAAGTGAGAACGCAAAAAATTACCGGAATGCCGGTGTCGAGCTGGGCGAGTTGGACGCCGCGCGCCACCTCGCTCGCGATGTAGTCAAAATGCGCGGTCTCGCCGCGCAGAATGCAACCGATAGCGATCACGGCGTCGACGCGTCCGCCGGCGGCCAATTTTTTCGCTGCAAGCGGAATTTCAAATGATCCAGGGACATGAACGACCACGATGTTTTCCGCGCCGGCGCCGGAAGCTTCGAGCGCATCCACGGCTCCCGCCAGCAGGCGATCCGTAATAAAACTGTTGAAGCGGCTGACCACCAGGGCGAATCGGAAGCCCGCGGCATTCGCCGCCGCGCGAATTTCTTTTCCGTGAAAGGATTTTTTCATTTGAATAGATTTCGGCTTCGCGCGTTCGCGCTACTTTCCGCGAAATTGCGCGGGCCGCTTTTCCAGAAACGCGCGCGTTCCTTCTCTCATATCCTCGGTGGCGGCGCACAAGCCAAACAGCGTCGTTTCGAGATATTGTCCCTCGGCCAGCGGCATTTCCGTTCCGCGCTCAACGGCTTCCATCGTGAACTTCACCGAGAGCGGAGCGTTGGCAATGATTTTTTTCGCCAGGGCTTCCGCCGCGGGCAAGAGTTCCGCCGGTTCGTACACGTGATTCACGAGGCCGATGCGCAGAGCCTCATCCGCTGAAATCATTTCTCCGGTCAGGCAGAGTTCGTGCGCCACTCCCTTGCCGCACAAACGCGCGAGGCGCTGCGAGCCGCCATAGCCCGTCATGATGCCGAGCTTCACTTCCGGCTGCCCAAGCTTCGCCGTCTTGCCGGCCAAACGGATCGAGCAGGCCAGCGCGACTTCGCATCCGCCGCCGAGCGCGAAGCCGTTGATGGCCGCGATCGACGGTTTTCCTATCGTCTCCAGCAGATGCAGAACGCCCTGGCCAAACGCGGCCGTTTCCTTGCCGCCGACCGGGGTCTGCACCGCGAGTTCTCCGATGTCCGCCCCGGCCACGAACGATTTTTCTCCCGCACCGGTCAGGATCAGGACGCGCACGTCGTCGTCCTCGCACGCGGCGGTCAGAACCTCCCTCAGCTCTTCCATCGTTTTCCGGTTGAGCGCGTTCAACACCTTCGGGCGGTTGAACGTGATGAACCCGATGCGATCCCGCTTTTCGTAGAGCAGGTTTTCGTAAGCCATCCCCATCCCTCAATTCTTCGCCAATTCGAGGGCCACGATTTCATTGCCGCCGCGCTTTCGCGCTTCCTCGAGGCCCGCCTCCACGCGGTTGATCAGATCGGTGACGATGTCTTCATTATCATAATCATGGCGGGCAATCGCTTCAGCCACGGCAACGCTCGTAGTGAGTTGCCCACCGTCCCACGGAGGGCGCAATCCGCTCACTGCCCGTTTCAGTTTCTCTGCGAACGTTTGCGCTCCGGAGAGCGGCGTGTCCGGCAGAACAACCGCCAGTGCCCAGGAAGTGTACTTGATCGCGAGGTCCGTTTGGCGGACGATTGCTTGCACGGTCTTTCCAAGCTGCTCCATGTACCGGTCAAATGGCCCTTCTCCCTGTTGGCGGAGCAATTCCGGGCCGCCATCGATCTGCAACAGAGCCAGGGCCAGAGGGATGCCCTGCGTTCGCGCGCGCTGCGATTCATGAAGTAGACAATCGATATAAGCGCCGCGTGCCAGCAAACCGGTTTTTTCATCAGCCACGGCCAGTGTGCGCACCAGCGTGCGAAGGCGCGTGTGGTGCACGCACATGAGCATTTGATCGCCAATGGATTGCAGGAAATAAGTTTCGTTGGGTTTCCAGGTATGCGGTCCGGCGAAACCGACGATCATCATTCCGGCGGGAGATTGCGTCTCCGGATCCGTAAGCTGGACTCCCAGGGACGTTTCCAGGCCCATTTCCCTGAGAATAGGCGCGGCGGCGGCTTCGAGCGGCAAGCCGCCGAGCGGGTCAGGCGCGGCGCGTTCAAGCTGGCCGATCAGTCGCACGATCTGGTTGCCGGGGGAAGCCTCAATGCCGGAAACGCAAAACTCCGATGCCATTTGTGGCGGTTGCCCGGGGGGGCCGACCACCGCGAGGCACCTTGCCGCCCGCAAATAATTGCCTACCTCATTCACGGCAACCGAAAGCATGGCGCGCGGCGAAGGTTGTCGGAATACGTTTTGATTAATTTCCGAGATTTTCGCGAGATCGCGCAGGGTTTCAGGCGCATACGGGGAAGCAGTCGTGGTGCGATTCGCGGGCTCCTCGAGTGCCGCCCGCGAATGTTCCGCCGGCCTGCTTGGAACTACGCCCTCCTCCGGCCACCAGTGCGCGGCTTCAAAGAGGCCTTGCAGGCGCTCATTATTTTCTTCTTCTCCCGGAAAAAGTTCCACGATGCGTTGCAATCGCTCGATTGCCTTGGACTGGAGCGAGTACTGGACAAAAATTTCCGCCTGGACGAGCAGGTCTTCGAGGGTCTGTCCGGATTGAACCTCATCGAGCAGGGCCGTCGACGTTTCGCCGGTGTTTCCACGACGTTGTTCCTGAAGGGGGACTTCAGGGCGATGCGTCGCGGCACTGGACAGCCGGGACTTCACGCGGCTCAAAAACGCGTCGTCCGTGCGCCCCTTCAGCAGGTCGAGACGCCCCTGATTGCGCGAGTCGTACGGATCGATTTCGACGAGCTTTTCGAGCGCTTCGCAGGCGCCGGGAAGCTGATCATTCGCCATGTTCAAATCAAAGAGACGAACCAGGGCGTCAAAATATTTCGTCTCGCGGTTGATTTCGCTGTAAAAGGCCGCCCAGAACTTGGCCAGGCGCAGTGATTTTGGGAACGCTTCAACCAGTTGGTCGATGGCGCTGGCAAATTCCGATTCCCGCCGCGCAGCCAGCATGCTTTTCTTGGTGGCGGAGAGAAGATCGACCGCCTGATCTTCTTGGCCGGCGCGAAGGTACTCGGCGGCCAGAGAGAAAAATTTTTCCGCCGAACCAGCTCCCTGATTCGTCATGCGCTCCAGGAGGGTGCGCGCCGCATCCAGTTGCCCGGAGCGCATGAGGGCGTCGGCATAGGTTTCGAGGAACGTCGCGTCCTTTTCGGTTTCGCTCAGGGGAGCGAGCAGCGCAGCGGCAGCCGCAGCGTCTCCTTTGCGCAGCAGCGCCTGGGCATAAAGGAGGGATGCGCTGCGGTCATGCGGCACGAGCTTTTGCGCTTTGGCGAAAAATTCAATCGCCTCGTCATCATTTCGCGTGGAGAGTTGCCCGGTTCTCAAATATCCGAGTGCGGCGGCGGCGTGATTGCCCAGGCGCTCGGCCAATTCGGCCACGGCAATGTGCCGGTCGCGATTTTCGGGATCAAGCTGGGCCATGCGCACGAAGCACGCCAGCGCGTCATCTCCCTTGCCGCTCAGTTCATACGCGAGAGCAGCGGATGTGAATTGTTCGATGGCCTCTTCCGTGCGGTTTTGCTTTTGCAGGAGCAGGGCGTATCGCGCCACGCGTTCCGGAGGCTGCTGGTGCAGCCTCAAAAAGCGCGCGTACAGGGCCAGCGCCTTGGGCTCTTCCCGCGGGGCCGTAAAGCGGTCAAAGAGCATCCCGTAGTAGACGGCCGCGCGGTCCGGCCGATTTTGCATGGTGAAAAGGTCGCCCAACGACTGCATGGATTCCAGGTGATTGGGAACGGCCGACAGCACCGATTGATAGGCCTCGATGGCCTCGTCGATGCGGCCCTTTTCGACGAAGCGCTTGGCCTTTTCCAGTTGTTTGACGATGTCCACGCTCATGCGGGCTCGGACGGTTTTCCTTCGTGAAGTTGCGACCGCAGACTCGCGGATCGACGTTGGCCAGGACAAAAATACTATATACCGCTGCGCCTTGGCGTGCCAAACCGATCGCGGTGTGGCTGCTCAATTCGGCAATTCCCTGCTGCAGTGTTGAACACTCGCCACCTGGGAATTTGCGGTAGTGGGACAGTTTCCAATAAGCAATCGACTGGGCTCCGCCCAGACAGGGACAGAAGAAAGTGCCTCTGCGCCTTCTTGAAGAATGAATAACTTAGACGCTACTTTCTTAGAAGCTGGATTGACAGCGACGCTGAGTGGTAGTATTCCTTCTCAGAAAACCACAGAGGTTGGCCAAGGCTAGCTGATTTCTGTGAACATTTCTCGGCCTAGGGGCAATTTACCATGCGCGAACGTAACTCCGATCCACGATTTGGCGTCGCGCGAATCTCCACACAATTGGGAGGCGTTAGTCATGCTCTCACTCAGAGTTAATGGGAAGATGTACTCCGTGGACGTGGAGCCGGAAACACCACTGTTGTGGGTGATCCGGGACACGATTGGTTTGACCGGAACCAAGTACGGGTGTGGGATCGCGCTGTGCGGGTCGTGTACGGTACACGTGAATGGCAAGGCGGTGCGCTCGTGCATGCAGCCGGTAAGCCTGGCGGCCGGGAAAGATGTGACGACGATTGAAGGACTCTCGCCCAACGCGCAGCATCCGCTGCAGGTAGCGTGGCGAGAAGGCGACGTGCCGGAGTGCGGGTATTGTCAGCCGGGGCAGATCATGGCGGCTGCGGCGCTGCTTGCGAAGAATCGTAACCCCACCGACGCGGACATAACCAGCGAGATCACAAATCTTTGCCGCTGTGGGACCTACACGCGGATTCGACAGGCGATTCATCGAGCGGCGCAACTCGCGGTGTAGAATTACGCAGATCTTTGGAGGGTCCGATGGCCGTGACCAAGGGAATGGACCGCAGAGAATTCATGGTGACGACGCTGACGATTGGCGGAGGCTTCGCGCTGGCGCTGGCGTTTCCACGGAATATCGTGGAGGCGGCCTCCGATGCCGCAAAGATTCCGGACAAGCCTTGGGAGTCGCTCGTGGGGAAGAGCGAGACGGAGATCAACCCTTGGCTCGTCGTCGCACCCGACGATACGGTGACCATCCGTGTGGCCCAAAGCGAAATGGGGCAAGCGACATTTACTTCCTGGTCGAAGATGATCTGCGAAGAGCTCGAATGCGATTGGTCCAAGGTGCGCGCGGAATACGCGTCCGTCAATCGCCACTTCCGCGAGAAAAAGGTTTACGGGCGCATGGCAACGAATGCAAGCGGTGCGGTGCGCATCAGCCGCCAATACTTGCAGCAGGCCGGAGCAAGCGCGCGGGAGCGCCTGATGGCGGCGGCCGCCGACGAGTGGGGCGCACCGCGCTCGGAGTTGACGGTTAAGGACGGGATCATCACCCACGTACCGACGGGCCGACAGCTCCGCTATGGCCAGGTAGCCAAGAAAGCCTCTGCGATCAAGCTGCCCGAAGAGCCGAAAATCAAGACACCGGACCAGTTTACGCTGATGAACAAGCCCACCCAGCTCCTCGAAACGCCTTTGCGGGTAGACGGCAGCGTGACGTATGGCATTGACGTGCGCCTCCCGGGCATGCTCTATGCCGCAGCCATGGCATCGCCGGTCTTCCTTGGGAAGGTAAGGAAGTACGACGACGCGGGCGTCAAAAACCGGCCGGGTGTGCATTCGGTAGTCGAATTCAGCGGTCCGGATATCGAAGCGGGAGTCGCGGTAGTGGCCGACAGTTACTGGCATGCGAAGACCGCTTTGGATCTCCTCACGATTGAATGGGACGAAGGCGCGCACGGCGACGACACTTCGGAAAAGTTTCTCAAAATGGCCCGGGCAGCACTGGATGAGCCGGGCGCCCAAGTCGTTGTGAAGAAGGGCGACCCTGAGTCGGCGCTCAAAGACGCCGCCAAGGTGGTCGAGGCGGTATACGAGTTGCCGTATTTGGATCACGCCTTCATGGAGCCATTGAACTGCACCGCTCACGTCACTGCGGATCGAGTGGACGTTTGGGTGGGAACCCAGAGACCGGAGGAAGCGCTGCTCGATGTGGCGAAATTAACCGGCGTCTCCCAGGAGAATATTTACATCCACAACTGCTTTATTGGCGGAGGATTTGGCCGCCGCAACTACAACGACGACGTGCGGCAGGCAGTAGCGATCGCCAAACAGGTAGACCGTCCTGTGAAGGTCGTCTGGAGCCGCGAGGAAACGACGCGCCACGGCTACTATCGCCCGATGCGCGTGGCGAGATTCCAGGCTGGCCTGGGGCCTGACGGTATGCCCGTGGCCTGGATCAACCGTGTCATCGGCATCGATCAAAATCCGCCGACGGATACTGCTCAAACCATTCGAGGCT
This sequence comes from uncultured Acidobacteriota bacterium, assembly GCA_963719875.1. Classification (GTDB taxonomy): domain Bacteria; phylum Acidobacteriota; class Terriglobia; order Acidiferrales; family UBA7541; genus Palsa-360. Next base: position 3,028,816 of record CAVRDJ010000002.1, on the reverse strand, counting down.
TGAGCCAGGTTCCTTATGCGGTCCCCAACCAGCTGTTCGACTATCACCTGCGACAGACGCACGTTCCCACCGGCGTTTGGACCTCGGTCGGCCGATCGCAGAACGAGTTCTACCTGGAAAGCTTCATGGATGAGCTTGCCCATGCGGCCGGGAAGGACCCCTACCACTACCGGCGTGCTTTGATTGAGGGCAATTCGGATTTCCCGCGCGCGAAGGGCTGGCTGAAAGTGCTGGACACCGCCGCCGAGAAGTCTGGTTGGGGAAAGAAACTACCCGAAGGAACCGGCATGGGAATCGCCATCGGGGATGGCCGGCGCCCGGGCGTCAAAGAGGTCACTATTTGCACGGTGGTCTCCACTGTGTCTGTCAGCAAGAAGGGCGAGGTTCGGGTGGAACGGTTCGATGTCGCGATGGACACCGGGCCGTTCCTGGTGAACCCGCTTGCCGCGGAACGGCAGGTCGAGATGCAAATGGTGATGGGGCTCGCGGCGGTGCTCCGCCAGGAAATCACTATCGAGAAAGGGCGCGTCGTGCAGAGCAATTTTCACGACTATCCTTTGTTGCGGGCGACCGAGATGCCGGAAATAAGAGTCCATTTTGTCCGCGCGACGGACGATCCGATTGTCGGGATCGGCGAAGAAGCCCTTGGATGGGTTGCCCCGTCGGTGTGCAACGCCATTTTCGCCATCACGGGCAAGCGGATTCGTTCGCTGCCCCTCAAGAATCACGACCTCAGTACAAGTGCTGCCTAACCGGCATGGCTATAGGGCCGAAAGACATTCGGCCCAAGCCTTGCGCCGCACCAGCCCTTCGCTCCATTCCGAATCTCATCCAGCGAGGGCAAGATCCAATTTTCGACGTTCCGGCTTGTGCGTATTCCAGAAACAATTATGGCCGAAACCGGATTCCCCCTGGAAACGGTCGAATCGGAAACTGCCCCGCTTCCGGCTACGCCGCACCGCTTCCTGCCTGCAGCCACTTGTGGCACACTGAATTGTTACGGAGTGGTTCAAGAATCTTGCTGGGCAGCGAGCAGCTGAACGAGCGCGTTGCAAATCGCTTCGGACAGGAGACTTTTACCGGCGCGCGGGCGTGGGCTGTCCGCCTGTGGCGGACGACCTGCTCAATTCGAAGACCGCGCGCCGGCAGGCTAACTGATGGACCCACGTTTCGTCCGCAATTTTTGCATCATCGCGCACATTGACCACGGCAAGTCCACGCTGGCCGATCGCCTCCTCGAGCTGACCGGCGCGCTCAGCCAGCGCGAGATGAGCGCGCAGGTGCTCGATTCGATGGACCTCGAGCGGGAACGCGGCATCACCATCAAGGCCAAGAGCATTCGTCTTCACTACACGGCAAAAGATGGAAACGAATACCAGCTCAACCTGATCGACACGCCCGGCCACGTCGATTTTTCTTACGAAGTTTCACGCGCGCTTTCCGCGTGCGAAGGCGCGCTGCTGGTGGTGGACGCAAGCCAGGGCGTCGAGGCGCAGACCGTCGCAAACACGTTCCTCGCGGCGCAGCACAATCTCACCATCATTCCCGTCATCAACAAAATTGATCTGCCGGCCGCGCAGCCCGAACAAGCGAAGGAGCAGATCGAAAACGTCCTGGCGATCCCGGCCTCGGACGCGCTGCTCATCAGCGCCAAAAGCGGCATGGGCGTGGAATCGGTGCTGGAGGCTGTCGTGGCGCGAATTCCTCTGCCGACCGGCAGTTCGGAAGCGCCACTTCAGGCGCTGATCTTCGATTCCTGGTTCGATCCTTTTCGCGGCGCAGTGGTTTTGGTGCGCGTGATGAATGGCCGGATCACGCGCCACCTGAAGATTCGGCTGTATTTCAATGACCAAGTGTATGAGGTCGAAGCGCTCGGTGCGCTCACGCCAAAACCCGTGGTCCTCGACGAACTCGTCGCGGGAGATGTCGGCTTCGTCGTCGCCAACATCAAGCAAGTGGCCGACGCGCGTATGGGCGATACCGTCATCGAAGCCGCGCGGCCCGCGCCGCCACTGCCCGGATTTGAAGCGATCAAGCCCATGGTGTTTGCGGGCCTGTTTCCGGTGCTGGCGAGCGACTACGAAAACTTGCGCGACGCCCTCGGCAAACTGCAGCTGAATGACGCGGCGTTTTTCTACGAGCCGGAAAACTCCGTGGCGCTGGGATTCGGCTTTCGCTGCGGATTTCTTGGCTTGCTGCACATGGAAATTGCCCAGGAGCGGCTGGAGCGCGAATTCAGCATCAACCTCATCACGACCGCGCCAAGCGTGCGGTACCGCATCACCACGACAGCCGGGGACGTTATCGAAGTGGACAGCCCGACGAAATTTCCGCCCCCCAACGAAATGGCGAAGATCGAAGAGCCGGTGATTACGGCCATGATCATCACGGCGGAAGATTCGGTCGGCGCGATTCTGCAGCTGTGCGAGGAAAAACGCGGCGTGCAGAAAAATTTCGAGTATCTCTCGCCGCAGCGCGTGATGCTGACGTACGAGCTGCCGCTCAACGAAATCGTGCTCGATTTCTACGACCGGCTGAAGAGCGCCTCGCGCGGCTACGCGTCGCTCGACTATCACCTGGCGGGCTACAAGGAAGCCGACCTGGTGAAGCTGGACATTCTGATTGCGGGCGAGCCGGTGGACGCGCTGGCGCTGGTCTGCCACCGCGAATTTTCTTACGAGCGCGGGCGCGAACTCGTCACGCGCTTGCGGAAGCTGATCCCGCGCCAGATGTTTGAAGTGCCGATCCAGGCCGCCATTGGCAGCCGCGTGATCGCGCGCGAAACCGTCGCCGCGATTCGCAAGAACGTGCTGGCCAAGTGCTACGGCGGCGACATCACGCGCAAACGCAAATTGCTCGAGAAGCAAAAAGAAGGAAAGAAACGCATGAAGCGCGTGGGGCGCGTGGATATCCCGCAGGAAGCGTTCCTCGCCGTGCTGAAAGTTGCGAGTACTTCCGACGAATAATTCTACGTCACTGTTTCGCAGCGGCTTTCAAATGCCACAAGGTCAGTCGCTTGTTTCCCACCGCTCCAGAGGCGTAAACTAGGTTAACACACCAATGAAGACTGCTCTCAAACCGAAGAAATACGTTACGGATCGCCGAGGCCAGAAGATTGGTGTGGTCATCAGTATTGAGGACTATAAAAAAATCTTGGCAGATATCGAAGAGCTTGAGTCGATCCGCGCGTATGACACCGCAAAAGCCTCGAGAGATGAACCCATCCCATTTTCAAAAGCTACACAGGAAATTGAACGCTCACGCAAGTGAGTTACTCCGTCTTCATCCTCCGCAGGGCCCAGCGTGAACTGGCCTCCTTGCCAAAGGAGGCCTACGAAAAAGTGAAATCGGCAATTTCTGCGCTCGCTGAGAGCGCAAGGCCTCGCGGATGCCGGAAGCTGACGGGGCGAGAAGGCTGGAGGATTCGCGCTGGAAAGTACCGGGTGATTTACGAAATTGATGATCAAGTTCAGACAGTCACTGTGCTTCACGTCGGCCACAGGCGCGACATTTACCGATAGCGAGGGCATTACGCATAGTCCCACAACTCCGAAAGCACTCACCACGGAGCGCACAGAGGGCACAGAGAAAACCTCGGAGAGAAAATAAGATGAGTTACGGCTTTGGAATTTCGCGGGCTCGCACTTCGGCGCCGAGGCGGCCGCGCGCAAGTTGCACGTTGACTTCGGCGCCGACGGACACCTGGTCGGCGGCGTTCACCACGTTTCCGGCGGCGTCCGTGCAGATCGCGTAGCCGCGCTGCAGAACGCGCAGCGGGCTGCGCTCGTCGAGTTGCACGCGCAGCCGTTCCAACCGCTGGATCTTGCCGACGAGGTACCGCTCCATGCGCATGCCGAGTTCCGCCGAACGCTGCACGAGCCGCAAGCCAAGCGTTCGGATTCGCGCGCGCAAGTCGAACGATGCGATGCGAGTCGCGGCAATTGTGTAACGGTGGCGCAGCCGCTCGATGCGTCCCTGCAGCGCGACTCCGAGCCGCGAAGTCATCTCATCGGTCTGCTGGCGGTGGCGGCGCAGCAAGTCTTCGAGGCGGCGAAACCCCATGTGCGTGGTCAGTTCCTTCAGGCGATGCCGCCATTCGAGCAGGATGTATCTCATGCGTTGCGAAATTTTGTGTTCCAATTCTCCGAGATGCCGCTGAAATTCCTGCCGCGATTGCACGACGATTTCGGCCGCCGCGGAAGGCGTCGAGGCGCGCACGTCGGCCACAAAATCCGCAATCGTGAAATCGGTTTCGTGCCCCACGCCGCTCACGACCGGGATCGTGCACGCGGCAATTGCGCGCGCCACGGATTCTTCGTTGAATGCCCAAAGATCTTCGATCGAGCCGCCGCCGCGCGCGAGCAGAATGACGTCCACCAATTGTTTGCGGTTGAAATATTTCAGCGCCGCGGCGATTTCTTCCGCCGCTCCTTCGCCCTGCACGCGCACAGGATAGACGATCAGGTGCAGATTCGGAAAACGCCGCCGCAGAATGCGAATAATATCGCGCACGGCCGCGCCCCTCGGCGACGTCACGACGCCAATGCGCCGAGGAAGCATGGGAAGCGGCTTCTTGCGCGCAACGTCAAAAAGTCCCTCGGCGTCGAGACGCTTCTTCAGCTGCTCGAACGCGAGCTGCAGCGCGCCGACTCCGGACGGCTCGATGTACTCCACGTAAATCTGATACTCGCCGCGCGGCTCGTACACGCTGATCGATCCGCGCACGATGAGTTTCAATCCGTCCCCGGGCCGGAATTTCAGCCGCATGGCCTGCGTGCGAAAGCACACGCAGCGTACCTGCGCCTTGGCGTCCTTGAGCGTGAAATAGAGATGCCCGGATTGCGCGGGGCGGTAGTTGGAAACTTCCCCCTCCACCCACAAATTCGAGAATTGCGAGGCCAGCACGCCGCTGATGCGCGCCGTCAGCTCCGAGACGCTCCAGATTTTTCGCTCCGGCGCGAGATTCAGCTCGAATTGCTTTACCTTTTCAGCCATTGCACCAGCCACAGGATCAGCGTAAGCACCACGCTCAGCAGGATACACGTCACCACCGGGAAATAAAACGAGCCATGTTTTCCCTGGTAGGCAATGTCGCCGGGCAAACGCCCAAGCCGCAGCGGGAGCCCTCCCGGCCGCGCGGCAAGCCATACGAGCGCGCCGACTACGGCCAGCGCCGAGCCTGCGAGGACCATGATTCGCCCGAGTTCGCGCATGAGTTCCACCAGTTTTCAATTCTATCTAATTTGCTGGTGACTCAACTACCAGTAACGAAATAAGGAGGATGGACAGCGCGCGCAGCTTACACTTCCGGCGCACCGGTGCACGACGCGGGCGAACCAGGCCAGCTATCTCCGCGGTATTTGCCCAGGATGCGGCCGACTAGCAGAATGACGGGAAAAACGATTCGCTGAATCGTTCGTGGCGGCAGCGCAACCGCGTGTGTGTGCCGATGTCGCCACAACACGTGGGCTAGGTAAAAAATCGATGGCCTACGTGACGGGCAGGCGTTGAGAACCGCAAATAGCGCCTGGAGGAAGCGATCTAAGTCACCCGCGGGAATTGCTCGGCCGCTCAACTCCAAGAGATCGTCGCCGGCGTTCCACCAGGCATGAACGACCCCGGCGGGAAAGAATGCGGTCCCCCCTGCCGGTACAACGATCTTCTTCTTTCCGAGTCGGGCTCCGAGTGATCCCGCCTTCACAATCCCTTCTTCAGCTTGATGGAAGTGCGCGTGAGGCGGCGGGCCGTTCGCTCGTGGCGGCAACGAGCCGTCGATGGCCAAAATGGTTTGGCCCTCGGCGTCACGCACTCGGCGCATCCTCAGGATTTCTCCCGTGCGCCGGTTCTCTAACTGCAGGAAATTATCCACCGATTCCCCCAACGATTCAGAAACCGACCTAATACTGCGATCTGAATGAATTCAGATCAATTCGTAGCCGGCAAAAAAAAAGCCCAGCTCGAACGCGGCCGTCTCGGGAGCATCCGACCCGTGCGTGCAATTATTTCCGATGCTGGTGCCAAGGTCGCGGCGAATCGTGCCCGGCGCGGCCTTGGCGGGATCGGTGGCGCCCATCGTGTCGCGCCACTTCAGGATTGCGCCTTCGGCTTCGAGGGCGAGCACGACCACTTTGCCGGAACTCATGAACTCGGTCAGTTCGCCGAAAAAGGGACGCGCGGCATGAACCGCGTAGAAACCTTCGGCCTCTTTGCGCGTGAGGCGTAACGATTTGATAGCAACGATTTGAAATCCAGCCTTGTGAATTCGTGACAGAATATCTGCTGCCAGCCCGCGCACTACGGCGTCAGGCTTGATGATTGCTAGTGTTCGTTCGATCGCCATTCAATAATTCTCCATGATCGGAATTTTCAGCCGACGTCTCCGGATGCTTCGCCTGCTCAATTCATTGCCGGGCAACGCCACAGTAGCGCAGGCTTCAGCCTGCGGGGTTTAGATCATGCATGATTCAAAATCCACAGGCTGAAGCCCGCGCTACTAGACCCGACTCCCTACTTGTTAATTACTGCTGCCAATGTGGAACCAATGTCCGCCGGACTTTGAATCGTATGAATTCCCGCCGCGGCCATGGCTTTATATTTCTCGACGGCGGTGCCCGCGCCGCCGCTGATGATCGCACCCGCATGGCCCATGCGGCGTCCGGGAGGGGCCGTCTGGCCTGCGATCAGCCCCACGACGGGCTTTTTCACGTTGGCTTTGATGTAGGCGGCAGCCTTTTCTTCCGCGTCGCCGCCGATTTCGCCGATCATCACGATGGCATGCGTCTCCGGATCTTCGTTGAAAAGCTTGATCGAATCGAGGTGCGTCGTGCCGATAATCGGGTCGCCGCCGATGCCGATGCATGTGGATTGTCCGATGCCAAGCTGCGTCAGTTGATGCACGGCCTCGTACGTCAGGGTTCCGCTGCGGCTCACCACTCCGATGTTTCCCTGCTTGTGAATCCGCCCCGGCATGATCCCCATCTTGCATTTTCCCGGGGAAATAATTCCCGGGCAGTTCGGGCCGATCAAGCGCGTCTTGGAATTTTTCAGCACGGCCGCCACGCGGACCATGTCGAGCGTTGGAATGCCTTCCGTGATGCAGATGACGAGGGGCACGCCGGCATCGATCGCTTCGAGAATCGCGTCCGCAGCATACGGCGGCGGCACAAAAATTATTGACGCGTCCGCCCCCGTTTCCGAAACCGCATCCGAAACTGTATTGAACACGTGCACGTTCTCATGCTTCGTGCCTCCCTTGCCCGGCGTCACGCCCGCGATCACTGTAGTACCGTATTCGATCATCTGTTGCGCATGGAAGCCGCCTTCGCGCCCGGTGAGGCCTTGGACGACGACGCGCGTCTTTTCGTTGATCAAGACACTCATGAGGTTAAGGAGGTAAAGGATGTTGAGGAAGCAAAGGAAAATGCCCTCACCATTAGAATTTCCTCCATTCCTTCCATAGATTATGAAGCATGAACCCCAGCTTTCTGTACTCCGAACCCAGCGTTCCAGCTCGCTTTGCCGCGACAAAACCTTCATCAGTGGCCAGGTCAATCCAAAACTTCGTCTCGGCGCACTCACCGATTGCAATCATCAGGTGCCGTTTAAATTCTGCTGCCGAATTTCGCTTGGCCCAGCCCTCCACAATATTCGCTGCCACGGACCGGCTACAGTTGCGAATTTGACGACCCATCTCAAACTGTTCCTGCCTCGGAAACTCCTTCGTAACCTTCGATACATCCAGCGCCAACCGGTACGCCTGCTTGTAAACCAACAAATCCGAATATGTGCGAACAACACCCGCACGCTCGGCCATTTCCTTTCCTTCCTCTACTTCCTTTGCTTCCTCAACTTCCTTTACTTCCCGCTAGCGCGACAACTTTCTGCGCGCCATCCTTCATGTCATTTGCGATCGTCAGTCCCAATCCCGAATCTCGCAAAATCTCCTGACCTTTCTCTACGTTTGTTCCTTCCATGCGAACCACGACAGGAAGCTTGAGGTCTAGCTCCTTTGCCGCAGCCACGACGCCCGAGGCCAGGACGTCGCACCGCAGGATTCCGCCGAAAATATTAATAAAGACTCCTTTCACGCTCGGGTCTTTCACCAGGATCTTGAACGCGTTCTTCACTTGCTCGGCCGAAGCGCCGCCGCCGACATCCAGAAAATTTGCCGGCGAGCCGCCCGACAACTTGATGATGTCCATCGTGCTCATGGCGAGGCCCGCGCCATTGACCATGCAGCCGACATTGCCTTCGAGCTTGATGTAGTTCAGCTTGTAGCTGGACGCTTCGACTTCGAGCGGATCTTCCTCGTTCAAATCGCGCAGATCAGCGAGGTCCTTGTGACGATAGAGCGCGTTGTCGTCAAACGCCATCTTCGCGTCGAGCGCGACTAGTTTGCCGCCGCCGGTCACGATCAGCGGATTGATTTCCGCGAGCGACGCGTCGGTTTCGAGGAACGCGCGGTAGAGCGCCTGCAGGAACGGCCCGGCCGCAGCGGCCGTGTCGCCGGAGAGTCCCAGGCCAAACGCCAGCTTGCGCGTATGGTAGGGCTGCAAGCCGGTGGCCGGAAGAATCGTTTCGCGGAGAATCAACTCAGGATTCTTGTGCGCCACTTCCTCGATTTCCATCCCGCCCGCCGTGCTCGCCATGATCACCGGAGCGGCGACGGCGCGGTCAACGAGAATGCTCAGGTAAAGTTCGCGCTTGATGTCGAGCCCTTCTTCGATCAGCAATCGCTGCACGATGCGTCCGCCGGGTCCCGTTTGCGGCGTTACAAGCTTCATGCCCAGGATTGACTTCGCCAGATCGGCCGCTTCCGCCGGCGATTTCGCCAGCTTCACGCCGCCCGCCTTGCCGCGGCCTCCGGCGTGGATTTGCGCCTTCACCACGACGATTTTTGTTCCCAGCCGTTCGGCCACGGCGCGCGCGTGATCGGGTGTGGTGACCATTTCTCCCCGAGGAGTGGGCACTCCAAACCGCCTGAAGATTTCTTTGGCCTGGTATTCGTGAATCTTCATCGTCCGTCCATCAGTGCTAGAATTTGCTTACTTTGGAAACTTTAGAGTTTATAGGGAACACTCGAACCGGGCAAGGTGAAAGGAAAAATGTGAGTCTGCAACGGATGCCAATTCGGAACAGTGCGGTTGTGCTCCCCCCGCGCATGAATTTCACGGTCTTCGTAGGACGGGCTTCAGCCTGCCGCTTTTTGATGGACCTCCCTATGGAAACCCGACAGGCTGAAGCCCGTCCTACGGGAGCGAGGCCCGCCCACCTATGCTGAATACGCTCATCAAAAAAGTGGAGGCGGGCTCGGACCTTTCGCGCCAGGAAGCCGAAATCGCCATGGAAGAGATTCTTTCCGGGCGCTCGAACGAAGAGACCATCGTTGCGCTTCTGACGGTACTGCGCGCGAAGGGTGAAACGGTCGGAGAGCTCGTCGGCTTCGCTCGCGCGATGCGGCGGCACGCGACGCCGGTTTTTGCGGACGGATCGCGCCCTGATGAATTGCTGGTGGACACCTGCGGCACCGGCGGCGATTCCTCGGGGACATTCAATATCTCGACGGCGGCGGCATTCGTTGTGGCCGGCGCGGGCGTGCGCGTCGCCAAGCACGGCAACCGCTCCATCTCGTCGAAATGCGGTTCGGCGGATGTTTTGGAAGCGCTCGGGGTTTCGCTCGATGTTCCGGCGGAACGGGTCGGCGCGGCCATTCGCGAGATCGGGATCGGCTTTCTTTTTGCGCCCGCGTTGCACACGGCCATGCGGCACGCCATGCCGGCGCGGCGCCGCCTGGGGCGCACCGCGTTCAACTTGCTCGGTCCTCTGACCAATCCAGCGGGCGCCCGCGCGCAGGTAGCCGGGGTTTTCTCGGAGAAAGTCGTGGAGAAAGTGGCGCTGGTTCTGAGCGAACTTGACATCGAGCGCGCGTTCGTCGTTCACGGCGCGGGCGGCCTGGATGAAATTTCGCTGGCCGGCGAAACCACGGTTGGCGACGTGCTCCGCGATGTGGTGCGGATCTATCAAATCACGCCCGAAGATTTCGGTCTGGAGCGCGCGCCGCTCGACTCCATTTCGGGAGGAGACGCGGCGGAAAACGCGGGCCTCATCCGCGCGATTCTTTCCGGCGAGGCCGGCCCCCGCCGGGATATCGTTGTCGCCAACGCCGCCGCCGCGATTGTCGCCTCCGGCCGCGCCGCCGATTTTCTCGAGGGCGCGCAGCTCGCCGCCGCGTCTATCGATTCCGGCGAAGCCCGCAAAAAACTCGACGCGCTCGTTGCGTTCACGCCAAAGTAACAAGAAGTGGCGCAGGCTTCAGCCTGTGGGGTTTGGCGTGTGCTTGACCAAAACCCACAGGCTGAAGCCTGCGCTACAAAAATCTAAATCGAAAGAAAATTCTTCAGGAGCTGCATCCCCACTTCGGTGAGCACGGATTCGGGATGGAATTGCACGCCTTCCACGCGCATGGTCCGGTGGCGCAGGCCCATGATGATGCCGCCGGTTTTCGCGGAGATTTCCAGATCGCCGGGAAAAGTTTTTTCTTCGACGATCAGCGAGTGATAACGCGTGGCCACAAAATCCTGAGGCAAATCCTGGAAGACCGTTTTGTTGTCGTGATGGATGCGGCTGGTCTTGCCGTGCATGATTTCCGGCGCGCGAATTACTTTTCCTCCGAACGCGTATCCGATGGCCTGGTGGCCCAGGCACACGCCCAGGATGGGAATCTGCCCCGCGAAGCGCCGGATCACCTCAACGCAGATACCGGAATCTTCCGGCGTGCCGGGGCCGGGAGAAATCACGATGCGCTCGGGTTTTTTGGCGGCGATTTGGTCAAGCGTAATTTTGTCGTTGCGATGCACCTCCAGCTTCCCGCCTAACTGGCCGAGGAACTGCGCGAGGTTGTAGGTGAACGAGTCGTAGTTGTCGAGAAGCAGAATCATCGTTTGCAGCCCGTGTCAGTCTTCTCCGGGACGGCCACGGACACAAGACCGCTCGCGGAAAGATCGAACAGGAATTATGAGGTTGCCGGACCAGCGGGACAATTCAGCGCGCCTCTGCGCGGATGGTGTCCGGATCGGGTTCTTCTTCGTCCTGCGCACACTTCCGGCGCGTATCGGAAACGAAGTCGTCAAGCTTTCCCTGATCGCGCATCTGGACAATCTTATCCACGTAGGGCCAGCGCGCGTCGGGTTCCGCCTTGAGGATCGACTGATACGCCTTCAGTGCACCGAGCAAGCCCGCCGTTGCCACCGCCTGTTCATCTTTGGCTTTATCCGGGTGCTCGATCATGAACGAGGCGCTCGAGATGATCATCTGGTTGACAATTTCCTTGGAATGTCCCCGGGGCGGCTTGGGCATCTTGCCAAAATAGTCGAAGCATACGTTCACGGTGATGTCCGGAATATCCACGATCCATTGGATGACCCATTCACGATTGTCCTTGGCCTCCTTGGCGAGCGGGTCTCCTTCGAGTTCGTGCGCGATCTTAACGGCCCGGGCTCGCTCGTCGGCCGTCGACGGCCCGCGCTGCTGCGCGTGCGCATTCCGAACAGCAAAAAACCCCAGCAAAAGAGAAGCAATGGCGATGGCCCGAATCAAGTGCGCCTTCATGGTGTGCTCCCGCTAGCGATGGCCGTGCGATTGGCCCCGGTTCCCTGAAATCTAATAGTACACGAAATTGCCGAAGAGGCGAATCAGGTAGCACAGGCTTCAGCCTGTGGAATCTTAATCTTGCAGGAGCTAAAGAGTCTGTGTGAGAACTGAAAATTGGTACGTCTTTGTAGCGCCCGCCTTCAGGCGGGCACTTTGGAATCAAGCAGATGCCCGCCTGAAGGCGGGCGCCACATGAACCAAAACCGAGTTCTCACACAGACTCTAAAACCCACTGGCTGTACTTGTCATCCTAGCCTTCACCTGAACCAAGCCAATCTGCTGATTCTCGCGCAGCCACATCATCCATTCGCGCGGGAATTCCGTATTGAGCTGCATAGCACGGACATTCGGCGAGAGGACAAATACGCCATGCCAGAGTTCAACCTGGAAAGCTATCTCGAGCACTCCAAGAAAGTGGACGCGAGCGACATGGACTTCAGCCAGGCGCCGCGTTATCCCCTCTCGGAAGAGGAAATTCGCTGCCTCACCTACATGATGGACATCGAGACCCACACGATCGTTTACTTAAAGGGTATCCTCTCCACGTGCGCCATTCGAGATCCGCGCACGACGTCCTTCTTGAGCTGCTGGGCCTATGAAGAATTTTTCCACGGGCACACCCTGCGGCGGTTTCTCGAAGCTGCCGGCGTCTCATTTTCCCCGGCCCGCATGGCGGAAGTTCAGAAAGAAGCGTCGTGGCGCGACTGGATCGAGAGCGCCGGCTCGTCGCTGATTTGCCAGATTTCGCGCCACTTTCACGCGGTCTATCTCACCTGGGGCGCGATCTCCGAACTGACCACGCTCGAAGGCTACGGCATTCTGGCTGCGCGTTCTCGCCATCCGATGCTGGCCGAATTGTTGCGCCGTCTGGCAAAGGACGAGCGGCGCCACTTTTCGTTTTATTACAATATGGCGCGCGAGCACCTCGTGCCGCGCGCTGCGCAGCGCCTTACCACCGGAGTCATCCGGTATTTCTGGATGCCGGTCGGCGGGGGCGTAAAGCCCGATTCGGAAGTCGACTGGATGAACCGCTTCATCCTCGGCGACTCGCGCGGCAGCGAAGTGGCCGCTCGAATCGACGCCACCATCGGCAAGCTGCCCGGCCTTGCCTGGTTTGACCGGCTGACGCGCTCGCGCGAAGAAAGCCTCGCTCGCCTCGGCAGGATCGAACCGGCGCTTTCGGCGATGACTGCCGCGGATTGATCGGCCCCAAAAAGCAGAGCGCACCTCGCCATAATGGCGGGAGAAGGACCGCCGGTAATTGTATTGTCCGGGAATACCACTCAGGGCGAGGACGCGAAGGAGAACGAATACGGGCTTTTCAGACCACTGCCTCTGCAGTCCACGCGGAGACGCGGTCACGGCCCTCGCGTTTGGCGCAATACAGAGCCTGGTCGGAAGCTCTCAGAACATCGCCCATCGTTGTACCGTGGTCGGGAAAGAGAGCCACACCGATCGACACGCTGATGGCTCCCAGGAGCTGGCCGGCGTACTCCACGCTCAGTTGTTTCACTTGTTGACGCAAGATTTCGGCTCTTTGGATAGCGCCAGGTAAATTAGAATCGGTGAGCACGATAGCGAACTCCTCTCCACCGTAGCGGCAGGCGATATCCTGGCCCCGCGTGTTCCTTCTCAAAAAATCTCCGAGCGTGCGAAGAAGCGCGTCGCCAGCCTGGTGGCCAAACGTGTCGTTAAACCGCTTGAAGTGGTCCAGGTCCATCATGACAATCGCCACAGTGGTTTTGTTGCGATTCGCCCGGCTGAATTCCCGTTCCAGCGATTCTTCCATGTAGCGGCGATTGAAAAGTCCGGTCAGCGGATCGCAAATGGACTGGTTGCGAAGACTCTCCTTCAATTTTAGATTCCCAAGGGCCAAGGCCACCTGTTTGGCTAGCACCTCCGCCAGCTGGCGCTCCGCTTCGACCGAGGATCGAGGCGTCGGTTCCTGCTGCTCCAGCCCGCTCCTCATTTGCAAACTCACGATTCCAAGCGCTTCATTTTGCGCCATGAAGGGCACACAAAGAGACTCGGTCACATCCGTCAGATCAATGTGGCGGCAAGCGGAAGCCTTTTCCCCGCGCCGCGATGATTGCAGATGCCCTTGACGTAACGCCCAGCAATCGTCCGGGGAAAAGACACGTTCCCCCTGACCGGTCTTGCCCCAATCGGCAACGGTCTCCACCGCCGTTCTAGAAGCGCTGGTTACGCAGAGCGCGCCCGACCATCTTGGAAATAGCTTTTCCGCCGTGGAGCTGATCTGCAAGTAAGCTTCTTCTGCATCCTTACAAGACTGCAGCCGGCTTCCCATTTCGCTCAAAAGATTGATTTCCTTCGTGCGCCGCTCCAATTCCTGCACTTTCTCAGCCAATTCTTGGTTGGCGTTATGCAGCTGGATTTCCGCCTGTACGCGGTCAGTGACGTCCTGAACGCTCCCCACCAGCTTCAGAGGTTTATGGGTCTTCGGATCGAAGATGATATCGCCGCGTCCATGGATGTTTCGCTCGGAGCCGTCCGGACGGATGATTCTGAAATCAATTGTGTACGGCTTGGCTTCACGGAGGGCGTAATCCAGCGCCTGCCGCACTTCCTCCCTCTCATCCGGATGCACCATGCGAAAGAAAGTCCGCCTCGACTGTTCGACACCCCCGGGCTCATACCCGTAGATCCGAAACACTTCGTCCGACCAGGAAACTGGGTTCTTATCCGGATCATCGAGGTTGACGAGATCCAGCTCAAAACTTCCAAAATGGGCGATCCTCTGCGCAGCCGCCAAGTTGGCCTCGCTCTGCCGCAACTTTTGTTCCGCCTCTTTTCGCCGGGTAATGTCCCGGTGCAAGCCGACGATCCCCACAACCGTTTCGCTCTTGTCGATCAAGGGAACTTTGGTCGTCTGGAGCATCTTCACGTTTCCTTCAGCGTCTACTGCCGTGCGCTCCGTTTCCATTACGGCACCGCCCGATCTCATCACCAGCAGATCGTCACTGTGCAAAGCATTGGCCCGCTCCTTCGGAAACAAATCAAAGGCTGTCTTCCCCAATAATTCGTCAGGCGACTTCATTCCATGAATCGAGGCGAAGGCCTTATTCGCGAGGAGATAACGGCCTTCGATATCCTTGGCGAAGATACTGTCGGGGATGTTATCGGTCACGGTGCGGAGGACATTGCGCTCCAAAGCCAGCTTTTTCTCCGCTTGGGCGTGCAGCGAAAGGGCGCGTCCGAGTTTCCGCGTCAAGTAGTAGCTACCAATTACCGCAGCAATCGTCCCAACGCAAACCGTCACGGTCTGATACTGCCAGGACTTTAAGTGGGGGAATGTGAAATGCACCAATCGTTCGTAGGCAGTTAAGCCCGCGGCCACAAGAAGGGCCAGCCACGCGAGACCTATCCAATCGGTGCCGTGGTCGGGGCGAGCCGCGATCTCAGGTTCCGTGAGGGCCGTGTTCAATTTTCCTGGCGCCTCATAGGTTTTCATAACACCCACCATTAAAGTACCGTCTACTTGTAGCTGCGGACTACGGAGGGAAGCCGTCTCTTTTAGGATAACTCTCCAAACGCGGGACGACGCAGAATCCAAATCCTGTGTGATTAAACAGCTAATCGCGAGCAAGCTTCGCAGGTGTCGCTCCATGGCTGCGCCCTCAGATGGGGAACTGTCTATAATTGCGCTTCCGTCCACCCAATCCGTGGAAACGCCGTGGTTGGAGAGTGGCCAGAACGAAATCGCCGGTGGGTTCAAAACCACTCCAAATCCCTGTATAGTTTAGCGATGCCGCTCAGCACGAAAACGCGGAGGCGATTGCGATCCTGGCGCACGCGTATCCGCGAATTGCGCGGCGTCGTGAAGGGATTGGTGTCCACGCGGCATCCGCTGCTCGTGCATATCATTCCGATCCGGCGCTGCAATCTGGCCTGCACGTATTGCAACGAATTCGACGATCACTCCAAGCCGGTGGACACCGCGGAAATGATTCGCCGGATCGACCGGCTGGGGGAACTTGGCACAGCGGTCGTCACGATCAGCGGCGGCGAACCGCTCTTGCATCCAGAGCTTGACCAGATCATCGTGCGCATGCGCAATAACGGAATCCTTTCCGGAATGATCACGAACGGCTATCTCCTCACCGCCGAGCGCATCGAGAGGCTGAATCGCGCGGGCCTCGAATATCTGCAGATCAGCATCGACAACGCAGTGCCCGATGAAGTCTCGAAAAAAAGCCTCAAAGTGCTCGATCAGAAATTGAAGTTGCTGGCCGAGCACGCCGTGTTTCAGGTGAATATCAATTCCGTGCTCGGCAGCGGCGTAAAAAATCCGGAGGACGCGCTGCAGGTGGCGCGCCGCGCGCAGGAATTGGGCTTCACCAGCACCGTGGGTATCCTGCACGATGGCCAGGGACAATTGAAACCCCTCGGCGGGCGGGAGATTGAAATCTTTGAAGAAATCATGGCCATGGGCAAGCGCGGGTTTTCGCGCATCAACGGGTTCCAGCACAATATCGCCAAGGGCAAGACGAACGACTGGCGGTGTCGCTCCGGCTCGCGCTACCTCTACGTCTGCGAGGACGGCCTCGTGCACTGGTGCTCGCAGCAGCGCGGCTATCCGGCCATCCCGCTGGAAAAATACACGGCCGAAGATCTGCGCCGCGAATACTTCACGAAAAAACATTGCGCTCCGCTCTGCACGGTTTCCTGCGTCCAGCAAATCGCCGTGGTGGACAACTGGCGCGGTCCGCAAACGCTCAAGCCCATTGCAGCGCCGCCGTCCTCGCCGGAATCGCTCGTGCAGCTTCATTAGGATGTGACTGGTGATTGGTGACTGGTGCAAACCACAGGCCTCGTCTCTGTTTTCTCTGTGCCCTCTGTGTTCTCTGTGTTGAAAGCTTTTGAATTCTTGCGCGATTCGCACGCCGTAAAATCTTTCAACACAGAGGGCACAGAGAAGAACAAACAATAATCCGGAACGACCTGCTTGCTAATTGACAGAAGCTATGGACGCGCTTGAACCGAATTTTCAGCACGCGTCGCTTCGACCCCCTGCATCTTCGGCGGGACAAGCGCTTTTCTTCCCAACCATGGTTTCAGCACTCGCTTCCACCACATCAGCAAGCCCGTAACGAACAAGGCTGAGGGCACGAGTCCCATGACTGTCCAAATAATTTTCACCGGAACGCCCGCGAACCGGCCGAAGTGCGCCTGCGCCAGCCAGTACAAGACCCGATCTCCAAAACGCAGGCTTCGGCTGGACACATTCAGCGGCTCCAGGAAATCGACCGCGGCATTGAACGTGGTCGGAATCGAGAGGTAAATTCCCGAAATCGCCCACATGAAAATGAACGCGAAGGTCCAAAACCCGAGCGCGCTGTGCAGCGTCCAGTTCATTCCCTTGGGATTCGTTTTCCAGCGGAAGCTGAGGCTGCGGCGCCAGGCACCGGTCCCCGGCCACCAAATGATCGCGCCCGTGAGAACGAGCAGCATCGTGAAAATTCCTCCGGCGGCATTGATTAGGCGGCCTGTCTGCGCCAGCAAAAGATTGTCGTGCAGGTCCGCGAGCCAAAGTACGAAACGAAATCCGAATCGCAGCGAATCGCCCAAATCAGCACCCGTGTACGGATTGAACAGGCGCTGCAATCTCTTGCCGCGACGCTCCATCCAGATCTCGACAGCCTGGTCGGGATTTTTTCGCTGCCAGACGCGAGTCACTTCGTAATCGGGATAAGCGCGCTTCGCAACTCGTTGGAGTTCGTCCTCGGTCATCCGCGCGCCCGGACCGGCGGCAACGCTTGGCTCGCGTGCAAGGGACTTGACCATTTCCCGCCGGAAAACCAGCGCGGAGCCGGTCACACTCATGAGTAAAACGTAAAGGCCAAGGCCGATTCCGGTCCACAGATGAACTTGAAACAGCGCCCTGCGCAGCCAGACATTCTGCGGGCGTCTCTTCCATTTTTCCCAGGCGCTCATCCGGTTGTCACCATCGAGCGCGTATTACACCACAATCCGAGGCGGATCGCTCCCTCTCCGATCTGCGCGCGCGAGTGTCACGGCCCGGGTGATGCTGCGCCGCCCTTGATTTCCGAGGCTTCCTTGTGAGATGACTTCCCTGCCGGATAGGAGAAAGCCATGGATAGCCCAGCGTCCTACATGATCCTGATTCTGGTAATCGTTGTAGCGTTAATCGTCTTGGGCGCGCTGCTCGGTTCGTTCTTCACCATAAACACGGCTGAGCGCGGCGTGGTCGAACGGTTTAATAAATTTTCCCGCATCGCGGGCCCGGGCCTTTCGCTCAAGTTGCCGTATGCCGAGACGGTGCACCGAGTCGACATGCGCGTGCAGGAGCTCCCGTTCAAGATCGAAACCAAGACCAAGGACAACGTGTTCGTGGTCATCCCCGTCTCGGTCCAATACCAGGTTCTGGCCGACAAGGTAAGCGACGCGTACTACAAGCTCACTGACCCGCAAAAGCAAATCGAGTCGTACGTCTACAACGTCATCCTCGGCCACGTCCCGAAATTGGCGCTCGACGAGGCCTACCTCGAAAAGGATCAGATCGCCAAGGCCGTCAAGGACGAACTCGATGCCACAATGGAAAACTTTGGCTTCTCCATCGTGCGGGCGCTGGTCACCGACATAGTGCCGGACGCTCGCGTCAAGACCGCCATGAATGAAATCAACGCGGCGCGACGCGAACAAGAGGCGGCCCTGGCAAAGGGTGAGGCCGATAAGACCATCGCGGTGAAAAAGGCCGAAGCGGAAGCGGAGAGCAAACGCCTGCAAGGCGAAGGCATCGCCGCACAACGCAAAGCCATCATCGCCGGATTGAAGGAATCAGTGGAGGACTTCCAAAAAGTCGTCGAGGGCACGACGGCGCGCGATGTGATGACGCTGGTGCTGCTCACGCAGTACCTCGACACTTTGAAGGAAATCGGCGCTTCCGCGAACACAAACACTTTGATGCTGTCCCACGCACCGGGCGAAATGAAGAATCTGCGCGACCAGATCAGCCAGGCCATCGCGGTCGGCGACCTGATCAGCGACAACGTCGGGAAAAAATCGTGATTGGTGACTGGTGAGGAGTGACCGGTGCAAACCTCCGGTTCGGCCTCTGTGTTCTCTGTGCCCTCGGTGTTAAACGTTTTTCCGGTCTTCCAGCAATGCCCAACGTTTTGCGATATTCCACGTTTCATTTACTCCGATCTTCAATGACTGCGCGCTCCAGGTTGGCGTTGATTTCGCCTCCGATCAGAAACGCCAGCCCCGCAACGTACAGCCAAACCACCAGGATGACCAAAGCTCCGAGAGACCCATAAGTTGCCGTGTAGGTATTGAAGTAGCGCAGATAGATTCGAAATCCGGCCGACGCGGCGAGCCACAAAAATGCACCGAACGCCGAACCCGGCGTGATCCAGTACCAGCGTCTCCCCTGCGCATTTGGCACGCAAGAATAAATCAGCGCGTACGAGAAGACCACGAATAGCACGGCCGCCGGCCATTGCAGCACCTTCCAGATCGCAACCAGTGCCGAAGCGAGGTGAAGTTCATTGCCGATCCAATCAATCAGCATCCCGCCTGCAAGCACAATGCACAACGCCGAAAAAATAAAAATCGAGATCATCAGCGTCAAACCGAGCGCAATCGCCCGCACCTTGAACCAGGAGCGAGCCTCCTTGATGCGATACGCCACGTTCAGCGCGGAAAGCATCGAAGCCACTCCTCCGGAAGCGAACCACAATGCCACAAGAATGCCGATCGTCAACTTTTCTCCGCTTGCGTTCGCGGCGAGCTCTTCCGTTGTATTTTTCAGAAGTTGAAAAGCCAAGGGAGGGAGAAAAGCGGCGAAGTAACTCAGCAAGCCGGTCCGCAATTGGATGCTTCGGGTAGCAAACAAACCAAACAGCGCGAGCAGAAAAACCAACAACGGGAAGAGCGCCAGCAGGAAATCGAAGGCCAGTCCGGAAGCGCGCCCGACGAGATCATCCTCTATGGCGTCACGAATTACGCTCCTCGAAAGTTCCCACAGCTTCATTCCTCCGAATTTCCAGATCGTTTTGTAATTTTGCACACCGTTACGCTGGGAAGGCGTCATAGCAGCAATTGGATGGATTCTTTCGACTTCATTCAAGCAAACGATTCTTCCACACGACGCGATTATTTGTTCAGCAAAGGAATGTCTTTCCCCTTGGGCGGCATCGGAATCGATTTCAGGTACGCGTAAATATCGGCCAAGTCCTGATCCGGAACTGCTTTGCTGGTGTAGGGAGGCATTTGATTTGTCGGCTTGCGAACGTAATTCTGGAATCCCTCGAAAGAAAGTTGCGGCGGGCCGATGCGCGCCGCGCCGGTTTGCGCCGCACCCTGGCCTTCCCGGCCATGGCACTCATAGCATCCGTCGCTGATGAGAAGTTTTTTTCCGTTCTGTGCGTTGCCAGTGGGAGAAGTGTCGGAAGACTGCTGCGCCCGCCCCACCGGAATCCCGAATAGCAGCGCCGCAAAAATAAAAAGAAATAAGGGAACGAATCGATTCGGAGTCCCTACATGGCTCGCGTTGAAATCCATTCGTAGTACCGCGCTCTCTTCCGCCCGACGGTCAGGCCCTCTCATCACGCACATTTCCTTTTCGCGGGCATCTGTTTTTACTTTATCGAGGCTGCGTGACGACATCCACCAGGGCCGGCTCGCCGCGCTTGACTACTTCGATGGCGCGCTTGATCGCGGGGCCGAGGTCTTTGGGGTCCGAGATCGGTCCGTCGCCGTACATGCCCATGCTCTCCGCGAGCTTGGCGTAGGAAACATCCGGGCCGGTAATGGTCGTGCCGGTGCCGCAGTTCGAGATGCCGCGGCTGTGGCGGTCGGCCATGATCTGCACCTGCATCACTTCCTGATGATACGCGCGGTTGTTGTGCATGATGTGCAGCAGCGGAATCTTGTGATGCGCGGCGGTCCACAAAACTCCTGGCGCATACATCAGGTCGCCATCGCACTGAATGTTGACCGTCAGGCGCCCGTGTTTGCGATTGGCAAGCGCGGCGCCCGTGGCCGCGGGCGCGTTGTAGCCGACTCCGTAGCCGCCCGCGTTGCCAATGTACTGGTAATGCTTGTCGAAATTCCACAGCCGCTGCGGCCACTTGCTGACAAACGTGGTGGCGCCGACGAGCGACCAGTCCTGATCCTGAATTTGCGACCACAGCTCCATGCACAAGCGCGCGGTGCTGATCGGGCTTGCGTCCCAGGCAAAAGCCGCCGCGTCGCGCGACCGCTCGAGCGCCTGCAGATGCGCCGCCTTAAGCCGCACGCCGCGATCCTGAAAGGCGCGTTTGCGGTCATCCGTGATAAGACGCTTCACGGCCTCAGTCAAGGATGGCAGCGTTGCTTGCGAATCCGCCGCGATGGCGATGTCCACTTCGGTGAAGCGCTGGAAATCCTGGTAGTTGGCCTTGATGTAGAGATCATCCGCGCTGATGGTGATGAGCTTGGCGTTCGGCTTGGTGCCGGGCCGCGAAGTGCGTTCGATCTGGTCGCGATAGGTATGCGTGATGCCGTAAAAATCGGCGACATCGAGTCCCAGAATCACGTCGGCGTCGGCAACCGCTGCCCGGGCCCGATCGGACTGATTCAGCGGATGGCGTGTGGGAAAGTTCATCCGGCCGGCCTGATCGACGACCGAACATTGCAGCGCCTCGGCAAGATCGACCAAGCACGCGAGACCCGCCGGCGTTCGCGCCGTGCGGTCGGCCACAATGACGGGATTCTCCGCCGCCACCAGAAGCCGCGCCACTTCGCCGACGGAGCCTGAGTCGCCCACGGGCGGCATCTCCGTGGTCAGCTTCGGGATGGGCATCTTCAAGGGCGTGCGGATCGGATCCTCCTGCAGCGCGCCATCCGCCACGAGCACGACCGGCAAGGTCGGCGGCGTCATGGCGACTTTGTAGGCGCGAACCGCCGATTCGGCAAAATGCTCGAGTGAAATCGGGAGATCATCCCATTTGGTAAAATCGCGCACGATCGCCGCGGCGTCCTGCACGCTGTGGAACCACTCCACGCCCGGCGCGCGCTTGGTCTCATCGATGATGTTCCCGAGAATCACATAGACAGGCACGCGATCACAGTAGGCGTTATAGATCGCCATCGCGGCGTGCTGCGCGCCGACCGTTCCGTGGGCGAGGACCGCCAGGGGTTTTCCTTCCACCTTGCAGTATCCGTGCGCCATGGCCACCGAGGATTCTTCGTGGCAGCAGGTAATGAATTCGGGGTTTTTGTTACCACCGTAGTTAATGATGGATTCGTGAAGGCCCCGAAAACTCGATCCCGGATTCGCGCAGACATATTCAAACCCCAGCGACTTGATCACCTCCACCATGAAGTCGGACCCCGTGTAATCCGCGGTGAGGACTTCCGCGCCAGAGGGAACCTCCGTCTCAGCCCCGGCAGACATGGGAGGCGGAACGTTACGTTTCAATTCGGCCGGCTGCGCCGCCATCGCCGCAGGTCCGGCCGCCAATGCCGCAGCCCCGGCTGCAGCGCCCTTCAGGAAATTCCGGCGATCGACACCAGGCTTAAGTTGTTTAGCCATGAGTTTACACCTCGGTTTCGCGGTTATTTCTACTTTATATCACATGAATTGAGCGGGATGCCACACCCCAAGGTGGCGGATTTCCATCAATCTGGCGCGCTCGCCTCGTGGCTGCACTACTTTCCGTGATCGACAGTTGCCGCCATTGCTATCCCGGAACACTGTACCTCGGCGGCGTTGACGCTCCCTTGCCGGGAGGCTATGTTCGATAGGAAGGCCGTGCGGTGTGCTGGCGGTTCCCCCGGGCAATTGTGCCTCGGCGCTAGCGCTTCCCTAGCACTGTAAGGATCTACGCCAGTTCCGTGCCTGGGTTCTTTATTGACCAGGCCCAGCCGGGTCATTGGGCAGAGTTAGCACGCCCGCATGTCAAAGTTAAGTGACCACCCTAACCAAAGCAGGCCGCTATGATCTCCGCGAAGAATTAGGCCGCGGGGCCATGGGTGTGGTGTTCCACGGATTTGATCCGGTGATCGGCCGCGACGTTGCGGTTAAAACCTTGCGCCTGTCTGAGGCAGGGACAGGGTTGTCGCGCGAAGAATTGATCGGCCGGTTCCAGACCGAGGCGCGCGCGGCAGGCCTGCTGACTCACCCCAATATCGTCGTGGTCTTCGATGCCGGAGAAGAAGAAGGTCTGTTCTACATCACCATGGAGTTCGTAGAGGGGCGAAGCCTGCAATCACTGATCGATGCGCATCAGCCCTTCCCTGTGCCCCGTGTCTTGAAGCTAATGGAACAGGTCTGCTCCGCGCTCGATTTCGCGCACCAGCACAATGTTGTGCACCGCGACATCAAGCCCGCGAACCTCATGCTGACTTCGGACGATATCGTCAAGATCACCGACTTCGGCACCGCAAAAATTCTTCAGTTTGGTACAGCGCAAACAGCACATGTCATGGGAACGCCCTCCTACATGTCGCCGGAACAAGTGAAGGGCAAGCCCGTCGACGGCCGCTCGGACATTTTTTCCCTGGGCGTGATCCTCTACGAATTGATGACTGGGGAAAAGCCGTTTCCCGGGCAGAACATCACCACGGTCATCTACAAAATTATCAACGAAGAGCCCATCCCGCCCAGGTCGCTCGATTCTTCCATTCACCCGGGGCTCTCGGCCGTGATTACTCGTGCTCTGGCGAAGGACCCCGCCATGCGCTACCAAAGCTGCCATGAATTGCTGAGCGCTTTGAAGAATTACCACGAAATGGTGGGCCCCGACACTACGGTGAGAATGGCGCCGGCCGGTTCGCAACCCGCGCCGGGAGGAAGCCGCCCCGGCGCTCAACAGGTTCGGCCAGCCATTGCCACCGTGATTGCGAAATCCATTGAGCCAGACCCATCCGCGCAATTCATGTTGCCGGTTGCTGTAGAGGAACCTCCGAAAAAGGGTGGAAGGCTGCTGCTAACGGTCATTCTGCTTGGGATTATTGGATATTCGGGATATCGCGTCTATCCCCCCGCCCTGGATTTGTGGCGGCGCGCCAACGAACCCGTGGAAAAGCCGGCGATTCCGCCAAAGGCGGAATCAGCCCCGCAAACGTCGAATGTCGATAGCTCTCCTGCGAAGCCGGAAGCACAATCCATCGACACCCCCCACGTTGCTGCCCCCGCGCCGACTGCGGATGCCACGCCTGTGGAAAATTCTGCTCCGCGGGATGCCTCGCAGCCATTGGCCGTGCCCCCCACTTCCAAAAAACCTCCCGAGCCTGTTCCGGCAGCGGTGAGCAGCATCGATAATGCAATCGCGCCGCAGAAACCAGCCCCTCCCTCCGCGCCCTCACAGGCGCATCTGTTTGAATTAAAACTGCGTGCCGAATTGGATGGCCAGCCGCTCGCCGACAAAGTGAAAATTCAGGCTACCGCAAACGCCCTTACACTTTCCGGCTCTCTGACTCTCGCTGAACACCGCGAACTCCTAAACCACTTGCGTACCGTTCCGGCAGGGGTTCGGGTAATTGACGACATCGAATTTACTGAGGAAGCGAAAGCATCTCCCGCGCCTGCTGTGGCGGGCTGGATTTGGGCGCGATCGTTTCCGCCGGGCGCCAGAATACTAGTGGACGGGGCAGAGACTGGCCTGCGCACCCCGGCCCGATTGGAATTGCAAGTGGGAGAGCATGAGGTTCGATTCGTTCGCCGCGGATTTGTGACTGTCCATCGGACCGTGCTCGTAAATGCGGGTCAAACCATACAATTCACAGAAACTCTCGGAACAGAATAAGCCGTTTTATATGTGTTGCTTGCAAACAAGCATATGACTCCTGGGGGAATCCCGAGCGCGCAAGAGTGAAGCCCTTTTTGCTATAGACGCACTTCCCAACCTTGTAACGATTCTATCCTCAACATTCAGGTGGGTTAATTCATAGGCATCGGAGGTTCAGCAATTCCCTGTATTTCAACGACCTAGAGGCGCATCCTGACGGCAGGCGGCTTGCTCTCTCAATTGGGAATACCTATGCCCCGCGGCATAGGCTGATATGAGATCCATCGCCTCAACGTTCTTGAAAATGCCAATTTGCGGCTAGTCCAGGTACCTTACTTCATTTCGGCAAGGGACCGTCTTCAGAATGAAAGTCCTCGACAATTCGAAGATTCAACCCAAAGAGGATGTTCCAGTTGTAAACGCCACACCGGTCGCTCCGCGAAAGCTGGAACCCTCCCGCGCCGAGGTGGTCCCCGTTCGCCCTGCATTCTCGAATGCCGAGACAGCTGTAATTTTCTTCCTCCGGCAATTCCGAGTTTTGTTGGGCGCGGCTCGCCTGTACCAGCGAAATCACCCGCGACTGATGGAAATCCTGGCCTCCACGGAGCAGCAGTTACGGATCGCCCTGGCGGCGCGGTCTCCGCTGGTGGTGGCAGTGGAACCGAATGGAATGCTCCTGCCGCGGCAGGAAGGCAGTGCCGCCGAGCTCCTGCATGACCCGCGCGGCGAATTGCGGGCTCTGGCGGAGGAACTTCTGCGCAGCGGCATTTGCTCATTCCTCTTCACTCATCCCATCAACGTCGGTGAATTGGATTTATTGGCGCATGAAATCAGCCGGGTTCCGCGCAGTGCCTCTCCAGGAGATACCGCATCGCGAAAATTGTGGGACAACTGGATGAAGAATCGGGGCGTCGTCGGGATTCGCATAAATATTCCGACGGAGCGGCGCGATTCCCTGTTGATGGCCAGCCTGATGTCCGCGGTGCTGGCTTACGACAAGGCGGCGCAACGTTCTTCCTACTCCCGCGCCACCCGGATGATGCCGGAGGCCAGCTTTGAGCAGATTGCGGCCACCTTGCGCGTGTTGGCAAAATTGGCGCCGCCCCACGATCCGGAAATGCAACCCTCGACGGAGGACGTCGCGCGCCGTTTTCATTCCGTCGTGTCCGGAAGCGAACCGGCTTCCATCTCTCTCATCGTGTACGGAGTCTCGAACATCAAACCGCGCGAAGGCGAAACACTGGAGCCCTATCTGGAGCGGCTCACCGACGAGCTGGTGCTGGCCTTCGTGAAACAGGAATTCAACGCGGGCCGGACAACTCCGCCGGCGCTGCTTCCCTTGCTGGTTCGCCTGGACCAGGAACGCGGCCAAGCCGACAATACGGGAACCAGCCAGTTTGGCGGGTCGCAGCATGACGAGCTGCGCGTATCTCTTCTATGCGAAAAATTCTGGAATGCGTTGCCCGCCCGAGTGAAAGCGAAAACGTTGCGTAGCCGCGACGCCTGGTGCGTGCCGGCGACCGTGGTGGCTCGCTTCCTCGAGCCGCTGGCCGGAGCGGCCGAAAAAAAGAAAGCGGATGCGGCGGGGCGCGAGGGCCGCGCTGTGCTGCTGGCGTACGCGCGGTGCCTCGAATCGGAAGAGGGCAAGGCACGGCGCGCTGTGGCCGCGGGCCTCGCGGAAATCGCGCCGCAAACGGAACGATTGTGGCCTCATTCCTCGGCGGCCGATTTTGGGAGAGGGATCGTAAAGGCTCTCCTGCTGGAAAATTCGCCGGGAATCGCGGGATTGCTCTCCGCAGTGGTCGAGAAATTGGCGCGAACTTCGTTGTTGAAGCGCGAATACGCAGAATTCGAGCGAATCCTCGAAGCACTCGAGGCTGCGCCACGCGACGATGAACACGCACATATTTCAACCCTCGTTGGCCGCATTCTCAACGACGAGCAGTGGCTCTATCTGGTGGACGAAGCCCTCTCCAGCCAACCGCTCAACCCGGTCATCCCCCGCTTGCTCAAGAGGTGCCCGGACCGCTTGATCGACAGGCTGGGCTTGCTGCTCACCGCCGTCAACGGACTGAATTCCCTTCCCGCAATGGTGCGCTTGATTCACGGAACGGGCGAGCCGGTGCTCGGGGCTCTGGAATTTCGATTGTACGAAGCACGCCGGCAGCGCGTCGCAACCTCCATTCATCTATTGGCCTCTGCGGACCCCAAACGTCTGGCCGGCGCGTTGCCCAAAGCGCTGGCGAGTTGGGAATGGAGTTTGCAGGACCTGGCCGCAACGGAACTCATGAAGTGGACGAATCCGCCCGTGGTGGCGGCGACGGCGCAGGCCTTTCTCGCCACTCTTTCTGAAGCGCATGCGATGGTCGTGCCCTGCATGATCGATCATCTTGGAATTGCGCATGAGACGGCGGCGGTTCCAACGCTCCTTCTGATTGCCGAAGGTGAGCATGTGGTGTTGCGTGACATTTATTTCCGGATCAAGGCCATCGAAGCCCTTGGCAGAATGCGCGTTCCGGAAGCGGCCGCTCCGTTGCTGCGGATGGTGAGGCAGCGCAACGGTCTGGCCCATGACGAACCGGCCGCGCTGCGTTCGGCTGCCGAAGAAGCCCTTGGCCTGCTCGAAAACCGGCCCTCTTCCGCGCGCGCTCGGGTTGCGGAAAGCGCGCGCACGAAATCCAGCTTGGCGCACGCCCGGCCTCGCCGTTACCTTCGAGTGCGCCTGCAGCCCGCCTTGCCAGCGGCCATCGCCGGAACGCGTAGCGGGCCTGCGCGCGTTCGCGTCCTCGCGCTGGGCGGAGCGTTCCTGGAAACCGATATGCGCCTGGCGGTCGGTGACTCCATGCAACTGGAGATTCGGACCGGACTTCGCAAGCTTCAATCCACCGCCGTCGTCCGCAACATTACGCGGTATGGAGCCGGCGTTGAATTCGTCCACATGAAGCCGAGCGACCGCGAACGCCTGCGGCGTTTCATCATGCAATTGCTCAAGTAGACTTCAGCGACTAACCCGAATTTCACGCTTGCAAATATTCTGGCGCAGGTTTCGGTAGCGCAGGCTTCAGCCTGTGGGGGTTCGTCGTTGCAAGGCCCAAAACCCACAGGCTGAAGCCTGCGCTACCGAAACCTGCATCAAATCCATCTTTATTCTTCTGAACTGGGTGTGGAAAGCAGCGGGCGAGGAAACGTCTCGATGGGGTCTACTTGCGGAACGTCCGCACTGCCAACTCCCATCTCTCTAAACTTGCGCGCGGATGGGATGAGGCGGCTGTCAAACGAGGCCACGGCATTGTTGTACGCTTTGCTGGCGCGTTCCAAACCCTTGGCGATTTCAGAAAGATGTTCGGCGAACTTCACTACGCGGTCGTACAATTCTTTGCCCAAATCCTTGATGCGCTCCGCATTCTCGGCAACAAGTTGCTGCTTCCACCCATAAGCAACCGCTCTCAGAAGCGCGATGAGCGTCGTCGGGCTGGCGAGGACGACGCGTTTTTCGATAGCGTCCTCAATGAGCGTGCGGTCCTGCTCCAGCGCGGCGCTGAAAAAAGATTCTCCAGGAACAAAAAGAACGACGAATTCGGGCGTGGGTTCAAATTGCTTCCAGTATTCTTTCCCCGATAACCCTTTGATGTGATCGCGGACCAGGCTGGCGTGTTGGATCATGGCTTCGCGGTACTCCGCGTCCGTTTGCGCGCTGACGGCCTTGAAAAATGCGTGCAGCGGGACCTTCACATCCACGACGATCTGTGTGCCGCCGGGAAGGTGGACAATAAGATCCGGGCGCAAGCGCCCTTCTTCCGTGCCGACCGATTGTTGCTCCTGGAAATCGCAGTGGGGAGACATCCCAGCCAACTCGACGACACGCCTCAGAGTCAGCTCGCCCCACCTCCCCTTGACTTGAGGCTGCTTCAAGGAATTGACCAGACTTCCGGTTTCCTCCCGCAATTCCTTGCTGGTCGTGGCCAGCAGCTGCACTTCGCTGCGAAGGCTGCCGTACGCTTCCTGTCTCGCGGACTCAACGCGGGCCACTTCGGTGCGAAGGTCTTTTAAAGCCGTTTCCAGCGGGTCCACCATGGACTGAATTGCAATCTTGCGCTGCTCCAGATCCCCTTCCGCTTCCTTCTGAAGGGAATCGAACTTGGCCTTAGCGAGCTCAATGAACTGATCGCTGCTGGCCTTCAGGGCTTCGCCCGCCAGCGATTGGAAAGCTTCTCTAAGTTTTACCTGGGCGTCATCGAGCAAACGCCTTTGTTCGACAAGATTTGATCGCTGCGCTTCGGCGTCCTTTTCTGCAGTGGCGCGCAGTTTCTGTTCCTGTTCAATTCTCTCCTGCGAAAGCCGAACGTCTTGTTGCAACGCGTCATTCTGTTTTTTTAACTCTCCAACTGTGCCTTCGAGATTTGCTGCACGCCTCTCGAGTTCCAGCCGCGCTGCGCTAGCCGAAGAATTCGCCCACGCCCACGCCACCGCAAAACCTGCCGCAAGACAAACGATGGCAATCAGTAGTCCGATTCCTATCATTCAGGCGCCTTAAGTGAAGGATATAGCGAAACTTCACAGCTGAGGACGAGATTCTACCATGCCGTCAGTAGCGCAGGCTTCAGCCTGTGGGGGTTCGTCCTTGCAAGAACCAAAACCCACAGGCTGAAGCCTGCGCTACTAGAGACCGCCAATCCCCGAAAGGTTGTGGGAAACGCGGGTTAGTTAAGCTCTCGCCAGGCGGAATTTAGCAGCGAGGCGAGCGCAGCGGCGGGTTTGTCATCGAGCAGACTCCTGAGTTCGGCGCGGATCTGCGGCAAATCCTGAGGCGCCTGATCGATTTTCAGGAGGACCTGATTGATCCGCGCGGGCCAGTCGCCGGACGCGATTTTCCGCGCCTCGGTCAGATGTCTTCTGGCCAATTCCAGATCACGCAGGCCTGCGTCAGAGGATACGAGCCTCGCCGAAACCGAGTAGTTTCCGCCGGTCACAAATTTCAACTCTACCGGCGTGATATTCGGATCGCCGCCGGAGGTCTTGAGGCGCTGCACGTTTCCTTTCGAGAGTTGGATCACTCCCGGCGACCCATTGCGAACTTCCACGAGCAGCGGCTGAGTTGTGCCATGCGCGCGCAGAATAAGTTTGCCGCCGGAGCCGGCATTCACCGCATCCGTTGGGCCGCTGAATTCGAGCAGTACGGCCGAAACAGGAAATTGTCCCGCGTCAATTCCAGCCACAGTGAGGTGAAGGTTGACGTCCCCAACGGGGACCCGCGGGCCGGGCAGCACCACGAGCGAAACCGGAGAGGAAGCCAAGACCAGGCAAGGGTCGTCGTTCAGATAGGCATGATTTGAATCCGCCGCGCCTCGGAAGCCGGAGCCTTCCAAAGTAAATCGGTCGTGGATGGCCACAATATGCGGGTAGGAAACTAATTTAACTCCCCCGGGGATTCCTCCTGACGTCACATTCGAGCCGGAACCCTCGGAAGTCATGACAGTCGCGGATGCGGAGATTGCCGGACCGGAAATTTTTGCGACCAGTGTGCCGGACTGATCGGTCGCCTTGAACAATGCACGCCCTGTTACATCGGTGGTGACTTCCTGGCCTCCTGAGAGCTCCACCGCGATGTTTGGCAAGAGACGTCCCTGTGAATCGAGCACCGCGAGCGTGGCCTGCGCGCCGGCAACTACCCTGGGGGGGAGGATGATCAGGTGCGGGGCAGGAGAAGCATGTGATTTCGTCAGTTGCTGGGCGCCGGCACACGCGGCTAACAACAGGATGAGAGCCAGGCAGCGGCTCGGCTCTGTAGGATGTACCCACGGGCGCAGCATGGCAGCGATTCTACCGCGGCAGGGGCGAGGGTGCGAAATCGGCAGTCGGGGGGGCGGGTTACGATCTTTCGTCCTCAGGGACTCCCATGCACATGCAATCGGCCTGATGCCAATCCTAAATTAAGGCAAACACGGAAATGCTGACATTTTTGGCATAAATTGCCGAATCCCTGGCAAATCCACGGGAATTGAATCTCTAATTCTTGTCTGTCAAGTGGAAGATTTTTGCTTCGAGGAAGAGGCGATACAATTCCGGATCGAGTTCCTGATCCTTTACGGACATTTCGAGGATGCCGAGCGCACGGTCGGAGGCGACGGCTTTCTTGTACGGCCGGTCGGAGGCGGAGAGGGCGTCAAAAATATCGCAAATCGTCATGATCTTCGCCTGCAGGGGGATTTCATCGCTTCGCAATTTGTACGGGTAACCCGTGCCATTTAATTTTTCGTGGTGCGCGCGGACGATCCGAGGTATCTCGCGGATTTGCTTGGTCCAGGGAATCTGAAGCAAGAAATTGAAGCTGTGAACGACGTGGGATTCGATCTGGGCGCGCTCGTCGGGGCTGAGACTTCCCTGCGGGATGGAAAGATAGCGAACTTCTTCCCCCGTGAGGATCGGCCTCTCGACTCCTCGCGGGTCGAGATACGTCTGCCGGGCGATTTCGAAGAGGCGGTCAAACTCTCCCCCGGGAAGCACAGTCGGTTCGTTTGCCTGAAGAATGGACTGGAAGCCGCTTTCCATCTGGACCCTGCGGAGACGATATTCATTTTCCAGGGAGGCGATGCGGGCCAGCGCCTCTGGCCGGTCCAATTCCAGCAGGAGGCGGACTTTCTCGCGCTCCATGCGGGCTTCCATTTCCATGTAGAGATAGTCGAAGCGGTGCGCGATGAGGTCGATTTGGATCGGATAGAGCTTCTTGGCTTTGACCAGCACATCCTCGCGTACGCCGACTTTTCCGAAATCGTGCAACAGCGCGGCATAACGGATCTCTTTCATTTGCTCGGGAGAAAAACGAATCGACGCATACGCCCCCGTATCGACACGATCCACAATCTCCGCAAGCCCGACAGTCATTTGAGAAACTCGCAAAGAATGGCCCGAAGTCGTGGGATCGCGCTGCTCAATCGCTTTGACCGAGGCCTGGACGAAGCCTTCGAACAACTTTTCAATGTCCTGATAGAGGCGGCCATTTTCATAGGCGACGGCGGCCTGCGAGGCCAGCGAGAGCGCCAGCCGCACCGCGCGAGCGGAGAACGGCCGCACTTCACGGCTGACGACTTCCGGGCTCGTCAGGCGCGCTTCGGAATGAAGTTTGCAGTTAATGAGCTGCAGGACGCCGATAACCTCGCTGCGGCCATTCTTCATGGGAAGCGTCAGCATGGATCGTGTGCGGTAACCGGTTTCCTCGTCGTACCGCGGGTTGAAGTGATAGGGACGATTGCGCGGAATGCGTCGGGCATCGGCCAGGTTAATCACTTCGCCGTGCAATGCCGTGTAGCCGGCCAAGGAATTTTCCTGGAGAGGGAGCTCAAATTCGGCAAAAGGAAATTGCGCGCTATCGTTTTGGGTCAGTTTAAAACGCAAATGGCGGTCGCCGGGACCGGGGGACAGAACATCCGGGCGGGTCTCCTCAACAAGGTAAAGGGAGCCCGCATCCGCGCCCGTGATCTCACGCGCCTTCGTGAGGATCATATTGAGCAGCGCCCCAACTTCATGAGTTTGCGACAGGGCGATGCCGATGCGATTCAGTTCCTCCATCTCGCGTTCGGCGCGCGCCAGTTCGGCTCGCGCGGCACGTTCCCGCTGTGCCAGTTCGATGTTGGCAATCGCGGCGTCCACCGTCTTGCGAACCAGCGAGGGAGTCGCCTTGCGCGGAAGGGTTGCAAAGCAACCCGGGGCGCTTTGGTTCGCTCCATTGCGTGATATGCCGATGAGCCGGACGCGCGGGGCCCGCCGCACGAGACGTTGTAAGACAACCAGGTCGTCTGCCCCTAGGTCGGCGAAACATACAACTGGGGTATCGCCCAACTCCGGAGCAGAATTCCGCCGGCCAGGTGATGGAGGTGGCAGCGCCCGGAGCGCATACTGACGGCTCAAGGGGCGGGCCAGAGGAGCGGCCAGGGAGTGCTCAAAATACCAGATTTCTGGGCGCTGGCGCATGTGAGAGGGTGCGGGATGCTGCAGGGGTGGGATTTCTGCGCGCTCTCCGCTGAGAGCAGTATATCGAACTTGGCGCATCGCTCCTAGCGGGTCAATGCCCAAGTTGTCGTGAAAGGATGTAACTACTTACGTCACAGGCTATTGCTGTCTCAAAATCGGTTTGCTAGTCTGGCTTTTAGTAGGCAAACTAGGCTCGGGATGAACGCGTCTCGAAGTGGTACAGGTTTGCGGTGCAATCGCTTAATGCTTCTGGAAGTGTAAGACCTCACCGCCAGCCGAATGAGGCCCCTATTGCATATTCAAGCCGGCGCGCGCACCGACCTTGGGCGCGTCCGAAAAAATAATGAAGACTGCTACTCGGCTGACTCCTCGCTGCAATTGTATGTGTTGTCCGACGGAATGGGCGGAGAAGCACATGGCGAAGTGGCGAGCCAGCTTGCCGTTCAAACGATCTTGACGCATTGCAGGCAAGCCGAAAACAGCCGCACAACACCCATGTTTGGGGAATCCAGCCCGGACGTTTCCGAACGGACCAATCGCCTGGTCAGCGCAATCCATCTGGCGAATCGGAAGGTTTTTGAGACGGCCGCCGCCAACCCCGAACAGAAGGGCATGGGGGCAACCATTGTGGCCGCGTGGATCGATGCACAGAGACTGTCCATCGCGCATGTCGGAGATAGCCGCGTGTATCTGCTTCGGGCCGGCTCGATGGAACAGCTGACGGCGGATCATTCGCTGGTCGCCGAAAAGGTGCGGGTCGGGATCCTGACGCCGCAGGAAGCCGATGCGAGCGAAATGCAAAGCGTGTTGACGCGCGCGGTGGGAACAAACAGTGTGGTTGAGGTCGACACCGACGAACAAGCCTTGCTGGTCGGGGATTTCGTGCTGCTTTGCTCCGACGGGTTGACGCGAATGGTCACCGACCCTGAAATCGCCAGCACGCTTCTGACGAGCACGTCCGCGCAGGAATCGGCGGACCGCCTGGTCGATCTGGCCAATGACAATGGCGGCGTGGATAACGTCACCGTGATTGTTTTACAAGTTGTCCAGAAATCGGAAAGCGTATTCGACCGCCTGAAGATTTGGAAAAAATACTCCGGGTAAGGTCGCGCCGGCATCGACGGGAGGAGAAGAGCCATGTCGAGACTGGTCCTTAAATTTGCAAGCGCATCGCTGAAAGAAGTTCCCCTGGGAACTCGCCCGGTCACGATTGGGCGCGCCCCGGACAATGATATTCAGATAGATAATTTAGCTGTTTCAAATTATCACGCGCGGGTGTACGTCGAGGCCGGGTCCCTCGTGGTCGAGGATCTGAACAGTCTTAACGGATCGTTCCTGAATGATATTCGCGTCGAACGCGCCATGCTCAAGGACGGCGACGCCATCCTGATCGGCAAGCACGAAATCCTGGTGGATCAGGCGCACGATGCGGCACTTCCGCTGGACGGGTTGCGCAAGGCGCCGGCTCCGCGCGTGAATGAAACGATGATCCTGGACACGGAGGAACGCCGGAAGCTGCTGGAGATGACCGCAGCGGCGGGCGAGCGATCTCAGCTCTCCCCGGAACGATTGCGCGTGCCGACGCTCACCGTATCGCGCGGCCGCACCGATCAAAAAGAGTACCGCCTGTCCGGGAAACTGACCGTCATCGGCCACTCCAAAATGGCCACCGTCCGGCTCAGCGGATGGTTCACACCGGAAGTCGCGGCGCAAATCAACAAGCACGAGGACGGCTACTACCTGGGCCGAGGGGACCGTGTGCCGAAAATTAACGGAGTCAGCATCGAGGGCCTGACGAAACTCAACGATGGAGACGTGATCGAAGTAGGCCGCGTGCGGCTCAATTTCTTGTATCGTGAATAACCTTCCGCCGCGCCCTCAGTTACAATTCCCGTACCATGCCAGGAAGTTCCACAGGCGGTAAATCGCGTCGCGCCTTGCAAGTCCCGCGCGAATGGTTCCGAGCGTGGTGGCAGCGGCGCGTTCCCTTTGCCATCAGCGTGGGCCTGACCGCATTCGCGCTGACCATCTACGCCTATACCTTCATTGGCGACCGCCCGACGGCCGTGTTTTCGTTCATCAACCGGCTGGAGCTCGATGCGCTCGACCTGCGATTTCGCCTGCGGCCGGACCGGTACAAGCATCCCGATCCGCGCATCATCATCGTGGACATCGATCAGCGTTCGCAGGAAATTCTGGGCCGTTGGCCATTCTCGCGCACGTACTTTGCGCAGATGCTCGACGCACTGCGCGAGGACGGCGCGAAAGTCGCGGCCTTCGATATCACCTTCAGCAAGCCCGACGAAACAGCTGCGCCAATCCGTGAGTTGCGGGAAACCGTCATCGAACGGCAAAAGCAAGGAGGGCGGACGGACCCGCGCGTGATCGCGGATCTCGACCGCCTCTCGAAAGAATATGACGGAGACGAACAATTCGCGCGGGCGATCGAGCGATTTGGAAACGTCGTCCTCGGAAATTTCTTTCTCTATTCCGAATACGATTTGAAGGGCGTCGATGACAAGACGCTGGACCGTTACGCCAACATCCTCGCCGATTTTCCGTTCCCGCAAGTGCGCGCGGCCAATCCGCAAACCGGGCAGCGCGACCTTCAGCATCTGATTCAGGGTTTCGGCGAACCTTATGCTCTGATGCCGAAGGGTACGCAGGCCAATATCGAAATTCTCAGCGAGGCGCTTCGCAACGGCCACGGCGCGACCGGTTTCTTCAATGTCGAGCCGGACGCGGACGGCGTCGTGCGGCATTCCCTTCTGGTGCTCCCCTACGGCCGCTCGAAAAATCTGGACGACTGGGACCTCTACGGATCGCTGGACGTGCAGGCCGTGCGCCTCTTTCAGGGATTGCCCGACCAGCAGATGGTGCTTGATTTCAGTGAAACAGGAATGACGGCGCTTGAGTTTGGGCCCTCGCTCATCATCCGGCCGGACGCCGTCGGGCGCATGATGATCAACTACGAAGGCGACGTTGCAACTTATCCCTATGTTTCGATCGCGGACGTTGTCCGCCACAAATTCCCTGCGGGAACCTTCCAGGGAAAACTAGTTCTCGTGGGCGCGTCCGCCACGGGAATCGGCGATTTGCGCTCGACGCCATTTGGCGGAATCAATTACCCGGGTGTTGAGATCCACGCGAACGTAATCGACAACATTCTGAACCGGTATTTCCTGGTTCGCGGGGCGAATCAGGTCGCACTGGATTTGCTGCTGATTTTTCTCGTCGGCGTGCCGCTCGGATTGTGGCTGGCGCTCGCGCAGCCTCGATCGATGCTGTTCGGCCTGCTGCTGCTCGTGCCTTTCGTCCTTGGTTTGTGGTTTGCGTTCCTGCATGGATGGTGGCTGAACTTCATCATTCCCGCGGGAACGCTGGTCGCCAACGTGGGTTTCGTGGCGATGTATCGCGCCCTCGTGGAGGAGAAAGAAAAGCGGCGCGTGCGCGGCGCGTTCCAGCAATATCTGAGCCCGGAGGTGATTCGCCGTCTTCTGGAAAATCCCGATTTAGTGAAGCCGCGCAAGACGGAAATTTCGGTGATGTTCAGCGACGTGCGCGGGTTCACCAGCATTTCGGAAAAACTGGACGCGCAGGAACTGGCCGCGCTGCTCAACGAATATTTGACGGAAATGACGCAGATCGTTTTCCGCCACAACGGCACACTCGATAAATACATCGGCGATGCGGTGATGGCGTTCTGGGGCGCGCCCTTTGAAGACCCCGACCACGCGACCGAGGGTTGCCACGCCGCACTCGAAATGATCGCGCGGCTTAAGGAAATGCAGAAAAAATGGAAATCCGAAGGGAGACCCATTCTCGACATCGGCGTGGGGCTCTGCACGGGCGTCGCCTCGGTGGGCAATATGGGCTCGGCCCTGCGGTACGGGTACACGGCGCTGGGCGACATCGTGAATCTCTCTTCGCGCATCGAGGGACTGAACAGGGAATACGCCACGCACATTCTCTTGAGCGACACGACCTACGCGGCCGTGGAAGACCCGCTCCTCGTTTTCCGGGAACTCGATCTCATTCGAGTGAAAGGTAAATTGCAGCCGGTCACGCTGTACGAACTGGTTGCCGCGCGCGGCACGCCGGAAGGCGACGCGCCGGACATTGAAGAACGCCTTGATTTTTTCGCGCAGGGGCGAGCATGCTACTGCGAACGGCGCTGGCAGGATGCGCAAATCGTCTTTGAAAAATTACTGGAGCGCTGGCCCGAAGACGGGCCCGCGCGCATGTACCTGAATCGCTGCAAGGAATATCTCGTCGCCGGGCCCGAAGAAAACTGGGACGGCGTGTACGTCATGACGCACAAGTAGGACGGGCTTCAGCGTGTCGGTTTTGGGCTACTTCAGCGTTGAAAAAAAAAGTCAAAAGCAGACAGGCTGAAGCCCGTCCTACTTAACCCGGTGGCCATCGAAAATCGCGGCCACCTAGCAAATGTAGGTGCAGGTGAAACACTGATTGCCCTGCTCCGCGCCCATTGTTCAACACCGTGCGGTAGCCGGCGGTCAGTTTGCGTTCCACGGCAAGTTTGGCGGCAACCAGTTGCAGCTTGCCGAGCATCGACGTGTCTTCTTCTGCGGCATCTGTCAGCGATGCCAGATGCTTTCGCGGGCAGATGAGGATGTGGCTCGGCGCCTGCGGTTGAATATCCTCGAAGGCGAAAATATCCGCGTCCTCGTATACGAGTTTCGTCGATATTTCTTTCTTTCCGATCTTGCAGAACAGGCAGTCGTCCATGAGGCATACCCCGAGTTCAGAGTCTACAGTTGAGAGTTAGGAGTTGAAAGTTTTTCATCGTGACTACTTGACGCCAAGATCATTCGGTTGGTCCAGCCGCATCACAAATGTCTGGAACCCGTCGCTATTTTTCAGTTGTACAGCGAGTTGCTGCGCGGCATCCGGATTCGGAAACCGCCCGACCCACACGCGGTAGAAATGTCCCGTCGGCGTGTCATAGTCCTGAATAAAAATCGGCTGATAGCGCCCGAGCATGCGGTCGCGGAGTTGCTCGGCATTCGCTCGGTCCGCGAAGGCGCCGACTTGCACGGTGAAGTCTCCCTCCACCGGACTCGGGCCTGAGAGCAATTCGATGCGGACGGGAGCTGTGCCGGTGCCGATCATGTCCAGCGCCACGGCCGCAGCGCGGGCCAGATCGAGAATGCGGTCGCCGACGAACGGGCCGCGATCAATGACGCGGACTTGCACGTCGCGGCCATTATTCAGATTCGTGACGCGCAGGATGCTGCCGAACGGCAGCGTGCGATGCGCCGCCACGAGTGAGTTCATGTCGAAGATTTCGCCGTTTGCCGCGCGACGGCCGTGAAATGGGATTCCGTACCACGACGCAGTTCCCTCTTCGACGAAGATACCCGGCACGAACGGCGAAGTTCGTGTGGGGGGTTGCGCAGCGCTTGGCACGGAAGGGGGGAGGGGAGGCGCCGGAGCGGATTCCGGCCCCGCGGGAGGCGGAGGAGGAGTATTGGCGATCGGCCGGCGGCCTGCGCATCCCGCCAGGAGCAGTGACCAGAAGAGTGGAGCGATCAACCAGCAAGAACGCGTGGATGATGCCAGCCACTTGGACACGCGCTCACTCAATCCGGGCACCACTTTTTTTTAGCACTTGCAATGAGCAACCTTTTCTTTTCCCGCCTGCACAATACGAATTTCGCGCTGTGGGTCCATCTGAATGTAGGACAGCCACTCTTGGCTGTCCCTGGATGTCCCGCGCATTTTCGGCTTGGCAAAAGCGGACAGCCAAGAGTGGCTGTCCTACTTGAACCGCATTTCGCGTCCGTGCACGATTCCGGCTATTATAGGCATGCGAAATTTTTCGAGCAAGGAGATGACGTGCCACTTCCCGTTCGATGGCGCTACAAATTGGACCGCTGGCGCAGCCAACTTGCGGAGATGTTTCACTCCGAGCCGAAGGCCCAGCGCCCGCGTCTCTGTCCGGCCTGCGGGACGCTGGTCGGCGCAACGGCCACCAAGTGCCATCAGTGCGGCGCGAGCATGACGTTTTCCATGGCCGCCGCCAGCCGGACTCTTGGCCGCTGGATGCCGCAGACTTCGCCGGTGACTTATGCGATGTTGGCAATCTGCTGCGTGATGTACGCCCTGTCATTCGTGATCACGATGAAATTCTCCGGCGGAGAAGGCGCGGGCGGCGGTTTGATGAACATCGGCGGAATTGCCACTCAGATCAGCTATCGTTTGGGTGCTTCGCTTCCGCTGGCCTACAACATCAGCCAGCCCTGGCGATTGGTAACTGCAATCTTTCTTCACGGAGGGTTACTCCATATTGGATTCAATATGTGGGTGCTGATGGACATCGGGCCAATGGTCGAGGAAATGTATGGCTCGGCGCGATACTTGTTCTTGTATGTTATCACGGGCGTGGGTGGTTACCTGCTCAGCTCTACGGTGGGTCACTTCAGCGTGGGTGCGTCGGGTGCCTTGCTGGGCCTCATCGGGGTGCTCCTCGCAGCGACCACGGGCAGGAAGAGCATGGCTGCGCAGGCCTTGCGAAGCGCGCTGATTCGCTGGCTGATCTATATCGCCGTCCTCGGCTTTATTTCCAGCGGCACCGACAACTACGCCCACTTCGGCGGGCTGGCGACAGGCTATGCACTTGGGCGGTTGATGCCCGACCGGACTCCCGCGGACGTGAGCGAGCGGCGGCTCGCTGATTTTCTCGGATGGGCTGCGGGGATCGCCATCGCCGTCAGCTTCGGCTTCATGGTTGTGAATTATTTGCAGAGTGCGTAAGCCATCCTTCAACAAGACACGCTTCAGATCCCGTGTGCCAATATTGCGGCGGGCCATGTAGCGCTCGCCTTCAGGCGAGCACGTGCTTGAATCCAGAGTGCCCGCCTGAAGGCGGGCGCTACAAGATCACGTCTGCTGTTCGTTGACGCGGCGGGCAACCGTGAAGCAATATTGAAAGCCGGAGAAGACCGTGAAGCCGGCGACCAGATAGCCGATGATATTTCTGACGAATTGCAGCCAGGCCCAGTCCGTAACCGCCAGCAGCACTACGGCAAACACGAGCAGGATTTGCAGCGCCGTCGTGGCCTTGCCGTAAATGCTGGGCGGGAACGGCCGGTAGCCGACCACCACCAGAATCACCGCAGCCGCCGTCATGAGGATGATGTCACGGCTCAGCACGAGCGTGGCAAGCCACCAGCTGATCTTCCGGTTCAGCGCCAATACAACGAAGGAAGAGGACAGCAGCAGCTTGTCCGCAATAGGGTCGAGATAGGCTCCCAACGCGGTCTTCTGGTTCAGCGAGCGCGCGAGAAGGCCGTCCAGCCCATCCGTCAGCCCGGCGATGATTAAGATCACGAGCGCCACATCGTACCGGCGGTAATGAATGGAAATAATGAAAAACGGCAAAAATCCAAGCCGCAAAAACGTGAGTTGGTTCGGGACAGTAAAGACGGTAGAGGTCATTTTTGGATTTCGCTTGAGCTTACGCGAATAGCGCGAGATAGTCCCGAATCGAACGGCCCACGCGCTGCTCGAACCGTCCAGAAAGCGAAGGA
This sequence comes from uncultured Acidobacteriota bacterium, assembly GCA_963719875.1. Taxonomy (GTDB): domain Bacteria; phylum Acidobacteriota; class Terriglobia; order Acidiferrales; family UBA7541; genus Palsa-360. The sequence continues at coordinate 2,988,888 of CAVRDJ010000002.1, read as the reverse complement.
ATCGATCCGTGCGGCTCGTCGAGCGCGATTCGCTCGATGCGTTGCATGGGGAAAAACAGCGTGGGAAGCCCGATGCGCTCCCCCTCCGGGTCCAGCACCTGGCGGATGAAATCGTCAAACGAATTCAAATCGATGCCGCGCAGCGTGACTCCGGATGCATTCATGGAAACAAGAGAGCCCCACAACTTTTCCTTGGGCGTGTGCAGGCTCACAATGACGATGGAGTTCGGTTCCAAGAATGCGCTCGCTCTTCTCTCGAATTTAGGAGCCCGTTGTGCCCACCTCGGGATTGGGGACAACTCCCACCTTCAATTTTGTCATTCCGAGCGAAGCGAGGAATCTCTCTTTGGTTTGCACTGAGGAACGGAGAGATGCCTCGCTTCGCTCGGAATGACAAAAGTAAGGGTCTCTTTCGTCATCTCTAAATCACAATTGTCTTCAGATCTTTAGCCACGAGCAATCTCGGCTCGGTCAGTTTCTGCACGTCCGCTGGCGTCACGCCCGGCGCGACTTCGCGCAGGAGCAGCCCCTCCGGCGTGACCGCGACGACCGCCAACTCGGTCACGATCAGGTCCACAACCTCCAAGCCTGTGAGAGGCAGCGTGCACTTCTTGAGAATCTTGGGCTGACCATCCTTCGTGGTGTGCTCCATCGCGATGATCACGTACGGCGAGCTGGCCACGAGGTCCATCGCGCCGCCCATGCCTTTGAGCATTTTGCCGGGAATGGCCCAGTTCGCGAGGTTGCCCTTTTCATCGACTTGCAGCGCGCCGAGGACCGTCATGTTCACGTGGGCGCCGCGAATCATTCCAAACGAATCGGAACTGGAAAAGTAACTCGTGCCGGGAATTTCCGTGACCGTTTCCTTGCCGGCGTTGATCAGATCGGCGTCTTCCTCGCCTTCATAAGGAAAAGGCCCGACGCCGAGCATGCCGTTTTCCGATTGCAACACGACGTTGATGCCAGCAGGAATGTAGTTGGCGACCAGAGTGGGCGTGCCGATGCCGAGATTCACATAGAAGCCGTCGCGCAACTCTTGCGCGATGCGGCGTGCAATCCGTTCCCGGTTGCTGTCCTCAGACTGTGACCTGTTCTTGCCTTGCGAATGCGAAACCGCTTGCGTCATAGGCGTTTCCTCAATGTTCTTTTTTCGATCTTCTTTTCGTAATGGACGCCCTGAAAAATTGCGTTCACGAAAATTCCCGGCGTGTGCACCGACTCCGGAGGCAGCGTTCCCAGCTCGACAAGCTCTTCGACCTCGGCGATCACGTAATCCGCAGCCGTCGCCATCACCGGATTGAAATTTCGCGCCGTCTTGCGATAGATCAGGTTTCCCCAGCGGTCTCCTTTCCACGCCTTGATGAAAGCGAAATCGCCGCGCAGGCCGCGCTCGAGTATGAACTTGCGCCCGTTAAAATCGCGGACTTCTTTTCCTTCCGCGATCATCGTGCCGACTCCGGTCGGCGTGTAGAAGGCCGGAATTCCCGCGCCGGCCGCGCGCATGCGTTCGGCGAGGGTGCCCTGGGGATTGAGCTCGACCTCCACCTCTCCGCTCAGCACCTGCTGCTCGAAAAGTTTGTTTTCGCCGACGTAGCTGGCGATCATTTTTTTGATCTGGTGCGTTTGCAGCAAGAGGCCGAGTCCGGCGTCCACCGAACCCGCGTTATTCGAGGCCACAGTTAGATTTTTCGTGCCCTTGCGGCGTACGGCGGCAATGAGGTTTTCCGGGATGCCGCAGGTCCCGAATCCACCCGCGAGGATGACAGCGCCGTCAAAGAGTTTTTCGATCGCCACATCGGCGTTGGCTACGCGTTTATCCATCGAATCAGGCTCCTTGTGCATTGTAGCTCGCCTCTTCAGAGGCGAGGGGTTTCCGCCAATGGCGCGGAAAAGCCCCGCGTCTGAAGACGCGGGCTACAACAAAACCCTCAGCAGGTACAAGAACGTTAAATGGACGAGACATGTGCATAATTTCGTTAAACCAGTTTACTGCAAATCCCGCAGAATCTTGTACAGTTCTCCCGCGGCGGAGAATTCTTCCTCGAGCGCGCGCGTCCGCAAATCACTCCGAACCTGCTCCAAGGCCTGGACCATCTGGTCCAGCACGCGCTCCAGATTGTCGCTGTTCGTGAGAATAATATCACGCCAGACCGAATATGGACTGCCCGCCAGGCGCAGCGCGTCGCGGAGCCCTCGGCCCGCCAGAGTAACAGGCAACCCGGTTTCATCGGTCTGGCTGCGGACCAATCCCGCAAGCGCAACGGAGAGAAGCTGCGGCAAGTGCGAGACCACCGCTGCGGCGCGGTCATGCGCTTCCGGCTCCAGCCAGACTGGCTCCGCGCCCAGTTTCTCGATGACCGCGACAAATCCCGCAACACGCAGTTCGCGCTCCTTGAACGCTTTTTCTTTCGCGGAGGCGCGAATCAAAGCATATTTCGAGTCGCGAAACAAATTCGCGTCGGCGGCGGCGATCCCGGAGATTTCCTTTCCCGCCATCGGGTGGCCGCCCAGAAAATGCGCGCCGCCTTCGTGGAACGATTCCGCCGCCACCGCACAGACCGATCGCTTCGTGCTGGACGCATCTGTAACCAGCGCATTCGGCGAAGCGAGCCGCGCGATTTCCGGCAGCAACTCGATGGTATGTCCCACCGGGAGCGCCACATAAATTAAATCTGCTTCCGCGAAGGCGCGGGAAAAATTGGGATTCCCTTCGTGGATCGCCCCTCGTCCGAACGCTTCCAGTAGCACATCTGGCTTGTCCCAGCCGACGACCACGGAATCCGGAAAATATTTGCGAAGCGCGAGGGCGAACGAGCCGCCGATCAATCCGGTGCCAAGAATTGCCACGCGGCGGAAGGAGGCGGCCATGGCTTAAGCGATATTCCGGCCGACGGCGGGAGCGATGATGCGCAGCTCAGCCATGAGTTTTTCAAATTGCTCGAAGAACAGCGATTGCGCGCCGTCGGAAAGCGCATGCTCCGGATCGTTGTGCACTTCGAGCAGCAGCCCGTCGGCGCCGGCCGCGACGGAGGCGCGCGCCATGGGAGGAACTTTATCGCGAATTCCCGTGCCGTGCGACGGGTCCGCCAGAATCGGGAGGTGCGAAAGCTTCTTGATGACGGGAATCGCAGCGATGTCGAGCGTGTTGCGCGTGGCGGTTTCAAATGTGCGAATGCCGCGCTCGCACAGGATCACGTTGTGGTTGCCGCCGGCCATAATATATTCGGCGCTCAGCAGGAGTTCTTCAATCGTTGCGGACATCCCGCGCTTCAGCAGAACGGGTTTGCTGACCGTTCCGAGCGCCCGGAGAAGGAAATAATTCTGCATGTTGCGCGCGCCGACCTGAAAAATATCAATGTAGGGCAGCATCAACTGGATCTGCGACGCGTCCATCACTTCGCTGCAAACGAGCAAGCCGCTCTTTTCCGCAGCGTCTCGCAACATGGCGAGGGCTTTCTCTCCATGCCCCTGAAAACTGTACGGCGAGCTGCGCGGTTTGTACGCCCCGCCGCGGAGAATTTTCGCTCCGGCCTTCGCGACGCGATCGGCAATCACGCCGATTTGTTGGGGCGTCTCGACCGAGCATGGCCCCGCGGCAACTACAACTTCCGTGCCGCCAATTCGCACGCCGCGCGGCAGTTCCACGACAGTTCCCTGAGGGCGAAACGCCCGGCTGGCCAGTTTGTAAGGCTGCGTGATGCGCACGACTTCGCGCACGCCATCGATGACTTCGATGTCCCGCGGATCGAAGTCCGGCGGAACGCCCACGGCGCCCAGAACCGTTTGCGACGCGCCCGTCGAGCGATGAATGTCGAAGCCCATCGACACCAGGCGGTCAATCACGTGCTGGATCTGCTCCTCTTTCGCGCCTTCTTGCATCACCACAACCATTTCAACTCCTATTCAGGTCAATAAATGCTTGAAATCACTTCATAGACTGACAGCGAAACTCGCGATATAGGACTTCAGGGGCTAAAGAGTCTGTGTGAGAACTCGGTTATGGTTCATGTAGCGCCCGCCTTCAGGCGGGCATCTGCTTGATTCCAAAGTGCCCGCCTGAAGGCGGGCGCTACAAAGACGTGCCAATTTTGAGTTCTCACACAGACTTTAAAGCCCATGTTTTTCTAGCCCTCGAATGTCGCGGCTGAAGCCGCGACCCACAAATCTTGCTTAATCACTCCCAGCCGAAAATCCGATGCGTTTTGTGGGTCATGCCTTCAGGCATGACATCAAGGCTGCCTCCGCTCTAAGGGTTTTAATCCCTGAAGCGCTGGGCGCGAGAGACTAGCCTTCCTTTTTCCCGTCGCCGCCGTGCATCACGGCGCGTTCGACCGATCGCGCTTCATCCAGGATGCGTTCGAACAGTCGGCGAATCGCGGCGTCCGGAAGCGGCCCCGGATTCGCTTGCGCTACGGCGTCGAGCACTTGCTTCTCCCTGTCCGGCTGGTAGAGCGCTTCGCCCGACGCTTGCTTGATCCGCCCGATTTCGACAACGCAGCGCGAGCGCTCGTTCAGCAGTTCGACAAGCCGCCGGTCGATTTCGTCAATTTTACGGCGCCAGTCTTCCACGCTGATGTCTGGCACGCTCATGGCTGGGGCTCCCGACGGCTCATCCCGGTCACTGCCGCGCCTTTCAGCAACTTGACGCGTGCGGCCAGCGCCGCAGCCGCCGCTTCCACGGTTCCGGAGCGCTCGATCTCTTCCACCAAAGCCGAACCGACCACAGCGGCGTCGGCCAATCCGCCCAGCAACGAAACGTGCCCCGGCAGTGAAATTCCGAACCCAATCGCAATCGGAAGTTCGGTGAAGCGCCGCACGCGCCGCGCCAGGGCCGGCAATTCGTCCGCGAGTTGATCTTTCGCGCCGGTCACGCCGGTCCGCGAAATCAGGTACAGAAATCCGCTTGTGGATTTGGCAATGAGCGCTAGGCGATTGTCGGTCGAAGTGGGTGCGGCCAGGAAAATTGTGTCCAGGCCGCGGGAGGACATTGCCGCGCGATAGTCGACTGCTTCCTCGGGGATGAGGTCGGTGATCAATACGCCATCGGCGCCCGCCGACTTTGCCGCGTCGCCAAATTTCTCAAGCCCCATCTGCAAGATGGGATTGAAGTAGCTGAACAGAACGAGCGGCACGTCGGTCTTGGCGCGCAGCGATTTCACGAGTGAAAGCACGCCTGCGAGCGTCGTGCCGCCGCGTAGCGAGCGTTCGCTCGCGCGTTGAATCACCGGGCCATCGGCTACGGGATCGCTGAACGGCACGCCCAGTTCGATTACGTCCGCGCCCGCGGCTGCAAGAGCGAGCACGAACTGCTCGGTCGCGTCGAGCGTCGGATCGCCCGCGGTGAGATACGCGACCAGGCCCATTTCGCCCGTTCGGCGCAAGCCAGCAAACCGCTGCGCGATGCGCGATGGATTCGTCATGGTTGTGGTCGCATGAGCCATATTCCGCAAGTCCTGGGAACGCCAATCTCCCGATTGGCGATTTGAGTCCACGCCAATCGGGAGATTGGCGTTCCCGGGTTACAAATAGCGGGCCAGGATTTCCATGTCCTTGTCGCCTCGCCCCGATAAATTCAGAATCACAATCGCGTCGCGGGGCATTTTCGGCGCGCGCACGATTAATTCAGCGAGCGCGTGCGCCGATTCGAGCGCTGGAATGATGCCCTCCATTCGCGCGAGGGTGCGCGCCGCGGCGACCGCTGCGTCATCGCTCACGGCTGTGTATTCGGCGCGATGCCGGTCGGCGAGCCAGGCGTGCTCGGGGCCAATCGCCGGATAATCCAGGCCCGCCGAAACAGAATGCGTGGTCGCGATCTGGCCGTCGGGCGTCTGCAAAACGTAGGAATAAGTGCCCTGCAACACACCGGGCCGCCCACCCGAGTATCCGCCCGCCGCAGCCATGCGCACGGCGTGCTCGCCAAGAGTCGTGCCGCGTCCTCCCGCTTCGACGCCCAGCAATTTCACGTTCGCATCGTTCAGAAATGCGTGGAACAAGCCAATCGCGTTGGAACCGCCCCCGACACATGCGACGAGCAAGTCGGGCAAGCGCTTTTCAGCCTCCAAAATCTGTGCGCGCGCTTCCAGGCCAATCACACGATGAAAGTCGCGCACCATCATCGGGTACGGATGCGCCCCCAATACCGAGCCGAGCAAATAATGCGTCGTGCGCACATTCGTGACCCAGTCGCGCATCGCTTCGTTGATCGCGTCCTTGAGCGTGCGCGTGCCGGAATTCACGCCCACCACTTCCGCGCCCAGCAAACGCATACGGAAGACGTTGAGCCGCTGGCGCTCCATGTCTTCCACTCCCATGTAGACTACGCATTCGAGGCCCAGGCGCGCCGCAACCGTCGCCGTAGCAACTCCGTGCTGGCCCGCACCCGTTTCCGCGATGACGCGGCGCTTCCCCATGCGCACAGCCAGCAAGCCCTGGCCGATACAATTGTTGATTTTGTGCGCGCCGGTATGCAGCAGGTCTTCGCGCTTCATGTAGATGCGCGGCCCGCCCAAGTGCTCCGTCAGCCGCGAGGCAAATTGCAACGGCGTGGGGCGCCCGGCAAAATTCTTGAGCAAGTAGTCGATTTCCTTTTGGAAACTCGGGTCTTTGCGCGCGTCATCATACGCGTGCTCGAGTTCCTCGAGCGGCGCCATGAGCGTCTCCGGAACGTAGCGGCCCCCGTAAGGACCGAAGCGGCCCTTCGCGTCCGGCCAGGTTTGAGTTGCGGTGGACAACGAGTTCCTCTCCATTTCAACGCGATTCAGGCGCTGTAGCGCCCACCTTCAGGTGGGCATTTTGCGGTGACGCACATGCCCGCCTGAAGGCGGGCGCTACAAAAAATCCTCGACCGCGGCGAATAACGCACGCAATCGCGCGGGATCCTTGCGTCCGGGCCGCGCTTCCACGCCGCTAGCCACATCGACGGCGTACGGCTGAGCGACGCGAATCGCTTCGGCAATATTTTCCGGCGTCAGGCCACCCGCCAGGACGATCTGTCCATAGCGGCTCGCAGCGTGCGCCAATTTCCAATCCAGCGTGCGGCCAGTGCCGCCGTGCAAACCGCGCGCGAATCCATCCAGCAGTATTGCATCAGCCGCGCGGTACCGGGCCAGCGAAGCGACGCGGAATCCTCGCTTCACCTGAACCGCCTTAATCACCCGATGCTTTCGGCCCACTTCGCCCACTTCCCCGGGCGATTCCGCTCCGTGAAGTTGCACCGAACCGAGCCGCAACGCCCGCGCCAGCGCATCCACCACCAGCGGCGGCCAATTCACAAACACGCCGACCGCTTCCACAAACGGCGGCAGACGCCGAATGATGCTCCACGCATCCGCAGGGCTAATCGCCCGCGGGCTGGGCGGATAAAAATTGAATCCGAGCGCGGAAGCTCCCAGGTCAATGGATAAGCGCGCGTCGTCCCAGGTGGTGATGCCGCAAATTTTAACACGAGTCGGCATTGGATTTTTGTAGCGCAGGCTTCAGCCTGTGGGGGTTCGTCCTTGCTAGGACCAAACCCCGCAGGCTGAAGCCTGCGCTACTCTAGGCGCCCAGCAATTTGCGCAGCGCCGCCGCCGGGTCCGGCTGAGCCATGAGATGCTCGCCAATGAGGAACGCGTCAAATCCCGCGGCGCGAAGGCGCGCCAGATCCTGGTGGGAGCGCAGACCGGATTCGCATACGGCGATGCATTCGTCGGGGATAGCCGCAATCAATTCCTCCGACGTTTCGACGCGCACTTCGAGCGTGCGAAGATCGCGGTTGTTCACGCCCAGGATACGCGCGCCCGCCGCCAAAGCTCGCGCCAACTCCTCGCGCGTGTGCACTTCGACAAGCGGCTCCATTCCCAGCTCGCGGCCGAGCGCGAGCAATTCGCCGAGGAGGGCGTCGCCGAGTCCCGCAACGATCAGCAGGAACGAATCGGCGTCCGTCGCCCGCGCCTCCCAGACCTGCCAGGGATCGATGATGAAATCCTTGCGCAGCACCGGCAAACCCACCGCCGCGCGCGCGTCGCGCATGTGTTTCAAATCGCCCTGAAAGAATTCCTCTTCGGTTAACACGGAAAGCGCCGCCGCTCCGGCCTCCTCGAAACTTTTCGCCAGCTTCACCGGGTCAAAATCGGCGCGAATCAAGCCGCGCGAAGGCGACGCCTTCTTCAATTCGGCGATGACATTCAGGGAATCGCGTGTCAGCGCGGCCGCAAAATCGCGAACCGGCTTCGCATGCTTCACACCGAAGCGGAGCGCCGTCTCCGGAACAGATTTCTTCCGGTGAGCAATCGCGGCGCGGCGCGCCTCGATGATGCGGTCGAGCACAGTCCCGGATTTGGTTTCTGCCGCCATGGGCGCATCTCTCCGGCACCAAGGAGAGCGGTAACGGAAACCATCATGCTATCGTCCAGCGCAAGGGGAGTCAATCACGCGCGCGAAACGTCCAGGCATCGGCGAGCCACGCGACAGCCGTGCGGCAACGGAAGAGATCAGGGGTTCATGGCGGAGTAATGAACAGTGGCGTCACTGTGGTCAAACACGATCGCTCTGGCCGCGCCCGCGATGCGAATCTCGATGAGCGACCTCGTCCCGTCGGAATTCACGCGAAGCAGCGCCGCGTCTTCCGTGTACTTGACCCCGTTCTTCACCCAGACTCCCGGAGCGGAGACCACGAACTGCCCGTCCTTCCACAAGGTCGCACGCGCGGTCGAACCATAAGTCTCCCAGGTTAATTCATACGTCCCCGCCGGAACTTGTGCTCCGTTCAGGAAAACTAGATCTCGCAACATGAACGGGCGGGGCGGATTCTTCTTTGCCCAAACGGCAGTACTCGTAAGCAGCAGGATCAGAGCTGGCAGCAACAAGGCCTTCTTCATGGGTCTCCCTTCTTGGCGGCGCCGGCAAATCGCGAACGTCGCGGACGATTTCGTCCTCTTCATCCTCGCCCCTTCGCAAATGAACGCCAGATTCAAATTGGATTGCAGCCAAATTGGTGTGCAACCCAAATTGGTTGGGGGCCAATTTGGACGCAAATGCCGCAGCCCCGGTTTGACAGCCGTCCGGTCGCGCCCCAACCACGGTATCCGGGACCGTTGTTTGGGCGCTATCCGGATCTTGCGGTGAAACTCAATTCCCTTTCGGGGTTTCGAAGAATGGTAGAAAAGCGTGGCGCCGTCCTATACTTTCCAACACAGAATTTTGAGAGTACTGGTGCTTTTTCGGGAGGGGTAGTGCCGAACGATAGCCTGATCATTCTGGACCGCGAGATCACAAATTGCCGGAAGTGTCCGCGCCTGGTGGAATATCGCGAGGAAATCGCGCGCACGAAACGCCGCGCCTACCGCGACTGGACCTACTGGGGAAGGCCCGTCCCGGCGTTTGGCGATCCTGAAGCTCGGCTCGTCATCATCGGCCTCGCGCCCGCCGCGCACGGGGCCAACCGCACGGGGCGGATGTTTACGGGCGACCGGTCAGGCGATTTTCTGTATGAGCAACTTTTCCACGCGGGATTTGCAAATCAGCCGCAATCCAAGCGCGCAGATGACGGACTCATCTTAAAGGGCGCGCTGATTTCCGCGGCGATTCGTTGCGCGCCGCCTGCCAACAAGCCGCTGCCGGAAGAAATCCGCAACTGCCTGCCCTATCTCGAGCGGGAACTCGCGCTGATTCGCCCTCGAGCGATCCTTGCACTGGGCGGCATCGCGCTCAACACGTATCTCGACTTGCTGAAGCGGCAAGGATTGATCGCGTCACGCGCGGCATACCCATTTGCACACGGCGCGAGCTTTGCCTTGCCGGGGGATTTTCCTCGACTCTTTGCTGCTTACCATCCCAGCCAACAGAACACGCAGACCGGTCGATTGACTCCAGCCATGTTCGCGCGCGTCCTTAGGAAGATACGCCGGTTTTTGGATAGCTTAGCTTGATGGATGCAGAGAGTAGCGCAGGCTTCAGCCTGTGGGGGTTCATCCATGCAAAGACAAACCCCCACAGGCTGAAGCCTGCGCTACCAAAACCTTGCTTAATCCGCGGGCGCGTTGGCCTGCGTTGTGGCCTCGATGGGAGCTCCGTGCCCGAGGCGCTTGGCAAGCCGGTCAAACGCGAGATACACGACCGGGGTCGTAAATAAGGTAAGCGCCTGGCTGAAGATCAATCCACCGACGATCGCGATGCCCAACGGCTTGCGCAATTCCGCTCCGGTGCCGCCGCCGAGGGCCAGCGGCAAGCCGCCCAGCATCGCGGCCAAGGTGGTCATAAGAATGGGGCGGAAACGCAACAGGCAAGCCTGATAAATCGCGTCAATGGGATTTTTGCCGCCCTTGCGCTCCGCATCGAGCGCAAAGTCGATCATCATGATCGCGTTCTTCTGAACGATTCCAATCAGCAGGATAATTCCTATGAGCGCAATGATGCTGAAATCGGTGTGCGTGATCAGCAAGGCGACAAGCGCGCCGACGCCGGCCGAGGGCAGCGTCGAAAGAATCGTAATGGGATGAATGTAGCTCTCATAGAGTACGCCGAGAACGATGTACACGGTCACCAGGGCGGCCAGAATCAGGATCGGCTCATTTGCCAGAGCGGCCTGGAAAGCTTGCGCTGTTCCCTGAAATCCCGCGTGGATGCTCACCGGAAAGCCGAGATCTTGCTGCGCCTGCTTGATGGCGTTCACTGCTTGGCCGAGCGAAGCGCCTTGCTTCAGGTTAAAGGACAAAGTCACCACCGGGAATTGTCCCTGGTGGTTGACGGCGATGGGAGCGAGTTCCGAGGAGTACTGCGTGAACGCGCTGAGCGGCACCTGCGATCCATTCGACGAGTGCACGTAAATCTGTTTGAGCGCGTCGGGATCCTGCTGGAACGTCGGATTCACTTCGAGCACGACGTGGTACTGGTTCAATTGGGTGAAAATTGTGGAGACCTGCCGCTGGCCAAATGCGTCGTACAACGTGTCGTCAATCACTTGCGGAATAATCCCGAGCCGCGAAGCCGTGTCGCGGTCAATGACCAGGGTCGCCTGCATGCCGCGCTCTTGCAGGTCGCTGGCCACGTCGGTCAACTGCGGCAAATTTCTCAGCCGATCGATGAGCTTTGGCACCCAATCGGCCAGCTCCTGCCCGTCCGCGTCTTCCATCGTGTACTGGAATTGCGTGCGGCTGATCCGGTCTTCCACGGTCAGGTCCTGCACGGGCTGCAGGTAGAGCGTAATTCCCTTCACGTCGTTCAGGCTCGCTTGCAGCCGGCGAATCACGGTGGGAGCGTCATCCGTTCTTTCTTCGCGCGATTTCAGATTGATCTGAATGCGCCCGCTGTTCGGCAGCATGTTGACGCCGTCGACGCCGATAAAGGACGAGAGGCTGACGACGTCGGGATCCTTCAAAATAACTTTCGCCAGAGCCTGCTGGCGCTCCCCCATGGCGAGAAACGAAGTGGTTGCCGGGGCTTCCGAGACGCCGAGGAGGACTCCGGTATCCTGCACGGGGAAAAAGCCCTTCGGCACGACCAGGAACAAAAATATCGTAAGCGCCAGCGTGCCGACCGTCGCGACCAGGGTGGCCGGCTGATGTTTCAGCACAAAACGCAGGATCGTCGCATATTGCTCGATGACCCAATTCAACGAATTTTCCGAAATCTTGTAGAACCAGCTCTTTTCCGATTCTTTTTGATGGCGCAGAATTTTCGAGCACATCATGGGCGTGAGCGTCAGCGACACGACGGCCGAAACCAGAATCGTCACGCTCAGGGTGATTGCGAATTCGCGGAAAAGCCGGCCCACGACATCCTGCATGAACAGGAGCGGAATCAACACAGCGATCAAAGACACGGTAAGCGAAAGAATCGTGAAGCCGATTTGCTCGGAACCTTTCAACGCGGCCTCGAGCGGCGGGTCGCCCTCCTCGATGTAGCGCGTGATATTTTCGATCATGACAATCGCATCGTCGACCACGAACCCGGTCGAAATCGTGAGCGCCATGAGCGACAAGTTGTCCAAACTGTAGCCCAGCAAATACATCACGCCGAACGTGCCCACCAGCGAAAGGGGCACAGCCACGCTGGGAATGGCCGTCGCCGCCAGGCTGCGCAGAAACAAAAAGATGACCAGCACGACCAGCGCCACGGTCAGCATCAGCTCGAATTGCACGTCCGACACGGAAGCGCGGATCGTGGTGGTCCGGTCGGTCAGAATGGAAAGCTGGACCGAAGAAGGCAGCGATGCCTTGAGCTGCGGCAGCAGGCTCTTGATGCGGTCCACCACGTTGATGATGTTCGCGCCCGGCTGCCTTTGAATGTTGACGATCACGGCGGGCTTGTCGTTTTCCCAGGCCGCCAGTTTGACATTTTCCGCGCCGTCGATGACGTTGGCCACGTCCATGATGCGGACCGGAGCGCCGTTCTTGTAGCTGATGACGATGGGCTTATACGAATCGGCTGACATTAACTGGTCATTCGCCCAAATCGTAAACGCCTGCTGGGAACTGTCCAGATTGCCTTTGGCCTGATTGACGTTTGCCTGCGCCAGCGCTGTGCGCAAATCTTCCAGACTCAATCCATAGGAGGCGAGCGCGGTCGGGTTGGCCTGAATCCGCACCGACGGCTTCTCGCCGCCGCTGATGCTCACCAGACCAACCCCTGGCAATTGCGCAATTTTCTGCGACAGGATGGTGTCCGCCATATCTTCGAGTTTGGTCAGGGGCAGCGTATCGGATGTCAACCCGAGCGTAAGAACCGGAGTGTCCGCGGGGTTGGTCTTACTGTAGATCGGCGGATTGGGAAGATTCGTCGGAAGAAACGTGGTCGCGGCGTTGATCGCGGCCTGAACCTGTTGCTCGGCCACGTCGATATTCAGATCGAGCACAAATTGTAGCGTGATGAGAGACGCCCCGAAAGAGCTGGTCGAGGTCATCTGATTGAGCCCGGGCACCTGCCCGAATTGCCGCTCGAGCGGCGTGGTCACCGCCGAGGCCATCACGGAGGGACTCGCCCCCGGATAAAACGTGAGAACCTGGATCGTCGGATAGTCAACCTGCGGCAACGCGGAAACTGGAAGCTGCCAGTACGCCACGGCCCCGGCGAGCAAAATTGCGGCCATGAGCAGAGAAGTCGCGATGGGGCGCAGAATGAATGGCTGGGACGGATTCATCAGTTCTGCTTTCCCTGCCTTTTGTTTTTCGGTTCGCTGGAATGATCGGAATCTTTGCTGGGAGCGGGAACGCCGCCGGAACCAACAGCGGGCTCGGTTGGTGACGCGTTATGCACTTCCACCGGAGTGCCCGCCTGCAACCGTTCCTGTCCGTCCACCACCACTTGATCGCCTACGGAAACGCCGCTGGCGATCAAGGCGATATTTCCCTGCGTCAAATCCACTTTGACGGCCTGCATATTTGCCTTGCCGGCCTTTACGGTAAAGACATAGGAGCCCTGCGTTCCGCGCTGAATCGCGGCCAACGGCACCACGATGGCATCTTTGCGCACGGCAAGCATCAAACGAATGTTTACGAATTGATTCGGCCAGAGCGACAAATCCCGATTGTCAAAAGCCGCTTTGAATCGAACCGTTCCCGTGGTGGGATCGATCTGATTATCGACGGTCAAAAGTTTGCCCGCTGCGAGCTTATTCTGATCGTCGCGGCTGTACGCTTCGACCCCCAACGTCTCGCTTTTCATGTGCTGGATGACTTCCGGGAGATTGTCTTCGGGCAGGGTGAAAAGAACCGCAATCGGCTGCACTTGCGTGATGACGACCAGGCCGTTCGGGTCCGTGGCGTGAATCATGTTGCCTTGATCGGTGAGCCTCAGCCCGACTCGTCCGCTGAGCGGCGCCGTAATCTTGCAGTAATTCAATTGCAATTTTTCGTTGTCGATTTGCGCCTGGTCGGCGCGCAGGGCGCCTTCCAGTTGTCCCACAGTTGCGTTTTGAGTGTCCACTTGCTGCCCCGCTATGACGCCCTCTTTATGCAACTGGTCATATCGCGCAAAATCGACCCGGGCATTGTTCAGCTGTGCTTGATCGCGGGAGAGTTGCCCTTCCATTTGTTCCAACGCCACTTGGTAGGGTCGAGGATCAATCTCCGCCAGGAGATCTCCTTCACGCACGAATTGCCCCTCCGTGAAATTGACTTTTTCGAGCTGCCCATCCACACGGCTCTTCACCGTCACCGTGTTAAACGCGCTCACCGTCCCAAGCCCCGAGAGATAATAGGGAACGTTTTGCTTCAGAGCCGCCGCGACGGCTACCGAGACAGGACCCAATGACGCTGCCCTGGCGCCGGGCGCGGGCGCCGCCTTGCTCTCCGAGGAAGGACGCGATTTATAATAGTAGTACGCGCCACCGGCCAGCACGATTAGGGCGAGGATCCATAGCCATCCGCTCTTTTTCGGCTTGCTGGTTTCGCCGCCGAGAGGATGCGATTCCGCTGGACGCTCCGCATCGTTTTGTTGCGAGGAATCAGAAATGGCCATATTTGTCCTGTCAGTTGGTATGAATTGACTCGACCCTTTTGACGTATTCCAGCCAGGTCCGGTTACGCCACCCCTCAGTGGGCACAAGTATCCCTAGTATGTTAGCAATACCGGGATTCAATAGAAAGGGGCGGAATCCCAGGGAATATGCCGTTTTATCCTTTATTACCAGTGAGGCATTAGCCCCAGAACGCCCTCAAGCGCCCTGCCTACTTATACCGCGCTTATACCCGAAATCCTATAGGCGAGGGTCCTGATTAGTGCTGGGGCAGAGCCGATCTCACCTTCGTCCTCAGTCTAAACCCACCCACTACCGCCGCCCGTTCTCCCGGGTACCCACCAAAAACAGAATGATCGGCGTATATACTTATTAGTTTATATTGGGTCATGATGATCCGCATTCCAAGAGAAGATCACAATAGGAAAGGAAAAAAGACAAACAAAACCGCGAAGCCGGCGCAAGTGAGGTCGAAGGCTGCTCGTGCGCACATCGCTGAGGATGCGCGTCTCTCCGCTCTTGCCGGACGTCCAACCAAGGCCCGGACGCCGAACCGAGCGATTTGTGGCCAGTGGTTCCCATCGGTTTCACGGATTAGTGTCTCACGATGAAGTCGAGGCCGGATATTGAATACAGCCCGGTTACCGTGGCACGTGATGCTATTCGACAATTCGGTCCCAAATTAGAACAACGACATAACCGGAGGCGGGTTCTATCAGCCTGATAACAAATACTTTCCCTTCCTTCCGATTGGCATCTCTCTTGCTTTAATTTCCCTTGGCATCTCTTTCGCATCAATTTACTCGAGGCTTCGTTTCAGTCAATCGGGGACTAGTTTTGCATGATTCTGAAGGGACTGCTGGTCAAATGGAACCATGAAGTAGCGTTAGTCGTAGACAACAGCTATTCCCGATTGAGGAAAGCGGTCGTAAACCATCTACCGGCGCGATGCAGCGGGGGACAGGAGGTGTGAAATGGAAGTCAAACAGATGCTATGGACCTCGGCCCAAGGCTGGGAGCCCGCCTTGCGGAGCGAAGCAGATGACCGATCTCAATTCGTGATGGTGTTCGGCGCTACACGGCTTCTCCAGGAGCGCAAACTGCTGGGCGACATCCGGAAGAGCTATCCGAAGGCCCTGCTACTGGGATGTTCCACAGCCGGCGAGATCGAAGGCATCCGCGTGCTGGATAATTCCCTGGTTGTGACCGCCGTGCACTTCGACCATACGGAAGTCCGCCTGGCCTCGACAGAGATTCGCGGCGCGGAGGACAGCTATTCCGCTGGAGCCAGGATCGCTGGGGAACTTCGCAAGGACGGTCTCGTTCATGTGTTCGCACTTTCCGATGGGCTGAGTGTAAACGGCAGCGAGCTCGTTAAAGGCCTTGCCGCGAACATCCCCGAGCATGTCCAGGTGACCGGGGGGCTGGCGGGCGACGCCGACCGGTTCCGGCATACGCTCGTACTGCATGGAGAGGAAGCGCATGAAGGCATCGTGGCAGTAGTGGGATTCTATGGCGATCGCCTGAAAGCCAGCTGCGGCTCGCTGGGGGGATGGGACCCGTTCGGCCCGGAGCGGCTGATTACCCGTTCCCGGGGAAACGTTCTCTACGAACTCGACGGCCAGTCGGCGCTCGACCTCTATGAGAATTATTTGGGCAAGCACGCCAAAGGCTTGCCGGCAACCGGGTTGCTCTTCCCGTTGAGCCTGCGGACCGGCGAGGACTCAACCTGGATTGTGCGGACGATTCTATCCGTCGACCGCGAAGAACATAGCCTCACCTTTGCGGTCGACGTGCCGGAAGGCTCTCACGCCCGGCTGATGATGGCCAACTTCGACCGGCTTATCGACGGTGCCGCCGGGGCGGCCCGCGCTACCTCCGACGGGCTGGCTGGTGGTTCGGCGCAGCTCGCGGTTCTCATCAGCTGCGTCGGCCGCAAGCTGATTCTGAAGCAGCGGGTCGAGGAAGAAGTGGAAGGGGTCCAGGATATTCTGGGCCAGGATTGCGCCCTGGCCGGCTTCTACTCATACGGTGAGATTTCTCCCTTTACGCCCGGCGCAAAATGTGAGCTGCATAATCAGACCATGACCATCACGGCCTTCATGGAAGGTTAGGTCTGCGCCGGACGCGTCGGGAATGCGAACTAAGGTCACGCGGAATGACTTATTACCACACTCTACTCCTTCGCCAGATGCGCAGACACGGCGTCGTCGCGGATACGCTTCCTCCGCAACTTCAAGGGCTTCTGCACGCCGTCGATGCGGCCTACCAGGAGTTTGACGAAGGCCGCCTGATGATCGAGCGATCCCTGGACCTGAGCTCGCAGGAGCTGGTGCAGTCCAACATGGAAATGCGGGCCGCGAACCGGGCTAAGAGTGTGTTCCTGTCGACCATGTCTCACGAAATCCGCACCCCGATGAACGCCATTCTCGGATTCTCCCAATTGATGTTGCGGGATCCGAGCCTGGGAACGGATGCGAAAACGAATCTCATGATCATTTGCCGAAGCGGCGAACATTTGTTGGCCCTGCTAAACGAAATCCTCGACATGTCCAAGATCGAGGCCGGCCGCACGGAGCTTCACCCGAAGACATTCAATTTCCCCCATTTCCTGGACGATCTCGCAGCGATGTTCCGCTTGCGGGCTGAGGCCAAGTCGCTGCAATTCGAAGTGTTGGTCTCTGGGGATTCCGTGCCCTACGTTGTGGCGGACGAAGGTAAGATACGCCAGGTGCTGATCAACCTCCTGGGAAACGCAATCAAGTTTACCACGCGCGGCCACGTTAAGCTGCACATCACGTTCGACCAAAGAACAGCCAATCGGCTGTGGCTGTCAGCCCGCGTGGAGGACACCGGTCCGGGCATGACGGATGAGGAACAAAGGAAGCTGTTCCAGCCGTTTAGCCAAACTATGCATGGTCTTAATGCCGAGGGGGGAACCGGTTTGGGGTTGGCGATTGGCCGCGCGTACGCACGATTGATGGGAGGGGATATTACGGTGACGAGCAGCCCCGGCGAGGGCTCCATATTCCGATTCGAGATGTTGATCGAACGTGGCGACTCCGGGGTAGCCGTAAGGCGAAGCGTTCCTCGGCGCGTCATTGCGATCGGGGCTGGACAGCATGTTCCCGGAATCCTGGTCGTCGACGATCAGCTTGACGGCCGGGACTGGCTGATGAAACTGCTGACCACCGTTGGTTTTCCCGTGCGAAGTGCGGATACCGGTGAGGCAGCCATCCGAGCCTGGGAGGAATGGCAACCACGGTTAATCCTGATGGATATCCATATGCCGGTCATGGACGGGTTAGAGGCGATTCGAAAAATAAAGGCGGATCCTCGTGGAAGGGAGACGATTATCATCGCTCTGTCCGCTAGTGCCATGGATGATGACCGTCGAGCCGCCTTTCAAAGCGGGGCCGACGATTTCCTGGCGAAGCCCTGCTTTGAGGACGAACTGCTCGAAAAGGTGCGCAGCCTTCTAGACATTGCCTATGACTACGAGGAAATGAGCGGGGCCGAAAGCCAAACCCTTGCCCCGGTGGGGGCCCTGAGTGCGGAGATGCTCTGGCAACTGCCGCTGGAACTAGTCGAAGAACTGCGTATCGCGACTTTGAGCGGCAACAAGGGGCTCCTGGACAAACTGATCGTCAAGGTGCGCGAGACTGCAGATGCCGAGTCCGCACACGTTCTAAAGGAGCTTGCTGACAAGTACGAATACGACGCCCTGGGGCGATTGCTGGAGGAAATGTGCCAGCGATAACAGGGCAGTTGCTGTCTAAGCAGGGCAACATCATGATCGTGGATGACAATCCCGCCAACCTGAAGTTGTTGGAAGACATGCTGCTGCAACAAGGGCATGAAGCGCGCTCGTTTCCATTGGGCCGGCTGGCGCTAGCGGCGGCCATGAAGTATCCCCCAGATTTGATTCTGCTGGACATCAACATGCCGGAGATGAACGGCTACGAAGTGTGCGCCCGCCTCAAGTCCACCGCAGAGCTTTCCAACATTCCCGTCATATTTCTTAGCGCCCTGAACGAAACCCAGGACAAAGTGAAGGCTTTCCAGTCCGGTGCGGTCGACTACATATCCAAGCCTTTCCAGTTCGAAGAAGTTCAGGCACGCGTGGAAACGCATCTCAAACTGCACGGCCTCCAGCGCGAATTGATGCTGCAGAATGAACGCTTGGAGAAGGCTGTCGCCGCGCGCACCCGTGAACTGGTCGAAGCAAACGGGCGGCTGACCCTCCTCGATCATTCTAAGAACGAGTTCCTGAACCTCATCTCGCACGAGTTCCGCACCCCGCTCAACGGCCTTCTCGGTGTCAGCGAACTTATTTTGGACGGCATGTCTTCCACCGTGGAGAACAAAGAACTCCAGGAGATGTTCGAACAATCTCGCCGAAGAATTCTTGCGATACTGGATGATGCCTTGCTCCTCACTCAAATTGACGTGAACCGGGAGCCGTTCCGAACAGCTCCGGTCTCATTGCATGCGGCGTTAGGCCGCGCAATTGAGGGAACGACTGAGTTTGCCAAATCCCGTCGCGTCACGATCGCCCCGCCAACGGCGGACCCGGACCTCGTCCTGGGAGACGAGGACTTGCTGGTAAGGGCCTTGCAGAATCTCCTCGAGACTGCCGTTAAATTCTCCGCGGAGGGCGAGACGGTCCGGCTATCACGGGAGGTTGTGGCCGATTCATCCATGGTTATCATCGAGAGTCAAGGCAGGGCAATCCCCGGCCCCGCCTTGACGAAATTCTTTGATCTCTTCTCGACGGGCGAAGCAAGCACACCGGGCGGGGACTTGGGGTTGGGTCCTCCCGTGGCGTACCGCATTCTTTCGTTGTTCGGCGCTGCGGTAAGTGTTGCGAACCGGGATCCCTCTGGAATACGACTGACCATATCGCTAAAGAGTGCCGCGCCGAATTGTGGAGACTCGAGGGAGACGCTTCTCGTGGTTCCGCAGTAAGCGCGACCTTAGTTCGCGGGTTAGATTGCGCCTTCTAAAGTCAAATGCTCGCAAGCCTGTAGAGCCACACCTGGCGAATGTTTGATTCCCCTTCCATGTGACTTCCGTCTCCTTTCGGCTGATCAAGTACTGACCCGCGCTGCAAGTCGCGTCTGGCCGAACTCTTTCCGACGGCCAGCAGAGCTTTGGCGACGGTCCTCGCCGGCGAGGTATCCTTCCGGATCAAAAAGAGTAGAGAATAATGACGCTGGGTTTTTTCGGTAGCTCTCTCCTTGCGGCCGCGCTGCGGATGGTCGAATTCGCAAGCAACATTCTGGAGTCCTCAACCGAATGCTTCGTTCTGGGGATAAATCTCGACGTCCGAATTCTGCTCTGGAACAGGGAAACCCAGTGTTTACGCTTCTAGAAAACGTAACCTGAAGGCTGATTTTGGCGTTTTATAGGGATTTTTGAGCTTTGGTAGCGATACCGGGATTCGAACCCGGATCTGCGCCTTGAGAGGGCGCTGTCCTAACCCTTAGACGATATCGCCGTCGTGAGCCAAACGACTGCGCCCGCGCGAAATTCAGGAATCCTTGTTCCTCTTGGAGCGATGGGCGCAGCTTGTTGAGTGGCAATTTTCGCACGGACACAACATGGGCGCAAGCCAAGCCTGAATACTCAGGAATTCGGGCGCCTCCCTGGAAAGCGCCCTCCCGCCAATTCACGATTCTTTGAAGTTAAGCCAGAGTTTGTTGGTGATGCGTCCCGGGAACGCCAATCTCCCGATTGGCGGGCGCAAATCGCCAATCGGGAGATTGGCGTTCCCGGGTTGCTCCGACCGGAAGGTTATTGCGCGGGCGTGGAGGACGGAGGCGCGGCGGATGCCGGCGCAGACGGGTCCTTCGGGCCAAAATTCTTCGCGAGGTATTGAACGAGAATATCGACCTGGTCCGTGGGGACATTCGCTCCGCGATCGATCATGGTCTGCACAGTGTCCTTCCAATCGTCCAGGCTCTTGTGCGCCTTTGTCAGATTCGTAAGCTTGTGGCAGGCCTGGCAATTTTCCATGGCGATCGCTTTCCCGTCGCCATCCGGCAATTCCACCACGGCCTTGGCTGGTGCAGGAGTGCTTGGCGCCGCCGCATCTGGCGAAGGAGCCGGAGTGGCAGGAGCAGCCGCTGGAGCAGCCCCGGCGGGAGTGGCGTCCTTGGGGCCAAAGTTCGCGGCGAGATACTGCGCCAAAGCATCTATCTTGTCGTCCGGAATGTCTGCGCCACGGTCGATCATGGTGTGAATTGTGTCTTTCCAGTCGTCGAGGTTCTTGTGCGCCCTCGTCAAATTGGTCAGCCGGTGGCACATCTGGCAATACTCGGTCGCAATGGGCTTGCCGTCACCCTCGGGCAACACCACTGGTTTCGGCACGGTTGGCCCCGCAGCAGGAGGGGGAGGAGGGGCAGCCTGCCCGGCGTCCTGAGCGGCGGCCCGGCGAGGGGCCGCTGCGGGAAGGGCGCGCATGCCATGGACGAGGGTAGCGAGCAAAGCGGCGTGCGGCGTAGCTCCGCTCTGTGTTTCGCTATTCGACGGCGAGGCTAAGATTCCGAGACCCAGAAAGCAAATTAGACCAGAGATAAGAACCGAATAATGCGAATAATGGTTATCTGGTATGCGCACTCTTTCATGTCCTCCAGCAATTTTCACGCAGGCAGCGACAACTCCCACTGATTCCACTGGCCTAAATACGCGCGAAAGCAAAGATTCAAACGGCTCGAACAATTCAAGTTCCATTCTGATATGAACTAGCGGAAGAATCAAGCGACGACTCGTTGCTCCAAAACGGAATGCCCAAGATTTAGTGGCTCTTATCGCCAATTGCTCATTGACGTGATCACAATTTCCGAGGTTTCATCCAAGCGTCCTCCCGGTGATTACTCCTAACCAAACCGCGATGAATCCGACGGTCACGCTCAGGATAACGTTCAGGAACGCCAATAGAGGATCGCCGTTTCGCACGCTCCGAAAGGCTTCGAGCTCGAACGTAGAAAAAGTCGTATAGGCTCCAATGAAACCAATCGGGATCAAGTAGAGCAAATTGGGGCTCCAGTGGGCTCGTTCCGCCAGCAGAGTCACCACCAGCCCGACCAAAAATGATCCGCTCATATTGATTACAAATGTGCCGTACGGAAAGCGCGCTCCCATACGGTAGGTGATATAGGATCCCAGCCACAACCGCGCAATCGATCCGAGGAATCCTCCGAGTCCAACCATCCAGTATTTGGTCATTTGCTCTCTCGACAAAACCTCTCTCATTGCGCCTTCATAAAACTCGCGGCAACCCCTTGGAATGGAAGCGAAGCCACGTTTACAAACGCGGAAAATACTCATCCTCCGCACACCTTGTGCCAAAGAAACATTCACTAACTTGACTTGCTCATCGCCGGGGACATGACTCCGCGACAAGGAACTTGTCAGGAGTCATCATCTGTCCGGCCAAAAGGACAGCGGTTATAAGGCGAACTCCATCGCCTTTCAAAATCATACATTTCGCATGATGGAAGTCAATCTTCGGCTTTCGGTGTGTTCCGGAGAGGAAAACGATGCTAGTGCGGGACGGGATGAGACTCCGCCCGCGGTTCCACGGGTTGCTGCGTGGGGATAATGCGGCGGTAAATCCGAAATGAGAAAAAGCGATTCCGGCACGGGCCACAGCGATACGTAGGAACTCGAAACAGGCGAAACACCCAGGCCAGCATGCCCATCCCATGCTCGCTCGAAATGCGCTGCAAATCCATGTTCCCGCACATTCCGCAATGCACGTACCAGACATATCCAATGGGAGCCGCCCAGGCGTAAAAGCGCGAGTCGCAGGCCCGGCAGCGCCAGGGGCGCAGCCCTGCTACTCCCACCATGTGGTCCTTGACACCACGCCTGCGGGAACGGCGGGGACTGTCGCTATGACAGACCGGGCACAACAAATTTTCATACCCCCCTGGGAAGTCTGGCGAAAAGAATACGTGAAGACTTATTGCAATGGCAAGTTCCTTCTGCGGGAGGTTGTGGCTCCATGTACAATGAAACGAGGGGGGCCGGATGGCCGATTACACTTCGGAGCATGCCCGTGCGGGGATCAAGACTAAACTTCCGCGCCTCGACACCTGGCCGAACCAGTTCCCGGGGTACCGGATTGTCACGCGCTACCCCGAATACACTTCGGTGTGCCCGAAAACCGGATTGCCCGATTACGGAACGATCACGCTGGAGTACGAACCGAAAAAATCATGCCTGGAACTTAAAGCCTTGAAAATGTACCTGCTGGCGTATCGCGACCTCGGCATCTTTTATGAAAATGCCATCAATCGCATGCTGCGGGACATCGTGGAAGCGATTCACCCGGCCTGGTGTGTCGTGCGCGGAGAATTCACGCCGCGGGGCGGCTTGACCACGACGGTGGAAGCGCGCTGGCCGAGAAACACCCATTCCCGCAAATCCTAGACAACCAGTTGCGGCTCGGTGATAATCTCATTTTAATGGCGTCGCCAGTCCCTGAATGGGCGCCAAGGAGAGATGATGAGTATTTCCCCGAATGTCCCCGAACCCAGCGGGAACGAAACCAATTTCTACGAAGCGGCGCCTACGCCGCGCTGGATCATCGTGGTATTTGTTGCGGCCTTCGCACTGATGGGATATCTGCTCTACTCGGGCAATGCCGCGAAAACCAAATTGGAGACGGAACTCGCGCAAGCCAACTCGAAAGAGGCCATCCTTTCTGTGCAGATCGATCAAACGAATTCGCGCGTCGCGGACCTCAAAGGCCAATTGGAAGTGACCACGCAAAAGCTCGGATTCACGCAAGCCGAGCTGGCGCAGGCGCGCGCGCTGGCGCAGAACATTCGCCAATCGCAGAAAGATTCCGACGATAAGCTCACGGCGCAGATTGGACAAGTGAAGCAAGAAACCGATACGAAGATCGGACAAGTGAGCACGGACCTAACCGGCGCGAAGGGCGATATCAGCGCGACCAAGCAGGACCTGGAAGCCACCAAGGCAAAGCTCACCAGCACGGTCGGGGATCTCGGCGTGCAAAGCGGCTTGATCGCCCGCAATCAGGAAGAACTCGATCAACTCAAACGCTCCGGGGAACGCAACATCTTTGAGTTGCACCTGACCAGGTCCAAGTCTCCGACGCATGTCGGCCCGATTCAGGTCACCCTTACGAAAACGGACCCTAAGAAATTCAAATACACGCTGATGGTCGTCGCGGACGATAAGACCATCGAGAAAAAAGACAAGACGGCCGACGAGCCGGTGCAGTTCTACATCAAAGGCGCGACGCGTCCCTATGAAATCGTCGTCTTCGACGTCACGAAAGACAAAGTGAACGGTTATCTCTCGACGCCGAAAGATACTGGAACCGCGCGCGCGCAGTAGCGCAAACTTCGGACTATGTGGTAACTCGATTTTGGCTTATGTAGCGCCCGCCTTCAGGCGGGCATCTGCTCGATTGTAAGAATGCCAACCTGAAGGTTGGCGCTACAGAGACCTTACAAGTCAAAGTTGTCCCGCAGGCTTTTCTGTCAGTGGTTTTTCCGTTTTCAATTATTTACTACGATTCGAAGGCCTTGAGGGTCGTGGCCATTTCGTGGAGGCGCCGGTCCACTTGCGCGTACACCGTATCGGGCTCGAACGCTCCATTTGAATCGCGGCGCCCGGCTTTCACACCGGTCAGAATTTCGATTCCTTCCTCCAGAGAGGTAACCGGCAGGATATGAAACTTGCCCGCGGCAACGGCTTCGATCACATCGTCGCGCAGCATCAAGTCTTCAATATTCTCGGACGGAATCATCACACCCTGGCGGCCCGTCAGCCCTGATTTCACACGGCACACGTCAAAGAATCCCTCGATCTTCTGATTGACGCCGCCGATGGGCTGAATGTCGCCCTGCTGGCTGACCGAGCCTGTCACAGCAATGTCCTGGCGGATGGGCAATCCGGAGAGCGCGGAAAGCAGCGCATAAATTTCAGTCGAGCTGGCGCTGTCCCCGTCGACGCCGCTGTAGGATTGCTCGAAACAAATGCTGGCCGCCAGCGAAAGCGGCTTATCCTGCGCGAATTTGGTGCGCAAGTATCCGGCAATGATTTGCATGCCCTTATCGTGAAAGCTGCCGCTCAGGTTCGCTTCCCGCTCGACGTTAATCAGTCCCGTTTTGCCGAGCGCCGCCGAAGCCGTGATGCGCACGGGTTTGCCGAATGCATAGCCGCCGATTTCCAGAACGCTGAGGCCATTGACTTGGCCCACGCGCGCGCCGTCGGTTTCAATCAGCAGCGTGCCCTCTTCGATCATTTCCCGGATCTTGGTTTCGGTGAGGTTGTGCCGTTCGATGCGCGCTTCGCGGGCGCGCCGAACGTGCAGGGCGTTCACCAGCGCGGCGCCCTCCTGCCGCGCGATGTAAGCCGCCTCGCGTGCCAAATCCGCCAGTTCCGGAAATCGCGCGGTCACTTTGTTGCGGCGTCCGGCCAGGCGCACTCCGTACTCCAGCATGGTGGCAACGGCGGTGCGGTCAAAGGGACCGATATGTTCCTGTTCGGAGAGCTGGCGCAGCCGGTCGCCATAATGGCGCACGACCGCATCGCTCATCACCATTTCCTCGTCGAATTCCACGCGCACTTTGAAGATTTTGCGGAAGTCCTCCTCGAATTCGTACAGCACTTCGTACATGTGCCGGTCGCCGATCAAAATAATTTTCACGTCGATGTCGATGGGCTCGGGCTTGAGCGCCGAGGTCCCAAACGGAAAGAACATCTCCAAGGGCTGAATCTCGAGCTTCGAGTGATTCAGCATGCGTTTGAGCGTGCGCCATACTCCGGCTTCGGTCAGCGCGTCATACGCGTACATCACCAGAAAACCGCCATCCGCGCGAAGCAGCGACCCCGGACGCAAATCCATGAAATCCGAATTCCAGCCGCCGCGCGAGTCATAGCTCCGCTGGATCGTGCCGAAAAGATTCGTATACGTTGGCGTCGTTTCAAAAATGACCGAGGAACGATCTTCTTCATTGTGCGCGAGAATCACATTGACGCCGTACACGCGAAACGGATCGCGCTCGGTCGACGAGGAACGCGGGCCGCCATCCGGCGTAGGCGGCGCTCCGCCTGGCTCTTCCTCGCCTTCCCGCTCCTTGAACGGTTCGAGGTTGTCGAGAATGTTGTGGCGGACTTCTTCGAGATATTCGGCCACCAGGTTGCCGGAATATTTTTCCTTCAGTTCCTCGATGAATCCGTCGACCAGCACCGAGGCCGCTTCCTGTTCCAGGTAGCTCAGTTCGCTGGCCAGTTCGCGCGACAACGTCAGCGTCTTGCGGTAAACGACGGTGAATTCCTGCCGGAATTGTTCGTACTTGCGCTCCAAGTCTTCGGCCACCATTGTTTCCAGCTTGCCTTCGTGCACCATTTTCGGGATATCTTCGATCGGCACCATCTGCCCTTCGAGGACCGGGAAAATTTCCGGCAGCGCGACGGCCCCGACCTGCATGTGGCCCAGCGCAAATTGCTCGCGGGCGATGCGGCGCGTGAAGTCATCCATCAATTCTTTTTCCCGGACGGTGAAGCGGTCCACGATGCGCCCTTTTTGCCGCTGGAAGGGCTCGCCCTCGAACACTTGCGGAATTCGCCGCCGCAGAAATTCGATGCCGCTCTGCATGTCCTTCTTGAATCCGTTGGCCTGTCCGCGCGGCAGCGCCAAAAGACGAGGCCGGTCCGGACTCTTGAAATTATTGACGTAGCAACGATCGAGCGAGGCTTTCGCGGGAGGATGGATCTGATCGATCAGATGCGTAATCGTGCCGCCCCGGCTCGTTCCCGCAAGACCGCACACAAAAATATTAAATCCGGGCGCGTTGAGCTCGACGCCCATTTTTAAGGCGCGGAAAGCGCGCTCCTGCCCGAGCAACTCCTTCACCGGCTCGGCCTCGGCTGTGGTTGCAAACGGAATAGTTGCGGGATCGCACCTCCACCGAAGTTTTTCGGGAGGCAACCCAGCGAGCAAAGTCATGGTTTTAGTAGCCATCGTAGAATCTTCGCCAAGTAGGACAGGCTTCAGCCTGTCTGGTTTTCGCTTACATGTCTACAGCCCCGGTGACAGGCAGAAGCCGGTCCTACGTGACCTCAGGCGCGCTACTCTAGCACAGGCAAGACGGCGGGTGCATAGGCGCTACAGTTACAATTTCCAGCATCTGCAAATGGACGAGATCCTCTTTCCCAAATAATTGATGGAGGCACGCGAAGAGACCGGCCCATTACATCACCGGAGCATCGGGTACGTTCTCAGCTACAACCGTTCCAGAATACACGTCCAGAATCCCGACGGCGGTTGCCACCACGATCGGCCCCAGGACGACGCCCAGCACGCCGAACACAGCGATGCCGCCCAGCACGCTGATGAACACCAGCAATCCGTTCAGCGAAGCGCGTCCGCCGAGGAGCACCGGGCGCAAGATATTGTCGATCGTGGCGCCCAGGGCGCCGCAAATACCAATCAAGATAAGCGCGCGGCCAGAGTGCCCCGTCGAAAATAGCCAGATCGCCGCGGGAATCCAGACCGGCCATGCGCCCACAACCGGAAGCAACGACAAAAATCCCATGACCACGCCCCAGAAGATGGGCGAGCCCAAGCCCACAACGGCAAAAGCTCCGCCGCAGATGATCCCCTGGACGGACGCGATTACCAGGCTCGTTGTGACACTGGCGAAAATCAGTTCGCGGGCCTCCGCCAGCATCCGCTCCGTCATCGTCTCCTCGAACGGCAAAAAATGCCGGAAGCGGTCCAACATCGAATCGCCATCCCGAAGGAAGTAGAACAACGCAAAGAGCATGACAAATAGTTCGAACAAGAACAAAACGATATTCCGGATCACCGCGCCAAGCTCCGTAGCCATGTATTCCCCGGCCTGGCTGGCGCCCTGGCGCACGAGGCTCGGCAAATCCACGGTTACCCCTTGCGCCGCGATTCTGGAAGTAAGCCATTCCCATGCGTGGCTCAACCAGCCGTACCCTCCGCCCGCCATCGCTCCCTGGATATCCCGTGCCGCAGCGATCCCTTCGCGGACAAACATCGCGGCGAGCAGGAGCACGGGAACGATTAAAATCAGGGTCACGCCCAAAGTGATCAGAACGGCCGATTGCGTGCGGCCCCATTTGCGTTCGAATCGCTTGTTCAGGGAATAGAAGATGACCCCAAATACAGCCGCCCACCCCAGTGGCACGAGAAACGGCTGAAAGACTCGAAACACCAGATAGGCCAGGCACAACACGACGCCGTAGAACAAGACGTTGCTAAAGCGAGTCTCGGCATTTTGAACCACGGCGGATGGAACTCCCTGGCGTTTCACACATCGAACGACTACTAGCTTCCACTTATAACTCAGGTGCGGACATTTTGGGAGTTTCGTTCGAGATCAAGCCCGGCCTTGCGTGCAAGGGCTCGTGTTATGATCGGGGAAGCTTAGGAGTAATCGTATGAACGAACCCGCGCCCTGCCGACATTCCCGCACGCGACTCATCGCCAAGGATTCCGACGCGGAATATGTGGAATGCCTGGACTGCGGGGCGATCCTCGAGTCCGGAGAATTGCCGGAACCCTCGGCCGGATTTGACGAATCGCTCTCCGACGCGTAATTGCGTTTCTGCTACTCAATCGGAAAAAACTTCAACGCAGAGGACACAGAGAATACAGAGAAATTCAAGAGAGACGGGAAAAGAGGGTAGACGGCGTTCACGAGTCCCACATCACAATCACGCTCACTTAATTCCGAGAAGTGCAATAATGCGCAAAACATCCGCCGCGGAAACGTCGTAGAGCGGCCGCTCGTCTTCCTGCTCGAGTTGCTCGCGCAGATACTGGGCGGCGACATAGCTCGCTTCGCGGTCCGAAATATCGCGCCCGGACATGGCCGTGAATTGAACAATTCCGGGATGCGCCAGGCCCACAATCGATCCTTGGCCGTCCACCAGGAATTTTGTGTCCACCGTGTCGCTATGGCGAGTGGCTATGCCGTTCCACAGGTGCGAAAACCGGCAGTGATAGTTGCGGTCAGTCAGCCGCGAGGTAACGTCAAATTCCCCCACGAATTGGCTCATCGCGCCCAGATTTGGCATTCCTATCCCGGTGCTCATTTTTCTACTTTCCCAGGCCGGCTGTGACAGGCTCGGCATGCGCGTAACTACCGGCCGCCGCCGCGATGCCGGCGCCGATGGGCAGCTTCATGCCCTGGTCGAGAAGGACTCTCTCAAGCACATCCAGGAAGAGAAGCACATTGGCGCGCTGGCTGGAGTATCCCATCAGGCCGATGCGCCATGTCGTGGTCTTGATAGCCCCGAGCCCTCCGGAGATTTCAATATTGAATTCATTCAGCAGGCGCCCACGCGCCTTATCGCCATCGATACCGCTGGGAATATAGACGGCGGTGACGGTCGGCAGGCGGTCCTCGGGGTTCTCGACGAAGGGGCGAATGCCCATCGCTTCCAGACCCGCGACCAGCGCCGCCTGATTTTGCCGGTGGCGTTCCCAACCAGCCTCGAGCCCTTCTTCCAGAACGATCCGCAAAGCTTCATGCAGCGCGTAAATCAGGGAAATGGGCGGCGTGTGGTGGTACGTCCGTTCCTTCCCCCAGTAATTCATCACGGTAGTAAGGTCAAAATACCAACTCTGCACTTTCGTCTTTCGGTTGCGCAGCATATCCACAACGCGCGCGTTCACCGTGATGGGCGCCATGCCCGGCGGGGCGCTGATGGCTTTCTGCGTTCCGCTGAAGCAGATATCGATCCGCTGGCGGTCCACGTCGAGTGGCACGCCGCCGAGCGTGGCGACACTGTCCACGACCAGGAGCGCGCCGAGTTCATCGGCGACCGTGCGAAAGGGTTCGATCTTCGTGATGACGCCGCTGGAGGTTTCTCCGTGCGCGAGGCCGACGAACTTGATCTTGCGGCCTTGCCCGGCGCGGCGCACATCCTCGGGGTCCACGGTCCGGCCAATCGGAGCGGAGACGCGGTGAATCTTGGCGCCGGTGCGCTCGCCTATTTCCGCCATTCGGGCGGTAAAAATGCCATTCACACAGACAATCGCCTCGTCACCGGGCTCAAGCGCGTTCACCACCGCTGTTTCAATACCGCCGGTTCCCGATGCGGAAATCGGGAACGTTATGTTGTTTTTGGTTTGGAAAACGCGCCGCAACAACTCCTGAACGCCGCCCATGAATTCGGTGAACCATGGATCGACATGCCCCACCAGCGGCGTGGCCAACGCGCGGTAAACGCGCGGGCTGAGGCACGAAGGGCCGGGCGTGAGCATCAGCCTCGTCGGCGGTCGCAATTCATCCATCGGATTCATCATGCCCTAAAACCTCAGCTTTCACGCGGTATCTTACCGGCACATCTATAAATGGGCGCACAGACCATCGGAGATGGTTCAGTGGATAGAAGCGATTGCCCCGGTCGCGTTTCGGGACATTTCTCTTAATTAAACTCCTGACCAGCATCTAGTTTGCGCGATTCGCCGCCCCCGCGCAACCGCCAAAATGGCTGTGTCCGAACGATCATCGACTAATAGGCTGCTTCAATTCGCGTCAGGGAATTTCTCCGCTTTTCTCTGCGTTCTCTGTGTTGAAAGATTTTACGACGCGGAATTGACAGCGAAGATTCAAAAGCGTTTAACACAAAGGACACAGAGAGGACCGACGCCGTCCCGCAGCTGTGCTTGCACCGCGCTTCACCCTTGCAGACACATTCTCTAAGCGCGCCTGCGGTGTGCTGTGCTATCTTCGCGTGGCCCCGGAGGAATGCGCATCGATGGCGGAAAAACTGGTCCTGGTTGGTGTACTCCCCGAAATTGTCGTGATTGGCCCGGACGAGCAAGTCGTCTGGCTATCGGAAACAGGAAATCTGAAAGTCCAGTTCGATCCCAACCGCTGCCCGTTCCAATCCAACGTCTTCCAGGCCCCCCCGGGACGCCAACTGCAAAGTGGTCCACCACGCCCCGGCATAAACCCGGGCTCCTACAAATATCGCCTTTGGTTGAACGACCAGCCCATCGGCAATGGTGAAGTAATATTGAGGGAAAAATAGGGCTTAATCCCCCGCTGCGCTGACCCGGCTGTTGTCGATTGAATGTGCCAATCCCCGGCGAACAGGAGCCAGCAATACGGCGGGAACGGGCTTTTCCGGCGAGAGGGCAACGTTGGCAGACCGGCGCGGGAATTCGGCCCGGCGATCGAGCCGCAGCCCTGCTTCGCGGACCAATTCCTCGGAAAAATTAGGGTCGTCCGAGTATTCGACGCCCCAGAACCACAGGCGTTCTTCCTTTTGCTGCAGGAACTGCAGCACCTGTTCCAGTTTGCGCATGGCGCGGTCAAACGTGGACGCCAGGAAATATACGGGTAAGACCCAGGCCTTGCGAGCGAATTGTGCTCGAACGCGCACGCAGTACTTCCCGTTCTGATTCACTTCAATCGTGCATTGGTATTCATTTCGATGATTCATCTTGCCCTGCATGGTGCACCTCTATGACTGAACTTTGTTGCCCCTTAGGGGTCTACCCGTTCGAGAGAGACTTCTATGTGTTGACAATGCCTCGCCGACAGTGCTTCAAGAAAAAAAACGGTCAGAATTAGAAGAACCAAATCGACGAGAAGCAATGAGCGCTGGGAAGGTGACAGCCTCAATATCCTGGCCCCTGGCGTTGGGCCCAAGACTGCTAGCACAAATATGCTAGCTTAGGGCGAGAGCGAAAGCAAGCCTTGTCAGCAAACTGTTAACTCATTTATTTTCTATAATATGAGGATTACGCGGGGTTTATTAGACGTTTCAAACTCTCTTGGTTGAAGTGCAATTGGCCCTCCTGCTGGAGGCGCGCTTTCAGCGCGGTTCGGAACAAATTGTAGGCGGTTTGCCGTTTCCGTTGCAAAACTTGCTCCTCAATTTTGGTCTTCTGCTTTGCGAAGTCATCCTGATTGACGGGATCGTGTTGCGCGACCCGATAGACGGCCCAATTCTGTCCGAGCGGGATCGGATCTCCGGTCTGACCGACTTGCAGGGTAAACGAGGCAGCAAATTGCTTAGCGCTGCCAACATCGGGAATCGAGCCCGTTCGAGAGATGGGTTCCGATGTTTTTACGTCAAAACCGAGGGCTTTAGCGGCCGCGGAGAAATTTTCACCGGATTTGGAACGCTTGGCGAGTTCCTCGGCGCGAGATTTTGCAAGCTCCACCGCTTTTCCATGCCTGTAGTCCCCGGCCACGCGGTCGTGAACCTCCGCAAGAGTCGCCGGGTGCGCCGCCTGAATCTCCTTCACGGAAACAACGACATAGCCGAGATCCGTGTGGATCGGGGCGCCCACATCGCCCACTCGCTGACGGAAGATGTTGTCCATCAGGCCCGGCGCGTTCCCAAGTTCCGGAAGCGGTTGATTCGCCTCAACCAGCTTTGCTTCCCCCGTCGTCATGTTGAATTTCTTGACCAGATCTTCGATCGGGACGCGGCCGCCGCGCCGGATTTCGTCGGCAATTTGCGTGGAAACGGTTTCGCCAAGCTGCTCCGCTCTTTCCTGTTGCAACTGATTGGCAATGTTGGCTTTGACTTCATCCAGCGCCTGGGTGCGCGCGGATTCGCGATCAATTTCCTGGATAATGTGGAAGCCGTACTGCGTTTTCACCAGGTCCGATATCGATCCCTTGGGGAGGCTGAACGCAGCGGCCTCAAATTCGGGAACCGTCTGTCCTCGTACAATCCAGCCCAGGTCGCCGCCCTTATCCTTAGTCGTGTCCTCGGAGAATTGCTTGGCCAGATCGGCGAAATTCCCGCCATGCTTGGCTTTGTTGAGCGCGTCCTCGGCTTTTTTCTTGACCTCGGCGACTTGGGCGTCGGTCATACCCACGGTCTTGAAGAGAATGTGGGCAACGTGGGCCCGATCCTCCAGTCGGTATTGGTCGATGTGGCTTTGGTAGTAGACCTTTTCATCGTCCTCGGTCACCTGGGAGCGCTGGCGAAGCTGTGCGAGGCTTAGCACGGCGTATTGCAAGGTCCTGCGTTCCGGCACCACGTACTGTGCCTTATTCTTGTCGAAGTAGGCTGCCAGATCCGCGTCCGAGACTTCCACTTTGGACTGCAGATCCTCCGGCTTGATCAAGACATAATCGAGTTTGATCTTTTCATTCTCGCGGCGGTACTCCTCGCGCACTTCGTCATCACTGGCCGTGATGCCATCGGTTACGAGCTGTTGGAACTTCTGCTGGAGCAGAGCATCCTTCACTTCGGTTTCAAACTCCGGGACGGTCACCTGAAAGCGTGCATGCACTTCCGCGCTATACCGGTCCATGCCGATGAACGTGTCGCCGGCAAACGCCGTCGGCACCAGCTTCTTCAACAGGTCGGCGTGCTCTTCGTCCGAGACGCGCAGCCCCATCCGGTCGGCCTCGAGCGCCAGCATCTTTTCTTCAATCAACTGGTCGAGGGCCTGCTGAGTATAAATCGGCTGGAGGGCAGCAGGAATCTGGCTGCCGCGGGTATTCTTGCTCAATTTGTTCTGGACATCGACGACGGAGATCGTCTGGTTCCCCACCTCGGCGACCGTCTCCGCGCTGTTCAAATCGTTGGTGCCCTGGGGCACGAGATACAGCAACATGCCGATCCCCAGAATCCCGACGACGACTCCGAGCATGATCCGCACACCTATCTTTTTTTCACGAAGAGCGTCCCACACGTCCGAAAATCCTCCCGCGCAACGCTATCTGGATCTTCCGCGATTCCGAAAAGCAGACAGCCGCAGCGCCCCTAGCAAAACAATATATTATAGAGGAGCCGAGCATACACACTCAATCTCTAATCTTGTTGGACGGGGTTTACCACTTGGAGTAAGCGGTTGCCGCCATTCCGTTGTAGAAGAATGCATCGCGGCGCATGAAGATCACGAAACTGAAATTCCGCCGAAAGGTCGCATAAGTCTCCCTCGCCGTGATAATCTATCATGGCATTTTTGAGGCTGCTACATGAGCAACCAGATGCAACCAGCAACAGAAGGAAAGAGTCTGATCCGCGTGCGGCCGCGCGGTTTTTGCGCGGGAGTGGTGCGCGCGGTGGACATCGTGGAGCTGGCTTTGCAAGCGTATGGGCCGCCCGTGTATGTGCATCACGAAATCGTTCACAACCGCTACGTCGTGGAGCAACTCCGCCAGAACGGCGCGATCTTCGTCGAGACGGTGGAAGAAGTGCCGCTCGGCTCCGTGCTGGTATTTAGCGCGCACGGCGTTCCGCCGACGACGCGCGAAGAAGCGCGGCTGCGCGAGTTGCGCGTGATTGACGCGACGTGCCCGCTGGTGACCAAGGTCCACCTCGAAGCGTTGAAATTCGCGCGCGAGGGCCGGACGATTATCCTGATCGGCCACCGCGATCACCAGGAAATCGTGGGCACTTCCGGGGAAGCCCCGCGACAAACGGTTGTGGTGGATAGCGTCGAAGCGGTGGATGCGCTCGAAGTAAAGGACCCGAGTCGCTTGTCGTTTCTGACTCAGACGACACTGAGCCTTTACGACACCCAGGAAATTGTCGCCCGGCTGCGCGAGAGGTTTCCCTCCATCGAGGGACCGGCCTCGGACGATATCTGCTACGCCACGCAGAACCGGCAGGAAGCAGTCGAGCAGCTCGCGCGCGAGGTGGACCTGATCCTGGTGGTGGGCTCGCCCAACAGTTCCAACTCCAACCGGCTAGTGGAAGTCGCCAAACGTTCCGGAGTGCCGGCGGAATTGATTGACGCCGCGAAGGACATCGACCCGAAATGGCTCGAAGGAATTCGCCGTGTGGGTCTGACTGCCGGCGCGTCGGCGCCGGAAATTCTGGTCGAGCAGGTAAGCCAACGCCTGGCCGGATTGGGCTACACGAATCAGCGCGATCTCGATCTGATTCGCGAAGATGTGCGATTCACTCTGCCGTCCGAGCTGACGACCATTGCGCGGGCTTCGAATTAGGGGAACCGCTGTTTAGAGAAATGGGTATGCAGTTTGCCGTCTTTCAGGGGAGCAAGTCTCCGACTTCAGGAGAGCGACTTTGGCGGTCAAGATCACCCGTCAGACGAAGAATATTGTCCTGCTGGGCTCGGCCACGAGTGCAGCGGCCCTGCGCGCCGGGCATGAGCGTGCGCCGGCCGCGCTGCGAGCCGCCGGGATCACGGATCGGCTGAAGGCCGCCGGGTTTGAGGTCACCGATCACGGCGACACGGCCACCTACGTTTCCCAACCAGACGACGAACATCCCCGCGCCAGAAATGTTTCCGCGATTCTGAAATCATTGAACGACCTGCGCCCGCGCGTGGAAGTCGCGGTAAAGTCCGGCGCGCTCCCGCTCATCCTTACCGGCGATTGCATTTCTGTCCTGGCGGCGATTGCCGGGACGCGCCGCTACTATCGCAATGTCAGCTTGATTTATGTGGACCGCGATGCCGATCTCAACGTGCCGGCGACGACGCCTTCGGGATGCGTCGACGGCATGGTGATCTCGCAAGTCATCGGACGCGGCGCGCCGGAACTGGTTCGCTTCTGGGGTGAACCCCCGCTCGTCCGCGAACCTGACGTCGCTTTGTTCGGGTTCGAGCGGCTGGACAAGCCCGAAGAACTGTATTTGGTGGCGTCGCCGTTGCGGCGGCACCCGTCTTTGGAAGTTTCAACGGTAGGAGCCGCGGCCGCCGCCCGCCTGGCCCTGGAACGCGTGCACGCCGCCAAGCACGAGTTCATCCTCCACTTCGACGTGGACGTGATCAACAGCGAGGAGTTTCCGTGGACAAATTTCCCCGGAGCAGGCGGGCTCGGCTTGAACGAAGTGCGTGACGCCCTTCGCGTATTCGTCAGCCAGCCGAATCTGGCCGCCTTCGAAGTGGCGGGGTATAACCCGGACCTCGACGCCGACGGACAAGGGGCGCGGAAGCTGATCGATTTGCTGGCGGACGTGCTCGCAACGCGGCTGGAAACAACGACTCCGGCAGCCGCAGGGGCTGCAGATCCTGTGGCCGCTGCTTCTGTATCTGAGGCGCCCCCTTCCGAAACTGCGACTGCAGCATCCTCTTCCGCTGCGGCTTCCGCTGGCGAGTCCGATCACACCGCTCCCGCTGAATTGCCAGGCGAGACAGAACCTGATGCGCCTAATTCCTGAGTTCGAGCCGGGTTGTTTCACTGTCTGATTCTTCCTCGTGCTTCGGATCGTCCCGCGTGTCGTGTTGTTTACATGGAGGAGCGATCGGCATGTTGCGCCCGCTTGCAATATGCGTTACCGTTTTGATTGATCGCGGAGGTTCCCCTTATGACCGGAAAATATGCGGCAGCGGTAATTGCCTTCAGCCTGACTCTTGTGAGCGGCGGGCTGGCGCAACTGCGTCCGGCTTTCGGCGCCGATTGGGATGCCCAGGACCAGCAGATGCAAATGAATATGCCGGGGTCGGCCGATCAGGGGATTCCCTCTTACCACGCGTATGCCTTGAAGCCGCCGTTTCCGGCCACGCTTGACCCGAAGCAGTTTCCCGATGCGCTCAATCGAAATGTGTATGCGCTCGCCGCGAAGATCAGGCCGGTTTTGTACCAGCAACCTTGCTACTGCTATTGCGACCGGCACGCGGGGCACAAGAGCCTGCTCGATTGCTTCGTGAGCGCGCACGGAACGGAATGCGATATTTGCCAGAAGGAGGCGGTCCTCTCCTATCAACTTACGCAGAAGGGGAAGACTCCCGCGCAGATTCGAGCTGCGATTATTCGCGGCGATTGGAAAGCGGTAAATATGAGCCCTTATATGGCCGCTGCGAGTCTCCATTAATTTTAGATCCCTATAAATCATCTATATACTAATGGAATATTCAGAAGACTGGGCCTCACGCGCCATGTGGCAACATCACACCTCGTAGCGCTCGCCTTCAGGCGAGCACGTGCCGGAATCCAAAGTACCCGCCTGAAGGCGGCCTCTACAAAACCAATTGAAATGCGCTACACTCCACGTTGTCCAAAGACGCTCCTCACAACTTGCCCATTGAGACAAGAAAATTCCTTAGGATGGCCGATCGCGAACAATTCCAGACGGAGATACCGGGCGACGCGAAACGCGGATCTCTGAAAGAGCTGGCGCTTTTCTTTCTGCGGCTGGGAGTCACCGCGTTTGGCGGGCCGGCGGCGCATATCGCCATGATGGAAGATGAACTGGTTCGCCGCCGGAAATGGCTTTCCCGGGAAAAGTTTCTCGACCTGCTCGGGGCAAGCAGCCTGATCCCGGGTCCCAGCTCCAGCGAATTGGCCATCCATATTGGCTATCTGCGCGCGGGCTGGGCGGGACTGCTCATCGGCGGCGCCTGCTTCATTTTTCCGGCGGCAATCCTGGTCGGGATCATCGCCTGGGCGTACGTGCGCTTTGGGCACTTGCCGGCCGTTGCGGCGCTGCTGTACGGCGTCAAGCCGGTCGTGATTGCGGTGATTCTGCAAGCGCTCTGGGGGCTGGGTCGCACGGCGGTCAAAAGCTGGGTCTTGGCGATTGCCGGCGCGCTCTGCGTCGCGCTGAGTTTCGCGCAAGTGAATATTCTTCTCATTTTGTTTGGAACGGGCGCGATCCTTGCGAGTATTCACGCGCTGTCACGGAATCGGCCGGGAAACCAAAAAGCGGCGGGTGTGCCGACTCTTGTTTCGGCGTGGCGCGGAGCGCGCCCGGTTGTGGCGCGAATTTTTCCGTGGGCGGGCGCTACAGGAGTGGCGGCGGTGATTCCCGGAATGTGGCCGCTGTTCCTGGTCTTCCTGAGAATCGGTTCGATCGTCTTCGGCAGCGGCTATGTTTTACTGGCATTTCTGCGGGCCGACCTGGTGGTGCATCGCGCCTGGGTGACGGATGCGCAATTGGTGGATGCGGTCGCGATCGGGCAGGTGACGCCGGGGCCGGTGTTCACCACGGCTACTTTCCTTGGTTACTTGTTGCGGGGACCTGTGGGCGGGCTTGTGGCGACAGTCGGAATTTTCCTGCCCGCATTTATCCTCGTGGCCCTCAGCGGCCCGCTCATTCCGCTGCTTCGCCGTTCCGCCACGGCCGGCGCTTTTCTGGATGGAGTGAACGTGGCCTCCCTCGCGTTGATGGCGGCCGTCAGCTACCAACTGGGGCGCTCGGCGATTGTGGATTGGGTGACGATCGTTCTGGCGATGGCGAGCGCGGTGTTGCTGCTCCGCTTCCGAATCAATTCGGCGTGGCTGGTGCTCGGCGGGGCAGTCGTGGGTATCGCCGCCCGGATGGCACGGGGCGGCTAGGATTTTTCTATCGAAGGAATTTCCGGTTGCCGGGGCTTGATCCAGAAGTCGATTCCGAGCCAGAAGCTGTAAGAATGTCGCATCAGCAATAAAGACAAACCGATAGCAAAGGCCATCCAAAGCAGAATTTTGGAATTGATCGAAAGCGCAGTGAAATCCCGAAACAGGAGTGACAAAAGAAAAATCGCCACGACCACAGCGGTTGTGGCCACGTAGTTGATGATCATGGCTCCCACGTAATATCCCTGCTCTGGAAAATACGACAGGCCGCATTCCGGGCAGCGCGATAGCATGCGAAAGACGCCGCGAAACAACCGGCCACGCCCGCAGTTCGGACAGCGCCAGTGCGCGGCGCGGTGCACAATCTGCTTGAGCGGAGGTCGTAGCATCGTTTCCGTTTCCGGCAGTCCAGTGTTGCACAGACGCGCTCGGAGGATCATCGGAATTCTTGGGAAGGGGCCGGAGATGCTGCGGACGAGAATGGGGGTGAGCGTCCCCGTGGACGAACCTGCTACTTGAAAAGTTTCCTGAGCAAATCCTTTCCTTCCACTTCGGTCAGGACTTTCTTCTGCATGAGCGTCATGATCAGCTCGCTCAAGACAAAATTCTTCAATGTTTGCGTTTGCTCGGCTGCGGCTCCCTCGGACGCATCCCCCGAGGACGATTTTTCCGGCGGAACGGGATGGCCGCTGATTTCCAGCAACCACCTTTGGAAAAGCCGGATTTGCTTTGGTTGAGCGGCTACGAAGGCAAGGCCCATGCCCATTCCAATGAGGGAATAAACGACCTTCACCTGGGCCTCGAAAGATTCGTTCTCCCGTAGAATCTTTATCTTCGCTAGGGTCCCTACTGGGAACGGGCTGAGCGTATCGACGTAACAGCCACCCAGGCCGAGATCGCTTGTGCGCCCAATCACCTTGGTGCCGGACTTGGTGTCGACAGCTTCCACCGTGGCGGTAAACGGAAATCGCAAATGGCGCCGGCGCTCCGTGGAACCGGATGCAGCGGCGCTATCGGACTCAGTCTGATTGGCGGAAGACATGATTCTGGACCCCTGCAACCGTTAGTTATCCGGGGCACACCGCGAACCATGCGGCGCGCCAATTTCGAGTGCCTAGCTCAAGTTTCAACCACAAGTTGTAGCGTGGCAATACCCTGCTGATCACGTGTTGTTTGGCGTGTACCTGTACGGTCCGCCATCCATCCAGCGCCCGGATTCTGCCTCTCCCTTGTTTTGGGCATGCCTAAAGCCACGCAATAGGAATGGAATTGCTTTGTTCCGTTGTAGAAACTCGCGGGCCGAATCCGATTGCCCCGTTCCGGCACATGAATTTACGATAGATGCAGGACTTTCACGATTTTCTTCCGTACCGTCTCACCCGGCTGAGCGAGGAAACGACCGATGCCGACTGGCAATCTAGACCCGAAGCAGGCCCCGCAGGAGATCGACCAGCTCGAACGCAAGGAGAATGAGGTCTGGCGCCTTGCGCTTTTGATGCTGGTCATCCTTGCCGTTGGAATCGCGGTCCTGTCCCAGCAGGCGCTGCAAACCAGCCAATGGCATCTCGAGGCTCTGCCAATCGGGGCGGGAGTGCTGATTATCCTTTTTGGGCTGTACATTTGGAATAAAAAGCGGGAGATCGACGAGTTGCGCGGCTTTGTCCGCGGCTTCCAAAAAGTTCAGGATTCACCTCCCAGCGCCGAACAGCTGGAAAGGCTTGCGGAAGTCATCGCCAATTCCAGGCAGGGCTACCGCGACTTGATCGACAGCCTCGATCATTTGGTTTTCACAACGTCCCTGGAAGGCGAAATCCGCACGGTGAACCAGCGCATTGCCCAGGTTTTCGGATATTCCTATCAGGATTTGGTGGGGCATCGCCTGGACGAGTTCTTCGACGAGCCGCGACTGGAGAATCTGAAAGAAGCCATCGCCTGGTTCGTGGAACGGAGACACTGGACCGGGACGGTGCGAGCGCGCCTTAAAAAAACGGGCGCCGTGCACTATTTCGATTGCGTTTTGCAAGCGATTGTAAAGGACGGCAAGGTCGTCGGGGCGAGCGGCCTGGCGCGGGATATCACCGCGCAGCGCGAGAGCGAGACACGCTTTACCGAGCTGTTTGAAACGCTCCAGGAAGGCGTCTATTTCTGCGATCCCGCAGGAAGTTTGCTGGATGTGAATCCGGCGATGGTTCGCATGCTGGGGTATGACCACCGGGAAGAACTCGTCGGGACCAATATTGGCAAGATTTATTTCGACACTCCGCTGGATGCTTTTCCGGAGCGCAAGCGAACGAATCTCTCCACGTCCCTGACGCGGGAAATTACCCTGCGGCGGAAGGATGGGACGCCGATCATCTGCATCGACAATTCCAATGCGATCATCGACGCCTTTGGCCGCATGATCCGCCATCAGGGAACCCTGGTGGATATCACGGTGCGAAAACGATCTGAAGAAGAACTGCAAAAGGCGAAGGAAGATGCCGAAGCCGCCAACCTGGCCAAAAGCGCGTTCCTCGCTCACATGAGCCATGAGATCCGAACGCCGATGAACGCGGTGATCGGGATGACGGAACTGACGCTGGACACGCAACTCACCCTGGAACAAAGGGAATATCTGACCATGGTCCGGGATTCGGGCAAGTCTCTGCTCACACTGATCAATGACATTTTGGATTTCTCGAAGATCGAAGCCGGAAAACTGGATCTCGATTCCACCGATTTTTCTCTGCGGTACGCCATCAACGACATGGTGAAAATCCTGGGCGTGCGGGCAAAACAAAAGGGGCTGGAACTCACGATCCACATCCCGCCGGAAGTGCCCGACGCCCTGTTGGGCGATCCGGGACGGCTGCGCCAGATTCTGTCCAATTTGGCCGACAATGCCATCAAGTTTACCGAGCACGGCAGCGTGGTTCTGCGGATCGAAATAGATTCCCAGTCCGAGCAGGATGTGTGCCTGCACTTTTCGGTCGCGGACTCGGGCATCGGCATTCGCCAGGACAAGCAACAACTCATTTTTGAAGCCTTCGCTCAGGCGGACAATTCGACGACGCGAAAATATGGAGGAACAGGGCTCGGCCTTTCCATTTCGTCGCGCCTGGTCCGGCTGATGTCGGGCAAGATCTGGGTGGAGAGCAAGGCGAAGCAGGGGAGCGTATTCCACTTTACGGCTCGTTTCGGCCTGCAGAAGCAGCAAGCAAAGAGAGAATATTTGCAAGGTGGCGGTTCAAAATCCGCATTGCTCGCCTCGCGGCGTCCCGTTCGTGACGGGAAGCAGGAGTTGCGGATTCTTCTAGTCGAGGACAACGCGATTAACCAAATCCTGGCGCAGCGATTGATTCGCAAGCGGGGCCATAACCTGGTTGTGGCGAACAATGGCCGCGAGGCGCTTGCCGCCCTGGAAAGCGAACGATTCGATTTGATTTTGATGGACGTCCAAATGCCGGAAATGAGCGGCCTCGAAGTGACGGCGGCTATCCGCCGGAAAGAAAGGACCACTGGGGAGCACATTCCGATTGTGGCCACGACCGCTTCCGCGATGAAGGAGGACAAGGAGCGCTGTCTGGCGGCCGGAATGGACGCCTACCTATCCAAGCCGATTGAGAGACAATTGCTTTTTGAAACCATCGACCAGCTAACCGGCTGTTCCAATGAATCCCAATTGGGCGATGCGAGCCCTCGATCCTACGATCCGGTCTTTGATTTGGAAGCGGTTCTGGATTCGCTTGACGGGGATTCCGAGCTGCTGCGCGAAATCGCGATGATTTTCCTGACCCAGTCTCCGAGACACATGGAAAAGATTCGTGAGGCGGTCTCGAATCGAGATCCAGGAGTTCTTGAACGCGCGGCGCACGCACTGAAGGGAACAGCGGCCAACTTGCTGGCGCAGGGAGTCGTCAATGCGGCTTCCAAATTGGAAGAAGTCGGGAGGGCGGGCTCCGTCACAGGGGCCAAAGAGGCTCTTGCATCGCTGGATGAAGAGCTTGGGAAACTTCGATTGGCCTTGGCAGAGTTCGAGAAGGAATACGCCCGATCCTAGCGGTGATTCATTTCACTCGCGAACTGGATTCATGGGAAAAAATTCAACGGAAGCCTGGCTAGGCAGACACGGGAACCAACATTTGCACGATGTTGACCAATTTTTCCACTTTTAGCGGCTTCACCATATAGATCACCGCTCCCAAATCGTGCCCCGTCTTGTAGTCCTTCGGAGTCCCCCGGGAAGTCAGAAATATGACCGGCACATCCTGAAGGCGCGGATCGCGTTTGACCACGAGGCATAGGTCGTAACCGGAAATTCCATCCATCATCACGTCCAGGATCAACAGTGCCGGTGTCATGTCCCGGAGCATGCGAAGGGCGTCTTCGCCACTTGTGGCCGTCTTCACGACAAAATCGTGACGCGCCAATTGCGATTCTATAATGCGAAGCACGGCAGGATCATCATCGACTGCCAGGACGACAGGGGGTCCCTGTGATCCGTGTTTAGATTTTTCTGTGAGTTTGTCCATGAGTTGACTTAGGGCCGCACTCAAGGTTGTAAGGGACGCTTGCTTCCGGCGGCACTCCTCATTTCTTGGATCGGAGTGGGTAACTCCTGATGACAGTTTGGTGGAAGGGTCCAGATTGGGTCAAGCCAAACCCGTGGAACATGTTCGTTGGATGAAACACCGCGCTGGCGAGTGTCTCCATTCATCCTGATTCGGGGACGAACACGTGCATCGCCGGGGAGAGACTTGCGTGCGGCCGTGTCAGTGGCCTCGCGCAGATCGTTGGCGGGAAGTGGCGAGTCACTACATTTGGAAGCTGAACTTCACTCTCAGGTCAACCGGTGCGGGTTCACCATCGAGGATCGTGAGTTCATAGCCAGCCTCGGGTGCTTTCACGCGTCCGATTCGATGTGTCCAAGGGTTCTCTATTGGGATCGGAGCATGCTTGACACTCGTATGGCGCTGGCATAAGGTGACAATTCGGAGAGAAATTCTATCGGGATGAATAAAATCTCCTGGCCAGAGCGACGGAAACTACAATGCGAAAATCCAAAAAAGATGCGATCGATCGCCGCAAATTTCTAAAGGGAGCCGCGGCGGGCGCGGCTGCGCTCGCGGCGATTCCCGCCGTGGCCAGCGCGCAGCAAACCGGGGATTCCCGCGCAGGTTCCGCGCAGCCCATGCCGAAAGAGCTTGAAACCGGAACGCCGGCCGAACTGGAAGTTTTGACTGAGAGCCGCTCCGGGTCCGACTTCATGGTGGACGTGATCAAGTCGCTAGGCATCGAGTACGTGGCGTCCAATCCGGGATCGAGTTTCCGCGGTCTGCACGAATCGGTGATCAATTACGGTGGAAACGAAAATCCGGAGTTCATCACCTGCTGCCACGAAGAATCGGCCGTCGCCATGGCTCACGGTTATTCAAAAATCGAAGGCAAGCCGATGGCGGTTTTTCTCCACAGCGACGTGGGGTTGCAGCACGGATCGATGGCCATTTACAACGCGTTTTGCGATCGCGTGCCGATTTACCTGATCGCCGGCAACGCGTTGGAGATCAATTCCCGGCGCCCGGGAGTGGAATGGGACCACAGCGTTCAGGATGCCGCGGCCATCGTGCGCGATTGCTTGAAGTGGGATGACGTGCCGATTTCGCTGGATCATTTCGCGGAATCCGCCGTCCGCGCTTACAAAATTGCGATGACGCCGCCCATGGCGCCTGTGCTTCTGGTCGCGGATGGCGAATTGCAAGAGGGAGCGATTCCCGACGACGCGAAATTCCACATTCCGAAGCTCACGCGAGCCATGCCGCCGCAGGGTGATTCGGGATCGGTCGCGGAAGCGGCGCGAATGCTGGTCGCCGCTGAAAATCCCGTCATTTTATTGGAGCGCACCGCGCGCACGGCCGATGGATTGAAGTACACCATCGAACTTGCCGAAACGCTGCAGGCGCCCGTGGTGGATTTAGCCGCACGCATGAATTTCCCTTCGCAGCATCCCCTGAATCAGACCGAACGCACGCGCGCGGTGATCGGCGGCGCGGACGTCATCCTCGGTTTGGAAGCGCTGAATTTTTGGGGCACGATTAATTCTTACCGCGACCAGTTGCACCGTACGTCGCAACCCGTCATCAAGAAGGGTGCAAAACTCATCAGCATTTCCGCAACCGATCTCTACATGAAAAGCAATTACCAGGATTTCCAGCGCTACACCGAAGTAGACCTGGCCATGGCGGCCGACGCGGAGGCGACGCTGCCGTCGCTGATCGA
Organism: uncultured Acidobacteriota bacterium; assembly: GCA_963719875.1. Classification (GTDB taxonomy): domain Bacteria; phylum Acidobacteriota; class Terriglobia; order Acidiferrales; family UBA7541; genus Palsa-360. The sequence goes on along the minus strand of CAVRDJ010000002.1, from coordinate 2,944,950 downwards.
AGCCGTCAAGCGCCAGCTGACCGACGACCGCAAGAGGATGTTCGCGGACCGCGGCAAGAAACTCGCCGCGCAGCATGAAGGAGCGTTGCAGCGCGCCCGCGATGAAGCGGCCTACGGCTGGGATGCGAGTCCCATCACGACGGCGCGCCTCTGTGCGGAAATCTGGGGCGCGATCAGAAATGAAGACTGGTCCCTCGTCTGCGAAGTTTCCCCCTGGGTGAACCGCTGGCCGCTGCGGCTGTGGAATTTTGACAAGTTTCACCAGTACATTGGCTCGTCGGGCGGATTCGGCGTCGGCTACGGCGCGCCTGCCTCCCTCGGCGCCGCATTGGCCAACAAGAAGCACGGCCGGCTGACCGTCACCATTCAAAATGACGGAGATTTGATGTATGCGCCGGGAGTTCTGTGGACTTCGGCGCATCACCACATTCCGCTCCTCAGCGTCATGCACAACAATCGCGCGTATCATCAGGAAGTAATGCACGTGCAGCGCATGTGTGACCGGCACAGCCGCGGCACCGATCGCGCTTCGATCGGCACAACCATCACGGATCCAAACATCAACTTCGCCATGGTCGCCAAAGGCATGGGGGTCTATTCCGAAGGCCCGATAACGGACCCGAAGGATCTCGGCCCGGCGATTCTGCGCGCGAAGGAAGTCGTCAAGCGAGGGGAACCGGCGCTGGTTGAGGCCGTCACGCAGCCGCGCTAAACATTCCAATCCGATTGGCGGAACGAAATTCATCTAATTCACGAAGGAATGCAGGTTTTCGTGGCCCCGGCGTCTCGCCGGCGTTTTTGCGTTGTGTCGAGATCAGAAAAATCGCCGGCGGGACGCCGGCGCCACAACAACCTGACTATTGATTGAGCAGGGGAATGTCCTTGGAAGACGCAGGTCTTGGTCTAGATTTGAGATAGGCGTAGATGTCCGCGAGTTCCTGGTCAGAGATGACTGCCGTGGTGAAGGGTGGCATCTGGCCGGTCGGTTGGCGGACGTACTTGATGAAGGGGCGAATGAGACGTTGTGGCGGCCCGATGCGCGGGCCAGACGCTTGAGCCGCGCCCTGCCCCTCGCGCCCGTGGCATTCGTAGCAGCCATCTTTCATGAAAATCTTTTTGCCAGTTTCCACATTGCCCGCGGGAGCCACTTCGCTCTTTTCGCCCTGCTTCGCGGCGTTTTGCGCGCGCGGGGCAGGCGCAGCAAGCAGAAGGATCGCGCCGATCGCCGGCAGAGTGAGCCGCCGAATTATACAAGGACGGCGAAGCTCGATCGTGTTCACGGATGGCAAGAACGTGTTCATGATTTCCCCATTGGCGTCATTGTGCCATAGGATCGAGTCCTACTGAAACACAGTCCGCACACGCGTTAGCAACACCAGCACATCTTGAGTGCGGGCAATTCTCCGTTACTCCTTGACGCTGGCGTACATTTGGACTACATCTTTGCGGTCGGAAAATGGCCAAATCCAAAGCAAAATCCAAATCTCAAACGGATCTCGTTCAGCACTGGGAACTTTCGCCCATTGGACGGCGGATTCTTCGGGAAGGGCGTCAATTCGCGACCGTTCGGCGCATTGTGGTGGCCGCGCGAAAGGTGTTCGCGCAGCGGGGGCTCGCCGGAGCGCGAATGGACGAAATCGCGCGCGTCGCGGGCGTCAACAAGGCTCTTCCTTATTACTATTTTCGCAACAAGGAAGAGCTGCACCGCTTCGTGCTCGAAACGATGATCGCGCAAATTTCCGCGCAGATGGAATCTCCCTCCGTGCTCTCGATGGATCCTCCCGCGCGTGTGCAAGCCCTGGTGAACCTGACCTTCGACTTCGTCCTGCGCAACCCCGCGTACCCGCGGCTGATCCAGCGCGAGATGATGGCGGACCGGAGGCCCCTGCACTGGATGGTGGTGGCGCATCACCGCCCCTTGCACAAACGCGCCGTGAAAACCATCCGCGAGGGGATCGCGCGCGGCCAATTTCGCGCCGTCGATCCCGACCAGATGGTCTTCACCATTTTTGGAATGATTATGTACTACTTTGCAACAGGGCAACTGGCCAGCCAGATTTGGAATCGCGATATCTGGAATCCCCGCAACGTCGAGCAGCGCCGCCGCGCCGTCCTGGATTTTCTCGAGCACGGACTGTTCCTGTCTCCAGCCGTGAAATCCTAGCTCGAATTTCTCACTTGTAAGCACTCCGGTTTTTGGTAGCGCAGGCTTCAGCCTGCGGGGTTTGGTCCTTGCAAGGACGAACCCCGGCACGCTGAGAGCCTGTTGGGTCTCAGTTTATAGCTTCGGCACACGAGCGACAGGCTGAAGCCCGTCCTACTTAAGCAATCTGCATGATTTCGCGGCTGCCGGAAATCCATAAATCCGTGTAGTCTTTCATTTTCGCGCGAAGGGCCTCATTCGTGTTGTAATCCTTCCATTGGGCCTCGAACTCGGTTATGTTTTCCACTTCAAATTCCAAAATGACGCGGTTAAATTCACCGGTCAAATCGGTCAGAATGCGGTGCCGGGAAAATTTTCCAGAGGCTGCCGCCTCCTTCAGCTGGGCAGCGAGCTTACTTGCGTTTCCCGGCTTGGCAATGAAACAGTTTCGAACAACGAGCATGGACGTCCCCTCCTTGGAAGTTTTTCCTGTCATGACCAACCCCGTTTTTAATCGGCGCCGCAAATCATTTTGCAGGAAATGATTGCAGGGAGCGTGCCATTTCCATGCAAAAAATGTCAAGGTCGTTTTGCCGGCACGAGCCAAGCCAGTGGCGCATGCTTCAGCCTGTGGGTTTTCGTCCTTGCAAGGTCAAACGGCCACAGGCTGAAGCCTGCGCCACGTAAGTCACTTTCGCATTGTTTGCGGACGCGGCGAGGTGTAGATTTCGGTTCGGCTAAAAGTAAAACTGAGATCGCAGGTTTACGGAGGCCCACCGATGAGACGTCACGGTTTGGCAGGCTTGGATACAGCATTGGGGGTAAACCGCAAGATTGTGGCGCAACACGGGGCCGGCGCCGGTTCTTCGCGGAGAGAAATTCTGCAATGGATTGCGATGGCCGGAGCGGGCTCGTTACTGCCCGCGAGCAGCCTGCTGGCGGGGGCCGCAACACCTGCTGCCAGTGCGCTCACCGGCCGAATAGACGTGCATCACCACACCGTGCCGCCTTTCTATACAAAAGTGATGGAGAAAGAGATCCTGGCGACCGGCCACCCGCTTCCCACCTGGACCCCGGCTCTGTCCATCGAAACGATGGACAAAAACGGCATCGCCACCTCGATGCTGTCGCCCATGACCCGCGTGGTGCAAGATTCCTTCTCCGACAAATCAGAGCGGGCGCGCAAACTGGCGCGGCAAAATAACGACTACACGCAACAACTGGTAAGAGATTACCCCGGGCGCTTCGGACATTTTGCCGCAATCCCGCTGCCCGACTCCGACGGCAGTTTGCGCGAAATTGAATACGCGTTCGACACGCTCAAGGCGGACGGCATCGGCCTGTGGACGAGTTACGCCGACAAGTGGCCCGGCGATCCCATTTTTGCGCCCGTGTACGAAGAGCTCAACCGCCGCAAGGCCATAATCTTCCTCCACTCCGCGCCGCCCATCTGTTGCCGCGCACTCCTGCCCGGCGTGATCGACAGCGTCGTGGAGTACGATTTCGATATCGCTCGAGCCGTGGTCAGCTACCTGAAGAGCGATTCGTTCCGCCGCTACCCGAATATCCGGTTCATCTTCCCGCATTCCGGGGGAACGCTGCCGGTGCTCGCCAACCGCGTCAGCGAAACTCTGCCCGAAAAACGGTCGGAAAAAGACACCGCCGAGATCATGGACGAACTGAAGCAAATATACTTCGACGTCGCGCACGCGGCCTATCCGGCACCCCTCTCTGCACTGACCAAAGTGGTTCCCGTTTCGCAGATTCTTTTTGGCAGCGACTATCCGATCGTGCCTTTTCCGGTCACCGAAGGGCCTCTCGACCATTTCGGATTGTCGGCGAGCGACTTGCAGGCAATCAATCGAGGAAATGCCGAGCGGCTGTTCCCTCGGCTAAAGGCATAAACATTTCAACGCGCTACGGTGGGAGGAAACTATGAATTGGCGGATCGTAAAAGCAGGATTGGCAATCTTGTTTGTGGCGGCGCTTGCAAATGTCGCCGATCTTCATCTCGGCGTGCAAGCCGGCAACTCAAAGGACTCGGCAATGCCACCTTCCTCAATCCCTACGTTTTCGACGGAAAACGTCGGGCGGGAAGCTTTTTTCTACGTGGGCGGGGAGTATGCCGGGCCCGCGGGCAAAGAGGTGATGCACGGCGCGATGTATGTCGAAGTCATGGTGCCGAAGCAGATCAAGCAAAAGTATCCGGTGGTGTTTTTCCACGGAAATGGGCAGACCGGGACGGTGTGGAAGCAAACCCCCGATGGGCGGCCGGGCTGGGCGTACTACCTGATCAATCAAGGCTATGTTGTTTATATGGTGGATTATCCGGCGCGCGGACGTTCGCCCTACGTCCCGGATATGGACGGCAAATTGGGTTTGCGCACAGCGCTGGAGCTGGAGCAGATCTGGACCGGTCCCGTGCCATCGGGCGGGGATTTCCCGCGGATGAAGTTGTACACGCAGTGGCCGAGCGATTCGCCGAAGAAAGGCACGATGGGCGATCCGGTCTTTGATAACTTCATCAAGGGCCAGATGCAGTTCATTTCCGCCCAGGCCGAACTCGCCGTGCCGGCCGGCGTCGCGCTGCTCGACCAAATCGGAAGCCCGGTCATCCTAATTACTCATTCCCAGGGAGGCGGCATCGGCTTTAACGTCGCCGATGCGCGTCCCAAGCTCGTGGCGGGCATGGTGGCGATCGAGCCCGGCGGCCCACAGATTGGGATCGTGGATACCGCCACGGTGAAATACACGGGCAAGATTGGAAACGCCTGGGGGATCACCAACATGCCGATGCATTACGATCCGCCGGTCAACACGCCCGATGATTTGAAAACTTACCTCGAAGAGAAATCAGAGCGGCCGGATGAAGTTCCCTGCTACATGCAAAAGGAACCCGTGCATAAGCTGGTGGGCCTGGCGAATATGCGCATCCTGTCCATCTCCGCCGAGGGCACTTATCATCGCGTGTTCGACGCCTGCATTCCCAAGTGGCTGAATCAAGCGGGCGTGAAGGATGAGTTTGTGCGTCTCGAAGACGCCGGCATCCACGGCAACATGCACGAAATGTTCCTCGACAAGAACAGCGATGTGATCATCAAGTTCATCGATGACTGGATTCGCAAGAACGTGAAGTAGAGCATCGAGCTTCGAAACTGCCTCACCGGCAAATGGGAGGAGCGAGCCTTGAAATCCCCACTTTCGTTACTAGCCGTGGCCGCCTTTGTGCTTACCTTCTCGTCCAATGCGAGTGCCCAGAGCGAGATCACTCTCCTGTCGCCGGACCCCATTAAGGCGACGATTGAAAAGTTAGTTGGGGACTTCGAAGCCAAATCGGGCACCCAAGTGAAAATAACTTATGGCACAGGCGTAAGCACGCGGGCGACGGTTGCGAGCGGCCAGGCTTTGGACGTGTCGATCTTGTTTGCACCTTTCCCCGAAGCGCTCAAGACAGGCAACATCGTCCCCGGCAGCGCGACCGTCATCGCCAGACTTCGCCTGGCGCTCGCCGTGCAAAAGGGCGCGCCCAAGCCTGACATTTCGACGCCGGAAGCCGTCAAGCGCGCGCTGCTAAACGCGAAGTCCATCCTTTCCGTGGACCCGGCTCAGGGCAGCGTCGGGGGCATCGCCCTCGCGACGCTTGAAAAGCTCGGCATCACCGACCAAGTGAAGCCGAAGATCAAGTGGGTCCGGACCGGCATAATCGTGCAGGAGTCGGTCGCCAACGGCGATGCGGAGATCGCCTTGGGGCCTTACCTCAGCGACATGCGCAACCCAGGCCTCGACGTCGTGGGGGCCCTGCCACCCGAGGCTTCGACTCCGGTGGATATTACGGGGTTCCTGTCTACCAGCGTGAAAGACCCGAAGGCGGCCAAGGCGCTCCTGGGCTATCTCTCGTCGCATGAAGCCGCACCGGTCTATGAGGCGGCGAAGATATTTCCTGCTCACTGAGTTCATGTAGCACAGCCACTCTTGGCTGTGCGGTTTTGTTAGCCCCGCGCACGGCGTACTCGACTTAACTACGATCGCAAAACCCGCACAGGCAAGAGTGCCTGTGCTACTCAACCCCGATCCTATCCGGCGTTTCCTGTAATCGGTCAAAGTTTGCTGGACACGATTGACATGCGGGATTGCCCATCATATTCTCCGTGTAAACATCGAAAAATCGCAAACAGCAGGTCGCGAGGTGCCGAATGAAGAGGAAGTGGCTGATTTTTTTTAGCTTTTCAGTTTGTGCTTTGGCGGTTTGCGGCCCTCTGTTCGCACATCACGGGGCTGCGTCATACGCGGACAAGGCAGTTGTCCTGAAAGATGCCATAGTGACGAAATTCGTGTGGGCCAATCCCCATTCCATTCTGCAATTCGACGTGAAAGATGACAAAGGGGATGTTACCCATTGGGCCGGCGAAGCGGGCAGTCCGTCGGCGGTCGGTCTTCTTGGCTGGAATAGGAATTCATTCCAGCCGGGAGACGTAATCACCGTTTACATCTTTCCAGCCAAATCCGGCAACCCGGTCGGACGCCTCAATAAGATCGTCCTTGCCGACGGCAAGATTTTAAGGGATAGCCAGCTGGGGGCAGAGAAATCAAAGGACCAGTAGGAGATCGTTGTGGGGGGAATTCATGACGTGGGAGTCAGCCAAGTTCGAACGGTAAGCGAGTCGCGAGCCGCTCAAGCGAACGGTCCCAGTCCAGGAAGCCCCGATTGAAAAGCACGCTGCTTAAGTGTCTGACCCTGTTTGGTGGGCTTCTAACGGTTTGTGGCCCCTCCTTCGCGCATCACGGAAGCGCGTCTTACAAAACGGACAAAGTAATTGTCTTGAAGCAATCCACGGTGACGAAATTCGTGTGGGCCAATCCCCATGCGATGCTGCTGTTCGATGTGAAAGATGAAAAAGGCAACGTCTCGCATTGGGCTGGCGAAGCGGGCAGTCCGTCGGCGGTCCGCCTTCTTGGCTGGACCAAGAATTCACTACAGGCGGGCGACGTAATCACCGTTCACCTATATCCATCCAAATTCGAAAGCCATGTCGGGCGTCTGGACAAGATCGTGCTGGCCGACGGCACAACGCTAAAGGATAGTCCGCGGGGGGACCGGGGAGTAATATCCAGATACTGACAGTTGGAGAGGTGCTGCAATGCGAAATCTGCTGATATGCCCCCTCGTTGGATTGGCAGGAGCGCTGCTGGTGTCGTCTTATGCGTTCGCCCAGACCTCTCCTCAGCCGCAAGGAACCAATTTATATGACAAGTTAGGTGACACAGGGGATGGAGGCGCCGCGCCCCTCCGGGACCTGACTGGGTTTTGGACAGGGCTGGTAGCGGCTAAACTCAATGCGGTGCCTCCCCTGACGCCCTGGGGGCTGGAGCAGTTTCATCTTCACAAGAACAACAATGAATTCCCCGTCGCGGAATCAAACGACCCGATTAAAGGTTGCGACCCGCTCGGGTTCCCGCGAAGCATGCTGTTCATGACCAGGGGAATAGCGTTCACTCAAATGCCTGGCAGGGTAATCGAGATGTTTCAGTTCAACAGGCTGTGGCGCGAAATCTGGACGGACGGCCGAGAGCTTCCCAAAAATGTGGGCGGAAATTCCGCTGACGCACCCGATCCCAGGTGGTATGGATATTCGGTCGGACATTGGGAGGGAGACTACACATTCGTCGTAGATACAGTTGGCAGTGACGAGAGGAGCTGGCTGGACAACGCCGGCCATCCGCACAGCATCGATCTGCGTGTCCAGGAACGCTACACCCGCGTCAATCATAACAACTTGGAAGTGACCATCACGATTGACGATCCGAAGACGTACACGAAACCTTTTGTGATCACCAAGGCCAATTTCAAATGGATTCCAAAACAGGATTTCGAGGAGCAGTTCTGCGTGCCGTCCGAGGAGGCCGAGTATTTGAAGCTGATTGGCGAGCCGGCCGCGCCTAGCAAGCCAAAGTAGGACGGGCTTCAGCCTGTCTGCTTTTGACTTTCTCAATATGAAAAATCAAAACCAGACAGGCTGAAGCCTATCCTACTAATCTGAATCAAACCTTTGCTCTTTCCACGGATCGCCGTACATGTGGTAGCCGTTTTGTTCCCAGAAGCCGGGTTCGTCTTCGGCTGTGAGTGCAAAGCCGCGCACCCATTTCACGCTCTTCCAGAAATACAGGTGTGGGACAACCAGGCGCAACGGATACCCATGCTCGGCGGAGAGCGTCTCGCCGTCGTGACGAAAGGCGAAAATTGTCCCGGGCTTCGTCAGGTCTTCGAGAGGAAGATTGGCGGTGAATCCGTGTTCGCCGCGCACCATAGCGAAACGCGCTTCGGGCCCGCCTGCTGGCGAGGCAGGCTTCGGCGCGACGAGCTTCATCACTTCGGTGAAGAGCACGCCCTCGAAGCGATTGTCGAAACGGCTCCAGCGCGTTACGCAGTGGATGTCACACTGAATTTCCGTCTGCGGCAGTTTGTTGAATTCCTCCCACGTGAGTCGCACCGGCTTTTCGACGAGGCCATCGATGCGAAAATCCCACGTGCGCAGATCGGCTCGCGGCACATCGCCGTATTGCAGGACCGGCCACTTCAGCGTGAGTGATTGCCCCGGCGGCAAGCGGCCTTCGCTGCGCCGCTGCTGTTCAAGTTTCTTTCGTTCGCTGCTTTCGCCGAAGATCATCTTCGTTCCCTTCATCCGGAGGAATTTCATTGTACCTGAATCACGCTCATGCTCAGATGCTTCGCGGGTCAGTAGCGCCGGCGTCCCGCCGGCTCCTTGCCTCGTCCAAAAGACGCCGGCAAGATGCCGGCGCTACGGGGCAACTCGCCGCTTCGGCTGTGCTACCATAAACACGAACGTCACTCGATTCACCGCATCGGGAGTCAGTGTGCCGGCACACATTCTTAACGGCAGCATAATCCGAGACCAAATTTACGCCGAGCTCAAGCAGGAAATTGCGGTTCTAAGCGGCGCGGGGATTCGTCCCGGACTTGCGGCTGTGCTGGTGGGCGAGAACCCCGCGTCGCAGATTTATGTGCGCAGCAAGATCGCGGCGTGCGAACAACTGGGGCTTGGAAGCTGGGAGTTTACGCCGCTGGCCACCGCAACGACCGACGAAATGCTCGCGCTCGTTGCGGAGTTGAACGCGCGCGACGATGTGGACGGAATTCTTGTGCAACTTCCTCTGCCGCCGCAGGTGGACACGAAGCGTGTGCTCGAAGCTGTGGACCCGGCGAAGGACGTGGACGGATTTCATCCGGTGAATCTTGGACGCCTGGTCTCGGGCCGCGCGGGGCTCGTGGCGTGCACGCCCGCCGGGTGCATGGAAATTCTGCGGCGCAGCGCAATTCCAATTGAGGGAGCCAATGCAGTCGTTGTCGGCCGCAGCGACATTGTCGGAAAGCCGATGGCGCTGCTGCTGATGCATGCGAACGCGACGGTGACGATCTGCCACTCGAAGACGCGCGATCTGCCCGGCGTGGTGCGGCGCGCCGATATTGTGATCGCAGCGATTGGACGCGCGGCGATGATCGAGCCCGATTGGGTGCGGCCGGGCGCTACGGTGATCGATGTAGGCATCAATCGCATCACCGATGCCGCTCAAGCACAGCGTATCATTGCGAATTTTCCGGCGAAACTCGCGCAATTTCGCGAGAAAGGCTCCGTGCTGGTGGGCGATGTTCATCCTGGGGTTGTGGAAGTGGCCGGAGCGATTACGCCTGTGCCGGGCGGCGTGGGTCCGCTCACCATTGCCATGCTGATGAGCAACACTGTAAAGGCGGCGCGCCTGCGCCGCGGGCGCGGACAAACAGCGTTGAGCAGCTTGACCAGCGTTACAGCGGCTAAACCTTGATGCTGCGCGTCGGCCTGACCGGAGGAATTGCCACCGGCAAAACTACGGTGGTCGCGATGCTTCGCGAACTCGGCTGCCGCGTGCTTGAAGCCGACAAGATTGCGCATCAGATGATCGAACCCGGCGGCGCTGCCTACGGCGAAGTGGTGCGCGAATTTGGCCGCGGCATCCTCACCCCGGAAGGCTTTGTGGATCGGCAAAAGCTTGGCGCCATCGTGTTTGCCGACCCGAAGCGTCTCGCGCGTTTGAACGCCATCGTGCACCCGCCGGTCCTCGAAGAGCAGAGCCGTCAGCTTGCCGCGTTCGAACATGCCGACCCGTACGCCATCGCCGTGGTGGAAGCCGCATTGCTCATCGAGGCGGGATTCGATAAGAAGCTGGATTACCTGGTGGTTACCTGGTGCACGCCGGAGCAACAGCTGGCGCGCCTGACGCAGTCCGGCAAGGGGCGCGGGCTGACAGTCGAGCAAGCCCGGCAGCGTATCGCGGCTCAAATGCCCATCGAAGAAAAACGGCGCAGGGCCGATGACGTGATTGATTGCTCGGGCACGCTCGAACACACTCGCGCGCAAGTGATTGCGCTCTTCGCCAAGCTCAAGGGGATGAAAAGCGGGAAATCCAGAGATACCGGAGCGGGGATCAAGTGAGGTTTTAGTAGCACAGGCACTCCTGCCTGTGCGGTTTTTGCGATTGTCGCTTGAATGGTAGCCTGCGCGAGCGACTCACAAAACCGCACAGCCAGGAGTGGCTGTGCTACTTGTAGCGTTGTCGCCCATACTCGTTAGGGGTAGGAGGAAAATTGTCATGAGAGAAGGAAAAGACAGCCGAGGCGTCTTGCGTTTGCTGGCCTTGGGCTTGGCGCTCGTTCTGGGAGCGTACTGGGCGGGCAGCCGCTGGGGTCAGCGGCAGCCGCAAAGCGTCGCAGCCGTGCCTGTCTCCTTTCCCGAACCGAAACCGGGCGAGCTTCTGGGCGAAGAATCGATCTACGTCAAGATTTATAGTCAAGCTGCGCCGGCCGTGGCCAACATCGTGACGCGCACGCTCGAATATGATGTCTTCATGGAGCCGGTGCCGGTGGAAGGCGCGGGTTCCGGATTCGTGATCGACCCGCGCGGATACATCCTGACGAATTTCCATGTGGTGCAGGGCGCGCAGAATATTTCAGTCACTCTAGGAGACCGCTCGCATTACGACGCGAAATTTATCGGCGCCGACGAACGCAACGACATTGCGCTCGTCAAAATCGACCCGAAGGACAGAAAACTTCCCGCACTGGTCATGGGCGATTCCGACAGCCTGCAAGTCGGCCAGCGCGTCTTGGCCATCGGAAATCCTTTCGGCTTTCAAAGCACGCTCACCACCGGAGTGGTCAGCGCGCTCGGCCGCACGGTGCAGACCGGCCAGACCACGGTCATCGACGGCGCAATTCAAACCGACGCCGCGATCAACCAGGGAAATTCGGGCGGCCCGTTGCTGGATTCGCACGGAGAAGTTATTGGGATCAACTCGGCGATTTACACGCCGTCGGGCACGACCGCCGGCATCGGATTTGCGATCCCCATCAGCACAGCGCGGCAAATCGCGCAAGACTTGATTTCCGAGGGCCGCGTGCGTCGCGCCTCCATGGGAGTCGAGGCTCGCGTGCTTACGCCGCCAGTCGCGGAAGCGCTGCATTTGCCGGTGAGCGAAGGTCTGCTGCTTGAACGCGTCACGCCCGGCGGTCCGGCCGCGAAGGCAGGACTTCGCGGCGGAGACCGCCAAGCCATTCTCGGTCTGCGCAGGATTCTCCTCGGTGGCGACGTTGTGACGGGCATCGATGGCCGCCCGATTACTGGACAAATGGATCTCAACCTGGCTCTAAACCGAAAGAGACCGGGCGACACGATAAAGGTGGAGTACTACCGCGGCGGGCAAAAGATGGAAGCGCAAGTAACACTCAACGACGCGAGCCGGTAATTGTGACTATCTTGCATTTCCGATTTGATATTTAGCAAGTACCAAGGCCGTGAAGTGTACTTGAGGTTTTTCGTGGCGCAGGCTTCAGCCTGTGGGTTTTGGGCCTTGCTAGCACTAACCCCCACAGGCTGAAGCCTGCGCTACTGACTACGCGTTCCAAAGATCGCGCTCGCGTTCCCGCTCTTCTTCCGAGAGCGAAAACCAGTTTTCTGCTACATCTCGCAGGCGCTCGAGTGTTTTCTGCATTTCCTGATGCTTTTTCTCGAGTCCTTCGTGATCGGTGTCTTTGGGCACCCAAAGCATCGGCGCAATAACGAGAACGGCGCGCGTGTATGGCTTTGGTACCTGCATCAAGTCCCAGGTCTTTTTGAGCGTCCACGCGCGATCGAGTCCGATGTGAAACAAGACAACAGGCCTGCCCGTGCGGCGAGCCAGCATCACTGGACCCGGCTTGGCTACATACCGCGGACCGCGCGGCCCGTCAATGGTGAAGCCGGCATCGACTCCCTCTTCGACCCGCTGCGCCATGACGGCAAGTCCGCGCAATCCTCCGCGCGTCGAACTTCCCTGCGCCGTGCCGTACCCCAGCCGCTCAATGACGCGGCGGGTCCACTGCCCATCGAAATTCGTTGTGTTCATGAGCACGCCGTTGCGGTTCCGGAAATACCAGGCTGCGGCAATGATGCAGCGATGCCAGAAGGCATAGATGTGCGGCGGCAGATCCGGCCGGTACTCGCGCCCTCCTTTCTGCCCGCCCAAAACCTCAAATCGAATCGTCGGCCCGAGTATGCGAATCACGGCCAAAACGGCCCAACCGATAATCGGGATCAGCGCGCGCTGAAGTACAGTGAGTTTTGGCAGCCTTGTGTCATAGTGAACCAGCAGGCGCGGCTCTTCCTGTCCCGGCGGCGTTTTTACTTGTTCCGGCATGCGGGTATAGTATAAGTCGAAGATGGTGTTAGGATAGCGTTACCACGCCCTCAGGAAGCTGCAGGTAAATTTGCTTTCCTTAACGATCCGGAGAAAGCGGTTGGCCACTTGGACAAAGATTTTCTCGGTCGCGTTGTTGGCGATTGTGGCCACGCTCTTCATCCGGGATGCGCACATTTCCGCGCAGGATTTTCCTGTCGCCGTCGGGCGAATCGAAGGCGATGACCTTGAAGTTGTAACGACAACCCCGTCGGGAATCGAAACAAATGCCGCGCCCACGGTCGTCGCCAGCGGCAGCGACATCACGCTTCGTTCTGGCCATGCCCTCCTTCTGCTGAATGCCGGCGGCGAAATCAGCATTTGCGGCCCCGCGCATTTCAAACTGATCAAATCCTCCGGAGCGGTGACACTGGCGCTTGATTATGGCCGCGTTCATCCTTCACTGGAATCGGCTGATGCATTCACGATTTACACACCGACAATTGTTGCGACGCCGATCGCAATTGCAGGAGGGCCCCGCGATATGACGGTGGGCCTCGAACAAAACGGTGAAATGTGCGTACTCACCGCACGCGGCGCGTTGCGCGTGGAACCCCAATTTTCCGACCAGAGTCTGATCGTCCCACAGGGTGGCACGGTAAGCCTCATGGGAGGCCAAATTAACTCGCTCCAGGCTGATGTCTTCGCCTGCTCGTGCGATTATCCTCGCGCCCGCATGGAGCCTCCCAAGTCCGCGCCACCTCCGCATTCCCAACCGGCTCGAGACGTTGGAATGCTCGCCCCCCCGTTGCCACCGCAACGCAAGAAAACCGAAACTTCGCCGCCCCCATCCGCTGCCGGGGGGGAGCCTGTGTATACCGTTCTCATGCCGCCGCTCACTTTTGATGCCAATTCTCCCTTACCTCCTGCCGACCCTGCTCCCGAAACAATTCTGCTCGTACGCGAAGTGCGGCTGCGCCCGTCTGTCGAATTTCACGGGCATGTGAACCCCGCGCCTTCGCAGGCAGTCGCCGTTCAGGTTTCGCCGCCGGCGCCAACCCCGGCCGACGATCGGCCCCCGGACCTGCAACCGGGCATCTTCGACCGCGTAAGGAACTTCTTCCGCAGGCTGACGGGCAAGGGCCCCTGCGCAGGTGTCGGCTGCAACAGCTAGGGCGCTGTCATTGTTCGTGACAAAAAACATTGACGCTTCTTTCGGATCGTGGTACCTTCCGCCCTACTCTCCAGGAATTCATGCGATTAAGCGGAGCCTATGCCCAGCCCGTTGCATTTGCATCTTGGCGAGTGCCTGCCGCGCGGCGTGTTCCCCACACCACGCGGTGCGCGATGGCGAGAACTTCCTCGCGGGCTCCTTATTGCTTCTCTGCTGCTCGCCGTAATTTGCACTGCTTGCGGCGCCGTTGGCTACGGCCCAGCCCCGCCTCCGCCTGTGACAGTCACAGTCACGCCGAATTCCGCGCAGCCCTTCCCGGGGGCCAACGTGCAATTCAATGCCGTAGTCGAAAATGCATCAAGTTCGGCGGTCAACTGGCAGGTGAATCAGGTGCCCGGCGGAAATGCAACTGTGGGGACCATTAGTTCGAACGGCTCTTATATGGCGCCGAATTCGGTCCCGAATCCAGCCACGGTGACAGTGACCGCCGTTTTACTGGCAGATTCCACCAAGACCGGCTCCGCCAGCGTTACGATCCAGTCGCTCAGTTCGATCCAGGGACCACTCACGCTTTCGCCAAAGCTTTCGAGTGTGACAACGTCGCAGACGCTACAGTTGACCGTGCTTACCGCTGGAGTTGGCAACGGCGACGTGAATTGGGCGGTCGATGGCGTCGCGAATGGAAGTCCGACTGTTGGCACGATCTCTTCGTCCGGCGCTTACTCTCCACCCTCAGCGGCGGGCTCTCACCTGATCAGCGCAATCTTGAAAGCGAATTCCGGCGCCATAGGGTCGGCAACGGTCGAGGTCACGGATTTTCCGGGTACGCTCACCTGGCGGAATGACAATGCGCGCTCGGGCGTGAACAACCAGGAGTTGGCGCTCGCTCCGGAAACGGTTAACTCCTCCACGTTTGGAAAATTATTTTCCTGCCCGATCGATGGCTACGCCTACGCGCAGCCGCTCTATGTTCCCAACCTGGCGATTCCGGGGAAAGGGATGCATAACGTCATCTTTGTAGCCACAGAAAAGGATTCTGTATTCGCGTTTGATGCGGATGCCAATCCCTGCGTACTGATTTGGCTGACAAGCCTCATTCCAGCTGGATCGCAGCCCACTACTTTTCCCAATTTGGTCATGACGGATACCGACATTGTGCCCTTCGTTGGAATTACCGGCACTCCTGTGATCGATATAAGCGCCTCCTCTCTGTATGTCGTTGCCTCAACACAGACAATTGCGACCAATCCGACCTATAGCCAGCAGATCTATGCGCTCGATTTGACGACGGGACAACCGGTAATCAAGACCGCTGGAGCCCCAATCCCCTCGCCAGCATCGCAGACCTCAGTATTCGATTCGCAGTTAGAAAACCAACAGCCTGGCCTGCTGCTGGACAACGGAACTGTATACATCGCCTTTGGCTCGTACGGCGGAGAGTGCCTCAGTAACAGTAAGACGGTCGTCGAGTGCCAATATCACGGCTGGCTATTTGGCTACGACTCCTCCTCCCTGCAACAGACCAGAGTTTTCAACGTAACGCAGCTTCCGGGCATCCACGGAGGGATATTGCAGAGCGGAGGCGGTCCCTCCGCGGATTCAAATCACGATGTCTTTGTGGCCACGGGAGATGGGCGATTTGGTCAGACGAATAGTGTGATGAATTACAGCGATAGTTTCCTGAAGTTCGGAACGACCGGAGCGCTGTCGGTCTCCGATTATTTCACTCCATGCGAACAAACAACGCTCGAAACTAGTGTGGTGGACGTTGGAACCGGCGCGCCGGTACTTCTGCCGGATTCCCCCTCGCGGCCTAATTTGTTGATTGGCAGCTCGAAGAACGGCTCACTCTATGTCGTGAACCGTGACAACATGGGGGAATTTATCAGCCCTTGTCCCGACTCACCAACGCGCGTACAAACGATTTCGGTCGGTGCCGGGCCGATCCTGAGCACTCCGTTGTTCTGGAACAATGCCGTCTACGTCGCGCCTGGGAATTGGAATCTGATTTCCTTTCCCATGATGTCCGGAGGAATGCTTAATTCCACCCCGTCCCCTATCCATTCAACGGAAACATTGGGTCCACAAGGGGCTACGCCCGTCATATCTTGGAACGGAACGAACAACAACACCGGCATTCTTTGGCTGATTGACTCGGGCGGGGCCCTTGCTAAGCCAAATACGGCGGCCATCCTGCGGGCATTTGATCCAAATAATCTTTCGAACGAAATCTATAATAGCGAGATGGTTCTCTCGCGCGATATGGCAGGCCTTGCTGTGAAATTCACCGTTCCTACGGTGGCCAATGGCAAAGTTTATGTCGGGACACAGACGGAAGTCGATGTGTATGGCCTCTTGCAGTGATTTTTTGACTGGCGACTGGCGAAATAGAGACGAGCCGTGGATACCTGGGAACGCCGATCTCCCGATTGGCGGTTTTCGCGACGCCAATCGGGAGATTGGCGTTCCCGGGATTCAACCGATGAGCCTCGTGCCAAGTGAGCTTGGATATCTTTCGCGATTCTGGCCGGACCGCCTGGCGATGAGGCCCATTGTGAGCAATGGGGCCGCTTACATTCCTTCGTAGTTCGGCCCGCCGCCGCCCTGCGGCGGCACCCAGGTGATGATTTCGTAAGGGTCGGCAATGTCGCAGGTCTTGCAATGCACGCAGTTCGACGCGTTGATCTTCAGGCGCGGCCGGCCTTTTTCCTGCACCATTTCATAGACGGCGGCGGGACAAAAGAACTGGCAGGGATTTCCGTACTCGGTCACGCATTTCGTCGCGCACACATTTAGATCGGCGACGACCAGGTGGCACGGCTGGTCTTCTTCATGCCGCGTGCCGGAATGATAAACGTCCGTCAAACGATCGAACGTCAGCGCTCCGTCGCCCTTGAAACGCTCTGGAGCTGTCCCTGATCCGGTCAGCTTGTAATATTCCTCGTGCCCGGGACGAGCCCGCATGGGGTCGATGAGCCCGCGCCCGCCGGTGACAAATTGAATTCCGGCATGGAACAGCCCCGTGTAAAGCCCGTGGTGAAACCCTTGATGGAAATTTCGCACGGCCCACAGCTCTTTTTTGATCCAGCTTTTCTCGATCTTGCGCGGGAACGCGGAGAGAGTTTTCGACGATGCATCGCCCGTTTTCAGCGCTTCAAAAACCGTCTCTGCGGCAAGCATCCCGCTCTTGATTGCAGTGTGTATGCCCTTGAGCCGCTGTGAATTGAGCAGGCTTGCCGAGTCGCCGATGATCAGTCCGCCGTCCACGTATTGGCGGGGCATGGAATACCAGCCGCCGTACGGGACGGTCTTCGCGCCGTAGCGCACCAGTTTGCCGCCTTCGAGAACGCGTTTGAGGAACGGATGCGTCTTGTATTTCTGAAACGCTTCGTGCGGATCGAAACGCGGATCGTGATAATCGAGACCCATCACCATGCCGGTCGAAACGCGATTTCCCGGCAGGCCATAGAGCCATCCTCCGCCATACATGCTGGAATCGAGCGGCCAGCCAAGTGTGTGCGCCACATATCCCGGCTTGATCCGCCCCGGCGGAACTTCCCAAAGCTCCTTGATCCCGATACCGTAAACTTGCGGATTGAGGCCATCCAGTTTCAGGCGTTTCACCATTTCTTTTGTAAGCGATCCGCGCGGGCCTTCGGCAAGCACTGTCACCTTTGCGCGCAGTTCGTAGCCCGGCGTGTAGTTGTCCTTCGGCTTGCCTTCTTTGTCGACGCCTTTGTCCTCGGTGATCACCCCGGCGATTCCGCCGCCATCGTAAATCAGATTCCTGCCGGCAAATTGTGTGAACAGATTCACGCCCGCCTTTTCCACCAACCCGCCAAGCCATTTGACCAGCTTGTTCAGGGAGACGATGTAGTTGCCGTGATTTCTCAGCGGGGGAGGCGTGATCGGCAATTTCCATGCCCTCGCGGACGTCAGAACGAACGCGGCGTCATCGGTCACAGCCGACTCGAGCGGCGCCGTCTTCTCCCAATCGGGCACGAGTTCAGCGAGGCCTCGCGGGTCCATCACAGCGCCGGAAAGTTGATGTGCCCCGATTTCGCGCGCTTTCTCAAGGACATAAATATTTTCAGCGGAAAGCTCGGGTTTGGCGCCCACGGCATTGTGCTGCGCAATCAATCGCGAGAGATGTAGCGCGCAGGCGAGCCCTGCAGGGCCCGCGCCCACGATCAGAACGTCCGCGTCCAGCCGTTCTCGCTCGACAGGCATATGCTCATCCTAGCAGAAGGACCCAACTCCCTGGCGCGGGCGTTTGAATGGTGTTTTTGCAGTGCAATAGAAGAGAGATGGCTCACGCATGCCATCGCGAATCGTTTTTCTAGAAGCAGCCCATTGCGATCTTGACCATTTCGGCTAGCTCACAGATGCGGCGGTGGCTCACGATGCGCAGGCCGGAGCGAGGCTCAACTAAGTGCGTCTTCCGGACAACGGTAACATCTTCGGCTCGCGCAATGGAATCTTCGGAAAGCCCGGTTTCGCCGGCCGCAAGAAAAAGGTGCGTGGGATGATCCGCCTTTTGAATGCTTGTTGAAAGCGGAATCACGAGGACCGTGTCCGCCCGCTCGTGGCGATTGCGGGCGTCGAGGGAAACAATGACGATCGGGCGCCTTCCTTTCTCCGGAGGGTCAACTGGCAATTGTACGAACCATATCTCTCCGCGGAGAGGCGGTTTGATGGCCGGTGCCATCTAGCCAGACCCGTCTATGAATTGGGTTAGTGAGAATTCTCCCCAATCTTTTTCCTCGCCCTGGGCTTGCTCCGAGAGGCCATTATAGAAATTGGTGATCGCCTGGTTCACGGCGTCTCGTTTCCTCTGTTTGTCGAGCGCGCGAAGAAGTTCATCCAGAACAGCGGAGATAGACCGGCGCTGGGGAGCCTGGCGCGCTGCGCTTAATTCATTCAACAGAGCGATGGATTCCTGGGAGAGAGTGAAGCTCTTTCTCTGTTTGGGTGTTCTCCCACTTTCCGCGCCCCGTGAGCTTCGTTTCGTCCGCTTCAACCTATTCCTCATACAAGAAGTAATACTAATCATCATACCATAAATGCATTTCATTTTGAAACGGAAACAGCGAAAGCTATGGCTTCACAATCCCTCGCAGCGCCGCGTCCTGCGGGACTGGCTTTTCCGGGTTCGACCAATCGTAGAAACCTTTGCCGTTTTTCTTGCCGTACCAGCCGGCCATCACCATCCGCTTCAGCAAAGAGGGAGAGGCAAAGCGTTTTTCCTTGAATTCGTCGAACATGACATTTGTGATGTAGTACGTCGTATCCAAGCCAACGAAATCAAGCAAAGTAAATGGGCCCATGGGATATCCGCATCCCAGTTTCATGGAGGCGTCGATATCGGCTACGGAGCCCACGCCCTCTTCTAACGCGCGAATCGCGTCCATCAAGTAGGGCACCAGCAAGCGGTTCACGATGAAGCCGGTCTTGTCGCTCGTGCGCACCGGAACTTTTCCCAGTTTTTTCCCAAATTCGCAGGCGGTTTCAAACGTTTCCACCGTCGTGACAATGGTGCGGGCGACTTCCACCAGCTTCATGAGCGGCACGGGATTGAAGAAGTGCAGGCCCACGAACTGGCCGGGACGCACGGTCGCCGTCATGATTTCCGTGATCGAGATCGAGGACGTGTTGCTCGCAAAAATGGCCGATGGCTTGACGAGCGGATCGATGGAAGCGAACATCTTTCTTTTTTCGTCGAGATTTTCGGTGACGGCTTCGACGACGAAATCGCAATCGGCGAGATCCTGCTTGCGGGTTGTGCCCTTCAGGCGCGAGAAGATCGCGTCGACCGATTCGGCGACCGCGCCTTTCGCCGCAAGTTTGTCCAGGGATTTCCGGATCGCCGCAAAACCTTTCTCAATATATCTCTGTTCGATTTCCAGCACGATCACATCGAACCCGGCCGTGGCCGACACCTGAGCGATGCCGGAACCCATCAGGCCGCAACCGAGCACGCCAACTTTCTTGATTTCCATCACGCTAACCTCTTTTCGAGAGAACTGCTTGCGGGACAAACGGCACTATCATAGCTCAAAAACTACAATGACTTTTGCCCGGCAAACTCGCGATGGGCACGCGCAGATATCAATGGTGACCTTGTGTTTCGGGGCGCTTCCGAAAGAACCTTGCCGCGCGCAAGTCCAATTGAGGACAATCTTGACCCAAAGTTTCGTTACAATTTTTTGACAAACGTTCAACATTGCACGGACAATTTCGATCTGCCCCCGAAGTAATCTGAGCCAGGTCCGGGCGCGCAAGAGAGTTCCAGAGACCGGCGGTTTCCTTCACTGCACAGAGGGAGATCGGCCCAAGTTTCTATACTCTTCCCGGCGGGGGCTGTGGGCGCGCCCGGGCATTCTTTCTCGACAATTCCCACACAAACTAGGGGTTTTTAGAATTTTGAGTGGCTGCTCGATTTCGAATAGGCCGGCGGCTAAAAACCTCGCGGAAAAACTCAAGTAGCACAGCCACTCTTGGCTGTGCGGTTTTGTAAGCCGCACGCCTGGACTTCCCGACCCCATAACGATCGCAAAACCCGCACAGCCAAGAGTGGCTGTGCTACTAAAGCCGGTCCTTACAAAGATTCGGCAGGCTCTAAGGTGGAGCTAATCATAACTTTCGGATCGACGCTGTCACATAGACGCCTTACGTCGACACATTCTCGGGAATTTCATTCGCCGAGAGCTGCACTCTCGGCAATTTGACAAGGAAAGTTGTTCCGCTCTCCGAAGTGCTCTCGACGCAGACGGCACCCCCGTGGTCGGCAATAATTTTGCTGACGATGGCAAGTCCCAGTCCCGTGCCATTGGGCTTTCCGGCGCTGACAAAGGGATCGAACAAATTATTTCTGATGGCAACCGGAATTCCCGGTCCGTTGTCCGAGACGCGGATCTCGAATGTTTTCGGCGTGGATGAGATATCGAAAGCGATTTTTCCATGGCGGGATGGGACGGCCTCGCAGGCGTTCAGCGCGAGGTTGAGGAGCGCGCGCTCTATTTTTTGGGGATCAAAGACTCCAGCCATATCGCCCGTCGAACGGACGGAAATGTCCGGGTCACGCAGTTCGGGACGCGCGCGCGCGGCTTCGATGACGCGGCGCACGCATTGATCGATCGAAGCGTTTACGGGGGAAATATTGCGCTGTTCGCGCGCCAAATCGCGCAAGGAATCGAGCAGTTCGGTCATCTGATCCGACGCGGTCTGAATTTCCCTGTAAACTTCGTCTCGATTGAGCCGGAGTTTTTCCGCTTCGTATAGGAATTCGGCGTTCGCCACCAGGGCCGCCAGGTGGTGGCGAAGATCGTGCGAGATGGAATTGGCGGCCCGGCCCACTGCGGCGACCCGCTCCGTCTCAATTTGCTTTTTTTGAAAGGCCAGCAATTCCCCGCGCATTTTCGAGAACGATTCGGCGAGTTCCACGGCTTCACTGCTTCCCCGCGGGGTAATCGAATAGGTGTAATCCCCTGCGGCCAGGGCCCGCACGCCAGCCACAAGATTGTCCAGGGGATGCGTGATCGTTCCCGAGACAAAGCGAAGCGAAAGAGACGCAAGAAGGATCGCCGTCAAACCAACAACCAGAATGGTGCGGTTGAGCTGGCGCAAAAAGGCCATTGGGCGCGTCAGGGAAATGAACACATAACACTCTACGGGCGATGGGGGATTGGCTTGCAGCGTCACCCGGGCCACCTGGTAAGTGTCATTGCCCAGGGTCACCTCAGTGGTCGCTGCACTGGGGAGGACTTCCCGGGAGAGAATCCGGCCCTGGATCACGGCCTCTTCCTCAGTCGAAAAGGTAGACGCAATGATCCGATGGTCCGCTAAAAGCACTATTTTGCTTTCCGCGACGAACCCAAGCTGCTCGGCAATCCTCGAATTGGTCTCGTATCCGATGGCTACGAGCCCAAGGACCTTGGCATTATTTCCAGTCCCCGCGAGGATCGGGCGAAGAAAGATCCAATAGAGCCGGCCGCCCGAATACCACCAGGCGGAGTCCTGGCCTTCATGCAAGGAGCTTTTAAGGAAGCCTTCTGCCGCTTCTCTGTTGAGCCCTTGCTGTGTGACGTCTAGCGCAACCACACGGCCGGCCGGGTTCGCGAGCAGGAATAAGTCGCTTCCCGCAAGCCTCCAGAAGGGTGTAGACCCATCCT
The DNA here is from genome assembly GCA_963719875.1 of uncultured Acidobacteriota bacterium. Classification (GTDB taxonomy): domain Bacteria; phylum Acidobacteriota; class Terriglobia; order Acidiferrales; family UBA7541; genus Palsa-360. The sequence continues at coordinate 2,922,758 of CAVRDJ010000002.1, read as the reverse complement.
GAATGGTTGGCGCGTCCCGCGTGGTCATCAGCGCTTTCAAGGTGGGAATCTCGGCCAACAACGACGCCGTGCGGGACAATTGGAGCTGCAATTCCCGCTGAACCGTCTCGAACTCGTGGATGGACGCCTGCGTGCTGTAGTCCACCTGGCCGGCAATTTGGGTACGTACCGTTTGGCGAATAATGAGGAGGATGGCGCCCGTCAGGGCACAGATAATCAGTAAGGTGGAAAGTAGAAGCTGCGATTGCAATCGCAGACGGCCCATCGAACTCTCCGCGAAACGCGTTAATTTTTCCTGTTCACGGCAGCACTGCCGGGGACGAATTTATAGCCTGCGCTGTGCACGGTCACAAAAAAGTGCGGATGCGCAGGATCGGGCTCAAGCTTCTGGCGAAGCCGCAGGATATGGTTGTCCACCGTGCGGGTGGAAGGATAGTTCTGATATCCCCAGACTTCGTTGAGCAATTCCTCGCGTGAAATCACGCGGTCAATCGACCGCGAAAGAAATCTCAATAATTTAAATTCCTGCGCGGTCATGCTGACAGGCTTGCCGGAGCGTTTCGCTTCCATACTGGTGAAGTCGATCTCCACATCGCCAAAGATCAGCAAGTCATGAGGGGACGCCGCTTCGGCACTTGCCCCGGCTTGCGGCTTGCGTATGTTACGCCGCATCGCACGGCGCACGCGCGCGAGCAGTTCCTTGGGGCTGAACGGCTTCGTGACGTAGTCATCCGCTCCCAATTCGAGAAGCACCACTTTGTCGTCGACGTTGGCATTGGCGCTCAAAACCACGATCGGCACGGAAGGCATCTCTGCTTTGAAGGACCGGCAAAGTTCCTTGCCGGAAAGGCCGGGCAGCTTCAAATCCAGGACCACCACGTTGGGCGGCTCCTGCCGGAAACTCTCGAGACCTTCTACTCCATCCGAAGCAATCCGTACTCCCAGGGAGTCGGCCTCGAACAAACGCTGGAGCGTCCGTTGCATCGGACGGCTGTCTTCAATGATCAGAACCGTTTCCATAGGCTGGACCTAGGCCTGAGAGTATACTTCTGGAAGCCCTTACAGAAGCAACTCGGTGACAAATTTTTGACATCTATAGGGGTGGACTGCACGTGGTCTGCTGCGTGGAGGTGGGACAAATATGATTTTCCCTAATAAATTGAGAGCCCCGGCTTGCATTGCAATTCTTTGCGGCGCCTGCCTGTTCCCCACGGGTCGCCTCTTCGCGCAAGCGCCCCCTGGACCCTTGCCTCCCTCAGAGCCGCTGCCTCCGCCTCGACAATTGCCCCCGCCAAAAAAACAACCGGAGGTAGATCCGAGAAAATCGCTCGCGGGATTTTGGAAGCTGAATGCCGGCGAGAGCGATGATCCGAGAAGGAAGTTGGAGGAAGGTCGGCCACCGGGAGGAGGATCGGGAGGCGGAATGGGCGGCGGCGGTGGACGCGTGGGCATCGGCTTTCCCTACCCTGGAGCTGGCGGAGGAGGAAACGGGCCGTACGGTGGAGGCGGAGGCGGCAGGGGAATGGGCGGTGAGGACACCGATAACATCGAGCGAATACAGGACTTAGTTCGTCCTGAGTCTTCGCAAACCATCACGTTGAAGGATGCCGAGGTGGATGCAACAGATGACCAGGGCCACAAGCTGGTGTTCTTCACCGACGGCAGGAAAATTCAGAAATCGAAAGACGAGTCCTTGCAGCAGATCTCCGCGCACTGGAACGGCAGCCAACTCGTGACCGATGAAAGAGGTCCGCAGGGCAAGAAAATGAGCCGAACGATGGAGCTGTCCTCAGACGGCCGGCAATTTTACGAAACTTGGCACATCGAAAACGGCCGGTCGGGCTCGGTCATTGTCATACGCTACGCCTATGACGCGGCAACACAAGACCAGCGATAAGAATACACATGCAACGGCGAGGACGGGGTGATCGTGACCACGGTTCAAAACCGGTCACAAGGCGTTGGGGTGTCTAAAATTAATCCCCAGCCCCGCGACAGGACGAACCCAATGCCTGCCTGCATCTGTCATCACCGGTTTCAATTCTCGAACTGAATTGGGCCATACCCCATTTGCAATCCCAAGAGCGTTTGGGTGATTCGATTTGAATCAATCGTTGAGAAATTCCGGCTCGGCATTTCCATCTGAATGCGAGAGGGTGTATATTAAAAGACCAATCAGAAATATCGAGTACATAAATCGCACATGAAGGCCAACAGATTCTGACCGACCCGTCGAGAAAGGAATTCCACCATGGCGCGAATCTCGCTGAAAGTGAATGGGAAGTCGAGAGTCGTTGAAGTTGACCCCGACACGCCGCTGCTGTACGTCCTGCGTGACAATCTGGAGCTTCACGGACCCCGGTTTGGCTGCGGCTTGGGACAATGTGGAGCGTGCACGGTGCTGGTGGACGGCAACACCATGCGTTCCTGCATGCTTCCGGCTTCGGCGGCGGAAAATAAGAGCGTCACCACTCTCGAGGGGCTCGGAAACGTCGCTCATCCTCACCCGATCCAGGCAGCGTTCGTCGAAGAGCAGGCAGCGCAGTGCGGTTACTGCATGAACGGCATGGTGATGGGCGCCAAGGCCTTGCTCGACAAGAATCCCCACCCGACGGTCTCCGATATCAAACGATCTTTGAATAGCTATCTCTGCCGCTGTGGCACTCACTTGCGGGTCATCCGCGCCATCCAGCGCGTTTCAAATTCAAGCGTGAAAGCCTAACGAAGGAGAGCCGAACATGGAAACCAAATCCATCTCCCGCAGAGATCTTCTTAAGAGCACAGGCGTCCTCATCGTGGGCTTCAGCTTCTTCGGGACTGCCGCGAGAGTGCTCGCCCAAGGCGAAGGGCTCTCCGTGGACGGCATGGACCCGACCGTGCTCGATTCCTGGCTGGCCATCTCGAAGGATGGGACCGTTACCGTTTTCACGGGCAAAGTCGAGCTCGGAACGGGTGTCGTGACGGCCCTCGCGCAGATTGTGGCCGAGGAACTCGATGTGTCTTTCAAGAAGGTTTACATGGATTCGGGCGATACGGACAAGGCAGTCGACCAGGGAGTTACGGCGGCCGCCAGAACCGTCGAGCGGGGCGGCGTGCAATTGCGCCAGGCATCCGCGGCGGCGCGGCTGGAGTTGCTCAAGCTGGCGTCCGCGCGCCTCGATTCACCCGTGGACACGCTCACCGTTGCGGACGGCGTGGTCAGCGTGGTCAGTAACCCCGCCAAGAAAATCGCTTACGGAGATCTCCTCGGCGGCAAACGCTTTAATATAAAAATCGTCGCCGCCGGAGTCGGCTGGGACATGAAAGTGGCGCCGGAAGTTCCCGCCAAGAACCCGAAAGATTACAAGATTGTCGGGAAATCGATTCCGCGGGTTGACCTGCCGGAAAAATTCACAGGTGAATTCGTCTACTCGCAGGATGCCAGGGTGCCCGGAATGCTTCATGGGCGCGTGGTGCGTCCGGCAACATCACTTTCCGCGCCGGCGAGCATCGATGAAAGCTCGATCAAGAATATTCCTGGCGTAGTAAAGGTCGTGCGGGAGGGAAGCTTCGTCGGCGTGGTTGCGGAGACAGAGTGGGCGGCGATTCAGGCGGCCCGGACGCTGAAGGTAACCTGGTCCGAACCAACATTGAAAATGATGTCCGGCCCGAGCGAAGTTTTCGATTATCTAAAGAATACGAAGAGCTTCAAGGACATCCCGGTAACAAACCGCGGCAATCTGGATGCCGGGTTCTCCAAGGCGCAAAAGAAATACGAAGCCACCTATTACTGGCCCTTCCAGTTGCACGGCATGATGGGCCCGCCGTGCGCCCTCGCGGACGTCCGGGGAGACAAAGCCACGATTTGGACAGGAACGCAGGGCCCGTTTCGAACGCGGGATTCCATTGCCAGGATGTTGAACATTCCGCCGAAAAATGTTCACCTTCTCTACCGGGAAGGTTCGGGCAGCTATGGCCGCCTGGAAAGCGATGACGTAGCCGAGGATGCGGCACTGATGTCCCGCGCCGTGGGCAAGCCGGTCCGCGTGCAATGGATGCGCGAGGACGAACACGCCTGGGACCCCAAAGGCCCCGCGCAACTCACCACGGTCCGCGCCGGCGTGGACGCCCAGGGCAACGTGATTGCCTGGGATTTCATGGACCGGAGTTTGCCGTGGTCCGAATCCGAAGCGAATCCCCTGCTTGCATCGGCTCAAATTGGCCTCAAACCATCGGGTCCCGGATTTTTAAACGGCGCGGGCGGCGGAGGGCAGATCTATACATTCGAAAACCAGAAAGTCGTGGCGGCGGATATTCCCTGGGTGCAGCAAGGCCAATGGCCTTTGCGAACCAGCAATCTCCGCGCGCCGGGGGACTTGGCACGCGTCTTCGCCAGCGAATCCACGATTGATGAAATCGCTTCGGATTTGCACGTTGATCCGGTGCAGTTCCGGCTTCGCTACCTAACCAGCGACAAGCGGATTTCCGAGATTCTGGTCGCCACCGCCAAGCGGGCTGGCTGGACCGATCATCTGTCGCCCGCTCCTGCTTCCACCGGGAATAAGGCCTCGGGAAGAGGCATAGCCGTGGCGAATCGGGCCAATACCATGACAGCTGCCGTCGCGGAGATCGAAGTCGACAAGACGACGGGCGATGTGACCGTAAAGAAAATTACATTGGGGCATGACTGCGGCTTGATCGTCAATCCCGATGGGCTGAAGAACCAAATCGAAGGAAACGTCTTGCAAGCGGTGAGTCGTGCCCTGCTGGAAGAGGTTCACTTCGACTCCACTGGACAAAAAAATCTCGATTGGGATAGCTACCCGGTGATTCGCTTCGAGCAGGTTCCGGACGTTGAGATCGTGCTCATCGACCGTCCAGAAATGCAGCCACTGGGCGGAGGCGAGCCATCCATCGTTCCGGTCACGGCCGCCATTGCCAACGCCATTTTTGACGCCACGGGCGTACGCTTGCGCCAGGTTCCGTTTACCCCGCAGCGTGTCTTGAGCGCGCTCAAAGCTTAGACGGCCAAAAGACGCTTTAAGCCGCGGGCAGGACATTTGCTGTGGCAACTCGCTTTGCCCCGGCCCCCGGTGCCGGCGCGAAACTATTGTGATGAATTAATCTTCTGATGTATGCTCTTTCTGCCCGGTCGTGATTGCCACCTTGTTATTGCTATGTGAATATCTCAACTCCGGAGGTACCATCGAACATGATTATAGGCGATCGATTGCGGGTTCTGCGGGAACAGAAAAAATTCTCCCAAGGTGAAGTTGAAAAGCGGACGGGCCTGCTCCGTTGTTATATCTCACGAGTGGAAAACGGACACACCGTGCCGGCCGTGGAAACACTTGAAAAATTCGCGCGCGCCCTGGAAGTTCCACTTTACCAACTTTTTTACGATGGTGACGAACCGCCCAAACTGCCCAACCTCCCGAAGCGCAGGACGACAGGCGCCTTGGTGTGGGGCGATAGCGGCAAGGATGCCCGGACGCTGGCGAAGTTCCGCCAGTTGCTCAGCCGGGCGGACGAAGAGGACCGGCGCTTGCTCCTGTTCCTGGCGAAAAAAATGGTGAGGACGAAGACGCCGTGAAGGATTGGCGTCTGCGCTTCGCGTCAAACATTCCCGTCGATGCTCCTTGAGCGCTGTTCGATTCTGGCGCGGACGATAGGCTAGGGTTGGCCTTCAGCATCGGGTTGCGCCACGACTAGCAGCACAACGCCAACGACCGTGAACATGCGGAACGCTGCGTCCTGCCCGTTCCAAGTTTTCGATTGCCACATCAAGAACCATTCGCCTCCCACCGCCAGAAATGCGACCAGCCACATCAGCAAACCAAGAGCCAGCGCGGAAAGGGAAACTCGTTTGGCATGATGAAACGCCGCAGCCGTTCCACCGAGTGCCCGGGCCATGCGGAATCCGCCCCACCAGCAGAGTAGCATCGTGATCGTTTCCCAAGTGATGATCGACCAGTAGAAAGCGGTGTGCAGAAACGGAGTGTTAATGGCGCGCCACATCCCGCGATTCCCTGGAAACGTGGAGTCCATCATCATCACGTGCCGCACGAATTCGTAGTCGGAACCGTAATCCGTGATGTTGTTGAAGACGACCAGGGAATAAAAAATTGCCACACCAAAAACCAGCAGTAACTTAATTGTGCGGAGTGTCATGGTTTTGCCGGCTCGGAGAACGTCCGGAAGTAGGCGGTGAGAGCTGCCAGGGTCGCATTGTCGTATTTCGGATTGCCGGGCATTTGCGCATGCGGATTATTCGTTAGCGGCGCGCGAATGTAGGCGCCAAAATCCTTGGGCGAAGCCTCTGCTAACGCGGCGAGTGACTCCCACGATCGGCCCGACTTCTGTCCTCCCTCTCGTCCTGCGTTGTGGCAGCGGAAACAATTCTGCTCTGCGATGCGGAAACCGTCCTGCACGTCGCGATCGTGCGCATCGGGACCGCGCGGTGCAATCGCTGCAAAGACAATTTTCTCCTCGCGGAATTCGATGCGCACAACGCCCCATGGAATTTGAGCTTCCTCGGCCTGCGAGAGAATCTGATAACTGGGCGTGAATTTTGAATGCGAAATCATGTAGGGCCCCATATCAAAGGTGTGCTCCTGAGAATCCTTTGGCCAGCCGGTTGGCGGCTGGCCATTCACTTCGAGCACCACCACGGGATGATGCGCCACAAGGTAGGCATGCGGGTAGTTCGCGCGATAGCCGTCATCGCAGATCGCGACGACCATGTCCGACGCAGAGGGCCCGCCCAGACTCCGCGCCAGCTCTTCGAGCTTCACACCGCGAATTTTGGCGGGGGCCGAGAAGTTTGCATCGTCTGTTACGGTAAAGTTCACCGAGGGCATGGCCAGGAGTTCCTCGCGAGTGATGTAGCGCGTCGATCCCGGCGGCAGGCCCGCCAGCGCACCGCTCACTTCGAGGTCCGAGGGAAGATGCCTTTTTTCATGCAACACAGGAAAAGAATGTTTACTTGCTGCAACGAGGAATAGTGCCGTGAAGGCAAGGATGCTGGCCCAAGAATGCCGCATGGCGCATCGTAACGCACGCTGGCCGAGAGGCAAGCTGAAATCTGGCGAGAGACTGTATATGCTAAACTGGCGCGATTCTTTTTGACGGAGGTCGCTGGCGTTTATGGCTGTTGCGAGGATCGAGGCACGGCTCAAGGAGCTGGGCATAGTTCTTCCCGCGTTGCCTCAGCCTGGCGGCAACTATCTTCCGGCCAGGACGGTCGGGCCAATTGCCTATTTGGCTGGCGTTATATCAATTCATGCCGGAGAAGTGATTACTGGAACTGCAGGCGCCGGGCGCACGATTGAAGAGGGTTATGCCGCGGCGCGTGCCTGCGCGCTGATTCAGTTGGCGGTGCTGACGGCCCACCTCGGCTCGCTCGATAAAGTAAAGAACATTGTCACCGTGAATGGATATGTGAATGCCATCGCCGGTTTTCCGGATTCGCCCAAAGTCATCAACGGCGCGTCCGATCTCTTCATCGAAATTTTTGGAGAGGCGGGGCGGCATGTGCGCACGGCGATTGGCGTTCCGGCGTTGCCGCGCAACGCGCTCGTCGAATTGCAAATGACGGTGGAGGTATAGGCTGGCCCATGGCTGAATACTCTCTAAGCGCTGAACCCACACATTCCCGCTGGAACCGCGCGCTAAAGCCGCGCCTTCGCATCGCCTCCGGAGACACTGTTCACCTGGAATGTGTGGATTCGAGCGGCGCACAAATTCACCCCTCCATGACCCTCGCGGAGTATCAGAAAATTGATCGTGACCGCATTCACGCGCTCACCGGACCGATTTTTGTCGAGGGAGCCGGGCCGGGCGACGTTCTTCAAGTGGACGTCCAGGAAGTGGCGCACAAAGGTTGGGGCTGGACGAGCGTGGTAAGCGGCCTCGGTTTTCTCAAGCAGCGCTTTGCGCAGCCTTTTTTCTTCATTTGGAAGCTGGACGGGGAGGTAAGCAAGTCGATTGCGCCTGCCGTCGTGCCGTTGCGCCCATTCTGCGGCGTGATGGGCGTGGCGCCCGCGGAAGACGGCGAATTTCGCACCCGGCCGCCGGGGATTTTCGGCGGCAACATGGATGTGCGCGAGCTGTGCACCGGCGCCACGCTCTATTTGCCGGTACTCAATCGCGGCGCGCTCTTTTCCGCGGGCGACGCGCATGCCGCGCAGGGCGATGGAGAAGTTTGCATCAACGGGATCGAATGCCCCGCCGACGTGACGTTGCGCTTCGAGGTGCACAAGCGGTGCGCGCTTCCGGGGCCGATGGTCGAAACCCCCGCGGCGCGGAAACTGGAAACCGATGCGGCGGGCGGCGAATGGATTGTGGTCGAATCGGCGAGCGATGCCACCGCCGCTGCCCGATCGGCAACTTCGCGCATGATCGATTTGCTCGTGGATCGCTGGGGATTCAGCGCGGTGCACGCCTACCTGCTGTGCAGCGTGGCGATGAATCTGCGGCTGAGCCAGATGGTGAATGAGCCGATCTATACGGTTTCGGCGGCAATCTCGAAACAGATTCTTCCTGCAAGAAAACTTTTCTGAAATGGTAGCGCGGGCTTCAGCCTGCGGGGTTACGTCCTTGCAGACACCAAAATCCACAGGCTGAAGCCTGCGCTACTAAAGCGAATCCCAAATCCATCACAAATCCTGAAACATTCCGCGCACAATTGATGGTAGGTGATACTGCAAAACCCAGACGTAAATACTTGAAGAAAATCGCGAACCAAGTCACACAGGGAGTCATCGGCGCCTCCCCGGAGCAATTGAGAGTCCTTCAAGATTTCTACTCATTAAGCGTGCTGACTATTTCCTCTTAGTTCTGTTGTTGTAATCGAAAGAACCAAAGTGAAGGACGCAACCCCGTGAGGAATCCAGGCTAACCGGTAATTTTAAATTCCCGTTCCGGAAAACACTTGTCCTTTTTCCTATTCACTGCGCGCCTCATTTTGTCCCGTACACGAGAATTTCCGCGCCCTGCTGGCCGTGGTGCGGAATGGTTTCGAAGAGTTCTTCCAAATCGGGGACAAACAGGCCCGTGCGCCCGTCGGCAGGCGTGGGATAGCGCCCGATGCGTTCATAGTGATCGGGGTCCTTCTCCTGCCAAACCTCGATGAAGCCCTCGCCGAGAATATAGATCCGGCCCTTGCTCGCGTCGAAGAAGAGGTCGTCGGTATGTTCCACGATCGCGGGCGAAGCCACGACCTTGCCCGTTTCGGTATCGAAGACGGCCAGTCGGGCGGGCATTCGGCACCCGACAAAGAGCCGTTGATGCGCTTCGTCGAGCGCCATGGGGAAATTGGTTGTGCAGGTGACCGGCCAGCGGGTCAGCACCGTGCCCTTTGCCAAATCCGCGACCTCCACTTCCTGTTTATCTGGAACGTTGACGAAGACGCGCGTTCCGGTCTTCTCCAGTTGAAAGGATTCCGGGTGAGCATCCATTGCGATTTCCCCGACCTTCTTTCCAGTAGCGTCCAGAATTGCAAGCGCGCCGCCGCCCCCCGGCCGCGCAACTTTGCCCGCCAGAAACTTTTCTCCTCCGTAGCCGACGACGATATGTTTGGTCCGGGCGTCGTATCGGACATTGTCAGCGTCCAGATCGAGAGTCACGCTTTGCAGAAGTTGGAAGGTGGTGCCGTCAAAAATCTTCACTGTGCCGTCGCCGCCGTTGGCCTCGAACAGGCGATTGTTGGCAGCGTCGTAGAACGCTCCCTGCGGCTCGTTCAGATCGGAAATGGTGTGTATTTGCCGGCCTGTCTTCAGATCGATTACTTCGAGGGTGTGATTGTCAAACGCAGTCGCAAAGAGGCGCTGGCCCTTCACATCGACGCCGAGATGATCCATGCGCCCTTCGACTTTTGTTAGAGAAATTGGGCTCTTGACAGCCAAGGCTGGGGAATCCTGACCCAAAGCCGCGCCACTCAAAACGAGGAAGCTCAAGACAAATAGCGCCATTCCGTATTTTTTCATTTGTTCTTCTCCAGGTGAAGTTCTAACCTGAAAACACACGGAAAGCGAGTTGAACATGAAGCCATTTCGTATCCTACAGATTTCTGCGTTCATGCTGCTGTATTCCATCAGCGGGGCGGCGCAGGGAGGATTTCATGTTTGTGTACCAGCAGGTTGATTCTGACCGCATGCAAATGATTGCCAAAATTCCCTTTGCGATTGGCGCGCACACCAGTGCCTGCACCGGGCAAGCAGGAATTCACAACCGCTTCCAGTTGGCGGTTCCGGCCCGCGCGAATCGAGGCGCTCAACTGTGGGTGTGCGAAACGCGGGATCGAGCAAGCGGAACGCGCTTCCAATCCGAAGATTTTTACAATTCGTGAGGACTGCCGGCGAATCGACAGCGAACCCTCCCTTAGCTTTTACAATTTGTTGACAATTTTCAGATTGCTTCGTGACACCTCAGAAATCGCTCCTGCATAGTCTCACCCCCTCGAACGTTGGAAAAAAGTTCGAAGTTTGGGGAAGCGTCCCCCCCAAAAAACAATCCGCCGAAGTCTCGATGGACCGGCGAACAAACGGGAAGGGAGCCACAATGAATCGCGAAATCGCCCAGATAAAACGAATCACGGGCTCACAATTTTTCACCCGAGTAGTAAGATTTGGTGTGTTGAAGGTGTTTGCTGCGGCGGTCATTTCCTGCCTGATCTGCTCGGCCGTTTTGATGGCGGATGATGACGGTCGCCCAATCCTCCCCGATCCAGTTCGGGCTGTATCGACCGTCCCGGGCAACGGGGATGTAAACCCGTATGGCGTAGCCTTCGTGCCCCCCGGGTTCCCGACGGGAGGGGCGCTCAACGTCGGTGATATTTTAGTTTCGAATTTTAACAACAGCATGAATCTCCAGGGCACCGGCACTACGATTGTCGATGTGCCGGCGAATGCGGCAGTTTTCCAGTTCTTCGGGGGGACTGGATCGCTGGGGCTTACCACTGCCTTGAACATTCTACGGAGGGGATTCGTGCTAGTGGGCAATTTCCCGTCACCCAAAGGCCTGTGCACGGACCCAGGGACGAAATCAGGATCGATCCTGGTGATTGACAAGAATGGGAAATTGCTTTCGACCATCACGGATCCGTTGATTCAAGGCCCGTGGGATTCGGCACTGTTCGACAAGTTTGATAGTGCAAAATTATTCGTTGCCAACGGATTGACCGGAACAGTTGTCCGTCTGGATTTAGACGTTGACAAATCCGGCGTCTCCTTGGAGAAAGCGACGCAAATCGCTTCCGGCTACCTGCATAACTGCGATGCAGTCACGTTCGTGGACGCGCCGACGGGCCTGGTCTATGACGCGAACAAGGACGTTCTCTACGTGGCTTCGGCGGCGGACAACGCCGTCTACGCCGTTTCGGACGCTCGCGAGCGGAAACATGATGGAGGGGTCGGCAAGTTAATTTACACAGATTCTACACATTTGCACGGGCCGCTGGGAATGGCGATGGCGCCAAACGGAAACCTTCTCGTTTCCAACAACGATGTAATCAATTCGGATCCCAACCAACCGAGCGAAATTGTGGAGTTCACGGTCGATGGGGAATTCGTGAAAGAAATCTCTATGGACCCGGCTCAGGGCGCAGCATTCGGACTGGCTGTGAAAACCATGGGCAAGACCACCAAGCTTGCCGCAGTGGATGATGCCACCAACCTGTTTCTGATCTGGACATTGAATCTGCAAGAAAAGGGCTCAGGGCAAGATTGATTTGCCTGCTTTCCCTCCGCGTCAGCCCAATTTAGGGTTGACGCGGAGGAATAACCTGGGCTTCTCGTCTTTGGCGGAAGACAGGGCGGTTGACCCTATTGCCTCTTTGCTCCTGCTGTGGCTCCGGCTGTGGCTTCTGTTGCACTTTTTGCTACTGTTGCGCGTGTTTTTGTTCTAACCGCCGCGCCTGCTGCTGATGTTGCTGCTGGAGCTTTTGGAGGTCTTTCTGGCGCATCGTATCGGCCTGTGGATTTACATCACCGACGGGATTTTCAGCCAGCGGCGAAGGTTGCCGAGGGTCATCTTTGGGGATCCGGGATTTGGACGAAGTTAGTCCGCGAAAATACGCCTTCCCCGTCGTCTCACGGAAACCAAAGCAAGTTAACCAGCATTTGCGTGAGTAGCAACGCCCAATTTGTTGTCGGGCCAACAACCGTGGAGCAATCCGTAGCTTCGGCAAGTTTGGCAAATGCCCATCGATTTTTCTTTCTCAGTTTGCAAGGTTGAATCGCAATGGCTGCACCGACTTGATATTTTTTCGCTCATGGCATGAATCCTCCACAATCATGCCTGAGCACTTGGAGTTCCATTCTTTGCTCTTGGCTAACTCAATGTAGATTTATTGGTTCCGGACTGAAGGCAGGTGTCGGCTATTCGATTCCTACAGCTCTGGCCCCGGAAATCTCTCCCTACGTTCGATACTTTTTTTCCCATTCGGGAGGCGGATCACGTCAATCTATTTTGATTGCTTGCTGTTTTTCAGGCTGATCAGCAACTCCGGATCAACAAGATTTTCGGTAACTGTGAATCTGCAGTTCGCGCCGTCAGAAAAAATGACTCTACGGGACTTTGCATTCTGACAAGACGCTTGCGGAAAAATACCCGCTTGCAGGCAAAATTACCAGTGCTAGTACCCCTCTGAAGTGACCTGGGATTCAGGCCACATCCATCTGAGCCGTCGTCACTTAGCAATTAGTTTCTTTGCTGGCAGGCGTTTTGCTCCGATTTATACCGGAAGAATTGAATTTGGAGTGAATAGACAACTCCAGATCATGAAGATCAGCGAAACGGAAATCAAGGCCCCATGCCTCGGAGTGCTTTTGGCTAGCAATTTTGGACCCGGGCTGTTGCTAAGGAGGTCTACTATGAATTCCGCTGCTACATTCGATGCCACGCTCCAGGTGATTGCGGCGCTTTTGATTTTCGTTGCTGGTTATCTTGCGCTTATTCTTTGCGCAATCGCATGTCTTGTAGGCGCGGAATTGATTTCTGAACATGCTAGCGTGGTTCGGGCCTACGGGGTGAGACCTGTTTCATTGGACAATCGCATATTGTCGGAAATAGACGGTGAGACACACGAATCATCTTACCTACACCACCGATATCGTCTTTCAGATGGCTCGAAGGAGGCCACGAGGCTTTCGACCTCGGCCTTAGTTCGGTACCAGGGACATTAAAGAATCGAGGTTCGCCATGGAGAAGCTGAAAAGCAGACAGAGAGCAGTCGGTCTTCTATTGTTATTGGGCAGCATCTTGGTGTTTGTAGCTACCTGGGATTTTCCCGAAGGTTCGTCAAACAAGTGAAATGACAAACCAACGGGGGATATCTGTCTCCAACATAGGTGGTTCGTATTAGCGGAAGTTCGGCTGCACCGAGTGACTGGTTTAGCTTTTCGGGGTGGCAGACCCTTCGGGTCTTGGAAGCGTCAGGTTCTATGGTGGGGCTGGGGAGAGTCGAACTCCCGACCTACGGTTTAGGAAAACACGGGACTCTTTTGACGGGTTTTGAAAATATTGGACTCTACTATATTCTTCAACCACTTACGATGCGCTCGTGTTGAACCGTTTGTACGCGATTTGAACCGTTCTGAACCGATAACTACTACGAATTTACTACAGTGATCCGTTCCCCCGATTTGGTCTGAATTGCGATTCGGGCCACATTCCGATAAGCCGGGTGGTCTCAATGGGTCGTTGCAACACCCGCTCAAAGTCTTCTTGTAGGAGCCTAGGCAGCTGTTTTTGTTAGCCATCGTCAAAATCAAACAAAACAAAAGCCCTGTTTAGGTTCTGATTGAACACTGCCGTACTGATTGATTCTTGATGAGAAGCATTGTCAGATCAACTGGTTATAGGGTGTTGCATCGACCGGTTGAACTGGCAGGGATTATCGGAATGTGGCAAGTCAAAATGGAAATCCCAGCTCAGTGGTTAGTGCTGGCCGTGGCGCCAAGTAAAATACTCTTTCTGCTCGGCTGCAGGACGTTTGCGGAAATCCACGTGATTTCGATGGGATTCACCTTCCCAACGGCTGTAGAATCCTACTTCAGTGCCATCCCACACATGATCGTCATTGTAATAGCCGTCGTGAATAGTGTAGCCAGTGCTTACGCGCGCCGCACATCCGGTGATGAGCACAGGTGAGAAAAAAGCCGCGGCCAGGAATATTGAAGTTACCTGTCTGGATAATATGCACAAAGAGAACCTCCTCTGGGTGACCGTTTCCATGCAAATGCGAAGTGCGATTACTTATCTCGGCCGGAATTATTGGCCTCATAGATGAGGGCGTCTGCTTGGTGGATACTGCCTTTTGCAAGATTCGTCTTGACCACCGACTTCTGGCCGGCAACTAAGGTCACGTCTGTCTCGAAACTCTGGTATCCGGGCAATTCGACCTTGATCCGGTGAGTTCCGGGACTGAGCAACATGGAGTGAAATGCTCCGCCCAATTCCCCTGCGTGCCCCAAAAATCTGCTGTCCACGAAAACGGCAGCGCGGTCCGGATTGACATCAACTTTCAGTTGAGCGGTCACGCTTGGCCACGTATCGTTGGTTTCCTTCTGCATTTTGACGGGAACGGCCAACAATTCCTTGGGTTCCACGGTCAGTGTCTCCGTGAAGTCCTTATAACCCGCCTGCCGAACGGCCAGATCGTGGTCCCCAGGAATCAACAGGATCCGCTTTGGGCCCCAAAGTTCGCCCAAATATCCCACATACTTGCCGTCAATCCACACGCCGGAGGTTTTTTCCACCTTCGACGCGCCTTTAAATGTCAATTCCCCAAGAATTGTAGTCTGCGCCTTCAAGGGCGCGACCATCGGACTGAGAGCGAAATACGACACGAGAATGGCCAGAAGGCCAATCCGTCTATGCTTATGTCTTACGAGTTGTGTCAGCATCGCCGACTCCTTTATCAAGACTACCGAAATTCCTATTGAGTAGCCCAGCAGGCTCCTCGACAACTTTAGCCAAACTGGAGCTCTGCGAGCACCGGAAGAATCCTGTAATTTTTTGAAATAATTACTGTAATCATTCTCTAACCTTCGAAAATTACGGATGAGAAGCACCCTGAGACTCCGCCCAAGTCCCGTGGCCCACGACAGCGTCACATAAAGCCACATTCCGACAAGAAGAAATTGACTGGGGTCCGCCCAGACAGGGACGGAAGAAAGTGGCTGCGACGACCGCTTGAAGAATGAATAACTGAGGGACCACTTACTCAGGAGAGGCCTTCTCGGGATTTGTCGTTCGGGCAAGACCCTTGCGTAAAAAAGCTCTGGGGCCGACAAAACTATCAGTGCTAGTACTCCTCTGAAATGATCTGGAATTCAACTCGTATCCACCTGAGCCCCGGCCTCTTAGCAATTAGTTTGTTTCCTGGCGAACGCATTGCTCTACTTTAAATCGTTTAAGGACGTGAAAATTGAACTGCGAGCTAAAACGATACCTCGCGTTCAAGAAGAACAGGAAGAAGGAAATCAAAGCGACTTGAGGAGGGCTTAGTGATGATTCTCCTAAAGCGATGGGCAGTGGTGATGATTGCGATTCTCGTGTTCGCTCCAGTTACCTTCGCAAAAGACCATGACGGAGCGAAGAAGGAAGAGGATCGTTTAGCAAATTCGAGCACAGTAATGGCGGAGATTCTAAATGTCCCTGACAATATTCCGCGAAACCTACTCGACAAGGCACGTTGCGTCGTCGTAATGCCGTCGGTCCTTAAGGCGGCGTTCATTGTCGGAGGCGATTATGGGCGCGGAACAATGGTCTGCCGTACTGGAAAGGACTTTTCAGGCCGCTGGGGTGCTCCAGCGATGTATGCATTAGAAGGCGGTAGCATCGGTTTTCAGATTGGCGGAGAAGCAACAGACTTCGTCTTTCTCATCATGAATGATCGTGGTGCGAACAGCCTCTTGCATAGCAAGGTCAAGCTTGGCGCCGATGCATCCATAGCCGCTGGGCCGGTGGGACGGACCACGGCTGCGGATACGGACGCTTATTTGCGCTCCGAGATTCTGAGTTACTCGCGAGCACGAGGAGTATTCGTGGGAGTCTCGCTCGAGGGGTCGACACTACGTCCCGATAATAAAGCCGACCGCGACCTTTACGGACGCTCCGTGACTGCGGTTCAGATCATCAAGGAATCGGAAGTGCGTGCTCCTTCCATCGCGAGTCATTTGATCGCAGAGTTGGAAAATGCATCACCCCGATTGAGATCTTAGAGAAATTTTGATCCTGAGGAGGCGAGTCCCAGCTCCGCCCCTCACCTTCGTTCGCGAGCTAAACCCGGGGGAAATTATTAAGGACGAACGGCGAAATGAGACATGCGACAGGGAGGAGGTAGCGATGGCTGGGAAAAATATTGCAGTCTTTGGAATTTATCCGCATCGAGCAAGCTTTGAATACGCGTTCGGAGTCCTGAAGAAGGAGGGGTTCCGCGAGACAGACGTTTCCGTCCTGCTTCAGGAAAATCCTGGGACAATGGATCTCGCGACAGAGAAGGCAACCAAAGCACCGGAAGGCGCAGCCACTGGCGCAAGTTCGGGAGCAGTTATCGGAGGCGCGCTTGGATGGTTGGCAGGAACTGGCGCGCTTTGTATTCCCGGCCTCGGACCATTCCTCATTGCCGGACCCATTATGGCGACACTGGCGGGAATTGGAATAGGAGGCATGCTGGGTGGGCTTTCCGGAGGACTGTTAGGACTGGCAATGCCTGAATACGAAGCCAAACGCTATCAAGGGCGGATCCAAAAAGGCGGCATCCTCCTATCCGTGCATTGCGATAGTTCAAATTGGGCGAATAAAGCCAAACATTTGCTCGACTCGACTGGAGCCGAGGATATCTCTTCCACTAGTGAGTCCGCCGGAGACTATGACCATTCAGATCGCCCCGTGCCTCGGAGTATATTTGGCTAGCCCTCAGCTTAAAAAATGATGTGCTTCAAGGTATAAGAACGCTCTTATTTAAGAGGCGATCGCTTTTCCTACGGCCATGCTCAGGAGCGCCGAACCAGGGTAGCGCATTCGGGAAGTGAGAACTGTTGTCTCTAGAAGTCCAAGATAACGCACGCTGTTCCCTGGGCTGGACTGCACTTTCGAAACCGAGGCAGCAATTTATGGATTCGCTTAGTACATCTATTTTGATCCTCACTTAAGGGAAATACCTGATCGACTCGATATCAGGTTTAGGGCTAACTACTCTGGGAAATATCCCGGTCGTAACTTATGCAAGGAATAGAATACACGACAAGAAGTTGGCAAAACCTAACCAAAATGGCGAGGAGTGAATTATGAGAAAATCAATTACACTTCCAGCGGTAATTATTCTCTTTTGCATGTCCGCGCAGGGTCAACAGCCAGTTCAGCAAGGGCACGTTCAAATGGATCGCTCGGGTTCGGTTCCCATCTTTCGAGTTACCGTGGTAGAGCGCACGACTAAAGCCATCAACTATCGCCATCGCAGCGGCTCTACACCTATTGATTTTCGCGGTACGTCTTTGATGCCTGATGCCAAAGGCGAAGCGATCGTGAACAGTAAACAGGGCCGAATCGAAATCAATGCGAGGATGGAGCATCTGTCGCCGGCCACGCAATATGGTCCCGAATATCTTACTTATGTACTCTGGGCTGTCACTCCGGAAGGCCGACCGAAAAATCTCGGCGAAGTATTGCTGAACGGCAATAACAGCAAACTTGATGTAACGACCGATCTTCAGACATTCGGATTAATCGTGACCGCGGAACCCTATTTTGCAGTGACCCAACCGAGCGATGTAGTCGTCATGGAGAACTTTGTCCGCTCGGATACGCAAGGAACCTATGAGGACATCGACGCCAAGTATGAATTGCTGCAGCGGGGCCAATACGTTTTGAATGTGAATCCTTCGGAACTCAAGCTTATGGTTCTGGATCATAAGACACCCTTGGAACTCTACGAGGCCCGAAACGCGGTGCGAATCGCGCGATGGACGGGTGCAGATAGGTACGCTGCGGACACGCTGCACAAAGCGGAGGTAGGTGTCCAAAATGCGGAGGAGGAGCTCTCCGGAAAAATTGGCAAGAAGACCGTTGCTCAAAACGCGCGTGACGCCGCACAAAACGCCGAAGATGCTCGCCTAATCACCATTCGAAAAATGCAAGACGAGGAAAGTGCCAACGAGAAGGCCGCTGCCGATCAACGTGACGCAGAAGCCAAAGCAGACACAGAGCGGGCGCAACGGGCAAAAGCTGAAGCCGAGCAAGCCGCTGCCCAGTCAGATCTCGCTAAAAGACAAGCGGAAGCGGAAGCCGAACGCGCTAAGAGAGAGGCGGAAGCTGAAGCCGAACGAGCGTCCCAGGAAAAAGCCGCGGCGCTGGCCCGGCAGCAGGAGGCGCAGGAGCAGCTTGCCCTGGCTCGTCAATCAGCTGAACAGGCCGAGCAGGAGAAGTTGCAGCTGCGCGAACAACTTCGGCAACAGTTGAACGTAATCCTTGAGACGCGAGAAACAGCACGCGGGCTGATCATTAACATGTCCGATGTGCTTTTTGATACGGGCAAATACTCCTTGAAACCTGGAGCGCGCGAGAAGCTGGCGAAAGTAAGCGGTATTATTCTTGCGCACCCGGGCTTAAACCTCCAAATTGAAGGCCATACAGACAGCGTCGGAAGCGACGAATATAACCAACACCTATCCGAGCAGCGGGCAAACTCCGTCCGAGATTATCTGGTCGGGCAAGGCATTTCTGGTGGGGCGATTTCAGCTCTCGGATTGGGTAAAACCGCCCCTGTAACGACGAACAGTACAGCGGTCGGGCGTCAGCAAAATCGCCGCGTCGAACTCGTCGTTTCAGGCGAGCCGATTGGAGCTGTCGTCGGCCAGGCGGCGCGATAGGACAGACGAACCTATTACTTAGCGGCGTTTGGCTGGGGTAAGAGCACTTGCCAGACTCGAATGCGATTTAGATGCTGAATGGCAAACTAGCAGTTGGGAACGGAGAGTCGAGCGAGCTGCCAAGCGGCAATTCACCTCTATTGAATGAGGAAGTGACGTGCTTGGAGGATGATATGGAAGCTTCCGCAAAGATCGAAAAGGGTGCCAGCAAAACGATTTTGATGCTGATTCTGGTGGTAATCCTTGCAGGAGGCATCTACTACGCTTACACGCAGAGTGCATCTTTGCGAGGGGCATTCCATTCTGTCAAAGAATCCACGCAAGATGCGACTACAACCTCCAGGGTGCGCACCGCCCTGCTTCTGTCAAAACGCGTTTCGCCCTTCGACATCAAAGTGGAAACAATCCAAGCGGAAGTTACCTTGACAGGTCAGGTTCCCTCGGACGAAGTCAAGACCGTGGCCGGGGCTATTGCCCAGGATACAGCCGGCGTGAAGCAGGTGCACAATAATCTGGGGATTAACCCAACGGCAGAGCGTAATCCGGAAGCGGAGCGTCTTGGCGAACGAGTGGCCGATCTGGAACTCAAGACCGTTATCGACGATGCTCTTTCAAAAAGTACGGAATTGCATGACAAACACATCGACGTGCAGGTGAAAAACCGAATCGTGACTTTGGGCGGAGCCCTGGAGACGCCGGCTCAGAAATATTCTGCCGAGCAAATTGCATGGCAGGCTAGCGGAGCACTGGGAGTTAGGAACAATATCAGTGTCACCAGCGCCACGGCCGCTCCTGAAACTGTTGATGAGAAACTTGCTCGGCGGGTTGAGTTTGAATTGTATTCGACAAGGGCCGTTTCCCTGAAGAATATGCAAATAAATGTCAATAACGGCACCGCGACTCTCACCGGGGATGCTCGTTCCCGGGCCGAACGGTTGCTGGCGGAAAAAATAGCACAATCTGTTGAAGGCGTTCGAAAAGTCGTCAACAATTTGGCCGCGCCGGACGACACACAGTACTAGACTTTGGCGTTGAAACTTGACAAAAATCGAAGCCTGCAAGTCACTCGTTAGTTGAGGGGCCACAGCTGTTTGGCAGCGTGGCACCCGACGCTCGACCGTGCGGTGCCCATCATCCACTATGCCCGGGAAAAGCACGCCACCTCCCGCGAATCTGTCTTATCGGATTGCGGCCCAAACCGCCCCTGGCACCCTATCACGCGGGCAATCGGCGCCTTGGGAGGCGCGTACTGTGCGTCCTGCCGGTCGAGGTAGAAGGCCGCACGGGACAAAAGGTTCATGTTAAGGCCCGTACCGGATTCGCACAGATGGGCGACCAGACGATTCCATGCATTCAATGTGACAATCATTTCAAGGTAACTGTCCTCGATAGATTTATTCGCGGGACGTTCCCGGCGTAGCTTGGCGAGTGGCGCTCCGCCATCCTGGCCGAATCGCAACAGGCTACATTCTGAGAAGAGGACATCCCGGGACTTGACATCAACTGTCAGGTATATTTCGGGTACCTTTACTGTGTTCCCCGTACTGTTTGCTCTCGATCATCCGATCATGCTCTACGAGGGCCTTGTCTCGCGCGGCCGTTCTCTCAGCTACACGCTCAACTCCGGAGGGCCCTAACCGGCGTGGAGATTGTTCCGGCCAATAGATGTTGTGCCAGCGCTCGGAGGGAGTCCGAAACGCCAGTTCATCGCAAGAAACCCGATGCCAGTTGTGTCGAGTGGATCGCCATCGACCGCCGCGCGGAGCCGCGCTACAAGCTCGCCGCGTCGGTCGATCTTGTTGATGCCAAATCTGGCGCCCGGATTAAGGCGACCCTTGGTGATCTGGGCCTTGGGGGATGCCAAGTCCACACGAATAGCCCATTCCCGGTAGGGACGGACACAAACGTTCACATCACGAAGGGGAAAGCATCATTTGAGGCCAAGGCACATGTTGTTTCGTCCCTGGCTGGCAAGACCGTGGGCCTGGAGTTCACTGCAGTTGAGCCGGAGCAGTTTCAGGTACTGAAGAAATTACTTGCTGAGGCCCTGGAAAGCTCATGGCTGGCGTCAGACCGGCGGAAGGGTCAGCGAATCTTGATGCCAATTGCAGTGCGAGTGTCGGGATATGACGAACGCGGATCATCCTTCAAGGAGAACACACACACGATTAGCATCAGTCCCATAGGTGCACTGATTCTGATTTCGGCGTCCATTAGAATCGGCCAACGGCTTGTCCTGTCGAAAATGCGAACAAAAACCTTAGTAGAATGCATTGTAGCCCACAAGGGAAAGCGTCAGGATGGCGGCTTGGAAGTGGGGCTGCAATTTGTGCTGCCCAATCCGACATTCTGGGGCGTGTCCTTTCCGCCTTCGGATTGGTCTTCCCAACATCCGGATGCGAAATCCAGGTCTTGACGTTCTCATCGCTATCTTAGTACCCAGAATTACCATACGGGATTCGCGGTATTGCGGTTTAAACGCTCTTGTGTCACATATGCTGCCTCAGCCCACGCATTTTGGGAATTAGAGAAGAGCTATGCCGGCCCGTCTTTTAATTGTTGATGACCATGAAGTTGTTCGTAAGGGTGTGCGAATGCTATTTGCCAATGACGATTCGGTCGAAGTATGCGGCGAAGCTCAAAATGGTATGGAGGCAATTCGCATGGTTCCGGAACTATCCCCTGACGTTGTGATTCTTGACCTGAGTATGCCGGGAATGAATGGGTTTGAAACAGCCTCAAAAATACGGCAAATCGCGCCTTCGATCAGAATCGTAATCTTCAGCGTCCATGAGATACCTAGCACATCCCTGCGGGTTGGTGCAGACGCCTTCGTCTCGAAATCCTCTGCCCTGAAAGACCTAGTCCTCACGGTCAATCGCGTACTGCAACTGGGTGAAAACTTACAAGGTCAGCAGAAAAGCTCAAGCGCACGCGCTGGCGGCTGAAACCCCAACCGATAGGTTCCGCCCTACAAAATGAGAGAAACACCACGCGACACTCACATCCTGAGAAACGGTGCCGGCTCAACCGGTCGATGCAACACCATCTGCTATAAATCTCTTGTCTATAAGGTGGTGTTCATGACGCGACGGAAACGGGTAAGGCTTTCCGCGATGCAGCGGAACGACATGTGGAGCCGTTGGAAGGCGGGACAGTCCTTGCATGAGATTGGACGAGCCTTCAGCAAAGACCATGTGTCCATTCAATTTATGTTGGCGCAGCACGGTGGGATCGCTCCGGCAGCACGTCGGCGCTCACTGATAACACTCACACTGGCGGAACGAGAGGACATCTCCCGAGGGATCGCTTCCGGTTCGTCGATTCGCGAGATCGCCAAAGGTCTGGAGCGGGCTGTTTCGACGGTGAGCCGAGAGGTCGCCCGCCATGGCGGGCGACCTCTGTATCGAGCCAATGAAGCCGATCACCAGGCCTGGGAGTCGGCCTTGCGGCCCAAGCGGTGCCTTCTTGCTATCCACGTGAAGCTGCAAGAGATCGTTGCGGGTAAACTCATCCTGGACTGGTCGCCGGAACAAGTTTCCGGATGGCTGAAGATTCAGTATCCCGAGGACGAGAGAATGCACGTGTCGCACGAGACGATTTACCGCAGTCTGTTCATTCAAGCGCGAGGAGTGCTGAAGAAAGGGCTTATCCAGCATCTCAGATTCAAGCGGCGGATCCGCCGCTCGCGGCACGCGCGAGATGGCGGACACCGCAGTGGCCAAATCGTTGATGCCATCTCCATCCGGGAAAGGCCCGCAGAAATCGAGGATCGTGCAATCCCCGGCCATTGGGAAGGCGATCTCATCGGCGGCACCAAGAACAGCCACATCGCGACGCTCGTGGAACGACATTCGCGATTTACCATGCTGGTCAAAGTGCCCAGCAAAGATACGGCTACAGTGGTCGCCGCCCTGAGCCGGCACGTTCGCAAACTGCCCGCATCGCTGCGGCGCTCGTTAACCTGGGATCGCGGGCTGGAGATGGCCCAGCACAAGAGCTTCACGGTAGCCACGGATGTGAAAGTGTACTTCTGTGATCCACAGAGCCCGTGGCAGCGAGGCAGCAACGAAAACACGAATGGCCTGCTCCGACAGTACTTCCCTAAACGAACAGATTTGTCAGGGTATTCTCAAGCCGAGCTCGACGAGGTGGCGCTACGATTAAATCAACGTCCGAGAAAGACTTTGGGATTTGAGACTCCGGCAGATAGACTGCAAGCAAGTGTTGCACTGACCCATTGAGACCACCGGTTTTATCGGAATGTGGCCCAAACTGCTGAAGCCCCAGACCCATCTCGTTGCAGCCTGCCCCGCTTTGCAATCAGTACGTGAAACCGTGTATTGCTCTTCATGGTGTGCGGATGTACGTTTGTGCTATTGAGGGGCCTCCCCGGCCCATTCGTCTCCTCGCCTGGAGGTCTTTATGAAACGCATTCTTGTTGTTGACGACAACGCCCCCATTCGGGGCTTAGTGCGGGAGTTCATCGAAGCTCGGCCCGGCTTCGAAATTTGTGGGGAAGCGACTGATGGTGTGGAAGGAATCGAAAAAGGTCGAGAGTTAAAACCAGACTTAATTGTTCTTGATTTCTTGATGCCTCGAATAAATGGCTTGCAGGCAGCCTTGATTCTTCATGAAATCGTGCCAAATGCGCCGATCATTTTATTAACTTTCTATAAAGATGCGGTACCCACGGATCTGGCTCAGGCCGCTGGGGTGGCCTCGATTCTGTCAAAGACAGATCAACTCGCATCACTGGCGGATGAGGTTCAAAGACTCACCGATTGGGCGAATTAGTTGAGTCTGCGAATATGTCCTAGTCAGCGTATCGCACAGCATGCGCTACGGTGATGCGCCGTGTCGGCGAGTCGGAGCGCCGAAACCGACACTGCGCGCTCCTTAGGCCAATATGCCATGATCGGCCCGCGATTTGTGTGCGTATGACGCTCAATCTTCCAGTGGGGCGATTTGCTGCTTGGGTCTAGAGCAGAAACGCAAATCGCAATTTTCACATCGGAAAGCACGAAGACCTAAAGGATATAGAAGGATGCGCTCCAAAATGCCTTTGCGCTTTGTCCTACAAACAAATGTCGAGTGGCACTGAGGGCAGGTAGTTTCGGATGCGATGTCTAATCGCTTCAGCTGATCCGAGTTTAACTTCAATAAACGCGAATCCATGACGAAAACTCTAACATCTGAGCGAAACTCTAGCATCAACTGGTGGGTTAACAATTTGAGCACATGTAGCCGGCAAAAACGAGGGGCAAATCCCACATTTCGATAAGCGGGGCGGTCTCAATTGGTCGACGCAACACTTGCTCGAAGTCCACTTGAAGCGATCTCAATAGCTAAAGTCGTTCGCGCTCGCAAATTCAAAAGCAGAACAACCCTGTTTAGGTGTGAAGGAGCACAGCCCAATAGATCGGTGCGCTAGGGAAAGTATCGCCGGACCAATCGATTAGTTGGTGTTGCGTCGACCCATTGAGACCGCCGGACTTATCAGGAAGTGGCTAAGCGCAGGCAGGAGATGTATCTTCCAACGGACAGCCTTGAGGCGGACGGAACTCGGGCCAGGCCCACGAAAGAATTACCGGAAGTCGTTCAAGCCTCGACAATTTGGTTTCGGACCGCGTACCTGACGAGTTCGCTGACCGAGTGTATTTCCAACTTGCGCATGATGTTGGCCCGGTGCGTTTCCGCAGTCTTGACACTGATTCCCAGCGACGAAGCCACTTCCTTGCTGCTCTTGCCTTCCGAAAGCAGTTGCACGATTTCGCGCTCTCGTGAAGTCAGCCGGTTGCTGCGCATTTCTCCGGGGGCGGGAAGCGAACCGGGCCGCTGGAAATTCGTCAGCATCACTTCAGTGGCCTTGGAAGTGAAGAAGGGCTTGTGGTTAGCAAGGGTCTCCAGGGCAATGATCAGATCGCGATCGGAATCGGATTTCACGACGAAACCGCGCACGCCGGCATCGAGGACTTCCCTTATCAGCTGATCCGAGTAGTGCATCGACAGAATCAGTATTTCACTGTTGGGCGACACCTTCCGGATTCTTCGAGCCGCCTCCAATCCGTTCAGTTCCGGCATGGCGATATCGAGGACCACAATGTCAGGCTTTCGTTCCTCCGCCTTGGTCACCGCCTCGCGCCCGGAACGAGCTTCATCGCAAACATGCCACTCAGGTCGTGACTCGATCAGAGATCTGATCCCCCGCCGAACTACGTCGTGATCATCTGCGACCAAGATTCTTAAATGTCTCATGACGTGCCTCCACGATTTTCGTCGTGTAAAGGGCTGTTCCTGCTTGGCTCACTCCATTCTGAGATGCACCTTACTGGCTCGGATCGACCTTGTAAGTTAACTGCGAAGATTCTATTGCTCGTCTCCTTGGCCAATTCTCGCAATTTCAGCTCGACGTTTCCCATTCCGAACACACAAGCTCGCCAGACGGAGGAACCGTTCGGGAACTCCTCAAACACGTCGTAGTCGCGATTAGCCGAACCTTCGGGGAATTTCTGATGCGTTGGACAATCGGGCATTGAAGACTCCTTGCGAGGAACCGGTATTATTCACCGGAGGAGCTTTTATAACGCACAAGCATATTAACGTGCAAGATAAAACAATAATGCTAACCACAGGTTTCCCACATGCGGTCCTGGTTTCTGAGGACTTGCTTGCCACTTCGGTACGTTTCACCTTTTGCGCACTCTCACAATCATTGATTCTGGCTTCTTCTTAACATTGGTGATATAGCGTGTTTGGTAGCTCTCTAGCTCGATGGAGGTGCTATTGCAAAGCGAAGCGACCGAACGTGTGGCGGTACTCGCCGAACAAGCATCGAAAGAGCAGGACCCGCAGAAACTCGCCGAGTTGATAAAAGAGATCAACCGGCTGCTTGAAGAGAAACGATCGCAGACTGGATAAGTAAGTGTCGTTATTTCGACGCAGGCCAGGACTCGCTTTAACTGAGTTGGCGGGTCTCGGTCGAGCTGGCTTCTGAGCACGCCCTCAAATTTTACGCATTGAAACGGATGAACTGGACCATAATACGTAGGATAGCCTACAGTAACTCCTGTATTGCGGATTCCATCGCATCCGAAGAGCATTCGCGCAATGCCAAAGTCGCAAGGCAAATCGAACATTCCCACTAAACCAGAATGGGCGACGACTATCTTCGAATTACGTCACCGTCTAAATCTAAGTCAGACAGCTTTCGGGGAACGGGTTCACTCCTCGGCAATGGGTGTATCGAGATGGGAGCGCGGCTCGCAGGAGCCGACCGCAGGCGGGTACATCGAGCTTGGGAATCTCGCGGGTACACCAGTTTGTTGGTATTTCTGGGGGCGAGCAGGCCTGCGCAGAGATGACTTGATGCGCGTCATGCCGGAACTCAGGAAGCGAGTCAGCCGGACGCATGCAATCGACTTTCAAATCGCGAGCGCGGGTGGTGGTCCTAAGATGCTAAAAGCTCCGCAGCTCGTAGCGATTCCCTTACTGGAGGCTGTAGCGGCTTCACATGGCGAACAGGGGGACAGCTCGGCGATGCTTCACGATGCACCGGTTGAAAGAATGATTGCGGCTCCTAAGGATTGGTGCCCGAATCCCCCTGCCACAACCTGCCTGCGGGTACGAGGCAAATCGATGATGCCTTTGATCAATGACGGCTACATCCTCGTTGTGGACTCTTCGCAAACAGACTCCGCCAAACTTAACGGTAAAGTCGTGATTGCTTGGCATCGAGACAAGGGATTGACGGTCTCCCGCCTGCAGCACTACGACCATACGGACGTGCTACAGCCTGAGAGCAGGGAGTATGAGTCGATTGTTCTGAATAGCGAACACAAGTGGAAAATCGTGGCCAAGGTACTCTGGTGGATCGCGAAAGCGCCCTAATTCGTTTGTTGAAATCGCAGCCGCCACGACATCTTCGAAAAGGTGATGCTATCCCTTTTTTTGCTGCGTCCGTTCCACTGTCATAAATGCGAGGAACGTCACTATAATTTCGTTTACAGCCGGAGGATGGAACTTGAAACAAACGCGCAAAAGAGTTCACCTAAGTAGCGCGTTTATTTTCAATTGCCGGTCCTGAGTGTAGACCTCCCAATTTAGATACCTGCCGCGAACTAATTTCCTGCTCTTCTAAAGCCGGATAGGTGCTGATAAACGGGGATTATCGGAATGTGGGAATTTGACCAATCTGGCTCGCAGGCCATTGACTGCAATTCTCAGAGACTGGTCGGCGCGTAGCTACACGGATGTTCCTAATCAATGTGGATTGCTTCGTGCGTAGTGGTGGCAGACTCCGATGACTTGGGAATCTCATTCGCATCGGGCCAGCCACCGTTAAGCAGTCAAAATCGTCGGCACTCGAAGCAGATGTGAATATCTAGTTCTCGCTCACTTTCCAATGGAGTGTCGCAAACACGGCAACGAATTGATACTTTCAGTCATGACCTGTTACCCCCGAACTATCATGAAATCTGGCCTGACCTCAACTGCTCGAACAATAGCTTTCACCTCTGAACGCTGCGAAGTCGCGTGCCCGAGTCTGAGTGGCCTTCGATCTGAGGAATCACACCTTGATCTAGTGAAGCAGACCTCACAGTATAGGCCCAAGCCAAACTGCCGACTTTGCAAAGGCAGATCGCTATAACAAAGCAGCTGACTACGGAAAGCAGTAGAACGAGGTACGCAGCAGCGAATATCAAAAAAGCGGCAACCGGTTGAAGTAGAGCGTTTGGAAAATCCATCAAACACCCCCTTGAAAGGTCAAGTACCTCACACATTAGCGATTCATGGAATACAACAATTCACCTAAAACAGACCGCATATCGATGTATAGGAGACCTCCCGTAAGGCGTGCAAATGAGTGCTGACACTGTGGGCGCGGTACTAGAACGGTCGTCCCGGCGAGCATGAATTCTCTCTCATTTCATTTGGTACAAAAATCCCCGGTCAGGTCAATATTACATCGCGAATAATTCATACACCGCATTGGCAGTGCGACCTATAACCTCAATTCGTGCTGATTCTTAGCGATTGCTTGCTTACTTGGTGGGAATATTGCTCTGTACCTTATGTTGATGTTGAACGTCATCGTCCTGAGTTCACCCCGGCCCAACTCGCCCAGCAACTCCTATTCTAAAACTCGGAGGTAGAGTCATGAATACGATGAGCGCAACGATGTGGATCGTGGTCGCTGTTCTTGTCATGATTGCGATTTTGGCGGTCGTGGCCTGGATGGCTGTTCAGAGGCGCCGAACAGGAAGACTGCGCGCCCAGTTCGGTCCTGAATATGCACGCGAGCTAGAGAGAACGCGTGACCGGCACCGAGTGGAAGTGAAACTCGATGACCGCTGGAAACGGGTCGAGCATTTGCATATTCGGCCGCTCACGCCCAGGGACCATGCGATCTTTGTAGAGTCCTGGCGCATGGTTCAGGCGCAATTCGTTGACAACCCGGGCGCTGCTATAGCAGAAGCCGATCGACTCTTAGCAGACGTCATGTCAACGCGCGGGTATCCAGCCGCCAATGCTGATTTTGAACAGCGGGCGGCTGACATCTCTGTAGATCACCCCATGGTAGTGGAGAACTACCGTACGGCTCACCACATTGCGGTTCAACACTCCCATGGCAGGGCCAGCACGGAGGAACTGCGCTTGGCCACCATTCACTATCGATCGGTGTTTGAAGAGCTGATCAACGAGCCAAACGACATAAGGGAACGCATCGCGTCTTGACAGCGTGTAGCAAACTCGGAACGCGCTTCTCCGATGATTCCGCCGTGCCGGGGGGACGGCGAGGAATTTGCCTGTAGATGGATCGACTGGGCGCCACCGCAATCTTAAGATCTTAAGTCCCGATAAGAGGAGTTGGCTGACTTGAGGGTATAAAGTTGAACATGTAGGTGCCGTCCGAAGGAGAATCGGATCGGCGTCGCCTATCGTTGAAGCTATTTGGGTGATCCAGATGTTAACAACTTTTCAAATCACAATCGAAATCCTAGTCGGAATATTTTTTCTCGTGGCGGCAATCGCCTGCCTCTTGTGGCCTGATAAGTTCTATGAACATGCCCTAAGACCCGTGTATCGAAACGCTGACATCAGAGATAAACCGATTCAGAACTTGCAGAGAAGGGGGTACGTCTGGAATGTGCGTATCATCGGAGTGATCGCCGCGGTCATGTTTACGTTTACTGTGATCCATCTTTTCTCAAGTATGCCCAATAGTCATAGAGGTGTGGATAAGCCCATCCCGAGTGTGCCAAAACAAGTAGAGTAACAAGGGTTGTAGACCAAATCTGGCGAACCGATACCTCGCAGTAACCACACCCTCAGTCCATTCTTCCAACGCCGCTGGTTCTTCTGATTGGTTCCCGACCAATTGGCAAGTTCCGATAAGCGGACTTCTCGGGGCTTGGGAGAGGCATGTTAGTGTCCCCTGAATCTCAGCAACAGGAATAATCCACGAAGAGTTAGTGGTGGCGCTTGCTCAAGAGCCTGAGTAGTTGCAAAATCAAATTAATGATGTCGAGATATATTTTGATGGCGGGATGCATAGCATCCGGCCAAGTGTTGTCGCCAGCATTCTCTTTTTTCAGTAGCGAGTTAAAATCAAAAACCAAATAAAGCGTGAAGTTATGTTAATTGGGGGTCTCTGATGCCGGTAACCATGACTCATTTAGCGTTCGTTTTGAAGGAGTCGAAGAACTTTTGAACGTTCTTGGCGTCTCTACTCCGTTTCGAAGTATCGATGACCATCAGCATATACATCCGATTTCCGACCAGAACCAGTCGCGCATCATACGCAGAGTTCCCACTAGTGTGGGCTTGGATATCTCGGGCAGGATGCCCGTCAACAGTGATCTGTTTTTCAGCAATCAAAGTACCCTGCGCATTCTTGAGGCCACCATCGCGAGCGATGCTCAGCAACTCATCCGGTGATTTGGTAATAAGGTTCGCGTTTTCAACGTATGTGCAATTGTATGCGGCGTGGTCATTAGGCTGTGTGCCGACTCCATATATGATCGCAGCGTCACCACCAGCAACCGGTACTTGCTGACCTTGATCAACAATTGGCTTGCCAGGTAAATTAATGGAGAACTTACCATCGGGAGAATTAAATGTCTGCCAGCGATAAGGAATCAGTTCCTCGCGGTATACAATCACTTGGGACAAGAGCACAGCGAAGATAATTCCTCCAATCTGTTTCTTCGAAAGTGACTTCATTGCCGAATCGTATTCTAGACACGCAATTTAGGTCAAGAAAAGCTGTTCAGATGTGATGTTCAATCGAAGGGCCAATTTCCCGCCCAAGTCCTGACGAGATGGCTGAGCGCAACTTCTCGCGAGCGTCAAAGAAAGATTGACTCAGGCAAGAATTCTAATCCAAAGTTCGATAGTCACCGATGATAAAAGTTGTTGATCGGGGAGGATCCAAATTCTTTGACGAATTATATTCCTCGCGGAAGACACGGAACACGCGACTCGGCCCGCCGGCGGCACCCAAGCCTCAGTGCTCGAAAGACCAGCGGGCCGAGCCCTCTTTTCCACAGGCATCTTCTAGGACCCTTAGGGTGGCTGCTTGGGTTCGCTACTGGCTGGCCTGAGCGGCCCCATCGTGCTGCTGAACATTACTCGATGCCTGGTCTGTTCCGGTATCTATGGGTGTGGTCGCTCTAGCTCCTTTAATCGTGCCTGATGCTCGAGCAGAGCAACCCGTGAATGCCACTGGGGCAATAAGCGCCGCTGCCAGGAGAAGTAAAGCAGCGTAACCAGGTAATCGCCGCATATCGTCGTCCTCCTTTAATTTATAATTCGTCATTCGCTGATCGAACGACATTAGCGGGCTGGCAGGGCGGGCTAACAATTTAGATGGTTCTTCTCCCGAAAAGGGTGGCTAGCGTCCGGCAACGGCACCCTTATCTCTTCCGGGGCTGGCGAGAGATGTTACCCAGAACTGTGTCGGCCCGTCCATCGAGCTTGTGCTATATGGTTCTGCCTCGACCCACATGCATTATCAGCGAGACGACGAACATGATCAGGAAAAGAAAAAAGCAGATCTTGGCAATTCCGGCCGCCGCGAACGCGACAAACCCGAATCCCAACGCCCCTGCTACCAACGCAACAATCAGGAAAACCAGAGCGTAATAAAGCATTTCTACCTCCCGGTTTAATTGTTACGACAATGCGCCCATCAAGTTCTTGTGAATCACCATCGGAAACCTTACGTGACCAGGATGGGCAATCCGTATGCCAAAATCGGTGATCGCAAACAACGTCATGACAAGAGCTTAGGCGGCCCATACTGTAATTCATTGAACTGTAATAATTCCCAGATCAATGTAAGAAATCTTTGGTCGACTTTCTTAAGTTGGATCAATGGATTCCGTGACCAACTTTTGCATTGTTTCAAGCACCGCTTTCGGTTCTATCCTCGTAGAACTTGTGTTGATCTAGCCGGCGAAGTTGGCACGAGCCGCTGACGACAAAGTTGAGGATCGAATCAAGAACGCCGGGACAGTTCGCAAAGAAGTCTTGAACGTTCCTGACAATATTCCTCAGAATTTGCTCGACAAAGCGGATTGTGTCGTTGTGTTATCCTCCGTAATCAAAGCAGCGTTAGGAGTTGGTGGGAGTTATGGCAGAGGCGTGATGACGTGTCGCCAGGGCGAACACTTTAATGGACGGTGAGGCGCACCAACCATGATGGCGCTCGAAGGGGGCAGCTTCGTGTTTCAGTTGGGCGGACAAGCCACGGATTTCGTCCTGCTGGTGATGAATGAGCGCGGCGCAAAAGGCATCCTCAGCAACAAAGTGGAGGTCGGCGCAGACGCGTCTGCGGCCGCGGGTCCCAAAGGGCGGGACGCCTCCGCGGAAACCGATGTCACGGTGCGCGCTGAAATACTGAGCTATTCACGCTCTCGCGGGCATTTGCCGGCGTGTCGCTCGAAGGATCAACGATACGGCCGGACAACAATGCCAATGAAAAAATCTATGGCGAGAATGTTGATGCGAAAGACATCGTTCTTGCGGGTTCGAAGCAGGTCCCACCCGCGGCTCAACCGCTTATATCGACATTGAACGAGAGGCCTCCATTGCATAATAAGGCTTAGCGAAGTGCGGGTTCGCCATTTCGATCCTGACGCTGGGACGTGTCGCTTTGCCGCGTTCTTCCTTCGCTTCCTTATGCAGTATAACCAAGGACGGCAATGCGCTGTTTGCTCCCACGTTGCTTGCTGGTTAGCCCGCACTTCAAAACTTCGGAAAGTCAAGCTTTCCAATCAGCTGACGTGCGCCTTCGCCTTCTCGCGATGGTAGGTCTCGCGGCCTGCGTTGATTGCCGTGGCAATCTGTCCTTCGGTCTGCGTAATCATTTCCTTGCCGCGTTCGATAGTCTCTTCGACGCGATTTCGCAGTTCCCGGGCCTTCTTGCGGGCGAGTTCATTTCCTTCTCTTGTTTTCTCAGTCAGATATTCCCGAGTTTCCACCCCGGATTTCGGCGCAAACAGAACGCCGATCAGCGATCCAATACTCAAACCCAACAGGAAGTAGTTTGCTTTGGGAATTATATTTTCAGCCATGACTAAACCTCCTTCACCATTAGAAGCATATTTCTGAGCAGAGCGACGCATGCCCGCGCCAAAGATAATGATCGCCTCGACTCGTCATTTCACATCTAGCGACCTCTCCTCGGGAAGATCCCAAGTGGCCATCAAGATCAGGATGCTACCCAAAACGAATAAAATGCTGATTGCTTTTTGTCTATTTCTGTCCATTAGTTAATCTCGTCGAGACTGCTCCCATCTAGCGCTGCCTGTGGTGAACACGGCAACCTGCGTGCCAGACCGGAAATTATCGGAAGGCACGCAATAAAAGCATTTACATTCCAACTTCGACCCGCTTCTGGCAAATGCCACGTAAATTATTCAATCGGTTGGAAAATGTGGCGGGTCGAACAATACTTCCGACGTCCGTAAAATTCTCCTAAGCGGGCCAGGAGATCAATTCACTGTAGTCTGGTGATAGCATGAAATTTAATTTTAATAAGGTACGGACATGGCATGGTTATTGCACTGTTAGATTGGCACAGCCCTCTGGGAGGTGATGTATGAAGCGGATCTTCCTCTCTCTGGTCGGTTTCATGGCAATGTTTGGAACGATGGCGGTTCCTCTTCAGTCTATGATACCGGCAACGGTGCCTTTAGCATCCACATTTCAAACGCCAGCCCAGCCTGAAGGTACAACGTTTATCGGCACAATCTTGAAAAATGGGGATAACTTTGTCCTGACGGATACAACCACTAAGTTGAGATATATTCTCGACAATGCAGAAAAGGCAAGGCCCTACGAAGGGAAGACAGTCACCGTGACGGGCTCGGTCGAAATAGCCAGTAACTTGATTCATGTCGAAAGCATCCAGGAAATTGCCTAGAATTTACCGGATGTGGCGTACCCTAGGAGTCCCATGCTGGGCTCCTAGGGTATCAAGGTGAAAACAATGGAGTTGCCAATGAATCACGACTATGATCTTTTTGAGAAATTCTCCGATGGCTCATCCATTTGGCGGGATTATATTTCCGGATTTAGAAAGGCCCGTCTCCGATTACAGGAGCTTGCTCAGGGATCGGAGAATCGGTTTTACGCAATCGACTTGACAACCGGAGAAGTGCTAGGCTTCGACAGACAGCACGATAATCACGGATTGCGTGAAGTCTCACAAACTGAAAGACGAAGCAAGAGCCAAGCTGCTTAGGTCCGCGGCACCGATTCGAAGATCTCCTCGTTGCCGTCACAAGAGGATTTGGTTGAGAACAGCACGTCGGGACCCAACAAGGCTAGCGGCTGGACTGCGAAGAGGCATGACGTACGGTAGCAGAATCGAGTAGGGAGGTTTTTTATGACGAAGCTATATATAGACTCTAATCAACCTTACGACGTCATGATTGATAAAAAAATTGCCAACCTCGCATATCGCTATTGGGAACAGCGGGGGCGACCCCATGGGTCGCCCGAAGTCGATTGGTATCGAGCCGTTGACGATGTCGACGGCGCGCATACTGGGGCGCGTGCTGGAGCTTCGTTTGCCACCACGATGGCCACGTCGGAGCGTATACCTTCCTCCCAACAAGAAACCGCCACGTTCGAGATAGCCAAGCACAACTGGAATCGAAACCAGAAGAACTCGGAGGAGAGTAGCCAATGTCTGATAAAAAAGTAGGAGTATTTGGAATCTACGCAACTCGTCTTGCCGTCGAGAACGCTACGGCGTCACTTATCACTGCAGGTTTTCCCGCTTCAGATATTTCAGTGCTAATGCCGGAGACGGTCGGGGGCGCCAAGTATATGGGTACGGAAAAGGCATCGAAGGCACCCGAAGGGACGGCAGCCGGCGTAACCGCAGGAGGCGTAATCGGCGGCACTCTCGGCGTACTGGCAGGCATTGGCGTACTCGCGATCCCTGGTCTAGGCCCATTTATTGCCGCAGGTCCAATCATGGCAGGGCTCGCGGGACTTGGCGTTGGAGGAGCAGTGGGCGGGGTCACTGGTGCGTTGATCGGCCTGGGTATCCCTGAATTCGAAGCAAAGCGATACGAAGGCCACCTCCAGAAGGGCGGTATCCTTCTCTCCGTACATTGCGATACACCCGGGGAAATCATGCGTGCCAAGGAAGTTGTCGTGTCCACGGGCGGAGAGGAAGTTACCTCCACGGCAGAATCCTCTATCGATACAAAGACCGCCGATCATAACATGGCCAAGAAAGCTGATCTCGGAACCAACTAGTCCTGGGAGCAAAAAGCGAAAACGTGGACGTTGTTCTTGAAATCCAGAATGTGCCATTCAAAGAAGACGCGCTGTTTGAAAAAGTAAAGTGAATCCGGCCGCGCCGGGGCCGTGCCCGCTGTGCCCAAATTGGGGCTTGTGTAGTAAAAACCAGCCAGACGCACTTTCGTTCCACCACGGCGGCTTCCAGCCGAACCTCAACGTAATGCCCACTCCGCCAGTTATAGTTAGGTATCCCGGCGCACAACCCGCTGGCCGTGTGCCGCCCCATCCCGGAAAATGGGAATGGAGGAATCATGGCGGTATCCACGACAATTACAAAGGCTGAATACGAAGAATTGGAGCGCGCAAGCAAAGCCGAAATCGAAAAACAATTGCGCGGGTTGATGGAAGCATGCGCCGGGCAACAATACCCATCGGCAAACTATTGGCGGAGCTTGTTTTCAGATATTGGCACCCTTTTGAAATCGCCCCGCTACCAGCACGCAAACAGTACGGACGAATTTATATCCGATTTGGCTGAGCGACTGAACTACATGGCGGTCTTTTGCAAGCACGGTAAGCGCACAGAAAAGGGCGCATAAATCAGAAAGGCAGGAATCATGGCTATCAAGTTATTCAAAATTCCGAATGAAGCTAAGGCGTTGACGCCGAGCGGCGCGGAATACATTTGTCAGCACTTGTACGAGAAAGCCGTGCTGGGCCAAAACTTGAACGATGAGGAATTTGAGGAAGATGTGTTTGATATCGCTACATATGGCGATAAGGCCTCGGCGTTGTGCGGCGATTGCATCATGGAATTCGATCAAGTGATATTGGAAACCGCCAAGGAACCTGTTTACGAAACCGGGCGTTGGGAGCCGTC
Organism: uncultured Acidobacteriota bacterium; assembly: GCA_963719875.1. Taxonomy (GTDB): domain Bacteria; phylum Acidobacteriota; class Terriglobia; order Acidiferrales; family UBA7541; genus Palsa-360. The sequence goes on along the minus strand of CAVRDJ010000002.1, from coordinate 2,887,259 downwards.
AGTGGATCAATCGGTTTTTAAGGGCATGCTGGATAAGTGAATCCGGGCTAGCCGGGGCCGTGATAGAGTCCGCCGCATGGAGGTAACCAGCCATGATAGACGAATGGACCAAGAAGCTACCCGATGGCCGCACAGTCGTTTACACAATGAACATTGAAGCGGGTACTGGCGGCATGATCACGGCGCGAGTGGAGGAGATCAAGCATACCAAGACAGTGCAAGCCCCAATGACACGGGAAGAGGTAGAGGCTCGCTTCAAGAATCTGTAGGCCACGCATGACGGCGGACGCACCACGGCGGGACAGACCAGAGTAGCGAAATTAATCGGACAAACTATTTAACGTGATAGTATCTCTCAAATGAAAACTCGCTGGAAACCCACAATATTCGGGAAAGACGGACGGCGAAAGCACCGGCACTGGCAGGTGACCGTTTTTTACAGTGACGGCGAGCGGTTCTCTCGCACCTATACAGTTCATGCTAAGGCCGCTGGATTTGCCGAGCGGCAGAAAAAGTCCCCAGTTGTAAAAATGGCCCGCGTCATCGAAATCAGCTAGTCCCGCCCCGCTCATTCAGCCGCCCTCTTCCAATCAGTTCGATGTCCGTTGAGGGACGCGACCTTGGCCTCACCCTGCATGTTTTCCACAGTCATAACTTTTTTCCACAGCCTGAACGGTCGATTCCCCTTGCCTCGCGCTCGCGGCGTCCTATGATGAAATCGCACCGTTAAAGGAGGCAAGCAAGAATTAGCGAAGATTTAGGAGGTAAACCTACATGGCACAACCACAAGCGGCTCGAATCACCTGTAATCTATGCAGCGGTTGGTACAATTCGGAACGTGAATTGCGCGACCACATGCAGTCGCTTCACCGCCGGTTTGTTTCAGACCAAAGCACTTTCCAGACGGATCGTAAACAACAAGATAATCTTAAGCATGACCCTGACCCATCAAAGGAGGAATGAGCCAGATTTTCTATACATTTAAGAAATCAACTGTGAGTCCGCTTCAACCCGGAAGAGCTAGACGCCATTGACCGATTCGTACTGCTTGCCAGTCAAGGCTCGGTTTTCGATGATGTGTCCCGATAACCGCGAAGGTTTCGAAAGCAGGTTCAGTCTGACACACGTATGTCGGAGTGCCCAACCTCAAGACATTTCAACTCAAACGGCCTTCCGCCGCGCCATCTTCCGAGCCAATAACATCAAAATTCTCCGGTCACTTTCTTCTGTGCGATTGAGAAGGCGGCGAAGGTTGTAAAGCCAACGTGCATCTTTCCCGGAGCTACCCCATGCAATGTCGTCAGCGGACTTGCGCTTTAGAAGATTCGGTAGCGTGGGTGGCTCTTCTCCATCGTAAAACAATTTGTACATCGGAATTTCCAGAGCGCGAGCCATTTTCTCCAGAGTCTCTATCGCTGGTACAGTGTGCCCGTTCTCAACACGGGAAATGTAGCAACGGAGTAGTCCAGTCTTCTTCTCAATGTCGCCTTGCGAAAGTTTCTTTTCCTCACGCAACGCACGCAATCGCTCTCCGATAATCATGGTCTACCCCCTCCGAAGGGTATAAATGAATCCAAAATCAACTCAAGTTGAATTGGGGACAGGGGAGAATACTCCAAACTGAGAGAATTGCATAGGAATTCTCAGTCGAGGCGACAGTCGAACTCGTAATCAACCTATGGCTGGAGATTCATGCGGCGGAGCAGGTCTGTGAAGCGCGGGTCCGAACGCAGCGGGTCGTAGATGGGGTTCACCTTAAACGCACCAATAGAGCGTTCCTCATAACTCATTTCCAACCACTCGAATGCTTTGTCCTTCTCCCCAAGCCCCACATAAATTATGGTCCTGCTCAGCGCTGAAACATACTTTTGCTTCGAGCGCCCGTTCAACTGATCGAGCACCTTCTGAGCTTCGGCCTTTCGGCCTTCGAGTGCGTAGGCGTATCCGAGCTGCGACAGTGCTCCTGTGCTGTTGGGGAAGATCATTAATTCCTTTTCAATCTCCGCGATCCCCTCGTCACCCCCAGCCATTGGAGAGAGTTCACCAATGATCTTGCGAAGTTATACCTGTGGCACCATAGCACAGCAGTATAACCATTTCATTGACACTCTTGGTTCATTCGGAGATTTGCACCGCACCCCTGATTTTCCACAGAACAGCCCATCAAAAGTGGGATCATAATTGTGCAAGCTGCGAGGAGGACTCGAATGCGCAAGAGCCCCAAGGGATGGACTCCCCCACCTGCAATGGCTGCCCCAGTTGATCCAGAAGAGTTTAAGTTTTGTTGTGCGCTAATGAGCGCAGGATATTCAGGACAGATGCCGACTGAAAACCCGACCAAACAGGTCGTCAATATTGAGGAAGTGGGAGCAGTCTCCCTAACTGACATCCCGATGAATCGCGCAATGCTGGCCGTCAGAGATCATTTCAGGGAGACAAGAAGCGAGGAACGATGGAGTGAGTTTATTCCAATGAGTTTCCGTCTCATGGCGCTCGCGGATTTCGTGCAGCTGTGCATGAAGAAGAAAGACCCCCGATTTGAGAAGTTCGTCGAGGTCCAAGACGAAGACGTAATGGGGATAAGCGATGCGCTGCTAGAGGCGGCAGCCACCGTCAGTATTGGGCGACGTGGTTTTTCTCGGGATGAACTGTTCGCTAAAGCAACAGAACTGGCGAATTGTTAGTCTTGGCTCAATCCATTTCAAGTCTGCTTGCTGGTGAGGTGCCATCCGCTACAATAAAGGCACTTATAAATTCTCAGTTGTGTCGGTCCTTTTTCCTTGTCCGACATCCTATACGCTGCTGTAGCCTTAGCTTCGCGCTCGCTTGAATAAGTACGTTTTCCCGAGACCGGACAGGTCCGGCGCTGCTCGGGCTTTGCTTCGTCCGTTTCCCACCTACGGTCGGTGTGGCGGTATTTTGTCATTCGAGACTCACACAAAAGCGTCGTGCATCAGTCAAGGTTCGAATCCTGTAAGAGTCGGGCGCTACGCTTATCATTGCTTGCAATTCTTCTTATAGCCGCGCCGCGTTTCGCCTTCTGTCGGTAGTCATGAATTAGAAGGGATTGAAACATCACGTCAATTTTTCCGCGTAGATCCTCTGTACCTTTCACTGACAGGACAGGTATTCCGTGAACCTGCTTCGAATTTGGTGCTTCCTCCGGTGTTGACGCTTTCTTGTGGGCTTCCAGAAATTCATCCAGAGCGACCATCACTGTGGCCAGTTCTGGGGCGCCTAAATGAATGGTCGCCTCTTTTTGCGTACTATTTTTACTTGGTTGCTTAACATTTTTAGTCATTGTCCCTCCTGGATGAAGACAACTTGAAGCCGAGTTCCACGCTATGACATTCCTCTCGACGAAATTGGTCATCCATATGATTTCTTGGGTGTAGTCCAAAGCAATGGGCGATCTTCACCGGGAAGACACGGAAGGCCGGTGGCACTGCTCTGTTTGATTGTGCATCGATATCTCAACATGTAATTCTTTTCCAGACTGGCGGGTCTGGAAAGACAGAGTTCATAGCACGGGCGTTAATTGGTCTAACTCCTGTCGTTCTCGGTGAGGAGAACATGACGAGTGGCGCAATGGTGGTGGAAATTGAAATTCCCCTGAAAGAGCATATTTTGCTCAACGGCTGTGTGTTGGCCTTAGCCTGTGGCCAATTCATTCCAATTGACTATGCTTTGGCTTTCTCAAATAACCCGGTGCTGAACCACTCGCGACGCCCCTTCAAACACCGAACGCACACACAGCAATGGGGTCTGCTGTGTTGAATTTCCGATCACGTATGTTCGTACTATCGGCAAGTTCTCCCCCCTTAGACCCGCTGCAATTAGGCGGAATACCGCAGATCTTCATGTAACTCACGTAGCATCAGCCAGCTAGCTCTATTTTCACTGTGATTCTTTGGTGGAACGTGCGTTCGAAGCCTGGAAAACTGGATCCTAGCCACCTTGGCGAGTGTTGGCCACATTCCGATAATCCCCGTTTGTGGCCAGCTAAAGGCACTTGTCCGGTGATCCTACTAATCAGGAAGTTAGACACGAACAGATTCGTAGAGGCCCGTACTCGATCGGCGGTGTTAACGCCCTATGCGCCATTTTGAACAGACGCTGCTGGGGAACTTTCTTAACACTGTTTGGTGGAGATTTCAGACCGGAAGGTTTCTGGTAAACTGTCAGTCGATCGGAATCCAGAATAGAAATTCTGGTCGAGATCATGATTGCTCTGTCTACCCATCCGCCCAGCCCATCAGTAGAGACCGAGCCTCGCTGGCGAAAGATAATCTGTCGAAAGGAATCAAACAATGCGCACAATTTCCGCTGTTCGCTACTTGCCTCTCGCGCTGTTTCTGCTAGCCGTTTCTGCGGCATCCTTCGCACAAATTGGGATAGGCATTTCGGTTGGTTTCGCTCCGCCGCCCATTCCCGTTTATGAACAACCCATCTGTCCGGGTGACGGCTATATCTGGACCCCCGGTTACTGGGCTTGGGATGCTGATGGAGATGACTATTACTGGGTTCCCGGAACGTGGGTCGAAGCTCCGGAAGTTGGCTACTTTTGGACACCCGGCTACTGGGGATGGGGCGATGGCGCCTATTTCTTCCATGAAGGTTATTGGGGCCCGCACGTCGGCTGGTATGGCGGCATCAACTATGGATTCGGCTATTTCGGCCACGGTTATGAAGGCGGCCGCTGGGATCGCGACCACTTTTACTACAACCGCTCGGTGAACAACGTAAACGTCAACGAAATTCATAACGTTTACAACACCAGGATCGAATACAACAATTCGAGCCGTGTCAGTTACAACGGCGGGAACGGTGGCATCAACGAGCGGCCCTCCGCGCAAGAAGATGCCTATTCTCGCGAACGCCATATAGCCCTTGTTGCCACGCAAAACCAGCATGTTCAGGAAGCGCGGGGCAATCGCGAATTGCGCGCCTCAGTCAATCAGGGAAAGCCCCCCATCGCAGCCACGCAGCGCCCTGGATCATTTAGCGGTTCCAACGTTGTCCCCGCCAAGGAAGCTGGCGGACGCTACCAGCCTCCAGCCAATCGCAGCGCCAATAACAACAATGCCCGTGCCGATAGCAATGCCAATCGTCCGCCAAATGCGGTGAATAATGCCAACCGTCCGCCCGTCACACACGCCAAGGAAATTGCGCCCTACCAGATGCCCGCTCCTCGCAACACCGGCAATCCCATGCTGGACCAGAAATACCAGCAACAGCAACAGAAGCTCTACAACAACCAGAACCAGCAGCTCCAAAAGCTACAGCAAAAACAGGAGCAAGACCACCAGCGCCTGGCCCAGCAAAATGCCAATGACGCCAGAAAACAGCAGGTAGAGCAGCAGCACCAGCAACAGACACAGCAGCTACAGCAACGCCACGTGCAACAACAACAGCGGCTGCAACAGAAACAGCAGCCGCAACATCAGTCCGGGAGCAAGTCCAGCCATCCCTAATTCCTTCGAGACAGATGGCTACGCAAGCTAGAGGCAGTGCAAATTGTGGATCAACCGGAAGGAAGAGTAAACTTCAGGATCGGAGATCGCTTAATCTCAAGAGTCGATGAATCACCGGGGATGCACGAGCGACACTCGCATTTAGTGATTTCAAGGAGCGCGGGTACCGCTACGCCTGAAACCTTGGCGACATTGGGAGGCTCTTCCCGCTCAAGCAATTTGCGCCAGAGGGACTTTGGGCTAGCGCTGAAAATCAGGTTCGTTTCGGCCCGCACGCTGTACCATGCCTTCATGGTCATTTCGTTTTGGAGTTGGACCGATGCCCATGGGGAGCGGCCCACAAACAGCCGCATATCAGGTATCTCTTCCGGTTTCTTCAAGAGTTCCTTGATGAGATCCGGATCGAAGCTCACGTAAATGTCGCCGAACAAGAGCACCGCCTGCTTGACCGTCTTGCTGGAGCGAAAGACTACGCCGGGAGCGAGCGGGTCCACAGGCCCGCCGAGGTATACGGTTTCGGTGCGGTTCTTTAGCGCGTCGTCATTGGGGAAGATCTCGCTCAGCGCAACGCGAGCAGGTCTGTTGATGACAAGGCCGACGACCAGACGTTCTACTGCCACCGCGGAGGACGGGAACATCATCACCACGGACTCTTTGAATAGAGGGTCTCTTAGCTCAGGGCGGGCAACCAGAAAAAGGGTCTTGTCCTCACCGTCCCCTTTCTTGGGTTTGGCTTGTACGGGGTGAACAGGCGTCTTGAGAACAAGCAGAAGACAGAAGGCAAAAACCACTCTTGATCTGAACCAGAACATTCGATTTAGCCCTCTATCTCGCGCATCGTACGCTTCTCCTGATCTCGACACAACGAATTGCCATCGGAGTAGGTCCAAGCCGCGGGGGGACACAGAAACATCACCCCGGAAGAATATGAGAACAAACGGCTGCAAGTGGACCAATCCCACGTGCTAATTCATTTCGACGCCTTGCCACCGAAAGGACTCGATACGGCGGGCCACGGTTTATCCGTCATGAGCTTCCTGTGATTTTCGCAGACCAATTTGGAAGCGTACGGCCATGTCGCACGATACTTGGCGGGATTCGCGCACTTCCGAACTTCACAGTTTCCGTCCGCTGGTTCAAAGTTCGGTCTGTCGAACACACCGACACCTTCGATTGGGGATTCTAACACGCCGCGCATCAGTGTTTCACGGTACTGCCCGGCATTCTTCGAAGGCATTCCTTGTCAACGGAGACGGCAATTTTCTCTGCTGCGGCAAGCCACTTCGCGTCCTTCAACCAAAACCTCGCGTACCCGCTTGGCAGGATGGAGGCGAAAAATTCCCAACCTTCTGCTAATGCCTGCTGAAGCGCAACGCGATTCTCTAAGGAGTTGCAGAGGATGTTCTCGGCAACGACTTCAACTGCGGGCCTTCCCCGGTAGACTGATTCAATCATGAGGTCGCGGTCTTTTATCAGGACTACGGATACCGGGTACAACACTTCGTCACCAAGTTTAACTGGTATCTTCATCGGTCCCACATTCTGACTCCCAGCAAGGTCATTTGTTTTGTTTTTGTTTTTGTTTTTGTTTTTTCGCCATCGATGGGCATCAGTGCAGATTCTAGGACGCACGGCCAACGGCACTGACGCGAGAGCCACACGCAGAAATATGGCAGTTCGTAGTGCCCCTGAACCGTGCGCCGTTTTGTCTGACGATCAATGAGGACACCCCAGCGTTCTAGGCGTCATTCGCATCTGGAATCATTTCCAGAACCTGGAAACGAGGCCTTTGGGAGCCTGTTGACGCCCACATAATGGGATGGTCCGCCGCAGGAACTTTGTAACTGTGTAGACTGCGAGGAAGGAGGCGTCCCATGAAACTACACGTGATCGGTATTGATTTAGGGAAGACAGTCTTTCATTTGGTGGGATTGGATTCGACTGGCAAGGCGGTGATCCGCAAGAAATGTTCTCGTAAACAGCTACTGGCTTTCACCGCGAATTTGGAAGTGCAGTTGATCGGCATGGAGTCCTGTAGTGGGTCGCATTTTCTGGGGCGGGCTTTGCGCGAGCAGGGGCATGAAGTGCGATTGATGCCGGCACAATACGTGAAGCCCTACGTGCAGACCAACAAGAGTGACTATCTGGATGCCGAAGCCATCGCCGAAGCGGTGCAACGGCCGCGGATGCGTTTTGTGCCGATCAAGACCGAGGAGCAGTTGGACCTGCAAGCGCTGCATCGGGTGCGCGAGCGTTGGGTGATGCGGCGTACCGCGGTGGTCAACCAGATCCGCAGCCTTCTGCTGGAACGTGGACTCACGCTACCCAAAGGCCGACGTTATGTGGATGAACAACTCCCTCGTATCCTGGAAGACGCCGAGTTGAGGTTGTCGGGTTCATTTCGTGTTCTGTTGGCGCAGCTCAAGATAGAACTCGAACAACTTACCGCACGCATCGAGGAGATGGATCGGGTCATCCAGAAAACGGCGAAAGACAATGAGGATTGCCAACGGCTCATGGAGATTCCAGGAGTCGGTCCGGTCACTGCGACCGCCCTGATCGGTGCGGTGGGCAACGCCAGCACATTTGGCAAAGGACGAAAACTGGCTGCCTGGATGGGGATCGTTCCGGGAGAGTACACCACCGGTGGCAAACAGAAGTTGCTGGGCATCAGTAAACGGGGCAATAAGTACTTACGAACCCTATTCATTCAAGGTGCACGCAGCGTATTGCAGCAGCGAGACAAGCAAGCTCCCGGTCTGAGCCGTTGGTTAACGCAATTGCTGGCGCGTGCGCATCAAAATGTGGTCGTCGTGGCTTTGGCCAATAAGCTGGTTCGTATGGCTTGGGCGGTGTTGTGCAAGAACGAAAGATATCGCGCTCCGGCTCTTGCCGTGGCAACTTAAAATCCCTGTTTAGGAGAAAAAAGTTCCTGCCAGGTCTGCTGGCGGAAAATAGAGATGGCAATGGGTCTCTCCCACGCTCTCGAAACCTGATATCGGAATCGGTCTTCACCAGGCCGTCCACATTATACGGACGAGGGCGAGCGGATATCCATCATGGCCCGGAGTCAGTGACTCCACTGAAGGCCGAATACATTGGCGCAGACCAACTGCCGTTCTTCATTTTTCGCTTGCAACTCTGCGGCGGACCATACATTCCGATAATCCCGGTGGTTTTACGTTTTTCGCTTGCAACTCTGCGGCGGACCATACATACCGAGAACGCCGTTTCACAGGCCCTATCCTGTCCGGGTAGGAGATTACTTCCGGTTAGCCCGTGATCCGACAGCAACGCCCGGTGCTCCCTCACGCTCGTGGGTAAAACCCGTCGCAATTTCTGAAGACTGGGCTAAGCTAGCGCGGTGCTTAATATTAGTTTTTCAATTCCCAGCGTTCGGTTTGAAACGAGGTTAGACGATGAATACGGCGGCGACTCGCGACACCGACGTGCTCATCGTCGGTGCAGGGCCGACGGGCTTGGTGTTGGCACTGTTGCTGACGCGGATGGGCGTGCGCGTGAGGATCATCGACAAGACGGCAGAGCCGTGGACAACCTCACGCGCCGTTGCCGTGCAGGCACGGACGCTCGAACTTTACAGCCAGATGGACCTCGCTGACGCGGTCATCGAGCGTGGGTGGAAGACCATCGCCGTGAATCTCTGGGTGGACGGCAAGAAGGCGGCACATGCAGTCTTCGGCGACATGGGCGCGGGTGTCAGCCCATTTCCTTACGCGTTGATCTTTCCCCAAGACGAACACGAACGTCTGTTGATCGATCGCCTGGCCGAGGCTGGCGTCCACGTCGAGCGTCAGAAGGATTTCCTGGGCTTCGAGGATGCGGCTGGTCGTGCTCTCGCCCGCCTGAAACGGCCGGATGGAGCATCGGAGAAGTGCGAGTCTGCCTACATTGCTGGGTGCGACGGGGCACATTCCGCCGTGCGCGAGGCGCTGAACATCGGATTTCCGGGCGGGACGTACGACCATCTCTTTTACGTCGCCGATGTGGAGGCTAGCGGAGCCACGATGAACGGCGAACTGCATGTCGCGCTAGACAGGACTGATTTTCTCGCGGTCTTTCCGTTGAAGGGCGAGGGGCGCGCGCGGCTCATCGGCACAGTGCGCGAGGAAGCCGAACACCAGCAAGAAAACCTGTCGTGGAACGACGTGAGCAAGCGCGTGATCGAATGGATACGCATCGACGTCGAGCGCGTGAACTGGTTCTCGACCTACCGCGTACACCATCGGGTCGCCGATCATTTCCGCAAGGGTTGTGCGTTCCTCCTTGGCGACGCCGCGCACATCCACAGTCCCGTAGGTGGGCAGGGTATGAACACCGGCATCGGCGACGCAGTGAACCTCGCCTGGAAACTCGCGGCCGTGGTGCACAGGCGTGCGGGTGCGGCGCTCCTTGACAGCTATGAGCAAGAACGAATCGCCTTCGCCCGGCGCTTGGTCGCGACGACCGATCAGGCCTTCACGGGCGTTACGAGTTCCGGGGCGATAGCGCGGCTTATGCGACTGCACATCCTGCCGCTCTTGATCCCGCCCTTTTTCGCGCTTAAGACGGTGCGGCGCTTCCTGTTTCGCACGGTCTCACAGACGTCGGTGAACTACCGGGGAAGCAGCTTGAGCGAGGGGCGAGCGGGAACTGTTCACGGCGGTGACCGTTTGCCATGGGTGAAGTCGGACTTGAACGGCGTGGATACCGACAACTTCGCGCCGCTGACTTCGGTGGACTGGCAGGTTCACGTGTATGGCGACGCCGCGCCCGAGGTCCAGGCACTGTGTGAGAGGCGAAAATTGCCGCTGCGCGTCTTTTCATGGCGTCCGGAGGTGAGTCGAACGGGCCTGCGGCGCAATGCCGTTTATCTGGTACGACCTGACGGCTATGTGGCCCTGGCGGACCCTGCGGGCAGCGCCACTGCGATTACGTCCTATCTCGACGCACGCGAGCTCACACAGACTAGGTAGGAACTCAGTCGCGTGCATAGTCACCACCACCGTCGCCTGCTCAGACCGTCCACCAATACACAGCACTGCTCGTTCAGGTGTCAAAGGTGAACTTTGAACGGTTGCTTACAGATTCTGAGACGTTTGAAACTTGGTTGAACGTCTTCGTGTCAATCCCGCGATCGTCGCTGGGTAGACGGATGCTCCTCAATGCCCGAATCGTCGGCAAACCGGAAGTCATCTTCGGACGCCATTTCCTCGGGAAATTCCCACATCGCGCATGAATCACCTCATCGCTGGTCGGCCAAGTTCTGTGAAGGCCGCTTATCGGAATGTGGCTTTTGCCCCGAACTAGCTCCAGGCCACATTCCGATAATCCCGGTGGTCTCAATGGGTCGTTGCAACACCTGCTCAAAGTCTTCTTGCAGGAGCCTAGGTAGCTAATTTTTTCTAGCCACCGTCAATATCAAACAAAACAAAAGCCCTGTTTAGGTTCTGATTGAACACTGCCGTACTGATTGCTTCTCGATGAGAAGCATTGTCAGATCAACTGGTTATAGGGTGTTGCATTGACCGGTTGAGCTGGCACCGTTTCTCAGGACTTGGCCGAGAGGAGGGACACAAAGCGGCGCACGTCAAACGGGACACCATCGATCAACAATTGATTTGACACCAAAGATTTGAACCAATATTCTCCGCTTAATATTTCGTCCTTAACGCACAATTCCCACCCGCGAGGTGCCGAATGAAAGGTTTGCTGATATTCGCTCTCGCCACAGCAGCCGGGCTGCTGTTGGGTCCCATTCCGACGCTAGCACACCATGGCACGACGGCATATGACTTCACCAAGACATTGATATTGAAGGGAACCGTAACGAGATTCGACTGGGTGAATCCGCACGCATCACTCGAATGGGACGAGAAGACTGACAATGGCGGAGTCGAACACTGGGTCGTCGAACTGACAAGTCCCGGGATGCTAACCAGATCCGGCTGGCATCATGATTCGGTGAAAGTGGGGGACGAAGTGACCGTTTACTTTCACCCCGCCAAGAATGGCACGAAATTCGGACTTTTCCAGAGGGTGGCATTCGCCTACGGTCGACCGAACCTAATCGATCCTCGGGCACCTTAGAGATGATAGGTTTTTGGCTGTGTGCACGTTTTCCGGAAGTGGTAAGGAGTTTCCAAATGCGTCATGGATTCCTGAGTTCAATCTTTGCGCTGCTGGCTGTGCTCTGCTTCTCTCTCGCTGTTCTTGCGCAGGCTCCAGCTCCGACCGACGCGAAAAGCGCCAATGAGGCCATCTATTCAGGGAAACACCACGAGGGTTCGGTACCGCCCCACGATCTCTCCGGGGTGTGGATGGTTAGTGAAAATTTCAGGTTTTCACCTATTCATGAGCCGCCCAACAGTTTCCTTCAGCCCTGGGCATTGGCGAAACTGAATGCCGAACCCATGGCCCTTCGAAAGGATTTGCCGGGGGGCCATGCCGGCGGCGATACGGCGCTGGGCAGGGACGAGGATATCAGCTGCAGTCAAATCAGCCTGACCGATTTCATCACCAAGCAAAAGCCCATTGAGATTGTGCAAACTCCGCAAAGAATCTTTATGTTCTTCGAATATGCGCACACATTCCGTGAAATCTGGATGGATGGGCGAGCACTTCCTACAGACCCGGATCCCTCATACTTCGGGAATTCCCTGGGCCGGTGGGAAGGCGACACCCTTGTCGTCGAGACCGTCGGATTCAACGACCGGACTGTAATCAACGGCATGCCCCACAGCGACGTTGTGCATTTGGTGGAGCGCTACACGCGCACGAATCTCGACACCTTGGAGCTGAATATAACGGCTACAGATTCCAAGGCGTATACCAAGCCTTGGACGGCGGGGCCAATAAAGCTGGCCTGGCATCCGGATTGGGAACTTGTGGAAGCCTTTTGTATTCAGGAGGACAACACTGCTTTTAAGAAGTCTATCATCGACTCGTCGTGGGCCCACGGTCGAGTACCAAGCAGCACTAAAGCTGACAAGAAGAGCGATCCGAAGTGAAATTCGAGCGGTTTGGAAGCATCCACGAGGAACTGCCAGATTCCAGCGTACTCGGAGGATATCCTCGGACGAGGGTTGCTCACGGATGAGTTGAACTTGCTCTTAAATTTCGCGAATCACTCGTGAAACAATGCATGCAGGTAGGCCACATCCAGAGAGGTCGTCTTCTCGGAAATTGGCTTTGGGCGTTGATGGGAGGATTCCCACATTCCGAGAATCCCGTTTCTCAGGACTTGGAAACAGGAGCGGAACCAGAGGGGGATATTGATTCCGAGAACTTTTGGAGTGCGCCGTCACGCGAGCTTACGCAGCCGCGCTAGTTCCCGTGAAGTTCAAATGCCTCGTTTACTGCGAGTTCGTTACTGATATAAAGGCCTCCGATCGCATATATGGTTCCCTTCACCACCGCGGCGGCAAGGCCGTTTCGCGCGGTAGGCATCGGAGCGAGAATTGTCCACGCGTCGCCAGACGGTTTATATGATTCGGTCGTTGCGACAAATCCGGTGTTGTCAGCTCCACCTACGACGTAGATCCTACCGTCCACGACACCGATGCCGAAACCGGAATTAACGGTCGGGAGTGAAGTTTTTGCGACCCAGATGTTGGTCTTAACATCAAAAGCTTCAACCGTGCCGAGGCCACCGCTCCCATTACTCCCGCCGATGACATAAATGAGTCCATGCACCTCGGCAGCACCAGCCCGGGATCGCGCAGTGGGCATCGAGGGTAGGGTCGTCCACGAATCGGAAGCGGGATCGTATGCCTCCACCGTAGCGAGGGGATCGTTACCAACGTCACCCCCTCCTATTACATATAGGAGACCATCCAACGCAACAATAGCTGCACCCCACCGGGGTGTGGGCATTGGGGCCTTGCTCGACCAGGTATCCGTCGAGGGATCATAGGCTTCGACTGTGCCGACTGCTCCGCCGTATCCAGTCTGACCGCCAACCGTGTACAGAATGCCGTTCACCTGTTCGGCAGCAACAAACCAGCGTGGTGTGGGCATGGGAGTTTTCGTGCTCCAAGTGTTCGTGGCGGGGTCGAAAGCTTCTACTGTTCCGACAGGACTGCAATTGTTCGCGACCTCACCACCAACGGCATAGATCACTCCATCGATCTCTGCTGCGGCAAGAATGTCGCGTGCCGTAGGCATAGGGGTCTCGGTCGTCCAAGCGCCGCCACCCTGCGCGAGAGCCGGACGCGCGCTGAGAACAAACAAGAGACCAATAATCATCGGAAAAATTCGCTTGGCTATTCTTGCAGGGTTCATTTCTTCCTCCTTTGGATCGCAGTACAATCACGGGAGATGGGGGCCGACCCTCAAGTTTTCGTGGTCGGGTCGAAAAGCAGTGATGGCTTGAGGTGAAGACCTTTTATCAGGAATTCACGCCAGTTTCAATACCCACTTTGTGAATATCTTTGGCATGAATTATCCAGTTCAGAGAGTACGAGGTCTTCTGTTCATTGGACTGGACGTGTTGACAAACCAATAGAATATCGGAGCGCCAAGTCCTGAGAAGTCGTGTCGGCTCAACCGGTCGATGCAACACCCTATAACCGGTTGATCTGACAATACTTCTCCTCGAGAATCAATCAGTACGGCAGTGTTCAATCAGAACCTAAACAGGGCTTTTGTTTTGTTTGAATTGAAGCCCGCGAACGAAATCAGCCTCCTAGACCCCTACGAGAGGACTTTGGGCAAGTGTTGCATCGACCGGTTGAGACCGCCCCGTTTCTCAGGACCCATCGCGGAGAGGGGCCACCACAATCGAGAGGAGCTATTAACTGACTTGGAGGGGGAAAGGGATGATTGGGCATGTACCCAAGAATAGATCAGCACCAATTCGTGTGCTCGGATGTGAGCCGCTCACATATCAATATTGGGTCCAAAATCTTTTGATGCATCGACCGTCTCGCCAGCCTTAATGAGTACGTCGAGGAATTCAACTCTTCCACTGCTGTCTCGGGGGTTGTGACCGTTTCCTCTCCCGAAGAAAGACCTTTTCCCGTTCAAAGTCCCTTTCGTATGCGCTGATTGCATAATCAGCGTGTATTGGCCAGGAGGAATATCAAGCAACTCAAAGTTTCCATTCTCGTCCGTGATCGAATACTTGATCGCACTGTATTGTTCAGGGTTTCCGTTGGCCCCCAGCGCGGTGCTGGTACCAACAAAATTCTGGTCGGCTGGGATTTCAACACGACCTTTGACAATCCAGACTTTGCTCCCGGTGTCGGGCTTCGTCCCGGTATAGGGGTTGAAGAAATATGTGAGGGTGCCTTTAACGCGTCCGGTTTCAAGTGGCCGTGCCGCCAGGGATGGAGGTTGTGGCGGCGGTTGCTGTGTGGCCGTAGACGGAAGCTGTGGCAACGGTGGCTGTGCGGTCGTAGATGGAAGTTGTGACGACGGTGGCTGTGCGGTCATATATGGAAATTGTGACAACGTGAGCGCAATCTGCCCGTCGCCGTAGCCTATTGTCCCTCGGAGGCTTTCCGCTAGGTCTTCGACGGCCACGAAGTGCTTCCCTTCTATTTCCAGCACCTTCCCTTTAATGGGTTGGCCGTTGATTAGAACCGAAGTCGAAGACTGAGGAACCGCGTCCTTTTTATCTTGTGCCGTGGCTGAAACAGTCAAGAGAGCCAGCCCAAAAGCGAAATATGGAAATCTCATCGTAGATACTCCTCTCTGTTACCAATCTTACCGGAGTATGTAGGAACGGAGTTTAGCAAGTTCTCGTAGGGTAGGGCCACATTCCGATAATCCCGTCTATCGGGCGAAATCGGGATGAAAGCCCCCCTGTCTCAGAACTGTTCGTTAGGCCAGTAGACCTGCTTTAGAAGGGTGTGTATGTTGAGCCGAATTATTGGGCTTCAAATGCAAGGAGACCAAAATCGCTGAAACATCTACTGCCGAGTACACGGATCGCCGCGTGACGAGTCGGATTTACGTCCATCTCCCTTTGTCCATCTACGGCGTAGGTCGCGATCCGTTCTACGAGGAGACCTATACAATCTCCATCAATGGAACTGGCGGATTGATCTTGATGGCAAGTAGTGTCCAACCCGGCCAGCGGATATTGGTAACGAACCAAGGAAACGACCAGACGCAAGAGTGCGTCGTCGTCTCCGTTGTGGCGCAGCCTACGGGCAGTCATGTTGCATTTAAATTCCCCACCCCGATGCCGCAGTTCTGGCACAGGTTGGAAATTGGCAACAGTTTCGCGCTTCGTAGCTGGAGCGAATACTTCATTGAGGCACTTATTCTGCTAATCCGTGGTGATCGCACACCCGCCCTCAAAAATGACCAATCTGCAATACAACTAATGCCCACGCGACCCAAAATGCTGAGTCCTTTCGTGTCAAGCTGTGAGGATCGGCCTGTTCCTGATAAATCGGGCGGTCTCAATGGATCAACGCAACACTAGTTTAAAGTCAACGCGGAGCAGAATGGGAGGGTCCAGTGTCATCTAATCAGATCGCAAACGCGCCAAAACGGCGCAGTTCACGCGTTGACAATCCCATAATGCTGGTAGTGCAGGGGGTAGGTGCCTCTCGTGAACCTTATCGGGAAGAAGTTAAGACAGGCTCGATTAGTTGTCACGGCTGCGCTTATCAGATGAGACATGAGGTCCGTCCCGGTGACATTGTGGTCTTGAATTCGGGCCACTCTGAATCCCCTAGAAGGGCGCGGGTGAAATCGATACAGAAGCTAAACGCCCCCAACAATCCAACCTACAACGTCGGCGTGGAGCTCGAAATCGCCGGCAATATCTGGGGGATCGCGTCGCCGCCAGCAGATTGGTTTCCCCAGCAATCGGGCAAGCTACTAGAGCCCGCTACTCATGGACGAGAATTGCGGCTCATAGCGCGGACCGAACCGCAAAGGGATCTGGCCCGGAGCGAAGGAGCTCCCCCGGTTCCCATCTTGAACAAAAATGAGGTGGTCGCTGCTCTGGCACCTTGGTTTTCCAGCCTAATGACCGCCTTAAGGAATCAGATTCAAGTATCTGTCTGTCAAATTGCAGCAACGACCCTAGCCAACGAAAGGAAGCGTCTGTTCGACGAATTTCGTGTTCAGATTCAGAACGAGGCGACTGGAACGATTGAGCACGTGATCGCGACCTCGAAAGATCAATTGGCCCGGCGCGGGCTAAAAGTACTGAACGAGGGGGCAGAGGCCATGGTGACTGGCACGGTTGAGCGGCTGCAACGCAACCTCGAAGCCGCACGCACCGAAGCAACTGAGCGCTTCGTATCGCGGCTGCGAGAGCGGGTTGCGCCCGTGATGGAAGAAGTGAAAGCGGACCTTCAGGGGCTGGTCGCTTCTCAGAGCGTTTTCAAGGAAGAATCGCACGCGATTCACAAGCGAGTCACGAGCCAACTGGAAAGTGACGCGAACGCAAGATTGCTTCAGACTCACGACCAGTTGGACAGAGACTCCACTTCCGTTGTGAAGGCGTATAACGAAAAGCTGCTTGAGCTCTCGCAAACTTTCGAGAAGATTGCGCGAGATAGCACACAGACCATGATCGCCTCGGCTACGGACGATGCCAACAAGAACCTGGAACACAGAGCTGCCGAAATTTCCAGCCATTTCACGGATCAGCTGGAAGGCAATGCTCGCAATTTTCTCGAGTTCATTGTGGAATCGATTGCAGAGTTTCCAGAGAAAACTCCAGATGCAGCCCCCACCGCCAGTTCAGCGGCTGGAACGCCCTCTCGAAACACTTCCGCTTGAAAGGTAAGTTTTACAGCGAACGCCTGATACCGATTATCGCTAACTAGCTCCTGTAATCCTATTTGCCGCTTGTCTGATCGTCGAGAGGGTTTGACGACGAACCGGCTTACCTTTGATAGCATTCTCAGCAATTACAGGTTTCGCAGAAGCTGAAGCCCCGTTTCTTTTTGGAAAATTCGCGGGCATCATTACGCCCCATAACCCCGCTCCTTTGGAGTTCCAATTTGCCCGTGTAATTGAAGTAGCACAATTGCCCGAGTTTGGACCCGGAACACGTGTGGACGGAGACACACTGTTAAAGATACGCGAGAGTACTGAGTGCCGTGAATTTAGGCACTGGCTTAGCACTTTGGATAATTTCAGTGACAAGTAATTGAGAGTAATGATAAAAAGTGTAAGAAGTAAAATCACTTCGATCATTCAAAGCAACATGGGAAGAACCTTAAGGTTCGCAGCGGCCACAGCCATAGGATTGATTCCACCAATTGGAATAGTCGCAGGACCGGTGACTGGCGCTTTAGATTCGTTCCTAATTGACAAGGTGTTTCCGAATTCAGGCGTTGTGGCGTTCTTGACAAACACCTACCCATCTTTGTTTGTCTCGACTTAGCTGTCCTACCCCGTTTGGAAACCATTTCTGCGCAATCCCAGATTGCATGAATCCGGCATTTTATTATTTGAATCTGTAAAGCGGCCGTCTTCCTAAACTCGCCACCCCGGTGCCGGGTTATTCGACAGACCAATTGGTTGTCCCTAGGACCTCTCCATTTGTTTGCCGCTCGCCAGAAAGCGTTCTATTATGCAGTACTGAATCCGACGGTAATCAGGTAAGTCATCTATGGGCTACAAAAAAGGCGATGTAATCAAGACTGCTTTTGATGCTTATACGATCGAAAGGCAAAGAGGTGCAGGCGGTTCAGGTGAGGTATACGAGGTTCGCGATTCTGAAGGCGTAGCTTATGCAGTGAAAATCCTCGATCCGGCAAGAGCCAGTGCTATCCGGCTGAAGCGGTTCAAAAACGAGATTCATTTCTGCACGAAAAATACGCATCGGAACGTCATTCAAGTGCATGGAAGTGGCACCACCGCGAGTGGTGCAACCTTCTACATTATGTCACTCTTTTCCGGTACGCTGCGCGACCTGATATCGAAGGGAATCGCAATATCGGCTGTACTACCGTACTTCGGACAAATTTTGGATGGCCTAGAAGCTGCGCATTTACAGGGCGTATGGCACCGGGATGTCAAACCCGAGAACATTTTGTTCTCCGCCGAGACTAATGGGTTAGTAGTGGCCGATTTCGGAATAGCACACTTTGAAGAAGAAGAGTTACTCACAGCGGTCGAGACGAGAAATCTAGAACGATTGGCGAATTTCCTGTACTCCGCGCCTGAGCAGAAAATCCGGGATAAGAAAGTGGATAGCAAGGCAGACATCTATGCTCTCGGTCTGATTCTTAATGAGATGTTCACCGGAGCCGTACCACTGGGTACATCTTTCCGAATGGTCTCCGAGGCTGCTCCCGAGTATGCATATCTGGACGGATTGATTGACCTGATGCTCCGCCAAGATCCTGCCCAGCGCCCTTCAGTCGCCGACGTGAAACGCGAACTGTTCGCCCGAGGTAACGAGTTTCTGTCTGGTCAGCGTCTAAATTCCCTTAAGTCAGAGGTCATTCCCGACACCGAGGTGGACGATCCGATCATTAGAAATCCCATAGGGATAGTTTCAACGGATTATCGGGATGGGTTCCTAGTGGTTACACTCACCACCCCGCCGCCTCCGAACTGGATTATGGCCTTTCATAGACCAATGTCTTCGTGGTCGCATTACCCAGGGTCTGGACCAGAGTCTTTCAACTTCAGAGGGAATGAAGCGACCGTCCCGCTTTCTGACGGGATGTCGGCCAAGCGGCTCCTGGAGTATACGAAGTCCTACGTCGAACTGGCGAATCGCCAGTATGCACTGATAGTAGTTGTAGAACACCAGAAAAAACTGGCGTTAGAGCGGGAGCAAGTTCGCACAAAGATTGCGAAAGAGGAACACCGCCTGAAGATACTCCGCGACCTCACGGGATGATCGGCTCGGACATATCCCGAGGTGGGACTTTGGGATGTCTAGCCAGCGTCAAGGGAACTTGCTTTCGGTTGGCAAGCCTCCTTGCCTCACACTCTACGCAATCACAAAGCTCCTGCGACTAACAATCCCATTAATTGGTTCTTACGCTTTGGGACGACGCATTCGAATTGATCGACTGGAAAGTTTGCGGACCGCCTCCCGATGCTTCTTCAGCCCGCACGGGCAAAGGTCATCTAAAAATTCAGCAAAACCCTCCTCCTTCTGGTCCCCTATCCCGGCCACTTTCCGATAATCCCGTTTCACTTGGCTTTGTAGCTAGAGTACTGTGTTCGCGCCATCAACCGAGCAGATGTAGAATCCCGCACAATGTTACGTATTATATGAACTTTGACTCTACGCCCATCGCTTTGGCAATCAGCATGAAGTCCTCTGCCGGCACCCTGAGATGACCAAAGCGAAAGGCTGCACCCCAGCGCGTCTTGTCCTTGATGAAGGATAGCGCCTCAATCAGCGGCTTGATTGGCGCCTCTTTCGCCTTGAAAAAATTCACGTCGACCCGATAGGGCTCGAAGTCTTTGGCCATCTTCACTCGATACACCTCGCCGCTACACACGACGCCGATCGCGGTGAAGCTCTGTAACAGTTCGCCGTCGGGATAAGCCGTGCGGGGTGAATACATCACGACGCCGTCTCCGGCTCGCAGGCGCTGAAGCGGCGCTTTCTTCCCATGATTGAGTTGGATGAACTCGCCTTCGACGCCAAGGTGGACGTGCTGCCGCGAGACGACGCCGATCCAAAACTCGTGGGATTTTATTGGCATACGCTGGACGCTCCCTCTTGTTGGAATGTCGCTTTTTCGGCTTACAGCCCGGATTCCCACTTTCCGAGAATCCCGTTTTTCAGGCACTGAGCGATAGGCAGGCAGTAAAGCCCCATATTTCGTGGAAGACATGATCCTAAACTAGACTGCTGACGTACCTAAGGTATACCTTTACGCCGCCCCGAGGTGAGCCATGCAGGATTTGGTGACGATACTTCGTGATCCAATGGTGAGAACAATCCTCGCTATTGTGGCAATTTGCGTAACATTAGGCCTGTTTCTGGCAGGGCGTCGCAGAAAGCGCTTGAGCTACTTGCTCTCAGACACGCGGGTGCTAGGGGTCCATGAAGCGGTCAACCCGAGCCGAGTGCAAATCCTGTTTGACGGGGCTCCAGTAACAGAAGTTCGCCTCGTGATAATCACAGTTACCAATTGGGGGAATGAGCCCATCCGAGTGGACGATTTCGAACGCCCTTTGCGATTTAGCTGGTCTGAGCCGTCAAAAATCCTGACGGCCGATGTGATGGAAGTAAGTCCTGAAAGCTTACAACCAACAATTCGAGCTGGCGTTAACGAAATAGTTGTGGACCCACTGTTGCTAAATCCGGGCGATTGGCTCCGAATAAAGACCTTGATAGACCAAGGTAGCAAACTGTCAGTCGATGCGCGCGTTGTAGGTGTTAAGCGAATTGCCAAGGCTGTTGCGAGCGGTAAAGTCACATCTGATAAAACGCTTCGGTTGGTCGCGGCAATGGGGTTTGTTGGTACGCTGACAATCCTCCTGATGTTAGCGGGTCAAGGCTTGGGACTTTGGGTTGCAAACGGCCGAGCAGAGCAGCGTATAACTCAAGTTTTCATTCTTGGCATGCTGTTTCTTTTGGCCGACGAGGTGAAGGCCGGCGTATTAGATCTGGTTTCCTATTTCAAGAACAAAGACGGTTCGAAATGACCCTTCGATAGGTCTAGCATATCTGCTGATAGCGCAGTGCGACTTCTCCTTCGCGCCAATCAGCCCAGCCGCCAAAAACAGTCAGCGTCCACAATGTGGAGTCGAGGTGTGGCGCGGTGGTTTAGGTGGGGCCTATCTGTTGCCGACCCTTTCGTCAGTCTGTGCCTCACTAGCTCCGCCATGCTTCCGGTTCCACACCCCGCTCATCGAACCGGACGTGCGGATTTGCCGCATCCGGCTCTCGGAGAAGACGCACGCAATCGCCATAGCCATTGCATGTGACGCCGTCTGCAACTTCTGAAAACAAATCGGGAGTTGTCAGGCCTATCGCCAATCTCCCTTTCCTTCGTTGCTTCTTGCGTCTGCCTTCAACTGAGGCCCCTTCCCTCCGCCGGAGTTACCCGGCTTCACCGGTACTACGAGCCTCTCCGCCATCCCAGTCAGCCCGGCCTTTCTCTCGCGAGTTGCCAGTTGATCCATACTGCGATCACCGCTGGGACTTCCCGTGTTGCGCCTGGTCCCCTTTGCTTACATGCCGTCGCCAATACCCCGGCAGGTCTGATGGAATTTGTTCGCTCGTACGATTCCATTAGCTTCGGCCTTCCCTCGTTATCGGGGCGGGTCGGCTCCTGCGTTAACGTTTTCGAGGCCTGCTCAGCGTTCACTCACGTTACGGCCTGCACGCTCGCCAAGTCGCCTAGCGACTCTCTGCACCAGAGGCTTCAGCAGTTTCGTTGCCTCCACTGCTGCTCTGATTGCTACCGGGTGGAGCGAACCAGTTCCCGGGCGGGTTTACTCCCGCTGTGGACCACCGCCTTTTCACGGCGCACCCGATAATCCCGTTTCTCAGGCCCAATGCAGTACGGATGATAACTTCCGGGTCGCCCGTGATTCATGCCTATCAAGCGCCAGAGCAAACGTAAGTGAGATATAATCCGGTGCCTTACCCGAAGGGGGTGCCTATTGAGAAATCTCGCCCCGCTTTCTGTGACATTCGCCGCTGCCCTCTGTCTCAGTTCCTGCGCTCGTGCGCCGCAACACGATGTGGTCCTGCGAAATGGGAACGTTTGCGATGGTAGCGGCTCTCCGTGCGTGGCGGGCGGCGTGGCCTTTGACGGCGACAAGATTGTTGCGGTCGGGGATCTGGGCGATGCCCGCGGCAAGACGGATCTGGATGTTCACGGCCAGACGATCGCGCCCGGCTTCATCAACATGATGAGCGGGGAGTGGGGGTTGTTTGCGGACGGCCGCTCGCAAAGCGATATCCGGCAGGGCGTGACCCTGGAGATTTTCGGCGAGGGCGAATCGATGGGGCCGCTGAACGACGCCATGCGGACAGAGTATGAGATGCAGGAAGTCGATATCCATTACGACGTCACGTGGCACACGCTGGCCGAGGGGCTCGATACGCTCGCGCGGCGAGGGATCTCGACCAATATCGCTTCGTTCCTGGGAGCAGCAACTCCGCGGATTAACGTGCTCGGCCGGGCTAACCGGGCTCCGAGTCCAGCGGAACTCGACCGGATGCGCGAGATCACCGCGAAGGCGATGGAGGACGGCGCCTTGGGAGTTGCTTCGGCGTTGATCTACCAGCCTGGGACTTACGCTCAGACCGACGAACTGGTCGCTCTGGCGGAGGTGGCTGCGCGGTACCACGGGATTTACATTTCGCATATCCGGAACGAAGGCGACCACGAGATGGAGGCCATCGACGAGTTGATTTCGATCGCACGGCGGGCAAGAATTCCGGCGGAGATTTATCACTTGAAGGAATCCGGCGAAAAGAACTGGAGCAATCTTCCGGAGGTGATCCGCAAAGTGGAGGAGGCGCGCGCCGAGGGTCTGCAGATTACGGCGGATATGTATACGTACACGGCGGGCGCCACGGGCCTCGATGCATCTATGCCGCCATGGGTACAGGAAGGCGGGCTGGAAGCGTGGCGCAAGCGATTGCGGGATCCAGCGGTGCGCAAGCGCGTGAAGCAAGAGATGCAGACGCCGAACGACAAATGGGACAACCTGTTTCTGGCCACGGGTTCGCCCGATAAGGTGCTGCTGGTCGGCTTCAAAAGCGAAAAGCTGAAGCCGCTGACGGGGAAGACGCTGGGCGAAGTCGCGCGCATGCGCCACACGACTCCCGAGGACGCCGCGATGGACCTGGTGATCGAGGACGATTCGCGGGTAAGCACGGTGTACTTCCTGATGAGCGAGGAAAATTTGCGGCGTCAGATCGTGCTGCCCTGGGTAAGCTTCGCGTCGGACGAGGATACGAGGGGGATCGACGGGGTCTTTCTGAAATCGAGCGCGCATCCGCGGGCTTATGGCAATTTCGCCCGCGTGTATGCACGATATGTGCGCGATGAGAAGCTGTTGCCGCTGGCGGAGGCGGTGCGCAGGATGACTTCCCTCCCGGCGTCGAATCTCGGAATCGCGCAACGCGGTTTGCTGAAGAGAGGAAACCTCGCCGACGTGGTAGTGTTCGATCCCCAGTCGATTCAGGATCATGCTACTTTCGAGAAACCGATGCAATACGCGACGGGGGCTTCGGGGGTTTGGGTTAATGGAGTTGCAGTGATTCGTGACGGCGAGCACACTGGAGCCAAACCGGGGCGAGTTGTGCGGCGGGAGCGGTAGAGAAACGAACAAACGACCAAGCAGAGGACGAGTGATCTGCAATCCGGATGTAATCTGCCAGATAGAGCCTGATAAGTTCTATAAAAGGTAAAGTCAAGAAAAAACACCTCTCCAGCGGCCGGAATTTTTCTTGCTTCACAGCCCACTCGATCGAGCGAGATCTGTTCTGACCGACCGCGCCATGTGCTCGGTTGTGGGGCAAGGTAGCCCTGTGGTTTGGATTTTCTCTACCAGCGGTTTTCATCGCTTCTTCGCGACGAAGCCTATCCGTTCCGAAACCAGCAAAGCAGAACCTCGGTCAATTTGGCGACCATAGTTCTATCCGGGACTCGTGGCCCATCGCTTTTTCTGGTTATCCGAGAGGGCCTAGGGTCGGCTGTGAGACTGAGTGCCCGAAGCACGCAGTGCCTAACTTCTCAGCTGAGACTCGCTCTCGAACCAGAGTGTCTCGAGAACCCCACGGCCACCGCCAGAGAAATCCCCAGAGATGGAGCGGACTCGATCAGAGACACTCAAGCTGTTTGTGGTTTCAGATGTTGGGCGTCGAAGCTCGCTCCTCTCTTCCACACGATCAACACGATGGTGGCAATCTTCCTGGCCAAGGTCAGACGTGCCATCTCCGGGCGGATGCCCTTGGTCAGCAACGCGGTGTAGAACTCTTGAAACGGACCGGGTTTGCTCGACGCCACGATCGCCGCACCCTTAAACAGATTCTTCAGATCGTGATTGCAGTTACGGTTCAGTCCGCGAATGGAGATCTGTTTCTTCGCTCGTTCGAGCTGCCCGTCGACACTACGGTGATCGGCGCTGCTTTGTGTCTCGATGCCAAATCCGCTGAACGTCCATAGCTGCCGCTTGCTGCGGAAACGGTGCGGGGTCTGCAGAATGCCAAGCAACACCGCCGCCCGGATCGGGCCGATCGACGGGATCTGACAGAGCCGTTTCCAGGCCGGGTGCTTTTTACTCTCGGCGAGCAGATCCCGCCGCACTTGCTGGCGCAATGCTCTCAGTGCATCTAATTGTTGGTAGTAAAACTCGGCCCGGCGGCGTACCCCCAGTTCACTGATCTTCCCGAGCCACTCGGCACGATGCCGCGGCGCATAGACCTGCTTGCCGGTACAAGCAATGCCCCAACTGCGATAGATCGCCTTCACCCGCGACATGACCCGTCCGAGATCTTTGGTGATGGTCAGATAGCTACGCACCAGTTCCTTCAGGCTTCGTAGCCCGTGTTCCCCGTGATAGACGGGGCTGAGATGATTCAGGCGCAGCAGCTCGGCCAATCGCCGCGCGTCGATCTTGTCACTCTGGTTGCCTTCCCTCATGGAGGCATTCTTTCGCGGATCGCACACCACCAATCTGGTGACGTGCGGTTTCAGCAAGTCGTACAACCAGGCGGCCCAGGTTCCTTCTTCAAACGTCACCTGCAAATCTCCGCGCAGCCCATGGATCAACTCCAGAATCACGCTGGCTTTCGTCTCGATCACGCATTCCATCACCACCTTTCCTGCGCCATTCCTCACCGCGATCGAAATGCTTTCCTTGTGGACATCCATCCCGATATACTTTTTGCTATCCATTGAGGGCGTTCCTTTCTGTAGGGGATTCGAGCCGAACACTCAAAACCCTACTCCAAAAGGGGCGCCCTTTTATATTGCGTCGCGTTATCGGAATGTGGCTTTTTGGCTTCTGTCCGTGCGGGCGGAGAGAAAAGCGCGACGCCGCAGGAGCAGAGGCTGTGCGCCGTAGGACTGTGCAGTTTCACTTGAGAATCAGCACTCGGCGAAGTAATCGCAAACCGTCCATCAACTGTGAATACGGCACGAAGCAAGAACTCTAAGCCCGGCCTGGTGTACTGAGTAAGTCTCTTGTTTAGAATGAGCTGGAGCCTTCTGCGCTGGTAATGGTTCTCAGTAGGATAAATGTAACATTACCTTTAATTATCGAGTTGGAAATAACCCTGCGTCCGGTTTGTAAGTCCCTATGGAATCAGTCTGGTCTTGGCGCACGATGTAACACTACTCGTATTTTGTTACATGCGACCGCCGACAGAAATCGCCCCCAATCGTGAGATGAAGCCAGGCTTGTAGGTATATGCTTGAAAAGGATACTGCACCGTAGAGATTTTGGAGCCCCATGCAATTCCTTGGAAAGCACGATGATAGCCCTGTGCGGACTCGTACGCCCACAGCCCGTCGAAGGGAACCGCAGACCTCTACCGTGTCAAAGGGCCGCGATTATGTAATTCCAACAACTTGAAGCACGTCGGGGACTGCCCAATTACACGAAAGAGCGGCGAAGCCGGAATCCTTACAGGTGAAAATACAGGTGACAAATTCCGGATCGCGCCGCACTGGCCTGGTCTATGAGTAGTCAATCCCTGATGAGAAGAAAAACCCGCACCCTTCACGCACGACGTGAAGGATGCGCCACCCGACCGAGGGGCGTCTGCATCGACGCCTGTTTGGCCAAATGCTGCGGCGGATCTCGGCTCTGCCGGTGCCGAGCGGGTAGCACTCCGATTGCGGTTGCAAAATCTGGGGGCCGAGGAGGAGGGTCGGAGCAGTATCTGAGAACTCGATTACGCGGCAGCAAGCGGGGCACCTCAGACGGGCAAGAAAGGGCCGTCGGAGCTCCGCTGATCTCGCTGGGGGCCTGCTCTGGTGACAAGTTCGTGGTCTCGAAGGCAGGCCAGGTGTATGATGCGCCAGAAAGTGAGCCAAATCGGAAATCCCGAGTAAAATCATAGTTTCTTCCATCAATGGAGATACGCTCAATGCGAACGCTTATATTGCAGATCCTCGCCATCGCCTTCGCCGTCACGGCACCACCGCTTAGGGTTGAGTTTGCGCAAACGAAAGATGAGACGCCTGCAAGCAAACCAGAAGCAGCAAAGGTAGAGGAATTCAAACCAGAACAGCAGGCAAGCAAGGGTTCTGTAACACTCGGAGGGACCGTCATCAATTATGATGCGTTTGCGGGCACTCTCGTCGTGCATCCGAAGGATTGGGACGATGTTCCTCAGAATCGGGACAAGGACGACAAGGCTGGGCCTTCAGAAGCTAGCATGTTTTACGCAGCGTATTTTAAATCCAACATCGGTGGTGCACCGCGCCCAGTGACCTTCCTCTATAACGGCGGCCCAGGTTCCTCCACCGTGTGGCTTCATATGGGAGCATTTGGCCCCAAACGAGTTGTCACAGCGGATGATTCGCACACGCCTGCCGCGCCCTATCCCATCGTGAACAATGACTACAGCCTGCTCGACGTGACCGATCTGGTCTTCGTCGATGCTCCTGGAACCGGCTTTAGCCGAATCAGTGGCAAAGACCGGGAAAAAGCCTTTTACGGTGTCGACCAGGATGCACACGCGTTTGCCGATTTCATCGTGCAGTTCCTTGCGAAATATGGACGCTGGAATTCTGCCAAGTATTTGTTTGGCGAAAGCTACGGCACAACGCGCTCTGCTGTGCTCTCCAATCTGCTCGAGACGGAGCGCGATGTTGATTTCAATGGCGTAATTTTGTTGTCGGAGATCCTGAACTTTGATTGCAGCGCAGACGGCCCGCAGTTCAATCCAGGCATCGAACTGCCCTATCAGCTCGCACTTCCCACGTATGCTGCATCCGCCTGGTATCACCACAAGTTGCCGGATGCGCATCAGGAATTGGCGCCGTTGCTAGCGGAGGTCGAACACTTTGCCATGACCGATTACGCGCAGGCGCTCGAGGCAGGGTCCGCGTTGGCCCCGGAGCGACGGCATGCCGTTGTTGCGAAGCTGCATGAGTACACAGGTCTTCCGGTGGAATACATCGAGAAGGCGGACCTTCGCATCAACGGCGGAGAATTCGAGAAAACACTCCAGGACGAAAACGACATGACCACTGGCCGCCTCGACACGCGCTTCTCAGGGCCCACCTTTGATCCGCTCAGCAAAGAAGCGGAGTACGATCCCCAGTCCGCGGCGATAAGCTCAGCGTACGTTTCCGCCTTCAACGATTACGTACGAAAGGAACTGAAGTTTGGCGAGAACAGAGTGTTTAAGCCGGAAATTGAAATCTGGAAATCCTGGAATTTTCTGCACCAGCCCCCGGGTATGACGTTTCCCTTGCGGCAGTCGACGAACGTGATGCCCGATCTCGCCATTGCAATGAAGTATAATCCGGACCTCAAAGTCATGTTGAATGCTGGCTATTTCGATCTGGCCACTCCGTTTTACGAAGGGATTTACGAAATGGAACACTTGCCGATTCCCACTAAATTACAGTCGAATATTGAATTCAAGTTCTATGAATCCGGGCACATGGTCTACGCTCACACTGCCTCGCTTAAGGCGCTTCACGACAATGTGGCCGCATTCATCCTCAAGACCGAGAACGCCAAGAGTAATTGAAAGCCTGGACAGCGCCGGCGTTGCATGCTTTTGCATTTAAGCACAGGCCACGACACGCTCGACCCTCCAGGGTAATGCACAGTGGACAATCCTCGCGGTAACCGTCCGAGTCCGTCCCGGTACCCATATCTCCAGTTAAACGACAAATCGGCAACCAAACACATGAGCGTCGCCGAATCCGACAAAATGTTTCGCGAATCCGCGTTTGCCGATGCGGGCGATGCGAAGCAGCAAGCGGCGCGCGGCACGTTTGACCCGGCCTACCTCAACTACACGATGGGGAAACTAATGATTCGGAAGCTGCGCGATGATTGGACAGCGACGCACGGAGGCCGCAGCGGCTGGCGCGAATTTCACGATCAGTTCTTGAGCTTCGGTGGGCCGCCCATTCCACTCGTCAGGGAGGCAATGCTGGGAACCTCGGCTGGGCCACCGCTATAGCGTCTTGAGATAAAAGAATGGTAGGCCCATGCGGACTCGCACAACTTAGTCAAAATGACGGCCAAGAGGGACACTGAGTTCGCAATCACGACTCGTCAGACGCTGGGGGAGCTGAGGGCCGCAGGCAGGCACTAGCGCAGCTTCGCGTATTCCGCTTTGGCTTCTTTCAAAATGGGGATGTCGGGGTCGGCGTCTTTCCATAGGCCGAAGAAATCCTGGTAGGCGGTGCGGGCCCTGGTGCCATCACCTTGGAGGGAGTAGGCACGGGCAAGGCCGAGATGGGCGAATGCAAAGGCAAAGGGGGCTGACCCGCGATGGTCCAGAATTCTTTGGAACTCTTCGGCTGCCTTGCTACCTTCGTGCATTTGCAAGTAGGCTTCACCGCGTACGTAAACTGGCACTAAAGTCGCGATCTCGCCGAGCTCATACGGTGATGAGGCTTGCAGCAACTCAATGGCACGTGTCGGATTACCGCGTCGAATTTCGATTGTCGCCAGGACAACGGGAACTTCGATCTTGTTTACCACAGTACTCAGAGGGGAACGTTTGGTGAGATCATCGGCTATGGCTCTCGCTTGAGCAAAATCACCGGCACGTGCAAGGGCGTAGGCAGCAGGATATTCAAGTGCAACCCCGTGGGAATCAGCCAGGGCCGTTTTGGCTTTCTGACGGGCCTCAGAATCGTTCCCACACACCGCTTCGGCCCAAGCCAGCAAGGCAATATCGAGTGCCGACGTTTCTTTAAAATCGTGACTCTCGGCGAGATCAACGGACTGCTGAAAAAGCTGCCTGGCCTTCTTAAGTTGACCAGTGGATGCCGCCGCTTCCGCCTCAAGGCTTCGCATGTTGAACTCATCTGGGTGGCCTTTGGCCCAGTCGGTCTGTTCCCTCATGCCAGCGGAATCGCCGTTAATGAATGCGATTTGATAAAAGATCTCGTGAAAGTATTCCGACTCTAACCCGCGAGATATAGCCTGCCCTGAGATAGCCTTGACTTCGTCGAAGCGATTCAAGTTGAGATAAGCGTATGCGAGGTTTCCGTAGGGCATTACCTGATTCGGCTCCAGGCGGAGAGCTTCCTGCGCTTCTCGAACGGCATTGTCGAACTGCCCGACATTACGGTAGGCGACAGCCAAGCCATTTTGTGGATACCAATCACGCGGGTAGGTCTGTTCCCAAAGCTGCAACGTTTCGAATTCCTTGTCCAATTCACCGGTAACCATGTCGTTGTACAGGAAAGAAATGTAGAACTTTTCTCTCTCACTGACGCGATCTCGAAGTTGGAAGGCTCGTCTGAGGTACTCCTGGCCATTTTCACTCTGGCCTAACTCTGAATATAGAAGCCCTAGTTTCGCGTGCGCTAAAGCAAAGTTAAGGTCAAGCTCGACTGCATGCTTGTAAAGTGGAATAGATTCCACTTCCTTTCCATGCGCACGCTGTTCTTCGCCTCGGGCGTAGCTCTGCAAGGCCTCCAGGGATGAGGCAGTTACCTGCGAGAGAGGTTTGTCGAAGTTGCTGATGGAGGCGAGTGATTCGCCCAACTTGCCTCGAAAACTGGCGGCGGCCTTCCCGAGCGCCGTTAATACCTGCTCTTTGCTGTTTGCTTCGCCCTCTTCGCGGGCCAGCGTATCTCCGGTTTGGCAATTATTGGCATTCAGGTTGATTACAAATTGGCTCCCCAGTCTAGAGATCGACCCCGCTATCAGAGCCTTGCTTCCGAGCCGCTGGCAGATTTCCCGGGCAAGATCGGATGTAACTCGGGTATCTGGTGGCCGGTTCATGTATTTCAGTGTTTCGCGCACTTTCGCATCGGGAACGATATTCAGAAAGGGAGACTGGTCCAAATCCACTGCGAGGGCTTCTTTGAGTGTCCCGTCAAACACTGTATCCCCGGTCGTGTTCGTGAACTCCGCCAAGACAACGCTGTCTTTGTCGGTGAGTTTAGCGGAGTGGGGCGTGCGCCAGTAAAGACCACCCGCAACCAAGACCACGACTAGAAGAACAGCAGGTGCCAATATTTTCCAATACATGCTGCGCGGTTGCTCTGTAATAATCTGTTGACCTACAGAGGAAACCCCCTTCCGTTTCCCGCTGGATGCTTTCCTTGCTGTAGAAGAATCAGTCCCCGCTTCAGCCTCTTCCTCCAGCTCACTTGTCGCTGTTCTGCGCCCCGACTCGGTGTCCCGCTTGAAGCGCTGAAGGTCAGTGCGCATCTCCGAGGCATGTTGGTACCGCAGGTTGCGGTCCTTTTCCAGAGCTTTGTTGATGATTTCTTCGAGTTGGAGCGGCAAATCTGGGTTCAAACGAATCGGCGAAACAGGCGCACGAGTCAGTATGGCCTCGAAAATCACAGCTGAGGTATCTCCGCGAAAAGGCAGCAGCCCCGTGACCATTTCATACAACACAGCTCCAAAAGAAAACAAGTCCGTTCGCGCGTCCAGTTCTTTTCCCCGCGCCTGCTCGGGAGACATATAAGCTACCGTGCCCAGCGTACTGCCCGGGCTGGTCAGTTGCTCCTCAGGAACTTCTGTCGTTCCTGTGGACATTGATTGTCCAATTCCTGGTGGAATAGACTTCGGCTGAGCCGTCAGCTTGGCCAATCCAAAGTCCAGAATCTTCGCGTGCCCTCTCTTGGTCACAAAAATATTGGCAGGCTTGATGTCGCGATGCACGATTCCTTGCGCATGAGCCGCGTCGAGGGCATCGGCTACCTGCACTCCCAAATCCAGGACCTCTTCGACATCGAGCGGCTTGCCGAGAATCAGCAGCTTCAGAGTTTGGCCTTGCAGCAGCTCCATGACGATGAAGTGCTGGCCGTTCGCTTCGTCGATCTCGTGAATCGTGCAGATGTTCGGATGGTTGAGCGCGGAGGCAGCGAAGGCTTCCCGCTGGAATCGCTCACGGGCGGCGGGATCGTTCTCCATCTCGGGAGGCAGGAATTTCAGCGCCACATGACGATGCAGCTTGAGGTCTTCGGCTTCGTACACCACACCCATCCCGCCGCCACCGAGCTGCGAGACGATGCGATAGTGCGAGATGGTTTGGCCGATCATTTGATTTTCGCAGTGCTACGACGGCGTATCTCGTCCAAGAAGGATCACGCGAACCTCTTGGGCGCCGTCTAACTGCAGAGTACGCTCACTTGTTCCCGAGCGCGGCCTTCTCCCAATTCGTAAGCACATTCACCGTCGGAACAGCATCACCAGGTATGACGTGCACAAGGAAGCGCTGGCCATCGGCGCTGGGGCTGTAGAGGAAGATGTTGTTCCCCGGAAAATAATCAAAGGCACGAAATTCAAACAGAGCCTGGGGGGTGCCTGCCTTGAATTCACCATGCGGACCGGACCGCACGGGAACAGACATCAAACGTTTGGTGGGAATTCCATTTTCCAAAAAGAATAGTTCCTTACCGTCGCCCCGCCAGCGCGGCTCACGGTTTCCCGCTGCGCTTGTCGAGACTTTCCACCGGCCCGGCCCGGATGGAAAGGGACGGACAAACAGGTCTTCTTCACCGGAGCCGTAGGAAACGTAAGCGAGCCATCGGCCGTCGGGTGATAGCTGGCCCTGGCTTTCGCCCGCGTCTGTCCCCTGGAATTTGACCGGCTTTCGCTCGCTGGATTTATTGAGCGGGTCCGGCAGGTACCAGATATCTGTCAGGCCTTTGGAATTGGCCTCCGTGTAGATGAGATAGCGCCCGTCACGGGACCAGTCCGAGGGCGTTTTGTAATTTTCGTTTTCCAGGAGAAGCTCTTCTCTCGACCCGCCGACGGCATCTTGCAAGTAAAGGCCCTTGACCGTACTAAAGGCGATCGTACTTCCATCCGGCGACCAGACAGGCGCGAAGCCGGAAAGAGCCGGTGAACTGAAATGTGTCTCCCCACCGCGCTGCAGATCGTATAACCATATTCCCTGATCGTCCCCACGGATCGTGGCTGCGGCCTTTCCATCCGGAGACAGTGCTACATCAAATTCTTCCTGGACGCTCCCAACTTTGCTGAGCTCCTTTCCGGACCGGTCCAGCCATATTAATTGCCTTGTGCGGGGGTTCAAGTTGGCTCCGTAAACCAAAATGCCACTGGCGGATGCAGACGCGGCAACGTCCTCGTTAAAATTGATGGATGTATCAGTGGCTACAGGGAAAACGTCACCCGCAAGCTGAAGGGTATCTGCATTGAACGGTTGCGCCATCAGCGTGCTCCCGCGCAAAAGCAAGAGATACCCGTATTTTTTCCCCGTAGTGGACGTAGCGAATCTGGCGCTGGAAACATCATCCGAGAGAAGCCGGCGGGGAGTGGGATCGTCGAGTGAGGCAACATAGATGCCTCTCTTGGTTTCATCTCCATCATCCACGAGGTAAACGAAATGCTTGCCGTCGGGGAGAAAGTCAGGGAAATCCTGGCTGCTATCTCCTTCCGGTTTGGTGACCGCCGTGCACGCCCCGCCGGCCGCATTCACACGCCGCAGAGCCCCGCCGGTTTTGTTCTCGCTAAAGAGAATCACTCCGTCGCGGTTCCATGTTCCGCCAGCGGCGATCCCAGTTCCATCGCAGAGGATCTGCGGAGGACCACCGGTTGCGGGCATGGTCTTGAGTTTTCCGTCCGCAAAGAATCCGATGGACTTGCTGTCGGGCGACCAGAACGGCCCTCGGGCGCCATCGCTGCCGGGCAGGAGCTGAAGCTGTGGAGAATCCACCGAACGAAGCCAGAGCTGTCTCTTGCTCTCGGTATCAAGCCCAAAAACCATGCGCCGTCCATCCGGCGAAAGCGCCAGGAAGACCACAGTTGAATTCACCGGAATCGGCACCGAGAGATGCATTACCGGATCGGTTGGCGGCGCTTGGCGGTAGTGAACGAAGGACGATGCAGCCAGCATGAGAAGGAGGACGCCGGCCACCACGGGCCAAGCCAATCGGTCGCGCCAAACTTTCGTCGCTGGAGCAGCCTGCGTGACACCGGAATCTTTCGGTGCCGCAATCGCATCTTCAATCTCGATCCGCGCATCACCCGCGTCTCGAAACCGCTGAGTCTTGTCCTTTTGCAAGCAGCGTCGCAGCAGATCGCGAATTTTGACAGGAGTCGCCGCAGGTAACGCTTGCCAATCCGGCTCAGCTCGAACCACGGCAGCCAAAATCTCGGTTACATCTTCACCGTGAAACGTCTGTTTGCCCGTTAGCAGTTCATAGAGCACGCAGCCGAAGGCCCAAATATCTGTCCTTTTGTCCACACCCTTGCCACGCGCCTGCTCTGGCGACATGTAAGCCGCCGTGCCCAGAATCACGCCTTGCATCGTTGCGGCGCGGCTAAGCGTGGGCGAGTTGCTCATATCTTCGTTCGTCGAGTCGCCCTCAAACGCTTTCGCAAGACCAAAATCCAACACTTTTGCTTTTCCCTCGGGCGTCACCTTCACGTTGGCAGGTTTCAGATCGCGGTGAATGATTCCTTTTTCGTGAGCCGCTTCGAGTGCTTCCGCAATCTGCTTCGCAATGGCGAGAGCTTCTTCAACGGGAACTGCGCCTTCTCGCTTCACGCGCACTTGCAGCGTCTCGCCGGAAACCAACTCCATGACGAGATAGCTCGTGCCGCCAGATTGTTCGAGTCCATGAATTGTGGCGATGTTCGGATGATTCAGTGAAGCCAGCATTTTCGCTTCGCGTTGAAAACGGGAAAGCCGCTCAGCATCATGTGCAAACGCTTCCGGTAGAACCTTGATAGCCACATCACGCCCGAGCTTGGTGTCGTGCGCTTGATACACTTCGCCCATGCCACCCGCGCCAATCTGCGCGACGACTTCGTAGGGTCCTAGACGGCTGCCGGGAAAGGTCGGCATGGGCACCTGCCAACTTGGAATCGGAAGAGTATACGCTGCTATTGGGACGCGGATCGAAATTATTCCGGGATCCGGGGCCGCACCGCTCAACGCCGCGGAAAATTGGAGTCGGAGACGGGAGGGCTATTGGCGAGCGTCGATCAGCGATCGGATTTGATCAATCAGATGGGTTCCAGCCTCGCCGGCGTCCGCGGTGGAGAAATCGGATGGAAGGTGCAGGAGCCGCACGACGGGATCACCGCTGCGCGATTTCTCGATCTTGAGCTGGTTCGTTTGTATCCCCGGACCGCAAATCAGGATCTTGGCGGTCGTGACTTTCACGAGCGTGAGCGCATCGGAAGGATGCCGCGCCGTCAGGACTTCGTAGCCGGCGCGTTCGAGCAGCGTGCTTAAATACGCCAGCACCTCGCGGGAACCGTCGGCGCAGACGATCCTGGTCTTGGCGGGAGCGGAAGCATGGCTCGCGGATTGCGAGGTCTCTTGGGAGCCACGGATCGCTTCCTGCTCCGAAGCATAATTGGGAAGCACGTCCAGCAAATGCGTGATTTGAAGCACGCGCTCCACGAAGGGCGACAACTGGCAGAGGCTCAATTCGCAGCCGTGGCTTCGCAGCAGACCCAGCAGGCGCACCAGCGCTCCGACCCCCGCGCTGTCAATGAAACTGACGTTCGCGAGCTGAAGAACAACTTTTCCGCACTGGAGCGACAACGGCTCGACCTGCATTTGCAGCGCGCGAATTTCTTCGCCTACGACGATGCGGCCCGCGCATCGAACTACCACGACGTCGCCCAGCTTCTGCTGTTGCAGAGTCAGTTGCATGAGAGCGGTAGATTATCACAAGGGGGACACGCCGCTTACGGAGTAACGCCAGGCCCAATTTTTGCCTCGGCGGCAAGCGCCATCATTCTCCCGCCACGAGTATCGCGGGAGCGATGCACTTCACCCATTCCGCCCGCACCGATAGCGGAGAGAATTTCGTAGGGCCCTAAGCGTCTGCCGGACTGGATCGCCATACTCCTGCTCATTTGGAGTGGTCAGAGCATAACCCCCTCTGGGCGTATTTAGGGAGAATAGAGACAATTGCGGAGCCAAGCCCTTTGAACTCACCTTCTCAGTAAGTGGGAATCGCTGAAAGCCAGTTTCCGGTAATCCCGTTTCTCGGGACTTGGCCGATACGACGATGCCTTTTGTTGGAAAACCTAGTGAGTATTGACTATCATGCACAACGGCGGTGGCACTTTGATTCCTGAACCTGTGCCATCTTTCGGGGCATGAAAACCCAGGATGCTCGTTCGCTCCCGGCCAAGGCGCAGGAGGCTTTGCGTCTCCGCGTGGTGAAAGCGGTTCGCGACGGTCTAACGCAGACCGAAGCCGCCCGGCTGTTCGGGGTGGCGCGGGGAACGGTCAATGGGTGGATGGACCTTTGGATGCAGCAGGGGTCGCTGGTTCTGCGCGCCCGCCGTCGGGGACGACCACCGAAGCCTCGCTTGGCCCTGGAGAAGGTCCAAGCCACCGTGCAGCTGATCTTAAGCCGGTATCCAAACCAGTTGCGTTTGCCGTTTACGTTATGGACGCGGGAAGCCGTGCAGCTGTTGCTGGCCCGACGGTTCGGTTTGCAGGTCTCGGTGTGGACGGTCGGGCGCTACTTGCGAACCTGGGGTTTGACCCCGCAGAAGCCGGTGCGACGAGCATATGAACAAAACCCGGCTGCCGTGCGACAATGGTTGGAGAAGGAATACACAGCCATTCGGGAGCAGGCGCGCAAGAGACACGCGCACATCCTCTTCGTGGACGAGTCAGGATTTATGCTTGCTCCGTTACTGCGACGAACTTGGGCACGGCGCGGTTGTACTCCTGTAGTCAAGATCTCGGAGCCCCACGGACGCATCTCGGTGATCGGGGCAATCACGATCAGCTCGGAGCGGAGGCACTTCAGTTTTTACTTTCAACTCTCTGCTGATAACGCCAACTTCCGCGGAGAGTCTGTGGTGCAATTTATCGAACTTGTGCGCCACAAGGTTCGGGGACCGATCACGCTCTTGTGGGATCAAATCCCGATTCACCGCGCAGAGCCTGTGACGGATTACTTCGCTAGACACCAAAGATTGGTTGTGGAGGCGTTTCCACCATATGCCCCTGAACTGAATCCAGTGGACAATGTGTGGTCCTATGTTAAATACAATCGGTTGCCCAACTACACTCCTCGAAATCTGCTCGAATTGCGTGAGCGAATAACGGCCGAATTTTATCGGCTGCAAAAACGGCCGGACTTGTTGAGATCTTTTTTCAAGCACACCGGGCTTAGCCTTGGCCCCATTAACCCCGACGATTGTGAGACGTGTTGACCTGGCGTCCTCTCCAGCCCTCTCCCACACACTGCTAACGCGTTCATGGGTTCACTGGACGGATATATGCTCGTGCAGTTTCGAATTGATTTCGTATGAGGCCAATCGTCAGGACCTGGTGGAGATGGTCGCTGGTAAATGGTGAGCGATGATGGAATAATCCTTGCTCTTGCGGGCATGGGCGAGGTCTATCGCGAGCATGACACAAATCTTTCACGGGAGGAAGAAGCCCATTAAACAACACCGATGGACAATCTTGTCACTCATAGCGGCTTTGGTGATCCTAGCTAACCTTCCGGTGAAGGCCGAAGTTCTCGACAAGACCAAGAATATCGGAGGAACAACTGTTCATTACAAGGTCGTGCTCCCAAGGAACTACGATGCGAGCAAAGCCTATCCCGGCGTCCTTGCGTTTGGCGGCGGACCGCAGACCATGAACGTTGTGGACAACGTCATCGCCAGGAATTTTCGCGATGAGGCGGAGAAGCGCGGCTACATCGTCGTGGTCCCCGCAGCGCCGAACGACCAGTTGTTCTTCGAAGGCGGGGAGCGTATCTTCCCCGAGTTTCTGAAACAGATTCTGGCTGACTACAAAATCCTAGACAATAAGTTCCATATCGCGGGGCCGTCGAATGGCGGCATTGCCGCATTTCACGTGGCCTCGCTGAATCCTGAGTACTTCCTGTCGATCACTGCGTTCCCAGGGTATCTGTGGGAGGAAACTCCAGCACATATCCAGGCAATCTCCAAAATGTGCATCAACATGTTTGTCGGGGAACTGGACCCAATGGGGTGGCAGGATATGATGCAGAAGCAGGCGTCGGAGTTTCGCGCCAAAGGTATGACCGCGCAATATACCGTCGAAAAGGGACAGCCCCACCGTTTGGAGACCCTCGCGGGCCCGAACGCAGGCCGGCTGTTCGATCTGTTCGAAAAAGCAAAGCACGGGTGCGGTAAATGAAACGATTACTTCGTCGGACTTTGAGCGCGCCGCCGCGCCAGTGGCTCTAAAACCGGACGACCTTGTTGCTGAAAACCGGTCCATTCCTGAAAGTAGTGGTCAGTTGGATAGTTGTCGGCCACTCGGAATCAATTTCGCACCGACTCTTGGCATCGCAGTTCGGCCAATCCCCCCAAAAGTCCTCTCATTGGAATGTGGCCCGTGTTCGTCGTTGAACAGAGCGGTCCAATCCGATTCTGTCTGAATTATTCGCAGCCAATTTGGTCATGCAGGACAAAGCCGGATCTGACTCAAATTCAAGTTACGAAACCCATGGTCTAAGCCTTAATACGTCTTACCTAAGCACGTTACAGGCACCGAAATCATGCCCCCCGAAGGGACCCACGTCTCGGGCTCGTGCGAGGGGGCTGCGTGGAACACTCCGCTAATTCCTGAATTATCGCTGTGTTTCAGGTTTTCGCTAGGGCCTAATTGCCTCTTTGCTGGATTTCCCTGTCAAGCCCACGAACGAGGCGAGATAGTGGAACTTTGAGAGTGACACAAATCCGCAGCAGCGTCTTCACCGTGATTGGCCGACCTGCCTCAACCTGCTGCGAGTGTCGAGCGGAAAAGCCAAACGAGATCATGTCCTCTTGGCTGTATCCACGCTGCTTCCGAAACCTGTGAATACTCTGCCTCGATTTCGCGTGAGACCTTGAGGAAGCATCATTCTGTCCTCAGCATCTTAACGTCATGCATAATAGGGTTGGGAGTTGAAATCACGCTCCCCCAGTTTTGGCGAAAGCGAAGGATCCCGCAGCCGTCAGTCTTGGACGGAAGGGCGGGAAGGAGATCGCCAAGCGAGGCGCTGAATACTTCCGGCAGTTGCAGGCGAAGCGAAAGAAGCGCAAAGGCGGTCGGCCTTCCAAGTCCAAGTAACCCCGCAAACAAGAGATTGATAAACAACGAGCGCTCGTTGTTATATATTCCCAGCCGGTAAAGGTCGTTGTGTTTCCCAGGCAGCGACACCTGACTATTTGGTGCCAGTCCAATCCGGTCCGGAGGTCAAAGCGTAATGGCCCAACCCATGTTGTGCACCCAATGTGGAACGGTCGCAGCTCTAAAACGTGTAACACCCGGATCGGGGTGGATCACGTTTGTTCTGTCCTTTCTCATTCTGCCTGGTTTGATCTATTGGATCTGGCGGCACACGAGCACCTACGCAGCCTGTCCGCATTGTGGCAGTAAGAACGTGATCCCGCACACGAGTCCGGTTGCTCGGGAGATGATCTCAACACGGCCTGAAGTCGCGGTTTCGTTGCAACAAGAGGTACAGCGACGTAAAGACACATGGGTTGGAACAGCCGCCGCAGTCGGTGTGATTGTGCTTATCGTCGTGCTCACTAGGATTAGTTCATGTGGCCGTTAAGTCTAGTCTTGTAGTTTTGGTACTTTTGAAGCGACAGAAGCATCCTAGTTTCGAACCAGGGCTAAATACTATTACAGTGAAAAAACACTGTTCCTCGAACAAGTATCATTCCATGGTCATCTCAGCTCAGCAATAATGGTCTAGAATGGCAACATCCTCCCCATTTGCTTTTGTCTACGGCATCTGGCTCCTTCATCTCATAATCTGGGGCAGCTGATCCTCCGGAGGCATAAGCCTGGTTGCAGTTTTCTTAAGGAAGCGACATTCCATAGGCTCTCTTCAATGAGTTATCCCTGACCATGCCAAGACCACCAAAACTACAAGAGTAGCTTCTCGGTACTTTTGTAGTCTTGGCAGTTTTGAAACGTATACACGGATTTTGCCTAGACCCCACGGTGACAGCAATCAAGCATTTCGATTGATTGGCTTTTGCAACTGCACAAACTCCTCGTAGACACAACGAATGGCCAGAATTCGATCATTCAGGGTGAACTCAATATTGCTCAGCTGTTCCGTCCTTGTTAGCATCGCCAGCGTGATTGACGCAACCAACCTCCGTAGTTTTGACGCTTTTGCAACGGCCATGAAGATGATGAATATCGAGGATGTACAAAATCACAGACTCCTGCGCCAAATCTATAGTCTTGTGAAACGCTGTGATTACCTCCGGTCAACGGGCCAGGAAGAGGCGCGACAAGTATCCCACCAGAAATTGCGTCCAGTAATCCGCCGATGTGAAAATGTGTTGAAGGCATTATCCCGCGTGGAAAGGGGCTTTGAAAATGCGAAGAATCGAGCACAGGATATACCCGCTCCGTATAGCCACTGGAACGTTAAATTCTCTTCAGTCGAAGAGGGCCTCGCGAATCTTCGTGCCAGTCTTGAGAAGATCCGACAACACGCAATAGACGGACAGCATGCTCGTTTTCGAAACCGTAAGCATGAGCCCAAATGGGAATTGTTGATCCAGCGCTACGACTATCCGCTCCAAAACCGTGGCTGGAAGGCCCCCGACTCATGGCTGATTGGTCAGTTGGACCGATTAATATCGCGACGATGGAAAAATATTGCTCCTGGTAAACGGTATCGGCTGATCCAGGCGGTCTTCATTGCCGCATATCAAGAACATAAAGACCTAAAAACCATCGCTGTCTCTGTTTCCCGCGCTAGAACAATCCAAAGACTTCGTCAAGGAACATAATTTCGTCGAATTCTTTCAGTTTTTCTCGTTTTCTTGTTCCTCGCCAGCTGAGTGTCTCCCGTGCTGTATTCGTCCCGCCGAAGGGAGGCACATCATATGAAAAGGGTTCGGAAGGCGAGTTACAGTAATCTTCGAGTTGTCATCGATCGGGGGCAACTTCTTGGGTGGCCGTCAGGCGATAACATCCCACCGATGTCCGGCTTTACCGTCCGGCGAAATATGTGCGTTAAACCGCAGACACCGCTAAGGACATATAGGCGAGTGTGCATACTGGAACATCCACAGACCAGAACGCAATTGTTTGTTCAATATCGCCCCACGATGCCCTGGTTAGCGCCGTCAAAGATCACAGTTGTTGCCAACGACCGTATAGGACTGGATCGTAAGGAACTCTGCGCGATCGCTCGGGCGTTCGAGCACGTGCGTCTCCATTTGGTCGAGGTCTCTTTGGATTTCACGCCGGCTTCGGGCGTCGATCGTTCGTTCGTTTTGCGGCACGGTCGGTTCGGAAAAAGCAGGCGTGTCACCAACCGACCATTCAGCGATCTGCGCTTCGGCGGACGACACTCGGCCAAGCTGATACGGTGCTATTCGAAGCCTGAAATCAACGCCTACCGCGTCGAAGTTGAATTGCACAGCAATTACTTGCGTGGGCACGGCCTTGTCAACATTTGGGACTTGCCTAGACTGGCTGAGGTGATAACACCGGCTTGCATCTCCTTTGTCGAGATCCGGTGGGATAGCCTCACCCAGCATCTTTTGCGCAGAAAGCTGCCTGCAGATCAGATCATTAATGAAGTGCAATCAAGGGCCCACTCACTTCACCGCGTCCTCGCTTATCTCCGTACCCAGGTGGGCGTCGCAAACGTTCACCGTTTCCTTCGTCCTTTGCCAATTAATCGCATCGTAACCGGGGCGCTGTTCGCTTGGGCGCGCCGGTGGGCACAAGGAGACGGGAAATGACGCACAAAGGGAACACGAAGCGAAGGAACGCCCTAGCACTCCTCCGTTCGGCATACTTTTTCTGTCGGTTTCTGATTGATATTCGCCGGTCGGGCCTTGTCGGTGAAGAGCGAAATGCTCTGGTGGTTTTTGTTGCGGCAACGTCTCGTCTCTTGCCTGAGCCGATACCTTTATTTGTCAAAGGTCCGAGCTCTATCGGTAAAAATTTCCTCACTGATGCTGTATTGAAGTTTTTCCCGACAGGAGAAGTTCGCAAGTTAACGGCATCAACAGCTCGATCATGGAATTATCAACGCGAGAATCTCTCGCACAAAATCGTCTACCTAAAAGAGCGTAATGAAGAGTCCGGGCCAGTTCATCCGTTGCGGCTTCTCATCAGTGAAAAAGAGCTGATTTATTTCGTTACCGTGCGGGAGGGCAACCAATCCGTAGTCAAGAAAGTTGTCACGAAGGGCCCGATTGCGGCGATCTCGACCACTACGAAGGATCGGGTCGAAGTCGATGACGAGACTCGACACCTTTCCATCTGGTTGGATGAATCCCCGGAACAGACAAGCCGTATTGTGAATGCCGCCGTTGAGCATGAGCTGGAAGGCAATCAAACTCTCACCCGAGAGGATCTAAAGTGCTGGCATGAGGTCCAGCGCCTACTTAAATTCCGGTCGAAGTTCCCAGTCATGTTTCCCAAGTGGTTGAAGCAGGTGGCCCAATCAGTGGATACCGAAAGCATTTGGGCTAGGCGATATTTCCCGGCATTTCTGCGGGCCGTGAAGACGATTGCTTTAATTCGCTCATTCCGCTGGAAAGGCAAACAGTTGCGGCGGAAGTCAAGGATTGTCGTCACCTTTAGCGATCTGGCAATCGCTACCCTAATCTTTGGGTCAGTATTCGGGGAGAGTCTGGGGCGCGCTGAAGACATGGACGTCGAAGTTCGAAACCGGATTGAGGCCCTGTCGGCGGCGCGAGATGGAAAAGCCGTGAGCGCATGGGCGCTAAGCGAGGACATGAAAGTTACGATGGACAAAGCCTATGGACTAATCCGGAAAGCTGTTAGCGCGGGCACAATCCGGAGAGCAAATTCAACTACCAAAGCAAACAAGAAGATCTATCTCCCATCCCCGCTCCGGGGTTTCCTTCCCGGCCCAGGGCAAATGTTTAGGGCGCTCAAAGATGGACCGACCCGCGTCAAGTTTGTTCATCCTCTCACCGGGAAGTGGGTGGTCTATGAACGCAAATAAAAAATCGGTGGACTGTTTGAGGGAACAGGGGAATGCGCCAATGCAGGAAGCAAACGAAAAACTGCTGATCAATATCAAGGAGCTTTCGGCCCTGACAGGAATTGCGACGGGCACACTTTACCACTGGGTTAGCGAAGACCGATTACCCCACACAAAATTGAGCCAAAGGTGCTTACGCTTCTCAGTGCCTGAGATCCGCAAGTGGATTGCTGGATTGAGCCAACCGGTTGGATCAAGCGACACTATTCGTACTCCACGTGACAAACGAGGCGGTTGTAGCCACCCAGAAAGCAGGAATCCCTGAATGGTGAGCCCTTTTCCCTTCATCGTTGTGATAACTATACAGGTAACGTACACTGCCTCTGTGTATACCATTCAGATACTAAGATGGCCGCTGCTTAGAGGAGGAAATACTGTGGAACACGACGAGAAGAAACGATGCGCAATTTACACCAGGGTCAGTTCAGATTCTCAAAAGGTGGACGCTCAGGAGCACGAATTACGCGAGTTCGCAGAAAGGCGAGGCTGGACTGTCTACAAGGTTTATTCGGATAAAGGTGTTTCTGGTGCAAAGGAAAGTCGTCCGGCCCTCAACCAGCTCATGAGGGATTGTCGGAGCCGACGGGTTGATGTTGTGGCGGTTTGGAAATTCGACCGCTTCGCTCGAAGCGTCAAGCAATTAGTTACGAGCCTAGATGAGTTTCACTCCTTGGGAATCGATTTCGTCTCGCTCACCGAGCAGG
This sequence comes from uncultured Acidobacteriota bacterium, assembly GCA_963719875.1. Taxonomy (GTDB): domain Bacteria; phylum Acidobacteriota; class Terriglobia; order Acidiferrales; family UBA7541; genus Palsa-360. The sequence continues at coordinate 2,844,038 of CAVRDJ010000002.1, read as the reverse complement.
TGGACACGACTACCCCGATGGGGACTCTCGTCTTCCAGATTCTCGGGGCTGTCGCTCAACTTGAGAGATCGCTGATTCGCGAGCGGACAGTCGCCGGCCTTAGGGAGGCGCGCAGGAAAGGGAAACGGCTTGGAAGACCCCCAGTAAACTTAAGCCCCACTCTGATAGCTCGTATCAGAGCTGATCGAATGAACGGAGCAATGAGTTTTAGAACACTGGCGAAGAAACACGGCGTCACACTCTGGTGCGTGCAGCGTTTGGTTGAACGGGATTTCGCAGGTGTATGAAATTGGGTCGTTTCTCATTTGCCGAGGGTTGAAACATAAGTCCTGTCGTTTCAAGGCCAGAAGACTATGAGATTCCACGGGGTATTTCCATACACGTTCGGAAGCGATTTAAGCGGGTCTTGGCTACAAGGGTGTCCAAACACGTGACCGAGCAAAGAACGCGGCAAATCGCTTGGTATCGTTTTCATTTACTATGTGTCTACGTAGTTTCTCAGGATATGACCATGCCTCTACATCGGAGACCAGGCGCGCAGCACAGAGATTGGGAGCCGCATTCGGGGCAGCGAAGGAGCAGGTGATGGGGCTGTACCGGCGCGGGAAAATATGGTGGATGAGCTATATGAAAGACGGCCACCAGAGGTGCGAGACCACAGGGACCAGCAACAAGCGTCTCGCCCGCAAGATTCTGGACATGCGGCGAGCAGAGATTGTGGAGGGTCGCCATGTGAATCTGGTCAAAAGCCACGCTCCCAGTCTCAAGGATTTCTGTTCGCAGTACATTGAGTCGAGGACAGATCTCCAACCGAATACCCGCAAGCGCTACAAGTGCTCGGCAAAAAATCTCGAAACGTTTTTCGAATCTGCTCCACTTTCTACGACAACCGAAGCTCGCATCGAAGACTTCAAACGAGCACGGCTTGAGTCAGGATCACGAGCAGCAGGCATCAATCGCGACCTTTCGCTACTGAGACTCCTTCTGAGGCACGCCAAACGGGCACGGTATATCGCCGTGAATCCCCTCGACAGTCCAGACCTTTTGTTGAACGAGCGACGAGAACGGCTGCAAGCCAGACCATTTACGCTGGAAGAAGAGCAACGGTTGTTGGCTGTCGCAAAAGGTTATCTCAAACCGCTAATCTTGCTTTTGGTTGACACCGGGCTACGGGTCGGCAAAGAGGCTCTGCCAATTCGTTGGAACGACCTCGACTTGGAAAATAGCCTTGTCTATGTGCGGCAGTCCAAAACGCAAGCTGGGATCCGTTGCCTCCCGATGACTTCCCGTTTGAAGAATGAGCTTATTCGCTGGAAGCGGCTTATGGGAAAGCAATCGGACTTCGTTTTCCCTTATCCGTTAGACCAGTCCAAACATCTCCTGCAAGTTCCCAAGACTTGGAGGCGGGCACTCAAGGATGCGGGGGTGGAACGAAGACGGATTTATGACCTGCGGGCGACTTTTGCGACTCGGTTGAATGCAGCGGGAGTGCCACAGGTTTTCATAGATCAGCTCATGGGCCATTCTGGAGGGCTAGCGCAAACGTACGCGAAAGCGAGCGATGAATACCGACGCGCAGCAATAGACAAGCTGGAAGCCTTTATCCTCTCTAAGACTCCGGACGTAAGCATGCCGACAAGGTCGAACACATGGGTCAACTAGCCCCTACATTGGGCATATTCATTCATTCTGAATCAGTGACTGCCGCAGTTCCAGGCGCAATCTTGCCTTCGGTATCTTTGGAGCGTAAACTCTGAGCATGACCCCTCGCGTGGATGCTTGCATTTTTTGCAAGGACTTACTTCACGGCGTGCCAAGCGCACCCTGGAATAAGGTGCTGCGCGACACAGGCAAGTTCGTTATAGCTCCATCCAAAGGATCCCTCATTCCAGGATGGCTGCTGGTTATCGCGAAAAGGCATGCGGTATGCTCGGGGGCAATTATGGGTCCGGAATTTGAGCAGCTTAAAAGAACTCTCCGTTTGGCTAAACGAATGGTTAAGAAAGGTTTTGGCGAGCCGACAATATTCGAGCATGGTCCTTCATCTCCAGGAACTTCACTAGGTTGCGGGATCGATCATCAGCATCTTCATGTCGTGCCATTGCCATTTTCTCTGAAGGATGTCGTTTCTTTTCTCTACCCTTCGATTCAGTGGGAAACACTTTCGGATCTTTCTGATACGTGCGCCTTGTACAACTCGAAGACGGACTATGGGCTCGTTCAAGAGCCTGACGGTCAGATATGGTGGTGTCGTCCGCCAATTGGCGTCCGCCAACTGTTTCGACGCGCAATTGCGCACAATTTAGGAATACCCGATCAGTTTGATTACGCGTCCTTCCCCCGTCTATCAAATACCCTGCAAACACTTGCGGACCTTCCCTTGTTAGACTCATGAGCGACAGTAGTAGTCAAAGAAGCGGTGATGTCCCTGACTCAGGTTTTGCACCTGAAGATTACACCGACGGTCGGAAACTCGGCGACTGGCGTTCTAGATACGATCAAGAAGCGTTGGGTTCCATTCGATGGGAAGCGGCATATCTAACGGTTATTCTGGTCATAGCAGTGGTAATGATGTTCATGATTTGGCTTGGAACTCCACAGAGGCTATTGAAACTTACTGACGAAAATGCCTTTGTTTTTGCAAGGTATGGGTTGGCCGGTTTGGCTGGGATGTTGGGTGGAATACTTTTTGCAATGAAGTGGCTATATCATAGCGTGGCCAAACAGATTTGGAATCTAGATAGGCGGTGGTGGCGATATTTCACGCCCGTAATTTCAAGTGGCCTCGCTTTCGCAACAATTTTGATCGTGCAGTCGTTCGGCGTGTTCGACCCGAACCTTGTATCGACGAGAGCTCGAACCTGCGCCTTTGGATTCCTTGTTGGCCTTTTTTCAGATAATGCGATGGCGAAACTCGCAGAGGTCGCGCAAACTTTGTTCGGACCGACCCACCGGAAGCCCGAGTCTTCAAATAAGTAACGACCACAGATTTAGAGATATCGTCTCGAACTTACACAAATGACGCACTTGTCCAACCAAGATGGGACAGGCGGAAAGCTTGAAGGGCTTCGCCAACTTCCTAAGCTCTGGGTTCCTCCATTTTTCGCGTTTCCAGCCGAATTGCATCATCGTTGGCTCCGTGAGCGACGGAATTTAGAATCAGTAACGATGGACCTGGTCGATCTCAGTGAAAAGATTTGGATCGAAGGAGAGGTAGGACGTTTTGGTGGTCAACCACAGGCCATCTCATTGATAGTTCGTTCAAATGCGTCTGAGGAAGGCCTCGACCAGCGAGGCCTGTTTAGGAGTGTCAGGTGTGATGGAACGGTTGAAGCGATCCTGTCGGCGGCAAGACAGGTATTCGAGGATGCCTATCTCGGCGGCACATCTATTGCGATGGGGCTTATCGTTCAAGTCCACTGTCCACCAACGTTAAAGGGACATTTTTCCAACGCGCGACGAGTTTCCGAAGAGGTGCGTCGATGGGTCTGCGAGATGGATTCTTCAGGCGCTATCGAAAGCGAGACGATGCCACGCGTGTTCAGATGTCGCGTTGAGAAAGCCAAAGTCATGTTGGACAAAGAATTGATGTGCAGTAACCGAAGAGAGCTGATCGAGGTGCTTCGGTCTGTTGGAAAGTACTTTTATGAAAGAAAAGAACGTCGACTTCTGGAATGGGTGTGGGATGGCGCTCGCCTTTGGATAGCACAGAATGACCGCGCACCCGATTCGGGAGGCGAGTCGCCTGAATTAGCTTCTTTTCCCATCACCCAGCCTGTCGAGGTTGCCAAGCTAAGTCAATTCAAACTCTCTTCTGAGGCCGACGCAAAACGATGGCAGAAACTGAGATGTGTCGAGACCTTCCGTTCCATGGGGCTTCCGACAACGCCTCTGTTTGTTCTACATGGCAGTCGTAAAATTCAACAATTGGTCAAGACCGGTACGTTGGTCGGATTAAAGTCAGATCTTAAGGAGCTCACCAAGGGCCCGCTAGTGATTCGCACAGATATTGCCCGACAAACCGTCCTGTTCGCCAACAGGACTGATTGTTTGTCGCGGCCTCTGCCTGCGAGACAGTTCATGCGAAACACGGCGCGCGAATTGTTGCATGCCGGCGTCAATCCAAATCAGATCTGTTTCGTCGCTCATCGCTTCATTCCTGCATGTGCATCTGCCTTCTCGATGGCCACTGCCAACCGAAATAGGGTAAGCATCGACGCACTGTGGGGGCTGCCGGATGGTTTGGAATTTTGTGCCCACGACTCGTTCGAAGTAGACAATCGCACCGGCGAAATAATTGGGCGAAAAATAAGATATAAGCCAACATTTCTTGCTGCCCTGCCAGACGATTCTTGGAAATCAATCCAACTCAGTGCTCCGTGGGATTGGAAGCCCTCACTTGATGATCGTACCGTCCGTACTATAGCCGAGCTTAGCGGGAAGGTCGCAGCAGGGCTGACAAAGACAGTCGTAATCATGTGGTTTGCGAAGGTCCCATCAGAATCCGGTCACCCCGAACTAATTCCTTGGCGTTACACAACTGAGGACGAACCACGACAAGTCGACCCAGGAATCGGGGAGTACTTTCTCCGACAACCCTTTTACGTGCGCAATAGGGAAGATATAAATCTGCTGAATAACCAGAAGGGGCCAATCTCTTCGGTTATCTTGCAGCCCGATGGGCCGCACCTTCGAGACAAAGCTTTTCTCGAGCAACTCGGCGCAGTTGTTCAGACGCGCGGCCTTCGAATAGACCTAGAAGGCAGTCCACTCTCACATACGTATTATGTTCTGAGGCGCACCGGAGCGCATATTGCGTGCATCGATCCAATCAAACAGCGGCGCTTTAGACGGAAATTTTCGAAGCTTGTGCGGGACAAAGTTCCCGTCCGGATTCAGCGGCAAGGGGAAAAGGTTGTAGCTATTAACCTTTCGGAAGGTGAGTTACTTGACGTTCTCAAAGCAAAAATAGTTGAAGAAGCTATGGAGGTACTGTCAGCCTCGTCGGCGGACGCCCTCCAGGAAGAAATGGCTGACGTGCTCGAGGTCCTAATTGCGCTTTGCAGAGTTAGGGGGGATTCACTCAGCAAACTCGCGAAAATTGCTGCTAAGAAAAGGCGGAAAGTAGGTGGGTTTAGCAAGGGAATGATGTTGGTAGAGACTGAAGAAACACCGCTGTTGGAAATTCGATCCGGTACGGGTCTCTTCGACGACAACAAAAGCATAAGGAAATCCAAAGATTACCAATCCATCGTAGCCGCGGGAAGACGACCGAAAACCAGGCGGGACCGAATCATAATTCCTTTGGTCCCATCTGTTCCAGATAGATTGCGAGGCCCTAGCCGCATTTTCTTCCATAATCCGGATCTGGAGTTTGAAGTGTGGTATCGAGAAAAGTCTGTGGAAGTTATTCTTGTCCGAGATAAGTCACCGGCGTCGTCTGGACAACTACCCTTGCCCTTCGCGCCGCCAGAATGAGCATGTTGCGGCAATAATATTCAAAGCATTCCGCAATAGAGTTATCACTTTTCTATCGTGTTTGCGTTGGTTCAAGTTCAGCACGAGTTTGCCTACTCTATAGATCTCGTTAAATCCAAAGGACAACAATGGTGGGGCTGGGGAGAGTCGAACTCCCGACCTACGGTTTAGGAAACCGCCGCTCTATCCATCTGAGCTACAGCCCCACGGTCAGACAGTTTAACATGACGCTCCGTGGCCTTGCTTCGACTCAATAAATCCACGGCCGCCACATTGTTCACAGTCAGTTTCTCTACCAGGTTTCCTTCCTGCCGGAATCATCGTCTTGCCGGTGCCTTTGCATTTGTCGCAAGGAGTTTTTATAGGCATGCCCATCGACGTTACTCCGCTTCTAGTTCACTTTCCTTGGCCCATTCGCAAGCCGCAGAATCTGTTCCATTTTGAATCCAGTACATAGTTTCAGTATCGGGTTTCTCTTGGATTTGTTGAACGGTGCACACTTCGGATTCGCCGGTTTTTCGTACGCCTTGCCTTAATTTGAATTTGGCCATCGTCGGCTCCTCTTGTCCGCCTAGTGATGATGAACGACCCGATGGATTCGTTCTCGCAGCTTCCAATACCAGCTTACCTCGTCTGGCTTTAGAGCTAGCTGGGCGAGCTTCGCGCCATGCTTACGGTCAAATTCACATTCAGGTTGAGCATACCGGTTAAATAGCATAGTCACTTCTTTTTCCTCAGCCTTGCTCTTGATGCTTTTCATCCTCTCACGGCAGGCATCTTCCATAAACGTCAGCGCTTCTATGGTCTTTAGGGTTTCAAGATTCGTCACCGTGGCGTCTCCTGGCGACGGACTATCGGCGTGCGCATACCTGATTACACTCTCCGCCTCTCAGCCTGTTAGCCGCTCAACAGGCCCGTCCGGTCCCCAACGTACTTCCAAGTATTCCGGCGTGTGATTCAATACAAAGCCGACCTTGCTAGACCCTAACGCACACACATCTCCGCATTTCCAAGGCGTCTTGAGTGGATCGAGTGATGGCTTCGATGCTGTCATGTAAGCCAATGACAGTCGGGAAGCTTACCATCATTTGTACGGAGCGAGTTTCTGCAACACTTTGATTAGGTCCGGGATCGCGGAACCGATGAGTTCGAACTTCGTCTCAGGGTTTTCAGCCATTCGGATCGTGACGTTCAAGCCGTCTTCAGACTTCTCAACTTCGTATATCTCACGTTTTCCAATAGCAATCGCGAAGGTATTTTTGGTGGGGTTTGCCATAGGTCCCTCCTGGCCGCGGAGTCTACCACGGAATCAAGGCTCTTTGACGTAAGCTTCTGGCGGGTCCAGTACGGCGGGATGTTCCTCCGATTCAGGGAGAAGGTCGGAGTATCCCATTTTGAACATAACGCTGATCGACAGCTCGCCCGGTGTTTGAATTTGGCTCCAGCCCTCTACCTCACCCTTCTCGATTTTGGCTGGCTCAATGAAATCGGTTGTGAATTGTCGGGTTGACAGTCCACCAGTTTGTTCGTCCTTGAACCCTGTGACCTTTATAGGGAGCGGCCCTAAATAGTAGGCGATTCGCGTATCGAGAAACGTGATGATAGCAGTGTGGACCTTGCTGCCGTTTGAATCAATTAGAAGATCGTCTCCCAAAAGGACTTCTTGAATGCCGGGCTTGCGTTCAATTTCGCCGGTGTTCCATTTTCGCGCAACAAGATCTCGAATCTTGCCAAGAGGTTTCCCTTGGACGTGGTAAGTGTTTAGCTCCAGAGGGTTCATCATCGGAATCACCCAAGGAAAATTACCAACGCTCTGAAATCGAACGGAAATCCTTTCTATCCAAGTTCGTTCCAAGAGGACAGGTATGGTGACAAACGATTTCCAATCCATACTTTCGGTGTCAACAAAAGTCAGGGTACTGATGCCGTGACTCTTAGCCATCTCTATTGCGGCCTTTGTGAACCCATGACTGGCGACCATTACACCTTTGTTCGCCCTTACATCCTTAACCACGCTCGAGAACTCTCCGACTTCCTTAACGTCAACAGGATCTTTGTAATCTTTACAGTCGATCACAATTAGAACCTCGTAGTTCGCGACATGGCTTCTAATGCTGATATCAATTTGTCTTGAAGTTTTCGAATCATGTCCATCGATATGATCATCCGGAGTGACGGTGGCGGCAGGAGGCGCAAAGGACTTCTGCATCTCAAAAACTAATCGTTCGAATTCCTTCCATTTTGGAATTGACATCAAGCCTGCGCCTTAACGCAAATAAAGTAGCTCGGCCAATCAATGACGCTATCACCAAGGCCGACGCCATCGCAAGAGTAGCAAAAAGCGGCGCAAGTTGGGCGACGCATAGCTGCGGCAGACTACTACATTTTTACTACAATGCCCGGTTTGGCGTGAGGGAAGCTGAGGCATCGATCAGCCGCAACCCATTGCATTGCAATGGGTAAGCTCAATCAGTTCGGGAATCCCAAATGGCAGAGCGGCGGTTTCCTAAACCGTAGGTCGGGAGTTCGACTCTCCCCAGCCCCACCATGTTTCTCTTTTGAATTCAACTAGTTCAGGACTTCAGTCACCCGTTGGACGGATCGTGTTTCGGGGGAACTGTAGTAGATTCGTAGTACTTTTGTGTCCGGTTTTGAATCTGAAATTGGAAACGCTTTGGACCGATTCCTTTTCCTTCGCAGAAATGAAGGCCTCCAACTTATCGATCGCCTCCCGTCGAAACTCATTGTTCGCCTTCGCATATGTCTGCGCCAAGCCGCCCGCGTGCCCCATCAGTTGCTCGATGAATACCTGGGGTACTCCAGCCGCATTTAACCTGGTCGCGAATGTGCTGCGAAGGTCGTAAATCCGTCTCCGTTCCACTCCCGCATCCTTTAATACCCGTGCCCAGGTTTTTCGCACTGCCTGCAAATGCTTCATAGGGTCGTTGGGATAAAAGAAGACGAATTGCGAAACCGCCGGGCCTGTCAAATGTCTCCAAGACAAAAGCTCCGCCCTTAGCCGGGCTGTCAACGGGATGCTCCTGATCCCGGCGGTGGTTTTCGAGGCACGGACGTACACGACTGGGTTCTCGCCCTCTAAGTTCAGGTCAATCCATCGTAACGGAAGTGCTTCCTTTCCCACCCGCAACCCCGCATCGACCAGGAGAAGGATGAGCGGCCTGAGATAACCCTTTGCTACAGACAACAGCTTTTGCTCCTCCTCCAATGTGAACGGTTTCGCCTGGAGCCGTTCCTTCCGTTCGTTCATGAACAGTTCCGAATCATTCAATGGATTTTGGGCGATATACCTCTCCCGCCGCGCTTTCTTTAGAACCAACCGCAACAGGCTGAGGTTTCTGTTCACCCCCGCCGCTCGCACTCCCGTTCCAAGCTGGAATTGCTTGTACGTCTCAATGCGGGTCTCTGAGATGTCCGAAAGAAGGGAATCTCCGAAGAACTTCACGAGGTTCCGTTCTGAGCATTCGTAGCGCTTTCGAGTATTCGGAGAAAGATCCTTGCGCGATTCGATATATTGCCGGCAAAAATCTTTCAAACTGGGAGCCTGGGATTTAACGAGATTGACGTAACGGCCTTCCACGATCTCGGCGCGCCGAGTGTCCAGAATCTTTCTCGCGAGGCGTTTGTTTGTGGTGCCGGTCGATTCACAGTGCTGTCCGATTCCTGGCAAAACGAAATCAATCCACCAAGTTTTACTCTCGTGGATTGTCCCGTCCTTGTCCCGCCATTTGCGCCGATATAGTCCCACCGCAACTCCTACGCGTCAGCTCTAGCAACTTCACGACTCCCGCTCACGACTACAAATCCCGCCCACGACAACTAGTGACGAACGTGCAGACCTCGTTTCTGCTGTGTTTTCCCTCGGGCCACGTACTTCGACACTGTCGGTGGGGGAACACCGTGAAAACCACTGCAAAACGGGTGTCGCTAAAACGTCTCGCACACATGCGCTCTAACCCACGTAGGATCAATCCCGCCTAAACGGCGTTTTCGGAGTAGCACAATTGTTCGTTTTGTCGACGCGAGCTGGATTCGTACGACACAGCCTATGCACCCGCCAGAGAGGCAATTCATGTCGCTTCGCCAGTTGGCGCAAACTCAGCTTACCCGCTGCTCTTTCTCGCCGAATGCATTCAACCTGGCTAAGCTTTAGCTCAGGGGCAGGCGGCCTTCCGAGCCTTCTGCCTTTTCGGCGAGCTTCTCTCAAGCCTGCGATCGTTCGCTCAGCAATGATTGACCGTTCTAACTGAGCCACGGCACCCAAGACATGAAACACCAATTGGCCCATCGGCAAACTCGTATCAATCGCTTCCGTACTCGACACAAAATCGATTCCTAAAGCCTGAAATTCGGCCAAGCTGGTTACAAGTTGTTTCACGCTCCTGGCGAATCGGTCGAACTTCCACACCGCTACAACATCAACCCTTCGTTGTCGACAATCCTGCATGAGTTGGTTTAGTGCTGGGCGGCTTTCCTTGGCGCCAGAAATTCCTTTGTCCTCGTAGACCCGGTAGACGCTCCATCCTCGGCGAGCCACAAAATCTCGCAGCTCACTTTCCTGGGAATCTGTTTGTTGTCCATTGGAACGACTAACCCGCGTGTAAATCGCGCATCGCTTCTTCTGGTTTGCTTTCATCGCTGCACATCCTTTGACGGCAACGGATTCATATTTCTGATGGGTTGTTGTGCCAAGTCGGGTGTGGCCCTATCCGTGCAGGTTTCCCGTTCGACGTTTGCAAGGATAGCGATGTGAGCGAAGAAGAGCCTGCCACTTTTTGTGGACGAGTCAATTCCGTCTTCCACTGCAATAAAGTCGATTCCCTGTTGTTGTCGGATCTGTTCGAGCATTGCGATGACTGCATGGAGGCTGCGTCCAAACAGTCTGCAGGTCAGTATCGTGTCGATGGACAGTTGTTGACAGTCGCGAAGCAGGTCAGGAAATCGGTCAGGTGCTTCCGACTCAGCCCCGTAAACACACTCGCGAACTATCAACCAATCCCGATCACTTGCATATTGTTTGAGAGCGTCCTTCTCAGTTTCTCGACAGTAAATCGCGACCTGGCTAGTTTTTACTGACATTGCTATCCTCCATCACTCCACACGTGTTGGGCCCGCAAAGTAGGGCCACGTCAGCAGCCTATTGTCTTCTGAGTTTTCTTACGAGCCTGAAAGGCTCTTCTTCGGATACTCGTGCGGTTCCGAAGTCTGCCATTCTCGATTCTCGCTTTCGCGCCGACTTTAAGCACTTCGACTTAAGGACAGCAGTGCGGATGAAGGCGTTGACGCCGACATAAACAGGTTTGCCTTCCACGGTTAACGATGCTTTACGGGGACCGCGACTGCTCGCGATCATCACCGACTTGCCGCTTCTTGATGAGCGGGGTTCGACGAGTAAGGGCAATGTGATCACTAGGCGTTTCTTTTCCAACTTAGCTTTCATGCGTGTTCTCCTTTTTCTTGCCGCGAGACTTTTGTTTGCAGACTCGATTCGGATCAATTGATTCAGTCGGGACAGACAAGCTCGCAATCCAATTTTCAATTGCATTTCGGTCAAAGCGCACACACCGAGAAGAAATGCGAATCAGTGGAATCCTGCGCTGGTTGCAAAAATGTCGAATCGTTCCTTCGGAGAAGCCTGTAAGGTTGGCCACTTCCCTCGCTGTGAGCAAGATGCGCTCGACAGGTCGCTCATTACATTTATTGTTCATAATCAGCCTTTCTACCTTTTGGATCAGCGTATGCGGTCACCGATTCGTCATCAGTCCAAACGGACGCGGCGGCCACCGCCGTGCCCACTTTTTCAATGCCCTCAGGACAACCTCATTGGTCTCGAGTGGGACCAGCAATCGGTGGGTGTTCGTTAGGCAAACCTCGCGTCTTAGAAAGTTCAAGGTCGCCAAAAGATCATTGCGCTGCCATTCAAGATTTCGCAGCGCAAACCGCCAAGTCCGGCTGGATCGGCGTATGCGCTTGAACACGGCTCCCCATTCAAGCCTGCAAAAAAAGAGATGATGACGAGCGAGAAGAGTTGGCAGCAAATTGAAATCGAAGACATTGCCAATGCCATGGTTGCGGAGCCAGCGGGAGTGAAGTTCAAGTTCTATTCGAAAAGCACAAATTTCAGGTTTCCAGTAAGTACGGACCAATTTAGAGGAGCGCCTGGACCCGAACCACATGATCCCGGGTTTCCTTGCGAGAAAGCGGGACTTCCCAAACAAGACGTGCCGCTGCACGAAGGCAACGTCTACCCCTGACGATCCATTGAAGTCGCAAGCAAGTTCAACCATCGAGAGTTTTGCCTGCGTGAGCAATTCGAGTGCGGCAAAAACTTGGGACGGTTGCAATCCCGTCGGGTCGTCCGCAATTAAAACAATTTTGCATGGCGCAACCCAAGGGACCCGGCGACCATAATAAATTTGAATTTTCGCACCGCTGTTTTCACTTTGAAGTTCAATGAGCCGTCGATATGCGCTTGAACGCAGGAAATGCGAGCGGCTGCATCGATATCCTGGCAGAGCAAGGAATGCGGCTTTCTGAAATTCCGTTGCATAAAAAATCAGGCGGTCGAGGCGCGCTTCGCACTCCGGTTGTTCGTCAGCGGTAAAATTCGGGAAATCGGCTGGTGAATTGCGTGGCTGCCTGTTCCGTGAATTCATGCCCTAGATTGTCGCGCACGCCTGAGCTTGAATCTTCGGACAACATCAGCATTTTTTATTCGAAAATGGTGTTCTTTTGTCCCTATGGGTGGCGTTCGAGGCTCTTGCGGAGCGCGTCATCGCGATAGGGGTTAATTTCAGTGATCTCTGGCCCGGCGCAGATAAGCTGTGTCAGTCGGCGAAGAAAACGATCGGGGAGGGAAATCCGGCGAAGACGTGCCTTTAGAAAACGAAAGATTCCTTCTTGCACACTTATGTCCTCCTTGAGTCCCTTTCGCACCAAGATTTCGCGCGAACCCGGGAAACGAGAAAGAGAATGGATGTGGCGGTGCCAAAGGAATTCTCGATTCACCATGGAAAGGTATCGATCCATGACTTGCTCATCAACCTTGTAATGTTTGATTGCCGTGCGGATGACACGTTCATGCCTCGAAAGTTCGGTCATCAAGAAGGAATGGAACCGCAGCGGGTACTTTGCGACAGTTTCCTTCCTGTTTTCCAAATCTCGATCAGTTTTGATGATTTCCCGAATGAGCAACCATCCCCAGATTTCGCGCAGAGTGTTTTTGTTTAGAAGAGTAGACAAAACATGGCGTGTATGGAGGTGGTCATAGAATGTTTTTTTATTTTTGCTGAGATCGCTTGACCCTGAATATGGAACACGTTGCAGTTTAGTGAGAAGATTAACGCGGAATACATTGACATCGAACGGTTGTCGAGACATTTGCTGAGCTAATTGCCACAGTCGAGAATCAACATCGTCCGGGGATTCACTTAAAAAAGCGACTAGCAGATTAGATGAAGACAGAGCAGATCGATGCAGTAACCGCTTCGTAGGATGAGTGTTTTTTTGTGTCCGAGCAACTTGGACTGGATTACTGTTTTTTCGTGTACGTTTCGTTGTGTTGCCATCCCTCATTTGAGTGTGTTTTTGTGTTTATAGTATTTAGCCCCCTCTCTTAGCCCTTGGGCTTCTGGAGGGTACTCTTGGCTGCAATCTTCGCCAGTCCCAGCACAATCCCAGAGTTGGTCATGACCGCATCCGGCCAACGCTTTTCGGCAGCCTTTTTCAAAAGAGAGAAATCCTCAGGGCTCAACTTCACATTTACCTGCATAGTGCGTTTCATAACCTCCTGTATCAGTGATTTGGCGTTGCCAAGCAACGTTACTAAGAGTACTCTTCGTACCGATGAAGCGGCTCATCTTGACGGCCACCCAAGCTGCTCTCCTCAGGAAACTGGCAATGCGTTATAGAGGCACTGCCAAGCCATCAAAGCCGTGGTACCGTCGAACGGCTGACGAGCTATGGTGGAAGGTCGTTGGGGAGATCGCCGCTCAAGGAAATGCACGAGCCGGTTTTGTTATCGAAAACTCTTACGAAGCCAAGAGGCAAACTTCGCTCTCACGGCTGAAGGCCTGTCACACAGAAAATGAACGGCTGCAGCATATCCATTGGGTTCTTACGACCGTAAGAGCTAGGTATGTTCGTAAGAATGTTCGAAGAGACCCAAAATCAAAAGCTGTCCTGCGGAACTTTCAAACCCTGAACGCAAACGGTGGGCCTAAGCAGTTCTTCCGCCGGATTGCGGATGAGCCGTCAGAATCTACTCGAATCGAGGCTCTGCAGCGGGAGTTAGCTGGTTACGGTCCGAAGACCGCCCGAGACACTGCGATTGAGTTGTGTCTGGGAAAGAATTGCTTGGCTCTCGATATTAGGCTGCGGAAGCTGTTGACCGCCGTAGGCGCTCGTACTGACGGGGCCAGCTACGAAAACATGGAGCAGGCCCTCATCTCGCGAGTGGCACGGCCCGCCAATTTGACCGGCGCACAATTGGACCGCATCTTGTTTCAGAATTATGACAAAATTCTTGCCGATATCGGGCTAGCGGCAGGCCACCGCTGACCCTGTGAACCTCGGCTCCTCACCCGACGCCGAAACGGATGTCCCTACGGAGGGTTGATTTTCGTGCGTCGAATTGCGATTTGGCAAGACGTTCTTATGTCCAAACTGAGGGTCTCGTGACTCGAATTTGGCTTAAAATCGGCCGTGTCCTGCGTAACCAAATTGCCGGGGAGCAAGTCAGTCAGGATCGGACCGCTCTATTTGGCGACCACACTCTGATAGGGCATTGCCATTCGTAGCTAGATACGCGTGCAAAATTGAACAGACAGCAAGACTCGGAGTTGGTGTATTTTAGGCATTAGCGGATCCGGCTCGTCCCCGTCGTTCCCGCCTTTGTTGTTTCTCTCTCTCAGCAGTTTTTCGGCAATTCACGAGTAATGTTCAGGCCACTGCGAGTCTTTGCAATGATTGCGTTCGCATCGCAGAGGAGGTTCGACATCCATAGGTCATTGATTCAGGCTGTGGAGCGAGACAAAAGCTCCGCCGTCTAGCCAATACATTCGAGTTTTTTCCGGCCCTGCCTCTGTCTCAATCCCACCGGCCCCGGGTTTACATACCCCTGACGAACCCGGGGCCATCCTCATCTGCTCTGAGACTTTAGAAAGTCTCTTGGTTAGTTCGCTCTTCAATACTGCAACTCGGTACTGAATCCCAACTCCTGATGAACGGGATCATCGGTAACTGGCCGAATTAACATGGTCACGCCACGAGTTCAGGCTCTCCGAGGCAGGGCCATATTCGGTTAGGTTTAAACGATTGGCTTAATCGTTTCGACGTGAATCAAATTGCTGGCCATATCGAGACAGCCAGTAACTTTTACTGTTACCCCTTCGTATCGACTCGCCATTTGGCGGTTGTCCAGCGCGTACTTAGACTTCGTAGCTGAATCGCTTAGCACAAAGTTATTGCCATTTCTTAGAATTGTACCGAAGAATGTCTCTGCCTGAGTTTGCGTTTCAAATTCGGATATTGCCAATACCGCAGATTGAATAGGAGTGGCCATTAGGCAAAACAGGGTTACAAATCCGACCAGCGAGATGAAGTTCCGTTGCATGTGTCACCTTCCAACAAGGCTGTGCTCAAAAGCGGCACTCAGCATGCCACCGCATTATTAAAAGCAGATCAGCAGACCACGCCGTGGGTCACAAAGTTAATGACAACGACAATGTCTTAGGCTGGGTAGGCTGGGGCGACTTTATGAAATCTCTTACGCCTTGATCTACTGGTCAAACGGACAGGTCGGACACAAAGGCACACCGTCAACATTGCGCCTATTAAATACGCCTCTCGGACGGTGGCAATTCGTCACGTGAATCACCTAAAGGGCCACATTCCGATAAGGGGACTTCACAGATGGGATGAGAAGGCCGGTCTCCGGCGGGATGCGATACGCTCCCAATGGTCGACGCGCTCGAAGCGCAACCGAAAGGAGACCGGCTGTGAAAAAGACTATCACTGTGCAGGCATTCAAGAACGAAATTTTCAAGGAGCAAAAGCTGACCATCGGTTTGGATCTGGGCGATCGCTGGTCGTTCTACTGTGTTTTGGATGAAGCAGGCCAAGTCATTTTGGAACAAAAACTGCCAACGACGCCGGAGGCGATGAAGCAGACCTTTGGAAAGATACCGCGAAGTCTCATGGCACTGGAGACAGGAACACATTCCCCCTGGGTAAGCCGACTGCTCACTGAGTTGGGACACGAAGTGATCGTGGCGCATGCACAAAAGGTGCAGCTGATCACCAAGAGCAATCGAAAAGATGATCGGCACGATGCTCGGACGCTGGCACGACTGGCGCGAGTCGATCCCGAGCTGTTGGGGCCGGTGCGGCATCGCAGTGTGCAAGCGCAACTCCACCTGACGGTGATTCGAGCGCGAGCGGAACTGGTCAGTGCTCGAACAGCCTTGGTGAACGCAGCACGGGGGTTGGTGAAGTCTTATGGCCAACGACTGCCCAAGTGTGGCACGTATCAGGTGAACCGGGAGCTGGCCGCTGCATTGAGCCCAGAATTGCAGGATGTTCTGGAGCCGCTGCTCAAAGAAATTGAATCGCTGAACGAGCGCGTCAAGGAATACGACGAACGGATGGAGAAAATCGCCAAGGAAGTTTACCCGGAAGTGTCCCTGCTCAAGCAGGTGAAGGGCGTGGGAACACAGATCGCTCTGACCTATGTCCTGACGATCGAGGACCCGTATCGGTTTCCGAAGAGTCGCCAGGTCGGCTGTTTTCTGGGGTTACGACCTGGCCGCAGGAACTCTGGGGAGAGCGAACCCCAGAAGGGCATCAGCAAAGAAGGAGACCGGTATCTGCGCACGATGATGGTGCAGGGAGCGCACTACATTCTGGGACCTTTTGGCCAAGACAGCGATCTGCGGAGATGGGGACGCAAGCTTGCGGAGCGAGGAGGAAAAAATGCCAAGAAGCGAGCGGTGGTGGCCGTGGCTCGAAAGCTGGCGGTCCTGCTGCATCGGTTGTGGGTAGGGGGAGAGGTGTACGAACCACTGCGCAATAGCCAGAAAGCGATGCGGGAAGTGGCCTAGCGAGTGGCGATCCGAGGAGCCGAGCTCAACCGCCGAGTCCAGGTGACTGCGACTAAGTCCTGGGGCCCAACTCTCACCGAATCGGTGAGAATAGAGGTCGATTCACAGGTAGCAGCACCTACTGAAACGAGAACACCCAACTTGCACCGAGCGAATATCGCTCACCAAAGAGTGCGGATGGAAGGATGGCGACAGAGGCGGCCCGGTTCCCAGGAAGACCACTCGACAATCAAAGGCAACTGCAAAACCGGCTTGACACTAACCGGCCTTCTCATGGAAGGACTTGACTGCCCACTTATCGGATCATTCAGTCCTGCCAGTATGGGTAAACAGAGTAATGATGCTGGCCGAAGGTTCAGTAGCTTGCCGAATTGAAGTCGGCTAGATTTACAGTTAGTATCGCTACATCATAGGAACTTCAGAATGTCGTGCACGATTGTCTCCAACAATATTCTGTCCCCCGAAGTGCGAGAATCTGTAAACACGGCCATCCGCAATGGAATTGGTGAGAGAGTCGGAGAATGGAATGTGGTTGTATACCAAGCCCTAGATTTCCCGGCGCTTGCTATCAGGATCGAGGGCCCGAAGGGCCTCCGTTGGAGTTGGACGTTCTACGAACAAGAGCAAGTGCCGGAGACGATTCAGCAGAAAATAAACACAGGGATCATTGCGCAACAGGCGCTGTCCAGCTAGGCCAATAACACAGAGGTTTCTGGTTTAGCGAAGGATGTTCGACCTCGCCACCACCTGCACCGACGGCCCAGAAAGCCACATTCCGATAACGCGACTTCTCAGGACTTGGGGCTAAGACTTTGAATGTCGGACCTTCCATTCATTTGCTAATCGCTCAGCCTCAATGATTTGTGCGGGAGTCATCTGATCTTTGACATAGGAGACATTGTCTTCGGCGTTTGCGAGTCTAAACCACATGTAGGCTTGAACGAAGTCTCTTGGAACGCCACGCCCATCCACATACAGCAGTCCCAAATTATTCCGGCCTTGGCCTGCTCCACCGAAGTCTGGAACGTGTTCAGCCGCCTTTCGGTACCATTTAGCTGCTTGGGTATAGTCTTGCTTCACGCCTTCACCATCCTCGTACATTTGTCCCAAGCTGTTTTGGGCATCAGGATTGCCGCGCGACGCTGATCTTCGGAACCAGAAGAGCGCGGCTTGATAGTCGGCCTTCCCAAACCAGCCCTGTTCATAGGCGCAACCAAGCCACATCTGTGCGTTTGCATCACCGTGCTTGGCTCTACCTATAAGAGCGCTCTTGTCGGACTCAGTCCAATTTTGAGGTTGTGGCGCGAATGTCGCAGGCGCTTGCGCTGATTCTGGACCGCGCGCCATTGCATCGTAGGAACACACGAACAAGCGAAATACCAGCAAAGGGAGCAAAATGCGGTCTCTCATGTGCTCGCTACCTGACCGCATGTTACTCCAACGCAGGCACAAACCAAATGTCCAAGTCCAGAGAAACGGCGTTATCTGGATGTGGCCCAAAGCCAGTGCGCGGCAAAAAGCCACATTCCGATAAGACGACTTCACAGGACTTGGACTGTCCAGCTACGTTTAGGCGGATGATCTGCTTTCCTGCCAAGGATTGAACTCTATGAAAGTTAGCTTGCTAGGTTAAATAATCTTCATCTCGTTTTTGGTGAACGCTTCGACAGCGGCGCAAGCGCCAGGTTTGATGGCATCATTGCCAATGGTAGCATCTGCTTCAGTACTGCTCTACCCACCACTAGCCCGTGCGGCGAACATGGAAGGAGTCGTTCACGTCTGTGTTACTTCGGACGGACAACGCGTCAAGACCGCACATGCTGAGGATGGTCCGACACTGTTAGCCGCGGCTGCTGAGGAAAACGCCTGAACCTGGCAGTTCGCGGTCCACGAGCCGACTACGTTTACGCGTTAAGACTACTCATTGAGTCTTATACTCCAGAATTGCGGCGTCCACGTTATCGTGCTGCGGCACGGCGACAAAATACCGGTTCAGCTCGGGCACGAGAAGCCCCGGCTTCGCGGGCGACCCTATCGGCGTTGTTCCCAGAGACCGGTAATGGTCAGCGTCTGTCTCTTCGTAAACATCAATTGCACCAGTATTGGCTTCGGAGTAGATTCGTTTAGTGGCGGGATCAAAGACCATTCCGTCAATGCCTTTGCTAATTGGGACGCTTGTGATCTCCCTCCCGGACGCCGAATCGACCACCACGATGACTTCGCTTCGGCAACCCACAAACAGGCGTTGGGTGGATTCATCAAACGCTAACCCGACAGGAACTTTTCCGAGGGTGAGGGACCAACTGGTAAGGATCGTGCGCGTCTTTCGGTCAAGCACCTCGATTCGGTTCTTCTCCCGGTTTACAACGAAGAGCCGGGCGCTCGATTTCTCGAGCCGCATTTCTTCCATCGTCCCACCTTCGATTCGAATGTCCCCGAGGTGCGTACCCTTGTCAGTATCCACCACAGCTATCAAAGAGTAGTCCAATTTCGCGTTCTCTCCACCCGTTATGATATAGAGATAGTGAGTGGCCGGGTCGTAGAGTATGCCGTCAGGTGCCGCAAGGGGTTCCACAGCCTTAACGGCCTCATATTTATCTCCTTTGAAAATCTTCAGCGATCCAGCAGGACCATCAGTGACAAAGATCTCGCCTAAATCGCCGCGATAAAGGACTGCGTGTGCCTTCTCAATACCAGGAATACTTTGAATCAGCTTGCCCGTCTTCAAGTCATAGACATCGACCGTCTTGTGGTCAAGGGGAGTGACAAAGAGCCTACGACCTTTTACGTCGACTCCAAAAGAGTCGAATCGCCCCGTGATACCTGGCATGGGGATCGTCCGCAAGAGCTTGAGTGGCGACGCCGGTTCCGACTTGGCTTTGAGTGTGAAAACCACAACGAGCGTGAACAATATCGTTAGGCCTTTTTTCATCTTCATGTCTCCATTTCACTTTTCGTCCAATCTCAAAGTCCAACCTGCGCGCATGCGAATCGCCCTGGTTAGCGTTGCTGGGATCGTTTGCCTTCGATTACCAAACCAGTTTCAGAGCGAATTGGATCTCACCTGCTGTCGTCGAAGTCAGCAAATCCCGGGAAGCCGGAGCTAATAAAGACTTGCTTCGCACATCGCGGCATTGACACAGAGCCCCGCAATGAAGGCCAAGATTCGCCCGAGGTGTCGGCGATTGCGTCTACATTACCAGATTACCTTCAGCGCAAATTGGATTTGCCTCTCGGGCGCTTCTCCGATAGTGGACTGCAACACTCCAGCAGCGCCGTTGTTGGGGGGATTCAACGGCGCCCCCGTACTGTCGAAAATATCAGTATTGTCGGGCGACACAGGAAGCGCAAAATTGGCATGGTTCAGTATATTGAAAATTTCGGCTCGAAATTGCACATTGAAAGATTCCGAAATCTTCCTGATGTAATTGTTCTTGAAAACCGAGAAATCGAGGTTCATAAGGCCTGGTCCGGGTATGTCGTTGCGGCCGGCAGTTCCACGCAGGTTTATACAGTAGACTTGACCTTGCGGCGGCGGCGCTGCCGCACCTGGGGCAGTATTGCATTGTGCCGCGTACGACATCGGCGCCGTCGGAACCGCAAAGCATTGTGTCTTGACGTAGTTGTTGGGTTCTCTAGAATTAATTAGCGATGAGCAGCCGGGAGCCCCACTATAACTCGGGAAGGCCCAGGGATCCTGGCTGCCAATGCCCAAAGGATCGCCGTCCGTTCCAAACGTGGCGCTAAATGGTGGGCCGTCATTGGCCTTAAAAATCGCGCCGAATTCCCAGCCGTTCGCTGCCCAGCCCATCACTGATGAACTGATTTTGAATGCCGGGATTTCCCAAGTCGAGTTAATTACTACAGTCCGGCCGACATTGTAATCGGACAGTGCGCGAGTCAACCTCAAATCGAACCACGGAAGGCTTCCAATCCCATTGCCGAAGGTATCGCCGGCGATTACGCCGGAGTTGTTGTCGATGCTCTTTCCCCAAGTATAGGATCCCTGGACCTGCAACCCATGGCTCATCTTTTTCAAAACGCCGATTTGCATGGCGTTATAGGCGGAATTGCCCGGCCAGTTCAGGAAACGGACGGTCCCCACGTTTGGGCTCGTATTGACGAGGGCGCCGCCGCCAGCAGGGTACAGGTACCCTATGGGAGTAAGCGTTGGAATGACGGTATTGCCGTCGTCAGCGCGGAACGCCTGGTGACGTCCGCGCGACCCGACGTAGCCAACCGTCGTGGTGAACCCGGCGAATTCGCGCTGCACATTCAGATTCCATTGCATCACGTAATTGCGCTTCGGCTTGTGTTCCACGAAGGCGTATTCCAAGGGCGGTAGACCCGTACTCAGAATAAATGGAAGCGCTCCGCTAGGGAATGATCCTGGGGGCAGCGGATTGCCAGGGCTCGGACTGGCCAGTTCGAAGAATGGAGCCCCACGGCCGTTCAAAGTGACCGTAGTATAAAGCAGGGGAAGGACATCGAACATTCCGAAGCCACCGCGCACGGCGGTCTTCCCGCTTCCGAACGGGTCCCAGGCAAACCCGACTCGCGGCTCAAAATTGTGCAGGGTTGGGTTCGAAAAGTACGGAGCGATCGCAGCGCAGTCCATGAAAAGTACCCCACAGTCGGGATGCGCAGCGTCTATCGTGGGAAGGTTGGTAGTCTTTCCGTACTTCTCCTTAATAACCGTTGACATTTCATAACGCAGACCCAGGTTCAGGGTCAGCCGGGGGCGAATCCGCCAGTCGTCCTGAATGTAACCGCCATAAATAGCTGTCCGCATGTATCGCGGAGTGACCAATCCTGGAATGGAACCAACAACATTCTTAGGTTGGTTCTGCAGGAAGGCTGCCATCGACCCGAACTTAAAAGCTCCCAGATAATCGCCTGTGGCTGTCGTTTCGTTGAGCTCATCTTTTTCCAGGCTGAATCCGAATTTCACCGTGTGGAGACCCTTGGTCAGAAACGCGTCGTCATAAAGCTGATAGGCATTCCAAGCATAAGAAAAGGTCGGAGGTGCGAAGCCAGGGCGGGTATTAAGACCACTCAAGGTGACTTGGGGCGGAGCGTATCCTGGCGCCCACCCCTGCGTAGTATCAGCCGCCACTGGATTGAGAACCTTGATCGGCATATCTTGATATGCGCGGTCGCGGTTGTAGCCAAGCCGGAAACTATTGCCTATAGCTGGACTGAAGACGTGGTTTTCTTCGAAAGCGACAATTTGCCGCTTGGCGATGGATTGCTGCAGGAGATTGTTGAGAAGGTCGGGATGCGTCAAAGGGGAGTAGTCGTATGCATAGGTGCCGAAAAGGCTGTCCTTCTCGGAAATCTTTTCGTCGACTCGTATGGTGTAATAATTCTCGCTGACGATCTGCTGGCTGTTAAAGACGTACTGTCCGACGTTCCCACTGATATTTCCAGTAGGCAAATGGAAAAAGGGCAGATACTTTTGGACCGCAGGATCGACTTGCAATTGGCACTGGTTAGGGTCAGTTGGATTGTTAGTAGGGTTGCAACCAGCTGGAAACGTGGACGGGCCGCCGGGGAATTCTAGGATCCCCTGCCGTGCGTTCGCGGAGGGAACGCCGGAAGACACTGTCGTTCCCAGTGACTGACGTATTCCTTCGTAGTCGCCGAAGACAAACGTGCGATCTTTTCGAATCGGGCCGCCGGCGGACGCGCCGAATTGATTGCGCCGGAAAGGTGGTTTTGGAACGCCATTGGAATTGTCAAAGAAATTGTCCGCATCTAATGCGCTGTTACGCAAGAACTCGTACACGGAGCCATGGAACTGGTTCGTCCCAGAGCGAGAAATGGCATTCACCACTCCGCCGGAGGTTTTCCCGTACTCCGCCGAATAGTTGCTGGTCAGAACGCTGAACTCCTGGATGGCTTCCACTCCGAGGTTCTGACCGAGCACACTCCCCGGACCGCCGTTCGAGTAATCGTTGATGCTGATGCCATCGAGCCGGTAGTTATTCTGCTGGGGACGCGCGCCGGAGATGCTCAACTGTGCGCCGAAGCCGCGGTTCACGTCCACGGCTGCGTGGGACGTTGCCGCAACCACCCCGGGCTGGAGATTGGCAAGATCGGTCCAGGAGCGGCCATTGAGAGGCAACTCGCGCACCGTCGTCGAATTGACCGTGGCGCCAAGCTCTGACGAAGTCAGCTCGACCGTCGGGGCCTCGGTGGTGACCTCCACCGTTTGACTCATCTGCCCGACCTGCATCGTAAAATCCAACAGCTGCTGAGCTCCTACCGTCAACGTGACGCCCTTCTCCAATCGAGTCTTGAATCCTGTCGCCGCAACTTTGACCTCATAGGTCGCCGGCAACAGGTTCGGGGCTATATAAAGGCCCGCCGCGTTGGACGAGACGGTATGCGTCACCCCGGTGGCCACATCGGTGATGGAGATTTGAGCGTTCGGGAGGGTGGCCCCGGAACTATCTGTCACCGTGCCGGTGAGCGTTGCTCCCGCCACCTGCGCGGACGCTGGGCGGACGACAGCCATATTCAAGACAAATATGAGCAACAGCGACAAAACAACCTTGATCTTTCCTGAAAATACGTGGGCGTACATATACGCCTCCACTTTTGGCGCAGCTGACTGCAAAACTCAGAAGCCAAGATGACTGTCCAAGAATGAATAAGCGCTTTAGAAACCCTACAAGACCAGTCGGGGTTATGACGGCGCTTCTAGCACCCGATTGCATATCATGTCAAGCGAAATGGTAGTGTCCGGGGAGTCTAGATTAAGAAATACTTAAATTGGCGCGCCGCCGATACTTTACGGGCTAATACATTGCGAACGAAAATTGCTTATTGACTGGATTCATTTCAAAACATTCTTCGCGTGATTGGAATTGAACCTGCCCGTGTCCCTCGCCAAGAATCTATCCAGGTTGAAAAACACGATTGTCCCCCTGTGGTTCTCCAAAGTTCAAGACGGCTGAGCCACATACCGCTAAGAGGGGTGGTCTCAATGGGTCGACGCAACACTCACCCGAAGCCCTATCTGCAGGTATTTCAATGACTAGGTTCGTTCGCAAGCTTGGATTCAGGAAAAACACTGCCCTGTTAAGTTCTAATCGAATACAGCCCAAATGATCAGGTCCTTTTGAAAAACACTATGGGATCAACAGATTAGAAGGGAGTTGCATCGACCGGTTGAGCTGGCAGGGATTCTCGGAATGTGGGAATCGCCGGTTAATGGTGTCAGTCGAGCAAAAGTTCGAAGCCGTCTTCCTCTTCTTGATTACCCCAACAGCGAATATGAATGATGTCTACCAACCAGTTGAATACTGTCGCTCGCTGATCCGCCGAGGCATCATGTTATTTCGATGACGGAGCCGTTGCAGGGCTGTGTGTTCCCGATGGCGTAACTACTGTTGGCGCAGGTGCAAGCACGCCCTTCACCGAGTCGGGGATTTTGTCAGCGTTGGCGAGCAGTTGGCTGACTTGCCACAATTGCGTGTCCGTGAGAGTGTTCTTGAAGCTGGGCATTCCGGTGAGCCGGATTCCATTTTCGACCGTCCAATGAGTTTCGCCCGGCGGATCATCGGTGACTCCCTTACCCTTGAACAACAACGGCGAATGAGGATACATACCTTCTGAAATTGCGGGCGGGGGCTGATCGGGCAGGCCATGACAACTCGCACATTGTTCCTTGTACACTCTTGCACCGGCCATAAGATTCGGCTCGTCAGGCGCCACGAGAGGCACTGGCATCGTTTGCTTACGCATGTGCGCATTCTTGGACTTGCTTGCGATCTTCTTCTCGTAGGGCAAGGGAGGATCGGCCGTTGCCACTGGAGCCATCCCTGAGACGAAGTAATAATAGGTCCCCCCAATCACGAGGAGAACTCCAACAACAACTCCAATAGCGAAGATTCTCAACACGATTGCCTCCCAAGAGGAAAATGGAAGCAGCATTGGCATTGCCGGAACTGCTTCCTTGCTTCTGTCATGATGCGTAGCGACGTTATACCTTCAACCTTAAGATTTCGTGAAAGGCGGCAGTTCGACAGCGCTATACAGAAGCCAAGTCCTGAGAAACGGGATTATCGGAATGTGGAATCGAGGTGCGAAAAGCAACCACTACTTTGCTTTGCTTGCTGCCTTGCAAGGCAAGTGAAATTGAATTGAGAATGTGACTTTTGCTGCTGCCCGCTCTGTGGTAAAGATTCCTTCGTGCCAACTGAATCCACAGAGCGACGCCGCCAGCCGCGAACTAATTTGTCGCAGGTCGTTTTCATTCGTCTCCTCGACTCGAGATTGCCTCCAGATTCCTGCACAACTTTCAATGTTTCAAAGGACGGCCTGTATCTTGCCACCTCGGCAGGTCATTACGCCCCCGGCATGACCATCTATGTGACGAGCGATTTCCAACCTGGCAGTCCGATGAGCTACGCAATGGCAGGTGTGGTCGTACGTGTCGAGAAGCTAGAAGATGACAAATGGGGCGTGGCAATCCACATCTTTTCCCCATCGTCGTCAACGGTTCAGTGAACCGATAACGACGTATTTGATCTTGATCCGCATCCTTCCCCTCAAAAAGGAAGTTTCCCTCACCTCGCGAGACTCACCGCAAACACACCCAGTTCCTGATAAACGGTGCCGGTTCAACCGGTCGATGCAACACCCTATAACCAGTTGATCTGACAATGCTTCTCATCGAGAAGCAATCAGTACGGCAGTGTTCCATCAGAACCTAAACAGGGCTTTTGTTTTGTTTGATTTTGACGGTGGCTAACAAAATCAGCTTCCTAGGCTCCTACAAGAAGACTTTGAGCAGGTGTTGCAACGACCCATTGAGACCACCGGGAATATTGGAATGTGGCCAATTACATATCCAATCGTAGAGTTGAGTTTGTCGAAGGGGCTGATCGGATGTGCCCCAGCGTTCTATGCGCTTGCTGCCCTGCCTGTCACGAAATGCAGCACAAGCAATATCAGGCCAATAACTAAGGCAATGTGAATGAAACCAGTGGTTACATGAAATGCGAAAAATCCAAGCAACCAAAGAACGATCAGAACTGCGGCGATCATCCCAAGCATGTTTTCATCTCCTTGTTCTTGCGCACGAGAACATCTGCTATCTCGTTCGTACGAACTGTGCTGATGCCTCTTTGTGCGCGGGAGAACACATCACGGACAGCAGATTAGTCACACAGAAAACAGGCGTCTGTGCTGTTGTGAACACTTTCGCATTTTGCCCGGAATTGCGTAGCCGACCTTTGTTCCTAAACGTGCTTTGATTCACCAAAGCGGTCAATCAGAACCCAACATGTTTCCAGTATGCGGGAACGAAAGCTCTGATTAACCGACTCAAGAACATTGTCTTTCTGTCTTAGCGCTGCACGGTCCCAGTGTAAGCGCTCGGAACCTATTGGCAACCCGACGACAGCCTTCATGTATTCGCCAGTGACTGTCGGTAGATTAGCCTCGTACGGAGCGAGCCAGGATAGCGCCCTATGTAGGCGCTGACAGCCCGCCGAAAGGCCAATCTGGTCGGCCAGAATTGCTCGTGCGGCAGACACCACCTTTCTCGCTGCGGTGTCGCGCTTAGTGGGATTGGTCACTTGGCAAGTATATTCCAAGTCCTGAGAAACGGGATTACCGGAATGTGGCCCGAGGCCGTCTAAAGCTCCCTGGACACTTCACCCGAGCGGCTCTTATCATTTGACCTAGTTTGCCCAAGCGACCATTGGTCTACAAACGGGACAATTCTCGGAAAACTCTTCAACTGTGATTGTTTCGCCGAGGTTTGCAAGTTGTAGTTTTGCAGCACACAAAACTGCTTCTGGAAGGGTATCGAAGATTTCCGCGCCCATAATTTCCACTCCCGTCAACTGAATGTGGAAATGCGTGGCTAGACTGACACTCTTCCGGTCCATTCGGCCTCTTCGGGGAGCAAGCCTCACGTCCCGTATTCTCTAGATGGGAAACTGCGGGGTGGATATTCAACGTACTACGTCCTGGTTAGCAAAGCAAACGCGGGCTGGCCCGGCGCACTCGGAGACGTGGGACGCTCACGCGTGGTACATTCATACTTGAAAGCTGTCCGCGATATGATTGATGCGTTTCCGTGCAAACAGAGGTCACAGAATGCAAGACAAACATTCCGAAATGAACATGCCGGGTAAATTCAGCCACACGGAAGAGGATATCTTAGGCTACTTCTACGCGCATCCTGATGGAAGTATCGGAACTGCTGGCCTAACAGAAATTTTGAAACCCGAGCGGGTTACCACAGAACAACAGCAGCAGGCCTTTGATGAAATTCAGTACGGGATCGAAACCTTGGTTGCCGCTGGGCTTGTCAAGGGAAAGCGGGTCTCCGAGCCAGGGAGAGTTCAATATGTCAATCTGCGTCTAACTACAAAAGGCGAAGCGGAGGCCATCAAGCAACAACGGAGAACAAAGAATATAAGTGTCACTGTTATGATGCTCGGTGATAACCTCCCCGGATGAAGTAGAGCATGCCAGTACCCTGCGGCGGAGGCCAGCCCACATGCGTATGAGTACCCAGGCGCTGCGACCTTCTGGTAGAGATGGACGCAGGTTAGAGAAATGTTGGCCTCAGCATCAGTGAGAAACCTCGTGCCAAGTCCATTCACCTTGTGTAAGCGGCTATGAGACTCGCTCCCTTCCTTGTCCTGGCCCTCGTCTGCCTGAATGTGAGCAGGCTCTCCGCGACCCCGCAGACCGCAGAGGTCCAGCCGTTTCCGAAGGAACTCCGCGACCCGGCCTTCCTGCGGCAGTTGACGTGGCGGGCCGATAAGAGGCTCGAAAACGTATTTGCCGGATGGCGGAAGTTCTCCTCCGACGAGCAAATACTTGATGATCTAATCATCCAGCGCGGTGCGATCATTCGGATTCTCGAAAGCGATGCCCTAGCCGTATACGCAACATACAAGACAGAGGGCGATGCACAGCTCGTCATCGATTGGCGCGGCGACACGGCGACGGTCGATTGCGATGCGCTGTTCGCATGGGTAAAAGGGGCGCTCGGCCAGCCGGAAAAGGTGATCGATCTCAGCAGCATATCCGCTGGCAATATCGCCAACTTGAAAGCCGACTGGCTGTTCGGAGAGACAGGGGTACGCCTCGTGTGTATCGGCGGGTGGATAGAGGGCAAATACATTCCGGCTGTAACCTTCCTCACATACAACCAACGGAAGCGCCTTGCGGCGCTCAAGGACCCTATTCAGCTTGAGTGTTCCTCACAAGAAAGGCGCATCGGCGGCGATGACCAAACGCTACACGAGGTCCCACCGATCGGCTTCATCATCGATCCCAACGACAAGGAACTTCTCAGAGGGGCGAACAAAGTCCCATACGAAAAGCAGGAAAAGTTCACCGACGAGGAGATTGTTGCGGGGTTCGAGGACGAAAAGGGTGCAGTTCAAATCCGAATCGACCGGGTTACTGCCAATTATATGTTTACCCTTCACCTGAAGAACGGTTACGGCTTCGAACAATGGGGCAAGTGTGTCAGCGTGGCCCCGGGAAAGAAATTCTGAGCCACCGCGATAACTTCGGCGTTCTACCGCGACCTCGTTATGTTGATTTCACCAGCCCGTCCATCTGATCTAGAAGTTCGAGCCGCCTGTTTTCAAGATTGCGCAATTCCTTGACGATTTTTCTGCGACTGTCGGAATTGGATATTTTCCTCATCTGCCGGACTACTATGTCGGCGCTCTCGTCAAGACCAACGTAATCCTCCAACAAGCCGTCGAACACTTCATTTCTGTCGTTGGACATGATGATTTCTCCGGGGCAGATGTTAGCACTGGCGCTCGGAATCAATTTGACAGGAAGATTACAAAATCAGGATTTACTTTCTCGATAACCTCCCCGATACCCAATTCGATATCTCGGAGCAAAGAGACAATCTGGACCCTGAAGCCATTCAGTCGCGTATTCGCGCTACGGTTCAAGCAAGATAAGGTCGCCAGTCTTTACTTCGCCGGGCGTGAGGACCGTCGCATAGATTCCCGCGCTCTGCCCGTGCTTCTGAACGACGCACTTTAGAATTTCCGGACTCGACTCGCCGGTGGCAGGGTCGAGAGTGATCATCACGCAACGCTGATCAACTTCCGTGACGGCGATCCGCGCTGCGCTCCCAATTCGAAGAGTTTTGCCGACCCACTGCAGCTCGTCGAAAGGCCCGGCGTCGTTCAGATCAACCAGCAGATTGGGACGAAAGCGCCACCAATTTTCCTTCGTTCCGCTTTCTTCCGCGATGCGCGCAACCGTTTGTCGGCTGATGAGGGAGACAGGCGCGACATCGTACGACCCGCGGTAGTCACGCAGCAAAAAGAGCGGCCTTCCCGATCTCCCCTCGAGCACTTTGCGGAGGTCCTCGCTCTCAATGGGCAAATTCTCTCCATGGGCTGTCGCCACCCTCACGGCCACCTCCGGCGTGCCCGCCTTTTCAACGGAAGTTCGGTAATACAGCAACTCCGGCAACTCGCGCGCGGTGAGCCACGGAAACGAACTTCGAGAGGCCGCTTGAACGAACGCATAGCGTCGGTCTTCTGCGAAACCTTGAAGAGTCAGTGCAGCCGAAGGCAGCGCCTCACCTTGCATAGACTTAACCGGGTACCGAGTAAGCTGGCAAATAACACCCACAGATTGCATGCGATTTCTCCTTGTTGCCGCGCGACGCTCCGGCTCATTCTCGCCCAGGCTGGCGGCGCCCGCAATGGCTCGAAAGACGATGGCGGACCCGATTGTTGACCATGCTCCCCGTTCGTCGCTTTGCGTTTACTGGAGATTCGGCAGGCGCCATCCTGCGAGTCGGAGTCGGATGAAGGCTTACCCGGAACTGATCCACTACCCCTACCTGACCCGGATTCCATCTGATAACGGCATTCTCGGCGACTGGCTTTCGCAGGCGGTCACCAAAAGCCACATTCCGATAAGCCGACGCAATATAAAAGGGCGCCCCTTTGAAGTAGGTTTTGATCGTTCGCATCAACACCTACGGAAAGGAGCACCCTCATGTTGAACGACAAAAAGTATATCGGGATGGATGTGCACAAGGAAAGCATTTCGATTGCGGTGATGAATGGCGCAGGAAAGATGGTGATGGAATGCGTGATCGAGACGAAAGCCAGCGTGATTCTGGAGTTGATCCATGGGCTGCGCGGAGACTTGCAGGTCACGTTTGAAGAAGGAACCTGGGCCGCCTGGTTGTACGACTTGCTGAAGCCGCACGTGACGGAATTGGTGGTGTGCGATCCGCGAAAGAATGCCTCCATGAGGGAAGGCAACCAGAGTGACAAGATCGACGCGCGGCGATTGGCCGAGCTGCTGCGCCTGAATCATCTCAGCCCCGTCTATCACGGGGAACACGGCCTACGAAGCCTGAAGGAACTGGTGCGCAGCTATCTGACCATCACCAAAGATCTCGGACGGGTCATGTCGCGGGTGAAGGCGATCTATCGCAGTTGGGCCATTCCCTGTACCGGCAAGCAGGTCTATGCGGCACGGCATCGTGCGGAGTGGCTGGCGAAAATCACCGAGCCGGGAGTGCGCCGGCGGGCCGAGTTTTACTATCAACAACTCGATGCGCTGCGGACGGTGCGCCAGGAAGTGCGGCGGGATCTGCTCGCCGAGAGTAAGAAGCACCCGGCCTGGAAACGGCTCTGTCAGATCCCGTCAATCGGCCCGATCCGGGCGGCGGTGTTGCTGGGCATTCTGCAGACCCCACACCGTTTTCGCACCAAGCGGCAGCTGTGGGCGTTCAGCGGATTTGGTATCGAGACACAAAGCAGCGCCGATCACCGTCGGGTCGACGGGCAGCTCGAACGAGCGAAGAAACAGATCTCCATTCGCGGACTAAACCGCAACTGCAATCACGATCTGAAGAATCTGTTTAAGGGCGCGGCGATCGTGGCATCGAGCAAGCCCGGTCCGTTTCAAGAGTTCTACACCGCTTTGCTGACCAAGGGCATCCGACCGGAGATGGCACGTCTGACCTTGGCCAGGAAGATTGCCACCATCGTGTTGATCGTGTGGAAGAGAGGAGCGAGCTTCGACGCCCAACATCTGAAACCACAAACAGCTTGAGTGTCTCTGATCGAGTCCGCTCCATCTCTGGGGATTTCTCTGGCGGTGGCCGTCGGGTTCTCGAGACACTCTGGTTCGAGAGCGAGTCTCAGCTGATAAGTTAGGCGCTGCGTGCCTCGGGCACTCAGTCTCCTAGATGACCCTAGGCCCTCTCGGATGACCAGAAAAAGCTATGGGCCACGAGTCCCAAATAGAACTATGGTCGCCAAATTTG
This sequence comes from uncultured Acidobacteriota bacterium, assembly GCA_963719875.1. Classification (GTDB taxonomy): domain Bacteria; phylum Acidobacteriota; class Terriglobia; order Acidiferrales; family UBA7541; genus Palsa-360. The sequence goes on along the minus strand of CAVRDJ010000002.1, from coordinate 2,813,141 downwards.
ACCACCGTTCTGCTTTGCTGGTTTTGGAACTGACAGGCTTCGTCGTGAAGAAGCGATGAAAACCGCTGGTAGAGAAAATCCAAACCACAGGGCTACCTTGCCCCACAACCGAGCACATGGCGCGGTCGGTCAGAACAGATCTCGCTCGATCGAGTGGGCTGTGAAGCAAGAAAAATTCCGGCCGCGGGAGAGGTGTTTTTTCTTGACTTTACCTTTTATAGAACTTATCAGGACTTGGCAAGGGATGAGACAATTGCATATTCCTATTCGGCTACGATTCGCTCATACTCTGCTCCGAAATGCGTTTATACCTAAAGCCGATCACGTCGATTCTATTTCTCCTATTTTGGGGTTACCTCGATTGGACGTGGGTCAGGTGGATCAAATCAGGGGATAAGCAAAACCCGACATGGCGCTCCGTCACAGCAATTGTCGGTCTATGTTTTGCAACGATCTCCACGGCTCTTTCTGCATTTCTTTATATCCATGCAGTATTTACAGGTGGCTACGGCTTCTACGACCCGATCGAGTTATTTTGTATTCGGGTGGGAGCGCTGACTTCTTTGCTTGGGTTAGCAGCCTCATTTGTGGGAAAAGGAAGGCTGAGAATTCCGGTTGCGGTGATTTCAAGTCTGAATCTATTGCTCTGGTTCATCGATGCAGTAACGCAGTAGTGGCAGAAAGTCACATTCCGATAACGCGACTTCACAGGACTTGGAAAGCATCGTGATCGACGTTTGTCGGTTTAGCGATACAATCACATCGCCCTTAAGTTTGGTTTCAGGCTCTGCCAGATACATTGCTAACGAGAGGTCAGGATGAACCGGCAACGCACGCTCCGACGGCCGTGCGCGATATTCGCCTTTCTCCTTGTCGGCGTCGTATTCGTTGTTCTCTCTCCTTCAGTGAGTGCGCAGGCCCAGCCCCCCACGCAATCCCTCGGCGGGCTGTGGCTCACGGACGGTTACGGAGAGCTGATTGAGTTTCAAGGAGATGAGCTGCGCTCGTTTGAGCTTACGCAGATGAGTTGTTTGCCGGTTGGCAAGGTGATGCGGAAAGTTGGCGCGGGCACGGAGAAAGAAATCGTATTTGAAGACGATGGTGACGTGGATAGAGCGATGCCGGGAGGCTCGCCGAACACGCGCTGGCTGCACGAAGACGGTAGCGTTTCGAGCATCATGCTTCGGCGCACCGGTTTGAAGCCGCAGGTCTGCGGACGGACTCTGGCGGATACGCCGATGACGAATTATCAGGTTTTCTGGGAAACGTTTGCGGAGAACTATCCGTTTTTTGCACTGCGAAAGATGGATTGGCTCGCGGTTGACAAGAAGTTTCGGACGCAGGTCACGCCCACAATTAAGCAGGAGGAATTGTTTCGGATTCTGAGCGATATGATCGATCCACTACACGACGCGCACATTTTCATCAACGCCAAGTCCCTCAAACAGAGATTCCGCGGCTATCGGCCTGCCCCGGACCCGATGCAGAAGAAAAGCGCAGCGCGGATTACGGAAATTATCGAAAAGCAATATTCGCACGAAGGGTTGCGGGACTTCTGCAACAAGCAATTGCAGTTCGGTATGCTGAATGCCTCAGCGGGCTACCTGCGCATTCAATCGTTCGACAGTTATTCGGACGATAAGGAGTTTGTGAGACAATTAAACACGCTGGAGAATGCGCTGGACGCGATTTTTAAGGATGCGGCGAAATGGACGGGCTTAGTGATCGACGTACGGATTAACGGAGGCGGGTCCGACGTGTTTGGTATCTCCATCGCCTCGCGCCTCGCCAAACAAGATTACCTTGCATATTCCAAGGTCGCTCGCAACGACATCCGCAATCCAGACCGTCGCACTCCGCCGCAGCCTGTTATTGTCCATACCAGCCAGCGGCCGAGCTTCCGCGGTCCAGTCGTCCTGCTGACCAGCGCGGACAGCGTAAGCGCAGCGGAAACATTTACTATGGCTATTCTGGATCGCCAGCCTCATGTTATTCGTGTGGGGGCGAATACCCAAGGAGTGTTCTCCGACGTTTTGGTCCGCAACCTACCGAACGGATGGAACTTCGGATTGCCTAACGAAATTTACCTCACCAAGGATGGAAAGGCCTTCGATGGGGCGGGTGTGCCGCCGGACATCGAGGTTCCCGTATTCCCCTCTGAAGACTTAGCCAACGGCCAAGATTCCGCTCTGAACAAAGCTCTGGAACTCTTGACCTCAAAAGATAAATAAACCGCGCGGTGAGTTCGCTACGTGATCCCAGCCTTCGCAGAATGCTGGCGAATCATTCTAGTCGCCCAAGTCCTGAGAAACGGGATTATCGTCAAGTGGAAATCCCGGCGATTCCCAATGTCCGGGAAGCTGACTTATTCTTCTCAGGACTTGAAGGGGTGGCGCGTTCAAATCCGGAGCTGCTAGACATAGAACAATTGTCTGGGGGAAGGCAGCAGTAGCAAAGTGAAGGCGGACTACTAATCGCAATTCTGCTACTCGGTAGTCATCACGTGGCCCAGTAAATATGGCGGCGATTCAACGCCAACCGAGGGCTGGAGCGACGGTAGTCAAAATTGCCTCCATGACATGCGCATTGTAGGCAACACCTAGTTGATTCGGAATGGTTAGCAACAACGTGTCAGCCTCCTCGATCGCCTCGTCTTCCCTAAGCTGCTCGATGAGAATATCTGGCTCGGCAGCGTAGCTGCGACCGAAGATCGCCCGTGTATTTTCGTCAAGGAACCCGATTTTGTCTTCTTCCTGAGAGCCTCGTCCGAAATAGCAACGATCATGGTCATTAAGCAACGCGAAAATACTCCGGCTGACGGAAACGCGCGGAGTACGCGTGTGACCAGCATCCTTCCAGGCTGCGCGAAAGGCGCGAATCTGTGAGGCCTGTTGGATGTGGAGCGGCTCGCCGGTCTCGTCGAATTTGAGGGTTGACGTCTGCAGGTTCATTCCTAGCTTCGCGGCCCATGCTGCTGTTGCGTTGGAAGCAGACCCCCACCAAATTCGATCACGCAATCCCGCAGAGTATGGCTCAAGCCGTAGGAGTCCCGGAGGATTGGTAAACATTGGACGTGGGTTAGGCTGAGCGAAGCCCTTTCCGCGTAGCAACTCAAGAAATTCTTCGGCATGTCTTCGGCCCATACCTGCATCGTCCTCGCCTTCAATCGGGTGGTAGCCAAAATAGCGCCAACCATCGATGACTTGCTCGGGGGAACCGCGGCTGATTCCCAGCTGCAGTCGGCCGCCAGAGATTAGATCCGCAGCCCCAGCGTCCTCCGCCATGTAATGAGGATTCTCATACCTCATATCGATAACCGCAGTGCCAATCTCAATCTTTCGGGTCTTAGCACCCACCGCCGCGAGTAGTGGAAAAGGTGATGCTAGTTGCTGCGCGAAGTGATGAACACGAAAGTAGGCTCCGTCCATTCCGAGGCGCTCGGCCTCCACGGCGAGGTCAATGGACTGCAGGAGCGCGTCGGTCCCCGATTGCGTTCGTGACTCCGGTGAAGGTGCCCAATGACCGAATGAGAGGAAGCCAATTTTCTTCATGGAATATAAGTCTCCCACATCGTCGATATGGCTGTGCGTAGTTTCTCTGCATCGCGCTCGCCGACCCAGCACCTGATAAACTTCTCAGGACCTGGGAATTCTCAGCCGCAATTAGTGCACCTTTTCGCAACTTGGTAGACACTTTTCGCAAGGTCAATGGCACCTACTGATAAGATTGGCCAATGAGAGTTGGGTCGGTGTTTTTCTAGCAATGCGATCCGCTGACACCACACAAGTACGGTACGGTCGCATCCCCATTGCTTTTCTTGTATTGGCCGCCATGGGGGCGCTTTGCGCTTGTGCCACTTTCTGGTTGCTCGCAGCCAATGCGGCTCAAATAGACCTTCCTCGCAATGCTTTGTGGAGAGTTGTGCATGATTTATGTGTTCCCGGACAATCACAACATCACGATCCAATGCCCTGCCTTCAAGTCGATCTCAACGGTGGAATTGAAAGCGGATTTGCGATCCTAAGGGACCCAAGAGGGGGCATTAAATTCTTACTAATCCCTACTACTCAAATCTCCGGCATCGAGAGCCCGATCGTACGCGGGCCAGACGCGACGAACTATTTCGCCAGTGCCTGGGAAGCTCGAACCCATATCGACGACGCGCTGCACCTAACTCTTCCGCGAGATGCCATAGGTTTAGCAATCAACTCGGCTGTGAGTCGCTCTCAGGATCAGCTGCACATCCACTTTTCTTGCATTCGTCTCGATGTCTGGAAGACGCTACACGATCATGAAGGGAAGATTGGGAACCAGTGGGCCCCATTCAATGTCCCTTTGGTCGGGCACAGCTACATTGCAATGTGGGTGTCGGGCGAGGACCTTAGATCGGACAATCCGTTCAGACTTTTGGCGAAAGGTTTGCCAGATGCAACCCGAGATATGGGCAATCACACACTTGTGGTTATTGGATTGACTCGGACTGATGGAACTAAGGGATTTGTCATTCTCGAAGACCAGGTCAACATAGGACGCAGTGATCTGGCAATTGGGGAAGAATTACTGGACAAGTCCTGCCGCGTTGCGTCGGCGGGAAAGAATACCCACAGCGGTTTGATAGAACCTAGAATCGAATAAATTTGAATACCCTGGATGAGCTGCCGGGCTGCAATACCTGGGCCACATTCCGATAACGCGGTCGGTCTCAATGGGTCGATGCAACACTTGCCCAAAATCCTCTCGTAGGGGTCTAGGAGGCTGATTTCGTTCGCGGGCTTCCATTCAAACAAAACAAAAGCCCTGTTTAGGTTCTGATTGAACACTGCCGTACTGATTGCTTCTCGATGAGAAGCATTGTCAAATCAACTGGTTATAGGGTGTTGCATCGACCGGTTGAGCCGGCACGACTTCTCGGGACTTGGCCCCGAAAGCACATGGTCATTCGATTGCTAAACTGCTTAGCGAAACGAATGATAAGATTTACGGGCTGATGTCAATTGCGGAATATTGCGCTGAAGTGAATTATCGACGGAACCCGACGCATGCGCAACTCGTCCTACGAAGTGAGATGATTGGCTCTTAACGCTATGTTCGTTGCTGAGAAGGGATCTATGCGAAGGCTGGTTCTTTTTGTTCTTGCTTTCTTCATCCTTGCGATTCTGCCGCTAAAAGCTCAGGAGAAGCCCACCATTGTTGTCCAAGCGTTTACGACGGCTGCCGGAGTTTCCTGGCCATACGATATGAAGCAAATGGTTACGCAAACTGTTGCCGAACTTCAGCATAAGGACGGGAGCGCGTTTGATGTTAATTCGGAAGCACCAACGGACCGTGCGCGAGTGTACACACTGAATGGCGAAGTGCTGGAGTGGAATCCCGGCAACCGCGCTAAGCGCATGATGATCGGTTATGGGTCTGGACGCGAGACCGCCAAGATTCATTATTGGCTTAGCGATCAAACGGGGAAGAAAGTGTTTGAGCACGAAGACATCATTCGTGCGGAGTTTTGGGGTAACGAATACGCTGGATCCGTAGGCCAACTCGCCCATCCCTTCGCTGACAAGATTGCAACCCGGCTCAAAGAGGCCAAACTCTAGAGAAAGAGCCGGGCGTTCGAGGTCCCATTCACTTTAAGTGTGCTGAGGCGGCAAATTCCCACATTCCGATAACGGGACTTCACAGGACTTGGCTCAAAGGAGGCCAACTGCAATTGCCCCGAATCGTCCGCTAATTACTTCTCACCGCGTACTGATTGCCGCAGGCTTGCTAATACTCAAAGTTCGCAGCGAACTGGATTATGCGGGGGCTGAAATTCTGGATAGATTGACCGTATCCTGGAAGTGGAACGGCACCTGTTCCGAAAAAAGGATTGATTGCGGTAGCGCTTGTATGGTTGAAGAGGTTAAAGAATTGTGTGATTAGATCCAGGTGACGGTGTTCGCCAAGATTAATAGTTTTGACCACGCCCAAGTCCACTATCGCCATTCCCGGAGTTTGCAAAAAATTGCGCCCCAAGCCTAGGGGTCGCACTGAGAGTGGGAAAGCATCATTGCGGTTCGAGTTGAGGCCTACGAGTGGATTGATCGGACGGCCCGTTCCCAGGGTGATAAGCGGTGCTAATTCAATCTGCCCGGGAATGGGCAAATTCCAAAGCGCGTTAAAAACAAGTCTCTGCTGCTGATTTTGCCGCGAGAGTGCGTGTTCGGCCTCGAGATTGAATGGGTTTTGCGGCTGCTCATCGAAATCTGAGGCGTCATCCGAGGTCTTCGAAACTGTGTAGCTCCCGCTGAACTCTACGTCGTTGGATAGTCTCCTGTTGAGAGTGAAGGAAACTCCGTTGTATGTGGAACTCGCGGAGTCCTGGATTTGATAAATATCATTGAACGCCGGATTCTGACGATTGGGAGTGAATACCTCGCTCCCGGTTTGCTGAGGCGTTGGATTCACGATACCAAGACTGGCCGCATTCGCGAGTGTCAGAACAGCTGGAGGTAACAGGTTCGCGTTCAGTGTTCGCGCCAGCTTGACGCCCCGAACAAACAGATAATCGGCCCGGAAAGTCACGTCTTTTGCGAGAAGATATTCAGCACCGGCGTTGGCCTGTTGGCTGTAGGGTGTGGCCATGTGCTGGTCGGGCTGATAGACGGATAGTGCGACTCCGGATATCGAAGCAATCTGCGAGCCGCCTCCCGCTCCTGCGAAGGCACTTGCCGCCGCGCTTCCATCAACGACCTGCTCAAAACCTTGCGAACCATTGAATTCGATGGCTCGTGTCAGGTTGGCAAGAACATAGCGGTCAAAGAAGATTCCGTATCCTGCCCGCACGACCCATTTGGACGATGGGCTCCAGGCCAGACCAATTCGGGGGCTGAAATTATTTGTATCCTGATTGAACAGCGACGGCAGGCGCTCGTAATCGTATCGTATGCCCAGGTCAAGAGTGAGCTTCCGGGCGATTGACCAATGATCCTGCAAGAACCCACCAAAACTCGTTACTGAATAATTGACATTGGGGTTCCCGAACGTTTGCCGAAACTGATCCGCGTTCCCTGCCATAAAATCGGCGAGAGAGCCGAAAAGATAGAACCCCCCGAAGCCGTCCAGCACGGTCGCGCGTAAACTGACATCGTTCACCGTGCCGCCTACCTTCAACAGGTGATGGCCTTTCGTCTTAAGGTACGTGTAGCTCGTTTGGTAGTGGTTTTCTCTGCGACTGCTGTTTCCAGCATACGGCTGTCCAAAATCCACCAAGCCGTTGATATCGATTTCGGGGTCTGCCGCATCATTCGTGCGTAAGACTGCATGGCGTGTTGCCGCCAGGAAACGGAAGTCCCCAACACCCCCGGAACCAAAGACAGTGACCAGTGAACCGGCCACCACGTTATCCGCAGTGAAGCTGCTGCCCCGGTTGCTCGCGTCATCGAGCGCTGAAGTGTTGAAGGCATTGCCTGCTACGCGGTTGTTGGTGAAAGCGTAGCGCAGCGTCAAAGCATTCCGCGAACTAATCTGATAGTTGACCTTTCCTGATGCTTCGGTTTCCGCTCGTGCGACTGGGTCAAAACCGGTGGTTATCTGGCGGATATTCAATCGAGGAAAAGCCCCAGTCGCTAGAAAATTGTTAATGGCTGAGGCCAGGGAGGGATCTATGTCGGAGCTGATTTGGCCACGGTTACTTTCTTGCTCGAAAGCCGCATGATAGAACACGCGATCCTTAACGATGGGTCCGCCCCTGGAGGACCCGACGCGATAGCGGCGGAAGTCTGGTTTGCCAGGCGTGGTTTCGAGGGGATCTTGTGCGTTGAACAGGGCATCCTGGGCATAAAGGAAGGCGTCGCCCCGGGTGGCGTTAGCGCCTGTGCGCGTGACCACGTTGATTGAACCGCCTGAAGCACCACCGTATTCCGCCGACAGCCCATTATTCACCACTTGATATTCTTGAACTTCTTCAGGTGAAAGCTCTGTGCGACTCGAACCAGTATATTCATCATTGTTGTCGAGCCCATCGACGGAAACATTGTTGCTTCGCGGGCGCAAACCGCCGAAGGTGAAACCACTATCTGCAAGAGCCCGGTGTGAGCCTGTTCCACCTTGCTGTGAAGAAGAACTGGTCACACCAGGCATCGCAAGGACAAAGTCCAAAGAGTTGCGGCTGTCCACGGGCAGATCTTCGATTCTTTGCCGGTCGACGCTGGAAGTGACAGAAGTTTGGCTGGGGTCAATCGGTGACGGTTGCGCGGATACTGTCACTTGGGTTGAGACGCTGGCCGCTGGAAGGACGACATCCAGATGTGCGGTGATGCCCACGTCAAGGTCAACCCCGGTATGCAAGTAGGGTGCAAACCCAGGGTTTTCGATGCGAACCTCATATGTGCCTATGGGAAGGTCGGTCGAGCGGAAGAACCCTTGTTCATCGGTATAGACCACGCGAGTTTGGTTTGTATCCGTCTGTCGCAAATTGACCTTGACGCCAGGAATTCGTCCCCCGGTGGAGTCACTGATTGTTCCCTCCAATGTCCCGCTCGTCTTCAAAGTCTGACCCGTGACTGTGGCCGCGCCAACCAGAGTAAGCAGTAATATGCAGGCCGCACCCAGCCCGTGACTCGCCGACAATGGCCGATAGCGCCTGACAAAAAAGTTCAAGACGCACCCCCTGGGTAGAAGCGGATTTGATCGGGCCATGTAACAAACCGTAGTAAGCAGGTCGAGGGAAAGACAAAACGATGTAATTTCCGTTTTGGTTTCCCAGCTGACCGAAAATGTACACTTAAGCGTCTCCCTGTGCAATGCTCCCGCAACGTTTTTGAGTACAGAGCCATTTTGATTTGATTCTTAGTTGGCATGGGATCCTAAAGTCTACATGGTGGCGGCGATGGAAGGTTGCCTTCCAAGTCCTGAGAAACGGGATTATCGGAAACTGGGATTCTACCCCAAAGCGGCTAGGGCCGCTCCATTCCAGTGGCAGCGGCAGAATAGAGGGAGCACTATGCGTTTCGAAAGCGGAACATGCTTGTGCCCTATACGGGGCGTGATGCTGGCACTGGCCGCATGACTCGCACCCCACGCGAATTCATTCCGAAGATCGCCCGGAAGATGGTGTCCGTGGCTGCGGATGGTAAACCAAGAGTTACTTTTGAAAGACCATTGAATACTTGTAAAGCGCAGAGTATGCTTCGGGACCATGTACAGTTGGCTTCTCTGCGCTCGTACTATCCTTGAGCTGTTCTACTTCATTTCAGGAATTGCAATTGCCGTAATCGCGTTCATAGGTCTGCGGCAAGTAAAGGCTGCTGCTGCGCAAGTCAAAATTGCTTCGGAACAGTTAAATCTGACGCGAGAGATAGCTAGTACCAACGCGAAGCGAGAAGCGGCAAAATTAGCTTTGGAACAATGTGGATATTTTGCTGAGAAGTACGTTCCTGCATTCAGGGTTCTTGTTGATAAATACAGAGCGCAGAAGCTTTCATTTCTTGAAGTCCGCCCGAAACCTAATGAACCACAGTTCATAATTCAGGAAGGAGAATTTAAGAGCGCGAATTGCGACACAGCCCTTATCCAGCGGGAGTATCCCCAGGTTGAATATGAAATGTTAGCATGCCTCAACGGGCTTGAATATTTTGCAATCCCGTTTGCAGCAGGTGTAGCTGATGAAGACATCGGGTATCGAGAGACCGCACTTGCTTTTTGCGAAGGACTCACATTCACAATGGCTGGTCTCTATCATCTTAGGAGCCAAAACCGTGGAAGATATGACAGTGCCATCAAATTGTTTGAGGTTTGGAATAGACGCACAACTGCTCGTGCTGTCGCTCCATTCATGTCTTCGATGCAGGCTCTCATCGATCAAGCGAAAAGCGACAAAATTAAGATTATCGGCGAAGCTTAGAGAGACTCGTATTGGTTGACTCTCAACTCCTTCCATGAGAAGGCCGGTTAGTGTCAAGTCGGTTTTGTAGTTGCCTTTGGTCGTCGAGTGGTCTTCCTTAGAACCGAGCCGCCTCTGTCGCCATCCTTCCATCCGCACTCTTTTGTGAGCGATCTTCGCTCGGTGCCAGTTGGGTGTTCTCGTTTCAGTGGTGCTGCTACCTGATAATCGACCTCTGCTCCCACCGTTTCGGCGGGAGTCGGGCCCCAGGACTTAGTCGCAGTCACCTGGACTCGGCGGTTGAGCTCGGCTGTCGGGATCGCCACTCTCTAGGTCACTTCCCGCATCGCTTTCTGACTATTGCGCAGTGGTTCGTACACCTCTCCGCCTACCCACAACCGATGCAGCAGGACCGCCAGCTTTCGAGCCACGGCCACCACCGCTCGCTTCTTGGCATTTTTTCCTCCTCGCTCCGCAAGCTTGCGTCCCCATCTCCGCAGATCGCTGTCTTCTCCAAACGGTCCCAGAATGTAGTGCGCTCCCTGCACCATCATCGTGCGCAGATACCGGTCTCCTTCTTTGCTGATGCCCTTCTGGGGTTCGCTCTCCCCAGAGTTCCTGCGGCCAGGTCGTAACCCGAGAAAACACCCTACCTGGCGACTCTTCGGAAACCGATACGGGTCTTCGATCGTCAGGACATACGTCAGAGCGATCTGTGTTCCCACGCCCTTCACCTGCTTGAGCAAGGACACTTCCGGGTAAACTTCCTTGGCGATTTTCTCCATCCGTTCGTCGTATTCCTTGACGCGCTCGTTCAGCGATTCAATTTCTTTGAGCAGCGGCTCCAGAACATCCCGCAATTCTGTGCTCAATGCAGCGGCCAGCTCCCGGTTCACCTGATACGTGCCACACTTGGGCAGTCGTTGGCCATAAGACTTCACGAGCCCCCGTGCGGCGTTCACCAAGGCTGTTCGAGCACTCACTAGTTCAGCTCGCGCTCGAATCACCGTCAGGTGGAGTTGCGCTTGCACACTGCGATGCCGCACCGGCCCCAACAGCTCGGGATCGACTCGCGCCAGTCGTGCCAGTGTCCGAGCATCGTGCCGATCATCTTTTCGATTGCTCTTGGTGATCAGCTGCACCTTTTGTGCATGCGCCACGATCACTTCGTGTCCCAACTCAGTGAGCAGTCGGCTTACCCAGGGGGAATGGGTTCCTGTCTCCAGTGCCATGAGACTTCGCGGTATCTTTCCAAAGGTCTGCTTCATCGCCTCCGGCGTCGTTGGCAGTTTTTGTTCCAAAATGACTTGGCCTGCTTCATCCAAAACACAGTAAAACGACCAGCGATCGCCCAGATCCAAACCGATGGTCAGCTTTTGCTCCTTGAAAATTTCGTTCTTGAATGCCTGCACAGTGATAGTCTTTTTCACAGCCGGTCTCCTTTCGGTTGCGCTTCGAGCGCGTCGACCATTGGGAGCGTATCGCATCCCGCCGGAGACCGGCCTTCTCATCCCATCTGATAAACGGGATTGGACTAAACCGCTACGCGGTAGGTGGTGGTGCAGCAGTCGCGTCGGCATAACGGATCGCGCTCGCCACTGTGCCAGTTGAAGATCTATTCCCCCTGAGAACGTTCCTTTGCGAAAGCATAGAGCTGCTGCTTGCAGCGCATTTCACTTCGCAAAGGAGCTTTCCATGACATCTCTTCGGCAACGCATGATCGAGGACATGCAGGTTCGGAACCTGTCTAAGTGCACCCAGGAGTCATACGTCCGGCAAGTCTCGCTATTCGCACGCCACTTTAAAAAGTCACCAGAACTGCTGGGACCTGAACAGATTCGGGCCTATCAGATCTACTTGATGAACGAAAAGAAGTTGGCCCCCATTTCGATCCTGGTTGCGATCTCGGCGCTGCGCTTCCTCTATGGGGTCACCCTGAAGAAGGACTGGTCCTTTAAAGACATTCTTCCGCTTCCGAAAAAACCCCAGACATTGCCCATTGTTCTTAGCCCAGAGGAAGTCATTCAGTTCTTTGCATGTGTCACCAGCAGGAAACATCGCGCGATTCTGACCGTGTGCTACGCAGCAGGTCTGCGCATCTCCGAGGCCGTGGCTCTCACGGCACCCGCCATCGACAGCCAGCGCATGGTCTTGCGTGTCGAGCAAGGCAAAGGGCAGAAAGATCGCTACGTGATGCTCTCACCGAAATTGCTAGAGATCCTGCGTGACTGGTGGCGAGTGGAAAGGCCTGACCACTGGCTCTTCCCAGGCGACAAGCCGGGTTGGCATATTACGACGAATGCCGTTGCGTTGCAGTGTCGGCACGTCCAACGTACCTGCAAAATCTCCAAACCGATCACACCGCATTCACTGCGTCACGCCTTTGCGGTCCACTTGCTGGAATCGGGCACCGACATTCGCACCATCCAACTGCTGCTCGGCCATCGCAGCCTGGCGACCACAGCAAAATATCTCCGCATCGCGACCAGCAAAGTGTGCTCGACATCGAGCCCACTGGATTTGCTGCCTCGCCCTGTTTCCAGGGAGGTCCAGCCCACTCCACCCCAGCATTTCTAACCATCGGCCCCCATGGATCGCCCGAAGCTGGAAGTGGCGGACATCCTCCGTCGCTACGGCGAAGCCTATCGTGAGCAGCATGGCCCGTCACTGTCCTCCGCACAGCGGCGCGTCATGACCGCGATCCAGGTGTGCCGCACCGCAGCTCTGGGCGGTCATCTCGAGCGGTGCGACTGCTGTAGTCACGAACGGCCCTGCTACGACTCCTGTCGAGACCGTCATTGCCCAAAGTGCCAGTCGCTCGCTCGTGCCCAGTGGGTCGAACAACGAAAGTCCGAAGTTCTCCACACACACTATTTTCATGTCGTCTTCACGATTCCCGAACAGATCGCTGCCATTGCTTACCAGAACAAAGATCTCGTCTACAGCATTCTGTTCCGAGCCACGGCCGAGACCTTGTCCACCATCGCTGCCGATCCCAAACATCTGGGCGCAGAGATCGGCTTCTTCGCCGTACTGCACAGTTGGGGACAGAGCCTGCTTTTCCATCCTCATCTGCATTGTGTCGTCCCGGGCGGCGGGATTGCACCGGATGGTGCCCGGTGGATCTCCTGCCGCCCTCGCTTTTTCTTGCCGGTACGGGTGCTCTCCCGCCTGTTCCGCCGATTGTTCTTGAAGTATCTGCAGCAAGCCTTCGATGTCGGCAAGTTGCAGTTCTTCTCTTCGCTTCAGGCACTCCAAGATCGACAGCCTTTCACCCGTCATCTCGATTTGGTGCGAAACGTGGAATGGGTCGTCTACGCCAAGCCACCTTTCGCCGGGCCACAGCAAGTGGTGGACTATGTCGGCCGCTACACGCACCGCGTCGCCATTTCCAATCATCGGCTCGTCGGCATCGAAAATGGCCAAGTGAAATTTAATTGGAGAGATTACCGCGACAACCATCAGCAGAAAACCATGACTCTCACGGCGGACGAGTTCATCCGGCGATTTTTACTTCACGTTCTACCGAGTGGATTTCACCGCATTCGCTACTACGGGTTCCTGGGCAATCGACACCGGAAAGACAAGTTGGAGCGTTGCCGCCAGCTCCTCGATATGGCTCCTCCAAATCTGAGTTCTTCCGAGCCCGCGACACCAGAGGACTATCGTGATCGATACGAGAGGCTCACGGGCCGCTCTTTGCGGGAATGCCCCGTTTGCCATCGAGGACGGATGATCACGATCAAGGCTCTGCCTGAGGTTCGTTCTTCGCCGGCCATCCATGACACTTCATGATCGATCGTGTGCGAATCCAACTCGCTCTCTCCAAAGACTCGAGGCCGGCGAGTCCAGGGAGTGGTGTTGTCCTACGGCATTCAAAACCCTATGTGGTCGGCCGAGCACCTCGCATTTTGCCCTACGCGGGCCTGCAGAAGACCCCCAATCACAGCACACCAAGCGCGTCTCCGCCATTACTTACGGCCTGTTCTCTCCATGTCGCCTCCCACTCACCAATCAAAACCCATAGCACATGAATCTTGCAGCGGTTCAGTCCAATACATTTTTAGCTCACCGGCGTGGCTCCGATCACGTTTCCTCTCTGCTTACGCCTACTGTCGCCACGCCGCCGAGCTAAAAATGCTCTGCATTATCGGAATGTGGCACCGCGCACGAAAAGACGATGCTAATTGGAATGCTGCCTTCCGCATGTTCGCCAGATCAGGGTCGGAATCCGGCTTTTACTTCGGGCTAGCCTGTGGTATTGATTCCGCTGTGACAACTGAAACCCCAGAGCGACGCCGCCAACCACGAATTAATTTGTCACAGATGGTTCACATTCGTCCCTTTGACCAGAGCTTGCCTTCAGAATACTGCACAACCGTCAATGTTTCACAGGACGGCCTGTATCTGGCCGCTTCGGCAGGTCATTACGCCCCTGGCATGAACCTCTATATAACCAGCGATTACCAGCCCGGCAGTCCATTGAACCACTCATTGACAGGTCTCGTTGTACGAGCTGAGAAGCGAGCAGATGACAAATGGGGCGTGGCAATCCAGACCTTTTCCCCGTCATCGTCAAGTATCCGGTGAGCCGATAACGACGTTTGATCTTAATCCGCAACCCTCGCCTTACAGAGGAGACTTCATTAGACTTCAAGACCTGCTGCAAACGCACCCAGTTCCTGATAAACGGTGCCGGCTCAACCGGTCGATGCAACACCATCTGCTATAAATCTCTTGTCTATAAGGTGGTGTTCATGACGCGACGGAAACGGGTAAGGCTTTCCGCGATGCAGCGGAACGACATGTGGAGCCGTTGGAAGGCGGGACAGTCCTTGCATGAGATTGGACGAGCCTTCAGCAAAGACCATGTGTCCATTCAATTTATGTTGGCGCAGCACGGTGGGATCGCTCCGGCAGCACGTCGGCGCTCACTGATAACACTCACACTGGCGGAACGAGAGGACATCTCCCGAGGGATCGCTTCCGGTTCGTCGATTCGCGAGATCGCCAAAGGTCTGGAGCGGGCTGTTTCGACGGTGAGCCGAGAGGTCGCCCGCCATGGCGGGCGACCTCTGTATCGAGCCAATGAAGCCGATCACCAGGCCTGGGAGTCGGCCTTGCGGCCCAAGCGGTGCCTTCTTGCTATCCACGTGAAGCTGCAAGAGATCGTTGCGGGTAAACTCATCCTGGACTGGTCGCCGGAACAAGTTTCCGGATGGCTGAAGATTCAGTATCCCGAGGACGAGAGAATGCACGTGTCGCACGAGACGATTTACCGCAGTCTGTTCATTCAAGCGCGAGGAGTGCTGAAGAAAGGGCTTATCCAGCATCTCAGATTCAAGCGGCGGATCCGCCGCTCGCGGCACGCGCGAGATGGCGGACACCGCAGTGGCCAAATCGTTGATGCCATCTCCATCCGGGAAAGGCCCGCAGAAATCGAGGATCGTGCAATCCCCGGCCATTGGGAAGGCGATCTCATCGGCGGCACCAAGAACAGCCACATCGCGACGCTCGTGGAACGACATTCGCGATTTACCATGCTGGTCAAAGTGCCCAGCAAAGATACGGCTACAGTGGTCGCCGCCCTGAGCCGGCACGTTCGCAAACTGCCCGCATCGCTGCGGCGCTCGTTAACCTGGGATCGCGGGCTGGAGATGGCCCAGCACAAGAGCTTCACGGTAGCCACGGATGTGAAAGTGTACTTCTGTGATCCACAGAGCCCGTGGCAGCGAGGCAGCAACGAAAACACGAATGGCCTGCTCCGACAGTACTTCCCTAAACGAACAGATTTGTCAGGGTATTCTCAAGCCGAGCTCGACGAGGTGGCGCTACGATTAAATCAACGTCCGAGAAAGACTTTGGGATTTGAGACTCCGGCAGATAGACTGCAAGCAAGTGTTGCACTGACCCATTGAGACCACCGGAATTATCGGAATGTGGCCCAAGCGAGCAGAACTGAGATAGACACATGAGAGAATAGCACCATCAAACCACAGTTCCTCAAGGCACTATACTTGAGCCTCGCATGGCCAACGTCCAATCAAGGATCAAGATCAAGTTATTGATTGCAGATGACCACGCCATCTTCCGTGACGGTCTTCGAAGACTCTTGGACTCGGAAGAAAAAATCACAATCGTGGGCGAAGCCCGCAACGGTGCCGAGTGCATCAAGATGCTCGGCAATCTAAAACCTGACATTCTGCTCCTCGATCTTCATATGCCCGATAAGGACGGTTTCGCTGTTCTTGAAGAGGTAAATTTCGATACCATTCCGACGAGTGTCATCGTCCTCACCGCCGCCGAAGATGACCGCGACGTGGTTCGCGCTATGCGCCTAGGTGCGCGAGGTGTGCTCCTAAAAGATTCGGCCATCGATCTCCTCGTAAAAAGTATATATCGCGTGCATGCTGGTGAAATTTGGCTCGATAGCCACATGACCGCCGAGGTGATCAATACCTTTTCTGCATCGTCCAAATCCCGTGCGCGTAGTGAAAAACGGCTCCTCAGCGACCGCGAGATGGAAATCGTTCAGCTTGTCACTCAAGGCTTTCAGAACAATGAAATCGGTAAAGAGCTCTTCATCAGCGAGAACACCGTAAAAAATCACCTGCGCAACATCTTTGACAAGATCGGCGTTTCCGACCGCCTCGAATTGGCGCTCTATGCAATCCATCACTGCTTGATCGAAAAATCGGATAGGTCCTGAGAAACGGAATTATCGGAATGTGGGAAATTGAGGGTCCGTGGAGGCGCTTTCGGAACTCTAGCGTTGCGAGTTTGACGGTGGAGCGGGCGCGACAAGGCGGATCGTGTGTACAACAAGTTTTGTCTTGAATGCCCCGAGATGGCCCCAGCCCGGATGGTATACCTTGCGGATGTTCTCAGGGAGCTTTGGATCAGGCAAGGGCGGACCATACAGGTCACCTTCAAACACGACATAAGCCCGATTCGCTCGGTCAAGAAGCCCGTTCAGTTTTTTCCTATTCGTGTTCGTTCGCAGTGCTATCTCCACCCAAGCGTTTTGATCCGGGCACGACGACTCTTCTAACAAACCCATCGCCGGGCCACTGAGACCCAATCCGCCTTCATATACGCCAGACACCTTAACGCTTATATGTTCGCCTTCTGACACTTTTCCCTGCAAGCCGCACAAGGTATTTTGCGCTTGTTTGGATTGACCAAGACAGGGGCCAGCAGCCACATAAATTAACAGAAGGCCAATACTGCGGAAAACGATTGGCAATCTGGACAGGCAGGGCATAGAAAGTGGCGTTGCTTCTTTCGATTTACTGGCAGTAGGGGAAGTATAACACCAGCGAATTAGCCCACAATAAATCTGAAGAAGTCCAGCATGGCCGGCCAAGTCCTGAGAATGCAGAGCATTTTTAGCTCGGCGGCGTGGCGACAGTAGGCGTAAGCAGAGAGGAAACGTGATCGGAGCCACGCCGGTGAGCTAAAAATGTATTGGACTGAACCGCTGCAAGATTCATGTGCTATGGGTTTTGATTGGTGAGTGGGAGGCGACATGGAGAGAACAGGCCGTAAGTAATGGCGGAGACGCGCTTGGTGTGCTGTGATTGGGGGTCTTCTGCAGGCCCGCGTAGGGCAAAATGCGAGGTGCTCGGCCGACCACATAGGGTTTTGAATGCCGTAGGACAACACCACTCCCTGGACTCGCCGGCCTCGAGTCTTTGGAGAGAGCGAGTTGGATTCGCACACGATCGATCATGAAGTGTCATGGATGGCCGGCGAAGAACGAACCTCAGGCAGAGCCTTGATCGTGATCATCCGTCCTCGATGGCAAACGGGGCATTCCCGCAAAGAGCGGCCCGTGAGCCTCTCGTATCGATCACGATAGTCCTCTGGTGTCGCGGGCTCGGAAGAACTCAGATTTGGAGGAGCCATATCGAGGAGCTGGCGGCAACGCTCCAACCTGTCTTTCCGGTGTCGATTGCCCAGGAACCCGTAGTAGCGAATGCGGTGAAATCCACTCGGTAGAACGTGAAGTAAAAATCGCCGGATGAACTCGTCCGCCGTGAGAGTCATGGTTTTCTGCTGATGGTTGTCGCGGTAATCTCTCCAATTAAATTTCACTTGGCCATTTTCGATGCCGACGAGCCGATGATTGGAAATGGCGACGCGGTGCGTGTAGCGGCCGACATAGTCCACCACTTGCTGTGGCCCGGCGAAAGGTGGCTTGGCGTAGACGACCCATTCCACGTTTCGCACCAAATCGAGATGACGGGTGAAAGGCTGTCGATCTTGGAGTGCCTGAAGCGAAGAGAAGAACTGCAACTTGCCGACATCGAAGGCTTGCTGCAGATACTTCAAGAACAATCGGCGGAACAGGCGGGAGAGCACCCGTACCGGCAAGAAAAAGCGAGGGCGGCAGGAGATCCACCGGGCACCATCCGGTGCAATCCCGCCGCCCGGGACGACACAATGCAGATGAGGATGGAAAAGCAGGCTCTGTCCCCAACTGTGCAGTACGGCGAAGAAGCCGATCTCTGCGCCCAGATGTTTGGGATCGGCAGCGATGGTGGACAAGGTCTCGGCCGTGGCTCGGAACAGAATGCTGTAGACGAGATCTTTGTTCTGGTAAGCAATGGCAGCGATCTGTTCGGGAATCGTGAAGACGACATGAAAATAGTGTGTGTGGAGAACTTCGGACTTTCGTTGTTCGACCCACTGGGCACGAGCGAGCGACTGGCACTTTGGGCAATGACGGTCTCGACAGGAGTCGTAGCAGGGCCGTTCGTGACTACAGCAGTCGCACCGCTCGAGATGACCGCCCAGAGCTGCGGTGCGGCACACCTGGATCGCGGTCATGACGCGCCGCTGTGCGGAGGACAGTGACGGGCCATGCTGCTCACGATAGGCTTCGCCGTAGCGACGGAGGATGTCCGCCACTTCCAGCTTCGGGCGATCCATGGGGGCCGATGGTTAGAAATGCTGGGGTGGAGTGGGCTGGACCTCCCTGGAAACAGGGCGAGGCAGCAAATCCAGTGGGCTCGATGTCGAGCACACTTTGCTGGTCGCGATGCGGAGATATTTTGCTGTGGTCGCCAGGCTGCGATGGCCGAGCAGCAGTTGGATGGTGCGAATGTCGGTGCCCGATTCCAGCAAGTGGACCGCAAAGGCGTGACGCAGTGAATGCGGTGTGATCGGTTTGGAGATTTTGCAGGTACGTTGGACGTGCCGACACTGCAACGCAACGGCATTCGTCGTAATATGCCAACCCGGCTTGTCGCCTGGGAAGAGCCAGTGGTCAGGCCTTTCCACTCGCCACCAGTCACGCAGGATCTCTAGCAATTTCGGTGAGAGCATCACGTAGCGATCTTTCTGCCCTTTGCCTTGCTCGACACGCAAGACCATGCGCTGGCTGTCGATGGCGGGTGCCGTGAGAGCCACGGCCTCGGAGATGCGCAGACCTGCTGCGTAGCACACGGTCAGAATCGCGCGATGTTTCCTGCTGGTGACACATGCAAAGAACTGAATGACTTCCTCTGGGCTAAGAACAATGGGCAATGTCTGGGGTTTTTTCGGAAGCGGAAGAATGTCTTTAAAGGACCAGTCCTTCTTCAGGGTGACCCCATAGAGGAAGCGCAGCGCCGAGATCGCAACCAGGATCGAAATGGGGGCCAACTTCTTTTCGTTCATCAAGTAGATCTGATAGGCCCGAATCTGTTCAGGTCCCAGCAGTTCTGGTGACTTTTTAAAGTGGCGTGCGAATAGCGAGACTTGCCGGACGTATGACTCCTGGGTGCACTTAGACAGGTTCCGAACCTGCATGTCCTCGATCATGCGTTGCCGAAGAGATGTCATGGAAAGCTCCTTTGCGAAGTGAAATGCGCTGCAAGCAGCAGCTCTATGCTTTCGCAAAGGAACGTTCTCAGGGGGAATAGATCTTCAACTGGCACAGTGGCGAGCGCGATCCGTTATGCCGACGCGACTGCTGCACCACCACCTACCGCGTAGCGGTTTAGTCCAAACGGGATTATCGTCAACTGGGAATCTGGCAAATCCCACATGACGATAACGCGACTTCCCAGGACTTGGCCGCAAAGTTCCTCGGAATATAATGCGATGCGCGTGAAAGGAACAGAGGTAGGCTAGAGCTGCGTGCTGGTCGGAGGCGGGCATGACCGAAACAGGCGACAACGAAAGGTTTCACACGTTGCGAGGCTTTCTGAACGGCGAAGAGCAAGATACGGAGACTTATTTCGCCTATAGTGCGACCCTTCGCATTTTCGGAGACATCCCAGACATCGAAGAAATCACTCGGCAACTTGGAGTTGTTCCGACTGATGTACATCGAAAAGGCGACCGCCGGATGCCCAATTCCGCGCCGTACAAGCACGATATGTGGAGCTATACCGCTGCGGTGAAAAGATCTGAGCCCCTTCACGTCCATATCGACACGCTCTGGAATGTTCTTAAGCACCGTAAAGAATACCTTCTGCAACTAAAGCATGACCTGACGGTCGATGTATTCCTAGGGTATCGCAGCAATTGTGACCACGCGGGCGTGGAAGTCCGCTATCAGAGCCTGGAGATGTTCAGGGAGTTGCAGGTGCCCTTCGGACTTTCCATTATCGTGACGTAAGCTTCTTCTCGAAGCCCGCACAATTCGCACCAACTTGTCCCAAGTCCTGTGAAACGGGATTATCGGAATATGGGAATTTGGGCGAAAAGCCACATTCCGAGAAGACTTATCGGGACCTGACATATTCCTTTTGGTGTACTCTACGACCGCCTGGTGCTCTCGTTCGCTTTTGCAATAATTGCATCGGCCTTCGCATCACCGTGCCGCATCTGAATGTAGGAGGGAATCGGCAGGTTCACCTCGAAGTTCCAAACGGTTACAACAATCCGAACGCTGTGAAAAGGTATTAGGTAATTCAATAAATGAAGCTTCTCATTCTGAATGGTCCACGCGACCCCAAGGCCGCCAAGTACCCACGCTACAGGGGGACTTACAGAGCCCACCCCACCTATTTTGAGCCGCTGCCATCTGACCATGAAATAAACCAATTGTTTGACTGGTTTCTCGAAGAGGGCGGTGAAATTGGGGTAGTTCATGATTTGCGCAAGGCAACGCGCTATGCTCAACTCTTGAACCAATTTGCCACTGGAATCAAGCAATTCGAGGTCATCGAGGTAACGGACGGGGAGGCCAGTAGAATCGGATCTGAGTTATTGGGATTTGATTTGTCTGCAGGCTACAACAATTCGCTTCTTTCGTGGGGATTGGAGAGCCACCCTGGTGTTAGCGGACTTAGTGAGCCCATCCGGGAATTGGTCGACCTCGTTTGCCGATTTTATGGGCCGCGTTTGAATTCTTATGGACTGTTCCAAGAACCTCGTACCGCTTCGGAGTGTCTTCGTTCAATGGACGCATTGCAAGTTCTTTCCCCCAATCTCTTTGAAGGAGGAGAGTTGAAGGGTACTTTCAATGTGGTCGGTCTCTATCTTCGGAATGATTAGAGCGTGCCGGGCCATCGAGCCAAGTCCTTCCATGAGAAGGCCGGTTAGTGTCAAGCCGGTTTTGCAGTTGCCTTTGATTGTCGAGTGGTCTTCCTGGGAACCGGGCCGCCTCTGTCGCCATCCTTCCATCCGCACTCTTTGGTGAGCGATATTCGCTCGGTGCAAGTTGGGTGTTCTCGTTTCAGTAGGTGCTGCTACCTGTGAATCGACCTCTATTCTCACCGATTCGGTGAGAGTTGGGCCCCAGGACTTAGTCGCAGTCACCTGGACTCGGCGGTTGAGCTCGGCTCCTCGGATCGCAACTCGCTAGGCCACTTCCCGCATCGCTTTCTGGCTATTGCGCAGTGGTTCGTACACCTCTCCCCCTACCCACAACCGATGCAGCAGGACCGCCAGCTTTCGAGCCACGGCCACCACCGCTCGCTTCTTGGCATTTTTTCCTCCTCGCTCCGCAAGCTTCTGTCCCCATCTCCGCAGATCGCTGTCTTCTCCAAACGGTCCCAGAATGTAGTGCGCTCCCTGCACCATCATGGTGCGCAGATACCGGTCTCCTTCTTTGCTGATGCCCTTCTGGGGTTCGCTCTCCCCAGAGTTCCTGCGGCCAGGTCGTAACCCCAGAAAACAGCCGACCTGGCGACTCTTCGGAAACCGATACGGGTCCTCGATCGTCAGGACATACGTCAGAGCGATCTGTGTTCCCACGCCCTTCACCTGCTTGAGCAGGGACACTTCCGGGTAAACTTCCTTGGCGATTTTCTCCATCCGTTCGTCGTATTCCTTGACGCGCTCGTTCAGCGATTCGATTTCTTTGAGCAGCGGCTCCAGAACCTCCCGCAATTCTGTGCTCAATGCAGCGGCCAGCTCCCGGTTCACCTGATAAGTGCCACACTTGGGCAGTCGTTGGCCATAAGACTTCACCAACCCCCGTGCTGCGTTCACCAAGGCTGTTCGAGCACTGACCAGTTCCGCTCGCGCTCGAATCACCGTCAGGTGGAGTTGCGCTTGCACACTGCGATGCCGCACCGGTCCCAACAACTCGGGATCGACTCTCGCCAGTCGTGCCAGTGTCCGAGCATCGTGCCGATCATCTTTTCGATTGCTCTTGGTGATCAGCTGCACCTTTTGTGCATGCGCCACGATCACTTCGTGTCCCAACTCACTGAGCAGCCGGCTTACCCAGGGGGAATGTGTTCCTGTCTCCAGGGCGATGAGACTTCGCGGTATCTTTCCAAAGGTCTGCTTCATCGCCTCCGGCGTCGTTGGCAGTTTTTGTTCCAAAATGACTTGGCCTGCTTCATCCAAAACACAGTAGAACGACCAGCGATCGCCCAGATCCAAACCGATGGTCAGCTTTTGCTCCTTGAAAATTTCGTTCTTGAATGCCTGCACAGTGATAGTCTTTTTCACAGCCGGTCTCCTTTCGGTTGCGCTTCGAGCGCGTCGACCATTGGGAGCGTATCGCATCCCGCCGGAGACCGGCCTTCTCATCCCATCTGTGAAACGGGATTATCGGAATGTGGCTTTCTGCGCACCACCCACCCTGCCGCGCTTATAGTCCTCGCAGCTGAATAGGCATCTGCCGAGTATCTTCAACCGGCCGGTTGTATTCCGCGGTCACGCTGGTCTAGAATCCGCTTCATCAAATCCCTCCTCACGTTCCCCAGGAGGTTGCGATGAAGCCAATTCTCACGAAAATGCTAGCTCTCGGAGTGGTGTGCGCCACCTGCACGATTGTCGCCAGCCTCCGGCTGCATGTCGCGGCGGCAATTTCACGGGCCGGGAAGCAGGAGCAGCAGGGGCCCCGCTCGACAGCTGTGCCAATGAACCAATCGCCGCTCGCCGTCAGTCCGGTCGACACACCAGACCATGCGCTTGTTCAGGCTCTGGCGAAGATGGATAAATCGGCGGTTGAAAATATGCTCGATGCCGATTTCATATGGACGGAATCCGCGGGCGAGACGCTAGGGCGAGCCAAAGTTCTGGCGTCGCTGCCGAAGCCGCCGCTGGGCGAAGAGAATGGCGCCCGGGTTACCGCGCGCATGTACGGTCCAGAAGTCGGCGCCGTGCAAGTGGCCAGCGGCAAAATCCACGTCCTGCGCATCTGGGTGAAGCGGCCAGCGGGCTGGCGCATTCTCGACTACCACGAGGTCACGCAGCGGACCACCCCCGCGCCTCCGCCCACCGCAACGACCAACGACTGCGAAAATCCCTGCAAGGGTGTGCCCTACACGCCCGTAGACGCAGCGGAAAAGGGCATCCTGACTTCCTGGGGGCAGCTCGAGACCGCCGTCACAAAGCACGATCCTCAGGCTTGGGAGCCGCACTTCCTCGATGAGTTCGTACTGATCGCTTCGGGCAACACCGATCCCGTGGATAAGGCTGGCCGCATGGTGCAACTCAGCAAGCCTGGCATCGGTCCGGCGCCTCCACAGCTTGCGGCCAATCCTGCCGTGAAGTTCATTCACTTTGGCGACACCGTGGTGATGATCGCGCAGGCGAATCCATATGCGGGCAAGCCGGCGCACATCAGCCGCATCTGGGTCAACCGCGACGGCCTGTGGCGCATGGCATTCAGCTACCAGACCACCATTCAGTCGGCGCCGAATATCGTGCCGCCCAAAGGCTAGCCGAGCTGACTTTCTCGGGCGGGGGCTGCGCGGCCAAGCGCACGAGAGGCTAACCACTAATCCTGAGTCGATCCATGGAATGGTTCCCATCATTTCCCCGCTTGCAGAGTTGTATTTTCCGGACATCCAGGGGCAGGCTATTTCGGGTTGCCAAACGTCAGCCGCAAACCAGTGGAAAGAAGCAGGTCATTTCCTTTGATTCCGGTCGGCGGATTACTAATAAAATTATCATTCAAACTGAACTGCCAGCCGAGCCATTTGCTGATCGCGGTCGAAAAGACAGTATTGAACCTATACTGATAGCCGCTGGGCCCGCTGAGGTTCGGAAAATAATTGAATGTTTCGCTGAAGGTTGAACGGCTGCCGAGCTTTGCGTCGAACTGCTCTCCCGCATTGGCTACCGCATTTCTTTGCGCGACTGCCGCGAAGGCAAGAGTCGCCGGCGGCGGCGCAGGGTTCGGCAATGTATACGCCCCGAAAAATTCCTGGTTGTATCCCGCCCCAGCAAAGACGTCGAACTGCGCGTTCTTCGTCTTGATCAAGTGGGCTCCAATGCCGCCATCGATCACATTTTGAAGGTCCAAATTCTGGAGCGCGTTGGAGTTAAAATCCGTCGCAGCATACGCAAACCATCTGGGGCGGAAATTGATATCGGCGCGAACGCCGCCCGTGATTTGGTGCGCAATAACCTGACTCGGCGTAGTCGTGTCGTTTTTCCCATACACCGCACTGGTATAAACCGTGATTTTGTCGCGATCCGTCTGGCGCACCGCCCTTCCCGCGAGATTATAGGAAAGCGTGGCCGAATTGCCCCGCGTGAGGCTGAGGCGGTATCGAGCGTTCCGCTCCAGAAGTCGCCGAGGTGCGGGTGCTGCAATCGTTCCATCGCCGCGTCGTAGGCGGCTTCCTCCGAGTCGGACCGGATGACCTGAACCGAATCCTTCGCGGCCGTCACGACGCCCGCGGTCTGCGTCGTCACCTGGATCTGCCCGTCCTTTGTTGCGACCGGGCCCACAACCATTTGTCCGCCTGCAAGGCCGACGTGGAGAGGCTGTGTGGAAGTGATGGCGTCAATCGCAGACCACTGGAAGGTCACGTCACCTGCAGCCTCTGTCTTGAGGACGAGTGTTTTGGCGTCCGACTTGACGATGGTGCCAGTCAGGCGGTCTCCATTTTTCAGAGAAATCTGATCCGCGAAGAGCGCGGGACTAAGCAAGAACATTGTCATCGCCAGGAACAAGGACTTTCGCTGCGTGTTTCGCAAGGTATGTGTCCTCCTTTAAAGGAAGGTTTCCACTCCGCATCGGTGAGGGGCTGACGTTGGCCATGGGCTGCGGCCAATGTTTGGCGTAAACAATGAGCGGGAATTTTCGATTTAGACCTGCAGCCTGTGCATCATACGCTTCTCCCACGCTAGGCACCACGAATTTGCCACCCAGGAAGATCGGAGAGTCTATACGCCCAAGTCCTGAGAAACGGGATTATCGGAATGTGGGTGGCAATTTTCAATTCTGCTTCAGCGAGAACCGATGAGCCTAAGGAGAAACATGATAAAGGCCACTGTGCTCAAGATGCTGCGAACCGC
Source organism: uncultured Acidobacteriota bacterium (assembly GCA_963719875.1). GTDB lineage: Bacteria > Acidobacteriota > Terriglobia > Acidiferrales > UBA7541 > Palsa-360. Next base: position 2,787,583 of record CAVRDJ010000002.1, on the reverse strand, counting down.
GTGAAGTCGGCCCCAGCGTCGCAAGAGATACCCTGCCTCTTCTGATCGCAAGTCGAGTTCTCGGCTCTCCAACCGTTTGTTGGTCAGCAAGATTACGACAAGTGTAAACGGGATGACGAGCAGGAGAAGGAGTCCACCGATAAGCCAAGCCAAATCTCGGTCAAACCACCACGATACGAGAGCCGCAAGAGAGCCGATCACGGCGAGCGGCGCTTGCATCACGGTACCTCGCTTGTAGCTGGGCCTCCACTCCGTTACTGCTAGCTCGACGCCGCAGGAGAGTCTCGCGGGCTGCTCAACTAAGTTGATGTACACGGCGGCACCGGCAAAGATGCCTGATGCCAGCGTCGCAACTAACTCCGGAATCACGCCTAAGTATATGCCTTACGCTTCACTTTCTGAGTCGTTCTTCCGTTTCGATCAGCACCCCCACGTACGATGCTTCCCGGAGATTGACAAAAAGAATTCAGAGGGGGACCCTACCGCACCAGGTCCAAGTCTTGATAAACAGGGATTCTCGGAATGTGGGAATCCGTCCAGCAGTTAGGTGTCAGCGCAAACCTCAGGATTGTAGAGCATCAGAATGCGGATTGCGACTCCCCATTTGCCATCTTCAAGTCTTTCTAGCCGGACCACGTCGCCCATAAATTCTCGCTGCATCGAATCATCCTGACGGAAGTTGGGAGTCACGATAACGTTCATGCCTGGAAAGTAGTGTCCCATCGTAGTCGTAAAATAGAGTCCGTTTCGCGACACGTTCAGAGTCGGGCAAACTTCCTCAGGGCAATCCGGATCACAAGGACAAATGAGAACAGGTTCTGATAGATCTTCGCGTTGCGCTTGGCGGCGTTCGTTCGTTGCGATCTGCATTTAGATAACTCCCAGCCATTAGATCGGCGGTAGATTTAGGACTCTACGGCCAAAAAGTGAAACCACGATAAACTCTTTGTCGGAAATACGGAGGTAAACAATCTCCGTCGTACACTATCAGGCAACAAGCGTTTCGGTGATGAGTAGTTGCCCGACGATCCCTCCTGATAAATTAGATTATCGGTAACCGAGAATCTGGCAAATCTCAAATTCCGATAAGTCAAACACTCAGGAACTGCGCAACGTTGAACCGTGCGGCGAGAACAAAGCCCCTTGAATGCTCGGAGATCTTCAATTTGTTATTGTTGTTGTGATAGCTTCACTTCGCGGCTTACTGGTTTTCCCCAGAGTTCAAAGGAGGAAACGGCAATCCATCCCCCAGCCGGAGGGGCGGGTAGCTTTTCCACTGGAACACCATCAATACGGACACCGCTACCCGGAATCACATCGAAGTAGCCAACTTCGTCAACCTTGCTCAGGTCTGGATTTTCTACCCACTGCCCAACTGTGACACCTCTGGCCGGATCCAGCTTAAGCCATCGGACCTCGCTAATCGAGACCTCGTACTGATGCCAATCCGCGACGGAACCCTCAGCTTGATCTCCGATCAGCAGTGTGCCATCCGCCAATTTAATCAACGGCCGCACGCGATGGAAACCGGAAACGATGGTGGTAAACTTAATATTTGCTTTTCCCCTGAGATCGAAATAATTGTTCTTGTCGCGTAAGGTAAATCCGCAAGGTCTGTCGCACAATCCAAAGAAGAGACGAGGCCAGTAATCGCCCTTGCCGACGGCGGCTACAATGTTCTTACCGTCTCCATAAAGTTGAAGGTCAACATTTGGAGTCGTGATCGAATCTATCGCCAAAAGCTTACGAGTGTCGTTCTGCGTTGTCATGCGAAACAACAGTTCGGGTGGAGGGGAAGGTTTGATTGCGGCTGGCGCTGGCGCCGCGGCACCCGCTTGTTGCGCGTATTTCCATCCGGCCCCGAGTGACGACAACAATACCGCGATCGCTGCGATGCCTATGGACTTCCTCATCATTTTTTTACCTACGATTCTACCGGAATTTCCGATTTAGACCTCTAGGTCGTGCATCGTACGCTTCGCTTGCCCTGGACACAACGAATTTGCCACCAGTGCGAGCCCCATTAACAGCACGTGAGGAGGCGACGTCCTGATAATCGGAATGTGGCCAACACTCGTGATAGCAGCCCAATTCCAATTTCCCAGGGTTCGAACACACGTTCCACAAAGAATCTCAGTGAAACAGAGCTAGCTGACTGATGCTAAGTGGGTTACATGAAGGTCTGCGGTATTCCGCCTAATTGCAGCGGGTCTAAGGGGGGAGAACGTACCGATAGTACGAACATACGTGGTCGGAAATTCAACACAGCAGACCCCCTTGCAACGTGTGCGTTCGGTGTTTGAATGGGCGTCGCAAGTGGTTCAGGAGCAGGAATCTAGCTCTTCCCACATTCCGATAATCGGAATGTGGCTTTAAGTCGCATTGTAGGTCGGCGGTCTGGAGGCCGCTGACCGATGAAGAAGAAACAATGTCGCTGGAAACCAAAGCGAGTACTTCGGCTCCCGGATCTAGATCACGCCAAAACTGCCGTATTGAATACTCTCGGCTCGCCTGATTCCGAACGTTCATATCGGTTTGCAATCGACGACTTCATTGCTTGGTATTGCTCTGAACCCAGGCTCGCTTTCAACAAGACTGTTGTTCTGCGTTACCGGTTGCAACTCGAAGCTCGCCGCTTGTCTGCATCCACGATCAATGTACGCCTGGCTGCGGTTCGTCGCCTCGCATACGAAGCGGCTGATAGCGGTTTGCTCAGCCCCGAGCTAGCCGCCAGCATCCGTCGAGTTAAGGGGCCCAAGAAGCTCGGAGTCCGGCTCGGAAACTGGCTTACTGCACAACAAGGAAGAGCGCTACTCAATATTCCTGCCGGAAGCTCGGTCCGCGGCAAGCGAGACTATGCAATGCTGGCTTTGCTTCTCGGCTGCGGTCTAAGACGCTCTGAACTGGTGCACTTGACAATGGAGCATTTGCAGCAACGAGAAGAGCACTGGGCCATCATCGATTTGGTCGGCAAGGGTGGTCACGTGCGAACTGTTCCGATTCCAGCGTGGGTTAAAAACGCCATCGACGTCTGGTCCATGACCGCGAACATCAAGACTGGGAAACTGTTCCGATGCGTGAACAAGACCGGCTCCATATGGGGCCGGGGTATCACCGAAAAAGTCGTCTGGTGCATGGTTCGGGAGTGCGCCTCAAAAGCCAAGATCGAAAGACTGGCGCCTCACGACCTACGGCGGACTTGTGCGCGGCTTTGCCACGAGTCAGGGGGTGAGCTTGAGCAGATCCAGTTCTTGCTCGGACATGTCAGCGTCCAAACAACTGAGCGTTACTTGGGCTGCAAGCAAAGGCTGCGAGAAGCGGTCAATGACAAAATAGGTCTGGAAACCTGCCGATCCTCTCCGGATGATTAACCGTGGGTACGCTCCATTTCTAGAAGCGCGGTTCTATCAGACCTATTTCATAAAATATTTCTCAAATAGCTCCTGCGACCGCTTTGCACCTGCCTCGGTCAGCAAGACTGATTTTGCTTTCGTCGCTGGATCGGAGATGTAATCCTTACGATGTAGACGATCCAGGGCGTCCCAATTGTGCCCCTTCCAGGCCCTCAGCCTTGGCTTGTCTTCAAATGTAGTGAGATAAAGCAGGGCCAGTACCATGTCGTCGACCTTGTCTTCATCTATGTCCATGAGGCACCCCCTTACTGACAGGATGCCACAGCCTGAAGGCGGAGAATAAGCGCGAAGAGAAATGGGGCCACATTCCGATAATCCCGTTTCTCGGGCGGAATCATCTCAAAACTCATTGCAGCACATCAGCAGTAGGCTAGGTTGCTCGGCGCAGATTGACAGTTGTTGGCCTTCCGGCAATACTTCCGCCGTCCGGTCGAGCGACATCAACTGACGACTCTATGAAGAAGGCAAAGGCAAGGAAAACCTCTGCGAAAAACCCTGGAGAACCGCGCTCCGCAAAGACGCTTGCTGCCAAGCGGGCCACGCCGAAAGGGACTAAGGCTTCCGTCACCTTGGATACTGGCGGGAAGCTTACTTTCAACCATGCCATGATTTACGTTAAGGACGTAGAGCGCGGATTCCGTTTCTACCGCGACTTGCTTGGATTCAAGCTCATCGAAGATTTTCGCTTCGAGGGCACGCCGGTGTATGCGCGAATGCGCGCGCCCGGTGGCGATGGTACCATCGCCCTGCATCAGGCAGGTCCGGATGTCTCCGTTGCGAGCGATGGCGTGCGCCTGTACTTCGAAGTCCCCGATCTCGACGGTTTCTGCCGCAAGCTCCAGCAAAAGGGCTTCTACATCACCCAACTGCCCCGCATGATGCCCTGGGGCTGGCGGCACGCTTATGTGAATGATCCTGATGGACACGAGATCAGCTTGTATTGGGCCGGAGAAAACCGCATGAAGAAAACCGTGATGAAGGCCGCACAAAAGCTAGCTGATATCGGGAGCAAGGCGTGAAAGGTTGGTTTACTGGAAACCGAAAAGCCAAATTTCGATAATCCCGTTTGGACTAAACCGCTACGCGGTAGGTGGTGGTGCAGCAGTCGCGTCGGCATAACGGATCGCGCTCGCCACTGTGCCAGTTGAAGATCTATTCCCCCTGAGAACGTTCCTTTGCGAAAGCATAGAGCTGCTGCTTGCAGCGCATTTCACTTCGCAAAGGAGCTTTCCATGACATCTCTTCGGCAACGCATGATCGAGGACATGCAGGTTCGGAACCTGTCTAAGTGCACCCAGGAGTCATACGTCCGGCAAGTCTCGCTATTCGCACGCCACTTTAAAAAGTCACCAGAACTGCTGGGACCTGAACAGATTCGGGCCTATCAGATCTACTTGATGAACGAAAAGAAGTTGGCCCCCATTTCGATCCTGGTTGCGATCTCGGCGCTGCGCTTCCTCTATGGGGTCACCCTGAAGAAGGACTGGTCCTTTAAAGACATTCTTCCGCTTCCGAAAAAACCCCAGACATTGCCCATTGTTCTTAGCCCAGAGGAAGTCATTCAGTTCTTTGCATGTGTCACCAGCAGGAAACATCGCGCGATTCTGACCGTGTGCTACGCAGCAGGTCTGCGCATCTCCGAGGCCGTGGCTCTCACGGCACCCGCCATCGACAGCCAGCGCATGGTCTTGCGTGTCGAGCAAGGCAAAGGGCAGAAAGATCGCTACGTGATGCTCTCACCGAAATTGCTAGAGATCCTGCGTGACTGGTGGCGAGTGGAAAGGCCTGACCACTGGCTCTTCCCAGGCGACAAGCCGGGTTGGCATATTACGACGAATGCCGTTGCGTTGCAGTGTCGGCACGTCCAACGTACCTGCAAAATCTCCAAACCGATCACACCGCATTCACTGCGTCACGCCTTTGCGGTCCACTTGCTGGAATCGGGCACCGACATTCGCACCATCCAACTGCTGCTCGGCCATCGCAGCCTGGCGACCACAGCAAAATATCTCCGCATCGCGACCAGCAAAGTGTGCTCGACATCGAGCCCACTGGATTTGCTGCCTCGCCCTGTTTCCAGGGAGGTCCAGCCCACTCCACCCCAGCATTTCTAACCATCGGCCCCCATGGATCGCCCGAAGCTGGAAGTGGCGGACATCCTCCGTCGCTACGGCGAAGCCTATCGTGAGCAGCATGGCCCGTCACTGTCCTCCGCACAGCGGCGCGTCATGACCGCGATCCAGGTGTGCCGCACCGCAGCTCTGGGCGGTCATCTCGAGCGGTGCGACTGCTGTAGTCACGAACGGCCCTGCTACGACTCCTGTCGAGACCGTCATTGCCCAAAGTGCCAGTCGCTCGCTCGTGCCCAGTGGGTCGAACAACGAAAGTCCGAAGTTCTCCACACACACTATTTTCATGTCGTCTTCACGATTCCCGAACAGATCGCTGCCATTGCTTACCAGAACAAAGATCTCGTCTACAGCATTCTGTTCCGAGCCACGGCCGAGACCTTGTCCACCATCGCTGCCGATCCCAAACATCTGGGCGCAGAGATCGGCTTCTTCGCCGTACTGCACAGTTGGGGACAGAGCCTGCTTTTCCATCCTCATCTGCATTGTGTCGTCCCGGGCGGCGGGATTGCACCGGATGGTGCCCGGTGGATCTCCTGCCGCCCTCGCTTTTTCTTGCCGGTACGGGTGCTCTCCCGCCTGTTCCGCCGATTGTTCTTGAAGTATCTGCAGCAAGCCTTCGATGTCGGCAAGTTGCAGTTCTTCTCTTCGCTTCAGGCACTCCAAGATCGACAGCCTTTCACCCGTCATCTCGATTTGGTGCGAAACGTGGAATGGGTCGTCTACGCCAAGCCACCTTTCGCCGGGCCACAGCAAGTGGTGGACTATGTCGGCCGCTACACGCACCGCGTCGCCATTTCCAATCATCGGCTCGTCGGCATCGAAAATGGCCAAGTGAAATTTAATTGGAGAGATTACCGCGACAACCATCAGCAGAAAACCATGACTCTCACGGCGGACGAGTTCATCCGGCGATTTTTACTTCACGTTCTACCGAGTGGATTTCACCGCATTCGCTACTACGGGTTCCTGGGCAATCGACACCGGAAAGACAGGTTGGAGCGTTGCCGCCAGCTCCTCGATATGGCTCCTCCAAATCTGAGTTCTTCCGAGCCCGCGACACCAGAGGACTATCGTGATCGATACGAGAGGCTCACGGGCCGCTCTTTGCGGGAATGCCCCGTTTGCCATCGAGGACGGATGATCACGATCAAGGCTCTGCCTGAGGTTCGTTCTTCGCCGGCCATCCATGACACTTCATGATCGATCGTGTGCGAATCCAACTCGCTCTCTCCAAAGACTCGAGGCCGGCGAGTCCAGGGAGTGGTGTTGTCCTACGGCATTCAAAACCCTATGTGGTCGGCCGAGCACCTCGCATTTTGCCCTACGCGGGCCTGCAGAAGACCCCCAATCACAGCACACCAAGCGCGTCTCCGCCATTACTTACGGCCTGTTCTCTCCATGTCGCCTCCCACTCACCAATCAAAACCCATAGCACATGAATCTTGCAGCGGTTCAGTCCAATACATTTTTAGCTCACCGGCGTGGCTCCGATCACGTTTCCTCTCTGCTTACGCCTACTGTCGCCACGCCGCCGAGCTAAAAATGCTCTGCATTGTCGGGGGTTGGCCTTGAATTAAGACCATTTAGTCCGCTGAAAAACACAAGATCCAGGACCGCCCTGTATTGCGGCCCGGAGTCTCTGTTAGTGGTGGCGACCGCTCGGCTTTAGCGCCTGTCGTGGTCGTTGCGATCGTGCTCGCGGTTGGAGATGGTCACCGACGTCCCGTCGAACTTGGTCAGATGGACGGTGAACGGCTCGTTGTAGGTGTTGGCCCTGTCCTGGAGAAAGCTCAGCGCGACCGTCTCTCCCAGCAGTAACGACGTATCCGTGTCGCTCCGCCAGTGGATGCCGGCGTGGATTCCGTGACCGAACGACACGTTGTGTCCCAGCTTATTCAGCTCGCCGTTCACCGTCAACTCCCCGGCATCCTGCCCTGTATAAGGCACCAGCGACAGGCCATCGCTCGTGGGCACCACCGGATCGGGGATCGCGAAATTCCCATCGAAGAAGAATTTCAGCACAGTGATGCAGGCCCCGCCAACCGTGCCATGCCCGGTCGGGTAGGAAGGGTGCGTCGGCGAACCTTCCGGATATGCCTGAGAAAGCAGCCAGCTCCCGTACTTGTTGAAACTCTTTTGAAGCCCCTGGGAATGGAGGATCACGTCGCTCAACGTGATGTCGGTTTTGTCACCTTGTCCGGTCTTGACCAGGTGGACGAATCCTCCGGTGGCCTCCGGGCGAGGCCGCAGGTGTACAAACCACTTCTGGTACCACACGGCATTCAGGGCCTTGGTCGCCACTTCTGCAAGCGTCGCCGCAAAATCGGGCCCTCCGAGCGTACCGAAGCCGGTTTCCGTCCTTGAACCAACATAGGGATTGCCGGGGTTCAACGGCGCGCCGATCGTGCTGATCACAAGAAACGCCGTGAAGTAGGCTTGGTAGAGCACGTCCAGGTGGGTGAAGGCGGCGAGACTCCGGCCGTTATACTGGTACCGAAGTTGCGAATCTTTCTGGTTTAGCTGGCCGGTGACGCTGCCGTTCTGGACTGTCAGCCAGTCGGTGAAGCTGGTCATGTAGTCGATGTTCGGAAGGTAGGTCACCATCTGCTGGCTCAGCGGTTGCGCGCCCAGCGCCGTCGGAATCAGGAAGAACTGGGAGATGTAGGGCCCAAGCGTTTCACCCGGGAACGCGCCGCGGAACAGCAGGTTCGGTGTGACGTGACCGCTGCCGTTCCTCGGCCCCAGGTAAGTAGGCTGCGCGCCCATTTCGGCCGCCGCCTCAGCGGCCAGCGCGCTCGAACTATAATCTGTGAAGGCCACGTCACGAAGCAGCGAAGCCCAGTAGTGCTCCAGAAGTTCAGTGGCGTTCTGGTTGCTTGAGGTCGTGGGTGCGGGAGGCACCTGAGGCTGCCCGAACTGCGCGCTATCCAGCGCCTCCAAGTTGAAGCAAAGCCCGCCTTGCGGGTTGTTCAGCTTGCGCGTCCCCCCTATGGTGATATCCTCGAAGTCCGAATACTCTCCGCTATTCAACGCCTTCTTGAAGGATGCGAACGCATTCAGATCCACCCGCCCGAAGCTGTCATGCGGAAGCGCTTTGGTGTACGTGCCGGCCTTGTCGGGATAGAGCGCCTCATCGCCGTTGCTGACGTTCTTGGCGGCCGGAACCAGGGCGTCCTGAGTCGCCTCCCTCACCCGCAGCTCAAACGCTTCGATCACCCTTCTATTCGAAACTCCTTCCGGCGTCGCCACCCTCCAGGAGTTCGAAGAAGCTACTGACTGTGCTGAGGCCGTGCTGGGGTCGGCCAGAGCTGCCGCAGCCGCGGTGGCGGCAGCGCCGCCAACGATCCTGCCGAGGAACGACCGGCGATTGGTTCTTGAACGAGACTGCGCTTCAGGCCCCGCGGAAGATTCCGGTTCAACCTTTGCATCGCTCATGACTCCCCCCTTACCTCGAAAACGGAACCATCGTGCACCTACCTCGCCGGTCGTGTGTTCATGGTGAGTTGCTGCCGCAAAGGATGGGGACAAAATAGTAGTCGAGACTTGGCCTCACCCACCAAGGGCTCCTGTCAGCATCTCTAAAAGCACGCGTGGCTGCTCTGCCCTGAGAAAAACACCTTAGGAGAGACAGTCTGACAGCTTTAGTTTGCTGGTTGTTATCCTGCTCATGAGGGGACGTTCAACGAGCAATTGGGAGGGAGCTTATTCTAGGCATTCGCAACCGTCAAGATTATTTCGGATGTAAACAAGTGGTTCGAGGGCGAGAGGGATACTTATTGCGCCACGGGGCCGTCAACCGCGCCACGCTGTAGACGTGCCGTTCGCGCCCCTGCACATCCCGGGCGTATCGTCAGCCACTCGGAAGTTATTCTTGTACCGGGTAGCATCACAAGTCGGATAAGTCCCGATAAGTCTTATGGGAATATCGCCCGCGAGCCGAATTGGCCAAATTCCCACATTCCGATAATCCCTGCCGGTTCAACCGGTCGATGCAACACCCTATAACCAGTTGATCTGACAATGCTTCTCATCGAGAAGCAATCAGTACGGCAGTGTTCAATCAGAACCTAAACAGGGCTTTTGTTTTGTTTGATATTGACGGTGGCTAACAAAATCAGCTACCTAGGCTCCTACAAGAAGACTTTGAGCGGGTGTTGCAACGACCCATTGAGACCACCGGGATTACCGGAAACTGGCTTTCAGCGATTCCCACTTACTGAGAAGGTGACTTCACAGGGCTTGGCTCCGCAATTGTCTCTATTCTGCCTAAATACGCCCAGAGGGGGTTATGCTCTGACCACTCCAAATGAGCAGGAGTATGGCGATCCAGTCCGGAAGACGCTTAGGGCCCTACGAAATTCTCTCCGCTATCGGTGCGGGCGGGATTGACTTGGAGTTTTTGCACCATTGAATGTTCACCATTTTTGTGGTTCCGGCTACTTTTCCTCGATGAGCCACTTGCGGTACCAATCCGCCGCTTCCTTCGCCGCTACCGCAAGGTTTGAAAGATTGCTGTACATGCTCATGTGGGTGCTCTTCTGTTGAACGAAGAGCTTCTTCTTGGTGGTGGCGATCTCTCCGAAGGCGGGGACTTCCCGCTCCCACATCGTCAGGTCATCGCCCTCAGCCACGATCATCAGGGTTGGAGTGTCCAGTATCCGGGGGAGGAAGGGCCGCATGTCGTAGGCCCAAACATACTCGACGGACTGGATGGTGCTGTAATGTTCGTGACGGGGCGCGGTCTTCTTTTTGATCTCCATGAAGACTGGTTTCGTTTCCGGATGCGGCCAGGTGACAACCTCTTTCTTGGGATCCCCCGAGTGCGGAATCGTGCCATGTTTGCCGGTGAGGTACCGATTGCGGCGGTCCTTGTTGACTAGGGCCGTAAGCTCGCGGTAGCCAACAGAGCCGTGTGCCCGCATCGAGTTGTACCATCCTTCGATGATCGGAATTTGTGACACGACACACTTCACGCGGGGGTCAAGAGCGCCAACGGCCAGGACGTGGCCGCCAGCGTAAGAGATGCCCCAGATGCCAATGCGATCACGGTCCACTACACTTTTGAATTCATCGAGGTAGGTGACGGCATCGACTGCAGAGCGGTAGTCCGCGATCTGCATCCACGGATTGATGTGTTGCCGTGGCTCCCCGTCGCTCGCCCCGAGGCAGCGGTAATCAAAGATCAGCACAACGAGACCTTCGCGCACAAAAAACTGCGCGTACTCTGGCATGATCAACTCTTTCACGTAGCACCATCCGCCACCCATGATGATGACGGGCCACGGGCCCTTTCCTTCACCGGGGGTGAAGAGATCGGCACGGATCATTTCCTTGGGGTTTTCGCTCTTGAACTCGACTTCACGCCGTTTTATTTTCATGTGCCCTTCAAATTAGCTTCCTGGATAACCCACTCGCCGATGAGGAAAGAAAAGGCCTCTTCGAGCATGATCGCGACTGTCATGTTCTCAAACACTTGCCCCTCGTCCTCTCCGGGTAGCCCGCAAAACGTTGAGAATATCACGCGAAAAAGGCTAGATGAGAACACGGTAGCGAATATAGCCACAACATTGCGGTGTGCGTTAGCTTCCTTTAGCCGGTGAAATTCAATTGAGGATGGGATTGGGAAAGGTTCTTTCGTGTCTACTGATGAGCTCAAGAGCGACGCCGGCAACGGAATACGGACAATCCGGAAGTAATCCTCCAGCTAGACCGGATAGGGCCTGATAAACGGGATCACCGGACACTGGAAGCCACATTCCGCCACGAGGATTTATTAGAAGTTACCCGGTCGCAGCAAAATGGGATTCTGGTGAGTTCTTGCCCTTCTCAATTAATACGCATTGGCCTTTGCGATACTCAAGCGTATGGCTTCGTGAGCACACTTCGCAAAGCCAAAAGTGACGCACAGAATGCGTGCCCGTGGGTTTCTCGCCTCTCGGATGGCTCTCATGAAACCGAAAAAGGCGTCCTTTTCTAAAGACAAAGGGTTTCGCACAGTCTGGATTGGCGCATTTGCGAAACATTGCGGAGACCTCCATTCGTGCAGCTCTCCAGCAGTGTTATCTCGAGGTTTTGGGGATCGTACTCTTTTTCTGTTTTGGACACAACGAATAGGCCCCGAAGGAGCTAAGGGAGCCGCGAGGGCCAAGTCTTGTGAAACGGGGATTATCGGAATGTGGCCAACACTCGCCAAGGCGGCTAGGATCCAGTTTTCCAGGCTTCGAACGCACGTTCCACAAAGAATCGCAGTGAAACAGAGCTAGCTGGCTGATGCTACGTGGGTTACATGAAGATCTGCGGTATTCCGCCTCATTGCAGCGTGTCTAAGGGGAAGAACTTGCCGATAGTACGAACATACGTGATCGGAAATTCAACACAGCAGACCCCATTGCTACGTGTGCGTTCGGTGTTCAAAGGGGCGTCGCAAGTGGTTCAGGACTAGGAAATCGAAATATGAATATCGCAACAGGGAAGCGCCAACTCGGGGATTCTCCTGAAAAGCCGTTCTACTATGCGTAGCCTTTCAAAAATCCCCACGAAGAATCCTGCCGCAAGTGATTGATTATGCGCGCCCATTAATTGGGTTTCCGGCTTTCGAGAATCACATGATTATTGAAGACTTCGGACAAGCAGCTCTGCTCAAAAACATCGGTTTCCGATTAGCCAAAGAGTTATACTCTCCCGATTGTAACTAGGCGGGAGCCCATGCCGATCCTCCCTGGCAGACGCTTAGGGCCCTACGAAATCCTCACAGCCATCGGTGCGGGCGGAATGGGCGAGGTTTACAAGGCCCGCGATACACGCCTCGATCGAATTGTCGCCATCAAAGTCTTGCCGACCCATCTTGCAGATCGTTCCGAATTGCGTGAGCGCTTCGAGCGCGAAGCAAAGACGATTGCCAGCCTGAATCATCCTCACATCTGCACGCTCTATGACACTGGTCATCAGGACGATATCGATTTTCTGGTGATGGAATATCTCGAAGGTGAGACGCTCGCACAGCGGTTGCAGAAAGGCGCGCTTCCGATCCAACAGGTCTTGCAATACGCCATCGAGATTGCCGACGCGCTGGACAAGGCGCATCGCAAAGGTGTCACGCATCGCGACTTGAAGCCCGGCAACATCATGCTCACCAAGTCAGGGACTAAGCTGCTGGACTTCGGCTTGGCGAAGTTGAAGCAAGAAGCCGCCCCTGCCATTCCCGATTCGCAGCTTCCGACGATGAAGAGCGCAATCACAGGCGAAGGAACGATCCTCGGCACGTTGCAATACATGGCGCCGGAGCAATTGGAGGCCAAGGAAGCAGACGTGAGGACTGATATTTTTGCCTTCGGTGTTGTGGTCTACGAGATGGCGACGGGCAAGAAGGCATTTGCGGGCAAGAGTCAGGCCAGCGTGATCTCCGCAATTATGTCGTCCGATCCGCAGCCGATTTCTTCCCTTCAACCGATGACACCGCCTGCGCTGGATCGTGTCATTAAGAGATGTCTTGCGAAAGAGCCGGACGAGCGCTGGCAGAGCCCGGCCGATTTGACGAATGAGTTGAAATGGATTGCCGAGGGCGGCTCGCAAGCTGCCCTGCCGGGCTCCGTCGCTACCAAGCCGAGGAGTCGCGAGCGCCTTGCCTGGTCGATCGCGGCAGTCATGTTCGCAGGCCTTGTCGCGGCGCTAGGTGTGGGCGCTTTCGCGTATTTCGAGCGCGCCCCGGAAGAGACACAGTCAGTTCGTTTTTTTGTTTCCCTTCCTGAGACTTGGAACTTGGCCCGGCAATTGGCTGCAACGGGGGCGCCGCCAGCCCCCCTCGCGGTTTCGCCCGACGGTCGTCGGATCGCCTTCGTCGCAACGAAAGCGGACCGCAAATCTCTCTTATGGGTTCGCTCTCTCGATACACTCACCGCACAAGCACTGGCGGGAACGGAGGGCGCCTTGCGCCCATTCTGGTCCCCTGACAGCCGTTTTCTCGGATTCTTCGCGGACGGAAAGCTCAAGAAGATCGATGTGTCGGGCGGTCCGCCGATTACGTTGTGCGACGCGTCCGGTGGTGGTGGAGGAGCGTGGAGTCGAGATGGGGTCATCGTCTTTAGCCCAGCTCCTTTTTCCGCACTTGAGAAAGTATCAGCATCGGGAGGGGCTCCTGCTCCAGCCACCAAGCTCAGTCCGGGTGATGCCATCCACGTCCGGCCAGCCTTTCTCCCCGATGGCAAGCACTTTCTCTACCGTTCGGGCACGTCGGGCCATGGAGATCCGGTATACCTGGCATCACTCGATTCCTCCGACCGGAAGTTGTTGTTGAACTCCGATTCAACGAATGTCCTGTATAGCCAGGGCTATCTGCTGTTCCTGCGCGATACGACGCTTATGGCGCAGCGGTTTGACACGCGGCATCTCGTGTTGACTGGAGATGTATTTCCGATTGCCGAATCGATTCAGACTCAAGGGGCTCTGAATCCCTACGGGCTCTTCTCAGTCTCGGAGAATGGCGTGTTGGTTTATCAAGCGGGACGAGGAACGGTTGGTTCTCAGCTCGTATGGTTTGATCGCACCGGCAAACAGATCGGCGTGCTCGGAGATTCGACTGCATTTGCCGATCCTGAGCTTTCCCCAGATGGAAAACGACTTTCAGACAACAAGCCAGCAGAAGCGGGCAACACGATTGACATCTGGCTTTATGACCTGACGCGCGGCCTGCCTACGCGCTTCACGTTCGGCGAAAATGCGACGTTGTCGATCTGGTCGCCGGATGGCAGCCGGGTGGTTTTCGCCTCAAACCAAAAGGGGCATTTTGACCTGTATCAGAAGGCCTCAAGCGGAGCAGGTGCTGAGGAGGTGCTGCTCCAGGACAGCCTGGACAAGTTTCCCGAGAGCTGGTCTCCGGATGGGCGGTTTATTCTCTATCGCAGCGCCGGTGCTTCGACAAGCTTCAATTTGTTTGTCTTGCCGTTGTCTGGAGATCGGAAGCCGTTTCCGTTTCTAAATATAGATACGAAGTTCACCATGTTGTTCGGTCAGTTCTCTCCCGACGGCCAGTGGGTCGTTTACACTTCAACCGAGTCTGGCAGAACCGAAATCTATGTTGCCCCCTTCCCCGGTCCTGGTGGGAAATGGCAGATCTCGACTGCCGGGGGCAGTTCGCCCCGATGGCGGCGTGATGGCGCTGAAATCTTCTATCTTGCTCCCGATAACAAGCTGATGGCAGCTACAGTAAATGGTAAAGGCTCAAGCTTTGAGGTTGGCGCGGTCCGGCCGCTGTTTCAGACGGACTCGATCGGATCGATCTCTACATACGCCGTTTCCGCCGACGGCCAGCGGTTTCTGATCAACACAACGTCAGAGCAAGCGGCGTCGGCGCCCATCACGGTTGTCCTCAATTGGACCGCGGGGTTGAAGAAATGACCATCGCGGCTGGCACACGTCTCGGTTCCTATGTAGTCGTCGCGCAGATTGGCTCCGGCGGAATGGGAGAGGTATATCAGGCGCACGACACGAAGCTCGGGCGCGACGTGGCCATCAAAGTTTTGCCGGAAGCGTTCGCGCATGATCCTGACCGGCTCTCCCGTTTCCAGCGCGAAGCGAAGATGCTGGCCTCCCTGAATCATCCGAACATCGCCACAATTCACGGACTCGAACAATCTGGCGGGACAAGTTATCTCGTCATGGAGTTGGTGTCGGGCGAGACGCTAGCCGAGCGAGTGAAGGCTGGCCCGCTTGGTATCGAGGAAGCGCTGAAGATCGCTGTGCAGATTGCCGAGGCACTCGAAGCCGCACACGAGAAAAGCATCATTCACCGCGACCTGAAGCCCGCCAACGTGAAGGTCACTCCTGAAGGGAAAGTCAAAGTTCTGGACTTCGGTTTGGCGAAGGCGTTCGCGGGAGACGGAGCAAGCGATGATCCTTCCAATTCGCCGACGCTGAGTGCGGCAGCCACGATGCAAGGGACGATTCTCGGCACTGCGGCCTACATGTCGCCGGAGCAGGCGCGGGGCAAGTCGTGTGACAAGCGAACAGATATTTGGGCGTTTGGCTGTGTGTTGTATGAGCTGCTCACGGGGAGGCAGGCATTTCAAGGGGAGACCACAACGGAAATTCTCGCTGCGGTATTGAGAGGAGAACCGGACTGGCAGGCCCTGCCGGATACGGTGCCGTTAGGCATTCGAGCATTGTTGCGCCGCTGTTTGCAGAAGGATGTAAACAAGCGTAGCCGGGATGCGGGCGACCTGCGCCTCGATATTGAGGAAGCAATGGCGGCTCCAACCACCACGAATCTGACTACCGCAGCATCGGCGAAGGGCCTTCACTCGCTCGGGCGGCAACGGCTAGTCCTCAGCTTGGGCGCCTTGTTGTTGGGTGCGGCGATCGCGAGCCTAGCTGTTTGGAATGTGAAGCCAGCCCCTGCACCAGCGCCGCAGCCTATCACCCGCACGGTAATAAACTTGCCGCCGGGACAAGAATTAGCAGGTCTGGATAATGGCCCTGGTGTGGCCGTGTCTCCCGATGGCACCCATCTCGCGTATGTCGCACGCCAGGGCGGTGCTCAACAGATTTATCTGCGGGCGATGGATAGTCTTGAGGCCAAGCCCATTCCTGGCACGGAAGGAGCCGTCAATCCTTTCTTCTCGCCCGACGGTCAATGGCTGGGGTTTTTCGCGGGCGGAAAGCTGAAGAAGGTCTCGGTGAGTGGGGGAGCAGCGCTGACGCTCGGTGATGCTGTGAACTCCGGCGGAGCCAGTTGGGGCAGCCAGGGGATGATCGCCTTTCCATCCTCATACGTCTCACCTTTCCAGCAAGTACCGGACGCGGGAGGGGCCCCGCAGCCACTGACTCACCTCGAGAAAGGAGAAAACAGCCACCGCTGGCCGGAGTTCTTGCCTGGTGGCAAAGCCTTGCTCTTCGCTACCGGGGTGGCTACCACTAATTGGATCAATCCGCGGGTGGCAGTCCAGTCGGTCGGAACAGGCGAACGACGGAACCTGATCCAAGGGGGGACAAACCCGCGCTACGCGCCATCGGGGCACCTGGTTTATGCGCAAGGGGGGAGCCTGATGGCCGTGCCGTTCGATCCCCAGCGGCTAACAACCACGGGCGCGGCGGTCCCCGTTGTGGAGGGTGTCCTGCAATCCGCCGTCACCGGAGCGGCTCAGTATGGTTTTTCAAGTACGGGATCACTGGTCTACGTTCCAGGTGGCCTTCAGTCGGCGCAGAGCAGGTTGGTGTGGGTCAGTCGCAATGGGGCAGAGAAGCCCTTGGCCGCCCCCTCGCACACTTTCCTAGGCCCGCGGCTTTCCCCTGACGGTCGGCGAGTAGCCGTGGGGATCACGGAACAGGATTCTCAAATCTGGCTGTACGATCTCACCCGGGAGACGTTGACCAGGTTTACGTTTGAGGGGAGTGTGAACACTTCCCCAGCTTGGACACCGGATGGCAAGCGGATAGCGTTTTCATCGAACAAGGAAGGGCTGATCAACCTTTTCTGGCAACTGGCCGACGGCAGCGGCGGGCTGGAGCGATTGACCCCTAGCGAGTATATCAATGTTGCGAGTTCTTGGTCCCCGGATGGGCAAGTGCTTGCCTTTTTTGAGGTCAATCCCACCACTGGGTTTGACATCTGGGTTCTACGGATGGGTGACCCTTCGGCAGGCTCGGGGCAGGTCCGCAAGACGCAGCCGTTCCTTCGAACGCCATTCAACGAAAGTGCACCACGGTTTTCCCCCGACGGGCGCTGGCTGGTCTATATCTCGGATGAATCCGGCCGCAGGGAAATCTACGCGCAGCCGTATCCCGGTCCCGGCGGAAAGTGGCAGATATCAACGGAGGGTGGCGCGGAGCCAGTGTGGAACCCGAACGGTCGGGAGCTATTTTACCGCAGCGGCGGCAAGATGATGGCCGTGGACATTGCCACACAGCCTGGTTTCGCTGCGGGCAAGCCGCGGATGCTTTTCGAGGATCAGTACGTGCCCACCCCGGGAACAACCGCAAACTACGACGTGTCCTCCGACGGCCAGCGCTTCCTGATGCTCAAGCCCAGCGAGCAAGCGCAGGCTGCACGAACGCAAATCAACGTCGCGCTGAATTGGTTTGAAGAGCTGAAGCAGAAAGTTCCTACGGGGAGGAAGTGAAGTGAACGAAGTGACTCAACGATGATCGGCCAAACCATCTCGCACTATCGCATCGTGGAAAAGCTCGGTGGCGGCGGGATGGGTGTGGTCTACGAGGCCGAAGACCTCAAGCTGCACCGGCATGTCGCGCTTAAGTTCCTGCCTGCGGAGATGGAGAACGATCCTGGTGCTCGTGAACGCTTTCAGCGGGAAGCCTTCGCCGCCTCCGCGCTCAACCATCCGAACATTTGCACGATTTACGAAATCGATGAAGTGAACGGCCAGCACTTCATTGCCATGGAGTTGTTGCAGGGACAAACGCTGAAGCACTTGATTCGCGGGAAGCCGCTCGATGTCGAAGAAGTCCTCGACTTGGGAGTACAGGTAGCCGATGCCCTCGACGCGGCTCATGCGCAAGGAATCGTGCATCGTGACATCAAGCCTGCCAACATCTTTGTGACCAAGCGGGGGCACGCGAAGATTCTGGATTTTGGTTTGGCGAAGCTGACAGCTCAGCCGAAGTCTGTTCCGCCAGGATTTGGACAATCAATGTCTACAGGAACGACAGAAGTTCCTGAGGAGCAACTGACCAGTCCGGGCACTGCACTGGGAACGGTTGCCTACATGTCTCCCGAGCAGGCGCGGGGTAAGGAACTGGATGCACGAACTGATCTTTTCTCTTTCGGCGCGGTGCTATACGAAATGGCGACCGGATCGCTGCCCTTCCGTGGAGATACCTCCGCCGTCATATTCGACGCCATTCTGAACCGTGCGCCGACCGCTCCCGTGCGGTTGAATCCCGAGATTCCGCCCAAACTGGAAGAGATGATTCAGAAGGCGCTGGAGAAAGACCGCGAACTGCGCTACCAGCATGCATCTGAGGTCCTTATTGACTTGAAGCGTCTGAAGCGAGACATGGACTCGGGGCGAACGGCAGCGAGCGACTCAGCTGTCGCGACGACGGCCTCTCGTTCCCTCCAGCCAAGCAAAACAATCGATTCGGTGGCGGTCCTGCCATTCGTGAATGCCAGCGCCGATCCGGACGCGGAATATTTGAGCGACGGCATTACCGAGAGCCTCATCAACAGTCTGTCGCGATTGCCGAATTTGAAAGTGATGTCGCGTGACTCCGCGTTTCGCTTCAAGGGAAAAAACACCGATGCGCAAAAGGCAGGGCGCGCGCTGGGAGTTCGAGCCGTCTTCAAGGGCCGGGTGATTCAGCGGGGCGGTACTCTGAACATCAGCGCTGAACTGATCGATGCCCGCGACAATAGCCACATCTGGGGCGAGCAATACAGCCGCAAGTCAGACGACATCTTCGCGTTGCAGGGAGAAATCGCGAAGGAAATGACGGCGGCCCTGCGAATGCGTCTGACGGGAGAAGACGAAAAGCGCATGGCGAAAAGCCACACCGCGAATCCCGAAGCCTATCAAAACTATATGAAAGGCCGCTATTGGTGGAATAAGAGAAATGAGGAGGGAGCAAACAAGGGCATCGAATACCTTCAGCAGGCAATCGCCAGAGATCCCGGCTACGCTCTGGCGTATTCCGGCCTGGCCGATTGCTATAGTTCACTTGCATACCTTGGGTTCGTCTCACCGAAGGAGACTTATCCGAAAGCCAAGGTGGCTGTGCTGAAGGCGCTGGAAATCGACGACACACTTGCCGAAGCCCATACGTCAATGGCGGTAATCAATGTTTTCTATGACTGGGACTGGTCCGGCGGCTTGAGAGAAATTCAGCGCGCCTTTGCCCTCAGTCCGGGCTACGCATACGCCCATCTGACTTATGGCACATTCTTGGCGAATATGGGACGGCTTGAAGAAGCCATCGTGGAGCAAAAGCGGGCCCTGGAGCTTGATCCACTCTCGCTCGTCATTAATAGGGCTTCGGGAATTGTATTCTACATGTCGCGGCAGTATGACCAAGCGATAGAGCAATATCGGAAGACGTTAGAGTTGGAAAACAGCGCTATGACGCACCGATGGCTCGGCCTGGCGTATCTGCAAAGATCGATGCACCAGGAAGGCATCGCGGAGTTTCAAGAGATGCTGGCGATCTCCCCCGGCAGCGCAGTTGCGTTATCGGAAGTCGGGTATGGCTATGCTTTGGCGGGTCGAAGGGCAGAGGCGCAGATGGTGCTCGAACAATTGGACGAACTGTCGAAGTACAAGTACGTACCGACCGTGAGTATAGCCAGAATTTATACGGGCCTCGGGGACAAGGACACGGCATTCAAGTGGCTGGAAAAGAGTTATGCCGACCGCTCTATTGGTGGACTTACAAGCGTTAAAGTGAACCCGACCTTCGATCCGCTCCGCTCTGACCCGCGCTTCGCAGACCTGCTCCGCCGTATGAACCTTCAGCCATGATCTTGCGACGAAATCTCCTTGACGTTTGCATGCCCTCGGGAGTACAAGCGACCACTATAAAGTATTCTCACGCGGTAGATTCTTCCCAAGGTCGGCCCTTTCCCTGGTAGGCCAAGCTCCAAGCAAAGTCTTATGAAGTTGGGATGAGAAAAGGAGACAATTTATGCGTCCACGGTTAGGTGTGTTGGTCTTCCTGGCGTTGATGGTTTCTGTTGGATTGTGGGCACAGAATGACCCCTTGATCGGAACGTGGAAGATGAATGTTGCGAAATCCAAGTACAGTCCGGGTCCGGCGCCGAAGAGCGGTACGACGAAGATTTCGGCAGTCCCGGGAGGGATTCGGCTTGTCACGAATGGTGTGAACGCGGACGGCAAGGCGACCGTTGGTCAGTACACCGCAAAGTTCGATGGCAAGGATTATCCCACCAAGTCGACTGTTGCCGGGAAGCCCAATCCAAACGCGGCTGATGCCGAATCCATTAAGAAGATTGACGATCACACGTACGAAGTCACTGCTAAGCGGAAAGGCGAGGTGCTCAATGTCACGCGCTCGGTGATCTCCGCAGACGGCAAGACCCGGACGAACACGGTCACGGGCAAGAATGCTGAGGGACAAACGGTGGACAACACGGTCGTCTTCGAGAAACAGTAGGATTAGGAGGCTCTCGTTCCACCTCTTCGCAAGCGATGGTGGGTGTCACCGCCGCGTTGTCGCGGACCTGCCGATCGTGACTCTCGCGCATCTTGGTCTTTGAAGCGCCTATGTATTAGCGGTGGACGCGGTCAAGGCTCGCACACGCCATATCAGGATTTTTTGCGCTGTGGAAAGACGCGGACGCGGATATCTCGATCCTCAAGCAGGTGAAGGCAGAGTGCGCCAAACTGCAATGATCCGCGCCGACCCGCGCTCCGCCGCATGAACCTTCAGCCATGGCTTGCTTATGAATTCGACTGTTACCTCGACTGACAATTCCTATGCAATTGTCGGATTTTGAGCTATTCTCAACCGTCCCCATGTAGGCCTTAGTTAATTTCTCGAATCATTCTAATGCTATGGAGGACCGAGCCGTGATTATCGGAGAGCGTTTACGTGTCTTGCGGGAGGAAAAGAAGTTTTCACAAGGAGACATTGAGAAGAAGACGGGACTGCTCCGTTGCTACATCTCCCGAGTGGAAAACGGACATACAGTTCCGGCGATAGAGACACTTGAGAAAATGGCTCGTGCTCTAGAAATCCCGATGTACCAACTCTTTTATGATGGAGAAGAGCCACCCGAGCTGCCGAACCTTCTGAAGCGCAAGTCCGCTGATGACATCGTGTGGGGCAGCAAGGGTAAGGACGCACGCATGCTTGTCAAGTTCTGCCGCCTACTCGGTCGCATGAAAGAAGATGAACGGGGATTGGTGTTCTTCTTGGCGCAGAAGTTGGCGAAGCGGAAGGCTGTTTAATCTGAATTGTCTTGAGGTCGGGCACTCCGACATGCCTGGTTCAACTGCCTTGGGCACAAAGAATGTTTGACTTCAACGGAAATGGAAACGGCGTGAGTTCGATGCTGGCTATGAATGAACAACGGAGCACTCGATTCACTATCAATAGCGAGTCTCGCTCTCTGACAAGACTATACGTGCCTGCTCCAGCTTCTTGTTTGCCTCTGACAATTCTATGTTTTTCCTGTGCAGTTCAAGTTCTCGCATGACTTGATTGCGGAGGACCTCCAAAGCCTTAGTCTGCGCGGCGCTCAACTCCTTCGGGATGTGGTCAATTACGCAAAGCGTTCCTAAGACGAAGCCGTCCTCAGTGACCAAGGGTGCCCCTGCGTAGAAGCGGATCTTCGGTTCACCTGTAACTAGCGGATTATCTGAAAACCTAGCATCCAATAAAGTATCCGGTACAATGAGCGTCTCATGGGGCAGCGTAATGGCATGAGCGCAAAATGAAATATCCCTTTTCGTCTCTGGCACTGCCACACCCACTTTTGATTTGAGCCATTCTCGATCGTTGTCGATGAAACTAACGGCTGCGATTGGCGTATCGCAAATATACAATGCGAGCCGAACCAGGTCGTCAAATGCCTTTTCGGCAGGCGTATCTAGAATATCGAACCCACGCAGAGCTTCCAACCGCCCCTCCTCATTGGCAGGTCTTGGCGCAGCGATCATGGCGTCTCCCTTTGATCCGGAATTTCCGTTTGGGATTCCCCTTCGCCCGAAAGCCTAGCTCTCCTGCCTTGTCGTGTCAACCGCACGTCGCGCACGTCGCGCTGGCCACTCTGGGCTGGTAGTTTGGTTCGTTTTGAGCGAATCAGAGGGATCTGTAACGCGCTGACCAGACAAGTCCATACGTCCGGCAAGGCATATTATCCAATCGGAGTGCGCGATGGACTCTTCCTTCGAAGAATCACTGATTGATGTCTGGCGGCAAGTCCTCGTCGAGAACATTGGCGTGGTCGTGCTAGGTGCAGAGCGTTATCCTGTTCGGCTGAGTTTGGACTTGATATTCAACAGGTTTACAATGCAATTGAACCAGCACAGCATGACTCGTAATTACTTCAGCGGGCATGCTTAAGGGAGAAAACAAAATGGCACAAACATCAGCATCAGCAGCAGTAAAAGCAGCAAAAGCAGAGCTATCAACCATGATTGAGACTATTAAAAAAGATACTGCCGTCATGATTAAAGAGTGGGACCGCCTGTTTGCAGAGTACATAAAGGCATACCGTTCGGGTGAAATTGGCGAGGAGGAGTACAGAGAACTGTTGGATGATATGCAGTCTGCCGCACTGATGCTGCAACGACAAGCCGAATCTGTCGCCAAGCAAATCAAGGATGACGTGTCCAAGAACAAACGTTGACGAAGGAATTGCAATGCAGCCCCGCGAAAGCAGGGTGCGTTTGGGTCAAACCGAAACTTATTGTCCGGATCGCAGTTCTCGTACGAACAGAACGAGCCCGCCTACACCATTTGAGTTTTGTGCGCTTTTATACAGATATTTCCTAGAATCAAATGCACGATCAACTTGATTGTTAACCTCTAATCTCAGTACGAGCATGGACTCGAAGGGAATAACACAGGAGGCCATCGATGACTTTCCCTACTGCCTTCACCGCCATGCTCCAAGCTATCGGGGCGCTTTTGGTATTCGTTGCTGGTTACCTTGCGCTTGTCCTTTCCACAATCATTTGTCTCGTCATAGCAGAATTGATTTCCGAACGCGCTAGAGGCATTCGTTGGACTGACTCGTAAGTACTATGCTCGCGATGCGTAGAAGTTGGCGGGGCAAAGTCGTTCAAGAAGCGTTTTATTTACGCGAACAATCACTACGCAGGATTTGCCCCTGCGACCGTCGAAATATTTCAAGACCTTTGGCGGAGGCAAGTGAAGGAATAATCCAAGAGTTCTAAACTGAGACGCTGTTCCTATATGATCGGCGTAGCGATTCCTCATTGCTAGGTCAACAGTTCGATTCTAGCCAGCCCCACACGCCATTTAGTGTGAGGCGGGGTCGGGATGAATAAAATTATCCTTGCCTTTTTTCGCTGGCGGAAACTTACGCTTTGGCATCGGCTGCTTCACCTTTTTCTTAGGCGTTTTCTTCGGCATTCGTGCTACCTCCATACGGCGCATTCTACCTCACATAGCCCCGGCGCGCCCGGATTCACTTGCCGGATTTTTCAATTGCGGCGAGGCGTTTATCCAAGTCGCCGATCAACTCCAGTAGGCCCGTCGTCGTGTTCTTCACGTCCTGAGCAGTTACGTTGGCCGCGTTGGCAAATTTAGGTATTCGGACTCCGAATCCAGATGCCAACGTGATCGTGGTTGCCTCGGAGATTTCTTGTGTAATATCCATCATTGATTACCTCCGGCGCGGATTCTATCACGCACGGCCCGGGCGCATCCGGATTCAGCGCTCCTCTTTTTCGACAATCAGCATAAACGCTTCCATTTGGGCGAAGCAAATGACCTAACCAAAATCTCAAGATGAGTTGACGCTAAAATTGTTGCTCAGATGTTAAGCTTCGGCTTCTAAGGGCTATCCTGATGGATTCGGATTGAATGAAGCGAGATATCAAATCCAAACTTTTCTGCCCTCGGTGTGGATCGACAGATATTTCCAGGTCCCAACGTCGAGGTGTTCTAGAGCGCGTCTTTCTTTACCCTCTGGGTTTTCGGGCTTATCGATGTAGGAGTTGTGATAACCGCTTCTATTCTAGAATCAAACAGCACACCGCTCCGACAGAATAGTGAGCCTGGCGCCCAACCTGCTAGGGTTTGTCAGGATAAGTTTGACGTATACGCACGGATGAAATTTCATCAGTCTTCAATTCCGAGTCAGTGATTACGAAGTCGTGCTGACAAACCGGGCATTGCAGGTACCATTTGTGTGAAAGCTCGTGAAGCATTTTCCTGCTGTCTGGCTCGTACGCTGGGATCACGAGCCCCATGCAATTCGGAACTGGGCATATTGCATAGCGGCAAACAGGCATGATTGATTGTACTGCGCGGTTGCTGCCCGAAAAAGATAATGTCCTGTGCCCCTTTAGAAATGTGAGTTATGCTCACTTGTCATTAATTTAACCGAAGCTTGTTTTTGGGATCGTTCATGCTGTGGAGGAACAAACCATGGTTATAGGTGATCGATTGCGTGCATTGCGTGAAGAGAAAACTTTCTCACAAGGTGAGGTCGAGAAACGAACAGGATTACTTCGTTGCTACATCTCGCGTGTTAAGAACGGATACACGGTCCCCAACGTCGAAACGCTAGAGAAATTTGCACGCGCCCTCGAAGTTCCGATGTACCAACTTTTCTATGATAGCGAAGAGCCGCCTAAGCCGCCGAAACTTCCGAAGCACAACTCTGCTGGCGATATGGCTTGGGGCAGTTCGGGCAAAGACGCTCATATGCTGGCTGAGTTCTGTCGCCTATTCAGCCGAATGGAAAAAGGCAAAACGGAATTGTTGCTGTTCGCAGCGAAGAAAATGACAAAGCGGAAGGCTGTTTAATCTGAATTGTCTTGAGGTCGGGCACTCCGACATGCGTGGTTCAGTCCGTCTTCCCATTTCAGTATTTTTCACTGGCAAGCTTGGGAATCCATCGCTCTTTATTAAGGAGCGGGCGGCTCGGAACTGTCATTGCCGGGCCGCCCATCCCGGTTACCGGTCAATCAGAATTTGACGCTACCTTGTTCCACCGCCTGTTCCGCCAGTACCGCCCGGTCCAGATGGCGCGGTGGGTGCTGGGCCACTTGGAGGATTCGGATTGTTCGGGCCGCTTGGCGGATTTGGGTTGTTCGGGCCGCTTGGCGGATTTGGGTTGTTCGGGCCGCTTGGCGGATTTGGGTTGTTCGGGCCGCTTGGCGGATTTGGGTTGTTCGGGCCGCTTGGCGGATTTGGGTTGTTCGGGCCACTTGGAGGATTCGGATTGTTCGGGCCGCTTGGCGGATTTGGGTTGTTCGGCCCGCTTGGGTTACTTGGGTTTGGACTCTTTGGAGCTGGACCCTTCCGATCCTTGGGCTTGGTTGGCTTACTGGGACTGTTCCCTGGAGCGTTCGGCCCATTTGGATTGTTTGGCGGATTATTAGGGCTATTGGGATCGTTTGGAGTCGGGTTGCCGGGTTGCTGCGAGTTTTGAACACGGGCCGCACTAAGTTCCGTCGCTCCAATGCGCGGAGTCGTCGCAAACGCTCCCATTGCAATCAAAGCTGCTGACCATCCAATTCTTTTGAGATTCATTGTTATTTCCCTCAGTTTCAAACTACAGACCAATGCAAGGCACTCCAATCGGGCGTTATTTGTAGTTGTTCGATTGAAGGCTGTCCCGATCTTCGTACGCGACCAGCATTAGACGATTTACCCGCGGTCTTGAATCAGTGCGCTTGCCCGTCTGAGATTTTGGACGTTGCCGTTGCCTTCGTGAAAGCCCCCGGCCAAGAGTGATCGTTGGCCGGAGGCTTGACTTGGTTATCGCTTGCTCCAAGAAGTAGCAGTTCAAGCTGTTGCGTGTTTCCCCAAGCTTGGCTCGACATTTGTGAGGGAACTATCTGCATCCTCTCTTGCCGATGTTTCAGTTAGTTCTTTCTCAGCCGCGAGCCAATCGGCTAAGTCGTTGCCAGGGTGAAAGCCATGCTCCAAATAAATTTGGTAAGCTCTTAGCGTTATTTGTTCGTGAGTTGGCCCTTCCTTGTTTTCGTTATACATGTTTATATCTCTCCTTGCGAATCTCATCTAAACGATCTCCTGAATGGTTTCGATGTGAATCAAATTACTGGCCCCATCGATTGTTCCAGTGATCTTTACGTTCTTCCCTTCATACGGGCGTGCCGTGTCCTGGTTGTCGAGCAAATACCTAGACTTGGTACCTGACTCACTCAGGACAAAATTCTCGCCACTTTTCAGAATTGTACCGGTGAATGTCTTGGCCTCGGGCTGCGCTTGGGTTTGAGATATGTCTGTTGCCAGTACCCTAGATTGAACAGGAGCGGCCATCAGTCCGAACAGCGTCATAAATCCAGTCAGTGAGAGGAAAATCCGTTTCATACATCACGTCCCGTGGACTGTGCGCATTCAAAGAAGCATCAACCGTGCCAAGCTCATAGCTCAATTCACATGGTCTTCCGCGGCGTTGACGATTTCTTCCACGGCCAGAATCAAGTCCTTGCGGACATCCATTTCCCATCCGGGCTGAATGCGGACGCGCACGTCAGCGACAGATTCGCCGACAATGCGGCAAGGCATTGGGACATGACATTGGCGGATAACGACGAGCAAAACCACAGGTTTATCGAACAAGGCAGAGTACGCGGGCGAAAAATTCTTAGTTCCCTCAGTGATCATATTGGTTCTCCCGTCGACCTTCGGGTGGGTCCGAGAATCGATCTCAGAGGAGGCAGGGACGCTTTATACCTCAGACGAAGGTAAAAATCTGTCCAATTTTGTACACCGACCTCTCGGAACTGTACTCAGGGCTGCGGGGTGTGAAGACTGCTTCCCATCGAAAGGTCGTCTCGATCAAAAAAAATTCCTAGAGACCCGGAACATCCTCCTGCTAGAGGGAACAATTTACTCGGCCAATTGCCCGCGTACAGTTCAAGTCCGTGTCTAACTGCTTTAGTTGCGCTACTTCCGAAAAACCTGGTATCTGGCCCGCAGCCTGCCCAATACCTAGTACCAGCCAAGTACACGGAACCCTGACGAACATAGGGAATACATAGAGCGAAGAAAACTAGGGAAGGAAAGAAACTCGCCCGCATGAAAGCCGGGCTTGGAGAACCGTCATGAGTCTTATAGCGACAGATGAACGTCTAGCTGAATTGGTCTCACATTTGTCGGAGGCGTTCAGCATGTTTTCAACTGAGGCAGCGAAGTTGGGCGCTCTCCTAGAGCGTTCGCGAGAACCTGTTTCGCGTGAATGCTACGATAAGCTGGGGAAACAGTGCATGGCCGAAGTCCAAGCTTTTGAGGAATACCTGAACCGAAAAGAAGAAATATTTGCGCACCTCAAAGTAGAATCACGATAGGCATAATCGCATTCCGCAGAGCAACATCACCCAACCGCGACTTTTTGAATCGTCAACGGACAGAGGCCCATTCGATTCCTCCCGATTAATGCTCTTGCCGGTAATCTGCAAATGGCACGCGCCCACGAACGCAATGAAGACAATTCGGACCATGCCGTTCGGTTGTAAGTCCGCAAGCAGTACGTCGGTGATCTGCGCCATCGGTTTTGATCTGCGCAAATGAAGAGTGGGTTGGGACTCCGTGTAGGTTGGTGCTTACTCGTGCAGGACAACGCTCAGGAGGGAAGTGTTGATATGGAGTCCGCCATCGTATCCAATGAAGCCTAGTTTCTTGAATTTATTCATGAAAAAATTGACCCGGGAACGCGTTGCCCCGATCATCCCCGCCAGCATCTCTTGCGATACTTTGGGAAGCATTTTTTCCGGGTGGGGTTGCTTACCGTACCGAGTGAGCAGCAAAAGAGTCCGAGCCAGTCGCTTCTCGGTGGAGTTAAAGAGCTGATCGACCAAATCCTCCTCAATGCGGATATTCCGCACAATCATATAAGCCACGAAGCGGTCAGAGAACGCATGTTCAGTGTGGAGCACGCGAACCATCTCTTTTTGTTCAATAACAAGTAAAGTCGTGGCAGCGATCGCGGTCGCCGTCCCTATACGAACATTCTGCCCTGCCAGACAACCCTCACCGAAGAAGTCACCGGGTCCAAGCATCGCCACGACTGCCTCTTTGCCAACCTCATTGACAACGGACAGCTTTATCCTGCCTTTTTGAACGTACAGAACATTCGTAGCGAGATCACCCTGAGAGTAGGCTTTCTCTGATCTTTGATACTCGACAACTTTTCTCGCAACACCGACCGAAGCGAGATACAGCTGGGCATTGAAAATATGCCTTTTGTTGGATTTTATCTTGCTGGAACTCGTGATTGCTTCCATGATCCCCCTGCTTAGGACATGTCGGGTTACAACTTGTTTGTAACTCCTAGGCTATCGCAAGCGACCACTCAGGCACATGATATGACAGTGGGCACAAATCAACTGTCCAATTCCGGACAGTATTAACCCATAAGGCACATTCTGTGACAGAGGTATTCTTCACAACGCGCGCAGAGCACTGCCAACTGTTCAAATGAAATTCTAGATTCTCTGCGACGACCCGGAGTCCTGAAGAGGCGGAGATGGCGTGGAAATATAAGGTGAGGTACACAAGGCGACTGGACCTGTGGCCGGACCCCGTCGTGTGGGTTTGTGGCATGCCGAATTGTAGGCACAAGTATCGGATTTTCGCTTGGCTCCACGCTGCGTTGCGGCGTCCTTGGTTACTACGGCGTAGATACGGGCTGAAGTGAAACGCAATAAAGTTGCCAGTGTGGATACGAGCGTTGATGCAAGGATAGCAGCGAAGTTTCGATACACAAGACCGTAGAAGGGCCATGCTACAATCCCACTACAAACCCCCCAGGAGGAACCTTATGTTGTCCTTGGTTTCTCGTTGCCCTCAATGCCCGGAACTTAAACAAGGAACGAGCATACGACGTGAGCGCCTAGAGCAAATGCTCGAAACTGGCGAAGAAATAACCGTGATAGGTAGCCAGTGTGGACACGCGTGGGCGCTTTCCGACCAAGAGAAACAAAACTTACGCGAGGCGATAGCGGCGGGCGCTATATGAAAACCTGTTCCATTTTCGCATCTCTGATTTTTGCTTCGTGATGCTCACGCGGCCTTATGCATGCATGTTTGGCAGTCAGTGAAAATGGGAGCGAGTTCAGAGCAAGGTACATCGGTATAGAATCGAGGCGATTCTGGAAACTTAGCTCCGGCGTTCGTCATGTAGAATCTATCCAAGCGGGAGCTGCGGATTGGCAGACGCTACAGAAAGAGGAAACATGAGATACACCGTTGAGTTTGAAGTAGAGTCGGATCTTGGTGACTCAATCATCGGAATGCTTTATAAGGCTCTTGCGGCCATCTTTAGAAGCGTCGATAAATTAAGAATCATGCCAGTCAGGACGTACATTGGGTACATTCAGGAAAACCAACCGATTATTTGGAGTGAAGTTCGCCACAACCAATGAGCACCGGGCTGATTCTGGCTCACGGTTTCGATTGTGGCGGGCTACGGCGCAGACCAAGACACTTTGTTGTCCTTGCCGAACACACGCCACGCCCCATCGTTCTCCACGGCGAGCTTCAAGCTCCGGCGCTCCCTGTCCGGCCAGTCTATACAGGCTGTACCATTTGCTTGTCTTCGGGTGAGTATTCGTGTTCCTGCTTACAATCCGGGCATGTAATCAGGACGGGATCGCCGACGCGCAACATAATGTGTATCGACCTGTTCGTATCGTCTGGCACTTCTGCCACTTGAAGAATCGCGTCAGAGCCGGGCGTGTTGCATTTATAAGAAATTACTCGTGACATTGAATCTTGCCTCTAGGTTATTTTACCATGCACGGCCTCGTTATGATGATTACGTCAGATTGTCCATCTGGTCTAAAAGTTCTCTTCCGGGTTGAATCGGACTCACAGTTGACTTCTCAACTGTACAGAAAATCTGGCTCATTCCTCCTTTGATGGATCAGGGTCATGCTTAAGATTATCTTGTTGTTTAAGATCTGTCTGGAAAGTGCTTTGGTCTGAAACAAACCGGCGGTGAACCGTCTGCATGTGGTCGCGCATTTCACGTTCCGAATTGTACCAACCGCCGCATAGATTACAGGTGATTCGAGCCGCTTGTGGTTGTGCCATGTAGTGTTACCTCCTAAATCCCCGCTAATCTTCGCTTGCCTCCTTTAACGGTGCGATTTCATCCTAGAACGCCGCGAGCGCGAGGCAAGAGGAATTGACCGTCCAGGCTGTGGAAAAAAGTGAAGACTGTGGAAAACATGCAGTGTACCCGTTCGTAGCTGTGCACTCCGCCGGGCGAACGCAGAGTTATTTTCCAGGCAGCGCACGTAATTTCGCAACGACTTGCTGGAAAAGAGCGTTGAGCGCGACATCGAGTGAATGGAATTTGTGCTGCTGTTCCGGCGAGGAAGAATTCTCCGCCGCGATCTTCGCCAGATGCGAACCGTAATCCAAGGCTTCCGTTTGGGTGAGTAGCAGATTTAGTTCAAACTTCTCGCCGGAAGAGAAGATAAGTTCGTGTTCCTTCGTTTTGGACATAGCAGCACGAGTGGCTATCTCACCAGGCGGAAGTTGAAGCGCGTGCAAGTTCAACGTCGTATCATTCTTCGCTAATGCTTCCAATTGTTCCGCTCCGTCATCGGCAGTCTTTGAAATCGCTTTAATCAGCCGTCCAATTTCGGCGGAATTGTGCTTAATGATTAAGATTTTGCTGACATTCTTCTCGTTGCCGAGGAGATCGGCAAGCAGGCTGCCGGCATTGTTGCGAACTTCGATTTTGCTTTTGTTAGGGGCGGCATTGGGATGATCAGATTTCTGAGCGTTTGCATGGCCGCAAAACAGCCCGGCAGCAAAACAGAACATAAAGAGGGGCTTCACGAGAGAACTAATCGACATGTATAGGGATATCTTCATGTCGTCACGCTACCTTCGGATTAATTTGGATCAGTCTTATCCTTTACCTTTTGTGCGCCTTCTTCCGTTTTTTCCGCTGCTTTGTGAGTACCCTTTTTTACGGCGTGGCCCGTCTTCTTAACAACTTTCTTTGTTGCCTGTCCGGTGTCCTTTGCGGCCTCCTTGGTTTCGTGTCCGGCGTCCTTCATATCCTGCTTTGCCGAGTCTTGTGCGGCTAGGAATGAAGGTCCCATCAGCGCCAAGAGCAAGATAGAAAAGCTGAAAGCCCTTTTCAACATTCGCATCGTTTGATCTCCTGTTCGTCTTACTTCCTGCGCAGGCAGGATCATAAAAGAGAGGAAGATGGATGTCTGTTCACTTCGCGACATATTTGCATTTCCCGTTACGCGTAAGTTGCTCGGTAATCAAACCACACGGGCTGAATCAGCCCAATTTGTTCCCCGATGGGGCTGGTTTCCACTTACCGATAACGCCCCGTTTCTCGGGAGTTGGCGCGCTTTCCCGAAGCGACCGACCAAATGGCCGCGAATCTTGAATCCCCGATTTAGAATCTGCCCGGTCCGATATATTGCGATCTGCCTGTCTCTTTTTGAACAGTCCTGTTCCGGACGGATCACCTAAGCTTCTGATGGATATCACCGATATTGACAGGATAACGAATTAAAAAGAGCGCGTTGGCAGAGGGGGTGCCGGACAAATTAAATATCTGCGGGATATATGAACTTGCTAAGGCAAAAAGGAACATGTCCATGAAAAGAATCCTGTCGTTAATGGTCGCGATGGTTTTGGCTGGCCTGCCTGCGTTTGCCCAAAAAGACGAAAACAATCGCATTAAGAATGCCGGCCAGGTGATGGTTGAAATCCTCAATGTTCCCGACGATATTCCGGCGGATCTACTGGACAAGGCGGAATGCGTCATCGTCCTGCCATCGGTATTGAAATTTGCCATCGGGTTCGGGGGCAGTTACGGCCGCGGCGTGATGACTTGCCGGAGCGGCAAGGATTTCAACGGTCGTTGGAGTGCGCCTTCCATGATGGCGCTCGAAGGTGGAAGCTTCGGCTTGCAGTTGGGAGGCCAAGCGACAGACTTTGTCTTGTTGGTGATGAATCCGCGTGGGGCTAGTTCGATTCTCACTAGCCAGGTCAAGCTCGGCGGCGACATGGCTGCTGCAGCCGGACCGAAGGGCCGCAGTGCTGCAGCAGCCACGGATGTCACTATGCGGGCGGAAATTCTGTCGTATTCGCGTGCGCGAGGATTGTTTGCCGGGATTTCTCTAGAAGGGTCAACGCTTCGCCCCGATAACGACGGCAACGAGAGGTTGTACGGAAAAGGAGTCACGGCGAAGGACATCGTAATCAATAGCAAGATCCACGCGCCCGCATCGGCGAAATTGCTCGTTTCCACTCTCGACAAGAAATCTCCGAGGAACAAGTCCGGTAAGTAGGTCTCAGTGGCGCAATATCGTGGAGCAGGCCAGACGGGCCTGCCCGCGAAGAAGAGGAGGTCAACAGGTCATGCCATTACTTCAAGTTCTACTCGTTCTGGTCGTGGTGGGCGTCCTGCTTTGGCTGGTCAATAGCTTCATACCAATGCAGGGAACGATTAAGTCCATTTTGAATGCGATCGTGGTCATCTGTGTGGTCGTCTGGCTTCTGAATGTGTTTGGACTGCTCGATAACCTCTCCAAGATCCGCGTTGGCAGTTGAACGAACCCGATTCAATGGGAGAGGAAATGAAAGTCATGAAACCGAAGAGCTGTCTAGTGGAGGTGACACAAAAATGAAACCGATGATCTGGATTGGAATTTTGTTAATCGTTTTTGGCGCAATGGTCCTTGCGTATCAAGGCATCAACTACACGCGCGAGAAGAAAGTTCTCGACGTGGGATCGGTGCACCTCACGGCCGAAACTCATGAACGAATTCCACTTCCCCCAATACTTGGAGGGCTGGCGTTGGTTGGAGGGGTTGTCTTGGTGCTCATGGGGTCGAGCAGCAAGTCATAGCCCGATTTAAGGATCGAGCTTCAAAGCGTTTCACTGCCAGGGCGCGAACGCAGCGAAGTCTTTGACACGAATCCTAGGTCACAAGCTGAAAGGAGACTTGATATGATATTGCTGATTATTCTTCTGGTGCTGTTGTTCGGCGGCGGAGGCGGCTATTACGGGTACTCCAGATGGGGGACAGGTGGGGGCCTTGGAATCGTTGGGACGGTTCTGCTCATTCTGTTGGTCGTATACTTGTTAGGCGGGATACGTTGAACTTGCACCCATCGAGGCAAATGGTGAATTAATCCATGTTCTCTTCAACTGGCGGATTATCGCTCCAGTGCTGTCACCGAGAGTGAGGTAAGCCTTCACAAGGCCGGACACTGAAGCGGTACAATTGGGACCATGCACGCCCAATTGGCTTGATCCGGAACACCGCCTAAAGTCAGGCTTTGCCTAATTGAATCATCCCAACCGACTAAGTCTCCTGCGGTCAGTACCTTCGCGGACCATCGGAAAGTTCAGATCTATTCGGGGATTTGGCCCCCTCAGTGCACCTATAACACTGTAATTCCAAGCCTGCCGTCCCGCGACTCAGCATTTGCAGGCACGGAGATGATGCCATGTGTAATCAACACGTCTTTTTGCTTGGGGAAACACAGGCTGCGGGCCTCGAAAAACAACACGTGATCCTGCCCCCACAAAAGGTAGAGCCTGCACGGGGCGTATTCGCGGAAGCCATGCTGGAAGATGCATCCACGCACCAGCGGCGCAGCGCTCTGGATTGGGTCGCGGCAATTGTCGTCCACGTCGTGATTCTGGCTGCGCTTCTGATTTTGCCGCTCTATTTTACGACGGGGCTCAATTTCCAGAAGGTCAATCTAACATACCTAGCTCCGCCGCCGCCTCTCGCGGCTCCGCCTCCCGCACCGATGGCTGCGTCGGCCGCGCCGCGGCCGGCTCGCGTTACACCTGTGCGGGTCTACACGCCTGGGAAGCTGACTGCTCCTACATTCATTCCGAAAGCCATCGTGGCCACTCCGGGCAGTGTAGAGGCACCTCCGGATGAGGCGTTGATGGGAGTGCCCGGCGGAGTAACTGGCGGAGTTCCAGGAGGCCAAGTGGGGGGTGTTCTAGGAGGTGTTTTGAATGGCGTGCCGCCACCGATTGCGGAAGGACCGAAGGTACCCGTCCGCGTGGGTGGCAATGTGAAGCCGCCACGCCTACTGTTTGGGCCCGAACCGGATTATCCAGTTCTTGCCAGGCAGGCCCGCCTATCCGGAGTCGTGATCATCGAAGCGGTTATCGACGAGCATGGCAAAGTGACGGGTATGCGCGCGATCAGCGGGCAACCGATGCTTATTCCCGCGGCATTGAGCGCCGTTTCGAAAAGAAGGTATGAACCTACGGTCCTTGATGGCGAGCCAACACCGATCGATTTGAGGGTAGAGATCAGCTTTAGTTTTTCGTAACTCACCACCGCCCGGTAGGGAAGGTGGAGCTAATGACCCGCACGCTGGATCGGAAGCGAGAAGTTAAGTGGTGCGGTAGGAGGGGCTCAGAGCGCGTCGATACCGCCGCCTATCAACGCGGATCCCTTTGTGGAAGATCGCAAGGTTAAAGACTTGCACAGACTGTTTTGTCTTGGTTCAGCCTGAACTGGAGAAGCGGCGTTTTCCGTTAGTGAAGGTTCCGCCCCTTCGGGGCGGGGATTTTCAAGGCATGGGAGTCTATCGTCCGATGCGTTTGCCAGATTATGAATACGCAGCGCGAGAGGATCAGCTCCCGCGCTGTTTAGCATCGGCTCGATGAGCTCCACCAGGTTATCCCTTAGCATGGTTGCATCCCTGCAGAGCCCGCTTCCGTTTCCCCTGGCGAGGTCATTGTAGTCGCGTTCGAGAAATGTGCAAGCAGCGATACGGCCGTGCGCCGGAGCTGCCGCTGGTGACGCGCTTGCTCGAGCTTGCGATCGCGCGCCGCGTGGATCTCGGCCTGTCGCCCGGCAAGCATATCCTGCGGCGTCACATAACCGATGGCGCTGTGCAAACGCACGGTGTTGTAATGATCCAGGTAGGTTTGAATCAAACGCACCGCGTCTTCCCTGGTCAGCGGTGTACCGGGCCGGATGCACTCGGATTTTAGCGATTTGTGCCAGCGCTCCAGCTTGCCATTCGATTGTGGAAAGTAGGGCGATGTGCGCACGTGCGTCATCCCCGCAATGCGAATGAACTCCTTCCTAAAGCAAACCAGCGCTCATCCAGTCGTCCACCGGTGGGTTCTTGCCAACAGCTCGCGTTGCCGTTTTGTGCCAAGACAACAAGCGCTAGCCCAATCTCGCCTCTGTTACGGTGTCCCCCGAACAGACTCGAAATTTCGGTCCGGGTGAGGCCGACCGGTGCCCTCGGGGTAATACTCCTGTAGGACTCCTGCGAACAGAGCCCCCGCAGCACTGGTTTTGTTTGAGTAACGGCGTTATCGGAATGTGCCCCTGAAGCGCCCGCGTACGAGAAACAGGCAAGCGCGTCAATAGCTCCAGAGTCGTAGAGGCAGGCCCTGAATTTGACAGCAGATCACTGTAGTAGATTTGTAGTAGTTATCGGTTCAGAACGGTTCAAATCACGTACAAACGGTTCAACTCAGCTGTCTTGTAAGTGATTGAGGAATATA
This sequence comes from uncultured Acidobacteriota bacterium, assembly GCA_963719875.1. Classification (GTDB taxonomy): domain Bacteria; phylum Acidobacteriota; class Terriglobia; order Acidiferrales; family UBA7541; genus Palsa-360. Next base: position 2,751,866 of record CAVRDJ010000002.1, on the reverse strand, counting down.
GTAGAGTCCACAATTTTCAAAACCCGTCAAAACAGTCCACTGTTTTCCTAAACCGTAGGTCGGGAGTTCGACTCTCCCCAGCCCCACCATGTTTCTCTTTTGGATTCAACTAGTTCAGGACTTCAGTCACCCGTTGGACGGATCGTGTTTCGGGGGAACTGTAGTAGATTCGTAGTACTTTTTTGTCCAGAACTGGATCTGAAATCCGGGACATTTTGGACCGAATCCCTTTCCTTCGCGACAATGAAGGCTTCCAGTTTGTCGATGGCTCCCCGCCGAAACTCATCGTTTGCCTTCGCATACGTCTGCGCCAATCCACCAGCGTGTCCCATCAACTGATCGACGAATACTTGTGGCACCCCCGCGGCGTTCAGTCGTGTCGCGAATGTGCTGCGTAAGTCGTAAATCCGCCTCGGTTCCACTCCAGCTTCCTTCAGTGCTCGTGCCCAGGTCTTCCTTACTGCCCGCAAATGCGTTGTCGGATCGTTGGGATAGAAGAACACAAACGGCGAGGCCGCGGGACCGGTCAGTTTTTTCCAACGTAAAAGCTCCGCCCTTAGCCGGGCTGTCAACGGGATACTCCTGATCCCGGCGGTGGTTTTCGAGGCACGGACGTACACGACTGGGTTCTCGCCCTCGAAGTTCAGGTCAATCCATCGAAGCGGTAAGGCTTCTTTTCCAACGCGCAACCCTGCATCGACGAGGAGAAGGATGAGCGGCCTGAGATAACCCATTGCTACAGACAACAGCTTTTGCTCCTCCTCCAATGTGAACGGTTTCGCCTGGAGCCGTTCCTTCCGTTCGTTCATGAACAGTTCCGAATCATTCAACGGATTTTGGGCGATATACCTCTCCCGCCGCGCTTTCTTTAGAACCAACCGCAACAGGCTGAGGTTCCTGTTCACCCCAGCCGCCCGCAATCCCGTTCCAAGCTGGGATTGCTTGTACATCTCAATGCGGGTCTCTGAGATGTCCGAAAGAAGCGAATCTCCGAAGAACTTCACGAGGTTCCGTTCTGAGCATTCGTAGCGCTTTCGAGTATTCGGAGAAAGATCCTTGCGCGATTCGATATATTGCCGGCAAAAATCTTTCAAACTGGGAGCCTGGGATTTAACGAGATTGACGTAACGGCCTTCCACGATCTCCGCGCGCCGAGTGTCCAGAATCTTTCTCGCGAGGCGTTTGTTGGTGGTGCCAGTCGATTCACAACGCTGTCCGATTCCTGGCAAAACGAAGTCAATCCACCAAGTTTTGCTCTCGTGGACTTTGCTGTTCCTGTCCCGCCAACGGCGCCGATACAGCCCCATCGCAACTCCCGTCCGTCCGCTCTAAAAACTTCACAACTTCCGCTCACGACTAAAATTCCCGCCCACGACAACTAGTGACGAACGCGCAGATCTTTGTTCTGCTGTGTTTTCTTTAATTCCACGTACTTCAGTACAGTCGGCGTGTGAACTTCCCGGAGAAACACGGAAAATGGGATGTATGAAAAACGTTTGGAATCTCATCGCTCTAAACCCTAAGGAATCAGTCCAGGTAGCAGTCAGAGAAACCGTGTCGCAGAAACGAACGTTTTTCATACGTTGACGAAATCCCGCTCAACCAAACGCTGGACGGACCATAGTGTTAAGCCGTGCTTTCGGGCGAGCTTCCGTAGACTCATCGTTCCGTTCATTCTGTCCGCCTTTATCTTCGCGATTAGATCGGAATTCAGTTTGCCGGGCGGGCGTCCGAGGCGCTTGCCCTTCCGGCGAGCCTCCCTTAATCCGGCCACCGTCCGTTCCCCGATCAGAGCCCTTTCAAGCTCAGCCACGGCACCGAGCACGTGAAAGGTCATTTTGCCCATTGCTGTGGAAGTGTCGATTTGTTCGGTGAGGGACACAAAATCAATCCCGAGCGTATGGAATTCATCGAGAGTTGTTACCAACTGCTTCACGGATCGTGCAAGCCGGTCAAATTTCCATACGGCCACGATGTCCACCCGACGCAGACGGCATTCGGTCATAAGCTGATTGAGCGCTGGGCGAGTCTCTTTGGCTCCAGATATTCCCTTGTCTGCAAATACCCGTATGACACTCCATCCACGTCTGGCTGCAAATTCCCTTAGTTCTGTCTCCTGCAAATCCACCTTCTGTGAATCTGAACTCACTCTGACGTATATTGCGCACCGCTTTTCGTTGCCTTTCGCCATCGAACTTTCTCCTGTGACGCGGCAGCCATTACTTTGGAGCCTGTCAACCGGGAATCTATAGGTGGAAGTGTTTGGAAGTCGATTCCATGCCGAATCGAGTCAGGCGGACTACATTCATCGCTTTTTGGCAGCAATTTTCTTGGGTCGGGCTTGGCGCTTTCGGATAAATGCGCTAGCCGACACATAAACAAACTTGCCACCTATTTCGATGTTTGTTTTTCGGGTGCCACGACTGGTTGCGACCAATAATGACTTACCGCTATTGGAAGGTCTGGGTACGGTGAAAAGCGGCATTGAGACGTTGAGACGGTTTTTGTCAAGACTAGCTTTCATGTATTTCTCCTTTTGAGTGTTTAAATTATTTTCTCTTAAACTGAGTAAGATCCGACGACTTTGCAGGTACAGCCAATTCCGCTATCCAAGCAGCCAGAGCACGCCGGCTAAAACGAATACATCTGGAAGATAGCCGAATTACGGGAACGCGTTGGGCCGAAACGAGGTGGTATAAACTCAACGGTGACAACTTCAAAAAGTGGGCCGCCTCTTTAACCGTCCAAAGACAATCGTCTCCAGAAATCGTTTCGACGATTACTTCTGCGCCCTCATTGTTGTGATCATTTTCGCGAGGCGTTTTCATTTGTTTCTTTCTCCCCGTATAGGGATGTAGTTGAAGAAGAAAGAATCCCTAAACCGCGTAATACCGGTATGGATCATTTTTCTTACCCTTCCCCGTTCTTTGAAGCTTTCCCTGATCCATCAGGGCATCCAAAAGCTTCTGAACATGTGGGCGCGTTTTTTTTGTTTGCTTCATGAGGGCATCAATAGTTAAGGCTTTTGTTTTGCTTGAGGGAATCATTGCCAGAAGATCGGAAGCGGCTTGCTCTTTAGCCACCTCGCCTGGGGCGCCGAGGGAGCGATAGCCGTGCTCAGTGAGTTCGATCTGCAATCTGGCCGGGGTTTCAGAAAAACGCGAAATGGCATTTATTTCACGTACAGCACGATTTTGGTTTCCTTCAGGGCGGCGAAGACTGAGGACGATGTCCGCAGCGCCCGCGATTGCAGAGCTACCGCGCCCGGAGTCACTGACAGACCCACCACTTTTTCTTTCATGGTGAACAATCACGACGCCCAATCCAGCGGCGGCTGCATTCTGTAACGGCCTGATTGCAGTGAGAACATCGCCCGCAGAATTTTCCTCGCCATGGGCAAAACCCGCGAACTGGGCAAATGTGTCTACAACTAGGAGTTGAGCATTTCGAGTTTTGCATTCGTCTACCGCCGCGCGAATTAGGTCAGGCCAGGAAATTCCATGAGTTTCATTTGACAGCAGGAGAATGAGGTCATCCCGATTGAGCAGATGCGCTTTTCGGAGCGCTTGCATCAGTGTCGTTGGGCGTTCCTCGGAAAGGTACACGACTGGTGTCTTGACTGTGGGCTGCTGCATGAACGGTTCACCATCAAGGATTTTTCCAACCATGTGCAATGCGTAGGTGGTTTTGCCCCCGTCCTTGGGCTTGCCGTGCAGACCAGTGAGGCTACCAACCGCCACCCATGGTCTTGCGATCCAAGGCACGTCGACAGGGGTCTCAGCAGAAAAAGTAGCGGCTGTCCGGAATGGGAGTGGTTTTTCTATCCACAATTCATTCTCTAGCGGGGTGGAATGCAAGGCCTGATTTTGAAGCGGGTATCGGCTGATGTTGCGAGCAATACTTCTGACCTCCTCGTCAGCCAACTGTGGAGTACAACGGGCATAGTTCTCCTCGATGAGGGCAGCCTCGATTGCCTGTGCCGACATGCCGCGAGTGCGCATGGTCCCCGCGAGGGATACAAGAGTCGTATGCCGTTGTCCTTCGGGGATTGAATTGGAGGATCCTGATTTAGCCGGATTACGTCGTTGCTGCACCAGGTTCAGAAGCCAGCCCGGGAGCGGCGGTGTCTGTTTTTTTCTCGGCGTTTTTTCCCGTTGCCAAAGGTACGTTCTGCCCGACAAATGCGTGCTCCCCGAGCCAACGACGCACCCACCATCACCGCGGATATCAATTCCCGGAAGCAGGCCAACTTTGTTGTTGAGTCCGCTGGGGGGACACAAAAAATAAGCGTGTTCCCCTCGTCCTCCAGTTCGGACACGCGGTCCGTCAGGCAAAGGCCCGTATTGGCCCGCGAGCGTGCGTAGCGATTCGGACCCGCCATGCCGAGGATCAATATCCAGTACAACGATGCCGCTCGTTATGCCTGTCGCAATCCCGATATTGGCGCTCGGCCATCGTCGCCACCAACCTACAATTGTCGAAATGTCAGTAGTCGCGTCGGTGACGCCATGTGGTGTGCGGGGATGTTTTCCTGGACTAGAGCAATTCGACTTGCCGCAAGTACAGTCGCCCTCTTTGACTGAATGAAGGGGAAACACTGCCCAGCCTCGACGGGCCGCTCTGAGAGCTGCTTCTTTCTTGGAATGATATTCCCCTGTCATAGTTGGGCATTACGCCACAGTGACAAGTTCTCGGTCGCGAAACAAATTGATAGCGCGAAAATGAACTGGCTGTTGCTTTTGACCCGATTTGGAGAGACTTAAAGACTGTTACCGAAGGTTGGACTACTGAAGGACAATCGGTCGACCCGCAATCCTGCGTCTTGCAGTTTTCACGCGAGATATGTCGTAACGTTCACCAAAAGCTGCGTCAAATATCTGTGAGATGATTCGGTTGGAGTCATTCGGGCGCAAGGAAGCACCATGCTCAGCCAAACATAGTTGGAGTTCGCCTATGAACCAATAATCGATTCTAGCTATTCCGAGTCCTGGGAATGATGCATGCAGCATGTTTACTGGAGTACGTTCTTCCATTCGTGTTCTAAAATACGGATGTATTTCCCCCGCAAGCATCTCACGGTGCCAACCTTCCGTGTCTTTGATCTCGAACCGCAAGAGCTGGATAAAATCTTCAATGCCGTCTTCTACAAAGATCTTCCATGTAAGTCGGTATTCGCCATCGGCGCACAGATCTTTCGCTTTTTCTAGGAATTTCAAAGCGTTCTTAAGACTCGCGCAAATCTGGCCAAACCGTATTCCTCTTTTTCGAACCGTGCGCGCAAGAAGCTTTTCCCGCTGCAAGTCATTCTCCATAGTGAATCTTTGTTTTGCCACTTTATATAACGTGCGAAGGAGGGTCTGTCTTTGGCCCGCTTTGATATTCCTCAAGACAGGTAGCATTGCGGCTGAAAAATCCTTAAACCGCTTCAATGTGTGCAGGAGTCCTTGAGATTCAAGGTGCCCCGAGTTCGATGATAGATTCGCTGTCATCTAGATGATTATTCAGGGAGAACGCAATTCTACTCCTACATCTTTTGGGGAAACTACCAATCTGTGCTGTATTTCATTCTTTTTCAACCCCAACTATATGGGGTAAAAAGAAAGAAACAATTGGCAACCGTACTGTGACCGCATATCTGTAACCGGCCGACATCACGGACCAGGTCGAGCCCGCTTGATGAGACGCCACACGAAAACAGCGAGCACAACAACCAGAAGCAAAGCTAAAAATGCAGTTGGCCCGATTGGCCTGCCATTCGTATTTATCCATTTGCTGATCCTGGCGAGGATAAAGAAAAATACGATTACGCCAATCGCAATAAATGTCCCAACGCTTTGGTCCTTGCGTCTCTGTTGCTCTGCAATTAATGAAGTTGCCACCTGGGGCTGCGCCGTGATCATTGCCTGTGCGAGAGGGGCTGTCGGCGGTATGAGGCTCTTGCTACCACACTGCGAGCAAACCTGATACGTACTCGTGTGTCGCCAAATCCAATAGATCAAGCCGGGAACGATGAAGCACAACAACAGAACAAATGTAATCCAACCGGATCCGGGAGTAACTCGTCTGGAAACTGCAACGGTTCCGCATTTCGTACACAACATGGGTTGGGCCATTACGCTTTGACCTCCGGGCCGGATTGGACTGGCACCAAATAGTCAGGTGTCGCTGCCTGGGAAACACAACGACCTTTACCGGCCTGGAATATATAACAACGAGCGCTCGTTGTTAATCAATCTATTGTTTGCGGGGTTACTTGGACCTGGAAGGCCGACCGCCTTTGCGCTTCTTTCGCTTCGCTTGCAGTTGCCGGAAGTATTCAGCGCCTCGCTTGGCGATCTCCTTCCCGCCCTTCCGTCCAAGACTGACGGCTGCGGGATCCTTCGCTTTCGCCAAAACTGGGGGAGCGTGATTTCAACTCCCAACCTTATTATGCATGACGTTATGATGCTGAGGCCAGAATGATGCTCCCTCAAGGTCTCACGCGACATCGAGGCAGAGAATTCGCAGGCTTCGGAAGCAGCGCGGATACAGCCAAGAGGATATGATTTCGTTTGGCTTTTCTGCACGACATTGGCAGCAGGTTGAGGCAGGTCGGCCAATCACGGTGACGACGCTGCTGCGGATTTGTGTCACCCTCAAAGTTCCACTATCTCACCTCGTTCGTGGCCTCGACAGGGAAATCCAGCAAAGAGGCAATTAGGCCCCAGCGAAAGCTTGAAACACAGGCATGATTCAGAAGTCAGTGTGGTGTTCCACGCAGCCCCCTCACACGAGCCCGAGGCGTGGGTCCCTACGGAGGGGGTGTGATTTCGGTGCCTCTAACGTGAATAGGTAAGACGTATTAAGGGCTAGGCCGTAGGTTTCGTAACTTGAATTTGAGTCAGATCCGGCTTTGTCCTGCGTAACCAGGTTGCCTGGGAAAAATTCAGAGAGGATCGGATTGGACCGCTCTGTTTGACGACCATACTCCGATAAGTGGACTTCTCGAGACTTGGCCGAACTGCGATACCGAGAGTCGGTCCGAAAATAGATTCCGAGTGGCCGACAACTATCCAACTGACCACTACTTTCAGGAATGGACCGGTTTTCAGCAACAAGGTCTTCCGGTTTTAGAGCCACTAGCGCCGCGGCGCGCTCTAAGTCCGACGAAGTAATCGTTTCATTTGCCGCAACCGTGCTTGGCCTTTTCGAACAGATCGAACAGCCGGCCTGCGTTCGGGCCCGCGAGGGTTTCCAAACGGTGAGGCTGTCCCTTTTCGACGGTGTATTGCGCGGTCATGCCTTTGGCGCGAAACTCCGACGCCTGCTTCTGCATCATATCCTGCCACCCCATTGGGTCCAGTTCCCCGACAAACATGTTGATGCACATTTTGGAGATGGCCTGGATATGCGCTGGAGTTTCCTCCCACAGATACCCTGGGAACGCAGTGATCGACAGGAAGTACTCAGGATTCAGCGAGGCCACGTGAAATGCGGCAATGCCGCCATTCGACGGCCCCGCGATATGGAACTTATTGTCTAGGATTTTGTAGTCAGCCAGAATCTGTTTCAGAAACTCGGGGAAGATACGCTCCCCGCCTTCGAAAAACAACTGGTCGTTCGGCGCTGCGGGGACCACGACGATGTAGCCTCGCTTCTCCGCCTCATCGCGAAAATTCCTGGCGATGACGTTGTCCACAACGTTCATGGTCTGAGGTCCGCCGCCAAACGCAAGGACGCCAGGATAGGTTTTGCTGGCATCGTAGTTCTTTGGGAGCACGACCTTGTAATGAACGGTGGTTCCTCCGATATTCTTGGTCTTGTCGAGAACCTCGGCCTTCACCGGAAGGTTAGCTAGGATCACCAAAGCCGCTATGAGTGACAAGATTGTCCATCGGTGTTGTTTAATGGGCTTCTTCCTCCCGTGAAAGATTTGTGTCATGCTCGCGATAGACCTCGCCCATGCCCGCAAGAGCAAGGATTATTCCATCATCGCTCACCATTTACCAGCGACCATCTCCACCAGGTCCTGACAAATGGCCTTATCAGAATGTGGCCCAAAGCCAGTGCGGGGCCAAAAGCCACATTCCGATAACGCGACTTCACAGGCAGTGGCGCGGGATTCTCTCCTTATTGAGGCTCTTCTTCGCTGTGACGGGACAGCTTCTGGACCCTGCTAGTGAGACTTATTCGATAGCGGATGGGAAAGCCTCGTGCGGGAGGATCATCAAAATGGCCAGATAAAACCACGAGTAGCACTTGCGAATATTCTTGCGGGGGCTAGCTTTTATTGACGACCTCAATATCGTGGCCGTCAGGATCAAGCACCCAGGTCGCATAATAGCCAGCCCAACCTGACTGGAGCGCAATTGGACCGTATTCTTTTCCAGAATTACGACATGATTCTCGCCGACATCAAATTAGCGTGCGCCAGCCGCTGATCGCGTGATTCAGGCCGAAGTCTCCCACTTGAGCTAACGATATACACTCCCGCGGTGAGGCAGGAGATGGCTGATGGCCGCTCATCTTTACTCTGTGTAATTTTAATTGACAGGCGGTCAACCCTTTGATATAGAAGTAGTCGGGCCGCCGTTACGACGGTTCATAGATCTTTGAAAATTTGTTTCTTCTTTCCGCAGCTTGGCTTCCCAAGGATCCGAAAGGATCACAGCCGGTAACCCGCAAGGGGGATCGGAAGCTAAGGACGCGGGAGCATTTAGCTCCTGCGTCATGGATGAAATTACAAGGCACCCATTGTCGCTAGGTCGTGCGTGATGGTCATGAGTGTTGGATATTCTGTATGACTGTTCGTGCGGCACTCTGGAATTGGGTTGTCTGGACCAACGTCGCTCCTTCTCGGGAAGCGCTACGCGGCACGGCGCTACTGCGCCGACAAGGAGAAACAATGAAAAAAAGCAAGGATCTAAAGGCGATCACCGCCCAGCTTGGGGCATTGGTTGCGAGAAACGACGTTGGTCCGGATCAGAAGAAGCACATTGAGGTGGCCCTTAACGAGATTAAGCGGATTCGCCGCAAACCTGATATTACGCACGCGGAAATGTATTCCTGTGTTCGTAGGGTGGCGGAGAGTTTGCTGAATGCGTTCAATAGGGATTAGTCAGCTCAACGATTCTGGTCAGGATGACCCATATTCCCATTTTGGATAACCAATGGATTACGGCAAAGCATTGAGAATCGCAAGAGCGATGGCGGGCCTGCAGCAAAACGAAGTTGCTGACCTGGCCGGGATGAACTCGAGTTACGTCTGTTTGCTTGAGATGGGCAAAAGGAAGCCAAGCGTCCAAGCCTTACAAAAACTATGCAAAGCTCTAAAAGTTCCACACCACCTTTTTGTGCTTTTAGGCGCCGAAGCTAAAGATTTGAATATTGCCGACCCAGATGAAATCCATCGCGCGGCCGAATCACTAGCCCATCTACTGTTCTTAAATGCTCCCCGAAATCGACGTCAACGTGACAGAAGCGCTTCCTAACAGCAAGCTCATGCTGTATTCAATGGCAAGATGCGAGGCTTTGTTGCAAACGAGCCGACATCATCTGCAATTCCTTGGTAGTCACGCCGGCTCGCATTACCACCCCTTCCCGAAGCGAGATCGGACTCGACCATTTCAGAAGAAAACTAAAGCGGCGAAAAAGAAGCCCCGCATTATTGACAATCCGGATGAATTACTCAAGAGCATGCAAACGAAGATAAATAAAACTTTGTTAAAGCCGTTGGCGTTCCCTTACTACCTTTGTGGGGGCGTCCCTGGGAAGACTGTCTTAGACAATGTGCTACTCCACCTTGGTGCTCCAACCCTAGTAACGGTTGACATTAAGAGTTTCTTTCGAAAAATTACGAACCGTCAGGTCTATCGGGTTTGGAGAGAGGTTCTTGATTGCTCGCCGCGGATCGCGGCTCTTCTCACGCAGCTTACTACATTTGAAAGGCACCTCCCTCAAGGAGCCCCCACAAGTTCCTTGCTGGCCAATTTGGTGATTTTCTCCATTGATCCGCCGATCCGAAAAGAATGTGCGCGGCTCGGAATTCAGTACTCGACTTGGGTGGATGATCTCGCCTTCTCTGGTAAGGACCCTCGCGAAGTCATCTCTGTTATTGTTGCGAGCCTTCGCCATGCAGGATTTTCCGTTTCCCATAAGAAACTCAAGGTCATGGGCTCGGGAAGTCGTAAAGTCTTGAATGGCGTTCTAGTGTCAAGATTTCCGGGTGTTTTGCCAGATAGAACCGCGCGATTACGCTCCGGGATTCACAAACTCAGAACAAACCAGGTTGCTACCCACGAAATCGACAAATACATTCGACAGTTGCAAGGTGGCATCACATATATCGCATCCATCTCGCCAAGCAAAGCCACAAAGCTGCGCAACGAACTCCAAGAAGTCCTCGCGGACCGGTAGCCGCCAATGATGCAATTCGTATGACAGCAGTTCGTTCAACTTCGCGATAGCCTCATGAAACAGAGCCATAATTCTAAAATTGTCGGGATATTGTACGCAGTCCCCTAGCACGAGGCCGGAACGGGGTCCCTTCGGGGGTAAATTTCCGGGCGGCGAATTATGTCTTAGGTAAGAGGTCCTTAAGGCCCAAACCGCTCGTTTCGAGACTCGAATTTGGTCCAGAATCCGCTGTGCCATGACTAATTTCCTGAGAAAGAGCCAGTCAGGTTCAAAGTGATCGTTCACGATCTATGCTCAAAGAGGTGTAACTCCATTGGACTGGATTCATTTGCAGAACGCACTCCAAAACTTCGCAAGGATGCGATGGGCAAGCGGATTACAGGTTGTTATCAATCAGGTGCTGGCGGCGCATGTTACACCAATGATGGCAAACGGGCAGTGAACCGGAAGCCTAGCGCCAGTGGTAATCGCGGAAATTTGTCCCATCAAAAGTCGTCGTCTGAGTAGGTAACTGATTCGTGCCTTAATCCGAGAGTTAGAATTGACCCATGGTAAATTCAAGAATGACCGGGATATTTTCAACTCGGACAGCGTTTCGGAGCCATCTTGGTGCTTGGGATGAACGAACAAAACCTCCCTCTGAGCATCTATCTGCTAAGGCCGGATCGGGTCGAGGCTTTCGAGAAAAAGTTACTTGGACCCGGCCAAGCAAACCTACCGCTTACTGAACCACTCGATGGATTTGTTCTCCCGCTTAGGAACAGAGAGACCACTCCGGAATGGGTGGCGGTACTCAAGTCAGCCCTTCAAAATCCGGACGGCCTTTCTCTCACTGGACAATCAGCTGGAGCCTTGCTGGTTATGCGTCATGCTGGAAAAACTTTCGTTCTGACTTTTGGGTATGGTTGGCGCAAGTTAGACGATGAGTGGCTAGAGCGCGATTTCGGTAGACGCGTGGCTCTTAACTCAATCGCCCCAGACAAGGTCGTCGAGATGCAATCCGAGCAAGTATTTGCGAAATGGCATACATCTCGTGAGCGCGCCCCACGTGCCTCTCCGATAGGCGAGTTCAGCGTGGAATCCGACAGAGACCTTGTCGCGACGGTTGAGGGACTTTCCTCAGTCAAGTTGTTCGGCAAGATCGTGCGGGGCGGGACCAACCTTCACTTGGAGGTCCCTTTCTCTAAGATCGAAGCCGTCTTGAACAAAACGACCACGCTTTTTACAAGCAACGCGTACAAAAAGCGCTGGCCAGAAATCGATAACGTCAGCCCAGTTAAGGATCAGTCGCTGATCGGCAAACTCGAACTTCAATTTGATGCCGACCTTGCGGCAGGCACCGCCCAAAGGAAGATGGTAATGTTCACGCCGACCTATAGGCGCGTGGAAGCCACGCCCATCGACTCATACGTGTTCGGCCGAATGACGGAAGGTGCCGCGACAACTCCATACTTGATGGTCGACAGCTGGATTAATTTCCTAGCACGAAAGCAGCGCGTGCCCAGTGTTACCGAAGCGAAGAGTACTCCCATCCATCTCTTAGATGAGGAAAAGGAAGAGATGAACGTCTGCAATGTCTTCGACTGCATTGGGTACGAGCTGGCGCTCAATGAGCAGCCGTACATTTTGTCATCAGGGGTGTGGTATGAAGTTGTTTTCGAATTCCTGAAGAAGACTAACAACGCGGCTAGCCATATACCGCCTCCGACAACGGCATTGCCCGCTTGGGATGGCGGTGAAAGTGAACCAGAGTACAACCTTCGCTGTGGGAATCTTCCTGGATTTCTGCACTTCGACACGAAGAACATCATGTATGGCGGCAACCAATCAAAGTTTGAATTCTGCGATCTTCTCCACATGCAAAGCAAGACCATGTACTTCGCCAAAATCGCCTCGAAGTCTAGCGGCATGAGTCATTTGGTCGAACAGGTTCGCAGAACAGCCGAGTTTTTGTTTAGTGCTGATGGAACATACCGGCAGGCGCTAGCTAAGGTTTTCAAGAGACAACACCCAGGTGAAGACACGGAATGGCTGAAATCAAAACCTAGAAACGGCGATTGGAATCTCTGTTTGGTCTCGCTCGGGAAATCTACCGCACAACTGCCATTCTTTGCCAGATGCTCTTTAGTGCGACTCTATAAAGACCTGCGGGAGCGAGGGCACGAAGTTTCTTTCCTGAAGGTTTAGGGTAAGGACTTTTTCAGGCCCTGTTACTCTCCGCGGCCTTGGTTTGTCAGGGTTTTCATGTCCAAGGTACTGGGGAGCATTGAGCGGAAGGGTTGCGTGTCCTCGCCATTGCGGCCGGGATCCAGTTTCCTAGGTCCCTCACGCCCGTCTCTCAAGAATCTCAGTGAAACAGAGCTAGCTGGCTGATGCTACGTGGGTTACCCGAAGATCTGCGGTATTCCGCCTAATTGCAGCGGGTCTAAGGGGGAGAATGTGCCGATAGTGCCCAAGTACGTGGTCGGAAATTCAACACAGCAGACCCCATTGCTATGTGTGCGTTCGGCGTTTGAAGGGGCGTCGCAAGTTGTTCAGCACCGGGTAATTTGAAAAAGCCAAGGCATAGTCAATTGGAATGAATCGGCTACAGGCTAAGGCCAACACACAGCCGTTGAGCAAAATATGCTCTTTCAGAGGGATTTCAGTTTCCAGCACCGTTGCGCCACTCGTCATGTTTTACTCACCGAGAACGACTGGAGTTAAACCAATTAACGCCCGTGCTATGAACTCTGTTTTTCCAGACCCGCCAGTCTGGAAGAAAATTGCATGTTGAGATATCGATGCACAATCAAACAGAGCAGTGCCACCGGCCTTCCGTGTCTTCCCGGTGAAGATCGCCCATTGCTTTGGACTACACCCAAGGAATCATTCGGATGAGCAATTTCGTCGAGAGGAATGTGATAGCGTGGAACTCGGCTTCAAGTTGTCTTCATCCAGGAGGGACAATGACTAAAAATGTTAAGCAACCAAGTAAAAATAGTACGCAAAAAGAGGCGACCATTCATTTAGGCGCCCCAGAACTGGCCACAGTGATGGTCGCTTTGGATGAATTTCTGGAAGCCCACAAGAAAGCGTCAACACCGGAGGAAGCACCAAATTCGAAGCAGGTTCACGGAATACCTGTCCTGTCAGTGAAAGGTAAAGAGGATCTACGCGGAAAAATTGACGTGATGTTTCAATCCCTTCTAATTCACGACTACCGACAGAAGGCGAAACGCGGCGCGACTATAAGAAGAATTGCAAGCAATGATAAGCGTAGCGCCCGACTCTTACAGGATTCGAACCTTGACTGATGCACGACGCTTTTGTGTGAGTCTCGAATGACAAAATACCGCCACACCGACCGTAGGTGGGAAACGGACGAAGCAAAGCCCGAGCAGCCCCGGACCTGTCCGGTCTCGGGAAAACGTACTTATTCAAGCGAGCGCGAAGCTAAGGCTACAGCAGCGTATAGGATGTCGGACAAGGAAAAAGGACCGACACAACTGAGAATTTATAAGTGCCTCTATTGTAGCGGATGGCACCTCACCAGAAAGCAGACTTGAAATGGATTGAGCCAAGACTAACAATTCGCCAGTTCTGTTGCTTTAGCGAACAGTTCATCCCGAGAAAAACCACGTCGCCCAATACTGACGGTGGCTGCCGCCTCTAGCAGCGCATCGCTTATCCCCATTACCTCTTCGTCTTGGACCTCGACGAACTTCTCAAATCGGGGGTCTTTCTTCTTCATGCACAGCTGCACGAAATCCGCGAGCGCCATGAGACGGAAACTCATTGGAATAAACTCACTCCATCGTTCCTCGCTTCTTGTCTCCCTAAAATGATCTCTGACGGCCAGCATTGCGCGATTCATCGGGATGTCAGTTAGGGAGACTGCTCCCACTTCCTCAATATTGACGACCTGTTTGGTCGGGTTTTCAGTCGGCATCTGTCCTGAATATCCTGCGCTCATTAGCGCACAACAAAACTTAAACTCTTCTGGATCAACTGGGGCAGCTATTGCAGGTGGGGGAGTCCATCCCTTGGGGCTCTTGCGCATTCGAGTCCTCCTCGCAGCTTGCACAATTATGATCCCACTTTTGATGGGCTGTTCTGTGGAAAAACAGGGGTGCGGTGCAAATCTCCGAATGAACCAAGAGTGTCAATGAAATGGTTATACTGCTGTGCTATGGTGCCACAGGTATAACTTCGCAAGATCATTGGTGAACTCTCTCCAATGGCTGGGGGTGACGAGGGGATCGCGGAGATTGAAAAGGAATTAATGATCTTCCCCAACAGCACAGGAGCACTGTCGCAGCTCGGATACGCCTACGCACTCGTAGGCCGAAAGGCCGAAGCTCAGAAGGTGCTCGATCAGTTGAACGGGCGCTCGAAGCAAAAGTATGTTTCAGCGCTGAGCAGGACCATAATTTATGTGGGGCTTGGGGAGAAGGACAAAGCATTCGAGTGGTTGGAAAAGAGTTATGAGGAACGCTCTATTGGTGCGCTTAAGGTGAACCCCATCTACGACCCGCTGCGTTCGGACCCGCGCTTCACAGACCTGCTCCGCCGCATGAAACTCCAGCCATAGGTTGATTATGAGTTCGACTGTCGCCTCGACTGAGAATTCCTATGCAATTCTCGCAGTTTGGAGTATTCTCCCCTGTCCCCAATTCAACTTGAGTTGATTTTGGATTCATTTATACCCTTCGGAGGGGGTAGACCATGATTATCGGAGAGCGTTTGCGTGCATTGCGTGAGGAAAAGAAGCTTTCACAGGGCGACATTGAGAAGAAGACGGGACTGCTCCGTTGCTACATTTCCCGTGTGGAGAACGGGCACACTGTACCAGCGATAGAGACCCTTGAGAAAATGGCTCGTGCTCTAGAAATCCCGATGTACCAACTCTTCTATGATGGAGAAGAGCCACCCGAGCTGCCGAACCTTCTGAAGCGCAAGTCCGCTGACGACATTGCATGGGGTAGCTCCGGGAAAGATGCACGTTGGCTTTACAACCTTCGCCGCCTTCTCAATCGCACAGAAGAAAGTGACCGGAGAATTTTGATGTTATTGGCTCGGAAGATGGCGCGGCGGAAGGCCGTTTGAGTTGAAATGTCTTGAGGTTGGGCACTCCGACATAAGTGTGTCAGACTGAACCTGCTTTCGAAACCGTCGCGGTTATCGGGACACATCATCGAAAACCGAGCCTTGACTGGCAAGCAGTACGAATCGGTCAATGGCGTCTAGCTCTTCCGGGTTGAAGCGGACTCACAGTTGATTTCTTAAATGTATAGAAAATCTGGCTCATTCCTCCTTTGATGGGTCAGGGTCATGCTTAAGATTATCTTGTTGTTTACGATCCGTCTGGAAAGTGCTTTGGTCTGAAACAAACCGGCGGTGAACCGACTGCATGTGGTCGCGCAATTCACGTTCCGAATTGTACCAACCGCTGCATAGATTACAGGTGATTCGAGCCGCTTGTGGTTGTGCCATGTATGTTTACCTCCTAAATCTTCGCTAATTCTTGCTTGCCTCCTTTAACGGTGCGATTTCATCGTAGGACGCCGCGAGCGCGAGGCAAGGGGAATCGACCGTTCAGGCTGTGGAAAAAAGTTATGACTGTGGAAAACATGCAGGGTGAGGCCAAGGTCGCGTCCCTCAACGGACATCGAACTGATTGGAAGAGGGCGGCTGAATGAGCGGGGCGGGACTAGCTTATTTCGATGACGCGGGCCATTTTTACAACTGGGGACTTTTTCTGCCGCTCGGCAAATCCAGCGGCCTTAGCATGAACTGTGTAGGTGCGAGAGAACCGCTCGCCGTCATTGTAAAACACAGTCACCTGCCAATGATGGTGCTTTCGCCGTCCGTCTTTCCCGAATATTGTGGGTTTCCAGCGAGTTTTCATTTGAGAGATACTATCACGTTAAATAGTTTGTCCGATTAATTTCGCTACTCTGGTCTGTCCCGCCGTGGTGCGTCCGCCGTCATGCGTGGCCTACAGATTCTCGAAGCGAGCCTCTACCTCTTCCCGTGTCATTGGGGCTTGCACTGTCTTGGTATGCTTGATCTCCTCCACTCGCGCCGTGATCATGCCGCCAGTACCCGCTTCAATGTTCATTGTGTAAACGACTGTGCGGCCATCGGGTAGCTTCTTGGTCCATTCGTCTATCATGGCTGGCTACCTCCATGCGGCGGACTCTATCACGGCCCCGGCTAGCCCGGATTCACTTATCCAGCAAGCCCTTAAAAACTGATTGATCCACTGACGGCTCCCAACGCCCGGTTTCGTACACAGGTTCCTTGGCGGTTTCCAATATCACTTGATCGAATTCCATGATGCAATCGCCGCACAACGCCGAAGCCTTATCGCCATATGTAGCGATATCAAATACATCTTCCTCGAATTCCTCATCGTTCAAGTTTTGGCCCAGCACGGCTTTCTCGTACAAGTGCTGACAAATGTATTCCGCGCCGCTCGGCGTCAACGCCTTAGCTTCATTCGGAATTTTGAATAACTTGATAGCCATGATCCTTCTTCTCTTTCTTTCTTTTTTTTTTTTTTTTTTTTTTTCTTTCTTTTTTTTTTTTTTTTTTTTTTTTTTTTTTTTTTTTTTTTTTTTTTTTTTTTTTTTTTTTTTTTTTTTTTTTTTTTTTTTTTTTTTTTTTTTTTTTTTTTTTTTTTTTTTTTTTTTTTTTTTTTTTTTTTTTTTTTTTTTTTTTTTTTCCTCCAGTTCCCATTTTCCGAGATGGGGCGGCACACGGCCAGCGGCTTGTGCGCCGGGATACCCTAACTATAACCGGCGGATTGGGCATTACGTTGAGGTTCGGCTGGAAGCCGCCGTGGTGGAACGAAAGTGCGTCTGGCTGGTTTTTACTAAACAAGCCACAATTTGGGCACAGCGGGCACGGCCCCGGCGCGGCCGGATTCACTTTACTTTTTCAAACAGCGCGTCTTCTTTGAATGGCATATTCTGGATTTCAAGAACAACGTCCACGTTTTCGCTTTTTGCTCCCAGGACTAGTTGGTTCCGAGATCAGCTTTCTTTGCCATGTTATGATCGGCGGTCTTTGTATCGATAGAGGATTCTGCCGTGGAGGTAACTTCCTCTCCGCCCGTGGACACGACAACTTCCTTGGCACGCATGATTTCCCCGGGCGTATCGCAATGTACGGAGAGAAGGATACCGCCCTTCTGGAGGTGGCCTTCGTATCGCTTTGCTTCGAATTCAGGGATACCCAGGCCGATCAACGCGCCAGTGACCCCGCCCACTGCCCCTCCAACGCCAAGTCCCGCGAGCCCTGCCATGATTGGACCTGCGGCAATGAATGGGCCTAGACCAGGGATCGCGAGTACGCCAATGCCTGCCAGTACGCCGAGAGTGCCGCCGATTACGCCTCCTGCGGTTACGCCGGCTGCCGTCCCTTCGGGTGCCTTCGATGCCTTTTCCGTACCCATATACTTGGCGCCCCCGACCGTCTCCGGCATTAGCACTGAAATATCTGAAGCGGGAAAACCTGCAGTGATAAGCGACGCCGTAGCGTTCTCGACGGCAAGACGAGTTGCGTAGATTCCAAATACTCCTACTTTTTTATCAGACATTGGCTACTCTCCTCCGAGTTCTTCTGGTTTCGATTCCAGTTGTGCTTGGCTATCTCGAACGTGGCGGTTTCTTGTTGGGAGGAAGGTATACGCTCTGACGTGGCCATCGTGGTGGCAAACGAAGCTCCAGCACGCGACCCAATATGCGTGCTGTCGACATCGTCAACGGCTCGATACCAATCGACTTCGGGCGATCCATGGGGTCGCCCCCGCTGTTCCCAATAGCGATATGCGAGGTTGGCAATTTTTTTATCAATCATGACGTTGTAAGGTTGATTAGAGTCTATATATAGCTTCGTCATAAAAAACCTCCCTACTCGATTCTGCTACCGTACGTCATGCCTCTTCGCAGTCCAGCCGCTAGCCTTGTTGGGTCCCGACGTGCTGTTCTCAACCAAATCCTCTTGTGACGGCAACGAGGAGATCTTCGAATCGGTGCCGCGGACCTAAGCAGCTTGGCTCTTGCTTCGTCTTTCAGTTTGTGAGACTTCACGCAATCCGTGATTATCGTGCTGTCTGTCGAAGCCTAGCACTTCTCCGGTTGTCAAGTCGATTGCGTAAAACCGATTCTCCGATCCCTGAGCAAGCTCCTGTAATCGGAGACGGGCCTTTCTAAATCCGGAAATATAATCCCGCCAAATGGATGAGCCATCGGAGAATTTCTCAAAAAGATCATAGTCGTGATTCATTGGCAACTCCATTGTTTTCACCTTGATACCCTAGGAGCCCAGCATGGGACTCCTAGGGTACGCCACATCCGGTAAATTCTAGGCAATTTCCTGGATGCTTTCGACATGAATCAAGTTACTGGCTATTTCGACCGAGCCCGTCACGGTGACTGTCTTCCCTTCGTAGGGCCTTGCCTTTTCTGCATCGTCGAGAATATATCTAGACTTAGTGGTTGTATCCGTCAGGACAAAGTTATCCCCATTTTTCAAGATTGTGCCGATAAACGTTGTACCTTCAGGCTGGGCTGGCGTTTGAAATGTGGATGCTAAAGGCACCGTTGCCGGTATCATAGACTGAAGAGGAACCGCCATCGTTCCAAACATTGCCATGAAACCGACCAGAGAGAGGAAGATCCGCTTCATACATCACCTCCCAGAGGGCTGTGCCAATCTAACGGTGCAATAACCATGCCATGTCCGTACCTTATTAAAATTAAATTTCATGCTATCACCAGACTACAGTGAATTGATCTCCTGGCCCGCTTAGGAGAATTTTACGGACCACGGAAGTATTGTTCGACCCGCCACATTTTCCAACCGATTGAATAATTTACGTGGCATTTGCCAGAAGCGGGTCGAAGTTGGGATGTAAATGCTTTTATTGCGTGCCTTCCGATAATTTCCGGTCTGGCACGCAGGTTGCCGTGTTCACCACAGGCAGCGCTAGATGGGAGCAGTCTCGACGAGATTAACTAATGGACAGAAATAGACAAAAAGCAATCAGCATTTTATTCGTTTTGGGTAGCATCCTGATCTTGATGGCCACTTGGGATCTTCCCGAGGAGAGGTCGCTAGATGTGAAATGACGAGTCGAGGCGATCATTATCTTTGGCGCGGGCATGCGTCGCTCTGCTCAGAAATATGCTTCTAATGGTGAAGGAGGTTTAGTCATGGCTGAAAATATAATTCCCAAAGCAAACTACTTCCTGTTGGGTTTGAGTATTGGATCGCTGATCGGCGTTCTGTTTGCGCCGAAATCCGGGGTGGAAACTCGGGAATATCTGACTGAGAAAACAAGAGAAGGAAATGAACTCGCCCGCAAGAAGGCCCGGGAACTGCGAAATCGCGTCGAAGAGACTATCGAACGCGGCAAGGAAATGATTACGCAGACCGAAGGACAGATTGCCACGGCAATCAACGCAGGCCGCGAGACCTACCATCGCGAGAAGGCGAAGGCGCACGTCAGCTGATTGGAAAGCTTGACTTTCCGAAGTTTTGAAGTGCGGGCTAACCAGCAAGCAACGTGGGAGCAAACAGCGCATTGCCGTCCTTGGTTATACTGCATAAGGAAGCGAAGGAAGAACGCGGCAAAGCGACACGTCCCAGCGTCAGGATCGAAATGGCGAACCCGCACTTCGCTAAGCCTTATTATGCAATGGAGGCCTCTCGTTCAATGTCGATATAAGCGGTTGAGCCGCGGGTGGGACCTGCTTCGAACCCGCAAGAACGATGTCTTTCGCATCAACATTCTCGCCATAGATTTTTTCATTGGCATTGTTGTCCGGCCGTATCGTTGATCCTTCGAGCGACACGCCGGCAAATGCCCGCGAGAGCGTGAATAGCTCAGTATTTCAGCGCGCACCGTGACATCGGTTTCCGCGGAGGCGTCCCGCCCTTTGGGACCCGCGGCCGCAGACGCGTCTGCGCCGACCTCCACTTTGTTGCTGAGGATGCCTTTTGCGCCGCGCTCATTCATCACCAGCAGGACGAAATCCGTGGCTTGTCCGCCCAACTGAAACACGAAGCTGCCCCCTTCGAGCGCCATCATGGTTGGTGCGCCTCACCGTCCATTAAAGTGTTCGCCCTGGCGACACGTCATCACGCCTCTGCCATAACTCCCACCAACTCCTAACGCTGCTTTGATTACGGAGGATAACACAACGACACAATCCGCTTTGTCGAGCAAATTCTGAGGAATATTGTCAGGAACGTTCAAGACTTCTTTGCGAACTGTCCCGGCGTTCTTGATTCGATCCTCAACTTTGTCGTCAGCGGCTCGTGCCAACTTCGCCGGCTAGATCAACACAAGTTCTACGAGGATAGAACCGAAAGCGGTGCTTGAAACAATGCAAAAGTTGGTCACGGAATCCATTGATCCAACTTAAGAAAGTCGACCAAAGATTTCTTACATTGATCTGGGAATTATTACAGTTCAATGAATTACAGTATGGGCCGCCTAAGCTCTTGTCATGACGTTGTTTGCGATCACCGATTTTGGCATACGGATTGCCCATCCTGGTCACGTAAGGTTTCCGATGGTGATTCACAAGAACTTGATGGGCGCATTGTCGTAACAATTAAACCGGGAGGTAGAAATGCTTTATTACGCTCTGGTTTTCCTGATTGTTGCGTTGGTAGCAGGGGCGTTGGGATTCGGGTTTGTCGCGTTCGCGGCGGCCGGAATTGCCAAGATCTGCTTTTTTCTTTTCCTGATCATGTTCGTCGTCTCGCTGATAATGCATGTGGGTCGAGGCAGAACCATATAGCACAAGCTCGATGGACGGGCCGACACAGTTCTGGGTAACATCTCTCGCCAGCCCCGGAAGAGATAAGGGTGCCGTTGCCGGACGCTAGCCACCCTTTTCGGGAGAAGAACCATCTAAATTGTTAGCCCGCCCTGCCAGCCCGCTAATGTCGTTCGATCAGCGAATGACGAATTATAAATTAAAGGAGGACGACGATATGCGGCGATTACCTGGTTACGCTGCTTTACTTCTCCTGGCAGCGGCGCTTATTGCCCCAGTGGCATTCACGGGTTGCTCTGCTCGAGCATCAGGCACGATTAAAGGAGCTAGAGCGACCACACCCATAGATACCGGAACAGACCAGGCATCGAGTAATGTTCAGCAGCACGATGGGGCCGCTCAGGCCAGCCAGTAGCGAACCCAAGCAGCCACCCTAAGGGTCCTAGAAGATGCCTGTGGAAAAGAGGGCTCGGCCCGCTGGTCTTTCGAGCACTGAGGCTTGGGTGCCGCCGGCGGGCCGAGTCGCGTGTTCCGTGTCTTCCGCGAGGAATATAATTCGTCAAAGAATTTGGATCCTCCCCGATCAACAACTTTTATCATCGGTGACTATCGAACTTTGGATTAGAATTCTTGCCTGAGTCAATCTTTCTTTGACGCTCGCGAGAAGTTGCGCTCAGCCATCTCGTCAGGACTTGGGCGGGAAATTGGCCCTTCGATTGAACATCACATCTGAACAGCTTTTCTTGACCTAAATTGCGTGTCTAGAATACGATTCGGCAATGAAGTCACTTTCGAAGAAACAGATTGGAGGAATTATCTTCGCTGTGCTCTTGTCCCAAGTGATTGTATACCGCGAGGAACTGATTCCTTATCGCTGGCAGACATTTAATTCTCCCGATGGTAAGTTCTCCATTAATTTACCTGGCAAGCCAATTGTTGATCAAGGTCAGCAAGTACCGGTTGCTGGTGGTGACGCTGCGATCATATATGGAGTCGGCACACAGCCTAATGACCACGCCGCATACAATTGCACATACGTTGAAAACGCGAACCTTATTACCAAATCACCGGATGAGTTGCTGAGCATCGCTCGTGATGGTGGCCTCAAGAATGCGCAGGGTACCTTGATTGCTGAAAAACAGATCACTGTTGACGGGCATCCTGCACGAGATATCCAAGCCCACACTACTGGGAACTCTGCGTATGATGCGCGACTGGTTCTGGTCGGAAATCGGATGTATATGCTGATGGTCATCGATACTTCGAAACGGAGTAGAGACGCCAAGAACGTTCAAAAGTTCTTCGACTCCTTCAAAACGAACGCTAAATGAGTCATGGTTACCGGTATCAGAGACCCCCAATTAACATAACTTCACGCTCTATTTGGTTTTTGATTTTAACTCGCTACTGAAAAAAGAGAATGCTGGCGATAACACTTGGCCGGATGCTATGCATCCCGCCATCAAAATATATCTCGACATCATTAATTTGATGTTGCAACTACTCAGGCTCTTGAGCAAGCGCCACCACTAACTCTTCGTGGATTATTCCTATTGCTGAGATTCAGGGGACACTAACATCCCTCTCCCAAGCCCCGAGAAGTCCGCTTATCGGAACTTGCCAATTGGTCGGGAACCAATCAGAAGAACCAGCGGCGTTGGAAGAATGGACTGAGGGTGTGGTTACTGCGAGGTATCGGTTCGCCAGATTTGGTCTACAACCCTTGTTATTCTACTTGTTTTGGCACACTCGGGATGGGCTTATCCACACCTCTATGACTATTGGGCATACTTGAGAAAAGATGGATCACAGTAAACGTAAACATGATCGCGGCGATCACTCCGATGATACGCACATTCCAGACGTACCCCCTTCTCTGCAAGTTCTGAATCGGTTTATCTCTGATGTCAGCGTTTCGATACACGGGTCTTAGGGCATGTTCATAGAACTTATCAGGCCACAAGAGGCAGGCGATTGCCGCCACGAGAAAAAATATTCCGACTAGGATTTCGATTGTGATTTGAAAAGTTGTTAACATCTGGATTCCCCAAATAGCTTCAACGATAGGCGACGCCGATCCGATTCTCCTTCGGACGGCACCTACATGTTCAACTTTATACCCTCAAGTCAGCCAACTCCTCTTATCGGAATGTGGCTTTTTGCGTCGCAACAGGATTTGGGCCACATTCCGATAATCCCGGTGGTCTCAATGGGTCGTTGCAACACCCGCTCAAAGTCTTCTTGAAGGAGCCTAGGTAGCTGATTTTGTTAGCCACCGTCAATATCAAACAAAACAAAAGCCCTGTTTAGGTTCTGAATGAGCACAGCCATACAGATCGATTCCCGACGGGAAGTATTGCCAGATCAACCGACTAGAGGGTGTTGCATCGACCGGTTGAGCCGGCACGACTTCACAGATGGGATGAGAAGGCCGGTCTCCGACGGGATGCGATACGCTCCCAAGGATTGACGCGCTCAAGGCGCAATACAAAGGAGACCGGCTTATGAAAAAGAATAGCACTGTGGCGAAAAACAGGAACGAGATTTTCAAACAACCCAAGCTGACGATCGGGCTGGATCTGGGAGATCGCTGGTCGTTCTACTGTGTTTTGGATGAAGCAGGCCAAGTCATTTTGGAACAAAAACTGCCAACGACGCCGGAGGCGATGAAGCAGACCTTTGGAAAGATACCGCGAAGTCTCATCGCCCTGGAGACAGGAACACATTCCCCTTGGGTCAGCCGGCTGCTCAGTGAGTTGGGACACGAAGTGATCGTGGCGCATGCACAAAAGGTGCAGCTGATCACCAAGAGCAATCGAAAAGATGATCGGCACGATGCTCGGACACTGGCACGACTGGCGCGAATCGATCCCGCGCTATTGGGACCGGTGCGGCATCGCAGTGTGCAAGCGCAACTCCACCTGACGGTGATTCGAGCGCGAGCGGAACTGGTCAGTGCTCGAACAGCCTTGGTGAACGCAGCACGGGGGTTGGTGAAGTCTTATGGCCAACGACTGCCCAAGTGTGGCACGTATCAGGTGAACCGGGAGCTGGCCGCTGCATTGAGCACAGAATTGCGGGAGGTTCTGGAGCCGCTGCTCAAAGAAATCGAATCGCTGAACGAGCGCGTCAAGGAATACGACGAACGGATGGAGAAAATCGCCAAGGAAGTTTACCCGGAAGTGTCCCTGCTCAAGCAGGTGAAGGGCGTGGGAACCCAGATCGCTCTGACCTATGTCCTGACGATCGAGGACCCGTATCGGTTTCCGAAGAGTCGCCAGGTAGGGTGTTTTCTCGGGTTACGACCTGGCCGCAGGAACTCTGGGGAGAGCGAACCCCAGAAGGGCATCAGCAAAGAAGGAGACCGGTATCTGCGCACGATGATGGTGCAGGGAGCGCACTACATTCTGGGACCTTTTGGAGAAGACAGCGATCTGCGGAGATGGGGACAGAAGCTTGCGGAGCGAGGAGGAAAAAATGCCAAGAAGCGAGCGGTGGTGGCCGTGGCTCGAAAGCTGGCGGTCCTGCTGCATCGGTTGTGGGTAGGGGGAGAGGTGTACGAACCACTGCGCAATAGCCAGAAAGCGATGCGGGAAGTGGCCTAGCGAGTTGCGATCCGAGGAGCCGAGCTCAACCGCCGAGTCCAGGTGACTGCGACTAAGTCCTGGGGCCCAACTCTCACCGAATCGGTGGGAACAGAGGTCGATTCACAGGTAGCAGCACCTACTGAAACGAGAACACCCAACTTGCACCGAGCGAATATCGCTCACCAAAGAGTGCGGATGGAAGGATGGCGACAGAGGCGGCCCGGTTCCCAGGAAGACCACTCGACAATCAAAGGCAACTGCAAAACCGGCTTGACACTAACCGGCCTTCTCATGGAAGGCCCTATCCAGTCCGGGCGGGGGATTACTTCCGGTTAGCCCGTAATCCGTTACCTTTCCGGTCTTTGATCGAGTAAACTCAGCCGACTCGATCCCATGCCACTATCCGCAGGCACCAAACTCGGCCCGTACAGCGTCCTCTTGCAAATCGGGGCTGGGGGCATGGGTGAAGTGTATCAAGCGCACGACACCAAGCTCGGGCGCGATGTAGCGATCAAAGTTCTGCCGGAAGCATTCGCACACGATCCTGAAAAACTTTCTCGTTTCCAACGCGAAGCGAAACTACTCGCCTCGCTGAATCACCCAAACATCGCAACGATCCACGGCCTCGAAGATTCAAACGGGACAAGCTACCTCGTGATGGAGTTGGTGCCGGGCGAGAATCTAGCGGAGAGAGTCAGGCGGGACGGCGCTGTTCCGGTTGAAGAAGCCCTCACCATCGCAAAACAGATCGCCGAGGCCCTTGAAGCCGCGCACGAAAAAGGCATCATTCACCGCGACCTGAAGCCCGCCAACGTGAAACTGACGCCCGAAGGAAAAGTAAAAGTATTGGACTTCGGCTTGGCGAAAGCGTTCGCGGGCGACACATCAACGGAAGACATGGGCAACTCGCCGACATTGAGCATGGCCGCGACGATGCAGGGAGTGATTCTCGGCACTGCGGCTTACATGAGCCCCGAGCAGGCGCGCGGGAGAAACGTCAACAAGGCGACGGACATCTTTGCCTTCGGTGCGGTGCTGTATGAGTTGCTGACCGGGAAGGCGGCATTTCACGGCGAAGATGTGGCTGGCATTCTGGCTGCGGTGTTGCGAGTGGAACCCGACTGGAGCCAATTGCCAGAAGCTACTCCAGCCGCGATCCGCACACTTTTGCGTCGTTGCCTAAGGAAAGACAAGCGGCAGCGTATCTCAGACGCAACTGACGTTCGGATCGAGATTGAAGATGCGATTGCGGCGCCAAAAGATTCCGGTGCAACGCAGACTGCTCCAGTATCCACGAGCAAGCCGCTGTTGGCGGTCGGTGCAGTAGCCGCTGCACTGGCAATCATCGCGGTCGTCACGTCGGGCGCGTTGTGGCGTGCGACGCGGCCCGTTGAGCGTCCACTGGTGCGGCTGGACGTTGACCTCGGCCCTGACGTTTCGCTTGGCTCTCCACAGGGCACCGACACGATCCTTTCGCCTGACGGCACGCGGCTGGTGTACGTGTCGCAAAATCGGCTCTTTACCCGACGGCTCGATCAGCCCAATGCCACTGAGCTCGCAGGAACGCAAGGGGCATGGGCTCCTTTCTTCTCGCCGGACGGGCAGTGGGTCGCTTTCTTCACTATAGGAAAGTTGCAAAAGATTTCGGTGGAGGGCGGCTCGGCAATCACCTTGTGCAACGCAGTTAATGGCCGGGGCGGCAGTTGGGGCGAAGATGGCAACATCATCGCGATGCTCAGCATCAATGGCGGCTTGTCGCGGATTCCTTCCGCTGGAGGTCCGCCAACGCCAGTGACCAACTTACAGAGCGGAGAAGCCGCCCACCGTTGGCCGCAAATCCTGCCGGGAGGCAAGGCCGTGCTGTTCACGGCTAGCACGTCGGGGGTTGGGTTCGACGGAGCCAACATCGAATTGATGTCTTTGGCGGATCACCACATGAAAACGCTCGTGCGAGGCGGCACGTTCGGGCGGTATTTGCCCAGCGGGCATCTGATTTACGTGAACCGGGGCACGCTGTTTGCCGTACCGTTCGACATGGATCGGCTGGAGGTACGCGGGACGCCTTCGCCAGTACTTGACCAAGTCGGCTCCAACGCCGGACAGGGTTCGGCACAGTTCGATTTCTCCCAAACTGGAACGCTGATTTACCGGAGCGTCGGAGTGACGGGAGGCGGACTCTTCACTATTGCTTGGTTGGCTGGCTCGGGGAAGGTGCAGCCACTGTTAGCCAAGCCGGGCGGTTATGTGAATCCCAGCCTATCGCCCGACGGCCAGCGGCTGGCCGTGGATGTCGCGGAGGGATCGGGCACAAACACGTGGGTCTACGACTGGCAGCGTGACACGATGACGCGGTTGACTTTCACCGGATCAATCCTTCCAGTGTGGAGTCCGGACGGCCGGTACATCGCGTTCGATGCTCCGGGAGAAGGCATGTCTGTGATCCGTTCCGACGGAGCAGGCAAGCCGCAACTCTTGACTCCGAGCAAGACTGTTCAGCTTCCGTGGTCCTTCGCGCCCGACGGAAAGCGGCTGGCGTTCTTCGAACTAAGTTCCGGGACTGGATTTGATCTATGGACCGTACCGCTGGAGAGCGATAGCGCGGGTCTACGCGCCGGAAAGCCGGAAGTTTTCTTGCAAACACCGGCCGGTGAATTGGCTCCTTCTTTTTCACCCGACGGGCGGTGGATGGCTTATTATTCCAACGAGTCGGGAATCAACCAAGTTTACGTTCGAGCTTTTCCGGACAAAAGCGGCAAGTGGCAAATCTCGAATAGCGGTGGCTCGCTCCCGATGTGGTCGCGCACCGGACACGAGCTATTTTTCGAGACTTTGGATAGACACATCATGGTGACGGCGTACGCGGTGAAGGGCGATTCCTTCGTGGCCGACAAACCGCGGATGTGGTCCGACAAGCAACTCGGGGACCCCGCCAATAGGAAGAACTTCGACCTCGCGCCCGACGGCAAGCGCATCGTCGCGTTAATGCCAGTCGAGACAGCGGAAGCGCAGAAGGCGCAGAAACAAGTGACCTTCCTAATGAACTTTTCCGACGAACTACGACGCAAGGTTCCAATCGGCAAGTAACTGCAATCGCGTTCAACCCTGCAAATCTTCAACAGAAACCTGCATTGGGGGGTGGTTTGGGCGGATAGAGTATGTATGGTCGGCAAACCGCAAGTAATCCTCGAACCCTACACCACGTCACAACTCGCGCCAAGTCCCGTGAAGTCGTCTTCTAAGAAAGTGGCCGCTAACTTATTGATTCTTCAGGGAGGCGCAATGCCAATGCCATTTTCTTCCGCCCCTGTCTGGGCGGAGCCCAGTCAGTTGCTTATCGTCATCTGGCCTTCCCTTGATTCCCACATGACGATAGCCCCGTTTCTCAGGCGCTATCCGGTTCCGGTCTATCATTTGCGCTATGGTGAAACCCCAGGTGCCGCGTGAACAGGTTGAGAAGCTGCTCTCCTAGCACATTCGAGCAAGTGAAGACCTCGCTGCGAAGTTACCCATAAGGTACGCCAACGCTTTCCAATAATCATAGCCTGATCCTTCACAACGCTCTGCCAGCGTTGTGTCAAAGCAGCACGCTCGCGATCCGTTAGATAACGACATTTCTTCCAATGCCGGTAAAAACTTCCCAAGCGAGCCAAGGGACCAATTCGCTGTAATTTATTGATAGAACGATCTTTAATTAGGGATGGACTTGGTATGTTTATTGCCCCTTAGATAAGCGCAGCCCTCCGGGAGGTGATGTATGAGACGGATTATACTCTCACTGGCTGGATTCGTAGTCCTATTCGGCCTGATTGCCCCTCCAGTTCAATCTATGGTTCCAGCGGCGGTACAGGCAGAACCTACATCCCAAGCGCGAGCCCAGCCTGAGGCCAAAACATTCCTCGGCACAGTTCTGAAAGATGGCGATAATTTTGTGCTGAGTGATTCAGCCACCAAATCTAGATATAAGCTTGACGACGCGAAGAAGGCGAGTCCATACGAAGGGAGGACGGTAACGGTCACTGGCACGATCGAAGTGGCCAGTAATTTGATCCACGTCGAAAGCATTCAGGAAATTGCCTAAACCGAATATAGTGATGTTCGAGGAGCCTGAACGCTAGGCTCCTCGGACTTTTGCCGGACCGCCGGCTCTCCATTTAGTTAATTTGCACCCGCGTCTTCAATTTCTCGCGCTGGTAGGTCTCACGGCCTGCGTCAATGGCCGCAGCAATGTGTCCTTTCGTCTCCATAATCCTTTCCACAATTTCTTCAGCATGATTCCCTACCCCCACCAAACTTGACGGACGGGTTAGCGGATACAGACGCGAAAAAGGGACCACCCCCTGTGCTCGCGCGCTTTCCTCCGGTGTTTTGGGTATAGACGGAGCTGGCTTGGCCAACGTCTATTATCCCGTTCAGGAGCGCGGCCTGAGCCAAACCGCCAGAAATTTTGGCACGCAGATGGAATCCGCCGTCCTAAACCACATCTTTCAGGAATTCTGGCCCGACATTCGAACAAAAATCTTTCGAAGAAAATAGCCTGGCTTTGGATCACTCAAACTGCGGCCTTGTGAGCATCGCGCATCGGCCGATTCCATAACGCGGTGTTCGAGCCCGCACGCGAGTGGAATCCTTAAAGATTTATGGAGTTGGCGGGGCGGTTGTTAGCGCCCACCATACATAAGTTCCCCGATTGACTTTTATCCTCCATACACCAAACACTGGCATCAGGAGGGAGACATGATCAAGGGAAGAGAGCGCAACGCCTTCTGTTCGATTGTCTTGGCCCTGGCCCTGTCGTTGTCTGCGGGCCTTGTGGCTGGCGGATGCAACACGGAACAGTCTCCGCGCGCCCAAGTTACCGACGCGCAGATTACTACCCAGGTGAAAGCAAAGCTGGCACAGGACGTGAACGCCACCACGCTGACGAATATCGATGTGAACACCACCAACGGGGTGGTCACACTTTCCGGGCAGGTGGAGAGCGCAGAGGTCAAGAGCAAAGCGGACGCTATTGCGTCCTCGGTGCCCAGCGTGGTGCGGGTGAACAACAACCTCCAGGTGAACTCCGCTGCAGCATCGGCGACGCACTAGCCTGGCAATCCTTAGGACCGGCTAGGGCACCTTCCGATAAGCCTGTTTCAAATGACTTGGCTCAGCAGCCTTCTGGCGGTAGCAAGGAGCGGGGTTACTCGGAGGCGCTCATGGATATTCGATGCGCCCAATGTCGTAGTCTATGCTCACGTTCCGCCACTTCCGATTTTGAAATAAGACAGAAGAAACCGTTGGAATCGAAATTAGGATTCTGTCGTTGCCAGAAGCATTTATGGTGGGCAGATGGTAGGTATCGCTCCCCGGGTCATAACGAAATAACAGAGTTTGTCGATTCAACCATTTCGCAAATAGCGATTCTTCCTCTAAGGCTGCCCTTCGAGCGTAGATGCTGATTGCATGATCGGTCACAAAAAGTCTAGCTCGGCTTGAATAAATAACCTTAAACTCCATCCCCGATAGATTCGGAATGGACATCAGCTCTACTGTAAAACTTGCGCCATTGGGAATCGCTCCAATAACAACCAAAATCACGTAAACCAGACCCAGAGCTACAGCGATGCCAACGCCGTAGACCAATACCTTCCTTACCGCCTTCTTAGTTGCCATAGGCCCCGCTTCCGCCAGTCTGACGGACAATGGTTAAGAATTGGGTAGGTACAAAATCCATTCTATTTTCTTCTGGAAGGGTAGCTCACTGATGGTGGACTTGCAATTATTAGTCGAGCTGAAGACTCAAGTCTTGTGAAGTCGTCTTCTAAGGAACTCATTAGCTAAGTTGCTGAATCTGCTGGAACCGGAATGATTTGGAATCCGAGTAGTGCAGCTTGTTTGCGAAGTCGCATCTCTGCTCGTCGCCGAGCGTGTTCATCAGACCGGTGGAAGACGGTCTCGGCATAGGGTTCTTTGGTGCGTAAGACGTGGTACAGGACACGAGCGATCTTGTGTGCCGTCGCGGTGATCGCTTGCGCGGTTCCGAGCTTGGCGCGCATTCGCCGGAAGAACTCTCCGAAGTAGCCCTTGGCACGGGATAGAGAGTTGGCGCCTAGCCGAAGAGCCAGAGCCGCACGACTCTTTACCTTGCGTGTTTTACAGGACAAAACTTTGCCACCGCTGACGCGATTCTCCGGGCAGAGACCGAGCCAGGACGCGAAAGCAGAGGCGTGACGGAACCGACGCAGATCCGGGCCGATCTCGGTCAGGATGACTTGTGCTGTGACCGCGCTGACTCCAGGAATATCGGTAAGATCCACGCCAGCGATGCGATAGAGCTGCCCACGAAGGTCGAAGCCGGGATCGTTGCCTTGACGCTGAAAGGCAGAGTGCTTCGTACGCCTTGGAATTTCTTGCCCGTTCTCTACGGCGCTGGGCAGAGTCTGCATCAGGCGCTGGATTTCACGGTCCAACTCGGCGATCAGCTTCTGGTAATAACGGTAGCCATCCAGTGATTGCTTCAGCGTGAACACGTGCTCGGGCCGGTAATCACCCTCCAGAGCCTTCGCTACTTTCTCGCGGGGACTCTTCACACGGCAGTTGCAGAGTTGTGCCAGTTGTACAGGATTACGCTCACCGGCGAGGATCGCATCCAAAATCGCTTGCCCACTGGCTCCGGTGATGTCGCTCAGTACGTGGTGGATCTGCAGGTTCATCTGGCTGAGCGACTTCTGCATATGCAGGATGTGCTCGGAGGCCATCTGCAGCAGACTTCCTCGATGCCTCCAAAGGGAACGCACCGCGCAGATGTCCATGGTTGGGCGGAAGCTAGCTCTCAGCAATCCAACCGAGTGCAGATACTGAATCCACTGGCAATCGGAGACATCGCTCTTGCGGCCAGGAACACTCTTCAAGTAGTGCGCGTTGACCAGGTAGACTTCCAAGCCTCTGGCTTCCAGGATCTGAAACAGCGGGATCCAGTACACCCCCGTGGACTCCATCGCCACCGTGCGAATCCGACACTGCTGAAGCCAATCCGCCAGCGCATGCAAATCACAGGTGAAGCTGCTGAACATGCGTACGGATTCTTCGTCTCGGTCGGGAGGAACAGCCACGAAGATTTCTTCCGCTCCGATGTCGATCCCGGCAGCATCGGGCTCCAGTACAACGGCTTTGCACTCTCGCTTCTCTCGTTTCTTTGCCATCGTTTTCTCCTTGTGCGGAGAACGCGGCCCGAGGTGCGAAACCTTGCACTCTTCTAATCGAGATCGCTGTTGTTGCCAACAGACGTCATCACTGACCGGTCCACTACCTCGGACCCATGCTTATCGACGGGCTTCAGAAAGCACCATTGAGGACTTCGGGCCGTAGCTTGCCGCATTCTCACGCGCTCCACATCATCGCTCAAATCAAGTTCCTTCCGCCCCTGTCTGGGCCGAACCCAGTCAGCTGCTTATCGTCATGTGGGAACGGCCAAATCCCCAGTTAAGGGGATTTTGAGCTGTAGAATTCACGCTACACTGTGTAGGGATGCTACATCCCAGTCCGTCGACGATAGAGCGCCCCACGACACCCGATTCCTTTCAAACGTTTCCTCTGCCGGAACATAACGACTGAATATTTGTCTTGGCACCTAACGTGCACTATCTGTCGTTAGGACCCCAGCCTTAGATGGGGGAGCCATAGTGTACGAGTCAGTGCGTTGGAAAGTAATTTTGCTTTGCGATAAGGCATCGACTGAACGAGACCCCCGAAAGCTCGCCGCACTAATCTCACAAATTTGTGATCTGCTTGAGAAGTGTGAGAGGAATGAATCGCGTCAGGATGGGATCAGTGACATTGACGAGAATGCGTATCTAACCAAGACCACAGGGGAGTAGACACTTCTTTAAGAAATGCAAACGCTATAGCTGTGAGCGGCGTACGGCGTTACTCCTTTTCACCAGCACTGTTCATTGCCCCTTCCAGTTCCACACATCGGCGCTCGCACAAACTGGCAGTATTCACGAATGGTTCTGCCAAGTCCCGTGAAGTCGTCTTCTAAGAAAGTGGCCGCTAACTTATTGATTCTTCAGGGAGGCGCAATGCCAATGCCATTTTCTTCCGCCCCTGTCTGGGCGGAGCCCAGTCAGTTGCTTATTGATTTCATAACGACGTTGGCTCCTTGGACCCGGGTAGACTTGGCGTGATCAGCGACCAAGGCTCGGGAGAAAGGAGCCGACGATGAAGATTATAGGCTGTGATTTTCATCCGAGCTATCAGCAGATCGCCGTTCTGGACTTGGCGACCGGAGAGATGATGGAGAAGGCGTTAAGTCACGAGAGAAAGGAGGAGGTGCGGGCCTTTTACGCGGGACTGGAAGGGTCTGTACGAGTGGGGATCGAAGCCAGCGGGCAGTCGCAGTGGTTCGAGCGGATGCTGGCGGAGTTGGGACACGAAGTGTGGATTGGGGATGCGGCGAAGATTCGCGCCAGTTGCGAGCGGAAGCAGAAGACCGACCGGCGGGATGCGGAGTTGCTGCTGAAGCTTCTGGCGGAGGACTGTTTTCCACGGATCTGGGTGCCCACGGCGGCCGAGCGGGACGGACGGCAGTTGCTATTGCATCGTCACAAGCTGGTGCGCATGCGCACGCAGGTGAAGAACCAGTTGCAGGCACTGGCGTTGAATCAGGGCGTGCAACGCAAGAGGGAGTTGTGGAGCGAGGCGGGAAGAAAGCAGCTGGAGTCGCTGCCGCTGCTGCCCTGGGGGAGTCGGCGCAGAGCGGAGTTGCTGCAACTGCTGGATCAGTTGGAGGCATCGATCGCAGACCTGGACCGGGCGGTGACCGAGCAGGCCAATGCGCGGCCGGCAGCACAGCGATTGATGACGCATCCAGGGGTGGGACCAGTCACGGCGCTGGCGTTCACGCTGACGATGGGGCCCGCGGAGCGTTTTCGGCGCGGCAAACAGGTGGCCAGCTACCTGGGGCTGATTCCCAGCGAGTATTCCAGCGGCGGGCGCAAACAACGACTCGGGCACATCAGCAAACAAGGCAATCCGTTTCTGCGCGGCTTGCTGGTGGAAGCGGCGCAGAGTGCGGTGCAGCATGAACCGGAGATGCGTCGCGCCTATCAACGATTGGCTCAGCGGAAGTGTCGTGCGCTGTCAAAAGTAGCCATGGCACGGAAGCTGGCGGTGGGGTTGTACTGGATGCTGCGCTTGCAAGTGAATTATGCGCAGCTGATCCAGGGTTCGCATGCAGGACAGCCCGGCACATTCTGTGGTCGTGGTTAAGACCGGCTTATTGGTTGGGCATCCTGCCTCCCCAAAGCGTTGGGGAGTTTGAACAGGGAATCATGGTCCTGACGCGGGTCGGGATCGAATAGATGGCTGGTGGAACTGAGATGGTTCCATCGAACGATTCGAGTACGAACCTTGGTCGCGGAAAAAAGATTTCGGGTTAAAGAAAAAACGCTTCCAGGCAAGTGCGCGGAGAAGTGTGTCTTGACAAAGCCGACGTCGTTATAGACGGAATGTGGCTTGGGCTTCTAGAAACGGATTTTCACCTGCCGATTACTTCTTTTGCTCTGGCAAAGGAGGGTCCTGCCCTGCATTCGAGGCGGGAGAATCACTTGCGGGAAACGATTCCTTGGAAGCCTCCTCGACGGGATCATCTGCTAGGACCTGAGATTGCAACTCGGGTTTGGGTGCATTTTTGAGGTGACGCGTTGCCATAGATTGCCTTTCCTCTGCATTCTTGCTGTTGTCAGAAAGGCTGTCAATTGTTTACTCGTCATACGTGAAACAACTTTGGTTTCTAAGGGTTTGACAGCATGGGCTTCGCTCTTCACCTTGCTTAAAAACATTCTGCATTGAAGTAAATTGGGAATAGGGGGTCTCAATGAAAGTTTCGATTGTTTTGCCGATGTTTGTATTTGCGTGCGCGCTTGCTTTCGGTCCTCGGGCTTTGTCCCAGGACGCGCCGAAAGAGCACAGCATGACCGGATGTCTGGCGAAGGGAGCCGACGCCGACACGTATATGCTAACCGACGTTGAGAAAGGGCCAAAGACGGTCATGATTGCGGAGTCGACACCTAACCTTGCCCCTCACGTCGGCCACAAGATCGAAATCACTGGCACCGCCGTTCCTGGAAAGGACAAGACACACACGATGAAGGTGTCCGCGATTAAAATGCTCTCATCCACCTGCCCTTAATACTGACTGGCGGGAGTCCATTCTTCTTCTGATTTCAATCGCGGGGAGTCTCAGTAAGCCACTCCCCCAAAGCGGGCATGCGAACTAAATCTATGCGTGACCCTCCAAAACACAGAAGGGATCCTAAGGAATAGGAGGCTGTCCACCATGATCGCAGAGGAAATGAAGGATTCTTCGGCCGTGTATTCTGCATGGTTTGGTAAACCGGTTGTTTTGCTCGTTGTAATTCGCCAATGTCATGTTCCAGTGCCTTGCCGCATTGTTGGCGAATCTGTCGCCGACGTGCGCGTCCGCATCCAGCCTGGATGGGAGATGGATGTCCGGAAGGAATTGATTCTAGCTATCGAAGAAGATGCCGTTGCCCTCGATGCCCGCGTGAATTGACGCGGCAAGCTAGGGCCTCAATCGTTTCGCCATCAGTTCGGCTGCCTGTCGGGCCACCTAGGTTACGTGCGGAAGCAACGGGGAAAACTTGCGAATTGAAGAGCTTCACAAGCTGAAAGGAGACTTTCGATGCTGCTGATAATTATTCTTCTGGTGCTTTTGTTCGGCGGAGGCGGCGGCTATTACGGGTATTCCAGATGGGGGACGGGCGGGGGCCTTGGTATTGTTGGAACGGTTCTGCTCATTCTGTTGGTCGTGTACTTGTTAGGCGGGATGCGTTGAACTTTCACCTACGGACCCGGATCCAACGCCACAGCCCGGTCTTAATGATCCGAAAGAGCCGCGCCCTTTTATATTGCGTCGGCTTATCGTCATCTGGCATTCACTTCGTTTGGACCTCATGGGAGTTTGTCTAGCGAGGCAGTGCCGCGTGCAGAGAAGCTGGCGTTGCAGCAGAAACCGATTTGGAATTACGGATTGGAGTCGAGTGCATGGCGTTCGATGCGGTCATGGCGCCTATGATTGCGTTGCGGGTGGCGAGCAGGCTGGAGCTGACCAGGCCTCTTGGAACGCTCTTCACTAGTGGATTGATAAGCCATGCAAGGGCAACCGGGACTGCTCGGCTCAACGCGATGGACTCCGACTGGGCATACACGCCACCGTCGCGTTCCCTGAGATGCCAGTAAGTATATTAACGCCACGCGTAACCGTGGTCGTTCCCGACAGGGAGTTCGTGTTCGGTGGGCTCGTCCGCGTCGGCGACCTCCGTGATACGCGTGGAATAAGACTTGCTCATTACTTCGGACGACCCCGCATCCATGTAAACGTCATCTAGAATTGCGTCCATACCGTCACAGCCGACCCAAAGACATGAACCGCCAAAATTAGCGAAGACAGCCAACTGACTTAGCGGGTGAATGCCAGCCTGGGTTTTGGTCGCCACAATTCATAGGGTCCTCATCAGCGATCTTTCTAAAGCATACGCGACATATTTGAGCCACTGGTCGGATACGCAAACAACGTGTGCTTTAAATCGGTGGCACGCATCCTGGAACGGATAGCAAGCGCGAAGAGATTGATGACTTCACCGGCCTCGCTCCCTAGAATATGAGCACCGAGAATGCGGTCCGTGCCTTCTTCCACGAGTACTTTGTAGCCGGAATATG
Source organism: uncultured Acidobacteriota bacterium (assembly GCA_963719875.1). Classification (GTDB taxonomy): domain Bacteria; phylum Acidobacteriota; class Terriglobia; order Acidiferrales; family UBA7541; genus Palsa-360. Next base: position 2,715,382 of record CAVRDJ010000002.1, on the reverse strand, counting down.
TTTCCGCAACCCGCCGAGACGAATACCAGGTCGAGGTCATCTCCTTCTTGACCCTGAACTTAAGGTTTTGCTCCCGTGCCCCGCGTTCACTTAGACCGACAGCAGCCAGTGGGGGGATCGTAAAGACGACCGACGGAATACCGACGTAATTTGGTCTCTGATGGTTTCCCTTTAAAAGGTTTGCGGCCACGATCTGCCCTTCATAGCTCGCCACCGGAGCCAGCGGCAGGCCTCCACTGGCGGCATCCCCCGCCGCGTACACAGGTGGATTTGACACACTTTGCAAGAATTCATTGACTAGAACACCTCTCTTGGCCCATTTGATCCCTGCAGCATTTAAATTCAGGTCATTGATATCGGGCACGCGACCCGCTGCATGCACAACCATCTCCGTATCAAATGTGAGCGTCTCCCCAGAGGCCAATGCACGTACAAACAACTGACCGGCGCTCTTTTCGATCCCTATCGCTTCGGTTCCGAGATGAACGTCAATGCCAAGTTCGCGAGTTCGCTCAACGAGCTGATCAACGAGATCCGGGTCAAAAAGGGTAAGAGGACGCGGGCCACGGTGTAGGACTGTGACCTGCGATCCCGAACGCGCCGCTATATGTGCAAACTCAAAGGCGATATACCCGCCTCCGATAAAGAGAATCCTCCGCGGAAGTTCAATCAACTCCAAGAACTGATCACTTGTCGTAAGGTGCTCCGCGCCGGGAATCTCCAAATCTGCCGGTACCTGCCCGGTCGCAATGACGACGTACCGTCCCTCCAATGTCTCTCCCCCTACTTTTACTGTAGTTAGCCCGGTGAAGCGCGCCCGACCATGGAACGCTGCGATCCCGGCTTTCGCGAACCCCTCTTCGCGCCGTTTTGGAACGGGCTCAGTGAAAGTACGCTTGAAACTCATTAACTCCGGCCAATCGATCTGCAGATTCTCGGCCTGAATCCCTTTTCCTTTCATTCGACCAACCCAGTCAACGGCTTCGGCAGCGCCGACGAGTACTTTCTTTGGGTCGCATCCCCGTAGAGCACAGGTACCTCCAAACGGCCTCGAATCCACGATTGCAACCTGCCATCCTGCTTCGCGACAACGCGACGCCACCGACGAGGCGGCTGATCCCGTTCCGATTGCGATCACATCAAATTTTCTAGTCATAGCTCCCTGAAGGCATCTTGCTTTGTTAGAGCGCGAACTGGTGAGTCGCAGCGACTCACTCCCGGCCGAGGCAAATACGTATTGAAAAATGCCCTATTCCTCCGGAAGTTTGTCTTCGAGTTCACTCGCCAGTTTGTGTACGTCCGTTGTTTCACTAAATGACTGAACCTCTTGCTTGGAGGAGTCTACATTCACGCCCATGTGTTGGCAGAGTTTCTGCAACATCCGAAGCATTGTTGTCAGTTCCTGTTCAGAAAGCATGCCAACTTGAAGATCCAAATGCGAGCGCCGTTCGGACTGGCGGGCCATTCGGCTTTGACTAATTAGCACGAAGATGGTCAAAAATACGCTTTCGGAAGAGACCACGAGCGCGAGTATGCCGAATGGAAATGGATCAAATGCCTTGAGTCCTGGGATGGCGTGGAGATTTATCAGGCTCCATCCGGTGATCAGAAGCAATTGGGCAATTAGGAATCCCACATTGCCAACCAGCTTTGTAATTACGTCGCTAACTCGCTCAGTGGAAGTCCGGCGATCAAGAGCGTCATGCTCTAGCTTCGCGATCGCGTCAATGTTGTATTGCGTAGGATTCGCAGCAGCTCGTCTTGGCAATGGATTTTCCATGGGTTAGCTCCTAGAAACCGTCCTTGAAGATATTGTGTCATCAAGAGGGTTTCATACCTCTCTAATTTCCCACCAAATGTGACAGTGAATTCCCCATACCGAACTCATAGCCAAACTCCCTCCACTCCTCCAACTTGGATTGCTCCTGAAAGACGGGGTTACCGGAATATGGCCAATACTCGCCATGACAATACAATTCCAATTTCCCAAGGTTCGAACATACGTTCAACAATGAATCTCAGTGAAAACAGAGCTAGATGGCTGATGCTACGTGGGTTACATGAAGATCTGCGGTATTCCGCCTAATTGCAGGGGGTCTAAGGGGGGAGAACATGCCGATAGTACGAACATATGCGGCCGAAAATTTAACACAGCAGACCCCTTTGCTACGTGTGCGTCCGGTGTTTGAAGAGGCATCGCAATTGGTTCAGGATTAGGAAATCGAAATATGAATATCGCAACAGGGAAGCGCCAACTCGGGGATTCTCCTGAAAAGCCGTTCTACTATGCGTAGCCTTTCAAAAATCCACACCAAAGACGCCGTCGCGAGTGATTGATTCTGTGCGTCCGCGAATTGCGTTTTCCAGCATTCGAGAATCACCAGATTATTGGGCGCTTCGGACTATTAACCTTGCTGAAAAACACCGGTATGCAGTCAGCCAAAGAGTTATACTCTCGCGATTCCTATTCGGCGAGAGCCCAATGGCGATCCTCCCTGGTCGGCGTCTAGGGCCTTACGAAATCCTCAACGCCATCGGTGCGGGCGGAATGGGCGACGTGTATCAAGCGCACGACACGAAACTCGCCCGCGACGTGGCCATCAAGATTTTGCCCGAAGCGTTTGCCCACGATCCCGAACGACTCTCACGATTTCAACGTGAGGCGAAGATGCTGGCTTCGCTCAATCATCCCAACATCGCAACGATTCACGGGCTCGAACAGAGTGGCGGCACGAGTTATCTCGTCATGGAGTTAGTCTCGGGCGAGACTCTGTAACAGCGAGTCAAGCGAGATGGTCTGGTTCTGGTTGAAGAATCTCTTACCATCGCAAAGCAGATTGCGGAGGCACTCGAAGCTGCCCACGAGAAAGGCATCATTCACCGCGACTTGAAGCCCGCCAACGTGAAAGTGACACCCGAGGGAAAAGTCAATGTGTTGGACTTCGGTCTGGCGAAAGCATTCGCGGGTGACGCAGGAAACGAAGATCCCTCAAATTCTCCGACGCTGAGCGCCGCAGCCACGATGCAAGGGACGATCCTGGGCACGGCGGCTTACATGAGCCCGGAGCAGGCGCGGGGAGATTGGGAAGAGCTGAAACGTACTTTGAGTCCGCGAGACTGGACCACGCACTGCGTTTCCTGAAACACCCCTCGATCATCGATCCAACGAAGCTGCCTTCGACCAAACCTGCTTACCCTCCGGCTATTGGTGTCGCAAAAGCAATCTTGTCGAACCAAGGCATAAATATTCGCAGCCAAGGAAATGACACCGTCCTCCCTTGTGTTTTAATCAACATGGAGAACATCTTTGAGGCCTACCTACGGGCGATTCTGGACTGACACCTGCGCGACCGAGGATTCACTGTCCTGGATGGAAACCTAGGCGAGCCGCATGGAGCGGCTCGGGACTTGTTCGAACATGCGCACGAGGCGGCAAAGGGAATTCCCGCGAAACCAGACGTTGTGATTAACCGCGGTTCTCCGCTAGCAACCACCGAACTTGTGATTGATGCGAAGTACAAGCCTCCAAGCAGCCAGCCCGACCGTGAAGACATCAATCAGATACTTGTCTATTCCAGGGTGTATAAGTGTAAGAAGGTGGCGCTCGCCTACCCCTGAATCGACTTCGCGCTCTAATTCGGCTCTGAACTTCATCGGACATTCATTTCCCCCCTACCAGTAGGGGCAATGAATACTATCCGCACCGTGCCGTTCGGATGCGAGTCTGCGAGAAGTTGTCCAGCAATATGTGCCATCGCTTTCTCCTTCAGGAGACAATCAATACTATACCGTTCGACTGGCCGGACGCGAAGGGGCAGCGATAAAACCGATGGGGCTCCCATAATTTTGTTCGGCTGAGTTTGGACTTGATATTCAACAGGTTTACAATGCAATTGAACCAGCGCGGCATGACTCGTAATTACTTCAGCGGGCATGCTCAGGGGAGAAAACAAAATGGCACAAACATCAGCATCAGCAGCAGTAAAAGCAGCAAAAGCAGAGCTATCAACCATGATTGAGACTATTAAAAAAGATACTGCCGTCATGATTAAAGAGTGGGACCGCCTGTTTGCAGAGTACATAAAGGCATACCGTTCGGGTGAAATTGGCGAGGAGGAGTACAGAGAACTGTTGGATGATATGCAGTCTGCCGCACTGATGCTGCAACGACAAGCCGAATCTGTCGCCAAGCAAATCAAGGATGACGTGTCCAAGAACAAACGATGACGAAGGAATTGCAATGCAGCCCCGCGAAAGCAGGGTGCGTTTGGGTCAAACCGAAACTTATTGCCCGGATCGCAGTTCTCGTACGAACAGAACGAGGCCGCCTACACCATTTGAGTTTTGTGCGCTTTTATACAGATATTTCCTAGAATCAAATGCACGATCAACTTGATTGTTAACCTCTAATCTCAGTACGAGCATGGACTCGAAGGGAATAACACAGGAGGCCGTCGATGACATTCCCTACTGCCTTCACCGCCATGCTCCAAGCTATCGGGGCGCTTTTGGTATTCGTTGCTGGTTACCTTGCGCTTGTACTTTCCACAATCATTTGTCTCGTCATAGCAGAATTGATTTCCGAACGCGCTAGAGGCATTCGTTGGACTGACTCGTAAGTACTATGCTCGCGATGCGTAGAAGTTTGCGGGGCAAAGTCGTTCAAGAAGCGTTTTGTTTACGCGAACAATCACTACGCAGGATTTGCCCCTGCGACCGTCGAAATATTTCAAGACCTTTGGGGGGAGGCAAGTGAAGGAACAATCCAAGAGTTCTAAGCTGAGACGCTGTTCCTATATGATCGGCGTAGCGATTCCTCATCGCTAGGTCAACAGTTCGATTCTAGCCAGCCCACACGCCGTTTAGTGTGAGGCGGGGTCGGGATGAATAAAATTATCCTTGCCTTTTTTCGCTGGCGGAAACTTACGCTTTGGCTTCGGCTGCTTCACTTTTTTCTTAGGCGTTTTCTTCGGCATTCGTGCTACCTCCATACGGCGCATTCCACCTCACATAGCCCCGGCGTGCCCGGATTCACTTGCCGGATTTTTCAATTGCGGCGAGGCGTTTATCCAAGTCGCCAATCAACTCCAGTAGGCCCGTCGTCGTGTTCTTCACGTCCTGAGCAGTTACGTTGGCCGCGTTGGCAAATTTAGGCATTCGGACTCCGAATCCAGATGCCAACATGATCGTGGTTGCCTCGGAGATTTCTTGTGTAATATCCATCATTGATTACCTCCGGCGCGGATTCTATAACGCACGGCCCGGCGCATTCGGATTCACTACACTTTTTCAAACAGCGCGAAGCACCAGTGTTATACTGCGCCCGCAACCAACCCGGCTGGAAATACGGAAGCGGAGAACGCCATTGAGTACATCACCGTTTCGCCGCGCTCTCAGGCTAGTAGTCTTGCTAGCAGTGATCCTCGCCGTTTCTGCAATCAGCGCCAGACTTTTTTCGGGGAGGGTGAGGCAATCCGTGGTGAGTCCTGACGGAAAGTACGTCGCTGAGTGCAGAGACTTTCGTGACCTCAGCACAGTGCAGCTTAGGACAAGATTAAACCCCTTTCGACACACCGTCGTGTCGCTCCAAGACGATGCCGGACTATCGGTGACCTGGATTGATTCAAAGAACCTTTTAGTGGACTGCCAAAAATGCGGCGAACTCTTCGCGACTGGCGAGAAAGAAACCAGCTGGCACGACGTGGCAATTCACTATACGGTTCATTGATCTTCGCTGGCTACTAATCGGGGCCTGCGTTTTCTGCCGAGAATACTCCGCTGCTAAGATCAATTCATCCAGAGGGCCACGGAAAAGTATCTGACTTTTTTCCAAGTCCTTCCATGAGAAGGCCGGTTAGTGTCAAGTCGGTTTTGTAGTTGCCTTTGGTCGTCGAGTGGTCTTCCTTAGAACCGAGCCGCCTCTGTCGCCATCCTTCCATCCGCACTCTTTTGTGAGCGATCTTCGCTCGGTGCCAGTTGGGTGTTCTCGTTTCAGTGGTGCTGCTACCTGATAATCGACCTCTGCTCCCACCGTTTCGGCGGGAGTCGGGCCCCAGGACTTAGTCGCAGTCACCTGGACTCGGCGGTTGAGCTCGGCTGTCGGGATCGCCACTCTCTAGGTCACTTCCCGCATCGCTTTCTGACTATTGCGCAGTGGTTCGTACACCTCTCCGCCTACCCACAACCGATGCAGCAGGACCGCCAGCTTTCGAGCCACGGCCACCACCGCTCGCTTCTTGGCATTTTTTCCTCCTCGCTCCGCAAGCTTGCGTCCCCATCGCCGCAGATCGCTGTCTTCTCCAAAAGGTCCCAGAATGTAGTGCGCTCCCTGCACCATCATCGTGCGCAGATACCGGTCTCCTTCTTTGCTGATGCCCTTCTGGGGTTCGCTCTCCCCAGAGTTCCTGCGGCCAGGTCGTAACCCGAGAAAACACCCTACCTGGCGACTCTTCGGAAACCGATACGGGTCTTCGATCGTCAGGACATACGTCAGAGCGATCTGTGTTCCCACGCCCTTCACCTGCTTGAGCAAGGACACTTCCGGGTAAACTTCCTTGGCGATTTTCTCCATCCGTTCGTCGTATTCCTTGACGCGCTCGTTCAGCGATTCAATTTCTTTGAGCAGCGGCTCCAGAACATCCCGCAATTCTGTGCTCAATGCAGCGGCCAGCTCCCGGTTCACCTGATACGTGCCACACTTGGGCAGTCGTTGGCCATAAGACTTCACGAGCCCCCGTGCGGCGTTCACCAAGGCTGTTCGAGCACTCACTAGTTCAGCTCGCGCTCGAATCACCGTCAGGTGGAGTTGCGCTTGCACACTGCGATGCCGCACCGGCCCCAACAGCTCGGGATCGACTCGCGCCAGTCGTGCCAGGGTCCGAGCATCGTGCCGATCATCTTTTCGATTGCTCTTGGTGATCAGCTGCACCTTTTGTGCATGCGCCACGATCACTTCGTGTCCCAACTCAGTGAGCAGTCGGCTTACCCAGGGGGAATGGGTTCCTGTCTCCAGTGCGATGAGACTTCGCGGTATCTTTCCAAAGGTCTGCTTCATCGCCTCCGGCGTCGTTGGCAGTTTTTGTTCCAAAATGACTTGGCCTGCTTCATCCAAAACACAGTAAAACGACCAGCGATCGCCCAGATCCAAACCGATGGTCAGCTTTTGCTCCTTGAAAATTTCGTTCTTGAATGCCTGCACAGTGATAGTCTTTTTCACAGCCGGTCTCCTTTCGGTTGCGCTTCGAGCGCGTCGACCATTGGGAGCGTATCGCATCCCGCCGGAGACCGGCCTTCTCATCCCATCTGATAAATCCTGTCGGCTCAACCGGTCGATGCAACACCCTATAACCGGTTGATCCGACAATACTTCTCCTCGAGGATCAATCAGTACGGCAGTGTTCAATCAGATCCTAAACAGGGCTTTTGTTTTGTTTGAATTGACGCCCGCGAACGAAATCAGTGTCCTAGACCCAAACGTGAGGATATTGGGCGGGTGTTGCATCGACCCATTGAGACCACCCCCCTTACCGGAATGTGGCCCGGAACCATTGGATTTCCACAATCACACAAAGTTCTGTTTGACATTCCTATTCGCATGGGGCCACTCTCAAGACCAAGTCCGCCGAATCAGGACACGGGATTGGCTCCTCGCCATCTCACTCGATCAGCGACCTGCCCCTCCAGCCCTGAGTAGTGCACTCCGAAGCCGATGTTCTCTTCTCGGCGACAATCAAGGAGGTTGACATGTTTGCTCGACTTGTTTCCATGCGTCTGAAAGCCAATAGCCTTGGGGAATTCACCCGAACGATGGAAAAGGAGATCATTCTTCTATTGCAAAAACGGAAAGGCTTCAGGGACGAAGTTGTTCTGACTATCCCAGGCGGGGCACAAGTAGTTGGGATCAGTTTCTGGGATCAGGCAGAAAACGCAGAAGCCTACAACCGCGAAGCTTACCCTGAAGTAGAAAAGCTACTGACGAAAGTGGTTGAGGGGACTCCCCAAGTTCAAACTTATGAGGTTTCGCTCTCGACCTTTCACAAAATCGCCGCTCGCGCAACAGCCTAAGCTAACGACAATTTTCTTAGATGTTTTCACTAGGCGGAGGCGGGCTTGGCTCGCCTCCTTAAAACGCAAAACCTCTGGCGAGGGTAACCGAAATCGTAAAGCTCGCGCCGAAAAGGTGTGTGCCAAGGCCCGATAAGCCCTCTGTCTTGAAAATAGCTTCGACTCCGACTGAAACTAAACGATTTACGACACCGTAGCAGGCAAACTCTATTTTCATGCTTGGTGGTGCGCCAAGAGCGCATGAAGTCTTATCGGAATGTATGGTCCGCCGCAGAGTTGCAAGCGAAAAATGAACAATGGCAGTTGGTCTGCGCCAATGTATTCGGCCTTTAGTGGAGTCACTGACTCCGGGCCATGATGGATATCCGCTCGCCCTCGTCCGTATAATGTGGACGGTCTGGTAAAGACCTTTTCCGATATCAGGTTTCGAGAGCGTGGGAGAGACCCATTGCCATCTCTATTTTCCGCCAGCAGACCTGGCAGGAACTCTTTTCCCTAAACAGAGATTTTACGCTGACACCACAAGAACCGGAGCGCGATAGCGTTCGTTCTTGCATAAGACCGCCCAAGCCATGCGAACCAGCTTATTGGCCAAAGCCACGATGACCACATTCTGGTGCGCACGCGCCAGCAGTTGCGCTAACCAACTGCTCAGACCGGGAGCTTGCTTGTGTCGCTGTTGCACTATGCTGCGTGCACCTTGAATGAACAAAGTTCGTAAGTACTTATTGCCCCGTTTACTGATGCCCAGTAATTTCTGTTTGCCGCCGGTAGAGTACTCTCCCGGAACGATTCCCATCCAGGCCGCCAGATTTCGTCCTTTTCGAAAGCTGCTGGCGTTGCCCACCGCAGCGATCAGGGCTGTCGCGGTGACCGGACCGACTCCTGGAATCTCCGTGAGCCGTTGGCAGTCCTCATTCTCTTTCGCCGTTTTCTGAATGACCCGATCCATCTCCTCAATGCGTGCGGTGAGCTGTTCGAGTTCTATCTTGAGCTGCGCCAACAGAGACACGGAACGAATCCGACAGACTCAACTCGCCGTCTTCCAGTATCCGGGGAAGTTGCTGATCCACATAACGTCGGCCTTTGGGAAGCGTGAGTCCACGTTCCAGCAGAAGGCTGCGGATCTGGTTGACCACTGCGGTACGCCGCATCACCCATCGCTCGCGCACGCGATGCAGGGCTTGCAAATCTAGCTGCTCCTCCGTCTTGATCGGCACAAAACGCATCCTCGGTCGTTGCACCGCTTCGGCAATGGCTTCTGCATCCAGGAAGTCACTCTTGTTGGTCTGCACATAAGGCTTCACGTATTGCGCCGGCATCAATCGCACTTCGTGACCTTGTTCTCGCAAAGCCCGCCCGAGAAAGTGCGATCCACTGCAGGACTCCATGCCGATCAACTCCACTTCCAAATTCGCGGTGAAGGCCAGCAGTTGTTTACGAGAACATTTCTTGCGGATCACCACCCTACCTGTTGAATCCAATCCCACCAAATGAAAAACCGTCTTGCCCAAATCAATACCGACCACGTGTAGTTTCATGGGATCCTCCTTCCTCGCAGTCTACACAGTTACAAAGTTCCTGCGGCGGACCATCCCATTATGTGGCTCAAACTCCGGGCGGAAGAGCCGCAGGCGCGATTGGATGCCACCTAAATGGTGGGGTTTGTAGGCAGGACTTTACCAAGGCGCGACTAGCATTCGCTTTTCCCAAGAATTCTATTCAGCCCATGCTAGGGTGGACTTCAACGAATAGAGGCCGAAATGCCAAGCGAAAAGCTGACACGTATACTTCTGTCAAGAAGCCCTTTTTCCCAAGAGCAAATCTCACTCATGACAGAAACGGAAGGGTGGCAGTGGGTTTATACAAACAACGCGCCCGCAAAGGCAAACCACTTCGAAATCTGTTTTACCGGATTTTCTGATTCTGAAAAGGGGTTGGTGTCTCAGATAGCGATTGACGCAGGGTTCGTGGTTGTTGGGTACGTAACAAGGAATCTCTCGATCTTATGTACAGGTCCAAATCCCGGCCCCATGAAGTTAGAAAAAGCTTCGAAGCAACATGCCACCATGATTATGACTCTAGAGCAGTTCAAAAAGTTCTTAGAAACTGGCGAGGTTCCGGTTTAAGTTGCTTGTGGTTCAAATAGGCCCAATGATCAAAGAGAGATTCCGTCAGAAGGACAATAAGGTTTCGGACAACGATTTGAAGCCTTAACCGTGTGCCCTGAGCGTGCCCACTCTCGGTGTTTCTGCTGAATATGTGTGCGGAAGCTATTTCAGGAAGTGACCGACAAGCCAGCCCCCTGTGGACACTATGCGTTACTTTTCTCTCCCACTGCCTCAGCAGCCAAAATTTTGCGGTCTGGATGCGGCGAGAAACGTGGGCCGCGTGTAGACGTTACACAGCGTTCCCCGGCGGCGACATAACATGTAGGACAACGGACGGAAGATAGTTGTTTTTGGGTTAGTTCTTTTATTTTCATTTCCAAAATGCTACGACAGGACCTACACGCAAAAAGTCCTATTTTGAACACTTTTCAATGGCCTGTGAGGGAAATTTGAAAATGAATATTAGCACTCCGACGCGCCATTCGCCGACCTAGGCCGAGAACGGCCCGCGAATGATCCTATCGGGGAGAGTTACCTTGAAATGATCGCCGCACCTGATGCATGAAACCGTCTGGTCACCGATCTTTGGGGGAAGTCCGGGACGAGTGTTAACGTGAACCTTCAGCTTAGTTTTACAGCGTGAGCATTCTACCGTCATCCCAATATAGTGGTCGTTGGCCATCACAAGCTCTCCGCTCGCATCTTATTTGGATGGGGTTACTCGTGAAGAACAACACTCAGGAGGGAAGGGTTGATGTGGAGCCCGCCATCGTATCCAATGAAGCCTAGCTTTCTGAATTTAGCCATGAAAAAGTTGACCCGGGGGCGCGTTGTGCCAATCATTTTCGCCAGCATTTCTTGCGATACGTTGGGAAGCAGCATTTGGGGTTCTTCTTCCTTGCCGTACCGAGTGAGCAGCACAAGAGTGCGCGCCAGCCGTCTCTCGCTGAAGTTGAAAAGCTGGTCGATCAAGTCGTCCTCGATCCGGCCGTTGCGTTCAACCATATAAGTGATGAAGCGGTTGGCAAACGTACGCTCAGCGTGGAGCACGCGAATCATCTCCCTTTTTTGAATGGCGAGCACAGTCGCCGGTGTGAGCGCGGCAGCTGTTTCCCTACGAACAGACTGATGTGACAGGCACCCTTCACCCAAAAAATTGTCTGGTCCCAGAATTCCCAAAACTACTTCTTTGCCAACCTCGTTGACAAGGGAGAGCTTTATATCGCCTTTTTGAATGTACATGACATTCGTAGCGGGATCGCCCTGCGAGTAGGCTTTCTCGGATCTTCGATACTCGACAACTTTTCTCGCAACACCGCCCGAAGCGAGATACGACTGAACATTGAAAACATGCTTTTTATGGGATGTTGTCTTTCTGGAACTCGCGGTCGTTTCCATGATGCCCCCGCTTAAGCCATATCGAGTTACGACCCATTCGGTCATATTGTGTGACAGTGGACACGAATCAACTGCCCAATTCTGGACAGTATTAACGCATACGGCACATATCCGGACGGGGACATTCTTCACATTGCGCGGCAAAGCACGGTCATCTGTACAAACGAAAGTCAGCATGCGCCTCGACGGACAAAAGGCTGGGCTTCCATTGGAGATTGAAGTATGCTCGCCCGTCCCCAGTTCAACCTAAGTTGACTATTCGAGCAGATCAAATTCTGCTGAGGGTCGCTGCATGAATATCGGGGACCGTTTGCGGACATTGCGTGAGGAGAAAAAGTTTACACAAGGCGAGGTCGAGAAACGAACGGGAATGCTTCGCACCTACCTCTCCCGCGTAGAAAACGGACATACAGTTCCTTCTGTCGAGACGCTTGAGAAATTTGCCCGTGCTCTTGAAGTCCCGATGTACCAACTCTTTTACGATGGCGAAAAGCCGCCTGTCTTGGCGAATCTCCCGAAGCGTATGACTGCCGACGGTATACTGTGGGGTAGCACGGGAAAAGATGCTCGCTGGCTTTACAAGCTTCGCCGCCTTCTTAGTTGCACGGAAGAAAGCGACCGGAAAATCATAATGTTCATGGCTCAGAAGATGGCAAAGCGGAAGGCCGTTTGACACGAATTGTATTGAGGGTACAGCCTTCACGATGATCCGTCCGCCGCGTCATTTGATTCCACACACAGCGCGGGCATTTGCGACGAGCGTCCGCAAATCACCGAGTTTGGAAAAGACCGCCGATACTCCACACGAAAGAGCCGTTTTTTCGATGTTCACACTGTAGTCTGTCGTCAGGATCAAGATCGGCAATCCTAGTATGTTTGCTTTTAGCTTTTCAGCCAACTCTAATCCGCTCATGTCTGGCAATAATAAGTCCAGGACCACTAGGCTATCCTGCGGCGTCACATAACCGATGGCGCTGTGCAAACGCACGGTGTTGTAGTGATCCACGTAGGTTTGAATTAGGCGCAGCGCATCTTCTCTGGTCAACGGTGTGCTGGGCCGGATGCATTCGGATTTTAGCGATTTGTGCCAGCGCTCCAGCTTGCCATTCGATTGCGGATAGTAAGGCGACGTTCGCATGTGCGTCATCCCCGCGATGCGAATGAATTCCTTCCTAAAGCAAACCAACGCTCATCTGGTCGTCCACCGGTGGGTTCTTGACGACAGCTCGCGTTGCCGTTTTGTGCCAAGACAACAAGCGCTCACCCAATCTCGCCGCTGTTACGGTGTCCCCCGAACAGACTCGAAATTTCAGTCCGGGTGAGGCCGACCGGCGCCCTCGGGGTAATACTCCTATAGGACTCTTACGAACAGAGCCCCCGCAGCACTGGTTTTGTTTGAGTAACGGCGTCATCGGAATGTGGCCCGAAGTGCCTACGTACGTGAAACAAGCAAGCGCGTCAATAGCTCCAGAGTCGTAGAGGCAGCCCCTGAATTTGACAGCAGATCACTGTAGTAGATTTGTAGTAGTTATCGGTTCAGAACGGCTCAAATCCCGTACAAACGGTTCAACACGAGCGCATCGTAAGTGGCTGAGGAATATAGTAGAGTACACAATTTTCAAATCCCGTCAAAAGAGTCCACTGTTTTAGGAAACCGCCGCTCTATCCATCTGAGCTACAGCCCCATCTCGCTAAGCCCTAAGTTTAATATGCATTTAGGTAGATCGCGAAATAATCTCAACTTCGCAGAATTCCGAAACCCTGACGTAATAGTACCATTCATTGGTTCTCCTAAAATTTTCCCAAGAGTTCTCTTGACGGGTTTCAGGGATAGCTACGCACTCAAACACGTGATCCCGGAAATGAGGTTTTGTTTTTAACGAACGCGCAAGTAAGTTTTTATGCTGCCGCGCTTTTTATCGAGCGGACCGCGATCCCGCCAAGGATCGCTACCGCCGCGAGAATCGCCGCCCACAGAACCGCCGGATGACGTTCCGACCACGGCCGGTCGTCGGGCCGCCCCGTATAACCGGCGTTCGCTTCTTCGGCGCCCAACTGTACTTGCCCCGCGCTCGCGTCGCTCTGGAATAGCTTCGCGTAGTCGTACACCGGCGCATTGAGCTTGTGGTCGCCGTAGTAGAGACTCAGCGCGGCCCCCGCATCGCAATCGAAATAGATTCGCCGCTCGTACTGCTGGAGGCGAGTGCCGGTGATCCTCAACGGCGCATCGTCGCCATTATGAATGACGGCGCGCAGCTTTCCCTGGCTCGTTGCGCGCACGTAGAGCCAGGTCTGGTCGACATCGATTTTTTTCCCATTCCGCTGCATGTGAATTCGGCTGATCTCGCCAACCTCAGTCGTTGACCCTTTGTCGCTTTGCATTTCGAGCCCGCGCTGGAAATTTCCCTGCGCCGGATCGATGGCAAACATTACCCGCTCCACCGGAACGTTCTCCGGAACGGCGAACGTCAGAACGGTATCTTTGCCCTCCTGGGTCTGTTTGGGTTCGCTGCTGAGGTCGCGCCACACCGCCTCTTGCGCCCGTTCGATTCCCGCGGAAGCGCTCTGAACGTCCGTAGGTTTCACCAGGACATCGACGGTGACACGCAAGTATTTGTAAGTGCTCACCGGAATCTGGAGTGTACTGTTGTGCCCCAGCTTTTCATCTGACAGATCGAAAAGAGTAGTCGTCCCGAGGTTCGCCCACTGCGCTCCATGGGAATCGTCCTGGCCTTCCACACGCGCATGGGCCACGTAGTTTTTTGTCTGGAGCGTCAAGGTAACGCGGTCATACTCGGACACGCCCGTCATATCCAGGAGGAACTGCGTTTTCCCACCGAGTGTGCCCGGCTGCAATAGCCGAACTGTTTTCTGTTCGGTCTCCCTGCTGCCCCGCATCGTTCTGCTGGCGTAGGGGATTTCTTTGCCGGCAGCGTAAAGGCGCAGGTCGTCCAAATTCGGAAGCGCATGTTGCCAGACGGTTTCGTCCACCACGGCATAGTGCTGCCCGCTCGCACTTGCCGTACCGATTTCCCGCTGGTATTTGAAATAAGAGATCGCGGGACTTGTTGCTAAGAGGACTGCCAGCAAACCCCAAGTCGTCCTCATCCTCGGGTACCCTGATCCGTTCCTTCCGACTCATGTGGAGACAGCCTCAGCCAGTCGCGTTGGTAAATGAACGAAATCCCGAGCAACACCGCGCCGAGAGCGATGAAGCTCACAATCCGGTAACTCCCGCCGAGCTGGGAAAAGTCGTACAGAAACACCTTGCAGATCGTGAACGCAATCAGAATCAGAGACTGCCACCGCACAAACGCCGAGCGCCTCCGAAAGCCGATGGCCATCAAGGCCGCGCCGTACACCAGCCAGATCGCGGAATAGCTGAAATCGCGGGCCAGCTTCACCTGAGGATAAGAAGCGGCAAAACTTCCGCCCGACAACATCTGGCGGTCGAAGTAATCCGAAGCTTCCAACGTCAGCGCGATCAGAGCCAGCAAATTCACGCCAACCACCGCCGCGTCCAGGAAAATCATCTCCGCCTGGGATGCGTGGCGCTTCCCATACACCGCAATTCCACCGAGAACCGCGATGGCGACCGCGTAACTCGCAAACCGCATGTTGAACACTAGCATTTCCGCGCGCATCTGGTCGAAGAAGAGCAGCCGCGCAATACCCAGCATCAGCGCAAAGACGGCAAAGTAGCGCAGAAAGTCCGCTCGCGCCGTGACGCTCAGCCACAACAACATCCCCGACTCAACGAGCCATCCAATCGTGATCCAATGACCGTCCAGCTTCAAAGGAATGGCAATGGTGATGAACGCGACAGCAATGGCCACGTGCACCAGGTTAATGAAATTGGCATCCTCGAGGCTTGAACGATTTTTAATGGCGCTGCCGATGCCCAGGTAGACCGCCGCCAGCCCCAGTGCAAACCAGGTGAGTGTGGTCTTGTCCTGTTCATACATGGCGTATAACGCCAGGAAAAACGCTGCCCCATTGAACAAGGGAAGGAAGGTCAACGTGGTGGAGTGATTGGAGGACCCTGCTGGCTGAGAGTAGCCAGCCGCAAGCGGAATGACTGCGAAGATGGCCGCAAACAATGCCGCGAACCCAACCGTGAGCGCTCGCTGATCGACGGAATAATATTCCGAATACCAGCCCAGATAGAGAACGATGGTGCCCGCAAAGCTTCCCCACAGCAGGCGTCGCCATGGTTTGAAGATCGCCATAGTGAGAATCGCAAGGTCCAGCAGCGCAATGTAGGAGAACAGCACCGCCTCGTGATTCTGTCCCGTGGAAAGCAGCACCGGAGAGGAGAAGCCGCCTACCAGCGCAAAGCTCGCCAGCAATTCCGCATCCTGGCTCAGGGCCAGCGCGATGGTCGCCGCGGTCACGGTTGCCATCGCCACAAACGCTGCCCCCGCGGGGATCAGATGATAGATTTGAAATGCTCCCCACAGCGACAAATAGACCGTGCCGATGCCAACCGCCTTCAGGGAATAGGAAAACACAGCGTAACCGCGATTGCGGAATCTCTCGCTCCACAGAACGAGCCCGATCCCAACCAGCAATCCGATCGCAATCCGCCCGCCAGGCCCGACCCAGTTGTTGTCAAACGCGTATTTCAAAAAATAGGAAACTCCGATCAGCATTGCGACAATTCCGATTCGGTTCAGCCAATACTGTCCAATCTTCTTTTCCAGATCAGTGTCTTCGCGGGCTGCTCCAGAACGGGACACGGTACTTGGTTGCAGAGGTGTCCGCGGTCTCTCCGGGAGCGGTGCCGACGCAGCTGGGAGCGGACGAGAGGCAATCGGTGCGGAAGGAGGTTGCAGCATCGTTCCGCTCAGAGGCGTAGTTGGCGGTTGCGTTTGTTCCGCAGGGATGGATTGCTGCCGGGCCTCGAAAGTCACGCCACTTTTTCGCTCCAGGTCATAGACTCGCGCAGTCAAAGCCGCAACCTGCGACCTCAGAGCTTCAATTTCTTCTTGCGGGCTGGCCATGTGCGTACAGTAACTCATCCCTTATTCTGGCGGCGAAGAACTTGCTTCCGATGAATCCACTCAGTTACACCGGCTGCCAGGAAACGAATTCCCGAATGGCGACTTTCCATCGCCCGGGGTAGCGTGAAGAGTATCGGGATGGATGATCACAAGGAAGCCGCCTGGTTTTGACCCTCGCAGCGAGCCATTGCACTAGCCGCTGAAACGCATGGTACTCTTGCTTCACTCTCGAACCAGACTATTTCGAAGGAGGTCTGTATGCGCCGACTGAAGTGGACGTCATCTTGTCTGCTGGTCGCGGCGAGTCTGTTCTTTACGGTGGCCCGGTCCTCGCGGATAGTCGCCCAGACCAGGAGGACCGGCGTAACGGTGTTCGAAGGGGCGCGGCTCATCACAGGTGACGGCGGCGCGCCCATCGAGAACTCCGCCTTCATTGTCGAGAACAACTTGTTTACTCGGGTCGGCCGGCGAGGTGATCTGCAGGTTCCGGCCGGGGCGATGCGCGTTGATCTGACCGGCAAGACCGTCATGCCCACGATGGTCGATCTCCACGGCCACCTTGGATTCCAGCACGTCGCCGAAGGAACCATGTCGAAGGAGTTCTACACCCGCGAAAATCTCATCGACCATCTGCAGCGTCTCGCCTACAACGGGGTCGGCGCAGTCGTCGGCGTTGGCGATCTGGAAGACCGTTCCAACCTGCATGGCGGCAGGACGAATTGGGGCGACGTGCCGTTACGCGTGCGGAAAGAGATCATTCCCAACGCGGCGCTGTTTCGCACGGCGGGCACGGGTATCGCGTGGCCTGGATCCGGGGCCCAAGGTCACCCCTCCCGAGTGGACGTGTCGTATCCGGTCACCACAGTGGAGGAGGTTCGAGAGGCCGTTCAAGACTATGTCCTCATGCAACCTGAATTCATCAAGATCTGGGTGGACAACAGAGGCGGGACCAAGCCAACGCTGACGCCACTTCTCTATCGAGCGATTCTCGAGGAGGCGCACAAGCACAATGTCCCCGTCGGAGTTCATAACGTCACTTTGGCGGATGCCAAGGAACTGATGCGCGCGGGCGACGAGGGATGGCTTCACGTTCCTGTCCGCGGCGGTGAAGCAGTCGACGACGAATTGATTGCGATCGTCAAGCAGCGGATAGCCAAGAACGATCGGCCGAACATTTGGATGACGCCCGCGCTTATTACGGCCTGGATGAATACCCAAGGTGGCGGACAGCCGGCGTGGCTGGACGACCCCCTCCTGCGGGATACCTATTCTCCCCAACTAATTAAGGAGTACTGGGGCGACCCACTGAAGAACATGACGCCCGACGCCGTCGAACGCGCCCGTCGGGATTTCCAGTTGCAGGGACGCAATGCGATGAAGCTGAGAGCGGCGGGCATGCTAATTGTCACGGGAACCGACACCGGGCAAAGCCGGTTCTTGATCGGCTATTTCAACCAATTGGATCTGGAAAGTTTGGTTGCGATCGGCATGACACCGATGGAGGCGATTGTCGCGGCGACGCGCGATGCGGCCAAAATCGCAAAGGTCAACACCGGGATGGTGGCGGCGGGCAAGAGCGCCGATTTCATCCTCCTTGACGCGAATCCCCTGGAAAACATTGCCAACACGCGACGGATCAACAAGGTTTACCTCCGGGGACAGGAAGTCGACCGCGCCGCGTTGAAGGCCAAGTGGCAGGCGGAATGGAATCTCAAGTCCAAATAAATCGCGTCGCACACATTTACCATACCTGGCTTGAGAGCCTGTGTGATCCCTGCAAATCTTTGTGGGGCGCGGCTTCAGAGATTGTGTGAGAACTCAAAATTGGCACGTTTTTGTAGCGCCCGCCTTTAGGCGGGCACTTTGGGATCAAGCAGATGCCCGCCTGAAGGCGGGCGCTACATGAGCCAAAACCGACCCACACAGGCTCTTGATGCTCTATGAAACGCAACTCCTGTTGCGTTCTGCCGTTCACTCGAATAGCCTACCCGACATGACCCTGTCTGATACGGGTTGGAATTCCGCCCGTCGTTGTAGATAAAAGGAGGAACATCGATGCGTAGAGGAAACGGAAGCCTGAATTTGGCGGCGTCGTTGTGCTGCGCTCTTGGGATCAGCGCGGCGACGAGTCTACTAATTGCATGGGCCGTCCCCGCGGCGGCGCCACAAGAGCGTGTCAATGCCGCTTATGCCGCGATGGGCGGCGACAAGTTGAAGACGATCAGTCTGAAAGCCAGCTTGGAGCAATTCGATCCAGGCGAATCCTATTCCGTGACCGACCCTGCCAAGCCGGAGACGGGTGTGTCAGACCTCGTGCAGAGCCGCGATCTCGTACACGGTTTCGCGCGCAACGAATGGGATCGCCCATCCCCGGAAGGCGTCGCGAAGCGGACCTACACGGAAATCATTACGCCGTCTGCCGGCTACGTGATCGGGAATGACGCGGCGCCCGGCCGCCTGCCCAAACGCACGATCAAGGCGACGCCCCCCGAACACACCATGTCAGGCCGCCGCCTCACCGTGACGTTGCGCGAATTGGAACGACCCATGATTGTCATGGAGATGAAGCTGCATCCCGACCAGGTGTCCGCAATCGTCGATCAGAAGGTTGCAGGAAAAACCTATCCCGCCCTGCAATATCGCGGTGAATATGGCGCGTTCATCGTAATGCTCGATCCGGTCACGAATCTTCCGGCACGCGTGCGCACACTCGATTGGGACGGATTGGAGGGCGATTCCGTCTTCGACGCGGAGTATTCGGACTGGCGTGACGTTGGCGGCGCGAAGATTGCCTTCCACGCCCTGTATACGCTGAACGGCATGAAGATCGCGGACCTGAAACTTTCCAGCGCGACGCCGAACCCGTCCTTGGATCCCGCTACCTTCAACATTCCGCAAACCATGTTGGCCAGCGCGGCCAAGCCGGCGCCCGCGAACATGACGCCGTTTCAATGGGTCATCCGGCGCCAGTTCCTGGGCTTCTATTTCGATTCCGATGCGATGTATACAGACGATGGCGACAGCCTGAGGCTTGAAGACGTCGGCCCCAATATCAGCCAGACCCAGGGCGGCACGCACAATACGATTTTCATCGCCACGAACACGTATCTGATCACGGTCGAAGCACCCAACGACGACGGCCAGGCGATTCAGTCCATCGACATGGCCAAGAAGAAATACCCAGGGAAACCGATCCGTTACCTGATTCTCACCCACCATCACGTCGATCATGTAAGCGGCATGCGCACGTACGCCGCTGAGGGCGCCACGATCGTAGTGGCCAAAGGCGACGGCGACTATTTCCGCAAGGTCCTGGCACAGCCGGAAACGCTGAACCGATTCGCGCCAAAGAAGTCCTTCACGCCCAAGGTGATCGAAGTCGATGGGAAGTGGAGCGTAAACGATGGCGGCCGCGAGGTGGATGCTTATGCCATCGAAAATCCCCACGCGGCGGGCTATGACATGGTGTACGTCCCCGATGCCAAGCTCGGTGTCCTAAGCGATCTCTATGTTCCCGGCGCGCCCGTCCCTTCCAATGCCATGGTGGCGGCCCTCGTGAAAGGCGTCGACAAATGGGGCATCAAGCCGGAGCGCTTCGCCGGCGGTCACGGCTCCAGTGGGCCTTATGCCGATGTAGTTCAAGCGGCGCAAAAGGTCAAGGTTGGAGCACTGTGACACAGTGTCCCAGTAGTCTTCTGAACTGCAGCGCCTGAACGCGATTTGATCGGAATTACCTGAAGATTTTTCTGGTGGCGCTTAGTAAAATAAAAATTGCCGGCCCGCTAAAACCGAAAGGGTGGGCCACCCGACCGGGTTGTGATATGCTTTTCACCACTTCGAAGGCTAGGAGGCATTTGCCATGAAAAAATTGTTACTGGGTGTTGCGCTTTCCATGTTGATCAGCTTGCCCGTTTTGGCTGCGCTCAAAGTTGGCGATAAGGCGCCCGATTTTTCGGCTCGCGGTTCGCTGGCGGGAAAAGAATTTAGTTTTTCTCTGGAAGAGGCGCTGAAGAAAGGGCCGGTCGTGGTCTATTTCTTCCCCTCCGCTTATACCAAGGGCTGCGATCTCGAAGCGCATACCTTCTCGCAGGAGAAAGACAAATTCGATGCCGCCGGGGCCAGTATTATTGGCGTGTCGGCGGACAGCCTCGCGCGACTCGACCGGTTTTCGGCGGACCCGGAGTTTTGCGCCGGAAAGTTTCCGGTAGCCTCCGATGCGGACAAGAAAATCGCCACCTCCTACAATCTGGCGACAAACGCCGTAAAGCCCGGCCAGATGGATGTGAAGGGTGACGCGATTGACCATGACTTCATCGAACGCGTAACTTTCGTCATCGGCAAAGACCACAAGATCATCGCGGCGTTTTCCTCAAAGGACGACGGGATTTCACCCGATCAGCATGTCGCGAAATCATTGGCGATCGTGCAGCAACTCGGGTCCAAATAGCCGCGATTCGACGTTCTACTTCGCACCCCCTGCGAGGCAAGCAGGAATCGTCTCGTCCGCCAGGGAAATGCCCTTGGCCTGAAATTTTTATTTGCGCGAGATCGCGCACTTCATCGCCTCGGTTTTCCGGCGCAGTGCGCCGGCCCCGGGACACTCATAGCTGCATTCCACTCACTCGGCAGGCTTGAAAACAATTTTGTCCGGGCAACCCCGTGTATCCAGGTCCCGTGAATTCGGAATTTCGGTAACAGGAGATCCACGAATCCCGGTTACTTCTGATCGCGATACTCGGCACTCAACCCTATTCTGATTCTGGCCGCGAATTTCGTCCCTGGCGCATGGGTATTTGTTAATTCCCTGATTGTTGAAGTTCATTCGCCATCTGGCGCCACCTCGTCCGTGGCGCTTCGGTGGGCAAATGCGCCGGAAACGTGGTAAAACATTAAGGCAAAATATTCGATCTATCCGGGTGAAGGCGGTTGTTCCACCTGCCGGACCAGTACCATACTTTCCTTTATTTATTGGGGCGGAGCAGATCATGGCCATTGCAACGATAAATCCAGCAACAGGACAGACCGTCAAGAAATTCGACGCGCTCACGGATTCGCAGGTCGATCAGAAAATCCAGCGCGCGACCGAAGCATTTCCGAAGTTCAGGAAATTATCCTTTGCCGACCGCGGAAAAATGATGATGCGCGCAGCGGAGATTTTGGAGAATGAAAAAGATTCCCTCGCCCACCTCATGACGCTCGAAATGGGCAAGACCCTTCGTTCCGCCGTGGACGAAGCCGTCAAATGCGCCTGGGCTTGCCGCTATTATGCGGAACATGCGGAACGCTTTCTTGCCGATGAACCCGTCGAAACACCGGCGAGCCGCAGTTTCATTCGCTACCAGCCCATGGGCGTGATCCTCGTGATCATGCCGTGGAATTATCCGTTCTGGCAGGCGTTTCGTTTTATCGCTCCGGGGCTGATGGCCGGCAACGTGGGCTTGCTGAAACACGCGTCGAATGTCCCGCAATGCGGATTAAGAATAGAAGAAATTTTGCTGAAGGCGGGTGTACCCGAAGGAGTCTTTCAAACCCTTCTGATCGGCTCCGGCAGTGTGGACAGAATCCTCGCCGACCCTCGCATTGCCGCGGCAACGTTGACCGGGAGCGAAGGGGCCGGTGTAAAGGTCGGGACCGGCGCGGCGCAGAGGATCAAGAAAGTTGTGCTCGAGCTGGGTGGCAGCGATCCCTTTATCGTCATGCCCAGTGCAAATCTGGAGGACGCTGTCACTGTTGGCATCAAGGCTCGCGTGGCCAATAACGGGCAATCGTGCATCGCCGCCAAGCGCTTTATCGTTCATGACCAAATCGCGGACAAGTTTCAAAGCGCCTTTGTGGCCCAGATGGAAAAGCTGACGGTGGGCGATCCGTTCGATGCAAAAACCGATGTTGGCCCTTTGGCAAATACCGAAGCGGTAACCTCGCTCGATGCGGACGTCCGCAGTTCCATCAAGGCCGGCGCGAAACTCCTGACCGGCGGCAAGCCGGCCGATCGCCCGGGGAGTTTCTATCTGCCTACGGTCCTGACGGATATTCCGAAGGATTCTCCGGCCTACAAGGAGGAGTTGTTCGGTCCGGTGGCCTCTATTTTCCGTGTAAAAAATTTAGATGAAGCAATTCGCGTTGCAAATGACAGCCGCTTCGGCCTCGGAGCCAGCGCCTGGACGAACGACAAAAGTGAACAGGAACGATTCATCAGTGAACTCGAAGCCGGTATGGTCTTCATCAATCAAATGGTGTTTTCCGACCCCAGGGTCCCATTTGGCGGTGTGAAGCGTTCCGGGGTGGGTCGCGAACTGAGCACCTACGGAATTCGCGAGTTCACAAACGTAAAAACGGTTTGGGTGAAGTAACGAAAAAGACGTCTGAGAATCCAAGAAAAATTGCGCTTGCCTTCATTGGCGACCAACGGTATGGTGGTCGGACCATATGACCTTATTCTAAGTCCCTTGCTTAGTGTGGGATGATGGAATCGGTCCTTGGAGAAATTGCGAGTTAGGGGAACATTTCTTGTATAAGGTCATTCAGGCTTCGCGTCTTTACGAGCAAATCGTTCAACAAATTGAAGAGTCGATTCTCAAGGGTGAATTGAGTGAGGGCAGCCAGCTTCCTGCGGAGCGCGACCTCGCCAAGCAGTTCGGCGTGAGCAGGACTGCCGTTCGCGAAGCCATCAAAGCGCTTCAAGAAAAGGGGCTGGTGGACGCGTTCCCGGGCCGCGGAACGTTTATCACGAATGGAACGTCCAATCCCATGCGCCGCTCTCTGGACCGGATTATCAAGAGCGGCGAACCGGAGGGCAGGGCTTACCTGGTGGAAGTACGGGAAATTCTGGAGCCGGAGATCGCGGCACTGGCTGCGCTTCGCGCCACGGACCAGGACCTCGCGACAATGCGAGAGGCTGTCGATGTGATGGACCACGCGGGGCCGGATTCCGATGCGTTTATCGAAGCGGATCTCGATTTTCACCTGGCGCTCGCCGAGGCGGCTGCAAATCCGATCGTTCTGTCGTTGATCGATTCCATTGTGGGATTGCTGCGCGAACAGCGCTTGCGGATTTTCCGCATCGGAGGCGGTCCGCAGCGCGGACAGCGTCACCACAAGCGCATTCTCGAAGCAATCCAGCTTCACGATCCACAAGGGGCGCGTGCCGCCATGCAGGCTCATCTTTCTCAAGTGCGCGAGGATTCACGCAACACACCGAACGATCAAACGACCGGCGCCTAAGGGCGATTTTGCATTAGGGGGAGACTTCAGCGAATGGCGAATCTTGGGTTCGTAGGGCTCGGAGTAATGGGCGGCAATATGGTTGCCCGGATGCTGGATAAAGGGCACAAGGTTTCCGGTTACAATCGTACGCGATCGAAGGCGCAGTGGCTGATCGACCGTGGCATGAAATGGCATGATTCCCCGCGTGCCGTCAGCGCCGCGGCGGATTTTACGTTCTCGATGGTCACCAATGCCGCCGCGATAAACTCAATCACGGAGGGACCTGATGGAATTCTGGCGGGACTCGGCCCCGGCAAAATCCTGATCGACATGAGCACTGTGAGCCCCGCGGTCAGCCGCGCGCTTGCGGCCAGAGTTCGAGAGAAGGGCGCCGACATGATCGACTCGCCCGTCTCCGGCAGCGTGATTACGCTGCAAGAAGGAAAGTTGTCGGTGATGGTTGGCGGCCGCCGCGAAGCGTTTGAGCGGGCCAAGCCCGTCCTGCAGGACGTCGGTCCCAAAGTGACATACGTCGGAGACAACGGCCAGGCGCTGGCGATGAAGATTGCCACGAACTTGAGTCTGGCCGTGCAGATGCTGGCCTTCTGCGAAGGCGTCTTGCTTGCCGAAAAAAGCGGCATTTCGCGCGAAACCGCGGTGGATGTCCTGACGCACAGCGCCATCGCCTCACCCATGGTTCAATACCGCGGCCCTTTTGTGTTAAAAATGCCGGAGGAAGCATGGTTTGACGTAGACATGATGCAAAAAGACATGCTGCTGGCGCTGGAGATGGGCCGGCATCTCGATGTTCCGTTGCCCACGACGGCTGTGACGAACGAATTTCTGACTGCGGCGCGAGGCATGGGCCTGGTGAAGCAGGATTTCGCTGTGATCTTCGAGGTGCTAGCTCGAATTTCGGGGATAGACAAATGAAAACGGAAAGCAAACAAGCTGTCACGGGTGCCGGGCCGGGCAACGAAGTGTGGCTGCGGATGTATCGCGGCATGCAAATGATCCGGCTGTTCGAGGAGCAGGTGAATCAGTTGTACACACGCGCGGTGATGCCGGGTCTCGCGCACTTGTACATCGGCGAGGAAGCCGTCGCGGTGGGAATTTGCGAGGCGCTGCATCGCGACGACTACATCACCAGCACGCATCGCGGGCACGGGCATTGCCTGGCCAAGGGCGCGTCGCCGGATCGCATGTTCGCCGAGCTGCTGGGGAAAGAAGCGGGATATTGCCGGGGCAAGGGCGGATCGATGCACATCGCCGATCCGGCCAGCGGAAATTTGGGCGCGAATGCAATCGTCGGCGGAAGCGCGGGGATCGCGACGGGCGCGGCGTTTTCGGCCAAGCATCGCGGCACGAAGCAAGTGGCCGTGTGTTTTTTCGGGGAAGGGGCGCTCGGCCAGGGGCTGCTTTACGAAGTGATGAACCTCGCGCGCCTTTGGAATTTGCCGGTGATTTACGTCTGCGAAAACAATATGTACAACGAATACACGCATTTTTCCGAAACGACCGCGGGTGAGATCCTGGCGCGGCCGGCGGCGTTTGGAATTCCGGCGGAAAGCGTGGACGGGCAGGATATCCGCGCGGTGCATGCGGTCGCAAGCCGCATGGTCGAGCAGGCGCGCGCGGGAAATGGCCCCTCGTTTCTTTTGTGCAACACCTACCGGTATCACGGCCACCATGTCGGCGACGTGAGCCGCGAATACTACCGCGCCAAACAAGAAGAACAGCAATGGAGGGCGGAGCGCGATCCGATCAAGGTGCTGAGCGACTGGCTGCTGAGCCAGAAACTCGCGGCGCAAACGCAGCTCGACGAAATTCAGGCGCAGGCGAAGTCAGAAATTGACGCGGCGGTTGCCTTCGCTTTGCAGGCCCCGTATCCGGGAACGGATCAGGTGGGGGAGGATGTGTATGCCTGAAGTGGCCGTACGCGAATTGACGATGGCGGAAGCGGTGCGAGAGGCCCTGTCCGAAGAAATGCGGCGCGATCCGACCGTGTTCATTATGGGGGAAGACGTTGCCGAGGCGGGCACTCCGTTCAAGGTCCTCTCCGGGATGGTGGAAGAGTTCGGAAAATCGCGCGTGATTGACACGCCGATTTCGGAGCCCGGGTTCACGGGCATTGGTGTGGGCGCGGCGATGACGGGCCTGCGTCCGGTCGTGGATATCATGTTCGGAGATTTCCTGACTCTCGTGATGGACCAACTGGTGAACCAGGCGGCGAAGGTGCACTATATGTCGGGCGGCGCCTGGAAGGTGCCCATGGTGCTGCGGACGACGCTTGGTGCGTCGCGGCGCTCGGCCGCGCAGCACTCACAATCGCTGCAGGCGTGGCTGAGCCATGTTCCAGGCCTGAAAGTGGCGTTGCCCTCGACGCCTTATGATGCCAAGGGATTGCTGAAGACGGCCATTCGCGACGATAATCCCGTCATCTTTTTTGAAGACAAGATGATGTTCCGGCTCAAGGGCCCCGTGCCGGTCGAGGATTACACGATTCCGTTCGGTGTGGCCGACATCAAGCGCGAGGGCGAGGACATCACCATCGTGGCGACCAGCAGCATGGTGCAAGTGGCGCTGGGCGCCGCGAAGCTGCTCGAGGAAATCGGGATCAGCGCGGAGGTCGTCGATCCGCGGACCACGTGGCCGCTGGATGAAAAAACTTTGATCGAATCGGCGAAGAAAACGTCACGGGCGATTGTCGTGGACGAAGGCTACGAGAGATACGGCGTGACGGCGGAGATTGCTTCGGTGATCGCGACGGGCGCGTTCTACGATCTGGACGCGCCGGTGAAGCGCATCGGCGCGATGCACGTGCCAATTCCGTTTTCTCCGCCGCTCGAGGATGCTACGATTCCGACCGAGAAAGCCGTCTTCGAGGCGGCCCGGGCGATGTGCAAGCGGTCGTAATTTGATTTTTGTAGCACAGGCACTCCTGCCTGTGCGGGTTTTGCAATCGTCGTCTGGAGCAAGACGTACACGCTCGGAGGCGGGGCGGCTTACAAAAGCGCACAGACAAGAGTGCCTGTGCTACTTGGGAGGTGCACGATGGCGTTACCAACACATGGAACGATGGCGGTGGACTGGGAAGAGCGCGTGGATTTTGACCGCTTGCGGCGCGAGCGGCTGGCGCGTGCGAAAGCGCTCCTGGCGAAATCTTCGATGGGCGCGCTGTTGTGCTTTGACATGAACAATGTGCGCTACATTACCTCGACGCACATCGGCACATGGGCGCAGGACAAAAACAGCCGCTTCACGCTGCTGCCGCAGAACGACGAGCCGATCATGTGGGATTTCGGTTCGGCGGCGAAACATCACAGGTTGCATTGCTCGTGGCTCGGCGAGCGTTCGCGGGCGGGGATTCCGCTCTTGCGCGGAGCCATGTCGCCGGAGATGGGACGCGCGGAAGATGTGGCGAAAAAAATTCGCATCGAACTGGAACAGCGCGGCCTGCATAAGGAACCACTGGGAGTCAACGTCATCGAGCCGCCGATTCTTTTTGCGTTACAGCGCGAAGGGATCACGGTGGTCGACGGGCAACAG
The DNA here is from genome assembly GCA_963719875.1 of uncultured Acidobacteriota bacterium. Taxonomy (GTDB): domain Bacteria; phylum Acidobacteriota; class Terriglobia; order Acidiferrales; family UBA7541; genus Palsa-360. Next base: position 2,688,054 of record CAVRDJ010000002.1, on the reverse strand, counting down.
ATCATGTCCGACGCCCGCGTGATCAAGACGCAGGATGAAATCACGCTGCTGAATATGTCGGCGATGATGGTGGACGCCGCGTACCACGACCTGTATTGCGCCATGAAGCCCGGCCTGCGCGAGAATGAGGCAGTCGGGCTAGTCAGTAAAGTTCTTTACGATCTTGGATCGGAATATGTCGAGGCGGTGAACGCGATTTCGGGCGAGCGCTGCAATCCGCATCCGCACGTGTTCTCGGATCGCGTCCTGCGTCCGGGCGACCCGGTGTACTACGACATTTTGCATTCCTACATGGGCTACCGCACGTGCTATTACCGATGCTTCTCGATCGGTTACGCGTCGCGCGCGATGGTGGACGCCTATAAGCGCTGCCGCGACTATCTGGATGCGGCGATTTCGCTGATTCGCCCCGGACGCACGACGGGTGAAATCGCGGCAGTGTGGCCCAAGGCGACGGAGTTCGGTTTCCCGGACGAGGAAGCGGCCTTCGCGCTGCAATTCGGCCACGGAATCGGCCTGGCGATCTGGGAAAAGCCGGTGATCAGCCGCCTCGTGTCGCTCGAGCATTCGCATCAGATTAAGCCGGGAATGGTGTTCGCGCTGGAGACGTTCTGGCCGGCCAGCGACGGCTGGAGCGCGGCGCGTATCGAGGAAGAAATCGTCGTCACCGAAACCGGGCACGAAGTCATCACGCGTTTCCCGGCGGAAAAACTTCTCGTCGCCGGCGCGCCTTACGTAACCGTCGATGGGCCGCTTGAAACCACGCGCGAGCATGATGCTCCCCCAGCCAGGACGTGGTGGACATGGTCGAAGCCAGCGCCAGAAACGAAGGGGTGAAAGTGTCCAAGTAGCCGGGTCTCGCGCCGCTCAAAAAAAACATCATGGCCCACAGCATCGTTATGCCCGCGCTCGAGATGGCCCAGGAAACAGGCAAGCTATTGTCGTGGCGTAAAAAGGAAGGCGATGCCATCGCCAAAGGCGAACCGCTGCTGGACGTGGAAACTGATAAGGCCGTCGTGGAAATTGAATCGCCGGCCGATGGGATACTCGCGGGCGTTAAGGCGCACGCAGGTGATGTCATACCGGTGGGCCAGACGATTGCCTGGATTGTGAACGCGGGCGAGAAACCTCCGGCAGAAGAAGCTTCCTCTGTTTCGGGCCGGCGCATGGACAGCAAGCCTGTTCCTGCCGCCGTGGCCGCTGCGAACACTTCCTCTGCGGCGGCCGCAACACCTGCATCAAGCGCTAGGATTTCTCCGAAGGCGCGGCGGCTGGCACGCGAACATGGGGTTGACCTCTCGCGGGTGCGCGGTACGGGGGGTGAGGGCGAAATACTTGCTGAAGACATATTGGCGGTCGTTGCGTCTGGCGAACCAGCAGGCACAGCGGCGCCAGCGAGATCGGAAAACCCGCAGGCTGAAGCCCGCGCTACTCAAAACCTGACCCAAGTCGCTCGGCTGATGGCTGAGCGGACTACGCAAAGTTGGACTACTGCGCCGCATTTTTTTGTGAGTCGGGAAATCGACGCGGGCGCGATGCTCGCTGCGCGCGAAAAATTTGGGCCTGCCCTCGAGAAAGAGCGCGGGGTGCGGCTGAGTCACACCGACTTGCTCGTCGCGACGGTGGCGCGCGCGCTGAAAAAACATCCGCTGGTGAATGCGAGTTGGACAGGCGATGGAATTCGCTTGCATTCGGAAGTCAACGTCGGTATCGCCATGGCGGTTGAGGAGGGCGTCGTGGTGGCGGCGATTCCCGGCGCGAACACGAAGAATCTCGGCGAAATCGCCGTGACGCGGCGCGACCTCACCGAGCGGGCCCGCGCCGGCAAATTGCGCCCCGCGGACATCACCGGCGCAACCTTCACGATCAGCAATCTGGGCATGTACAACGTGGACGCGTTTACCGCGATCATCGTCGCGCCGCAAGCCGCCATCCTCGCCGTGGGGCGCATCTCCGATCGTGTTGTGCCCGTCGATGGAAAACCGGGAATTCGCCCCATGATGACGCTCACGCTCTCCTGCGACCACCGCGTCTTCGATGGCGCTCGCGCCGCCTTATTCCTGAATGACCTCGCCGCAGCCATTGTTGAACCGGAAAAGCTCCTCTAGTGATAGACTCCCAGCACCCGGGCAGACCTAATCCCTGAAGCATCTTGGTTTGAGGCGCACTACGGCCTCCCCTAGGCGCTCGACTCAAGGAGAATCAACGATGGGCGATACGCTTACAACCGATCCAACCCAAATCCTCCCGGAGCCTTCCCGCCCCCCAAAAAGAAACCGTTCTACTTGACGCTATGGGGCCAGGTGCTGATCGGCGTGGCCGTGGCCGTTGTGTACGGCTACCTCCGGCCGGAATCCGCGGCCAAAATGAAGCCGCTCGGCGATGGGTTTATCAAGCTCATTACCATGGTGATCACCATCATCATTTTCTGCACGGTGGTCTCGGGGATCGCCGGCATGGAGAATTTAAAGAAGGTGGGGCGGATCGGGGGAAAGGCACTTTTGTACTTTGAAGTCGTGTCCACCCTGGCGCTGTTTACGGGGATGCTGGTGGGGAATTTGTCGCATCCGGGCGCCGGGTTCAACGTGAACGTGGCAACCCTGGACGCCAAAGCGGTGGCCAGTTACGCCGGAGCCGCGAAACAGCAGACCGTGACCGACTTCCTGATGAACATTATTCCGACCACCATGGTGGACGCTTTCGCGAGAGGAAATATTCTGCAGGTGCTCTTGGTGGCGATCCTGTTCGGCTTCGCGCTGTCGCTGATCGGCGAAAGGGGCAAACCGGTCGTCGTGTTTTTCGATTCCCTGACTCAGGCGGTCTTCAGCATCGTCAACATGCTGATGTGGCTCGCGCCCATCGGCGCTTTTGGGGCGATGGCCTATACGGTGGGCCGCTACGGAATTGCGTCGCTCGGCCCCCTGGCAAAATTGATCGCCATCTTTTATGTGACCTGCATTCTCTTCGTCCTCGCGGTCATGGGCGTAATCGCCTGGTTTTCGGGTTTTAACATCATTCAATTCCTGCGATTTATCAAAGAGGAAATCGTCATCGTACTGGCCACCAGCTCCTCGGACCCGGCCTTGCCCACCCTGATGGAGAAAATGGAGAAGCTGGGCTGCTCGAAATCGCTGGTGGGCTTGGTGGTGCCGACGGGCTACACGTTCAATACCGACGGCAGCAGCTTGTACATGACGATGGCTGCGCTGTTTGTCGCTCAGGCCACGAACATCCACTTGTCCTTAGGCCAGCAGTTGACGATTTTTGCGGTGGCGGTGCTCACCTCCAAAGGCGCCAGCGGCGTGACCGGGGCCGCCTTCATCGCTTTGGTGGCCACGCTCATGGTCATTCCCGACGTTCCCGTGGCGGGCATGGCGCTGCTCCTGGGCATCGACCGCTTTATGAGCATGGCGCGGGCAACGGTCAACATGATCGGCAACGGGGTGGCCACGGTGGTGGTGGCGCGCTGGGAAAACGAACTCGACAAGGCCACGTTGCGGAAGAATCTAACCCAAAGTTACACGCCCGCGCTTTCAGAGTAGCTGTACGGCGCGGCGCCGGCGTCTCGCCGGCGATTTTGGTCTGTGTAGAGTTCAGAAAAATTGCCGGCGGTACGCTGGCGCCACAACCATGGTTTGTGTTTCTCCATCGACATTTTCTGTAAATCGGTAATTCCTGGCGCCCGGGGCCGGAGCCGAACCTTCTGCCCTATTGAAGAGACATAAGTTATTCATTCCACGTTCCGGCAAAACCCACAAAGACGGTGATTCCCAGGCGCAGCATCGTGTTGACACGGGTGGGGCCGTACGAGAGGATCTCGTTACCCAAAGGAGAATTCCATGAGCCGTTTCGTATTCGCTTTGGCGGGTTTGTTGCTGCTGGCAGGCTCTTTACGAAATCCATCAGCCGCTCCACAACGGACCTCGAGCGGGGGTGCGACACTATTCACAGGCGCCCGGCTCATTACGGACGGCGACAAGCCGCCGATTGAAGACTCCGCCTTCCTGGTCGAGGGAGACAAGATCACAAAGGTTGGCAAGCGGACCGAGGTGGAGGCGCCGGCGGGAACGAAGCAAGTGGACCTGACCGGTAAAACGGTGATCCCCGCGATCGTGAATGCGCATGTCCACCTCGGCTTCATCAAGGACACTTCGTTCGACAAAGCCAACTACACGCGTGAAAACATCATCAACCAGCTCAAACAGTACGCCTACTATGGCGTCGGCGCTGTTATGTCGGCCGGCACGGATCTGGGCGACGTCGCCTACGATCTCCGCGACCACCCCGTGCCGGGCGCAGCGCTCGTGCGCACAGCTGGACGCGGGTTCGCGATGCCCAATGCCAGTACGGGAGGCGTCCAGATGCGCGACGCGCCCTACGGCGTGAGCACCGAAGCAGAAGCTCGAAAGGACGTGCAGGATCTCGCCGCGAAGAAACCGGATCTGATCAAGATTTGGGTGGACGATCGAGGCGGAACAGTGCAGAAGCTCACTCCGGCCATCTATCGCGCGATCATCGATGAAGCGCACCAGCACAAGATTCGCGTGATGGCGCACGAGTATTATCTGGCCGACGCGCGCGATCTAGTGGAAGCCGGCGTGGACGGATTCCTGCATTCCGTTCGCGACGCGGAAATGGACGATGCCCTGGTGGCCAGGATGAAACAGAAGAACGTGTACATCACGCCGAACCTGGCGATTGGCGGCCGGGGAGCTGCCGCGCAGCAGCCGCCCTGGTACGACGATCCACTCCTGGCGGAAGTCTTTTCCCCGGCGGCGATCGCGTTGGCGCGGCCCAAACCGAACCCGAACGCGGGCGCCGTAACAGCCAACGCGCCGAACTCGAATCAACCAACTTCCTACGAGATGCAAATTCGCAGCTTGGCGAAATTGAATAAGGCAGGCGTGACGATCGCCCTCGGCGACGACACCGGCATCCAGAACAGCTTTCCGGGCTACGCCGCTTTGCAACAGATGGAGCGGATGGCCGAGGCCGGCATGACGCCACAGCAGGTCCTCGTCGCAGTCACGCGGACGCCTGCCCAAATTCTGCGCATCAACGACATGGGGTCGATTGCAACCGGAAAGCAGGCCAGCTTCGTCGTGCTGGACGCTAACCCGCTCGACAGCCTCGCGAATGCGAGAAAAATCTGGAAGGTTTACCTGCGGGGAGAGGAGATCAACCGCCAAGCGCTTCGTGAGCAGTGGCCCGGGACGAGCGCGAGCGGCCGATAGGAATATCCCGCATCGTTCGCACAAGCGTCCAACGGATGGATTCCTCGCCACCAATAGGTCTTCAATCGTGGATTGTCTAAAGAAAAGACTGATTGTTCCTTGGCCTCGGTGTCGGGCCGCCGACGCGTCGCGAGCTGGCCAGATGCTCGAATCGCTCCGGTGGCGCGTCACGATCATCAGTGCTAGCATCCCCTTACGCTACATGTAGGAGAGTCTCAGATGAGAATCAAAGCTCATTCCCTTCTGTTTCTGGTCGCGCTAACGGCCGCAACAGTGCTTGCCGTCGGCTTCAGTGAGAAAACCGTTATCGGCCAGGTCCGTTCGAATGGTTCGACGGCTGAATCGACGCCCAAGACTCCGTGGGGCGCTCCGGATCTCCAAGGCACGTGGAGTAATACGACCGTTGTCCCGTTCGAGCGCGCCAAGGAATTTGGCAACCGGGAATTCATGAGCGACGCGGAGTACCAGAAGGCTCTCGACCAGTTGCTCGAGCGCAACTCTCGTGCCGGACGGGACAGTCGAGAAATCAACGGGCAGGACATTCGCGGCACGGAAAAGGACGTCGCCCGTGCCTACAACGAACATTGGTTCGGCGATAAGCCGACCGAAGTAAGCCGCCGCACGTCGATGATCATCGACCCGCCCGATGGCAGGATGCCGGCCTTGATGCCTGAGCGCAAGAGAGAATCGGCGAGAAACGGGAGTACCTCCAGGCGCTCCTGCAGGGTACTTCCGGCGGCAGGCCCGGACCGATCTCGCCGCGCCGAAACGAGCCGTCGCCCGACTACAACCTCGATCGCATGAATCGCTCCGACGGTCCCGAGGACCGCAGCAGTGTCGAGCGTTGCCTGCTGAATAACCTTCCCGTGATTCTCCCAGGCGGGACGGTTGACGCCGGACGGAAGACCGTTCGGCAATTTCGGCGGCGTGATGCGCATCGTCGAGAGCGCCGACTCCGTTGACATCTACTACGACATCGGCCAGGGCACCGGGTTCAATCGCGTGATCCCGATCACGAATCGGCCGCACCTGCCAAAGAATATTCGCCAATACTGGGGCGATTCGATCGCGCGGTGGGAAGGCGATACGCTGGTGGTGGACGTCACCAACTTCAGCCAAGAAACCAATTTCCGCGGCTCGCGCGAGAACCTGCACTTGATCGAGCGCTACAAGCGCATGATCCGAACGACGCTGCAAATCACGATAACGGCCGAGGATACGACGACCTGGGTCAAACCGTTCACCTTCGTGCAGGAATTGCGGAAGAACGCCGATAAGCCGAACATGGTCTACGAAGGCGGATGTCACGAAGGGAATTACGGATTGCTCGGCATGCTCGTGAATACACGCGCCGCGGAAAAAGCGTTTGCTGAGGGAAAGGGTCCCGATCCGGCGCTTGAGGACAACGCCACGGGTGGCGCCGGCGACCAATAATCCTTTTCCGGTTCCATCGCTAGTGGGCGGGTTCTTTGTTGCGCGGCGTCTCTTCGGTCCGCAAAGCGCCGATTGTTTTCCAGCTCTCCTCAACGTTCATAGAGTTTGTCGCCGGCGGGATCCTTGCGCGTCACGTCGATCACGATTGTGTCGCCCTCCCAGTGCTTCACCAGTTGTTTTTTCCGCAGATGCCCCAGGAACGTTTCCTCCACCAGCTCGACACACTTGTATTCCATCAGCTGCGCGTTGTTTTCGAGCTGACGGTACAGGACCATGTTCATCTTCCAGGGACGGGTGAACACGTTCGAGTCCTCGATCGTCACCTCGTACCGCAACGCGTCCGGATTGATCGGCGTAAAACGCTCGACGACGTGCAGCGCGTCACTGTGGAAGTCGCCGGATCGCGAGAACCATGTCCGGTCATTGAAATGGCTCACGTCGACGACCAGTGTGTTGCCTTCCCAGTGACCGACCGAATGGCCCATCCACGTGTCGGCCGGCGGCGGCTCGACCGCGTCGAGGTGAATGGTGCGGCTGGCGCCGGCAAATTCAAACGACATCTCGATCTTGTTCGTGCCCTGCGTGATCTGAAACGGATAGGGCATGTACATGGCCCGCGGAATCCCCGGCATGTAGCATCGGACTTCGGGGTCGCGATCCAGCCAGTGTTCGGCATTGTCTTTCTTTTTCGCGGCGGCCTCGGGCTTGTATGGAATCGCATTGCCTTCGACAACGCCCGGTCCGGGCGGCACCCCGCCGACCGAGCCCAGCGCCAGGACCGGGGCGGCCAGCACAGGGACTTCCGGGTATACGCCGGGCTGTGCCACGGCCGGGCGCATCGTATGCGCCAGCAGGTCCCAATTCGCAGTCGTCGTCGCCTGCCAGATGCCGTTCAAGTTGGGGTGTCCGTCTGGAGTGCGTGGCGTCCGAGTCGTCTGGCCAGTAGTCCGGATTGCGGCCAAATAAAACGTGGCGCCTATCGTGGCGCTCGCGATCAAAGCAGTCGCGCGGTTGAATCGGCTTCGCATATTCGAGGTCTCCATGCCGTGCGTAATGGCAACATAGGGTAACGAGGTGAAAGCGTCAGGTCAACTAAACACGTTTCAATCTTCTGGACAATAACGTGGTCCTCGATAATAATCATGCGATCCGGGTGATTTTTTTGGGGCCGCGCTAAGTGTTGGTATGTGAACTCCTTCTGATTGATGAAGCAGCAGCGGGAGGCATCAGATGAGAACTCGACTTCTGAAGTTCATCGGAGCGGCGGCGGTGAGCCTGGCCGTGCTTGTGTTTTTGAAACCGGCGGAGGTGGCGGTTGCGAATCAAGCTCCGACGGCCTCCGCGACGGCGCCTGCGGCTGCCCCAGCGCTGAAAACGGCGTGGGGCGAACCAGACCTGCAGGGCATTTGGACCGACGAATCTGACACTCCCTTGCAGCGCCCCGCCAAGTATGCCAACCAGCAATTTTTCACCGAGGCGCAGCGAGCCGAATTGGACAAGGAGCGAGCAGGGCTGCTTGGCCGAGACAGGCGCGTGGAGCGCGGGACTGAGCTCGACGTCGCAGGCGCGTACAACGCCGTGTTCCTCTCCCTCAAACACACCGGCGCGCGCACGTCGATGATTGTGGATCCGCCCGATGGCCGGATTCCTCCGAAAACGCCAGCGGCTCAAAAGATTGCCGCCGCCGACCAGCAATTCCGTCTCGCCCTGTTGCAAGCGACCGAAACGTGCAAGACCAAGTCGGTGGCCTGCAACGGTGGGAAGTATGATCCGAAATCCTCGCCGCTGCGCGCAGAGCTTCCTTCTCGCTACAACACGGCGCGCATGAATCGCCATGATGGTCCGGAAGACGGCTCGCTGATGGATCGATGTTTGCCCGCCGGGCTGCCTGAATTTGGAACCGCGTACGGCGGGAGCTTCCGCCGAATTGTGCAGACTCCTGGCGGTATCTCGATGTTCTACGACGTGGGCCAGGGGCAAGGGTGGCAGCGGAACATCGTCATGAACGGAAGTCCGCACTTGCCGGCCAACATCCGCCAGTGGTTTGGCGACTCGCGCGGCCACTGGGAGGGCAATACACTCGTGATTGACGTCACGAACTTCAGTCCGAAAACCGATATTCAGGGCTCCCGTGAGAACTTGCACCTGCTCGAGCGATGGACGCGGACGGGGCCAACCTCGCTCGAGTACGTCGTCACGATCGAAGATCCGACCGTGTGGACGCGGCCCTGGACCGTCAAGCAAGAGTTCACCAAACAGAGCGACCAGGAAAACAAAACCTATTACGAGCCTCGTTGCGTAGAAGGAAATTATGCCCTCCCGTCACTGCTGCGGGCAGCGCGCATGGAAGACCTTGCCTTCGCGGAGGGACGAGGTCCTGACCCGGCAACAATAGACAACGCGACGGATTTTGTCGGTGTGGAAGACAATCCGCTGCAGTAATGCCAGATAGAAGTAATAGGGGACCATCATGCGGCACAGGTTCTCTGGCTCGATGCTAACGGTTGCGATTGCAGCAGCCGCTGTCGGTGCGGTCATTTCGGTGTCGGTCTCACGGACGTCGGGTCAGGCCATGCGGGCAGTCCGCGTGGGTGGTAAACCCAACTTCAGCGGCATCTGGCAAGCCAATAACGAAGCCAACTGGGATCTACAGGCGCACGCGGCGCTTCCCGGCGCCGTCACGCAGCCGGGCATCTTTCCTTATGACTACGCGCGGGTGCCGGCCGCGCCGGTTCTTGCGCTCGGCGCCGCGGGCGCCGTACCGGGATCGCTCGGCGTCGTGCAGGGCGACGGGCAGATCCCCTACAAGCCGGAAGCCTTGCAAATCAAGAAGGAGAACGCGGAACACTGGATTGACCGCGACCCGGAATTGAAGTGTTACTTGCCGGGCATTCCGCGCGCGATGTACATGCCCTATCCCTTCGAGATCACGCAAAGTACGAACAAGATTCACATGGCCTATGAATTCTCGAATACGGCGCGCACAATCCATTTGGACAAGGTCGAAGGGCCGCCGGACGATACTTGGATGGGCCACTCCGTGGGACGGTGGGAGGGAGACACGCTCGTCGTCGACGTGACGAATTTCAACGACCGGAGCTGGTTCGACCGCGCCGGGAATTTCCACAGCGACGCGCTGCACCTGGTCGAGCGCTTCACGCCGATGTCGCCTGACATTATTCGGTACGAAGTGACGATCGAAGATCCGAAAGTTTTTACCCGGCCGTGGCGCATCGCCATGCCGCTCTATCGCCGGGTGGAACCGAACATGCAACTTCTCGACTTTCGCTGCAACGAATTCGTCGAAGAGTTCATGTACGGGGGTCTTCGCAAGCAGCAATTAGTGAAGCACTGGGAAGGGGAGACCATGTCGATCGACATCACGCGCAAGGTGCCGCCCGGTGACCGCTTCTATCAGTGGTACGGTAAGTAACATGGATGCCATATTTCCTAAGTCGGGATAGTTAAGTCGCCGCGGGCAACCGGCGTCCATCCTGGTTCCACGCGCGGCAGGAGGCTGAAGTCGATGCGAATGAAGCTTGCGGCAGTAATTTGTTTCGTGGGTTTCGCAATGATGGGAGCGGCGGCTTCGGTGTCGGCGCACCACGCGTTTGCGGCGGAGTTTGACGCGAAAAAACCGGTGAATTTCAAGGGGACAGTCACAAAAATGGAATGGATCAATCCCCACACCTGGTTGCACGTCGACGTGAAGAAGGCTGATGGCACGGTTGAAAACTGGGCTATCGAAGCGGGCACGCCGAACGTTCTATTCCGGCGCGGGTTCACCAAGGAATCCTTACTGCCCGGGACCGAGGTCGTGATCGAAGGGTACCAGGCGAAAGACGGGTCGCATCGAGCCAACGGGCGCAATCTGACACTTCCGGATGGGAAGATGTTGTTCCTCGGCTCGTCCGGCACGGGCGCACCCTACGAATTGACGCCGGACGACCAGAAAAAGTAAACGATTCACTCACGGCAAGTGCGCCAGAACCCTGGAGGTCCTAGACCTCCAGGATTCCTCCTCGTTTCAGTCGCCCGCTTGTCTTTCCAGGCTAAGATGCAGCGGCCCGGCCCTCTTTGGCAGCGGCAGAAATCTGGAAGGGGAATCTCAGGAAAATCCGATCCATCGTCCCCCGATCCCCACACCGGACCATAGGGTAATGGAGACCAGGGCCACCAGCTTGCACCAAATCGGCCTCACTCGGTTGGCATCGGCCATGGCCACTTTGCGTCGCACCGTGAAAGTAAAGAGGATCGCCAGGAACAGGGACGTCATCTTCATCCAGAACGCCGGGTGGTAATAACACTTTATGGCTTCCGAGGTGAACAGCAGCGACCCCGTGGCGACCATCACCATAAGACTGATGATGAGCCAGCGCTGCGCATCCTGCGCGAGTTGCGCAACAGGTTGGCGCCGCAATCCAAAACCGAAAAGACGCAGGTCAACCACCAAAACGGCTCCTCCGACCACGGCTAACCCGAGAAGATGGATGGCCTCGATCACGGGAAAAAGCCAACTCGAAGTGCGAATCGAGTCGCCCAGCGCCGAGCGTTCGACCCACATAAAGATATGCAGCAAAGACATTGCGGGGATCTCCTGAACGAAGGTCATCCCAAATCGTTCGTCCCACGACCGCGCGCCCACTCCGCATGCAACTCGGCGTGTTGATCCGGCGCGGAAGCCGACTACCGGGAATCAGTACGACAGCCCGCGAGCCGAATGATTATCGCGCGCTGCGGCTTATCGCAGTCAAACCAATTATACGCAATCATCCGTCCTGCGACGACAATGCCGGCCCATAGCGCCAAAGAAAGGGCGGCCGCCACTCTGGCGTTTCTTGGCGGAACAGGATGTAAATCCCATGCCGCAACTTTTCGATACACTTTCGAGTGAAAGAACCATACGTTCAAGCCGGCGGATATCAGCATCACGATTTTGGCTCGAAAGAAAATATTCTGGAAGGTCCTCACAGGGATGGCATAGAACAGAAGCGCCCCGCTGATGACCATCACAGCGAAACCTGCCACAGTCCATGGCAAGAGCTGCTCCAAGACCTCCGACACAGCCGTGCGCCGCAGCATCACGCCTAAAAGACGCAGATCCAGCATCACAGTCATTCCGAGAAACAGGCACAAGGTCAGGACGTGGACCGACTCGAGGAGGGAATATCCATACCTGGATTCGTGGATCGCAATGCTCCAGGGTGTATTCGACAGCCATTCGCAGAAATCATAAAGAGACATTCGCCGAGAAATCCCCTAATCCGCAAAGAAGCGGATCTTGAACCTTGAAGTTTGACGATGGGCTTTCATATCAGTGGAACGCCGGATTGTCAACAGACTCAGAACACTCGACGTACAGTCTGTGAGCCGGGCATTTTGATTGTGGTGGCAATCCTCTTGATCATCGCTGCGGTCGCCATGCCCATTCTGCTGCGGTCGAAGATGGCAGCCGACGAGGGCGAGTCCTGGGCGCGGTTCGCTCGCAATCTGAAAGCCGCTACTTCTTTTGGGGGTCAGCGATGGCGGGCCTGCTCACTTGCTTGTCAAATTCCGCCTGCTCTGAGGGCGAGCAGAGCATCTCCCGGAGATCGAAATCGGCTGGTTGCAGCCGCAAGGGAAACTTATTGAGGGCATTCCAGGGTTTCGAATACATCTTCGGATCGATGATCGTCAACGTAAGCTCCAGGATGTCATGGTTCATGCGGTGGAACCGCTCTTCCACTCGCAAGTCGCTGCTATGCGGGCGGCCGACATTATCGATCCAGGTTCTTTCATCGAGCCCAATTGTCTGGACGACGAACGTGGTATCGTCCTCCCACTTGCCGATCGAGTAGCCGTACCATCGCGGCTCTGAAATATCTTGGGATGGGAACTCTCGCCCGTCCGTCCAGATGCTGCGAAATGTCCGGTCATTTTGATAGAAGATCAGCACCTGCTTTGCAGTTTGAACGATCTGTAACGCCCTCAGGTTGAAGAGTTCTATTCGTGGAAACCCGATTGGATCGCAGACATCAAATGGATCGTTATTGAGCGCAATGGGAACTTCTGTGGTTCCAAATCCCGGCTTGTTGGCTTGGAACGCTTTCTCCCCCAAAGGCGTGAACGGCAAAATATGCTTTCCGTCCGATGGGTATTCCTTCGCCCCACGGAATTGAACTCCGTCCCGCCACCCAGCGGCTGGTTCCCAAATTCCAGACAGGTCATGGCGAGGAGCCAGGGCGGCCTTCTGATCTTTCGGCGGTACGGGCACATCCTTGTACCAGCCATCGATATGCTTTTCCTGGTTTGGATCCTCCGGCAGAGCACCTGGATCGGGCGCAGGAAACGGCGTCCGCGGAGCATTCTGAGCGCGCGCAGGAAGTGAAAACATCGATGCTGCAAGTACAATCGTTGGGACCACGAAGCGGCTTAACATATCGGAAATCCTTTTGGTCGCACGACCGCTCGGGCGAACGGCTCCTCAGTCTACCCGCGTAACCACTTGCCGTTGGCGAGCATGACCCGCTGGATACGTCCGACGGGCGCGCCATTGTCGGGTGTTATCATGACCACCGTGACCTCATCCCCGGGCTTGAAGGTCTGCTTGTTTATGCCAAAGTTGATGAGGCTGGACGGAGCGCTCCACTCCACAACCCAATTGACTACCTTTCCCTCTTCATCTTTTACTTCCATCTTCAGAAGGGTGTGGGGATTGAGCCAGACCCATTCCGTCACGGTTCCCTTCACAGTGAGTTGTTTCGCATTGCCGTACGACGCGTTTCCGTGGTGCGCGAACAGCGGAATGGAAGCCGTTAAGAGACCAATCATCACGAGGGAACTCACAGCAAGACGATTTTTCATGGCTTCCCTCCAAATTTCTGCCCGGACGATTGTGAGTTTCTATAGGCTGGCTGAAAATATACTCTTTGGCTGTCTCCACAGGTAATATATTCCTAAAGTCTCTTGAACCGGTCCCGGCGGCAGTTATTTTAGATTGCCCCTCCATCGGCCGCAACAGCCCTGCGCCCCTCATCCTGGTCGACGCGATAGCCATTCTGAATTGTACAACTCTCAAGACACGCGCTTTAGAAGCTACCCCGAAGGAGCGCGCTATCCGTCAAGCCGACTTTATGGAACTTGACGCGGGAAACGGGGCTTGTCAGACGGGAAGAATGAGCCGTCGGAGCCTCGTTGATCTCGCGGGCCCCGCTCTCCTAGCAAATTCGTTGTGTCCAGGGCGGGAGAAGGGTACGATGCGCGAATCAGAGAGAAGGTTCCCCATGAAGAAATTCGGAATATCGGTCACCGCGTTTTTTCTGCTGCTTGGGGCCCTGGCGCTTACCTCGGCGCAGCCGGCGTCCACCAAGAACACGATTTTGGCGAACCGCATTGGACCCTCCGGCGGAGAATTGTTCATTGCCAACGGGGACGGAAGCGGGGAGCACAAGTTCAACTCCGGGGGCAACATGGACTACGACGCCATGTTTTCCGCCGATGGCAAATGGATCGTATTTACGTCCGAGCGCAACGGCTCAGCGAATATTTACCGAATCCATGCGGACGGTTCCGGACTCGAGCGGCTGACGGACGACGATGGATTTGATGATCAGGCGTCGCTTTCGCCGGACGACAATCAACTGGCATTCGTTTCTACGCGCGGCAACGGAACGACCAACATCTGGATCCTGGATATCAAAACACGAAAGGCGCGAAATCTTACGGGCGTGCCGGCTCTGCAAGCGGCTGCGGGCAAAATGGACGGCTTTTTCAGGCCCTCCTGGTCGCCGGATGGCAAATGGATCGCTTTTTCCTCCGACCGGGGAACGGACTTCAAAAGACACAAATTCCCCCTGCCTGGATTCGAACACATTCAAGCGGCAAGCATCTATGTGATTCAACCGAATGGCGAGGGTCTGCGCAAACTTACTCCAGAAGGTGAAATGGCGGGTTCGCCGAAATGGTCAGCCGACGGCAAGCAGATCGTCTTTTACGACCTGGACGCCGAATACACGTTTGCAGCGCGCTTTTTGGGGGAAGTCAGGTCACAGATCATCTCCGTGGACATGGCCGCGGGCGTCCGGACGGAGCGCACCTCCGGTCCAGGCCTGAAAGTATCGCCGCAGTTCTTGAGCGCTGATCGAATCGGCTACCTCATCAAGGGACCCGGTCAAAAGGGAGAATTGGCCTTCACGACGGGAGAGCATGGAGCAGACGCGCCCGCTCCGGGGGTGATACGCAATCCTGCATGGTCACCGGACGGCAAACAATTGGTCTATGAGAAGTTCGCCTACGATTCGAAGCAGAACCAGCCGCTCTACACGAAGGATCAGACGTTCGAACTCCGATTCTCAGGCGAATTCCCCGCGGTTTCGAGCACCGGGAAGGTGGCCAATAGCCCCTTCGGGGATGTCGGCGCCGTCAGACTCACCCCCTTCGATAAGATTGCAGTTTACGTGAGCGATCTGGACGGCACCAACCGCAAGCAGCTCTTCCAGCAAGACGGAGGAGGAGCGTTCTCGCCGTCGTGGTCGCCGGACGGGCAGTGGGTTGTTTTCGGATACGGGGCAGTTTTCAACGATCGCGAAACCAAGCCCTCTCAGTTGATCATGATCCGCGCAGACGGCTCCGAAAAACGTGAACTCACCAGCGGCCCCCTCAATAGCGGCTTCCCGAGCTGGTCGCCGGACGGGAAGCACATCGTGTATCGCGTGTGGGCGAAGGAAGATCGGAGCCTCCAAATCCTGAATCTGGACGACGGCAAGAGCACCAAGCTGACGTTGGGAAACGACAACTTCCCCGTGTGGTCGCCGCTCGGCGACCGTATCGGCTTCACACGCGATACAGGTGGGACAAACTCTTACGAAATCTTCACCATCCGGCCAGACGGCACCGACCTCCAGCAATTGACGCATGCCCCCGGAAATGACGCTCACAGTGCTTGGTCGCCCGACGGCAAGTACATTGTGTTCGGCAGCGCGCGCTTGGGCTTTCGCGATGAAACTCCGCTCTATGACGGGAGCCCGCAGCCCTATGCGGAGCTTTTCGTGATGAATGCAGACGGCTCGAACCAGCGGCCCATCACCAGCGATAAGTGGGAACAGGGAACGCCCGCCTGGGTTCCGGCGATGGCCACGCATCAAAGCAAGAAATAAGATTTCGCCGTTCGCACCGCGCTTGCGAGAGCTGATTTCGGCGAATCGCAACGGCGCAGGTCTCAATTCATACGAGCAAAGTGGCCCGCTGCTGTCCGAGGAATAGAGTACTCTCCAGTAAACAAACGCGCACGTCGTTCTTTATTGGCAACACTTACAGCGCCCCGCTGTGCCCTGCTTGGAACCGATCCCCGCTTAGCGCCTGAGAAACGCATTATCGGAATGTGGGATTTTGACCAATCGGCTCGCGGGCCACATTCCGATAAGACTTCTCAGCCACAAGTGTTTATGGGGACAGAAACGCCCAGGTAGAAATACTGCGTGGAACAAAAAAATGAACTCATAATGGTTGAGGGGACCAAGGCCCATGTTAGCCGCTTTAGATTCTCAAAAAATAAGACTTCAAGAATTGACGAGCCAGAGAAAACCTTTGTCGGCGCGATTTAACAGCAATCCGAAGGATACTCACCTGGCTCTGGAACTCAAGATCATTGACGATCAGATTGCGGAATGTAATCAGCAAATTCAAGGTCAGAGGAGAAAGCGAAAGTGATGGAGAGACAGTTTCTCTTTACCAGAGGCCGGGGCGCACGAGCGACTTGGTTTTCCCGATGTTAACAGATGGTGTTTGGGCCCGCGTCGAAGTCGGCGGTGAACACCTGCGGCTTTTTTCCGAGCACAATGCGCAGGGGATTCAAGCGTCGGTCTACAATGTCAAGACGAAGACCTGGATTGCACCCTCCGAGCCGGTCGATAACATCGAGCAAGGGAAGGACCGAGCAGCGGAGCTTGCCCAGGCATACCTGAAGCGCGTTGCCAGTCTAGATTTGCCTCCCTTGCAATGGAAAGAGTCGCGCGCTCGGTAGAGCCAATTTTCGCAGCAGATACTACCCCGGAAAGCTGAACTACGGTCCAAAGCCACATTCCGATAACGCGACTTCACAGGCTCTATCCGAGTTTCACCCGAGGGTAACCTCGAGTTTGCCAACCATCTGCTCGGAACGAGTGTGCGCCTACAGGTCGAACACAAACAATTAATTGGAAATGGGCACCTCATCGGCTCATCGCCTAAGTGAAACCGCAAACTTCTTCGCCTTGATATGCAATTGGACGGGTGACCGCATTTTCTAAGAGCGCCACAGGAAAGACCGATGTATCATTCGACATCCAGCCCGCGTACGTCACGTTCACCGTGCGAAGAATTATCGGGACCGAGACGCTGACCTTCCGAGATTGGGTCACCCACAAGTACACGAAATCCCATGGAAGATTGGCAAATGCGAACAAAGCGACGGCTCAGAGAACCGGTGCGAGACGAACCGGGACCGCCGCTCAAAAATTACATCACGCCCGCCGGATTGCAGCGGCTGAAAGACGAGCATCGCTTCCTGCTAAGTCGCGAGCGGCCCGCAGTGGTGGAGGTCGTAGCGTGGGCTGCCAGTAACGGGGACCGCAGTGAAAACGCCGACTACCATTACGGCAAAAGACGGTTAGGCCAGATCGATTCGCGGATTCGCTTTCTCACGAAACGCATTGACGCCGCCGTGGTCGTCGACCCCGCCGCTCCGCGGCCGCGATCAGCCGCAGCGCGCGTCTTCTTCGGCGCAACCGTGACCTACAAGGACACCGCCGGCCTCAAACACGTCGTCTCGATCGTCGGCACCGACGAGGTGAACCTCGACCGCGGCTACATCAGCTGGCGCTCGCCTCTCGCCATAGCGCTAATGAAGGCGCGCCCCGGCGACCTCGTGGACCTGCACGCGCCAGCGAAGACGGAACATCTCGAGATCATCGACGTCGAGTACGCGCCGATTCCGATGGATCCTTTCCGCGAACCGCTAGGAGCTCAGTCGACGCCCAAGGTCGAGGGCTCTTAGATCAAGCCGCCCGACTCGCCGATCCAAGTCCTGAGAACCGGCGTTACCGGGTGAGGCACGCTCTGTCCGTATTAATTGCGGCTGAAGATTAACTTGTATTTGTCCCAGTAGGCGTAACCCAAATAAGCGGTCAGCACAAAGACAGCTACACCAATCCATAGGAATGAAGGCATCAAGCGGGAGTTGACGACAACTATTCCAACAACATCTGGCGCAAGGAATAATGTTGCCAACGCCGGGAAAATGCTAAATAGCAGCATAAACCCCGCAACGATCTCAGTAACCTTAACCATCTGAAAAATGCCCGAAGCCCAGAATACTTGGGTAAACGTGACCATTTGCGCGGGTACACCTTTTGCTGAATTACCCATCAGCAGCCCGCTTATGCCGCTTGCGAGCATGATGAGACCAAGCAATATTCGTACAGCAATTATCAGATAGCGGTTGCGAAAATTCATGGCCCTTACCCTTCGCCGTCGCGACAAACACGATGCCGAAAATCATGTCCAGCAGCGGTCTTCCGAATACCTCTAACCACACACAGCACTGAAGGATTAGACATTATTACAGCCTGTTTGTCCAAGTCCTTCCATGAGAAGGCCGGTTAGTGTCAAGTCGGTTTTGTAGTTGCCTTTGGTCGTCGAGTGGTCTTCCTTAGAACCGAGCCGCCTCTGTCGCCATCCTTCCATCCGCACTCTTTTGTGAGCGATCTTCGCTCGGTGCCAGTTGGGTGTTCTCGTTTCAGTGGTGCTGCTACCTGATAATCGACCTCTGCTCCCACCGTTTCGGCGGGAGTCGGGCCCCAGGACTTAGTCGCAGTCACCTGGACTCGGCGGTTGAGCTCGGCTGTCGGGATCGCCACTCTCTAGGTCACTTCCCGCATCGCTTTCTGACTATTGCGCAGTGGTTCGTACACCTCTCCGCCTACCCACAACCGATGCAGCAGGACCGCCAGCTTTCGAGCCACGGCCACCACCGCTCGCTTCTTGGCATTTTTTCCTCCTCGCTCCGCAAGCTTGCGTCCCCATCGCCGCAGATCGCTGTCTTCTCCAAAAGGTCCCAGAATGTAGTGCGCTCCCTGCACCATCATCGTGCGCAGATACCGGTCTCCTTCTTTGCTGATGCCCTTCTGGGGTTCGCTCTCCCCAGAGTTCCTGCGGCCAGGTCGTAACCCGAGAAAACACCCTACCTGGCGACTCTTCGGAAACCGATACGGGTCTTCGATCGTCAGGACATACGTCAGAGCGATCTGTGTTCCCACGCCCTTCACCTGCTTGAGCAAGGACACTTCCGGGTAAACTTCCTTGGCGATTTTCTCCATCCGTTCGTCGTATTCCTTGACGCGCTCGTTCAGCGATTCAATTTCTTTGAGCAGCGGCTCCAGAACATCCCGCAATTCTGTGCTCAATGCAGCGGCCAGCTCCCGGTTCACCTGATACGTGCCACACTTGGGCAGTCGTTGGCCATAAGACTTCACGAGCCCCCGTGCGGCGTTCACCAAGGCTGTTCGAGCACTCACTAGTTCAGCTCGCGCTCGAATCACCGTCAGGTGGAGTTGCGCTTGCACACTGCGATGCCGCACCGGCCCCAACAGCTCGGGATCGACTCGCGCCAGTCGTGCCAGCGTCCGAGCATCGTGCCGATCATCTTTTCGATTGCTCTTGGTGATCAGCTGCACCTTTTGTGCATGCGCCACGATCACTTCGTGTCCCAACTCAGTGAGCAGTCGGCTTACCCAGGGGGAATGGGTTCCTGTCTCCAGTGCCATGAGACTTCGCGGTATCTTTCCAAAGGTCTGCTTCATCGCCTCCGGCGTCGTTGGCAGTTTTTGTTCCAAAATGACTTGGCCTGCTTCATCCAAAACACAGTAAAACGACCAGCGATCGCCCAGATCCAAACCGATGGTCAGCTTTTGCTCCTTGAAAATTTCGTTCTTGAATGCCTGCACAGTGATAGTCTTTTTCACAGCCGGTCTCCTTTCGGTTGCGCTTCGAGCGCGTCGACCATTGGGAGCGTATCGCATCCCGCCGGAGACCGGCCTTCTCATCCCATCTGTGAAACGGGATTATCGGAAACTGGGATTGGCCACCAGGACTTGAGGACTGGCACTCATCTAGCGTTACAATACTGAAAAACAATGAGCCATGAACCTCGCCGAGGCGTCCTCTCGTTCCTAGAAAGGTACAGCCTTGTCGCCATTCTTTTGTTAGTTGCGCTAACGGTGTATATGGCTTGGCCAACCACTACTGCTCAATGCCCAATGTGGGACGTTTGGGTAGTTGACCAATCCGGTCAACCCCTTCAAGGCATGACTGTCCGTCTCACATATCAAAACTACTCTGTCGAGTCAGGTTCGCATTCCGAGGATTTGCAAACTGACGCAAGCGGTCATGTGCTCTTCCGTCCGAAGAGTCTGAAGGTTCCTCGGATACAGCGAGCGATTGTAACAATGGAATCAACCGTGGGAGGGGTTCACGCTAGTTTCGGCCCGCATGCTTGGATTTGGGCATTTGGCAAGGGTTTGGATGGAGACGCCGTCAGCGACGGTCACATAACCGACTGGACTGGAGTGCCTCTCCGAATGGAATCGAAAATCGTGGCGAAACCGCGCAGGGTTCCCATTCCCAAGTCCTGAGAAACGGGATTATCGTCAACTGGGAATTTGGGCGAAAAGCCACATTCCGCGAAGACTTACCGGGACTTGCAGCCGCCTTCACGAGTTTCGATCAGGGCTCGGAGTTGTTCAAAGTTGTCGACGACAAAATCCGCACCAGAACGTGCGAGTTCTTGCTTTGTGAACGAAGTAGGGGTTGCCGCGGCAATGCATCCAGCAGCTTTTGCTGCCAGAATGCCATTTAGGGAATCTTCAATTACCAAACACTCTTCTGCGCTCGTTCCCAACCCGAGGATCGCTCTCTCGAAAACCTCCGGATCGGGCTTTGGCTTTGAAAAGCCGGATGAGTCCACGATGAAATCAAAGCTGTTTTCCAGACCGAGCAAGGAGAGAGCGGCACGCCGGTTACGTGGGGTCGCCGAGGTTGCCAACGCAATCCGATATCTCGTGCGGGCCCACAGTACAAATTCCTTGGCGCCTCTTACGGGCACCACCATGTGTTCTATAGCCTCAAATTCCTTGTGCTTGATACGGATCAGTTCCTCGGGCTCTAAATTCTTGTCGCCTATGGACCGAACGACCTCGATCATCATCGTATCGTCGGGACGCCCTCTGTATTTTTCGTAGACGTCTTCTGGCAAAGAGATACCGAAGCGCTCAAAGGCGCGCTTCTTCGCTAACTTATGAACCGGTTCGGAATCGATAAGTACTCCGTCCATATCGAAAATGATGCTGCTGAGTTGCATGGTTTCCTTTGGGTACCGTAGCAGAGGGAAGCCTACACGCGTCTTTTGTGTCGTGCCAAGTCCTGTGAAACGGGATTCTCGGAATGTGGGCTGGCCCAAATTGAAAGCCGGAATTTCGAATTGGGTGCCGGACCACTGACTGCGGAGGGGAGTCCCCCTATTCAAACGCGGAATGATCCACTGAGAACTGTCGAGCGAGTTTTTTGCGAAAGGCCGAATCCCGCATGAGCTTTTGAATTTTGCGGTTATAAGTTGTCTGTGCTCTCTGTATGCCTTCCCCAGCCTCGATGGCCTGGACGCTCTCCCATTGCATTTCGAAGAGTAGTGCACCAAGAATGTGTTCAGCGTGATGGGCTGAGGTGCCGGTGGCCACTATCTTTTCAAAGGCGGCTCTAACCAATGGATCTTGTTCGATCTGCCCCTTGACGGCCGAATGCGCAGCGAGATGGGCCATCGGATTCACGGTTTCGCCTTCTACTTGGATCTCGTATGGCTCTCCTTCACGCACGTCTGCGAACTCAAGGGCATTGTGAATGTGTTTTAGATGCATGTGTTCTTGAATCGCTTGCGCGTAGAGCTGACTTTCATGCGGGAGTTCACCCCCCATTCCGGTCTTGATTGCATCGTAGACGAACTTCGCATGCTCACCGACCAGTTTGCGAAGTTCTGTAAGTTTATCGTCGTCCATTTCCTTCATTCCTTTCTTAGAGATCATGCTATTACTTCGGTGATACCACGCCGCAAATGGAGCCGGTCTTGTGCACATATCGAAACAGCTTCTCTGTCTTGATGTTCACAGTCGTGGACCAGATGTCGATGCCTTCCTTGACCTACGCTGGAATCGGAGCCGTTCGCACGTGACCCCCTTTGCCGACCAAATCTAGGATGGCCCAGTGCTCCTCCGGTTGCTGCAAATGGTCCTTCGTCTAACGCCGTTTCGGGACCTGAGGGTCGAGCGGAATCCAACGAACAGAAGACACAAGGAGATTCCGGTTCCCAGTTTGGCCAATCCGCTTAAGGTAGGCTGGCGATTTGGGAGAGCAGGCGCCTCCTGCCCTCGAAAGGCATTTCCGTGAATTGGATCCCCATGCCTTCCCCAGCCACAGATCGCCGGACGCTCCCCTGAAACGATACGGTTTTGTTTCCCAACATAAGTGAGAATGTAATCGTTGTACCGACCGGAAGGGGCTCAGAGTCCAAAATAAACACACCATCCATACTCAAGTCGCGTATCGCTCCGGCACCTTCGACGTAGAAGACGACGCTGCCGGGCTTGGCCTTAAACCGCTGAGAAGCGCGCCTGTCCTTTTCGATCATCGGGAGTCATTTCGATAGCGGTTTCCGCATTCCCTGCCTTCACGTCCCGCAGTAGAGTGCGGACGAAACAGCATCGACAAGAACTTATTGCATCCAAATCTCCGTGATATTAACAGGGAATGATACCCAGCAGGTAAGGAAGGATTGGTTTGGATCGGCGCCGACTCCCGAGAAGCCCCTTTTCGGAATGTGGGATTTTCCTCTGGTTGCGATTCCGGCCACACTCCAATAGACGCCTTTCTCGGGGGGAATCTTCACTCCCTTGCTCCCAACCAAAATTCTCGGCCGGCTCGCGATGCAAGTATGCTAAGTTTCGGCCATCGGTTGAAGCCTCAACCGCATCTATCCGGTTCTGCTTTCACTTCTCTCTTAGTGAGGAGGATGACTATGTTAATCCTTTCCAAGAAGGTGTTTCATCAAGTAGTGCCAGGATGCGTGGCGGTGACGCTGGCCTTAGCTGCCTGCCAGGTTCAGGGCGCGCAGGGACCAACCCAGGAGCGCCAGGCAAAAGCTGAGTTACGGCTCCAGAAGGAGGTGCGGCACGTTCTAGTGACGCAGCCGTTTTACACGGTGTTCGATAACCTGGCGTACAAGATTGATAGCGACCGCGTGACTCTATTGGGCCAAGTAGTTACGCCGACGCTTAAGATCGACGCCGCAAATGCAGTCAAGTCCATCGAAGGTGTTTCCGCGGTGGACAACCAAATCGAGGTCTTGCCCGTCTCGCCGAACGACGACCAAATCCGCCGGGCCGAATTTCGGGCGATTTATTCCGCGCCAGGCATGGAGAAATATTCGATTCAGGCCGTGCCGCCCATCCACATCATCGTAAAAAACGGGCACGTGACGCTAGTGGGGGTGGTGGCAAACGAATCTGACAAGGTTCTCGCTAACGCGCGGGCAAATTCGGTTCCCGCTGTGTTTTCGGTAACGAACGATTTGAAAGCCGAAAAATAGATATCGGAAGAGAATATGGCGTTCAAGTGCTGAGAAAGCAAAGTTGGATTATCATGATCTGAATAGGCGAGAGGTTTTTCCGCGTCTGATTTCCATCAGGACCCATCTGCGGGGATGCCCCTGCGAGCATAGAAAGGAGAAGCTCGGGCGAGGGATCAGGCTTCGTGGTCAGCGCGCTGAAACTTATTTTCTTGCGCCACAGGCAAAAGCTGCATCCCGCCAGGCTTGGGCTTGACGGTTGGCCAGATCACCATCTTGAAACGATAAAGAAACGAGAGAGGTCGAAGCGGTCTCGGCTATGGGCTTATCGGGACCGATAAATTTAGTCGTATCTATGGCTGTGCCGACAAGGGGCAGTGAAACGACGAAGTATGGCGTAACGTTCGTATTTCCGAAGCCGGTTTCAGGCCTGGACCGAATCTTGTCCGCATGGAGATAGCTAAGATTGAAGGAGACTGTCGTTTGAATAAAGCTCTTTTGAGTTTTAAGGTCTTCCACGATTTTGACAGTGCAGCCGTCAAATTCCATTTTGGCGGAGGCGCTCTCCGCGTACGCGGCTCGGGGCGTTGTGACCGTGTAGGACACAGTTTGCAGATGATCGGCAATCCACGTCAAATAGTCCGCTGCTCGCATGTCGGCACGAGCCATCAAAATACCGCCAAGAAATAACACCAAAAGCAACGCAGCTTTTCTCATTGTGTTCATGAAATCCACCGCGACCATGATCGCAGCTTCGGTGGGCCAAGTTCGATGGCCCGGAGGGTACAAAATGGCCGGTACAAGGGACCCAGTACTTTCGTAAGGAGAAAGCGTCGGCGGCGAAGAGAATTGAGGTGGAAAGATTTTGCTTATCGAATCGCCACAAGCTCTGGAGTGGACCTGTGCTTGGTAGCTGCGGATAGGTCCTCATACTGGAACGAGGGAGGGCTTGATTTCCAATTTTCGATAATCCCGTTTTATCAGAACCCATCAGAAATCATAGACATATTGGTCACGGATCGCGCGGCGCTGGCGCGCGTCCCGGGCGGTGCGCTCCACTTGCGAGCTGGCCTTTCGGACAGGTATTTCCTAAGAAACGCTTCGCCTCGACTACCTTGCGGATATGTGCATCGAGCGGTCCAATTGAAATATTATGAAAAACTTCAAAGCGCCACATCTATTTCTGATTCTGATGGTGCTCGGGCCGCTGTGCGGGACCTCGCTTGCGCAGCAGCAGAGAGTCTTCGACTGGCAGCAGGCCAATGACGAAACAGTGCGTTTGGACCCTGCAAACTACCATTCAGGGCGGACCTATGGCCCAAGTCCGGACGGCGGAAAAATTCACGTGGACATTAAATCGCAAATGCCCGTGACGGTCTTCCTGGCCGACGCCGGAGCCTGGAACCAGGCCCTTCAGCATCCGGATTCCCTGCCCAATGTGCCGCAAATCTGCATGCAGGAACACGTGGTGGAGCTGACCTATGTCTGCGCTCTGCCGCAGGTCTCCACGACATTGGTGGTCCGCGATGAGCGCTACAACCCCGACGCCGGCACCAACACCGCAGTTTTTGCCGGACTGGGCGCGGTCTTGAATGGGAACAGCAAAACCGACAACGCAATCGAAGCCGGAGTGGCCGCAGTGTTGGCGCGCCAGGAATCGGCGGCGCGCAAATTTGTCTCGCCGAATGACCTGCATATCCAGTACTACCGTTGGATCTGCGTGGAGAATTGCATTCAGCCGGAGTTTCAATGGATCTCCCAATTCAAGGAAAAATACGAGCTCACTTCGTTTCCCAAAGTCTATGGCGGTTTTGCGCCGGACCATGACCAGGCCTTGGTGAGCATCAAGATTAATTCCCCCGCGCCGATGATCGTGGCCATGCTGCCGTCACAAGTTGCGGATCATCTGTACGCAAAGCCCGAAACGCTGGAAACCGCGCTGGAGAGCAACTCCTGCCAGCAACGCGGTGTGCAAAAGCTCACTTTCCAGTGCTCCTTTAACGTTGCCGACGGACCACAGTCTTTGGTCGTGGTTCCGGAGCCAACGTCGAACGTCCCCCACAAGAAGGCAGAATTGGAAATGCAGGCGGTGAAGTGCATAGCCAACTGTCAACTCATTGAAGTGAGCGGAAAATCTGACGCCATGGCTGGGACACAGAAGAACGAATAGCGGCGGCGTGACCGGACGTTGGAAGAAGCCACGCGCAAATCGGCCATCCTGCTTATTTTCAGTACGACTGAATGTTCGATAGAGAGGTCCGGAATCCCCCGCCGTGGCGGGCATCTGGGCGCGTCACTTTCCCCACGCTTATTCAATCACTGGAAGAAATCCCCCTCAGGTAGTTTAGCTCTTATACCGCGTGATTCTGGGAGCCACATTCCGATGATCCCGTTTCTCAAGACTTGGGATGTCGGCTTCCCGCAGCAATTGATTTATACTTCACCTCACCATGGCGTCTTGGACTGTCATTGCCGAATAAAGAGGCGGCACAACATACATCAGCCAAGTGCGGGCCGTAAACGCTCCCAAAGCAACTTGGTTACTTCGCCGGCAATCGCAGGCTCGCGAGATCGGTCCCCACGATGATAGTTCCGGTGAACCCGCCGTCCTGAGCCGCTTTCCTGTAATCCGCCTCCGTCAGTGGTTTGCCCGGAACCTTGAAGGGATATTGCTGGTCCGCTCCGATCGGCGGGATCAGATGCGTGAGAATGAGATATCTAGCGCCTGCACGCTTCGCCATGGCGCCGAGATCGGAGGCCGTGCTCTGGCGATTATAGGCATACGCGAACATTGTGCTGCCCTTGTTAGGTCCCATAATGGGATGAATTGCCGAATGCACGATGATGTCGGCCCCTTTCGCCAACTTTTCCACTTGAGCGGATGTTGAGAAAGGGCGCGGCGGCGCGACCACATCATTGCCGGCGTCGCCGCCGATTACCACGCTACCGGCGGGCGTGTCCACGCGATAGGACACATGACCTACCATGTGCGTCGACCGGACGGCGCTGACCTTCACATTTCCGGAAGACCAGACCACTTGTGGCTCGTCCTTCGGCTCGAAGGTGATCGTATTGACCAATTCTGCAGGGCCGCCTGCCGTGCGAGTCTGCACCTCGGAATGGCGCTGGGCAATCTCGCCGGATTGGATGAATGCATCGGCGATGTGTGTTACAAACTTCCTGCAGCTCACAGTGAAACCCTGCGGCGAAGCGATATCGGAGCTGCAGACCGCGTCTATCTTTGGCCCGGTGCCATTGAAGGACCAACGCAGCTGAACGAGGTCCGCAAAACCCTCGGTGTGATCGTTGTGCATATGCGTGAAGAAAACTGCATTGAGCTGCTCCGGCCCGACCCCGAGCTGCGATAGCCGCATTGTGGTGCCACGGCCTGCGTCGAACTGCAACTTCACAGCTCCGCAAGCGTTGCTATCATCGCCGTAGCGCACCAGCGTTCCGGCACCGGCTAATCCATTGAAGGATTGCGGGCCCCCTTGGGTACCTGTCAATGTCACTACGAGACATGGCGCTGCGTCCACTGTTGATCCGGCTGCAAGCCACGCACCGCCGATCAGAACCATCGCAATGGAGAACAGCTTCATGTTCAATCCCCCTAAGCCGGAATTTTCGATTTGACCTCTGTCTCGCGCATCGTAAGCTTCCC
This sequence comes from uncultured Acidobacteriota bacterium, assembly GCA_963719875.1. Taxonomy (GTDB): domain Bacteria; phylum Acidobacteriota; class Terriglobia; order Acidiferrales; family UBA7541; genus Palsa-360. Next base: position 2,661,101 of record CAVRDJ010000002.1, on the reverse strand, counting down.
CTGCCCTCGATACTACGAATTTGCCATGAGAGCAGGCCCCGCGAAATCAGCGAAGCTCCGACAGCTCGTTCTTACCGTCTGACTAACCTGCATTTCTCACCAGTTCGGGTCATGGTTCTCGTGTATAGCGGGATTCAGAGAGATTCTTCGCTTCGCTCAGAATGACAACTTGAAGCAGGGTGTCATTCTGAGGGGCGGTTTGTGCCCCGAAGAATCTCTCCGCAGGTTTGAGGAAGAGGAGATCTTCCTAGCTGACGTCATTGCAGCTTGTGAGAAATGCGGGCTAACCCCATTTTCCGTGCCAAGTCCCGGGAAGTCCGCTTATCGGAATGTGGGATTTACTCGCTACTTATCCCGCATGAGCAGGGCTAAAACTAGTCGTAATATTCGGGAGCGTGTTTTTGTTTTGAGAAGAAATTGATGTCGTGCCCGATCCACAACTGCGCGCCGGTTTCCTTCAAGAACGCATCGAGCGCTTTGCGTGAGGCTTCCGTCACCCCCGGCCCCTTTTCGCGGTCCGGCATGGAATGTAGAGTGAGATCCTCAGGATAGTGATAGAGATCGCCACTCAGTACGACGCCGCCGGTCTTCGCGAGCTTCAGGTACAGAGACTGGTGGCCGGGTGTATGACCGGGCGTGAATTTGAGCACGACCATGCCGTCACCGAACACGTCGTAATCGCCTTCGATGATCTTCGTTTTGCTGTTTTTGAGAACGGCATAGGCGGGGTTGACCTTCACGTCCGAGCCAAACATCATGTCGTAGTCACCTTTGTGCACGAGGAATGTCGAGCCCGCAAAATCGTTGGCATTCCCGATATGATCGGCGTGCGGATGCGACAACGCCAGGTAATTGATCTTCGTTGGCGGGTATCCAATCGCGTCCAACTGGCTTTTCACCGTCCTGGTCACGAGCACGAAGGACGCAAATGGGGGAAGTTCAGGCGGGTCGCCAAGCACCGCTTCATTGAAGGGGCGGCCGGCATAGCGGTCTCCAAGGCCGGTGTCAAATAGCAGAGTCCCTCGGGGGTGCACAATCAAATAGACGGGACAAGACATATTGCTATTCTTCACTTGCTCCCGGGTGAGGCCAAATTTTTCGGGGGCGTCGATGATGATGCTTCCGCCGTCCATCACGTACAGCCGCAAGCCCTGAACCGCAGACTGCGCCTTCGCCGGACGACTGGCGGCCGCAAGGGCAGCCCCCAACAATCCCACAAACAATCCAGCCGTTACCAAACGCCGCATGATCTCCATTGTCTTCCCTCCGCGAACTCTAGACATGGACACCTCCTTCTTGGAGGAAGGTATCACTCCGCTGAAAAGGCCAGGAGAACATTGCCGGGGATGACGCCACCGTGATGAGAGTAGCCGGAGTTCGTAAAGAGCATGCCGCCCACAACCGTTGGGCCGGCATTGCTGATCGAACCTCCATTTGCTTTTACGCCGTTCACACTGGAGTAGTCTCGAACCGTATTGAATTCCCAGAGAATTTTGCCAGTCTGCGCCGAATAGGCGAGCAATTGGCCGTCCATGGTTCCTGAAAACACGACTCCCGGAATCGCGGTGATTGCCGCCGGATGGGATGGTTTGCAGGGTTTTCGTTCTCCGCACGGCGGATTCGGAGTGTTCCAAATCGTGTGTCCGTCGCTGAGCAGGAGCGCCGCCATGCCACCACTCGCATCGGCGCTCGCCTGATCAAAGAAGCCGTTGGGTGCGTAAACGTTTTCGCCATCCACTGCGAGTCCCCACAGAACGCCACCTCCACTGCTTCCCTTTCCAGTCTGCTGCTCCCATATCGTTTTCCCCCGCTGATCAGGATCGAGCGCCCAGATCACTCCTGATTTGTTTCCTGCAATCAACATCTGCCGTCCGCCCTTCAATTCGACGAGGGCCGGAGAGGACCCAAAGTCGAAGTCGGGGGCATCCGCCTCAGGACAGACGGCTGGCTCACGGTCGGGCCGCCGACAGCTCCCGTTCCAGATGTCGTTCTCTGTCTCCTGACGAACCCATTTGATCTTTCCGGACTTCATGTCCAGGGCAACGATCGAATCCGAATCCCCAATTGCCGGGGGAGAGTAGTTGTTACCCGTTCCGACATACAGCAAGTTTCGCTTGACGTCGATGACGGGCGCGTTCCAGACCGCCGCTCCAGAAGGCCCCCAAAGTTGTGTCCCGGCCCGGTTTTTCTGCGTGGGGATCGCTTCTTCTGGAATCGTGTAGGTCTTCCAGATTCGTTTGCCGGTCGCGGCATCAAGGGCCGCCACGCTCCCGCGGAACCTGCAACAGGGATATGTCGAATCTCCCGCTTGGGATTCTTCGCGCGATGAAACCGGCACGTACAAATGACCTGCATACAACTGAGGCGCTCCCGTGATGGCGGCGCGTGAATAGTCGTCCACCTTGACCTTCCACAGCATCTTCCCGGATTCCGCGTCTACGGCATACATGTTGGCCGCTTGGTCGCCGAAATATGCCGCCAACCCTCCGGCGCCGCGCATCCCGATGGTGATGGCGCTTCGGATGCCGGCCTCTACCTCGATCGTCCAGTGAATGCAACCGGTTTGAGCATCGAGCGCGAACAGGTCTCCTTCGGCGTCTCCCACATAGACGCGCCCGCCGACGACAACGGGTTGCGTCCCTCCAGAGCTCGCTCCAGGGAAGCCGAACGCCCATTTCAGTTTTAGGCGCGGGACGTCTTCCGCTGTTATTCCCGCGGCGTTCGCCGATTGGAAGCGCGTGTTCGTGATTGTGGCTCCCCAGCCATTCCAGGCCGGCCCGGTCATCGAATCGCGGATCGACCCGACGGCACTGTCGCAAAATGCCGACTTGGGAATCGCATTCAGGGGTTCACTCCCGAACTGTTTACCAGAAAGGTACTCTGCAAGTGCGCGCCGTTGCGCGCGGCTCCGCTCGGCGGCCTGAGTTTTCATCGCTCCCTTCTCGAGCGCCTGGAGAATCTGCTCGGGGCTCATCTGGCGCAGAAGGTCTAAGCTCGGCGCCGACGAGTTGGCGGCGGCTTCATGGCAGGAAGCACAATAGCTCTTGAAAAGGACGGCGCCGTCCTGGGCGTACGCTGCCGCTGACGAGAAGCATAAGAACGAGAAGCACAGAGAGCTGACTCGCAATCGAAGTCTCATGTCCCTTCCTCAGCGCGCGCCTACGGTCAGGCCGCCTGCCTCGCGCGCGATGGCACGATCCACCTGGAATTTCTGATTTGGCTCCCAACAGTCACGGATTTTACACCCCGGGAGGGATTCCATTGCACGATACTCTCTTTGGCTGGGCCGACGGGCTTGGGACAGCGTCCAGTCTGAGCGACAAACCCTAGGCAGCAACAGATGGGGTAAATTGATGCATCTTTGCTCGCGCCTCTGTAAATACAGCCATATCGAAATGAATTGCAGCACTCTTCATCGAGGCGATCAAATCAAACCCAAGGAATTGTTATTCCCTCCTTCCCAGTTGTGCGGTAGATTATTCATATTCTTTATGAGATTCCCCCTTACTTTCCTGGGAAGGTTTTATGAGCAAACGCAAGCGTGATATTTCCCGCAGGCAATTTCTAGAGGGCACCGGCGCCGTTCTCGCTGCGGCGACTGCAGTCCCCGCGCTCAAGGTGAAGCTGCCTACCGCGAACCCGCCTGCGACTGATGATGTTGCATCCGGTGTGCCCAGCACGGCGATTCGGCTTGTAGTGAATGGCACTGAGCATCGGCTGGACGTAGAAGATCGTTGGACTCTCGCCGAACTGCTGCGCGATCATATCGGCCTGACGGGTACGAAGATCGGATGCGACCGTGGCGAATGCGGAGCCTGCACGGTACTGCTGGACGGCAAGCCCGTCTACTCATGCAGCAATCTGGCAGTTTGGGCCGACGGGCGTGAGGTCCAGACGGTCGAGGGTCTTGCGCAGGGAGAGCATCTCGATCCGCTTCAGCAAGCGTTCGTAGAACACGACGGACCGCAGTGTGGGTTTTGCACGTCGGGACAGCTCATGAGCGCCAAAGGATTGCTCACGCACAACCCTCATCCGACCGCGCAAGAAGTCCGAGCGGCTATGACGGGAAATATCTGCCGCTGCTCGAACTACAACCGCTACGTGGAAGCCGTATTGGCGGCGGCCGCCACCAAGAATGCAACGACGTCCAAGGGTAGTTCGGGCCGCTCGACGGCATCGACCAAGTTGGGTGCAGAAGTTTCCGCCGCTAATGGCCGGCGAAGTCCAGCGGTTTCCACCAGCAGTCGAGGAGGTGCGCGATGAGCCGGCCGCCCACCCTCGCCTCGCTGAAGACGATCGGCCATGCTACCCCGCGCATTGACGCTGTAGAACGCGTCACGGGGAAGGCTACATATAGCGGCGACGTCCATCTTCCCGGGATGCTCTATGCGCGCGTACTGCGCAGCCCTCATGCTCACGCCCGCATTCGCCAGATTGATGTTTCCAAGGCCCTGGCGCTTCCCGGCGTCAAGTCCGTCCTGACACACGAGAACTGCACTGTCGTTTGGGGTGCGGGCTCGATCTCAGGCGGAAGACAATATGTTGACGAAATCAAGAAAATCACGCGCCAGAAACGCTATATCTTCAACAACCCGGTGCGCTTTTTCGGGGAGCCTGTGGCAGCCGTAGCCGCGACCAATCGGCATATCGCGGAAGAGGCCCTACGACTCATCACCGTTGAATACGAGACCCTTCCTTTCGTGCTCGATCAGGAAGAAGCCCTTCGCCCGGAAAGCGTCCAGATCTGGCCGGATGGGAATGTCTCGCTCGATGCAAAGAACGAGGCCAAACCGGAAGTATATCGCCGTGGAAACGTCGAGGAAGGCTTCCGCACAGCAGACCACGTCTTCGAGGATCGCTACACCACAACCTACGTACACAACGCGCAGATGGAGCCCCGCCTTTGTGTCGCGAGCTGGGAAGGGGACAAGCTGACTCTGTATACCCCGACTCAGGGCACTTCGAATTGCCGCCATGACATGGCCAGAGATTTGGGCATCCCCGACGAGAAAGTGCGCGTCATCTGCAAATACATGGGCGGCGGATTCGGCAACAAGAACCAGAATCAGGATGCCGACTTGATTGCCGCAATGCTGGCTAAGGAAACAGGCGCGCCGGTGAAGCTGGAGCTTTCGCGCAAAGAAGATTTTATTGGTGTGCACGGACGCTGGCCGACGACTCAATACTACAAAGTTGGAGTCAGCAAAGACGGCGTGCTCCAGGCTCTTCAGTTGCGCGGTTATAGCGGCATGGGGCCGTACCGCAAGAATTCGGGGGGTATTACTGGGGTCGAACTCTATCAGTGCCCCAACGTTGAGAGCACGGTTTATCCCGTGTATACCAACCGGGCGGTTTCCGGGAATTACCGCGCGCCCGAGTTTCCTCAGGGTTTCTTCGGCATCCAGTCGATGATGGACGACGTCGCCTACAAGATGAAAATGGATCCGGTCGAGTTCGTCCTGAAGAACATGACGCGAAAGTCGAATGACGAGGTGCCCTACTCGAACTACACACTTGAGGAGTGCATCCGCCGCGGAGCAGAGGCCTTCGAATGGAAAAAGCGTTGGCATCCACCGGGGGCGGAGCCAGGAGCGATCAAACGCGGCGCCGGCATGGCCTTTATGACCATTCGGTCGCCTCTGGGGCAGAGCAGCGCGGTGATTCGTCTCGATTCCAATGGCAGGTACACCGTGTTCGTTGGCGTTACCGACATAGGAGCCGGCGCCAAAACCACGATGAGCATGATCGCGGCCGAGGAACTGGGTGTTCCGCTGTCGGATGTTGATCTCGTGTGGGGCGACACGGACCGTTGCCCGTACTCGGTGGGCGAATCAGGCAGCCGCACCACGGACATGACCGGGTACGCCGTCATCGAGGCTGCGCGCGATCTCAAGCGCCAAATTGCGGAGAAAGGATTGCCGAAGGGTGAGAACGCGCTGATCGCTTCCGCTTCGCCGAATCCGAAGTCGGAGGGGAAGGTGCGCAAAGCGTTTGGTGCGCACTTTGTGGAAGTGGAAGTCGATACGGAACTCGGGCGGGTGCGGGTTCTCAAATATGTTGCCGTCCACGATTCCGGGCGCATCATGAATCCATTGACTGCAACCAGCCAGGTCAAAGGCGGCGCGACGCAGGGCATCGGGATGGCATTGCACGAGGATCTGGTCTACGACCGGAGGAGTGGACAGCCCCTTACCGCCGGCTATTACGGCGCGCGGATCATGACCCATCTCGATGCGCCCGAGATTGAAGTGATCTTCATCGAGAGCGACGACGGATATGGCCCCTTTGGCGCCAAGTGCATCGGTGAGGCGGGAATTGTTCACGCCGTGGCGGCCGTCGGCAACGCCGTCTTCAATTCCATTGGCCGCCGCATGAAGGATTTGCCGATCACGCGCGACAAAATTCTGGGGGCACTGGCATGAAAACCTTCGCCAACAAGAACCCGCAGACTCTCGAGCAGGCAGTTTCATTCGTGCAGCAGGCGCGAAAGGATGGGCAGACACCGTCAGTGGTCGGAGGCGGCAGCGATCTTTTGGGCATGGTGAAAGAATTTCTGATTAAGCCGGACGTGCTTGTTAACCTGAAGACGATCAAGGGGCAGGATCAGGTGGCGCCCACCCCGGGCGGGGTAAATATTGGCGGCCTTATCACTCTCGATACTCTCGGCAAGCATCCATTAATTCGAAGTCAGTACACGGTGCTGGCCGAGGCGGCCGAAACGGTAGCGACGCCGCAGATTCGCAATGTTGGCACCCTGGCTGGTAATGTTTGCCAGCGTCCGTGGTGCTGGTATTTCCGCAATGGTTTTCCCTGTCTCAAGAATGGCGGCGACACCTGTTTTTCCATTGTGGGCGATAACCGATTCCATGCAATTTTTGGAGGCGGCCCCAGCTATATTGTCCACCCTTCGGACACCGCCCCGGCGCTGGTTGCGCTCGACGCCAAGTTCCGGATCGTGGGACCCTCGGGTGAACGTATAGTGCCGGCGGCTGATTTCTTCGTTTTGCCTCAGAAGGACGCCACGAAAGAGAATGTCCTGGCCGCCGATGAAGTGCTTGCCGGAGTGCAATTGGCGGCCGCGCATGCCGGCCGGCGGAGCACCTATAACAAGGTGCTCGACCGCGAAGCATGGACGCACGCTATCGTCAGCGCGGCTGTTGTGCTCGACATGGACAACGAAATCTGCCGGAGAGCGCGCCTCGTCTTGGGCGGTGTCGCACCGATTCCGTGGCGTCTGCCTGACGTCGAACGCCTGCTTACCGGCCAGCGCATTACGCCGGAACTGGCGGCCAAGGCCGGTGAAGCAGCGATCGTGGGAGCTCAGAAGCTCTCCAAGAACGCATACAAACTGCCGATGACGAAAGCGCTGGTCCGGCGCACAGTGCTTGCGCTTGCAACACGCGCTTAGAGACAGTCAACTTCATTCATCCTGGTGCAAATCTTGAATCGACGCGACTTGCTCTTGCTCGGAATTAATCGAAGGAGTCGCTCCGTCGAACTTTCTTGCGAGCGGCTTTACATGAAGTTCTGCGACTCTCAGTTGGACAACTCCACACACGACCTGTTTGAACGTCTCGAGATTGAACTGCGAGGCATCGACAATCTCCGGCTAGTGGACACAGCTTGGCTGACATGCCAGGTTTTTAGAGACCGGCTCGAGCCCCTCTTGATTTCGGTCCGGGCCCGCGGCGGGCGAGTCACACATTCCAGCGAATCAATAAAAAGCTCGAAGTCTGTCTGAAGTGGCGCTATCGGCTACCCGCCGCATCCCAGAGCGGCGCTTTCTCACGGCTGCGCCTCGTTTCCGCGAAATATTTTCTCTCGAATTGCTGCTGGCCGGAGTACCAATCGACCGGGTTTCAGGGTTCCTCGGACATCAGAGCGTTCGTATCACGGAGAAGTATTACGCTCCCTGGGTTCGATCACGGCAAGAACAACTCGAAGCGGATTTGATGAGTGCGTGGAGTCGCGACCCGCTCCTTCTGCATGAAGCAAAGGGTATACCAGGGGCACACAAAAAACCGAAACATGTTAATGGATCCAAATTCATCTAAATCCGTTGGTGCCCGGGGCGGGAGTCGAACCCGCACGCCCCGAAGGGCAAGGGATTTTAAGTCCCCCGCGTATGCCATTCCGCCACCCGGGCACTGATGGTGTAAGCCTATCTCACGGAATCACATGCTGCAAGATTGGCCTGTATGCCGTCACTCGCGGTTGTGCGTTGCGTCCGCCGATCCCTCGGTCGAATCACTTCTGAAATTTGAGTGACCCATCCTTCCCGATTCTTGTGAAGGGTGAGGTTTTTGTTCCACTCGGAACACGCCTCGCGCGAAGAAAAAACAGATCGGAATCGGCCAGCGGGAAAGGGAGAAAAGACCATGCTGACATTCTATAAAAAGTGCCACACCAGAAATGCGATCAAAAACCGAGCGTGGTGCGGATTTTAGTAGCGTAGGCTTCAGCCTGCGGGTTTTGGTGCAACTCGCACAAAAATCCGCAGGCTGAAGCCCACGCTACCAATCACGGAAAATCGAATCAAACGCAGCACGCTCGCCCGAGTCGCCTCTGCCCTCAACACCAGGTTCAAGATTGAATTCGTTCCGATAAAAGCAAAGAAGCGCTGACGGAAAATCCAAGACCTCCGACACATTAAAAACCGCAAGGGTTCGGCCACCCGGAAGTTCAAAACCATTCAAAGGCTGGGCCACCCATTCGTCTAACCAGAAGCAGGGCGATGTGCCCGGAGGAAGGACCGTATCTGGCGCACCGCCAGGGGAATCCGCTCCTTGGGCTCCTTCCACGGGAATATGCTCACTTCGGCGTTTGGCGCAAGCATCGCGGCTTCCATGGCGACGGCGTACGGATGCGCCGGGATATCATCCGGCAGGATCAGGACGGGCGTCTGGCAACTGCGCACGAAATCGCGTGTCACGGTGAAGACGAAGTCGGGGTTGGTGCGGTACATCTTGGTCAGAAATTTGTCGACCATCCCCATCGTGATCTCGGGCCGGCGCTTGACCAATTCCGGACCCCAGTCCTTCATATTGTTTTCGTAGAAAAGATCGCGCAACTCCGGACGCGACCCGCTGGGCTGCGCCAGCACGGCTGCGACGATGCGATCCGGCGCCCGCCGCAACAGGTTCCAGATGAAGGGGCCGCCAATGCAGAAGCCCAGCACCATGAACTTTCCGATGCCCAGGTGATCCATCACACCGAGATGGTCGTCGGTATATGCATCCCACGGCCGTTCGATCTCGAGCGGGCCGGAGGACTGGCCGCCATTGGCGTTGCGCAGGTCCGACGCGATGCAGCGGTACTCTCCCTTGAACTCCTCGATCGGGTTAAAGGGCCCGCCGCTGGTCAAGGCGGAGATCGTCGAATTCAATCCCCCGCCGGCGATGAGCAACAACGGGAAGCCGGAACCGTCTTCCTCATAGTGGATGCGAACGGGGCCTTTCTCGTAGAAGGACATGGCGGCTCCTCCTTGCCCCGTCTGCTGAGCAAACAGGTGCGGCGCTGCGGCCATTGCCGTCGCCGCGGCGCCCGTTGCAAGTATGTTGCGTCTGATCGGATCCATAATCGGCGCCCTCCTTGTTCCTTGTCATGGCCGGTGCGTGCGGCTCGAAGCGCCAGAGTGCTGCGCGATGGAAAGGTTCAGGGATGATCCGTGGTGCAGAAGGATTGTAGTACAAGTTCTCTAGGCGCTGAAGGCCCGAATCCCCGGCGGGCGGGCCAGCCCTTAGTAGCGTAGGCTTCAGCCTGCGGGGTTTGGGACAAACTTTCGGGCGGCCCGGGCTTAGGATTGATGTTCACTTTTCGGGTGCCGCACTCTTCACGATTTTTGTGAAGGGTGCGTGTTTTTCTTCTCTGCACAACGCGCCGCAGGCGAAGAAAGGTCAGATCGGAATCGACCACCGGGAAAGGAAGAATCGAGGATCGGAAAACCCGCGCCCTTGAACACCCCCAGGAGGCGGCACCCAAAGTTCAAAACACACAAAGGCCGGCCCACCGCCCCATTTACTCTTAGTATTCGAATTCGATAACCCAAAACATATCGGAATGCGATATAATGACTACAGAGGTTCGGGATGCCCTGGTAGGAATAGCTGCACGGGCGTCCGCGAGCGGCAAAAAAGGTGAAGCAAATGAAATCACGCGATTTAGATACATCCCGGCCCGAGCCCTCAAGGCACAGTTGCAACGTATGTGGCAAGCCTTCCGATCAGACCATCTGCGATCCGTGCGCGATGAAGATCCATCTGGACGCGCTAGCCAGAAAAACACACGAGGAAAATGGCGCCTCTTGGGCGAAATGGGGATCGCCAGACGTTACGCACAAACATCGGCATTAAGCCCGGCAAGCTTCCCGTCTGATGAGATAACGTTGTCTTCTACTTTCTTCCGAGCCTTGGTCGTTAGCACTACCATGTCAACTCGGAAGGAGGAACCGGCAACGTTATCTAACCAGCCCCATAAAGGGCAGATTTTCGTAGCGTAGGCTTCAGCCTGCGGGGTTTGGGCGACTCGCGCAAAAAATCCGCAGGCTGAAGCCTACGCTACCAAAGCTGGAAAATTTGAATCAAACGCAGCTGGCAGCTCGGGCGGGGATGAACGCCTCCAAAATATCGCTCATCGAGACTTCCACAAGATATGTCACACTCAGCACGCTCGCCCGAGTCGCCTATGCCCTCAACACCAGGATCAAGATTGAATTCGTTCCGGTGAAAGTAAAGAAGCGCTGACGAAAAAAACAAAACCTCCGACCTCTTGAATGGCCGCAAGGGGTCGGCCACCCGTAAGTTCAAGACCGCTCAAAGGCTAAGCCACCCGCCGCCAATTACTGTGCCGAAGAGGTCGCTTGTCCGTTGAACACCGCGTCGATGGCCGCCTGGGCGCATTTCTCACCGTCCCCACTCGACACGCCCATCGCGCCAATGACTTGACCGTTGACCACGATAGGAAGCGCACCCGGTTGGGGGAAGTCGTGCATGAAGGTCGGCGCCAAATTCTCGCCGCTCCGGACCATCTTGTTCGTCTCCGAAGTGGGGCGCCGCCAGCGCAAGGCCGACTTGGCCTTCAACAGCGCGGTGTCGATCGCGTTCATCGGCGCGCCTTCCATGGCGTGGGACTCGATGAGATTACCGCCCCAATCCAGAATCGCCATCGCCACGATTTTCTTGTTCTGCTCGGCCCAAGCGGAACACGCGTCCGCCAAGGCACGCGCGCCGGCACTCGATATGACTTTGATATCCCTGGTCGCCTTGAGGTCGCTGGTCGCTTGCTTGGCCGGCGCCGAACGCGCCTGCTGTTGAGCGCGCGATTGCACGGGCAGCGACAGCATCAGTCCTGTGACTATTCCTGAAATCATCAGAATTTTCTTCACGTCAACCCTCCTCAAAGCCGGTACGCACGATCGTGTAGGCGTTCGGGCTGCGTTTTTTCCGGTCTTTGGCGAGACTCTATTGATACTGAATCTGCCATGTCAACACGTATTTGTGCGATCTAGAAGGGATTCTGTAAGACACAAGCCGCGCACGCAGAAAGGCCCTAGTAGCGCAGACTTCAGTCTGTGGGGGTTCAATCCAGCGACATGGATCGCACATGCCAAGATCAACCGGAAACCCTACAGACCCATGCCTGTGCTATCGCCCAGCAAGAAATGGAGAATCGATGATCAGAAAACCCGCACCCTTGAACACCACGAAGTTGCGCCACCCGAAAGTTCAAAACCGCTCATACAGTTGGCGCATCCGGCACTCCAAATTCAATTTAAAAGGTGCGCCGCCACCGGCACCCCCAACCGGGTGTCATTCTGAGCGAAGCGAAGAATCTCTCTGTCACCGTCCTTGCCACAGGGTACAATCGCGTGCCAGGGCATCTCCGGTGAAAACCTGTCACGTCTACATCATGGCCAGCGCATCGCGCGTTCTCTACATCGGCGTGACGAGCGATCTCCTGAGCCGCGTCATGGAACACAAAGAAATGCGCCCCCCGGCATTTACCGCTCGCTACCGCGTGACCGAACTCGTGTATTTCGAGGTCTTCGGAGACATCCGTATCGCCATTGCGTGGGAGAAGCAACTCAAGGGGTGGTTACGGGCGAGGAAGATTGCTTTGATCGAATCTTTCAATCCACACTGGCGGGACCTGGCTGCCGACCTAAAGTCGCCTACGCCCAACCGTGTGTCATTCTGAACGAAGCGAAGAATGACACCAAGCCGGGCTGGCGCCCAAAGAGCAATCCACCGAAAGGACCGAATAGCCTCACCCTTGAAAACCGCCAAGGATGAGGCACCCTAACTTCAAAACAAAGGCCGGGCCACCCGTCTTCCACACATTACATCAGAGCGAGTTCAGGCTCTGGTACAGATAGTCCGGCTTGGAAAATTTCTCCGAGGCGCTGATTCATATCGCTTGGCCTCGTCATGCGTTGCGAGGCTTTCTGTAGATTTTCGAGTAGTTGATCAGCCCCTGCAACTTTCTCGGAGAAGAGTTTGAATGCAACTTGGTGAATTGGGTCCGTGTCTGTCAGGACTTGGGGCTCCGATGCCTGGAAATTCCATGAGATACCACTGTGGAGCCAGTCAAGGACGTTTTCGGTCGGCTTTTTTTCGCGGAGAGCTTCACGCACTAGATTTTCTAATATTTGTGGAAACTTCCGCACGACCTCTAACCCGACTTCACTCACATGGGATTGGAGGGCAGGAGCTCTGCCAACTGCGAATATCACGGCGCCACCGTTAGGGCCCCGCCCTTCGACCAATATGGCAAAATTTTCCCGCTCGCTCGATTGCAGTAATGCTTGGTGTCGCAACACAACATATTTGTAATCCATCGTCCGCCTCACAGATTGCGATCCACAAAATCCCGAATTAGGTTCTTCCTTCCGACAAGAGCCGTCGCGACTGTAGCCTTGTGCGCGTCGCTCATGTAGTCGGATGGGATACGAGCAACGATCTGCTGAATCGTTTCTTCAGAAAACTGTGCAATGTCATCGGCACCTTCTAGGACGAGCGTCTTATCTAGGGATTCCCTGAAGAGAGGGGGAATGGGCACCATTTCAAGATTACTCCAAGCATTGTTTGCCCAGCGGTTCCCATAGTTAAGAGTATAAGAATGATCCAAGAAAAGCAATTCGGTGTGTCGGGGCTGCCCACTCCCAACTCCTAGAATGACGTTCCGAGCGTTGTTCCGATCAGTCTGCCCTATGAGAAGGTCGAGCGCGAACGTCTTAGAGTAATGAGATAACGATTCGCGGATGAGGTGTTGAACGGGGGGTGGGAAAATGGAGAGGTCCCATATCATTCCCCATTCATACTGTTCAGGGTACATAATCAAGGAAACGCAGCAACGAATTTCTTCGCCTAGCAGTGCATTCAATCTGCGATGGAGGAGCACTGGAGGCACATTAAAACCCAAATCCTGCGCCAAGTCAGCTACGATTTTCTCATTTGCTCCTCTGGGGTTGTGCTCGTCGCATACTCGGACGGGCTTCAAATATGCGCAGTGAGGATATCCAGTTGCCTTGACTTGGTAACCGCCGGCTTCGCCCGCAGCCAGGGTATTGGCTGGGTCCCTCTCCCAAGGCAAATCTGAGAATAGGCCTTGACGCCATTCTAGGCAAAGGCTCGCAAGCGACGGAGGAGGCATTGACATGCATAGTTTACACAGATATCGGACAGTACGTCACGTCCCATGCTATTTTTCTAATCATTCTACGAGATAGTAAGCAATCTCGACGCTGTCGTGGGGACACCAGACCCGAGGCGAGTGGCCCAATTCTTGAGAAAGGGTCTGGGGGAAGCCCCGCTCTTTGGTTAGGTGCCCCATGGTTTGCGAAGCAAACCATGGGTTGTTCAGCTCATCCACCTAATAAATATCGTACTGCTCCCAATGCAGCGTCGGGTCCGACTGGATGATGATGGTCTTGCGCGTGGAGTGCTCGAGATCTTCGATCAGGGAGGACTCGCGCGTCTTCAGGGCCTTGGCGATTTCCGGGTTGACGCGCAGCGTGATGTTTTGCGCGTCGAGGTCGGCGGCCATTTTTTTGGCTTCGGTTTGAATCTCGTAGCAAATTGTGGGGATGGACTTGACCATTCCGGAGCCGGTGCAGTACGGGCAGGGCTGGCACAGGACGCGTTCCAGGGCTTGCTTGGTGCGCTTGCGGGTGATGCACACCAGGCCGAATTCGTTGAACGCGAGCGCCTTTGACGGCGCGCGGTCCTGTTGCAAGGCCTGATCGAGCGAGGCCAGCACCTTTTCGCGGTTGCGGCGCTCTTCCATGTCGATGAAGTCCACGACGATGATGCCGCCGAGGTCGCGCAGGCGGATTTGCCGCACGATTTCTTTCACGGCTTCGAGGTTGGTCTTGACGATGGTGTCCTCGAGGCGCGTCGAGCCGCGGCCCACGTATTTGCCGGTGTTGACGTTGATGGCCACGAGCGCCTCGGTGTGGTTGATGACGATGTAGCCGCCGGACTTGAGCCACACTTTCGGGCGCAGCGCCTTGTCCAGTTCCTGCTGGATGCCGAATTCCTCGAAAATGGGCGCGTCTTTCGTGTACAGCTTCACGCGCGGAACCATCTTGGGCTGGAAGCGGCCCACGAATTCGACGACCTTGGCGAATTCCTCTTCGTTGTCGAGCCAGATGTCGGCGTAGTCGTCGCTCAAGTAATCGCGGAGGATGCGCTCGACGAGATTCAGATCGCGGTGGAGCAAGGAAGGCGCGTGGCGCTGCTCGGAGGTGGCGCGAATCGTGTCCCAGGTGCGGCCCAGAAATTCGACGTCGGTGCGAATTTCGTCGTCGGTCGCTCCTGCAGCGGCCGTGCGGACGATAAAGCCGCCGGGAAACGTGCCCTTCGCTTCGTTCACCAGGCGCCGCAAACGGGAGCGGTCTTCGGCCGAGCCGATGCGCCGCGAGACGCCGATGTGATCTACCGTGGGCATGTAGACGAGGAAGCGGCCGGGCAGCGCGACGTGGCTGGTGATGCGCGCGCCTTTTTTACCAAGTGGTTCTTTTGCAATTTGAACAATTATTTCCTCGCCGGCCTTCAGCATTTCGGAAATGAGCTGCGGGCGGCGGTGCGGTTCGTGCCTCGGATGGCCGTGCTGCGGAGGCTGATTGGGGCGCCCGGGGCGGCGGCCTCCGCGCTGCGGACGGCCTCCGCGGCGCATGGGCCGTTGGAAGCGGGCGCGCGGCTGTTCGGAAACGCGCGCGCTTGTGGGCGGCTGTCCCTCACCCGGAAGCGGAGTTTCCGCAGCCTGGCGGAATTCTTCCTGAACCTCGGCGTGTTCTTCTCCGCGCTCTTCTCCCCGATATTCTCCTTGCCCTTCGCCCTGCTCTTCTCCCGGAACTTCTCCGCGCCCGGAGGATGCCTCCGCGGCCAGCGCCTCGTCATGCATTTCGTCAGCGATGGCGTCGGCCTCCTCTGCCGCGTCCTCGTGTTCGTCTTCCTGATCGTCTTCCTTATCACCTTCGTGATCGGAGTCCATCGCTTCCTGCAACTCTTCCAATTCCGCAGGCTCTACAAACGATTCGGCCACCGCTTCGATCGCCTCCGGCCGCTCTTCAGCACCGGCCTGCGCTTCTTCGTGCTTGGCCTCGGCGAGCTGTTCGGCAAGCGAGGTTACATCTTCCTCGGAGAGGTTTCCGCCATTCGGAGCGTGGGCGTCCATCATCACCCCCGGACCCGATTCGGCATCGAGGCTGTCGAGGTCGCGAGCGATTTCTATTTTAGCGTCCGGCGAAGGGGCAACATACAGCTGCGTGCTGGCGACTGGTTCGGCTTCCGCTGTGGGAGTTTCATGCTCTTCCGGAATCGCGGCTGACGGGCTCACATAAAGCGATCCAGGCAATCCCGCGGACAATTCTTCATCCGTGAAAGTCCGTGGCGCGGGCCGCGCGGCAGAAGTTTCGGCGCCGAACGAAGATTGTTCGGCTCGAGGCGCCGTGTGAGCAGACGGAGCACGATCTTTGAATTTTGAGAGCGACTCGCCCGGCAGAATGATGGGCTCGAAGTCGGCGGCAGGCGGTTCGTAGGGCTTGGACTCGCGCGGCCTGGAATCATTTGGCGAAGCGTATTTGGATGGCGGCAAATCGCGGCCGGGTGGCCGGCGGTCGCGCCCGCCGCGTCCTCCCTGGCCGGGGCGTCCCCAACGCTTGTTGCGCCCGCCCTGCCCGCCGCGATTGCCAAATCCGCCGCGCCCGCGGTCATTTCTTTGCGGGAACGGAGGATGCTGGCTGCGCTGCATCGGCGCCGCAGGCTGGACACCGCCTTCATTGGCAGCTGTCTGACTGGCGACAACCTGAAAGGTCTCGCCTTCCAGGGGCGTGATGACGGGAGCAGCCTCAATAGGCTCAACATTTTCGACTGGCGCAACTAACGGTTCAGGGACAGGGACCGGCTCAGGAACCACGCCGCCGTTTGTCGTCGTCGGAGGATACACCTCGCTGCTCCTCGGCTCCGGCCTGCTGAACCTGGGCTCGACGGGGGCAACGTGGTCGTAGTCCTCGAGATGTTCCAGAAAATCGCTGACGTACAGGAAGGCGTCGCTATCGAGGCCGATATCGACAAAGGCCGACTGCATCCCCGGAAGAACTCTGGTGACGCGGCCCTTGTAAAGACTTCCAACTAGAGCAAATTCTTTTTCGCGTTCGATGTAAATTTCACAAAGCTGTCCATCTTCCATAATCGCGACCCGCGTTTCGTGCGGGGTCGCGGAGATCACTAGCTCCTTCGACATGAAAACTCCTCGGAGGGCATGGCCGCACTCCGGCCTGGCGCACCAGGCGCGGGCTCCAGTTCGAGCCCGCATGAAAAAGGGTGCGCTCGGTCCCATGACGCGGGACGGCCGGGGAAGTTGGAATTGAGTTTATTCTTCCGCTGGGCACTTGCCTTGCTCCAAAATTTTGTTTCTTACCGGCGGGCCGTTCACTTATTTCACAGCGCGGCGCGGGCCGGAAAGCAATGCCACTGGCTTAGTTGACGAAACGCCGGATACGAACGTTCATCACCAGCCCTAATGCCAAAAACACGAACAAGGTGGCCGAACCGCCGTAGCTCATCAAAGGCAGCGGAATTCCGGTGACCGGCATAAATCCAATCACCATGGCCACATTCACCAGGACATGAAATCCCAAAACCGCAGTCACGCCCATGACCAGAAACATGCCCGCTCGATCGTTCGCGCGCTGGGCATTCTGAACCAGACGCAACAGCAGGAACATATACAAAAGCAGCGCGACGAAGACTCCTGCAAACCCAAGCTCTTCCGCGAGCGCCGCCAGGATAAAATCCGAGTACCGCACCGGCACGAAGCCTAATTGATTTTGGCTCCCGTTGCCAAGCCCCTTGCCCCAAAATCCGCCGGAACCCACAGCGATCTTCGATTGCAGGATCTGGTACCCTGCGCCCTTGGGATCCTCCTCCGGCCGCAGGAATGTTGTAACACGTTCTCTCTGGTAAGGCTTAAGAAAATGATATCCGACCGGCACCATGATCGCGGCCAGCGCCACGATGGCCAAGGAATGTTTCCATTGCAAACCTGCCAGGTAGGCCCCTACTGCAGCAAGCGGCACCAGCACCAGCGCGGTCCCCAGGTCCGGCTGCAACATGATCAGCGCGAGCGGAAAACCGATCAGCGCGGCGGCCTTGAGCAAATCCACCAGGCTGAGCTCCTCGGTTCGCACTTCCGAGAAGAAACGCGCCAGCACAATTATTATAATCAACTTCACTAATTCTGACACCTGCAAGAGTCCGCCCAAAATAGGCAGCCATCGCTTGGCCCCAAAGCGCGTGTGTCCCATGGCTAGCACCGCAATCAGCGCGATAATCGCGATCAAATACAAGGTGGGGGCCTGATCCATGATCGAATGGTAGTCCACGCGGGATAACAGGAGCATCAGGATGAAACCCAGGCCGATCCATTCCACCTGGTGCGTGTGCATTCCCACAAGGTGGCTCGCGTGCGTCGCGGACCAAATTTCCAGGACGCCTACGCCGCAGATGGCAAACGCCGTGGCCAGCAGCCACCAATCATAATCGCGGATACTTGTGCCCTTTTGCATCGACTTTTACCGGCTGGGCAGATCCTGGGACAGGGATGGATCGTCCACGGAGGTCGGCATGACTTTAGGCCGGCCTTCCTTTGCCGTGTACTCCTGAACTTTTATCCCGCTCTTCTTGTCGTAATACGCTTTGACAATATCGCGCACCACGGGCCCTGCTGTCGTCCCCCCATGCTCGCTACTGCCCTGGATGACTGCCGCAACCACGATCTCCGGATTGCGCCGCGGCGCGTAGCCTACAAACCATCCATTGGTTTCTTTCCCTTTCTTACCCAATTTGCTTCCGGCATCGTAGCTCATCAATTGGGCGGTCCCTGACTTGCCGGAGAACTCGATATTCTGAAGCTTCAAGCTCGATCCCGTACCGCCTTCATTGATGACGCCGTACATTCCCTGCGTGACTTGTTCGACCGTGTCCTCGGCCAGAGGAAAGCGATCCATCTTGGCGTTGAGATTCTTCAGCATGTGCGGCTGGGGCAAGTCGCCGCCGTTGGCCACCGCACCGATCATACGCGCGAGTTGAAGCGGAGTAACTGTAACGGATCCCTGCCCGATGGCCACCGAAATTGTTTCACCCGCATACCATTTATGATGGTAGACGCGCTGGACCCATTCTTCCGAAGGCATAAGACCGGGTTCCTCGCCCGGCAAGTCGATGCCGGTGCGGCGGCCCAGGCCCAAGCCGGCGCCGTATTGATGGATCCGATCGATTCCCAGCCGCTGTCCCAGGGTATAGAAGAATACGTCACAGGATTGCACGATGGCGGTGTGGAGATCGACGTTGCCATGTCCCGCCGGCCGCCAGCAGTGGAAAGTTCGTCCGTAAAAATTAGCGTGTCCTGGACAAAACGCGGTGAAATTCGCCGGGACATCCTTGGACTCAAGCATGGCCGTGGCCATGACAATCTTGAAGACCGATCCCGGGGCAAGTTGCCCTTGAATGGCACGATTCAGCAAGGGAGTCCGGGGATCCGAATTGAGAGCCTGCCATTCCGCCGTGGGAATGCGGATGGCGAAATCGTTGGGATCAAAGGTGGGCCGGCTGACCATTGCGAGGACTTCGCCGGTGCGCGCATCCATGGCGACGACCGCCCCTTCTTTGTCGGCCATGTAGGTATCCGCAACGTTTTGCAGATCGTAGTCGATGGTCAGTTGGATCGGCTTGCCTGGAATGGCGTCCTTCTGTTCCAGGCGGCCCACTTCTTTGCCAATGCTGTTGACAATCACGCGCCGCAAACCGTCCGTACCCATCAACGTTTCATTGTATTGGCGCTCGAGGCCTGTTTTCCCGACAATGTCGCCCGGTTTCAGGCCGGTATCCGAAGCCTCCACTTGCTCCGCGCTTACTTCGCCCACGTAACCAACCGCATTGGCGAGCATATCGCCGTGCGGGTAGCGGCGGCGGTGAACCATCAGCATTTCAAGGATGGGGATGTCGACGCGATGGGACTCGATGAAGGCGATATCGGACGGGCTTGCTTCCGGTTTGATTACGATCGGCTGGAATTTCGGCATGGCCCGGGAAGCCTCAATCTCCTGCTTCACGTCCTGGAGCGTCATACCCAATCCGTCGGCAATCTGCGGCAAGAGCTTCTCGACTTGCTCGGGAGCATCACGCAACAACAGGACGCTGAAGGAAGGGTAGTTGTCTACGAGGACGCGGCCTTCCCGATCGAGCATGGAGCCGCGCGGGGCAATGATCGGAATCGACCGCACGCGATTGCGCTCGGCCATTTGCGCGTAGCGCTCCGAATCAATGATCTGCAGCTTCCAGAAACCAAAAAGCAGCAGCGAGATCACCCCTACGATGACATAGGAAACAACGGTCAGCCGTTCCGTCGGCAGCCGTTTATCATTCATTAGAGAGAAAGCCAAAGAGACTCCGTGCGGTCCTTAGAGCCGCACACCGTATAGGTTTTCTCCACACCTAACCATCGTCCACACTAGCATTTGCAGCAAAACTGTGCAAGGTCTTGCGCATCGTATCGGATACCCCTCAGGAAGGTTTCCGAAACCGGTCGAGTACCGGGAACAAGCCAATGGCGATCACGGCGTTCACGAGCGAAGCGATCAGAATCGGACCCGAAATATAGGTTTCATTCCGTTGGGCCAGCAGTGCTCGGGTCGTTAGCGTGAAGACGGCGTGATGGAACAAGTAGAAGGCGGCCGTCAGCAGGAACCGTGCGATGGGATGTTCCACGTCAATCCGGGCCCCCAGGGAGGAGCCGAGGTAACCGACCAACGTTTTCGCAATCCCGTTAAGGCCCAGCGGGGCGCGGCTCAGACTATCCTGCAGCAGCCCCACCACCATCCCCAGGATCAACCCGGAAGACGGATTGCGCTTGCTGAGCGCAAAGTAAAGGGTCACCAACAAAGGCAATTCGAGATAGCGGGCAGATCGGATGTACACCGGAAAAAACGCTTGCAGCACCAGCGCCAGCAACACGACAATAGGTACGACCCCGGCGTAGTACTTGTGCACCTCGATGTGGGGCTCTGGCCCGATATAGACTTCTGTGCTTTCCATTGTCTCCTGCTTACGTTCCCACAGCTTGGATCAATGCACGTCTGTTGTCTTTTTTGCCGGCAACGCTGGCGCCACAGCTGCCCTCGATGCGGCTGAAGACGCGACTGGCGCGGTCTCGGCATCCGAGGCTTTCTTCAAATTCAGCTCTTGCCTGCTCTGCAGGACCAGAACCTCTTCGAGGCGATCCAAATGGGCAGTCGGCCTTACGCGAATCTTCATGAAAGGCGTCTTCGGGTCCGATACAAAGTCCACGACTTTGCCCACGGGGAGATCTTTTGGGAAAATGCGGTCCTGTCCGGAAGTCAACACCGCCTCTCCAACCGTAACCTTCTCGTCGCTACTGATGTATTCGAGGGAAAGCAGCGGCTCGCCCGTTCCCTTCACGGGCCCTTGCGTCCGCGTGTCCGCCAAGAGGGCCCCCACGCCGCTATCTTTGTCACCCATCAGCAGGACTTGCGAAATGTCAGGATAGACGGCGAATATTTTCCCGACCACACCGTCCGGCGTGATTACTCCCATGTCGCGCCGAATGCCATCGCGCGAACCCCGGTCAATATTTACGACGAGACTTCCGGAATCCGGACTCGCGCTGATCACACGCGCGGCGATCATGGGAGTGTCGGAATGGGCGTTGCGAAAATTGAGCAGCGCGGCCAGCCGGTCCGCTTCCAGGGCGCGGCCCTCGAGTTCGGCATTGCGCACTTTCAGCCGGTCGAGCTCGGCGCGCATGGCATCGTTTTCTTTCTGCGCGCTGCGCAGGCCGATGTATCCCCCCAGCCGTGCGCGGCCCCATTGATCGTCCAGGAACCAATGCGCTGCAGCGGCGAAATCAGTTCTACCGTCCACACGCGGATCAGCCGCACCTGCCGCTCGCGCTTGATCTGCACGGCCAGGATCAGCACCTGCGCGATGACGACGCCCGCAAGCAACGTCAGAGACTTGTGCCGTGAGGGAATGGCAATCATCGGGGAAGAATGTCAACTTTCGAAATTTTTGTTACCGGTTGGGATCGGCACTCCGCGCCGTTCCCTCAAAACTCAATCTATCGAGACCAGACGCAGCAGCCGGAAATCGCTCAGCATCTTGCCCGTCCCGAGCACCACCGACGCCAGCGGATCATCGGCAATCGAAACCGGCAAGCCGGTTTCCTCCCGGATGCGCTTGTCCAAATTCTTGAGCAGCGCCCCTCCGCCGGTGAGCACGATCCCGCGGTCGCTGATGTCGGCGGAAAGCTCGGGGGGCGTGCGTTCGAGCGCCACGCGGCACGCGTTCAGGATCGTGGCCACGCATTCGGAGAGCGCCTCGCGAATTTCGCTGTCATCAATCGTGACAGTTCTGGGCACGCCCTCGATCAGGTTGCGCCCTTTCACTTCCATGGTCAGCGGCTTCTCCAGCGGATACGCCGAGCCGATCTCCATTTTGATCTGTTCCGCCGTGCGCTCGCCCACCAGCAGGTTGTATTTGCGCTTCAGATATTGCATGACGGCTTCGTCCATTTCATTTCCCGCGACGCGCACCGAGCGCGAATACACGATCCCGCTCATGGAGATGACCGCGATGTCGGTCGTGCCTCCGCCGATGTCCACGACCATGTTTCCCGAAGGCTCCTCGATCGGCAGGCCCGCGCCGATCGCGGCGGCCATCGCCTGCTCCACCAGATAAACCTCGCTCGCCCGGGAGCGATAGGCGGAGTCCTGCACCGCGCGTTTTTCCACCGGGGTGATCTCGCTGGGCACGCCGATCACAATGCGCGGATGTACCAGCATGCGCCGGTTATGCGCCTTCTGGATGAAGTAGGTGAGCATTTTTTCGGTCACCTTGAAATCGGCGATCACGCCGTCCTTCATCGGCTTGATGGCCACCACATTGCCTGGCGTGCGCCCGAGCATGTCCTTGGCTTCCTTGCCCACCGCCACCACTTCCCCGCTGTTCTTGTTAATGGCCACGATGGAAGGCTCATTCACCACGATGCCCTTGCCCTTGGCATAAACCAGCGTGTTGGCCGTCCCCAGATCGATCGCCAGGTCGGAAGAAAACAAACTAAAAACCGAGCGAAGGTTGTAACCGTTGTTCAACATAGTTCCCTCAGTGCCGGGCTGCTCGGACGGCTTCTGGATGCCGACTCGGGTGAGATGCCGCCCGGCTTGCCCTCCCCAACTTTTCTCCGGCGTGCTCCAGTCGCTGTCGCCCAAGCGCTAGGGCGACCGAGGTCGCCGACTCGCTATAGCGCTCTGGCGGCGGGCCGGTTATGGAATTACAATCTCGACACGCTTGATCGCCGTGCCGCCCCGCCGGTTCTGTCCGGTAAGCACGATGGTCTGGCTGCCGCGCGTCAAGGGGGCGGTAAAATATTTGAACGCCCCGTCGCCTCGTATGTCCGCGACCTGTTCGCCGTTGATGATAAGCGCCGCCCCTGGCTCCGTGCGCCCGGTGATCTCCACCACGTTACCATGCAACTCGGTACTTCCGACCTCCAGCAACATCTCCTGTCCCTTGCCTTGTGTCGCGAGCGTAAACTTGAAGGTATCGCTTGGGGCGCTTACGCGCTTCTCCTGGTCCGTGGCCAGGACATCCCAGAAGTAGTCACCCTGATCGAAACCCGCAATCTCGACGGACGTTCCGGTCAGCTTCCGGTCTTCCACAATCCGGGAAAACATGGATGTCAGGCTGACACGCAGCTCGTAACTGACCGCTTCCGGCACAGGTTTCCATTCGAAACGCACCGGGGCGTGCTTGGGGTCCGGGACGATCAGGGGCTGCAGGTTCAGGGGCTGTGCAAGGTCGGGAGGCGCAAGCACATTGGTCTTGACGACGGTTCCCCCGCTGGGCGGCACGGTCACACGCTCCCATCGGCCAATATCGACATGCTGACGGCCGTCGGTGGTGGAAAGTTGGGCGGTTCCGGCCGACACGGTAATTTCACTCTCGCTCGTCTTCGGATCGCTGCGCACCGCCGCGCGGCTGTTCTGCTGCACCGAGGCCACCGCATTGGAGAACGAAACTTCGGCCTTGGATTTCGGTGAATCCCATGTGCCGGTGGCCAGGTCCACGGCGCCGGAGGTAATGTGCATGGCGACGCGCGTTTCGCTGTCCCGCCCAACCGAATTTTCCTCAACCGTAACGAGCGTGTCCGACTGTACGGTGTAGGTCGTGCCGTCAGCGAATGTGATGCGCGCGGCGCCATCTCCGCCCGTCTGGATCAAGTCGCCCTTGTCGAGCGCCATGCGGTAATCCGCCGTGACCCATTGCACGGAATTCACTTTCTTGACCTGCACGCGGCCGTCCAAATTCACAAATTTCGCCTGCTTCGCCGTCAATTCCGCGGTGGGAGCCGTGCTCGCGCCAATCGCTTGTGAAATCCTGGCGATCGCGCCGCCATATGCTTCAGGATAAATCAAATACAAAATGGCCATCACCACGGCCAAAATCAGAAAGACGTACATAGCCACCGTACGGTAGGTAACAGTTTTCCAATAGATCTCTACAGGAGAGATCTTTTGGCGCGGCGCGAGCGGTGGTCTCTGGATCGGCATGAAACAAACGCTGAATTTTCACCCAACATCAAAATCTAGCACGCCCACCCATACGCCGCAATCCATGCTGCCAGAACGAGTTTCTCGCAGCGCAATAGACGTTTCGCGCGATCGGGGAACCCCCTGAAAGCATTGAAGTTGTTACTTACGAATCCGTGGGGGCACTGAAGAGGATTGTGAAGCAAGGAAAAACCCGCACCCTTGAAAACCACAATGACGCGGCGCCCCAATTCTCTTCCCTCAGGAGAGGGTGGTCGCATGAAAGGGTTTGAACGTGTCGCGATGCCAAGAGGGCATGCCCCGGCGGATGGACGCGGATTTGAATTGTGGATTGTCGGGTCCCGTGCCCTTGCGGTTTTCAAGAGCGCGGGTTTTCGACCTGTCCTACCTCAACGTCCGCCGAATCCCCACCAGGCGTCCAGTGAGATGCGGTTTTGTTCCAGATGAATCAGCAAATAGTAATAAATGAAGCAGTAAGGCAGCTGCAGTCCCGAGACAAGCCAGTCCTGCGCCAGGTTTGTGCCGATCACCAGGACCGTCAACACCAGGGCGCCCACAATCAGCGTAAGTCGCGAAAACAGGCCCAGCATCAAGAGCAAGCCCAGTGTCGTTTCGACCCACGGCAGCACGGCGCCGAACAAAGGCAACATGCCGGGTGGAATGAGGTGAGAGTGCTCGAAGTAGTGGGTCAAATAGGCGAGAAATGCGGGCCGTCCGTTTAGGATGCGGCTCAGACCGTGAAGAAGTATATTGGCCCCGAAGGACAAGCGCAAAATGGTGTAGGCGATCACGATGTCGGATGCTTTACGGCTGGAAACAGTTTCCAGGTGGCTTACTGTGCTCGCGGATTGGCTCACAAGTCCTCCTCAGAATTCTCAAATCGGGCCGCGCCTTTACCGAAACGCAACAGGTTTCTCTTGGCGCGAACAGAACTATTTTGATTCGGTCGTGGGACGGAAGCCCTTTTATACCACGTGGAGTCGCCTTGCAACTCTTTATGAGGCCTTTCCGCCAGTGCAGTCGCCCCAAGTAGCGTAGGCTTCAGCCTGCGGGGTTTAGTCCATGCAAGGACTAACCCCCGCAGGCTGAAGCGCGCGCTACTAAAACCCTCCTCAACTCTGCAGAAACGCTTTGAGTTCTTGCGTCAATTCCTCCGGCATTTGCTCCGGAAGGAAATGGCCAGTCGGCATGGCCTTGCCCTGCGCCTGGACGGCGCGGTCTCGCCAGGTCTGCAAAACGTTGTACATGCGATGGAAGGGCCCCTTTTCGGACCAGAGGACGAGCAGCGGACATTGAATTTTCTTATCCAGATCCGCCTTATCGTGCGCCAAATCGATGGAGGCGGCCGCCCGGTAATCCTCGCAAATCGCGTGGATCGTGGCGGGATCGCGGAAGGTGCGGAAGTATTCCTGAAAGACGGCCGGGCCGACAAAATCCGGAACCGGCTCGTTGAGCGAACGTCCCCCCAGCCATAGCAAAGTGCACTTCAGGAAATACTCAGCGCTGTTTGCGACCATCGTCTCGGGGAATGGAGGCGGCTGAACGAGAAGAAACCAGTGGTAAAAGATAGTGGCGAACTCCTGGGTAATATTCTGGTAGAGGAGATAGGTTGGCACAATGTCGAGAATCACGAGTTTGGTGAGGAGATCCGAGTGGTCCAGAGCCATGCGATGCGCAGCGCGGCCGCCTCGATCGTGCCCCACGACGGCAAATTTTTGAAATCCCAGATGCTTCATCACTTCCACCTGGTCCTGAGCCATGGCCCGCTTGGAATAGGCGGCGTGATCGTCGCCTCCCGGGGGCTTGCCGCTATCTCCGTATCCCCGAAGATCCGGCATGACGAGAAAATAGTCTTGAGCCAGTGCAGGCGCGACTTTGCGCCAGAGTACATGAGTTTCCGGGATGCCATGAAGGAGCAGCAAGGGTGAGCCTTTGTCGTTGCCGCCGAAAACGGTATTGATCGTCGCTCCCGAAGTCTTAATTTGTTCGCGTTTGAAGCCTTCAAAAAATTCTGCGCGCGGTTTTTGAGCCGGCTCAGACTCGCCCGCCAACCCGGGAGCGAACAGTGCGCTCCGGGCGGCAGGCGCGAGCGTCAGAGCCATGGAATTCTTCAAGAATTCACGGCGGCTAGGATTCGACATGGGTGCCTCCAAAAAAGATGGATCTTCGTATCGATGGATACCGGTTGCTAGGATAGCGTCAAACCGCTCAGCATTCAAAAGGCGAGATACGAAGTCAGTTTCCGATGAGACCGTTTGTCAGGACTTCTCCTCCGTCTTGGTAATCTCGTGGCAACGCGCTGCCGTCCTGCTGAAAGCAATCGCGCCGTGCTTGCCAGATCTGGGAACCGGGCCTAAGATTGCGCCCATTACGAACGCTTGGGGAGGCTCCAATGAAGAATCGTATCTTGATGTCAGCGGTTTGCGCCGCGGTGATTTCGCTTTGCGCCGTTGCGTCGATGAACGCGCAGGGTGGCGGCGCGGGCGCAGCGCCGATACCGCAACTGTCCTACCGTCTGGTGGAGGACTTTTTCCACTATCCCGCCAACTCTGTCGTGGGCCGCACCACCGGCGTGGCGATCAATCCCAAGACGGGCAATATCGTCACGCTCAATCGCGGTTATCACCCCGTCATGGAGTTCAAGTCGGACGGCACCTTCGTGCGCTCCTGGGGCGAGGGTTCCACGATGTTCGTAGGCGCCCATGTCGTGCGCTTCGATCCGCAAGGCAATCTCTGGTACGTGGATGCCGCCGATAACGAAATTTTCCGCTTCGACGCCGAAGGCCGCACCGTGGGCACGCTCGGAACAAACCCGGAGCCCTGGACTTGGCTGACGCATGTGATTGAGCGCGCCGCGCCCGACCAAGCCTCCTTCTATCAGGAGACGGACATCGCCTGGAGCAAGGATGGCAGCATGTTCGTCTCCGACGGATACGGCAATTCGCGCGTTGTCAAGTTCGATAAGGATGGCAACTTCGTTATGGACTGGGGTCGGCGTGGCAACCAGCCGGGCTCCTTCAACACCCCGCACAGTATTGTGATCGACAACAATGACACCATATATGTCGCCGACCGCGCTAACAGCCGCATCCAGGTTTTCGATACGGAGGGCACTCGGAAAGCGGTTTGGAATTTGCCGACTGCGCCCTGGTCGCTCTGCCTTACCACTGGACCCAATCAGGTGATGTTCGTGGGCAGCGTGGGCCGGGTCTACAAGATGGATCTCACCGGCAAGGTCCTGGGCGCCTTCGGCCGCCACGGCCGCATGGCCGGCACCATTGATTCCGTTCACCAGATAGCATGCCCGGATGAGAAGGCCATCTATCTGGCCCACACCTTTGCCTCGCGCTTCGACAAATGGGTCGCGCAGTAGCCAAAGTTCTGAATGGGCATAAATGGCAGTCGATAGGCCTAATCCGACCGAGTGGACGATTTCGTTAAGCTGATCGTTCTCCGTCATGCTGCTTAGATGTGCTCGCTTCTCGGTCGCGGTCATGGCGACGGACAGCTCCACTGTTCGTTGCGTGCCTTAGTTAGTTCATGCTTGGAATGATCTGACCGAGTTTTCTTGCAGGATATTCTAGTTTTATCGGAAGTTGGGATTACCAAATGGAAGTCGCTGGCCATAAAGGCAGGTCGTCATCCAACGTGGGAGACTTTACAGTCAGCGGCTGGACGGCCTTCAGAGCGCGGTAGAAAGCTCTTGGCCATTGGCAAAGACGATCTTGCTGAGATGCATCGAGGGGTTGCCGTCCTTGGCGGGATTTCCGATCGCGGTGATTTCGTCGCCATTCTTTAGCGTATCCCTTCTCCAGCCGGCCCTCGCCAGCATGCCCGGGGCGCCCAATTCGATGGTCCACTTTTCAACGGCGCCCTTTTCATTTTTCACGTCCAGATAAATGTAAGTATGCGGGTTGGTCCACTCAAAGCTCGTCACGGTTCCCTTCACGTTGACCGAGCGGCTCATGTCGAACCACGATACAAACCCGTGATGAGCGAACGTCGATCCCCCCAGCGAAAGCACCAGAAAAATCGCGGTGGCGGGAAAGACCAGCAGCTTATTCCTCATATCGATCCCTCCTCTTTCTTCTTGCGCAGTCATTTTCCCTGGTACGTGTACTTGTTATTCTCTTCGCAGACGTATTCATGAATCTCCCAGTCCGGCTTCAATTTATAGACTTGCTGAGCCGTGATGGGTTTCGTGTACGCCTTGGAGTCGTCGATCGTAAACTCGTCGACGAGGGTGTCCTGGTCCTTGCGGCGGATGCGCTCCACAACGTGCAGCGCTTCGCTATGGGGGAGTCCGCCGCCGTCAAGCCAGGTCTTATCGTTGAAGCCGATCGTATCCACAACGAGCGTGTCGCCTTCCCATTTGCCAACCGAGTCACCCGCATACGTGGGATCCAAATCTTTGGGGTGCTGCCGGCCCATATGGATTTGCCGCAGCACCGATGTCCCCTCGTGAATAATGAGAACGCGCGTGGGCCCTTGAAAGATTTCCATCGGGTACGGCACAGAAATCATGAACCGCGGCACTCCCTCCGGCAGACAGGCTAGATTGGGGTCGTCGGTCTGAGGGTTGGTCGCCTTTAATTTTATCTCTGCCCAAGGTTGTAGAGGTGCGCCCCCGTTCGGAAACAGCCTGGGCTCAAACTTTTCCACCAGCCAGACCCCCGAAATGTCGGGAACCGATTGAGGGCGGGCGGCGTCTTGTCCGCGCGGCGCAGGAGAAAGCGCAAGCATCGCCACCACGGCCGCAGCAGAAAAAATCAGGCGATTCCGCACTGGACATCCCTCCTCAGTTCCGGCTTCATCGGGTGAGATTGGCAACCAAAGTATCACGCTAGGTCGTGTGTTGGAATGGATTTTCCGTGAGCAAAAGAACGGCAATTAAATCTCGGCCATTTGTGCAGGGGATCGTCAAGACCCAAGGTCCGAGTCGTGATAAATCCGCTTTGTGGAAACTGACGCACTACCAAGGCCGAATATTTGCGCGCGCGCCAAGCTCAATCTCTAAGCCCCGGCCGTTGAGTTGCTGCTCCATACGCGCGGGCTTTCGCTTGCCTGATCGCGGCATCAAAGCGTGGTGCGCCCGTGGACTGAAACGCAAAATACCCGCCATTTGGTGAACCATAAAGCCAGTTGAAACGATAAGACCGGAACAGGACTTCCATGTATGGGATGAGATCCTCGACGGTGGCAGCCGATGAGGTCCCACAAGCTCCTTGGGTCACCCAGTTCTTCTTGGCTGTGCGGTCGCTCCAGAGCGTCATCGTCCCGGCCAATTCCAGGATGCCCTTGTACTTCTGCAGGAGAGGTGCGAAGTCAGCGGCCCGCTTTTCGATCGCCTGGCGAAGATCGTCGACGGAATTATGGCAATAGCCGAGCCCCACCTCGCCGCCGGACAAGACTCGAAGCGGAAAGTGATGCTGTTGAATTTGCTCGAGCAGCCCTTCCGCAATGTAGGTGGCGGCCAGATAATACGGCTGGCCATCAATCACCCTGTAGTCGGGGCGGGTAAAGCCAGTGAACAAGAACCAGAGCGTTGCACCCGGATATTCTGTGGCGGCGATGTCAGCCATGCGCGCGCCGACCTGCCTTAGCGCTTTCAGCGCGTCTTGCGGCGAATTGGACGTCATCCTCGCAAGTTCGGACAGGTCATACGCTTTGTAATTATTGTAAAACTCCAGATCGCAAACAATCCCGGGAACCTCGGTCTTCCTGGCGATGCGAAGTGCATTCCGCCAATTTTCCAGAAAGTCTCTCTGCGCGCCTGCTTTCCCGTCCAGGTCCAATCCCTGAAACCGCTGGAAATAAGGGACTTTGGTCAGTGGATTCCCTTCGGCGTCGTTTGCGCCGATCATGCGGTTCAGATAGACCCATGGCCAGATGTCCTTGGTAGTAGACTTTTTCCAGCCCGCGATTTGCGCCTGCATTGGGGCAAATGAAAGCACTGGGGAGTTGTCATACGCGTCCGCGAAAGAGACCGCCAAACCATCGTAGGGGGAGCGATCAAACTGCGCGATTTTCGGCGCATCCATTTGATTGGCCATAGCAGTGTTCACAAGCATCAGGTAATGGTTGCCCAGGCGATCGGTGTTCAGCGTGGAGGCAGTAGCGGCAGGTTTGGCCGACTCTTTCACCGAAGCAGTACGCTCATTGTGCTGACGAAACAATGAATCCCGGGCAAACCCGGACGCCTCGGCTTCGACAAGGCTTGTAAGAATTGCAGCCGCTAGCAAAATCAAACCGGAAAACTTCCAAAACGCCGTGCATAAACCGCCCGGCATCGAGGGTCTTCGCTGCGAATGGCAGGACACGAGCGGATGATACCATCCCTACGCGGCTCTCTAGTCATGATATGTGACACAGGTATGATTTGCCATTGTGGCTAGAACTTCGATTCAGCCCACGCGCGATTTGGCAGCTCCGGTTTGGTAGCGCCGGCGTCTCGCCGGCGGTTTTGCAATGCCGCACAATTGTAAAAATCGCCTGCGGGATGCCGGCGCTGTTTGGCCGGGCGCGTTGCAAATGCTATCCTGCCCAATCGTTCTGGAGGCGTGAATGTTGCTGGCAGAAAAAGTTGCGGTCATTACCGGCGGCGGGCGCGGGATTGGCCGCGCCATCGCGTTGAAGTTTGCCGGGGAAGGGGCGGCGGTGGTGGTCGCGGCACGGACAGGATCGGAAATCGGGGCGGTGGTCCAGGAAGTTCGCAATGCGGGCGGGCGCGCGGCTGCCGTTCCCGCGGATGTCGCCGAAGAAAAGCAGTGCGAGCACCTTATTCACGAGGCCATTTCCCAATTTGGGAAGGTCGATATCCTGGTGAACAACGCGGGAGAGTACGGTCCCGTGAAGCCGATCGAGGACATCAGCCCCGCGGAGTGGGATCGTGTGGTCGCCGTGCACCTGCGCGGCGCTTATCTGTTGACGCGGCTTGTGCTGCCGGGAATGTACGCTCGCGGCTCCGGGGTAATTCTGAATATTTCGAGCCTGTCCGCCAAGTCCGCCTTTGGGTGGGGATCGCCCTATGCCGCCGCAAAGGCGGGCATGCTGGGACTGACGCGCGTGGTTGCCGCAGAAGCGGCCCGAAAGGGCGTGCGCGTGAACGCCATCTGTCCGGGCCCGGTCACAGAGACGAAGATGTCAAAGGATTTAGGTCAAACGCTCGCGGAACGCCTGGGAGTTTCGAAGGAAGAGCAGCTCAAGGGTTTTCTGAATACGATCCTTCAGGGACGGGGCCAGACAGCCAACGAAATTGCCGCTGCCGCCCTGTTTCTGTGCTCGGAACAGGCCAGCGCGATTACTGGGCAGGCTCTGAACGTGGACGGCGGAGCTGCTTTTTACTGATCTCCTCGGCCGCCACTAAAGCACGTTTGGCCTGCTGTCCCGCCAAGTCGAGTCCCCAGCGGCTGGCGCGATCGACCAGGTACATTATCAGTGCGATGATGGCACAAACGATAAAAATGCCCGTGAACAGCATAAAGGCCACAAGCAATTCCTGCACAAAGTAGATCTGCAACGCAACGAAAGCCGCAAGGGCGAACCACAACCCCTTTCGAGCTTTTCTCTCGCTGAACACTCTACTGACTTTCACTGGGATGGCCCCCTTCTTCTTGACGTAGAATTAGATGCAATTCGCCGCCCAGAAGACGCAAGGTCAGCTTATATCATAAGCCATTCTATTTCATATGGTACGTGGGTGTGATTGGCCGTGGAACTTCCGGTACAGGACTACTAGAGCAGATCAAAAACAGAAATTCTATGGAAATTGGGAGCCGTCTCTTGCATTTTTCATAGGGGTTCGAATTCGAGGGCAGCGTTTCCAGCTGAGTTCAACGGCCCTCGAAGGGGTAGCGATCGCCCGCCTGGACGGCCGCGCTGACGCGCTGACGCATGGCTACAGTATCGACCAGCTCGCGCTTCAGGAACCGCCGCAGCACGGCGAGCTGCGTGCGCAGCATATCTCCCTCGAGGATTGCGGCTAAGGCCCTGCGCGCGCCAATCTCGACGCGATCGGCGGCATCGTGCAAAAACACGCGCGCCGCGTCCGCCATGACCGCGGTTGATGCCGCGCCGCGCGCAGCTTCCGCCTTTTGGACGCGCCGGAGCGAAGATTCGACCGCGTAACATTCCATGACGATATCAGATAGCGCGGCGACAATTTCCTGCTGGTCCGCCAGGCGTTCGCGGTATTTTTCCAGGGCCGCACCGGCCACCAGCAGAAACGCTTTCTTCACTCCGGCCAGGATTCGCTCCTCCTCGGCCCACTCGCCCCCCGGAGGCTCCTCGAAGGACGGGCCGGCCATGATTTCGTCGCGCAACTTCGCGCCGGCCTGCATCAGCGGCAGCGCTCCCGAAGTGGCGCGCTTCATCAGCATTTGGATGATGAGCATGCGGTTGATTTCGTTGGTGCCCTCGAAAATGCGGTTGACGCGGGAGTCGCGGTAGGAGCGCGCGACCGGATAGTCCTCGTGAAAGCCGTAGCCGCCGAAAATCTGGACGGCTTCATCGACCACATAATCCAGCAGCTCCGAACCGTAGACCTTGCTGATCGAACTCTCGATGGCGTATTCCTCGAACGCTCTCATGGATTGCTGCGACTTGTCCGCGCTGTCGCCCGCCGCCGCAGGGGTGCTGGAAATAGCTCGGTCCATGAGGCCCGCCGAGCGGTAAATCATGGACTCCACCGCGAAGATCCGAATGGCCATCTCGGCCAGCTTGGCGCGAATCAGGCCGAAATCTCCGATCGGCTTGCCAAAGGCTACTCGCTCTTTCGCGTACTTTGACGCGATCTCCAGCGTGCCCTTGGCGCCTCCCGTGCAGTACGCGCCCAGGCTGAATCTTCCAGCATTCAAAATGTTGAACGCCACGATGTGGCCGCGCCCGATTTCATGCAGCAGATTCTCCTTGGGCACCTGGCAATTCTCGAAAAAGATGGCCGTGGTCGAACTGCCCTTCAGGCCCATCTTCTTTTCTTCCGCGCCCGCCGAAAATCCCGGAAATCCGCGCTCGACAATGAAGCAGGAAAATTTCTCGCCGTCGACTTTCGCGAACACGATATAGACGTCGGCAAAGCCGCCGTTGGTGATCCACATTTTTTGGCCGTTCAGGATCCACGAGCTCCCATCGGGAGAGAGAACGGCGCGCGTGCGGGAATTCTGCGCGTCCGATCCCGCTTGCGGTTCCGACAGACAATAGGCTGACAGCTTTTCGCCGGTCGCGAGCACGGGCAGGTACTTTTTCTTCTGCTCCTCGGTGCCGAAGAAAACAATGGGAAGCGTGCCGATGCCCGAGTGGCCGCCGTGACTCACTCCAAAGGAAGCGTAGGCGGACAATTTTTCCGCCAGCTGCACGCTGGAAACTTTGTCGAGGCCGGCGCCGCCATACTCCTCGGGCACGCCTCCGCCCAGCAGGCCAATTTCGCCGGCCTTTTTCAGAAGTTGCGGCAGCAAACCAGGCTTGTGCTGCTCGAGATCGGAAATGACGGGAACTACTTCGTTGCGAATGAATTCTTCCGCCGTCTGGCCAATCAGTTTTTGATCGTCGGTCAGTTCGGCGGGAGAGAACACATCTTCCGGGGTGCAGGACTCCACCAGGAAACTGCCTCCGCGGGACGCGGCGCGCGGCAACGACGAAGTAGCCATGGTCACTCCTGTTCGGCATAAGTAGCACAGCCACTCTTGGCTGTGCGATTTCGTAGGCCGCGCTGGACGCGCTGGCTTACTCTGGATGGCAAAAACCGCACAGGCAAGAGTGCCTGTGCTACTTTAAGCCGCGCCGGCAGCGGATTTAATTTCTCCAATATAGGAAGCCGGCAGGTTGTGCTCACCCGCGCCGTCGAGCATCGCTTGCAAGTACGGAGCCGATGGGCGCAAGCCCTTTTCCACTTTCGATGCGATGTAGATCTGCGCCGGGACGGGCTGCCCGCCTTCGGGCGTCACTTGCACTTCGATGCGGCGATAGTGATCCGGGACGCCTTCGTAGCGATCCAGCGAACGGAGCGCGCCCTCTTCTAATTTGTAGAGCACGCCATGGACGGTATTTCCCGGCGAGGGTTGAATGTTCGCCCCGGCCGTGCCGCCGCGAACTTTCTTGTTGAAGCGAACCTCGAAATTCGGCAGGGACGCATTGTGCTCTTCCAAAATCTTTCCCGCGCGGGAGAGCATTTGAGCGCGATTCATGTTGCTGCCATACGCAAAATGCCAGACGGTTCTAGAAGCCATGGTGCCTTTCTCTATAAACGGGACGGATTGGGCAAGTGCGGTGTGAACCTTTATTGTAGCGGGGTTGCGGGGCGAGAGCAAATCCAACGCGAACGGGAATTGCATAAATTGAAACGGCACGGCCGGTATGTTGTTCCGTGGGCCCGCAGGCTCCAACTTGGTATAGACTTGCTTTCCGATCGGCATGATACTTCGCACGACCAGAAATTCGGAGGGACTGTCGATGCCCATTCCGCGCCTGAAGCGAATTCGTTCGGCAAGCATCATTCTATGCGCAGCGCTTGCCGCTGCTCCGCCTTTCGTGGCGATGCCGCGTGCCAAGTCGCCTCGAATAAGCCACTTTGCAAAAGTGGCCGGGTCACGCGAGCAATCGAGAATTACGAGCGTGTCGATTGCGGGCTCGCAACCGGCAGGAACGTTCGGCGCGGCCGCGTACAAGAGAGTCTGGGGAACTGTTTCTGGAATTGTTGCACCAAGAGACGCCCTACACGGCTTCGAAAACTTGCCGCACGACGCCGACGGCAACTACGATTACCAATCCGAGTTTGAAATTACGGCGCCGGAGAAACCCGGCACGAATTCAGTGATCGTCATCGAGGCGGAAAATCGGGGCAGGCCGGTTTTCTTCAACGCGCTACACGAAGTCGAGGTGGCGGGGCCGCCTTCCGCTACGACCGGCGGAGGAAATCCCGGGAACGGCTTTCTATTCGCGCATGGGACATCTTACGCGCGGGTGCAGTGGCAGACCGGGATCGCCACGAGCGTCCCGATGCAAGCAGAAGGCGTCGGCGAAGTTATCATCCGCGACTTTGGCCGCATGCTTGCCGGACACACGCAGTTGGACACCAAACCGTCGGTAGATTTCGGAACCTACCATACGCTAATTCTTGGCGGCATCAGCCTCAGCGGCTTTTTCATCGACACATTCCTGGCGGAGGGCTTTAATGCGGATCCCGGCGATGGCGGCGCGGTCTTCGAGGGAGCAATCGCGGTAGATGGGACGGGCAACTGGCTCGCTCTGAACGAACTTGCAGCCGCCGCCGATTCCAAAGAATTTCCCTACGTCGTGCCGGATGGGAAACCACTTCCCGCTTCCGAGATTTTAGGCGGCCACGCGAGCGATCCCTTTTACATCGACATCGCGAACTACACCGACTTTTATCGCCTTCGCGCGAGCCTAACCGACGTAGACACGAAAAACCCGCGCATGCGCCGCTACGACTGGCCGAGCGCCCATGCCCCGGCGCCAATCGACCAGAGTTCGGGGAGCGCCCGCACCAGCCGCTGCAACGGCGGCGTGGTGGTGGACCTCAATCCCGTTCCACACAACGCTTACCTGCGCGCAGTGACACTGGAACTGGAGCGAGAGCTCGATGTTCCCTCCGCCCGCCAAGCCCCGAAGCTGCCTCCTACGAAGCTCTTTGTGCTGGATCCCGCATCTTCACAAATGCCGAATTTCAACGCGCTGCCGGGTGTGCGCCTCTCCGTCCCCCTGATCGACGAGAACGCTCAACCCCTGGGCGGCGTCCGCTTTCCCGATGTCGAGCATCCGGTCGGCCGGGCCGTTCCCGTCTCGTTGGCGCCCGTCACGACGGCGTCGATCGAGGCCACGTGCGGAAATTTGGGCGGGTGGCAACAGTTCCCGGCGGAAGAACTCGCCAAGCGGTACGGCAGCCAGACGAATTACGTCAAAATGTATGCCGAGTCGGTGGATAAGTTGATTGCCCAGGGCTACTTGCTTGCTTCCGACCGCGAAGAAATGCTCAAAATCGCCGCGGCGCTGTACGCGCGGCACCCGGCACATTGATGTGCTTTGTGAAATTCCGCATGCGTCCCGCTTGGTGCGGTTAATCCGCAGTTCGCAAAACTCCTGCCAGGAATTCGACTAAACGCAGCTGATCCTTCCACACGGCATGTTTGTCCGGATCGACGTGAGAAAACGCGGGAGTAATCAGCGCGTCCCGCAGATAAGGCTTCGGAATTTCCTTTTCCAGCCAGAGAGTCTCCGTAGATGGAATAATATCGTCCGTGGCGCCGTGCAGAAGGAAGACGGGCGCGTGAAGCGCTCCGAGCTTCCCCTCCGGTGAAATCGCGGACAATTGGGAATCGTCGGCCTGAATCGCGTCCAAAAGTTTCGAGCGCAAACGGCCGATTTGACGCGCGAGGAGAATCTCCATCGTGTCGCGACTCGGCGGACTCAGGCGCGGGAAAAGCGCCTGCGCGTCGCTGGGCCGCTCCCAGAGCCAGTCGCGCAGGGCGTCGTGCGCCACGGCCAGATCGGCGGCCGGGAAGAATTGGTCTAGATGGGAGTACACAAACACTGCCGCGCCATAGTCGTGCGCGGCGTAAGGCTCCATGCGGCCGTCCGGCAATTCCGCCTGGCTGGTGGCGAGAAATCGTGTCACCCGCCCGAGGTTGTCATAGGCGCCCATCAGGACGAGCGCCCGGATGTGCGGGGCGTAGCGCGGATCGCACGCGGCCAGAAGAGAAAGTCCGCCCGCGAAGCTCACCCCCACGATCGTCACCGGGCCGTCGCCAAGCCGCTGCTGCAGCCAAGCGGTTGATTCCCCAATCGTGCTGATCGATGCGCCATCGACGTGATAATCCGCCAGCGCCGCGACCTCCGGGGTCAGCACCGAAAAACCGTTGCTCGCTGCCGCATGCGCAAAATTCATGAGCCGAGGCTCGTCGATCCCCAGGTGATGAATCCCGTGAACGAGGACCATGCCCTGCGGATGGGCAATCCCTCGCGGAACGTACAGCCTTGCCCGCACAGAGCCTTGCGCCGTAGAAAGAGTGACCTCTTGCGTATCCTGCATATGCCCTTCAAGCCGCACGAGGAGCCCGGAAGCGTGGGGATCAAGAAACTGAATCAGAAAAACATAACTGCGTAGCTCAGAGCGAAGACAGTAGATTCCTGCGCCAAGCAAAAGAATCAACAGCAGCACAATCCAGAAAAATTTGAAATGCAAGAACGGGTGATTCGCTTTGGCAGGCGCTGTCGCTTTCGAGGACGCCGGGATGGGGTGAGGGTCCATCGGAATTGGAGGCGAACGGCCGAACCTCGCCAGCCTTGGCGATGCGAGCATAACCAAGCAGGCATGATAAATCAAAACATGGCGGCCGCTCATTGGAGCACACCGAAAACAGGTCTGCCGCTGTTCGGCGGACGTGAGATAAACTGCCGAAGAGGAATTAAGTACAGATGGAAGAAATGATACAACCTGGGTGGACACGGCTTCGCACTGCAACTGGCCGCTACGAGTATCAGTTTCAGGGAGAAATGCCGACCGTGCGAGGAGGCCAGTACGAGGACGCGCGCGATTACCAGTTCCTGGTGCTCGATGACGAAGGGTTGCTATACAAAATCCCCGTGCGCCTGGCGGCCGAGATTGCGTCCGAGCTTGGCACGGCTTCTGTACAGCTTCGTGTGGCAGAGGCTCAGTTGATAACTGGACTGGAAACCTATCGCCCGCGACTGGGCGCGCCCTATCCCGAGATGGACACGCAATTTTCACTCAGCGCCGATCGAGCGCGAGAGCTTGCGGCAAAGATTCAATCCTAGGAGTACATCCCACAAAACGAAGAACCGCTCTTGCCGGCTTGGCCAGTCCCGTTAGGGACGAAAGAACGTAGCCCACCGCGTGAGCGGTGGGTAGGCGTGGAGGCAGAACGCTAAGCCCCGGAGGGGCGGTACAAGGGTTAACCCTGTGCCGCCCCTCCGGGGCTCTGACCAATCGCACACCGTGCCCCACCGTTCAAACGGTAGGCTACGTTGTCACGTCCCTCCGGGACTTCGAGCAACACAAAACAGGACGTCGCACATTCACAGTGGTTGGAATTTTCCGGTGGACAGATTCCTACAATGCGTCGCAGCTACTTGGTGTTGGGGTCGACATTCGATTTCGGCGCCGTATAGCCTTGCCGGGCGTACACCTGAAATTTGACCTTCTTTCCCTTCTGGTCGAGCACCGTCAACGGACCACCGTCCGGCGCAACCAGCTCCACCTTGATCTTACGGTACTTGCCATCGAGCGTCTCGTTGGTGGGCGAATAGGCCATGCTGTACTGGTTGCGCAAGCTTTGCGCTACTTCCTGCATGATGCCGGGAATTTCGCCGTCGAAGCGCGGGAGCCACGAGCGGCCTCCGGTCATCGCCGCAAATGTCTTGAGCTGGTTCTGCGCCTGGATGTAGGTCAACTGTTGGCCAAATGCTCCAGGGGCTTGATTGATGAAGAACTGTTCGGCAACGCCGACGGTGAAAATGGTGGCGTCCGTTTCCCGGATACGTTTCAAGGTCTGGTCAAGAGTCATCCGGCTGAACGTGTCTATTCCGGAGGCCAGCACGAGGACGGCTTTCTTGCCCTTGACGTCCTTGATGCGGTCGAGGACATCGGAAACGGCATCGAAGATGTTTGATTCGCTGAACGGCGGGAAATAAAGGGTAGACAGCCCTTGCAAAACCTCGTTTCGATTGTGAGTGAAATCCACTTCGACGGCGGAGCGCATGTTGAACGTCTCCAGTGCGACCCAGTCATTCGGCTTGAGGGTACCCAGAAAGCCCGCGGCCCAATTCACGGCGTTGTAAGTAAAAAATTGATAGCCCAACTTGCTGAACTCCAAGAGGAGCACGATCGTGATCGGCGCTTCGGAGGGCGCGAAATTAGTGATGGTTTGAACCGTGCCGTCCTCGGTGATCCGGAAATTCTCCTTCTTGAGGTCCTTCAAATAATTACCGTTGTTATCCGTGACCACGACGTCCACGCTCACTACGGGAACGGTTACGGAGATCGAGAATCCGGGCGCGGTCTGGGGTTCCGGCGCCTGCTTGTCCTTCCCTTTGTCCTGCGCCCAGGCGGAGAGTTGGCCGGGCGGAACGAGGAGCGTGAACAGGAGCGCGCTCAGGCCCAGTCTGCGGAATAAGAGCGTTTGCATGGCTTGTTGAACCTCACGGAATCGCTGTATTCTTCCTGGGAAAGAACATCCATTGCCCAGTCCTGGGGCCTCGCTGAAAGAGACTGCCCTGCCCCTTCGATGCTGCCACGAAGCGCCAGGATGTTCAAATCTAGTTTTCTTCGCGGCACACGCGGCCGTATGCCCGGGCTTGCATCTCCGGCGCACATGGTACGATGAATCAGTTGAGAGAGTGGCTGAATTTTCGCTTGGAGGAACACGTAATGTTGCATCGTACAGGCCGGATTATATTGACCGTCGCGTGGGCCATTGCCGCCAGCGCAGGCGCCCGGGCGCAAGCGCCCATGGCGAAGCCCGATCTCAGCAAGCTGGCCGATGAAGCCCAGGTCTGGCTCAGCGATTTGGTGCGCATCAATTCCGTGAATCCTCCAGGCAATGAGGCTGTGGTCGCAAAATATATTTCAGCCATTTTTCAAAAAGAAGGCATTTCCAACGAAGTAATTGAAATGGCCCCCGGCCGAAGCATCGTGGTCGCGCGTTTACAGGCGGGCCCGCTTCCCGACCCGTCCAATGCCCTGCTCCTCGTCGCGCACCAGGATACGGTCGGCGTTGATGCAGCCAAATGGACTGTGGATCCGTTCGCGGCGGTGATTCGTGACGGCTACATGTACGGCCGCGGTTCGATTGACGACAAGGCTATGCTGGCCGCCAACATCGCCACGATAGTCGAGCTCAAGCGCACGGGCGCGCGCCTCGCACGCGACGTCCTTTTTCTCGCCACCGATGACGAAGAGCAAGGCGGCTCGGCCAGCATCAAAGTGACCATTCAGAAATATTGGGACAAGATTGCCTGCGCCTACTCGCTCAACGAGGGCGGCCGCGTGATCCTGAAAAACGGCAAGGTGCAATACGTCGGCGTCCAGGCGAGCGAAAAGGTGGCTTACAACGTCACGGTGACAGCGACAGGGACCTCGGGACACGGCTCCTTGCCCAAGCCTGACAACGCGGTCATTCATTTGGCGGCAGCCATCGAAAAATTGGGAACGTATCAAGTCCCTTCGCAACCGAGCACGATCACACTCCGCTATTTCGAGCAGCTTGCAAAGATCGAGGACGACGAAATCGCCAAATGGATGCGCGCGCTCGAACAGCCTGGGCGCGCCGACCTCGCCGCCAAGCACATCTCCGACGAAAGCCCGATGTGGAACTCCATGCTGCGCGATACGATTGCGCCGACCATGTTGCAGGCCGGTGTCCGAGTGAACGTGGTTCCCTCGGTAGCGACCGCCAACTTGAACGTGAGAATGCTTCCCGGGCATTCCATCGAGGAGTTGATGGGGCAGTTCGTCAAGATCGTCAATGACCCGCAAATCAAGTTTCAGCTCGCGCCCGATTCCGGCGAAAACGCGCCTCCCTCCGACCTGAAGACTTCCTTGTACCAGACCATCGAGCGCCTGACGCCGCAGGAATTTCCCGGCGCAATCACGGTGCCCCTGCTTGGAACTGGGGCGACGGACTCCTCAAGCTTGCGTCTGCACAAAGTTCAGGCCTACGGACTCGAGCCCTTTCCCATGATCGAAAACGATGGCTCACGAGTGCACTCCGACGACGAACGAATTCCCGTCGATAGCTTTCACAAGGGGGTCGTCTTCCTATATCATGTGGTGAGCGACTTCGCCTCCTCGAAGTAGGCCGAAGAAACCTCACACCCCTTCCAGGCAGAATGGGTTCGGAATAAAAAGCCATGAATTTTCGCAGTGCTAAAATTGTATGCACTCTGGGACCCGCCAGCGACTCGTCTGAAATGATCGAGCGTCTGATGCGCGCCGGGATGGACGTGGCGCGGCTCAACTTCTCTCACGGGACTCATGAAGATCACGCGCGCACGATCAAGCGTGTTCGGGAGGCCTCCGCGCGACTCTCGAAGCCGATCGGCATTCTGGCCGATCTTCAGGGCCCGAAAATCCGCACAGGCGCGCTCAAGGGCAAGCAGCCCGTGCAATTGGTAACGGGGCAGCGATTTACGATTTCGATCCGTCCAATAGACGGGACAAGCGCGGGAGTAAGCACCACGTATAAACGCATGGCCCGAGACGTTTCGCGCGGCGACCGCATTCTGCTGGGGGACGGCCTGATTGAATTGCACGTGCTTTCGACCACATCGACCTCCGTTTTGTGCAAAGTCGTCAACGGCGGACTGCTTGGCGAGCACAAGGGGATTAATTTGCCCGGCGTAAAATTGCGAATCCCGGCCGTCACGGAAAAAGATCACGAGGATCTCGTGTTCGCAATGGAGCAAGGCGCGAATTTCGTTGCGGTGAGTTTTGTTCGCAGCGCGAAGGACGTGCTGCAGGCCAAGAAGGCCATTTCCCGCGCCAAGCAAGACGTCCCGGTGATTGCCAAGCTGGAAAAGCCCGAGGCGATTGACAATCTGGATGAGATTCTCCATGTGTCCGATGCAGTGATGGTGGCCCGCGGCGATCTGGGCGTGGAGATGAGCCCGGAGAAAGTTCCCGTGGTGCAAAAACAAATCATCGCCAAGGCTTGCGAGGCGCGCCGCCCGGTGATCACCGCGACGCAAATGCTCGAATCGATGACGCTGAATCCGCGTCCCACGCGCGCCGAAGCTTCCGACGTAGCCAACGCCGTGTTCGATGGCAGCGACGCCCTGATGCTCTCGGCCGAGACCGCGTCGGGCGCCTATCCGCTGGAAGCCGTGCAAATGATGGACCGCATCATTCGCGAAGCGGAAGCCAACAATGCGCACGTCCTTCGTCCGAATCCGGCGCAATTCAACATCGCCGAAACCGCCTCCGAATTGATTTGCCATGCTTCGGAAGAGTTGCATATGAAAGTGATTGCCGTATTTACCGAGACCGGTTCCACGGCGCGTCTGGTTTCCAAACACCGCCCTCGCCGCCCGATTATCGCGTTCTCGACGATTCAAGAAACGCGCCGCCGTCTCTCGCTCAATTGGGGCGTCGTGCCACGCACCATCGGCAAAGTGCAAGACATTGAAGAATTGGTCCAGGCCGCGGAAAAACGCCTGCTGGAAGAGCATCTCGTCCAGCCCGGGGACGTGGTCGGGATCGTGGCGGGGACGCCGCTTTTTGTGGGTGGCACTACAAACTTCATGAAATTTCTCGTGATCGGAAGCGATGAAGGGCAATTCCGCCGCGGAAGCCGGTGAAGATCGGGGGTTTATGGCGCGGGCCTCAGTCCGTTCAGGCTCTAACCCGCATTTCTCACCAGTTCGGGTCATGGTTCTCGTGTATTGCGGGATTCAGAGAGATTCTTCGCTTCGCTCAGAATGACAACTT
Organism: uncultured Acidobacteriota bacterium; assembly: GCA_963719875.1. GTDB lineage: Bacteria > Acidobacteriota > Terriglobia > Acidiferrales > UBA7541 > Palsa-360. The sequence goes on along the minus strand of CAVRDJ010000002.1, from coordinate 2,618,517 downwards.
GAAGCACTGTGTCATTCTGAGGGGCGGTTTGTGCCCCGAAGAATCTCTCCGCAGGTTTGAGGAAGAGGAGATCTTCCTAGCTGACGTTATTGCAGCTTGTGAGAAATGCGGGCTAATGTTGTGAGTCATGCGGATTTAAGTCTTTGATTAAAGAACCTATTCCGTGAAGTACCCTTCGTGGTAGAGTTTGCACAGGAGAATCCTCCATGAGATGTATGCGATGGGCTATTTTGATTTTCCTCGGCATTTTTCCGCTCACCGCGCGCGCCCAACAGGCAAACACAGAGAAGCCCCTCAACGATGTCCAGAAATTAGGTCAACGTGTGTTTCAGCAACGCTGCGGCATCTGCCATGCGCCGGCGAGGGCGGGATTTCAAATGTACGGGCCGCCGCTGTACAAGGGCCTCATCTACGCGGGCGAAGAGGCGATTAAGGAAATGATCTGGAACGGATCGGGCAAGATGCCGGGATTTAAGTTCGGGTTGCAACCCGCGGAAGTTGACGCGATTGTCGAATATTTGAAAACCGTGCCGAAGCCGCCGAGGAGCACGGAACCGGCCCCCGGCGGCACGATGGGCCCGCTCGACTAGGAAAAAGGAGAGCCTGCAATGAATCACACACAAACTCGTGCGTTCGTGAAATTCTTCGGCGCCCCCCTCGTGCTGTTTGCGCTGGCGGCGATTCTTCCCCGGATGGCTCACGCAGCTCCGGACGGCATGCTCCTGACCGGAACGGTGAAATCGGCGGCGGGAGCGAAGATGAGCGGCGTGACGGTCTCCGCGAAGATGGACAGCACCACCATCACCACATCCGTGTTTACGGACGAAGACGGCGCGTACTATTTCCCGGCCATGACCGCGGGGCACTACGAAGTATGGGCCCAGGCGGACGGCTTCGAGATCGCGCGCGGCAGCGTGGACCTCGCCGCGACGAAGCATCAGGATTTCGTTTTGAACCCGGCGAAGGACTTCGCACAACAACTGTCGGGTGATCAGATGCTCGCGGCGCTGCCCGACCAGACACCGGACGACCGCAGGCTGAAGCGCGTGTTCCGTAACAGCTGCACGAGCTGCCATCAGCCCAATTACATTCTGCAGAACAAGTTTGACGAAACGGGCTGGACCGCGATTCTGGAAGTCATGAAACGTGTGAACGTAGCCGGCGGCTACCTGGGCCCGAACAGTCCGATCGCACCGTCGATCGACTTTCACGAGAAAGAGCTTGCCTCGTACCTGGCGCGGGCTCGCGGTCCGGAAGAGAGCGACATGAAGTTCAAGCTGCGGCCGCGGCCGGCGGGAGACTCGGCTCGAGTTGTCTTCACCGAGTATGACGTGCCGCTGTTTGGCGCGAACGATGCCCCTAAACAATACGCCATCAATAACGGAAGTGATTGGTCGCTGGGCACGCCTTCGTCCTTTTTCGGCCAGCATGGAGTACACGACGCCCAAGCGGATCTGGACGGGAACATCTGGTTTTCCGTGAACGTTCCGAACCCGTATGCAAGTCTCGGACGCGTGGATGCAAAAACGGGCGAGACCAAATTCTTCCGGGTGGATGGCTTGCACGGGCTTGCGGCCAACGGGCATGGCGCAATGAGGGATTCCCAGGGCCACATCTGGTTCAACATCTCTCCGGCCGAGGAAAAAGGTCCGGGACGATTGATCGACGTCGATCCCGCAGCGCAGACGCTTCAGGTCTACACGCCGCCCAATACGATGGAAGGGCCGACATTTATCGCCGGGACCGTGGACGTGGACGGGAAGGGCAAGATCTGGGCCTCGACCTACCACGGAGCCTCGCGTTTCGATCCCGTGACCAAGCAGTTCATGGAATTTAAGTCGCCCACGTTCAAGAATTCGGACGGTATCGGAAACACGTACGGGCTGACCGCCGACGGCGACGGCAACGGCTGGTGGGCCGAAATGAATCTCGACATCGTCGCCAAGACCGACCTCGAGACCGGAAAAGTCACCGAAATCAAGATTCCCCCAGTGCCGGGAGTCAAAGCCCAGTTTTCGCCGGATGAGTTGAAGATGTATGAAGAGGCCGGATCGACCTGGAATACGGCCAGGCCCTGGGCCGAAGGTCCGCGTCGAATGGGCGCCGACAAACAAGGTCACGTGGTGTGGGTTTGCGACTGGTGGGGCGGAAGCCTCGCCAAGATCGACACGCAAACCCTGAAGGTGACGGTCATTCCCCTGCCCAGGCCAGACGTTCAGGAGCCCTATCAGGCCGCGGTGGACAAGGAACACAATGTTTGGGTCAACCTCATGAATTCGGATGAAGTTATCAAATTTGACCCCAAGACATCCAAATGGACCGAATATCCGTTCCCAACTCTCGGTGCGGAGGCTCGCTACGTTTCCCTGCTCGAACGCGACGGCAAGTTGGAAATCATTCTGCCGTATTCCCGGGCGCGAAGAGTCGCGCGCATGACGTTCCGCAGCAAGGAAGAGATACAAGCTCTAAAACAGCAAGTGCAGCAGCAGGAACAAGCGCGGGCGCAATAGGCGCAAGAAGCCCCGCCCGACCAGGAAAGTACGCTCTGAACATTGACAGGGCAGGACATAGGGTGTACGGTCCTGCGCAAGGGCAGATTGAAATCCAAAATCGTGCCCCCTTGCGTGAGGTGAACGATGGCCACTCTCTCAGCCAGCGGGCCGGGTTTCGGCAAGACTCTACTCTCTTCCAGCACGAAAAACGGTACGAATACCGATCGTAGGAGAAACCTGTTCAAACGATGGGTGTTTCTTGCGGGAGTGATTCTTTTTTCTTCGTTGGCCGTGGCGCAAAACGCGCCGCAGGTGACCGGAGTCGATCCTGAATCGGGCAAAGTGAACGACACCCTGACGGTGTCTGGAAGCAATTTGGGGAAAGGGTCGGTTTCTTCCGTGTTCCTCTCGGACGACAAGAATGATTACAAAGCCACGATCGTCGAGCAGAGCGAAGATAAAATTACGGTGAAGGTGCCTCAGGTCAAGCCCGGCGATTACAATGTCTCCGTTCAAGTGGGCGACAAACTTTTCATCAAGCCCGTGAAATTCAAGGTGGAACAATAGAAACAAAAGTGGCGCATGGTCTGCGGCGTTGGTAGCGCGGGCTTCAGCCTGCGGGTAGCGCGGGCTTCAGCCTGCGGGTTTTGGTCCTTGCAAGGACGAACTCCCGCAGGCTGAAGCCCGCGCTACTAGCCTTGCAGAGGAATGGAAAGGGCCTTGCGCGCCTCTTCAAACGTGGACTCGTGAATCTGCCCGCTGGCGTCCACTTTCATGTGCTTGGTCTGCATGGGCTTGCCGTCCAAGCGGTCCTTTAGCCAGTCCGCGAAGTACGTCGTTTGGCTGGGACCCAATGCCGCGGCGGAAGATCCCACCAGGCCGTGTTCCGCCCCTTCGTAGACCAGCAACTGTTTGGGCGCCGAGATCGTCTCGAACAAATCGTAGGTGTATTCAATCGGGCTGAGCTGATCATCCTCTCCGGCCATAACCAAGTATGGAACTTTGATCTTCTCCCCGACCCCCTTCAGCGAAAGGGTCTGGGCGAATTTGTCGAATTCCGCTTCATCGGTGAAACCCGCCATGTACATGAACCTCAGCTTGAAAGTGGGCGAGGCCACATTGAAGAGCGTGTTCATGCCGGGTTCGTGGCACGTGGACCGCAACACGCAGCCCTTCAGCCGGTCGTCGACGGAAGCCACTTGCGTCCCCCAAAACGAGCCCATGCTCACGCCAGACAGCGCGATGCGGTCGGGATCGACTTCGTTTTGCGAACGAAGCCACGACAGGACCAATGGGCCAGCCTGCATCCAGTTTGTTGCCGTCGGGTGAATTTCACGAACGCAACATTCGCCCTGCCCGGGCCCTTCAAGCGCCAGCACCGCGATACCGCGTTCGAGCAGTTTGTCTCCATAGAGCGCGACGCCAACTTCCTTGATGCTGTCCATTCCCCCGATCGCCCATACGGCGGGAATCCGGCCCGTCCCGCGTTTCGGCGGCAAATGGAAATAGCCGGGCAAGGATTTGCCATTGCCGCCAAACGGGATTTCCACTTTGCGGATTTCGTGATCGGCGAGTTCCATGTATTTCGAGTAGGCGGAGGCTTTCTTCTCGTTGAGAGCAAGGTTTTCGCGCGTCACCGCGAAGATCGGCCATTGCGCGCTTCCATAAAGCAGCGCCGCGATGAAGTAACTTTCTCGCGCGGCGATGGCGTGGCCATCCGCCTCGAACTGGCGCGCCAAGCGTTCGCGGCGCACGGCGGCGCGCGTGTACTCGCGGGCGATATCGTTGTATTTGCGCACTCGCGACCGGATGCCGATGAAATCACCTGTCGCGTCCGGGCCGCAGGGCCCCAGCGTGTAGGCGACGCGCGCCTGATCCCATTCCAGGCCCAGGGTCTGTACAACGGCGTCAAGCAGCCAGCGCTGCTCCTGCCAGCGCTTCATCTTGCGCTCCGTCGCCGCGTTCATTTCGGGCGCGGGAGGTGGATCGGGTGGCGTTGCGGCCAGCAGTCCAGGCCACGTGGAACCAGCCCCGCGCCCCATGAAGGACGCGCCGGCCATCGTGGCCGCGCCGCCTAGAAACTCCCGGCGCTGCACTAATTTCTTTGTTGCTTCTGGCTTGTTTGATTTTGACATCGCTGGCCTCCGTCTGATCCCCGCAGACAAAAAGATTGGCGGTAAATTCGCGGCGCGCTCAACTCATACATCCCAGAAATATCGTTCTCAATAACATGGCCTTTGCGCGAAGTCAAAGATAGCTTGTCACAGGACCCAAAAGATTCCCGAGTACTGGTCGAAATTTTAGGACTCCCTCTCAGGCCCTTGGATACGAGAGACACGACAGGACCGGCGCGTAAATCACTGATAATATTACGCTTCCCAGAGATCTGGAGTCCCAGGGTGTCTTTCAGGCTTGATTCCAGACCGGGTACCAGAACTCCCAATACGTATGGCGGCCCTATTTGGCACTGATGCCTCATTGGTGTCGCCAAGCTTTTTTGGGAAAGTAGGCTTGTTAAGCCGTAAGACGCCAAGCGAACACGAGGAGGCACATGATGATTTCGAACAAAACAACTCTAGCCACCATTTTCAGTCTATTAATTCTTCTTGGAGTACGCTCCACACCCGCGCAGGCATCGGAGTGGAGTGCAGCTACCTCCGCAGCCGTGGCAGCGAGCCAGCGAGGCGAATATGCGCTGGCGGAGACTTTTTATAAGGAAGCCATCGGGATCCAGGAAAAGACCCTGGGCGCTGACAATCCTGGAGTCGCCATCAGCCTGAACAACCTGGCTGTCTTCTACCAGGACCAATCCATGTACCCCCAGGCGGAGCAAACGTACCAGCAAGCACTGACGATTCTGGAGAAAGACCCGCGCCAGAAAGCTTCTATCGCTATTGCCCTGAATAATCTCGCGGCTCTGTATCATGACGAAAGCCTGGATGCCAAAGCCGAACCGCTTTACATTCGTGCGCTGGGTATCTGGGAACAGTTGGGAAAGAAGGCGAGCGGCAACGAAGCCACCACAGAAGCTGGTCTGGCCGGTATTTATCACTCCCGGAACGAGGATGACAGTGCTGAACCTCTCTACAAGCGAGCGCTGGTCCTCTGGAATGAGGAAGGCAAGCCGGAGGGCACGGATGTTGCCGACGCTCTGTTCCACCTGGGCGAAATTTACCACTCCCGAAGCGACAATGCGGACGCGGGACCGATGTATGCTCACGCGTTGGCAATCTGGGAAAACATCGGACAGACGGAGAACCCGGAAGCGAATTCAGCGCAGCACGCTCTCGGAGAAATTTACCGGGCGACGGGAAATTACACGGAAGCCGAGCCCCTGCTGGAAGGAGCTTTGAAGGCCACGGAACAAAAGCTGGGACCGAATCATCTCGATGTTGCCGCCAGCCTAAATAATCTGGCGCTGCTCTATTACTGTGAAGGGAAGTACGACGCGGCCGAGCCCCTTTACAAGAGAGCCCTAGAAATCCGTGAAAAAAATCTAGGGGCAGATGACCCGGCCGTGCTGCAAACCATGCAGTTTTACGCTGCGTTGCTCCGCCAGGAAGGGCGAAGGGCGGAAGCGCATCGGTACGAAACAGCGGCGGCAGGTGGCGGAAGCGCCCGCCTGTAGAGACCGAGGTGCGGCCCGCCCCGGCGCGGGCCGCACTTACATTTCCGTATCGCTTCTATTGAATTTTGCTGTTCCGCTAGATCAAAAAGATACTCTCACTGCCCTCGGAAAACTGTTCGGCTCCTCGTAACCCACCTCACCGGAAAAAAGCTTAGTGGTACAGTGCTAGCTCCCACCTATCTTCCAATCTCTCCCCTATTGAGAAGTGGCCGGTCCATTCCCGAATAGATGACTTCACTGGACTTGGGTGCGCTCACCCGAACGTCACGGTGTTCAGGGATACCTTTCGCAGTGCTACACTCCCGATGATCGCGACCGTCGAGTCGGACGGCGCGAACTGGGTCATCGTGGAGCCAAACTGATGAAAAAGGTCCTGGCATTTATTCTTCTTGTGTGGCTGGCGCTCATCACTCCTCCCGCATGGGGGCAGGGCGCATCGACGAACACGTCTACAGCTGGGCGCGGGTTCGAAGCGGACAACAACTGGACCAACAACAATCGTTTTTGCGGTCCGATTCCGTGGGCGGACGTTTCGTGCTTTGGCGCGCGCGCTCCCGCTGGCGGTACGCCTTCGACGACGGCCAATTGCGTGCGTGGAAACAACCAAGTTGTGATTGCCGTACCGCATGCATTCCAACTCAATGACGGCGTGACGATCTACGGTTGCGGCGCGACGAACACGATGGGCACGCCAACCGACCTGACGGTGACGCCCAGCGAGCCGTGGGGGCTTGCAGACACGAGATCGGCGATGAAGGGTCCTACAGGCAACTCCAGGTATGAGTACACCGTTGTGGCTCGTGACATCTATGGCGCACTCACAGCTCCCGCCGCTCCGGTAGAGATCAATACCGGACAAGCCTCTCTCGGGCTGCAAAAGGCCGGCATCAGCACCTTGTCGAGAAAGAATGACAGGATCACGGTAGTCACCACAGAGCCAAACAGACTTGTGGTCGGCGCTCTCGTCGAAATGGAACCGAAGAACAGCCAGCAGTTCGGCGGCTGGTACAACGTCGCGCAAATCGACAGCAGCACGCAATTCGAGTTGTGGACAACTCCGACGGACACGCGGGCGCAGGGATGGATGGTGGGCGATACGGTCAGCTATTCCGGCGGCGGCACTGTCGCGTATTACCAGGAGAATTATCTCAAGTGGAAGGTGCTCCCCGGCGCGTGGGAGTACTACGTCTGCGGAATGCGGCCGGGAGAAAAATCTCTCAAACTGATCGGCGTGACGAAGCCCACTGGACTGCTGAACGGCTACACCGACGCCGCGTTCGAGGATTACGGCTCGCCTTACATGGACGGTCAAGTGTTTCCTTCCTACGTGACGAACGCGATCTGCACTGGATCGGCGACGAATGACCCTCTGACCACTTGGGTGACGGCGATTGCGGTCGACGGCGTGACGTACACGCTCCATGACGCGCCATCTCAAACCGCCGGCAAAAAGACGGTGGTTTTCGACGACGCTCCCGGGATTTTGCGCGCGTTGAACAGCACAGCCTATTTCCATACGGATCATGGTGCATCGGACTCTTATCTAGGCGGGGCGATCTTCATCCCTCCGGCCCTGCGCCCTTACGTCATCAATTCGTACCTCCCGGTTCCAAAGCAGGTAACGATCTGGCAATCCGGGAAACTGACGTTGAATGAAACCGTCAGTTTGGCCGCCAGCGACAATTGGTTCGGCGACTGGTCGAGCCAAGGCACTCCACAGTTCGGCGGGTACAGCGGCGCTGGCGTGTATGTAAACGCGGCGAGTCCTGGCGTGTATTTAATGGGAACAGGAAATAGTCTCAGAGGCTTGGACATCATCGATCAAAATGCCAACGGCGGCACTTTGCTCGTCGCTGACAACGCGGCGCCGGCGAATTTCGATTACGTAAATTTCTTGACTGGCTCCGGAGGCTCGCCGACGGACTATACGGGAATGGCCGTAATCCTGCGGGACACGACTCAAACGATCGCCAATTACCACTTCAATAAAATAACTCTCTCCACGGGGCCGGATCAGGTTAGCGACAAGAGCTGGACGCCGTCCTTTTGGGTTGCTCCCGGACAGAATTACGGGAATAACGGGATCGAAGTCACGATGGATCGAACCACGGTCAACCGGCGCGGGATTGCGTGGGGAGGGGGTCACAGTGGTGACGGAAGCGTAAGCGGAGTCGCGGGCTTTGTGAGCAACTGGTCCTACAGGCAAGGTGGGATCATCCCGTACTTCACGTGCATCGCTTGTACCGAGTCCGCTCCGCTCACGTTCAACGATGCGTCGCAAGACACGGAAGGCCAACCTCTAGAGGCAGCGCTGTACTTTAATCCAAATTCAGGATATTTGGGACCGCACATCACCGCTCATTATCCAACCGGGGGCGCGCAGGCGCCTCTCTTTAGTGGATTACGTCCCGCTTATGCGGACATCGACAGCCAGTTCCAGAAAGCCAGTGCGTTTCCAAACAGGGACATTCTGTACAAGACGGGCGGCCTTTTTCCTTTCGTTTATGCGCCCTATGCCACCACCGGCAATTACTCCGGCGTATTCGGCTCACTTTACACGGTCGGCATGCCGATGCACGGGGTTGGAGGATATAGCTGGTGGTTCGATCTCGCCGTGCCGACGAGCGTTGCAGGCAATGCAGCTGCGGGCGGCAGCGTTCCAGCGGGAACTTGGGTCTATACGGTGACGGCGGTTGGGGCGGACAACGGGGAAACGATTATGTCAGCTCCGTCTTCTCCGGTGACCACCTCAAATGGAACGCAGACGGTGAGCCTCAGGTGGAACGCATCGCTCGGTGCATACAGCTACAACGTTTGGCGCTGCAACACAACTAATCCCTGCGTCAGCCCGGATGGGTCTATTTCTGTGGGGGCTGGGCCGTGGCTGCGAGTCGCGTTGCATACGACGGGAACGAGTTACTCCGACACGAGTGCAGCGCCAACGCAATATGTGCCGCCGACCGTAACGGGAACCGGCTCGACGATCGTGAACGGCACGGGAGCCTACGCGCCTTTCTTTCAAGCGCCGCCGATCACCGTCTCGCAGCTTCCCGCTGCCGCCGCTGGAAATGCAGGGCAAATGCGGCGGGTTATCGACTCGACTGCTGTGACCACTGAAGGACAGACGTGCGCGGGGAGCGGTTCGGCCGCGGCCCTGGCGTTCTCGAATGGAAAAGTATGGAAGTGTTTCTAGCGCGCAGAAAAAAGTCCGCGCGGCGATCAGAGTTTGACACGAGATTGCGCCGAGCATATAGTTTCGCGCAAAGATAAAGATGAAATCGGAAATTTTGCTGAACAAGTGATGAGCGCGTCCAGCTGCCGGATGAGCTTGGACGTTCAGGAGGCGTGAAAACGGAATGAATGATTCCATCAAGGCCGTCGAAGTCAAATCGACCGAGTTGCTCAAGCTGATTGATAAAGACGCGATCGTTGAAAAAATTTGTACGGGTTTTTGGTTTACAGAAGGCCCTATTTGGAATCCGAAAGAGCAATGCCTGTACTTCAGTGACATGCCCGGTGACGTGCGCCGCCGCTGGAGCGCCGCGGATGGCGTCAAGGAAGTCCGGAAACCCAGTAATAAGTGCAATGGCATGACCTATGACGCTGCGGGAAATTTGTACGTCTGCGAGCATGTCACCAGCTCGCTCGTGATGGAGACTCCCTCGGGCGAACGCAAAGTCCTCGCGACTCACTGGCAGGGAAAGGAGCTCAACAGCCCCAACGATGTGGTGCTTCGCTCCGATAAATCCATTTATTTTAGCGATCCCTCGTATGGCCGGATGCCGGTGTTCGGGCTCGAACGCAAACAGGATTTGGGATTTCAGGGCCTCTTCCGAATTTCGCCCGACGGAAAGCTGCATCTGGAAACGGATGATTTTGGCCAGACCAACGGTGTGTGTTTTTCGCCGGATGAGAAAATTCTGTATGTGAACGATTCCCCGCGAGCGCACATCCGTGCATTCGACGTCGCTCCTGACGGTTCACTGAGCAGAAGCCGCATCTTCGCTGCGAATATTGGCGACGGCGTTCTCGAGAACGGCATCGTCGACGGCATGAAAGCCGATGAGCGGGGCAATATCTACGTGACAGGCCCGCGCGGCATTTGGGTCCTGAGCCCTAAGGCGGAGCATTTGGGTGTAATTCGCATGCCCGAGCATGCCGGGAATCTGAACTGGGGCGGCCGGAACTGGGACGAGCTGTATTGTGCCTGCTCGACGTCGATCTATCGCGTAAAGATGAAAGTTCGAGGAAATCCTGTCGCATACATGAGTATGCGCTAAGAGGGAACATGGCCGATCGAAAGCTCAACGCGCGAAAGACGGCGCTGATCATTCAGGATTTGCAAAATGACGTCATTATCGAGGGTGGCGCGTTTGCTTCTTCCGGCGCGCCTGCCCATGCGAAGAAACAGAACGTCGTTGAAAACGTGAAAAAATTGGCCGCTGCGATGCGCAAGGCCGGTGCGATTGTGATTCACATCCATTACATCGTCGAACCTGGCGCGCCCGGTCTCAAGTTGAACGCCCCGCTCTTCCGTGGTTTGGCGGAGAGCAAAGCCGTGGTGCGGGGAACGTGGGGGGCGGCGCCGGTCGAGGGACTCGAGCCTCAAAAGGGAGACGTTGTAGTCGAGAAAATGCGCATGAACGGGTTTCACGGCACCAAGCTCGAAACGATCCTGCAAGGGCACGGGATCGATTCCTTGGTGATCACCGGGGCCTGGACCAATTTTTCCATCGAACACACGGCGAGACACGGCGCCGACTCGGGCTACGAGGTTGTCGTAGCGACCGACGGAACATCCACCATCAACGACGAGTGGCAAAACGCGGGAATTAATTTTGCACTTCAAAATATCGCCGACCGCCTGAGCTGCGAAGAAATTATTCAGGCTCTCGGTTAGCCAGGCGCCGCCACATTGCGGCGAGCTGCAAGCAAACTCAACTTCAGCGGCTAAAGCCGAATTTAGGAATGCCGTTAGGGCCGGGATGAAGCCGGGCCCTCCAAGGCGAGCCAAACTTCCTCGCGCGGCGCGATGAATTCGCTGATTGGAATTAAAGAGAGTGCATGACCGTTCCACTTGAAACTTCCATTGTCGTTTCTTCGGAAGACGAACGGAAATTAATCGTTCACGTCCTGACCAGGCTGGGAGCCAACCACCAGGAATATTCGATTCAAGCGGACGTGCTTACGGAAGCGGATCTGCGCGGCCATCATTCTCATGGATTGCAACGCCTCCCCGTTTTAGCGGCTCGCATCAAGAAGCGCCTCATCCGTGTCGATGTCGATCCCGACTACAACTGGACTGCCGATTCCGTACTGAGCGTGGACGGAAAAGATGGCTTGGGTCCATTTGTTGCGGAGTCCGCGCTCGAGCGGGCAAGGCCTGTGCTGGAACAGAGGGGGATCGTCGCGGTGGCCATTCGCAACAGCAGTCACCTCGGGATGATCGGGTACTACTGCGAGAAGCGGGCGCGGGAAGGCCTCATCTGCCTGGCGATGACGGAAAGTGAAGCACTCGTTCATCCGCATGGCGGCACCAAAGCGCTCGTGGGCACCAACCCGATCGCCATCGGCATTCCGAGCCATCCCGCGCCATTCGTGTTTGACATGGCCACTTCCACGAGCGCCATTGGCAAAATCTATGCCAGCAAGCATCGCGGCGAGCCAATTCCTCCCGGATGGGCGATCGATGCCGATGGCAACCCGACGACGAATCCGTCCGACGCGTTGAATGGCTCGCTCACTCCCGCGGCCGGAGCCAAGGGCTACGGTCTCGGCATTTCGATTGGAATACTCGCCGGGCTTTTACCGGGAGGAGAGATCGGGCGGCTCGTCCTCGGTACTTTAGATACGGAGTTTCGCTGCACGAAGGGAGATTTTTTTCTTTTGATGAACCCGGGAGCGTTTGCGGGCGGACCCACACTCGCGAGCCGTGTCGCATCCTACCTCGATGAACTTCGCCATTCGCCGCCGCAGAAGGGTTTCCCTAATGTTATCGTACCCGGTGACCGGGCGCGGCAGCTTCGAGAAGAGCGAGCGCGCTCCGGAATCCCCCTTCCAAAGGAAGTTTGGCTCGCAGCAGAAAGGCTCAAAGATGAGTTCTGAAGGCGGCAATCCTGTCTGGGGGTTTTCGACTGCAGGCAGAATATTTTTTGGATGGGGCGCGGCAAGTGTGTTGCGAGACGTTGCGCGCGAATTCGGACCTCGAGTATTTGTTTGTACGGACCTGAACATGGTCAAGGCCGGCGTCTGTGAGACCGTGCTCGCGCAACTCGCGGAGGGAAAAGCCGAGGTCAAGATCTTTGACGGCGGACAACCGGAAGTGGATCGCCAGACAATTGAGCGAGCCGCCGCGGTGGCCCAGGCCTATGCGCCCGACGTCGTGATTGGTTTAGGCGGCGGCAGCAACCTAGATTTGTCCAAAGCCGTGGCGATTCTAGTGAAGTATCCCGGTCCGCTTTCCGCTTATTACGGCGAAAATAGTGTTCCCGGTCCGATTGCGCCGGTCGTGGCGGTTCCCACAACTGCGGGCACCGGATCGGAAGTGAGTCCTGTCGCGGTGGTCGCGGACCCCGAGCGTGCCATGAAAATTGGAATAGCGTCTCGCGCTCTGATTCCGAAGTGGGCCATTGTGGATCCTTCGCTGACGGTTTCGTGTCCCGCAAGTGTGACGGCGCATTCCGGCATGGACGCACTCGCGCACGCGATTGAATCATTCTGTGCGCGGGTCCGGACCGATTGCTCTCCACACGCCATCTTCGTCGGCAAGAATCCGATGTCGGACGTTCTCGCGACCAAAGCGATTTCGGCAATCGCAAAGTTCCTGCCGACGGCGGTAGCTCAACCGAGCGACCGCGCTGCAAGGCAGGAGATGGCTTTGGCGAGCCTACTTGCTGGGATGGCATTCTCATCCGCCGGAACGGCCGCCGTGCACGCGCTGCAATATCCCGTTGGGGAAGCGACGCACACGCCGCACGGTTTAGGAAATGCCGTCCTGTTGCCCACGGTAATGAGAAGCATCACGCCCTCGCGCATTGCAGAAATGGCCTTCATCGCGCGCAGTTTGGATCCGAACCTCAAATCTAAGGCCGACGGAGACGCTGCCAGCCACGCTGCTGGACTCGTCGAGGAACTTGCCGCGAAAGTTGGAATCCCGAAAGGCCTTCGAGCATTGGGCCTGAAAAAAGAGCAGCTTCCTCAACTCTCACACATGGCGTCCACAGTGCGAAGGCTACTTGACAACAGTCCCGTTCCCTTTGACGAAAGCGACCTGCTGCGCCTTCTTCAAGAGGCCTTTTAGCAGCCACGAAATCATCCGTTGGAAAGTTTGCTGCCTTCATGGATATTTCTTGTCTCGAAGATATTTCTCTCGTTGGATGATGCTATAATCTTTGCAGAATGCAGCACATCACGATTGCCCTCCCTGACGAACTTTCCGCAGCCCTGGCTGCTCCGGGGCAAGATTTGTCCCGCGCCGCGTTCGAGACGCTGACTTTGGCAGCCTACCGCGAACGCAAGATTTCGGCTGGCCAACTTCGGCGGTTGCTGGGCTACGAAACCCGCATGGAAGTTGATGCCTTTCTGAAGAGTCATGGCGTCGAACTGGAATATACGCTTGAAGACCTTGAGCGGGATCGCGAGACGCACCGGCAACTTGGCATGTAAATGCAATCGATCGTGGCTGATACCACTCCCCTGAACTATCTCGCGCTAATCCAACTGGAAATGTCTAGGTACTCCGGCAAAGTCTCTGAAATTGAGCGCCAGGTGCATCCTGCGCCCGCACTGGCTTCCTGATTGTATCAGGTGTATAAGGGGCCCACCGGGATAGTCAGAAAAGTATTTCCAGCGGATTATGACGGGGAGGGCTCATGAGTAGGGATAGAAGTGTAATGGCGTTTGGCCTGGCGGCGGGTCTGTGCTTGGTGGTCTTGTTTTGTGCTCGAGGAGCGCGGACGCAAAACGCGCCAAAGTACAAGGTGGATGCGGATTGGCCAAAGCCTTTGCCGAACAAATGGAAGATGGGTGGCGTCACCGGGTTGGCCGTGGACAAGGATGACAACGTTTGGGTGCACGATCGTCCAAACGACCTGACCGATATTGAGCTGGAGGCAGAGCTTACTCCCCCGATCGCGGATTGCTGCGTCCGGCCGCCGTCCATGATCCACATCGACAAGAATGGGGACGTCATCGGCTCGTTCGACCCGCCGCAAGGGCACGGCATGACGGTGGACAGCAAAGGGTTCATCTACCTCGGGAACGTCGTCAACGGGATGGGCAACGTCCGCAAATACGATCCGAAGACCGGCGCGCTGGTCGCCGAATTGCCGCGCGCACCCGAGATGCCGCCGGGCGGCGGTGGAGGAGATGCCGCGCCTACAGGTCCACGCACTCCAGGCCATGGCAGCACCGGGCCAGTTCTTGGATTTCTACCGGCTGGGCGCGCTAAGATCACCCCGGAGGAGCGCGCGGCACGCGAGGCGGCTACCGCTGCATTCCGCGCAAAGTATCCACCGACGACCCCCATGATCGTGGGAGGAATCGAAGAGGTTCGGCTGGACGAACCGGCGCACGAGCTGTACGCCGCCGACAATTACCTGGGCGGGCGCGTGATGGTGTTCGACATGGACACGTTCCAGTTCAAGCGCGGCTGGGGCGCCTACGGGCACAAGCTGTCGGAGATCACAACCGACGACAAGGACCGCGCGTACACCCCGGGCGGGCCGATGCCCAAGGAATTCCGGGGCCACCTCACGCTGAATGTATCCCACGATGGGATGGTCTACGCTGCCGACCGGATGGCCAACCGCATCGACGTTACCACGAAAGAAGGCAAGTTCGTGAAAGAGTTCGTCTTGGCGCCGTGGACGGGTGTCGGCGGCTCG
Source organism: uncultured Acidobacteriota bacterium (assembly GCA_963719875.1). Lineage (GTDB taxonomy): Bacteria > Acidobacteriota > Terriglobia > Acidiferrales > UBA7541 > Palsa-360. Next base: position 2,603,512 of record CAVRDJ010000002.1, on the reverse strand, counting down.
ACTGGGGGCGTGATGTTCTCACCCGACAAGCAGCAGTTGTTCTTGTTTATTTCCGACCTAACGAACAACCACATCTGGTTCCTAAATCGCGAAGATGGCAAGGTCGTGGGCCAATTGGGCAGCATGGGCGAAAATGCAGGCCAATTCTACGGGCTGCATATGATTTCGGTCGACTCCAAGGGCGACATCTACACGGGGGAAGTCTTCGGCGGCGAGCGCGTGCAGAGGTTCGTGCCCGTTAAATAAGAGCCCCACTGTAAGAGCGGGGCGCAGCTCATCCGACCGATTTTCGCGTCTCACCATTTTGCGCATGCGGCGAGCCGAAATCCGCTCGTCGTGCGTGCACTCAGAAGAATTCCAACGTCCCGCCTTCGGTCGCTTTGCGTCCGCTCCACATGGGAGATGAGGCGCGCCATCGTTCCCTGTGATAAAAGATTCAGTGTCATTTGTTGGATGCGATGACATAGGCGACTGGAGACTATGCCCCCAAAAGACAGGCGCGCTACTCCGCGATTCCAAGCCAAGCCGGAAAATCACATCACTTACGGCGAACGATCCGCACCCATCCGGGACTTAAGCCTGGAGGGCGTTTTTGTCCTCGACCCGGACCCTCTGCCGGCTGGGTCGGAAATTACCTTCACGCTGCGAGCCGGGCAAACGGACATTGCCCTGGAGGGGATCGTCCGGCGCTCCGAAGTTGATGTAGGAATGGGAATTCAATTCACAAACCTCTCTGCTGTATCGAAAAGAAGATTAATCATACACATTGCCAGTTTGGTTTCAGCTCCCGGCCAGTTCGTAGAGCCTTAGCTGCGGAGACTTGGCGCCCTTTTTCCCGATCTCTTTACAAAAGTTGGCGGGACACGTAAAGTTTGACCATCCACGAGACTTGCAGAGGTGGCCAGATGAAGCATAGAACTTTAGCCATTGCCCTAATGGTTTTCGGTGGCTTTTTTATTTCAACCGGCGTTTTTGCGCATCACGGCGCCTCGCGGTGGGATGTCGATTCGTGGGGGACGATCACCGGAACAGTCAAGACATTCGATTGGCAAAATCCACATCCGCTGCTGCTCCTCGAGGTGAAAAATGATAAAGGCGAAATCGAAACTTGGGCCGTGGAATTTCATCCCCCGAACGTCATGAGCCGGGGCGTCGGATGGAACCACAGCACGTTCAAACCGGGGGACCAGGTCACGATTTACGGGCACCCTGAGAAAAAGAGCGTTCCCATAGTCAATGGGATGAAAAGTCTGAGGCCTGTGAAGGTCACCATGCCCGGGGGACAAGTCGTCACCGTAGATCCTCCTGGGTACTGACCGCGGCCGGAATTTGGTCGATTCGCCCGCAGAGCCGCCGAGGATCAACAGAACGTGCCGAGAGACATGAAATTTCCCAGCGGTGAGTGAATCCTGAAGGACAGGGTCTTTCGAATGAAATTGTACGTATTGCGTTCAGTGCTGGCAGCAGCGGTGTTTGCCGTTTCTCTCGGATTGTTGCCTAAGATTGCGCCTGAGCTTCGCGCGGCGCACCCACAAGCGACAGCACCGACACCCGACCTGACCGGAATCTGGTCCCCGCCGAGAACACCCAAGGGCTTCTTGCCGTACAACTTCTCTCCCGAGGCGCCCCCTCCGATGCAGCCATGGGCCGCCAAGCGCTGCGAACTCGTAGGTTGCGGAACAGGGCCGCTCGGCCGCGCCAATGACGACAATATGGACCCCTACCTGACCAGTTGCGCACCGTACGGCCTGCCCCGCCTGATGAACCACGTTGGCCCGTTCGAAATTTTGCAGAGCAAAGGCCGCGTGCTGGTGCTGTTCGAAACGGGCAATTCCATTGAGCAAATCTGGACAGACGGGCGCGGCCACCCGGAGGACCTGGACCCCTCCTGGATGGGGCATTCCATCGGCCATTGGGAAGGCGCTACGCTCGTCGTGGACATCGTGGGGCTGACCGACAAGAGTTGGCTGGACACCGCAGGGCATCCGCACAGCGATGCGTTGCATGTCGTCGAGCGCATTCACCGCGTGGATCATGACACACTCGAGAACACGCTCACCTTCGAAGACCCGAAAACGTACACGCGACCCTGGTCGTCGACGATCGTCTACAAGCTGCGTCCGGATTGGTCGCTCAAGGAAGACATCGCCTGCGAGGACAAGATCCTGATGGACCTGAAAGCCAAGAAGGACAAAGTCTATCCGAACCAGCCCTACCCCATGAAGTTTCCGACTGAGGCCATTCCACTGCCCGATGTTGCCAATGCAAAATAGGGAGTTCCCCGGCAGGACCGCGTGCCGCCGTCACCCACCTGCGATTGCAATGACCGGCACTGAAAATCGCGCGGGGAACATAAAATAATGGCCTCTCCCTTCGCAAAAACCACAGCGATTTCGATTCTGGTTGCCACCGCCTTCTTCATGGAAAACCTGGACGGGACCGTCATCGCGACGGCGCTGCCCGACATGGGAAAATCATTCCACGTAAGTCCGGTCGATTTGAACATTGGAATGACTGCTTATTTGCTGATGCTGGCGGTATTCATTCCGATCAGCGGATGGATGGCGGACCGGGTTGGCGCGCGGACGGTTTTCGTTTCCGCCATCGCGATTTTTACCGTGTCTTCGATTCTTTGCGGATTGAGCCATGGGATTTTGACGTTCACCGGGGCACGCGTAATCCAGGGGATCGGCGGCGCCATGATGGTGCCCGTCGGGAGGCTGGTCGTTCTCCGCACGACGGAAAAGCACAATTTGATCGACGCCATCACGTTCATCACCTGGCCGGGGCTCATCGCCCCCGTCGTAGGGCCGCCGGTCGGCGGGTTCATCACGACGTACGCTTCCTGGCATTGGATCTTTTTCCTGAACGTGCCGCTGGGCATCATCGGCATGGCCCTTTCGTCACGGATTATCCCGAACCTGAAGGAAGACCATGTCAAGGCGTTCGACTGGCTCGGATTTGTGCTGAGCGCCTCGGCCTGCGTGAGCTTTGTCTATGGCATGGAGCTGGCGGGACGCGAGGGCGCGCAATGGAAGCCCACGGCCGCGTATCTCGCCGCCGGATGCGTCCTGGGCCTGTTCTCCGTGCTTCATTTCCTGCGAACGCCCGCGCCGCTTTTGAATCTCGATCTTCTCAAGATCAAGTCGTTCGCGATCACGCTGCAGGGAGGCTCTCTCTTCCGCATCGCGATCAGCGTTTCGCCTTTTCTCTTGCCCCTTATGTTCCAGGTCGGCTTTGGATTGAACGCGTTTCAGTCGGGCCTGCTGATGCTGGGGCTGTTCACGGGCAATTTGCTGATGAAATCCGTGGTGACGCCTGTTCTGCGGCGGTTCGGGTTTCGCACGGTGCTGACGACGAATGGGATGCTGAACGCGATCTTGACGGCGAGTTGCGCCCTGTTGCTGCCGCAGACCGCGAGGATCATCGTACTCTTGGTATTGTTTCTGAACGGCCTGTCGCGTTCGATGCAGTTTACGGCGGTGGGCACTCTTGCCTTTGCGGACATCACCAAGCCGGACATGAGTAACGCCACCAGCTTTTTCAGCATGATCACGCAAATGTCGATGGGCATGGGCGTGGCGGTGGGCGCGATCGCGCTGCGGCTGGCCGGATATCTAGATGGAAATTCCGCGGGAGCGCCAACGACAAAGGAGTTTCACGTGGCGTTCCTGATCGTCGCTGTCTTGAGCGTGCTGGCGACGCTGGACTGTTTCTTCCTTGAACCGGACGCCGGCGCGGCAGTCAGCGGGCATCCGCCGGCCAAGATGCCGGAAAAAACATCCACGGCAACTTGATCGCCGAGCTGAAAGGCATGTGGTTGTTCAATTTGGCGGATAAATTTTTGATAATCCGTAATCGTGCGGGGAGCAGAGCTCCGGCCAGTTCATTGGTCTGTATGGAATGACGCCAAAATTTGGATTTGCCTACCTCACTCTTACCCAAGCTGAAGCGCTCACAATGTGCGCTACGGTCGGCACAGACTGCCAAAAAAACCACGTGTCCCGAAGCACTCGATGTCGCGATTGCCTCATCTTGTGCGCAATAATGGCGCAGCCGGCAACTTCCGCAATCCCTGCCGCTATCATCGTCGCGTTATTGTGAACAAATGGCCGGCCGAGAGGATCAGCCTCTCCCCATCCGGCTTTGATTCCCTGGCGTGTCTCAATCCCATCCCAGGATGCAACCGCCGCATGTACACCAGCCAGCGCCATGACCGGGCGATCCCGCAACGCACCGCAGAGGGAGAGTACCGCTAACAGGCAGTGGAACGTCATGGTGTGACCCCAATTTGGAGCGCCATGGGCATCTATCGTCGATGGGCATTTTGCATGCCAAGTGCTTCCCCTCTCTAACTACTGGTTTTTGCGTGCGGTTAAGGTAAAGCTGAAGTGGGGGGGTTACTGGTTTGTGTAACACATGCTCCACTTACACGCAAATTTGTGCACTCTAGAAATAGAACCGGTTGTAGCGAACCCACATCCCAATAAATACTCGTAGCTAACCCGTATTTCTCACCAGTTCGGGTCATGGTTCTCGTGTATTGCGGGATTCAGAGAGATTCTTCGCTTCGCTCAGAATGACAACTTGAAGCAGTGTGTCATTCTGAGGGGCGGTTTGTGCCCCGAAGAATCTCTCCGCAGGTTTGAGGAAGAGGAGATCTTCCTAGCTGACGTCATTGCAGCTTGTGAGAAATGCGGGCTAAAGCTTTACCCAAATCCTTTCCTAGCGACGCGGGTACACTGCCAGAATCGCCTTTATCCGTGGCTGCCGCTGCCGGAGAGTTCGCGGACGATGGAGCCCACGAATCCCTTGGCGTCGCCGAAGAGCATCAGGGTTTTGTCGAAGTAGTAGAGCGGGTTATCGATTCCGGCGAATCCGGCGGCCATGCTGCGCTTGATGACCATTACCGTGCGCGCTTTGTCCACATCCAGGATTGGCATGCCGAAGATGGGGCTCGAAGTGTCGGTGCGCGCGGCGGGGTTCGTGACGTCGTTCGCGCCGATGATCAGGGCCACGTCGGTCTGCGGAAATTCGCCGTTGATCTCGTCCATGTCGAGCAACTTGTCGTAGGGGATGTCCGCTTCGGCGAGCAGCACGTTCATATGGCCTGGCATGCGGCCCGCGACCGGGTGAATCGCAAACTTCACGTCGATGCCGCGTTTGGTCAGGTTGTCGTAGAGTTCGCGGACTTTGTGCTGCGCCTGCGCCACGGCCATCCCGTAACCGGGCACGATGACCACCTTGCTGGCCACGGCGAGAATTTCCGCCGCTTCTTCCGGCGAAGCGCTGCGAACCGGCCGCGCTTCTTTCGCGCCCTTTGCGGCCGTCTGTTCCTGTCCAAACCCGCCAAACAGCACGTTCGAGAACGAGCGGTTCATGGCCTTGGACATGTTGACGGAGAGAATCAAACCGGAAGCGCCGTCCAAAGCACCCGCGACGATCAGCAGCTTGCTATCGAGCACAAAACCCATCGCCGAGGCGGAAAGCCCGGCGTACGCGTTGAGCAGCGAAATTACCGTGGGCATGTCCGCGCCGCCGATGGGGATAATCATCATCACACCGAACAGCAGCGGGATCGCGAGGAGCGCCGGGAATAAGTAGGTGTGATCCGGATGAAACACCAGGTAAACGGCCATGCCGATAGCGACGAGGAGCATTCCGAGGTTGAAGAAGTTTTGACCTTTGAAGATGATCGGGCGCTGCGGCAGGATTTCCTGCAGCTTTCCGGCGGCCATCAGGCTGCCCGTAAACGTGAGCGAGCCGAGAATCACCTCCATCGATAAAACGGACATCATGAACTTGGGCACCGCGGGCGCGCGCAGATAAAATTCCGCCGTGCCAACCAACGTGACGCAACAGGCTCCAAAAGCGTGGCTGAGCGCCGTCCGCTGCGGGACCGCCGTCATCTGCACTTTGCCGAGGGGAACGCCAATGATGGTGCCGAGCACCAGCGCGATCGCAACCCATTTGTAGTCCACGATGCTGCGGTTGAGCAAAGTTCCCACGATGGCGAGGAGCATGCCGAGTTCCCCCGCCCAGACGCCGCGGCGCGCCGTTGTCGGAGAGCTCATCCACTTGAGAGACATCACGAATAGAGCCGTGGCAATGAGGTACGTCAGTTCGATAATGGAATCCATCGGGAATGGAGTCATGGTTTCGGGCTGCGGCTCGCTTTGAACATCTTTAGCATGCGGTCGGTGATGAAGAAGCCGCCCACGACGTTGCTGGTCGCGGCGACGATGGCGATGGTGCCAAGCACGGTGGAGAGCGTGGTTTTGTGCTCGCCCGCCAGGAGGATCGCTCCGACAACGGCGATCGCGTCGAGCGCATTCGTCAGCGACATCAGCGGCGTGTGCAGGAGCGGCGACACGCGGCGAATGATTTCCAGGCCGACAATCGCGGCCAACATGAACACGTAGAGGCTGGTTATCAGATCCATTTTCATCGCTAGGCGGTCTCCTTCTGCTGGGCCACGAGAGGCGGGAGCGAGAAATATTCGCGCACGCGGGGATGAACGATTTCCCCTGCCTGCGTCAGCAGCGTGCTCTGAATAATGTCATCCTGCTGGTTGAACTGAAACTTGCCGTCCTTCACCAGCAAATTGAGGAACGCCGCGATGTTGCGCGCGTACATTTGGCTGGCGTGATGCGGCACAGTCGATGCGAAGTTGAAATATCCGATGATGGTGACGCCGTGAGCGACGATTTTTTCGCCGGCTTTCGAGAGTTCGCAGTTGCCTCCGCGCTCGGCGGCCAAGTCGACAATGACCGAGCCCGGCGCCATGCCCTTGACCATTTCCGCCGTCACCAGCACGGGTGACTTCTTTCCCGGAACCACGGCGGCCGTGATGACAATGTCGCTCTCGGAGACAACCTTGCCCAGCAATTCGCGCTGCCGCCGGTAGAATTCCTCGTCCTGCGCCTTGGCATACCCGCTGGCGTCCTGCGCGTCCTTGGCTTCCAGGGGAAGTTCTACAAAACGCGCCCCAAGGCTGTGCACCTGCTCCTTGGCCGCGGGACGCAAATCGTAGGCGGAGACCACCGCTCCCAGCCTGCGCGCCGTGGCGATGGCTTGCAACCCGGCCACGCCTGCGCCGATGACCAGGACGCGCGCGGGAGTGATCGTGCCCGCAGCCGTTGTCAGCATGGGGAGAATTTTCGGAAGCGTGTCGGCAGCGATCAGGACGGCTTTGTAGCCGCAGATGGTGCCCATGGAAGAAAGCGCGTCCATGCTTTGCGCCCTGGTCGATCTGGGCATCAATTCCACGGAAAAAGAAGTCACGCCTGCATCCGCGATCTCTTGAACCGTAACGAGAGACCCGATGGGGCGCAGGAATCCGATCAGAACCTGGTTGCGGCGAAACAGCGGCAAATCGGCGCGGCCCGTCTGGTCATTCGACCCGTAGCAAAGCATTTGAACGATGATGTCCGCGGCCGCGAATACTTGAGCCCTGTCTACAATAACCTTCGCGCCCTTGGCGGCGTATTCGGCGTCCGGAAAGCCCGCAGCGGCGCCCGCGCCGGCTTCGACAATGACTTCCAGGCCTGCCTTCGAAAGATTGGGAATGACGATGGGCACGAGCGCCACGCGCCGCTCCCCCGGATACGTTTCTCGGGGAACACCGACAATCATCAGGCTTCCTCCCTCTGGTCCTTCCAGCGTGACACACGCGCAGTGTCAGCATTCCGAGACAAACGGCCTGATCTGCCCAAACCAAAGTCGAGAATTTTCTTCGAGAGGGCCACGCCAGGCGTGAATGGCTTCCATTTGGCGGCCGACGTGGGTCCCAAGCCGGAGGCGCTGGGCGCTTTGGTGACGCAACCACTCACGCTGATTACTGAAGAACCCCACACCAAATAATAATTTTACATACAAATCTGCGAAAGTCCAATCGAAGATGGCAATGCGTAAATCCGATCGGGCACATCACAAAACTGTAAACGGCAGGGCCGGCTTTTCCGGTACAATTTGCAGGGTGTGCGCTGGGGGCGCGTTACGCGGTATGAACAACTCCTTCATGCAAGAGGCGATTCAGCGAGCGGTGGACAATGTCCGCTCGGGCCGGGGCGGGCCGTTTGGCGCGATGGTGATGAAGGATGGGCGCGTCATCGCGACCGGCACAAATTTAGTCACCTCCGCGAACGATCCCACGGCGCACGCGGAAGTGATCGCCATTCGCGAAGCCTGCCGAGCGCTGGGCACGTTTCAGCTGACCGGCTGCGAAATTTACACCAGTTGCGAGCCCTGTCCGATGTGCCTCGGCGCCATCTATTGGGCGCGGCCGGACCGGGTCTATTTTGCGGCCACCGCGAGCGATGCCGCCGAAGCCGGGTTTGACGATTCCTTCATCTACGAAGAATTGAAGCGCCCGCCCCGCGAGCGTAGGATTCCGTTCGAGCCGATGATGCGGGAAGCGGGGCTTGAACCGTTTCGCGAATGGGCGAGAAAAAGCGACCGGATCCGGTATTGAAAATCGGGAACCGCGGGTCGGCGTGACGTTTCTATTCTTAAAGGGTCCAGAAGACTATGTAGCGCCCGCCTTCAGGCGGGCATCGCAGATTTAAGCAATTGCCCGCCTGAAGGCGGGCGCTACATAACCCCGGTAAAATATGGAAGAAAAATACTTTGGGCATCCCGTCATCCGAAAAGAGGGACGGGAAAAAGTGACGGGCCGCGCCCAGTACGTGGACGACCTCGCCTTTCCGGAAATGCTGCACGGCGTGACCGTGCGCAGCAGCATCGCGCGAGGGCGCATCCGCGGCATTCGCTTCGACGACGGCATTCCGTGGAGCGAATTCACGGTCGTTACCGCCGCCGATATCCCAGGAAAAAACGAAATCGCATTGATCGAGCACGATCAGCCGTGCCTGGCCGCGGAAGTGATCAATCATCCCGAAGAGGCGATCGTCCTGCTGGCACATGCGGATCGTTATTTGCTCGAGGAGGCGCGCCGCGCGGTGCAAATCGATGTGGAACCGCTTCCTACAATCTTTTCGATCGAAGATTCCATCGCGAAACGGGCCGTTATTTTTGGAGAGGATAACGTCTTCAAAGCGTATCACGTGGAAAAAGGCGACGTGGATGCCGCGTGGGCGAAGGCGGACGTTATCGTTGAGGACGAATATCGCACCGGGGCGCAGGAACAACTCTACATCGAAAACCAGGGCATGATCGCCGCGGCAAATCCCGCGGACGGAGTAACGATTTGGGGATCGCTGCAGTGTCCCTATTACGTGCACAAGGCGCTGGTTACTTTGTTTGGTTTTCCTGCGGAAAAAATTCGCGTGATTCAAGCGGAGACGGGCGGCGGATTCGGCGGCAAGGAAGAATACCCATCGATGATCGCGGGGCACGCGGCGCTTCTGGCGTGGAAGTCCGGGAAGCCCGTGAAAATCATTTACGACCGCGCGGAAGACATGGTGGCGACGACCAAGCGCCATCCCTCGCGCACGCGGCATCGCACCGGCGTCACGCGCGACGGCAAGCTGGTGGCGATGGACATCGATTTCGTGATTGACGGCGGCGCGTACGCGACCCTTTCATCCGTGGTGCTCTCGCGCGGAACGATTCACGCGGCGGGGCCTTATTTCTGCCCCAACGTCCGCGTTCAATCGCGGGCCGTGGCGACGAACGCTCCGCCGCACGGCGCGTTTCGCGGATTTGGCGCGCCGCAAAGTATTTTCGCAGTGGAGCGCCACCTCGATCAGGTTGCGCGCGCCGTAGGCCTTACGCCGGAAGAATTTCGGCGGCGAAATTTTATTCGCAAAGGCGAGACGACCGCGACCGGACAACTGATCCACGAGGATGTGAATTTCAACGCCCTGCTCGATCGCGCGCTTCGGGAAAGCGACTATCACGCCAGGCGCGAGCGTTTCGCGCGGGAAAATCCCGGCGCAACTATCAAACGCGGGATCGGATTTGCCTCCTTCATGCATGGGGCTGGGTTTACCGGCTCGGGAGAAGTGTATTTGGCATCCGTCGTGGAACTCGAAGCGACGGCGGAAGGAAACGTTCGCGTTCTCGCCGCCAGCACCGAGATCGGGCAGGGGACGAACACGATCTTCTCGCAAATCGCGGCGGACGCGCTCGGCATCGGCTACGATCGCATCGAAATCGCGCAGCCGGATACTGGCGCGGTGCCGAACAGCGGCCCGACCGTTGCTTCCCGCACAGCGATGGTTGTCGGAAATCTGGTTGAGGCCGCCGCGCTCGACTTAAAACGAACATTACTGGAAAGCGGCTTGCTCTGCGATGCGTGCACCGAGGATGAATTTGTGCGCGCGTGCCGGCGTTACATCGAAACGCGCGGGCCGCTGCGTTCACGAAGCCAGTATGAACCTCCACCCGGCTTGCACTGGGACGACGCTACCTACAGTGGCGACGCCTACGGCACTTATGCGTGGGCTGTGTACGTGGCCGAAGTCGCGGTGGATACGGTTACATTCGAGGCGCGCGTCACCGATTTTGTCGCCGTGCAGGAAGTAGGAAAAGTAATTCATCCCGTGCTCGCCGCGGGACAGATCGAGGGCGGCGTGGCGCAGGCCATCGGCATGGCGCTCTATGAAAATGTTGTCTGGCGCGAGGGGCGCATGGCCAACGGCCAGATGACCAACTACATCATGCCGACCGCCGCGGATATTCCTCCCATTCGGGTATTTTTTGAAGAGCAGCCTTATCCCTTCGGCCCGCACGGGGCAAAGGGCATCGGCGAACTGCCGATGGATGGCCCGGCCCCGGCGATCCTCAACGCCATCGAGAACGCCACGGGAATTTGCGTGCGCCAAATTCCCGCGACGCCGGAAATCTTGATGGAAGCGATGACGGAAGAGGTGAGCACGATTGTCTGAAATAGTCAACCGCATCGGCATCGCGTGCAGGGTCAATGGCGAGCCGCGCCGCGTGCAAACATTTCCAATGGCGCGGCTGCTGGATGTTCTGCGCGAGGAAATGCACCTGACCGGAACGAAAGAGGGTTGCGGCGAAGGCGAGTGTGGCGCGTGCGCTGTACTCATGAATGGCGCCATCGTCAACAGTTGCCTCGTCCCCGCAATCGAGGCGGACGGAGCGGACATTCGCACCATTGAAGGAATAGCCCGTGGCGACCAATTAAGCGCTGTGCAGGAGGCGTTTCTGGAATGTGGCGGCGCGCAGTGCGGGATTTGTACGCCCGGCATGGTCATCGCTTCCTTAGCCCTCCTCGGGCGGCATCCTCATCCCAGTGATGCCGAAATTCGCGAAGGCCTGGCGGGAAACCTCTGCCGCTGTACCGGTTATCAGAAGATTTTTGCGGCGGTTGTGCGCGCCTGCGAATCGACCGGGGAAAAAAGGCCGAGGCGCCGATGAGAGCCTATATTCCCGCTTACGATTTGCGCGTCCCGGGAAGCCTCTCGGAAACGCTCGCCTTACTGGCAGCGGAACCGGGAGTTTGGCAACCGTTCGCGGGCGGCACGGACTTGATGGTATTGCTTGAGGCCGGGAAACTCTCCCAGAAGCGTTTTCTGAGCCTGTCGAAACTGGATGATTTGCGCGGAATCGAATTGACCTCCGCTGACGTGACATTGGGCGCGCTGACGACGTATACGGAAATCCTGAACCACCGAGTGCTTCAGAAGGAATTTCCGCTGCTTTGCTCGGCAGCGCGCGAAACCGGCAGCATCGCCACGCAAAACCGCGGCACGCTGGGCGGAAATATTGTGAATGCTTCGCCGGCGGCCGATTCCCCGCCCGCGCTGCTGGTCTACGATGCTGAAATCGAACTGGTTTCCGCGCGCGGCGTGCGGTGGCTTCCGTACCACGGCTTTCACACCGGCTACAAACAGATGCAGCTGGCGTCCGATGAATTGTTGCGCGCGGTCCGGCTGCCGCGCCGCGTGAAAAAGTGGCGGCAGTATTACCGGAAAGTGGGCACGCGCCAGGCGCAGGCGATTTCCAAGGTGTGCTTTGCCGGCGCGGCGCTTGTCGAAAAGGGCGCGATTCGCGACGTGCGGATCGCGCTTGGAAGCGTGGCTCCCATCGTCCTGCGCCCGGTGAAAACAGAGGACGCGCTGTGTGGCGGCAGCGTCACGCCCGCGGTCATTGCTGCGGCAAAAGAAATGCTCGCGCAAGAAATCGCGCCCATCGACGACATTCGCTCGACCGCGCGCTATCGCTTGCGCGTCGCGCAAAACCTGCTCGAAGTATTCCTCTTGCAGCTCGCGAAATGACTACTATCCACGCGATCCGCAGCAAGCGCGTTGTGACGCCGGAAGGAGTCCGGGCGGCGACCGTGCACCTTCGCAACGGCTCGATCGAGGCCATCTCCGGCTACAACGATCTTCCTTCGGGCAAACACGTCTATGACGCGGGAGAATCCGTCGTCATGCCTGGTCTTGTCGACACGCATGTCCACATCAACGAACCAGGACGTACCGGCTGGGAGGGGTTCGAGACGGCGACGCGCGCGGCGGCCGCGGGCGGAGTGACTACACTGATCGACATGCCTCTCAACTGCATTCCCGCAACCATTACGGCCGCCGCGCTCGAAACCAAGCGCCATGCGGCCCGCAAAAAATGCTGGGTAAACGTAGGATTTTGGGGCGGCGTTGTGCCGGGCAATGCGGGCGAGCTTCGCGCGCTGCATCGCGCCGGGGCGTTTGGCTTCAAGTGTTTCCTGGTTCCTTCGGGCGTGCCGGAATTTAAGCACGTAAATGAAGACGATCTCCGGGCCGCGTTGCCGGAACTCGCGACATTGGATGCTCCGCTGTTGGTTCATGCGGAGTTGCCGGGGCCGATTGAGGAAGCGAACAAGAAGCTCGCGAAGTCCGATCCGGCGAAGTACAAGTCGTGGCTGATGTCACGACCGCCGGGCGCGGAAACAAAAGCGGTCGAGATGATGATCCGCCTTGCGCGTGAATTCAAAGCTCGAGTCCACATCGTTCATCTTTCCTCGGAGCTTTCTCTGCCGCTGATTCGGGGCGCGAAAAAGGAAGGTGTGCGCATCACCGCGGAAACCTGCCCTCATTATCTCTTTTTCGCGTCGGCCTCGATCCGGAGCGGGCGAACGGAATACAAGTGCGCGCCGCCGATTCGTGGTTTGCGGAACAACATGGCTCTTTGGAATGCGCTGGGCAGGGGCGCGATCGATTTCGTGGTGTCCGATCACTCGCCTTCCCCACCCGCGATGAAATGTCTCGAAACGGGCGATTTTTTTAAGGCCTGGGGCGGGATCGCTTCCCTGCAACTTGGCCTTCCCGTGATGTGGACGAAATTGAGTGGACAAAATTATTCGCTGAAGCATCTGGTACGCTGGATGTGCACCGGTCCGGCGAGACTCGCAGGGTTGGAAAAATTCAAAGGCTCGATTGCACCCGGATTCGATGCTGACATGGTTGTCTGGAATCCGGAGAAGCGTTTCATCGTGCGGCCTAAGATGCTGCAGCACCGGCACAAACTTACGCCCTACGTGAACGTACCGCTCCGCGGCACAGTGGAAGCCACATTTTTGCGGGGCGAGATGATCTATGATCGGGGACGCTTCCTGGGCGCTCCGCGCGGGACGCTTTTGCGGCGGGGCGAACGCTGATGGATTTCACCGAATACATCGATCTTGCCGCCGAGCGGCTCGGCGGACGAGTGCTCGCCGCCAATGATGAATTTTTTGCGTCGAAGGAAAATCTGCTGAAGGCCTCTCCTCCCGTTTGGATCGCGGACAAATATACTGACGTTGGCAAGTGGATGGACGGCTGGGAAACGCGCCGCCGTCGAACGCCGGGCCACGATTGGTGCATCGTGAAATTGGGCCTTCCCGGCGTCATTCACGGCGTCGTGGTGGATACCTCTTACTTCAAAGGAAATTTTCCGGAGCACTGCGAACTCGAGGCGTGCGCAGAGGATGGCGATCCCGGCCTCGCACAACTCGAAGATCATGCAACGAAGTGGAGCAACTTGCTACAGAAGTCGCCTCTTGCCGGCGACGCTCGAAACCCGTTTCCGATCACGTCTTCGAGCCGGGTCACGCACCTGCGCTTCAAAATTTATCCGGACGGCGGCGTGGCGCGCCTCCGTGTCCACGGGGAAGTCGTGCCGGACTGGCCGGCGCTCTTTCGCACAGGAGGCGAGATTGACCTCGCGGGCGTCGAGCACGGCGGCTGGGTCATTGTTTCGAGCGACATGTTTTTCGGCTCACGCAACAACCTGATCCTCCCGGGCCGCTCGACCGGAATGCACGACGGCTGGGAAACGCGCCGCCGCCGCGGGCCCGGACACGACTGGTGCATCGTGCGTCTGGGCGCGGCGGGAAAAATCAGCCGCGTCGAAGTCGATACTTCCCATTTCAAAGGCAATTTCCCGGAAAGCTGCTCGCTCGAAGTATGCACCGCGCCGCGCGACCTCACTGATCCCACCGCGCTTGGCGCCCTTCCCTGGAAAGAAATATTGACGAGGACGAAGCTGCAAGCGGATTCCATGCACGTCTACGAAAAAGAGCTAGTGGCTTCGGGTGAAGCGACGCACGCGCGTTTTCACATTTACCCCGACGGTGGCGTTGCACGCCTGCGTATCTTTGGGACTCTGACGAAAAGGATTTCCTGACGTGACGCTCGCGGAATTCAATGCGCTGCCTTCTGCTCAAGCGGAACCGGCGTTGATGGACTGTTGCGGCTCGGTGCGCTGGGCCGCGAGTGTCGCTTCGCGGCGACCCTATGCAACCGTGGAAGCGCTTCACAAAGCCGCAGACTCAATCTGGTGGAAACTGGACCGCGCCGACTGGATGGAAGCCTTCAGCCATCATCCCCAGATCGGCGAAAAGCCCGCGAGTGGTTCAGAGTCGGCTCGCCAGTGGGCCGCAGGCGAGCAAGCCGGCGCGCGCGCCGCGGGCGAAGACGTGAAGGCGCGGCTGGCCAGGGCCAATCGCGCCTACTTTGAAAAATTCGGCTACATCTACATCGTGTGCGCCACCGGCAAAACCGCCGAAGGAATGCTTGCGATTCTGAATCAACGCCTCCAGAATGACCTGGCCAGCGAACTCTCGATCGCGGCAGAACAGCAGCGGCAGATTACGCGGATCCGCCTGGAGAAACTCCTGGCCGGCGAGCAGCGATCCTCATGAGCGCCATAACGACCCACGTTCTCGACACCTCACGCGGCCGCCCTGCCGCAGGCCTCAAGATTGAGCTGGATAAGAAATCAAGTGAGGATTGGAAATTCACCGGTGCCGGCGTTACCGACGAGAACGGGCGCTGCAATGCCCTGCTGGGAGACGCGTTGTTAACCGTGGGAACGTACCGCCTCACGTTCCACGTGGGGGGTTACTTCCGCGCGCTGCACGTCGAAACATTTTACTCGGACATTCCCGTAGTTTTTGAGGTACGGGATGCGAGAACCCATTATCACGTGCCGCTCCTGATCAGCCCGTTTGGGTACTCGACCTACCGCGGGAGCTGACGACGGCTGCCTAACTGCCTTATTACTTCAGCAGCTTCGCTTTCGCACCGACATTTTGCCGAATCAAATTCCTCAATAGCTGAACGCGATCTTCCGTTTCCAATGTTCGTTTAGGGAGGATTGTGAAAGATGCCATAGAACCAAAGAAAAAGAATGACTCTCTGGTTTCAAATACTTTGTACAGCAGAGTCCAGGCAGATCTGCCCGACGAAACTGAAGTAGAAGTCTCTACTCCTTCCTCAAAAAATATGTAATGACGCTGCTCTCGAAAACCACTTCCAGTCCTGAATTGCTGCTGAGCAAACCGGTAAACACTGTAATAAAAAACGCCACCGAGTAGGGCTGGGAATCCCACCGTATAGAGAATCGCTTCGAATGCATTGAAAGAAGACACAGAAATCGAGTGAAAGACATGAACCATTCCGAAGCCGAACGCTCCGATAATCAGGGTGCAGTAAAGCCACCAAAACCTTCTCCACGCGTCCCACCTGAGAGCGTGATAGAACTCGGAGAATTGCAACTGGCAATCCACTTCAAGTCGAGGTCCGGCCTCCAAGGTCCCTCCGCTTAGGCTTCATTTTCGCGCTCTATTGTTCAGGATTTTCAGAAATGACCCCATGCGCAACTCATCGATGGTGACTCCCGTCAGGCGCTCTGCTTCCGATTCGCCAATCGCTCCGCAGTTAATTGCGCGCAGGAAAAAATTGAGCAGGCCTTGTCCCGTGGCGGCGTCGTCAAACACATCGCCGACGAGCGTGGCTTTCGCCGCTTTCTCGACGAAATTCTTGAGCCGCGCGGCGGCGGAATCGAGCCCTTCGAGAAAAAACGAAAACACGGCCGCATAGCGCGTGGGAAGTTGCGCCGGATGCAGGTCCCAACCCTGGTAGTACGCGGAAACGAGGGAATGCTGGATGTGTCCGAAGTGAAGCCGCCAGGCGCGATGCACGGCCTCGCGATTTTCTTCCTGCTGAGCGCGCGTGAGCCGCTTGCCTTTATCCGCGCGATGCGGCGGCGCAGGGAGAACGTTCGTTGCGCCATCGGAGAGCCATATGCCCGTGCCCGCAAACGCGACTTGCATCATGTGTTTGGCGAAGTCGCAGGCGGGGTGGTCCATCACTTGGTAGGCCGCGGTGATGCTGCAGCTGGCCGTGTAATCGTAAGTGCCAAAATGCGCGGCGATGCAGCGGCCGCCTGACGCATCCAGAAATCCAGGCAAGCTCGAATTCCCGCGTTCGTTGAGAATCGCCTGCGCCGTTTCGATCATCATCTCGAATCGCAGCGAACCTTTTTCCAGGCCCAGCGCGGGTTCCATGGCATCGAGCAGGTGCGCGAGCGCGGCCATCTGCTCGGGGATCACAACTTTGGGCAAAGTGACGACGAAGTTTGCGGGAAGGCGCTCGCGCGTGGCTTCGCACAGCGCGCTCAGGAAAAGATGGAGCGTGCGGATGCTGCGGTCGCGCAATTCCGGCGAGAACGGTTTGAGGCGAATTCCGATAAACGGCGGCAGTGAACCTTCTCTGAAGCCCTTGGCCACTTCCTCGGCGGCGAGCTTCGCGTGCTGATCCTCTTCCGCATCGGGACGATTTCCGTAGCCATCCTCGAAATCAATTCGGAAATCCTCGACCGGCTCACGCTGCAATTTTTCGAGCACCAGGCTGTAAATGGTTTGGGCCATCCAGGCCGCGCGATTTTCGCGCCGCAGTTTTTCAGGCGATTTCGCGAAGTGCCGCTCGGCCGCCCTGGCTTGCTTGCCGGATTTTGGGAGCGCCTCAGCCCCCGGCAAGCCGATCGCGCGCGCAAAGGTGAACGCATCCGGCGCGAATTCTTTTAGGGTCGCCAGGGCCAGGTCGCCAAGCCGTCTGGAAATGCCGGCTCGGAACAAATGCGCGCCGCCGTACACGACGTGAACCGGCTGGCGGCGTCCCGTTTCGCCAGGGTAGCGATGCGCGAACGCGGCGGAAGGCCCTTCCAATATCCGCAATGCAGATTGAACAGCCGAATCCGACAACGATGTTTTCATTTTCCCCGATCTTTCCGAAGCTTTGCGCACGCCACTTGCAGACTGGCGGAAACCTCACGCGCACACGCCGCCCATCTTAAGCGCACGCTGCGCAAGATTCAATTTGGAAGCGAACAAGGAAACATCCCAACCGCAATATAACTACAGACTGGCAAGCGAAAATGAGCGAGGCCAGGGAGGCCTTACGCAAGGGGAATCGTGCCCCGGAGCACGACGCGGACAATCCAACTGTGACACGAGGAAGGAATTCGCTGTGCCGCCACGTCAGGCACCGTGGAGCAATCGCGATTCCCTCCCTCGAGCTATGCCGGTGAGCTCATGGACCGCCGCTGCTGGAAACATTCGCGGCAGAACACGGGGCGTCCCTGCGTCGGGCGAAAAGGAACTGTGGTTTCCTTTCCGCATTGCGAGCAGGTCGTTTTGGTTTCCGCCCGCTGGAAGTTATTGGTGCCTGCGCTTGGGCCCGGGTTCTGAGAGCGCTTGGCTTTGCAATCCTTGCACCGCTTGGGCTCATTCTTGAAGCCCTTGTCGGCGAAAAACATCTGTTCGCCGGCGGTGAAGACAAACTCCTGACTACATTCCGAGCACTTCAGGACCTTATCGTGATATTCCATACGCTGCTCCGAGGCTCCACGCTGGTTGGAGAGCCCACGGCACCTCCGTCTGAGTCAGATTTTGCTGGGATACGCCGGGGAAGAACGTGGGTCCCAATTCCGACTGGTCCGAGGGTGCTTAGGAAAATCCCGGGTCATCATGCCCGCCTGAGGGAGCTCAATCCAGCTCCCGCCGCTGCTTTTTGCGGAGCCGCTTGCGCGATAACGCTTGTTTCGCGCGGCGCTTCTCACCAGGCTTCATGTAATAACTGTGTTTCTTGATTTCCTTGATGATGTCTTCCTGTTGCACTTTGCGCTTGAACCGGCGCAGGGCATTTTCCAGAGACTCACCTTCTTGGATACTGACTTCAGCCACTCAGACTTCACCGTCCTTCCGATGCATGTGGCAATGATGGCTATTAACCATACCGACTATGAGAGGTCCACTCGTTTATAACGACCTGTTGGCACTCACTTCTAGCGGACCCGCCCACCGAAGTCAAGCTTTGTTTTTTGGGCCCGGCCCCGGGAAAGGGGCGGTCTCGGACAGCACTATAGGGGACTTTCCGGCGTACCTGCTAGAATATCGGGGGTTCTACTCCCTGCCCCGGTCAGTTCAGGCGGGGCAGAAAGATGCGCTCATGTCCCTGATGCGCGATGCGATCGGCGTTCTGCTGGCAGGCGGGCAGGGTGAACGGCTGTGGCCGCTCACGCGAGACCGCGCCAAGCCGGCTGTGCCCTTCGGCGGCGTCTACCGCATCATCGACGTAACGCTTTCCAACTGCATCAACAGCGATCTCCGCCGCGTCTTCGTTCTGACGCAATACAAAGCGCTTTCGCTCAACCGGCACACTCGCCAGGGCTGGTCCCAACTCCTGGGCCTCGGCGAATTCATCGAAGTCCTGCCGCCCCAGATGCGCGTCTCCACCAATTGGTACCTCGGAACCGCCGACGCCGTTTACCAGAACATTTATTCCATTGGCAGCGAGCACTCGCGCTACGTCATCGTTCTGTCCGGCGACCACATCTACAAAATGAATTACCAGAAAATGCTGCAGCAGCATGTGGATTCCGGGGCCGATGTGACCGTGGCCACGTTTGAGGTTCCGTCGCAGGAAGCGGCGGGCCGTTTCGGCGTCATCGAGACCGACGCAAATTGGCGGATCGTCGGCTTCGAGGAAAAACCCATATCGCCGAAGCGCTCGCACCTGCATCCGGACATGGTGAACGCCTCCATGGGCGTCTACGTATTCAACACGCAGCTGCTGATCCCGGCCCTCCTGGCGGACGCCGAGGATCCCAATTCCAAGCACGATTTCGGGAAAGATATTTTGCCGCGCATTTTCACGAAATATCGCGTGTACGCCTATAACTTCATCGACGAGAATAAAGTCGGAGCGCAATATTGGCGCGACGTGGGCACCATCGAGGCTTACTACGAAGCCAACATGGACCTGGTGTCCGTGTCGCCGGTTTTCAATCTGTATGATAAAACCTGGCCGATCCGCACCTGGCAACACCAATACCCTCCGGTGAAAACCGTGTTCGCCGATTCCAAACGCATGGGCGTTTCACTGGATTCCATGGTGGGCGGAGGGTCGATCATTTCGGGAGGCCGCGTAAATCGCTCCGTGCTGGGCTACGACGTGCGGACCAACAGCTACTCCGATGTCGAAAGCTCAATCCTGTTCAATCATGTGAATATCGGACGCCATGCCCGCGTCCGCAACGCTATCATCGACCGCCATGTCACCATTCCCGAGCGCGCCGAGATTGGCTACGACCTCGAAGCCGACCGCCAGCACTATCATGTCACCGAAAGCGGAATCGTCGTCGTGGTCCGCGAAGAATCCATGATCGAGGAACCGGAATGAGAGGGCCAGGGAGTCGGTGGCAGGTTGTAGGTGGCAGGTGCTATGTGTTAAGAGTTAGCTACGCTTGGCGGGCGGTGTTGCTCTTCACGGTTCACTGTTAACTCTAAACTGTCAACTCTAAACTTTCCTTTCTCTTATCCGTGTTCATCTGTGTTCATCTGTGGTTGCTATCGGTCTGGGTATTTCTCCAGGAGGCGGCATGTCGACGAAAATCGCGCGGGTGCATGGCAGACAAATCATCGATTCGCGCGGCAATCCGACCGTGGAAGCGGATGTCATCTTATTAGGAGGCACACTCGGCCGCGCCGCGGTGCCTTCGGGCGCGTCCACCGGTGAGCATGAAGCCATCGAATTGCGCGATGGCGATAAATCGCACTACCTCGGCAAGGGCGTGCTCAAGGCCGTGGCTAACGTGAATGGCGAAATTGCTCGCGCCGTCACCGGCCTAAATGCCTCCGACCAGGCCGCGCTCGACCGCCGCATGATCGAAATCGACGGCTCACCGAACAAGGGGAATCTTGGCGCAAACGCCATCCTCGCCGTTTCCATGGCGGCGGCGCGCGCGGCCGCATCGGCCGCGCGCCAGCCGCTCTACAAATATCTCGCGCGCTATTCGAGCGATCCCTCCGGCAACACGCTTCCCGTGCCGATGATGAACATTTTGAATGGCGGCGCGCACGCCGACAATTCCGTGGACCTGCAGGAATTCATGGCCATGCCCGTGGGCGCAAAGACGTTTGATGAAGCCCTGCGCATGGGCGTGGAAGTCTTCCATCGCCTGAAAGCGGTGCTGCACAAGCGCGGCTACTCGACCGCAGTTGGCGACGAAGGCGGCTTCGCGCCCAACCTGAAATCGAACGACGAAGCCATCGAAGTTGTCCTCGAAGCCATCACGGCGGCCGGCTACAAGCCCGGCGAGCACGTCGCCATCGCCCTCGATCCCGCATCGAGCGAATTTTACGACAAGGCCAGCGGCAAATATGTATTCAAGAAGTCCGACAAATCCGCGCGCACTTCGGAGCAGATGACGAAGTTCTGGGCCGATTGGGTCCGCCAGTTCCCCATCGTCTCCATCGAAGACGGCCTCGCGGAAGACGATTGGGCCGGATGGAAACACATGACGACCGAATTGGGAGGTAAAGTGCAGCTGGTAGGCGACGATTTGTTCGTGACCAACACAGTTCGCTTGCAACGCGGCATTTCCGAAAAAATCGGCAACGCCATCCTGATCAAGCTTAACCAAATCGGTACCGTCACCGAAACCATCGAAGCCATCGAAATGGCGCGCAAGGCAGGGTACGCGTCCATCGTCTCGCACCGCTCCGGCGAAACCGAGGACACCTTCATCGCCGACCTGGTCGTCGCCATGGGCACCGGCCAAATCAAGACCGGCTCCGCCTCCCGCACCGACCGCGTCGCCAAGTACAACCAGCTCCTGCGCATCGAGGAAGAGTTGGGCGCCGCCGCGAAGTTTCCAGGCCGTTCGGCCCTTGCGCGAAAATAGTCTCCTGCGCCGATCACTCGGAACTGCTGTATCCTGATTCTTGTATGAAAAAGATAACGATTTCTGCCAACGAAGACTTAATCGAACGGGCCCGAAGGACCGCTCGCTTTCTGGGGAAAACACTAGAGGAGGCCATGCTCGAGTGGCTTGAGTCTTACGCACGGAAAGATGTTTCAGCTCGCGAGTACGATGCCCTGATGAAGCGACTCCGGCGGACTGTTCGATCGGCTGGACCCTATACGGGCGATGAAATGAATGAACGCTAGCCCGCAATTGAGGTTTTGCTCGATGTGTAGCGCCCGCCTTCAGGCGGGCATCCGGCTGAGTCGCGAGTGCTGTCGTAGGGCCCACCGATTCCAGGATTGGTGGAATTTGGACCTCCGAATTCTTCAAACGACCGGGGAAATATCGAGTTGGAATTCACGCGTAATACACACCGGCTCCCCCCGCAGGAATACCTCGGCGAGAGATGGGCTTTCCTTACGATGTGCTGCGAGAGTCGACAACCAATTTTTCTCAACGGCGAAAGAGCCACATGGATTATTGAGGTCCTGCGAACCGAAACGCTTCTGCACCAATTTGTAGTGGACGCTTATTGTGTAATGCCTGACCACCTGCATTTCCTGGCCTTTGGGAAGACGCCAAGTAGCAATCTTCTTGTACTAGTGAAGAGTTTCAAACAAAAGACCGCGTATGTTTATCAGCAGGAAACTGGCGTGAGGCTTTGGCAGAAAAACTACTATGACCAAGTCCTTCGTACGAGTGAAAAATCTAACGAGGTGGCCGCGTACATCTGGATGAATCCCGTCCGCAAGGGACTTTGTAAAAACTTTGAGGAGTACCCGTTTTCTGGGTCGTTCACGCGGCCTTGGAAGACTTCGCCATACGCTGGGGCTTGGGCGCCGCCCTGGAAGAAAAGACAGATGCCCGCCTGAAGGCGGGCGCTACACCAAAAAGCGAGTATCCTTACGAACTATGCCAAAACGACCGAAACCGATTGTGCTGACTGTGCTCGATGGCTGGGGGTATCGCGCCGAAACCAAGGGCAACGCGATCGCTCTCGCGCGAAAACCGAACTACGACCGCCTGCTCAAGGATTTTCCCAACACGCTGATCCAAACGTCCGGGCCCTCCGTCGGATTGCCCGAAGGGCAAATGGGCAACAGCGAAGTGGGCCACATGAACATGGGGGCGGGGCGCATCATCCATATGGACATCACGCGCATCGACGTGATGATCGCGAACGGCGAATTTTTCAAGCAGCCGCTCCTCGTCGAGGCCATGGAGCGGGGCCGCGCGCGCAACCTGCACCTGCTGGGCCTCGCCAGCGATGGCGGCGTGCACTCGCACATGCAACACCTGTTTGCGCTGCTGCGGATGGCGCGCGAGCAGCACGTCGAGCGCGTGTTCATCCACTGCTTCACGGATGGGCGCGACACGCCTCCGCACAGCGGCGTCGATTACATCCAGCAATTGCAGCAGAAAATCCGCGAAATCGGCTGTGGTCGCATCGCGTCTCTCACTGGCCGCTACTACGCCATGGACCGCGACAACCGCTGGGAACGCGTCGAGCGCGCCTACCGCGCCGTCGTCCACGGCGAAGCCCCGGTGAAAGCGGCCGACCCGTTAGAAGCAATCCGCCGCAGCTACGAACGCGGCGCCACCGACGAATTCGTCGAGCCAATCGTGATCGCAGCGAGCGCTTCGCCGTCTGCGCCGCCTGCCGGCCCGATTCGCGACGATGACGCCGTGATTTTCTTCAATTTTCGCGCCGACCGCGCGCGCCAGTTGACGCGCGCCATCGCCGAGCCGGGCTTCAAGGAATTTGCCGATCCGAAGCGGCCGTCAAATCTTTTCTACGTCGCCATGACGCAGTACGACAAGTCCTGGGCGTGGCTGCGCTACGTGATCGCGCCGGAAAAAATCGCCCACATCCTGGCGCAGGTCTTTGCCGAACAAAACCTGAAAAATCTGCGCTGCGCCGAGACGGAGAAATACGCGCACGTCACCTATTTTTTCAACGGCGGCATCGAAAAGCCTTTCGGCGGCGAAGAACGCATACTCGTTCCGTCCCCCAAGGTGCCCACGTACGATCTGAAACCGGAAATGAGCGCCGCGGGCATTGCCGAAACGGTCGTAAAGGCCATCGAGAAGGGTGACTTCGACGCCGTGGTCATGAATTTCGCCAACGCCGACATGGTGGGACACACGGGCAATCTGGAAGCCGCGATAAAAGCAGTCGAAGCGGTGGACGATTCCCTGGGCCGCATCCGCCAGGCGCTGCAGCCGCGCGGCGGAGCCTGGATCGTCACCGCCGATCACGGAAACGCCGAAACCATGATCGACCCGGTCACCGGCGGACCGCATACCTATCACACCACAAATCCCGTGCCGCTGATTCTCGCAACGGAGGATGGAACGGGGCCTCTCGCCCCCGGCGGATCATTGCGCGATGTCGCGCCGACGCTGCTGGGCGTGCTAGGTCTTCCCGTGCCGCCGGAAATGACCGGCCGCGATCTGCGCGGGAAGAAACAGAGGTGACGGGTGACCAGTGACTGGTAATCGGTGATTGGTGACTTGTATCTGGTGATCAAAGACCGGCGGCTCCCAGGCCATGCAAAATCGTGTCGCGCGATCTTGAATTTGCAATTCTGAAATCTGCAAATTTCAAATCTCAAATTTGAGAGCAAATTTCAAATCTCAAATTTGAGATTTGAAATTATCGATTCCTGATTCCGCTAAAGTCTTCTCCGGGCCGCCGTTCAAGATTTTTTCAAAGATGGCTGGAATTTCGAAGATCGCGCGGTTTTCCATCGCGGCGGTGCGCGCACGGAATTGCGTCAGCTCGCCCGGCTTCAACAGTTCCGCCACGGCGCCCGCCACCTGCCGGTGGCTGCGCACCACGATGCCGACTTCTTTTTCGCGAACCCATTGCGCGTTGTAGCGTTCCTGCGGCAGCGTCCACGCGTTGCAATCGATGATCACGGGCAAGTGTTTGGCAAGCGCCTCGCTGATGCTTCCCGGTCCCGGCTTGCCGATAAAAAAATCCGAGAGCGCCATGAAGTATGGGATTTGCGTCGTGAAGCCCTCCACGTGGATGGGAATCCGGGTGGGTTCCCGCCGCAGCGCCTCCGCCAGTTTTTCATTCCGGCCGCAAATCAGGATCAGCTGCACTTGCAAAGAGGACCGGTTAATCTCCCGCAGAATGCCCAGCATCTTCGAAGTCCCGTATCCCCCGAACAATACAATGCCGGTCGGCAGCTTGGGATTCAGACCGAGTTTTATTCGCTCGGCGGGCCGGTCCACGGGGAGGGGCTCGTAAAAGCGCGGATGAAGGATCATCCCGGAAGTCCGGAAGACAGTGCCATCAAGATGGCCGAGCGCGCGGGCCTGTTCGACGGCATGCTCGGTTCCGCAGACAATGTATTGGGACTCTCTCTCAATCCAGAAATGCTTCGGATAATCCGCGAGGTCGGTCAGGACCGTGACGAACGGCCTGCCCGGAAACGCCTTCTCAAAACTCTCCCGGAGCGCGCGGTTGAAATGCGGCACGAGCGACACCACCATGTCCGGGGAATGGTCTTTCCAGAATTTTTCCAGAACCTGCACGGCGGGCCTGTGGTATGTCCGCACCACAAGTTGTAGAACGCGCATGAGCTGGGGGCTGCCCAGGGTCCAGCCATGGCGGAGCATCTTGTTGTACAAGTCCTGGATGCGAATTCCGGTCAGTTTGCGGACGATATCCAGCGGGTCGAGGACTTCCTGAAGGTTCACCAGGGACACTTCCAGAGGCAGGCCCTCCCGCTCGATTTGCACCTGCAAAGCGGTTGCCGCGTTGCGGTGGCCCCCTCCGGCGTCAAAGAAAACAAGATGGATGCGGCGTCTTCGGTCCTGCGGGCCGGACAATCCGTCTGCCATCTACCGTTGCACCCCCTCGTGCGTTAACCCGTTTGTGCTCAATCAGTAACAGACAATTCTTACAATTTGTTCAACGTCGCGTAACAAGTTTGCAAAGTCTTTTTGAGAGACTTTTCCACAATGAGATGCGATCTGCACGTCCACTCGCTTCACTCAGGTACACTGCCTGTTGCTATCCTGCGCCATTTTTTCAAGGAAAGCTACAGTGCTCCGAAAGATGTTTATTCCACGCTGCGTAAACGTGGCATGGACTTGGTCACCCTAACCGATCACGACTCCATCAGCGGAGCGGAAGAGCTGCGCCGCTACCCGGATTTCTTTGTCAGCGAAGAGGTGACCTGCCGCATGCCGAGCGGCACAGAGGCCCACGTCGGCGTCTATGACATCACCGAACGCCAGCACATGGAAATCAACCGCCGCCGGAATGACATCATCCGCCTCCTTGCGTACCTTTCCGAGCAGCGGCTTTTTTTCACCGTAAATCACGTATTTTCTTCCGTGACCGGGCGTCGAAACGCGGACGACTACGAATGGTTTTCAGGATACTTTCCTGCCGTGGAAGCCCGCAACGGCCAGATGTTGGCCTCGGCCAACCAACATGCCGCGGAGTTTGCCTGGAAGCGATGCAAGACGCAAGTGGCCGGAAGCGACGCGCACGCCCTTGCCTCGGTGGGCACCACGTACACCGAGGTGCCGGGAGCAAGGAACAAAGAAGAGTTTTTCGCTGGACTGCGCGCCGGAAAGGGCCGCCTCTGCGGCGAATCGGGCGGCTACTGGAAACTGACTCGGGATATTCTCCTGCTTTGCGGCGAGATGATACGCGAAGACCGCTGGACCGTGTTACTCGCTCCTCTGGTCGCTCTGGTCCCTGCCGGGGTCGCCGTCGACTATTTTGTGGATCTCGGTTTTATCCACCGTTGGGGTACAACCATTAACGGGCCCCGGCCCGCGCCGAAGCGTATGCTGGGGACGCTGCCAGTGCGTCAGAAGCAAATGGCGTAGGCGGGTGCGGGCTGTACTTGCAGCCCGCAGAAAAAAGGTGCAGCCATGACCGCTCGAAGAATGGTCTGGGAGTTTATACAAGCCCGCGACTATCAAGTCATGAGGAAGGTCCATCGCTGGCGCCCGCCGAGATGGCTTCGCTATTGGATGATCGCTTCTACGCGGTTGGGAGACGGCTGGGTCTGGTATTCCGTCGGCATCGTCTTACTCCTGTTCGGAGGCGACAGGCGGTTTATTGCCTTCGCCGCCAGCGCATCGGCCGAAGTCGCGACCCTTGTGCTGTTCCGCTATATCAAAAAGGCCAGCAAGAGGAAGCGCCCGTGCCAACTCGAGTCGCATTGCTGGTCGAAAATACTTCCACCCGATCAGTTTTCTTTCCCCTCGGGCCACGCGATGAGCGCTTTCGCCATCGCGGTCCCCTTGTGCATCTTCTATCCGGAGTTGCAAGCGGCTTTGCTTGCCTTATCGGTGAGCATCGCTGTGTCCCGCGTCATCTTGGGAATGCACTTTGTGAGCGACGTGGTGGTGGGATCCTTGCTGGGCGCGGGATTGGGCTATGGCACGTACTTGCTGATCCGGTAGCCAGACCAGTCGCGATGTGAATGTCCAAGGTCAAAGGGTTTTCTCCGCATTTCTCTGTGTCCTCCGTGTTAAAAGCCTTTGCCCTTATTTAAATTTAAGACGCAATCCGCTCGAAGATCCCCGCCGCGCCCATTCCTCCGCCAATGCACATGGTGACCATCCCATAGCGCGCATTGCGCCGCTCAAGTTCGCGCAGGATCGTTGCCGTAAGCTTCGCCCCGGTGCACCCGAGCGGGTGCCCAAGGGCAATCGCCCCGCCATTGAGATTCACGCGCGCGGGGTCCAGTCCCGCTTCATGGATCACCGCCAGCGACTGCACGGCAAACGCTTCGTTGAGCTCAATCACATCGATCTGATCGAGCTTCAAACCGGTAAGCTTCAGGACCTTCGGAATCGCGTACGCAGGGCCGATGCCCATGATCTCAGCAGGGACGCCGGCGGTCGCAAAGCCGAGGAAGCGCGCCATCGGCTTCGCGCCCAGCTCGCGGGCACGTTCGGCGCTCATCACGATCGCCGCCGCCGCGCCGTCGCTTGTCTGCGAACTGTTTCCGGCCGTCGTCGTGCCGCGCGCATGAAATGCGGGCTTGAGCTTGGCCAGGGCTTCCATGCTGGTGTCGGCGCGGGGTCCTTCGTCTATTTCGAAAAGCGCCGTGGTTGTCTTGGCCTTTGCCGCGTGGCCGTTCGCGCTTTTGGCGACGACTGTCGTCTGCACCTGCACCGGCGCAATTTCGTCCTTGAACTTTCCGGCGGCAATCGCGGCAAGCGCTTTCTTGTGACTGGCGAGCGAAAATTCATCCGCCTTTTCGCGGGTGATGCCATATTTCTTGGCCACATTCTCCGCCGTAAGTCCCATGCTGAGATACGCGTCCGGATAGTGGTCCATCAGCCAGGGATTTGGGGAAACCTTGTTGCCGCCCATGGGAATCATGCTCATCGATTCGGTGCCGCCGGCCAGAATGACGTCAGCGTGGCCGACCATGATGCGCTCGGCAGCCATGGCAATCGCCTGCAGGCCCGAGGAACAAAACCGGTTGATCGTGATGGCCGGAACTTCCGGCGGCAGCCCGGCGCGCTGGCTGGCGATGCGCGCAACGTTCATTCCGGCTTCGCCCTCCGGCATCGCGCAACCGAGGATGACGTCTTCAATGTCCTTGGGATCAAGCCCGGGGACACGACGAATCGCTTCCTGCATGGCGATGGCGGCAAGATCATCCGGCCGCGTCGAGCGAAGCGTCCCCTTGAACGCTTTTCCCACCGGCGTGCGGACTGAACTGACGATGACGGCGTCTCTCATGTTGTGACTCGTGATTCGCGATTTGTGATTCGTGGTCCCGCACCTGTCATTGGATGCTCTTACGGGTGAAATAGCAACAAGTGGGGGCGCTGAACGGCACTACTGATTACTGCGCACGCTTGGTGGACGCACAGGGAGGACACGAAACCTTCGGCGCGTACCCCTTGAACGTGAACTTGTAAGCGCCCGCGCCTCCGCTATGCCCGTCGGCGCCACTGAGCTCTGCCTGGACCGCGTAGACGTTGCCTTCATGATCGACATTAATCAGGTGGCCTGGAGGATCCCCTTGCGGCGAACCTATGTTGAATGACCCAAGAACTTCGAGGGTCCTTCGATTCAGAACGTACACGTCCGGGGACCCCGCGACATACAAAAACCGCTGCTCCGGATCTGGGGAAAATGCTACAGACCTGGCCTGCAAGGGGAGCTTGCTGTCGGCGCCGACAAACTGCTCCGCAACGAATTTCCCCTCGGGCGTGAACACCTGGACCCGCTTATTGCCCCGATCGGCCACGTACGCGAGCCCGTCGTTCGAAAGCTTTATATCGTGCGGCAATGCAAATTGCTGATACGTCGACCATATCCCGCACACCATGGGACACAATTCGTTGGGTTTGGAAGGCTCGACGGGAGGACGCTGGTCCATATCGAGCGGCTTGTTGCCATACGCGCCCCACATGCGCTTGAACTTCCCCGTGTCCGCGTCGTAGACCATAATGCGGCTGTTCCCGTACCCGTCGCTCACGAAGACTTCGTTTGTTTTGGGATAGACGCGGACGCTCGTCCCTCCCTTGAGGACTTCGGTGGCATTGCTGCCGGTCTGGCCGCTCTGGCCAATGGCCATCACAAATTTGCCGTCCCTCGTAAACTTGAGCACCTGGTTGTCATTCGGGAGACTCGCGGGATTGTTCATCTTGCCGTCCGCGTTGCCCAGGATCCACACGAAGCCCTTGTAGTCCACGGTGATGCTGTGCTCATTCGACGGCCACTGATATCCAGGCCCGCTTTCCCCGCCCCATGCCTGAATAAAATTGCCTTCGTTGTCGAACTCCATGACCGGCGGCGCCGGAATGGAAACGAGATCAGGCGGCGTTGACCGAGGATGCGCAAGACTGTGCGGGCGGCTAAGGATCCAAATGTGATCCTGAGAGTCTACTGCGACATCGGACCCAAATCCCATCCTCCACTTCGACGGAACCTTCGGGAAGCCCAGGTCCTTTTCGAATTGAGGGAGACCGCCCTCGCCGATGTGCAGGGCTTCTGCCGGCGCCGCCTGACCAAAAACGGGCTTGGATGAGTGTGGAATCACCCATAACAAAACGATCCCGGCAAAAATGGAACCGATCAAACCGTTCCGTTTCATGGGGTATCTCCTTTAGGAATCTTGCGAACGTCCAACGCAAAACAGGAATTGCCTTTTTTGGCTTTCCGGTCCGGTGAGTATACAGCCGTTTGTTCCCAGCCGATATATGCGCCCTGGATTTTCCGGTGATATCCGCGTGCTATGCTAGCGGACCTCAATTCCATGCGACGACGCCGCACACTGATCACTTCCCCGCTCAAATGGCAGATGACAGCTCTGCCAGTGGCTCATCCTGCCTTGCCCGTCATCGCCGAGCGCGGCGGCACGCAGCTTCGCACGCCAAAACCGGTGATCGTTGTCGATACGCGCGAGCAGAATCCGTTTTCGTTCGAACGCTTTGGCGGATGGTTTTCCGGTATCGAGAAAAGGCCGCTGGAAATCGGCGACTACTCGATTGCCGGGCTTGAAGATAGGTGCGTCGTCGAGCGCAAGGACCTCAGTGACCTGGTCCGCTCGTTCCACGTGGAACGTTCCGTCTTCGTCGCGCGTCTGCGCCGCATGAGCGCGTTTCCCGACCGGCTGCTGGTCATCACCTCCGCTTTGAGCCAGGTGAAATCGCGCTACGAACACAGCCCCGCGAACCCAAACCAGATCACGCAATCGCTTATCGCTTTGGTGGCGGGACTTCGCGTGCCGTTTTTGTGCGTGGAAACGCACGAACTCGGCGAAGAAATCGTCGCCTCCTACCTGTACCAGGTTCACCTCTACCACTGGCTCGAATCGAACGGCCACGGCCGCCGCCTCGCCGATGATGATTTGTAACCACTTCGAGTAGCACAGCCACTCCTGGCTGTGCGGTTTTGTGAGTCGCACGCGCAGACTACGAGCCTAGTGACAGTTGCAAAACCCGCACAGGCAAGAGTGCCTGTGCTACCTGGCTATTTCCGCAAGCTGCCTGGCTGAGAGTACCTTTCGCGTCATCTGCCGCCACGAACTTATGGCTCTGGAGCTGTCCAATTCGCAAAATGGAAGGCGGAGGCAATGTTGTCCACACGCCGGTCGATTGCGCTTTGTGTCTTGCTGGGAGTGATTATCTTCGGCTGGCTCAGGTGGCGGGAACCCTCCTCGCTCCGGCAGCTCAGGGAATCGCCCGCGCCGGCAATCAACAAGCAGCCCGTCACTTTCGCGAGCCGCACGTTTGATCCGGCAAATCCGCCGGCCGATATGCCGCACCTGCCTCCTGGGGAAAACGCGCAGTGTGATTCCAATTTCGTGTCCAGCGCAGTTGTCGGCGGACAGACACGCCGAACGGATGCGACGCACGCGACCATCACCCTCACGCAGGTCAAAGTGATGCTGCAGCTCAACATCATCGTCTGGGTGCCGGCCGACGCCACGCAGCACGTGATCGATCATGAGGAAGGCCATCGCCAGATTTCGGAGTTTTACTACCAGACCGCCGACCAGATCGCCGCGCGAATCGCCGCGACCTACATGGGCAAACAGATCGAGATCGCCGGCACGGATCTGAATGCGGAGTCCATTAAGGCGCTCCAACAAATGGCCGCCGATTTCACCGATGAATACAACCGGGAACTCAACACGGAACCGACGCAACTCCTCTACGACACCATCACCGACCACAGCCGCAATGAAGTCGTCGCCCAGGATGCCGTCGCTCATGCCATCAAAAACATAACGTTCGAGTCCACTCAGCCCGTAAGTCCGCAGTAGTCATCTTCCTGATAGACGAACCTTTTGACGATCGAATCTACTTAGACCGCCCGCATTTGGGGCGGGCAGCCGTTGGTGATTTCGAGAGCTAAGCCAAATCACTACCGAGATCGTTTACACTTTGGTGTAGCAGGTGAACCAGATTATAATCGGTCTGGTATGGTACGAATTTTGCCGAAGAACAAGACGCGGCTCCCAGAGATCGACTTTACAGCCCACGTTTGGAAAGAGGGTCCCACATTCGTGAGCTACACTCCGGAACTCGACGTGTCGAGTTGCGGCGATTCCGTCGCCGAAGCACGGGCGCGCTTGCGTGAGGCGGTCAGCTTGTTCTTGGAAGAGTGTTCCCGAAGAGGAACTCTGGAAGCAATACTGGCCGAATCGGGGTTCGAGAGGCGCGGCCAGAGCTACCGCCCGCGCCGGATCATCGCCCGCGCTAAGTTCCGACTGGCTGTTCCACTCGCTTCCTAAGAAGTACCGCATGCCGCGTATCAATCCAGTTCACTACCGCAAGCTTGTGCGCGTTTTGGAACTGGAAGGATTTGTGCTCTCACGCGAACGTGGAGATCACATGGTGTTCACGAAACCTGGTATCGAACGGCCCGCCGTGGTTCCACGTTACGACCATTTGCCTGTGTTCATCATCAAGAATGTTCTGCGCACTGCGCGGATTTCACGCGAACGCTATCTGGAACTTCTAGGTCAAGAATGAACTCACTCAAAGCAGGTCATGACAACAATTGTCAATTCCTCAGTGGCTTGCCGGTCTTTAGGGTGTGGGCGATGCGCTCCTGGGTTTTGCGTTCGCCGCAGAGGGAGACGAAGGCTTCGCGTTCCAGGTCGAGGAGGTACTGTTCGCTGACGAGCTGCGACGAGGTGAGCGCGCCGCCGGCCAGGATGTGGCCGAGCTTGCGCGCGACTAATGCATCGTATTCCGATATATATTCGCCGCGCAGCATCATGTGGACGGCGAGTTTCGCGGCGGCGCTGAATTCCTCGCCAAGAACGCGGATCGACGGTTCCCCCGGCGGGGGCGCCGTCTGCCGCCATTCGCCGCGGACCAGGCCGAGCGCGGTTTGTTTTGCGTCGGCCACCAGGCGGTCGAGATTCATGGCCACGAGGTCGGCGCGGCGCAGGTAGCCGAGCTCGCGCGCTTCTTCCCCGCTCGTCGAAACTTTCGCCATCGCAATATTTTCAAACACGGGCTTGAGCGCGTGGAACAGGTCGAGGTCCTCTTCGCCTTCGGCGCGTTCGTTCGCGCGGAGGATCATTTCCTTTGTGCCGCCGCCGGCCGGGATCAGGCCGACACCCGTTTCCACGAGGCCAATGTAGGCTTCAGCCGAGGCGTGGATGCGCGTGCCGTGCAGCACGACTTCGCAGCCGCCGCCGAGCGCGAGACCCTGCGGCGCGACGACGACCGGCTTCGGCGAATGCTTGATGGCCAGCGTGGTGTTCTGGAATTGCCGCACGGCGACGTGCAGGTCGTCCCACTCCTGCTCCTGCGCAGTCATCAGGATGAGCATCAGGTTCGCGCCGGCGGAAAAATTCTCGCCCTGGTTGGCGATCACCATGGCGTCGAAATCGGCGCGCAGGCGCGTAAGGCCCTTGTGGATCATGGCCAGCAGGTCGCCGCCGATGGCGTTCATCTTCGAGTGGAATTCGCAGCAGACCACGCCGTCGCCCAGATCGATCAGGCTCGCACCGGAATTTTTCTCGATCTCCCTGGCGCGGTCCTTGAGGGATTTCAAAACGATGATTCCTTCGGACTGCGGCACGGTCTTGTAGGACTTGGCGGCCAGATCGAAATACGACGTCTCGCCCTGCGGGGACTGGTAGAAGGAATTCTTCCCCGAGGAGAGAAGTTCCGTGACCAGAGGCGGCAGCGCGTGGCCCTCTTTTTCGAGCTGTTTCGCCATGGGCGCGACGCCAATGGCGTCCCACGCCTCGAACGGCCCCAGTTCCCAGACAAAACCCCAGCGCATGGCGCGGTCCACATCCACAATGGAGTCCGCAATTTCGGGAACGCGGCGCGCGGCGTAGAGGCACATCCCGGAGATCACGCCCCAGATGAATTTCTGCGCCTTGTCTCCTTCTTTTCCTTCGAGCGCCGGGCCGGCCAGCATGCGCAGCCGCTCGCGCGTGTTCTCGATGGCTTTTCCCGCTTCAATGGAAGCAAATCGAGCCTTTTGCTGCGGGCGGTATTCCATTTTCACGGGATCGAGAGTGAGGATTTCGGATTCGCCGCCGGCCTTTTTCACGCGCTTGTAAAAGCCGCTGCCTGTCTTGTCTCCGATCCAGCCGCGCCGCGCCATTTCCTCGAGGAGCGCGGGGACGCGGTAGAGTTCGCGCGATTCGTCATTCGGAATATTTTCGTGGATGTTGCGAATCACGTGCAGGAGCACATCGATGCCGACAATATCCGCCAGGCGAAACGTCGCCGACCGCGGCCAGCCGAGCGCGGGACCGGTGCAAGCGTCCACTTCCTCAAACGTCATGCCTAGTTCGCCCATCAGACGGATGGCATTCAGCATGGAAAACGTTCCGATGCGGTTGCCGATGAAATTGGGAGTGTCCTTGGCGACGACGACGCCCTTGCCGAGCTTGTGGTCGCAGAATTCGGAGAGTGTTTCGATCACCTCGGGGCGCGTCGCTGTTCCCGGAATAATTTCCACCAGCTTCAGGTAGCGTGGCGGGTTAAAGAAATGCGTGCCGGCCCAGTGCTGCTGCCATTCCTCCGGCATCCCATCCGCGATGCTGCGCACGGGCAGGCCGGAGGTATTCGTGGTGACGATCGTGCCGGGCCTGCGAATCTGCGCGACGCGCGAGAGCAAGGCGCGCTTGATTTCGAGATTTTCAGCGACGACTTCGACGATCCAGTCCGCCTCGGCGCAAAGTTTCAGGTCATCTTCGAAATTGCCCGTGACAATGCGATTTTCGAGGCCTCGCTTGAAAAAAGCGGCAGGCCTGGCCTTGACTGCGGCGGCGAGGCCCGCGCGAACAATGCGGTTTCGGACGTTGGGACTGGCGAGGGTCAGACCGCGCTTCTGCTCCTCGGGCGTAAGCTCGCCCGGCGCGATGTCCAGCAGCGCGCACCAGACACCGGCATTGGCGATGTGCGCGGCAATTCGCGCGCCCATGGTGCCCGCGCCCAAGACCACAACTTTTTCGATCGCTCTTTTTGCCATTTCTGTTAGGTTAGGCCCGTTAAGGTGGTCCGTCAATTCGCTTGCGATCAGGGTTTTAGTAGGACAGCCACTCTTGGCTGTCCCGCACAGCCCCGGCAGGGCGAAAGCGGACAGCCAAGAGTGGCTGTCCTACTATCAAATCGAATCGGATAGCTTCAGACGCCAATGCAGGTTACAGAAGCGACAAACCGGGGTCAACGAGAAACGCCGGGCAACCGTTTTAGAGGTACCCTTGTCTTATTCCAACAATGCCCGAAAGTAATACAAAAAAGGTCCTGACCTGGCTTCAGAACGCGGTTGGGCGCGTTCGTGAGTTTGCGTATGCCGAGCCCACTACGGGGTCACACCAGCGGCCCCGCGTTGGCGTCGCGTTGGGCGGAGGCTTCGCGCGGGGCATTGCCCACCTGGGAGTCCTGCGCGTGCTCCGGGAGGAAAATATCCCGATTGATTATCTGACTGGCACCAGCGCGGGAGCACTGTTGGCCATCTCTTATGCCAGCGGCCACACCATTGCGGAAATCGAACGGCAGGCCCGGGCGACTCGATTTAAGGACTTCGGTAATTGGAGGCTTTCCTGGATGGGCCTCGCCTCGAACCAAAAACTGGAACATTACCCTCGAAAATTTCTTGGCGTGACCACGTTTGAGGATTTGAAGATTCCACTGGCTATCGCAGCGACCGACCTGGGTACCGGGGAAGCCGTCTATTTCTCGCACGGGCAATTGGGCCCGGCCTTGCGCGCTTCGTGCGCATATCCCGGAATGTTTGTGCCGGTGGAGATCGATGGACGCATGCTCGTGGACGGATTCCTCGCGGCGCCGGTCCCGGTCGATGCGGCGCGGACCATTGGCGCTGACATAGTCATTGCCGTGTTTCTGGAAGCCGCCAACAACCGCACGCCCTCCAGCATCGTGGACGTGATCGGCCTTTCTTTTGCCATTTTGCAACGGCACGCGGACCTCGAATGGAGGGCCAGGGCCGATATCATCATCGAGCCCGTGGTGAAAGATTTCCTGTGGGATGATTTCGAGAAGACCTCGGAACTGATTGCTGCGGGCGAAAAGGCCGCTCGCGCAGCGCTTCCTAGAATTCGTGCCGCGATTGCGGTGAAAACCGGCGACGAAACATCCGAGGTAAATTCAGGACAAGTTTGAGGTAGGGAGTTTGAAGGAGAGTCGCGTCGTCTCACCTCGCCGGGGCTCCCTGGGAACGCCAATCTCTCCGCCACGGCGGGCAGTTTGCACGACGCCATTCAGGAGAATGGCGTTCCCGGGCTACATCGCCCATGCCTACACCCCGAGCGGCGTTTCTTTCTCTTCGGTGACATCGGCGCGGTGCTGAAGGTCCAAGAATCGTGAATCCGCGGCTTCCTCCCGCACGGAGCTGAGGGCTACTTGTACTTCTCGAACGTAGTAGACCATGCCCCCTAACAAACTAAGCATGGAGAGCACGAAAACTGCAGAGGCTGCCGCTTCGGCCCATCGCCAATATAGGCCTGCCCCGAGCAACAGACAGGTAGCGATTGTCCCGATCAGGCCATACAGCGTAAGCACAAAAGCACGGCGAATCATTTCAGCCCGCTTCTCAATCGAGGCGATCTGTGAGGAATAGGCCTCCGACTCAACCAGGCGCCCCTGCTTTACAGCGTCGTGCCTCTTCTGAAGGTACGAACGAAGACGGCTGACGATCCCCATCAAGCGCACATTGAGGGAGAGGAGCAAAAGCCCCTCGGCCGAAACAAAAATGGCCGGGGCAACGAACGCCTGAAACAGCAAGTGAATATCTTTCACCATCGGTTGGGTCGCCCGCGTATCGCTGTTGCAACTCAGGTTCCAAGGCAGGGGGTCCAACCTGCTTTAATTGATGGAGACACGCCTATTGCCCAGGGGCATATATCGAGTGGCGGAATCGAACTGGAACTCAGATGAAATCTCCAGTTCCACAATGAAACGCTGGAGCCCGGTTCGATGAATTTCGCACCAAGCTCGGCCAGCAGGGTCTCAAGTTGGCGCTCATTTCCTCCATTGGCCTCAATTCCCTGTTGCCTTACAGGCGGCAATTTCGAATGCGCACAGAATCGGGACGTTATCTCCCGGCACAACGGGTTTGCCGAAAACTTGCGTTTGCTTCACCCGTGTCTTAGACTTTCAATTTCGGTGTGTGTTTGCTGCTTGATTCTTTGCGCAGTGTCGCTCCAGCCAAAAAGTTTTCCGCTGGCATGCCGAATAAATTGGAGGAGGTTCCGTGTCTACGCCCCTGGAACAATGGGTGGAATCGGTTGCGCGCAAAACTGGCCCCGCGCAAATTCAATGGTGCGATGGGTCGGAAGTGGAAGCCGCCCGAATTGAAACCCAGCTGGTCCGCGAAGGCCAGACGTTTCCACTCAATGACGAGACGTACCCGCATTGTTTCCTCCATCGCAGCGATCCAAGCGACGTGGCTCGCACGGAAAAAGTAACGTATATCTGCACACGCAATCGCGACGACGCCGGACCAACCAACAACTGGATGGCGCCTGCCGAAGCGAAACAGACCCTCGGCGGCTTGTTCGATGGCTCGATGAAAGGCCGAACAATGTACGTGGTTCCATACATCCTGGGTCCGGCAGCTTCGCCGCAGAGCCGCGTTGGAGTCGAGGTCACAGACAGCGCCTATGTCGTCGCGAGCATGCGCATCATGTCGCGGATGGGAAAAGTGGCGCTGGAACGCCTGGGCAGTTCCTCGGATTTTGTTCCAGGGCTCCATTCCCTGGGAGATTTGAGTCCTGACCACCGCTATGTTGTGCACTTCCCCGAAGAAAAATTGATCTGGAGTATTGGTTCCGGGTACGGCGGCAACGCGCTGCTGGGCAAAAAGTGTTTCGCCTTGCGCATCGCGAGCTGGATGGGGCACGAACAAGGCTGGATGGCCGAGCACATGCTCATTCTGGGCTTGGAATCGCCATCTGGAAAAGTGACCTACATGGCAGCGGCGTTTCCGAGCGCCTGCGGCAAGACCAACCTATCCATGATGGTTTCGGCGCTCGAAAACGAAGGCTACCGTGTGTGGACTGTGGGCGACGACATCGCCTGGATGCAAGTCGGATCTGACGGCTACCTGCACGCGATTAATCCTGAAGCCGGTTTCTTCGGCGTGGCCCCCGGCACGAATGAAAAAACAAATCCGAATGTAATGACGGCGCTGCGCAAGAATACAATTTTCACGAATGTCGGGCTGACTCCGCAGCGCGAGCCCTGGTGGGAAGGCATGAATGACAATGCCCCCGCCGGAATGACAGATTGGCAGGGCCGCGTGTGGACGCCATCGAACGGCCCCGCGGCGCAGGCGAATTCACGTTACACCGTGCCGGCGATTCAGGCGCCTTCGATTTCCCCGCGCTGGGAAGATCCGGGCGGAGTCCCCATCTCCGCATTCATTTTCGGTGGCCGCCGCGCCCGCCTGGCCCCCCTGGTGTACGAAGCGATGAGCTGGCAGCACGGCGTTTATATCGCTGCGACGATGGCGTCGGAAACGACCGCGGCGATCACCGGCGCTGTGGGCGTCACGCGGCGCGACCCGATGGCCATGCTTCCTTTCTGTGGCTACCACATGGGAGATTATTTCGGGCACTGGCTCGAAATGGGGAAGAAAATCCCTCATCCGCCGAAAATTTTCCATGTGAATTGGTTCCGCAAGGGCGCCGACGGAAAATTCCTGTGGCCAGGTTATGGCGAAAATGCACGCGTGCTGAAGTGGATGCTCGAACGGATCGAAGGAAAGGCCGCGGCGACGGAAACTCCCATTGGCGCCGTTCCCACTTCCAATGCGATTACTCTCGACGGCATCAACGTGTCCCGCGAAACGATGAATGAATTATTGCGCGTCGAGCCCGCCGATTGGGCCAAGGAACATGCCGACGTTGGAGAATTCTTCAAGAAATTCGGCGATCGCCTGCCCGAAGAGATCCGCGAGGAACACAATCGTCTGGGCGAACGCCTCCAAGCGGTTCCTGTCGTTCGGAAATAGGCTTGGCGTGCGATGTTTTGTAGCGCTGGCGAGACGCCGGCGCCACGAAAAGCCCGCGTTCTTTGGTAACTCGATGGCTTGCGTTCCACCGATCAGGATTGTGGTGAGAAAAAAGGGTTAGGGCAAGTTCAGCTTGTCTTCGTTTCTGCCCGCTGCTAACATCCGCCGGTCAATAAAGACATTGCGATTGACCATGCGAATAATTCAAAAAATCGATCCGCATCGAATCGCGCTTTGGGCATTGCTGCTCTTCGCCGGCGGACTGAATTTCTCCGGATGCCGCCTGGGCACTACGGATGCCGCCACTCGGGGCCAGGAAGTTTTCCAGACCTGCGTTCCCTGTCACAACGCCGACGGATCGGGGAATCCCACGGTCGGCGCGCCGAATATTGCGGGCATGAAAAAATGGTACGTGCAGGCGCAACTGCAAAAGTTTCGCGCCGGCTCGCGTGGGATGCAATTCAACGACGTGGAAGGCATGCGCATGCGCCCGATGGCGTTAAGCGTGACCACGGATGCGGATGTAGAGGCTGTGGCACGATACGTGGAGGGCCTCCCACCCGTCACGCATCCTCCCGCGCTGAAGGGCGACGTTCAAGCCGGCGACAACCAGTTTCACCTCGTGTGCGCCGCCTGCCACGGAGAAAATGGCCAAGGCATCCAGGACGTGAAGGCCCCGCGGCTGGCCGGAATCGACGATTGGTACCTGGCAACGCAGTTGAGAAAATTCAGAAGCGGCGTGCGTGGGAACAATCCCAAAGACATCGAAGGCAGATTGATGCGGCCCATGGCGCGTGGACTGGCGAGCGAGGACGCGGTCCGGAACGTGGTTGCCTATATCGATTCACTGAAGCCTTAGGTCCGGATAGATGCAGGAGAAGCGTTCCATGGATCATCCCGAGGCGTCGCCGGACCAGGTGGCCAAGATTGTTTTTTGGACTATCGCGCTTTCCACGTTGGCTTTTGTCGCGGGAGTGCTGCTTTTAATTCGCTAGCTGGAGCTCTAATGCTGGAGCGGTATTCAACGGCAGCTTCGACCTACGCACATTGGATCGATTACCAATTCCTATTGATCGCGGTGCTGGTCGGGTTTTGGCTGATCGTCGCGGAAGCCGTGATGGTTTGGCTGGTCTTCAAGTTTCGCGCCAAGGACGGGCGCCCAACGCAGTACATCACCGGGGAAGAAACCCATCTGAAGCGGTGGATTACGATTCCTCACGTTCTGGTCATCCTCTGCGACATCGTCATCATCGTGCCGGCGATCATGGTTTGGTACAACATCAAGCAGGTCCTGCCTCCGCCCGACGAGACGGTGCGCGTGATCGGCCAGCAATGGGCCTGGAGTTTCCAGCAGCCGGGTCCTGACGGCGTCCTGGACACGGCCGACGACATTCGCACAGTAGAAGAGCTGCACGTCAAAGTGAACACCACGTATCACTTTGAGTTGATGTCTCGCGACGTGGTTCACAGTTTTGCCATTCCGGCTTTCCGCCTGAAACAGGATGCCTTGCCCGGCCGCGTCATCACCGGCTGGTTTCGCCCCAATCGCGTCGGCACGTACGACATTCAATGCACGCAGATGTGCGGGGTCGGCCACGCAATGATGGCGGGCCGAATTATTGTTGAGACGCAGCAGGACCACGCCGCCTGGTTGATGCATAACACCAGTCCGGCCGTAGCCGAACAACAGGTCCCACCCGCGTCTGCCTCGGCTGGCGGCTCGACGATGGCGGAGTTGCGGCGATGAGCACGCAAGTGGAACACGCCGCGCCGGGAATTTTTCAGAAGTACTTCTGGTCCACCGACCACAAGATGATTGCCATGCAGTATATGTTTACCGGCATGGCGATGGCCCTGCTTGGCGGCTTCTTCGCGTACGTCTTCCGCATGCAACTGGGCTTTCCCAATCAGCATGTTCCCGGGTATGGAATCGTTACGCCGGGAAAGTACAACGCTCTCGTCACCATGCACGGCAGCATCATGATTTTCTGGGTGGCCATGCCGTTGCTCATCGCCGCATTCGGAAATTTCCTGATTCCGCTGATGGTTGGATGCGACGATATGGCGTTCCCACGAATCAATCGTCTTTCCTACCAGATTTTCTTGTTGAGCGCCCTCGTTCTTCTATCCTCATTTTTGGTTAAGGGCGGCCCGTTTGGCGGCGCCTGGACGGCGTATCCTCCGCTTTCCGCGGTGGGCGCCTACAACTTGACCCCAATTGGCGCCACGCTGTGGCTGCTGGCGGTCGCGCTGGAATTCGTCGCGTTCTTGCTGGGCGGCATCAACTTCACCGTCACGACCATGAACAGTCGCGCGCCGGGCATGAAAATGTACGATATCCCTCTGGTCGTCTGGATGATTGTGCTCGCGAGCATCATCTTCATGGCTTCGGCTGGTCCCTTGATCGCCGGAGCGGTCATGCTGCTATTTGACCAGACCATGTCCACGGGTTTTTACGATCCGACGCGCGGCGGCGATCCGCTGTTGTGGCAGCATCTTTTCTGGTTCTTCGGCCACCCAGAGGTGTACGTTGTATTGCTTCCGGCGTTGGGGATTGTGGCGGAAGTCGTCGCGGTATTTGCCCGCAAGAAAATTTTCGGTTACAAGACCGTCCTCTACACAACCTGGGCCGTCGGGTTCCTGAGTTTCGTCGTGTGGGCGCACCATCAATTCGTGGCGGGGATTGACCCGCGCATGGCCAACATTTTCTCGGTCACGACGCTGCTGATTTCGGTCCCCATTACGGAAATGGTGTTCCTCTACATCGCAACGCTCTACGGCGGATCGATTCACCTGGACACGCCCATGCTGTGGGCCCTGGGATTCATCGCGGAGTTCATGATCGGCGGCGTGACGGGAATTTTCCTGGGTTCGTCCGGCACGGACATTTATTTGCACGATACGTATTTCGTCATCGCGCACTTCCATTACACGTTCGTCCCCATCGCCATTATCGCCCTGTATGCTGGTCTGACCTTCTGGTACCCGAAAATGTTCGGCCGCATGCTCAACGAGACACTCGGAAAAATCCATTTCTGGGGCACGGTCATTCCCTTCAATGTGATTTTCATTCCGCTATTCATCACCGGCACGGCCGGAGATCAGCGGCGCGTCTACAGTTACGCCCAGTTTGCGGAGCAGTCGCGGCCCGCGCTGCAGTATCTGCGCACGACTTCCACGATCGCGCTGCTCTTCATGCTGTCTTTCCAATTGGTCTTTTTGTTCAATTTCTTCTGGAGCCTGCGCCACGGCAAGCGCGCCGACGCGAATCCGTGGAGGTCCGCCACACTCGAGTGGACGGTTCCCTCGCCGCCCCCGCACGGAAACTTTGCCGAATTGCCAACTGTGTACCGCGGGCCCTACGAATATGGCTTGCCGGGGGGCATGGATGACTTTTTGCCGCAAAACGTTCCCGATTAGGCCCGTCGGAGAAATGGACTCATGAGCGCAAGCGCCAAGCCAATTGCCAATACTCGGAGCGCCACGGGAATTCCGACCGCGAAGCTCATTACCTGGTGGGTGATTGCTTCGGAAATCGTGATCTTCGGCGGGTTGCTCGCTTCCTACATCATGCACCGGGTCGGGCACCCGGAATGGGCGGAGTCCGCTTCGCACACGCTGACATGGGCGGGAGCGTTCAACACGTTCGTGCTGCTGACCTCGAGCTTGTGCGCCGTCCTGGCCCACAAAGCGGCGGACGCGCACGACGGTCCCAAGGCCGCGAAATTGCTTCGCATGACTTCGCTCGGAGGGTTGATCTTCCTGTGCGTCAAGGGATATGAATGGACCATCGACATCCGCGAAGGCTTCGTGCTTTCCTCCGGCGGATTCTGGTCGTTCTATTACACGCTCGCCGGCCTGCATGCCCTGCACGTGCTCGCGGGCATGATCATCCTGCTGATCGTCGCGGCGGACGCTGCAAAAAATCGGGAATTGCAGCGCGTGGAATGTATCGGGCTTTACTGGCATTTCGTCGACATCGTTTGGATTTTTCTATTCCCGCTGCTGTACATCGCCCGGTGAGGAACCCCGATTGGGAGCAATGACGAGGAACCATGACGACTGAAGGTCAAGTTCACCATCCCAACTACGTCAAGATCTGGGCCATCCTCGTGGGGTTGCTCATCGTGAGCGTACTGGGTTCCCGGTCCCATATTCGTGAAGTGGTGCTCATCGCCGTCTTTGGAGTCGCGCTGGTCAAGGCGTATCTCGTCGCCAAGAACTTCATGCATGTCAATGTTGAAAAGCGCTGGGTGCCGTATCTTTTGATTATGTGCCTCCTCTTCATCGCGATTCTATTCGCGGGCGTAGCCCCCGACGTGATGAAGCACAGCGGCCTGAATTGGAGCAAATTTCCGGCGAAAGAGGGCGCGGTGACAAGCGGAAGCCCGGCGGCCAAACGTGAGTAGCCCAACCACAACCATTGAATCTCGAATGGCCCATCCCGCGCCGGATGCAGGGAAACGCCTGCCCAATTCGGTCCTGGCCATGATCATTTTTGTCGTGGCGGAAATTATGTTTTTCGCGGCGCTGATGAGCGCCCACACCATCGCGCGAGCCACAGTGATGGGTGGCGTCTGGCCTCCCGCTGGGCAGCCGCGCCTGCCGGTTGAACGCACTGCTCTCAACACAGCAATCCTGCTGCTAAGCGGCGTCCTGTTGTTTGTATCGAGCCGCCGCTCGCGCGCCAGCTATGAAAATGCGCGTCCCTACCTGGCGGGCGCTATTGCTGCTGGAATTGCCTTTGTTCTGCTGCAAGGAGTGGAATGGGTGGCGCTTCTACGCGAAGGCCTGACAATGACGTCGAGCACTCACGGCGCGTTTTTCTATCTGATTGTTGGCGCGCACGCGCTCCACGCGGTAGTTGCCATCGCCGTCCTGACGGCGATCTATTTCCCGATGCGGCGCGGGACGCTTGCGCCTTCGACATTCGCGGCCACGCAAGTGTTCTGGTATTTCGTCGTCCTGCTGTGGCCGGTGATTTATTTGCGCGTATATTTGTGAGGGGCTTATGCGTCGTCTAAAATTTGCAGCGCGTTTCTTCATCGCCGTGGCTGGAGCTTCGCTGATCCCCGGCGCAGTGTGGGCTTGCCCCGCCTGCATGGTGGGCGACCCCAAAACCGCCGCAACCTACTTCGGAATGACGGTGGTCATGAGCGCGCTTCCGATCCTGCTCGTTTGCGGATTAGGTTATTGGCTGTGGCGGCGCCATTCGTAGGACGGGCTTCAGCCTGTCTGCTTTTGGCCCGCGCAAAAATCAAAACCAGACAGGCTGAAGCCCGTCCTACTTACAAAATAGTCTGAATTTCCTCGTCAATCGAGATGTGCGTCTGCTCGAATCCGTTGATCATGTAGGCGGTGCCGGAAACCTGGCTGAAGTGAAAGAATCGGCTGATGTGG
Organism: uncultured Acidobacteriota bacterium; assembly: GCA_963719875.1. Lineage (GTDB taxonomy): Bacteria > Acidobacteriota > Terriglobia > Acidiferrales > UBA7541 > Palsa-360. The sequence goes on along the minus strand of CAVRDJ010000002.1, from coordinate 2,559,675 downwards.
TAATCGTCGTCGAGCGCCCCGAAAACGCGCTCGACTTCGCTGCGTTCCAGGCCAAAATCCGCGAGCGGCGCTAGAAATGCAAAGCCGCCCGCAATGGCCAGATATTTCTCGACAATTTCGCGCAGAGTCATTGTCTATGGCGGGCTGCTAATACAACCCCCACCCGGTATTCAGATCCAGACGTACGCGCCGGAATCTCCATAGGGCGCATTGACGTAGAATAGATTTGCCTCTTCCACTTTTCCAAGGGCCTCGCACAATTTCGCGGCTCCATGCTTTGCGCAGAACAGAGCGCCGGGCGATGTTTCGATCCGCTCCGTCTGGTCAAGGCTGGAAACTTCACGGCGTGAAATCCAGAGCCAGGTTGCCGGCTTGCCGCAATCGCTGCACGCGCCATCAAATTTTTCAAGGCGCGTTTCGATCGCGGCGGCTACTTCGGAACGCAGGCCCGCAGCAGCGAAATCTTCCCGGCCCAGGAAAAAATATTGCGTAAAATTCTCGCCGTCCGGTTCAAACGCAACCACGCGGCTCCGGCTAGCCGTGAGTTCGGGCTCCAGAAGGCCGGCCAGGCAATCGAAACAAACCGAAACTTCCGGCCGCGCGGGATTGCGGCGCATCCTGGCCTTGCCGCGAAGGTACAGAATGTCCGGGATAAACGTGGCGATCCAGTGGTGTCCGTTTTCCAGATGGATGCACTCGGCGGGCCAGCGCATTAGACGCGCCAACAAGCTGCGCGAACGCGGACGAATCGTTATTCCCGGATAAGCCTGATCCACGTTGAGACGCGCCATATCGAGGCGATGTTACCAGAATCCGGGACAGCGCTCGAAAAAATCCGCTATCATGGGGGGAGTAGCGCAGACTTCAGTCTGTGGGTTTTCGACCTTGCAAGGGCTAACCCCCACAGACTGAAGTCTGCGCTACTAAAAGCTTCGTTCGCGAAAGAGACCTGAAAATCATTCATCTTAAATTTTGAGGAGGCTTCATGCCGATTGCCGTAGGACAGCCCGCTCCCGACTTCACCCTGAAAGACCAATCGCAAAAGGAAATCAAGCTTTCCGATTTTGCGGGCAAGCGCAACGTGGTCCTGATTTTTTATCCGCTCGATTTCAGCCCGGTGTGCACGAACGAGCACGCCTGCTTCGTGGGTGATTTGAAGAAGTTTGAATCGCTTGACGCCCAGGTTCTGGGCTTGAGCGTGGACAGCGTGTGGACGCACAAGGCGTTTGCAGAAAAGATGGGAATCAACTACCCGCTCCTCGCTGATTTTCATCCCAGGGGCGCCGTGGCCGAAAAATTCGGCGTCTATCTCGCGGAAAAAGGGATCACGGGCCGGGCCATCGCCATCATCAATAAGGCGGGAAAAATCGCCTGGTTCAAGAATTACGATATTCCGGTTGTGCCGGACATGAAGGAAGTCGGGCAGGCCCTGGCAGGGGTCAAGTAAGAGGGGAACTTCGGGCGCAGGTGCCAACTTGCAGGAATCTCGCGGACGCCGCGCCCTCGTTTTTTTCTACTGCGTCGCTCCGGTTACTTCTTGGCGGCATCCTTGCCGAGTTTGCGGATGAAGCCCACCAGCTGCCAGCGCTCCTGATCCGTGAGATCTTCTTTCCAGGAAGGCATTGGGCCGCGGCCCGTCGTCATTTTCCAAAACAGCGCGCCATCCGTTTCCGAAGCCTGAAGCTTGGGATCAGTAAAGTTCGCCGGCTTGACCTTGATGGTCTTGGCGCCGGGACCGTCTCCCATGCCCTTTTCGCCGTGGCAAAGCACGCAATTGTCCGTAAAGAGCTGTTGCGCGGCAGCCAAAGTTTCCGGAGTGGGCGGGATTGGATTCTTTACTTTCCTTGCGTCATCGGGCGCAACCCAGGGCGGGGGCGGCGGCGCTTCCTGTGCTGCCACTCGCCCAAACGCAAAAATGCAGATTCCGAGCACGAGGCAAACGCCGGTCGCGCGCGCCAGCCACAAAGCAGCTCCTTTGTTGAATCCACTCATTCCGACATCTCCATTTGAACCGAGATTTGGCGAGGCAGCAAAAAGTTTGCCACAAGACAGGCCAGATTTCACCTGCTAAACCTTCCAAGCCAAATTCGATGTCTGCCCGACGATCCAAAGTGACACGCGGGCGAAGTCCCCAGGAACGCCAATCTCCTGATTGGCGTCACTCGAACCGCCAATCGGGAGATTGGCGTTCCCGGATTTCAACTTATAGCCTTCCTCCAAAGGTGAGCCAGAGGAGCGCCACGTTGAGGAGGATGATTGCGGCAGCCAGGAACCAGCCGAAAATCGCCGTGATCGGGCCATTTGTGAATTCGCCCATTTTGGAGCGGTCGCCGGTAAATTGAATCAAGGGCACTACTGCAAACGGTAACTGGAAGCTCAAAATCACCTGGCTCAAGATCAGAAGCGACGTTGCGCGCCCTTCGCCCATTACTCCGATAACGATCGCTGCCGGAATAATGGCCATCGACCGCGTAATCAAGCGCCGCAGCCAGGGCCTGAGCCGCCAATGAAGGAACCCCTCCATGACAATCTGCCCGGCGAGCGTCCCCGTGAGCGTGGAATTCTGTCCTGAACAGAGCAGTGCCGCCGCAAACAGCACGCTGGCAAAACTCACGCCCAGAACGGGCGTCAACAGTTGATACGCCTGGCTGATGTCCGCCACGTCGTTCATGCCGCGCACGTGAAATGCCGCGGCGCCCAGAACCAGAATGGCCGCGTTGATGAAGAGCGAAAATCCAAGCGCCAGCGTGGAATCGAGCGTAGCGAAACGGATCGCTTCGCGTTTTCCCTCCACATTCAATTTGAAGGCGCGCGTTTGCACGATGCTGGAATGAAGATACAAATTGTGCGGCATCACGGTGGCGCCCAAAATCCCGATTGCCAGATAAAGCATCTCGCGGTCCTTCAGGATCTGGAACGTCGGCAGAAATCCTCGCGCCGCTTCGATCCACAGAGGCCGCGCGAAGAAAATTTCATACGCGAAACACGCGCCAATCGTCATGATCAGGGTGATGACCAGAGTCTCGAGCACCCGAAAGCCGCGCCCCTGCAACGCCAAAACCAGCAGCACGTCAAAGCCCGTCAGCAACACGCCGGCGAGCAGTGGGATTCCGAACAGCAGCTTCAACGCCACGGCGGATCCAAGCACTTCCGCCAAATCGCATGCCGCGATCGCAATTTCGCAAAGCACCCAAAGAACCGCTGACGTCCGGCGCGAATAATGCTCGCGGCAGGCCTGCGCGAGATCACGCCCCGTCGCAATTCCGAGCTTCGCGGAAAGCGCCTGGAGAAAAATGGCCATGAGGCTCGAAATCATCACGGCGCTAAGGAGCGTGTAACCATATCGGGAACCGCCCCCCAGGTCCGTCGCCCAATTCCCAGGATCCATGTAACCGACGGCAACCAGGTAGCCAGGCCCCGCAAACGCAATCATTTTCCGAAAAAAGGAAGCGCCGGCCAGGATCGGAACGCTGCGGTAGGACTCCGGAAGCGAAGGAGACCTGGCTCTTAGGTGAAGACCGACTGGTGCGGCAGACTCCAATCCGTTCGGATCGCCGGCGCCGGATATCGCGTCGGCAGAAGCAGGAGATAGGGGAGGAACAGCCATAGTTAACCTAGATATATATCCCACATAAACTAGCATTAATGATTCCGAGAGTCAATCCTAATGGTGCGTGAGTGTGCTCTAAATTGTTGTAGCGCCGGCGAAACCTGAACGCACGTTGCTCGTGCCGCGGTCCCGGGGAATATGGTAGTGTCGGAAATGGAACAGTTCATGGAGAACGATCTCCGTGAACGGAGGGGTTCATGGCGCAAGCGGCTGGCGAGCAGGTGCAAGTTCAGATCAAGGCGGATGAAAAGGAGTTAGTCGGGCAATTTTCCAACCTGGTGATGTTTCACCACACGGCAGAGGAATTCACGGTGCATTTCATCTACGTGTTTCCGAATGTGCCGCAGGGCAAGCTGGTTTCAAGCGTAATCGTAAGCCCGGGGCACGCAAAGCGAATCTTGCGCGCGCTCGATGAAAACATCAGGCGCTACGAGAAGCAGTTCGGCCCCATCCGCGAAGTCACCGAGCCAACACCTGTCCCCAACGTGGGCTTCGTCCAGTAGGACGAGGCTTCGCGCGCCTCCCCGCCGGCCAACGTGGATAAGAGATTTACGAGGAAGCCCCAATATTCAAATTCGACACGAACATTCGGAGCCGCTGCGGAAAAAACTTTAGAAATCTCACCTGTCCGCTGGGATAGTTCCCATGTCGAAACATGGGGCGCGAAGTCCCCTCGGGGCGCGGAATAGGCATGCTAAATTAGACGAGAAACCGGTCATGGCCGGGCTTTACGCCCTGGCCGGGCCGGGACATTCAGCGTTAGTGTGGAGTCCGAATCCGCAGGATACGATGAAAGCCGCTTGCTCGAGTTGTGGCGCCCATCACTCCCTCCCAGACAAGCAATTGGTGGGTCTCCCCCGCGTGCAATTTCAGTGTGCCAAGTGCGGAAAAAGTACCGTTGTCGAAATTCCGCCGAGTCCCGACGCGACTCAAGTCCTGACCCCATTGCCGGGGTTTGCTCGTAGCGCGGGTGCGCCCTGGCTTGCGGGGAGCGGAGGCCCTGAGGCCAGTTCCTTGCAATTGCCCGCCGGAAAGGCCATCGCGCTTTCCGTGATCGCCGGTCCTTCCCGCGGCCTTGTCTTTCCGGTAGAGAAACCCCGCGTTGTCGTGGGAAGAGCCGACGCCGATATCGTCATCAATGACAAAGAGATTTCACGCTGGCATTGCGCCATTGAAATCAAGGGTGACGTCATCCGCTTGCGCGACATGGATTCGACCAACGGTACGTACTTCGCCGACGAACGCGTCCGGGTCGCGGAGCTGAAACACCTGTCCGAATTCCGCATCGGGACCTCCGTCATTCTTGTCAGCGTCACGCCCAAGCTTGCAGCGCCGCGCTGACCACCGCGCGTTTCCACTTATAAGGAACCCCCAGATGTTTCCATGCCAAAGAGCAGGGCGACGGAACGACTAGGCCTGTGGAAGGCGGACGACCTGCGATACCATATCGTGCAGGCCCTGCAGGAATCAGAACGGCAACAACAAGAGACAATCCGGCCTGGACAGAAGGATCAAAATGGGCGCCTGGCGCAATTTGGCTCTTCGCGTACCTATCATCAGACATTGGCGCGATCGCCGCGACGATGAGTTTGTGGTGGGAGATATTGTCATCGAAGCCCCAAAACCGCCGGTCTCTAAAAGTGTGCGCAAATCTCTTCGGAAAAATGATTATGAAATCGCCGAAACGTATCTCGTGCGCCAGTTGGTGCGCCCGGGAGATATCGTTCTGGATTTGGGATCGGGCTTGGGCTTAACACCGATCGCGGCGGCTAAAGCTTCGGGCAACGGGCGGGTCGTGGGCTACGAAGCGGATCCCGTGATCGCTCCGCTTGCGGAAAAAAATGTCCGGAGAAATGGCGTGCAGGTGGAAATCCGGAACAAAGCGATTGCCAGAGAAAAAGGCATTTGTGAGTTTCATGTCCGTCGTAGTTTTCCGGCATCGTCCCTTCTTCCATTCAAGGGATCGAAGAAGATCCTGATTGAAGCCGATGCCTCTCAGGATGTTGTCAATGAGGTTCAACCCGATGTGATTGTCTGCGATATCGAAGGCGCGGAAAAGGATGTTTTCGACAATGCTAATCTGTCCTCGGTCCATCGATTGGTTGTGGAGGTCCACCCCCAAATAATTGGTTTGCTGGGTGTGCTCAAATGTGTTCGAGACTTGGCGGTCTCAGGATTTTCTTTGGTTGAATCCCTGTGTGTCGGAAATGTGCTTGTCTTTGATCGCGATGGCTCATCTTCCTCCATCGAGCCGTTCAACTCTGATCGTCAGACGGATCGAAAAACGGCGGCACGACGAGGCGTGAATATGCCATAATGACAGCCCGCGCCCGTACATCTCGTGCGACCTCGAGTTTCGGATTGCCGATGCCCGTGCTAACTGCAACCTTGATCGCATACAACGAAGAACTGGACCTGCCGAGCGCGCTCGCCTCCCTTGCGGGAATTGCCGACGAAATCATTCTCGTGGACTCGGGATCCACGGACCGGACCTCTGAGATCGCTCGCACCTTCGGCGCGCGCGTCTACACGCGAAAACTGGACAGCTTCGCCGAACAAAAGAATTACGCCGCCTCTCTTTCCTCGAACGACTGGATTCTTTGCATCGACTGCGACGAAGAATTAAGCCCCGAGCTCCGCTCCTCGATGCTCGCCTGGAAACGGCAAGCCCCCCAAAATCACGGCTATGAAATTCTCCGGCTGGCGAATTATCTGGGCGGGTGGATCCGGCATTCCGGCTGGTATCCCGAATTCAAATTGCTTCTCTACAGGCGCGATAAGGGCAAGTTTGCCGGCGTTCTGCATGAGCGCGTCCAAGTGGAAGGATCGGTCGGCCGGCTGAATGGCCATCTTTACCACTACACCGTGCGTTCCTTCGCCGAGCACAAAGCCAAGGTGGAAGCCTTTACCAACATGGCCGCCGAAGAAATGTTCGCGCAGGGCCGCAGGAGTTGGCGTGCCGCGATGATCGTTGCTCCTCCCTGGACATTCTTCCAGAAGCTTGTGTTCCAGCTGGGCGTGCTCGACGGGCGGCGTGGCTGGTTGATCGCCTGGATGTCCGCGAAATACATCTACACCAAGTACCGAAAACTGGGCCGGCTGCGCACGGGAGAGAAACTGACGCAACGATCGTGGCCGAATCCCGGCGAGGCTTGAGCGTGCGTCCGTTGGTTGTCGACCTCAGCCGGAACTTCCGTGGTGGACAGGACCAGGCGCTATTGCTCTTGCGGGGTTTGCTCGCACGCGGGCACGCTCCCGAATTGATTACGGTTCGAGATTCTTTGCTGGCACGCCGGGCAAAGGAATCGGGCATCGTCGTCCATGAAATTCCCAAACGAGGCCGGCGCCTTGCTGCCGCTCTAGCGATCCGGCGGCTGTTGCGAAAGCGTCGAGCGGATGTCGTCCATGCCAACGAACCGCATGCGCTCAGCTCCGCGTGGCTGGCGCGGGCGCACCGTTTCGTTCCCCTGATTGCCTCGCGCCGTGTAGAGCTCCCACTGTCGTCAGATTTAATTTCCATGGCGCGATATCGCGCAGCCGGCCGCGTCGTCGCCGTATCGGATTTCGTCGCGAAATCCGTGATCGCGAGCGGCCTGCCTTCGGACCGCGTCGAAGTGATTTTTGTTGGCGTGGACATTCCGGCGATAATTTTACCAGCGGATCGTGAACGAGCGCGCAACCGTTTCACGATTCGCCAAGAAAGCCTATGCCTCGGCAATGTTGCGGCCTTCGTGCCTGAAAAAGGACACGTGCTCCTCGTTCGCGCTTTTGCGGATTTGCGCGCGCAGTTTCCACAATGCGTCCTGCTCCTCGCCGGAGAAGGTCCGGAACAGCCCAGGCTGCAAGCATTCGTTCGGGAACTTGGCATCGAAGGGGCTGTGAAGTTTCCGGGGTTTGTTTCCGACGTCGACAGCGTGTATGCCGCGACGGATCTCTTCGTTTTCCCTTCGCACCAAGAACCGCTGGCCTGCGCGATGCTCTCCGCCATGGCGCATGCACTTCCAGTCGTGGCCTTCGCTCGCGGCGGAAATCCCGAAGCCGTGGAGGACGGTCAGAACGGCCTTCTGGTGAAGGAACTCGATCCTGGTGCGCTGGCAGCCGCCATCGCGCGCCTCGTTGCGCACCCCGACGAGGCAACCCGACTCGGCAGAGCCGCCCGCGAAACAGTCATGGCGCGCTTTTCCGCAAATCAAATGGTAGAGGAAACGCTCCGCCTGTACGAACATCTGGTGGCAGCGGGCGGTAAATTAAACTCGCGCGTTTGAGGGTGGTTGAGCCGAAATTAGTTAAGCCGAAAGTGCCGCCCCTGCCGTGTGTCCATAAGAACTTGGTTTTGGTTTGTGTAGCGCCCGCCTTCAGGCGGGCATGTGCTCGATTCCAAAGTGCCCGCCTCAAGGCGGGCGCTACATAAGCCTGGCAAATCATAGTTCTCACGCGCACTCTGCCGGGGCTCCCAGCAAATACAAATTGCCAGTCGCAAGTTAGAGGGAGTTACGAATTACGAATTACGAATTACGATTCACGAATTACAAATCGCCAGTCACCAGTCACTAATCACGTTTTCTACCCCCCAAACGCCAAAAGCGCCTGCCATCCCGTTCCCGCGGAATGTCAGGCGCTTCTGGGTAAAACCTTACGCCAGTTGTTTGCCTTCGCGTGTCCCTCCTATCCTTGCAGCGGTTTCCCTGAGCCGACTGGGGCGTTAACCACCCACCGGCCACTGGGCTCTAGGAACTCAAGTCCGATGACATACCCTTCCGGGTGCGGGCGGCAGTACGCCACGCGCGCCAGGGCACGGAAATCGCCGGGCAACGATTCGATGTTCAGCGTTTCATTGGGCCGCCAGCGACGGACGCTTGGGACTCGCGCCCCGCGCGAACTGACGTCCTCCGTGAACGTCGTCTCTACTTGGGAGGCGGACTGGTGCCCGGAAATATTGACCGCCACCGTCATCGGGATTCTTTTTTCGAGTCGTTCGATAGCAAATGTCTGCGCCATCATGTCTCTCAGTAATTGGTATTCCGGCGGGTCCCACGCTTCACTCGGTGCGTGCAGCGCAAAAGCAGGGCCCGCACTCCATTTTCTTTATAGACAGGCCGCGATGCGAGCCAGCGCCTGGATTCCGTCCGGACGCCGCTTCATCCCATACAGCGCCCGGTCTGCGGCATCGAACAGTCCGTCAATCGTCTCCCCGTCACGCGGAAAAACGGCGGCGCCAACGCTCACCGTGACATTCGGGAATTCGCCGTCCTTCGCCAGGCGCTCGCAAATGCGCCGGCTGACGGAGGCGGCCGCGGCCTCACCCGCTTCCGGCAACACCACAGCAAATTCATCGCCGCCATATCGCGCCGCCGTGTCCATCGAGCGGGAATGGATCCGCAGGACGCTTGCCAGGCGGCAGATGGCGCGGCTGCCGACCAGATGCCCGTGCAGGTCGTTGATCACTTTCAGGCCATCCAGGTCGAACAAGAGGACAGCAAAAGGGCGGCCGGTGCGGTGCGAGCGCTGAATTTCCGTCTCCATAACGTTGATTAGCGTACGGTAGTTCGAAAGGCCGGTCAGCGAGTCCGTCACGGCGAGCTGGCGGACTTGATCGAATAATCGAGCGTTGTCCAACAGAGCCCCGCCCAGGACGAGGGCGTAGCTGGCTACTTTCAAGAATTGGGCCGCTGTGAACGGCGCGTCGAGCAACCTCTCGGATTGGGTTGCCAGAACATGGCAAGCCACGTTCATCCACAGAGCGACGCAAAAGGCGCGGTCGACTGGAGAGGCGTGACGCCGCGATCTGCGGCTAAATCCCACAGCAGCAATGCCAAACAGAATTGCCGGAAAGAGATCCCCCGACCTCGACAGCACAGCCCTAGGGTGCATACCGGGCTCCAGCGGAGACCCGAAATATGCAGCACTGGTCAGATAAGCCACAATGACTACCACGACGAGCGCGACCGCAATCTCCCGTCCCGGGTCGCGCGAGTTCGGAACGCGGCGCTCGACAACCAAGGCCGCAATCAGCACCAAAGCCAACAGCGTCCGGCTCACCATCCACGCCAGAGGCACACGCATCTGGCTGAAGGAGCCGGAAGCCAAAATGTCGTAGAAATTGAATGTCGCGGCTGTTTCGATCGCGCCGGAGAGCACAAATCCAAAGGCAAGAATCAGCGTAAGACGGTCGTGCGTGCCGCGGAACCGCACCAAGGCATTGGCCGCGTAAGTGAAGCAAAGCAGGCTGCCAACAATCTGCAGGTAGGAATAGAGTATAGGCTCAGAGGAAAACGGAAGCTGGCGGAGCCAGGCAGCCATGGCCAGAAACGCGACCACGCCGATAATTCCGAGAAACCACCGAAGGCGCCAACACCACTCCCGAATTTGAATCAGCACACTCACCGCTCCCCCAGTTGAGCAGTTCCATGGCCCCATTTTTTACTGCGGTATTAAGAGGAGCAAGTTCAGAGCCTTTTTAGAAAAGATCTGAACAGTCCTATAACGCATTGAAAACAAATGAGTTGTCGATTCATCACAGTGGATGACTTAAAATGGCAGGCAGCCCGTTCCTGGAGTATGGGTAGGAATGTAACCGGTACTCCAACGGCCTTCCCAATATGGCACACACTAGTGGCGAATTTGACACTACCAAGGCTTGCAGTTAAGGGGAAAGATTACAATTCTATAATATTGCTGGCGTTAGCTTTAAACCTTTGGCGGCTGAGGTGGTAAGTCCCGGGCTTGCTGCTTGTCCTGAAAACCTGAGGTCTTGTGAGACCCATCGCAAAAGGGCTTATTTGCGGAGTGGCCGCAACGGCACAGGGCGACGGCGGTGCGGCCGCCAAGGCCGTATGGCTTGCCTTCCATATCGACGAGTTCAACTTCCCCTTCGACGCGCAACGGACCGTCATTCCGGACTGTGATCTTCGTGGATGGCATGCGCACTCCTAAATGATCGAAAAAACGAGACCTCTGTACTTCAGAATATACGTGACCAAGCGAACTTGATCGATGTCGAGACAGTCTTTAGGCGGGCAATTCAATCTCAAATTTCAGATCTCAAATTTGAGAGGAGTGGCGCCGCAACAGCCTGACATATAATAATAGGTATATCGTTCTTTAGTACTTCGGCATCCTGGGATCGACTTCATCCGCCCAGGCCAGGACGCCGCCCTTCAGGTTCCACAGCTTCTTGAATCCGGCCGTTTGCAGGAAATGGATGGCGTCGGCCGAGCGCTTCCCGCTGCGGCAATGCACAACCATTTCGACCGAACTGTCGAGCTCGTTCACGCGGCGCGGCAGTTCCCCGAGCGGGATCAATTTTCCGTTCAGGTTGCAAATCTGATATTCGTGCGGCTCGCGCACGTCCAGGATGAACACTTTTTCGCCGCGATCCTGCCGGGCCTTCAACTCTGTCGCCGTAATTTCCGGAATACCGTCCGTCATTGCCGGAGCCTCCTCGCCACGAATTCCGCAGAATTCTTCATAATCGATCAGTTTCGTAATCGTCCGGTGATCGCCGCACAGGGGGCAATCCGGATTCTTTCTCAATTTCAATTCCCGAAAGCGCATGGCCAGGGCGTCGAAGAGCAGCAGCCGCCCAACCAGCGGCTCTCCGCTGCCGAGAATCAGCTTGATGGTTTCCATGGCCTGGATCGAGCCGACGATTCCGGGCAGCACGCCCAGCACTCCGCCTTCCGCGCACGAAGGCACAAGACCCGGCGGGGGCGGTTCGGGATACAAGCAGCGATAGCAGGGGCCGCCCGGGTATCCGAAAACAGTCGCCTGTCCCTCGAACCGGAAAATGGAACCGTACACATTCGGTTTGCCAAGCAGCACGCACGCATCGTTGACCAGAAAACGTGTGGGAAAATTATCGGTCCCGTCCACGATGATGTCGTAATCGCGGAACAATCCGAGCGCGTTGTCACTGGTCAGCCGCGTTTCGTAGGACACGATCTCAATCGCCGGGTTGAGCGCCGAAAGCCGCGCCTTCGCAGCTTCGGACTTGGGCTTGCCGACGTCCGCCGTAGTGAACGTTACCTGGCGCTGCAGATTCGAGGCATCGACCACGTCGAAATCCACGAGTCCCAGATGTCCCACGCCCGCAGCAGCTAGATACAGTCCGAGCGGCGCGCCCAGCCCTCCCGTGCCGATCGTCAGGACGCGGGCGCGCTTCAGCTTGAGCTGCCCCTCCATACCCACCTCGGGCATGATCAGGTGCCGGCTGTAGCGCTGAATTTCTTCTTTGGAAAGCTTCACTTCCTGTTGTTGCAATGTGTCAGTCGGAATTGCCACGGAAGTTCTCCTCTAAATTCTTAGAACCCAAAACGCTGTCATTCCGAGCGAAGCGAGGAATCTCTCTTTGGTTTAGATCCAAGCGAGGAGAGATTCCTCGCTTCGCTCGGAATGACAACTCGAGATAATTTTTCGGCAAGCGGTAGAACCGCCGGCGATGGAAGGCACGATGCTGATCGTGTCGCCATCCTTAGTTGGCGTATTTTCCTTGTTCAGGAAACGAATATCCTCGTCGTTCAAGTACACATTCACGAAACTGCGAATTTTCCCTTCCTCGGTGAAGAGATGCTTCCGCAGCTCGGAAAACGTACCCGTCAGGCTGCCGAGCGCCTCACCCACTGTGGCCGCGTTACAGTCGATGCTGGGCTGCTTTCCCGTGAATTGGCGGAGCGGCGTAGGAATCAAAACCTTTACGGCCATACGGTCGTTCCCCCCTTGCTAGGCTCAGGCCACTCGTCACTTGTCGCGCTGACCATTTTAAGCGATGCTTGGAACCCGCCAAACAAACTACTGGATCGGATGCGCGGGCGGCGACTCAGGGTTCAAGCTTGAAGTTCAGCCCTTTTCCCCTTGACTGGCAACCCGTTCCGGCACAACCACTTCCGGCAGAAATTTCGACCGGTCGTCCTCCAACTGCCAGGAAGTCAAATCCTTTGGGACGCCGCCGTCCACGCTCACAATGACATAGCTGTACCACGGCCAGGCATGCTCGCGGTCGAATTCGCTCGGCCGGGCCGGATGGTCCGGGTGGGAATGATACCACCCCAGGAGATCGAGTCCACGTTCGGCTGCGGCGCGTTCGGCCGCGCGAAAATCCTCCGGCGTAATCGAAAACCGATTGCGGGGGGAATCGTCGCGCCGGTTGATCAAGGGAAACAGTGCGCGCACTTCCCGCCCTGCGGCGTCGCCATCCGATCCGAGCATCGCGCCGCAACATTCGTGCGGATAATCTCTGGCGCCGTGATCGCGGATTTCCTGCTCCAACTTTTTTGCCAGCAGCAACATCGATCGACTCTTTTCCCGCCGCGCGGAAGTAGCTGTAGCTCGTCCCGGTCTGACCGGGGCGAGGGTTTTCTTACTCCGCGAGAAAAACCCCGCGTCTGAAGACGCGGGCTACAGCGAATGCATCCGCCTAAACTTCGTCCCAGAAACGCTCGCTCAGATATTTTGTTCCTGAATCCGGAAAAATCGTTACGATGACGGCGCGCTCCTCCGGCCCAAGCGATGCGGCCACTTGAAAACAACCTTCGAGAGCGGCGGCGGCGCTCGGGCTTAGCAGCAATCCCTCTTCCCGCGCGGCCCGCTTGACCAGGCGATACGCTTCTTCCGTGCCCACTTCCAGGTTTGCATCAGCGAGCGTTGCGTCATAAATGGCGGGCACAATGGCCGTCGCCATGTGCTTCCACCCTTCAAGCCCGTGAAAGGAAGCGTCCGGCTGCAGGCTGATGCAGCGAATCGCGGGATTTAATTCCTTGAGACGCCGCGTGGTGCCGACAAATGTTCCGCTGGTGCCGAGTCCGGCGACAAAATGAGTGATGCGTCCGGCGGTCTGTTCCCAGATTTCATTTGCCGTGGTCTTGTAATGGGCGCGCCAATTGGCGGCGTTGCCGTACTGATCCATATAAAAATATTTGCCGGGCTCGGCGGCAATAATTTCCCGCGCGCGCAAAATCGCTCCATCGGACCCTTCATCCCCTGGCGTGATCTCCAGCTCGGCGCCAAAAGCCTTGAGAATTTTCTTCCGCTCTTCGCTCGCGCTTGCCGGCAAGCACAGTTTCACGCGATAGCCGAGCGCCGCGGCAATCATGGCATAGGCGATCCCGGTATTTCCGCTCGTGGCGTCCAGGATGGTCTGGCCCGGCTTCAGTTGCCCCGAGCGTTCCGCCTCGCGAATCATTTCCAGCGCCGGCCGATCCTTTACCGAGCCGCCGGGATTGAGCCATTCCGCCTTGCCATAAAACTCCACATTCGGATAGTTCGGACCGACCCGGTCGAGACGCAGAAGCGGCGTATTCCCAATACAATCGAGCACATTGCGGCCGATGGCTCCGGTGTTCGCTGACGCATCCGCCCAAATTGGCTTCTTCGCTGTATTCATGTGCCGCAGAGTTCTCTGCCTTCCGCTACCAGGCCTGCCGAGGGTCTTCTCGACAATCCAAAAGCCACGCCCGCTCATAGATGCCAGACTGGCTCCGTTGTATTCAGCTAATTTAGCATAAACACAGCCGCTTCCGGCCTTGAGTAGCGCAGGCTTCAGCCTGTGGGGGTTAGTCCTTGTATGGACCAAACCCCACAGGCTGAAGCCTGCGCTACTAAAATCTGTCCCACGTGGTTTTTCCAAATCTCTCTCAGCGGTGAGTCATGCTAACAATTGCGGCGCAGTGAGAAATGCGCTGTGGTCTTTGACTTTCGCCTTTACTCCCCGCCGCGCCCCTCGTATTCTTAAATTCTATGTGGGATGTGAAAGACCGGTTCCCGGCCAAATTGATGGATGCCTTGTCGACCTCAGGATTCATCGTGAGCAGCACGGGTGGCGTGATGCGGGTCGAAAAGTACGGATGCGGCGCCGAATTCCGCCGCACTTCCGATGATCACTATACGATGACGATTCTCCCAACCATCCTGCTGAACGGCCAATTCGTCCGTCTCTGGGACGCAGGCTATCAAAAATTCCTGCTCACCGACGACGGCAGAAAATTTCCCGCGCACGCCGAGCAACTCGTCAGCATGCGCAAGTTCAATGAAGAGCTGAGAACCCATCTCGGCGTCCCCACCTACTACAATGAAGCCCTCGGCTCAACCTCACTCGTATCCGTCTACGACCGCGTCAAAGGCCGCGCAGGCGATATCCCGGACAAGACTGTCGGCGTGAAACCTGCTGGGGACCACTAAAGCAGGTTCTGTATGCTCTGGTGTATTCCCGGTTTCCTTCGCAACGATTGGTTCCATGCCTTCAAGTTGCTCGCATAGGATATTCCGATCAACTGCTCGGCAAGGAAAAACCTAATTATCGTGAGGGGATGCCGGCGTCGCGCAACTGGCGGCGGAATTGGGCGGGATCGACGCGGTGTTTGGCGGCTTTGCGCGAGCCCAGAAGAATGACTGGGACGTCGTAATCGTACTGTGCGCGCAGTTCGGGATCTTCGTCGATGTTGATTTCCGTGAGGCGCGCGCCGAACTCTTTCAGCAGGGGAGCGATTTGCGCCTTGGCCTCTTCGCAGAGATGGCAACCGGGGCGCGAGTAGATCGTGACGTTGCGCGGCGCGGCAAGTTGCAGGCGGCCGTCTTCGGTGCGCGCATAAGTGTCCGGCGCATCCGTGGCGCGCAACCATCCTCGCTCGACCAGTTGCGACACGACGCCCTTCACAGTCGCGGGGTCTCCCAAATCCGCAAGCGATCGCGCGCGCGCGCCAGGTTCATCGAAGGAGGCAAGAATTTTTTGTTCCAGCGAATTCATAACCGGTTTTCTCTGTGCTCCTCTGTGTTCTCTGTGTTAAAAGCCTTTTCTTCGTAATCGAAAGCAAAGATTTAACACAGAGGGCACAGAGGAGCACAGAGAAAACCGGAGACGCCTGGGCCGGTTTTGGCATCCTAGATGAAACAATTCAAGTGCGAGCCTGCCCTTGCGGCTTGTGTTGCGGCGGCTCGCGTGGTACATCGAGAAGGCGAAGTATGGTGAGGTTAAAAAGTCATGGCTGACGCAATCGCATTGATCGATGATTTATTTTTTCTGGCGAAGGTGCACGAAACGGCGAAACACACCGGCGTCACGCTGGAAACCGCGGCGAACGGCGAGCAACTCCTGAAGGCTGCGGCGGGGAGCCCGGCGGCGCTCATCCTGGTGGACTTGAACGCGAAGCAGGGGGCGCTCGATGCCGTCGAGCGGCTGTGCGCGGCGAATGGGCCGGCCCGCCTGCCGGACGGGCAGGGCAGCCCGCGGCGCGTGATTGCGTTTCTATCCCATGTGCAGACGGATTTGGCGGAACGCGCGCGCGCCGCGGGATGTCAGGAACGTCATGCCTCGATCGAAGTTCACGCAAAATCTCGCCGAAATATTGCGCGGAGCGAAATCGTGAGCAGCATGAAAAACAGTAGGACGGGCTTCAGCCTGTCTGCCTTTTTATCGAGGCGCGCTAAATCAAAACCAGACAGGCTGAAGCCCGTCCTACTGGCGCTCGCGGCCATTGGTGCGCTTTCAGCGCCGAATGCGAGCGCGGCGCAGCAGCAAACAACGTCGAGTCCCGAAACGGCGCTCTCCGACGCGCTGTCCGCCGCTTGCCGCCAGGACTCCCCGGCCTTTGCAAATTCCCTGACAGCCGACAACGCCGCTGCCTTCCGGGCGCTTCCCGGCGCGCAACGCACTGCGATGATGAAGCGATTTGTGCTGCTCGAAGAACCGGGAAGGGTTCTGCTTTCCAGCAGCGGCAATGGCCAAAAGATCGTGCGCTGCGAGAGCCCGAGCTACACCACAGAAATGCGCCTCGGCGAAACGAAGCTGCGCGAAAATCTCGCCTACGTGCCGATGGAAATTCCGATCCGCGGAGAGGACCCGCGCAAGATCACGTTTGGTCTCGTGCGCGAAAGCGGAAATTGGAAGCTGCTCTCGGTGGGACTCATCATGCTCGATGTACCTCAGATGGCGAAGCAATGGGAGCAAGCCGATCTGGCCGCGAGCGAAGATGCCGCGATTGCCGATTTGCGCTCGGTTGCGTCGGCGCTGGACACCTATCGCCGCGCGTACGGGAAATTGCCCGACACGCTCGCGATGCTGGGCCCCGCGCCGCCAAACGGAGTTTCACCGGAGTCGGCCAGCCTGCTCGGGGCGGATTTGGCCGCCGGCGACAAGGACGGTTACACGATTCGGTACACCATTGCACCTGCAGCCGGCAGCCTGCCGGAGGATGAAGCAAATAAAGCGGAGACCTTTTCGCTTGCCTCCTCTCCCAAAGAATACGGCAAGACGGGACGGCGGTCGTTCTTTCTGGACTCGTCCGGGATCCTGCGCGGCGCCGACAAGCAAGGCGGCATCGCAGGCACGACCGATCCACGCATCGGGCCTTCTTGATCCCTCCGCGCTTGCGCCACATATGGCAAAGTTTCTTCTTGCCAGCCAATCCGCCCCGAGCCAAAATGACGAAGCCCTTCCCATTTCCGCGCAGTAATGTGCAAGGTGTGCGGAACCCCTCAATCAGATAGATGCCAGCACGAAAGTTTGATCCGCGGCCTTGTGGACTAAATGTCCGAACGTCCCGACAAACCGATCGCATTTCCCGCTCCATTGACTCGGGAGTCAGAAGAAAGCGGCGGTCCCGAGCGTCGACGGCAGGTTCGATACCCTTTCACGGCGGCCGCGGAAGTGTACGAAGTTCGTTCGCAAACGCGCGTGACGGGCCGCTGCTCCGACCTGGGCACCGGCGGCTGTTACGTCGATACGCTTTCTCCCTTTGCAGTCGGCTCGGCCGTGCGGATCCGCCTCGAACGTGACCAGTGTGAATTTGAAGCGGCGGCTATCGTAACCTACGGACACGTCTCAATGGGAATGGGTCTTGCATTCACCGAGATCAAGCACGAGCATCAAGACGTATTGCGCTCCTGGATCGCCGAATTGAGCGGCGAATCGTCCCCCAGGCCTGCAGTATCCACGACGGAGCCCGAGAGCGAAGCCATAGAGGCGAATGCGAACTTGCGCTTGGTCTTGAATGAACTGATTACTCTCCTGGTCCGCAGGAAAATCATTACGGAAAATGAAGGGGTAGGATTGATGCGCCAGATGTTTCGCTGAAGTTACCCACGCTCTCGACGGAATAGAAACCCGCACCTTTGTGGGGGGGAAGTAGCGCAGACTTCAGTCTGTGGGTTTTGATTCTTGCCCGCGCAAACCCCACAGACTGAAGTCTGCGCTACTGCCTGCTACCGAGTTCTGGCACCGATGCCGGGTTTGGCGATAACATGGCAGGTTCAGCCATGCCCTCTCTCCGCCTCCATAGGTTTTTGCGAATATTTATGTCTGCGCCGCTCTTGCTGACGGCCGCGACTGGCTGGGCGGCAACGTCCGCGGGAGCGGAGCCTGTTTACAGGGCACAGCAATCCTCAGTTACGCAGTCCTCCAGCACGGAGTCGCCGCTTCCCGTCTTTGAAATGCACAGCGGTTTTTGGGTGAACCTGCATCACTTTCTCTATCTTCAGGCGCGGCTGCAAAAAGGCAATTCCTCCTCCACGGAAACCGTTCGGGGAGCAGCGCAGCCGGATGAGCTTCCCGTGTCGCTGATCGATTTCCCAGCGGCGGATATCCGCGCCTGGCAGGATGCCGTCACTTTTTACTCCAAGGATCTGGCGGGCCGCGACCTTTTGCTGAATGGCGACATGGAGATTATCAACAACCAGTTGTCGACGATGGAGGCGTGCCCCGATCTGGAGGGGAAAACTACCCCATTGTGCAAGTCGGGGTTGCGTCCAGATCTGGTCGAAGCCTTGGAACGCGCCGCGGGCGTTTATCGCGCGCACTGGTGGGCCCAGCAGGACCGGGCCAACCGGGAATGGATCGCCATGGTTGCGCCAATGATCCAGAAAATGGGCGTCGAACTTTCGGGCCAACTCGCGGAAGTGTACCAGAGGCCCTGGCCGTCCCAGCGACTGCGCGTGGATGTCGTTTGGTACGGAGGTCCTTTCGGGGCCTATACCACGCTCGATCCCATTCACGTCACGATTTCAAGCCACGATCCGCGCAATCGAAGTGTATACGGATTTGAAGTTTTGTTTCACGAGTCGTCGCACGCACTGGCCGGCGCCGTGACCGCGGCAATCGCCCGCGAATTTCGCGAGCGCGACAAGCCCATCCCGCGAGACTTCTGGCACGCGCTGCTGTTCTACACCACGGGCGAAATCGTGCGCCGCGACGTGGAATATGGAACCATGACGTTGACTTACGAGCAAACCAACGGCCCCACGGCTTACCTGCCTTATGCCGCGCGCTTTGGACTCTATTCCGGATCGTGGGAACACTTTCGCGGATTGCTGGATTTGTACTGGCTGCCCTACCTCGACGGAAAAGTTTCCTTTGACACCGCGATGGCGCGCCTGGCGGCGGATATGTAATCCGATCTGCTGTGGCCCGCGTCTTCACACGCGGGGTTTTTCTCCGCAATCCGTGGAAAACCCTCGCCTCTGAAGAGGCGAGCTACAAATCCGGCGCGGCGCACGATTTACTCTTCGAAGCACCAGACTTCCGAATTTATTGACTCTGATTTCGATTCCAGTAAGATCAAGGTACCCCTTCCAGGACATTACTTGGCCCGGATCAGTTCGTCCCAGCGATCTTGTATGTGTTATCTCCGGCAGGTAGCGGTCTTCCCTTTGAAAAAGAGTCCGGCATAACGCCGGCAATTGCGACGGAAACAAGATCTGCAATTTTGCGAGGTCTTTTGCCGACTCGCCCCATTCTGGGCGGCAATTTTTAGTTAAGGGAGTTCCAGCGATGAATCAAAAAGATCGGCGCTCACAAGCCGCATCCGCTTCAGCGAAAGGTTCGATGACTGCTGGAGGTCGACCACCTGCAGATGGGAAATCCAAGCTTTTCGACAGCTCCATTGTCAGTACGGCCCAACAGGCAGTCGACTTCATCACCAACATTCTTGAATCATCCACAGAATACTCTGTGATTGCCAAGGACCTCGACGGAAAGATACTTCTTTGGAACGAGGGCGCGCGACGCCTCTACGGCTACGAGCCAGGCGAAGTGGTGGGCCAAGCGAATTCCTCGATATTGCATGTGCCCGAGGATGTGGCCGCGGGCGTGCCCACTCAAATCATGCGGACGGCGCTCGAAAAAGGGAAATGGGAAGGGACACTGTCGCGCCGGCGGAAAAATGGCGACCGGTTTACCGCGCGCATCGTGATTACCCCGCGTTGCGACCCATCGGGGAAACCAACGGGGTTCCTGTTGATCTCGAAGGATATCTCGGATGAAATCCGGCTGACCCAGTATGCCCGAAGCCTGATTGAAGCCAGTTTGGACCCTCTGGTCACCATCAGCCCGGAAGGCAAAATCACCGATGTGAATGAGGCCACCGTGGAAGTCACCGGCGCGCCGCGGGAGAAACTCATTGGCGCCGACTTCGCCGACTATTTTACGGAACCGGAAAAGGCCCGCGAAGGCTACCGGCGGGTCTTCTCGGAAGGTTTCGTCACCGACTACCCCCTGACCATCCGTCACGCCGCCGGCAAATTAACTGATGTTCTCTATAATGCATCAGTTTATAAAGACGCCCGGGGCAACGTCCTGGGCGTGTTCGCCGCCGCGCGGGATATCACCAGCCGCAAAAAAGCCGAGGAAAAGTTCGGAGCTTTGCTCGAGGCCGCCCCCGACGCCATCGTGATCGTGAATCGAGAGGGCCGGATCGTCCTCGTCAATGCCCAGACCCAGAAGCTCTTTGGCTACGGACGGCAGGAACTGCTTGGCCAGCCGGTCGAAATCCTCGTTCCCCAGCGCTTTCGTCAAGCGCATCCGGGACACCGCGCCAACTTCTTCGCCAAGCCTGCCGCACGCTCCATGGGCGCCGGGCTGGAACTTTACGGCCAACGCAAGGATGGGACTGAATTCCAGGTCGAAATCAGCCTGAGCCCCCTGGAAACCGAGGAAGGCGTGCTGACGATGAGCGCGATCCGCGATATTACCGATCGCAAGCGCGCAGAACTGAAATTCAAGGGGCTGCTCGAGTCGGCGCCCGACGCCATCGTCATCGTGAATCGGGAAGGCGAAATCGTTCTAATCAATTCCCAAACCGAAAAGATTTTCGGATACCCCCGGAACGACCTGGTCGGGCAGAAAGTGGAATTGCTCGTCCCGGAACGCTTCCGCGGGAAGCATCCACACCATCGCACAGGGTTTTTCGCGGAACCGCGCACACGTTCCATGGGAGCCAGCCTGGAACTTTACGGTCTGCGCAGAGACGGCACCGAATTCCCCGTGGAAATCAGCCTGAGCCCGCTGGAAACCGAAGAGGGCACGCTGACGATGAGCGCGATCCGGGACATCACCGTCCAAAAGCAGACCTCACAGTATGCTCGGAGCCTGATCGAAGCCAGTTTAGACCCGCTGGTTACGATCAGCCCGGAAGGCAAGATCACCGACGTCAACGAGGCTGCAGTCAAGGTCACCGGTGTCGCGCGGGATAGGCTGATCGCAACGGATTTTTGGAACTATTTCACGGAGCCGGAAAAGGCCCGGGAGGCTTATCAGCAGGCGTTCGCCAAGGGCTTTGTCACAGACTATCCGCTGACGATTCGTCATACGAAGGGGCAGTTGTCCCACGTTCTGTACAACGCTTCCGTCTACAAAGACGCGCTTGGCAAGGTCCTCGGCGTATTTGCCGCCGCGCGTGACGTTACGCCTCTCAAGAAGGCCGAGCTGGAACTGGCGGATCAACGCAATCGGGATCTCGAACGGCTGGCCGAGCTGGAGCGGTTTCAAAAACTTACCGTGGGCCGCGAGCTGAAAATGATCGAACTGAAAAAGGAAGTCGAAGAACTCAAGCGGCAGCTCACGGAACGGACGGTAAGTGCCAGGTGATCATGAGCGGCCAAACGATGGACTACCGTTCGCACGAAGCGCCGCCGGGTTCCAAGGCCGAACGGAGCGCGATCGAGAATGCTCAGCGCGCGACGTTGAACATTCTGGAAGACTTCGCCGCGGAAAAGGGCGAACTGGTGCGCGGTCAGCGCGCGACGCTCAACATTCTCGAAGACTTTGATGCCGAGAAGAAGCGCATGGCCGGCGCGGAGAGTGCGGTGTTGAATATCCTTGAGGACTTCGCGTCCGAGAAATCCCAGCTCGAGGAATTCCAGCATTCCTTCCTGAATATCCTGGATGATTTTTCCCAGGAGAAAAACCAGCTCGAAGGCACGCAGCGTGCGGTATTGAATATCCTCGAGGACTTCGAAGGGGAAAAAGCGAACGTGGAGCTGGCGAACGAAAAACTCCAGATCGAGATCAAAGAGCGGAAGAACGCCGAGGAGGAAATTGAGCGAACCAACAGGGAACTGCGCGCCGTCAACAAAGAGCTGGAAACTTTTTCCTACTCCGTATCCCACGACTTGCGAACGCCGCTCCGGAGTATTGACGGATTCAGCCAGGCATTGCTGGAAGATTACTCAGATAAGCTGGATGCCACGGCGCAGGACCACCTCCAGCGCGTGCGCCGCGCGGCGCAGCGCATGGCCGCTTTGATCGACGACATGCTGAATCTCTCCCGCGTGACCCGGTGCGAGTTGCACCGCGAAAAGCTCGACTTGAGCGCCATGGCAAAGTCGATTGCCGCGGAGCTTCAGGAAGCGGAACCGGGCCGACGCGTGGAATTCGTGATCGAAAACGGCTTGACCGCCGTGGGCGATCCGCAGCTGCTGCGCGCGGCGATGGAAAACCTGCTCCGCAACTCCTGGAAGTACACCTCCGGCCATCCAACTGCCCGGATCGAATTCGGCAGGAGCGAGGAGCATGAGAAGCATCCCTTTATCGTCCGCGACGACGGCGCCGGGTTCGACCCGCGCTATGCGGAGCGCCTTTTCGGGGCCTTCCAGCGCCTTCACACCGCAAAGGAGTTTCCCGGCACCGGCGTCGGCCTCGCGACGGTACAACGAATCGTACACCGGCATGGCGGAGAGATTTGGGCGGAGGGAGCAGTTGAAAAAGGAGCCACGTTCTACTTCACTTTGTGAAGAAATCCATTCACTCGAAGGGCAAGGATCATGGACAGCAAAACCATTCTCTTGGTGGAAGACAATGCGGACGACGAAGCGCTTGCGTTTCGTGCGCTCATGAAGAACAACATCGCCAATCAACTGATTGTCGCGCGGGATGGCGCCGAGGCGCTCGATTATCTATTTGGCACCGGACAATTTTCCGGAAGGGACGTGAATTCCGGGCCCCAGATCGTCTTATTGGACTTGAACCTGCCCAAGGTCAGCGGTCTGGAAGTCTTGCGCCAGTTGCGGGCCAATGAGCGCACGAGACTTCTTCCCGTGGTGATCCTGACTTCCTCCAACGAAGAGCAGGACCGCCTCCACGGTTACGATTTAGGCGCCAACAGCTACGTGCGCAAGCCCGTGGACTTCAATCAGTTCATTGAGTCCGTGCGCCAGCTGGGATTGTATTGGCTGATTCTCAACGAACAGCCACCGGCCAGGAGATAACCAATGGGGACCCAGCTGCGCGTGCTGATGATCGAGGATTCCGAGGACGACGCCGCGCTGGTTGTCCGCGAATTACGCCGAGGCGATTATGACGTTCAGCTGGAACGGGTGGATGAACCTTCCGCCTTGCAATCCGCTTTTCAAAAGCAGAGTTGGGATCTGATCATTTCCGATTTTTCCATGCCGCATTTTTCGGGCACGGACGCGCTGAGAATCCTGAGGTCCATGGGGTGCGAAAAACCCTTTATTTTCGTTTCGGGAACTATCGGGGAAGAAACGGCGGTAGCTGCGCTAAGAGAAGGCGCCCAGGATTACCTGATGAAGACCAACCTGAAGCGGCTAGTTCCCGCCGTTCAGCGCGCGCTCCAGGAGGCCGAGGACCGGCAAAACCGGAAAAAAATGGAACAGCAAGTGCAACAATTGCAGAAATTCGAAGCCATTGGAAAATTAGCCGGCGGCATCGCGCATGATTTCAACAATGTGATCGGCGCGATCCTCGGATGGGCGGAAATGGGCTGCGCAGAAGAACAATCGGGAACGGTCTCCCACACCCGCTTCCAGAAGATCCGGGATCAGGCCAATTGGGCGGCAAGACTCACTTCCCAGCTTCTTGCCTTTGCGCGGCGCCAAGTGCTGCAACCTCGAAAAACGGATCTGAATACCCTAGTGGTGGAGGGGATGAGCCTGCTGCGAAGGGTCATCGGGGAGCAGATCGAAGTACGCGTCGTGGCGGGGCCCGATCTGCGCGCCGCTCTGGTCGATCCCGTACAAATCGAGCAAGTGCTCATGAATTTGTGTCTCAATGCGCGAGATGCCATGCCGCAGGGCGGGCGGCTCATCATCGAGACCCAAAACATTGAGATCGACCAAGAATACTGCAGCATGCATGCGTATGCGCGACAGGGCAGTTTTATCCTGCTCACTGTGTCGGACTCGGGCGTTGGGATGGACGCTGCGACGGCCGAGCGCATCTTCGAACCTTTTTTTACGACCAAGGAATTGGGCAAAGGCACCGGGCTTGGCCTGGCCACCGTCTACGGCGTGGTCAATCAGCACGATGGTTTCATTCATTTGTATAGTGAACCGGGAAAGGGAACAACTTTCCGCATCTATCTCCCGGCCAGCAGCGGAGCCGCCGAGCAGCGCGAACCAAAACGCGATGAACAAATCCCCAGGGGCGCGGAAACAATTCTGTTGGCCGAGGATAACGAAGGACTTCGGGAGGCAGCCAAGGAGATGCTGGAAAAACTCGGATATCGGGTCGTTCTGGCATCGAACGGAACAGAAGCGGTTGAAATCTTCAAGACGAATCCCGGCCAATTTGATCTGATTATTTTGGACATTGTCATGCCCAAGGTGTCCGGCCCGGCTGCATTTTCACAAATGATGTCAGTTCGTCCCGATTTGCGAGTCGTTTTTTCCACCGGCTATACGGCGGAAGCTGTATCCCTGAATTCCCTGACGGAGAAAGGCGCTTCCATCTTGCAGAAGCCATACAGCTTGAAGGCCCTTGGCCAATTGGTGCGGGCTGCTCTGGACCGCACTCGCACCACGTTTGTCCCCGCGGATGCCAGCGAAATTCATGGATAATTTTCGAGGGCCTCCCCCTGGCGGGCATTCTGGAAATAGAAACCGCCCATGGGGTGCGGAGTGGTGGCCGCAATAGGAGGCGCAATTGTCGGGCAACGCCGAGTGTGCTACCCTTCTGCACTCAAAAGTGCGGCTTCCTCAGAAGTGGAACCCGCCCCAGAAGTCCCTCTCTGTGACGCGGGTGTGACGCCGATATTCGTGTGACTCCATTGTGCCTGGCCAGTGAGCAGGCGGGAGTGACTCTGCGGTTGTCTCACCATCTTCGGAGAAGATGCCATAAGGGAGAGATCGTATAACGCAATGCCGACGAAACCAGCTACCGGCAAGACCACAGAGATAAAACTGGCACACTCGCCGGATTCCGATGATGCCTTCATGTTTTACGGTCTGGCTACCCAAAAGGTGCGAACCCCCGGGCTAAAATTTTCGCACGTGCTCGCCGACATCGAGACGCTCAACCAGGCCGCCAGCCAGGAAATCTATGATGTGACGGCATTTAGCTTCGGCGCCTACCCGTATTTTCGGGACAAATACGTGCTGCTGGACTGCGGGGCAAGCTTCGGCGAGGGCTACGGGCCGATTGTCGTCTCCCAGCACCCGATGAAGCGAGGGGACCTGCCAAAGTGCAGGATCGCCGTGCCGGGGCTGCAAACGTCCGCTTATATGACGTTGCGGTTATTTGAGCCGCATGTCGAGCCGGTGGTCATGGCCTTCGATCAGATCCTGGATGCGGTGAAGAACTCCGTGGTCGACGCAGGTTTATTGATTCACGAGGGGCAATTGTATTTCCCCCAAATGGGACTGCACAAGGTCGTCGACCTGGGGCAATGGTGGCTCGAAAAGACCGGGCTCCCTCTGCCGCTGGGTGGGAATGCCGTGCGGCGCGCCCTGGGGCCAACGATTGGTCTGCAAGTCGGGCGCGCCATCCGCGAGAGCGTGTCCTATGCCCTGGACCATCGCGAAGCCGCCGTCAATTACGCCATGCAATTCGCCCGCGACATGGAACCGGAGCTGGCCGACAAATTTATCGGCATGTATGTGAACAAGTGGACCCTGGGCTACGGCGAACGCGGCCGCCGGGCCGTGCGCGAATTTCTGAAGCGCGGCGTCGACGCCGGACTAATCCCCGGCACTCCAGACGCCGAGTTCTTGCTCGAAGAGTAGCATCCCGAAAAAGGCGAGCCTCCGCGTTCCAAATTGAGTTTCCATTCCGCAGCTCGGCCGGTGAGGGCTTGCCTTGACGCGATTTGAGGCTTCGCATAGAGTCGAAATCATTCCGATGAACAGGGCCCGCACATCGTGACGACGCAACGTGTTCTTTCCACGTATCTTTTTGTAAACCGGAAACTGACGTCTGCTTTGGTGGGCGAAGCAGGGCGCGCGGGAGTTTCCGCGATCGAGCTGTTTTGCTCGCGCGGGCATTTCGATTACCGCTCGGCCGAGGACGCGCACGAATTGGCCGGGTGGCTCGCGGGAAACAATCTCACGCTTCAATCCATCCATTCGCCGACGACTCGCGATTTCCATCTCACCCGGGAAAGCGGCGCGCCGCTCTCGATTTGCGATCCGGAGCGTTTGCGGCGGCAGGAGGCCGTGGACGAAATCAAGCGTGCGCTGGACCTGGTGGAACACATTCCCTTCCGCTATTGCATTCAACACGTTGCGCAGTTACGCGATATTCCGGACGATCGGAAGTGGGATGCCGCGTTCAGTTCTCTCGAACACTTGTCCCTGTTTGCGCGCCAGCGCGGCGTTACCATCGCGATTGAGAACACGCCGGGCGAGATGGCGACTTCCCTGAACGTGAAGAACTTTCTGGAACAGACGCGGCTCTCGAGCGTGAAGATTTGCTTCGATGCCGGACACGCCCATCTCGAGGGCGGCGCTCCGGCCGGGCTGGAAATGGTCCGCGATTTCGTCGCCACGACGCACATGCACGACAATCGCGGCGAGCACGACGATCATCTGCTCCCTTACGAAGGAACCATCGACTGGAGCGCCACTCTTGCGGCGCTGCCGCCCGAAGCGCCCATCGTCCTCGAATTGAAAGAGCCCCCCGTGGCGGCGGGTTCGTCCGAGGTACAGGCGTTCGCGGAAACGCTGCGCGGCGTCCGCGCCGTATTCGATAAATTCGACGAGGAGCGGGCCAAGTAGCGCGGGCTTCAGCCTGCGGGGGTTAGTTGCAGCAAGGTTGATCTCGCTGCAACCAAAATCCACAGACTGAAGTCTGCGCTACTCGAATCGCAAGGAGTAACCCGAATCGCATGCCGGTAGTCGCCATTCAAGACGTTGGAAAACACGACGGGCGGGAAGTCACGCTGCGCGGGTGGCTGTACAACCTGCGCGAAGCCGGCAAGCTCCTCTTCCCCATCTTCCGCGACGGCACGGGAACGATCCAGGGCGTCGTTTCTTTGAAAGACCAGCCGGCGGCATTCGAATCCTTGCGCGGCCTGACGCAGGAATCCAGCGTAATCGTTACGGGGTGCATCCACGGCGATCAGCGCGCGCCGGGCGGGTTCGAAATTCAGATTACCGCGCTCGAAGTCGTCCAACGCGTTCCTGATGATAAGCCCTACCCAATCCAGCTCAAGGAACACGGCATCGATTTCCTGCTGGACCACCGCCACCTCTGGATTCGCACGCCCCGCCAAGCGGCGATCCTGCGCATTCGCGCGGAGGCCGTGCGAGCCGGGCACGAATACATGGATTCACTGAGTTACGTCCTGACCGAAGCGCCCATCTTCACGCCGGCCTCTTGCGAAGGCACCACGACGCTGTTCGAAGTGCAATACATCGACGACGAGAAAGCTTACCTCACGCAGTCCGGCCAGCTCTACGTCGAAGCGACGGCCATGGCGCTCGGCAAGGTCTACACGTTCGGGCCGACGTTCCGCGCCGAGAAATCCAAGACGCGCCGGCACCTCACCGAATTCTGGATGCTCGAACCGGAGGCGGCGTACACGCACCTGGAAGACATGATGGCGCTCGGCGAAGGCCTGGTCAGCCACGTCGTGCAATCGGTGCTCAAGAATCGCACGCGGGAACTTGAAACCATAGGGCGCGATACTTCCAAACTCGCGAGCGTCATCCCTCCTTTTCCACGCATCACTTACGACGAAGCCATCCAGATCCTGCAGCAGCGCGGAAATCCGGCGAAATGGGGCGACGACTTCGGCGGCGACGAAGAAACAATTCTTTCGAGCGCCTACGACCGCCCGGTGATGGTGCATCGCTATCCCGCCGCGATGAAGGCGTTCTACATGCAGCCGGACCCAAAGCGGCCCGAGTTGGCGCTGGGATTCGACATGCTCGCTCCCGAGGGCTACGGCGAAATTATCGGCGGCGGCGAACGCGTGGCCGACTACGATTTGCTCTTGAAACGCCTCCGGGAACACAATCTGCCGGAGGATGCGTTTGGCTGGTATTTGGACCTGCGCCGCTACGGCAGCGTCCCGCACGCCGGCTTTGGCCTGGGCCTGGAACGCACGGTGGCCTGGATTTGCGGAACTGAGCACATTCGCGAAGTCATTCCCTTCCCTCGAATGATCTACCGAGTCTATCCTTAGTCACGCCGCTATCCCGCCCAAGTGGGGCGAGCCGGACTGGCGGCTAATATGGCGCAAAAAATTCGGATTATCGGAGTGCCGATGGACCTCGGCCAAAGCCGCCGCGGAGTGGACATGGGTCCCTCGGCGCTGCGCGTGGCCGGACTGCAAACGCGGCTCAAGTCGCTCGGCCACACGGTCGAAGATATAGGCAACGTGAGCGTGAGGCAGCCCGAAGAACAGCACTATGGAGAAAAGCGCGCCAAGTACCTGAACGAGATTGCCGAAACCTGCCGCGGCCTGGCGGAGATGACGGAGCGTTCGCTCTCGGAAGGTTTTTTTCCCCTGGTGCTCGGCGGAGACCACTCCCTCGCGGTGGGCTCCTTCTCAGGCGTATCGAATTATTTTCGCGGGCAATCGAAACGCGTGGGGTATTTGTGGCTCGACGCCCACGGCGACATGAACACGCCGGAAAGCTCGCCCTCGGGCAATATTCACGGGATGCCGCTCGCTGCCATCATCGGCTATGGCGCGCCGGAACTCGTCGAACTGCTTGGTTACAAGCCGAAAGTCGAGCCGCGCAACGTGGCCCTCGTGGGCATTCGGGATCTCGATCCCAAGGAGCGCCGCTTGATCAAGGAATCCGGCGTCCACGTCTTCACCATGCGCGATGTTGACGAACGCGGCATGCGCGATGTGATGAGCGAAGCGCTGCGCTTCGTGAGCGATGACACCGACGGCGTGGCGGTCAGCCTTGATTTGGATTTTGTCGATCCGGATGACGCGCCCGGAGTGGGCACGCCGGTGCGCGGCGGCGTTACATATCGCGAAGCGCACTTGGCGCTCGAAATGATTGCGGACAGCGAAGCGATGGTGTCGCTCGAAGTCGTGGAAATTAATCCGGTGATCGATCTGCATAATCAGACGGCCTTGCTGGGCGTCGAAATGGTGCTTTCCGGATTGGGAAAGAAGATTTTGTAGCGCCGGCATTTAGTAGCGCAGGCTTTAGCCTGTGGGTTTTCCGATCCGTTAAGAAAATCAAAATCCACAGGCTGAAGCCTGCGCTACTAAATGCCGGCGCTACACGGACCACAACAACCATGACCGCAGAAAAAAAACGGTTGCGCATCGGCATTCTGTTCGGCGGGCGTTCGGGCGAGCACGAAGTCTCCCTGATCTCGGCGGCGTCGGTGATCACCGCGCTCGATCCCGAAAAATATGAAGCGGTGCCCATCGGCATCTCGAAAGACGGCCGCTGGCTCGCCGGAACCGCGGCGCACAAGATGCTGTCCCCGTTTGCAGAGGGCGCTGACGGTAAACCGGCGCTCGGCGAAGTGTTGCGCACGGGCGAAAGCGTGATGCTCTCCGCCGATCCAAATGTGGCGGCGCTCGTCCCCGTAAGCAATTCGCGCGCGGATGCGTTGCGCGTGGACGTTGTATTTCCCGTGCTGCACGGCACGTTTGGCGAGGACGGCGCCGTGCAGGGCCTGCTCGATCTCGCCGGACTTCCCTATGTCGGTTCGGGAGTCCTGGGCTCCGCCGTCGGCATGGACAAGGATGTGCAGAAGCGGCTGTTCCTGCAGGCCAAGCTGCCCGTGGGAGATTTCCTCGCGGTTCCGAGGTCGGAATGGGAAAAATCGCGCGGGAAAATCCTTCGCGAGATTCGCAAGAAATTTCACTTCCCTGTTTTCGTGAAGCCCGCGGCGCTCGGAAGTTCCGTAGGCATGACCAAGGCGCATGACGCGAAGGAGCTTGCCACGGCCATGGACCTCGCCGCCGAATTCGGGCAAAAAATCATGGTGGAGCGCGCCATCCGCGGGCGCGAAATCGAACTTTCCGTTCTGGGCAACGAAGATCCGAAGGCGTCGATTCCCGGCGAAATCGTCCCGCACCGGGAATTCTATGATTACGAGGCTAAATATCTCGAGGAAGGCACGCGCCTCTTGATTCCCGCGAAGCTGACAAAAGCGCAGGTAAAAAAATTCCAGGAATATGCTGTGCGCGCTTTCCGCACGCTTGAATGTCTGGGCATGGCCCGTGTGGATTTTTTCCTCGAACACCGCACGGGCAAAATCCTTCTGAACGAGATCAACACCATCCCCGGCTTCACGTCCATCAGCATGTACCCGAAACTCTGGGAAGCTTCCGGCCTGCCTTACCGCCAGTTGCTCGACCGCCTGATCGAACTCGCGCTCGCACAGCATCGCGAACGGCAACGCACGAAATACACGATCGAGCTTCCCGCCGCCGCTTCTACTGGAGCGCTCGAGTAGCACATGCTTCAGCTTGTGGGTTTTACTGACACGTGAAAATCAAAATCCACAGGCTGAAGCCTGCGCTACTCGCTCGGCACTTTACGCAGCGCCCAAATAATTCTTCTTGTACCAATCGGCGATTTCGCTCCCTGTAGCGAGCCAAACATCTTGCCGCGAAGTGATGTGCGCGAGCGCATCTGCAAAATACTTGCTGCGGTGCGGATGTCCGATTAGAAACGGATGCAGCGAGATGGCCATCACGCGCCCCGACTTCGCGCCATCTTCATAGAGCACGTCAAATTGGTCGCAAATCATGCGCGCAAAAGTTTCGCCGGTTTGGTGATGTTCGAGAAAGACCGGGATGTCATTGATCTCAACCGAATACGGCATGGAAAGCATCGTTCCCGTCTGGACGCGCATGGGATAGGGCTGTTCGTCATTCACCCAATTCGCGACGTATTCGATTTTATTTTCTGCGAGCAGATCGAGCGTGCGATGCGATTCGGAAAGCGCAGGGCTGAGCCAGCCGCGCGGGTGCACACCGGTGGCTTTTTCTATGGTGCCGACGACGTGGGAGATGAGCGCGCGTTCTTCCTCCTCGGATTGCCGGTTGATGAGCGTGGAGTTATTCGTCCCGTGGCCCATCCACTCCCAGCGCAGGCGATTCCCTTCTTCGATGATGCGCGGGTAACGGCCGCACACGTCGGAGTTGAGCGCGACCGTGCCTCTGACGCCGTAGCGCTGCATGGTTTCCATCAGCCGCCAGATTCCCACGCGCACGCCGTAGTCGCGCCAGGAATAATTCAGCACATCGGGAACGAGGCTGATGGTGGCGTGCGAGACCGACGTAGCTGGCCGGTCAAACAGAAAGTGCTCGATGTTGGGGATTACCCAGACCGCGATGCGAGCGCCCTTGGGCCAGCGCAGCGGTTTGCGGTCCACGATGGCGGAATAGGGAAAGCGGCCGTGATCTTGCGGGTTCTCACGTGGCGGTTCGGACATTCTCACATCCTCCCGAGGTTCAGTCCCCGGAGCGGCCTGGCGCAGCGGCGGCGCGGAGCGCGTTCAAGTATTGCAATGTCTCCGCCAGCGAAACGACATCCGCGTATTTGGCGTTCAAATCAAACAGGCTTTGGTCATGCGCCGCCTGCGAGCGATCTCCGACGGCCTCGCGCACGACCATCGGGCGAAATCCGAGCTGGCACGCATCCACGGCGGAGGCGCGCACGCAACCGCTCGTCGTGCAACCCGTAATGATCAGCGTATCGACCTGGCGCACGAGCAAACGCGAGGCGAGGTCGGTCCCGAAAAAACAAGATGCATATTTTTTGACGAGCAGCGAGTCCGTCTTCCGCAAGTCGAGCCGCGCATCGATCTGGACGCCCTCGGTCCCCGCGCGCAACGAGGCCGATCCTTTCTGCTTCATCCCGAAGATTCCGGCATCCTTCAGATTTTCATCTTCGTAAGAAACGGTGGAAAAGATGACGGGCGCCTCGCGATCATGCGCCGCGCGCAGGAGTTGCTGAATGGCTTCGATCTGCTTGTCCAGGTTCGCCCCGAGCGGCATCTCAGGGTTCGTGAATGCCTTGGCCATGTCCACGATGAGCAGCGCCGGCCGCTGGCCAAATCCAAGTTTTTGCCCGAAGCCTCTCTGTTGGAAAAATTCAGCGTCCGATGGAGTGGTATTCGGCGGCGTCATAGTGTCTCCTCTGGCTTCACGCCGGGAACTGTAGCCGATGGGAAACTGCGAATACAAGCCCCGCAAAGCTGTGACAATGAGTTTGCAATTTACTCTGTGCGGGCCGGCCGAGCCAATGGAACGATTCTCTTTCAGGCGACAGCGGCCTTGGCGCTAGTCTATAATGGCACGCTCGGAATCGCAGTATTCAGGATTGTGCCGATGCTTTCGATTCGACCTGCCACCGTTCATGACGCCGCTCTCATCGCCACGATGATCCGCGAATTCGCAGCCTTTGAGCATCTCGAGCACGAAGTCAGCGCGACGGAAGAGGGTCTGGTGCGTGACGGCTTTGGTCCGCACGCGAAGTTTCGCTCCGTCATCGCCGAGTGGGACGGCCAACCGGTTGGGTACGCCATCTTTTTTGATTTTTACTCTTCATTTCAGGGACGCGCCGGGTTGTTTCTGGACGACATTTTTGTGCGGCCCGCGTATCGCAAGCACGGCATCGGCACAGCTCTGATCAAGCACGTGGCCGGAATCGCCTGGCGCGAAAAATATTTCTGCATGCGCTGGGAAGTCCTGGACTGGAACAAACCGGCCATCGAGTTTTACAACAACCTCGGCGCGGCATTTCTCGAGGAATGGAAGCCGGCAATCCTCATCGGCGACGCCCTCGAGGCGGCCGCCAAGGGAGCCGCGTAAGTCCCTTCCTTTCATCGCGTTGTCTCCAAACTACTTCTGTTTCATTCATCCCCTGCAATATTTTCGCCGCTCAAACGTTTTCAACAGTAGCGGGTGCGGGCCCGCCGTGACAATGGAAAAGGCGGCAAGCACAAACTGGATCATGGCTGAGCAAGACGAACGGCTCACCGAGACGATCGGCCGGGAACAGGGCCGCCTGCGCAATTTCATTCGCAGGCGCGTCGCCGATCAGGCCGACGCGGAAGACATTTTGCAGGACGTCTTCTACGAACTCATCGAAGCCTACCGGCTGATGAAGCCCATCGAGCAAGTGGGCGCGTGGCTGTACCGCGTGGCTCGTAACCGGATCATTGACGGCTTCCGGAAGAAAAAGCCCGAGCCGTTTTCCGATTCACGAGATCCGGGCGCCGAAGACGCCGATACGCTTTCGCTTGAAGAATTGATCCCATCGCCGGATGCGGGACCGGAGGCTTCCTATGCGCGAAGCATCTTGCTCGAAGAGCTTGACGCGGCGCTCGACGAACTCCCGGAAGAGCAGCGCGAAGTGTTCGTCGCACACGAAATCGAAGGAATCAGCTTCAAGGAACTTTCCGCCGAAAAGGGAGTCGGCATCAACACTCTGCTGTCTCGCAAGCATCACGCTGTTCTTCATCTTCGGCGGCGGCTGCAATCCATCTACAAGGAATATTTGAGTCCGAGAGGAGAAGAAAAATGAGAGGAAGACGGGCACTGCGTTTTTTGAAAGTTGCGTTGATCGCGCTCGTTGCATTCACGGTATTCGGGTTCGTGGTGACGCATTTGTGGAATTATTTGATGCCGGGGCTCTTCGGCCTTCGCGCCATCACGTTCTGGCAAGGGGTCGGATTGATCGTCCTGGGGCGGCTGCTTTTTGGCGGATTCGGTCCTCGCTTCGGGGGCGCGCCCTGGCGGCGACACCTGGCGGAACGCTGGGAACGGATGACCCCCGAGGAGCGCGAGAAATTCCGCGAAGGCATGCGCGGCCGGTGCGGCCAGCCTCGCACACCGGCGACGGAGCCAAATCGCGGGCCCGCCGCGTGAGTAGACGTTCTCAACCGATTCGCTAGAATTTTGGTAGCGCTGGCATCTTGCCGGCGGTGTTCGATCCCGGGGAAGAAAATCGCCGGCCCCTCTTGCATGGGGACAAGCAAGATGGCGGCGCTACCAAAAACCGCTGCCGCCTGCAATAATCCATCGATACGATGAGTCAGTCCTTCAACTTAAGCGCGGGAGAAATCCACCGCGTGGACGCGCGGAAAACTGCACTCACCGTCGGCTCGAGCCTGGGGTAGCGACGCCATGAAATTGTCCAAGTTTTTCGTCTTTGTTGGCGTGTTGTTCGCTGTCTCCGTCGCGGTCTATTTGACAACGACGCCGAGGGGAAAGGAAATCCCGCTCACCGGAATTGCCACCGGCAATGACGTGATCGTGAGCTCGCAAATCGTCGGCCGCATGATCCGCCTCACGGTGGATGAAGGCACGCAGGTCCACAAGGGCGACTTGATCGCGGGCATCGACCGCCTGTGGGATCCGCTGCGGTTGTTCTATCTGATGTTTGTGCTGGGCACGACTTCGGTGGCCATGATCAGTTTCATGTTCCTGATGATGGTCCGCGTCAGCGATCCGCTCGTGCCCCGCGCGATGTTTGGCGTGTTGAATACTTTGTTGTATTTTCCTTCGGGAGCCATCTATCCGGTCGAAGGGTTTCCGGTCTGGCTGCGATGGATTTCCTACGTCGATCCGCTCACCTATGCCGTTCATGCGCTCAAGGCGCTGCTCCTGAAAAATACCGGATTCTCGGGCATCTATTCGGATATTCTTATCCTGTCGGGATTTTCTGTTGTACTGGTCAGCCTGTCCGTTGCTTTCTTCAAGAGGCAGATTTAGGATGCGAGAAGGAGGAACGTTCGTGGGGCTACTCGACGCCGGCGCCGAAGAACCCAAATCGAAAGCCTTGCGCTATGTCGTCAGCGCAGTGGCGCTGGTTCTCTTGCTCGGCGCGAGCGTGTGGTATTTCCTTCGCTACACCACCGAAAAGCACACGGTCGATCACTTCATGCACGCGGTCGTAACCGGAGATACGCAGCAGGCCTACCAAATCTGGCACCCGCATGCGAGCTTTTCCTACCAGGACTTCCTCAGCTTTTGGGGACCGAACGGTTATTACAGCCCGATCAAGACCTATCGGATTGAAAGCGCCGAAGTGCCGCCTAAAGGCGGCAGCGGCGTGGTGATCGTGGTCGAGATTAGCGCGTACGATCCGTTTCCCAAGCCGGAAGAGACTGTGAAGTCCGCTCAAGACCGCGAAGTGCAACTCTGGGTCGAGCGCTCCGACCAGTCGATGAGCTTTCCGCCGCCATAGCGCGGAATTCTGCGTCGATGCCAACGTCGAAAGGCTCACTGCATTCGGAAGATTTCAGGTGAAGTTGCCTGAGCTATCGGAAAGACCCAGCCATCGATTCTAATTCTCGCTCTGTTGCGCCTGCCTGCCCGGACATCAAACTTCGCCCTGACTTTCCTCCACCGGACGGCGCCTGCCCGTCGGTGCCGTTGGACCCATACTTGAATTGCGAAACCAGTTCTCGGAGTTCCATCGCCATCTTGGATAATTTCTGGGCAGCCTCATTAGTTTCTTCCGCGCCGTGCGTGGTGTTCTTCGCCGCGTTTGCGACAGCCTTCATATTGTCGACAATCTGTGCGCTGCCCGTCGCGGCATGATTCACATTCCGCACCATTTCATTTGTGGTGGTTGTCTGGTCCTCAATGGCGATGGCAATCGTGTTTGAGATATTGTTGATCTGCGTGATGATCCCGGTAATTTGGGCAATCGATTTGGTCGTCGTTTTCGTTTCCCCTTGGATCGACTCAATCTTTCGGCTGATTTCTTCGGCGGCAATGGCCGTTTGCTTGGCCAGCTCCTTGACCTCGTTGGCGACGACGGCGAAGCCTTTGCCTGCATCCCCCGCCCGCGAAGCCTCGATCGTCGCATTTAAGGCCAGCAGGTTCGTTTGATGGGCGATCGATGTAATCACTTTAATGACGTTGCCGATCTCCGCGCTCGATTTTGCCAGTTCCAGGACGGATGCATTGGTCGTTTGCGCCGTGGTGACCGCGGATTTTGAAACGATGGCCGCTTCCATTGTGTTTTTTGAGATTTCCTTGATGCTGGCGCTCATCTGTTCCGTAGCCACGGCAGCAGCCTGGAGATTCCGGCTCACTTCTTCACCGGAAACGGACACGATGCGCGATTGGTTTGCGGTCTCCTCCGCGTTCGTGCTCATGTGATCGCTCACCCCGCGCAAGTCCTCCGAGGAATTCGCCACATGGCCCGACATTTGTGCCACGGCCACGATCATTTCCCGGAGCCGCGTTTGCATCTCATTCATGGCGGCCATCAAGTCGCCGATCTCGTCGTCTGTTCCGATAATCAGTTCTTGCCCGCTGAGATCTCCCGCTGAAATGGCCCGCGCGCGATCGAGTAGCGAGCCAAGGGAAACGGAAATCCGTTTACTGACAATATATGCTATCACGCAGGCAACCAGCATTCCCAGGAATGTCGTGGTCCATAGACTCAGGGTTGCCGCGTGGCTGGCATCCGCCAAAGCCTCGATATCCAGGTTGGTTTTTTCCTGCTGGGCGTTGACGAGCTTCTGAAGCCGGCCCATCAATTCGCTTTGCTGGGCGCTTTCATCCGTTTTTAGCATGTCATAGGCGCGCCCCGTGGCGTCGTTTCCCTGGCCCATCGCCAGTTGTTCGATTTTGTCCTGGAGTCGCTGGTGGGCATGCAGCATGGTGGCGATGGAAGACGCTTCCTCGGATTCCATCGACGCCCCAAACGCCTGCGTTATTTTCGCCAAATCGTATGTGGCGGCATCCGCGGAATTCCAAGCCGCCGCGCGCGCGAACTTAAAATGTTCCGCGTCCTTAAGATCGCTGCCGAATAGGACATAGGCGCGAAGAGCCCCCGCTGCCTCGCCGATTTCAGCTTGAATGCGGGCGGCGTCGACGGTGGCCGGATAGCGATACTCGCGGATTCTTTCCTGAAGTCCGGTGCCCTTTGCCATCTTGGTGTAGGCGAAGGAAGCGCTAAACAGCATGAGCGCAATCAAGACACCAAATCCAGCGGCCAGCTTCCTGCCAATGGTAAAGCGAGAATTAATTTCAATCATCCGGGCACCAATGGGGGGTCGGGCAGGCTCACGAATGCTCCTCTTAGAATTCGGCGCTCTGAAACTGTCATCGAAGCGATACCGATTCCGCAGCTTGGGCGGACTTCCTGCACTCCCATCCCGGCGAAACCAGCAACAGACGAAATACTCTGGATGATCCCCCGGGCCCTAATGCGGGAGATTAAATTCAACGGAGACCGACTGAGTCGATTTTCCATCTCCCGATTCGTATTTCCACTTTTTCACGGCGTCCACCGCAGCTTGCACTAGGAGTTGGTGGCCGCTGACGACTTTGACATCCGAAACGCTGCCATCCGAATCGATGGTAGCGTCCAGTTTCACAGTTCCCTCGACTTTCATTTTAGCTGCGATTGCCGGATAAACCGGCGGAACGGTCTTTACCGATTTTCGGGTGTCCGCATGCAGCAATGCCTCGGCGAAAAGGCAAAAGCACACTACAGGAAGTAAAAGAAATCGATTCTTGGACATGCTTCGTCTCCAGTTCGGCACACACGCACAACGTGATTGATCCCATCTGTGGACCAATCGGCAGGAGGAGAAAAAACCTTTAGAGGCGAATCATGACTTCTACCGCAGAGCTTTCGGTTCCGCTGTATTGCGTTGTGTCAACAGCCCTATCTGTAGCAATCGGAAAGGTTTGATTCGGTGATCCCAACTGGTTCGAAAAGATGTGAAATTTCTAATCTACGTCGCGCACGGCCGAGAACAACTCCCCGGGCGTCACCGTCGAAGTACCTAGTTTTCCCACGACCACACCGGCTCCGGCATTTGCAAGAACCGCGGCCTCACGAATCGGAATATGGGCGGCAACCGCGAGCGCAAGCACGGAGAGCACCGTATCCCCCGCGCCGGTTACGTCGAACACCTGGCGTCCGTGCGCGGACCGATCGATTCCCGATTGCCCCAAACGCGCATAGCTAATTTCGCTGCTCGTTGCCGTAACATGGAAGCCCTTAGGCTTCGTGTCTTCAAATACATTGAGCCCCTCGGAACCTCGCGTAATCACCACGGCCGAAGATCCGAAATGCGCCAGCAGGGCTCGCCCCGCTTCCTCGACCGATTCTTCGTTGTCAAGCGAGCGAGCCACAAAAAAGCCGGCTTCCTTGGCATTACACACAATCAGGCTCGCGCCTCGATAGGCGTATAATCTCGACTCCTTCGGCTTGACCAGCGCGGGCACACTGCGGCGATGGCATTCCGTCAACACGCGATCCGCGAGCGTATCGGTAATCACGCCTTTGGCATAGTCCGATAGGACCAGCGCGTCGAGACGCGGGAGCACAGCCTTGATCGCGCGCACCAGGCGGTCTTCGAGCGCGCGGCTGAGCGGTTCGCGGCGCTCGCGGTCCACGCGCACAATTTGCTGATGCCGGGCGACGATGCGCGTCTTTACGGTCGTGACGCGCGACGCATCCACGGACAATCCCTTCGCGGTCATTCCCGCCTCTTTAAGGGACGACAGGATCGCGCGCCCTTCCGCATCTTCTCCGACCACGCCAAACGGAAACACAATGGCGCCGAGAGCGGCAAGATTCCTGGCCACGTTTCCCGCGCCGCCCAGCACCTGGCTTTCATTCACGAAGTCCACGACGGGAACCGGAGCTTCCGGCGAGAGCCGCGCGGCGGAACCCCACACGTAGCGGTCCAGCATGAAGTCGCCCGCCACGCCAATCCGCCTGCCGCGAAGGGCCTTCGCAAAACGTTGGAGCTTTCGGCTGTCGATGGTCATATCCGGGGGAGGAGCCCCTGTGGTATTCGATTTCTTTTGTGCCCGCCCGGTCGAAAAATAGTCTTTGGCATACGCACGCACTCTAGCAGAGACGATTTGTCTGGAGCAACTTCCGCGACGGTTTCAGGAGCAACTCAATCCTTAAAAATATCCAGCGCGTCGAAGCAGCGGTCTGGTTGCGCCGGTGTCCCGGGAACGCCATTCTCCCGATTGGCGAGTCGCGTGGCGCCAATCGGGAGATTGGCGTACCCGGGCGAAACCTCATTCATTGCCAGATTGTTCACAATCCCTTCGCCTTACGAAACGCGCGAACGACGTCCGCTGGATCGCCGCGCTGGCCATCGACCGCGTAATTCAGAAGGCGCATTTCGTCCTCGGATATTTTTCCGGCCAGCGCGCCAATCGCCTTGCGCACGTCGGGATGCTTTTCGAGCGTCGCGCGGCGCACCAGGGGCACGGCCTCGTAGGGCGGGAAATAATGGCGGTCGTCCTCGAGCACGACCATGTGGAGCGAGGCGATCACTCCATCGGTCGAGTTCCCGGCCACAAGGTCCACCTGCTTGTCCGCGAGCGCGCGGTAGAGCAAGCCGAGGTCAAGGATCCGCGGCGCACCGGAAAAATGCAGGCCATAGGCAGTCATCCAGCCGCGATATCCGTCGGGCCGCTCCATGAACTCGTAGCCAAATCCCGCATGCCATTTCGGCGCGTAAGGCCCGATATCGGAAATCGTGCGGAGATGCAGTTTCGCCGCGTCGTCGCCGCGCACCACCATGGCGAATGTGTTGTTGAAGCCGAGCGGCGGCATCACCTCCACGTTAAACCGGGCGCCATACTCCGCCTGCACGCGGCGGAACACTTCCGAAGCATCCCTCTGAGGAGGATCGTTCAGGACGGCCGTGAGCGCCGTGCCGGTATATTCCGGATATAAATCAATCTTTCCGGAGACGAGCGCCTCGTGACAAATTAATGTGCCGCCAAGATTCACTCGCCTTTCCACGCGCAACGCCGAATGCGCCTCAATCTGTTGCGCAAACAGTTCCGCGAGCACGATTTGCTCGGTGAAATTTTTCGACCCGACAACAATAGTTTCCCCGCCGCGTTTGCTGCAGCCGCCTGCGACCAGGATGACCAACAACGCAAATACACAGGGCCATCGCGAGCCCATCCTGCATTTCTCGGGACGACTCCTGGCAGTGAAACGGAATTCATCCAATTCACAAGGGAACGCAGGTTTTTCGTGGCGCCGGCGTCTCGCCCGCGTTTTTGCAGTGCGTCGTGTCAGAAAAACCTCCGGCGGGGCGCCGGCGCTACAACGTCGCACCGAAGAGTGGGTGCCACTCATCTTCTGGCGATGCTCCGCTGGAAAAATCCCAGCCCGAGATCCGCCGCAATCGCCAGACACGCCGCAGGAATTGCTCCCGCAAGAATGACTTGATTGTTGACCATCGCGACGCCGCGAAAGATGAATACTCCCAGGCCCCCCGCGCCAATCGCCGCCGCAATCGTGGTCACTCCGATACAAAGAACAGTCGCCACGCGAACTCCTGCGAGCAACACCGGCGCTGCCAGAGGCAATTGCACTTGCCAAAGCACCTGCCGCGGAGTCATCCCCATCCCCCGTGCGGACTCGGTGACAGCCGGGTCGACCTGCGCAATCCCCGTGACCGTGTTCTGCAAAATAGGCAGCAATGCGTACAGGGAAAGGGCAACGATGGCTGTGCTGGCCCCCACGCCGCCGATCCAGGGCACCGGAATCAGGAAACCGAATAGCGCGAGGCTCGGGATTGTTTGCACGACATTGGCAGCCCCGATCACCCAGCGCTGGAGTTTGCTGCGGCGGACCAGTGCGACCCCCAGGGGCAATCCAATACAGAGCGAAATCGCCATGGATGCGCCGACGAGCACAATGTGCTCGATGGACCGTTCGAACACCTCGCTGCGATTGCGCAACAAGAACTCGTACCAGTTCATTGCACCCCCTCGTGACCTCCGCCGGACTCCAGCGACGCGGCGAACGCATGGATCTCCGGTTCAGAAGCCTTCAGAAATTCCGCCGGGGCATACACCCCAACCAATCGCCCCTGATCGAGCAGAGCGATCCGTGTGGCCAGGAACAGGGCTTCTCGCACATCGTGCGTGACGAACACGATCGACTTTTGCAGCCGCAGGGCCAGCGCCCGAAATTCTTTTTGCAGGTCGGCGCGGGTAATCGGATCGAGCGCGGCAAATGGCTCGTCCATGAGTAGGATCGGAGGGTCCGCGGCAAGCGCTCGCGCTACCCCTACGCGCTGCTTCTGGCCCCCGGAGAGCCCGGACGGGCGGCGTTTCACGAATTCTTCCGGCGGCAGGCCAACCAGCGAAAGCATCTCCCGCACACGCGCCTGGATTCTCTCTTCCGGCCACCCTTCGAGCCGGGGCACGAGGCCAACGTTCCGTTCCACCGTCCAATGGGGAAATAGCCCGGCGTCCTGTATGACATATCCGATCCCCCGTCGCAGCTGGATGGGGTCCCAAGACTCGATAGGCCGGCCTGCGACTAGGATTTCGCCTTCCGTGGGCTCCAGGAGCCGGTTGATGAGTTTAAGGGTCGTTGTTTTGCCAGACCCGCTTCGTCCGAGCAAAACGAGCGTTTCGCCCCGTGCAACATAGAGATTCAGGCCGGAAATAAGTGGCGTGCCGGATGGCAGGCGGTAGGTCGTGGCTCGAAATTCTAGAGCGTATCCGTCCTGGAATCTGTCACTTAGCAAACTCACGCCTCAATCCCTCCGTGCCCTGAAATTCGTCGGCTTGGCCCTAAAGGAAATCATGCATTGACTTCCCACTTTGGAGCATCTAAACCAGAGCCGTTATTGGCGTCGCGCGTACGTTCAACGGACTGCCCGGCCGCTGCATTGCAAATTCGTTGCTCAGGAGAACTTCATGAATCCGGCAGCAGTGGCGCCATCTTCGCGGGTCAGTCAACTCTTTGCGCGCCTGCAAATTGCGCGCGCTCGAAGCGAAGAACTCTTCAAAATCGTCCGCCCCACAGCACTGTACGACCGCCCTGTCCCGGAACGCCACCGGATAATATTTTACCTCGGCCACCTGGAAGCCTTTGACTGGAATCTTCTCCGGGAACCCCTTGGCCTTACTTCCTTCGACCCGGGCCTTGACCAACTCTTCGCCTTCGGCATCGACCCCGTAGAGGGAGCCTTGCCTTCGGATCAGCCAAAGGATTGGCCTTCGACCGACCTGGTTCGGAAATACAACAAACGCCTCCGCGAAAAGTTGAACGACGCGATTCACACTGCCGGCGCGGAGGACCCGGGCCTCTCACGCCTCGGGCATGGCGGACTGCTCGAAGTCGCCGTCGAACATCGCCTGATGCACGCCGAAACGCTCTGCTACATGCTGCACCAGTTGCCCGTGGACCGCAAATTTGGCCAGCCAATGGCCCCGCTACCCTCGACGCCGGCGCGTGGTCTACACTGCGTGGAAATCCCCGAAGGGTCGGCCACACTGGGACTGGCTCGCAGCGAAGTCGGGCCGTTTGGTTGGGACAATGAGTTCGAGGAGCATCGCGTCGAGGTGCCCCCTTTTGCAATCGATGCCTACAACATAACCAACAGAGACTATCTGCGATTCGTGCGCGACGGCTGCTATGAACGCCGGAACCTCTGGACTGATTCCGGCTGGGATTGGATTACTGCACAAGAACATTCCTATCCCTCGTTTTGGATTCCAAACGGAGATTCCTGGCGCTACCGCACCATGTTTGCCGAAATTTCTCTGCCGCTCGACTGGCCTGTGTACGTCAGCCACGATGAGGCGTCGGCCTATGCGCGCTGGGTAGGAAAAGAATTGCCGAGCGAAGCGGAATGGCATCGCGCCGCTTGCGGCACTCGCGGCGGCGTCGAACGTGCGTACCCCTGGGGCGCGGAAGCACCGGCCGCGCGCCATGGCAATTTTGATTTCGAGCGCTGGGATCCGGTTGCGGCAGGATCGTACCCCGAGGGCAACAGCGACTTCGGCGTTGCTGATCTTGTGGGGAATGGTTGGGAATGGACGCGCACGCCGTTTGCGCCGTTTCCCGGGTTCCAGCCATTTTCGTTCTATCCCGGGTATTCCGCGAATTTCTTCGACGGGAAACACTTCGTGATGAAAGGTGGTTCGCCGCGCACAGCCTCATGCATGTTGCGACGGTCGTTCCGCAACTGGTTCCAGCCGCATTACCCGTACGTGTATGCGAAGTTTCGGTGCGTCGAACACTGACGCCAACGCGTGGGGGCCCGATCCGCTGAGGCGGATGCCCCTACGGCAGACCAGAATCGAGGACACGACATGGCTACTGCGGTGATCGCTCAACATTCGAGCCCTGATCTTGCCGGAGAT
This sequence comes from uncultured Acidobacteriota bacterium, assembly GCA_963719875.1. GTDB lineage: Bacteria > Acidobacteriota > Terriglobia > Acidiferrales > UBA7541 > Palsa-360. Next base: position 2,516,517 of record CAVRDJ010000002.1, on the reverse strand, counting down.
GTGCGCGCCGGATTGCTCCGCCCCGGCCAGAAAGAGCTCCCCTCCAAATATCTCTATGACGAAATTGGCTCGGCATTATTTGAAGTGGTCAGCGTGCTGCCCGAATATGGTTTGACGCGCGCCGACGAGCGGCTCTTGCGACGCCATGCCGCGGACATCGTCTCTCGCCTGAAGCCGCAGGTCCTGGTGGCGGAACTGGGGAGCGGCAGCGGCAAGAAGACTCGCTGGCTTCTGGAAGCGCTTGCGCAGCGCCAGTGGACGACCTACTGCCCGATTGAAATTTCGCCCACGGCGCTGGCCCGCTGTGAAAGCGAACTGGGCCAGATCGAATGCATCAGCATCGTCGGATTTGAGCGGCCTTATCTGGACGGTCTGCTGGCTGCCGCGGCCCGCCGCAATGAGAATGATCATCTGCTCGTGCTGTTTCTCGGGAGCACGATCGGCAATTTCGATCGTGACGCTGCCGAGCGTTTTCTAACGGAGGTTCGACGCATCCTGTTTCCCGGCGATGCGCTCCTCCTCGGCACGGATCTGGAAAAACCGCTCCCGCAATTGCTCGCCGCTTACGACGATCCCCTCGGAGTCACCGCCGCGTTCAATCTGAACCTTCTCGCGCGCATCAACCGCGAACTCGCTGGGGATTTCGACCTCAAGGCCTTCCGCCACGAAGCGCGCTATAACATCCCGTATGAGCGCGTCGAAATGCATTTGCGCTCGATGCGCAATCAGACCGTCACAATTCCCCGCGCGCGGTGCAGCGTCTCTTTCTTGAAAGATGAAACCATCTGGACGGAAAGCTCGCATAAATACCGCGCCGAGGATATTTCAGCCATGGCGCAGCGCAACGGCTTTCGTTGCGACTCGCAGTGGATTGACACGGAGTGGCCCTTCGCAGAAAGCCTGCTGCTGGCGGAGTGACGCCAAGTAGCGCGGGCTTCAGCCTGCGGGGGTTAGTCCTTGCCTGGACCAACCCCCGCAGGCTGAAGCCCGCGCTACTGGTCGCCTCGCGCTGCCATTACATGCAAAACCACTTCGGCGCTCCAAGGTTCCGCGGGACCGAGCGTCACATTCCACACCCCCAGAATTTGCGATCCCTGGTAGACGCGTTCAAACCCTCCTTCGGATTCTGAAACCGTCTCGATCGGCGAGACCCACAAGTGGCATGCGCCGCGCGCTTCGAACTCCACGGCCACGTCTTGCCATTCATCCGCGAGACGCACGCACGGCCCTTCGACCACTCCGCTCCACTCCAAAGGTTTCCGCTCACCCGCAAATTCGATATAGCGGTCCGGCACGTTGGGCGCCAGAAGATTAACCACCATCTCCAATCCCACGACGAATTGCGCGGGATCGCTGGAGCCGGGGACCGGAGGCGCGGACGCTTTCCGCGCAAGATCGATCTGGCAACGAACGTCAAAACCTTTTTCGTTATTCTCGAATCGCAATATTTTCGCTGCGCGCAGGAGGCAATCCGAATCCACCCCCGCAATCACCTGACGCAGTGGCGCCTCTATCCTCAACTGAATCTTTTCCGCGGTCGCCTGTTCGACCTGGTATTCCCCTCCCGCAAACGCGGCGCTCTCTTGGAGACGCAGGGCTTCAAAGTCCTCGTGAGTTTTCCCTGGCGCAAAAAGCAGGAGCCGGAATGCGTTCCGCGCCCAGCGATCGTATTTCAGCCGCTTTTCGAGCCCCGGTTCCTTGGTGAGTGTCTGCTCGTGGATCGAGGCGACTTTGGCGGCGAACTGGGCCGCATTCTGTAATTTGGAATGGTAGGCCTCGACGCGCCGCTGGAGCGAATTGATCAGCGTCACCGCGCTCGGGCGAAAATCCAGGACAGCCAGCGTGCCCCCGTCGGATGGCTTGATCAGGGCCGCGAACTTGGGCGCAGTAATTTCGATCTCTTCTCTGCCGTCCGCGTCGAAATCGAGTTGCGTGATCGCCTGATAGGGCTCTGCGCCGTGATGGAGGGAGTCGGCAATCGTCTCGGCGCGAATCAGCTCTCGCCACAATTCCGTCCTCAAATGCGGGGCATAGAGCCCGCCGAAAATTCCATGCCAGTAGGCGTCATTGCATTGCGCCCGCATCAGGTGCGTGGTTGCCTTGGCGCGCAGCAGCGCTCCTTTGGAGCCTTTTCTCGAGCCCTTCCCGTCGTCACTCCCCAGTTTCGACGAAACTCGCAGCATCTTCTTGTGCAGGAGATTCGATTCCGCATACTTGCTGAAAAATCCGCGCCAGAATCCGCCGCGCAGGAATCGCCGCACATCTGGCCGGCCCGAAAATTCGTCGAGAAGCGTATGAAATTTCTGTCGTACCGAAGTGGGCAATACCCATTCCATCATCTCGGTGTACGACGCCGTCGGCAAGTCCACGCGGCCCAGCGGCCTGTGCGTCACCAGGGCTTCGCCCGGCGGGACCATCTCCAGCCACTCGTGATTGGCATCCATGGCGCTGAAGAAACGGTCCAGCCAGCCGTCGCGGTAGCAGTGTTCATACGTGTCCGGCCAGGCCCCAAATTTTTCCATGTCGTCGCCCATGCACGCCATTGCGCCCGGATGATCGCTCGCAGACCGGCGAAGGAATGCGACGGAATCTTCGACGCTGCCAAAGGGGAGCAAGTAACGGAGCTCCTGCAGACCGGGAATCACTTTCACCGTGCTGCCACATTCTTCGGCGATGTAATAGCCGAACAGTTCCGGAACCTCGCGCCCCGCCGCCAGAAAGTGGCTATCGTCGACCAGCGTGTATTCCACTCCGGCTTCGGCCAACACGGCAGGCAGCTGAGGCTCCCACACACGTTCCGCGAGCCACGCGCCCTTAGGCCGTCTCCCAAAATGATCTTCGATAAAATGACTCAAACGCCGAATCTGCTCGATTCGGTCTTCGTATGGAATCGCGATCAGGATCGGCTCGTAAAATCCGCCGCCCACCATCTCCACCTGGCCGCGGGCTACCAGCGCGCCAACGCGCCGGATGTACTCGGGATGCTTTTCTGCCATCCATTCGAGCAGCGGGCCGGAATAGTGCAGCCCTAAACGCACGCGCGGATGGCGCGCCACGCACTCCACAAAGGGCAAGTACGAACGCTCATAGGTGCGTTCCATTACGTCGTCAAAGTTCCCGACCGGCTGGTGCGCGTGAATGAGCAGAACCAAGTTGAATTTCGGCAAGCAAGAACCTCGCGGCCGCGCAGGCTATCCATAATAGCGCGGGTAGTGACGAACGGAGAAATTCAAATGCACGATTCTCTCCATTAGGAACTGCAACACCGGCGTTCCTCCCGGGCAGCATCGTCAAGCCTCTGCTATGATGCCGTACTCGCCGGTGGAGATGACTCAGAGTCCAAAAACGAGCATGGATTCGCAGGAAAAAGATCGGCTGTATCAAAAAGGACTTGAAGCTTTCAATTCCTCCCATTTCTACGATGCCCACGAGCATTGGGAAGAAGTGTGGCTCGAGACGCCGGACCCGGACAAAATGTTCCTCCAGGGCCTGATTCAGGTCGCCGCGGCGTTTCACCACTTTTCCCGCTCTAACTTACTGGGGACCCGAAACTTGCTCCAGGCAGGGCTGCTGAAACTCGATCGCTTCCCGGAAGTCCATGGCGGGCTTGAAATTGAGGCGCTTCGCGAAGCCGTCCGCGGATGGCTCACCGCTCTCGACGCCGGAGAAATTCCAGAAAGCAGGAAACCTCCGCGAATCGGGCGGCACGGCGCGAAGCGGCCCTCCCATTAATCGCGTGGTTGTTACGACGCCTGGGAACGCCAATCTCCCGATTGGCGGGTTGCTCCAATTTTGCGCCGCGCCAATCGGGAGATTGGCGTTCCCAGGATTCAAGCGGCGCGTTCTTCTCCGGGCACACTCGAACGGCGCTTGAATACTCGGGGCAAGAATCTGGGCTTTCCGCCCATGGCCAGGCGATAGGCAGGGTTCGACATTAGAAAGCCGTCTTCGACTCTTAGCCTGCGCCGCAAGATTTCCAGATCTCCCAGTGTCCCCACAACGGCCGTGATCCACGCCGTGTGGATCATGGGCAGGGAAAATATCTCAATCACCACGGCCACATAATTCGGGTGGCGCACCCAGCGGTACGGCCCTGAACTCACTACTCCTACGCGCGAGGATTCCATTACCTCGACGTTCCAGTGCCCCGCCAGTGTCCGGATCACCCACCAGCGGAGAAGATTCGCCAGAACGAACAGCCCAGCCATCGGAATGGCCAGTGCCGGAATCCAGGGACGATGCAGAATCAGAACTTCGGCGCCCGCGCACACAAGGACTCCGCCGTGCAAAAACACCATCCAACGAAAATGCGGTTCGGGAATCTTGCGAACACCTTGCTTTTCGAGTTGCCGCTGGTTGCGGCGCGAAATCCCTAATTCCGCGAGCCGCCCGATCCCAACGAGCACGAGCAGAGAGAGATACGCATACGTCATGGCCATTGCAGCAGGAGCATCTCCGCCGTGAATCCCGGCCCGAACGCCATCAAAAGGCCGTAACTCCCCGACGGCATTTCTTTTTGAACCAGCCATTCGTTCAGAATGAATAGAACGCTGGCGCTGGAAAGATTGCCGTACCGGCGCAAGATGTCCCAGGAAATTTCCGTGTCGGAGCGGTCCAAGCCCAATTCCTCCTGCATGAAGGACAACAGCTTTTGCCCGCCCGGATGAAGGAGAAACGCGGAAATATCATCGCGCCGCAAGCCCTGGCGCGCCAGGAAACCATCCGCCAGATCCTTGACCCGATCCCGGATGAGCTCGGGCACGTCCTTGGAAAGAACGATATGGAAGCCGGAATCGCGCAGATCGAAACCCATCGCGGCAAGCGAATCGGGAAACAGAAAACACTCGGACGCCAAGATGCGCGGTCCGGGCGCTTCGCGCCCCGTGACAACCACCCCAGCCGCGCCATCCCCGAACAGCACGGCCGAAATCAAGTTGGCCTGGGAAAAGTCCTTACGTTGAAAAGTGAGAGTGGGAATCTCCACCGAGATCAATAGGGCCGTGCGATCCGGAAACGCGGAGAGATATTCCCAGGTGTGCGCGAGGCCCGCGGCGCCTGCCGCGCAGCCCAGTTCCGTGATGGGGAGCCGCCGCACATCCGGGCGAAATCCCATAATTGTGGCCAGATGGGCATCCAGTGAAGGGATCATGACGCCTGTGCAGGATACCGTACTAAGCAGGTCCACGTCGGTGGGCTTCATATCGGCTTGCGCCAGCGCCCGCTCGGCCACCTGAAGGCCCAGTTCGACGGACTTTTCCTGATACTCCGCGTTGATCTGCCTGAGCGGGCGGGGCTCAATCGTATAGTCCGGGGGAAACACGCTGTACCGCTGATCGATCGCGGAATTGTCGATCACTTCGCGAATGGCATCCAGCCTTGCGCCGTCCAGCGAAAAAACCTCGCCGATGCGGCTCTTCACGATTTCACGCGATAACACATACGGCGGTACGGCTGTCGCGGTCCCCGCGATGGTGGCTACGGCAGATACGATTTTATTTTTGATCTTGGTTTGCGGGTCTTGGCGGCTTGCCAGGGCTTCTTCTACCTCTACAGATTTTGGCGTTCGCATGGAAGACAATGTGAGGCTCCTCTGACTCCGGCTCCGGTTGGGAATTCTCGGAGTAAGAGATACCCGGTGCCAGGTTTCCAACTACCGTGGTGAGACGAAGATTCTTACCAGCAGGCGCTTGAGAAAATGAATCAGGCTCGCAATCCAGCCGCCCCTTCAAGTGTGAGCCAGGACGCGATCTGCCTTCCCAAAAAAATGCGGCGCCCTTCTTGCACAAAGGCGACGCCGCGCGAAAACCCAATCGGAAAAGTTGTCGTTTTCGGACGGCCTGGATCAGCCTTGCTTGGTGTACCAGTCCGCGTTAATCGGCGTAAAGTTAGCCCACTTCTCCGGCAAATCTTCCAAAGCAAAAATCGCCGTCACCGGACAGACCGGGACACAGGCGCCACAGTCAATGCATTCCACGGGGCTGATATAGAGTTGCGGCTCGGACTCGAATTTGGGTTCGTCTTTCCGAGGATGGATGCAATCGACCGGGCAGACGTCGACGCATGCGGTGTCCTTGGTTCCGATACAGGGCTCAGCGATTACGTACGCCATCGTGACTCTCCTTCCAAGGATATCTATTGCTTAAAAAAGCAAAAACCGACTTACATTTGCATGGAAAGTATCGGTTTATATCACCAAACCGGCGGCGGCACAAGCTGGTTTCTTCCCGGCAAAAAGTATATCACGTCCGCATTAGCGTGAGCCGGCCACGCTCCTCGGATTCCTGGGTTCTATTGTGCGGCGAGCAATCAAAGATGTGGGACTGTGAGGCATCTCAAATGCACCCCGGACACCATGAACGATTAAGGTTTCCGCGCGCTGATATCATTTCGGATGACCTTCAGATAGTGGCTGGCGGACTCGAGAGCTTGTTCGGCGTCATGGTGGGATACCAAACCGGTGTCGTCGTAAAGAGCCGTATTCCGTTTCCGGCGGAGCCGGTCGAATACGCTGATTAAGCCGGCATGTTTTTTGTCGATCCGCGCCCGGACGAATTCGATAATCGCGATATGATGGCCAAGTTGGCTTCTTGCACGGAAACCGTAGCTCAGCATGAAGCCCAGGGAGGCCTTTAGCATCGCTTCATAAGCTTGCTGGAGACAGGCCTCTTCGTCGAACGCAAGAATCATTTTGGCTAAGGCCAGCTTTTTCTCGGCACTCAGTAGGAAGCGTTCGATTTGCCCCCAGTCGACTCTTTGAGCCCTTAGTTTTTTCACGCGGCACCCAGGATCTCGACGCGCCGATTGTGCCAGAACGTCTTCGAGGAACGGATCCTTCCGGGCGCGGCGGGACTCAAATTCTTTTGGGGTCAAAACCGTGTAGTTGATTTCTCTTCCGAGATGGCGCTCGAGCTTTCGGACAGCTTCCGCTAAGGCTTCCTCACGCGGGGCGCCAATCACGAGCACATCGATGTCGCTGGATGCATCCTGCTGGTGCCGCGCGAAGGAACCGTACAGGTACGCCTCGCGTATTCCCTCAAGTTTTTTGAAGGATTGTGCAATCAGGGGCACGGCGCCAATGGTTTTCGTTACGATGCCACGCACCTCATCAAATAGTGCGTACCTGCGGTTGAGTTGAAAATACTTCTGGCGGCCGCTCACGTCGGAACGAAATAAGCCGCCGGCCTCCAGTCGCCGCAACTCCTTCGATAGATTCGACGCATCAATATCCAGCCGCTCCGCTAAGTCCCGCAGATGGTGCCGAGCCGTGGGATTCGTGAAGTAAAAAACGAGCAGCCGCTGGCGCGCCTTGGAACGCAGATCGAACATGTAGTATTAGTTTACCACAAATGTGGTATACTTCAACCACCTGTTAAACGCCTCCCTGGCACATCAGGACCGCCGCGCCTTGCAGCTTTCCGCTTCGCAACTGATTTAAGGCCTCGTTGGCCTGTTCGAGCGCGAACGGCTGAGTGGTCGTGCGCACCGGGACTTTTGGCGCGAGGTCCATGAATTCCGCGGCGTCTTGGCGCGTCAAATTCGCGACCGAACAGATGGACCTCTCTCCCCACAGCAATTCGTAGGGAAACGAGGGAATGTCGCTCATGTGAATGCCGCCACAAACAACCGTTCCTCCCTTGCGAACGGCAGCCAGCGCGGCGGGAACCAGCGCGCCGACGGGCGCAAAAATGATCGCGGCGTCCAGTTCCTCCGGCGGACGCGCGTCCGAAGCTCCTGCCCAAGCAGCGCCCAGCCCTTTCGCAAATCGCTGCGCCTCCTCATCGCCAGCACGCGTGAAGGCGTACACGCTGCGGCCTTGATACCGGGCCACCTGGGCGACGATGTGCGCCGCGGCGCCGAATCCATAGATGCCCAGCCGTTTTGCCTCACCGGCGCGCACGAGCGAGCGGTAGCCGATCAAGCCGGCGCACAGAAGCGGCGCGGCCCCGGCGTCCGAATAGGATTCGGGAATTGGGACGCAGTAGCGTTCGTCGGCAACGGTGAATTCGGCGTAGCCCCCGTCGAGCGTGTACCCGGTGAAGCGCGCCTTCGGGCACAAATTTTCGTTGCCCGCGCGGCAATAGGAACATTCGCCGTCAGTCCAGCCGAGCCACGGCACGCCGACGCGCTGCCCATCGGAAAGCAGGCTCACTTGCTCTCCCATCCGCGTTACCCGGCCTACGATTTCATGGCCGATGATCAGAGGAAGTTTTGGATTCGGCAACTCCCCGTCGACCACATGCAGATCGGTACGGCACACGGCGCAAGCAAGCACTTGGAGTTGAACCTGGCGTCCCCGGGGTTCCGGCACAGGGCAATCGCGAAGGGCAAGAGGGGTACCCGTTCGCTCGAGAATCATCGCCCGCATGAATTTATTTTGGCTCATCGTGATTCGAGAGGTCCAGTGGCGCAGGCTTCAGCCTGTGGGTTTTGGCAATTGCTAGGACTAAACCCCACAGGTTGAAGCCTGCGCCACAAGGAGCAAAGTGTCCACTGCATTGCGAGTGAGAAATGAGGGCTAAGGGAGTGGCGCGGCCCCGCGCAAGAAATTCTTGGCGAAAAAGACCAGGTTCGCGGGACGCTCCGCGAGGCGGCGCATGAGATACGGAAACCAATCCTGCCCGAACGGAATGTACACGCGCACGCGATACCCCTGCCGCACCAGGCGGCTCTGCAAATCCGTCCGAATTCCGTAGAGCATCTGAAATTCAAACTTGTCCTTGGTGATGTTTTGCTCGGCGGCGAAGCGGATGGCGGCCTCAATCATCTTCGGATCGTGCGTGGCCAGGGCATGGTAAGTTCCGCTCGGGAGCAGGATTTTCATCAGCTTGATGAAGTTTGCGTCGACATCTTTCTTGCGGCGAAAGGCGATCCGCGAAGGCTCATTGTAGGCCCCTTTGACGAGGCGCATGCGGCAGCCGATGCCCAGCAATTCGCGGATGTCTTCTTCGCTGCGGTACAGATACGCCTGAATGACGGTACCAACGGCAGTTGTTTCCGCGCGGGCTTGTTTGACCATGCGCAGCGTGCGGTCCGTGTAGGCCGAGCCCTCCATGTCCACGCGCACGAAATTTCCGAGCTCCTCTGCGCGGCGCGTGACGATGCGCAACTGTTCGGCGCAGAATTCCCCGCCGAGATCGAGGCCGAGATGCGTCAGCTTGAGCGAAACATTCCCCTCGACGCCATTCGCGGCGATCTGGTCCAGCGCTTCCGTGTAAGAGGCGCGCGCGCGTTCCGCATCTTTGCGCGTGACCACGTTTTCGCCGAGATGATCCAGGCTCACCGTCAATCCTGCTTTGTTGCAGGCGCGCGCCGCCTCGATGGCGGGGGCCAGTTCCTCGCCGGGGACAAACCGGCGCGCCATGCGGCGCGTGGCGCCATGGGAAGTAATCCAGCGGCGAAGCCGGGAGCTTTTTGCCAGTGCGAGCAGCAGCGCGCGTAACATGGGAGTTGTGCCGGCAACGCCGTCAAATGAGGAGCGATTTCAGCGGTCCGGATGGGCCTCGAGAAATTTCTCAGCATCCATCGCGGCCATGCAGCCCGAGCCGGCGGCGGTCACAGCCTGCTTGTAGTGATGGTCCTGCACGTCACCGGCGGCAAACACACCGGGAACCTTGGTCTGGCTGCCATGATGGGTGATAAGGTAGCCGTTCTCGTCCATGTCAAGCTTGCCGTGAAAGACCTTGGTGTTGGGCACGTGGCCGATGGCGATAAACACGCCTTCCACGGGCAGCTTCGAAGTTTGGTTGGTTTCGGTGTTGCGCAGGGTCATATCTTCCACGCCGCCCTTGGTGACATCCGAAATGTCTTCGACGACCACCGGAGTGACAAATTGAATTTTTTCATTGGCGCGCGCGCGATCGACCATGATTTTGGAAGCGCGAAATTCCTTGCGCCGGTGGACCAGGTATACCTTGCTGGCGAAACGCGAAAGAAAATTGGCTTCCTCCATGGCCGAGTCGCCGCCGCCGACGACCGCGATGTCCTTGCCGCGAAAAAAATAGCCATCGCAAGTCGCGCAAGTGGAAACGCCGTACCCGATCAGTTTGCGCTCGGATTCGAGGCCCATGAGGCGCGCCGTCGCGCCCGCAGCGATGATCAGCGCGCGGGATTCATACGTGTCGTTGCCCGCCGTAATTTTGAACGGCGGCTTGCTCAAATCGACGTCCGTGATCGCGCCGGACTTGAATTCCGCGCCGAAGCGCTGCGCCTGTTTGCGCATGTTCTCTATCAAGTCCGGGCCGAGAATGCCGTCGGGAAATCCGGGATAATTCTCAACCATCGTCGTGAGCGAGAGCTGCCCGCCCGGCTCAAAGCCATCGATCACGACAGGTTTTAAGTTGGCGCGACCGGCATAGATGGCGGCCGTCAGTCCGGCGCAGCCACTCCCGATGATTATGACGTTGTTCAAGTGGTCTTCTCCCTGCCTGTCATTGGATTCACCAGCACGACGCCGCGATGCAGCCCGCGAAGAACGAAAGTTTAGCACCCCGGCACAGGCAGGCGCTTCGATAAAATCGTGGCGTTCCATTTTTGCGGGCAACGCTGGCCTCCCCGCCCGGAATGGGCGATAATGCCACCGCATTTTGCTTTCTACAGGAGGTGATCTTGAGCCGAGCGCCAGGCACATATGCCTTGTTCGAAACTTCGCAAGGGACAATCGTCGTCCGACTGTTCGAAAAGGAAGCCCCGCAGACGGTCGGGAATTTCGTCGGCCTCGCGGAAGGCACCAAGGAGTTCAAGGACCCCAAGACCGGGCAAAAAGTGAAGCGCCCATTTTACGACGGCCTCGTTTTCCATCGCGTGATCCCGCAATTCATGATTCAGGGCGGGTGCCCCCTCGGAACGGGAACTGGCGATCCCGGCTATCGCTTTGGCGATGAGTTTCACCCGTCTCTGAAACACGACAAACCGGGAAAGCTCTCCATGGCGAACGCCGGACCGGGCACAAACGGAAGCCAGTTTTTCATCACCGTGGCCCCGACACCTTGGCTCGATAACCGGCATACCATCTTTGGCGAAGTTGTCGAAGGAATGGATGTCGCCACCAAAATCTCAGAGTTGCCGCGCGGTGCGAATGACAAACCGAAGCAAGCCGTCGAATTGAAGTCCGTGCGGATCGAACGGGCCTAATTGGCCCGAACCCAGCATGCTAAACCCGGCCAATTTGTTCCGGATGATAACCGAGTTCATTTTCATTTTGCTCGGCGGGTTTCTGGTCTGGTTAGGATTGAACAACCGGTTCCTCAATCCTCCGAACTTTAATCCGCGCAGTCCCGCCTGGCTCGGTCTTGGGGCAGCACTGATCTACTGGGGCGTGCGCGCCTGGGTGAAAACGGCGCGCGCGGCGCGAACGTCGGGTCGCACCGTCGCCCGTGTGGGCGGCGCTTCGCTCGTCCTGGTAGGGTTCATGATGTTGGCGCTTGTGGGTCTCGAGTTTCGCTGGGTGGGGATTGTTCTGGCGGCCGCCGGGGCAGTCTTGGCTCTGCGCGGCTTCCTGGCAGCCGTGCTTTCCCTTCGCTCGGATTAGGTGTAGTCATTTCTTTTGCTGAAGCTAGTGAAAGGAGCCTGCGATGATCAAAGAATTCAAGGAATTCGCGATGCGAGGAAACGTGCTCGATATGGCCGTCGGCATCATCATCGGCGCGGCGTTCGGGCAAATCGTCAACTCGTTTGTGCAGGATATTTTGATGCCGCCGATTGGGAGACTCCTCGGCCACGTCGATTTTTCAAATCTTTTTGTGAGCCTGTCCGGCGTTCATTTCGACACCATCGCGGCGGCCAAGGCGGCGGGCGCCGCGACGCTCAACTATGGCCTTTTCCTGAACACCATCATCAATTTCCTGATCGTGGCGTTTGCTGTCTTCCTGCTGGTGCGCCAGGTGAATCGTCTCGCGCCGAAGCCGGCTCCCGCAGCGGCGCCCGCAACACGCGATTGCCCCTATTGCCTGAGCGCCGTGCCGATCAAGGCGACGAAGTGCATGCATTGCACGTCGGAACTTCGCCCGGCCTGAAGGGAGTGCACGCGATCAAGATGGAGGAAGAATCGTGTGGTGATGCCTCCCGGGAATGCCATTCTCCGGAATGGCGTCACGCAAATCGCCCGCCGCGGCGGGGAGATCGGCGTTCCCGGGTTTCTTCCGATACGGTGCGGGGCAACCGTGCGCAGCTATCCTTTGGCGGCGGTTCAATTATCGCGACTGTCAGGCTCGGCTATTAATGTGAGCGGCCCTGCAGATTCTGCGGAATCTCGGCGATCGATTTGCCGATCGACTCCAGATAGCTTCGCGTATAGCCTTCGAGCCCGGTTGAAAACTCGCGGGAAATTTCCCCCGCTTTTTCTTCCAGAACCCTGGTCATTTGTGCCACGAGCGAACCCAGGAGCGACTGCATGTTGTCCTGGGCTGCCTTTTCGAATTTTCGATAGAGTTTCACAAGGGTTTCGTTCGTTTTAGCGGCAACGGTAGAGGTGTTTTTTTCCAAGTCTTCCTGGACCCTCGCCAAACTGGCGTTGGCGATAAATACAACCTGGTTCTCAAGCCCCGCATAAATGGCCTCTGAATCTCTCCTGAACGCGGTTTCGGAAGCCTCCAGTTTCTGTATGGAATCTTTTGCTTCCACGAGCATGGGCTCAACCTGTTCGCGAAGGCGCGACACGAACCGGTCCACCGCTTCACTGCGAGTGGTTTCCATATTGCGTTGAACGCGCTCGATTGTGCTGACCGCCATGCCGTCCAGCCGCTGGCTCACTTCCTTTCCTTGAATCAGCACGTGCTGTCTGGCGCTCTCCATGTCTTGCTCAACCTTCTTCATCCAAAGCGCGTAACTGTTGCGGGCCCCGGCTTCCTGCGCTTCGCTCAACTCCTTCAAGGCCTGGCGTCCGATCACTTCCCTGGAAGCGGCTATCGCGGACTGGATGGTTTTAAATGCCTCGTCCCGGAGCTGCGCACGAAACTCATCGAGTAATCGGCTTTTCTCCTTGATAAGAGCGGCGGAGGCAGCTTCGGATGCCATGGTTCGAATCTGTTCCCCAAGACCGACCATCAGTTGGGCCATCGCCGGAATGGAAGCGGCAGCGGATTCTTTTCTTTCGGGATGGGAGAGCCGATCCGCTCCGCCGTCCGGTCCAGCGGCCACTTGTAGGTCTTTCCGGGCCACCACCCTTAACTCTCGCCCAGGGGCAGCAGATTCAATCACTTCCGGCATCTTCCGTGGAATCCAATCGTCCGGCGGGGAAGCGATGCCCCAGATATTTCCAGCGACCTCCAGCTCTACAGCAATCTGGAAAGCCCGCTCCTTGGTCCCCAGCTTTTGGGTCCATTTCACACGCGCCCGGCTGGAGCATGCCACAGAGCCATGGTTCGGCAGTTTGACCCCCAGGAACACGATCTCACCCTGAAGGACCTCATGCCTGGATAGGTAAGTACAGCCGTGGCAGCTGACCGACAGGGTTGAGACTTGCTCCTGGTAGGGCTCGCGCAAAGCACCGACGCCCTGGACAACTAACGGTACGGCTTGGCCAATGCGGGTGCTGCGACGTTTTTGTGCGGACGCATACTGATGGGATGACACTAGTTCCTCCAGGGGGCCAGAATAAAATCATACGTGAAAACGAAGCAGGAGGTCCGGGCGACGGGAGATCCCTGTGGCCGAGGAGTTACCACCCGATTTCGATGGATCCAAACTCGGACTTACTGGTCGGGGTTTGAACGGTACTCGCGGGCGCATTCTTCGCAGGGGCAAATGGTTCGCAAGAAATCGAAGCTGAAAATTCCCGTCGCGTGGCCGTCGTTAAAATCGAACTGCAGGGCGTAGTTGCCGACCGAGTGCGCCGCCTTCGCGGTGAGCTTTGGCTTGAACATAGGGAGCAGCGGTGAACTGAGCGCCGGGGCCGCTGCGGCCGGGGCGTGTTCCTTTTTCAACTGCATGTCTTTTTCCTGCCCCTGCGCCTTTTTCATTCGCGCGTCGTTGCACATCGCGCACGGGCATTCCTCGCGGAGATAGGCGAAATCGTAGTGGCTGGCGTGGCCGTCGGCCCAGGTGATGTCGACTCCGGCTCCGGAGGAAACGTGCACTTTCACGCTGGCCGCTTTCCTTCGCGCATCGAGGGGAATGGGCATGGCTCGGGTGCGTTACTCCTTGGCCAGCGAGGGAGCGCTGATGCGGGCCAGGCGGCCGTGTTCGAGTTCCACGCGGCGGTCCGCAAGATTTCCGATGGTCTGCGAATGGGTCACGACAAGAATGGTATGCCCCGCGTCATGCAGCTGGTGCAACAGTTTCAGGACAACCGCCTCGTTGGCTTCGTCGAGATTGCCCGTGGGCTCGTCCGCCAGAACCAGTTTCGGCTGATTGATCAGCGCCCGAGCGATAGCGACGCGCTGCTGCTCGCCGCCCGAAAGCGCCGCGGGTACATGGCCCATCCGGTCGCTCAGACCTACCCGGCCTAGGGCTTCCGCGGCCTCTTTTTCATCCGTGATGCTATGAAAATATTGGGCCAGCATCACATTTTCCAGGGCCGTGAGATACGGAATTAAATGGAATTGCTGAAATACAAAGCCGATTTTATCGGCGCGGTAGCGCGTCAATTCGCGTTCGCCAAGATTGCCGATCTCCAGACCGTCAACCACGACGCGGCCCGCGCTCAGATGTTCGAGCCCGCCGAGAATGTTGATGAGCGTCGTCTTGCCGGAGCCGGAAGGGCCCATAATGGCGATCCACTCGCCTGCTTCCACCTCGAAACTCACGCGGTCCAGCGCGTGGACTTCGCCAAAGCGCTTTTCCAGCATCTCGACTTGGACCAAGGGCGCCATCATTCTCCTCGCAAAATATCCGCCGGGCGCACGCGCCCCAGAAGGCGCAGGGGAAAGGCTCCAGCCAGCGCCACGCCGATCGTCAACGCAATCGTGATGGGCAAAACTTCGAGGCGCGCCGAAATGACGACGCCGAAAATGCGCTCGCCAATCCATCGGGCGAGGACAACGCCAAGGAGAAAACCGAGCAGGCCGCCTGCCGCGCCGAGCGTGCCCGCTTCGGCGAGAAACAAACGCATGATGCGCGGCACCGTCCCGCCAAGCGCTTTCATGAGGCCGACGTCCCGCCGGCGCTCCATTGCCAGAGCGGCCATGGATGCAAGCACGCCAAGCATCGAAAGAACCAGAATCAGCGCGATGGTCCAGAAAATCAAACCCTGAATCCGTCCCAGAATTGTTCCCTCGGCAGCGGCGATTTGACGCACGGGCCGCACATCGAGGCCGGGCAAATTGTCCGCAAGCTTGCGCGTAACTCCCTCGATTTCCGAAGGCGTTCCTGAAACGCTCAATTGCACCAGGCTCACGCGGCCGGAAAGTCCCGCGAGGGCTTGCGCAGAATCGAGGTTCGTCAGGATTTGATTATCTTCGGCGCCGCCGGTGGTAACAATTCCCGCTACCGTCAGGGAAATGTTGTGGTCGCCGGAACGCAGCTGAACCGAACTTCCGGGCGCGAGTCCGAGCTGGCGCGCCGCGGTAAAACCCACGAGGCAAGACTCGTGGTCGTCGCGAGAAGATACCCAGCCGCCCTCCAGCTTCCACCAGGAATTCATCCTGGCTACCTGGTCAAACCAGGTTCCCGCCAGAATTACCGGCTGCGATCCGGAATTCGCCGCCACGTAAAGATAAGGCGCCGTGGCCACAATCTGTGCGACGTGCAATGCGGCAATGCGATCCAGAACGCCCGCATCGGCGAGCGCGGCTTCATTGCCGCCGGCTGGCGGAGCAATCACGACATTTGCCCCAAGCGTGCGAAATTCCTGCGTCAGTTTCCGCTCCGCATCCAAATTGACATTGAGCAGCGCGGAGCAAACCGCTGCCCCGCTCGTGAGCGCAATCAGGGCCACGGCCAGCCGGCCTCGGCTGGCCCCGAGCAATTTCCATAAAATTCGCAGGAACATCGAACGGCTCCGCACGTCCTCACTCTCCCCGCAACACGGGAGCGGGATCGACGCGCGAAGCATGTCCAAGCGGCAGGAGACTTCCCAGCAGCGCTACCGCCGCAGCAAGGACTAGAACAATTGGAAGCAGAATCCACCGAAGCGCGGGAGCAACGCCAAATATTCCAATGCCGAGGGCGCGCGCAAGTAAAACTCCCAACGCGTATCCCAGAAGGCCGCCGACCATCGCAAGAAACAATTGCTCGGCGACAAAAAATGCGCCGACGGCGCGGGAACTCGCCCCCAGCGCTTTCATCAATCCAATTTCCGAGCGCCGCTCGAGCACCGTCGTCGCGGAAGTCGCGCCGACCGCGAGCGCCGCCGCGAATAAGGCGGCAATCGTCACAATCCACATCAGGCCGCTGACGCGCGTCAGAATCCGGCCCTCGCCTTCGGCGACTTGCCGGATCGCACGCACTTCGACGCCCGGCAGTTGCTGCTGAATTTGGTGCGAGATCGAGGAGATATAGGGGCTGCAATACCAGCGGTCGTATTCGACCGGGGTCATCGTAGCCGGATCGCGCTGGGAGAATGCGTCCGCCGGTTTCGTCAGCGCGCTCACCAGCAGACGCCGGTACTGTCCGGGGCGCCCGGCCAGGTCTTGCGCGATTTCCAAAGGCGCCAGGATGGAGCTGTCCTCGCGGCCTCCGGTGGAAACGATGCCCGTGATTGTAAGCGTGCGCGAATGGCCGCCGGAATCGACTTTGATTTTGTTTCCGGCATGCAGATTCAAGCGCTGCGCAAGCGCCGCGCCCGCCACGACTTCATCGGAAGCATCTGAAAACCATCGGCCGTCGACGTGCCACCAGGGATCGGTGGCTGAAATTCCCGTCGTGAATGCGCTGCCGTCGGGAACGTGAACGGAGTGGCTGTACCATGTTCCGATCAATTCTTCGTGAGAAATTCCCTGTGAGCTGCTTTGCGCGATTGTCACCGGAACATCGAGAAACGGAGCAAACCCCATGACATTATTGCGCCAGAAAATTATTTTTAATTTGCCGAGATCGGCTGCGGGCAAATAGGCGCCGGCGTCGACCGGCCGGTAATCGACTCCCCCAATTTCGAGCGGCAGCGTGTCCGCTGCGGGCGTGACGAGCAGATTCGCGCCGAGCGAACGGAATTCCCGCGCCAGGCGGTCTCCCACGTCGAGCGCGACTTCCAGCGTGGCGGTCGCAACGGCCATGCCGAGCGCCAGCGCCGCCGCCGTGAGCACTTTCCGGCGCGGCTTGCGCGTGAAGGAATCGCTGACGATTCGAAGAAACATAATCTACTGTCCCTTGCGAGAGTCTGTCCAGCACCTCGCAGAAACCCCCCGCCTCTTAAGAGGCGGGCTACAGCAAAATGCTATCGCGTGCCTTTGCTGTAGACCGGGTCTTCAGACCCGGGGCTTTTCCGCAGCGTTCGAGAATCCCAAGTATGAAGACGAGGAGATCATCTCACGGAGTCTACAGATAAATTCCAAATTGGTGATGCGACAGCGTCTATTGAGAGACCCGGCTCCTCGCTTCGGCCAGCTTCGAGACGTCGATCACCAGCGCGCCACTCTCCGTGCGCGAGGGCACGCCGACGGGATTGCATCCGCCCGCTTCCCCGATGGTCGGGACGTAAATGGCGGAGGCGCAGTTGCGGCACACGACGTTCGAACCATCCTGGCGATATCCAGCGGTGCCGCAAATCAGGCAGGCGTCGAGCGCCGTGCCCCAGCTTCCGTTTGGCTTGCGAATCACGAGGAAGCGCAAGCTCGTTCCGCTCGCGTCCACGCTGTAAATATGAAGACTCGCATCGCTGATCTCGGAGAGGGGGATTCGAACCGCCCCGTCTTCCGACTGGATCGAGCGAGCCTCGGTCGTCGCGGTCACGCGTGTGTATGCGAATTCTGCGGCCAGCATCAGGATCACGGCAGTGCAGGTGAACGCCGAAGCGAACGCCCAGCGGCGCTGCTTGCGGCGCTCCCATTCAAGTCGCCGGCGTTCCGCCGGGTCGGGCACATTCTCCGCCGCGCGGCCGCGCGCGGCCATCCATTCGCGCAGGACCAGAAGCGCCGCCGCGCCGAGAATCACGGTGAAAAAGAAAAACTCGTTCCGGACGATTGGACCGATGTAGGCCATCTCGACCCGGCTGGATGGCAGCCACATGGCTTCACTCAGTTCGTGAACCCCGGTCAGCGCCAGTTGCACGGCGACGATAATCAGGATCGTGCTGGTCGCGGAAAAAAATCTTCCCAGAGAAATTTTCAGGGTCCCCTGGAAGAAGAACACTCCTACCGCAATCGCGACGGCCAGTCCCAGAATCGTTCCAATCCAAACGGCGAGGCCTTCCGTAGAAAGCTCCACCGCGCGCAAAATCAGTGCAAGCTCGGCGCCCTCGCGAACCACCATGAGGAAGACGAAAGTGGCCAGGCCGATCCCCGCGGAAAATTCGGACTTCGCTGCGTGTTTTTCGACGCGTTTTTCGATATCTGTTTTCAGATGCCGCGCCACGCGGTTCATCCAGATGATCATGGTAACGACAAAAACAGCCGCGAGCAGCAGCAGCAAACCCTCGAAGCCGTCTTCGCTGACCTTCCAGCGCTCCAGCGCGATGGCGACGGCGAGGCTGGACGCAACCGCGGCGAGAACGCCTCCCCACACCCAGCGGGCGAGATTCGAGCGGCCGGTGCGATTCAGATAAACGAGTACGATGCCGACAACCAGGGCGGCTTCGACACCTTCACGAAGAGCGATGAGAAAAGCAGAGAGCAAAAAGCAGTCCTTAAGCGTACTTTGATGGCGTCAAGTCAAGCCTGCAGCCGAATTGGCCCCCGAAAGGGGCACACCCCCTAGTTGCAACTCATTCGCAACTGGAAATACTAGTGTACACGGCCCGTCCACCCGGGGTCAAGTTTACAAGTTTCTCCCTTGCTGCGCCCCCCGACGGTAGAATAGGCATCTACATGATTCTAGCTATGATTCAGCCCCGGTGTCACCTCGCAATTCGCTCCCGAATGGACCGATGGGTTATGGTCGCGAAGCGCATCGTGGCCGTTATATTTGCGGGACTGCTCATCGTGGCTCCGGTTTTGCCCCAATCCTCGGCTGGCGCCGCGCCTGCCGCTGCCGCGCCCGCACAGGGTAAACCGCCATCCACGCTTGCGCCCCAACCGGATAAGGGCCGCGCTAAGAACGCTTTCCAGGCGGGCCGCCGCGCGGAACAATCTGGCGACTGGAAAGCAGAGTTTGCCGCCTATTCCGAAGCGGCTAAGTACGATCCGTCAAACCGGGAGTACGCCATCCTAAAGGAACATGCCCGATTTCAAGTCGTTCAATCGCTCGTGGATGGCGCGGAACGGCAGGCCATTGCCGGAAATATTCCCGGGGCGCGCGCGCTGCTGCTCCAGGCGCTGGAGATTGACCCGAACTACGTCGTGGCGCGGGAGCGCCTGGCAGAATTGACGCCGATCCCTGCGGAAGTAGAGGCGGCAAAGGGCCCACGGCTCGCTGGTTTGCCGCGCCTGATTCTCAAGCCCGGAACTCAGACTTTCGATTATCGCGGCACGACCCGAGGCGCCTATGAGGAAATCGGCAGGCAATTTGGCGTGAAGGTGGTGTTTGACGGCGATCTGACCGATCGCGCGGTTCGGTTCCAGGTTCCGAATTTGGACTTCGACACGGCGGTGATGGTCCTCTCGCGCCAGACCAAAACTTTCACGCGCGTTGTGGACGAGCATACGATGTTTGTCACCGAAGACACCCCGCAAAAAGTGCGGGAGTACGCACTCGAAGTAGAGAGACAACTCTTGCTCCCGGCTTCCGTCACCACGGACGAGATGAACGAAGCAGTCCGGATGATTCGCGAGATGACCGGCATCACGCGGACGCAACTGAATACGGCCACGCGCACCCTCACCGTGCGCAGCACGGAACAAAACGTGGCGCTCGCGCAAACTCTTCTCGAGCAGATCGAGCAGCCCCATGGCGAATTGATGCTGGAAATCGAAATCCTGGAACTCGACCGCACCAACGCGACTCAACTGGGAATTACGCCGCCCTCAACCTCGAGCGTATTTGCGCTCACCTTGCCTGAAATTCGGCAGCTCCAGGCGGCGCAGAATAACGGAACTCTAATTCAAATTCTGCAAACCATTTTCGGGAGCAGCGCCGTGAGCTCGGCCTCGGGCTCCGCGCTTCCGGCATTGATTGCATTCGGCGGAGGAAAGACTATTTTTCTCGCCACCATGCCCGGCGTCAGCGCCAATTTCGGCACGGCCCTCAGCACAGTACACAGCGGCCAACGGATTTTGTTGCGCGCACAGGACGGAAAACCGGCAACGTTTTTTGTCGGCGACCGTTATCCCATCGATCTGGGTTTGCTCTCTTCGAATACGGCCTCGCTCTCGACGACACTCGCGCAGGCGCTGCTTGCGGGATTGACGCTTCCGCGAACGGATTACCCGACGGTTGCGCCCTTTCTTTCCGCCCCAATTTCAGTAGCTATCGCAACTTTCAACTCAAAAAATGGCGGCCATCCCGATCTAGTCGTCGCCAATCAGAAGGGTGTCGGCGCGCCCTGCGGTCCGATCTCGATTCTTGTGGGTGCCGGAGACGGCACGTTTGCCGCTTGCACCGACGTAACGGCTGGGACAACGCTCACTCCGCCCATCGGCACTCCCTCGGCCGTCGCCGTGGGCGATTTCAATGGCGATGGCAATGTGGATATCGCCGTGACGGATTCCACCAACAACAACGTGATCATCCTGCTGGGAAACGGGGATGGAACTTTCAAGGCCCCTGCAACGTTTCCGACCGGCAAAAACCCGGTTGCCCT
This sequence comes from uncultured Acidobacteriota bacterium, assembly GCA_963719875.1. Lineage (GTDB taxonomy): Bacteria > Acidobacteriota > Terriglobia > Acidiferrales > UBA7541 > Palsa-360. The sequence goes on along the minus strand of CAVRDJ010000002.1, from coordinate 2,495,750 downwards.
GATCGCGGCGGATTTCAATAATGACGGGTTTGCCGATCTTGCAATTGTCAATCAGACGGACCGCACCGTCTCGATCCTGCTTGGCAATACGAATGGAACACTGACGGCCCCGGCCAACCAAACCAGTCTTCCGACCGTGGGCGCGATGCCGACGGCAATCGCGACGGGAGAATTCATTATAAACAATAATGCCAATCTGGATTTGGCGGTTACGAACAGTAGCGATAGCACCGTCTCCATTCTGTTCGGCAATGGCGACGGGACTTTTGGCACGCAAACCACGTTTGCCACCGGGAAGGGGCCTGCGGGTGTCGCCACGGCGGATTTTAATGTGGACAACAAACCTGATTTGGCCGTGACGAACCAAACTGACGGCACCGTTTCGATCTTGCTGGGGAATGGCGACGGAACTTTTCAGCCTCAAACTACTTTTACCACCGGCGCCGGCCCGGCCGGAATTATTGCCGCGAACTTCACTGGCACAACCACATCTCTCGCCGTCGCGGATGAATCAGCAAACAATGTGGATATCCTGCTCGGGAACGGCGACGGAACTTTTACCGCCCCCATTTCTTTGCCCGCGGGGAATTCTCCCATTGCGGTGGCGGGTGCTGATCTGAATGGTGACGGATCAATTGATCTCGTAGCCGCGAACCAGATGTCCAACACCGTGACCGTCACGCTCAACACTCTGCAATCCTCGACCTCAAATCTATCGTCGGCGCAAACCGGCTATCCATCCGCCGAGTACGAGGATCTGGGATTGAAGATAAAAGCCACGCCGCACCTTCATGACGATAATGAGGTCACTCTGCAGCTTCAATTCGACATTAAGAGGCTTTCTGGGTCGACCATCAACGGGATTCCCATCCTCAGCAATCGCAACATCGAGCAGACGATCCGCCTGCGTGAAAATGAAACTTCGATTGTGTCCGGAATCCTTCAATCGAATAAAATGGGAAGCACTAGCGGATTGCCATGGACCTCGACGATTCCGGGAATCGGCTTGTTGACTGGCGAGGACACGGCCAACTTTCAACAGTCCGAATTGCTCATCCTTGTAACGCCGCGCGCCTTGCGCTTGCCGCCGCATGATGTTCCGGCAGTCTACGCTGGACGCGGAGAGCCATCCACTCCGCCTTCGCCGCCACCAGGGCCAGCGGTTCCCCCTCAGCCCGGGCCTGCCGGAGCGCCTAACCCGAACTTGCCGCCGCAAATTGGCCGACCACCGTTTTCTCCTGGAGCGCAACCCGGCCAGGCACCTGGGACCGTCGTGCAACCACCGCAGCAACCACAACAGCAGCCAGACCAACAGCAACGACAGCAACCGCCACCGCAACAGCAGTAATTAACCTGAATTCCGACGTTGATTTGGGAATTTGCGGTGGAAATCCGGGTGCGCCAATCTCCCCGCCGCGGCGGGCGGTTTGCATGCCGCCATTCAGGAGAATGGCGTTCCCGGGATCGTCGCCAAGCATAGATGAACGGTGATTGCGCCGGCTCCAGCCCTGCGGCAGACCGGAAGGCAGTCTAGGCACTCTTCAAGCTATCGAGGCGGGGCGGCATGTCCAGGAACGCCCGCATCACGTGCCAGAACTGTTGCCGATTGATTCCCAACGAAAGAGCATGCGCCGCCCCGGGCAGGATGATAAATTGCCGATCTGCGTAGGGTAGCTTGGTATAGAAATTAATGAGATCCACTTCAGTCGCGATTCCGTCATATTCGCCGCGCACGATCAGCACGGGGGAATGCACTTTGAGCGGGTCGACGATGGGCAGACTGGTAGTCATGTCAAGATATGTTCCCGTGGGGATGTCATTGCCGAATTTCAATTCGGCGTCGGCCAGCGCTTCCCCGACCGCCGGGTCAGATGTGCCGGGCTTGTCGCGCGTGAAAATGCTGCGAATCATGTCGCGGTCGCGCGGACGGCGATTGTGCGTGCGGTAGAACTCCACCTGCTTGGCCCGATCCGTCAGCGTGGGCGAACCCTCCCCGGTATACGTAAACGCCGCCAGGATGAGCCGGTCGATGAGTTCAGGATGAGCCATGGCAAACGCGCCGGCGCGCAATGCGCCGGACGATTCGCCGAAGACGTGGTAGCGCTGCTGCCCCGTCTCGCGCGCCACCACCGGAATCGCCGCCTTCAAATCCTCGACGCCATCCGCGATGTTGGAATTTCCCTCGGTCCGCGACGATTTTCCGTAGCCCTCAAAATCCATCGTCCAAACGTCAAAACCATACCTCGCAAACGCGTCCATCAGCGAATATTCGCCCCGCCCCGGCACGGTCAAGTCAAACGAAGTCGAAGATATGGAAGAACCATGGACGAGGAATAGCACCGGCAACGCTGCCTTGCCCGCTTGCGGCGCACCCACGCGCTTCCGAAACATGTAGAGCTTGACCTCGCCCTTTTGCGCCCAGTATTCCTTGCTCCATATCTTTTCGTTCGCCACGCCAGATTTTTCCGTCTGGCTGCCCGTAGGTTGAGCGAATGCCTCGGCGGCAACACGTGACAGCGCAAGCCCTCCGGCAATGGCAGGCGCCGCGCCCAGTAGAAAGTTTCGGCGAGACGAGAAAGTCTTTCGAGAAGCCATGGCCACCTCCAGGAACTTTTCCGTACGAACGGTGAAGCTACAATACTCTTTAAGCCGGGAATTATTCAATCCCTCTTGATTCCATCCATGATATCGAGCAAGGCTGAGGTGTCGTCCAGATTTACGCCTGCATGAACTCCGCCCTCTCCGTAAGTCGTGATTTTGAATTTGCGACCCGAGCGTGTTCGACGCCGCCTGTCAAGCGCCAGGCGTATCGCATCTCTTACAAACGCACTCAGAGTTGTGCCTTGCCTGGTTGCTGCCCTTTCGGCGTCCTGAATCAGATCCTTGGGCAGATAGACCGCTATCTTCATGGGATGAAGCACCTCACTGAACGCCTTCTTTGCTCCATTTCATATTTGGAGAGGCAAGTCCATTGTAATACGGCTATCTTGTCCCATTGCTTCTTCGTTTCGTGGGCGGGTACTAAAGCGGGTTGCGCTGCCAGTTGGCGTAATTGATCGCCTGCACGGAAAATTTTGCGTCCTGAAGCCGAAATGCGAAGCTCAATAGATGGACGAGTCCGCAGATGACGAGGGCGCTCTGGAATTCATGCTGCTGCATGCGCTTCACCCAGAGTTCTTCTCTCTTGGCGTGCACTTCCAGAAGCTGCCAATTCGCAAATGCCACCGTCGGAGGCGCTCCAATCATGTTCGGTTCACTCGAATTGGCGGGAATGCCAAAGTCCGCCCGCTCCGCTCTCGCAGGGTCAATATCCACATAATGGCCGAACGCTAATTGTTCGAGCGCCACCTTTTCGGCAATCGTGGGCCCCAGGCCTGAGGCTTCTTCGAAAATAAAGTCCACTCCCTCTGAAATCATTAATTTGTTGAGCAGCGCAACATACATCGGGTCGTGCACGTTTCCGAGCCGCTTCTCCGCGCCCTGAACAACATGAAGCGTCGCCAGAACTGTGACACGTGGGACCATGCCTGCGCTCCGATCTGAATTTTCAGGGAATAAGTATTCTGCCCCAAGTGTCGGGACGGAATGTCATATGGAGATTTGCTGAATCCCGATGAATTCAAGGGAATCGTCAACTTCCTCGCCAACTTCCAGGTACAGTTCGACTGCTTCCTGAACGCGTTTCATCAGTGTAACGAGAGTTTTCGCATGCGTATGGCATCCGTGCAATGTCGGGACGGATGCCAAATAGTTGCCGGCGCCATCGCCCTCGATCACAACGGTGAAGTTCCTTTTGGATTTCATTTCTGTTCCCCTAATTAAGCCAGTATATCACCGAGCAAAACAAAAACGGCCCGCCCCGATTTCATCGGGGCGGGCCGTCGGAAAAAATATCCTGGCAGCGACCTACGTTCCCACACAGTTACCCGTGCAGTATCATCGGCCCAGCGGGGCTTAACTTCCGTGTTCGGGATGGGAACGGGTGTGACCCCCGCGGTATGACCACCAGGAAAGTCAAAAATTAGTTGAGAGTCGAGAGTTAAGAGTTTATAGGAACAAACTCTCAACTCCCGTACTTTCAAACTTTGCAACTGAATAGGCTTTTGTTTTCTGCAAATTCTTCTCGACCATGAGCTTATCGTCAGACTGCCTGCTCCGAGAAATGCCCGGAGGTTGACAGATTGGGAAAGTTTTATGGTCAAGCCGAACGAGCGATTAGTACGGGTCAGCTACGTGCATTGCTGCACTTCCACCTCCCGCCTATCAAGGTCGTAGTCTTCGACCGCTCTTCTTAGACGACCGCAGCCGTCTTGGGAGACCTTATCTCGAGGCAAGCTTCATGCTTAGATGCATTCAGCATTTATCTTTTCCGGACTTCGCTACTGAGCTATGCCACTGGCGTGACAACTCATTCACAAGGGGTCCGTCCATCCCGGTCCTCTCGTACTAGGGACAGCTCCTCTCAAGTCTCCTGCGCCCACACCAGATAGGGACCGAACTGTCTCGCGACGTTCTGAACCCAGCTCACGTACCGCTTTAATAGGCGAACAGCCTAACCCTTGGGACCTTCTACAGCCCCAGGATGCGATGAGCCGACATCGAGGTGCCAAACCTAAGCGTCGATGTGAACTCTTGGCTTAGATCAGCCTGTTATCCCCGGCGTACCTTTTATCCGTTGAGCGATGACCCTTCCACGCGGGATCACCGGATCACTAGACCCAGCTTTCGCTTCTGCTTGACCTGTGTGTCTCGCAGTTAATCCGGCTTCTGCTCTTGCACTCCACAGCGGGTTTCCAATCCGCTTGAGCCGAACTTTGGGCGCCTCCGTTACATTTTGGGAGGCGACCGCCCCAGTCAAACTACCCGTCTGGCTATGTCTCCCGGCCCGTCGAGGGTCGTAGGTTAGAGCGACAGAACAATCAGGGTGGTATTTCACTGTTGCCTCCCCTCCAGCCGAAACCAGAGGATCAAAGGCTCCCACCTATGCTACGCAGATCGTCCCGTTACTCACAGCCAGAGTGCAGTAAAGGTGCACGGGGTCTTTCCGTCTAGGTGCGGGCATCCGGCGTCTTCACCGGAACCACAAATTCGCCGAGTCACTCGCCAAGACAGTCGCTCTATCGTTACACCATTCGTGCAGGTCGGAACTTACCCGACAAGGAATTTCGCTACCTTAGGACCGTTATAGTTACGGCCGCCGTTCACCGGGGCTTCAGTTCAGGCCTTCGTTCCCTTGCGGGAGCTGAGCCCTTGCTTTAACCTTCCGGCACCGGGCAGGTGTCACCCCCTATACGTCGTATTCGACTTAGCAGAGAGCTGTGTTTTTGTTAAACAGTCGCAGAGCGCGTTTCGCTGCGGCCGCTTCGGGCTATAAACCCTACAGCGGCACCCCTTCTCCCGAAGTTACGGGGTTAATGTGCCTAGTTCCTGAGCGAGTGTTCTCTCGAGCGCCTGTGGATATTGTCCTTGTCTACCTGTGTCGGTTTGTGGTACGGGCACCTAATGTTCTCCTTAGAGGTTTTTCCAGACAGCGTGAAATCCAGGACTTTGCGGCCGTGTGGCCTCGTCGCAGGTCTCACCGTTGAATGACCCCGTGGATTTGCCTGCGGGATCCGGCTTACACCTACCAATCGGGACGTCCATCACCCGACTCCTGTATCCTTCTGTGTCACCCCATCGTGATAACGACCATTAGGTGGGACAGGAATATTAACCTGTTGTCCATCAGCTACGCCTCTCGGCCTCACCTTAGGACCCGCCTAACCCTGAGCGGATTAACCTTCCTCAGGAAACCGTAGACTTTCGGCGACACGAGTTCTCATCGTGTTTATCGCTACTTATGCCGGCAGGGTCTCTTCCGTGGCGTTGAGTAGTCCTCTCGGTCTACCTTCAGACTCCACAGAATGCTCCCCTACCAAAACAACATGACCGTAGTCACGTTATATTCCTAAGCTTCGGTCATAGACTTGAGCCCCGTTGGATTGTCGGTGCATGATCGCTTGACCAGTGAGCTGTTACGCTTTCTTTAAAGGATGGCTGCTTCTAAGCCAACCTCCTGGCTGTCCGAGCGATCACACTTCCTTTCCCACTTAGTCTATAGTTAGGGACCTTAGCTGTAGATCTGGGTTCTTTCCCTCTCGACCACGAAGCTTATCCCTCGTAGTCTCACTCCCGTATATTTGTCCGCGGCATTCGCAGTTTGATTGGATTCGGTAACCTTGGTTGGTCCCTAGTCCATTCAGAGCTCTACCACCGCGGCAATTGATACGAGGCTGCCCCTAAAGGCATTTCGGGGAGAACGAGCTATCACGGAATTTGATTAGCCTTTCACCCCTACCCTCAGTTCATCGGAGCGATTTTCAACTCACAACCGTTCGGCCCTCCAGTGGCGTTTAAGCCACCTTCAGCCTGACCAAGGGTAGATCATCCCGCTTCGCGTCTATTCCCACATACTATTCGCCCTATTCGGACTCGCTTTCGCTACGGCTCGCTTGCGCTTAACCTCGCATGTGAGAATAACTAGCCGGCTCATTAAGCAAGAGGCACGCCATCAGGCATTCAGCCGGGCCGAAGCCCGGAGATAGCCCTTTGACTGCTTGTAAGCATACGGTTTCAGGTTCTATTTCACTCCCCTCGCAGGGGTGCTTTTCACCTTTCCCTCACGGTACTAGTTCACTATCGGTCGCCAGAGAGTATTTAGCCTTGGAGAGTGGTCTCCCCAGCTTCCCACGGGATTTCACGTGTCCCGTGGTACTCAGGATATCGCTTCGAGTCCGGTAAGCTTTCGGTTACGTGGCTATCACACTCTGTGGCCCCGCTTTCCAGCAGGTTCACCTAGCCTCCGGATTGGTAACTCTACTCATGCGATCCTACAACCCCGCCGTGCATGCACGACGGTTTGGGCTCTTCCGATTTCGCTCGCCGCTACTTTCGGAATCTCTGTTAGATTTATTTTCCTCCAGGTACTGAGATGGTTCACTTCCCTGGGTTGACTCGTACCAGCCTATGGATTCAGCCGGCCGTAACGTGAGTTCATCACGTTGGGTTTCCCCATTCGGACATCCCCGGGTCAAAGCCTGCTTGCGGCTCACCGAGGCTTTTCGCAGCTTGCCACGTCCTTCATCGTCTTCTGGCGCCAAGGCATCCACCGTACGCCCTTAGTAGCTTAACCATAAAACTTACCCAAGCCGTCACGCCCATTCCCACTAAGAGGAATGAACGCCCCGGGCAGCACCGCGGCAAAAACTTCGCCGTCGCACTGGTCCGGAAGGCAATTGAGCAAGCTCGCCTTTCCACAATTTGCTCTGCTCGAGCAGAATTTGCAGATTTCGCACCACGCCTTGCATTCGTGCGAATGCAAAACGCGATACAAAATGCCAGCCTATTCAGTTGTCAAAGAACGTTGTCCCCGGTCAGATCGGGGCGTCCCACTCCCGGTGGAACGTTCACCCCATTTACAAAGAGGCGGAACAATAAAAAACCCGGCGTCGAGCGCCGGGCCAAGCCGTCCGTAACTACCCGGACGGGTTCGCGCGATGCTCGACTAATTTACTATCCTGAGTTCGTAATTGACCTCACTTGCGACAGGTCGATCGAAACTCTGAACGTCCCTGGCAGCTACAGCTATTCGTCAGACGAATCGAGAGTATATCAGAATCTTCTGGCTCGTCAAGCGGTCCTTTTTGCGAATGTGACAATCCTGTGAATTTCCCCCAGGCCGCGCGATTTACGGGCAAAAATCGCCTGGCCCGCCTTCCGAATATCCAGGAATCCCACCGGATTCCTTAGATCTTGGCGATCACGCCGCAGGCGATTCGCGCGCCCGCATTGCCCGCCGGATCGCTCTTCATATCGTCGGCGCTCGCGTGAATCACCAGAGCTGTTCCGCCGCCGGTAAAGATCGAATGAGGATCATCGCCCATCGTAACGCCAGGCGCGACCACGGTCGCCTTCGCGGTCCCATCCGCGGATACGGTGAAATTCGGCATGTCGCCGGCGTGCGGGCCGTCCGGATTCATCAAGCCATGATGCTTCATGTCCGGATTGAAGTGGCCTCCGGCCGATGCGAATGCCGGGCCTTCGCATTTCGCAACACCGTGAACGTGGATGGCGTGCTCGCCTGGCGGGAGACTCTTCAGGTCGAGACGAATGTTCACACCTTGCGCTGCGGGTGAAAGTTCCGCTGTGCCGACGCTGTTGCCCATCCCGTCGTGCATCTCCACCTTGACGGCCTTCTGCGCTGCCGCGGAAAACGCCGATGAAATTACCAGTGCTGCCGTGATTGCAATTGTGTTGTGGATTCGCATAGTTTGTGCAGTATACCCCAATCCGTCCGAACTTTTCGCTTTGAAAATTATTTCGGTCGGCGATCTCAAGTAGCGCAGGCTTCAGCCTGTGGATTTTGGTTGCGCCCAGGCGCGAGGTCCTCGCAACGAACACCCGCAGGCTGAAGCCTGCGCTACTTTTTAATTATACCCATTCGACGTGATCGTCAGCGGCGCCGCATCCCACGTAAGGCCCGCAGGCATCTGCGCCAAAGTGTTCCCTTCCATGTCCAGAAAGATGCCTTCGAGAGTCCCTTTCAATTCCTTCCCAGTCTTTCCATTCTCGATATGAAATCGGAACGTGAGATTTTCCGTCCCGATCGTGGTTCCCTTGCTCACCGGCGGATCCAAAAGATTTGCAATCAAATGCGCGACGAAATTACCGTGCCCCTCGCTGACCCACGTCCCGGCAAAACTCGTCTCAACAAACGTGCGGTTCCCGAAATTCGCGCCGGTCACGTAAACCGATGGCCCCGCTTCGATCGCGACGCCGCCCGGCATGAAACTCAAAAGGTTGTGCCGCACCGCCGTCGTCCCCGGCGCTCGACGCGTGCCCCTCCACGAACCGATCAAGCTCGCCGAAGGATCATCGTCGGCCTGGCTGGCCCTCGATCCCGCAAATACGCAAGCTAGCATAACGAGCACACCCAATGCCGCTAAACCTCGAATTCCGCGCGTCCACATTTTTTCTTGCCTCCGAACCTGCACAAGAAATCGACAACGGGGAGTCACCCTCTCCCCCGTCACGCAAATATATATTTGATTTACACGGAATGGGAAAAGATTTTAAGTGGAAATGTTTTCCTGTTACACAAATCTCAAGAACGGATCGATCCGGGTTGACCCCGTCAACTGACAGGCCCACCAATGGAATGAAAAGCTAAACCCTCCGCCCCTTTCCACCGCGGCGGACGAAGGAGCGCCCACCCGGAAGATCAAAACCATCTCAACGGCTGTGCCACCCGCCCGCTCATCTCCCAGGCACTGGCACGCCAGTAGTTCATCGGGTGGGAATGGATGAGGTGAGATGTGCGACGTGCTCACAAAAACCAAGCGGCCAGCCCGGGCTGAGTAGGGCTGGCCGCTTTCGGTATGGAGGGGTGTCCCTGTAGTTATCGCTGTGGTGCTTTGTCAGCAGCGACAGCTTTCGTGGCCGCCGTGGCTGGGCCGCCGGGCATAACGGAACTGCTGTTGGTATTGACCTGGCGGGTCAAGTAAAGCATGAACGGGGTAACTTCAAACGGCATCTTTTCCCGTTCCGCCACCGTTCCCACGGGCTTGGCCTTCAGCATTTCGAGCTTGTCGCTCCAGGGGTCCATCTTGACGCGGCCGCCGAGCGGCAACGCGACGACTGGAGATGCGGCGGCCTTCGCCTTTGGGTCGGTTGATGCATTCGGGCCGGCCGGCGGCTGAGACGTTGGAGTAGCAGAGGCCATCGACATGCCCACGGGTACGCGATCGCCGAGGTGCGGGCTGATCAGGTTCGGGATGTCTTTCTGACGAGTTTCGAGGGCATCCATGAAGAGCTTCGCCGTGGCGAGTTGTTCCTTATAGGGCGAGCTCTGCAGCAGTTCGTTGGCTTTGGTGTTGGCCGCATCCTCTTCCGCCTGGGTGCGCGCGAAGCCGAAGTGACGGAACGTGTCCTTCTCGTCGAACAGCAGGCGATCGAAGAAGGCGTACTGTCCGTCAATGCGATGGCCGAGCACGACGTGAGCTAATTCGTGGGAGACCATGGTCGCCAGGCTGGGTTCATCCGGCAACACATCGATCAAGCCGCGGCTGAACACAATGGTGTGGCCGATGGCAAAGGATTCCAGGGTCGAAGTCAGCAGCACGCGGCAGCGGATTTCGGGCTGGATGTCCAGGTTGTTAGTCACCTCGAGGTTGTTCACCACGGTCTCGAGAACCTTGTCCACTTCGCCCTCGGGAGCAAGCAAACCAAGGCGCTCCAGCCGGTCGACGACGTTATCTTCCGCCTGGCGATCCCAGTTGCGCTGCGCCATCACGGGATTGATGTCGTTCGCCGTGGTGGTCTGGTCCTTCACCGGCGTCTGCGATTCGATCAGGATCTTGCTGAGTTCCTGCTCCTGCGCGGAGTGGCCGAGGTTGTAGCCCCACAGCCGGGTCTGCGCCTTGAAGGATAGCCGCTTGGACAGGGCAAAATTCAGGTCCGACTCTTCGCTGTAGATGAATGCCGGTAGCCACAGGTTCGGGCCGGTATTCACGCGCCAGCTATCAAAATGGAAGTAGTAGTTGGTGCGCGAGCTTCCGCTGTACGCCCCGTTGAAACGGACGACGTGGAAGTCCTGGTCTTCGACCCAGATGCGGCCGGAGAAGCGTCCCTTGCCGGCCTTGGCCAAAGGAGTCACATCGAACACCAGGGTACGGACTTCGCCGAGAAACTCCCGGCGAACATAGTCAAACTTGTAGTGCTGCTTGTCGAAGCCGTTCGTGTCCACATAGATCATCTGGAGGAAACCTTGCGGCAAATACTCCATAGTCAGAGACAGCATGTTGCCGAGGCCGCTAAACATCCTCCTCTTGCCCCCGGCTTCACCGCCATCTGTCAGGGGGTCGAGACTGACACCCTTGGCAAGAACCGCGCGGCCGAGGAAATACCTATCTCCGGCCGGAACCGAGCCAAGATTGTTGTCTCCCCTGAGATTCTGAATGTACGTCTCCACCAGCGGCGTAAAAGGCTTGAGAGAGTTCATCTCAGTCTGTTCCGTGCTGACGATTCGATCCACAATCTGGTCCAAAGCGTTATTGGGCGAATCAGCCGCATGTAGCGGCAGAGCACTCAGCGCCAGAACCACCAACACCGTCTTGATAATGCGCATATCCCCTCCGAACCTAAGTTAAAAGTCAGTATGCGGTTTGAAACACAATATGAACCACTGCCGGAAAGTCGACCGGATGACCGTTCGAAAGTGCGGGCTTGTATTTGATTTGTTGCGCCGCCTTCATGGCCGCCTCGTCCAATCCGTGGCCCAGGCCCTTGACTACTCGATTCACTTGCACCTCACCGCCCGATGCGGGAAACACCACCTCCAGCAGAACCTCGCCTTCCAGGTTCAGCTTGAGCGCCTCCGCTGAATACACCGGCCTTGGTTTGGCCAAGATTACGACCGGCTCGACCGCCGGGGCGTCGTCCACTTTCTTCTTTGGCGTTTGGGCGACTTGATCATTTGTGTTGGCGAAGCCGGCGGTTTGAACTGTTCCGCCTTTCTTTCCGCCGCCCGATGGCGGGATGGCCACTCCATTGCCGAATCCCGTGCTGGCGATGATTCCTCGTTGGCCATTGGCGCCGCCTGAGCCATTCCCGTAGCCAGGCCCGGGAGGCAATGCGGGATTGCCGAATGCGCCGACATTGGCTCGCTTATTCGGATCGCTTGGCCCGGTAAGCCCATTGGGATCGCCGAATCCGCCGGTTTGAACCTTCTCGACAGGCGTGGGTTTTGTAATGGTCGGAACTGCCGAGCTGCCGGCTGTCATGAGGCCGGTCTTCACGGGTTCACGCGGCCGGGCTGGCTGGGCCGTGTCCACCTTGAGATTCAGCGGCTGAAACGTGTCGTTGACCTTCGGGAGTTCGGCCTCGACTTGTCGAGGCTTTGGCTTCGGCGCTTCAATCTTGGGCGCAAAGAATTTTGCAATATTCGGCTTTGGCGGTTCTGGCTTCTCCACCGGAGGTGGAGGCTGCACCTTCACTACTTTGGGGGGAGCAGGAGGTTTGGGTTTCGGCGGCTCGGGAATATCGAGCGGCGGTCCCGCAAGGTCCGTCACCATGTACATCGCATGGGGAATCATCTGCTGGGGAAACAACAAAGGGAGAATAACGACAATTGTCACCAGGCAGATCTGAATGATCACGCTGGTCCCCAGCGCGCTCATGCGTGGTTTGGTTTCCGGCAGGAGTGAAAAGCGCGCGCTCACAGGCTTGGTTCCCAGCACAGCCTTCCATGCTTGGGGATTCTGACCGGACGATGGGGATGCCGGGCGAAGCCGGAGACTCCCCTGCGTAAGTTGTTGGGTCATCGTTGTCATATCGTCACGTCGCCTATCTTTTGGATTCCGAGCGCGTAGAGACAGCTGACCACCTGTGGTTAAACAGGAGCGAGGCTGGCGCTGCCGCGTGCGGTACAAATGTACTGGGCTGGGCTGGGGGTCTGAATAGGACTTTTGTACTACTGTTTCTTAACAGCCACCTGATCCGATGGCCACCTGGGGGGGCAGATGGAGAACAGAAATGACAGCGGCTATGAGGTGCTTTGACCATCGATCGATCAAGCCCGATTCACCTCTTGAGGGTGCCATGCCCGCCCCAGAGTCTAGCACCGCTACCCTCCCCAGACAAGAACCATGCCTCGGGATAAAGGTTGCCCCGCAACCTTACGAACCCCAAAAAGACAGGCGGCCCGGAAAGCCCGCGTGCAGCGTGGTTCCCAATTTCGCCGCGTTTCAAGTAGGATGATGCCATCCATATGCAGCCGATTGTCATCCACGCTGACCGGGCCTTCACTCCCTTCGAAGAAATTGCCGATGCCGTTGTCGTCATTCGGGGGAGCGAGATTTCCGCCGTCGGCCAGCGAGGAAAAACGGATTTGCCGCGTGGCGCGCGCGAAATCAACGCGAGCGGAAGAACCATTGTGCCGGGCTTTGTCGATGTCCACATTCACGGAGCGGGCGGACACGACGTCATGGAAGGCACCCGCGAGTCTCTGGAAATCATTACCGCAAGCGTGGCGGCGCACGGCACTACTTCCCTGGTGGCAACGACCGTAACGGCTAGCGAAAAGGAAACGTGCGACAGCGTGGCGGGTATCGCGCACTTCATCCTTAATACCAGCCAATATGCGACTCGCGAACTCTCCGCGGAAATCCTGGGAATCCATTTCGAGGGGCCCTTCATTAGTCCGGCGCGCCGGGGAGTGCACCCGGAAAAATGGATCGTGCCTCCTTCCTCGGAGTTGCTCAAGCAGCTTCTCCGGGAAGCGCGCGGAACCGCGCAAATTCTGACGCTCGCGCCGGAGCTGCCTGGCGCTCTCGATTTAATTTCAGCGGCGCGCCAGGCGGGCCTGATCGTGTCGCTTGGCCACACGGATGCCACCTACGAGCAAGCCCAGGCAGCCATTGAGGCGGGCGCCAGCCATGCCGCGCACGTCTTCAACGCCATGCGCCCTTTTTCGCACCGCGGAACAGGCGTGATCGGCGCGGTGCTGACTTCGCCCAAAGTGAGCGCCGAGTTGATCGCCGATGGAGTTCACGTGGACGAAGCGGCGATGCGGATGCTCGTCGAGCTGAAAACGCCGGAACGCGTGATCCTGGTGAGCGATGGCATATCCGCCACGGGAATGCCCGACGGGAAATACCAGTTGGGAATGTTTGAAGTGAAGGTTTCGGGAGGAGTCGCCCGCAATGCGGAAGGCAAGCTGGCGGGAAGCACGCTCACGCTGGACCGCGCACTGCGGAATATAGTGGCCCTCGGCGTCCCATTCCCCTCGGCGCTGCGGATGGTGACCGCGAATCCGGCGCGGCAAGTCGGCCTTGGCGCGCGCAAAGGTGTGCTCGCCCCGGGCGCGGACGCGGACCTCGTTTTTCTCGATAGCAAACTTGAAGTTTCAGGCGTGATGACAAGGGGAGCGGGTCTGGTTTTTGCTTCAGCAGTCTCCTAGAATTTCACTGTGTTCTCTGTGTTGAAAGCCTGGCCTAAATTTGGAGAAACCTTGAACAGAGAGAAAAGCCTATTTGTTCAGGGGAATATTCAATTCGGAGGAAAGCTGGTAGGGATCAAACGGGCTGCAGGCAAAAAAGCGGTCGCCGATCTTGATGGTAGGCACTTTTCTGAGGCCCTCGTTTACCTGGAGCACGAGATCCTCGGCATCGACATCCTCGTCGATATTCACTTCGACGAAGTTCACTTCGCGATCCTTCAAGAATTTCTTGGCGCGGCGGCAATCGACGCACCAACTCGTGCAGTACATTGTGATTTCTTCCATATATAAATTGATCTTAGCGCTTCCGGTGGGAATTTCAGGCTTGCCTAGTGGGACGCTGCCGCCGATGAAGCAACGGGGGATGCGCCCGCCTTTGCCGCGACTTGCAACCGCACCTGGGCGCGCTTCAGAGATTCCTCCGCGCGCTTCCAATCCACGCTCGTGTCGTTGGGAGTTGCCAGGCGCTTCTGGGCGCGGTCGCGGGCAGCCTCCGCGCGCGCCACGTTGATTTCTTCCGCGCGTTCCGCGCTGTCCGCCAGCACGATCACGCGATCGGCCAGGACTTCCACGAATCCGCCGATCGCGGTGCAGGAAACTACACGATTTCCAACGTGGTAGCTGAGTTCGCCGATTCCCATCTCGGCCAGCAGCGGCGTGTGCCCCGGCAGCACGCCAATGTACCCGCCCAGCACCGGGATCTGCGCCTCGTTCACCGCTTCGTGCACGACTTGCCGCGCCGGTGTGACCACTTCGAGTGTGAATGTGTCAGCCATGATGAATTGTGACTGGTGACCGGTGACTGGTGACTGGTGAGAACCCGTCCCGCGCTACTTGTTTGGTCCGGGGTTCACTAGTCACCAGTCACTAGTCACCAGTCACCTACGTTGCTGCCGCCATTTTCTCGGCCTTCTCGCGGGCTTCTTCGATCGTGCCGACCATGTAGAACGCTTGCTCGGGGAGATCGTCGTGCTTGCCTTCGACGATTTCCTTGAACCCGCGGACGTTGTCGGCGATTTTCACGTATTTGCCTTCTAGACCGGTGAACTGCTGCGCGACGAACATCGGCTGCGACAGGAATTTTTCGATCTTTCGCGCGCGCGCCACCGATTGCTTGTCTTCGTCGGAAAGTTCCTCGATGCCAAGAATCGCGATGATGTCCTGCAAATCCTTGTAGCGCTGCAGGACGCCCTTGACGGAACGCGCAACGTCGTAATGGTCTTCGCCGACGATGCGCGGATCGAGAATGCGCGAGTAGCTGGCCAGCGGATCGACCGCGGGATAAATGCCGCGCTCGACGATTTGGCGGCTGAGGTTCGTCGTGGCATCCAGGTGCGAGAACGTTGCGGCCGGCGCCGGGTCAGTGTAATCGTCGGCAGGCACGTAAATCGCCTGCACCGAGGTGATCGAACCGTGCTTCGTGGAAGTGATGCGTTCCTGCAGCTCGCCGATCTCGGTGTTCAGATTCGGCTGGTATCCCACGGCGGAAGGCATTCTGCCGAGCAGCGCGGAAACTTCCGAGCCCGCCTGCACGAACCGGAAAATGTTGTCGATGAAAAGCAAAACGTCGAGGCCTTCTTCATCGCGGAAATATTCGGCGACGGTGAGGCCGGTCAATCCGACGCGCAAGCGCGCGCCGGGTGGCTCCGTCATCTGCCCGTAGATCAGCGCCGCGCGCGATTTCTCCGAATTGCCAGGAACGACGACGCCGGACTCCGTCATCTCCAGCCACAGGTCATTTCCCTCGCGCGTCCGTTCGCCCACGCCGGCGAATACCGACACGCCGCCATGCTTCATAGCGACGTTATGGATCAGCTCTTGGATCAAAACCGTTTTGCCGACGCCCGCGCCGCCGAACAGGCCGATCTTGCCGCCCTTGAGGTACGGTTCGAACAGGTCCACAACTTTAATGCCCGTTTCGAACATTTCCAGCTCGGTCGATTGATCCACGAGCGACGGCGCGGGACGATGGATCGGATAGCGCTTGTCCGTTTGTACCGGCCCGAGGCCATCCACAGGCTCCCCCAGCACGTTCATCACGCGGCCCAGCGTTGCGCGGCCCACCGGCACCGCGATAGGTCCGCCGAGATCGACTCCCTTCATGCCGCGCACGACGCCTTCTGTGGCGGTCATCGCCACTGTGCGCACGCGGCCTTCGCCCAGGTGCTGCGCAACCTCGGCAACGATATTGATCGGCTCGGGCCCCACAAATCCTTCGCTGGTGATATGCACCGCGTTGTGAATTTCCGGCAGGTGGTGCTCGGGAAATTGGACGTTGATTACGGGTCCAATGACCTGGATGACGGTCCCGACGTTTCCTGTTTCGTGTTGTGCCATTTGTGGATCCTCGCTTCCGTGACCGGTGGCTCGCGTCTCGTGAATTGTGATTCGTGAGTCGTGATTCGTGAAACCCTTAAATTCCCATCGCGCCTAGGCGATTCTTCAATGATCGGCCTAGCGCGTTGATCAACTGGCCGACCGAATCGCAGCGGCCGTTCATACTCTCAAACTCGGCCGGTGAAATGTGAAGCAAATCGCGGCTCAGGATAAGGAAATATCGTGTCTCTTCCAACTCTCCCCTTGAGATCTGCAAACAACGCAAAAGTTCCTTTGTGGTGCGCCGGCCAAATCCTTCCGCAATATTTGCGGAAACCGAAGCGGCCGATCGTCTCAATTGCGAAACGATCCCGTATTGCTCCGACCGAGAAAACTTTTCAGTCAGTTTGTACGTGGCAAGCGTCAGCTCGTGCGCTTTCTGCCAAACCGTTAATTCCGAAAAGCGATTAATCTTCACAGCGTCTGCCGTTCAAGCCACGAATCACAAATCACGACCCACGAATCACGATTCACAAATCACGCCTCACCCTGCCGACGCTGCTCCGCTTACTACCTCGATGATCTCGCGCGTGATCGCGGCCTGGCGGACCTTGTTCATGTGCAAGGTCAAGGCGTCGATCACGTCGGAGGCGTTGCTGGTGGCGGATTCCATGGCCGTCATGCGCGCGGCGTGTTCCGCTGCGGAGCTTTCGGCGAGCATGCGGAAAACTTGCATTTCCACGTAGCGCGGAACCAGCTTGTTGAAAATTTCAGCGGCGGGCTGTTCGTAGATGTAGTCCACCGCGTCTGCGGAAGATGCCGGCGGGGCGCCCTTTTCGTGTTCGCCAAGAGCCGACCGCTCCAGGGGCAGCAGCTTTTCCACACGCAGCGTCTGCATCATTACGTTCTTGAATTCGTTGTAAATCAGGTAGACGGAATCCGCGCCGCCTGCCTCGTAGATCTTCATGACTTCGGCGGCAATTTCCTTGGCCTTGCCGAGATCGGCGCGCGACGTCACGTCCACGTATTCGGCGGCCATTTTCCACGAGCGCTTGCGGAAGGCGTCGCGGGATTTCTTTGCGATGGCGACCACTTCCACGGATTTGCCGCTCTTTTCGTTCAGAAATTCAAACGCGCGCCGCAGCACATTCGCGTTGAAGGCGCCGCACAAGCCGCGCTCGCCGGAAGTGACCAGCACGAGCACGCGCTCTTCGGGACGCTGCGTCAGGAGCGGAAATTGTTCGGGATTTTCGATGCGCGACATCGCCGAGCGCAGAATTTCGCGGATTCCACTGGCGTACGGCCGCAGCGATACGGCTGTTTCCTGCGCGCGCCGCAGCCTGGCCGCGGCGATAAATTTCATCGCGCGGGTAATCTGCTGCGTATTCTTCACCGAGCGAATCCGCCGCCGGAAATCGAGAAGTGTGGGCATCGAAAAGTTTCCCTTACAGGATTAGCAGGCTGCAGAAAAAACTCACAATTTTGTCATTCCTCGCCCCGACCCGGTCGGGGCGAGGAATCTCTCTTTCTTTGGCTTTCGATCGAAGAGAGATTCCTCGCTTAGATCGGAATGACAAAATAAACTATTTTTCTGTAGCCTGCTATGCGCGGACGGCGCCCACGCTGGCCTGGAATTGCTCCTTGTATTCGCCGATGGCGCGCTTCAATTCCGGACGCGCCTCATCGGTAATCTGCTTTTTCTGGGCGATCTGCACCAGCAGCGAGCTGAAACGAGTCCGCACGAATTCGATCAGCCCCTTCTCGAAGCGCTGAATATCGGCGACGGCCAGATCGTCGACCAGGCCGCTCGTTCCCGCGAAGATGACGAGCACCTGCTCTTCCACTGCGAGCGGAGAAAATTGCCCCTGCTTTAAAATTTCGGTCAGCCTCTGTCCACGCGCGAGCTGCGCCTGCGTGGCCTTGTCGAGCTGGTCGGAACCGAATTGCGCGAAGGCCGCAAGCTCGCGGTATTGCGCCAGGTCCAAACGCAAAGAGCCGGCCACCTGCCGCACCGCCTTAATTTGCGCGTTGCCGCCGACGCGGCTCACCGAAAGGCCTACGTTGATTGCGGGGCGGATGCCGCTGTTGAACAAATCCGCTTCGAGATAGATTTGTCCGTCGGTAATCGAGATCACGTTGGTCGGGATGTACGCCGAGACGTCGCCCGCCTGCGTTTCGATGACGGGCAGCGCCGTCAGAGATCCCGCGCCCAGCTTGTCGTTCAGTTTAGCGGCGCGTTCCAGCAAGCGCGAGTGGAGATAGAACACATCGCCCGGAAACGCTTCGCGCCCGGGAGGACGCCTCAACAACAGGGAAATTTCGCGGTAGGCCTGGGCGTGCTTGGAAAGATCGTCGTAGAAGCAAACAGCATGCCGTTTGGAGTCCCGGAAAAACTCGCCCATCGCGCAGGCCGCGTACGGAGCAATGTACTGCAAGGTTGCGGGTTCGGTGGCCGACGCCGCAACGACGATCGTGTAATCCATCGCGCCCGCGTCCGTGAGGACCTTTACCATCTGCGCGATCGTCGATCGCTTTTGGCCGATCGCGCAGTAGATGCAGATCATGTCGCCGCCCTTTTGGTTCAGGATCGTGTCCAGAATAATGGCGGTCTTGCCGGTCTGGCGGTCACCGATGATCAGCTCGCGCTGTCCGCGGCCAATGGGAATCATGGAGTCGATGGCCTTGATGCCGGTTTGCAGCGGCTCGCGCACCGGCTGCCGGTCCACGACGCCGGGCGCGATGCGCTCAATTGGAATGCGCTGATCTGTGGCGATGGGACCCTTGCCATCGAGCGGAACACCGAGCGGGTTGACCACGCGGCCCACCATGGCCTCGCCCACGGGCGCGGACATGATCGTGCCCGTGCGCTTGACCGTATCGCCTTCCTGCACCAGCGTGTATTCGCCAAGGAGCACGGCGCCGACCTGGTCCTCTTCAAGGTTTAGCGCGATGCCGAACACATCGTGCGGGAACGCCAGCATCTCGCCGGACATGGCTTTTTCCAGGCCGTACACGCGCGCGATACCGTCGCCCACCGAGATCACCGTGCCGACTTCTTCGACGGCTACGGCCTGCTCGTAATTGGCGATCTGCGCCTTCAGTATCTTTGTGATTTCATCCGCTTTGATCGAAGCCATTCCCCGCTCCTATTCCGAAATCATCTGGGCCCGCATGCGTTCCAATTGCGAGCGTACCGAACCGTCGTAGATCGTCGAACCGATTCGCACGATGGCTCCGCCGATCAGGGCCGCATCCGTCGTGTACTGCGCCTGCACTTTTTCCCCGGTCAGTTTCGCGAGAGCCGCGCCGAGTTCGGCGCGCTCTTGCGCCGTCAATTCCGTTGCCGAAGTCACCGTGGCTTGCGTGATTCCCTGGCGGGCATCCAGCAACCGGCTGAAGGCTTGCTCGATTTCGATCAGCATCCCCGCGCGCCGCTGGTCAACAATCACAAACAGATAATTTCGCAGTGTGCGGCTCGCGCCCATCCGCGCGACGAGCTGCTCGATCGCGGAATGCTTGGCCGCGCGCGCGATCGAAGGATTCGCGAGAAACGCGTGTAACTCCGGCGACTCGCGAACCAGCGCCGCAAAAGCCGCGAGTTCCTGCTTGACCTGATCGGCCTGCTTGTTCTCGAGCGCGACATCGACCAGCGCCCCCGCATACCGCTCCGCCAGCGCCTTCAATTCTTGCTCCTTCCAAGTTCGCCGAGGAATGATTGAAACATCCTGGCGCGAATTTCAGCGTTCATCCTGGATCCCACCAGCGCCGCGGCGTCCTCTACCGCCAGGGTCGCGGCGATTTCTCGCAATTGCTGCTGCGCGGCGCGCTCGGAAGCGGCCAGTTCCCCGCGCGCCGCCTGATTAATCTTTTCAATCTCGGCCAATCCTGAAGCGTGCAGCCGTTCTGCCTCCGCGGCCCAATTCTGCCGCGCCTCCTGGCGCATTTCCGCCACCTCCGGATCGAGCCGCGCGATCTTCGCTTCGACCGCGTGCAACTCGCGTTCGGCTTCAGTCTTGGCGGCCGTGGCTTCCTGGATGCTCGCAGCAATGGCTTTCGCATTGCCGCGGAAGAACGCCCCTCCGTGTTTCGCGAGCAGGTAGGCGATGCCCCCAAAAACGATCAGAAAGTTGAGCCAGCGAAAAATCAAGCCGGCGGGAGAATCAGCTGGATCGGGCGTGGCGCCTTCTTCGGCAAGCACGGGAAGCGCCGTGAAAAAGAAAATCAGGAGAGCGCCTGAAGCGAACGCCAGGAGGCGCCGGCAGGTTTTCATCGCGCCCCCTTGCCCTGGGCACTGCCAGGGCCGGAAGGGCGTCCCGCGAGAATCGCTTCAGCGATAACATTCGCCAGAGTGCCGCTGGATTGCTCCAGCTCCGTGCGTGCCGCCGCAACTTCGGCCGCAATTCCTTTTTTGGCTTCCTGGAGCGTGCTCTGAGCGGTGGCTCGCGCGGCGTTGATCGTAGCCTGGCGTTCGTCCAAAGTGCGCCGCCGCAGGGTTTCCTGCTCGGCAAAAATATCGACGCGCGCTTTCTTCATTGCATCGTTATAAACGCGGAGCTTTTCGTGCACGGCCACGCGGCCGGCTTCCGCATCGATCCGGGCGCCTTCCGCGCGCTTGTGGCGCTCGGAGAGCACACGTTCCATGGGCGTGAAAAAACTCCAGCGCATGAATAAATAGAAAAGAAAAACGATAATGACGGTGGGAACAGCCGCCAGGAATAACTCACCGAGTTGGTTAACGATCTCCACTGATTATGCTAAGGCACCCGACAATGCCCGCCAAATTTCA
The DNA here is from genome assembly GCA_963719875.1 of uncultured Acidobacteriota bacterium. Taxonomy (GTDB): domain Bacteria; phylum Acidobacteriota; class Terriglobia; order Acidiferrales; family UBA7541; genus Palsa-360. The sequence continues at coordinate 2,474,613 of CAVRDJ010000002.1, read as the reverse complement.
TCTCCGGTATACCTGAAGTGCACACCCACCCCTGCAGACATTTCCTGTCTGAATAAAGGAATGATTTTATAGCATCGGAGCCCCCTTAGCGCAAGGCCCAGTCCGCGCCGTTTCGATCGTCTTGGCAACTCGCAACAGGATACGGAAGGCCCGCCGCTTCAATCGCCTCGGAGGGGAAAGCTTCGAATGGCCAAGAGCGGTCAGGTACTACATTTTGGGTGAATTGAAGGCGGCCGCAGGGCAGTCCGTCACCGTTGCAACTGGCGATAAATCAGGGCCAACTGTAAATGGAATAACAGAAATGTTGGCTCCAAAAGTTTTCCGATTGAGGCAGCGAAATTCAGGCGAGGTAAACGGTAGCTGCCGGCCCAGAGCGACGCTCCAGCCCGATTCGATGACCCAGACACGATCCCCGGGTTTTAAGCGCTGGGCTTTCGCGATGATTCCAAAATTAGACAGGAAAAACGCTGCATCCATGCTCCAAGTTTGGAAAGAGGCAATCGTGCGGCCGTTGCACTTCACTCTGGAAGCAGGCAGATTGAAAGTCCCAACGGGGAGGATTAATTTGGGGCCGCAGAGATAATAGACAAGAAGGAGAGCGCTCTCGTAGTCCGTCAGGATCAGATCGCCCGGAGGAATTGTCTGCTGCACGTGATTCACTGCGGCATCCATTAACGCCCGGCTCTGGTTTTCCTTGGTGATGCCGGACTCAGGCATTTTCCCGGATGCATTCGACGCTCCCACTAATAGTGCGGCAATCAGAATGGCAGCCCAGAGCTTCTGGCCGTAAATGGCTGCGAGCAAAAAACTCAGCGCCGCGATCAAAAAAGGTGCCAGAAACACCGTGTGACGGCTGCCCACATACGGGTAGAATCCAGCGATCCCCGCGCCAAGAACAGCAATAATAGGGAGCAACAAGAGAATGCCCGAGTGCCGGGTGCGAAGGTTTTCAGGACGACGTTCCAATTCCCTGAGAAGGAGAAGCCCAACGGCCGCGATCCAGAGAAGAAGCAGACCCTGGGCGACGTATTGGTTTTCAAATAGGAATGAGAAAATGTCCAACGTACGTTCCCGGGCAAATATGAAAAGATGTTCATGGTCCGGGTGACCAAAAGCCTGGTCGAACCCCATGGCCCAACTTGCAAAGGTGTGTTTGAGCTTGGACAGGTGTGTTACGTAAAGAAACGCGTAGATCGCAAGCGCCCCCGCCTGCCCACCGGCCCAGGCAGCAACCACTTTTCGCGGAAGCTGTGATTCGACGATTCGTGCCAGCGCGTAAATACCCGCAGCCAGAACAAAGAAAACCGCAGAGTAATGGGAAAGAATCGCCAGGTAAAGAAAGATGGAGAAGTGCCACATTTTGCGGACAGACTTTTCCTGGAGGGCTTTCTCGACTAGGTACAGGGCGGTCGTTTCACAAAACAGCAATAGAGCGTACGATCGCACCTCCGCGGAAAGGGCGATCATGACCGGTGAAAACGCAACGAGGATGAGGCCGATTACGCCGGCCGCCTTGCCGAAAAGAGTCCCGATCCATTTATACGCAGCCCAACATAGGGCCGTTCCAGCAAGTACGGAGGGAAAACGGAGCATCAACGCGGACCGGCCTAGAAAACTCCAGTAGTAGAGCAGAAGATAAATGAGCGGTGGATGCGCGTTGGTCAGGCTGATCTTATACGCCCAAAAGGCGGAACGCTGATTGAGTATGAGGTAGTGGAGCGCCTCGTCTGGATTTAAAAAACTGCTGCCTGCGGCGTATACCCTTAACAGAAAGCCGGCGGCAATGACTCCGAGCACGACCAGATTCAGCCGTCCGTGGAGCCATTTCTCGACAGCGCCGTCCCCGCTGGTTTCGCCGTGGACGGGCAAACCGAGCCCAAGTTCATGGGGAGACTCTGGTTCCGCATTGATTACCACCCCTGAGGTCACGTGTTTGCCAGCACCTTCTCGCTGAGAATTTCTTCTTCACGCTTGAGGAGGACACCCGCCGGTTGTCCGTGAAATGCCGGGTCCTCTCCCAGGATGAATATCAATTGAACCCGCCGCTATTGAAGTGAGTCCATAGGTCGTTCGTTTACAGTGTCCGAACTGTTATTCACCGTTATGAACGGCGTGCCGGGTGCTTTCGAAGCCAGCTCATCGGATTCGAGTTCGGTCTTCCCCAACGAGGTGTGGATAGCCCCTGGGCTGCCGGCAGAAACTGCTTTGGCTGACACCAACTTGCTGGCGCCAGAGATGCGGCGCTAGAATGAGTCGCGCGACGGGCCCGGCCAATCCAATGCGAACGGGGCTTGCCTCGTCAGCCATTTCTTTCGTGCGACATACGGCAAGGAGAATTTGATGCCCGCGTTTCCCGGCGTGGATTTTCTGGACTTCGACTCCCTCCTGAATGACGAAGAGTTGCTGGCGCGGAAGACGGCGAGGCAGTTTGTCGACGAGCACGTCATCCCGATCATTGAGAAACACAATCGCGAAGCGACCTTCCCGATGCAGCTGGTGCCGAAACTGGGTGAGCTGGGATTTTTTGGCGCGAATCTCGAAGGCTACGGCTGCGCCGGGATGTCCAACGTCGCCTACGGTCTCGTGACGCAGGAACTCGAACGCGGCGACTCCGGCTTGCGCAGCTTCGTTTCCGTGCAGAGCGCCCTGGTGATGTATCCCATCCACTCGTACGGCTCGCTGGCACAAAAAGAGAAGTGGCTGCCGCGCATGCAGAGCGGAAAAGCGGTGGGGTGTTTCGGCCTCACCGAGCCGCAATTTGGGTCCAATCCGAGCGGCATGTTGACGCGCGCCGTAAAAAGCGGCGATCGCTACATCCTCAACGGCGAAAAAATGTGGATCACCAATGGATCGATCGCCGACGTCGCCCTGGTCTGGGCGAAATGCGAGGACGACAAAATTCGCGGCTTCCTTGTGGAAAAAGGCGCGAAAGGCTTCAAGGCCTGGGATGTGCACGGCAAGCTTTCGTTGCGTGCGTCCGTCACTTCGGGCCTGGCGATGAACGATTGCGAGATACCCGCGGAGAATGTGCTTCCCGGCGTCGCGGGCTTGAAAGGCCCGCTCAGTTGCCTGACGCAGGCGCGCTACGGCATCGGCTGGGGAGCCATCGGCGCGGCGATGGCGTGCTACGACACGGCTTTGCAATACGCAAAAACACGCAAACAATTTCAGAATAAGCCCATCGCGTCGCACCAGCTCGTCCAGGACAAGCTCGTGTTCATGATCACGGAAATTTCAAAAGCGCAGCTCCTGGCGCTGCACGTGGGCAGGCGAAAAGACCAAAACCGCGTGGACCCCACGCACGTCTCCATGCTGAAGATGAACAATGTGTGGATGGCGATGGAAACGGCTCGCAAGGCGCGAGACATTTTGGGCGCCAACGGCATCGTCGACGATTACTGCATCATGCGCCACATGAACAATCTCGAATCGGTCTACACTTACGAGGGCACACATGACATTCATCGCCTGGTCATCGGCGAGCGGATTACGGGCATTCCCGCTTACTTTTGAGGAGGACCCGATGTTTCGCAACAGCGGCAGCTCCGCGCATGTCCTTCCGTTCCTCTCGCACGCCATTTTCCTGGCGGCTTTCTTGCTTGCGGTGGTTGTCACGCCCGCATCCGCTCAGGAAAAACCAAAAATCCGGACCATCACGGCCTTCATTCGCCTGGACCCGGGCCAATACAAACAGCAGGTTGCGGATACCTTGAAGATGTTGCGCAACGCCAAGGCCCGCTACGGGCTGGCCGGTTATGAAGTGCAAACCATCCGCATCACCACGCAGCCGTTTCCGGAATACACGCAGGGCATGTCGAAACAGGCGGCCCTCGCTTTTTTTCACGATCTCGATACCCTCGCCAAACAAGAAAACGTCTCGATCAGCATTGGCCCCGCCTTGATGAACGAAAAGGACGATCCCGCACAAGCAGAGCTTCTCCAGGAAATTTTGGGACTGACCAGCAACTTGTACGGCAGCGTGGTTGTGGCCGGAAGCGACGGCGTCCATTTGAAGGCGGCCCACGCGGCGGCAGAGATCATAAAATATCTCGAGGATCACGGCGACAAGGGCCTCGGGAATTTTCATTTTGCGGCCATTGCCAATGTGCAGGCCTACACGCCGTTTTATCCTGCTTCCTATCATCAGGGCCTGGGACATCAATTTGCGATCGCTCTCGAATCCGCCAACGTAGTTGCCGCGGTGATGGCTGTGAAGCGCGACACGGAAGTAACGCGCCAGACATTGATTAACGAATTGGGAAGGCACGCGCGCGCCGTGGAGGACGTTGCCAGCAAGATCGATCAGGAAACTGGCTGGACGTACATGGGCCTCGATCTTTCTCCCGCGCCGATGAAATATGCATCGATTGGATCGGCGGTGGCGGGATTTACGGGCGGCAGATTCGGCACCAGCGGAACGCTGACCGCGGTGGCTACGATTACGTCGGCTTTGCGCGATATTTCCGTGAAAAAAGTGGGCTATTCCGGCGTGATGATGCCGGTCCTCGAAGACACGCGCCTCGCCCAACTCTGGGGCGAGGGCGCGCTTTCGATGGATCAATTGCTGGCCTATTCCGCGGTCTGCGGCACCGGACTCGACACGATTCCCCTGCCCGGAGACGTTACCCCGCAGCAACTGGAACGTATCATTGGCGACGTCGCCAATCTTTCCGTGAAATTATCGAAGCCGCTCAGCGCGCGCCTGCTGCCGGTAGCGGGCGCGAAGCCCGGCGATCAGACCACATTCGACGACCCAAATTTGGTGAACACGGTCATTCAGTCGCTGCCGTGAGGATCTCGCATGGCAAAGTTCTAATCTTCAAGAGCTAAGCGACAGCAGGATTGGCTCATACGCATGAGTAAGATAGACTCAGTGTATGAGTAAGCGGCTGCAGGTCATTCTCAAGGACCCTGAATACCGGGAGATTCAACGTGCGGCGCGCTCGCGCAGCATGTCGGTCGCAGAATGGGTCCGGCAGGCTCTTCGTCAAATTCGCCGGAGCGAGCCTTCCGGCAGCGTGGGCAAAAAACTCCAAACCATCCGAGCGGCGGCGCGACTCGAATATCCGACCGCGGACATTGGTCGCATGCTGGCGGAGATTGAGCGGGGATACGGCATAGGCGCGAACCCGTGATTCTGGTCGACTCGAATGCCCCCATGTACCTGGTGGGCGCCCCTAATGTTCACAAGGCCGACGCGCAACGCTTGCTTGAAAAGCTCGTTAGCGAACAGCAGCGCCTCATCACAGATGCGGAAGTCCTGCAGGAGATCTTGCACCGCTACACAGCGATTCAGCGGCGCGACGCCATTCAACCGGCATTCAACGCTTGCTTGGCGTCATCGATGAGGTCTTACCCCTTGATCGGATGGCGGTGGAGCGCGCCAAAGAAATTGTATTGGCGTACACGGGATTGTCTGCGCGTGATGCCGTCCATCTCGCCGTGATGGAACGTCACGGAATCGATCAAATCCTGAGTTTTGATTCAGGATTCGACCAATTTCCCGGAATTTCGCGCTTATCCTAAAGTCAGGCAAGCAGCGGGCGATCGCGGTTCTCAGTTGCGGGTACCGCACTCTCACACTTTTTGAGTGTGCGGGTTTTGTCCTCCGTCATCGAGTTCCTTCTATTGTCCCAATTCCGGAAACCCCATGACCCGCGCTGTTTCGGATAAAGAATCCTTGGAACACAATCTACAGGGCGTTTCACTAGGTGCGCCGCGCCGCTTGGTTTAGGATAGGCTAGGTCCTAGCCGTGCCGCGCGCGGGAACCGTGTCGGAACGCGCGCCAGATCCAAAAAATTTCAGTGAGCGGGAGCTTTGATGGAAATTGAACTGAGTCTGGAATTTTTGCGCGTCGTGGAACAGGCGGCCATTGAATCGGCCAAGACCATGGGCCGGGGAGACGGCCACATGGCCGACCAGGCCGCCGTCAGCGCCATGCGCCGGGTGATGGACGAAGTGCCCATGGACGGCACCATCGTCATCGGCGAGGGGGAACGCGACGATGCCCCGATGCTTTTCATCGGCGAAAAAATCGGCGCCGCGCAGCATGTCCGGGGATTTAACTTCCCCGCCGTAGACATCGCGGTCGATCCACTCGAGGGCACGAACCTGTGCGCCACCGGAGCGCCCGGGTCGATCACGGTGCTCGCCGCGAGCGAAAAGGGTGGTTTGCTCCACGCGCCCGACTTATACATGGAAAAAATCATCGTGGGGCCGTCCTGCAAGGGCGCCGTGGATCTGGATGCGCCCGTGGCAGTGAATCTGAGCGCGATCGCCAAGCGGCTTGATCGCGACGTTGAAGACTTGGTCGTGATTGTGCTCGAACGGCCGCGCCACGAAAAACTGATCGCGGATATTCGCGCCACCGGCGCGCGCATTCGCCTGATCGGCGATGGAGACCTCTCTGCCGGCATTTCCGCCGCCGTCATCGGCACCGGAGTCCACGCCGTGATGGGCATTGGCGGCGCTCCCGAAGGCGTGTTGACCGCGGCCGCGCTTCGCTGCCTGAACGGAGAAATTCTGGCGCGCCTGGTGGTATCCAAGCCCGAGCATGAAGAGCGCCTCGCCAAGATGGGGATCAAGGACGGCAAACGCATCTATCGAACCGAAGACCTGGCGCCCGGCAAGAAAATTATTTTCGCGTGCACCGGCGTGACGGACGGAAACCTGTTGCGCGGCGTCCGATTCTTCGGTGAAGGCATCCGCACGCAGTCGCTGGTGGTCACCCTGGACGAACGCCAGGTGCGCTTCGTCGACACCGTAACCCTCGACAAACGTCCTGACGTAAAAGTGCGTTTCGCGTAAGAAGAATATCGATTCGGTTTTGTTCGTTTTCGCGGAGGCGGGATGGGTCGCCTGACATTCGGCACCAGCGCGGTCTTTCTCCTCGTTAGCCTGCCGTCTTCGGGCGGCCTCCTGGCGCAAGGTGTATGCGATCTGGGAAACGGGCCTCTGAACCCGGGGCAGCCTTCCGGGACTACACCCGCTGAAATCATTCAAAAATTTGCCGTCAAGGAAGCGACCTTCAAGACGGCGCGGGATCGCTATGGGTACACCTTGAATGTAACGGTCCAGACTCTGGACAATTACGGCAGAGTGGACGGGGAGTATCAACAGATTTCGGAAATCACGCTGAACGACAACGGCAAGCGCGTGGAAAGGACGACTTTCGCCCCGCTGAACACTCTCCGCAAAGTGTCTCTCTCGCAAGATGATCTGGACGACATCCGCCAACGGCTGCCCTTTGCGCTCACCCCGGAAGAGCTGCCGCTTTTTTCGGTTTCGTACACCGGGCGCCAACACGTGGATCAGCTGAATACGTACGTATTTGACGTGTCTCCCAAGAACGCCAGGAAGGAAAAGAAACTCTTCGCGGGCCGCATCTGGGTGGACGATCAGGACCTCATGATCGTGAAGACTTGCGGCAGGCCCCGGGAAGATGAAAACGCCAACTCCACAAAGAAAAATGCCATCGTCAATCTCACGCCTCTTTTTGTGACCTACCGGGAACAAATCGAAGGCCAATTCTGGTTTCCCACATACTCGCGCGCCGATGAACTCCTGCGTTTCCCCAAAAATTTCGTTCACATTCGCGAGGTGGTGAAGTATTCCAACTACAAGCCGTTGGCTCAAAAGTAGTTTTGGGGCGGGCTCACCTGCATTGGCAGCGTCAACCTCGACAAGCGTCCTGACGGAAAAGTGCGTTTCGCGTAAACTGTTTACATGACCGCTCCGCAGGAACTGCGAACCGCCCGCCTGCTGCTTCGCTCCTTCGAGCGCGAAGATGTCCACGCCATTGTGCGTCTCGCAGGAGCAAACGAAATCGCCGCCACGACTGTGAACATTCCACACCCGTACGCCGGGGGCGATGCCCAGACCTTCGTTGCCAAGGCAAACGATGACTTCCGCGCCGGACGCTCCGTCTCGTTTGCGATTTCGATCTCACACGGGCGCGAACTCTGCGGTGCCGTCGGACTCCACATTGCGGAAGCACATAGTCACGCGGAGCTGGGCTACTGGATCGGTGTGCCATTTTGGGGCAGAGGATACGCCACGGAGGCTGCCAACGCCGCAGTCGCGTTTGGTTTTGAGACGCTTTGCCTGCACAGAATCTACGCGCACCACTTTGCTGGAAACACGGCATCCCAGCGCGTGCTCGAAAAAATCGGAATGCGCCACGAGGGGCGCTCCCGCCACCACATCCAGAAATGGAATCAGTTCATTGATACTGAGAATTACGGCCTGCTGGCGGAGGAGTTTCGGGGAGGCGAGCTCGCTCGCCGTAGCCATGGGTCTCGCGAAGGCGAGTGAAAATGCAACAGCGCGAACTCCCCGAAGAGAAAGAGTTCGCGCCGTTCTGCAGGGATTTCTATTTGACCGACTACCGGTGGCCCATCGCAGCTGGGTGCATCCGACGCGCCAGTTGCTCCATCCGAGCAGACTGAGGCTGTGCTAACGGACGCACTACCCCACTGCCGCTCGAGACGTGGTCGCTGATCGCGGCCAGGCGCTTCAGAATCGATTGCCACTGTTCCCAGTCGAGCTGCCGTAGGAACGGACGCAGCCCCTGGATGAATGGATCTTCCAGAAGAGCCTCTCCGTTCGTTTCCGGGACGAAGAAGCGGTTCAAGCCGACGCCAAGCGCTTCGGAAATTTTCTCCAGCGTTCCGAGGCTGGGCGTCATCTGCCCGCTTTCGATCCGGGACAAGTACGACCGGGATACACGCGAGCGCGCCTGGAGCTGGCTTTGCGTCATCCCGCGCGATTCGCGCAACTGCCGGATGCGTTGACCAATATTCTCCACCGTCTCGCGGTTCGGCCATTTCTCGAAGAGTTGCCGGTCGTCGCCTGGAAGCTCCTGCGGCTCAGGAGGAGGAATTAGAAATTCCACCTTGGGCGGCAGCAAGCGTAGGCACCGGCGGCAATTCCCCGTGCGGGTGCGATACTGCACGAGCCCGCAGGTCTTGCAACGGATTACTTCGCGGTCCAGGTCAATATCCACGGCAACCTTATTTCCGTTAGTTCCGTTCATTGTAGTCGTACTATTTTGTTCCGACACCGGTGCTCCTCGCAGACTATTCCGGCATGCGGATGGGAGGGACTTCGTGCGTGGGGAAGGCAGCAGCTGACGCGGAGGACATCATGGGGGAATCCGCTTCCGGTGTCAAGTATTTTTTCCATTCCGATAAACAAATCGGTCAAATTAGGAAATCCATTAGCCGGAAATTCGATCCAGGACTACCGAGAGGCGGGCTGCGCACCCAGAAGCTTCCAATCTGATTTCTGCATCGAACAAGGCGGAAGAATTCTCAGCCCGAGCCGATTCGACGTTGCACGGTTTGGCCGCGGATCATTTCAGAAGAGTGCGGCCATACCTCTAGCGTGCACGCCGGAAGAAGATCACGAATTGCGCCGTCAAGACTGCGCTTCGTCCGGTACGGCCAGACTATTCACAACTTTCCGGACGCCTTCCACGGATTGCGCCGTCTTTCCCGCCAGCAGCTTTTCCGCGCGGGAAGAAACATTGCCGGTCAATGTGACCGTGCCGTTGTTCGCAAGGATCTGGACCGTCTTCAAGGAGATCGCCTTGGTCGAGTACAATTCAAATTCGACGCGGTGCGCCAGTTTGTCGTCCACGCTCTCCGGATTTGTCTGCGCATTGGTAGCGCTCAGATTGTCCGTTACGCCTTGCACGCCGGTTACTTGCCACGCGATTTGCTCGGCCTGATTTTTCTGAGCAGCCGTCTCGACTGTTCCGCTTAGGGTCACCGTTCGATTTTTTACATCCGTCGCGATGTGTTTCTCAGCCAGTTCGCTATTTTGCAAAAGACCCGCGTTGACCAGCGTCTTGATCTCCAGATCGGCCACTCGTTCGCCGAGACCTTGGGTTTCAGGGTTGCGCGCCGTCGAAGGATTGATGCCTAGATTGTTGTGCACAGCTTTGACGCCTGCCGTATCGAGCGCAATGGCCCCTGCCACCGCTTTGATTTGTTCCGAGGGCACCTGGCCCTCCAAAGTGACTTCCGCTTGGCTGGTCTCCACTTTGATGTCGTAGGGAGAAACATGTTTGGATAGCAGCAGCGCGGTTCGCACGCTGGATGTTGTCGTCGCATCTTGCGTCGAGGCTTTGACGAAGTGGAACGCATTCTGAACCGACGCGTTTCTCGTAGAAACATAATACGCGGCCACTAAAACCACGGCCAGAAGAAGGAGCGCGGGACCCATCCTGCCGGACCCTCTTTGAGCATTTCGTGAATTCTTCACGTCTTTCCTCCTCTGCCACATTGTTCCTGGGGCGCCAAACCTCGGTCATTTCGGGATTCTCTTCCGGTCCGAACTCGGAGAGAAGCTCGGTTCAACGTTGGCGCCGCCTGTTCGGTTAGTTGGGCTCCAATGATCAACAAAAGCTGCTTCGTTTGGCTATCGCACATATTGGACCCCCTGTGATCGGGTGTCTGTGCACATCAGAACACTTTCGCATCTAGGGAAAACGGCCATTTTGCAGTCCCGAGTTGCTGACGGCATGCGCAAGAGCATGCAGAATCAGTGCTTAGGCCTCGATGAGGGCGTTGGGGCAACCGTACCGAACAATCAGGCAGGAAGGCCAAGGTTGCGGTATCCTTGCCAAGGTTTCGTAGGATAGTCACCCGCCACGGCGGGGTTGTCGCTGTTTGTATAGGCGAGTGGCGACCTGCACCGCAACGATTTGGATTGCGTTCGGTTTAAATGGGCGAGAATGAGAAGTGAAAGGTAAATTTGCCGTACATTTTTTGACTCGGGAGAAAGCCATGCCAACGAGAAATGACGCCTGGGCTCTTCTGTGTGAATTCACGCAGAACGAAAGCTTGCGCAAGCACGCGCTGGCTGTTGAGGCATGCGTACGAGCCTATGCGCGCAAGTCCGGCGCCGAGGAGGAACTCTGGGGCCTGACCGCCTTGCTGCACGATTTCGACTACGAGCGCTGGCCCAATGACGCGCACAGCCCCACGGAAGAACATCCCGCGGGCGGATCGGCGATCCTGCGCGAGCGCGGCTACCGGGAAGAAATGATTCGCGCCATCGTTTCGCACGCCGACTACTGCAATGTTCCACGTGAAACTCCGCTCGAACATACTCTGTTTGCGTGCGACGAACTCGCCGGCTTCCTCACCGCCTGCGCCCTGGTCAAACCGGGAAAGAGCATCTTCGAAGTCGAGCCCGATTCGGTGAAGCGCAAGCTGAAGGACAAAGCCTTCGCGCGCGGCGTCAATCGCGACGATGTCCGCAAAGGCGCCGAAGAGTTGGCCGTCCCCATCGAGGAACATATCGCCTTCTGCATCGCCGCCATGCGCGAAGTTGCAGATGAGCTGGGTTTGCGCGGAAATCATGCGGCTAACGCGTAGTCATTTCAGCGGATCGCGACGACGCCAATGAGCGATTACGTGCAAGCATGGAGGGAATACAAACTGCGAAGGAATCAATATATTGGAATGCTTCTCGCATTCTTAATGATTCTACCGATCCTCATCTTCTTCGTGGAACGGCTTAGGAACGAAGTGCTGTTTTTTGAGATTGCCATCCCTTTGGTTGTCCTTGTGACATACACACATGAACGCTTTCTCGCGTTTCGGTGTCCGCGCTGCGGGAAGAAATACGATCGTAGATGGCGCTTCAATCTTAGCGGTTTCGCTAAGAAGTGTGTCTACTGCGGCCTGCCAAAATACTCTATCTAATGGATGCGCGCCGATGTTTTGCTGCGAAGTCAGAGGGCTGTTATCATAGGAAACGTTTCGAATAGACGAGCATGCAAATCTTTCCCATTACGCGGCGGAAGACCTACGGCGTCAAAGTCGGCCAATTCCAGGTAGGCGGCGGGGCGCCGGTCGTCGTCCAGTCGATGACCAACACGGATACGGCGGACATTGCCGGGACCGTGGCGCAGTGTAAAGAACTTGCTGACGCCGGCTCGGAACTGGTGCGCATCACGGTGAACATGCCGGAGTCGGCAGCGGCGGTCGCGGAAATTGTGGCGCGGTTGCGCGATCTGGGATGCACCGCTCCGATCATCGGCGATTTCCATTACAACGGGCATGTCCTGCTGACCAAATTTCCCGATTGCGCGCGGGCGCTGGACAAGTACCGCATCAACCCAGGCAACGTGGGAGCGGGGGCGCGGCGCGACGAGCAGTTCGCAACGATCTGCAAAGTGGCCGTCGACAACGGCAAGCCGGTGCGCATCGGCGTCAACGGCGGCTCGCTCAATCAAGAGCTGGTGATGCGCAAGATGCAGGAGAATACCGACCGCGACCTGGGCCTCGAATCCGAAGAGATCATCAACAACTGCATGGTGCAGTCCGCGATCGAATCGACCGAACTCGCGCTGGAGTGCGGCCTGCGCCACGACCAGATCATCATTTCCTGCAAGGTTTCCAAGCCGCAAAACCTCATCAAGGTGTACCGCGACCTCTCGCGCAAGACCGAGCAGCCGCTGCACCTGGGCCTCACCGAAGCGGGCATGGGCACGAAAGGCATCGTGTGGTCCTCCGCGGCGATCGGCATCTTGCTGCAGGAAGGAATCGGCGACACGATTCGCATTTCGCTGACGCCGCGCCCCGGCGGAGACCGCCGCGAGGAAGTTTACGCCGCATGCGAATTGCTCCAGTCGCTCGGCCTGCGCTCGTTCGCGCCCAGCGTGACGGCCTGCCCCGGTTGCGGGCGCACCACCAGTACCACGTTCCAGCAACTCGCCGAGCGCATTCAGGATTACATCCGCGACAGTATGCCGCATTGGAAGCAGCAGTACGAGGGCGTCGAGGACATGACGCTCGCCGTGATGGGCTGCATCGTCAACGGCCCCGGCGAATCCAAAGCCGCCAACATCGGCATCAGCCTCCCCGGCACCGGCGAAGAGCCGAGCTGCCCCGTGTACATCGACGGCAAAAAAACCGTCACCCTGCACGGCAACTACGACGAGCTTTCGGCCGCCTTCCGCAAGCTGGTCGACGATTACATCCAGACGAATTACGCGCCCCGCGCTGCTGCGCCGGCCTCCGCCTCAGTTCGCCCTTGACCCCGAGCGGAACTTTCAAGTTTGCGATTTGGAAATGGAGCACCATTCTGGGTCGTGGGCCAGGGCTTCATCCCTGCCACAAACGCGCTGAAAGCGACGGAGGCCGTTGAAAAAGACATGGAAGCAAATATTTTGACGGCTTCGAGCGGCGTCCCTAAACGAATATTCGATAGCTTACGGGCGCGTGTCGCGGCAGATCAGGATGGGAATAAAGTTTTTCAACAGTATCGAATGATTTTGGTTCAGCGTCCCAGGCCAGACCGCGGTCGCGCCGGTCTGCACGTCGGCCATCGTCAACCCGAGCTCGCCTGCCACGAAATAAATGGTGGCGAGAACTGCGTTCGCCACTGGAATTCGCTGTTTCTCCGGCCGCAGGGCAGCCGTGCGATCTCGCTGTCAGGCCACGCGTGCGCGCACCGCCGAATCAGTTCGAGTGCCTCGAATCGTGTGGCTCGGGTGACTGCGTAAATCCCGATGCGCTCGGCGGTGCACCCCAAATTCCCGTTCCTTTCCCTGGACTTGCCCTTCCTTATTTTTCCAGTCTGCTCCCCATGACGATTGTGATGCAGATAACACATCGTTCAGCTTCTTCTCGTCTTGTGACGTAATTGGATTGCTCTCCAGAGCGGTCATTAACCGGGCATGGTTCCAAACTTCCAAATGGTTCACGTAGTCGAGTACATCCACCGCGCCCTTCATTCGCGCACTATTCCGCAAGATGATCGGGATTAGCACCCTGCCTTGCTTGTCCATCGTGACCGCCTGGCCGAAATATTTCACGCGGGCCAGAAGTTTCTGGTTATTAATGCCCTGCAAGGACATGCGTTCAAGTTGTCCCTCGACTTCGTTCCAGACTCTCATCGGGTAGATGCGGACGGAGGCGCCATTTTCGCTGGTGAGGTAGAACTCGGTGCCAGGCCCCTTGAGCGTAGGAAGAAGGGTCATGGGAATTTTCAATCTGCCCTTTTGATCGACCTTGGCTGAATTGCTCATGCTTTTCCCCCTTGCTTTCTAGGGTCACGTAGCAAATTACGCCGCCTTCCGGGGACTAGCCGCCCTCGGGTTGGGCCCAGCGCCCTTTAGATAAGCTGCCCACAATGCGCGTTTGGTAGCCTCTACCGCCTTTGGTTGCTCACACAAAGCGTCAAGGACATCAAACGCTCCTTCCTCTAGCGCAGCCACCCATTCGTGGAGATCGAAGTTGCGCGCCCATAGAACAATCTCAAACCCAAGATCATAGTGTTTCGCAATGTCGGCAAGCCGCCTCCACGATCCGTCCCCCATCTGGGGCGTCGAGACGACCACCTGAAACCCCCCGGTTTTGGCCGCCTCACAACCCGCGGTAATGCTTTTCGCCAATTCCGAGGCGAATCCTTCCTCCCGGAGAATCGCCTTTAACCGGTCCGTGTCAGAGTTATCGTCACTGACGATCAGAATTCGGGCCCCGTCGGGAAGCTTCAATGGCGAGCCCGACTCAGTTGTGTTCTCGCCGATTCTTTCCCAGGTTTGCGTTAAAAGACTCATGGTACGCCCCCTTCATTTTTAGCTTCTCGTTATCGGCCCAACCCGGCACCGTCACCATTTCTGTTCAACGTAGCCACCATCGCTTGAGAGCCATCCGTCTCAGAATCAGGCATCAGTACCTGGGGTTCCTTCTACAGTTTCTATGAACTCATCCAGCTGAAACTCGTAACTGTCTTGCCTCAGCTTCGGGATAATTCGCCGTTGAATTTCGGCGAGAGCCCCTGCTTGGTATTGGGCGAGAACCGTGGCAGTTCCGCTGATCAGATTTGTCGCTAGGACCCGGACGGTGTGATCTGGGGTTGGCTTTCCTCGGACCGTGGTTCCGTATCCGCCACTCAGGTGTTGTTCCTTGGCCGAACACAAGCGGGGGCAAATCTGCCCGCCCGTCCTCACTGAACTATAAATCAGGTCGTCAGGAGCTGGCTGCCGCACGAGCGGCAATCTTGTGGTAAGTCGAGTTGGTAACCTCATAGTTCTTTACCTCAGGAGTTGCCTCAACCACTCCCGCAAGAAGCTCCTGCACCTGTGGATAGGTGGTGCGGTAATAGGCTGCGGCATTCTCCTGCTGATCCCACAGAGTGATTTCAAGCGCCTCCGGCCCGTCGGAGACGACGAATGTGATTTGGTCCTGAAACCCTTCTTGTTTTCGGAGCAGGGGAATGACCTGGTTCTTTATCGTTCGGGTAAACTCCACAACGCAATGGGGTTTGAGAACCACGGAAATGTGCTGGGCAAACATGTCAGCCTCCTGTGGGTCGATCTTGCCGAGAGGCGAGTCGCGTTTAACCCCCTTGATTTCAATTGGTTCTACGCCATCTGACCCATTTTGGTACACTTTAGGAGCCATAATTGTCAATGGCTCATTAGGCAATTGTGTTCAAAAGAGCAACAGATAGACCATCCTTCGAACGTTCAATATTGACCGCTTGCCTGCTCCTGTAGTGTGCCCTATTACTTGAAAACCTCTCGCCAGGCAAATCATGGCCACGCGACCGAATGCGTTTAAGGGGTACAAAGTAGAGTTCCCTTTCGAATCCCAATGATTTTAATTGACTGTAGCTAAATTTTCTGCTATCCGGAAAGCACCGGCTCCCCCGTGAGGCAGTCCGATGGGCCCGATTCCAAAACCACCTAAGAAACATAAGCCCATGATCTCGTTTGATCCTCAACTGTTTCTAGCCACCGTGGGTGTGGCAAGAACTATTACGCAGTGTCCAAAGGACTACAAAATTTTCTCTCAAGGTGATCCCGCCGACGCTGTTTTCTATATTCAGCAAGGCAAGGTGAAACTCAAGGTCAAATCCAAACAGGGCAAAGAGGCGGTCGTGGCAATCTTAGGCGCCGGTGACTTCCTTGGCGAAGCATGCCTAATCGGTCAGACCGTCTGCCTGGCCACGGCTGCGGCGATTGCGCCCAGCTTTATACTTAGAATTGAGAAGAACGAGATGCTGCGCGTCCTCCATGAGGAGCGCAAGTTTTCAGATTTTTTCGTACCGTATATGCTTTCGCGCAACGTGCGCATCCAGGAGGACTTGGTCGATCAACTTTTTAATTCCAGCGAGCAACGGCTGGCCCGCACTCTTTTGTTGCTCGCCAACTTCGGTAAGGTAGGCACACTCGAACCTGTAGCTCCGGAGATCAACCAGGAAACTCTGGCAGGAATGGTTGGCACGACCCGGTCGCGCATCAGCTTTTTTATGAATAAGTTCAAGAAGATGGGGTTTATCGATTACAAGGATGGATTGCGAGTGCACAGGTCCCTTCTGAATATCGTCCTGCACGACTAGCGCCCTCCTGGCGCGGAAGTCGATTCGGGACAATTACAGAATGCCATCGGTTTCGTCATCCGCTTACTCGACTCTGAGCAATTTCGCACACCGTCATCCTGTTCTACATGGATATTGTTGTACGTCACGGGCTGGATGGGGGTGGACCCGCGCACTTCGGAAGAACATCGACGCGTTCCCGTGCTCCTACAAGCCTTCGGACTATTCACCCAGTTTGTGAAGCCGCCTCCCGTTGGGCTGGCCGCGGAATGGGAGACAAATTTCAGTCGATTTTGGTCAGCGTCAGTTTCAGTACTCACCCGAAGCGTCCCAGGTGTACAATTTGGCTGTCCCCGCCGAGGAGGAACCATGAGGAATTATCCCTTCCATTTCGCGGCGGCTCTGGCATTGTTGATTGCTTGTTCTTCGCAAGCGGCTGAGAAGCCCCGCCCCGCGCAAGGCAATCAAAACCAGCCCAAGAAAGTCTGGACGAACGAAGATATGGACCAGCTTCGCTCGCGCGGTCTGATCTCCATCGTCGGCCAGGAAGCGGCAGAAACGGCAACACAGGCGTCCGCTGCTCCAGCCGAGACAGCCTACCCAGTTTATGCATCCAGGCTCGACGACCCCGAATGGTATGCCGAAATAGCCGCCGACCTTCAGGCCGACTTGGACAGGCGCATGGCGGACCTTCAGCAAGAGCAGGAAGCGCTGGCTCGTGTCAAGGACCGCGTCACCCAGCCTGGAGTCGCTCTGGACAAACCGAGCGTAGGCGTGACGCCGGCGGCAGGCCTTGCGATCCTTCAAGCGCAGGTGCAGGAAGTCCAGGGCCAGCTTGATGAACTTAGCGATCTTGCGCGGCAACACAACATTGCGCCAGGCGTATTGCGCGGCTGAGTAGCACAGCCACTCTTGGCTGTGTGGTTTTGGAGGCCGCAATCAGGACGCCTACTCATCGACGATCGCAAAACCCGCACAGGCAAGAGTGCCTGTGCTACAGAAGCGTGTTCTACCAAAACCGCCAGGTGAATTTCGCGTAGGCGCTGCGCTTGATCAAGGACGAATTCACCAGGGTCAGTTGGTCCATGGATTCGAGGTGGCGGTCCTGGAGCAGGTTCTGCCCCACAATGCTGATATCCGCCCGTTCCGCCAGCTTCCACCTCAATTGCGTATCGATGCGCGTATAGGAAGCGACACCCTGAACCTGGAGTTCGCTGACGAAATTGGCGCTCGCGTCCCACGAGAGGCCGTGCGATAGATCCACGTGAGATCGCAGCTGCACTTGATGCTGGGGACTCGAACCCTGGAACTCCGCTACGGAGGTTGTGTCCAGGCTCGACGGTTGAGTATGCAGATGCATTTCTAAAAATGCATACCCCGGACTTAAAGTCCAGCGATCTGTCAATTTCAGATTCGCTGAGAGTTCGCCGCCTTCCGTGGTGCCATACATCAAGTTCCCGAACTTGATGGGGATGACGAAACGAGCGGGAGCAGGGCTGGGCTCGAAAACTTCCGGCCCCGGCTCCAAACTTTCCAAATGGTCGTAGCGATTGAAAAACGCCGACACATCGATGGAAAGCCGCTTGTTGGGCTGCGCCCGGAAACCTGCCTCGTAATTCACCACGTGCTCGGTCTGGAATTGGGGGTTACCCAAAATAATGACTTCCACTGGCGTGTTCGATCCTGCAGGGTCGGGGAAAACCGCCAGCGGTGCAATGAGGTCAGTGTCTCTCCTTGCCGGGCTGCGTTCCGCGCGCGAAACCGCGGACCAGAAAGTCAGCCGGTTGGAGGGAGTCCACGCCAGCCGGATGCTCGGCTCAATTTCAAAACCGGTGAAATAGCTGTTTTCAACCTTGGTTCCGGCTGTCAAAAACAACCGGTCGGGTTGCAGGGCAATGGTATCTTGCACAAAGAATGTGAAGAGCTGGAGCTCTGAATCGGGCGGGTTGAAAGCCTGATCGATCGTGCCAACCGTATTGTCCCAGGTACCGCGAAATCCGGCGCCCCAGATCACATCCTGGCGCGACCCCCAAGCCCAGTGATGGTTGAAATCGAAATCAATGGTATTCCGGGTTTCGCGCAAGGAAGGACCCGTGCGTTTATAGTTGTCAAAATAAAACTGAAACGTCGTGTCGGAGCGGTCCGAAAACTCATGGTGCCACCGGCCCAAGAAATTGCCGCCGGAAAGGGCCGTGCGGACGTGTGGAGTATCGGTAACAGGCGGATCAACCGAGGAGATGTGAATGATCTCGGCCCCTTCCCTGCCGGTATAGAGATCTCCCTGTACCGTAAGAGAATCTTTCGTGGAAATGTTTGTGTCCGCCCGGAATCCGCCGTGCAACAGGTTCCAGTCGTCTCCCGCGCTTTCGCCGTCCGCTTCAGGCAAGGAGCCATGATTGAGATACTTCGCGAAAATGCGATAACTCGCGTCTCCCCGAATGGTTCCGCCATATCGCGCCGTGCCATAAGCTTGCCCTTCGGTGCCTCCACCGCCCGTGATCAGACCACCCTGAGTGTCCGCGGCCCTCTTGCTCACCACGTTGATGACTCCGTTTACGGCGTTGGCCCCCCAGACCGTCGCCCCCGGCCCGCGAATCACTTCGATCCGGTCAATAGCTTCGAGAGGCGCATCCTGCGTGTCCCAGTTCACTCCTCCCAGGAGCGGGGTGTACACCGCGCGCCCGTCGATCAGCACCAATAATTTATTAGTAAATTGCTGGTTAAAGCCGCGCGCCGAAACGGCCCAGCTATTGGCGTTGATTTGCGAGACGTCCAGCCCGGGCACCAGGCGCAGCAGGTCCGGAATATTCCTCGCACCGGAGCGGCGGATGTCCTCCTGCGTGATGACGAAAATTGCCGCCGCCGCCCGCGACATTTTCTGCTCTTTCTTGGAAACCGAGGTCACCTCGATGTTCATCAGATCTTCCAGGGAAACTTGTGAGAGGTCCCGCTGGCCCGCTGCTTGCCCCGCAGTCTGTGGCGTGGGCTGGGAGGATTGCCCGAACACTTCGCCGACGAGGAGCGTTAAGCTTAGGAGAAATGGACCGCCAATCCATCTCGTTAGAGTCCGCGAGTTGATTGCACTCTTTTGCCTGGACACATTCCCCTCCATGAATCCCGAGAGCATGTTCCAGGCCAACCCTGGCGCGACGCTACTTCCGTAAATTATTCATACTAAATATGTTGTTCTACCCGAAATGAATTAAGGATGGCGGAAACCAGCATGGGCTTTTTTTGCGTATCAAGGTGGCATTTAGGGGTGCGAAGGAAGCCCAAAATGGGATAACTTGCGCCGTGGGTTCAGGTCTTCATCTGAGCACAGCGCCGACTTGAGCACCACAATGTTACGGCAAGTCTTGCTGCCGGCTTAGCACGGACCACTGGGCTTTGGAGCCTTGCCGGGTTCTTGAGTGGGCAAACTCTGGGAGTTCGGCACCGAATACGGCGTTGTGCCTGCCAAATTCGCTACGCATTGCTGGACCTGGGAACTTCCTGCGGGCGTGGCTGACACATTAGCTGACTGATCCGGCGCCGCAAAGTTAAATGCGCTGGTGAGATCGCCCACCGCAGCACGGCGCCACGCGCTCAGATTCGGCACTTCAGCGCCAAATCGCGTCTCCAGAAATCGCAGGACCGATGTGTGATCGAAGAGATCCGATGAAACGAAACCGCCACGACTGAATGGCGAGAGAATAAGCATCGGGACACGAAAACCCAGTCCAATGGGACCACTGCCGGCCACTGTTGGGTCAGTCACGGCAGGTACGATGTATTCGCCTGGCGTTCCTGGCGGCGCGGTCGGCGGCGCGACGTGGTCAAAGAATCCACCATTTTCGTCGTACGTGACGAAAAGGGCCGTCTTTGCCCATTGCGGAGCCCTGGCAGTTAAGGCGTTCAGAATCGCGAACAAAGTGCTTTCACCAAAAAGCGAGGGGGCTGGGGGATGGTCGGAGTCAACTATGGATGCTATCACCCAAGAGACCTGCGGTAGGTTTCCGGACAAGGCATCCGCCACAAAATCGGAGGGAAACTGCGGCCCAAAAGCGTTTTGATGGAGCGGCGACGCGGGATCCTGAAAATTCTTGAAGTACGACAGAACATTGTCCGACAAAATGCCGTTAAGTATGCTCGCGTCGGGCGGCGAATATACCTTCCAGGAAATACCTCGAGCCTGAAGCTGTTCCGGCATCGTGGTGTATGTCAAGCGCCCATAGAATGAGGGACGATTTACTCCGAGGGTTTGAAGTAAAGGTCCGCCGTTCTTCCCTTCGGGGTCAATCGAAGCGGCCATGGTGTAAAGGCGGTTTGGGTCCGTGGGGCCCATCACTGAGCAGAAATAATTGTCACAGATCGTGAATGCATCAGCGACGGCATAGTAGTAGGGAATGTCCGCGCGCGTGTAGTAGCCCATGGTCAGGACGGCATCATTGGAGTCGATGGGTAGGTGAGAGCTCACAAACCCGTCCATCGCGCCGTTGTTCCAGCTCTGATGCTGCGGCACCCAAGCATGAGTGATGTCATGAGTGCACGCTGCATTCGTCGTGGCAGTGTCGAGATGGAATGGCTGTAACTTACCGATTGGGGGATTGGTCAAGTTCGCCATATCTGGTTGCTGGAATGCCAGACTTTGGTCCGCGAAGCCCCGCACGCCGCGATAGCTCCCAAAATAGTGATCGAAGGACCGATTTTCCTGGATGAAGATGACCACATGTTCGATGTCCGTCAACTTGCTGCCGCAAGCGGAAGGACTGGGAGAAGGATTGGAATAAACGCCGATGGCGCCGCAACCATGTAAGAGCAGAGCCCCCAACTCGGTGGCGGCTGCGGCTCCGCCCAGTTTCAACAGTTCGCGGCGCGTAACATTACGAAGAGACATTAAGGCCTTTCCTGGATTCAAGGCGGGAGAACAGTATACCTTGAATCGCAGGCGGGCGCTTAAGTGCCTCTGGTAAGACCTTACATCACTTTAGTTCTGGTCCGCGTGGAAGTCAGAATTGCCGAAATGATCGCCGTGCATGTTGTAGTTCATTCTGTGATCGCCGAACAGACTGATGCCGTTCCAGGCCGACGGATAATAGGGAGAAGGGCCGCAATAGCCGCTCCATCCCCAGCCGGGTCCCTGGAAACTCGCGACCGCATTACAAGCCGGCCACGCCGGAGCCGGAGTGAATCCGAAATTTACGCCAAACCCGCCTGGGCCGATACCAAAATCAACACCAGCGGGTCCGCCCTGGTCGAACCCGTTTGAGCCGAGTCCAGCACCCAACCAGCGCGCAGCCAGCGATATTGCGCTTCCTGCGAGGAGCCCCCCTTCGAGGATTCCCCCTCCTCCGAAGACCGATGTGCCAAAATGGAGCAAGCCGCCAAACAATAAGTTCGGGATCAGCGACAGACTCGATCCAAACAGCGAATTTGAAAAATCCGAACCGCCGAAGCCCGAGCTACCGAAACCGGAACTGGCGAAGTCCGTCCTGCCGAATCGGTCGTTTCCGAATCCCCGCATCGAGCGGCCGGTGGAAAATGACGAGAAAGAGGAGAATCGCGACATCGCCGGAGCACTGGATGAAAAACGATTCGAGCTGAATCCCCCCCGAGAGGCATGTATTTCCGGTCCATACCCGCGACTCGCCCCGGCAGTGGAAAACCCAGAAAAATTCCTGCCAAAGGATTCATTCCTTGAATTTCCAAATGAATGCCACTGGCTGTCAGCTCGCACATTATTCACATAACTGTGAGATATCTCTGCCCTGCCACCGCCACTGGAGTTGCCGAAAGCATGCCATCCGCCGCCGGCAGCATTCACTGAAGTTCGTGCGAATCCAGGCGTCGACCGAAAGCCTGAGTTACCAAACGACTGCCACCGACTGCCCATAGCGTTTCCCGAAGTGCGTGCCAATCCAGGCGTCGATCGAAAGGCCGAGTTTCCAAACGACTGCCAACCGCCTATTCCGTTGCGGGATCCTCGCATCGCCGATTGAGAAGCTCTGGAGGAACCGAAATTGCGAAAGTTTGCCGATGAACCGAAGTTTCCCTTTCCGAACCCTGAACTACGCCCGATATTGCCAGGCATGGAAGAAAAACCTCCGGACCTCGCGTACGAACCGCGATTGATTCGCCCCATGTTCATGTGCCCCCCGCCCAGCCGACCGGACGATATTGCCGCCCCGCCGCGAGAACCGCGGTAGGATTGTCCGCCCCCGCGGAAACTGGAGTGTCCTCCGGCGTGGAAGCTGCCGCCTCCGTGAGAACTCCCTCCATGGGAGCCACCGCCTCCACGAGAACCTCCGCCCCCATGAGACCCCGCGCCGCGCCGGGCGGTCGCAGACTTGGGCACAAAAGCAAGTACCAGCGCTATGACCGAGGTCAGTAAGATTTTCAAAAGAGTTGGTTTCATCATTTCAGCCTCCTCCACTCGCCGTCAACGTACTGGCTCGGCGCGATACAACTTCACCGTGTTAAAAATCGTGGAAACAATCAGCATCAGAGACATGCCCACAATGGCGATGATTCCTCCCACGTCGAAGACCCGGTAAGACGAACTGAAGATTCGCGCATCCGGATGAAACCACAGCGCCACATTTCCGATCGCCAGCAATATCCGGATCTCCGTGGGGCCAAATTTTGCGAACGAAAGTTGAAAGGTTCCCACCGTGTAGGTCGCCAGATAGACCTCAACCGAGAGCATCAGGAAGGCAATGAACATTCCGAGCGCGATCCTCCAATCGACAACGCCCGAGATCGCCAGGCCTCCCATCAAAAAGAATCCGCCGAAGGTATCGATCATGTGATCGACGTAGAAACCGTACCGCGGCCGCTGGCGGTTGCGAAGGCGCGCCAGCGTCCCGTCCAGGCTATCGCCAAACCAGTTGAGGGCCAGAAAAAATGTCGCGAGAAGGAGACCCGCGCGGTGGGTTCCCGCGAACGCATAGCTCGCGCCCGCCAGGAACATCGCCACGAATCCGAGGAGCGTCAGGTGATCGGAATTCACACGCGCCGGCAGCCGCGCCGCGAGCCATGCGAGGACGTTGCGCTCGGATGCCGCCGTAAAGCTTTCCTGAAGCCGGAAAGCGTCTTTGAACGGAACGGATTTCTTCTTCTCCCGCATTGGAATTGTTTTTACTGCGAACGGTGCCGGAACCATTGGCATTCCTTCGTCCATCATGATGAGCCTCCTGTGGCAACGATCAGGCGCGTGCTATTGCCCAGCTTGCAATCCTGCGCGCAGAACAGCGGAGCTCGTGGAATGCAGCGTGAATTCGAGCGATTCTTTCGGCACGCTCTCGACAAACGACCCGATAAGCCAATTCAAGCCGGCGGGAATGTCGCGCGTCAGCGAAACGGCCTCGCATTGAACGTACACGCCGCTGCCCGAATCGAAATATCGCCAGTAAGAATTGAGCCGCCACATATATCCGCCGTCTCTTCCCGGTGGCAATTCATGCTCGTCCGCCCCGCCCGCGTTTTCGACCTGTGCGATTCTCGTGCTGAGGGAGCTGCTATAAGCGTGTGCGGCGTCGAGGGAATGGCGGCGCACCTCGTAATCGGTATCGAGGATGATGGTGATAATCTTCTTTTTCCGCAAACGGTAGTGGACCTTGAAATCCTCGCCCGTGTGCTCAATCGTCTTCGATTGCATGACTTCGGGCTTGTAATACTCGGCATGCCGATCGTAATCCTGAACCACCTCGAGCACCTGAGCCAGCGACACTCCCGGAATGAAAATCGTCCCCACCCAGTGATGAATCAGAGCGCCAGGCGTGGAAGCATGCCCCGAAGGATCCGCTGTCTGCAGCCTCACCGAAATCACTTCGCCACGCTGCAACCGGGCGTAGACCTCGCTGCGGCGCGGTTCGGGCAGACCATCGACCCAGAGGAACACGCCGCCCGGCGCCAATTCGCCCTGCATCCGGCGCTCGGTGAGGCGCACGTACTGATCAAATCCTTGAGCGGCTTCAGACCTTAGTTCCGTCGCACCAGCCGGAGTCGGCGCAACCATCAGGCAAATCACTAATGCCCATTGGACGCGAAATAGACCTCGATTTCGAATAGTTGCCTCCCTGTGCAGCGCGAGATTGCCCGAAAACCTCTTAAGCTTGCAATACACGATGGCTCAATTCCAGTCGAATCCCGATCATTCCGTAAGTGCAATAAAGCTTTAGTCTTATCTGTACACATCATCTAAAATGGGTGTCGAATTTCAATGGCGAAGCGAGCGGCAGTGCCCGAACCAACCAATCAAAAATCCATTTTTCGCTTCGGCTTGTACGAGCTGGATGGCGGCACCGGTGAATTGCGCAAGGACGGCAAGCTGCGCCCGCGTGTCCAGGGCCAGCCGCTCGAGATTCTCCTGCACCTTCTCGCCCATCCCGGCGACGTTGTGACGCGAGAGGAATTGCGCCAGCGGCTCTGGCCTGCGGACACTTTCGTCGATTACGACCACAGCCTCAACACGGCGGTGAACAAACTGCGCGACGCCCTTAGCGATTCGGCTGACAACCCGCGTTTCATTCAAACGATTTCCCGCCGCGGCTACCGGTTCATCGCCTCGGTTGAAATCGTGGCGGATGGCGCATCGCGATTCGCGGAATCCAAGCAGAAGACCGGCGTCGCCGCGGAAACTTCGCCAGCCGTTTCCAACGAGAAACGCAACTTCGCGCTCAGCGATCCCGACGAGCTTCCGGAAGCGCCGCGCGGCGTCGTATATATCCTTTTTTCGCTCATTCAAGTCATGTATCTCTCCTTCTACGTCATCTCGCTGGCGAGGCTGCGCTGGGTGGAGCCGCTCCTCACCCAGACGGTTCAGCATCCGAAATGGTTCTTCGCGCTTCTTCTGGTGACCGCGCTCATCGGAATTCCCATCCGTTTGTATCTGCTTTCTGCCGCCATTTTTGGATACCGCGGTTTGCCGGTGAAATTCCTTCGCTTATTTCCCTTTGTGATTCTTCTCGATGAACTTTGGGCGCTCGCGCCGTTCTTGCTGGTAGATCAAATCGGCGTGGGCCTCGCGCTCGCCGCGACCGCGGCGCTGCTCTACCTCCCGTTTTCGCAGCGCAGCTTAATGCTGATGCGTGAAGGCAATCCCAAGCAGGCCGGAAATATCTGAGGCTGTCCTGGTTTCGAGGAATCGCAGAACTTGGTCTCGCGATTTGTTTGCAGTAAGCTTCTTCCCCACAGCCTGCCGGAACGGCTGCCGAGATACGAAAGTCAGGTGTGCCGATGCGACGTATGGCGATAGCGGGAATGCTGTTTGTCTTCCTGTTTGGTCTCGTTTCCACTGGAGCGGAGGACGAGCCACTGCAAGGTTTCACTCGCGCCAGCTCCGCGACGGAACGCGAGTGGGAAGCAAAGTTTCGAGCCATTCCCAGCCCGGACAACCAGCGCGAGTACATGCGCCGTCTTAGCGCCCGCCCACACCACACCGGATCGGCTTATGACAAGGAAAACGCGGAGTGGATTCTCTCGAAATTCAAGGAATGGGGATGGGATGCCAAGATTGAAACGTTCACCGTACTTTTCCCCACGCCGAAGGAACGTGTACTCGAAATGGTTGCGCCCACGCGTTTCACTGCAAAACTGCAGGAGCCGCCGCTCCCTGTTGATCCCACCAGCAACCAGCAGAGCGAGCAGTTGCCAAGCTACAACGCCTACTCCATCGACGGAGACGTGACGGCCCCGCTGGTGTTCGTCAACTACGGCCTGCCCAAGGACTACGAGCAACTCGAGCGGCTGGGAGTTTCCGTAAAAGGAGCCATCGTCATCGCGAAATACGGCCATTCCTGGCGCGGGATCAAGCCCAAGGTCGCTGCGGAACACGGCGCTGTAGGCTGCCTGATTTATTCCGACCCTGCCGACGACGGCTATTCCGTGGACAATGTTTTTCCTCAAGGCCCGATGCGCCCTTCCGACGGAGTGCAGCGCGGCAGCGTACTGGATTTTCCATCCACAAGTCCCGGCGATCCATTGACCCCAGGTGTGGGCGCCACGCCCCAAGCCAAGCGCCTGGCGATCAAAGATGCGCCGAGTCTCACCAAGATTCCCGATCTGCCAATTTCGTACGCTGACGCGCAGCCGTTGCTGGCCGCGCTGGAGGGGCCGGTGGCGCCCAAGGAATGGCGCGGCGGACTGCCGATTTCTTATCACGTGGGCCCCGGTAAAACGAAAGTTCATCTCAAGGTGAATTTTAATTGGGACATGAAGGAAATCTACGACGTGATCGCGCGGATTCCGGGCGCACAAGCACCAGAGGAATGGGTGATCCGCGGCAATCACCACGATGCCTGGGTGAACGGCGCACAGGACCCAACTTCCGGGCAGGTCGCCTTGCTGGAAGAAGCGCGCGCCATTGGAGAGTTGAGGAAGCAAGGTTGGCGGCCCAAGCGCACCATCATTTACTGCGCCTGGGATGCCGAGGAGCCCATGCTGCTCGGCTCGACCGAATGGGTGGAAGAGCACGACAAGGAGCTCGCGCAACATGCCGCCGCTTACATCAACAGCGATGCCAGCGGACGCGGGTACCTCGAAGTAGAGGGCTCTCACTCGCTGGAACACCTGGTGAACGACATTGCCCGCGACATTCAGGATCCGGAGACCAAACTTACCGTTTCACGGCGCTCTCAGTTGCGCCAGATTGAGGAAGCCAAGACCGAAGACGATCGCAAGGAATTGCGCCAGCGCGCTGATCTGCGGATTGGCGCGCTCGGCTCGGGCTCCGACTACACCGCGTTCCTCGATCATCTTGGCGTCGCTTCCGTGGATGTGAGCTATGGAGGCGAAGGCGATGCGGGTATTTACCATTCGGTATACGACGATTTCTACTGGTACACGCATTTCTCGGACACGGACTTTGTCTATGGCCGCGCCCTTTCGCAAACCGCCGGCACGGCCGTCCTGCGCCTGGCCAACGCCGACCTGCTTCCCTTTGAATTCACGAATCTCGCCGACACCATTCGCCTCTATCAAAAAGAGCTGAAGAAACTGGCGAACGACGAGAGAGAAGAATTGATCGAGCGAAACAAGGAAATCGAGGAAGGCGTCTTCACCGCCATCGATGACCCGCGCCGTCCCAGGATACCCCCGCCGCATGTGGACGTTCCGCCGTATTTAAATTTCGCTCCACTCGACAACGCCGCCGATTCGCTCACGCACAGCGCGGAACGTTACCAGGCGGCGCTCAAGAAAGCATGGCCCGCCGGCGTTTCCGGCGCCACGATCCAGGATCTCAATCAGAAGCTGATGGAGAGCGAACGCCGCCTGACCACTCCGGAAGGATTGCTGCGGCGCCCCTGGTACAAGCACATGATTTACGCGCCCGGCGTGTATTCCGGCTACGGCGTCAAGACGCTGCCCGGGATTCGAGAAGCCATCGAAGAAAAACACTGGGCCGAGGCCGACTCCGAAATCGTGCGCGTCGCGGCCGTCCTGGATGGCGAGAGTGCACTGATCAATGCTGCGGCGGCAGAGTTGGAACAGCCCGCCCGCTGATGGAATTGCCAAGCGTAGAATTCTACGGGCCCGGTTGGTCCGGGTGGAAATGGGACATGCGATCAATACTGATGATTATTGCGAGCTGTGCTTTCGTGACGAGTCTCTTCCAATACGCCTTCGCCGGGAACGCCAATCTCCCGATTGGCGGTTTGCGCAGCGCCAATCGGGAGATTGGCGTTCCCGGCCAAACGGAAGCAGTTCCCGACACAGCGAAGATTCTCGTCGACCGCCTCGATCTGGAACGCTACAAGGCCACCATCAAGGGACTAACTCAATTCGGCGATCGAAAGCAGGGAACCGATCGCAATCGCCGAGCCATCGACTGGATCGAGGCCCAGCTCAAAAGTTACGGCTGCGCAAACATCGAACGCCTCAAGTACAACTACCAACCTCCCTCTCCGGACACGCGCAACACCATGGCGAATACCGCGGGAGGTCCGGGCACGCCGACGCCAGCCACGGCCACTGCCGTCGGAGGCGGGCGGCCAAGGGGCCTGCGGGTTCACACCGGTGTGAACAATGATCCGAGCGCGCAATCGGACCCGAAGCTGCGTGCACTCAATTCCCAACCGCCAACGCCGGGGCCTCGTGAAGAAATCTACTGCACGAAGATCGGCGTCGCGCACCCCGACGAGATGTACATCGTCAGCGCCCACATGGACGGCATCGGCTGGGGCGAGGCCGCCAACGACGATGGATCAGGCACGGCTCTGGTGATGGAACTCGCGCGCGTGTTGAGCAGCCCGGATGTGGAGACCGAGCGTTCGATTCGTTTTATTTTTTGGAACAATGAGGAAACGGGCCTGAACGGCAGCACCGCGTACGTCGAGCAGCGCAAGGACCTCCAAGGAAAGGAGACGCCGCCGGGATCAGGCCGTTTCCCGGAACCGAAATGGCTCGGGATGATTCAGCATGACATGATGCTGTTCGATCATGGCATGCCGCATGAAGACGGCACGGTGAGCAAGGAGCAACGCCCTGAAGCGGACCTCAACATTGAATTCCAGTTGAATTCGAAATTCGCTTCCCAGTCGCAGTCCCTGGCGTGGACGCTCGAGCAAGCGGATGAAAAGTACGCGACGGACTATCCGGCACGCATCGGCAGCCACATGACCAATACCGACTCGTCTCCTTTCATGAACGAAGTAGCCGCAATTAGCGTGCGGGAAAACGAGCGCGGTACCGAGATCGGAAACGGCTGGGATCCGCAGTGGCATCAACCCACCGACCTCTATGCAACATACTACGACAAAGATTTTCGACTCGGCTTGAACGCGGCGCAAACAACCTTGGCGGCTACGGCGCAATTGGCTGGCGCAACCGTGAAAAAGTTAAACCCCTCGGCACATTAAAAGATGCCCCGTGCTGACACTCACTGCCGCGCCGAACGACGCCCAATTTTCGCAGCCCAGTTTGTCTATGTTGAGAGAGGGCAATTGATCCGGCTCTGCCCAGACGGTAGTGGAAGAAAGTTGCTCCGCAATCCCTGAATAGTGAATAGCTTAGCGGCCCCCTTCTTAAGAGAGGAATCCATCGGACTTGCCGCTAATCACCGCATTAGTTTCACCGCAATGGGGCCAGCGCGGCTTGCCGTTGACACGACGAGACAGGAGGGCTAGGCTTTCCGTCCAAGGGGAAGCTCAAAACGGATATTCCATATGGGATTCACCCGCCCTTGGATTTGCTTGAGTTTATTGACCGTATTTGCAGGCTGATTCAAGTGATCGGGCTCCTGATTTCATTGAGGCTCGCAGGTAGCCTCTCGATTTACATCGGCTTGAACGGAATGGAACGTCGGTCACCCCATCCTTCACCCTGACCCGCCCGGAGGTGCACATGTACGCGAGGGTCTGGAAGTTTGTAATCCTCCCCGGAAAAGTCGAGGAGTTTGCGGTTGCTGCCAAAGCCGCCATACCGATCCTGCAACGACAGCCTGGATTCCGCGGCTTGCTCGTGCTGCGTAGCGGCCCCGGAGAAGGATTGGAAGCAACAGTAGTCTCCACGTGGGCCTCGATAGACGCCCTTCGAGACAGTGAGAAAGCCGTGTTTCAGCAAGCGCTCGCAGACACTCTGTCCATTCTTGAGCCTCACCCGACCCTACGCGAAGAGGAAGTGGTGGTGAGCGAGTTTGCCCCTGCTGATCTGGACGACACGGTCACCAAGTTCTAGTGTCGTTCCGACTTGTTCCGCAGGCCCTCGGTAGACACTCGTTCAACCAGCTAGAGGACGGCGAATTTTCTCAAGCTCACAGCCAGGAGTACATTAATGGGGGGCGTCACTCGGCCTACATGCGCTCTCTGAGGATTCTGCGAACGCACTCCTTGCATGATCGGCACCAATGCGCGGCCGACAAGCGTCCTACTGCCCGTGATGCAAAAGCGCAAAACGATGAAGTCGAATGGAAGGGTGATGTAGCACAGGCACTCTTGCCTGTGCGGGTTTTGCGATAGTCGCGAAATTGTAACCCGCACGTACAACTTACAAACCCGCACAGCCAGGAGTGGCTGTGCTACTTAATCCTGCTCGATCCTGATCCGCACGGGCTTGCCGGTCTGCAGCACAGCGGCCTGAGCTTCGTCCACATACATGCTGCAGCAATAGTACCGTTCGGCGACGGGGAGGCCGGAGAAAGAATCGCGTTCCAGACTGACCAAAATCCTGTATTCGTGCTGCTTGCTCCAGCCTTGGCTTCGGACTTTTTCCGTGAGGTTGCCGGTCAGGACGACTTCGGGTTTCTGCTTCGGCTCATTGAGAGTCTCGGAGAGCATGTCCGGCCGGGTCTCTGCGGCGATCGCGGCGGCCAGGGCGCGGGCAAGTTGTGAGGCGTCAATGGCACCGGCCGGCGCGGCAGACTCGTGAGAAGCCGCATTCACTTGCGGGCGCCGCACCAGCGACTCGAGGTTCAGCTTCCCCGTCACTTCTTTCACGATGTCCGCGTCGATGATTTCCAGTCCGCGATGGAAGGCCTCAAGCATCGCATTGAAGCACAAATTATTGATCCGGCGAGGAACGCCTCCGCTCGATTCCGCGATCTGCGCCAATGCGTCGCTCGTGAACAGAAGCTCGCGGCTCCAGCCCGACGCGCGCAGGCGGTGTTGGACGTATTCCGCGGTCTCGGCAGCGCTGAGCGACTTCAAATTGGAAAGCACGGCGATGCGCTGGCGGAGTTGCACGAGGCTGTCCCTCATAAGCGTTTCCGCTATTTGCGGCTGCCCGGCCAGAACGATTTGAATCAGCTTGGAATGGGTCGTCTCAAAATCGGAAAGCAGGCGGATCGTTTCCAGTACCGGCTCCTGCAGGTTTTGCGCTTCGTCCACAATCAGCACGAACCGCCGCCCGCGCAGCATTTCCTCGAGCAGGGCCTGATTCAGCGCGCGATGCATGGCGACCACGTCCATCCCCGTGTGGTCCACTTCCAATTCATTCAAAATGAAACAGAGCAATTCGCGGGAGCTGCATTGTGTCTGAAACAGGAACACGACGCGCGCCGAATCGGCCAGCTCTTCCATCAATTTATTCAGGAGAGTCGTCTTGCCCATGCCGGGCTCGGCGACGAGCATCATGAACCCGCGAAAATGTTCGATTCCCTGCTTGATTGATGTCAGCGCCTCGCGGTGAGACGCAGTGAAATAAAGGTAAGCGGGGTCTGGTGTCACGTCGAACGCCTGTTGCTGCAACCCGTAAAACGCCAGCAAATTTATGGGCGCCGTTTTTTCGGTAGTTGTGTCCACCGGCAGCGCCTGCAGTTCAATCGCAACTTCCTCTATCGCGCGATGCTCCGTGCCGCTACCCTCCGCGATGATGCGCGCTTCTGGAACAATTTCGTCCGTCAGATGAGGCTCCGGCGCAGTCACAATCTCCCGCGCGCTTAGCTCCTCAATTTCGACGAGCCCGCAGGCGACCGGGGAAGAAGGATTGCTTTCCTGGTTTGCTGATGCCGTGGCCTGTGCACCAAACATGGATATTTTAGCCATTGCAACGGGGTCAAGATTCTCGAATGGAAATGATGGGGTGTTCATTTTCACCTCGTCTGATTTGTGCGGGATTGAGAAATCCGTTGAAGCAGCCAATCGATACGCGTAACTCTTCGGGGCCTGGGTCTTTGCCCGCTCGCGGGGCTTGTTTTGAGTATCTGTGCTTACGAGGCGTCCGAATTGCTGGCCCGCGGTTGCCGCGCGCCGCAAACTTTGCGCCGATTTATTCTTCGGCGCGGACCGGACTGCGCCGCGCATGGGCAGGGCATAAATCATATGCGCGGATCTGTTCGCCATTTTCCTGTTTCTAACCGAAAGAACCAGCAACCCGAAGAGAAGCAAGCAGGTTCCGTATGCGGCATTGGTTTCGATCCCTGGAGTGAGCAAGTGCATAGTTGGTCTCTTCAGATCCTCCGGAACGTGAAAGCCTACTTCAAATCCTTGGTCGCCTGGATCAACTCATCTGAACCGAACCTAAGGGTGGACCCGAATGCTCTTTGCGCCAGCGCAACACATCTGATAGCGATCCAATTGTAAACACGCAGTCGGAAAAAGCACGATAGGCAGCTAGCTACAAAGATTTTGGTCCCAGGGTACTGGGACTAGGTCGAAACACTAAGTTGCTTGAAATCATCAACTTCTATACTTTCCCGACTCAGCTGGGCAACCGGGCGCAGTACATCTCCGCGGGATCGCAGGTCAGGCTGGGTGCTTATGCTAGAATCTTGCACTTGAATCCGAAGGGTTGGGCAATGGTATGAAAATCAGCAGGGAAGACGTGTTAAAAGTCGCGGCCCTGGCAAATCTGGAGCTGACAGACGTGGAAGTTGATACCTATCGCGGCCACCTCGACGATATCCTCACCTACATTGACAAGTTGAATGAGATTGACACTTCCGGTGTCGAACCGCTGACTCAAGTGGTTGCTGCTTCTGCGGATGACTCGTCCCTCCGGGATGACGTCATTGTGCGCGCCGATGTGATTTCGGAAGTGCTGCAGGGCGCGCCTGACCCCGAGGCCCCCTATTTCCGAGTCCCCCGGGTGATCGAAAAATGAGCGCCCCGGCCACATGGACGATTCCCGAGGTCCGCGCGAATCTGGATGCCCGTAAAATTTCGGCCCGCGAACTGGTGAAGGAGTTCTACGCCCGCATCGAGCAGCGCAACGCCGAGCTCAACATTTATCTCGCCCTCTCGCCCGATCGCGCGTATGCCCAAGCGGACCGGATTGACGCCGCCATCGCCGCAGGCGACGCGCTCCCGTCGCTGGCCGGCGTGCCTGTGGCGGTGAAAGACGTCATCAGCACGCGCGGCATCCCTACCACTTGCGGTTCCCGCATCCTGGAGGGCTACAGGCCGCCTTACGACGCTACTGCTGTCACCCGCCTCGAACGCGCGGGCGCGATTGTCCTCGGCAAGACGAATTGCGACGAATTCGCCATGGGGAGTTCGAACGAAAACTCCGCCTATGGCCCTGTGCGCAACCCTGTCGCGACCGATCATGTCCCCGGTGGCTCGAGTGGAGGCTCGGCTGCTTCGGTTGCCGCAAACCTGGCCGTGGCGGCGCTGGGCACCGATACGGGCGGATCGGTTCGGCAGCCCGGCTCGTTTTGCGGCGTCCCGGCGCTGAACCCAAGTTATGGCCGCGTGTCTCGCTACGGACTGATTGCCTATGCCTCGTCGCTGGATAGGATTGGCCCTTTCGCGCACACGGTCCGCGACGCCGCCACGGTGATTTCCGTCATCGCGGGGCGCGATCCGCGCGATTCGACTTCGACCTCCCTGCCTGTTCCCGATTACGTCGCCGGTCTAGGCCGGCCCATGCACGGTTTGCGCATTGGCATTCCCGACGATTATTTCGGCGAA
The DNA here is from genome assembly GCA_963719875.1 of uncultured Acidobacteriota bacterium. GTDB lineage: Bacteria > Acidobacteriota > Terriglobia > Acidiferrales > UBA7541 > Palsa-360. The sequence goes on along the minus strand of CAVRDJ010000002.1, from coordinate 2,440,947 downwards.
GGGATCGATCCTGAAGTGCGAAAGAAGATCGAGGCGGGAATCGCATTGCTCGAAAAGCTAGGTTGCCGCCGCGTGTCCATCCGCATGCCGAACACGGAATATGCCATCGCTGCGTACTACATAATCGCCACCGCGGAGGCGAGCTCCAATCTGGCCCGTTACGACGGCGTTCGATATGGCCCGCGTGTTCCAGGAGCGACGCTGATCGAAATGTATCAAAAGACGCGCGGGCGTGGATTCGGCGCCGAAGTGAAGCGGCGCATTGTCCTTGGGACCTACGTCCTTTCCGCAGGGTATTACGATGCGTACTATTTGAAAGGACAAAAGGTTCGCACACTGATCGCGCGGGATTTCCGCGAGGCGTTTGAAAAAGTTGACGCCATTGTGACACCGACGTCGCCCGTGCCGGCGTTTCGTTTGGGCGAACGAACCGCTAATCCGCTGCAGATGTATCTCGCTGATATATATACGGTTACTGGTTCTCTGGCGGGAGTGCCGGGCATTTCGGTCCCTTCCGGAAAGACCCCCGCGGGCCTTCCAGTCGGCCTTCAAATTTATGGACCGGCTTTCGGAGAAGATCGCGTGCTTCAAATGGCTCATGCATTTGAACAGGCCGGTGGGCAGGAACTGTAGCGTCAACCTTCAGGTTGACATTTTAGATTGAGCCCATTGCCCGTCCACCGCTGCGGACGGGAGCGGCAATCCTCAAATCGGATTCGTCGGACCGACTCCGTGCAACGAGCCGAGGCGTATTTCAAATGTGCACAAATTTTCGTAGGACAGTACAAAAAATAACACATATCTCAAGTTCTGTATTTTGTGTGCCGCCTCTACGTATGATTTCTTTCCTTGCTGCCTTCCGCTAAAGCTTTTGATTCGAAATGTTTGCAAATTCAGCCTGGCAAAAATGAGCGCGCTCTAATAAACGGCAGGACGATTGCTCAGAAAGTCAGTGGTTTTGTGTCCTGAAATCCATTTATAACGAAGCTGAGCGGTTGTGGTGCCAGCGGAGGGCGGCAGGGGATGATCACCTTTAAATCCACTCAGAAGGTCTTCACCGAAGACGAAATTTCCCGCCTGACGGGAATCTGCTCCGAGCATCTTCGGGACGTTGCCCGCAACAAACATCTCGGCTCCATTGTGTGCGCTGCCGGAGCCGCCGGAGGCCAGGCGGAACACTGGCTGTTCTCCATCGCGGATCTGAGTGTCCTCACCGCCCTGTTTCCCCGCTGCGAACATTAAGGGCTCACCTCTTTTCACACGTATCCGAAATTTTGAGTTGGTTTTTAGTAGCGCAGGCTTCAGCCTGTGGGTTTTGGTCCCTGCAAGCACTACCCCCCACAGGCTGAAGCCCGCGCTACTTAACCCCCCACGTTGCGCGCGGCGCGCTTGAGCGTTATCCTCGAATCATGCGAAAAACCAGCAGGGCCTTACTGGCATCGTAAAACCAGTGCAGGAAGCGGGTCACTCACGGAGATCATGAAGTTCCCGGCGCAAATCGTAGTCCTCTTCGCTGCGCTTATTACGGCGTTGCCCAGCTTGTCGGGCGATCTAGCCCCCGCACCCGTGACCGCGCAACAGGACGCTGATTCAAAGGCCCCGGCCGCGGCGACCCAGATCCCCGCTGCTCTTCCCAAAGGCAAAAAACTGATCCTGACGGACGGGACGTTTCAACTGGCGCGCGAATACACGGTGGAAGGCGAACGGGTGCGTTACTGGAGCGTCGAGCGATCGCAGTGGGAAGAAATTCCTACGAATCTAGTGGACTGGGACGCCACGCACAACGCCGAAGCGGAACTAGCCGCGCGCGACGCCGAACTCAAAGCGAAAATCCATGCGTCCCAACTGGCCCAACTCACCAAGGACATCAACGTCGACCGCAGCCTGGAAATCAAGCCGGGACTGTTTCTGCCGGACGCTGTTGGTTTCTACGCGCTCGACCGCAACAAGCTCATCCGGGAAATGAAACAGAGCGTGGCGGTGGTTAAGACGTTGACGGGCCGCGAAGTCGAAAAAATCATCAGCGGCGTGTCGCTGATCCCAGGCAAGAAAACAATGGAAATCCCCGGCGAGCGCGCGGCCATGCGCCTCAACACGGCCGAGCCTGAATTCTTCATGCGTCCGGCCGATGCGCGCGAGCCGCGCTTCCGTTTGCTGCGCACGCAAATCAAGGGTGGCCACCGCGTCGTCGAGGACGTCAGCATCCGCTTTACGGGCGAAGAAAAACACAAAGCCACCGACATCGAGATTCAGACGTGGACTCCCGCCACCGGCGTCTTCCGCTACACCGTCGACCAGCGCCTCGAGCCCGGCGAATACGCCTTCGTCGAAATGACCGACGAGGGCATCAATGGTTACGTCTGGGATTTCGGCATCGATGCGCCAGCTTCAAAAACAAAATAATGAGGGGGCCTAGCTGCAAAAGCCCCACCCTTGAAGGCTGGCAAGGACGGGGCAAAGGCAAATTGTTCCTATAGACCCCTTACCTACCCTGCTTTTTACGCGCTCAGCAGCGCCCGCGGATTCCTCTTCGCGATGGCCAACAGTTTCAGCGCTGCGCGCTGTGGGCGGCGCGTGCCTTGCTCCCAGCTCCGTACGGCGTTCGGGCTGACATTTAGGTAAACAGCGAACATTGTCTGGCTGGCCTTGAGCGACCGGCGAATCCGGCGGATCTCGGCTGGGGCGATCCTCTTCGGCGGCCCCGGCAGTTCTGTCACACGAAGGTCGGTTCGCTTGCCCTGGCGGTAATCGCGGACGTCCTCCAAAGCTTCTTTCAGTTCGTTGAAAATCTTTACGCGCTTCCTTGCCACGTTGTCTCTCCCTATCGCTTGCTTTCAGCAGCGAGAGCGCGAAGCAGCTTTCGCTCGCCGGGGGTTAGGTCCTCCCGCTCGCCTTTGTCGAACAGATAGAGCAGGTAAATTTCCTGATCGGAAACAAAGTACAAGTACAAATACCGGAATCCGCCTCGTTTGCCCTTGCCACGGCCGGGATCGGCAGCACGCGCTTTGCGGATGCCGCCCAAACCCTGCACGACGCGCCCGCGCTCTGGATTGTCGAGCAGATCCGACTGAATGGCGCTCAACACTTCCGCCGAGCCGTCCTTGCCGAGAGCCAGGAGGCGGCGACTAAACACGCGCGACTCAATGAATACCACAGTGAGATATATACTACAGTGTGGTATATGGTGGCAACAAGAAATGATAACGATCGGTGAAGCAGGCCGCCAGACTGGTCGTGGCTGGGGGCGGGCTTTAGTCGGTTTGGGGGCCGGGGCGCCGCATCCTTGCGTCCTTCGCTATAGTGCAGTTCTTGGTTATTGTTCCACGCCAGGTCAGGCCGTCAAATTCAGCGGCCACGCGCTTTTTCTAGCTGCTTCTTGAGCTTGCCAAATCGAGGAGTTCCTCTTTCTCCCGGTTTGCTTCTTCCTCCCGCGCGTTGCTCATCTGGCGCCGAAGCTGGAGAGAGTTCGTCACCCATCATCGGAGGTTTTCCCTTCCCGGAACGGTTCAAAATTCGCAGGGTTTCCGCACGGTCGGCGCGGCGAATTCGTTCCTGAAAATATTCCTCCGTGCGTAGAGCGGAAAGCTTCTCCGCCAGCGCGACGTTAATCAGTTGATTCAGGGCTACGCCTTCCGATTCCGCCACCTTGCGCGCCTCCGCCATCAAAGAAGGCTGTAGCCGCAATGGATCGCTTCTCTTTGCCATGGATTCAAACTCCTAGATGCATTCCGGACGAAACTATGATTTTGCATTTAATCTTCAATGTCAAGGAGCCGAGTGGCGTTCTCGTATGAAGTTTGCTCGAAATGAATTTGGTAAATTGAAGGTCGGGGTCCGACAGGATCGGGATCGATCAATGGAACGCTTCGGGTGGCGGGAGCAAAAACCAGCACACTTGAACACCACAAGGGTGCGGCACCCGACAATTCAAAACCGGTCAAGAGCTAGCGTACCGAGCGGATTGCCTTGATTAAGACGAGCTGTCCTTAGGCTGCAGGACGGCAGGAGAAGGCAGCTCGTTCAGCAAGGCGAGCAATTCGGTGATGCGGAACGGTTTCTGCAGGAAGCGGTTGCCTTCGCGGCCGGCTTGTTCGCCGATCGCGGCGTCGATGAGGTCGCCGGTCATGAAGATGAAATACGGGCGTGGCCCGGAGCGAGTGGCCAGTTTCTCCAGGATGTGGTTGTGAAGATCGAATCCGGAAACCACTTTTCCGGAGCCGGATTCCAGATTCAAATCGCACAGAATCACGTCGTACGAATTTCGATTGGCAAGTTCCAGCGCTTGTTCGGAAGAGGGGGCGCGGTCCACCAGGCAGCCGCGGGCGCCCAGGCTATCGGCTACCAGTTCGAGGATGCTTTCCTCGTCATCCACAACCAGGATTTTCTTGCGCGAGAGTGGCAAGTCGGGCGCCGCAGGGGTTTCCACGCGGCCGGCGTTCGCCGGAGGCGCAGCCGGTTCGACGAGCGCCACCGACTCCGTGCAGACGGGCAGCGACACGGTGAAGACCGAGCCGCCATCGGGCAAGGGCTGCGCGGAAATATCGCCGTTGTGCTCGCGGACAATCGCCATGCAAATGCTGAGTCCAAGGCCCGTGCCGCGGCCGGGGCGCTTGGTGGTGAAGAACGGATCGAAAATGCGAGGCAACAATTCGCGGCGGATGCCCACGCCATCATCCTGGAAGGTAATCAGCACGCGCTCGCCGACGACGCCCAAACGAATCCGCAGCGTGCCGCGGTCCCGCACTTCGTGGATGGCCTGCTCGGCGTTCACGATGAGATTCAGGAATACCTGGGTGAGCTGATTGGAATCGCCCAGCACGGTGGGGAGATCGGGGCGCGCGGCCAGGTCCACGTGAATCTGGTTCGCGCGCAGGGAATGCTCGTGGAGTTGCAGCGTGCGCTGCAGCAAGTCCGGCAGGTGAAGCAGCGTGCTGCGCGGCGTCGAGGGGCGCGAGAAAACGAGCAGGCTCTGCACGATGTGAGCGGCGCGGCGCGCCTGGCGATGGGCGAGGTCCAATTGGCGGCAGGCATTTTCGTCGGTGGACTGGTCGCGCAGCAATTCCGTGACGCCCAGAATGGCAGTCAGCGGATTATTCAGTTCATGCGCCACCCCGGCGATCATCTGTCCCATGGCCGCGAGCCGCTCCGACTGAATGAGCTGCTGTTGGAGCCTTTGTTGATCGGTAATGTCGCGCGCCGAAGCGATCACGCCGTTGATGCGTCCCGTTTCGTCATGCAGCGGCCGCGCGGAGGCGCGGAACACACGCCAGGCTCCGTTCTTGTGCTGCGTGCGGTATTCGATCTGGCCTTCGGACATGCGCTTGAAAATCAAATCGTCGAACATCTCGAGCATCGCGGTCCGGTCCGATGGATCCGTGCGGCCTCCCATTCTCTTTCCGATCAGTTCCTCCGGGTGGAAACCGAGAATATCGAAGATCTGTGGACTGACGAACGTGTAGCGGGCCTCGCAATCGAGAGCAATGACCAAGTCGGGGAAGCTGTCCATCAACCGGCCCGCGAATTCCTGTTCGCGGTGGAGGAGGCGCTCCATTTCACGCTGTTCGGTGACGTCGACAAACGTGCCCTGGTAGCGGACAAACTTGCCGGCGGGGTCTCGGATGGCCGCGGTCGTGTGCACCGCCACGACATCCCGCCCTTCCTGCCGGTGCCGCAGAGTGATTTCATGAGCGCGCAAGAATCCCAGGTCGTTCAACTGGCTTTGTTCGTCGGCGCGGTCCTCGGGTTTGCGGTAGAGGGATGCGATTTCGCGGTTCAGCAAGTCTTCTTTACTTTCATACCCGAGCATTTGCGCCAGTGCGGGGTTCACCTCAGTGATCCGGTCGTCCGCAGACGCCAGATAGACGCCTTCCCGCAAGGTTTGAAACAGTTCGGTGAAGCGCGTTTCGCTTTCCCGTTCCTTGGTCACATCGCGCGCAAAGCCGCTGATTCCATGGACCACGTCGTCCCGCACGATGGCGTGCAGAACACAATCAAAATAGCGGAGCACTCCCGTCTTTTTCACGCGCGCGCGCACCACGCCGGTCCAACGCCGCCGCTGAACGAAGCGCGGCAGCCAATGCTCCAAGGCCAGCCGGTCGCTGGCTTCGGGAAGATCGAAGAATTCTTCCAGCGGGCGGCCAACAACATCGGCAAAGGATACGTTGAGAAGGTCGGCGAAGCTCCGGTTGACGGTGAGAATCTTGCCGTCGTTGGAAACGGAAAAGAGTAGGTCTTCGAAGGTATCGATCAGGTCGCGATAGCCCTGTTGGGATCTGGAAATCAGCGAAAAGAGTTGATCGAGCTGCTCGTTGTTGTGTCCTGCGTTCGTGCGCTGCTCGATGCCGCGCACGAGCCCTCGTAACTCCGCGATTTCATTGGTCTTACTCCATGCATAGGCCACGAACAAGAACACCAGGACTACCAGCCCAACCGGCAGCGCCTCAAGGTGGTGCGGCATGCCCTGGACGGGCTGCCAGGAGATGGCGGCGAACGCTAACGCCAAAGCGCCAAGGAGTACCAGGGCGGCACGCCAGACTCCGCGTTCCCGGCGGCTTAGCTGGTCGCGTTCCAAGGGAGCCGAAGGCGATTCGGCTGAGGCATCCGCGCGGGGCGTGGAGTCTTTGTTCATCAGCAAGTTGGATTGGAAGGCGCCTCCGGTAAGGCGGGAGACCTGGGGGGCTGCCTTGCCAAAAAATTATGGCGTGGAATAACAGCGGGAGCAACGCAAAGCCTGCGGCCGAATGGCGAAGTTGATAACACTTCGCATTGCGGTGGGGGGAGCGGCTTGGCACGGCTACAACCCATGAGAGGAACGCACAATTGCCCCGATCCGCGACCCAAAATCGAGGCGCCGCGATTGGAGGCGTTGTGGGGAACGGCTTCCGCCGTGCCATTCAGGAGGCGCCGCTGCGACGCGGAGTCAGTTGCGCAGATGCGCCACAAGATATACAATTGTAGTGTATATCAAGGAGGGCCAATGCAAGTATCGAAATGGGGAAATAGTCTGGCCGTGCGGCTACCTTCTGCCGTAGTGGACGCGCTCCGGCTCAAGGAAGGCGACCAGATCGAGATTCGGATCGTTGGCACGCGGGTCTTCGAAGTGCGCCGCGATCAACGTAGCCAGCGCGCCCTGGCCCGCCTGCGCAAACTCCGGCGTCCATTGCCTGCGGGATTCGTTTTTGACCGGGAAGATGCCAATGCGCGTTGAAGCTTTCTTCGACTCGAACGTGCTGATCTATGCCGTGGCGCAGGGCGATCCGCGCAACGCGCGAGCCGTGGAACTTCTCGCCTCAGGGGGCATGATCAGTGTGCAGATCCTGAATGAATTTGTCTCTGTAGCCCGGCGAAAAATTCTGATGCCCTGGCGTGACGTGATCGGAGCACTCGATGCATTTCGTGTTCTGTGTCCCTCCCCGCTCCCCATCACGATTGAAATGCACAGGGCGGCGCTCAAGATTGCGGAGCAGCACGGTTACGGGATCTATGACGCCCTGGTCGTCGCCGCCGCGCTCGAAGCTGGATGCGCGATTCTCTACTCTGAAGATTTTCAGGATGGCCAAACGATCGAACGGCAGCTCACGATTCGTAATCCGTTCGCTCGATCCTCCGGCTAGGGATTGGCGGCAACGTCCCGCTTTTTCGCCTGATGGTCGTACCGTTCATCAAATTCAAAACATCTTAGAAGTGACGCCACAACGGGGAGGAAATATGGAACACCGAAGATTGGGAAAGAATGGACCGCAGGTTTCCGCACTGGGACTTGGATGCATGGGGATGTCCTTTGCCTATGGACCTGGGGATGACGAGGAATCACTTCGAGTTCTTCGCCGATATTTAGAGCTCGGCGGTAACTTTCTGGATACGGCCGAAGTCTACGGTCCTTACAAGAACGAGGAATTGCTGGGACGTTTCTTGCGCCAAGTTCCACGCGACCGCATCGTCGTGGCGACGAAGTTTGGCTTTCGTATCGGTCCCGGCGGACTCCGGGGCGTCGATAGCTCGCCCGAGAATGTCCGCCGTGCGTGCGATGCGAGCCTGCAACGGCTGGGCATCGAAACGATTGATCTCTACTATCAGCATCGCGTTGATCCGAAAGTTCCGATTGAGGAAACCGTTGACGCAATGGCCGGGCTTGTTTCAGCCGGAAAAGTCCGGATGATCGGACTGTCGGAAGCCGCTCCGGAAACGCTGCGGCGCGCCGCGAAAGTCCACCCGATTGCCGCGCTGCAGAGCGAGTATTCGCTTTGGTCGCGCGAAGTGGAGGTCAATGGCGTATTGGCCGCTTGCCGCGAGCTTGGCATCACTTTCATCCCGTACAGCCCTCTGGGGCGCGGATTCTTGACGGGTGCAATCCAGAAACTTGAAGATCTCGACCCAAGCGATTGGCGGCGGACGAATCCCCGTTTCGGGGAGAAGGCGCTGCAAGAAAACCTCAAGCTGGCCGCAGCGGTCAAGGAGTTGGCCAAAGAAAAGGGCGCGACGCCCGCACAACTGGCGCTGGCCTGGGTGCTCTCCCAGGGCGAAGACGTAGTGCCCATCCCCGGGACAAAGCGAGTTCATTATCTGGAGGACAACATGGGCGCGCTCCGGGTAAACCTGACCGAGAGCGACCGGAAGAAAATTGCGGAGCGCCTCGCGCAAATTCAAGTCGTTGGAGAGCGCTACACACCCGAGATGATGGCCCTCGTGCAACGGGCGTGACAAACTGTGAATGCCAGAACCCAATGGCTAGGCTGAAGCCAATCCATCCGGGAGAAGTCTGAAATTTCAGATTAGTACGACGGACATTTCGCCTTGCTCTTTGTGTGCCGGCTTGACGGTTATTTCCACGTTTTGACCCAGTGCTGTGAGGAAGTCGAGAAGCCGCCCGACCGAAAAGTTACCGGCGCGATTGCGGGCGAGCGCCGAAACATGCGGCTGTGAAATGCCCAGGATTTTGCCGGCTTGCGTTTGCGTGAGATTGCGCTGCTTTATAAGGCGGTAGATTTGCAGCGTCAGCTCAGCCTTCAGAAGTTCCTGTTCGGGGTTGGGCAAGCCGAGATCGGCGAAAACATTGCCACTGCCCACTTTGATGGCATCTTCCCTGGCGATCTTTTTTCTCTTCTTCATTTCGGGTCTTCTTCCGCTCCATCTTATACGAGTATATGTATACGCGTATACGCGTCAAAGTGTGATTTTCCCGGGAAGAAACTCAAAACCCCGACCCTTCCAAAGGCGGTAAGAGTCGGGCGCCGGGCAACGAGAACCGTTCTTCCGAAACGATATCGTTCGAACAATTTTCAAACTAGATATCGAAAAGCTCTTGACGTTTCTTGCCCCAGGCCTTAATAAGTCTGCATGAGTCCTTACGGAAAAGCCGGCGGGAACAGAGCCAATAGGTTACCCTGCTATCCTTTGCGCTTGCAGCCTTCGTTGCTGGCGGAGGCGCGCAAGGTGGCAAAATCCGAACGTGTATCCCTGAACCAGTTCTTCAACGTCTGCCTAGCCGAAAAGCTTTCCGCTCGTCGCGCCGATGAATCTTTCCAGGAACGATTTCTCCGCGTGGCCCCAGCCGGAATCCTGCAGATTCTGGAGCAAGCGAGAAAGCTAAAATCCTCGGTGCGAGGGGAATGATTACAAGGGCGCGGACTGTACAGGCTGCGGGGGCTGGCTAGGACAACGAGCGATGATGCCGCAACCAATCCACGCAGGCTGACGCCTGCGCCACCCGTCCGTTAAAAGATTTGGCGCCATCATCCGATCGCGAGATTTCATCGACTGAAAACATGCGGAAGCGTTGGCCACCCGCCACTAAGCGGACACCCGTGAGCGTTTTAATCCGCATCCTATGCGGGCCGAGCGCTAACCGTACTTGAGATCGGTGCTCTGTCCGACCTCGATAATGTAACCGTCAGGATCGCGGATGTAGCAGCGAATCTCGCCGTACTTGGGGATCGGCTCGGTGATGAACTCGGCTCCTCGACTTTTCCATAATTTGTAGCACGCTTGAATATCCGCAACGCGGAAATTCATAAAGCTGTTGATATGATTTGGGTCGGGGACGCTGAGCGTTACCGTCGGCTTATCCGGGGTCGGACCGCCTCCAACGTTCAGAATCATCCAGATATTCGCAAGTTGAAGGTATGGGGGCGCGTTGCCGTCACCCATGGTCAGAATGCGGGCGCCGAACACTTTTTCGTAGTAGCGAGCCGATCGTTCAACGTCGGCGACTGTGAGAAAATATGCGATGCTGATTCCGTCCAGCGGGGGCATCTCATAGCTCTTCTGTTCGATTTGTACGGCGTTCATTGATGGCTCCTTTCGATATAGTGCGCAGGATATGTTAAACATCACTATAGACATTCGAAACGTGTCCGCCAAGCTGGCTTGGAACGCGTCCCACCCTCAATGTCCCGGAGTTGAGAATCGCGCCGGGCCGCCGGCCTAGGGGGCGGCGATTTGGCCCAGGTAGTATCCGAGGACGGGTGGCCCTCCCTTTTGCATTCCCATGTCACAGAATCCTCCCCGCCCGACACTCTAATGCTACCCCCGTACATTCACTCCGAGTTAGGATTCTGAACTTGGGGGGCCCCGTCCTTGACGCTTTTCAAAGGCGGGGCTTTTGGTGCGGTTGGCCATGCGCAAATTGTGAAATGCAGTTTTCGATGAAGGACCGAAAGTCAAAAGCCCCACCTGTCACGTCCGCCGAGGCGGATGACAGATGGGGCACCCGAAGTTCAAAGTCAAACGCCGGGCCACCCGGCCAGCCAAAAAGAAGCAACCGTAAAGAGTCAGGTTCGCCCGCTCGATGAGTCGGCTTGGGTGTCCGGTTCTTCCTGAACGACGCTAAAGTCATGAGCCCAGACTCTTCTTGCAGAAATCTACAATCTTTTTTGGAGTGAAGGGAGATGCAATCGCGCCATCTAGAATTCGCTTCAATAGGTCTGGAGAACAGCGATCAAGACCTTTGGCTGTGTGTTTTTTGAGAAATCCGTCAAGGTCTCGCCCATCCACGATCAACGCATCGCCGTAACGGATGACTGAATCCTTATTGATAAATGGATAATCTTTGGGGCAAAGTACGACTGTATTATCTGATCTTGGCTGCTGCCTTGTTAGATTCACGATCACACATAGGAAGTCCGGGGCCTGGGGCTCCGTTAGAACGATCCAAAGATGCGGATTTGGTGCCGCCGACGGGTCGGCCTGGACGGATGGGTTGACTCCCGCTAAATCTGGATCGAAAAGAAGAGTGTCGCCACAGTGCATTGCTCAGTGCGAGGTAAGAGCTTGAACGACTCCGAGTTCGTCCAGTTCTCTCAGGATTTCGTTGATTTCGTTCTGAGGTTTTTTCCCGGCACGTAAGATGTCTTCGTACTGAATAGGGATGGTGCTACCTTCTGGATTTTTCCACTCCGGCAGTGTGTGGGAAATATCAACCAAATCCCACCGGCTTTTTGCTCCCAACTTCGCGAACATCTCGTCGATTAACTGTTCCTCTGCAGGAGACAACTCTTCGGAGGGTGGCGGGTCTATTAGCAGCGAGACTTCATATTGGTCCGGTTTTGAAATGAGCGAATACCAAACGGTTGGTACGCCGGCCACCGGCTCGTCGGTAATCAGATCGTAGATCTTGCTGAGAACAGGACCTTTGTCCATCGAAACATATTGATCCGTCGTAACCGGCCTACCCCATCGCAGAAGAGCCTCCCGGTCTACGATGTAGAGCAACTTGATGAGCTTCAAGAAGCTCATGCGACCGCCTCTAAGTTTCAAAAGGCGTGCTGCGGCTTGTGCCGCCTTCGCTTCATTGAATCGGAGTTTCATAGGGTTGCTCATATTATACACCTTTGGCCAAGTCGGCGGGTGGCCGCGCCTTTGAGCCGGGGGTGGAGTTGCGGGTGCCTGATCCCTCGTGGTTTTCGAGGGGTCGGAAGGGTTGATTTTTCCGGAGAAGAAGTCAAAACCCCGACCCTTCTAAAGGCCGGAAGAGTCGGCCACCCGAAAAACCTAAAGCAATGACTCGGCGTTGACGTATTGCAGCGCTTTCATCCGATCGCGGGATTTCATCAACAGAAAACACGCGGGAGGGTCGGCCACCCGCCCTTCCAAAGGCTGGAAGAATCGGCCACCCGAAAAATCTGAACTGAAAACACGGGGAAACATTGGCCACCCACGCTTTGTCATTCTGAGCGAAGCGAAGAATCTCTCTTCGATTTGACTCCATGAAAGGAAAGAGGGATTCCTCGCTTCGCTCGGAATCACAAAAGGATTAGAGCCCTTTTTCCGCAACCTGTTCAGCCTGTGGGGGCTGGCTAGGACAACGAGCGAGGATGCCGCAACCAATCCACGCAGGCTGACGCCTGCGCCACCCGTCCGTTAAAAGATTTGGTGCCATCATCCGATCGCGAGATTTCATCAACCCAAAATATGCGGAAGGGTTGGCCACCGCAGCCACCCGCCCTTCAGTTCCGGGTGGTTCGTTCTCCTCTATCGATATCGAAGTAGGTGCTTTTGGAAGGAGTCAGACTGTCTCAATTTCGTAGATGCGCTGCGGCAACTTAAAATGTACGTGGAACCTATCGAAGAAGCCATTTTGACCCAAAGGCCCAAGACCGAGGTCGTCCAGACCAGTCGTGAAACCGGCATACACGGAGAATCGAACCAGGCCTTGCAGGTCGATCTCGACATTGAAAAAGTGTGTCGGCACTCCCGCGCTTCCGACACCGGCTATCGTCTCCATCGGAGAAGCGAGCGGGTCTAAATCCAACAAACGCAAGAATTGGGCCGGGAATATGCAATGGTCCGAGCCGGAGTCCACAACTCCATAACACGACAGACGCCGCGATCCCGCGACAACAGCCATCCTCATGATCGGCCGGAACGCCGATCTGCCCTTCAGAAATGCCGGGCTCGGAGTCAAGGACACTTCCGCGTATTGGACGGAATAAACGGCCAAGCTCGCCTACACAACCAAACTGGACGGATTTTCCGGTACACGAACGATAACGGGGTCCGATTCTCCAAGCTCATTTGCTTTACTCACAACTTCCGCCAGATCGGAAGCGTAAGCAAGCACCCGCTCTTCATCCCCAGACAACGCCACCCATGCGCCCTTAGGGATACCGGACAGTAATTTGGATAGATCCTTCGCGGCTTGCATTGGGTCACTCCTGTACCAGGATTGTAGCACGCTTAGAAGGGCGGGCCCTTTCTCTACATCGGGGGTTGATTTTACCGGAGGAGAGTCAAAACCCCGACCCTTCCGAAGGCTGGAAGAGTTGGCCACCCGAAAAACCTAAATCATTAACTCGGCGTTGACGTATTGCAGTGCTATTCTCCGATCGCGATGTTTCGTAAACTGTAAACGCGCGGAAAGGTTGGCCAGCCTCAAAATCCCCGAAGCCTGGCGCAGCCGGCTGACATGGTTGGTGAGTCCCCGCGCCGACTAACGTTGGTCTTTCAATAGACGCTTCAGGATTTCCGGTGCAACGTGAAAGCTTGTGGCTTCAAGGCGTTTCACCGCGGTCCGAAGGTCCAGCAGGCCAAGAGTGGCGGCTTCCCGTATTACGCCGAGCGTCCCTATAACCGGGATGCCGCGCTTTTCGGCCTCGTGGCGTCCCTGCCTGTCGTCAACAATCAGTTGATCGGCCCTAAGTTCTGCTGCAAGAATGATTGCGTCGCGCTCGCCTGGGTCCAACGCGGCGAGCGATGCATCCGGGGCATTCAAGGGAGTATGAACCTCAAGCCAAACAGGCATTTGGCTCATCCAATTCCGAACCATCTCGGGAGCTGAAGGCCGCAGAAGCTCCTCGCGCACCGCACGCGGGATCACAACCCTACCATACATCCTTGTGAGGATTTCAATCTCTCCGATAAGAATCAGATAATTGATCGGGGAGGTGTCGGCGACAACGATCATCCTAAGTGGGGCTTGCCGGAAGCCTTCTCGTCTGGGAGTCTTCCGCGCAACTTTTCGGCGGTTACCTGGTCCTGCTCTAAATCCGCGATATCGTAATGGAGGTAAACCCCATGCTGCTTCAGAAACGCGTGCACTTCCATCCTGGTCTCGAATCCCAGCATCTGGCGAACGGCGGATTCAGACAACCGTTCGGTGCGGTAGCCTTCCAGGGCCAATGCCTCCAGCGCGACCCGCGCCGGGTCACTGCCCTCGAGAGTGATTTTCCGGGCAAGATCGTCCGGGATGTTGAGCGTGATCTCCACAGGATAAGGATAACACACGTTGCGGACGCGAAGTCTGAGTGCAATACGAAGTTCAAAAATCCCACCGGTCGCGTCCGCCGGGGCGGACGACAGATGGGGTACCCGGCTGTCCTAATTTGAAAGCTTCCGCTTCTAGGAGGGCCGAGCTTCAGCTCGGCCATTCAGGTTGCGTCTTATTGCGGGCTTCAGAGTCTGTGTGAGAACTCGGTTTTGGTTCATGTAGCGCCCGCCTTCAGGCGGGCATCTGCTTGATTCCAAAGTGCCCGCCTGAAGGCGGGCGCTACATGAACGTCCCAATATTGAGTTCTCACACAGACTCTTCAGCCCCTGAAACTTCAGGGGTTAAAACCCCTGATCAGACGACCCTTTTCGTCGGGACTAAAGTCCCGACCTCCTATAGATTCCTGCCACGCCAACGCCTTTCAAATTTAAGAAAGTATCTGGTGTCGGGCGGGCCTTTGAGTCGGGGTTGACGTTGCAGGTGCACGATCCCTCGAGGCTTTCGAGGTGCCAGAGGGTTTGATTTTCCCGGAAAGGAAGTCAAAACCCCGACCCTTCCAAACGCTGGAAGAGTCGGCCACCCGAAAAACCTAAATCATTAACTCGGCGTTGACGTATTGCAGCGCTTTCATCCGATCGCGGGATTTCATCAACAGAAAACACGCGGGAGGGCCGGCCACCCGCCCTTCCAAACGCTGGAAGAGTCGGCCACCCGAAAACCTGAACTGAAAACACGGGGAAACATTGGCCACCCACGTTTTGTCATTCTGAGCGAAGCGAAGAATCTCTCTTCGATTTGAGCCCATGAAAGGAAAGAGCGATTCCTCGCTTCGCTCGGAATGACAAAAGGATTAGAGCCCTTTTTCCGCAGCCTGTTCAGCCTGTGGGGGCTGGCTAGGACAACGAGCGATGATGCCGCAACCAATCCACGCAGGCTGACGCCTGCGCCACCCGTCCGAAAAACCTAAAGCAGAAACTCCGCATTGACGAATCACAGCTGAAGGGTTGGCCACCCGCCAAAATCGGCACAAACTTGGTTCAACAAGATGATAAGATGGATAAACAAAGGTTGAGGCGAGCATCATGAGCGGCGCGACCGAAAATCCGAAAAACTACGAGGCGCGCATCATCCGCGACAAGGGAATCTGCGGCGGGGAGCCTGTCTTCAAAGGGACGCGTGTCACCCTTCGCACTGTGCTCGCCAGTCTGGCCGACGGAGATACCGCCGAAGACATTCTTTCCGATTTCCCAAGCTTGAAAGCCGAAGACATTCAAGCTGCCATCGCGTTTGCCGCTGCTTCCGCCGAAGAGGACTTGCCTGTTCCCGCAGTTCCGCACATTCGATGAAGATCAAGCTGGACGAGAATCTTCCTTATCGGCTTGCAACCCTCCTCAAAGACCTTGGACACGACGTTCATACGCTCCATAGTGAATTCCTTCTGGGCCGTGCAGACACGGAGATTTGGGAGACGACGCAGAAGGAATCGAGATTCCTGATTACTCAGGACCTGGATTTCTCGGACTTGCGGCGGTTCGCACCTGGTTCGCACCACGGGATCCTGCTTCTGCGTCTTCGCTCGCCCAAACGGAGAGGCTTGGTTCAGCGAATCACGGAATTGTTTCAAAAGGAAGATGTCCGCGAGTGGGTTGGTTGTTTTGTAGTAGCCACCGCAAGTAAGATTCGGGTGATAAAACCAGAGACCAAGCAGGATACTTAACTTAGATCGTGGCAAGTGGCCGAGTCACAGAGCTGCAGTTTACGTTGGGGCCACGATCCTTCGGGGGTGTTCGAACGGTCGGCGGGTTCGATTTTTCCGGGAAGGAAGTCAAAACCCCGACCCTTCCAAAGGCTGGAAGAGTCGGGCACCCGGAAAACCTAAATCAGATACTCCGCGTTCACGCATTGCAGCGGAAGGGTTGGCCACCCGCCCTGATACTTGCTCGCGCGCAACGGTGGTGACTTGCCGCAATTGACTGCTGGAGCGGTGCCGCCCTTCCGGTTCAATATCCTCAAAGCTCGACGCACCCGGCAACGCCAAAACCCTTGGGCGCTAAAGCCGGCCCACCCGCCACCCGGCCCATCGAATCCTTTTTGCTCTATGGTGATATTATTCTGAAATGACCTTAAGCCGTGACGATCTCGAGAAAGTCCCAAAGGGCAACGTTCCTCACCCGGAGCCGCCCGAAGTCCTCTATAAGTATCTACCTCCCGACCGTATCAATCTCTTGGAGAACATGGAAGTGCATTTTAGCCGCCCATCGCAATTCAACGATACCTTCGACACACGCTATCTTGTGCCGGGTAGCAAAGGGCCGGGAGCTAAAGCGTATCGGATGCTGTTGAGAAACCGTCTGGGCATCATGTGTCTCACCGAGCGGCCGAACGATCATTTGATGTGGGTACACTACGCCCAGAATCACACTGGCCTCGTCCTGGGCTTCAACGCTCGGGCGCCGTTCTTCCGAGAGAGCGGTCGCGTGCTAAGGAGAGTCACTTACCAACCGGGACCCAAGGTATTCGCGGAGGCGGATCTGAATGTCTGCTTTTACAAATCAGATGTCTGGAAGCACGAAAGGGAGTGGCGGTGCGTTCGAACCTTTGAGAGCTCAGAAAGTCGGGCCGTGACGATTGATCCATTGTTGATAACGCATATCATCCTAGGAGCAAAGATGGAGGAGTGGCAGATCGCAAGAATCGTACTTTGGGCAACTGCGCACGAGATGATAGCGCATACTAGGTTTCTGATTTCTACTCCCGTGAACAACTCTTGGACCTTTGAAAACAAACCAAAAACCATGTCCATATGCGACCACTGCGGTGGGGGCGGTTATCTTGTCGAGAATCGGGAGTAGTGTCATTCTTCATAAGACGCCACGCTAAAACGTCACGCGGTTGGTTATCGTCCCCCATCGGCGTGCGGGGCACCGGAGGTGGCAAATGCGGAAGTATGGAGTACATTGCAAAACTAAGGGCTGCGATGCATTTCTCGTTCTTGGTGATCTAAATGCAGATACAGTCCGGGCGATTCATGTACCAATCTATCTAGGAGAAGGTCCAATGAAACTCCAATGCCCAGACTGCCGCCAAGAACACAGTTACTCCTCAGCTGAGGTTGTCACTGCAGCCGTATCACAGCCCTGAGCGTGGGGCGCTCGTCACTGTCCGACATGGGCGTCCAATCTACATAGAAATGGGCGACCCAAGCATCGGGCCGCCCAAATATTCCTTCCAATTGAAAACTTCTCGTAACAGCTAATCCGACCCACCCTCCGCGAGCGCATCGGCATCCTTGCGCAGGAAGTCGAGCGCGGCGGCTTCTTCCGCGGAAAGCTCGGCGGGAGGCATGATCTCCTCAGGCGGAGGCGGCGGAGGCATTTCGGTGAGCAGTTGGATGTTGCGGTACCGCTCGAGGCCGGTGCCGGCCGGGATCAGGCGGCCCATGATGACGTTTTCCTTGAGGCCGCGCAGGTAATCCACCTTGCCGGCGACGGCGGCTTCGGTGAGGACGCGCGTGGTCTCCTGGAAACTGGCGGCGGAGATGAACGAATCGGTCGAGAGCGACGCCTTGGTGATGCCGAGGAGCAGCGGGCGGCCCGTGGCGGGACGCAAGCCCTCGCCGATGATGCGGTCGTTTTCCTCGCGGAAGCGGAACTTGTCCACCTGCTCGTCGAGGAGGAACGCCGTGTCGCCGACGTCTTCCACTTTCACCCAGCGCATCATCTGGCGGACGATCGTCTCGATGTGCTTGTCGTTGATGTTGACGCCCTGGAGGCGGTAGACCTCCTGGATGGCGTTCACCAGGTACGCCTGCGTGTATTTTTCGCCGAGGACGGCCAGCAAATCGTGCGGGTTGAGCGGGCCGTCGATCAAAGGCTCGCCCGCCTTGACGTGTTCGCCTTCCTGCACGTTGATGTGCACGCCGCGGATGATCGAGTATTCCTTCTGCGTCTTGCCGTCTTCGCTTTCGACGTAAATCTTCCGGAGACCCTTGCTGATTTCGCCGTATTTCACGACGCCGTCGATTTCGCTGATGACGGCAGGGTCGCGCGGCCTGCGGGTCTCGAAGAGTTCCACGACGCGAGGCAGACCTCCGGTGATGTCCTTGGTCTTCGTGGTTTCCCGCGGAATTTTCGCCAGCACGTCTCCGGGCTGCACCTCGTCGCCATCCTGCACCATCAAGTGCGCGCGGGAAGGCATGAGGTATTTTTTCCGGGTGCGGCCGGCGGAGTCGCGCACCTGAATCGTCGGCGCGTGTTTTTCATCGCCCGGAGGCAGCGTGACGACCAGCTGCGAGAGGCCGGTGACTTCGTCGACCTGTTCCTCGATGGTGATGCCGGGCTGAAGGTCCTTGAACTGGACCGTGCCTCCGGCTTCGGTGAGGATGGAAAACGTGTACGGGTCCCATTCGGCAAGGAGTTCGCCGAGTTTGACAGGTTGATTTTCCTCGACGCGCAGGCGCGCGCCGTAGACCACGTGGTAGCGCTCCTTTTCACGGCCCTTTTCGTCGACGATGGCGATCAAGCCGTTGCGGTTCATGGCAATCAGGTGCGCGCCGCGGCCGCGCACGAGGTTCATGTCAATGAAGCGGACGAAGCCGCTGTTGCGGGACTCGAGTTTGGATTGTTCGGTGATGCGGGTCGCCGTTCCGCCGATGTGGAACGTGCGCATGGTGAGCTGCGTGCCCGGTTCGCCGATCGATTGCGCGGCGATCACGCCAACCGCTTCGCCGAGTTCGACGAATCGGCCGGTGGCCAGGTTGCGTCCGTAGCAGCGGGCGCAGGCGCCGCGCCGGGATTCGCAGGTCAGCACGGAGCGGATATTCACGCGCTCAATGCCGGCGGCCTGAATGGAGTTGGCAAGTTCCTCGCTGATTTCTTCGTTAACATCCACGATGACATTGCCTTCGTAATCTTTGATTTTGTCGAGTGAGACGCGGCCCACCACGCGGTCGCGCAGCGGCTCGACTTCGACGCCCGCCTCGGTGATCGGTTCGACGAAGATGCCGTCGGCGGTGCCGCAATCGATTTCGCTGATGATTACATCCTGCGCCACATCCACGAGGCGCCGGGTGAGGTAGCCGGAATCGGCCGTCTTGAGGGCCGTGTCGGCCAGTCCCTTGCGCGCGCCGTGCGTCGAGATGAAGTATTGCAGCACGGTAAGGCCTTCGCGGAAGTTGGACGTGATCGGCGTTTCGATGACTTCGCCCGAGGGCTTGGCCATCAAGCCGCGCATGCCGGAGAGCTGGCGGATCTGCTGCTTCGATCCGCGGGCGCCGGAATCGGCCATGACGTAAATCGGGTTGATGATGCCTTCCTTGTCCTGGTTCTCCATCGCTTTGAACATCTGCTCGGCGACTTTTTCGGTGATGTCGCTCCAGATGGCCACGACTTTGTTATAGCGTTCGCCGTTGGTGATGGCGCCGTCCAAGTATTGCTGCTGCACCTTGACGACTTCCTTTTCCGTGTTCTCGACGAGCGAGAATTTGTCGCCCGGGATAACCATGTCGTCAATACCGATCGAGATACCGGACTTGGTGGCGTACTGGAAGCCCAGTTCCTTGAGTTCGTCGAGCATCTGCACGGTGCGCTTCAATCCAAAGCGCAGGTAGCAGTAATAGCAGAGCTGCTGCACGCCCTTTTTCTTGATCAAGCCGTTGATGAACGGCATCTCCTTGGGCAGGTGATCGTTGAAAATCACGCGCCCGACGGTGGTGTTGATGAACTGGCGCTTCAGCGTGACCGATTCGGCGTGCGGGACGTCCTGATCGTCGTAGGCGGCGGTGAGGTCGATCATCTCGCCTTCGTAGCGGAGACGAATCGGCGTGAGGAGTTCGACTTCGCCGGACTCGAGAGCCAGAACGACTTCCTCGGTGTGGCCGAAGGCGCGCCCTTCGCCCTTGGCGCCGGGCTTGGACTTGGTCAGATAGTAGATTCCGAGGACCATGTCCTGCGTCGGAACGGCGAGCGGCAGGCCGTTGGCCGGCGAGAGAATATTGTTCGCCGAAAGCATCAAGACCGAGGCTTCCACTTGCGCTTCGGGCGAAAGAGGAATGTGCACGGCCATCTGATCGCCGTCAAAATCGGCGTTGAACGCCGTGCAGACCAGCGGGTGGATGCGAATGGCTTTGCCTTCGACGAGCACCGGTTCAAAGGCTTGAATGCCGAGGCGGTGCAACGTGGGAGCGCGGTTCAGAAGCACCGGATGCTCGCGAATCACTTCCTCGAGGATGTCCCAGACCACGGATTCCTGCTGCTCGACCATTTCCTTGGCTTGTTTGATGGTTGTGCAGTGGCCCTGCGCTTCGAGGCGATGATAGATGAACGGCTTGAACAGCTCGAGCGCCATTTTCTTCGGCAGGCCGCACTGATGCAGCTTGAGTTCCGGGCCGACGACGATCACGGAACGCCCCGAATAATCGACGCGCTTGCCGAGCAGGTTCTGGCGGAAGCGGCCTTGCTTTCCCTTGAGCGTGTCGGAAAGCGATTTGAGCGGGCGGTTGTTGGTGCCGCGCAAAACGCGGCCGCGGCGCCCGTTATCAAACAGCGCGTCGACCGCTTCCTGGAGCATGCGCTTTTCGTTGCGGACAATGACGTCCGGCGCGTGCAGCTCCATCAGTTTTTTCAGGCGATTATTGCGGTTGATGACGCGGCGATAGAGATCGTTCAAATCGGAAGTGGCGAAACGGCCGCCGTCCAGAGGCACGAGTGGACGCAGCTCCGGCGGCAGAACCGGAAGCACATCGAGAATCATCCATTCGGGACGATTGCCGCTCTTGCGGAACGATTCGACCACCTTCAAGCGCTTGGCGTACTTGATGCGCTTCTGCAGGCTGGGATCGACCTTCATCTTCTCGCGCAACTCTTCGGAGAGCTTCTCGATGTCCACGCGCTTCAGAAGTTCCTTGATGGCTTCCGCGCCCATCTGCGCGCGGAATTGCCCGGGAAATTCTTTTTGCAGCTCGCGGTATTTTTCCTCGGGGAGCATCTCGCGTTCCTTGATCCCGGGAACTTCGAGAGGATCGATGACCACGTAGCCCTCGAAATACAGGATGCGCTCGAGATCGCGCATCGAGATGTCGAGCAAATAGCCGATGCGGGACGGCAGCCCCTTGAAGAACCAGACGTGCGAGCAAGGGGAAGCGAGCTCGATATGCCCGAGCCGCTCGCGGCGGACTTTGCTGAGTGTGACTTCCACTCCGCACTTGTCGCAGATCACGCCGCGGTGCTTCATGCGCTTGTACTTGCCGCAGAGGCACTCCCAGTCCGTGACAGGACCGAAAATTTTCGCGCAGAACAGGCCGTCGCGTTCGGGTTTGAAGGTACGGTAGTTGATGGTCTCCGGCTTGGTAACTTCGCCGTGCGACCAGGACCTGATTTTTTCCGGACTCGCAAGGCTGATCCGGATGGAATCGAAATCGGCGATTAAACTGGCACGATCATAAGGGCTGCTTCGATACAAGGTATGTCCCTCCTGCTCCGATGGATTCCATCGGAGCCATCCCGGCATGCCGGGAGAAAGAAAAGAAACCTAACGAACTAATCCGCGGCCGGCTTTTCCACTGCTTTTTGGCGCTTCATCAATTCCACGTCCAGGCAGAGCGATTGTAATTCCCGGACCAGGACGTTAAACGATTCGGGCACGCCCGGCTCGATGCCCGGCTCGCCCTTGACAATGGCCTCGTAAATTTTCGCGCGGCCGTAAACGTCGTCCGACTTCGCGGTCAGCAATTCCTGAAGGATGTGCGCCGCGCCGTAGGCTTCGAGCGCCCACACTTCCATTTCACCGAAGCGCTGCCCGCCGAACTGCGCCTTGCCGCCGAGCGGCTGCTGCGTGATGAGCGAGTACGGCCCGATGGACCGCGCGTGGATTTTGTCGTCGACGAGGTGCGAGAGTTTCAGCATGTAGATGTAGCCGACGGTCACGGCCTGGCCGAATTCCTCGCCCGTCATGCCGTCCCACAGCGTGATTTTTCCCGCGTTCGGCAGGCCCGCTACCTCGAGCAGGTGGCGGATTTCGGCTTCGCGCGCGCCGTCAAATACTGGCGTGGCCATCGGGATGCCTTCGCGGAAGCTGTCGGCATATTCGAGCAGCGTGTCGTCGTCCAGATCCGTCAGCGTCTTCCAGATGGCCGTGTCGGAAAACACTTCGCGGAACCAGCGGCGCAAGGCGTCTGATTTCTTGTTCTGATCGAGCAGGCGCGCCACGCTGCGGCCCAGCTCTTTCGACGCCCAGCCGAGGTGCGTTTCGAGAATCTGTCCGACGTTCATACGCGACGGAACGCCGAGGGGATTCAGAACGATTTCCACCGGCGTGCCGTCCGGCAGATACGGCATGTCCTCTTCCGGAACGATACGCGCGATGACGCCCTTGTTGCCGTGGCGGCCGGCCATTTTGTCGCCGACCGAAAGTTTGCGCTTCATGGCGATGTAGCACTTCACGAGTTTGATGACGCCCGGAGGCAGCTCATCACCTTTGCGGAGCTTTTCCTTGCGCTCCTCGGTAATTTTCCTGAGCACGTCGATCTGGCGCGAAGTCATCTCCTCGATTTCATCGATTTTCTCGATGAGCAGAGGGTCCTTATCGGCGAGGCGCAACCGCTTGAGGTTGCGCGTGGCGATCTTTTCGATGATGTCGCGCGTGAGCTCGGTGCCCTTGGTGATCAAGCGCTTGTTGGTCTTTTCGTCATGCAGGTCGGCGGTGAGCGCCTTGCCTTCGAGAAGCACGGAAAGACGCTTCAGGCGCTCGTCGGTGAGGATGCGGATTTCGTCCGACAAGTTCTTTTCGAGTTTGAACACCTGCGCGGCCTCGATCGCCTTGTGGCGTTCGTCCTTTTCGGCGCCCTTGCGGCAGAAAATCTTGACGTCCACGACAGTGCCCTCGATGCCCGGCGGGCAGTAGAGGGAAGCGTCGCGCACATCGCCGGCCTTTTCTCCGAAGATGGCGCGCAACAGTTTTTCTTCCGGCGTGAGCGTGGTTTCGCCCTTGGGAGTGACCTTGCCGACCAGGATGTCTCCCGGCCGCACGGTCGCGCCAATGCGGATCACGCCGCTTTCATCGAGGTTGCGAAGAAACATTTCGCTGATGTTGGGAATATCGCGCGTGATTTCCTCGGGGCCGAGTTTCGTGTCCCGCGCCTCGATTTCGTATTCCTCGATATGGATGGATGTGTAGTAGTCGTCCTTGACCAGCTTTTCGCTGACCAGGATGGCGTCCTCGAAGTTGTACCCGCGCCAGGGCACGAACGCGACCAGAACGTTGCGGCCCAGCGCCAGTTCGCCGCGATCGGTGCACGGGCCGTCGGCCAGCACTTGCCCCTGGCGGACGCGGTCGCCCACGCGGACGAGCGGCTTCTGGTTGATGCAGGTGTTCTGGTTGGAACGCTTGAATTTGATGAGCTGGTAGATGTCCGCGCCCACTTCACGCGAGAGCACGCCCGAGTGGTCGGACTCGACGCGCACGATGATCCGCTCGGAATCCACTTGATCGACGATTCCGTCGCGGCGGCAGATGACCACCGCTCCCGAATCGCGCGCGGTGACGCGTTCCATTCCGGTGCCGACCAGCGGAGCTTCTCCGCGAATCAGCGGCACGGCCTGGCGCTGCATGTTCGAACCCATGAGGGCGCGGTTCGCGTCGTCGTTTTCCAGGAAAGGAATGAGGCTGGCCGCGACCGACACCAGCTGTTTCGGCGAGACGTTGATGTAATCGACTTCTTCGCGCGATTTCAGGACGAAGTTTCCGGCCTGGCGGCAGTTGACGAGTTCGGTGGTGATGCGCCCGCGCTCGTCGAGCGGCACGTTGGCCTGCGCGACGACGTAGCGGTCCTCTTCCCACGCGGAAAGATAGAAGCAGTAGGGATCGTTCGTGACTTTGCGGCGCTTCAGTTCCTCGTTCACCGCTTCCACTTTGTCCCGCTCGATAATTTCACCCGCCTTGAATTCGCTTTCGCCCGAGTTGACGATCATCACGTAGTCGATCACGCGCCCGGCTTTCACCTTGCGATAGGGCGACTCGATAAATCCGAATTCGTTGATCCGCGCGTAACAGGACAGCGAGCTGATCAAACCAATGTTCGGGCCTTCCGGCGTTTCGATCGGGCAGATGCGTCCGTAGTGCGTTGGGTGAACGTCGCGCACCTCGAACCCGGCGCGTTCGCGCGAGAGTCCGCCCGGCCCAAGGGCCGAGAGGCGCCGCTTGTGGGTGATTTCGGAAAGCGGATTGGTCTGGTCCATGAACTGCGAAAGCTGAGAGCTGCCGAAGAATTCGCGGATCGCGGCCATGACCGGCTTGGCGTTCACGAGGTCGTGCGGCATGGCGGTGGACATTTCCTGGTACACCGACATTTTTTCCTTGATGGCGCGCTCCATGCGGACCAGGCCAATACGGAATTGGTTCTCGAGGAGTTCGCCGACCGCGCGCACGCGCCGATTGCCCAGGTGGTCGATGTCGTCCAGCGTGCCGATGTTCTTGCGCAGCTTCATCAGGTAGCGGATGGCCGCGACGAAATCGGCGGCGTCCAGCGTGCGCGTGTTGAGCGGCGTTTCCAGGCCGAACTTGATGTTGAATTTCAAGCGGCCCACGCGGCTGAAATCGTACTTGCGCGGGTCGAAGAACATCCCGTTGAACAAAGCCGTGGCCGTTTCCAGCGTCGGCGGATCGCCGGGGCGGAGTTTCCTGTAAATTTCGATCAGCGCCTCGCGGGGCGATTTGATCGCGTCCTTATCAAGCGTGCGGGAAAGGACCACGCCGACGTCGTCGCGGTCGGGGAAAAAGATGTCGACGCTGGTGATGCCCGCTTCGGCGAGCGAAGTCCAGATTTCGGCGGTCAGCGGCTTGTTGGCTTCCAGGAGAACTTCTCCGGTCTGCCGGTTCACGAGATCGGCGACGGAGTAAGCGCCCTCGAGATCCGCGACGGAAACGTGCGCGGCGGGCACCTTGGCCTTGACGAGTTCCTTGTACAGCGCTTCGGTGATGCGTTTGTGCGCGCCGACCAGCACTTCGTCGGTCTTGGAATTCTTGATTTCGTGGGAAATCTTGCGCTCGATCAGACCTTCGGAGAGGTTCCAGTGCAGGTCGCCGTCGCGCAGGGTGACTCGTTCGACTTGGTAGAACGTGCGCAGAACTTCTTCGTTGGACTTCATGCCCAGCGCCCGCAGGAAAATTGTTCCCAGGAATTTGCGCTTGCGGTCGATGCGGACGTACAGAATATTCTTGGTGTCGTACTCGAACTCGACCCACGATCCGCGGTAGGGAATGATTTTCCCGAGGAAATAGCTGCGATTGTTGGCCGATTCGTAAAACACGCCCGGCGAGCGGTGCAACTGGCTGACGATCACGCGCTCGGTGCCGTTGATGACGAACGTGCCGTTGTCGGTCATCAGAGGAATGTCGCCGAAAAATACTTCCTGCTCTTTGATGTCGCGGATGTTTTTCGCGCCGGTGTCCGGATCTTTGTCGTAAATGGTGAGACGGATAGTAACCTTGAGCGGGGCGGCGTAGGTCATGCCGCGCTCCTGGCACTCGTTCACGTCGTACTTGAGCTGCATGCCGACCGGGTCGCCGCACTTTTCGCAAAACGTGGGCGTGTTTTTGTTGAACGTGCCGCACTTGGTGCACAGCACGTCGCCCGTCTGATAGGGATTGGTGACGACGGAGGCGCCGCAATTGCGGCACGTGGCGCGCAGGTGGTGCAGCCCTTTCAGGTTTCCGCACTTGCACTCCCAGTTCCCGATCGAGTAGTCCACGAAATCCAGCTGCGAGAGGCCGCGGAAATCCTGAATCGGAAACACCGAAGTGAACACCGATTGCAGGCCGCCGTCTTCGCGCTCGGACGGAAGCAAATCCATCTGCAGAAATCGCTGATAGGAATTCTTCTGAACCTCGATCAGGTTCGGAATTTGAATCGAGCTTCGGATCTTGGAAAAATCCAGACGCTCGCGCTCTCGCATATGATGATTCCCATTTCCATTCGGCATGCTATGACCTCATAAAATTCGCAAGGTTGGGCCGAAACACCGATCGGCGGCACGGTAGACACCGCCGCCCCGGGTCCCGGCGGGACCAAGTTAAGGTTGACAAATCACGTCTTGGAAATTGCGTAAGCAAACCCCTCAGGGCGCGGCAGACCCGACTTAGTCGGGGCGCCTCGCGCCGGAATTGCTGGGTTACTCCGATACCGTTACTTCACTTCGACTTTGGCGCCGACATCCTCGAACTTCTTCTTGATCGTGGCCGCCTCGTCCTTGTTTACGCCTTCTTTGATCGGCTTGGGCGCGCCATCGACCAGGTCCTTGGCTTCCTTCAAGCCCAGGCTGGTGACTTCGCGTACCGCCTTGATGACGTTGATCTTGTTCGCGCCCACATCCGTAAGCACAACCGAGAACTCCGTCTTCTCTTCGACCGGGGCCGCTCCCGCCGCCGCTCCCCCCGCCACCATCACCGGCGCCGCGGCCGCCGCCGAAACGCCGAAGGTCTCTTCCATTTTCTTGACCAGGTCAGCCGCTTCGAGCAGGGTCAGGCCCTTGATCTCTTCCAGGATTGCTTCCACCTTATTGGCCATTGCTGTGTCCTCTCCTCATTAGATGCAAATCAGATTCTTTATTGAGCCGTCTCGACCGGGGCAGAACCCGGTCCGAACTTGTTGGCCTTCACCGCTTCGTTGACCGTGACGGCCAGGTTGCGGTTGACCGCGGATAGTACCGAAGCAATGCGCTGGGCCGGCGCGTTGACCAGAAACATGATCTTGCTGATCAATTCTTCCTTCGAGGGCAGCGCCGAAAGCTGCTGAATTTCCGCGATCGAAAGCACGCGCCCTTCGATGATTCCGGCGCGAAACTGGAAGGCCGGAACGTCCTTCGCAATCTTGGTGAGCGCCTTGGCGAGCGAAACCGGGTCCGTCGCTGTGTAGGCTATGGAATTGGTTCCTGCCAGGTTCTTCAGCAGGGGCTCGATCGGCGTGCCGGCAGCGGCGCGCTCGGCCAATGTGTTTTTCACGACCTGGTAATGCCCGCCGGCCTGCTGGACGGCACGGCGCAGCTTGTTGTCATCGACCACGGTAATGCCTTGAAAGGTGGAAAGGATCACGGTCGAAACCGTGGCCAGTTGGTTTTTCAGTTTGTCGAGATCTTCCTGCTTTTCACTGCGCTTTTTCATTTCCAGCTCCGAATTCTGATGCTGCGTTGGTAAGCCAACGCCGCGAAATTCCCGC
Source organism: uncultured Acidobacteriota bacterium (assembly GCA_963719875.1). Taxonomy (GTDB): domain Bacteria; phylum Acidobacteriota; class Terriglobia; order Acidiferrales; family UBA7541; genus Palsa-360. The sequence continues at coordinate 2,413,537 of CAVRDJ010000002.1, read as the reverse complement.
GCCTTTTAGGCCGCGACGGCGGCTTCCACTTCGGCTTCGTCAATCGTCACACCCGGGCCCATCGTGGACGTCAGCGTGACTTTCTTAACAAACTTTCCTTTGGCCGCCGCGGGCTTGGCCTTAATGATCGCGCCGATCAGCGCCTGCGCGTTCTCGGCAAGCTTGGAGGCGTCAAAACTGACCTTGCCGATCGGCGAGTGGACGATGCCCTGCTTGTCCACGCGAAACTCCACTTTTCCGGCCTTGATTTCCTTGACCGCCTGCGCGACTTCAAACGTTACCGTTCCGGTCTTCGGATTGGGCATCATGCCCCGCGGGCCGAGCACTTTTCCCAGTCGTCCGGCGGACCGCATCATGTCCGGCGTCGCGATCACCGCGTCGAAGTCGGTCCAACCTTCCTGAATCTTCTGGACCATGTCCTCACCGCCGACGAAATCCGCGCCGGCATCCTGCGCCTCGCGAACTTTTTCGCCCATGGCAATCACCAGAACGCGCTTGGCTTTTCCCAGGCCGTGCGGCAGGACCACGGTGCCGCGAACCATCTGGTCCGATTGTTTCGGATCGACGCCGAGATTGGCGACCAGCTCCACGGTCTCGTCAAACTTGACAAAGTGGGCCTTTTTGATCGCCTCCGCGGCTTCGGCAAACTTATAAGGACGCGCCTCGATTTGGGCGCGCGCCTTGGTGATGTTCTTTCCCGCCTTTTTAGCCATTTCTTCTCCTACCCTTCCACTTCCAGACCCATGTTGCGCGCCGTGCCCATCACTGTGCGCATTGCCGAGTCCAGACTTGTGGTGTTCAAGTCCGGCAATTTGGTCTTGGCAATCTCCTCGACCTGCTTGCGCGTCACCTTGCCGACCTTGTTGCGATTCGGTTCGGCCGATCCCTTGACAATTCCGGCCGCGCGCTTCAGGAGCTCGGAAGCCGGAGGCGTCTTGGTGATAAAAGTGAACGTGCGGTCGCTGTAGATTGTGACCAATGCCGGAATGATCATGCCATCGGGTTCTTTGGCAGTCTTGGCATTGAATTGCTTGACGAAATCCATGATGTTCACGCCCTGCGGACCGAGCGCAGTGCCGACGGGCGGAGCGGGGGTGGCCTTGCCTGCCGGCAATTGCAATTTTACGGTTGCTTGTACTTTTTTGGCCATCCGAATTCCCCTGCGCGCGGCCGAAAGAGCACCCTCGCGAAATTAAGCCATCTTTTCGACTTGCACAAAATCGAGTTCGACCGGCGTCGAGCGGCCGAAAATCGTCACGGAAACTTTCAGCGTGTTGCGGTCCGAATTCACATCGTCGACCACGCCCGTGAAATTCGCGAACGGCCCTTCGATGATCCGCACCTGCTCGTTGCGCTCGAAGATCAGCTTGGGCTTGGGCCGGTCCGCGGACGTGGTCACGCGGTGCAGAATATTTTCCACTTCCGTTTCGGAAAGCGGCGTGGGCGTCTCGCCCGAACCGACAAATCCGGTAACCCGCGGCGTGTTGCGGACGACGTGCCAGGTGTAGTCGTCCATGTCCATTTCCACCAGGACGTAGCCGGGATACAGCATCCGGGAAGAAATCACCTTTTTGCCGCCGCGCACTTCCAGCACATCCTCGGTCGGTATCATCATCCGGCCGATTTTGTCCTGCAGCCCGAAGGCCGCCACGCGGCTTTCCAGGCTCTCCTTCACCTTTTTCTCAAATCCCGAATAGGTGTGGATGATGTACCACTGCTTTTCCATATCCAACGGATACCTCAGTGCGCAAAAAGTTTGATGATGCGCTGGACGAGCCAGCTGACGCCGCTATCCACACCGAAGAAAAAGACCCCGAAAAACGCGACTGTGACCATCACGACCCAGGTGGTCACAATCACTTCGTGCCGCGTCGGCCAGGTCACCTGACGCATTTCGACGCGCACTTCGTGCAGAAATCCGCGCCACCGGCGGGGATGCTCCGCGAGGCGGGCGAAAAAGCCCAGCATCTCTAGTGATGAGCCGCGCCCCTCTGTACCATCGGTCTTCAATTTTCCCGCCTGCGTGGCCATCGCTCGCTTCTCTCTCCGCCCTCAGCCCGTTTCTTGTCTCTACTGTCCCGCATCTGCCATCGGCCGCCAAAGTGGCAGGGGAGGAGGGATTCGAACCCCCACTCTCGGTTTTGGAGACCGATGGTCTACCGTTGAACCTACTCCCCTATCAAACTCGAACTACTTCACTTCCTTGTGACCCGTGTGCTTGCGGCACGCCTTGCAAAATTTCTTCGTTTCCATCCGGTCGGAATGTTTCTTCCGATTCTTGGTGGTCGTGTAATTCCGGTTTTTGCAATCGGTGCACTGCAGCGTAATGATTTCGCGCATACGATCCCCTCTGACTTACTCGACGATCTCCGTAACCGCTCCGGCGCCGACGGTGTGCCCGCCTTCGCGGATCGCGAAGCGCAGCCCCTTCTCCAAAGCCACCGGCGTGATCAAACTGATTTCCGCGCTCACATTGTCCCCAGGCATCACCATCTCCACGCCCGTCGGCAGCTTCACGTCGCCCGTCACGTCCGTCGTCCGAAAGTAAAATTGCGGACGGTAGCCTGTGAAAAACGGCGTGTGACGCCCGCCTTCTTCCTTCGTCAAGACGTACGCTTCCGCTTTGAACTTCGTGTGCGGCGTGATCGAGGCCGGCTTGGCCAGCACCTGCCCGCGTTCCACTTCTTCCTTTTCCGTCCCGCGCAGCAGCAAACCCACGTTGTCTCCCGCCAACCCTTCGTCCAGCAGTTTCCGGAACATCTCGATCCCCGTCACCACCCGCTTCATCGTCGGACGGAAGCCTACGATTTCCACTTCCTCGCCCACCTTCACTTTGCCGCGCTCCACGCGCCCCGTCACCACCGTCCCGCGTCCCGAAATCGAAAAAATATCCTCGATCGGCATCGCGAACGGCTTGTCCACATCCCGCACCGGCTGCGGGATGTACTTGTCCACCGACTCCATCAGCGCTTCAATCTGCTTTTCCCACTTCTCTTCCCCGTTCAACGCTCCCAGCGCCGAGCCTCGGATGACCGGAATGTCGTCCCCTGGAAACTGATACAGCTTCAACAGTTCCCGCACTTCCAGTTCCACCAGTTCCAACAGTTCCGGATCTTCCACCGCGTCGCACTTGTTCATGAACACCACGATCGACGGCACGCCCACTTGCCGCGCCAAGAGAATGTGCTCCCGCGTCTGCGGCATCGGTCCATCCGTCGCCGCCACCACCAGAATCGCTCCGTCCATCTGCGCCGCGCCCGTGATCATGTTCTTCACGTAGTCCGCGTGCCCCGGGCAATCGATGTGCGCGTAGTGCCGGTTCGCGGTCTCGTACTCCACGTGCGACACTGCGATGGTGATCCCGCGCTCGCGTTCCTCGGGCGCGTTGTCGATCGAATCAAACGCCCGGAAGGCCACCTTCGGGTTGTGCTTGGACAGCACCTTGGTGATCGCCGCCGTCAGCGTCGTCTTGCCGTGATCGATGTGCCCGATCGTCCCGATATTCAGGTGCGGTTTGTTCCGCTCGAATTTTTCTTTCGCCATTGCTGCGCTTGCTCCTCAGAGCGACTACTTCGTAGCCCGAACTTGTGTGAGCCTGTGAAGCTTTGGCCGTGATTTCATCGTCCTTGCAGTCTTATGAAGGTCGACGCCCAAAAAGATTCCGCGCCCGAATTCGCGCTCGTACTCTCTCTTCGTCATCACGACACACAACGAAATTCTTGTCATCACGTTCCTTGCGCCGTTCTCCTCCAACATCGACAAGACTTCTCCCAAGCGTTCCTTTTCATTCTTCCCGCGGAAAAAATCTGAAATCACAAACAAGCGGATGAAATTCTTGTATCCACTCTTTTCGGCAAAGGAAAACATCTTTGCGCGCTTGGAGGCGAACCCCTTCTCCAACGCCTCCCTTACGATTTTGATTCCGTCTGCAGCCATCTCAGTAACGCCCTTGTATCCCTCAGAAAGCTTTCCGATTCGCTATTGTTACTTGTGCTCCCTGAATATCTAATTTCTGTAGACCATTCGCGGATGATCCTAAGGAATGCCACCCTGAGCTCCTCGTTCTTAAAGAGCTTCTTATCTAACCCCGCAGCGTGCAACGACTTGTCAAGCTCATGACCCAGATTCTTCGCCTCGGTTTCCTCTAAGTACGGCGCACCGCGAGCTAAACACACGCAAAACTTCAATCTACATTCCAAGGCATAGCCACACAGGTAAATCGCACCCTGAAATCTCCCTGCTTCATGCAAACAGTTCGCGTCAAGTAGCCTCTCGATGGACGCCTGACGGAAAACCGTCGCCCGGATTACTCGAGGCCCGATCCTTCCACGCATGCGTCCCTTCAAAACAATTTCTGGAGCGGGGGACCGGATTTGAACCGGCAACCATCGCCTTGGAAGAGCGAGACTCTACCGTTGAGTTACCCCCGCCCTGCCTGCTAAAACAAACTCTGGGCGGCTCCCAGTCGCCGACGCCCGCCGCGGCGGGCTTTGGCGGCGCGTAGAGCCCGCACCCACAACCTCTGGAGCCTGGGACCGGGATTGAACCGGTGACCTCGTCCTTACCAAGGACGCGCTCTACCATCTGAGCTACCCAGGCGAGTTCTGTTTGCCGCATGCAGCGCAATCTGTGACGCTATAAATTTATGTCTCGCTCCGACGGATTTCACAACGCGGCCAGGCATTTCGTTTTCCGACAGGCGACAAGCAGAGCCCGCACCCGAAAAAATCGCGATCGCAACTGGTTCGTGTATCAGGTCATCTCCAGCGGCTCGCCGCGAGCACTCGCTGCGAGCGGTGCGACCAGATGGTGGACGGGGGAGGATTCGAACCTCCGTAGCCCGCAAGGAGCGGCAGATTTACAGTCTGCTGGTTTTAGCCACTCACCCACCCGTCCGCACGGGGGGAATTAAGCGAAGAAGGCCACAGTGCATCCGCGAAGTTTGCGATGACAAAGGACACCTTCACGCTCGCTTCGCGATGCAGGAACTTGCCTCCCGCAATCAATTGGGATTCTTCCCCTGACTCGAAAAATTTTGGCAGAGCTGGCGGAGGGATTTGAACCCCCGACCCTCTGATTACAAATCAGATGCTCTACCAACTGAGCTACGCCAGCACGGCGCAAACCGAGAAAATATAACAAAAGGGAACTAAAATTGCAAGGACCCCCTGTGGAAGACCTGTGCAAACCTCGCCTACTTGCCAATAGGCCCAATTTTGAGCCCATCCCCGCGTTCGATCTTCGAGTCCGTGCTGGAATTTTTATTCTACACCCATGGGTGCTGGTAGGGGAACTAATCATTTTCGTGGCTCTCTCTACCTGACGTGACGGAAGCCGTCGAGAAAACAGTAGCGCTTCTGCGACGAAATAGTTTTTCGATGCCCGTAGCGCGTACAAACCTTCAATGAGAGAATGCAACTGGGAGCGAGCGTGAATGCTGCGACCCCGGAAAACTCTTCTCATCTCGACTGGTGTTGCGACTGCCGCAATTGCGGCTGCGTTGCTGCTCTATGGAAATTTCCGGCGAAGCGCCACCGCGCACGCTTCTTCGGCTCCGGAGTTGCTCTCTGCGCTGCCAGCGGGAGCGCCGACGCTGGTCTATATGGATCTCTCCGCCATGCGCACATCCTCCTTTTATCAGCATCGGCCGGACAAAGGGCCCATCGCCGTGCCCAATCAGGACTACGCGGATTTTGTTCGCTCCACGGGTTTTGATTTTGAAAAGGATTTGGACCGGGCAGTGATTGCGTCGTGGCCGGCGCTGTCCGGCAAAGAGCCGAGGCAAAGCGTGGTGATCGCCGACGGCCGCTTTGACCGGGCGAAAATTCACGACTACGCCACGCGCAAGGGAAAGCTCGATCACCAGCAAGGGCACGACGTGTTTCTCTTCCCGATGGGCGATCGGACGGGATGGAATTCCGTCACATTCCTTGACGAACATCGCATCGCGCTCGTCGCAGGGCCGAGCATCGCTGCTCTGTTCGCCGGGCATTCCGAGGACCTCTCGGGCGATCCCGCCCGCGAGCGCGCCGCGCGGCTGGATGGCGCCCCCGTGTTCGCGATCACGCGCGTGCCGCCGGTCCCGGACAATTTTGCTCCGGGCGGGGTGCGGTCCACGCAGCTCGCCAGCCTCGCGCGGTCGGTGCAGTGGATCACCCTGGCCGCAAGGCCCGAGGGCGACAACCTGCGCATCTCGCTCGAGGGGGAATGTGACAACAGCACGGACGCGCTGCAACTCAAGTCCGCGCTGGAAGTTTTGCGGATGGTCGGAACTGCGGGGCTTGAAAGTCCCAAAACGCGCCAGTCGATGGACCCCAAAGCCCTCGCCTTGCTTCAGACTTTGTTGACTACCGCGGAAGTCACGCAGGCGGCGGAGCGGGTTCGCATTTTAGTTGAGCTGACTCCGGACATATTGAAACTCGGCGAAACACGAAAACCGCAATAATTTGAGGCCGCCACGGCTTTGCGTAGCGCGGGCTTCAGCCTGCGGGTTTTGGTCCTTGCAAGGACGAACCCCCGCAAGCTGAAGCTCGCGCTACTAAAATCGTTGGGGGACTTTCACAAAGTGAGGTCTGAAAGAAGAGAATCAGTCTGCTGCAGAGGCTTGGCGTAGGTAGCGCATCGGGTTGACCGGCGCGCCATTGATGCGAACTTCGTAGTGGACGTGAGGACCGGTGGAACGTCCGCTGACGCCGACATTGCCAACCGAGTCGCCGCGTCTGAGTTGCTGACCTACGAGGACGTGGAGGCTCGAAAGATGGCCGTAATAGGTCGTCAAGCCAAATCCGTGATCGACGACGACCAGCCGTCCGTAGCCGGCGCGTTCGTCGGCCTCGATGACAACACCGTCGGCGGAGACTCGCACGGAATCGCCGTATTGGGATGAGATGTCCACGCCCGTGTGGAACGCGCCTTCTCCGCTGAACGGGTCCATGCGCTCACCAAAGCTGCCCGTCAGATGGCCAATCACCGGCCACAGAGTCGGCGTGGAAGTCAAGTCAGCCAAGCCCGCGGAAGAGAGCAGCTGCGGGCTTCCCATCGGAAGAGCCGCCTCGCCGACATTTCTTTCCAGGAAATTGAATTGCGCCACAGATTGTTCAAACTTGCCGTTCAATGCCTGCGGAGATTCGTTCACGCCGAACGGGCTCTGCCGAAAGCGCATGAAACCGTAGGTCATGGCTACTTCGGTGGCCAGCGATTGCAAGGAATCCATTCGCTCGTTGGTGTCCTTGACGCTGGATTGCAACTTCTCGTAATTGTGCTTGAGGGTGTCCTGCTGGCGGCGAAGAGTATTGTAATTACCCACTTTCCAGAGCATGCGCGTATAGGAACCGGCCGCCGCAATAACCGTCACGCCGCCCACGACGGCCAGGATGACCAGCAAATGCAGCACGTAGCCGGGAAGCGTGACCTTGCGGAAGCTTCCCTTCCGGTTGGAGGCAACAAAAAATGTATAGGCTTCAGGCTTCATAGTCTGAAATCTCTCAAGCAAAACTTACTTTACTTTCGAGGGAGCTGGAGCCGATCATCCCCTGAGCGACTCATGCCAATAATCAAGCCGTGTGAACCGGAAGCAGCGGTACGATACCAAACCCGCGCCCAGTCTAGTTTCAGACTTAGGCAGAGTCAACCCTTAAATTCCCGGTTCAAGACGTTCGAAACCCTTACGCGATCGGCAACCATACCCTAAGATGTCATCTATGGAACCACAGAAAATTGGTTTTGGACAACTGTACTGACGGGCAAATGATGGTCAGCGAAGATCAACTGATCGATCGGGTGCGCCGGCTGTTCTTTTCCGCCCGGGTCGGGGCTCAACGCTCCGTCGCCATGGCGCCGGCTTCGGCGCGTCGGCGACTGGGAGCCCGCCTACAAGATTACGGCCTGCGCACCGGGATGGGCGACGATGCCGCAGTTCTGCGCCCAAGCGCTGGCGGCGAATGGGTCGTCACGACGGACGCGTTTCTCGAAAACGTGCACTTTCTCCGAAAGTTTCAGGCGCCGAAGGCCGTCGGCTACAAGGCGCTCGCTCGCGCCACGAGCGACATCGCCGCCATGGGAGCGCGACCGCGATACTTTTTCTTGACCATGGGGCTTCCGGACGCCTGCGCCCAGGCATGGCTTGACGATTTCCTCGACGGTATGAGGAGGGCTGCTCGCCGATTCGGCGTGATCCTGGCTGGAGGCGATACTACGAAATACCCGGAAGTCGTGATCAGCCTCACCGTTGTGGGCGAAATCGATCGGGGCAAGGCAATTCTGCGGTCCGGTGCAAGGCCGGGTGACATGCTGTGCGTCAGCGGAAGACTAGGAGAGGCTGAGCTAGGCTTGCGCCTGATGTTGAAGAAATTGCACACGCAGAAGCGCTGGACCAGGCTCTTGAAGAAGCATTTTTACCCGGAGCCGCGGCTGGCGTTGGGGGAGTGGCTTGCTGCCCGTCGATATGCCTCGTCGATGATCGACACCTCGGATGGACTTTCGACCGAGCTGGAGCACATCTGCAAGGCCAGCGGGGTCGGCGCCGTTGTGTGGGCGCCGAAAATCCCGGTGGTCAGAATCCCGCCAGAATTGCAGCGGCGCGGTCTCGACCCATTACATCTGGCCCTTAACGGCGGCGAGGATTATGAGCTGCTATTCACCGTACCGAAGAGATTTTCCGGTCGCCTGCCGCGCAAATTGGGGGGAATTCCCGTGACCGTCATCGGCGAAATCACACGCTCAAAGAAGGTTTTCCTTGTGGATGCAAATGGACAGTCCAAGCCACTCCTGCCGAGGGGATGGGATCCGTTCCGCCGGAGATAGACCCAAAACCGAAATGTGCGAGTAAATGTCAGGTCCCGCCGGTCGGCTGGAGTTCCCGCGCCGGGCAATCAAAGGTACCCAGATTTGGTACGGCGGATTTGTGCCGGCAAATCCCGCTTTGCGCCATCCCCAACGCCATCAGCCACATGGAGCCCAGACTGTTTGAATCAAGAAGGAGAATCACGGTCGACTGGGCGGTGCTGGGAAGGATAAGAGGCTCTTATTTCCTACTGTCGGCCAAGCTGAGATATACAAATTATTAATTATTGACAACCTGAATTATTAGAACTAGCATCCGCCTCAAGTAAGGGCGTGTGTCTTGGCATGGTTCAGGGGACTTTCGTAAAGCAGCGGTTTTCTTTGGCGTTTCTGTCTTCAAGCCAAGCACACAGCCAAGTGAGCATGTGCAGATGCGAACCGGTCCTTTCAAGACGAGGACTCGGGGAAGTATTTCTTCCCTGCCATTGGCTGCTTGGTCTTTGCGCCAAGTAAGCGCATACGCCAGCCTGTCGAAACACCTGCAAATTGAAAAGACTTATTGCCTCAATCCAAAACTTTCGCTTTCTTCTTGGAACATCTCAAGTTACGGTCCGATCACTGCCTGTCTAGCCTTGACGCTTCGGCAAACCCATAAGGAGGAAAACCATGCGAGCCGACTCACCGATTTGTATTAGCCAAACGTTCTTTCTCATGCTTTCCGCGACCTTGAGGACTGGAATCAAGTGTACCGAGGCTATGTCATCTCGGTTCGCTAGGGTCCACAAGGCCGCCGCGCGGATTCGTTTTGGGTCAATGCCTCTGACTCTTCCAGTGTGCGTGCTGACTCTGTGCGTATTCCTGTTTATGTCGCCGGGCACCGCCAAGGCCCAGAGTCTTTACGGTAGCATTCGAGGAATCATCACGGACTCAAGCGGGGGTGTGGTTCCCGACGTTGCTGTGACCGCGACGAACATGGCGACGAACGTCGTGCAACAGGTAAAGACGCGCCAAGAAGGCACCTACTCGTTCCTCCAACTGGCGGTCGGGGACTATGCGGTCAAGGCAGAGAAGACCGGGTTCAAAGTGTTCACAGCGACGCGGATTCACTTGGACATCAACACGGTCTACACGCAAGACATTCAACTGACTGTTGGCGCAGTGACCGAGCTAGTCGAAGTGGAGGCGAGCGGAGTCCAAGTGGATACCAGCTCCGCGCAATTAGGGATGGTTGTCGACTCGAACCAAATCGTCAACATGCCACTGATTGGCCGGGACTTTGTCAACTTGCAACAACTGGAACCCGGTGTCGTGGGTGGTGCCGACCGCATGGGCGCCAACGGGCATACCGACTTTGCCACGAATGGAGGCGAATCGCAATTCAACGTATTTCTGATTGACGGGACGGATACAAACGATATTGTTCTAAATGAAACGACTTTCATCCCGCCTCCAGATGCCATTGCTGAGTTCCGCATGGTTACAAGCACACTCAATCCCGAATATGCCCGGAGTTCAGGGGCCATCGTGTCCGCCCTTATCAAGTCGGGGACGAACTCCTTCCACGGCGACGCCTACGACTTTTATCGCGACACATTTCTGAACGGGAAGGACGCCCACACCCACGATCGACAGACGTACCATCAAAACGAATTTGGTGGGACTATCGGCGGGCCCGTCATCAAGGATCATACCTTTTTCTTCGTCTCCTACAAAGGTCGCCGCGCCAGCCGGCCTTCGGCCAATGGGGGTTCTTCAGGTTCCGTGAGTCCAATTGTGTACACTCAGGATCAACTTGCAGGTACGTTTCGTGCCGCGGATAATTCCTCCCTCGTTGCCAGTTCACACCCGTCTCCATTTCCGTTATGGGGGGATCCCTGCCCACCAAGCGGCGCAAAGTGTGCTGCCGGAACGCCATACAGCGCGCTATTCGCCAGCGGTATCATCCCGACGCAGGATTTCAGCACATTTTCGATGGGATTGGTTTCTAAATATGTACCGCTACCGTCCCCGGGCGGCGTGACATTCAATTGGGATGCCACGGAACACATTACCGACGATCAATATATTGTGCGTATTGACCAAACCTTTAATTCCAAGGATTCCCTGTGGGGTACTTGGGTTGGTGAGCGTTTTCCTGTTGTCGATGTTCTGCCATTCGCGGGCGCTACCCTTCCGGGATTCGGTGAGACCGACAAAGAGCACTTCAAGTTCATATCCTTGGCTTGGACACATACCTTCAACGATCACATGCTGAATGAGTTGCGAGGCGGTTACAATCGATTCAACTACGACGCCGTGGAGCCCACGACGCCGACCCTGCCTTCGTCAGCCGGCTTTGGCATTACACCGCAAGACGTGGCTGGGGCGGGTTTCCCCTATATTGATATTGGAAATGGTTTTTTCCACCTTGGTTTCTCCCAATTTGGTCCTCAGCCGCGACTCGACACCGTGTATCAGGCCTCAGACAATTTCTCCCTTATTCTGGGAAACCACACTTTGAAGTTTGGGTTTGACATGCGTCGGTGGGGTTCGTACAACCCAACTTTGAATAGTAACAATGGAGCGATCACGTTCCGCTCGTATGGCACTTATAGCACAGGCTATGCCGGGGCGGATTTTCTTTTGGGTATCCCGACGCGCTACCTCCAGGGGAGTGGCGGTATAGAGGATGCCAGAGCCCAGCAATATTACAGCTACGTTCAGGACCAGTACAGACTCCGGCCAAATTTGACACTGACCTACGGACTGGGCTGGACGGTCGACACGCCGATGATCAACATCGCGTACGGCCACCATGGCCAAGTCGCATTCCGAGCGGGCCAGCAATCGGTCGTCTTCCCGAACGCGCCTGTCGGAGTGGTCTACGAGGGCGATCCTGGAGTCCACGCTGCAGGCGCGACGTACCCGTTCAGACAGTTTGGACCACGATTCGGTTTTAGCTATAGCCCGAATTGGGGAGGCTGGCTAACAGGCGGTCCGGGCAAGACCAGCATTCGGGGCGGTTTTGGCATCTACTATGACCGGTCTGAAACCGAGCAGGGCAACCAAGTGACCGGCATGCCGCCCTTTGCGATTTCGGAGTCCATTGGGGTGCAAAGACCAGGGCAGCCCCCTCTACAGAGCGTTAACCCAAGCTTTGCTAATCCGTTCCAGGACATTTCAACCGGCTTTCTTTGCACGGGGCCGGGATGTACTCTGACAAACCCCTTCCCCTACACCGCATCGGCCAACGCGGCGTTTACTCCGGCTAGTGGAAACTTGCCCATCTTCGGTGGGTGCTGCGCCGTGTTAGATGCCGGCACGAGGGACCCCTTGGGCGAGAATTACAATCTCACGATCGATCGGCAAATTGCAAGAAGCATGCTTTTGACGCTGAGTTACGTGGGATCGGTGGGCCATCACCTCACGACGGGCCTGCCGGTAAACCTTGCCACAGGTGTTAACTCGGCCGGGAACGTAATCAATCAGTACGACCCGTCTGTGTACGGCCCAATCGACACGATATTCAGCAATGGAAATTCACACTACCACTCTCTCCAGGCGAGTGTGAACAAGAGGCTTACGCACGGGTTGCAGTTTCTCGCTTCTTACACCTACTCACACTCGATCGACAATACATCGGGCTTCGAAAACAGTTCGTTTGGCACTTTCGGCATCAGTGCTGGCGGCTTCAGCACCGTCCGGGCCGCGAACCCGTACTGCTTATCGACGTGCGGCAAAGCCAGCTCAATCTTCGACGCCCGGCACCGGTTCGTGATCAGCTATTTCTATGAGATACCCAGTTTGGGTCACGGACAGATGCTGTCAAGGCTTACGAAAGGCTGGACGCTCGGCGGAATTGCCACTTTTCAGACGGGATTTCCCCTGGACGTCGCGGACGGAAACACGCCCTCAGGAGGGTGCAACACGGGCGGAGATTTTTCCTGCTGGGACGGGCCGAATCAGGTTAGCCCCGTACATTATTTGAACGCCCATACCACGGGTAACTGGTTTGACCCGAGCGCTTTCGCAGTAGTGCCTTGCGAAAACCTCAAACCCGGCTGTCCCGGGAGCGGAGTGTCCCCAGCTAGCGTCGCCGCTTACGGGAATGCCCCCCGGAATGTACTCCGGGGTCCTGGCATCAATACGTGGGACTTGCAACTCTATAAAGATACGCAGATCACGGAGAGCAAGAAGTTCGAACTAAGGATCGAGTTCTACAACTTATTTAACCACACCCAGTACGATCCAAATGGCGTGATCACGGACATCAGTGCAGGCAATTTTGGTGCTGTGACCACAACCCTTCCCCCACGCAGAATTCAATTGGCCGGGAAGGTTTACTTCTAACCCGCGCCCCACAGCGCAAGTCCATCTGTGAACTTAAACTTCTAACCGCAACGTTTGATCCGAGGAGGGCGGCGCAAGCCGCCCTCTTGTTTTCTAGTGAAACTACGGCAGCGGAGACGCGTCTGCCGTGTAGCCGTGTGGATAAAAGTGGATGGCCACGATGTGCTCGGTAAAGCGCGAGCCGAGCCAGACCGTGTTGTTGGCCTCGATCTCCGCCTTACGCCATCCCCAACGCCATCAGCCACATGGAGCCCAGACTGTTTGAATCAAGAAGGAGAATCACGGTCGACTGGGCGGTGCTGGGAAGGATAAGAGGCTCTTATTTCCTACTGTCGGCCAAGCTGAGATATACAAATTATTAATTATTGACAACCTGAATTATTAGAACTAGCATCCGCCTCAAGTAAGGGCGTGTGTCTTGGCATGGTTCAGGGGACTTTCGTAAAGCAGCGGTTTTCTTTGGCGTTTCTGTCTTCAAGCCAAGCACACAGCCAAGTGAGCATGTGCAGATGCGAACCGGTCCTTTCAAGACGAGGACTCGGGGAAGTATTTCTTCCCTGCCATTGGCTGCTTGGTCTTTGCGCCAAGTAAGCGCATACGCCAGCCTGTCGAAACACCTGCAAATTGAAAAGACTTATTGCCTCAATCCAAAACTTTCGCTTTCTTCTTGGAACATCTCAAGTTACGGTCCGATCACTGCCTGTCTAGCCTTGACGCTTCGGCAAACCCATAAGGAGGAAAACCATGCGAGCCGACTCACCGATTTGTATTAGCCAAACGTTCTTTCTCATGCTTTCTGCGACCTTGAGGAGAGCAGTTGAGAGCATTAGCGCGAATATCTCAGCCCGGAGCTCTGGAAGGCTCAAGGCCATGGTGTGGCGTCGTTTTGCGGCTTTGCGTTTGGCTCCGGCATCAGCAATGCAAAGGAGGGTAGGCATGCGCATTCCAAGGCTTTCGGAAATACGAAACCAGCGCGTGGTACCGGCAGGCTGCATTCTTCTCGCTCTATTGATTATCTCGCCCTCCGGGATGTGGGCACAAATGGCTGGATCGGGCAGCGTCAGCGGGACGGTCACCGACGCGACGAACGCGGTAATAGCGGGGGCGGCCGTTACATTGAGGGATACTGCGACGGGCGCAGCGCGAACTACGACCACAAACAACGTCGGCAGATTCTTTCTGGCCAACGTATTGCCCGGCACTTACACCGTGACGGTTTCAAAAACGGGTTTTCGCGAGGCCAGACTGAGCAACCAGGTCGTGAATGTGGGTTCGGAGCTCAATCTGAATGTATCTTTGGCGGTCGGGGCTGTGACCGAAAGCGTCGAGGTGACCGCCACAAGCATCGCCTCGATGGAAACGACGAATGCGACGATCGGCAACGTGGTTAGCGGTGACTTGTTGCAGTCCCTGCCGAGCCTAGGGCGGGACACCAGTTCGTTCGTGACGCTGCAACCAGGGGTGAGCCCGGATGGCAGTGTTGCCGGCACCGTCGTCGATCAATCCAACTTCATGCTCGATGGGGGAAATAACAGCAACGACATGGACGGCAGCGGCGGGGTCTACAACCCAAGCTTCGGCGATGATCCTACCGGCGGGCTGTTCTCCAATGTTAACAATGAGATCAGCGGAGCTTCCAACGGGATCGCGGGGAATCAGCCCTCCGGCGTGATGCCGACGCCAATGGACAGCGTGGAAGAGTTCAAGGTGTCCACTTCCAACCAGAACGCTGATTTCAACAATTCCTCAGGCATGCAGGTGTCCATTGTCACCAAGCGCGGTACGAACGCCTGGCATGGGACCGCCTATGAGTACTATCTGGATAACAATTTTTCCGGAAACACGTGGGAGAACAACCAATCGGGCACTCCCAAGCCGAATTGGCATCGGAGCTGGTTCGGCGGTGCGGCGGGCGGCCCGCTGATCCCCTTCGACATCCTGGGCGGAAAGACCTACATCTTTGCCAATTACCAGGGAACGCGCTGGCCACAGTCGCAAACACTTGACCGCTTGGTTCCCAGCGCGGACATGCGCAACGGAATCCTGCACGATCCCGCCAACCTCGCAACCACCTATAACCTAAACACGCTCGATCCGCGCGTCATCGGGATCAATACCTTCGTACAGCAAATGTGGAACAAATATATGCCGCTGCCCACCCCGGGAGGGGGTTGCAGCTCATTCGGGAGCGTCTGCGATGGCGTCAACACCAGTGTTTACCGGGCCAATCTGTCTATTCCCCAAAACGACAACTTCGGCGTAGTGCGCCTGGATCATGACTTTGGCTCGAAGTGGCACTTCATGACAAGCTACCGCTATTACCATCTGACGCGCGCCACGCATGACCAGGTGGACATCGGTGGTTTCTTCCCCGGCGATTCATTGGGTACCCCGGCGTCGCTCACCAACCGTCCCCAAATCCCCTGGTACCTCGTCGCTGGCCTGACGACCAACGTCACCTCCAACGTCACCAATGATTTCCGCTACAGCTTCCTGCGGAATTACTGGACTTGGGGATCGGCCGGGGATCCGGCTCAGTTCTCTCAACTGGGCGCCGCTCTGGAGCCTTTTGGCGAGACATCACCCGGCGGCAGAGGGACCCTTGCACCGTATAACGTGAACACACAGCAAACGCGCTCGCGCTTCTGGGACGGAAAGGATCACTTCATCCGCGACGATGTTTCCTGGATCAAGGGCTCGCACTTACTTCAGTTTGGCGGCCAGTACCAGCATAACTGGAATTACCACCAGCGCACCGATAACGGCGGTGGGATCAATTACTATCCCGTGTACCAGCTTGGAACCACATCCGGGTCCGGAGGTGTAGATATGAGCCTCTTAGGAACCGCCTTCAGCAGCCCGACCTCTTATCTTTCACGGGACGCCGCAGCAGTACTGGGTATCGTCAGCCAAACCCAGCAGACGTTTACACGCTCCGGCTCGAGCCTGACGTTGAATGCACCCCTTGTGCCGGCGTCCGACCAAACCACGATTCCCTATTACAACCTCTATTTCAGCGACACTTGGCACCTGAAGCCCTCGATTACCCTGTCACTTGGTTTGGGTTGGACCCTGGAGATGCCCCCCGTGGAGGCCACTGGGAAGCAGGTGGTGCTCGTGGATGCCGCTGACCAGCCAATTGTTACTGCGGATTACTTGGCGCAGCGCAAAGCGGCTGCCCTCCAGGGAAACCCGTTCAACCCGGAGATCGGCTTTGCCCTAACACCCAATGTCGCCGGGCATCCGAAATATCCTTTCGATCCCTTCTACCGCGGATTTAGCCCGCGCGTTTCAGTTGCCTGGAACCCTGATTTGGGCCCCATGCTCGGGGGAAAGAACACAGTGATCCGGGGCGGCTACGGTAGAATCTATGGGCGAGTGAATGGCGTGATCCTGGTACTGACGCCGCTGCTAAGTCCCGGTCTTCTGCAACCGATCAGTTGCACAAGTGTCCTTAACTATACGAACGCGCCGGGCGACAAGATACCTTCTTGCAATCCAAACGTCACCCCTAATCTCAATACCGCATTTCGGATCGGCACTGACGGCAACACGGCACCGCCTTTCAATTTGCCCGCATCCACCGTCGCGGGCGCAACTTTGCCACAACCGTATTACCCGGGGCCCAATGGGAACGGGCCCGAGGGCTCCACCGCCTCGCCCCTCGACCCAAAGTTCCGCCCGAATTCGGTTGACTCGTTCGATTTGACTATTCAGCACCAGTTCTCGAGCAAGCTATCTATTGAAGTAGGAGCCATCAGTCACTGGGTCCACAACGAGATGCAAAACATCAACCTCAATGCGGTTCCCTACATGATGACGAAGGGTGGACAGCAATTCCAGACTGCGTACGCTAACGTCGAGAAAGCCATGGGTTGTGCAACCTCGGCGACCGCTTGCGCGGGTGCGAAGTTGGCAACAACACTGGCAGCGCTGACGCCGCAGCCCTTCTTTGAGGCAGCGCTGGCCGGCACGGGCTACTGCACTCCTGGGAATTGCACGACAAACGTTGTCACGAATGAATTCACCAACTTCCAAAACCAAGATGTTTGGACCCTTTGGTCCGACCTGGACAAGGGTGGCAGCGCCGCGGGTTTCAAATTCCCCTTCACCATGATGAACACAGCCGGACAAATGACGAGCAATATCACCATGGCCGCCAGTCTGGGGCATGGCAATTACAACGCCGGCTTCATCACATTCAAAATGAACAATTGGCACGGCGTGACCCTGCAGAATAACTTCACGTATAGTCACGCGTTAGGAACGGGGGCCGCCATCCACGCTACGAGCCAGCAAACCGTTGTCGATCCGTACAACCTGGACACGCAGTACGGCCCGCAAGCCTTCGACCGCAAGTTTGTGGATACGCTGTTCCTTGTCTTCGAACCGCCGTTCTATCGAAGCCAGCAGGGTATCATCGGACACATTCTGGGTGGCTGGACCTTTTCCCCGATCTTTACAGCGGGAAGCGGCGCCCCGGATTTTTGCTTCACCAACGCCGGCAACCTTGGGAGCGAAGGATACAGTGGCTCGCAGGATTTTGGCTCCGCGGACGGGTCAGGCTCAGGTGTCTTCACAAACGCAAACTGCGTGTTGACCTCCAAGGCCGGGACTCACGCCTCGTTTCACAACGTTAACTCCACGAGCGGCGTTATTGCGGACATGTTCGCGAATCCGGCAGCGGTGTTTGCCAACGTTCGGCCGCTTATTCTGGGTCTCGACACAAACAGCGGCGGCTATGGCTCGATTTACGGGATGCCTTATTGGAACATGAACCTGGGCGTGAAAAAGAACATCCGAGCGACGGAGCGATTCAGCGTCGAGGCCTCGTTTAATTTCGAGAATGTTTTCAATCACAACCAACTGCTGGATCCGCTAGGCCTCGGCATCATTGGACCGCAGGACCCGACAACCTTTGGCCAGCTTACCAATGAAGGATCTACGCCGCGGACAATTGAGCTGGGAATTCGGGTCAACTTCTAATTTTTTCCGGAGCGTTGCCGGGAACTCACGGCGAGGTGCCTGGCCAAAAAGGCCTACCCGCGGGGGTTGGGGGGTACGGCTGTGTTTTGGGGTTGCGGGATCGCGCGAGCCGGAGCCTCGCCCGGCGGCGCGCTCCCGGGCACCGTTGGACTTTTTTCCGGAGCGGCGTCCAGCGTGGTCGGGCCTTCGCCTGCTTCTGTGGGGGCGTTGTCCGGCGTGTCCACTTTTATATTTTTCGTCAGCGCGACTTTTTCCAAAGGCACAACATTTTGGAATGCCTGCACGGGCTTGCCGTCCAACGCGCCTTGCATGAATTCGAGCCAGATCGGCAGGGCGGCGATGGCGCCCGTTTCGGGCTTCCCCAGCGACACTGATTTATCGTCGTAGCCGACCCATACACCGGCGGTTATTTCCGGCGTGAAGCCGATGAACCAGGCATCGGTGAAATCGTTGGTCGTTCCGGTCTTCCCGCCGGCGGGGCGTCCCAAAGAGCGCGCGGGCGTCCCGGTACCGCGCTCGATGACGTCCTGGAGCATCGAGGTCATCGTGTGCGCCACGTCAGGTTCAAGCACGTCATGAACGAGGGGATGCGCCTGTTCGAGCAGGGCTCCGTCGTAGGTGGTCACGCGGCGAATCATGTGCGGATCGATGCGGATGCCGTCGTCGGGAAACACGGTGAACGCCGACGTGTGCTCGAGCAGGTTCAAATCCGCCGCGCCCAGCGTGATGGGCAAATAGGGCGGCAAGGGACTGGTGATGCCGAAGCGGCGGGCCATGTCGATCACGGCGTTCATGCCGACTTTTTCAGCGAGCTTCACGGCGGGAACGTTGCGCGAGCCATCGAGCGCGCGGCGCAACGTAATGACGCCTTCAAATTTTTCATCGTAATTGTGCGGCGAGTACGGCTGCCCGCCGCTCATGGTGGTGAAGGGGGCATCGAGAATCGTGTCGAACGGACTGAAGCCCTGCTCGACGGCAGCCGAATAGACGTAAATCTTGAACGATGACCCGACTTGCCGCTGCGCTTGCGTTGCCCGGTTGAATTTCGATTCATCGAAACTGTAGCCGCCGACCATGGCTTTAATTTCACCGGTGGGATTGTCGATCGCCACGAGGGCGGCTTGTGGGCCAACATTCTGCTCCAGTTGGACGCGCGCGACGGTTCCGTTGATCTCCTTGACGCTGACTTCTACCAGGTCGCCGGGCTTCAACAGCTCGGCGGGAGATTTGCGGCGGGTCCAGGCAAAATCCGGCGGCGTGAGCGATGCGCGAAGGGAACCGATTTTGATGGTCGCCGCTTTTTGGTCCACGGCCGTCACCAGGCCTTGGACGTAATCGCCTTTGTTGATGGGCCAGCGCCAGTCATCGTCCTCGTAGGAGTCCAGCTTGTCGGTCTTGTCCACGAGGATGTTGTCCAGCTTGCCGCGCCAGCCGTGCCGGCGGTCGTAGGCATGGAGGCCGTCGCGAATGGCGTGGTTGGCGGCCTGCTGCATGGCAACGTTGAGCGTCGTGTACACGCGCAGGCCGCGCTGGTGCACCATTTCCGTGCCATAGGTGCTTTCCAAATATTTGCGGATCTCCTCGACGTAATACGGCGCCAGAATATTGCGCGGCGCCTGGAGATGCAGCCCCAGCGGCTGCGCGATGGCCTGCCGCGATTGGGCTTCGGTGATTTTGCCGGAGTGAGCCATGAGTTCCAGCACCAGATTGCGCCGTGCGAGCGCGCGCTGCGGATGAAGGATCGGCGAGTAACTCGGACCCCGGATCAATCCCGCCAGCAAGGCCGCTTCCTGCACGTTCAGCTTGCCCACGGGCTTGCCAAAATAATATTCCGAAGCCGCTTCAAATCCGTAAGTGCCGTGGGAGAGATAAATTTGATTGCAGTACATCGTGAAGATCTGCTGCTTCGAGTAGTGCCGCTCGATCTGAAGAGCCAGGAGCGCTTCTTGTATTTTTCGGCCCATCCTGCGATCGGAACGGTCCAGAAAAAGCGTCCCGGCAATTTGCATGGTGATGGTGCTGGCGCCTTCGACGACATGATGCGCGAGAATATTTTTCCAGGCCGCGCCGGCCACGCGCGTGAAATCCACTCCCCAATGCTCTTCGAAGTGCTGATCCTCGGTGGTCAGAATCGCATCCTTCAGGATCTGCGGGAATTGCTCGTAGGTGAGAAGCACGCGGCGCTGCAAGGCGAAGTTGCCGACGATCTGGCCGTCGTCCGCGTAGAGTTCGGTGACCACATCGGGCTGAAAATCTTCGAGAGCGCGAATCTGCGGGAGATCGCTCGAATAAACAAACAACAGGCCGGCCAGGCCGCCGACGGCAATCGAGGCCAGCAGCAGCAGGGAAAAAGCGACACGCCCGACAACTTTGCGGCCGCGCAAACGGAGCGTAATCGGCGGCAACTCTACCATGGGGGTTTCATTCTAACGCAAACCGGCGAGGTGCATGCGCGGATCAGGAAGATACTGTGCCTTGCCGTTTCTTGATGAGAAACGCTCCGACGGTGACGGCCAGAGCCAGAATGAGCAGGGTGCTGTCCCGAAGCAAAGTAAAAATCGTCAGGGGCTCGTCGTTGCCGAAGCAGCCGCACTTGATCTGAATGTGCAGAATCAAGGCGCGCGTCATCGCGCCAATGAAGACCAGCAGCAAGGCGCTCGTAATCGAGGCGGCCCATCGAAGACCCAGGCCCGCAATCAGCAGCGCTCCCAGTACCGCCTCCAAGATGGGAAGGAATCGCGCCATCAATTCCACCGCCCATAAAGGGAGCATATTGTAGGAATCGATGGCCATCGCGAAGAAGAAATGGTAATCGCCGAAGTGCCAGCTACCGTTGAAATGAAGTTTCGTGTAAGCCGCAACCAGGAAAACCAAACCTAGCGCGACGCGCCCCAGCAGAAGGAGCCTGCGCGGCCACGCGGCCGTGCGCGGCGAAGTCTCCGACGGAATCGCGGTGGTCGCCATGATTATTGGCGCAGCAGGTAGTCAAAATAGCTTTTCAGCAGCTTGTAATCCACGCCGCCGCCGGGGAGAGCCTCGGTCTTGCTGTGCGACGTGATGTAAACGGTCGGGGTCTGGTTCACATTGCGCTGCATGCCCATGGCGCGGTCGCGCTCGATGGAAGCATTGATCTCACTGATGTGCTGCGATTCAAATGCCTGAAACTTTTTGAATTGCGCGGGAGGGAAATAGGAGGCCATGACCTCGTCAATATTCCCTTTGGTGGACCATTCATCCTGGTGGTCGTACAGGGCCCGCTCGATGGCTTCGAATTGCCCGAATTCCGCCGCGGCATTTGCAAGCCGCGCGGCCTGGCGTGCAAAGGGGTGCATTTCCAGCGGGAAATCGCGATGGATGAGATAGACCTTGCCTGGAATTACGTAATCGTCGATCACCTGCTTCACCGTAGTCTCAAAAAAGCCGCGGCACGCCGGGCACTGGAAATCGCCAAAGACTTCCATCGTGATCGGCGCGTTCGGATTTCCAATCGTTTTTTGAAAGGTCGGGTTTGCAGCGACTGCCGGAGTGGCCTTTGCGGTTGAAGGCGCGGGCGCTTTTGTCTGCTTCTTTGCGAAAGCCGCTGTCGCCGCAACGCATAGAGCGACTAAGATCAGAAACCTAATCTGACGGGCGGGAAGCGATTTCACGCGACGATCTCCTTGGGATTTTGTGAACACTGCATTCTAACCCCAAAACGGGTTCTTCTGCACTCATAGACGTGTGGAGAAAACGCAGGGTTATCCGCCCGGCGCTGATTCCTTAGCCTTTCCATGCGAATCATTGACCGTCCGCAGCTCACAAAGATCCGGGCCAACTGGACCCATTCGGATCTCGGCATTCAAATCGCCGCATGGATTACCGGACGGAAAGATCAGACAGGGGAGGAAATATGCCCATAACTTACTGTAAATAAAATGGATATAAGGCAGTCAAAGTACTTGACAACAGCACACTCAATATGTAGAATACGTGCGTCTAATGCACTCATGCCGGACCATACCGGGCGAGAGATGGAGGAGGGGAGTCAGTTATGAGTAAAATTATTGGAATTGATTTGGGGACGACCAATTCGGTGGTTTCCGTGATGCAAGGTGGGGAGCCGGTGGTGATCCCTAACCAAGAGGGTGGCCGGACGACTCCCTCGGTGGTTGGCATAACCAAGTCCGGGGAGCGGCTGGTCGGCCAGGTGGCCAAGCGGCAGGCCGTGACCAACCCTGAGAACACGATTTACTCGATCAAGCGTTTCATGGGGCGGCGCTACGACGAAGTTAGCGAAGAAATGAAGATGGTTCCTTACAAGGTCATCCGCCATGGCGACCACGTAGCCGTGCTGGCGCATGGCAAGGAATACACGCCGCCTGAGATTTCGGCGATGATTTTGCAGAAGCTGAAGAAAGCGGCGGAGGATTTTCTCGGCGAAAAAGTTACTGACGCCGTCATCACTGTGCCCGCTTACTTCAACGACGCGCAACGCCAAGCGACCAAGGATGCGGGCGCGATCGCGGGTCTCGAGGTCAAGCGCATCATCAATGAGCCCACGGCGGCGGCGCTGGCCTACGGCCTGGACAAAAAGAAGGACGAAACCATTGCCGTGTACGATTTCGGCGGCGGAACATTTGATATTTCTATCCTGGAAGTCGGCGAGGGAGTTATCGAGGTGAAGGCCACCAATGGCGACACACACCTCGGCGGCGACAACATTGACCAGCGCATTGTGGACTGGCTGGTGGATGAATTCAAAAAGGATGAAGGCCTCGATCTGGGAGGCAAGGGCAATGAGATGGCGCTCCAACGTCTCCGGGACGCTGCCGAACGCGCCAAGATAGAACTGTCCACCACGTTGGAGACCGAGATCAACTTGCCGTTCGTCACAGCCGATGCCAGTGGCCCAAAGCACCTGGTCAAGAAATTGACGCGCGGCAAACTGGAGGGCATGGTCGAAGAGATCGTCCAACGGTCGGTTGGGCCATGCCGCCAGTGCATGACCGATGCGGGGGTTGACACCACTAAGATCAATGAAGTTGTGCTCGTCGGAGGGCAGACGCGCATGCCGCGTATTCAAGCTCTGGTAAAGGAGCTATTCGGCAGGGAAGGACACAAGGGCGTCAATCCGGACGAAGTCGTTGCGGTCGGCGCGGCCATTCAAGGCGGCGTGCTCGGCGGCGAGGTGAAGGACATTCTGCTGCTGGACGTGACGCCACTGTCGCTTGGCGTTGAAACCCTGGGCGGCGTGATGACCGTGCTGATCTCGCGCAACACGACGATTCCGACGCGCAAGTCGGAAGTTTTTTCGACGGCGGCGGACAACCAGCCTTCGGTTGAAATCCACGTGCTCCAGGGCGAACGCAAAATGGCGCCCGACAATCGCACACTCGGCAAATTCCATCTGATGGGAATTCCGCCGGCGCCGCGGGGAATGCCGCAAGTCGAGGTCACCTTCGACATCGACGCCAACGGCATCCTGAACGTTTCCGCGAAAGATCGTGCGACGAACAAGGAGCAGAAGATCACGATTACCTCTTCCACCGGCCTCAGCAAGGAAGAAGCCGAGAAGATGCGATCCGACGCCGAGGCTCACGCCGAGGAAGATAAGAAGAAACTCGCGGAAATCGAGGCGCGAAACATCCTCGACAACCGCGTGTATCAGGTGGAGAAGCTGATCGCCGACAATCGCGAAAAGCTTCCCGAATCCGACACGAAGCCTGTCGAAGAAGCGGTGGCGGCGGCGAAGTCCGCCCTCGCCAGCGGCATCCTCGATCAAATTCAGTCGGCGACCAAGCAACTCGACAGCGCCTCGCACAAGCTCGCGGAGGTGCTTTACAAGACCGCGCAAGCCAGCGGAGCGCAAGCGGGGGCTGGAGGTTCCGCGGACGGAAGTTCGGGCGCTCCGAAGAGCGGAACGGGCGCGGCCCCGGAAGGCGAAGTGATCGACGCCGAGTACGTGGATGTCGATGAAACGAAGAAGCCGAATTAAGCGAATTGTGCTGCGCGGATGGGAATTAGGAGCTGTGTGAGAACTCGATTCCGTAAGGCTATTGTAGCGCCAACCTTCAGGTTGGCATTTTAGAGGAACGCAAATGCGTGTCCGCCACGGCGGACGCGCGCTACATAAACCAAAACTGGTGTCTTGCACAGACTTGAAGCTTCTCCGCGCAACACGAATTCTCTGAGCCGATTTACAGGAGCCAGCGTTGACGACGTACGAGGGCATCAAGCGGACCGGGCCGCCGCACGCCATCCAAAAGTTGCGGGAAGATTTGTTCATGATTCAAATCGTCCTTTCGGAAACGCCGACCGCCGATTGGAAACGCTTATTTTACGAAACGCAACAATCCCCGCCGGCCGACTTTCCTCCCCGCGTCGTGGATATCAGCGGAGCGTTGATACGCTTCCGGTCGGATGTCCCCAGCGTGGAGGCCAGAACGGCCTGGATTGATCGATGGATCGAGCGCGCCAATCAGAAGGAAGCGGGGATGGGCGGAAAGCTTGACGAAGAACGGCGCCGCCGCCGCGACGAACACCAGCGCGAGCAGCAGGAATTGGCAAACATCAACGCGCACTGGGAAAAATTGTAGAAGGTGAGTGAGGGACTGGGATCAGACGAATGCCCGCCTGAAGGCGGGCGCTACACCAGTCACGAGTCACCAGTTAACGATTTCATATGGCCACAACAACCAAACAAGATTACTACGAACTGCTGGGCGTCTCCCGCAAGGCCGCGCAGAAGGAAATCCGGCAGGCTTACCGGAAACTCGCGCGCAAATATCATCCTGACCTGAACCCGGGCGACAAATCTTCGGAAGAAAAATTCAAGCAAGTGCAGGAAGCCTACGACGTCCTCTCCGACAGCAAGAAACGGCAGATATACGACCAGTTCGGCTTTGAAACGCCAGGTGCTGGGGGAATGCCCACTGCGGGGGATGCCGGCGACGTTCATTTTGATTTTGGCGGTTTTGATTTCGGAGGAGGGGGAGGCACGGGTGGTGCGGGGCCGAGTTTCCGGGATCTGTTCAGCCAGTTCTTTCGCGGTGGCGGCGCAGCGGCTGAAGCGGCGTCGCAAGCGGAGCCGGGCTCGAGTCTCGAATACCAGATTGAAATCAGTTTCTGGGAAGCCGTTCGCGGCACGGTAAAAAAACTCACGATCTCGCGCCTCGATACTTGCACGGAATGCCGCGGCACGGGCACCGCCGGCCAGCCGCAAACCTGCACGGCATGCGGCGGTTCGGGGCATGTCGCGCAGACGAGCGGGAAGATGCGCTTTAATCTGACGTGCTCGCGCTGCGGCGGCACGGGACGCCTTCGAAACATCTGCCGTGTCTGCGGCGGCGACGGGCGGGTGCGGCGCGCGGACACGATTGAAATTCGAATTCCCGCGGGCGTGCAAACCGGCTCGCGCGTGCGCGTGCCCGGACGCGGCAATGCGGGAACCGCGGGCGAGCCGCCGGGAGACCTCTACATCATCACCGACGTTCAGCCGCATCCATTTTTCGACCGCCGCGGCGACGACATTTACATCACCGTACCCATTACCGTCCCCGAGGCAGTGCTTGGCGCGAAAATCGAAGTACCCACGATCGATGGACCTTCGCGGCCCCTACGCGTTCCCCCGGGGACAAACAGCGGTCAGAAACTGCGCCTGCGCGAGAAGGGCGTGCCTTCGGTTCGAACCCCCGGGCAACGCGGGGACCAGTACATCGAACTGCAAGTCGTGGTGCCGAAGCCGGTGGACGAACGCGTGCGGGAACTCTTGAAGGAACTGCAGAAGATCGCGCCGGAAGATCCGCGGAAGGATCTTTTTGAGCGGGCCAAGGCGTAACCGGCTGCGGAAAATATCGTTTATTTTGTCATTCCGAGCGAAGCGAGGAATCTCTCATTGTTTTCTTGCGCTTAAACCGATGAGAGATTCCTCGCTTCGCTCGGAATGACAAAAATGTAAGGCACTTTTTCCGCAGCCTGGTAAGCGCAAGGAGCGCAGCAATGACGCGCGTAAACCCCAAACGAAAAAAGGCACGCGCCGGATACATGATTTCGGCGGTGGCGGAACTGTACAAACTGCATCCGCAAACGCTGCGCCTCTATGAGCGCGTGGGGTTGCTGAAACCCTCGCGGTCCGATGGCAACACGCGTCTTTACACGGATTCCGACCTCGAACGGCTGGAAGTGATCCTGACGCTGACGCGCGAAATGGGCGTCAACCTCGCGGGAATCGAAATTATATTGAACATGCGCGAGAAAATGGGCGAAATGCAGCACCAGATGGAAGCGTTCACTGAGTTCGTGCAGCAGGAACTGGCGCGCGGGCTTCGTTCGGTGACCGCTCGGCCGCAGGACGACGCCCTGGCGCGGGTTCCTCCACCGAAGGTAATCCGCGTGCACAAGGGCTGAATCCACAGATAAACACAGATGAACACAGATAAAAACCGGATCGTGTGGATCTAGTTCTCCTGTTGCGGCAAGCTTCTTTTTTCTTTCTTTTTTCGTTTTTCTTTCTTTCCTTCTTTCATCTGTGTGTATCTGTGTTCATCTGTGGTTTCATTCGTCCTTTTTTCCACACATATTACACTTTCCACAGGGCGGGACAACTTGCGCAACTTTAGCGGCACGCCTATGCTGGAATTATGGCGCAACCCGATTGCCCGCTGTGTGGCGGAACTGGATGGAAGACCGTCGAGCACGTCGCGGAAGAAGAAAAACTGACGCGCGGTTCCTGGGAAAGGCCCATTGAGGGCACGAACGCCACCAAACGCGTCTGGGCCGTGCCATGCAATTGCACGGGCAAGGATCGCAGCGCGCGAGCGTTGGGCCGCGCGCGAATTCCGAATCGTTACGAGCACTGCGACTTCGACAACTTCGACAAGGATATTTATGACACCGGCCCCGATTGGGCCGCGTGGAACCGCAGCCTCGAACAGGCCAAGCTGGTCACGGAAGCGTTTGCCCGCGATTATCCGGCCGGCCCCGACTCGGGCTTGCTGCTGATGGGGCCGTGCGGCGCGGGCAAGACGCATCTTGCCGTAGCCGCGCTCCGGCAAATCGTTTTGCGCGGGCACACTGGACTCTTTTACGATTACCGCGAGCTGCTCAAGGAAATCCAGGGAAGCTACAATCCGGAAAGTCAAACCAGCGAACTGGGCGTGCTCGAACCCGTGCTGACTGCCGATGTTTTGCTGCTTGATGACCTCGGCGCCAGCAAACCTTCACCGTGGGCTCTCGAAACCGTCGGGCACATCCTTAATTCTCGCTACAACGAACGGCGCATCACGCTGCTGACGACAAATTATCTCGATACAACCGGCCCGACTCCGATGCCTGCGGCACGGAGACCCCAACTCCCCTCTGGCCAAGCGGTCTCTGCTGCCCGCGAGGATTCTCTTACCGACCGTCTGGGTATGCGGATTCGTTCCCGCCTGTATGAAATGTGCCGCACGATCGAACTCTTCGCCCCCGATTACCGCCGGGAAGTCCGCCAGGCCGGGCGGATGAGGTCGTGAACCCTGATTTGTGAATCGTGAAGAACCGAAAGTAAAGAGTTTACAGTCGAGAGTTTAGAGGCAGCTTTTCATCCGATCCGTGATTTGCACGAGGGAACAGGGTTTTGCTTCCAACTCATAACTCTTAACTCCCGACTTCCGCCCACGAATCACGAGTCACCCTTCGTCCGGCTCAGGGCAAGCAATTCCCGAATCACTACTTGACCACTTTCATTGACACGAGCCACAAAGCGCGGGTATCATCCCCACGGTGCGGTACCTGGGTGGGAATCCGCACTTCCTTCCTTGCACCTCCCCGTGACTCGGAAGATAACCCGAGCGTTTCCTGTTGGGAGCAACGCAGGGACCTCACTGGAGGCAGTAAGATGTTTTCCGACAATGAAAACCCCGGCGGGGAGCTTTCCGCCGGACAGAACGCAACTGCCGCAACAGCGGCGCCTGAACAAACCGCAAATGTAGAGACCGAGCAGGCAGTACCTGACACCGTTCCAGCGCAAGATCCACTCGCCGCTCTTGTAGCGCCTCCCGCAGAGCCAGCCGTTGTTACCGTGACTCCTTCGGAGCCCGTGGCAGAACCGGATGGGCATGCCGCCGTCGAACATACCAACGTGAGCGAAGCGGTGGAAACCTCCGCGGATTCCGGTGAGCCTTCCACGGAATCGACCTCGGAGATGGAACAGCTCATGGAGCAATACGCCGTGCCGCATCAGGCGCCGGCGGAGGGCGAGATCGAATCGGGCCAGGTCGTGGCGATCACGGACCTGGGCGTGGTTGTGAACCTGGGCGGCAAGACCGAAGGGCTGATTCCCGCACAGGAGTTCGCGGAACTGGACGGCCCGTTCCCTCTAGTGGTCGGGCAGCCGGTCGAAATTCAGCGCACGGGCGATCGCAAGGAAGGGATGGTGTTGTTGTCGTATCAGCGCGTCAAGCGGCGGCGCGCCTGGGGCAAGATTGAAGAGGCTTACCGAACAAAATCCGACATCGCCGGAAAAATCGTGGACCACATCAAGGGCGGCCTGGTGGTGGACATCGGTGTGCGCGCATTTTTGCCTGCGTCGCAAGCCGATTTGCATCCGGTGCGCGACCTCGACGAATGGAAAGGCCGGGAGCTCACCGTCCGCGTGTTGAAGATGAACCGCAAGCGCGGCAACGTGGTCGTCAGCCGCCGCGCGATCCTGGACGAACAGGTGGCCTCACAGCGGCAGGCCATGCTGGACTCGATGGCCGAGGGACAGATCGTGCGCGGCATCGTCAAGAACGTCACCGGATACGGCGCGTTTGTGGATCTGGGCGGCATCGACGGGCTGCTGCACATCACGGATATGTCGTGGGGCCGCGTGGCCAGCCCGCTTGACGCTGTCTCGCCGGGCGAGGAAGTGGAAGTCAAGATCCTGAAGTACGACAAGGAAAAGGGCCGTGTGTCGCTCGGACGCAAGCAACTGCTGCCCGATCCGTGGTCCTCGGTGGTGGAGCGCTACTCGCAGGGAAAAAAGCTCACGGGCAAGATCATGGGCCTGACGGATTACGGCGCATTTGTCGAACTGGAGCCGGGCATCGAAGGGTTGGTACACGTCAGCGAGATGAGCTGGTCGAAGCGCAAGCAGCACCCGTCGAAAATCGTGAATGTGGGCGACGAAGTCGAAGTGATTGTGCTGGGCGTCGATTCCAACGAGCGGCGAATTTCGCTGGGGATGAAGCAGGCGCAGTCCGACCCGTGGCAAGTGCTCGCAGAAAAGTATCCCGTGGGCACGGTGGTGAGCGGGCGCATCCGCAACCTGACCGAATTCGGGGCCTTCCTGGAGATTGAGGAAGGGTTTGACGGGCTCATTCACGTCAGCGACATTTCCTGGACCGGGCGAATCAAGAATCCCTCCGAGGTTTATAAGAAGGGCGATACAGTCGAGGCGAAGGTGTTGAAGATCGACCAGGGTTCGCGGCGCGTTTCGCTCGGCGTCAAGCAGGTCAACGACATCTGGTCCTCGTGGTTTGAAAAGCATAAGGTCGGCGATCTCGTTCGCGGAAGAGTTTCGCGCGTCACGACCTTTGGCGCGTTCGTTGAGCTGTCGGACGGGATCGAAGGTCTCTGCCACATTTCGGAGATCGACGACCGCCGCGGCAAGGGCGGCGACAAGCCGCAAGGTCCCCCGCGTCCGGGCGTAAGGCCGAGCGGGCTGCTCGATCCCGGCCGGGATTATGAATTCAAGATTGTCAAGATCAGCCAGGATCAGCATAAAATTGGGCTCAGCTACCGTGGCGCGCAAAAGCAGGCGGAACGCCGCGACATGGAAGATTACCGGTCGACGAAATCGTCGGCGAAAGCCACGATCGGTGATGCCATTATGGCCAAGCGTTCCTTGTAGTCGCTCCGGTGGTCCCCCGGCCGGAGCGGAAATAATATTTCCCTTAAGCCTCGTTTGGTGATATGGAATTGCCACCATAGGCAGCCCGCTGGGGGATTTTCTCCAGCGAGCCGGTGGCGCGTCCCGAGGCGCGTCCGGGCCTGGCACCGAGGGGTGCAATTTTTAAGATTAGGCGGAGCATAAATCGATGAACGATTCCACCGTGACAAAGGCGGACTTGGTCGAACAAGTGGTTCGCGTCACAGAACTTCCACGCAAAGAATCCGAGGCCGTCGTCGAAACCATTTTCGAAAGCATTATCGGCGCGCTGCAAGGAGGCGACCGCATCGAGATCCGGGGCTTCGGCAGTTTTCGCACACGCCAACGCCGCGGCAGGACCGGACGCAATCCGAAGACCGGCGCCAAGGTCGAAGTGCCGCCCAAGAAGATCCCGTTCTTCAAGCCCAGCAAGGAGCTGAAGGATCACGTCAACTCAGGCGCGCCTGCAGCTTCGGGTCCGGGGTCCGCGCCGGCCGTGCCGCAAAGTTAGGGGCGCGCGGCGGACACTGGCCCTTCGCCGTCCGCAGCCAATACTCCCTATGGATTACCTCTGGACGCCTTGGCGCTACCGATACGTTGCCGAAGCCAAAAACCTTGCGGGTTGCGTCTTCTGCAATGCGCATGCCGCGAATCGCGACGAAGAATGGCTCATTGTCCAGCGAGCCGTGAAAAACTTCGTCATCCTGAACCGCTATCCTTATACGTCCGGGCACGTCATGATCGTCCCGTACGCGCATACCTCGGATTTTTCCGGGCTGGAAAGAGACACTGCGGCGGAAATGATGCTGCTCTCGCAGCGCGTGCAGGGGGCGATCGATGAGGTTTACCATCCGGACGGCTTCAACCTGGGGATGAATTTGGGCCGCTCGGCAGGCGCCGGCATCGACGATCACCTCCATATGCACCTGCTGCCCCGCTGGACCGGTGACACGAATTTCATGACCACGGTGAGTGAAACGCGCATGGAACCGGAAGAGCTTTCCACAACGTATACGCGGCTGCGGAAGGCGCTTGCCCTGTAAACTTCACGGCCGTTCCCGGAGTCACGGTTGAACTTCGCACTCACAGAAGAACAAGCAATGCTGCAGCGCACGGTGCGGGAGTTCGCCGATAAGGAAGTCAAGCCGCTCGCGCGCGAGATCGACGAGACCGGGCGCTTCCCTCGGGAAACGTTTCGCAAGGCGGCGGAACTGGGCCTGACCGCGGTGGCGCTGCCGGAATCGGAAGGCGGCGCAGGGTTTGACCACGTCTCCTATTCCATCGTCATCGAAGAAATTTCCCGCGTGTGCGCCTCCACCGGCGTCATCCTTTCCGTGCAAAATTCGTTGTATTGCGATCCAATCCATCGGTTTGGCACGGATGAACAAAAGAAAAAATTCCTTCTGCCCTTCGCGCGCGGCGAAAAAATCGGATCCTACGCGCTGACCGAGCCGCAGGCGGGCTCGAACGCGGCGGCGCTCGCGACCAAAGCGGTGCGCCAGGGAGACCGCTACATCGTCAATGGCACAAAGGCCTGGATCACCAACGGCGGTGTGGCTGACGCGGCCATCGTGTACGTGAATACCGATCCGGCGAAGGGTGAAAAAGGGATCACGGCGCTGATCGTCGAGCGCGGCACGCCCGGCTTCAAGGTGGGCAAGGAAGAAAAGAAACTCGGCATACACGCCACGGCGTGTACGGAACTTTCCTTCACCGATTGCGAGGTGCCCGCCGGCAATCGCATCGGGAACGAAGGCGAAGGCTACAAGATCGCGCTTTCGACGCTCGACGGCGGACGCATCGGCATCGCCGCGCAGGCCACCGGAATCGCGCAAGGCGCGCTGGAACAAGCGCTGGCATACGCGCAAGCGCGGCAGGCGTTCGGCCATCCCATCGCGGATTTCCAGGCGATTCAGTTCATGCTGGCCGACATGGCCACCGAAATTGATGCAGCGCGCCTGCTGGTACGCAAGGCAGCCTGGAAATCGGATTCTGGAGGCCGCTTTTCCATGGAAGCTTCGATTGCAAAGCTATTCGCCTCGGAGCTGGCCACGCGAGCGACGCACAAGGCGATACAAATTCACGGCGGCTACGGCTACAGCGCCGAATACCCTGTCGAACGCATGTATCGCGACGCGCGCATCACGGAAATCTACGAGGGCACGAGCGAAATCCAGCGGCTCGTGATTGCCGCGTGGGTGTTAAAATCCTTTTGAAACCACCCGCGACGGCGGGAACACGGATTGACACCGAAAATCACGGAGAGACAGGGCTGGGAGAGTATTTCCGGTGTGGCCATTTGTAACGCGTGGCCATTCGCATGAGTCGGCCATTTGCATCCCGTTGTCATTTGTTCTGTGCGGCCATGGCATCCTTGATTTGAAATCTGAAATTTCAAATCGCAAATTTGAAATCTGAAATTTTGCCGCCCCGCGTTCTCGGCTGCGTCGTAATCAGTGGAAGGAACATCGGGCTCGAATTACGAATCACCAGTCGCAAATCATGAGTCACGATTCACAAATCACGTATCACAATACGCGCGCCCTCCATGCAAGAACTCGATTCCATCGCTGAATTCGACGCCGCGCGCGACGGCGAATTTTTTGCCGCTGTTCCTGCGCGGCCGGCCGCATTTGCGGTCGAGCCTCGTTCGGAATTAATTGGCGCGAAACCGTATATGCTGCGCACCGCGAATCTGCGGCAGCGGCTCGTGCGCCTCTTGGGGCCGCCCAATCCTGCTTCGAAGCGGCTGAATTTGCGCGAATTCGCGGCGCGCGTGCGCTACCGCGTCGTGGGGTCGCCGTTTGAATTGAGTTTTCTGCACTGGCAGCACGCGCGGCGGGTATGGCCTGCGGGGTATCGCGAACGCATACGGCTACGGCCGCCGGCTGTGCTCAAGGTCAGCCTCACGAACGCCTATCCGCGCTGCTACGCCACGCGGCGCATCAGCGCGAGCGGATTTTATTTTGGGCCGTTCGTGTCGCGCCGCGCGGCCGATACGTTCGCTTCCGGTTTTCTCGACCTGTTCAAAATCCGGCGCTGCCAGATCAAGATTCGCCGCGATCCAAGTTTTCCCGGCTGCATTTATTCGGAAATGAAGATGTGCCTGGCGCCGTGCTTCGCGGGTTGCACGAAGGAAGAGTACGACGCGGAAGTGGGCCGCGTCGTCGCGTTTCTCGCGACCGGCGGCGCCTCATTCACGGCGGAACTCGAGCGCGAGCGCGAGGCGGCGAGCGAAGCGCTGGATTTCGAGCGAGCGGCGGCGGTCCATCGCCGGATCGAGAAAGCGGCGGAAGCGCTGCGCGGATTGCCTGATCTCGCGCGGCGTCTCGAAGACCTCAACGCCGTCGTCCTCCAGCGGGCGGCGGAAGAAAACACGGTGGCTGTATTCGTGGTGCGCGCCGGACGCATCGAGGAGCCGCGCATGCTGCGCTTCGCAGAACTTGCCAGCGAGCCTCGCTCGGTCGAACAAATCCTGCGAGAGTGGCTGGAAGGTGCGGGAGATCCGGCGTCACTTCCAGCAAAGGCTGCCGCTTCGCAACAAAGTTATCGCGAGCTCGAAGATCAACTCAGCCTGCTGGCGCGATGGTTCCATAAGAAGCCGCGAGCCGGGGAAATTTTCTTTCGAGAAAGCACGGCGCGCTCCCCCGCCGCGCCACTGGACGAGGCCAGCGCGCGCCGTAACAGCGAGTGGCCGTACCGCCGCATTTTGCGCGCGTGCTCGCGGCTGCTGGCGCCGCCGGCACAGGCGCCAGCCGTCGATGGTTGAGAATCAAAAGTGGTATCGCGCGATCTGCGTTCCAGCGAGATCAGTGGCGCGGGCTTCAGCCTGCGGGGGTTCGGTCGTGCATAGACCAAAACCCGCAGGCTGAAGCCCGCGCTACTTCTTCCGTCGTGATCGCCGGAAGATTCACATATAATCGCGGCTCCAATCAAGGGAGAAGAAATGGCCACGTTTGCGACACCGGATGGCACCAAGAAATACGCCGCGCGATTTGCCGGGCGCGCCGCGGAGGGACACTTTCGCGAGCAGCAGGGCCTGTGGCTCTCTTCGCTCGGGATCGGCACGTATCTCGGAGAGCCCGACGCGCGTACCGACCAGGCGTACACGGACGCCATTGTGGAAGCCGTGGAATCCGGCGTGAACGTGATCGACTCCGCGATCAACTACCGGTTCCAGCGTTCGGAGCGTTCCGTGGGCGCGGCGCTTGTGGAACTCGCGCGGCGCGGTTACGCGCGCGAAGAATTGGTGATTTGCACGAAGGGCGGATTCCTTACGCCCGACGCCGACATGCCCGCCGACGCGGGTGAATATTTCAATCATGAATACGTGGAGACCGGCATTTTGCGCGAGGGAGATGTCGCCGCCGGGTGTCACTCCATGGCGCCGAAATTTATTGCCGACCAGCTCGAGCGCAGCCGCCGCAATCTGGGCGTCGAAACGATTGACGTGTATTACCTGCACAATCCCGAGACACAATTGGGCGAAGTGCCGCGCGAGATGTTCAACACGCGTCTGCGCGGTGCGTTTGAATTTCTCGAATCCGCCGTGGCCGCGGCGAAAATTCATTTCTACGGGTTGGCAACTTGGAACGCGTTCCGCCAGACCGAAACTGCGCAGGATTTTCTTTCGCTCGCTGCGATGGAGTCGCTGGCGCGGGATGTCGCCGGAGGATCGCACCACTTTCGCTTTGTGCAGTTGCCGTGCAACCTGGGGATGACCGAGGCTTTGACGCGCGCCAATCAGCCGCTTGATGGCGCGCGCGTGCCGGTCGTCGGCGCCGCGTCCAAGCTGGGCATCACGCTCGTCGCGAGCGCCGCGATGCTCCAGGGGCAGCTCTCGCGCGGCCTGCCGCCGTTTGTGACGAGTGCGCTGGGAATGAAATCCGACGCTGAACGCGCGATGCAATTTGTCCGCTCGACGCCCGGGATCACGACGGCGCTCGTGGGCATGAGCCGCGTCGAGCACGTGCGCGAGAATCTTTCCCTCGTCGGGGTCGCTCCGGCTTCGCAAGATCAATTCGGCAAATTGTTTCAGCGTGGGGAGAAAGCGTAGATTGGTGGGTTTTGGTAGCACAGACTTCAGTCTGTGGGGGTTCGTCCTTGCAAGGACTAAACCCCACAGGCTGAAGCCTGTGCTACTTTACCGCTTCTGCTCCATCAAACCTGCGATCGTGCCCATGACGTTGAACTTGGTGATGATTTCGAGGTGGCCGTTGCCCATTTGCACGAACACGGCGGGCTCCTCGTGGCTCAGAAGGTACGTGAGCCGCTCGACGGGCGCTTCGCAGGAGACCGTCGGCAGGGGATCGCTCATCACTTCGCGGATCACCATCTTCCGCAAATCTTTTCCTTGCAGCGCGAGATTCAGGATCTGGTCTTCGTAAATCGCGCCGACCGGCTGCTTCGCTTCAAACACGGGCAGTTGCGAGATGTCTTGCGTCTGCATCGTGTGCAGCGCGTGAAACACAGTCTGATCGGGCCCTACGACAATCAAGTCGCGGTCTTTGGCGACCTTGTGCTTCGCGTTGACAACGTCTTCGACGGTGAGCGGCACTTGCGAATCGACGTAGCCGCGCTCGCGCATCCATTCGTCGCTGTACACCTTGCTGAGGTAGCGCATTCCCGTGTCGGGCAGAAACGCGACCACGAACGAATCCTTTGGCAGCGTCTTGGCCACGCGTAATGCGCCCGAAACGCAGCCGCCGCCCGAGCCTCCAGTAAAAATTCCCTCCTGCTTCACGAGTCGCCGCGCCCAGACGAAACATTCCTGGTCATTCACCTGGACGACTTCATCGATGACATTGAAATCCATCGTGGCGGGGAAAATGTCCTCGCCGATTCCTTCGACGACGTAGGTCTTGGCCTTGCCCACTTTTCCCGTCTTGACGTACTCGTAATACAGCGAACCGATCGGATCGACGCCGATGATTTTTACGTCGGAATTTTTTTCCTTCAGGTAACGCCCTACGCCGCTGATCGTGCCGCCGGTTCCCATGCCGCAGACGAAATGCGTGATCTTACCGCCGGAGTCTTCCCAGATTTCAGGGCCGGTGGTCCGGTAGTGCGCCCCGGGGTTCATCGGATTTTGGTATTGGTTTGGGTAAAAGGAATTCGGAATATCCTTGGCAAGCTTATTCGCGACGGAATAGTAGCTGCGCGGATCCTCAGGCTCAACCGCCGTCGGGCACACGATGACTTCGGCGCCCAGCGCCTTGAGCAGGTCCACTTTTTCCTTCGATTGCTTGTCCGTGATGGTGAATACCAGTTTGTAGCCGCGCACCGCGCCCACCAGCGCCAGGCCGATCCCGGTATTGCCCGAGGTTCCCTCGATGATCGTGCCGCCCGGCTTCAGCAGGCCTCTGCGTTCGGCATCGTCGATCATGGAGATCCCGATGCGGTCTTTCACCGAGCCGCCCGGATTCATGTAATCGACCTTGACGTACACATCCGCGGCGAACCCTGCGGTCAGCCGGTTCAAACGAACGAGCGGCGTGTGTCCGATGGCTTCGAGGATGTTGTTGCAGCGCAACGAGCGGCTCCTTGTTTCGCGTCCGGCGGCACTTCTAATCCCTTTAACATAGAAAACACAGAGAAAGAAAAGTCATTTCTTTCAGCTCAGGTTGATTGGGCGTTTCGATTTACTCTTCTGTCTTTCTCCGTTTTCCTCTGCGCTCTGGGTGTTAAAGCTTTTCTTCCGCGCGAGTCAAGCTTAAGTGGATTGGAGAGGCGTTGTCCAGTTTCTCAAAGCGCGGATGTTCGTGGCAGAATAGCCCCCACTTCAAGCCAGGAGAATGGACGACCATGAAACGAACGAATATTTCAACGGGAACGAAATACGAGCCGATCATCGGGTATTCGCGCGCCGTGCGAGTGGGCGATACGGTGCACGTTTCGGGCACGACCGCCACCGGCGCGGATGGGAACCTTGTGGGCGTTGGCGACGCCTACGCGCAGACGGTGCAAACACTGCGCAACATCGAATCCGCGCTGCATAAGGCCGGCGCGCGCCTGGAAGACGTGGTCCGCACGCGCATGTACGTCACGAATATCGCGGAGTGGGAGAAAATCGGCCGCGCGCACGGAGAATTTTTCAGCAACATTCGCCCCGCAACGGCGATGGTGCAGGTCGGCGGCATGGTGTCACCTGAGATGCTGGTGGAAATCGAAGCCGAAGCCATCGTGACATCCGGCGCCCTGAAAAAGCCGCGACGCGCGAAACAGAAACGCCGGAGAAAATAATTGGGGGGGAGTAGTAGCGCAGGCTTCAGCCTGTGGGTTTTAGTCGATGCAAGGACCAAACCCCACAGGCTGAAGCCTGCGCTACTTAAACCCAATCCGGGCTAATAGCGCACGCGAACCCGATACTTCAGCACTGACGTGCCATCCTTGTCGACCGGGACATCGAATTGCGCGGCGAACGCGGCCGTTTTCGTGAATTTGTACGTCGAGTTGACCATCTCCCAATCGCCGCCGATCGGTTCGTTTACTTCGACGGAGATGGGCCCGGCCTTGTGGTTCCGCA
Source organism: uncultured Acidobacteriota bacterium (assembly GCA_963719875.1). Classification (GTDB taxonomy): domain Bacteria; phylum Acidobacteriota; class Terriglobia; order Acidiferrales; family UBA7541; genus Palsa-360. The sequence goes on along the minus strand of CAVRDJ010000002.1, from coordinate 2,376,047 downwards.
GCGTGATCTCGTACTCGAATTCGTACAGCCGGTCGGAGAGTTTCTTGTAGTCCGTCTGTTTGCGCTCGGCCACGATATCGAACGCGTTGCCGATGTGCAGGCTGATCTCTTCGTCCTTGGGCGTGTGGTCGATGTGATCTTCTCCGGCAAATAGCGAACCGCCGCGCGAGTCCTGCTGGTACACGCGAATGGTCCCCGCAGGAAGCGGCATGCCCAGGCCGGCTTTCTCTTCGTTCTTGAATTTGTAAAAAACCTGCACGGGATCTTTTATGGGCGCCCCGGGTTGCGGCGCTGTGCGGTAGTAGTAGGACTGGCCGTTCACCACATACACTTTCCGCAAGGGAAAATGCGAGGCGTTGAGCAGGCTGATCTGTTTCGATTCCTGATCGAAGATGGATGTCCGGCGATTCAGCGAATAGAGATGATATTCGGAGAAGGATTCCTGCTGGAACGGGGCGGGAGCATTCACCGCTCCCGACACCGATTTCATCGCCCTCATTTCATCCATGGCATATTGGGCGACGACGCGGTGGAGATCGCCGGCCACTAATTGCAGCGAGGCATTCTTGAAGACGGTCCCGCTATGATTCACGAGCGTGACCCAGCCGTCGAGATCGCCGCGCGATTCATCCTTCGCAACATTCAGCACATAGTCCGCGCTCCAGGAAAGATTCGCCGTCAGGTACGACGCTTCCACTCGATGGCGCCCCGCGCCCGAATTCTGAAGCGTCCACAGCAGCGTGGGCCGCTCGTATAAATTTTCCGGCAACTCGGGGAATCGGATGCTCTCGTACGAAACACCGGTGACGATTTCATTGCCGATCTTCCACACCGGCGCGCCATTCAAGGAGAGGAGCGTGGCCTTCACTTCGTCGAATTCCGTCGTGCCGCTGGCCAATTTGGGGCGCACCAGAGTGACTTCCCGTCCCACGTACTTCTGCAGCAGCTTGTTTGGATCGAGCAGGTCGTATTCGTAGTTCTGTTCGAGCACGTTCAGCTTGGCGGGCTCGGTGAGGGAACGGAAATGCACGGTCGCGGGATTAATGGAAGCGGCGATGTCCATGAATCGCAGGAGCGACTCGCCGGACGGCAAGGTAAGTTGACGCACGTCGCGCACGAGCGAAAGATTCGAGTTATAGACGGTGAGCGCAAGGTCGCTCTGATCCGCAAGCGTGGTCGTAATATTCCCGTCGGCGGCCTGTGCGGAAGCCTGGCTGGCAGCGTTTGCATATGCCGATCGGTGCAAGAACGGAAGCACGACCAGCAGCGCCGCGACTCGCGCGGCAAATAGGAATCTCGAGGATGTAGCGTTTCTCATGGCAGTCTCCGATAAGGATTGAACGTCTTCGTTCACTACTTAGAACGAGACTGCCAAGATTTCTTGCAGGGTATTTTGCTATTGCATCTGCCAGGTCTTTCCGCCGTCCTGCGTGGCGAAATGGCGCCCATCGCTCGCGGCAATCGTCACGGATTGGGCATCGCGCGCCGTGATGCCGGTCCATTCCGGCAATTTCCCCGCAGTTCCAGCGGACTGCTCCGGCGGAGCGACGCGCTCCCAGTGTTCTCCATCCGTGGTCCGCGCAATTGCGCCATTGCGTCCCACCAGCCAGCAAACTGTGTCTGATACCGCCGCGCCCGCCAACCAATCGTTGAGGGAGGGGCTCATTTGTGAAACCCAGGTCTTTCCCGCATCGGCAGAACGCTCGATAATCCCGCCTTTTCCGGCGCGCCAGAGGATCGAGCCGGATGGGGCTTTCATCAATGAGGAATAATCTCGAGTTGGTCGAAACACAGTGAATGCTTTTTCATTTCGTACATTCGAACGCAGCTCCGGGGGAGCTTTTTGACCAACCGCGCCGCCAGTAACTGTTCCTGTCTCCCCTTGCACAGTGGCCGCTTGTTTATCTCGCGACTCCGCGCCACTGATGGCCCCCGCATTTGTTTCGACCCGCGGAGCTACCGAAGGAGCCGTACTCAATGCTGCTTTTGCCTCTGATTGAGGGGCTGCTTGCGCTTGCATCTGAGCTTGTGCTTTCGGAAGCGGTGGCGGGGGTGGAGGAATCGCAGGAGGTTGGATCTCACGCCCATCCGTTAAGGGATTCAATTTCTTGTTCTCCTGAAGTGAACCTGCCGCGCCGCTCGAGCTCGGCGAGACCCTGTCCAAAGCGTTGCCGGCATCCGCGCGGCCTTTTGCCGGTGTTTCCGTCGGCGAATTGAGTGATTGAGTATTTGCGGCGTAACGTTCGGGCGGAGGCGCGGCGCCCTTCTTTTGGTCCTGCTGGGGCGCAACTCTTGCAAGCCGGTCCAACTCTGCCGGTGCCGGGCTCAGTGGAACTTCTTCCTTGGGTGCCTGCGCGACCAGGGTAGTGGATGCGCTGCGATCCGTCGTGCGCCAGGGCGGCCGCATCGCGAACCACACAACCAGCACGGCAGCCACACCGAGAGCGGGCGCCAGCCAGCGAGTGCGCCAATCCACAAGTCTTGGGCGAGTGCGCTGCGCAGATCTCCCCGTTATTTCAACAGGCTCGCGGACAGCCGAAACGCGTTTCCCCAGCTGAGCAACTTCTGTCCCGGCCAGCGGCGTGTCGGCCGAAGCCGCCAGGACGCGCAGAATCTTTCTGCACCTCGCGCACGTCGCGAAATGGCCTTCCCACTGCGCCGATTCGGCCGGCCCGAGGGCCTGCTCCGCGTAGGCCGCGATGACCTCGGCGTCAGGGCACTCCCCTGCGCCGTGGGCATTCATCTGGTCAAGGGCATTGCCCACGCGCCGGGCGAGCGTTTCATCGCGGCGCCGGATTTTGGATTCGTCTCTGTCTTTTGAGTCCATCAAAGCTCGTCCTTGTTTAGAACGGTTCAATCCAAGAATCTTGCATCATCGCAGGTGGCCTCCTTCGGCCGGTTCATGCGTCATTCTTCCGGCGGGTCCCCCACCGGCTCCGATGCGGAAAGCGCCTGCGACAAATCAAAGGGCCAATCCTCGACGGCGTATTCGAATGCCAGTTCCACTTGCGCCACGTCCAGCGCCGGTTGCGCCGGGCGTCCGTTGCACGCGGGAATTTCGCACTGTAGCGCTTGCGTCACGCCCTCGCGCAACGCGCGCCGCATGCGTTCAAGCTGCCGGGACACCGTCGACTCATGCTCTCGCAGCAGGCGCCCAATTTCCGCCAGCGTGAGTTGATCCACGTAGTAGCAGGCCAGAATCATGCGCTCGCGCGGCGTCAAGTTGGCAAGCGCCGCCGAGAGCGCCCGGTCGAACCTTTCAAGATACCTCTCACGATCGGGATCGGCGGGGATAGATTCGGTGCGAGGGGCGAGTTCTCGCGGCGCTTCCCCTTCCATTTCGGCTTCGAGAGAAACCGTTCTGCCGCTCGTTCGAAATATATCCACCTGTTTCTGTGCGAGCACGGCGCGAAGCCATGTGGATAGCTTGCTGCGCCCGTGGAAATATTCAAACAAGGATTTCCGGCGGCCGTCCGGGCTGGAACGAACGCCGTAGAGTTCCGCATAGAGGGAATCCGCCAGTTCCTCAGCGCGCGCGTCATCCGCCCGCCCCGACCCCCGAAGCATGGCGCTCGCGGCATTGCGCAAGTCTTGGCGGAAGTGAGCGATGAAAAACTCCCAGGCCTTCTCGATACCGTTGCTGCAAGCGCACGCGAGGGCCAAGTCCTCAAGGTGAAGCGACTTCAGGTAGGCCTCGACGTCGCCCGGATCGGGTTGCGCGCCGCCAAATCGCTTCTCCGCGCTGCGCCGAAGACTCTCGGCAAACGCTTCTTGAGGCAATCCCCACAGCGCGCACATTCCATCCGCCTGCATCACGCCGAACAGATGCGTGTATTCCGCAAGGAATTGATCGAGCGACGCGAAGGTCGATTCTTTGGGCATGAATTCGGCCGGTTTCAGGTATTTCGATGCATCATAGCCGACCCAGGACTACCAAAGCGAAAGTTGGCTGAGAAAGGTACTTTCTGGCCACCCCATTCCCCACCTCTCGATGTAGAATACCGCTTCAACAAAGAGTTTCAAGCAGACCAGACCTCCCCGCCCCTGGGTTCTGCTGTGAAGAGGGTTTTAGCCGGCGCCAAGTTCCACGGGGAAGCTCGCAGGAAGTCACAGGAGATTGCATGACCACACGCCTCAATAAACAGAAGGGTTTCTCCCTCATCGAGTTGTTGATCGTTGTGACGATTATTCTGATCATCGCAGCTATCGCTATTCCCAACCTGATGCGATCCAAAATCCAGGCAAACGAGACCGCGGCAGTCGGAGCGCTCAAGGCTCTGACGGAAAGCGCCCTCTTGTATTCGAATTCTTATGGCGGATTCCCTCACTCCCTTTCCGATCTGGGGCCAGCTCCGGGCGGGACAGCCCCTACGTCGGCGTCCGCCGATTTGATTGACTCGGTGCTCGCGAGCGGGATCAAGAGCGGTTACCGATTCTCTTATGCGGCCGGAACGACCGATCCTTCCGGCAATGTGCTCAGCTACTCGATAACTGCCACACCTGTATCGCCGGGATCGAGCGGCCAGCGATCTTTCTTCACCGATCAAAGTGGCACGATTCGGAACACAAACAGCGGCAATGTGGATTCCTCCAGCCCTCCAATCGGCTAAGGAAGAAATCCGCCGAATGATATGCGGCACGATTCTTGCCTTTGTCGGTTGCGCTAAGGCATCCTAGTCGCAGGCATCCAAGCAATGGCTTTGACTCAAATGAGAATTGTTACCTTATGAATCCTAAGACAGAAAACGACACAATTCTGACCTGCCGTGACATAATTTGTCAGCTTTAACCGGCTTCCTGTGGCATAGCCCAAAATTCTTTCTGCGCCCCCCGCTGTCAATCACAGCTAAGTATCTTATTTAATTAGAGTTGCAAGTATAGCATCCGATTATCGTCCTGGGACGCGTTTGGGTCGAGAATTGCATTAATCAGTGCACTGCCGTGAAACATTGGCAAGAATTTAAGGTCGATAAACTGTCGGAGGAAAATTAGATGAGGAAGCAACAAAAGGGTTTTTCGTTAATTGAGTTGTTGATCGTGGTCGCGATTATTTTGATCATCGCGGCCATCGCTATCCCGAACCTGCTGCGTTCGAAGATGGCGGCCAACGAAGCATCTGCGGTTGGTTCACTTCGAACCATCAACACTTCGTCGGTAGCGTTTTCCACCACCTACGGGAACTATCCCACCAAGCTGTCAGATTTGGGTCCTTCGACGGCCCCGACTTCGACGGCGGCGGACTTGATTGACTCGGCTCTAGTCACTGGCTCGAAGAGCGGCTACAAGTTTTCGTATACGGCCTCGGGCACGTACCAGCAATACTCGATCATCGCCGGCCCGATCAATGTAGGTGTGACTGGCCAGCGCTACTTCTTCACCGACCAGTCGGGCGTGATCCGGGTGAACCTGACCACGACCGCTACGTCGGGCGACAACCCAATCAGCTAAAGTAAAAGAAATTCATCACCGTGCCGAAGGTTCAAGGGAGGAAGCCTCCGCAGCTTCCTCCCTTTTCCTTTTGCCAGCAAGGAAACACGTCCGCGCAATTCCCTTCGAGAAAATTTAAGTCTTCCATTCCATCTTCCACGCGCGATCGGCAGCGATGGCAACTGTCTCGAATTGACTCCTGCCTGCGCGTTTCGTTACGATGAATCACGACGATTCGCGCGCGGGAACGCGATCACAGCCAAGGGCAGCTTTAGAACTTCCACATAAATATGTACACGTGCCGCGAATGCGAATCTGAAATCAATCAAGCCACCGAGTTATGTCCGCATTGCGGCGCGGACCTGACCGCGCCGATCCCGGGCGCGGAAGCGCCCGGGGCCAAGCCCGGCATCGGTAAAATTCTTCTGCGTTGGGGCGTGCTATTGGGAGTGCTGCTTGCTGCAATTTGGAGCTTCCTCTGGTTCATCGTTCCCGAGCGGCAGGGCAATCCCACGACGCAGTCGGAAGCGCGCGCCGCCGAGTCTTTGCGAGAAGTCCGCGTCGCGCTGGTCGATTTTGCATCGGCGGAAGGTGGCGCGTATCCGAGGCAGTTTGAGGCGGCCGGAGAGCGCGTGCGCCTGGCCGCGCAGTTGGCTCAGAGCGTCAACTATCAAGTCCAGTACACGCCCGGGCCCGTTGACGCGGACGGAGCGGTCCGCACGTTTGCGCTTCAGGCTCGGGCGGGAAATTATGGTTTCCGGAACTTCTATTTGGATGACACTGGAATCCTGCGGGCCACCCGGGAAAGTCGCGCCGCCACGTCTGAGGATCCGCCGTACTGAGGTTTATCCTAAGCTCTTATCGTCCTCGCGGCTTTTCTTCTGGCTTTAGAGGCTGCGGAAAATGTAATTTATTTTGTCATTCCGAGTGAGGCGAGGATTCTCTTCGATTTAACTCCATGAAAAGAAAGAGAGATTCCTCGCTTCGCTCGGAATGACAAAGGGAGCGGGGCCCTTTTTCCGCAGCCTGTTCAGGCCGTTTCAGGCGTACAATCGCTGCCCCAACCCTGTGTTATGCCCATTAGCAATTACGGGACACCAGTGATACCCGAAGTTGACAGAGGCCGGACCGTCCAGATATTAAGGAAGCCTATTGCTCGGCGCGAATATACGCAATCAGGAGAGCTAAATGAAGACTCGTTCCCCGTTCTTGATCGCTCTGACTGTCCTCGCGTCAATTTCGATCATCGTGCCACCGGACGTCCCGGCCCAGGTAGCGCAGCGGGCCGGCCAGATTTCGCGCGCGATTCCTGAAGTGGCCATCGCCCGCGGCACCCAGCAATTGCCTGCCCCAGTCAAAGCGCTGGTGGATTGGGGCGACGTGGTCCGAACAGGCGATGGGGGGCGCGCGCGGGTCGCGCTCGATGATGGTTCCGTGTTGAATGTCGGCTCCAGTTCCACACTTACGGTGACGCAACACAATGCGTCGGCGCAACAGACGCAGATCGAATTGACTTACGGGCGCATGCGTTCGCAGGTGGTCAAGCAAGCCAAGCCGAATGCGAAATTTGAAGTTCATACGGCCGTGGGAGTTGCGGGCGTGGTGGGCACGGACTTTTTTCTTGGCTTTATGAACGGCCTGTTCCAAATCATTGTGTATGAAGGCCACGTAAAATTCTGCAATCTGGACGGGATTTGCGTGGATGTTCTCGCCGGACAAATTGCGACGATACGGGATGGCCACCAGGCTCCTGACCAGCCCGGGCAAGCCACTCCCTCGGAGCTGACCGATGCGACGATCGCGACTTCCGTGGGAGCGACGTTCGCGGGCAACGAGCCGGCTCATCATCTCAGCACCGGGCAAATTATTGCCCTGACGGCGGCCGTGGTAATCCCAGCCATCGTCGTCCCTATAGCCACTCGCGGCAGCCGTCCGCCGGCGACGACGGGTTGCGGCAGCCAGGTGAAGGGATGCTGACCGGAACAAACGGATAACTATCCTGTTTTGCACGGAGTCTGGAATCCCTTTGGCCTCCCTGCTTTTTATTCGTACACCAAGTCCCATTTTCCGGCGTCTAACAGAAGGGGGATGTGTGGCGACGCCCCACCGCTTTCTCGCATCCAAAGAGTTTTGCGTACTTGCTCGTTGGACCGCCGGTGGAAGAACGCTCCGGAACGAGCGCGTTGAGATCGGCGGCTCATAGGCATACACTAGTCATCTAACTTTTGAATTTCGTTTTTGCGGAATGGAGTAGTTCAGTGAAAAATTTCGGTCTCGCACTTCTCGCGTCTCTGATTTCTCTAAACACATGGGCAGCAAATAAGCCCGCGCGTCGCACTGAGCCCGCGCCCCCCGCGCAACAGCCGGCCCAGGGAACGCCGTCCCCCCTAATCGTGACGATGGGCCAGGAACTGGATCGCGAGATGCCGATTCTTTCCAAGGCCAATCCGCCGGCATACTTCGTCAGTTACATCCTGACTTCGTCGGACCGCTCCGAGGTCATGGGCTCGAACGGGGCTCTGCTCTCGAGCGAGGAAAGCCATTCGCGGTGGCTCGAAACACAGGTGCGCGCGGGAAGCTACGATCTCGATAACACGCACAAGGTCGGCAATTCCGCGCCCGGCCAGGGCAATTTTGGCATGTCAGTGCCGATCGATGACGCTCCCGATGTGCTCCGCCGCGCGATGTGGCAGGAAACCGACAAACAGTTCCGGGTCGCTTCGGAGGGCCTGATCAAGATCAATACGAGCAAGGAAGTCCAGGTTCAAACCGCCGAGGAACACGCTCCGGATTTTGCGCGCGAAAAGCCGCACACTTTTTATGGGCCGGAAGTTTCCGTCCATCCCGACCGAAAACCCTGGGAAACAAAAGTTCGCCTTTACACGGGGGCCTTTCGTGCGTCCCCGCAGATCCTGAATTCCATCGTGACGTTCAGCGCGACGGGTGACAATCAATACCAGGTTACCAGCGAGGGCACGCGCCTGCAGTTTGGCCAGGTCCACTACCGGCTGGAATTGTTCATCCAGGGAAAAGCCCCGGACGGCATGGACATCAACCGTTACTACAATTTTGACTGGACGAATCCTTCGGACGCGCCGGACGATAAGACCGTGCTCGCGGAAGTACAGGTCCTTCGCAAGGAACTCGAAGCGCTGGTGGCCGCGCCGCTGGTCGAGCCGTATGCCGGCCCCGCACTATTGACTGGCCGCGCCACCGCCGTTTTCTTCCACGAGGTTTTTGGCCATCGCGCCGAAGGCTTCCGCCAGAAAGATATCAACGAAGGCCAGACGTTCGCCCGCAAGGTCGGCGAAACGATCCTTCCGAAATTTCTCTCCATCTTCGACGATCCGACGCAGAGAATCCTCGGCAAGGACATCCTCATCGGCTTTTATCCCTTCGATGATGAAGGGACTCCCTCCGAGCGCGTCACGCTGGTCGATCACGGCGTGTTGCGCAATTTCGAGATGTCGCGCCAGCCGCTCACCGGCTTCCCGGTTTCCAATGGACACGGGCGGCGCCAGATCGGCGCGCAGCCGGTTTCGCGCCAGGGAAATCTGATTGTCCAGAGCAGCCTCACCGTAACCAACGCCGAGCTGCGCAAAAAACTGATCGAGGAAATCAAGCGCCAGGGAAAACCGTTTGGCCTGCTGATTGACGATATCGCCGGCGGATTCACGTTCACGGGCCGCGGCCAGCCGCAAGCGTTCCAGGTGCAGCCGCTGGTGGTTTACAAAGTGTACGCGGACGGCCGCCCCGACGAACTCGTTCGCGGCGTGGATATCGTGGGCACGCCGCTCGTTTCGCTCACCAAAATTGTCGCTACGGGCGACACGATGGAAACCTTCAACGGATATTGCGGAGCGGAATCGGGTTCCGTGCCGGTATCCGCCTCGGCTCCCGCTATTCTGATTACGGAAATGGAAGTCCAGAAGAAGGAAACCTCCACCGACAAGCCGCCGATCTTGCCGCCGCCCGCGCACGACCCGCAGGCGGTGCGGCAATGAATTTTTCCAAGAGAAGGCGGACGAACATGGCCATGAAAATATCCAAATTCAGTTTTCTTCCGGCGTTTGCCGCTATGGCTGCGCTTTCCCTGATGTGGGCCGGCCCCGCCACTGCGGCTCCGCCGCGGCATCCCGCTGCAACGCTGGCCCAACCGCAGCGGACCGCGGCGGCCGATTCGGACAAGACTCTCGCGGCCATGCAGGATGAGCTTGACCGCGCGCGCACGCGCCTGGAATTAACAATTCCGGGCACGAATGAACCCGCGCGTCCTTACTTCATCCAGTACCGCGTTCTCGATCTGGAAGTGCGCACGATCGTTGCGGAATTTGGCGCGCTGGTTTCCTCGACCCGCGGCCGGAATCGCATCATGAGCGTGGATGTTCGCGTCGGAAACGATAATCTCGACAGCTCGAACTTCATCACCGATGAAGGCTTTAGCGGCTTCCTCGGTTCCACGGGCACCGTGGGGATCGACCGCGATTACGATTCCTTGCGCCAGGATCTGTGGCTCGCCACCGATCAGGCGTTTAAAGCTGCGGTCGAGAATTATTCCAAGAAGCAGGCGTTCATGTCGCGCTTGGCGAAGGCGCCCAGCATTCCCGATTTTTCTCCCGCGACGCCCACCGTAATGGTCGAACCGTTGAGCGACTCCGATTGGACCACGCGAAACTGGGAGCAGGAGGCGAGGACAGTTTCCGCGGCCTTGCGCCAGTTCCCGCAGTTGTATAGCTCGCGCGTTTTATACCATCTGATCTACACCACGAGTTATCTGCTCAATAGCGACGGAACCAAGATTCGCGCGAATCGCAGCCTGGCGGCCATCGAAGCCAGCCTCCAAACCGAATCCGATGATGGCATGAGCCTGCATAATTACTACGCCGTTTACCGTCACCGCCCCGATCAATTGCCGGCCGCCGATGCCGTTCGAAAGGATCTCGAGAGGGCCGGGGAGCAATTGATCACCCTTCGCGTTTCGCCTCCCGCTGCCGATTACGATGGCCCGGTGCTGTTCGAAGCGCCGGCGGCCGGCTCCTTGCTTGCCCAAATGCTGGGACCGTCCCTTTCCGGTGCGCGCGGCCCCCTGGCGATGCAATCGGCATTCGATCAATTGATGGACCGCTTGGGCGGGCGCAGCGAGTGGACCGGCAAACTCGGTTCGCGCGTTCTCCCCGGCCCGGTTTCGCTGCTGGATGACCCGACGGCCAAGCAGTTTCAGGGGCGGGATTTGCTGGGCACGTATGATGTGGACCAGGAGGGTGTGAAAGCGCAGCGCGTGGAGCTTGTCAACAGCGGCCTGTTGCTGAATTTTCTGATGTCCCGCCGACCCGGGCCCGATCTCGATCATTCGAACGGGCACGGCCGCGCCGCGTATCTGGGTGATCCGCGCCCGATGGCGAGTAATCTGTTTTTCACCTCCTCGGAGGGCATTCCCCCGGACGAGCTGAAGAAAAAATTCATGGACGAGTGCAAGCAGAACGGCAACAAATGGTGCCTCATCGTACGCGCCATGGATAACCCTGTGATTGGCGTGCGCGAGCAGGGGGATCTATCCGACATCGTCATGGGGGCGGCGTCCGGCGCGGCCACGGGCGACCGGCTGCCTTTGCTCGTGTATCGCGTCGACGTCGCGGACGGGAGGGAATCGCTGATTCGCGGCGCGCGTCTCACTGGGCTTACGCTCCGCGCTGTCCGCAATATCGCCGCGGTTGGAAACGACGCCACGGCTTTCGATTTCATGCAGAGCCAACAGGCGGGTTTTGCCGGAACGGCGCTGGCCGCGTTCGGCTCGGCCGACTCCGGAGTGCCGTCAACCGTGATCGCGCCCTCGCTTCTGCTCAATGACGTAGAAGTCCACGGCGCGCGCGGCGAGCCGGAACGTTTGCCGCTTGTTCCTCCCCCGCCGATTCAGTAGCACAGACTTTAGTCTGTGGGGTTTGTTGGAGCACGATCATCCGTCCTTGTCACCAAAACCCACAGACTGAAGTCTGTGCTACCTCGTCGTATAATCCTTTCCGAGGATTCCTCCATCACACGATCTCCCACATCGGTCAAGCAGATGGCGGCGCTTGGGTCCATCGGCTCCGCCTTGGTCCTCGTGAGCCTCAAGGTGTTTCTGGCCGTCGCTACGGGCAGCCTCGGCGTGCTTTCCGAGGCGCTGCATTCGGGGCTGGACTTGATTGCGGCCATCCTGACGTGGCTTTCGGTGCGGGTGTCTGACAAGCCTGCGGATTCCGGGCACACCTACGGCCATGGAAAATTCGAAAATTTCTCCGCGTTCGTCGAAACGGGACTGCTTCTCGCGACTTCGGTGTACATCATCGTGGAGGCCTTTGTGCGCCTCCTGTTCAAGCAGGTGCATTTGCAGCCGAACGCGCTGGCCATGGTGATTCTCGGCATTGCGATGGGCATCGACGTGGTCCGGTCGCGGGCGCTGTCCCGCGTGGCGCGGCAATATCCGAGCGAAGCGCTGGAAGCCGACGCGCTTCACTTTTCGACCGATGTATGGAGCACTTTTGTCGTCATTCTGGGCATGGGGACGGTCTGGGCGGGCCAGCATTGGGGCATCGCCTGGCTACAAAATGCCGACCCGATCGCCGCGCTCGTTGTCGCAGCCATTGTGATCTGGGTGGGTTCGCGGCTCGGGAAGCGCACGCTCGACGCACTCCTGGACGTGGCGCCTGTCGGCCTGCAGGAACGCGTCACGAAAGAAGTCCAAGGACTCGAAGGCGTGATTTCCACCGAGCGCGTGCGGGTGCGGCGCGCAGGGAACAAACACTTCGTGGACGTTACGATCAGCGTTCCGCGGTCCGCCAGTTTCGAGCAGGTGCACGCTATTTCCGATGCCGTCGAACGGCGCGTCGGCGAAATTGTCCCCGCGGACGTGATGGTGCACATGGAGCCGCGCGCCGCCGCGGGAGAACATTTGTTTGACGCCATCCGCGTCATCGCCGCGCGCCTCGGCCTCGCCGTGCATGAAATTTCCGCCGACCAGCTCGAAGGACGCCTGTTTATCGAGATGCACCTGGAAGTCGACGAACACTTGAGTTTGCGGGAAGCGCATCGCCGCGCGACCGAGCTCGAAGAGGAAATCCGCAAACTTCCCGGCGTGGCGGCATCGTCAAATCGAGCCCACGCAAAAGTGAATATTCACATCGAGCCGCTCGGCACGCACATCGCTTCGGTGGATGGCCAGCGCGGCGAAATGACCGGCCTTGGCCGCGCCATCGAAAAGTACATCAACACGCTGCCCCACGAATTCCACGAGCTGGTGGATTGTCACGAAGTTCACGTGCGCCAGGTCGAGCACAAAATCCTGGTGTCCTGCCATTGCGCCATGGATGGAAGCCTGCCCATCACCCAAATCCACGACGTCACCGGCGAACTGGAAATCCGCGTCAAGGAAAAATTCCCGCAGATCGCCCGCGTCACGATTCATCCGGAGCCGGTGGAAGAGCGGTGAGCGAAGTTTACCTGTTCAAGTAGCACAGCCACTCCTGGCTGTGCGGTTTTCGAGATTGCAGATGGTCGAAAATGTTTTAGGCCTGGAAAACCGCACAGCGAAGAGTCGCTGTGCTACTCAACCCAATCCACGGCCTCACTGGCGAGGGGGGAAACCGGCGTGAAGGATTATTTCTCCCAACTCGCCCATGTCACGATTGGTCCGGAGCCGGTAGAAGAACTGAGAGGCGCCGCGCTCATTTCAATGTAGCGAGACAAAGGGTGCGCAGGAGGTCGAATCATCGTCTCTTTGCCGGAGCGCGGCCGAAGACATCGTCCAGCCCACCGCGCTTTCGCAAGTTGCGAAGGGTTCGCAAACCGCTTTCTGCAGCCAGACGCTCATTGATAACAAGCCGCACGGCTTCTGAATTGCTTCGTGACTGTAGAGCCTTGCGAAGCTGCCGAACTTTCCCGGTTTCGAGCAACAGATTCGTTCGTGTCAATGATGCCCTACTCATGCAGCATGCCTCTAAGTGTGTAGATTTAATGATGAATATAAACAACGGAATTGTACCCTGCAAGGCAAAGCGTCGTTGACTGCCTCCTGGTGCGTCAGGTGGAAGCATGACATCCCGCTGTCCTGCCACTGCGCCATGGATGGAAGCCTGCCCATCACCCAAATCCACGATGTCACCGGCGAACTGGAAATCCGCGTGAAGGAGCAATTCCCGCAGATTGCCCGTGTCACCATACATCCCGAGCCCGTCGAAGAACGGTGAAGCAATGCATCCTCAAGAAACTAGGTAGATTACTTCTTATGTGGTAATTTTCTCACTCCGAAGGGAATTTGAGGGACGATTTCCCTAGATGACACCCGACGAATTTCGGCGGCTACTTGGCGAGCAAACCGATGCACATTTGCTCGACCCGTGTTTACACGATGATCGGCCACCTTATGTATTTGACAGCAAACCTCAAGCGTGGGACACGTTTCGAGACGAGTTTGTTGGTAATCTCGGCGTGAACCGAGCCGAAATAAGAATCGTCGGGAGCGGGCGTTTCGGATTTAGCATGAAACCCGGACATAATCTAAGAATATTCAGCGATACCTCGGACATCGACGTCGTGATTGTGAACGCGCTCTTGTTCGACCATCTATGGCTGTCTATACTCGACGCAGCGTATCCGAGACGGCCTGTAACCGAAATGATTGGTGGCTGGCTAAGGTTGCGTAGGGATGAGCTCTATACGGGATGGCTTACGCCGCTGGAAGTCAAATTGGATGGGACGATATTCGGGATGAAGGCTAAACCAGTGCTTGAATTCAACACCCGTTGGTTCAATGCCCTGAAACTTGCCTCCAGACATCCTCCACGAAGGCACGAGGGGATTAATGGTCGCCTGTACCGTACCTGGCGGCACGCGGAACTTTATCACCTGAATAGCCTTGCGTCTCTTCGGAGGAGTCTGGCCGAGTGAGGACTAGAAGATGAAACATGCGTCGCGTCCGCAATCTATTTCTTGGTTTCAAGAGCACTATAAGGCCGGCCGTCTGGTTCTTCGACCGCCATTCCAGCGGAAGCCTGTATGGACTCCAAAACAGCAAAGCTCTCTAATTGAGTCCCTATTGATGGATATTCCGATTCCGGAAGTGTATGTTCAGGTTACCCAGGCGGAGGACGGCGTAGAACAGTATGGCGTTGTCGATGGGCAGCAACGGTTGCGAACAATCCTCCAATTTATTGGTATTGAGCGTAATCAGGACCAAGAGGGCGAGGATGTCAATTTATTTGCACTCGACGCGCTTCCCGTCACTTCCGTTTACAAGGGCATGACGTTTGCCGAGGTTGTCGGCGAGGAACGGAAGAAGTTTTTCCAGTACGAAATCTGTGTTCGCCTCTTGTACACGGACGAAACAAGAATAGTCGAGGACGTATTTAAGAGGTTAAATAAATTCACTCTCCCGCTTAAGGCTCAGGAGCTTCGCAATGCAACGTTCCATGGGCCATTTGCGAAACTTTCCGAGAAATTGGCGGATGATGATTTTTGGGCGGTGAATCGGATCGTAACACCCGCAGCGATCCGTCGCATGGCCGACATCGAAATGATGAGCGACCTCTTGATCGGGCTTCTTCACGGGCCACAGGGCGGTTCCGCGAAGATCATTGACGAGTACTATGAGCAATATGAAGAATTTGAGGACGAGTTCCCGGAGCAAAACAGGGTCAAAAAGTTGTTCGACAAGACGTTTGAGACTATAAAGCGTTTGTTCCCAAGAATCTCGGACACCTCCCGCTGGGGGAATCGTGCAGACTATTATAGCTTGTTCGTATCAACTAGCAGTCTGCTAGTAGACCATGACCTTCCGCGCAAATCAGAGAAGGTGCTTTTAAGAAAGCTAACAGAGTTTGCTGGGGAGGTCGATCGGCGCCTGGAACGACCTGACGCAAATACGAGTCCGTCTTCACGGAAGTACGCGAGGGCTATCGAAAAGGGCTCGAACGACAGAGCTCGAAGGGTAGATCGACATGAAGCCCTCCTGGAAATAATGACACCGTTTTTCAAGGAAAAGAGATGAGGAAGTGGTATCGCAATTCCGTATATACAATTCACAATGCGGACTCATTGAAGTGGTTGAGATCGCAGCGGGCTAATTCGTACCATGCAGTGGTCACAGATCCCCCCTTTGGAATGGTTGAGTATTCGGCAGAAGAACTGAACAAGAGGCGGAACGGGCACGGAGGAATTTGGCGTTTGCCAAACGCCTTTGACAGTGCGAAGCGACAGCCCACACCCCGATTTACCGTTATGAGTGGGCACGACCGTATGGCCGTACTTGCCTTCCACATTCGCTTGGCCCCGGAATTGTTTCGGGTCCTTGTGCCGGGCGCACATGTAATGATCTCGTCGCATTGTTTGGTTTCGCACCTCGTTGCGCAAGCCTTTTGTATGGCCGGTTTTGAAGCTCGCGGGCAGATCGTTCGCATCGTAAAAACTCTGAGGGGTGGCGACCGACCCAAATTTGGCCACAAGCAATACGAGGAGCTGTCCGTCATTCCACGTTCATGCTTTGAGCCGTGGCTCCTCTTCCGGAAGCCATTCGAAGGAAGAGTAACAGAGAACCTCAAACGGTTTGGAACCGGCGCACTCCGCCGCCCCGCCAAGGACACTCCCTTTTCAGACTTGTTAATGGTTTCCCCGGCGCGATCTCGTGAGCGGAGTCTTGCTAGGCATCCATCGCTGAAGCCACAGGCCTTGATGAGATCATTGGTTCGTGCGTCTCTACCGCTATCGAGAGGAGTTTTGCTAGATCCCTTTATGGGTGGAGGGGCGACAATCGCGGCGGCAACCGCTTTAGGCCTGAATAGCGTTGGGGTCGAGTTGGATTCAAAGTATTTTACGATGGCAAAATCGGCGATACCGAAACTCGCCAAGCTCGTCATCTAGTCTACAGCAGGGATTTCTTTTTCCAATTCACTTCGTGCCCGGGTGAAATCGGATAGCTAAAATCCGGGGGCGCCGGAGGCGGAAGCGCGAACCTCGGCCGACGCGGCGGAGGGTTGCACGCCGAAGCGGAGGCGCTCGATCCAGCCTTGCGCGACGGACATCACTCCGGTGTAGAGGAAACCCCAGACGAAGAGGAACAGGAACGGGGCGGTGGCGTAATTTTGATTTTGGATGGAATACACAATCGTCGCGCCGAAATAGAGGCCCAGCGCGATTTCGAGATACGGCATCCAGCCGGAGCGGTTGCGATAGCCTTTTTTCTTCCAGGTGCCGGCCTGGCCTTCGATCTTGAATTTTGGCGTGCGCACGAATGCCGATTTTATGCCCAGGAGCGCTTCGAGGACGGCCTTGGCGTTGCGCACCGAGAGGCCGATGCCGACGGCCATCACGAACGGCATGTAGAGGATCGAGCGCTTCCACGTCTTCGGATAAAGGACGCGCTGCGACGTTAGATAAAAACCGGAAATCGAACAGCTGGATGCGATGAAGAGCGGCAAGTCGATGAACAGCATCTGGAACCAGCCCTGGTAGAAACGCACGATCATGGCGGGCAGGAGCAGCGTCGAGAGAACCACCATGAAGGGATAGCTGATGTTGGCGGTGAGGTGGAAGACGGCTTCCGCTTTGATATTCGTGGGCTCGTCCGAACGCAGCACTCGCGGCAATATTTTCAGCGCTGTCTGCATCAGGCCCTTGGCCCAGCGCGCCTGCTGCGCCTTGAATGCGTTCATTTCCACGGGCAGTTCGGAGGCGCATTCGATGTCCGGCAGGTAGAGGAACTTCCAGCCGATGAGCTGCGCGCGGTAGGAAAGATCGGTGTCCTCGGTGAGCGTGTCGTGCTGCCAGCCGCCGGCTTCGTCGATCGCGCACCGGCGCCACACGCCCGCCGTGCCGTTGAAGTTGAAGAAGCTGCCGCTGCGCGAGCGCGCGCCGTGCTCCATGACGAAGTGGCCGTCGAGCAGGATCGTCTCAATCTCAGTCAGCGTGGAATAATGGCGATTCAGGTAGGTCCAGCGTCCCTGGACCATGCCGATTTTCGGATCGGTGAAGTACGGCAGCGTGCGGCGCAGAAAATCCGGCGAAGGCAGGAAATCGGCGTCGAAGATGGCGACGAATTCGCCCGTCGCGGACTTGAGCCCCTCGGCGAGGGCGCCGGCCTTGTAACCGGTGCGGTCGGTGCGATGCAGATAGTGAATCGTCAAACCGAGCGCCTGGTAACGGTCGACGCAGGCGCGCGCGACTTCGCGGGTCTCGTCGGTGGAATCGTCGAGCACCTGAATGTCGAGCAGGTCGCGCGGATAATCGAAGCGCGCGACCGCGTCAACGAGGCGCTCAATCACGTAGCGCTCGTTATAGATCGGAAGCTGTATGGTAACCTTGGGCCACTCGGTGACCGCGGGCGGCGGGCCGGGGACGTTGTGGCGATTCTTGAAATACTCGTACACCAGGAAGTAGCGGTGCAATCCGTACGCGGCCAGGATGACCAGGACGACGAAGTACGGAATCATGATGGCCACGTCAAACGTGTTGAGCTGATAGAGGCCGCGGAAGGGATTCCGGCCAGGATCGGTGAGCTTGGCCCAATAATTCGAGAGCGGGTTTTGCGCCGCCATTGCCAACAAACTGATGGTATGTTGCGCGAATATCAAAACGGACAGCCCCCCTTGCAAAAAATCAATCCGCGAAACGACAAACCACGAGCGTGCAAACGTTGAGCGCGTCTCGGCGACGGCCGGGTGCGGGCTCTACTGGGAGCCCGCCAGAAATAAGCCCGCAAGTCCTCATCGCGCTCGTCGCCATCGTGGCGCTCGAAGCGGTCTTTGCCGCGATGGCGCGCCTCGGAGATCTTTCCATTCACATCCCCGAATTTATGGCCCTGGCGCTGGGCGGCGGCGTGCTGTACATCATCGCCCTGTACGCCCTCGAACACACGCGAGACCACCGGGCCGTGCTGTGGCTCGTCCTGCTGGGCGCGCTGGCCTTTCGCCTGACTCTGTTTCCGCAGCCGCCGTCGCTCTCGACCGATCTGCATCGCTACCGCTGGGACGGCCACGTCCAGAACGAGGGCTGGAATCCCTATGCGGTAGCGCCTACCGACCCGCGGCTTGCGCCGCTGCGCGATCCGGGCTGGTACGTCATGCCTGTGCCGGAAATTCCCACGATGTACCCGCCGCTCGCTCAGCTGGTGTTTCGCGCGACGTGGCGCTTGCTGCCAGACCCGGTGGGGTTCAAGCTGCCGTTTCTGCTCGCTGATCTTGGCGTCGCGGCCCTGCTCGCCGGGTGGATCCGTTCGACTGGGGGACGGAACTACCAGGTAGCCATTTACGCCTGGAATCCGCTGGTAGTGGTCGAATTCGCCTCAAGCGGCCACAACGACGCTCTCGCTATCGCCGGTGTCGTCGCTACGCTCATGATTATAAGGCGGGCTCCGGCAATGTCAACGCTGACGCTTACCGCCGGGGCGCTGGCCAAAGCGTTTCCTGTCACGTTGCTGCCACTGACGCTTTGTCGCGCGGGCTGGCCAGGGAAATTGCGCGGGTGGCTTGCGGCCGGCGGCTGCGTCGCTCTGACAGCTGCGTGCGTCTGGCCGTATCGGCATGGGTGGCGCGAATTTCTCGGGATGCTCAAATATTATCAGCTGATTTTCCGAAACTACCATTCGAGCATTTATCCGGTGCTGCTGTGGCTTACCGGCTCGCATATAGTCGCTGCCGGAGTTGGAGAAGGCGTCGTGATTGGACTGGCTGTGTGGCTGGCGGTGCGTCGCGCGGATCCGACTCGCGCTGCGTTTCTGTTGATCGGCACGGTGCTGCTCTTCGCGCCGAACGGCTATCCGTGGTATTTCACCTGGATCGTGCCGCTCTTGTGTTTCTATCCGAGCCCGGCGTGGCTGCTGCTCACGATCCTGGAATTTCTCTCCTACAAGATTTTCATCAACTACCGCGCCTTCGGGGTGTGGCACTTCGATCCGTTCTTTCAGTGGCTGTGCTACGCGCCGTTTTATGCGCTGCTGGGGTGTGAGGCCCTGCGCAAGATAGAGAGAGCAGGACGCGGAAGCTAAGGAATCTGGGCCGGCCACAGGCCTCGGATGTAGACGATGTCGTCCACCACTTTGTAGTAGACCATCCACCGGCCCGCGAGAACCCGCCGATGGCGGCGAAATCTTCCCTTTGTGCGAATAGGATACAATCGAGGGAACTGTCTGAGGATACGCGTTTTCTCAAAGATGAGTTTGACTTCCTGAGGGTCAAGCTCGTCCAACAAACCCTCGATGAAATCGGGCCAGTCGATTTTGGCCACTATTTCCGCTTTCTCTTTTGCGCAAAACGGCGCTCGACCTCCGCTTGCTCGGAGACGCGTCCTGCTCGAATGTCAGCCGCCGACCTTTCCATCATTTTAATAAACTTTGGATTGGACTCTACCTTTTCGAGATAGGCTTCTTGATCAGCGTAAAGAGCAATGGCTTCGCGCACTACCCGGCTGCGATTCCCTCCGCGCGCCTCCGCCAGTTCATTGAGCAGCCGGTTCGATTTCTTGTCCAATACAAATTGATGTCGCATGGTTGGGCCTCAATTTTGAATTTACTACCTCTTGCTGGCAGGTTCAACACCATTCATGAGTGGTGTTGAATAGACTGACCTACATTACGCGCGCGAACCTATAAATTGATCGACAGCGTCACGTCGGGGCGAGGGCCGGGCGGCGGGGGCATCTTCGAGCGGTCGACCGGGCGGTAGAGAGTGTCGCGCTCGACGGGGATGCGGCCGGCATCGCGGATCAGGCGTTCGAGTTCGGCGCGCGGGGTGAACTCGGCGGTTTTGGCGCCGGCGTCGTGGTAGATCTTTTCTTCGACGACGGTGCCGTCAAGGTCGTCCGCGCCGAAGCGCAGCGCGATTTGCGCGATGGCTGGCGTGAGCATCACCCAATAGGCTTTGATGTGGTCGAAGTTGTCGAGCAGCAGGCGCGAAATTGCGATGGATTTTAAGTCGTGGTAGCCCGTGGGCGGCGGCAGGTGCGCGAGGCCCGTGTTGGCCGGATGAAACGCCAGCGGAATGAACGCCGAGAAACCATGCGTCTCATCCTGCAATTCGCGCAGCAGCAGCAAGTGCTCGACGCGCTCCTCTTCGCTCTCGACGTGGCCGTAGAGCATGGTGGCGTTCGAGCGCAGCCCGATTTCGTGCGCCGTGCGGGCGATGTTGAGCCACTGCCGGCCGCTGACTTTGTGGTCGCAGATAATTTTCCGCACGCGCGGGTTGAAAATTTCCGCGCCCCCACCCGGGAGCGAGTCCACGCCCGCTTCCTTGAGGGCGACGAGCGTATCGCGAATCGAGAGTTTCGAGATGCGCGAGAAATAGCCTACCTCAACCATCGTGAACGCCTTGAGGTGCACGGTCGGGCAGCGTTTTTTCAGGCCGCGCATCAAGTCGAGGAAATATTCAAACGGCAAATCAGGATGCAGGCCGCCGACCATGTGGAATTCCGTGGCGCCTTCGCGCATGCCCTGTTCCGCGCGTTGGTAGATTTCTTCTAGCGCGAACGTGTACGCGCCGGGGGCATTCGGGTCACGGCCGAAGGCGCACAACTTGCAGTGCGCGACGCAGACGTTTGTCGGATTGATGTGGCGATTCACGTTGAAGAAGCAGGTGTTGCCGTGGCGCTTCTCGCGCACGTAATTGGCGAGCCAGCCGGTGGCCAGCAGGTCGGGAGAACGGTAGAGCGTGAGCCCGTCCTCGGCGGTCAGGCGCTCGCCGGCGAAGACTTTGTCGGCGATGGGTTCCAATTGCGCGTCGTTGATTTGAAGGTCGCTCATGTCTTCATGTAGCACAGACTTCAGTCTGTGGCTTTTGAATTGGGGCCGAAACCCCACAGGCTGAAGCCTGCGCTACTTAAAATCACGGGTGCGCTACGGCTACGGCTGCGCCCCAGAACAGCAGGAACAAGAGACTAATATAACCGTTCACGGTAAAAAACGCAGCATTCATCCGGCTCAAGTCGTTTGCGGAAACGAGTGAGTGTTCGTAGGCGAGGAGTGCGGCGACGACCACGATTCCCGCCCACGCGGGCCAGGGTAGATGAAAACTCCACGCCAGCCAGGCCAGCAGCGCGATCATCAGGATGTGCATGGCGCGCGCGATGGTCAGCGACTTGGCCACGCCGAAACGCGTGGGCACGGAAAAAAGATTCACGGACTTGTCGTACTCGAGGTCCTGGCAGGCATAGAGCACGTCGAAGCCGCCGACCCACAGCGTCACCGCCGCGCAGAGAATCACCATGCGCCAGTCGAGCGAGCCGGCGATGGCGATCCACGCCGCTGCGGGCGACATTCCCAGGCAGAATCCCAGCACCAGATGCGACCAGGACGTGAAGCGCTTGGTGTAGGAATAGAAAAACAGGACGGCGAGCGCAACCGGCGAAAGTTTGAATGCCAGCGGATTCAATTGCCACGCCGCGATCACCAGCACAGCCGCAGCCGCAGCGGCGAATGTCCACGCGAAGCTCACTGTTAGCGCGCCGGTCGCTAGGGCGCGCGAGCGGGTGCGCGGATTTTCGCGGTCGTAGCGCAGGTCGATGATTCGGTTCATGGTCATCGCCGCGGAGCGCGCTCCCACCATCGCGACGATGATCCACGCAATTTGCCGCCAGGAAGCCATGCCCGCCGCCGCGCCCGGAATCTGCGCATAGCGCGCGGCGAGCAAGGCTCCTGTCAGCGCAAACGGCAGCGCGAACACGGAGTGCTCGAACTTGATCATCTCGAGAATCGTGCGGATGCGCGTCGTGCTCACTTCAAGTCTCCCACAGATTTTCAGTAGGATAGGCTTCAGCCTGTCTGGTGTTAATCTTTGCGGCGCTGGCAGAAGTCAAAAGAAGACAGGCTGAAGCCTATCCTACTAAAATCTCACGCTTCGCGGGCTTTGCCTTTCGCTTGCCCTTCCCACCGATACATCTCGTCTTGCGGCAATCCCAGTTGGGCGAGCACGCGATAGACGTATTGCCGAACAAGATCGTCGATCGTTTTCGGCTGATGATAATACGAGGGTATCGCCGGCATAATGACGGCGCCCGCCTGCTGCGCGCGCAGCATGTTTTCGAGATGGATCCGGCTGAACGGCGTGTCACGCACGCAAAGCACCAGCCGCCGGCCTTCCTTGAGGCAAACGTCCGCGGCGCGCGCGATCAAATCATCGCTCGTCCCCGCGGCGATAGTGGCAAGCGTGCCCATTGAGCAAGGGATCACCACCATTGCATCCACCGAGTAGCTGCCCGAGGCAATCGACGCGCCCACGTCTTTGTTCGGCAGCACTTCCGTTTTCGCCGCGCGCCCGCCGACGAGCAGGGATGGAAGCTTTTTCGCGTCGGTCGTGGCAATGCTCAATTCGTGGGCAAGCAAGCGCGCGCCCGTGTCGGTGACCACGAGGTGAATTCGCGCCACGCGCGCATCGGCTTCGAGCATCCGCAGCGCCGCCTGCGCCAGCACCGCCCCCGAAGCTCCGGTGACACCTACAACGATCGTTTTGTGTTCCGCTTCGTTCATAATGTGCGCGGGAAGATCAAGTCTAGACAGCGGCTCGCACCAAAGTCAAGAAACGCGGAAACGCAATCGTGCCGCGATTCGAGTATTGCCGCGACAATCCTAAAAGTTAGGCGGTCGGGACTTTAGTCCCAACGTCCATAGTCGTGCATTCGTGGGCTTCAGCCCCTGATGCTTCAGGGCCTGAAGGCCTATCTTATGGGGCGCAAGTTGTCCGACCTGAAGGTCGGACCTCCTACACGCCAACTTCAAAATCGATGGTGCGCCATTTATATATTTTCACTTTCCAGTTGCGGCGCCAATTTGGCTCAAATGATGCAAAAGATGGGTTAGATAGTCCTCGGCGAGAAACCGCAACGTTACAGGGTCGTCTTCGCCTATTTGGCATGGGGCTTCGAGTTTGTCTGCTGGCAGGTGCGCGATGACGTGAGCGAGGTAGAGATTGTAGCTCGACCAAAGTGCGACCAGAATGGGCCAGAGAACGCTTTCAACGGCTTGCACGCGCACAAATCCGTCCTGGTCATAACCAGGAAATTCGAGGGAGCCCTGCAAGGCCGCCCGGACAATTCGCTGATGGTTGTTGGAAGCGGAATCGATCAGATGTCCGAGGACTTGCTTGCGGGACCAGCCGCCTTTCAATACTGGCTTGTTGCTCTCCGCTTCGGAAACTTGTCGAAGGATTATTCGCGCCGATTCGACCACTCGCTCCAGCTTTTCGCTTAACTCCCTCATTGTGCCTCCCGTTAGTTCTCGAAACTCTCTCCGTACTCTGGCCGCAGCAGCACTTTCATCACGCCAGGCTGCTGCGCGTAGCGTATCGCGGCGACTGCCTCTTTCAAGGCGAAAACACGCGAGATCAAGGGCCGCGGGTCGACGCGTCCCGAGCGCAGGAGCGCAAGAGCAGCATGAAAAGGACCGCAGCGCGAGCCGACGACGGTCAGCTCCTTCACGACGATCGGCCAAGTTTCGACGTTGGCGGCGCCGTGAAATGTGGATTTTAGGACGAGTGTTCCACGTGGAACAGCGATTTGCTGGGCGAGCGCGAGCCCCGAGGGTGAGCCTGTCGCCTCGACCGTCAGTGAATATTGGTTCGAACGGCGCGCGCGCGGAGATGACACCCTCTCCGTTTGAATATCCGCAAGACGCGCGAGGCGCAACTTACTTGCGTGCTTGCCAAGCATTACCACGCACAAGCCTGCCGCTCGCAGCACGCGCGCGATCAACTGCGCGAGTTTGCCGTCGCCGATCACGGCGGCTTCGCGGTGCGCGCGAATGTTTATCTGTTCCGGAATTTCGCACGCGGCGGCGAGCGGCTCGGTGAAGACGGCTGCCTCATCGGGAATGCCCGCGGGCACGCGATGCAGATTCACGATGGGCAGCGCGAGGTATTCGGCGAAGGCGCCGTCGTGGCCAATGATTCCCAGCACGCGCCGCCGCGCGCAGTGCGTGGGGATCCCGCACCGACAATAATTGCATTGCTTGCGGACCCCCAGGCCCGCGCACGCCAAATTGATTTCGCCGACGACGCGCCGCCCAACCCAGCCGCGATCCTTCGTGCTTGCGACGCGGACGACTTCGCCCACAAATTCGTGGCCGAGCGTGCCGTGAAAATTGTGATAGCCGCGCAGAATTTCGATGTCGGTGTTGCAGATGCCCGCGAGACGAACGCGCACGAGCGCCCAGCCTGGCCTCAATCGTGGCAGAGGTTTTTGAACAACGATTACGCGATTTCGGTCCGTGACGGTGGCTAACATCAGCAAACATTGGAGCATAGGCAAAAGCGCCGGGCAAGGCGGGGTCAAGTAGCGCGGGCTTCAGCCTGCGGGGTTTCGTGCCAAGCACGGTCCAGGGTGCACGGACTAACTTCCACAAGCTGAAGCGTGCGCTACCAAAGCAAAGGGCACGGCGAACCGTGCCCTTTGTTCAATTTCTGTTGAATTACCAGGGCTAACTGCAGCCTGACGTGCCGCCGCAATTTTCGCACTTGTAGCAGGCGCCGTTGGGCGTCATGAGCATGCCGCATTCGGAGCAGGTGGGGGCGCCGTCGAACATGGGGCGCGGTCCTGCGCTTTCCGGCGACGGATCGTCATCGGCGGTCGCTACAAAGGCCGGAGGCACCGCGGGCGCGGCTGCCACGGTGGCCACAGGCAATGCAGTGTCACCGTTGTGCGTGAGATATTCGGGAGAAATGAAACGTCCGCCGAGCCAGCGCGCGATGTAATCGAGCACGGACTTGGCGTACGGGATGGCCGGATGGCCGGTGTAGCCGGCGGGCTCGAAACGCGTGTTGATGAATTTATCGACCAGCGCTTTCAGCGGCACGCCGTACTGCAAGCCGATGGAAACGGAAAGCGCGAAGCCGTCCATGAAGCCGGAGAGCGTCGAGCCTTCCTTGGCCATCTTGATGAAGATTTCGCCGGGCTCCCCCGTCTCGTACATGCCGACGGTGATGTAGCCCTCGTGTCCGCCGATGGAAAACTTGTGCGTGATCGACGAGCGCTCGCTCGGCATCTTGCGGCGATGCGCACGGTGGAAAAGTTCACGCTGCTCGCCCAGGGGCGACGCAGTCTCGGCAGCCTTTGCCGTGGAGGGCCTGTCTGCCGCGGCGGACTGCGCGGTATCTTTCTTATCGCCGGCGGCCGAAAGCGGCTGCGAGCCTTTCGAGTTGTCGCGATAAATCGCCACGGCCTTCACGCCGAGCTTCCACGATTCGATGTACGCCTGCATGATGTCTTCGACCGTGGAATCTTCGGGCATGTTGATCGTCTTGCTGATGGCGCCGGAGAGGAAGGGCTGGGCCGCCGCCATCATATTCAAGTGGCCGTGCCAGGCGATGGAGCGCCCGCCCACGGCGGCGAGGGAACAATCGAAGATCGGCAAGTGTTCGTCGTTGAAACCGGGCGCGCCCTCGACTTTGCCATTGCGATCCACGTAGGAAACGATCCGCGAGGTTTCTTCCGGCGAGTAGCCGAGCTTCATCAGGGCCGCCGGGACGGTGTTATTTACTATTTTAATAACTCCGCCGCCGACGAGCTTTTTGTATTTCACGAGCGCGAGATCGGGCTCGATGCCGGTCGTGTCGCAGTCCATCATGAAGCCGATAGTGCCGGTGGGCGCGAGCACGGTGACCTGCGAATTCTTGTAGCCGACCTTTTCGCCGAGGGCCAGCGCCATGTCCCAGGAATATTGCGCGGCGCCGAGCAGCGAAGGCTGCACGTGTTCCGGCTTGATGGGCCGCAGCGAATCGCGGTGCATGCGAATGACGTCGAGCATCGGCTCGCGATTCGCGGCATAGCCGGAGAACGGACCCAGGCGCTCGGCAATGCGGGCAGATTGCGCGTAGGCTTCGCCGCACATGAGCGCGGTGACCGCGGCGGCCATGTCGCGCCCGCCGTCGGAGTCATACGGCAGCGCCATGGACATCAGCAGCGCGCCCAGGTTGGCGTAGCCGAGGCCCAGCGGGCGAAACTTGTGCGAATTCTCGGCGATTCTTGGCGTCGGGTAGCTGGCGTTGTCCACCAGGATTTCTTGCGCCGTGATGGTGATGTCCACGGCGTGGCGGAACGCTTCGACGTCGAAAGAGCCGTTCGAATTCAGGTACTTCATCAGGTTGAGCGACGCGAGGTTGCACGCCGTATCGTCCAGGAACATGTATTCCGAGCAGGGGTTCGAGGCATTGATGCGCGCAGTGTTCTTGCAGGTGTGCCAGCGATTCACCGTGGTGTCATATTGCATCCCGGGATCGCCGCACTGCCAGGCGGATTCGGCCATGCGATGCAGCAATTCGCGCGCGCTGAATTTCTCGACGGGATTTCCATCGTTGACGTTGCGGGTCCACCAGTCGCGATCGTCCTCGACCGCCTGCATAAATTCGTCGGTCACGCGGACGGAGTGGTTCGCATTCTGGAAAAAGATCGAGGAGTAGGCTTCGCCGTCAATCGCCGGGTCGTAGCCCTGCTCGATGAGGACGCGCGCTTTGCGCTCCTCTTTCATCTTGCTGTCGATGAAGTCGACGATGTCCGGATGATCCGCGTTCAGGATCACCATCTTGGCGGCGCGGCGCGTCTTGCCGCCCGACTTGATCACGCCGGCAAACGCGTCAAAACCCTTCATGAAACTTACAGGCCCTGAGGCGATGCCGCCGCCGGAAAGCGTTTCACGGCTGCCGCGCAGCGAAGAAAAATTCGTGCCCGTGCCCGAGCCCCACTTGAACAGCATCCCCTCGGTCTTGACCAGGTTCATGATCGATTCCATGTTGTCCTGTACCGAGTTGATGAAGCAGGCCGAGCATTGCGGCTTGGCCTGCACGCCGACGTTGAACCAGACCGGCGAATTGAAGGCCATCTTCTGCTCGACAAGCAAGTGCGTCAGTTCGTCGCGGAAGGCGTCGCGCGCGGGAGCGTTCGCGAAGTAACCGCCCTGCTCGCCCCAGTTGACGATCGTGTTCACCACGCGGCCGATGAGCTGGCGCACCGAATTTTCGCGCTCGGGCGTGTTGAGCTTGCCGTGAAAATATTTTGAGGCGACGATGTTGGTCGCCGTTTGCGACCAGCCCTTCGGCACTTCCACATCTTCCTGGCGGAAAATTGTCTTGCCCTTCTCGTTGCCGATCAACGCCACGCGGCGTTCCCATTCCACTTCGTCAAACGGTGCGGTGCGGCCGTCGGTAAAATACCGTTCGAACTCAAGGCCGGTACGGACCTCGACATCCGCGGGCGTTGCGGTACTGGTTTGGAGCGTCGCCTTTTCGTTCAAAGCCATTTTCGTCTGTGCCATCATTGCCTCCGCGCAGGTAGGCTCCCCCGCGCAGAGGGAACCCTTATATTTTACTCCCGAAATGCTTGGCTGGGAGCACGCAGTTCCCTGATTCTCAGCAGGTCACTGCTCGATTCGAATCCTTAGCGCCGGGAATTCACGAGCATCCTTTTACGGACTCACATTTTCACTTGACGCGTTCCGCGTATAAGTGGAGTCCGCACCAAAAAAAGAAAAAGCATCCCTGTGCGTATCGCCCCGGCCGCTGGCGGCCTCTGGCGTTACGCCATCCCTCGCCGGCAGCGCTGGGAACGCCGGCAGCGGGGAGTGAATGGAGCCTCCTCGATATCTCGATGAAATCCTGCAGGTTGCGTCAATCGATTTTGCGGTGTTCCCGGGGTGAGTGGGCCGCCCGCTCGTCGAATCACGATCCCTGAATCCGAGGCCGCAATGTAATCAAGAGTGAAAATTCTGTCAAGGGGGAAATGCACGCGGAAGCACAAAATCTTGTTGCCACGTGTTCAAACTGTCTATCCCTTGTGGTAAGGTTCCACCGAGACACCAGCCGGAAAAACCACTGCGCACCGGAAATTTCTCAACACTCCCACTGGAACTGTAACACATCGCAGCTGTGGAAAGTAAAGCATGCGCAGGTTCAAAATCGCGACACGATGAAAAGTCCTGCGCCAATCGCTACTGCGTCTTCCAATGTTGCGATCACGAAGTCTGGAACTTTCAGTGCTTTCACCAGGCGAGTACGAATTTGATAGCCACCAAATGCGCCGGCAACGCCGCCTGCCGCACCCAAGACGGCGCCCATCGCGATGGATTGCGCCCCCGACACCGCGATGGCCGCTCCACACAATGCGCCGAGAACGATGCGCGCAATTAGGCCTGGAGGCGCCGTCCGGCTGGGCGCGGAAGGAAGTTGATCGGCAACTAACTCGACGACCGCGAACACAGTGAAGACCACGACGGCGGCGGTCGAACCCATGAATTGGAGAGGCGTGTGGTTGAGATTGATCCAGCCACGATGAGCGGCCCAAGCCACGACGGCCGGCGCAGTGAGAGAGCGCAAGCCGCTAATGACGCCAATCAGAAATGCCAGTAGCAACACTAGAGTGGGGGACATGGGCATCTCCTTTGGATGTGGAATCGGAACTATGACCCGGCTCAAACCGCTCGCGTCACGATATCAATTTCCGACGTGAGGGTTCGATGGACCGGGCATTTGTTGGCAATCTCAAGAAGTTTAGCACGCTGTTCGTCCGTCAGGGGCCCGGCAAAATGGATGTCCCTTTCGATCCGATCGAGCATTCCTTCTTTGGTTTCGCAATCGGCGCAATCGGTAGCGTAGATCTTCGAGTGGCGAAGGTGGACCGTAACTTCCTCGAGCGGCCATGCTTTGCGGCGAGCATACATCCCCACGGTCATCGAAGTACATGCTCCCAAAGCGGCGAGCAGCAGATCGTAGGGAGAGAGGCCCGTATCGGTGCCGCCGGCAGACGCCGGCTCATCGGCACGGATACGATGGCGGCCCGCGTGAATTTCTTGCGCAAATCCGTCCGCGCTGCCGCGGACAACCACACTTCGTGCGTCACCTTTTTCCATTATCCTGACCGCGTCAAATATTCATGTCTGAATTCTTCTTCACGCCGACGCTTGCTGGCTGCGCTGCAGGAATGCAAGCAGCTCCGCGTTGATTTGGTCCTTGATCGTGGAGCACATGCCGTGTGGCGCGCCAGGAATGACTTTCAGCGTGGCGCCCTTGACCAGCTTCGACGAAAGAAGCGCCGAGTCGCCGATGGGCACGATCTGGTCGTCGTCTCCATGAAGAATGAGTGTTGGCACGTCGAACTTCTTGAGATCTTCGGTGAAGTCCGTTTCGGAGAAGGCTTTGATGCAGTCGTAAGCGGCCTTGAGTCCGCACAGCATCCCTTGGAGCCAGAAAGAGTCCCGCAAGCCTTGCGAAACCTTGGCGCCGGTGCGGTTGGCGCCGTAGAAGGGCTCGCTCAAATCCTTGAAAAATTGCGAGCGGTCGGCTTGGACAGCGGTGCGAATTTGGTCGAATGCCTCCATCGGCAAGCCGCCGGGATTCGCCGGCGTTTTGAGCATGAGCGGCGTCACCGCGCCGATCAGCACGGCCTTGGCGACGCGCTTGGTGCCATGGCGGCCGATGTAGCGAGCGACCTCTCCGCCGCCGGTCGAGTGGCCGACGTGAATCGCGTCCCGCAGGTCGAGCGCTTCGACGAGCGCCGCGAGGTCGTCGGCGTAAGTATTCATCTCGTTGCCGTCCCAGGGCTGGCTGGAACGGCCATGGCCGCGGCGGTCATGCGCGATGCAGCGGTAACCGTGGTCGCACAAAAACAGCATCTGGTCTTCCCAGGCGTCCGCGCTCAGGGGCCAGCCGTGACTGAATACGACGGGCTGTCCCGTGCCCCAGTCCTTGTAATAAATCTGCGTTCCATCTTTGATCGTGATCGTTGGCATGATGTGCTCTCCTTTTTTCTGGACTAACTTTTCCAAAGTGTGACGCGAAATCGGTCGGGGTAGGACGGGCTTTAGCCTGTCTTCCGTTCTCACGCATGAAAGTCAAAACCTGACAGGCTGAAGCCCGTCCTACCGGTCCTTCGCAATGGCAGAACCGGCGGCAGTGAAACCAATGCTCAGCCGATTGCCGGTGGGCGTCGCCCGGTATTCGAGCGCGTCGGCAAACCGCCGCAACAGACGAATGCCCTGGCCGCCGATGTGAATCTCGTCGAGCGGATTTAGCGCTGGCGGCTCCGGTCCATCCACAGGGTTGAAGGGCGGCGCTTCATCCTCGACGACAAAAACAAAGTTATCTTTCCCGGGGCTGACGAAGTGGACTGCGATGGAATGATCCGGCTTGCCGGAATAACCGTGCTGGACGATGTTCGAGAGGACTTCTTCCAGGCAAAGATTCATCGCGAACTGCGTGCTCGCCGGAATCATGTGCCGGGATGCCAGGCTCTCGATCCACACGTGAACCTGCGCCAAATCGGACAACCGGCTTCGCAACATCAGCTCTTCTTTGGTGGAGTCCCTGCCGTTCCCAGTCATGAGGCACGCTGGTCCTTCCGGCAATCCATGCGAGGACTATTGTAGCGCGGCGATGGCGTTTTGAAGTTCGTGATGGACGGGGATCACCGTGTTCACGCCGCTGGCCTTCAAAACATTTTCGACTAACTCGTTGGGGCCAAAAATTACAATTTTGCCCCCGCGGCCCTTGATGGCGCGCGCCGGGGCCACCAGCGCTCGCAGCCCCATCGATCCGAGGAACGAAACCTTCTGCATGTCGACGATCACGGCCTTCTTGGCGCCTGCGATCGCGTTCATGCGCATATCCACGGCAGCGGCGCCCTCGATGTCCAGGCGGCCTTCCAGAATCACCCTGGTGATTCCGCCTTCGAGCTCTTCTGTAGAGATTGGCATTTCTTCAGCCCCCTACTCGATTCTTTCCGATCGCGAAAAACCCCGTGGAATTCCTCTAACAGACGGCGCAACTGACTGTGCAGGGCAAACCGGATCATACTCCACCAATTGTTACAGAATTGTTACGGCGCCATTTCTCCTCACTGTCGAGCAGCACAGCCATCCGCCGCGGCGGAGCCGTGCAGTTTTCTCTACTTACATGAATCTATATATCATCGACGATCAAAAAACCCGCACAGCCAAGAGTGGCTGTGCTACTAAAACCAATTCAGGCGCCAGAATCAGCGGCTTGCGAGGCGGCACGGTAACGGATGAAGAGGAGAGTGATGTCGTCGGCCTGGCTGGCCCCGCGGGCAAAATTCTCGACGCAATCCACAACTCTCTTCTGGAGTTGATCGAGGGGCGAATCGTGCTGGCCGACTAGGGCTTCGCTGAGGCGCGGAACACCGAACATGTGCTCTTCCGGATCCGCGGCTTCCGTGACGCCGTCGCTGAAGAGGACCAGCGTGTCGCCGGGCTCGAGCGTCTCGCGAACTGCAGTGTAATTGGCATCCCGGATCAACCCTACTGGAAAGGAGCCTTGTGTGAAAATCTCAGTGACCTCTCCGTGGCGAAGAAGTAGCGGTGAAGGGTGTCCGGCGTTCAGATAGTCGAGATTGCCTTTGCGGTCGAGCATCCCGAAAAACATGGTGGCGTATCGGCCGACCTCGGCGTGCTTGCAGAGGAAGTCATTGATGTGCTGGAAAACACGCGCGGGGTCGGCGCCCAGTGTCATGCCGGTCAGGGCGCCCTGAAGCATGGTAGTGAGCAGCGCGGCGCCAATCCCCTTCCCGGCAACGTCGGCAATGACAAAGGCGGTGCGGCCATCGCTCATGGGAAACACATCAAAGTAATCGCCGCCCACGGCGTGGCATGGGGTATTGACGGCGGAGATGGCCAGGTGCGGAAAATCGCCGAAGGTGCGAGGCAAGAGCGCTTGTTGAATTTCCCGGGCGATACTCAGTTCCTGCTCGAGGCGCTGGCGTTGGCGCTCGCGCTCCACGAGGCGGGCATTGTCGAGGATGCTGGCGGCTTCGACGGCCAGGGCATCGAGAATCTGGCGGTCAAGTTTGGAAAACGCCGCGGGGCGGCGCGAATCCAGGTAAAGAATGCCCAGAAACTGCCCGCGCTGGATGTGAACGATCGATTCCGCGTTGCTCGCGCGCGGCATCGCATACAAGGGAATCGCCACCACGGCGCGAAGTCGTTGCGCGATGATGCTCTGCGCCCCCTGAAGCGCGACATCGGCCTGCTGAAGGTCTCCAGTGATCACGCCGGTTTGACTTTCGACGGCCATGCGCAGGGCAGTCTGGGTGGGTGAAAAGCCTTCCGTTGGCATGCCAACGCCGCCGGCGCGGCGAGCCAGGCGGTGATGCAGTGTGCCGGAAGAGCTGGCCTCGAGCAAAAGGCCGCGTTCGGCATTGGTGATGGTAATGGCGCGGTCCAGCATGGCTTCAAGTACGGCGTCGAGGGGAAGCTGCGAATGCAGCAGCATGGTCGCTTCGAGGAGTAAATTGAGTTTGCCGAGGCCAATGGGAGACGAATCGGTATTGGAGATGCGTCCCATCCGGGTGAGAAGGCCCTCAATCGTGATCTCCGGGGCGCAGGGGTGAAATACAATCTGGTAGGAGTTCTCGAGGCCGAACGTGATTACGTCACCCTCTTGCAAGGTCCGCTTGGCGATTTGTTCGCCGTTGACAAAAACGCCGAGCTGATTCCCGCGATCCTCCAGAAAGTACTGGTCGCCCTCGGAAAGAATCGCCGCGCAGTTGCGGGAAACGCGGCGGTCGGGAATTGCGAGTTGATTTCCCACTTCGCCGCGGCCAATCAAAAACGGCGACTGGGTAAGGGGCACAGGTCGGCGAGTGTTTTCGGGCGAAATGAGCTCGAGGACCGCTTCGTCGAGGGCTGGTGTCTCCGGCATAGGATGACTCGGAGATGTAAGTGTATCACCATCATCCCCTCCGCTTGTACGCCATGATTCGGGCCGGCCCCGGCGCGCAATTCTCTGCAACCGGAGCGCTTGGCCACGCGATAATATGAAGTAGGACACCCTGACGCCCGGGGTGAGAACAGGAATGCGCCGCGATCGCTTCACGGCCATAGCCGGAGCCTTTGCCTCCGATCGCCCGCAAACCAGTTCAAGGAGATAACTGATGAGTAATCAGCATTCCGATGCTCTGGTCTTCTTCGGAGCGACCGGCGATTTGGCCTACAAGAAGATTTTTCCGGCTCTGCAGGCGATGGTGAAACGGGGAAATCTGAATGTGCCGGTGGTGGGCGTGGCCAAGGCCGGATGGAATCTGGATCAACTCCGCGCGCGGGCCAAGGACAGCCTGGAAAAACACGGCGGCGTCGATCCCGCGGCATTTGAAAAGTTGAGCGGCCTGCTGCGTTACGTCGACGGCGACTACCAGGATCCGGGGACGTTCGAGGCCTTACGAGGAGAGCTGAAGGATGCGCATCGGCCCGCGTATTATCTCGCTATTCCCCCCGTACTGTTTGAAACCGTGGTGGAACAGATCGCGAAATCGCACGGCGCCGGCGATGCGCGGGTCATTGTCGAAAAACCCTTCGGGCACGATCTGGCCTCAGCTCTGGAGCTGAACAAAATTCTCCTCTCCATCTTCGACGAATCCTGTATTTTCCGCATCGATCACTTCCTCGGCAAGCGGCCGGTGGACAACATGCTGGTCTTTCGCTTCGCGAACGCGTTCGCGGAGGCATTTTGGAACCGCCACTACATCGAAAGCGTGCAGATCACCTTGGCGGAAGATTTCGGAGTCCAGGGCCGCGGCGCTTTTTACGATGGGACTGGAGCGATCCGCGATGTGGTCCAGAACCATCTATTTCAAGTGCTCTCCAATTTGGCGATGGAGCCGCCGGTCCGGTCCGACGGCGAGTCCCTGCGCGACGAAAAAGTCAAAGTGCTGAAAGCGATTCCGCCCATTGAAGAGAACAATCTCGTACGCGGCCAGTTTCAGGGCTACCGCAATGAGAATGGAGTCGGCAAGGAATCGCAGACGGAAACTTTCGCAGCATTACACCTGGAAATCAATTCCTGGCGCTGGAAGGGCGTTCCTTTCTACATTCGAGCCGGCAAGTGCTTGCCAGTGACCTGCACGGAAATCCTGGCCAAGTTTCGGAAACCTCCCACGCTCATCCCGGACAGCATTTTGACGGAGAACCATCTCCGGCTTCGGCTCAGTCCCGACGTGGTCATCGCCATGGGACTGATGTCGCTGGCGCCGGGCGAGGGAATGGGGCTCCAGGCCGGTGAAATGGTGGCCACCAGTTCCGCGGGTGGAGGGGATATGGATGCTTACGAACGCTTGCTCGGCGCGGCGATGGCCGGCGATAGCTCGCTCTTCGCGAGAGAAGACTACGTGGAAGAAGCGTGGCGCATTGTCGATCCCGTGTTGAAAAAGGGCACGCAAGTCTATCCCTACGCGACGAATACGTGGGGGCCGGAGGAAGTCGCGCGCGTGACACCGCCCGGAGGGTGGGACACTCCAGCTCGCGGTCCGGATGCTCTTTTAGCTGACAGTTAGTCAGGCCAGTAGCGCAGGCTTCAGCCTGTGGGGGTTCGTCCCTGCAAGGACCAAAACCCACAGGCTGAAGCCTGCGCTACAAACTCCGTCCGCCGAGGCGGACGCGCTACAACAGATCGTCCCCGGCATGTGCGGATGTAATAGAATGCGCGGATCGTCCCATCCAAGGAGGAAGTATGAATTTTTTGGTCAGGAATCTAGTCGCTATGGGGATAGCTTCTGTTGGTTTGTTGGCCACATTGGCCAGCGTCCCGGCTGTTGCGGCTGATGATGCTGTCGTAGCCGCAGACAAAGCCGTAGCAGCGGCGCTCGCGAAAGGCGATCAAGTTGCCGCCAATAAGTGGCTCGATGCGGATTTCAGTTGGATCGACTCCGAAGGGATTATGTGGGCCAAGGAAGATGCTCTCCGGGGCGGCTTGAAGCCTCTCGTGGCGGCGGGTGACGACATCAAGATTACTGAGCACAAATACGGCAAGAGCGTTGTGTGGATCCAATGGAATCAGGGCAATAAGTACTCGGCGAGATTCTGGGTGAAACGTCCGTCCGGATGGAAACTCCTGCACACGACTGAAATTGCGTCGATCCCCAAGCGGGATTTCCAGACCGTCGAGCCGGCCTATGAAATCCCCTGCAATAATCCCTGCAAGGCGGTGCCGTACAAACCGCTAAGCCCGGGGGAAAAAGCGTCCCTCGACGAATGGCAAGAGCAGGAATCCAGCCAGCAAAATTGGGAAAAGCACGTCGCTGACAACATGGATCAGCGCGTGGTGAGCACCTACGGCGGGGCTTCCCCTTCCAAGGCCGACCGCATCGTGGGAATGAACAAACGCAAAGCGGCAAATCCCGACGCTCCCAAGGTTGGAGCGGCTCCCGCATTGTGGATTCGAACGTGGGATTTTGGAGATGCGGTCGTGATGGTCTCGGTCCAACCGACCTACGGCGACAAAGCGTACTGGTCCAGCCGCGTCCTCGCGCCGAATGAGGCCGGCCTATGGCAGATGATGGAGAGCTATCACAATTATATTCTGGCTTCGCCCGTGATGACGGCCACGCCAAATCAACCTGACCTGAAGTAGCACGAAGCCGGATCGCAATTC
Organism: uncultured Acidobacteriota bacterium; assembly: GCA_963719875.1. Taxonomy (GTDB): domain Bacteria; phylum Acidobacteriota; class Terriglobia; order Acidiferrales; family UBA7541; genus Palsa-360. The sequence continues at coordinate 2,340,246 of CAVRDJ010000002.1, read as the reverse complement.
CGTATGGAAACAGAACGGCTCAGGGAGACTACATTGCTTCCCTGAGCCGTTCTTATTTGGAAGGAGCGAATCTAAATTGGAAAAATAAAGCTATCTGTGGAAGCGGCCCACGAGCACACCCTTACCTAAAATGTGGCCGTCCATTGCGGCAATTACGTCCGCGCGCGTGGCGTCCGCACCCAGACTGAGTTTTGTATCTAACGCAAAAAGTTCAAACGTATAGTGATGATACGGGCCTACGGCAGGGGCGCCCGGTCCGAGGTAGCCGACTGCTCCGCGTCGATTCTTGGCCTGTACGGTTCCGTCGGACATCATGGCATTGGCGGGTACGGCTTCGGGAAGTCCGGTGGCGGTCCCGGGGATGTTGAAAGCCATCCAGTGAAGGACATCGCCGATTTTCTTGTCTATGGCGACATCAGGATCATGGGCGATCAAAACGAAGCTGACCGTGTTGGGAGGAACGTTGCTCCATGCCAGCTTGGGTGAGACAAAGTCGGTGACCGATTGGGTGAACTTCGCGGGAATCACGGACCCATCCTCAAATGCCGGCGAGGTCAGCGTCAAACCCGGAACTGCCGGGGCGGCTGCTGGCGGGGCCTGCGCTCCTGCGGGCAATGAGCCAGTTATGGAAATTGCCAAAATCGCGCATGTCGTGAGTATTTGCGTAAATCTCATTTTGCTTTTCTCTCCTTTTAAATTCGCCGGGAACTTGATTTCATTCACAGGGCACCCGGTAATGTACGCCTGACCGCCGCTTCTCGCAATGTTCCAGTAGCGCGAGCTTCAGCTTGCGGGGGTTCGTCCTTGCAAGGACTAAAACCCGCAAGCTGAAGCTCGCGCTACTAAAAACTCAGCGTGCTGGGAGCGGTTGAAGGGGTGGGGTCTTGCCTCCCGGGGTAGTGTCCTCGGCCGTATTGCTTAACATCGCTAACGTTATGTAGATGCCGCTAACCGTGATGAGATCGACGATTTGCTGATCGCTGAAAAGCTCGCGCGCTTTTTTGAAGGAGGCATCGCTTACCACGTGATTCGTGGCAAGATCCATGCAGAGATCGTATACCGCCGCCTCGTCCGGTTGCATGGACGCCGGCCGCTTTCCCACCTTGAGATCATTCGCCACCGCTTCCGGCAGCCCCGCTTTGAGCGCCAGCGGATAGTGAGCGGTCCACTCTACTTGCGAGGTCCACAGCCGGGCCTGGATCAAAATGGCAAACTCATTCAGGCGGCGCGGAACGGAAGTGTTGAAACGCAAGTAATCGAGCATCGCAAACATGCGCTGGCCCATGACCGGGCTGCGCAACATCATGTTGTACGGACCAGAAATCCCGATGCTCGAGACCTTTAGAATTTCATCCGCAAAAGGGCGCTGCTGATCATTCAACTGCTCCACTTTGAGTAGTGGGAAACGCGGTTCTTTATCCGAGGAATGCACCTGCACCTCCGGCATCATGAGCGCCAAACCAATTCCAACCGGTACACACAACGCTAACACGATCGATCGCTTCATGTCCTTCTCCCCCGCGCCTGAAATATCCGACTGGCTTTCCTTGCCTGTCGGCAAGATATATCCGGCCGCATCGGAATGCAACGTCGCGGCGCATTTCCATCTTCAAATTCTCCTTTTGCGCGATCCTTTCAACTTCGGATTCCAAAAGAAACTGAGATTGCTGCGCACTGCGAGACAGAAGGATGAATGCCAGTGCGCTCAGACTGGGATACCTCTCGGGCATCGTATTCAAAATAGGAAGGCGAGATGCAATAATCATCCATGAAATCTATAAAGAAAACGGTAGACCCGTGAGGACACGCTTGCCCGGAGCCAGGTTGTAGGGACCCGGTCGCTTACCGTGTCGATGGCAGTCAGATTTTCCAGGAAGTCTCTTCATCCCGCACATGGTTTGGCCCACTACAACTTTTTGTCGCTAACAGGAAATGGATTTCCATATTGCCCGTTTGAACCGCCATAGGGAGACTGCTTCCGGCCCTTTCGCAAGACTTAAGTCCCTTATTAATAGGGACTTCCATTCAATCAAGGAGGGTCGGTTCCATTATCCGTAGGGGAATGGCTCTGGCAGGGGGATTGCTAATAAGCATTGGATTGGGTTTGTGTACTTCATTCTTAACAGAACGAATCCGATGGGTTCCGTGAACGGGGGCCGTTGATTGGGAGTCCCGTGAAGTCCAAAAAAATATGGATCGATTTGGACAATACCCCTCACGTTCCCTTCTTTTTGCCGATCATTGAGGAACTCCAGGCAAGAGGATTCAAGATCGTCTTAACCGCACGGGATTCGTACCAGGTCTGCCAGCTCTTAGATTTTCACCGACTTTCGTGCCAGGTTGTGGGACGTCACTGGGGCAAGAGCAGAATTCTGAAAGTGGCGGGAACCTGCTTTCGCGCTGCGCAATTGGTATCTCTGGCCTTAAGGGAGAAGCCCGACGTGGCTGTCGCTCACGGTTCTCGCGCTCAGACTCTGACTACCTTGCTCACTGGAATTCCGCGCATTTCCATCTTTGATTACGAATTTGCTTCGGTGATGGGTTTCTTGCACCCGGATTGGGCTTTCGTCCCGCAATTAATCCCTCCATCGGTCGAGATAAAAGCCAAGAAGCAGGTCCTGAGATATCCCGGCATCAAGGAAGACGTTTATATTGGGCGGCTTGAGCCAAATGCAACGGTGAAAGATCAGCTTGGCCTGAGCCATTCAGACTTGATCGTGACGGTGCGTCCCCCAGCCAGCGAAGCTCATTACCATAATCCAGAAGCGGAGTCCCTGCTCGATGCCGCGCTGGAATTCCTTACCGGCAGGCCCGACGTGAGCGTGATCTTGCTTCCACGCAACGAGAGACAGAACGCTGCCCTGCGGAAGCGCTGGTCGGAGTGGATTGCTAAGCGCAGGATCATAATTCCCGGCCATGCAGTCGACGGTCTCAACTTGATTTGGTTTTCCGATCTCGTAATTAGCGGCGGCGGAACCATGAACCGCGAAGCAGCAGCCTTAGGCGTGCCTGTTTACAGCATTTTCCGTGGGCCAATCGGTGCGGTGGACAAACACCTGGCCGAAACGGGCCGGCTCAAGATTCTGGCAAGCGAAGAAGATGTCCGTACCAAGATCGTTCTTGAACGAAGGCGAAGAACGGCCTGGAGTCCTGACAAACAGAGTGCGGCTCTCGAGTGTATTGTGAACGGCATTATCTCGATCGCGGAAACGCAATCGCTGCCCAGCAATTCCGTGGATCCTGTATTCCACCCTACCGCTGTACAAGAGGGGTGGAAGGGCGGAGAAGATTATTGAATCCGAAATCCGCCCAGAACGCGCTACAGCTGAATGCTCAAACGGCCACCAGCATGACAGCGCGGCCTCCAGTCACCGTCCAGTGGCTCGCGCCGGATCATGAAGCGGAGTGGGATGCGTTTGTGGGCCGCCATGAGCTGGGCCTCGTCTACGATCTCTCGGCCTGGAAAAGAATGCTGGAGGAAGCGTTTCCCCACATCCGGGGCCGCTTTCTGGCCTTGAGAGAAAACTCGTCGGGGAAAATTGTAGCTGGCTTGCCGGTTTATCGCGTGAGCAGCTGGTTGCTCGGAAACCGCATCGTGAGCGTTCCTTTCGCGTCGTTTTGTAATCCTCTGGTCTCCAGCGATTCGCAATTGAACCTGTTGCTGCCAGAGGTTGTGGAAGAATTTCAGCGCAACAGGAGCGACAGGCTCGAGATTCGGATGACGGAAGCCACGCGGGAACTGAGCCACCCTCCGCTTTCGCGCATTGCGCACTTCAAGCATCACATTCTTTCGCTCGAAAAAGATCCATCCAGGTTATTCGCCAGTCTTGCCAAGACTTCCATTTGCCAAAAAGTGATCAAGGCCAGAAAGGCAGGCGTCGTTATTGAGGAAGCGGGTGATGAGAAGAGTATGAAGATTTGCCATGCCATTTTGGTGAAGTTGCGGCATCGGCTCTGTCTGCCCGCCATCCCCTATGCTTTCTTTGAAGCCATGCGACGCCACTTATGGCCGGAGCACCTGAAGATCTTCCTGGCATTGCAAGGGGGCAAGCCGGTAGCTTGTCACTTGGTATTGACGCATAAGGATCTCTGGACATCCGAGTACTCGGCCAGCACTCGCGACGCTATTCATGGAGTCAATCAACTTCTGTATTGGGAAACGATCCGGCGCGCAATCGCCGGGGGCGCAAAGATGTTTAGCTTCGGCCGAACCTCAGTAACAAATCTGGGCCTGCTTGCTTATAAAAGAAGGTGGAGCACATCGGAGGAAGATCTCACGGAGTATGTGCTGATTCGGAACGGGAGAGTCGAGCGCGGTCCAGGTCTAGTCAAGGAGTTATTTGGCCCGCGCGCAAAGGAGTTGTTCAAGCTGGTCCTCCGGAATAGTCCTGTGACACTGAACCGGATTATCGGCGGCTACTGCTATCGCCACATGGGTTAAGTCGGCCCATTTATGCGAAGAGGCCCCTGGATCTTTATCAATCTGTGCGCTGAGAAACATGAAATCCCCCCATTCGAAAAATCCGATTGCTAGCTTCGTCCCGTTGCCGCGACTGAACGGGACTGAAACGGCTGAGCGCGGATTGCTCGTACCTTTGCACCGATACAATGAATGGCGCTTTTGTGGCGGTCGTCTCCCATGAGCCGCACCGGAATTGCCACGGTCCGACCAATCGGTACGGCAGGTCGAGCGCTGCTACTCGATGACCATAGTTACACCGCGGTGCAGGTCTGCCGGCAGTTAGCAAAGGGAGGATACGTCGCCGAAGCGTTCGCAGAACGTTCCGCTCCGGTCTTTACAAGTCAATATTGCCATCGAAAACATTACTCTGACCCGGATGATCCCGCATGGACCTGCCTTCTTGAAAGCCTCGTCGAAGAGGGTTCCTACGACGTGATTTATCTCTGCAGCGAACACCTCCTGGACAAGATCGCGCAACAAGTTCAGCGCTCGGCGCCCTGGAAAGGCCTGCTTCTCTCCGAACCCTCATTGCTGCGAACACTTCTGAGCAAGAACTCCGTTATGCGACTGGCGGCGGAGGCGGGAATCCCAATTCCAAAGACGTTGTTTCCTGCCACCGAGAGAGAATTGGATGCCCTGGGGCCAACTCTGGAATTTCCGCTGTTGATTAAGGGGGAGGGGGGCGAATCCTCGCTGACCATTCGAATGATTCGAAGCCGTAGCGAGCTGCTTGCTAGCTATCGGGCGGTCTTGGACCAAGAAAAGACACCCGACACCAAGCCCTGCCTCCAAGAGTTCATTACGGGACCTACCTATAGTGTCGGAGGGCTCTTCCAAGACGGCAGGCCCATCCGCATCTGCGCTGGCCGGATGGCGCTCATGGAGCCTTACAAAGCAGGGCTGATGGTGAAAGGCGTCACGGAACGTCCTCCAAAACTGATCGAGAATGCCCTGCGGGTGTTTGAGGCATTGCGGTATACAGGGTTTGGGGATGCCGATTTTGTACTCGATCCGAGAGATGGCCAATTCAAATTCCTGGAAGTCAATCCGGAGGTTTGGGCGAACATTGTCCTGGCGGAGCACGCCGGGGTTGATTTCCATGGGGCGTATCGTGCTGTGGTCCAAGGTAAGTTTGTTCCGGCCGACCTGACTTTCCGGGAGGGGGTGTCATTTTATCGCGTGACGAAGCGCGTGCTCGCAACGGTCAAGCGCCCCTGGCTTGGTATGAGTTTCGTTCGCGATTTTCTGGATGCGTCGGTTTACTCCGATTGGGATTGGACCGATCTACAACCGGATATTCATTTGCTGATCAACTCGGCGCGCCGCCGGAGTCGAGTTTTAACCAGAAGCGTAGAAGGAAAAATATTGCGCAGCCACCCTTAATTGCAATCCTTGATATTACAGAGTGGCGGGCGACCCTGTCCCGGCAAATCCGTTGTGTCCAATTCCTGAAAAGCGTACGATGCACAAGCCAAAAGCCTGAATCGGAAATTCCGGGCAAACTCTGCTGCCATGCCGGAAATTTCCGTCAGAAATATTATGCATGAATAACCCACGCTCGGGACAAAAACAGGAAGGGACGCATGAACAAACTCGAATTATTTTTGGCGGCGACATTCTTGCTAAGCACGCAGCTGGTTGCAGCTCAAACTGCCGCTCCTTTGAAATTGACTACCAAATATGACATGCCGGCGGCGGTCAAAGGACGCTTTGATCATCTCGGAATCGACATGGGCGGCAATCGCTTGTTCGTTGTCGGGGAAGAAGCCCAGCAGGTTCTGGTCTTCGATCTATCCACGGGAAAATTTATCCGGGCGATCAAGGTCGATCATCCGCACGCGGTCCTGTACCGTGAGGACCTGAATCAAATTTATATTACGGATGAAGGAAAGGGAGTGCTGAACATCTACGACGGGAAGACCTATGAACCGCTGAAAACGGTCGCACTCAAGGTCGATGCGGATTCCATCGGTTACGACCCAGCCACGCACAACCTCTACATCGTCAACGGAGGCGACAATGCGCACGAAAAGTTTACGATGCTGAGTGTTGTCGATACCACCGCGGGCACGAAGCTTGCCGATATCAAGGTGGACGGGGATACCCTGGAGGCCATGGCGCTGGAAAAGTCAGGCGACAAACTCTTCTTGAATAACCCGGCTAAGAACGAAGTCGAAGTGATCGATCGCAAGGCCAATAAATTGGTCACAAGTTGGCCGGTGAAACTGGGCAAGGACAATGCAACGATGGCGCTGGATGAATCCGCACATCGTCTCTTCGTTGGGTGCCGAACCGGAGCGATCGTGATTTTCGACAGCCAAACTGGAAAAGAACTCCAGACGGTGCCCGTCGGAAAGGGAGTGGACGACCTGATGTTCGATCCCGCCAGCAAGCGCATTTACGCAACCTCCGGCGGAACAGGCCAGGTCAACGTGTACCAGGAAACCGACCCGGATCACTATCAATCCCTGGGAAACGTTCCCTCCGGCCCGGGTGCGAAGACGGGACTTTTCGTGCCTCAACTGGGCCGCCTTTTTGTCCCCGTGCCGCCACGGGGAGGCACACCCGGCGAAGTCTACGTTTACCAGGTTCAATGAACGCGCCAAGAGGGTTACGGTTCCGGCCGATCGATCGTCCAGACATTGTAACCCGATATCGAATGTGGTACGGTGCGTCCAAGAGGTCTCAGGTAGTCGACAAAATTTTCGGCCACTCTTTCGTTCCAGGAGGTAATCATGCAACGCAGACTCGCCGGTGTTCTGGTGGCGGCTTTTGGTTTGCTTGCCGCTGCAATTCCCGCATCCGCTCACCACTCGTTTGCGGCCGAGTTCGATGCGAATAAATGCATGGACCTCACGGGCACGTTTACGAGCTTTGAATGGCAAAATCCTCACGGATATTTTCATTTGGATGTAAAGGATCCCAGCGGCGCCGTGACCTCGTGGACTTTTGAGACTGTTTCTCTTTCCACTCTGAAAAGGAGCGGTACCGAGAGGAAAGATTTCGCCGACAACGTCGGCAAGACGGTCACCGTGAGGGCGTGTCTCGCCAAGAATGGCGCGAAGAACCGCGCCGCAGCCGAAACCATCAAGCTGTCGGATGGCGAGGTGCATCGAATCGGCCAGGATGTGGAAGGCAAATTTAGTGAAGGCGCGAAGCCAGGTTACTGAACACCTACAGGTCCGGCGATCAGCGAGTGGGGAATCGAACCCAAAACCCATTTTAAATTGGCACGAGTCTTGACCGGCCAGAGACATGCGCAGCGAGCATTCCAACAGGTTTTGCTGAGGACTCCAAAATGGGAGGAGCTTAGATGAAACGACGCCTGGCCTATTACGGTGTCAGCGCTGGACTCGTCTCGTTCCTCATGTGCATGGCAGGTCTACCCGCCGCAACTCAGGAAGAGAAAGCTTCAGATGCCGGGCCGGCGAGGGCAAAGACCCAGGCAGTCCCGAAAGGGGGACCGGCGCCTCGCACTGCGGACGGGCATCCGGATCTTTCCGGGGTTTGGTTCCCTGGAACCGCCGGTGGTTTCACTTTTATCCCTGCCTTGAGAAGACAATTTGACGCCAAAGCAACGCCGGAGGAGCCGCCTCCCTTCCAGCCTTGGGCCGCCGCAAAGATCAAGGCGATGACCACAACCGATTATGAATTGGGACGAGCATCCGTGAATTGCCTGCCGCGCGGCGTTCCGGGGATGTTCATTATTGACCCATATCCATTCCAGTTGATTCAAACGCCTGGTTTATTCGCGCAGTTGGACGAGTTGAACAATAATTGGCGAGTTGTCCACACGGATGGACGCCCGCACAGCCCGGATCCGGACCCCTCCTTCGACGGCGACGAAGTTGGTCATTGGGAGGAGGATACTCTGGTGATCGATGTGATCGGGATCGATGAGCGGACCTGGAACAACTTTACCGGGTGGTTCCACAGCGATCAGGAACATGTCATCGAGCGAATCAGCCGCCCATCCATGAATTATCTTGTTTATCAAGTAACGATTGAGGACCCCAAGGTGCTCACCAAGCCTTGGACTTCCGCGCCTCGTGTCTGGACGCTCGGCCACGAAGACCTGCTGGAATACTACTGCACGAATAACCAGGAAGTGGATCAATACAAGGCGCTGAAATCCAAGGAATCGGGCGGCGATGCGAAGGGCAACAAGTAAACGGGAGAAGATCGATGAGACGATATTTTCGTAGTGCTTTGGCGGTACCTTTTGGTTTGCTCTTGTTGGCGATTCCGGCGCTGGGGCATCACTCCGTCACGGCGGAATTCGATAGTTCAAAGTTGTTTTCCGTCAAAGGCACCATTTCAAAGATTGAGTGGGTCAATCCGCATATTTATCTGTACGCGGATGTGAAGGACGAGAATGGAACGGTGATTAATTATTCCTTCGAGGCCGGTCCGCCAGGCAACCTGCGAAGGGCTGGGGTGGTCAGGACCATGTTTAACGTGGGTGACCAGGTCACCATCGACGCTGCTATGGCGAAGGATGGCACCCGGCACCTTGGGCTGGTCAAGGCAGTGCACTTCGCGGACGGGCGCACGATTGTTTTTGGCAAAGTTCCCGAAAGCGAAGACAAAAACTAATCCCGGGAAAAACGCCATACCCGGCGGATTGTGTGAACTTGGTTGACGGACATTGAACGGCCGCAGGAGGGAGAAATGAAAATCGGATTCGTTGGCCATGCCAGAGTTGCAGGACTCGCCCTGACTGTTGCCTGTTTGATTCCCGCATTTGGCGCGGCTCAGACCGCGCCCGCTCCTGCCCAAACTAAGAAAGTGCCGATCGGATATGGCCTTGACAAGGATCAACCGTTCGCTGGAGCAGACCCGAACGGAACCGGGCTTCCATGGAAAGAACCTCCCCGGGAGGCGATCGAGGCCGCAAGGAAAGGGCCCACGCCGCATTTGGCAGATGGTCATCCCGACCTTACTGGATTCTGGGCGCCGGCCGGTTGGGGTTACGCCGTCACTCAGGGATCGTTGAGCGCAGACGGAAAGGTCCTCTATACCCAGCGTGCGCCAGAGGGTCCCACTCAGACACCTGACAAGGTGGCTGAACTGAAACACCGGCTGGAAGCTTCTAATCTGCCGCCCTACAAACCTGAAGTACTCGAAAAAGTAAAATTCTTGGGCGAGCACCAGAGCCATCAAGACCCAGCTTTCAAGTGCGCGCCAAAGGGTTTTCCGCGTGTCGGTCCGCCGACCGAAATCGTGCAGGTTCCCAATGAGATCGTCTTCCTCTACGATACGGTAAACTCTTCGGAACAAAATGCTTTTCGCGTGGTTTCGACGGATGGCCGCGAGCATGACCCGACTCTCAATCCTTCGTATTACGGGGACTCGATTGGCCATTGGGAAGGCAATACGATGGTCATCGACGTGACCAATTTCGTGGATGACACCTGGCTCAGCCAGAACGGCACGATCCATAGCGACGCCATGCATGTGGTTGAAAAGTTGACGCGGGAAGGCAACATGATCGATTGGCAAATCTCAGTCGAGGACCCAAAGATGTTCACTCGGCCCTGGCTAATCGAGCGCCATTTGATCCATGGCCTGCAGGGCGGGCACGCTTTGGAGGAAGCCCCATGCGTCGAGCACGACTATGAACACTTGGTAAACGACGATCGCAACTAGCTGAAGGTAATTTCGTACTTCGCGTGTTTTCTCAATGCGGGCGAATTCCAGCCACCTTGAGCCTGATCCTCCACAAAGTCTTTGGGCTGACGATATAGAGAGTCTTGCTGTCCTGATCCCCGAATGCCAAATTAGAGAACCGCATTCCTTCCGGAGCGGGAATCTGGCCCAGGCGCTTGCCGGCCGGCGAAATCACCCATACGCCGCCCATTCCCGTGGAATAAAGGTTCCCCAGTACGTCCACCTTCATGCCATCGGGGCCACCAGGCCCCTTTTCGCCCGTGAAATCGATAAAGAGCCGCCGATTTTTGACCGTGCCGTCTGATTGGACATCGTAAGCAAAGATTTGCCTCTGATTTGGGCCTGGTCCCCCATTATTGACATAGAGAATCTTTTCGTCCGGCGAAAATGCGATGCCGTTCGGTGGAAAATTTCCCGGATCTTTGTCCAAGAGTTGCAAACTACCATTTCGTAGAAAGTAAACCCCGTGGAAAGGAAGCTCCTTTGCGGGATCATCCTCCCTTTTCGGCAGACAACCGGCCATGCCATCCGTGAAGTAGATTGCGCCATCGGATTTGACGACGATATCGTTTGGACAAGTGAGTCGTTTTCCTTCAAAGTGATCCGCCAGCGTGGTGCGTTTGCCGTCCTTCTCCAGCCGCTCGACAGCTCGGTCGCCGTTAGCGTCCATCACGATCCTGCCCTCTCGATCTAACGTCAGGCCGTTTGATCCGTAGAGATGCGCCCCGCTGGCATCCACACTCCCGACGCGCGATGCGTCCGCATAGCCGGAGTGGTCCAAGAATACGGACAGCTTTCCTTCGAGTGAACAAGGGTAGGTGAAACATGAGGGCGCCCACTGGAAAACGCGATTTCCGCCAACGTCGCTGAATAAAAGATATCCGGACTCTCCCTGTTGAATCCAAAGAGGTCCCTCGCCGCCTTCAAAAGTGCCTTCCCCTTTGAGCAGTTCCAACTTGGCGTCAGGTGAGAAAATTTGGTCGAGGCTCGGATCGAGTTTGACGATTGCGTTCTGGGTCGAAGATTGCGCGCGGACTGAGGACCCAAGGATCGCTATCAGTAAAGATAGAAACACCAGGTACAGTGAAAGTCTTCTCATATCTATCCATTCCTCGGCGGGATGGTATATCAAGGATCAAGCCCCATCAAAACCAAAAAAGCCAGCTGAAGGGCGGCGCTCCGCTTCACATTTTTCCAACTATGAGGCATTTTTTGGATATCCTTTCCCGCGTATGAATAGTTGCGCTTGAAACACCAGGGCGGGGTAAGTATGATCTGCGAATTGCCCTGTCACTTGAGCCCCACGAAATCGTTTCTGTGAGTAGGCCACGAATTCACAGATGAAAGAGCAACCGCCATGAGCATTCACAAGCTTGATGATAAGACTGGTCGCATGACTCCCGGCGCGTTATCGAGGCGGAACCTTCTCTTCGGGATCGCCGCGTTGGGCGCCTCCGCCATGATGCCGGAATTCGGCTCCGCGACCCAGACGGGATCCGCTGCGGCAGCGCGTCCTTTTCGTATCGACACGCACCACCACTTTTCCGTGCCGAAATTGATTGCCGAAAGCACCGCCAAGGGGGTCAACCAGCCCGGCCTTCAAGATTGGACGCCTCAAAAATCAATCGATCAAATGGATAAAGGCAGCGTGGCCACCTCCATCCTGTCCATCAGCGACCCGGGCGTTTGGTTTGGCGATAACGCTGCAGCACGCGCCCTGGCGCGGGAGTGCAACGACTACGCTGCGAAAGTGATTAAGGATTACCCGGGCCGCTTCGGCCTGTTCGCTACCTTGCCGCTCCCTGATGTCGAAGGCGCGCTCCTCGAACTCGAATATGCTTTTGATAAGCTAAAGGCCGACGGCGCGTGCGTACTTTCCAGCTACGGAGGCAAATACCTTGGCAACCCCGCATTCGCCCCGCTGATGGATGAACTGAACCGGCGGAAGGCGGTCGTGTTTTGCCATCCATTCTGTGCTGCGTGCGGCACGCAGACGGTTCTTTCGGATGGGCAGAGTCGCGGTGTGGAGTTTGTTTTCGATACGACGCGTACGATTGTGAGTTTGCTTTCCAACGGCACCGTCGCGCGCTGCCCGGACATTCGTTTCATCTGGTCTCATGGCGGCGGCACAGTGCCGTACATCACCAGCCGACTCAACGGAGTGGCGCAACAGCTGCCAAAAGGATTGATCTACGAGTTGCAGAAATTTTACTACGACACCGCGCAGGCCTTTAATCCCTATACGTTGCCGTCTTTTAAGAAGCTCGTTCCGGCATCGCACATTTTGTTCGGGACCGATTTCCCGCTGGGCGGCGGCTCGGGGTTAGCTGTTAGCAAGGGACTGATCGACAATGGGGGATTCAGCGAGAGCGAACTGCGCGCCATCGATCGCGAAAACGCGCTGGAATTATTGCCGAGGCTGAAGACCTAGGCCTTCCCTTCTCACTTCACCGGGACAAACTTCTGAATGCGTTTGCCGTCTTCCACTTCGCCCGTGTAAACGTTTCCTTTGGAATCCATGGCAATCGAATCGATCCAATGGAGCTGTCCCGCATAACGCCCGTTGCCTCCGAAGGAACCCACCAGAGTGCCGTCGTTGCGATCGAGGATCCAGACCATATTGTTCGTGCCGTCCGCTACCAGGATGTACTTCTGTTGCGGGTCTGTGGAAAGCGTCAGATTGTAGATCGTCCCGCAAGGGGGATCGGTCATGCTCCAGATGCCTCCGCAGTGCGGGCCGCGGGACTGCGTTGACGGGTGAATCCAGAATTCTTTTACGTATTTGCCTTGCTTGGTGAACACCTGGATTCTGTCGCTGCCCCGCTCGCAGACATAAACGAACCCGTCATTGGAGGGATGCGCGCAGTGAAGCGCGGGCGCGAACATCTTCTGATCCGGAGGCGGCCCCGATGTGTCATATGGCGGCGTGGGGTCGTTGTCGATTTCGCTGAGGGGCGTGCCCTTGCCTCCCCAGCCCCGCTTGAACGCTCCAGTATCCATGTCGTACACCAGCACACGTTTGTTCAGGAAGCCGTCGGGAATGTAGATCTCGCGCGCATCTTCGTCGAACTCGAAGGCGGCGATTCCCGGCGGGAAAATGTCCGTTTGCTGGTTGTTCTGTTTCACTTCCGATGCCGGCACCTTGGGTCCGCGATGGCCGAAGTCCCACAGGAATTTGCCGTCCTTTGTGAATTTGATGATGCTGTCGCCCGGCGTTGTTCCGGAGATCCAGACGTTTTCGTCCCGATCCACACCGATGGTCTGCAATCGGCCCGGCCACCCGGGAACGTAGTCCTTTCCTCCCCAGGCTCTGAGAACGCTGCCGTCGGTATCGAATTCCACGATCTCGGGCCCGAGGACGCAGCATTCGGTGCGCGGCGGCGTGCTCGCTGCACCCAATTCATCGGGCCTCGCGTCCGTGGCGCGATTGATTACCCAGACGTGGTCTTCCTTATCCACGTAGATATCGACGATCTGTTGCATGCTCCATTTGTTTGGCAATCGCTTGGGCCAAAAGGGGTCGACCTTGTACACCGGCGCGTTTTGTGAATGCGCCGCTGGTGCCGCGGCAAGAACTTCAAAGCAAGAAATCGCGATCATTACGGCGCAGGCTCTGGTCCATCTTGATCTTTCCAATGTCTATTCCTTTCCTTCTCCGTTGGCCTCTCCGTGCTCTCTGTGGCTTTTCTCCGCGTCCTCTGTGTTAAATTCCGAAAAGCGCAACACAGAGGTCACAAAGAATCAAAGAGAGCCACAGAGCAGCCGAGCCGTAACAAAAATGTGTGCGACGAGCGAGCGTTTCGACGGTTAGTTGCACAGGCCCACTTCCCCTTTTCAATTTCCAGTCCTGAAGTTTGCCGCAGCGGTTATTCGTGGGGATGTGGCCGGGCCTTTCCGTCTCCATTTTTCAGGACAAATTTCTGAGCGCGTTTTCCGGTATCCACTTCACCGGTGTAGATGTTTCCTTTAGAGTCCATGGCGATGGCATCGATCCAGTGAAACTGTCCCGCCATGCGGCCATTGTCGCCGATCGATCCCGCTAGAGTGCCGTCTTTGCGGTCATGGATCCAAATCTTGTCGTTCGTGCCGTCGGCAATCAGCAGGTATTTCTGCTGCGGGTCATGGGAAAAGGTGAGATTGTAGATCGTTCCGCACATGCCAAACGTGGTGCTGCCGGGGCCGCCACATTCTGGACCGCGAGACGGCGTCGAGGGATGCACGAAGAAACTGGATACAAATTTGCCCTGCTTGGTAAATACCTGAACCCTGTCGCTGCCGCGCTCGCAGATATAGACGAGCCCGTCATCCGCGATGTGGACGCAGTGGAGCGCGGGCGCAAATTGCTTTTGGTCCGGAGGCGGGCCCGATTTCCAGTCGTACGGCGGCGTGGGATCATTGTCGATCTCGCTCAAAGGTATGCCGTGGCCGCCCCAGCCGCGCTTGAATGCGCCGCTGTCCATGTCATACACGAGGACGCGCTTCTGATCGACGATGTAGAGTTCGTGCGCGTCCTCGTCCAAATCAAAGAAAAATATCCCTCCAGGAAAAGTATCGGTGTCCTGGTTGTTCTGTTTTAGAGGTTGTGCCTTCTCCCCCGGCGGTGTTCTTGCCCCGCGATGACCAAATTCCCAGAGAAACTTCCCATCGCCCGTAAATTTTTGGATGCTGTCTCCCCGGGCGCTTCCTCCCAACCAGACGTTTCCTTCTCGATCCACAAGGATCGCGTGTTCGGCGCCGGCGCCCGGCTTTTCGATTCCCTCCGCCGGCCAGCCGGGCACGTAGCCCGGACCTCCCCAGCTCTTGAGCAGATTGCCCGTGGTGTCGAATTCCAAAACTGCCGGCGCGGCTTTGCAACAATCTGTGCGCGGCGGTGTTGTCGCAGCCCCAGATTCATCGGGGTTAATGTCCCGCGGACGGTTGTACACCCAAATGTGATCGTCCTTATCCGTGACCATCACCGGAACTCCCTGCATAAGCCAATGGTTCGGCAACGGCTTGGGCCAGGAAGGATCGACTTCATAAACTGGCACGTTCTGCGCTCGCGCCACAGGAACAGCAGCTAGAAACAAAAAACAGGAAAAACCAATTGCTACCGCATAAGCGCCGTTCCAACGCTTCCGAATCCGCATAAGATGTTCCCCCATCCAACGTGCAAGCAATACTCGGCAGGCAACCGCGCGGAGTCTAGTTGACGACACGACAGGATGTCAATGCGCTTCACTCCCCATGAAATTTCGCCGAACGCTTTCGATTTTCATTTGGTTGCAAACCGAGAGACACATTCCTGCGGAATTCGCCAGGCGACGCCCAAGGTCAAACGGGGGAATGTAGAATAATGGCTTGACATCCTTTCAATGAGAAGGTAAAAACTGTCCCAGTTGTGAATCCCACGGTCGGCCCGTCTTTCCGGTCCAGGTACATATATAGTAAATCCGGCCCTTCGCTAATTCAGGGGTAAGCCGGTTTCGCCAAGGTGCTAGGGTGGGTTCAGCACGTTCGATCCCGTCGGGCACAGGATCGGTCCGTATGGTTCCGGGCACGGTCCGGGTACAGTTGTGGCCACTCTCATTTCCCTCCAGCAGTGGATTCCTCGAACCGGCAAGTCGCAAGCAAAGACATTCTCGCCAGACAATGGGATCTAAACCAAAGGGAATCAGGGTCCGGAGTCTTTCAGGCTGCGCAGAGAGAGATTGTTGAGGTGCTTTGAAATCGACGGATAAGGAGTATCAACATGAATCCCAAGGCAAAGACTGCTAGCTTCGTGCTTTTCGCATCGATTCTGGGGTTTTGTCTCATCGTGTCCCTCCCGATGCGCGCGCAGGTGACCGGAGCGACTATTTCCGGCACGATCACGGACGCTACCGGCGGCGTGATCGCCGGCGCGGAGATCTCCGTCAGGAATACTGACACCGGCATCATCCGCAACACGACGGCGGATTCCGCCGGCTTTTACACGATCCCCAACCTAATTCCGGGACCTTATGAAGTCAGGATTTCGGCTAAGGGATTCAACACTGCCGTCCAGTCGAACCTCACGCTGGCCGTGGGCGCTCAACAGCAGCTCAACATCCCAATGAAGGTCGGGGAAACGTCTGCGACCGTCCAGGTGACGGAGGCCGCGCCGCAGATTGAGCTCACTTCATCCGCGCTTAGCGGACAGATTCAAGCTCAGGAGGTGCGCGAGTTGCCCCTGAACGGGCGCGACTGGACGTCGCTGGCCACCCTTTCCCCCGGCGTCAACGCGCTCGAAACCCAACAGCCCTTCGAGGCCGGCAATCTCCGCGGGAATCGTGGCTTTGGTGCGCAATTGACCATCTCCGGCGGCCGGCCCACGCAAAACAACTACCGGCTCGACGGGCTGAGCATCAACGATTACGGCAACGCCGGGCCGGGCAGTGTGATCGGGGGCAACCTGGGCGTGGATGCCATTGCGGAATTCTCCGTGATCACCGGCAACTACTCGGCCGAGTATGGGAAAACCTCCGGCGGGATCGTCAACGCCATCAGCAAGTCCGGAACGAACGCGTTCCATGGCGACGCCTACGAGTTCTTCCGCAACGCCCGGCTGGACGCGAACGATTTCTTCTCCAATGCCGCTGGGCAGCCGAAACCGACTTACAGACGCAACCAGTTCGGCGCCTCGGCCGGGGGCCCGATTCGTAAAGGTCGAACTTTCCTCTTCGGCGACTACGAAGGGATACGCCAGGCGCAGGGGTCCCCCAGCGGGAATTCAAACGTTCCGTCTGAAGATGCGCGGAAGGGAATCATCCTCGACAGTAATGGCAATCTCCTCGGCGCGGATGGCAAACCTACTAGCCCGTTGGCGGGCCCTTGTCCCAGTCCGGCCACGCAGACAAACTTGGCGCCCGGGCAGGCGGGTTTTTGCGTGGATAACAATGCGGCGAAGTTCCTGGCGATCTATCCTCACCCCAACGGGCCGGTCAGCGGGAATGTTGGGAACTTCCTGTTCGCGCCGACCCGCGTGGTGCACGAAAATTATGTCACCACGCGGCTGGATCACAAGATTAACGATAAGGATAGCCTGTTCGCGACCTATATGTATGACGACTCGCCCTTCCATACGCCAGACGGTTTTGATACCACGGCGATCATCAATCAGGTCACGCGCCACGTCGCCGCCCTGGGATGGACCCACGTTTTCGGCCCGACCCTAGTCAACAGCGCGCGGGTGGGTTACAACCGGAACGCCGTGATTAACTACCAAACGGTCGGGGCAATTAATCCCGCCGCAGCGGACCCTTCTCTGAGCATGATGCCGGGATTTGATATACCCGCCTTCATCACGACTGGCTGGTCACGGACCTCCCCGGGCTTGCCCGGCGCATTTACCCATTTCAATTGGAATTCCATTCAGTTCTACGACGACGCCTTTATGACCCGCGGAACCCATTCTCTGAAATTCGGCTTTGCCATGGAGAATATGCGTTACAATCCCTTTAATTTGTATCTCCCCAACGCACTGATGCGCTTCAACGGTAAAGCCACCGGGAATGGCGAGATAGATTTCCTCACCAACCAGCCCGACTCGATAGAGGGAGGAATTCCGGTCGGACTTAGCCCGCGGGGCTACCGGCAGACTCTCTTCGGCGGATATATCCAGGATGACTGGCACTTCCGGCACAACCTCACGCTGAACGTGGGGCTGCGCTATGAAATGCTCACGGTGGTGACGGAGCAGAACGGCAAGCTCTCCAGCCTCCACAACCTCTCCGACCCGCTACCCTTTTGCGGGACGTCGGCTCCCACCCCAACTGACGTCGTATTCGGAAAGCCGGGTTGCGCTGGCGTTGCCCCTTACTACTCCAACCCCACCAATCGCAATTTCGAGCCGCGAGTCGGTTTTGCCTGGGATCCCCGCAGCGATGGAAAGATGTCCGTTCGCGGGGGCTTCGCCATCTTTGACGTGCTGCCGCTGCCGGGAAATTGGTTCAGTCAGAATTGGGAGCCTTTTTTCCTCACGGGCAAAATTGCCGACCGGACGGCGCTCGCCGGGACGCTTGGCATTCTGCCCGGCACCATCACCAATCCAGCCCCAGGGAGTGCCTACTCGAACTTCTTCAAACCAACGGCAGGCTCGCCATGCCCGCTGACGACTTGCGCGCTTACCGGCTCGTATGTCGACCCGAATCCCAATCGAAATTACGTCGAGCAGTGGAATATCAACTTCCAGCGCCAAATCACGCCCAGCCTGACGGCGACGGTGGGTTATGTGGGCTCCCATGGCGTCCACATGGTCATACGAGGCGATGATTTCGATATGGTCATCCCCACGCTGACCTCCGCGGGATACCTCTGGCCGTTCAACCCGCCCGACGTAAACGGCAAAACGAAGGACTTGAGGATCAACCCGAACTTCGGGCTTATCCGGGGGATAAAGTGGAATACCGGCTCCACGTATAGGGCGCTTCAGGTCAGCGTCCAGAAGACGATGAGCCACGGCTTCCAATTCGGAGGTTCCTACACCTACAGTAAATCGATGGACGACGACTCGGCGACCACCCTGGGCGATGCCTTTTCGAATTCCATCACGACCTGGTTCTGGTTCGCGCCGCAAATCAGCCGCGCCGTTTCGGATTACAACTTCACCCACACCGCCATCATCAACGCCATGTGGCAGGTGCCGGGTCCCCGCGATGGGTTAGGGCATGCAGTGCTGGGCGGATGGGAAGTGGGCGGTATTTTCAAGAGGAATAGCGGCGTTCCGACGACTCCTCTCATCGCAGGGGATCCGATGGGGGTGCAAAATAGCGGCTCCGACACATTCGGTATCCCGGATCGCGTTCCGGGATGCGATCCCGTGAACCACAATTACAAAAACACTCCGGGCCTGATTTACATCAACACCAGTTGTTTCACTCTGCCTAAGGCGACTCCGGACATCGCTTCACAATGCGTGCCCTTCGGCTTTAGCCCGCCTGGTTCGAAAAATCCGAGCCCGGGCATCGCAGGCACTTGCTCGAATCTGCTGGGCAACGCCGGCCGCAATAGCATTGTGGGACCGCCGCTGACCAACCTCGATTTCTCCTTGCACAAGAACATCCCGGTGAAGAAGATTTCGGAGAGCGCCAGCGTGCAGTTCCGGGCGGAGTTTTTCAACGTCTTGAACCACCCCAACTTTGGGCCGCCCTTGCCCTTCACTGGCGCTACTAACGCCATAATATTCAATCAGGACGGGTCGCTGGTCGGCGGGAAGGCTGGTGGGTTGCAGCAACCGCTGGTGACGCTACCCAGGGACATTCAGTTTGCGCTGAAGCTGATCTGGTAAGAAAAGAAGTAGAAGAAGACGTCACCGCGGAGGAACACAGTTCGGGTGTGTCTCCGCGAGAACCACGAGTTCGCGCTACTCACAGGATGGCCGCATCCGGCCGCAATGGCCGGGGGCGTGTGCACGAAGCATTCTTACATTGCAGCGGACCACCCCCCCCACCCTACTCCCTTTGCCAGCGATCCTCGGACACAAGACAGAACAGGGAATTGACAAATTGTAAGAGGCGATGAGAGGATGAGCGCCAACGGTGAATCGATGAGAGCAAAAATATTTGTTTTGATAATGAGTGTGGCGGCTGTTCTGATCGCTTCGGGTCCGACGTTCGCTCACCATGGGACGGCGGCGTACGATACGAAAAACATCGTCACGGTCAAGGGAACGATGACGGATTTCCGTTTTATTAACCCGCACGTGCAACTTTATTTTGACGTGAAGAACGACAAAGGCGAAGTCGAAAAGTGGCAGGCCGAACTGACCGCTCCCAACAAGCTGTCCCGGGCCGGGTGGGACAAGCACACGCTGAAACCCGGCGACTCCATCACCGCCAGCGGCTATATTGCCAAAGACGACCCGCACACGATGTGGATCAACAAGCTCATTGGACCCGATGGAGAGGCGCTCCACCTCTTTGAGGAATAACCGATACCGCTCTCGGGCAGGCAAGCCGTACGGATCAGCAACGAACAGGAGGGTCTACGTGCGAAGGGGCTTGAGCAATTCGATGCTCGGAATGGTCGCGACGCTGTTCCTTTCGAACGCTCTGTACGCACAAACAGCGGCACCGCGAACGGATCAACGCAATGCGCCGGCAAAGAGTGAGTCAGCGCCTGCGCCTGTCCACGATCTAACCGGCGTCTGGATGATGCGCAATCCTCCCGGGTCCCAGCGTGGTTTTACCAACTATACTTTTACAAAAGATCCTCCCGAGTTAACGCCCTGGGCAGCGGCAAAGTTCGCGGAGGCCAAAGCCTCCAATGGCGGGCAGTTTACCCTGAAGACGACGAACGACCCGGTGCTCACCCGATGCGATCCTCCCGGCGTACCGCGGGTCTATTTCCATCCCTATCCATTTGAGTTCGTGAACACCCCCAAATATACGCTTATGCTTTACGAGTACGATCACACGGTGCGCCGCATCTATACCGACGGCCGCCCGATCCCAAAAGATCCGGATCTGCTTTGGATGGGAACTTCGGTCGGCCATTGGGACGGGGATACCACATTCGTCGTGGATACGGTCGGATTCAACGACAAGACCTGGCTCGATCGACTCGGCCATCCGCACAGCGATCAATTGCATGTGATCGAGCGCTTCCGGCGCGTAAACTTTGATCACATGGAGATGGACATCACCATGGAAGATCCCAAGGCGCTGGCGAAGCCCTGGACGACAACGTTCTATTACCAGCTGAGGCCAAACTGGGAGCTGGGGGAAATTTCTTGCTCGGGAGACTATCTGGATTTCAGCAATTTCGAGAAGTAAGTTAACGCACAGTTCGTGAGTTTGCGTATTCGATTGACCACCAGCGAGAGGTTTCTCCCTAAGTAATTTCCTACACGCAGACAGAACTGTGCTATACCGCTGCAGTCGGTAAAGTTTGAAATGGAGCTTGTCTCTGGATTTCCGATTTCAGAGTCGACGTTAGCAGCCTGCTAAAAATGAACGGGGGCCTAAATCCATGCACCGAAAAAGCACCTGCAATCCCCGGAACAATGCTCCGAGTGTGAATTTCGATCGCCGGACGCTTATAAAAACCTCGCTGCTGGGCGGCGGGGCGGCAGCGGCCAGCGCCCTTTTTAGTGGCTTGATTCCAGCGACGGCTTTGGGGGTTGACCCTTCGTCAAAATACGAAGGACCCATCGTGGAAACGACCGCGGGAAAGGTTCGCGGTGTCGTTCAGGGCGGGACCCACATCTTCAGAGGAATTCCTTATGGCGCCTCAACGGCCGGGAGCAACCGGTTCATGCCTCCTCGAAAGCCAGAGCCATGGGCGGGAGTGCGCGAAGCGTTCCAGAACGGGCCGACCGCGCCGCAACTCGGCGGCCCGCCGAACCCACTCATTCTGAATCATAGACAGCCGGCCGTGGAAGGAGAGGATTGCCTGGTCATGAATGTTTTCACACCCGGCGTGAATGACGGGCGCAAGCGGCCCGTCATGGTTTGGCTGCACGGTGGCGGCTTTGCCTCCGGCGCGGGCTCGGCACACGCATTTGATGGCAATTACCTCGCGCGGTCTGGGGACGTGGTCGTCGTGTCCGTGAATCACCGGCTCAATATTTTTGGCTATCTGTATCTGGCGGATGTGGGCGGTGACAAATATGCCGATTCTGGCAATGTTGGTCTGCTGGACGTCATAGCGGTGCTCGAGTGGCTACGCGATAATGTCTCCCATTTTGGCGGGAATCCCGGCAATGTGACGCTTTTCGGCCAATCCGGCGGCGGCTTGAAGATCAGCACCTTGCTGGCGATGCCTCCGGCCAAAGGCCTGTTCCACAAAGCGATTATCGAAAGCGGTTCCCTCTTGAAGGGAGTCCATCGCGACGATGCCAACAAGACCACAGAGCGAATCCTCGCGAAGCTGGGCCTACAGGCAAACCAAGTGGACGAACTCCAAAAGCTCCCTGTGGATCGTTTGCTCTCGGCCATTGATACCCGCGGATCGGCCCCGGGAGCGACGCCTTTCAATCTCGCTCCAGTAGTGGACGGCCGAGCCCTTCCACGCGATCCGTTCGATCCCGCAGCCCCGGAAATTTCTGCCGACGTGCCGCTGATCGTCGGGACAGTCAATACCGAGGGCACGTTCTTCACACCTCCAGACTCCCCGCTCTTTTCGCTGGATGAGGCGGGGATGCGGACGCGCCTGACCCCGCGATACGGGGATGCGACAGATAAGCTGATCGAGTTATACCGAAAAGAGACGCCCGATGTGTCGCCCAGCCAGATTTACTTTTCGATCACCGCATTCCCCACGGGGGCGATCACACTGGCCGAGCGCAAGTTCGCCCAGGGCAAAGCGCCGGTTTACATGTACCTTTTCACCTGGGAGACGCCTGTGGAGGGCGGCAAGCGGCACTCACCGCATACTGTTGAGCTTCCGTTCGTGTTCAACAATGTTGTGGAACAGCCCGAGGAGGTCGGCAACGGTCCGGAGCTTCAGCCGTTGGCGGACAAAGTAAGCGGCGCGTGGGCCGCTTTCGCACACACGGGGAACCCCAGTGCGGCGGGAACGCCCAAATGGCTCGCGTACACGGCGACCGAACGAGCTACCATGATCATGAACAATGAATGGAAACTCGTGAACGACCCGCGCCATGATGTCAGATTGATCATGAACAGTCTGGCGGGCACAACCGCTTCGTAGGCTGGGGGCTCCGCGCAGGGATTTTTCGCACGAATGAAGATCATTGCGGGGGCACAATTTAAAAAATGGAATTTCACGCTTTTGTGCACTCCAGCCATTTCAATTTCGCTGAGAGATATAGTTTTTTCTCTTGACAGGATGAGGCCAATGGGATCAGTCTGCTCCCAATTAGGAGCTGGGTGGACGTTCTGATCTGTCACGAAAAATGAAAGAAGATTTGCAATTCGACGACTTGGGGCCGGGGTTCAGCGAGAGTGGGTGTCTTGTCTAATTCCCGCAGATGTGCAGCCTGCGATAGTAGGAAAACGTAAGCCGACTACTTCCGAGGAGGCCGTATGGGACGGTATCGAAAAGGTTTGTGCCTGAGCATCGTTTCAATTGCAGGGCTGATTTTGCTGGCGATTCCGGTTGTCGCCCAGTTGCCTACGGCAACCATCCTGGGCGTAGCCAAGGATTCATCCGGCGGCGTGTTGCCGAATGTCACCGTGACGATTACGAACGTGGATACCGGGGCGACGCGCACCGTGAAGACCAGTGACGACGGTGAATTTCGAGCGCCGGAACTGCCCGTGGGTCGCTATGAAATGAGAGCCGAGCACACCGGTTTCAAGACGGTGACTCGAAAGGGCATCACGCTCGAAGTGACTCAGCAAGCGGTGATCAACTTGGATTTCCAGGTGGGAGCTGCGGATCAGGTGGTTGTCGTGACCGAGGAAGCGCCGATGATCAATACCCAGGACGCCACTCTCGGTGGAACGGTCAACGAGACGAAGATGACGGAACTGCCCCTGAACGGCCGCAATTATATTGACCTCGCCCTCCTTCAGCCCGGCGTCGACAAGGACAAAAACCAAAGTAACCAGCAGGGCACCAGCTTTAGCGTGAACGGGGCTCCGCCGCGATCCAACAATTTTACGTTGGACGGAGCCATCTTGCAGACCATGTTGGGCCGAAGTCCCGTGGCAGGCGAGTCCGGCGATGCCTTGGGTTTGGATGGCATTCGAGAGTTTAAGATCGTGGCCGGCACTTTCCAGGCGGAGTATGGACTAGCGATGGGCAGCCAGATGGTGGCTGTGAGCAAAGGCGGAACCAACCAATGGCACGGCGACGTGTTTGAATACCTTCGCAATGATGCCTTCGATGCCAATACCTTCTTCAATAACCAAGCGAATACTCCGAAGGCGCCGCTTCGAAAGAACCAGTTTGGAGGAGCCTTTGGCGGCCCCATTAAAAAAGACAAGACGTTCTTTTACGCCGTCTACGAAGGAATTCGGGAAAACCAGGGAGTCCCCGTCAGCAACCAGGTGCCGAGCGCGGGATGTCACCCGCCGGCATCCGCCATTACCCCAGCGCACCCTTTTGGCGATGGCGCGATAATTACCGTCGCGCAATGCCCGGACCTTTTAGTTGACACCGACTCCGCCGGCAATCCGGTCACCCAAGCGACGCTTAGTCCCTACACCGCTGCTCTGTTGGCGCTCGTGCCTCTGCCCGACCCAGGGTCGACGTTCGACCCGTCGAATGGCGGCACCCCCCCCGTCCAAACTACCAATGACCATAACTCTCTCGGAGAGAATTACGGGCAGATGCGTTTCGACCAGACAATTTCCGACAAGGACTCCTTCTTCGCTCGCTATACCATTGACAATGCATTTCAAAATCAAACGCAGCAAGACTACTCCTTCTTCCGCTACACGGTGCCCGCGCGAAATCAGTGGATTACGTTGGCGGAGAATCACATTTTCTCGCCTACAGTATTCAATGCCGCGCGCTTTTCCTTCAGCCGCACCAACAACTCTATCAACGAGGCTAACGTCGGCTTGCCCGGTGGAACTGGTCCCCAACTCGTGCCGGGCTTTGATACTGGAGTAGTCGACTTGGGCGGGCCCGGCGGCGGCAATTATGCCGAGTTCGGTTCCGTGAACGCCGCCCCGACGACGTTTGCCAGACAGAACATCTACACTCTCAGCGACGACGTGAATTGGGTCCGTGGGAAACATTCCTTCAAGTTTGGTGTACTCCTCAACCGATTCAATGAATCCAGCCAGGCAACCAACTCCTTTAACGGGCAGATCATTTACAATCAAATCTCTGATTTCTTGCAGGGCAATCCGCTCCAGGTAGAGTTTGCTCCTACCTTTGCCACTGAAAACCGGGATTTTATCTACAACACTTATGGACTCTATGGCCAGGACGACTGGCGAGTCACCCAGCGGCTCACCCTGAACCTGGGCTTGCGCTATGAATTCATGAACACGCCGCACGAGTTGAATCACAGGGAATCCAGGCAAATCAATGACTTCACAGACGCATTCACGCTCGGACCCGTCATCCAGAATAACACGCTGCGCGACTTCAGCCCGCGCGTCGGGCTGGCCTACGATCTGTTCGGAAATGGAAAGACCGCCATCCGTGGTGGCGCCGGAATCTACTACGACATGGGGAACATCGGAACGGCCCTCGGACAAACCGCGAACGGATCTCTGCCGTTTGCAGGGTTGGTTGATGTCAACCCTGGAACAGGTAGTGCAACAGTCCCAAGCATATCGAGTTGGGAGGCGACTTTAACAACCTCCGACCCGGTAAAGTACCCGGCCGGTGTCGGATTTCCAGTGCCCATTCCCGATCAAGTACGGAGCTTCTACACTCCGGATAAACAGGGCGTCTTCACGCCAACGTTTATCGACTACAACTGGAAGAGCTCCTATATGATCCAGTACAACGCCAGCGTTCAGCAGCAGTTGCCTTGGAACATGGCGCTCGGGGTGGCTTACGTTGGCAACCATGGAGTTCACCTGCCCACGGTTCGGGACGGAAATCCGATTCCCCCTACATCTTTTGGTACGTGTGGCGACCCCGGCAGCCTGTGCGTCGGCGGCCAGGTACCGTTTTGGGACAATGGCAACACTACCGCCTACACAAATTTCAACCCGAACTTTGGCAGCAACATCAATGTCGCCACGGTCGCAACCTCTCGTTACAACGCCTTGCAAGTCGTGCTGCAAAAGAGGGCTGGCCATGGCCTGGAACTCGAAGGCGCCTACACGCGCAGCCGGGTGATTGATGAAACGCAGGGCCAGTCCAACGTACAGGATTGCCAAACTTCGGGTGGGCTACTGGGTGTTTATCCGCTGCACACAAGTGTAGACAGAGGCCCGGCCTGCTTTAATATTCTGAACAACTGGGAAATTAACGTGTTGTATCACATCCCGGGGTTCGTGAAGTCGAACGGGTTTCTCTCCAAGGCAACGAACGGCTGGTTCATAAGCAGCATCGTGAGCATTCAGAGCGGCCAACCATTCACGCCGGTTTTGGGTTTCAATCGCTCGAATTCAGGCGTCCTGCAGGGTGGCCAAGGTGACCGGCCTAACATCAATACGCCGGCTCTGATTGCGAAATACTTGCCTCTTTGCACTTCGACGCCGGGGCATCCAGCCTCGAGTCCTTCCGCCGATACTAATCCCTGCGCATACATACCGATTCCTTACGACCCCAACAAGGTCATTACCGGTGATCCTAACAATTGGTTCAACGGCGCTATGTTCTCGTTGCCGCCGACTTCCATTGATCCACCCTCTGAGCAACCCGCATGTGTATCTTTCGCGGTGAATCCTTGCTCCCCGAACACGAACGGTCAGTTGGGCACCGCCGGACGCAATATCCTGACCGGGCCGCCCGAAAGGACTTGGGACTTCTCGCTGGTCAAGGACACAAAGCTGGGGTTCCTGGGGGAGGCCGGCATGCTGGAGTTCCGCGCCGAATTCTTCAACGTCCTGAACCATCCGAACTTTGCCGGCGGCTCAACTTTCAAGGTCCAAATTTTCCCCGCTAATCCAGCTGACACTGGCCCGTTCTCGGAAGCGCCGAGCAATGGGCATTCGACGCAGCAGGTACAAGATGGCCAACGGGAGATCCAGTTTGCGCTGAGAATTGAGTTCTAAACCGAACGGAATTGCGGGGGTTTTCGCGGCTAGCACGCGCGAAGACCCCTTCCAAACTGACAAATCGGGAAACGCATTCATCGGCGAGTTTGCACTTCATCTTGATTCGCTGCAGGACTCCAAGGATCCGCGGGGAATGGTTTTTTTTGTCCTCGCTCTGTTTCTAGCATTCCTACACAAACCGGTCTTCAGACGGCGTTGGTCTGTGCATGCCATACTAGCAGCAAGGCCATTGTGATCGTGTGCGGCATGCGGCCGCAAGGGCGGGAAGAAAATTCCGGTTAAGGAGATGAGCTTGGCTTTGCCTTTATTCTTGCAAACGATCGAAGAGACCGGCTTCAGCACGTGGCTGCGGGAATCCGAATCGCCGTTTGCGTTCTATTTCATTCTTCTGTTTCATACCTTTGGCCTGGCGCTCTTGGTGGGCGCGAATACGGTAGTCGATTTGCGGCTCCTGGGTGTGGCGCGCGGCATACCGCTCGCGCCGCTCAAGCGATTGTTCGGTATTATGTGGATCGGCTTCGCGATGAATGCCGCAACCGGCGTATTGCTGGTCATTGCCTATCCCACAAAGTCGCTCACGAATATCGACTTCTATATCAAATTGACGCTCATCGGATTCGCCGTGTGGGTCATGCAGCGGCTCAAGAGCCGCGTGTTTGAGGATTCCAGCTTGAGTGAAGAAACCATGATGGCACGAGGACTCGCGTTAGCAAAGTGGTCTCTCTTCTTGTGGTTTGGGGCCATTACGGCGGGCCGCCTGCTGGCATATACTTATAAGTATCTGACTTTCCCGTGAAAAATCCGGTTACTGGGGTTCACGCATGAATTTTGTACAGCTGCATCTGTTTTTGAATCATTTTCCGATTATTGGCACTCTGGTCGGGCTTGGCCTGTTCCTGATTTCCCTGGTGCGAAAAAATAGAGACATGAGGCGGGCGAGCCTGATCATTTTCTCGGCCATGGCGCTCCTGGCGATTCCAACTTTTTTCAGTGGCGTTGGCGCGGAAGGCGCAATCAAGAAGCTCCCCGGCATTTCAGAAGGCTTAATCGAAAGACACCACGGCGCAGCGATGCTGGCTCTGCTTTTCATGGAGATCACCGGCGCCCTGGCATTGGTCGGGCTGTGGCAGTCTCACGGGATCCCACGTCCGGCGCGTTGGAATTGGAGCATGTCAGCCGTGCTGCTTTTTTCGATTGTGACGGTCGGCCAAATGGCCAGAGTCGGAACCACGGGCGGTAATATCCGCCACCCTGAGATTGGGACCGGCAAAGAAGATGTCACGGAAGGATCCATGATCTCGAGGACGGTGCATCTGTTTGAGCCGTCGCCCGGAAAATTTGCCGAACTCATGACTGCCACCAAGTGGTGGTGGGCGTTCATGATGGACTTGCATTTCGTTGGGCTGGTCCTGCTAATTGGGACGGTCGGCATTCTCGACTTGCGCATGCTGGGATTCGCGAAGCAAATACCGATCAATCCTTTACACCGGTTAGTACCGTGGGCGATGGCAGGGTTCGGCCTCAATCTCGTCACCGGCGTCCTGGCCTTTACCGGGATGGACCAGTATTACACTTATGATTGGGCTTTTTGGCTCAAGATGCTGGTGATCATGCTTCTTGGATTGAATGTGGCGGCGTTCTATTTGACCGGCGCTTTCGAATCTGTTGCGCATCTGGGACCTGGAGACGACGCGCCACCGCTCGCCAAATTTATCGCGGCGAGCTCCTTGTTCCTGTGGTTTGCGGTCATTACCCTGGGCCGGTACATCCAATCATTTTCCGATACGATCTCGGTTCATAAATAAAATAAATGAATGTCAGGAGCATAATTCGTTGTGTCCAGTCCGGGCAAAGAGTTAAAATACGTGTAAACCATTCTCTTGCAACGAAATAAGGAATTGGCGCGTCAATATGGCACGGAGGCAATATGATGCATTATAAAAACAGCAATGCCGTGGTCAGCAGCGCATTGTTGATATTGGGTTTGCTTTTGGCTGGGTCTGCGTCCGCGCACCATTCCGTTCAAGCTCAGTTCGACATTCACAAGACGTTCACGGTCTCTGGGACGGTCGCCAAGGTAGAATGGATCAATCCTCATTCCTACTTAACGATCAACGTTAAAGATGCCGATGGCAAAGTTCAAAAATGGGCCTTCGAACTCGGCGGCCCCGGCGCGCTTCGCCGGGCCGGCATGAGCAGAGAAGACCGAGGTGGCTTGAAGCCCGGTGACGAAGTAACCGCCTCGGGCTTAGCCGCCAAGGACGGTTCGACAACCGGTTTTCTCCAGGAATTAAAGCTTGCGGATGGTCGCGTGTTTAAGTTCGTCGCGGATCCCAACGGTAACTGAGCATAGAAAGGAGCTTCAGCATGACGCGTCACTTTCGATTTAGCGGGACGATCGTTGCGGCTGCATTGCTGTGCGTGCTACCAGGAGCGGCTTTTGCGCAGAATAACGGCGATCCGCGCATGGACCATGAAAACACATTGCCACCAACGCCGGTTGGCCCCACACCCAGGACCGCGGATGGACATCCCGATTTGACAGGGCTCTGGAATGGCTTGGCGGACAATTTGTTGGGTGTCCCGAATCAAATGCACAATGTGGGAATCGAAGTTGGGACCGACACCGCCCGGGACATTCACAGCGGCGCGCAGATTGCGACTTGGCCGCTGCAGAGCCGCACGCGGCAGAATAACGAGCAGAATGAACGCGCCGCAACTCTCCTGCGGCGGATGGGGTCCAATCGACCGATCTACAAGCCCCAATACTGGCAGCGAGTAAAGGACTTCGACGCGAATTCCAATGAAGAAGATCCATCCAATAATTGCATGCCGGCCGGAGTTCCACGGATGGGCGTTCCCTCTTATATAACCCAAACACCAACGTACCTGATCTTTATCTATCCGGGCCAGGGTGGTTTGATTGCGACGGCAACGAGCTATCGCATGATTCCTACCGATGGCCGCAAGCACACGAACTTGGAAGACCTGGATGGGACGTGGAACGGAGAAGCGATTGGCCACTGGGAGGGCGACACGATGGTTGTCGACACCATTGGTTTCAACAGCACCAGTTGGTTTGATCAACTCGGAGGCTATTTCCACAGCGAAAACATGCACGTGATCGAACGCTTGCATCGCGACGGAAACACTCTCACCTGGACGGCGACCGTGGAGGATCCTGACGTGCTGCTCGAACCTTGGACCACGACTCCGCGCGTAGCTCTTCTCAATCCTGATCCCAAGGCGGTGCTATTGGAATCGCTGCCTTGCAGCGAGAGAGATTTCGCTCACGTGGTCACCAAAGAACATCACTAGAAAATAATTTGTCACCTACAGTCCCCGGGAGTCTGCATCAGGAGGCGGCGCGCCTATGCGAGCAATAATGATAAAAGTGTTGGCAAAAAGGGCGACGGTGATCGCGGCTCTTCTGGCGCTTGCTTTCCAGGCTGCCGGTGGCCAAAGCGCGAAGCCCACGGCTGCCGGACCCGCGGACGACGCAACGAAATCGAATCCCTCCGCAGTGGAGAAGACTCTGAAGGCCGCGGCCGAAGCGGTGGGCCTTGCTCGATGGTCGGGAGTAGGGGGCCAACACCTCCCCGAAGTCGACGTGATTAACACGATGGAGGTTTGGGGCAGCGGCACTACGTACGGCCCAGGCCAATCGAACAAAACTGGCGAACCGTGGACCGCGTATAAAACCGAATATCACGCCGCCCTCTGTTACAATCCGCCCGCCATGCGCGTGGAAATGACTCGCACCAGTTCTGGGCCGCCCGCTCAGGGCAGCGCCGCGCCACAGCACACCATTGAAGTGGTGCGCGATAAATACGCCTGGGATGAGTCCGAGATCGGTGCCGGTTTGGTCCCGGGAAAGGGCACCGCGACTCCGGCCATGGCCGCAGTCAACAATCGTCTTCTCCAACTCTGGATTCTTCCCTACGGTGTCATAAAGGCCGCCCTGGCGGCTGGCGACAAGACCAAGATTTCCACCGAGAAAGGCGCCACGGTCATTTCGTTTCCTCTCAGCGGGCAACTTGCTGACCTGATGGTAAAGGCAACGCTGGATGCCCAGAATGAAGTCGCCAAGGTCGAGACCCGCACCGATAATCCGGCGCTCACCGAAATGCTTACGGAAACGGAATATTCCGATTATGCGGATCATGGAGAGATCGCGACCGACGTTAAATCTCCCGGCCATATCGTTCGGAAACAAGGTGGCCATCCAGTTCTAGACATCCAGGTGAAGATGGTGGACGCCAACAATCCCTATCTAGTCTTTCCCGTTCCCGAGAACGTAAAGAAAACGGCCGCGCACTAACGCAGCCGCTCAAAGTCGATACGCCAGAGTGGCGTGGACTTTCCCGCCCGGAGATTGTTGAAAAATGCTTCTTCACCTTTGCCGTTGGCTGCAAGATAATTCCTTTATCGCTGCAATCAACGGGACGTCTTGGACAGCCGCGGCGCTGGAGATCGTCCATTACTTCAGCATGTTTGTATTGGTCGGAGCGATGGTGATCGTCGATTTGCGCGTTCTTGGTCTTGTGGCGCGCCGGCAAGACGCGACGCAGCTCGCGGACCGGTTGTTTTCCTGGATATGGATTTCGTTCGCATTGAATTTCCTGTCGGGATTCCTTATGTTCGCGGGTTCCGCAACGTCTTATTACGACAACAGCATCTTCTACGACAAGATAATCGTAATTCTGCTGGCAGTCGTAGTGAATATCATTGTTCAGCAAAAAGTGCGCACGTGGGATCAATTGCCGGCCATGCCAGCAGGGGCGAAATTATTCGCCGTCGTTTCAATTGGTTTATGGATTGGAGCAATCATTGCTGGCGTAGAAGTGCCTGCTCTTACTGGCATCGGATAAATGGTGCATGAATTCTTATTGCGGTGGAACTGTGTGCAAGTTATCTGGATCCGTCACAGCCTGATAAGAGCAAATCCGAGCGGCAGCATTTGGAGGCTTAACGAATGGACGGCTCATTGGTGAATTTCGGTCATTGGCTGCAAAACAGACCATTTGCCTTGGCGATTGCCGGGTCGGAGTGGGCATATCCATTCGTTCAGGCGACCCATTTCTCTGGCTTGTCGCTGTGGGTTGGGACCAATGTCGCTGTCGATCTCAGTCTTCTTGGAGTTGGAAAAGAATCAACTCCGCCGTTGCAACTCTCTGAGGCATTATTTATCTGGAACTGGGTCGGATTCGGAATAGCCGTCACGGGAGGATTTCTGCTGTTCTCTATCGCAGCTGAAACGTATCTCACTAACATTGCTTTTCTGACTAAGCTCGGCATTTTAATCCCTTTAGGCTTGGTGCTTCACATTGTGATTCAGCGAAAAGCGCCAGTGTGGGAGAAAGCATCGGAAACTTCTTCCGTGGCTAAACTTGCCGGCTTCACAGAATTGTTGTTGTGGTTGTGTGTTGTCACTGCGGCTGTACTGATCCCGTACGCTGGATAAAGTTCCCAGCCAACGGATCGGAACTCGTTGTAGCCGTTTTTCCCAACACCTATCCGCTCACGAAAAGTGGCACAAAACACGGCGAGACGAAAAAACTCAGCGGAGCGCCGGAAGAGTAAATTTTGGCGTTACTTCCTGGCGTCTCGACCAGACGTGGTATGTGTGGCATTCGAAGCAGCGCGACTCCGCGCGATCAAGATCTGTTGCGTACACGGCGCACCGTAATCGGTTGATTCCGAAACCCACGGCGTTGCCCTGGGCTAACGAAGCGGGTCGATGCTTCGAACCTGGATCGTCTCGGTTTGGGGGTCGAGGGTACCGGTGACTCGCACTTTTTCCCCGGCATAGTGTTCGGCGAGTTCCGGTTTATCCAGCCGGTAAACTGTGTTTTTATTTTGAAGCACAAATCGGCCGCCGCGATTCTTGATGCAATATAAGGTGCAGTCCGCGGCAGTCTTTCCGACCGATTTCACCTTGAGCATCTCCTTGTGTGATTTGTCCAGGGAATGGACATTCATCGCACACTGGGTGTCTCCAATTTCGCCCGTGAAAACCTTTTCGTCTCCGCCAAAGACCGACGGACTGGTGAGACAAAGCAAACTCAAAGCGATCAAGCACAATGCCGGTCGTTTCCAAAAGTGCATCTTTGCACCTCATTTTTTGATTTCAGGATCCAATGACCTCTGTAGCTCTGGTTCCACGACAAATTTCATGTTCATCTGTTCATGTCCTTCGCTGCAGATGACCGTGCAAACGACTTGATACTCGCCCGGTTCCGCTGGGGCCGTGAGCGCGAATTCCTGGACACCCGGCTTGAGCAGCAATTCCCACCCAGCAACGGGTTGGTGGTCCTTGGGACGGAGCAGAGAAAATCCGTGTATCGAGCCGTCCCGATTGCTCTGTTTGGCGCGAATCGCTGTAATGCGAAGAAGGATTTTTTCGTTTGCCGTGACCGTGATACTGGGCTTGCTCTGGCCCTGAATTTTGTAACGGCTGTCGTGGTCCGCAAGCACTTCAATCAAGCGAGGAGCTTGCTGGGCCTTTGCGGGCAGGAGGAGCAGCAATAACAGCAATGCCGCCAGCGCGCGCCCTGGAAGCAGGACAGGCACGGGCCGGTCTCCACTGGATTCTCGTCTCATAGCTACTCAGTCATATACCGCAAGATATACTGCATGTCTTCGTCTGTGATTGTGGCGCGAACCCTCATGTGGCGCACGATCGTGGCCATCATGCGGGGTGGAAACTTATGCGGCGCCATGTGGCACCGGCCGCAGTTGGCGCGGTATCGTTTCTCTCCTTCGAATCGCGCGGAGGCTCCGCCATGCACGGGCGGCGTGGAGGCGGGTGTCGAGCGGGCAGCGGTGTCCGTGCCGGCAGAGGAATCGCTCGAGTCTGCCACCTTCGCTTGTTCCTGTCCCGCGGCACAAAAAACTCCCCCAAGTATCATGACCGAAAGGCAGGCGAGAATATTCCGTCTGAATCTCAATTTTCGTCTCCATGACCGAGTGGAAATGCGAAGCGATAGGTCAGTCCAATCGTCCAAATGTTCTTATTTCCCATCTCGCTGAACTGCCTGCCATAGCTGCTCACCGCTCGCAGGCCGTCCCGAAAGTAGTAATTCACGCCAAATTCAAATTGCCGGGTATTCACAGAAGGCAGCGAATCGCTTGGGAGCTGCCCTGCCCAGTACTGTTGCAAACGCGCGACCACCTGCGTTCGGCGCATGGCGTACTGCCAGAACGGAACCTGGTTCAGACGGTATGCGGGTTCGATCCAGTAACCGCTCCCCTGGGCCGAGCGTTGATATTCCCCACGGAGTTCCAATGGCAACGCCGCCGGCTGCCAGCCGCCGTGAAAGCCGAAGGAGTTCGAGCGCTCGTCCTGCAGCAGGTGCTCAAAGGAAGCGCCGATTTCGAGCCGCTCGTTTGGAATGAAGATCCCCAGCCTTCCGCCCGCAATGCGGTCTGAGGTGAGCGGAGTCACGTTGCTCAACGTAACAGTGCTCAATGCGGAGAAATAGACGGCGTAGTTGATGTTGAGTCGGGAGGTCGCCTGGAAACCGCCGCGCAGCATGGCTCCGGTGCTGGCCTGGGAAGGCCCGGTGCCAATAGGCAGGGTCAATGGATCGGTCTGAAGGGTTCGGATCCAGATGGGGTAGAGCCGCTCGTTGAATATTCCAAAGGGGGTCAGAAACCTTCCCACTGTTACGGTCACGTAAGGGTTGGCGATGAAATCCAATTGGAGATAGTCAACGCTCTTTAGGACCTGGCCATGAAACGAGCTGCTCCCCGGCCGTTGGGTCATGTCAGCTTCGAAGGTAGCGCGCGATTCAATCAGCCACCGCTTTTCTATGGGAACGAGAAGTACCGGCGCGATCAGAGGCCCCAGATGGGGTTCGCCTCCATCAAACGTGGTGATGAACCCTGCTCCCCCGATTATGACCGGCACGGGCTTGGGAATATCGGGCCGTTCCTGGGCGTGGAGAACCGGAACGCCAAGGAAAGTCAACAATGCGCCAAGCAGTGAAATTCCACATTGCAAAGGGAATGACGAACTCTGGCGCATCCCAGGCGTTGTGGACATGCGTCCACGATTGGCTTTGAGGACCGACCTACCTAAATTTTCTACCACGGCAACCCCACGATGTTCAGCCACCCGGCTATACGTCTTCTATTATTTTTCTATTATCTATTATGTTGATGGGGCGTGCTGAATGGGTCAAGCGCCCGGGATTTGCTTTTGCTGGGGTGATGATTAACGGAATCGACACAATTCCTGTACAGGCTGGGCAACCCGAGAATTTGTACTGGGCGGACGCCTCACGAAGTCCCAGTAATGGTAGGCCCGTGCGGACTCGCTTGCCCTGAGCCTCATGAAGGGAACCGCAGACCACAACCGTGTCAAAGGGCCGCGATCATGTACTTCCAACAACTTAGAAAGCGTCGGAAACCGTCTAAGTGGGTGGAAGCGCGGCGGCAGCGGATTATTCCGATTGCAGGTGAAGATTTACCGGTGAAATTACAAGTGCCGAATTAGAACCAATCGCTCATAGTGCAGGAATGTTTTGCCGTTAGAAAAGCGGAATTCCTAGGCAAGCTATGGCTGGAGGTTCATTCGGCGGAGTAGATCGGCGAAGCGCGGGTCCGAGCGCAGGGGATCATTGCAACTTCGCATACTCCAATTTGGCTTGCTTCAGGATGGGGATGTCAGGATCGGCGTCTTTCCAGAGCGCGAGAAATTCCTTATATGCAGCGAGCGCCCTCACGCGGGCGGCATCGGCATCTGCGCCCTGAGAAGTTCTCGCTTCCAAAGCGTAGGCACGCGCCAACCCCAAATGCGACAGCGCCCCCGTCCAGCAGTTCCAGACGATGCTGCTGTGATCCAGGATTTTCTGGAACTCGGCAGCGGCCGCGCTGCCCTGTTCCGCTGCCAGATACGCCTCGCCGCGAATGTATGTCGGATAGAGGCAGGAGAGATTGGCTACGGACTGAATCTGCCCGAACTCAATCGGCGAGGCAGCTTGCAAGGCATTCAGGGCCAGAGCCGAATTCTTCCGGTTGAGCGCCAATTGTGCCTGAATTGCCGGAAGCCAGAGAGACTGCATCTGGGTATCCAGCGGAAAGCGCTTGTTCAGGTCTTGCGCCAGTGAATCGGCTCGCGCTGCATCGCCTGCCATCGCAAATGCCAGGGTTGCTTCCACCTCGACACTCTCACTCGCGGGATAAAGTTTTAAGCCCTGCGCCGCTTCCTGCTCCGCATCCGTGGCGTTGCCGAAAGCCGCTTCCCGCTGAGCGGCGATCTCCTGCCATATGGCACCAGTTTCCTTGCTGTCAGCGCGGACCGCGGAATCTACGGACTGTTTAGTCATTTCCCGCGCCTTGTGCAGGTGACCAGCATAGGCTTCAGTATCAGACGCAAGCGAAAGTCCAAAGTTCTCTTCGGGCTTGCCGGTGAACCACTGTTGCTGTTCCGCCATGGATCGAATATCTGTTGCAAGAAAACCCAGAGCATAGAGAGAATTGTGCAGTAAGAAATCATCCAGTCTTCTCGCCTGCGCCTGCTGAACTGTCTCCCGGGCTTCATCGAAGCGCTGCAAGGCAAGCAGGCTGTTGGCGAGATTGTCGTATGGGCCGACATTATCCGGGGCGAGGCGGGGGCTTTGGCTGAAAGCCTCCCTCGCCTTCTCCAACTGCCCCTGCGAAGTGAACACGTTGCCGAGATCGAGATACGATCGGTACTCTCGCGGGTAGTTCTGGATTGCTTCCTGATAAGTCTGTGCCGCTTTATCCAGCTCCCCGGTTGCGTTCTGATAGTAGTCAGCGGTAATCCTCAGCTTTTCCCGCTCGCTGGCATGCTCCCGCAACTGGAATGCCTTGGTGAAATATTCGCTTCCGCGGCCTAACTCACCCAAACCGTAGTAATCGTCGCCCACTGCCACGTACCCCACGGCAAAACTCGGATCAAGCTGGATAGCACGTTGATGGTAGGGCAGAGCGGCGGTAGCACTTAACTCAAAGGCCATTTTGTCCCCGAGGCTATACGCTTTCAGGGCTTCCAGCGAAGAGGTGGTGGCCTCGGCCAGCGGCACATCGAACTTCTGTACAGTAGCTAGCGACTCGCCCAATTGGCCGCGCAGCTTGGATGCTGCTTCTCCCAGCGCGTCCAGCACTTTCTCTTTGGCCCCGGCCGTGACCTGCTCCTCCACCAGCAGGTCTCCGTTCTGGCAATTCACGGCCTTCAACCCCAGCAAATATTGACTGCCCAGCCCGGCAATCGACCCTGCAACGTAAGCCTTGCTGCCCGCACGCTGACAAACCTCGCGGGCCACCTCGGAGGTGAGTAGTGTGCTGGCCGGACGCGCCATCAGCCGCAAGGTGGCTGCCGTCATGTCGTCGGAAAGCACATTTAGAAAAGGCGATTGCCTCAAGGAAACCGTGAGTGCCGTCTTCAGCGTGTCATCGAAAACCGGGTCGCCCGTCGTGTTCGTGAAGTCAGCGAGGACGATGGTGTCTTTCTCGGTTAGCGGTGCTGCGTGACGCGAACGGAAGTAGAGACCAGCGGCGACAAGAGCGGCGACCGCAACCACGGCAGCGCGAACCAGAATCTTCCAGAGGTGGCTCGGTCGTTGCTCCTCGATGATTGGAACCACCGAAGAAACGGCCGTCTGATTGCCGCTCGACGGCTTGGTCGGCGTCTGTACCGCCGCTGATTCCTCTTCGACAGCGCTCACCGCGGCTGTCCGCCTCGACTCCGTGTCCCGCTTCAGCCGCTGCAGTTCGGCACGCATGTCGACCGCGTGCTGATAGCGCAGATTTCGGTCCTTTTCCAGCGCCCCGCTGATGACTTCTTCGAGCTTCGGAGGAATATCCGGGTTGAGACGAATGGCTGGTAATGGAGTGCGGTTCAGAATTGCCTCGAAAATGACAGCCGACGTATCTCCTCGGAATGGCAACAATCCCGTAGCCATTTCATACAGCACAGCTCCGAAAGAGAATAGGTCGGTCCGCGAGTCCAGTTCCTTACCCCGCGCCTGCTCGGGAGACATGTAGGCAACCGTTCCTACTGCGGTCCCCGGACTGGTCAGTTGTTCCTCAGGAACTTCCGTCGTTCCAGTGGACATGGTTTGTCCGATTCCTGGAGGAACAGACTTCGGCTGGGCCGTCAACTTTGCCAAACCAAAATCCAGAATCTTCGTGTGCCCTCGCTTGGTGACAAAAATGTTGGCAGGCTTGATGTCACGATGCACGATTCCTTGCGCATGAGCCGCATCGAGGGCAACAGCTACCTGCACTCCCAAGTCCAGGACCTCTTCGACATCGAGCGGCTTGCCTCGAATCAGGTGCTTGAGCGTCTGCCCTTCCAGTAATTCCATGGCGATGAAGTGCTGGCCGTTCGCTGCGTCGATCTCGTAAATCGTGCAGATGTTCGGATGATTGAGCGCCGAGGCGGCGAAGGCTTCGCGCTGGAATCGTTCGCGAGCCGCAGGATCGTTTTCCATCTCAGCGGGCAGGAACTTCAGCGCGACGTGCCGATGCAGCTTGAGGTCTTCCGCTTCGTACACCACGCCCATCCCGCCCCCACCGAGCTGCGCGTGGATGCGATAATGTGAAATCGTCCGCCCAATCAGCGCGTCAGAATCCGCCATCGTGCCGCTATCTTAGGTTGCGCTCAGAACCAAGTCAACGAACAGCCCCAAGCGGCCCAGTACCGCCCCACTAATTTACAGGTGAAGAATTACGGGTGAAGTTTCTGCCGGATTCCGGAAAAAACTCTCTGAAGTATTGAAAAGAATGGTAGGCCCGTGCGGACTCGCTTGCCCTGACCCCGCGAAGGGAACCGCAGACCTCTACCGTGTCAAAAGCCAGCCAACCTGTGCCTACAATCGCCTAGGCTACGTCGGGCAGCGCGTAAACACGGCGAATTACATGTAAGACGAAGTTTCGACGGTACGGAGAGCGGTACCGAATTTCTCCGACGTTGTTTTAGCTTCTCCGATCGTTTGTGAATCTCCCTTATCCCTTTGCTTCAGCCTTACTTTGTTATTTACTTCTCTATAAACACGCGTATGGTTCGCGAGTTCCATGGAGGGGACAACGAATCGCTCAGAAAATAAAAAAGATTCGTCGGAACCCCGCCATCCTAACGGTCTACGGCAAAAGTCCTTTTGGCGTTATTCCGAAGTCGCCGCGGCGACTGAGGAATCTCTCTGCGCTTGAAACCCAGGAAAGAGAGATTCCTCGGTACGCAGCGTGCCTTGGAATGATAGCGCTTTGGGTTTTTCCGGAAACTGATCAAGCAGAGTTCGACTCGATTGACGCGAGAGGCCGCCTGTCATATCCTCAAGGTCAAACCACAAATTCCAGCTGGTGAGGTGCCGAATGAAAAGTAGGCTGCTGTTGTCTTTTGGCTTGCTCGTGGGCGTTTTGAGCGCTGGCGGCACCCTGTTCGCGCATCACGGAGCTGCGGCATTTGCGAACACCGTAGTTGTCTTGAAAGAGGCCACGGTGACGAAATACGTGTGGGCCAATCCCCATACCTTTGTCATGTTCGACGTGAAAGATGACAAAGGCGACGTCACGCACTGGGCTGTCGAGACAGGCAACCCGTCGGCGGTTGCTCTTGTTGGCTGGAACAGGAATTCGCTGCAGCCCGGGGACGTAATCACTGTTTACCTATACCCCGCCAAATCCGGCAGCCCTCTCGGCCGTCTCAATAAGATCGTGCTTGCCGA
Organism: uncultured Acidobacteriota bacterium; assembly: GCA_963719875.1. Taxonomy (GTDB): domain Bacteria; phylum Acidobacteriota; class Terriglobia; order Acidiferrales; family UBA7541; genus Palsa-360. Next base: position 2,300,824 of record CAVRDJ010000002.1, on the reverse strand, counting down.
TGGCAAGACGTTGAGGGATACCCAGCAGCGGGGGGACAACCCTGAGACGCAGTAGGAAAAATCGTTGCGGTAGTCATGCACGGAGTGGAAGCAAGCAGTGTTCGAGCGGCGAGCGGGAAGCGAGTCACTATTGCGAACTTTGCAATTCAAAGAATTTGACTTCTTCTGGATCCAAACGAATTTGGAGCAGTGGAGGGTGCGAAATGCGAAATCTGCTTAAGGGCTGCGCTGTTAGTTTAGTCGGAGCACTGCTTGTTTCGTCGCATGCGTGGGCCCAAACTTCTCCTCCGCCCAAACGGGGCATCAGCGAGACTTTGTACGACAGGTTAGCCAATATTGGACCTGGGGGCGCCGCACCGCGCCGGGATCTGACTGGGTTCTGGGCAGGGTTGGTCGAACCCAAACTCAACGAGGTGCCTTCCCTGACGCCTTGGGGGCAGGAGCAGTTGCGTCTCCACAAGAGCACCTGGAATTCTTCCGTTGCGGAATCAAATGATCCCAGCAACGGTTGCGATCCACTCGGGTTCCCGCGCAACATGCTCTTCCAGACCAGAGGGATTGCGTTCACGCAGATGCCTGGCAGGTTGCTCGAGCTGTTTCTGTACAACAAGTTATGGCGCGAAATCTGGACGGACGGGCGAGAACTTCCCAAAAATGTGGGCGGCAATTCCGCCGATGCACCGGATCCGAGGTGGTACGGATATTCCGTAGGACACTGGGAGGGGGATTACACATTCGTCGTGGATACGGTCGGGAGTGATGAGAGAAGCTGGCTGGATAACTACGGTCACCCGCATAGCGTCGATATGCGTGTGCAGGAACGCTACACGCGCGTGGATCATAACACCCTGGATGTTACCATCACGATTGACGATCCCAAGACGTATACGAAGCCTTTTGTGATCACCAAGTCCAATTACAGGTGGATTCCACAACAGGAATTCGAGGAGCAGATCTGCGTGCCGTCGGAGCAGTCTGAGTATTTGAAGGTAATGGGCGATCCCGCCGCTCATGCCACATCCGGCAAGTAAGCGGCAATACTCTAACGAAGGTGCGTCCCTCGCGTGTTCTTCCGCAAAAAAGATGTGCGAAGCCCCGCAACCATATTGATTCATTTTCCGCAGAGATTCGTAGTACTGTTACGCAGAATCAGTCACTTGCAACCGGGCCTTTCGAGGGGATTCTTGAATACCTATGTGCGGCCTGATAGACCGTCCCGAAACTCACTTCAAGCTTCCGTGCGGTCTGCGGCAACGATGACCCGACAGCCACCACCCTATCAATCCGACTAATTTACAGGTGAAGAATTACAGGTGAAGTTTCTGCCGGATTCCGGAAAAAACTCTCTGAAGTATTGAAATGATTGGTAGGCCCGTGCGGACTCGCTTGCCCTGAGCCCGCGAAGGGAACCGCAGACCTGGCCGACCAAGTCGGCCCGCTCTAACCAACTGGTCCCCGATCTCACAATGGCTGAGCAACACCAGGAATGTAGCTTCTTACGCGGCATCCGTTCAGTTTTTGGTAGTTAAATTTGGTCAACTTGAAAGGGCCTCCGGTGTATAAGGCTACCTATCCGGGCGGTCAGAGTGGAAATCTTGGCGTAACCTAGGCATGGTCACCAATTGCGGCATACGTCAGCATGGCCAGCCTAAACGCGTGTCAATTGGATGGGGCAATGGAACTCTCAAGGATATCCATCGTGGGGGGCGGCATCGGCGGGCTGACCGCAGCGCTTGCACTCCAACATTTCGGCTATCAAGTCTCGGTCTTTGAGCAGGCCGACGAGCTACGAGAAATCGGCGCAGGTGTGACCATCACACCGAACGCGATGCATGCGCTCAACTTTTTTTGCATTGGCAAACGGGTGGCCAGCGAATCCGGGCCCACCGAAGCGTACTTGATACGCCATTTTCAAACCGGCGATATCATCAAAGTCAGGGCCACCGGACGCGACTATGTCGAGAGATTTGGCGCCGACTATCATCAGGTCCATCGCGCCGATCTTCACGCTGCCCTGGCCGAGGCCATCATTGGAAACGATCCGAATTGTGTGTTTCTCGGCCATTGTTTCAATTCGCTGAAGCAAAGTTCCGAGCACGTCATCGCGACATTCACCAACGGAAGAATCGTTACCAGTGATGTTCTGATTGGTTGTGACGGCGCCGCCTCCAGGGTGAGAGCGAATGTCTTCGGAGATGAAGTGGTGAATTACACGGGCCAGGTCGCGTTTCGTGCGCTCTTACCGATGGCCGATGTGCCGGCAAGCATTCGAGAGCGTCCCTTTGCTTTGTTCGTCGGTATGAAGCGGGTCTTGATGCATTATCCGTTGCGGCATCGAACGATCATGAATGTGCTCGGGGTCGCTCGTGAGGCAAGTTGGCAGGAGGAAGGATGGAGAATTCGCGCCACGATAGAGGAGTTTGAAAACCTCTATGGCGATCTTTATCCACCTGCTCTGCACCTCATTCGTGCGATTTCTCCCCGAACGCTATTCAAGTGGGGGCTTCGCGACCGCGAGCCGCTTCAGCGATACACGAAGGGGCGAGTCACGATGCTGGGTGACGCCGCGCACCCGATGTCTCCGTTTCTGGGCCAAGGTGCTTGCATTGCCATTGAGGATGCCACGGTGCTGGGTCGCGCCTTCGCCCTCGCGAGCACATTTCAAGAGGCGTTCACAATCTACGAAAACACGCGGAAGGCGCGTGCGAATGGCGTGCAACTCGCTTCCCGTCAGCAAGCTGACGAGCTCCAGGGCGTTACCCAGAGGGGGCCAAACCCCGGGGCGACAGCTGACGATCGCGGCTTATATTTCTATAACCCTGTTACCGTGCCTCTGACCTCGCCTGTTTAATGTGGTCAAAGTCAACAACACAAAGAGGAGCGCTGGTAGGGACTCAAGATAGTGCCCGATTCGCTCGCTTTACACGTGAAGAATTACAGGTGAAGTTTGTTGTGGCATTCAGTTTGTACGGAGCCGTCGTTACCAAATCAATTTCAATCCCAACTGAATTGCGCGGGGCCCACCCGATCCAAGGATGGGATTGGAGCTTGTCAAGTCCGGTGTCTGCGGCCGGAAACCAAACGAGGCTCCCGCCACGGAAGGATCTGTGAAGCTGAAGTCGCCGCCAGGCCCGCCGAAGGGGTTGGAGAAGTTGACGTGGTTTAGAATATTGAATCCTTCGGCGCGAAACTGTGCGGAGAGTCGTTCCTTGAGCTTGAACGACTTGGTCACCGACAAATCCCAGTCAAAGAAGGGGAAGCCGCGGAATTGATTTACACCGGAGTTGCCAAGCGCTCCGTAGGGGGCGGGTATAAGGACGGAGCCGCCGTTGGCGTAGCAGCCCAGAACACTGAGCGACGCCACGGCGGCTGGATTCCCCGCAGCCTTGGAATTGCAGGCCGCATTGCTCGTGGGAGCCGCAGGCGGCCCGCTGCAGGCGCCATCAGAGGCGCATGCACCAGGGAAATAGGGAATACCTCCTCCCCCGCCGTTGGTGTTCAGAAAGGCCGTATTTGAGGCGAAGTCCCTGTGATTGCCGTAGAAATTCCAGGCCTCACCCACGGTGGCTGCATCACCGATTTCACCGGTTCCGCTGAAGTCGTCGGTGAAGTCGGTCACGCTCCAAGGCATGCCGCTCTGCAGGGTCACAACGGAGTTGAGCGACCATCCCTGAAGCAACTGCCCAAAACTCTTTTTCCCGGGCAGGTTATAAGTGGTGGACAGCGTGAAGTTGTGAGTGAGGTCGAACACCGTGTTGCCGTAGAGTTGCCGGTAATCAGCGGCATTGATTGGATTAGAAATGCAGCAATTGTCCACAGTCATGCCCAGGGCGTGTGAGTAGGTGTAGCCTGCGACAAAAGACAATCCATGCGACGCCCGCTGCGTCAGAGTCACCTGCAAGGCGTTGTAATTAGAGTGGTCCAGGTTCGACAGCAAGTCGATGTACCCTAGATAGGGGAACTTGGTTGCGAACGGTTTAGCGGCCACTTCCATGGCGCCGTTTGGCGAACAATTCGTGGGCCCCGGTCCAGTGACGCAGGTGTTTAGCGCAGTCCCTGCAACCGCGGCGGAACCCCAGCCTGAACCAACCGGCGGTTGGTTGAGATCGATCAAGCCAAGTAATTTTGTGCCGTGATTCCCGACGTAAGCTATATCTAGAGAAAGGTTGCTCGTTATAGCTCGCTGGAGATCGAGCGTCCAGGTACTAACATACGGAGTTCGCAAGTTGCGAGTAACTGCTTCGATCTCGCAGGGCTGGGGTGTGATCATATCAAGCAGAGGCTGGGTGCCGTCGCCACAAGATAGCGACCCGAAGAAAAGAGGCTTGGCGGAGCTATTGGATTGCCAGTTGGCCTTCAAAGCGGCCGCGGCCGGAGTGCCCTGGGTATAGATAACTGTCCCAATGTTGATCGTGCCCGGCCCGGACGTAATAACAGCCTTTCCTGTTGCTGGATCCGTGTAAGTCAGGGTCGCGCCCGTGGGCACGGTGCGCAAACCGTCAAACGTATCAAAGCTGAACTGCTCGTACATGATGCCGCCGCTGGCGCGCACCACCGTTTTTCCGTTGCCCAGCACATCCCAGGCGATCCCGATGCGCGGCGCGAAGTTATGGTGGTCGCCGTTGTATGGGGAGGTCATCCCGCTGCCCACCTGAACAAGCCCCACCGTTGGATCGAAGTTTCCGAGCTCGTTGTTGCGGTCCTTCAAAACGGTATTGAGTTCGTATCGCAACCCGAGATTCAACATGAGCCTGGTCTTTATGCGCCAATCGTCCTGGAAAAACACAGCATATCCGCTATCGCTTAAATGGCGCTGCCAATCGCTGAATTGACCGCCGGCAAAATTGCCCACGTTCACTTTCCCGATGAAAAATCGGTCCAGACTCTGGCCTTGGCCGCCCCCGAAACCCACCGAGCCTCTGGCATGATTGGTGACGATATTGGTGCTCCAATTGTTCAGCGATTCCGCGCCAAAAAGGAAGGAGTGATTGCCCCGCAAGTAGGACAGGTGTTCGACAATGTTCAGTACGCCGTCCGGCCCGATGTATTTCGGCCAGTTAGGGTTACCAAAGAGCATGGAGTAGCCGCCAAAACTGATCAGAGGGAGTCCGCCGAAGGCGCCGCTGCCGGGCGTGCCAATATCCGTTTGGCCGGTGAAAATGCTGTATGTGGTTCCATTAAAGCTGTAGCTGGCCGGATTCTGCGCGTAGTCGTTGGTCTGAATGGCCTCATACAAGTGCGAATATCCCACACGGACTTCGTTTACCCAGTTGGAATTTGGCCTGAACGTCCAGTTTCCGCTGAAGACCTGCGACCTTCCATACTGATTCGTCAACCACTGGGTTGCGATCTGGACTGTGGGATTGTCCACAAAGGCTCCCCCGCCAGGGCTGATGAAGTAAGACGCGTCCACGGAATTCTTGTCGTTAATGTGGTAGTCCACCTTGACGATCCCGGAATGAATCGTGTTGGTAGTATTCAACAAGGTCTCCAGGGTAGCCGCCATGCCCGCAGGGCCGGAGGCGGCCGGGAAAAAGCCGGGATAATTGGAAAGCGGCGCGCAAGACATGCTCAGACCTGCTAATTGTGCGCTCAGCGGCGCCAACTTGGCGCCAGCGGCCATGCAGGCACCGATCAGACCAAAGTTCGAGTCGGAAGCACCTGGTCCGGCGGTGATGGGCACAGAATGAGGAACCGGATTGCCGTTTGTGTACTGCTGCTGCTCGTAGTTGAGGAAATAGAAGAGCTTGTCTTTCTTGATCGGGCCGCCGAGTGTGGCGCCAAACTGCTCCAGCGCCAGCGTTGCTTGATCGCACGAAGGCAACGGTCCGAGGCTGCACACTCCGTCCACGGGCGCCGGATTGAAGAACGAGCGGGCATCCCAGGAATTGTCGCGGCCATAGGCATAGGCTGTCCCATGAAGTGTGTTGTTCCCGGACTTGATACCCACGTTGATGATGCCCGCAGGCTTCCAGCCATATTGAGCCCCGGGATTTTGCTCCGTTCGAAATTCATCGATGGCATCAATAGGAAGAATCGTGCCGGCATCGCCTCCAGGCATGACGGCGTTCATGATGCTCTGAGCCATCCACGGGTCGTTGGTATTGACTCCATCCATTTGATAATTCTGGTCGTGAGGGCGCAGCCCGTTTGTGCTCTGCGTCCAGGCCGAGCCGCCGGGATATTTGACCGTGCCCGGGCGCAGGACTAGCAAATTTTCGAAATTGCGGCCATTCAAGGGCAAATCATTGATGACTTCGTTTGGGATCGTTCCGCCGAGAACTGCGTTGGTTGTCTCTATAGAAGGCAGCGTTCCGCTGACGACGATGTTTTCGCTGCGCTGTCCGAGTTGCAGCACAAGGTCTACGCGCACGTTGCCGTTGACTTCCAAAGCGATGTTGGGCTGTTCAGTTACTTTGAAGCCCGCCGCCTCGGCACGCATCACTTAGATGCTTGGGAGCAGGTTGGGGGCGTTGTACTCTCCTGCGTTATCCGTGGTCAGAACTCGCGAAATATCTCGTTGAGTATCTGTGACCGTGACCATAGCGCCGACAAGCACGCCGCCCTTCTGGTCTGCCACTCTGCCGGAGATTCGTCCCGCAGCGCCCTGCGGGAACGCCGGCAGGCAAATCAAAAATAGAGAGGCGCCCGGGCATAGCGCGCGCAAGGCCCTCCATACGCTGCTCCAATCCAGTCGGCGAGCTAGTGAACTTGTTCTCATGGTATTCACCTTTAGTAATATATTTGCAGCGTTCAACAGATCCATAGCTACTTTTTTGGGGAACGGTATCACAGCCAGCGGGCTTCTCCTAAGTAAAGAACGTGCCACCCGCCCAATGTGAATCGTCGGCCGATTCCGTACTACTGAGTAAGGCGGGAATGGAGAACGAAAACTTGAATGTCCACGAGATATTCTTTGCTAAGTCCTAACTCAGAAGTATACTCAGTCTCCTTACCTTGGGCCGGTTTCCGGTGGACTAGTTCCGATGTTGTGCGGAGGCGTGTGGCAGCCATGGCGGGGTCTCCCACTCAACCGATTACTAAGCTACTTCTGGCTTGGGGCGCGGGGGACGACGCCGCGCTAGAGAAACTTATCCCTCTCGTTTATCAGGAGTTGCGCCGCCTGGCGCGCCGATACATGCAGGGCGAGCGCCCTAGCCATACACTGCAAACAACGGCCTTAGTGAACGAGGCCTACCTGCGTCTAGTAGACTCCCGCCGGGTGCGCTGGCAGAACCGCACCCAATTCTTTGCCATTTCCGCTCAATTGATGCGGAGGATACTGGTGGACTTCGCCCGCACAAGGCGTTACCAGAAACGCGGGGGCGGAGCGCAAAAAGTCACCCTGAACGAAGAGTCGATCATCTCCCCGCGGCAAGGGCGTGATCTGGTGGAGCTCGATGGCGCACTAAATGCGCTGGCCTCCGCGGACGCTCGAAAAGCCAGAGTGGTAGAATTGCGCTTTTTTGGCGGCCTGAACGTGGAGGAAACAGCCACAGTGCTTAACGTATCTCCAGACACGGTGCTTCGTGACTGGAGGCTTGCCAAAGCATGGCTCGCACGAGAGATGGGCAGGGACCAGACCGGAGTTACCAATGACGCCTGATCGGTGGGCGAAGATCGAAGAGCTATATCACTCGGCGCTCGATCGAGATGGAAGCGACCGCGCTGCCTTTCTTGATGAAGCTTGCGTCGGCGACGAAGCACTTCGAAAGGAAGTGGAATCCTTGCTCGTGCACGGCCAAGGATTGACCAACTTCCTGGAAGAACCGGCGATTGGGCAATTTGCGAAGGGGCTGAACAGGAATATGGGCCAGCTGTTGAGCGGCCGGGTGCTGGGCAGTTATCAAATCATTTCCTTGTTGGGCGCGGGGGGCATGGGTGAAGTGTACCGCGCAAGGGACACGCGACTCGACCGCATTGTGGCAATCAAAATATTGCCACAGCAATTCGCCAATCGGCCCGAGTTGCGCGAACGTTTCGAACGCGAAGCCCGCGCCATCGCCAGCCTGAATCACCCAAACATTTGTGTTCTCCACGACGTTGGACGCCAGGATGGAATGGATTATCTCGTTCTGGAGTACTTGGAGGGCGACACGCTGGCAGATCGGATAAAGAAGGGTCCGCTGCCTTTGGAACAAGCCTTGCGGTACGCAGTCGAAATTGCTGATGCGCTGGACAAAGCGCATCGCAACGGCATTACCCACCGCGATTTGAAGCCGGGCAATATCATTCTCACCAAGACGGGAGCGAAGCTGCTCGATTTTGGATTGGCGAAGCTGAAGCAGGAGGCATCTCCGCCGAACGTGTCGCTTTCCGACCTTCCCACGGCCGTCAACCCCCTGACGATGCAGGGGACGATCCTGGGCACGCTGCAATACATGGCTCCGGAGCAGGTGGAAGGCAAGGAAGTGGACGCGCGCACCGATATTTTTGCCTTCGGCGCGGTGGTGTACGAGATGGCGACGGCCAAGAGAGCCTTCGATGGCAAGACTCAGGCGAGCGTGATCGGAGCCATCATGTCGTTCGATCCGCCGGCGATTTCTTCTCTTCAGCCATTGACGCCGCCAGCCCTCGATCATCTGGTTAAACGGTGCCTCGCAAAAGACCCGGATGAGCGGTGGCAATCGGCCAAGGATATTTGTGAACAGCTCAGATGGATTTCCGGCAGCGCACCAGCGAGCGCAGAAGTAAAGGCTTCAGTTCCCGCGTACGAGAGGCGGCGCAAGAGGCTGGCTTGGACCGCAGCGGGCGTCGTGGCCTGCGCGATTGTCGGCATCTTAGCTTGGATGTTCAAACCCGCGCCTGCACGAGCGCCGCAGGCTGTCACTCGTATGGTAATAAATCTCTCCCCAGGCCAACAATTGCCAGATTTGAAAGGCGGCCCTGCATTGGCCCTTTCTCCCGATGGCACTCATCTCGCTTATGTTGCCCAGGAGGGTGGCAAGCAACAAATTTATTTGCGGGCCATGGATAGTCTGGTGTCCAGGCCTGTTCCTGACACCGAAGGAGCCGTCAACCCCATCTTTTCGCCCGACGGTCAATGGCTGGGGTTTTTCTCGGGCAAAACGCTGAAGAAGATCTTGCTGAGCGGGGGAGAGGCGCAGAACCTTGTCGATGTAAGTGTGAACCCTCCTCGCGGGGCCAGTTGGGGCAGCCAGGGCATGATTGCCCTCGGAAACTCGGGCGGCTTTGTGCTTCAGCAGGTGTCGGACGCAGGAGGCGCCAAGCAGCCCCTCACTCGCCTCGAGAAAGGCGACATCAGCCACCGCTGGCCGGAGTTCTTGCCTGGTGGGAAGGCAGTATTATTTTCCGCCGCGCCAAGTGGTGCCAATTTCACTAACGCGAAGGTCGCTGTCCAGACGGTCGGAACGTGGCAACAGCAGGACTTGATCCAACAGGGGGCCTATCCTCATTACGCGCCCTCCGGGCATTTGGTATACGCCCAAGCGGGAAACCTGATGGCCGTGCTGTTCGATCCCCAGGAGTTAAAGGTCACGGGGAAGCCTGCGCCCGTGGTCGAGGGTGTCCTGCAATCCCCGAGCACAGGAGACGCTCAGTACAGCTTTTCCGCCACTGGATCGCTGGTCTATGTTTCGGGAGGCGTCCAGTCCGCCCAAAGCAGCCTGGTGTGGGTCAGTCGCAACGGAACCGAGCAGCCTGTGGCCGCCCCAGTGCACACATTCATAAGCCCGCGGCTTTCCCCCGACGGCAAGAGGGTAGCCGTAGAAGTCACGGAATCGGATTCTCAAATTTGGCTCTACGATCTCTCCCGGGAGGCGCTCACGCGGTTGACGTTTGAGGGGAGTTCGAACCAATCGCCGACTTGGAGCCCGGATGGCAAGCGGATAGCGTTTGTATCGAACAAGGAAGGGCCAATGAACACATTCTCGCAACTCGCGGATGGTAGCGGCGGGATGGAGAGGTTGACCACCAGCGAGTACACTCAGTCTCCGACGTCCTGGTCTCCGGATGGGCAAGTTCTGGCCTTCCTTGAACTCAAACCCGGCGTGGAAAATGAGATCTGGGTACTGAGGCTCGGCGACCGCAAAACCCAACCATTTCTTCAAACGCAGTCCTCCGTAATGGGGCCACGATTTTCCCCCGACGGACACTGGCTGGCGTACATCTCGAACGAATCGGGCAGCAGTGAGGTTTACGTGCAGCCTTATCCGGGTCCCGGCGGCAGGTGGCAGATCTCGACGGACGGAGGGAAAGAACCGGTGTGGAACCCCAACGGGCGGGAGTTGTTCTATCGGAACGGCAACAAGATGATGGCGGTGGAGATCGCCACTCAGCATGGCTTCTCGCCGGGCAAGCCCCGGATGCTTTTCGAGGGGCAGTACGCGATGGGCCCGGCCACGACGTCCAATTACGACGTGTCTTCCGACGGGCAGCGCTTCCTGATGGTCAAGCCAACCGACCAGGAGCAGGCGCCGCCGACGCAAATCAATGTTGTGCTGAACTGGTTTGAAGAGTTGAAGCGCCGCGTGCCATCAGGAACGAAGTGATGTCAACGAATTGATTTAACGATGATCGGCGAAGCCATCTCGCGCTCTCGAATCCTCGACCGACTCGACTGTAGATTAGCATGGTTCAATGGGCCTCTCGGCAGTCGACCAGCCCGATTACAGGTGAAGAATTACAGGTGAAGTTTCTGTCCGATTCGGAAGAAAACTCTCTAAGCTATTGGAAATAATGGTAGGCCCGTGCGGACTCGAACCGCAGACCTCTACCGTGTCAAGGTAGCGCTCTAACCAACTGAGCTACGGGCCTATCGTACTCGACTGCAATGGCTTAGCTCCTGTTTCGACACGGGCATTTGAGGGCCTTAGGTCCGATTAGGCTCCGGTGTGGAGCAAGAACCAGCCGAATCTAGATTACATACCGCCGACATTTTAACATCTGCGAGCGAATGCGCATAGCACGCTGTCATCGTAGTTTTGGAGTGCCCTAGTAGGTGCTGGATGCTGAAATTATCGACGTCCGCTCGGACGAGACGAGTCGCAAAAGTGGGGCGAGTATCGTGGCACCGAGTTGGTGAGATTCCATCCACTGGGAGGCTTACCACCTGAGGATGGCCGTGGACGGCCAACACGCCTGGCTTTTACAGGTCAGCGAAGCCTCCTACACGGACGCGCAGGGTATCTGCAGTCTTCTCACAAGATTCCTCTTCACACTGGTCTCCTTGCAAGGAACGAACAGTGTCCGGTTCAAGAACAAAGCAGATTGGCTACCGCCCTTGCAATTTGTCGGACTCAGCGCCCGTATACCAGCACGCGAAAGTTTCCCGGCTTCGCTCGTGCAAGCGGATGGGGCTGTTTTTCTGTGGGAGCCGCCGGCGGATCAAAATCCGATGTGCTCAGGAACAGATTGTGGGTCTTGGGATCGATTTGCATCGTCTTCGCCCCGTACTCGGTTTTGACTGTCTCGACTTCACTGAGCTTGTCGGGTGAGTCTTCATGGAAAATGTGGATCACGCCTTCGCGCGTCGAGACAAACAGCATCCCCGTGGCAGGCTCAAAGACGTTAGCGTCCACGCCGGCGGTGATGGGGAAGGATTGAATGACTTTTCCATTGTCGGCATCCATCATCACCAGGAATTGAGGGTTGCGGCCCGCGGAGAATAACCGCCGGTTCTTGGCATCGATCGCCATCGCCACCGCCTGTCCTTCTGGCGCAACCGGCCATCGCGCCTTGATCTCCAGAGTTTTGGTATCAATGGCTACCACGTCGTTCTTCTCTTCGTTGTTGTCGTACAGCATCCCTTTTCCATCGACGGCGGGGAACTCGACGGCGCCGACCAGGTCGATGTTCTTCACGACAGCTCCCTTCACCGGGTCGATCACCGTTGAGTTATGGCTGTCGCCGTTGAAGGTAAAGATGTACTTCGACGCCGGATCGTAGATGATGGAGTCGGTGTCGGGCTGATTCGTCTTGACCTCGCCGGTCACCTTCAAGGTCTTGAGATCAAAAATGACCACCTTCTGGCCCTCACCGTCCGTGATATATCCCTTGCCAAGCGCCTTGACTACGACCACTCCGTGGCAGCGTTGCAAGCCGCCAATCGTGCCCACCACGGTGTAGTCATCGGCGTTGAGCACCACGACTTCCGTGCCGTGCGAGACGTAAACGCGGCGCGCGGCGGAATCAACCGTGATGTAGTCAAAATACTCGGTGCCGCCCGGTGCTGCGGCCAAAGGAACTTTTTTGAGCAGGTGGTAACTGACTGCCGGCGGACCCGCCAACGCGTAAGTGCCGAGCAGCAAAAATGACATGCCAACTGCAAGACGTACAAGGCTAGAAAACTTCATGAAACATCCTCCTTAGATTGAATCCTCGTGTCGCGAAACAGGGAGTCGTAACAGAACTTGTGGCAGGCTCCCGGTTCGATTGGGGGCGCGGCGGAATTGTATCTCAAGACGCGGGAAATGGGCATTCAATACGTCAACACTTCATTCGCCGCATGTGGATGACGCAAACTTCGTCGCTCTAATCTTTGACCCGGCGCTCCTGCGGAGACCCCTTCGGTCACCAGTTGAACTTCAGCGCGAACTGGATCTCTCTTCCCGGGGTGGTTGTCGAGGTCAGAACTCCCCCTGTTGCGGTCTGTAGAGCTCCCGTGTTATCGAAGATGTCCGTATGGTTGAGGGCTATCGGAGGCACGCCAAAGTTGGCGTGATTCATAATATTAAAGAATTCCGCTCGGAACTGCACTTTGAAGGTTTCCGAAATCCTCTTGATCGAATTGTTTTTAAACACCGAGAAATCCAGGTTCGTCGTTCCAGGCCCGGTCAACAGGTTACGCCCGGCAGTGCCTCGGAGATTGGTACACCATAGATAATTCGGCTGGGTGGGATCCGAGCCGCCGAAAGTCTGGTCGCAGCCAAGCGGTGGCGCCGCATTGAAGAAGGCAAGGGACGGCGCCTTGGGTACAGAAAAGCACTCGGTCTTGACGTAGTGGTTCGGATTGCCGGGATTGACGAGACTCGCGCATCCTGGTTTGGAGGACAGTACATCCGGAAAGGCCCAGTCGTCGCTGTTCATGAGGCCCTGCGGATCGCCGCCCGTTCCCCAGGTGGCAGTGAAGGGAATGCCATCACTCACCTTAAAGATCGTGCCAAGCTCCCATCCATTTGCGATCCACGCAGCGGGTCCTGAAAGCGATTTGAGGGAAGGAACCTCCCAATTGAGGCTGAAAACCAATGTTCGCTTAATATCGAAATCAGAGCGAGTATGCAGCAAACTCAGATCGTAGTAAGGCAAGCTCGAGATCGAATTCGAGAATTGGTCGCCATGGCCGGCCGCCGAGCCCGTATCCATGCTCTTGCCCCAGGTAAACGAGGTTTGAAACTGCACACCGTGGCTCATCTGTTTTTGGACTGCCACTTCTAGAGCGTGGAAATAGGAATTCCCTTCATAGTGCAGGAAACCGATGCTGCCAAAGCATGTTCCCGGGCAATTCGGGTTGGTGCCGTTGATTTGCGTCCCGCTATTGTAAGGATTAGGGAACAGCCACCGCCCCTCAGTCAGCGTCGGAAGCACGATATCTCCATCATCGACGCGGAAGGGTTCGTGCACACCTCGCGAGCCCACGTACCCGAGCATCAGCGTCAGGTTCCTGATCAGCTCACGTTGTACGTTGAAGTTCCATTGCATGACGTAGCTACGATGGGGGTACTGCTCGGTGTTATTGCTGCCTCCGGTCTTCGCAGTGAGCAGTGGAAATGCTCCCGCGTAGAATGTCCCTTGACCAGGATTGTTGATGACTCCAGACGAGACGAAAGGAAACTGTTTCGTGGCAGATGCAATATACTGGTAGGCCAGAGGCAGGATATCGAACAGCCCGAAGCTCCCGCGCACAGCTGTCTTGCCGTTATGAAACGGGTCCCAGGCAAATCCCACACGAGGCTCGAAGTTATTAAGTGTATTATTCGCGAAGAGGGGGCCACCAGGGGCGCAGCCCGGAATAAACGTCCCGCACAGGGGGGCTGAGTCAGTCAAATTGACCAAGTTTACGATCCCGCCGTGGTTGTCGTTGATCGCTGTGGCCATCTCCCAGCGCAATCCGAGGTTCAACGTCAAGTTTGGACGCAACCGCCAGTCGTCCTGGACGTACACGCCGAAAATGGTTTGGCGCAGTCCCTGCTCTCTTACGCTGCTGAAATTTTCCCCCGTGAATCTGTGCGGGTTACCGCTGAGAAAATCAAACATCGTACTGAAGGTGAAGACTCCGCTGGGATCGGTGTGGCTGACGCGGTTGAGCTGTTCTCGCTCCACCCCAGCACCGAATTTGATGGAGTGGCTTCCATGCGTCCAAAAGGCGTCGTCATATCCCTGGAATGAGTTCCAGCCGTATAGAACGGTGGTATTTCCTAGCACACCGCCAGTGAACTGGTCAATCCCTGCGAGTATCACGTGAGCGGCCTTTTGCCCGGGTATAGCTGCCAGAGTGGGATCATTAGCCAATGGGTTGATTGGTGAAGCTCCAACATCATTCATCTCATATTCACGGTTAAACCCGGCGCGAACGGAATTTACCAGCGTTGGGCTAAAAGTGTGGGTCTCTTCAATACTAACGATATGGCGATAGGTGCTGGAGCTGACCAGCACCGCATCGAGGCCATCAGGCGAGGTGTATGGCGTGGCGTCGCGCAGATAAGTAATGAAGAGGCTATCCTTTTCCGAAATTTTAGCGTCACCCCGGATTGTGAAGAAGTTCTCCGTGACGTGCCGCTGACCGGAGAAGCCGAATGCCGCCGTATTCCCGTCAGGGTTAGTTTTGGCAGAAACGGGCCAGAAGGGCAGATATTTTGCTACGCTATTATCGACGCAAAGCGACGACTTTCCCGGTGCCAGATTGGTTGCATTGGGATTCGGCGTCACATTGTCTAGTTTCAGGCAAGGGCCGGCCAGAATGGGATTTGGAACAAAGGCTCCGCCAGCCGTGGTCGTGCAGTTTCCAAAGTCAGTCGAGTTGTTGTATGCGGTTCCTGGCGCGTTGCCGCACGAGTCGTGCAGAATCCCCAGGCGTGCGTCATTTGATGGCACGGTAATCGGGGTGGGAATACCCTTCGAGTAACGGATTCCTTCATAATCGCCGAAGATAAACAATTTGTCCTTCTTGATCGGACCGCCTGCGGAGACCCCGAACTGATTCTGCCTGAAAGAAGCCTTCGGGAGGCTGTTCGCATTCTCAAAGAAATTTGCAGCGTCTAGTTTGTCGTTGCGCAAAAACTCGTACGCGCTACCGTGGAACTGGTTCGTTCCTGACTTTGTAATGGCGTTGATCACGCCTCCGGAGGTCCTGCCATACTCCGCGGAAACGTTGCTGGTTATGACGGAAAACTCCTGGACAGCATCCACGCCCAAGTCGCCGCCCAAGACGCTTCCGGGAGCGGCGTTATTGAAGTCATTGATACTGACCCCGTCCAGCCGGTAATTATTTTGTTCCGGGCGATCACCTGCGACACTGATTTCATTTCCAAAACCTCGGTTGCCCCGATCGCCTCCTACCGCGAAGTCCGGCTGGGCTTGGATGGCGCTGACGCCCGGTTGCAGTGTTGCCAGGTCGGTCCAGGAGCGGCCGTTCAGGGGCAATTCACGTACTGTGGTGGAATTCACGAGCGCGCCGATACTCGAGCTGGCCAATTCCACGTTGGGAGCTTCGGTGGTGACCACGACCGTTTGGCTCGTCTGCCCAACCTGCAGCGTGAAGTCCATTACTTGCTGCTCCCCGACGGTCAGCGTGACGCCAGTTTTCACCTCGGAAGAGAATCCCTGAGCCGACGTTCTTACCTCATAGGTCCCAGGCAACAAATTCGGGACCGAATAGAATCCGGCCGCGCTCGTCGCGCTGGTGCGGATGATGCCGGTATCGATGTTCTTGACAGAGATGGAGGCTTGGGGAACAACTGCGCCGGATTGGTCCGTTACCGTGCCGGAGAGCGTCGCTCCGGCCACCTGAGCATTAGCGGTGACCGGCAACATGAGTCTAAACACAAGAGCTACAAATGTGAGAAAAAATGCGGCAGTCTTTGTGGTACGGATTTTAGAAAACATGGTGCCTCCAGGAGTCGAATACTGACGTTTGTCCCCGGGGCCTACGATCTCAAATCCGATGGGAAGGATCGACCTCCCCAACAAATAGATTTCTTAGTGAACTCGCTTACTGGACTTCGTAAACCTTGACGCCGGCTAAATCTGTCCCATGACGAGGCGCCGCGACATAATAACGTTTGAGTTGTGGCACCAAGATGGCTGTCTTGGCTCGAAACCCAGTCGGAATTCTCGCGAGTTCCTCGTAATGATCGGCATCTTTCTGCTCGTAGACGGCAGCGAATTCATTGCAGGCAACGTAGATGCGCTTGCCCGCAGGATCGAAAGCCATGTCGTCGGTCATTTCGGCGGTGGGCAGGGTAGCAATGATCTTGCCGGATTCCGAATCCAGAATGGCGAGAGTCGGCGGTTTGCGCCCGGCAACAAAAATACGCCGATTAGCCTCGTCAAAAATGAGCGGCGTGTTTCCGTGGAGTTCGCCCAGCGGCCACGTCGAAATCACCGTCTTTTTTTCTCTGTCGATCACGCCGACGAGACTCTTGTCTCTCACATTGGCATAGATCCTGGGACCATTTTTCTCGATTCCCATCGCCTCGATATTTGCCGACTCCACTTTGATGTCCCCAACCTTCTTCCGAGTATTGGTATCGACAATATTGATCAAGGAATAGTCCAATTTTGCGTCCGAGCCTCCGGCGGCAACATAGAAAAGATGCTTGACCGGGTCGTAAGCCGATGAGTCGGCGCCTTCGGTCAGCTTGACGGTTTCGGTCAGGGCGTAGGTGTCGCTGTTAAAAATCTTGGCTGCACCTCCCGCGATGACCCAAAGCTGCTTGGCAGCGGGAAGGAACAGCATGGAATGCGGCTCCTCCAAATCCGGGATCGTATGAATCAGCTTATTGGCGCGGGTGTCCAATACCACCACGGCATTGTTCGCTTCCGCCGTGAGAAACAGCCGGTTGCCCGCGAGATCGATAGCGAAATGGTCGAAGTCGCCCTCTTTGAGGTCGGGCAGCGGAATGGTCTGCACCAGTCGCAGCGGAGGCTTACTTTGAGCAAAAGCAACAACGGCAATAAAAACAATCATTGCTGCGACGAAAGACGCGAGGAACCTCTTCATTTTTCTTCTCCCTAGGGCCAAAGTTTTTTCTGACCAGTGAACTCCCCACCTTCGATTTCAACGTTTCCTGCGGAGCGGCTTCCAACCACCAAATAAATTTGACCGCGAACTGAATTTCCCGTGCGGTCGTCGTCCTTGCAAAGACGAACCAGTTCGTTCAGCGACCTTACCGATCTCGGGATAAAGGCCAGAGAGCAATCTAAGAAATGTATTTAAGACTCATCCGATATGACCGCGGATGTAACACTCGATGACGAAACATGTCAAGTAAAATCGGCGCGCGCCGGGGGACATCTCTTCTATGAAACATGCAATACACAATGGCCGCGCAACGGACCCGTACGCCGGTAGGCTTCGACAAACGGATTCGGGGAAGCAATGAAAAACAATACGCAAAAGTCGTAGTCGCAAAGCGGTAATACTGGTTTATGAGCCTTTGAGCTAAATGAAAACAGCGCCGGCTGGAAGAGCGCGAGCGGAAAATCGCTGCTGAACTGGCGCTTGAGTTCAGCGGAGCGGCGTTTCCAGGGCTAGAACCAACTACCCTTATATTTGACCGAGCAGCCGTAGGGGCGCGTTGCCGCCGTCTCCACGGGCTTGCCTGCCAAGGCCTGGCCCAGCGCCAGGTTCACATAGTTTGTCGCGCCGGTGATGTCTTTCACGTCTTCCGTCGGGCGGTTATCGATTGCGCCATCGTAAACGATGACGCCTTGTGGGTTGATGACGATCATCTGGGGAGTTGTCTTGGCGTCAAAAGAATGGCCGATCGTGCCCGTAGGGTCGAGCAGAGCCGCGGTGGGCGCAGCTCCCATCTTTGCCATGTAGGTGTTCTCCGCGTTCGCATCGACGTATCCCTGCTTGCCCGGCGCCGAAGAGATAATCGTAAACCAAACGACACCTTGGGCCGTCCACTGCTTTTGCAGCTTCTGCATGTTGCCGCTGTTGTAATGCTTCCGAGTATATGCACAGCCGTTGTTATGCCACTCCAGAACCACAAACTTTCCCCGATAATCCGCCAGGTGATAGGTCTGGTTGTTGCTCGCCGTCCCGGTAAAATCCGGCGCAGGCTCGCCGACCTTCGCGGCCAAAATCAGTAGTGGGGATCCAAGCACTACCAGAGCGAACAGTACTGAAAAAAGGATGAACCGTTTCATTTCTGCAATTCCTCCTGATCATTTCAAAAAATCAAGATGCGCGGTTATCGAGTCACGGGGTCATCGCTAACCGCTACGTCAATCACGTACGCCTGATTCGGAGAGAGTTCCAGCACGCCTTTCAACCGCTTGATCGGCTTGAGAAGCTCATCCGATTTGCGCAGGGTGAGCTGGAAACCGGTGGGCGCTGGCACCACCTTCTGGGGCGCAGCATTATCCACCTGAGACTCCTCGAAAGGGAAAAATGTCGCTCGCGTCGTCTGCCGGCCAAGCTTCGCGGTCAGGACAAATGAATCTTTCTGGTCGCTCACATGGAATTCCCAATCACCCGGCGCCCGCCGGGGCAGTGACCTGCGTGCGGCGGTAAACAACTCGCTGGACCGAGTGTCCACCTCAGGCGGCATCGATTTGATGGGAAGCGTCAGCGACAATTGCGCCGAGCCTGGAATACAAATTTCTCTGCAAACGAGCACCCTCAGCTGCGCCCCGAGCTGCACTGCCGGGTTCGCCGGCAGAGCCGATGAGGCGCGGATGGGAACGAGCAACATTACGGCGTCATCATAACCGAAATCCACGATGGTGGAATTCCCGAGACGCCGCGGTGCGGGCCACTCGATCTCTCCGGCCCTGAGCCCTGTTGGCAAATGCCATTCGACTCTTGGCGGCTGGCCCGAATCGCCAGGATTCAACCAGTAAATGTGCCAACCCTTCTCGAGCTGAAAATTTATGCCCAAGTAAGTCTGTCGCCCCGGAGTAATCCATTGATTCTCCGCGACGAAATCAGCCGTGCCGTGAGGGATCGACGCCGCCAATGACCATGCGTCCGGCAGTAGAATCAAGACCAGCATGAACCGAGAGAAAAAAAGGAGAATTTTGATAGGATTTCTCATTAGCGCCACGATTCACAAGACTGCCTGCTATTTTAATCCAAATTCGAGCTTGCGAAGTACCCTCCAATGAAATACGCCAATCCAGGCTACGGAGGAGGCCACCGGTAGGAATTGTTTTTGCATTTACGTAATAATTTTCATTCTTCCACTCACGTCGCCGCAATTGGCAGTGCCAGCCGTGCAAGTAGGGCAGCCGATCGGGACTCAACGCGAAGCGCTAGGGGCGGAAAAGGCTTTGCTCGATGATGGGGAGATGAAATATGTTAGCCTTGGACTTGCCCAATCGTTGTCCGGAAAGGCCGTTGAGACCGCAGCGATTCGTCCCTATGTTTGTTCGGTCAAAAAGCCCGGCACTTGGTTCTAGCTGTGTCGCCGGACTTGACACGGTCGTGAGCGAATGATACATGGAACGCAGATTTTTTCGAATTCGCAAGCCAAGTGATGATACGTGCTCTCGATTGCGGGAGGAGTCACGCAGCCTTGCCCAGGAGGAACAAATGAGGAGAGGTTTCGAGCTGTCTCTGGTCTTTGTATTGGTTTTCATGCTGCATTTCGCAAGTCCGCGCACGAGAGCGCAATCCGGGAGCAAAGCTGGCACGCCGGCGTCCAGCGCGACTTCTCCCTCCGCCGAAACGCCGGCTTTGGACTACGAATTTTTCAAGACTCGGGTCGAGCCCATCTTCCTGAAAAAACGGCCGACTCACGCCCGCTGCTACGTATGTCACGAAGAAGCGAATCATGCCCTCAAGCTTTCCAAGCTGTCGCCGGGTAACACGACTTGGACAGAGGAGGAATCGCGCCACAACTTCGATACGGTCTCCCAACTCGTAACCCCGGGAGATCCTCTTGGAAGCACGCTGCTGCACCACCCGCTGGCGCCCGAAGCCGGTGGTGATGCGTTCCACTCCGGCGGGAGGCAATTTGAAACCCAAAACGATCCGGACTGGCAGACACTCGCGGATTGGGTCCGCGGGCGGAAAGCAAACTAAAGATTATGTCTCGGGAATTGGTTGGTCACGATTAGCAGTCTTCGGAAAAAGTAATTTATTTTGTCATTCCGAGCGAAGCGAGGAATCTCTCTTCGATTTAACTCCATGAAAAGAGAGAGAGATTCCTCGCTTCGCTCGGAATGACAGAAGGAGTGGGGCCCTTTTTCCGCAGCCTGTTAAGGCAGCGCCAAGGTGTTGATTCTCTTCGGCACTTCCCCAACCGTAATACGCGCAACCTGTTTCAGCGTCTCGGTATCGATCGCTGACACCGACCGGTCGGCGGAGTTCGAGACATACACCGTTCTACCGTCCGGCGTGAACGTAAGCCACTCTGGCACCGAACCGGACGACGCATGGCCTAGATTTTTCACTTCCGGCAGGGCGGTATGACCAAGCAGCTTGAGATCGGGAAGCGAGTACTCGAAGATCGCGTTCGCCACAATGCTGTTGACCCAGAGCGTTTTGCCATCGGGGGCGATGCCAATGCCGTGTGACGGGGTGCCCAGGCGCCACTCGGCCTTGCCGTACGGCCCATCGGGCAGCTTGATTCTCGCAACTTCCTGGTGCTTCGCAAAGTCGACGACCGCGAAGCCGTGGAGATTCGACAACTGCACGAAAATCCGGCTGGTTGAGCCGTCGGGATTCTTCTCGATGGTCATCGGCCGGACTCCGGCGTCGAAGTCCAGTTCCCATGCCACGGTTTGTGATTGCAAATCGAAGACCGTCATGCGCTTTGCTGAGACCGATCCCGCCACCGCATACTTTTGGTCGGGCGTTATATAAGTGTTGTGCAGCCCGCCTCTCGTGGGGATCGACTTCACCAGTTTCGCCGCCTTCGGATCGACAATGTCAAGAGCGCCGGGAGCAGAGGCGATCGACACGAGCACCAGCCCATCTTTGGTCACGGCGATGTTGTTCGGGTGGCCGCTCAAGGAAACTTTGTTTACGATCGCGCCGCTCTTCTCGTCTACGATATCCAGCACTCGGTCCGTCTCGTTGCTGATGTAAACCCACTTTCCGTCCGGCGAGAAGTTGACCCCATGCGGCACTTCGATGCCTTTGATGACCTGCACAACTTTGTTAGTCGTGGCATCCACAACATCGACGCTATCCCCGGCACTGTTCGTGACATAGATGCGGGTATTGCCTGCCGACACGGGCCAAGCCAGCAGGATCCACAAAGGTTGCAACATGCAGAACGCTCGCAATTTCGCATTTAGGCTCATGGCCACCACTCCTCGAGATGCTGGATTCGACTCTACCGGTGAGTACCGCACCCGTGAGTGTAGTCGCAAGCAGCCGCGCAATCAAGTACTTACGCACTCCGCTGTAATAACTTTGCGCCTTTCCTGCCGCGGCATTCTCGATCTTCACGGACTGCGGCAGATCGCCAATTTCCTGCGCGATCTTTTCAATCAGCGCGAAGACTGCGTAATCCATGTTTCGGGCGGCCCGGTTGCCGAGCGGAGGAAATTGGCTCCCCGGGCCTCGCGTTTTTCTGCTTGACAGATTCAAACAGTTGTTTTAAACATATGTTTGATATGGCACACCACGCTTCCATGCGCATTCCCCAGCTGGCCCGGCCGCGCGTCAAACCCAAGGCCGTGGAATTGACGCGCGACAAACTGATCGAGGCGGCCGGATACGTCTTTGCGGAACGCGGATATCGCGCCGCCACGATTCGTGAAATCTGCCGCCGCGCCGGCGCCAACGTCGCGGCGGTGAATTATACGTTCGGCGACAAGATGGGACTGTATACGGAGGTGCTGCGGCATTCCGTGCGCGCGGCACAAACGGCGGCGATGAGCGCCGCCCTGGATTCCAGCCTTTCCCCCGAAGACACGATTCGCGGCGTGATCCGGGCGCGGCTCATGAGCCTGTGCAAGGAAGCGCGGCCCGACTGGCACATTCGCCTGGTGATGCACGAATTCTCGCATCCCACCTCGGCGATGGGACGCGTGGTGGACGAAGGGATGCGTCCCATTTATGACCGCGTGCGGAAAGCCGTCGGCAAGCTAATCGGTTTGCCGCCCGACCATGAAACCACGCGCCTCTCGGTGAACAGCATCGTCGGACAAATTCTCTTCTACACGTTCTCCTGGCCGGTGCTCGCGCATTTGCAGCCGGAGCTGAAACTCACGCCGGATCAATTGGACCGCATCGCGGACCACATCGCGGATTTCTCACTCGCGTATCTGAAGAAAGTGGGGCACGGAAAAGGCCATGGATGAATTGAAAACCAATACGATGACGCAAGCGCCGCCAGCCGCGGAGCAGCGCACTACGCCGCCTCCCGCATTCGACGCGCCGCCACCGGCGGAAAACAAAGCGCCGCGTTCGCGCGTCATACGGATCTTGCTCATCGCGGGAGTGGTCATCGCCGCGCTCGTAATCTGGAAGATATTTTTCGCCACGCCGAGTCTGCCGGCCAGCATCATCGCGCTCAGCGGGCGCATTGAAGGTGATGATTCCGCGGTGGCGCCAAAAACGGGCGGGAAAATTCTCGAGATTACCGTGCGCGAGGGCGACACGGTAACGGCGGGCCAGGTGATCGCGCGGCTCGACGACGCACAGGTACGCGCGCGCGAGGATCAGGCGCGCGCCGCCCTCGCCAACGCGCAGGCAAAAATGCAAGGCTCACGGGATCAAATCGCCGTGTTGCAGAATCAGTTACGCCAAAATCAACTGCAAACGGGCCAGTCGACCATGGATGCGGACGGCCGCGTGCGGCAGGCGCAGGCAGACTTGACGGCTGCGGAGGCGGACCTTACGCAACAGCTCGCCGCGTTGCGTCTGGCCGAATTCAACCGCGATGCCTATGCGCGGCTGGCAAAAACTGGCGCCGCTTCTCAACAACAGGGACTTCAGGCCGAGGTGCAAGCTGACCAGCAAGCCGCCGTGGTGGATGCGTCACAGCGCAAGGTGGAATCGGCCCGAGGCGCCCTGACGATGGCGCAGGCAAACCTGGACAATCCGAAAATTCGCGGCGCGCAGGTTTCCAGCACCGAAGCGCAAATTGCCCAGCAGCAATCGACAATCGCCGCGACGAAAGCGGACACGGCCCAGGCGCAGGCGCAGCTGGCGCAGGCGGAGGCGGATCGGGCCGACTTGACAGTGCTCGCGCCGTTTTCCGGCACGGTGCTGACCCGCGCCGCCGAACCCGGCGAAGTCGTGCAAGCGGGGACGGCGATCGTGACGCTGCTCGATCTTACCAAAGTGTATTTGCGCGGCTTTATCCCGGAAGGCGAAATCGGCAAAGTGAAAATCGGGCAGCCCGCGCACGTTTTTATCGACTCCAACTCCAATCAAGCCCTGGACGGCTACGTTCTGCGAATCGATCCGCAGGCGACCTTTACACCTGAAAACACTTATTTCCGCGACGATCGCGTCAAGCAGGTGGTGGGCGTCAAAGTGCAATTGACACAGGGGATCGGCTTCGCAAAACCGGGCATGCCGGCGGACGGCGAAATTCTTACGAACGGCAACGCTTGGCCGCCGCACAAGCGAGCATCGCAATGAACACTGCGGCTACGGACCGGGAAGCACCCCGTGCGCGCGACGCTGAGTCTTCAGGAGCTGCCATTGCTGTCGGCAGCCTCAGGAAACGCTACGGCGCTCTCGAAGCCGTGCGCGGAATTTCCTTTGAGGTACAACGCGGCGAAATCTTCGGTCTGATTGGCGCCGATGGCGCGGGCAAGACCACCACGTTTCAAATTCTCGCGGGAGTGATGGAAGCCACGGGCGGAACTGCGGAAATTTTCGGAAAGCCGGCGCGCGACGCGCGTTCTCGGACCGGATATCTCACCCAAACGTTCAGCCTCTATCCCGACCTGAGCGTGAGCGAAAACATCCGCTACATCGGCGAATTGCGGCATGTACCCCCCGAGGAAATCGACGAGCGCGGCGGCCGCTATCTGAAAATGTTTGACATGGACCGCTTCTCCAAACGGCTGGCGTCCCAGTTAAGCGGCGGAATGAAGCAAAAGCTGGCGCTGGTGTGCGCCCTCGTTTCCGAGCCGGATGTCCTGCTCCTGGATGAACCGACGACGGGCGTGGATCCCGTGTCGCGGCGCGAATTTTGGGACACGCTCGCTCACCTCGCCGGCCAGGGCCTCACCGTGCTGGTTGCCACGCCGTACCTCGATGAAGCGGAGCGCTGCCATCGCATCGCGTTGATTCACCTCGGCGAGATCCTGCAGATCGGCACCCCGGATGAATTTCGCGAGAGCTTGCACGCCAAGCGCATCGAGTTGCGCTCGCCTGATCTCCGCAAAGCCCTCCCTGCCGTGCGAAGGGCGATTGCCCACCACGCTGACATCTTTGACGTGCAGCGATTTGGAGATCGCCTCGATTTGCTCTCGCATTCACCCGAAGACGCACAAGCAAAGATCGAGGAATCGATGCGTGCGGAGGGAATTCCAATCGATGGGTCGCGAGTGGATGAACCCACTCTTGAAAATACGTTTGTCGCGACGCTCCGTTCGCTGAACGACGAAATGCGGGAGACTCCTTTCCCTTCTCGCCGCGACCACAGGGGCAAGCGCGGCCAGATTGCGATTGGCGCGGAGCATATCACGAAACAATTCGGCTCCTTCACCGCGGTCCACGACGTGAGCCTGCAAGTGCGCTACGGCGAGATTTATGGATTGCTCGGGGCCAACGGCGCGGGAAAAACAACGACGATCAAGATGTTGTGCGGCTTGCTGGAAGCCTCCACGGGAAACATGCAACTGGCGGGCGAGCGCGGCGCATTTCGCTCGACCGATATCCGGCAACAGATCGGTTACATGTCTCAAAAGTTTTCGCTTTACGACGACCTTTCGATCGCGGAGAACCTGGATTTCTTCGGCGGGGTTTACGGCGTCCCTCCGGAAGAGCTCAAAGAGAAGGAACGCTGGGTGCTCGAGTTTTCCGGACTCGAAGGAAAGGAACAGCAGGTCACCGGCAGTTTGCCGGGAGGCTGGAAGCAACGCGTTGCGTTCGGCAGCGCCATCATGCACGAGCCCGGCATTGTGTTTCTCGACGAGCCGACGTCGGGCGTCGATCCGCTGGCTCGCCGCGCCTTTTGGACGATGATCAATCATCTCGCCGACGCGGGCACCGCCGTCTTGGTCACCACGCACTACCTCGAGGAAGCGGAACAATGCAACCGGCTTGGATTCATGGTGGCGGGCGAATTGCTCGTCGAGGGAACGCCGAGCGAAATCAAAGCGCAGCAGAAAGGCCACCTGCTGGAATTCCGCGTGGACCAGCCGCAACGCGCGGCCGATCTTTTGAAGTCGGAAACGCAGCATTGGCGGGTTGCCCTGTTCGGCAATCGGCTTCACATCATCGCGGACGGCGAAGTCGATGCCGGCATTCGCGAATACACGCAAAGGCTTGCTGCGGGAGGTGTCCAAGTGATTGAGGCGCGCGAAGGGCGCTTCTCGCTCGAAGATGTGTTCATCAGCGTGGTCGAGCAGGCCCGCGAGCGCGGCAAGATTGGCGCGGAGGGGTAGAGAGACAAATCATGCGGCGAATTTTCGCGCAAGCCCAAAAAGAGCTGACGCAACTTCTTCGCGACCGCCTCGCCGTAGCGCTGGCGCTTTTCCTCCCTGTGATTTTGCTGCTGTTGCAGACCACAGCCATCTCGCTGACCGTAAAGGATCTCCCCATCATCGTGCAAGACTTCGATCAGTCGCAAGCGTCCCAGAAATTGGTCGATGCCTTTCGCCAATCGCTGAGCTTCCATGTGGTCTCGTGGACCACGGACAAAGAGCCGGAGGAGGCTTTCGCCTCCAACAAAGCGCGCGGCGCGTTGATCATCCCGGAAGAATATGGACGCAAGATCGCGCGCGGAGAAGACGCCACCGTCCAAATTCTGGTCGATGCCTCGGACGGGAATACGGCGCAGATCATTTCGGGAGACGCGGCGCAAATCGTTCGCGCATACAACGCGGAAAACGCGGGAGCAACTCGCCCCCAAGCCGTCAGCGCCGCGATCCGGTTGTGGTACAACCCCAGCCGCTCGTCGCAGAAATTTTACGGCCCCGGAATCTACGTACTCGCCATGTCCCTTTTTCCGCCGCTGCTGGCGACACTGGCCATGTCCAAGGAAGGCGAGCAGAAAACGATTCTCCAGGTCTATGTGTCGAATATTTCCGCGCACGAATTCCTTCTTGGCAAGATCGCCGCGTTCATGATCGTGGCAACCGCGGAAGCCGTCATTATGATGACGATATTGTTCATGGGGTTCGGGCTGCGCTTCGCAGGCGACCCGACGCCATTTCTGGTCGCCACGATTCTGTACATGTTTACCGTGACCACTTTCGGAAACATGATTGGCGCGGCGATTCCCAGCCAGGTGGCCGCCATGCAAGCGGTTGCGCTGGCCGGATTCCTGCTGGTGTACATGCTGTCCGGCTTGCTCTTCCCCGTACAAAATATCCCCGCCGCCATTCGCTGGATTTCCAACCTTGTCTGGGGGCGCTACTACATTGAAATCGTGCGTGACGCATTGCTGGCGGGCGGGGGCTGGCCATCGGTGTGGCTCAAAGTGCTCGCGATCGCCCTTACCGGCGCCATTTTCTACTTCATCGCGTGGCGCAACATGCGGCGCATGCAGTTGAAGGATTAAGCCATGAATACGATTCGAGCATTTCTCGGTTATCGCATGCGGGCTTTGATCCGCAAAGAGTTTAGCCAGATTTTGCGGGACCGGCGTCTCGCCATCTCCTTGATCCTGCCACCCACGCTGCAACTGCTTCTGTTCGGATTCGCACTGAACGCCACCGTCACCAACCTGCGCCTCGGCGTTGTGGACGACAGCAGGACTCCCGAAAGCCGCGAGCTTGTCGCGATCATGACCGGAAGCAAAAGTTTCATGGCCGCCGGCAACTACATCAACGTGAACGAAATGAGCAAGAAGATCGCGGACGGCGATCTGGATGCCGGACTCGTGATCCCGTACGACTACGCGCGCGACTTGCAGCGCGGCCGGCCCGCCACCGTGCAAGTGCTGCTGAACGCCATGAATTCCAACACGGCTACGATCGGCGAAGGATACGCGCAAGGCGTGATCTCGTCCTACAACCAGACGCTCGCGGGCGATGGAATCCACGCGCGGTTCCAGGAGATCGCCGCGCCGAACGTGAGCCGCATCGGCATGGTCCTGCTGCATCCCGCGTATCTGTACAATCCGGGCCTCGAACCCACGTGGTTTATCGTGACCGGCATTCTCGGCGTGCTCCTGATTCTGAACGGCTCGCTGATTTCCGCGGCGGCGATTGTGAAGGAACGCGAGGCCGGCACGCTCGAGCAGCTGCTGATGTCCCCTGCTTCGACGACGCAGATCATCGTCGCAAAACTCTTTCCGCTCTTTGTGCTGCTTTGCATGATGGGGACGCTGGCCGTGGCCATGATGCGCGTCGTGTTTGGAATTCCCTTCCGCGGAAATGTTTTACTGGTGATCGCCGCCGCGGCCCTTTGCTTGTTGTGCGGCATCAGCATCGGTACGTTCATCGCCACGTTCACAAAGTCGGCGCGGCAGGCGCAGCTCACGCTCTTTTTCGTGAATCCTCCGCTGACCTCGCTCTCCGGGGCGTTCACGCCGGTGGAAGCGATGCCGAAGTGGTTACAGCCCGTTGCGCAATTCAATCCCATTCAGCACTTCGGCATGATCTCGCGCGGCGCGATGTTGAAGGGCAGCGGGATCGAGACGTTATGGCCGAATTTCCTCGCGCTTTTGGCGTTCACCGTGGTCCTCGTTTCGTTCAGCATTTGGCGATTCAGAAAACAACTCAGTTAGGCCCGGCTTAAGGGAGTCTTATGCGCAGAAAAAGAGAAGGTCGATTTTTCTCCAATCTCAGCGGCCGGGGCTTGGCGGGACGGCTCCCGCTCTTCGCGGCAGCGCTGTTATTCGCCGCGCCGGTCTTCGCGCAACTCGGCCCGCCGCCCGCATCATCGCAGGGCACGCAGGCGGTGCAACTTCCTCTCTCCGGGCGCACGGCGCAAACGAGCGGCACCGTAAAAACTTCCGAGGCGCCTGCTCCAAGCACCACGGCCACTGTGAACACGCTGAGTCCAAACGTGCAAGTGCAGGGCGCTTACGCGGGAAGCACGCCGGGTGTCGCCAAAATGCCGTTCAACGGAAAGCTTGGACTGCGGGAAGCGATTCAGCGCGGGCTGGCGTATAACCTTGGCCAATCGGGCGCGACCCAGGCCCTGCGGCAAGCGCAGGGACAGAGCAAAGTGGCGCTAAGCAGCTTGCTGCCGAATATCAACGGCACCATAAACGAAAACGTTCAAACCACCGACCTGCGCGCTGAAGGTTTCCGATTCACTTTTCCGGGGTTCTCGATTCCCGCGGTGATCGGCCCCTTCAACTACATTGATTTTCGCGCACATCTTTCGCAGACCGTCCTCGATCTCACGGCGATCAACAACTATCGCGCGGCAAGCGATGTGGCGAAAGCGAACCGCTATTCGGCGCAAGACGCGCGCGAACTGATCGTGCTTGCCGTCGGCGGAACGTATCTTCAAACGATTGCGGCGAAAGCGCGAATGGCATCCGAAGAATCGCAGCTGCAGAGCGCGAATGCCGTGTTCGACCAGAGCAAGCAGCAGTTGGAGCAAGGACTGGTCGCGAAAGTGGACGCCGACCGGAACGAAGTGCAGGCGCTGACGCACCAGCAGCGTTTGCTCTCCCTCAAGAACGATCTGGCCAAGCAAAAAATAAATCTCGCGCGCATGATCGGCCTGCCCGCGAACGATCAATACGATCTCTCCGACGAGGTGCCTTTCTCGCCCGCGGCGCCCCTGACCATGGAAGACGCGCTCGCGCAAGCCTTCCAGCAGCGAGCCGACTTGAAAGCCGCCGACGCCCAGGTGCGCGCCGCCGAGCGCGCCCACGCCGCCGCACGCGCCGAACGTTACCCATCGCTCGGAGTCACCAGCGACTACGGCGCCATCGGCGTCAACCCCAGCCAATTGCAGACCACGTACACGGCCGCGGCCAGCTTAAAAATTCCGATCTGGCAAGGCGGGCGCACCGAGGGAGACATTCAGCAATCCGACGCCACGCTGGCACAGCGGCGGGCCGAGTATGAAGACTTGAAAGGCCAAATCGAGAGCGACGTCCGCAGCGCTTACCTGGATCTGCAGGCGGCCGCCAGCCAGGTGGAAGTCGCGCAGAGAAATGTGCAGGTCACCAAGGAAGCGCTCGAACTCACGCGGCAGAAAGTGGAAGTCGGCGTTGTCGACAACGTGCAGTACGTGCAAGCGCAGGAGGAAGTCACGAACGCCGAATTTGATTTCATCAACGGCGTGTTTGCCTTCAACGTCGCGAAGCTCAGCCTCGCACGCGCGATGGGCCGCGCGGCCGATGCTCTCCCTGAAATATTTAAAGCTCCTTAAAGAATCAGCAGCCTCCTCGGCAAAGGACGAAAAATACGGAAGGCTGCTTGCCGCCTGGAGTCCGGCAAGCGGCCCACTGATCAGGCTGCGGAAAAAGTAATTTATTTTGTCATTCCGAACGAAGTGAGGAATCCCTCTTTGATTTAAACCCAAGAAAAGAGAGATTCCTCGGCGCGCAGCGCGCCTCGGAATGACAAAAATTTGAGTCTTTCCGCAAGCTGTTATGCCGGCACGCTCCGGAACTTAGCTCGCCCGGTGAAGTTTCAGCACATGTAGCGTGATTTCGACAGGCCGGAGCGCCTCCAACTCCATCTCGACATACTTCCCTTGGGTCACCTGCCTCAGGCTGTAGATCGCCGGCTCGGTTTCGACACTTTCGTGGCCTACGAGCGGTTTCAGAAATTCGCGCGCGTCATCCACAGAAGGCTGTTCGCTGCTCTTCGGCCGCACGAGCGCCTCCACGACGTAGCTGCGGAGCAGCTTGGGCCAGTAGCGTTCAAACAAAGTCGGCGAGGCGAATATATCGCTCCAGGCCACCTCGCCGCCGTAGGCCACGACCACCCCCACCACGGACTCGCCTTTCAGCTTTGCCGTGGCGCGTTCAAAGCGCTTTTGCACTTCGTCGGCAAACGTATCCGCGGGAACTCCCACTTGCGGAGACTTGTACAATTTCGCGTACGATTGCGTCGGCGCTGTTGTCGTAATGGCGTCCGCCAACGTGCTCTCCGTGACGGTCACGGATTGGGTAGTTTGGCCAGACATTCGTGCGGTTCCCGACGCGCTGCCTACAGCAGGCGGGGGCGCAGCTGCGGTGCCGCCCCGCACGGCTGCCCAGACCTTATCTTGCTCTTTGGTGATCGCGGCCTGTTCGCGCACGCTGGGATGCACAATCAGCTTGCCCGCGGCGAATTGTGCGCCTCCCGTCCACCGCCCCGCCTCGACGCAAAACACGTCGAGTGGAAGAGGCGCAGCTCCCGGTGGCACGATTCGATCTTTGGAGATAATTCGGTCCTGCTTGCCGCCGCTTACCAGTTCTCCGGCCAACAATAGCAACGGTTTGGAGCCGCGATTGACCAGCACGAGCTGATTGACAGATGCCCCATGCTGTTCCGGAATCGCCACCGGGCTCCCGTCGCGCGACCGCCGCATGGCGTCGGCGCCGCCCTCCGTTATGATCACCTGGCCCGCCGACAAACTCTCGTCCAGCGTGGCAAAGCTTGCAGTGTCAGCGGGCTGCCGGCTGACGACGGGGAACACACTCATATTTTCGTACCGGATTGGATCGGCCAGCCGCCACTGGTTTGAAGAGAATTTTGCATCCTTTTGGGCTACGTTGGCACCCACAGCAAGCAAGCACATGAACGCCAAGGCGACCGCCTTCCACCCCCAGGAGAACCAATTTCCTCTGTGCATGGCACCCTCCTTGAACGCACTTATATTGTTGGACACCGCATCGCTTCACGGGTTCCACAAACATTGAACGATCGAGGTGGTTTTTCTTGCGGCCTACCCGGCTCCAGGACAGAAACGGGGTAAAAAAGAAATGCTGGTTACTTCATGGGATGCCTAACACCTTCATTGCGTTGCCCGAGCAACTTCATTCGAATCATTTCCGTGAACCCGTGGGTCAATCGCGGTGGGCGCGGCGGATGCTCTTCCTGAAATATTCAAAGCTCCCTAGAGTTTCAATAGCCCCATCTGGACTGCCGCCGACCCTGGGCCCGATTTGGACACCACGACATGTACTTGACATCATATGGATTCTATATCATACTGTCCAGGTGAAATGGGCCGTTGAGATGGCCGATGAGTTTAAACCGGAATTCGACGCGCTCGCTCAGGATGTGCGTAGAGAGATTCTCGCGTTGGCCCGCGTGCTACAGGAGTTTGGGCCACAGTTAGACCGGCCCCGGGTTGACACTCTGAAAGGCTCCCGCCACGCCAACATGAAGGAATTGCGATTCAGCGCGGCAGATGGTGAATGGCGGGTCGCTTTCGCTTTTGACCCCAGGCGCAAGGCGATTCTACTCGTGGCCGGAGACAAATCCGGCGGGAGCGAAAAGCACTTCTATCGCGAACTGATACGAAGGGCCGACGAGCGTTTTGACGCCCATCTTGCCCGAATCGGAAGGGGGACGTAACCATGCCCGTAAACGTCAATCAAATTATTCGGAAACTGAGCCCAGCGGAGCGCAAGAAGGTCGAGGACCGCGCGGCTGAGATAATCGCCGAGGAAATGAGCCTGCGCGACCTCCGGAAGGCCCGCAAGCTCACGCAGGCCCGTGTCGCCAAGGCGCTCGGCATTACCCAAGATAGCGTTTCGCGGCTTGAAAAACGCAGCGATCTGCTGCTTTCCACGCTGCGTAAGACGGTCAAGGCGATGGGCGGTGAAGTGCGCATCATTGCGGAATTTCCTGATCGTGCGCCGGTCGTGCTGGTGGAACTCTTGGGGGACGATCCTCCGCGTAAACCATCACGCAATCATGCCAACGGGCGCGCTTAAAACTCTCTTCGCTCCACGCCACCGGCGATTACAGCCGCGCAGAGCATTCTGACCATCAATCTTCCAAATCTTCCCGAAACACGGGTTGCGATGGATCGAGAACGCCATCCATGACGTCAACGATCAGGCGTTCGAACACGGTCGTCGCCTCTGAGAGTGACGTGTAGCCGCGTTCCCAAACCACGACTCCACTCGCCGAATAAATCAGGGTGAAAAATCGTCCCGAGGAATATTGAAGTTCGAGCGACTTGCTGGGCATCTCGGGATCGCCTTCCTGTCCCAGGATGTCCATCAGCGCCACGGACCACTGCCGCCCTTTCGGGTCGGTTACGGCCTGGCGCTCAACGTACCGCCAGTTATCCATGCTCCAGGAAGCCATATCGATTCTATCCGCATTCCAGTAGCGCGGGCTTCAGCCTGCGGGGTTAGCCTTTGCAAGCACTAAACCCCGCAGGCTGAAGCCCGCGCTACTTAAGGCCGAGCAGCTCGGTAAGCGCTCTTGCAACCTGCGCCCCGGTGAATGGTTTCGGGATCAGCATGACTTTCTCGGCGTTCCGGGAACGAAGGCTTTTGTCCGCTTCCTCCGGGGTGTCACTGATGATGACAACGGGAAACTCGGCGAGATTCGGGTCATTCCGCACGGTGTCGAAGAGCGACTCGCTCATATTGTAGACGGAGCAGTCAAGCACCAGCGCATCGGCGCGCTGGTCAACGATCATCTCGTTCACGGAGTCAGCAAAGCCGGAGGCGAAGACTTCGAAGCCGCGGTCGAGCAAAGCAAACGTCAGCAGTTCGGCGATCTCCGGCGTATCGTCAATGAGCAGGATGCGCCGCAACCGAAGGCTACTTTTTGCCGCCGCCGGTCCCGGTGCCGGGCAATCTCGGCTTCTTGCCCGCGGACGGCTCCAGATCCAAAACCCATACGCGGCCACCCGCCGTGTAATAGGCGCGGTGGTCGTTCTGAAAAATTGCGCCCCAGGCTTCCAGGGTGCGCATAGCAAAGGTGTATCCTTCAAAATTATTCTTCGCGTGGCTCAGCACTTCGTTCGTGTGCCAGTTGTCGGTGAGCATGGCGTCACCGCCGTGGACACGAAGAACGGTGTAAAAGCGATCAAAGGCGGCTTCGGGGCGAACGTCACGCGTCGCCCCGCGCTTCTTGCCTTCGCTGACCACATAGGTTTCCTGCAATGCCGAAGCGGCTGGCGGTTGGGGAGTGTTGGGGTTCATACAGTCTCCGCCACGGCGGCCGCCGCTTCCGCAGCCCCCATATTGACCAGATTTTTGACATCGGTGGCCTTGATCAGGGCCTCAGGAAGTTGGACGCCCATCATTTGCCACTGCATATTGGCGAACTTTTGCAGCGTGGCGATGTGCTCGGCGTGCAAGTGGCCGAAGCGGCCTTGCAGTTTCAAGTATTCCGATACCGGCCGCATATTCTGCGGGCGGAAGCTGTAATCATACGCGCGCTTGTTGTTGTCCCACTCCCAGATCGGGTAGAGCCCGCATTCCACGACAAGCCGGCCCAGATCGATCGAGCGCGGCGTCTCGTACACGAAGCCCTTCTGGCAGGGAGTGTAGATCATCAGGAACGACGCGCCCTTGAAGTTGAGGCCCTTGCGCACCTTATTCATGAGGTCGATCGGGTAACCCACGCTCGCCGTCGCCACATAGCAGTGGGGATGGCCGGCCGCCATCATACGGGCAAGGTCCTTGGGGAACAGCGTCTTGGCTTCGGGAATTTTCGGACCGGGAGGCGAGAAGGTCGTCATGCCGCCGTACGGCGTGCGCGACGACGCCTGAATGCCGGTGTTGGCATACTGCTCGTTGTCATAGCAGATGATCAGGCAGTCGTGATTGCGATAGAGAGCGCCTGAAATCGAGCCGAGGCCGATGTCGGAGGAGCTGCCGTCGCCGGCCTCGCAAATGATATTTGGAAAGGCGCCCTTATATTTGCCTTTGCGGATCAACGCTTCGTAGGCGGCGGCGATCCCGGCGGTGAAGCTGCCGGAGCTGCCAATCTGCGTGTGCGCCCACGGCACATTGTAGGGCGTACACAAATACGAGCTGTTGGCGACGTACATGCACCCGGTCGGCCCCACCAGGATGGTGTTGTCGCCCGACGCTTTGCTCGTCATCCGGTACTGGATGGACGGCCCGCAGCCGGCGCAAGTCCGGTGGCCGGGTACGAAGGGCTCGGTCGACGGCAATTCAGGATTGTAGAAGCGCGCCCCCTGGTTCGGGCTGCCCAGCATCGGCAAAATCTGCCGCTCGATTTCAATGACTGACATATCAGCTCCTCTGGATGGCGGCCCTAAACCTTTGCACCGCCAGTATTTTAGTGCAAACCTTCAAGTCCGTCGCATCAATATTGGCTACTCCACGAAATTGATTACTCCTCGAACCCGACCCAATGCGTACGCTTTTCGATGCTCCCGCGTTTTTGCGCTTCGAGCATTTTCTGAGTCATCCAGTAAAATTCTTTCAGCACGATAGCCTCGCCGCCCATTCCAGCCATGAATGAGACGACCAGCGGGCGCTTCTTGCTTTCGTAGAGCGCACCGCAAACTTCGGCATAGAGTGAACCGCCGCTGCTCACGCTGCCTAGGCCCAAGTTGCTCTCGATCACGCCGACCACTTTGAACTTGCTGAGGACTTCATTCACGCGATCGGTCGGATAGGGCCGGATCGTGCGCAGCCGCACCATGCCGACTTTCGCGCCGCGATCGCGCATGTGCTTGATGGCGTAGCGCGCTGTCACGCCGTGAGCGCCCTGCAGGAAAAAGACTACCTCGGCGTCGTCGGTCATGAACTCTTCGATCCAGGGGTCGTACTTCCGCCCGAAAATTTTTGCGAATTCGTCGTGAGCCTGTTCGATGACTGCCATCGAACCTTCCATGGCGCGTGCGCGCTCGAGCTGAAGCGGCGGACCCTGCTCGGGCATAATCTGCGGGCCGTGCGACACCGGATGCCGCGGATCGAGCGGGTAGGGATGCTTGTAGGGCGGCAGATATTCCTTTACCTGGCCCGGATCGGGCAACTCGACATCGCACACGATATGAGAGACGAAGAATCCGTCCTGGCAAACCATCTGCGGCAGAAGAACGCGCGGATCTTCTCCGATCCGATAGGCGATCAAGTGATTGTCGAACGCTTCCTGGGCGTCGCACGACCAGCCCATGAGCCAGCCCATGTCGCGCGTCGATAGCGCATCCGTGTGCTCGGAACCGAAATCGCCCGGAGGATCGAGCGTGCGATCGGCAATCATCATCTGCACCGGCATGCGGCTGCCGGAGATCGGCGAATACAGCTCGTAGCCGTACTGCACGCCGACTCCCGAGCTGCCGGTGAAAACGCGCGCGCCGCTGGAGGAAGCGCCGTGCGCGATGCTCAATTGCGAGTGCTCGCTGTCGGCCACGATGTACTCGGCGTCGATCTCTCCATTGGCCACCATTTGCGCCAACGCCATCATGGTTGCCGTATAAGGCCGGATGGGGTAGGCCGTGATCACATCGACGTCGGCGTATTTGGCTGCCTGCGCCGAAGCGACGCAGCCGTTGATCCGAACCGTCTTCTTTCTTTCCTCGACAAACGTTGCCATGTCTCACTCCGCGCGGTCCGCCTATTGACGGACGCTGTGTTTGCTTGCTAGAAGGACGGGCTTCAGCCTGTCGGGTTTCTGGATGAACGTAACTCAAACCAGACAGGCTAAAGCCCGTCCTACCTCAAATACTCTTCGCCGGACGGTCCGCTAAATTCCTTAGTTCTTCCGCCTGGCGTCCATGCAGTCCCTGCGAAATCGCAAAGGCCGTTTCCATTCGAATCACGCCCGTATCGAAATCAAGCTCGGGCACGCCTTCGAGACACCCTGTCGGGCACTCTTCGATGCACACGCGACAACCCTTGCAGTAGTCCACCAGAATCTTATATAGCCCGTTCGAACGCACCGAACGCACAATACAAGGCTCGGGGCAGACCAGGTAGCAATTATCGCAAGCGTTGCAGGTGCCGCAGCTGAAACACCGGCTCGCCTCTTCGCTCGCCTGCTCTTCCGAATACGCCAGGATTACTTCCTGCTGGGTGCTGCGCCGCGCCACCGGCGCGAGCATAGCCTGCTTGACGCGGGGGAAGTGCGGGAAATAGGTCATGTTCATCCGGTTCAAGTCGACGATCACATCGATGGGAACCGTTCGTGGTTCGAGGGGAACATTGCGGAGCACCTTGTCCAGATTGAAGGCCACGCGTTTACCATCGCCGACGGCGTTCACCACCATCAGCGGCTGGCCCGAACCCAATTGCACCACATCGCCTGCGGCGAAAAAGTTCGTGTTGCCGATGCGTCCGAACTCGTCGATCTTGATCGTGCCGCGCTCGGTCTTGAACTCGGCCGGCATCCAATCGAGCTTTGCTTTCTGCCCCACCGCGATGATCACGTTGTCGACAACAAAGCGCTCGGCGGGAGCCTCTCGATCGATGGCGATCGGCGAGGCGTTGATTTTGCCGGTGAAGCGCGCCGGATGCAGTTGCAACGCTTCGACTTTGCCGGCGCCCAGGACAGCCGTCATGGCCCGCCCGTGCATCAACTCCACGCCTTCCTCCACCATGTCATGCAAGTCTTCCGGAGAGGCCGGCATCTCCTTGCGGTTGCCCTCTACCGTGATCATGGTCACTTCGACGGCGCCCTGCCGGAGCGCTTCGCGCGCGCAATCGATCGCCGTGTTTCCGCCGCCGATGACGGCGACGCGCGCCCCGAGCTTCACTTTGGACGTGCCCATGCCGATGTCGCGAAGGAACGGAAGCCCGAACACCACGCCGGCTTTGTCCTCGCCTTCAGCTCGCGCGCTGTTGGATTCGGTAAGGCCCACGGCGAACACCGTGGCGTCATAATTCTTTTTCAAATCATCCAGAGTGACGTCTTTCCCGACCTCGACGTTGGTCTTGATTTCAATGCCAAGCTGGACGAGGCGCTCGATCTCGCGATCCAGCACCGCCTGCGGAAGCACCCAGTCCGGTATGCCGCCGCGATTGAGTCCGCCGGCTTTCGGCGACCTCTCCAGGATGGTTACCTTGTACCCGAGGCGCGCCAGTTGGTAGGCGGCGCTGTGGCCGGCGGGACCTGACCCGATCACGGCGACTTTCTTGCCGTTGGGGGGTCCGGCCTTGACCACGTCCTTCGCCAGCGCCTGTCCGAGATCGCCGAGAAACCGTTCGACCGCGCGGATGGAGATGGCTTCATCGTATTGTCCCCGGTTGCAGGCCTGCTCGCACGGGTGGTAGCACACGCGTCCCGTGACCGATGGGAACGGCATGTCTTCCTTGATGAGAGCGTAGGCGTCGAGATACTTGCCGCGCTTCACCAGGTCGAGATAGCCCTGGATCTTTTCGTTGGTGCCGCAAGCGTTGTTGCAGGGCGGCAGCTTGTCCCGGTAAACAGGCCGAATCGCCCGCCAATTGCCGGTCGGGAAAAGATCCTGGCCCTTTTCCTGTGACGGTGCCGGCGTGATTCCGGCAAACGGCACCTTGAGCCAATCGGGAATGTGCGTTCCTTTAGTCGACATTTTTAACCCCTCAAGAAATTTGATCTACGCAGCAACCGGCTTCAGCAGCATGATATGCAATTCCTTGAGCGCTGCATGGAACGCCGCTTGATTTGCAATCATCGGTTCAATTGTTTCCATCTTGCAGATGCCCGTGGTTTTGATCACCGCCGCGATGAGTGGAGCGGCGATATCGGGTGCAACCAATTTGCTTCGCTCCGCAGCGCCTTCCGTCGATAGACGGTCGAGGCCTAGCTCGCCCAGGCGGTAATAGAGCCACTTGTGGTCGGCCAGCTTGGCGGCATCGACGCAGACGAGCTGGGACAGCCGTTCGGAGCCGGGGACAAAGCGGATCATGTACTCCGGGGTATAGTGCGTGTTGATGATGAGCGTCCCGCCCGGAGGCATCCCGCGCATGTAGTCCCAACCCTTGACCATCGTCCCTTCGACCAGAACGACGATGTTGGGATGCTCGTTCTCGTAAGTCAGCGCGTTTTCGATCTCGCTCTCGCTCACGCGCAAGTACTTGCGAGTGGGGGCGTTGGTGCGATCGGGATTGTCGACGTAATTTTCCATCGCCTGGGAAAACTTGCCCTCGTTCCGTGCCGAAGCGGCGATGGAATTGACGATGTCGCGGCCTTCTTTGTCCATGATGATGCCGCGCGTCCACACGGTGAGTTCTGTATAGCTCATGATCTATCCTCTTTGTCTTCCAGATGGATATGCGTAGCTACTGTAAATTCATCGGCATCGCCAGGCCTCGCCGCCGGGTCTCTTAGCGACATAGGGCTGCCGCGATGGGAATTCAGAACGGATTGAAAATCGCTTCGGTGAACGACGAAAGGATTTGTTTGCGCGCCTTCCTGATACTTGGCAATCGCCAGCAAGGTCGCCTTCTTGCTCAGGCTTTCGATATCGGCGCCCGTCGACCCTTCCGTTTGAGATGCGAACTCGTCGATGTCCACATCAGGCGCGAGCGGCACGCGCCGGCAACAGAGCCGCAGGATCGCCGCGCGGTCCGCGACGCCGGGTTTGGCGAACGGGAGGATGTAGTCAAATCTCCCGCTGCGCAAAAGCGCAGGTTCGACGCGCTCCGGGCGGTTCGTGGCGGCCAGCAGGAGCACGCCTTTGACGTCGCGCAGGTTGTCAATTTCGCGCAGGAGCTGGCTGAGAATCCGCTGATAAATGTCGGAGCCGAGATGATCGGCGCCGAACTTTGGCGCGAGCGCATCGATGGTGTCAAAGAACAGGATGCAGGGTGCGGCGCGTCTCGCTTTTTTGAAAACTTCGCGCAGCGCCCGCTCGGATTCGCCCAGCCACTTCGAGTAAAGCTGCGGGCCATCAATGGCGATGAGCGGAATCTGCTTTTCACCCGAGAGCGCTCGCGCCATGGCGGTCTTGCCGGTACCCGACGGTCCGACGAACAGAATGCCGCGCGGCGGCGCGAGGCCCACTTGATCGTAGATTTCGTTGTGCACGTGAGAATGCTCGACGACAGCATCGAGCAATCGTTTCAAATCGGTGTGGCCTCCGAGGTTCGCAAAGGTCGAAGGGCTCTTCTCGATGAAAAATTCGCGAGTCGCGCTGGGCTCGACTTCCTTTATGCCGGCGAGAAAATCGTCGCGCGTAACTTGCAGCGTGGTTAGGTCAGCTGGCGGCGCACCGTCCGTCTCGAGCGGGGCGGTGGCCAGGAAACCGCGCAACGCAATCATGCCCACTTCCTGGCACAGCGCCTCGAGATCGGCGCCCACGAATCCGTGGGAATGTTCGGCGATTTCCTGGAGATTGACGTCAGGCGCGAGCGGCATGGCGCGCGTGTGGATTTTCAGAATTTGGAGCCGCGCCTGCGTGTTGGGCACGCCGATTTCAATTTCACGATCGAACCGGCCGGGACGCCGCAGCGCCGGATCAAGAACTTCGGGAATATTGGTGGCGCCGATAACGATTACCTGGCCGCGCGATACAAAGCCATCCATCAGGCTGAGCAGTTGCGCCACTACGCGCTTTTCGACTTCGCCGGAAACTTCGGCTCGCTTGGGAGCCACGGCGTCGATTTCGTCGATGAAGAGGATTGAGGGAGCGCGGCGCGCCGCCTCCTCGAAGACCTCGCGGAGCTTGGCCTCGCTCTCGCCGTAAAACTTGCGCATGATTTCCGGGCCGTTCAGGGAAATGAAGTGCACGCGGCTTTCTGCCGCCACGGCCCGCGCGAGCAGGGTTTTGCCCGTGCCCGGGGGGCCGTATAACAACACGCCCTTCGGCGCGAAGATTCCCAGTCGCTCGAAGATGCGCGAGTGCTTCAGCGGCAGTTCGACCATTTCGCGGACGCGCGCCACTTCCCGTTCCAGCCCGCCAATATCTTCGTAGGACACCGCGGGAGCGCGGGTCGCGGTCTGCTCACCCTCCACGATGCGGATATCGGTTCGCGGTCCGATCACGACTGGCCCCGAAGGAATCGTGCGCACCACCTGGAAATTCACGGCCTTGGCAAACGTCGGTACGCGCACCACACAGCCCTGAGTGACAGGAACTCCCGTCAGATCCTCGACGATCCGTTCAGGCGCGATAATTGCCGGCGCGGCGCCGACCCACATGGGGGAGAGCCGCACGGCCACGGCCTGGGAGTGCTCGATGACCGCAACCGTCACTTGTTCCTGCAGTCCCACACCGCAGTTGCTGCGGGCCGTGCCGTCGATCTGCACGACGCCTTCATGTTGTTCGTCGGAAAGTTCAGCGCGTGCAACGGAGGATGTGCCGCCGGTGATTTTCACTACGTCGCCGGATTGCGCGCCGACGCGCTGCATGTCCGCCGGCGCCAGCCGCGCAATGGCGCGGCCCACGTCCTCAACACGCGCTTCCGCAACTCGCAACGTGAGCGTGGCCGCGAGGGAGGATGATACAATTTCCGTCACTGGGCCACCTGGAGTTGAGACTGGATTTGACTGCTGAATCGGGCGAAGAGCTTGGCGAGCCTCTGCTGCTCCGCATGACCCTGAAGGTCTGCAAGGACTTCCACGCGCGTGGTTTCATTTCCCATGTCGGTCAGGCGGATGGTTCCCAAGTTAGTATGCTCCAGGGCCCAACCCTCGCCTTGGGTAGAAGCGACGGCCATGCACAAAGTGGTACGATCACTCTCCCAGGGCACGACCAGCGCGGTCAGGCTGCCCTGCCCAATGGCCAATTGCTCAATCGCGCCGGAGACGGCGCGGGGAGAGCCAGTAGTCACGAACTCAAAAAGCTTTTCAGTCATCGCGATCTGTGGTACAGTGGATCGGTGATTGAACCACTCAACAACGAAAATGTACCATCCGCACGGAACGCTGTCAAGCGTTTTGCGCATCCTTCCGGCGATGAGGCTCGCCTCATTACTCCGATCAAGAAAACCCGCATCGCCGAAGAAGTTGCCGACCGGATCCGCGTGTTAATGCTGGACGGCACGTTCCCGCCGGGCGAGCCCCTGCCTTCGGAACGCCATCTGGCGGAACGGTTTGGCGTGAGCCGCGGATCGATCCGAGACGCGCTGCGCACGCTGGAAACGATTGGACTTCTCGAGACGCGGCACGGGCAGGGCACGTTTCCGCACGAACTTTCGGTGGACCGCCTGGTTGCTCCCCTGGCTTCCGTGATGGCCTACCGCTCCGATTTGCAGGAAGAGCTTCTGGATGTGCGCCGGATGTTCGAGCCCGCCGTTGCCCGCGCCGCGGCCCTGCGCGCGACCGATGAAGATTTGGCTGATCTGCAACGCATCCTGGAAACGCAACGGGAAAAGCTGAAGACCGGTCAATCGGCCATGGCCGAGGACACGGCGTTTCACGCCATTCTGGCGCGGGCCACGCGCAATCGCGTGGTCATGAGCATCATGGCGACGCTCAACGATTTGCTCGTGGAATCGCGCACGCAATCGCTAAGGCAGAGGGGCCGCCCCGCGCGATCCATGGACGGTCACGAGGCTGTGGTTGCTGCGTTGCGCCGCCGGGATGAAGAGGGAGCTTCGCAAGCCATGTACAATCACATCGATCAGATTGCCGATCTGCACGGGCACGCACACAAGGGTCCGCACTTGCCCACTAAGTGACCGGAGACCCAACAAATGGAAGAAAGCTTGCGAGCGCAGATCGATTCAAATCTTTCGCATCTCGATGGCTTGATCCGCCGCGGGCGCCAGCTTCGCGACACTTTAGCTGAGGATCCTTCCAACAAATCCGCGCTCGTGGCCAATCGTGCCTGGCAGCAGGATTGCGGCGTCGCGATCAATCAATTGTCCGGAGGCAGCAAAGCCCATTGGCTGGCGCGGGCCTTTAGCGAAGCGTTTTTGCTGCGCACGACTTCCGGCCAGGTCATCGAAGCGGTGGCGCCCGCGGAGATCGTCGAGCGCCTTGTCGGCGTCCTGGAACAAGCCATCATTTCACTGTCTCAAATGGGTGTTGAACAGGGCGCTTCCGGATCGCCTCAGGCCGCGCCGTTGCCTCACCGGTTCGATTTCGTTCACAACGTCGAGCTCCGCCTTGTTCTCGAGCCAGCATACGCTGACAGCCGGGACGCGCTGGAGCAAGGCAGATATGGCGAGGCACTGATCAACTCGTGCGGAATCCTCGAAGCGATCGTGACGGATGCGCTGGAGCACAAGGGGCTCGCAGCGATGGCTTCCGCCGTAGTCCCTGCAGGAGAGATTGCCGATTGGTCGTTCGACGATCGTCTCGCCGTTGCAGAGAGGGCCGGACTCATTCGCGGCGGGTGCGCCCGGCTGCCGGAAATCGCGCGGAGGTATCGAGAGATCACTGACCCCGACGGCAACCCGCAGTTGACCGTTACGGAGCGCGACGCACGGCGCACCACGCAAGTCCTTCACGTTGTGATGAGAGATTTGGATCCGGGGAGGTAGGTTTTAGTAGCGCAGACTTCAGTCTGTGGATTTTGGTCCTTGCAAGGACTAAACCCCACAGGCTGAAGCCTGCGCTACTTACTTCTACTTCTCGATCTTTGCCAGCAGCTCCACGAATTTCTGCTGGCGCTCCGATTGGTCCTGGCCGCCCGCCGATTCCGCCAACTGCGTCATGTTCATCGAACAGAATTTCGGGCCGCACATCGAGCAGAACTTCGCGTCCTTGTAAAAATCGTCCGGCAGCGTTTCGTCGTGCATCGCCCGCGCCGTTTGCGGATCGAGCGACAACTCGAACTGCTTGTTCCAATCGAACAGGAAACGCGCGTAGGAGAGCGCGTCGTCGCGATCGCGCGCCCCCGGCCTGTGTCGCGCCACGTCTGCCGCGTGCGCC
The DNA here is from genome assembly GCA_963719875.1 of uncultured Acidobacteriota bacterium. Taxonomy (GTDB): domain Bacteria; phylum Acidobacteriota; class Terriglobia; order Acidiferrales; family UBA7541; genus Palsa-360. The sequence continues at coordinate 2,257,912 of CAVRDJ010000002.1, read as the reverse complement.
GCGATCTTGTATGCGATCACGCCCTGCTTCACATCTTCCGCGTTCGGCAATCCCAGATGCTCCTTCGGCGTCACGTAGCACAGCATCGACGCCCCGTGCCAACCGATCATCGCCGCTCCGATCGCGCTCGTGATGTGGTCGTACCCCGGCGCGATGTCGATCACCAAGGGCCCCAGCGTGTAAAACGGCGCTTCGTAGCACAGCTCCATTTCCTTTTTCACTTGCAGCTCGATCTGGTCCATCGGAATGTGGCCCGGGCCCTCGATCATTACCTGCACGTCGTGCTCCCACGCCTTCTTCGTCAACTCGCCCAGCACTTTCAACTCCGCGAATTGCGCGGCGTCGCTCGCATCCGCCAGACAACCAGGCCTTAAGCCATCTCCCAGCGAAAAACTCACATCGTGCTTCTTGAATATCTTGCAGATCGCCTCGAAATTCTCGTATAGGAAATTTTCCTGCTTGTGCGTGTTCATCCAGTGCGCCAACAGCGCCCCGCCGCGGCTCACGATCCCCGTGATGCGCTTCCGCACCAGCGGCACAAACTCCCGCAGCACCCCCGCGTGGATCGTCATGTAATCCACGCCCTGCTCGGCTTGCTCCTCGATCACTTCCAGCATCAGATCGATCGTCAAATCTTCGGTGCGCTTCACGCGCGACAGCGCTTCGTAGATCGGCACCGTCCCGATCGGCACGGGCGACGCTTCGATGATCGCTTTGCGAATTGTGGGAATGTCGCCGCCGGTCGACAGGTCCATCACCGTGTCCGCGCCGTAGTGCACCGAGTGATGCAGCTTCTTCAGCTCTTCGTCAATGTGCGAGGTGGTCGCCGAGTTGCCGATGTTCGAGTTGATCTTGCACTTGAACGCGATGCCGATGCCCATCGGCTTCAGCGCCTTGTGGTGGATGTTCGCGGGAATGATCGCGCGGCCGCGCGCCACTTCGCTGCGCACCAGTTCGGGCTCGATCTTTTCGCGCCGCGCGACGTACTCCATCTCCTCGGTGATCGCGCCCTTGCGCGCATAGTGCATCTGCGAAACGTTGCGTGTGCCGTTCGCCGCTGCCGTTTCCGCCAACCGCTTCTCAACCCAAGCGTCTCGCACTCCCATCGATTCCCCCTGAAGAGTCTCCGCTCGCGGAGCGTCTCTCTCGTGACGCCGAATTATCGCACCGCCGTGCGCGCTCGGCAACCGGCCTAAGTAGGATAGGCTTCAGCCTGTCTGCTTTTCTGCTCGCAAGAGAAATCAAAACCAGACAGGCTGAAGCCCGTCCTACTTTATTCCCAGATGGCGAAGGCGATGCCCGTGCCGGTGCCCGCGGGCGAACGGTAGCACGGGACGTAGTCGGACCAATTCAAATTCAAGGATTCCATCGCGCCGGCGAGGGCAATCCAATTGCGGATTTCGCCGCTGCCGGATTTCAGCTTTGCCGGAGGCACCGACCCGATCACTTTTGAGTCCTTGTGCAGCATGGCGGCAATGAGGTTGCGGTCAAACTCTTCGTCGAGGCAAAAATGGCTGAGGCCGCCGGTGGCGATGAAGGCGACACGCGCGCTCTTCGGCCAGGATTTCACGGCGTGCGCCAGGGCTTTTCCGAAATCGTAGCAGCGGAGGGCGGAAGGCTGGTTCGGCGGATAGTAGGCGTTGATGAAAACGGGAACGACCGGGACGGATTTGTTGGGCATCAGCACTTCCCGCGGAAAGGCGAAGGCGTGGCCTTCTCCTTCGGCGACATTTTCGGGCTGGCGCGTGGATTGGGCGACGTCGAAATTCGCGTCCATCAATGAGCTGACCAGATATTCGCCCAGATCGGACGCCACGGGGAAGGATTTTGCCACCGGTTCATAATAGCGTCGCCGCGCCTCAGTGTACCAATCCCAGATTTCGGTCTTCGTGGTCGGCCGATTGAAGATCTCTTTTCCCCAGTAAACTAGAAACGCCGGGAGATTGTCTTCGAGCAGCATTTCCTTTTGGTCGTCGCCAATAATAACGATAATGTCCGGCGCGATGCGGCCGACCGCATCGCGCAATTTCGAGAGGCCGGTTTGGCATCGTTCATATCGCGCGCGAATCGCCTCTGGGAGCAGGATTTCGTCCAGTCCCCTGGGCGCCATCGCCAGCAGCGCTTCGTAATTCGTGGGGTTGCCGGCTTTGTCGAAATAAAATTTCGCGCGCTCTTTGTCAACTTGAGCGAAGTGCGGCCAGTCCTCGAGCTTGGCCATCAACATGATGGAGTGCGACGCGCCGATCCCGGCCACGATGGAAGCCATTCGTTCTCCCGGACTTCGACGACGAAATGAATACCTCTGGCTATATATCGACGGACTGCAAAACGTCAACGGGAAATAGGAAGGGTGATGGGGTAGTCTCCGATGATACCTGCCGGTTCAACCGGTCGATGCAACACCCTATAACCAGTTGATCTGACAATGCTTCTCATCAAGAATCAATCAGTACGGCAGTGTTCAATCAGAACCTAAACAGGGCTTTTGTTTTGTTTGATTTTGACGATGGCTAACAAAAACAGCTGCCTAGGCTCCTACAAGAAGACTTTGAGCGGGTGTTGCAACGACCCATTGAGACCACCCCGTTTCTCGGGACGTATCCAATTCAACTTACGCTTATTTTCTCAAAATGAGGCGGAGCATCATTCCAATCCAATTTGGCACGCTATAGAGCCCCCAAATACCAAGAGCGAGAAGTAAACCTCGCCCACCGCGACTACGGTACAAGTAGTAGGGGACCACCACTGGCCACCCCCAGAATACAAAGGCACCGAATTCATACGGCACTCCGAAGGCGCGTGCGCGGCTGTCAGCGAGTACCCACCACGTCAATAGAAGCCTGAACTCAAATGTCCAAAGCAATTCCGTCATTTCGGGACGGTCGGTCCGATAAGCCGCGCAGACCGAAAGCCCTAGCGCAAAAATCACCGCTAGCATGACCAGCGGCGTCAAGGATTTCGAGATCGGTAGAGCACGACCGCTCATTGCCTTACCTATCCTGCGACGGCAGCATAAGATGAATCACCACATCAGCACAGTCAAGCTAGTAGCGTGCAAGTCGGGGGAAGTCCTCTTCTTGGAATGTGGTCGAGACGTTCCCCAGCCGATCACGGCTTGGCGAGAGCGTCTTGCGCGGTTGCAACGGCTCAATCTTTAACGTAATAATAGCGCGCTCGTCTCCATCGATCCGAATTTCAATGACGATTTCTTCCGCGGACCGGTTTGGCCGACGACCGAATTCGCGGAATGGGGGAATTCCGCCGCCATGAGCAAACGAAAATCTTTCGACGTTGAGGGCTTGGGCCACGCCAATCCGATTCCCGCGGTTTCGCGGATCGGAAATATTGTCGCGACGGGCGGCGTATCCGGGACGGACACGAGCACGGGCAAAATCCCGGAGGACGTGAAAGCGCAGTGCGTGCGCATGTTCGCGAATTTGCGCGCGATTCTTGCCGCCGCGGGTGCAACGCCGGAGGACGTGATCCGAGTAACCGTGTGGATCAAGCGCCCCGAGATCCGCGCGGAGGTCAATAAGGAGTGGGTGGTGATGTTTCCCGATCCTCATTCGCGGCCGGCGCGGCACACCATGTTCTACGATCAATTCGCGGGCACGATGGTTGTGCAGTGCGAGGCGTGGGCCGTGCTCGAGTAACGTAGCGGCGTTTCGCTGTGCGGGTTTGTAAATCGTCGCTCGTCCGCAGTTTCGCGAAAGGGGCAAAAACCACACAGCCATGAGTGGCTGTGCTACTGATGAAACTTCGACTCAGCATCGGAATGGCATCGAATCCGCGAACGTGGCCCGTTCTCGACGGCCAGGTGACCGCCGATGGAATTGATTTGGTCCCGAGCGTGGTCCACCCGTCCGAACTCTTCTGGAGGCAGTTGCGCTTCGCGGATTTTGACGTCTCCGAGATGTCGTTTTCCTCGCTGATGATGGCGAGGGCTAACGGCGATGAGCGTTGGGTGGGTCTTCCTGTTTTTACGACCCGGCGATTTTTTCACACGGAAATACTGGTGCGGCGCGATTCGGGCATCGAAAAACCCGCGGACCTGAAGGGCCGGCGCGTGGGTGTTCCCGAATACCAGCAGACGGCCGCGCTCTGGACCAGGGGAATTCTGCAACACGAATTTGGCGTCGCGCCGAAGGACATGGAATTCTGGATGGAACGGATGCCTTCGCACAGCCACCGCGGCGCGTTGGGGTTCACTTCGCCGCCGGGCGTGACGATTCACCAGATCCCGCCCGAAAAAAATATCGGGACGATGATGCTCTCGGGCGAACTCGAAGCGACGCTTTTCTACCTTGTGAATCCCAATATGATTGACCGCAGCACCGCCGATCTTTGGCATCATCCGGACATCAAACCAATTTTCCCCGACGCGCCGGCCGAGGGAATCCGTTTCTACCGGAAGACCGGCATTTTTCCGATCAACCACGGAATGGTGATCAAGCGGGAAATTGTGGAGGAGCATCCGTGGACGGTTTTGAATCTTTTCAAGGCGTTCAAGCTTGCGAACGAACTTGCAAACGAGCAGCGGCTCGAGCACGCGAGCTATCATTTCGGGGCGGGACTAATTTCCAGAGAAACCAATGAAGCGCTTGCGAAATCGATCGTCACGCACGGCATCAAAGCGAACCGCCACGTATTGGAAACCGCGGCGCAATATTCCTTCGAGCAAGGATTGACGCCGCGGCTGACCAAGCTTGAGGACGTATTCGCCGCGAACGCGATGGACGAGTAACGGCACACGGCAACAGACGCAGGGAGTTTTCAATGAGGATCTGCCGGCGGCTCAATCTCCTCTTGTTCTGCTCGGCGCTTGCGCTGCTTTCCGCGAGGGGGATTCGCGCTCAGGCAGACAAACTCATCGTGACGCACTATGGGGGTGCGCTGAACGGATTGCCTTATACGATTGCGCTCGAAAAGGGCTACTTCAAGGACGCTGGCGTAAATATCACGGGCATGATCGGCGGGGCGGGCGGCGGCAGCGGCGTGCGCAGCCTTTTGGCGGGAGGCTCGCTGTACGCGGAAGTCGCGCTGCCCGCTGCGATCACCGCGGCGCGGCAAGGGCTCAACATCAAAATCATCAATTCGTGCGGCGAGGGTTGGGACCAAATTTGGGTAACGCGGCCGGACGCTCCGCTCAACTCGGCGCAGGATCTTCGCGGCAAGCGAATCGCCTACTCGCGGCCAAGATCGGTCAGCGAAATGTTCATTTTGCTGCTGCTCGAAAAGCTGGGCATGAAAAAGTCCGACGTGACGATGCTGGATGTGGGAGCCGACAGCGCGGGAATCACGGCCGTGGAAACAGGAGCCGCGGATCTCACGCTCATGACGGAGCCTTTTTATTCCATGCAAATCCACCAGGGCGGAAAATACAAAATCGTTTTCTACGGCAAGGACGTCTTGCCGCCGATGACCCAGACGGTGGGCATCACGACGAGCGAATTCGCGAAATCGCGCGGCAAGGAATTGCGAGCCATCCTCGAGGCGCGCCGCAAGGGCGTCGAATTCATCTACGCTCATCCGGACGATGCCGCGGCGATTCTTTCGAGCGCTTACCATTTGCCGCCGTCGGTTGCCACGGACGCGCTCCAAACCAATTTGCAAAAATTCGGGAAGTGGTGGAGCGCCGGCAATTTTGACATGTCCGGCATGAACGAAGTCCTGCACGCCATGAACATGACCGGCGAGCTCGCCGGTTCGGTGGACTGGAATTCCATGATCGACCAGGATTTCCTGCCGGCCGATTTGCGCCGCAAAATTCCATAGCGCGAGATCGATCCTTTGCCCGACGCAACGAGAACCGTGCATGCGCGCGTCGAAGGCGTGACCCGCGTCTATCCTGGCCGCGGCGGCCAGCCGCCCGTAAACGCTCTTGGTCCCATCGATCTCGATTTGTACAAAGGCGAGTTCCTCAGCATCGTCGGGCCTTCCGGCTGCGGAAAATCCACATTCCTCGAATTGCTTGCCGGTCTGGCCGAGCCGACCAAGGGAACAATTGAGTTTGAAGGGCGCGCGGTTCGCGGCCAGGTTCCAGACGGCGTCGGCGTCGTCTTTCAGGAGGATTCCAGTTTTCCCTGGCTGACGGTTCAAGACAATGTGGCCTTCGGCCTGGAAAATGAAGGCGTCGATCCTGCGGAAATCAAGCGGCGCGCGGATTTTGCAGTTCGTTTTATGGGCCTTGCGGATTTTGCGAAGTCTTATCCGGCGCAGCTATCGGGCGGCATGCGCCAACGGGTGTGCATCGCCCGCACGCTCGTTCTGCAGCCGCGTTTGATTTTGCTTGATGAACCGTTTGCCGCTCTCGATCAACAGACGCGCTTGCTCATGGGAGACGAACTGCTTCGCTTGTGGCGCGAAACGGGTGCCACCATTTTGTTGATTACGCATGCGCTCGATGAAGCGGCGATGCTTTCCGATCGCGTCGCGGCGATGTCGGCCCGCCCCGGGCGATTGCTCGAAATTATTCCGACCGGTTGGCCGGTGGCCCGCGATTCGCGCATTGTCGAGGACGCGCGGTTCGGGGCGATCACCGCGCGCCTTTGGACGATCTTGCGGGACGAGTCCATGAAGGCCATTGGCCGGACGGAATCGAAGGGGCCGGCATGACGCGATACGGCTGGATGCGAATCGGGATTGTTGCCGCCGCGGGACTCATTCTGGAGATTCTTTGCCGTACGAATGTCATTCCTCGCCTGATCATGATTCCGCCGAGCGAGATGCTGGCGTCGGCATGGAAAATTCTGGCGTCCGGGGAAATTAAGGGCGATCTTTATTTTTCGCTCATCAACATTGCGATCGCGATTGGATTATCCGTTGTCGGCGGATTTCTGACGGGCCTTGCAATTTACAGCGTGCCGCTCTTGCGAGCGACCCTCGAGCCGTTTCTCACTTCTTATTCTGCAGTGCCGCCAATTGTTTTCTATCCCATGCTGATTGTGATCTTCGGATTGAACCGGATCCCGCAAATCATCATCGCCGTCATGTTCGGCCTCGTGCCGATGGCGATAAATACGATCAACGGCCTCTATCGCATTCGCCCCGTATTTTCGAAAGTGGGACGCACGCATCGCGTTTCGGCCCTCGCTTCCGTTTTTCGCATCCAGCTTCCGGCGGCGGCGCCATATCTTTTTGTCGGCGTCACGCTGGCGGTTTCCTACAGCGTAATCGGAGTGATCAGCACCGAATTTATTTTGTCCGCGTCTGGAATCGGCCATCAAATTTCATTCGCGTACGACAACTACGATAATCGCACGATGTACGGCCTAGTTGTGCTGTTGCTGGTGATCGCCACGTTGCTGAACTCGACGCTGCGCTACTACTCGCAGCGCATGTTGCAGAGGTGGGCCCGATGAAAGCGCGCCAGGCTTTATACACGGCGGGCTTCATCGCCGCGCTTTTGATTTTGTGGCAGGTGATCTTCTTGGCGTTTGGGCAGAGAGTTCTTACCCCACCGTGGGCTACGTTCGCCAACGCCTGGAACATGCTAAAGATGCCGGATTATTGGCCCGACATCGGGGAATCGATTCGCGCGTTTCTGATCGCCCTGTTGATTGCTTTCGGGCTGGGAACACTTGGAGGCATTCTCATTGACACCTGGCGGGCCTGTTCAGAAGTTCTTGAACCATTGCTCGTGAATATCAATACCGTTCCAAAGGTGGCGCTCTATCCGGTGATTTTGCTTATTTTTGGATTGGGGATTTGGGCGAAAGTGGTTTTCGGCGCGCTGCACGGCGTCATCCCCATTATGATTTCCTCGATCGGCGCCGTCCGGAACGTCAATCCCATCTATGTACGGTGCGGCCGGACGATGCATCTAACGCGCTGGCAAATGCTCCGGCGCATCTGGGTTCCCGCGTGCATTCCGGAAATTTTCTCCGGCCTGCGGCTTGGATTTTCTCTGACTCTCTTGGGTACAATCTTCGGAGAATTTTTCGCTTCTCAGAAGGGCGTCGGCTTCCTCCTGATGAACGCGATCGACTTGCGCAACATACCCACGATCATGTCGCTCATCCTGATCCTCGTCCTTTTTGCCGTGTTGTCCAATTCCGCGCTGCTGGCTGTCGACCGGAAATTGCACCGCCGCCAGGCCTAAGAAAAAGTGGCGCAGGCTTCAGCCTGTGGGGGTTCGTCCTTGCAAGGACCAAACCCCCACAGGCTGAAGCCTGCGCCACTAAAACCATCCTGTATCAGAAGGGCGAATCTACCGGATTACACGCAGATGCAGCGGCGCGCGCACCCGTGGTATTCTGACCCCAGGAACCGGCGATGCGAATTGTGAAAGCTTGGTGGCTACTGGGTTGTGCGTTCGCTCTGGTGGGCGTGGCGTATGCCTACCAGGCGCCGTTCCGCGATTATCCTTCTGTCGAATATGGCGTACAACCGCTTCCTCCCGATTATCAGGAAAAGACAGAATTTGCGTTTGCGCGGATGATGTATCCGCCGGGATGGAATGACGGCTATCGCGGACGCTTCGACGGAGACTGGCGCCTGGGACTCTCCCTTTGGACGCAGGATTATCCGCCGGCGGACCGGGCATTCTCCCAGGCGGTTCGCCGCCTGACGCGCATCCACACGCGGTCTGTCGAAGAGTGCGTGAATCTTGACGATGGCGACGAGGTCTACAACTGGCCGTTCCTGTATGCCGTGCAGGTGGGCGAGTGGGGCCCGACTGATAAACAGATGCTGAAGCTGCGCGATTATCTGCTGCGCGGCGGATTTTTCATGGCCGACGATTTCCATGGGACGGTCGAGTGGCAAGTGTTTGAAGAGCGCATAAAAAAAGTGTTCCCCGATCGCCCCATCGTGGAAATCCCAAACAACGATCCGATTTTCCACACCATGTTTGACCTGGATGACCGTTACCGGATTACGGGCGCCGAACACCTGCGCACGGGCTACAAGCTGGACGGCGTTGATGCGCACTGGCGCGGGATTTACGACGACCATGGGCGCGTCATGGTCGCGATTTCATTCAATTCCGATATCGGCGATTCCTGGGAGTGGTCGAACGTGCCGGGCTATCCGCAAAAATTTTCCGACCTGGGAATGCGCCTCGGCGTCAATTATGTGATTTATGCGATGACGCATTGATTGGTAGCGCGGGCTTCAGCCTGTGGGGGTTCGTCCTTGCAAGGACCAAAACCCGCAGGCTGAAGCCCGCGCTACTAAAAACTCTCTTCTTAATGCACCGTGATATTCACCGTGGCCGTGGTCCGTCCAAAAGCATTTGTAGCATAGAGCGTGTAGGTCGCGGACTGGTTCGGCGAGACCGTCACGCTCGTGCCGCGCACGGCGCCAATGTCCGGTGACACGATCAAGTAGGACGCCCCGCTGACATTCCAGTTCAGAGTAATGGGAGTGCCCGCGGAAACATTTTGCGAACTCGCGGTGAAGCTGGTGATCATCGGGCTCGCGCCGGTCGGAACATTCGCCGCGGTGAAGATGGGATTCATCTCTACAACCTCGAAATCCGCCGCAGTGACGCTGCCCAGGTTGTGCAGGTCGCTGTTGTCCCAGTTATTGTCGGGCGCGCCGCTGATGTACATCGAAGAGCCGTTGTCAGCCATGATCATTCCATATTTCTTGAGCGCCGTGAGAATGACCTGGTTCGCCGCCGAAAACGAGGAGATGTCGAAACTCGCCTTGAGCCGCAGGCGCATGCCCATCGGCGCGGCGAGCGCGTTCGACGAATTCGCGGCCCAGTGCGACGCGGGCGGCACGAACGCCGCGCGGCTCGATTGCAATGTGAACCGCAGTGCATGATTGATGTGGCCCGCCGCGACTTCATCGTAACGCGCGAGGCCCGGGAAAATCGGCAAGCCGGCGGCGTCGGCCGACGTCCACGTGTAGGGACGCTGTTCGCCGGCAGTGAGATCCCACACGGCTGCCGATCCGGCATTCCAGCTCGCGGCGTTCGGATAGGAGCTGTACAGCTCATACAGCCAGCAATTATTGTTGTCGAGCACGAGGACGTGCCTGTCCCCACTGCCGGGAGCCGGGTAACCCTCGATCAAAGCGCTCACGGGTATTGGCATCGGCCCCGGATCGCTCTCGTCGCCGAAGGCCGTAAAAATAATGGGCACCGGCCCTTGCTGCGAGCCTACAACCAGATATGGGATGCCCATGCTCTGCCCGTTGTATAGACCCGAACCGAAATCCGGATGCAAGCCAATGCCGGGGCCGATGAAATTGATGATCGCGGCAGAATTCGCGTCCACGGGAGCAGAGGAAATGTCTTTATTCCAGAGATTGTCCGCCGGAAACGGCACGAATCCGTTCAGACTGGCGCTTTGCCCGAGGCTCATACCGCTGCAACTCGGCGGCGGATTGCCGCCACTCGTCGAAGTCACCTGCAAATTTTGAGAGGCGGAAGTCGCGCTTCCTGGATTGGGATTCATCACCGCGATGGAAAATGTTCCGGCCGATGCTTCGTTGCCTGTAGCCGTGAGCTGCGTGGACGACACAAAAGTCGTTGCCAGCGGCGCGCCTGCGAGGAGCACTTGCACGCCGCCGACAAATCCGCTGCCGTCTACCGTAATCGCGAACGCACCAGCGGGAACCGATGGCGGCGCGATGCCGGTGAGCACAGGCATCGGATTTTGTAATGTGACAGCACTGCTGCCTGTTGCAGTGGCGTCGGCTGAACTCACGGCGCGCACAGTCACAGTGTTGGAGCTTGGAACCGTCGTAGGCGCGGTATACATGCCCGAGGAACTAATCGAACCGGTTGCAGCGCTGCCGCCCGCCACGCCGTTTACCTGCCACGTTACGGCGGTGTTCAATGATCCAGCAACCGTCGCGCCGAAGGATTTCGTCGCGCCGGCCCGCACATTGGCGCTCGCCGGTGAAACTGCAACCGTCACGCTCGATCCCGAAGGAGGCGTGTTGGGATTGGAAGGGGACGAACTTTTCGTCGTGGCCGTGCACCCGGCGAGAGCCGCAGCCGCCAGCGGGAGCAAGAAGAGCTTTGAATACCGCAAAATAAATTTTTCCAATTTGTCCATAAGAATGCAAACTGAAAGGTCGGCGTTCAGGCGCCGGACTGCCTGTTCTGAACTATGCCTCGGCGTTTCATGCGGAACTACTGTACCGAAGGACAAAATCGGACACGGAACGCCAGAGCAGGATAGGCATGTCTCAAAGGATTTGGGATCTACATCTGGCATTCGCGGCAGCTTGTCAAGTCCGGCATCCTCGATTTCCGGTGAGCGTGGGACTGTATTACGTAAATAAGGTCGATCATAATATTGACATACCATCTGTGCATCGATAAAATGTTTGCAGGGCAAGAATATGCAAACCGTCAGGGTTTCCCCAAAATTTCAAGTCGTCATTCCGAAAGAGCTGCGCGAACGGCTCAAACTCCGCCCGGGGCAGGACCTGGTGATCTACGAAATCGAGGGGCAGATTCGTCTGGAAATTTCGCACAAACCCAAGAGTCTTCGCGGCCTGGCACGCGGGCTTCAGTGGAAAGAAAGCGACCGCGATCATGCCGAAAGGCTCTGAGCTGTTCCTGGTGGATTCGTCCGGGTGGATCGAGTTCCTGGGGGACGGGCCGCTGGCGGATCGGTTTGCGCCTTATTTTGAACGGGAGGAACGCCTGATTGTTCCCGCGATTGTGCTCTCTGAGGTTTACAAAAAATTGCTTTCCGAACGAGGTTCCACGGCCGCCGACAGGTTTCTTTCCGCCGCTTTACGAGCCTGCGTTGTGCCGATCGATGAGCGGCTAGCACTGCTTGCGGCGCGGATCAGCCTCGACCACCGCCTGGCCATGGCCGACGCGATGATCTACGCAACCGCTCTAGTTGTCGGGGCGCAACTCATCACATCCGACGCGCATTTTCAAGGCTTGCCCGGAGCAACAGTCTTCTGAGCCGAGCCATAAGCGTTTTCCTGACGAAGGAGCACCCCGCCTAAAGTTACTTACCAACGACCAGTACGACGAACGTATCGGGCAGCACCTTGTCGTGGGTCGCACCGTGGCCATGCCTTGCCGTGATGACCAGGACGTTATGCGTTTTCATGTCCACGGTCATGGTCCGGGCGCCCGATTGCGTATCAAGTTCCTCCAACACTTTGAAGCTGTCGGGGGAATCCTCGTGAATGATGGTGAGAGTTCCCGCTCCACCGGCCGAGGCGAAGGCGTTCCCCGTCTCCGGATCGAAGCCGGCGCCGTCCGTGCCTGCGCCCGTGCGCAGCGCGGCAATCACTTTGCCGGTGTCCGCGTTCATGATTACCATTCTCTGGTTATCGCACGCGGAAAACAGGCGGCGGTTCTTGCGGTCTATGGCCAGCCCTGAGGGTCCTGTGCCCTGCATGAGCGGCCAGCGATGGGTCACCTTCATCGTCTCTGCGTCGACCTCGGCGATTTCATCCTTGTCGGTGATGTTGACGTACACCTTGCCTTTGCCGTCGGACACGGCGGCCTCCGGCTGCCCACCAAGCGCGACCGTGCCGGCGAGGGTGCCATCCTTGGCGTTAATCGCCGTCGCGTTGGCGCTGCTGCTGTTCATAACGAAAACGCGTTTCGTGACGGGTTCGTAGGTAAAGGAATCAGGATCCTTGCCTGCTTTGACGGTTCCTATTTTTGCCAACGTTTTCAGGTCGACGATGACCACTGTGCCGGCGTCGCCATTCATCGCGTAACCTCGCCCGAATTCAGGGACAGGAAGCAGGCCGGAAGTTCCCTCCAGGCCGGGGACTTTGCCGACGACTTTGCCGGAATCCACGTTTACCACGTCGACGTGATCCTCCCGGCCGATGTAGGCCAGCCTCGCATCAGCGTCCATCGTGATGTAATCCCAGCCTTCCGTGCCGCCAGTCGTGATTTTTTTCACGATATGATAGCCGGAGGAATCAGGATTTGCCGGCAAGGCCCGCGCGAATCCGGCAAACAGAAGAGAGACCGCAAGGCCCAGTGTCGCGCCCGTGATGACTGCCATGTTTCTGTGATGCATGATGATCGATCCTCCCTTGTCCATCTGATTTCAATCCAAGATCATTCTTCCAATCTTTTTTTAAAAATGAGTTTTTCCGTGAGTCTTAAAGATTGGCCTATGACCTTCAATCCTGCATGGTATAGATCCTTACTTCGGCGTTCGTGTTGGCGCCTGCCGAAACCGCCAGATAAAAGCGGTCGAAGCCTTTCCCCTGCCTTCCAAAATATCCAGCCGTGCCCGCACCCACAACGGTGGGAATCTTGGAGATCACATTGTAATGATCCGGATCGGTCTGCTGATAGACCCAGATGGAACCCGCCCGTCCCGGGACGTAAACGCGCTTTTTCTCAGCGCTGTAATACAGATCGTCCGTGTCCTGAACCGTCGGGACGGAGGCGACCATCTTGCCCGTGCCCGTGTCGAAGACGGAGAGCGTTGCCGGTTCTCGCGTGCCAACAATTACCCGGTGATCGGCTTCATCGAGAGCCATGGGGAAGTTCTGGCCCACGGTCAAGGGCCATCGCGCCAGTTCCTTCGTGGTGCGGTTGATCACCACAATTTGCTTCAAATCCGGGACATTCACGTAAATGTTGGGGCCGTTCTTTTCCAGTTGAAACGATTCCGGCTCGCCCCCGAGTTTATAGACTTCATCGAGACGCTTGTTGGTCATCGCGTCCACGGCGGCGATCGCGGAGTTCTTTTCGTCATCGCCGCAGCCGACGTAGACACGCTTGGTCGCTGCGTCGTAGCGCAGGTTATCGGCGCCCCCGTCAAAATCCAGTGTTGAGATGAGCTTGTAGGAGTCGCCATCGTAGATGTAGAGCTTGCCCTTCTCGCTGGCCACAAACAGTTTGTTGGCCTCCGGAGAAAAGGCCACGCCCTGAGGATTCGGTACCCCGGTGATTTCTTGGGAGCGGGTTCCCTGGAAGAGATCGATGACCTCGAGAGAATTGTTGCCCAATCCTGAAACGAACACCCTGCCTTTGCCGGAAGCAAAATGGTCGAAACGCCCCTTCACGCCCTCGAGTGGAACGGTAGCGGTCAAGATCAGCGGGGGTGAAGCCTCGGCCGCGGGCGGCGCGCTCGCGGGAGCAGTGGTTTGGGTACCCTGGCACGCCGTTAACGTGATGACGAGTGTCAGCAAGAAACCAATGCCGCAATATTTCCTCATACTTTCCTCCCGCATGTAGCGAATTTAATCAAGGTCCAGCCCATCAAAAATTGCCAACAATCAAAAAAGAACGGATACCCACCGCGCCTTGGCTAGCTTATGTACCCCCGCATCGACGCAAACGCAAGGAATTGTTGACCCGATGCACCCTCGGTTGACTTGGGTTTGGCGATGCTTGTAGGATGCGGTTCTCATCGCCTCGTCGATGCCTGGAGGAAATCTCAATGTCTCACATTCGTTTTCCGGTATTGGCAGTTGCTACGTTCGTGCTCGTGGGCGCGTTCTCGATGACCGCGCTGTCACAGGAACTGCTCACACAAAAAGTGATCTCAATGGAAATGGCGCAAACTATGGCGCAGGCTACCGTGGCGCAATGTCGAGCGAACGGCTACCGCGTCAGCGTAACGATCATCGACAATAGCGGCCTGCTCAAGGCCTTTCTCCGTGACGACGGCTCCGGCGCGGGCACGCCCGATCTCAGCCGGAGCAAGGCTTACACCGCGCTGTTTTTCCGAAGGACTTCGGGGGAAACCGCCAAGGCCTTTGGGGCGATGTCGCCTCCGCCAAACGTTCCGGGCACCGTCATGATGCAGGGCGGCGTTCCGATCAAAGCGGGGACGGACACCATTGGCGCGATCGGCGTCAGCGGCGCTCCCGGCGGCGATAAGGACGAGGCCTGCGCGGACGCCGGCATCGCCAAAGTTGCCGACAAACTAAAGTAGAACGGCTCCTCCCAATTAGCGGAAAGCCAATTTCTGGCGGGCCTCAGCGGCGAGCGGTTCCCGCAGCGACGGGAACCGCTTTTCTAACAGAGCCATGCCGCCGAAGAGGAACGCGACATAGAACGCATCCCCCGCCAGCGTGTTCCAGAAAAGCGGCAGCCCCGCGAGGTAACATGCAACGAGGCCGCACATATTTTTCGGATAGTTTCCAATCGATGACGCCCACAGCGCGAAGTTGGTGATCAGGAAAAATTGAATTGCGCCTGCAACCGTGGCGGCGCCAATGCGAGACGCAGACTTCTTTCGGCGCAGCAAGAATCCTATCGCCACGCTCACCAGAAAACTTGCGTACACGTAGGGAATGAGCCGGTGGAAGCCGGTAAAAATATCACCCGCAACGAGCGATAGCAGCGGGACGGCGACGGCGGCGCGCTTGCTTGAAAAATAGGCCCCGCCAAACAGCGCCAAAGCGCCGATCGGCGTGAAATTCATCGGATGTGGAACGATGCGGAGCGCGGCCGCGGCAAGAACAATTCCAGTGATCAATGCCGCGCGGGGATGGATCCAGTTTCCATTTTCTCTGTTCGATGGCATGTTTGACTCCCCTCATTCCGGCAGCAGATCGCAGAAACAAAATCCGTCGCGCAACACTTTTTCGCCGACGCGGCACGGGATCGGCGTCTGAAATATGGGGCCGTCGAAAACGAAGGTGTGGAATTCGCCGTTCTCTCCGCAGGCGTCCACGGCGGGCGGCAAATCGGCGAAAAAGGATTTGTCCAGCTCGCGCCCCGCGAAGGACGCATCGAGAACGCGAGGATCGACGCAGACAGTGATCGCCCGGAAGCCCAGCCGCACAAATTCCCGCGCCAGTTCCCGGGTGTCGCGCTTCCAGATCGGAAACAGCGCCTGCATGCCAACTTGGGCAAGATTTTTCTCGCGATAAACGCGCAGGTCTTCGAGGAAAATATCGCCGAACGCCACACGTCGCACGCCCCGCGCGAAGTGCAGTGCCAGCGCCTCTTTCATGCGTTCTTCATAAATTGCGTTGATGCATTGCGGAGGAATCAAAACCGCGTGGAGCGGCAGGCCGAGCGATTCGGCCTGCCGTTCGAGCAACGCGCGGCGCACGCCGTGCATGCTGATGCGGTCGTACTCCTCCGTAATGGTCGTGAGCAACGCGGTGATGCGGTAGTCATGTCCTTCCCACAACGCGTGCAGCGCCATCGCGCTGTCTTTTCCCCCGCTCCAGCAAAAGAGTACGTCTTCCGGCTCGCGAGCGTCACTCATGGCGCGTCGAGTATTTCAAGCCGATGCGGAACTCTCGTCCGAGCGCCGGAAAGCCGTACACCTCCTGATATTGCTTGTTGGCGAGATTTGAGATGCGGCCGTAGACGCTGAAGCCGCGCGCGACTTTGTAAGTCGCCGCGAGGTTGATGAGCGCGTAGCCCGGATTGATGATCTGCCCGGGAAAATTGTAGTCGAAGCGCTGTCCGGTGAAATATCCGGAGACGTTCCAGTTCATCCGCCAATAGTTTGCGTTGAGCGTAATATTTCCGGAATTGACCGGCCGGCGCAGCAAACGGCCGCCCGGAAGGTAATTCGGGTCGAGATTGGCCGGGTCGGTAGGCGCGGAGAGCGTGCGTGTCGAATCGTAAGTGTAATTCGCGCTCCCGCTGAGCCAGCGCGTGATGCGTGCTTCGCCGGAAAAGTTGGCGCCGCGAGCGCGGGCCAGATTGGTGTTGAAAAATGAGCCTGCTCCAGTACCGAAGCTCGCAATGTTGCTGTCGAATTCCGCCTGGGAACACCCCGCCGGCGGCGTTGTCAAAACCAAAAAGCCGATGATGTTGTGGAAGCGGCTATCGAAATAATCCGCGGCGATTCGCACTCGCTCGGAGGCGAGTTTCTGCTCGACCCCGGCATGAAACGTCCGGCTCTGTTCAGGCGAAAGATCGGGGTTGCCGGGAAAACAGGGATCGTTCCCGAACGATTGATCGAATCGCGGTTCCACGATTCCCTGGCCGTAAGTGGCGTGCAGGCGCGTGTCGCCAAACGCGCCCTGAGCAATGCGCAGGGCGTACGACACGCCTGCGCGAGGCACCACACGCGTTCCAAAATTAGCGTTGGCTTCGGCGCGCGCTCCCGCGCTAAACGTCAGCCGCGCAACCGGCTGCCAGCGTGCGTCGAGAAAGCCTGCCTGATTGTTGCGCCGCTCGTGCTTGCCGAGGAAACTAAGGAGGCCGTTTTCGACTTCGTACTCGTAACCCGCGGTCAAAGCGAATGCACGGACCAGGTACGTGGACTCGCCGGTGAAGCCGGCGCGATTATATTGATAGAGTGTTGAAGAAAAATCAAAATTGACTTCGCGAAAATATAGTTCCGTGCCCGTCAGCTGGTGATGCCAGTGCGAGCCCGTTGTAAAATCCGCGCGCAGGCCCGCATCGAAATCTTGCAAAGCAATATTGTTGGTGGGGCTTGCCGGAAAAAGGAGCGTCTGCCCGGGCGTGCCTGCCTTGCTGTCGTTATCGCGCAATGCGAGGTTTATGCGCGCGGTATCGGAAATGCGCCAGCCGAAATTTCCGGACAGTGTTCGATTGCGGAAGGCGTCGTTCAGGCCCTGGCCGCCCGTTTCAAGATCGGAGACTGCGGCGGAATAATCGAATCGGCCAAGCAGGCCGGAAAGTTCCGCGCCGCCGTGGCCTGTGGCGAAATTGCCGCCGTCCGCGAACGCCGTGAATTCCGGAATGCGCGTGGTTCCGCGGTGCGTGAAAATTTGAATCACACCATCCATGGCGTCCGATCCGTAGAGCGCGCTTTCCGCTCCGTGGACGATTTCAATTTTGTCGATGTTGTCGAGCGTTAAATTGGAAAAATCGATGAGGCCGCCCGGAGTGTTCACAGGCGCGCCGTCCACCAGCACCTTGGTGTAATTTGAGTTGCCGCCATCGAGGAACAACGATGCCGACCCGCCTTCCGGCCCCGTGCGCCCGAGGCTAAAGCCAGGCTGGGTCGCCAGCAAATCGGGCAGCGAAGTCATGACGCGTTGATCGATCTGTTCTCGCGTGAGGATGGTGAGGGGCGCAGGCGAAGATTCCGCTTCGAGCGGCAGCGCCTGCGCGGTGACGACCACTTTCGAGGAAAGCGGCTCCAGCGCCAGGCGAACTTGCAGCTCGCGCGTTTCTCCCGCAGCCATCGTAATTTCCTGCCCGGCCGGCGCGAATGAATCGCGCGCAATCTTGACGCGATAGCGGCCCGGCGGGAGCATCAAAATAAATCGGCCATCGCTCGCGGAAACGGCGCGCACTGTTGAACCGGCCGGAGGAATGGATTCGGCGCTGACTTGTGCATCCGCAATCACCGAACCTTGCGGGTCGGTGACGATGCCGGAAATTTTTGCGGTTTGCGTTTGTGCTGCGGAACCGGGTGCGACAGACAAGGCGATCAAAAAAACTGCAAAGTAAAGAAAAAACAATATGCGAATGGAAAAACGCATGAGGAGCCTCCTCTCCCGGCTCGCGCGGGAGGTAAAGGTTGTCCGCGCGTCCGGGATCGTTTCCGGCTTTCGCGGTTGCGGACTCCGTCGGTCTCCTGGCTTGGCGGAAATGCGCCGCGCGGCCTTCCCGCCCCGGAATTCAGGGCAGTGGCTCGCGCGGAATTTCTCCCGCCTTACAGTCGCGCGGCGGCGACGGCCTTACACCGTCTTCCCGGCACGGAGTCTGCGATTGATGTGGCGGAGCGTTTGGGTGGCGCGGGCTTCAGCCTGCGGGTTTTGAATTTGCGCCATCGCAAACACCCGCAGGCTAAAGCCCGCGCCACCAGACCCTCCGAATTCCGCGGATGCTCCAATCTCGCAGTACTGCAAAGCGAGCGCCCGCGGCGCTGCTGCTGAAAACATCTGCTACGTAATGTCCTCGCTGCGATGGACGCGCAAATTCACGCGCGGCCTTCCCGCGGGACCGAGTTCCACATCCAGCGGCGCGTCAAACACTTGCTCCAGTAATTCCTTTTGATACACGGCGGCGGGCGGGCCGACCCGCAGACATCGCCCATGCTGCAGCAACACCACCTGGTCGGCGAATTCAGCGGCCAGTCCAAGCTCGTGGGTCACGACCACGACCGTGTAGCGATTCTCTTGAGCGAGTTGGCGGAGGCGTTCGAGCAATTCCACCTGCGCCCCGATGTCCAGGTGCAGAGTGGGCTCATCCAGCAGGATTAGCCGGGGCTGTTGCGCCAGCGCCCGCGCCAAAATCACGCGCTGTTTTTCGCCGCCGGAAAGTTCGCCAATCGTGCGCTTCGACAGGTGCTCCGCGCCCACCTGCGCGAGGGCGTTGCGGGCGATCTCGATGTCCTCGGGATTCGCAAATCGCAGCGCACGTCCGTACGGAAAGCGGCCTTGCAACACAAAATCTCCCGCCAGGGCGGGATAGACGATCGGGCTTTCCTGGTGCACCACCGCAATCCGTTGCGCGCGCGTTCTCACGTCGAGCCGGCTGGTTTCCTGGCCGTCGAGTTCCACGCGCCCGGAAAGTGGCGCGATCGTTCCCGTGATCAGCCGCAGCAGCGTCGATTTGCCGCTGGCGTTTGGGCCAAGAATGGCGACGATTTCGCGCTCGCGCGATTGGAAGCTGGTCGCGCCCAACGTGAACGTCGGAACGGATTGCTCGCTCGCCGAGTAGGCATAGCTCGCTTGTTCGACGTTGAGCCGCACCGCCTGTTCGCGGCTCGCCCGCTCCGCGCGCCCGCCGGCCGGTTGCGCAAAAGTGTCCGGCGCACTCATCGCAGTCCTCGCCGAAGTAAATAAATGAACACGGGCGCTCCGGCCATGGCCGTCATAGCGCCGACCGGCAATTCCGTGGGAGCCACGACGGTGCGCGCCAGCGTGTCCGCCAGAACGATGCCAATCGCGCCGCACAGGGCCGAAGCCGGAATCAGCAGCCGGTAATCCGATCCGAAGATCAATCTCACCGCGTGCGGGACCAGCAAGCCGACGTAGCCGATCGCGCCGCTGGCGGATACGGCCAGCGCCGTCAAGAGCGATGCAGACACATACACGACGAGTTTGACGCGCGTCACGTCCACGCCGAGATGCGTGGCTTCGCGCTCGCCCGTCAGCAGTAAATTCAAATCCGCGGATGTGCTGTAGATCGCTCCGATCCCCGCGACGAGGCCCACGGTGAAAATCCACTGCATCCCCGCCGACACTGGCGTGGAGAGATCCCCCATCAGCCAGTAGGCCATGCCGCGCAGGTCGCGTCCGGCGAGCGTGGTCATCAGAAACAGGATGATCGCGGAAAAAAACGACGCGGAGATGATGCCCGCGAGCAAGAGCGTCGTGCTATCGAGTTGGCCCTCGCGCCGGCCTAGAAAATAGACCCCCGCAATCGTGGCGATGGCCCCGAGAAAAGCGCCCAGCGGCGTCACCAGCGCAAGGCCTGGCGCGATGATCAGAGCGAGGATCGAGCCGAGCGCCGCGCCGCTCGAAACACCCAGAACGTAGGGATCGGCGAGCGGGTTACGCAACAAGGCCTGGAAGCTTGCGCCCGCGACCGAAAGCGCGGCGCCCACCAGGATGCCGAGCAGAATGCGCGGCAAGCGCAAATCAAAAACAATCAGGCGGTATTCGGTTGGCAATTCGTTGGCCCGGCCGATCGCAATCCGCCCGAGATCCAGGACGAGGTCGGTGACCGAGATGGGCACGGCGCCCAGCTTTAAGGCGAGCACCACGCTCGCCAGCAGCAACACCGCAAGCCCGCCGCAAGTCCAAAGCAATCGCCTGAGGGTCAGCGGGCGCATGCGCAAGCCTCTTCGATGCTCGGATTGGAATCCGCGGAGGGCGGTAGCGCAGGCTTCAGCCTGCGGGGTTCAGTCCATGCAGACACGAACCTCCACAGGCTGAAGCCTGAGCTACCAACCGCAGAGGGCTCAACTCGCGTCGCGAATGCTTCCGGGTGAAGCGCGCGCGCGAGGCGCTCGATGGCGTCCACCATTCGCGGCGCGGGACGATTGATGGCGTCGCTGACGACTACGATGTGGCCGTGCCGCATCGCATCAAGACTCCTCCAGCCGGGACGGGTGCGAAGGGCATCGATATCGCGCTGCGTGTCTCCCGCATGCGCGCTTGCGAAGACCAGGACTTCCGGCTGAAGCCGGACAATTTCTTCGAGGCTGACGTGCGGCCACTTGGCCCGCGTGTCCACGACGGATCGGCCTCCCGCGCGCCGCAACGCGTCCGCAATAAATGTGTCTCGCCCAACCGAAATCAATGGATCGGTCCACACCACGAAAAGAACGCGGCGTGGCGCGGCGCCGTCGAGCCGGCGGTCGAGATCGGCGAGGCGGCCGCGTAGATCCTCGGCCAGCATAGCCGCCGATTTCTCTGCGCCCAGGGCGATTCCGAGATGTTCCACGGAGGCGACCATCTCCTCAACGGAATGTGGGTCCGTGACGTATACCGGCAACCCGATATGATCCAGGGCGTTCACTGTTTCGCGCCGGTTAATCGACTTCGTGGCCAGCACCAGATCAGGCATCAGCGACACGATCTCTTCCAGATTCGGATTTACGGGCCCGCCTACGTGCGGCTTCTGCACGGCCTCCGCCGGGTAATCGCAAAAATCCGTGTCCCCCGCCAAACGATTCCCGTCGCCCAATGCAAATACAATTTCCGTAAGGTTCGGCGCGAGCGAGACGACGCGATCCACTTCCTGCGGGATTTGGATTCTCCTGCCAACTTCGTCCGTGAGTTCGCGGCCCGCCGGAAACGCAGCCTGCGCGGGGGTTGTTTGCGCGGGAAAAGCCCCGTCGCAAAGAATCAGGAATAACGCCACGATCCCCGCACAAAATGCGACATGCCGATGTCTCCGGGATTCTGCATCCACTCCGTACGGCGCGCGCGATCTGGATTCAAAAGCCATCGTCTCGATTTGCGGTGATAGAAATAAAAAAAGCCCCGCGAGAAACACGAGGCGCATAAAGCCACGCTCTTTCTCGCGAAGAGTGGCGGCTGCGGCGGCCTGGAAGGGTGTCCTGACTTACGGCGTTTCGCCGATTACAGTGGCGGGACCGTGGCCGATTCTCACGGCCTTCCCCGCTTCCCAAACCTGCTGAATGTCGAGAGGCAGTCTATGCCGCGCGATGTGTGGTGTCAACACTGGGCCTCGGGACGCAGCGGATCAGTTTGAACCTGGAAGAGTGCAGAGACGTGCCCCGTGAGTGTATCTCTGCGTTCTGAACACTTACTTCCGAGAGGGCGACAATAAATCCGGAATCTTGTTACTTGCTTCTCACAACGACCATGCCTGCGCAAAAAACGAATTGACGTTATCCTTCCCAATAAAGCGGTGCGGTAGAAAGCGATATGCTTCGATATTGGAAGGGGCTCCGCATCGGTGCTGGCAGATCCTCGCGTTCTCTCCCAATGCGAGGTAGCTGACTCTTTGCCGCCGCTGGTAAAAAAACATTGTCGACGGCGGCTCCTCTGAAGCATGATGCGGAAACGGAGACGCGCGGCCACATCCCTTTTGCCAGCGCGTTCTCAGCCCAATGCCCAGGCGCAATAGCGTTGAGTCTGCTGACACATTGGGTTCACTGTCGTTTAAGGAACTACTGGAGGTTGCCAATGAAAGGCAAGGTGCTCGCCCTTGGTGTTCTTCTGGCGGCTATTCGGTCGTTCGCGCACCATGGAGGCACGTCGTTATATGACGTGTCGAAACAGATCACTGTTGACGCGACTGTGACCGAGTTCGTATGGACGAATCCTCACGTGGAGATCGGTTTGGACGCCAAAAAAGATGACAAAGGAAACGTGAAGCATTGGCTCCTGGAGGCCAGCTCGCCACCGGTCATGGTGAGCCGTGGCTGGAACCGAAAGAGCCTCCAGGTGGGAGACGCCATCAAGGTGACATTCAATCCCGCCCAGAGGGGCGGGGGCGTCGGGCGCCTCATCAAGTTAATCAAGGCCAACGGCGAAGAGCTTGGTCGTGCATTGGCGCAGTGAGGAGCGCATCAAAATGCGAAATCGATCCTGTTGGTCAGCGCTATGGCTGCTCGGAACACTTGGGTCGATCTCCGGGTGTTCCGCGAAGACTGCCGGAAAGCCGGTTTCCCAGGTGCCCGATCTATCCGGCATTTGGCAGGGCGTAGCAATCCAGTCCTTGAGTCCTTCCGATCCAATGGCCAAGAAGCCCGGTGCCGAAGGTGATATACCTTACACGCCCTGGGCATTGGAGCGGATGAAGGCCCAGCGGCCGGTCTACGGACCGAATGCAAGCTTGGAAAAGACTACGGATCCGGCAGTGCGATACGCGGATCCGGACGGTTATCCGCGCGCTTCGATTCATCCGATGAGATTCAAAATTGTGCAAACCCCGGACACCATTTATCAATTCTGGGAATACAACAAATCCTGGCGGGAGATTCCCCTCAACCGGCCACATTCCGAAGTTCCGGACCTCACCTGGTTTGGGGAATCCGTTGGCAAGTGGGAAGGGGACACACTGGTGGTGGATTCAGTGGGTTTCAAAGATTCCACATGGCTCGATCCCATCGGCCACCCGCATACCGAAGATCTCCACATGACAGAGCGCATCAGGCGAGTCGATCCGGAGACATTGGTGTTCCACTTTACGTTTGATGACCCAAAGGCTTATACCAAACCCTGGGATGGACAGTTGACGTTCAAGTTGAAAACCGATGGGGTCATGACCGAAACCATCTACACGATCTCGGATGAATTGAGTTTTCGACAGCGCTTCCTGAACGAAAAACCTGCTATTCCCATACGGCCGAGTCACTAACGCTCGGCGACCGGCCGATCCTATCGGGGAGGAACGTTAGAGGCGAAGCTGCGCACAACTGTTTCATCGATGGTGGTGCGTAGATTAAGTGCGATTGACATCGCGCTCGTCCGGCTCTTGCGTCCAGTGGACATCGTCGATCCACCAGCGGCCGTCCGTGCGGATCAGCGTGAAGCGCGCCCGGTAATTTCTGTCGTCGGCGCCATGGAGATAGATTTCCAGGGTGACGCGCGGGCCGATTTGCGCAGGCGTTTCCGCGCGCACTACGTTCGCGTGAAACATCCGCCAATGCTTCACGAACAGCTCGTGCCAGGTATCGAAGGAAACTTGCTCGCGGTAGCGGGCGGAAAACATGTCGTAGGCCGGGCGCAGTTCGCCGCGATCGAGTGCGCGAAGCTGCGCGCGAACGATTTCCTGAGGGCCGCTGGAGAAGAGGCCGAAGGGCGCGTCGACGCGAACCAGGATCCACGCCGTCAGAATGAATGCGGCCAGCGCGAGCGAAAGCAGCAAAAATAAATTGTTGCGGAAACTGCGTCTGCGCAACGCCGCATCCTCTGCCGACTTATGCTGCGGGACAATCGCCGCAGTCAGCTCAGCGGGCGGTTTCGGTTCCTGCCCCGCGCCGGGATCGACTGACCCTTCGGGGGGATTGGGAAAAGGAATGTTTTGCGAATCGTCCATACGGATCTCCCGCGCGGCGGGGAGACGTGTTCAGGTTACCTAGCGATTCTTCCACTGTGGCTTGCGTTTTTCAAGCAGCGCGCGCAATCCTTCCTGGGAATCCTCGAGGCGGTACAGTTCATTCAGGAAAATGTTCATCGAATTGCGCAGGGAGTCGCGCAGGGACATTCCCATTCCCGCGAGGACTGCTTTCTTGGCCATGCCCAGCACGGCGCCCGATTGCGCCGCAATCTTTCCGATGAGTTCGTTCACCGCGGCTTGCAGTTGCGTCTCCGGCACGAGCCGGTTCACGAGGCCCAGGTCGCGCGCGCGTTCGGCGGAAATGGCTTCCCCCGTCAGCACCAGTTCGAGCGCCCGCTTCGGGCCGACGATGTGAGGAAACATCGTCGAAGCCAGTGGAGGGAACATTCCGATGGTGATTTCCGGCAGGGCAAATCGCGCCCGCGGCGTCGCCACGACCAGATCCCCGTAGGCGACTAATTCCGCGCCGCCCCCGATGGCCGCGCCGTCGACGACCACGAGCACCGGCTGCGGGGCTTCCACCATGGCGATGCAGGCGGCGTGAAACGCGTCCAGCATCGAAAACGCGCGCTCGCCCGTGTACTCGCCGATATCCACGCCCGCCGAAAAAACTTTGCCGCCGGCGTCCAAAACGATCAGCTTCACCGCGCCATTTTCGGCAACCAGCCCTATTCCGTCCGCTAATTCGCGCAGCATCTGCTCATTCAACAAATTGTGTTCGGGACGTTGCAGCGTGAGGCGCGCTACCGGTCCGTCGGCCTGGTAGCGGATGAAATCAAAGTCCCCTGGCGCTCGATGCGCGGACTGGGAGAATGCCGCCTCGGTCTGGAGTTCCTTTGCCATTTTCGGCCCCGGTTCATGCTAGCACGTCTGAGTTTGGCCGAAAGCGAAGCCGTGAGATCCGCGAAGTTAAGAGTTAACAGTTTGCCCGGGAACGCCAATCTCCAGATTGGCGGCTTGCGTCATGCCCATCTGAAGATTGGCGTTCCCGACTTTCAACTCTTCCCACGATTTACGAATCACGACTCACGAATCATCTCTCTTCATGTATTCTATCCGGCATGCACGACTTGGGATATTTTCGGGAACACCTCGGAGAATTTGAACAAATGGCGGCCCATCGCGGCATCGCCATTGATTTCGACACCTTTCGCGCGATCGATCAAGAGCGCCGCGAACGAATTACCGCCGCGGAACGATTGAAAGCCCAGCGCAACAAAGCCAGCGAGGAAATCCCGCGCCGAAAAAAGGCCGGGCGAAGACGTCTCCTCTTTGCTGGCGGAAATGAAGCAAGTCTCGGAGGAAATCAAGCTGGCCGACGAGCGCATCGCGGAACTGGACACGCGGCTCGCCGACTTCATGCTGACCGTGCCGAATCGCCCGCACAGTTCGGTCCCGGTCGGACCCGGCGCAGCGGCGAATGTCGAGGCGCGCCGCTGGGGCGCGCCGCCGAAATTTAATTTCACGCCGCGTCCGCATTGGGAAATTGCCGAGAGCGCCGGGATCCTCGATTTCCAGCGCGCGGCGAAAATAGCCGGCGCGCGTTTCGCGGTCTATTCCGGCTTGGGCGCGCGCCTCGAGCGCGCCCTGGCCGCATTCTTTCTGGATACGCACGCCGCGAACGGATACACCGAAATTCTCCCGCCGTTCCTCGTAAACACCGCGGCTCTGA
The DNA here is from genome assembly GCA_963719875.1 of uncultured Acidobacteriota bacterium. Taxonomy (GTDB): domain Bacteria; phylum Acidobacteriota; class Terriglobia; order Acidiferrales; family UBA7541; genus Palsa-360. The sequence continues at coordinate 2,231,906 of CAVRDJ010000002.1, read as the reverse complement.
CCGGCGTGGGCCAGTTGCCGAAATTCGCGGCCGACATGTTTCATCTCGAAGGCACAGACCTGTGGCTGACGCCGACGGCCGAAGTCGAACTCACTAGCTTCTATCGCGACGAAACGCTCGATGCCGATCTGCTGCCCATCAAGCTTTGCGCCTGGACGGCGTGCTTTCGCTCCGAAGCCGGCGCGGCCGGCAAGGACACGCGCGGCCTCAAGCGCCAGCACCAATTCCAAAAAGTGGAAATGTTTAAATTCACTCGCCCGGACCAGAGTTACGAAGAACTCGAATCGCTCGTCGCCAATGCCGAACAGATTCTTCAGAAACTCGGCCTGCACTACCGCGTTGTGGCTCTCTGCACGGGCGACATGGGTTTCGCGTCTTCAAAAACGTACGACATCGAAGTGTGGCTCCCCTCCGCGAACGAATTCATGGAAATTTCCTCCTGCTCCAACACCGAATCGTTTCAAGCGCGACGCTCCGGTATTCGCTTCAAGCCCAAGGGCGGCAAAAGCGAATTCGTGCACACCCTGAACGGCTCGGGCCTCGCCGTGGGGCGCACCTGGCTCGCCATCATGGAAAATTATCAGCAAGCAGACGGTTCCGTTCTGATCCCGGAGGCCTTGCGTTCCTATTTGGGAACGGATCGTATCCCCGCAAAGCCTTGAATTTGCCCTTATTTGCTTCCGCCGCCGAGTCCCCCTCGGCTGGCGCCCTGCTGCATCTTAGAGGAATTTGAGGTCTTCGCGGAGTGGCGGCACAAACTAAACTTCCCCGGCGCTTTGCGCTGTTTTCACATTAAGTCGTCTAGAATGAATTATTTAGCTCGTTTTCGCTTCTCCATGCAGTACTCAGACGTGTTTCCAGAGCATCTTCGCCCAAAATATCCGGGTTCTTTGGTTGACACCGCTTTTCCCGGTTGACTACACTCGGGTTATTGCGCCGTCAACATTCGCGCATTAAGCAAGAAAAGTTAACCATTCAAGGGGCTTCGGCCCGCCTGGTTCTTCGGAAACGCGATTAAAGTGAGTGAACGAAGAACACGCGCGGCAGGCTGGGCCACGGAGAGCCGCTGGGAAGCGTCGAGCGGGTGAGTTTACAAGAGCGAATCGATCGGTGGGTGAGTCGAGGGCTGGCGCGGCTAATGCGCAAGCTTCTCTCGCGGGCCCTGGGAAATTCAGGCCCGGCATCCGTGCGTTACCCGCAGGAGACGCGCTCGGCGGTTCCCTTGCATCGCGATCCTTGGTGCGGCACCTACGTCTCACCTGAGATTTCTTTTCCCTTGGAGCAAGCGGGCCGGGTGTTGCACTTCTGTTCTGCCGAGTGTCGCAGGCGGTATGAGCGCTCTTCACAGCGCGCGGCAAGTGCGTAGTCGCAATTCTCAAGGAGAGAAACGTCCATGGCCACGGTGGTAAAAGCGGTCGCTCAACCCCAACCTATCCTTCCGCGCATGGCGCCGCGCGAAGACCTGAACCCATTTCGCATCGCGCAAATCCAGTTTGACATGGCCGCGGAATACTTGAAGCTCGATCCGGGGCTGCGCCAGGTCCTGCGCACGCCGAAGCGCGTCATGGAAGTTTCTATCCCGGTGAAAATGGACAATGGCCAGACGAAGGTCTTTACCGGATTCCGCGTGCAGCATAATGTCTCGCGCGGCCCGGCCAAGGGTGGACTGCGTTATCACCCCAATGTCACAGTCGACGAAGTGAAGGCGCTGGCCGCCTGGATGACTTGGAAAACCGCCACAGTAAACCTCCCGTACGGCGGCGCCAAGGGCGGCATCGTTTGCGATCCCAAGCGAATGTCCAAGGGGGAGCTCGAGCGCATGACGCGCCGCTACGCCGCGGAAATTCAGCCGATCATCGGACCAGAAATCGATATCCCCGCGCCGGACGTTTACACCGACGCGCAGACGATGGCGTGGATTATGGACACCTACGCCATGACAGTCGGACATGCAACTCCGGGCGTCGTGACCGGCAAACCGGTTTCCATTGGCGGGTCCGAAGGACGCACGGATGCGACCGGGCGCGGCGTCCTTTACGTGGTCGAGGAAGCTTGCAAAGTGAAGAAGATTAATTTGCGTGGCGCTACAGTCGCGATTCAAGGCTTTGGCAATGTCGGCTCGGCCGTGGCGCGGCTCTTTGCGGAGAAAAAAGCGAAAATTATCGCGATCAGCGATTCCCGCGGCGGTGTGCACAATCCGCGGGGCATCGATCCGTTGCGCGCCTTGCGGTACAAGGAGCGTTCGGGCACGGTCGTGGGCATGCCGGGCGCGTCCCGCATCTCCAACGACGAACTTCTGGCGCTGAAGTGCGACATCCTGGTTCCCGCGGCGCTCGAAAATGCCATCACCTTGCACAACGCCGACCAGATCAAGGCGAAAATCGTCGCCGAGGCTGGAAACGGGCCCACCACGCCGCACGCGGATGAAATCCTTTCCCGTAAGGGCATATTCGTCGTGCCGGACATTCTCGCGAATGCCGGCGGCGTCACGGTCAGCTATTTCGAGTGGGCGCAGGATTTGCAGGGATTTTTCTGGCAAGTGCAGGAAGTGAATTCCAAGCTGGAATTCGTGATGCGGCGCGCGTTTAACGACGTGCACGAAACGATGCGCAAGTTTCATGTCTACCCGCGCGCGGCCGCGTACATTCTGGCCGTGGGCCGCGTCGCTGACGCCACGTTGGTGCGCGGTTTATTTCCGTAGGGTGCCCATCTTTTTTTGTCTCGCGTCTCGCCTGATTGTTCTTCACACACATGGTTTTCTTGAAAATTTGTGTTGCGCGTGGGTGGCCATGCGCGTACATTTCGAATTGCCGGCTCGCGCGACGTCCTGCGCAGCCGGCCCACTTTTCTGTGGGCGATTTTTTTACGCGGAGGGACTCGAAGATTTGTCCAATCACGTGAATGTGGCTCCGCCGATCGTGCTCACGATAGCGGGTTTCGATCCATCCGCCGGCGCGGGCATAGCGGCTGACCTGAAGACCATCGCCGCGCACAATTGTTATGGCGTCGCGGCCATCACGGCCCTGACCGTGCAATCCACGCAAGGCGTCAAATCCGTCCATGACACTCCCGCCGCGGAGCTGCGCGCCCAATTGGACGCGCTCCTCGAAGACATTAAGATTGCCGCAGTGAAAATCGGCATGCTGGGCCATCGCGGGAACGCCGTCGTGGTCGGCGAGTTTTTGGATCGCGCCGGTGTCGCGAACGTCGTTTTGGATCCGGTGATGAAATCCACGTCCGGCGAAACCGATTTGGTCGATGCGGGCGGAATCAAATATATCTCTGAAGAATTACTGAAACGCGCCACGGTGGTCACTCCGAATATTGCCGAAGCCGAGATCCTATCGGGCATTGCGATCAAGGATCAAGGCGCGATGGAAGCCGCGGCGCGCAAGATCGTTGAGCGCGGCGCTCGCGCCGTGGTCGTCAAGGGCGGCCACATGGAGAAAGCCGTCGACGTTCTCTTTGACGGCCTGGAAGTGCTGCGATTCGGCGGCGATCACCTCAAGAGTGAAAACACGCACGGCTCTGGATGCACGTTCGCGTCGGCGATTGCCTCGCAGCTTGCCTGCGGCCGCCCGCTGCGAGAAGCCGTGCTGCTCGCCAAAGCCTACGTGACCAAGGCCATCGAAAAAGGTTTCGCCATCGGAAAGGGCCCCGGCCCGCTCGATCATTTTTACCGCATCCACCAGGAACCGCCCACGCGCGGCGTCCACGAAGTTCCCCAACACGGCATGCACCCCGCCGCCGAACCCGGCGCCCACTAGAAGATTGAAGAGTTCGGAACCACAGATGAACACAGATAAACACAGATAAGAGCAAAAAAGCAGAAAATTAGCGGGCTAGCTCTTGTAGATTATCTCTTGGTATTAATTTTATCTCCCATCATTCTTTTTCTTTATCAGTGTTTATCTGTGTTCATCTTTGGTTCCATTCCTTTGGTACGCGATGCGGCCTGCGACAATTGTGGCCATCGGGGCGCCGCGGAAATTGCGCCCGTCGAAGGGCGAATTGCGCGACTTGCTGGCGGATTCTTTCGCATGGAATGTCCATTTGTATTCGCTGGAAAAAATCGTCAGATCGCCCGGCTCATTTTCCGCGATGCGGCGCTGCATCCCCAGGACGCGCGCCGGTCCTGACGTGAACAATTCCACCATGCGCATCAGCGAAAGTTTCCCCGCGTGTACCAGCTCAAGCCCTAGGCCAATCGCCGTCTCAAAACCGGTCACGCCAAATGGCGCGCGGTCAAATTCCACGTCTTTGAGCGCGGCCTCGTGCGGCGCGTGATCGGTCGCAATGGCGTCCACAGTGCCATCGGCAAGCCCGGCGATGAGCGCGTCGCGGTCCTCGCGCGAAGCGAGCGGCGGATTCATTTTGTAGTGCGTGTCGTATTGGACGTCCTCATCGGTGAGCGTGAAATGGTGCGGCGTTACTTCGCAGGTGACGGGCAGACCTTTTGCCCTGGCGGCGCGCACGAGTTCAAGCGAGGAGCGCGCCGAAAGATGCGCGATGTGCAGGCGGCAACCGGTCAGTTCCCCTACCTGCACATCTCGCGCCACGGCGAGCGATTCGGTGGCGGCGGGCATTCCGCGGAGGCCCAGCCGGACGGATTGTATCCCCTCGCGCATCACGGCGCCGGCAAAAAGCGAGCTATCTTCGCAGTGATCGATCACCGGCAAATCCAGCGCCCGGCAATACTCCATCACCTGCCGCAAAAGTTTCGCCGTGGCGATGGGCCGCCCGTCGTCGGAAACCGCGACGATTCCGGCCTGTTTCATTGCGGCAATTTCCGAAAGCGCTTCGCCCATGCTGCCAATCGAGGCCGCGCCAATGGGCCACACACGCACGCTCGCGATCGCGGCGGCGCGTTCCATGATCGAGCGCGTCACGGACGCGTTGTCATTCACGGGACGCGTATTCGGCATCGGGCACACCGCCGTGAAGCCGCCGCGCGCGGCAGCCCGCGTGCCGGTTTCGATGGTCTCCGAAGATTCGCCGCCCGGCTCGCGCAGATGGCAATGCAAATCGATAAAACCCGGCGCGACGATTAATTTGTTGGCATCGAAAATTTCCGCGCCTTGTGCGCGCGATGCAAGCTGCCCGGGCGGCGCGACCGCAGCAATGCGGTCTCCATCGAGCAGAATATCGCGCGGCGCATCGGTCCCGCTCGCGGGATCGAGAACGCGCCCATTGCTAATCAGCAACATGAGAAGAAACCCTTTCCGAAGATGTGTCCGCGCCGATCATCAGAAATAGCAGGGCCATGCGCACGGCCAGTCCGTTGGTAACTTGCTCGAGCACGCAGGACTGCGGCCCGTCGGCAACGGCGGGATCGATTTCCAGGCCGCGAATCATCGGCCCCGGATGCAGCACCAGTGCATCCGGCTTGGCGCGGCGCAGACGCTCCGGAGTTAGTTGGAACTGGAGAATATATTCGTCGATGGCCAGGGCGGGCTCGTGCAGCCTCTCTTGCTGAACGCGCAACGTCAGAACGACGTCCGCGTCTTCGAGGGCTTCTTCGATGCGCATGACGCGCCGGATCGCGGTGCCCGCGGGAACGAGGCACTCGAGTTCCCGCGGCAGCCACATGGCCGGTCCGCAAAGCGTGATGCGGCAGCCGAATTTCGAGAGCAGATGAATGTTCGAGCGCGCCACGCGGCTGTGCAAGATGTCGCCCAGAATCGTGACGTTCAACCCATCGAGCGTGCCGCGCCGGTCGCGGATCGTCAGCGCATCGAGCAGCGCCTGCGTGGGATGCTCGTGCGTGCCGTCTCCCGCATTGATCACCGGCAGCGGCAGATTCCGCGCCACATAATCCGGCGCGCCCGAGGAACTATGTCGCATCACGATACAATCCGGCTTCATCGCGTCGAGTGTGCGGACGGTGTCGAGCAGCGATTCCCCTTTTTTCAGGCTCGACGATTCCGCCTGCAGGTTCATCTGGTCCGCGCCGAGGCGGGCCGCCGCCGTGGCGAAGCTGATGCGCGTGCGCGTGGAGGGCTCGAAAAACGCCAGCGCCACGGTTTTCCCGCGCAGGGTTGCCAATTTTTTGAGCGGGTGCCGCTGGATTTCCTGGAAGGGTCTCGATTGGTCCAGCAGAAATAAAATTTCTTCGGCGCTGAGCGGTTCAATCCCTAGCATGTGGCCGAAGCGAAATGGCACAACGATCCTCGAAATCTAGGCCAGGCACGTGACCACGGCGGCCGGCGTCAGGGAACGCGCTCGACGAGCATGACGCGCTCTTCCTGATCAATCTCGTTGAGGCGCACTTCGACGATTTCGGCGTCGCTCGTTTGCACGTTGCGCCCCACAAAAGACGCTTCGACGGGCAATTCGCGATGCCCGCGGTCGATCAGCACGCACAGCCGGACGCGCTTCGGACGCCCCAGATCGAAAAGCCCGTTCATGGCCGCGCGAATCGTGCGTCCCGTGTACAGCACATCGTCCACGACGACCAGATCCTTGTCGTCAACCGGGAATGGGATGTCGCTCGATTGAAGGACCGGCTGCGCAGCAACTTTGGAGAGATCGTCGCGATACAGCGTGATGTCCAGTATTCCCACCGGCACGTCCACTCCATCGATCCCGCGCATCGCCTGCGCGATCCGTTTGGCCAGGGGAACGCCTCGCCGGCGAATCCCGATCAACGCCAAATTCGATGTGCCGCCGCTTTTTTCCACGATTTCGTGGGCCAGGCGCTGGACGGTGCGATCGATTTCCGTCGCGGTCATCAGCTGCGTCTTTTCAACAATCCGCATTGGCCGAACATCCTAGCATAGAGCCAGCCGCTCTCGTAGCGCGTGTTATGGAACGAGGTCGGATTTCCGCTGTTTTTCCACAAGCCTTCCATGCCCGCGCGCGCGTCCGCATGCTAGTATTCCGCGCGTGACTGTATCAACCGCGGTCGATCTCTCCGTGAACGTCGGCGCATTGCGCCTTTCCAATCCTATTTTGGCCGCCAGCGGAACGTTTGGCTACGGCGTCGAATTTGCGCACCTCGTGGATTTGAACCGCCTGGGCGGAATCGTAGTGAAGGGGCTTTCTCTCGAACCCATTGCCGGGGCCCCGGCGCCCCGCTTGTGTGAGACACCATCGGGAATGCTCAATGCCGTCGGCCTGCAAAATGTGGGAGTACGGGCCTTTGTCGCAGAAAAGCTGCCTGCGCTGCGCCAGTACCGAACCGCAGTCGTAGCAAACGTGTTCGGCTACACAGTCGACGAATATGCGGGCGTGATTCGGATCCTCGAGGATGCGGAAGGACTCGCGGCCTACGAACTCAACATCTCCTGCCCTAACACGGCGCACGGCGGCATCCAGTTCGGGAGCGATCCCCAGATGGTGTCTGAAGTCGTATCCGCCGCCCGCCAGGCCGCCCGCCGCCCCTTATGGGTCAAGCTCTCGCCCAACATCACTGACATCGCAGTAATAGCCCGGGCAGCAGAGGATTCCGGAGCAGATGCCCTTACAGTCGCAAACACCTACCAAGCCATGAGCATTGATATCCACACCCGGAAATCTAGATTGGGCCGGGCTACAGGGGGATTGTCGGGCCCGGCCATCAAGCCCATTACCCTTCGGCTGGTCTTCGAAGCAAGCCGGGCAGTCAAAATTCCCGTGATTGGCTTAGGTGGGATAGAGAACGCTAACGATGTCTTGGAGTACATCATCGCCGGTGCCACGGCTGTACAAGTTGGAACGGCTAGTTTCTCTGAACCGAGAGCGTGCGTGGATATCCTAAATCAGCTAAAAGAATCCTGTATGGGAAGTAAGATCAATAGTATCAGTAGTTTAATCGGAACACTCCAGGTCGATTGTTCTTGAATCGACGGGCGGTACATGTTAGCATTTCTTAGTGCCTATGACTGAGGGAAACAATGCGTAGGCGACTTTTCATAGTTTGGGCCGCCCTCCGCTGGTTGCCACTTATGTTCCTGGTGGCCCAGGGCTTGGAAGCTCCTTTGGTAGCCCATGTCAGCCAACCCGTTAAGCCCATTCGAGTTTGGACCGCGAAGACCAGTTGGTATGGCGGCAAGTTCCAGGGCCGTAAAACAGCCAGCGGCGAAAAATACGACATGTTTGCGGCGACGGGAGCTAGTACCGACCTTCCATTCGGCGCTTTAGTGCGCGTTTCCAACCCCAAGACCCACGTCGCGCAGCTGATTCGTATCAATGACCGAGGTCCGTTCATCGATGATCGTGAGTTGGATGTCTCTTACGTGGTTGCGTACCGCCTGGGAATTCTAGAAAACGGCATTTCGCGCTTGCGAGTGGAGCTCCTGGAAGTGCCAAAACGGCCGTGAACGAGCGAGCCCGTCAGAAACTAATCCTGGCACTTGATTTCCCTTCATTCGGCCCTGCCTTAGAATTAGCCCAGTCGCTTTCTTCAATTGTCGGCATATTTAAGATAAATATACACTTATTCACATCCGAAGGGCCTTCCGCAGTGGAGAAATTGAACAAGCTTGGATCAGGCATCTTCCTGGACCTAAAATTCCATGATATTCCAAATACGGTCAAAGGAGCTGTTACTAACGCCATTACCTTGCCAGGAGTCCGGCTGTTGGACGTCCACGCGCTAGGGGGCCTGGAAATGATGCGTGCGGCCGCAATGGCTAGGGATGAGGCCCAAGGGTCCAAATCGATGCCGCCGAAGCTGCTGGCAATCACGATTCTGACGAGCATGGATAATGCCGCGCTGCGAGGGGTAGGGATCGCGGGTCCGGCTTCCAGGCGCGTGGTTCAGCTGGCTCGCCTCGCGCTAAAGGCAGGCATGGACGGCGTCGTGGCGTCTCCCCACGAAGTCCGAGCAATTCGGCGCGCCTGCGGAAAGGATTTCCTGATTGTGGTTCCCGGGATTCGCCCTGTGGTGGGAGGCGGTCCGACTGATGGGCGGAAGCGCAAGACTGACGATCAGGCGCGTGTCGCTACCCCTGCGGAAGCCATTCGTGCCGGGGCGGATTACCTGGTAATCGGCAGGCCGATTACGGGTGCTTCCGACCCGGAAGCGGCGGCACGTGCAATCCTCGAAGAAATCAGCTCAGCGCTCCCGTGAAATTGAGTTACACGTTTTCGTTCCGCCAGATTCCTGCCGGGTCAGACCACTCCACTGGTATTGAATTCTGACTAGCGGCGCCCGGGCCGTGAACGTGCTATAATTTGGCCGTTGAGTCTTGAGCTGTACCCGTCAATTTGACGGAAGGCGACTCAAAAGGTAGGTACATCATGGGAGAGTTCAGCCCATTTCATTGGCTGGTAGTGCTGGCCATCGTGGTGCTCTTGTTTGGCGGCAAGAAAATTCCGGAAGTGATGCGCGGCTTGGGGGAAGGGATCCGGAGCTTTAAGGAAGGCATGCACGGCGCAGGGCAAGGGCCCGCGCAGTCAACGCAAGTATCGCCTCCTGCTGCGCCAACTTCGGCACCCATAACTGAGGAAAAGAAGTAGTTCCTCAATCGTTTGATGCATTCAGGATTCGTGTGAAAGGGCGGCCCACCGGACCGCCCTTTTTGTTTGTCGATCAGTTTTCGTCTCGCCAGCCGAGTTCTCGCAGCAGCGTGTACAGCCTTCCGAGCGGCAGCCCCACGACATTGAAATAACAGCCCTCAATTCTGGGAATGTATCGTCCCGCGAGTCCTTGTATCGCGTATGCCCCTGCTTTGCCGAGAGGCTCGCCGGTCGCTGCGTAGGCGTCGATTTCGTTTTCATCGAGCGGAGCAAATGTCACGGCAGAATTTTCAACCGCCGCACGCGTGGCGCCGCCGGGCAATCGCAGAAGGAAGATTCCCGTAAGCACATGGTGAGTGCGCCCGCTGAGCTTCGCGAGCATTTCGCGAGCGCTCGCGGAATCGCGCGGCTTGCCGAGGATTTCGCCATCCAATTCGACAGTGGTATCCGCGCCCACAACAATGCACTCGCGCGGACCGGCGTCAAATTGCGCCGCAGCCGCGCGCGCTTTTGCTTCCGCGAGCCGGGCAACCATGGCCTGCGCCGGCTCGCCCGGAAGGGCGGTCTCGTCGATTTCAGTTGCGCGAATTTCAAACGCAATTCCCGCCTCGCGCAAGATTTCCGCGCGGCGCGGTGAGGAGGACGCAAGAATGAGCTTCATCGATGTATTTTTATACTACAGAAGGAAGATGCAACCGTAATTGGAGGGCACCGTAACGCGTTGCACATCGCCGGCCGTCGCAACTTGTATTTTCCACGGCGCGGGGCGAACGTCCTCGTCCAGTTTTTCGGCCCACGCGCCCGCTTTCGGAAATGGCAAGGAAATCGTATCCGCATAAGGCTCGAAATTCAATATCACCATGGCGTATTCTTCCGGGGTGGCCGGACCCGCGGGAGCATGGCGGTGATATGCAATCAGTTGGGAGTTCTGGAGCGATTGCTGCCAGTAATAAAAAGATTCGCGGCTGCGCAGGGAGCGGCTCGAGCGCCGCATTTGGGCGAGCCTTCGATAAAGGCGAATCAGCGGCACGCCATAATCGTCATAAAAATATTCCCAGTGCGTATCGCGGCGCAGGTTGACGCGCGCGGAGCCGTCATCGGGCAGATTGTAGTCGTCGGCAAACTCCTCGCCCTCCCACAGCATGGGAACTCCTTGCGAGGTATACAGCGCGATGACATGAGGTTGCAGGAGCCAGTAGCGGCTGCGGTCTCCGGGAGGAAAAGCCCCGCTGCCCGTGGACCCGCCGAAAACAATCAGGTGACTATGGTCATGGGTATTCAAATATTGAAATGGCGCGACGGGCATGTCCACCGGGTTCCCGGCCGCGTTCACGACGGTCTTCGTCCCGGGATATTGGTTGCCAAAAAAAGGGTCGAGAGCGTGCGCGTAATTGGGCCCGGGCGCCGCTCCCCCTACAACCGCCTCGGCGTTTTGAAGAACATCATTCTGCCAGGCGCAACTGGTGTAGGTGTTGCGAAGAACGTCCGGAGCTCTCCAGAGGGCTTCGGCGCATTGAATGATTCGGCTATAGCTATTGGCATTTGGCTGGAAACGCGGAATACCGAGCGAATACCGGTACGTGTCATAGGATAGTTTCGCGTATCCAGTATCCGTGGGGCCGACGTAGAGATCCGTCACCTCATCATAGCGAAATCCATCGACGTGGTATTCGTCCAGCCAGTAGCGGTTCGATACCCCAAAATATTCCTGCGTGAATATTCGTCCGAAATCGCATTTCGGCCCGAACAGGCCGGTGCTCCCGATCATGGGGCTGGGCGTCTTTGGCGCGCCGAGAGTGGCGTTCACATTGTTGTAGACCAGCCCGTAGGGGAAATCCGAATCGACGTGCTGATAGACGACGTCCAGGATCACGGCGATATTGGACTGATGGCAGGCGTCCACGAGGCGTCGAAGTCCGGCCGGACCGCCGAAGTGCGCGCTCGGCGCGAAATAGTGCAGCGGCCCATAGCCCCAGTCATAATCAAGTTTCGCGCTCGTGACCGGCATAAGTTCCAGGCAGTTCACACCAAGACTCTGCAGATAGGCAAGCCGATCGATGACACCGTCGAAGGAATCATTGAATTGTTCAATTTGCAGTTCGTAGACGATCAGGTCATCGAGTTCCGGGGTCTTATACGCGGCATCGGTCCAAACGAAGGGCGCGGGATTGCGCGAGAGTGTGACAGCGGAGAGGAGGCCGACATCCGTTTCCAGGGCGAATGGGTCGGTGAACCATCGCGTAATGAGCTGGCGCCTTCCCCCCGGCTGCGTCCACCAGAGCTGAAAACGATACAGGTAGATTCCCTCCTTGCCGAAATTCGTGCCGGCGGCGGGTTGAATAGGAACCGTAACGCTCCAGAGATCGAGAGGGTGCCCCGCATTCCATACGAGGTTCGTATCCTGCGGCTGGATCGCTGGATTGAAGCGGTCGTCGTCATGAATCACGCGCACGACGACCTCGAACCTATCGGCGCCTCGAATGCCCGGGAGGTAAAGACCAAAGCGAATGTCGAATCCCGCGGCTGTGACGGAGGGGAACGCGCCGACTTCGGTAAGGTCGATCACGCGGGGATCATACTGCGATTTTCGTCGATGTTGTATTGCATTTTATTAACAATACTGATTGATTCAAGAATGAGGGGAATAAGAAAGACGAATCGAGAAACCAATCGGGGAGGGGCTATAGCACCACGGATTCCGTGTACTCGCCGAAAACGCGGCGCTCCTCATCGGAGATTTCGCCGACGGCGGCTGCGCATCCACGCAATCGTACACGCGGCTTGCCGTACTAGACGAGTCGGATACGAAACAGAATCTCCTGCAGGGTTGCGCACTTTCGGCGGGCCGCTCATACTTCCAGGATGGATCGGCGATCTTTTCTGCACTTTCTGCAACGAACAGCCGTAACTGCCGCCGCGACCCGATTGTTGGACGCCCCGGCCTATTGTGCCTCCACAGCCTTGCAGAATTCTCTGAACACTCGTGAGTCGAAGCGTCCTCAGATCGCGATTACGATGGACGATCCTAGAATTGACGTAAGTGCACAAATGGATTGGCGAGAGACAAATGAGCGCATCCTCGGATCGCTTGCCGGGCGAAAACTTAAGGCCGCTCTCTTTGTTTGCGGAATGCGCGTGGATCGGCCTGAAGGTCGTAGCCTACTTGGCGCTTGGGACGATGCCGGCCATCTCATTTGCAACCACTCCTATTCCCATTTGACTTACATGAGCAGAACAAGCTACGAGGAATTTGCGACGGATTTTCTTCGCGATGAGCCAATCATCGCCCCCTATCGGCACCGCGCACCGTTTTTCCGATACCCATCTTTAAAAGAAGGGGATACGACAGAAAAGCGGGACCGCTTCCGCGCCCTCCTTAAAGAGCATGGATACCGCGTTGGTCATGTCACGATTGATGCTTCGGACTGGTACGTGGATCAGCGCATGCAAGAACGATTGCAGCAAGATAGTAAGGCTAGGCTCGAGGCGTACAGAGATTATCTGGTGACCCATCTGCTGGACCGCGCTTCCTTTTACCGCCAACTGGCTCTTGACGTTCTAGGACACGACATTCGCCATACCCTGCTGATCCACTACAGGATGATGAATGCGCTTTTTCTTCAAGATGTGATGGCTGCGTTTGAGAAGTCAGGCTGGACCTGGATAGATGCCAACCGCGCGTTTGAAGACCCCATTTTCATGAAAGAACCGCAAATTGTTCCCGCTGGCGAGAGTCTGGTGTGGGCGTTGGCTTCGGAAAGCGGGAAATTCAAAGACCGTCTCCGCTGGCCCGGTGAAGACGACGTATACGAAAAGCCCAAGATGGACGCACTCGGGCTTTGAGAAACTACAGTACAACGGACTCAGTGTACTCCCCGAAAACGCGGCGCAACGCATCGGAGATTTCGCCGACGGTGGCATATGCCTCGACTGCGGCTGCGATCGCGGGCATCAGGTTTTCTCCAGAGCGAGCGCACCGCTCGACTTCGGCGACGGTTGCGTTTGCACGCGAGGAATCGCGCCGGGCGCGCAACGCACGGACGCGCTCGATCTGCGAGCGTTCGAGTTCCGGATCGAGGCGCATTGTTGGAATCGGCGTTTCCTTTTCCGCGACGAACTGGTTTACGCCGACGACGATCTGCTCGCCGCGCTCGATGGCGCGCTGATAATCGTATGAGGCTTTCTGGATTTCGCCCTGTACATATCCGGTTTCGATGCCGCGCAGCACGCCGCCGAGCGCGTCAATCCTCGCAATGTACTCCTTCGCGCGCGATTCGATTTCGTCCGTCAATTTCTCAATGGCGTAGGAACCGCCGACCGGGTCCGCCGTGTTCGCCACGCCGGTTTCGTGGGCGATAATCTGCTGCGTGCGCAAGGCGAGAAGCGCCGCATCTTCGGTGGGAAGGGCGAGCGCTTCGTCCATCGCGTTCGTGTGCAGGGACTGGCAGCCGCCGAGCACGGCGGCGAGCGCCTGAATCGCGACGCGCACGATGTTGTTCTCCGGCTGCTGCGCGGTGAGCGAGCTTCCGGCCGTCTGCACGTGAAAGCGAAGCATCATCGAATCGGGATCCTTGGCCTCAAAGCGGTCCCGCATCAAGTGCGCCCAGAGCCTGCGCGCGGCGCGGTACTTGGCAATCTCCTCGAGCAGATCATTGTGCGCGTTGAAAAAAAACGAAAGCCGCGGCGCGAATTCATCCACGGCCAGTCCAGCGGTGATTGCGGCATCGACGTAGGCGATCGCGTCGGCCAGTGCGAAGGCGACTTCCTGCGCCGCCGTTGAGCCTGCTTCCCGAATGTGATACCCGGAAATGGAGATCATGTTCCAGGCGGGAAGTTCAGCGCGGCACCAGGCGAAGAGGTCCGTCACGATGCGCATGGAGGGGCGCGGAGGATAGATGTAAGTGCCGCGGGCGATGAACTCCTTCAAGATATCGTTTTGCACCGTTCCGGAAATTTTCAGGAGATCCGCGCCCTGCTTCTTCGCGACGGCGGCGTACAGTACGAGCAAAATCGCGGCAGTCGCGTTGATCGTCATGGAAGTCGTTACGCGGTCAAGAGGAATGCGGTCGAAGAGCGCTTCCATGTCTTCGAGCGAATCAATGGCGACGCCGACTTTTCCCACTTCGCCGGCAGCGCGCGGATGATCCGAATCGTGGCCGATCTGCGTTGGCAGATCAAACGCAACAGACAACCCCGTTTGCCCTTTCGCGAGCAAATAGCGGAAGCGTTCGTTCGATTGGGCCGCGGTTCCAAATCCGGCGTATTGCCGCATGGTCCACAGACGCCCGCGGTACATCGTCGGGTAAATGCCGCGCGTGTAGGGAAATTCTCCGGGGACACCGATGGAGGTCTCGACGTTTTGGCCGGCCAGATCTTCCTGCGTATAGACCGTTTTCAGAGGAATGCCGCCGAGAGTCGTGAAGCGCTCCTTGCGTTCGTTCGTTGCGGCCGCCTTCTCGGCAGTCTGATCGGGAAGTGGATTCATCGGACACGCCGCGAGTCGCGAAACGACATCACGCCAAAAAAAATCATCAGGAGCGCATAGCCGGCGGTCATGCCCACGAGCCAATGGCCCGCACCGCGGTGCCAGGCGCGCCACGCGGCCTGAAACGCCGCGAAAGCAAGAATAAAAAATACGGCGCCGGTGACTTCGTGAAACAACTCGCGCGCGGCGCGCCACAGGATGCGGATCGAATGCCGCACCGTCGCAAACAGCCCCATGGGTTGCGTCGCCACAATTGAATTCTAGTACAAATTGGCTCCGTCCACAGCGGAGACCACCGGCATAGGCGGATTCGACACGCACTTCAATGTCCGGGGACTTGTTTCCGGCGGCACTCAGTCCTACAATAAAAAGCAGGGAAGTTCTCCAGAAGGGGGCATCGTGCAACTGGATGATAATCTGAAACAACTGCTGCGCGAGTTGGGACATGCCATCAACGATACCGTGTCGGAATCCGGGCGCATCTCGGAGGCCATTTCCGATGTGCGCTCCGCAGGATTCGATATTGTGCTGAAGCTGGATGCGACGATCGGCCTGGCGCGGCGCGATGCCGACGATACCAAAATTACGACCAACGACCGCCGCTTCCTCGAATCACTGCACATTCAGGTCGACCAGGAAATTCTGCATGAGGATCGCGAGGCGCCCAAGTTTGAAATGACGCCGCAAGACATGCGCTTTCTGAAGTCGCTGAAAATTACGCTCGATGACGTGCAATAGAACTTCCGCGCTTTTCCTCACCGTGGCGCTCGTCCTCTGCGGCGTTGTGCTGGCAAATCCTGCGCCGGCAGCGAGCGCGCAAGGGGCGACGTCGCCTGTCCCTGAATCGCAGAAAATCATCAAGACGCGATTTGAGGTCCTGCATATGCTGTACCAGTCGATTCAAGTGCGCAGCCTCGTCGACCTGCGCGAACTTCATACCTTCACTTATTCCCCCGAAATCCGCGACCAAATGCAAAAAATTCTGAATGCGGGCGGCTACCAGTACGGAGACAAAGTAGTCGTATGGTACCGGCGCGGCGGGGATGTGGCTTTGAAGATCAAGGGCAAGCCATCCAAACCGAATTGAGCCTCCTGGGCTCGCCATGATTCGCCTTCCTGCTGTCGCTGGCCGCTTCTATCCTGAAGAACCGGGGCGCCTGCGCGCTGCCGTTGATTCTTTTCTTGCCCACAGCGGCGACGAAAAGAAAATCGGCGCACACGCATGCCTCGTTCCCCACGCTGGATACGTCTATTCGGGCCACGTTGCCGGGGAAGTTTACCGGCGCATCGAAATTCCCGCGCGGGTGATACTGCTCGGCCCGCGCCATTTTCCCCGCGGCGCATCTCTGGCGATTCTTTCTGACGGCGCCTGGCAGACGCCGATTGGCATGGCGCCCATCGATCATCGTTTGGCGGAAAAAATTGTCCGCGCTTTTCCGTTGCTGCGCGAGGATGCTTTGGCGCACAGCGCGGAGCACTCTCTCGAAGTCCAGCTTCCTTTTCTGCAGCGGCTTGCTCCCTCGTTCGCGTTTGTGCCGATCGTGATCGGCCCCGCGCAATGGGAGCCACTCGAAGCGCTGGGCCATGCGCTCGCGGGCGTGATTGCCGCGGAGCGCGAGCCCGTTCTCCTCATTGCCAGCTCAGACATGAACCACTACGAAAGCGATGCCGTAACGCGCGTGAAGGACCGCAAGGCCATCGATCAAATTCTGGCTCTTGAGGCGCGCAAACTTTTCGACACGGTGCGCGATGAAAAGATTTCCATGTGCGGATACGCCGCCGCGGTTGCCGTGCTGATTGCCGCGCGTGAATTGGGCGCCACGCAGGCTGAGCTGGTGCGCTACGCGACTTCGGGTGAGGTGAACGGGGATATGCAGGAGGTGGTGGGGTATGCAGGGATGGTCATGAAGTAGCGCAGGCTTCAGCCTGTGGGTTTTTGGCCGCGCGAAATCAAAAGCCACAGGCTGAAGCCTGCGCTACTAAAAACACATCCCACTGCGTGGAGTTAATGGGTTCAGGGGTCTCGGGAGGTCCGGATGCGCTCCGCGAGGGCGCGGGCGCGCGTTCGGGCAATTTCCAAAAAGTGGGAATCCGCGGCGATTTGATCGAGCACCGGCAACAGACGTTCGGGTTCGGGCAGCAGACGGTGGTCCATGTCCGACTCGAATTGCATCAGGGCGTCATTGACGCCGAGGCGGTCAAACTTGGCCTGGCGCTGCAACAAGACCAGGTCTTCCTCTTGCCTGGCCAGGCCCTCGAAGATTTGCATGAGCTGGCTGGCCGTGGGATTGAGCGTGTAATTGAACGAGGTCTCATGCACTTCCGCGCCGTTCTCGTACCGGAATGTTTTCTGGCCAAGATTGGCAATTTTCTTTTGGATGTCGAGGTTGGCGACCGCGAAATGGTTCAGCGCGGCGGCCAGGTCGAAGATTCTTTTCTGCACGGTGGGGCTGACTTCAAACGTCTCGGGGTCCGCATCTTGGTCAAGCTGGCGGATATCGAACGTGGCTTTGCCCTGGTCGCTGATTTTGACCTCGATGAATTCGGGAGAGCTGCCCTTGAAGACGCGGCGGTAGGTGA
This sequence comes from uncultured Acidobacteriota bacterium, assembly GCA_963719875.1. GTDB lineage: Bacteria > Acidobacteriota > Terriglobia > Acidiferrales > UBA7541 > Palsa-360. The sequence continues at coordinate 2,214,400 of CAVRDJ010000002.1, read as the reverse complement.
TGGTCGCGCCCCCCGGATTGGCGCCGGCCGCCGGCCCCAGAAGCCACGCGCCTGCCAGAGCGCAAACGAATTTCAAAAGAAAACGGCTTCGAGTCATCGTGACTATGAGATGCGCGAAACCGCGCCGCGGGTTCGTGAACCGCGAAGGGAGGGTGCGCCCTCCCGCTCCAATGTGGGGCGCATGGTCCCGGCGCCGAGCCGGGCGCGAAACAGCTCGGCCTGCACATGGCAGAGCGCGACGGCAAGCGCGTCGGCGGCATCCGCGGGCTCGGGCGTTTCGCTCATACCCAGCAGCTCGCGCACCATCAATTGCATTTGCTCCTTGGCCGCGTTCCCGTAGCCGGCCACGGAAGCTTTTATTTCGCGCGGCGAGTAGCTGCACACGGGGACGCCGTGTTGCGCCGCAGCCAGCAAAACGACGCCGCGAACCTCGGCAAGCCTCAACGTCGTTTTGATATTGAGAGCAGTGAATACCGATTCGACCGCGACACCGTGCGGCTGAAATTCCTCCATCAATGCGGCTAGCAGGGCGTGAATTTCGCGAAGACGTTCGGGAAAATATTCGGGGCCTTTGCGCGTGGCACGAATTGCGCCGAAGCGCAGCATCCGGCAGCGGCGGCCGTCGCTTTCAATCAGGCCGTAACCAGTCGCGCCGGCCGCGGCGGGATCGACGCCGAGCACGCGGAAGAAATCGCGATTCGTTGGAGAAGAAAGCGGCACGGCAATGAGTGTACGGCGCCACGCTACGCGCGGCCACATTTTTTTCGGGGTTTGTAGCGCAGGCTTCAGCCTGTGGGGTTTGGTCCTTGCAAGGACGAACCCCGGCAGGCTGAAGCCTGCGCTACTTAGAACTACTGCGCCGCCATGACCGCTTGCATTTCTTTTTCGTCGATGTCGAAGTTGGCGGAAACTTTTTGAACGTCGTCGTGCTCTTCGAGCGCTTCGACGAGCCGCAGCATCTGCGCCGCCTGCGCGCCGGTCAGTTTCACGTAATTTTGCGGCACCCAGCCGACCTCGGCGGAATCCGGAGTGATGCCCTCTTTCGTTAGCGCATCACGAACCGCCTCGAAACTTTCCGGGGGAGTCAGCACTTCCCAGGCTTCGCCGTCGTCGCGCAAATCGTCCGCGCCGGCATCCAGAACGATCGAGAGCGTCTTGTCTTCGCTCGCCTTTTCTTTGGATACGACAATGTCTCCCTTGCGCTGAAACATCCAGCCCACGGCGCCGTTTTCGGCCATGTTGCCGCCGTGCTTGCTCATCACGTGGCGAATCTCGCTGACGACGCGGTTGCGGTTGGTGGTGACCACTTCGATGATCATGCCCACGCCGCCCGGGCCGTAGCCTTCAAAATTCACCTCATCGTATTGCTCGCCTTCCAGCGTCCCGGTGCCGCGCGCCAGGGCGCGCTCGATGTTGTCGTTGGGCATATTTTCATTTTTGGCGGCCAGGATCGCGGTGCGCAGGCGCGGATTGGAATCCGGATCGCCGCCGCCCACCCGCGCGGCAATGGTGATTTCGCGAATCACTTTTGTGAAGATGCGGCCGCGCTTGGCGTCCGTAGCCGCTTTCTTATGCTTGATGGTGGCCCACTTCGAATGCCCAGACATGATAATCGCCTCTTGGGGAACAAGTTGGGGGACGAATCCCGGTCTATTGCCCCGACAGTTTAGCATAGGCCTTAGCGATTCGGAACAGCAAGGGGATCCAGGGCACGGCAGTTTTCGGTAATCCCAATTCCCGGGACCTGCCGGGCCTCGCCAGCGGTTCCTCAAGAGATGCGCTCAGATACCAACCCGCCGCCCCTGAAATCTCTCGATCAATTAATAGTTAGTAGCAGCAGGAGCCTGCCCCTTAGCGCCGCCATCTTGATTTCAAGTGTGCACTAACTGCTCCGCCGGCAGCTCGATTTCATTCACAACGATAGGGCACTTTCCCGAAGGTTGAGGCTTGATGGCAGAGACGTACTCGAATTCAAATTGCATACTGGACGGAAAATACTTATCCAAGAAATGCCGCAAATCGGCTGCGGTCTCCGCGGAGTAGCCATCTCTGCGCACAATTCGAAAACGGATACAGTCGGCGCGCCGATAGACCACCTGAAACCTCTCCACATCCTGACCCGGCCGGCCAACCATGAATGCGAAGCACCAGAAGCCGGGTTCAATCAAATGGCCGTCTTTCGTCTTGTATACTTCTCCAGTACGCCCCATGATTTTCTTGAATGCGATCAGGGACCGGCCGCAAGGACAATCGCTCCCTCCCAACTCTGCCAGGTCGCCTATCCGATACCGGAGGAAGGGCATAGGCGACACGTTCAGCGGAGTGATGAGAACTTGTCCTGGCCCGGCACTCTCTTCACCAATTCCGCTTCCTTCTATCTCTACAATGTAATTTTCCTGGTTCACGTGAATGGAGCCGTGCGGACAAATCATGGCCACGTGCCCCACTTCCCGGGTGCCGTAGATGTTCGTTGCGGGGCAGCCAAAGACCTCAGTAAGCAGCTTCTTTTCATGTTCGTAAAGAGGGGCGGCTCGTGAAATCACCAGGTCTGGACGACACCGGGAGATGTCCTCGTTCTTGCGCTGCACATATTGGGCCAGACCGGTCAGCGCGGGCGTGGGTCCCCATAAAATACGCGGCCTAAACTTCTGGATTTTCCTTAGGGAAAGTTCGTATTCGCGATCGGAAAGAAAATAGCCGGGAAGAATCGCTTGATTCCACAAGTATTCCCTGGCTGGTGGGCGCTTGCTCCTGGCCATGTATTCGCTTGAAAGCGCCGACATGCGGGCCTCTTTTGCGCCAGGGGCAAGGCCATACCATTGCTTCAACCTCAGCTCGTGAACCCAATTCAACGCCGTCGTTGATCCATCTTCGTAGAAGACCGTCGGAGTTCCAGTTGAACCCGTGGTCGTGCATCGGATCAGCCTGTGCCTGCGAAATCTTGCAAAGGACCGCGGCAAACCCGCTGCACGGGCCGCCTGTTCAGCGGCTGAGATCGAATGATGGAAGCGGGCGTCCACCATATCCACCCGGTGATCGATTACGTCCTGACGGACCAGCGGAGGAATCCGCCGTATGTCTTCCAATGTTTTGATGTCCTGAGGCACAAGTCCGATTTCCATGAACCGTTTGGTGTAAAAGGGGTTCCACCTGTAAGCATGCTGAAGGACTGCGCTGAGTTTCTGGAATTGCAGCTCTCTGAGAGCATCTTTCGAGTAATACTCGGTCTGCAACAAGTTCCGGTAACGGCCCAGAATATCCTTTCGATTCAAGACGTAATTGATGGCGGGAAAGGAGATCCTTCCGACCAGGAATTGATCGATCTTCTCAACAACGCTCATCCTCGAACCCTCTTGTAGTGCCAATTCTTGGAGGAGAAGAATTTGCGGTAATGGATATCGGCGATTTCCTTGAACCCCACGGATCTGGCCAGGCTCAGGGAAGCGGTGTTGGATCGGAGCGTCCCTCCATACAGCCGGCGAAACCCTCGCCTCTTAAGCTCCTGAAATATCCTTAATCGAAGTTGAGACCCCAGACCTGTCTTCCGAAACTTCTTTTTGACGGCAATGTGCTCGGACCAGGCGAAGTCTCTTCGGAGTTTTTTCTGCAGACTCACCAAGATCAGCGTGGCATGGCCAAAATTAATCAGATTGAAGCCTGCGACCTCGCTGCCGTCCAGCGCTACCAGACACAATTGCCCAGCCGTGAGTGCTTCTGCCAATCGACCACGCATCCACTCAGCGATATTTTCAATCTGCGCGATCATATCCACGTTTTGAAGGGTCAGAATCTTGAACGTGAACGGGTGCTTGTCCAAGTCCACGGATGGCTTGATTTCTTCAAGGTTAATTCTATAGATCCGGTAGACTTGCCGAAAATAAATCGATCGAAGCAGATAGGCCAACGTCTTCTTCAGGGTGATTTGCCATCCGTAGTCTTGCAGATTGCGATAGAACTTATTCGCTAGACCGCTCAATTCGAAGGAGGCATTCCTCGGCTGAAAGTCTTCAAGCGGAGACCCGTTCAATACGTCCGACCGGGGATGATGACTCCCGGGGAGATGAGCAGGATGGCTCATGGGGGCGACTCTTAGTTTAGCAATCCGGGCATAAGGATTTGATAAAGATCGCCCCAAACGACATCGCTGCGTGCGCGAATAGTAACTATGTCGTATTACGATATAACGATTGGGAAGTCCTGGATTTTGCAGGACTTAGCGAGGAAGGGCTCTATTTCCGCCGAAGGCGCCGCGGACGCTTGCATCTATGGCATTCTTGTATTCCTGTTAACATTCCGTAAGTAGTATATTTTTGATATACTTATGACTTAATAGAAATTCTCTTCGAGGTAACCGACCCATCTCCGGAAGTTCAGTGGTCACTTTCCGATGGGCGCTTCGACCCATTCCCTAGATCACTCCTATCGCGCGAGACAGTTGCTCTGCTTCTTCGATCAAGGCCCCCAGGCTGACCGTTATGCCGTCCTTCCAGAAGGCCTCATCCCGTGCGTCGAGACCGAACGGCCCGAGCAGTTCCACGACGTCCTTGGTGGACCCGGAGCGCAGCAGCTCCAGGTAAAGCGGCTCGAACTTTGCTCCCAGGCGTTGGCGCTGCGCGAAGAGGCTTTGCGTCAGGAGTTCACCGAAGGCATAGCCGTAGACGTAAAACGGGCTATGAAAGTGCGGGATGTAGGCCCACAAGTGCTCGGAGTTTTCGTAAGTAAAAATTTCGCCCTCCTGGCCATAGAGTTCCCGTGCCGTTTTCAGCCAGATCGCGTCCAGCTCTTCGACCGACCTTTTCTTGGGCTCCGTCCAGGCCGTGTAGGACTCGTCCATGCCGTGGAGGCGCCGCTCGAAGTTTGAGAAGCCGATCTGGCGGACGACTGTGTTGATGGTGCTGTCGATCTTGGCCATGATCAGCGCCAAGAGCGAGTTCTTGTCTCCCGCGCGAACGAGGCGATCCTTCAGGAAGGTAAACGTGGTCATCTCTCCGAAAACGGATGCCGTTTCGCAGTAGGCAATCGGGGCGTGGAACATCAGCGGGCCCTGCGCTTCTCCGGCGAGGATGCCGTGTACGCCGTGCCCCAGTTCGTGCGCGAGCGTCATCACGTCCCGGTTAGAGCCCAGATAATTCATGAGCGTAAAGGAAACGGGCTTCCCGCCTGGCAGGACGTGGGAAGAATTGAAAGCGCCGCTGCGTTTTTCTTTTACCACCGGCACATCAACGCGGCGTTCGGCAAAGAAACTTTTCACGACTGACGTAAGCGTCGGGCTGAAACTTTCATACGAATTGGTGACAATCCCCGCGGCCTCGTCAAAGGGAATCACGGTCGTATCGGCAAACGGCATAGGAGCGTTGCGATCACTCCAGCGAAGCAAAGTTAGTCCCAAATGGCGCGCCTTCAACTTGTAATAGCGCCGCGTCAGGGAACCGCCCAGGGTCGTGACGGCGTTGTGGAGGACCTCGACCACGGAGTCTGGAATTCGATTGGCCTTGTTTCGAAAGTCCATTGGGTGGGCGTAGCCGCGTTCCTTGTCTTCCACTGCTTTCAAACCGGCAACCATGTAGAGCGTCTGGGCGGCATATTTCGCGAACGGGCCGAGCAGCCCATCATTCACGCACTTCAGGGCTTCGGCGCGCTCGGCGCCATCCTTGGATTCGGCGATCACGTGCATCATTTCGGTGAGATTTTTGGAGCCGCCACGGAATTCAAAATTCAGGTCGGCTTCCACCTCATCGAAAAAGTCGCCCCAGGAGCTGGAGTCAAATGGTGAACGCTTCACCAGGGCGGACTCGACGGGCTCGGTCAAAAAGTGCGGCTTGAATGTACGTATATGCTCGATCCACGGGCGGTGCTTGGAAACGATGGGGTCGCGCTCATAATACATCTTCAGAGTGTCTTCACTGAGCTGGACGAGCTCCAATTCAAAAAAGGTAAGGTGTTCCCCCCGGATCGCGCTCAATTCACGCTGAAACCCGGCGTGCTTGGCCTTGATCGCCGCGTTGGTCAGGTCCGTGCTCTCCCTCAAAAACAGGTACGAGGTGATCTTCCCGCTGAGCATCTCGATTTCCGAATAGTCCCGGATCGCCGCATCCAGCAGTTCCTCCAGCCTGCCCTTATACGTAAGCGAGAAATGCTTGGCAATGGCCGTGAGTTCGCTCAAGTCGGAATCCAGCCGCGGATCCCCGATATCCGCATACAGGATGCTGAGGTCCCAGCGGATTAGGTCGGTACTTTCGATGGTGTTTGCCATAATGAGCCTGGATCTCCTGACTTCGGTTCCGAGTTGAATCTGCCTATTCTACTTCCAAGTCCAGGTGCTGCAGGGATGTAAGCCCCCTGTGTAAAGCGAATATTGTAACCCGGTATCCCCATCGGCACGGTTGGCGCGCCCTGTAAATACCCGGGCCAATGGCCAGACGGACAGATGGCTGATTCGGCGCACATTTTACGGACAAACTGGATTTTTGGCACGCGCGGTGCTTACAATCATTGACTCGGGGTATGCCCCTATCCAATGCCAACAACACTCACAGTCTGTGGCGAAAAGGGTTGCAAGGGGCAGGTCCCGGCGGCGCTCGAACCGGTCCACCTGTGCGTGCTTCATTTCACCCTGAAAGTTGAGACCGATTGCGCCCAATTGCGCCGGGAAACCGTCTACGGAAAGACCCCCCACGCGCGCCAGGTCGAAATCATTCGCTTCATTGCCGACCATGGCGAAATGCTGGCCCGCGCTTCAACCAGCGGCCTGCCCCTCGCCGATGAGATGAAGGCGCGCATCTTGAACACGTTCCTCACCTTGATGAACCTGCGCGAAAACCTCGACCGCGCCGCTCTCCGGCACCCCATCGGCCGAAGCGGGTAGGCCGCCGCTCTCTCCGCGGACAACTTGGGAATTCCGTCCCTGTGCTAAACTGGCTTGCACGAGCATACCGCCGCAAATGCAAAACAACGCCACTGCGAGCCCTCGCGTCCTCACGATCGGACATTCCAACCATACCGTGGAGCACTTCCTGAGCTTGTTGAAGGCGCATGCCGTCCTGGTGGTTGTGGACGCGCGCTCGCAGCCCTACTCTAAATACGCTACGCAGTTTGATCACGAGGCGCTGAAGCTTGCCCTGCAGGACGCGGGGATTCGCTACCTCTTTCTCGGGCGGGAACTTGGAGGACGTCCCGAGGGAGAGGAGTTTTACGATGAAGAAGGACATGTCCTGTATGACCGCGTCGCGGCAACATCCCTTTTTCAGGAGGGATTGTCGCGGCTGGAACGCGGAATCCGCGAATACAATGTCGCCTTGCTGTGCGCGGAGGAAAATCCGGCCGCCTGCCACCGGCGATTGCTTGTAGGCCGGGTGCTGCTCGGTCACGGAATTCAGGTGGAGCATATTCGCGGTGATGGGCGAATTCAAACGGAAGAGGAAGTGGCCGCCGAAGTAGACCCCCATCGAGATCAATTGTCGCTCTTTCAGAAAGCCGAGGCGGGGCCGTGGAAGTCTATTCCATCGGTTTTACGAAAAAAACGGCCGAACCATGAAACGCCATCCGAGTTTGCACCCACTTAGCCAGCACCACCACTTCGCCTTGATTCAGGCGCTGGGGATGCGGCGCGCGGCGGAAGCGCCGGCGGAGAAACGCGCGGCGGCGGTCGAGCGTCAGGCGGAGAAGTTTGTCCGCTTCTGGCACAAGTCCGGGCATGTGCATTTTCGCGAGGAGGAGGAAGTACTGCTGCCTGCGTATGCGCGGCACACGAGGCTTGACCGGGACGCCGAGGTCATGCGAATCCTCGCCGATCACGCTGAGATTCGCGCCGCCGTGCTGGATTTTGAGCGGCGGCTCGCGGCGAAGACTCCGATTGAAGCGGAAGAAATGGGGCGCCTCGGAAAACTTCTTCACGATCATGTGCGGCTGGAAGAAAACGAATTGTTTCCGCGCATCGAAAAAATTCTTGGCGAAGAGCAACTGAACGCGATGGGGCGCGGGCTCACGCGGCTGCATTCCAAACACGATGTGTGTGAGATCTGAAATGCTTCGAGAGATTTTTTGAAGGTGTTTAGTAGCGCAGGCTTCAGCCTGTGGGGTTTGCACTGGCGAAAATCAAAAACCACAGGCTGAAGCCTGCGCTACTAAACACCAATATAGCGCGCATACAGCGATCGCGCGACGCTCATATCGCGCGTGCCTTTGACGATGGCGCGGCCATCGGCGAAGACGGTCATTTCGTAGGGCGGGACGCGGAAGCGCAAAAGAAAACCATTTTCTCGCACCTCGGCGACTGTTGGGGCGATGCGCTTGCCCAGCGCGGAGAGATCGAGTTGCCGGCGGCGTTCGTGGATTTGCACGGAGTCGCGGCCGCACATCGTCAAGTGGGGCTGCGCCTCGCCTTCGAGGTAGCGGAAATCGTGGCGGACGCACGCGCGGCATTGGGGATTGCGCGCCACGCGGACGGATTGAAACTTCCCGGACCAGACGTCGAATGAAATGAGGCGCCCTCCCGACGATTCGGATTTGCCGGTGAGCAGCTTGATGGCTTCCGCGGCTTCGATGGAAGCAATCGCCCCTGCGGCGGCGCCGAGAACTCCGATGGTGTCGCAGGTATCCTCCGTGCCCGTAGCCTGCGAACCGTTCCCGGATTCGGATTCGAGCGCGCACGCCAGGCACGCCGTTTCGCCGGGACGCACGGTGAGCGTCACGCCGTAGCTGGCGACCACAGCGGCGTAAATCCAGGGAACGTTCAAATGGATCGCGACATCGTTTAGAAGAAAGCGCGTCTCGAAGTTGTCCGTTCCATCGAGAATGAGCGGGAATCCGCGCAACAATTCCTCGGCGTTTTTTGGGCTGACGTCGGCGACGATCCCTTCGACCGATACTCCGGAATTAATGGCGCGCAGGCGGCGCTCGGCAGCAACCGCTTTGGGCAAGGCTTCCTGCGCGTCGGATTCCTCGAACAGAGTCTGCCGCTGCAAGTTGGACGGCTCGACGAAATCGCGGTCCACGATGCGCAACTTGCCCACGCCCGCGCGCACGAGCAGATTTGCCAGCGCGGTCCCCAGCGCTCCGCAACCTACAATCACAGCTGAAGATTCGAGCAGGCGCTGCTGGCCCGCCTCGCCGATTTCGCTGAAAAGAATCTGCCGCGAGTAGCGTTCGTAGGATTTTGCGTCCATAGGGCCGAGCCGATCTCCGGAGCGTTTCAGTAGGACGGTCCCGCCCCGGCGGGACTGTCTGATTTTCGCCTGCGCGGCTGGCAACTCTAAACCCGACAGGCTGAAGCCCGTCCTACTCACATCATAGCGCCACGGATGCTTCGCGGGGAAATCGAGTGGCGTTTTCCGCGTGCGGGCAGAATTCGCGCCGGGCAGGCAACCTCGGCTATGCTACCCTAGCTCTGTTGTGAAGAGTGATGCCGATCGCTCATCGTCCCTTCGTTCGGTTCGCCGCGTGGCTGCCGGCGTTCTGGTTACTCTGTGCAGGCGCTCTCGCCGCACAGAGCGGTTTTCCGGGTGAGCCGCCGCATGTGGTCGCAGTGCGTGTCGTCGCCGAATCCGGCGCCGTGCTGGAACAAGATCCTCCCAAGCTGACTCTTCAGCCCGGCGAGCCCTTTTCCATGGAAGCGGAAAGCGCGAGCCTTCGGGAGCTGTTTCGCTCAGGCCGTTATGCGGATTTGCGCGCCGAACTGGCCGATGTTCCCGGAGGAGTCCGCCTGGATTTCGTTGTCCGCCAAAACTTCTACATCAACCGGGTACAGATTGAGGGATTGCGCGAGCCGCCGGGAGAGGCGCTGGCGCTTTCCGCGCTGCGGCTCAACGTCGGAGAACCGTTCCGTGCAGGCGACGTGAAGGAGGGACTCGATCGACTCCAGCAAACCCTTGAAGATGATGGACAATATCAGGCTAAGCTCGATTATGCGACGACGCCGCATCCCGACACGCTCCAGATGGACATTCTGGTGCACGTGACGGCAGGTCCGCGGGCCCGGATTGGCGCCATTACCATCCAGAACCAGACGCAATTTGCGAATGCAGAGGCTCGAAGCCAGGTGAAACTCAAAGAGGGAGCCGAAGTGACCTCCGACCGCCTGAATCGCGCGGCCGACCGTACACGAAAATGGCTGGCAGGGAAGAACTATCTCGGAGCGCGAGTGACGATTCATCGCGGCGCCTATGATGCGAAGTCGAATCGCGTGCCGATCGATTTCACCCTGTATGCAGGGCAGGAAGTGCGCGTGACGGTGCAGGGCGCAAAGGTTCCGGCGGGAACTTTGCGCAAACTGGTTCCCATTTATCAGGAAGGGGCAGTGGATGAGGACCTGCTTCAAGAAGGGCGCCGTTCCTTGCGCGATTGGTTCCAACGCGACGGGTACTTTGACACGCAAGTGAGTTTTGCTGTATCCGATGCTCCGGCGGAGGAATCAAGCAATGTAGTACGCGAGGCGGCGAGAGTGGTCAATTATCAAATAGAACGCGGGGATCACCACCGATTGGTTGATGTGGCATTCACCGGCAACAAATATTTCAGCTCGGATATTCTCCGGGGCCAGACAAAAGTTCAGCCCGCGGCCTATGCCTCCCCGGGACGGTATTCGAGCCAGCAGCTGCAGGATGACGTCACATCAATTCGGACCCTCTATGAAGCCAACGGTTTTCAGGATTGCGAAGTGCAAAGCCAGCTTGTCGATGATTACAAGGGCCACCACGGGGACCTGTCGGTGAAGTTTGTCATCCAGGAAGGACAGCAAACCCGTGTCGAGAGCCTGGCAATTGTGGGCAACCAGCAACTGAGCCAGGATGAACTTCTCGGCGTGGTGGGCTCCTCCAAGGGGCAGCCCTATTCCGAATTCAATGTGTCATCCGACCGTGACAACATTCTAGCGACCTACTATGACCAGGGATTCTCAGAAGCTCAATTTTCAGCCACCGAAGAGAAATTGCCGCCGGCGGGGCCGAAGGCCGGTCCCACGGTTCGGCTGACGTATCACATCACCGAAGGACGCCAGGTCCTAGTGGCAAAGGTCCTGTTGGGCGGCTACGAGCATACTCGCCCTGGGATAATCTCGCGCCAGGTGGGAATTCGGGCAGGCGAGCCGCTGAGCGAAGGCACTGTCGTGGAGACCCAGCGGAAGCTCTACAACCTGGGGATTTTCAGCCGCGTTTCGATAGCGCCGCAAAATCCCGAAGGCGAGGACGAGAAAAAGACGATTGTCGTCATGGTAGACGAGGCCAGACGCTACACCATCGCTTACGGCCTGGGATTTGAAGCGCAGCGCCTGGGCAGCTCCACCAGCGCGACTTCTCAAACGTTCAGCGCGGCGCCGCGTGGCACTCTGGAACTTACCAAGGCAAATCTTACCGGACGCGCGGACTCTCTTTCCTTCAAGGCGCGGGCCAGCACGATTCAAGGCCGCGCGCTCGTTACCTACCTAGCGCCCAATTATTTCGCGTCTCCCAATTTCAACCTGCAGCTTTCCGCCTTCTACGAAACTTCGCGAGATGTGCAAACCTTCGATTCCCGGCGGGCAGAGGGTTCCGTGGGGCTCGCCCAGAAGCTCTCTTCCAGCAGCTCGGTCCTCTACCGGTATGCCTACCGTCACGTGGTCGCCAGCAATATCCAGATCGCGGTCCAGGAAATTCCGCTGTTCAGCCAGAGTACGGAAGTTTCCGAATTCGAAGTGACCTGGCTTCGAGACCGCCGCAACAGCCCCTCCGATCCCAGCCGCGGGGATTTTGAGAATGTGGACGTGAGCATGGCCATGAAAGCGATCGGCTCGTCCGCGAATTTCTTCCGCGTGTACTTGCAGAATTCAACCTACAGCCCCATCAGCCGGAGACTAGTCTTTGCGCGTTCCACACGGTTCGGCATTCAGACGGTTTACGGGCACTCGCTCTCTACCGATATTCCGCTCCCGGAACGGTTCTTCGCCGGCGGCGGCACGTCCTTGCGCGGATTTGGCCTCAACCAGGCGGGGCCGCGCGATCCCGTCACGGGCTTCCCCATCGGTGGACAAGCGGAGCTTATCTTTAACCAGGACTTGCGCTTCCCGATGCATTTGCCGCTGATTGGCGACCGCCTGGGCGGCGCCGTGTTTTACGATGCCGGCAATGTGTTCCCCAGCATCCGGAAAATCTCGCTTCGCACCAAGCCGCTGGCGCCAACCTTCGATCCAGCCAAACCGAATGTGTGTTTGACGAACTGCACCAACGAGCTGAGATACTTCTCGCACACAGTCGGAATTGAGTTTCGCTACGGAACGCCGATCGGACCTGTGGCGCTCGATCTCGGTTACCAGCTGAACCCGCCGCAATACCTGATTCAGAGCGGTGGGACGTGCCCGGCCACCACGACCGCGGCCTGCTTGACAACCCTAGCTCGGCTTCCCGGATTCCAATTTTTCATCAACTTGGGGACGACGTTCTGATGCGCCACGCGTGTTTCATTTTCGTCTTGCTTTTGTCTGCGGCAGAGGCGCCGCAAACGTTTGGCAGATGCGCGCCGCCTCAGTCAGCGCGCGTAGTGGACCGCATCGTGGCGCACATCGAAGGTGACATTATTCTGCAGAGCCAGGTACGCGAACTCGGCGCTTTCCAAGAGTTGATCGATGGCCATGCGGAGAGCGACGACAAGCTGCTCGAAGAATTGATCGAACAGTGGGTCGTCGAGACGGAAGCTACGGCGTCTCATTTCCCGCAGCCTGCGCAATCGGAGATCGAGCGCGAACTAACGCGGCTCAGGGAACAGTTTGCGAATCCGGAGAAGTATGCATCCCGTCTGAACGAGCTCGGCCTTTCCGCCGCCCAAGTGCGGCAATTGTTGAGCCGGCAGATTTACGTTGAGCGCTACCTCGATTATAAATTCCGGCCGTCCGTGCAAGTCGAGCCCGCGGAAATTCAAGCGTATTATAAGAATGAGTTGCTGCCGGAACTAGCGAAGAAGAATCAGCCTGATCCGGGCCCGGCTGCGGTCGAACAGCAGATCCGCGAATTGCTCCTCCAGCGAGGGATCAGCACCCTGACGGTGAAGTGGCTGGACGATACGAAATCGCGGTTGAAGATCGAAATCGAAGCTGCGGGCGGCAAGCCGTGAAGCGCAATCGAAACCTGAAGCGATGAACGCAACGAAGCGAAAATTCCGACTGAAACACGGGCTGGGCCTCTTCGTCGCCTTGGCGGTGGTCGCAGGACTGGCTATCGCCTATGTGATCGCCAGCGGGCTCGCGGATCGCTGGGCCCGGCGGACGATCGTGGAGCAGCTGGAGAGGAGCACCGGCGCGCGCGTCGAGTTGGGAAATTTTCATATTGGCTGGCGGCTCCTCACCGCTCGTTTCGACGGATTGACCTTGCATGGCCGCGAGCCGGCTGGAAGTCCTCCGCTATTTCACGCGGGCGTCTTGCAGTTCGGCATCCACATCGAATCGTTCTGGGGCAGGAAGATTTCGCTCGGAAATGTGGAGATGTCTCACTTCTCGGCCAACGTGCAAGTTGAAAAAGACGGCTCGACGAACTTTCCGGGACCAAAGATTCCCGTGAGCGCCGGCAAACCGGACGTCCAGAGCCTGTTCGATTTGAAGGTTGCACAGTTGCGTCTCGAGGACGGAGAAATTTTATGGAATGACAAGCGAATCCCGCTCCAGGCCAAAGGCGGAAACTTTGAGTTCACAATGAACTATACGAGCGAAGGCGGACGCCCCGTGTACCTGGGCCAGACCAGCTGGCAAAAAGTTGAAGTCGCGGCACTGCGCAACTTGCCATTCGTGTCGAATTTCTCCGCGCGATTCACGCTCCGGCAGGATTCGTTTTCCGTGACGCAATTGCAATGGAAAACGGCGGGCAGCGAAATCGACGCGCTGGCCAATCTTGCCAGTTTCGCGCAGCCCGTCTGGACCTTCCGGTACCGAGGCCAGCTGCGCCTCGAAGATCTTTGGACGATCGTGCGCCAGCGCGATGCGCCGGGCGGGCATATTGAATTTGCCGGCGAGGGAGGATACTCCCCTGAACAGATGAACTTCGGCGGACGTTTCACGGCTGACCGGATCACTATAAAAAACCAATGGTTTCATCCCGGGAATATTTCTGCCCATAGCAGCTACCACGCCGACAATCGCAGTGTGGAATTGCCGGATTTGGAAGCCCTGGTGCTCGGCGGGAACGTGAGCAGCCACGTGCGGGTAAATCTCCCGAAGCTGGATTTCCGCGCCGAAACGAAAATTCGCGGTATGGACCTGCGCCAGGCGCTGGCCGCGGAAGACAACCCGGGTCTTCCCATCATTCCGTTGCACTGGGGCAGCCGCATGGATGCGGACGCGACGACAACCTGGGTCGCCGATTTCAAGCACGTCGATTCGCGGGGGGAGTCGGTGTGGACGCCTCCGGCCACGATTGCCCCGGGGCAGATCCCCACCGCGGCGCACTTCGAGTTTCACTTTGACATGGACCACAAGCAATTCGAGCTCTCACCGGGCGAGATTACAACGCCCTCCAGCCGCATCCAATTTCGCGGCGCTCTCAGCGAGATCGACTCTTCGCTGGAAATGACACTCGACACGGATGATCTCACGTTGTGGGACGATTTCATCAACCGCCTGCGCGGTCCAAGCGAGCAGCCCGAAGTGATCGGAGGCCGTTTCCATTGGGAAGGTGGGTTGACAGGGCGTCTGGATCATCCCACCTTCACGGGACGCTTCAAGGGGACCCAAGCGCAATATGGCTCATTGTATTGGGACGATCTTGAAGGGGAGCTCACCTACTCGCCCGACGAGTTGCATATTGTCCGAGGCCGCGCGCGCAGGGGGCGGTCTTCTGCGGAGCTGGAATTGTCCCTTGACCTCGACAATTGGGGTTTTTCTCCCGAAAGCGGATGGACGTTTGACGTCAATCTGGTGGGGGCTGATACGGACGATCTGCAAAAAATGCTGGGGACGTCCTATTCGGCGCAGGGGTTGCTTACCGGGCAATTTCATGGAAAGGGTACGCGCGCGCAGCCCGAGTTTGCGGGTTTGTTTGACCTGTCGAACGCAGCGACAGGATCGTGGCGCTTCGAGCGAGCGCGTGGACAATTGTCCATTCATACGGGCGATGTGCGAATTGCCAACGCCGAGTTGCGGCTAGCGGCGCACGCGCCGGGCGCGCCCGCAGGCATTGTGACCGGCAATCTCGACTACCACACCGGCACGGGCGAGGTGACTTTTGACTTCACAGGCGCGGCGATTCCGCTTGAGGCGATCGAGAAAATCCAGATGGCGCGGCTCCCCGTTGGAGGCCGCCTCAATTTGCAAGCCCACGGGCAGGGACCGCTACGCGCCCCCGAATTGCACGCAACGCTGCGATTGGTGGACTTGAAACTCGGCAATGACGTGGTGGGAAGCTTTGACGGGAAAGTCGATTCGGATGGGCGCCACCTGAGTGCAACGATTGATTCGGCGATGACGTCGGGGCGGCTTGCAGGCAAGGTGGACATTGGGCTCGGGGGCGATTATGCAGTCAATGCGGAATTCACGGCGGAACGAATTGATTTCAATCCTTTCATCGTCTCGGCCCTGCACCTTTCCCGGTTGAATGGCCACAGTTTGGTGGACGGCCATTTTGACGTCGCGGGCTTCGGTGCGCGCCCAGAAACTCTGGCCGTGGAAGCAAATCTCTCCCGCCTGACGTTTGAATTTGAAAGCGTGAAGTTGGAAAATGTCGGCCCGGTGCGGCTCACTTATCGTCGAGATGAGGTGCGTGTCGAACAGGCGAGTCTCCGCGGGACCGACACGGATTTTCATGTGAGCGGATCAGCGCGTTTCGCCGGGGATCAAGCCCTCAATTTGCGCCTGGATGGAGCGGTCAGCCTCCAGTTGCTCAACGGGTTCTTGCCGCAACTGGAAGCGACGGGCCGCGCGCAGATCAATGCCTTGGTCGCCGGGACCATGGCCACGCCGCGCTTCAACGGCAGGGTTCACGTCGAGGGGACTTCGCTGCGGTACGGCGATTTTCCAGCGGGGCTGAGCAATGTCGTTGGAGACTTTAATTTTGACGCGAATCGCATGGTGTTCGAGAACGTCGCCGCGGAAACCGGTGGCGGACGCCTCACCATTGGCGGCGCGGTGGCGTACGGGGAAGGGCCGTTGAACTACGTGCTCAACGTGCGTTCCGACCAGGTTCGCATTCGTTATCCGATTGGGATGAGCTGGCTCGTTGGCGGGACCTTGCGCCTCTCCGGAAACGCGCAAGCGTCAACGCTTTCCGGGCGCATCGTTGTGGATCGCCTGCTGATGGCTGAAGGCTTCGATCTGGGGAGCTTTATGGTTTCATCCAAGGAGGCGGCGGCCGGGCCCAGCACGTCTTCGTCGTATTTACAAAATTTGCAGTTCGACGTTCAGGCCGACTCAAGCCCCGATTCACGAATGGAGTGGGCAGGCGCGCGCCTGCTGACGGACGCGAGCCTGCGCTTGCGCGGAACCTGGGAGCATCCCATTCTCCTCGGCCACATTCACTTGTTGAGCGGGGAAATGAGTTTTCGCGGCAACCAGTACAATATCGCGCGTGGCGACATCAATTTCGCCAATCCGTTCCGCCTGGATCCGGTCTTGAACGTCGAGGCCACGACCACGATCCGCCAGTATGAAGTCACTCTCGATTTCACGGGCCCCGCAAGCCGCCTCACGCTGGCGTACCGCTCCGACCCGCCGTTGCCCTCGAGCGACATCATCGAGTTGCTGGCCCTGGGCCAAACCGGGGAAGAAAGCGCGGCCCGAACCGCCACCGGGCAAAACGCGGGAGTGGGCGCCTCGGCGTTGCTCTCCGAAGCGATTTCCAGCCAATTGGGCGGGCGTATCCAGCGTCTGTTCGGGATCAGCCACTTCAGCGTCGGGCCATCGGTCGCAACGCTGAACACGCAGCAAAACTCGATCGCCAGCGTCACGATTGAGCAGCAAGTCACGCGCGGTCTCGTCATCACCTACATTACGGACGTCACAACGACGCAGTATCAAGTGATTCAAATCGAATACACCGTTAACCGCGAATTCTCCGTGGTTGCCTTGCGCGATGAAAACGGGACGTTCGGCCTCGACGTTGTGCGGAAGACGCGTTTCAAATGAGGGATATCCGCTGCTGGAAGGCATGCACTGGCACGACACTTCACCCGCCGATTCCCGGCTGGCGCGATTGGGTTCGTGCTATCTTCACCGGCGGGGAGCAGACATGAGAAAAGTCGCGGTGAACTATGCAAGATGCCTTCGGATCTGGTCCATCCTGGCGCTCGCCTTGATGACCGTCGCGATTCCTGCGGCCGCGCAAAAAAAGGATAAGAATAAAAACGCGCCACCCCCCGATCTTGGAGAGGAAATTAAATCCGCGATGCACACGCCGGATTCACAGGCCATCGATCAGGCCATCGGCGAAGCCTTGGGCTACTGGCAAATCGGCGACACGGAATCCATGCATAAATACTATGCGGAGGATGTGGTTTTAGTAAGCGGTGCATGGGAACCGCCCGTCATCGGGTGGGACAATTTCCTGAAGGCCTATCAGGTGCAACGCGCTCAAGTCAGCGGCGCTCGCATCGACCGGTCAAATACCCTCATTAAGGTGAATGGCAACACCGCCTGGGCCACCTACCAATTCGTGTATGCCGCGCAGACGGAGGGCAAAGTGGTTCAATTCCGAGGGCACACCACCCTTTTCTTGATGAAGCAGGCGGACCGGTGGGTGATTACTCTAAACCACTCCTCGGTCGTGGACTCTTCGCTTCCCCAGCCCGCCACCACGGTGGATTCGGCCCCGCCCAGCGGCGGCAAGCGCTAGAAGCTCTTGAAGCCCTGATAAATCCAAACCCCAGCGCTGGCCAGCAAGAGCGCTCCGGAAGCGATGGCGAGAGCGATAATCGGCTTGGTCAGACGTGAGATCCGGTCAATGATCACCAGCTGCTCCTGGTAATGATGCTGTTCGGCGGCATCAATGAAGATCTGATCATCTTCTTTCGACGACAGCGTTCCCCGGTAAACGACCAGCACCACCAAGACACACGTGATGACACCCCAGGAGATCATGAGCATATCGAGAATAAGTGATCTAGATCCTTCCAAGGTTTCCTCCCTGCGAGAACGGCACTGGGTGGCAATGGAACGGGCAATTGCGCCGTCCTGCAACGGCAAAACTTGGGCGAATTATAGCATTATTCCAAACGGGGCGACGGCGAGTGTTATCTAGTGGTTACCGGGTTTTGGCGGGAATCGCACTCCCCAGAAGTCATCCAGCGGTAGCAGCGATTCGACGCCGGTTTCCCAGAGTTCGCCGTCCGGTTGGTCCTTTACCCACGCGACGCGAAACTTGGCGGTCTGCTGCGAAAAGCGGTTGGTGAGTTCCACTTCTGTGCCGACTCGCAACATCCGGGATGTCCAGATCATCGCCCCCAACACGCCCACGACACCGGTATGCGTCGATTCCTCCAGTAGCGTGCCGTCCACCGCCGTGCCGCGCACTTCCACGGGAACCCGCATCACGACCCGTGCGCCCTGCCGCTGTCTATCAAACTGAGGTGTGTCGGTCAACCTAATCTACCAAATTTTCGTCGAATAAAATGAATCCTAGACTATGACGGGCGGGACTTCTTGTCAACCCTGAACTAACTTTACAGTAAATAAGTCATCACATGATGCTGATTCCACAGGGGTTTGCAACCTCGCAGCGGAATGGCTGGTTGGTGAAACCGGCCGAGCGAGCCCTCGCGTTGACAAACGCTGCCACGGGCGGGCACAATCAATTTGCCTCACGATCCCCGCAGATGTGCCCGAATGGCGGAATTGGCAGACGCGCTAGCTTCAGGAGCTAGTTCTCGCAAGGGAGTGGAGGTTCGAGTCCTCTTTCGGGCACCACAAATCCAGTGACTGGTGATTCGTGACTTGTGACCGGTGATTCTTGCAAACTCGCCTGGGATCGATCGCCGCGTGATCGATTCCTCCACCTTCCTTGCGTCTACGATTGATGCTACTTTCTACCCGGCGCCCGATTCGCCCGTGGGAACTCCATGCCCGAGCAATTTGTCTTTCGCGATCTGCGCGACTTGCTGGCTAAGGCCAACGAGGAGAAATCCGGCGATCAATTGGCAGGTCTTGCCGCGCGCTCGGAGCGAGAACGCGTGGCTGCGAAACGCAAACTCGCGGACCTCTCCCTTGGGGAAATTGTCCGCCAACCTCTGATCGATCCTTCGCATGACGAAGTCAGCCGCCTGCTCCTGGAATCCTACAACACAGACCGATTCCAGCGAATCCAAAGCATGACCGTGGGTGAATTCCGCGAAATTATTCTCGACGACGCCACAAGCGAGGAACAATTGAAGCATCTCCAATGGGCGATTGTTCCCGAAATCGCGGCGGCCGTCGCCAAAATCATGAGCAACAAGGACCTCATTCTCGCGGCGGCCAAAATCAGGAATGTGACGCATTGCCGGAATACGATGGGCGAGCGTGGAGTGCTGGGAATTCGCACGCAGCCCAACCATCCGGTGGATGACATTGGCGGGATCTTGCTGGCCGCGTTCGAGGGGATCCTCTTCGGATGCGGGGATGCGGTGATTGGAGTGAACCCGGCCTCGGATTCGGTGGAAACGGTTGGCGCAATTCTGCGCGCGCTCGCCAGGCTGATCGACGCCTATGGTGTGCCGACGCAATCGTGCTGCCTCGCACATATCACCACGCAACTGGAAGCCATGAAGCACGGCGCGCCGGTGGACCTCCTGTTTCAGTCCATTGCCGGGACGGAGGCGGCCAACCGCAGTTTTGGCGTCACGCTGCAGATGCTGCGCGAAGGGCGCGAGCAAGTCCTCGAACATCACGCGCAACGCGACGTTCCCTGGAAGGGCGCGAACGTGATGTATTTCGAGACGGGCCAAGGAAGCGCGCTATCTGCCGATGCGCATCACGGTGTCGATCAGTTGACTCTAGAAGCGCGCGCTTACGGTGTGGCTCGCGTGTTCCATCCTTTCCTGGTGAACAGCGTCGTGGGCTTCATCGGGCCGGAATATCTTTACGACGAACGGCAGATCATTCGCGCCGGCCTCGAAGATCATTTCATGGGCAAACTCCTGGGACTCCCGATGGGCTGCGATGTCTGCTACACGAACCACGCGGCGGCCGATCAAAACTCCGCGGACAATCTTTTGGTGCTTCTGGCCGCCGCGGGATGCAATTATTTTATGGGCGTTCCGTGCTCGGACGATGTGATGCTGAATTATCAGTCCACCAGCTACCATGACGCGCTCGCCGCCAGAAAACTTTTCAACTTGCGCCCAGCTCCCGAGTTTCTTAGCTGGCTCCAAACGAAGGGAATTTTCCGGGACGCGGAGCCCGCGCTGCTCGATGCGTCCGCGCGGCGCGAGCTGATGCAAGGATTGGAATCCTCCCTGGGAGAAATTGTCTAAGTGCCGCGCGACGCCGATTCTTTCCTCGCCGCCGATTTCCCCGACGCCTTGCGCAAAATTCGGGAACGCACGCCGGCGCGCATTTTAGTTGGCCGCGCCGGAGCCGCGTATCGCACTTCCACGCAGTTGGAACTGCGCGAAGCCCACGCCGCCGCGCGCGACGCCGTCCGCGCGGAACTGGATTTGGAATCCGTCTTCGGCGCCGCGTTCATCAAACAGTGGAATTTGTTCGAGGTCTGCACCGAGGCGCATTCCAAGGAAGAATACCTCCTGCAGCCGGACCTGGGGCGCCGCTTAAATGAACCGTCGCGGCAAGAATTGGCCAGGCGTTGTTCACGGGAAAGTGACATTCAAATTGCGATTGGCGACGGCCTCTCGGTCACGGCAGTTGCCGCGCAGGTTCCTTCGCTTTTGCCGTTGCTTGACGAAGGAGCCCGAGCGCGCGGCTGGACCATGGGCAATCCATTCGTGATTCGCCACTGCCGCGTAGGCGTTCTGAATGAAATCGGCGAATTGCTCGCGCCAAAGGTGGCAGTCCTACTGATTGGCGAGCGGCCGGGTCTTGCCACGGCGGAGAGTTTATCCGCTTACATGGCGTACCGGCCCGGCAACACTCATACCGATGCGAACCGAAACCTCATCTCAAACATCCACTCGCGCGGGCTCAATCCCCAGGTCGCGGCCGATCGAATCTTGAATCTCGCGGGGCAGATGATGGCGCTGCGGCTCAGCGGTTTTAGTATCCGGGAACAATTGACGGCAGCGCCCGGCCATCCGGGAATCCCAAAATAAGGTCTTGGCTCAGGTTGACCTTGAATATGCACGTTCCGTCCCAAAAAACACGGGACGAAACGGCCGCTATAAAACCGTCCGTCGTTGCGCTCAAAGGCGGCGAGGTATAAGGTATCGGTCAGTTGGAAGACCAAAACAGAAATTCCGAATTGAAAATGTAAACACAAAAAAGGAGTCGGCGATGAAAGCAAGGCTGGGACTTCTCGTAATTCTGTTCGCGCTTTTTGCGGCAGCGCCCGAAGTGGCTGCGCCCCAACAGTCGGGTACGCCCGTGAGCTCTCTTCCCGCCACCTATGTCAGCGCGGCGGACATCCAAGGCAATCTGAACGCAGCGCCCAATTCAGCGACGAATCCCCTGCCGAACATTCGCGTGGTGGACGCTGGAGGATACAACGTTGCAGTCGGCGTAATCCACCGGTTACAGACGCCGCCCGGCGTCGCCGCCGTGCACTTCAAGGTGACGGAAATTTATCACGTGACGGATGGCGCGGGGACGCTGGTGACCGGAGGCGCCATGGTCAATGCAAAGCCTAGACCCGCTGACGCCATATCCGTCAGGCTGGAAGATGGCCCCGGCGCAAGCGGCACCGCGATTCAGGGGGGAGTGACTCGCCAGATCAAGGCGGGCGACGTGGTCGTAATTCCGGCGGGTGTGCCGCACTGGTTCAGCGCGATCGAGGGATCCATTACGTACGTTGTCGTGCGGGTCGATCCCGAGCGGATTCTTGCCGCCAAGTAAATCGGGATTTCAGGTAGGACGGGCTTCAGCCTATCCGGTTTTCGTCTGCAGTTCCACCACACGGGCGGCAGCCTGAACAGCTTCCGGAAAAACTCAACTTTTTGTCATTCCGAGGCGCGCTGCGCGCCGAGGAATCTCTCTTTCCCCGCGTACGAATCAAAGAGAGATTCCTCGCTTCGCTCGGAATGACAAAATAAATTACTTTTTCCGCAGCCTGCGAAGCCCGTCCTACTTGCTAAACCAGCACCGGCTTCGGGACGCTATTGACCGTCTTCAGAATGCGGGAAACGATCTGGTAGGGATCCCCTTCGGAGTTCGGGCGGCGATCCTCCAGATACCCCTTGTAACCGTCCTTGATGAAGTTAATGGGCAGCCGGATCGAAGCGCCACGATCGGAGAGACCATAGCTGAACTTGTCGATGGCTTGCGTTTCGTGCAGACCTGTCAAGCGCAGATGGTTATCCGGACCGTACACCGCAATATGCTCGGGGATGTAGTCCTCGAACGCCTTCATCAGGGCTTCAAAATATTCCTGGCCCCCCGCTTCGCGCATGTATTTCGTCGAGAAGTTGCAGTGCATGCCGGATCCATTCCAGTCACCCTTGATGGGTTTGCAATGCAAAACGAAATCCACTTCGTATTTCTCGCAGAGACGCATCATCAAATAGCGAGCGGTCCAGGTGTCATCCGCAGCTTTGGCGGAGCCTTTGGCGAAGATTTGGAATTCCCACTGGCCTTTCGCGACTTCCGCGTTGATGCCTTCATGATTGATGCCCGCGGCGTGACAAAGTTCCAAGTGCTCTTCGACGATTTTACGGGCCAGGCTGCCCATGTACTTGTAGCCGACACCGCAATAGTATGGGCCTTGTGGGGTACTCGGGTAGCCGTCCTCCGGGAAGCCGAGAGGACGCCGATCTTGAAAGAGGAAGTATTCCTGCTCAAAACCAATCCACAAGTCCGGGTCGTTCTCGATCCTGGCGCGGGCGTTGGTGGAATGCGGGGTGCCATCCGCGTGAAAGACTTCACTCAGAACGATAAAAGCGTCCTTGCGGCTCGCATCAGGATACAGGGCCACAGGTTTTAGCACGCAATCAGAGCTTTTGCCCTCGGCCTGCAGGGTGGAACTGCCGTCAAAACCCCATTTGGGTAGCTCAGCAAGGGCGGGTGGATGGTCAAATGACTTGATGAGAGTTTTGCCGCGCAGTTCAGGAACGGGTTTCTTGCCATCAAGCCAAATATATTCGAGTTTGTATTTTGTCATAATATTTGACGGATCTCCTCAATGAATGATGAAGATAGAATGCCTGGAACAGCCTGGTTCCCGTAAAGTAGCACTTCGGCATACAAGCAGCGTAACTTGCGGAATCGACTTCGTCCAATCGAAGAAATCTCTCGGTTGCTTCTCTTTTTGTTATGGGATGGGAAAAGAGTAGCGCGGGCTTCAGCCTGCGGGGGTTTGTCCTTGGGAGGTCCAGAACCCGCAGGCTGAAGCCCGCGCTACGTGACCTGTGGATAGGTTGGTTTATATGTGCTTCCATTTAGTGTAAGCTCTTTCGCTCCATCACCGAGGCCATGATGAACCGTGTGACAGCCATCCTGCCTGCTGCTGGGCTGGGGACCCGAATGGGCGCCGACACGCCAAAGCAATTTCTCTCACTCGACGGCGTACCCGTGCTTCTCTTCACGCTGCGGCGCCTCGCGGCCTGCCCTGCGATCACGGATTTCATCATCGCGACGCGAGCCGAGGAAGTCGATTCCGTAGCCGCCAGCATCGCCTCGGAAAATCTTGGCCGGCCCGTTCGCGTGGTTCGCGGCGGCGACACGCGCCAGGATTCCGTCGCCAACGGGTTGGCGGAAGTCTCGTCCGAGGCCGACATGATTCTAGTGCACGACGCGGTCCGGCCCCTCGTGACTCTCGATCAGATCGAACGCGTGATTGCGGAGGCCGACGCCTGCGACGCGGCTATCCTTGGAATTCCGGCGATGGACACGGTGAAGGAAGTGAAGCGCGCGAGTCTCCCGACAGATGTCGCGCTCATCACGGCCACGATTCCACGCGAGCGGGTGGTTCTGGCGCAGACGCCTCAAGTGTTTCGCTCCTCTTTGCTCCTCGAAGCCATTGCGCGCGCGCGCCAGGACGGGGTGACGGCTTCGGACGAAGCGGGCCTTGTCGAACGCATGGGACGCGACGTCCACGTCGTCGTCGGATCCGAGCGGAACTTGAAGATTACCCGGCCGGGCGACATGGAGCTTGCTGAATTCTATCTTCGCCAGGAGCGCGCGGGCCGATGATCCGTGCGGGAATCGGCTACGACCTCCATCGCCTCGCCGAAGGGCGGAAGCTGACTCTGGGCGGCATCGAACTCGCGTTTCACAAAGGTTCAGTCGGCCACTCCGATGGCGACGCTCTGGCGCACGCCCTCTGCGACGCGCTTTTGGGCGCTGCAGGACTGGGCGACATCGGCACGCATTTTCCCGACACGGATCCGAAGTGGAAGGATGCGTCCAGCCTGCGATTCCTGGAACGCATCCGTAATCTGCTTGCCGAACACGGGTTTCGCATCGTGCACATCGATGCGATCGTTATCACGGAGAAGCCGAAACTTGGTCCGCACTTTCCCGCCATGCGGGAGGCGCTGGCGAAATCGCTGGGCATCGCTCCCTCCATGATCAATTTGAAGGCGAAGACCAACGAGTCCGTCGATGCGATTGGCCGCGGTGAAGCGATCGCTGCGCAGGCGATCGCCACGCTCGACCGCTGAGCCTGCGGCACACTGATATGGACCGCCTTACCGGAATCCACGCGGTTCGCGAAGCGCTGGAGGCCAACCGGCCGCTCGATTCCCTGCTGGTTGCCAAAGGCACGCATGGCAACCGGATCGAAGAACTGGTGCGCCTCGCGCGAAACCAGGACGTGCCCGTGCGCTTTGAGGAGCGCATCCAGGTCGATCGCGCCGCGGGAACACGCGAACATCAGGGCGTGGTTGCGTTCGTTTCTTCCTCGCCGGCCACGAGTTTCTATGACCTGTTGAAACCGCGCCCGGGGGCAAGCGCTCCCGGGTTGCTGGTCCTCCTGGACGGCGTCGAAGATCCGCAAAATCTTGGCGCCATCGTTCGCACTTCGCTCGCGGCCGGCGCGCAAGGCGTTGTCATTCCCGAGCGGCGCGCCGCCGGCCTTACGGAAACCGTGGCGCGCGCATCCGCTGGGGCGCTCGCGCATTTGCCGGTTGCGCGTGTCACGAATCTTTCTCGCGCCATGGAGGAATTGAAGGAAGCGGGCTATTGGCTGGTCGGCCTCGATGAGCACGCTGAACAGCTCCATACAGAAGCGGATTTCAAGGTTCCAGTGGGAATTGTCCTGGGCGGCGAAGGAAAAGGATTGCACGCTTTGGTGCGCGAGCGCTGCGATTTTCTGGTTTCGATCCCAACCACGGGTCCCGTGCGTGCCCTCAACGTATCTGTCGCCGCCGGAGTGGTCCTCTTTGAGGTCGTCCGCCAACGCGGAAAGCAACCAAAGATAAACATAGATGAACACAGATAAAAACGAAAAACTGAGAAGATTGGAAGCGTTCGATTGCGATGTCGCGCCGCTACTGCTCTAGTTCCGCAAAAAGGAATCTTTTTCTTTATCAGTGTTTATCTGTGTTCATCTGTGGTTCCAAAGATTTTTCTTTCTACTTGTCGTACTGGATCATCGTAAAGACGTCGATTCCTGGGAGTTTTGCGCGGCCGTTCAGGAAGGTAAGTTCGACGGCAAAGGATGCGCCGACCACTCTTCCTCCCAGCTTGCGCACCAATTCCACGGTAGCCGCGGCAGTGCCGCCGGTGGCGAGCAAGTCATCGCTGATCAGCACGCTCTGGCCGGGCTTGATCGCGTCCTCGTGGATTTCGAGCGTGTCCGTGCCGTATTCGAGCTGATAAGTAACAGAGGCGGCTTTCGACGGCAGCTTTTTGGGTTTCCGGACGGGAACAAACCCCGCCTCGAGCCGGTACGCGAGCGCCGGCGCCAAAATAAATCCACGCGCCTCGATGCCGACGACGGCGTCCACTTTTTGACCTGCATAATGGTCGCACAGCTCATCGACAAGGCTGTGGAATGCGGTGGGATTCTTCAGCAGCGTCGTGAGATCGTAGAAGAGAATTCCCGGCTTTGGATAATCCGGAACCTCTCGAATGAATTCCTTCAAATGGTTCATTCCGGTTGCTCCGCCTTTCCAATTGAATCGCGGTTTTTAAATGGATCGCGTTGGCTGCAGCCCGCACTTCCGTCTGATTTCATTCATCGCGTTCGATGGTGAACATATCCGCGTATTCGGGCAACATTTCCGCGTCGGCTTCGTCCACCCGATCCACGCCAGACATGCGCGGCCCGCGCCGCAACGTGTTCCTCAGCGCATCCATCTGCTTCGCGCTCCCGATGGCATAGACTTCCACGCGCCCGTCGAACAGATTTCTCACATATCCGCCCACACCCAAGCTGGCTGCTGTTCGCTCGGCGAAAAAGCGGAACCCCACCCCCTGCACCCTGCCGGACACGAAAAATCGCTTAGCCTGCGTTTCCACGGCAACACTTCGCGCACAGACTTGTTTTTGCTGCCGCGCGATTGTAGCAAAGGTTCAGCGCCCGCGGGTTGGAAACTGCGCGCACAGCCGGACAGGGTTCAGACTGCCGGCGTTGGGAGGAGCACAGTCGCCCTTGCTCCCACGAAAACCGACCGGCTGAAGCCTGTCCTACTGGAGCGCGCCGCGATACACTGTTGCTGGGTTCGGGGAGTAGCGCGATGGATTTTTCACGAATCCGTGCCGCACAATACCGGCGGATCGCATCCAATGGATGGAAGCAGATTCCATGATTCAAAGATCAAACTTCCTGGCCGCGTGTTGCGCCCTCGCCTTGTTTTTTGTCGCCGCGCCTGCTTCGCTGCGCGCGCAGGCTGCCGGGCCCATGCAGCCGCCTGAGTCGACGAAGTTCCCGGCGCCTCCGCCGCCCAGCAAGCCCGAGCCGGCCACGCTGCCGCCCGACGAAATCATCCGCCGATTCGCGGCAAAAGAAGACGAAATGGTTCGCGCAATCAAGGGCTACACCTTTCAGAAAGACGTGCGCGTCCAGGAGATCGGCCCCGATAACAAGCCCACCGGCCAGCTCGAAGTCATCACTCAGCTGCGGATTACTCCGGAAGGGAAGTTGTATGAGAAGCCGGTTAGCCGGCAGCCATCGACGCTCCACACTCTGGACATACAGAGGGGAGATGCCGATCTTCTGGCCCCGATGCCCATGTTTCCGCTCACGACTGCAATGCTTCCAAAATACGAAATTAAATATGGAGGGAAGCAGCCGCTCGACGAGTTGAGCGCCTACTATTTCACCGTGAAACCGCGCGCCCTGGAACGCGCCCACGCTTATTTTTCCGGTGTGGTATGGGTGGACCAGCAGGACCTGGTCATCGTAAAGACGATGGGCAAGTGGGTCACCGAGACCGGCGATGTCACCGCTTCCGATCTTCCGTTCACAGTCTTTGAGACCTACCGCCAGCAAGTCGGCAAAAATTTGTGGTTCCCCGGATATTCGCGCTCCGATGAAACCATCCAGGCCGGCGACGTGCCAATCCGCGTGATCGTCAAGTGGAGCGATTTCACTCCGCTGGCGAGCGCTCCGGCAACGGATTCACCAGCCCTGGCGAAACCTTCCGAGAGCAACGGAACGCCTTAATTCCAATACTGTGAGCTTACCGCCAATCGTCGATCACAAATACTTCGGACCGGTTGTAGCCGGAGTCGGCGTTCCGCTCCATGGCTACTCCCTGGCTGGCCGTTCGGAACCCCGCCGCCAGCATTTCGCGATAGGCGTCGAGGCGCGCCAGATTCACGCCGGCGGCGAGCATCCCGGCCCCGTGCGAACGGGCGAATTCGCGGCAGGCATCAAGCAGGCGGCGAAATTCGCGCGCTGCGTTTGGCCCGCTGCCCACGGCGCCAAATTTGATATAGCATTTCCCGCTGCCCGCTTCCGTTCCGGCTCCGACATGGCAAACGGCAAATCCGGCAAGCTCTCCACCGCCCCAGGTCAGCACTGAATCTCCCAAACGTTGATGATCCACCGCGCGAATCTCTCGTTCCAGATCGAGGCCTTTGTAAATCGAGTTCGTCAACTTCCGGCAAGCCAGCAGGCAAAGTTGCTTGTCGCCGACGGAAAGGTCGCTGAATCGCGCCCATCGCGGGGAAACGGAAGCAGGCTCTGTCTGAATCGGGAGCTCCATGAGGGAAGTAAGAAACCGAGGCCAAAAACCGAATTTTTGATAGAGGCTCACGTGCTTCGTGCTGGACGCAAACGTAAAAAGCCCCGCGTGGCGAATTCTCCATCGCTCGAATAAATCCATCGTGGGGCGGAGCAGCTGTTGGGCAATGCCGCGGTCCCACAAGTCAGGACGGATTGTGAGCGGGCCGAAAAAGCCGACACTCCCCCAACGCGTGACGAAGTTTGTCCCGACGAGTTCTCCCGCCATCTCCGCGCCAAACACGGCGGAAGGATCCGCCAGCCAGCGCGTCCGCACATAGTCGGCGTCACCCATAAATTTCAACGGGTCGGGCATGCCAAGAAACGTGCCAAACGCGAGCCGCATGATCCGATCCGCAACGGGAAGATCTTCCTCCCGCAGCGATCGAATCGTAACCTCCGGCCGCTCTTGTATCGATGATGGAGACGATGAACTCATTTTACAATTTTCCCGCGATTAGTTTCCGGGCTTGTGGAGGAGCGTGGGCCTCTCGGGTTCCTCCGGCGTTTTCTCACTCGGCTTTTCGCCGGGCGGCGGAGCAGCCGCTTTCGGCGGCTGCAGGATCCACTTGAACCCTCCATCATAATCGACCATCGCCATCGTAAGTTTTGTCTCCGTCGGAGCGACCGCCGGAAGCGCCGCCTTCAAGAAATTGACAAGGTTTGCGGCGTCTGATTTCTGGCTCTGCCCTTCCACGACAAGGGTTACGGACTTCGCTTGAATCTCATTCGCAGCGCGGATTTTTGCCAGGCGCGAATCATTCTGCTGAAGCAGGTCGAGCAGTTCGGGCTCGCCGGTGGCGCGGTTCTCCGGCGGATAGCGGACCTCCATCAACGTTTTTGGCTTGCCCTTTTCCGGAGGATAGAGCTGGTTGTAGCTCGGGCGCAAGACGCGCGTCCGCCAAATATCGTTCCCGAGGTCGTCCTGACGGATGTGGTAGTCGATCGTCCACGCCTCGGGACCGTAATCCCGTATGTACCCAGCCAGGACGATGCGGATCAACGGTTCGTCCTCGCCCAGATTGATTTTGTGGTGCAACATTCCGGCCAGCACGCGGATGCGCTCCAGCACAGCGATGCCGATGGACTCGATGTCGCTCGCGCGAAAGGCATTGTCTGAATTGGGGCCGGCATTCAGAGCTGCGCCGACGAGGCGGTGGAATTCTTCATCGAGGCGGACGGGCTTATCCCGGGAATCCGGCTGCACCCACTCGACCGCGCCGAGCATCACGCCCATGCGCACCGCGGAAAGTATCGCAATAGCGGGAGGCCGCGAACCAGCCTCACCGTGCGATTCTATCGCCGTCAAAATGATTCCGTCTTTGGCCGCGCAAATCACGACCCGCCCCTCGGCCAGATTCACCGTGACTTCCTGATCAGGCGCCTCCTGCGCGAATGCGGACGGAGAAAGAAACCACAGATGCACACAGATGCACACAGAGAAAAACAAAAGAAATGAAGGGAAAGAAAATCTACGATCGTAATTTCGCCATTCCATTGGTCTAGTTCCAAAAACAGAAATCTTCTTCTCTTTCCTTTATCCGTGTTTATCTGTGTGCACCTGTGGTTCCAAAGCCTTTTCTTTCCGCGCAATGGCCTGCAGCGCTGTCAATGCCGCGACGTTCACGATATCCTCCGCCGAACAGCCGCGCGAAAGATCGTTGGCCGGCCTGTCCAGCCCCTGCAGAATCGGGCCAAGCGCCTGCGCGCCGCCCAGCCTCTCGACAAGTTTATACGCGATGTTGCCGGAATCGAGGTCCGGAAAGATCAGCACATTGGCACGCCCGGCGACAGGCGAGCCCGGGGCCTTTGAATTTGCGACGCGCGGCACCAACGCCGCGTCGGCCTGGAGTTCGCCGTCCGCGACAAGGTCCGGTGCGCGCGCCTTCAGGATGCGCAGCGCCTCCCTGACTTTTTCGACGCGCGCGTGGCTCGCCGAGCCTTTGGTCGAAAATGAAAGCAATGCGACGCGCGGCTCCGCGCCGAGGATCGCGCGCGCATTTTCCGCAGTGACACGCGCGATTTCGGCAAGTTCCTCGGGGTTCGGGTCCGGGACAACTGCGCAATCGGCGAAGAGCATCGCGCCGGCGGATCCCAGGATCAGTCCCAGCCGCTCCTGAAGAATCATGACGAAGAAACTGGAAACCAGCTTCGCCTCCGGCGCAAGGCCGATCGCGTGGAGAGCCGCGCGCACGGTTTCGCCCGTGGCATTCGCCGCCCCTCCCACGGTTCCGTCTGCATCTCCGGCTGCCACGCTCAACGCCGCGAAGTACAGCGGGCGCCGCGCGAAGTCTCTCGCTTCGTTGAGCGTAATGCCGCGCGCGCGACGCAGATCGTAATAAATCTGGGCGTATGCCTCCGCGCGAGGGCTCGCTGCGGGATCTGCGATGGCCACGTCCCCCAGCGCCACTTGCAAATCCGCGGCGGCCGAGTCAATGATTTGCTTCCGGCCGAGCAGAGTGATTTTCGCGAAGCCTTCCCGTTGGATGGCTGCCGCAGCGGAAACGATGCGGGGGTCTTCGCCCTCCGGCAGAACGATGCGCTGAAGGTGCGTACGGGCGCAGGCCTTGATTTTTTCAACCAGTTTCATTACATGCCCAAGTTATCACAGGTTTGCGCGAGCGGGTACTTCAAGGGCAGTCACGTAGCAGATCCGATTCCGAGCGTGCTCGAGGCAAGCCGCTATTCCCTGGAAGCGTGCTGTTCCTGAACGACTCGCTGTCGGATGCTGGCCTCAAGCCTCATTTCTTCGTCTGCCTCTTTGATGCGGCCCTGCCAGGCCAGAGTTTGGGCGAGCAAGGAGTGATAGTTCAGGGTTTGCGGGGCAATCTGCACCGCCTCGCGCAAGTGGTCCGCAGCCTCCGGATAATCCGAACGCTTCAATTCGATCTGCGCCATTTCGGACAACAGAAATGCGCGAAACGGTGTTGGGCGCGTAGACCACTGTAAGGCCTTCGCGTATTCCGCCATGGCTTCATCGTCGCGGCCGATCTCAGCCAGCGCCGCCCCGTACCGTTCGTAGGCAGCGGATGATTTCGGCGCCAGCTCGGTAGTGATCCGGAACTCGCGAAGGCCCTCGTCATGGCGTCCATACGTCCACAGCGCCTCCGCGTAAAAACCATGGGCAAGCACGCTGCGCGGAGCCACTTTCAGCGCGCTGGCGTAGATGCTGGTGTCATCGCTGAATCGCGGCACTTGAACGGCCGTGTCGATCAGCAGGATCGCCAGCACCAGCGAACTCGCGATGACGGAAGCCCTCGCCGGCCATCTCGCATCGGTCAGGAACGCGGCGGCAATGATACAAATTGGAACCGAAACCAGATACATGTGCCGGTCGTGGACCCAATCTTCGCGCACAAACGTATACACGCCAAGGAGGGGCGGCGCAAAGAGAATCGCCGCCCACAACAGCTGCAATCGTACGCCGCGCCGGTCTCGATATCGATTCCACAAGAAAATCGCCGCCACCATAGCCAAAACGACCGCGGCGCCCCTCCAAAAGGTCCATTGCGAGCCCCACTCGGCGGGATAAAAAAAGCTCAATCGAAAGGGCCAGAAAAGATTGCGGAGATACACGGTCAGCACAAGAGGAATGTCCAGGAGAGCGGCGAGGCGGCTGCCGCCTGGCCCCTGCCCGGTATTGAGGCCGAATAGAAGTGTCCGGACCGCGACATAGGCGCCTACGACCGCGAAAAATGGCAGCGTCGACACAAATCGCTTCCAGCTTTGCTGCTCGCCGGACGGGGTTTCACGCAGCGCTTCATACGCGACCAGCAACCATGGAAACATCACGGCCGTTTCCTTCGACATCATCGCCAGCGCCGCCGCAAGCACGGAGGCAATGTAAAAGAGGGGGGAGGCGCCTTCCTCGCGATAGCGGACATAAGTGAGGAAAGAAATCAGCGCGAAAAGCGTAACCAGGAGATCCGTCGAAGCCGTGACGTAGGCCACCGATTCCACGTGAATCGGATGGAAGGCAAACAGCAGCGCAGCTAAGGCGGCGGTCCAGCGCTCTTTCAACAGCTTGATACCTAGTTGGTAAACCAACAAGACCACGCCAACGTGGAGCAGCAACGACGTGATATGCCACCAAGGCAGCACCGACCCGAACAACTGCTCATTAAGCATTTGCCACAGTTTATAAACGGGGCGATAGTGCAGCGCTGCGAATTCCAATGGCACCGTGGGGTTCTTGGCGGCGAAAATATGGGTCACGAATGCTGTTTTCCAATTCCGCCACGAAGTGATGCTTTCATTCATCAGAATCAGCGGAATGTCATCCAGAATGAAGTCGTACCGGACATCCTGAATGAAGGCAAGGGCAGACAGCAATGCGCCCACTAGGACGGCACGATCGGGAGTGATGCGCGATTGCGGGGGCATGACATCTAAAATTATACTAGTGTGCTAATGCGGTAGCGATTGCCGCCACGTAGGGCTGCACCGTTGTGGTTAGCCCCTCCGGCCGCAAGGACCCGGCGCCGCCCGCAGTTTGCGCGCCTCACCGATTTCTGTAGAATAGAAGCTCACGCGAATCTATTTGGCGCAAGGCCATGGACCCAGTGGCACGATTGCCCAGAAGTACCTGCGGCAGAGGAAGGCGGGGACCATTCGACACAAAGGCAAGAAGCTGAAGGACATCCTGGACGCGCACGAGAAGTTTCATAAAGGGCATCCGGGCGGGGAACGCGCCGATCTCTCGGGCGCCGATCTTTCCCGCGCGGACTTGAAGAAGCGCGATTTGACCGGGGCCAACCTCGCGGGCAGCAACCTGCGGAAAGCCGACCTGCGCGGAGCAAAACTCAGCCACGCCGATTTGAGCCGGGCGGACCTGCGCCAGGCGGATTTGCGAAATTGCGATTTTACGGAGACGAGACTCGAAGGCGCGGATTTGAGCGAGGCCGATTTGAGCGGCACGGAATTGTTTCGCGGAGATTTGCGCTCCGCGAAATTGCACAAAACGATTTTGCGGGGGACGGTTTTGCGGCAGGCAAATCTTCGCGGCGCGGATTTTTCCGGCTCGGACCTGGCGCTCGCCAGCTTCCGTGAAATCGATCTGACGGACGTCAAGCTGGACGGCGCCGAACTAAAGGATGCGGTGGTCAGGGACAATCGAAAAAGCTGAAGGCGATAAAGTTTTTAGTAGCGCGGGCTTCAGCCTGCGGGGTTTGGTCCCTGCAAGGTCGAACCCCCGCAGGCTGAAGCCCACGCTACTGATACCCGATCTATTTCCCTGTGGCGGTTGCGGAGGATTCGGCCGGGCGTGCTATCCCGCGGCGCCGCACGTCAATGCCAAGCCGTTTGATCTTTTGATTTAACGTGGAAAGCGGAATCTGAAAGTTTTCCGCTGCTTCAGTCTGATTCCATTCCGTGCGTTCCAGCATGTCGCAGATCACGCGCCGCTCGATCTCATCCATGATTTGAAACAAGGAAGCTTTCGAGCCGTCCGCGCCGGTGCGTGCGCCGTGTTCGCCCGGCAGCGGCGGTTCACCGCGAGCGTTCACCGCAAGCGGCATGAATTCGGAGAGCCGCAGCCGGACGCCGCCCAGGAGTTCCTTGGTCCGCACGCTTTCGGGCAAGAGATCGAACGTCCAGCAGTTCCTGGGAAGAAAGCACCACCGCCCGCTCGACGACGTTTTCGAGCTCACGCACATTCCCCGGCCAATCGTAGTCCACCAGCAGCCGGAGTGCGGCCGGAGTAAAGCGCCCCAAGGGGCGGTCATTCTCCCTTGCAAATATGCGAAGGAAATGATCGAGCAGGAGGTGAACATCTTCCTTGCGCTCGCGAAGAGGGGGCAGTGGGACCGCGATCACGTTCAAGCGATGATAGAGGTCTTCGCGAAATCGGCCCTCGCGAACAAGATTGAGCAGCTGCACGTTGCAAGCAGCGATGATGCGAACGTCAACCTTGATCGTATCCGTACCGCCGAGGCGCATGAATTCGCGTTCCTGAATGACGCGCAGGAGCTTCGCTTGCGTCTCCGGACCGATCGTGGAAATCTCGTCGAAAAAAATCGTCCCTTGATCGGCAACTTCGAAGAGCCCTTTCTTTGACGCCACTGCGCTTGTAAACGCGCCCTTGACGTGGCCGAACAGCTGCGATTCGAGCAAGTCCACGGGGATGGAGCCCGTATTGATCGGGACGAAGGGCTTGTCCGCGCGCGCGGATGCCGAATGAATCGCCTTGGCGATCAGTTCCTTGCCCGTTCCGCTCTCGCCGTGAATCAGCACCGTCGAGCGAGAAGGCGCCACCTGACCGACCAAGTCGAGCAGGGCGAGCATTTTTTCGCTCTTCCCGATGATGTTCGGAAAGTTGTAGCGCTGCTTCAATGCCCGTTTGAGCTGGACATTTTCCTCGCGCAGGCGGCGGCCCTCGACAGCCTGCGCCACCTGGACCAGCAATTCGTCGTTGGACCACGGCTTGGTGATGTAATCCTGCGCGCCGCTCTTGAACGCGGCCCGCGCCATATCAATCGAACCGTAGGCGGTGATCAAGACGACGGAAAGGTTCGGATCGCGGCGGCGGATTTCGCGCAGCAAGTCGAGTCCGTTGCGGTCGGGAAGGCTGACGTCCAGCAGGACCAGGTCAAACGGCGTTTCCTCGATCATCGCCAGGCCGGCCTCGCCCGATTCGGCGCTCGATGTCGAGTAGCCTTCCGTATTGAGCAGAAGTTCCAGGCCTTCTCGTATTTCGGATTCGTCGTCGACGACCAGGATGGAACCCTTAGACATGAACCGCTTTCCGCGCCACTGGGAATTCCAGCCGGAACGATGTCCCTTTGCCTGGCGTGGAGCGCACGTCCACTTTTCCGGCGTGCTCCTTGACGATACCGTAGCTCACCGAGAGTCCCAGGCCGGTGCCGCGTCCTGAGGATTTCGTGGTGAAAAAGGGATCGAAGATTCGGTCCAGATGTTCGCGGGGGATGCCGGCGCCGGTATCGGTGATTTCCACCTCGACAGATCCGTTGTGCGCCGCCGTCCGAATCTCAACCCTCCCGCCGGACGGCATGGCATCGCGAGCGTTCAGGAAGAGATTCAGGAAAACTTGCTGCAGCTTGTTGGTCGAGCCCAGCACCGAGGGCAACTCGCGCTGGAGGTTCCTTGTCACCTGTACTTGCGACGTTCGGAACGGGTGCGCCACCAGCGTGAGCACTTCTTCGACCACGGCATTCAGATTTATTTCGGTAAATTCCGCCGCGCCCGTCCGCGAAAAATTCAGCAGGTTGTTGACAATCTCGCTGGCGCGGAAAGTCTGCTTGACGACTTTCTCGATCAACTGATGGCGCGGGTCGCCGCTGGGAAGCTGCTTGGCCAGCATTTGAATGTAATTCGAGATCACGGCGAGCGGCGTGTTGACTTCATGCGCGACGCCGGCCGCCAGCAAGCCGAGAGAGGTGAGCTTCTCGTTCTGGAACACCTGCTCCTCGAGGCGCATCCGCGCCGTGACGTCATCGAACAGGATGAGGCGCCCGATCCGGTCTCCCGATTTCCCAACCAAAGGGGCAATCGATACGTTGACCACCAGGTTCCGCCCGTCCCGGTTTTGCATATGGAATTTGTACAGGCTGGAAACGCGCTCATCGCCGGAGCGCGCGGTAATTTCAGCCAGCAGATCGGAGGGAAGCACGTCCTCGAGCTTGCGGCCAACGGCTTCCTCGCGCGGCACGCCGATCAACCCCTCGAGTTGCGTGTTCCAGGATTCCACCGCGCCGCCGAAATCCACCGCCAACACGCCGACATTCAACGATTCGACGATATTTTCCGAGAAATCCTTGAGCCGCTCGATTTGCACCGCTTTTTGTTCGAGCGAGCTATAGAGCTGAGCGTTGTCGAGCGCAATGGCCAGATACCCGGCGATGGTGTGCAGCAGCTCGACGTCTTCGCTCGACAAAAAGTCGCCGTCAACCGTTTTCCCCAAGCCCAGCACGGCGATGGCGTGATCGCGAATCTGGCACGGAATAAAGTAATTCAAATCGAGCTGCTCGAGCGTCTGCCGCACGGAGGGAGAAGATTCCCGCACCGCACGCGCCGACTCGTAAAAGAGAATGCCCTGCGCGAATGGTTTTATCTCGCCGTCCAGAAAACTCAGATCCAGCGCGCCCGTGTATCGCACCCCGACCGACCGCGCCATTCGATACGTGCCGGGATGGCTCTCGTCTTCAATGAAAATCGCCAGGCGATCCACCAGCAACGCCTGCGAGATCCGATCCATCACCGACGCGAGCATCGGGTCCAGGCGCACCTCCGATGTGAGTGTGCGGCCGAATTCAATCAGCGTCCGGCGATAATCCAGGCGGTCCCTGTAAAAAAAGCGGTCCAGGCGCGCTTGAATCCAGTCGCGAAACGGCTGGAACAAAAATGCGGCGACCACAATGGCGATCACTCCTCCCATCATTCCGGACGGCCACGCGGTGTGGAACAGCGCTCCGATTACGGCCACAATCGCTATATAGACGGCCACAACGCCGCCGCTCGCGGCGGTATACGCGAGACCTCGCTTGAAGATAATGTCCACGTCCATCAGGCGGTAGCGAATGATGGCGTACCCAAAACTCAGAGGGATGAGCACCAGGGAAATGGTGGAGAAATTCATCCACGGCCGTGGCACCACTCCCAGGAAAAAGGGCACGATGTAAAGCATCAGAAATGGAACAATGCCCGCCAGCGCTCCCCCGGTCACCCACTTCAACTGCTGCCGCAGGATCCCGGATGATGCGCGGCGATAGCTGGACACAAAAACAAGCGCGGCCAGCAGGAAGTAAATCCCCAGACACGCCAGGTCGAGCCGGTCGAGCGTATTTCTCGCTTCGATCGACGGCATGAAACCCAATTCGCGAAGTCCGACCAGAACTCGAACCAGCAACAAAATTCCAGGCACGCCGTAAATGGCGCCCAGGATTGCTCCATGCCCTTTGGAAACCGGGCGCCGCTCCGGAAATACCAGCGCGAAATGCAACAGCAGCGCCGGTTGCAGAAGCCTGGCCACGATCGCAGCCCAATAAATCTCCCAATCAAACGGCGTCAGCTTCCCGGTGAACTGGAAGGAGTACAGGACGAACGACACCAGGCAAAAAACGTAGAAATGCACGGCGCGCGTCGCATTCCACCGGCGATAAAAAATAAAAAGCCCGATGAAGAGGTACAGCACGCCCACAACTCTCAGATAATTTTCGATCGACGCGGGCCGCGCTGCGGGTTGTATAACGAGTTGAGCTTCAAACTGTTTGCCGCCCCGCTCGATTTGGTAACGGGCGATTGACCACAGCCCGATTCGCCACAGACGCTTCGTGACATCAATCGGGCCATGGATCGGCACGTCATTAATTGCAAGAACTCGGTCGTCCGTCCGCAGGCCGGCGTTTGCTGCAGGTGAGTTTGGCGAGACATGCCAGGCAACGACGCCAGACTGGTTTTCGATCCACGAAACTCCATCATCAGGCGCCGTGAACATGGACCGTTGCTGGAAATTGATGATGCCAAAGACGATGGCCGCAAGAGTGGCCAGTCCGAGGACGGCTGCTCCCAACCGAACCCTAAGATTGTCCTTGACTGGAGCGCTCACCTGTTATTCCTAAAAAGTCCTGACGGAAGCTACCTTGTGCAACCCTGCTTCCAAATTATATAAGTTATCTCATATCAATAACCACATGAAAATCAATCGATTGCATGCGGATCGAGCGAGGGAAGGGGGACAGAACTTCCCACCCTCCAATTTATGGAAGGCGCTATCCCATTCTTTATAGGTCCAACGGAACTAAAACTGGAAGCTCACCCCACCCCGGAACGATCGCAATATCGGAACAAGCATGATTCGCGAATCCTGCCCGTTCACACTCACGTATCCTTGCGCCAAAAGATTGCTGAAATCGGCCAACGCTTCCCAGCGCCCACTCAATCCAGGCAACGGCTGGCGAATTGAAAGGTGCAGATTTGGATCCATCTGGTAGGCCGCCTCGCCGAATTGGTCCACTCGGGACAGCGTGGTGCCCGAAATCCATTTGTAGCTTGCGGAGAACTGCGTCCCAGATCGCGGAATCTTACCGGAAACGCGGGCGGCAAGGCTGTGATGGTTGCTAGTCACAAAACTATCGCGAAGGTCGGACGATGTCATATTTAGCTCACGTCCGGGAGAAAGAGCGCCCGCCCACGCATAGATTGCAGCCACCTCCAGATCGTCCGAGAACTTCTGACGGTACGCCGCCCGAGTGCCCCAGAAGCTGGAATTGCCGCCGTCGTAAAGGAAAGCAGTCGAGAATGCATCCTGTACAAATTCAGGACTTGCCGCAGTACCTGTCCCGAATATGGCCTGATCTCGCGTCGAGTCATGGAAGGCGGCAACTTCAAGAGTGGATTGGCCGCTCATCTTTCGCTTGACCGAAAGTTCCTGGTGCCAGCCGCCCTCCAGGACCGGGCTGCCATTGTGAAACAGAACGGGTGGGAGGCTATCGAGTTCGTCGATTGCCGACTCAAGCGCACCGGTTCGCCCCCACTGTTCCGAGGGAGGGTTGGAAGCTACGATTAACGTGGCCAACCAGCCCGGCGCAAGACTGGCTCTCAATTGCGCGTGAGGACGCAACGAAGATACCGACGAAATGATGCCCGCATGAAGATATTCCGCGCCTGCCCGCAACAAGATTCGGTCACCCAGCGCGAGCTGTTCGGTGTGATCGAACCGCATGCCCTGAAACTCCATACCCTCAGCGCCAAATTTGGATTGCCGCCAAACAAAAATGGTTTCAGGGCCGTTTCCTGCATTGCCGGAAGGGAACCAAACGCCCGCAAACGAGCCTGACGTTCCTCGGTCATAACTCATTTGCCCGGCAACTAACAGGCGTCCCAAGCTACCAAGCTGTTGATCGTAGGAAACGGCAGTCGCAGGGGCATTCGGAAGATTCGAGGCGGATCCGGGGCGCAACGCGCCATTGGTTACCTGGACCAGCGCGCGAGGGTGTTTTGCGTTCGGGAGATCCGCACCGAGGGTACTTGAAGCAATCTGGCGGCCGGAGTCATCCCATTGCAGGATCGTGCGAGTCGCCGTCGAAGAGCGCAGAACCCACTTCCAGTCGTCCTCTTCGGCGGGAGCATTGGACTTCCGGCGCAGCGTATCCAGCGATGAGAACACCGTATCGACTTGCACGCGCAGGAGCGTCGTCAGATTCGACAGCACGGCAACGTGGCGCTCCATCGCCGGCAAGAAACCCGCTACGGAAACGCGCACGGCATATT
This sequence comes from uncultured Acidobacteriota bacterium, assembly GCA_963719875.1. Classification (GTDB taxonomy): domain Bacteria; phylum Acidobacteriota; class Terriglobia; order Acidiferrales; family UBA7541; genus Palsa-360. The sequence goes on along the minus strand of CAVRDJ010000002.1, from coordinate 2,174,981 downwards.
TGCCAGGTTTAAGGTGATCCGTGAAGAACGCACCATTCTGATTGGAAAGGATTTGCGCGACAATCCGGCCGCTGGCATCTTCGGAGATCAGCCAGACACTTGCTCCCATCTGCGGCGTTCCGGAAGGGTCCAGAACAACGCCCGAGATCGTGCCGTAGCCCTGCTTCGCTGCTGCCGAAGCGGCTAAGACCAGCACAACCATCATGGTCCAGCCCAGAGTACGACAAATCGACTTCATAAGGACTGGTTACCTTCCTGTGGCTCCGTTCGATGCCACATTCTTAGTTACGACCGGTGGCGTGACGGTGAAATCCGCTGTGCGCGAAACCGTCTGGTTGGCAACCAAATCGGTGGCCTGAATGGCCAGTTTATATTTGCCAGGCGGCAGAGTCTTTGGTGCGATCACCTGTTCGAACGTAATCTGCTCGCCATTCTGCTGGAGCTGGTCGCCTGTCTTGAGATCGTGGGAGACGGTTTGGTCTCCCTGAGTCACCTTGAAATCCACTGACACGTTGTTCTTGTGAGTCTTGTCGTCGACTTTCAAATTGTAAAACTGCAGGTAGACGTCCAACGGCTGATCGGCGTGGAATTCGGCATCCAGCTTGGGGCGAACCTTGGTCGAGCCGAGTACGAATTGCCCGACGCCCACGTCCTTGGAAGAAACGGGCTCCATCTGGTCGGCAAGGATCAGCGAGCTGGCTTCCAGTTTGTCGTCCGGAATGGGAGAAACCGCCAACCGTGTATTCACGACGCCCACGTTCCCGCTGTTTACGTCCTTGATCACCAGGTCGAGCTTGTACAAACCTGGGCGGAGCGGAATCGCTTTTTGGTAAATGGAAAAGCCCTTCAGCGAAGACTCCAGCAGGGAATCCGGGAAATCGCGCTGGATCACGTCTTCGAAAGTTTGGATTATGCGACCGGTCATCGAACTGATTCGCCCGAAAAGATTGAGCGACGCGGATTGCACGCCATCGCGATCGCGGAAGGTCATTTGCTTGTTCTGAATCTGCACCGTCACGGGAACAAGAATCGTATCGCCGGTAATCCGCATGAAGTCGAAACGGTAATCAAAGGAAATCTGGTTGCGAAGGATGCGCGAGCTGACCACCTCTTCGAGGTCCTTGAACTTGACCGGCGGCGCGACTTGCACTTTCGCGAATTGCTCGAGGCGGGTGAACTCGTTCTGGCTTTCGAGCCCGGCACCCCCATTGATTTGACCCACCCCCAATGGCGCCGTGGAACCGTCTGTTCGCGTGAAGCGCGCGGCCTGGCTGGACATGCCCATCGATTCCAGCATGCTTGGCCCGCCCCCCGGAACATGGGCCATGGCATCCTTTTCACCGGGGTCCATGGTGATGTGATATTCGCCCGTTCCGGTGGGATCCACAAACTCGATGGTGATGTTTTCTCCGATTCCTTCCAAGTAGTGGTAGGTCCAATCGTCGAATCCATAGACGGTGGTTTGTCCGCCGCCTTCCGTCATTGGACGGTTGTAATTGCTGCCTGCGGAGTGGGACTCGATCTCATCGGGCTTGCCCCAGATGATGTAAATCCGCCCGCGATCGGTCCTCCACCCGGGAATGCCCGAGGAGAACCGCTCATTGGCATAGGCGATCCGGCGGTAGTGCTCTTCTTTGAATTCGTTCTCAACGGTATCCGGGGTGGGATCCCGCCTCTGCCAGAAGGCCTCGATGAATTGCTCGCGCTCTTCATTCGTCTGCAATTGCAGGAACGCCGAGCGCTCTTCGTCGCTTATGATGTAAGGAACTTCCTCTTCCAGCCATTTTTTATAAGGTGTGGCGAGCTCTTTTTCGAGCTTCCTCAGGTTTTTCTTGTTTTTGCCGTTGTCCTCGCCCTTTTTCTTGCCGGAGTCCTGCTGTTTGTCGGCGGGAATGTCCTTCTGAGCTTGATCCTGATCCTGCGCGTAGGAACACGCGCAGAAAGGCAGCAGGAATGCTCCGCCCATCAATCCTAAAAGTGAAATGCGCCATAAGCGGTTCATAAACGGACCTCGCCCCTGATTCGGAAGCTCGATTCTATCCCCGGCCTTTGCAACCGTCAATCAAGGAATCTCCACAATTCGTCCAGGCGCTGTTAGGGGTCTTTTCCCTCATAGAGGCACCGCCTGGTTGGACCGATGACTACTAAGAACTCCGTGGGGGCTGCCGGGTTGCCCGCTATTTATTGAGTCCCACGTTGTCTGTAACCCCTTAACTCCGCACCCCGGTCGTACCCGGGAAATGCTGGTCGTAGCAGAATCTAAGCCTCCAATCCTTCTCGCCGATGTGGCTATAGGCGCACGCCAGGCGATTCTGTCCTTTCGGGAATCATGTGGACGTGTCGGTTTACTCGAACCGGTAAGGGAATAGAGGCAAATGACTTTCTTCCGCGCCAAAATGACTGTAAAATTCTTTATTGGGTGGGGCCCAATTCGGGTGCCTGTCCCGGCCAAGTGAATTCCGGCCTCACACGCAAACACTTCGAAACCTGCTCGCTTGCTGGGCACGACGATTGACTTGCCCAATTTGGTGTGCGCCGCTGGGAAACATTTGAAGGTTTCCCTACGTAGGAATTAAGGATGGCCGCCGGAGGAAGTTTCTAAGAACACAGGACCAGAGCTGCAAACCCATGAACACGTGGCAAAAAATCGGAATTGGTGCGGGTGTCGCCGCCGTTTTGGCCGGCGGGACGTGGCTGGCCATCTGGCAGATCAATAAGGGCGTGGTAACCGTTCAGACCGCGCCCGCGATACGTCAGGATCTGACTTCCGTGGTCACCGCATCGGGCGAAGTCAAACCCCTTACATACACGAATGTTCTTGGGGAAGGGATCGGCAAAATCACCAACATTGCGGTGAAGGAAGGCGACCACGTCAAGAAAGGCGACGTCCTGCTGCGCCTGGAAAGTGTGCAGCCTGCGGCCGATGTCAATGCGCAGCGCGCCGGCATTGCAGCCGCCGATGCGGGGGTGAAGTCCGCCGAAGCCAACGATGTGTCGACACAGGCAGATATCAAATCACGTGCTGCGGACTTGGAGCATGCCAAGCTCGACTGGGAACGCGGCCAACTCCTGTTCAAGGAGGGCCTGATTCCCAAACAGGATTACGATACACGAAAGGCCACGTACGATGGCGCCGCGGCGGCCTTGGCGTCTGCGCAGGCCCGCGCGGAGCAATCCCGCGCGCAACTCGGCCAGGCGCGTTCCGGACTCGTGCAGAATCAAGCCATGCTGGGCCGCCTAAGCGACATCTTGAACAAGACGACGTACACTGCGCCGATCAATGGAGTCGTGACGTACATTGCCGTCCGCGTCGGCGAAAACGTCGTTCCCGGCATCCAAAATGCCACGGGGAGTTACCTCATGACGATTTCCGATATGTCCGTGGTGACCTCGGAAGTCATGGTGGACGAAACGGACATCGTGAGCGTGAAGATTGGGCAGGACGCGGAAGTCACCATCGACGCGATCCCGGGAAAATTCTTTAAAGGGAAAGTGACGGAAGTCGGGACGCAAGCGGTGCTCCGTAGTTCGGGCCTGGCTTCAACACAATCCACCACTGGCAATCAGGAAGCGAAGGATTTCAAGGTCGTGGTGACTCTGCAGAATCCCCCGGATGGCCTGCGTCCAGGGCTCTCCTCGACGGCCAAAATCGCCACGGCACAGAAGAAAAACGTAGTGACGGTTCCGATTCAGGCGCTCGCGGAACGGACGAAAAAAGATCTGGACGAGGCGGCTAAGGAAAACGGGCAAAATTCCGTCACCCTGGCCGCCGCCCGCCCGGCTCCTGCCGCCACGAGCGACGGGTCTGCTTCCTCCTCCGTGTTGGAAAAGAACCCGGAGATTCAAGGCGTCTTTGTGCTTCGGAACAAACGCGCTCAATTCGTGGCTGTCACGACCGGAATCACCGGCGTCACCGATATTGAGGTGATAAACGGTCTGCAGGAAGGCGATCAGATCATCACCGGAAGCTACAAGGCCTTGCGCACACTCAAGCCTGACGCGCGGGTAAAAGTAGACAATTCCACGCCGAAAACGGTGGGCGAAAATTAAATGAAGATCCGTGCCGGATTGAGGAACTGAGGAATGCCCGAACGAGTCGTCTCACCCGAAGCATTTCGCCAAGACCTCGTCGATCGAGGCGTAGCCATCCTGACGGAAGGGCTGTGGAAGACGTACGAGATGGGCGACGAAAAGCTGCACGCTCTGCGCGGAATCGATCTCACGATTCGCAAGGGCGAGTATGTCGCCATCATGGGGCCGTCGGGATCGGGCAAATCCACGCTCATGAATTTGATCGGATGCCTGGATACGCCGACTTCGGGGAAATATTGGCTGGCGGGGCGGCTCGTCAGCGAGTTGGACGATGACGAACTTGCCGCCATCCGGAACAAGGAAATCGGATTCGTGTTTCAAACGTTCAATTTGTTGCCCCGCGCCACCGCCTTGCACAACGTCGAGCTCCCCATGATTTACAACGGCACTCCGTCGGAAGAACGCCTCGCCCGTGCGAAACGCGCGCTCGAAGCGGTCGATCTCGGCGACCGGATGCTTCACAAGCCCAATGAACTCTCCGGCGGACAGCGGCAGCGCGTCGCGGTTGCACGCGCCCTGGTGAACTCACCTTCCATCGTGCTGGCCGACGAGCCTACTGGAAATCTGGACACAAAAACGGGCGATGAAATCATGGCCTTGTTCGCGCGGCTGCATGGCGAAGGCAACACCCTCATCCTGGTCACGCACGAAAACGACGTTGCCCGGCGGGCCGACCGCATCATCCACGTCCGTGACGGCAAAGCCGAAACCGACGACCCCGTGGTCCACTAGTAGCGCAGGCTTCAGCCTGTGGGGGTTAGCATTTGCGAGGACCAAAACCCACAGGCTGAAGCCTGCGCTACTAGGCAAAATTCGTAATCCCCATGTGCCTCCCAATCCACGGAAGTGCATCTAATCCTTGTGACGGAATCCGGGACACCTGAACTCAGCGCCACCACACAATCGCCTCCACGCTCGTCCTCCAGCGTGCGCGCCAGAATTCCGATCGCGGTCTCCATCATCCAGGCGTTCCTCTTTCTGATCCACATCGCCTTGTACGCCACCTGGACGTTCTTCTGGGGTACGCCGGATTATCCGCGCGCGGTGGAATTGCGAATCGCGCTGGCCATTTTGTCCGTTAGCTTCGTCGCGGCCTCATTGCTTGCGCACCAGTATTTCAACCCGCTAGTCCGGGCCGTTTACCTGTTGGCCTCGGTTTGGCTCGGGCTCGTGAATTTCTTTTTTCTTGCCTCGTGCGCCTGCTGGATTGTCTACGGCGTGCCGCTCCTGTTCGGCGTTCATCTTGATAAGCACGCGCTCGCAGCCGCGTGCTTTGGTCTCGGTCTTCTCGGGGGCATTTGCGCCCTCGTGAATGCAGCGTGGACCCGCGTTGTGCGCGTCACGGTCAAGCTTCCTAACCTTCCGAAGGCCTGGCGCGGCCGCACCGCCGCCCTGGTCAGCGACCTCCACCTCGGCCACGTACGCAACAGCGGTTTTCTCCGCCACATCGTCAGGAAGCTTTCGCAATTGCACCCCGACATCCTGTTTATCCCAGGCGACGTATATGACGGGACTGCCGTGGACCTCGCGCGGCTGGCAAAACCCTGGGCGCAGTTTTCCGCGCCTTTGGGCGCCTACTTCATCACGGGCAACCACGAGCAATTCACCAGTCCCTCGAAATACCTCGATGCCGTCAGGCAGTCCGGAATCCGGGTGCTTGAGAATGAAAAAATTGTACTCGACGGATTGCAAATCGTGGGCGTCCACTACCGCGATTCGACGAATGAAGAAAGATTTCGATCGATCCTGGGGCAGGTGTCCGTGGACCGGAATGTCGCCAGCATCCTGCTCGTTCACAATCCGAACCACTTGCCGGTTGCGGCAGAGGCGGGCATTTCCTTGCAATTGTCCGGACATACTCATCGCGGGCAGTTTTTCCCATTCACGGCGATTGTTTCCCGCATTTATGGAAAATATGCATACGGATTGAATCGCTTCGGCGATCTTCAGGTCTATACTTCCTGCGGCGCCGGCACTTGGGGTCCGCCCATGCGGCTGGGATCAAATCCCGAAATTGTCCTGATTCAATTCGCATAATTGATTCGCTCGCAAATCGGCGGGGGCGTTGCAATCCCGCGCACAGGCATTCGAAACGCACCATTCGTGTGACAAGGCCGTGTTTCGATCCGGCACACTCTCCCGCCCACCGCTTAAAGTTCTGCCTACATCCGCCGATTGTGTTTTACGTAGCACCCGATCTTAGCGGCTCCATGGGCCCCAGCCTGAATTTCCCGCCGCGGAGGTGGATCATGGCGGTTGAAGGGATTACGAACCACGTCCAACATCTTACGGATCAACTTTTTGCACAAAGGCGAGAGACACCTGCGGGAACAAATATCCTGAGAACAGTGAGTGAAGGCAACAGAGCAGCGACGGGAGACAGCTTTACGTTATCGACGCAAGACAATTCGGGACGAGCGACCGCGCAGGACGCAGGTTTATTCCAAGTAAGCCAGATTGCACGGACGCAGGTCACCGCGAACTTCTTGTTTGAGCAGAGGGTTTCCGACACGAGCCAGTCTGGAGCCCCCGCGCCGGGTGCGCCTGCTACAGCTTCGAACCCAGGGGCTCCGCAAGCGTCAACGCCGAATGCCAACACCTCCGCAAACGCGGCACAACAAGACGCGGGCACTCCGGCGGCGCAAGCAGCGACCGGCATCGCAGCCTCAGTGACCGGACAGGTTCAACTTCAGTCGCTCAATGCGGCGCTGCCGGCCCTCGGACTGAGCTACACGGAGATCCAAGAGATCGATCGCATCGCCTCCATGATTCATGATTTCAATCCTGCCGCCTATTCCGACCTCGTCAAACAGTTTGAGGCGCTGGCGCAGCAGGCAGAGCAGGAAAGGGCCGCGCTTGCGGCCGCAAACGTGGGCGCAGTGGCGAGCCCGAACACGGCTGCAGGCACAAGCGCGAACGGCAGCGGCTTCCAGGTGCAGGATATTTTCATCCATTTTACGGGAGGACAAGAGACAGTGAAAAACACCGCGGCAAATGGCGGGGGCCAGGGTAACGCTGCGAACAATTTTCAATCCACTGCGGCCGCTCTGCAGATCGAACGGGTGCAATTCACACTGGGCAAGGGCAACGGTCAGACTTTACAGGTGCGTGCACCGTAACAAAACACGCGGGAGGGAACCGCGGGTCGAAATATCTCACCATCCCCTGTGGCGGCAGCTTCGCGCGGCATGCAATGGATTCGTTCGGCCAAATTCTCAACTTCTGGTCCTCTTGAATCTTGCCGGGACTCCCGGAAGCGCGCCGCTTGGCATTTACCAATTTGAAATTCCACCCTAAATTTTGATAATTTGCATTCCCGGGATGCTGGGCAAACGGCCGGATCGCTCTGCCCCCGTTCATGTGCAAGTCCTGCCCGCTTACAGTCATTGCTCCGCCGACGTGATATAAATTCCATGGCCTGACATGTTTTCCGGGAACGTCATTTTCCTGAATGGCGTTCCGCGAAACGCCAATCGGGAGATTGGCGTTCCCGGATTTTAATCAATTTTTCGCACCCATGTTTGCATCGCGCACGAATTGGCGGCTGGAAACGAACCGCTTGACGCGGGCTCTCGAAGAGCACCGGCGAAGCGGGAAGGAGCTCTTCGACCTGACGGCATCGAATCCCACCACCTGCGGGTTTAATTATCCAGAGCGGGAAATTCTCGCGGCGCTTGCCGATCCGCGCGGGCTTGTCTATCGTCCCGAAAGCAAGGGCTTGCGCGAAGCGCGGGAAGCGGTAGCCGAATATTATGCTGGGCGCGGGGGTTTCTCCGGATCAGTTGCGTCGGTCGATCCCGAACGCATCCTGCTCGCCTCGGGAACCAGCGAGGCCTACTCCAACATTTTCCGATTGCTGTGCGAAGCGGGAGACGAAATTCTGGTTCCCGCGCCTAGCTATCCGCTCTTTGAATTTCTGGCGGACCTCGCCGATATTCGTCTCGTTCCGTACCCGCTGCTCTACGATCACGGTTGGCAAATTGATTTCGCGTCGCTGCGCGCGGCGCTCACGCCGCGTTCCCGCGCCGTACTGGTCGTGCATCCCAACAATCCCACCGGGTCGTTCGTCAAAGCTCACGAAGCGACCGAACTCGCGGAAATTTGCGCGGCGCGCGAAATGGCCATCGTAGCCGACGAAGTGTTCCTCGATTACAACAGCGGCGCGCCGGCGCAAACCTTTGCTCTTTCCGATGCGACGCTCACGTTCACGCTGAGCGGCCTATCGAAAATCTCGCTGCTCCCGCAAATGAAACTTGCCTGGACCATCGTGAGCGGTCCGGAAGCCGCGCTTCAAACGGCCGTCGACCGCCTCGAAATCATCGCGGACACTTACCTTTCGCCCAGCACGTCGGTGCAACTCGCTTTACCAAAACTTCTCTTGCTCCGGCACGCGCTCCAGGCGCAATTGCAGCAGAGGATTTCCGCGAACCTCTCCGCCCTGGATAGCATGCTTCGCGAATCGAAGTCCCTCGCGCGTCTCGATCGCGAAGGCGGCTGGTATGCCATCCTGCGCGTCCCTGTCACGGGAAGCGATGACGACCTCACTGTTGCGCTCCTCGAACGGTGCTCTGTGCTGGTCCACCCCGGCCACTTCTTCAATTTTTCAAGGGAAGGGTTTCTCGTCCTCAGCCTCATCACACCGGAACAACAATTTCAGGAAGGCCTGCAGCGGCTGCGGAAGTTCCTTGGCAGGTGATCGGTGACCGTATGGCCCTAGCGGTAAACGCCCTTGCGGTGCCCAATCCCGACGACCAGGACAACCAGCTTATCGTCCTCCATCTTGCAGATGATCCGGAAATCGCCCACACGGTATCGCCACAGTTCTCCGAACCGGGAGCCTTGAAGAGCTTTTCCGATGCTGCGAGGATCTTCCAGTTTGGCAACTCGCTGTAGGAGAAATTTCAGGATTCGCTGGGAATGTTGGGGATCAGGCTTGTTCAGTTCGCGCTCTGCCGGCTCAGAGAGTTCAATCTTCCACGCCATGGCGCTTCAACACATCCTCCAGGGGGATGGTCCGTTCTTCTCCGTCCTGAATGCGTTGCAAAGTGCGCTCGGCGAGATAAATGTCTTCCAGATCCTCGAGATGTTGCAGGATGGCTTCGCGCACGTAGAAGCTCTTGGTACGCCCGGTCCGCCGCGCAAGTTTCTCTAACCGTTTTTCGATGGCAGGAGGAAGCCGAATGGCCAGCATGCGTGCCTCGCTATACAAGTATAGCACACTACTCCCCCGTGCCGCGTCAGGCTTCCGCTTCCAGGACGACGACGGGCTGATAGGTGCGCGGCACGACAGCTTCGGCGATGGCGATCAGGCGGTCCTGCTGGCTGAAGACGCGGAGGCGCGCAGGCTTCCAATCGCCGGAATTGAGTTCCGTGGTGGCGCCTTGCGCGGCGCTCGCGCGGCCGGGGTGAATCTGCGCGATCTGCACGTTGAATTTCGAGCCGTGGCGCACGCGCTTCTCGAGGATGGGGAGAATCGTCACGCTCGGCAATTCGGGGAGCAGGCGTTCGAGGGGAATGATGTAACGCGCCAGGTCTCCCTCCCTCGCGGCACGCTCGACGTCATCGAGTTTCACGGCCTGGTCCAGAGTGAATTCTCCAACCGCGGTGCGCACAATTTCCGCGAGGTGCGCGCCGCAGCCCAGGGCCGCGCCCATTTCGTGCGCGAGCGAACGAATGTAGGTGCCGGCGGCGCACTCGATCGAAACTTTCGCCAGCGAGCCGGAAACTTCGTGGACGTGAAAATCGTAGACTTCGATCTCCACGGCTTTCAGTTCCACCGGTTTTTTCTTGCGCGCGAGTTCGTGCGCCGGACGGCCATGAATTTTCTTTGCGGAATAGGGCGGAGGCATCTGCGGAAAGCGGCCGACGCGCTCGGCGGCGAGCCGCTCGATTTCAGCGCGATCGATCCGGGGAGCCGCGTCCGGGCTGAGCGGCGCGCCGTCGGCGTCGTACGTGTCCGTGGCGAAGCCGAAGCGGAATGTGGAGTCGTAGCGCTTGCGGCGTCCCACGTAAAATTGCGCGAGGCGAGTGGCGCGCCCGAGCAGCAGCACCAGAACGCCTGTCGCCAGCGGATCGAGCGTGCCGAGATGCCCGATTTGGCGAAACCCGGCGATGCGGCGCACGGCTTCGACGACATCGTGCGACGTCCTGCCGCTCGGCTTGTCGATGACCAGGGCGCCATCCAGCGGCGCGGGTTGCGGTTTCCGTTGCATGGATTGTGTAGGACGGGCTTCAGCCTGTCTGCCGTTGCGCGCTAACGAGATTCAGAACCAGACAGGCTGAAGCCCGTCCTACTCGCGGGGCGGGTTTTTTGCCTGCCGCAAAAGGTCTTCGATTCGCTGGCCGTATTCCTCGGAGTGATCGAGGATGAAATGAATTTCGGGAGCGCGGCGCAACTGGATCCGCTCGGTAAGTTCGTGCCGAATGTAGCCGACCGCGGCAAAGAGCCCCCGGATCGTGCTCTTCTGCTCGGCTTCGCTGCCCATCACGCTGACGAATACGCGCGCGTGCTTGAGGTCTGGCGTCACGCGAACCTCGGTAATCGTGACCAGCCCCTCGATCCGCGGGTCCTTTAATTCACCGGCAACCATAATTCCCAATTCGTGTCGAATTTCCTCGGCAACACGTTCGTGCCGATGGCCCGCAACCGTCATGGTCGTCTCACCGGATATTAAAATATTAGAGTTCCAATCACTTTGTATCCAAAACTTCGCTACAGGACTTCCAGTTCGTGGCCCACCAGATCGCGGCCCAGGTGCCGTTCGGATTCCTCGAGCACCGTGCGCAAGGATTGTTCCAGAAATCCCGCGTTGTTGGCGAGGCTCACGACGCCCACCACCGAGCGCTGCCAGGAGTCTTGCCCCTCCAGTTCCGCTACGGCCACATTGAATTTCCCCCGCAGCCTGTCCTTCAGGCTGCGGAGCACTTGCCGCTTATCTTTGAGCGAGTGCGCCTCTGGGATATAAATTTCCAGGGTGAGCAGACCGATCGGCATCTTCATCCCTGCGAACACGTAGAAAACGCGCCCCTGTCACGAAGCCGTATTATCTTATCGCGGGCTCCCCTCCATCCTTCAGGGCGAGCAAGTCGAGCCCGGACCCGAAATCAGGCAGTCGCTTCCGCCAGAATGAGCTTCTGCATGTGGAAACATTCGAGAGTATCTCCAACCTTGATGTCATTGAAGTTGGAGACGCTGGCTCCGCACTCGAACCCGGAGCGCACTTCGTTCACGTCGTCCTTGAAGCGGCGGAGCGAGCTGATCCTTCCCGTATAGGTCACGACGCCCTCCCGCAACACGCGGACTTCGGCATCGCGCTTGAGAATGCCGTCCACCACATAGCAGCCCGCGATCATGCCCACGCCCTTGACGCGGAAGGTGTCGCGCACTTCGGCGCGGCCCAGATGAGTTTCCTTGAAGACGGGTTCGAGCAGCCCTGTCATGGCCTTCTTAATTTCATCGGACACTTCGTAAATCACCGAGTGCGGCCGAATCTCAACGCCTTCGCGCTGCGCGAGATCGGAAGCCTTGCGGTCGGGGCGAACGTTGAACGCCACGACGATCGCGCCCGACGCGGACGCCAGCAAAACGTCGTTCTCCGTGACCGCGCCGATGCTGGCGTGAATGATTTTCAGTTTCACGCGGTCGTCGGAAAGTTTCGGCAGCATCTCGCTCAGCACTTCGACCGAGCCCTGCACGTCCGCCTTGATCACCAGCGGAAGCTCCTTGACCTCTCCCGCCCTAAGCTGTTCGTGCAACTGGTCCAGGGTGATGCGTGCCCCCGCGGACCGCGCTAGACTGGCTTCGCGAAGTTTCCCTTGGCGGAATTCGACGATGTGCCGCGCGCGCGCTTCGTCGGCCACCTGGAACTGGTCGCCGGCTTCGGGAGACCCTTGCAGGCCGAGAACTTCGACCGGCGTCGAGGGCCCCGCGCTTTTCACGGGGCGACCGTGATCGTCGAACATGGCGCGAACCTTGCCGTAGACCGCGCCGCAAATGAAAACGTCTCCGGCATTCAGCGTTCCTGTCTGCACCAGGACTGTTGCCACCGGGCCGCGGCCCCTGTCCACCCGGGATTCCAGCACGGTGCCCGCGCCGGGAGATTTCGGATTGGCCTTCAATTCGCGCAAGTCGGCGACCAGCAAAAGCATTTCCAGCAGTTTGTTCAGATTCTTTTTTAGTTTCGCGGAGACTTCCACCATGACGGTGTCTCCGCCCCATTCCTCCGGCATCAGGCCGCGCTCGGAAAGCTGGCGCTTGACGCGTTCGGGCTCCGCGCCCGGCTTGTCGATTTTATTGATGGCCACAACGATGGGCACGCCCGCGGCTTTGGCGTGGTCGATGGCCTCCTGCGTCTGCGGCATCACGCCGTCATCGGCCGCGACGACCAGCACAACGATGTCCGTGACTTTTGCGCCGCGCGCGCGCATGCGCGTGAAAGCTTCATGGCCCGGCGTGTCGATGAACACGACCTTGCGTCCGTCGATGTGAACCTCGGACGCCCCGATGTGCTGCGTGATTCCGCCGGCCTCTCCCGCGGCCACTTCTGTTTCGCGGATAGCGTCGAGCAAGCTGGTTTTCCCGTGATCGACGTGGCCCATCACGGTCACCACGGGAGGACGGGGCACAAGGTTTTCCGGCTTTTCTTCCAGGGCGACTTCCCGGACGACGTCTTCCTCGAACGTAATGACGTTGACGATGCCGTTGAACGCTTCCGCGAGACTCGTGGCGGTCGGCGTGTCGAGAGCCTGGTTGATGCTGGCAAAGATTCCGCGATCCAGCAAAATTTTCAAGACGTCCTTGGCGCGCACATCGAGTTTTTCCGCCAGATCGCGGACTGTGACTCCCTCAGTGATCGTAATTTGCCGTGGTTCGCGTGGGGGTGGCGCGGGGGCGCGCTCAATCAGCGTACCGCGGCGCTGCTCGCCGACTCCCATGCGGGCCCGAACCGGATGCAGTTTGCGCTCGCCTTCTTCAAAGCGCTTCTCCATCGTGGGGCGAGCACGGGCGGCAGGTTTGCGTTCGTAAATCGGTTTGCCGGGCTCAGCCTTTGGCGGAGCCTTTTCCGGCGGCAGAAGCGTTCCGGAGCGGCCGCCGGGACGTGGCGCGCCAGCCCGTTCATGCAGCGGCTGACCAGTTCGTCCAGCCACAGGCTGCGCCGGACGGCCCTGTCCCGGGCGCGCCGGAAATCTTGCTGGCTGGCCGGCCGGCCTGGCACTGGCAGAAGGCCTCGGCGCTGCCGGGGGATTTACACGTGCGCCCGGAGGCAATGGATTCCAGTTCGGTTTGGGAGCAGCAGGCGCCGACTTAGCGCCAGCGGGAGGACGCGCGGCAGCAGCAGGCTTCGCTGAGGCAGGCGCGGGAGAAGTAGCATGTCGCGCAGCCACAGGCGCCGCTGCAGGCGGTTTCGCAGCGGGAGCTGGCGGTGGCACCGGAGAAACAGGTGGTCGAACCGGAGGCTTGGCAACGACTGGGCTTGGCGCGGGAGAAATCTTTGCGGGCTCCGCTGGCGGGACGACCACCGGCTTCGGGATCGCGGGAGGCGGGGGAGCTGCCGCGGGCTTTGCTTCGACGGCGCTTGCCGGAGGAGCGGCAGGCCGGCTCGGCGCAGAAACAACAGGAGCGGGGGGTGTCGGAATCGCGGGAGGCGGCGGAGCAACGACCACGGCCGGCTTCATCCGAGCCGCTCTGGCGGCCGCATCTTTCGCCGCCTTTTCCGCTACGGCCTTCTGTTCGGCCTCTGCCTCTGCATTAGCGAGGGCGCGAAAGTGTTCGCGCACCTTTACTGCGGCGGCTACCTCAATCGAGCTGGAATGCGTTTTTTTCTCGGTGACGCCGGCTTCGGGCAAATAGTCGATGATGGCCTTTGCCTTGACCTCGAGCTCGCGAGCCAGTTCGTTGATTCGGATTTGGTTCGAATCGGTCATTGCCCTCCGGGGGCGGCTACTTTTTTCCGTGCTCGTCTGAATCTTCGGTTGATGCATCCGGCTCTGCGCTGCCGGCCTGGCTCTGCGCCGCCGCGGCTTCCGCGATTTCTTCGGCATCCGACGGGGCTTCGATGTTTTCCGCCGCAACATCCGCGGCTTCCGCCGTTTCCTCGGTGGCGGCCGCCTGTTCCGCGGCGTCCTCCGAGGTTTCCTGCTCGGCCAGCGCTTCGAGCGATTCGCTTTCGGGCTGCGGATTTTCAAGCGACTGAAAATATGCGGCAACCGACAACTGAATTTTTTCCACCATTTTTTCGCCGATGCCCGGGATTTCGGTGAGTTGTTCAGGCGTCATGTCAGCGAGTTTTTCGATGGAGCTGACTCCGTGAACTTCAATTCGTTCGATGGTTTTGGGTCCAACGCCTTTCAGCTCGGAGAGCGGCGTCCCCGGAGCCGTCAGCGCGGTCATTTGCGCCTCGATTTCCTGGCGCTTTTCTTCCTCGCTCTTGATGTCCACGTTCCAGCCGATCAGCTTGCTGGCCAGGCGGACGTTCTGGCCCTTCTTGCCGATCGCCAGGGAAAGCTGCGTGTCTTCCACGATGATTTCCAGATGGCGCGTTTCGGGATCGATGATTTGAACGCGCGTCACTTTGGCGGGAGAAAGCGCCTTTTGCGCAAACTGCACGGTGTCTTCCGAATAAGGGATGATGTCGATTTTTTCTCCGCGCAATTCGCGGATGATGGACTGCACGCGCATGCCCTTCATGCCCACGCAGGCGCCCACCGGATCCACATCCTTGTCGCGGCTCTGCACCGCGATCTTGGTGCGCTCGCCGGCTTCGCGCGCGGCGGCGCGAATCTGCACGGTGCCATCGTAAATTTCCGGGACTTCCATCTCGAAAAGGCGCTGCACTAAAATCGGATCGGCGCGGGAGACGATCACCTGCGGGCCCTTCGCGGAGCGGTCCACGGCGCGGATGACCACGCGCAAGCGGTCGCCGATGTTGTACGTTTCCAGGCGCGACTGCTCGCGCTTGGGCATGCGCGCTTCGGCGCGTCCCAGATCGACGATCACATCCGGCCCCTCGGTGCGCTTGACGACGCAATTCACGAGCTCGCCGACGCGGCCGTTATATTCGTTGAAGATGGTGTCGCGCTCGGCCTCGCGCACCTTCTGCATGATCACTTGTTTCGCGGTTTGCGCGGCGATGCGGCCCAGCACGTCGGTGGGCTTGGGAATTACAACCTCACCGCCCACTTCGGCGTTGGGGTCGATTCGCTTGGCTTCCGCCAGCGTGAATTCCTTTTTCGGATCGGTGACTTCCTCGACCACCGGGCGCACGGCAAACACGTCGACCTGCCCGGAATCTGGATTGAACTTGGCGCGGAGATCTTCTTCGGTCTTGTAAAACTTGCGCGCGGCGACGATCATCGCGTCTTCAATCGCCGCGACGATCACCTCCGGTTCAATGTGCTTTTCCCGGCTGATCTGCTCAATGGTCTGGTACAGCAGATTGGCCATTTGTCCCTCATCTCAAAACTCAACCACCAGGTTCGCCTTGCGAATACCTTCCATCGGCAAAGCAATCACCCGGCCTTTCACTTCGATCTGCACCTTGCCGTCGGCGACTCCCGCCAGACGGCCCTCGAAAAATTTCTGGTTCTCCACCGGTTCGTTCGTGGAAATTTTCGCCAGCCGCCCGGCGAACCGCTCAAATTCGGCCGGCTTCGTGAGCTTCCGGTCCAGGCCCGGAGAACTCACCTCCAGAATATAGTGCGGCCCCGGCACCAAATCCTCGACGTCGAGGATTACGCTCAACTGGTTGCTGACCGTCTCGCAATCCCTGTGGCTGATGCCTTCCGGCTTATCGATGTAGACGCGCAGGAAGCGTTGCTTGCCAACCTTCCACTCCACGTCCACCACGTCTATGCCCACCGACCGCGCCACGCGCTCGGCCGCTTCGCGGATGCGCTCCAGTTCCATCTCCCGCTTCCCGTCGCCCTCGAACCCGGCGCGGTGCCCCGTCAGAGACACCACGTTGCGTTCCGGCCTCCGCCCAACAAAAAAGTGGGCTCTCGCCCACTGAGGCTTGCGACCGGCTTAGGCTTTTCCAGTATAGTCACCCGTACCTTCAAAAGCAAGCCGCAGAAGGCGGGGGTAGTGGGTCAGTTTGAAATTTCTCGCTCCCACCGAAAGTCTATATGTTCCCCCGGCATAAATAATCTCTCATACTCCCAGACATCCTCGGTAGAAGTGGGTGTTTGAGAAGCAGTGACCCTAAATCCCTTGGGGGGAGTTATTTCAATCCTCATGCCAATGGTGGGAGTACCAACATGCACCGCGTAGAAGAACTCTTCTGGATAAACGAGAGAGAACTTGCCGCTGAATCTGTATGAAATACCCTTGGCGGAAGGCTCTATATCAATCGGACCCGCCTCGGCTTCAAGCACTTCCGTATCGTCTGACTTGGGCTTGAGAGCTATGTCATTTTTGCTATAACTTACAGCGGTCGAAATCAGGGCCAAGACGTGAACGTTCGGGCTTTCGACCCTTTCAAATTGGGTTGCGTGTCTATACCTCTGAACCTCATCCGTAGGGTTGAACACCTCAAACGACACATCCATATTCAGACACATTTTGCCATTTTCTGGAACCAAAACACATCGTAGACAAAAATTCTTGCGGAACAGTTTTGTATCAAAGACCAGGGCCCTGAGGCGCGTTTTGATTTCGGGTTGTTGGTCAAATCCTAAGAGATAGTGAAATATTCCTTTCGATGCTTCCCGTAAGAGCCGTTCCTTCAAAAATGGGTCAATCAGCAACACCAATATTCCGGCAACGATCAAGGATTCCCCAATTGGATGAAAAATCGTAGCAAGCCAAGGGACGTATAGCGTTAGATAACTAATCTTTGGAAGACAATAGAGCGCAACCGCCATCACCCATAAAAGTACAGAGACATAGAAATATGGAAGCCTCGCGATAGTCCGCTCCCAACCCCTCTTAATAGAAAATTCGTCCGGAGATTGCGTCATAGAGTCGCCCTTGCTCCCGTACTGGTGGGTGGATCACCTTTTCGCGCTTTTTCTGTTGACCCACCCGCAGGGTTGAATGATACCACTCCAGTACGTCAACGACGAGGGACTGGTCTGGCTTCTCCGGCTGGCTGACCCTTTCGGTTTCAAAAGGGTCGGGGTTCGGGGAACCCCACACACTACTCCTACTTATCTACATTTCTGGAGTTATAATATCTGCGCATGGTGACGAAAATCGTAAAAAAGAGTCTCTCGAATAGCCCGCTCTCGGCTCGGCGCAAACGCCGCCTGGAAAAACTCTCCCAAAGGCCTGACAACGAGATCGACACTTCCGATCTCCCCGAGTTGACCGAGAAGTTCTGGCAAAACGCGGTCCGCAATCCGTTCTATCGGCCCGTGAAGCAGCAATTAACTCTTCGTCTGGACGCCGATATTATCGCCTGGCTGCGCCGGCAAGGCCGGGGCTACCAGACCCGGGCAAATGCCCTGCTGCGAAATGCCATGCTCGGGGAGCTGAAACCGAAGGGAAGAAACGGGCGCGATCGGACTCGGCCCAAAAATCCGCGTCACGCCGGCGTTTCGCAATCGCGGCAGGCCAGTTAAGGCATGGAGCATTCAGACCCCAAACCGCCCTGCTCAAGGAAGAGGCTGCGGAAAAAGGGCCCCACTCCTTTTGTCATTCTGAGCGAAGCGAAGAATCTCTCTTTCTTTTCATGGAGTCAAATCGAAGAGAGATTCCTCGGTCGCCGCGGCGACCTCGGAATGACAAAATAAACCACTTTTTCCGCAGCCTGGGAAGCCTCCCCGCCGCCGTGATTCCACTCACTGACGCCAAAAGAGAAGCTCCGCCGGGTGCCCCACGCTTTGAGAAATTTAAAAGAGTAGGGTTTAGATTCCGCAACGATCGGGAATGTGAGGGTGGACAGTCCGAAAATCTCCACGCCTGTCCTCCGCAGCGGCACTGTCCTAATTTGAAAGGCGTTGCCGTGGCGAGGTTCCATAGGAGGTCGGGACTTCAGTCCCGACGAAAAGCTTCGTCCAATAAGGGGTTTTAACCCCTGAAGCTTCAGGGGCTGAAGCCCGCAACTTAACGCCACCTGAATGGCCGAGCTGAAGCTCGGCCCTCCTGAAAGCGGAAACTTTCAAATTAAGACAGTGCCGCCGCGGCGGACAAGGATAGGGCGGCCGGGAAATCGTGCTAAAGTACGTCTCGTACGGGAAGGCGGCGCAAGCTTGGTTGACATCAACCGGTAGAAGATTTGGAGGGACGCCATGAGAAATACGCGCATGTCAATTCTGCTTGTCCTGGTTGGCCTCTTCGCGGTTTCCATCCCGGTGTTTGCGCACCACGGAAACGCGTCGTACGACTACGAGAAAACGGTCACCATCAAGGGGACCGTGACGCAATGGCTGTGGTCGAATCCCCATTGCCTGCTGAAATTCGACGTGAAAGACGACAAGGGCGATGTGCAGCATTGGGTTACGGAAACCAGCAGCCCGGTGGACATGCTCCGCATTGGTTGGACGAGCAATGCATTGAAGGCTGGGGATGAAATCACGATTGACGTGATGCCCAGCAAGAACGGCACGCCCGTCGGGCGCATCCGGCAGCTCACGCTGAGCGATGGCACGGTTTTGAAAGCCACCACGAGAAACGTCATTTAGGCAAAAGGCCCGGGGGAGAGGAGCAAGCAACTCGACAGGTTTGCTCCGGAATGTGTGGCAGCACAGCAGGCGTGTCTGTGGCTACCTCCAGCTAAAATCTGTGGGGGATTTCCAAAATGTCAAAACGAGCGATGGTCTGGACCATTCCGCTGGTCGCAGCCTTGATGATCTTGATGTTCCCGCGTGTCTGGCGAGCGCAATCCGATCCTCCGAAGCAGTCAACGGGCGCACAGAAGCAAGACTGGTGGTTGCACCACGATAAGTGGGACACGCCCTTGCCGGATGATAAGTCCGTATACGCCGGCAGAAAGTCAGAACCCGCGCCGCGCCGCGACCTGTCCGGCACGTGGGATGGAGTTACGGAGGGAGGGACCCAGCCAAAGGGGGCGAAGTCATTCCCGGATGATTCCCGGCATTTGCCGGATGTGCCTTACACCCCCCTGGGGAAGGCCGCGCGTATGGCCAATAAGGCGGGAGAGGGAGAAGAACAAGTTGCGGTTGGGCTGGTGAACGACCCGGTGCACTCCTGCAACCCGGTCGGGTTCCCGCGCTCCGATCTGTTTTCTTTGAAAGCGATGGCGATCGTTCAGACCCCGAACTACGTGCTCTGGTTGAATCAATTTTACAACGTGTTCCGCACCATCTGGACGGATGGGCGGGAACTCCCCAAGGATCCCGTCCCCAGGTTCTACGGGTATTCGGTGGGCCGCTGGGAGGATGATTACACATTTGTGGTGGATACCGTTGGGCTGAATGAAAAAACCTGGCTCGATAATGTGGGCCGTCCGCACAGCGACCGGATGCGGGTGAAGGAACGGTTTCACCGGCCGAGCCGCGAGATTTTGGAGCTTACGGTAACGATTGACGACCCGAAGTTCTACACCAAACCCTGGGTGGCCGCGGACAAGTTGATTTTTCACCTGCTGCCGGCCGATTTCGATATGGGGGAGATGCTCTGTTCACCGCAAGAGATGGAGGAATACAAGAAGCAGGTGGCCGAACCAGTTACTGAAGGTGGCAAATAGGGCGCGCGGCCGACCCTAGTTTACTTTTCTGATAAGCAACGCGTACTTTCATATTCTATTACTCCCCAACGGGCGGACGCGATCGGGCTGACTGTAACAAATCGGTTCACAGCGGTATGACTCAAGCCCGGCGGGCCAGGTGAGGCGCTATTCGTTCCTGATCGACACGAAGTGTTGATCTCGCCCGTGAGGATAAAGTTAAGTACCCCCGTCCTATGCGTTCACGCAGAACGTTCTCGGCGAATCGCGGCGAGGACGGGTACGCATCCCTTCAAAATCATTCCAGGGCCCCATCGAACGAACGCTCCGAGGCGTGTACAGCGTTGCGTTACGGAGTCGGCTTCTTCGCCGGCGCGGGAGCCGGAGTCGCAGGTTTCGGTGTAGCGGGAGCCGCGGACGCGCCTTTGATCGGATAAGCCTGGTCGAAGAGGCGCACGATTTCCTGGGTGATGTCGGACTGTGACGATCCGTACACCACGGGGCTGCCCTGCGCGGAGGTGTCCAGAACGACAGTAAAGCCGTTCTCCCGGGAGTAGCGATCCAGCACCTCGAGCATCTTGCGGCCGATGCCGTCGACGATTTCGCCTTGTGCGGCATTCAGCTCTTCGTTCAAGTCATCATTGCCCCGCTGCAGGCGGCGCGACAACAACTCGCCCTCGCGTTGCATTTTTGCCTTCTCGTCGTCGCTCAGCGTGCGCGCCCCTTCGGTCATCCGGCGCTGCAGGTCTTCGACCTGCTTTTGAAGGCCTTGCAGTTCGTTTTGTTTCGGTGCGAATTGCGATTGCAATTGCGCTTGCGCCTGCTTCCCCTCCGCCGTGGCCACGATGGCGTTGCGGATGTTGATGACGGCGATCTTCGTCGGGGCCGCTGCGGCGCTTGCGGCGCCTTGCGCGTGAAGACCGCGAACCGGGGCCAAACAAAGCAATGCCAGCGCGGCCAAAGTGCCTATCAAACGTGAATTGACGATCATCCTCACTCCTTCTCTTCCCTTTAGAAAATCACAAATCGCGGATTATAGCGGTCCGAATTCACGGGCGTCAATTGAAAACCCACCCATCGTACTGATGGAGCCCGCGGCAATGCAAACTCTTTTCCAGCAATCCTTCCGATGCACTCGGACGCTCCCCGAGTTGGCCGCGCTCGCTTTAGCGGGGCAGGGGCAAAAACAAGACGCGTCCATTCGCCGTGTCCGCGATGACGGCGATATTCGTGAACGGGTGAATATCCAACGCGTACTGCAGCGAACCCGCGATGGCCAAACTGATGGCGAGATTAGAATTGCCCGAAGGCGCCGGTGGGAAAGTCAGCAGCGCCCGGATCTTTTGGCCAAGCATATCGGCTACGGTCACAGTGCGGCTGGCTGAATTGGTGCTCACCAGCGTGCTCGTCAGAAAGTTGTAGGCAATCGCGGTCGGGTTGATGCCGATGCGAAATGGTATTTGAACGGAACTGACCGGGTCGATCACGTTCACCGAGTTGCCAGTGCTTGAATTTACGATGAAACATCCGACCGTATTGGTCGTGGTGCCGTTGCTGTTCGAGCCGCAATCCGTCGGCACAGGATCATAAATCACGGAAGTCGGGGCGTTGACGATAAAGGTTTGGTTCACATTGCCCGCCGTACCACCGGAGATTCCCAAGCTGTTACCAGTGAATGCGGCCACGGCTATTTGATGATTGACGTAGTTGAAAGCCACCGCCAGGGGTCCCTGGCCCGGCGAAATAGTACTGGTTCCTCCGGTGACGGCATTCACCACCGTAACGGTTTGGGCCACGCTGTTGGCAATCGCGAACTCGCCGGTGGCCTCATCGGCGGCCGCGCCCATGGACCCGGAGCCGGTCGTGACCGTATTTTTGATATTCCCGCCTTCATCCAAGATCGTGGCATTTCCGCTTCCGTTATTGGCAACCGCGAACTGCTGCAAGCGCGGGATGACAGCTACTCCCATGGGGTGCGAACCCACTTTCACCGTGCTGACTTGACCCGTCCCCATATTGATGAGCGCAACGGAGTCGCAGCCAAACATGCTGACAAAAGCGAAGTCTTGCTGCGGATCGATGGCGACGCCCGAGGGCTCCGGGGCAGGGCAAGCCGTGCTGCTGAGATCCACGCTTTGCTCGACGGTCAAGTCCTCGGCATTGGTGACGTTGCCGCTCCCATCCTCAACGTCCACTGCGAACCGTCGCGCTGAAAGAAGCTTATTGAACGGCACCGTGGTGGTCAGTTGGCGATCACCGTTGCCGGAGCAAGACGTTGGCAGCCCAACCCCGTCAAGGCGGACGCTCAGGTTCGTGGATCCGTTCGAACAGGTGAGCCCCTTGCCGATGACGATCAGAACGCCCGAGGGAGGATTCGGACCGCTACCGAGCGACGACATTGTCAGAAACGCTTTTGGGTTCGTCTCTGTGATTGAGAACGGCTTAATCGCGCCCAGGTTCAGGATGCTGACGGTGTTGTTCGACTGGTTGGCAACCACAGCAAGGTTGGTGCCGGGGTCGATCGCGACGGCCACTGGGCCATTTAGGCCAAAGGAGAGGGTGCTGTCGTTCAAACGGCGGGGCGCCACCGGATCGATCACCGAGAGAGCGCCGCTCACGAAATCGACCGCGACGGCAGTATTCGTCAATGGGTTAAATGCCACCGCCGTGGGGCCATTTCTGTCCGCAACACCGTTGGTCTTCATCGTCAATGTGGAGACGGATTGATCGATCAAACTGAAAAGGGAAACGACCCCGCCGGTCGTAGGATCGACCAAAACCGCTTGCTGTGTCTCCGTGTTGATTCCGATTCCCTGGACCCCGAGTGGCAAGCCCACGGTGGCCACCGGTTGAGCGTAGCTTATCGTTCCACCGGTGGGGGTACTGGCAAAGTCGGGTTGAGGCGCTCCCGTCTGTGTATAGCTGAATTGCGCGCTCGTGGGCCCTATCGCAGTCACCGTGAAGATGCCGTTGAGGGTCGTGTCCGGAGTCCCTTTGACCGAGACCGAGACCCCCTGGATTAGAACCGCATCGCTCTGTTGTATCGCGAGGGGCGGCGTAGTGGCATCCAGTTGAACGGTGACCTGGACAACGTTAGAAGTCCTTGAAACGGAGGTAATAGTGTTGGTCGACTGCAGGCTCAAATCCACGATCCCCACCGAGCCCAGCCCGCCGGGTGTCGCGATAGCCCAATTGAGATGCGGCTCGACGGCGATGCGCGTTTTCTGTCCTGTGCCGATAGACACGACACCCGCGATATGCGGAGTCGGAGTCATATCCATCAAGACCCCATAGCCTGCTCCTGAGCCCGAATTGGACCGCTGCATGGCAATCAACGCGCGACCCGTTACAGGATTGATGCCAATTGCTCCTGGAGTGTCAGCGACCGCTGTAGGCACAGGGTTCACAGGAAACACACTCGTGACGGCGCGGGTGCTGAGGTCCACGACGGCAATCGTTTTCGAGGTTGAGTTGACGACCACGGCAATATTTCGAACATAGTCCACCGAAACGCTGGTGGGACCGGACGGAGTGGAAGTTGGACACGGAGGAGTCACATTCTCCGCAATGGTGCAAATGTTGGCGACGACGGTGGGAGTGCCAACTGTGAGATCGATCAAACTGATGTTGTTCGAACCGGTGTTGGCCACTACCGCCATCCCTGTCGCGGGATTGACCGCGACATCACTGGGCGATGTGCCGATCCCATCCGTGGCCGTTAAATCGATTACCTTGGTGATCGACGAACCACTATTGTAGTTCGGCTGGACCGCGAGATTGGCGACCGCGATTTTTGTGGGATCCGTCGCGTTTTTTATCGCCACGGGATACAGCCCCGGCACCGTGAAATCACTGGAGTTCGATCCGCCTCCGATGGTCACCGACAATTGGCGCGTGCTGCCGATGGTTTGGCTGGACGGGAGTTGTATCCCCCGGAGTTGGCCGTTGTAGGTTGCGCTCACGGCCGGTGATGCGGGATTGCTTCCCGTTCCGAAGAATCCACCATCCACGCTGAAAGATTGGACCGTTGCCGTACCTTGCGGGATGCTGTCGGGCGTGGGCCCAACAATCCCCGGGCGCACTCCCATTACGGCAATCTGGCACGCGGAAGCATTTGTGCATGTTTGTGTTCCCCCTGTCCCGGTTTGTTCCGACACACCGATCTGGAGGAGGCCTGAAGGCGGCGACACGGCCAGGATGAAGTCCGGAATCCGCGCTCGGATCACCGAGCTGGAGACATCCGTGACGAAGCTGGGGGCCAACTTGGCGCCGTTGATAAAAACATTTTCCGTCGAAATGAAATTGGTCCCGATGATGTAGATATCCTGGAAGAGCCCGCCCAATGCCGTGGTGTTCGGGCTCACCGAGGTCACGGTGGGAACTGTTGCGGTTACCACGGTGACCGTCGCAGTCGCCGTGACCGATGTGTCCGCCACCGACGTGGCCGTAAGGATGACGGTGCTAGGGGTGGGAACGGTGGGAGGAGCCTTGTATACGCCGGTACAAACAGGTTGACCGCTTGAGGGTGTAGTGCAGCTGCTGGAGATGAAGGAACCAATCCCCGTCAGCGTGGTGGAAAGCGACCAATTGACATTTTCGCATGTAGGTGTGGACGTAATGTTGCACCCCGGATTGTTCACAACCGCGGAAAATGGGAAGGTTTCGCCGGTGCCCACGGTAGCAGTGGTTGGCGTGATGTTGATGCTGATTCCGGTGACGATCGTCAGCGTGGCCTTCGCGGTTTTGGTCGTATCGGCTTGTGCAGTGGCCGTAATCGTGACCGTGGGGGCAATCGTCGTCGTGCTGCCGGAGGTCGTCGTGGGGATCGTGGCCGGGGCGGTGTAGAGTCCGGTCGCGTCAATGGCGCCGCACGTGTTGGCAGTCACTCCGGTGGCGCAAGTCACGGTCCAAGTAACTGCCTTATTGTCGGACCCGGTAACCGTGGGTGTGAATGGCTGGGTCCGATTGGTGATCACGCTGGCGATGGTCGGCGTAATTGTAATGGTGACGCCCGCGGAGCTGCTGCTGCTCCCGCAACCCCAAGCCCCCAATGCGGCCGCGAGAGTGAGTATTGCAGAAACCTTCCACCAACTCATCCCAGTCCTCCCAAAATTTCTCAACATTCGCCCTCGCAGCACAAGCTTTGACCCTTGGCGCTGGTCAGGACTATCGAGCTCGCAATCACACATACGAAATTCCGCGCTGCAAAATCCGAAATCAAAACGTCCGGCTCACGGTGAACCGGAACGTGCGCACCGGATCGAAGAAATTGGTCCGCTGCGGGTTGTTGAATAAATTTATGATCTGCGGCGCGACCTGGCCATTCCATATCTCCGGCTGATCCTGCAGCCCCCCGATCTGGGCCTTGTAGATGTTCCACGGACACTGGGCGGCCGTGCCAATGCATGTCGATGTCAAATCAGCGAGGCTGACCGGCCCCGGGAATTGCGTCTGGGGCGCCGTGATGACCTGGGACATCCGGTTGAAGTTATATGCCCAATAAATCCGGAACGGCGCTTGCACGATCGGGAGTTGCACAACCAGTTCCAGACCCGCCGAAGTTCGGGGCTTGAAATTCGTGCCAGGCTGAAACGGAAGCGTCGCACTGACTCTCGGGACAGTCGATCCGATAAGAGGCGGGAACGTGTTTTGCAGCGTGCTCAAGTCAAGGGAATTGAGCTGCAGTTGGTCTTTCCGCACAGCTCCGGTCGCGCCCGCATCGCCAAAAATCGACAGGGCCACATGGGGGAAAAGAGGGATGCGGTACTCGAAGTTCGCCACCAACTCGGTATCCCCGCCTGGAAACGATGTTTGATAACTCAACGTGGGTACATTGACAGCGCAAGGGTGAGGCACCCCGAGGAGGCACGCCGGATTTTCCGGATTCGTATACGGAACCGAAGTCGAAGTGAGCGTCGGCACAAATACCACCGGCGAAACCGTACGAATGTCAAATCCGCGCAAGGTGTCCTCGCCACCCAGATAAAACCTGCTGAAGGGAGGAATCACTTTGCCGCTGAATCCCGTCTCAAAAGCTCCTAGCAGGCGCACGGCGATGACATTGCGTTTGTGATAATTCGGGCGAAAGTATTTGGCCTCGACGATCTCCGAAACAGTATTCACGTTACCCC
Organism: uncultured Acidobacteriota bacterium; assembly: GCA_963719875.1. Lineage (GTDB taxonomy): Bacteria > Acidobacteriota > Terriglobia > Acidiferrales > UBA7541 > Palsa-360. Next base: position 2,149,132 of record CAVRDJ010000002.1, on the reverse strand, counting down.
CGATGGGGCCACCCTCGAAGGAAGAAGAAAGAAAGAGACTCTTCCCGTGCGTGGGGTTCACCGGATTGTCCACCGTGTTATAGCTCAGGGTCGGAGTCACCTTGCTCTCATGGATGCCTGAAAGCGAGGACGGCCCCGCGAGCTGTTGAAATTGCAATACGTTGAATAACGCCGTGGATGCCGTGCTGAGTCCAGTAATGCTCGTGGCCGTATACCCGTACGTCAAGCCCACCCGGGTGAACCCCAGCTTTTTCACGGGATAGCTGGCAAATAGGGTGAAGCCGTCGCTGTTCTGAATGTAGTTTTGCACCGTGTTGGGGTTGAGCTGCACCTGATAGCCCAACGCCAATGAAGTTTGCTGCGCCTGATCGAAGTTGTAGCGGCTCCCGAAGACGGTGAATCCAGTGCTGATCGGCCGGTCGAACAGATACGGCTCAGTGAAGCCGAAGGAAATAAGGCGTTGCAGAGTACCGACGTTGGCGCTGAGTGTGAGTGTTTCACCGAGCCCCAGGAAATTGTTGGTCTGATAGGTCAAGCCGATGTAGCTGCCCGCAAAACCGCTGACGCCGCCCGTCAAACTGATGGACTGTTTCCCCTTCTCTTTGAGCTTGAGAAGAATGTCCACGGTGCCTTGCTTGACGTTGCGCTTGATTTCGGCGTTCTCCGGCTTCACCGCCTCAAAATAATCCAGTTGATTCAGGCGCAAGAGGCTCAGCTCCCACAAGTTGTTGCGGAACATGTCGCCTTCGTTGAGCAGCAGTTCGCGGCGGATGACCTTATCGCGCGTGCCGGTGTTGCCGGAGAAATCGATGCGCCGCACGAAGAATTGTTTTTGCTGGTCGAAGGCGAAGGTCAGATCGATCGTTTTGGTGTCGTCGTGCACTTCCGTATCCGGCACGGCGGTAAAATCGATGAAGCCGAAATTTCCGTACAGCTTGGTGTAGTCTTCGATCGCCTTGCGGACTTTAGCCACGCTGAAGATGTCGCCCTTCTTGATGGGGAAAACGGATTCGAGAAAGGGGACCTTGAAAAAGAGGCCCTCATCGGGGTTGGCGTTGCGCACATGGAGCGTGCCCATGCGGTACCGCTCGCCTTCTTCGATGGGAATCGTGATGTTGGTGGCCCGGCCCTGGTGGACGCCAACGAGGGGAACGCCTTTCGGAAGCACACCTTGATTCAGGGTCACGTTCTGGATGATCGGATCTTTCACCAGCACCTTGAAATAGCCGTTGTCCTGATACAGCCCGCGGATTCCGATTTCCATGTCTTCATCCAGTTTGGGGCGGTCAAATGTCTTGGCCAGTATCGGGATAAAGTACGGAGGCACCGGCCCAAGCGGAATGGCGGTGGGACGGGAGTTGCGCATGGTGCGGATGATTTTGCGGGCGGAGAATGCGGTGTTTCCCGTGATGAGAATTTTGCCGACTTTTACCTTGGGGCCTTCATTGATGTTGAAGGTGAGCTTTACGGCGTTCGTGCCGGGGAGCCGTTCAAAGGTGGGCTTGACGCTGGCGAACTGGCGGCCGTGCTCGGCGAGCAGCTCTTTCAGTACGACTTCCGCTTTCTTGATGCGCGTGGGATCGAATTGGCTCTCAATCGAGAGGCCGACCTTGCGGTCCTTGAATCGGTCCAGGATGTCGGATTCGGATACCGATTTGTTGCCCTTATATTCAATGCGGCGGACGATGGGGCGCTCGGTCAAATAGAAAATGATGACTTTCTGGTTTGGCTTATCCGCGCTGTCCTCAATTTCGAGCCGCATGTCCTCGAAATATTGCGTGTTCCACAGGGCGTGAAAATCGCGCCGGAGGGCATCCTCGTTGACCGCGTCACCGGGTCGGGAAAAAATGCGCGCTCGAAGCGTCTCGCTGCGGATCCTTCGATTGCCCTGGAATTCGATGCGCTCGATGGTGGGCGTTCCCTCGGGGATTTTGGCGGGCGCAAGCTGGGCTGCCTGCCCGGCAAGGGAACGGCCGGAAACGGCGGGCGCCAGACACACGACAACGACGGCAAGCAGACATAGCATGCTTGCGCGCAGACTCAAGACAAAACACGAATAGTTTCTTGCGGCCCGGAAAAAACTCAAGGCCGCTTCCCCCGAAACAATATGGTACGCTCCCCCCAACCGGCTCAAGAGTCTGAGCCCGGCCTGCGCGCGTAGGATTCGCTAGTGGGATACCGGGGTTGCTTCGACCACCGGTCGGAATCCGAGCCCATCGCTCGTGACGTAGACTTCCAGCGTAGCCGGGCGCTGCAGGCCCCCCTGTATCAGCGCTTCCGACAACGGATCTTCGACGTACCTTTGCAATGCCCGCCGCAGCGGCCGCGCGCCATAGCTGCGATCCCCGCAGGTTTTCTCGAGGACCCACTGGCGTGCTTCCGGCGTCAGTACAATCTGCACCTGGCGGTGGATCAAAGTGTCGTTGATCTGGCCGACCAGCAAATCGATGATGCGGAGCAGTTCTTCATCGCCCAACGGGTTGAACAGAATAATTTCATCCAGACGATTCAGGAACTCCGGATTGAACACGCGCTTCACTTCGCTGAGCACGAGTTCGTCCAGGCTCTTGGCTGTGCCTTCTTCCGCGGCCGATTGGAAGCCCATCGTGGAGCGCTTCTGCAGGTGCCGCGCGCCGAGATTGGAAGTCATGATCAGAATGGTGTTGCGGAAATCAACTGTATTACCCAGCCCGTCGGTCAATTGCCCATCTTCAAAAACCTGGAGCAGGATATTGTACACATCGGGGTGCGCTTTTTCGACTTCATCGAGCAGGATCACCGAATAGGGCGTGCGCCGCACTCGTTCGGTCAATTGCCCGCCCTCTTCGTATCCCACGTATCCTGGAGGGGCGCCGATCAGTTTGGAGACGGAATGCTTTTCCATGTATTCGGACATGTCGAAGCGGATCAGCGATTTCTCGCTGCCGAACAGGAATTCGGCGAGGCGCCGCGCGACTTCCGTTTTGCCGACGCCGGTCGGGCCGAGGAACAGGAAGCATCCGACGGGGCGGCCCGGGGCTTTCAGTCCGGCACGGCTGCGGCGAATGGCGCGCGCCAGGGCGGTAATCGACTTCTCCTGGCTGATGACGCGCTTGTGCAGTTCGACCTCGATGCGCAGCAGTTTTTGCTGTTCGTCTTCCTTGATCGAGGTGACGGCAATTCCGGTCCAGCGCGCCACGACGTCCTCGATGTCTTCGCGCGTGACGATGCCGGTGTTGGTGTCATCGAGTTTCAAGCGGTCGCGGACCGCGCGGAGATTTTCCTTTTCCTTGCGCTCTTCCTCGGAGTAGAAACGCGCCTTCTCGAATTCGTGATTGGCGATCGCGGTTTCCATCCGGTGGGTGATGAACTTCACGCGCTTCTGCACTTCGGCCACTTCATCGGGCAGCGTGGCCTGGCGCAGCTTGACGCGCGCGCCGGCCTCGTCGATCAGATCGATGGCCTTGTCCGGCAGGAAGCGGTCCGGAATGTAACGGCTCGAGAGATAGACGGAGTAGCGGATGGCTTCGTCGGTGTAGCTGACCGCGTGAAATTTTTCGTAGCGTTCGCGTACGCCCTCGATAACCAGGATCGCTTCGTCTTCGGAGGGCGCACCCACCTTCACGGCCTGGAAACGCCGCTCCAGGGAGCGGTCTTTTTCAACGGACTTGCGGTATTCGCCCGGCGTGGTCGCGCCGATGCACTGGATTTCGCCGCGCGACAGAGCCGGCTTCAGAATGTTGGCGGCGTCCAGCGAGCCTTCCGCCGATCCGGCGCCCACCAGCGTATGCAGTTCGTCGATGAAGACGATCGAGTTCTGGCTCTCCATCAATTCCTTCATGATGGTCTTGAGCCGCTCCTCGAATTGGCCGCGGTATTTTGTGCCCGCGACGATCAATGAGAGATCCAGCGACAAAATGCGCTTGTCGGCCAGAAATGGCGGCACGTCGCTGTCGGAAATGCGCTGTGCCAGGCCTTCGACGATGGCTGTTTTGCCGACTCCCGGCTCGCCAATCAGCACGGGATTGTTTTTCGTGCGGCGGCACAGGATCTGGATGACGCGCTCGAGTTCGCGTTCGCGGCCCACCAGGGGATCGAGCTGGCCTTCGAGCGCGGCTTGCGTGAGGTCGCGGCTGAACTCCGCGAGCAGGGAGGTCTCTTTGGGACGCGCGGCGGGTGTTTTTTCACCGGCGCTGCGGGCCAGTTCTTCGCGCAGCGTGGAGAGCCGCAGCCCGCGTTCCTGTAGGATTTCCGCGCCAAAGCACTTCTCTTCGCGCAGGATTCCGAGGAGCAAGTGCTCGGTGCCGACATGCCGGTGCCCCAGGCGCTCGGCTTCTTCCGTGGCGAAATTCAGGATGCGTTTGGATTCCTGGCTGAGCGGCACTTCGACCGACGTGGAGATGCGTTCGCGAATCGTAATGCGCTGTTCGATCTCTTTGCGGATCGACTCAATCGAGCCGTGAGAACGCAGGAAACGATTGGCCAGGGCCTTGTCCTCGCGCATCAGGCCGAGCAGCAGATGTTCGGTCTCGATGTACGGGGAGCCGTACTGGCTGGCCTCGTAGCGCGCAAAAAATATGACTCGTCGTGCCTTCTCTGTATAGCGCTCAAACACGGGTCAACTCGTTTCTCCCTCAGTACAGGAACCAGGGCTTCGATCTACGTCGCAATCGGTCGGAGCATTCCGTGCTCTAATTGCAGCACGCGATCTGCGCGCCCCGCCAAAACTGTATTGTGCGTTGCCAGGATCGAGGTGAGCCGGTGCTCGCGGTGCAACCGCTGCATCAGCTCAAAAACCGCAATTGCGTTTCGCTCGTCCAGGTCTCCGGTGGGTTCGTCGGCCAGCAACAAGGCTGGTTGTTGGACAAGAGCTCGAGCGATGGCCACACGCTGCTGCTCCCCCCCGGACAACTCCCCTGCACGGTGACTTACTCGCTCTCCTAAGCCGACTTCTCTAAGCCAGCGTTCAGAAGTTTCGAGCGCCGCATCGTACCCTGCACCGCGCATCAGCAGCGGCATCGCCACGTTTTCGGCTGCCGTAAAATCAGCCAGGAGGTGGTGCCTCTGCCATACAAAACCAATCGACCGGTTGCGATAATTCGCAAGCTCGCTTTCCCGAAACGAATCTATGGCTTTCCCTTCGAAGTATACTGTACCGCTTGTTGGCGTGTCTAGCGCAGCCAGCAAGTGCAGAAGAGTACTCTTTCCCGCTCCCGAAGGGCCTATCACTGCAACTAGTTTACCTGCTTCGACGCTCACGTTAGCGCCGGACAGCACGGTGATTTCGGCCGCTCCTGCGCCGTAAGTCTTGCGCAAATCCCGCGTCTCAATCAGCGCACCCGTATAGGTTGCGCCGCTTGCTGATGTGCTTGCCGAAGCTGTCGTCTCTGCCGACATGTTTGCTCAGAATTTCCTGGGGACCATCCCTATTCTGTCCCGTTGCACGTCAAAACTACATTCCCTTTTACTCTGCTTAGATGCCCTATTCCCTGTCGCCGTTTGATTGCCGGCGTGCCATTTTGAGGTCACTCGCTCACTGGGACAAACCATTTCACTTTAGTGCCCTGTGAGTACCTGTGGAAATAGTGATCTTTTTTGACACTCGCCGCCCCGCTTCCTAAGTCCTTGATACGGCGGCGATTGTAGCATGTGCCGGAGGACCCCTTGCGGCCCCTGGACGTATTTTTCATGCCGGCAAAGCTTACGCCGGTTATAGGTGCAACCAGGACGCCAAATAGCCTGAAAGCACATCGAAAATTTCTTGCCAATGTATTTCGATAAACGGGGGTTGACACGGGAGGGAATGCTCTCCTTCGATCGATGTCGGGGCGCGATGGGGCCGCCCATTGTGTGTTCTTGGAATTAACGAATATGAGATACCATCGATGCGGTGCGATCCGCACGTCCATTCCGGCTAAGAATTGCTCTTCGGAGAACGCACCGTTGCTCGCGCTTTGCCCCCATCTGCGCGTTTCTTGCGGTGATCGCCGCTCGGCCAGTGGCCAGCCAATCTCAGCCGCCCACCCCGCAATCTGGTGCGCAGCAAGACGAACAACGGGACGAGCCCGAAGCGAATCCTGCCCGCCCCACGGTGAGCAATCCCGCCACGCTTACCCCCGTCGGCTATCTGCAATTTGAGACCGGCACCCACGGAGCCGCGGACTCGCCCGAATTTTCCACCCGCGTCGAATTCAACGAAGTCATAAAACTCGCCGTTACGCGGCGCCTCGAATTCATCGAGTCCTCCTCGCCCGCCGTCCACTACACGGTGAACGGAATTTCAGCGAATGGCATCGCGGAGGTCTTTCTCGGGGCGCAAGTCGTGCTCCTGCATGGCGAAGGCGCGAAGCCCACTCTCTCCGCCAGCTATTCCCGCCGCGTCTACGACGGCGGCGCGCCCGAACTCGATGTCGGCAGCCCGTTAAACTCCTTGGTGTTATACGCCAGCGCCGATGTGAAGGGTTTTCATTACGATGCCAATGCCGTCTTCAACGAGGTGCTCCAGGGCCCGGTGCGCAGGCTCCAGTTCGGCCAGACGCTCTCGATTTCCCATCCCCTTGGGAAGGGTTTCGGCCTCTCCGGCGAGATCTGGCGCTTCTCCCAACCCTTCCTGCGCGGCAACGCCATCGGAAACCTCTGGGCCGTAAGCTACGCCGCGCGGAAAAACCTGGTCTTCGACGCCGGCTTCGAGAAAGGTTTAACCGGCACGTCCACGCACTGGGAAGCCTTCGTTGGCCTCACCTATTTGCTGCCCCACCGGCTGTGGCGGAGGTAGTGTATCGTGCTAAACTCTAGCTAATGGATGTCACCTTGCGCATTCCCGACGATGTAGCTCGGCGGCTTGCCGCCGCAGGGGGGGGATGTCTCCCGCCGCGCTCTGGAGGCCCTTGCTTTAGAAGGCTACCGCGATCAAACCCTGACCCTCTACCAGGTTTCTGAAATGCTGAGTCTGTCACGCATCGAGACGGAAGATTTCTTAGGCCGGCACTGTGTTCCCCTATCAGTAATTGAGGAAGCAGATTTGGATCGCGAAGCGGCGATACTCGAAGCGGCTTCGCGGCGTCAATCACGCTAGAATTCCTGCAGTATGATCGCTGTATCCAACACCACTCCGCTGCGCTATTTGATAGCAATAGGGCAAGAACACCTGCTGGGGCTGTTATTTGAAACTGTTTTTGTTCCTAGCGCCGTCCACCAGGAGTTGATAGAGGCGCGGACGCCGGAGATTGTGCGTCTCCGAGTCTTGTCGCTCCCACCTTGGTATGAAATTCGAGCGGTGCATGAATCTCACGAAACAACATTTCCAGTTGCCTTGCACCATGGAGAACGGGAAGCCATTTTGCTGGCGGAAAAGCTTCATCGGGATGTGATATTGATTGACGAACAGATTGGCCGCACAATCGCTTTGGCCCGCGACCTCCCCGTTTCAGGAACGCTGGGAATCCTGGAACGCGCTGACATGATGGGCTTTATCAGCGACTTCCCTCAGGTTCTGAAGCAACTCAAGACTAGCGGTTTCTACATCGCGGAATCGTTGGAACTGCGACTTTTGCAGCGTCATCGCACTCGCCAAGAGAACAAGTAAGAAAAAATACGCGCGTTTTTGATTTTTCGGCAAGCTGTCTTGACTAGGTATGAAACACATCCGACTCCGGAGGCTGACGATTTGCCACATGCGGGAAACGCCGCAGTTTTGGCACTTTCTTCCGAGCGTGCCAGAGGTCGTGCTGCACCTGCATCTGTAGCCAGAACTCCGGCGACGTGCCCAGCGCCGCCGACAGCCTCAGCGACATTCCCGCGGTGATTCCGGCATGCCCATTGAGGATGCGGGACAAAGTTGCCCGCGTCACGCGCAGGCGTGCCGCCGCCTCTTTGACGGTCGTGGCGCCCAGGTAATCCTTCAAGACTTGGCCGGGATGTGACGGACTGAAAATCATATTTGACTCCTTCAGCGACAAACCTGACAGTTCGCGAGAGCTGTGTCCCTGCAAATCGCTCGCCTTTCGTTTCAACATGTGATCCTTGACGGAGGGAATGCTTCCGAAAGAAGATTCACGTTCTAGGCGGGGACAGTCCACACTGGGCGAAACGCGATAAGACGATCAATTGTCCTATCGAGGCTTCGCGAGTTCAATCTGGCTGCAGCCGGATTCCAATTCTCACTGACAAAGCTGCCAAGTCGAGCATTGTAGTTCGGTCCAATTTTACTTGTGCTTTTTGGACGTGGGCAAATGTCATCGCGCACTTGCTTCTTTCGAGAATTACGAGCAATTTGGATGAGCACCTCCTTGGGGTTTGGGAGCGCTTCGACATTGGCTGGCACGCTCGCGACGCCGACGCCGATAAAGTTCGCGAAGCTATTCCGATCAGCGAGAACCCAAGCTTCAGCTTCATGAACGGCGACACGGATCAATAAATTGTGATGTTTGGGGGAGGTCAACCAATCATCGATGAGTGCTGATGGACACTCGTAAGTGTCCAGGTCCGTTCCAACAAAAAACGGTGTTCCCTTTGCCGCGTTATTGAAGCCATCGATAGTTCGTCTCAGATATCCATTCCCGCCCCTACTGTAAATCATTCGCGTCGCGTACTCCGTTGGAATGCTCCGAAAGATCTTGAGCGCCAGCGATTCCGTTAGCGCATCCTCGAATGCCAAGTTTAGGGGGATTGGGGTGGTCATTCAAAGAGGTCCAACTGTGAAATATCGTGGGGTACCGTCCGCGGCAATGCTGCATCAGCGATACTTAGACCGCCTTCCAGCAAATCTTTAACCTCTCTGATTGAAGAGGCCAATTCCACTCTCGTGCCTTCTTCTTCGGGTGTCAGCAGCAGCACCTCTTCACCACCAATTCCAGGGTCTGAAAGCAGGTCAGGGCTATGGGTGCTGATCACTATCTGCCGTATTTGACGTTTTCTTTGTCTCTGGATTCTATACATTAGGGCGGGTAATCTCCGGGTAATCCCAGAGTTCAGCGAGAGCTCGGGTTCTTCTAGGAGTAGCATCGAATCACTCTCTAGAAGAGACCACAACAGCCCGACGAGTCGAAGAGTTCCGTCTGAGAATTGGTCCTCTCTTTGCTTCGCCCCGCGCGGGCGCCAATGCTGATACACCGCCTCTAAGTGGGTGACGCCCGTTTCGTCCTTAACGTCCGTCAGTTCTTTCATCTGTGGCACCGCAATGCGGAGAGCCGCCTGAATTTTCTTGAGCCGTGCTTTTCTTGTCCCCTCGGGAGTTCTAGCAACCTTTTCAAGAAAACTTCGACCGTATGGATCCCCTGGGATTCCCTTCCCGGAAAATGCCTCGGGGTGACGAAGGAGTTGGGGAACCAAATGAAGGTAGCTTACAGAATCAAAAAACCGAACCAGATCTCTGAATTGCGCATTTGCGTTTATCTGCTCGAGATGGGTTTGCGTTAGACGCAGATTATCTTCGGCATCTTCGCTGTCAGGCCGTTCCAGAAGTGTTTCGTCACCCTTCGTAACTCGCTCGTAAGCTAAAAGGGGCTGTCGGTGGCCTCGCGCCTCTTGTCTAATACCAATCGCATAAGACCACTTATCACCGTTATCAGCGAGGTGTACCTCAATCTCGACATCTGGGTACTGCCTGGCTGCGAGGCATCGCAATTTCGAGATCCCACCACGCGCCGTAACTGCGTTCTGCAGACCGCCACTAGGCTTCGCAATGTCTTTGAGAAAGACAAATACATCAAGCAAGTTGGATTTGCCCGACGCGTTTGGGCCCGCGACGAAAACTCTGGGGCCCAGCTCAACGTCAACCAGGCGGAAATTCCGCCAATTCTTCAGAATTAGTTTTGTTACAAGCATCGACTACCCTCAATTCAGCCTATCATATTGCCTTTGTCCCAAACTACTCGTAGCGCAGAATATCGACCGGCAAGATGCGCGAAGCGGCGCGCGCGGGGATTAGCGTGGCGGCAACGCTGATGGCCAGGGCGGCGGCGGCGATCCACATGCCGTCGAGGGCGCTCGATTGAAAGGGGACGTAGGGCACAGAGTAGACCTGCGGATCGAGAGGGATGAGGTGATAGGCGCCGGCGGCCCAGGAGAGGGTGTAACCGGCGACCAGGCCGGAGACCGTACCGATCACGCCGACAGTTAAGCCTTGCAGCATGAAAATATTGCGGACTTGCGGGCGGTACGCGCCGAGCGACATGAGCACCGCGATGTCGCGCGCGCGATCGGTGACGCTCATCGACAGGACGACCAAAATGTTCAGGCCGGCGACGAACGTAATCAGGCCGATGAACAGCGCGGTGACGAGTTTCTCGAGACGCAGCGCGCGGAACAGGGCGCGATTTTCATCTTCCCACGTCGTGGTCGTGTAACCGGCGCCGGCAGCCGCGCCGATCAAACGGGCGGCGTCCACGGCGCGGTCGACATCGTTCACGCGGAATTCGAGGACGCTGACCACATCGCCGACGCCGGCCAGGTTTTGCGCCGCGGCCAGTTTGGCGAAGACCCAGTTGGCGTCGTAATCGTAGAAGCCGGAATTGAACACGCCGGTGATGCGAAAGCGGCGCGAGCGCGGCACCATTCCGTAGGGAGTGAGCCGCCCTTCGGGGCTCGTCAGCGTGACGTAATCCCCGGTGCGAATGTTGAGTTCATCCGCCATCAGGTGCCCCACGACGATGGAATCGAAGCCGTCGGCATCCGGAGTAAAGTCCGCCGCGCCGGATACGATGCGGCGGAGGGCGTCATCGAAGCGGCGCTCGCGTTCGGGATCGATCCCCTTGATCACCACGCCGCGCGCATGGCCGCCGCCGGATAGCAGGACGGTCAGATAAATCGCGGGCGCCACGCTGCGCACTCCTTCAACGTGGCTCAGTTTTTCGGCGAGCGCGCCATAATCTTCAATGCCTTCCGCGCCGGGCCGCGTCAGGTTGACGTGCGCGGAGACGCCGAGCAGGCGGTCTTGAATGGTGCGGCGAAAGCCCGTGTTCATCGACAGCGCAATCACGAGTGTGGCAACTCCGGCGCCGATGCCGATCACGGAGAAGAGAGTCACGAGCCGCAACACTGCGGGCTTATAAGGCGACCGCAGGTAGCGCCGCGCGACCAGCCACGCAAATCTCATTTCTTTTCGCCAGAATCCTGTTCCGTGGAATTCGATGCACCCGCAGCGGCGGCTTGCCCTGACGCTTCCGGACGCAGCAACGGAAACAGGATGACTTCGCGGATGGAATGGGAATCGGTGAACAGCATGGTGAGGCGGTCGATCCCGATGCCTTCGCCCGCGGCGGGTGGCATGCCGTGCGCCAATGCGCGAATATAATCCATATCCACTTCGCGCGGGGCTTCCTCGCCCCCGGATTCGACCTGTTCGCGGAAACGGCGTTCCTGTTCGATGGGATCATTCAGCTCGGAGAAAGCGTTGCCGAGTTCCATCCCAGCAACATAGATCTCGAAGCGCTCGACGAGCGAGGGATCGTCCTTGCGGCATTTTGACAGCGGCGAAATCTCCGTCGGGAAATCGTACAGAATCGTGGGCTGAATCAATTGAGGCTCGGCGAGAGTTTCAAACAGCAGTCCGGTGATTTCCCCATCCTTCATGCTCGCGAGCCCCGACAAAGGCTCGCGGCCCGCGGACGCCGCCCACGAGTTGTAGCGCTGCGCGGCGGCTTGCGGCCCTCCGGGCGCGGCTAGTTCCGCGACGGTTGGCGGCGCGGCGCCGGCCGGCCAATACCGGCAAACGGCTTCGCGCATGGAGAGGCGTTGAAACTTCGAGAAATCGATTTCATGCTCGCCATATTTCACAAACGTGGAACCGGTCACTTCCGTGGCGAGAGAGGCGAAGAGTTCCTCATTCAATTTCATCAGGTCGCGATAATCGCTATAAGCCTCGTAAAATTCGAGCATCGTGAATTCGGGATTGTGCGAAGTGGAAATGCCCTCGTTCCGGAAATTGCGGTTGATCTCGTACACGCGGTCCAGGCCGCCGACCACCAGGCGCTTCAGATAGAGTTCGGGCGCGATGCGCAAGTAGAGGTCCAGATCGAGCGCATTGTGGTGCGTGACGAACGGCCGGGCTGCCGCCCCGCCCGCGATGGGTTGCATCATCGGTGTTTCGACTTCGATGTAGCCGCGGGCGTTGAAAAACCGCCTCAATTCGCGAACGATTTGCGCGCGCCGGATGAAAATTCCGCGAGCTCGTTCATTGGAGATCAAGTCGAGATACCGCTGGCGGTAGCGGATTTCAACGTCCGAGAGACCATGCCATTTTTCCGGCAAGGGTAACAGGGCTTTGCTGAGAAGAATCACTTCGGTGACCCAGACGGTGAGTTCGCCCGTCTTTGTCCGGAACAAGTGTCCCGCGACGCCGATCAAATCCCCAAGATCAAGCAATTGGAAGAGTTCGTACGACTTTTTACCCACATTATCCAGCTTCACATAAATTTGCAGGCGCTGTCCCGATCCATAAATGTGGGCGAAACCGGCTTTTCCGTGCAGGCGGAGGGTGAGAATCCGGCCGGCGACGCGCACCGCCGGCTTGGCGGTTTCGAGCGTGGAGGCGTCGGCATTGCCGTACGTCTCAAATAGCTCGGGCGGCGTTGCTGTCCAGTCGAATTTGTGCGGATACGCTTCATGCCCGCGTGCCTCGATCTCAGCAAGTTTTTTTTGGCGCTGAAGAAACTGGTCGATTGGATCGAAAGGTAACAGTGGGCGCTCTCCTAGAAAGGTGGTGGGCAGTATAACGGCTGGCTATGCCACTGGCAAGGAAGCCTGAAATTTGCATCGTATGATATAATTTCAGACCAAGAGTCATTGTGAGGATTCCGCGTTTGCTTATGTAGCGGTCGTCCGCTTCGGCGGAAGGGCATCTGCTTGATTATGAGAATGCCAACCTGAAGGTTGGCGCTACAAGAGCTGGGCACGATTGGGTTCTCGCATAGACTTCAAGTGGGGTGGCCCTTGGGAGTGACGCGCGCCAAACGCGCAGGCCAACGTTCGAGTACGGTCCGGGAGGATTGGCTTGCTTGGATCCCCAACGAAATGGACCAGCTTTTCGACGCTACCCGCCAAGAGTTGGAATCTTCCAACGCCATCTTGTGTATCACCCTGGACGAGGCCCTTTCCCTGTGCAAAGGGGGTCAATCCGACTCCACCATGGAAAGGGCGAGTGTATTTGCCGGTCTGTTCGATCGCCTGGCAGTTCGCGTCGGCCACGTGATTGGCGCGATCAAGGACCACGGCGCCCATTTTGGGACTTTGCCGAACGTAAAGGCCCTGTCGCCCTCCAATTTTCGGGGGACGACCGCTCAGAGGGTTTCCCTCATGAACAACTTGCTCGCCAGAGTCCTATTCCGGGAAAGGACGCGTTTCTTTCATAAGCTGTATTCCCTCGGTGAAATCATCGAAGAATTGCAAAAAGAGGTGCGCGCGATCGTTGCCGGCATTTCCGACGGAGCTTCCCAATTCACGGATCGGAGCTGGCAACAGCTGGAAGTCCTTGGTTATGATCTAAATACGTGTATGGGGGAGACGACCGTTATTCTCAAATCATTTTTCTGCGCCTTGCCCCCGGAGGAACTGGAAACCTTCCGGGAGAAGCTCGTCAACCTTGGCGCTCCTCTGCTGTCAGTTGATCCCGAAGGATCACAGTCATTCGGTAGTGAATAGTGCATTGCGAACCAGCTCGTCAGGCTGGCCAGGCCATCTTCCGAAACATGCAACCGGAATGAATCCAGCACACAGTCGACCTAAGACGCGTGCAACTTAAGGGGCAAGGGGCGCATCCCAAACGATGAATGCGTCCCGAACGGGTACGGTGACCCGCACGAGACGAACGGAAACCAGCGAAATGAACGAAGCCGAGGCCATACGCCTCGCTCAACAGGGCGACGCGGGCGCCTTTGAGCGAATCTATCGGCTTCACAGCCGGCGGGTTTACGCGTTGTGTCTGCGCATGGTCGGAAACACGGCTGAAGCGGAGGACCTGACCCAGGACGCTTTCCTGCAACTGTTTCGCAAGATTGGGACGTTTCGAGGGGAATCCGCGTTTTCTACCTGGCTGCATCGGCTGGCTGTCAACGTTGTGTTGATGAAGCTGCGGAAGAAAACGCTGCCGGAAACTTCGCTGGAGGAATCGACCGATCCGGAGGACGAGTCGAGCGGGCCGCGAAGAGAAATTGGCGCACCCGACCTGCTGCTTACCGGTTCCATCGACCGGGTCCATTTGGAGCGGGCCATCGAACAGTTGCCGCCGGGTTACAGGCAAGTGTTCGTGCTCCATGACGTGCAGGGATTTGAACACAATGAGATTGCCAGGCTGATGGATTGCTCGATCGGGAATTCCAAATCGCAGTTGCACAAAGCCCGGATGAGGTTGCGGGAACTTTTGCAGGAAACGCTGCGGGACATCGCGCGGCAGGAACGCCAGGCGGCGAAGAGTTCTGGAAGTTAGAAGTGGGAGCCGAGAAGCTCGAGAATGACGAGGAACAAGAATTGAAACAACGAGGCCATCAAGAACGGAATGAAGAGCAGAAAGAAGAACGGACATGAACATGCAGTGTGAACAGTTCGAACAACTTTTAGAACAGCAGGACGATGGCGCGTTGCCGGAGCCGGCGCTCGCTCACCTGGAAGAGTGCCATGCGTGCCGCGCCCTCTCGGCCGATTTCGGCGCCATTCACGACCTAGCTCTGGAGCTGGGGGCTGAGGGGATTGCTCCTGCCGAGCGCGTGTGGGTTACGCTGCGCAACCGGCTTGAAGCGGAGGGACTGATTCACGGTGCGCAGGAGCCCCCGCGGAGCGCGGGGCACGCGAGCGATGGGTGGTGGGCCGTTTTTCAGCGCCCTGCTGTTGCCGGCGCTTTTCTGGGGCTCGTGCTTGCCGCGGCTGCGATGGTCAGCTACTGGTCGAATTTCCCGCAGACGGCGGTCCATTCGCAGTTGGCCTTCCAACAATCGACTTCTGCCGTTCCCTCCGCGGACAACGTTTTCAAGGAAGAAATCCTGACCGTGGGGAGCGACTCGATTCCGGGGCTGCAAAGACAGGACACCGCCGTGACCGCTTCCCTCCGGCGGAATCTGCAAATTGTTGACAACTTTATCGCGATATGTGAAAAGAGCGTACGCGAACAACCTGACAATCAGATGGCGAGAGAATACTTGTACGGAGCCTATCAGCAGAAGGCGGAACTGTTGGCCACGGCCATGAACCGCAGCATGACGGGAGGACTGCAGTGAACGCATCTTGCATTGGTGTACGTGTAGGCGCTCTGGGCGCGGTGATGGCGGGATTTATCCTCGCCGCTTCTCCCGCGCATGCCGACCGCGTGGAAAAACATTTTCCGGTGCAGAAAAAACCGAAGATCACGGTGCGGAATTCGAGCGGGCGGATCCAGGTGAAGGCCTGGACCAAGAGCGAAGTGCTGGTCGCCTGGACGAATAAGAGCGGAAAGACGGCCGTGGAAACCGAGCAGGCTGGAAATCGAGTCGAAGTGGCCACGCAGGCAAACGAGGATGGGATTTCGGCGGAAGATAGCAAGACGGATTTCGAGATCACTGTTCCCGTGGAGAGCGAACTCAGCGTCCGAACCGATTCCGGCAACGTGACGGTCGACAGCGTGCACGGGGACATGACGTTTGACACCGTTGGCGCGAACCTGCAACTTTCCGACGTGGACGGCTACATGGTGGTCAAGACCATCGACGGTTCGCTGGTCTGTACCCGCTGCTCGGGCAAGCTGGAATCCAACTCGATCAGCGGCAATGTGCAGATGATTTCGCCGACGCTGGACAGCGTGCGCGTGCAAACCTCTTCCGGAAATATCCTGTTTGACGGCAGCTTTCTGAGCCGCGGCATTTACATCATGAAGAATTTCAGCGGCACGATTGAAGTCCATTTTTCTTCCAGCGATTCCTTCGATGTGAACGCGACTTCCCTGAAGGGCGACGTGATCAACCAGGCTTCTTTCAAGCCCGATACGCACGGCAGTCCTCATCCCGCCTCCAAATGGGGGCACAGCCTATTTGGCACGCTGAACGAGGGGCACGCGAAGGTCGAGCTCTCTTCCTTTAGTGGTACAATCAAGATTCTGAAGCGTGACTAACGCTCGCGGAATCGCTTGCAGGATTCATCCCCATCAAACATGCCCGCACCAGGGCCTGTCCCGGAATGCCGCGTGGTCTGCCTGACCGGATTCATGGGCTCGGGCAAAAGCACGGTGGGCCGTTTGTTGGCCGCTCAGCTGGCCTGGCACTTCGCCGATCTCGACGCGGAAATCGAGCGTGAATCCGGCCTGTCCATTTCACAAATTTTTGCGCAAAAAGGCGAGACGGTGTTCCGCGAGATTGAACACGAATGCCTGGCGCGCGTTCTGGGATCGGCGTCAGCGAGGAATACGCGACTGGTTTTGGCGCTGGGTGGCGGCACGTTCACTCAGTCGCGCAACGCCGCTCTCATTCGTGAATTTGGCGCGGCGCAGCGGGGCGCCGGGTCCGTGGTCATCTGGCTGGATTGCTCGGCGGAAGACCTGCTGCAGCGGTGTGTACTCATGGGTGACCGGCCACTCTTCCGCGATGAGGCGAGTTTCCGTAAACTCTACGAGGAACGCTTGCCGTACTACCGGCAGGCCGATTATCGTGTCGAGAGCGGCGGGGAACCCATGCGCGTTGTCGAACAAATTCTGGCCATTGGAATCTTTGGACGTTCCGTTCAAACCCACGCGGGCGGAAACCTTCCTGGAGCCCCTTTGTCATGAATAGTGACAAACGATTCACGAAGCGCCTGTTCGGGGGCGCGCTGGCATTGTCTCTGGCCGCCGGAGTTTTGCTGGCACGCCCAAGTAGCGCAGGCTTTACAGCTTGCGGAAAACGTGACCCGTCCTTTTGTCATTCCGAGCGAAGCGAGGAATCTCTCCTGGATTTGAACCCAACAAGAGAAGGAGAGATTCCTCGCTTCACTCGGAATGACAAAATAAACTACCTTTTCCGCAGCCTGTTCAGCCTGCGGGTTTTGGTTCCTTCCTCCCCGTCCGTCGCCCCAACCCCCGCCGGCGCGCCATCCGTGTTTTCCGCCGACAAAGGAAAGTTCCGCATCACGGTCAACGGCCAACCGGTGGGCAGCGAGGATTTTGAGATTTCCTCATCCGGGGATGCGTGGATCGAGCGCAGCTCGATGAGCGCGCACGCGCCCGGCGGCCCGGAGATCAAGGCGACAGGCCAGCTCAAACTCTCCCCGGAGGGCGCGCCCATCCGTTACGATTGGTCCGCGGAGGCCCAGAAAAAAGCGACCGGCTCGGTGGAGTTCTCGAACGGGACGGCAAAATGCTCGGCCGACCTGGGCGCCGCATCGCCGCTCCGCAAAGATTTTGTGTTCACCTCACCGCGCATCGCCGTGCTCGACAATAATCTCTATTACCAGTTCGCCGTGCTGGCGCGGCTGTATGACTGGAAGGCCGGCGGCAAGCAGACTTTCCCCGTTCTGATCCCGCAGGACATGGTTCCTGGAACGATATCGGTGGAATCGCTCGGCCCGCAGCAGGGAGGAAACGGAAAATATGAAGCCGTGCGCGTAGCCTCTCCGGACCTGGAAATTATGATTTATGTGGATGCAAACCACCGCATGATGCGCCTGGAAGTGGCTTCCTCGAACGTCACCATCGATCGGGAATAAGTTCCGTAAATAGCGCCCGGGAACGCCATCCTCCCGAATGACGTCACCAAGACCGCCAATGGGGAGATTGGCGTTCCCGCATTTCTACCAATGCGCTTCGTGCCAAGTGTGCTGTGCCATCTTTCGTTGGTCGTGACCGGATCGCCACGGAATGACGCCCTTTGTGAGCACCGGCGCGGCACCGTCCCGTTGATCCGGGTTGATCCGGTAGGAAATTCGGGCCTCAGTGCAGGCGAAACGAGACGACGAGGGTGGTCACTACATTGGCGGGACTGCCATTCATCCTTGGGGGTTGATACTGCCATTGTTGAACCGCTTCGGCGGCGGCGCGCGCCAGGATAGGCGAGCCGTCGAGAACTCTTAAGTTCGTTACGCGGCCGCTGCTGGAAACGTATACGCGCAGGAGGACGTTGCCTTCGATTCCCGCCTGGCGCGCGACTTCGGGATACACGGGAGCCACGGAGCGCTCGATGTGTTTCTGCATTTCTTCGGCGTCAACCGGAATTCCGCCCCACCACGATTCCAGAATTCTCCGGCGCATTTCGGCGAAGAATCCATCGGCGTCGGTGAAGTCCTCCCCTTCCCCGGAATGCAACGGCTCCAGGACAGCGGGGGCGATGCCGCCCTGCATCCAAGCCGCCGGAAAAGCCGGGCTCGATTCCACGTCCGGGCCGCCTAGCCGCAACACAATATTTCCCGAGACGGTTTTTAAATGGAAAATTTCGCCGCCTCCATTTAGCCGCCCCGCGCCATGAATCGTGCGGACACCGTTCCCGGAATCCTGATAATTGATCTTGATCGGCAGGGAAGGATCGGCGGCGATGCGATGCCCGCTGCCCTGCTCGACAATCGCATCGATCGTGGCGGCCAGTTCGCGCGGGATGTATACGACGATGTCTCCCTCGGTGGAGAACAATTGCGAGGCTCCGCGGGGCTTTTGGACGCGGCTATCCCTCGGAGTTGCTGGGCCGGGAACGTCACGGAGCCAGGCGGTGATGCCGCCGGAATTCGCGGACACGTGGAGCGGCGCATCCGCTTGTCTGAGGACAATGCCGCCGCCGGCGGTGTCCGCGGTCACGCTGGAGCCCGCGCTTTCCACGCGAATGTTGCCGCCGCCCGAATCCAGCGCGGCAGACCCTGCAATGCGGCCCGCGTAGATTTGCCCGCCGCCGGTGTGAAGAATCGCGTCACCGCCAATGTTCCCGGTAGTGATGTGCCCGCCTGAGGTTGTGGCGCGAAGCGTTCCGACGACATCGCCCACGGTAATGTGCCCGCCCTGCGTCTCGATTCGCGCCGCGATATGTCCGGCTGGATAATTCGCGATACGCGCGGAATGGTCAGCGCCGCCCACGCGGCCCACGGTGATATTCCCGCCCGCGCTGTAAAGGTTTATGCGGCCATCGATGTCCTGCACCTCGATGTTTCCGCCGCCGGTGCTGACTTCGAGGGCGTAGTGGCGAGGGATATGAATCTCAATCGCCGCGCTGAATCGCCCGTGAAGCCCCTGCCACGGAACTTTTGCGTCGAGGGTAACGCCCCTGGGCGTTTGCCGCGCGATGAAATTGAATTGCTGCAGAAATTCTTCCGCGCCTGGATCGCGGGAATCCGCCTGCACGATCGCGTGAAAGGAAATTCGCGTGGACTCATCCGTGAACACTTGGACATTGCCCAGCTCCACGTTCACGCGCAGGGAGCGGCCCTGTTTCGTTGGAATTGCCCCCGATTTTTCGGCAGAGACTATCGGGAAATTTTCGGACGAGCCGGAGCTGGAGGGATCCTCAATGAGAACCGCGGCAGCATCAGGCGGCTGTGAATCGGCGCGACTAGAATGGCCGCGGGCAAAGACCAGCGACGGCATGACGGCCAGAGTCACTGCCGCTCCCGCAACGAGTTTTCGCCAATGGCTCATGAGTTTCGCATAACAGAGGCTTTCGTTGCACCGGCTTCAGAGGCTGCGGAAAAAGGGCCCCACTCCTTTTGTCATTCCGAAGTCGCCGCGGTGACCTCGGAATGACAAAATAAACTACTTTTTCCGCAGCCTGTTCAGCCAGTGGGTTTTGATTTTAAGGCAAGCCGCAAAATCCGCAGACTGAAGTCTGCGCTACTCCGCGCCCATTTCTCGCAGGGCCGCTGCGCTTTGCTGGCGAACGTAATTGTTGGGATCGTTCCGCTGGCGGTCGCGCAGGACGTCCAGGGTTTGCGGGTCGGGCGCGGCGAATCCGGTGCCGGAGCGCAGCGCGTTGAGAAGAATGTTGATGGCCTCGACGCGCACACCGGAATTGGCGTCGCTTTGCAGCGCGTCGAGGAGCGTCTCGCGGACCGCGGAGTCCTGCTCGAATCCTTGCAGCGCTTCGAGCGCCTTCATGCGCACACCCGGATTACGATCCATCCGCGCGGCGGCGCACAGCGAGCGGCGCACATCAGGATCCACGGCGCGCGTGCGCAACACGTCCAGCGAATCCAGCCGCGCGTCAGGATCGAATCGCTGGCTGTTCTCCAGAACGAAAGTGAGGGCGCGCTCCACGTCCGCGTTATCCGGCGCGCCGACGATATTCATCGGCGTTTGGGACATCAGTTGGACTTGCACGGTGGGAGTGCGCGAGCCGGAGGGAGTCACCCAGGCAACGTGGGCGCTCCCGGCGCTCTGCAATTGCTGGTCGGTTATTTTAGGAGAGGCCGAAACCGTCATCACCGGGTGGGTCAAAACCGCCTGCGCAGGAGCGACGCGCAGCCTCTGTCCCGCGACGCCCGCCAGGAATCCCGCCACCACCAGCACCGTCATGCTCATCGCCGGGTGATAGATCAGCGTGTGGCGCAGCGCACCCCACCACGCAGCGGGAGAAAAAATGGGCTGCCACGCGGAGCGATTCGCGCGCGCCCGCTGATCGTCGAGCGACTCCGCCAATTCGCTGCGGCATTGCGCGAGCAGCAGGCCGGAACGGTCCAGCGAATCGGCCGGCTGCTCGAGCGACGCAATCGCGCGATGCAGGCGCTCCTCGCGCAAGATTGTGGCGGCGCAGGCAGGGCATTGCGCGAGATGCGCATCGAGTTTCGCGCGCGCGCCAGCGTCCAGTTCGTCGCAGGCGTAGAGAACCGCGAGCGACTCAAACTCTTCGCAGCGAATGCCCCGATTGTTTTGTGGCGCCCCTTGCGGCGTATTTGGGTGCGTATCGTTCAAAGCAGTCCTTCCAATTGCGCTCGCAGCTTGCGCGTTGCGCGGAATAGGGAATTCTTCACGGTTTCTTCCGTGGTGCCGAGGGCCTCTCCAATGGCGCGCAGTTTCAGGCCTTGATAATGCTTCATCTCAAAGACCATGCGCTCGCGCGGCGTCAGCAGATCGAGAGCGCTGGAAATCCGGCGGCCGATTTCGATTCCTGCCAGGCGGCGCTCGGGATCGGATGACGCTCCGGTATCCTGTTGCCGGTCGAAGAAATCGCCCGGCATCGACTCACCATTCCGGTTAGACGCAAGCTCCGGCGCTTGGTCTTCCGGCCGGCTGCTTCGGCGGCGCAGGTGATCGAGGCAGACGTTGGTGACAATGCGGTACGTCCAGGTATAAAAGCTGCACTCGAAGCGGAAGCGCGGCAGATTCTTGTAAATTTTCAGGAAGGCTTCCTGATAAACGTCGCGGGCGTCTTCGGTCTTGTGCAGAATGTTCAGGGCAATTCGCAGGACATCGCGGTCGTAACGGTGCACCAGCTCTTCAAACGCTTCGCGGTCGCCGCCCTGCGCGCGTTCGATCAAGGCGCGTTCTTCGGACTGACCCAAACTGCCCCTCGTGGCTCCCATGGAAGCGGAGCCTCCCACGGGATCTCCGGAGCCGTTACCAGACCAGGCGATCGTCATTTCGTCAGCAGCCATGATGACGGGCACGCTTAAAGAACTCGGACCACTACACTCAAATTAGACGCTCGAAGAGGCAAAAAGGTGAGCAGTCTCCCTCTTCGCCAAACCGCACGCCGCAAAATGCCCTAACTTATTCATTGCCAATATATTAGACTACCGCCGTTTCGGCAACGGTTTCGTAGCGCATGCTTCAGCCTGCGGGTTTTGGTCCTTGCTAGGACTAACCCCCGCAGGCTAAAGCCTGCGCTACTGCAAGCCAGCACCATTGCAATCACAAATGAATACTCCAAATCACGTCAACAAGAACGGCGGGCTGAAAAGCGTCGCGAAAATTTCCGTCGTGCCCATGATCGCGGCAACTTACTTCATGGTGGCCGGCGGCCCTTACGGCCTTGAGGACATCGTCCAGAAGACCGGCTACGCCGCGACGCTATTGATCCTGGTCATTACGCCGCTGCTGTGGAGCCTGCCCACAGCAATGATGGTGAGCGAGTTGGCAACCGCCATCCCGGAAGAGGGCGGCTTTTACATCTGGGTCCGCCGGGGGATGGGCCGTTTCTGGGGATTTCAGGAAACGTGGCTGACGCTGGCGGGCAGCGTGTTTGAAATGGCGCTGTACCCCAATCTCTGCGTCGACTACATCGGCCAATTTATGCCGGGCCTCGTCGCAGGACATCGCGGGCTGATCCTGGGCTTTGCGATGATCGCGCTCTGCACGGCGTGGAACGTTTTGGGAGTGCGCTCGGTCGGCGAAGGTTCCGTATGGCTGAACGTGGCGCTGCTTGCTCCATTCGTCGCGCTCACAATTCTGGCGCTCGGAAGCGGGAAGTTTGCAGGCGCGGCTCCGGTTCCGCTGCGCCACGCGGACTTGCTCGGCGGCGTGCTTATCGCCATGTGGAATTACATGGGATGGGACAATCTTTCCACGATTGCGGGCGAAGTCGAGACGCCGCAGCGCACGTATTCGCGCGCGATGTTTGGTGCGGTGCTACTGGTTGTCGTCAGCTATTTAATTCCTGTGGGAGCGATTGCGCGCACCGGGATCGATCCGAATCGGTGGACGACGGGCGGGTGGGTCGATATCGGGCACATCGTCGGCGGCGCAACACTGGCCATTGCAATCGCGCTCGCAGGCGTGATCGGGGCCATCGGATCGTTCGGCGCGCTGATGCTTTCCTTCACGCGGCTGCCTCTGGTGATGGCGGAAGACGGTTACCTGCCGCGCATTTTCGCCCGGCGCGCTGCGCGCACGGGCGCGCCGTGGGTCGCCATTCTGGCGTGCGCGATCCTGTGGGCCGTTTGCTTTCCGCTCGGATTCGAGAAGAGCTTGATCCTGGACGTGATGCTGACGGGCTTGAGCATCCTGCTGGAGTTTTGGGCTCTCGTGGCGCTGCGCGTTCGCGAACCGGAACTGGCGCGCCCGTTCCGCGTTCCCGGAGGAATGGCGGGTGCGGTGGCCCTCGGCGTTCCTCCTCTGGCGTTGATGATCGCGGCCCTCGCGCGCAACCGCACGGAGCTTGTGGGATCGACGAATGAACTGGTGATAGGGGGCGTCGTGATCGCGGCGGGAGTGGGACTTTATTTTCTCAGCAAAGTGATTCCCAGGAAAAAGGAAGGCCCACCGGAAGACCGCTGAGCAATCCTTCGCGAGACGTTGGCGGCTCCAGTAGCGCGGGCTTCAGCCTGCGGGGGTTCGTCCTTGCAAGGACTAAAACCCACAGGCTGAAGCCTGCGCTACTTAGGCGCTACCGGCGCGCTGCCAACGCATCAGCGGCCACGCAAGCAACGCGAGCGCAAACGCAATGACGGCGTATCCGTTGGCGTGCAGGTAGGGATTGGGCTGTTCGAGCAGTTCGATCGCGCCGGGAACTAGCACAATCATGGCGGCGAGCAGGAAGTAACCCAGCGCGTTGAACCGGGCGATATGCGTGACTCCGTACCATAGCGCGGCGACGGCGAGCAGATGGAACGCCGCTTCGCGGAAAAAACCGCCGGGCGCCGCCACATTCGTGGCCATCAGCATGGCGTAGAGGATCATGAGGGCGGCGCGCATCCACGCCGGGCGAACATACGCGGCGATGAGCCCCACCGCGAGGCCAAGGAGCCCCACCGTAAGAAAAGCGGCGGCGATGGAGGAAGCGAGAGCTCCCACCGCGGGGTTGAGCACGTCCAGATTCCCCGGCACGGTCGCGCCCAGCGAGTGGCGCAACAGCGGCCAGCGCGCGAACAGCGCGGGCAGGCGATTGAGTCCCAGCACTGCCGCGGAACCAAAAAGCGCCACGCAGAACGCGTCGCGAAAATATACGGCATTCATGGCGCGCCACGTGGGGATGCGCCCGGAGCCGAAGGACCGCTCCAGGAAAAACCAGGAAAGGCCCAGCAGGAGGACGGCGCCCGCCATGTAAATCGCCGTAATGAAAATCATGGAGATCAAGAGAATGATGTAGAAAGTTGCAAGCGGCCACGCCGTCGTGTAATTCAGGAGAAGCTGCGGCGCCCGATTGACGTAGATCACAATCGCCGCCAGCAGCATCAAGACCGACAGTTTGCCGAGCGGGCGCCACGGAACTCGGGCCACGTCCGGATTCTTCAGGCTGCGGAAAAAAATCACCAGCACGGCGATGAGCGCAACCCCGATGCCCGCGGCCCTGCCGAAAGATTGCGCCAGTTGAACCGGAGTATCGCGGCTTTCCGCGTCGCGCCAGGTTTCGGGAATTTTGATAAAGACGCGATAACCGGAAACTTCATCTCCCTGCACTTGCAATTGCATGCGGATGTGCGCGCCCGCCGCCGCGTCCAGAGCGGTTTTTTGTTCCCATTCAAAGGTGTGGTCGGTCCTCGCGGGCTTTTTATCCGTGTGCGTTTCGACTTGATTCCAATCCGCAAGATTCACTCCTTTTCGATCGCGCAAAAATACTTCCGCGCGCGCCTGAGCCTCTTCTTTGGACAGGTTCGCGCCGGGAGTTTTTTCGTCCAGCGTGTGATGCACGGAATGGAGCGAACCGTCCGTCTTTAAAACGACCATGTATTCTTCATTTTGCGAATCGCGGAAATAGCGGACCGTCCAGAAGGCCGAGGGAACCTGGTCGCGATAAATGCGGTTGGCGGCGGCGATGCCAATGCTGCGGCGCAGATATTCATTCGCGTATGCGTCGAACGTGTAGGTGACCGTCGTGGCTTGGTGATAGGTTGCCGGATCGATGTTGATCTGGCGCAAATCTTCGTCGCCGCGTCCGGTGGCTTCCCGCGCGTCAATTTGGAAGCGGACAAAATCGCCGATTGTCTCCCGCTTTACTCCGGCAATCAAAGCAACACCTAAGACGCCGCACACAATTAAGACGGCCCGCGCGCGCGAAGACATGGCGGCGTGGCCCACAGAAATTTCGGCAGCGGGCGGACTGGTTTCAAGCGCTGCTTGCACTGTCTCCATCCGATCTGCATCCATCGGTGGTCCGCCTATGGGCCGGGCGCTGTTCAAGAGAGACGCATCGGCTACGAATCCGCCGCGCGAAACATAGGAAATGGCGGCGATGGCCAGGGGAATCAGCGCAGCGCCGCCCACGATCGCTCCGGAGACGCGCAGATAGGCGCCGTGCGAACGCAGCAAGGATGTGCTGATGAGAAACGCGTCCACGGTGTAGTGCCAGATCAGGGTCGCCCAGATTCCCCAGCGCAGCAGGACGAGTCCGGCGACGATGCCGATCAGGCCGACTTCGAGGCCGCGAATGTACGCGGGTTCCTGCGGATAATTACTATGCAGGAAACCCCAGAAGAAGGCGGGCAGAACGACGGCCAAAAAGCGTGACTTCGTGGCGCGCAACAAAAACGGAATCGCGAACAGCCGGAAGAGAAATTCCTCGCTTGTCGCGGCGTAGATGCCGATCGTCAGCGGGTAGACCCACGGCACATAGGTGCTGACTACGTTTTCGTAATTGAGGTCTTGCGGCGCCCAGGCGCCCAGTTTGCGGCTGATGATGTAGAACACGGTGATGTAGCCGATATGCGCGGCGGCGAGGCAAATGCCGATGATATTGGCCCGGAAAAATTCTTTGGTGCGAATCCCGGGCAGGCGGAACCCAACATCCAGCCTGAGTTTGTCGGGCTGAAAGATACGATACAGCGGCTCTCCCGGCACGACGGCGAGCACGACCAGCAACGCGCTCATGACGCTCAGCAGCGCGGCTTTGCCCGCCTGGCTAAGGAAAAAACTGGAGTACGGCGTGTTGGTATCGTATTCCGCCCGGTCCAGCGGCCACTGATTCATCGTCATGATGAAGAACAGAATAGTGAGGAATATGCCGAGCGCGAGGCCGGTGCGCCATTCGAGCAAGCCGCGGCGTCCCAGGGAGATGATCACGTAGAGGCACCCGCCGATTAGAAACGCGTAAGGAAGAAGGGCGATGTACTCGAAGAGATTGTTCGATGAACGCAGGCGCTCGTAATCGAGCTTCCATGCTTCAGGAACCTTCAGGAATTCGTTGTAGCCGCTGACGCGGTCGCCGGCCAGCGTGATGGTCAGGCGGTACGGCGCGTCCTTGGCGCGGAAACCGCGCCGCTCCCAAGAAAAACTCCAATCGCGGCGCGCCGGACGCTCGGTGAGGTTCGCTTCCTCCTCGCGAAAATCGTAGAGGGAAAGGTCCGCGTGCAGCGTGTCGCGCAGGAAGGATTCCGCCGTGGCCTGTGCTGCGGCGCGTTCGAGGCGCGCGCCCGGTGCGGCTTCCTCGAGTTCGTGGCTGTAGCCGACGATGCCGCCGCCGGGATCGACGCGCACATCGAATTCTTCTTTTTGCAGGGGTCGGAAGAAGCGCGTCTGCCAGTACCAGATGTGGATTTCGTTGGCCATCATCTGGTTGGCTTGTTGGAGGCCCACCTCGCGCTCGAGGTACGTTTTCGCGGTATCGTCCAAGTCAAAAACGATGCTTGAATCGTAGCCGCCGAGTTGCGCGCCTTGCGCGCCGGCAAATTGTTTCGCGAGGGAAAGGGCGTCCGCGCGCGGGACCTTGAACTCGACGGAGGCTTCAGGGAAGGCTCGGAAGAAATACGTGTACGCCACGCCCGCACCAAGAATGCCCGCAAAAATCCAGATCAGGAGAACTTTTGCGTCATTCCGGTCAAGCCGTTCGAGCGGCAAGCACGCCTCCTGTGGCGCGGGTACAAACAAACCATCTTTTCCCAGGCCGCACGCGATTGCAAGCGTCTCGGTGGCCGCCCGTAGCGCAGGCTTCAGCCTGTGGGGTTTGGTCCTGGCAAGGACTAAACCCCACAGGCTGAAGCCTGCGCTACTGGTGCGTGATATAAACAGGAAATGTCTGTGACGCCCACGACCGAACTGATGTACCTCAAAGGCGTAGGACCACGCCGCGCGGAAATCCTCGCCAAGCGCGGACTCCGGACATTTGAAGATCTTCTCGGATATTTGCCGTTCCGGTACGAAGACCGCATCCGCTTCGCTAAAATTCGCGAGATCGCTCCGGGACAGGTCTACACCGTTCGCGCGCAGGTCCTGAGCGGCAGCCTCGTCCGGTACACGCGAACGCGCGGCGGCATGTATCACCTGCTCGTTCGCGACGAGACGGGCTCGCTCCCCTGCAAGTTTTTTCACGGGCATTATCTCGAGAAAACATTCAAACCCGGCCAAGGGCTTGTGCTTCACGGGAAGGCCGATCTGGACGCGCTGCGGCCCGGCCGGATCGAGATGATCAATCCAGCGTACGAATTGCTCGGCGAAGGAGATGCGGACTCGACCGAAGTCGGCCGCATCGTTCCGATTTACGAAGCCATCGGCGGCATCAGTTCCCGCACGATGCGGCGCATCGTTTATCTGGCGCTCGAAAAGTTTGCCGGATCGCTGCCCGAGCCGCTGCCCGCCGAAATTCTGGCGCGATACAAATTCCCTTCGCGGCGGGAAGCGATCCAGTTCGTGCATTTTCCGCCCGCGACGGAATCGGTGGAGGCGCTGAATTCGTTTCGTTCGCCTGCTCACCTGCGCCTGATTTTCGAGGAATTTTTCTTTTACCAGCTGAGCGTCGCCCTGCGCAAGAAGTCGGCCCAGCAGCAGGCGGGGATTGCGTTTCGCGTGCGTGAGCCGGCCATCCGCGAAGCGATCAAGCGCGTGCTGCCTTTCAAGCCGACCGGCGCACAGAAGCGGGCGCTCGCGGAAATCGCGGCGGACCTGGAGCGCGGCGTGCCGATGAATCGCCTGCTGCAAGGCGACGTGGGCAGCGGCAAAACCATTGTCGCGCTCGAAGCCGCAACGATCGTCATCGAAAACGGGTATCAGGCCGCGCTCATGGCGCCGACCGAAATTCTGGCCGTGCAACATTATCTTGCCGCTGGAAAAATATTCGCGCGGGCCGGTTACCGCGTGGAATTGCTGATCAGCGGGTTGAAAGCCTCGGAGAAAAAGGCCGCGCTCGAACGCGTGCGATCCGGCGAAGCAAAACTCATCGTGGGAACGCACGCGCTGCTCGAGCCGCAGGTCGAATTCCTGCGGCTGGGCCTCGTCATCGTGGATGAACAACACCGCTTCGGCGTGCTGCAACGCAAAGAGCTGATGGAAAAGGGGACGGCGCCGGATGTGCTCGTCATGACGGCGACGCCGATCCCGCGCACGCTTTCGCTTACACTCTACGGCGATCTCGACATCTCGGTGATCGACGAGATGCCGCCGGGGCGCGTGCCGATCGCCACGCGAGTTTCTTCCGAGGGAAATTTGCCGGGCGTGTGGGATTTTCTGCGGCGCGAAATGGCGGCCGGGCGGCAAGCCTACGTCGTGTATCCCGTGATCGAGCAATCGAAATCCGCCGAATCGGACCGCTCGCTGAAAGCGGCCATCGTGGAATTCGAGAGGCTGCGAAGCGTGATTTTTCCCAACCGCCACGTGGGCCTGCTGCATGGCCGCATGAAAAGCGACGAAAAAGAAGGCGTGATGGATCGATTCCGGCGGCACGAAATCGATCTCTTGGTGGCCACGACGGTGATTGAAGTGGGAGTCGACGTTCC
Organism: uncultured Acidobacteriota bacterium; assembly: GCA_963719875.1. Taxonomy (GTDB): domain Bacteria; phylum Acidobacteriota; class Terriglobia; order Acidiferrales; family UBA7541; genus Palsa-360. The sequence continues at coordinate 2,120,668 of CAVRDJ010000002.1, read as the reverse complement.
AAACGCAACCGTGATGGTCATCGAGCACGCCAATCGCTTCGGCCTCTCGCAACTGCATCAGCTCCGCGGGCGCATCGGACGCGGCGGAGAAAAAGGTACGTGCATCCTGATTGCTCCGAAGAATCCGGGAGACGATGCGCGCGTGCGACTCGAAACAATGGTGCGCACGACCAACGGTTTCGAGATCGCCGAAACCGATTTGAAATTGCGCGGCCCGGGCGAATTTTTCGGCACGCGCCAGCACGGCGAACTCGGCTTCCATATCGCCAACCCCATTCGCGATTTTGACTTGCTGGAGCAAGCCCGCCGCGAAGCGCTTGCCCTGGTCGAACCGCCCGAAGCGGAGGCCGCGCGCCAGCGCCTCCTGGCCAAGCTCCCGTTGGAATGGCAGCGCCGCTATCAACTCGCGTCCGTAGGATAAATGCGTTGGAACCACAGATGAACACAGATAAACACTGATAAAGAAAGAGAGAGAGACGATGTTGAAAAGAGTGATGATTGCGCATGATCCGTTGATACTTAGGCGTGTAATCGGGGGTCACAGCTGCAAAGTGGTTTCAACCTTTCTTTCTTTTCCCTCATCTGTGTTTATCTGTGTTCATCTGTGGTTCCAAAGGTTTTCTTCATGAGGATAATTGCCGGAAAATACCGGAGCAGGACGCTGCGCAGCTTGAAGGGGCAGATGCTGCGGCCGACGAGCGATCGCCTGCGGGAGACGCTGTTCAACATTTTGGGGGCGGCGGTGGGCGGGGCCACGTTTGTGGATCTTTACGCGGGCACGGGAGCGGTGGGCATCGAAGCGCTCAGCCGGGGCGCGCACCACGCGATTTTTGTTGAGAAGCATGCGCCCGCGGTTGCCTTGATTCGCCGCAACCTGGAATCACTGGGGATTGGCGCGGAAGCGGAAGTTCTGGGCATGGATGTCGTGCGCGCGATCGAGCGGCTGGAGGCGCGACATATTCATGCGCAATTTATTTTTCTCGATCCGCCTTACGCCGCCGATATCGAATACAAAAGGGCGCTGGAGGCGCTGGGAGAATCGCCACTGGTCGCGCCGGAAGGCCGCGTGATTGTGGAGCACTTGAGGAAGCGCGAGCTTGCAGAGCGAGCCGGAGATTTGGAGCTTGCCCGTGTCGTCGAACAAGGGGACGCGGCGCTCAGCTTTTACAGGCTGGCGCTGGCTGCGTAGCTTCGGTTCTAAACGGTTTTGTAGCGCACGGTTTCAGCGGGCACTGTAGATTCAAGCGCTCGTCTGGCGTGGCGGACGAACCCTACGGGCCCTGGCGCAATGTTGCCGCAGGGACTCTGTCGCCAGGACCTCCGAAAAAATAAACGCACACCTGCATCGGGCCGTATGGGTTGAGACCCGGGAACGCCAATCTCCGTATTGGCGGTATGCAGGACGCCAATCGGGAGATTGGCGTTCCCAGGCTTCATCATCAGTGTTTCTTGAACAAATTTTTCAGGGCGTTCACGTCGTCTTGCACCGTGGGCGGCTGAGCGGAAGGCGCGGCGGAAGGCGTCGAACCTGAGGCGGTGGTGGGCGCGCCGAAACTCGGGACGCCCTTGCCCGGCTTCACTTTGGGGCTCTCAATTGTTCCTTCGAGCGCGAACGGCACCGTAATTTTCCCCACGCGGCTGCCGATCAGGCCGCCCACGATGTTGCCCACCGCGCCCGTGCCCAAGGCCGACGCGGGATTCACCGTGACCGAACCTTGATAGTCGAGCGTGCTGTCCAGGCCAAGGCTGCCGCGCAGGTCCACGATGCCGGCGGAGGAATCCAGATGAATTTGTTTGCTGGCGACGCGCTGGTCGGCGATGGTGATGTCTCCATTGAGAACGGTGAACGGAGTGTCGCTGCCGACGCCCGCCATTTTCATCGCCGATTCCGCGGCCCCCGCCAGGTTGACTCCCGGCAAATGTCCGTTGCGGACTGCAAATTTGCCTGTGCCCGAGAGCGTTTTTTTCCAGGCGTCGCTCAGGCTGCCGAGAAGTTGCAGGTCGAGCTCTCCCGTGCCGCCCATTTTTCCGCGCGCGGAGGGAGAAACGTCGAGCACCTTGGCGACATCCAGATTGCGCAGCTGGACGTTTGCGGTGAAGCGCGCCGGCTCGGTCACGCGGTCCACGCGGGACGACAATTGCAGCGTGCCCCCATACATCCCCATGGAAATCGGCCACAACTCCGCGCGATCGGTATAAACGCGAATCTCGACGTTCGCCGGGCCGACGGTGTAGGGCTTCGTCGTAATCTTTTCGATGTTGATGTGTCCCCGCGCCACAAGTTCGCTCTTTACCGCGGGCGCGTTTGCCGTCGGCTTTGTGGTCGCGTTCGCTGCCGACTTCGCAGGTGCGTTTGCCGCCGGCTTGGCGGGCGCGGAGGTGATGTTGCTCGCTCCACTCGGACCGCTCGGACCGCTGCCCGCAACCGCAATCAATTTGTCGATGTCGAGTTGCGAGGAGCTCATTTCAAAATTCACCTGGGGGTGCTCGAAGTCGGGCACGTTTACGGTCCCCTTGATGTCGGCGGCCGTGGCAAGGTCCGCGACAAATTGTGCGTCGAGCTTTCCACCGGTCAAGGTGAATTTGCCGCTGTGAAACGCGATGGGGTCCTTCCAGCCACTCAAGGCGAGTGTCACGCTGGAGAGATTCGATTCCGCCTGCCAGTCATGCATGCGCATCGGGCTCACGGCAAAATTGTGCAGCGTAATGTTGATGCCCTTGGTATCGGCGAGCGGAGCGGCGGCGCCCCGTATGACGCTTCCCACCACGATTTCCGCGCCGGTCAGATTGATGCTGTCAATCTGGTCCAGCGACATCCCGGAAGGGGAATCGCCCGATTTTGCCGGGGCCTTCTCCGTCGAATCGGTGGACGTGAAGGAGTAATTATTTTTCCCGCCGGCGTCCGTGAGGAGAATCAGCTTCGGGCGCACTAAGTCCACCGAGTTGACGTGGATGATTCCATGCAGGAGTGGTGCGAGCGCCACGTTCACACCGATTTCGTCGGCTCCCACCAGATCACCTGCGGGAAAGCCGGAAGGATTGCCGATGTGCAGTTCCGCGACGGTCACGCCGGCCCCAGGAAAGAGTCGCGCGTGAATGGCGCCGACAGTAACTTTCCGCCCGGTCTGTTTCGCGATGGCATCGGCGATCGTGTCGCGATAGCGATCGACATTCAGGAAATAAGGTACGGCCAGCACGACGAGCAGCAACACCAGAAAAAGACCCAAGAGGATCTTCGCCCAAAGCGGGAACCGGCTGGATTTTGAAGCTGGGGAAGGAGCGGTCGCCATAGCAACTCACATTCTCCGGAATGCAAATAGTGGCATTTCAGTCCGGGCGGTGTCGAGGCCCTTATCGTGGCAAATCACGTCGCGAACAGCAAGCCATTCGTTTGCCAGTAGGACAGCCACTCTTGGCTGTCCTCATTGACGAAACTGCCAGGGACAGCCAGGAGTGGCTGTCCTACCGAGAACCTACGCCCGAGATTTCGATTAGGATTGCTTGGTGGAGCCCGCGAGAAATAACTTCTGAAGGCGTATAATTCCGTGGGGGTCATTCAGTTTGTTCGAGACCATTAATCCGCAGTGGAGCCGGGATCTAGCGCTGCGGCCCGTTCCTCGCCAGGTGGCGATGGAGCCGCGGCTTGCCCTTGAGAGGACCGGAACGCTTCGACAGTTCTCCTCCAGCCTCATGGCGCTGCTTCGCGGGCCGGCGCCACCTAAGAAATTCCTCGGCGACCCATACTTTCGGGATTGCTGGATCGACCAGAGATTCCCGAAGTCCGCCTTCGTGACCGCAATCGTGTTGCAGGCACTCCTGATCCTGTTTCCTCCTCCCATCTGGAATATTCGGCCCACGCGCACGGTTTCCGCAGCGCCCGAGACGGGGATCACCTGGTACGATCCGGCGAAGGATTTTCCGGAAATTCATCCGGCAATGCGCGCGCCCAAAACCGATATTCGGAAGGATGAACCGAAGACGCAGCCCCATCGCGGCGCCGATGCGTTCCATCCGCGGCAAACCATTCTATCCGAGCCGTTGCATCCGACGCATCCCCGGCAGACGCTCGTCCAGCCCAGGGCGCCGCAGGAGCCGCCAAAAATCTTGCCGGCACTTCCCAACATCGTGCAACTCGCAAGCGCCCAGCCGGAACGCCCGAAACTGCAGCTGACAGCAGACGCGCTTACGTCCCTGCGGCCGAAGACTCCCGCATCGCTTGCGGCCACAAATGTCGCCGCGCCTGAAATTTCGGCGCTGGAAAAACAGGCTGGCGCGATCAACATTGCACCGTCCTCCCAGGCCCCGCCAAAGCCGCTGCTGCCGGTGAATCCAATGTCCGCCCCGCGTGCGGCTGCTCGAAAAACGGATACGAACGCGGCTGCTCCGGACATCGGCGGACGCGCCGGCGATGGCGAAACCCTAATCGCTCTTTCGGCGACGCCTGCCCCAGTCGCTCCTCCTCCCGCAATCCCCGCAGGAAATCTTTCGGCGCACGTATCGATTTCTCCGGAGGGACCCCGCCCTGGAACTCCTGGTGCTAACGAGTCCGGCATCGGCGCTGGGGGAGGCCGTGGTCCGGAGGGCATCTTCATCAGTGGCGGAAACAACGCAAACGCCGGTCCCAGTTCAGGACTGGGCATCGGGCCAGCGTCGCGGGGAACTGGCGATCCGTTGCCCTCGCATCCAATTCCGCGAGCGCGTATTACGGCCGAGGGCCCGAAATCACTAATTGCAGATGCGGAAGGGGCCGCGCAGGCCGCTCCGAAATTGGGAATGTCTCCCCAGGAATTGCTCGGCTCGAAGCGCGTTTACACGTTGCACGTGAATATGCCGAATCTGACCAGCGCGTCCGGCAGCTGGATCCTGAATTTTGCGGAGGTAAATGAGCCGGCGCCTGGAGGTTACGCGAATCCCGGGACTTCGGAGTTGGCCGGGCCCGTTCCCCTGCGAAAAGTGGATCCGAAATATCCGCCGGAGCTTCGCACATCGCACGTGGATGGAGAAGTGGTGCTCTACGCCCTCATCCGCAAGGACGGCAGCGTGGACAGCATCCAGTTGGTTCACAGCGTCGACCCGCAACTGGATGCCAACGCGATGGAAGCGCTCGCGCAGTGGAAATTCCGCCCCGCGGAGAAACACGGCGAGCCGGTCGATCTCGAAGCCGTCGTGCACATCCCGTTTCGTTCCCGCGGCCCCGCCTTTTAGAGCCTCGTAGCGCCGGCGTCTCGCAGGCGATTTTTCTGAAGTTCCACGAAGCTCAAAAACGCCGGCAAGATGCCGGCGCCACGACACGTCGCGCTCTTTAGCGGGAAATACGAATCAGAAATGCTCGCGCAGCGCGCGGAAATTCGTCAGGATCAGGAGGCGGCCGCCACCGCTGCGCACATCTTCGTGCTCGAGCGCCCACGTGGCGGGATGGGGAATGAATACGGCGTTCAACCCCGCCTCGAGTGCGGGATTGATATCGCTGCGGGGACTGTTGCCAACCATCCAACCGTGCGATTTCACGACATGGTGGCGGTTTACCAGTGCGCGGTACGTGGCCGTATCCTTTTCGGGGACAATTTCGATCGCGTCGAAATGAATCTGCAGCCCTGACCGCTCGACTTTGGCCGCTTGCTCGGCCGCCTCTCCCTTCGTGAAGAGGATCAGCCGGTGCCGCCCGGCGAGATAGTCGAGGGTTTCGAGTACGCCGTCTATGATATTGGGAGGTGTGCGCTCGAGCTCTTGGACGCGCTGGTGGATATTTTCCACGGTCGAGCGCACGGCTTGGTGCCCCGCGAGCTTCATATAGGTATCCTCGAGCGAACGGCCAAAGCTGCGGACGCCGTAGCCGTGCTGCCGAATGTTGCGGCGCTCGGTTTCGTTCAGGATGTGGCGGGCATATTCGCGGGGATAGCCGAAGGGCTCGAGCAGGGTCAGAAATTCCTCGATGGTCTGCTCGAAATAAACATTGTTCTCCCAGAGGGTATCGTCGGCATCGATCAGAATAGTTTCTCGGGGCATGATTTCAGGCGAGCCGGAACGACTCCGAGTTCGCACCCGCGCGGTTTCCTTACGCGGCGTGATTTCGCGCGGGGCACGATCTTGCGGTCTAGGCTTTCCCGGCGTCGCTCGCTGCAAGCCTCTCCATGATTTCAAGAGCAACTTTTTGCGTCTCGCCGTAGTGGGTAAGGTAGCTCTGAAATTCCCGGTTCAACTCGAGGGCCTCGCCGGCGGCATGCGGTGTTCTCAGGATCATGTCGCGCAGACGCACGGGGTGAGGCAGCACGGCATCTTCCTTGAGTTCATCGAGCGCCGCTTTGACGTCATAAAGTTCCATTGTTCCTCCTGGTCGTCTTCTTCGCCAACAATTCTACTGCGAAACCTGCGCCAAACGAAAGAAAGCCTCTCCCGGGAACGCCATTCTCCTGAATGGCGTCATGCAAACGGCCAATCGGGAGATTGGCGTCCCCGGATTTCGACCGATACGCCTCATGCGAAAAGGGAAAAACGGCGGCGGAATTCGTCTGGCGGGATTGCCGGAAAATCAAGCGGCCGTGGGCAAAAACTCGTAGCGGTCAATGCGTGCGGCAACGCCGCGCCTGCTGTCGTGGGGTTCGACGCGCACAATTTCCGCAAAGCATCGAATGTGGACATCGCCGGCCATGGTGATTTCCCGGGGCAAGGTGAGAATGAATTCGATGGGCGATCCCGGCGCGAAGTCCGCTTCAATTAAGAAATAGAGGCCGCGGAAACTGACGTCCCGCGTTTGTCCTTGCTGTTCGTTCCCGCCCGGCTCGGTGGAACGAACCGTCAACGGCAACGTCATCGTAAATCGCCGCGATGCCCGGCGTTCTGTCGATTGTTGCATGACTCCCCCGGAAGAGGGTGTTCCAGGATCAGGACACCCTAGCATCGTGCAATAAAAATCGCAACGGGAAACACAGGGTTCAACTAAAAAAGTTTTTCCGTTGCTTGGCGCCAGGACCCAGGCCGGATTTGTTCTCCGGCGCCGCTCCGTGGTTACATGGATTCCTGCATGCCCACGCAACCTCATCGAACATTGATGCTTTCCGGTCCAGCGGGCCGCTTGGAAACGATCTTGTGGTCCAAGCCACAGGAAGGAGCAGGCGCGCGGCCGCCGCTGGCCGCTGTCGTCTGCCATCCGCATCCACTGTTTGGCGGGACGATGCACAACAAAGTGGTTTACCAAGCCGCGAAAACGATTCATCGATTTGGGCTGCCCGTCGTGCGGTTCAACTTTCGCGGAGTCGGCTTGAGCGAAGGAACGCACGACAAGGGGGTCGGCGAGAGGGACGACGTTATGGCCGTGATTGATTTCCTCGCGGCGGAATATCCCGGAGTGCCGTTGCTCGTCGCGGGGTTCAGTTTTGGTTCTTGGGTCGGTTTGAGCGCCGGGTGCGGCGATCCGCGCGTGACGGAGCTCCTTGGCCTCGGGCTGCCGGTCAGCGGTCTGGAAAGCCGCAGCTTCTCCTATCTCGATCGTTGCGATAAGGCGAAGCTTCTGGTATCCGGAGAATTCGATCAGTTCGGTCCGCCGAATACGCTCCACGCGATGGTTGAGCAGTTTCCTCGCCAGGTCCAGGAAAACACCAAGTTGGCGATCATTGCCGGAGGGGATCACTTCTTTTCAGGGCATCTGCCTGAACTGGACAACACGATAGCGGCCTGGCTGCTGGAACGGCACCCGGAGCTTGCTGCTCGGGAAACCCACGAGTAGGACGGGCTTCAGCCTGTCGCTTTTTGGGGGGGTGCGCTCGAAAACCCGACAGGCTGAAGCCCGTCCTACTGAAATCCTCAGAAAAAAATGAAACGCTTGCGTTTGCGGTATTGGGGCGGCTTAGCGTTTGGGTCCGCTGGCTCGGGCTCGTAAGGCAGGCTGCGGCCTTCCCATGCGGCGAGGGGATTGTCGCGGAACAGGGCCTGCGCGACCTGTTCGCCGCGGCGTTTGGCGACGGCGTCGAAGGCGGCGCGAAGCTGCAGCGGGCGGCCCTTCAAGTTGTGCGCGTCGCTGGCGATGAAGTGGACGCGATCCTCGTCCAGCCATTGCTCGGCGCGCTGCTGTGCGGCAGTTCCAAAGCGCCCGAGGATGGATTGAGCGGTGATCTGCACGTAGCTGCCCTGGTGCAGCCAGCGGTACATCCGCTCGGGCTTCGCGCGCAGCATGGCGTTCCGCTCGGGATGCGTGATGATGGGCGACAATCCGATGAGTTGCAAGTGGTGCATGGTGTCGTCCATGGACGGCGGAATGGAAAAGTCCGCGAATTCCACGAGCAGGTAGGTCTTCTGGTTGATCGTGTACTTCTGCGGGTTTTTCTCGAGATCCTGCAGATTCTCGAAGTTCAAGTGAAAATCGCATCCCGTAGCCAGTTTCAAGCGGTCGCCGACGGCTGCCTGGAGTTCGTCACGGCGCTGGCGGATGATTTCAGGATCGAATTTGTAGTCCGAATTCGCGTGCGGCGTTCCGACCACATGGGTGATCCCATCCGCAATGGCCATTTCCGCCATCTGAATGGAGGTTTCCAGCGTTTCCGCACCATCGTCCAGGCCGGGTAGGATGTGACAATGAATGTCGACCATAGGCAATCTGCTTCCCAAGATACCTGAACAGGGGTGAGTGAACAACCCCTGGCTCGGTGGCCGGTGACGTGAATAGTGACTGGTGAAATACACCCCGCGGCGATAGGTTGGGGCCGCTTGCGAAATGTTCACCTGCTATAATCTTCGCCGCGCGGAGCCTGACGAGGGAAGCTCAAGTAGCGCAGGCTTCAGCCTGTGGATTTTGACTCGTGTTCGCTCAAGAAACCCCACAGGCTGAAGCCTGTGCTACTTCACAGGTCTCCGCCTTAGAGAGAAAAAAGCGGGCTAGTGGACGGAACCAGGGCGCAAATGGCGACTTTTTTCATCGAACAATTTGGATGCCGGGCGACGCAGGCCGATGCGGCGGCGATCGAGCGGCAACTGCTCGATCGCGGCTACGCGGCTTCCGCGGATGCGAATTCCGCCGACGTCGTTGTGGTGAATACGTGCACGGTAACGGCCGCGGCGGACCTGCAGGCGCGCCAGTCCATTCGCACGATTCACCGGGAAAATCCCGCGGCGCGCGTCATCGTGACGGGCTGCTACGCGCAACGCGCTCCGGAAGATTTTGCCGCGCTCGAAGGAGTTTCCTGGGTCGTCGGAAATTCGCACAAGCCGGAAATTCCGCGCCTCATTCAAGAGATGGGGCAGGAAATGGGGCAGGAAATGGCGCCCGTTTCTTCTCCCGTCACGAGCCAAGGATTCGTGCCCCTTTCGATGATCGCAAGCGAAGCTCCTTCGCTCAGGCGCGGCATGGCTAAAATTTTGACTGGCAACATTCTGGAGCAGCGCGAACTGCTCGTCGCGCCGGTCGAAGGCGGCGAGGCGGGTCACACGCGCCCGGTACTGAAAATTCAGGACGGGTGCAACAAACGGTGCTCCTACTGCGTGATTCCGCAGGTGCGCGGACGCAGCCGGAGCCTTGCGCCTGGCAGCGTGATCGAGGAAATCCGCAAGTTGTGCGAGGGCGGCGCGCGGGAAGTGGTGCTCAGCGGGATCGATTTGGGCAACTACGGGCGCGATCTCGCGCCGCGCACCGAGCTCGGTGAATTGCTGCGGCGCATCCTCGATGAAACAGCCGTCGAGCGTCTGCGCGTCAGTTCCGTCGAGCCGATGGACGTCACGGAAGACCTGATCGCAATTTTCGCGGCGAGCGAGCGAATGGCGCGGCACCTCCACATGCCGTTGCAATCCGGCTCCGACCGCATCCTGGCGGCCATGCACCGCTGGTACCGCGCCGAGCATTACGCGCGCCGCGCGGAACTTGCGCGCGAGTGGCTCCCCGATGCGGCCATTGGCGCGGACGTGATCGCCGGCTTCCCCGGCGAGACTGAGGAAGACCATCGAGGAACGCTCTCGCTCGTCGAGCGGCTGCCGCTTACGTATCTGCACGTATTTTCGTTTTCTTCGCGACCGGGGACAGCGGCGGCGGACCTAAGAAATCAAGTGCCAGAGCAAATCATCTCGCGCCGCGCACGCGAACTGCGAGCGCTCGGCGAAAAGAAGAAGGCCGCATTTCAAACGGCGCAAACGGGACGCCCGATGCGCGTGCTCACGCTGAATCGCAGCGGCAGGGACACTTCCGGGCCGTGGACCCGCGCACTCTCGAGCAATTATCTCGACGTGCGTGTCTCCGGCGTGTGGCCAGCCAATCAGTTTCTGGATGTGCGAATTACGGACCTGGAAGACGGCCGCCTGCGGGGTGTCTCTTTCTAACCGGTATTTTTCGCAAGGAATCGCCGATTTCGAGGGTTTTGGTAGCGCAGGCTTCAGCCTGTGGGTTTTGGTCCTTGCAAGGACGAACCCCCGCAGGCTGAAGCCTGTGCCACTGGATCACGATTCGAAAATGACTTGCGCGAGGGCGGTATTGCCGTCATGCGTGATGGTGACAGCAATATTTTTCACACCGAGGCGATCTGCGATCGCGCGCGTCGCTCCTGATAACTTTAGCGTGGGCTTGCCGCTTGGCTCGCGCACAACTTCAATATCCAGCCAGCGCACGCCGCGCGCCCAGCCCGTTCCGAGGGCCTTCATCGCGGCCTCCTTGGCGGCGAAACGTCCTGCGAAGCGTTCGGCGCGGTTGCGGTGCTTTTCGCAATAGGCGATTTCCGACGGCGTGAACAGGCGCTCGAGAAATGCACGGCCGCGGCGGGCGATGGCTGCCTCAATGCGATCGACTTCGGTGATGTCCACTCCCAAGCCAACGATCATTTGCACTCCCCGCGCGGCATAACCGGTAGCGCATGCTTCAGCTTGCGGGGTTTGGTCATGGCAAAAACCAAAATCCGCAAGCTGAAGCGTGCGCTACACGAACCGATCCAGCGTATTGCTCTATTTAGATTATATCCCGCCCACGAGAGGCAGACAGAAGCTGACGCATTACGCTAAAGTGGTGAGTAGGACACACGGAAAGAATGGCGCGAGCGATTAAAACTCGATCTTCCGGACGCGGTTCCGTCGCGCGTGGAGACCGCGCGACGCCGCGCGGTGGCAGTGCCACCTGGGCGATTCGCCGGGCGCACGGTCTTCAAGTAGTCGAGTCGCGCGCGCTCGGAAAGCTCGGCTGGCTCGCGCATGGGTTCAGCGCGCGCCCAGGCGGCGCAAGCTTGCTCGAAGGAAAACCAGCGCTGAACCTGGGCTTCACGGAGTGGGATGAGCGCGAACGCGTCGCGGCGAATCGCGAAAAATTCCTGGCGGCAATTGACGCGCACGAAATGCCGCTGATCACGCTGCGCCAATTTCACTCCGACGTGATTCACGTTGCGGCCGCCCCCAGCGCCGAGGCTCCAAAAGCCGATGCTCTGATCACAAATACGCCGGGTTTGCTGCTGGGCGTGCAGACTGCCGACTGCGTGCCCATCCTTCTTGCGGACACCCGGCGTCGCGTGGTGGCGGCAATTCACGCAGGCTGGCGCGGCACGCTCGCGCGCATCGCCGTAAAAACTCTTGGGCAGATGCGCATGGAATTCGGAACCCGCCCCCGCGATGTAGTCGCCGCGCTTGGGCCGGCGATCGGCCGCTGCTGCTACGAAGTCGGCCCGGAAGTCGCGCAAGCATTCGCGGCGCAATTTCCGCCCGCCGCCGACTGGTTTGATGGACCGTTCGAGCAATTGGCGCACGGTGAAGAGCCGCTCTGGCTGCCCTGGCTGACGATGATGCCGCCGGGGCACGTGCCTCCGCCGCCGCGCGTCCAACTCGATCTGCGCGCCTCGAACCGCTGGCAATTGATCGATGCCGGTGTGCCGGAAAATCAAATCGGCGTAAGCGACCTGTGCACCGCGTGCTGCGCGGATCTGCTCTTCAGCTATCGCCGCGAAGGCGCAAGGACAGGACGATTGATGGCCGCGATTGGGCTTAAGTAGAACATGCTTCAGCTTGTTTGGTTTTGACTTACCTGCAAGGAAACCCAAATTCAAAAGCAAAAGGCTGAACAGGCTGCGGAAAAAATAATTTATTTTGTCATTCCGAGCGAAGCGAGGAATCCCTCTTTGATTTAAACGCAGGAAAAGAGAGATTCCTCGGCGCGCGGCGCGCCTCGGAATGACAAAAGGAGTGGGGCCCTTCTTCCGCAGCCCGTGAAGCCTGTTCTACTGCAGCGCAACAAAAGGGCTCGGCGTTTCCATCAGCGCAAGCTGGCCGCAAGCAGCGAAGACATCCTGCCCGCGCGAGTAGCGCACAAACGTCGGCACACCTTTGTCGACGAGGATACGTTGAAACTCCTCGATGCTCTGCGGAGTCGGCGGTTGATACGGCAAGTTTCCGGGATTCCAGGGGATCAGGTTTACTTTAGCTCGGAGGCGCGCGAGGAGGCGCACCACACGGCGCGCATCCTCGGGCGTATCGTTCACGCCGCCGAGCAGCACATATTCAAACGTGAAATATTCCCGCGACCGAAGCGGATATTTACGGCAGGCGTCGAGCAGCACCTCCAGCGGATATTTGCGGTTGATGGGCATGAGCGTGTTGCGTTGCTCGTCACTCGAAGCGTTGAGCGAAATGGCCAAGCTAGGACGAATCTTTTCCTGCCCGAGCCGCTCGATGCCGGGAACGATGCCGCTGGTCGATAGCGTGACGTGGCGCGGGGCGAGCGCGACACCTTTGGGATCGAGCAGAATGCGCACGGCGGTCATCGTCGCGTCATAGTTGAGCAGCGGCTCGCCCTGGCCCATCAGAACGACATTCGTCTGCGGCGCAAGCTGCTCGCGATTTTCCTCGAGCGCCACAAGGACTTGCCCCACGATTTCGCCCGCGGTGAGATTGCGGATCAACCCCAACTGCGCGGTGAGGCAAAAATGGCAGTCGACCGCGCACCCAGCCTGGGTCGAAATGCAAATCGTCTGGCGGCCTTCGCGCGGCATGAAGACCGCCTCGATCTGCGCGGGCTTGGCGCTTTCGCCGCCGATCGAGAAGAGGTACCGGATCGATCCATCCATGGAAGGAAACTGGCGCACGATATGCGGGGGCGAGATGCGTCCTCCTTCGGCGGATGCGAGACGCTCGCGGAGGGCGGCCGGCATGTTCGTCATCGCGGAAAATTCAAAACGCCGCTCGGCATAAAGCGCATGATAGAGCTGCGCGGCGCGAAACGGCCGCTCGCCGAGCGACGCGAAATACTCGCGCAATTCCCCCGTGGATTTTCCGAGCAATTCGACAGGCACACGCAGTCTCCCCGAAGCCGCCCTTTCATATTAACATGCGCGCCCACGAGCCATCGAAATACGCCGGTTCCGCGCCGTCCGTTTCGTGCCAGGCGTCCATCACGGCTTTCCCTTGCGATTTAGGAGAAGCCGCCTCCTAACTAACGCACTACAGCCCGTGAATTGATGCGCGAGACGCATTCAGCTCCAGTAGTAAGATGGAGTTGATGAAGCAGGGGGAGCGGTAATCGAAGTTGCAAGGCTTCATCGGGCCATGGGGAAGGGCGAATCTCCACGCACGAGAACTTCGCGATTACACCTCGCTATTTCTGTGTTCGTCTACGGACATAATGAGTCCGATGCTCCCTTCCAGGAAATCAGTCAAACCGTGACGATCAATGCCAATGGCTGCCTTCTCGAGCTTGCCACGCCGGTCGTCAAAGACCAGCCGCTTCTTCTGACGAACATGAAATCCAGCGAGGAAATTTCCTGCAATGTGGCTACCATCGGAAGCATCGTGAACGGAAGAACTCAGGTCGGCCTTCGCTTCGCGCAACCCTCGCCGCGTTTTTGGGGCATCGGCTTCCCGCCGGAAGACTGGGATCCCGCCGACCGAAAGCGTCCTGCGCCGATGAAGCGGTGAAGCTCGCCGCGGGAATCCGGCCAGTTCGTAAGTTCCCTTTCCAATTTGCGCGCCGGGACGCTGCCCGATGAATTGAAATACGGCTGCTCGCCGGGTCGCCTTCGCAGCCAGACGTGTGCCACAATAGAAGCATGAATCAGCCAGCGCGCGATATCCAACGAGCGGAACTCCCAAACGGCGTAGTGATTGTGACGGAGAAGATGCCGCATGTGCGGTCCGTTTCCGTGGGAATCTGGCTCGGCACAGGATCGCGCGCCGAGTCGGCAAAGCGAAATGGGATCGCCCACTTCATCGAGCACATGGTGTTCAAGGGCACACGCAAGCGCACGGCGGAGCAAATCGCGCAGTCGGTGGACTCGGTCGGTGGAATGCTCGACGCGTTCACGGCCAAGGAGATGACCTGCTTCAACGCCAAAGTGCTCGACGAGCACCTCCCGGTCGCCGTTGACGTCCTCTCCGACCTTGTCCTGCACCCGCGCTTTGACGCCGAAGACGTCGCCAAGGAAAAGCAGGTGGTCCTCGAAGAAATCAAGATGGAAGAGGACAACCCCGAATATCTGATCCATGAATTGTTCACGCAGAATTTCTGGCGCGGGCATCCGCTGGGGATGCCGATCCTGGGCACCCCGGAAACCGTGTCGCAATTTTCACAGAGCTCGGTGACCGAATGTTTCTCAGACTGGTACGCGCCGAACCATGTGGTGATCACCGCGGCGGGAAATCTGGAGCATGCGCGTCTCGTGGATCTGGTCGCGTGCGAATTCGGCGGTGCGGCGCGCTCCGCCTCCGCCGCCAAGCCCACGCCGCCTGATACACACGCTTGCGTCGAGCAGCGCGACAAAAAGGAACTCGAGCAGGTTCACATCGTGCTGGGCGTGCCGTCGTATCCGCTGGCCCACGAACGGCGTTACGCGGCGTCGCTGTTGAACGTGATCCTCGGCGGCGGGATGTCCTCGCGGCTGTTTCAGAATATTCGCGAGCGGCAGGGGCTGGCCTACGCGATCGAGAGCGACCTCTCTCCTTACACCGATTCGGGCGTGCTTTCGGTGTACGCGGGAACTTCGCGGGACTCCGCGGCGCAACTGATCCGTTCGGTGTGCGACGAGTTCCGCAATGTCCGCGGCGACGGAGTCAGCGCCGAGGAATTGCGCCGCGCGAAGGATCATCTCAAGGGCTCGATGATGCTTTCGCTCGAATCGACGAGCTCGCGCATGTCCAACCTCGCGCGCCAGGCCATGTACCTCCACCGCTTCATCTCCCTCGACGAAATGCTGGCGTCGATCGAAGCGGTGACGCGCGAGGAAGTCCACGCTATCGCGCAGGATTTCTTCGAGCCAGGCCGCATCACGCTCACCGTCCTCGGCAACTTGAATGGTTTTCGCGCCACGCGCGATCTGCTGGCGTGACGGTTTTAGTGGCGCACGCTTCAGCTTGCGGGGTTTGGTCCTTGCAAGGACGAAACCCCGCAAGCTGAAGCGTGCGCCACTGTACCCGCCGCCGCATTTTGGGATTCCATCAAACATGTGTACCCGGTGCAAGTTGCTTGTAAAAAATCCGGACTAGTGAAAGATTCATGATCGAACTGCGCATGCGTCATTGACGCCAGCCTCGCGCTTTGTCATTATTCGCTGGGCCTGCGCGCGCACGCGCTGGTCCGCCGGGGGAATTTATCAGTCTGCGCGTAACGATTCTGGGTTCAGGCAGTTCGGGCAACTGCACGTTGCTCGAGACGGACCAGACCCGGCTGCTGGTCGACGCGGGGCTCGGCAAAAAAGAAACGCTGCGGCGCCTGGCCGCAGTCGGCCGCAACGTCGACCGCCTCGACGGCATCGTCATCTCCCACGAACACACGGATCACATCGGCTCGCTCGCGCAGGTGCTGGGCCAGTGGCGCACGACGGTCTATCTGAACGAAGCCACGCACGCCGAGGTGATGCGCATCCTGCCGGAAACTTCGCACAAGCGCCTGGACCGCCTAGAGCACATTCGCGCCGGCCAGCGATTCCTCGTGGGCGATATCGAAGTTTCTGCGTTTTCGATTCCGCACGATGCGGTGGACCCGCTGGGATTCACCTTTCGCACCAATGGAATGAAAGTCGCGATCGTCACCGATCTCGGCTATTTGCCCGAACTGGTGAAGGTTCACTTGCGGGATTCCGACTGCCTGATGCTCGAATCCAATCACGACCTCGAAATGCTAAAGGTCGGCCCGTATCCGTGGCACATCAAGCAGCGCGTGATGAGCCGCACGGGGCACCTGTCCAATCACTCGGTCAGCGAATTTCTTGCCGATGCGGAAGGGTTCGACGCGCACGCGCGCTACCTCGTCCTCGCGCATCTTTCCGAGAACAACAACAATCCCGATGTCGCGCGCATCTCCGCCGAAGAAGCGCTAGGCCGTCGCACCGGCGCCGTGACGTTTTCCGGTGAACTCATCGTCGCTTCCCAAAGTTCGCCGCTTCCCACACTAAATTTGTAAATCAGGGGGAATCCGAATTCCCGGTGCGAACCGCCAGGGGGGCCCTACTTATTCATAAACATCTCGCCGGTGCGCGATCCGCGTCACATCGACAGTTCTGGCCACGTCGTCAATGACGTAAACTATGCGGTAGTCACCAACACGTACCCGCCAGTCGTTATCGCCGCCTTTGAGTTTTTGCAGCCTGGAGGCCGGGGAACCGACTCTAGAAGTTCGAGTCGTGGCATCATGCGGGCAATTACTTTCTTGGGCAGGCCATGCAATTCCTTTTCTGTGCTTGAGGTTAACGCTACGCGGTAGCTACTCACGTGAAAGCTTGCCGCTCTTGATGAGTTTCGCTTTTACCTTTTCCAGCGGAACTCGCTTTTCGTGTCGCCGCGACCTCGAGACGAGGACGTCCTGGATGTCTTCCCACAGTTCCCCGTGTTTTGTCAGGTCGATTTGGACAGCCACCTTCCGACCCTTCTCATCAGTCACATACTGGATTCCGTTCATGCCTTCATTTTACTCCAGATGATGGCATCGGCGCACCCCGCAAAGATTGCAGTCGGGGGTGCGACATCGCAAGCGGAATTCGGGTATCATCTTCGAGGGAGTTTTCCCTAGCCAATTTTTCTTGATCTGCCGCGCCCGATTTCGATGGCGTGTGCGCCGAGGGAGTTCCGCTTGATTTCACGATACACGCGCGAAGAGATGGGCCGAGTCTGGACCGAGGACGGCAAATTCCGGCGCTGGCTGGAAGTGGAGCTGGCCGCCACGGAAACGCTGGCCAAAACGGGAGTCGTGCCGGCCGCGGCTGCCGCGAAAATTCGCGAGAAGGCGCGCGTTGACGCGGGCGTGGTGCGCCGGATCGCGGAACTGGAAGCCAAAGTAAAGCACGACGTGATCGCGTTCACCATGGCGGTGGGGGAAACGATCGGCGATCCCGACGCCGCGCGCTGGCTGCACTACGGCCTGACCTCGAATGACGTGGTGGACACGGCGCAGGCCCTGCAGATTCGCGAGGCCTCCCGCCTGATCGAGGATGGACTCGTGCGCTTCGGCGAAGTGCTCGAGCGCCGCGCGCGCGAATTTCAGCACACCCCTCAAATTGGACGCACGCACGGCATTCATGCCGAGCCGATTACCTTCGGCCTGAAGGTCGCCAACTGGTTTGCCGAAAACCGCCGCAACCTCGAACGATTCGGCCAGGCCGCGCGGCAAATGGCCGTGGGAAAAATTTCCGGTGCCGTGGGCAACGCCTCGCACCTGGGGCCGGATGTGGAAGCGGCCATTTGTATACGCCTCGGCCTCGACGTGGCCCCGGTGGCGTCGCAAGTGATTCAGCGCGACCGCCACGCGCAATATATTTCTACGCTGGCGATCCTCACAGCCACGCTTGAAAAAATTGCCCTCGAAATCCGGCACCTGCAGCGCACCGAAGTGCGCGAGGCCGAGGAGCCGTTTGGCGGCGAGCAGCGCGGGAGTTCGGCGATGCCCCACAAACGCAATCCGGTGTCGAGCGAACAGGTGTGCGGCCTCGCGCGCATCGTGCGCGCCAATGCCGGCGCGGCGTTTGAGAATATCGCCCTCTGGCACGAGCGCGACATCTCGCACAGCTCGGTCGAGCGCGTCATCCTGCCCGATTCGACGATTCTCGCCGATTACTTGCTCGCGCGCATGACCGATATCGTTTCCGGAATGCGCGTCTTCCCGGAGCGCATGCGCCGGAACCTGGACCTCACCGGCGGCCTCGTCTTTTCCGGCCAGCTTCTGCTGGATCTGATCGAAGCGGGCGCCCCTCGCGAAGACGCTTACAAATGGGTGCAGGAACACGCCATGGCGGCGTGGGAAACGGAAACCAATTTTCGCCAGCGCGTCGGCGCCGACCCGCGCATCACAATTTTTCTAGACCGGACCGCTCTCGAAAATGCGTTTGACCTGAACCGCCACCTGCGCTATGTGGACGCCATTTTTAACCGCGTTTTCAAATAAATTACGCGGCCCACGAAGCTCGGTAGAGAATCCCGCGTGGATGTTTCAGTACGGTGCAGAAAACTGTTTCATCTTGAACCACCTCTGCGACTGTCACGCCATCTCATCTTGACACCTCTCTTGCATGCGTCGAAGATGTAATTCCCTTCAATCGCAAGCAGCAGAATGATCGCGGCCGGGAGCCCTCCTCTCCGTTCCCTATCGCGCGGCCATCTAAAAGAGGAAGCGTGCCTTCCATTACATCACTTAAGGGAATCATTCTCGTTGCGGACGACGATGAAAACGTCCGCGAGCCGCTGGTCGAACTGTTGCGCTTGAACTGCTACCGCGTCATCGCGGTCGAGAATGGCGAGCAGGCGTTCAAGGAGATATGCTCCCAGCCCGTGGACCTCGTGCTGCTCGACGTCATGATGCCGGGACCTACAGGATTCTCGGTGTGCCGCGCGATCAAGATCCGCCCGGAAACGCGCTTTGTTCCGGTGGTGCTTATTACCGGGCTCGCCAGCGCGGAAGACCGCATCCGGGGCATCGAAGCCGGCGCGGACGATTTTCTGCTCAAACCGGTGAAGAAGGAAGAACTGCTGGCGCGCGTGCGATCGCTCGTGCGGCTGAAGCGCTACACGGACGAACTGGAAAACGCGGAGACCGTGCTGTGCACGCTGGCGCGCAGCATCGAAGCGAAAGATCCTTACACCGAAGGCCACTGTGACCGGCTCTCGCGCTCCGCCGTTTCGCTCGCCGAAAAAGTTGGATTGTCGCGGGAGGATTGCAACGACCTGCGTCGCAGCGGAATCGTGCATGACATTGGCAAGGTCGCCGTCCCCGAGTTCGTATTGCTGAAGCCCGGTCCACTGGACGCCGCCGAGCGGAAGATCATGGAAGAACACACGATCATCGGCGAGCGCATTTGCGCGCCCATGAAATCCTTTCACAACGTCCTGCCCATCATCCGGTGGCACCACGAAAAGCAGGATGGCAGCGGCTACCCCGACCATTTGAAGGGCGAAGAGATCCCAATTACCGCGCGCATTCTGCAAACCGTGGACATCTACGATTCGCTCACCACCGATCGCCCTTACCGCAAGGCGCTGTCGCAGGAAAAGGCGCTCGAAATCATGTGGGAAGAAACGCGCCGCGGCTGGTGGGATGCCGATCTGGTGTCCGCTCTCGAAGGATTGCTGACGGAGTCGCCGCTGGAACTTGCCGCAGCAAGCGTCTGAAAGATCCGAGCATATTACGCCTTACACGCGCTGGACGTAGCGCGCTTCCGAAGTATCCACCCTGACTTTGTCGCCGGTGTTGACGAACGGCGGCACCTGAATCGTAAGACCCGTCTCGAGTTTTGCCGCTTTCATCACCGCGCTGGCGGTGGCTTTCTGCACGGTGGGTTCGGTATCCACCACCGTTAAGTCCATCGTGTCCGGTAAGACCACGCCAATCGCCTTGCCTTCGTAAAATTCGAGTTTCACCGTGGTATTTGGAATCAGGTAGTAGACCGCTTCCCCAAGCACGTCCGCGCCGAGATGAAACTGCTCGTAGGACTCCGTGTTCATAAAGTGGTAGCCTTCGTTGTCCGAATACAGATATTCGTGCTCGATCTCGTCGAAGATGGCGCGCTCGACGTCCACTTCCGCACGGAACCTGTAGTCGATGATCGAGCCGGTGCGCAGGTTGCGCATTTTCGTGGCCATGGCGGCGCGCTTGTTGCCGGGCGTGCGGTGCTCGACGCTGTGTACCGTAAACAGTTCGCCCTCGTGGCGGATGGTCATTCCGGGGCGCAATTGTGTTGCTCGCATTCGATTTGCTCCTGATGCCTACGGGGTCTTGCGGCAGGCGGTTCCAATCGGTTGCAATTTCGATTCGCGCAGTCTGGGCGGTTTTTAGGATGCCGGACCAAAAGTGCGCCGCCCACCGACAAGATTATAGACGCCGGGCCGAGGGCCGGTCAACGTGAGTGCGCCAGTGGAGTGCGGCCGGACCAAGCGTGAGTCTGGTGCGAACCGCGCATCTGGTAGAGTACAATCTGTCCTATCTCAATGCCGACGGAGGATGGAAAATGGCGGAACCGACATACGATGAACTCAAGGCGCGCTTGGAGGAACTGGAAAAGAAAGCGGTGCGCCGAACCGGTGAATTGGACTTTAAGGTCGGCGAAAAAGGCGGCGTGAGCGTCTACGGCCTGGGCCGATTTCCGGTCACCTTGTATTACGAGCAGTGGAACCGGCTTCTCGAAGCCGTGCCAAAACTGCGGGAATTCCTCGAAGAAAACAAGAGCAAGCTCAAGCTGAAGGAAAAAAATTAGCCCCCCGGCGCGCGTTTCAGCGTCGCCTGACGACGATCTGGCGCCTCGCGTGCTACAGCAACCAATTCTCCGTGACCCTCTGTGATTCTCTGTGTCCTCTGTGTTGAGCCTTTGGAATTCACCACAGAGGGCACAGAGAACACGGAGAAAATCCCTGGAACAGTCATCCAATGATCCAACTACGGGCGCTGCTTCGCGCGTTCGGTCTTCCCGTCCGCCATGATCTTTTCGATTTCGTCGGGCGAGCGCGGCAGGCGCGCGGTGAGCTGTTTGTATCCGGTCGGTGTGATCAGCACGTCGTCCTCAATGCGCACACCGAGATTCTCCTCGGGAATGTAAATCCCCGGCTCGACGGTGATGACCATTCCAGGCTCGAGCGGCCGGGCCGGGCCGCTCGGATCGTGCACATCGAGCCCGACGTGGTGGCTGAGCCCATGAATGTAATAGCGGCCCAGCGAGCGGCCTTCCTTGTCCTTGCCGTGCGAATCGATGTAATCCATCGCAATTTTCTGGAGACTGGTCGCGTCCTTCCCTCCGAGCGTCATGCCGGGTTTGAGCGCCTCCAGGGCGGCATTCTGCGCTCCGAGAACGATTTCATAAATTTCGCGCTGCCGCGGAGTGAATTTCCCGTTTGCCGGAATCGTGCGGGTGATGTCGGACGCATAGCCGGAATATTGCCCGGCGACGTCGAGCAGCACGATGTCGCCGTCCTCAATCCTGCGGTCGAGTTTGTTGTAATGAAGCACCGTCGAATTGAAACCCGTCCCGACAATCGGCGAGTAGGCCTCGGTTTCGCAGCCTGCGTACGCATGAATTTCGACCATCTTGGCCGCCACCTGATATTCATACAGGCCCGGCCGCATCATTTTCATGGCCTCGAAATGCGCGTCGATGGAGGGGTCTATGGCCTTCTGAATCAGCGCCAGCTCGCCCGGCGATTTAATCGCCCGCAGCGTCCCCACGGCGGACGATACGTCCTTGACCGACGCCTGCGGCACTGCGTCCCTCACCCATTTCGACCAGTTCGCGGCGTGCGGATAGCCCTCGTCGTGCGGACCGGGCAATTCGGTGTAGATTTCCGGATAATTTTTTACAAGCGCGGCGAGTGTTTCGCGTAGCTTCGCAAACGTCTCGACGCGGGCAAAGCCCGTCTTTTCCTGGATGCCCGGATCGTCCGGGCCGATGCGCGGGCCGTTCCACTGCTCCTCTTTCAGGTCGCGCGGCGGAAGATACAGAATCTCTCGCGGGCCGGTCCAGCCTTTCTGTTCCGCCGACTCGGGCACCAGCAGCAGCGCCGCGCCTTCTTCGTTGTGGCCCGAGAGATAATAGAAATTTTCTTCCTGCATGAATACGTAGGAGGGATTCGCTTCTTCGTGGCCCGTGTAGCCGAACAGCACGACGGGGGCATTGACCGCGGCGGCCAGCTTCGCGCGTCGCTCGGCAAACACGCTCGCCGCCTCGCGTTCCCACGCCCTTAACATTGGCGCTAGACACGCCACGAGGAGAATGGCAAACACACCGCGCCAGATCGAGCTTCGTCTCTTCATCGGGTCACCCCGCGCAAACATTCCTGCAAAAGCATTTCAGCATACAACTTTGATGCGTTCGAATCTTATATTGCCACCTTGTGCTTCCCTTTTCGAACTCCGAGCAAAGCAATCAACGCGAGGACTCCCGGATAGCACGAGACGACGTAACGAGATTCGGGGGCTTCAACGGTGGTCAGAAACGCCGTTCGAACCAGAAAATAGGCAAGCAGAAGGGCCATTCCCCAGAAATTTGGCCGGAGGGGCGGACCGCTTCCCCAGCCCGCGCGCCACGCCAGCCAGACTCCGCCAGCCGCCAGCGCAATGTATGCGTAACCTAACACGGCAAATGAGCCTGTAACCAAAACATTGGCGGGGGAATCTTCCCATTGCTCCCGGAGGGGCCAGAACTTTCCGTCGATATTCATAAGCTCGGTCCGCGGCGTGAACCAGATCGTCAAGGCTCGTTCGAAGGGCACGCGAACATACGTCCGCAGGGGATGGCGCCGCGTTCTTTCGCGGGCGATTTCGGCAAATTTGCGGTCCATTTCGGGAGAAATGTCGAGGTTGGGGCTGTCGTTATATTCACAAAACAAATCCGCGATTCGCGCTTTTTCCCCGGGCGAATCAAAAGCGGTGGAGGGCAGGTCCTCGATGTTCACCCGCTCTTCCTCGATTTTCC
Source organism: uncultured Acidobacteriota bacterium (assembly GCA_963719875.1). Lineage (GTDB taxonomy): Bacteria > Acidobacteriota > Terriglobia > Acidiferrales > UBA7541 > Palsa-360. Next base: position 2,097,842 of record CAVRDJ010000002.1, on the reverse strand, counting down.
AGACGGAGAGATACACATCGCGATAACGCTCAAGCCACGTCGCCGTCCAGGCATAGTAACCAACTGGAGCGTATTCGCCGGGAAGATTGGAGTAGCGAGGCGCGATAAACTGAACTTTCCCGAGGGTGACGAGATTTCGAGCGGCCCACGGCAAAAGAAGGAGCAAAAACGCTCCAGCCATTGCCGCCGCCAAAGCGATCGTCTTTCGAGCGCCCAGGGCGCTATATCCTCGCAGTGCGTATATTACGATGGCAACGCCCAGAAGCAATGGCATTTCGGGGCGCACCAGAGTTGCCAAGCCCGTGAGGAATGCCCCGAGCAGGGCAAAGGCAAATGGCGTTGCCTGATTCTGCTCGTCGCGGAGATTCAGTTGCCCGAATTCTTGCCTGAGGCCCAGCGCGAAACAGCACAAGGCTGCCGTGGCGAGAAATGTCACGAGGACTTCGGTCAGCACGACGGCCGAGTAATTCGCCACAAATGGACAGGTGGCAGCCAGCCAAACGGCTATAATCCATACGCGCCGGCGGGCGCCGGTGGGCGCTAACGCTGCGGCCAGCGCAGCCGTCCAAAAGCAGGTGATGACGTCGAGAAGGGCCTGAGGCAACAGAATTGCCTGTTTCGAGCGTCCAAATAACATAGCCACTCCGGCCAGGTAGGCCGGGTACCCCGGCGTTCGGAGGTCCGTCGGAACGAGATGGCCATTGAGCCAAATTCCATACACATGATGGTCGGCCCAGTTGCGAGCGAGTTGAATATACATGCCGCTGTCGTCGGCCGAGCCTGGAAAGCGTAAAACGAATAGCAGCCGCAAGCCCAGAGCCACCAGTATGGCTAGGAACACGTGGGCGCAAAGAGCGGTGACGCTTTCTCGCCGTGCGGGTATGATCATTTCTTCCCGGCCGGGCTGTTGTGTGGCAGGTTGATTGGTCATCGATGCCGTTCCGACAGACGCCTAGCCTCAGATGAATGTATGAAGCCGCGCAAGCCCATATTCTACGATGAGCAGCGCCGCCGATGGCGGCGCACCAGCCGTATTCTGGAAATCAGCGGCGCGCTTTTCACTTTGCTGGCCATCACGTTTCTAATCAATATCCTTGTCAGTCCCCGATTGCCCGTGCCCCTGCTTCCCACCAATCGTACGGCGCTACATCCCGTCCGTGAAAAAACTCGCACGAAGATCACCTTGAAGCGAACCGGGCGGCAACGCCGCGTTGAATCGCTCGGCCGGATGCCCGCCGCTTACGATCCCGTCCGCGCCGCATTTTACGTCAGCTGGGACCCAACGTCGCTCGCCGCCCTGCAGCAACATTTCCGCGACATCGACTTGCTCATCCCCGAGCGCCTGCACTCGATAACCGCAACCGGCCGCCTGGATGTGGAGGCCGATCCCAAACTGGCGGCGTGGGAGCAAACGTTGCAGCAGCAAACTCCGCCGATCAAAATTCCGACCATGCCGCTGCTGAACAATTCCGACGGCACCAACTGGCTCACCGACGAAATGGCCACCATGCTCAAGAGCAGCACGGCGCGCGAGAATTTAGCCCAACAAGCGGTTCGCTATCTCTCGCTGAATCACTTCGCCGGCCTGGTTGTCGATTTTGAAGAAATTCCCGAGAAAAGCCAGAAGGATTTCAGCCAATTCATCTCCGAACTTGCCACGAACCTGCACAACTCGAATCTGAAACTCATGGTCTGCCTCCCGGCGGCGGACTGGATCTACGACTATGCCGGCATTGGAAAATCCGCCGACGCCGTGATCCTGATGAATTACGACCAGCACTGGCGCACCTCCGCGCCCGGCCCCATCGCCGCGCAGGATTGGTTTGTAAGAAATATCGACGCGATCACCAAGCTGGTGCCGCCGGGAAAGCTGGTGATGGGCATCGCCAACTACGCCTACGACTGGCCCAGCAAGGCGGGAATGAAGGCGCACGAGCAGGCGAAAGTCGAGAGTTTTCAGGAGTCCATTGTCACGGCGACGGAATCCGAAGCCCAGGTTCAGTTTGACTCGGATTCCCTCAACCCCTACTACTCGTATTCGGACGAGCACAACTTCATTCACCGCGTGTGGATGCTCGATGGCGTGACTGCGTACAACGAATTGCGCGCCGCGGAACGCGTCGGCGTGCAAGGCACGGCGATCTGGAGGCTCGGCTCGGAAGATCCTTCCGTCTGGTCGACCTGGGATATCGCGCGCCCCAACGACGCTGACCGCGCCAAACTGGAGGACATGCCTCCGGGCTACGACCTCATCCTGGAAGGCAACGGCGATATTTGGCGGTTCGCGGACACGCCGCAGAAAGGCAAGCGGTCGATTCGTTTTGATGCTTCGACCAATAACATCGTCGAGGACAATTACGAGAAGCTTCCATCTTCCTACCGGATCTTCCAAATGGGCGCCGCGCCCTACAAGGTCGCGCTGAGTTTCGATGACGGGCCGGACACGACATTCACGCCAAAGATTCTGGATGTTTTGAAGGCGAAAAAAGCGCCCGCGACTTTTTTCGTGATTGGCAGCAGCGCCAATGACGCGCTGGGGATAATCCGGCGCGAATTTGCCGAGGGCCACGAGATCGGCAACCACACCTATACGCACCCTCGCTGGAACGAAATCTCGCGCACGCAAATTGACGTCGAGCTGAATGTTACCGAGCGGCTTCTGAACAGCACTCTGGGCGTAAAGACGCTCCTGTTCCGTCCGCCGTACGGCATCGACCACCAGCCCGAAACGGCGGATGAGGTCGCGGAGTTGCCCATCGCGCAATCCATGGGCTACTTGATTGTAGGCGCGCGAATCGATCCGCACGATTGGGGCGAACCGGGAGGAATCCCGCCGGCGCCCGCGGCGGTGATCGTTCAGCGAGTGCTTGAGCAGGCGCGCTCGAACGGCGGCAACATCGTGCTGCTGCACGACGGCGGCGGAGATCGCGCGCAAACCGTGCTGGCGTTGCCGCAAATTATTGACGGCTTGCGCGCCGCGGGTTTCCAGATCGTTCCCGTGTCGGAGCTTGTGGGCCAGACACGCGCGCAACTTATGCCGCCGCTCACCTTCCGCGAACGGCTGGTCGCCCGCGCCGACGGGCTGATCTTCACGCTGTATGAGTGGTCGCGGCTGAGCGTGGCATTTATTTTCGTTCTGGGGATTGGCCTGGTGAGCTGCCGGGCGATCATCGTGGGATTTCTCGCCATTATCGAGAAGTTCCGGCCTTCGCCTCCCGATCAACCGGATTTTCAGCCGGTCGTGAGTGTGCTCATTCCCGCCTACAACGAAGAAGATGTCATCGTCTACACGATCAATTCCGTGTTGGAATCCGATTATCCGAAGCTGGAAGTGATTGTCGTGGACGACGGATCAAGCGATGGCACCGGCGAATTGCTCGATGCGCAATTCGGGAGAAATCCCGCCGTGCGCATCATGCACCAGCCCAATGGCGGAAAACCGGCTGCGCTTTCACATGCCTTGGCGGAGGCTTCCAGCAGCATCATCGTGACCATCGACGCCGACACCGCGATTGAGCCAGACGCCATCAGTAAACTCGTCCGGCATTTCGTCAACCCCAGGGTCGGCGCCGTCGCCGGAAACGTCAAGGTGGGCAACCGGATCAGCTGGCTGACGCGCTGGCAGGCGCTTGAATACGTCACCAGCCAGAACCTTGAAAAGCGCGCATTCGATTTGCTGAATTGTATTCCGGTCGTCCCCGGAGCGCTCAGCGCCTGGCGCGCGGAAGCGATCAACGATTCCGGCGGCTTCAGCGCGGACACCGTGGCGGAAGATACCGATCTGACGATCACCATCCGCCGCTCGGGCTGGAAGATCGATTACGAAGAAGAAGCGATTGGCTGGACGAATGCTCCCGAAACGGCGTCCACGCTGATCCGCCAGCGATTCCGGTGGACGTTCGGAACGCTGCAAGCCTTCTGGAAACATCGCGACACTCTGGGACGCACGAAATACGGGACGCTGGGATGGATCGCGCTGCCCAACATGTTTCTGTTTCAGCTTCTCTTGCCGCTGTTCTCCCCGGTGATCGATCTCCTGTTTCTCGGTTCGCTGGTGTTGTATGGCACTTCCCAATTTCACTTCTCCCACCTGCCGCAGTTCTATACCGCAGCAGACGTGCAGCGCTCGCTCGTATTCTTTATCGGATTCATGCTGATCGATTTTATGACCTGCATCGTCGCGTTCACTCTCGAACGCCATGAAGACTGGTCCCTGCTGTGGCCGTTGCTGCTGCAACGTTTCTATTACCGCCAGATGATGTACTTCGTGTTGTTCCGCTCGGTGATGGGCGCCGTGCAGGGCAGGTCGGTCGGCTGGCGCGGCGTCGAGCCGGAAATCCCTGCGTCTCCGGTGGCGCAGGTAAAGGCCTGAGCGCCCCTGGTATTTTTAAGTTGACTTGAACCCTGCGTTGGTCGCGACCGCCGGTCGCGCTATAATCTTCGGATGCCAATGAGCCAGAATTCCCCGCGGATGCATGGCACGACGGTCTTGTGCGTGCGCCGCGACAACAAAGTGGTGGTTGCCGCGGACGGCCAGGTCACCATGGGCGAACACGTCATGAAGCACACGGCGCGAAAAACGCGGCGGCTGTTCAACGAAAAAATCCTGGCGGGTTTTGCCGGATCGACGGCAGACGCGCTTTCCCTGTTCGAGCGGTTCGAGGGGAAGCTGCAGGAGCATCAGGGAAATCTTGCCAAATCCGCGGTCGAACTGGCGAAGGAATGGCGCAAGGACCGCGCCTTGCGGCATCTCGAAGCGCTCCTGATCGTGGCGGACGGCAAGTCCACATTTCTCGTGTCCGGAAACGGCGACGTGATCGAGCCTGACGACGGCATTTGCGCCATCGGCTCCGGCGGACCGTTCGCGCTGGCGGCGGCCCGGGCCCTCGCCAAGCATACGAAGCTATCCGCGAAGGATATCGCGCAGGAGGCTATGCGGATTGCCAGCGAAATCTGTATTTTCACGAATGCGAATTTCACGTTTGAAGAATTGTAGCGCCCGCCTTCAGGCGGGCATCTTGAAATCGAGCAGGTGCCCGCCTGAAGGCGGGCGCTACAATGACGTTGCGAGGATTCCGTAAAGGTGGAACGTAAATTATGGTGATCTATCTTCCCGGCGAGCAGCACGAACCGGAGCCCGCGGTTGAGCCGTCGTTCGACGAGCTCACTCCGCGCGAAATTGTCATCGAGCTGGACAAATACATCGTCGGCCAGGCCGCCGCAAAACGCGCGGTTGCCGTCGCGCTGCGCAACCGCGTGCGCCGGCAGAAACTCACGCCCGAAATGGCCGAAGATGTTCTGCCCAAAAATATTTTGATGATCGGCCCCACCGGAGTGGGGAAAACGGAAATCGCGCGGCGCCTCGCGCGTCTCGCCGGATGCCCGTTCATCAAGGTGGAGGCTTCCAAGTACACCGAAGTCGGCTACGTCGGCCGGGATGTGGAATCCATGGTGCGCGATCTGGTCGAGACGTCGATTGACATGGTGCGCGAGGAAAAACTGGACGAAGTGGCCGAGCGCGCCGAACATGCCGCCGAAGAGCGCGTCCTCGATCTGCTGCTTCCCGCTTCTCCTCCGCCGCCGGATTCCCCCAATTCTTCCGCCCCACAGATCGAAGCGCCGCGGCACGACCAGATGGACCGCACGCGGGAAAAACTTCGCGCGCAGTTGCGCGACGGCAAGCTCGACCAGCGCCTGGTGGAAGTCGAAGTTCGCGAGCGTTCCACGCCCGCGTTTGAAATCGTCTCGAGCCAGGGCGTCGAGGAAATGGACATCAACGTCAAGGACATGCTCTCGGGAATTTTTGGCCAGCAGAAACGGCGACGCAGGATGACCGTCGCCGAAGCCTTCGATTACCTGATTCAGGAAGAAGAAAACAAGCTGATCGACATGGATCAAGTGACGCGCCTGGCCGTGGAGCGCGCCGAGCAGATGGGCATCATCTTCATCGATGAAATCGACAAGATCGCCGGGCGCGAGTCCGGCCACGGCCCGGACGTTTCCCGCGAAGGCGTGCAGCGCGACATCCTTCCGATCGTCGAAGGCACCACGGTGAACACGCGCTACGGCATGATCCGCACCGATCACATTTTGTTCATCGCCGCGGGGGCGTTTCACATCAGCAAGCCTTCCGACCTGATCCCGGAGCTGCAAGGAAGGCTGCCGATCCGCGTCGAGCTCACGGCGCTGACCGAGGGCGATTTCGTGCGCATCCTTACGGAACCCAAGAACGCGCTCATCAAGCAATACGTTGCGCTCCTGGACACGGAGGGCCTCAAGCTGACTTTCACCGAGGATTCGATCGCGACCCTGGCGCGCTACGCCGTCATGGTCAACGAGCAGACGGAAAACATCGGCGCGCGCCGCCTGCACACCATCCTCGAAAAAGTGCTGGACGAAATTTCCTTCGAGGCTCCGGACATGAAGAAAAAAAATGTGAAAGTGGACGGCGCGTACGTCACCAAGCAGCTTGCCGACATCGTGAAGAATCAGGACCTCAGCCGGTACATCCTCTGACGCGATGGTGAAGCCGATGGTGATGAGATGATCCGCGCCGCCGCGCTTCTCGCCCTCGCCATTTGCCTGCTCGCGTGCGCACTGGTGACCGGATGCGCGGCGCCCGGCGAGCCTACCGCACGGCATCCGGTTGTTCCCGCCGCGGTCACCGATCTCGCCGCGCAACAGTACGGCAACGCATTCGCCCTCGCGTTCACCCTGCCGGCGCGATCGATGGACCGCGAAGCCCTTGCCGAACACCCTGCGATTGAAATCTATCGCTCCACGCTTCCCCCTGGCGGCGCCCCGGACAAGAAAACGGTTTGGCGGTTGGCGTATACAATTCCTTCCGAGCAGGTGGATCCCTACCTGACGGCAGGCCACATCGAGTTTCGCGATCCCCTCACGGCGGATGATTTTGCTCGCGCGGCCGGGTCATCGATAGCGTACAAGGTTCGTGCCAGGGCGGCGAAAGCGCGAGCCTCGGAAGATTCAAATGTCGTCATGGCGCGGATTTATCCGGCACCGGAAGCGCCGCGTGAAGTACGCGTGGACGTTGCGGAATCCGCAGTGATCGTGAACTGGACGGAAGCTGCCTTGCCGCCGGGAGCTTCTTCGCGTGTTTACCGTGTCTATCGCGGGGAGATCGAATCCGGTCAGGAAAATCCTCCGCAAGACGTTTCTAAAGCGAAGCTGAAAACAGCGCTGGAGCTTGCCGGGACTTCACCTTCGACCGATTTCCGCGATTTACACTTCGAATTCGGAACGGCGTATCTATACACCGTGCGCAGTGTGGCGCAATTCGGCTCGGACCTGGTCGAGTCCGCCGACTCCGTGCCGGCCATGGTCACGCCGCGTGACGTCTTTCCCCCTGGCGCGCCCACCAGCCTTGAAATCACCGTTGTCCCTGCAACCCCGCAGGCCCCTGCGTACGTCGAACTATCGTGGGCGATCAACCCCGAGAGTGACTTGGCGGGGTATTCCGTTTACCGGAGCGAGGGGGAAGACGCTCCCGGCCAACGAGTCAGCACGGATATATTGCCGAGCCCGACGTTTCGTGATATCTCAATAGTGCCTGGCAGGGGATATTACTATCGCGTTTCCGCTGTAGACCGCGCAGGCAATGAAAGCCCCAAGAGTTCCGCAGTAGCGGCGAACGTTCCATAGATGGAAGTTCGAGGAAGGATGGCATGGCGGCCCGAACCCACCTTCCGGGCATGCAATGGTTTTTGTGGTTGCGCATCGCGTCGTTGCGCATCGGCATCCTCACCGGAATATATTTGTCCTGTGTTTTGGTCGCCTGGTTGAACGTTGCCAATCGCGTCGCCGAACTGGAGCCTTATGCGGAACTACGCAACCTCATGGCGGGCGGGATCCTGATCATCGTCCTCGGGATTCCCGTGTTCCGCTTCCGCCATCAGCCCGGAAAGCTCTTCGTTGCGGGGCTGACGGCCTGGGCGCTCCTGACCATGACATATCTTGCAGCGGAGATACATTTCACGCTGCTCGAACGCCGCATGGGGGCCTTCCACGTGTTCATGCTTGGCGCGGTTTCCTACGGCTTCGTGGCCGTGCTCGATTGGGTGTTCCTGATGTGCGCGGGAGTTCGTCACGAACACATGGTGCAATCCCGGGAAGCCTCGGCCTCCGCCGGCAGGCACCGCACGCATTAATTTCTCAAATCCCTCAAGAAGGAAAAAAGACTCGATGAAACTCTGCCGTTTCCAACCGAAAGAGAAATCAGGCGCCGCCGCGCCAACGGAAGTTTTGCAGGGCGTTATTTCAGGCGAGACCGTGCGCCAGGTTTCCGGCGATATTTTGGGAAAGTGGGAGGTGACGAGCCGGTCCTGGCCGCTTGCGGATGTGAAGCTGTTGCCGCCGGTCGCGCCGAGCAAAATCGTCGCCCTCGGCAGGAACTATGCGGATCACGCCGCGGAATTCAACAACGCCCCGCCAAAAGAGCCGCTGATTTTTTTGAAGCCGCCGTCTTCCCTACTTGCGCCCGGTGATCCGATCGTGCTTCTACCCGGGGTGCAGCGCATCGATTTCGAAGGCGAGCTGGCCGTGGTCATGGGGCGCAAGTGCCACAATTTGCGCGACGGCGAGGATTACCGCCCCTACGTTGCCGGCTACACTCTGCTCAACGACGTCAGCGCGCGAGACTACCAGGCCCTCGACAAACAATGGACGCGCGCCAAGGCCTTTGACACGTTCTGCCCGCTTGGACCGGTTCTCGAAACGGAGTTCGACGTCACCCACGGCACAATTGAAACCCTCTTGAATGGCGTGAGGAAACAGTACTCCCCCTTCAGCGCAATGCTCTTCCCCATTGATGTTATAATTCCCTGGGTTTCGCGGGTCATGACGCTGTTGCCGGGCGACGTGATTGCGACGGGCACGCCGGCGGGCGTGGGCCCCATGAAGGCCGGCGACGTGGTGGAAGTCGTGATTCCCGGAATCGGCACGCTGCGAAATCCGGCTGTGAACCCCCCGGCCTGACCTTGGCGGTGCCCTCCCCACCGCGCTCGTTGCAGTGCTGCGAAAAGGAGCCAACAAACATGAAATTCTTTCTCGACACTGCCAATCTGGATGAAATCCGGCAGGGTGTCTCGCTGGGCCTAATCGACGGTATCACGACCAATCCCACGTTGGTCGCCAAGGAAAAGCGGCCCTTCCGCGAGCACATCATCGAAATCTGTAACATCGTGAAAAACGGGGAGATCAGCGCCGAGGTCGTGTCCACCGATACGGCCGGCATCCTTCGCGAAGCGCGAGAAATCGTCACCTGGCATCCCAACGTCATCGTCAAGATTCCCATGATTCCCGACGGTGTGCGCGCGCTGAGCATCCTGTCGAAGGAGCACATTCGCGTCAACGTGACATTGATATTTTCCGCGCCGCAGGCCCTGATTGCGGCCAAAGCCGGCGCATATATCGCCAGCCCGTTTCTCGGCCGGCTCGATGATATTGCTTCCGACGGCCTGACGCTGCTGCGTGAAATCATGGACATCTACCGGGCCTACAACTTTCCGACGCAAGTTCTGGCCGCAAGCCTGCGCCACCCGCTGCATGTCGTGGCGGCCGCGCGGATGGGTGCGCATATCGGCACCATGCCGTTCAAAGTATTCGAGCAGCTCTTCAAGCACCCGCTCACGGACCGGGGACTTGAAGGATTCCTGAAAGATTGGGAGAAAGCGCGTGAGACGCTGGGCGATGTGTTCGAGCCGGCTGCCGCGCGCAATCCTCGGCGGTGAAGCTCTTGGCAATCGATTGGCGAATGGTTGTGGGAGGCGCGGCGCTCGCCGCGGTCGTTGCTGCTGTGGCTTTGCGTCAATACTTTCAAAAGCCGGAAAACCCGGAAGATGAAGAGCGCCGCCGCCGTTCTCAACTCAATCAAGTCGGACGCATCGTGGAAGGGCTGGTGGTCGAGGTGGTCGAATCGCAGGGGCCCGTCGCGACACCAACGACTCCGGCAAGGTTTTCGCAACGCAAGGCCGCCGCTCCCGAATTGGGCGGTAACAGCTTGCGACGGCTGGTCCGATACAGCTATTCCATTGCGGGGGTCACCTACGAGACCGCGCAAGACGTTACCGGCCTGGAAGAGCGCCTGTGCCTCGAGCGCATCGCTTCCGGCCAGCCTGCCAGCGTGAAGTACGATCCGTCCAATCCCAGCAATTCGATTCTGGTGGCGGACGACTGGTCAGGTCTGCATTAGTCCCCCGGGAACGCCAATCTCCCGATTGGCGGTTTGCGCAACGCCAATCGGGAGATTGGCGTTCCCAGGTTCGCATTCCTATGCGAAGTCTTATTTCATCCATTGCGGCGTTTCAGATGATATTCGCCATGGGAGTTCCCTCGTGGGCATGAGAATTCTTGCCTCCGTGACGGCCGTGCTTGTCGCCGCTGCGTTGACGCTGGCCTGCATGATTGCGCTGGTGCGCGGCACCATCCGGGCGGTCTCCATCGAACAAATTCCGATGCGTGTCCTCGCCGTCGCCGCGGACTTCGCCTTAGGAACTGTCCTCCTTCTCGGGTGCATCTACCTGGCAACGCACTTGGCCGTTCGCATTCTGGGCGTGGGGAAATCCGAATTTCCCCCGTCGCCGATAGACGAGTATTCCAGGGACGTGCGTTCCGGCGATTCCGCCAAAATTTAGTGGCATAGTGCTCCAAGCCTGTGCGAAAGTCTCGAAGACCGTGCGCCACAACGCTGCACGCGGACTTCGTTCCATGACCCGTTCTATGAATAACGAAACGAAAGCGAGTGATCCGATCGCGGAACTGCGCCGCCGCAGCGCCGAAGCGGAAGCCGGTGGCGGCGCGGAACGGCGCGAGCGGGAACACAAGTCCGGAAAACTCACGGCGCGAGAGCGCGTGGCTTTGCTCCTTGACGAAGGCACGTTTGAAGAGCTCGACAAATTCGTCGCGCATCGCTCGGATGAGTTTGGGATGCAGGAACAGCGGCCGCCCGGCGACGGATTTATCACCGGCTTCGGACGCATCGCCGGCCGATTGGCCTACGTGTTCGCGCAGGATTTTACCGTGTTCGGCGGCTCGCTCTCGGAAACCAACGCCCTGAAAATCTGCAAGATCATGGATCTGGCGATGCGCAACGGCGCGCCCGTGATTGGCCTGAATGATTCGGGCGGCGCGCGCATCCAGGAGGGTGTGCGCTCACTCGCGGGTTACGCCGATATTTTTCTGCGCAACACGCTGGCGAGCGGCGTCGTCCCGCAGATCAGCGCGGTCATGGGGCCGTGCGCCGGCGGCGCCGTGTATTCTCCCGCGATCACCGATTTTATTTTCATGACGCGCGACACGTCGTACATGTTCATCACCGGGCCGGATGTCATCAAAACGGTGACGCACGAAGACGTTTCCAAAGAGGATCTGGGCGGCGCGATGACGCACAATGCAACCAGCGGCGTCGCCCATTTCATCGCCCGCGATGACGCCGAATGCCTCGCCATGATTCGCGAGCTCTTGAGTTTCCTCCCGCTCAACAATCTGGATGACGCCCCGCGCCGCCCCGCTTCCGATCCTGTCGACCGCGCCGACGCCGCGCTCGATTCGATGGTTCCCGCCGATCCGATGCAGCCTTACGACATGAAGGATGTGATTCACGCCATCGCCGACGACATGTATTTTTTTGAAGTCCACGAGCATTTCGCAAAAAATATCGTGGTGGGTTTCGCGCGGCTTGGCGGGCAGCCCGTCGGCGTCGTCGCGAATCAGCCCGCGGTGCTCGCGGGTGTGCTGGACATCAACGCTTCGGTGAAGGGCGCGCGATTCGTGCGCTTCTGCGACGCGTTCAATCTCCCGCTCATCACGCTCGAAGATGTTCCCGGATTTCTGCCCGGCACGCAGCAGGAGTGGAACGGCATCATCAAGCACGGCGCGAAACTGCTCTATGCATTTGCCGAAGCCACGGTCCCGAAACTAACAGTGATTACGCGGAAGGCGTATGGCGGTGCGTACTGCGTCATGTCGAGCAAGCACATCCGCACCGACGCGAATTTCGCCTGGCCCACGGCCGAAATTGCGGTGATGGGCCCCGAAGGCGCGGTCAACATTGTCTACAAACGCGAGCTCGAGCGCGCGCCCGAAGCCGACCGCGAGCGTTTGCGCCGAGAAAAAGTCGCCGAGTTCCGCGAGCGCTTCGCCAATCCCTACGTCGCCGCCGAACGCGGTTACATTGACGCCGTGATCGAGCCTTCGCAAACGCGCGCGAAACTCATTACCGCACTGCGCTCCCTCGAAACCAAGCGCGATGCGAACCCCAAAAAGAAGCACGGCAATATTCCGCTATAGAACAGGAGTAGAATGGTCGTGGATATGCCAGCCGGAGGACGCCATGGACAAATTGGTGTTCGCAATCGCTCTCCTCTCGTTCGTTCCAGCGCTTCATGCGCAGCAAGCTGAAACGAGCGGCAACCCGCCCCAGACAGAAACACAACCTGCACCACAACCGGCCGCGCAGAATCCGAATGCGCAAGGTAATCTGCCCGCTGCGATCCAGCCGGGGCATCCTCTTGATCCAGCCGATGTCGATGTTCTTACCGGGAAACGGGACAGGGAAATCGAGGCAGCTCGAATGTCCGCCTACCCAATTTCGGCCGGGATGTATGGCAACTACGGAGATTTCTACGCGATGCAGGGGCGATTCGGCAGGACGTTTGATATTCCGATGCTTCCGCTGACGCGAATCGGCAATCCGTTCTTCTTCTCCTTATTGCAGCCGCGTGGTTTTGGACGCGGCGGGTTTCGCGGCGGCCGCTAAACGGCATCCGGTTGTCTTGCGCGCCCTTCTTTACTGGGTCTCCGTCCTAGCCACATCGCCGATTTTAAATCCGGTGCCTGTGACCGGTTTGCAGACCGCGGAAATATCATCCACATCGGTGACTTCCAGCTCTCCCAGCTTGGTGGTCATCTTGCGAAGGACCGCGCCGGTGGCTGGGTCCTTGATGGTACTCGTCACGCGTTCCACGGACATGTGGTCGCCGACCTTGATTCCGGTTTTCGCGCCAACATTCAGAACGATTTGCTCGCCATCCACGGCCGCCACCAGGCCTTCGACCTTAATGACGCGCGCCTGAAGCTTGGGCGCCGCCGCGATGACCCCCGCCGTCATTTGGTCGGTCGCGGCCTTCACAGCCTCGCCGATGATGGTTTGTTGAAAGTCGCTCGAACCAAAGTCCGCCGCGCCCCCGCCGAATCCGTGCCAGCTCCCGCCGCCGCCCAGCAGTGAAGTGCTGCTGCGCTTGGACTGGCCCTTGCCTTCCGCTACACCTAGAATTTCCGCCGAATCGATATCCACCAGGCGCGCATCGAGCATGACATTGGCCTTGGAGTCCTTATGGCCAAACCCGCCGATCCCGAAGCCGCCAAAGCCTCCACCGCCGCCGCCGATGTTCGTATTCTTGGTTTCGTTCCCAAACTGGGTGATGCTGCCAACAATGATGGCGTCCAGGCCGAGAATCTTGCCGATCTTGGCTGCCGAAGCCGGATTGGCGCGGTCGCTGGTTGAAAAGTTTTGCTCGGCGAGGATTTTGTCGAGCGCCTTGCGTTCAATCACGCTATATGTCCCGTCCGTCACCAGATTCTTCACAAGGAGGTCGGCGATTCCCTTGCCGACGTCAATATCCGTCCCGAACAAAGCCGCCGTACTAGTCTTAACCGTTGCATAGTCAAAATCGAAGACCGCAACGCGTTTCTTGCGTCCCGTGGGCGCTTGCGCGGCGGGCGCGGCCGGGGCGCTGGCAGCTGGCTGAGTAGCGGGTGCGCTGTTCTGCGCTCGCATGGCCAAAGGCGCGCAAAGAACGCTTAAAACAAAGAGGGCGGCGATTCGTTTCATGGCGATCTCCTGTTCCGAATTGACGCAACTTGAAAAGGGACTTAGTCCTGATTAGCGGTCGAATGATTCTAGTTACGGGTAAATCCTGATGTCAACCATGGCTTTGGAAGGGTGCGCGCAGGAAGGCACTTCCGATGCGTTCAGGATCGCGCTTCCCTTCGGGCCAGGACGCGCCTCGCGGCCAGCCCCGCGGGAACAATTGAAAAAACGAGAAACAACAGCACGGTCAAGACCAGGTCCTTGAACCCCGGCGCGAAATCGCCCCCATGCCGAATCGCAAGGACGCAGATGTAGTAGGCCGTTGGCGCGGCCAATACAATTTCCGCGATCAAGTAGGGCCTCAAGAATCTTCCCCGGAAGAAAATCATGGCCGCCGCGATGACGAGCCACGTCGCTGTGATCCACTCCACCGGGTAAATTACTTTATTATCGAAAGAAAAGTGATTGATGAGCAGTACTGGAATTCCGGCGCGCGGATCGAGAATAAATGGCGGCCCGCCCGGCCAGCGGTAGATTCCAATTTGGTAGACGCAGAGGGCGAAAAGATACGCGCCGAGCAGACGTTCAGGTTGGTATTCAGTTTTCTTTTTGCCGTTTGTCGGCGTCATGCCAGAAATTATTGCGCGCCGCCTCCTCTGTGTCCACGATTGGATGCCTGCCTAAAGTGCGCCGCCCTTGTCGCGCCAACGGCGCGGAGGATGCCAGCCCGGGGCAACGCCCCGGGTATAGTGCCCAGGCATCATCGTCCGCCCTGAAAGGGCGGAGGATTCCTGCGCCGTTTCAGGGCGCTCCACAATCGATGGATTCCGAAACCCAGGGCGTTGCCCTGGGCTAGCATGCTGCGTCGCTTTCAGCGTATTTATGATGGGGATTTGGTTGAATCATGGAGGGTTTACCGCATAAATGTTTTCCATTCTGCTATGTCCGGACATTTGTGAGATGGCTTTTAGTCTGCCGTGACCTCGGAATTTCACTACCCTTGTAACGTCGAACGCCCCGTTTTCCTGCTGTGCTAGAATCCTGCTCGCTGTTGGACATTTGGGAAAAATGTTTCGCAAAATCCTTATCGCCAATCGCGGGGAAATCGCCGTTCGGATTGCGCGAGCATGCCGCGAGATGGACATCACTTCCGCCGCCGTTTTTAGCGACGCGGACCGCGCTGCGTTGCATGTCCGGCTGTCCGATGAAGCGTACGCAATCGGCCCCGCTCCGTCGCGCGTGAGTTATCTGCGTATTGACAAGCTGATAGAGGTCGCGCGCCGCGCCGGGTGTGACGCGTTACATCCGGGGTATGGATTCCTCGCCGAAAATCCCGACCTTGCGCGGGCTTGCACGGCAAACAACATTACATTTATTGGCCCTTCGCCCGAAGCGATGGAGCAGCTGGGATCGAAAACCGCCGCCCGTCAACTCGCCGCACGGGCCGGCGTGCCCATGGTTCCCGGAACCAAGGATCCGATTGAGAATCAGAGCGATGCAGGAAAAATCGCGCGGGGGCTTGGCTATCCCGTTTTGCTGAAAGCAGTGTCAGGCGGAGGCGGGAAAGGCATGCGCCTGGTCTCGGCGGATTCGGAGATGGCCGCGGCATGGCGCGACGCCGCTTCGGAAGCGCTGAACGCCTTTGGCGACGCGCGCCTCTATCTGGAAAAATACGTCGACCGGCCGCGCCACATTGAAATCCAAATTTTTGGCGACGCGCACGGACGCATCGTGCATCTTGGCGAGCGCGAATGTTCGGTCCAGCGGCGGCACCAAAAAGTAATCGAGGAATCTCCATCTCCTGTCATGACGCCGGAACTGCGGCGGGCCATGGGCGAAGCCGCCGTGCGGCTGGCAAAGGAAGCGGGCTATACGAACGCAGGCACGGTGGAATTTCTTGTGGATGCCGGGCGCAAATTTTATTTTCTCGAAGTGAATACGCGATTGCAGGTGGAACATCCGGTCACGGAAATGGTCACGGGGCTCGATCTGGTGAAGCTGCAGATCCGCGCCGCAGCGGGCGAGCCGCTTCCCTTTTCGCAGGAGGACGTCCAGCTTTCGGGCCATGCCGTGGAATGCCGGCTCTACGCGGAAGATCCCGGCAATCAATTTTTCCCGTCACCCGGAACGATTCTTTCGCGGCGCGCGCCTTCCGGCCCCGGTATCCGGCTCGATGACGGCGTGTACGAAGGTTTTACTGTCTCGACCGAATACGATCCGATGCTGGGCAAGCTGATCGCCTGGGGACAGGACCGCGCGGAGGCGATTGCCCGCTTGGAACGCGCACTCGAAGAGCACTCGATCACGGGAATAAAGACGAACTCCGGCCTGCTTCTCAGCATTCTCCGCAATCCGGAATTTCTCCGCGGAGAAATCTATACTCGCTGGCTTGATGAAAAGTTGGCTCATCTGCTGGGCGGGATACAATCGCAAGAACGCGACGTGGTTGCCGAAGATGCGTCGATTCTCGCGGCGTTGCTGCACTCCCTCCAAACGAAGAACGCGGCGCCCACGAACGGGACCGCCGCGGAATCGGAATCTCGTTGGAAGCGCGAAGCGCGGTTCGAGCAGATCGATCGGAGGGAATGACGGCCCGATGGAATATGAAATTATCATCAACGGCGAACGGCGAATTGTGGAGTTCACTCCGCAGACGAATGGAACGTCGCGCGTGACGTTCACCGTCGAGGGCCGGCTGGTGGAAGCAGCCGCTATCCGGATTTCGCGCGGCGCGTATTCCATTCTTATCGGCGGGCGATCACTCGAAGTCACTGCCGAGGAAGCCGCAGGCGGCTTGCTATTACGCACGAATGGCCGCGAATTTCAGGTAGAGATCTTCGATCCGCGCTCCTGGCGGCGCGGACGTGGCCCGGGGATCGAGCTCGAAGGGCGCCAGAAGCTTATCGCGCCCATGCCCGGGAAAATCGTGCGGGTACTGGTTGCGGAGGGCCAGCAGGTTACTACCGGCCAGGGACTGCTGGTCATCGAGGCGATGAAAATGCAGAACGAAATCCACTCGCCCAAATCAGGCACGGTCGAAAAACTGGCCCGGGAAGGCCAAACGGTCAATGCGGGCGAGGTTCTGGCGATCGTAACGTAGGATAGGCTTCAGCCTGTCTGGTTTTGATTTTTGTTCGCTCGGAACGGCAGACAGGCTGAAGCCCGTCCTACTGAACCCGCGAACAGTTATTTAGGCGGAGAGACTGGAGCATCGCTAGCGGCTTTTGGCGCGACGACGACGGGCAGTTTCCCCGCCGATTCCACCACTTGCTGGGCAAGGTAGTTCGTGATCTTGGCATTGTTCCGGGCGGTAGCCAGGTAGGCGGCGCGCAGCAATTGTTCCTTGCGGTTGCGAATATTGTCGCGAATCGACTGCTGCACGGCCGGATCGTTGAGATCCCGCTGCCCGGGCGCTTCTTTGGACACAAGCTTCAAGATGCGGTAAGAATCCCGCAGGACGATCACGCCGCTCGTTTGTCCCGGCTTGAGAGTCAACACCGCTTTTTTTAGAGCGGGATCGCTCTGAGAGAGCGAGGATTCCGGCACGTAGCCCAGATCGCCTCCGGAACCAGCGGACGCCGGGTCTTCCGAATAATCCATCGCGACTTGCGCGAAGTCCGCGCCGGTGTTGAGCTGCTGCTCGAGGGCCGCGGCCTTACGCTTCGCCTCGGCATCGGTGGTGGCATCGTCGTTCTTGCGATTGCGCAACCCCGGATCCTTGTGCGGCGTGACCACGATCTGCGCGATGCGGTATTGCGGCTCCGTCACGTTGAATTGCGCGCGGTTCTGGTTGTAAAAGTCCTGAACATCCTGATCCGTGACGGTGATTTTGGCCACCACTTCGTGATTGATCACCTTTTGAATGGAGAGCTGCTGCCGGATGTCATTTCTCAAATCGTCGACCGTGTAGCCGCGCACTTTGAGCTGGCGCTGAAATTCTTCCTCGGTGTACGGGCTCTTGAATTCGGTGAACTTGTCCTCGACTTCCCCGTCGGCGGCCTGCAGGTTCAGCGTTTTGGCCTTCTCCAGCAGGATGTGATTGTTGATCAGCTCATCCAGAACATTCAGCCTGAGCGACAGCGCTTCGTCCTGGGAAGGCTGGGGGGCATCCGGGTTCAATTGCGTGTGGTAGTACTTGTCCACCTCGGCGCGCGTGATGGGCGCGCCGTCCACCACTCCCCACACGCCTTCATCCGGCACCACCGGCTTCTTGCATCCGGACACAACCGCCAGGGCCGCGGCCAGCAAAAACCATCCCCGCCCACGAATCCTCAACGTTGTCTCCTTTTGCCGGATGCGGGCTGCACAACCCGCCGATACGATGTTCCGATGCGGAAATGCAGCCGTTAGGCTGCTTTGGTGATGCGGCCGGCCCGAATGCAGGAAGTGCAGACACGAATGTGCATGCGCACGCCGTCGACCACTGCGCGGACGCGTTGCAGATTTGGATTCCAGCGGCGGCGGCGGGTGTTGTTCGCGTGACTGATCACGTTGCCGAACGACGGCCCCTTGCCGCAAATCTTGCATCTCATAGCCATGACAACTCCTCACCCATTCTTGCAAAGTTAAACAAAGTGAGCAGTTTAGCAGAGTTTTGGCCGATCCGCACTCGATTTGATTCGTTGGGTATGGGCAAGTCTCTGATTAGTCCGTTCCTAGGGGCCCATCTGCACTATGGCCCCGGGGGCAGGTGCCCCCATAAAACCATTTCGTTTCTCAGGTGGCGAATGAGAAGAGGCGGAACAGGGACGATTTGTCGTCCTCGGGCACCGTTTCGGATCTCCTCGACAGATAATTCCTCTCCCTCTCGCTGCTGCCGCGATCTGGTGCCCACAGCATGGTTGTCAAGACGCCGGGTGCGAAAAGACAAGAATAGATAAGTGATCACAACGGGACAGTCAAGGAATCCATGTGCGTCTAAAATGGCCCTTGGATGGTTTGCGTTTCCTTAAGAACAGCGCAATCCCAGCCGCGGGGGGTCTGATAGAAGAATAGTTTTATGCGTAACAAGAAAAAAAACCAGGAAGCTATGGAAGCATCCAGTAAAGCAGTCATCGCAAGCCTAACTGAAGAAATGGCGCAGCCTCGTATGGTCAAATCCGCTAGAATAACAACTTATAAGCGGATTCATGCAAGGGATGGAAAAACTGTTTACTGCGAGATTCCTCCTACAATGATTCGTCGCTGAGCTCTTTTTCTGCTCTAACCCAGACCTGCGGGAGAAGGCACTTACCGGCCCCCAGTCGGATACGGATGAGCTTGTTTTCTCAGAGCCTAGTGCGGGGAGAGTTCGATTACTCGGGAAAAGAGCCTGCCCGTAACCGGGCCATGCGACTTGTGCGCAGTGGAACAGCCTGGGTTATTTAATCTTTTTTGTTCTTGGCTCTAGGATGTTCAGTGCAAACATGGGCTGCAAAATCTTTATCGCGCCGCCGCTCGTAGTTCTCCTTCATTTCATCGAGCGATTCGCCGGTGGGTGCTCCCGAAGGATTGAACACCCAAGCGCATTCGGAGCAACCCCAGCCCTGAAAACGCTGATCTTCGATCCATACCAGTTTGCGCTGCATGGCCTCCTTAGCACATCTTTCGATTTGCTGCGGTTATGCTCTTCGAGCGCAACCGCAACAACAAAAGCCGCACTTTTTATTGCCCTGAGCGAGGTTCCGGCCAAGCCACCGGTTTTTGAACACACCAAATCCGAGGTGAATACACAAGGCCTAAACATTAACGATAGAAGAGGTTGCTGTCTGTGGGGTATCCAACACTGTCAAGAATTGCTATCTCAATCCGAGGTCATCCTCGAACTGTTGAATGACGCCGTAGCACTCGCAGGCGGATTTTTCGAGTTTTCTGCGGTTCACAATCTTCACTGCACCTCGCCCGTATTCTATTATTCCTCTTTTTTGTAGGACTGCCGCTGCCAAGCTCACAGTGGATCGGTCGGTGCCCATCATGGTCGCAACGAAATCGTGGGTGATCGGAAGTACTCCGGAATCCACCCTATCCTGAGTCATCAATAGCCACCTCGAGAGACGCTGCTCTATATCGTGCAGCCGATTGCACGCCGCGGTCTGTGCGACTTGCATTCCTTGAAGCCCGGTATGCCTGTTCAACATCACCTGTAATTGCGGAGCCGACCGCAGAATGCGTCCTAGGGCATTCCCCATAATTCGGAAGCCATCGCCGGCGATTTGAGTAATTTCACGCACTGAACTTCTGCTCAAGCCAGCTGCCAATCCTGCTCCAATGTAGCCTTCCTTACCCACTACGCCAACTTCCACGGTTCGACCGTCTTTGGTGACTATAACTTGAGAAACCATTCCTCGGTTCGGGAAATAGACGAACTCGATATTTTGCGTCGGCTCATGAAGGCTGAGATGATGCGGCAAATCGACATACGCTAAGTCAGGACGTATCAACTTGTATTCATCTTCGGGCATTGCTAACAGTACTTTGTTCCGTACTGGTTTTCCGTCGACGTTGGTCCGCTCGCCTGCCCGTACGACTCGAAAGTTTTTCCCACTCATTTCAATCCTGAACGGCACCAGGGTGCCTAGCATTCATTCGGTGAAACTTCATGGGCCCTGGGATGGAACTCGTAACTCGTTGGCGCGCTGAGATTACATGTCAATTCGACCAAAATGGGGTCTAACAATCTGTGCAAAAGGGGACAACTCACCAAGCTAAGACAGTATGCCCTGGACGGTGCGGATCTGCGCCGCCATTTTTGCTAAGAGGCGACTGTCAGGGCCCAAGGAAAGAAAGGGTGCGTGTGGCAAGCGGGAATCACCCAGGACGCCACACCTAGAGGGGATCATGGGACAGATCGGCAGACGCTGGCTTCGGCCCCCTGGCCCACACGAGGGGCGTTGGGAGCCAACGTCACTCGTACTTTAGGTTTTGGATAGAAATAGAGGCTTTCAGTTGCCACCGTCATGCAGGTCCCGATAAATCTCCTGCCTGGAAGCTGGCCCACCACCGATTCCTTGCAATGTAATTTCGTCCCTCCTAGGAAGAAACTGGCCGGCTGCCTTTGCGCGACATCCCTTCTCGGCGCAACTCTGCGACGAGATAGAGCGATCCGGTGATGAAGATAACGTCCTCTGGAGAAGCGAGTTCGAGGGCGCGCGCCAAAGCTTGCGCGGGGGCTGGCACGACCTCCGCATGACGCGCGTGATGCGCTGTCATTTCCGCGAGTAGCGTGGCGGAGATCGCGCGAGGCTGCGCCGGCGTCGTGAGAATCACGGCGGAAGCGCGGGGGAAAAGAAGGCCGGCAATTTCATCGACAGCCTTGTCGCGCATGGCGCCATAGATTAGAAAAATTTTCCGGTCGGGCAGGAATTGCTCCCAGAAGACGGAGATTTCGCGGGCGCCGGCGGGGTTGTGCGTGCCGTCGACGTAAATTCCAGGGCGCTCGCTGATCCGTTCGAGGCGGCCGGGCCACGTCGCAGCGCCGAAACCGCGGGTGATGGCTTCGTCGTCGATGGGCGCGCCGCGCTCGGCCAGCATTCGCGCCGCGGCGAGCGCCGTGAGCGCGTTGCGGACTTGAAACCGCCCGGCAAGCCGCAAAGCGATGGGGATGCGAACGCCGGAGTCGTAGGAAATCGCGGTGAACGAGAAAGCGCCATCACGAGCGGTTACGTCTTCGAGGAAAAAGGCGTTCTCGATTTCCACCAGGAACGCGGATTGCTCCGCGCAGCGGCGCCGGATCACCACGCGGGCGATAAGGTGCTCCGCGGCGCTGACCACGCGAGCGCCCGGCTTGATGATGCCCGCCTTTTCTCCCGCGATTTCTTCGATCGAGTGGCCGAGATAATTTTCGTGATCGAAATCAATCTGCGTGATGACCGCGACTTCCGGCAGGAGAATGTTGGTCGCGTCCAGGCGCCCGCCCATGCCGGTTTCGCACACGGCAAACTCCGCGTGCGCGCCGGCGAAATACACGAAGGCAATCGCCGTCACGCACTCGAAAAAAGTGGGATGCGCGGCGAGGCGGCCGGCGGCGAGCAATTCCTCGATGGCCGTCTGGACGCGCGTGAACGCGGCCGCAAATTCCTCGTCGGAAATATCCTTGCCGTCCAGGCGAATGCGTTCGTTGATGCGCTCCAGGTGCGGCGACGTATACAGGCCGGTGCGCAAGCCCGCCGCGCGCAGGATCGAATCGAGCATCGCCGATGTGGAGCCTTTTCCGTTCGTGCCGGCGACATGCACCGACTGAAACTCGCGTTGCGGCTGCCCCAGGTGCTCACAAACAATCGTGATATTTTTCAGATCGAATTTTGTGGCGCTCGCCTGCCGCGGCGAGGCGAGTTCCCGTCCCAGGCTGAAGAGGTACTGGACCGATTCATCGTAGGTCATGCGGTTACGCCAGGAAAAATTCCAGGGCGGAGGAGATGTAGGCCTTCAAGTCCTTGCGATGGACGACGGCGTCGAGAAACCCGTGTTCCAGCAGAAATTCCGACGTTTGAAATCCCTTGGGAAGTTTCTGGCGGATGGTCTGCTCGATCACGCGCGGCCCGGCGAAGCCGATCAGCGCGCCGGGTTCGGCAATGTTGATGTCGCCCAGCATGGCGTAGCTTGCGGTGACGCCGCCGGTGGTCGGGTCGGTCAAAACGGAAATGAAGGGCAGACGGACTTCGTCCAGGCGCGCGAGCGCGGCGGAAACTTTTGCGAGTTGCATCAAGCTGATCGTGCCCTCCATCATGCGCGCTCCACCGGAACAGGAAACGATCACAAGCGGCAACTTTTTGGCGATGGACATTTCCACCGCGCGGGTCACTTTCTCGCCCACCACGGCGCCCATCGAGCCGCCGATAAATGCGAACTCCATCGAACAACAAATGACCGAACGCCCGCCGAGCAAGCCTTCCGCCGTGATGATGGCGTCGGCTTTGCCCAGTTTGCGGCGCGCTTCTTTCAGGCGCGCAGCGTAGGGCCGCGTGTCTGTAAATTTCAGAGGGTCACTCGACGCGAGCGCGGCGTCGTGTTCCACCCAGCGCGAATCGAGCAACAGTTCCAGGCGCTGCGTGGCGCTCAAACGGAAATGGTGCTGGCACTTCGGGCAGATGCGCCAGTTGGCATCCAGATCTTTCTTCCACACAATCGCCCGGCAATTTTCGCACTTGGTCCACAGCCCTTCGGTCTTTACGCGGCGCGCATCGGGCGGCGTGGGCTGGTCGATTCGCTTTTTTTCCCGCTTAAACCAAGCCATCGTGGTCGAGTCCTGATCCGTTGCTTCAGCGCGGTCAAAGTAGCACAGGCTTCAGCCTGTGGAATTGACCTTCGACTAACAAGAATTCCACGGACTGAAGTCTGTGCCACTAAAAGCACGTTCGCATCGCCAAATATTTACTTTACTTCCGCGGGAGTGGACGTCGCGGGCCCCTCGCCCACAATTTCCAGAACCGTGTCCTCGTCCTTGGCGCCGTCATAGTGAACCTGCTTGCCGAAATGTCTGACGAAGCTGCCCGGCGGCAGCGGCACAGTGCTGTCGGGATCGAATTTGGTTCCCGTTCCCACCCACCACGTTCCCGAAATAACGGTGATAAACCGGTCGTTGGGATGGAAGTGGGGATGGCTCATGTGATGGGCGTGCCATTTCACCAGTTCGACGTAGATACCCGGCATTTCGGGATCGCCCGCCAGAAGCGCCGTGCTTTCACCTCTCTTCACATCATCCTCCCACTTGATCTGATCCGGCAGTTGCATTTTGAGCGCTGCGGGATTGAGATCGGTGGCTTTGGCCGCCCCGAGCGACACCAGCGCCGCGATTCCCACGACTGCAAAAGGTAAATAGCGACGGGATTTTTGATAGATGGACATCACTTCCTCCTCACGAACAAGTGGGGCTCTGCTTTTATGCTGAACGCCCCGGCCCAGCCGGGGTGTGGAGCCCGCAAGAATTAGGGATCAGGAATTCGACTCAAATCGAAAAAGGCGGAGCTTCGATTCCCTTTTTGCCACGGCCTGTTCGATTCAAATCTATCCACGGTACTTTACGCCCGGGCGCTATCACATGCAAACTCAATGGTTCTAAGGACACACCCGGGAACGCCATTCTCCTGAATGGCGTCAGGCAGACCGCCAATCGGGAGATTGGCGTTCCCGGGCTTCCACGAATCTCACGAAACGGGGCTGACAGGAGAGACCTGCGGTTGCATCACTTTTTTGGCTTCGGCGATCCCGCGATCGATGGTTGGCTGCCAATCCGCGTGCGGAATCGAAGAAGCCTGAGCGGCCTGGTACAGGCGCAATGCATCGGCAGGGCGATTCAGGCGCTTCAGATAAATGCGTCCAGCGGCCATTTGCCCGAGCAGGCCCTGCTTTTCGGAGGGATACGCTCGCGCCAGCTCAAGGTATTCATCCGCGGCGCGCGAGATGTCCGGCTGTGTTTCCAACTGCCGGCAGAACTCGAGCCAGAGAGACGCAGGGAGTTTTTCCCCGCCGGAATTTCTGAAATCCTGGCAGGTTTGCAGCGCGCCTTCGTGATCGTTCGCCTTGATTTCCAAAGCCAAGAGTTTCATGAGGGCGTCGCGCTGCGCGGGGAGATCGTTCTTCTGCCAGTAAATGCGCTGGAGCATCCGGTACGCGTCGACCGAGTCCGGCTTTTCAAGCAGCAATTTTTGCAAGCTCGCGGCGGCCAGGTCCAGTTGCCCGCTTTCCATTTGTTCGCTGGCTTCCGCCAGCAAGGGGTGGCTGACCCAGGAAATTTTTTCCTGAATTCCCTTTTCGGCTATATGCTCAAGGCCCGATTTTTGAACCGCGATAGCAATCAACGCCCCAAATGCGAACCCGCCAACGTGGGCCCAATGCGCGACGCCGGAGGACTGGCCAAACATCGAGCCATAGAAAATTTCCGTCACAAGCCATAAGGGCAGCAGCCAGTAGGCGGCCATCTTGAAACGGTAGAAGCGATAAATAAACAACCAGCCCATCTCTATTTTTGTTGTGGGAAAACGAACGAGGAACGCCCCCATCAGCCCGGCGATGGCTCCCGAAGCGCCAATGGTCGGCGTGAGGCTTCCCGCGTTGACCATGGCATGCACCTGGAGCGCGAGCATGCCTGCGATCATATAGAATGCCGGATAGATCAGCCTGCCCCAGGTGTCCTCCAGGACCGCTCCGGCGAGCCACAAAAACCACATGTTGCCAATGAGGTGTAGCCAGCCGCCGTGCAGGAAATTCGCGGTGATCAGGCTCAGCATTGTGGGGTGCTCTGGGATGAACGCATACTTGGTGACAAGAGAAGTAGACTCCAATTCCTCATAACGGGTTGAGAGGGAGTCCATCTCCTCTTGCACGAGCTCAGGATGCTCATCCGCCATCATGCGCATACTGGCATCCCAGGCATCGTGCACGTCCCGGTTCTGATTTTGCGCTTCCTTCCAAAGGCTGGGGTTCTTTGTTTGGACCGTGGTGATGAATTCTTGCGCTTTGCCTTGGATCTTGGCTTCCGGATGCATAGCCGCGAGCAGGATCAGATGGACCTTGACCTGGCCAAATTCCGGTCCCTGCCGATCGATCGTCGAATGAGTCCCAAGAAAGACAATGACGTTGAGCGCGATGATTCCGAACGTGATGACGGGCCACCGGCGCCCTTGCATATTTTCATGGCGAAGCGGGATCAGCATCTTAGGCTCTCCATCCAGGAAGCGAGAGGGATCAATTTCCGACGGACTTTCTTCCTCTAGTTTAAGAGGCCTTGAACGTCCCAAAACCGCTATTTCCAAGGCAGTAAGGGAATCAGTTACAGCTTACGGTTTGGACACGCCGTAGAGTAGAATCTCGGTGTAAAGAAGCGCCTTGGTAAGGCTGTAAGTTTAAGTAAATGCTTGTCTTAGTTGAATTCTGGTCTTCTCTGTATCCTCCGCGTTACATCCCTCACCCGAAAGCAAAAAGCTTGGAACAAAGGAAATATGGAACACAGAAAGAATCTTGCGCAAAAAGGATGGTTTCGATGCAATCACAAAGCGGTACGCGCCCGCCAGTTTCAATTGACCTGGACCGTGCTCGCCGAAGTGTGTGGCAGCAGCCGCCGCGATACGAGCGAGCGTGCACGGGCCAGGGCGCAAACGGCAAGGACGGTCAGCACGGGATCGATTGGATGGCGATATCGCAATATGCTGTGCGTCAGGTAATAAGTCATTGGAAAGACAATCGGGGCCATCCAGATGGGCGCGGCCTCCCATCCGAAAGAGCGCCCCGCCAGATACAGTCCGGCGAAAGCAAGCAAAGTGAGCGCCGAAGTGATCCATATGTATGCGGTCCCGGCGCGCAACGCGCTCACCCAACGATCTGATGGAACATCGCCGAGGCCCGTCCACGTGTCGACAAACCGAACCAGAACGGACTTGAGAAAAACGCGCGGGTGCGCTTCGATGAATGCCACCGCCTCGCGTTGCTTCACTTGCATGTACTTTGCCTCGCCGAGTTGAAGAAGCTGCTGCATCTCATGAGGATCGCTGCCGGGATGGTGAGTCGGACTCCAGTTTCTTTTGACGTCGGAATTATTTCCCAGCCATAGCTCCAGGCCGAAATTATCCTTGATTGGAATCAGGTTTCCGAATGCGGCGTAATTGCGGGCCGTCCATGGGGCAAGGCACAAGAGGAAGAATAAGACTGTCGCCATCGCCTGGGCCCACCACGGCGAATGATCCCGCCAGCGATGTTGCACAAGCCATAGCAAGAAAAACGGGAAAAGAATCCCGAGGGCGGGGTTCATCATTACTGCAACCCCCCAAAGCAGACCGTATCCCACCCAAGGCAGAATGGACGACGCTGCAGGAAGATCCAAAGTCCAGTAAATGAGCAGCGCCAGGAAGAATGCAGAAAAACTCGGGTCCCATAGCCATTCCAGCGGAAAAATGACGGCGGTGGGCAGAAAAACCCATAGCCAGCAAGAGGCCAGCCCAATCTCATGACTTCCAATCTTTTTCGCAATCCCATAAATGGGCCAGCACGTGAGGGCCGACACGAGGCAGTTCAGGAAAAGGCAGAGAATCATCGCGGCATAGCCATCGTGATCAGAAATCTTCAGGCCAATTGCGATGAGCCACGGGTAGGCGGGCGCGACCCAAGCAGTCGGACCATGCATGCCCGCCAGGGGACTCGAAAAGCCGTTCCCGAGAGCCATCGACCATGCGACGTTCCATGCTTCGTGGCTGGTGGGAAAAAATAAAAACTGATGGGCATCCCTGTCGCGATGGATTGACCAAAGCAAAGACATCCGCAAGAAGAACGCCGCAACGAAAGCCAGCGCGGGAGATTGCAGCGCGGCTGCCATGCGGTGCTTGAGAGGTGCCGGTGTCAAGAAATCCGTTCTCCGCCAGCCGAATCGATTCGCTGAAACAGCCGGTTTATGCCAAGTGCACAGATAGCCGAAACAACCACGCAGATACAATCATGTTAAATCGAAACAGGAGGCGCACAGAGGGCTTGCAGACGGCTCGTTGCCTGGATTGCTACGGGGGTATTTCCTTCATTTCTGAATGCTTGCGATGCGGGGCCACAAAGGCCGGTGAGCATCTGCGCCCCGTGGCCCACGCCACTATTAACGCGCTGCTACCTGTTTGGAAGCCACCGGGGGAGGAGTAACCACCGCTGCAAGGATGCGGATCATGCCATCGCTTTTGCTCAGAACATAAATTTCGCCGTCGCCGCCCTTCGAGAGGCGCACGTCCGCGCGGCCCCCGCCATAAGGGACGCCATAGGGGTCGGGCTTGGCTGTCACGAAATTCTTGCCGCGCCAGCCGCCGGGTGCGTTGGCAGCTCCGGGCAAGACGCCTTGATGCGTATCCGGGTCGACGACTCCATCTTTATGCGCAAAAGCATCCGCAACGATGTCGTACATGCGGCGCTTAGCGGGGGCTTTTTCAGAGGCGTCGTACGGATTTTTGTACAGGATCTGGATTTCATGAATCGTGGCCTGCTTGCCGCGTTCTCCGTGGGCGGCAATCATTTCCGCGAGGTCGGTGTAAAAAAGGCGGCCCGTGGTCATGTCCGAGAAAATGTATTTTCCCACCATCTGCGGCATTTTCTTGCCGCGATACACAAAGCCGCTGCCGATGGAGTCGCCTTCTTGGTGGCTATACACGGCAACGGGATAAATGGGCGCGACCGATTTCTCGAGCCCATCCACGGTGAGAAGGTCCGATTGGGGGAATGAAACCTGCGGGTTCGATTGCGTTCCAGTCTTGCCTCCGCCGGGAACAATCAGCACCTCGTCGCCTTCGCGCTGCGAGTAGCCGTAATTGCCGCCCTTGGCGAGGATGTCCACTTCTTCCCAGGAATGCAGGCCGATGTCATTCACGAGCACCGTGTTGGTGGCGGCGTCCCAATCCATTCGGTGCGGATTTCGAAATCCGTACGCAAAAATTTCTCCTCTCGCTCCGGCAACGGAAAGGAAAGGATTCGCGTCCGGCCCGGTAGAGGGGATTCGATAGCGTCCGTTCTCGCTGAGCTTGTCCTTTGGGCGCAACGCGAGGTCGGGCGTGATCCGCAGGATTTTTCCCTGCAAGGCGCTGAGCAATTGGGGAGTCGTTTGCATGGGTCCGGGAGTCTCCCCCGAGCCGCCATCGCCCATGGAAATGTAGAGATTGCCGTAATCCGCGCTGCCGGGCTTGGCGAGCGGATTGAAAAGAATATCGCCCATGGGGTGAATCTGGCTGTTGAACCCGACGCGCAGGATTTCTCGCGCCGTCCCCTCAAACGTGGAATTTTTAATGTTGGTGTCTGTCCATTCCACGAGGACCGACTCATTCAGGTCGTCGCCTGCCGGTGGTTCCACCACGGCAGTCGTGGCGTATCCATCCAGCTTCAGTCCCGGCATATGCGCGTTCGTCGGCTGGGGCGAACCTGGCCGGGCAGGATCTTCCACGTGAACCGTATAGAACTTTCCGTTTTTTGCGTAGTTCGGATCGAAGACGATGGCAGACACTCCGGAGCCGAATCGGTCCGTGGCGTACCTGGGAAAAATTTCTGGAAACGTGATGTACGAAGTGAATTTGCGGGTTGCTTTGTCCAGAGTATAGAGATTGCCGTTCATGTCGGCGACGAAAAACCGCGTGGACGCGAGCGGCGCGTTGGTCGGCTCCGAGCGCAACGTGTTCACGCGCGCGAGCATCCCTTTGTAGTCAATGGGCGGCGGGTACGCGTGATCTCCCATCAGGCTCGAAAGCGGGGGATTAGCGTAGTCCTCTACTAAAATCGCCGTGCCGTCCTTGGTGATCTGTGAGCTGGAGGGATATTGCAGCGGGTACTGCGCCCACGCAACCGGCAGGCCCAGCAGCAGGACCGTGAGAATCGCGACGCCGAAATAAAATTGTGGCGGCCGCTTCAGGATTTTTTGCGTGTTTATCATGGCGAGAGCCTCCTTCTTTCCTCTTCAAAATTTGCGGACGCATTCGCACGCTTTGAACCCGAGAGATGGCGAATATTCCGTTTCTACAGCCATAGCGTACCATGGTGTTCGGTGCGAGGAACAAAACGAGTTGTTGGAACCGCTCACACAAGGCCGGTTCGCGGGAACAGTCTCCCGATTCATAACCAATCGCTAGCCTACTGGCACTCTTCCTGTTACAATTGTGTTTACTGGGCTGTATCCCGCTGTCAGGGAGCGGCACCGGAGGCGGTTATGAGCGTGGTTTCTTCTGCAGGCAACGGCAAGATTACCGTGCCGAGCATCCTCGAACGCAAGTCTGGGGTTTCCTCACAAAATTCTGCACCGGCGAAAATTACTTGCCTGACGGCGTACGACTATCCGACGGCGCGGCTTCTCGACGAGGCGGGCGTGGACATTCTGCTCGTCGGCGATTCGCTGGGGATGGTGGTGCTGGGATACGAGAGCACATTGCCGGTCACGGTCGAAGAAATGTTGCACTGCACGCGAGCGGCGCGGCGCGGCACGCGGCACGCCTTGCTGGTGGCGGACATGCCGTACGGCAGCTACCACGATGACCCGGCGGAGGCCGTTCGCCACGCCTTGCGCTTCGTGAAGGAAGCGGGCGCGGAAGCCGTCAAGATCGAGGGCGGCGAGCGGCGCATGGAGCTGATCGCGCGCATCGTGGAAGCCGAGATTCCTGTGATGGGGCATATCGGCCTGACGCCGCAATCGGTGAACGCGTTCGGCGGATTCCGCGTGCAGGGAAAAACCGCGGAGGCGGGTGAACAGCTGCTGCGCGACGCGCGCGCGGTGGAAGCAGCGGGAGCGTTTTCCATCGTGCTCGAATCGATTCCGCGGGAGCTGGCGGCGCGAATCACCGCCGAGCTGCGCATTCCCACGATCGGGATCGGCGCGGGACCGGATTGCGACGGCCAGGTCCTGGTGATCCACGACCTTGTGGGCCTAAGCTTTGGCCACAAACCGAAATTCGCGCGGCGATATGCCGATGTGGGGGAAATCATTTCCCGCGCAGCCGCGGAATATTGCCGCGACGTGCAGCAGGGATCTTTCCCTTCCGACGAAGAGTCGTACCATGCGCGCCCCGAAAAAGTTGGCACGCTTTTTGCACAGCGCAAATAAACACGCATTCCAAAATCATGTATTAGAATCCGCTCCGGAGGATATTCAATGGTTACGCCTGAACTACTCCGTTTTCTGTTTCAATACAACGCCTGGGCCGATCGCCGCCTGCTGGATGCCTGCGCGGCGCTCACCAACGAACAATTCACGCGCAATCTCGGCTCGAGTTTCAGTTCCGTGCGCGACACGGTTGTACATCTCTATGGCGCTGGATGGGTGTGGAATGAGCGGTTCCAGGGGCGCTCTCCCTCCACCCTTCCCGGAGCGTCCGCGATCACCGATCTTGCCTCGGCGCGCACCAAGCTTGAGGAAATGGACCACTACTATATCGACTACGTCTCCAAGCTCACGGCGCAGGACTTGGAGCGAGTCATTCGCTATAAGAGTTTTGCCGGCGATGAATTCTCGAATCCGCTGTGGCAGAGCTTGCATCAACTCACCAATCACGCCAGCTATCATCGCGGGCAAGTGGTCACACTGTTGCGGCAACTTGGCGTGAAGCCGGTCTCCACGGATTTGATCATGTACTATCGCGAGCAAGCGGCGGCGGCGCGCGCGTGATTTAAGTGACGCTTGCTTCAGCCTGTGGGGGTTCGGCCTTGCAAGGACCAAACCCCGCAGGCTGAAGCCCGCGCTACCAAACCCTCTTGGAGACCATCCACACCATCGAATGGATGAAGCAGGTGGCGCGCCAGGCGCACGCCGAAGGGCGCGCCACCGGCTTCGTACCCACCATGGGCGCCCTCCACGCAGGCCACCTGTCGCTCGTTCGCGCGGCCATCGCCGAATCCCAGCCGGTGATCGCTTCCATCTTCGTGAATCCCACGCAGTTTGGACCCAGCGAAGATTTCCAGAAATATCCGCGCACGCTCGAGGCGGACAGCAAGAAGTTGGAAGACGCGGGCGTCGAATATTTGTTCGCTCCCGAGCCTTCTGAAATTTATCCGCCGGGATTTCGCACCTGGGTAAATGTCGAGGGCCTCTCGGAACGTCTCGAAGGGCGAGTGCGGCACGGGCATTTTCGCGGCGTCACGACCGTGGTCCTGAAGCTGCTCGAAATTGTTCAGCCGCAGAAATCATTTTTCGGGCGCAAGGACGCGCAGCAGGCGCGAATCATCCGGCAGATGGCGCGCGATTTGCACCTGGATTCGGAAATTGTCGTCTGCCCAATTGTGAGGGAGACGGATGGACTGGCGATGTCGTCGCGCAACGCGTACCTGAATCCAGAAGAGCGCCGCGCGGCCACAATTCTTTTCCGCGCGCTCGACGGCGCGCGCGCTTCCATTTCACACGGAGAGCGCGACGCGCTGCGGCTCACGGCCGCGATGCGCGAAACGCTCCGGTTGGAACCGCTCGCTGAGCCCGATTACGTGGAACTCGTGGACGCGGAAACGCTCGAGCCAGAGACGCGGCTGCGCGGCGTGTGTCTCGCTCTAATAGCCGTGCGGATTGGCGCCGTTCGCCTGATCGACAATCTCCTGATCGAGGAACGCGAGGGCGCGTTTCACACGACGCTGTAACTGATTTGAATTTTCACGTGAGCGGAGAAATTTGGGGCCTTTTCGTAGCGCAGGCTTCAGCCTGTGGGGTTTTGCCCTTGCAAGGACGAACCCCCACAGGCTGAAGCCTGCGCTACATCGGAATCCTTTCAATTAATCGCCGCGCGCTTGATACAATCCACGAAACCGTATGACGTTCTCCTCTTCGCCGGGAAATCGTCGAGCAATACGGAAACGTCTTGCCTTCTGGAGGAAGCAATATGTCGAGAGCTAAATTCGGCGTTCTTGTCATCGTCTGCGCGGCACTTTGCGCTGCGAGCGTTCTTCCTCTGGTGTCTCCGGCGGCGCGGGCACAGACGTCGCTGGCGAACGATCCCAAGCTCGTCGAAGACCTCGTCTACGCCAACCGCATCCTGTATCAACAGGCTGTGCTGGACGGCTTCGGCCACGTGAGCGCGCGCAGCGACAAGGACCCGAGCCATTTCCTGATGTCGCGCAGCATGGCGCCGGGCCTGGTCACGTCAAACGACATCATGGAGTTTGACAAAGACGGTGAGCCGGTGGATGCACGCGGACGCAACGCCTACACTGAGCGGTACATTCACGCGGCAATTTACCGCGTGCGTCCCGATGTGAAGGCCGTCGTGCACAGCCACTCGCCGGACATTATCCCCTTCAGCGTGACGGGCACAATTCTCCGCCCCCTCTATCACGTGAGCGCATTTCTCAGGTTGGGCGCGCCGATTTTTGACACGCAGGAAGGCTTTGGCGATACGGATATGCTGATCCGCGACAACAAGCTTGGCGATGCGCTCGCCAGAGCGCTGGGCAATAGCGGCATCGCGCTCATCCGGGGCCACGGCTTCGTCGCAGTGGCGGATTCAACCCCCATTGTGGTGTACCGCGCGATTTACACGCAGACGAACGCGCGCGTGCAGGCCGAAGGGATGAAGCTTGGCACCATCAAATATCTGACGCCCGGGGAGGCGGTCAAAGCCCAGGCCATCGTGGAAGCCACGGTCGGGAGGCCGTGGGAGCTGTGGAAGTCGCAAGTCGGAAAGATCGAATAGCATAGGAGAGCCGGGCTTCAGCCCGGCCGCAACGTTTCGTGTTTAAAACGGCTTTAGCCGCTGAAGATGAATTTGGCAGTTCAAAAATTAGAAAATGGAGCCCAGACCTCATTCCATGAAAACCTACAAGATTGCAGTGATTCCCGGCGACGGCATTGGGAAAGAAGTCGTGCCCGAAGGATTGCGCGTGCTGGAAGCCGCGGGAAAGCGTTTCGGAATAAATTATTCGTTCTCGCATTTTGACTGGAGCTGCGAAACCTACGTCAAGACGGGAAAGATGATGCCCGATGACGGCCTCGCACAGCTTCGCCCCTTCGACGCGATTTTTCTGGGAGCGGTGGGCTATCCGGGCGTCCCGGATCACATTTCGCTGTGGGGCCTGCTCATCCCGATCCGGCGCACCTTCGAGCAGTACGTGAACCTGCGTCCGGTGCGCATGCTGAAGGGCGTCGAGTCGCCGCTGAAGAGCGCGAAGCCGGGCGAGATCGATTTTTACGTGGTGCGCGAAAACAACGAAGGCGAATATTCCAACATCGGCGGAAGGATTTTTGACGGCACCGACGAAGAAATGGCCATGCAGACGAACATCTTCACGCGCCGAGGCGTGGACCGCATCCTGCGCTATGCCTTTGAGCTGGCGCGCAAACGCAAATCGCACGTGACCAGCGCCACAAAATCCAACGGCATCATCCACACCATGCCGTACTGGGACGAGCGCTTCGCCGCCATATCGAAGGAATATCCCAACGTCCGCACCGACCAATATCACATCGACATCCTCACCGCCCATTTCGTGCGCCGCCCGCAAATGTTTGACGTGGTCGTGGGATCGAACCTGTTCGGCGACATTCTTTCCGACCTGGGCCCCGCGGTGGTGGGCTCAATCGGCATCGCTGCTGGCGCGAACTTGAATCCGCCAAAAAAATATCCCTCCATGTTCGAGCCCGTGCACGGCTCCGCTCCGGACATCGCCGGAAAAGGCATCGCCAATCCCATCGGCCAAATCTGGTCCGCCGCCATGATGCTAGCTCATTTCGGCGAAACAAAGGCGGCCGACGCGATTGAGCGCGCGATTGAAACTGTTCTCACCAAGCCCGAATACCTGACACCCGATGTCGGCGGCAAGGCCACCACACAAGTCGTAGGGAAGGCCATCGCCGATAATTTGGGTTAAGTAGCGCAGGCTTCAGCCTGTGGGTTTTGGTCGCAACAGGGACGACCGTGCTCTTACCAACCCCCACAGGCTGAAGCCTGCGCTACTAGAAACGCCAAATCCAATCCCCCACTGTAGTGTCACAAAACTCCTTCCTGCCCGGTCTTAAGTGTTTAAGTCCGATTTGGGGGTCTATCTGTCGCCTCTGGGCATCAAATTGAGAAGGCCATGGAAAGCAAAGACAGCAATCGCGCTTCGGAAGAAACGAATCCGCAAACCGGCGGGGACACCGCTCGCCTCGCCACTTTCAACCAATATCGCGGACTCCTTTTTTCGGTCGCTTATCGAATGCTGGGGAGCGTGGCCGATGCCGAGGACTTGTGCCGGGCGACAATTTCGGCGACGGCGCGGCGATGAGCCGAGTCGGTTGCTTTTCCTTCATAGCGGTGAAGAATTTCCCAGCCTGTGAAATATTGTTCCAACTGGCCGGGTCGCAAACGGTGCGGGACGTTCTTGTTCGCCGGGCTCGGTCATGTGCACGATGGAAATGAGGATGCCGCCGGGGGCGACGCCGCGCTTGGCCGGCTCGAAAAGGTTTCGCTGGAGGTAGTAGCACATCGCGACGAGGTCCCAGCGGGAAGGCTCGATCTCGAATTCGCCTTTTTCGAGATCGGCTACGACTGCGTTGATCTTCAGGCCGCGCTCCGAAGCGCGGGTCCGGAGAATTTCGACGGCCGCATCTGCGCCGTCCACAGCCGTGACTTCCCAGCCGTGTTCCGCAAGCCAGAGTGCGTTTCGGCCTGCTCCGCACGCGAGGTCGAGGGCCTTGCCGGGCGCCATCGCCGCCGCGGTTTCCACGAGGAGGGGCGTGGGCGCGGAGTCCAAATCTTCCGCGGGGCGTTCGCGCTGGCGGTAGCGTTTGTTCCAATCGCGAATTTCCATGGGTTGTGCCGTTCGGCGATTATTGCTCGTCCCGATACGATCGGGACGAGGATTTTCTGCCAATGCTAAGAAAGGCCCCGCCTCTGAAGAGGCGGGCTACAGCAAACCTCCATCGCTCCTCTTCATTTTCAAAATCGCCGGCCCCTCTTCCATCGGGGCGAGCAAGATGCCGGCGCTACAATTCGCAAGGATCGCTAGGAATGCCGCGCGATCTGGCAGTATAATCGGCAACTCGCTAACTTGCCCGGATACCATTCGCCAATGCGCAAATATCAAATACAATTCATGCTCGGCGTAGTAGCGGCCATTCTCGCAATGGGGATGAATCGGGAGAACGCCATGGCACAGGATCGCGGTCAGGGACGCTCGATGGTGATCTCGCAGACCGGGATTGTGGCCACCGAATCCCCGCTGGCCTCGAAGGCGGGTGCCGCGATTCTGGAGCGCGGCGGCAACGCAGTGGACGCGGCGATCGCGGCGCACGCCGTCATGACCGTGGTGGCCCCGGTGTGGAACGGCATTGGCGGGGATTTGTTCGCGATCGTGTACGACGCGAAGAGCGGAAAATATTACGGCCTGAACGCCAGCGGCTGGGCTCCCGCCGCGCAGTCCATCGAGCGGCTGCGCCAGAAAGGGCTGCGTGAAATGCCGGCGCACGGGATCGAGCCCGTCACTGTTCCCGGCGCTGTCGATGGATGGCAAAAGCTTCTCGACCGGTTTGGCAAAAAGAAATTGAATGAGGTGCTGGCTCCTGCAATTCAAATTGCTCAGGACGGGTACCCCGTTACGGAGTGGATCGCGCAGCATTTTGCATCGAATGTCGATCTGCTGCGCGACAACGAGGCGGCGGCCCACAATTTTCTAATTTCAGATCGCGCACCGCGCGTGGGCGAAATCGTTCGCAATCCGGATCTGGCCTGGTCCCTGCAGCAAATTGCCCAGGGCGGGCGCGACGCATTTTACCGCGGAGAAATCACCAAGCGGATTCTCGCGCTTTCCGCGCGGCATGGCGGCGCGTTCACCGCGAAGGATTTTTCCGATTACACCAGCGAATGGGCCGACCCGATCTCGACGACCTACCGCGGCTGGACGGTGTACGAAATGCCGCCGAATGTGCAGGGCATCGGCGCGCTCGAAATGCTCAACCTGATGGAGCAGTTTGACCTGCACTCGTATGGACTCAATTCGACGCGCGCTCTGCACGTTCAGATTGAGGCGAAGAAGCTGGCCTACGCCGACGTGATCCGATACATCGGCGATCCCAAAGCGTCAAAGCTTCCCGTGAGCGGAATGCTTTCCAAAAAATACGCCGCCGAACGCGCCAAGTTGATCGACATGGACCACGCGAACTGCGAAGTGGGGCCGGGCACGCCCGTTCCCTCCGCTGGCGATACGATTTACCTCAGTGTTGTGGATCGTGAAGGAAATATGGTTTCGTTCATCGAATCCAACTACGCGGAATTCGGTTCGGGACTCGTCGCCGACGGTACCGGATTTGTTTTGCACGATCGCGGGGCGCTGTTCAGTCTGGACCCCGCGTCGCCAAATGCCATAGCGGGACACAAGCGTCCGCTGCACACACTTATTCCGGCGTTCCTGGAGAAGGACCAGATTCGGATCGCGTTCGGCATCATGGGCGGTTGGAACCAAGCGCAAGCGCACGCTCAATTCGTCTCGCACATTGTAGATTTCAACCAGAACATTCAAGCGGCTCTCGAGACGGCGCGATTCACGAAGCTCAATTTTACCGGGTGCGACGTGCTGCTCGAAAACCGCGTGCCCGGCAACGTAAAAGCCGAGCTGGAAGCTAAAGGCCACAAAATTACGATGCACAATGGTTTTTCGGATGCGTTCGGCGGCGGGCAGGCGGTGATGCGCGATTACGCGGCCGGCGTGAATTACGGAGCGTCCGACCCGAGAAAAGACGGCGCAGCCATTCCGGAATTGACCATCAAGAACTGGCCGCAGTAAGCCAAGTAGGACGGGCTTCAGCCTGTCGGGTTTGAACCTCTCTCCGCTCTCTTCGATTGTTTTCTATTTGTTCCAAAGTTCAAAACCAGACAGGCTGAAGCCCGTCCTACCAAAGCCTAAGTACGCGCAACGGATTTCGCCGCTTCGCGGCCCGCGATGCGTCCGAAGGTTAAAGATTTGGCCAGGCCGTGCTGATTAAAGCCGCCCGACGTTTCTCCGGCGCAGTAAAGACCTGGAACAGCCTTCCCCCACAAATCGATGACCTGAGCTTTCGCGTTGATGCGCAAGCCCGAAAGGCAATCGTGAATGCAAGGTGTGGACCACGCGGCGTAAAAGGGCGGCGCTTGAATCTTGTGCATTGGCACCGGCTTTCCGAAATCCTCATCCTTGCCGTGGTCCACGAAGGAATTATACCGGGCGACCGTTTCCTCGAGCGCCGCGGCGGGCATGGGCTCCTTCTGATATTTGCTGACAATTTTGCTCGCAAGTTCACGCAGCGTGTTTGCGCTAAAAAACCAGCCGTCGGGATCCACGAAGGGCGGCGCACAGGTCCAGCCTTCGCGCTTCGCCCCGTCCGCATCAAAGATGGCCCAGATCGGCCCGCCGCCCTCGCCTTTCGCCCCATTCATTTCCAGGCAAGGATTCCACCAGTCAAATCCTGTCGCAAACTCATTCACGAATCGCTTGCCAACTTGGTTGACCTGGACGAGATTCTGATAGTCCGCCACTTGTAGTCCGATGGCGCGGGCGATGCCTTTGACCGGACTATTTTTTATGTTCTCATTCCGTTTTCCTCCGCCCTGCGGATAGCCGTACTGGTTGCCGATCACGTAAGGCTTCTCAAAAATGTGCGACCGCGCTTGCGTCTCGACCGTTTGGCAACCCGCTCCCCAGAGCGATGCCCCGACCTGCATCGCGGCAATTTCTCCGTCGCCCGATTGCCGCGAGTAAGGCTCTCCGACCACTTGATATTCCTCGGTGAGCCGCGGATCGAACATTCTGCGGAAGTTCACATTGCTGGTGTGTCCGCCAGTGCTCAGGACCACGCCCTTTCTTGCCTGGATGTTCAGAGTCTTGCCTTCGTGCGTCGCGGTGATTCCCAGAACTCTTCCGGAGAATTGCTCCTCCCGCACGAGGCCCGTCATGCTGTGCCGCAAAAGAATTTGCACGCCGAGCTTTTTCGCGCTGGCTTCGAGCGGGCGCATGAGCGCCGTGCCGTTCCCTCCCGTCGGGGAGTACGCGCTCACTTCTCCGGTCCAGACTACGGCTTGCGCGCGCTTTACGTTCTGCGGGCCGCCGTCCGCTCCCCCGGGAGATTTTTCCGGAAATTGGACGCCGTGCGCCAGCAAAAAATCAAATGTCGCCACGCTTTCGTCGCAGAAGGCGCGCACAATTTCCCTGTCACTGAACCGGTAATCGTGCCAATGCATCAGGTCCTCGAACATGCGGTCCGGCGAATCTTCAATCCCGTATTTTTTCTGCAAGCTCGTGCCGCCGCCCAGAGCGATGTTGCCGCCGCTCTCGATGGCGTGTCCGCCAATGTCGTAGTTCTGCTCGACCACAATGACGGAAGCTCCCTCTTCGGCAGCGGCAATCGACGCGGGAAGTCCGGCGGCTCCGGAGCCGACCACGACGACATCAGCGGCGAGGTCCCAATGCCTCTCGAGCTTCGCGGCATCGGTCTCTCTTGCGCCAATGCTGCCGAGCGCCGCTACTCCGAGGCCCGCCGCTGCCTTCTGGATAAATCCTCTGCGCGGCAACATCGCATTCTTGGGGTCGCTTTTGCTCATACTCTTCTGCTCCTCTGCAAAATCAATTCACAAATCCATCGCGGCTTGTTGGGCACAATCCAGTAGCACAGCCACTCTTGGCTGTGTGCCTTTGTTGAACCCAGCAAAAACCGCACAGCCAAGAGTGGCTGTGCTACTCAACCACGCGCAATGAGCGAGTCGCGCCGGATCTGCGCGATGGAGGCCGCGCCGGTCTGCGCCATGATGGCTTGCAATTCGCGTCGCAAAATTGCGACCACCGTTTCGACGCCCTCCTGTCCAAACGAAGAAAGTCCCCAAATATGGGGACGCCCGATCCCGACGGCGGTGGCACCAAGCGCCAGCGCTTTGAACACGTCCGCGCCGCCCCGGAATCCGCTGTCGATGAGTACCGGAATTTTCCCCGCGGCCCCTGACACGACTTCCGGCAAGCATTCAATCGTTCCACGCCCGCTCGCGTCTTCATGTCCGCCGTGATTGGAGACAATGATGCCATCGACCCCATGCTTCACCGCCAGCGCCGCATCCTCTCCAGCCACGATGCCCTTGAGGACGATCTTCATGCGCGTCATATCGCGGACACGCTTCACATCGTCCCAGTTGAGCTTCACGCTGGTTTCACCCTGGAGAGCCCCGACCGCGCCAAACACGTTCATCGGCGTGTCTGGGCGGATGCGTGTGACTTGGGGAAGTCCGGCGTGGCAACCTACGCAACGATCGTCGGCTTCGCGGTCGAGGTCGCGGACTCCGGCGCGTTGCACCGATTTCGCGCCGATGGTGTTGGCCCCGCCGTCGTCAATCGTCCAGACCAGCACGGGGCATCCGGTCGCTTCAAAGCGGCGGAGAACTTTTTCGTCCATGCTGCTTCCGAGTCCCGCAATCCACAGCGGCTCGCCGCGCGCCAAAACCACCCTCTCGACGCCGCTCGGATCAATGATGACCGCCGCCGATCCCGCGAGCACTTGCAGCGTGCGCGTCGCTTTGGCGGCCTGAGCCACGACCACGGCGCCGTCGGGATAGTACGCGTTCATCCTGCCAACCGGAGAAAAGAAGATCGGCGATTCCCACGTCTTTCCGAAAATCTTAACGGATTGATCGACCGTGGTGATGCCGGTCAGCCGGCGCAGGCGGACTTCGTATTTCAAAAACCCATCGCGATTGGCGCGTAGCGTTTCATTGTTAAAGGAGCCGTCCGTGATGAACGTGTAATGGGCGGGCGTGAGTTTTACGCGCGCGACCGCATCGAAATCAAAAACATTGAGCGCTTCCTTCACCGATTTGATGACGACTTCATTTTGCTGCGGCAGCGGCGCCGCCAGAACTTCCTCGGCCCAGCGTGAAGAAAAGCCTGCGTAGGCCAGGACGGGACTGGCGGCCAGGAAACTCAAAAAAGCGCGGCGATCGGAAATGTTTCGAGGAGGAGTCACGATTCTGCGATCCTTTCCTGCCAAACTGTAGATTTTGAAACTGCGAGGGTAGCGCAGCTAGATTCACGAGGCAAGCAATGAGCCTCGATCGCGTGCGCCTGCTTTCAGCGGGGCGGCGGAACCGGCCTTCATTCCGGCTCGCGAGAAGTGTCCGGAACGACCGGGCGCGGCAGATCGTTTAGAGCATGAGGCTGTGGCGCACGCGAGCCGGGCAATTCGGTACGCTCGTCGAGCCGCCCGAAAATCATCTTGCCCGCGGTGGTTTGATGGACCGAAGTGACCGTGATGTCGATGGTCTTATTGATCATACGGCGCGCGCCGTCAACCACGACCATCGTTCCGTCATCGAGGTAAGCCACGCCCTGATTATATTCCTTGCCCTCGCGCAGGATGAAAACGCGCATCGTTTCCCCGGGCAGAACGACCGGCTTCAGCGCGTTGGCCAGCTGATTCACATTCAGAATTTCGATGCCCTGCAGCGAGGCGACCTTGTTCAGGTTGTAATCGTTCGTCACAATCTTTGCGTCGTACCGCTTCGCCAGCTCGATGAGCTTCAAGTCCACATCCGCGATGTTGGGAAAATCGTCGTCCGCGACCTCGACCTCGAGATGCGCCATTTTTTGGATGCGCTGCAGCACTTCCAGCCCGCGCCGTCCGCGCTGGCGTTTCAGCGAATCGGCGGAATCGGCCACGAATTGCAACTCGCGCAGTACAAATTGAGGGATCAGCATGACGCCGTCCAGGAAATGGGCCTCACAAATGTCCGCGATGCGGCCGTCGATGATCACGCTAGTGTCCAGCACCTTGGGCATTCGCCGCGTGCTGCGTTCACTGCCGAATAGGCCCCCCAGGGCCGCCAGGTTGAGCATGTCTCCCTTGTTCGCCCCAATCACGAGACCAATGTAGGTCATCACCAGGAGCAGCCCGACGTCCATGAACGACCTCGAGCCCTCCGGGATCGACGTGCGCCCCAGGACGAGACCCATCAAATACGCGCCGAGAATGCCCAAAATCGAGCCGATCGCAGCCCCGATTAAGCGCCGCAGGCTGATGCGCTGCAGCCGAAACTCGAACAAAAAGACGGAAATGGAAAAGGCCAGGCCGACGCCGGCAGCAACAAGACTGGACAAACCAAATGGGTGAAAATGGTATCCAGCCGCCACGCAAGCGATGGAAAAAATCAGCCGCATCAACGTGTGGTCCCACCCGTTTCCGAATTCAGGCTGGGGCGGAGCCGGGGTCGCGGGACGAAGTGGAAAAGGCACCGAAGCAGGCGGGGGAACGGAAGTTCCTTGCCGGGTAAAAGGGCGGTTCATAAAGCCTCATTTCTTATGAGGAGGCAGATAAATGGATCGACAGTACCCACTCAATATAAATCTGAATCAATCGGGGCTGGCCTGGGACGCTAGGTATGAAAGCAGCCCTCTTATGCCTCCCAAATATCCCATTTGGCTCGGAATAGTCAAGTTTTTATAAGTGTGATGCACAACGCCGAATGTTTGAAATCGAGAACTAGACGCCTGCCCCGGAGATTCTCCCAATGGCGATTCCGATGAAATAGGTAACGATCCCCTCGACGGCGCCGACGAAAGTCATTTCGAGTCCGCTGGCCCACCACGAACGGATCGTAATCAGGGACTTGGCAGCGCCCACGGCAAAATGGGCCAGCAGAGAAACAACCGCGGCAACGATCACCGCCGGATAGCCGTTCAGAAAGAAAAAGGGAATAACGGGAATGGTGGCGCCAATGGCTGTCGAGAGGGCTCCGGATATCGCCGAAGCCAGCGGCTTCCGCAGCCCGTCTTCGGTGGTGTTCAGCCGTTCTTGCGCCAGCGTGCGGACGAACTGGGATTTGTCCTTGGCCAAATGCTCGACGAAGTGGTCGGCCTCTTTCGGAGGTAAACCCCGGATCTGATAGCTGAGGGAAAGAACTTCTCGCGCTTCGGATTCATTGTTTTCAACCGCTTCGCGCTCGCGAGAAAACTCTGCTTCATAGATCTCACGCTCACTTTTTGCCGCCAGATACGCGCCCGACCCCATCGAGAGCGCGCTGGCGATCATGCCCACCATCCCCGCGATGATGACAAATTTGCTGTTGCCCAGGGTCGCTCCGGAAACACCGGAAACTATTCCGAAAATCGCTCCGAGTCCGTCGTTGATTCCGTAGATGGCGTCGCCGATCCAGCCGGCTGCTTTCGGATGTTCTTGTTGTCTCGCGGCCAGAAGTTCGTCCAGGGCCTGTTTGGCCTGTTCGGGCGAAGAATGCGGGATCGGCCGGCGGTTGCGAATGAGTCCGCTCAGGATTCTGTAGTGCTCGCGTTCATCCCCCAGCGCCTGCTCCAGGATGCGAATGCTGGGTTGGTCGCCGAGTTCCTTGATCTGTTTCGCGTACTTTGCGATGTCACGGCTTTCGTCCACCTCTAGCCGCCGCAGCGCCATCCGAACACCGCCTGCACGATTGGCGAGGGTGTCGGCTTCGCCGGTTTTTGGCCCCCTATACACCGGGTTCGGCCCTCCCAGCGCGCGAATCCGATCAGCCCAAAGCTGGGCATGGTGCTGCTCGGCATAGGACAGAGTGTGGAACGCCGCGCGCCGTGCCGGATCGGTTTCGCGCTCCGCCAATATTTCATAGGTGTGGTATCCCCGCATCTCGGCCTGCCAATTACTTTCGAGAATTTTCAGGATGCGGCTGCGATCGCGAGCGTCCATTTTAGAATCGGCGCTCGTTGCGTTTGCGCTCATGTCGAGATCCCCCGGGGTTCGGAGGATTTTTTGCATAGATGTGCGAAGAAGTCAAAGACTGCGCCAGGGAAGAGCGAAGGCGTGCCGCACAACGGCTTTGTTCCAAAATCCCTGTTTTCTCCCAATTGGCAGACACCCCGCCTCTGAAGAGG
Source organism: uncultured Acidobacteriota bacterium (assembly GCA_963719875.1). Lineage (GTDB taxonomy): Bacteria > Acidobacteriota > Terriglobia > Acidiferrales > UBA7541 > Palsa-360. Next base: position 2,054,770 of record CAVRDJ010000002.1, on the reverse strand, counting down.
CGGGCTACAGCAATTTCCAATTCAGGGCTAACGCAATGCTGTAGTCAGGGGCTTCAGACCCGGGGATTTTTTGGTGAGCGGGAGACTCGTCACGAGCCGCGGCGCCCTCAAATCACTCCTGAGGTTTCGCAACGGTTGCAGGGAAAGAACTCCAATCGGAACTCGTCTCTCGCGATCACGCGGCATATGCTGTAATGCCTCGACTACCTCTCGCGCCATGTCCACGACCGCATCCCCATCCGATAATTCTTTGCCGGCAAATTCCGGCGCGGGACGCTGCCGCATTCGGCTGGTAATTTCGTGTCTGCTGTTCCTGAATTTCTTCTATTTTCTTTTTTCGAGCGGGCGCGTCCGCACGATCGATGAAGTCTCGGCAGCCTTCCAGGCGGAAAGCCTTGCGAAGCATGGCAATGCGGAAATACCTCAGGCCGTCGACGCAAAAATGTTTTATGGCACGTTCGACCGCTTCGGCCACCCAGAGTCGCCCTATCCGCCGGGGCAGGCGCTGGCAATGCTGCCGTGGTACGCGGCGGGACAGTTTGTAGCGATGCATCTGCCGGGTGTGCCTCCTAATCTGCGCGATGTGGTCAGCGATTTCTTTTTAACCGGCGAGAGCGTCTTTTTCTCCGCTCTGGCGGCCGCAATTGCGCTGTGCGTTTTTCTCCAGCTCGGAATCGCGCCAAAAGTTTCCCTGCTGGCCGCGGGGATTCTGGCTCTTGCGACGCCGCTCGCGGCGTATTCCGGCTGGCTGTTCTCCGAGCCGTTGGCGGCGGCACTGCTGCTCGGCGCCGCGGCCGTGCTATTTGCCCAGCCGCAAAGTATACCTATACACTTTGCTCGCGCGTTCGGCGCGGGAGCCCTCCTGAGCGCGGCCGTTTGGGTGAGGCCAACGCACGTCATCGTCGTGCCCGTATTTCTGGGTGCGCTAATCGTTCGCGAGCGCGAAAAGGGGTGGAGCGCCGCGACCGCGCTGGCCGTGGCTGCGGGAGTTGGTGTAATCCTTCTGCTGTGGCGAAACGCGTATCTTCACGGCACTCCGTTCGATTTTGGTTACCCCTCCGCCGCCGAAGGTGGAAAGGCGTTGAACACGTTCGAGACCCCGCTCGGCACGGGACTTCTCGGATTTCTCGTTTCGCCCGGAAAATCAATCTTCTTGTTTTCGCCACCGATTTTGCTGGCTTTGCTCGGCCTGCCACGTCTTTGGCGCCGCGATCGGGGGCTAGCAGTGGTTGCCGCGGCCGCGCCGATTGTTTATCTGTTATTTTTCGCGACCTACACGCAGTGGGAAGGCGGCTATTGCTACGGGCCGCGCTACCTGGTGCCCGCGCTGGCCTTGCTCGGCCTGGGCATCGGTCCGGCGCTCGAGGGCGCGTCGCGCAACACGCGCCTTCTGGCGATTGCTGTGTTCGTCGCGGGATTCCTCGTGCAGGCGGTCGGCTCGGCAACCAGCTTCCTCGAAGCCGACGTGGCCGGCGGCTACTACGACGCGCAGTACAACTACCGCATGAGCTTTTCACCCATCGCGATGCACATTCATCTGCTCCTGCACTATGCGACGTCGGAGGCCGCGCCGATCGGCCGGGGTTTCGACAAGTGGTGGTTATTTCTCTCGAAAGCGGGAGTGTCTACGGGCGCGCTGGCGACTCTCGCAGGCGCTCTGTTCATCAGCGCTGTGGTTTCCACGTGGTGGCTACTGCGCGAGTACCAAAAAGCCAGGTCTGCCGCGGATTGCTCTTAGTAGCGCAGGCTTCAGCCTGCGGGTTTTGACTTTCGCCCGCACAAAAACCCACAGACTGAAGTCCGCGCTACCAAGAATTAAATCGCGCGGGAATCAACTAATTGGCGCAAATCGGAGAGAAATTCAGCAAGTGGCCGCGGCCCTAAGTCACCTTTGCTCTGCTGGCGCACCGAGACGGTGCCGGCTTCCGCTTCCTTGCCGCCGACGATCAGCATGTAGGGAATCTTCAGCATCTGCGCGTCGCGAATTTTCGCCTGCAATTTTTCGTTGCGGTCGTCGAGATGCGCGCGGAATCCGGCGTCCTTCAGGGCTGCGGTAACTTTTTTCGCGTACTCCGCGAATTTTTCGCTGAGCGGCAGCACTTCCGCCTGCACGGGCGCGAGCCACACGGGAAACGCTCCGGCGTAATGCTCGATCAGGATGCCGAAGAAGCGCTCGACTGAGCCCCACAGCGCGCGATGCACCATGAGCGGCTGGTGGCGGTTGCCGTCTTCGCCGACATACTCCAGCCCAAAGCGTCCCGGCAAATTGAAATCGAATTGCACGGTGGTGAGCTGCCACGGGCGGCCGATCGCATCGATCAACTTGACGTCGATTTTCGGGCCGTAAAACGCCGCCTCGCCTTCCATGCGCTTGAACGGGATGCTCATCCTTGTGAGCGTCGATTCGAGTGCGCCCGTCGAGCGGGCCCAATCTTCGGCTGAGCCGGCGTAATTTTGCGGATGCTTCGCGTCCCAGTCCGAGAGCTCGACAACGTACTGGTTGAATCCGAACGTCTTCATCACGGCGAATGCGAAATCGATGCAGGCCTCGATTTCGGATTCGATTTGCTCCGGCATGCAGAAAATGTGCGCGTCATCCTGGGTGAAACCGCGCACGCGCAACAGGCCATGCAGCACGCCCGAGCGCTCGTAGCGATAAACGGTGCCCAACTCGGCGAGCCGCACCGGCAATTCGCGGTAGCTGCGCAGGCGCGACTTGTAAATCAGGATGTGCCCCGGGCAATTCATGGGCTTGAGCTGGTAGTCGTCCTTCTCCACTTCGACCGGGCCGAACATATTCTCGCGATAAAAATTCGCATGGCCGCTGGTCTTCCACAATTCCAGGCGCATGATGTGCGGCGTATATACTAAATCGTAACCGCGCCGCAGCAACTCGTCGCGCAGCCAGTCTTCCATCACCTTGCGGACCAAACCGCCCTTGGGATGCCAGAAAATCAGCCCCGGCCCGGCCTCTTCCTGAACCGAAAACAGGTCCAGTTCCTGCCCGAGGCGGCGATGATCGCGCCGCTTGGCCTCTTCGAGCCGGTGGAGATACTCATCCAGCTCCTGCTGCGTGTAGAAGCACGCCCCGTAGATGCGCTGCATCTGCGGGTTGCCTTCCTGGCCTTTCCAGTACGCGCCTGCAACGCTCATCAGTTTGAACGCGCGAATGCGCCCGGTCGATGGGATGTGCGGCCCGCGGCAGAAATCGATGAATTTTCCGGTGGTGTAAAACGACACCATCGGCTCGATGGCGCGCTCCTCCACCAGTTCGCATTTGAAGCCCTGATCCCATTTGCGGTAGAGCTCGAGCGCTTCGGGCTTGGGCATCATCTTGCGCTCGTTGGGAATGTCCTGCGCCGCGAGCTCGCGCATTTTCTTTTCGATGCGCTCGAGATCTTCGGGCGTGAACGGTTCCGCGCGCACGAAATCGTAGAAAAAACCCGTGTCGATCGGCGGGCCGATGCCCAGCTTAACGTTCGGAAAAAGTTCCAACACCGCCGCGGCGAGCAAGTGCGCCGCCGAGTGCCTTAGCACCTGAATCGCTTCGGGATCTTTCGGCGTCAGGATCGAGAGCCGCACATCCTGGTCGATCGGGGCGCGCAAATCGACCAGAAAACCCTCGCCGTTTGCCGCGGAGTTCATGCGAACTTCGGGCGCCGCGTCGGGAGATTTTTCGGGGGCGCCACCCGTGGACGCGCTTGCGGCCGCGCCGAAAGGCCCTTGAATCGGAGCGACCCGCGCCACCAGCGCTTCCTTCGCCAGCCGCGGCGAAATCTGCTGCGCGATTTCCGCCGCCGTGGTGCCAAGCGGAACTTCGCGGATCGCCCCGTCCGGCATCGTAATGTGAATCGTATCCATACGTTTGATTCGGCTTTCAACCGGCGAGTGCGAGTCGACGCTGCGCGCCAGCGCCCGTGGAACCACCTACGCTAGCAGATGCCTCCGAGGACGGTCAAGGCAGCCTTGGGGACTATTCGGGTCAACTTTGAACCGCATCGGCATTCAAACCGGTACTTAGAATAAATCAAGGCGCAATGACCATTATTTCTATCACCATATATGCTAGCATAATTTGCATCTAGTATGCCATCACTTTAGGTGCTATACTATCCACAGTCGATCGCTTGTTACCCGAGCCGACGCATTTGAAGGAAACCATCCCAAAATGCCAGTAACCAAGCGCCGAGAAAAGAAAGTCAGAACCACGTTGAGTCTTCCGGAACGCCTCTACGAAGAAGCTCGATCGATTGTGGGTACAAAGGCGGCTCCGGCCGCTTCCATCAATGGATTTTTTGTTTCTGCTATCCGCGCTTACGTGAAACTGATCCAGCGAAAGCAGATTGACGCCAAATTTGCCGGGATGTCTGATGACGCTGCATACCAAAATGAGGCTGGACGGATTTCAGAGGAATTCAGCCAGAGCGATTGGGAGGCGTTTGAGCGCGCCGAAAAGGACGCACCATAGTGGCCAGACGTGGCGACGTTTTTATGACCCGGCTGGACCCGCGTGAAGGATCGGAGCAGGCGGGGCAGCGCCCGGTAGTGGTGATGAGCCGGGATTCAATCAATGAACACAGTTCCGTGGTTGTCGTAGTTCCCGTGACGGACAGAGCCAACAAAAAGACGATTTACCCCAGCCACGTCATCCTAAAAGTGGGCGAAGGAGGGCTGACGAAGGAATCTGTAGTTCTCGGTGAGCAAGTAAGAGCGATCAGTACAACCAGGCTAATTCGATATATGGGGCATTTGCCGGGACCCAGCGTGGACCAGATTGCTTCCGCCCTCAGAATCGTGCTCGACCTCTAAGAAATCTCTATCCCCTGCAGATCATGCAAGAATGCCCGGTCTCTTCAAGCACCCGCATGATTTTTCCTTTGGAATCGACGGGCGCGGTCGCATGCCCGGAAGTCTAGCAGAACTAGTGGGAGATGCTTTAAGCTTGTTGGTTTCAGTTAGCGGACGCGCGACAGACTGAAGTCCGTCCTACTGGCGTGTGTTGCGACGCGTCTGGGCGGCTGCTAGAATCGAGGCGCGGATCATCCGCAGTAACCCCCGGCATAATCGAGGGCCGCCTCGATTCGTTTGGGGGAGGCCGGGCGAAAGGGCGGACGCCGGCTGCACTTCCACTTCATCAAATGGCGTGGGCTCGCGGGAGCGCACCCGTCTGAATTCATGTAACGTGAGCGGCGCTCCTCGCAGCCGCGGAGGACACTTGGCCAAATACGATCTCGCGATTATCGGCAGCGGTCCGGGGGGATATAACACCGCGATTCGCGCCTCGCAATGGGGGTTGAAAACACTGGTCATTGAAAAAGACGGCTTTCTGGGTGGCACCTGCCTGCACGTCGGTTGTATTCCCACGAAAGTGCTCTTGCACACCGCCGAAATTTACGACACCCTGAAGATCTCCAAGGAATTTGGCATCGACGTGAAGGATTTTACGCTCAACTGGGCGGCGGCGCTGGCGCGCAAGGAAATGGTCGTGAATAAGCACGCCAAGGGCATCGAGTTTTTATTCCGCAAAAACAAAGTGGACAAAATGCAGGGCTGGGGGCGGTGGGCGGGGCCTGGGCGCGTGAGCGTCGAGAAGGACGGTACCGTCACGGAAGTCGAAGCCACGCACATCCTGTTCGGGACGGGCTCGGCGGCGCGCTCGCTTCCGGGAATCGACATCGATGGAAAAACGATTCTCAGCAACATCGAAATTTTGCAGCTGCCGGCCGTGCCGAAGACGCTGGCGATTGTCGGAGCGGGTGCGGTGGGCGTCGAGTTCGCGTCGATTTTCAATTCGTTCGGGACGCAAGTCACAGTGCTCGAAATGCTGCCGCGCGTGACGCCGATCGAAGACGAGGAAATTTCGGCGGAACTTGAAAAAGCGCTGAAGAAGAAGGGCATCCAGATTTTCACCGAGGCCAGAGTCGAGTCCGTGAAAAAAGATGCGCCGGGCGCGAGCGTCGCGTTCACGGACAAGGCCGGGAAGAAGCAGACCATTTCCGCCGAGCGCGTGCTGATGGCCGTCGGGCGCGTGCCCAAGACGGAAAACCTCGGCCTCGAAAAATCGCAAGCGAAACTCGAGCGCGGATTTATCCACGTCGGGCCGTACATGGAAACGGCGGAGCCGCATCTCTACGCGATTGGCGACATCGTCGCCGGAATGCCGCAGCTCGCGCACGCCGCGTCGATGGAGGGCATCACCTGCGTCGCGAAAATTACGGGCAAGCAGATGCCTCCGATCGAAAAGACGCGCATCCCCAACGCGACCTACTGCGAGCCGCAGGTGGCGTCGATCGGCTTGACCGAGCGCGCGGCGCGCGAAGCGGGCTACCAGTCAAGACCGGAAAATTTCCATTCCTCGGAAACAGCAAGGCCACCATCCTGGGCCACCACGAAGGTTTCGTCAAAGTCGTGAGCGACGAAAAGACCGCCGAAATTCTAGGAGTGCATATCATCGGGCCGTTCGCGACCGAAATTATTGCGGAATCGGTCGCGGCCCTGCAACTCGAGGCCACCGTGGACGATCTGATGTCCACCGTGCACGCGCATCCGACGGTCTGGGAAGCGATGTCCGACGCGGTTGCGGCGGTCCGCGGGCTGTCGATCAATGCCTAGCTAGAGGTTGGAGATTTGAGGTTGGAAGTTGGAGTCGAGAAATTAGGATGAGCATTCGGTGAAATTGGAGCGCGTAAGGGCGAGGAAGGAGAAAGAGCAGTATGCAGGAAACGCCGCAGGAATATACCCAGAGAATGCTGGGGCAATCGGACGGAAAGAATCCCCTGAAAGTGCAGGCCGCCACGGCGGCGAAGCTGGGCCGCCTGATCCGGCGTGCGTCCGCCGCAAAGCTGCGCAAGCGGCCCGCGCCGGGGAAATGGTCTGCTGGAGAAATCCTCGCGCATCTCGCGGACTGCGAAATTGTCACCGGCTGGCGGATGCGGCAGATTCTGGGCGCTCCCGGAACGCCCATCCAACCATTCGACCAGGATACCTGGGCCGCGGCCGGGCATTACGAAAAGCGGGACGCGCGCAAATCGCTCGAACAATTCCGGGCGGCGAGGGAAGGCAATCTCGCGCTGCTGAAATCTCTAACGCCGGACCAGTGGAAGCACCACGGAATGCACGCCGAGCGGGGCGTTGAGACCATCGAGCATATCGTTCGCATGATGGCGGGGCACGATCTCAATCACTTGGGCCAGGTCGAGCGGATCGTCGCGCCGAAGAGAAGTTAAGAGTTGACAGTTCAGAGTTGAGAGTTCGCGTGCCATGAAAAAATTGCTGGTCATCGATCTCGGGCTCGTGGAATACGGCGCGGCGTGGGAATTGCAACGGCGCGTTGCCGCCGCGCGCAAAGCCGCCGCCATTCCGGATGTTCTGCTGCTCTGCGAGCATCCGCACGTGATCACGCTGGGCCGCAGCGGAAAAATTTCCAATCTTCGCGCCCCGAGTGAGATCCTGCGCCGGATGGGCGTTTCGTTTTTTGAAACGAACCGTGGTGGAGACATCACTTACCACGGACCGGGACAACTCGTCGGCTATCCGATCTTGAACCTCGCCGAAATTCGACGCGATGTTGCCTGGTACGTACGCAGCCTCGAGGAAGCCATGATCCGCGCTACGGCCGAATTTAATATTGTGTCGAGGCGCGTGTCCGGGCGAACAGGCGTTTGGGTGGATGTGCCTGCTGGCCCTGCGGCGGAAAATGAAGGAAAGGAAATGAAGGAAGTAAGGGAAGTGAAGGACGAGGAAAAGCTCGCTGCCATCGGCGTGCATTTGAGCCGCTGGGTGACCTCGCACGGATTTGCCTATAACGTCTCGACGGACTTGCGCTATTTCGATCTGATCGTGCCGTGCGGAATTGCCGGGAAGCGGGCGACGTCCCTTGAACAATTGCTGGGGCGGCGCGTGGAAATGAAGGAAGCCGCGCCGCGCATCGCGGCCCACCTCGGAGAAATATTTGGCCTGTGTCCGCGCGCTTGCGGCCGCGATGATCTTGATTCGATGCTTCGGACGCACGAAGACCGGATGGCGCCGGCCGCGGTGTAAGTAAGGTTCGTTTTGGCGGCTTTGTAGCCCGCCGCGGCGGGCGGAGGTTTTCACGCGGGCGCGGGAAGCCCTCGTCCGCCGCGGCGGGCGAGCTACAGCAATCGCAGCAATGAATTTGGTTCTCGGTAACCCGGAAAAACATGACTTCCACTTTAACGCGCGAACAACACCTCGAACTGTATTATTTCATGCGGCTCAACCGCCAGGTCGAGGAACAGATGGTGCGGCTGTTCCGCCAGAATAAAATCGTCGGCGGTTTGTATCCCAGTCTGGGGCAGGAAGCGATTTCAGTAGGCACGGCCTACGCGCTCGGCCCCGGTGACTGGATCGCTCCGATGATCCGCAATATCGGCGCGCTGCTCGTGCGAGGGTTCAAGCCGCGCGACGTGATGACGCAGCACATGGCGCGCTACACGTCGCCGACGTTCGGCAAGGACGGCACGAGCCATTTCGGCGACCTGAAGTCGCGGCACGTGATTTCACCGATTTCGATGCTGGGCGATTTGATCCCCGTGATGGCGGGCATTGCCATGGCGGGACGGTATCTGGGGCAAAAAATCGTGACCATGACGTGGATCGGCGACGGCGGAACATCCACCGGCGTGTTTCACGAAGGATTGAATCTCGCGGCCGTGCAAAAGGCCCCGTTCGTCCTGATCGTGGAAAATAATCAGTGGGCCTACTCGACGCCGGTGGAGAAACAATCCGCGCTGCGGGATCTCGCGGACCGCGCCAAGGCCTATGGCGTGAAGAGCGCCATCGTGGACGGCAACGACGTGTTGGCCGTCGTCCGCACCACGCGGGAAGCGGTTTCCCATGCCCGCGCGGGAAACGGTCCCGTGCTGATCGAAGCCAAGACGATGCGCATGAGCGGCCACGCGCAACATGACGCCGCGGAATACGTGCCGAAGGCCCTTCTGGAATCTTGGAAACAGCGCGACCCGCTCGACCGCTTTGAAAAAGTTCTCACTGAAAAAAAACTCTGGGACACGAAAACGAAAAAGGAAATCGACGAACGCATCGCGCGCGAAATTCGAGCGGACGTGGAATTCGCGGAAAACTCGCCGTTCCCCCCGCCGGAGTCGGCCGAAGAGGGAGTCTATTGCGAGGGCTGCCATACCATCGAAGCGGATTGGCAACGGCCCAAGGAAGAAGTGATGCCGCCGCGTTCCAGCGTGAAGGCCGAATGGCCGATGAAATCCTATGCGGTAAATGGCTCGCGGCCCCCGGCCTCCAAACAGGCGGCGCCGAAAGCAAAGCCCGGAAAGGAACCAGCGCGCGCGGCCGTTCGCGCCAAAGTGGGACGCTGACCATGCCCGAAACAACGTATCTCGAAGCCATTCGCCAGGCCATGCTCGAGGAAATGGACCGCGATCCGGCCGTCGTCCTGATCGGCGAGGATGTGGGCGTGTACGGAGGCGCGTTCAAGACTTCCGAAGGCCTGCTCGCGCGGTTCGGCTGGGAGCGCGTGATCGATACGCCCATCAGCGAATCCGCGATCGTGGGTGCCGCGATCGGCATGAGCTACGCCGGCCTGCGTCCGATCGCGGAGATGCAATTTATCGATTTCATCGCCTGCGCCTTCAACATGATCACCAATTTCGCCGCGAAATCGCACTACCGCTGGGGCGCGCCGGTGCCGATGGTGCTGCGCGGTCCGTCGGGCGGCGGCGTGCATGGGGGACCGTTTCATTCCGCGAATCCGGAAATGTATTTCGTGCACACGCCCGGCCTGAAAGTGGTTTGCCCGGCGACGGCGCATGACGCGAAAGGACTTCTCAAGTCGGCGATTCGCGACAACAACCCGGTGTTATTTTTCGAGCACAAATTTCTGTATCGCCGCGTCAAGGAAGAACTTCCGGCGGATGATTTTACGGTGCCGATCGGAAAGGCGGCGGTGCGCCGCGAGGGCCGCGACCTGACCATCGTGAGTTATGCGGCCATGGTGCATGTTTCGCTCGAAGCTGCGGCGAAGCTTTCCAAAGAGGGCATCGAGGCCGAAGTGATCGACTTGCGCACACTTCTGCCGCTCGATCGCGAAACGATTCTTGCATCCGTGCGGAAGACGAACAAGCTGCTCGTCGTGCACGAAGACACGCGCACCGGCGGCATCGCCGGCGAAATCGCAGCCCTCGTCATGGAAAACGCCTTCGAGGATCTGGACGGCCCGGTCCGCCGCGTCACTTCGCTCGACACGCCCGTGCCGTACGCGCCGGGGCTCGAGGATCATTTCTTGCCCAACGCCGCCAAGATTGTTGCGGCGGCGCGGGAGCTGGCGCAGTTTTAGTGACTTGTGATTCGTGAATCGTAATTCGTGGACAGTCAACTCTCAACTTATCTGGTCTCTACAAAACGCGGGCCACGGATCACGGGTCACGAATCACAAATCACAAGTCACGAATCACGGAAAGAGGAAAATCATGGCCGTAGACGTCATCATGCCCCAGATGGGGGAAAGCATTTTCGAAGGGACCATCACGCGGTGGCTTAAGAAGCCGGGGGATCGTGTCGAACGCGATGAGCCGCTGTTCGAAATCTCGACCGACAAAGTGGACGCCGAGATTCCGGCGCCTTCGGCCGGCGTATTGAAGGAAATCAAGGTCACCGAGGGGCAGACCGTTCCGATCCAGACGGTGGTCGCCGTGATCGATGCGCCTGGCGCAGGGGCTGCTGCTTCAACTTCTGTACCGGCCGCCGCTCCGGCACCGCCCCCTGCGGCGGAAAAAGCCGCTGCACCTAAGGCTGCCGCAGCGCCCCCGGTTTCCTCCACTCCGTCGCCCGCGCCTGCTCCGGCATCGCCTGCTGCCAGCTCCCCGCCCGCGTCGCCCGCCGTGCGCGACAATGGCCAAAAAATTCGCAGCTCTCCGCTGGTCCGGAAGCTGGCAAAAGAACATAACGTGGACCTCGCCGCTGTGGAAGGAAGCGGGGCGGGCGGACGAATCAGCAAGAGAGACATTCTCGCGGCGGCCATGTCCGGCGGGGCCAGGCCTGCGGCCCCCTCCGCTCCTGCGCCCTCTGGCGCAACGCCGTCCGCTTCCCCTGCGCCGCCCCCGGGGACGGGCGGCGCGCTTGTGCACCTTGTCCTGGAAAACGCCGTCCCGCGCGAGCGGATTTATTTTGGCAACTATGAAGCCCAGCCGATGAGCGTGATGCGCCAGCGCATCGCCGAGCACATGGTGGCGTCGAAACACGTTTCGCCGCACGTCTATTCGATCGACGAAGCGGATATGACGCGCATTGCCAAGCTCCGCGAGCGTTCGAAAGCCGCGTTCGAAGGCAAGTACGCGACCAAGCTGACCTTCATGCCCTTCTTCGTGCGCGCCTGCGTCGAGGCTCTGCGCGCCTTTCCGACGGTCAATGCGTCGGTCGACGGGGCGACGGTCGTGCTGCACCGCGAAATCAACGTGGGCATCGCCGTGGCGCTCGATTGGGGCTTGATCGTCCCCGTACTGAAGAACGCCGAGGAGAAAAACTTCCTCGGCCTGGCGCGCGGCATGAACGATCTCGCCGAGCGCGCCCGCGCCAAAAAGCTGAAGCCCGAAGAGGTTCAGGAAAGCACGTTCTCGATCACCAATCCCGGCGTCTACGGCGGGCTGATGGGACTCCCGGTGATCAACCAGCCCAATGTGGCCATCCTGGGAATCGGCGCGATCCAGAAGCGCCCGATGGTGATCGACGAGGCCATCGCCATCCGCTCCATGGTCTACCTGACGCTTTCCTACGACCACCGCGTCGTGGACGGCGCCGTGGCCCACCAGTTTGTCGGCAAAGTGAAGGGGCTGCTGGAGGGGTGGAGCGAGGACGTTCTGTAGGGAATCGTGATTCGTGAATCGTGATTTGTAATTCGTGTCCGGCATGGCGTCTTGTAGATGGCGAGCGAGGTTGAGAGTTGACAGTTAAAAGTTGAGAGTTAAGACCCGACTCGCCAAGCGAGTCCGGTGCGGTTGAACTCTCGACTCTTCACGAATCACAAATCACGATTCACGAATCACGCGCTCTCCGCCTTTAACGCCGGCGCCACCTCATGCGCCCACTTGCGCAGCTCCCCGAGCGGGACCACGCGAATATCGCCCCCGGCGAGAATTCCGGAAACAAACTGGTCCCGCACATTTCCGCGCGCGGGCTCGCGTTCGGTAACGGCTAAAAATTCCGAATGGCGGACGCGTTCGCGGATCGCGCTCGCCGTGTACGCCAGTAATTTCGCCTGCCCCGGATCGCGGCCGAGCGCCACGGAATGCACGAAGCCGCGCGTGCCGTTGCGGCGGTAGGAAAAATCGATGCGCATCGGGTCGCCCGGCGCCGTGAACTCCTCGACGCGCACGCCGCGCTGCATGAGCCGCAAAATTTTTTCCGTGCGGAAATAATCCGCGGCCCGGGCGCGCACGTCGTTGCGCGTGCGGATTTCCACCACGCCGCGCCTCGGTTCGCGCAGCGGCTCAACCTGTTCGCGGAAGAGGCGGTCGATCTCGGCGTCGGGGTCGCGGGCGAGCAGCCCCTTGCGGGGGGCGAGCTGCACGGCGTTCGACAGCGTGTCGTCGAATTTTTCGAGCAGGGCCGCGGCCTCCATCTCGCGTCCGGCAAACTGGCGGTCGAATTCGGCGGGCAGGCGCAGCAGGAGCTCCTCGTCCGCCGCGGGGTGCAGGCGCCGCAGGCGCGCCAGGTCGGCGGGCTCCTCGAGCCAGCGCTGGCGGACGCGTCCCGAGGCAGGATCGAGAAGGAGGACGCCGATGTTGACCCACTCGTCCCGAATGAGGTTGGGCTGGTAGCGCACCACGTGATAGGCGCAAGGTTGCAGCGTTTCTTCAGGCATGTTTCACCTTCCAATTGGAAAACGGTTCGCGGCCGGAATTCCGGGCCGAGAGGATCAGTTCGCGCACGCGCTCGCGGCGGCGGTAGAGGCGCTCGAGCAATCGCTCGAGCTCGTTCCAGTCGCCGCCGTACCACTCCGGCGGAATCTGCGCGGCCTCCTCGCCCAGCACGCGCTCGGTGATCCGGTTTTCGAGGCGCGCGAGCCAGGGCTCGAACGCCTCCATCCCGCCGACGCCTTCGTAAACGCGGTGGCGCGCGTACAACCCGCGTAGCGGCGCGTCGGGAAAATCCCACTCCCCCGCGTTGAAGCAGAATCCGAAGTCAATCATCATGGCGGTATAACCCGGTGCCGCACAATCGTGCGCCTCCGGACCGGCCTCGTGAGCCGGATCGCCGGGCTCGCGAAAAAAAATTGCCTGGCGGCCATTCGTGTTGCAGGTCCACTTGTCAAAGACCAGAACGCCGAGGAAATCCGCCAGATTCCGGACCGTTCCCAACTGCTCATCGGGCAAAAAATCGTGAACCGCCATGCGGGCCGGATGCCCCGGGAACTGCGATCCAAATTGTTTCCCCGCCGCGCAAGGTTGCCTTCCCAGGCCCAGCTGAATGACGAGGTCCGGCGTATAGGCGATGAGTTCCGGACGCACCTGGACCACTTCGACTTGCGGCACGCACAATCCCAGCCGCGCCGCCAGACGGGTTGCAAGCATTTCATTCGCCAGAATCCTCAAATGTTGTGGGTTGTTTTGGAATTTGACGATGTAGTACGCCTCATCGTCGCAGCGCATCAATTGGGCCTGCGCCCCGCCCCGCATCCGCCGCACATGCTCGACGGCCAACTTCATGGCCGCCATGCTAGCGACGCACGGCAGAACCCGCAAGAAAATTGTTCCGCTACGGGAAACGAGAATTGCCTGGCAGGGAATTTATCTACTGTGCGCCGGAATGAAACAGGGCGGGGACGCGCGCCAAAATAAACGGAAGGCCCGGAGGAAGCTCCCCGGGCCCAGTTCACAAATCTCTGTGCGGCCAATCGTTTGGCTTGGAAAGCCGTCAGCGCTTCTTGCGGCGCTTGGCAGACTTCTTGGTCGATTTTTTCTTGGCTGCTTTTTTGGGAGCGGCCTTGGCTTTCTTTTTCGCTTTCTTCGCCGGCCGCTTTTTCGCTTTCTTCGCTGGGGCTTTTTTCCTGGCCCCCGGCTTCGGCGACGCGAGAGGAGGTTGCGGAGCGCCCGCCGCACCGGGACGCTCGGTGATGACCAGCTCTTCTTCGGTTTCCTCTTCGATTACTTCTTCCGGGTCGCCGCCGAGTTCTTCTTCCTCAAAATGAACGAACTCGTTTTCGTCACCTTGGTCTTCTTTTTCGTAGGCCATCCGCGTTCTCCCTTCGATTCGCCGCCATTTCGAGGAATTCGATGGCGCTTGAAGCCATCGCGGGCTTATAGACGGAATCCGGCATGTTTGTCAAGGGTTAGCCCAATCCCCCGCCGGTCCGGAGTTTATCTCCGCGGTATCCCCCCTCAGCAGGCGACCTCTCGACCCGGCACCCGCCCCCAGGGAACTGCCGCGAACCCGCTCACAATATAGGGATAAGACGGAATAAAAAGCAAGATGGGACTATCGGGTCGGGAGGATCGTGAGGGTATCGCCCACCTGCAAGGGCCGGCTGAACAAAAAGCGGTTCCCCGCCTGAATGGCTTCCTCCGTCGTGCGATAGGCGCGGGCGATCGACCACAGCGTTTCGCCCGGCTTCACGTGATGCACCACGGTGCTGCTCGCGCGTGCTTCCATGACGGGAAGTGTGCCGGCAGCCCCACTTCGCGGCGCGACATTTGTGTTCAAAGAAGAGAGGTCCCGAGCCTTGGCTTGCTGCGGCGCCGGTGCCGGGGTCATCCCGCCCGGATAGATGCGCAGCGAGGTACCGCGCACCACGTGATCGGCCCTCAGATGGTTCCATTTGCGCAGTTCGGCGGCGGTCACATCGAACTCATCGGCAATCGTGGCGATCGTATCCGTACGGCGGACCCGGTAGCGAATTAGCTTCCCGGTGGACGTCTCGGATCGCGCGGCGGCGGGAATAATCAGCTTCTGCCCTTCCTCAAGAGCGGCCCCGGAGGCCAGTTCGTTCGCCTCGGCCACTTCCGACGGAGAAACGCGGTACTGTCTGGCGATGGAGTAAAGCGTCTCTCCTTGCTCGACTTTGTGGCGGCGCCAGCTCACCCATTTTTCCGGGGGAATGACGGCAATTTCCGCAAAAAAACGCTCCGCCGTCCCTTCGGGAAGGCGCAGGACAAACTCAGGATCGGGCGGCGTGACCAGGCGCAACAGCTCTGGATTCAGACTGCGCAGGGATTCGAGATCCGTGTCGATGGTTTCGGCCACCAGGCGCAGATCAATGGCCTGCCCCGGCTTGACCGTGTCGGCCTGCAGCGCGGGCTCAGGCTCGAATTCGATGCCGTACCGCGCGGGATCCTTGGAGATCAGCGTCAGGGCCAGAATAATCGGAACATAGTTCTGTGTTTCCTTCGGCAGAACATTGCGGTGGTAGAGCTCCCAGAAATCAGCGTACCCAGTCCGTTCGACGGCATGCTGGACGGCCCCCGCACCGGAATTGTAGGCGGCCATGGCTAGATACCAGTCCCCGAACTGGCCGTACAGATCGCGCAGATCGCGTGCGGCGGCCCGGGTGGCCTTTTCCGGATCCTGGCGCTCGTCCACCCACCAGGTTTTTTGCAAGCCGTATTTCCGCCCGGCAAAGGACATGAATTGCCACATTCCGCGCGCGCCGGCCTTGGATACCGCCTGCGGCAGAAACGCGCTCTCGGCCTGCGCCAGATAAATCAAATCCTGCGGCATGCCTTCTTGTTTCAAAACCCGCCGGACCATTTCGCGATAGCGTCCCTCGCGGCGAAGCCCGGTTTCTACGATCGCGCTCCCGCGCGGCGTCTTGAAATAATTCAAATAGGCGAGAACCTGATCGTTAACCGTCAGCGGGACGTCATGGTCGATGGCGTTCACCTCGCCTTCGGCGCGGCCCCGCAAATTGGGATCAAACTTTTCCGGCTGAGGGATCGGCTCTTCGGCGATTTCATCGATGGGCGCGGGCGTGGACTTCTGTTCGCTGAAACCGTCTCCCGCGCGGAACGCCTCGAGTTCATCCAGGCTCACCGTGTCGATAATGTGGTGGTACAAGCTGCTCAGGCGCGGGTCGGCATCGAGATCGAATCCGCTGGCGAGCAACTGGTCGAGCGCCTCATCGAATTCCTCGCGCGCCTTTCCCAGATGGCCGGCCTTAAAATCCTGCTCGCCCGCATCGAATGCAGCCTGACTCTCCGCTGCGAGCCGTTCAGGCCCATTCGGGTTCTGAAGGACAAGCGGCGCCACCGCTTTATGTTGTGCACTGATTGGCAGGGAGGGCTGAACTTGCTCTTGCGATGGCAAAGCAATCTGGGCGGGCCGGACTTGCACTGGCGCCTTGGCCGAGTCCTCGCAGCCAGCAAGGCCGAAAAGAACTCCGGCTGCGATGAAAAGCAAACATACCGATTTACGAGTGCTATATCCCATGGGTGTATTTTTGAACCGATTTGAACGACGAGCGGTACTGCCCTCCGCGATGATAGAGAGCACAATGCCTGCCAAACTTAAAGACAGAATCCAGGCACAAGTAGCCCAGCCTCGCGATTATAAGTCACAAGCCCCCAAGGGGGTCAATAGAGATTGTGAACCCCTGTTAATATCCCTTTAACCCGTTTAAAAACAGGATCTTAGGAGAGGACCAGCTTCAGGTCGGCGGGAAGGTGACCCGGGTCCTTGAGACGAATCGACAGGCGAACAGTGCCGGGCCCGACCCTTGCGGCTCCCAATTCCACTGTGCTCATCAGGAAGGACATGTTTCGTTTGGGAGCAGTATGGGTGGGCCGATACCTGCAAGGATTTCGGCCAGCCGGAAGATACTTGGCCGCTCACAGAAGTGACGTGCCAGGGACAATCCACCTTTCAGGTCAAATGTCTTGAGGGAGGCCAGCACGGCCCCAAAGACGCGCATCTGGCGCGGCATTGGGCGTATGATTCGAGGGTTCCTTTGCGATTTGATTTCATCGCCGGTCTGGAAGACTACCTGGAGGGGAGAACATGGGCCTGCGGATCACTCAAATAGACGCTTTCACGGAGCGGGCATTCGCGGGAAACCCAGCGGCCGTGTGTCTGCTGGAGCAGCCGCGCGAGGATTCCTGGATGCAGCTAGTGGCCCGCGAGATGAATCTGTCCGAAACCGCATTTCTGCTCCCGCGCGACGGCGGTTTTGGACTGCGGTGGTTCACGCCGACAGTTGAGGTCGATCTGTGCGGTCACGCCACACTCGCCAGCGCCCATTTTCTCTGGGAACAGGGACACCTCGGGGCCGATCAGCCAGCGCGCTTTCATACTCGATCCGGTCTCCTTACGGCGGAGAAGCAAGGAACTTGGATCGAGATGGATTTCCCGGCCACGCCAGCGGAACCCTGTGAATCTGCCGATGTCCTGAAATCGGCGTTGGGAGTAAAGGCCGCCTCCATGGGCCGAACGTGTTTCGATTATCTAGTGGAGGTTGCCAACGAAGAAACTGTGCGCGCGCTTAAACCAGACCTTGCAGCATTGGGCCGGTTGAAGGTGCGGGGCGTGATTGTCACGAGCCGTGCGTCCGGGTCCGGGTATGATTTCGTCTCGCGCTTCTTCGCGCCTGCGTCGGGCATTGACGAAGACCCGGTGACGGGTTCGGCCCACTGTTGTTTGGGCCCGTTCTGGAAACAGCGCCTGGGCCGCGACAATCTCACCGGATTTCAAGCCTCCACACGCGGAGGATTCGTCCGCACGCGTTGCGTCGGTGATCGCGTTCGCATTTCCGGGCAAGCCGTCACCGTATTACGCGGTGAGCTTGTCTGAGCCAGTGACGCCGGGCACAAAAGAAATGTCGAAGGATGCAATTCCGTTGACTCGAAAGGTATTCGTCATCCTGCAGCGGAAGGGGGAAAAACACCTCCAGGATGGATGACAGCCTCGTCAAAACTCTCTTTTGGTATTGGAGAGGAAGCCAATCTTCTCAGCAATGCCAGTTGGCCGATATGGGTCATTGCATCCGCGAGTGGACCCTGTAAAATCTGTTCCTCCGTGCGGCCGTTCCATGGCATGCCGGATTCCAGCGATTTGTCCAGTTCGGAAAGGATCCGGAAAAACCGTCCGACTTCTTCTTCCCATGTTCCAAGAGGCATCCGGGTGATCTTCCTTGACGCGAGGAAAGAGTGTGCATGGAGCAAGACTCCGGACATGTGCGAAAGAATCTCGCTTGGTTTCCGCACACCGAAGCCCGCGTCGAAATTACCGAAATCTTTGGGAGCCCCGAGAACTACTTTCTTGCAGCGGTAGGCCAGAGTAGCCAGGAAATGCCGGAGTAAATCTCTCTTTGCATCTTTCGCCGCCATGCAACGGATTGTAGGGTCTTGCGATTAGGATGGCAACCAGCGAAGGCTACACAACCCCGATATGGTCCAGGCTCGACCCGCGAAACAATATTTCCTGCTTCCTCGCCTCCCTGCCTCTTGCCTCCAGTTTCTAGACCTGCTCTTCCTCCTCCACCACGACTCCCCTCGCCGCCCTCGCCGCGGCGATCACTTTCTCCGCGATTTCGTTGGGCACATAGTCATAGTGCGAATACTCCATGATGTAGGTGGCGCGGCCCTGCGTCATGGACGTCAACGTAGTCGCATAATTCAGCATTTCGGCGAACGGAACCTGCGCTTTTACGATGACGCTCGATCCCCGCGCCTCGCTGCCGCTGATCCGCCCGCGCCGGGAACTCATATCGCCCATGATGTCTCCCGAATACTGGTCGGGCGCAAAGACCTCGACGTGCATCACGGGTTCCAGCAGCGCCGGCCGCGCCTGCTTCATTCCTTCCTTGAACGCCAGCGATCCCGCGATCTTGAACGCCATGTCGGAGCTGTCCACATCGTGATACTTGCCGTCGTAGAGGATGGCCCGGAAATCCACGACGGGAAAACCGGCGAGATAGCCGCGCTCGGCCGAAGCTCGGATGCCTTTCTCGACCGAGGGAATCCAGTTCTTGGGGATCGCGCCGCCGAAAATGTCGTCCACGAATTCGATGCCCGTCCCGCGCGCCGCCGGCTCCAGGCGAACGCGGCACACGCCGAACTGCCCGTGGCCGCCCGTCTGTTTCTTGTGCTTGCCTTCGGCGTCCGCTTTGCCGCGGATCGTTTCGCGATAGGGCACCTTGGGCGGGTGGAGCGTCAGGTCCACGTGATAGCGTTTGTGCAACTTCGCGACCACCACCTCGATGTGCTGCTGGCCGGAGCCCGCCAGGAGAAACTCCTTGGTTTGCGGATCGCGCGAAAAACGCAGCGACGGATCTTCTTCTAGAATCCTGTGAATCGCGGGGCCGATGCGGTCTTCATCCGCGCGTGTCTTGGGCTCGACGGCGAACGTGATGGAAGGCTCGGGAACATGTGGCAGCGGATAATGAATGGGCGCCGCCTTGTCGCCAAGCGTGTCGCCGGTGAACGTTTCCTTGAGTTTCGCGACGGTGCCCAGATCGCCGGAGTGAAGATCGGACACGGCCGTCGGCGTCTTGCCTTGCATCACCTGGATATGCTGCAGGCGTTCGCTCGTGCCGCGCGTGAAGTTCTGCGGCATCGCGTCGTTTTTCAGGACGCCCGACATCACCTTGAAATAGCTGATCCGCCCGGAGAAGGGATCGGCCAGCGTCTTGAATACAAAAATGGAGAGCGGCTCGGCGTCGCCGATTTTTCGCCGCACTTCGTCGCCCTTGCTGGCCGGCTCGGTGTGACCCATAGCCGTGCCGCGCTGGGACGGGTCAGGAAATACATCGGCCAGCAAGTCGAGCAGCGTCGCGCTGCCGATATTGTGCAGCGCGGAGGTCAGCACGGCCGGGTAGATGCGCTTGGCCTGAAATGCCTCGCGCAGGCCCTTCCTCAAGTCCTCGATCGGCAGCGTGCCCTTCTCGAAAAATTCCTCCATCAGCGCGTCGTCGCCTTCGGCCACCATTTCCACCAGCGTTTCGTGCGCGACCTTGGCCGCCTCGGCCAAATCCCCGGGAATCTCCTCGACCTTCGGCTTGCCGTCGCCGTCCGGCGTGTAGACATGCGCCTTCATGGTGATCAAATCGACGACGCCGCGAAACGATTTCTCCGCGCCGATCGGCAATTGCAGCGGCACGACGTTGCGGCCGAACACGCGCGTGAGCGACTCCATGGCGCGGTCGTAACTGGCCAGCTCGCGGTCCATCCAGTTGATCGCGAAGGCGCGCGGGACATCGTACTCGATCGCATAGTCCCACACTTTTTCCGTGACCACCTGCACGCCCGCCGCGGCGTCGACCACGATGAGCACTGCGTCGGCCGCCACCAGGGACGCGCGCGTATCGTTCAAAAATGTGCTGTAGCCCGGCGTGTCCAGAAAATTGATTTTTATTTTTTCCGCCTGGCCCGCCGCAGCGGGCTGGCCAGAGGGCGCCCACTCGGCGTAGGCCAGCCCCGTGTGAATCGTGATTTTCCTGGCGATTTCCTCTTCGTCCCAGTCGGTGACCGTGTTTCCCTCGGCGACCTTTCCCAGCCGGGTGGTCATCCCCGCGGTGAACAGCAACGACGACACTAGCTGGGTTTTCCCCGTGTCGCCGTGACCGGCAATCCCAACATTGCGGATGGACTGTGTGGCGTAGGCTTTCATCGTTCAACCCCCTGTGCGCCGTTCCCGCTGAGCGCGCCCGCCGCGGCGGGCGGCCGCACTGGGAAATCATTGGCGGCGTAATGTCTGGAAGGATGCAGGTTCGTGTGCCGGATGCCCGGACACGCTCCCCATTTCGCGGATGCTAGCACGACGCCGCACGCGCGGCAATCGGTGTCAGCGGGGAGCAGGGATTCCTGACGTTTCAGATTTTTGGGGAGGCCTGCGCTGCTGAAGGTATGCGCGGCCAGCGGGAGTTATCCTGACAACCTCGCGCCCGTTTACATGCTCCCTCGCAACGAGTCCGCGATCGTTCGCATCCTCCCAAACCGGGAGCCTTGGGCAAGACGTGCGCCAAATATCAATCGCTTCTTGGTAGGTCCTCTCGCCGCTCCCCAGCCATTCGAGGAGATCGAGGACCAATGCGTCGACGACTGGGTCGATCATGGACGAATTCCCGTGCCTTGTCTCAATGATAGCGCAATACGCGCGGCAATTCACACGGGACGGCGCGGGTCCCAGCGACGCAGTTCGGCTCTGGATGGGGCGAACCGCTGCCCGCCCAAAAAACGGGCGGTCTCTACAAAGCACCCGACCAGCAAGGCAGCACGGGTTTGTAGCGGCCATTCCGTCCCATGTTTTTCGGGACGGAATGGGCATTTTTATTTTTGTCGGGAAATTTGCATTAGGAATCCAACGGCAAACTGCTATCCTTCACGCAAATCAAGAACATCATTATACCGCGAGAGATTTCGATTTTCGGCAAGGGAGATCGAATCGAAATGAAAGAAGTGAGTGGAGAGACGCGCCGTAAGACGAATCCGCTCTATAACGATAGGAAACTCAAGCTCGGCACATTCAGCACGAACCTCGAGGGCGGCTGCGCGATCACATCCATGGATGGCACACTGAAGGCCGATTGGCCGAGCACACTCGCGCTCGCCAGGATGGCCGATGAGATGGAATTCGAGGCCCTCGTGCCCGTGGGGCGATGGAGAGGATTCGGCGGCGTCACCAATTTTAACGGGCCGGGCTTTGAATCGTATTCCTGGGCGGCAGGGATCGGCGCTTCCACAAATTATTCCAGCGTCTTTGCCACGTCGCATGTTCCCACGGTTCACCCCATCATGGCCGCGAAGCAAGGCACGACCATCGACCACATCACGGGCGGGCGCTTCACGCTCAACGTCGTCACCGGATGGCACAAGCCCGAAATTGAAATGTTCGGCATCCCCTTGGCGGTGGTCTTAGTAGCGCATGCTTCAGCTTGCGGGGGGTCGTCCTTGCAAGGACCAAACCCCGCAAGCTGAAGCATGCGCCACTGAAACAGTCCTCACGTCAACTACAGCTGCAGGTCTCCGGAGAACACGACTTGAGGTTTGCGCGGATCGCCACGGCGAATCTGCCCGATGCGATAGTACTTTTCGCGGCGGCGCTTCAGTTCGGATTCGACGGCGCGATGATTTTCGAGCGGCACGACCAGAATCATGCCCACGCCCATGTTGAATGTGCGGAGCAGATCGTCGCGCTCAAGTTTGCCGAGCAGGGCGAGGTAGGAAAAAATGGGCGGCACGGGCCACGAGCCGAGTTCGATTTCCGCCTGCGCGCCTCGCGGCAGCACACGCGGCAAATTTCCGGGGATGCCCCCGCCGGTAATATGCGCCATGGCGGAAAGCCAGCCGCGCGCAACGGTGGTCTTCAGCATCGGCCAGTAGCAGCGGTGCGGGCGCAACAGTTCCGCGCCGATCTTGTTGCCGACTTCGGCGACGTAGGTTTCCGGATGCAGGCCCGCGTGATCGAACACCAGTTTGCGCGCCAGCGAATAGCCGTTCGTGTGCAGCCCCGTAGAGGGAAGCGCGAAAACCAGATCGCCCGGCTTCACGGCATTCGTCTTTTTCAGACTCGCGCGTTCCATCACGCCGACGATGAAGCCCGCGAGATCGTATTCCCCCGGCGCGTAGAAGCCGGGCATTTCCGCTGTTTCGCCGCCGATCAGCGCGCAGCCGGCGGAGTGGCAGGCGCGCGAAATCCCTTCGACCACTTGCTCGACCACGTTGGGATCCATTTTCGACATGGCCAGATAATCGAGGAAGAAGAGCGGCTCGGCGCCGAGTGTGAGGATGTCGTTGACGCAGTGATTGACGAGGTCGGCGCCAACCGTGGAGTGAATGTTCATGGCCATGGCGATTTTCAACTTCGTGCCCACGCCATCGGCGCTCGAAACAAGCACTGGCTCGCGCCATTTTTTGTCCAGCGCGAACAACCCGCCGAACGAACCAATCCCTCCGATTACGCCGCGCGTGAACGTGCGCGAAGCCAGGCGCCGGATGCGCTGCCTGGCCTGGTCCGCAAGCGAAATATCCACACCTGCTTCGGTGTAGTCCATGATTGCTGAAAAACTCTTTCTGCCGTGGCGAGAGGAGCCGGGCGGCGGGGTCCCGTTCGATCAAAACAATTTGAAGATGCGCCGCCAGCGCACTATGCCCGGGTGCAACAGAATGCTTGCGTAGGTCGTCATCCGGTCGCGGATGTGCCCCGGATTCCAGGTCTCCTCGGGGGCATCAATCGACATATACACCATGATGGGCGTGCCAATAATATTATCTCGCGGCACGAAGCCCCAGTAACGGCTGTCGTAAGAATCGTCGCGGTTGTCACCCATCATGAAATATTCGCCCGCCGGAACGGTCACCGGGCCGTAATTATCGGTCGGATTGGGCGGGTCGGCGCGATACGGTTCCTTCAGCGGCTTCCCGTTGATGGACACCACGCCTTCGCGAATCTCGAGTTCGTCGCCCGGCAATCCGATCAGGCGCTTGATGTAATCCGGCGTTCCCGGCAGCGGCGCGCGGAACACGATAATCTGCTGGCGGCGCGGGTTGCGCCAGAGCCGCACGTGCAGCGGCGTCATGGGCAATTCGGCTTCGTAGCCCAAGCGGCTCATCAGCAGGTGATCCCCGACGAGCAGTGTCTTCTCCATCGAGCCGGAGGGAATCACGCGGGCCTGGACAATCGTTCCGGTGATGAACAGGAACGCCAGGATGACCCATAGCCACGACAACGCCTCGCGGGCGATGAGCTTTCTTACATCCGGTTTTGGTTTGATCTCAACTGCGAGCGTTTCTTCAGCGTTCATTCGGCATCACCTGAATTTCCACAAACGGCACTTCTTCGGGCTCCCCCGCGCGGGCTTCGAACTCGCCCTGCGCGCCGTCCACCGGATATACACCCGTGTAGCACGACGTGCAGAAGGAGCCGCGCGTATCGTCCACTGCGCGCCGCAAACTCTCGAGCGAGAGGTAGCCCAGAGTATCTGCGCCAAGATACCGGCGAATTTCTTCGATGGAGCGTTCGTTCCGGCCGGACTGGTGCACTGGTGGTGCCGGCGTCCCGCCAGCGGTTTTAGCATTCCGCAAAGGCTGCAACGTCGCCGGCGAGACGCCGGCGCCACGAAGGACCCGACGCGAATCAGGCTGACTCTCAAACTCTTCAACTTCCTCCGGCGTAAGCCGCGGACGAACTCGCGAATCATCGGAAGCAATCAATTCCTCGCGCGTCGGCGTGTCGACACCGTAGTAGCACGGCGAAATCGTCGGCGGGCAGCTGATGCGCATGTGAACCTCCGCCGCGCCGGCCTCGCGCACCATGTGCACGATCTTGCGGCTGGTCGTGCCGCGCACGATCGAATCGTCGACCAGCACGACGCGCTTGCCGCGGAGAAGTTCCGGCACGGGATTAAGCTTCAGCTTCACGCCAAAATCGCGGATCGATTGCACCGGCTCTATGAACGTGCGCCCGACGTAATGATTGCGAATCAAGCCCATGCGGAAGGGCACGCCGGATTCCTGTGAATATCCCACCGCGGCCGGGACGCCCGAATCGGGCACCGGCACGACCACGTCGGCCGGCACGCCATGTTCGCGCGCCAGCAGGCGGCCCAGCATTTCGCGGCTTTGCTCGACCACGCGGCCGAAGACGAGACTATCGGGCCGCGCGAAATAGACGTGCTCGAAAATGCATTGCTGCAACGGTTTTTCCGCCGCGAAATGCAACGATTCAATTCCTGCGCGCGTGATGCGCAGCATTTCTCCGGGCTCGACGTCGCGCACGTAAGTCGCGCCGATCAAATCAAACGCGCATGTTTCCGAAGCCACGATCCACGCGCCGTCCAGTTGCCCGAGCGCCAGCGGGCGGAAGCCGCGGGGATCGCGCAGCGCGTACATTTCATCGCGCGTCAGCACCAGCAGCGAGTACGCGCCTTCGACCTGGTTCAGCGCATCGGCGAGCGCGCCGGAAAGATTCCGCGCCTGGCTGCGCGCCACGAGGTGCACGATCACTTCGGTGTCGCTTGTCGTTTGAAAGATCGAGCCGCGATGTTCGAGCGTGCGGCGCCACTTCGCCGCGCTGGGCAGGTTGCCGTTGTGGCCGAGGGCCAGCTTTCCCTTGTTGCAGTCGATGACGATCGGCTGCGCGTTCATCAAAGAAGTGTCGCCGGCGGTCGAATAGCGCGTGTGGCCGAGCGCCGCATCGCCCGGCAGGCGCGCGAGCACCTCGGGCAGAAAAATATCGGCCACCAGGCCCATGCTTTTTTCGAGATGCAATTCGCGCCCATCGCTCGAAACGATCCCGGCCGATTCCTGGCCGCGATGCTGCAACGCATAGAGACCCAGATAGGCCATCTTCGCGGCTTCGGAGTGGCCGAAGACGCCGCACACGCCGCAGTGATCGTGAAACCGGTCGTTCTCAATTTCGATCAGGCGATTCATTCTGCCTTTCGGAGATCGTTCACGCACAGAAGCCGCTCAAGGGCTCCGCTCCAGGCGTCAGCGAGAGAAGGGACTTCGGCGCTGACAACTGTCTGGCCAT
Source organism: uncultured Acidobacteriota bacterium (assembly GCA_963719875.1). Lineage (GTDB taxonomy): Bacteria > Acidobacteriota > Terriglobia > Acidiferrales > UBA7541 > Palsa-360. Next base: position 2,029,324 of record CAVRDJ010000002.1, on the reverse strand, counting down.
TGAGTTCGATGCGGAATTCGCCGCGGGTAACTCGGCCAACCTCGACGACTGCCACTTCATATTGTGCCGCAATCTGGCGCACAGCGGCAACATTTTCGGTCGTAACTGATACGACGGCGCGAGCGCCGCGTTCGCCGAAGAGCGCAGACTCGTCCGCTTCCTTGCTCGTGAGCGAGACGCGCGCGGAAAATCCATCGCTTGCGAAACAGCATTCCGCGATGGTTACGGCGAGGCCGCCGTCGCTGACGTCGTGTGCGGATTGAAATTTGCCTTCGGCGGCGAGCGCGACGAGCAAAGCGATCAGACGCTTTTCCGCGGCCAGATTCACTGCGGGCGGAGTGCCGGCCTCGATGCCGCGAATCGTGCGCGCGTATTCGGAGGAAGAAAATTCGCGGTTCATGCCACCCGCGTCATTCGATCTGTCCACGGGCATATACATCTTTAGTGCGCCCAGGCTCCCAAGCGTAATGACAAGCCAGTCCTTCGCATCTGCGTCGAGAAGCAAGACGTAATCGCCTTCGGCGCGAAACGCCATCCCCAGCGCGCGCGAAGCGTCTTCGATCATCCCGAGCACGCCCAGCACCGGCGTGGGATCGATGGAGCGGCCGAGCGTTTCGTTATAAAAACTCACGTTGCCGCCGGTGATGGGAATTTCCAGTGCGGTGCACGCCTCGGCGATGCCGTCAATTGCGCGGCTGAACTGCCACATCACTTCCGGTTTTTCGGGGCTTCCAAAATTGAGGCAGTTGGTCGCGGCCATGGGTTTCGCACCCGAACAGGCCACGTTGCGCGCGGCTTCGGCCACGGCAAGCTGCGCGCCGATAAACGGATCGAGGCGGCACCAGCGACCGTTGCCGTCGGCTGCGAGTGCGAGCGCGCGTTTCGTGTCCTTGATGCGCACGACTGCCGCGTCGCCCGCCCCTGGAGCTTTGAGTGTGTTCGTCCGTACCATGTAATCGTATTGCTCCCAGATCCAGCGCTTCGAGGCAATCGCGGGCGCCCGGAGCAACGCGCGGAAATTTTCGGTAAGATCCGCGCCCGCCGAGCCAAATTCGACGAGGCGCTCATGCGCAAGAGGCGAGGGCGGCGCGAGCGGACGCTGATAGACTGGCCCTTCTTCGGCCAGCGCGTGCGCGGGAATTTCCGCCACGACTTTGGCGCGATGCAAGACGCGCAGGAAACCATCCTGAGTGACGCGCCCGATTTCGACCGCGTCGAGTCCCCACTTGGCAAACACTTTGAGCACTTCTTTCTCGCGGCCGCGCTCGGCCACGAGCAGCATGCGCTCTTGCGATTCGCTCAGCATCATCTCGTACGCGGTCATGCTGGGTTCGCGCTGCGGCACGCGGGCAAGTTCGATCTCGATGCCCAGGCCGCCGCGCGAGGCCATCTCGCACGACGAACTTGTCAATCCTGCGGCGCCCATGTCCTGGATGGCGACGACCGCGCCGGTGTGCATCGCTTCCAGGCACGCCTCGAGCAGCAGCTTTTCCATGAACGGATCGCCCACTTGCACGTTGGGCCGCTTTTGCTGCGACTCCTCGGTGAATTCCGCGGAAGCCAGGAGCGATGCTCCGTGAATGCCGTCGCGCCCGGTCTTCGCGCCCACGTAAATGACGGGATTGCCCACGCCGCGCGCCTTCGCGAAAAACAAGTCTTCTTTTTTTGCGATGCCGAGCGCCAGAACGTTGACGAGGGGATTGGCAGAATAGCCCGGCTCGAATTGCACTTCGCCGCCGACGGTCGGCACGCCAAAACAATTGCCGTAGTGCGCGATCCCGCGCACGACCCCGTCGAAAATCCGCCGGTTGCGCGCATTTGTTTCTTCGTCGACTCCGCCAGGGGCTAAAGCTCCTGAAGCGTTTGAAGAAATAGGCCCGAAGCGCAGCGAATCGAGCACGGCAATCGGCCGCGCGCCCATCGTAAAAATGTCGCGGAGAATTCCGCCCACGCCCGTGGCTGCGCCTTGAAACGGCTCAACGTAGCTCGGATGATTGTGCGACTCCATCTTGAACGCCGCGGCGAGGCCGTCGCCGATGTCCACCACGCCCGCGTTTTCGCCGGGCCCCTGCAACACCTGCGGCCCGCGCGTCGGCAGGCGGCGGAGGTGCACCTTGCTCGATTTGTACGAGCAGTGCTCGCTCCACATCACGCTGAAGATGCCCAGCTCCGTAAAATTCGGTTCGCGCCCAAGAATCTTTTGGATGCGCGCGTACTCCTCGACGGAGAGGCCATGCTCGGCCGCCAGTTCCGGGGTGACTTTTATTTCGGTGTCCAACATTGGATTTCGAAGCCAACAAGACGATGTAAGCTCTAGTAGCGCAGGCTTCAGCCTGTGGGGGTTCGTCCTTGCAAGGCCTAAAACCCGCAGGCTGAAGCCTGCGCTACGCATCCCCTAAGCCGAAACTACTGCACGTTGCGTTAGCGAGTCGATGAGCGAGCGAAGAATCACGAGGCCATCGGCCGAGCCGAGCGCCGCTTCCACCGCGCGTTCCGGATGCGGCATGAGACCCATCACATTGCGCGCGCGATTACATATGCCCGCGATGTTCGCGAGCGAGCCATTCGGATTGGCGGCAGCGTCCTCGCGTCCATCCGGCGTCGTGTATCGAAACACAATTTGGCGGTTGCGCTCGAGACCGGCGAGTGTCGCTTCATCGCAAAAGTAATTTCCATCGCCGTGCGCGATTGGCATTTGCAGAACCTGCCCGGACTTGGCCGCGGCGGTAAACGGCGTGTCCGTTGTTTCCACGCGGACATGCACTTGCCGGCATACGAACCGCATTCCGGCGTTGCGCTGCAGCACGCCGGGCAGCAAGCCCGCTTCGCAGAGAATCTGGAACCCGTTGCAAATGCCGAGGACGAGCCCTCCGCCGCGCGCGAATTTTTCCACCGCGCGCATCACCGGAGAAAACCGCGCGATCGCCCCCGTGCGCAGATAATCGCCATAAGAAAATCCGCCCGGCAGCAGGATCGCGTCAACCCCATTCACTTGTTCCGATTGATGCCACAGAAATTCGACAGGCTGATGGAGAACTTGGCCCAGGGCGTAGTACGCGTCGTGGTCGCAGTTCGAGCCCGGAAACACGACCACCCCAAATTTCATCGCGTGGAATCTCCCCTCAACCTGTTATTTTAACACACAGTGCCGACATATTCCGCCGGCTTGAGGTGACACTTCCAAAGTGTGGGATCAGATACGACGTAAAGTGCAATTTTCCGCATTTGCGTCTCGTTCAGAAACTCGATATTTGCGAAGCAACGGCGGAAGAACCGCAGCCTATTGGCCGGAAACATGTTTCGGCAGCATGTGTCCAGGGCGGCGATGTACGACCAAATACACGACCGCTAAAACTATCGCTGTCCCCAGACCGACGGCGGCCGAGTCGATGGCCAGTCCAAGAATTCCGCCTGTCAAGAGGCACATGCCCAGCGCGGCAAGATTCACATTTTCATAAACTTCCAGGACGAGATCACCGATAATGAAGACCATAGCAGCTACAACGAGACCCCAATTCACCCACGCGCCCATGGACCGGTCCTCCCGAGAGGAGATTGAATTCGAAGATATCACCGGGTGGAACAGTCAGCAACAGTTTCAATCTGGCAGGGGTAGAGGGTCAGTTTGAAGAACTCCAGCCATATCCTAGGGGAATTCCAAACTTTTTGAGGAACAACAGCAATACTGATCAAGCGGCCGTTCGAAAGACAAGTATTCTGGCTTCGTGCTGATGAGAGAGCCGATATGAACCCCGTGGCAAAGGCACTCTGGTTTATCGAAAACCACTTTGCGGAAGAGCTGACTCTGGACGACGTTGCCAACATCGGCGGCGTGTCCCGTTACCACATGTCACGCGTCTTCGGCATTGCTACCGGGCGTTCGATCATGAACTACATGCGAGGCCGCCGGTTGACGGAAGCGGCCCGAACGCTCGCTAGCGGGGCGCCCGATATTCTGGCTGTTGCCCTTGATGCGGGATACGGCTCTCACGAGGCCTTCACCCGCGCGTTTCGCGATCAGTTCGGGCTCACGCCCGAGGCGCTTCGCGCGCGCGGCAATTTGGACGAAATCAACCTAACGGAGCCGATCAAAATGGATGAGACACTGCTGACAAACATGGAACCACCGCGTTTTGAGACCTTTAAGACCCTGTTGATTGCGGGATTGAGTGAACGCTACAATTCGGAAACCTGTGCGGCCATTCCGGCGCAGTGGCAACGATTTGTGCCTCACCTGGGCCATATCCCCGGGCAGGTCGGCTGGACGACTTACGGCGTCGCCTGCCATAGCGATGATGCCGGCAACATGGAATACATCTGCGGCGTTGAGGTGTCCGACTTTTCCAAGTTGCCCCCGGAGTTGAGCCGTCTGCGCATTCCTGAACAGCGATATGCCGTATTTACCCATCGCGACCACGTATCTACGATTCGGCGAACCTGGTACACCATTTGGAACAAGTGGCTGCCGGAATCGGGCTATAAGGCGGCCGAGGGACCTGAATTCGAGCGCTACGGGAAGGAATTCGACCCGCGGTCGGGTAGCGGTGGCTTCGAGATTTGGGTTCCGATCAAGAAGTAGTGTGAGCGGAAAGCGGCGGTTTTAAGTAGCACAGTCACTCCTGGCTGTTCGGTTTTTGCGGCACTTAGCAAATGCGTACAACCAGGAGTGGCTGTGCTACTACCTCTTACGCGATTTGCGTTTCGATTTCTTGCGGGTGCGCGATTTCGCGGGCTTGCCTGTGGCAGCCATTTCACGACGGCGCGCCGCGGCCCAGCCAAGTTTGTTCACTTGTTGCCCGCGAGCGAGTCCCAACGCATCGGGCGGCACATTTTTCGTGATGACCGAGCCTGCTCCCACGTAGGCGCCATCGCCCACGCGCACGGGCGCGACGAGCGCGGTATCGCTGCCGATGAAGACGCGCTTGCCGATGGTCGTGGGATTCTTGTGCACGCCGTCGTAATTGCACGTGATCGTGCCTGCGCCGATGTTGCTGCCGCTGCCGATGCGAGCGTCGCCCAGGTACGTGAGGTGCATGGACTTCACGCCTTCGCCGAGCACGCTCTTCTTCACTTCCACAAAGTTCCCCACGCGCGCGCTTTCTTCGAGACGCGCACCGTCACGAAGATGCGCGAACGGTCCGGCTTGCGTCCCGCTTGAGAGGTGGCTCGAGGCAACGATCGTATAGGGCTTCACGAGCACGTTGTCTTCGAGCACGGCGTCGGACAGCACGCTGCCGGTGCGGATGGTACAGCCCGCACCGACACGCGTTTTTCCGAGGAGTTGCACGCCCGGCTCGATGCGCGTATCCGCGCCGACGGTGACTTCAGGATCGATCAAGACGGTCTCCGGCAATTCAATCGTCACGCCTGCGTCCATTACGGCGGCGCGCTTGCGGCGGCGGAACACGGCATCCACCGCGGCGAGATCGGCGCGGGTGTTACAGCCCAGGACTTCATCGGGATCCGCGGCCAAGACAGCTTGCACTTTCTCGCCCTTCTGCCGCAAAACCGCGATCGCGTCCGTCAGATACAATTCCTTATGCACGTTCTGAGGTTTGAGCGCGGCGAGGCACGGCCATAATTTTTCCAGGGTGAAGCAATAGATGCTGGAATTGATTTCGCGGATGGAACGTTGTTCGGCGGTGAGCGCCGAATCCTCAACGATTGCGCCCACCGATCCATCGTCCTGCCGCAGGATGCGTCCGTACCCCGTGGGATTTTCGATCTCCGCGGAAAGAATTGTCGCGGCGGCGCCGCTTTCCCGGTGCGAGCGTGCCAGCGCGGCAACTGTTTCCGTGCGGATCAGGGGCGCGTCACCCGGCAAAAGAATCGCGAACTTGGCGCGAGATGAAATGGCGCGCCGCGCCACCAGCATGGCGTGGCCCGTCCCGCGCTGCGGCTCCTGCAATACCGTTTTGACACCGAGCGCCGCAACGGCGGCACTGACATCATCGGCCTGGTGTCCCACAACTGCGACCATCTCGCGCGGCTTGAGCGGCTGGCAGGCGCGCGCAACGTGTTCGACCAGCGTTCGTCCTCCGGCGCGGTGCAGCACTTTTGCCAGCGCGGATTTCAGGCGCGTCCCTTTGCCGGCCGCCAGGATCACAATTACGAAGTCGGAATTTGCCATGCCTGCATTCTCAGCGTTTCCGCGAGGATTGACAATGCGCGGGAACCCCGGGCGATGCGAATCGAATACTTCATCGAAGGAACACAAGGGGCTTCGTCAAAAGGCGGGTTCAATCAGCAGCGGAAGCAGCAGCTTCGGCATGGAGGCGTGAACGCTCCGAGGGGGCTTCGTCGTAAGTCTCGATCCAGAGCGAAGGATCGGCTAGCAGGCGCGTGACCAGTTGTGTGTGCAGGGCGTGGCCGGCTTTGTGGGCCTCGACGCGCGCGAGTAATGGGCGGCCGACCAGCGCCAGATCGCCAATCAGGTCCAGCGCCTTGTGTCTGCCGAACTCGTCCGGGAACCGCAGGGGGCCGTTCACGACCCCGCTTTCGTTCAGGACAATGGCGTTATCGAGCGAGCCCCCGCGAATCAGCCCCATTCGGCGCAGCCCTTCGAAATCCTGTTCGAAGCCGAACGTTCTCGCCGGCGCCAGCATTCGGCTGAATGACTCGCGGCCGACGCGCAGCTCGATTTCTTGAACTCCCACGGCCGGATGTTTGTACTCCACGTAACACTGAACCCGGAAATCGTCTGCCGGGTAAATTCCGATGCGCCGCCCGCCCTCGGAAACTTCCAGCGGTTTTACGACCTTCAGATAACGCCGCCGCTTCCGTAGCCGTCGAATTCCGGCTTGCCCGAGCATTTCAATGAACGGCTGCGACGAGCCATCCAGGATCGGTAATTCCAGCGCGTCCAGCTCGATGTACACGTTGTCTACGCCGCAAGAATAAAGCGCGGCGAGAAGGTGCTCGGTCGTGGAGAGGAGGACGCCCTTCTTCATCAGGCTGGTGGCGTAGCTCACACGCGCGACGTTTCGCACATGCGCTTCGATTTCAAAATCGTCCAGGTCCACGCGCCGGAACACGATTCCTGTATTGGCCGGGGCAGGCACCAAACGCAGATGGGACTTCACGGCTGTATGGAGGCCAACTCCCTTTGTTGCCACTGGCCTTTCGATCGTGGTTTGATAGCTCACGTAAGGTTCCATAGTAGCATTTTCAAGCCCTTCTAAAATAATGTTTAGGCTATTAGAATCAGTAATTTGACACCTATGAGTTAATGAGGTGTGGTAAAATAGCCACAAAAAGCATGGTTCGGCGTGGTTGATCAGCATCAACTGTATCCAGATCTACCAACCCCTCGCTGTGCTGGGTGTCGCCCCTACAGGGTTTGCTAGTTCCTGGTGCGCACCTATTCTCACCCCAACCAGGTTGTGGTGGGCTACTTCTTGTCGTCATTACGGGGCCTCCGGCAACGTGCTTATGGGACACTTCGACCCGCCTGACGCGCTTGTGTCTCGTCGGGGCTGCGCTTAGAATGAGAATTGAGATCGTTATCGATGGCTTCGCCATTTCACATTATTTCAAACTCAGTTCCAGCGACGGCACCGGGCAGCTTGCCCGATCCGGCGTCCCACCCGAGACCGGAATGGCTGCGCGTCAAATTCTTTAACGGGCCGAATTACCAGGACCTGAAGCGCATTATGCGCACATTGGGGCTCAACACCGTGTGCGAGAGCGCGCGGTGCCCGAATATGGGCGAATGTTGGGAACACCGCACAGCGACGTTCATGATTCTGGGGAATATATGCACGCGGGCTTGCGGTTTCTGCGCAGTGCCTTCGGGCAAGCCGGCAGGTCCGCCGGATGAGCAGGAACCGGAGCGCGTGGCCGAAGCCGTCGAGCGAATGGGCCTGCGCTACGCCGTGGTGACTTCCGTCAACCGCGACGACCAGCCCGACGGTGGGGCAGCTATCTTCGCCCGCACGATCACGGAAATTCGCCGGCGCGTTCCTGCCTGCAAAGTGGAAGTATTAATCCCCGATTTTCGGGGGGATTGGAATGCGCTCGAAACCGTGATTGCCTCGCGCCCGGACGTTTTGAACCACAATACAGAAACGGTTCCGCGGCTCTATCATAAAGTGCGCAAGGGCGCGGTCTATGGCCGGTCGCTCGAACTCCTGCGGCGCGCGAAATCTCTGGCGCGGGAAATGCCCACGAAGACGGGGCTGATGCTCGGCCTCGGCGAAGAGCGCGAGGAAGTTCTCGCCGCGATGCAAGATCTGGCCGCGCAAGGCACGGACATTCTCACGCTGGGCCAATATTTGCAGCCGACGCGCGAGCATTTACCCATCGTGCGCTACGTCCACCCCGATGAATTCGCCGAGTACAAGAAACTGGGTGAGCAAATGGGCTTCGCGCACGTCGAGTCAGGCCCACTGGTGCGCTCTTCGTATCACGCGTTCGAGCAGGAAGCCGCCGCCCGCGTTTAGCTCCTTCCCCGGGAACGCCAATCTCCCGATTGGCGGATTTCAAGACGCCAATCGGGAGATTGGCGTTCCCGGATTCACCCCACGGGCGCGCAAAGTATCGTAAGATTCCTCCAGACATTAATTCCCTAAAGGAAGAATTCGGATGAGATACGCACGGACTCTCGCAAGTTTGTCGTTTCACGTTGCAGTGTTGGCCCTGTTTGTTTACGCGATCCCGGCAGCTGCGGCGCAGAATTCCGCGGCCGCCCCTCCGTCTGCGCCGTCCTCCATAGCGGGCGCCGATGTTTATCAAAAGCGGTGCGCATCGTGCCACGAGCAAGCAGGTTCGCGCGCACCCTCACGAGACGCTTTGCAGAAACTATCCGCCGCCCGAATTCTGCGGACGCTCGATTTCGGGTTGATGATGGCCGTGGCCTACCCCATCAATCGCGCGGAGCGTGAGGCCGTTGCGAATTTTCTGGGAACGAAGTCGGAAGAACCGCCGCTGCCCGCCAGCGCATTTTGCTCCGCGAACATTTCCATTTTGTCCGGTCCCGCAAATGACACATGGGCGGGATGGAGTCCTTCCGCCTCCAATTCGCGCTACCAGACCGCCGAGCGAGCAGGTCTCGCGCCGGGACAGGTTCGGCGCCTCAAGTTGAAATGGGCGCTTGGTTTTCCGGGCGACGTCACGGCCTTTGCGGCGCCGAGCGTTGTGAACGGCACGCTGTTTGTCGGCAGCGCCAGCGGCGCGGTCGAGGCCGTGGATGCCAAGACCGGTTGCACGCATTGGGTGTTTCAAGCCAATGGCCCGGTGCGTGGCGCGATCCTTCCCGTCGCAAATGGTTCCGCAACTTCCCTCGTGCTTACTGACTTGATCGGCTGGGCCTACGCGCTGGACGCCAAGTCCGGCCACCTGCTTTGGAAGAAGCGCATTGACGATCACGAAGCGGCCCGGTTGACGGGATCGTCCGTGGCATTGAATGGCGTTGTATTCATTCCGGCCGCGTCGTGGGAGGAAACGCGATCGCTCGATCCGCAATATGTGTGCTGCACGTTTCGCGGGAGCGTCACGGCGCTTCGCGTCCGCGACGGCTCCACGGTTTGGAAAACGTACACGATTGACCCGCCGCAGAAAACCGGGACGAACAGCGCGGGATCGCCTCAATGGGGACCTTCCGGCGCTCCGGTCTGGTCGGCCCCGACGGTGGACGCGAAGCGAGGATTGCTCTATGTCGCTACCGGCGACAACTATTCGGTCCCTGCAACCACGACCAGTGATGCGGTGATGGCGCTCGACCTGAAATCGGGACGCATCGCATGGACGCAGCAAGTGCTCGCGAACGACGCGTATACGTCCGCCTGCCGGGCGAAAGGCGTGAATTGCCCATCAACGAATGGGCCGGATTTTGATTTTGGTTCGTCGGCCATATTGGTTCGTGCCCCGAACGGCAAGGAAATTCTGGTTGCGGGACAAAAATCCGGCATGGTCTACGCGTTTGACCCGGACGCAAAGGGCAAAATCCTCTGGCAGACGCGCGTCGGAAAAGGCGGCCTGAACGGCGGCGTGCAGTGGGGCATGGCCAGCGACGAACAGAAAGTGTACGCAGCCGTAAACGACACGTCCGGCGTCATGAATACTGCCGGTCCTGTGGGTGGTGCGACATTCGATCCTGCCAAGGGCGGCGGGCTGACGGCGCTGCATCTCGAGGACGGATCGAAAGCGTGGTTTGCTGCGAGCCATCCGTGCGATCCGCCGCGGCCAGGCTGCAGTCCCGGCCAGTCCGCCGCGCTGACTCTGATTCCTGGCGTTATTTTCTCACCCTCGCTCGATGGGCACGTGCGCGCGTTCAGCACCGAGGACGGCGAGATGCTTTGGGATTTCGATACGGCTCAGACCTATTCGACGACCGTGAACGGAGTCCCGGCCAAGGGCGGCTCGATCGACGGCGCCGGCCCGGTGGTTGCCGGGGGCATGGTGTTTGTTAATTCCGGGTATCCGCGCAACGGCGGCATGCCGGGCAATGTATTGCTGGCGTTTGCGCCGGAGGATTAATCTGCGTCTTAGGATTTCGGTAGCGCGGGCTTTAGCCTGCGGGGGTTTGTCCGAGCAAGGACCAGAACCCGCAGGCTGAAGCGTGCGCTACTTGAACCGTATTAATCCGTATTTACATATCAAATAAATACGAGTATAAATGTATTTTCTGGAGGTGTCCGTGCATTCCGACGAATTGCTGAGTCCCCGTGACGCCGCGCGCTCGCTGGGGGTCAGCTATCCCACGCTCAAGCAGTGGATTTACAAAAAGAAATTGCGCAGCATCCGCACCGCTGGAGGACACCATCGCATCCCCGCATCCGAAATCGAACGCTTTCTGCCGCGCACCGAGGGAAAGGACATTCTGTCCGGACGGCGCAACTTCCGCCGCATCAGCGGGCGCAATCAATTGGTCGGCCGAATCGTGGAAGTGCGCTACAGCGGTCTGCTCGCGCAGGTAAAACTTTCGATCGGCGGCCAGCGCATCTCCTCGATCATCACCGCGGATGCCGCGCGCGAAATGCGCCTCGAAAAGGGCCAGACTGCGGCGGCCCTCATCAAGGCTACTGAAGTCATGATCGTACGAATGTGAATTTCCGGAGTCCGAACATGAAACGAGTTTACATTTTCGTACTCGGGGCGCTCGCCGGGTTCGTGTTGGCTGCGCCGTTTCATGCCCCTCGGCCAAGCAACGCCGCGCCCTGGTCACAAGCGACGGCGAAACCGTGCGGCACGGTCACTGTGGCGGCGGCTTCGGACCTGACCTACGCGATGAACGAGATCGCCGCGAATTTCGAGAAGGCGACCGGCTGCACGGTTCACCTCAGCATGGGCTCTTCCGGAAATTTTCTTACGCAGATTGAAAATGGCGCGCCGTTTGACGTTTTTTTTTCAGCGGACATCGCCTATCCGAAAAAACTTGAAAGCGAAGGGCTCGCCGCGCCGGGAAGCACGTATCTCTACGCCATCGGCAAAATCGTATTGTGGACCGCGAACGATTCCCGCGTGGACGTTGGCAAAGGTTTTTCCGCGTTGCGCGACCCCGCCGTGCGAAAAATTGCCATCGCCAATCCCGAGCATGCGCCGTACGGCCGCGCGGCGGAGGAAGCGCTGCGCCAATCTGGAGTTTATGACGCAGTGAAGGACAGGCTCGTTCTCGGCGAAAATATTTCGCAAGCGGCGGAGTTTGTCGAATCCGGAAACGCGGACGCCGGGATCCTTGCGCTTTCTGTGGTGCTTTCGCCCGCGATGAAAGACAAAGGCCGCGCCTGGAACATTCCGGAGAATTTGTACACGCCGATTCAGCAGGGAGTCGTGGCCGTTCGCGCGGCGGCGAATCCGCAAGGTGCGCGCCAATTCCTCGACTACATCAAAATGCCCTCGACGGCGGCGCTGCTGGAGCGATACGGATTTACGCTTCCCGCCAACATTCCCGCCAGGGGGAACCCTTGAACTGGCAGGCGATCGTGCTTTCGCTGAAGCTGGCGGTATGCGTCTCGGGGATTCTCCTCGCCGCGGGTTTGCCCATCGCGTATTGGGTGACGTTCTCGCGCTGGCGCTGGAAATTTCTGGTCGAAGCGGTTGTCGCGCTGCCGCTCGTTCTGCCGCCCACAGTGCTCGGCTACTACATTCTCGTGGGCCTTGGCTCGCGTCATTTTGCGGGCAGGGTTTGGCAGACGTGGTTCGGCCACACGCTTCCGTTCACGTTCGGCGGTTTGCTTGTGGCCTCCGTTCTCTACAGCCTTCCGTTCGCGGTGCAGCCGTTTTCGGCCGGGTTTGAAGCGGTGGACCGCCGGTTGATCGAAGCCTCGTGGACGCTGGGAGCGTCGCGCCTAGCAACATTTTTTCGAGTGATCCTGCCGCTATCCGCCGCGGGGGCGGTCACCGGAATCGTGCTGAGCTTCGCGCATACGATCGGCGAGTTCGGCGTGGTCCTGATGGTTGGCGGGAACATTCCCGGCGTGACACGCACGGTTTCGATCGACATTTACGATCAAGTGCAGGCCGCGAATTACGATGCGGCGAATCAAACCGCGCTGGTGTTGCTGCTTTTTTGCTTCCTGGTCCTCACCGTGATTTACGGGACCAATCGCCGGGCACTGAGCCTGTGGCGGAGGTCTTAAAGTAGCGCGGGCTTCAGCCTGCGGGTTTTGAATTTGCCCCGGAGACGGAAAACCCACAGGCTGAAGCCTGCGCTACTAAAAGCGGAATATGCCACTCGAAGTCGCGATTGAAAAAAACGTGCCGGGGTTCCGGCTCGCAGTCGAGTTTACGGCAGACGGCTCGCCGCTCGGCTTGCTCGGGCCTTCCGGGTCGGGCAAGACGATGACGCTGCGGGCGATCGCGGGCCTCGAGACGCCGGACCGCGGGCGGATCGTGCTTCAAGGGCGTGTGCTCTTTGATTCACAGCGACGCATCAACGTGCCCGCTCGCGCGCGCCGCATCGGTTTGCTCTTCCAAAGCTACGCGCTGTTCCCACATCTGACCGTGGCGGAAAATATTTCGTTCGGATTGCAGGGTCTCCCGGAAGCGGAGAGAAATCGACGCGTCGCGGAACAGCTTGCCGCCGCGCATCTCGAAGTCCTCGCGGAACGCTACCCCGCGACGCTTTCCGGCGGCGAACAACAGCGCGTCGCGCTCGCTCGCGCGCTCGCCATCGAGCCGGCCGCGCTGCTGCTCGACGAACCATTCTCCGCGCTGGACACGCACCTGCGCAGCGCGCTCGAGCGCCAGCTCCGCGAAACGCTGGCGAGCTACGGCGGATCGACATTGTTCGTGAGCCACAATCTCGAAGAGGCGTACCGTGTTTGCGAAAAACTCGTTGTGCTGGCAAATGGGAGAGTGGCCGCGCAAGGTCCGAAGGAAGAAATCTTCCGCCATCCCCCGACGCTCGAGGTTGCGCGCGTTACAGGGTGCAAGAATTATTCGCGCGCGCGGCGCCTTTCCGATGGACGCGTGGAAGCGCTCGAATGGGGCTGCACGCTTCGCGTCGCACAGCCGTTCGCAAAGCCAGCCGAGCATGTCGCGATTCGCGCAAATCATGTCCGCGTGCATTCCGCGCAGAAACTAAACACGGAAAATTGCGAGAACGTGTTCCCATGCTGGCTGGCCGCAATGACCGAAACGCCCTTCCGCGTCACGCTCGACTTGCGCATCGGCTCACCGCCGACAAGTCCCGCCGATTTTCATTTGCAGGCTGAGGTCTTCAAACAAGAGTGGGAATCGTTCCGGGATCTTCCGCAACCCTGGGCGGTCGAGCTCGCCTCGGAGCGTGTTTTTCTTTTGCCGGATTGAGGTGGCTTGTTGAGTAGCGCAGGCTTCAGGCGGCGGAATTTTTGGTACTTGCGCGCACCAAACCCCGCAGGCTGAAGCCCGCGCTACTGAAGAGCTAATCCAGCGGTTGCGTGGATGGCGTGCAGGCTGAAGCCGCTCCAGCGCAGGTATCTCGCAGGAAAAGGCCGGAGACGAAAGGCGAGGGCGAGCTGAGGTTGGTCGCCGCCGACCGGAAAGTGATATAGCGGCCCGTCGCGCTGATCGTCGCCGAAGTGCTCGCGCCATTGGCTTGCGGCCCGTCGGTCGCGACGGAAACCCGCTGCGTGGAAGGCGTGCAACCGGACGGCGCACCCGCACACGTATCGCGGACAAACACATCCACGACGCCATTCGTATCACTATCCACCAAATTCCTGGCCGAAGAAAGGAACGTCACGTAGCGTCCGTCTGCGCTGATTGAGGGAGAAATACTGTCGCCATCGGCGGGGTTGTTGCTCAATCCGATGGATGCGAGTGTCACCGAAGGCGCACAGCCCGCCGGCGCGCCCGTGCACGTGTCACGCACAAATATGTTTTCCGGTGTTCCGAGAGATTCCGCCACACCATCGGTCGAAGCCAGCACAACCACAGCATAGCGCTTGTCCGCACTCATGCTCGGTGTGGCTAACGGGAGCAAGTTTTCCGTTGCGGAGGTGGCGCCTGCTACGGACAGCGCGTGCGAGACGATCCCCGCGCCCGAGACGGGAGGATTAAAAACGGTAAATGTGAGCGCGTTCGATGTGCCTCCGCCTCCTCCATCTGTGAGAGTGAATACGGTGACCGGTATCGGCGCGGCGCTCGCGATATCCGCCGCTGAAATAGCCGCATTCACTCCCGCCGGACTAGCGAATGTTGTCGTGCGCGGACTTCCATTCCACTGGACTACCGAACACGGCACCAAACTGCCGCCGCCGGCGCTACTCGCATCAACCCCCAGCAAGAATGCCGCAGATCCGGCAGCCGCGCTGGGCGGCAAGAGAGCAGTAATGACAGGCTTCGGTAACGGGGTTGTGGAGGGCGCTATGGTAAAGGGTGAAGACGCGGAAGCCAAAGAGGGGATCGTCGAACTCGATACGGTAACGGCTGCCGGTCCGGGGAAAGCCGTGTCCGTGGCCGAGATTGCGGCCGTAAGCTGCGTCGCGCTCACAAAAGTTGTCTGGCGCGGCGATCCGTTCCAATTCACCACGAGTCCATTCGCCACGAAGTTTGTTCCGTTTACGGTCAGGGTGATGCCGGCCGGACTGCAGGCCGGAGTCGTGTTCGACGACGTTGTTGAGCCCGAAAGCGACGTGATGGTTGGCAGGACAATCGGGAATGCGATAGCGTTCGATAGGTTTGCGCTCGACGCAGGATTTGCAACAGCCACCCGGACCGTCTCAACCGTGGCGATACTCGCAGCCGTGACCGTCGCGCTGAGTTGGGTAGGACTGACAAATGTGGTCGCCAGCTGCGTCAGGTTATTGCTGCTGTCCACCCACTGCACGCTCGAGCAAGGGAGGAAATTGCTGCCCGTAACGCTCAAAGAGAACCCTACCGTTCCAGCGGTCGCGCCGACAGGCGAAATGGATGCAATCACCGCCGCCGGAAGCGACGAGGCCGAAACGGTAAAGGGCACAGAATTTGAGGGAACCCCGAAATTGGATACCGTAATCGATGCGGCTCCAGCGGAAGTTATATCCGAAGCCGGAATGGAGGCAGTAAGTTGGGTCGAGCTGACAAATGTTGTCGTGCGCCCCGAATTATTCCAATCGACCACTGAGCCATTCACGAAATTCGTGCCGTTGACAGTGAGAATGAACCCCGTAGGACTGCACGACGGCGTCGTGTTCGACGAAGTCGTGGAGGAGGATAAGGAGGCAATGGCGGGCGGCGCAATCGTGAACGGGATTCCTCCCGAAGTCCCACCGCCCGGCCCGAGCGTGAACACAACGACCTGAGCGGTTCCCACGGCAAGGAGGTCGGCAGCCGGTACCGTCGCACTGAGCTGAGTGGCACTAAGATAAGTGGTTGTCAGCGGCGTTTTGACGTTGCTGGCGTTTACCCACTGCACAACGGAACAGGGGAGGATGTTCGTGCCGGTCAGGGTCAACGAAAGTGCGGGGCCGCCCGCAGCAGCCGAAGTCTGCGACAGCGAAGCGATCGTGGGAGCGGCAAGCGCCGTCGCCGAAGTAGAAAGCGTGAAGGGCGAAGAGCCCGATGTCCCAATCGAATTGGATACCGATACCTCAGCCGTGCTGGGGAATGCGGCTTGGGCTGCGGATATGGAAGCGGTAAGCTGCGTCGCGGTCACGAAGGTGGTCATTTGCGCCGCCCCATTCCAAATCACCATCGCATCGCTCGTGAAATTGGTGCCGTTCACCGTGAGCTTAAAACCCTGGGAGCCGCAATACGGCGTGGAGGCCGCCGAAGTTGTGGACGCCGAAAGCGAAGTGATCGCCGGCGGAGTCCCCGGCGCCGCACCTATCGTGAAGAGGACAATGTTCGATACTTCAGTCGTCGCCGTGTTGTAGATGTTTGACGTTCCGGACTGAGCCGTGCCTGGAATCTGCACCGCCACCTGCACGGTCCCGGTGGTGGCGAGGTCTGAAGCGGGAACCGGCGCCGTCAGCTGACCGCTACTGATAAGGGTGGTTTTCAGAGCGGCTCCATTCCATAGGATCAACGCTCCGGTAGCGAAGCCTAATCCATTGGCCGTAATTGTAAAGCCTTGCCCTCCCGCGGTCGCCGATTGGGGACTCACGAATGTCAGTACGGAGGTGGAAGTTTGGATGGAAAGGTTGGTGTTGTACTGGGAGCAGGCGGATGCCAGCCCACACGCCACCAACGCCACAATCAGCCACTTGCGCGAACACATCCGAACACGCTCCTCGCGAGACGTCCTGCCAGAAGTCCGGGCAGACAAAAACGCTTTGAGAACAATCCGGGTGCTGAGGAAGTCAATGATGATTCAGTTTTGGGCAAGCCCCACGTCCCGGTCCGACAGGGACGTTCAGCTTAAAAGTAAACCCCGAGCCCGAGAATAGGAAGAACCCCCACCAAACCGGCCTGTTTCTGATACCACCGGAGAACGCCCAAGTCAACCCGGAGTACCCCCCATAGCTTACCGCAGCAGTGATGAGATGCGCAGCGCACCGCGGGCCGTTGCCCGGAGGGAAGCCTTGGTTCGAATCATGTTTTAGCAGCCCAGCCGCTCTTGGCTGTGCGGGGTTTGCGATTGTCGCTGGATTGGTAGCCTGCGGGTGCGAGTTACAAGACCGCACAGCCAAGAGTGGCTGGGCTAGGCGAACTCTCACTGGTCTGCGCCGATCACGGCGAGGGCTTCGCGTGCGAGTTTGTGGGCCCGCTCCGCGCAGGCGCCCTCTTCCCAAGGTGCCGCGGCGGCGGCGCGAAAGCCCGCGGCAGCCTCCTCGGTGTGGCCGAGTTTCTGCTCGATATCGCCCGTGAGCAGCAAGAAAATGCAATTCTCCGGATGCTCGGTGACGAGGGGCGCGGCGGCCCGTGCGGCGCGCGCGTAATCGCGATCGTAGTTGCGCAGGCTCTTGGCCATGTTGAAGCGCGCTTCCACCTGCGTCAGTTCGCCTTTGGTGGACGCGATTTCCAGCTGGCGCAAACCCTCGCGCTTGTCCCCACCCGGAATGCCCATGAAAAAGCGCAAGATCTTGGCCATAGCAGAGAGCGTATCGACGTAATAGTTGTAAAGCCCGAGGCCCAGGTAGGCATCCGCCATGTTGGGATCGAGTTCGAGGCAGCGCAGGAAGTGCTTGCGCGCCTCGACGCCCGCGCGGGCGACTGGCATCTTCTCGTAACGCAGGGCCAGCAGGCGCGCCCGCGAGGCATAGCCCAATCCTGCGTATAACTCCATCTCAGCCGTGTCGGACTTGGCGATGCCGGCCTCGGCCAGGCGCGCCACTTTGTCGGCGACCGCGAGTTCCGCGTTGTCATCGGCGTCGGCGGGACGTGTGTGGCTCCAGGCGTCAATCGTGTTGTATTTCCGCTCCGACCACTTGCAATAAATATTCCACCAGAGCACGTCGGCTTCGATGAGATAACCAAGAGGATGCTCGGGGCGCGCGGCTTCGAGTTGGCGGGCAAGCGCGACGGCTTCCTCCGTCTTACCCATGTACATTAATTGGATTGCCTCTTTTGCGTCCGGGGGAATATCAAGTTCGGAGGCGCACGCCTCGCCCGTGAAAAACGATGCGCACGCCGCAATCGCCAGGCAGAACAACACGCGGAAGTAATGGCTTGGGATGCGCAACCGGCTATTCCTGATATTTTTTCTCGGCGATATATTTCGGGCTGAAGAGCCACGCGCCGTTTACGTACATCGCGAAACATTCTAGCGCATACACCGGAAAAGCCAGATAGCCCGGGGCGGGCATCTGGAAAATCTTCCATTGCTGGCCGATGGGAAACGTGTAAATCCAGCCGGCGCGGGCCCAGTAATTCCAGAATTCCCACAGCCAGCCGCATACCCAGCCCGCGGCGAGAAACGAGTACAGCCTCCCGCGATGCCCTCGCGCCAGATCTCCCTCGAAGGAAGGCAAGTGAAGGCGGGAGTTGATCGGCTCGAGAAGAAACAAAAAGCCGAGCCAGACCAGGCCGAACAGATACGCGGCGGTGCGCCTTGGAACGAGCAACGGCACGATCAGCATCACGGCGCCAAGCACGATGAACGCCGTCTGCGTTGCGCGGCTAACGCGAAGCGGGCGCGATTCCTGTTGGAACCAGCCGAAGGACTCGATGAGTGCGGCGGTCATGAAGATTCCCGGCGTGATCGTTGAGAAGGCCCAGCCGTAGCCAATCCATCTTTCAACTTGCCCTTGCGGCAGCCCGATGTACGCCCAGTTCGCGAGCCGCAAATTGTAGGCTTCAAAAATCAGCCATAACGGAATCGAGAGAGCCGCCATCTTCAACACGCCGCGCGGCTCTTCGCGCAGCCGCGAATGGCCGGAGATCGCGAACACCGCGGCATCGGCAATCAAAATGTACGAACGTCCATGCCATGGGGCTGAAATAGGTGGCCGCCGGTTCGATGCCGTGAAACATCAAGTACTCCGCGCAAATCAGCGCGACCAGGCCAAGCCAGCCGTGCGCGGGGAATGGCCGGCGGCGCGCGCGGAAAAATTCCACGACGAGAAGGGTCACGGTCGCGGCGGTCAGAATTATTCCAAGCTTCAACATGTGGCCGGTTCGCTCCGCCACGATTTTGCATCATTTTGACATTCCTGCACGAAATAAGCGCTGGTTCATGAGTGTCAGGATGCCTGACCGGTGGTGGGCCAGTTTCGCTTAAGCCCGCATATTGGGAGTTTGCCGCCGGCTCCGCGAGATCTCGCTCGGGCCTGTTTCGGTGGCAATTTATTGTCCCCAGGGCGCAAGAGATATAAGATACGCACGCGCAAGAGGTCCAAATCGGAAATCCAGGCTTAAGGGCCCGGCCGCGATCCTGTCCGGCCTATCTGCCGCGCCAGCGTGACCAACCCGATTAGGAGAAGGAACAAAGAAATGAAAACTAGAAGCGTGCAAATCACTCCCGGAGTGTCGAGCACCGGAGGCGAACTTGTCCGGCGATCGCCGTGGCTGGGCGGACTGCTCGTCATTGGCGTCGGGTTGGTTCTCACTGCGACTGCAGCGCCGTCATTCGGCCGGCAGTCTGCCACCCCACAGAACGCTCCAAGCAGCATGATCCCGGACGTCAAGTGCGTCATCGGCCTTGAAAACATCAAGCCTGGCAGCACGGGCACGCTCACCTCGTTGCCCACCGGTTTGGAATTTGCGACCCAGAAGAAGAAGGCCGCCATCACTATCTCTTCCATCCAGGACGTTTTTACCGGCCGGGAGAGCCGGCAGGACGTCGGCGGCATGGGAGGGTCGCTGGTCAAAGCAGCCATCCCTTACGGAGGCGGCCGGGTCGTGAGCCTGTTTTCGCACAACGTGGATGTCCTCGCCGTGGAATATGTGGACACGAACGGTGGCTTTCACGGAGCCATCTTCGTGCTTTCCGCAGGCAAAGCCACGGCGTTAAAGAATCAACTCATTGCGCAGGGCGCGAAGGTTACCACGCACATGGAAGCGCCGGAACCGAAGGAGCAGAAACCATGAATCCCCTCAGCCGTGGTTCAATTTTGGCCCTTTTCGCGTTTGCTGTGAGCGGCGCTGCCCTCCTGATGGCCTCCTCCCTCCCGGCGCAGCCCGGCCAGGCGGCAAAGCCCGGACCTGCTGCTCAGCAGACGCAGAAGTTGACTGGCTCCGCCATTCAACTTGAACGGATTGTATCGCCGGAGGGTTTGCTGATCCCGGAGGATACACGCGTTTCAATGTACGAAAACGTGATCCTGCAGTTGATCCAGACGAAGAAGTTTCAGCACGTCTATAGGAGCGGCGACCGCACCGCAGCCGATGCGCCGGATCTCATTATCCTGCACTTGATCCCCGAGGCGTACAAGCAAGGCAGCCAGAAAGAGCGGGAAGTCACCACGGTCGCCGGAGCCACTTCCATCAAGGTGAAGGTTCAATTTAGTTCGCGCGAAGGAAAGGTCCTCCTCGAGAAGGATGCCGAAGGCAAGGTACGCTTCTACGGCGAAAACCTGCGCGCCACCTACGACCTCTCCAAGAAGGTCGCCGCCTTAGTCAACGAATCCTTCTAAATTTTGCAGAATAGTTGCTACCGGGCTCATCGGACGATGCGAGTTAAAGGTCATCGTCGCACAGCGCATTTTCAGTTTGTGTTTCGCCAAGGAAAAAGCGCATTCATTTTTCAGGAGGCGGGGAGCATCTTGCTTCCGTCCCTGTTTGGGCATAGCCATTCAATTGCTTCTCGGAAATTGGCGTTCCGTTCCGCGCTCGTGTGGCTCATATTCCGAGAAGCCCATCTCTCAGAACTTTGCAACAGGAACTTCGCGATCCCCGTTTGGTCCTGCTCCGGTGGCAAATTCGTTGTCTCCAGCGCGGGAGAAGGGTACGATGCGAATGTAAGATATCAAATCGGAAGTTCCGGTTCGAACCGCTCCTGCGATCGGCAGACAGCGCTAGACCGTGCCTTCCGGCCAAGGGCGTGGGCTCTACGAGCCGTTGCCAGCCGCCTTCGTCATAGAAACCTTTGGCTGCGGGCGCGATTAGCGCTGGCTATGGCGCGTCGTCAACTTGAAACCCACCCGAAGAGGATTGGAGGGATTCCGTGAGAAATAAGCTTATGACGATTTTCCTCGGCCTCTTGACGGTTTCAGTTCCGCTGTTCGCACACCACGGCGGCGCCGCATACGACACGGCGAAAAAGATCACCGTGAAAGGGATCGTCACGGAATGGTTTTGGGCCAATCCCCATTGCTTCCTGAAATTTGATGCGAAGGATGACAAGGGCGACGCCGTACATTGGGCGACCGAGACGAGCAATCCGGCGGACATGACCAACCTTGGCTGGAGCAAGCAGTCCTTCAAACCTGGGGATGAGGTCACTGTCACTTTCACACCTGTCAAGAACGGCCAGCTGGTCGGCCGTATCGAGCAAGTCGTGCTCGCCGATGGCCAGATTCTCAAGGCTCGTGTCGTTTTCAAATCGAACGATTCAACTCCGTGAATTGAATCGATGAGAGATCCAAACGAAGTACGGAACTTAGGAATGGTAAGGTTTTTCTTGGCCTGGACCATGGCCCTGGTTCCACCGTTGCTGCTCACCTCTGTTGCGTGCGCTCAAACCGCCCCGAGCCAGAAGGCGGGAGCCGCAGAGAGTCAGAAGCCGGCCCCCGCTCCACGGCATGACATTTCCGGGATTTGGGACCCAGGCAACGACGGAATCCAGCCACTTGGCCCGCGGGCCATGCCGGAAGACGGCAAACCGGAACATCAATTACCCTACACTGCTTTGGGGTTGGAGACGTTGAACGCTCATAAGCCGAGCAATGGAGCTCGAAGTGTTCTTCCAGGGGAGACAAATGATCCCGTAGTTTTCTGTGATCCCCAGGGAATTCCTCGCGAAGACCTTTATGAACTGAGAACGACTCAGATCCTTCAGACGCCTCTTAACGTGGTGGTGCTGTACGAATTCGGCAAGATATGGCGAGTCGTCTGGACGGACGGGCGCGATCTCCCCAAGGATCCCGAGCCAAGGTGGTTCGGTTACTCTGTGGGTAAATGGCAGGATGATTATACGTTCGTCGTGCAGACTTCGGGGACGGATGAGAGAACCTGGATCGATCGAGCCGGCCGTCCACACAGCGGCGATCTGCGCGTCGAGGAGAAGTTTCACCGCGCCGATCACGATACGTTGGAACTTACCGTGACGATTGACGACCCGAAGATGTATACGAAACCCTGGGTGGCTCTCGACAAGCTGCGTTTCAAACTTCAGCCGCCCAATTTCGATGTCAGAGAGATGATATGTTCGCCCTCAGAATTTGCGGAATATAACAAAGTGATTGGCAATCCCGCGAGCGAGAAAGGCGCCCATTAGCGCCCGCGTCCTCTTCTCCGAAACTGGCCCAGTCCTTCTTTCCTCGAAGCTTTAGCCCTCCCGATGCATCTGATATGCTTTGCCCTCTTTGCGCCGACCATGCCCACACCTTTGCCAGAGGAACAACTCGAACGAGGGCTCGGCCTGAGCGAGGCCGTCGCCCTGAACATGAACGCGATGGTCGGGATTGGCCCGTTCATCGTGATTCCGCTCGTCATTCAGGCCATGGGTGGGCCGCAATGCCTGCTGGCATGGTTGGCGGGCGCGGTGCTTTCCCTGCTGGACGGGCTCGTGTGGGCCGAGCTCGGCGCCGCAATGCCGCGCGCCGGTGGGACGTATGCGTTTCTGCGGGAAATTTATGGACCGGGGCGCGGCGGGAGGCTGATGTCTTTCCTTTATATCTGGCAGACGCTCATTCAAGCGCCGCTCGTCGTGGCCTCGGGCGCGATCGGCTTTTCGCAATACCTGACGTATCTGGTTCCGCTCGGCCAGTATCAGCAGAAAGCGATTTCCGCTGCGTTGGTTGTGTTTTTGATTGTGCTCCTGTACCGCAGAATTTCGGCTGTCGGCATGATCTCGAAATTTCTGTGGATCGGTGTAGTGGGCACGATGGTATGGATGATCTGGGGAGGAGTGACGCACTTCTCGGCAAAGATGGCGTTTGATTTTCCTCCCGGCGCATGGAACTGGTCGTGGCTGTTTTTTGCGGGGCTGGGCTCGGCGACGGTCAACACGATTTACACTTACCTCGGGTACTACCACATCTGCAACCTGGGAGCGGAGATTCGCGATCCGCAGCGCAACATCCCGCGCGCGATTCTGCTGTCGATCGCAGGAATCGCGGCGCTGTATCTCGCGATGCAGACGAGCATCCTGGGGGTCGTGCCCTGGCGCGAGGCGCAGAATTCGCAATACATCGTAAGCACGTTCGTCGAGAGGCTGTACGGCGCGCGCGCGGCTGCCTTCGCCACGATCATGATTTTGTGGATTGCGTTCGCCTCGCTGTTCACCACGCTGCTCAGCTATTCGCGCGTGCCGTTCGCCGCGGCCGAGGACGGCAATTTCTTTCCGGTCTTTGCGCGCGTGCATCCCAAAAAACATTTCCCGCATGTGTCGCTGCTGTTTCTGGGCGCGGCGTCGCTCGCGTTCAGCGTGCTGTTCCGCCTATCCAGCGTAATCAAGGCGATCATCGCTGTGCGGTTGATCGTTCAGTTCATCAGCCAGGGCGTGGGCGTGATGATTTTGCGGCGGCGCTGGCCTCCGGAGAGGCTTCCCTTTAAGATGTGGCTCTATCCTTGGCCGGCCGTGCTGGCGATTCTGGGCTGGGTGGCGTTGTTTTATTCCACAGGATGGGAATTCGCCCTCGGAGGGCTCGGCGTGATTGCCTTGGGCATCCTGACGTACATGATTCAAGCGCGCTACCGGCGCATCTGGCCATTCGCCGTGACCGCGGAGGCGCAGCGATGAAACGCCGGCAAAAACTCTGGCTGTTTTCGCTGTTGGCGGCGCTCTTCGCGCTGATCTTCTTTCTGAATCGAGTTTCCGCGCAGCAAGAGCCTCCCGCGCCGGGCCGCGGCCAAAGCGTCGCGGACACGCTCGAATCGATCCAGAAAGCGCGCGTGGTCACGCGCGTCCTGTTCACCGTGGCCCATCCCGATGACGAAGCCTCCACGCTGCTCACCTACCTGCCTCACGCCCTGGGCACGGACACGACGCTCTTGACTCTGAATCGCGGCGAGGGCGGCCAGAACGCCATTGGCCCCGAGCAAGGCGCGCAACTCGGCATCCTGCGCAGTTCCGAGCTTTCCGCGGCGATGAATGTCGAAGGGCCGCGTCTCTATTTCACGCGCGTCGTCGATTTCGGTTTTTCAAAGACGCTCGAAGAAACGCTCGAAAAATGGCAAGGCGTCGAGCTGGAAGACATGGTGCGCGTGATCCGCATGCTGCGCCCGCAAATTGTAGTGAACGGCTGGGGAGGCCAGAAAACCGGCCACGGCAATCATCAAGATTCCGGCTATCAAACGCCGAAAGCGGTGGAGGCTGCGGCCGATCCCACCAAGTATCCCGATCAAATTGCCGAAGGACTGAAACCCTGGCGCGTCGAAATGATTCTCAATCCGGTGCGCGCGACCGCGCAGGATGAGAAGGTGGACTACACCGGCTCGTGGTTGGTGCCCGCCGATGAGATTTCGCCGATTTGGGGGCTCAGTTACCGCGAAATCTCGCTCGATGGCTACCTGCATCACCGCTCGCAGGGCGTGACGCCGTTTCTGAATTCGCCGTTCCTGCGCCGTCCGTACGGTTTGAAGCGCACGACCGGCGGCCCGCCTTCGCCGTCCGATTTTGCGCAGCCCCTCACTTCGCTCGCTCGCGTGATTCCGGTGCCGGCCGGGGATTTGCTCGCGGCCGCCGACCACGCGCTTGACCAAGCTCGCCTGTCGGCGGAAAAGCTCGACTGGCCGGGCGCCGTGCGCTCCATCGCCGCGGCGGGCAAACAGATTGTTTCCCTTGAGGATCAGTTGAAACGCTCACAGGATCCGTCCGCCGCAGGAGCATTGTGGGAACTCGAGCAGGTCCGCGAACGAATCAACCACGCGCTCTCCGACGCCGCAGCGATCAAAATCGTTTCCAACGCCGACCGCAGCGAACTCGTCGCTGGTGAGGGTTTCAGCGTACGTGCCGCAGTAGCCCATCGCAATGATATTTCAGCCACATTTTCGAAGCCGGACCTGGCGCTGCCTTCCGGCTGGAGCATCACGAAGCAGGAAGAGAAAGACGGCTCGACGAATTTCAGCGTCGCCGTTCCCGCGCGGGCGCAAACCCCGCGCACGCCGGGCGATTTTCTCAACCCATTTCCGCCGCCGCTCGTCCGCGCGCGCGCGCATGTCGAGGCCGACGGCTACGCTTTTGACTTCACCGAGCCGGTGCAAAGCCTGCACCCCACCACGGTCAGCGTGCTGAGCTACCCGCTGCGCATCGTTCCGCCGGTCGAGCTCACCCCGGAGCCGGAGCAGTATGTGGTCGTCGAGTCGCGCCGGCCCATGCAGTTCGATGTGTTCGCCCGCGTGCACTCCTTTGCGCAGACGCCGTCCAAGGTCAGCGTCGGGGTGGAAGTGCCGTCCGGCTGGAAAGCCCCGGCGCCGGAGATTGTCGAATTTTCCGGCGCTGGCGATCGCCTGGTGCACCTGACGGTAATGCCCCCGGCAAATATTGCCGCCGGAAATTACCAACTGAAAGCTTTCGCGAAACGCGGCGAGGAAATATTCGAAACTTCGCTCGTGCCGCTGCCTTCCCTGCCGACCTATCTGTGGAGCGCGCCTGCCACGGTGCCCGTGCACGTGTTCTCCATCGCACTGCCGGATCATCTGCGCGTAGGTTATATTTCCGCCGAAAACGACGCCATTCCGGATTCGTTGCGCCGCCTGGGCGTCGACGTTGAACTGCTCGACTCCAATGCCCTCGCTTTCGGCGACCTCAGCCGGTTTGACGCCATTGTGGCCGGCATGCGCGCGTACGAATTGCGCTCCGACGTTGTCGCTTCGAATTCGCGCCTGCTCGATTACGCGGCGGGCGGCGGCACGCTCGTCGTGCTGGACCAGCGGCCTGCCATTTGGGACGCGCTCAAGCTCGCTCCATTCCCCGCGACGATGGGAACGACGGCCCCCCGCATCACCGACGAAAACGCGGTGGTGAATTTCACGGATCCCGCAAGTTCCCTTCTCAGTTTCCCGAATAAAATCAGCGCCCACGATTTCGACGGCTGGGTGCAGGAGCGCGGCCTCTACTTCTGGGAAAAATGGGACCCGCAATATCACACCGTTCTCTCGATGCACGACCCCGGCGAAAAGGATCTTCTCGGCAGCCTCGTCTGGACCCGCACCGGCAAAGGCATGTACATCTACACGGGCCTCTCCTTTTCGCGCCAGTTGCCGGAAGGCAACGCCGGCGCCTTCCGGCTGTTCGTGAATTTGCTGAGCCAATCACACAATCTAGCCAAGTAGTCGCCGGTTGGCCGGTTGCCACACTCGTTACGTTTTTCGAGAAGGGTGCAGGTTTAGAGCCCCGTTGCTGCTCGGCGGGAGTTGCGCAGGCAATTCTAATTGACGGAATGCGGCCCGCGCCAAAAGGCGACGATTCAAATGACACGAGGTTCGTGTTACACTATATTCGTGCTATGAAAACAAAACTGCGCAATGTCACCATCACGCTCGAAGAACCGGTAGCGCGCTGGGCCCGCATCGAAGCGGCTCGAAAGGACACCAGCGTCTCTCGCTTGCTGGGAGCGATTCTCAAAGAGCGCATGCTCCAGAACGACGGCTATGAAAGGGCCATGCGCCGCGCCCTAGCGCGCAAGGCCTTCCTCAAGACTCAGGGCCGATACCTGTCGCGCGAGGAGGCCCATGATCGCGCCGGTCTTCGTTGATACGAATGTCTTCCTTTATGCGCTTGACCGAGCCGATCTGAAAAAACAACAGGCAGCCCGGGCTTGGCGGGATGAACTGTGGAAGAACCGCCTCGGCAGAGTCAGTTTTCAGGTGCTGCAAGAGTTTTATGTCCAGGCCACCCAGAAATGGCCAGAGGGTCGCGATGAGGCGCGCGCCGAAGTGAAAGATCTGCTGGCCTGGCAGCCCGTGACGGTGGATGCCGCGATTCTGGAGCGAGGCTGGAAGCTACAGGACCGTTTTCAACTCTCGTTTTGGGATGCACTCATTGTGGCCGCTGCAAAATCCATCGGTTGCCGGTACCTACTGACCGAGGACTTGCAAACGAACCAGGATCTGGATGGCATCCTTGTGATTAGTCCATTCTTTACCGCGCCCGCGTCCCTTTCCCGCTAGCAATTTACCAACTACGACGATCCGACCGGGGTTGGCTTCCTGAGTTCACTACGCGTCGGGCGCCTTGACAACTCTCCCGCAGTGGATGAGACTTCATTTCTCCCTTCCAGAAAGTGGATTCCCTTGTTCGCCTCGTTACCCGGCTGCATTCGGCTCGCGCTGGATCGTGTCGAGGCTTTCCATGTGTCTTCATAAGTGAGAATGGGCGAACCCAGAATGGGAATCCTGAGGCTGCACGGTGTCGACGAACGGTGTGCCGATCCGTATTCTATTGGTGGGAGAAGCGAAGGATGCATGCCGGCTTCGCGGGCTACTGGACACAGAAGATTCCAGCCAATTTCATATTGCGCACGTTGCGGACCTCGAACTAGCCGCTGCGCGTCTCTCCAGCGATCCAGCGGACGTTCTTGCTCCTCGACCTGGGCTCTAGGCCGCAGGGCCGCGCAATCGTGCAAGCCGCGCGTGCCGCGGCGCCGGATATGCCCATGGTCGTTCTGACGGAGTCCGAAGACGAACTTCTGGCCGTCGAGGCGCTGCGCGAAGGCGTGCAGGATTTTCTGGCCAAAGAACGCCTGGACCGCCCGACCCTGGTGCGAGTGCTGCGCTATTCGATTGAGCGCCACCGGCTACAAAGGAACTTGCTAAATCTTTCCTTGATCGACGACCTCACCGGACTGTACAACCGCCGCGGATTCCTGGCCCTGGCCGAACAGCATCTGCGGATGATCCAGCGCAAGGGCGCGGCGCTGCTCATCTACCTGGACCTGGACGATTTAAAACTCATCAACGACTCATGCGGCCACCTGGAAGGCAACCGCGCGTTGATCGTCACTGGAAATGTTCTGCGCGCCTGCTTTCGGCAATCGGACATTCTCGCGCGCCTGGGCGGCGATGAATTCTGCGTCCTGATGACCGATGCGGGGCAGGACTCCGCCCAACAAGTTCGCAAGCGCCTGCAAGAGCGCGCGGATTTCATCAATGCGCTCTCCTCCTGGCGCTTCCGGCTTTCCCTGAGCGTCGGGATTGCCGACGTGCCCGTGGTTCACCAGCCGTCGCTCGATCAACTGCTCCGGATTGCCGATGCGCAAATGTATGAAGAAAAAAAGAAAAAGCAATTGCGCGGCTCCGATTCGCCGGCCCTCAAGCAGTCCACGGTCGTGTAGCACTTCCGACCAATTGCAAAACCTCTTGCCTCTTCGCTGAAGCCAAACCCCTATCTTGCCGATAGAGACCCTAGGGAGTGTTCGCGGGGCTGTGCGTTTACTCGCGCATGGCTCTTCACTCTACTGCTGAGTCTCGCAAGACGGGGGAAGAATGCGGTTTCTGGAAGGCCTGATTTTTCCGGGCAGTTTCATGCCGCACGGAAATGGCTACTTGTGGACACCGAGCCTCATCGGACTGCACGTGGTATCGGACTCCCTGATTGTGCTCCCTTACCTGCCTATCCCGACCACCCCCGTACAGCCATTCCGCGAAACGGTGCACACCCTGGCGCTTTATTGGCTGCTGGTGAACCAGCCGCCCCCGCGGCAAGCCTTGCCCAATCGCACGGAGAAGTCCGCGTGAGCCAAACAACCCCGAATGCTTCGATGACCACTTTGTGGAACATGGCTGCGCCGCTGCACGTGATGCTCATTGAGACCTCTGTGGCCGATGCCGAGCTGAATCTTCATCAGCTGGAACGCGCTGGATTTCAGTGCCAGCCGCAAATTATCTCCACACGAGCGGAGTTTCTCGAGCAGGTCGGGCGGTTTCCGTTCGACATTGTGCTCGCCGATTACCGGCTCCCGGGCTGGACCGGCATCGACGCGTTTTCCGAGATGCGCCGGGCCGGACGCGATGTTCCATTTATCCTGGTTACCGGAATCCTCGGCGAAGAAGTGGCCGTTGAGTGCATCAAGCAAGGCATTACGGATTATGTTTTGAAGGACCATCTGGCCCGCCTTCCTCTGGTTGTGGCGCGGGCTCTGGAAGAGAGAGCCCATCGAGACGCCCGCGGCCTCATGGTGCACGCGCTTCGCGAAAGCGAAGCCAATTCTCTCTTTCTGTTTGCGCACAATCCTCTGCCCATGTGGGTTTTCGAAAACGGGACGCTGCAAATTCTGCTGGTGAACGACGCGGCTCTTTCCCACTACGGGTTTGACCGGATGGAGTTCCTGCAAATGAGCGCCACCGACCTGCATCCGGCCGAGGAGGTTCCGAAATTGCTGGCGGCCTTTCAGGATGCAAATCCGCAAGAGCAACTTGCCGGCCAGTGGCGCCACCGCAAGAAGGATGGTTCGCTCATCGACGTGGAAATGTTCCTGCACAAGATGGAATACTCCGGACACGCCGCCGCGCTCGTCGTGGCTCAGGACATAACCGAACGGAAACGGGCCGAAGAAGAGAAGCAAAAATTTTTTACCTTGGTGGAAAACAGCCGGGATTTCATCGCCGTCGCCGATCTCCACGACAATGTGGAATACGTCAACCCAGCGGGCCGCGCCATGCTCGGGATCTTGGATGCGGAATCCGTGAAAGGGACGCATTCCCTCGACTACGTGGCCCCGGCTGATCTGCCCTTGGTGCATGACAAAATTTTGCCGGCGCTTTACTCGTCCGGGCACTGGAAAGGAGAATTGCGGTTCCGCCACCGCCAGACCGGGCAGTCCCTGCCCATGGATTTTGTGGGGTTCCAGGTGAAGGACCAAAAGACCGGCGAGCCGCGCTTCGTCGCCACCGTTTCACGGGACATGAGCGAGCGCCGGACTCTTGAACAGCAGTTGCAGCACGCCCAGAAATTCGAGGCCTTCGGCCAGCTGGCCGGCGGGATCGCGCACGATTTCAACAACGTGATCGGCGCCATTGTCGGATGGGCGGAATTGGGAGAGGAGCAAGCCGCTTCCAGCAATACGACGCTGGAAGGCTATTTCAAAAAAATTCATTTGCAATGCGACCGCGTCACGGCGTTGATCCAGCAGTTGCTGGCGTTTGCGCGGCGGCAGATTCTCGAGCCACGAAGCCTTAACCTGAATCAAACCGTCCAAGATGTTATGAACCTGCTCGAAAAAGTGATCGGCAAAGACATCGAGATCAAAACGGCTTTGGCGGATGTTTTGTGGGCTGTGCGTGCCGATCCCACGCAAATCGAGCAAGTGCTAATGAACCTTTGCATCAATTCTCGCGACGCTATGCCCAAGGGCGGGCGGATCACCATTGAAACGCACAATGCCGAGTTCTCCGAAGAGGACTGCCGCCGCACGGTGGGATTCCAGCCAGGACGCTTTGCCGAACTCCGTGTAAGCGACACGGGGATCGGTATGGATGCCGCCTTACGAGAGCGGATCTTCGAGCCTTTCTTCACCACCAAGGGAACAGGAAAGGGCACCGGCCTGGGGCTTGCCACCGCTTATGGAATTGTCAAACAGCACAATGGATTTATTCACGTGGAAAGCGAGCCCGGCCAGGGGAGTACATTTCGGATCTTCCTTCCGGTCAATGAAACCCCTACGGCGGGCGATGCTCGCCCACCGGATTCCGATGATTTGCCGGTCCTCGGCGGCACCGAAACGATCCTGCTCGCCGACGACCACGAGGGCATTTGTGAGATGGCGCAATCCGTTCTGACGGCCAAGGGATATCACATCTTGCTGGCGCACGATGGCGAGGAAGCCATTGAAACCTTTATCGCGCACCGCGACCGCATTTCACTGGTCTTGCTGGATGTGATCATGCCCCGGCGGAGCGGCCCGGAAGTCTTTGCGGCCATCAAGGCCCTCGATCCAGGCGTATCTGTTGTCTTTGCAACAGGTTATAGCAACGAAATTGCCACGCTGGCCGATTTGGCGGAGCGCGGTGTGGCAGTTCTTAGGAAGCCTTATAGCCCTTCCTTGCTTTGCCGCCGGGTCCGTGAAGTCCTGAACAGCGCCGCCGCAACATCAGCTTTACGCACATGAATTTCATGTGCTAATTACACCGGACACTTCACGTGCTACTGACACAGGCGAATTTCGTTGTTGACACGATCTATCCTGATATGCTATTCCGTGCATTAGATTAGGTGGCTGCTTTTTGTACTAGTGACGTTTCACGAAATATCAAAGGCAATTATCGGCTTTAGTTTATTGAATTTACCCAGCAACACCCCACCCCACCCCGGGAGGTGATGACCAATCTGGTTATCACCTCCCTTTTTTTGTGGGCAGCTGGCCTGATTTGCTGCCTCGGCGAGAATCAATCCTCAAGATAATTTGAATAAGCCCATCGAATGGAGTGATGAATAGGACTTCCATCTGAGGCGGCAAGGAGTTCGGGAGGCCCGGTATATCTCCCAGAAAGTCAGCGGCTCTTTTTTGCGTCGGGATGCCGGATGTTCCAATCGTCAGGAGGGAAGCTTATGCGCCAGAAGCCCGGATTGGGAATTGTGAATTCGAGCGCCGTATTGAATTTTTTGGGCTCCGCAGGAGTCACCAGCTTGACTGCGCAATCGGTTTTCTCGCTCGTCCGTATGTTTAGAAGAGTGACGACTTGGCCTTGCTCCAGCGGCACGCCCAATTCCACGAGCGCGCCATGCGCATTTACAACAATCGTGTGAGTCTCTTCACTGAAGGGCGATTTATTGGACAGTTTTCCTTCCACCACCACGCGAACCTGAATAAACAGGCGCTGGCTGCGTCTCCTATTCGTGATGGTTTCCATTATTCCGAAGCCTCAAGGATTCCGATGATGTGGATCTGGCGAAACATCAAGATCTTATAACACGGCTGAAATCAATTCGGTGAAGACTGAAGGCCGGCTGTTCGTTGAAAAGTAACACTCCTTCAAGGACTTATTTGATCTGATAACCGGTGTTGAGCAGGAAGACGCACTTGGATGCGAACTTTCCGCCGGCTGTTTCTCAAGTTACAGGACAGCTAAAGATTCTTTGTCGCGCGTTTTTCCCAAGCGCTTTTCCGCATACAAGATGCGGTCGGCGCGCTCCAAAAATTGTTCGGTGGTTTCGCCTTTCTCGTACCCCACCCATCCTGCCGAGAAGCAGATCGGAATTTTCGTGCCGCCGTATTCGGTCTCCAGGGGGCGCATCCTGTCCAAAAGCATTTGGACGTGGCTGGTGGTGCATTCGGGCAGCAGAACCAGGAATTCGTCCCCTCCCATGCGTGCGGCCAGATCCGACTTTCGGGTCGTGGATTCAAGGCGGCGGGCGAAGGCCTTGAGGACCTGATCTCCCGCAAGATGACCGTAGGTATCATTGATTTGCTTGAACTTGTCAAGATCGAAGGAAATCACGGTCAGGGGGTGACCGTAGCGCGCGGAACGAGCCGCCTCTGACGCCAGTCGTCCTTCTGCCACGCGCCGGTTGGCAAGGCCTGTCAGCGAATCGACCAGCGCCAGCCGTTCGAACTCCTCCGCCCGCACTTGCAGAATCTGCATCTCTTCGATTTTTTTGGAGAGATCCCGCCGCAACCGCTTCACTGTGATCTGCTGATAGATGGTGTAGGCATTGAAGATCAGGACCAATCCAATCAGACCGCGCACGGCCCGATTCAAGCTGGCTTCAAAGAACGGGTCGTCCACCTTGACCAGTCCAGGAAAGCTCATCGTGAACACGGCAAACGTGAGCAGGAGCATGACGATAACGGCCATGCTCCAGAGCCACCAGTCCCGGCGTTCCAGCTTCTGCAATTCCGCCTGCATCTCGGGCAGGCGCGTTGGCGAGGAGGGATCAGGCTGGTGCATGCTCGATATCGGCGGTGATGAACTCATGGCTGGTCGCGAGTCCTGGGAATTCAGAAACCCGCTAGACAATTATAAATGTCGCGGAAAACGGGGATGGGAAAAAATGTGCGCGGCGTACCGGATCGTCCACTGCACGCTGGTTCAGTTCCCCGCTCAGTTGCTACCACGCCGGCAAAGTGGCTCGGGCAATGAAGAGTACAGTTCTGCCCAAGCTCAGTAGTGCGTCACGAGCGCAGGCTAGCCACCCGGGGCGATGGGTCCGGTGCGTGTTTAGGAAAAACGATTACCCGCCTTTTTTCAGTTCGGCGAGAACCAGCTTGGCAACTTCGCGCAGCGTTTCAAACACGCCCTGGCCGGTAATGGCGACGCCCTCGGTAACCGGTTCGCCTTTCACTTGAAGGTGTTTGGTGAGTTCCTCGATGGAAAGAACCCCGGGCAGGTCGCGTTTATTGAGCTGCAGGACGTACGGAATCGCATTGAAGTCGAGTTTGTGTTCCTTGAGGTGTTCCCGCAAATTCTCAAGCGTCTCGAGGTTTGCATCGAGCCGCTCTTCCTGCGAATCCGCGACAAAGACCACGCCATCGGCGCCCTTCAAGATCAGCTTGCGGCTGGCCTCATAAAACACCTGGCCGGGAACGGTATAGAGATGAATACGCGTTTTGAATCCGCGCACGGTGCCCAGGTCGATCGGCAGAAAATCGAAAAAAAGCGTGCGGTCCGTTTCCGTCGCCAGGGAAATCATCTTGCCTTTTTGCGCGGTTCCGGTGTGGTCATAGATCCACTGCAGGTTGGCTGTCTTCCCGCCCAGACCTGGGCCGTAGTACACCAACTTGCAGTTAATTTCGCGAGCAGGAAAATTGATAAAAGGCACAGTTGTCCGGATTGACCGGGTCCCCTTTTATAACACACGCATGAAAGCCGGCCAATCCTCAAACCAGCTCATGTTGCTCGCCAGGCATCGGACAGGCCCCCAGTTGCCGGACACGAATTCCGCGGCATACCCGAATCATGCGGTTTGGACGGGGGTCAGGTTTATTGCGCTCAGGGCGATAAGATGCCCTATCCAACCCGGCCTTGTTCTTTGGCATCTTTTTGAGGGGCTCGAGCGACCCTTGAAGAAGGGTCATCCTGATAAAGATTTGACTGCCGAATAACAAAGCGCTTGGTCTATACTCTTGTGCTCAATCCCGGATAGAGGAGAAAACTGTTAATGAAAAGTCTCGTGATTGGTGTGCTGGCCGGAGTGTTGTTATTCGGCGGCGGGCTTTACTATTATTTTGTTTCGGGAATGGCTCCCGCGGCAGTTGCAGATCCGCCCATGATGCTGGAGCGGAGGATGGCGAGCCGATCGCTGGATGCGCATATTGAAAAGGCCAATATTCCCGCGCCTCCTATCCAACCGAGCGAAGAAAATTATGTGGCTGCGGCCAAGCTCTATAAGGACAAGTGCGCCACGTGCCATGGCTTGCCGGACCAGCCCCCTCCGGAGATCGCAGCCAATATGTTTCCCGACGCAACGCTGATGTTCAAAGGCAAAGGCGTGACGGACGATCCTCCGCAGGAGAGCTTTTGGAAGGTAAAGAATGGTATCCGGTTGACCGGAATGCCGACTTTTAAGGGCATACTGGACGACACCCAAATGTGGCAATTGGCGCTCTTGGTGGCCAATGCAGATAAGCTTCCAGACTCTGCGAAGAAAATTTTGGTACCTGAAGCGCCTCAGGCCGCAGTGAATCCCGCTACGCCGCCGACGCCAAAGGCTTCTGCCTCGCATAAGTGATTTCTGACCCGGGGGAAATGCAAACCTGTGCTTCCCCCGGGTCCTTCGCAGTTGCGTTGACGATGGATGAGACCTCTGTTAGACTCCGGTAAATGGCACGGACTGGAAAGCCGACAAAACGCAGCAGGCATGGGGCGAGCGCTCCTTCGAGAAGCCGTAAGGTGTTGAAAAATAAAGAGGATAAAAAAGTCGCAGCACACGCGGAAGCGGTTCGCCAGATGGCTGACCCCCAATTCGAACAGCAACTAAAAGCGTACGAACAGGCTGTCCAGCAGTTCCACCAACAAAAATTTGGAAAGGCGAAAGAGTTGCTCGAAAAGGTCCAAGCGGGCCCAAGCAAGGAGTTGGCGGACCGCGCGCAGATTCATCTGCGCATCATCGACCAGCGTTTGGCGAAGCAGCCCGCGCCCTCTTTACGCACTCCGGAAGATCATTATCAGGCGGGCGTCGCAATGATGAATCTGGGGCGCTGGGACGAAGCGCGCGATCATCTGCTGCGCGCGCGCAAGCTGGCGCCCAAAGCCGATTACGTTTTCTACGCGATGGCGGCGCTGGATTGTTTGACTGGAGAAGCCGAATCGGCGATGGAAAATTTGAAAGTCGCAATTCAGCTGCGTCCGGAAAACCGCTACCACGCGCGCAACGACGAAGATTTCGCATTCCTGCAGGAAGACCCCCGCTTTACCGAATTGCTCTACCCCGAACGCGAAGCCTCCGGCGCTTGATTCCAGTTGTGCCGCGACCTCGCCCCATAGCGAAGCAATCCGGATGAAAAGAAGAACAGGAAAACTCGACGTGGGCCCCGGTGGAGTGCGTGTGGTCGCGATCGGCGGAGGCACGGGGCTTTCGATGCTGCTGCGCGGGCTGAAGCACTATGTCGCGCGCCGACGGCAGGAGTTGGAACGCCATCCGATCAGCGATCTCGCCGCAATCGTCACGGTCACCGATGACGGGGGAAGTTCGGGCCGCCTGCGCCGCGAATACCGCGTCCTCCCGCCGGGCGACATTCGCAATTGCATGGTCGCCCTCTCGCAGGATGAAGCTTTGCTTGGCCGTCTCTTTCAATACCGGTTCCATGCGGGCCGCGGTTTGCGTGGACACAGTTTCGGAAATCTGTTCCTCACGGCGCTCAGCCATGTGACGGGGGATTTTGCCGAGGCCGTCCGCGTAAGCGGAGAGGTTCTGGCCATCCGGGGACGAATCTTTCCGACCACGCTCGAGAATGTTTCGCTGGAAGCGGCGATGACGGATGGGAAGGTTGTCCTGGGTGAAACGCGCATCGCGAAAAGCGGGAAAAAAATCCGCCGCCTGAGCCTGCGTCCTCGCCACGTCGTCCCCCTTCCGGATGTGCTGGAGGCGATCCGGCAGGCGAACCTGATCTTGATCGGCCCCGGTTCTCTTTACACGAGCATACTGCCAAATTTATTGGTTTCGGGAGTCGCCGAAGCGATTGAGAAGTCCTCCGCGACGCGGGTTTTGATTGCGAATCTGATGACCCAGCCGGGAGAAACTGAGGGGTTTGCGCTCGCCGACCACGTGCGCGTCATTTACGGCCACACGCGGCGCAAGTTCATCGACTGGATTGTCGCCAGCAACCAGCTCATCTCTCCCGAAGTGGCGCGTCGGTACAGCACGCGTGGCGCCGAGCCCGTGCGCGTGGATATGCCGGACCTGCAACGCCTAGGTGTGCGCTGCTTGCTCGACAATTTGCTCGAGGAACACGGCGTGGTGCGGCATGACGCGGCGCGTCTTTCGCAGCTCCTGATCGAGGAATTTGTCCAGCGCCGCCCTCCCTCCAACTGAACCACATCCATCGCTCACGTGATTCGATTCCTTTCCTTGCGCCGCGCGCGGTTTGATTCGTATACTGGCCACGGCTGGCCCTGGATCCCAAATATTTTCGGAGGATGGGCCGGCGTCAATGCGTGGGGGTTGTCCCGCAGATTGCGAATGCAATCCTGCGGATTTAAGAGGAGCGTTTCCCATGGCCACGCTGGCTGTACACAACGAATTCAACATTTACGAATCCGCGGATGCGCGCTTTGAAGCGGCCGCGCGAAAATTGGGGCTGGAAGAGGGGCTGTACCGCTTCTTGAAGTATCCGAACAAGGAGGTCACCGTCTACATTCCGGTGATCCTCGATAGCGGCCACCTCGAAGTGTTCATCGGGTATCGCGTGCATCATTCCATCGTCCGCGGACCGGGCAAAGGCGGCATCCGATTTGCGCCGAACGTGACCCTGGATGAAGTTCGCGCGCTGGCCAGCTGGATGACCTGGAAGTGCGCGGTGGTCAACATTCCCTTTGGCGGAGCAAAAGGCGGCGTGATTTGCGATCCCGAAAAACTATCGCACGGCGAACTGGAGCGCATCACGCGCCGCTACACGGCCGAACTCATTGACTGGTTCGGGCCCGAGCGCGACGTGCCCGCGCCCGATCTCGGCACCAACGAACAGACCATGGCCTGGATCATGGACACTTATTCGATGCACGTGCGGCACACGGAGACCGCCGTCGTGACCGGCAAACCCATCGACCTCGGCGGATCGCGCGGCCGCCACGAGGCCACGGGGCGAGGCGTGCTCATCAGCTGCGACCGGGCGCTGGCCAGATTCCGCATGCTGCGCGTGAACACGCGCGTCATCGTACAAGGGTTCGGAAACGTCGGCTCGATGGCGGCGAAACTTCTGAACGAGGCCGGCTACAAGATCGTTGGCGTGGCCGACATCCATGGCGCGCTGTACAACGAAAGCGGTTTTGACGTTCCGAAATTAATCGATTGGGTGTATGGCCAGCACAAGCCGCTTCCGGATTTCCCCGGCGGCGGCGCCAAAATGAGCGCGAGCGAAGTCCTGTTCCAGCCGGCCGAGGTCATCATCCCCGCGGCCGTGGAAAATCAGATTACTTCCGAAAACGCGCACCGGTTGCAGGCCCGCATCCTGTGTGAAGGCGCGAACGGCCCTTGCACGGCGCTGGCGGACGAAATCGTGGATCGCAAAGGCATCTTTGTCATTCCCGACATTCTGGCCAACGCCGGCGGCGTGACGGTGAGCTATTTCGAGTGGGTGCAGGACCGCCAGGGATATTTCTGGAGCGAGAGGGAAGTGAACGACCGGCTGAAGGATGTGCTCGAACATAGTTTTGAGGAAGTAGTGCGCAACGCCGAAACTCACCAGGTGAATAACCGTGTCGCCGCTTACATGCTCGGGATTAACCGGGTCGCTTATGCATTGAAGGAGCGTGGAATTTACGCCTGACAGGAGTACGATATCGCGGCCCATCCGGAGACTTCTCGAAACCGGGTCCTGGCAGGGCAGTTGCGAAAACAGAAAGGTTGCAAGCAGCCGTCCCTAGCCGATGAATACCGATTCCATTTCTCCGGGAACCGTGAAGTCCGAGGAAGAACACCGCCGCGACGTCTGCACAGCGGGCCGATGGATTCACACCCGTGCGTTTGTCGCCTCGACCGACGGAAATATTTCCGTGCGTCTCGACTCGCGCCGCGTTCTCACCTCTCCGACGGGCATAAGCAAAGGCATGATGTCTCCGGACGACTTGGTGATCACCGATCTGCAGGGCCGAAAGGTCTCCGGACGCCGCGAGGCTTCCTCGGAGCTGGCCATGCATCTTCTGATCTACAATCGCCGGCCCGATGTTCACGCCGTGGTCCATGCGCATCCGCCGGCCGCGACGGCGCACGCCGCCGCGGGTATTGCGCTCAACAAGGCGCTGCTCAGCGAACTGATCATCGCGCTGGGCTGTATCCCGGTCGCGCAATACGGCACGCCTGGGACGCAGGAACTTTCCGATGCGCTCGAGCCCATGGTGCAGCATTACGACGCGATTCTCCTGGCCAACCATGGCGTCGTGACCTGCGGCCCCGATTTGCTGAGCGCCTTTTTTCGGATGGAAACGGTCGAGCATTTCGCGCAAGTGTCCCTCATGACCGAGTTGCTGGGGAAACAAGTCTTGCTTTCTGGGCGTGATGTGGAAAAATTGCTCGTGGCGCGCGCCCGCTACGGCACAATGACCGCGTCCACGGTGGCTCCCGGTTGTCCCGTCACGAGCGACAATGCGGGGCCCGGCGAACAACGGCAGGAACGCATTTCGGTTACGCGCGAAGAGCTCGAAGCTTTGATCGAAGAAGCAGTGCGCAAGGACCGCGCGCTGCGATAAACTCGCGAAGCGGCGATTGAATTTCAGGCCATCGGATTTTCTAGCAGTTGCGCCGGCTGGAATTTTTTGACGACCGGCCACGGAGGAAAAAGCATGGGCGAAGCACTCGGCATGATCGAGACCCGCGGCCTGGTCGCGATGATTGAAGCCTCGGACGCGATGGTCAAGGCGGCCAAGGTCACGCTCGTTGGCTGGGAAAAAATTGGTTCGGGCTATGTTACGGCCATGGTCCGCGGTGACGTCGCCGCCGTGAAGGCCGCGACGGACGCCGGAGCTGCCGCTGCGCGGCGCGTTGGCGAATTAGTGGCCGTTCATGTGATCGCGCGGCCGCATCAGTCGCTCGAGGACGTGCTTCCCATCGGGAAGACGGCCGTCGCCGCCGGAAATTAGGCGCCCGGGCCGGCATCGCGAATACGCTCGCGGACTGCTTCATTGTGGCGTGCCGTCGCGAGCTTCTTTATCGCGTCATGAAGATGTTTTATGCGTTTCGTTCGGCAATCGCTGCGTGTTTTTGTGAATTGCTCCTAGGAATTTTTAATTTGAGGTTGAAGCTGACCCATGATTCTCGCTCGCATTGTCGGCACCGTGGTTTCGACGCGCAAGGATGCGCGTCTGGAAGGCAAGAAACTTCTCGTCGTGAAACCGATTTCTCCGCAGGGCGACGACGAATCCGGCTACATGATCGCCGTCGACACAGTGGACTCCGGATTCCGCGAAACCGTCCTGGTTGTGACCGGCAGCTCCGCGCGTAACGCCGCCGAATGCAAGGACCGCCCCGTGGACGCCGCGATCGTCGGCATCGTCGATGAAGTAATGCTCGACGCGCTGCACGAAGGCGAACTCGCCGCCGCGCGAAAGAAATAACATGCTCCTTGGACGCATCATCGGCAACGTGGTCTGCACAATGAAAGACCCCGCGCTCATCGGACAGAAACTCCTCATCGTTCAGCCGCTCGACCGCAAGGGCCGCGACAAGGGCCGCCCGGTCATCGCCCTGGACGCAGTCGGCGCCGGCGCCGGCGAAACAATCTACTGGTGCCGCGGCAGGGAAGCCAGCTTCCCATTCCTCCCCGCCGATTTGCCCACCGAAGCCACCATCGTTGGCATCGTCGATTCGGTGAATATTCCGGTGAACTAGGCTCAGGTCTGCCTCTTCTGCCCAATTCTGAATCCAAACTTTACCCTTTCAAGTTTTAGTATTGGACACTACACTCCCTCGCATGTTGATCGGCCGCGTGATCGGAGATGTCGTCGCAACGCAGAAGGTCGTGTCGCACGAAGGGCGCAAGATCCTTGTCGTCCAGCCGCTTCAACTGGACGGCACCGATCGCGGCGATCCAGTTCTCGCACTCGATTCCGTGGACGCGGGCATCGGCGACCGCGTTTTGCTCACCACGGAAGGTTTTTCCGCCATGACCGCCGTCGGCCGTCCCAATTCTCCCATCGACTCCGCCGTCATCGGCGTGATTGATTCGGTCGATCTGCATGACGAGTGATTCCGCGGAATAAATCCACAGGTAAACACAGATGGACACTGATAAAGGCAGATCCATATCAAAAGTGCTTTTGGCGGGCGCACTGCGCATTCACTTTGATTGCCGTCGCGTTGACACTCTGCCAGCGCGCCGCCATAATCGCGGGCGGGTAGCCAAGAGATGATTGCTCAGCTTCGCGGAACGCTCGGCGATAAACGGCCGAACCAAGTGCTGGTGGACGTGGGCGGGGTCGGCTACCTGGTGCACATTCCGCTTTCGACGTTTTACGCGCTGGGGGACCTGCATTCGAGCGTCACGCTGCTGATTCATACGCAGGTGCGCGAGGACGCGATAGCCCTCTACGGCTTTTTGAGCGCGCGCGAAAAGCATTTATTCGAGTTGCTGATTTCCGCTTCCGGTGTGGGCCCGGTTCTGGCGCTGAAAATTCTTTCCGGCATGAGCGTGGACGATCTGGTGCCCGCGGTCCGCTCGGGCGATCTGGCGCGGCTGACCCGCATTCCCGGCGTGGGGCGCAAGACGGCCGAGCGCATGATCGTCGAGCTGCGCGACAAGCTGGCCGCGATGGAAATTCCCGAAGATGCGCGCCGGCCGGTTACGACGACGCGTGGTGGGGATGAGGTAATTTTTGCATTAACAAACCTAGGATATGATCGATCCGTCGCAGAGAATGCAGTTGAGGCTGTTCGGAGCAATGGGAACGCCATTGATTTTGAACCATTACTCCGCGCATCACTGCATCGGTTGCGCAATCCCAAAGCAAGAGCAAGCCGAACCAACGAGTAAATTATCATGAACAACGAGCTTCGAATCACATCAGGTCAGGAATTAGATGAAGATGCGCGGATAGACGCAAGCGTCCGCCCGAAGCGGTTCGCAGATTACATCGGCCAATCGCGGGTGAAGGAAAACATTCAGATTGCCATCCAGGCGGCTCGCGATCGTGATGAAGCGTTGGACCACGTGCTGCTATATGGCCCGCCGGGCCTCGGCAAAACGACGCTTGCCCAGATCATTGCGAACGAGCTCGGTGTCTCCATACTGACAAGTTCTGGTCCAGCGCTCGAACACAAGGGCGAGCTTACCGCTATCCTCGCTGAACTCGAACAACGAGAGGTATTTTTTGTTGACGAGATCCATCGTCTACTTCCCACTTTGGAAGAAATACTGTACCCAGCCATGGAGGACTATTGTGTCGATTTGATTGTGGGTCAGGGACCCGGGGCTCGAATCCACAACATGAGACTGAAGCGATTCACTTTAATTGGAGCCACGACACGCGCGGGCTTGGTGACTGCGCCGCTACGATCGCGCTTCGGCATCGTTCATCGCCTGGAGTTCTATACGCCCGAGGAGTTGGTCGAAATTGTTAGCCGCTCCGCGAAGATTCTGAACATTGCTGTGGACGACGACGGCGCATTTGAAATTGCACGCCGCAGCCGGGGAACACCGCGCGTCGCGAACCGGCTGCTGCGCCGGGCGCGCGATTTCGCGCAGGTGAGGGCGCAAGGCCATGTCACTCTCCAGGTAGCGCGAGAGGCTCTCGAAATGCTGGGCGTGGACGAACGTGGCTTGGACGAGGTCGACCGAAATCTTCTTTTGACCATTATCCAAAAGTACTCCGGTGGACCTGTCGGCCTGAACACTCTTGCGGCATCGCTCAACGAGGAAGAAGATGCAATCGAGGAAATTTACGAACCATACTTAATGCAGTTGGGTCTTATAGATAGGACCCAAAGGGGACGCCAAGCCACGGCCCTCGCATACAATTATTTCAATATCGAAGATCCTCGCAGGCAACAGGCACTTCCGCTTTAGACTCACCTCTTCAAGACAGCGCTATTCCCTGTCTTCTAGTGGATTACCGTACTCGGCGAGGAGGTTCGCAAGTTTTTGTCCGTCGATCAGCTCAATGCCAACTTCCCCTGCAAACTCTTTGGCTTGTATGGTGAACTCCGAATTCGTGATCAGAATTCCCTTGCGGGCTTTTCTGTCCGCAGTGACAGCGCCGTAGAACTCCCTAACCGTGGGCGCACCTACCAGCGAATCGGGACCAAGCCTCTTGCACTGGAAAAGATACCGGCCGCCGAGGACCGGCTTATCCAGAGTCGCAACGATATCTATTCCACCGTCGCCACTGGCCTTTGTCATTTGGGTCTGAAAACCCATGGCTCTGAGTATTTGCGTTATGAATTCTTCGAATTCGACTCCGGAAAGGGTTTTGAGGTTCTTCGATTGGACGGGCGCCCCAGTTGTCACGTTCATGAGACCCAGCGCCGCAAAAGCTTCTTCAGCATCTTTTTCGGCAATTGCGCCTGCACTCGTTTTGGCCAATTGCCGAACCAGAATCTCAGCCTGCCTCGGATTTCCATTGCTCATCCTTGCGATCAGGCTTATCGCATTCGGAGCGAAAGTCAAATCATTGGTGGCCGCGATCCGTTCGGAGATTTGTCCGAGTTCTGGAATGGAGTAACTTTCAATTGACAGTTTCAAGAAAAACAAATTCCTCAAACCCATGGGGCAATCCGATTCTTTCAAGCACGTCCCAATACACGTAAACGGATTGAGTTTGAACGGGTGGATTCGTGCACCGGCACCCTGCCCAATTACAAGATCGAGGCGAAATTCCTCAAGCGGGAGGCTGAGCATTTCCTTTAGTGGCTGACGCAAGCGGCAAACATCTTCAATCAGAAGAACCTCATTCGATTCTAAGCTCGTCAGGATTGCAGTTAGGTCTCCCTTACGTTCCATTGATCGTGCGAATGCTACCTTTGCTGTAGCACCCAGTTCTTCGGCAAACGCCAGTGCAATTGTGCGCTTTCCCATACCTTCGGGACCAATGAAGAGAAGATGACCGGGTGCAGTTCCCTTGCTGACAAAGAAATTCCTGAGCGCCTCAAGGCGGTTAACAATTGCAGTCTGGCCAACAATTTTCTTCAAGCCGCGCATTTAAGAGGGAAGCAGAGAAATAGCAATTGCCGACGCATGATACCTTCTTCAAATGAATAGGGAAAGGATCACCCGAGGAATGCGGGTAGCGCGGACCCACTATGCCTGTTTTCAGCGCTCAGATTTTATCCGTGTTAATCCGTGTGCATCCGTGGTTTCATTCTTCGGTATGGCGGGCGGCAAACTCATCTATCTCTCCCTCGGATCGAACCTTGGCGATCGCGCCGCGAATCTGGAACGCGCCATCGAAGCACTTTCGGAAATTGGCGTGCGAGTTCTGCGCCGCTCTTCCATTTACGAGACTGAGCCTGTCGATTTTCTTGAGCAGCCGTGGTTTTTGAATTGCGTTGTCGGAGCGGAAACTTCGCTTGAGCCGCGCCAATTGCTCGAAGAGTTGCAGGCGATCGAACGCACGCTGGGCAGCAGGAAGCTTGTCCCGCGCGGCCCCCGGATCATCGACCTCGATGTTCTTTTTTACGAATCAGTGGTGATTCACGAGGCTGGAATGGAGATTCCTCATCCGCGCTTAGTGGAACGCCGCTTCGTGCTCGTTCCCCTGGCCGAGATCGCTCCTGAATTTCGCCATCCGGTTCTGCGCAAGACAGTCGCCGAATTGCTTGCCGCCACGCAAGATCGGAGCGAGTTACGAATCTGGCAGCCGATACAGGGCGCCGCCGGTTCACAATCGTCGGGGGATTGAGTCTTGTGTGGGGGGATCAGAAACGCTCTTCCCATGGATTCTTTTTCTTTTTCAGTTCCCGTTCTTCTTTTTCCGACTTTTCGAATTCCGCAATCTCTTCCTCGGTCATGACGTACTCGTCGCGTTTGGCGAACATGTTGGTGTTCCGCTGGGCAAAGGCGTTGCCGGTTTCGCGGCCTTCGCGCCCTTCCTTGCGCTTGCGCTCGGACAAGTTGGAATCGTGGCGCACGCGGCGAATCGGGTTGACCAGTGCGGCTGCTTCCATCAGGAGATCGCTTACCTTTTCGAGCAGGTCGTGGAATTGGAATGGCTTCAGAACGTAGGGCAATTTTTCTCGCTCGAAGATCGGCAGCGCTCCCGCCGCCGCTGATTCGGGCACCACGAAGAGCACGCGCGCGCGGACATTGCCTGCCTCGACCGCTGGCGCCAGCGCCAATTCTCTGAGCGTCAGGTAAACCGGGCTGGTCAGCCCAATCATCGCGATGTTCACGATTACTAGGGACCATTCGCCGCTGGACAGTTCCGCGAGGGCCTGGTTGACGACCGGCACAACCCGGACTTGCCAGCCTTCCGAGTCCAGCACTTGGCGCAAGGCCGACTGGTTCGCCTCATCGTTTTCGATGATCAGGATGCCGATCTTGGGCATGTTCCGCTCCATATGAGTGTATCGAGTATAGCCCTCGACTCCGCGGCACTTGCCGGCCGTCGAGCCGGCACGGTCTCAAGCGTCACCTGTCCTTCGGCCCTCAACCGGGCGCGCTTTAATCGA
The DNA here is from genome assembly GCA_963719875.1 of uncultured Acidobacteriota bacterium. Taxonomy (GTDB): domain Bacteria; phylum Acidobacteriota; class Terriglobia; order Acidiferrales; family UBA7541; genus Palsa-360. The sequence goes on along the minus strand of CAVRDJ010000002.1, from coordinate 1,984,686 downwards.
GCATTGGCGAATAAAATACGAAAATAGCCCTTGACAAAGCGAACACAAAGCGAAATACTCCGCGCGTGCTTCGCGAGACGGGTGATGGCGACTGCAACCTCGATTCCTGCGGCTTCCGAGAAGCTTCCTTTGCAAAGGAGGGCTCTCCGTGGCCGCGGGAGCGATCCCACACCCACCTTATTCCCCGACGTCCCGACCCATCGGGACAGCGGGCCGGGTGCCCTGCTGCCACCAGGGTCCGTGCCCGAACGCGTCGGCATCGCCCGTCTCGCCTTTTCCTCCCCGCTTGCTGACGCCAAGCGCGGCACGGAATATTTCCTGCTGCCAGTGAAATCAATCTTGAACCACTGTGAATCGACCCGCGTGCCTTTTTCCTGGACCGTGAATCCCTATCGTGGCTGTGAATTTGGCTGCCAGTATTGCTACGCGCGGTACACGCACGAGTACATGGAACTGGATGCGCACGACTTTGAAAAGAAGATCTACGTCAAGCAAGATGCCGGACCGCTCGCGAGGCGCGACCTGGGCATGGAAAGAGTTCAGGGCGAGCATATCGCCATCGGAACCGCCACCGACCCCTACCAGCCGGCGGAGCGCGAATTCGGCGCCACGCGCGCGATTCTCGAACAAATGGCCGCGCGCAGAGGGCTGAGCATCTCAATCACCACGAAATCCGATCAGGTTCTGCGCGATGTGGGCCTCCTGCGCCGCATTGCCGAGCACTCCTGCGTGTCCGTGAACTTAAGCATCACGACCCTGCGCACGAGACTTGCACGAATCCTGGAGCCGCGCGCGCCGCGCCCCGATCTGCGCATGCACGCCGTTCAGGAACTGCGCCGCGCGGGCATCGCCGCCGGCGTGTTCGCCATGCCCATCTTGCCGGGCATCACCGACCGCGAAGAAGACCTGGACGCCCTGGCGCGCGCCGCCCGCGATGCCGGCGCGCTGTGGTTTGCCGGCAGCGTGCTGTTCCTTATGCCGTCGGCGCAAAAGCAATTTCTTCCGTTTCTGGACGCGAAATTTCCCAAGCTCGCGCGGCGCTATCGCGAATGGTTTTCACACGCGGCCTATGCGCCAGAAACTTATCGCCAGGAAATTTCGACTCGAGTAGCCGCGCTCCGCAAGAAATACGGTCTGGGCGTCCGCCCCCTCGATCCCGGGCGGCCGCCGGAGCGCGTGCAACAGCTGAATCTTGGCCTTACGTAGGACGGGCTTCAGCCTGTCTGGTTTTGATTTCCGCCAGTTGAGAAAAACCGACAGGCTGAAGCCCGTCCTACCTAAGGCAGAATGATTCGTGGCTCTTCCTTGGAAACGCCCGCTTCGATTGGAAACTGCGAGCGCAGAAACTCGATGAAGGCGCGCGTGCGCGGCCGCCCGTTGGAGCGCAACCGCCCGAAACGGAGAAAGAATACCAGAAGATGGAAAATTTCCGTGTCCTTCAAAGCCGGAAACTCCGGGTGCTCCGCCGCATGTTTCTTTTCCTCTTCGATAAATTTCGCGAGGGCGGCGTATAGCCCCGCGGCCACAGGAATCTCCGGCGGTTTTTCGTAGTAGATCCCGGACAGCAGTGTACGGCGGGTCTCCGCCATGGCCTGCACGGCTGCGAACACATCGGAGTCGGCGAGAGAACGCTGATCCGCGGCGTAGATGAGCACGCTGTATCCAAGTCCCGACAGCACGGTTTGCCGCGTATGAATCAGCTCGGCGGGAAAAGACACGTCCGGGAATGGGACTTCACCCTCGGCGAGCGGTTTCGGGTGGCTTTGCTCCCAACGGTGCGCCGCGACCAAATAGGCGCAATCGCTCGGGCAGTCGATGGTCACTTCGCGCTCGATCCCGCAATCGATGGCGCAAATTTTCTCGCCCTTGGCCGGGCAATAGCGCTCGGCGCGCCGTTTGTTGCAAATCGCACAGATTTTTTTGTCAGCCACTCGCGGTTGCCCCGCAAAAAGTTCGCGGCGCGCTCCTAAAATTTCTCAAGTTCGATGCAGTACGAAAGGCAAGGCTATGCGGGAAGTTCAACAAATTCGAGCCGGTTTCCCCACGGATCTTCCGCGTAGAATCGGCGCGCGCCCGGAAGTTTATCATCATTGACGACGGACACGCCCCGGCTCTTCAGCGTTTCGCGCAGTTCGTCCAGATGCAGCACCGCGAAGGCCGGGTGCGCTTTCTTGGCTGCCCGAAAATCCCGGTCCACGCCGATGTGCACCTGCTGCGAGCCGCACTCGAACCAGCAGCCTCCACGCGCGCGTAAAATCGGAGGTTTCTGGATTTCTTTCATCCCCAGTACCAAGCCATAGAAATCCCTCGCCGCGGATTCGCATCCCTCGGGCGCCGCGATCTGAATGTGATCGATTCGCGCCACGCGTAAATTCATGCCAGCCAGAATAGCACGGCCCTGCGAAACAAAAGTTCTCCGCCGGCCCCTTGTGTTTTCAGAATCGGGCCTTCCAAGCACACGTGCGCCCGGCAGGTAGCCGCGTTCGGGCAGGAAAGCGGCTACCAGTGGCGGGCGCTGAATTACTTGAGTGAATTTGGATCGGAAAGATTCTTGGGCGACTTCTTTTCAAGTAAGGAAACGAGCTTCCGCCCGGACGGCGGGACCGGCACCGCGCCATTGCGAATGATCTCCGTCGCAGTCACTTTTTTTCCATACAGCTTCTCGTTGGCGTCGTTGTCCGGCCGCAAGGACGATCCCTCGAGCGAAATGCCAGCGAACAGGCCGCGAGATCGCGAGTAGGAGAGAATTTCGGCGCGCAGCGTGGCATCCGTGTTCGCAGAGGCGTCACGGCCTTTAGGCCCGGCCGCGGCCGCCATATCCGCGCCGAGTTTCACTTTGCTGCTCAAAATCGCCTTGGCCCCGCGCGGGTTCATGATCAGCAGAACGAAATCGGTCGCCTGCCCGCCCAGTTGAAATCCAAGGCTTCCGCCCTCCAGCGCCGCCATCGAGGGCGCGCCCCAGGGGCCGGTAAAATGCTCGCCGCTGCGGCAGACCATCGCGCCGCGTCCATAGCTCCCACCGACGATGAACGCTGCCTTAAGCACAGAGGGGAAGACGATCACACACTCCGCCTTGTCGAGCAGGTCCTGCGGGATATTGTCCGGGATATTCATAATCTCTTCCATCACCATGCCGGAATTTTCCAGCCGGTCCGTTTCCTTTTCGTTATCCTCGCGCGCCGCCAGTATAGGAGCGGCTGAAAGAGCAAGAAGCATCCCTATCGCCAATAGTCTTCTCATGAGTTTGTTCCTCCTTGAAGTGGAGCAGGGCAAAATCGGGCTGGATGCCTTCCACATCATATGGCCTCCCGCATCTTCGTGCAATGCGCGGGCCGCCGCAATCCCATGAACCCGGTAGGCGGCAAAGTTCGATGCCTTAGTAGCGTCAGCGTCCCGCCGGCTCCGTACCTCAGGCTCGGGATTGAACACTGCCGGCAAGATGCCGGCGCTACGGAAGTGTTTTGCATCAAAGCACAATCGCGAATCGGGAATTCACATTCGTTTCGAGCTCCCGGAACCGCGTGGACTATAATCGATTTTTCTTGGCCAAGTATTCACGGGAGCGGCTCAATGGTATGGACCCGAAGATTACCCGCACTCCTGATTGGATGCGTTGTTTTCCACGTGGTTGTCTGGGCAGGGGCAGTCCGTACCGTGGCGCAATCGCGGGCCTCGGAATCGGTGGCCTCCCGCGTTGCAGAGGGGAATGTGAAACCTGCGGCGCGTACGGACGTTGAACGCTTCCGGCAGCGCGCCGATGCGGCATTGTCCACCGCTGGGCCTGACAAAGGAGTTTGGGGCGTGCTGGTGACGGACGCCGCCACAGGGGAAGTTTTGTATTCGCGCAATGCCGAAGGATATTTCATGCCCGCTTCCAACGCCAAATTGTTTACGACGGCGCTGGCACTCGCCACGCTCGGCCCGGACTACCGCGTGCGGACCACCGTCGCGTCGAGCGGCACATTGGATGAGAACGGCGTGCTGAATGGCGACCTCATTCTGATCGGCCGCGGCGACGCCAATCTCTCCAACCGGAAATTTCCGTACGCGAAGAAAGAGGAGCGCGAAGGGCCGCCTGAAAAAGCTCTCGCCGAATTCGCCGGCGCTGTCGCGGCGCTCGGTGTGAAGGAAGTCACCGGGGATGTGATAGCCGATGACAGCATGTTCCAGCACGAACAATTTCCGAGCGGCTGGCTCGTCGACGATATTTTGTGGTCCTACGGCGCGGCGGTTTCCGCGATCGCCGTCAACGACAACACTTTTTCCTTGGAAGTGCGACCCGCATTGAATGAGGGCGACCCGGCGCGGTATGAAGCGGGGCTTGCCGCTGACTTTTATACCGTCGACAATTTGATTCGCACCAGTCCTCGCGGCAGCGAGGAAAAATTGGCCGTGGCGCGCGATCCCGGCTCGCGAGTGATTCATCTGAGCGGCACGATGCCGCTCGATGCGCAGACCCGCAGGCTCACGATCGCCATCGAGGATCCCGCCGAATATGCGGCCAGTCTTCTTGCGCGTCTTCTGGAAGCCCGCGGAGTGAAAATCGATGGGGGGGCGCGCGCGCGCCACGCTGGAGGGTCGCCTGTTGACGCCGCCGCGCCGCAGACGGTGCTTGCCGAACACACTTCTGTTCCGCTGTCGGAGGACATTCGCCTGACGAACAAGAACAGCGAGAACCTTCACGCCGAGCTTCTCTTGCTGCTTGCGGGGCACGAGAAGGAAGGCGCCGTAAACTACGAAGACGCTTTGAAAGTTGCGTCTGCTTTTTTCAAGGCCGCGGGGATCGCCGATGGCGACGTCGTGCTCAGCGACGGCTCGGGCCTCTCGCGCAAGGACCTGGTTACGCCACGCGCCGTCGTGCAATTGTTGCGCTACGCCGCAACGCAGCCCTGGGGCGAGCTGTATCGTTCCACGCTCCCGGTGGCCGGCGAAGACGGCACGCTTTCGGACCGCATGAAAAATACGCCCGCGGCCGCGCGCGTCTTCGCGAAAACGGGAACCATCGGGCACGGGAATGCGCTCTCGGGTTACGCGACGACGGTTCGCGGAACGCACCTCTTGTTTTCGATCCTGGGAAACAACAATAACCTTCACGCCCAAGATGCAAATAAGGTCATCGATGCGATTTGCGTAGCCATGGTGGAAGAGTTAGGCCCGCCGCCTCAAACCAAGAAAAGGAAGTGAAGGAAATGGAGGAGGGAAAGGAATTGAAGGAAAATCGAGTCGGAGGGGGTTTTAGTAACACCGCCACAAGAGCGGCTGTGTTACTCAAACCGCTCCAAACCGGCAATTTCTGCAAGCCATGAAGCCGTATTGCACTATTAATCTCTTCGCATGAACCAGCCTCATTACACCGACCCCAGAAAAGTCTTCCTTTCGAGTTATAATATCGCCGTGGCGATTCCCCTCCGTGCTCTGTCCTTAGAGGCTAATTCTCGCACTACGGGTGTGATTCTCGCGATCGATTACGGACAAAAGAGGCTGGGCCTCGCACTTTCGGACGAATTTGGTGTGACTTCCCATCCCTACGCGACCTGGACACGGATCAACCGCCGCCGCGACCTCGCCCGCCTTCGGGAACTGGTCCGTCAGCAGAGAGTTCGCCACATTGTCGTTGGGCTTCCTTTGCACCTGGACGGCACGCCGAGCGAGATGTCGGAGGAAGCAAAGAGTTTTGCGGCGCGCGTCGAGAAAGCCCTTGGCCTTCCAGTGGAAATGATGGATGAGCGTCTGAGTTCCTGGGAAGCGCGCGAGACGATGGCTGCCGCGAGTTCCAGCAAGCGCGGGCGTCGCGGTTCCTCCGGGCGCGCCGTAGCAAGGAAAAAGACGCCCCTCGACGACATCGCCGCCGCTATTATCCTTCGAGATTATCTGGACCGGGTGCGAGCGCAGACCGGATCGCGAGCCTGATATGCGCCGCGCCTTCCTCTACCTGCTGATTCTGCTGATCCTCGCGGCGGGATATCTTTACCTTGCTCTGTACCAGCCATATCAGGGGTTCGCCAGCGACGGGGTCTACGTGGATATCCCGCACGGCGCGTCGCAGCGCACGATCGCGCGGTTGCTCTCCGAAAACGGCGTGGTGCGCAGCCGGATCGCGTTTGAACTTTTGTGCCGCCAACGGGAACGCCGCACCCTGCAGGCCGGCGAGTACTTCTTCGACCGCCCTGTCACCGCATTCGCCGTGTACGACGCAATTGCCAACGGCCGGGTGTTTGTAAAAGAATTCGTGATTCCCGAGGGATTTACGATGTTCGATATCGCGGACCTTGCCGCCAGCGAGGGGTTCCTTACCCGCGACGAATTCCTCGTCGCTGCGCGCGATCCCTCGCCGATCCGCGACATCGCTCCCGGCGCGCCAAGCCTCGAAGGTTTTCTATTCCCCGCGACCTATGAGTTCCCGCGCCACATGGCGGGAAAAGACATGACCGCCGCTATGGTAAAGAAATTCAGGCAGGAATGGCTGTCTTTGCCGGTCGCGGGCGCTTTCCCGCACCAAAGCGTCCAGGAAATCGTGACCCTTGCTTCGCTTGTGGAACGCGAGACTCCGCGTCCTGAAGAGCGGCCCCACGTGGCAGGAGTGTTTGAAAACCGGCTGCGCATCGGCCAGCCGCTGCAATGCGATCCCACCGTCGCCTATGCGCTGACCCTGGTGGGAAAGTATGCGGGCAAACTCGACGGAGGCGATTTACACTTCCCATCTCCTTACAACACGTATCGCAACAAGGGCCTGCCGCCCGGGCCGATCGCCAATCCGGGCGAAGCCGCTCTGCGCGCGGCCCTCGATCCTCCGCCCACCGAGGATCTCTATTTTGTCGCGAATACCGAAGGAGGACACTTCTTTAGTAAGACCCTTGAGGAGCATAATCGTAACGTCGCGCGTTACCGGCGCCTGCTTGAAGAATCGCAGAATCCATCGGCCAGCGGCGGACCCCCGGCTCCACCCCCGGCAACGAATAAATCCAGGCCTGTGAGGTCGTCGGAATGACACATGCGGAGCATCCCACCAAGAAGAAACTGATCCTGGAGATTGCGCGCGAACTTTCCGTGCCGCGGTTTACTCCAGCCGAGGTCGAGCAAATCCGGCGGCAACTGGTGGCGCGTCTCGGCCCGGGGGGAAAGACTTCCGCCGATTACATCGCGGGGGTGCTGGAAACCGCGGGGATGCGCATCGTGTGGTCCACAAAAGCGGACACCGAAGGTCAGTACGAGGAGGAATTCCAGGACCTGCTCCATTTTGCGAATCTCGAGGACGCGGAGCTGTGCATCATGCGCCTGGACGAGCTGTGCCGGAAATTTAAGGAAGAAGATGAACGCGCCGCCGTGGAACGCGTGCTGGAAGTGGCGCGCATGGGCCGCCGCCGCGCGGAAATGATTGCCAGAAATCACAAGGTGGAACCGGAAAAACGCGCCGAGAAGGAAGAAATCATGCAGTGGTTCAAGGTATGGCTCGAAACACCCGATTCGTTTTTTGACTGGCTGGAGGCGCGCAAAGCATCGCCGGATTTCCAGAGGCGATTCGCTAAGAGCGCTTCGGCGGACGCGTGAGCGCGAGATGGCGGACTTTCAATACGTATTGGAAGTAGAGCCGCTCGATCTCGGGGCGGACGTCAAGGCGGTCGGACTCGACCTCGTGGAGATCGAGAGCCGCGAACCGGCGCGCGGGGCGGATGCGGCGCGGCTCTGGGCTGCCACTCTCGGCGCGCTGCCCGGGACTGAACCTTGGGCGCTCGACTTTTTTTCTCACCTCGATCGCGTGCGCGATTACTGCCGCTTGCACGCCGTCCCTTTTGAGGAAAAAGCCTCAGGCCATTCCATCGTGGTCCCCGCGCCGTCCGGCGCCTCACTCGTCGGGCTCGTCGAACGATTTGCGGGAGAAACTTTTGGCGCTCGCGCGGGAGGATTGCTGGCCGCGGGCGATCCCGCCGTCGAAGGGGAATTGGCCGAGCGCGGCGTGGACGCCTATCACAACGCATTTCGGAATTATCTTTTTTGCGCGGTCTGCGATTTCGAGAATGGTTTCCTCACGCTGCTCACCGAAAAATTGTGGACCAGCGAAGTTCTGCGGCGAATCAAGCCCGCCACCGCAACCCTGCCGGTAGAAGTCGCCCGTCCGCAGTAACCAACGAATTAACATACAGCTCGATTTCTTCAAAGCCGCGGAGAGGTTTTAGTGGCGCAGGCTTCAGCCTGTGGGGGTTAGTTTTTGCACCAACCAAAACCCACAGGCTGAAGCCTGCGCTACTAAAACCGGCGAATCTCTCCAGCAGTGGTCAGTTATGTGCCGGCATCGGAGTTAAGGCAAATAGAAGCGGGGGACGCGTTTTCCGAGCGCGCAGAGCAGGTCCGCGCTGGCGGTACCGGCAATTTTCGCGACGTCGGGCACGGATTGCGTCGTGCCGCTGTCGGTGCCGTAGATGGTGGCGATATCACCCACCCGCGCCGATGCAATTCCCGTGACGTTGGCGGTGGTGAGGTCCATCGAAACCGTGCCGACGATGGGAGCGATCTCGCCGCGAACGATGACGCGGCCTTTGTTGGAAAGCACGCGCACGAGGCCATCCGCGTACCCCGCGGCGAGCACGGCAACGCGAGACGGGGTCGAAGCCGTCCACCGCGCGTTGTAGCCGACACGCGATCCCGGCGGCAAGTCTTTGATCGAGACAATCCGTGCGCGGAACGAAAGCACCGGCCGCACGGGAAGTTTTGCTTCCATTTCCGGATTCAACTCGGACGGCTCGAAGAACTGATGATAGCCGTAAAGAATCGCGCCGGGACGCACCATGTCGCGCCAGGTGGAAGGGCGGCTGACGATCGCGGCGCTGTTGGCCATGTGCACGATGCCGGGATCGAGCCCCAGAGAACGCATGCAGGCCAGGGCCGCATCAAAAGTTTTTTCCTGCTCGATTGTTTGTTCTGTGGTAAATACTTCCGATGATGCTATGTGAGTAAACGTGCCCGCCAGCCGCACATGCCGGCAATCCCCCAGCGCGCGCGCGAACGCCGGAATTTCCGACGGCGGAATGCCCAGGCGGTTCATTCCCGTGTCGATCTTGAGATGGAAATCGAAGGGCCGCTTGCGCGGCTTGCGTTGCTCTGCGGCTGCCTTTTCCAGGAGCAGCAGCTGGCCGGCGCTCATGATCGCCGGGGTGAGGTGGTTGTCGAGAATCCGCTTTTCCTCGCCCGCCCAGAAGCCGGTGAGAATCAGGACCGGTTCGCGAATGCCGCTCTCGCGCAGTTCGGCGCCTTCCGCGGAGCAGGTCACGCCGAACCAGTCCGCGCGGGCCTTCGACAGGGCGCGCGCGACGGGAACGATTCCGTGGCCGTAGGCGTTGCTCTTGATGACGGCAAGAATTTTCCGGCGCGAGCCGCGCGGGCCCGCGGGCCCGCCCGCCGGACGGGCAGGATTGACGTGCTGGCGGATCGCGCGCAGATTGTGCGTCAGCGCTCCCAGACTTACTTCCGCCCAGATGGGGCGTCCATCGAATTTTACGGTTCGTGTCATCGGAATCTTCAAGAGTAACCGATCTGGGCGCTGAAGAAAAATTGCTCCGGGCCCTTCGCCCACGGCTTAGTAACTACCAGTAGCGCGGGCTTCAGCCTGCGGGGTTTGACTCGTCGCCGCGAAAAGCCGCAGGCTGAAGCCCGCGCTACTTAGGACTCCATCAAATTTTCAATCCAGAAAGTAGCAGGCGCAGGGCCGTGGGGTGGGATGTCGCGCCTGAAGGGCAGTTATGAGCTATGTGATAGTCCAGAATGGACTTAATGGATATGAACGTCAAAACCATGAAATCGAAGGCAGCCCGCATAGATGCCAATGCGACACACTTGTGGGCGGCAGAGGACAACTACCCGGGCTCAGTCCAAGCGTCCGGCGCTCTTTGTTCAAAGCGCGTGAAGGAGCCTTGAAACACGAACCGGATCGTATCGGTCGGGCCGTTTCTTTGCTTGGCGATGATCAGGTCGGTTTCCCCGCGTTCCTCCATGCTGACTTCGCTGGATTTCTTGAAGAAATTCGGCCGGTGGATGAACATCACGACGTCAGCGTCCTGTTCGATTGCGCCTGATTCTCGCAGGTCCGCAAGACGCGGCTCGCGGTCTTCCCGTTCCGGCGCGCGCGTGAGCTGCGAGAGCACCAGCATGGGGACTTTAAGCTCCTTGGCCATGGCCTTGAGGCCGCGCGTGATGCTGGAGATTTCTTCGTTGCGGTTGCCGAACCGCCCGCGCGCGGAAATGAGTTGCAGGTAGTCCACGATCGCCAGCGAAAGGCCCTTGTCGCGCTTCAATCGCCGCAGCTTCGCGCCCATTTCCACGACCGTGGCGGAGCCTGCATCGTCGATCCAGAGCGGCGCCTCGGACAGGCGGCTGAGCGACCGGGGAATCCTGCCCTTGTCTTCCTGATTCAGGTGGCCGGTGCGGAATTTGTGGGAATCAATCTTGGCGTCGGCGGACAACAGACGGAGGAGGAGAGATTCCTTGGACATTTCCAGGCTGAATATCGCGACGGGCTTGTTCCCCCGCACACCCACGTTTTCGGCGAGGTTCAGCGCGAAGGCGGTTTTCCCCATCGAAGGCCGCGCCGCCAGGATAATCAGCTCAGAAGGCTGCAAACCCGAGGTCAGGTTGTCGAGCAAGTCGTAACCGGTCGCGAGGCCGGTGATGCGATGGCCTCCCTCGTAGATCCGGGAGATGCGGTCGTGGCTTTCGGTGACGACGTCGTGCAATCCTACAAGACCCAGGCGCACGCGATCTTCGGCCAGCTGAAAAATCGAGGACTCGGCGCGGTCGAGGATCGCATCGGCGTCATCCTCGGCTTCGAGGGCCTGTTGCTGAATCGCGCTGGTGGCATGGATGAGGCCGCGCAGCAACGCCTTCTCCTTCACGATGCGCGCATAGTGCTCGACGTTGGTGATGTGCGGCACGCCGTCCATCAACTGCGAGACATACGCCGCGCCGCCGACGGATTCCAGTTCTCCGGTGCGCTGCAACTGCTCGGTCAGCGTGACCAGGTCGATGGCCTGCTGCGTTTCCCCTAGGGCGATCATCTGCTGATAAATGCGCCGGTGATGATCGTGGAAGAAGTCTTCCGGCTTGAGTTTCTCGATAGCGGTGTTGATGGCGTTGTTGTCGAGCAGGATCGCGCCCAGGATGCTGCGCTCCGCCTCCACGTTGTGGGGCAGGGGACGTTCCAGCGATGTGCCTGCGGTGGCCATTATTTGTTCGCCTTAATTTCGCCTGTCAAGGGGGTTTGTGTCAACCACCAGTTCCATGCATGAACCCTTGCGCAAAAATTATTAAGATGCCCATGGATAATGGCCGTTTCTAGCAAGGGTCACAATGAAGAAGCCTCGGGGAGACCTGTGGATAAAATAAATCTTGTGGATATGCTGGAAAACCATTCGAAGACTGGACAGAAATTGGACAACGAGCAGCCATTCAAGAAGACTTTTCTCGGGGGCATGAAACCACAGGCTGCTGTTGCGCCTTTATAACCTGGTTCGACTGAATAGCGAACTGGTCGACCTTTCCCAGGTCGGGATGATCCAGATTTCAGTGAAGAGCTTGTGCTTGCGGTCGTGCCCGTGGTCCTCCGCGAGCATTTCCCGCAGCTTGTTCGGGAGCTCGTCCGACTGGCTGGAGGCATCCGCGTGGTGCCGGCATGCCTGGTGGTAGCCGATGCCGAAACGCGCGCCGCAGCAATCGCAGATCTCGAATGTTTCGATGGTATAGGCCGGATACTTTGCAATTTCCTTGTCGAGAATAGCCACCGGACTGTTCAGATCGTTTGTCATGTCATCCTCCGCTGGGGTTGAGGATTCCCTGGCACAATTACTGATCACTTTTCGAGACGGACTTCGCACTCGCCGTGGCGAGCGTTCAACATAAAAGTAGAGCCCGAACCCGTGGCGCCTCGCGTCTTGGGGCGGAGCCGGGACCGGGGGTGGCCAACAGGGAAAAGTCTAGCTTGAAAACGATAATTGCGCCCTGTGGAATTCGTGTAACCCTGTGAATAACTTTTCGAAAATACTTGACGACGCCCCGTAGAAAAAGATGAGAAAAATCTATGTGCAACCAAGTAGGACGGACTTCAGCCTGTCGGGTTTCGGTTGATAGGCTGCTCCGTTCAGTACGCACGACCGGCGGTCGATTCGCCCGGCGCGTCGGGCTCGCCACAAGAGCCTGTCCTACGCTTCTTTTTCAACGATCACTTTGAATTCCGCGGTGACTCCGTGAACCAGCTTCACGGTGACAGGTCTTTCGCCAACGATCTTGATCGCCTCATCGAGTTGGATGCGGCGTTTGTCAATCTCGAAGCCCTGCGCCTTCAGTGCATCCGCCAAATCCGCGGACGTCACCGACCCGAACAGCTGGTCGTTCTCGCCGGCCTTGCGCGCGAATTTCACGGTCACCTGATTGAGCAGGCCGGCTTGCTGCTGGGCTGCGTCCTTTTCTGTGGCCGTGCGCTTGGAGAGCGTGATGCGGATCTTTTCCAGGCGCTTGATGTTGGCGGGCGAAGCTTCGAGCGCCAGCTTGTGCGGCAGCAAATAATTTCGCGCATAGCCGGCGGCGACTTCCACGACTTCACCGCGGGTTCCGAGTTTTTCAACGTCTTCCTGCAGGATGATTTGCATGGCAGTCCTCTTCTTCTCGTCTCAATCCAGAGCCCTTCAGGCCCTGCTGTAGCCCGCGTCTTCAGACGCGGGGCTTTTAATGTTGCGCAAAGAAAATCCTCGCCTCTGAAGAGGCGAGCTACAAAAACCCACAAGTCCCCGTTAAAGTTCCGTCGCGAAGGGCAAGAGCGCGATGTTGCGCGCCCGCTTGATGGCTTCGCCGAGCCAGCGCTGGTGGCGCGAGCACGTGCCGGTCATGCGGCGAGGCAGAATCTTGCCGCGCTCCTGCACGAACGGCTGGAGCATCTCGACTTTCTTGTAGTCGATGAAGTCCACGTGCTCGACACAGAAACGGCAAACTTTCTTCTTGCGGAAATACTGGCGCTTTCCGCCGCGGCGCGGGCCGCCGGGACCCCCGCCCGGTCCTCCGGGACCACCGGGGCCGCCGCCTTCGCGGCGCTGGCCTCCTCCGCCGCCGGAATGGCCTTCGGAGCGGCGCGGTGGCCCGCCCGTGTGTCCCTCCGCGCGAGGGGCGTGGCTCGGGCTCGGGGCGGGTGTTTCTTGCGGTGCTGGTGGTGCCGGCTGATCGGGCATCGTGTTTCCTTTCGCTGTAGAAATCGATTTGTTGGCTGCCGCTTATTCCGCGGCGGCTGCGGGAATTGGCTGCTGCTGTTGCGGCGGCGCAGCGGGCGCCTGCTTGCGCGGGCGGCGGCTGGCGCGGCGCTCGCGATGTTTCCCAAGTTTTTGCTGGCGCTTCAATTCTTCGTCGAGGCGGATGGTCTGATACTTGATGACGGCGTCGGAAACCTTCAGCCGCCGCTCGAGTTCCTTGATCAGGTCGCCTTGCGTGCTCTTCACGACCATGTAAACGAAAAAGCCTTCGCGGTGTTTCGACACGCGGTACGCGAGGCGCCGCGTGCCCCATCTCTCGGTCTTCTCGATCTTGCCGCCGTGCTCTCCGGTGGAATGCTCGAGGGTGGCCACAATCTTGTCGACCTCTTCCTCCGGCGTGGCGGGCCGGCAGATGAAGATCAGGTCGTATACGCGTTCGTCCATGTTTTGTTGACTCCGTTTCTCAAACTATCTTCCGACTTCTAAAGCGAAGCGCCATTTCCATTTATGTCAGAACCCCGTCGCGCGGGGCTTGTGTAGCGCCAACCTTTAGGTTGGCATCTTAGGCTCGAGCAGGTGCCCGCCTGAAGGCGGGCGCTACACACGCCAAATCCGAGTCACTCTTCCGTTTCTTCCTCGTCCTGGGGCGAAACGCGGCGATTGAAGCGGTTCATCGCGCTTTGCGTTCCCTCCGCCAAGATCACTTTCACCGCTTCGGAGGCCTGCTCGATTTCTTCGGCTACCAAGTCCTCTTCGTCGCGGCGAATCTGGCGAAGCACGTACTCCTTCAAATCGCCCCGCAATTCCTCGGGCTTCACGCCCAGGCGCACGCGGACAAATTCGGTTGTCCCGATGGCGCCAATCACGGATTTGAGTCCGTTGTGACCGCCTGCCGTGCCGCGTTCCCGGACGCGAAGCATCCCCCAGGGGAGCGCCACATCGTCGCAAACGACGATCATATCGGACGGCTCGCACTCGGCGCGGCTGATCAGTTCCCGCACCGCCAGGCCGCTCAGATTCATCATCGTCTGCGGCTTGGCAAGCGCCACTTCCTGGCCCGCGATCTGGCCCAGGCCCACCAGCGATTTCGCTTCCGGCCGGGTCACGCGAATGGCGGCATCTTCGGCCAGGGCGTCCACGACCAGAAAACCCAAGTTGTGCGGCGTCCAGGCGTATTCGATGCCGGGATTGCCTAAGCCCACGATCAGGCGCATCCGCCCCACCGGTTGAGCTTCTCTTCGTGTGTGCGGGCTCTGCTTCGCATCTCGGCTGCAAAAAGCGGACAGCCCCAACACGGCGGGTGGCTGTCCTACTTTGCTGCGCGTTACTTCTTCTTTTCCTTCTCGGCAGGCGCGGCCTCTTCCACTTCCTCGCCCTCTTCGGCTTCCTTCTTGCCCTTCTTGATGACTTCGGGCTCGGCCGGAACTGCCGCGGCATCGGCGGCCACGGCTTCGGCGGGTTTCTCTTCCTCGACGCGCAGGGCGACCACGTGCGCGAGCACGCGCTGCGGATCCGACATCAACTTCATTTTTTGCGGATCGAGCTGAATGTCCGAGGCGCGAAGCTGCATGCCCATCATCAAATGCGAAATGTCCATCCGGAATTCGGTTGGAATATCGGCCGGCAGGCATTCGATTTCGACTTCGCGGGTCACCATTTCAAAAATGCCGCCCTGGAGTTTCACGCCCTGGGCTTCGCCAAACACGTGCACGGGAACCTTCACGCGCATGAGCACGTCCATGGCGACGCGCAAGAGATCTACGTGAAGCAGGGTGCCCTTGACCGGGTCGACTTGATATTCCTTCACGATGGCGGAATACTCGCCGTCCCGGGTCTTCACCGTTAGAATGGTGTTGTGGCCCGTGGCCGAGCGCAGGATCGCCGACACGTGCTTCGTATTCACCTGGAGCGCTTGCGGTCCTCCCTTGCCGCCATACAGGACGGCGGGGACTGTGCCGGCGACTCGGAGGCGACGAGCCGCGTTTTTGCCCCTGGTTTCCCGGGGCGCCGCTTCCACAATGATCTGTTCCATAAATCCTTCCCCATTTCCAAAGCGAGTTTCGTTTGAAAATTCAAAAAACAATTCTTGCTTTTGGTAGCGCAGGCTTCAGCCTGTGGGTTTTAGCCCGCGCAAGAGTCAAATGCCACAGGCTGAAGCCTGCGCTACTCGACCGTTAGAAAAACAGTTCGCTGATCGAGGTCTCCTCATGGATCGAATGAATGCCGCGAGCCAGCAGCTCAGCGACGCTCAATACCTTGATCTTTGAAACTTTTTTCGCCGTCTCGGTCAGAGGCACCGAATCGGTGACGATCACTTCCTCGATGCGCGAAGCGCAAATGCGCTCGACGGCTGGCCCGGAAAGCACCGGGTGCGTACAGCCCGCATACACTTTCGTCGCGCCTTCCTTCAACAGGGCCTCGGCAGTTTTCACGAGGGTGCCGGCGGTATCAATGATGTCGTCAATAATCAGAGTGGCGCGGCCGCGCACGTCCCCGATCAGGTGCATGACTTCACTGACGTCAATATCCACGCGGCGTTTATCCACGATGGCCAGCGGCGAAACCAGTTTCTTGGCGAAGGCCCGCGCCCGCTCAACGCCTCCCGCATCGGGCGATACGACGGTGAGATTCCTGATTTTTTTCTTCTCGAAGTACTCGACCAGCACGGGCATGGCGTACAAGTGGTCCACCGGTACGTTGAAGTAGCCCTGGATTTGCGGGGCATGCAAATCGAGCGTCAACGCACGATTCGCCCCGGCCGTCTCCATCAGATCGGCCACCAGCTTCGCGGAAATCGGCACGCGCGGCTTATCCTTGCGGTCCTGGCGCGCGTAACAGTAGTACGGGACGACCGCAGTGATTCGCCAGGCCGACGCTCGCTTGAACGCGTCGATCATCATCAGCAATTCCATCAAATGAAAGTCCGCGGGGTTGGAGCACGGCTGCACCACAAAAACGTCCGCGCCGCGCACATTCTCCAAAACCTGAAAATAGACTTCGCCGTCGCTGAATTTGCCGAGCTTGGCCTCGCCCAGCCTCACGTTCAGGTTGTGGCAAATGTCTTCCGCCAGACGCGGGTTCGCGCTGCCGCAGAAAATTTTGAACTTATCGTCGGTCAAGTTTGATGATCCTTACGAGTGCTCGAACTGTTCAGACAAGATCGCGGCCACCCATTTTCCGGCGGTACTCTGCCCTTGAAAGAGTCGAGCAGAGAAAAACCTGATCTTTCGGAAACGCTCGGGCAGCCCGGCGCGCCTTCGCTGGGTGTTGATAGACTCCAAACACCGCCGAACCGCTACCCGCCAGCGAGGCCTCTGCGGCTCCTTGCTGAAGCAACTCCCTCTTGATCGCAGCCAATCGGGGATATCGGGGAAAGACAACAGCCTCAAAATCGTTTGAGAGGTCGCCCCCCCGAGGGCTCCAGCACTGAGCACAGAACCGCACTAGTTTAGTGGCGTCGTCCCTGTTTGTCAATTCCTGCGACAGCCACTGGTACGCGTCCTTTGTGGGCACAGCAATTTCGAGAGGCGAAATCACCAGCAACTGGCGGCGCGCCGCATCGGGCAAGGGGTAAATCTCATCTCCGCGGCCAATTCCAAGTGCGCGGCCTCCGTGCAGGAAAAACGGAACGTCGGCGCCAAGGCCGGACGCGATTTCGAGCAGGCGCGCGGCTGCGATGTGTTTCCCGGCCATGCGCAGAAAACCCACGAGGGCCGCGGCAGCATCGCTCGATCCGCCGCCCAGACCGCGGCCCACCGGAATGCGCTTGGTCAGCACGGCGCGTACCCCGAGTTGAAATCCAATTTCTTGCGTAAGTTGATGAATCGCGCGATAGACGAGGTTGTCCTGGCCAGGTTCACCGGCGAGTCGAGAGTCTCCGGCGATGCGCAGATCGATTCCGGGTTCTCGCTTGGTTTCCAGCGCTAGAGTGTCATGAAGGGAAATGGCCTGGAAGATCGTCCGCAATTCGTGATAGCCATCCGCACGACGCCCAAGGACATCCAGGCGCAAATTGACCTTCGCGTAAGCGGGAACGCGGACCGATTTCATAGGGAGGATATGCTACTACGGCTTTGGGTCGCCGGGTGTTTTCTGCTGCGCCAGCCGGCGTTTCAGAGCGGAAATCTTTTGTTCGACTTCCGCCATCTTGGCGGGCTCGAAATCAGCGGGCAGGACGCGGTGCCATTCGTCGAGCGATTTTTGCCACTGTTTCTCGGCGAGGCTGTCCTTTCCCATCTTGGAGTAAACGTCGCCCAGGTGGCTCAAGATCGTCGGATCATGGCTCTCGCGCGTGGCCGCCTGGCGCAGCAATGCTTCCGCATCGTCGAGCTTGTTCTGCTTGAAGTAGGCCCACCCGAGACTGTCCTGATAGGCCGCGTTGTTCGGGTCATCCGCCAGGGCGCGTTTGATCAGGTCGGTAGCTTCTTCCAGTCGGATACCGCGGTCCGCCAGCATGTAGCCGTAATAGTTGAGCGTCGAGGAATTGCGCGGGTTCTCATTCAGCACTTTTCGGAATTCCTCTTCGGCCTGGTCAAATTTTTTCTGGCGCTCGAAAATCGCGCCGAGCAGGAAGCCGGCCATTTCCTTCCCGGAAGAATCCGGCTGGATTTTTTCCGCCGCGTGGATGGCCTGTTCCGCCTCCGCCCAGCGCTTGCTTTCTTCGTAGACCTGCGCGATATCGAGCTGAATTTCGAAATCGGCGGACGAACCGTCCAGCAAGGCGCGAAGCTGTGAAACGGCCTGATCGGCCTGCGCGTTTTCACCAAACAGAAGCGCCTGCGAGATCAGAATGGAGCGGTCCTTGGGATAAGCGTTTGCCGCCTTGTGCGCGGCGTCCAGCGCTTTGGAAATGTCCCGCGCGTCGCGATAGGTGTCAATAATCATGACGCGCGCCCGGCGGTCTTCCTCGGTTCCCAGGCGCAGCATTTCTTCAAAGGTGTTCACCGCCGCGGTGTAATTGCTCGTTTCGCGATACAACTGTCCAAGCTGCTGGTACAGGATGGCGAGTGTGCGCCGGCGAGACGGCGTGAATTCGGACTCCGTCTTCACCGCCGTCACGGCGTCGGAAAGCACGCGAATGGAATCGTCCAGGCGGCCTTCATCCTCGTAAATCGAGGCTTCGTAATAGGTCACTTCCAGGCTATTGGGCGCGCGTTGCTTGGCGAGCAGGACGTTTTGCTCGGCCTTATCGAGTTGCTTCAACTGGCGGTAAATTTGGGCCAGGCGGAGATAGTTGTCCGGATCGTCCGCATCCATCTGCGACAGGCGCTGATACTCTTCGAGGGCTTCGGGAAATTTTTCCTCGGTGAGGAGCGTTTGCGCGAGCTCTTTGTGGTGTTTGATGTCTTCGGGCTGAGCTTCCGAAGCCTTGCGATAGGCCTGCTCCGCGTTCGGTAGATCGTGGATTTGGTTGTAGGCATCGCCCAGCAGCCCCCACAGCCGGGGCGTAGGCGCGCGCTGCAGGACGCCTTGCAGCGAGGAGACCGCCTCTTGCGATTTCCCTTCATCCAGCAATAGCTGAGTCAGTTGCTCGACGCCGTTCTCATTTGCCGGTTCGCGCGCGAGCAGGTGCCCGCAGAACTCCTTCCGCCTTGGCTTGCTCGTTTTGCAGGCGGTACAGGCGCGCGAGCCACAGCGCGGCATCGGTGTCGCTGGGATCGAGGCGAAGGATTTCGCGATATTGCTCGGCGGCGTGCGCGAGCGTGTCGCGCTGCCCTGAGGTGTTGCTCAAATCGCCGAGGGTGCGCACATAAATTCGCGCAAGCAGACGCCGCGCGGGCAGATTGTCCGGGTCCCTGGACAGGATCGATTGCGCCTCGACCACCGCGTCGCGAATCCTCTGGGACTGGTAATAAATTTCGGCAAGCTCGTCGCCGATTTGCTGGCTGGAGGGGTCGAGTGTGAACGCTTTCTTTAAGAAATCGATGGCCTTGTTGACGTCTTCCGCGCGGCTGGTAATTTGATATTCCTGTGCGTAATAATGGCCCATCACGAAATCATAATAGGCTTCGGCACGGGTTGCGCTATCGCCCTGTGAAGCGGTTGCCGCGGGAAGGGCTTGGGTGTTCGGATTATTCTTGGCTTGCCGCGCGCCGGCGGAAGGTCCGCCCAGTAGCAAGAAAAGCGATAGTATGGCGAGATGTCGGCCAGTTTTCATCGATTCACCGCAAAAATGATTATCCGCCACGCCGAGCCGTCCGTCAAAATGCATCCTGAATTTGGTTTCCTGCATAGAACCGCTTTCCCAGGCGCGGGAAGCTCAATGGACGAGATATGATTACGCCGTAGAATCCTGCCCACTTGTTGGATGCGGGGCACGTTCCCAACGTTCCCGCCGCTTGCTGCATTCGTATGTGTCGAACCCGGGAACGCCACTCTCCCGATTGGCGTTCTGCGTGACGCCATTCCGGAGAATGTCGTTCCCGGGAGAACCCAGTTCCCTCAGTGCCTAAAATGCCGCACGCCGCAGAACACCATCGCGATGCCCAACCGGTCCGCCGCCGCGATGACATCCGAATCGCGAACCGAGCCGCCCGGCTGAATCACGGCGGTTGCCCCGGCTTTTCCCGCTTCCTCCACGCCATCGGGGAAAGGAAAAAAAGCGTCCGAAGCCACGACGCTTCCCGCCAGCGGCAATTGCGCTTTCATGACGGCAATTTTCACGGAGTCGACGCGGCTCATCTGGCCCGCGCCGATGCCCACGGTTTGTCCCGCGCGCGCGAAGACGATGGCGTTGGATTTCACGTGCTTGCAGACCTTCCAGCCAAAGAGCATGGCCTCGATTTCCTCGCGCATGGGCGCGCGCCGCGTGACAACTTTCAGATCGCTCTCGGCGAGTTCATGACAATCCTGCTCTTGCACCAGGATGCCGCCGGAAATGCGTTTCAACTCAAGATCGAATTCGCGCGCGACGCTATCCCCTGCAGGCAAAATGCAGCAGCCGCAAATTTTTCTTGGCCGCGAATTTTTCAAGCGCCGCCGGCTCGTAACCCGGAGCGACGATGCATTCGACAAAAAGTTTCGCCACTTCTTCGGCAGTTGCGGCGTCGAGCGGGCGATTGAACGCCATCACGCCGCCGTATGCGGAAACCGGATCGCAGGCCAGGGCTTTCGCGTAGGCTTCCGCCAGCGTTTCCTGCTCCGCCGTGCCGCACGGATTGTTGTGCTTCACGATGACGGCCGCGGGCCGCCGGAATTCCATGGCCAGGTCGAGGGCCGCTTCGAGGTCCACAAGATTGTTGTAGGAAAGTTCTTTGCCCTGGAGTTGGCGCGCAGCCGCGAGACCTCGCGCGGCAGAGCCCGCAGGGATATAAAGCGCCGCGCGCTGATGCGGATTTTCCCCGTAGCGCAATTCCTGCCGGCGCGCATAGGCAAAGTGCAGCCGCTCGGGCAGCAGCGGGCGCTGACCCAGTTCGATCGCACCGCTGTTCGCCGAGAGGCGCTCCAGTTCCGTCGCGATTATTCCGTCGTAACGCGCAGTAAGTGCGAAAGCTTTGCGCGCGAGTTCAAGCCGCGTCGCAAGGCTCACTTCTCCGTGCGCCGTGATCTCGCCGGCGACGGCGGCGTAGTCGGCAGGATCGGTGACCACGGCAACGCTCTCGAAGTTTTTTGCGGCCGAGCGAACCATGGTCGGCCCGCCGATGTCGATATTCTCGATCAAATCTTCGGGGGTCAGGTCCGCCTTCGCCGCGGTCGCCTCGAAGGGATAAAGATTCACAACGACAAGATCGATGGGCGCAATCTTGTGTTCAGCAGTCTGCGCGCGGTCGCCCGCCTCTCCCCGCCGGAATAAAATGCCGCCATGCACTTTCGGGTGCAGGGTTTTCACTCGCCCGCCGAGCATCTCCGGCCACCCAGTCAGTTTTGAAACGTCGCGGACAGTGATCCCGGCTTCACGCAGCAGCTTGGCGGTCCCGCCGGTGGAAACAATCTCGATCCCGCGCGCGGCCAGTTGCCGCACAAATTCCGCCAGCCCGCTCTTGTCATAAACACTTACCAGCGCGCGTTCCACAGGCACAGAATCCTCCAAAGGATGAAAGGAAAACTCCTATTGTATGCGCGAGCGCGGGAATCGAAAAGCGGGAACTGGCCGTGATCGGACGGGATGGCGGCTCTTAGAGGCGACTCTTCCAG
Source organism: uncultured Acidobacteriota bacterium (assembly GCA_963719875.1). Classification (GTDB taxonomy): domain Bacteria; phylum Acidobacteriota; class Terriglobia; order Acidiferrales; family UBA7541; genus Palsa-360. Next base: position 1,963,330 of record CAVRDJ010000002.1, on the reverse strand, counting down.
TAGCCGGGCCTTCGCCGTCCATGTGCAACTGCTAACACTTGGATTCCGAACGGAAGTTCTCGATAGAAGACCGCAAATGGAAACCGCTGGATTAGTTATTTCCGGACGCCAAAATTTGCCATTGGCCAGCGTTTGGGAGCGTCGGAGACCATATCGATCGAATCATTTCTTCTGCAAACCTGGAAGCAACGAACTCACTTCGCAGGTAGTACCATTCGAAAGCGGATTCGTATTCTGCAGCGGCATCTTCGTGAAATCTAACTTCACCCGCCATGAGCAAGTCGGGCGCAAATCCGTTGCCGAACTTCTTCCCATGAGACTGTCTTTGCCTTGCCGGAATCGAGTTCCGCAATGCGGCGCGCGATTTCCTCGTCCCAGGCGCGTTCGGCCCCTTGGTCAGCGATTTCTTCCAAGCTTTCTATAAGGGAGCGAACTAGCGCCGTCCGTTCTTCCTCCGGAAGGGTAAGCGCCTTTTGCAGCAACTCGAGAGCCTGTTGCGTCATGAAATCATTATACCTGCTGGTAGAACCTCTAGCCACGACCCCGTAGGTTGTCCATTCCAATTGCAACCTCCTCCCGGTACACTCATCGTCCATCGTTTGGAGGGCTCATGTCCTTTGTGGACATACTTCTTGGAAAGCCGCTGGCGACCTCGGACGAGCGCGCCGAGCAGATCGGGCCCGTCGCGGGAATCCCGATTTTTGGTCTTGATGCGCTGAGTTCGGCGGCGTACGGGCCTGAGGCGGCGCTGACCCTGCTTATTCCGCTGGGTGCGGCGGGAGTCGCGTACATTGTTCCGGTGAGCGCCAGCATTATTGTGTTGCTGGCGATCGTGTATTTTTCTTACCGGCAGACCATCGCGGCCTATCCGGGCGGAGGCGGCTCCTACACCGTAGCGTCGGAAAATTTGGGCACGTTTCCTGGTCTCCTGGCTGCAGCGGCGCTGATGATTGACTATGTGCTTACTGCGGCGGTGGGAATTTCCGCCGGAGTGGGCGCGCTGGTGTCCGCCGTGCCGCAACTTCAACCGCACACGCTTGCTCTTTGCCTGGGTATCCTGGTGATCGTCACGATTGTGAATCTGCGCGGCGTTCGGGAGGCGGGCGTGTTTTTCATGATCCCGACGTACGCGTTTCTCGGCTCGATGTTGGTCGCCATCCTGATCGGCGTCACGAAAACGGTATTTGCGGCGGGGCATCCTGTTCCTGTTGCCGCACCGCCGGTGACTGTTGCGGGGCCCGCGACCGTCGCTGTAAGCATGTGGCTGCTCCTGCAGGTGTTTTCCAACGGCTGCACGGCCATGACAGGAGTCGAGGCGGTCAGCAACGGTGTTAAGGCCTTCCGCGAGCCGACCGTCCGCAACGCGCAGAGCACGCTGACGGTGATCATCGGCTTTCTGGCAATTCTTCTCGCGGGCATCGCGTACCTGGTTCGCGCGTACGGCATTCAGGCGACCGACCCCATTAAGCCCGGTTACCAGAGTGTGATTTCGATGCTGGTCGCGGCGGTGGCCGGCCGGGGCCTGTTTTATTACTTCACCATCGGCTCCGTGCTGGTAATTCTTTCGCTTTCGGCGAACACAGCGTTTGCCGATTTTCCGCGCCTCTGCAAAGCGGTCGCGCACGACGGATTCCTGCCGCACTCGTTCGGATTTCGCGGGAGGCGTCTCGTTTATTCAGAGGGGATTTATGTGCTTGCCGCGCTGTCGGGGATTTTGCTGATTATATTTCGCGGCGTGACCGACAACCTGATTCCGCTTTTTGCGATTGGCGCGTTTCTGGCCTTCACGCTTTCGCAGGCGGGAATGGTGGGCCATTGGCGCAGGAACCGGGGCCGCGGCGCGATGCGCAGCATGCTCGTCAATGGACTGGGAGCCGTGACGACGGGCGTAACGCTTGTGGTCGTGCTGGTCGCAAAATTTACTTCAGGAGCGTGGGTCAGCGTGTTGCTGATCGCCGGGATCATGGCCACGATGATGTGGGTGCGGCGACACTATGACGGAGTCGCCGAGGAAACCCAGCTTTCCACGCCGCTGCAAATCGAATATCTCGGGCCGCCCATCGTCATTGTGCCGATTCAGTCGTGGTCGTCGATTTCCCAGCGCGCAATGCAGTTCGCGTTGACGCTTTCGCCGGAGATTCACGCCCTGCACGTGGGCGCGGAAGAAGAAACCAACGCGCTGCAAGAAAATTGGAACCGCTTGATCGCTGAGCCGGTTGCGCGGGCCGGCGGGACGCCGCCGACTCTTGTGATTCTCGCGTCGCCGTACCGGCTGGTCATCAAACCCATCCTGGATTACGTGCTGGACATGGAAGCGAAGAACCCGGGCCGGCAAATCGCCGTGATCGTGCCGGAACTGGTCGAGCGGCACTGGTATCACTACCCGCTGCACAACCAGCGCGCGGAATTGCTGAAGGCGCTGCTCCTGGTCAAGGGCAGCCGCAACATCGTGCTGATCAACGTGCCGTGGTACATCAAAGCGTGATTCGTTTGCCAAAAACTATATTCGGTTGTCATTCCGAGCGAAGCGAGGAATCCCTCCGGGGCCAATGATGGGGCAAATCGACCATACCCCACCAAATTCTTTCTATTTAGTGTTAGCTTATGCTTATGTAACCGGCGCATAGATATTTCTTTCCCCGAAGCGAGGATAAACGCATGAGTAGCTTTGAACTCCGGCCTCTAAGTCTAGGGGAACTGCTCGACCGGGCCTTCCTGCTCTACCGCCGGAATTTCGGCCTCTTTGTCGGAATCATGGTGATTCCGGCGGTCCTGATGCTTCCGCTACAGATCATGTTCTTGCGTGGACAGGACGCGCCGTTTCCATGGAGGCAGCCTTCGCCCCAATCACATGTCATCGCCTACAGTTATGCATTCTTGCTCGTCTATTGGTTCCTGTATGCGGTGGTTGAAGCAGCTACGACCTATGCGGTATCCGATGCCTATCTGGGGCGCCCCGCCACTGTCTGGGGAGCGTATGGGAAGGTGCGCGGAAACTACTGGCGGGTGATCGGAGTAACTTTCGGCGTGGGAATCCGAGCGATTGGATGGATCCTCCTCTTCCTTTTCCCGGCGCTCGTTGCAGTCATCATTCTGTTCGCTGCAATGTCTAAGGGAGGAGCGGCCCCGGGCGGTCGTCTCATCGCATTTGTTCCACTTACAATCATTCTTGCCGGGTCTGGCGTAGCCGTATGGATTTGCGTGCGCTACGCGGTTTCCATTCCAGCGGTGCTGCTTGAAAATATCAAAGGGCGCGCCGCGATCCGCCGCAGCGTGGAGTTGAGCCGCGGCCGTCGGGGGCAATGCTTCATCGCAATCCTGCTGGGCTTAGTTGTGACCTATGCGATGGTCTTGTTGTTTCAAGGACCGTTCTACGCCCTGTTTGCGGTGATGAAACTTAAGGGACCACTTCCAATTTCGGTCGTTCTTGCCATGTCGACGTTGAGTGCGATCGGGGGTGTAATCGCCGGGCCGCTCCTGATGATCATTCTCGTTGTCTTCTATTACGATTTGCGGATCCGCAAGGAGGCGTTCGATCTGCAACAGATGATGGCTTCGCTTCCTGAGCCCAACCCCGCGGTTCCCACTTCGCTCGCGTGACGCGGAGGCGTTACGATTTCACGCGCGCCTTGAGCCGCGCGTGATTGCTTTCGACCGTGACGACGTACTCGACTTCGTGCGCGCCCTGTAATTTTTTGAGTTGGTCGGTTTTTTGCCTGACAAATTTCTGGAAGGCGTCCATGGTCAGGGGTTCGGTATCTTCTCCCACCTGCGCTTTTGCGTCACGAAACGCCGCGAAGAGTTGCTCGACTTTTTTCTTCTCGTGGTCGGGATCCCTCCAGGAGACGGCAAAGGGGAATTGCACGGGTTTTGATTTTTCGGCTTCGGCGCGGCGGAGAGCCCTCTGTTCCTCGATTTCGCGGGCCGCGGCGCCAAAGTGGCGCTGCACGGTGCCCTCTTCCTTTTGTTTCAGCCGTTTGCGGAAAACTTCTCGAAACTTCGAGTACATCTGAGCCAAATTGCCGTAGCGAAAGCGCTGGCTATAATTCATTTGCACGCCCCGGTCGCTATAGCGCTTCAGCAGCGTATCGATACGCCACTCGATATCCGATGGCGGGCGGGCCTTTCCGCCGCCGAAGTATTGTTCGTACTCGATCTTCAGCTGGCGGATGTCCCTTTCAAGCTGGCTGAGATCTTCTTCGATTGTTCTAGCCATGAAGTGTGGGCCGCACCATCACAATGCTAAGTGGTGCAAGACAGCAGCGTCAACGCGCACACCACAGCGTGGTGCGGAACAGGTACTGATTCCTTGGCCTTCACGGAAGACCCAAACGAGGCAATTTGCGCTCCTCTCAATCCCATGCGAACTCCTTGGGAATCATCCATTTTGCCTTGGTTGGTTTGCTGAGAATACGCCCGGGCAGATAACCAGAAGAGTACGGGCAGGCTAGCACTGACTAGGCCTAAAAATCAAAAGGGGCCCGTATGCGGGCCCCCTTCAGCAAAACCCCATTTCACCCCGTCCCGGACCAAGCCGGAACGCATTAACCACCCCGGGAAAGATCAAAACCACTTAACCTTAGAGAGTGCAAACCAAATGCCACACCGTGAATATCTCTCTACGAACCTGTAAACCACAGAAAATTAATGGGATGTATTGGTTCTGGTGCGACCATGCATTCTCCCACGTCCAATTTTCTACAGTTTTTCATATATTTCAGGTCCCCCGACTACTGTCTTTGGGAGAATTCAAGCCCCGATCGCGCTGCGGATGGCGGAGGCCAGGGTTTCGGCCCAGAGGGTAACATCCTCGGCGTGCTCGGCTTCGACCATGACGCGCGCTTTGGGTTCGGTGCCCGAGTACCGCACCACGACTCGGCCGGCGGCGCCCAGGGCTTTGGTCGCCTTTTCAATTGCGGCGGAAACGATAGGCAGGGATTCGAGGGGAGGCTTGGACTTTACTTGCACATTCACGATCGTCTGGGGAAACACCTTCAGGCCGTGTACCAGTTCGTCGAGCGGGCCGCGCAGCGCGACGAGGCAGGCGATCTTGAGCGCCGTGAGAAGGCCGTCGCCCGTGGTCGCGTCGTCGAGGAAGATGATGTGGCCGGATTGCTCGCCGCCGAGATTCGCGCCGCTGCGCAGCATTTCCTCCAGGACGTAGCGGTCGCCGACGGGGACCCGTGCCAAGCTCAGGCCCTCCGCATCGAGGACGCGCTCGAGGCCCAGATTGGCCATTGTTGTCCCAATCACGCGTCTGCCGCGCAAGTGACGAACGGACTTGAGATACCGCGCGGCGGCGAGCAAGACTCCGTCCCCGTCCACGTGACGCCCGCTGGCGCTCACGAACATGGCGCGGTCGGCATCGCCGTCAAACGCCACGCCGAGCGCCGCCTGGGTTTCGAGGACTTTTTCGCGCAGCTTCTCGGGATGCAGCGAGCCGCAGCCGTCGTTGATATTGCGCCCGTTCGGCTGGTTGTGAATGGCGATTACTTCTGCGCCGAGAGAACGGAACAGGGCAGGCCCAAGCTGGCTCGCAGCGCCATTGGCGCAATCGAGCACCAATTTCAATCCTTTGAGATTTGCCCCGGGGATAGCCCGCCCGCGCAGATACGCCAAATACTCTTCGTCGAGGGAAAGATCGGCCGGAACAGGAACTCCATGCGGAGCGGTCTCGCGGCCTTTGTGTTGGTGAATTTCGGTTTCGAGGTGCTCCTCAACGTCATCCGGGAACTTCATCCCCGTTCCGGCGAAGAGCTTGACGCCATTATCATGAAAGGGGTTATGCGAGGCGGAAATCACCATTCCAGCCGAATATTCGTTCTGGCGAACGAGACAAGCGACGCCGGGAGTGGTGATGACGCCCGCGGAAAGGAACGCCACGCCGTCATCGGCGAGACCGGCGGCAAGCTGCGCGGCGATGTGAGGCCCGGACTCACGCGTATCCATGCCGATCAAGACGCGCGGCTTTCGGTTGGTCTCGAGCAAATACTTGCCCAGCGCCCGCGCTGTGCCATAGAGGGTGGCGTCGTCCAGCGGGTATGTGCCGGGAATGCCGCGAATGCCGTCAGTACCGAATAGTTCCTTAGTCATATTGAATCGGGATGGCCAGGGCATTCACTTCGCCCACAGTTTTTAGAGTCTAGCACGCGCCCGTTCATCCGGCAGGAGGAGCGGGGCCGTTGCGCGGCACAAGAGTAACGTGGATGGCCGAAGGGGAAACCTGTACGACGGTCGCGCCATACGGAGCGCCCACCATTTCGGGCGCGAAGTTGATGGTCATGGTTCCTTGCTTGCCGTCCTTCATGTCCAGGCGCAGGTTCAGATCGGCTGGAATCATGCGGCGAAGCAGAGCCGAGCGTCCACGGACGCGGACATGGACCACGGTGGGCACGTCTCCGGTCATTTCCAGCTGGGACGGCATGGTGGTGAATTCCAGCGGCACTTGAAAGCCGACCTCGGCGTAGGGCTCGGCGGTGTAGGTCGCCCACAAGAGAAACGAGATGGCCAGTGCCAGAAGTTTCAAGCCGGCGTTGGCGAAAACATACTTGCGCAGGAAGCCCAACGTCTATCTCCGCACCGGAGATCGCGCCTGCGAAACCGCGGCAGGCAGGACCATGGTTGCCCGGCGGCGCGAAACCATTTCGCGCAAGCGATCGCTTAGATCTTCCGGTGAAAGATTGGTTTCAATCGCTCCGGCGGAAGCGACCGAGATGGAGCCCGTTTCCTCGGAAGTCAATACCACCAGGCAGTCGCTGTCTTCCGTGATTCCAATCGCCGCGCGATGCCGGGTGCCCAGTTGATTGGAGATCATTGGATTCAGCGAAAGCGGAAGGAAACAGCCGGCCGCTGCCACGCGCGATCCTTCAATAATGACGGCCCCGTCATGCAAGGGAGAGCCGGGCCGGAAAATCGAAACCAGCAAGTCATAGGAAAGCTTGGCGTCCAGCGGTATGCCGCTTTCAATATAGGTTCGCAGCCCGGCTTGCCGCTCAACGACGACAAGCGCCCCGATGTGGTTCTGAGAAAAATATTCGGCGGCCATGACGATGTCATCATACATGCCTTTCGGATTGCGCGACGCGAAACTCATCAGGGAAAGGTTCCGGCCAACGCGTGAAAGCGCCCGGCGGATTTCCGGCTGAAACAGGATGATGAGAGCGATGGCCACGTACGGCAGCATCGTCGTGAGCAGCCATTCCACCATTTCCAGACGCGCCCATTGCGCGCCGCGGTAGAAAAAGAAAAGCACCGCAAGGGCCACCAGCATCTGCACCGCGCGGGTCCCGCGGAGGAGTTTCAACAAGAAATAGATCAACGCCGCGATGATCAGAATGTCCAGAACCGCCCGGAAATCCAAGCGCGACAGCGGGGTCACAGGAAGAGCGGCAGCGAGCATGGTAGTGCCATCTACGGTATCCCAGCCTTGCTGTCTGGGGCAAGCCGCAGTTTGTCGCGGTTTCTCCGGATTCGGGGCTGTGCTATGTTGAAATTGGCGGAAATATGCAGATTGAAGACGTCAAAGTATCGGCGCGATCCAACCCTTCTCAACGCATCATTGCGGCGGCCATCGTCTTCGCCTTTTTGTACTTTGCCTCGGATGTGGTGGTCACGTTGCTGCTCGCTGTATTGCTGGCCTATTTTCTTGATCCGGTCGTTGGCGTTCTGGCGCGAATCCATATTCCGCGCCCTCTCGGGGCGCTGGTGGTGCTTTTGGCGGTCACGGCGATGGTCGGCGGAATTGGTTACATGGTCGTGGATCGAGGGAACCAATTTCTCTCCGACTGGCCGCGGTACAGCGCAATTTTGCGCCACCTGACGACGGCGTTTGACCGTCGGCTGGCCACCGTGGAAAAAGGGGTCGAGGCGATTTCGCCCGCGACCGAAAAAGGGCAGACCTCGCTACGCACCACGGAGCCACCCCCCGTGCGCGAATGGCTGCTCCGAGGGGTGGGATCGTTGTACTCCATTCTGGTCGTGGCGACGTTCTTGCCCTTCCTGGTTTTCTTCATGCTCGCCGCAAAACCCCGCATCTGGAAAGTGACGATTGATTTATTCCCGGAGGAAAATCAGGAGCGCGTCCGGGAGGCGCTCGATGAAGTCAGTTTGATGCTCCGAAGTTTTGTTGCGGGCAATGCCCTCATTGCCATCATTCTGATGCTTTTGAGCTGGGGCTTTTTTCTTTGGATTCATTTGAAATATCCCTTTCTGCTGGGTTGCGTTTCGGGACTGCTGAACCTGGTGCCGTACCTCGGCGCGGTACTGGCATGGATTCCGCCATCTTTGATCGGCCTGGCGCAGTGGAACACGATCGGTCCATACTTCGGTGTTGCGGCTATGCTGACGTTTCTTCATATTGTCGGCCTGAACGTCTTGATGCCCGCGATTGTGGGGCGCCGCGTCCACTTGAATGCTCTCGCGGTCACCGCGGCGTTATTATTCTGGGGATGGCTCTGGGGCGCGATAGGACTGATTCTGGCAATCCCTATCACGGCAACCGTCAAGGTGATTTGCGACCATGCCGAGGGCTGGGAGCCGATGGGCCGCTGGCTCGGCGAATAGACTGGGGCGAATCGTGGCTACCCCTCTCTTCAGCGATGGACGCGCGCCTATAATCCGAGGCGTGGCTGCTTAGGAAGCTGTTGATCTATTGCTTCGTCGTAGGGGCATGGTCCGCCGCGGCGGATGCCTCTACAATTGCGACACCGCAACACTTTGGGGAGATCCGGGCGCTAATCCCGACGCGATATGCAATCTAACCAGCGGACGATTCTTATTGTTTTGATCGCGCTCCTCGTGCTCACCGGGGTTGGCCTGGTGGTGACCACCGAGTGGGGCGCTCGCACGGTTTCGTCCACCGGACCCGCATCGAAACTCCCGCAGTCACCCGTGGACCTGCGGCAATTTCGCACCGCACAGTCCCTGGCACAGCTTGCGGCCACCCCGGAAGAGCAAGACCTGGCGCGCGACGCGCTCCGGAAGGCCGATCATGAGGTTGATTTTGCTTTCGCTTCTGCGCTCTACGAAGCCGCCTCTCAACCGGTTCCCTCCACGCCGGAAATCAAAGGCGTCCTCGAACGCATCTCCAAAGGCGAACAGGAGGATGCCGAGTTGACTGCGGATGTTGCGCGCCTTACCAAACTCCTGGCCGGCGCAAAGGACGATCAGAAGGAAGCTCTGACGCAACAACTCGACCTGGCCAAGACTCGCCAGGAATTAACCGAGGACGAACTCGCCGACGCGCACCAGGATCTGGAGCGGGCCGGCGGCGACCCCCAAAACCGAGTCCAGCGCATGCTCGATGATTACAACGCCTCGGAGCAAAGTAGCGGCGGCCAGCTGGACCTCAATATCGTTGGAAGGCAGGCGAGTTCGACGCTGCCGGCCTCTGGTTCATTTCTCTCCCGCGCGCGCGCATGGTACGCGTTGCAATCGATTGTCGGACGCCTCGGCCAGGAGGAACGCGGAGCGGCCGCACTAGTGGCCACATTTTCCGGAACACACGACCAACTCGAACTCCAACTCGATCAGGAACAATCCCAACAGAAGAAAAAATTGGCCGAAGCGCCTCCGGGAAACGCCTCCAGCGGGAATTCGGGTAATGCGTCCTCCTCCCAATCCAGTCAAACCAGCTCGGCAATTTCTTCTTTCCAGTCTCTGAATGCGATGCAGAAAAGAATGTCCGGGATTGACAGCCGCATACGCAATCAGCAAGGCCTCGCGGGAGTCTATGGGCAGTGGAGTGCGCTGGTTGCTTCGCGCCGCCGGGACCTACTGCACAGCCTGCTCATTTCCATCGCCTTGATGCTGGCCATCGGCGTGGCCGTCCTGCTGACAACTTACTTTCTGGAGCGAATGTTCGCGCGCGTGGAACCCGATCAGCAAAAACTCCTGACCTTGCGGTCGGTCGCGCACATTGTCACGCGGGCGGCAGGCGCCGTTCTGATTCTAGTGATTGTTTTCGGCATGCCCAGCCAGTTGGCGACGGTTCTGGCCCTCGCCGGCGCCGGGCTTACGGTTGCGATGAAGGATTTTATCGTCGGATTTTTCGGGTGGTTCGTGTTGATGGGGAAAAACGGAATTCGTCACGGCGATTGGGTGGAAATCAACGGCGTGAGCGGCGAAGTCGTCGAAATCGGACTGTTCCATACCGTGGTGCTCGAAACCGGCAACTGGAACGATGCCGGACATCCCACGGGACGCCGCGTGACGTTCGTCAACAGCTACGCCATCGAGGGGCACTACTTCGATTTTTCCACTTCCGGCCAATGGCTCTGGGACGAATTGCAGCTGGCCATCCCGGTGGATCAGGACCCGTATCCCATCGCGGAGGAGATTCAGAAAATCGTAACGAAGGAGACCGAAGCGAACGCGCATCTGGCGGAACAAGAATGGGGACAGATGGGGAGCGTTCGCGGAGTTCGCCCGTTTTCCGCCGGCCCCGCAATCAGCGTTCGCCCGTCCAATCTCGGATTTGAAATTGCCGTGCGCTATGTGACTCGCGCGAACGAGCGCCACCAGCAGCGGGGAAAACTTTATTCCGCCATCGTCGAGTTGCTCCGCCGGAAAAATATTCCCCAGCCCGCAGCGCCGGCGCCGGCGGGTCCCACCGCGGCAGCTGCAACTTAGTCCGGCGCCGCTGAATTCGTGGGGGTTTGTAGCGCAGGCTTCAGCCTGCGGGTTTTGGTCCTTGCAAGGACGACCCCCCGCAGACCTCACAGCTTGCGGAAAAACTCAAATTTTTGTCATTCCGAGCCGCGCTGCGCGCCGAGGAATCTCTCTTTTTTCCATGGAGTTAAATCGAAGAGAGATTCCTCGCTTCGCTCGGAATGACAAAAGGAGTGGGGCCCTTATTCCGCAGCCTCTGAAGCCAGTCCTGCACGTAGTCGTTACTAGTGCGCGTATTGCTGGCCGTGTGGCCCGATGTTACGATGGCATCTCCCATGGCACAGCAAGTTATTTCCCATCCGCGCATCGGCGTAACGTGGCGCACCGCCGCGGAGGAAGCAGCGAACCGGCGCGCCAAAATCGACAAATACATACATGCCGTGGAAACAGCAGGCGGAGAAGCGGTGCTGATTTCACTCACCTCCGGTTCCGAAACCTTGCAGCGCGAGGCGGAAAGTCTGGACGCGTTCCTGCTCACGGGGAGCCCCGCTGATGTCAATCCGGCGCACTATGGCGCGAAGCGCCACTCGGCCGCCGCTGCTGCCGACGCGGCTCGCGAGCGCACCGATTTCGCTCTCCTCGAACACGCGCTGGCCGCGGGCAAGCCCGTCCTGGCCATTTGCTATGGCATTCAATCGCTGAACGTGTTTCTCGGCGGCAGCCTCGTCCAGGACATTCCCAGCGAGCTGGGCACGACAGTCTGCCACAGTCCGGAAGAAGATGAGCTTCCCGATGGAAGCGAAGCGCCGGATGCCAGGCACGCGGCCAGTCTCGATCCCGGCCGCGTTCTTACACTCTCCGGCGGGGTTCATCCGGAGGTCAATTCGTGGCATCACCAATCCGTGCTGGATCCCGGGCGGGGCCTGCGCATTACCGCGCGCGCGCCGGACGGCGTGGTCGAGGCGGTGGAGTGGAAGGACAATTCGAACTGGGTGGTGGGCGTGCAATGGCACCCCGAAAGAATGCCGGTGGATACTCTGGCGCAGGCGCTATTTCGCGAACTGGTCACGACTGCACGCTTGGCGCGAGCCGAAAAGTAGATGAACAGCCGGGCGCACGATGTGTTGTAGCGCCGGCGTCCCGCCGGCCTTTTTTGCAATGTGTAGAGATCGGAAAAATCGCCGGCGAGACGCCGGCGCTACAAAATCCTGGCAACCTTTATGGCTGATAAGCTCTTCCATGTAAGTGGAGGTTTCATCCTGTGCGGCTGATATTCCGGACGGCCACGTGCATGATTTTGGCGCTGGGCTTGGCGTGGGCTTGCGGAAGGCCCGCGGCCGCCGCACCGGCTCAGGAATTGCTCCCCGAGCAAAGCGCCGCGAAGGCCAAGCAAGTGTTGCAGCAGGTCATCACCGCGCTCGGCGGGCAGGCGTATCTGAACGTGCGCGATACCCAATGCGACGGGCGAGCCGCGCAATTCGGCACCGCCGGCACACTGATGGGCTTCACGCTGTTCCGCGATCTTTGGCTGCTCCCGGACAAGAATCGCACGGAATATTTCACCAAGGGCGAGCACACGATTCTCGGTTTCTTTCTTGGGACAGACGACCTGTTGATCACTCACGGCGGCGCGATGATCACCGTGTTCAACGGCAAAGAAGGCTGGTCGCTCGACAAGAGCGGCGTGTCCGACCAGGCGGAAGACCTGGTTAAGAATTTCAACGAACAAGTGATGTCCGGCATGAACAATATGTTGCGCAGACGCATGAACGAACCCGGCGTGGAAGTGCAGTACGGAGGCACGGACTTGATCGACTTGAAGGAAGCGGAGTGGATCGAGTTTACCGACAGCGATCACCGCCTGATGCGGCTGGGAATCGATAAGTTTACGCACCTGCCGCTGCGCTGGGTGGTGGCCACACGCGATCCTGAAACGCGGGTGACCACCGAGAACATTACCAGCTACACGCAGTACTTGGCGCTCAACGGTGTCAAGTCTCCGCTGAGTATTGAACTCTCCCGCAATGACCGCAAGCTGTCCCAGACCTTCTTGACCTCGTGTAAATTTAACTCCGACCTCGCCGCGCAACTTTTCACTCGCTCCGCCCTGGAACAGCGCGCCGCGGAAGTCACCAAGAAAGGGTACAAGGATTCCAAGAGTACGAAGTAAAATGCCTGCGCGAAACAGAGCGGGTTTGCGGGCGCCCTGTTCTTGTCCACTCCTGCGGACAAGGACCGGGCACGCGACAGGGCGCACCACATCGGCCCAGTCACCCGCCCATCGGAAATGAAATGGCGCGATCTTCGGAAGCAAATTACAGCTTGACATCCGCTTACCGCGCAGCATATCAGTGCGGCAGCTACCTAACATGACAGGCCCTGCCGGCCAGGGCCGAATCTGCAATTCCGTGCGGAGGAAGTGATGCTCCACAATTTGTCCCGACGTTGGATTTTGGCATCTGCGGCAATCTGGGTCCTCGCGATCACAGGATGCGCCCGCAAGCAAGAAGTCGTCGATGATGCGGCGCTTCGCGCGGCGGATGGAGATTCCGCGAATTGGATCACCTATGGACGCACCTATTCGGAACAGCGCTTCAGCCCTTTGAAGCTGATTGACGAGCAGAGCGTCGGCAAGCTCGGCCTGGCGTGGTCTTACGACCTCGAAACTTTGCGCGGGGTCGAGGCCACCCCGCTGGTCAAGGATGGGGTGCTTTATACGACGAGCGCGTGGAGCCTGGTGTACGCGTTCGACGCACCGACCGGGAAACTCCTGTGGAACTACGATCCGAAAGTGCCGAAAGACCACGCCAAGTACGTATGCTGCGATGTGGTCAATCGAGGAGTCGCGCTCTACAAGGGCCGCGTCTATCTTGGGACGCTGGACGGGAGGCTCGTCGCGCTGGACGCCAAGACGGGCGTACCGGTCTGGGATGTCCAGACGACGCCGAAGGACGGGAGCTACGCCATCACTGCCGCGCCTCGGATCGCCAAGGGGCGCGTGCTCATCGGAAACGCGGGCGCGGAGTACCCCGTGCGCGGCTACGTCTCCGCGTACGACGCGGAGACGGGCAATCTTGCTTGGCGGACATATACCGTGCCGGGCGATCCGTCCAAGCCGTTCGAATCCGACGCGATGAAGCGCGCGGCAGCCACTTGGTCAGGCCAGTGGTGGAAGGCGGGAGGCGGCGGGACCGCCTGGGAGTCGATGGTCTACGATCCGGAACTCGACCTGGTGTACTTCGGCACGGGGAACGCTTCGCCCTGGTACGACCAACTGCGCGGCAAGGGCGACAATCTCTACGTCGCTTCCATCGTCGCGGTGCGCGCCGACACCGGGGAGCAAGTATGGCACTACCAGACAACGCCGGGCGACAACTGGGACTACGACGCGACCCAGCCCCTGATGCTGGCGACACTCTCTATCGATGGGGCTCAGCGCCGCGTGGTGATGCAAGCGAACAAGAACGGCTTTTTTTACGTGATCGACCGGGAAAACGGCAAATTCATTTCGGCGCGGCCCTATGCCCCGGTCAATTGGGCCACCGGCATCGACCCGAGCGGGCGCCCGATTGAGAATGCGGCTGCCCGGAAGTTCAAGGACGCGACACTCGTATGGCCATCGGCCGAGGGCGCGCACAACTGGCACCCCATGTCGTTCAGTCCCACCACGGGGCTCGTCTACCTTCCCGTCCTCACCGACACTTCTATGCACGCAGTAGTACATAACTTCAAGATTAACATGCACGACCAGACCACCGGGTACGACCGCGCCTACCACGGCCCGGTGCGCGACCAATACCTCAAGTCGAAGTCCTCCGGGCGGCTGGTGGCCTGGGACCCGGTCGCTCAAAAGGAAGCGTGGCATGTGGACATGCCCGATCCGAAAAGCGGAGGAACGCTGGCCACCGCCGGGAATCTTGTTTTTCACGGGCGCTCGGACGGAAAACTCGTTGCCTACCGCGCCACCGATGGCAAGTCGCTCTGGGAATTCGACGCCGGAGTCGGCATCGCGGCGCCACCTATGACGTACTCGGTGGACGGCGTCCAATATGTTTCGGTCCAGTCCGGGTGGGGCGGACCTCAGGTCCTCGGCAATCGGCCCGCCGGCAAAGGAAATGTTGGGCCCGGAAAACTTTTGACGTTCAAGCTCGGAGGGACTTTGACGCTTCCCCCATACCAGCGCGTAGTTCGGCCGGTCCCGATGCCGACTTTCAAGCTTGCGGCTTCACCCGCCGAAATTGAACAGGGCCGCGTGCTGTTTGCCAACTTCTGCGGGCGATGCCACGGCGGCGACGTGGTGAGCGGAGGATCGGTGCCGGACTTACGCTATGCCGCGGAGCCCACGCACGAGATGTTCGAGGAAATCGTGCTGGGCGGCGCGCGGCGAGAATTCGGTATGCCGTCGTTCACCGGGGACATTACCTCCGCGCAGGTTCGCTTGATCCACGCGTATGTTCTGGAACGCGCGCGCGAGTCGGCAAAAGCGGAGGCGCCCAAGTAGGACGGGCTTCAGCCTGTCTGGTTTGCGCGTGGGTTGGAACAAAACCAAAAGCGACAGGCTGAAGCCCGACCTACTCCAAGAATAGACACGTGAAACAAATTATGTGACGATACGCGCATAAATAGCAGGCGAATCGCTCAACTGCTTACACGGGAGGATTTCCATGGAACGGCGAAAATTTCTGGCTTCTTCGCTCGCCGCATCGGCGCTTGCGGTCACTGCGCCAGGAAGCGCGCTGGAAGCGGCCCAGGGAAATATGACAGCGAAAGGCCGCGAGTTCTACCAGCTTCGGCGATACCACATCAACGCCGGCCCGCAGCGGAAGCTATGCGATGATTTTTTCCGCGACGCGCTGATTCCGGCGCTGAATCGTCTCTCGATTTCTCCCGTCGGCGTGTTTGATCTTTCGATTGGACCGGATACGCCGTCGATCTACGTGCTGATGCCTGGCCTTTCGGCGGAAATGCTGGCCACGGTGGAGACCCGCCTCGGGCAAGACGCTGATTACACGAAGGCCGGAGCGGCGTTCCTGAACGCGCCCGCCAAAGAGCCTGCGTTCGAGCGCATGGACAGCACGTTCCTTCAAGCGTTTGAGAAATGGCCGAATCTCGTTCTGCCGAAAGCTGCCGCGACGCACGGCACGCGCGTTTTCGAGTTGCGCATTTACGAAGGCGCGACCGATCAGGATCACCGCCGAAAGGTGGAAATGATGCAGTCAGGCGAAGCCGAAATTTTCGCCAAGAACGGCTTCGAGCAAATCTTCTACAGCGAAACGCTCATCGGCCCGCGCCTGCCGAATCTGACCTACATGCTGTGCTTTGACAGCCTGGCCACGCGAGACAAGCAATGGGCCGCGTTCCGCGGCTCCGATGATTGGAAGTCATATTCGACGCAGCCCAAGTACGCGTTTGAGCCCATCGTTTCCAATATCACCAACGTAATTCTGACGCCCACGCCGTATTCGCAGATTTAAGTAGCACAGCCACTCCTGGCTGTTCGGTTTTTGCAACCGTAGTTGCGTTGGTCGGTAAATGTGCGACTCACAAAACCGCACAGCCAGGAGTGGCTGTGCTACCAAATCCCTCACTGGCGCCCCCACTCACTGAAGCGGCAGCAATTATCGAGTCGCGCCCACGTGCCACCGGCTAACCTAACACATGAAAAAAGCATCGATCTACGCTAGCAATCCGGAAAACCGTGACCCTCACTTGTTATACACATAGAAGCGCGATGATGAGGACCTCATGAGTGGCGATGCCGCACCCCTAGCCCTGCCGCTCTCGCGCGTATCGACCGGCGCTTGTGAGGCTACCACCCTGTACCGCGAACTGCGCAAACCATTGCTTCGATACCTGGTATGCCTCGGACTTTCGAGCGACGAAGCGCAGGACGTGGTGCAAGATGCTTTTCTGATCCTGCACCGCCACTTGTCCTCGGGCGGTTCACAGGAAAACATTCGAGGCTGGTTGTTTCGCGTGGCCCACAATCAGGCTAGAAATCGCCAGAATCGTTACGACCGAAATTTCGGCTCGCCCATGGATACCGAAATTGACTCGGTCTCCCACGAGGCGACGCCGGAACGCGCCGTGCTCGAGAAGGAGAAGTTCCAGCAGTTGGGAAAGGCGATCCGCCTGTTGACGGCGTCCGAACGAGAGTGCCTGCTGTTGCGCGCCGCGGGATTGCGGTATCGCGAAATTGGCGAAGTCTTGGGGATTGCAACATCCACGGTGAGTGACACGGTGGATCGCGCAATCAAAAAATTAGCGGAGAAATGCCATGTGTGACTTTTCTGGAAAACTGATCGCGTGGCTGGACCACGAGCTGCCGGCCGAGGAAACCGCCGCGGTGGAGCGGCACCTGGAGACCTGCTCCGAATGCCGGTGCCGAGTCGACGCGTACAAACGCGCGAGCAGCGAATTTGACGCGTACTGCGAAGAGGCCATTGCACCGAACGCGCGCCGGGGAATGCCCCGCTGGGTGCCGGTGGTATCAGCGGCGGGTGCGGTGGGTGTTCTGATGCTGCTGTTTTTGATCTTGCCACGAACACCCGGCAAATCACCCGCGCTTCATGCTCCAGAAGCAGCGGCAGCGGCTTCCCCGGCCGTTGTTGGGAAAGGATTGCCCGCTCCTGTTCGTTCGGTCCACCGAGTTCATCGGCAACATGCCGTCGCGCCCGTGCAAAATCAGAATGAAAATTCCGCGCTCGCGCAAAACCAAAATGCCTATTCCCTGCCGGATGAACCCGTGATCCAGATCGCCATCCCCGCCGAGGAAATGTTTCCGCCGGGCGCTGTTCCGGAAGGCATGCATTTTGTCGCAGACGTTACGATTGCAGCGGATGGATCGGCAGAGCGCCTTCGTTTGCGGCCACGACTTGCAGGATTTGAGAGGAGAACGACACAGCCATGAAACGCTCATTCATCTTAGTCATGATTCTGACGGCCTCATCTTGCGCGTTTGCCCAGGAGCCCGGAAACGCAGTTTTCTTTCAAAGCGCCGGGCCCGTTACAACCGTCGGCGTCGGGGTCCTCGGGAAACCGCCCGGCGCACCGGTTCAAGGCGCGCCCTATTCCGCCACGAGTACAAACGAAAATGTCCAGATCCTGGGCGATGGAACTCGCATCACTCAAACCAGCACCGGAAACATTGCGCGAGATTCGCTGGGCCGCACGCGCCAGGACGCATCCTTGCCAGCCATCGGCAATCTGTCCGCCGCCGATGCGCCGCACCTCGTCTTCATCCAGGATCCTGTGGCGCAAACGGCTTACACACTGAATTTGACGGATAAGACGGCGCAGAAATTGCCGGCTCTTCCCGCGAACATAACTACTTCCGGCCCATTGAGCGGCGGCCCCGGCAAAGCCATCATGCAAATGGGAAACGTGGTATCCGCCAGTGGACCGCCACCGCCCGCGATCATGATGCAAAGAACTTTTATCGCCAATAATGATCAGGGCCAGGTCAACACGGAGGACCTCGGCTCTCAAACCATGGAGGGCGTCCTGGTAAATGGGGTGCGAACGACGCGCACGATTCCCACGGGAGAAATTGGCAATGATCGGCCCATCCGCATTGTCACAGAGGTCTGGACGTCGCCCGATCTGAAGACCATTGTCTACAGCAAGCGAAGCGATCCGCGAATGGGCGAGCAAACTTTCAAGCTTACGAATCTCGTGCGATCAGAGCCCGATGCTTCGCTGTTCACCGTCCCTGCGGATTTCAAAATTGTGGACGGCCCTCAGGACGTCATCTACCGGTCAAACCAATAGCCCGCGTTTCTCGCGGCGAAACCAATCTGCAAAATGTGGCTCATCCGATTCACGATGGGCCACAGGTTTTCGTAGCGCCAGCGCTACCAAAATCGTGTTCACTCCGTTTGCGCTCCACCGATCGGGATTCCTGTGAGGAACGCCGGCTAGAAGAAAACCACGTCTTCCATGGGGTAGTGGCGGCGGTTGCGTGTCCAGAGTTCCAGATTGTGGATCGAGGCCGTGGCCGCAATCAGCGCGTCTCCCAATTCGACCTGGTGACTCTTCGCGTACTGCCGCAGGTAGTCTCCTGCGCGCACCCCAATTTTGGAATCGATGGAGACACAATGGATCGTCGCGAATAGCGCTTCGAGAGTGCCCTGCTCTCTCGGCCTGGCGCCGTGCCAGAGTTCAACCACGGTGACTGGAGAGCACAGGAGAGCAATCTCGCTCCTGCTTAACTCGTCCCAGCGGGCAAGGACGGCCTGGTCTCGTGCCCGCGACACTTCTATCAGGATGTCCGAGTCAATCAGAACCGGCTTCAACGCGCAATTCTCCTGAGGCGTTTCCCTTTCCGGAGCCGGCGCACATAGGCCGTTGAGTCCGGCAGATCTTCACGGTCTTGCCACATACCGACCAACGCCTGCATGGCCTGCCTGCGGCCTACGGGGGAGCTTCCATACTTTTCGCGGACGGCCTGCCGGACCAGGTCCGATATGGACGTTCCTTGCTGGCGGGAGCGAATATGCAAGACCTTCCAGATGTCTTCATGCAAGTAGAGTTGGGTGCGTTTCACGATGTATATTATACATCACCTTTGTCCTTTTTCTCATCTCAAAATCGACGAAGATTAGAAATCGCATCACCAGCCGGCACCTCAGGACGGAACGCGGGTTTACGTAGCGCCGGCCTGCGGGAAGAACACGTGGAAGCGCGCGCCGCGAGCAGTTTTGTTTTCCAGGCGAATCGTGCCGCGATGGTCGTCCACGATTTTTGCAACGATCGAAAGCCCGAGGCCTACCCCATCTTTCTTCGACGTGAAAAACGGATTGAAAATCTGCTCGCGCAATTCGGGCGGCACGCCGGGGCCGGAATCTTCGACGATCACGCCGACGCCCGGCTCGCCGCTCGAGACTTCCGGGGCGATCGCGAGGCGCAGCGTCTTGTCCATCGGAGCTTCCTGTGCCTGCATGGCTTGCAAGGCGTTGGTGATCAGATTGACGAACACCTGCTCACAGAGTTGAGGGTCGGCCGGAATTTCGGGCAAGTTCGGAGCGTACTGGCGCTCGATTTTCACATCCGGATTGGGGAAGGACGCGGTGGCGGCTTCGAGCGCGCGATCGACAATTTCGGGAATCCGCTCCGGACGCAATTCGAGCTTCGATGGACGCGCGAAATTGAGGAAACGCACGACGAGAGCGTTCAGCCGGTTCACTTCGGAGGAAATGTACCCCGCCAGCTCCGCGACCAGGGGCTCGGACCCTGCGACTTTCCGGGTCAGCATGTCCGCCGAGCCTTTGATGACGCCCAGCGGATTGCGGATTTCGTGCGCGAGGCCCGCGGAGAGTTGTCCCAGCGCAGCCAGGCGTTCGGCGCGCCGCGCTTCAGCTTCCGCCCGGCGCAACTGGCGATTGGTCTCTTCCAATTTTTCCGAAAGATCCTCCAACCGTTGCACCTGCCGGCGGTTTTCCACGGCAAAGCGGTTGACCAGAATCGCGGCGACAAAAAAGAAAAGCACGCGGATGGCGAGGATGCTGTATCCCTCGGGCGTTATCTCGGATTCCAGCAGCGCCGGATACAGGAGCGACAAATAGGCGAGCGATGCGGCCGCGGTCCAGACCAGCGCGACGAAGGGGCCAAAGTACATGGCCGCGCTCAGCACGGGCAGGAAGTAGATCGGATAGTAGTTGCTGTTGATGCCGATCTCCCCGGTATGATCGAGCAGCAGGGTGGCCAGCAGAATCTTGATGATTACGCTGTAGGCGGGACCGCGCTTGGGCAATCGGCCGATCAGCCAGCCTTCAAAAAGCTGGAAGACGGCGATCGCGAGAAGGATCAGTTGTTTATGGATTTCGTCAAGAGGGGGGAGTAGCGCCAAGCCGCCCAGAAAGACCAGCCAGATCAGATCAATCCAACTCAGACGGAGGTCACGAATTGCCGATCGTTCACGGTCCAGCATTCAGCAGGGCTCCGGCAAAGTCTAACACGGGCGCCAGTAGCGCAGGCTTCAGCCTGCGGGGTTTGTTTCGTTCGTCCGGGAAATTCCGCAGGCTGAAGCCCGCGCTACTGAAACGGTCGGAACGCAAATACCTCGTAATCGGGAATTTTACTGCACGCGCTGGGGGCGCGATTCGGTGTCGACGAGCGCTTCGAAAATGGCGAGGACGTGGCGGCGGTAATCGACCATGCGGGTGAAGACGTCACGCAGCGAGGGGTCGCGCTCGGATTCGCGATGCCACTTCAGCAGCACCGCGGGAGGGACGTCGATGTCCCGGCGCAGCTCTTCGGCGGAATGCCCGCGCAGGAATAGGCCGTAGAAGAAGGCCGCCTCCCGCTGCGGGAAATCGAAGTCGTGCAGGGTTTCGTCAGCCGCGTTGGCGGCGGCCAGCAGGGTCGTGTTGGATACAGTCTGCATCAGCTTCCAGAGACAGAAAGGGAAGTTTACCCGAAGTTTTCCCCGCGTCAAGTGCTGCGGCTCAAAATGTAGCGTACTTTATTAGTGCGGGAACCGCGGGACACGTCGCACGCCAATTCGATGCGGAATGGTTAGAAAAGGTTCTCCTGTCTAGGGGGTAAGCAGCACAGGTTTCCGCCTGTCGGTTTTCCGCCTTGGCAAATTCAAAACCCACAGGCTGAAGCCTGCGCTACTGAAACCAAAGACCTTGCGGGGAAAGCAGACTTGGTGCAGGTTTTCGTTGCGGAGTCATCTTTGCCTGCGGATTTGAGTTCTCGAGGGAGCTATACAGACACGGTTCGCCCCGAGGATATAGTGGCAACTTTATACCAAATTATCCCAATTTTCCGGGCTGGCGCGCGGAACGGACAAATTCGCGCAACGCCGAAACATTCGGGCCGTAGGCGCCGATCCGGGCCGCGTCGACGGGCAGGCCCAATTGCTCCGCGGCTTCCATGTTGATCCCGGCATCATCGAGTTCAGAGAGACTAAAGCCAACGGCAGGAAGCACACGCTGCTTACCGCTGGGGTAAACCGGGCGAGGTGGTCGGCGTCGCTCCCAATGTCGGCTGGCGATTGCGAAGAACTGGTGCCAATCGTTCTTGTCCCACATCGCTCGCTCCCGCGTCTCGGGGACCCAGGACGCTCTGAGTGTCATCAGATCAGATGCGTCAACTACCCTAGCGGTCGCTTCCCGTGGCCCGCCCCATTTTGTCTGGGACTTGCAGCAGCCTGTACTCGGGTATACGACACATCCCGAGCGGCGTCCACAATAGTCTGGGGAATGTTTCGGCAGCGTTACGAAAGAGAAATTATCACGTTGGATGGAAGGGAGTGTACCGAGTGGGCCGCCCGGATTTCTTCGAACCATGATGTCCGCATGAGGAGCAATTCGTTTCACGCGGAATGCACCGCCAACTGACTGTGGACATTGCTCTTGCGGCAGTTCGGCGCTGAGCGCCAGATCCATTGGCCCACAACGTTGGGCAATCTCTGCGTGCGGCTGTTATACTGAGCGTATTCGAACGCCCTCCGGGGAACCTGTGGAAAAGTCGAAACTCGTCATCGTCGTTCACTACCACGAGCTGTGGCTTAAGGGCGGCAATCGCCGCTTCTTTTTAAGCAAGCTGCACATGGCGCTGAAGCGCGCGCTCGAAGGCTTGCCCGTCGAACGCATTCTGCGGCCCGGCGACCGTTTGCTCGTGGAATTCGGCGAAGGCACTTCGGCGAAGGAAGCGGTCGCGCGCATCGAGCGCGTGTTCGGCGTGGCATTTTATGCCGTGGCTCGAGTAGTTCCGCGCGGGAGCGAGGACGATCTCGCGGCTCTGGGCCGCGCGGCGTGGGAAGAAGTTCGCGGCGAGAAATTTGAGACGTTTGCAGTGCGCGCCAAACGCAGCGACAAATCGTTCCCGCAAAGTTCGGTCGATATCGACGTTTCCGTCGGCCAGTATTTGGTGGATCAATTGCGCGACGAAGGACGCCAGGCTCGCGTCAAGCTCAACGATCCGGAACTGACTTGCCGAATTGAGATTCCGCCCGGTCCATCGCTGCTGGTGTATGCGCGAAAAATTCCCGGCGCGGGAGGACTTCCGCCAAACACGGCCGGGCGCATGACGTGCCTGCTTTCAGGAGGATTCGATTCCGCGGTCGCGGCGCACAAGATGATGAAGCGCGGCGCGCACTTGAATTTCGTGCACTTCTGGGGAGGCGGCGCGCGGCCCGGCGAGTCTTCAGTGCACGTGGCGCGGGAACTGGTGAAGCGCCTGGTGCCATGGCAATTTTCAGCAAAACTTCATCTCGTCCCGTTCGAGCCAATCCAGAGGGAAATTGTGGCGCACGCACCGGAGGAATTCCGCATTCTCCTCTATCGCCGGATGATGCTGCGCATCGCCGAACGAGTGGCGCGCTCGAATCGCGCTCTTGGACTCATCACCGGAGACAGCCTGGCCCAAGTCGCTTCGCAAACTCTGCACAACATGGCCGCCGTCGGCGCTGCCGTGCGCATGCCGCTCTACCGCCCGCTTGCCGGCGACGACAAAATTGAAATCATGGACGCCGCGCGCAAAATCGGCACGCATGACATCTCCGCCGAACCTTTCCACGATTGCTGCCCCATCTTCCTGCCGCGCAACCCCGCATTGCACGCCTCCGTCGAGGAACTCGACCACGCGGAAAGTACGCTAGACATCGATGCGCTGATCCGCCAGGGAATCGACACCATGGCCATCGAGCGTTACCGTTACGCCGCCGGCCGAGTTGAAAAAGTCGAATCGTTCAAGTCCGCCACAGCCTAACCTTTCAATTTATTGAATCAAGTTCTTGATCGCTCCCAACCAATTGACCGGAAAGTGGGCGGCCAGCGAATTGGCTAGGCGTTCGTCCGCAGTAACGAGCTGCGAATTGGTTTGCACGGCAAGTGCGACGTAGAGGCTGTCATACACGCTCCGCCCATAAGCCGTTGCGATTTGGAACGCACTATCCAACAATTTCAGCGAGGGAACGGTTGCGAACTCACGCTGAGTTAGCAACACCAGTGCTTGATCCCCAAATGCTCGCGGAACACGACCAACGCGAACCGCCTTCCAAATTGCGCTAGCAATTTCCACATAGAACAAGTCAGGGACCACGAACTGGACTTCCTTCTTATCGTATTGGTCGAGCAACGCAAGGGCCCGATCCGCGAGCGCTTCCCCATTTTCCGGCAGGAACCATTTTGCCGCGACGCTCGCGTCCACGACGACAAGGCTCACCTCTCCCGGTCCTCACGGATCATTTCCTCGGTGGAGGGAAATGCGCGGCCCGATGCTGTTTGCTGGTTGCGCAGCCGTGCGAGTTTGCGGACCCACTCATGCCGAGATTTCAACTCCTGCGCCGTGGGGACGTTTTCCTCGAGCAGGGCCAGCACCTCGGCGGCAATCGAGCGGCGGCGGGCCTTCGCCTGGCGGCGGAGTGCCTCGTAAAGATCATCGGGGATGTTTTCGACGTATAGCGTTGCCATAGGAATCTCCTAGGGAAAGCATAGACTATTCCAAGGTCCTTGACAACCCGGAAAATAAAACCGGGGAGTCCGCCGCGGCGGACTCCCCGGTTCCGTTCAAGCAGACTTTTCGGAATGCGATTGCGGCGCCGCTCTTTACAGCGGCGGGCCGCTTAGAACTGGAACGAGTAGCCGAGCGTCAGAGACTGCAGCCCGACTCGATCCGTGCTGTTGTTGTATTCGCCGGAGAGCAGATTGCTTTGCTGCACCTGCTGTTGGGAAGTGGGGTCGTACGTGTAGGCGAAGTCCACGCGCGAACGGCCGCGGTGATAAGCGAAACCGGTGGAAAGCTGATTCGTCATGATGGCCGCGGTCATAGGCGTCAGCGTGCCGCTCGGGACCGGGTCGTTTCCATGCGCGTAGCCGAACCGGAGCGATGTGCTCTCGGTCAGGAGCCGCTCGACACCGCCGTGGAAAGAGTATTGATCTTTCCAATTCAGGGGCACGCCGTCAACCAGCGTCGAGGAACCCGCCACCGCGTTGATGGTGCTATTTGAGCCGTTGGTCAGCGTGACCGGCAAATTCACGAAGGCGTTGCTCCAGTTCACCCAATCGGTCTGGAACACAAGAACCCATCGCGGGTTCATGTGCCAGGCGATGTTGGCATTCACCGACTGCGGCAGGATATTCTTCACGGACGCGTTATAGGAAAAGTTGGAAGCAGTATTGGCTCCCAGCGCTGTGAACAGGGCGCTGGCATTGCCCGAGGCCAAGCCGTTGGTGACGATGACGGTGTGCGACTTCCAGGCCACTCCAAAATCCAGGTTCTTGGTGGGCTCGAACATCGCGCCGATGCTCATGTTCCAGCCAGTGCCATAGGTATGAAGGTCCAACAGAGTCTTGTAACCCGCCAGTGTCGGTTGGCTCTGGAAGATATATGGGGCGTGGAGAGTGTTTGAGTTGTAGTCGGCGCCTGCGGTCACGCCGAGGGACAGCTTATGATTGAAGGCATAGCTCACGCCAACCATCGCGCGGCCCGCGAGAATCGCCGATTTATTTTCCTGCATTCCATAGGTAACCCCGGCCTTGCCGGGAGGGTCGACGTAGTTCCAGTCCGACACCGAAACCAGGTCAGGCGCAAATCCAACACCGAAGCTGAAACGCGACTTGCCGATCGGCATCCCAAAGGCGCCGTAAGGGATGACGCCCGGCGACGTGGTCATCGGGGAGTTCGCGTTTGCCGAATTGCTGAACGAGCCGCGCGCAAACACCGCGGACATGCTCAAATCGAGCGACGGGCTGCGGAGATACGTCAATCCCGCCGGGTTGGTAGATAGAGCGCCGATGGCATCCGAGGTGGACGGGACATAAACCCCGCCGAGGGCCAACGATCGTGTGCTCGCCGAATTCCAGTAAAAATCCTGTGCGGAGGCTGAAACTGCAAAAAATGCAAATACGATAATGAACAGGGAAAGGTTTCTGCGGAACTTCATTTTGGATCTGCTCCTTTTCTATTGGATTAAGTTGCGACTGCAATTTCCGGCTGAAGGAAAGCCAGTGGTTCGGAATTCGTTTTGGAAGCGATCAGCGCTTCGACACACGGCAAATCGAGGGCGTGCGGCGCCTCGTTGCGTAGGATTTGGAAAACTTTTTCAAGGGGAATCCCGGCCCGGTAGGGCCTCTTGGAATGGAGCGCATCGAAAATGTCCGCCACCGCCAAGATCCGCGCAAAGCGGGAAAGTTGCTCCGAACCCCAGCCGCGCCAGTATCCGGATCCATCCAGTTTTTCGTGATGAGCGGCGGCGTCCTGGCTGAGCCGGTCGAAGCCGGGAATTTTTCTCAGAATCTCGAGCGTGTAGTACGGGTGGGCCTTGACGGAGATCCATTCCTCGCCCGTCAGCTCGCCGGGTTTCTCCAGGATCGCGTTGGACACGCTCAATTTGCCGATGTCGTGCAACAGCGCCGCTCGGCGAAGCAGCTTCAGGCTCTTGGGGTTCATGCCAAACCACTGCCCGATCTCCACGGCTGCGTCGGCAACACCGCTGGAATGGCGATAGGTAAATGGCGACTTGGCGTCGATGACTTCCGCGAAGGCGATGCAGATCTTGTCGATCGAGTCCTCGGTGGCCGTCACTTGGCGATGTTCCGGTTCAAGCGAGGCAATCTTCTGGAGCAAGTCTTTGTCGTGCAGGCCCTTCCACATCTCACCTGAATTTGCCAGGGAAGCGGCCGCCTTCACCAGATCGGGATCAAACCAGCGGCCGCTGCGCTTCTGCGCGGCTTGGACCGCTGCTTCGGGGCCACGAGCATTGAAGAAGACATCCAGCGTCTGCGAGAGATTCGCGATTCTTGAGAACAGCGGGATTTCGTTCTTGCGGAGCCCGTCTGGATAACCGCGTCCGTTCCAGTGCTCGTCCAGATTGTAAATGCCGGCGGAAATAGAGTCGGAGAATCCCAGTTGTTTGGCAATGTAGGCGCCGCGTTCGCAACGAATCTTGACCAGCGTGCACGAATCCTGTTGCTGAGTTGCGGCGACCTGGAAGAGCCTTTGCATGCGCTGCAGAAACGGCATTCCGGTAGCGACGTGCGTCAGCGCATAGTGCAGACTCTCGTATCCCACGCGCGTCCAGTCCGTCGTTTTCACGTCGCCTTTGGCCCGAATATCGTCCGCGTTCAAGATGTGAAACAGTCGGGAGGCGTTGCTGCTGCATCCCGCATCTTTGAGCAGCAGCGCATAATAAAGGTCGGCTTGGTCGTCCCCGCTCATGCCAATCTGCTGCGCAAGCCGCATCCCAATCATGCAAGCTCGGACGGAATGGCCCATGGGCTGGCCTTCGGTCAGGTCCAGGGCGTAGGAAAGCGCGGAGATGATCTCGGACAGGCGGATCGAGGAGGACGTCTCATTAGGTTCAGTAGCGTTAAAGGGTGCCATAAGTCTCCATCTAAGCCATACCGAGTCCGGGATGCCCATTTTCAAATTTAAAACCACGGTCGTTCCCGCAATCGGACTATAAGTAATGGGAGTTTCCTTTCCTATGGGACAACCGGTTCATCGTGGGGGGACAGAAGTACCAATTACAACCGATTGTAAACACACTACTTAACATACTGCGGCATAGTCATCCCAATGGTTCGTTACTCTTCGTACATCATTCAGCGGGGACTAATTTTTTCGTGAGGACAAGGGGAGAGCAAACAAAATCACAAAAAAACGGGGAGCCCACCTCGGCGGGCTCCCCGGCTCAAGATTTGAATTTCTGAGTTGTGCGGCGCGATTACCAGCGGCGGTCTCCGCCGCCACCGCCGCCGCGATCCCCGCGGTCGCGATCCCTGCCGCCACCACCACCGCCACGGCCACCACCACCGCCCCCTCGTCCTCCGCCCCCGCCACCCCGGCCACCGCCGCCGCCGGGTCCCCGTCCTCCCCCACCGCCGCCACCTTCTCGCGGAGGCCGGGCTTCGTTGACGACAATGTTGCGGCCCATGAAATCGTGGCCGTTCAATCCCTGGATGGCGCGCTCGGCTTCCTCATCGCTATTGACCTCGACAAATCCGAACCCGCGTGGTTGCCCGGAAAAACGGTCGCGCACCAGGGTGACATTCGCCGCGGTGACTCCCGTCTGCGTAAATAAGGCGCTGAGTTGCTCTTCGGTAGCCTGAAACGGCAGATTGCCGACGTAAAGTTTCTTCAATGCGAGACTCCTTCTGGCCGTGGCAATACGGACCCACGGAACCGGGGACTGAAGAGGGCAGGGTCGAGATCGGGGAACTTGGGCTGGAACCCAGAGCAACCGACAAGAGACGCACTTCAGCTCCGGGCGAATCTTGCTCCAAATTTGAACGTCCGTCAACAGAAAGATTGGAGTATAACTATTTAATAAATATGTTAACGCTCGCCTGACGGCGGACACTACGTTCCGCGCGAAATCCGGGAAATATGATGGTAGGATGCGGCATCCTGGATCGAAGAAATGAGGCCTATGCGTGGCTTGATGATGGATTTTCCGCTGACCGTGACGGCGCTGCTCGAACGCGCCGGAGGAATATTCGGCAACGTGGAGATCGTCGCCCGCCAGCCGGACCGAAGATTGGCGCGATCCACCTGGGGAGACCTCTACCGGCGCTCACGCCGCCTGGCGAACGCGCTCACCGGCCTCGGCCTTCGGCGCGGAGACCGCGTGGCCACGCTCCTGTGGAATCAAACCGAACACATGGAGGCTTATTTCGGCGTGCCGGTTGCGGGCGGCGTGCTGCACACCCTGAATTTGCGCCTGCATCCCGATGAAATTGCTTTCATAGCGAACCATGCGGGCGACCGTTTCCTGATCGTCGACGACGTGTTGCTGCCCGTTTTTGAGAAATTCCGCGACCAGGTGAAATTCGAGCGCGTGATCGTGGTGCCGTTCGGAGGCGGCGAGACCCCGGGCGGGTGCGACGGCTATGAAGATCTGCTCGCTGGCGCAAGCGAAGAGTTCAACTATCCGCAGATCGACGAAAACGAAGCGGCGGCAATGTGCTACACCTCCGGCACGACGGGGCGCTCGAAAGGCGTCGTCTATTCGCATCGCGCCCTGGTGCTTCATTCGCTCGATTGTTGCGGTGTCAATTCCTTCGCCGTTTCCGCGCGAGACACGATCTTGCAGATCGCGTCGCTGTTTCACGCGAATGGGTGGGGCATTCCGTATACTTCGGCCCTGGCCGGATCGAAGGTGGTCTTGCCCGGACCGTTTGCCGACGCCGAAGGAATCCTCGATTTGATGGAGCAGGAGCGGGTGACGGCCTCGCTCGGCGTGCCGACGATTTTTTTCGGCGTCCTCGACGCGCTCGACAAATATCCGGGGCGCTGGAAATTTTCCTGGCCGATTCGCCTGCTGGTGGGCGGAGCGGCTTCGTCCGAGGCGCTGATGCGCGGCTTTGACCGCCACGGCATCACGCTGGTCAGCTTGTTTGGCATGACGGAGACGACGCCGCACGCCACGTGTTCACAACTGCGCCCGCACATGGATTCGTGGAGCGAAGACAAGAAATACGCGCAACGCCTAAAGCAGGGCATCCCTGCAACGATCGTGCAGGCACGCATTATGCGGCCCGACGGCACGCCTGCGCCGCACGACGGTGCGACTGTCGGCGAGATCGAATTGCGCGGACCATGGATCGCCGCGTCCTACTACAATATGCCGGAAGAATCTTGGAAATGGTCGCCCGACGGCTGGCTGCGCACTGGGGATATGGGCCAGATCGATGAAGACGGCTACCTCAAGCTGGTCGACCGCAGCAAGGACTTGATCAAGTCCGGCGGCGAGTGGATCAGTTCGCTCGATCTGGAAAATGCGCTGATGGGGCACCCCGCCGTAAAAGAAGCCGCCGTCATCGGCGTCCCGCATCCCAAATGGCAGGAGCGGCCGCTGGCCGTCGTCGTGCTGAATGAAGGAGCGAAAGCGGAGCCCGCGGAATTGCGCGAATTTCTGGCCGCGAAATTTGCGAAGTGGCAATTGCCCGACGCGTTTGTGTTCGCCAAGGAAATTCCGCGCACGTCGGTGGGGAAATTCCGGAAGATGGCCTTGCGCGAGCAGTTCGTCGGTTGGAAGTGGGAGAGCTGAATTGTGGGCCGATTTGGTAGCGCAGGCTTCAGCCTGTGGGGGTTCGTACTTGCATGGACCAAAACCCGCAGGCTGAAGCATGCGCTACTTCAACCTATGTGCGGTAGCTGGCGTTGATATGGACGTATTCCTGCGTGAAATCGCAGGTCCACATGCGCGCGGAGCCGCGGCCGTTGTGCAAATCGACAACGATCGGAACATTTTTTTCGAGCAGGCGGCGATGCGCGGTTCGTTCGTCGAGAGGTAGCGCGATGGAATAGCTTGCGCCTTTCGGCGGGCCATACATTTTCATTCCACCCAGCCAAATCTCCGCATGGTCGGGATTGAATGGAACTCCAGAGCGGCCGGCGGCGGCTAGGATGCGCCCCCAGTTGGGATCCGCCCCGGCGATGGCCGTCTTCACGAGCGCAGAGAGGGCGATAGTCTGCGCGACTTGCTTCGCCGCCGCGTCACTGGGCGCGCCACGCACCTCGATTTCGACGACGTGCGTTGCGCCTTCACCGTCCTCGACAATTCCAATCGCAAGTGTTTTGCAAACCTGTTCCAGCGCGGCAACGAAGTTCTTGTAATCTGCGCCGCCCGGCTTGGTGATTTTCTTCGCGCCGCTGGCGCCGTTGGCGAGCACAAGAAGCGTGTCGTTGGTCGAGCTGTCGCCATCCACTGTAATGCAATTGAAGGTGCGATCGACGACCTCGCGTAGCGCGCGGTCGAGCACGTCCGGCGCGACGGCGGCGTCCGTGAACACAAACGAAAGCATCGTCGCCATGTTGGGATGAATCATCCCGGCGCCTTTCGCGCATCCTGCGACATGCACGGTTATACCGCCGACGCGGCAGCTTGCAGCGGCGCGCTTCGGGCGCGTGTCCGTGGTCATGATCGCGCGCGTCAGGCCGTCGAAGGCGTGCAGCGTTGATGCGAGCGACCTGGCGAGGCTCGGGGCGGCTTTCAGGATACGCTCGACCGGAAGCGGCACGCCGATCACTCCCGTCGAGCAGACCACCACTTGCTGCGCGCCGCAGCCAAGCAGTTCGGCAACGCGCTCGGCGGTCGTGCGAGAAGCTACCATGCCGCCCGGCCCGACCGAGCAATTGGCATTCCCGGAATTGACGATGACGGCGCGCATCGCGCCCGCAGAGGCGCGCACATGTTCCCGCGAAAGGACGACTGGCGGCGCCTGCACAAGATTTTGCGTGAAGACGGCCGCGGCCGACGCCGGAGGGTCGGAAACGATCAGTGCGACGTCAAGCGTTCCCGTGTGGCCGCGCTTCTTGAGGCCAGCGGAAGAGGAAGCAAAACGAAACCCGCGCGGCAAGGCGCGGGCCGAAGGAAGTTCGCTCATTTTTCAGATCACCAAGAATGATTTCAGATTCAGTTGTAGCTCGGGTCTTCAGACCCGAGGTTTTTCTCAAACGAAAGGAAGGCCTCGCCTCTGAAGAGGCGAGCTACAACCTCGAGCGACAACCTCGAGCTACACCACTGAGAGCGCTCTTCCCGCTCCGTTCAGGACAGGCAGCAGTTCTTGCTCGGGGCAGACGACCGCGACCGTGGCGATCAGATTGCACTTGCGCTCTTTGGGACACGTGACGCAATCGCGCTCGATCTTTTCAGGGACAATTTGCCGCGGGCCGGGCGTGAATCCGTAACGCGAGAAAAATTCGGGCCGGTGCGTCACGGCAAACAACCGCGCGATCTTCCGGCGCCGCGCCGTGTCCATGGCGGCCTTCATCAAGCGGTCGCCGACGTGGCGGCCTTGCCCGCGCGCGTCGGGAGCGACGGCCAGCGAGCGAATTTCGGCGAGGTCGGCGCCGTACGGTTCGAGCGCGACGCAGCCGAGTACTTTGTCGTCCCCATTGCGTTTTTCCACGAGGACGAGGAAGCGCGCGATATGTTCGCGGATTTCCGCCTCGGTGCGCGGGAGGAGGAGCCCCTCGCCGGCATAGTGCGCGATCACGCGATGCACCGCGGACGCGTCGCTCATTCGAGCCGCGCGCGCCCTCATGATTTTTTCTCCAGCGCGGCCAGGCGCTCCTTCGCGGCGGCGATCGCGTCGCGGACGCGCGCGGGCGCGGTGCCGCCTTCCACGTCCGGACCGGCCAGCGCGGATTCGAGTTTCAACGCGTCGTAAAAATCCGGCGCGAACAGCGGAGAAAACTTTTGCAGCGTCTCGATCGGCAGCGCGGAGAATGATTTCCCGGCGCGCTCGGCTTCGCGAACAATCTGCCCGACAATTTCGTGCGCCTGGCGGAACGGTGCGCCCCGACGAACCAGATAATGCGCGGCTTCCGTGGCGAGGAGCGCGGGATCGGAGGCCGCTTCGCGCAGGCGCGCTTCATTCGGGCGCGTGGCGGCGACGGCGCCCGCTGCGACGGTTAGCATCGCAATCGCTTGATCGTGCGCGGCGAACACGGGTTCCTTGTCTTCCTGCAAATCGCGCTGATAACTCGAAGGGAGTCCTTTGAGCATCGTCAGCAGCGTGTGCAGCGACGCGGTGACGCGGCCCGTCTTGCCGCGCAGAAGCTCCCATGCGTCGGGATTTTTTTTCTGCGGCATCAGGCTGCTGCCCGTCGAAAATTCGTCGGGCAGCACGATGAAACCGAACTCCTGCGACGCGAACAAAACGAAATCTTCGGCGAGGCGGGAGAGATGCGTGGCGATCACGGCCAGCGCGTACAGATAGTCGAGCGCGAAGTCGCGGTCGCTTGCCGCGTCCAGGCTGTTGGCCGTGGGCCGCGAGAAGCCCAGTTCGCGCGCAATGGCGCCGCGGTCAACATCGAGCGCGCAGCCCGCAAGCGCGCCCGAGCCCATGGGGCAGGCGTCCGCCATCGCTTCGGCGGCATCAAGGCGCACCGTATCGCGGAAAAACGCTTCGGCATGCGCGAGCAAAAAATGTGAAAACAAGATGGGCTGCGCGTGTTGCATGTGCGTCATGCCAGGCATCGGAATTCCAAGCACTTTTTCGGCCTGGTTCACGAGCGCCGCAATCAAGCGCGCCACAGCCACGCGCATTTCCGCCGCGGATTCCATCACGAACATTCGGAAATCGGTGGCGATGAGCTCATTGCGGCTGCGGCCCGTGTGCAGCTTGTAACCGAGTGGGCCGAGATATTCGACGAGCGCCGTCTCGACGAAATGGTGCACGTCTTCAGCGGGCGAACCGCCCAGCCAAGCAAAATCGGTCGCCGCGCGCTCGGCAATTTTGTCGAGGGCGGTCAGCGTATCGCGCATTTCCTCGACGGAAAGTATGCCCGCCGATTCGAGCGCGCCTGCCCACACCCGGTCCACAGCCAGCTCGTACGGCAGCAGGCGGCGGTCAAACGAGAACGACCGCTGAAATTGATAGAACAATTCGTCGGGAGCGCGGTCAAATCGCCCGCCCCACAATTTTCCTGACGGCTGTTCTTTTGGCGCGGCGCTCACTTGACTTTCGCTTCCTCCGGAATGGTCACCGGCAGCGCAAACAAATTGATGAAGCCCTCGGCGTCCTTCGGGTTGTAGCCCGTCATGGCAAAGCTCGCGAGGCCTTTTCTATAAAGCGAATAGGGCGAGACGCGTTTCGTGACGGAGACGTTGCCTTTGTAGAGCTTCAGTCCGACCGTGCCGGTCACGCGCCTCTGCGCCTCGGTGAAATAGGCGTCAAGCGCTTCGCGCTGCGGCGTGAACCACGCGCCGTAGTAAACGAGTTCGGCGTAGCGCAGCGAGAGCGTCTCCGAGTAGTGCGCAGTTTCGCGGTCCAGGCACAGCGTTTCGAGTTCGCGATGCGCAGCGACCAGCAGCGTGCCCCCCGGCGTTTCATACGCGCCGCGCGACTTGATGCCGACCAGCCGATTTTCGACGAGGTCGATGCGCCCGACGCCGTGCTCCGCCGCGATTTCGTTCAGCTCATCGAGCAGCGCAACCGCGGATCGTTTCTTGCCGTTCACCGACACTGGCGTGCCGGCATCGAATCCGATCTCAACCTGCGCCGGCTTGTTCGGCGCTTTCTCCGGCGAAGCGATCCACTGCCACATCGCTTCCTCGGGTTCGTTCGCGGGATCTTCGAGTACTCCGCCTTCATGGCTCAAGTGCCAGATATTGCGGTCGCGCGAATAAATGTTCGCCTTGGTCTGTTCGACGGGAATTTTATGCGCGTTCGCGTAGGTGATGGCATCCTCGCGCGAGTTGATGGTCCACTCGCGCCACGGCGCGATAATTTTTACTTTCGGTGCGATGGCTTTGTACGCCAGCTCGAAGCGCACCTGGTCGTTGCCTTTGCCCGTGCAGCCGTGCGCGACGGCGTCGGCGCCGGTTTCGAGAGCGATTTCCGCTTGCCGCTTGGCGAGTACGGGGCGCGCCATCGAAGTGCCGAGCAAGTATTTGTGTTCGTACACCGCGCCCGCGCGCAGCGTCGGCCAGACGTACTCTGTCAAGAATTCTTCGCGCAAATCTTCAATCGTCGCCGAAGAGGCGCCCGTCGCCAGCGCTTTGCGCTTGGCGGCTTTCAGATCTTCCTGCTGGCCGACATCGCCGATCATGGCGATCACTTCGCAGGCGTAGGTTTCCTTCAGCCAGGGAATAATGATTGACGTATCGAGTCCGCCCGAATAGGCCAGAACTACTTTCTTTGGCACCGATTGTCCTTTCAGCTTAGGAGCATCAACAGGATGGCTTTCTGCACGTGCAGACGGTTTTCCGCCTGGTCGAAGACGATGGAACGCGGCGACTCCATGACCTCATCGGTCACTTCGGAGCCGCGATGCGCGGGAAGGCAATGGAGAAACACGGCGTCGGGCGCGGCCTGGGACATCAGTTTGGTATTGACTTGATACGGCGCGAAAATGACTGCGCGCGATTCGGTCTCGCTCTCCTGGCCCATGCTGGCCCAGACGTCCGTGTAGACGCCCTGCGCGCCCGAGACGGCTTCTTCGGGTGCGCGGAACAATTCGATGGTGCCTTGCGTCGTGGCCGCATAGCGCCGAGCCGCAGCGAGGATCTTTGCGTCCGGCTCATAGCCCGCCGGCGTCGCGATGCGTACGTGCGCGCCGACGCGCGCACCGGCCACCATCAAGGAATGGCAGACATTGTTGCCGTCGCCGATGTAGGCGAGTTTCAACCCGCGCGCGGAGCCGAATTTTTCCTCAATCGTGAAGAAATCGCACAGCGTCTGGCACGGATGATACACATCCGAGAGCGCGTTGATGACCGGCACGCTCGCATGCGCGGCCAGAACTTCGAGCGCATCCTGCGAAAAAACGCGCGCGACGATTCCGTGCACCCAGCGCGAAAGGCACCGCCCAACATCGGGAACCGATTCGCGGTCCCCTAGATGCGTATCCGCGTGATCGAGATAAATCGCCGTGCCGCCCATGCTGGCAACGCCGACTTCAAATGTGACGCGCGTGCGCAGCGACGGCTTTTCAAAAATCATCGCCAGGAAGCGGCCGGCCAGGGCGGACTGGTGGCGATCCGGATGCGCTTTGATGTCCGTGGCCAGGCGAAACAATTCCTGGACGTGCGCGGCACTCCACTCGGCGCCGGTCAGTAGATCGGAAGAAAGACTCAACGATTGGCTCTGGGCCTGGGCTTGCGCATTCATGTTTACCTCGCGACCGCAAGCGTCAGAGCTTCGGCAGGGGTAGAGGGTACGGCCGTCCACTTGGCGGGCCGCTCGGTCCTGGCAAGGACCGATTCGATTTTCGAGAGACCTTCCTTCACCTGCTGCGCGGTCAAAATAAACGGCGGCAGCAGGCGCAGGATATGGTCGTGCGTGCAGTTGATGAGCAGGCCCTGCTTCAGAGCTTCGGCAACGTACGGAGCGCCCTCGACGCCCAGATCGACGCCGATCATGAGCCCTTCGCCGCGAACTTCGCGGATGAAATCAAATTTCGCGGCCATCTTGTTCAGGCCCGCTTTCAGCTCCGAGCCGCGCGCGCGGACGTTGGCGAGCAAATGTTTCCGCTCGACAGTGTCGAGGAACGTCAAGCCCGTGGCGCAGGTCAGCGGTCCGCCGCCAAACGTGGAGCCATGGAGGCCGGGCGAAAACGACGCGGCAAATTCCTCGCGCGCGAGGAACGCGCCAAGCGGGAGCCCGCCCGCGAGCGGCTTCGCGACGATGACGATGTCCGGCAGTCCCTCGAGGCGCTGGTATGCAAACGCCTTGCCCGTGCGCCCGAGGCCGCATTGAATTTCGTCGGCGATGAGCGCGGCGCCATGCTGCGCCGCAAGTTCGCGGGCGCGTTTCCAGAATTCATTGCTGACGGGATAAATTCCGCCCTCGCCCTGAATCGGCTCGATGATGACGGCGCACACTTCATCCGTGAACTTGGCTTCGAGGTCCGCGACGTCGTTGAGGCGGACAAAGTCCACTCCAGGAACGAGCGGCTCGAACGGTTCCCGGTATTTCACCGTATGCGTGATCGAAAGCGCGCCAAAGGTGCGTCCGTGAAAGGAATTTTCGAGCGCCAGGAAGCGCGTCTTCGCCGCCCCCCCAGGCTTTTTCTTTGCGGCGATGCGCGCGAGTTTCAGCGCGCCTTCCACAGCTTCGGAACCGCTGTTCGTGAAAAAAGCGCGGTCCATGCCCGACCACTTTGCAAGCTTCGCCGCCAGCGGCCCTTGAAACGGATTGTGAAAAAGGTTCGAGACGTGAACCGCGCGGCCCGCCTCGCGCCGGATCGTTTTCACCAGGTCCGGGTAGGAATATCCGAGCGCATTCACCGCGATCCCGCCCAGAAAATCGAGATACTTCTTCCCAGTTTGATCGAACACGTAGCAGCCGCGCCCGTGCGTGAAAATCATGTCAGAACGCTTGTACGTGTTCATCAAGTGCCGCGAGACGTTTTTGAGGACGGAATTTGGCGCGGCGGAAGAGGAACCCGTTTTCTTCCGCGATTTTTTGGAATGCGATTTCACTGCACCACTCCGGTGGTGCTTGCGGGAAACTCCGAAGTGACGCGTGTTCCGGGAAACCGCGCGCCGTTCGCCGCGGCCAGCAATCCATTGGGGACCGAGCCTCCGACGATGCGCACTTGCGAAACCCCTGCGGAAAGCGCCCGCTTGCATGCTTCGAGCTTCAGAATCATTCCGCCCGAAACTTTATTCTGGCGGATCATGTCCTCGGCATCGGCCGTCGAGACGACCTTGAGCACCTTCGAGCCGTCCAGGACGCCTGCGACGTCGGTGAGATAAATCAGCCGGTCGGCATGAATGTATTCGGCGCACGCGGCCGCCATGTGATCGGCATTAATGTTGTAGAGTTCGCCGTCAGCGCCCAGGCCCATGCAAGAGGCCACGGGCACAACGCCCGCCTTCCAAAACGATTCGAGGATTTCCAGGTTTACCCCGGTCAAGTAGCCGACGAAACCAAGCCCGCCGATCACTTCGTCATGCATCATCGGCTCGGCCAGGAAGCAGCCGGCATCGGACGCGCAAAGGCCGACAGCAGGCTGTCCCGCGGCCGAAATTGCGCCGGCGAGGCGTTTGTTCAGCAAGCCGCCGAGAACCATCACGGCAGCATCGCGCGTTTCGCGGTCGGTCACGCGCAGCCCGTTGACGAACTTGCTTTCAATTCCCATGCGCTTGAGCGTGGCGGTGAACATTTTTCCGCCACCGTGCACCACCAGAATTTCATTTCCCTGGCGGGCAAGCTGCGACACCTGACGCGCCAGCGTTTCCATCGCCGCCGCATCATCGAGCAATGCTCCCGCAACTTTGACAACGAATCTCATCGGAGTCCTGTAGCCTCCTCAATTCCCATCATCAGATTCATGTTTTGTACGGCCTGGCCCGCGGCGCCCTTGCCCAGATTGTCAAGACAACTGACGACCGCGAGGCGCCGCCCCGCGGGATCGAGCGCAAACCCGATATCGCAAAAATTCGTGTGCGCCACATGCTGCAGCTCCGGCAGCTTTCCCGCCGGCCAGAGGCGCATCATGGGGCGGTCCGCATAGAACGCGCGATACAGCGATTCGACATCCTCCGCCGTGTGCGGCTCGGCAAACCACACGTACAGAGTCGAGAGGATGCCGCGCGCGACCGGGAGAAGGTGCGTGGTGAAGACGATGTCTTCGCTCGCGATGCCCGTGTGGTCGGTCACTTCCGGCGTGTGCCGGTGCGAGAACAAACCGTAGGCGCGCAGGTTCTCGTCCACTTCGGCGAAGTGCAGTTCCTTCTTCGGTTCCTTGCCCGCGCCCGTCGCGCCGGACTTGCAGTCGGCCACAATGCCGCGCTCAGCCGCGATCCAGCCCGATTCCACCAGCGGCCGCAGACCGAGAATCACGCTCGTCGGATAGCAGCCGGGATTCGCGACGAGTCGCGCGTCCGGCAATTGATCGGCATAAAGCTCCGGCAAACCGTACACGGCCTCTTCGGCCAAATTCTTCGGCGGGGCCGGCAATTTGTACCAGTGCGCGAACGTTTCCGGATCGTGGAAGCGGAACGCGCCGCTCAGGTCCACCACGCGCAGGCCCGCGTTCAAAAGTTGCGGCACGATTTCCAGCGAAGCTTCGTGCGGCGTCGCGAGAAACACCGTGCCCGCTCCGCTCGCGGCCACGGCATCGACCGAAAACGTCTTGCAAGGCGCTTCGCCCCAGCCGCGCAGATGAGGAAAAATCTCGGTGAGGCACTTGACGTGCGCCGAGCTCTCACGCAAGTAGAACGTTGGCTTTTGAATTTTCGGGTGCCGGAGGAGAAGCTGGGCCAGCTCGAAGCCTGCATAGCCCGTCGCTCCGACTACGGCGACCCGTTGCGGGTCGTT
This sequence comes from uncultured Acidobacteriota bacterium, assembly GCA_963719875.1. Taxonomy (GTDB): domain Bacteria; phylum Acidobacteriota; class Terriglobia; order Acidiferrales; family UBA7541; genus Palsa-360. The sequence continues at coordinate 1,924,994 of CAVRDJ010000002.1, read as the reverse complement.
CATCGGAGTAGATCCTCCATGCGTTTCTGGACGACAGCGCGCGCCTGGCGCGACGGCGTGATGACCAGGACCGTGTCGTCCCCGGCGATGGTCCCGGCCACTTCCTTGAATTTTTCGGCGTCCAGCGCCGCGGCCAGCGGTTGCGCTCCCGAGGGCGGCGTCTTCAGCACCAGCAAGTTAAACGCGGGGCGCAGGTCCACGAGAAATTCGCGCAGGGCGCGGCCGAGCGGCGGCATCGGCGCCGCGGCTTCGTCGCCGTTGGTGAGCGGCTTGTAGCCCGAGGCGGTCTTGACCAGCTTCAGCTCGGACATGTCCCGCGAAAGCGTCCCCTGGGTCACGCGGACCTTCATGTGCGACAGCCTGCGCCGCAGCTCGTCCTGGCTCGAAATGGGTTCGCTGGTGACCAATTTCAGGATCTTTCCCTGCCGGAACCGCTTGTGTACGTTCAGTGCCATGGTCGACTTAACTTTATGCACCCACTTGCATAATTATGCGCGCCGCTTCGGACCCCTGTCAATTCCTTTTTGATTTTTTTTAAAATTTAATCTTGTTCGAATTCGATGCGCCGGATTGACGCGCGATGCGCCGCGCCGTAAGATTCCCGCGCCGGACCATTCCGATGCACGCGTCGAAACACGTTCGAACGGTCGTCCTCGCCATGTTGCTGTCCGCTGTGGCGTCCTTCTGCGGTTGCGAGCGCAAGGAAACCGCGCCGCTCGCTGAAGGGGCCGAGGCTACGAACGCTTCTTCCGGAGCAAAACTCGCCCAGCCTCCGCTGGAACAGCAAACCGAGCAAAAACTCGATCCATTGACGGAGGAAGATGTGGAACTCTACCTGAAAGTGATGCGCGCAGCGGCCGGCCGCGTCCAACATTTTTCGCCCACGGAGCAAGCCGCGCTCGATGGGGCAAAAAAAATCATCGCCGGCAGCGCTTCCGGACGCGTCCCCACCCGCGAAGACGCGAAGACACTCGAACGAGCAAACCTCGTGGCGATTTCGATGGATCAGATTGTCGCGGACGAAATGAAGCTCGATGGCCGCAGATACCGCGGCATCGTCGAGGCTATTGAATCCGTGGTTCCAAATTCCGCGTCAGGCACTGCCTCCCGCGATCGCGGCGCGCCTATCCCCGATCACGCCCCGACTCCTCTCGAAAAGCAATTGAGCGACGTCAATGGAGCGAATGAGAAATTCCTCGCGCCTTACCGCGAGGAGATCCAAAAACTCGTTGCTGTTGTGCGCAACCCCGCCAACTTGCCGAAATAACTGAGCCCGAATCTCTCAAAGCCAGCGCGAAAGGGCGCCAGTAGCGCGGGCTTCAGCCTGCGGGGGTTAGTCCTTGCATGGACGAAACCCCGCAGGCTGAAGCCCGCGCTACTGGGCCTGCCAACACTAGTGGGGTTTGCATTCATCGGCGAGTTGAGCCGCGGCGAACCGGAGTGCTATTCTCCGACCTATGAGCGATGTCCCCACGCGCGAACTAGCCGGCGCTTCTCCGGAGGCGCAGCATCAGGCGCTCCTGGAGGTGGCCGAAGCGATCTCCCAGCACCGCGACCTCGGCGAGCTGTTTCACGAACTGGCGGAGCGCCTGCACAGGGTAGTGAACTTCGAATACCTGAACCTGATTCTTCATGATCCCGCGCGCAACGTTATGCGCCTGCACATCCTCGAGTCCGAGATGCCCCGGAAAACCCGCCTGGGGACCGAATTCCAGGTCGGCCAAACACCTTCCGGCTGGGTCTGGGAAACGCAGCAGCCTTTTATTCTGGATGACCTGGAAAAGGAAACGCCATTCGCGGCCTTGTTGCAAAACATGCGTGAGAATGGCGTGAAATCGGTTTGCTCGCTCCCGCTGACCACGGCGCAGCGCCGGCTCGGCGTCATGAGTTTTGGGAGGAGCACGACGCACCAGCACACCAAGAGTGAAATCGCGTTCCTGCAACAGGTCGCCAGACAAGTCGCCGTCGCGGTGGACAACGTGTTGAATTTCGAGAGCGCGCAGGCTTACCAGCGGCAACTGGCGCGGGAGCGTGACCGGCTGCGCGTTTTGCTCGAAGTGAATAATGCCGTGGTCTCCAAGCTCGCCCTGCACGATCTTCTGAACGCCATCTCGGCGTCCCTGCGCCGGGTGATCCACCATGAATACACGAGCCTGGCCCTGTTCGAGCCTGCGACGAACAAGATGCGTGTGCTGGCGCTGGATTTCCCGCAAGGAAAAGGACTGATCCGCGAGGAAATGCTCGTCCCCCTCGATGGCTCCATGACCGGAAAAGCCTTCCGCACCCGCCAGCCGCTGGTTCTGGACCGCGCCGCCATGGAAGAATTCGATTCCCCCAGCTCGCGCCTGATGCGGGCCGAAGGCGTGCGATCCGTCGTTTGCATGCCGCTCATTTCGCACCATCGCGCTCTGGGCACGCTTAGCCTGGCGAGCCTGCGCGACGCCGCGTTTCAGCAAGGCGACGTGGATCTGCTCGTTCAGGTCGCGGGTCAGGTAGCCATCGCCGTGGAAAACGCGCTCGCCTTTCAGGAAATCGCCGAGCTCAAAAACAAACTGGCGCAGGAAAAGCTCTACCTCGAAGACGAAATCCGCTCAGAAATGAATTTCGACGAAATCGTCGGCGAAGGTGCGTCGCTGCGCGCCGTGCTGAAGCAAGCGGAGACCGTGGCGCCGACCGACTCGACCGTTCTCATCACGGGGGAAACAGGCACTGGAAAGGAATTGATCGCCCGGGCGATTCACAATTTAAGTCCGCGGCGCGAACGCACCTTTGTCAAAGTCAATTGTGCCGCGATTCCCACCGGCCTGCTCGAATCGGAATTGTTTGGACACGAGCGCGGCGCCTTCACGGGAGCGATCGCCCAGCGCATAGGCCGGTTCGAGCTCGCGCACGGCGGAACAATTTTCCTCGATGAAGTCGGCGATATCCCGCTCGAATTGCAGCCCAAGCTCCTGCGCGTCCTTCAAGAACAGGAGTTTGAACGATTGGGCAGCACGCAAACGATTCGCGTGGATGTCCGCCTGGTAGCCGCGACGAATCGCGATCTCGGCGAAATGGTCGCCGCGCGAACCTTCCGCAGCGATCTCTACTATCGTTTGCGCGTATTCCCTCTTCACTTGCCGCCCTTGCGCGAGCGGCAAGAAGATATCCCCGCGCTGGTGCGCTACTTTGTGGAGAAGCATGCCCGGCGCATGAACCGCATGGTGGAGACGATTCCCGCCGAAACGCTCGACTTGCTCGTGCGCTACGCGTGGCCTGGAAACATCCGCGAATTGGAAAACCTGATCGAGCGCGCGGTAATCGTCTCGCCCGGTCCAGTGCTTCGAGTTCCGCTTAGCGAACTCAAGCCCCCATCGGAACCCGCCGCGGACAACCTCACGCTCTGCGCTGCAGAGCGCGATCACATCCTCCGAGCCCTTGAGGCCACCAACTGGGTGCTAGCCGGCCCACGCGGGGCCGCCGCGAGGCTGGGGATGAAGCGAACCACCCTGCAGTCAAAGATGCGCAAACTGGGAGTAGTGAGAAACCGCCAGCGATAGGCTACGTAGGTGCCTCTATTTGGGCACTTGCCCACATATAGGCACTCCCAAATCGGTCTATTTGTTAGGATTCCTTCATCCAAATTGCTTGAATATCCGTAATCCATTGTAAATATGTGGTTTACTTATTGTGTTTCCATTTCGGCACAATGGCCATCAATCTGCAATTCATGTTAAGATCCGAATTCGTCGTTTTCAGACAAATAGCAGGGGGAATGCTCAAAGTTACGATCAAGCAGGGGGATTCCGCCGAAACCTGGGAGCTGGAGGGAAAACTCTCTGGGGACTGGGTTAAGGAGCTTGAGCGTTGCTGGAAGGAGCGGCCGTCGCCGGCCGGCGCTTCGCTGCAAATTCAACTGAAAGCGGTGAGCTATGTTGATCCCGCAGGAAAAAAATTGCTAACGGACATGCACGGGTGCGGGGTTGAGATACGGGGGTGCGGTTGCATGACCAAGGCGCTTGTGGACGAGATCACACGGCATGGAAGCGCCAGTTAGCCCAGCCGGTTTGATTTTCCACATGGCGGGGTGGAGATCAGTTTCACAACGGCCGTGTGAGCAAGAACTTAGCGAGCTTTTGTGTTTGCGTTCCGATTTGTGCCGATCCATGTAATGTCGTTTTGTTTCGTCGGGCGAGAAGTGCGAGGCGGTTTAAACCGGCGGCCGCTGCCCACTAAACGCGGGCCGGGGAGTCCAACCGTGTAGGGGGATATTTTATTTGCGGTTCATCGTACAGAAGTAAGGAATTGTTAGCCATTCATACGCTCCATACATTCCGCAGAGGGGGAACACGTTAATGAATCAGGAATGCCATCATCAACAGGGGGAACGTTTCGCAGAACTCAATATCGACAACCAGACCGAGGCGCAACTGATTGAACGAGGACTTAACGGCGACGCACGCGCGCTCGATGCGTTATTCGCGCGCAACACGCGCGCTCTGTATCAGACCGCGCTTCGGGTGCTTGGCAATCCGGAGGACGCCGAAGAGGCCTTGCAGGAGGGTTTGCTTTCCGCCTATCGCAATCTTCCGAGGTTCGAGAGGAGATCGCAATTTTCCACCTGGCTGACGCGAATCGTCATCAACGCGGCCCTGATGCGGCGCCGCAGCAAACGCGCCCGGCCTGCCGTGTCGCTGGATGACTTTGTTTCCGAGGGAGACCTTCCACTGGCAGAGCGCTTTGCCGATGAGGGGCCGAATCCCGAGCAGCTCTACGCGGGGACCGAACTCGGCGATCGCATGAACAAGAAACTCTCGGAAATTTCTCCCCTGCTGCGCAAGGCCTTTTGGCTGCGGGAAATTGAAGGGCTCTCCGCGGAGGAAGCGGCGCAGGTGCTCGGCGTTTCGCGCAACACGCTCAAGGCGCGGTTGTGGCGGGCGCGGCAGGAGCTGGCTGCGCGGCTGGGGCTTTCGCTCGACACCAATCTGGCGCCTGCTACGTAACGAGCTTTTCGGTAGCGCAGGCTTCAGCCTGTGGGGGTGAGTCCTTGGAAGGACTAAACCCCACAGGCTGAAGCCTGCGCTACTTAAACCTTCACACTTTTTCCAGCGTTTCCAAAACTTCTCCGGTGGCTTTTTCGATGTCGGCGTGGAGGCTGTTGCCGTGCGCGTCCATGGTCACGATGGCCGCGAAATTTTTCACACGCAGGTGCCACATCGCTTCGGGGATCCCAAATTCCATCAGCTCGACTCCCAGAACTTTTTCCACGGTGCGCGCGTAATACTGCGCCGCGCCGCCGATCGCGTTTAAATAGACCGCGCCGAATTCTTTCAGCGCGGCCGATGTTTTCGCGCCCATTCCACCTTTGCCGATCACCGCGCGCACGCCATATTTCCTGATGACGTCGGCCTGATATGGCTCTTCGCGGATGCTCGTGGTCGGGCCGGCGGCCTTGACCACCCATTCGTTTCCTTGCTTGAGCATCACCGGACCGCAGTGATAGAGCACGGCGCCGTTCAAATCCACGGGCGGAGGATTTTTCATCAGGTGGGCGTGCACGTTGTCGCGTCCCGTATACATCTCGCCGTTGACTAGGACGAGGTCGCCCACTTTCAGCGCGCGCACTTGCGCTTCCGTCAGCGGCGCGGTCAGCACGACTTCTCGCCCTGTCAATTTGAAGCCCGAGCCGCGAGCCATGCGGTCCACGGGTCGCGCAGGATCGCGATACAGCCAATCGGTGATCGCGCCCGTTTTTGCATCGAGGCGCACGCCCAACCGGCGAAACGCCCAGCACTCGTACGCCACCGAAACGAAGAAACTCGCCGGCAGGCGATTGGCCGACATGATCTTGCAGCCGATGAGGGACGATTTCCCGCCGAAGCCCATCGCGCCGACGCCGAGCTTGTTCGCTTCGTCCATAATTTCCGCTTCGAGCTTGGCCAGCGTCGGGTTGGGATTTTCATCGTCGAGAGTTCGAAACAGTTGTCCCTTGGCCAGATCGTAGCCGTGGGCGCGGTCGCTGCCGATGCAGACGCCGACGGCGCCCGGCGCGCAGCCTTGCCCTTGCGCCTGCCAGACGGCATGCAGGATGCATTTGCGCACGCCTTCGAGATTGCGGTCGGCGCGGCCCAGGTGATCGAGCGTGCAGGGCACGGAATACTGGATGTTCTTGTTCTCGCAGCCGCCGCCCTTGAGGATCAGCTTGACCTCAATCTCATTCTCTTCCCACTGTTCGAAATGAAGGACTGGCGTTTCTTCGCCAAGATTGTTGCCGCTGTTCTTTCCGGTAAGAGAATCGACGGAGTTGGGGCGCAGTTTCCCGAGACGCGTGGCTTCCGCGACGGCCTCTTGAATCGCTTTCTTGACACGAATCTGGTTCACGCCGACAGGCGTGTGGATGTAAAAGGTCGGCATGCCGGTATCCTGGCAAATGGGGCCGGAATCGTCGACGGCCATGTCGATGTTGGACAAAATAATATCGAACGCCTGGGAGGATTGCGTGTCCGGCGTTTCGTCCTTTGCCGCGATGTTCATCGCGGCGCGAACGTCGGGCGGAAGATTGGTGGACGTCTGGGTAATCAGTTCGAGCAGGCTGCCGGCAAGGAATTCCATTTCGCGACCCCCAAAATCGCTATTTTACACTTCTTCGAGGCTTAGCACCTGAAAGTTCGCTGTGGCTGGGGTGGGCTAGTTAGATCGGCAGGGTTTTAGTAGGACAGCCACTTTTGGCTGTCCCGCTCAATCTGAACAGGCCGGAAATCGTTTGCTGATGCGGGTCAGCTTTGTAAATGTTCGATGGACTACGGATCTAATCTATCCCGCTACCACAGCGGGAGAGGCTGGGGTGATACGGGGAGGCCCGAATCTATCGGATGGGAATGAAGATACTTGCCCATTTCCTGGGCGTATTTCAGGACCGCTTTCATGTAGTATTTATTCGGGTCCGCATCGTAGTGGCCGCCGTAGTAGGCATAGACGGCGCGGTATTGGTGCTGTGGTTGGCTGTCCCAGCCGCGTGTGACCAGGTAGTGGGCCACGCTGAGAATCGCATCCTCGGGCTCAAACAGATTAATGTTTCCGTCGCCATCACCGTCCACGGCGATCTTGAAGGAGGATGGCTCGAATTGCGCCAGGCCTATCGCGCCGGTGGGCGAGCCGGGGACCTGGAACAAGTCCCAACCATTGGCCGTGGCGGCCTGGAGAAGGTCCTTCAACTGGTTCAGCGCGAAAGCCTGCCTCCGGGCAAAATGATTTTCGGTTTGTTTGCGGTTGGGTCTGCGAACGTACAAGGTGACGAGCCGATCAATCGCGGGAATCGTACCCAGCGGGTGGGGCGAGAGTCCGGTCGGAATACCGAAATCCGTTTCGATCCGCAGGTGTCCGCAAATGATCTCCCGAGGCACGCCGTAGATTTTGTAGGCTGCATCGAATGCCAGGAGATGCGCCTGAACGAATTCCCTGCATCGTTCCAGGGACTCCGGGGTGAGCAGTCCGAATCTCTTGGTGAGGTAGGGATTTCGTTCGGAGTCTCTCGGCGCCGGAGTGGAAAGCGGAGCCACCGGTTCGGGAGGATCGTAAATCCTAAGGCGCGGGTCGGCGAAAAGCGCAGTGACGTAGGCGCAGTTCAGGTCTCGGTCTGCGCATAAATGATTTCGAAGTTCTGTCTTCCTGCGTTCTTCCGCGGCGGCGACACCGGCCGGCTTGGTGATGGCATGCGTCACAGCCGCGCAAAATGGCATCAGACAAAGCCCCAAAATCAGCGTTCGCTTCATGCCGGATCCTCGCGGACGAATCTTGTCAGAACGACAGAGTCGTCAAAATAGCTCGACCGTTCTGGTTTCCCAGTACCGGGGTTGTGGTACTGGTGTGGTTTATGTTGAACGAGCCTTTGGAGACCGGCGGACTCAGTTGCGTCGCTACGCCCGGCAGGAGATGCCATTCTTTAGCCCTGAAACGGAGCGGTTGCTAACCTCCTTGCAAAGCCGCGCCGACTTGACTATGCTTCGGCGCAAAAGGGAGTCCCAAAAACCGAATACTTGGAACCTGGGTAAACAAACGAGATTGTGACTGCGAAGAGGAGGACAAGGTCATGGAGCACGTTATCGCGAAACTTCTTCACGACTTCGAGGACGGCAAAATGACCCGGCGCCAGCTGATTCAGAGCCTCACACTGGCGGCGACAGCAGCCACCGCGAGCGCGACCTCGGCCGCCGCGACCGGCGGCGGTGTGCTGAAGGCCACCTATCTGAATCACGTCGGTTATCAAGTGGCTGATTACGGCAAGAGCCGCGATTGGTACACGGAACTTTTTGGAATGAAAGTGCTGGAGGACGACGGGAAAAAGGCCAATCTGGGCGTTGGAGAATCGCAGCTCATTTTTCACCCTCGCAAGTCAACCACTACGCCGGTGGTCGATCACGTTTGCTTGACGATTGCAAACTGGGACACGGACAAGAACGTGAAAGAAGAGGTGGAAGCCGAGTTGAAGAGGCGCGGACTCAAAACGCGCACGACGGAGCACAGTTTTCACTTCACCGATCCGGATGGCTTTGAATTGCAGGTAGGCGGAAAGGACCAATAAGGGCCTGATCCAGCTGTCCTCATTCGTCCCTCTAATTAGAATCTTGTCCGTGAGTTGGCGCACTACTAACCCCGAAAGCTGAGAGTCGTTGTCCTACTTGTCCCACACCCATGTCGAGTCGTTCCAGCCTTCGAGGCTGTAGTCCGACATGCACTGGTCGGTCAGGGCGATGCATTGGCCGAGGATTCCGCTCTTCTGCGCGCCGGTGAGGATATCGAGGCGAATCTGCTCGTGGTTTCCGGAATAGTTGATTTCGTAGAGTTCGTGGCGGGCGCCGAATTCCGTGCCGATCGCGTCCCAGATGAGCTTGAACAGCTTGATGCGTTCCGCGGCGGTGGCGGATGCGCCGCGATAATATTTATCGAGCAGCGGTTGCAGATCGGGATTCAAAAAATCCTTGTAGCTGGAAGGAGACATGAGCAGGCTGCCGCCGAGAAATACTTCAAAGATATGGCGAACGGCCGGCCAGCACTGCGTACAGAAAAGGCGCATGGTATAGGCGTATTCCTGCTTCGGCACAACTGTCCCGCCCGGGGCTCCTTCCGGATCGAGGCACATCGCCGCCGTCATTCCCCAGATTAGATTTCTCCATCCAATGATCTCGCCGAGCGCCGCCTGCACGCCGCGAAAGGCGTCCGTGCCGTTGGTCTCGATGCCCTTCGCAAAAAGGCCGACCATCAGGTCCAGCTTGACCGCGAGGCGCGTGGAAGACTGGAATGTGTAGCGATTCACGAAGCGGGAATGGCGGTAGAAACTGTTGGCTCGTTCGGGGTCGCGGTAGACGAGCACGTTTTCCCAGGGGATGAATGCGTTTTCAAAAATCAGCACGGCGTCGTTTTCATCGAAGCGGCTGGAGAGCGGATAGTCGAACGGGCTGTGCGCATTCTGCTCGTAAGATGCGCGGCAAATGAGCTTCACGCCCGGCGCATCCATGGGCGCGATGAACACCACGGCGAAGTCCTTCGCTTTTTCCTTATCCAGCGTGGTGGCATTCGTTTGGGCCACGAACGTGGCATGGGTCATCGCCGAGCCGGTTCCGAGCATTTTGGCTCCGCTGACGACCATGCCGTCATCTCTTTCTTTTACGACGTGCACGAAGACGTTGCCGACTTCATGCACGGGGCGGCTGCGATCGATGGGCGGATTGATGAGGCAGTGATTCAGGAAGAGGCACTGCGAAGAATAGCGCGCATACCATTTGCGCGCGCTCTCATCGAACGGCGCATAAAACTCGGGCTCCGACGCCAGGCTGCCCATGAGCGCCGCTTTGTAATCCGGCGTCCGGCCCATGTAGCCGTAGCTCATGCGCGACCAGGCGACGATGGCATCGCGCGCTTCCGATAATTCCTGCGCCGAATAGCAGGGCTTGAAAAATTTATGCGTGCGCGTGCCGGACCGGTCGATTCCCGTCAGCGTGTCCCGCGTCTTTGGATCGTGGAGGGCGTCGTACAAACGCGCGATGGACCGGCAAGCGTTGCGGAACGCGGGATGCTGCGTGACATCCCGAACGCGCTCGCCGTAGATGTAAACCTCGCGCGCGTCGCGCAGACTGGCCAGGTAGCGCGCGCCGTCGAACATGGCGTCCGCCGATTGGACGGACTCGCGAGGATTATTGCTTGCGGAAATATCGGCCATGGTACACATCCTCCCCGTCGAATGACTGCGGTTTTAGTAGCACAGCCACTCCTGGCTGTGCGCCTTTGCTGACTCCTGCAAAAACCGCACAGCCGAGAGTGTCGGTGCTACGCCCGCGCATCGGCACCGCGAAAGCGGTGTATACTACGCGCCACATCATAACTGGGGAGCGTTCAAATCATGCAAAAATCCGCAGGCAGCGCGCTGGGCGCGATTTGCTTTGCCGTTTTGTTATTCGCTTCGCCGGCATTTTCCGGCGGGAATCCGTCGAACAGGCAAGCCGATGTGATTCAGACTTCACGAGGCGAGCTTCGCTTGACGCCTGTTTATCATGGCAGCGTGATGCTCGAATTCGGCGGGAAAGTGATCGACGTAGATCCCTGGAGTCAGGGGGACTTCACAGGGCTTCCCCCGGCGGATTTAATCGTGGTGACGCACACTCACGCCGACCATCTGGATCGCACGATGATCGACAAGCTGAAAAAGTCCGACACCCTCATCGTGGGGCCGCCTGCCGTCATCGATACCCTGAATTGCGCGCCGGCCTGCGGCATCGTCGAGGCGATCAGCGACTCCGAACAGAGGACGGTAATGGGCATCGGATTCGAGGGCGTCCCGATGTACAACCTGGTGTTCGGATCGGGGCCGGGAAAACCGTATCACCACAAGGGAATTGGAAGCGGCTACGTTTTGAATTTTGGCGACACGCGCGTCTATTTTTCGGGTGACACCGAATGCACGCCGGAAATGAAAGCCCTGAAAAACATCAGCGTGGCGTTCCTGGCGATGAATCCTCCGCGAACGGAGACGACGCTCGAAGCTGCGGATTGCGTGAAAGCGTTCAAACCGAAAATTGTGTATCCCTATCATTACCGCGGTTCAAAGCTGGAAGAGTTCTCCGATGCTCTGAAGAATACGCCTGGAGTGGAAGTGCGGATTCGGAAGCTGGAAGGCGAGCAATAAACGGCGTTTTTCACGAGATTCTATTACCCTACGAAGCGAAGGGACCAGACACTCTCACTTTGAAACTATCCGGTAAGGATGGGCCAGGAATCAGCTAGTGGTGTTGGCTGGGAACGGCAATCTCCCGATTGGCGGGTTGCAAGACGCCAATCGGGAGATTGGCGTTCCCGGGATTCAAGCCTCTACAATCGGCGGGAAGATTTCCTTCGGCTCCGTTTCCTCGTCCATCATTTCTCGTGCGGGTTCCGGCACCGGTGAAGCTGCCGGCTTCGCCAAGATGTCCAGGAGCCGGGTCACAAATTCACTCAGGCTGGGCATGCCCATCAACAGCTCGATGGGCAACTTTGTGCCGAAGGATTCCTCGAGCGAATGCTGCAGCTCGAGCGCCATGAGGGAGTCAAGTCCAAGGGTGCTCATGGACTCTTCGGGGTCTAGTTCCGGCGCGTCAAGGGCCATCACCTGCGCCAGGCTTTTCTGGACGTGCGCGAGCAGCAGGGCGTGACGCCGGGCCGGAGGAGCCTCCAGGAGTTCCTGCATGGACAGGCGCGGCCCCGATTCGCGCGCCGCTTTGGCAGCGGCGGGACTGGCTTTTTCTCGAAGGAGGTCGGATATCAAGGCAGGAGGCTGTTGCCCGTTAAAAGAGCGCGCCAGTTGCGTCCAGTCCACCGACATCGCGACAGCCTGAGCCGGTGCATTCTTTTCGAACAGCCGATCGAGCACGGCAAGAGCTTGCACGGGCGCAAGCGGAAGCATCACGCGAGACGCTGGTCCGCGGGAACTGGATGCGCGGGCGGCCATGCCGACCTCGGCCCACGGGCCCCAGTTGATTGACAGGCACGGCAAGCCTCGGGAGCGGCGATCGTGCGCCAGCCCGTCCAGGAACGCGTTGGCGGCCGCGTAATTTGCCTGCCCGGGCGAACCCAGGACCGACGCCACGGAAGAGAAAACGACGAAGAAATCGAGCGGCAAATCGGCGGTGAGGGAGTGAAGATTCCAGGCACCGAGGACTTTGGGAGCCAGAACCCGGCGGAAGCTCTCCGCGTCCTGGTTGAGGAACAAGTGATCGTCCAGCACTCCCGCGGCATGAATCACTCCACGGAGCGGCGGCATCGTGCTGCGAATCTCGGATAACGCGCGGGCCAGATCGCTTTCGTTCGAAACATCGGCTTGGATCGTTGTGACCGTGACACCTTTGGCGGCCAAATCGGCGGCCACCTCTTCGCCGGCGGAGGAAGCTCCACTGCGGCTGAGGAGGACCAGGCGCCGCGCGCCCTTTTCCACCAGCCAGCGCGCGACGGCGAGCCCCAGGCCCCCGTGGCCTCCCGTAATTAGATAAGTCGCGTCGGCTCGCGGAGCCGCAGACCGGTCCGAGCGATTATTGGATTCGTAGCTGCTTAATGAAAGCACGACTTTTCCGATATTTTTGCGCCTGGCCATGTAACGAAACGCGTTGGCTGCGTCCTCGACAGGGAAAATGTGATGCGGCAGCGGCTTCAAGCTGCCCTGCTGAAACATCGCCATCAGCTCAAGGAGCAAGGAACGCAGCAGGGCGGGCCGCTCGCGGCAAACGCGTTCCAGGTCGAGGGCAAAATACGAGAGGTTATTGCGAAACGGGAAAAGGCCCAGCGGCTTGTTCTGATAGATGTCCGTTTTTCCGATTTCGACGAAGCGGCCATAGGCGGAAAGAATCGAAAGGCTGCGAGGAACGTATTCGCCCGGGAGAGAGTTGAGGACCACGTCGACGCCATGACCGCCGGTTGTCTTCATAATTTCGTCGGCGAAAGCCAGGGAACGCGAGTCCAGGACATGCGGCACTCGCATCGACTTCAGGTACGCGCGCTTCTCTGAAGAGCCGGCGGTCGCGAAGATTTCCGCGCCAGCGAGTTGAGCCAACTGCACGGCGGCGAGCCCCACGCCACCAGCCGCGGCGTGAATGAGTACGCGCTCTCCGCGGGAAAGCTTCGCCAGATGGTGGAGAGAATAGTAGGCCGTGAGGAAGGCAATCGGAATCGTGGCCGCTTGTCCAAAGCTGAAAGCGGAGGGCTTGGGGACGACGGCGCGCGCGTCCGCGGTGGCGTAAGCGCTGAAACTACCGTTCGTCACGCCGATTACTTCGTCGCCGGCCTGCATGTCCGCGACACCAGATCCGACGGCGGAAATGGTTCCCGAGCACTCGGCGCCAAAGGGGATTGGCCCGCCGGGATATACTCCGGCCGCATTCATGACATCGCGAAAATTCAAGCCCGCCGCCAGCACTCGGATTTCGACTTCTCCGGGTTGCGGCTCCAGGCGAGAGGCTCTTCGCAGGACCAGGTTCTCGAGATTTCCGGGGCGCGAGATATCCAGTCGAAATGAATCAGCCTGCGGAATTTCCAAAAGCGTGCCGTTCAAGAGTTTTGGCGCGCGCGGCAGGAGCCGTGCCACGTATCGTGTTCCTTTTCGGAAAGCAACTTCTCGCTCCGTGCAGGGGAGCGACAATTCCTCATACAGTGCGGTGAGTTCTTCGGGGCTGCTTTCCGGATCGAGATCGATCCGTGTGCAACCGAGATCTGCGTGCTCGAGATCAATCGATTTTGCCAGTCCCCACAAAGGAGTCTGGGCGAGCGAGACGGAGGAAGGCGTGGGGCCCACGGCCTGCGCACCGCGAGTTACGATCCACAGGCGCCGCTTCGACCCGTTGGCCTCGCGAAGGAGAGCCTGAACAAATTGCAGCGTTTCAATCCACTGGTTTTGCGCTTCCAGGATCGCATCCGGACGGCCCGCAAGATCGCCCAGGTCGAGGCTCGAAAGATGAATGACGTTGCAACAATCTACATGGAGCTTGAGGTCTCGAAGATCATCCGGACTGGCGACGATGCAATTCTGTCCTTGCGACTGAAGATGGGCCGCAAGCGCCTGTCCAACACCGCCGCGATCGGCGAGGATGAACCAGGAAGACGGCTCGGCAGATTCGGGATTCCTCGGCGCGACAGGCCGCTTCGCCACCCAGGTGAGGTCGTACAGTAAGTCGCCGGGATTCTCGCGCGCCTCGCGGTCCGTTTCTCCAGCGACGAGCTTCACTCGAAAACCAAGAAGCTCACCCGTGACGCAGCCATGTTCGTCAAGGAGGCGGATGTCTGCCTCGAGAAATTCCGTTCCGAGTCTGCTGCCCGGGCGAACGACGCAGTGGCTGAAGAGTCGCGAATCCGGCCGCGCCAAAAATCGGAGACTCTCGACTCCGGTAGGGAGATAGATCCATTTCCGGCCGGAACCGGTTCCGTCTTCCGGCAATGCAGCCGCGAGCACCTGCAGGCAAGAATCGAGCAGCGCGGGATGAATCCAGGCGCTGTCGGATTTTTCGTTGGTTTGGCAAGCCGAAATCACAGCGGGGGGAAGACGCACTTCTCCAAGAGCTTCACGCGGCCCGCACCACAACTGCTCGACACCCTGGAAACTCGGGCCGTATTCCAAGCCTGCATTTCTCAATGACGCGTAAAGCTCCGCGGCCGATTTGCGCCGCGGGCAGCGGGCCCGAATTTCATCAAGGCTGTATTGTTCCTCGGCGGCACGAGCGAAGCCCCCCGTCTCCATGCGCATGTCACCTGAAGCGTGCAAGGTCCACGACGTATTCTCGTGGCTGGCGTTCAGGTTTGCGTTGGAACTGTAAATCTGGAAAGAAACGCTGCCGCTTGAGGGCAGGGAGGCAACCAACTGTAAAGTGCGCACGCCCGTGGCTGGAAGAATGAGCACTTCCTGGAAAGCTATGTTGGATAAAACCGCTGAGCAGGATCCAAAGAGTTCCGACGAAGCGGCGCGCGCCATTTCAAGATAGGCGGCGGCTGGAAAAACGACCGAGCTTTGAACTTTGTGGTCTTTCAAGTAACGATGAGTATCGATTCCGATTTTGCTTTGGAACTGCGCCATGGGCAGAGCGGAGTTCACACGCTCTCCGAGCAATGGGTGCACCGGCTTCGCCGCCTTCTGCGGGACGGACGCGGAGACCGGATCTTCCCAACAACGCTCTCGCTCGAAGGGATATGTTGGCAGAGGTATTTTCGACGGCTGGTAGGGCTCATCGAAGGCCTTCCAATCTACGCTGGCACCGCGGACGTAAAACGAGGCCAAGCTCGTGAGCATGCTGTGCCAACCGCTGCGATCGCTTTCGAGCGAAGAAAGCCAAGTGGCCTTGGTTCCCGGATCGCGGAGACGGCCGGTTTCGGAGAAGCTACTGGGGGGTCCCACTTCAAGGAAATGGTCGTATCCCAGTGCCGCGAGTGTGTCGATCCCCTCTTCCGGTTGCATACCCTGGAGAACATGAAGGCGCCAATAGTTGGCGCCGGGAATTTCGCTTTCCGACAAAAGGTGTCCCGTGACGCCGGAAACAAACGGCACGCAGGGCAATTGGAAGTTCATGGCGGCTGCCGTTGCTTCGAACTCATTAAGCATTCGATTCAGTTCGCCGTCACGAAGAGCAAGCTGCAAGAAGCGAGCGCGTGCGACGATGAGCTTGAGAGCGTCCTCGCAGTCCATGACGCCGGAAATTACCGCTGCGGCATATTCGCCGACGCCTGCGCCGAGCACTGCATCCGGTTCAATGCCCCAGGATCGCCAGAGTTCCGCCAGAGCGAACTCCAGGGCAAATAGCGCCGGGTCGCGGCGTTCCGCATGGTATTGTCCTGTGGAAAGCGCGGCGAGTAGCGATTCATCCGGATGCGAACCCAGAAAACGCGAGCAGCGATCCAGCGCCGAGCGAAAAACGGGTTGGGTGCCGTATAGCTGGAACGCGGAGCAGGCATTGGAATCCTTCACGCCAAACAGAAAGGCAATGCGCGGCCCGTCTTTTCTCGTGGAGTGTCCGGCGCGCAGATCCGCCACGGCGTTTTGCGCCGGCTGCCCCGCCGCAAAGGCAGCGAGCGCTTCCCGCAGTTGCTCTTTGCTTTCGACAACCACGGCCACTCGGTGCGCGAAGTGCGACCTGCCGGCGTTGGCGGTGAAGCACACGTTCATGAGGTCATCTTCGGGATGTTCCGCAAGATGCTTCTCGTAGCGGCTCGCAAGATTCTTGACCGCAGTTTCGGTCCGCGCGGAAAGCGTAAAAATGTGACAGGGGCGGCTCGGCAATCCTTCCGGCCGGGACCTCGCCGGTGCTTCCTCAACAATCATGTGCGCGTTCGTGCCCCCGAATCCAAAACTGCTCACGCCTGCCAGACGCCGAGCGGCGCGCGGCCAGGGTTGCGGCTTGCTGGGAATGACGATTCGAGTACCGGCAAGAGAGATCCGCGGATTCAGCTTGGTGAAATGCAGCTGGCCGGAAATTTCATCATGCTGAAGGCAGGTCAGCACTTTGGCCAGGCTGGCCATTCCCGAAGCGTTTTCCAAGTGACCAATGTTGGCCTTCACTGACCCTATCAGGCAGGGAAGTTCCCCGGGCGCATGCTTTCCAAGGGCGCCCTTGATTGCCTCGACTTCAATGGGGTCGCCGATCGAAGTGCCGGTGCCATGGGCTTCTATGTAGGTCAGCTCGCGCGGAGCAACTCCCGCCTGAGACAGCGCCTCGCGGATGACGGATTGCTGGGCCGAACCATTGGGAGCGGCGATGCCCGCGGTGCGGCCGTCCTGGTTCACGGCCGATCCTCTTACGAGCGCGAGAATATGATCGCGATCGCGCAGTGCGTCGGAAAGGCGCTTGAGCAGGACCACGCCGCAGCCTTCGGCGCGAACGTAGCCGTCGGCCTTGGCGTCGAAGGTTTTGCAGCGGCCATCCGCGGCCATCATGCGCGCGTGTGAAAAAGCAATCGTGACTTCAGGGGAGAGGATGAGATTGACGGCGCCGACAATCGCAAGATCGGCCTGCGCGCTGCGCAAACTTTCGCAGGCCATATGAATCGCGACGAGAGAGGACGAACAGGCGGTGTCAATCGCAACGCTGGGCCCACGCAGGTCCAGCAAATAAGAGATGCGGTTCGCCGCGATGCTGTGCGCGTTGCCCGTTCCGAGATAGGCGTTGATGGTCTTTAGGTGGTCTTGATAATTTATAATTACATTGGAGTAATCAAATCCCCCGATTCCGATGAACACGCCCGTTCTGCTGCCCGCCAGCTTGTCCGGCGGCTGTCCCGCATTCTCGAGAGCCTCCCAAGTTACTTCAAGCAGCAGGCGTTGCTGCGGATCCATGGCCGATGCTTCGCGCGGCGAAATACCGAAAAAATGAGGATCGAATCGATCGAGGCCGGAAAGGAATCCGCCCCAGCGCGTGCTCATCTTGCCGGTGGTGCCGGGGAGAGGGTCGTATAGCGCGTCGATATCCCATCGATCGTGGGGCACCTCAGAGATGGCATCCACGCCGTCCCGCAGCAAAGTCCAAAATTCCTCGAGGCCGGCCGCGCCTGGGAATCTGCAGCCGATGCCGACGATGGCGATGGGATCGGCGGCGCCGGATTTCGCACGGTTTTCCACGCGATGTTCGTGATTGCCATTCCCGTGCGCGTTGCCGTTGCCGTTCGCCTTGCCGGCCAGGCGATGTGAAAAGGACTGCGTGCTCAGGTAGTCCCATACGAGTCCGCTGCGAGCGTGGCTTGCTCCGTTCGGCTTGCGATCGTGGCGGCCTTCGCGATCTCTCCATTCGTGCACCACATCGAGCGTGCCGGCGAGAAACGCTTCGCGGCAGGCATAGCGCTGAATTTTGCCGCTGGAGGTCCTGGGAATGCTTCGCGGCTCGATGAGGATGACGGAGTTCGGGTGAACTTCGTGCGACTCGGTGAGCGCGCGGCGGATCGCGGCGACCACATCCTCGTTCGGGACGGAGGCGCGGTCGTTCACTTCCTGCACGATGACCAATCGCTCCGCTCCATCCACGTCAATGGAAAACGCAGCGCCGCAAGCGGGCCGCAGCGCGCGGTGGCTCCGCTCGACGGTGTGTTCCAAATCCTGAGGATAGTGGTTAGAGCCGCGGATGATGATGAGGTCTTTCAATCGTCCCGTGACGAAGAGCTGTCCGCGATTGAGAAATCCGAGGTCGCCGGTGCGCAGGAAGGGGCCTTCTCCAGTGGCCAGATGCGCGCCGAAGGTTTGTTTTGTTTCCTCCGGCTGGCGCCAATAACCGCGCGCCACGCTCGGACCAGAAATCCAAATTTCTCCCACGCGGTCGGAAGCGCATGGCGCAAGAGTTTCGGGATCGACAATCGCGACATTGAGGCCTGGCGCGATTCCGCCGCAGCCCACCAAAACGCGGCTGCCCGGAACACCTTCTTCCCCTGGCTTGATTCGATTTCGCTGCAGTTCTTCCGCCAGTACCGGCGCCGTGAAGGGCGCGTCACTTTCCGAATTTCCGGAAACGATCAGCGTCGCTTCCGCCAGACCGTAAGCCGGCCGGAACGTCTCTTGCCGAAAGCCGCACGGGCCAAATGCCTTGGCGAACTGCGCAAGCGTATTCGGGCGCACCGGCTCCGCGCCGCACAGGGCCACCTTCACGCTCGCGAGATTGAGCGGCGCGCGCTGTTCGGGGGAAATTTTCTGCACGCAAAGTTCATAGGCAAAATTTGGCGCGACCATGGTGGTCGCCCGATAGCGCGCCACCGCCGCGAGCCAGCGGATGGGCCGCTGCAGAAACGACGACGGCGGCATCACGATCATCTCGCCGCCCGCATACACGGGCTGTAGCAAACCGCCGATCAGGCCCATGTCATGGTAGTGCGGCAACCAGGTGACTCCAATGCTTTCCGGCGAAAACTGAAAAACCTCCCGCAAACATGCAAGGTTGTGCAGCAAATTGCCGTGCGTGACCATGACGCCCCGCGGCGTGGCGGTCGAGCCCGAAGTGTATTGCAAGACCGCCAGCGTTTCGAGACTCGCACCCGGATCGTGCAATCCTTCCGCGGGCGCCGAAGCCAAATCGTCAGTCGCCAGCCACCGCAACTTCTTCAGCTCCGGCGCGCGCTTGAACAAATCTTCCGCTTGGCGCCGAATCTTTGCCGTCGTCAGCGCAAACTTTGCTTCGGAATCCGCAGCGATAGCGAGCAGCCGCGGAATCTGCCGGTGAAGGCGGGCGGGGAAAACCGGGACCGCCACGACGCCGGCGAACACGCAACCCCAAAATGCGGCGATGAATTCGAGCCCGCCCGAATAGAAAAGCAGGGCGCGTTCTCCCGCCGCGGCATGCGGGGTGAGTACAGCGGCAATGGCGCGGGCGCGCGATTCCAACTCTTCGTAAGTTAAGCGAGACTCTTCGGTCTCTCCGTCGGCAAGATAGCGGAAGGCGACGCGCTGGCCGTGCTCCGCCGTTCTGGCGCGAAGAAGTTCAATCAAATTAGGAAAGCGCGCGCCGCGATCAGATGAAAAATTAGCCAAAGTTCCTATCTCCCAGAACGAACCAAGTGGGCCGGAAATGCGATGAATATCCAGCGGAAGAACGTATATTTCCGCTACCCCTTGCCTTTGCTACTGATTCTTCTCCAGCGCCTCCGGGGTGAACAGACTACTGTCCAGCCCGGTATTCAGATGTACCTCATCAATCGTCAAAACCGATTTCGTACCCTCGAGCAGCGAACGCATTTCCGTCTTGCGCGCGCCCCAAATCCTGGACTCTTTGCGGAGTCCGCTGGCATGCATCTCGCGCACCTTGCGTCCATCCTGATCGTACATCTCCGCATGCAAGATGCAGGGTACATCCTGCGCCACCCAGTAATAAATGAATTTGTATTGGGAACGGTCCGGCGCCACGGGGGTCGCCAAAATCTTGAACGTCATATGATTCTCGATAATATCTTCAGCGGGAAGTGCCTGATAGATGAAATCATCGAGCGCATGCTCGGCGATATCTTCGTAGGTGAAGTCGCTTCCGGCGAAACGCTCGGAGCGTTCACGCGGCGCCACGCCGCGCATGCGTTCGGTTGCGGGCGTGTAGATCCACTGGCGGTCGGTTACTCCTGGCTCGTTGATCGAAAGCAGCGTGACGCCGCGAAGCTCGGGCGGGTCGGTAAAGCGGACCAGCGTCTTGCCATTGCCAAACGAACCCACCCGGCGGAGCGTAAACCGCTTCTTCACCGTGTGGCCGTCCTTGTCCGTGACATCGAGCGTGGCTCGCAACGTTGCGTCGTGGCTGGTGTCCTGCTGATAGACGCCGGCCATGATCGCTTTGGCGTCCGTCTCGCCGAAAACGGGTAGCGCGAAAGACGAGCAAAAAACCAGGGAGAGCAGCGCCGCGTTCATGCGCCTCCGCTGCCGGCGCGGCCGGGATGTAGTCGGGTTACTCATAGCCGATCGCCTCAATCACCTGCATACACGCCGCGTGCCGCGCCGGCCACATGGCCGCCGCGAGCGATACAGCAATCACGACGGGCACGGAGAGCAAAACAAATTCCCATGGAAAATAAAACGGGATCGAGTATCCAGCCAGCACCAGCGATACCGTGTGCGACATGAACAAGGTGTTTAGACTTCCGGCCACGGAGCCTACGATCACGCCGACCACAGCTACAGCGACCGCCTCCAGGAACACCAGTTTCCGGATTTGCGAACGCAGCCCGCCGATCGCGCGAACGATGCCGATCTCGCGTCGCCGCTCCGATACGGAAATGAGCAGGGTGTTGAC
Organism: uncultured Acidobacteriota bacterium; assembly: GCA_963719875.1. GTDB lineage: Bacteria > Acidobacteriota > Terriglobia > Acidiferrales > UBA7541 > Palsa-360. The sequence goes on along the minus strand of CAVRDJ010000002.1, from coordinate 1,904,268 downwards.
GATTCCGAGAATGGCGATCAGCACGGCCACCACCAGCTGCATATAGTTGAGTGTGAAGAACTGGTCCACGAGGCTGGAGATCCATCGCTTGAACTCCGCATTCGTGTACACGAACGCGTGAAAGGAGCCGGCGGTGAGCCGCTCGACTTGTTGCTTCATCGCCAACTGGTCGATGCCCGGATTCAGATCGACGTTCGATGAAATCCACCGCATCATCTCCCCAATACTTTTTGTACAGTGCGCGGTCCATGAAAATTGTGCCCTTTTCCGACCGGTAGTCGTCGAGGAAGCCGAGGATCGGCCGTTCCAGCGTGCCGGTAGGCGATTCCACACTCAGCTGATTTCCGACGCCGACTCCCCAGCGCCTGGCAAAATTTCTCGACACCAGCACGCCCTCTCCTTTGGTCAGCTGGTTGTACACGGTCCGCGAGTTCGCGCCCTCGATGGCGTTTTGCGAGCGTGTCAGGAAGCCATCCATTTCGATGGCGATCACGGCCGCGGTGTCGCCTCGATAAGGAATTGCCGTGAACCGCACGTTTTCGACGCGGTCCACTCCAGGAAGTGCGGCGATCTGCCGGCTCAAATCCTCACTGAAATGGTAGCTAGTGGAACGCAACATCGCTGAGGTGGCGACGAAGATGTCGGCGTTGAGCACCTGGTTCATCCAGCGGTCAATCATCAGCCGATAACTTTGAATGTAAGACGTCGTGGAAAAAACGAACATCAGGCCGACCATCAGCGCGCCGACTGTCGCCGAGCTTCTGCGCGGCGTTTGAATCATGGCGTCAACCGCCAAGGCGCCTTCCGATCCTCCCAGCCAATTCAGAACCGGCCGCAACGCGCGCGCCGACCAAAGCACCAGCTTCGGCAGCACGATCGTCAGGCCCAAGAGAACGATTGAGGCGAAAACGAATTGAATCGGCAAGCCCAGGTGCGACGGAGTCCAATAGATCAGGGCCGCGCCCGCGACGATCAATAACATGCCCACCCCAGTCCGCCTCCACCCCTGCGCGGATTCCCGGTGGCGCGCCTCGATATTGTGCAGCGCCAGCGCGGGATCCAGGCACGCTGCGCCTCGAGCCGGGAACCACGCGCCGATCACCGACGCCGCGACTCCCAGCGCAAATGCGATGGCGCACTGATCGAGGTGCAGCCTGGCCGGCGAGGCCGTGGACACAACCCCGTACACCGCCGCGACCATGCCTCTCATCACCCGGTTGGCCGCCGAGGCAAGGAAGAAACCTCCGGCGATCCCCACGAGCGAACCGATCACCCCCATCAGCAGCGCTTCGCACAAAAACATCCGGCTCACGTTTCCCTGTTCCACGCCCACGGCCCGCAGGATGCCGATCTCTTTCCAGCGCTGGTTGACCGCGATGGTGAAGGAATTGAAGATGATGTACACGCCCACCAGCAACGCCACAAAACTTGTGATCAGGATTCCGACACGCATCGCGGTGACGGCGTTTTCGAGCGCCTGGCCTCGGACTTCCGGCCGGTCCACTTCCACTCCGGGCGGGAGTTGCGCGCGCAAGCGCTGCTGCACAACTTCCACAGGAATGTTGGAAGCGTTCATCAAGTCGATGCGGTCAAACTTGCGGCCGCGATGGAAGACCACCTGGGCGGAGTAGACATCCATCACCGCGACATTGCCGCCAAAGACTTCTCCCACGCCGACCGGTTTGAATGTTCCCTGGACGGTGAACTCTTTCTTTCCATCGGAAGCGAAGAGCGTCAGATGGTCGCCGACCTTCAGGCTGTGGCGGTCGGCAAAGGCGCGCGAAAGCAAAATGGAGTTCGGTTGCGCGAGAAACACCAAGGGATCGGCAATCTGCGTCTGCGTGCGGTCAAACTGATAGTCGCGGAGTTGCTGATCTCCTGTGGTGTCCACTCCCAGAACCAGCAGGGTGCCTTCGTTCGCAAAGGACGTTTGCACCATGGTCTCGATCACGGGTTCCGCGAGCTGCACGCCAGGCGTGGCGCGCACGGTGTCGAGCACCTTTTCGGAAAATCCGGATTCTCCGGCGGTAATCTGCAGGGTGGCCTTACCCGCCAGTTTCTCCACGGTTCCGCGCAGCGAATCAAGCAAGGTGGCATTGCCGGTGCGAATCGCAAAAAATACGGCCACGCCGAGGGCGATGCCGAGGGTCGTCAAAGCCACACGGAGCCGGTGCGCACGCCATTGTTTGAACGTGATGAGCCACATTGCTCCAAACATTACCGTTCTCCCAAAACCGCGGTTCCGGTTCGCCCGGTCCGCAATTCCTTGACGAACTGCCCGTCCCGCAGCGTCAGGACGCGATCGCAGAAAGCCGCGGCGAGGTCATTGTGCGTCACCAGGAGAACCGTGTTGTTGTATTCCCGATGAAGATCGTCAAGGAGGCGAAGAATCTCCTCCCCGGTGGCCGAGTCGAGGTTGCCCGTGGGTTCGTCGCCGAGCAGAATGGGCGGACGAAATACGAGCGCGCGCGCAATGGCCACGCGCTGCCGCTCGCCTCCGGAAAGTTCATCGGGCCGATGGTGCGCCCGCGTCTTGAGTCCTACCCGCTCCAGCATCGCCGTGGCGCGCTCTTCTGTTTCGCGCCTCCGCATGCCTTGCAAACGGAGCGGCAGAGCGGCGTTTTCGAGAGCGGTGAGCGTGGGGAGGAGGTTGAATGTTTGGAAGATCATGCCAAGTTTTTCCCGCCGAAGGCGGGTGCGCCGGTCGTCGTCCAGAGCGGCGAGTTCGATGCCCTCCAACTTGATCGAGCCGGAGGTAGGCTTGTCCAGACCGCAAATCAGGTTGAGGAGCGTCGACTTCCCGGAGCCGGACGGACCCATCACCGCGACCCGCTCGCCCTGTTCGACAGTCAAACTCAAATTGTGCAGAGCCTGTACGGCCCCGCTGTCTCCATAGGTCTTGGAGACATTGGTCAGCTGGATCATAGTCGCAACCGCGTGCATCCGGGGATGGCGCGCCAGTGTCTCAAGCGGGGGTCGATTCTACCCCAGGGCCGGAGAACCGCGAAGGCGAAATTTCAAGAATGCCTTGCGGGAGACAATGTTCCATCTGCCCCGTTTGGTGCAGCATATCGCAGAAATGGATTCAATTTGGCGCTGAATGCAAAATATCTGTGCCGCTGCCTCTTTCATTCAAACGAATACCACAGAGCTAAGTCCGGGTAACCGTTTGCGAAAGCCGGTACAAGCTAACACTTGGAGCGAGATTCAAAAAAAGCGAACATTAGGAGTACGGTTCTTAATATTACGGAGAGCGTTCCATCCCCACAGGGGTGAAAGCCAGGCGTTCAAAGTAATCGTCAAGCGTGGATCCTGCTGGAATTGGGTTTATCCGCCACTCATTTCAGATCTCTCTCTTTATTCCTGATCCCTGCGGCCGGACGGAGTGAACTACGGCAGCAAGGTCTGTTGTTCGGCCGCCAAAAGGCCGCTCTGCCCGTGCTACGGGAAGATAGGCCCGGCTTACAAGTGTGATAGTGTCTCCGTCCGATAGTGGAGTGTATCTTTGAAATTATGCCGCAAGGTGAGCGATGGCACATGGTATCCACTTCGCGAAGCATTGCTGTTTGTCATTCTGATGTTCGCGAGGCCCGCAATCGCGCAACAACGTGGAACTGCTGTGCAGGCCACGTCCGCGTCCGTCTCCGGCAAAGTCACAGCCGCGACAGGGCAGAAAACAACCGATAATCTTGCTGGAATTTCGGTCAAGTTGACAGCAGCGGCCCCCGTGTCGATATCCAAGACAACAGTCACTGATTCCGAGGGCCGTTACGAGTTTACGCATCTGGCCCCGGGGAGTTACAACCTGGAAGCAAGCGTCGAAGGCTTTCAGCCCTGGACTGCTGCGGTAACCCTCGGCCCTGGTCAAGCAGCCACCGAGGACCTTGCATTGCAAATCAGTTCCGTTGAGGAGCGGATCGAGGTGCAAGGGGAAGCCACGGAAATCGCCACGCAGAGTGTAAGTGCGACGGCTACGATCAACGAGCAGCAACTCGAGGATTTGCCTCTGCGCACGCAAAAGTTTACCGAGGCCCTGTCCATTTCTCCGAGTGTCATTCGGACAGAGGAAGGGAAGTTGAACTTCAATGGCCAGGCGGAAAGCCAGGGCATGCTTTTGGTCGACTCGGCGGAAAATGTGGATCCGGTGTCAGGAAGTTTCGCGATTCCTGTCCCTGTCAATGCGATTCAAAACATGCAGGTCTTTAGCGTTCCGGACAGTTCCGCATACGGTGGATTTTCCGGCGGGTTGACCAGGATCGAAATCAAGCCTCCCGGACCGGCGTGGAACTACAAGCTTCTCGACCTCGTTCCGTCGTTCCGAGGAAAGAATGACCATCTGATCGGCCTCTTGAACATGACCCCGGGGCTGGAGTTCGGCGTCCCTCTCATCAAGAATAAACTCAACTTTTCCGAGAACATGACGTACGAATTTCGCAAGGACCCGGTACACGGGCTGTCGTGGCCCCTGAACGAGACGGTCACCTATAGCCTGGTCTCGTTCACAAATTTCCAATGGACGTTTTCACCGAAGCACATGTTGAGCGTCAACATCAATGTTTTTCCATCGACGATTTTGTTTGCCAATATCAATTCGCTCATCCCGCAGACCGCTTCCGCGAATTTTCGACGCCGGGGCGCGTCCGCCGGAATCTCGGACGCTTACCAGTTCGACTCCGGCATGATTCTTACGACGGCCGTGCGCTATACAAATTTCTACACCCGTGAGCGCGGCCAAGGGTCGCTCGACATGACCATTAATCCTGAAGGCTGGGGCGGCAATTACTTCAACACGTTTTTGCAAAACGCAAATCAAGTGGAGGCTCTCCCGATTCTGCAATTGCCCGCGAAGTCCTGGCTTGGCAGTCATCAATTGCAATTCGGGACGGATGTCCTCTACCGGTCCTTTACCGGGAGCAGCGTTTCTCGCCCGATCAGTCTCCTGGAGCAGAACGGCAAGGTCGATGAGACGATCGCTTTTCAGGGCCCCGGACAACTGCGGGGAGGCGATACGGAGGTCTCGGAATATGCGGAGGATCGCTGGACTTTGACCAAGAGCCTGGCTTTGAACTTCGGCGGCCGTTTGACGCACCAAGCGATCGGCCGGAATGTCGCTTTCGCGCCACGCGCTGGTCTGGCTTATTCAATGGCGAACAACAAGGTGGTAGTCCGCGCTGGGGCTGGTTTGATCTACGGACACGTTCCTCTGCTGGCGACGGATTTTGCCGGTTACCAGGAGCGCGTCCTCTCCTTTTTCACCGGGCCATTCGATAATCAAACAATCAACCTGCAAAATGTCTATCAGTCTTCGGGGATTGCGGGAAATTCATCCACACTGTTGGAGCACAACAGCAGCACCCGCACATTTACATGGAATATCGAAGCTGAGTCTCCCTTGCGGAAGGACCTCAGTCTTCGATTTGGCTATTATGAAACGCATACGGTCAATCTTTTCGTTCTGGATCCGATTCTTCCTGTGACCGGGGCGGCGTCTGGTTTTATGGTCCTTGAAAACACTGGATCTTCGAGCTGCCAGCAGGCTCAGATCACGGCACGTTACCGCCCGAATGAACGGAACGAGCTGAATATCTCATACGCCTGGAGCCGCGCACGCGGAGACCTCAACACGCTTTCGGACACCTTCCTTCCTGTTCAAGCGCCGGTGATCCGGCCGAACCTCTTTGGAGTCCAGCCTTCCGATGTCCCCAACCGTGTGCTCGCCTGGGGTTATGTCGCCCTTCCCAAGAAATTTGTTTTCAGTCCCGTGGCGGACCTTCATACCGGTTTCCCGTATTCGAATGTGGACGTTCAACAAAACTATGTGGGTGTGCCGAACAGCTTGCGTTTCCCGGTTTACTTTTCGCTGGATGTAAAACTCTCCCGCGAGTTTACTGTGCACCTGCCGTTCAAGGAGAACGCCAAACGCAAGAAGATCAGCATTGGTGTCTTTTCGCTGGACGTGACCAATCGTTTCAACCCGCGCGATGTGTTCAACAATGTCACTGCGACTGCACCTCTGTTCGGCCAGTTCGACGGTTTCCAGCGGCGTTTGACCGGGGTCATCATCAACCTCAGCGAGTGAGTATTCCAGCCGGGACACAGGACGAGCGGATCGCAGCCCGTGCGGCTATGTCCCCGCAATCAATCTTCTTCTGATGTAAGAGCGAAATGTGTCTTTCCAGAAATCGCACACTGGATTGAGGCGGACGGTTCACGCTAGAATCACGTGCTGTGCAATCTCATTCCGGAAATTCGCCATGAAACTCTCAATTGCCCTTGCGATCGGAGCACTTTGCGCCGGCGTCCTGGCGGCGGTGGCGATCAAAACAGCTACCGCTCCCGACGATGACCAGACACTGCTTCAGGCTGACCGCGCGGCATTCGGATCCGGACCCTCTTCGATCACCGGAAATGACAGCTTGCTTGACCCGAACTTCGCCTGGACGGATTCCTCCGGAAGCACTCGAAACAAGTCAGAAATCATGCAAGACATCAGTTCCGGGAAGGGACTGCCGAAGGAGGCCGGCGACGGGAGCGGCCACGGGAAAATTATTATTGGCACGATAAGCGCACACGCCTACGGCCCGGTCGGACTGGTCCAGACGAACAGCGGCGATCTGTACGTCCTGCGCATTTGGGTAAAACGGGGTGGCGGCTGGCAATTACTGATTTATCAGGCCGTCTCGATCGGCGCCCCGCCTTCCACCAATGCGGGGACGGGAGAGTGCGAGAACCCGTGCAAGACGGTGCCTTTCCAGCCGCAAACCGAGGACGAGCGCAAAGTGATCCAAGCGTACCAGGCAGTAGAGCGTGCGGTGACAGCGCATAATTCCGCGGCGTGGGCGACTCACATTGCCGACGAATTTTTTGCGGTCACCTCCAACAGCGATCGGCCGCTCGATAAAGCGACCCGAATGGCGGGTTTGGACAACCAGAAGGTAGCGGGAATCGCGCCGTTTCCTCTCGTGTCGGCGCAAATGTTTGAGTTTGGCGACGCGATGGTAATGACTTCGCGCCAACAGCCCGAGCACGGTTTGCCGCTGCACGTCACGCGCGTCTGGTTCAAGCGCAACGGCGCATGGCTTGAAGCTTACAGCTACCAGACGACGATTCAGGCTGCCGCCTCTGCTCGATAAGCCGCCAAAAGAAAATCGGCCCGCAATTTTTTTCAATTTAAGTGATCGGTCATCGCGAGAGAACTTGAAGATGGACCAACGTCGCTGCCCTTCAGACCACGCGCTGCCAGGATTTCATAATCCTGATATTTGATGGTCAAGACGGCGCGGCCGCCCCCGCGTACGGCGGAAACGGATTCATTTTGGGAAGGCAGCCAAAAATCACCAACCTTCAGATAGGCATGGTGTATCTCGGTCTTCTTGATCCAGAAGGACGGATTCTTGGCGGGTTCCGCCTCGATGCGGCACACGGCGAAATCTTTGCTATCCACCCAGATCCGGCCGCGATAGAGAAGCTTATTCGGAATTTTAGGTTGAACCGCGACCATATAAGAACAGTTATCCGGGGCATCTTGCTGCTCGAGCCCGCTGAAATCGTAATTGCTGGAATTGAGAGCGACGCGCGCCCGATTCTCTGGACTCATGGATTCCAGTTCGGCCTCCAGAAGGCGTTTCAGAATTTTATCGATGAGCCATTGGGGGCCGCTCTGGGAAATAATCTTGAATTGTTTTGTGGCGGGCGCGTCGTAAATCATGTCGACGACCATCTCGGCATGCAAGCTTTTGGGAAAACCGGTGTAGTCCAGTCGATAGAATCGCCTGCTTTGATATTTTCGCAACGCGTCCGCGCGTTCGGCGTTTTTCTCGACCAGCTTGTCCATCACCTGCGAGACATTCAGCGGCGGGATAATCTCTTGTGGAATGGAAGTTTGCGCGCGGGCTCTTGCGGGCCACACGAAGATCAGCAAGAGCAAGGGCGCAATCAGTTCCCGAAAATGGTGTTTGCCTATGGTCATAACAATCGCAGGTTTCTTCGGCGGATTCGCGGAACCTGGAATTGGATTTCAAGTCAGGTGTTCACAATCTTTCTGGCATCGTCGAGAAGGATGCGTTCGGCTTCGGCTGGGGTGTGCGCGTAGCGTTCGTAAGTTTTGTACATACCCGAAAAAATCTGTTCCCAGGAACTGATCGATAGAGCGCGGTGGCGGGCTCCGAGCCGCATCGAATCATGTAATTCAGGCTGGGTCATCAAATTCGTCAGCAACGAAGCGAAATCATCGAAATGATTCGCGACGTAACCGGACCTGCCATGCTCGACGGTGTAGGCTGGACCGCCGCGCGGCGCCACCACGGCGGGAACACCGGAAGCAAGCGCCTCGAGAACCGCGAGGCCAAACGTGTCCGTTTCCGACGGGAACACAAACGCATCCAGGCCCGCATAGGCGCGGGAAAGGTCGCTCCCGCTAAGCCAGCCGTTGAATTCCGCGTGCTGCATGTTTTCCCGAAGCCATTTTTCCTCGGAGCCTTGGCCAATCAGGACAAACCGAAAGTCGCGATTGCTTTTCGCCAGCAGATCTCTTTCGAGTTGCGCGAGAAAGCGCACATTTTTTTCCGGCGTGAGCCGCCCGACGTAGCCGATTCGGAACGGGCCGGCGGGGCGTTCGCGAAAGGCCGGGCTGAAAACTTCCGTATCCACGCCGTGGGACATCAAGAAGCAGGGCTTGCCGGTAGCCTTTCCGAGCAACTCAACCAGTTCGCAATTGGGAGTGAATAGCAGGCGCGGAATTTTGTAAAAGCGCACCGCCGCATGGAAACTGGCGAATTCGGCAGCGGCAGCCAATTTGGCGGATACATTCGCCGGCCAGGAGGATAGAAGGCGGGACACGCGGCAGCGGGCAAATTGATGAAGATTAGTCTGCCAGGAGGCCGCCAAAGTGACGCTCAGGTTGTGAGCCAGGAGGGCCCCCAAGATTCCAACGTCGCTCGGACCCGTGATGTGAATGACATTCGGGCTGAAATCATGCACAAGCTGCAGAAGCCTCGGATAGTGCCGCGAGAACAGAAGGTCGAACTCGTGGTGGCCATCGAGAGGGAATTTGATCCGGCTGCGGCGCAGTTGCACCCTAGTCATTAATCCATCCGTTACCACTTCGTCGCGCGGGCCGGCGTGAACCAGAAGGAATGCGAATCCGTGTTCTTTTGCAAATGCTTCAAAGTGTCTGCTGGTATTCGCGACACCGTCTATTTCGCGGTACGTGCACGGAAACAGCGCCACCCTGATATGGCCGCCGGTCACGCACTCACCTCGCGCGGAACGTCCGAAGCTTGATGCAACTCCGACTTTCCCCGGAACGTAAGACTTAAAGCGTGCCTGACCGAGGCATTTTCCACCATGCGGAAAACGGAAAAAATGCGCCCGAGATATGCCGGAGGAGCTTTCCACAGCGCGCACAAGGGACGATGAAAACCGGTCTGAAAGTCCATGTGGAACACTCGCTCATCCCAGCGGCGGGAACCCACGGGATGTTCCGGATAGTCGCGAATCACGTCGATTACGGTTTGCATAAAGCGGATGCCGAGCGGCTCCGCATACTGCGGCATGAAGACGATATGACTGAGCTGCCCGAGTCTGATTTCGTCGACGAATTCAGAAAAACTGGTGGCCTGTGTCAGATTCAGTGCGCCGCTTGCTTCGCATCCGTGCCGGTCTCCTCCGGAAATCAGAGGGCGCTGCCAGCGGGCGGCCAGTTGCATTACATCTTTATTTTCACTCCAGGCACGCATTGCATTGAGTTCAAAGGCATGAAGGAATTCGACATAGCCCTGTAAAAATCGGTTGAGAGCAGAGAGAAAAGTCGACTGCCCCAGGCCATGCTGATCCCAAAGGGGATGGTTAAAGACGATCAGAACTTCCGGCATTTCATGAAGGGCCGCCAATAGTTCATTCAGGCGCGGCGTGGCGGGATTTCTCGTGTATGCGGCCAGGTCGTCCATAATCAAGTGCGCCTGGCTCTCCGGCAAATTGTGAACACCCAAATGAAATACAACCCCTTCGAAAGGTACGCTCCATTCCACCGCAAACGGAATTTGAATTGGGTTTGAAAGTTGCCGCAATGCGCTGGGCGCTCCGATACTGTCATGATCGGTGAGCGACACGAGGCTCATCAATTCCAGGTCGATTTCAATCTGGTTGCTCTCGAGTTCGAAGGCCAGCTTGGGCGGCAATGGCGGCGTCCAATAGGCCTGCGAAAAATCGACCGGCCTGACCGATTTCTTGCATTGTTCTTTCAGAGCCCAGCGCAGCATAGACCGTTTTTCGGCGAATTCAGGGATAAACAGAAGGCTCTCTTTGGATTGATTCGAATGACTGTGAAGGGAAACCGCCGTCCGGTACTTGCAGGCAATATCGGGCTGCTTCCAGAGGCATGAAATTTGTGATTGTGGCAAGTGGTTTTGTCCAGGAAGATCTGGGTTCATAATTAGGATGTCAAAGTTTGGCCCCGCACTCCAGCGGGCAAAAAATTAAAATTTCCAGGCTGGCAATAAGCATGCTAAGCGGTGGGCTTGCATAGACGTCTCACCCGCGTCCCGAAACGCGCGTGGAATTCTCCAGGGATTTACCTTTTTGGAATCTCCAGCGCGCGCGACACTACACCCCGACGGCTCCGCCCTACCAGGCTTCTTTTTATTTCATTGATCAAATATGCGGGGACTGATTCATGAAACGCCCCGCCACCACTTCCCCCGCCTATTTTCCGATCTCCAAAAGTGCAAACGTGCTGGGCACTGGTTTCGGGCGGGGATGCGGGTCTTTGGCAGTCGCCGGCACCGGATCGTTTTTCTCTGTTCCGATGAGGAAGACGTGGTGAGTGTTCGTATCAAGCGCAAGAGTGCGTGCGCCGTAGATGGTCTTGACGGTCGCGACCGAACTGATTTTGTCGGGTGAATCCGCGTGGAAGATATAGGTTGCGCCGGTCATCCCGTCTCCGCTGTCACGGCAAGCCGCGTACACGTTGCCAGTGTCCGGATCGAAAACATCCCCGTCCAGGCCGATGCCGATAGGCATCGAAGCTACGACCTTGCCGGTATCCGCGTTCATGACAATCAACGCGCCCGGGGCGTTGGGACCCTTACCGCGACAGCCGACGTAAAGGCGGCGATTCGCTTTGTCCATCGCCATGCCAACCGGCGCAGCGCACCCCGGAGTGGGCCATTTGTTTTTGATGGTGAGCTTCATCGAGTCGTACTCGATCACTTGGCCCTTATCCTCGTAATCCTGGAAGATGCTTCCCTTGCCGTCGGCTACCGCGGCCTCCGGGTTGGCGTGGAACGCCATGGTGCCGGCAACTTTCGCGGTCGCCGCATCCACCACGGTGAGGTTCATTCCATCACCGTTGTTGACATAGACGCGCTTGGTCGATGGGTCATAGATGAGCGAGTCCGTGTCGATGCTGTTCGATTTGATGGACGAGGTAAGCATCAACGTCTTCAAATCGAAAATATAGATGGTGCCCTCTTGCTCGGTCTTGTTGCCGGTCACAAATCCGCGGTTGAATTCGGTCGCCACCGCCACGCCATGCAATCCGTTCATCCCCTGGATGTCGCCGACGAGCTTGCCCGAATCCGCATCGACCACCATGATGTGCGTGTTGCGAGGAATGTAAACGCGCCGGGCAGCCGAATCCACTGTCACATAATCCCAGCCGCCTTCGCCACCAAGATGGATGGTTCTGAGAACGCGATAACCCGAGTCCTGTGGCGCGCCATGGAACACGGTGGGAGAAAGTATCAAGAGTGCAACGGCAATAACGCAGGCCCAGGACAACACACTTGGAATCCGACGCGCTGACATACGCTGCCTCCTCAGATGGTATGCTTTATTCCGACCTGCTGGGTATACGCGGGTAATGATGCACCAGTTTCAGGCGAAAACAACAATAATTCTAAAAATAACAGGGTTGGCCCTCAGCTGTAATGACGGTTGACACGGAGCGAACACGCCTGATACAGACCTCAGCAGCATTTTGGCGCGTTGCATGTACGCGCCCGATGCCAATTCAAATTTCAGAAGGCGGAGTTGCATATGACCCTTCCCCGCGAACGTGCAAAGTACTCGGCCATCGTTGACCGGCCAAAGCTGCAATTGCCCAACGGCGAACGCGTGGTCATCTGGACCATCGTGAACGTCGAGGTATGGGACATTGCGCGCCCGATGCCCCGGCAAGTGCTCGTGCCGCCCACCGGAGTAACGACGCTGCCCGACGTGCCCAACTGGAGCTGGCACGAATACGGCATGCGCGTCGGCTTCTGGCGTTTCCACGCGCTCTTTGAACGCCTGAAAATCCGGCCGTCACTTTCGGTCAACGCGCGGGTGTGTATCGATTATCCGCGCTTGGCGCAAGCCTGCAAGGATGCGGGCTGGGAATTCATGGGGCACAGCTTCGATCAGCGCCCCATGCACGGTGAACCCGACCCGGTGGCGATGATCGAGCGATCGGTGAAGACGATTCAGGAATTCACCGGCAAGCCGCCTATCGGCTGGATGGGGCCCGGCCTCACCGAGACGTACGATACGCCCGACCATCTCAAGGCCGCGGGAATCCGGTACATTTGCGATTGGGTCTGGGACGACGAGCCGGCGGAGATTGAGACCAAGCATGGGCCCTTGTATACGCTGCCGTACTCGCTCGATACCAACGATATTCCCGTGATGGCCGTGCAGTACCATGAAGCGTCTTACTGGACGCAGAAATGCAAAGATGCGTTTGACCGGTTGTACCAAGAAGGCGCAACTCGGCCGAAGATCATGGCCATCGCCATTCATCCTTACCTGAGCGGCCAGCCTTCCCGCATCAAGTACCTCGAGGCTATTTATGAGTACACTTCAAAATTCAATGGCGTGTTGTACTGGACCGGAGAGCAAATTCTGGATTGGTATCTGAAGGCGAAGAAATAGATAGAACGCCGAGCAGGATTTCGTAGCACAGGCACTCTTGCCGGTGCGGGTTTTGCGATCATCGCAGGGCCGAGTAGCCATTCCTGCTCACAAAAACGCACAGCCCGGAGTCGCTGTGCTACCCAAGTCACTTCGCGGGAGCCGTCGCATTGAAATCGGCCGTGTGGGAGACAATTACAATCCAGCGCCCATTGCGTTTGGCCATCACAAAATTGGCATACCCTGCGCGGTACGGCCAATCGGATCCATCGCGCTTGCGGGCTCCGGTCATCGTCCAATAATCGTCCACTACGACGAATTCGGGGCTGAGATAGCGGATGGATTTCACGGTATCCGTGCGATGCGTATTTTTGTAAAGGTCGGCGAAGAGTTTGGCATGCTCGTCCTCGACGGCCTGGCGAGTGCCGAGCGGTTCGCCGCGCCAATTGACCCACTGAACGTCCTCCGCCAGCGATGCGCACATCGCGTGCGCGTCGTGGGTATTCCAGCCGTCGCTGAATCCGGCAACCACTTGCTTCACAGCCGCGTCTTCGCCGCTGTTTGCGGAGTCGTCCGCGGCCGCCGCGCGCGCGAAGCCGATCGCCAGCGGCGTTGCGAAGAGCAGGATCAAAATCGCCACAAACCGCCCCAAATCCCTTGTCGCAGCAATTGTCACTCGCGTTTTCATGTTGTTCGCTCCTCGTTCCGTCAAAGGATTTCTTCGCAAATTATTGCCCGGATTCGTACTGGAACTCGGTCCATGTACGCCCAGCCTACATGGCGCGGGGGAATCTCCCCCTAAGGGTACACCAATCTTGGTTTAGGGGTAATACATGATGGTTTGGATAGATCGGGTTTAGCGACAATCGAGGAATTCCGCAACCCATCTTTTCAACGTCGCGTCAAAAGCAGATGATAAGCATCGCGGAGGTGTCATCATGAAAACTCGGCTACTGTTGATCGGGAGCTTGGTTGCGTGCCTTCTGACGGTTTCTGTCCCCGCGTTCGCACACCACGCGTGGCACGGGTATGACATGGCAAATGTGACCACCGTGAAGGGAACTGTGACGCAATTTGATTGGGGCAATCCTCATGTGTGGATTAGCCTTGAAGTGCAGGGCGACAAGGGTGGAATTGAGAAGTGGAGCGCCGGCGGCCCGAGTCCGAGCCGCATGGCCGGTACCGGCTGGGACAAAGAAACCGTCAAGCCTGGAGATCAGATTACCGCCGTCGGTCACCGGATAAGCGATGGTACGTACAGCTTGCGTCTGGTGAAAGTCGTCCTTTCGGATGGGCGTGAATTGATTTGCTACGGCGGGCGCTGAAAAGAGGAAACGTCAAGGCGCTGTCAAGCATTCCAAGGTTACTTAGGATTGCTCTGTTCCGCAGACGAAATTTTTGCCATACGGGCCTGCACTTCAGCGGCTTTCGGGTCATCGTGGACTTTCAGGAGTAGATCGGCGTATTCTCCGAGCAGACCAAGCAATTCCGGATGATTGGGCCCCAGATTCGCCTCTTGAATCGTTAGTGCGCGCTCGTACAAGGGGAGCGCTTTCGTGTATTTGGCTTGGTCTGAGTTCCCTTCTTCCTCATAAACGCCCGCGAGCGTTGTAAGAGTCTGCACAACCGCACCAGACCGCTCTCCCAGCGATCTCTGCTTTACTTCGAGGACATGCTGAAGAAGTTTCTCGGCATCCTCCAGGCGGCCTTCCTTGCGGTAGAGGGTGACCAGATAATAGGGTGCGAGCGCCATGGCATAGGCAGTGTGGCCGGGTTCCGGACCCGCCTTCTTTTCGTCGATTTCCAGCGCGCTCAGGTAAGTTCGCTCCGCCCGATCGTTGAATCCCTCCTTCTCGAACACTTGGCCGAGCGAATTCATTTCCTCGACAATGAGACCATCATAACGACTTTGCGGATCGGCCTCTATCTTTTCAGCCAGAGAGATTGCGCGATTGTAAGTATCCTCCGCCGAAGGGTAGAGCCCATCTGTTACGAATTGCTTGCCGATCTTGTTCAAGGCCTCGAGTTCCCGGGGTCCATTCCCGGAGTACGGTAGGTTCCCGGTATCGACGGTCCTCCCTTCGGCGTTGTAGACCTCCGCAACCACTTCTGCGAGTCGGCCGCAAAGCGCATATCCGGCCCGGTAGGGTTCCTCAATTAAGCCACATAACTTTCCTTCTTCCTGCAGCAAAGGATCGGCCTCCACCCACCTATGCTCGCTAATGTAGAACGTCGCAAGACTACCGGCGACCCCGGCGGCCAACCCGATATTGGGTTGCGAATTCAGTCTTGCCGAATTTGAGCGCACGACTTCGAGAGCTTGGTTGAACAATCGTTCGGCTTTCCCATTGTCGCCTGCGGCCTGAGCGGCCATCGCCTGCTGGATCAGGTCAGTAGTAATTCGCATATCCGTGGGCCCGAAGGCTTTTCGGTCAATTTCGTAAGCCCGCTCGATGAGAGCGGTGGCCTCTGCACGACGCCCTAGGTGATCAACAATCGCCGCCAGTCTCTTAAGGTAGGTCGCCAGTCGCGGATTCTGAGGATCATTCTGTTCGAGTTCGTGAACAGCGTCCGTGACAATCTTCTCGGCGTCCGTAAAGCGGCCATCGCGCATGGCTTGGATGGAGGTACGGAGCGTCGGGTCGGACGCTGATCGATTGTCCTGGGCAAGACAAGCGCAGGAAGATACGAGCGCCAGAAGAGGGACGAGCACCCGGCCCCAATTCATCTGCCTGCCTCCAACAACTTGTCTCGGGATTCGGGATCCAGCACCTAGGTGTTTAACAACTGCATCGATTATACAACAGAAACCTTCCATCGGCATGAATCGGATTGCTAATTACACACTTCGGGTACTAGCCGATCGTATTTGGACCGTCAAATACGGGTTAGCAATCACTCGTCCCGTCAGGCAGTGGCAACGAGCGATTCGCCGCCACTGCCTGCCTGGACATTTGTGGTGTCTGCCGTGGAGTGTCAATTGTTCCTTTTTCTCGCCATTTTGAGGGCAATGGAGAGTAATAATTGTTGATCGTCTTCTTTTGTTTTGCCTAATAACTTGCGGAATTTCGTAAGCATTCGAGCATCTTTCCCCGAACTGCCCCAGACCCGTTCGCTGGCGGTTTTTCCTTTCGCCAGTTTCGGCAGTTGGGGCGGTTCATCGCCGTCATACAACAATTGGTACATCGGAACTTCGAGAGCTCGCGCAAATTTTTCGAGCGTTTCAACAGCAGGGACGGTGTGCCCGTTCTCCACACGTGAAATGTAGCAACGGAGCAGCCCCGTTCGCTTCTCAATTTCGCCTTGAGAGAAATTCCTTTCTTCACGCAGTGCTCGCAGTCGGTCTCCTACGATCATTGTTTTCCCTCCATTGGATTTAGTGTGCCGCAAATTCAAAGAGATCACGAGAAACGGAAACGTTTCTCGTCCCTTGCAAACCAGACCAGTGCTAGTTCAAGAAAAAATGGGAGGTGAGGAATCCGCTGCGTGGTGAACTAAAGGAAGGGTTCCAACCCCGATGGGCCTCATGTCGAGAGCGAACCGAAACGAAAACCAATTCACGTGATCGCGTCGAAACAAACTGGACGCGACGTACCAATCTTTTTCCAGCGGTGTAAAAGATCCGCGAACATGAAGGGCGGAAATTCCGCAGCTGTGGCTGCTGGGCGGGTTGATCGCAGGAGGATCCGGGATCGTGTCGACGGCGGCGACAAAGAGGACCAGACAGATCAGCCAGATGGCATATTTATGTTTCAAAATGTCCTCGAACAGGTGGAGGCCATCCCCCTAGCGAGCACCCCCCATTTCATGAGAATAATGATATTACATTCCTTATGCAAGTATAGAGAGATTTATTACAAGCCAATTGATTGGCGATTCCGCCCTCTCGTGACGTTGCTTGGGAAGGAGTAAACTACTCGCGGACAGGCAAGATCCCATTGATGCAATGTGCCGCAGCGGAATTCCTCAACGCCGGCCCAGACCTCACCAAAGTAAACAGGGTGCGCAAGGCCGCTTTGACACACCGGGGAGCACGATGATATAGGCTTTGGCTGCTGATAGACCTTATGATTTCCCGGACGCTGTATAAGGTCCGCTGGCGTTACAATAGAGCGGGCGGCAGTTTGGCCGCAGCTTAATTTGCGATAGGGGTTTCGCATGAAAAATTGGTTGTTGGCATTGTTCGCGGGGTTTGCTGTTCTACTCATAGTTGCAGCTCCCATTTTTGCGCACCACGGGACGTTGGCGTACGAAACGACGAAATTGACGACCGTGAAGGGAACGGTAACGGATTTCCAGTTTAACAATCCCCATGTGATCATTTCTGTCGAGACGAAGGACGACAAGGGCAAAGTCGAAATGTGGACCAGCGAAGCCAACAGCCCGAATGTCCTAACCAGGCACGGCTGGACCCGGGACATCATTAAAATAGGGGACCAAATCACGATTATCGGGAATCGCCCCAAAAATGGCGCGAAAACCTTGCGTCTCCAGAAGGTCGTCTTGTCCAACGGTCAGGAGCTCGACCCAAATTCATTACAGGACTAATGAGAGTCCGCTCAAACCAACTTCGGGTGAATGTAAAACGAATCAGGAGAAGCTCCGAAATGCGCAACCGCTTCCTGGGCTTGGTTCTGGCCCTGTCGGCGACACTAGCCTTCTCTCCCTTTCTATTCGCTCAAACCGCTGACCAGCACGGAATGGCAAGGGTCGAACCCGCGGCTTCCACACCGGACTTATCCGGACTCTGGACGCGACTGCGAGATCCGTCGCATTCACCCATTAATCTTGACTTTGGAAAGGCGATCTCCCCGATGACGCCTTGGGGCGAGGCGAAATTCAAGGCGGCCAATTCCGTTTATCGCAGTTCCAGCCCAAGCACGGTCTTGAGCGATCCAATTTATAATTGTTTTCCGCCAGGCGTGCCGCGAATCTATCTTCTCAATTTTCCAGTGCAGATCGTTCAGATTCCCGGCCAGGTGATCATGCTTTTCGAGTTCGATCACTTTGTGCGCCGAATCTACACGGATGGGCGTCCGCATGACAAGGATGCCGGTCCGCTATGGATGGGGGACTCCATCGGCAGGTGGGAAGGCGACACCCTCGTAGCCGATACGGTCAGTTTTAATGACAAGACTACTTTCGATCGGGAAGGTTACCCACACAGTGACGCTCTGCACCTTGTAGAGCGCATCCGGCGCGTTGACCATGACTCTTTGGTGATCGACCTCACCGTCGACGACCCGAAGGCATATACGAAGCCCTGGGGCGCAAAGCTAATCTTTCAATTAAGGCCGGAGTGGAAAATTATGGAGCACGTCTGCGAAGACAACGCCAGCTTCCTCGATTTCAACAACAAGGCGACCCAGGCGCCCAAGAAGTAGGCTTCGTTCCTTGGAATGCGAATGAATCGCAGCTCACCGCGTATCGATTGAAACCCGGGAACGCCAATCTCCCGATTGGCGGATTGCACGACGCCCGCCGCGGCGGGGAGAATGGCGTTCCCGGGCAAGTTCATCCGATGATTCTTCGCCCATCCCGACACGTCCGTCATCGCATCTCGTGAGAAATCAGGGTCGGCCCTTGCGTCTACACAAATGAAAGTGTACTTAGGTACATCTGGGAGGGACCAGGCCATGCCTGACAACGCCCGTCGAGATCTCCTCAAGAAGGCAGCAGCTCTAGGGATCGGCGCGATTGCTTCCGCCAACGCGGTATTTCCTCGCGAAGTCGGAACCTTGAGCCAAGCGGATCAAAAAGGTCCGGCACCGGAGTTTTTTCCGGGGTTCAAACACCTTACAACCAAGACCTCCGGCGCCACAATCAATTTTGTCACTGCCGGGAGCGGGCCTCCGCTGCTTTTGCTGCACGGCTATCCGCAAACGCACATCGAGTGGCGTGACGTTGCGCCTCAACTGGCCAAGAAATTCACCGTCGTGGCGGCCGATCTCCGCGGATACGGAGACAGCAGCAAGCCTCCCGACGGCGAAAATCATTTGAACTACTCCAAGCGCGCGATGGCGCAGGACCAAGTAGAACTCATGGCTGGTTTGGGGTTTCAGAAATTCTCATTGGTCGCGCACGATCGCGGCGGACGCGTCGCTCACCGCTTGGCCCTCGATCATGCGGACCGCCTGACCAAGCTCGCCATCCTCGACATCGTTCCGACTTACAAAGTGTTGCATAGCGTGACGAATGAACTCGCCACGGCCAATTTCCATTGGTGGTTCCTCATCCAGAAATCGCCGATGCCGGAGACGTTGATCGGCAACAGCGCCGAAGCCTGGCTCCGCTCGCGGTTTGAGCGCATTCCGCCTGGCATTCTGAGCAAGGAAGCCTTCGCGGAGTACCTGCGCTGCTTCACGCTGCCGGGTTCGATTCACGGCTCGTGCGAAGATTATCGCGCCGGCGCGACCATCGATCTAATTCATGACGCCGCCGACCTGGATCACAAAATTTCTTGCCCTGTTCTCATCTTGTGGGGAGAACGGGGCGTATGGCCCAAGCTGTACGACGTGCTCGAGGTGTGGAGAGAACGGGCGTCGAACGTCACAGGCAGAGACATGCCGACCGGGCATTTCATCGCTGAAGAGAAACCCGATCTGCTGCTTGAGGAACTGAACAAATTCTTGGGTTAATTTTTCAAAGCAGTAGTGACGATACGGAGTGCGAGTGTTTGACCGCAAAAGGGGCGAGGGGACAAGTGAGCATCGGACGAGAACGAAATTATTTCAGAATGGCTGCCGCCTGCGCCGCGCTGGCGTTCGCGGCTGCTTTGTGTGGCCCAGTGCCGCTGCGGGCGCAGGCCGGCGTTCCCAAATTCCAGGTGGACCCTTACTGGCCCAAGCCTTTACCGGAGCGCTGGGTGACCGGGGAAATCGGCGGCGTGTGCATCGATTCCCAGGATCATGTTTTTGTTGTCCAGCGTGTAAGTGACGTTGGCGGCATGGACGGCCATCTGGAAGGACTGACCGGCGACGAATTGAACGCGGGTCAAGCCGCGCCGCCCGTGCTCGAATTTGACGGCGATGGAAAAGTGATCAACTCCTGGGGAGACGCAAAAATCCTGCCAAAAGATCTCCACGGATGCGCCGTAGATCGCGACGGCCATGTGTGGCTGGACGGGTCCGAGGACGGCATCATCCAGGAATACTCCCATGACGGAAAAGAAATGCTCCTCCAGATTGGAAAGAAGGGGGTGTTCGATTCCTCGGATGGGACCGTCAATGGCACACCCTTAAATTCGAGCCCTTCGCAGTTCTTCCGTGTGTCGGAAATCGCATTCGATCCGCACACGGGCGATGTGTATGTCGCGGACGGCCACGCGAAGGGGAAGGGCGGCAACAATTTCCGTATCGTAGTATTCGATCGCACCGGGCATTATCTCCGCCAATGGAAACTGCATCGTTCGCCGGAAGAAACAGCCACCGCGGCCAGGCCGACTCCACATTGCGTTCGCGTGAGCAACGACGGCGTCGTCTACGTGTGCGACCGCTGGATGAACCGCCTTCAGCTTTTCGACACCATGGGAAATTTCAAGAAGGACATGCCGTTCAGCTATAAGGTGTGGACTCCTGCGCCCGCGTCCGGGACGGGAGCCCAGAGAGATGCGGCTCTTGTGGGATCATGCTCCTCGGTCGAATTTTCCCGCGATTCGGGAGAGAAATACATGTATGTGATCAATGAAATAGACGAAGAGGTTGATGTGGCGGACCGCGCCACCGGGCAAGTGCTGGGAAGTTTCGGCCGTCCGGGCCATCAAGTAGGCGAATTCATGCACGCGCACACGATGGCGGTGGACTCCAAAGGCAACATTTATGTGGGTGAGTCCGTCGACGGCCGCAGGGTACAAAAATTCAAATTGGTAGCAAGCAAGTAGGGGCATCCGCCGCGGCGGATCGTGCCCCTACAGGCGGCCCATGGAATGGCAGCTTCGTGAAGGGCCACACTACCGATTTGAAGTTGTGACCCCGTTGCTCGTGAGAAAGATGGGTAGGCGGGTTTCTTTCATTTCGAGTCATTTCCCGGCCGGACCAACGTCGCGAAGACTTCGAACATATCGTACCAGGTCCCAAATTTGATCGTCGGTTAATGTCTTCCCGAACGCGCCCATCCCTGTGAAGCGATTCCCGTTCCGGATGATCCAGAACAATTCGGCGTCGGACCATTGCTGAACCTCGGGGCTGGCCAGGCTGGGCACGCGCGGATACATGGCCTGGCCAACATCCGTCGGGGCTCGCCCATCCTGTCCATGGCAAAACGCGCAGTCACCATTAAATGTCATTCCGCCGGAATCCAAGCTGGAGGGGCCGCTGGAAGGTTCGCGAAGGGGTTGCTTTCGCGCGCTCCGAGATACGAACCAGTGTTTTCCCATTGTCGCGATGCGAGCTTCGAACCGGGTAGGTTCAGGATTGGCGCTTAAATTGAATTGAGTGGCGAAAAGTACTGCGCCCGCAATGAGAAGAACAACCAGGATGGAAAGAGCGATTTTCATTTCGGAGGATTCGATCGCCTGATATTTTGCGGCACAGATGGCTGAAAGCGATTTTCAAATGCTGGCTGGTTCATGCTTGGCGCTGCCTCGTGCAGGCGACCGGGCCGCACCAACTTAAAGTTCGCTCCAAGCCGGATTCCCAGTGGGATCCGGCTTGGAATCGAACGCTCCAATTCTGGTTCTGAGTGCCGGCGCGGGCCGGCGATTAGGCCGTTGGGCTCAGCTTGACTTCCTGCCAACTCCCATTTTGATTCACTTCTACTTTGGAAACGTTGATCGAGCCGTTGACCATGGAACCGGAAACGCGAATTTCCTGGCCAACGTACGGAGCAAGCGCGATGGATGGGGCGAGCAATGCGTAGAATTTCTTATCGCTGGTAAGCAGGCCGCCGGGAGTTCCGCCTTTGAGGCAGAGCGTTCCACAGTTCTTGTTCGGTCCATGGTCGTTGCCGGCCTGGTCGTGATTCAAATAGCACTTGCTGTCCACCAGCGTGCCACTGTAGCTCATCTCTTTCTGCTGCGCGGCGGCAAGGACCACGGAAAACGCGACGATCAATGCCAATGCCGTAATACCGGTGAGAAGTACTGACTTTTTCATCCCCGTTTCCTCCTATGATTGTGAATTTTCAGGAATCCTGGTGCTGCACATGGAAAGCAATGGGAACTCCCCATTTCCACCCGATCCATCTTCAAAACCATATGCCCGTCGCCGTTGGGAGTCAAGGTCACATTCTCCTGGAGGGAGTCAGGTAACAAGCGTTACTCGCCGGGGCATTTACCCTGACTCGCTTCCATCGCCAGGACCAACTTACCGCGGGGGAGCAGGCTCAGCCGGACTTGCGGCGGCCGCCGACGGAGTGCTTGCGCGATTCCTTTGCGCGTGAGGATTCTTCAGCGCCATGCTGCATCAATTTCTTGCCGCCAAGACGATCCAGATTCCCGAGGAATGCGTTCTTCTCATTTTTCTTGGTGTTCTTTTTCTTAGCCATCGCTGCAAATTACTCGGCTTGCTGTAGTACGTCAACACGAATTCCAAACTCCTGGGTTCGCCCACCCGGGCTACCCGCGATAGGCAATGCTAAGGCCCTTGCCGACCGGGACAGTTGTGTGCTGGAAGTCGGCCAAGCTCGAAACTAATTTCAGGTAATCGGCGATCTCCTCCGGGTGGGAGAGGACATTATCGGCGACCAGCAGCACCTTTTCGGCGAGCTTGGGCAGCAGGACTTGCATGTGCTCGGGGAATTTCGGGCGATCCGCATCGAGAAATACGAAGTCGAACGGTCCGGAGAGTTGACGGGCAATTTCGGTGGCGTCCCCCGTGCGCAATTCCACGCGGTCGAGCAAATCCGCGCGGCGGAGATTCTCGCGCGCCAGGACGTGCTTGTCAGGATTGCGGTCGATGCTGATGATGCGGCCGCCGGCCGGCGCGAGCGACCACGCCAGCCAGATGGTGCTGTAGGCGCTCGACGTTCCGATTTCGAGCGCGCGAGTCACGCCGCTGGCGCGCACGAGAATGCTGAGGAGTTGCGCGCTCGCAGGTTCGAGGTTGAGCATCCTGCGCGGGCGTTCGGATACGCGCGCGTCGTTCTCCAGGCCGCGCTCTTGTATTTCTTGCAATAATTCTCGGAGACGTTGGTCCATGACTTTTTTCAACTCAGCGATGCCATCCATTCATCCACGGTCTGATTCTGTTAAATCTTTTGGGCAACAACGAGCCCATAGACGAAATTTCCCGAGGTGAAGCCCGCTCGAATCGCCCGAAAAGCTTTAAGAAAGTCGACGAACATCGCGCCGTGCGTTGCGGCGAGCTTCCATAACGACCTGTTCTTAATGATGTTCAAGCCAATGTCCCATGATTTGGCGCAGTTTTTGTTCAGGATTTCGCTCTTAATAATTTTCAAGCGATTGGATCCCATCCAAGCCTCGTACTCTTGCATCGTTCCCAATTCGATCAGCATTCCCTTTTCAATGGGGAGGATTTCTTTTCGGTACTCCCCTTCGCTGAGATTCGGCTTCTTAAACCAATCAATCACGGCCACGGTCCCATTTGGCTTCAATAACTTCGCGGCCGAGGCGAAGAACTTTTCGATGTCTTGATAATGAGATAGGGATTCGACCGACCAAACGATATCAAACAATTTATCAAATTTCATCGCTTCGGCATCCATTAAGAGGAAGGTTGCGTTTACAGCTTCCCTGGCGGCCGCCTGATTCGCCAAGCCTACTTGAACGGGGGAAATCGTAATCCCCGTCGCTTCCACTTTATAATGTTTGGCCAAGTAAATGCTACTGCCGCCAGTGCCGCAACCGACGTCTAGAATCTGATGGCCTGAGACAATGTTCGCCGCTTGGGCCAGATGGTCGATGAGCTGATCCTGGGCCCTTTCTTTTGTTTCATCGCCGCGAATCCAATAGCCATGATGGATATGCGCGCCCCACAACTCGTTGAAGTGGGCGCTTACTAAATCATAGAATTCTCGGATTTTTTCCTTATCGTTCCGGCGGGTCATCGTTCCGCATTTGCCCCAGATGAGAATGGCTCATTCACAAATAATTTCAAAGAGTTTATTTTCCCCTCTCCGGCAGCGCAAAAACGAAAAGTGTGGAAGCGGGTTGTGCGATATGGGCGGCGGTTTCGGGATAAATCTTCGCAAGCCGACCCTCCGCCTCCGAACCTCCTCCGGAACCAACTGCGATGAACTGCCTCCCATTCACCGAATAGCTGACGGCAGCGGATGCGATGCGGCCCCCGGTGTTGAAGGACCAGAGCTTCTGGCCGGTTCGCGCATCCAGCGCAAATACATTTCCCTCCAAATCGCCTCCCACAATCAAATCGCCCGCGGTGGCCAGGAGAGATGACATGTTGTAGTACTTGGTGTTGAAGGTCCACTCTTTCTTCCCCGTCGCGGGGTCAAAGGCGCTGATGTTTGGCGGAGCATTCGGATTCAGTTCGTCGCCTTTATCGGAACCGCTTACAAAATGAGTGCACAGCTCAAAATCGGAGGTATACCACCACCCCGTGTGTGGACTGTAGGCCGAGTGTTGAATGCCGCGGCCGCCCGAATGGATGCTCGGACAAACGAGATTATCTTTTTGTTCTTTCGGAACGATGGGGTCGATGGGATTGCCGTGCTCGTCTATGCCCCTGTTCCAGTTCGGCGCGCTATACGCGAACGCGCGCAGGAACTTGCCCGTTTCGCGGTCGTATTCGTAGGTATAGCCGTTCTTGGTTGGATGCACGATCAGCTGCCGCTTTTGTCCCGCAACTTCCATGTCAACGAGGACAGGCTCCGCCGCAGAGTCATAATCGTATAGATCGTGCGGAGTCTCCTGGAAATACCATTTCATTTTCCCGGTATCGACGTCCAGCGCAAGCAGCGATGCAGTGTACAGATTCGGGCCCGGGCGCAAGGTTCCGTTGATGGGAGTCGGGTCGCCTGTTCCCCAGAAGAGCAGATTCATCTCCGGATCGTAGGTGCCGGTGAACCAGGCTCCGCCACCTCCTGTCTTCCAGTAATTGTCTTCGGCCCCGGCCCAGGTTTCCGCGCCTGGTTCGCCCGGAGCAGGGATCACTTCAAAGTGCCAAACGAGCGCGCCGGTTTTGGCATCGTACGCGTTGATGTGGCCGCGCAGCGCTTGATAGCCGGAGCCAGCGTTGCCGGTGATCACTTTACCTTTTACGAAAAGCGGCGCAGCGGTAATCCGGCATTGGCAGTCGGAATTTTCCTCGACGTGAATGTTCCAGACTTCCGCCCCGGTTTTCGCGTCGAGAGCCACCACGTGATTGTTCTGCGTGCCCATGTAAATCCGGCCGTCTCCGTACGCGATTCCGCGAGCGCCTCTGATGCTGAACGTTTTTACTTCCGGCCATTTATATTCGTAAGTCCAGATCGACCGGCCCGTGGCCGCCTCAACGGCATAAACATTGTTCTGCATGCCTTCGAGGTAGAGGACGCCGTCGACGATCAGTGGCGCGGCCTCAAGTCCCGCCCTGAGTCCCGCGGCGCCCGTAGGAAATCCCGCCGGAAACGCCCAGATCGGCACCATGTTTTTCACATTTTCGCGCGTGATTTGGTTCAGCGGACTGTAACTCCAGCCGCGATAATTTCCGTAAAACGTGAGCCAGTTCTGCGGCTCCCTGTCGGCGTGCGCGATCCGCGAGGTAGTCTCATCTTGCGCCGCGGCAACGCCAGCCGCGCCCAATATCAGACACAGCAGAAATAAGACAGCACAAACGTTCGTAGCGAGGGAGTTTCTAGCAGTCCTGTGTACGCGATTCATCTCTGGTCTCCGCTTTTCCTTCTGATTTATTTACATTCCCGATGTTTAAACTTTGGATTGTGTCCGTCTCGATTCTGGACTCCTGATTTTTACTGAATGGCGGCGGACTTCTTGGTGATTTCTCTCTCTGCGTGCAAGACGC
Source organism: uncultured Acidobacteriota bacterium (assembly GCA_963719875.1). GTDB lineage: Bacteria > Acidobacteriota > Terriglobia > Acidiferrales > UBA7541 > Palsa-360. The sequence goes on along the minus strand of CAVRDJ010000002.1, from coordinate 1,878,463 downwards.
GCAGCCACGCCCCGTTCTGCTTTACCCAGACATCCGAAAAATTGCTTTCCCGCGGTGTAGCTTTGCCATTCCGTTCAAGGACGCCCAGGGCGTGATACGTGACGACCGCTACGTTCCCGTTGTCATAAACGCGGAACCGATGCCCGTCTTGCTTCATGGAGTGCATCTTGAACACCCCTGCTTGAAGTCCCGCCTCGATCTCTGCTTTGGTGGGGCTCGACCCGTCGATATTGGTTTGGGCGACGTCTTCGGCGTCATACTGCTTGATCCAGTCGACCGGCTCGGAGCCGCCCCTCAAAAGTCCGGCCACTTTTTCATCTTCTATTTTCATGATTTCTTTCTTTACCGCTTCGGCCTTCTCGCCGGTGAGCGCCTGCGCGGCAATCATTCCAGCAAGCGAAACCGCCAATACCGTGGCAAAAAGAAATTTTCTCATCCTGAAACCTCTCCATTTCTTCCAAAGTAATTTTCAGCAGACGCGCAAGCGCCCAACCTTGCTGCGTGAACTGGGTTTTGATTGCCGGTTTACAACCCGACCGGCAACATATAACTAACCGTCTCGGAAGGCAATGCTCCGGCCTGGGTTCCAACGCCCTTGAAACGTTCGCTCGACCGGCGTATTTTCTTAACAGTGGGCGCCCCAAGGCGTACGTAGAATTGTTCTTACCCTTGAGGTGGTCTGTTTACATTCATGGCCGATATGTCCAGAAAGCTGGAGGTCCGGCCGATTTCTCCTCTCACTGGGAATAGAATTTTGAGGAACCGCGTCAAGGGGTGTTGCATGAATAGGATGCTAGTAAAGGGTTTCGGTTTGGTGGTTGGCCTTTTGATGGTTTGTGCTCCGATGTTCGCGCATCACGGGGGATCTGATTACGACGTGCAGCATCCCACGACCCTCAAAGGAACTGTGACTGAATTCTTCTGGTCCAATCCTCATTGCCAGGTTTATCTGGATGCGAAGGACGATTCGAGCAAGGTCGTAAACTGGACGATCGAAACGCTGGCTCCGGCCGTTCTGAAAAGGGCCGGATGGAGCCCTAAAACATTGCATCCCGGCGATCAGATCACGATCACCATCGTTCCCAGCAAGAAGGGCACGCCCGTGGGAATGCTGCGCAAGGTCGTGCTTCCGGATGGCACTGAGTTGTCGGGCGGCGCATTGGGCGAGCAACCACCCCAGTAGGAGCGGCTCTGCCTGAAATTTTAGCCGCACACTCTCAAACCGAAATGCCCCGTTGAGAGCCGCAGTTGAAAGGAGTCGCGGAATGCGAAAATGGCTTTTAGGTTCGGCGATTGCTTTGGCGGCAGCGCTTGCCTTCCTGGCGGTTGCGCGCGCCCAGACTGATCACTCCGGCGCGGCCAAGGCGAATGCCAAGGCCGCGGCTTTCGACCCGCATGACCTTACTGGAATTTGGAATCCTGCCCCTTTCATGCAGCCGAAGGGTGAAGTCAATCCACTTGATCTGGGCGGCCATCCCAATCCGCTGCCTCCTTTTACGCCTGCGGGTGAGGCGACGTACCTGGCCAACGCCAAATTCATCGCCGCTGGAGCTGTACTCGATTGCGATCCGTTCGGCGTGTCGCGCAATTTTTTTACGCCGCGCCCGTTTGAAATCCTTTTGACTCGCGACAGGCTGGTGCAGCATTTCGAGTATTACGACAATTGGCGCGAAATCTGGACCGACGGACGGAAAATTCCCGCGGACGTGGAGCCCGAATACATGGGATATTCCATCGGCCGCTGGGACGGAGACACCTTCGTCGTCGACTCAGCCGCGTACAACGGCAAGGCGTTCCTCACCTGGCAAGGTTATCCGATCAGCGAGTCCCTGCACCAGACGGAACGTTGGCAGCGCCAGGACCAGGATACTTTGAAGATCGTTTTTACGTTCGACGACCCGAAGAACTATACCAAGCCCTGGTCGATCACGGGTTTCTGGAAACTGCGGAAGGACTGGGTATTGGACGCGCATCCCTGCACGCTGTCCGCGATCAAGGAATACGATGACCGGGTAAACCACGCCGATAAGCTTCCTGGCCTCGGCTACGGCAAACCAGAGAAAAAGTAGCAGGGTTCATGTAGCGCAGGCTTCAGCCTGTGGGGGTTGGTCCTTGCAAGGACTAAACCCCGCAGGCTAAAGCCCACGCTACTCAATTCTAATTCGCAGCCAGCTGCGCTGAAATATCCGCTTGCTTGACCGTCGTGCCGTGCCCTCCGGCAATCACAGCCCCGGTAATGTTGTATTTCCTCAGAATCGTGCCCACGGAGGCCGTCGCTTCCGAACGTTCAATCGGCCCGCGAGGCGAGATGAGATCGGTGACGTACACGATGTTCGCGTTACCGGTGATTACGTTTCCGATCAGCATGCCCACGACGTGCGGATTGGCAATGAAGTAGAGGCGAATTTCAGTCGTGTCATCCTTGATCGTCATCTGGTCCTTGACCTCAGTGATCACGGGTGTCCGCGGCTTCTTTTGCAGGTCGTCGGAAACGATCGTGTGGGGCGCTTTGACATCCTTTTCAAAGTAGGCCTTGTCCGGGCTCGGCACGATCACATTCGCGCCATCGGCCACATAGGTTCGCATGCCGCCGGTATGGTCCATGTGCTGGTGGGTCAGGACGAGATACTTGATCGGCTTGCCCGGATACTTTGCTTTCGCCGCGTCGATGGTCCAGCGTGATTGCAACTCGCCATACGGCGCATCAAAGATCACCAGGTAGTCTTTCATCGCCACGATCAGATTGTTGGCTGTTCCCCCCTCGACGTGCTGCACGTTAGGAGCAAGCTCGACCAGCTTGAGGCCGCCGCCGTTGGGGAAAATAATGTTGTCGCTGTCCAGAAACCGCGTCAGGAATAGCCGCCGCATGACCCATTGATACGGCACGTTGCTGGTCGCCACCGGTTTGGCCGCTGCTCGTACCGAGTCAGGCACCGCAAACGTGTTGGCAGCGATTGCCGGATTCGCGGTGACGTTGCGATAGTTGAGCTTTGCCACTTCGACGCCGCCAATTTGAAATGAAAGCGACTGGGCAATCTGCGCCCCATTTACCGCTTTCCAGTCCGTTAGCACGGCGTCGTAGTTGGAATCGCCGTGGATGTTGTCGTCATCGCGCGTGCGGATTGCCGCGGGCAGATGCGTTTTGCGATCGAACAGAATGATGAACGTCGTCCCGCCGTCAGCAAAAGAAACGGCCGGCAAGGACTGCGCGCCGAGCTTTTGTGTTCCCGCGGTATCGATGCTTTTCGGATCGTTCAAGGCCTTGACCAGCAGCCACGGCGAGACGCGCTCGAGTTCGCGCAGTTGCGCCGCCTCGCGGATGCCGGACATGGGCTGGCTGCCCTTCTCATCCGTGACGAAGCCGATCGTGGGCATTAGGGTTTCCGTATATTTCAGTATGACCGGTTCCGGATATTTCTGATCGCGGTACCATTCGGTGCGGGCGCTGCCATTGGCGAGATCCCAGGTCATTGTGAACGTCGCATCCCCCATGAAGCGGGTCTCGCCGTCGGGAGCGAAGGACTGCCCCGGCTCCCAGAACTTTGCATCGCCTTTGATGGCCAGGCCCTTCACGCCGCGCAGCGCATCGGCGCCGCCTTCCGCGGCGACGGCCTGTTTCACCAGACTATCGCTGCCTCCCTGAGCTAGCACCGGTTGCTGCTGCACCATCGCCAGCAGAAACACGGAAATCCACAATGCGTATTTCATGGGGCTCCCTCCGTTTTTGTATCGTTGAGCGGAAATTTCGATTTTGACTTCCGGGCTGACCGTCAACATACATCCGACCGCCTCAGAACGCAATGCCCCGGCCCGGTTTTCGATGCGACGGGATAAGAAAGCTCACCCCTTATGTAGTTCTCCAAACCTTGGGTAGACAGAGCGCGGAGCACAGCGAGGAGATAGCGCACACAGCGAGAATTGTCATGAAAGGGTCGATCGGATGACGGTAGCGCAGCGCGGTATGCGTGATGTAGTACGGGATAGGGAACAGCAGCAGACACATGGCCAGCGGCAACGTATCCTTCCAATTGGCGCGCAAAACAAAGATCATCCCGATAAACGAGAATGCGGAGAATATCGAGCAAAACCATACATCCATCCGGCTGAGGCGGAGGGTAAGGATCCAGGGTTCCACACGAGAATCGTAGGAGGCCGACCAGGTGTCTTCAATCCGGTCCAATGAATTTTTCAAGAACACTCGTGGGTACATCCTGACGTAGGCCATGGCCTGGCGCTGCTTTTGCCGATTGTAGTTGGGTTCGCCGTTAAGCGCCAAAGAGATGAGCTCCCTCGGGTTGCTCGCGGGGTGAAGTTCCGGCGTGTAGATCTCCTTCACCGCAGGGTTATTCCCAAGCCAGAATTCCATGCCAAAATTTGATTTGACGAAGACCAAACCGTCGATTGCGTAATAATTGCGGATCGTCCAGGGCAGTAGCGCTAGAACAAATACGAACGCTACCTTCGCTGCCAAGGCGAGCGAAAGCCAGCCGGGCTGTCCTCGTCGGACCATCAACCAGCCCAGCAGGAAAGGCAACAGGATGCAAAGTGTGGGATTCACCAGCGCCGCCAAGGCCCACAACAATCCGTACCCGGTCATCAGCAGCGAAGAATCCGATTCGCTCAGCCTGTAGGTTACCCAGACAATGACAGCCAGCAGGAGGGCGGACAGGCTTTGGTCCCAAGTCCACTCGAGGGGGAAAAGGATCGCATACGGAAGGAACACCCAAAGCCATGCGGAGGCGAGCCCGATTTTCCTGCTGAAAACTCTCTTTCCGATTCCGAAAATGGGCCAGCATGTCGCCGCTGAAAATACGCAATTCATTAACTGGCTGAAAACCGTTGCGCCGAAGGAATTCAAATGAAATAGTTTATTACCGATCGCCCAAAGGAATGGATAAACCGGAGCAAGGCACGCTGTGAGCGCTTCGTAATTGGGATAAGGGCGGAAAAAGCCATTGCCTGCTGCCAGCGATTCGGCAACGAGCTTGGTCTCCAAGCCCACGGTTTCAAATTTCGGATGAGCGAGATCCTCTCCACGATGTGAAAGCCAGAGCAAAACCAAACGCAGCGCAAGGGCAGCAGCCACTGCGAGCGCCGGAGAACGAAGCGCGCAAGCAAGTATTCGTTTTGTACCGACGGACGGCATTCCCAGCGGACTTCATTCTCCATTGGAACTTGTTTCCTTTGTCAGCGTAGCGCCATCACAGGTATGCATTCAATCGAACTGATCTGCATTCTTTCTGCCTCTTGCTTCAATCATCATTCGTATTGATATGGACACAGCCGCCGGCAGGCTGTCCCTCCATTAACCGCGACGAAACACCCTCAGTTCTGGAAAGGAAACACCAGCCCTCACTGTTATTAGGCCCAGCACGTCGCTGTGATACGTTTTGAGGGACTCACTACTCAACTGTCATCCGTTCCTCTCAAGGTGATGACCAATCTCAAATCAGATGGACCGCGCCGAATGCGGCTCGTGATCGGAGTTGCATTGTTGCTTGTTGTTATGGCGGCGCAGCTCGCCCTGACTGCGCGGCAACAATCTCAAACATTTGACGAAGCCTGCCATATTTTTGCTGGGTATCACTACTGGAAGACATTCGATTTCGGGATCAATCCCGAACATCCGCCCCTCGTTAAGCTCGTAGCCGCAATTCCTCTCTTGCGCCTCACTCTTCGTCATCCGTCCGTCCCTGACGAATACTTCAGAACGGTGGAATATGATGTCGGGCGCGAATTTCTCTATGCGAACAATGCGAAGTCGCTGCTGTGGAGGACCAGGCTAGCTGCAGCCAGTTTCACGATCTGTCTGGCGCTTACAGTTTTTCTCGTGGCGTACTCCATGTGGGGTGTCGGCCCGGCTTTCCTGGCGCTGATTCTCCTGGTGTTCGAACCCAATATCCTCGCCCACGGAGCCCTGGTCACAACGGATGTAGGCGTGACGTTTGGCCTATTCCTGGCGGTCGGCGGTTTCTATTTCTATTTGAAAAAGCCTTCCACGCTGAGACTCGCCAGTGCGGGCCTGGCAGCCGGCCTGTGTTTAGGCACCAAACACTCAGGGATTCTGATCTTTCCGATGTTGTTTCTTCTTGCTTGTGCCGAGTTGCCGCCCATTCGAGATCCTGCCACCAAGCAGTATGCTCCAGACCTCGCGAAGAGGGCGCTCCGCCAAGTCGCGACGCTGGCGGCTCTATCCGGGATCGCGCTGCTCGTGCTCTGGTCCTTATACGGATTTCGCTACGCGGCGCGCCCTCCCGGTGTGAGCGTGAATCCCCCTTTTTCGCAATTCGCCCCCCAGATGGGCCCCCACGCTTCAGCCGTTGTCTTGAAAATTGCTCAGTGGCACCTACTTCCGGAAGCGTACCTGTACGGAGTCGTGTCCATCTATTCGCCGGGGGCGCTTCCGACCGTCATTTTCGGAAAATATTATCCGCAGGCGCAATGGTTCTATTTTCCGGCAATCTTCATCATCAAATCCACTGTGGCATTCCTGCTTTTCTGCTGCCTGGCGCCATGGAGTGCCACGCTTCGCAATAAACAATTCCGTCGTGAGGTGCTATTCCTTCTCATCCCTCCCGGAATCTATCTCGCCGCAGCGATGTCTTCGGGCGTCAACTACGGCGTGCGCCATCTCCTTCCCGTGTATCCGTTTCTGATCGTCCTAGTCGCGTCCTGTGCGTGGTATTTGGGACAGCGGCACCGTGTGCTCGCGGGCCTCGTGGCGGTTCTTCTCCTTTTTCACATTGCAACTTCCGCTCGGGCTTTCCCCAACTACATTTCCTATGCGAACGAATTGTGGGGCGGCCCGGAAAATACTCATCGAATGCTGGCCGATTCAAATGTCGATTGGGGGCAGGGCCTCATCGCCTTGAAACAGTATATCGACGAGCATCAAATCAAGGACTGCTGGCTTGCTTATTATGCATCCCTGGTTGTGGATGTTGCTTACTACGGGATCCCATGCAAACCGTTGCCCACGTCTTTTACGGATTTGCACCAGCTCCCAGTGCCGGTCCTTCTCCCACAAATCGACGGACCGGTATTCATCAGTTCCACGGAAATTTCGGGAACCTATTGGAGAGCGGATTGGGCCAATCCCTACCTCCCCTTCCGGAAAATTCATCCGTCGGCTTTGATCGCAAACTCGATCCTGGTGTACGACGGGCGCGTGGATGTGTCGGCTCTTTCGGCGTTGACGCACGAAAATTTGTCCACGCAATTGTTGCGCGCAGGAAAGCTGGATCAAGCCCTGGCGGAAGCGGAAGTGGCCGTCGCAATCGCGCCGAACAGGCCCATCGCCCATGCCACTCGTGGCATGGTTCTGTCGGCGATGGGGAGAAAGATCGAAGCAGCCGGGGAAATCAGGCAGGCGCGGACTATGGCGCTCGCCATACTTGAGGCGCCTTAGCAGCCGGTCACCGCCAACGCTTGCCGAGAACCGCAACACGCTGGGATAATTTCTAAGTTGTCGAGGATCCGGGAGTGGGCAGCACACACTGGCCTTCCCTGTGGGATCGTGGTAACACTGATGCGATTGCTCGAGGGTTAAGACAATATTGAATTAAGATCCCCTGTGCCATAAGCGAGCAGGGGAAGGGATCCTAATGATAACGACTCCCCACAAGAAATTTGCTGGGCTCTCGGCCCTGGCCTTGATCTGTGCGCTGCTTACCGCCGCTACAGCGCGCGCGGACGAGATCAAGGTCGTAACTTCGGGAAGTTTCACGGCCGCTTATCTGGAGTTGGTCCCCGAATATGAAGCCGCCACGCACAACAAACTTGTGACCCAGTTCGGCCCCTCCATGGGTACGACCCATAACGCCATTCCCATACGCCTCGAACGCAGTGAGGTGATCGACGTTGTGATCATGGCCGCGCCCGCGCTGGACGATCTGATCATGCAGGGCAAGGTCCGGCCGGGCAGCCGCGTCGATCTGGTCCAATCCTTGATGGGCATGGCCGTAAAGGCGGGGGCGCCCAAGCCCGACATCAGCACCGTGGACGCGCTGAAGCGCACGCTGCTGGCGGCAAAATCGATTGCCTATTCCGATAGCGCCAGCGGCGTCTATCTCTCCACCGAATTGTTTCCGAAGCTCGGAGTCGCGGACCAAATCAAATTCAAGTGTAGGAAAATCGAGGCCGACCCGGTAGGTGGAGTGGTCGCGACGGGAGAATTTGAGATTGGCTTCCAACAGATCAGTGAACTGCGTCCCGTGAAAGGCATCGATATCGTAGGCCCGCTACCGCCCGGGGCGCAAAGGGTCACCGTATTTGCCGCAGGCATTCCGGTAACAGCAACCCATCCGGAAGCTGCCAAGGCGCTTATCCAATGGCTTGCTTCCCCGGCCGCCTACGCCGCCATCAAGAAGAGTGGTTTGGAGCCGGCAAATTCCAAGTAAGCGAGGTAGCGCTGGCTTCAGCCTGCGGGTTTTAGTGTGGGCAAGAGTGGCCCCTGCCCCAACGCCCGCTGGCTGAACACCCTGCGCTACGAATTCCCAGCGAACCCACATTTAGTGCGAAAAAAGATCCTTGAGAAAGCGCGACATCGCCACCTTGTATTCGTCATCGGCGCGCACTTCCGAGGGGTTCTGCGGCTTCGTAAATCCGTGCGCTGCGCCGCTGTAGAGGTTGACCTCGAAGTCCACCTTGGCGGCGCGGAACTGCGAGATCACCGCATCGAGCTCGTTCATCGGCGCAACCGGATCTTCGGCGCCGTGCAAGATGAGAACGCGACCCTTGATGTTCTTGGCAGCTTCCGGCGCGAAGTTCTGGAACGCGCCGTGCACCGAGACGAAGCCGAGAAGCGGCGCGCCGGTTTCGATCAGCTCGATTCCGGTAGTGCCGCCAAAGCAATAGCCCACCGAGGCCAGCTTCGCCGGATCGACCATCGGCTGTGCCTTGAGGACATCGAGCCCGGCCAAAGCGCGCGCCCGCATCAGCGCACGGTCTTTGTCGTAGATCCCGATCGTTTCCATCATCTCGGGAACGGTCTTGGGAACGAAGCCCTTGCCGAAAATGTCCTCGGCAAATACCACATAGCCGAGCCCCGCAATCATCCGGGCATCCGCGAGTGTGCCCTCCGAGAAGCCGGACCGGTCATGGATCATCAACACACCGGGGCGCCGGCCCTGGACAGCATCGTCATACGCGAGATAGCCGGACAGCGCCGTGCTGCCCTGCTTGTAGTCGATCCACTGGGTTTTCATAGCAGCTTGCGCCGCGCCTGCCTGCAGAACCATGGCAGCGGCGCCCAGGACGAATGAAACGAGACGTGCGATTTTCATTGGCTCCTCCCGAATGCGTTTGCACAACTGATCGATTGTGAAAAGTGGCGCGCCAGATCCCAGGGGCCTCGGTTCTTAGTCGACACGCTTACATCAGAATTGTACTGCTGAAAGCGCACCTGCAAATTGGATGTTGACCCAGTGTAATAACAGCCTGTGACTCGACTTCGTAAAATGTGGATATAGAACATCATTGTAGCTGGCGCACCCAAGGGCACGATTTTAGAACTTTTCTGGGCGATTTAGTGCCAAATTTGGCACAAATTGAAATCCCTGCCGGATTGGGCATATAGCACGATTTGGAGCCGGGGCCAGGATCGTGTCCAAGTCTCATTGCCCGCCCTGAAAGGGCGGAGGATTTCTGCACCCTTTCAGGGCGCGCCACAATCGATGGATTCCGAAGCCCAGGACGTTGCCCTGGGCCAGTATGCTGCGGCGCTTTCAGCGTCGGATGCTGTCGATATGGTTTTGCTTGGGAAGGTTCACCCGGTAAGTGTCTTCATTTCCACTATGCCCAAGCATTTGTGAGATACCTCCTCAGGAGCGGACTTCTCGGGACTTGGCTTTCGGTACTTGCTACAATGCGGGCTAGTGGGAACGAATGCCCGCATTAGTAAAGGCTCTGGAGAGCAAAGCCACAGTGTTCGAGTACATCGCTCGGAAGAAAGACCCAATCGCTGTTGTTTTTGTATTCTATCCATTCGAAATGCAGGCACACAACATCAAGCAATCGTGGTTCTGGAAACGCACTCCACAAGGCGGATGAACATGAAAGCGAAACCGCAGCTAGAGCAGTCCATGCAAGAGGAACAAATCCGTACAGCCCTGAATAGGCACTGGCACGCGTCGGCCGCCGGCGATGCGAACGCGGAACACGATATTTACGATGACGATGCCATTTGTGATTATCCCCAGTCGGGCGAGCGAATCCTCGGGCGAAGCAATTTGCAAGCCTTGCGGAGTCATCATCCCGGCAAGCCGTCCGGCTTCAAGGTCAAGCGGGTTCTCGGAAACGGGAATCTCTGGATCACGGAATACACAATCACGTACCAGGAACGGCTGGCATACACGGTGAGTATTATGGAGTTCCGCAACGGCAAAGTCGTCCACGAAACACAGTATTTCGGGGATCCCTTCGAAGCGCCGGCCTGGCGGAGGCAATGGGTTCAGCAGATCGCGTGACGCCGCACTGAGGATGATAATATTTGCTTGGCGGATAGCAGACCATTGACGCCAGGCAGTGAGCTTTCTCTATTGGTCGAGCCCCGAAACCGCATGATTCAGATACCTGAACCCATTAAAACCAGATAGGTCTTGAGAAGCGGACTGATCAGGTCTGTCCATTTCGGTTCTCTGCGAAAAAAAGGCGGACTTCCGTTTTGCCGGCATGCTTCATTCGCTCAGAATTGTAGTCTTTGACGAAAGCATCCAGTGACTCCTGCAGTTCACCCAGCGACAGTTGAAATTTCCTTCGGAGGGCCGGCAGGAAAAACTCTTTCAAGAGGAATTTGTAGAATTGCTCGCAAAGATGGTTGTGCGGCTGGCCGGACAGGTCCGCGGGCAGGTGTTGGATGTGAGCGGCGGCAAGAAAAGATTCAAAGGGATGGATGGGCGCCAAACCGCAATATTCGTTCGTGGTTCGAGTGCGAATTTCTTTGATCGCAATTCCCTGACGCTTAAAAAAGGGCACGACGCGGCTTGCCAGTATGTCCACAGCGTTCATTGCATTTTTCGCGGAATAGACTTTTGCAAACGCAATGCCGGACTCTCGTTCCACGACTGCTTCGACATAGATACAGCCCGCTCCCGGAAGATCGCCAACGTTCTTGATCGTACAGAAGAAAAACGATTCCTGGAAAAGCGAGTGCCCGGAATTGGAAGCCGCCTCTTCCTTTTCCTTCTTTTCCTCGCGCCCGGTTTCTCCTCCCCTGTGCTGGTGATCAAGCAAGCTCGGTTTTTCCGGAAAGTGGGCAAGGGGCTTCCCCGGTTCGATCATGGACCGCCTCAGCGAATTTTCCGGGTAGTGCACCCATCGGAAAGGCGCCCGGTCACAGGAAGTCGATTCGGTGGGTGGTAAAATTGAGGTTATTTTATGAAACACAGGAAAACTCCTTCCACGGGGAAAGCCTGACCTTATCTCGGGGCGTGAATTTGGGGCCTGTGATGCCATTTCCAGCGTTTTCAAGAGATTTCGCATCCGCATTTCCTTTGCCTGCGTCAGGCTAACTTCTATAGACAGCATTGCATCACAGAGTTTTTAATAAAGTGACGGCACTCACAGCAGAATGTGACCCCAATCACCTGCGGTATTCCGGTTTCGGGGTATACAAGATCCATGAGGAGGTGACTTATGAGCGCTGTGGCAACCAAAACGCGAATCGCTCTGAAGAATATCCTGTTCGCGACAGACTTTTCCCCCGCCGCGGAAGCTGCCTTGCCTTATGCGATTGGTTTGGCCAGGCAATACGGCGCCAAAGTACATGGATTGCATGTCCGGTTCCCAGCGACGTATCCCATCGTCGGCCCGGAAGCCATGCCGCAAGTGATGGAGGCTGCCGAGGAACAAGCTAAATTTGAAGCGCAGCAATTGCATGAGATGTTAGCAACCATTCCCCATGAAGTGACCGTCGCCGAGGGAGACCTGTGGCCGACCCTCAGTGAAATCGTGAAGCAGCAGAACACAGATCTGATTGTGATGGGCACACACGGACGAACGGGTGTCCGCCGCGCGTTGCTCGGATCGGCTGCGGAAGAAACGTTCCGGAAAGCAACCTGCCCCGTGCTCACTGTAGGGCCTCGCGTTTCACAAAACACGGAGCGCCGCCTGGCGATGAGGCAGATTCTCTTCGCAACGGACTTTTCGCCCGAGTCTCTGGCCGCGCTGCCTTTCGCAGTGTCCATCGCGCAAGAGCATCAGTCGGATCTGACGCTGCTCAATGTTACGGGCAAACCAGAGGCCGGAGAACTGGTGCATGCTAGGCAATATACGGAGTCCGCGTTGCGCCGGCTTCAAACCCTTGTACCCGCGGACGCCGAACCGTGGTGCGAGCCGAAGTGCAGGGTCGAGCAAGGCCCGGAGGCGGAGAAAATCTTGGAGGTCGCCATCGCTCTTGGCGCCGACCTGATCGTCCTCGGCGTACGCGCTCCCCAAAGAGGAGTCGGTGCAACTACGCATTTGCTGCGGTCCATTGCCTATCAGGTGGCTGCCAACGCGCAATGCCCGGTTCTGACCGTGCGTGCGTGAGCGACAATCGAATTAGCTGTGGTCCAAGCGCCGGTCGCGGCGGACGTTGCCGTGCTCTTGGTCGATACGAGAATTACACACCAAGGAGTTTCATTGTTCGATATTTGAGACGTATGAAGAGGAGGCCGTCATGCCTACAGTAACATCTTCGTCGATTCCGGCGAAAAGGAAGTCCACGACGACGATGCGAGCGCTGGTTTTTCGCGGTCCCAATCAAATTGCCATCGAGCAGGTCCCGATTCCCAAGGCCGGCCCGGGTGAGGCGGTCATTCGCGTTACGCTGACGACCATTTGCGGGACGGATTTGCACATTTTGAAAGGAGAATACCCCGTGAGGCCCGGCCTGGTGATCGGTCACGAACCCGTGGGGGTCATACACGAACTCGGCGTCGGCGTCACAGGATATGAGATTGGCAACCGTGTTCTGGTCGGCGCAATCACCCCGTGCGGGCAATGCAACTACTGCCTCGGCGGCGACCTCGCACAGTGCGGCGGCCCCATCGGTGGCTGGAAATTCGGCAACACCATCAACGGAGCCCAGGCGGAATATCTTCTGGTTCCGAGCGCCCAGGCGAATCTGGCCAAAATTCCCGATGAACTGACCGACGAGCAGGTCGTGCTTCTGGCGGATATTGCCTCCACCGGTATTTCCGCTGTGGAAAGTGCGAATCTCCAGATTGGCGACACGGTTGCCGTTTTTGCTCAGGGCCCCATCGGCCTGTGCGCGACCGCCGGCGCAAAACTGAAAGGCGCGAGCCTGATCATTGCCGTGGAATCGGATCCTGTTCGAACGCGCATGTCGAAGCGGATGGGCGCCGACATCGTTTTGAACCAAAACGAAGTCGACGTGGTGGCGGAAATCAGGCGCCTGACGGGCGGCGTAGGCGTGGACGTTGCGATTGAGGCCCTCGGGACGCAGGCTACGTTTGAGAACGCGCTGCGCGTGATCCGGGCAGGCGGAACGCTTTCGAGCCTCGGCGTGTACTCAGGCAAGCTCGCGATTCCTCCCGAGTCATTTGCCGCGGGCCTGGCCAATCAAAAAATCATCACGACGCTTTGCCCCGGCGGAAAAGAGCGGATGCGCAGGCTGATCGAACTTGTGCGTCACGGCCGCTTGGACTTGGTTCCGCTGATCACTCACACATTTTCCCTGGACAAAATCGTTGACGCCTACAAGCTGTTTGGCGAGCGTTCGGACGGAGTAATCAAGGTCGCAATAACGCCATAAACGCAAGTAATGCGTATCGGCTGCTTTCGGAGCGGGCGGAAACAATCCCCCCGCTCCGTTTGCGTATAGGAACACTTCGAAGCGCGGATCGGCGTCCCGAGAATTAGTTCGAATCTGTGGGATTAATCAGAGAAGGAGGGCCGGCGGCCGTACTTGCCGTACGATTGGGTTGAATGGCGGCCGCCGGATGCGATCCTTGCCTTTCCTATACCGGGAACGGTCAGGAGGCAGGCAAGTGCATATTGTTTTTCGCCGCTGGTAATTCTGGCCATAGCGGCAAAATTACTACTCCCTGGCCAGGTTTGTAATTGAGCGTGTAGACGTTCGAGCAACGCTCGCAGAGCCAGAAATGTCCTATCGGGTGAGAGCCATTTGCACCGGTGTCCATTCCGCCGGCCGGAGCAAGATCCATGGATTCGCGTCGGAATCGGAAAAGCCGGCCGCCCGCCAGCCATTCGAAAGATGCTGCGCAACTGGGGTTCGCGCATTTTGGTCGAAGATTTAAAACCATAACGGGCCTCCTTTCCTTCGAGGATGACGTTGCCGCAAGAAACGATGCGTTGTGTCCCCGTGCTTTGGCTGGGCTAAGCCGAAGGCGAGCCAGGGCTTTCCTCGCCCTCCAGCTTCGCAATCTCTTTCTCCAACCAGATGGATACTGCCACTTCGATCTCCGGTTCCGTCCCCCCTCGATACAATTGGAGCAAAGTGTCACCATCGGATGTCAGGGGAATGTGACGGCACGGAACCCTCTCGCCATGCTTGTCGGCGGGCACAAATTGCATTAACAAGCAATCGGCGCACGGGGTTCGATCTTCCTTCGTGTCATAATTCATGCAGGTTGGCGAGTCTTCAAAAAACAGCTGGACTCGCCAGGGCTCGCGCGGGGAGCGGCCGTAGCCGCCCTTTTTCACAAAATTAAGCTCCGCTTTCAGAACCTCGAGGGTATTTCGATCGTCTTGCGGCATCGTCCTACCTCCTTCACCTTCTCGATCATTATGGGCAGATCGGCAGCGCGGGGATGTAACCGGGGTCACGGAACCACGTGACGCAAATCACAGTCAATTCGTCAGGTCCCGCCGCTTGAAGAATGAATAACTCAGCGGCCAATTTCTTGGGGGAGGACTTGCCAGGAGTAATCTGCCCGAATGGGTTAACCCCGCGTTACCGAGTCCTGGTCGAGGGTGTCCGAAGTGACGCGTTCGCACCGTTTCGGACCGTGATACACGTTACTTCTAACCGTGATGTAGGTCACATCCCGCTGAATCGCTTTCTGCTAA
Source organism: uncultured Acidobacteriota bacterium (assembly GCA_963719875.1). Lineage (GTDB taxonomy): Bacteria > Acidobacteriota > Terriglobia > Acidiferrales > UBA7541 > Palsa-360. The sequence goes on along the minus strand of CAVRDJ010000002.1, from coordinate 1,863,430 downwards.
ATAAATCTCAGGAGAGAGGTATATTATGATTGACACTCAACCGCCCTCAGTGGGCCGGTTTCGTTTTGTACCGCATGGCAAGCGAGCTACAATGACACTCACTTCGATGCGCGCGCCTTACGGCCTGGAAATAATCGAAAGTTGCGTTACCTGCCCTCACCGGGAGGATCGGCTATTTTGCAACCTTTCCCCACCGGCCGTGCAACGTCTTTCGATGATCACGCACGCTTCGTCCTATCCAAAAGGCGCAACCCTCTTTCTTGAGGGACAGACTGGGCGAGGCGTTTTCATCCTGTGCTCCGGGCGAGTCAAGCTTTCGACCTCTTCGATCGATGGAAGAACACTTATCGTCAGGCTTTCGGAGCCCGGAGAAGTTCTGGGCTTGCCTTCCACCGTTACCGGAACACCCTATGAGCTGACCGCGGAGGTGGTCGAGCCCACGCAGGCGAATTTTGTTTCCAGGGAGGATTTCCTGAGTTTCCTTCGCGAATACGGCGACGTTGCGGTGCGCGTGGCGCAACAGCTCGGCCAAACCTACCATTCTGCGATCGCGGAAATGCGCTCCATTGGTCTTTCGCATTCCGCGGGAGAAAAGCTGGCTCGCTTCATTCTGGACTTGACCACGGATCACAAATCAGGAAAAGGGGCCACGACTGCTAAACTGACCCTCACGCATGAAGAGATTGCGCAGATGATCGGAACTTCCAGAGAGACCGTGACGCGAACTTTTGCGGACCTCAAGAGGAAGAATTTGTTGATCGTCAAAGGTTCCACTCTGACCATAAAGGACAGGCCAGGCTTGGAGCGGCTGGTCCAAAGTTAGGTAAGCGCTGGCGGTTAAACTCACGCGTTCTGGCCGAGCTTGCGCTTTCAAGTCCCCCACCACCGGTTTCGGTCACCACTGACCGAGGAACGCGGTACTGAGCGAACTTCGATCTGCCCCCTGACGAAGAGACCTTTCCACTGATTGAAACGGACAGGTCCCGAGAAACGGCCTCCTAGAAAACGAATCGCGCGAGCAAATAGATTGTATTGTTTGAACCGGCACTGCGTCCCGCCCCGTCATAATTGGTGCCGGCGCCATTGAACCGGGTATAACCGGTGTACTGCAACGTGAGGCCGATATTCTGAACGGGCCACCAGGAGACGTTCGCAATGACGCCGTTGCTTCGTGGGTCACCGTTCGCATTTCCAGTCACAGGACCCGCCGGAAAGAGCAGGGGATCGGGAGTTCCGGTAACGTTGAAATATCCGATGGTACCCGAGTACTTGTCGCCGAAGTGATACTCCGCGTTCGCCTGGACGGTATTGAGGTGATGCGGGACGAAAGCAGCCCCTGGATTCACTGGGATGCTAGCCGTCGCCAGCAGTGCTGAATTTTCGCGGATATACGTGCCGCGAATCGAGAGCACGTCGCCCCGGAATTGGGGAATGGTCCGATCGTACTGGAAATCGGCAGCCCAGTCGGTATAGCTGTCTTCCAAACCGGTGACGCCCGTTGTCACGCTCCCTGGGGTCGATTTCATGTGAATGCCGTAGCTTCCAACCTCCAGGTAGTTGTTTTTCGAGGTTTGCTGCCAGGCGACGCGCCAGTAAGGAGCTACCCCGCGGATATTAATGCTCAGGGGCACCGTTCCGGTGGCGTCCACTCCCGCATTTGGCAGCGGAGCGCCGATGTGCGCCGAACGATAGATGGTTCCGGCGATATACAGGTGGTTGTTCCACATCGCATATCCGCCAATTCCCGCAACGTCTTGCGCCAGTCCTCCATTGATGATTGCGCCCGCATTAGGCGTAGGCGCCCAATCACTGTTCACCCATGGAAAGCCCCATGCCGGAGTGCTGTTCCAGAGGTCTTCCACGGTGGGGTTGTTGTTTAGTGTGATTCCGAATGCGAGGTCCTTTTTGAACAGCTTCGTTGAATTGGCATACCGGATGTCGGAGTTGTCCCAAGTGAAATGATCGTTCTGGCTGGAATACGTCACCTGAACGAAACTGCCGACATGTGTGGACCACGCGCCGGCCAGAAAGAGCGAAGCGTCCTCGGGAAACTGAAAACTGCCGTTCTGAGAGGTTAGGGTGCCGCCGGTTTGGACGACTGGCTGTGGAGACCTCAACGAGGTGAAGGCAGTATCGAATAAGACCGAAAGCGGGAAGGACTCTAATATGTTGAGCGCGCCTTGATTTCCCTTTCCCGGCGAAGTGACCGTTGGTTTTCCGGCCATGGTATAGCCGTTCAGCTTGAACGCCCGTCCGAGCGGCGTCAGTTCCGGCGGCGTATAATGACAGGACTTGCATGGAAACCCGGTCTGTCGAGCGTAGCTCGGGATCGCGGAAGCCGCCGGAACTTGCAGGAAAAGACTGATCAACAGCGCAAAGGATGTACTGATGATAGTAATTGCCCGAAATCGTATCGCTTGATCGTTCATGCTTGCTTTCCCCTTTCTCGTCATTGTCCTGGATTTCAAGAATTGACACACCCCAACTTCAGCGACCCCATGGGCGCTTTCCGGGTCCGTGTGGGCGTTCAACCGATCCACCCGCACGGATCATTCATTTCGGGATGATGGCAGCCAGTTCAAAAGCAGCCTGAACAGGGACCTCAGCTTGGCTTCTTGGCGGCCGCTTTTTTCTTGGCAAACTCGCGGACGATTGGAATCAAACTGTCAATCTGCGCCTTATTTAGGGTCCCTCCGAAAGGAGGCATATTCCCCTTGCCCTGATCGATCTGCGTGTAGATTTCGGCGTCGGTCAGCTTCTTGGCTTCGGGAGAATTTAAATCCTTCGCCCCGACCGCTTTTCCGACCACAGTATTCCCGGTCCCATCGGCACCGTGGCACTTGGCGCAGTTTGTGTCGAACAGTTTCTGGCCGTCGGCCTGCGCTGCCGCGAAATGAGGGAGGGCGAACAGAAACAACGGGAGCAGTGCGATGGTGCCGACTCTGTGCTTTCTTGTGATTCTCTCAAACATTTTTTCCCTCGCAGAGTACTGAGAATTGCAAACCGAATGGCGTGCGACCCCTAATATGCCACGGGTACCAGTATTTCATCTGTGACCCTCCTCACAAGTGTTTGTGATGTCCGTAACAAATAACCGGTGACACTCAGCGGCACCTGCGGTCCAAATTCTCATTCCAAATAACAAGTACATCAACTCTAAAGTATCGCTCGTTGCCGTGTCCCGACAAGTCCTATTACGCGCCGTGGTGCCTTCGACCTCAACCAACTGCCCCGCTTGCAATCGGATACGATCGGGTGCGGATAGTCCGGGACTGGTAGAACGAGGTTCCAGGCAACGTCCCCGCTGAACAGTAAACCGCACCCCGAAATTAAACCGCTCCGAGTGGCGGCACTCGTCGAGAGGCATGTGGGTATTTGCTACAGCTTCAATATCGAATTGGACCGACTATACCCACGCAGACGAATCCGTGCCCGTCGGCTGTCTGATGTTATCGGCTGGAAGGAACGCGACATTAGCGGATCCATTTTGCTGGCATTTGCCTCGGTTTCCAAATGTTCCATAATGTGTCGCTCGCGATGTTCCCACTGTCCACATCCCCATAAACGGAATGTGGTCAGTTCCTCCCGGGCGCAAAAAGCCACATTCTGAGAGAGGGGCTGCTTGGGATGGAGCTAGAAACGGTCTCAACGATTCAAGACAGCGTTGCGCCTACTCTCCAGAAGTTTCATGACCTTGTCTGCCTTGTCGGCATTGATCCCCACTTCTTCCAGCGCATCGCGAAAATGTTGGAGGAACATATCGAAGTGAGCGTCGTTCAGCCCGTGCTCACGCGCCCCCGCGTGGGCGGTGGCAATATCCTTGCCGGCATATGCGGTTCGTCCGCCGAGAAGCATGGAAATAAACATGCTCTGCCCCGCCCGCAGGTGCGCCATATCGGCACTTTCAAAGAACTTGCAAATTCTGCTATCGGCTAGGACTCGGCGATAGAAGCATTCGGTGGCCGCCCAGACTGTTTGTCTTCCACCGATGAGGTCATAGAGGTCGTCGATCATTCGATCCTCCCGAACTAACGTCGTTGCCTCTCGAATCCCGAATTACATATTCGTTGGGCCAGTTGGCGTTGAGTTCCAGTATGAGGTGCGCGGCCTGCTCAAGTTCTTCGCGAGATGCTACCAAAAGAAATTCGCCATCGCCAAGTTTCGTAAAAACGATATATATCCCTCCCCGCCGGTATTTCTCTAATCCCTGCACCCGGTGCACAGTCACGGCAGTCACCTATCAGTGTGACAGTTCATCTTGCCAGCCGCAACGGCCACGACAAATGAGAACTCGTGGTGCCTCAGAGTCCCGCATAAGTGATCTTGGGCCTGATACTGATCACCTGGATCGCGTTTATGTTCTTATCGTATCTTCCGATTACTGTCACTTCTTGACCCGCAAAGGCCTCAGGTTGCAGTTGATCATTCAATTTGTAGATGCGTTTAGTCTCAGTGTTGTAGAGCACGAATTGTGCGCCATCGAACTTGACGCACGTGAGAATGCAATTTTTCTCGCTTTTGGTCACACTACTGTGATGACCTTCCGCACATATGCTATCGGTGATCTGACCAATGAAGGTTTCGTTGTTTCGAACCGAGAAGCTCGGAGCCTTTTGAGCCGAGAGGCCCCCAGCCAGCATCAGCAAGCCAACCATGCTAATAGCCGCTATTTTCATCGCCCCCTCCTAATAATTCCAAACCATTTCTCCAGCCTAATTTAGCTTCTGCCCTTAATGGCAAAACCGCAGTGAGTCTAGTCACGCGTCCGTGTGAGCTGGATCACCATAGACACGCCAAGTCAGGTACACGTCGCAAACTGCCCCGCCTATTCTCGGATAGGTCCCGAGAAACGAGATTGCCGGAGACTGGCTCCCAGATTCCGAGAAAGCAGCATAACCTAATATGGGGATAGGTTTTAGAATGGCGCGCCCGGAGAGATTCGAACTCCCGACCCTCTGCTTCGAAGGCAGATGCTCTATCCAGCTGAGCTACGGGCGCCTTCCCTTACTCTACCTAACTCCGCGCTGAAAAGGCCAGTGTTTGAAATGGTTGTACCTTTTGCTGGGCAAAATGTAAACGCTAAACATGCAGCCCTGCAAGCCCCGACCCACTGCTTTGAAGGTCCGCCTCGGTGGACTCTATCCAGCTGAGCCACGGATACGCAGAGGAAGTGAGCCTGATTCCAAAGCATTTCAGCAGCGAAGAGCGATGAATGAAGATTGAGTTCTCGCAGGGGGGAAATCCCAGGTTCCAACTAAACGCGACTTAACTTATTGATCTTTTATAGATTTGTGACGCTCCCCGGACCGGAAGCGCCGTTCGAGGAATTCTGCCGGTTAAAGCTGGTAAATTTCTGGTTTCAAACTTTCGGTGCTCGAAATCGCAGCCCGCGTCTTTGCCATCCTTCTTCGCGCAACCATTCTTCGAGAGTGTGGAGATGAATTTCGGGGTATTGCTTTCGGAGGCCGACGATATCAGCATGGTAACCCCCTTGATTGAACCAGCGGAACATCTCGTAGAACTCCTTGCCCAGAAAAAGCCGAACGACAGGCATGGGGAGTTTCTGAAACTTCACCGGCCTGCCCATTACGCGACTGAAAACCTTCGCCGCCTCAAGATTGGTCAATTCGCTTCCTGCGATTTCCAGCTCCAGCCCGATGAAGTCGTTCGGGCGCTCAAAAGCCAATGCCGCAAAGGCCCCGATATCGTCGGTCGCAATGGTCTGATAAGGCTTGTCGCCGCGGATGGGATCGGCCAGCTTGCCCTTCAGGATTCCGACTTCCACTTCGAGAATATGGTAGGTCTCCATGAAAGAGACTGGCCTGAGGATGGTAGCCGGCAGGGCGAGTTTGCGAATGTATTTTTCAATCTCCCACTTGCTCTCCCAATGCGTGATGCCTGTGTTCCGCTCGGCTCCGCCCACGGAACTGTAGACCATGTGCGGTACGCCCGCTTTCTTGGCGGCGTCGGCCAGGTTTTTGCCTTGCTGAACCTCGCGTTTCGCTCCCACTGACCAGAAATCCTGCACGCTGTAAATGCCGTTGACACCGCGCGTGGCGCGTTCGAGCGACGACGGGTCTTCCAAGTCTCCTTGCACAACTTCGACGCCTTGGCGCGCCAACTCTTGAGCCGCATGCCCGTTTAAGTTACGAGTGAGCGCCCGCAACTTCCGTCCGTTCCGAAGCATGTGTCGGATGACCGCTCCACCCTGCCGCCCGGTCGCTCCCGAAACAAGCACCGTTTTGTCAGTATCGGCCATGATTCATCCCTCCTCTTTCGCTGAGTCTGCCCGATCCGTTTGGCGACTCAAATTCACGGTCGCTTTGCCCCCGCTTCTACAGAAACCAGCTCTCTCGAAATCGTTTTCGACCCGCCACATCCCGACCTCGACGAATACAGTACGTACTGGTACAATCCCCAGCCGAGCACATTTTTGCAGGGCGTGCCGCATTCCACTTCTTATTGGAAACCGTTGCGCGGCGCTGCTATTGATAGGAGAAGGCGAGTCAGAAATCAAGTACAGTTTACAGTACAGAAGGTAGCTGGCGTTCGCGCGCTATTCTTTTCATCCGTGTACCCACTGGTACAATTAAAAGGAGCCTATGAAAGCGAGATTTGCGAGGGGTGCGGAGACGAGACTCCGGATCATTCGGACCGCCGCCGACTTGTTCCACAAACAGGGAGTCCGAAGTACCAGCCCGGATGAAATCATTGAAGTTTCCAGGACCGGAAAAGGCCAGTTTTATCATTACTTCAAAAGCAAAGAGCGCCTCGTCCATGAAGTGCTGCAGGCGTATCTGGAGGCGATCACGACAGGCAGCGCACCTCTCAATTACGAAATCGAATCCTGGAAGGATTTGGAACGGTGGTTCCGCGCGCAAATCGAACTACAGAAGAGCTTTCAAATGACTCGCGGTTGCCCCTTCGGAACCGTTGGAAACGAGGTGACTGAAAACGACGAGTTGACCCGCCAGGACCTCAGCTTGATCTTTGAAGTGGTAAAGAATAAGCTGGCGGCCTTCTTCATCAAAGAGAAAGCCAAGGGAAGACTTAGCAAGCGCGCCAACGAAGAGCGCATGGCCGACTTTTGTATTGCCACGATACAAGGCGCCATGCTCATGGGTAAGATCAGGAGGAGCAGCCATCCTGGTGAAACGACTGCCCGGGAAGCCTTAGCCCATCTCAAGGGCTATGTGGTCACGCCCAAGCATTGATACACACGTGACTCGACGTTGATTGTGTTGCTCGGGATGCCAAACCTTCTCGGTTGGAGGTCCACTCCGGGGTTAACAAACTCAGGACTGCCAAAGCCGTGCCAGGTGCTTGTGTCTTGGGATCATGTGAGGCGGTACTCGTCCACACCAACTTCAAATCCGATTGCGCGCGACAGATCGAAACTAAGACAGTGCCCAAGGTCGCTCGCCGTTGACGCTGGCGGAGCAGCAGCCTAAGATGATGGTTCCACGGAAGCTGACGCCGGATGTCCTCTCCATTCCGACTTGCGAAATTCGTTGCGGGACCGCTGTTGCTTCTATTGGTTCTTTGCGTTCCCGCCGCGAGGGCTGAGCAAGTCAAGAACCTCAGGCCGCAAGGCTATGTAAGCGATTTCGCGGGCGTGCTGAGCGCGCAAGCGAAGGAAAAGCTGACGGCGCTGTGCGCGGAAGTCGATCAGAAGGCCAAGGCGCAGATTGCGATCGTTACGGTTTCGTCGCTCGAAGGTGAACCCGTCGAGCAGTACTCGTTTGACCTGGCCACTCAGTGGGGCGTTGGGCCGAAGCAAAAAGACCGCGGCGTTCTTATCCTGGTCGCGCCGAACGATCACAAGTATTGGACACAGGTAGGCTACGGCCTGGAGTCGATTTTGCCTGACGGCAAAGTCGGCGGCTTCGGTCGAGAAGCTGTGCCGTTGCTGCGGCAAAACGACTACACCGGTGCCCTCCTTCTCATCACGCAGCGGGTGGCAGCCGTCATTGCCGACGACGAGAGAGTTACACTGGATACGCTTTCAGGAGTTCCAACGCCAGCACCCGAATCGGATAATTCCCCTGCTCCCTTCGTGAATCTCGTCCGGGTTCTCATCTTTGCGGTTTTCATATTTTTCCCGCTGATTGGTTTTCTTCTGCGGCTCTTTTTCGGTTTTGGCGGACCGGCCCGTTCCCGGCGCGGCGGGGGAATGTGGATGGGTGGCCCGTGGTACGGCGGAAGTTCGATGGGTGGCGGAGGCTCCTGGGGCGGCGGGGGGGGCGGTGGATTTGGTGGTTTCGGCGGCGGATCATTTGGGGGCGGCGGAGCTGGCGGGAGCTGGTGAGATACGCTCGGGAGGGAAGGAAAATTGATCGACCCTAAGCTCGACGAATTCGTGCTGAAGCTCAAGGCCGCGGCGGCGGATAATTTGAAAGCGGTGATTCTGTACGGCTCGGCGGCGACCGAAGAGTTTCACGCCAAACATTCGGATCTCAATATTCTTTGTCTGGTCGATCAGGCGGACGCGGCGCATCTCGAAGCCCTCCACGGTCCCGTCGATTGGTGGATCCGCCGCGGCCAGCGCCCGCCCCTGGTTTTCACGCGGGAGGAACTGCGCCGGTCCGCGGATATTTTCACGATCGAGCTCTTGGACATGAAGTCCCGCCACCGCGTCTTGTACGGGGCGAATGTGCTGGCGGAAATCTCCGTGCCGCTTCAGTACCACTCGATTCAAGTGGAGCGCGAACTGCGGACCGATTGGCTGCGTCTTCGCCAGGCCATTCTGGCAGCGCCTAAAAAGCCGAAAGTATATCTGGAACTCATGGTCTCCTCTTTTTCGGCGTTTGCGGCGCTGTTTCGCCACGCCCTCATCGCGCTCGGTGAAACGCCCCCGGAGACCAAACGCGAGGCCGTCGACCGGATCGCGCAATTTTCCGGGGCCGATCCCGCCGGGTTTCACACGATTCTCGGCGTTCGAGAAGGAAAATTGAAGGGACGCGACATCGACGCGGAGAAGACACTCAATCAGTATTTTGCATTTGTCGAAGCGGTCACGGAAACTTTTGACCGGCAGCTGGACGCGAAAAAATAAGCAGCGTATTGATCAAGGAGGACGCGCATGAAAACAGGAACGATTGTGCTGGTGGTTGTGGCGGTCATCGCGCTGCTGGTTGGGGGAGCGTACGTAAGCAGCCGCAACCAGATGGTGACGAAAAATGAGACGGTGAAGTCCGCCTGGGCGCAGGTGGATGTCGTGCTCCAGCGGCGCGCCGACTTGATCCCCAATCTCGTCGAAACCGTGAAAGGTTTTGCCGCGCAGGAACAGACCGTGTTTCACGATATCGCCAGCGCTCGCTCCGCGTTGCTCGGAGCGAAAACGCCCGCGGACAAAATCGCCGCGAACGGCCAGTTGGACGGCGCGCTCGGCCGCCTGCTCTTGATCGTTGAGAACTATCCGCAATTGAAATCGAACGAGAATTTTCTGAGGCTGCAGGACGAACTTGCCGGCACGGAAAATCGAATCGCCGTCGAACGGAAGCGCTACAACGACGCGTTGCAGGACTACAACACGTATGTCGGACTTTTCCCGAACAATATCTTCGCCCGCTGGGCGGGATTCCAGCGCAACAACGACTACTTCACGGCATCGGAATCGTCACGTCAAACGCCGAAAGTTCAATTCCCGGCGCCGACTCGGTAAAACGCTGAGACAAGTAGGACGGGCTTCAGCCTGTCTGGGTTTAGTCGAAGTTAGTTCGGAAAAGCAGACAGGCTAAAGCCCGTCCTACTCAAGTTCGCGCGTCGGGTTGCGGAACTGCGTTGATTTGCTGTGTGGGAGCCGGCGCGGGAGAGGGTCCGCTCGGGCCCGGAGGCAGGGAGATTCCGCCGGGCGCCGGAGTCGTGATACTCGGCTCGGACTTAAAGATGAATTTCACGCCGCTCTTTGCATTTTCCGTGTTGGTTCGCGACAGATCGACCATATCCAGATCCACGGAATGCTGCGTGCCATCCATCAGAAGGTAGTACAACTCGCCATCCGTCATCGAATAATCGCGGACCGAATACACCGCTCCATTTTTCATGTAGATGAGGACCGGGACGGTCAAAGCCGGGGAATTTTGCGCGGCCGAAGGGTTCGGCCCGTTGGGCGTGACCCAATTTCCATCCGGATTGTACTGATTCTCCTGTTGCGCAGGCGGGGCAGAATTGTAATCCGGAGTTGAGTACGCGGGGGCGGGGTAAACATTTAGATCATAATTGGGATTGGCATAGTTGCCATATCCGGACGCGGGCCAGCCCCACCACGGGTCATACCAGGACGGACCCCAGCCCCAGAAACCAAGCCACGGCCAGCCAAATCCCCAGCCCCAACCCCAAGGGCTACCCCACCCCCAGCCGCCAAACCCGAAGCCGCAGTCCCAGCAGCCTCGGCCAAATCCGCCGTGCCGATTGCCAAACCGGGGAGAGCCGCCCAATTGTTGGGTCGAGTTCCTCATGCTCACGCCACCCGTAAATCCTCGATTGGTCGCGAACGTCGATCCGCGGGCGATACGCGATGGTGCGGAGACCGAGTTCGACCGGAACGCGGAACTTCGAGCGAATGAACCGCTTAACGAATTGTGAATGGTGGAAAGCGATTGAGACTTGGGAACAACATTTCGCGACATGGGAGAGTTCTCCCAGACTTGGCCGCCCTGCCCGGAAAAGCTACGGACTGTGCTGGCAGAACCCGCTTGGCGATTCCCGCTAAAGACGTGGAAGCCCCCCGCGTTGCCTGCGGGCCCGGCTACCGATTGGGCGCCCGAAGGTCCATGGCCTCCACCCGGTCCGCTGAAAGAATGCCACCGGCCGTCGGCGACAGCAGGAGGCGCCGAGAAGGAATTTCTTAATCGCTGATTCCCACCTGCGAAATTACCCCCGGGTCGAGAATAATAATTGTTCCCGGGCCGCGCTACGAAACCACCCCCCGAGCGCAGTGGAGAAGGGGCTGAGGCACGTGGTGCCGTGTAGCCAGCAGCGGGTGGCGAATACGACCCCCCACGCGGCCCGCCTCCCCCGCCCGAGCGGACGCCGCCTCCACCTCCGCCGTGGAAACCACCTCCACCCCCGCCTTGAAAGCCGCCTCCACCCATATGACCACCGCCGTGCTGGGCAAAGGCTGGGATGGCTGAACAAGCAAACAAAATTGTGAATGTTGATTTGAAAAGGACGGAGAAAGGCTTCGTCATTTTAAGGCCCTCCGCAACGATCGCGTAAGACCTGCGGACGAGTTTACGGGGGAACTCGCTTTTTGCCTTACACTGCTTAGATTCTACACCCCGGGGATTGGTTGCGCCTATTTAAATTGTCATGGCCTCGGGAGTCAGGTTCCCTCGGCCGACTTCCCGCGGGGCACTGCCCTAAAACCGAATCATTCCATTTTCGTCGTATCCAATCACCACGCGCCCGCCGGCAACGATGACCGGGCGGCGGATCAGGTCCGGATTCCTGGCCATCAAGCCGATCGCCTCGCGGCGGGACGGAGGGTTGTCCTTCATCTTCTTTTTTCGGAAGAGTTCACAGCGCGAGTTCAAGAAATCCTCGTGATCGTGTCTCCCGATTAATTTTTCCAGTTCCGCTGCGCTCAAGCGGTCTTTGACCAGATCGCGATAGTGAAGGTGGAATCCGCGCTTTTCCATGAAGTGTCTCGCCTTGCGGCATGTCGCGCACGCCGGTTTCTGCAGGAACTTGACTGACTTCCTGGCTCTCTTCGCTCGCGGAGCGGTTTTACGTGCCGGTTTCGTCATGGAGCGTCCCCCTCGATCGCGATTTCTCTAAGAAATTTCAGCGGGTGTCGGAAACATTCCAGTCGTGGAAACGTGGCCAGCATTGGATGAATTCAAACAACATAAGACACGTTTGTTACAGCCAGGTTACATCCTGTCTGGTCTTGGAGCCCCGCCCGGCACTGCCTGGAGCGTGTTATTTCGGGTAGGGATGGCCCGCGAGGATGGCGAAGGCGCGGTAAAGCTGCTCGGCGAGCATGGCGCGGGCGAGTTCGTGCGAGAACGTCAAAGAAGAAAGCGAAAGTTTTTGTGAGGCGCGGCGGCGCAGTGTGTCGGGAAAACCTGCCGCGCCGCCGCATAAGAACACGACTTCGCGCGTTCCGTGGTCGCGCGTTTCTCCCAGCCACTTTGCGAATTGCGCCGACGTTTGAGGCTTTCCTGCGTCGTCGAGCAAGACGACGGTCGCGGCGGAATCCAGCGCCAGCTTGCGCAGGGAGGCGGCGGAATCCTCGCGCAATTCGGTGAGCTGCACGTCGGCAAACCGCCCGATGCGGGCCAGGTAGTCATCCAGCAATGCCCGGATTTCCGGACGCCGCGTTTTTCCCAACATGACCAGGCGAATCTTCATCGGTGATCTTGGGAACGCCAATCTCCTGATTGGCTTCATACAATCCGCCAATCAGGAGATTGGCGTTCCCAGGTTGCAACCCCACGTTTCCACATCCGCTTCTGAATTCAGGTTCAGTTCAATCCATACTTTTTGCGCTTGTCGAGAAGGGTCTTGCGGCTGATTCCCAGAATCTGCGCGCTCTTTCCGATTTTGTAGCGCGTCGCTTCAAGCGTCGCGCGAATGGCATCGCGTTCCATGTCATCGAGCGAACGCAGCGCGCCCCCGAACGCCAAGTCCGCCGCGCGCACCGATTCCGGAAAATCCTCCGGAATGAGCGCAGCCCCGCCGGAAAACACCAGCGCGCGCTCAATCGCGTTTCTCAGCTCGCGCACGTTGCCGGGCCAGGAATACGTGGTCAGCATTTTTTTCACGGCCTCGGAAAATACCACGCCCAGGCGGCCATGCACGCGCGCTCCGCGTTCGAGCAGGGCATCGGCCAGGGGCAGAATGTCCGCGGGACGGGCGCGCAAAGCGGGCACGGGAACCGTTAAGACGCTCAGGCGAAAAAATAAATCCTGGCGGAACTGCCCGTCGGAAACGAGGCGCGCCAGATCGGCATTGGTCAGGGCAATCAAGCGCGCCACGATCGTGATGGTTTCCGTTCCTCCCAGGCGCTCGAACTGCCGCTCCTCGAGCACGCGCAAGAGCTTCGACTGCGTGGCCGGTGAAAGCGCCGCGACTTCATCCAGCACGATGGTTCCCGCGCCCGCCATCTCCAGTCGCCCGAGCTTGCGCTCGACCGCGCCGGTGAAGGCGCCGCGTTCGTGTCCAAACAATTCCGATTCGACGAGTTCCTGCGGCAGGCTGGCGCAATCGATTTTCAGGAAGGGCGCATCGCGCCGCGGGCCGAGTTCGTGGATCAGGCGCGCGAGATGGTCTTTGCCGGTGCCGCTCTCTCCGGTAATCAGGAGCGTTGTGGAAGTTTCCGCAACTTTGCGCGCGAGATCGAGGACCGCCTTCGAGGCGGGATCTTCGGCGGTCCAGGCCATGCGAGGCTCGCTCATCCTTCGGCCTCCGCGGCGCCGGTCAGAGGATTCCCCCCACGAGGCTCTCGAAATTCAACGCGCCGCGCGGCGCGCCAGAGACGCTCAAGATCATAAAAATGACGCGCGCGTTCCGTGAACACATGCACGATCAGGCCGCCGAAATCGAGCAGCATCCAATCGCTGCCGGTCTTGCCTTCCCGGTGGAGCAAGCGAGTGCCTTTCCGTTCCAGTTGCTCTTCAATTTCGTCGCAGATGGCTTCGAGTTGCCGCGAGCTGAATCCCGTGCAGATAATAAAATAATCCGTGAACGCGCCCAGGCCTTCGAGATCGAGGAGGATAACGTCCGCCGCTTGTTTTTCCTGCGCGGCGCCGATGGCCGCGCGAACGTGAGGCGGAATCGAATCCTTTCTTGCTGTCACCGGTAAAGGGCCTTCTTGCTAATGTATTCCTCGACGCGCGGCGGTACAAGCCCGTGGATCGAATCGTTTCGATCCAAGCGATGGCGGAGATTGGTCGCCGAAACGTGGCTCGAAACCGTGTCCAGCACGTACACGACGGTGCGGCGCAAGGTGATCGCGCGCGGATCGAGCGGAGCGTGCGCGGCGCCGCGGCGCGCAAACAGTTCCGGCGGAATCACGAGGCGCAGCGCGTTCACATTAAAGCCGGGACGGCTCGCCACGATGAAATCGCACAGGCCCAGCAGCGTCTCGTAATCCTTCCAGGTCGGAATGTCCAGGAAGGAATCCGCGCCCAGCAAAAAATAAAAATGCGCGCCCGTGCTGTGGTGTCTCTGCTTGTAGTGCCTCACCGTATCGACGGAATAAAAGATTTCGCGTCCGGATTGGCCCGCGCCCGCTTCCGCGAGCGATGGGACAAACCTCGGATGATCGGCGCAGGCGATGGACACCATCGCGTACCGGTCGGCGTAGGAAGCCATTCCGGCGCGATGCTTGTGTGGCGGACGCCCCGTGGGAATGAAATGAATCTCGTCCAGATGGAAGCGGCGTTCGGCAGCGCGTGCAACGGCGAGGTGCCCAATATGAATCGGATCGAATGTGCCGCCAAATAGCGCGATGCGCCGCTCGCCAGCCTGCTCCCGGAAAGAGCCGTGCGATTCCGGCGGCGCGATGCTCAACGGTCCTCCGGATGCGCCGGCGCGGGGAATTCGTTGTCGTGGGGTTTCTTTAACTGCGCCGCATCGTCCGAGTTTTCCTGCAGCGGCTCATGAGGCGCCAAGCGGTCGAGCGCATCGGCCATGGCCCGCACCAGTTGCGGGATGCCTTCGCCCGAAGCAGACGAGATTGCGTGAAACTCGAGTCCGCGCGCGGCGCAAAAGTCGCGTAGTTTTTCGAGTCGCGCGCGGTCCGTCGTTGCGTCCAGTTTTGTGGCCACAACGATGACGGGCTTCTCGGCAAGTTTTTCGCTGAACGCGGCGAGTTCCCCGGCGATGATTTCAAAGTCGTGCACGGGATCGCGGTCGGAAGCGTCGCTCGTGTCGATCAAATGCGCGACGAGCCGCGTGCGCTCGATATGTTTCAGAAAGCGGATACCCAGGCCCGCGCCGGTATGCGCGCCTTCGATCAAGCCGGGCAAGTCCGCCACCACGAACGTGCGCCCGCCGCCTTTTTCCGACGGCTTTCCAGGAGCGCCATCGGCGGAGACGACTCCGAGGCCGGGCTGCAACGTGGTAAACGGATAATCGGCAATTTTCGGATGCGCCGCGGAAATTCGCGAAATGAGCGTGGATTTTCCCACGTTCGGAAATCCCACGAGGCCAACGTCCGCCAGCAGTTTCAACGACAAGTGCAAATGGCGCTCGACGCCGGTCTGGCCTTCTTCCGATTCGCGCGGCGCCTGATGCCACGGCTTGGCGAAGTGCTGGTTGCCGCGTCCGCCGCGCCCTCCTTGCGCAATTAAGATCCGTTCGCCAGGCTTCGTCAGATCGGCGACCTGCTCGCCCGTGTCCTCGTCCAAAACGACGGTGCCCACGGGCACCGCCAGAATCATGTCCGCGCCAGAGTGCCCGGAACAATTCGAGCCTTCGCCGTGCCGGCCGCGATCGGCTTTGAATTCGCGGTTGTACCGGTAGCGCAACAGCGTGTTGTCGTGCGGATTCGCTTCGAGGTAGATACTGCCGCCATGGCCGCCGTCGCCGCCCGAAGGGCCGCCGCGCGGCACGAATTTTTCGCGACGAAACGCGATGCAGCCGTTTCCGCCGTTGCCGGCCTTCACATAGATTTTGGCTTCATCAACGAACACCATGGGTCACTTCCGCCCTTCAGAATACGCCAGTGCGCGATCGATTTGTACTGCTGGTAGCGCACGCTTCAGCTTGAGGCGGTTGGCCTGGCAAGGACCAAAACCCACAGGCTGAAGCCTGCGCTACTAAACACAAAGGCGGCCCCGCAATCGCGGAGCCGCCTTCTCGAATTCGAGATCCAGTTAGTTTGCTGGTGCAGCGGCAGGGGGTGCTGAAGCGGCCTGCTCCTGCGGCAGGACGCTGATGTAGCGCCCGTCCTGGCCCTTGTCCTGAAAAAGCACGACGCCATCTATCAGGGCGAACAGCGTATCGTCCTTGCCCCGCGCGACGTTCACACCGGGCTTATGCTTGGTGCCGCGCTGGCGGATCAAAATTGTTCCCGCATGGACCAACTGGCCGCCGAACCGCTTCACGCCCAGCCTTTGCCCTTGAGAGTTGCGGCCGTTTACGGAGGAGCCGCCACCTTTCTTATGCGCCATCTCAATTTCCTTTGGAGCTCTTAGAGCTCGATCCCGCTGACCTCGACGGCTGTGTAATTCTGCCGGTGGCCGCGGACAATCTTGTACTGCTTGATGCAGCGGTATTTAAAGACCGTTAGTTTCGGATGACGCCCCTGCGAAACGATTTTGCCCGTGACCTTGGCCTTGGCGGCCTCCGCTCCGGTCAGAAGTTTCTTTTCGTCGGTAGCCACGGCGACCACGTCCCCAAACGTGACGTCACCGCCCACTTTGCCAGGCAAAGTCTCAACCTTGACGGTATCTCCGGGCGCAACCCGGTACTGCTTCCCACCAGTTCGAATCACGGCGTACATCGCCCCTCCAGACACAATTCGGAAACCCCTATTATACGGACGGGTGGATTGAAGGTCAACGACTGGTTCGCTAGGATTGCGAATTGGTTCCGCGATGGAAAAACGAAAACCTGCCCGAGATTTGGGCGGCCTCTACAAAACCCATCGCTAACACGGCAGGATGGTTTTGCAGCGGTCGTTCCGTTCACCGAGAACGTTCTCGGTGAACCGTCTCGTGTTTTTCGGGACGGGACGGGCATCTTCATGGTCAAATGGCCCCATGTTTTCCTTCGCTGAACGACGGCCGAAAGGGGATGCGATGAATTTTTTCAGGATAACGAGTTTCACGCTGATCGCTGTTCTTGCTGCATCCGCTGCGCTGGGGCCCTCTGCGCGCGCCCAGGAAAAGCAGTACCCCAAGCAAGCCGACCTCCCCGATCCGTATCGCCTGGAGGAGGGCTGGCCGACTCTTCCCGCGAGCATGAATGGAGGCCACTGGGGCGAGCTAATCCGCGCGGACATCGACCCCAAGGGCAACATCTGGGTCTTTCATCGTTGCTTCAATACCGAACCGGCCGGCACCGCCACCTGCGTCGGCCGCACCGACCCGCCGATTCTGGAATTTGATCCGTCGGGAAAACTTCTGACGAGCTTTGGCAGCGGAATGTTTGCGTTTCCCCACGGATTTACCGTGGACGCGCAGGGCAACATTTGGGCGAGCGACGCCAACGCCAGCGAGACGGTGCTCGGTTTGTCGGCGAAGGATTCCAACGGCGTGGTGCGGGGCCACCAGGTCTTCAAGATGAGTCCCACCGGCAAGGTGCTCATGACCATTGGCAAGGAAGGTGTTAAGGGGGATGGTCCGGATACTTTCGACATGCCGTCCGGCATTGCCATTGCTCCCAATGGCGATATTTTCGTGACCGACGGACACGGCAAAAATGACCGCGTGGTGAAATTTTCGAAGGACGGCAAGTTCATCAAGACCTGGGGACACCACGGTTCGGGCCCGGGCGAATTCGACCAACCCCACGACATCTCCATCGGAGGTTCCCGGGGCTACGTGTACGTTGCCGACCGCAGCAACAGTCGCGTCCAGGTCTTCGACCAGGATGGAAACTTCATCGTCGCGTGGAAACAATTTGGGCGGCCAAGCGCTGTGTATATTTCGAAAGACGACACTCTTTACGTGAGCGACTCGCAATCAAATTCGAAGGTCAATCCGGGCTATTTGAGGGGTATTACCGTCGGAAGCGCCAAAGACGGCTCGCTCGCGGCCTTCATCCCCGACCCTGACTTGGCCCAAGCGGACGTGAACCGCATTTCCGGGGCGTCAGGAATTGTGGCCGATGCCAAAGGCACAATCTATGCGGCGGACGTCGGTCCGCACAAGTTGAGAAAATACGTAAAGATCAAGTAGTGGTGTTTCCCGGGAGCGCCAATCTCCCGATTGGCGATTTGCGCGACGCCAATCGGGAGATTGGCGTTCCCGGGGTTCAATCCTCGATCCGCGGATCGGGGACGGCGCGGCCAACTGCAAAGTGATAGATGACTTGACGCGGAAGTTTGCGCGGATCATTGTGCGGCGGCGCATCGTTCTTTTTCTCCCGGAGTCGTTCCGGGTTTGCAGGATGCTCTTCGCCGGATTCGGAAATCACGGGAGCGAATTCGCGCGAGTCTCGATCCTGCACAGCGGCGCGGGAAGCCGGTGAACCGAGCATGACCAGCGCCGCTTTTTCCGCTTCTCGTACCGATGCGTCCACGGTATCCGCTCCCTCATCGAGGAAGCCTAAATAGCGGTGCACATCGTCGTCGTAGAATGCGCCGATGCCGGTGGCGTTCCAGCCCAGCGCTTCCGCCCCGACGTAGAGCCTTTGCCCGATTGCGCCCGCTTCAAAATATACATAGCGATAACCGCGATTGCCGAACACTCGCGCCGCCTGGCCCAAATCTGCCATCATGGAAACTGTGAAACATGAGTTTCCCGCGAGGGCTTGTTCGAGGCTGAGAAAAGCCGCGACGCGCTGCACATTGCCGCGATGTAACTGTTCGAGTTTTCTGTTGGGGCGATCCCAACGATAGACGCCGGGCTCGCAATCACGCACGCGATGTAGGTAGAGATATAACGCCACGAAATCGGCGCCTCTTTCGGCCGGCGCTGCCTCGCCGCCAAAATTTCCCCGCCAGTCCGCAAGCCAATCCCGCGTCGCGAAGTCCAGAAGCTGTTCCAGGTGGGCGCGTTCCATTGGCGGCGTGCGAGGATCAAAATCAAGCGCCGAGCGCCGCCGACGCACGGTTGATCCAAGAGGGGCATCGTGCGGCGGGTCGGATGAACGCGCGTAGTCGTCCGCAATGTCTTGATTGGTGGTGGAAACGCTCGGCAGTGCTCCCGCAGGGTCAGGAAGAATCGTCGAGGCATGAATCCCGAGAAGCAAATCACTGCGGACTTCTTCCGCGGATAGCTCGTTGGGAATTCCCATGACCCCTTGTTCCAGTGCGGCGGGAAATCCAATCGAAATGTTCTGCGGCGGAAAGGCCAGAAACGCCATAGGAGCTTCGTCGCTTTCTACCAAACCCATAGCGCGAGCCAGGCTGACGTCGCTAAAGTGAGCGACCGCACCGCCGGGCAGTCCCAAGGAGCGCGCTGCCAGCAGCAAGCTCATGATGGCGTGACCCAAATCGTGGCAGCAGTAGCGATAAGCGCGATCACCATACTTCCAGGCTTCCCGCCAAAAGATGGAAGTCAATCCGACCATCAGCGGCGACTCCGACGCCCAAGGAACTTCGAGAGCACGGGCAAGATGCTGGATCCAGGCGCCGCGCCTGCGAAGCTCGAGGACGTGCCAGTCCGCGCGGTAGTGATATAAACCGTCCTCCATTCCTGTAAATGCGCGCAGCGCAACGTAGGTTTCCGTCGGGTGGAGGTTGCCGGATGAGGGATTCACGCGCAGGCTGTAGCGAGCGCCTGTGCCTGGAATTTTCTTCCAGGCGCTGACCGCCATCGAGTGCCACAGCAAACGGCTGAGCCAGGTCAGGTCCGGTTGAAATGTTTCGCGGCGTTCAGACGCATCGCCGGTGGGCAGTTTTATTTTCTCCGCAAGCGCTGCCATCGCGGCGAATGTTCCAGTGTTCGGAAAACCAGGCTCCGGCGGAAGATGGATATTGGGAGCGCCTTCAAAAGTGCGGAAGGGATCAGGCTGATTGTGCCAATCGAGATAGCGCGCATTGGTGCGGACGGAATGATAGGTATGCTTCGTGGCCTGATGGTAGGCAAAGAGGCGTTCCGTGTCTTTGTTCAATCCGCCACATTCGGGATCGTCCCATATGCGGGAGAGAAAGCGCGTCATTCATTCGTCTTTCTGATATCTGGCGCTTAAGATCCGGTGCGACAACCAGGCCAGGGCCGGGTCTTGTAACGCTCGTCCGCCGCGGTGGACGGGCGCTGCCAAAGCGTCTCACTCGGATTAGGGAACGGATAAGAATGGATCATCCGCACTCGTCGTCGCCGCCGCCGGGGGAGGCGCGTTCTTCAATTCCTCCAGTTCGGTTTGAACTTTCGCCCAGTCTTTTGGCTTTCGCTTCATGGCATACGGAGCATCCGGATGCCCGAAATATTCCAGAAGTTCGGCCCGAACCTCTGGAGAAGCGGAATTGAATTTCAGCTTTGCCAGGGCGTCGAGCAGTTGTGCTTGCGTCTCATCGGCAAGCTTATATTTTCCCGGCCCCGTGATTTCGCCGGTGTCGAAATTATCGTTGGGCAAGTCCGGCTGGCCGGTGGCTGCCTGGCTCAGGAGTTGCTTGTAGCGATCCAGAGTTGCGTTGAAGCTCGCTTCGAATAGCTTTTCCGCCGCCGGAGTAGGTGTTTTGAGCTGCAATACTTTGAGGGGACCGATCTTTGGGAGAATCCGGACCAGGAAGGCCAGAAATCTTTCGCCAAAGGTGGGTGGTTGATACTGCTTTCCCCAATTTTTTTGGTAACTCGCGCGAGAAAGATTGTAGAGGAATTTCCTTCTCGTGATGCCGGGCTGATCCTTCATGATGTCGTTTTTCTTCAGGCTCCAGGCAATGCGCGTCGCTTTGGGAAGAAGCTGGCTGACATCGCGGCGGTACGAACCCAGGACCTTATCTTCGTCAGAAAGAACGCTTTTCAGATCCAAGCCGTAGGTTTCCTGAAAGGCTTGCTCCAGGAGAGGAACTGAAACTCCAAAGCCGATGAAGTCGTGGTAGTTATCCGGGGCGTAACGACCCTGCGCTATTTCCAGGACGTTGAATCCAAATTCCGTTTTTACGTGCGCCAGCTTGTCTTGTTCATACGTGACCGTGTCGCCGTATTTCTGTTTCAACTTGGGATAGAGCAGTGGGACGGCGCGATTCGTGCCGATGGGGTGGCCGTCATTGTCGGCGGCGTAGTGCGCAAGGGCTCCGAGAGCAAACGCGTAGCCGTCAAGGTCCTTGGAATCGCGGAGCAGAGCCAGGACAAAATCTCCACTCCGAACGTAGTGCACCAAGTCGCTGAAGAAAAAACTGCCGTGCGGGTAATAGCCCATGTCCTGGATAATCGCCCCGCCATATGCGTAGCCATGCGCTTCTTTCAGTTGTTCTCCCGTCGCATCGGGAAAACGCATTAACAGTAGCGGGCGTATGTTGGTGTCCCACGCGCTGTCAATAATCGCTTCATGAGCAAGCACAGCGTACGCCGCGGCCTCACTCGGCCAGCCCATAACCAAAGCCAGCGCCGCGGTCATCGCGAAAACTTTCACTGAAAATGTATCACTGCGTCCCATGCTGCCGGTTACCACCTCATTTTGATCATAGCTCACTTCCAGGTTTCTGAAAATTGTTGCCCTGAGGAAGAGGCGCGTGGGGGCAGGCACGCTCTTGAGTGTACAGGGATGCCCTCAACCTTTGCATTCGCAGAACTCGGCGTTTGCCGCCCCGACTTCGGCGGCGGAATGAGATACTGGAACAGTGACAATGTTTTCCGAGGTGTTCGTCTCATAGGAGAGACGCGACTTCATTTCGTCGCATGGGTGCTTCGATTTGCGCTTCGATCTATTCGCTCGTGGCCATTCTCGCTCTTGGCCAGGCGGTCCCGCCGCAAGGGGAGCAGGTTCCGCTTGGAGGCCGCAATAATTCTGTCTCAATGACAGACGCCGGTACGAAGCCGCCCGTCATCCTCATCGGCTTCGTCGGCGGGTTGATCAGGCACGATGATCCCGTCCATAGCGTGGTGCAGCTTGCGGCGCGCCTGCGCAAGGCCTATCCCTCGGGCGTGGACGTGGAGACTTTTGAGAGCTACCACGGGGAAAATGCGCGAAAGAAAATCCTGAGCCTGTTGGACACGAATCACGATGGAATCTTGACACCCGCCGAAAAACAGAATGCGCGCATCATCCTGTACGGACATAGCTGGGGCGCTTCGGAAGCCATTGCCGTAGCACGTGAACTGGAAAAAGTTGGCGTCCCTGTGCTCCTCACCATTCAGGTGGATAGCGTATCCAAGATTCGCCAAAATGATTCGGTCATCCCCGCGAACGTGGCCCAGGCCGCAAATTTCTATCAGCCGGATGGATTCGTCCACGGCCAGTCCGCAATTCGCGCGGCCGATCCAGCGCGCACCAAGGTCATCGGGAATTTTCGATTCGACTACAAAACGAGCCCGTATACCTGCAACGAGTACCCTTGGTACGACCGCGTCTTCGTCAAGCCCCACACGCAAATTGAATGCGATCCAAATGTGTGGAAACAAGCGGAGTCTCTGATACGGTCGGACCTGCCCCCAACCACTGGGCGCAGCTCGGGAGAATGACGCAATTGTGAATGTATCCCCCGGAGCTCCCTGTTAAGAGCGCTCGACTTAATTTCATCGTGCCAACGCACGCCCGCTGAACTTGCCTCAATCCCTGGATCCAATCCAAGAAGACAAATAGTCGTGTTTCAGTGTTCCCGAACGGCGGCAGATGCTTTAGAATTGATGAAACTGGCCACAGTGGGCGTGTAGCTCAGCTGGGAGAGCACCTGCTTTGCAAGCACACATTCCCGTTCCAAACCCTCCATACTTTCACTTCACTTTTCAGTGTTTTCAACAACTTGGGGAGCCTGCTTTCGCTCAAAAGCTATCTCCACCAATCAAAGCACATAGGGTTTTGACACAGTTCTGACACAGCCGAATTGCGAGTCTCGGGACCGGACCAATCCGTTCTGACTCGGCATGCCGACTCAGAAGGGGTGTCGGCTTCGGTTATCTAAACGCTGGCGAGTAACTCATTGTGGCAGGACCTGGGGGCGGCTGGGGTAAGGACTTCCCACCTTGGATTAGCCTCCGAGATCCCTCGGCCGTCGCCAAGTCCTGCCACTAAAAAGTTTTTCCTCGGAGGCTAAAATGATCGGCGATTCCTATGCGTGGAGTGAGGCTTTTCAGTTGAGGCTGTTAGTGTATTTGTTGAGAGACCCCGAAAAAATGTTCGACATCGTAGAACCACAGTTCTTCACCAGTCCGATTCTGGTAGAGATATCCAGAATCATGAAGGAGGCATATGCCGCCCACGGAAAGCAGAACCAGATTTCCAGAGAGACTTTGACGGAACTGGTCCGGGCGACTATGGGAGAAAAGGATTCCTGGAGGTTGTATCGTAGGACCATCAAGAGCCTCTACAAGATTCCTCTCACCGACCAAGCCATTCTCCTTCGTCAGGCGTTCGAGTTTGCCAGAGAAAGCAGATATCGAGAGACTCTCATCGCAGCTGAGAAGGACATCACCAATGGACGCTTTCAGCGAGTCCATGAGAGGATTGACGAACTTCGCTCGCTTCTGAACGGGATTGGCAATGGTGCCCTGACCTGGGATAACGTACCCCGCTTCGATCCAACCGCCATACAGGATACAAAATGGCTCGTGGAGCCCCTTTTTGCCGAAGGCACAGTCTCGCTGGTTTACGGCCCGCGTGGAGCGTTCAAAAGCACATTGCTTCTCGCGGCCTGCGGTGCCGTAGCCACTGGGGATGAATTCCTGGGAATGAAAACGCGAAAAAGAAAAGTTCTATACTTGGATTACGAAAATCCGCCCGATGTAATTAAGAACCGCGCCATAGACTTGCACCTTGGCCTGCCAGAAAACAAAAATCTCATCATTTGGGACAGGTTTGGCAGTCAGCCGCCGCCCCATCCTGGTGACCCAATGTTGCATCAGTTCGTAAAACACTGCATCGAGAAATTCGATAGAAGGCCCTGGATCATCTTCGACAGTGGGTCCAGCATTCTTAGACGGGGTGACGGCGGAGAGACAACGGGTCAGACCGCTCCTCTCTATACAGATTTGCGTAAGCTGTGCGATGCAGGCGCAACCATCAGCATCCTGGACCACACTCGAAAGTACGATGGGGAAATAATCTACGGCGGCCAGGATAAGGAAGCCAAGGCGGATACTCTCCACAATTTTATCGTCAACAAGAACACAACAAGGCCGGAGAGACCGATCCTCAGCGTGCAAAGCTGGCTGAAACGGTACGCCCCGGAAGGTGAAGGACGTTTGGCGGTAGAAGTGCAAAGTTTCAAAGACGAGGACGGCAAGTGGCACGTTACCGGATTCAAACCGACGGGAGACCCGATTCTGGAACAGAAGAAGAGATACCGGCATATTCTCCGCGACCTGATTCGGGAAAATCCGGACTCCTCACAAAGAGAACTGTCAAAGCTGGCTGCCGAGAGAGACGGGTTCAGCCGAGACAAAGCAGAAGCCATGCTGAAAGCGGGAATCGGGAAGCATTGGACTGTCGCTAAAGGGGCCAAAGGAAAGCTGACCTATAGGCTCTCGGAGGATTGAAAAGCTGCCTAGCTGCCTAAGAGTATGTGTTAGGCAGCTAGGCAGGATAACAGATTACTGAATACGACAATTCATAGTCCTGCTGCCTAGTTGCCCAGCACCTAGGATTAGGCGGCAGGCAGGTCCCGGTTCGGACGATTACGAAACCGCTGCAATGATTACTCCTAGCGTGTAGCGGTTTCGACGGTTTCAAACAGTCCTTTTTATAGGGACCCCGCAGTTCTCCCACTGGGACGGCAGTAAATCTAACTCCGCGTAAGCAGTGTAGCGAGAGACCTGCGGAGCAGCCCAAAATCCGGAATAGGAGGCGCCGGGATTTTCGGAAAAGACTCGACAATTGGGACAAAAAGGCGGCGATCTAAAACGACCAAAAAATGAACTTTTTTAGCTTTGCGGCCTACTACACATAGGGATGGGATATACCCCCTAAAAACGATAGGGAGTATAGCGAAATAATGGCCGTTTTTTTTTTGGGTTGGTTGGCCGCGCGGCAAGGACTGGGATAATGAAAAGGAAGAGCATTTTTGATGGGTTGAAAAAGCGAGCCCGACAAGACAGAGAACGGGGAATGATCTCCAGCGGGGATGCTCTCGAATTTTATAAGTCCACCGGACAATTTGCAGAAAAGAAATCGATCTCTAAAGCCATAGATTCATGGGAAGCCCTGAAAGAAAGATGGCGAAGATTGGGGAAAGAAAATCGAAGTCGCAGAGGAAAGATCATGACAGAAGATACCCTTGAGAAAATGCGATCATCCCAAAGGATGAGGAGGAAGAAGGAACTTCAAAAAAGAATCCGGAATGTAAACATCCGAGCCTCCGGTTCTTCTAGTGAAGATTAGCTCTGGCGGGAAACTGATCTATGCTCCATTTGTCCGCCTCCACTTCAGAAGTTTGGAGGCTGCCACTTCGGCGTTGTGTCGACCAAGTATAGGAGCGCCCACGAAAGGGGACAACAGCTTGGGGGGGTAGTGTATGGCGACGGCAAAAGTGCTACACCCCCTATTTGAGCGATTTTGCCTTGGGGCGTGGCGATTGCGTTGTTGCGGTTGCGTGAAATGGAGAGCGGCAATTGCGCCGTTGCGGGTGTGAGAAATGGAGAGCGGGCGGGGCCTACGGTGTCGGGCGGCGTGGAAGCGTGAGGCGGGGATTGGTGGGCCGTTCTCGTGGAGAACTCGAAATTGGCGCAAGAGCTGTTTTTCATTTTGCGTTCTATGAAAAGGAACACATCATTCGCGATCAAGGCGCGCCTCTACCAGAATTCTCCACACGCGCAAGATACTGAAAACTCTCGCATGCTGAAAACAGGTGACTTAGGGTGTGATTCGCTGAAAATATTTTCAATTTTGCAAAAAGAACAAATGGGGTTGATATTTGAATCTGGAACGTGACTGATCGCTCTCTGTAAAATTTCTTCCGAGAATCCTATGGACGCAGCTACAGAAGGACTCGCTACGAAGAAATCAGCTAAGAAAAATTAAAAGTTCGCTCTCAGGTCCGTAAGTGGCATTCGATCAGGGATCGTGGTTGTATGGGGCTATCTTCAACTTTCCTTTAGCTTCCTCAATATTTTTCCTGATACGTTCTTTGTGCGCGTCAATGTTCTTGTCAGACATTCGGTTAGCTTCCGCATAGGCCACAATGCACATCACGGCCGATAAAGAAATCAGGCAAGCAACTATCGCGAATGTGCCCGCATAGATTGTTGGCCATAACGCATACACGCAAACCGCTGCCATGAAAAATAACAAAGCCATCGTTACCAACTGAAAGAGATACAAGAATAAATCCTTGGAGCTTTGGCTGTAGTAGTTCAGCCGTTCTAGCGCCTCTTCTTGCATGTCAATAGATGCTATTAGGCTACGCTTTTCGCTTGGGCTTAGGGGTCTAGGTCTGTTCATCCATTCCCAAAGTGCCTTTAGCGAAGGCTGAAGGACTGCCCCCGCAACTAAGGAACACGCCAAACTGATTAGAATTTCCACGATGATTTGTTTCTGGGTCATTTTGCGGCCATCGTATCACGGTCCCAAGCTGCACGCATGGCGATTTACGGTTGCCGATATTGCCGCGCTTGTACATCTTGCACAAGGATGCGTGGTAGAATCCGCCGCACTGAGGCCCAGCGAATGCAAGGAGGACTCAACCATGTGAATCAGGGCAATGGCAGCGTTGGCAACAGCACTTCTGCTCAACGGTCCATCGACTGCTAAAGAAAAGCCACGAGAATGGAGGACGGGAAAGCTAGTGTCGGCTGATAAAGAGCACTGGACTTCCCATAGTGGCTCAACGACGACCGGACACGTCGATGACAACGGAAACGTCCAAGCGAGCACTAGCGAGAGCACTTGGGGACATAACACCTACACTGTGGCTATTGACGACGGTGAATATCTCTATTTTTGTTCGAGGACGCTAAGCTTGCGTTGGCAGCACGACCCCAAGTTCACCGAGAATGCTAACGTCAAGTGGGCCATTGAAAAGAACGATGTGTATATTGTCGATGATACTGGTCGTGAGTTTAAAATGGAGTTAGTGAAGCGGCGAAAGAAAGAGAATCCGACATCTCCAAACTCCGAGCCGCCACAGTCGAGGTAGATTCATGACAAGACGACTCGCAACGATGTGCTTCATTCGCATGAACATCCCGACAATGCAGGTTCTATGAGCGCATACATCTGGCACTTAATTCTCTATTGGTCAAACCAAAATGCGGGATTCATTACGCTTGTGGGCTGCATACTCGGTGTTCCCGGTGTGATCTACGTGGGCTGGAGCATTCAAACATACGTTGTCCAAAAGAAGGAAGCCGACATTAAGGAACAGCGGGAGAAAGCAGAGCGGGCACTCGCTTTCGAACAAACGCAGTGGCGGGGAATCTACAGAATCCTAAAGGAAGTTCTCTATCATGCAGCAGTTTTTCATGGAAACTCGTTACAGCATAATGAGGCGGCGAGGCAAATGGTGGCTCTTGGGAGAGATGTTAATGGTCCTTATCAACAAGCGGGTACAGGTTTGGTGGCTGCTATCGGTGGTCTCCTGATGGAATTAACTTTGATTCCGCAATGTCAAGAAACACTCTCGCTTGTCGAATTTTTTGGAATCAAATACCCCTCAGCGGAGCAAAGAGCAAGTGCGGAATTTAGCAAAGAGTTGCAGAAAATAAATGCTATGGTTCTGGTGAAGGCTGGTGGGAAGCCATTAGAGCTACCCGAGGCGTGGAAGGATAGGGTTAATCCGGGGTTAGTAAGATAGTCTTGGGATTGCAATGCTAATTCAGTTTAACGTAGTGAAAGATGGTTCGTGCTGGACAATCGATAACGTGTTAATGAACTACGTCCGGTCAACAGGATTTGAAAAAGGTGATCCGATTGAAGAACGTGGAAAGCTAATCTTCGTTGGTGTGCAGGGCATCCTTCGTGTCTTTGCGCTGGAAGGTCGCACGGGGTCTCGAATGTTTCTTTTGTGAATAAACGTGATATATTCCTCCGAATGAAAGTTCGAAAACCCACATCATTCAGCAAAGACGGACGGCGGAAACACCACCATTGGCAGGTGACTGTGTTTTACAAAGACGGGGAGCGGTTTGCTCGCACCTATACAGTTCATGCTAAGGCCTCTGGATTTGCTGAGCGACAGAAGAAATCCCCGCTCGTAAAGATGGCCCGCGTCATTCAAATCAGCTAGTCCCGAGACTCTCATTCAGTCGGCCACGATCCGGGCACGCATTGGCATTGGGAGCGCGAATCAGAAAGGGGGAATCATGGCGAATGGATTCAAACAGCGCGTCATCGAACTTCTGGAAGAGGACATCGCACAGGCCGACAAAGCGGCCCACGCATGGAACGAGCTTGATAAACACCGTGTGCTGTTGGAAGACTTGAAAGGAAACGCGATTGAGTCAGCAAGGAATCAGGCGGAAAGATACAGCGAACACGCAAAGGAACTTCGCGCTTTGCTTGCTAGCATCCGCGAATAAGCCGGACCGAATGTTTGGCGCGCCGGGGCCGTGCCAGAATCCGGCGCACGGAGGTGCCCGATATGTCGCGGCCATTTCTAGTTTGCTTAGTGGTTCTTCTCCTATCCTCGATTGGCGCGCCGATATTTTCCCAACAGCGTAAAACCCAAACCCCAAGCAACAAGCTTGCCGCCCTTACACCTCGGCGGACAGAATGTGGCCTCTTCCTGCCCGAGCCGGACGAACGACATGACTTGGCTAGGTTGGTGCGCGCACAACAATTCCTTGATTGCGAGCGCGACGGTTTCCCGAAAGAATTAGCCCCGCCGTGGAAAACTTCGGAGGAAGGTACAAGAAAGCTGGGCGATGCCTGTGAATACTTTGCCGGGGAATCAGCTAGAAATTATCCCCAAGCCGGTCCGGAAAATCTTAAACTCGCTGCTGACCGCTGCCGCGTCAATGTCATGCTGATAATCATAGAAACGTTAGTGCCAAAGCCGTAAGCGCAGCGGTTCTATCTTTCGGCACTTTCCAAACTACTCAGAAAAGCCCGCAATATCTCCATCGTTAATCCTCCTGTGTCAGTGTTTGGACCTTCTGAGTGTAGCCAATAGCCGTATTGATTCGGGTTGTCAGGAATAACGGAGTATTCTGCGCAGCCCCTGTGTTGTTTACAAGGGCCGTAGATAATTGTTACTCTAAAAACGTATTCAAGTATTTCGAACATACGGGCGCGCCGGGGTAGTATGGCCGTACGGAGGTGCTCACGTGAGAATGGTCAAGTCCCCTTCGGGAATAACCTACCTTTGGCGATGCGAGAACCCTAACTGTGGTTACGAATCCGAAGATATAAAGTTTGATAAAGAAAATCCCAATCCCGCGCCCCCGGATAAGTGCCCGAAGTGCAAACGTACCACGAAATGAATCTGTGCCCGTGCCCAATTCCACGCAAAACGTACCAACAAGTATCAACGCCCTACAACGCCAAAACCCGCATTGTCAGAGGGTTTTGTTGATGGCATTGCGCTTGCATGGATAGCGGGAATAGGCACCTGAGCTACAGCCCGTCGCACCAGCCAAAACCTTCTGCTACGTTGCGACACATGCACGCTCGACCGCTTCATTCTTCCGGTGACACGCTAACCAACTGCGCGAGTGTCAGCCAATTTCTTGGATGCGGTGTTCTCCTACCCGCGCGAATATCTGCGGCATATGGCTCCGAGATGCCGAGAGCAGTCGCGATAGCCGGAACCGTCATTCCAGCAAGCGCTGGTTGAATCTTTGTCCGGTAAGCTTCCTCGTTCAGCCATTCTGGTAACTGAGAAGCCTGCCACGTAGATATAGCGGCAGCGTGTTTTCGTTGGGTCTTGGCACGAAGAGCCTCGGCTTCACGGCTGTGCGTAGCTATACGCCCGAGTTTTGCGGCCTCGATTAGTCCTTCCCTGGAAACACCGACAGCGCATGACGCACAGTAAGTCTGACCCCGGTTAATGGCTGCGCCGCAGATTCGACAGATACGCAGCGGACGAAGCGTATTTTCGCTTCGGGCATCAAATGAACTCCCTTTTGCTTGGCGTCGGCGACTTTGACTCAATCGCGTTGCAGGGTACGCTTGGCCAGTCGGCTTCCGCATCGTTGACCAAAGTGTGCGCGATACCCATTCTGCGATTGGCGCGACAGCGCGACCCCACGTTGAAGCGGTCTCAGACAGCCGTATAGCGAACGGTCCCATCAATCGGCAATTGCCGTCGCGCTGCTCGATGAACCATTGTCGGTGTAGAGGCTCTCGGACGATCCAATCAAGCAGATACGCGTCTACTTGAGGCCTAACCGCTTCCATTAAATCGCAAGCGAAACTGTCACGGGACGGAGAATCAACGTGCATAACGCCGATACCTGGGTCAAGCCCGAGCGCGGCAATTGCTAGACGCGCTTCAGATTCAAGTAATGCATACAGATAGTTCAGGATCGCGTTCGGAGGGTTGACAGCGAGACGGGGAGAGCCGGTTAGTGGGGAATGTCGGCTAGCAAACATGCGCCAGTGCTCCGGTACACGTCGAAGATCATTCTTTGGGAAAGCGATTGGAATATTGCGCCATGCAGACCAGTAAGCAGATGCCGCTCGGGACTCAAGTTGACGAATCAATGGAATTGTTTCAGCCTCGGCCAAAGCGAGCCGGGCCTGTGCAATCGTATCTGCTACTGACGTAGCGCCGAGCTTTTTGCGGACGAGATGTTCTTGGCCAGATAATTTGCGATAAATCAATTCACGAGCGATCTTCATAGCAATCCCAGATTCGTAGGCGAGCGATTGAGCGCGTCGCAAGCGGGCATCGGATGGGCGAACCGGCCCGGTTGTGACCAGCACCGAGCCGTCTCGTTCGAGCATCACGAAGGCGGCCCCCACATCAGAAATCCAGCGGACGGCCTCAAGGGTGATGAAGCCGTCGCTCCCAATTATTACGAGCCTATGCAACCCGTGACCCACGCGAGGCAGGCGGATGGTCCGGCGCTCATCTGCTATCCCGTCATGAGCGAGCAGGTGGCCAGCGTTTACTTGGACACGGATGCCATAACCGCTCAAAACGAGAACGCCAGATTTGCGGTCGTAATGGCAGTACGGTAGGGTGTGCAAAGCTGCCATCGGAGTTAGTCCCTCCCTTGGCGGTCAGGGCTGCTTCGTCTGCTCTAACAGGCGGGCAGCCCGCTTAAGTCTTCTATATTCTACCACTTAGAAAAAGCCTGTGCCACGGAATTCGACGCCACCTAAGCGCGCGTGGAGCGGTTAGTACGCTAGGGATCGCATCTAGTGCATCTGAATTGTAAGTCGCTGCATCTAACACACTAGCACGGTGATTTTTCTTCCTAGTAGATATGCCTACGGCAGGCCCCGCGCCTGCCCGACGGGTACAGCCCAGAAGTAGACCGGGCTCCACGGTGGCGACCAATATGTAAAGAGGTCGACCACTAAGCCGAACCGAAGTAGACCGGACCATCGCATCGTGGTCGGACGCAAAAAGGGCGGCGGAGCAAGGACGCAAAAATGGGACGGGGCCCAGGCTGAGCAAACGGAAACCGGCAGATGACACTTGCTATAGGAGTGTCTAATGTCGGACCCGGCGCAATCCAGCAACGCACTGCTAATTCCCGCCAAGTTGTTTTTCAACCGTCGTGAGGTAGTTGCCCTCACAGGTCTCTCGCTTCGGTTTGTCGATTCCCTAATCGTAAATGGAATAATTCGCGTGAAACGCGTGGGGGATCGTGTCCTCATTCCGCGCCACGAACTTCTGCGATTTGCGGAAATAGTTGAGGAAACTAACAACACGAGGTGAGCTATGCCTGGAAAGCGAAAGCTCCAGGCATCGCGTCGCAAAAGCTCGCCCGGAGCTAAATCACAGCGGAAATCTGCGGAAAACAAGGCTCGCGTTGTTCGTGTCTCACAAATCCCCGAGCGCGGCCCTTCCGCACGTGACCGCTCCCTCCACGCTCTCGCGGATATGCGGCACGGCGCTTCGCTCTCGCAGGCCGCACGCGACAACGGTGTTACTACACGAACCATCAAGAAATATGTTGGCTCAGCACTCTTACAAGATCGTCCAGGCGGACGAATCCGTCCCACTAAGAGTGACCGCTTTGTGCGTTACCTGCAAATTCCAGGTCCGCACGAGCCGGTCGAAATAAGGGCTCATGGATCAAAAGAGGCGGCTGAGGTCGCAAGGTACAAGGCTGCCGTCAACAGATTTCTTCGTAACGACCTTAAGGCTCTCGCGCCTTGGCGTGGAAAGAAAATTGCCGGAATTAAACTAGTTACAGATCGTCGCATTCTTAAAAGATTAGCTAAGGATGAATCACTTCCTTATTCCCTTTACCGCTCCCTCGCAGGTGGTGGGAAATGAGCGTATCGCGGAACACGCAACCGCGCCCACTACGAACAAAAAACTCACGTATCCGACGCTGCGCTATATGCGGATCAAAAAACAATCTCCAAGAGCACCATCTTGGTGGATTTAAACATGCTGCCTATTTTACGATCCCCCTATGTCAACCGCATCATCAGCGGGTCAGCATTTTAATTGCGCAGGCTGGAATAAATATCATGCGGTACACGTCTGACAGGAACGAACGTGCAAGTCGTGCGCGTCAGGCGGCATATGTCTTTCTGTGGTTTCTAGACGAGGCTATACGCCAGTAGAGCAGCCTTGGCTCATCTCAGAACTGATATGAAAAGTTTAAAGAAACGCGATGTTCATTCAACTTTCCAGAATGATCGCAGGAAAGGGTCACCTCATGACATTTTTCTTCGCGCCTACATAGTCTCTGCAAATCAAAAGAAGATACGCAAACCGAAGCATGATTTTCGTCGCAAGTGGCCGAAGCATGCGCTCGTATTCGACACCGAATCACGGATCATGGTGGATCAGGCTCTGACGTTTGGTGTCTATCGCTGCTGCGAGCAAGTATCTGGAGTTTACAAGGTCACGGAAGAGGGTATCTTCTACGCCGACAATTTGCCTGCGAAAGAGCGACAGATACTTCAAGCCTATGTGCGTACTTCCGTTTCCGATGTCGCGTCTTTTCCGCCGCGATTCCCCCTGTATTCCCGCACCGAGTTCATGAGAAGAGTGTTCTGGCCAACGATCAAATACAAGCCCGCTTTAGTCTGTGGCTTCAATCTGCCTTTTGATCTGGCGCGCTTGGCCTTGAAATGGCCCAGAGGTGAAAAAGATGAATGGTCGTTGATATTGTCCGAGTATGCCGACGGAACCGAAAACCGCAACCGTCCTCGGGTCCTTATCACGCCGATAGATAGCAAAAAAGCATTCATTAAACTCGCAAAGCCGTGGAAGCCGGAAGAATGGGAAAACAATGGCAATGTTCCATTCCTCGATCTGCGCACACTCGGATGGGCGCTCTTCAATAAATCGTTTTCGCTCAAGAGGGCTTGCGAGGACCTCAAAACCGAACATCAGAAGATTGACCATGAGCCAACCGGAAAAATTACGCCTAAAGAAATTGAATACGCCCGGCAAGACGTTCGCTGCACCGTGGACGTGCTCAACGCGCTAAAGTGGGAATTCGACAAACACCCAATCGACTTAAAACCTTACAACGCCTATTCTCCTGCATCTGTGGCCAAGTCTTATTTGGACACGATGGGCATCACGAGACCAGCAATAAAGTTCAACGTTCCTGACAAGGCACTCGGTATAGCGATGCAAAGCTATTATGGAGGTCGTTCCGAGACCCGTGTGCGATGCGCGGTAGTACCCGTCGTGCCAGTGGATTTCACGAGTCAATATCCAAGCTGTTGTGCCCTCCTCGGTCTCTTCGATGTGCTGACAGCACGAAGCGTGAAGTTCATAAGTGACACAAAGAATGTCCGCCGGTTCCTAAAGCGCATCAACCTCCAACGATGCTTCAAACGAGCCATCTGGAAGCGGACTAAATTCTTTGCGTTAGTAAAGCCTGACCACGACATTCTGCCTGTCCGTACTGTGTACAACGAGCTCACCCAGAATATCGGCAACAACTACCTCACGTCCGATACGCCATTGTGGTTTGCGGGCCCCGATCTGATTGCATCGATAATCCGAACAGGCAAAGTGCCGCACATCGTACAGGCTATCCGCATGGTGCCGCGAGGCAAGCAGACTGGAATGGAGAGTGTAAACCTTCGTGGCATGGTGAAGGTTGATCCGTACAAGGATGATTTGTTCCGCAAAATAATCGAGCAACGGAAACTGAATAAAGCGGACGAAGCGCTTTATTATTGGCTTAAGATTCTTGCGAATTCAATCTATGGATTTTTCGTTGAACTGAATCCCGAAATCCAGACTAAATCTCTGCCGATAACTGTGTTTTCTGGCGAAACAAAGCTTCCTGACGATTCAGACGTAATCGAGAATCCAGGCCCATGGTTCTTCCCGCCTTTAGCTTCACTCATTACATCTGCTGGTCGCCTGCTTCTTGCAATGACCGAAGAGCGCGTTAGGGAGAAGAAGGGTGCTTATCTGTTCTGCGATACAGATTCACTGGCAATCATCGCTTCGAAAAATGGAGGGCAGCTTCGCATTCCAGGTAGTAAAGGCGTCAGAATTCTATCGTGGGCTCAAGCGCATGCTGTCGCAAACCAGTTCACTTCCTTGAATCCTTATAACCGCGAAATCGTGAAGGGATCAATCTTGAATCTTTTGGATGTCAACTATGTAGACTCTGAGCCACAGAATGCGTTACGGCAGCTTTACGGGTACAGCATTGCGGCGAAACGTTATGCACTGTACGAAAAGATCGGCGCAAAGAAAATTAAGATCGTTGATCCGAAAGCCCACGGCATTGGATTTCTGTATCCGCCTAAAGATTCTCCGAACAATTGGGAAGAGGACGTGCCGCTTTGGATTTACGAAATGTGGGACTACCTCATTCGCGGCGCTCTCAAGCTCAAACGTAAGGTTCCATCTTGGCTCGACTTCCCCCAAATGATGCGGCTCAGCATTACTACGTATAATGTTTTAGAAATGCTCGGAGAATGGGAAATCGCTCGTCCATACAACTTTCTTTTCTTGCCGATGGTTGATCCATTGTTTGGCTATGCGTTCTACAGGCGCAAGGACGAAAAGGTTTTGCTGGTTACACCCTTTTCGTCCAAGCAAGAACGCTGGTTTGGCATGAAATGCGTGAACATTCATACCGGCAAAAAGTACAGAATGGTGGACCCTGTCAAAGAAACAAAACCTCCATATAATGTGGTTTTTCCCTCTCAATTCGCGCGCCTTTTGATCGAATACCAGGAGCATCCCGAAGCCAAGAGCCTTGCGCCTGATGGTGGGCCATGCGAGCCAGACACCAGTGGACTGCTACAGCGTGCCCATGTCATTGCCGGTGAATTTCGCTATGTGGGCAAGGAAACAGATCGCAAATGGGAAGAAGGCGATGATATCAGCGTCTTGGAGTTCAAAACCACCGAGTACGGGAAGGCAAAAATGATAGCTGCCGACCCAGCGATAGCAGATAAAATCCGCATAATTGGCATTCGCAAGACAATGGCCTTGACGAAAATGAGTCAGCACACGATAGAAAAACTAATTCATGGCGAAGCTGTGAAACGCAATACGTACGAACACGTGCTCAAAGCAATTCACGATTATAAATTCGAGAATAAGGACGAGCAATGACGTATAGCGTCCTTCTTGGCCCTTGGAAGTGTATGAAAGCAGCCGCGACAATGCCAATGCCGCTTCCTTTTTCTTGTGTGCTAAAACGCCCCCAAAGCCAGTTACCGATAATCCCGTTTCTCAGGACTTGGGAATGGGAACCCTGCGCGGTTTCGCCACGATTTTCGATTCCATTCGGAGAGGCGCTCCAGTCCAGTCGGTTATGTGACCGTCGCTGACGGCGTCTCCATCCAAACCCTTGCCAAATGCCCAAATCCAAGCATGTGGGCCGAAACTAGCGTGAACCCTCCCACGGCTGATTCCATCGTTACAATCGCTCGCTGAATCCGAGGAACCTTCAGAATCTTCCGACGGAAGAGCACATGACCGCTTGCGTCAGTTTGCAAATCCTCGGAATGCGAACCTGACTCGACAGAGTAGTTTTGATATGTGAGACGGACAGTCATGCCTTGAAGAGGTAGACCGGATTGGTCAACTACCCAAACGTCCCACATTGGGCATTGAACCGTAGTGGTTGGCCAAGCCATAAACACCGTTAGCACAACTAACAAAAGAATAGCGACAAGCCTGTACCTTTCTAGGAACGAGAGGACGCCTCGGCGAGGTTCATGGCTCATTATTTTTCAGTATTGTAACGCTAGATGAGTGCCAGTTCTCAAGTCCTGGTGGCCAATCCCAGTTTCCGAGAATCCCGTTTCTCAGGACTTGGCTGTGCTACACATTCATTTTGCTATGTATCCGTCTTACTTGAAAGGCATCGCAAGTAGATGTCGATGCCGGCGCACTTGACGGCTTGGAAGTCGAGCGTCCGACACCCTTTATACTTCAGGTCAAGATGTTTCGGCGTTAGCCAATTGTAGCCAAGTTTCTCGTCTGGACTCGAATCCCTCTTTCCGCGCCACGCCTAAATAGTGCGTTAATCATATACGCACCTACTTGCAGTGGGTAATGAACGCCATGTAGTACTATCTGACTGACCTCCGTGAAGGGCTCCGACGTGACGTTGCGTCCCAAGGACCGTGATGGACGGATTTAAGGTTTTGATTGTTGATGACTCTCGGGTGTATCGCAAGCTCCTTGAGCAACAATTATTCGCCCTCGATTCTTGCTCGGTTTTGGTCGCGAAAAGCGGCCAAGAAGCGATCGAAATCTTCGAGAAACAGCGCCCCGCTTTGGTTATCACTGATTGGGTGATGCCGGATCTGTCGGGCATTGAGTTGTGCCAGAAAATTCGTGCGATGAAATCTGACTACACATACATCATCATCTTGACTAGCAACTCCGAGAAGAAGGACATCGTGAAGGGACTTTCCGCGGGTGCGGATGACTATCTTACTAAACCCTTCGATCAGGATGAGTTGCTTGCGCGTATCCGGGTCGGTATCAGGCTCGTTGATCTACAACGCCAAATTGAAGCGAAGAATCGCCTTCTCGAAGAATTGGCCTTGACGGACGCCCTCACTGGCCTACCGAACCGTCGTGCGGTTGTCGCGTGGAGTGATCGTCAACTTGAAGCGGCCGTACGCCACGGATTTGCCTTTTGGGTCGTCCTGATGGATCTCGATCATTTTAAGATCGTGAATGATACGTACGGGCACGAGGCGGGGGACACCGTCCTCAAGAAGTTTGGCGAAATCCTCAAAGTCAATACGCGTGCCTCGGATATGTCTGGACGTATTGGAGGTGAGGAATTCCTTCAAGTGATTACGTTTGCAGACGAAGAGGGCATTAGAATCGTTACCGGGAAAATTCGCAAGCAAATCGTGGAAGAGACATTTCATTTCGGCGGAAATGACTTCAAGGTTACGGCGAGCTTCGGTGCCGCCGGTTTTTCAGGCAACAAAGCCCCCGAATTTAGCGGCCTCGTCGGCCTCGCGGATGCCGCGCTGTACAGGGCCAAGCATTTGGGGCGCGATCGAATCGAAATCGACGCATTGCAGGAGTCTACGGTGCGTTGAAGAGCACAGTCCGAATCGAACGAATACTTAGTCGATGTCGTCTGGCCATTGCCAAAGTGAATGCGCTTTCCAAATCTGACGGTGTGCGTACGGATATTCGTTTGACTGGATTTTAGTGCACTCTCTGACTTGTACCCCGTTCCAAGTCCTTCCATGAGAAGGCCGGTTAGTGTCAAGTCGGTTTTGTAGTTGCCTTTGGTCGTCGAGTGGTCTTCCTTGAGTGGTCTTCCTTAGAACCGAGCCGCCTCTGTCGCCATCCTTCCATCCGCACTCTTTGGTGAGCGATATTCGCTCGGTGCAAGTTGGGTGTTCTCGTTTCAGTGGTGCTGCTACCTGATAATCGACCTCGGTTCCCACCGATTAGGTGAGAGTTGGGCCCCAGGACTTAGTCGCAGTCACCTGGACTCGGCGGTTGAGCTCGGCTGTCGGGATCGCCACTCTCTAGGTCACTTCCCGCATCGCTTTCTGACTATTGCGCAGTGGTTCGTACACCTCTCCCCCTACCCACAACCGATGCAGCAGGACCGCCAGCTTTCGAGCCACGGCCACCACCGCTCGCTTCTTGGCATTTTTTCCTCCTCGCTCCGCAAGCTTGCGTCCCCATCGCCGCAGATCACTGTCTTGGCCAAACGGTCCCAGAATGTAGTGCGCTCCCTGCACCATCATCGTGCGCAGATACCGGTCTCCTTCTTTGCTGATGCCCTTCTGGGGTTCGCTCTCCCCAGAGTTCCTGCGGCCAGGTCGTAACCCGAGAAAACACCCTACCTGGCGACTCTTCGGAAACCGATACGGGTCTTCGATCGTCAGGACATACGTCAGAGCGATCTGTGTTCCCACGCCCTTCACCTGCTTGAGCAAGGACACTTCCGGGTAAACTTCCTTGGCGATTTTCTCCATCCGTTCGTCGTATTCCTTGACGCGCTCGTTCAGCGATTCAATTTCTTTGAGCAGCGGCTCCAGAACATCCCGCAATTCTGTGCTCAATGCAGCGGCCAGCTCCCGGTTCACCTGATACGTGCCACACTTGGGCAGTCGTTGGCCATAAGACTTCACGAGCCCCCGTGCGGCGTTCACCAAGGCTGTTCGAGCACTCACTAGTTCAGCTCGCGCTCGAATCACCGTCAGGTGGAGTTGCGCTTGCACACTGCGATGCCGCACCGGCCCCAACAGCTCGGGATCGACTCGCGCCAGTCGTGCCAGCGTCCGAGCATCGTGCCGATCATCTTTTCGATTGCTCTTGGTGATCAGCTGCACCTTTTGTGCATGCGCCACGATCACTTCGTGTCCCAACTCAGTGAGCAGTCGGCTTACCCAGGGGGAATGGGTTCCTGTCTCCAGTGCCATGAGACTTCGCGGTATCTTTCCAAAGGTCTGCTTCATCGCCTCCGGCGTCGTTGGCAGTTTTTGTTCCAAAATGACTTGGCCTGCTTCATCCAAAACACAGTAGAACGACCAGCGATCGCCCAGATCCAAACCGATGGTCAGCTTTTGCTCCTTGAAAATTTCGTTCTTGAATGCCTGCACAGTGATAGTCTTTTTCACAGCCGGTCTCCTTTCGGTTGCGCTTCGAGCGCGTCGACCATTGGGAGCGTATCGCATCCCGCCGGAGACCGGCCTTCTCATCCCATCTGTGAAGTCCCGTTATCGGAATGTGGCTTTTTGCACTCGAATGGAACTTGCCACCTTCCGATAAGCCAATTTATCAGGTGGAATGGCTTTCTGGGTCCGCACGGCGACTCGGGCTGATTAATTTTATAGTATAAGTACTT
This sequence comes from uncultured Acidobacteriota bacterium, assembly GCA_963719875.1. Classification (GTDB taxonomy): domain Bacteria; phylum Acidobacteriota; class Terriglobia; order Acidiferrales; family UBA7541; genus Palsa-360. The sequence goes on along the minus strand of CAVRDJ010000002.1, from coordinate 1,824,320 downwards.
TCAATCTTTACGATGAGCAGCCGAACTCTCTGGCGTGTGTTGAAATTGATGGCACTAGGAGCTGTCAGCTTCTGGCTGCCAGACACTCTGTGGCACGCATTGAGGGCCTTCAAGTTTGATGCGCGGGACATGATAGGAATTACCGTCCTAATGCCTCTCTCTCTGCTAGGAACCTACATTGCAGTCGTAAATAGGCTTTACGGAGCGAGTCCGAGACGCCACGTGGTATGGCCGATGCTGTTGGGTGTGTGGTTGCTCGGGGGCTTTTTCATGACTGTAGGTGCAAGTTTCTCAGGGGGTGGTTTTGCTGGCGCAAACGGATCGCGGGGTGCAGTCACACTTATCCTGACTTCAGTTGTACCCATCGTCACTTTCATGATGTCAGCATATGATGGCAGCTTATTTGCGCTCCTCATCGTATCTGGTGCGGCGCTCGTGATGATTGTGGTTGGCGGGGCCAAGTCCTGAGAAGTCGCGTTCTCGGAAACTGGCTTTTTGCGCCCAAGGGCGTCGATTCCCACATTCCGTTGCCCTCATCGCTCTGGCGTGATACCGAGTGGCATAATAGCCGCCATAGTGAAGATTCGGCTGCACAGCTGGATTCTGGGCATCGCAACGCTGATCTGCTTTGCGGAGGTCGCCTATGCTCCGAAGGATAGTGATCCAGGTCCGTGGGTAGCCGCAATCTTGGGACTCCTATTGCTACGCAGGACAATCATAGCCACACCGCAACCAACAGTCGTGATCCTCTCTGGATGTTTTCTCACCGTATTCATTGTGGCGGGAAATCACGGATTACTGAACATCAATAAGCCGCTAGGAATCGGTCTCATATTGCTAGGATTCGCAGGCTTCGGTTTCTGGGAGAAAATCGAGAAACTCTGGAAATAGGATATGCACCGGCAGGTCCGATGGCCAAGTCCCGAGAAGTCGCGTTATCGGAATGTGGCTTTCATGGGATTTAGTCCCAGTGGGTGACCGCCAACACCCCGCCCAACAGGCCTTCGAATCCTAGGGAGCCGGTTGTCGCGATAGGTGTGCAGTTTGAATCCTGGCACCCTTGTGCTGTGATTTAGCCCAGGACTTGTGGATCGACGCCTAGACGATTGAAGGAATGCTTGATAGAGTTGGCTAGATATTGCCAGCGCCAACGCATTCCGCCCAAAAAGACTAGAGTGTATTGCATAACCCAGCTAACTCATTGATTCCATTGGGCCGAAAATAGGTTATGCAACAGCTTCTAGGACAATCGGAGTATGTATTCTTGGTCGGTGCCAGACGGTGCCTAGGGTGTTCTCCGGGATTGCGCACGCCTCATCGAGCCTTTTGGGAATAAAAGACGAAACCACCCCCCTCGGTCACATTTCCCGCAGTCACTTGGGAGAGCGGCACGCCGTCAGGGCCAGCAGCTTTCGCCTAGCGCGTTTTCCTAGCGCGTCGCGCTCCCGCCACTTTCCCCACACCCGCAACAGCGCATCGCCGATCTCCATGGCAATAATCATCCAAAAAAGGGGGGTGTAGCACTTTTGCCGTCGCCATACACTACCCCGACAACAGCTTGGGGGGGTAGTGTATGGCGACGGCAAAATGCTCCCTCCCCCCTTTTGCGTGATTATTGCCATGGAGAGCGGCGATTGCGTTGTTGCGCGTCGGCGGAGCGGAAGGCGAGCGGGAGCGGAAGCGCGGGGCGCGCGAGGCACAGCGCATTCGTGGGAACGCGGAAATTCGCGCAAAGCCTGTTTTTCTTTTTGTGCTCTATGAAAAGGAACGCATCATTTCGCAATCAAAACGCACAACTCGCGAAAGTCTATATGCGCGCAGGTTATTGCTTCCACTTACAGATTGAAAACAGATGACTTAGCGTGTAATTCGACAGAGTACTCTTGCGCGTTTGCAAAAAGAACAATTGAATCGTTATTTGAATTTGAGACCTGACAGTTTTCGCTTTATAGAAACCCTTTGTCGCTCTATGCAAGATTTGAACAATTTGAAAAACAAGCAGTCCCTAAGTAATTAGATTCGATGGCCCATTTTAGGATTCGCTTGCAGCCAATCGCGGGGCCAATTCCGTGAAAAGTCACATTTCGATAAATCTTATCGGGGACACATGAAGCGTGCGTCTGATGCGTATTAGAGCGTCGAACCGCATCGTCGCCGAAGACGCACACCCAGCACATTGTGGCAACGTACAATCCAGCACTTTCGTTGAAGGTCAGATGTCATCGTGTCTCTCGGCGGAGAACGCGCCGTCGACAGCCGGTGCCCGACCGGTGTATTGCCCTAACAAAGTTCGCTCGCACTTAAAACTTTCTGTTGATTTTCGGTACTGCCGGTACCCCATATTTATCTTGACAGTAAATTAAAACGAATATATAAGCATCGCCGTTCGGACCTTGGTCGCCGGTAACTATCGGCTTACCCAGCCCTTAGCCCCGCGAGAGTGTCCTTTGCAATTCGGCCCCGTCCCTATTTACTTCCTGATTCGAACAGCAATCGGCGCAGGCAAGTTCTAAGTTGCGAAAATTAAAAGAGGGAGCATCCAATGAGGAGACCGATCTTTAAGGCCCTTTTTACCCTATTTTGCTTGGCGCTACTGTCAACCGCAGGACATGCACAAATTGGTCTCCCCGTAATCAGCAGCGCAGTTGTGGATTACGGCCATAACACTCTTACGGTTTCTGGTACTAATTTTGGATCTAGCCCCAAGGTCATGTTAGGAGGTGTGACGCTGACGGCGCAGAGCGCCACGGCTACTAAGATCGTGGCGACTTTTCCCTCCACCGCGCTGCCGTCCAGCTTTGTCCCGGGCACTTACTTTCTGCAGATTACGTACAGCAACGGCTTTTTTTCGATTTTCACCGTCGACCTAGGAGCAAACGGTCCGATCGGGATCAACAATCGCGGCGCCTGGTCTTCATCCGCAAGTTACGCACTGAAAGATGCCGTGACCGATGGTGGTCAATTCTGGTTGGCAATCGTTGCCAACTCCAATTCCAAGCCCTCGGCCACGAATCCCAATTGGCAGCTTCTCGCCGCCCAGGGCAGCACGGGTGCGACAGGGCCAATGGGTCCACAGGGAATCCAAGGGCCCATCGGCCCAACCGGGGCTCAAGGTCCCAAAGGCAACACTGGCGCGACAGGAGCGGCAGGCGCGCAAGGTCCTAAGGGGGATACTGGTGCAACCGGAACGACAGGCGCGACAGGAGCAGCAGGCCCGCAAGGTCCACAAGGTCCGCTAGGCCCACAGGGGCCGGTGGGTATCAACAATCAAGGGGCGTGGAGTTCGACCACGAGCTACAACGCGAATGACGCCGTGACCTATAACGGCTCCTACTGGTTCGCGCTCACGGGGAATAATGGCGCTCAGCCCGATATATCTCCCACGAATTGGCAACTAGTTGCCTCCAAGGGCGCAGATGGCGCGACAGGAGCGGCAGGTGCGCAAGGACCACAAGGCCCCATCGGCCTGACTGGCGCGACGGGAGCAACGGGCGCACAAGGAGTAACCGGCTCCGCGGGCGCAACAGGGGCCGACGGACCAGCGGGTCCGATTGGGTTGACTGGAGCAAGCGGACCTGCTGGTCCACAAGGCTCTCCAGGACTATTTGCACGTGGTCCTTGGAATGCGGCGGCCACCTATATGCTCAATGACGTTGTGTCTGACCAGGGTGAAACCTGGCGATGCGCCTTCCCGCAGGGCACAGGCGTCATTGCTTTCAATTTTTCTTTCAGTGGTCCTGGCGTTACGGCGAGTGGAACATTTGTGACCAGTCCAGTTTCCTCAGGTACTTACCTGATTTCATCAATTACTGGGGGCATTATGAACGGCGCACAAATGACGCTGCTACCGCCCAACTATGTTCAAACGAGCGATAATATCCTATCCTCGGCACGCCCTTATGCAAGCCCGAATGGCCTAGAGTTCACTTTAGGAAGAACCATCGAAGGTATTTTCTCGTCCAATGGAATTGACTACTTGTGTAATCCGGGGTCAGGGAATTGTGTAATCGGTATCGCTACGCCCATAACCTTGAACGTCTCCTCGGGCACAGCACAATTTTGTGCACAGGAGCCAGGAACAAACAATATGTTGCCAAGCGGAGAATGGGAACTGCTTGCGGCTGCTGGTGGAACAGGTCCTCAAGGGATAATGGGATCCCCAGGTCCTCAAGGTCCACTTGGACCAGCGGGTCCTCAAGGACCAGCAGGTCCGGCAGGTCGGGACTCAACTGTACAAGGACCAACGGGACCCACAGGCCCCAATGGTCACTCTCCTTTCTGTGGGACTTGGGTCGCCAATTCTTGTACAAATAGCGGGGGGATTCCATACCAAATCGGTGACATGGCCACGGACCCGAATGGAAATCCAGGCCCATACTATAACTTGACGGGAACCGACAGTTCTAACGGACCCGGAAACGATACTATTAATTGGCTCTACTGTTGCGGCAGTGGTGCACCCAAAAAGGGACCGCCACCCCCACCAGCACTAACAGGAACGATAATAAATCTACCAGGTGGTACAGATGCTCTGGTGCCGTTAATTGGTGGGAAATTTGATGGAGGAAACTTACCTTGCCCTCTACCAGTTCCGAACTCTCAGGCAGCAGACCCGGCTTGTAGTTGGACAGCTACAGCTGGCTACAAAGTCTCCTTTTTTAGCGCAACGTATACTCCCACCGCTGGAGCACCAACTGGAACTACGTCGAGCTTTATCGTGCGGGTATGTACTACTCCAGGTGATTCAACCACGTGTGGTTTCTTAGGAGGAAATAATCCCCTATGCCTTGGGGCACCGGGCAGCACTTCGTGTTCGAACTCGTTCCCGGTAGCTGTTATTCCATTAGGATCTGCTGTCAGTATGGAGGTTATCCCAGGTACGTCCTGGGATGTAGTGACTTGGAATTTTAAATAAGAAGGGAAAAAAAACTGTAGGACCAAGAAACCCAGATGAGGGGCTGAACTTGGCCCCTCATTCTTATTGTTCGTCAAGACCAGGTTGTTTAGCCTTTATAGAGTCAGTGGATGCTTTGCGAAAGGCATGCCCAAACTATTACGTTCATAATCGTGATTTCATTAAAGCGGTTCAAGAGGAGATCAGGATTAGAGCAATTGAAAAGGAGTTTCGAAATTGAGCGAAAATGTAATATTCAGCGAATTTGATGGCATAATTAAGAAAATACCTTCCGGTTCTCATACCATTCGTGATTTGTAACTCTGAAGCCATCGGACAAATTCATCATACGAGTTGCGCTTCACAGGCAATCCGCGATCTAATTTACGGACAAAATTCTTCCGATCAAACCCGCTCTCGCGGGCGCATTTATTGATGCCAATATTCCTAATGTCGCGCTTTACTTCTTCACTCGCGACTACTCTTCTGTAAGCGTACGGTCAGTGACGTTCTGGACGAAGTGTGGGTAAGTGGGGATGATGCCCGAAGTGGGCACTTGCGATGGTGTCCACTTGGGGGATACGTGGACACTTCGGCGCGGGCAATTGCTCACCGAGAGCCCAAACGACGGCGGTGGGCGGTAGAGGAGAAGCGGCGCATCGTCGAACAGACGTTAGCGGCAGGGGGATCGGTGGCGCGTGTGGCGCGGGCGCATGAAGTGAACGCCAACCAGGTGTTTCAGTGGCGCAGGCAGTATCGGCAAGGGTTGCTAGGCACTGGGAACGGCGAGACGGTGAGTTTACTTCCGGTTCGTGTGACCGAAGCACCGACAAGGGAAGCAGTGCGGTCGAGTGGTGAGCAGAGACGGCGAACCGTATGGGGCACGATCCAAGTGGAACTCCCCAAGGGACAAGTGCGCATCGTCGGGAACGTCGATGCGGAATCGCTGCGCGTGGTGTTGGAGTGTTTGCTGCGATGATCAGGCTGGCGACGGGAACGCACATCTGGATCGTGGCGGGCGTGACGGACATGCGGCGTGGGTTTGTGGGGCTGAGCGGGATGGTGCAGACGGCGTTGGAACAGAATCCGTTTTCGGGGCAGGTGTTTGTGTTTCGTGGTAAGCGCGGCGATCTGATCAAAGTTCTCTGGTGGGATGGTGACGGACTGTGTCTGTTCGCGAAGCGCCTGGAGCGCGGGCGGTTCATCTGGCCGCAGGCCACCAGTGGCACCGTGTCGCTCACACCAGCGCAGATGTCGATGTTGCTGGAAGGGATCGATTGGCGACATCCGGTGCGAAGTTACGCACCGCAGATGGCGGTGTGAGCAAAATAATTTTTATTTTCCTGCACATTTTAATTTTGCTGTAACAAAAGTCTGCTAGATTTGCGGCGATGGTTGCCGCGCATCACACTCTCCCCGATCTCGACGCACTGCATCCCCACGAACTGAAAGTTCTCATCCTCTCCCAGCACGAACAACTCCTCTCGAAAGACGAGCAACTTGCCTCGCGCGACACGGAGATCGAGCATTTAAAGATGCTGATCGCCAAGCTGCGACGGATGCAGTTCGGGCGCAAGTCGGAGAAGCTGGATCGTCAGATCGAGCAACTGGAGTTGCGGCTGGACGAGTTGCAGGCGACGCAAGCGGAAAACACCAGTGCTTCACAGACACCCGCTGTCGCCGCAGCCGATGCGAAAGTGAATGAAAAACCGGCGCGTCGACCACTGCCGGAACACTTGCCGCGCGAAGTGCGGAAGTATCTGCCGAAGCAGGAAGCTTGTCCGGACTGCGGCGGTAAGCTGAAACCTCTGGGTGAAGACGTTTCGGAAATCCTGGAGTACGTGCCGGCGCGATTCAAAGTGATCCGGCAGGTTCGACCGAAGCTGGCCTGCGCGTGCTGCGAACGGATCGTGCAAGCCGAAGCGCCGAGCCGTCCGATCCAGCGCGGCGTTGCGGGTCCGGGGCTACTGGCACATGTGTTGGTCTCGAAATACTGCGATCACTTGCCGCTGTATCGCCAGTCGGAGATTTACGCGCGGGAAGGCGTCGAGCTGGAACGGTCGACGCTGGCGGACTGGGTGGGCAGCACGAGCCAGTTGCTTGCGCCGCTGGTGGAAGCGTTGCGGCGTCACGTGCTGAGCGCGAACAAGCTGCACGCCGACGACACGCCAGTTCCGGTGCTGGCGCCAGGAAATGGCAAAACGAAAACGGGGCGGCTATGGACCTATGTGCGAGACGACCGCCCTGCGGGAGACGCAACACCAGCGGCGGTATGGTTCGCCTACTCGCCGGATCGCAAGGGCGAGCATCCGCAGGCGCATCTCGGCAATTTTACGGGCACGCTGCAGGCGGATGGTTACGCGGGATTCGAGGCGGTGTACGAAACCAGGCGCATTCAGGAAGCGGCCTGTTGGGCGCATGTGCGCAGAAAGTTCTACGATCTGCACGTCGCGCATCGTTCCCCGGTCGCTGCCGAAGCGATGGAACGCATCGCCGCACTGTATGCCATCGAAAAAGAAATTCGCGGCCACGCGGCGGGGGAGCGGCGCGAGGTCCGCAACGCGCAAGCGCGACCGTTGCTGGACTCGCTGAAGCAATGGCTGGAAGAGACGTTAGAAAAACTATCGAGAAAATCAGACACGGCGATGGCGGTACGTTACGCGCTCTCGCGCTGGGATGCCTTGCTGCGCTACGTGGACGATGGCCGCATCGAGATTGACAACAATGCCGCTGAGCGCTGCCTGCGCACCGTCGCTCTGGGCCGCAAGAACTACTTGTTCGCCGGGTCGGATGCCGGCGGCGAGCGAGCCGCCGCACTCTACAGCCTGATCGGCAGTGCCAAACTCAACGGTCTCGATCCCGAAGCGTATCTTCGCAACGTGCTGTCCCGCATCGCCGATCATCCGATCAACCGCATCGAGGAACTCCTGCCCTGGAACGTCACGCCGGAATTCGCCAGGGCCTCCGCCAGCGCCGCTTAACAAACCCCGCTTCTTGTCAACACGGTCAGGTTCGGACGCTTACACTCTTCTCGCTCTGCCGTACTCCGTGGTTTTGAACTCCAAGATGCTGATGTCGTCGCCTTCTTCCCATTTGCGGTCTGTTTCCTTCCCAACATATCGGAATTCACCAGCAATGACATGGGCACGCTGTAGCAGTCCGCTGCGTGTTGACGGCGCGCCCACAGAACACCAGCGCGTAAAGAGCAGAAAATCGCATTCAGTAACTTACAAACTATAAGATAAATACGCTTTCAGTACGGGACCGATCTTGGTAGCATCCCTCATCAATCGCTCTTGCAATTCAAAGCGGAAATGCTGGCTAGCTAGTTTTTCAAAGGAGAATGCACCGCCGTGGCCCTTGAGATTATTAAAATCGTTGTCTCTATTCTTTTTGGAGGTCTGGCTGGAGCCCTTTTGAGCGATTGGCGCAGACGTAGAGACAGCAAAGTCCAACCGATTCCGTTAATTGAACGTGTCAACCGATTGGTTAGCCCTGAGTTGGAGGGGATAACATTGGCTCGGGTGGTTGGTGATGCCGATCATCGCCAACTTGAAGAGCTGAAGAAGCTGCGCGAGTATCAGCTGACTCTGCGGAACACTTCTACGGTTCATTTGCAGGATGTAGAAATCCTCTTTGAGTTCCCTGCTAAGGATGTTGAGGCATGGGTGTCTCGGCCGGTGCTAAGCAAAACACCACTTCTGAATGTTGATGCCATTCCAACAGAGTCATGGAAGAAAGCCTTTCGATGGCGAATTCCGCACTTGCCTTCAGGTGATTCGGTTGAGTTCACTTTTCGAGCTGTCGACCCAACATCAGAACTCTACGAGGTGGCCCTGTACAAAGGCGATCGAATTATTATTGAGAAACTAGTAGGCGAACCCGCGCCAAAAAGAAGACTTGGAGAAGGGCAGATTATTTTACTTCTCTTGGGATTGCTCGGGTGCGGCCTATTCATGGGATGGATATTTGGATATCGATTCATTCCAGAAAGCAGTGAGAGACTCACCACGGTCAAATTGGCAGGCTGCGATTTACGTGTGGTTTCGTTATATGACCGCTATGGACGAAGCTTTAATAGCCCATGGCAAATCAAAAATCGTATCATTAATGTCGGCACTGAGAGCTGTGTCGTCCGATCAGTGCAGCTCGACGCAAGGGGTCCGTTTACAATTGAGCCGGGAGCGATATCTGAGCGGGAAGTGATAACCGAGCGTGATCCCATGCTGGTGAACTTCGAAGCGTCGGTTGGAACCACGAATACTACGCCAACGAAAACACAATTTCAGCTCTATGCTGAAAAATAACTTGTTACGGACAACCTGGCAGATACGCGCCTTATGCAGAAAACAACCTTTCAAAACCGTCTCCTAGGAGGAAAATCGTGACCATAGTCCTTCCCTGGAAACACCAACAGCGCATGACGCACAGCAAGCATGAGCCCGCTTAATGGATGCCCCGCAAATTCGCCAGATACGCAACGGCGATTTTCTGGCCTGAAGTGGCCAAAACAAAAAGCTTTACAAGCCACATTAAATGTGTTACATATATCACAGTATGGCAAAGCCTTGCAATACGCAGCAGTCCGCCAGCGCCGTGGGCATTTCGACCATGACGGTGCAAAGGTGGCTGGCAGCCGGTAGGATAAAAGGCCCCAAGCTGCGTATACGCAACGGCAGGGCCGTGCGGCTTTGGAGCAAAGCAGATTTGGATAGGCTCCGCGAGCTTAAACAGGAAATTTACTGCAAGGGCCGAGGAAGGAAGAAGGGGTACAAAAAGTAAGAAGCGGGACGCGCCGGTGCAGCAAACACCGACACGCCCCTAACCACATCGACCTATTAAGGAGGCCAACATGGCTGCAAAGAAAACTAGCACTCAGGCACCATTCTCTCAAGTTGTCCGCGGAGCAGATCTGGACCGGCGAGCCGTGCTTTACGCACGAGTCAGCACCAACAACGGCCAGGATCCAGAAGTTCAATCCAGAGAAATTCGTGAATACTGCCTACGGCGCGGATGGCCGTTGGTCGGCGAGTACGTGGACCGTGGCATTTCCGGTGCCAAGGAACGTCGTCCCCAACTGGACCGCCTGATTGCAGATGCCCACAAGCGAAAATTCGAGGTGATCGTTGTTTGGAAGTTTGACCGCTTTGCTCGTTCCGTCTCCCACCTGCTCCGGGCGTTGGAAACCTTTCGTGCCCTGGGAATCGAGTTTGTCTCCCTGTCCGAACAAATCGACACCAGCACACCCACTGGAAAAATGATCTTTACCGTGCTGGGCGCTGTGGCGGAGTTGGAGCGTAGCCTAATAGCCGAACGCGTGCGGGCTGGGCTGCGCAACGCCAAAGCAAAAGGCCGCAAGCTGGGTAGGCCCACCAAGCGCGTAAACCCGACCCAAATCGCCGCCCTACGAGCCCAGGGTGTGCCCTGGCGGCGTATTGGCACCCAGCTAGGGGTAAGCGCCACAAAGGCCTACACGGCCATGCGGGGCACGGTTTTAAATCCCTAGTAGCCAGCATGCTGCAAGTGGCTCATTTAGCAGGGCAAATTCGGGCCATAACGGCGTTTGTAAATCATGTGTTTTACAAACGGGTTGGGTACACACAAGGGGGGCCAGCATGGAGGCATTGTTAGTGACAAAGGGGCAGGTGTTTAGCAGCACGATAACCGCCCGAGGCCACACGAAGCAACTTCGGGCGCTGGGCACATCATTGAATTTCTAGAATCGAGGAGCAGTGATGCCAACTCTCAAAGCAGAAGAATTTTGCAAAGCTTTCTATACTTGGGCAGAAGCATGCCAAACGGAATTACCCACTGATGATGAGAGCATGAAGCAATGGCGAAAAGATTTTGCTGACCATTGGAGTTTTATAGCGTTGGCAGTGCACAAAAGCTGTCTTCTTAACCGATTGATTTATGATCGAGAACCACTTCGTACCCAGACGTGCCCCGTGCATAAAGGCAGATGGAGTGGTTGTGTATTTGAGAAGTTGGATTGCGGTTGTCAGTTCGGTTCAAATGTCACGGGGTGGCTAAAGCCCTCTAGTAAACAAAAGCGAGTTAAACAAAAGCTTTCAAAGCGAGCAGGGTAGGGACTAGCAAAGGTAACGCCATCCGCAGAGTTCCCGAGAAATATTCTCCTAAAAAAGGCACCCGAAACCTACTCGGTCGAAGGCGGTAGTTGCGGCCCGCTGGAGTGCACCGTATTTTCTACGGGTGAATGGGGCCCCCCTGCGTTCTAACCGCCCTGCGCAAATACAAATATTTCCAGACATGAAAACGAGGCCTGCCCAGCGTTTTGGATTCTAACATTCCGTTAATCAGGACTCATCCTGCTCATTGACGAGAAAAGCCGACGCCGACGATGCATCACTTCGCCCCAATAGTTGTTGTTTCCCATGTGGAACCTCGAATCACGCTCACAAAGCTGCGTTCTGGACAATGTATGTCAATCTGCAAGTCGTCGACGGTGCGAATAGAAAGTTTCCCGGAGGATCCATGAGCAGCCATTCAGAAATGCAGCCCTTGGAGGTACGGATCGAAAGACTTGAGAGGCAGAACCGGCTATTCCGGCGCGGGGCGCTTACATGCCTGATCGGATTGGTGTCGGTAGGCTTGATGGGACAGACGAAGCACCCGCGCAAAGCGGCCCCGACAACAGCACCGGCGGCTCCGGTGATGCCGGAAAAAATCGAAGCGGGAAGCTTTATCTTGAAAGACGGCAACGGCAAAACCCGCGCAGAGCTATCAATGGCGGGCACAGGGCCGACTCTCAAGCTGCGCGACGAGAGCGGAACCCCGCTGATCACACTTTCCTTGAATGACAGCAGCCCCCAAGGACCCATGATGCTTTTTTCGGATCCCCAGCATCACGCGGGGGTCTCCCTTAGCGTTTTGGAAGGCATGGGCTCCCAGCTATCGTTGGTAGGCGCACGTCCCGATATTCAGGCACGCATGGAAGTGGCGCCGGAAGGAACGTCATTCGAAATGTCGGACGCCGATGGTTTCATGACGAGCATCGGGAACGGAATGCAAGCCTCGAAAGGCAAGCAGCCAAAGAAAACTACCGCCGCATCCGTTACCCTCTACGGCAAAGACCGGAAGGTGCTCTGGTCAGCTCCTTAGCCCGCACTTCTCACGACAAAGGGGTGGGCTGGACTTTTACGGATCCACCCATATCAAACCGATTGCTTTGCGGAATGTGGTTCGGAGCCAGTCCGGGGCAGAAAGCCACATTCCGATAATCCCTTTTTATCAGGCTGTGGATTAAGTTCCGCAGCCAAAGTTTTCCCTGCCGTGTAAACTAAGCCCGATGGTCCTGCTGGTCATTTGGCAATGCGAGTTGGCTTGAAGCTTAGATCCGAGCTAGCAGGTGAAGGGGTGCAACATGAAAGATGAGACCGCCGACGACATCGCAAAAGAATTGCGGCTGATTAGAGAAGAATTGCAGAAATTGACCAGCGCGGTAACATCCATCGCCAATAGGTCACAGAACTCCAACAAATCTGGAAGGTCATATCAGGGGCGCAATTCCTTGCCGTTTGAGTCCGGAGCACCGGATCGAAAGCCGCAGGCGGTTCGACGCCCCGAAGACAAGCGTCGTCAATGGCACCTTCCGAGAGACGCAAAATGATATTGTTAAGCGCCGGGTGAAGATTTCACAAACCAGATTGGGTGAGTGGCGGAAAATCGGAAATAGCCTCAGGTACGAAAACCCAGTTTCCGGTAATCCCGTTTATCAGGACTTCGCTTTCTCCCACGATTGTTCGATCGGCGCATTTCGTGCACTCTGTCTAGCGGCAGAACTTTCGAGCGGTGGGTTAATTGTGCGGAACCACGTTGATGAAGTAATGAAGCGTTGCGCAACTAATGCAGTCTCCTTTTGTCACATTGGGACTGACAATGATTACGCCCGATCCGGGCCGCACAGCACGAAACGTCACGTCATGTCCAGCATGGCGGACACGGACGAGCACATCGCGCCAAGCACCATCGGCTCCCGAATGCAAATAACGGCTATCCGAAGGAATGTGCAGCCTCGCCAAATCGCCGACTCGGAGGGTAGTTGTCTGCTCCAGAACCAGCGTAATGGGTTTATCCGCACTCCAAGCACCGCTTGAAATCAAACAGCCTAACGCGAGTGCCAGAATACAGACTGTTCTCTGCATACTGAACCTAATGCTTATACTTCCCACCGCCAGTGTCAAGGTTTCCACATTCCGATAATCCCGTTTCTCAGGACTTGGCTCGGCGGCAGTGTGGGTATACGATGCGCCAGCGAGAGGTCCAAAAAGAATGCTAGTCTTGATGAATTTCCGGGACAGGCTACGTCGCACTTGGTTCGGCGTCCTGTTTGAGGAGGGTAGATATGCCCGTGATACGTCGAGCAATTACTGTTGTTCTTGCCCTTTATTGCCTCCCAATGTTGATCTCACAACGGGCTGCGGCTCAGGGTACCTCAACGGCTGAAGAGCGGGCTGAATGGGCCGAGACCACGCACAAGTTGGAGATTAGTCCGCTGGACGAGACTGTGAACAAGCAAGGCGAATTGGTGTTGAAAGGTGTAGAGGACGCGCACGATTTCCACGTGATCCTTTGTCCGGCACTGCTGAACGAGTTCAACGGGATGAAATACACGTACTCGCACGCGATCACGCGACAATATATGCTTGCCAGCGCAGCGTTCCTAATCGAGAATCCCAGTAAAACCAGCGACCTCGGAGCGATGAACCTGTCCGCAGTCGAGAGCGTCCTAAAGATGTATCGGGCTATCATTCAAAATAAGCCCGATGCTAAGGTCAAAGCCTTGGATGATTTCGTAAAGAAACAGGACCTAGGGAAATTGAAGGATTCCATCCCAAAAGAGTGTCGCTGAGTCACCGCTGTAATGCTCCCCTTGATACTTCGAGAGCCTTCCGATGACGCTAACTTTCGGGAACCATTCGTCACGAATTATGTGGGCCACATTCCGAGAATCCCGGTGGTCTCAATGGGTCAGTGCAACACTTGCTTGCAGTCTATCTGCCGGAGTCTCAAATCCCAAAGTCTTTCTCGGACGTTGATTTAATCGTAGCGCCACCTCGTCGAGCTCGGCTTGAGAATACCCTGACAAATCTGTTCGTTTAGGGAAGTACTGTCGGAGCAGGCCATTCGTGTTTTCGTTGCTGCCTCGCTGCCACGGGCTCTGTGGATCACAGAAGTACACTTTCACATCCGTGGCTACCGTGAAGCTCTTGTGCTGGGCCATCTCCAGCCCGCGATCCCAGGTTAACGAGCGCCGCAGCGATGCGGGCAGTTTGCGAACGTGCCGGCTCAGGGCGGCGACCACTGTAGCCGTATCTTTGCTGGGCACTTTGACCAGCATGGTAAATCGCGAATGTCGTTCCACGAGCGTCGCGATGTGGCTGTTCTTGGTGCCGCCGATGAGATCGCCTTCCCAATGGCCGGGGATTGCACGATCCTCGATTTCTGCGGGCCTTTCCCGGATGGAGATGGCATCAACGATTTGGCCACTGCGGTGTCCGCCATCTCGCGCGTGCCGCGAGCGGCGGATCCGCCGCTTGAATCTGAGATGCTGGATAAGCCCTTTCTTCAGCACTCCTCGCGCTTGAATGAACAGACTGCGGTAAATCGTCTCGTGCGACACGTGCATTCTCTCGTCCTCGGGATACTGAATCTTCAGCCATCCGGAAACTTGTTCCGGCGACCAGTCCAGGATGAGTTTACCCGCAACGATCTCTTGCAGCTTCACGTGGATAGCAAGAAGGCACCGCTTGGGCCGCAAGGCCGACTCCCAGGCCTGGTGATCGGCTTCATTGGCTCGATACAGAGGTCGCCCGCCATGGCGGGCGACCTCTCGGCTCACCGTCGAAACAGCCCGCTCCAGACCTTTGGCGATCTCGCGAATCGACGAACCGGAAGCGATCCCTCGGGAGATGTCCTCTCGTTCCGCCAGTGTGAGTGTTATCAGTGAGCGCCGACGTGCTGCCGGAGCGATCCCACCGTGCTGCGCCAACATAAATTGAATGGACACATGGTCTTTGCTGAAGGCTCGTCCAATCTCATGCAAGGACTGTCCCGCCTTCCAACGGCTCCACATGTCGTTCCGCTGCATCGCGGAAAGCCTTACCCGTTTCCGTCGCGTCATGAACACCACCTTATAGACAAGAGATTTATAGCAGATGGTGTTGCATCGACCGGTTGAGCCGGCACCGTTTATCAGATGGGATGAGAAGGCCGGTCTCCGGCGGGATGCGATACGCTCCCAATGGTCGACGCGCTCGAAGCGCAACCGAAAGGAGACCGGCTGTGAAAAAGACTATCACTGTGCAGGCATTCAAGAACGAAATTTTCAAGGAGCAAAAGCTGACCATCGGTTTGGATCTGGGCGATCGCTGGTCGTTTTACTGTGTTTTGGATGAAGCAGGCCAAGTCATTTTGGAACAAAAACTGCCAACGACGCCGGAGGCGATGAAGCAGACCTTTGGAAAGATACCGCGAAGTCTCATCGCACTGGAGACAGGAACCCATTCCCCCTGGGTAAGCCGACTGCTCACTGAGTTGGGACACGAAGTGATCGTGGCGCATGCACAAAAGGTGCAGCTGATCACCAAGAGCAATCGAAAAGATGATCGGCACGATGCTCGGACCCTGGCACGACTGGCGCGAGTCGATCCCGAGCTGTTGGGGCCGGTGCGGCATCGCAGTGTGCAAGCGCAACTCCACCTGACGGTGATTCGAGCGCGAGCTGAACTAGTGAGTGCTCGAACAGCCTTGGTGAACGCCGCACGGGGGCTCGTGAAGTCTTATGGCCAACGACTGCCCAAGTGTGGCACGTATCAGGTGAACCGGGAGCTGGCCGCTGCATTGAGCACAGAATTGCGGGATGTTCTGGAGCCGCTGCTCAAAGAAATTGAATCGCTGAACGAGCGCGTCAAGGAATACGACGAACGGATGGAGAAAATCGCCAAGGAAGTTTACCCGGAAGTGTCCTTGCTCAAGCAGGTGAAGGGCGTGGGAACACAGATCGCTCTGACGTATGTCCTGACGATCGAAGACCCGTATCGGTTTCCGAAGAGTCGCCAGGTAGGGTGTTTTCTCGGGTTACGACCTGGCCGCAGGAACTCTGGGGAGAGCGAACCCCAGAAGGGCATCAGCAAAGAAGGAGACCGGTATCTGCGCACGATGATGGTGCAGGGAGCGCACTACATTCTGGGACCTTTTGGAGAAGACAGCGATCTGCGGCGATGGGGACGCAAGCTTGCGGAGCGAGGAGGAAAAAATGCCAAGAAGCGAGCGGTGGTGGCCGTGGCTCGAAAGCTGGCGGTCCTGCTGCATCGGTTGTGGGTAGGCGGAGAGGTGTACGAACCACTGCGCAATAGTCAGAAAGCGATGCGGGAAGTGACCTAGAGAGTGGCGATCCCGACAGCCGAGCTCAACCGCCGAGTCCAGGTGACTGCGACTAAGTCCTGGGGCCCGACTCCCGCCGAAACGGTGGGAGCAGAGGTCGATTATCAGGTAGCAGCACCACTGAAACGAGAACACCCAACTGGCACCGAGCGAAGATCGCTCACAAAAGAGTGCGGATGGAAGGATGGCGACAGAGGCGGCTCGGTTCTAAGGAAGACCACTCGACGACCAAAGGCAACTACAAAACCGACTTGACACTAACCGGCCTTCTCATGGAAGGACCTATCTAGGACTATAATTCTCCCTAGGCGTTAACGCTCGTCAGGAGGCCACTCCGTTGCGATTGAATCGGCCTTGTCTGATATTTTTGGGAATGGCGACAGCAATTTGTGTTCCTCGGTCCGTCGCGCAAGAGCTAAATCCCCCAGCTGCTGGGCTTCCGCGATGGGATTCCACGAATCAAGTCTTGTTTTTCGGTTATGGCGCCAGGCTTCCGGACTTTTCCGTACGAGGTTACGTGGACACTCGGCAACGGGGCGCGGACATCGATATATCCAAGGAATTTCCAGGACTGCAGGAAGTGATTGTCGACGGATTGACCGCTGGCCCGGATGATACAACCATGATTGCTGCGATCTTGGACTACGAGGGGCGCCAGATTCGGCGAGCAATCTTGACGTACGATAGCTCCGGTCGACTGTTAAGAAATTGGGATCCCGCGCCGCAATACGCGGACGCGATCGCTTACAGCAAAGATGATGACGCAATTTTTGTGCTTGGTGATCGCGACACCCCGGATGGCGCAAACACGCCCAACTACCCGCTCGTCGTCGAGTACAGCCGCGAGGGTTCAGTGCTTAAAAGTATGGTCCCAGCTGATACGTTGAAGGATCGGGACAATTCCTTTTGGCAAGGTGGCGAAATTGGAGAGCCCACCCTCAAGGTTACGAAAGATCGCATCTACTTTTATGCCCCTAGGAATCGCGAAGTTGTAGCGTGCGACCGTGACGGAGCCGTCCTCGCATATCGAAGCATCAGTGACATTGTGGAAAAGGTCTCAACGAGAGACGGCTATCACCTCTCGCAAGTTCATCAAGTAGACTTCAGCGACGATGGCAACATCGTGCTGGAGCTTCTCCTAGGCAATGACCGGGGCTACAAACTCGAAGTTTTCCGTATCAACATCAAGACTGGCGAAGCCGTCTCAGTGCATAAGGCGTTCGACGGCACAGGACTCGTTTTCATCGGAGTGAAGGACGGTCAATACCTATATATCGAGCAGAACCGCAGTCTTTACGTCCAATCAGACGAATCGTTGGAGCCAATACCTGTCACCACGGCTGAGAAGCACGATAGTGTTTATTGATCGTTTGTTCCCACATCCTGATAAGTCTCGGAATGTGGCTTTTTGGCTTGCCCTGGGCTGAACCACATGCCGTTTATCAGGAATCGAGTCAGCCTTACTTCTGATCTCAAGCATGTCGTGAAGACAAAGCAAGAATGAAACAGGAGATGAGCAGCACAGTTGGAGCGAAAAGCCAAATGTTTATCCAAGTGAATGGATTGCCGCTCGACCAGTAGCCGTACAGGATTTGGCCGGAGCCGAACAGAAAAAAAGGTGCGGCAAGGGCAGTGCCAATCACTGCGGCGATCCATTTCTTTTTCAAAGCGACGATCATTATTCCGGCAATCAGAAGTGCTACTGCTACGGGCTCAAGAATTAGCCAAGCCGAAAGCCGCCAGCCGATTCTCGGCACCGTCCATGCTGCCAAGACACCCACCACCATGACACCGGCAACTACCGATAGCCTTTCACGGCGAACGCCGCCTACGATTTCGATGACTCCGGTCAGAATGAGCAATGACGGTCCGATGGCAAAGAGCGGAGCAACTAACAGGCTTGTCACTGAAAAAATCGCGGTCGTCATTCCTAGCATCATGCCGGTCAGCAGGATTCCAATGAATATAACTAGCAGCCCGCCTATCATGTAAACGAAACCCGTCACATACCGCATCACCCGCCCAGCCTATGCCAACATGTGGCACCCAGTCCAGGAATCACTAAGGAAACGAATGATTGACTACAAAGGTGAACGAGACGTCTGGCGATACGGGGCCAAGTCCCGATAAGTCGTTCTCGGAATGTGGAAACAGGCCGATTTGCAGTTACCGAGAATCCCGTCTAGCAGAACTTGGCTCGACCTATTAATCTAGTTGGTCCGTGTAAATGCAAGGCAGTTAATCTAGGAAGCCCGAACCTTCACTTATTGATCTTCGCAATCAGCCAGTCGGCCATTTGCGGGATCATGACGGGCCAGTACTCCACCGCGCAATGCTCGCCGCGGCCGAGCAGCCACAGATCGCCCTCCTTCGCCGACTGGTAGGTCGACACCAGGTCCGGGACAGGGTTGCCGGCATCGCGCGTGCCGTTGGCCACGAGCAGAGGTCCGTTAATCAGCTTGTCTCCTGGTTTTGCCTCGGGCGCCAACGAGTTCTTCTCGCCCAAGTGTAGCCCCGCGCACATGGCCACGATGGCCCTCACGCGCTGATCGTTTCGCAGCGCCGCGCGCAACGAGGCGGCCCCGCCATAGCTTTGCCCGAAGAAGCTGATCCGCTTGGTGTCGATGTCCTCTCGCTTCATGTACGTGTCGAGAACGGCGAAATTGGCCTCCGCCTTGGTATCCGGGGGCCACTGCCTGCTCTCGCCGAAGGCGGGCAGGTCGAGCGTGGCGACGGCAAAGCCCTTGGCGAGCATGTCCTGGATGGGGCGCCAGTGGTTGGCCTTGTACTGGTCGACGCCCCCGTACCAGATGACGAGCGGCGGCTTGGCGACGCCGAACGGCTTGTGCAGATAGGTGGTGATGTAACCGTCCTTGTACGGAGCCTTCACCAACTCCAGCGGCACTTCGAAAAGCTTGCCGCCCTTCTGGTACACCCGCAGTTGTGCGTCATAGGCCTTCGCCTCCTGTTCCGAGTTAATCCTCGGGAACCAGGCGAGCGCGTAGTAGACGTTCGAGGTCATGTAGGCGTTGAGGGCCGGACGCCGCTGTCCGGTCTCGAGAAGTGTGTCGCCGTGGTTTTCGTAGTACTTGCCAAGGACGCTCCACTCATAGACCCACCCACCGGGGGCGTCGCCTTCTTGCTTCACGATCCGCTGGAGCGTTTGCCGGATGATATTTTCATCGCCCCCGAGGTACGTATACGCTCGAATGCGGCGCTCTTCAAGTAACACCTTCCCGTCTTTGAAGTTCGGGCTATTATCTGTCGCCTGGAACGCGGGCAGGGCCGGTGCCTGGGCGAAGCCGGCCGGGACAGCTAGGAGTGCGAACAATGGCACGGCCAGACCGATCGCCACTGATCCGCAGAGTGCCCGCGTAAAAGTCTTCCTGAGACAAGACATAAGCATAAGGTTGATCCTTTCTAGCGCCAGACGCGAGGATCGGCGGATTATAGCACCCGATGCGCTGCGACCCGCATGAGTTAGGGCAGAAGTAATCCTACGTCAACATGATGCTCATATACGAAGATGGCCAAGTCCCGTGAAGTCTTATCGAAATATGGCTCAGGTGTGGCGAATCGTGTTGCCGCTGTTTTCGGCAGGCTATGCGCTCTTCGGCACAAGTTGCCGCGCCGTGAGCGACAGCATGAGCCGGGAAGTTCCGCTGAAGAGCATACTGACACCCACGAGCGTTCCGATGACCCACTCTGTACTCGAGGGCCAAGTCCGCCAGATCATGACCGCGAGAATCAACGTGACCACAGCGTCGAACAGCAGCCAAACCGCGCCCGGCAACCGCCGCAGAAAACTCCACACCGTGAATTCGAGCACGGCTTCCAGGAATAGGCATATGGCCAGTGCCAGCGTCAGCGCTACCAGGCCCGCCACGGGCTGCGCTAGCAAATAGATGCTGATGACGGCGTAGACCAAGCCCAGCAGCACTTCCCACACCGCCGCTCCGACGGTGCGCGTGTGCCAAGCGAACACCAGATGCATTGCAGCGCTGAATAACAATAGCCACGCAACTACGATGTTTACCGCGAGGCCCGCAACGGGCGGCATGGCGATCGCGGCAACGCCCGCGAGAATCATCAGAATGCTGAAAATGATGGACCAGTTCAGGGAACTCCTTGCGATGCTGACGACGGATGTTGCGCTCATGGAAACCTCCACTTCGGAGAACTGCGGGGGAATAGAATTGAGGTGCGGACTAACGGCGCGAGTATACACCCTCCGCCCCGCCATAAATCAAGTCGACCATTCAGGCAAAGATTCACCCACGCCGGCGACAATGCCGAGAATTCTTCCGACAGAAATGTGTTCTCGGGGCGGATGGGTTCGGGTACCACATTCCGAGAATCCCGTTTATCAGATGGGATGAGAAGGCCGGTCTCCGGCGGGATGCGGCAACCGCGGTCTTGGTATGTTCAACAGGGGTCAGAATTGGAGAATTGAGGATATCAATGGACATAATCAAATCATTGATTTCACCTTTATGAGACGGTAGCCACTGGATAGAAACCCATAATAAGGTTCCTCGTGAGTCTGATTGCGCCCGCCTGAATTGTCCTACGCTGGATTGATAGTCTTGGATCGAAAAAGACCTGGAAGGAGGGAAAAATCGGTACGTGCTCAGACAGGGGCGGGCATTCCGGTGAGGGCTTTAAGTGGTGTGAAAATTTCGAGTTTCTTGGAGTGTTTACACGTAACGGTTTTTTCTACTCATTTCTGCGGAAAACAAATGCATGTCACCGTTTTTTTCAAATTGAAAAGGGGGCCCCATCGGTTCAAGAGGCCCTTTGAAAATCATAAAATTTCTGGAACCTGAAATCAGGACCCCGTGAAGAGGAAGCGCACGATTCACCCGGTCGACGGCGTTGCATTTCTCTTGACCTTCTGAAGCAGCAGGAATATGTTTTGGCTGAACAATCAATGGGCTGGGCACAGCCCGGTTTAAATAATGTGCCTCCAGATCATGCTTTCCTGGGGGCTTTTTTGTTTTGGGAAGGTCCGGGAGGACTGATGCCTATCGAAAAATTTCACGATGCGGAATTTTCACCAGAAGTTCTTTTGATGCTGAGGAGGAAGGCAATCCTCGAGAGGGCAAATTGTGTAAATGCCGTTCCCTTGGATTATGGTATCAGTACACGACTAGTTGAAATCGAAGACCTCTTTCAAAAGGAACGACGTGAAAATCCGCTGCTAGAACTAACTCCTCCGGAAGCTTGGATCGCGGCTGTACTGATGGATCAGATTCGAGACATTCGCAGTAATGTGCAAATTCGGGATCGTGTGCTGAGCGATGCAGTGCAGAAATATCTACGCCATCATTTTGCACGGGTCGAGGCTCCTCCCGACAAAGACGAACAGAAACTTGTAAGCACTATCGAGCCTTTTCTTCCGGCGGTACGGTCACTGTTTGACGAGCTCTTCGACCGCAGAAAGAGTATCTTTGGCATTTTGGGTTTGCGAGTTTCCAGCGGTAGCATCCGACGAATCGTGAGCGCCATACCGAAGTCCAAGCGTGAGCAAATCGCAGTTCAAGCGATCAACGAGGGCTGGCCCCCTCGGCGCTGGGCCGAAGCATGGGACGCTGCAGGACTCAAACCACGCAATGGTCGGTGGAAGTCGTATGCAGAGTTGATATTTCAAGATCGAGATCAGTTCTATGTACTGAAGAGCCAGATTGCCCGGAAATATCTTCTAAAGGTCACCAAGCCCTGACTTAAGTTGCTTCTCTTAAATTAAGAATTTTTCATCTCACCACAAGCATACGAAAATCAGTAATTTAGAACTGATCACGCCTTTCGCATTTCAAGTTTCAGCCCCCCTACGTCGGATAATTCGGTGTGTATGAACTAATTCGCAGCAAGGGCTGCGAAATCAAGCAATTCAGGATGACAACAAGGAGGATCACCACAATGGCAATGGCTACCGAAAAAACCGATCGCACTAGGCAATGGCCCCATAAGGTGCACGACTGGCATGAAGAAGTGAGCCGCATCGAAATCCAATCCGAAGAAGGTGATGTGATCATCTTTGCCTTGGATGCCTACGGGGTGGGTGTGCCCAACAAGAGCCTGACGATTTCAATCGAGGCTTGTCTCGAAGGATTGTGCTTTGGCATCGACGGGCCAGAGATGGATAAGCTGGCAGCATGGCTACTGGCGGCAAAATATGAGGAGCGCGCGCTCAGAGCCGAAAAAGAAAAGCATGCAAGGAAGCTTGAAAAAGAACGCCGCAGTCTGCGGGATTTGGCCAAGATCAAAGCATCAGAGCGAACTAGGAAATCCAAGAGGGCTCTTGAATCCCGTGATGACGATTGAACCTATCTGTCACGACGGGGCAACTATCACTCTCAACCCAGCCACCCATTGCGGACTGACCTTAGGAGAAATGCAGAAATGACAAATAAAACTAATATCAATGGTGTGAAACACAAAAAGCGGAAGGCCGAACATGCTGACTTTAAGAAGGCAAAGAAGCGGATTCGGAAGATAAATTATGTTTTGGGACGAGCCCAGGACAAGGTCGGCGCAATGATCATGAACGGTTACCCTGAACCCAGGGAATTTGGATCCGTGGAGTACGACCTAGGCGCGCTGCGTATCCTCTGGCGTAAACATTTGGTTTGGCTGAAGGCGATTGGCCTGAGGGGTGTGGGCCCCGAGGACGAAACCAAGGTACGTGATTGCTCTGATGACGGGATTGATGAGGAGGGTGACGGCAACTTTCCTGCGGAGATACTTGAAGGATAGAGGAGCCGCAAGGCTGGCAATTGAATGTGAGGCATTGCCCACCGATCACGTCGTCGAAAAACTGCTTGGCGTTTTGTCGCGAAGGTTCCAGAAGGTTGGGTATACACATCGGGACGCGAGCAAGTTGCAGCAGCCACGATTGAAGCGGGAGGGCCCCAAATGGGATCGAAGGGGGAGAATGCGGCTACGTCCAGCGGGCATTCCATGAGCCAAGAAACAACTCCTGCGCGTGATCCTCAGGCCTCGGCGCCTGCTAACGAATTCCCTTTGACTGTCAGGGAGGCGGCTAGGTTCCTTGGCGTTAGCCCGCAAACCGTGTACCTTTGGGTCGAGCGAAAGCAGATTCCCCATCTCCGCGTGATGGGCCGCAATATTCGGTTTCTAAAATCGGATCTTGAGCCCTTCCGCGCTTCGTTCAAACAGGAGATGGAGAATGGGTAGACCTATTAGATATGACGGCAAAGTTGCTCGGAGAAAGGATTCAAAGTTCTTGTCGCTGGATTACCGAGATCGGGATGGCACCCGCCACAGGGAATCCACTTTCACCGAAGACTGGAATGAAGCTCAGAAGCAACTTAGGGAAAGGCTTCAGGCCAGGGATGGCAACATACTTGAAATCGTCCGAAAGGGCGAAAACTTAACCTGCGGGGAGTGGACGGATGTGTTCTTAGAAAATTACTCCAAGCCACCCGTTCGCGAACCGAAAACACACGCGGCCAATCTGCGGGCAGCGAATCACCTGAAAAAGGCGTTTGGCACCCGCAGGCTAATTGATATGACGGCAGATGAGATCGAGCACTACCTTCGTGATCGGCTTCGTCAACCCATCCGTTTCAAAACGTCCTCGGGCTATATTGAACGGGGAAAACCAAAGCCAACTACAGTCCACCAAGAATTTAGGGTGCTTCGACGTATGTTCAACGTGGCCGTTCGAAAGAAGCTGCTCGCCTCGAACCCATGCGCAAATGTGGAATTCCCGGTGGCAGTGAAAGGGTTGTTCCGACCGCATTACGTTTCATGGTCAGAGCAGCAAAAGATCCAATTCCACGCTCCCGCACATTTGGGGAACATCGTTCGCATCATCACGGAGACAGGTCTGCGAGTTTACAAGGAACTGCTTCCGATGAAAAAAGACCAAGTGGACCTCATCAATGAGGTCGTTTGGATACCCGATTCGAAAACACCGAATGGGATTTCTGAACACCCGTTGACCAAGCTTGCATTGGACGCATTTCGAAACCAAATCGCTATCGCTGGGATCGGTGACTTCCTCTTCCCCGGCGATAAAACTCCAACCAAACACCTGAAGTCCGTGAAAACGGCATGGAGGAATACTCTCCGGAGGGCAGGGATTTCGTACTTTAGAATCTATGACCTGCGGTCCACGTACGCTACCAGGTTAAGTGCAGGCGGCGTGGCGGACGAGTGGGTCACACAGATGCTTCGGCAGGGTGATTCCCAGGTCTTCAAGAAGTATTCGCAAATGAAGTTGCAAATGAAAAGAGAAGCCCTGGAGAAACTCAACCGCCAAGCCAACGAAATGCCGGGCACGCTGTGCCAGAATGCGCCCAGCAACGTGGATTCTGACACAGTTCTGACACAGTAACGGCTGAAAGAGGAGGATTTGATTTTTGGAACGGCGGGAAATGCTTTAGAATGAATGTGACTTCAAATGTGGGCGTGTAGCTCAGCTGGGAGAGCACCTGCTTTGCAAGCAGGGGGTCGGCGGTTCGAACCCGCTCACGTCCACCAACCAACTTCAGTTTCTAGCACATACGACCTAGGGTTGAACCGCATGTCCTGTCGTGATCCCCTGCTCCACAGGCAGGGGGTCACCGCTTGAATCGAGGTTGCGTTCACCAATCTGTTTAGAAATCAGCGGTTGACCTGGCAGTCTCCCGACATTGCCAGCGTGACGCATTTTAAGCCCAATAACCGGATTGGCCTCTTCATATTCAGATCCCTCTCAATTGCATTCCGGCGACACGTTCTGAATTTTAGATTGTCGTTTTAAGGGCAGTAGGTGAAATTCCCGCCGCCCCCCCATCCATCTGCTTGTTTGTGATTGCTCGTAAAGGCAGCAGGGAACATTGAGAGAACAGAGATCACTTTTCTACTTAGTGCACGCTTGCGGCGCTCGTGACCGTCAGAGCGTGGGAATTTCGACTACGCGGGCCGAGCGGAGCTGCGGTAACTGGTTAAAGTTCATTTAAACGTAAACGAAGACCTTCTGTCCCGGTGTAAAGCCGCGTGCTTCACTGATCTGAAATGCTCGCCGGGCAATGATGTCTGCAATCCTTTTGGTGCAGTCGGCAGATCTGATTGGCATCATCTTCAGAGTTCTGCCGTTCCATGATGGATTCGCTCGCGTTTGTTCTGGCATCTCTTCTACCTCGCAATCTTTGCATTCTCCAGCAGGCAAAGAGTTACCTTCCAAACAACTCAATGTCTCCAGGAGTGACCGCCGCCCCAATGGACGAAGTAGAGCACGCTGATGACAAGCAACACCATGAAGAGATAATCTTGGCTGACCATGACATCCTCCTTTAGCCATCCCTCCAACGCCTATAGGTTAGCTCGAAGGATCGGCTTGGGGTGTGATCCGTATTCCTCTTGCGGGTGATGGAGATCACAAAGCATCAGAACCGTACTTGCAACTCGTTCGACCCGCACGTGCGCATCCTTCATCTGGGCTTCCAGCTCCGGAGCGTAGCCAGCCGCCATTTGAGGCGAAACTAGCAGTCTGGATTGGGTATGCATCTCCCCGCTCAGGAGCAGAAATGCCGAAGATCGATCACGCATTAGTCATTCATCATCCGGGAGGGGATCGAGAGAAAATCGTCGCGGCGCTCCTCAAGTGCGGACTGGACCCAATCCGTTGCCCCAACTTGGAAGAAGCTCGTACTCTATTGCGCCAAGAAGCGTTCCGGGTGGTGCTGTGCAGAGATAATCTGGCTGATGGTGATTTCCGAGCTGTCTTGAGAGAAGTAGACAAATCAACCGTCCACGTTCCCGTGATTGTTCTTTCACTCGATGCCGATTGGGACTCCTATTTAAGAGCCCTGGGAGCCGGCGCATTTGATTTTATTGTTTGCCCACCCAACCCTGCTGAAATTAAGAGAATCATCTGGTCCGCCCTCGCCTACACGGTTCAGCCCGAGGAAACCACTCATGCAGCAGCTTGAGGTAGCGTTAAATCAACGGATCCACTGAATGGTCTCGGCGAGCAGCGTCTGGGACAGAAGTCTAGAACGAAGCAACTTCACCGCGAGGCCAAGGTGTGCGCGCGTTACCAAGAGACCTGAATGTCTGACCTATTTTGCCGGGCCTGACTTGATGCAGTTGGTCAAATTGACAATTCGCAATTTGACTGGAATCATGTATATTCCGATCATCTTTCTAATATCCGCGGTGCCCTCCTCCGAGTGAAGCCAATCCGATATCAAAAATCAAGATAGCGGGAAGGCGAGATGCGCGAGGTGATTCGAGTCACGGTAGAAGGTGACATACATCACAGTCTTCGCGCACCCGTAAGCGCATTGTATGGTCTGCGGGGAGGTGGTTTATGAACGCGACTGCCACACAACCACGGATTTCACTCCAGAACATTTTGTATGCAACTGATTTCTCACCGGCGGCTGAGGCTGCACTCCCATACGTTAAAGGACTGTCGAAACAGTACCAGGCCAAAGTGCAGGCAGTTCACGTCCGGCTTCCTGCCACTTATCCGATTGTCGGGCCGGAGATGATACCGCAAGTCATCGAAGCAGCAGGGGAACAAGCCAAGTTCGAGGCTCAGGAATTGCACGAGATGTTTGCAGGCTTTCCGCATGCTGTCACCGTCAGCGAGGGCGACGTCTGGTCCACGCTCTCCGACATGGTGCGGCAGCAGAACATCGACCTGCTTGTGATCGGCACAAAGGGACGGACGGGCTTGGGAAGGGCCCTGCTCGGCTCTGTTGCCGAGGAGATTTTCCGAAGCGCCCCATGTCCGGTGCTGACTGTTGGCCCGCACATTTCCAGGGACACGGAACGCCGCCTGGAAATGAAGGAAATTCTCTATGCGACCGACTTCTCTCCGGAATCGTTGAGTGCACTACCTTACGCAGTTTCTTTGGCGCAGGAACACCAGGCGCGGCTGACGATCCTCCACGTCATCGGAGAGCCGGAAGTGGGAGAATTGGTTCACGCCGGGAATTACATCGAATCAACACTACGTCGGCTCCGTGAATTGGTGCCATCTGAAGCGAAGCCCTGGTGTGAGCCGAACTTCAGGGTGGAGAAGGGCCCTGCGGCGGAAAAAATCATGGAAGTCGCCATAGCGCTGGGAGCCGACCTGATCGTTCTTGGTGTCCGCGGGGCAGCAGGCCATATGGGCGCGACAACACACTTGTTCCGTCCGACGGCGCACCGCATTGTCACGCAAGCCGAGTGCCCGGTCCTCACCGTCCGCGGGTAAGAGGCCATCGAGGCCTGTGTGACGCATATGCCCATCGCATCAACAGAGCCTGGGGTTGAGGGGATTTCGAGTCGTGTCGATCAAAGGCCCGGCCCTCAACCCCGGGATCCTTCTCGGGACGACGTAGATCCTGCATCCCGGTCCGATTTC
The DNA here is from genome assembly GCA_963719875.1 of uncultured Acidobacteriota bacterium. GTDB lineage: Bacteria > Acidobacteriota > Terriglobia > Acidiferrales > UBA7541 > Palsa-360. Next base: position 1,796,655 of record CAVRDJ010000002.1, on the reverse strand, counting down.
TTCATCGCGACCCTGGCGGCCACAGGTATCGCAGCACACTTGGCACTGCGGTATGGCTTTCAGGCTTCTTCTCTGGCTCAATTCGTTCCCCTTTATCTCACCCTGATTCTGGGCGGCCTCCCTCTCGTGGTTCGTCTCGCTCGCAGGGTATTCGCGCTCGAGTTTGGCTCCGATTTGCTGGCGGGTCTTTCCATCGTGGTCTCTGTTCTGATGGGACAGTACCTGGTCGGCTCGATCGTCGTATTGATGCTTTCAGGCGGCACGGCTCTCGAAACATTCGCGGCGCGACGCGCATCTTCCGTGCTCAAAGCATTGTCCCAGCGGATGCCGCAAACAGCACACCGGAAGTTGGGAAGTGAAATCACCGACATTGAAATCAAATCCATCCAGGTAGGAGACATGCTTGTTGTGTTCCCGCATGAAATCTGCCCGGTGGATGGAGTTGTGCTGGAAGGCCAGAGCAGAATGAACGAAGCCTACCTGACTGGTGAACCGTTCGAAATGTCCAAGATACCCGGATCCGAAGTGCTTTCCGGAGCCGTCAATGGCGAAGCCGCACTCACTATTCAGGCCGGAAAACTTCCGATGGATTCGCGGTACGCAAAGATCATGCAGGTGATGCAGGAAACGCAGCAACGGAGGCCGCGCCTACGACGGCTTGGCGATATGTTGGGAGCCTGGTACACGCCGTTGGCTGTTATGCTGGCGCTGGCTGCATGGATCCTGAGCGGAGAGCCCCACCGATTTCTGGCCGTGCTCGTGATCGCCACGCCTTGCCCGTTGTTGCTGGCTATTCCCGTGGCGGTGATCGGGGCCATTTCACTTTCCGCGCGGCGCAGCATCATCATCAAGAACCCGGCCGTGCTAGAACAGATTAATCAATGCAAGATTTTAATTTTCGACAAAACCGGAACGCTAACTTATGGACGCCCATCTCTCACGGAAATTGTTTGTGCGCCCGGCGAATCGGAAAACAAAGTTCTGAGAATCGCCGCAAGCCTGGAGCGCTATTCAAAACATCCGCTGGCCGGAGCCCTTCTCGAGGCCGCGCGCAATGCTGGGATTGAACTCGATCCGGTCACCGAAGTCAGCGAGAAACAGGGCGAGGGCCTGCGCGGAAAAGTCGCCGGACAAGAAGTGTGGATCACGGGCCGAAACAAAGTAACCGATCGGAATCTGTCTTTACCCGTGGCGGCGGTGGGCCTAGAATGCGTGGTCCTCATCGATGGCGTATACGCCGCGACGTTCCGGTTTCGCGACGTAGTCCGGGCCGGAGGCCGAAGCTTTGTGAATCATCTTCGTCCCCGGCATCATGTCAGCCGCGTCCTCCTCGTTTCGGGCGACCGCGATTCGGAAGTTCGCTATTTGGCCGATGTTGTGGGGATCACGGAAGTACACGCGGGCAAGAGTCCTGAGGAAAAAGTCTCTATCGTCCGGGAGGAAACCCAGCGGAGCAAAACATTGTTTGTTGGAGACGGCATCAATGATGCTCCCGCGATGCAAGCGGCCACGGTTGGAGTCGCGTTTGGAATGAGCAGCGACATCACCGCGGAGGCCGCCGATGCAGTGATACTCGACGCATCGCTCGGCAAAGTAGACGAGTTGATGCACATCGGCCGCCGGATGCGTTCGATCGCGCTGCTCAGCGCTTTGGGTGGCATGGGTCTCAGCGTCATCGGAATGATAGCCGCAGCGTTCGGTTGGCTCTCGCCAATCGAAGGCGCCATCGCCCAGGAATTCATTGACTTGGCAGCTGTTCTCAACGCGGTTCGCGTAGCCCTCCCTTTCCACAATATGACGGATTTCTAAGGTGCATGCTCCATTCGTCTCCCGTATCATTTTCCGCAGTCTCCGATGACATGCCAGCATAGCCTACCTCATTTCAGGAATTGCCCCCATGAGGAAAGCCCCATAGATCGTACTCTTTCATCGCCATCGAGCAGCTAAAGGCTAGCTAGCCGTCAATTGCTTCGGGCAATCGTCAACCAGGAGCTCAGTCCAGAGCAACTTCAACCTCACACCTTTATCATCCTCAAACGCGAGAGTGTATATGTGCGAACAGTGCTCGCAGAGCCAGTAATCCTCCACTCCGGGAATTCCGAGCATCGCAGGAGCACCTTTGTCCTTCGAGTGCGAGGCCGCAAGCTCTTGCCGAAAACGGAAGAATTTGCCTCCCGCCAGCCAACGAAACGCGTTGGGACAGGCAGGGTTGGCACATTTCGGGGGCAACTTTTGAAACAGGCGCTCCCCTGTCGCTTCGACACCGCTAGGCGCCGAATGCGGGTTTCCCTCGGCGCGTGATGCTTGCCGTGCCTCTTCGAGCGCCGCGATCGTTGTCCGGAGCCAATTTCCGAATACTTCTTCGATTTCGAACTGGTCGGAGTACCGCCAGAGCAAGTCCAGCGTCTCGCCCTCGGCGTTGAAGGGGATATGCCGGCACGGAATCTGCTTCCCGCGAAACTGTGGCGGCACGAGTTGCATCAAGACGCAGTCAGAGCACGGGCCAGGATTCTCTTTGGAATGGTAATTCATACAGCTTGGTGAATCCTCGAAAATGAGCGGCTGCCTCCAGGACTCGCGTACCGAGCGGTCGTAGCCGCCTTTTTGCAGGAATGCGAGTTCAGCCTTGAGGACATCCAATAGGTCTCGCTCATCTTTGTACATGGGCACCTCCTACTAAAACTATTTTGGTACAGTCATTCGAGAAGGCGCGATGAGGCATGTCACATGGCCATGTGCGCAGTGTCACAGGAATTCCGAGCCGACGCTAACGAGCGCCACAGGATTGCGTCGCTGGGGGGTAAGCAGCGGCCAATGGAGTTCATGTCATACCCAACAAAAACCGTCACATATTGTCCACGACAGAAGCCGTGAGGGCCCCTTCATCATTTCCACCGCCCGCTCGCGGAGTGTTGTCGAAGAATGGACTCAAGCCTTGAGGCCTTTGACACTTGTCTTCATTCCGAGAATCAGCGACCACATTTCAGTTACAGCTCGCCGTGCTACAGTTATCCCGTGCGACCCGAGATCGAGCAAGTCGTTCAATTGATTCAGCGAAAAGATCAAAAGTCTTTGGAAGAAGCGCTGGCTTTGTTACAGAACACAGTCTTCGCCTTCAGCATGAAAGTGTGCGGGCAGCGGCAAGACGCCGAGGACACCATGCAGGAAGTGCTCCTCAAATCGCTTCCCATCCTGCCAAAGTTCGACAATCCTAAGGCTTTGATGGTTTGGCTTTATAAGGTCGCCAAGAACCGCTGCCTGATGAGCCGGCGAAAGAGCAAATTCGCTCCCAAGGAAGATCTCTCCCTCGAAGAACTGATGCCCGACCGTCGGGAATTGCAAAAGCTTTCGAGCAGTTCCGATGGAACGCCGGAGACTTCTTTATTGCGCCGCGAGAATGCCAAGCGTCTTCGGGAAGCAGTACAGAGACTGCCTGCGGAGTATCGGCTCATTCTTGTACTGCATGATATGGAGGAGCTGTCCGATGGGGACGTCGCCGAAATTACAGGCCTCCGGCTCGGGACAATCCGCGTGCGGCTGCACCGGGCGCGACTCTTCGTGCGGAAGGAACTGGCCAAACAGGACCAGCATCGTATGCGCCATCAAACGGCGGAACCCTCCGAGAAAATACACCTCTCCGTACAACCGCGACAACGGCGCTGCAAAGAAATGTTCGCCGAACTCTCAAACTACCTTGATGACCAGCTTGATGATTCCCTTTGTGAAGAGCTGGAAAAGCACATGGATGGCTGCGAGCCCTGTAAGGCCTTTCTATCGAGCATCGAGAAGTCGATCCAGCAGTGCCGATCCGCGCCAAATGAATCGCCGGACCCGCGTCTGGCGGCCAGCCTCAGACGCGAATTGATGGCGGAGTATCAAGGATTAATGAGCAAGATGACGAGACGCGTCGCGAAGTGAGTCGAAGTTAGCCGTTCCACGAACCGCTCCGGATTCGTTCCGCGCTTTCCTCTGCCGGATTCGACTTCCTTCCGTGGCGTGACATTCCCCATATCACATCGATCTGTGATCCTCATCACAGTTACCGCCCTGGCTTCCCAGCCAATATGGCCGGGGGAACAATTGGCAGCCGTCCGGCCACAATTCTTGGGATACATCGCCCCGGGTTTCTTCCCGATTTATGAATGCTTTTCGTGTAACAGAATAGGTTTCCTTGCATTTATCTGTAGGGCCTCGAAAGACAGGGCCGATGGGAGGCACAAATGATCACATCCAAGGTTGTACTTACTCACCCACTCCATGCAGATCGCCAGTTCGTAGCGACGACTGGCAGTGAACACCATATTCTGCTCGACGACGCAGCCGGGGGCACGGGTCCCAAACCCATTGAGCTAGTCGCGGCGGGGCTGGCGGGCTGCACGGCCTTCGATGTTGTCACCATCCTACGGCAGAAGTACCACCAAAAGGTGACCGGATACGAAGTCCGGGTGGAGGCCGACCAGGCGGAGCGTCCACCCCAGGTGTTTACTGCGGTTCGTCTCCACCACGTGGTCACTGGGGTCGAAATAGATCCCGCCGCAATCGAGGAAGCCATCCGTCTGTCAGAAGAAAAGTATTGCTCCGTGGGCGCGATGGTGAAGCAAACGGCCAAACTGGACACCACCTACGAAATCGTCGAAGAGAAAACGCCATGGCTCGCACCGATTGTGGCAAGTGTACAAGGGTGAAGACCTGCAATGAGAATCTGCAGACGACAAGACGGTAAAAAAAGTCAGAGCCCGCCACGAACCCTTGTGGGATTGGAACGCGTATCTCGTTTTGCAGAGAATGCCTTGATGATCTTGCTTCTCGCATTTTCGATTCCGGGGTTGCTCTTGGCGCAGCAAGCACAACAACCCTCTCCCCTTACGCTTCAACAGGCGGTCAGCATCTCGCTGGAAAAGAACCCCGAACGCAAAGCGGCGCTCGCCGACACAAAAGCTGTATCAGCCGGCGTGAAGGAAGCTCGGTCTTTCCTTTTGCCACACGTCACTTTTTCCGAGACGGCTACGCGTGGCAACGACCCGGTGTACGTCTTCGGCAGCAGGTTGCGACAGCAGCGGTTCACGACGGCAGACTTCGCCCTGAACGCCCTGAATACTCCCGCGCCCTTCGGCAATTTCGCGACACGCTTTGGCGGAACCTGGAATCTCTTCGATTCGTTCGGCAGTTGGCGCGCGGTGAAACGCGCGGAGCGCGCGAAGGACGCCGCTGGCCATCAACTGGAACGCACCGACCAGGAAATCATCTTCCGCGTTGTGGACTCCTACTACGGCATGCTGCTCGCGAGGAAGCAACTGGAAGTCGCCGAGCAAAGCATGAAGACGGCGCAGGCCATTCTGGATCGCAGCAGAGATCGTTTTGAAAGCGGCGTCGTTGTGGAATCCGACTACCTGAGCGCCCAGGTGCGGCTGGCGGCACGGAAGCAGGAACTCATTCGCGCTCAGAACAACCTCGCGTTAGCTGGAGCGCAGTTGAGCACGACCATGGGCGTCTCGACGGAAACCGAATTTGATCCAACCGACACGCTGGCAGAAAGGAGTCTTCCGACAACATCACTTGAAGAAGCGGAGAAACAAGCAGTAGAGATGCGCCCGGATTTGAAACGGGTTCACTCGGAGGAGGCGGCGCAGCAGCAGAGCGTGGCGATCGCGAAGTCGGCCTTCGGACCGCGAGTCAATGCGTTTGCAGGGTGGGAAGCCGACAACCCAACTTTCGTCTCCGGAGGGGGCGGGAATAACTGGCTAGCAGGAGTTGAGGTCCAGTTCGATCTCTTCGAAGGTGGAGCGAAGCGCGCTCAGCTTTCGCGTGAGCGAGCGATGCAGGAGAAGGTTGTGGCCGTAAAGGAAATGGCCAGCGATGCTGTCCGGTTGGAAGTCCGTCGCGCCTACTACGATATGGATGCGGCCCGCCAGCAGATAGAAATGGCTCGCGCAACGATCGCAGAGGCGCAGGAAAGTCTGCGCATCAATCAGAACCGCTACGACTCAGGACTTTCGACGATTACCGACCTGATGGCCGCCGAAGAGGCCGCGCGACGCAGCCAGACGGATTATTGGGAAGCCGTCTATCGCTACCATACCGGATACGCGAACCTTGAACTGGCTAGTGGAACTTTGAATCCTCTGTCTCCCGTGGTGACGCCATGAGAGATAAGAATCATGCAATCACAACGGTTATCGTCTTGATTGCAGTTCTGAGTGGAGGGCTGTCCGGGTGTTCCAACGAGCATCGCGCCGAGCCCACGGCGTCAGAGACACTGACCAACGTTTCGGTGATTGTCGCCCAAAAGAAGACGGTACCTGACTGGCTGGAAGCCGTCGGAAACGTCCGCGCGGCGCAAACAAGCCAAGTTTCCAGTCAGATGATGGGCACCATCATCGAGATCCGTTCACACGAAGGCGACCGCGTGCAGAACGGACAGGTGCTGGCGATAATCGACGACGCGCAACCTCGCTCCGCTGCAGACCAAGCCACCGCAGCCCTGGCAGTCGCAGGAAAAGAAGTCTCCGCCGCCGATTCGGACTTGATACTCGCTCAAACAACGCTACAGCGCTACCAGCAGCTCTACGACAAGAAATCGGTCAGTCCGCAGGAGTTCGACGAGATCAAAGCCCGCTTCCAGTCCACCGAAGCACGCCGCGATATGGCGCGAGCGGGACAAACACAAGCAAGTGCAGTGCTGACTCAGGCTCAGAACTCGCTGAGCTATACGCGGATTCGCGCGCCGTTTTCGGGGATTGTGACCGAAAAAAAGGCGGATGCGGGCACGCTGGCCTCGCCCGGCATGCCCCTCTTGACCCTTGAAGACACGCGGAGCTTTCGGCTCGAAGTGACAGTGGATGAAAGCGATATCCGCCTTGTGCACGTTGGGCAAATTGGCCCAGTGACCATTGACGCGCTGGGGAATATCCAGCTTCCCGGCAAAATCATGCAAATCGTTCCGGCAGCGGATACTGCCAGCCGCAGTTTCCTTGTGAAAGTCGAATTGCCCGCTGATACGCGTCTCCGCTCTGGCCTCTTCGGGAGGGCACGTTTCCCGCGTGGCGAACGGCCGGCACTATTGATTCCAGCGACAGCGCTGTTGGCGCGCGGCCAACTCCAGGGAGTTTACGTGCTTGATTCAAACCAGATAGCAGGGTTGCGTTACATCACCATCGGCAAGACTACGGGAGAACAGATTGAGGTTCTCGCAGGGCTACAAGCCGGGGAGAAACTTGTTGCCGAACCCGGTGAACGTGAATTGGGCGGCAAACGAATCGCCTTTGGACAATGAGCGACACATCGCCCAAACCGGACAATTCCACTCACGTCCTGCGACTGGCGGGCCGGGTTGCGCACATTTTCATTCAATCGAAACTAACGCCACTAGTAATCGTAGGCGCTCTCCTGCTTGGGGCTTTTAGCATCCTACAGACGCCGCGCGAGGAAGAACCTCAGATTGTAGTCCCCCTGCTGGACGTCTTCGTCCAGATGCCAGGGGCGTCCGCCGAAGAAGTAACGCAACGCGCCACGGTGCCCATGGAAAAGCTGATCCGCGAGATACCCGGCGTTGAATACGTCTACTCGATCAGCCATCCCGGCCTGAGCATGGTGATCGTCCGTTTCTATGTTGGTACGAAGGAAGAAGACGCGATCGTCAAGACCTATAACAAGCTCTATTCCAACTTTGACCGGATTCCACAGGGAGTTTCGCAGCCCATTATCAAGGTGCGTTCGATTGACGATGTGCCCATTCTGGCTCTGACGCTTTGGGGAAAGAACTACGACGCTTACCAATTGCGGCGCATTGCGGCGGAACTGGAACACTCGCTGAAGCAGTTGGACGACGTTTCCGAGACTACGATCATCGGCGGGCAACCCCGGAAGTTGCGCGTTGTGCTCGACACGCAACGGCTCGCGGCGTACGGCCTTACACCGGGTTCCGTTGTCTCGCAACTGGGCGCCGCGAACACGCGCACGCAAGCGGGTAGCTTTGCTCGCGATAACCAGGAGTACCAGGTCGAGGCTGGCAACTTCTTTACGCGCCTGGAAGAACTGCAACAAGTCGTCGTGGGAGTTCACGCAGATCGGCCGGTGTACCTGCGTGACGTGGTGCAAAAGATCGAGGACGGCCCCGCGGAAGCCGACAAGTACGTCATGTTCGCCACCGCAAAGGGAACAACCGAGAACGCGGCCAGTCCAGATTATCCGGCAGTGACCATTACACTGGCCAAGCGCAAAGGCGCAAACGCCACACTTATTGCCGTGAATGTTCTGCACAAGGTCGATACACTCCAGGGCAACACGCTGCCGAACGATTTGAACATCACTGTCACGCGCAACTATGGGGAAACGGCCAAGGAAAAATCGGACGAACTCCTCAAGCATCTTTTCCTTGCCACCATTTCCGTCACGGCGCTAATAGCGCTCGCATTGGGTTGGCGCGAATCGGGTGTGGTGTTGTTGGCCATCCCCGTAACACTCGCCCTGACTCTGGCCATTTTCTATCTCTATGGATACACGTTGAATCGTGTCACTCTTTTTGCACTGATATTCTCCATCGGTATCTTGGTAGACGACGCCATCGTCGTGGTAGAGAACATCGTTCGCCATTTCCGGCTGCCCGAAAATCGTGGACGGTCACTCGCCGATGTTGCGGTCGAGGCTGTGGATGAAGTCGGCAACCCAACGATCCTGGCCACCTTCGCGGTGATTGCGGCTATCCTTCCCATGGCATTTGTGCGAGGTCTGATGGGGCCTTATATGCGCCCTATCCCCGTGGGCGCATCTTCTGCCATGGTTTTTTCATTGCTCGTGGCCTTCGTGGTTTCGCCCTGGGCTGCGTTGCGGCTGCTGCACCATTACTCCGATCGCCCCGCGTCCGCACATGAGGCGGAAGGCTGGACCACGCGGCTCTATCGCCGCCTGATGAATCCGCTGATCCTGAAACCGGCGCCGAGGTGGATGTTTCTTGGCGGCGTAGTCGTGTTGCTCGTCGCGGCGGTAGCGTTCCTCCCGCTCAAGTGGGTGCAAGTCAAAATGCTCCCTTTCGACAACAAGAGCGAATTCCAGGTAATCATTGACATGCCTGACGGAACCCCGCTGGAGCAGACGACCCAAGTGGCGCAGGCATTGGGAAGCTACCTCGGTGCACAACCGGAGGTGATCAATTATCAAATCTATTCCGGCACCTCGGGGCCGTACAACTTCAACGGGCTGGTGCGGCATTACTTCCTCCGCAATCAACCCAACCAAGCGGACATCCAGGTAAATCTCCTCTCGCTGAACGAGCGCAAGGCGCAGAGCCACGAAATCGCCCGTCGCTTGCGGCCGGAACTCGACAAGATTGCCGCTCCCTTCGGCGCACGCATTAAGGTGGCCGAGGTCCCACCGGGTCCGCCCGTGCTGCAAACTCTGGTGGCCGAAGTGTATGGGCCGGACTACAAGGGCCAGACCGAACTCGCCGCAAAGATCAAGAAGATTTTCCAGGAAACTCCAGGTGTCGTGGATGTGGATTGGTATGTGGAAGATCCGCAGAACAAGTACGACCTGAAGGTGGACCTCGACAAAGCCGCGCTGCAAGGAGTCTCAGCTGCAGAAGTTACACGGACGGTGCAGATTGGCTTGAGTGGAGCTTCAGCGGGGCTGCTCCACGATGCCGCATCTCGGGAAGATATACCCATTGAAGTACGCTTGTCGCGACCAGACCGCTCGGGAATTGCGGATCTCGAAAATCTGAAGTTGCCCACTCCCTCGGGCGGGCAGGTTTCTCTTCGCGAGGTCACCAGCAACCGGGAGACCACGATTGATCAGAGCGTTTACCGCAAGAACTTGCGGCCCGTGGTGTACGTCACGGGGGACGTGGCGGGGGAGATAGAAAGTCCGGTGTACGCCATCCTCAAGATGAGCGATGCGATCGGCAAAATCGAATTGCCCGACGGCTATCACGTGAAGCAATACTCCGGGACGACCCTGCCGGAGAGCACGGAGCGATTCGCTATGAAGTGGGACGGCGAGTGGCACATCACAGTCGAGGTATTTCGCGACCTTGGTTTAGCTTTCGCGGCTGTCTTGGTGCTGATTTACATATTGGTCGTCGGGTGGTTCAAGTCGTTCAAAACACCTCTGGTAATCATGGCCCCGATTCCTCTAACGCTCGTCGGCATCTTGCCAGCTCATGCGCTAATGGGAGCATTTTTCACGGCGACTTCGATGATCGGCTTCATCGCCGGTGCGGGCATCATTGTTCGGAATTCGATCATCCTCGTGGACTTCATTGAACTGCGCCGCTCGCATGGAATGTCGCTAGAAGAAGCCGTGGTCGATGCTGGAGCGGTACGTTTTCGTCCCATGCTGTTAACCGCAGCGGCCGTGGTCGTTGGTGCAAGCGTGATTCTCTTCGACCCGATTTTCCAGGGGCTGGCCATTTCCCTAATGGCAGGGGAAGTCGCTTCGACGGTGCTCTCTCGCATGACGGTTCCGGTTCTGTATTACTTGAGCGAACGTGGCGGCGCAAGAACTCTGCCACCGAGTGGCGAGGATCTCGTGCCCACGGCTGATTGAAAAGGAGGAAACACCATGACTGTAGAACGCTACGTTAGACTTGTCGCAGGGACCTTTGTTGTGGCTTCACTCGCGTTGGGATACTGGGTAAGTCCCTACTGGTTTCTGTTCACAGGTTTCGTAGGATTGAACCTGTTCCAATCGGCCTTTACGAACTGGTGCCCGATGATGACAATTCTTCGCAAGGCAGGCGTGAAGGCATAGGTAGAGTTGGTGAGGAGGAATTGAGAACGCTATGTAGATGCGGCTCTTTGAGCGTCAGTTACCCTAACTAGAAAGCCACCTTCCGAGAGGAGGAACCACGAGGGCGCTGGGTCATAAATGCTTTCAGCTTGAACTCCTCAACAGGGACGTCAAGGAAGAAGAAACCCGATCAGGGCTTCCAGGTTAGCCGTGCGCAGCGGGGTGTCAATTTGCCGCGTGTGTTGGCGGCGAAGCAATCGAGGGCGCGAGCAACGGTTCGGAGAATCGAATGGGAATCCCGAAATTCGAGCCTCCGAAACCCTTCAGGATCGCATAGGTGACGCCGATGACTTTCCCCTGACGATTGAAGAGGGGCCCCCCGGAACCTCCAGAGGTGGTTTGCGCGTCGAAGACGATTTTGTCGGGCAGGATATCTCCGATGTGGCCCTGCGTAATGATCGGATGAATCAGATCGCGGTGTGCCAACTCCGCCAGGACTCGCGAGACGTCGCCGCCACTTCGAGTCAAGATCTGCTGAGCCGTGCCTTCGTCGGTTCGCGCGAGGATGCCGGCAAGCCCGGTCGCATAGCCCATCAAGACGATCGGCTCGCCTGTCACGGCAGCTCCCTTGCCGGAGTCGATCGACAGGAGCGGACGCTTCAAGTCCTGAATGTTGATCCGCATCGTGGCTAAGTCCGCGTCCTTCGAAATTTCCTGAATCTCGCCGGCGAACGCGCGGGGGTCGCCCGGGAAATAAGCATGGATCGTGGAAATTTCAGCCAAAAAACCCTGGCTCGCCATCTGATTCAGCTCGTCGTTATTCCACCAAGGTTCGGCAACGTGCCGGTTGGTGACGATATGCCCGGAATCGCCCACCGGAAACCCCGTGCCGAAAACGTCCAGCTTCACTTCGGGGCCGTTGCCGCCGACAGTGAGTGTCGGATTACCGTCGCTATCCTGCAGAGGCTCGCCTTGCGCGTTCAAGCCGGCGTAGCGCAGCCGCTGCTTGCTCTTTTGATCGCGGAATGCGACAGAAATATGCAGCAGACAAATGCTGCGCACGTCGTCCCGAATCAGGTTTTGCGCGGCGTCGCCTTCCTGCTCAATTCGCTTTAGGCGGGCATTTGTATCTTCCAACTGTTTTTGCAGCGTGGCTCCCTGGCCGGAACCGGCGCTGGCCATCTTGGCCTTCAGGTCTTGTGCTTGCTTTTGTAACTCGTCTTTTCTCTGGGCACCGAGAGCGGTTTCATCGGCACCTAGTTCTTCGTGCAGCTTTCGCGCCTCGGCAATCAAGCTCTGCTGGTGCAGAATTCCTCCTTGGAGATGGGCAATCGTGCTCGTGGTATTTTTGAGATCTTTCTGAGCGGTTCGGGCAAACAGGAAATAGATCCCCGCCATCACCAAGGCCATTGCAAAGACGGCAGCGAATCCGATTTTCAAACGCTTATCCAGCGAGTCCGCATTGCTGGCCATTCGTTCGGTGACGGCCAGCGCATCAAATGCCGTGTGCGCGATCTGCTGCCCCTCAGTGGCAATGCGCATTTGTTCCAAAAGCTGTTTGTCGGCTCGCAGGGCGCGCAATTGCACTCGGGTGCGTGCCAGAAGCTCCGTCGCATCCCAGGGGCGCGAAACGGCGTCATCCGCTCCGAGGTCCAGGCCCACAGCGCGATTGTCCGCCCCGGAGCAAACCAGGACGATCACGCGAACCGCGGCTGTGAGGGCGGAGCCGCGAATCGTCGCCAGCGTTTCACGCGCGCTCAGCGCGTCCGCACACAATAGATCCGTGTCCAGCAAAAGCAAGTCTGCCCCGGCATGCTGCAGGGCATCGAGACCCTCGCGGGCCGTGGAAAAGGCAGAGACTTCATACCCTCCACTTTCCATTATGGAGACCAACGAAGCGCGGCTAGCCTCGTCCGTTTCTACAACGACGATTTTTTCGCGAATGTTATTCATAAAAAAAATTTACGGCCTTCGCCGATTTCAGTCAAATCCTCGTACGGGTCTCTACCGGAACGTCCAGCCGATAGGAAACCGGAATTTTCGATTTGGAGCTCTGGCTTGCGAATCATAGGCTCCTCCTGCCCTTGGCACAATGAATTTGCAACCAGATCAGGCTCCAATGGGGATGACGAAGTTCTGGCGTCCAAGTCCCGGGAAACGGGGACTCGTCAAACGGGAAGAACGAGCCGTCGCAACCCCACTGATCTGGCTGGGGCATTTTCTGATGGTCAATATGTTGTGTCGAAAGCAGGAGAAGCGTACGATGCGTGAAACCGAAGGCCCATTCGGAAATTCCGGGCAAACCTCCACGGGGTGCTCTCATGCGCAAAAAGTTCGCGTTTCTTCTGCTGGCCTTGGCTGTTTCCGCGGCGTCTTTGGTTGCCCAGACGCGGACAGCGAGAACAACATTGGACATCTATGTTGTAGATGTCGAAGGCGGTAATTCGGTGCTCTTTGTGGCCCCCTCGGGTGAGTCGGTCCTCATCGACACGGGGAACGTGGCTCCAGGCGCCGTTCGTGATGCCGAACGCATCATGGCCGCATTGAAAGACGCCGGCGTTACGCAGATCGATCACCTGATCATTACTCACTGGCATGGCGATCATTTTGGCGGACTCGCGGAACTGGCCGCCCGCATTCCGATTAAGCAGTTCATCGATCATGGCCCGAACGTTCAGCCCGGTCCTGCCGCCGATGAATTTTTGCAGAAGACATACCCGGCGCTATACGCCAAGGTCACACACACAGTCGTGAAACCCGGCGACAAGATTCCGGTGGCTGGTCTCGATTGGCGTATCGTGACGTCCGCTGGGCAAGTTCTCAAGACGCCGCTCCCGGGCGCAGGCAAGCCGAATCCATATTGTTCCGAATTCAAGCCGGGAGAGAGCAATGCCGAAGACCCGCAATCCGTCGGGAGCCTCATTACGTTCGGGAAATTTCGCACGATTCATTTGGGTGATTTGACGAAGAACAAGGAATTCGAGTTGATGTGTCCGACTAATCCCCTCGGTACTGTCGATCTCCTCTTGGGTTTGCACCACGGACAATCGACCTCAAATTCGGTAGTGGCCGTACACGCACTTCGTCCGCGCGTTGCCATTATGAACGACGGCACCCGCAAAGGCGGCGAACCTGAAACCATGCAGACGGTTCACTCCTCTCCAGGCCTCGAGGATCTCTGGCAGATGCACTTCTCTCTCCTGAGCGGTCAGGAGTACACCGCTCCCGGCATGTTTATCGCTAATACGATTGATGACGAGCCGGCCAGCATGCCGATCGCTCCGATGGCGGCACCTGCGCCCGGTCCGGGAGCGCCTCCGCCACCCCAGCACAACGGAACGGCGTACTGGATCAAAGTGTCGGCACAGACGAACGGCACCTTCACGGTCACCAACACCCGCAACAGCTTCACCAAGACTTACACTGCGGGAACAAAATAGCGCTTAAAGGCGCTTCTTCCTCACCTTCAGTATCAAGAATAGACACTAACCCGCATTTCTCACCAGTTCGGGTCATGGTTCTCGTGTATTGCGGGATTCAGAGAGATTCTTCGCTTCGCTCAGAATGACAACTTGAAGCAGTGTGTCATTCTGAGGGGCGGTTTGTGCCCCGAAGAATCTCTCCGCAGGTTTGAGGAAGAGGAGATCTTCCTAGCTGACGTCATTGCAGCTTGTGAGGAATGCGGGCTAAATACCTGGAGACAATCTCGAGAATACCCACTCCTATGTCTTTTCGAAGCGAAGGCGAGAGTTTTTTGTTGGGCATATCGGAAGGTGGCCGGGACGCCAGAGGCCCCGTATATTGAGCTTTTCGTCCCCTAAGGTGATGCCGTCGTGTGGCCCCGCCCATCCGGACGGTAGAATACTCTTGTGAAACCTATCTCTTGGCGGGTGCAGTTGGGATTAGTTGCCTTGGGATATATCGCGGTTTTGGTGGTTGCGGCAGCCTTATTCTACGGGCGCCACCTGCAGGAACTCAAATATCCCGACGAGGCATCTGGTGGCATGTGGGCTGCCGGCGACGCCTTTCTCCAGATTTTCATCGCCTGTCTCTTCATGATCCCCACCGTTTTTCTCGTGTGGGTCATCGCAAAGTTTGAGCCGTTTTATAGGGCCTATTCGCAAGTTCTGCTGGGTCTCAGCCTAAGCGCGCCTGTTTGCCTGAGTGTGCTCACTTTCGGCGACAATCTTGTGGCGCAAAGCGTAGGCTTTCTCTTTTTGTACAGACTCATGTGGTCACCTTTTATTCTTGTGGGAATCGGTGTGAGTCGGTTGGTGGCTCGATTTGATCGCGCCAAGAGGCTCCTCTCGTATGCGCTTCTCATAGAGGGGCTGACACTTGCAATTGCTGTTGGGCTGATCATCCATGCATTGGGCGGACCCAAAAATCATTGAAGGAAGGGGTCCAAAAGCATACGCAAAAGTAGTTCTCCTGCTCTTTTCCAAACACGTAATCCAAATTTTCTGTCGCCTGCGCTGGATTCTGCCTGATGAACAGGGCTTATCGGAATGTAGCCCGAAGCCCATCATGAGCTAGAAAGCCACGTTCCGTTTGCCCCGCCCTTCTCGACTGACCGGAAGTTTTCGTCAGCACGAACCGTGTGCCCGTCACTGCTTTGCTCATCGCCCTGAACTGGACAACGAGCGATTCGGAAAGGCGCTGCACTCAAAAACTTGGCGCGAGCATTACCTGCTTGGGTGTAGGCTATCGGCGGGGCAGGAAGCCAAATTGGAAATTCGGGAGCGCCAATCTCTCCGCTGCGGCGGAGGATTTGCGTAACGCCAATCGGGAGATTGGCGTTCCCGGCATAGTTGGCGATTCCCCGAATATCGCGAACCTAACAACAGGCAGCCCAAGGCAAAAAAGAGGAGGAACCCCAATGAAAGTGGTTGGTCGAGCGATCGTTGTCGGAGCAATGATCTGCGCCGGGATCGGCGTTATGACGTTGATTAGCTTCTCGAGCAGCGAGAAAGTGAGCGCGGCACAGCAACAGGCGGCAGGTCAGTGGGTCGATCCCGCAAACCCGAGCGATGAACTCGTAGCTGGCCCGTATCGAGTCGACCCAAACTGGCCCAGGCCACTGGCCACGTTGTTTCCGGAGGAGAAGGGCTGGACGTGGGGCGCAGTCCAGGGCGTATTCGCCCAGAACCCGGATCGCATCTACGTGACAATGCGAGGCGAACTGCCCGATTTAACGAACGCCAAGAAAGCATACGTCGAGCTCCAGACCGCTTTCGGATTGACGGCGCACATAGAGGTCCCCGGGCGCGGCATGTACGGGCGGAACGCGTCAGTGGGTCCCTACGCCAGCCCGGGCGAGGCCTCCGACGACTACATGGGCGTCGAAGGAAAGGACTACCGCTGGAAACACATCATTACGGTATACGACAGCGAGGGGAATGTAAGAGAGGCGTGGACCCAGTGGGATTCGCTGTTCAAGCCGGACAACGCGAATGTGTTATCCCAGGGACGCGTTCACAAGATTCTGATCAGTCCGTATGACTCGGAAAAGCGCGTGTGGGCCATAGACGACGGCCACGAGGTCATCCGGATATTCAGCAACGACGGTAAGAAATTGCTCCAGACGATCGGCACGTTGAACACGACGACCGAGAGGAACGCAGTGATGACCGGCAATACCGGGCGCCCGTCGTATATCCAGAAGACCGGTCCGGCCAACGAGACTTTCGGCCGTCAGACCGACATCGCGTGGCTGCCGGACGGCACCTTCTTCGTCACCGACGGCTACGAGGAAACGCGCGTCGTGAAATTCGACAGGGACGGCAAATTCCTGATGGCGTGGGGCGAGAGAGGCGAGGTCGGCGGCAAGGAAAAGCGGCCAGGCTACTTCAACACCGTGCACGGCATCGCCATCGACAACCAGCGCCGGCTCTACATCAACGACCGAAGTAACCGCCGCATTCAGATTTTCGACGAGAACGGCAAGTTCCTCAATCAGTGGTACCTCGGCGACGGACCCACCGCGACGTATCACATCGTGATGACCGCGGACCAGCACCTCTGGATGTCGGACGGTCACGGGAACTTCAAGTTCTACAAGTATGACTTGAACGGGAAGCTGCTGTATACGTGGGGCACGATGACCCCTGAGGCCGGCGGGCTGTGGGGAACGCACCAGTTCGGCGTGGACCAGGACGGCAACCTCTACACAGCAGAGGTGTGGGGCGGACGTCCGCAGAAGTTCGTCCCGCGGAAGGGCGCCGACTCGGCGTTGCTGGTGGGCCAGCCGGTTCGTGCGGCCTGGACCAAATGAATTGCTTTTCCCGCAGCCTGTCAACCCTGTTTCCGAGCGCCCGCTGCCAAGCCCTCATCGCACAGTGTGACCATTCCGGACGCGAAATCTGCAGCCAAGGGGATTACCGTACTGACGCGCGTGATATCCAGCACTTCGCGCACACGGGGCCGTAGCCCCACGAGTACGAAACGCCCGCCGGAGTTCTTGGTGGACGTGTAAACGCCGACGATGAAACCGATCCCTGCAGAGCCGATGTCGGGCACTTCGCTGAAATCGGCCAGGACTTTCCTGCAGTTCGCTCCCCTGATTTCATCTTTTTTGGCGCGCAGGTATTCATGATTCGCTGTGACCATACGCCCTTCGCAGCGCACCAGGCAAATTTCGTCTTTCTGGTTGACCTCGATGAGCATCGGCTTGCAGTCCATATCATGCCTTCACTTCATAAAGCGGAAATGGGAGGCAGATTGGCTCACACAATTCGGAAATTCTTGGGCCAAGCTCTCGGACCGGGAATCAGTGCTGCTCCGCTTGGCCCAGATTGTGAACAGGTTCGATTGAAAGGGATTGGTTCCGGCCCACATTCGGAGAAGGGGATGTATCAGCAGGTGGCTGACGCTTGCCTAAACAAGTCGTGCTTTTCTGCGAATGGCGCGGCGACCTGAACAGTCTACTCGCACTAGGACCAATGAGATCTCTGCCGTCGTTGGCAAGCCTACCGGCCCAGCTCACGCATCAGTCATGACTTTGCGAAATCCCAGTCAATTGCTTATTAGAATGTGGCTCTTGGGCCTCTGGTAGCGTGGGCCAGTCTGCGATAATCCCCTGTGTCAGGCGGAATCGAGTGCTGGCGGCAGAGAATCTTGGAGATACCGTTTTAAAGCAAGCGAGTGTATAACTTCCGAGTACGACGTCACACAAAACAGGGCGCCTTCTTGAGGGGATAAATTCAACTGGGTCATTTGAATCCGCAACCATTTCGAAAGGAACGCGGGCTTGACTCCGGTTCAGTCCGAGGAGGAAACGTGAAAATCCTGGTGGCTGGTTTGATTGTGTTGGGTGTTGCGGTTTCCATCCCGCCCGGGCGAAGCCAGAGCAACACACGCCCGACGATCGCAAACGAAGAGGACTTCCGCCGCGCGATGAAGGAACTTTCGAACTGGGGACGATGGGGAGATGACGACGAACTCGGCGCCGCCAATCTGATCACACCCGCAAAACGGAAGCAGGCCCTGGCTTTGGCAAAAGAAGGCCTGCCCATTTCACTCGCGCACGACGTCGCTCAGGAAAAGGCCGCGGATGCGCCTTTCTATCTGGAGAGAACTCTGAATGAGGTCACCGAGACGGGCACGACGGATCGCTACCAATATACGGGCACGTATCATGGCCTGGTCCACAGCCATCTGGATTCCGTGAACTGCCACGTCATGTATGAAGGCAAGGGATATAACGGCCGGTCGATGGAAGATATCAAAGCCGCGGGCGGTTGCCCGAAAGGGAACATCACCGCTCTGAAAGATGGCGTGGTGACGCGTGCCATTCTTTTCGACGCGACTCTCCTGCCCGGGAAGGCCACGGCACAGGGATGGCTTGAACCGGGAACGGCCGTCCATCGGGAAGACCTCGAAACCCTGGAAAAGTTGGAGCACGTAAAAGTGGCTCCCGGCGATGTCATCCTTCTATACACGGGTCGATGGAAGCGGCGTGCCGAGAAGGGACCATGGGGGAGGGACACTGGTTTTGCAGGTTATCATGCCGACGTCGCCTACTTCCTAAAAGACCGCGGCGTATCCTTCATCGGATGCGACGGGCCGAATGACGTGATGCCCTCAGGGCTCCCGCCGACCGTCACCATCCCGCTTCATAAACTAGCGCTGGCAGCGATGGGCGTCGACATTTTCGACAATCTCGATTTCGAAAGAGCCGTCGAGCATGCGAGGCAGGTGAATCGCTATGAGTTTCTGTTCTCGGCTGCCCCGTTACGGGTTGCGCTGGGAACGGGTTCGCCGCTTAATCCGCTGGCTATCTTCTGAACGCCAAAAGAGTTGTACTACCCAAAGCAATTGATCTCCGTCGTGCCTGGCCGGGGCTCCAAACTACGGCCCCAAGGCCTCGGTACCGGACGAATACTCAGCAAACCGGAACTTACCCTTTGACGAGACTTGCTCGCGGGCGAGGTAGAAATCCGTTGGAAAATTCCGGCACCATCCGAGAAGCGCGGCTATCGCAAACAGCCCGAGCGGCATAAGAGGCGGGAGCCAAATTGTTTCCGGTCCGCGAACACTTTGGAACCCTCTAACGGAGAAAACCTGTAGCTGAGTTGCCGCTTCTTAAATCCCGATCTCCGGCTTGCGGAGTTAACTTGCGGCGTAAGACTCCACATGCGAGGATCAGCGCGGTGACGGATATTGATGCGCCTCCAAGCATCAAGAGCAGCACGACGATGTCCCAGAGCGGCCGGTGTTTGTAGAGTAGCGGAAAATCGAGCGAATGCAGGCCGTGATAAAGCCAGCGGTTCCACCGCGAGTGAAAATTGTAGCTTTGCACGATTTGCGCAGTTTTCGGATCGACGTAGTAGGTTGAATTTTCATTGTCGTTTACGCGCACAAAGAGTACGGGCAAGGGCAGCCGATTGTGGCGATCCCCATAGTACGCGTCATACTCCGTTATGAGCCTGACTTCCACCAGGGAGTGCGGTTGAACGGCATTCTTCATGATCTCTATGATTTTGTTTTTGTCGAATTCAGTTGTCGATTGGCCGTGCACAGGAATGATTCGCGTCTGATTCGGCGCTGCCGTTGCCAGGTACACTGGCTCTCCACCAAACGAAGTGAACATCAATTCCTTCACTCGAAACCCGGAATCTGTCTCAGCCAATGCCCGTCGCGGCAACTTGGCATTGAAATCGCGCAGCTGAATCGGCTCGCCTTGTAGTGCCGTAGCCACACGAGCTTGGGGGCCTTGCCGCCCGTGCTGTAACTGAGGAAAAGGATCCATGGAAAGCATGCCGCTGAAAACCCAACTGCAGGCAAGCCACCCAAAGGCGAGTCCTAGAATGGAGTGCCAGCGCTTCTGCCCTGCATACGGGATGCTCGATGGCGCGTTCTTATACCGGAGGCGCTTGGAAGGTGAGTACGTCCAGACTGCAATGATGATCCCGAGTGCCGCCACAACAGTTCCTAGCCCCGCCGCGTAGATGACGAAGTGTGCCCACTCGTTCTCATGTTTACGCAGCGGGGTGAAGTAGAGCCAGTGTGGGATGGCGCCGAAATAGGCGAAAACACGGGATACACGCGTGGTGTACTGTACGACCTCGCCTGTCACCGTTGAAACGTAGACCTCTTCGCCATCCGGCCATGCGTACTTCAGAATCGGCCGTAGTGCGCGGAACTCTCCCGAAACTGTCCACTGATCCTCCTCCGTAATCTCTTTGACCGCTGCGGCTGCCGGCGGTTGCCCCGACCATGCGGAGGCAATGCGGAGGGCCATCTCGGGCGGAAACTCTGTCTGCATCTGCCCATCGTCTGCGTAGACAATAAACTCCTCACCCCGAAAATCGAAGTTGTACACCGGCCGGCCGTCAAACATCCCAAGACGCACGTCACTCGGAGCCTCTCTTGATTGAAGCAGGCCGTGAGCTTCCTCTGGCGAAAGCCGTATTCTGGATGCGTCCAGAACTGGCGCGCGAAGCAGCCGGTCCGCCGTTGTCACCTCAGGATAGGTCCAATACATCATCACGATTCCAGATAAGAACCACAGAAGGAACAGCAGACAGAAGGTCACACCCATCCAGCGATGGATGAAGATGAGGATCTTCTTAAGCAGCGCACCCACCCGCGAAATCCTTTGATGAATGGAACCAGGCATATGGCGATGCTATGACCTTCGATCGGATCTGGCTATCCATATTGATTGACTTAGCTGGGATTCTCCTACCAGCGGGACCGAGAGAAAATTCCCGGTGAAAGACCGCCGGCGTGGCTACAAAACGTGGCTCCGTAATCGTCTCCAACTCTCCCTAAAAACCGTCTGATGGCGGTATACTCTGCCAATTCTAAGTCGGTGGGAGCGCATGCCGATTCTCCTTGGCAAACGTTTAAAACCCTGCGACATCCTCTCTGCTATCAGCGCAGGCGGGATGGGTGAGGTGAATCGGGCGCACGACACTAAGCTCGGTCGCGCCGTAACGGTCAAAGTTCTACCGAAAGCCTTTGCAGGTGATACCGAATGACGTTCCCGTGTTCAGCGTGAATCGAAGACGTTGGCAGCGTTGAACTATTCCAACATCGCAGCGATTCAAGGGCTGGAGCATTCCGATGGCGTTGATTTCTTGATTATGAATTTGGTATCCGGCGGGCCGCGACCAGGTTCAAAGAGAAAGGATTTTCTATGAAGCCCTTGCGGGTGTCCATTCGTCTGGTGCTCTGCGCTGGACTTTCTATTTTCTTTGCATCGGAGATCTCAGTCTTCGCTGCGCCACAGACGGCCACATTGTCCGGTCCCGAGGTATACCAGAAGCGATGTGCGTCGTGCCATGACCAAGCCGGTTCCCGCGCCCCGGCGCGTGAAGTCTTACAGAAGCTTCCGGCCTCGCGCATCCTGCGGACTTTGGATTTCGGCCTAATGATGAGCATTGCCTATCCAATGAAACGCGAGGAACGCGAGGCCGTCGCCAGCTTCCTGGGAACCAGCGCGACAGAGGCCGCGGCTCCCGCCAGCGCCTTCTGCGGCGCCGGATTCCGCCCGTTGTCCGCTCCCGCGAAGGGAAATTGGAATGGCTGGAGCCCGTCTTCTGCGAACACGCGCTACCAAACAGCCGAGCAGGCAGGTCTGACTACCGGTCAGGTTCGCCACTTGAAGCTGAAGTGGGCTTTTGGCTTCTCAGGCGATATCAGTGCATTCGCCGCGCCCACCGTACTAAATGGCACGCTCTTTGTGGGCAGCGCTGGGGGCGCAGTGCAAGCCATCAACGCGGGGACCGGTTGCCTCTACTGGATGTTTGAGGCAAATGGACCCGTTCGCTCAGCTATCCGCGCCGTCCAAAATGGGTCGTCTTACTCGCTGATATTCACCGACCTGAACGGCGGGGTCTACTCGGTCGAGGCAAAGACCGGCCGACTGCTTTGGAAGCGGAGAGTGGAGGAGCATGAGGCCACGCGTCTGACCGGATCGCCGGTAGCCCTCAACGGCGTCGTGTATATCCCGGCCGCATCCTGGGAGGAAACTCGCTCATTGGATCAGCGATACGAATGCTGTACGTTTCGGGGAAGTCTGACCGCACTTCGCGTGCGTGACGGCTCGGTGGTTTGGAAAACCTACATGATTGATCCTCCCAAGAAGACTGGGGTTAACAGTTCAGGGACTCCCCAGTGGGCGCCCTCTGGGGCCGGAATCTGGTCGGCTCCGACGCTAGACACCAAGCGTGGCGTGCTGTACGTGACAACCGGGGACAACTATTCTTTTCCTGCGAGCACGACCAGCGATGCGGTCGCGGCACTCGACATCAAGACGGGACGCATAGCATGGTCGCAGCAGATCCTCCCCGGGGATGCCTGGACGGCCGCTTGCATCGGCGGGGGCCCCAATTGTCCAGCCGACAGCGGACCTGACTACGACTTCGGATCGTCGGCTCTGTTACTCCATTTGGCCAACGGGCGAGACATTCTGGCTGCCGGTCAGAAATCAGGCGTCGTTTACGCTCTGGATCCGGACCAAAAAGGCAAGATCCTGTGGCAGACTCGCGTTGGCAAAGGCGGCGTCGACGGGGGCATCGAGTGGGGGATGGCCAGCGATGGCCAGCAAGTCTATGCGGCCGTCTCTGATTTGCCTAGCGTTGCAGTGGCATCTCCGGGATCGATTGGCAGTGCTACCTTTGATCCATCTGTAGGGGGCGGTTTGACGGCGTTGCGTGTTGAAAACGGCAAGCAAGTCTGGTCCGTGCCCGGCCATCCGTGCGATCCGCCGCGACCCGGTTGCAGTCCGGCCCAGCCTGGTGCGGTCACGGTAATTCCCGGCGTAGTTTTCTCGGGCTCGATCGACGGGCACCTGCGCGCGTTTTCGAGTGAAGACGGAGAAGTTCTGTGGGACTTCGACACGGCAAAAGAGTATGCCACCGTAAACGGGATCCAAGCGAAAGGCGGGTCGGTGGATGGAGCCGGCCCCGTGGTGGTAAATGGCATGGTTTATGTCAATTCCGGCTACCCGCGCTTTGGCGGGATGCCCGGCAATGTCTTGTTGGCGTTTGCGCCGGAGGATTAGCTGGCGGCCAGCGGTCCTGACGATCAAGGCAAGCGAGAAGCGCCGCCGGCGCAAATCAACGTCGTGCTTTTATAGAACTTGGCAGGTCTTGGCGAGATTGCCTCTGAGGTAAGTGGAGCGGCGATTTGGCCAACCAAGAATCTCTGCTACATGTGAGCCGCGATCAATAGGGTTGGGCGCATCGCTATTCTGGATAGCATGCCTCGCATTGGATTAATTTCATAGCCAACTGACCTTCACTAACCCGCATTTCTCAAAAGCTGCAATGACGTCAGCTAGGAAGATCTCCTCTTCCTCAAACCTGCGGAGAGATTCTTCGGGGCACAAACCGCCCCTCAGAATGACATCCTGCTTCAAGTTGTCATTCTGAGCGAAGCGAAGAATCTCTCTGAATCCCGCAATACACGAGAACCATGACCCGAACTGGTGAGAAATGCGGGCTAACCACCCTGCTTGTTTCATTTGCGGTCGCCGAAGCGCGGCGGTTCGACTCATTCCTAGTTGAACACATCACTCAAGTTATCAGTCTTGATTGTTCTGCAAAGTCTTAGACTTGGGGAGTTGACATTTGCTAGGACAACTTCGATGAATGCTCTCCTGGTGGGCCAACGTTTCTTTGATGATCAATCCTTAGCTATCCAGCTGCGTAGATGGGGTTTTCATTGCGACTTTGCCGGCAACGTAACGGATGCCCGCCGGATATTGAAATGGAACCAGCATGATTTGGTGCTGAGTCTCGCGTCGCTGCCTGACGGTATAGGATTTGGATTGACAACGGTCCCGCAGGCGCGGCCTGTAGCCGCATTTGTGTGTTTGGAGCTGGACGATATCTGCATTTGGATGCCCGCCTCTGATCGTGGAAGAGAATGTATGGGAAGAGCCGCTCTCTCAACCGATGAATTTACGCGTATGCTCGAAGAACTTTCCAAGCCGCTGGTTGCGGTCTCTTCAGCCAAATCTCCGAACCGTGAATTACGAAAAGTTCTCCGTCTTCATCATCAACCCCGTGGGCAAGGAAAACGCGAACGATCAGACCGACCCTCCTCATCGATAGCACTTGTGGAAGATATTTCGCATTAGGAAATAAATGAAACGGAATTTCCAGGATCAAACTCGGAACCAGAGTTGGATCCGCCGTTCCCATCTCTATGCGGATTTCTTACGGGCAGCGGCGCTGTACCCCTTGCATTCGTTTCCAAAGATCTGTTGCGCGGCATGGGGCTTTAACTTATTTTTAAACCCCGAAAGTAGATAGGAAAACCATCTCTGCAGGTCGTCGTCCAGAATCTCCGCCGGATGAAAATCAAGTTGAAAGGAAACCGAGGGTTTTCTCAATCGCGACTGATTCCCGAAGTAATGCTCCCAAAGAGCAAATACTTTACTCTGAGAATGGAACACCACCGATGCGACGCCGCCATCGCGAGCCACAATTTCCAAAACGTATTCAGCGTAGCGTTTGGAAAACCGGATGCTTAGGATGGTCCTTTGCGGTGGCAGAAAATCTTGCAGCTCCAGCATGTAATATCCCGCTGCCCTATTGATGTCCCCCACCATCTGCCCCATGCGTTCCACCATCCGACATTCTTCTATCTGGGCCCAACAAGGTTCTAAATCTACGGAATTTTCTTCCTTGGGCTGGACAAGATTCTGTTGTGTGAGTAAAGAATTGACCCAATCGTTTTGCGCCTTAATGTTTTTGGACAAGGGATTGTAGGCTCCTTTTTTCTGGCCGATGCGTGCCGAACGAGCGAAACACTACACCAATTCGACATTGCGCACAATCGTATAAGACTAACCACTAAAGGGGTCAGCGGTCGGGAGGATTTAGGGAACTGCCTTGGTATTCGCTGGAAGGCGGCCGCGCCTTTCGCTGTCAACCGAACGTCGGATCGTCGACTGACGCAGCAGCTCCCGAGAATCGGGCTGCTCGGAATGGGGCCCAAGCCGTCCCAACGGAAAATCACGCCTCAAGAGGATAACTTCAAGGGATTTGACCCCAATCACCGCGCTGGCTACATTGCAGAGGGGCCAACGCCACTGGCGGTTGACACGACTGGGCAGGAGAGCTAGGCTTTCGGGAGAAGGGTAATCCCAAGCGGAAATTCCAGAGCAAAGGGAGACGCCATGATCGATGCCCCAAGACCTCCCAATGAGGAGAGGCGGCTGGAAGCTCTGCGTGGGTTCGATATTCTAGATACGCCCGCCGAAAAGGCATTTGACGATCTGGTTCGGCTCGCATTGTATATTTGCGAGACGCCCATCGCAGCCGTTAGTTTCGTCGATAAAGATCGGCAATGGTTCAAATCAAAAGTGGGTTTGGAAGTGCCGGAGACGAAAAGGGATATTTCATTTTGCGCTCATGCCCTTACGCTCCCTAATGAGACGTTAATTGTGCCGGATGCTTCCTTGGATGCCAGGTTTTCAGATAATCCGCTCGTCACCGGCGAACCGAAGATCCGCTTTTACGCCGGGGCGCCCTTAGTCACGGAGGACGGCTTCGTCTTGGGTACGCTGTGCGTAATTGACCATGTCCCGAAGCAGTTGAGCGCCGCGCAGACGAAGGCTTTGGAGGTCCTCCGCAATCAAGTCATGCGAGAACTTGAGCTCCACAGGAAAAACATGGAATTGTCAGAGGCAAACAAGAAGCTGGAGCAGGCGCGTCAAGACTTGTCAGACAGCGACACTCGCCATTGAAAGTAAATCGAGCGCTCCGCTGCTCATTTATTGCCCACATCGAACCCACGTTGCTTCCATTTCCGCTGAGGTATAACATTTTTTGTGCTCCAGGCAGTAGTAAGGTCTTACCGGATTGTGCGCGGTGGGGAGGGCTGTAGGACGATATAATCCGAAATGACCCTGTGCCTTACCCTCCGCATAAGCAACAAGAGCAGAGAACCCGTCCTGCAGGCACCCCTCGCGGCCTGCGGGTAATCGCAGCCTTTAAACTTTTCAAGGGTCTGATCCTGTTCGCTGTCGGTGTCGGTGCGGTCAAGCTGCTTCACAAGGACCTGGCTTTCGAGGTCGAACGCTGGGCAGATATCTTCCGTGTCGATCCCAACAATCACTACATCCACCGACTTCTGGAAAGATTTTCGATCCTTGACGATCGGAAACTTAAAGAACTCAGCGTGGGTACTTTTTTTTACTCCGCGCTCCTGCTCACCGAAGGCGTTGGTCTGTTGCTGGGCAAACGTTGGGCTGAGTACTTCACGATTATCGCAACGTCTTCTTTTATTCCGCTGGAAGTCTATGAGATCGCAAAGCGGGTCAGTTCGCCAAGACTGGTCACGCTGCTACTCAATGTCGTCGTGGTCATCTATCTGGTGGTTGTGCTTGGCCGGAACCGCAAGAATTGATGAGCCGAAGTGGAGACGCACTGTTTTCGATAGCGGCTCTTTAATTTCTCCTCGCTTTGTTGGCTAAGGCCCGAGAAACGGACTAATCGGGCGGAATCGAAAGCGATTCACAAAGCAATCCGCTCGTCGTATGCTATGCGAGTTGCCACGGAGGAGCCGATATGCCCAAATTCTTAATCGAACGAGAGATCCCCGGCGCTGGCGGTATGACCCAGCAGCAACTTCAGGGCATCTCCGAAAAATCCTGTTCAGTCCTTCGCAATCTGGGGCCCGCAATTCAGTGGGTCCACAGCTACGTCACCGGTGACAAGATTTATTGCGTGTATATTGCGCCGAACGAACAAATCGTGCGGGAACATGCCCGCCAGGGCGGATTCCCCGCCAATCGCGTTTCAGAGATCAAGTCCATCATCGACCCCACTACAGCCGAGAAGCCCTGACGAAGATGCCGTTCTCGGTAACCGCCTCCCATACTCCGATAAGACTTATCGGGACTTGGCCGACCTGCGAAGCAATCGTCTGGTCCTACAATCAACTTCCGAGTGAGCGACAATCGGCCAAGAAAGAGGTTCACGGTTGTAAAGAGGCAGGCAAACCTTCTCTACTTCGCCGACAGGGCGGCGTTCTGGAAGGAGGCAGCGGTGGCGCGAATTCCTTCGGCGTAGGACGTACCGGAGAACCTGAAGGCTCTCTCGAATTTCGAAGAATCGAAGAGATAGGGTGAGTCGTTTTGGTAGAGCATTTCATAGACTTCGCCGACTGACGGTTTGAACCATCCAATCAGGCGAACCATCGGCCTTCTTAGGACCCGGTATCTCGAAGCGACGCCGAGCTGTTTTGCGGCCATGGCGATGAACTCTTTCCCGGTTGGCGGATTTGGCGTGGTCGCGACATGCCACGTCTGATTCCAAGCGGATTCACTTTCGGCCAGGAAAACGAGGCTTCGCGCCGCATCCGGCGTGTAGGTATAGGAGTGCGGCACGGAATCATTTGCAAGCCACGATGCTTTCTGATTCTTGATGAGTGGCTCGAACACTAAGGCGTTCGGCAGAGCATTTGGCGTTTCCGGTCCGTAGAAGTCGGCTGCGCGCGCGATCATCGCGGTGAGGCCGCCGGCTTTCCACTCATTTATGAGCGAAGTGGCGATCTTTGCGCGGACTTCCCCCTTTCTGCTGCAAGGGTTGAACGGCGTCTCTTCTGTCATTGTGCCGCTGGCTTTTCCGTACATGTAGACGTTGTCGAAGAAGATTAGCTTTGCGCCAGAGCGCTTGCAGGCCCCAATCGTGTTTGCCATGATTCGCGGCCACAGTTCCGTCCAGAGATTGTGATCGTATTTGAGACCAACGAGAAGATACACGATGCTCGAACCTGCAACGGCGCGGAAGGTCTGGTCCTGGTCAGAAAGGTCGGCGGAGATCATCTCCGTAGCGCCGGCCAGCGGACGTGCGTGGCGCGCTACGAGTCTGAACGGCTCCTTTCGTGCGGCAAGGAGTTTGGCCACTTCATTGGCTATAACGCCGCCTGCGCCTAGGATGGTGATCATTTGCGGTTTGCTCCCTTGAAGAAGGAGCGTCGGGGGACTTCCTACTCGTTCCGCTTGACAGTGTACGGTAGATCATCGCGTTTGTTTTGGCAAGCGAGCTGTGTCGAGCCGCCTGGCTCGGAAGCGATCCACTGATAGGCCCCGGTAGACGGGCTTCTCGGCAACTGGAAAATTGACGAATCCCACATTCGTTGTCCACACCGCCGAGTTGCTGTTATGCTATCTTTGTAATCCTTCATTTGGAGGCGCCATGATCCAATCCCTCCCATTCCCCGACGGGCTGCTCGTGACCATCGTACTCGCGACCCTGACACTAGGCCTGCCGGTTGTTTTGGTGTTGTCGATCCGCTTTCTATTGGACCGTAACTTGAACCTCGGCCGTTCCAAGGAACTCGAAAAGCTCATCTGGCAATTGCACCGAATCGCCAGTGCAATGGAGCACCAAATGAACCTGTCGTCTTCCGCCGCTCCGCTGGCCACGCAGAAACCTCGTGATGTCGCCCCTCTCCAGCAGCCTGCTACCCACCCGCCCGTTACTACGCAAAGTGTTGCAGCCAGTACTGCCGCTTCGGCGCCTGCCACTCCCGCCACGCGTCCTGTTCGCGCGGAACAGCCGGAGTCTCCGCCGGCCGCCACCCAGCCGGCCTCGGTTTCTCAAACCGCGCCCCGAGAAGCTCCAGCCCAAGGCGAGCGACACGGGGTAAACTCTATGTTCGGATTATAATTTTTGTGCATATGGGCCAGCCCGCATTTCTCACCGGTTCGGGTCATGGTTCTCGTGTATTGCGGGATTCAGAGAGATTCTTCGCTTCGCTCAGAATGACCACTTGAAGCAGTGTGTCATTCTGAGGGGCGGTTTGTGCCCCGAAGAATCTCTCCGCAGGTTTGAGGAAGAGGAGATCTTCCTAGCTGACGTCATTGCAGCTTGTGAGAAATGCGAGCCAGACCTACGAATTCTTGAGCCGCGGTATGAGTTTCACCGCATTGTCGCGTTCGACCAACTTCAGTTCGGCATCGTTGAACATCTTCAATTCGCGTATGGCCTGGGCTTGTTCCAATATGTGGCCTCCGGGCGGAAAATCAGTCCCGAACAGAATCTTGTCCGGCGTCACGAGCTCGCGCAGGGAAGCAACAACGCCCGGATAGGCTGCGCCTGCCAGGTCGTAATACATCTTCTTCAACTCGGCCATCATTCCATTGGGCATCTGCTCCTTGTGGCTGGCCGCACCGCCCGAAATGCGCCCGGCGAGGAACGGCATGGAGCCGCCGCCGTGCGACCAGATCCAGCGAATATTGGTGAAGTGCGCGGCGTAACCGCTGAAGCAGACATCCGTGATGGCCCGGGTCGTGTCGGTCCCGTATTCCATGCTCCCTGGAGCCACGCCATAGTTGAGGTTCCGGCAGCAATCGGCTGCGGTCGGGTGGACAAAGACGACGGCGTTGCGCCGATTGAGTTCTTCAAACACCGGCTTGTAGGCGGCGTTGCCCAGCCAGGTGTCGCCAAAGCTGGTCATGAAGCCAATCCCATCGGCGTGAATCTGATCGTAGGCGTATGCGATCTCCTTCAATGTGGCATCGACGTCGGGTAGCGGCATCGCGGCGAACAACCCGAATCGGGTCGGGTGGTCCTGCACCACCTTCGCGCCGAAGTCGTTGCACTCGCGGGCGAGGCGGGTTGCCTGCTTCTGATCGCCGATATATAGACCCGGATTGGTAATGGATATAAACGCGGCGGACGCGCCGCCCCGGTCCATGTCTTCGAGCGACTTTTCAACCGTCCAGGTCGTATTCGCAACCTGCAGCAGTTTGTTGCCCTTCATCGCCTCGACCCATGTCGGCGGCGCAAAATGATGGTGTGCGTCGATGCGGAACTTCTTGGAAGTATCCACCGTTTGCGGGCCAGCGGCCAATAGGTCCGCGCGGCCGGCGGCCGCCACGACTCCAAGTGTAGCAATTGCGCTGGTCAAGAAACTTCGACGGTCAGATACGGCCATAAGTCACCTCCAAGGATTCTCAACCGGAATTTCCGATTTAGACCTCTAGCATGTGCATCGTATGCTTCTCCTGCCTTGGACACAACGAGTTTGCCGCCACAGCAGGCCCGGCGAGAATCGCATCGTTCTGACGGCCAAGCGCTGATAAACGGGATGATCGAAATGTGAGGATCTGGTTTGGTTAGGTGCGAAAAACCACATTTCAATGACCGGACTCCATGAGAGTAATCTGACAAATTTGTCTCCCGTACTGCCAGATTGGGGTGGCCGATGGGATAATTTCTGAGTTGCTGACTACACGCCTGGGATGCGGTCCGTGAACCATCGGCACGTTCGGCAAGCTGGCGGAGGCCGCGGTGAATGCGTTGCTCTCATGCGAATTGACCGGCGAAATCGGGCGCGAACAGCGCGACACGCCTATGTATGCATGCGCCCGCGGTTGACTCCAGATTGCGTGGAGTACAATGAATATCCTTGTTCACCAGCGTGGAGGCCACCATGAACAACATGAAAACCCGGGCAATGCAGGTTATGTTTTTCGCCGCAGCGGCCGTTTTTGGTCCAAGCGTGAGCTGGGGCCGGGCGCAGACGGCGAACCCGCCACCCACCGACCATCCCGAGGTCACTGTCCGTGGGCGTAAATTTACGCCGCGGTCGATCCTGGCGCGCAACATGGGTACGCCGGAGGACCAAACGGCGCAGTTCCCTCCCCACAAAATTATCGGCAATCTCTACTACGTGGGGACCAGAACCCTGGGTTCGTTCCTCATTGTTACGCCGCAAGGCAATATTCTTATCAACAGCACGTATGAACGGAATGTGCCAACGATTGAGAA
The DNA here is from genome assembly GCA_963719875.1 of uncultured Acidobacteriota bacterium. Taxonomy (GTDB): domain Bacteria; phylum Acidobacteriota; class Terriglobia; order Acidiferrales; family UBA7541; genus Palsa-360. The sequence continues at coordinate 1,765,690 of CAVRDJ010000002.1, read as the reverse complement.
GTCGGTCGAACAATTGGGATTCAAGTTTTCGGACATCAAGATCCTGCTCGGAACCCACGCGCACAGCGATCATCAGGAAGGAGATGCCTTGGTGAAACAGTTGACCGGCGCGCAGACGATGGCGATGGCCGAGGACGTGCCGGCGCTCCAGGCCATGATACCCGGCGGCAAAGAGCACCCGATTGACAAGACGTTGCACGACGGGGAGACGGTGACGCTTGGAGGCACGACGCTGACCGCGCACCTAACCGCTGGTCACACCCGCGGCTGCACAACCTGGACCTTGAAAGCACAGGAAAATGGAAAGATGTACAACGTGGTCATCGGCTGCAGCTTGCGGCCACCTGCGACGCTGACGCCAGAGGTGGTTGCCGAGTTCAGCCATACGTTCCCGCTGGTGCGTTCGCTCGCATGCGACGTGCCGCTCGGCGACCACCCAGCCCAGTACAACATGCAGGAAAAGTACGCGAAGCTTCAGGAGGGCGCCAGGAATCCCTTCATCGACCCCGACGGGTGCACGTACGAAGTGGACATCGAGGAGGCCATGTTCCACGCACTCTTGGACGAGCAGCAGAAGGCCGCTGGGCATTAGGGGGCAGCGGAGTGGTGCTGATGCGCCGTGGCAATGCTGTTAACTCGAGCAAGACAGGACCACAGGCGATACGGAACAACCACGGCATTTCGACGTCAAAAGCTAATTGCAAGGGACAGGCGAGCGAACTCCTGAGAAGCGCGCGAATTGCTGCGATGATGAATAAGCTTACTTTTGCGGGAGCGGCTCGATAAGGAGCCTCGAATCGACAACGCCGATCTCCACTCGCCGATTGGCTGACCGCGCCTCGGGGGTCTCGCCTTTAGCGCGAGGGTCGGACTTGCCAAAGCCCTTAGTTGTAACCACGCCGGATTTGATTCCCGCCTGGACAAGGGAATCGCGAACGGCCTGGGCGCGGCGGGCGGAGAGCTTCAGGTTGTATTCCTTTGTGCCGACGTCATCCGTATATCCGTACACGTAAATGGAGTATTGCTTGAGCGTCATCAGGATGCCAGCGATTCGGTTCAGGATGTCACGGTATTGAGGTTTAATTTCCGCCTTGTCAAAGTCAAACCGGATCGATTTCTCGCCCAGTGTCATTACCAGTCCCAATGAAGTGCGGTGCGTTTCGGCAATTTGCCCGAGCACCTGTTGCAGCTGTTGAAGCTCCTCCTCGCGCTGCTTGCGATATTCTTCGGCTTTCTGCGTGGCTTGATTGGCCTGCTGTTGTGCGGTAGCCGCCGCCTGCATGGCCGATTGCGCCTGCGCTGCCGAAGATTCCTCGGACTGTTTCGCTTCATCGCGCTGCTGCGCGGCCGCTTTGGCGCTGGCCGCAGCCTGCGAAGCCTGCTGACCAAGTGCCTGTGATTGCTGCTCTACGGCCCCGACTCGGCGGTTGAGTTGCTCCGTCTGCTGGCTGAGGCGCGCCATCCGTCCGTTCAAGCGCCGGACCGACCTCAAAACCCAAAAACCAAGTGCGAGGGTAACGCCCAGCGCGATCACTGCAAGGACAATCCCCGCGCTGGTTGCAATCTTAGCGGACCTGTCGTGATATTCTCGTGCGCTCGGGGTCAGGCGTGCGCTCGGCAGGCGCTCTTCCTGAACGGCACGCTCTTCGACCTCCGACGGTATGATCCCCATGGACTCAGTCCTCCTTCATCAGCTTTTTCGGGGCTCTGTGCGATATATCCATTCTATTACGGTGTTACCCAAAACATCGGACGGCGTGTGGCGAATTGCGCAAGGATTATCTGTCCTTCGGTACAGGTCGACAACGGCCTCGAGCGGATCTGAAATTCCTTCGGATCGCCCCCACCTCCCGATAAGCGGCCTCCTCAGGACTTGGCTCAGGTTTGATCGTGCCGGGGCAGGCTTGCCGGCTCGTCAAACTCCAACAGGAGTCGGAAGCCGGCCGTCTCTGGTTTAATCGTATTTCTTACCGCATAGAGAGAATCTATAAATTTGCGAAAGGGAGAGTTTGTCGGCACGTCTCCGATTACCCATCTCTGGCCGCAATGGCAATGTTGGGGAATCTTGATAAGCTCGTCTGGAGAGAAGCTCAACCGGGACTTGCACGCATGGCACGCGAAGGTCACGGCTTTAATGTCTCCCAGTCCGAAAATGATCCTGCGCTCAACGGTCATAACAAAATCACTTTGCGCGCCATAGACTCGGTCCTCCTTGATCGTCTCGTTTCTTTGGGGCTCTGGGCGTCAGATCCATTCTATGAGGGGATTACCCAAAACATCGGAGGACGGGCGGCGGCCAACTTGAATTGAATTAAGGGGCCGGGGTTTTCTTTGGGAACTCGGCAATCGAGTCGCTGACGAATTCCAGATAGTCACGGATATGACTTTCAAGTTCGCCCGTGAAATTGCTTGAAATCTCTGCAGCTCTCTCTTCCAGGTCCTTTTTAGCGTTGTCCGCAGCCGTCGCGATCAGGGTCTGAATGCTATCCCGCGCAACGTTCTCGGAAGTTTGCGAAAGCGCGAGCAACTTTTCGTTGCATTCGGTCAAAACCGCAGAGGACCTTTGGTCAAGTTCGTCCTGAGTCTGCATCAATTTTGCGTTAACGCCACTTTCGAGTTCGCTGGTGACCCGCGCGTAAATCGCTTGCGATTCTTCCTTGAAAACGGTCTGAGAAGCCACCAGCTTCTGAAGATCCGCTTTGGCTTCTTCCAGCACAGGCGCGACCTGCTCTCGCAGCTTCGATACGAAGCGGGCCGCTGCTTCGGTGCGTGAGGTTTCGAGGGTGCGTTGCAGCCGCTCAATCGTGCCCGTCGCCATACCGTCGACGCGTTGGCTCAGTTCATTTCCCTGAATCACCAGGCGCTGCTTGGCGTTTTCTATATCCTGCTCGATCGCTCCAATCAAGCGCTCGTGGCTCGTTCGGACCGTGACCTCCGTGGCCTCGTTCAATACTTTCAGCGCCCGCCGGGCCAACTCTTCTTTCGAGGTCGCGATCACGCGCTCAATCGTTCCGGTCGCCTCGCTCTGTAACTGGGTGCGGAATTCGTCCAGCAGACGGTTCCTTTCATTCGCGAGGGTCAGCGCCGCGATTTCGGAGACCGTGACTTGAATCTGATTGCTTAAGCCGCCCATCAGGTCGGAAAACCAAGGAGACAGTGCAGCGGCCGCGTCACTTTTCTTCAAAACGGGAAACAGACTAGCTCCCCCGCTCCGGCCCTGAATCATTTGCGCTTCGGTCCGCGTGATTAGTCGCAGTTCTCGTCCAGGATTGGGCTCTGCCGCTTTGCTTCCCTGCGGGGGAAACCAATCCTCCGGCGGCGACGTGATGCCCCAAATATTGCCGGCGTTTTCAAATTCTACCGCGACGCCGTACGCCGGATCCGTGGCGGTGTTGAGCTTTTGTATCCATTTCACCCGCGCTCGACTGGAGCCTTCCGAAATGCCTTTCGCGCGCTGCCCCATGTCCAGGACCACGACGGCACCCGGAAGAACCTCATGTTTCATTTGGTAGGTGCAGCCGTGGCAACTTATGGTGGCCGTTGTCACTTCCTCCCGATAGGGTGCACGCAAGGCATCTACGCCCTGCACCGCCAGCGGGATGGCTTTTTCAATGCGTGAGCTGCGCCGTTTTTGTGCATAAGCGACCTGATTAGAAGACATCGAACCCTCCAACTATCCGATCGTGGGTAAAGGCCGTTGCAGGTCATCCTGAAATTCTGAGGACCGAGTCTAATCGTCTCTCAGTGTACGCGGAGGTACAACTGGCCTTCCAACCAGATGTCACTTGTACTTTCGCCTGCCCCAATGTCCCTGTCCAAATGATTCAAGTACCGGAGTCGGGTTCCTGTGGACCCTCGATGATAGTGTCCCCTTTCTCCTCCATAAAAATTTCCCCTAATGAGTGGCCTCGGAAGGAGGCCGGGTGGGGAGCCTTGCGCTGAACGAGAAGGAGTTGCGCCGAGTGGAAGCGCTGGCGCGAGTGAAAAGCAAGGAGTTGAACGTGGTGGATGCGGCGGGGCTTCTAAGGCCGTTTTGCCAAGTTCCGAGAAAACAGGATTATCGGAATGCGGTTATCTCATGCGAGGGGTAGAAAGCCGCATTCCGATCAGACATCTTCTCAAAATGTTGATTACTGCTATGGAAACACTGGACTGGAACCAACGGCAGACCGTTGGTAGTGCTCCCAATGAACATCGCTTCAAGGTGGCGCGAAACGGCGGGACGTGCACCATGTAAGATAGTGCTATTGTTGAGACCAAAATTATAATTCCGGTTAACGAACAGCTGTGAGGGCTGAGAATTGAGGTGCCGCATGGGGCCCTTCCAACGAAGGATGCGCGTTTTGCTGCAGGTTGTTCTGTGGGTGGGGATCGGAGTTGCGCCGCTCGCAGCCCAGCATTCGATTTCACTCGTGGGGTCCGGGTCGAGCGTGCCGAGTCCTCTCTACAGTGCCTGGGCGGAACAGTACGGAAAGCTGAAGCCGGGCGTGCAGGTGCGGTACTTGCAGCTGGGCTCGTCAGAAGGGGTACGACAAATCAGCCAGGGCGTGGGCGATTTTGCGGCCGGGGAGATCCCTTTGACGGACACACAGATGCACAAGGGAGAAAATTCTCTCGTGCAGTTTCCCACGGTGCTGGTAGCCATCGTTCCCATTTACAAGTTGCCGGGCGAGCCGGAGTTGCGGTTTTCCGGCGAATTGCTGGCGGATATTTTCCTGGGAAACGTCAAGAACTGGAAGGACGCGAAAATTGCGAAGCTGAATCCCGGCGTGGAATTGCCCGATTTAACCATTGCAGTAATCCACCGAAGTTCGGGAAAGGGATCGAATTACATTCTGACGGACTTCTTGAGTAAGGTTAGTCCGCAATGGAAATCGCGGATCGGGAGAAGCGCGTCACCGGATTGGCGGTTGGGCGAAGAAACCAATCGCAGTGAAGATATGGTCGAAAAAGTGAGCGGGACGCCCGGCGCCATTGGTTACGTTGAGCTCAATTATGCGCAGCGCAAGGATCTCGGAGCCGGCAGCGTACAAAATTCGGCTGGGCGGTTCATCCGGGCGACCCCGGCGAGCATAGCCGCGGCTTGCGCGGTCAACGACAAGGCCATCCACTCCGATTTCGGCGCCTCGCTGACGAACGCGCCCGGGAAAGATTCCTATCCAGTCGTGAGCTTCACCAGCGTTTATTTGATGGCGTCGGGCATGGAACCTGCTCGGAGCCAGGCGTTGAAGGAATTCTTGAACTGGGCGCTCACGGCCGGACAAGAAACAGCGAACAGCCTGGGCTACACAGTCTTGCCGGCAGGAATTGCTGCGAAAGCCCGCGAAACATTGAATTCCATCCACTAATTGCCCAAACCAGACGCGCATAAATGAATGCAGCTGGTCGCCCTGACAGGCCATCGCCTGAAAAACGGACTTGTCGAGTTCTGGCCCGAGTCGCATCCGGAGGAAATTCCCACATCCCGGCAAGGGGTGCCAGCTCGGGATGTACTGGAAACGTTCTCAACAATTCAAGACGTTGTTGCGCTTACTCTCCAGAAGTTTCATGACCTTCTCCGCCTTGGCCGCTTTGACCCCCACTTCTTCCAGCGCTCCACGAAGCTGTTCGAGAAACGTATCGAAGTGAGCATCGTTCAGCCCCTGCTCACGCGCCCCTACGTGGGTGGCGGTAATCTCTTTGCCGGTGTAGACGATTTGTCCGCCGAGAAGCATGGAAATAAACATGCTTTGCCGCGCCCGCAAGTGCGCCATATCGGTGCTCTCGAAAAAGTGGCGAATTCTGCCATCGGCTAAGACTCTACGATAGAAGGATTCGGTGGCCGCCCAGATTGTTTGTCGTCCGCCGATGAGGTCATAGAGGTCCTCGATCATTGAATCTTCCTAAACTAGAAGAATTGATCTTGATCTGGGTACGAGAAGAGTAATTCGCTTGTGGACCTCAGATTCCAGCCTCCCCACGGCGGGAGTCAACCTGTGGCGGCTGGCCTTTTTGAGAATCTGCGGAATCATTGGCTTGACGGGACCAAGGAACCTGCCAGGAGGTGCGAGACAGCAAGAATTTGCAGGTGTGTAATTGCCTGACAGAGTTATACTCTGCCAACTCTAAGTTGGCGGGAGCCCATGCCGATCCTCCCTGGCAGACGTCTAGGGCCCTACGAAATTCTCTCCGCAATCGGTGCGGGTGGAATGGGCGAAGTGTACAGGGCTCGTGATACCCGCCTCGATAGAATTGTCGCCATCAAGGTTCTTCCTGCTCATCTTGCCGATCGACCTGAATTGCGCGAGCGCTTCGAGCGCGAAGCAAAGACCATCGCCAGCCTGAACCATCCGCACATCTGCACGCTCCACGACACAGGCCATCAAGACGACATTGATTTTCTGGTGATGGAATATATCGAGGGCGAGACGCTTGCGCAGCGGTTGCTGAAAGGCGCGCTGGCGCTGGAACAGGTGTTGCAATACGCCGTCGAGATTGCTGACGCGCTCGACAAGGCGCATCGCAAAGGCATCACCCATCGCGATCTGAAGCCCGGCAACATAATGCTGACCAAATCGGGGACGAAGCTGCTGGACTTTGGTTTGGCGAAGCTGAAACAGGAAGCCGCTCCGGCCATTCCGGAATCGCAACTTCCGACGATGAAGAGCGCCATCACAGGCGAAGGAACGATCCTGGGAACGTTGCAATACATGGCACCAGAGCAAGTCGAAGCCAAAGAAGTGGATGCTCGGACAGACATTTTCGCGTTCGGTGCGGTGATCTACGAAATGGCCACAGGCAAAAAAGCATTTGAGGGCAAGACTTCCGCCAGCGTGATGGCCAAAATCCTGGAAGTGGATCCGCCGTCGATGGCTTCGCTGCAGCCGATGACGCCACCACAACTGGATCGCGTGGTGAAGAAATGCTTGCAAAAGGACCAAGACGACCGTTGGCAAAGTGCGCGGGATGTGACGGATGAGTTGAAGTGGATCGCAGAAGGCGGCTCGCAGGTCATGTTGGCGCCCACTACCGCAGGGAAAGGCATTCGCGCGTTCGGGCGGCGAGAGTTAGTCCTCACGGCAGGTGCGTTGCTGTTGGTTGCGATCCTCACCGGGCTCACCGTCTGGAGCCTGAAGCCGACGCCGCCGCAGCATGTCACCCGTACAGTAATAAATCTGCCGCCAGGCCAGCAATTAGCAGGTCTGAGTTTTGGCCCTGCTGTGGCTCTATCTCCCGACGGGACCCATCTCGCATATATCGCCCGCCAAGGCGGTACCCCCCAGCTTTATCTGCGAGCGATGGAAAGCTTGGAGGCCAGACCCATACCCGGCACGGAAGGAGCCGTCATCCCCTTCTTCTCACCCGACGGCGAATGGCTGGGTTTTTTCGCGGGGCAAAAGTTGATGAAGATCTCGGTAAGTGGCGGATCGGCGATAACCCTCGGCGATGCTCCTGTCCCTCTCGGGGCTAGTTGGGGCAGCCAAAGGGTCATCGCTTTCGCACCCACAAATGTCTCAGCTCTCCAACAAGTGCGGGACGAGGGCGGCGCTTCCCAGCCCTTGACTCGTATAGAGAAAGAAGATGGCAGCCACCGCTGGCCGGAGTTCTTGCCCGGCGGCAAGGCCCTGCTCTTTACTGCCCAGGGGTTTGCTGGATTTAGTTCCAAAATCGCAGTCCAGTCGGTCGTGACGGGCGAACGACGGAACCTGGTCCAGGAGGGGACGCTCCCCCACTTCGCGTCCTCGGGACAGTTAGTTTATGCGCAAGGCGCGAGCCTGATGGCCGTACCGTTCGATCCCCAGCGCCTCCAGGTGACGGGCGCGGCGGTCCCCGTGGTGGAGGGTGTGTTGCGATCCACGCTCAACGGAGCCGCCCAGTACAGCCTTTCCACCACTGGATCGCTGGTCTATGTTTCGGGGACCCCTCAGTCGGTGACCCAAAACAGGCTGGTCTGGGTCAGTCGCAATGGGGCGGAGCAGCCCATAGCCGCCCCGGCGCACGGCTACCGGAACCCGCGGCTTTCTCCCGACGGTCGGCTGGTTTCTGTGGACATCCAAGAAAAGGATAGGCAAGTCTGGCTCTACGATCTCTCCAGAGAGACGTTGACCCGGTTGACGTTTGAGGGGAATACAAACGGTACACCGGCTTGGACACCGGATGGCAAGCGGATCTCGTTTCAATCAAACAAGGAAGGGCCGATCAACCTTTTCTGGCTACTGGCCGATGGCAGCGGCGGGCTGGAGCGGTTGACAACCAGCAGCGAGTACAACCAAGCTCCGAGTTCCTGGTCCCCGGATGGGCAGCTGCTGGCCTTTACTGAACTTAGTCCCGCCACGGCATGGGACATCTGGGTATTGCGGCTGGGCGACCGCAAGGCGCAGCCTTTCCTCCGAACGCCATTCACCGAAGGGGCGCCACGGTTTTCGCCCGACGGGCGCTGGCTGGCCTATGTTTCGAACGAATCCGGCCGCTATGAGATTTACGTGCAGCCTTATCCGGGCCCCGGCGGCAAGCGGCAAATCTCGACGGAGGGCGGCACGGAGCCGGTGTGGAATCGCAACGGGCGCGAGCTGTTCTACCGCAGTGAGAACAAGATGATGGCCGTGGACATTGCCACTCAACCTAGTTTCGTTGCGGGCAAGCCCCGGAAGCTTTTTGAAGGAGCGTATCTGCCAACCGCAGCAACGATCCAAAACTACGACGTGTCTCCCGATGGCCAGCGCTTCCTGATGCTTAAGGGTGGCGAGCAGGAGGCGGCGGTGACGCAAATCAACGTCGTGCTGAATTGGTTTGAAGAATTGAAGCAAAAAGTTCCGACGGGGAAGAAGTGAATCCAACGTATTTGGCTGAACTCAACTAGACCTAAACAGGGTAGTGTTCTGTTTGAATTAACGCTTGCGTACGATTTTAGCTTTCTAGACTCCTGCAAGTAGACTTCAAGCTAGTGTCGCGTCGACCCATTGAGACCGCCTGCGTTATCGGAATGTGGGAATTTGGCTAATCCGGCTCGCGGTCCACTTTCTGATGAGAAGATCATTCAGGATGTGGGAACGAGCAAGAATTTGCAGGGCTGTAACTGCCCGTCGAGGGTATACTTTGCCAATTCTCAAATAGGCGGGAGCCCATGGCGATTCTCCCCGGCAAACGTTTAGGGCCTTACGAAATTCTCTCCGCGATTGGTGCGGGTGGAATGGGCGAGGTTTACAAAGCCCGCGATACTCGCCTCGGTCGAACCGTCGCGATCAAAGTTTTGCCGACGCATCTTGCAGATCGTGCTGATTTGCGCGAGCGCTTCGAGCGCGAAGCAAAAACCATCGCCAGCCTGAATCATCCCAACATCTGCACGCTGTACGACATCGGTCACCAAGACGGAATTGATTTTCTGGTGATGGAATATCTGGAAGGCGAGACTCTCACGCAGCGTTTACAAAAAGGCTCGCTGCCGATGGAGCAAGTGTTGAAGTACGCCACCGAAATTGCCGACGCGCTCGACAAGGCGCATCGCAAAGGCGTCACGCACCGCGATCTGAAGCCCGGCAACATCATGCTCACCAAGTCCGGGACCAAGCTGCTGGACTTCGGTTTGGCGAAGCTGAATCAGGAGGCATCTCCGGCCAACGTATCCCTTTCGGAACTTCCCACGGCGAAAGATCCACTGACGGCGCAAGGAGTAATTGTTGGGACATTGCATTACATGGCCCCGGAGCAGTTGGAAGGCAAGGAAGTGGATCCGCGGACGGACATTTTTGCCTTTGGCGCGGTGGTCTACGAGATGGCGAGCGGCATGAAGGCGTTCGAAGGCAGGAGCCAAGCCAGCGTGATTGGGGCGATTTTGAAAGATGACCCGCCGCTTATCTCTTCGATTAAGCCGATGACGCCTCCGGCGCTGGACCGCACCGTCAACAGATGCCTGGCGAAGGAGCCGGAAAAGCGCTGGCAGACCGCGAGTGACTTGTGTGAAGAGTTGAGGTGGATCGCGGAAGCGGGCTCGCAAATCACGAAGGCGCCGGCTGTCGCGGTTGAAGGTATCCGCAGGCCGGGGCGGCGAGCTGTAATTCTGAGTTTGGGCGTCTTCCTCTTCGGTGCGGTGGTAGCGAGCCTGGTTATTTGGAATCTCAAGCCCTCGCCGCCACGGCCGGTTTCACACGTCGCAATTACGCTACCGCCGGGCCAACAATTTGCAGTTGAGGCTGGCATTGATGTGGCCATCTCTCCCGATGGCACTCATCTCGCGTATGCGGTCCGTCAGGGCGACACCACGCAACTTTATTTGCGGGCGATGGATAGCCCGGAGTCTCGGCCCATGCCCGGCACGGAAGGAGCCAACAGCCCTTTCTTCTCACCCGACGGCCAATGGCTGGGATTTTTCGCCGGCGGAAAGCTGATGAAGATCTCCGTGAGTGGGGTAGCGCCGCAGACCCTCTGCGATGCTCCGATCAGCGCCGGGGCCACTTGGGGCAGCCAGGGCACCATCGTATTCGGAAACTTCCCGGAGGGACCCCTTCAACAAGTGTCGGACGCGGGAGGCGCTCCGCAACCGCTGACCCATCTCGAGAGAGGGGAGATCTCCCACCGTTGGCCGGAGTTCTTGCCTGGTGGTAAGGCAGTGCTCTTTGCGGCTGCGACGAACAGCGAAAATTGGAACAACGCGCGGATCGCGGTCCAATCGGTCCAGACCGGCGAACGACGCAACTTGGTGCAAGGAGGGATGTACCCCCACTACGCGCCCACCGGGCACCTGGTCTTTGCGCAAGGGGGGACACTAATGGCTGTGCGGTTCGATTCCCAGCAACTAACCACCACAGGGTCGGCGGTTCCCGTCGTGGACAACGTCCTGCAAGCTCCTACCTATGGAAGCGCCGAATACAGCTTTTCGGACAGCGGATCGCTGGTCTATGTTCCGGGGAATGTTCAGGTGGTCCCCAGCAGACTGGTGTGGGTCAATCGCAGTGGGGGAGAGCAACCGCTGTCCGCCCCTCCACGCGCCTATATGCTCCCGAAGCTTTCCCCTGATGGTCGACGGGTAGCAGTGGTAATCGCGGAGCAGGAGCCTCAAATCTGGCTGTACGATCTTCCCCGCGAGACGTTGAGCAGGTTTACGTTTGAGGGTGATGCAAACAATGGCCCGCTTTGGACTCCGGATGGCAGGCGGATCGTGTTTAACTCAAACAAAGAGGGGCAGAAAAACATTTTCTGGCAACTGGCTGACGGCAGTGGAGGGCTGGAGCGACTCACAACCAGCAAATATATCCATGTTCCGGGGTCTTGGTCCCCGGATGGACAACTGCTGGCCTTTGCGGAAGTCAATTCCACCACGGGATTCGACATTTGGGTGTTACGGATGGGCGACCGCAAGGCGCAGCTTTTCCTCCGAACCCCATTCAACGAGCAGGCGCCACAGTTTTCCCTCGATGGGCGCTGGCTGGCCTATTACTCGAATGAGTCCGGCCGATCTGAGATTTACGTGCAGCCCTATCCGGGCCCTGGCGGCAAGTGGCAAATCTCGACGGAAGGCGGCAAGGACCCATTATGGAACCGGAACGGGCGGGAGCTGTTCTACCGCAGCGGCAACAAGATGATGGCGGTGGAGATCACCACGCAGCCGAGCTTTTCGGCGGGCACGCCGAAGATACTTTTCGATGGACAGTACCAGTCGGTTAATCAATCGAGCCCCAACTACGACGTATCTGCCGATGGCCAGCGCTTCCTGATGCTCAAACCCATCGAGCAGGCGGCGCAAATCAACGTCGTACTGAACTGGTTTGAAGAGCTGAAGCAAAAAGTTCCAAATGGTAAGAAGTGAATGCGTCACTATCGGCGAGACCTTCTCCCTCTTAGGCCGAGTGCCGATCAACGGGGTTATCGGAATGTGGGCATCGTCGAGTCAAGCGTCTGGAGCGGCAACGAAGCTCCGAACGAGTCAGCCCGCGATGGACGGCGCAGCTTCGTCAAGAGTCATTTGGGCATCAGCGCGAACGTCCAGACCGAGCCGCCAGTCGGCATTTTAGCCGCCGCATAGCGAGTGGCAAGACCGCCGCCGAGTCCCGAGGCGATGGTCACATATTGGCGGCCTTTGTGGGTGTAAGTGATGGCCGTCGAATTGATGCTCGAGCTGGTCTTGAACTGCCAAAGCGTTTCGCCGGTGTTCTCGTCGAGCGCAATGAACTCACCAGTTAATTTACCAGTGAATACAAGCCCGCCGCCGGTCGCGAGCATGCCGGCCGAACTGGGCAGATCGGTCAACGGCACCTCCCATTTCTTCTCTCCGGTAAGCGGATTGATGGCCACGAAATGACCGAGGACGTCCCCCGGCTTGGTTTCCGGGAACTTGGCGAGTACGCCCGTCGAGGGTCCGCCAACAACTGTTGGTTTCGGCGGCGCGAGCTGTTGGATTCGCGGCACGTTCCACGAACTCGCGTAGACGAGGCCCGTGTTCGGATCGTACGCGCTGGGGACCGCATTGGTGCCGCGCGACGGCCAGATTTCAACCTCTTCCCCGGCGAGAAAGCGTTTGTTGATGTCCGTCAACACCGGGCGGCCCGTGTCCGGGTCGATCGACGTGGCCCAATTGACCTTGACGTACGGATGGGCAGTGATTAGTTTGCAGTTGGTGCGGTCCAGCACATACAGGAAGCCGTTCTTATTGGTCTGGATCATCACTTTGCGAAGCTTGCCGCCTACCTGGAGATCAGCGAGGACATTCTCATCGGTGCCATCCACGTCATACAAGTCGTTGGGTGTGTATTGATAATAGCAAGCAATCTCACCGGTCTTCGGCCGGATCGCGAGCACACTGGACGTGTACAAGCTATCCAGACTTTCGCGCGGTCTGGGATCGTAGGGCTCCGCATTCCCCGTCCCCCAATAGACCAGATCGAGTTGCGGATCGTAGGAACCGGAGCGCCACGTCGGACCTCCGCCCTGCGTCCAGGCGTCGCTATTCTTTGGCCAGGTTTCGGACCCGGGCTCGCCGGGCGCTGGAATGGTATATCTGCGCCACAATTTCTTGCCGGTGTCGGGATCCCAACCGTCCAGGAAACCCCGCGTGGTGGACTCTCCACCGGACACGCCGGAAATGAGTACGCCGTTGGCGATGATCGGCCCACCGGTGGCGTAGTAACCATCATGTAAATCCGCGAATTTCTGGTTCCAGACCTCTTCTCCCGTCTTCATGTCGAGCGCGAGCACGTGGTTGTCGATCGTTACGCGAAAGAGTTTGCCGTTATAGATCGTCGCCGCGCCTCTGTGAAAAGCTGCCCGCCGGCTCTCCGGTTCGAGGTGCACTGGCGTGCGCCAGATCTGCCTGCCGGTTTCCACGTCGATGGCGAAGCTCCATTTCCCGTTGATCACGTACATCACGCCGTTGTAAATCGTGGGTGCCGCCAGTTCACCCTGGTCATTCATCAGGCTCGTGCTCCAGATGGGCACGAGGCGTCTGACATTGGATTTATTGATTTGCTTGAGAGGGCTGTAGCTTTTTCGGTCATAGCCCATGCTCTGGGTGGTGACGTTTTCCGTATTCTTGCCGTCATTAACCAGTTCTTCCGTGCTTTGTGCCAATCCCAGCGCGGGCCAGAAAGCAATCAGCGCTGCGCACACACAAATTTTTTTCATGATCGGCCTTCCTTGGTCGAAGCCGGAATTTTCGATTTGGACCGCTGTCCCGCGAATCGTACGCTTTTCCTGGCTTTGACACAAAGGATTTGCCATCAGAGCAGGTCCCAAAGGGGACCGCGAGATTTTGGTGGCCAAGTCTCGAGAAACCAGAGGCGGGAGATCTTCAACGAGACAATCCTAATAATTTGAGAGACCTGCTTGTATCTTCTCCTCGTCAGGCCGCAATCACGACCCATTGGAACCCCGCGATCTTGCTGAGGCCTGCTTTGTGGCAAATTCCTTGTTCCAAGGACAGGAGAAGCGTAGGATGTGCCCACTGAGGGTGGTGGCCCAAATCGGAGACTTGAAAATATGCACGACCGTACGCCCGATTGGGGCTTGCCTCGCGTCCCCGGCTGCCAATACAAAAAGCGTTCCCCGATGACCCATTTGAACGCGAATTTGCGCATGAATAGGTAGTAGGAGAACCATCGCAGGTACGAGCCTGAGGAGGAGTGATGAAAGCGCCTTGCTGGGCCACGCTCTCTCTCGTCGGATTGTGTCTTCTTGGTGGCTGCGCCGGTGGATATACTACGTCCCCACCTCCTCCTGCTTCGATCACCGTCGATCTCAGTCCCAATTCGCCGCAGACATTGGATGTCAACCAAAGCCTTCCGATCACTGCCAACGCGAGTAATGATTCCAGCAATCAAGGCGTCACCTGGACGGTTACTTGTCCGGCGGGAATCGGTACCTGCGGGGCGATGGCACAAAGCAACACAGCCAGCGGTGCGCAGAATAAATTTGTTGCACCGACGAGCGTAAGCGCTGCGGAAATGGTGACCGTCACCGCGACATCGGCCAGCGATCGCACCCAGTTCAAGTCCATTCCAGTGACGGTCAACCCAGCGCTGGCTCTCGTCAATCCGTCTCCAGTTCAAAAGCAGGTTGCAAATGCGGGAACGCCTTTTTCACTGAATCTCATGAACTTTGTCCAAGGCGGAACGGCGCCTTTCACATGGTCCGTCACTTCTGGAACACTCCCCACCGGTTTAACCCTCAACGCCACTACGGGGATTATCTCCGGCACTCCGTCTACGCCCGTCGCGGCCAGTTTTTTCACGCTCTCCTGCACGGATTCTGGAAATCCCCCCACTTCTCTCTCCGGAACCTTGGAATTGTCTCTTACGGTCAATGCACCAGGCTCGCTGACAATCACTTCCGGGGCGCCCCCAAACGGGACAGTCGGCGGCACTTACGGCGGTACTCATTTCATAAGCGGGCACAGCTTTACGGGCTTCCCTCTGACCGCCACTGGAGGCACGCCGAGCTACACTTGGAGCTGGGCTGCGGCTCAGGGCTCTTCGCTGCCACCAGGCTTGAATCTTTCGCTGCTCTACATCTCCGGCGGCAGCACCCGTTGCTGCGTTTATGTCCTTGCCATTGCTGGTACGCCGACCACCGCCGGCACCTACAACGTAGTGGTGACAGTGACGGATACTTCGTCCCCACCGGCCCACGTCAGTTCGAACTACACGATTAACGTAGGCGCGCCGACATCCCTCTCAATTACTTCGGCCGCCCCGCCGAGCGGCACTGTCGGGCAGGCCTATGACGACACCGTGGTCACCGTGCCTTGTACTCCAGGGTCTCGGGGCTGCAACTGTATACCTATTCTGACCCACGAAGTGTGTTTCAGAAGAGTTTCCGGCACGAATGGTTTCACAGTTACAGCCTCGGGGGGAACGCAGGCCTATACTTGGAGTTGGTCCTCGGCAGTTGGCTCCTCGCTCCCCGTCGGTCTGAACATTGACCGCAACACCGGCATCATCTCTGGCGCCCCTTTCTTCGCCGGATCATTCAACGTTGTCGTAACCGTGACAGACTCGAGTTCACCGCCGGCGCAGGCAAGCGCGAATTACGCCTTGATCATCGACCCGCCCGCAGGGTCGCCGCAAACACCGGTGATCACCACCACGGCCGCGCCGACGACGTTCGTGCTGAACATGGCCAACGCCGGCTTCGCGTTTACCGCAACCGGCGGCGTTCCGCCATACACCTGGAGTGAAACAGGTGTGCTGCCGCCGCTCTTGGTGTTCAGCGAGGGAGGAGTGCTTTACGGCACGCCCACAGCAGTCGGCACCTTCCCCATTACGCTGACCCTGCGAGACTCCACCGGCCGGGACTCTGCTCCTGTGGACTTCAAGATTCCCGTTTTCCCGCATGGCTTTCAGCCGACCGGAAGTATGGCCGCCTTCCGCGAACTCCACACAGCAACATTGCTCGACAATGGAAAAGTCCTCATCACTGGAGGCGATGATGAGATGGGCGATTTTAGCGCGACCGCGGAGCTGTTCGATCCCTCGAGTGGCACCTTTGGACCGACAGGCAGCATGGGAAATCCGCGCCTCAACCACACGGCGACCTTGCTCTGCAATCTATCTTCAGCTCCTTGCACCGACAATCGAGTGCTGGTGACGGGCGGCGGTACCGCTACCGCAGAGCTGTTTGATCCCACTACCGGAAGTTTTACACCCACAGGTGCCACGGAAACTATTCGTTACGCAGCCACAGCTACATTGCTGAATAACGGCAAGGTGCTGGTGGCGGGCGGAACAGCCAACGGCCTTCCTCTTGCCACGGCGGAGCTGTTTGATCCCTCCGTTGGAACGTTTACACCAGTGAGCACCATGGGCACCGCCCGGGCCTACTTCACGGCGGTCTTGCTGAGCACGGGTAAAGTTCTCCTGATAGGGGGACGAGATGCCAATGACACCCCCGTTGCGACCGCGGAGCTGTTCGATCCCTTGAACGGTACATTCACGCCGACGGGCAGCATGGCGACCCCGCGCAGTGGGCACACGGCGACGTTGCTCTGCGATTTAACTTCAGCACCCTGCAGCGACAATCGAGTGCTGGTGACAGGGGGAGTAGATGCCACTGGTTCACTCGTCGCCGCCGCGGAGCTCTTCGATCCGAACAGCGGGAGTTTTCTGCCGACAGGCGGCATGGCTACCGCGCGAGCCTTGCACACCGCCACCTTGTTGAAAGACGGAACTGTGCTCATTGCAGGACCGGATCAATCAGCTGAGCTCTTCGATCCCAAGAGTGGAACGTTTGCCGCGACGAGTAGCATGACCGCTGCGCGAGCCTCGCACACGGCTACCCGGCTCGGTAATGGCACGGTCCTGATTACCGGGGGACACGACGTCAATATAAACTCTGTGGTTGTCGCTCTCGATTCTGGGGAAATATATCAATAATTCGAGCGCGCTCGTCTCGCATCGCACTCGCAGTTTGCGAATACGACGAAAGAGACGGAGCCGATTTCGCCCGAGTGGGAATGGACCGCAATGCCGGATAAACGGGATGATCGGAATGTGGCCCGAGGCCAGTACTTGGCGATAAGCCGCATTGCGATGAGAAGACTTCTCCGGACTCGGCCACAATCAATCAGCTATCGCGACGTAGCAAGATTCGGGCGCCAATATTCAGATCTGTTCAACGCCCCATGCCGAGCATGAAACCGTAGGACCCGAATTGGACTGATCCCAGCAGTAACCCTACTGTGTCTTGACTCCAAACTGATTCGGCGTAGTGCAATTCGTCGCACGCCAAAACACGGCGACTAGGTGTACAGTGTCGGCCAGCCGGTCCTACACTGGAAAATCCGAGCTTGCCTGCAGAACTGCAAGCCAGGTTGCTACCCCGGCCACTTCCAAGAGGAGGACATCACCATGGAGCAGATCGTCGCAAAGCTGGTCAGCGAGTTCGAACAAGGAAAGCTCAGCCGTCGGCAGCTCATTAAGAACCTTTCCCTAGCGGTGACAGCAGGCTCTGCATTAAGCGCCGTGCCGGCCGTTGCGGCCGACGACAAGATGGTCCCCGCCATTTATATCAACCACGTGTCCTATCAAGTGACCGATTACGCCAAGACTCGCGACTTCTACGCGGGTCTCTTCGGTATGAAAGTCGTCGAAGACGACGGCAAAACGCAGTGCCGCCTGTTGTTTGGCGATAACATTCTGGCGATTCGTAATGCCGCCACGCGCCCGGACAAGAAACTCGGGGTCGATCACATCGCCTACACAATCGCCGATTGGGATGCGGAAAAGGACGCCTACTTAGCCGAGATCAAGCGCCGCGGTCTGAAGCTAACCGGGGCGTCCGACCTCCTCGACCCGGACGGCTTTCGAGTGCAGTTCGGCGGATACAAACAGTAGCGGTCTGCCAGTTCACCACACTAAATGGGGTGAGAATTGAATTTCGCTGCTTTTACGAAATGCGGCGCTTGAATCAACCAAACATTGGTAACAATGGACAAACGGAAACGTAAGATGCCTCAAACATTGTACTTGTAGAGCCGGCAGGGATTCTCGGAATCTGGCCGGTTCCTCCCGGGCGCAGAAAGTCGCATTCCGATAAGCAATCGACTGGGCTCCGCCCAAACAGGGACAGAAAAAAGTGTCTCTGCGCTTTCCTGAAGAATGAATAACCTAGAGGCCACTTTCTTAGAAGACTTCTCAGCCACAAGTGTTTAAGGGGACGGAAACGCCGAGGTAGAAATACTGCGTGGAACAAAAAAATGAACTCATAATGGTTGAGGGGACCGAGGCCCATGTTAGCCGCTTTAGATTCTCAAAAAATAAGACTTCAAGAATTGACGAGCCAGAGAAAACCTTTGTCGGCGCGATTTAACAGCAATCCGAAGGATACTCACCTGGCTCTGGAACTCAAGATCATTGACGATCAGATTGCGGAATGTAATCAGCAAATTCAAGGTCAGAGGAGAAAGCGAAAGTGATGGAGAGACAGTTTCTCTTTACCAGAGGCCGGGGCGCACGAGCGACTTGGTTTTCCCGATGTTAACAGATGGTGTTTGGGCCCGCGTCGAAGTCGGCGGTGAACACCTGCGGCTTTTTTCTGAGCACAATGCGCAGGGGATTCAAGCGTCGGTCTACAATGTCAAGACGAAGACCTGGATTGCACCCTCCGAGCCGGTCGATAACATCGAGCAAGGGAAGGACCGAGCAGCGGAGCTTGCCCAGGCATACCTGAAGCGCGTTGCCAGTCTAGACTTGCCCCTCTTGCAATGGAAGGAGTCGCGCGCTCGGTAGAGCCAATTTTCGCAGTAGATACTACTCCGGAAAGCTGAAATGCGTTCCAAAGCCACATTCCGATAAGCAGGGACTTCTCGGGACTTGGTATTGTCTGGCGGAAGAAGTCTTCTTTCACTGTGATATAAGTATCCGGGATTGCTCAATCTGGCTATGCGTATGCCGCGTTTCGGATGTTCGCAAAAAGGACGGCGCTTGAAGCGGTGAATCTCGGCCTGTCCGCGACTCGCACTCCATCACGGACAGGCAGTAGGACTTAGACAAGCTACTCAAAAGAAGAAAGCGAATTCTGGGCGCTCAGAAGCCCACTCTGCTGGAACCAACGCTACTCAGCAATCATGCCGCTTCATTTTCTTACCGATAGCTCGCAGCTTGGAGCTCGAACATTTTGGCATATCCTCCGCCAACGGTTATCAGTTGCTCGTGACGTCCTTGCTCCGCGATTTTTCCGTTATCGAGGACGAGGATGCGATCTGCCATGCGAACGGTGGAAAGGCGATGCGAGATGACGAGTGACATTTTCCCCTCCGTAAGTTCGGCAAATCGGCAGAAGACTTCATGCTCGGATTGCGCATCGAGAGAGGCCGTAGGCTCGTCCAGGATAAGCAACTGCGCGTCGCGTAAATAGGCGCGTGCGAGAGCAATTCTTTGCCATTCGCCGCCGGAGAGGTCCACTCCACCTTCGAACCGGCATCCCAACTGCTGGTCGTAATGATTCGGAAGTTTCTGGATAATCTCGTCAGCTAAACTCCTGACCGCAGCGGCGCGAATCGGAATCAAATTGTTTCGTTTCTCAATCCTGCCAATGGCGATATTTTCGGAGGAAGTCAGATCGTACCTCATGAAATCCTGGAAAATGACGCCAATTTCTTTCCACAAATCTTCCAGGTTGTACTCACGGATATCCACGCCGTCCAGAAGGATTTGACCGGCCGTTGGGTCGTACAGTCGCGTAAGCAGCTTTACGATCGTGGTTTTTCCCTGGCCGTTTTTGCCCACTAAAGCGATTCGTTCCGAAGGCTCCAAGCGGAAGCTGATGTTGTTTAAAACGAGCTTCGAGCTCCCGGGATAGGAAAACGAGACGTTTTTAAATTCAAATCCCCGACGGATCGGGCGAGGAGCCAGTAGAGCGCCGGGTTTCGAAACAATCTTGGGACGAACGGAAAAGAACTCCAGTAAATCCGTCAGAAATAGAGCCTGACCTGCAATGCTGGAAAACGTGCCCAAAACTGCTTGAATATTTGCGCTCGATCCCGCGATGGCGCCCGCCACCAGGGTCAGCGTTCCGATGGTCAACAAGCCGGTCACGGTTTGATGAATGGCGAATGCATACGATCCGTAATACCCAATTGTTCCGAGAATCGCGAGCAGCAGTCCCATAACTAGCCGGCGCCCGGCCAATGCAACTGTCTGCCGATGAAGCTCTTCGGAAATGCCTCTATAGCGGCCGACTAAGAATGGGCCAAGTCCAAATAGTTTTAACTCTTTTGCGCTCTCTCTGCTTCCCCCCAAGTTCCGGACGTATTCCATCTCCCGGCGTGCCGGAGTTTGCCGGGAATTGAGCGAGTAGACTTGAAAGGCAAAGTGGGTTTCACCGAAAAAGGTTGGCACAATGCAGACGATCAAAACGACAAGGATCCAGGGGGAGAAAAGGAAGATGCTTGCCGCGAGGCTAACGGTCGTAATCACTTCCTGGACCAGCCGGCCGATGGCCTGAATCATGCCAATGCGGTCAGTGCCTTGCACGCGAGCTCGCTCCATCTTATCGTGAAAAAGAGGATCCTCATACGAAAGCAGATCGAGAGAGGAGGCATGCTCCATAATTCGTGTATTAATATGGCAAGTAAATTTGTCAGCGAGGACGGCGTCACAGAAATCGATAGTTCGCCCCAAGATCATCGTCAGGGTCGCTAGCCCAAATTCGAGTGCCACGAGCCACCAGAAGGCTCCTGGCAGGGGATTTTGATGGGCGGTCAGACCAGTGATAGAATCAATGATGATTCGTGTTACCGCCAACATGGTCAGCGGAACTAGGGCGGCCACGAACCTGCAGAAAAGGCTGGATGAGACAATCGCCGGTGCCGACTCCCAAACCATTTTCAGTATCGGGGGAATGTTGGTGAGTGCCTTAATCCGGTAGCGCCAGTCAAGGTCGGCTAGGTGCCGTCCTTCTGTTGTTGGTCTGCTCATAAATTTAGGAAGGACTTATCCATGAGAATCTTTCCTACCCCGGCATCTTTTCAGTGGCTGCAGCAATACAGGTGCACGCCTACAACCAAACCTAGGAGCTATACAAGTTGCTGTGCTCGCAATACTTAACTAAGTGGGCGTATTCCGCGAGATGCTGTTTTTGCTCAGTGGCAGTAGGTTTTACGCGTAACCCTCGTGCATACAATAAGTTATAAATGTGGGTGCACAGCTTCTTTTGTCGAGCTTTCTCCGCTGTATGTTAAGTGCCGGGTTAGCAAAAGCACATTGATTCGCTCACTTGTACTGGTAAAAACCGGACTACTCACGAATAAGTCCTTCCATGAGAAGGCCGGTTGATGTCAAAGCACACTTTCGCTTTTTTCTTTCCGTGAGTCTGTTCCGATTCAGCCAAGCCGCCTCTGTCGCCATCCTTCCATCCGCACTCTTTTCTTGAGCGATTGTTCGCTCGGTGCCAGTTGGGCGTCCTCGTTTCAGCAGGTGCTGCTACCTGATAATCGACCTCGACTCCCGTCTCTTCGACGATAGTGGGGCCAGGACTTGGGCGCAGTCACCTGAACTCGGCGGTTGAGCTTGGCTCTTCGTACCCAATTCTACGCCACGCTGCTTACCCCTTCACAGTGCTATTCTTTTACATAAGCCGGTCTCCTTTCGGTTGCGCTTCGAGCGCCTCGACCATTGGGAGCGTATCGCATCCCGCTGGAGACCGGCCTTCTCATCCCATCTGAGAAACGGGGTGGTCTCAATGGGTCAACGCAACACTCACCCGGAGTCCTATCTGCACGTATTTCAATGACTAAATTCGTTCGTAAGCGTTGATTCAAAGAAAACACTGCCCTGTTTAGGTTTAATTGAGTACAGCTCAAAGGATCAGGTCTCTTTGAAAAACACTATCGGATCAACAGATTAGAAAAGTGTTGCATTGACCGGTTGAGCCGGCAGGCATTATCGGAATGTGGCTCGAGGCCAGTGCGGGGCACAAGGTTATTTTTTCGGTGGCTGTTGCGGCTGTTGCGATGATCCTCCGCCGAAGACCTGTGAGGGATCTTCTTGCACCTGCAAGTAGCCAGCAGGGATGTCAAACAGGCTGCCGTCGAGAGAAGAATCCGAGAATGAACTCACCTGCGTGGTTATTTCTATAAGCGCGTTGGGATTGGAATTGGGATTGGGAGGCGGCGCGCCTGCCTGATTCGACGACGCGGAGGAATTGTCCTGCTTTTTCTTGCCAAAGAGGCTGCCGAGCCCTTTCATCATGGCGGCGGAGGGACTGTCGGGAGAAGTGCTGTCCGAGGAGTTGGTTGAGCCCGATGGTGGAGGGTTTGACGGTTGCGGATTCTGCGCGGCGTTTGGTGAGCCCGCCTGCTGCCCATCGGCGGTGGCGGCCATGGTCATGCTGACGTAGGAGAGCAGCGGGAAACCCTTGAGCGAGTCTGAATTCTGCTGCAGCTCAGACATGCCCTGCGCCACGCGGGGATCGATTTGGATGTTCATCGCCGGGAGCTTCATCCAGTTCACTTCCTGCGCCATGCGGCGGTAGAACTGCGCGAACTCCTGGTATCCGCTGACGCCTTTGGCCACGAAGGTGTCCATGTTCATGACGTAGGTCATGGTGGCAGAGTTGGGCTGGCCGGGCGGCGGCGCGTTGGGGCCGGTGGCGGTGGCTTGCATGGCCATATCCATCTGGACTTTGGTTTCGTTGGTGGGCTGGTCCAAGATGACGCGGCTGCTTGTGCCAGGGGTGACGTGGATGGTGGGCGTGACCTTGATCTGCGCGTCCTGCATTTGCTGCATCTGCTGTCTCTGCTGCGGATTCTGCTGCATCTGCTGTTGCATGCGTTGTTGCGCTTGCTCAATGGCGGCCTTGATTTCGTCGAAAGTGGCCACGGCGTAGGTTTTCTTGTTGAGGTCGATGGCGATGACGCGGCGGCCGTCAAGGTCGATGATCTGCGCGGTGCCATCGGGGCGGTCGGTGCGTAGCCGGTTGCCCTTGAGGTAGTGCGTTGTGGTGGTCGGCTGCAGCGCCTGCTGCTCCTGCTTTTTGGCGTCTCCCCGGGCAAAGACGGAGGCGAACTTGACCATGCCGATCAGCGCGCCGCCGGTTACCTGCGACGTCTCAGTATATTTGAAGTCGGCGCGTGCGGGAGCGGTCGAGGCCAACAACATGAGAACAGCGAGCACGACCCGGATAGTTTTCATGGCTTTTTCCTTCCTCGATGTAAAAGCGATAGCGCAGCATATGCGCAGAGGGGGCAGGCGAAGGCATTTTACCTGAAATTTCCGATTTACATCACTCGCTTGTGCCTCGCACGCTTCTCCTGCCCTTGCCAGCAAGAATTTGCGATCAGTACAGGCCCTATTGACGCCACGAGAAAGGACCACATTCCGATAAGCAATTGACTGGGCTCCGCCCAGACAGACTTCTCGAGTCTTGGCTCAACTGTCGTCGTAAATTGACTGCGGAAGTGTCACGGCTCCGGTCACCGACGGGTTAAGAGCATCGGTGCCAGGTCAAGTGTCGACTCGCTATTCGTTCATAGCTTCCCACAATGTGATCAAACGCCTTCGTCATGGTCATGCTGCGTCATTTGTGTGACAACATCCATGGACGCGCCTTCCCGGATTGAGAATTCATACCCCAATTTGGAACAACTGGACGCTGCTGTTTGACCCTCTTCACTTTGCAATTGTAAGTGGCAGATTCAAGGCTCTTAGTCCATGGTCTGGGTCGTCCGTTTGGGTATTTACGTGCTGACAAGGGTTGTCCAAGGTCTAGCCAGGGCGTGCACATCTATTCCGGGCGATGTTCGATTTGTCAGGAAGCCTGCCCCGCAATTGAAACGGCTTGTTCCCATGAATAAATCGGTGGATCGAGCAGCGAGTGAAATTCTCTCGGAGGGCTTTCACGGCATAACGGATCGAACGCCACGAATGCTTCAGCGAATATGCGCACCGCCAAGTCCAGTCTTAGCGATTACTCTTGTGCTACTGATCGCCTTCGGATGTTATTCCAGTGGTGCGTACTGCCAAGAACAACCCCCACCAAACCTCACCAAGCTCAGCATCGAGGATTTGATGAATGTGACCGTGGACACCGTCTACGGCGCGTCCAAATTCCAGCAGAAGATCACACAAGCCCCCGCTTACGTGACCATCATCACGTCCGATGAGATTCAGAGGTACGGCTACCGCACCCTCGCTGAAGTCCTGCGCAGTGCGCCCGGTTTTTTTGTCGACTTCGATCGAGATTACAGCTACGTGGGCGTTCGTGGCTTTTCCAGACCCAGCGACTATAGCAGCGGACTCCTCCTCCTGATCGACGGGCACCGAACCAATGACAATGTTTTTGACAGTCCTAACTTCGGAACCGAATTCACTCTGGATGTGAACCTCATCAAACGAGTAGAAATCATTCGTGGCCCTGCCTCAGCTCTCTACGGCGCCAATGCATTTTTTGGCCTGATCAACGTCATCACCAAACGCGGGCGCGATGTGAAAGGCGCAGAAGTATCAGCCGAGACGGGCAGCCTCGGAACCTATGGGGCCCAAGCCAGCTATGGCTTTGATCCACTCCACGGGCCGGAGATGCTCTTCTCGGGGACGATCTACGACAGCCACGGAAACCGACGCCTGTTCTACCCGGAATTCAATTCCCCGACGACGAACAATGGCGTTGCCGTGGACGCAGACCGTGATAAGTTTTACGATCTCTTTGCCAACGTCCAATACCGGAATTTTACAGTTCAAGGTGCAAGCCACTGGCGCGAGAAAGGCATTCCGACTGCTTCCTTTGGCACGGTGTTCAACGATTCGCGCAATCAGACCGTCGATTGGTCCTCCTACTTGGACCTGAAATACGAGCGGTCCTTCTCCGGTGGATGGCGCATTTTGAGCCACGTTTCCTATGACGATGTCGGCTACGACGGGACCTACGTCAAGGACTATGCCGGCGCAGGCATCCCGCCTTTCACTGTAAACGCCGATCACACCTGGGGAAAATGGTGGACCGTCGAGTTGGATGTTTCCCGGCAGTTCTGGGAGAAACACCGTGTAACTTTTGGAACGGAGACTCGCTTCAATACTCAACAAAATCAGAGCAACAACGACGTATTTCCGTTTCAGCTGTACTTCAATGTTCAGGGTAGTTCGACGATCCCGGCCATCTACGTTCAGGATGAGTATTCCATCAAAAGGAATCTGATCTTGTCGGCGGGTCTTCGCTATGACCACTATGCGACGTTTGGGGACACTGTCAACCCGCGTTTGGCTCTCATCTATAGTCCATGGGATGGAACCTCCGTCAAACTGCTGTATGGGCAGGCGTTCCGAGCCCCCAGTCCTTACGAACTCTTTCTGGCGGATTTTGCCAATCTTGGGCCGGAGTCAATCAAGACTCCCGAAGTGGTAGTCGAGCACTATTTTGGTGCGCCTGTTCGGTTAACCGTCTCCGCTTTTGACAACGTGATTAGCCACTTGATTATTCAGCAGAAAGATTCTGACGGCGATTTTCAGCCGGCCAACCAAGGAGGCGTTCATACCAAGGGACTTGAATTCGAGCTCGCCGGGAAATGGCCAAGCGGGTAGGAGACTCGCCTCGCGTACACCGTCCAGGATTCCCGCAATCAGAATGCCAGTGATCCAGTCAACAACTATCCCAAGCATTTGCCAAAGATTAATCTCATCGCCCCTTTGATTGGCAAGAAAGTCTTTGCCTCCTTCGAAGGGCAATATGTAAGTGAACGACGCACATTTTTGAACACAGAAACCGCCGGGTATTTTGTTGCAAACGCTACGTTATTTGCTGCAAAAATCATCCGGGGACTTGATCTCTCGTTGAGCGCCTATAACCTGCTCGACCGGCATTACGCGGATCCTGGCTCAGCCGGACTGACCCAGGACGCGATACCCCAAGATGGTCGTACCCTCCGGGTGCAACTTGCCTATAGATTCGCCCTGAAAAAGTAGAACTGGGCAATGGATCTAAGAGAAGGGTAATCAGAATTCGGCTCCGCAGCCACATCGCTTCACGGATTATGAAACGCGATCAAAACCCAGAGCGCAGTCCTCGGCGCCTTTGTTGCAGGACCGAGTCCTTCCTTCTTTCAATCGCCATTTGCTTTCTGGGGGCGCCTCGCCCAACACCGGGCAGCCCTCCAAAGCAAATCACGGCCGAATATCAGGTGAAGGCGACTTATCTGTGCAATTTTACGAAGTTCGTGGAATGGCCTTCGGTGGCGTTCCCCGCGCAGGATTCTACTTTGACGATCGGCATCGTGGGCGAGGACCCATTCGGACAGGCGCTGGATGCAGTAGCTCTGAGCATGACGGCCGATGGCCACAAGGTGATCGTCAAACGATTTAGTTGGGATCAAGATTTCCGTCAATCCCAGGTGATCTTTATCGGGCCGTCTGAGAAAAAGCATTTGAGTTCGATTCTATCAAGTGTGAAGGGAGCGGACGTTCTAACAGTTTCGGACATAGAGAATTTCTCCTCATCGGGAGGGATGATCGGCCTGGTCTTCGACGTCGACAGAATAAGATTTGAAATAAATCTGGACCCAGTGCTCGATTCCCACTTGAGGATTAGTTCAAAACTTCTTTCTCTGGCCAGCACGGTGAAGGGAAAGCACACTCGCTGACGAAGCGGCGCATATTTTGTTGTGATTGGCTATGAAAGTACCCCTCCGGAAACCACATGGAAGTCTCGCCCCTGCCGCGCTTTCAATTTCCGCTATAACCCGTCCGATCCCACTATTCCTCTGGTTTTAGTCATCGTATATGGCTCATCGTGGGGCCAAGTCCCGAGATTCGTTCAAACGGGATTATCGGAATCTGGCCAGCTCCTCCCGGGCGCAGAAAGTCACATTCCGATGAGCGGAAATATCAAGACTTGGCGAGGAGTCTGGAATCTGCGTGTTGTTCAATGTCCCGGTTATCGGCCGAAAATCGACCAAATAAGCAGAAAAAACATCGACACCATGAGTGCAGCTTACATGGTTGCGCAAAATTCTGTGAGCGCCGCGGGTATAGGCAAGAACGTGTGCGGATGGCCCCGCGCTGCGCCTAATGAACAGCCACTTTTGCGGAGTGCTGCGTGGGCTTCTTCATCAACAGAGTCAGCGGCAGCATGAACAGGAACAAGATGCCCAACAGCCAGAAGGTGTGGTTGAAGGAGAGCATGGCCGCCTGCTTTTCTACAAGGCCGAACATCGCAATGTAGGCGCGCCGGCCGGCAGTGACCGCGTCGGACCCGCCCGCCTGGAATCCACGGCGCAGCATTTCCATGGTGGCCCGTGCTTGCGGACTGCCAGGAGCGACATGGCTCACCAGCACGGTAGTGTTGCTTTGTTCGTTGCGCGCGACCAGCGTGGTCACTGCCGCGATGCCCATGCTCGCGCCGAGGTTGCGCATCAGATTGAATATACTGGTGGCGTTGCCCATGGTTTCCCTGGGGATCGGGTCCATCGTGACCGTCGTCAGGGGAACGAAAAGAAACGCCAGCGAGGCGCCTTGCAGAAATTGCGCCCAGAAGATGTTCCAGTAGCCAATTTCCAAGTTCAGAGTGCCCAACAGGAACAAACTGGCCGCGCAACCCACGATACCCGCTCCCAACAGCTTGCGCGCATCAAACCGCGTCATGATTGCGCCCACGACCGGCATCATGAGGAATGAGCCGAGTCCGCGGGGAAACATGGCGATGCCCGCGTTGAGCGCGGGATAACCCAGCAGCGTTTGCAGCAAGATGGGTAAGAGCACGAGGCTGCCGTAGAGCACCACACCCATTACGGCCATCAGAAACACGCCCGTCGAATAGGTCCGCACGCGAAACACACGCAGGTCCAGCACCGGATGGCCGACGCGCAATTCATAAATCACCAGAGTCACCAGGGCGATCACGGAAATGACGGTGAGCGCGGTGATCCAATGGGAGCTGAACCAATCCGCCTCCTGCCCTTTGTCGAGCACAATCTGCAGAGCAGCCACGCCGAGCGCCAGCATGCCGATGCCCCAATAGTCAATCCGTTCCGACATCCGGCGGATATACGACGGGTCAAAAACGAAGAATTCGGTCATGATGATCGAGGCGACGCCGACGGGCACGTTGATGTAGAAAATCCAGCGCCAGCTGTAGCTATCGGTGAGCCATCCGCCCAGCACGGGTCCCAGCATGGGCGCTACCACGATGCCCAGCCCCCAGAACGCCATGGCCTTGCCGCGACCCTCGGGCGGGAAGGACTCGAGCAGGACCGATTGAGAAATCGGCTGAAGGCAGCCCCCGCAAGCCCCTTGGATGATGCGGAATACGATTAGGGAAACCAGATTGGGAGCCAGGCCGCAGAAGACCGAGGCCATAGTAAAACCAGCTATTGCCATGATCAGCAAACGTTTGCGTCCCAGATAGCCCGCGAGCCATCCGGTGATGGGCAGAATCACCGCGTTGGCCACCAGATAGGACGTCAATGTCCAGGTGGCCTCGTCCACGCTTGCGGAAAGGCTGCCGGCAATGTGCGGGAGCGAGACGTTGACAACTGTCGTATCCAGGACTTCCATGAAGGTGCTCAGCATCACCGCCGTAGCGATGATCCATGGATTGATGTTTTCGCCCGGAGATGTGGTTAGAACTTTCATCGTGAACCAACCGCCGAATCAGGGAAATGTTACCCCCGCTATTCCCCTGCGTACCTAGCCTTAGCAAAGTTGCGGGAATGCCCGAGTTCACTAGGTATGCCACGGGCGGGAGCAATTGACAATGCCGCGTCCGCGCCAGGCTTGGTATGGAGCGGGATCGAACACATCCCTCGCTTGTTCATTATTTCGCCTGGCTTCCATCTCACTTGCAATTCGGCTCGCCGCTTTCCCTTGCCTCTGCGAACTCCAACGCGCAGGATGAACTGATCGTCAGAGGAGATTTCTCGGTTGAAAGAGAGTCCATGGTCCGGAACGGGGAAAATTGAACGCTCCTTTTCCTCCAGGTTATGAGGTTTGTGGATGGCCAAATAATGGCTGCATCTTAATCAGAATAGATACCTTAGTGAGTATGGTATCCAGGACATAGCACCTGCGGGGATCGAGTCGTAAATCCTGCAAACAGGCGGGTACACAAAATCCGCTATTTATATTTGGACACATGCGCCGGTAGTACTATTGCCGCAAAAGGCGTCTAATTGTTCTCATTGCAATGTGACATCAACCATATTAGAGGGAACTCTGCCTATAACCGGCGAGCCGTCCTTCTGGGCGCGCGTCCGGAAAATCGAAAGGCGGCAGTGGTGGCTTTGGGCCTCCGCGATTGTTATCACGCTCCTGTTAACTGTGGGGATGGAATCTTTTTCGTTTTTATTCGAACAAACGGATCCCACCTTCTCCTTCACCCTCCGGCAATCCGTCCGCGGCCTGGTCGGACTCGTCTTTCTATTCGACTTGTACACGATCTACCAGCAACTCCTCATCCACCGGATTCGCAGGCAGCTGAGCGATCACGAACAAATGTTCCGCTTGATCACGGAAAATGCCGAGGACCTGATCACCGTCGTGGATCGTGAAGGCAAACGCCTTTACGACAGCCCTGGATACACCAAGCTGGGATACTCCCGCGAGGAACTCCGGGGAGGTTCCGTTCCGGAACAAATTCATCCCGACGACCGTCCGGCGCTCATTTCGGCGAGGAAGGAAACCTTTGAAAAGGGCGTGGGCCCACGGGTGGAATATCGCTTCCAGCGGAAGGACGGGGAGTGGCGCATCCTCGAATCTACACGCAGCCCAGTGAGAAACCATCGCGGCGAGATCGAAAAGGTCGTGATCGTCAGCCGCGATATTACCGAGCGCAAACAGGCGGAAGAACTCTTGCGGCGGCGGGACGAGCAACTCCGCCAGTCGCAAAAAATGGAGGCTGTGGGGCGTTTATCCGGAGGGATCGCTCACGATTTCAATAACTTGTTGGGGGTCATCATCGGCTACAGCGAGTCGATTGAGTACCGCATGGCGCCCAATGACCCGCTGCGCAAAAGCGCGGAAGAAATCCGCAAGGCCGGCGAGCGCGCTGCCTCCCTAACGCATCAGTTGCTGGCCTTCAGCCGCCAGCAAGTTTTGCAGGCCCAGATTCTCGATCTCAATGCGCTGGTCACCGATATGGGAACGATGCTCCGGCGGCTGATCGGGATGCATATCGAGCTCACCACGCAGCTGCCTGCGCAATTAGGGCAAGTCAAGGCGGAGCAGAGTCAAATCGAACAGGTGATTGTTAACCTTGTGGTTAATGCACGGGATGCAATGCCGGAGGGCGGCAAGCTGCTGATTGAGACCTCCAATCTGGAAGTGAATGAGCACCTTGCGAGCAGCTTTCCTTTTCTTCAACCGGGACCGTACGTGGTCCTCGCGGTGACCGATACGGGCGTCGGAATGGACGCCGACACGCGCCGCCACATTTTCGAGCCGTTCTTCACCACCAAGGGGCCCGGAAAAGGAACGGGCTTGGGACTGGCGACGGTCTACGGCGTGGTGAAGCAGAGCGGCGGCGGCGTGATTGTCGATTCCGAACCGGGGAAAGGCTCCACCTTCAAAATTTTCCTGCCGCAAACTCAGGAATCCCCCGTGGCACCCGTTCCGGATGAGACTGCTGCGAAAGGATCGATGGGTACAGGCACGATCCTGCTGGTGGAGGATGAGGAAGCTCTCTTGACCCTTACAGCGGAACGCTTGACGGAAAGTGGGTATACCGTTCTGCAGGCCCGCGACGGAGAACACGCGCTGGAACTGGAGCGTTCGTTTAAGGGATCCATCCATCTTCTGTTGACCGATGTCATGATGCCCAAAATGGGGGGAGTGGCATTGGCCCGTTCCATGTCCAAATTACGGCCGGGAATCCGCATCGCGTTCATGACTGGCCATGCGCAGCGCGAAGCCTCCTTCCGTGAAGCGTTGCGTTCCGGTGCGGAATCGATTCAGAAACCATTTAGCTTCGAACGGCTGCTCCACCTGGTGCGGCAATCGTTGGACGCCGCTCAGATGCAAGTTCAAGATTGACCTGCCTTTCCGGTTCCCCGGTGAATGGTAATTTTTTTCTTGACGCTTTCAGGCTTATCCACTTTCACGAATGCGGGGCTTGTCGCGGGAGATTTTTACGGCTTGGTCCAGCGCAACTTTCTCTGCCGAAGCCAGAGCGCGGGATTTGCCCTTGGCAAGTTGGCCCAGAGCGAGTGGACCAATCGCCACGCGGATCAGGCGGAGAACTTCGATCCCAAGATGTTCAAATATGCGGCGGATTTGGCGGTTCTTGCCTTCGTCGAGCGCGATTTCCAGCCACGTGTTTTTCTCACCGGTGCGCAACACGCGAGCACGCTTGGCGCGCAGCAATTCCCCGCCGGCGAACACGCCCTTGACGACTTTATCCGCTAGTGCTTCGCCGGCCAGCGCGCCCACTTGAACATGGTAGGTCTTGTCCAGGTGCGAACCGGGATCGGAAATACGAGCAGCCCACTCCGAATCGTTGGTGAGAAGGAGGAGTCCTTCGCTCGCTTTGTCCAGCCGGCCTGCCGGTCCAACCCACGGCAATTTTTCGCCCAGGAGTGAATAAACGGTGTCGCGGCCTTTCTCATCGGACGCCGTGGTGACCACTCCGCGCGGTTTGTTCAGCATCAGGTAAATCCTCGATTCCGCCGTGACGGCGTTCCTGTCCACCTCAATTCGATCGCGCTGCAAACGCACGGGCGTCTCGGGATCACGGCGCGTCGTCCCGTTCAGCTGGACGCGGCCCTCACGAATCAGTCTGGCCGCTTGCGAGCGCGAGCAAAAACCCAATTTCGATAGCGCCCTCGCCAGTCCGACCAAGCGTGATTTGCGGACTCGCTCCATTGACCGTCCCTTCCGTCTGACACTACTGGAACCAAGCGTGCGCTTTGGTCCGCGTTCCATGAATATTCCATCGAACATTGGCCGGAACACGTTGCCACCGAACCGGCCGAGAGTATAATCTCAAGCGGACAAAGCTGCTTCGCCTGGGCCGAGGAAATTCAATCGCTGGGAGGTGAGAACTGTTTAACTCCAGCCAAGTGCTGATCGTATCTTCCGATCCCCTGCAGTGTGAGAAGACCGACGAAATCGCTGGCCGCCTGGGGTTGCAAACCATCCATTGCGCTTCCCTGACGGACGCACGCGGCTGCATTGAGAAACAAACGTTTCAATTTGTGCTGTGCAGCGACGATTTGCCGGATTGCAATCTCCGCACTGCCGTGAGCGTTTTGACAACTTCAACCGGGGGCGCCCCGATAATCGTGATTTCTCACCTGGCCGATTGGGACGCTTACATGAGGGCTCTCAGCGCCGGCGCGTTTGACTACATTGCCTGTCCGCCTGAACCGATTGAGGCGGAACGGATCCTGCGACTCGCGCTCGCGCAAAATCCTCCACCGCGCCGCGCATCCCGGACCGCTGCCTGATTTCTTGGGCGTTCATTCGCTCCTTGCACTGCAGGGCGAAAACGTGCTTCCATTTGCCGCTGTGAATTTCATATTTATTCCCTGGGACTTTATTCTGATTCTCGTTTTTCTCGGCGTCATCGTTCCCTGGCGCGGCGCCGCGCGAATGAAGCGTCTCATGAGCAAGCCGGAACTGACCACGGCCGATCGCTTGTCCCTCTATGGATCCACAATTCTCTTCCAATGGCTGGTCGTGACGATCGTCGCCTGGCGATCCGCAGCGCGAACAGTCAGTCCTGAAGAATTGGGTATTGCGGCCGGAGATCCTTGGCGCGTCGCCTGGTCCAGCGTCGTTTTGACGGGATTTCTTTGTCTATACCAAATGGCAGGATTGCGCAGAATCACGAGAATGCCCGAGAGAAAGCGCGGTTCCCTGTTCGCAATTACGGAAAGGATCATGCCCCGCACCCGGACGGAAACTTTGGTCTATGCAGCACTTGCCTGCACGGCCGGAATATCCGAAGAGTTTTTATATCGGGGCTTTGTGTTCCTGTCGTTTGTAAGGATGGTCGTGAATTTCGGGCCCCCGAACGCCGTTGCGGCGATTCTATCTTCCGCTTGGTTTTCGCTGGCGCATTTATACCAAGGGCGGCGAGGGATTATAACTACATTCGTAGTAGGTATGATTTTTGCTTCGTTGAGGATTTGGACCGGGAGTCTGATCCCCGCCATTGCCGCCCATATCGGCATAGATTTGGTTGCCGGGGTGTGCGTATCCAGATTTCTTCGGAGGGCCTGACACAACACCATGCCAGCCTCTGTGCCCGTCGAGATCAGCGATCTGCAAATATGCGAAGCGCTGTCTCCCTTTTCCATTTCTCCGAGTGAGGATCAGATCGCAAAGATTCGAGAGTATATGCACATTTTGCTCAGGTGGAATCGATCAGTAAGCCTGACCTCGATCAAGGATCCCGTCGAGATAGTGGGACGGCACTTTGGCGAATCCATGTATGCTGCAAAGCTACTCCCTGTGGAAAACTGTCGGCTGGCCGACGTTGGGGCTGGGGCAGGCTTTCCAGGCCTCGCGCTAAGGATCGTCTGCCAGAGCCTCCGCCTAACTCTGATTGAGTCCAATAGGAAGAAATGTGCATTTCTATCCGAGGTGGTAAGACGCCTGGCTTTCAGCGATGTCGAGATTCGCCCCGAAAGATTTGAGCAAATTCGTCCCGAAACCGTTCTTGCGAACATCATCACATCTCGTGCCGTCGGTGAGTATAAACAGCTCCTAAGTTGGTCTGCGAATGCGCTTGTCCGCCGCGGTCATCTCGCGCTTTGGGTTGGAGCCGAAGACTCCACGAGAATCGCCCGAACTCCCGCTTGGACCTGGCAGCCGGCAGTGCGCATCCCCGATTCCCAGCGCCGATTTGTCCTCATTGGCCGACCTATTGAATGTACTACTACGAACGCATAAATGGATTTACGTATTGTTTCAGTATGGTCATGAATACGCTATTCCATCCC
Organism: uncultured Acidobacteriota bacterium; assembly: GCA_963719875.1. Lineage (GTDB taxonomy): Bacteria > Acidobacteriota > Terriglobia > Acidiferrales > UBA7541 > Palsa-360. The sequence goes on along the minus strand of CAVRDJ010000002.1, from coordinate 1,731,858 downwards.
GGAGAGGACGGGACGGAATTGCCGCTACAAAACCATCCTGCGGCGGTTGGTTATGTAGAAGCGGCCCGTTTTATGGGCGAGCAGCCATCATTTAATCCAGAATCATCATAATTTGCTGCTGAAATTTACGTTTTGTTCCACGTGGAACATTACCGGCCCAATCCGTCGAGGGGCTGCTTGATCTAGAACGCTGCGAGTAGAGGCTGAAACCACCTGTTGTGCGTCGCAGTGACCGCGAGGTGTTGTGCAATAATATTGTTCCACGTGAAACAATTTGCATATTCTGTGTTTGATGTGATAGATTTCGCGGCCTGAGGGATCTGAATTGGGCCGTGTCATCGCAGTAGCGAATCAAAAAGGCGGTGTCGGCAAGACGACAACGGCTATTAATTTGTCAGCTTCGCTCGCTCTCTCTGAACAGCGCACGCTACTGATTGATTGCGATCCCCAAGGAAATACCACATCCGGCCTTGGCTTCCCTAAAGATCCAGCCAGGCGCACGCTTTATAACACACTGATGCTCGGCGAGCCCCTCGAGAAAATAATCCTGAAAACGCAAATCGATGGCCTGGATCTCATCCCGGCAGATAAGAATCTTGTTGGCGCCGAGGTAGAGCTGGTTGCAGCTGAGGATCGAGAGTATCAGCTTAAGAAGGTGATCCAGCAAGTGAAGGACTCCTACGCGTTTATCGTGATGGATTGTCCGCCCGCGCTCGGGCAACTCACTCTGAATGCACTAACCGCAGCCGACTCGGTCCTGGTTCCAATTCAATGTGAATACCTAGCTCTCGAGGGGGTTTCGGAGCTTCTGGACACACTTATGAGGATCCGAAGAACTTTAAACCCCGATCTCGCAATTGAGGGGGTTGTTCTTACGATGTATGATGAGCGCACCACCTTATCGAAGCAGGTGGCCTCAGACCTTCGGAGTTTCTTTGGCAATCAAATCTTCGAATCGATCATACCGCGGAATGTTCGCCTGGCAGAAGCCCCGAGCCACGGAAAGCCAATCCATTTCTACGACATTCATAGTAGAGGAGCGGAAGCCTACACCAATCTTGCAAAGGAGGTCATCGCTAATGGCCAGAAACGCATTGGGAAGGGGGCTGGGGGCTCTGATTCGTGAACCGGAGGTTGCTCCGCAGGCCATCCCGCCAAGTACGCCAAGTGGAGCCGCGACAGCAGTTGCCCCAGCACAAAGTGTTGCCGGCGGCCCGCTGCAGATCGATATCGACCTGATTGATCCGAGTCCGTACCAGCCTCGCACGCGATTTGCGGAAGCGGGAATCGAAGAATTGGCACAATCGATTCGTGCGAGCGGCATCATCCAGCCGCTTGTGGTGCGAAAAATTGGCGCCAGATACCAGCTCATCGCGGGAGAGCGCAGATGGCGTGCTGCGCAACGCGCGCAACTCCTGCGCGTGCCGGTTGTATTGCGAGAGGTAAGCGATGAGCAGGCACTCGAACTCACACTCGTAGAAAACATTCAGCGGGAGGATTTAAATCCCATCGAACAAGCGCGCGCATTCGACCGCCTGATGGAGGAATTTCACCTCACGCAAGACGAAGTGGCTTCCAAAACTGGGAAGGACCGAGCCACGGTCGCGAATTCCGTCCGCTTGCTTTCCCTCGAAGAGCCGCTGCTCCTATGGATCGAAGAAGGCAAAATCACGGCGGGCCATGGGCGCGCCCTGCTGGCTGTCGAAGATCGCAAGCTGCGGCAAGACCTGGCGCAAAAGGCCTCTCGCGGCAAGCTGACCGTCAGACAACTCGAACGGATGGCGACACGGCGATCCCGGGGACGCGTGCGGCAAACGCAGGTGGCAGATGCTTATGATCCGAATCGCCAGGCGGCGCTTGACGAATTGCAGAAAGAAATCGGCACTCGCGTCACGCTGCACATGCCGACGAAAGGGCACGCCGGGCAGTTGATTCTCGAGTTCTACGATGAAGAGCAATTGAATGGATTGTACGAGCGCCTGATGCATTAATATTACGATTGTAGTAGATAGCCCTGGTACAAACTGAGCTTCGTCCGTTATAAGTGCTTACTACGTCACCGAGCCATGATTTTGCGAGTCAAACTTTCTGCGCTCGGGTAAAATCGTATTCACACAATGCATTGGCTTCGGCTGGGGGTTTTTTATGCAATGGCGATCAAAAGGCGATGGCAAGGACTCGCAGCAACATGAATTTACAGGCTTCATTGACAAGGGCGTGCGGTTTGAGGGAACGCTCGAGGCATCCGGCGTGTTTCGCATCGACGCACATCTAAAAGGGAATGTGATTTCCAGTCACAGCCTGATCTTGGGCGAAGGGGCACGAGTGGAAGGGCAGATCGAGGGAAATCACGTGGTGATTGCCGGAAAATTCGATGGCGTCATTTTTGCGAAGGGGCGTGTGGAGATCCAAGCAAAGGGCGTGGTGACGGGCGAAATCCATTCCCCATGTCTCGTGATTGACCCGGGTGGAATATTCGACGGGCAGTGCCACATGCTGGGTGCTTCGGAGTCTACCAAGCCGCTGACGATACCGATCCGAGTTGGGCAGTAGCGAAACCCTGCGCTCCGACGCGCGTCTAAATTCTGTACCGGAAACCGCAAAGTAACCTGCCAAATGGATACGATCACACACGGAATTGTGGGCGCTTTGGCCGGAAAAGCGCTCTTTGCCGGCCGTGACATCCCTGCCGGAGCCGCCGATGGGGGCGTAGGCCGTGCGCTGAGCTCACCCACCGCGCGCGCCGCGATCGTGGCTTGTACCCTCGGTGCAATGTTCCCCGACATCGACATCTTTGCCGGACCGCTGGCGCGCAATCCGCTTGCGATCATGGAGTGGCATCGCAACATTACGCATTCAGCCGTCCTCCTGCCGGTATGGGCATTACTGTTAACCGCTGTGTCAATACCGCTCGCTCGCTGGCTGAAGTGGAAAACGCCGCCATTTTTAACCCTCTTCGCAATTTACGCCGTGGGGATCGCCACGCACATCTTTCTCGATCTCATCACCAACTTCGGAACGATGATCTGGAGTCCGCTGCGATATTCCCGTCCGGCTTGGGACTGGGTTTTCATTCTCGATCTGACGCTGACATCGATCGCCCTCGTGCCACAGCTTGCCGCCTGGTGTTACCGGGACAGGGAACAGATCTGGCGCCGCTCGATTTATGTTTGGGCAGCGGTTGCTGTCGGAGCATTCGGAGTCTATTTGTTCGCGAGCGCCGCGGGATACGGATTTCCGATCGCGATCGTGGGTCTGGCGAGCGCCATCTTCGCAGCCGTAATTTTCTTGCCAGCCATTCAGGGCGCCGGTTTCCGGTGGACGCGGGCAAGTTGGTGCCGCGCGGGCCTGGCGGTATTGTGCGCCTATGTTGGATTGGCGGCTGCAGCGCACCATAAGGCTTTCGCGGACGTGCGACAATTCGCGGCCGCACAGCACCTCCAAGTGGAGAGTCTGGCGGCGCTCCCTTTGCCGCCGACGCTTACGCATTGGGTGGGATTAGTCAGCACTCCGGAGGGTGTGTGGCGCACCACTTTTTACGAACCGGCCGGCGCTGCCGAGGGCTCACAGTTTTACACCGACGCGCAATCCCTTGAATACATCGAGAAGGCGAGGGAGCTGCGCGATGTGCAGGTATTTCTCTGGTTCGCTCGCTATCCCGTGTGGCGCGTGCGGCAACAAGAAGGACAGCAAACTGTGATCGAGATTTCCGATTTACGATTTTTCAGGGAACGTGTGCCTGACGCAGTTGCCTCTCCCCAACCGGCAACAGCCATCCCTGGAATTCGGCCCAGGCGGGCCGGATTCACATTTAAAGTCGTTTTCGATTCGGCGGGGCGCATCATTTCCCACGGTTTCAGCGAGCCGGAGTAGCGATCCTGCCTGAATGTTCCGGTGGTTTTCAGTCCGCGGGGTAAACCACCACCTGCCGTTCTTCGCCTGACCCTTCGCTCTCGCTGCGGACGCCGGCTTCTTCCTTCAAAACCAGGTGCAGGATGCGCCGTTCGCGCGATGACATGGCGTTGAAGCGGAAAGGCGCGTGCGTTTCGCGGACGCGGCCGGCGGCCACGCGGGCGGAAAGCTTCAATTCTTCGATTCGGATGCCGCGGTAGCCGGCGGCGTCGAATCGGATGCGGCCATAGAATTGAGGATCGAGCCAAAGCCAGCGCAAGGCAATATGTTCGAGCGCCAGAAGCAGTTCCGCATTGCGTTCCAGCAGCAAATCTTGATCGCGGCCCTTGAAGTCGACGAGAATTTCGGGATTTTCGAGCTCCTTCGATGCCGCAGAGCTTATGGCGCGAATTTCATAGGTAAGCTGGAAGCGGCTTTTTTGCAGCAGCGTGTCGATGCAGCGGCGCAGTTCCGCGGTGATGGCGGGATGATCCAGCTTTCCATCCACGATCAGATTCGGGCGGGATACAGGCGTCAAGACGACTCCCCTCAGAATTACTTTGCCGCAAACGCTATTTCTTCTTGCCCGGGCCCCGCGACGGTTTCGGCGGGGGCGGCGCCGTGCGATAGAGATACCACTGCTGGCCGATTCCCACGATATTGCTAGTCAGTATATACACCGACAGCCCGCTGGGATAAAGGGCAAACATTCCGCCAAAAATCAGGGGTGTCACGGCCATCATCTTGGCCTGGGCCGGGTCCATGCCCGGGGTGGGCGTCATTTTCTGCATGAAATACATGGAAATGGCCATCACCCCGGGCAAAATAAAATACGGATCGTGCGCGGAGAGATCGTGGATCCAGCCAAACCAGGGCGTGTGGCGAAGCTCGATCGTATTGGCCAGCATGCGGTAGAGGCCGAACCAGATCGGCATCTGGATCAAGGTGGGCCAGCAACTGCCCAGCGGATTGATGCCCTCGCGCGAGTAGACGGCCATGACTTCCTTATTCATTTCGGCCTTGCGGGGATCGCGCATCGAATATTTTTTGTATTTTTCCTGAATGGCTTTGACTTCCGGCGCGACCTTCTGCATTTTCATCATCGCGCGCATGCTTTTCACTTTCAGCGGAAACAGCACCATGTTGATGGCGATGGTGATGAGGACGATGGCCCAGCCGTAATTGCTTACATACCGGTGCAGCCATTGCAGGGAATAAAATAAAGGCTCGGCGATGAAGGTCCACCAGCCGAACTGCACCAAGCTGTTCAGCGGCGGGCGCGTGGCCTTCAATCCGTCAACACTTTTGGGGCCGGCGTATATGCGCAGGTCCAAGGGTTCCGGTGTCGCAAGGCCCACGGCCACTTGAGGAACAATTTCCGTTTCGGTTTTGCCGTCGGTCGTGGTTTCGTGGGAATAGGTCCAGCCGGTCACGGTCAGCGGAATTTCCGCGAGGTCGCCGCGCGCGGTGAAGGGCGGCAAAAACGTGGCGGCGAAATAGAGATCCTCAATGCCGGCGAAATCGAACGCCCCCGCAACAGGCGCTCGCGTCGTAGTCTGGCCGGGCTTGCCGAGATTTTTCGCCGCCAGCGTGTTGAGTTTCCCGGCGGCGCTGGTAAATATCTGCGTCTGTGCGGCGGCCCGATACGCCGTGATGTCGCCGAAACCGCCCGCCCAAACGATGCTGTTTCGCAGCGGCGTTCCATCCAGCTTCACTGTGGTCTTCACATCGACGATGTAGGTGGGGTTGAATTTCAGTTGTTTCGTGACTTCCAGGTGGCCGTCGCTCCAGGACAGCGTGACTTCCGCCGGAGCAAGCAGAACGGCTCCGGCCTCAGCCACTTTGCCCGCCGAAGTGATTTCAAACAGCGCGTTATTTGCAGCCACTTCCTGTTGCGCATCGTCGAGCGCGAGAGAAAACGGCCAGTTTCCGGACTGCTGCGCGGCCTCGGGATGAACCAGATCGAGCGTGCGCGGCGGTTTGTGATCGTCCGTGAATTTCTTAAGCTGCCAGCTTCGTACCACGCCGCCGCGGTTGGAAATTTCAACGCGATACAGATCGCTTTCGACTACGACGGAACTTTCCGCACTTGCGGCGCGCAAGGTCACAGGAGCGGCAGAAGCCGCGGCTTTTCCCGCGGTGGGAACAGCCGTTGAAGGCGCTCCGGGGGCCGGCCCGACAGGATTCGTGGCGACCGCGGCAGGTTTGGCGGGAGTCTGCGGCTGCTGCGGAGGTTTATAGATGAGCGACCATCCGGCGATCACGATCAGGCACAGCACAGCCGCCATCAGCGAGCGCATTTCCGTCGACAATTCCTTGCGCTCGCTCACGAACGGACCTCTTTTTCTGAATGACCCGCTCGGCGCGCTCCTCGAAGATGGTCATCAGTAAGCCGCAGCCCGGTTTCGGGAATGGGTTTAGTAGCGCAGGCTTCAGCCTGTGGGTTTTGGGTTTCTGCGAGGCCGAACCCCCCCAGGCTGAAGCCTGCGCTACTTTTGGCTTCGCGGAAATCGCCGTCATCGGGGACGAGATCCACGCCGCCCCGCGTGAACGGATGGCAGCGCGAGACGCGGCGCAGCGCAAGCCATGAACCGTGCCGCGCGCCGTGGATTCGCAAGGCCTCGGCGGCGTAGTGCGAGCAGGAAGGATAAAACTTGCAGGCGCTCGGCATCAGCGCCGAAAAAAAAGCCTGGTACACGCGCACGGCAAAGAGCAGCGCGCGTGCCGCCAGGCTCATGTTTTTGGCCCGGTGCTCCGGATGCCGCGCAGCAGGCGCACCAGCTCCGCTTCCAGGGGCGCGAATGCCGCCTGCGCGACCGTACTTTTCGGATGTATGACGATGTCCCATCCCGTAGGAATCTCCGTCCTGTTGCGCCGCAAAATTTCACGAATGCGGCGCCGAATGCGGTTCCGCACCACCGCGCCGCCAAGGGCTTTCTTAACGCTGATCCCGAAGCGGCTGGTGCGGGTTGCCGCGAGCGCTGTTGCAGAGGAACCTTCGCGTGGAGGTTCCCGCCCCAGGGCCTCGTTCGGAAGCGTTGTCTGCGCGCGGAAGAAAACGGAAAACTGAGGGCTCGAACGGCGCTGACCCGCGCTGTATACGGCTTCGTATTCCACGCGCTTCAGCAAACGCATGGCACGGGGGAAACCCTGCCGCGGCTCGTCCGATTCTCTAGATGGGCGTAAGACGATGGCGTCCTTTTTTGCGTCGGGCCGCCAGCACTTTGCGGCCCCCTTTCGTCTTCATGCGCGCGCGAAAACCGTGTGTCTTGTGGCGACGGCGCACTTTCGGTTGAAACGTGCGTTTCGGCAAAGAACTCTCCCCCTCAGCCCCCAATTTTGGAGCAGGTCGAAACACGTAGTGTAGTCGAGGCGAGGAGGAGGGTCAAGGATGAGACCGGAAGAGGAATTGGGAGATCTGAAACTGCTCTCGCTGCGGCCTGCTTTCTCTTATTTTGGTGCCGGTGGAGGAATACGCGCGAACGTCGGTGCTACAACATGTTGGAACCGCGTCTTCTTTCATGATCGCCAAAAATCTGCCCGTGTTCGGCCGCTTGCCTTCCAGTATCCTCCGAGCACTTCGAATTCTTCTGGCCAACCTCTAAGGGCCAAAATCGCGCTGGTACGTATTGAGTTAAGAGCAGGGAATTCAATAGGAAGGAGGGGGATCTTCGGATGTTCCAAATAGCTGGGAAGTTTAGGCCCAAAATGGCGCTACCAAAGACCTATTACTTGATACGTGACTCCCATTGCGCGCGCTGAAATTCAATGGGAAATTGGACAGTATGAAAACCTCAGGTCTAAGTCCGGGGCCCCAACACCTCGAGCCATCGGCGGGTTTCACCCATTCGCCTGTCCGCCGCAGTAAGGAAGCAGCCAGTTTGGGATTCACTGCCGTCGAGCTATTAATCGTGGTAGCCATTATCGTCACAATCATGGCGATTGCGGTGCCCATTTTTTTAACCGACTTGGATCAGTCCAAGACAGCTCGCGCGGCGACCGAGATCAAGACCTTGGAAGACGAAATTCTTCTGTATGAGAGTAACTCCGGTAAGCTGCCTGACGACCTTTCGCAAATTGGCTATCCGAATTTCCTCGATCCTTGGCGCAGGCCTTACGCGTACCTGAATCACACAACGATGCTGGGAAATGGCCAGCTTCGGAAGGACCGGTTCAATGTGCCGCTGAATGCTGACTACGATTTGTATAGCGTGGGCAAAGATGGGTTGACCCAGCCCTCGATTACAGACGTGACCAGCCTGGACGACATCGTTCGAGGCGCCAACGGTGCCTACTCGGGGCTAGCGTCGGGATATTGAGTACAGCGAATCATGTGAACCTGGTAGCCACCACACATTTTTTCCCAAAGGACTCACGGTTTTTCAAGGGGTTATCGGAGCTGGGGCAGGCGAAAAGAACTTGAGGAAGCCATCGAGGCGAAGCTACGCACAGCTTGAACGGCAGTTTCCGGCTGAACGCGTTCCTTCGGGAGGCTTGGGAAATCATGAAAGAAAAAGAGAAGAAAAGCTCAAAAAAAAGGGAAAAGTGGCTAGGCGCCACGGTCGGTTTGCTCCTCTTGATAGCCTTGTTCAATTGGCGCCCGCCCGACAAACACGTTCCAGATGAGCTCGTCGGCCAGTGGCACACCGCCGACCCGAATTACTCCGATCGATGGTTTGACATTGATCCCGTTTTGATTGACTTTGGGACTGGCGGCGCAACTGTCTCCACAGGCTTCATAAAAGAAGTCAAGACCGTCTCGGAGGGCAATCGAATCCGCTATACGATTACTTATTTGGAGAATCGTGCGCCCAAAGAAGTCTCCCTTTACTACGACTCGGGGGACGGCGGAACGGTCCGCTTCCAACACCAGGAAAGTACGATCTGGAAGAAGGATCAGTAGCGAACGCGGGCAACAAAGACAGCTGAGGAACTCAACAGAGCTGATATCGGTAAGCAGCTTAGAAACAACGCACTTTCGGTTGAAACGTGCGTTTAGGTGAAGAACTCTCCCCCCTCAGTCCCACCATTTGGACCGAATCGAAACGTCCAGTGTAGTTGAGGCCGCGAAGGCGTGCGCGCTACGCACCTGAAGGAAAACGCCCCTGCAAAACCCTGCAGGATTTCGCGATACAAGCGTCCCGGAATGTTGCGTCGGACGGCCGGTACGAGGGCTGATTTTTCCCTCGCACCGGCCGCACAACTAGTAAGTGATCTTCAAGCCGAGTTGCATCACGCGGCTGCTTCCTGAACCGACCAGCGGATTGCCGGCCGCGACGTCGGGCGTGGAGCACCCGCAGCCGAGCGCGCCGGGGTTGCTCGGGTCAGCGCCTAAGAAGCTCGTATTCGTTGAGCCGTACGGATTGGCGTAAATCGGGTGATTAAACACGTTAAAGAACTCGACCCGGAATTCGGCGCCAACCCGCTCCTTGAACTTGAAGCTCTTGAACACGGAGAAATCCACGTTCTTGAAGGCCGAGTCCCGGAAGATGTTCCGGCCCATGTTGCCAAAAGTTCCATTCGCGGGGGGAGTCATCACCGAGTTGCCCTTTACGAAGCAGCCCGCAGCCTTAAGCGTGCTGGCGTCGAGGGCGACTGCCGTGCACTGCGCACCCAGCGACGACGGGAGGGGAGTTACTATGCCAGTAATTCCGGAAGTCGAGGAGCATGAAGCTGCTCCTATGTTAGCGAGCGTCACTACAGTAGCCGCCGGAGCGTTTGGGAACGAGCAGAACGGAATGGAACTCGATCCGGACTTGAAGTCGCTGGGGTTGCCGAAGAAATCCCAGCGATCGTTGAGGTCTCCCAGTTGGGTTCCGCCCGTGCTGATGTCGTCGTGCGTGTCAAACATTAGCCACGGCTGGGAAGTCTGAACGGTCACGATGGTGTTGAGCTTCCAGCCTTCCAGCAACTGGCCGTGGCCCTTTATCCCGGGAAGCTCGTAACTGGCCGTGACGGTCAGGCGGTGCCGGACGTTGAAATCGCTGCTAGCGTACTCCCTTTGCAGATGCGTGCTGTCCTGTGGAGTGAGTCCTTGAAAATTCTCCGAACCAGTGTCGAGGCCGTGGCCGTACGTGTAACCGGCCGTGAATTCCAGCCCGTGAGACAGCCGCTTGGTCAGCGTCGCCTGCAAGCTGTTGTAATTGGAATGGGATTCATTATCTACGAAGTTAATAATCCCCAGGTAAGGGAAGTTGCCGAGACTTGCGGGAACGCCGGGGCTGGCGGCGTGGCCATCATACGGACGGACGCACGAGCCGGAACCCTGACCAAGGTAAGGGCCGGGGTTCGGGAGAAGAAGGCACTGATTGATGTCGCGCACAGCCTGCAGGTTGGCGCCGTGATTGCCGACGTAGCCAACCTCCAACGAAAGGTTGCTGGTTATCATGTGCTGGATATTGAGGTTGTAATTGACGACGTACGGGGTTTGCAGGTGCGGATCGATCGCATAGAGGCTGCACTGTGAGGTCAATGTGCAAGAGAGCGCACCCTGCGGAAAGAGAACGCCATTCCAGTTCAGTCCAGTGGGGACTGGCGTGGCTGCATTCACCGATCCAATGTAGTTGGGTTGGCCGAGGTTGATCGTGCCACCAAAGTTCCCAGACGCCGGACAACCATTTGAACCCGGCGTGTTGCAGGTGGCGGCTGACGGGTCTTGAGCGATGTTGCCCGCCGAGCCGTTCGGAGGCCCGTTGTCCATGAACGGCCTCGCATAGATCGTCGCGTAGATGACACTGGACGCAGCGCGGACCACAGTGTTCCCGTTGCCCCTGACATCCCAGGCAAGACCCACGCGGGGCGAAAAGTTATGGGTATTGGGCTTCCAGAGAGTAGGGCCTACGCTGGCTTGGCCCTGCTGAACAATTCCAAGCTTCGGATCGAAGTTACCCAAGAGGTTGTTGACCTCTCTTATCGGCGATGCGTATTCATAGCGCAGTCCCAGATTGAGCATCAATCTCGGCTTGATGCGCCAGTCATCCTGGACGAACCCGGCGTAATGCATCCATTTCATCGTGCGGACCCCGTCGCCGATGTTGACGATTCCTTTCCCGGGAGTCCCGGAGAAGAAGTCTTCAAGCGGGGTGGAGTTGGGGATGCCGAAGGTCTGTCCGCCGCTAAAGAGAACGAGAGCACCCCTGAAGTCTTGTATGACTTGATCGGCCTCGATGTGCGTGACTTCCCCGCCGAATTTGAGGGCGTGCTTGCCGCGCAAATACGAGATGCTGTCCTGAAAATCGTAATACGGGCTGGGGCCGGTAAGACCGGGGCGGGTGCCATTCGGGTTGCCCAAGCCGGCGCCGCCGCCGCCGGTGAAACCCGAAATTTGAATAAACGGCAACCCGCCCCCAACCGTTACGCCTGAGTTGAGGGGGTAGTGGCCGCCACCGCAACCGCTGGCGGTGCACAGACCGCCCGTGCCATCGGGGATGATCTTTTGGTCGCCGACGGTAAAGCCCTGGCTAACGCTGTCGTAGCCGATCCGGAATTCGTTCACCAGTGTGGAAGTGGGGGTCCAAATCCAGTTCCCGACGACCGTCCGCGATACAACTGAAATTCCAGTATTGAACAAGTTATTCACAATGGGGTGATCCTGCCCAGTGGCTCTGTAATCCCCGGTCCAGAACATGCCGCTGATCCGGTGCTTGCTGTTGATCGAGTAGTCGATTTTCGCAATCCCATTGTCGGTGACATTCTGGTTGGGGAATGTAGAGGGGTAGTTGTTATTATTCGCGGGAGCGTTCGCGTAGAGGCCGCCCGTGCAGGTGTATGACCCTGCTGTTGCCGGCGTGCCGCTGCACCCCAGCAAATCCAGGCTCGGTGAACTTAGACACTTCGTGGTAACTGAACTCGAACATAGTTGATTAAAGCCGGCAGCCTGCAGCGCTCCGATCGCATCCACCATGCTGTTCGCCGGGCTCCCTAACGTGCCGGTCGCGGGAGCTTGAACGACAAATATGTTGCCAATTAAGGAACGCAGGCCCTCATAACCGGCAAAGAAGAAGAGTTTGTCCTTCTTGATCGGTCCGCCCACCACGGCGCCGAACTGCTCGAGCTCGGCCGGCAGCTTATCGCACTGAGAGGGAAGGCCCCGGGTGCAGGATCCATCCGCAGCCAGCGCAGGGTTGAAAGTATTGCGAGCGTCCCAACCGACATAACGGCCAAACGCGTAACCCGACCCGTGAAGAGTGTTTGTTCCCGATCGGATTCCCACATTCACCGTGGCGCCGGGCTTCCATCCGTACTCCGCTTTGGGATTCTCCAGAGTGTTGAATTCCTGAATGGCGTCGATGGGCACGATGGTCGCCGCATCGGTAAACGCGCTCGGCGCATTGCCTACCTGACGGGCATCATAGAAACTGACATTAATGATCCCGTCCATCATCCAGACGGTTTCATCGGGGCGCATGTTGTTGGTGCTCTGCGACCAGGGTGAGCCTCCCGGCTGGACCATGATGCCCGGGCGCAGAGACATCAGATTCTGGTAGTTGCGGCCATTGAGGGGCATATCGTTGATTTCTGTGTTCTCCAGTGTGCCGCCCAAGGTGGCGTTGGTGGTCTCCACCAGCGGCACCGCTTCGGTGATGGTGATGGTCTGCTCCTGCGCACCGGGCTGAAGGGTCAGGTCAATTCGAACTTCATGACCAACTTCCAGCGCAACGTTTTGGCGCTCAACCTTCTTGAACCCTTTGGCCTCGGCGCGGACCGTATAGGCGCCGGGAATGAGCGTGGGAGCGTTATACTCTCCGGCATCATCGGTGGTCAGCGTACGCGCCACGCCTCTCTGCGTGTCTATGACGGTTACCGTGGCGCCGGATATGACGCCGCCGCTTTGGTCCGTAATGCTTCCGAGAATGCGTCCGAAACTGCCCTGTGAAAACAGCGGCAGACAGAGAAGAAGCACCCCCATTGTGCCCACCAGCAACTGCACCGCTTTCCGGAAACGAACACCACATAATCGCTTGCTCTCGGATCGTAAGGAACTCATTGCTGGACCTCCTGTCCAAAATAGTTAAACTGGAATGTGGCCCCGAACCTCACCCCTGGTCTGTTCCCAATGGCTGCAAGGTGGAGATAGCAGGAAAAGCAAACTTCCGCCTTGCGAATGTGAACCCCCGTATCAGCCGGATGATTCCCAATTTAAGCAAGAGCAACAATATCGGGCCAGGCCTTTCCAGGCTTGGCGCCGATTTTAAGAATTGCGATAACTAACTATTTCTCCGACAAGTGCATATCCACTTCAACCAGGGTCGGGCCGATCGCAATGTTGGTGATGACATGAGTTAGGCGGGGCTGTAAGTCCACTCAAGTACCCCACCCAGTACTTCCTCATTTGCGGTGATGTGTATACCTTTCAAGAACGATTGTCAACCAAGATTATTGGTGATTATCCCCTTGGCACAGATAAGCGGGTCTTGCTATTCTTCGGCGAGAGAGGAAATGCCGATGACTACTGACGAAATTGAGATTCTGCTGGCCAACACCATTAGCGAGATCAACCGTTTAAGTACTTCCGTTGAAAATATTCGTCAGGTTCTCGTAGAGGTTTTGAGTCAGGAACAGACCCATAAAGATCGAGAGCGTCTGAAAGGGATTTTAGCCCCGTATCAGTCCGACGCCCAATCTAATTGGCTTTTCGCAGCCGGGCAAAGGGTTCGAGAAAGGTTTGATAAGGAACAAACGGCGCAGATGGACTTGTTTTTTCAAGCGGGATTGAAACTTCCGAGGTAGCCAGATGAATCTGCGCTTTTACCGATCTCAAGGGTATTATTCAATTCTCGAAGCTTTCCCATTGTAATCATAAGTCGCTCACGGGCGCCTCTAGTCCCTCATCCTGTGCTAATACCAGGCGGTTGCTATGGAATTCTGCGTCTCCGGGTCTAGTCTCGAGTTTCTTTGCTATTGCTTCCAAGTTATCTGCTATTCCGTTCGCCCCATCCTTTCCTACTTTCTAATTCGGCGGGCATCTGCGTGAAGGTAATCATCCCGAAATTCTTGCGGGAGGGGGGTTGGACCTCCGCTCCTTATGAAGTTTGCGGGATCCAACCTGCCGTCGTGCGGGATTTTTCGGCGGCCTGCTCCGGGGGCAGCCTAGCATCCCAGAGATTTGCGACGAAGCGGCTCCCGGTCACGCCGCCGGCTGCTTCCGAAACGAGCCATAGGAGTGGCGGAATCATAATGTCGGGGTGTAACAACTTCTGACGCAGGTGGGGAGGAATGTCTTGCGGCACCATGCCTGTGTCGGTCGCGCCGCCGGGCAAGAGCGCGTTCACCGTTACCCCGGTGCCGGACAGATCCTGCGCCCAGATGATTGTTTGGGATTCGAGCGCCGCTTTCGACGGGCCATAGGGGGAAAAACCGGGGCGGCGCATGGTCTCATGGTTGATCGAGATGTTGACGATGCGGCCCCAGCGCTGCTTGATCATGTGCGGAGCGGCGGCGCGAGCCATCAGGAACGGGCCGTTGACGTTCGTGTCGATGATCATTCGCCACACGGCCGGATCGGTTTCCCAGAATTTTGTGGGCGTATCGAAAAATTTCTCGCTGACAAAACGCATCCCACGGCCCGCGTTGTTGACGAGAATGTGCAGGCCGCCGAACTCGCGCACCGTTTCGCTCACCACGTGTTGACAATCTGCTTCGCTCGCGACATCGGCCAAAAGCTGCCGGACCGAGCCGGCTGCGGGGCTTTTCGCGGCTTCCTCCGCGACCCGATCGATTTCCTGGCGATTGCGCGCCGCCGTCAGCATGACGTTTGCGCCGGCGCGCGCCAAGCCCAGAGCCATGGAACGGCCCAGTCCTCGGCCCGCTCCTGTAACGATCGCCGTCTTCCCAGAAAGCTTGCCATCCATCATTTTGATTTTTTGTGACCTCATTGTTCCGTGGAGTGCGAGCGCAATGCGAGTCGCCGGAACAGTAGCGCGGGCTTCAGCCTGCGGGGTTTAGTCCTTGCAAGGACGTACCCCCACAGGCTGAAGCCTGCGCTACCAAATTCTACAATCAATTGGGATTTGCGGCTTCACTTCCATACTCGCACGCTGGCACAATGGGCTTCAGTAGCACAGACTTCAGTCTGTGGGTTTTGGGTCTTGCAAGGACGAAACCCCACAGACTGAAGTCTGTGCTACTGGAAACCATGACCACGCGCAACGAAAAAGCGGCAATTCTCATTGTCGAAGACGAAGCCAAGATGAGGCGGCTGCTTGAGCTGCAACTCGGCGAAGAAGGTTTCGCCGTGCACTCGGCGGCGGACGCGGAAACGGGGCTGCAGCTCCTGGTGCGCGAAAAGCCGGACCTTGTCGTGACGGATTTGCGCCTGCCGGGAATGAGCGGCCTGGAATTCTTGCAGGCCGTAAAGCGCGCCAACGCCGCGCTTCCCGTCGTAGTGATGACGGCGTACGGCACGGTTGAATCGGCCGTGGAAGCGATGAAGGTCGGCGCGAGCAATTACGTGACGAAGCCGTTTTCGTTCGACGAGCTCGCGCTGGTGATCCGCAAGGAGCTCGATTCGCACCGCCTGCGCGAGGAAAACCGCTCGCTGCGCGAAGCGCTCGGACGCCGCTACGCCTACGACAACATCGTCGCGCAGAGCGACAAGATGCAGGCCGTGCTCGCGATGGTCGAGCGCGTCGCGCCGACGAATTCGACGGTGCTGCTCGGCGGCGAAAGCGGCGTCGGAAAAGATCTGATCGCCCGCGCCATCCACGAGCATTCGCAGCGCGCTTCCGGCCCGTTCATCAAAATCAACAGCACGGCGATTCCAGAGAATCTACTCGAAAGCGAACTCTTCGGATACGAAAAAGGCGCGTTCTCCGGCGCGACGGGAATGAAGCCGGGAAAATTCGAGCTGGCCGACAAGGGCACGCTCTTCCTCGACGAAATCGGCGACGTGCCCGGCTCCATTCAGGTAAAACTCCTGCGCGTTCTGCAGGACCGCGAATTCGAGCGCTTGGGCGGAACGAAAACGCTCAAAGTGGATGTGCGCCTGGTCGCGGCCACCAACCGCGACCTGCGCGCCGCGCTCGAAGAGGGTACGTTCCGCGAGGATCTCTACTACCGCCTGAATGTCGTGGCCATCGACATTCCTCCACTGCGCGAACACAAGGAAGACGTTTCCGCGCTCGCCAATTATTTTCTCGAGCGCCACGCCAAGGAATCGGGAAAAACCATCACCGGGATTACGCCCGACGCGATGAAGCGTTTGATGGATTATCACTGGCCGGGAAACGTCCGCGAACTGCAGAACATCATCGAGCGCGGCGTCGCGCTTTCCGCCTCCACGACGCTCGACTCTGCCGATATCTACCTCGACGATCCCGCCAAGCGTTCCCCTGCGCCGGGCAGTTCACCCTACGTCCTGCCCTCCGGCGTCACACTCGAACAATGGGAAGACGAAGCCATCCGCGAAGCCCTCCGCCACGCGAATGGCAATAAGAGCCAAGCGGCCCGCGCCCTCGGCCTCTCTCGCAACGCGTTGCGGTACCGCCTCTCGAAATTGGGCGTGGCGGATTCTGCTGACTTGGAAAATTGATCGGGGCACTGTTCACGCTGTATTGTTGAAGATGGAAGTATTCATGTATGTTGTCCTCACAGCCTATCCTTCCAATAGCCTGGCCGGCGTCGTCCATGGGCGACAGCAAGAATCCGAATGTGATCCTCCATCTCCCAATAAATGACCGCAAAAGGAAAACAAGGAAGGTTTAGTTTACGGGTGCCATTCGTGTCGCGAGGCCAGCGATGGGGGGCTTCCAGGATCCTATCGATCACTTGGTTGAGTTCATCGACAAATCTTTTCGCTGCCCGAGGACTGCGTTCCCGGTACCAACGGGCTGCGGCCTCAGCCTCTTCGATAGCGGCTGGGTGCAGATAAAAATCCTGTGCCGTCATTCAATGGCTGTGGAAAGTCTTCGCCGGGCCTCTTCAATGGAGACTGGTTTGACTTTTCCCGAATTCAAATCTTCCATGCGCCGGACGATTTCAGCGTCCCATGCGGCTTGAACGGACTCGTCCTCCGCCTCATCCAAACTCTCGATCAGAGATCCTGCGAGTTCCGCCCGTTCTGCCACAGGGAGGGTGAGTGCCTTCTTTAGGAGATCCGATGACTCTTGGCTCATGCTCGCAATTATATATCGAAAACACAACTAGGACGCCGCGTTATAGAGGCGGTGGTTGAAATCCACCACCCCATGCTTGAGAACCACCGGGTTTTTAGTTGGTGAGGCTGAGCCCCTCCAACGAAGTATTCTGTATCTTATTGTAAATAAGACGCTTACTCTAAATTTGAGATTCGCGAATGTTTGGCACCCGCCCTGCAATAATCTAAGACGAGTGTGAGCAGCAATGGGCCTGAGCAGTTGTGGGAGGTCGGCCATGAAAAGTCATATTTGGAATTTCGGAACAGTTCTTCTGACCGGGACGCTCATTCTGGGAATGGGCGCGGGGGCGGGCGCGCAGCAGGGGCCGCCTGCATCGCAGCAGCCTATGGAGATTCCGGCGCAGTATCCGCCGCAGCCGCAGGGCGGGCCGCAAGGGCCACCGCAGCAGGCACCGCAGAACGATCCCGGCGCGGCGCGCATCAGCTTCACTCAAGGCGACGTTTCGACGCAGCACAATGGATCGACTGACTGGGCCGCAGCCACGGTGAACACGCCCGTGGTCACTGGCGACCATATTTCCACGGGGCAGAACGCTCGCGCGGAAATTCAGCTGGATCACTCGAACATCCTGCGCCTGTCGGATCAATCCACGGCCAATGTCGTGAGCCTGTCGCGCACGCAGATGCAGCTTCAGATCGGGCAGGGCCTGGCCAATTACGAGGTCTTCAAAAATAACGAAGCGAACGTTGAGATTGACACGCCCAATGTCTCCATTCATCCGGACATGGGAGAAGGCAGCTACCGCATCCTGGTCAATTCCGATGGCGAAACGATCGTCGACGTGCGCAAGGGCTCCGCGGAAATTTCCACTTCTCAAGGGAGCACCCGCGTGGAGCGCGACCAACGCATTACCATTCAGGGCAACGCGGACAACGCGCAGTATCAAGTTTCCGGAGCGCCCGGCAGAGATGATTGGGACAAGTGGAACAGCGACCGCGATCATGTGATTGAGAGCGCGGAAAGCTGGCGCCACACTAATCCTTACTATACCGGCAGCCAGGACCTCGACGCCTACGGCCATTGGTCTGACGTCCCCGACTATGGCTCTGTGTGGTTTCCCTCTGGTGGCGCAGATTGGGCACCGTATCGCGATGGACGCTGGGTGTATGAACCCTACTATGGCTGGACCTGGGTTTCCTATGAGCCTTGGGGCTGGGCGCCGTATCACTACGGTCGCTGGTTCGTTTATGGCGGAAACTGGGGCTGGTGGCCGGGGCCGGTCTACGGCGGATACTACCCGGTCTGGGCGCCGGCTTATGTTTCCTTCTTCGGATTTGGCGGGGGAGGCTGGGGAGTGGGTTTCGGCTTCGGATTCGGCGGCGGCTTCGGAAGTGTGGGTTGGCTGCCGTGCGGGCCGGGCGACCGCTTCTTCCCGTGGTACGGCCGCGGCATCAACCGCGTTAACAACATTAATATAACTAATATTAATAATGTGAATATCCACAACAATTTCGGCGGAATGAATCCGCTCAGAGAAGGTCCGCACGCGTTCTCGAACATTGCTCGAGCGTCCACCGACGAACGTGTGCGCGGCGGAATCAGCTCTATGGGGAGCAATGAATTCGGCCATGCCCGCGTTCCGATGCAGCAGTCGAGGATCGACGCGGGTACGTTCCGCAAGGCCAGCGTAATGACCGGCGCAAACCCGGTGTCGCCTTCGCGGGAGAGTTTCCATCCGACGGACCGGCAAGTCAGTCCCGGCTCGATTCCGAACCGTGCAAACAGCAACCAACATTTCTTTAGCAGCAGCGCTCGCCAAGGCGCAGCCGTTCAAGCCGAGCATGGCGTGAATAATTTCAATCGCGGCGGAAACCCCACCAGTGGCCAACCGCAGCAGAACACGGCCAGGCCCGGATTCCATAGTTTCGGACAGGCGAATTCCGGGAATACAAATCCCGGCAATCGGCCGGGAGGCTTCGGCACCGGCGGAAACGCGGTTGGGAGGGTAAACCAGGGACCCGCTCCCGATCAGAATTCCAAGTTACCTCAATCCCCCAATCAGGGGCAGCGCGGTTTCACCCCGCCTTCCGCTCAGCAGGGTCAGTCGATTCAGTCCTCGAGACCCAACTGGCACACTTTTACTCCGCCGTCGGGCCGGGCAATCCAACCGAACGGCAGCAGGACATTTGAAGGTCAGGGCGCACCTCAGCCGCGATCGAACTATTCGCAACCGTCCGAGCCTCCGCGGCAATATCAAAACAATTCGCGCGGAGGATTCAACGGCAGCGGATCGAATCGGCCAACGCTCAGCATGCAGCAGCCTGTCGTAACGCCGCGCGGCGGAGGCTCCTATTCTGGCCGACCCGTGCCAAGCGCGCCTAGTGGTGGCGGCGGATATCGCGGTGGGCCGCCGAGTGGAGGTTCTTATTCCGGCCGACCAATGCCAAGCGCGCCTAGTGGGGGCGGCGGGTATCGTGGTGGGCCGCCGAGTGGAGGTTCCTATTCCGGCCGACCAATGGCAAGCGCACCTAGTGGCGGCGGAAACGGAGGCGGCGGATCGCGCGGAGGCAACTCCGGAGGCGGATCGCATGGAGGCTCTTCTGATGGCGGACACAATCACCGCTAAATAATTTCCACCCCGTTTCACCCCATACCTCACTCACCGTCAGGAGGCCCCAAAGGGGGCCTCCTGCCCTCCCGACTGTTCGGGTGGAGATGGGGGAACGGATTTCGCAAAACAGCGCACAGCCCGTGAAGGATGTTGCAATCAATGGTTATCATCTAGGAGTAAAATGAAAGCAGCCGCACGGCCCTCGAGACTGCGAAGGTTGGAGGAACAAATCGCTATGCGAAAAACTATTTTCTTTTTCCCAGTTCTGATTCTTCTTGCCGGACTTCTCTTTGCCTTTTCGTCGCCCGCGTTCGCGGACGATGATCCGCCGGGAAGAGTGGCGCGCCTCAACTACATCCAGGGATCGATCTCCTTCCAACCGGGCGGCGAGACGGATTGGGTCCAGGCGAATCCCAACCGCCCTCTCACGACGGGCGACAATCTGTGGGCCGATAGGGATTCGCGGGGCGAGCTGCATATTGGCAGCACGTCCCTTCGCATTTCCAGCGAGACGGGCATTACTTTTTTAAATCTCGATGACCGCACGGTGCAGATTCAGCTCGCCCAAGGCTCCCTGAGCGTCCATGCGCGCCGGCTCGAAGGCGGCGACGCGTTTGAGATCGACACGCCGAATCTGGCATTCACCCTTCATCGGCCCGGCGAATATCGCGTCGATGTCGATCCGAACGGCAACGCCACGATTGTCACCGTGCGCGAGGGAGAGGGAGACGCCACCGGCGGAGGCAGTGAATACCACATGGACTCCGGCGATCGAGTGACTTTCACCGGAACCGATACGCTGACCTTCGATGGCGGGCAAGCCCGGGGTTTGGACGAATTTGACAACTGGTGCCGCTCCCGCGACGATCACGAAGAGCGCTCCCAATCCTCCCGCTATGTCTCTCGAGACGTTATTGGTTATGACGATCTCGATGACAACGGCGAATGGCGCAATGTTCCCGACTACGGAAATGTGTGGTTTCCCACTCGCGTCGCCGCCGGATGGGCGCCGTACCGCTACGGACACTGGGTATGGGTCGCGCCGTGGGGATGGACTTGGGTGGAAGACGAACCCTGGGGCTTTGCTCCATTTCACTACGGACGCTGGGCCGAAGTCGGCGGAGGCTGGTGCTGGGTCCCCGGTCCCGTAGTTGTGCGGCCGGTGTACGCGCCGGCGCTGGTTGTCTTCGTTGGCGGACCGCGATTCGGATTGTCGTTGTCGTTCGGAGGTGGAGGGGGCGTTGCGTGGTTCCCGCTCGGTCCGCGGGAAGTGTACGTTCCGCCGTACCGCACGAGCGAGCGGTACGTGCAGAAGGTAAACGTAACGAACACGACTGTGAACGTCGTCAATGTAACCAATGTATATAATAATGTAAACGTAAATAATGTCACCTACATGCACCAGAACAACGTCGCTGCGGTGACCGCGGTTTCGCACGACACCTTCGTGAACGCGCGTCCCGTGGCCGTGGCCGCCGTGCGCGTGAATGCGCAGCAGATTCAAGGGGCGCAAGTGCAGCGCAACTTTGCGGTGGCTCCGGTGCAGAGGAGCGTCGTGGGCGCGGGCGTGGTCGCAACGGCTAAGCCGCCGGCAGCAGTGATGCAGCGGCAAGTGGTCGCCAAGGAGACGCCGCCTCCGCCGCGGGCGCCCTTTAATGGCGGCCCGCAGCAGTTGAAGCCGTTCAAGCAGGCCGCCGTGACAGCACCGCAACCGCAGCGGCAAATCCAGTCGCAACAACAAGGGCAACCCCAACCGCAGGTGCAAACGCGGCCGCAACTCCAACAACCGGTACAACAGCAGCAACAGCAGCCCCAATTTCGGCAACAACAACCGCCACAGCCACAGCCGCAATTGCAGCAGCATCCGCAGCCGGAGCAACAACTGAAGCCGCAACAGGCGGTACAGCAGCAACCGCAATCGCGGCAGCAGCCGCAACTACAACAACAGCAGCCGCGTCCACAAGTGGAGCAGACACGTCGACCTCCCGAGCAGCCGAATCCTGCTGTGAAATTTGCGCCGCCGGCCAGAGCGACCGAGGAGACTTATCACCCGCATCAATTTGAAAAACCGCAAGAAGCAGCTCCGGCGAGACCAGCCGCCCCGCCTAATACAGAAAAAGAACAGGCGAAACCGCCGGAGCGCGGGCAGGAATCAAAAAAACCGAACGATGATAAGGGGCGAAAGTAAATTCATTAATCCTGAATTTCGATGTGAATGCGGAGATTTGCCGTTGCAATCCGGGAGCGCCAATCTCTCCGCCGCGGCGGGCGGTTTATAGAACGCCATTCAGGAGAATGGCGGTCCCGGGACCGCCGCCCAGCGGAATGAAACGTGGCGCGGACTGATCCGGCCGCGCCGCGGAAAATGTGTTTGAGAGATCCGCGGCGCGCCCTCGTTATTGTTTTGCGGGTTGTGGCGAGGCCGGATGAGCGCCACTGGCGGCGGGCGGTTTGGCTTGGTCCGCCTTTTTGACGACCACGATATTCTCCAGGTAGACGTTGTTCCCGTTCACCACCACGTCCGCCGTAATCTTGTCTTCCGGTGACAACGGAGCGAGCTGGTTCGGACTCTTCACCGAATATCCCATCGTCATCGCCGACATGAATCCCGGGATATCTCCGGCATCGACAACCACTTGTTGCTTCGCGGCCTCCACGGAAACAACGCGCCCGTCGAGATGATACCGCTGCGGCCCTCCCGATGGTTGCTGCGCCGGTTTCGGCGAGCCACAGCCGGCTAGCCCTGAGGAAAATGAAATCCCCGCCGCGATGACGGCATTCAAAAAAAATCTCTGTGCTTGGAACTTCGTGCGATCTCGCATCTGCGTCATCCTTTCACGTTCCCCCGTTTGCCACGGATGAATCCGGGGCATCGTGAGCCCACCAGGTTAGAATACAAAAAAAATCCCGGAAGCTGTACCACAAACAAATAGAGCTTATCCCCTAAATTGCTTTTTGGCAGTTTCCTCTGCTTGAAAACTCTGCCACGTTACCGAGCCAACGGCGCGGAGAATACCAGCCCGGGGCAGCCCTCCGTGCATCGTCCGCACGTATCGTCGTCCGCCCTGAAGAGGCGGAGGATTCCTGCGCCCTTTCAGGGAGCACTACAATCGAATGATTCTGAAACCCAGGGCGTTGCCTCGGTCTAGCACGCGCCAGCGCTTTCAGCGCTGGAAGATTCGGACGGGGAAAGAACGAAACGTGGAAATGACCAAGGATGTTGGCGAAGCTGCCGCAGAGCGTAGTAGAATCGAAATTACTTGGCCCGTTCCCCGGTAGCTCAACGGTAGAGCATTCGGCTGTTAACCGAAGGGTTGCTAGTTCGAATCTAGCCCGGGGAGCCATATTTTTTCAGACCCACAATTTGCTGGTAAAGTGCTTGGGGCGCAAAAGTCCTGTCACGTTGGCGGTTCGTCCGGGACGGCGGGACGTCATTGCCTGCCGCAATGACGTTCCAGCGTCGCTTGAGGAAAGGATAAACAAGTTCGCGAACAATTATCCACGGCTCAGGCGAATCCCGCGTCCGGCGAGGCAGGCACGCGCGCAGCTGCCATCGCCATGTATGGCGTGCTGCTCCTCGCCTACTCCGTGAACGCCGCGGACCGGCAGCTTTTCCCGCTTCTGGCTCACGACGTCCGCGTGCAGTACGGTTTCTCGCTCTCCGACACAGGACTTCTCACCACGATTTTTACGCTGGGCCTGGCGGTCGCGGGACTGCCGACCGGTTATCTGCTCGCGCGTTTTTCCCGCAAGACCGTGCTGCTCCTGGGAATTGGAATTTTTTCCACGGGCACGGCGCTCACGGTTCTGGCGCGCGGATTTCCGGATATGCTGGTCTACCTCGCCGCGACGGGCATCGGCGAAGCGATGCAACTCACGGTGATGATCGCCATCGCGGCAAACTATTTTGTCGGCTACCGCGCCGCCGCCATCGGATCGATGAATGTTTTCTTTGGCCTGGGCGCGTTTAGCGGCCCCATCCTGGGCGGCATTCTGCTCACCTCGTATCGAAACTGGCACGTCCCAATGATCGCCTTCGGATTTTTTGGTTTTCTCATGATCGCAGTGATCGCAGTGGCCGTGCGGCCGTGGTTCAGCGAGACGCGCCGCGCGGCCGACGCCCGCACGGATCTTCTCGGCGCGCCAACGCTTCTGAACCGAAACACAATTATTCTGACGGTCCTCAGCGTAATCGGCGGCCTCGTCCTGTACGGTTTTACGGGTATGTACGCGACATACTTGCGCGAGGCCTTGCATTACACGCCCAAGGCCGCGGGGTTTGTCCAAAGTTTTTACGGAGCGGGAGCGCTGCTCTCGATTTTTGGCGGCTGGTTTGGCGACCGCGTCTCTCCGCGCCTGGTGCTGAGCGCGTCTTTCTTCTGCATTGCATGCCTTGGTTACTTGTGCTTTCACGGCTCGGAAGCGATCGCGCCACACGTGATTCTTACCTTTGCCTACGGCGTAATCGGCAGCGGCACGATCTACGTCAACCTCGCTGGTTACCACGTAAAGGCGGTGCGAAGTACTTTGTCCAGCCGTGCCTCGGGCATGTTCGTGACGAGCCTCTACGCCGCCGCAGCAGCGGCCGGCTACCTGATGGGCAGAATCGCCAGCCACGCCGGATGGGCCCTGGCCGGCGAGATTCAAATTTCGCTGCTGTCGGTTGTCGCTGGAGGTTTGGCGTTGACTCTGCGGCCTGAGAAAATGAGCTTGTAGGATATTTGCCTTGAATTCCGCAAAGGGGGCTGTCATTCGCCAATCGATGAGCCAGATGTTCTATAAGAAAAGGTGGTAAAATACGTCCATGGCAACTCAAAATATAAGATTTGATGCCCCGAAAATTGTAAGAAAGCCTGTGACCGTGAAGTTCAAAACGAAGTCGGGCAAAACGGTCTTCTTCAAGGCGCTGAAAATCGAGCAGAAGAGAGTATCGGTTCGTTTTCGCTCCAAGAAGAAATGAGGCGCATCTATTTAGACAGCAACATCCTGATAGCCCACTATTCGATAGACCGCGCAGAAGAGGCAAAGAAGGTTCTTGTGGAGAATGCCCTGGACGCCTTCGACCAGCTCAAGGACGTACAGCTCTGTACATCTGTGTGGGCGATCACCGAGATGGTGAACATCTTAGTTTCAAACAAAAAGATGAATCACGGGGACGTTGCCGAAATCGAAAGCCAGCTTGTGAGCGAGAGACGTCTAAAAAATCTGAAAATACATCTTGTCGAGGTCAGCCCTCAGAGAGGGTATGACTTTATTGAGTTTTTCTATCACGTGAGACAAGGCATTCTCAAATATCATTCCGGAGTTGGTGACATAATTCATAGCGTCATCATGAAAAATAACGGCATTTCCGAGATTTTGACTTTCGACGAAAAGAATGATTTTAAGCAGATACCCGGCCTGGTTGTACTCCATCCGAAAGACATCAAAATTTAGATGAGTGTGTCGGGCGGCCCGGCCTCCAGGGTTCGCGATATAAACCTTCGGGCACAGGGGCCCCTCATCACCCCCCATGGATTCAATCTGCCGGTACGGCGCGCGATTTCGCCCAATCCCTTATGGCTTGAATCTCTTCCGCGCGAGTCACGCTGAGTGGCTGCGTGCCGCGGATCTCCTCCAGCAAGATTGCCGTAGTGAGCTGTTGTTTCCGATCGAACGCCGTGTACAAGCCCGCGACGATGGCCTGCTCGATCTCGGCTCCGGAAAACCCTCCGCTTGCCGCTGCCAGCGCCACCACGTCGAACTCCGCCGCGTCCCTTCCGCGTTTCTTCAGATGCAACGTAAAGAGCGCCGCGCGCACATCGGCGCTGGGCAGGTCGACGAAAAAAATCTCGTCGAACCGTCCTTTGCGCGTCATCTCCGGCGGCAGGATCGTAATGTTGTTGGAAGTCGCCGCCAGGAATACATCGCCCTCTCGATCCTGCATCCACGTCAGAAAAGTCGCCAAGAGCCGTTGCGACAAACCGGCATCGGCATCGCCACTCGCGCCCGCCGAAGCAAACGCCTTCTCAATTTCATCGATCCACAAGACGATGGGCGCGAGCTTTTCGGCCAGCTCGAGCGCCTTGTGCAGGCGCTTCTCGCTTTCTCCGACATACTTGTCGTAGAGCGCGCCCACGTCCAGCCGCGCCAGTTCGACGCCCCATTCCCCGGCCACGGCGCGCGCCGCCAGACTTTTTCCGCAGCCCTGGACTCCGCTGATCAGCACGCCTTTCGGCGGCGCAAGCCCGAATCGCCGCCCTTCCGGCGTCAGCGCGCTTCGTCTTTTCGCGACCCATTCCCGCAGCCGCTTCAGGCCCGCCACATCCGTGAACGAGGTGTCGCGGCGCACGGATTCGAGGGGCCCCTCCAAATGCAGGGCATCACGCTTGGCATCCAGCACGGCATCGAGCAGTCCGTTGTCCGCATTGCCGCGCTTCAGCACGCACTTCCGGAGGGTTCGCAGGGCTTCTTCTTCCGGCAAACCTACAAGGTTATGCGCCAACTGCGCGAAGGAAGCGGCATCGAGCGCGACATGAATCCCTTCGTCGCGATTCGTGTCCGCCAAAACTTTCCGCACGCCGGGGAGCAAATCGTCCGCGTCCGGCAATCCATATTGAAACGGCGCGGACTCGCTTTCGAGTTCGGGAGGCAGCTTCATCAACGCTGCTGTAATCACCAGGGAGCGCCGGGCCACGCGAAACGCAACAGCCAAATCGCGCACACGGCGGCTGATCCGGTCGTTATCGCAATAGCGCGCAAAATCCTTGAGCAGAAAAATCGCGTCGCCCCCGATCTGCGCAATGTTCGCCAGCGCCAGTTCCGGCTGGTCAGTGCCATAGATGGGCGCCCCGTTGAATCTCGCAAGGCCCGTGATCGCGCTCCACGTGTAGAGCGGCACGTCGAGCTCGGTCGCGATCATCAGCAACAGATCTTTGAGCCGGTCCTCTTCCGTGGTTTCGACGGTGATGATGGGGTTTCGCGAATTGATCAGCAGCCGCAATTCATCGTGCTTGCGATTCGGCCGCTGGGCTGCGGTTGATAGCGAATTGGCGGCCGATCCGGTCGATATTTTCTGGTTCGACGCCGGCGTTTTTCGCGTGAGGTCGTTTGGCAAGGCGGCGAGCCTCGGTTGGCACCAATAAATCGAGCAATGACATGGAAGGGCCGACGGACGGCCCCAGGTGAGATTACCACTTTCGGATGCCGTCGGTACAAGTAGGACAGACTTCAGAGGCTGCGGAAAAAGGGCGCCACTCCTTTTGTCATTCCGAGCGAAGCGAGGAATCTCTCTTTCTTTTCATGGAGCTGAATCGAAGAGAGATTCCTCGCTTCGCTCGGAATTACAAAATAAACTACTTTTTCCGCAGCCTGTTTAGCCTGTCTCCCGCATATCGGGTTTGCAAATGCAAACCCGACAGGCTGAAGCCCGTCCTACTCAAACCGTGTGCCATTTATTTCGCCAGCTCGCGATTGATCAGTCCATAGGGCGTTTCGCCTCTGAGGCAAGCGAGGGCCTGCTCGATGGCGCGGAGTTGAAGCGTCGCGCGGGCTTGCTCGCTGAGCCAGGCCGTGTGCGCCGTAACAATTATTTTGGGATGGCGCACGAGAGCGGCGCGGATGGCAGTTACGGCGGTTTCCGATTCCAGCACATCGAGAGCGGCGCCGGAAATTTTCCCCGCATCGAGCGCGGCGAGAAGCGCGGCTTCGTCGATCAGGCCGCCGCGCGCGGTGTTGATGATCGATGCGGTTTTTTTCATCTTGGTGAAGGCCGCTGCGCCAAAGAGATGGTGAGTTTCGTTCGTGAGCGGGGAGTGCAGCGAAATGAAGTCCGCGCGAGAGAGCAGGGCATTGAAGGAGACGAGTTCCGCGCCCATTTCGCTCGCGCGCGCCTCGCTCAAATAGGGATCGTAAATGACCACGTTCATTCCAAGTTGTTTTACTTTACCGGCCAGGAGCGAGCCGATCCTCCCGCAGCCGACGAGGCCGCACGTCTGGCCTCGCAATCGCTGCAACGGAGGCATTTTCGCGACGCCCCAGTTTTCTTCCCTGGCCAGCGAAATCGCCGCAATCATCTGCCGGCTGAGCATGAGCAGAAGCGTGAGGGCGTGGTCGGACACTTCGTCGAGGCAGTAGTCCGGGACGTTCGCCACCAAGATGCCGCGTTCGGTTGCCGCCGCGATTTCGACCGTGTCCAAACCAATTCCATAGCGCACGATGATAAGGCAGCGCTCCATGGCGGAAATCGCGCGCTTGGTGATGGGAGCTCGCGTCGTCAGCACGCCATCCGCGTCCCGGCACAAGTCAGCGACCTGTTGTTCCGTTGTCGCCTGCCCTGCGACCAGCGTGCCGCCCGCCGCCTCGACCGCGCGGCGCTCCTGTTCGACATCCGGAAAACGGTGATCGGTGATGACGATTTTCAAATTTCTCCTCCACTACTTATCGCGTTGCACCGGTAACAGAAGGGCTCGATTGGATCCTTCGGTTTTAGTGGCGCAGGCTTCAGCCTGTGTGGTTTGGTCCTTGCAAGGACTAACTTCCACAGGCTGAAGCCTGCGCTACTTAAGGCCCATAAATTTGACATCTTGTCGCCAAATGATATTAATGGATTCCCACTTTTATTTTCGGAGGAAAAGAGTTCATGTCCGATATTGGAATGATTCCGGTCGATTGGGAAGTGCGCTTTGATCCTCAGCGAATGCTGCGCGAACGTTTGCAGCGCGCCAAGGACGCGCTGAAGAATTCCGACCTCGATGCGCTGTTTGTGTTTCGCACCGAAGACGCCCGCTACCTGACAGGTTATCGCCATCATCTTGGGCCGGCCTTCATTATGGGGAATGCGGTCACCGTGCTGTCACGAAATCACGACCCGATTCTATGGACGATGGACTTCGAGCACTGCCGCCTGCGCATGCCCTGGCTTGCACCGGATCAGATTCGCCCGCGCGCCAATTTCCGCGAAAAGATTGGCATGAAACGCTGGGCGGAGCAGGTCGAAGGCCTGGTCGGTTCCCTCGCAGGCAAGCGAGTCGGCGTCGACATCTGGGATCTGAACATGGAGGCGGCGATCCGCGAAGTCTTCCCTAAGACCACTTTCGCCGACGGATATCAAAGCGTGCTCATGCGCGCGAAGGAAATCAAAACGCAGGACGAGATCATCTGCCTCAAAATCGCCAATGCGATTACCGAGGCGGCTCTCGATCGCGGGTTGCAGGCTTTGCGCCCCGGGATTAAGGAATGCGAAATTCTGGCGATCATCTGGGAGACCATGACGGCGATGGGCAGCGAATGGACGCAATGTTCCAACATCATCTGCTCCGGTCCTTACACTGCTCCCTATCGCCGATTTACATCCGACAGGATTATCCGCAACGGCGACCTCGTCATCCTGGACATCGGCGCCGGCTACAACGGCTACTGGGGCGACCTGACGCGCACCTGGGTTTGCGGCAACGTGAAGCCGACGCCCGAAATGCGCGACCTTCATCAGAAGTGCTACAACGCGCTGTTCAACGCCGGAAGCAAAGTGCGCCCCGGAGCGACCAACGCCGAAGTTTTCGCAGCGGCCGACCCGTACGTGCTCGACAGTTTGGGTCATGGCTCTGGCGTGAATCCTTGGGAGGCTCCCTACTTCAGCCCCGCGTCAAAAGATTCGCCCGTGGTGCTCAAGGAGGGCATGGCGTTCAATCTCGAGCCTTACGCGGGAAAGCCCGGCATCGGCGGCATTCGCCTCGAGAACGATCACATCGTCACCGCCGACGGCGTCGACATCTACACGACGTATCCATTCGACGAACGGCTCGTGAATGATTTGCATCCCCTCGACACGACAACTGGACGCACGAGGTAAGTAGCACAGGCACTCTTGCCTGTGCGGGTTTTGCAATCGTATTGGAATCGGCAGCCTGCGCGCGGCCAACAAAACCGCACAGCCAAGAGTGGCTGTGCTACTTGAGCCCATTAAATTCGATGCCCACAAATGAAATGAGTCCTAGCGCTCAGAACATGAACGAACTACCTTCCTTCCGCCTCGATGGCCGCCTGGCCGTCATCACGGGAGCGAGCGAAGGCATCGGGCGAGCGTTTGCCCTCGCATATTCGCGCTCGGGAGCCGAAGTTGTTTTGGTGAGCCGCACGCGCGAAAAGCTTGTGGAAGTGCAGCGCTCAATCGAAGCTGCAGGAGGCCGGGCCCACGTCATCCGCGCCGACGTTGGCAAGATAGATGACATTCGATCGATTGAGCGAGAAGTGTCCCGGCTCATCAATAATAAGGGAACGGGCAGAGATCTGGCGTTGGTTCTGGTGAATTGCGCGGGCTTCGGATTCACCAAGCCCGCGCTCGATATCACCGAAGAGGACTGGGACCGGATTCTGGACGTCCACGCCAAGGGGACATTCTTCTGCTCCCAATTTTTGGGCAGGCACATGATCGAGCGCGGCTACGGCAAGATCATCAATTTAAGTTCAACTTGGTCGGCGAGCACGGACACAGGAAAAAGTGTTTACGGCATTGCCAAGGCCGGCGTGTCCTATCTCACGGCCGCCCTTTCCACTGAGTGGGCTCCCCTGGGCGTGCGCGTCAACGCGATTGCGCCGACCTCGACGCTCACGGAAAGCACCAGCCGCTCGTTCCGTGAAAATGAAGCCCGCGCGCAGAGATTGTTAAGCAGGATCAAACTTGGCCGATTTGCGGAGCCTTCCGATCTGGTCGGCGCCGCGGTGTTCCTGGCAAGTCCCGCTTCGGACTTTGTCACCGGGCACACGCTGTTTGTCGATGGCGGCTGGCAGGCCGGCGGTTGAATCCCGGGAACGCCAATCTCCCGATTGGCGTCTTGCCTCACGCCATTCCGGAGAATGGCGTTCCCGGGCATGCTCAGGGTTGCACGTCGTAAACATTCACGGCCAGTTGCGCGTCCGGCTTGCCCTTGCCTGAAACAGCGGCATAAAAGCGATTCAATTGCGGCACATAGAGCGACGTCTTAGCGCGAAACCCCGTCGGCACGTCGGCAACAAATTCGTAATGGTCCGCGTCCTTTTGCGCAAGAACCGTGGTCGTTTCCGAACCCGAAAGATAAATTCTCTTCCGCGCGACATCGAACCACATGTCATCGTTAAACGCTGAGATGGGAAGGGTGGTTACGATCTTGCCCGTGTCCGTATCAAACACGTGGAATTTCGGCGGAGTGCGTGTGGCAATAAAAAGGCGGTGATTCGCTTCGTCGAGCGCCATGGAATTGGGAGTTTCCGCGCCCGTAATCGGCCACCTGGCGGTGAGTTCGCGACTCGTTAGGTCAACGACGCCGACCTCTTTCGGGGTTGAGAGGTTCACGTACATTTTCTTGCCGTCGCGAGTGATGGCCATGGCCTCCGAGTGAGTTCCCGGAAGAGTGAAGTCTCCAACCAGTTTGAACGCCTTGCTATCGATGATGTTGATCTTGTGAGTCTGGGCGTCCTTCTCGCCGCCGCTCTCCACGTAGTAGTACTTGTTCACCGGATTGTAGATCGCTCCGTCCACGCCGGGAGGAAGTTTGATGGTGTCCAGGATCTTGTAATCCTCCCCGCTGACGAGCTCCACCATCCCGAAGCCGTCGCCATCCGTCACGATGAACTTGTTCACGTCGGGCATGAACAAAATGGCGTGCGGCTGGCCGAAGCCGGTGATGCTCTTGATCCGCTTGCCGTCGAGGTCAAACACTTCCACCGTCTTTTGATCTTCGGCGGTGAGGAACAAGCGCTTCCCCTTCAGGTCCACGGCGAAATGGTCGAAATCGCCGCTAAAACCCGGCAGCGGCGTTGTCGTCACCAGTTTCATCGGCACTTTTTCCTGCGCGCCGACCCTCAAAGTAAGGGCAAAAAATAGCAGCCCACTAATCGCAAGCAATCTCTTTGCATACATGCGCATCGATTCCTCCCGAGCTGAATTTTTCAAATAACTTTTCAATCGCTGCATTAGT
This sequence comes from uncultured Acidobacteriota bacterium, assembly GCA_963719875.1. GTDB lineage: Bacteria > Acidobacteriota > Terriglobia > Acidiferrales > UBA7541 > Palsa-360. The sequence goes on along the minus strand of CAVRDJ010000002.1, from coordinate 1,700,329 downwards.
AGCACAGGCTTCAGCCTGTGGGGGTTCGCGATTGCGAGAAATTAAACCCCACAGGCTGAAGCCTGCGCTACTTAGGAGCAACCCTCACGGATCTCACGGGGCAACGTCGTAGACAAGAATTTGCGCGGACTGCGCGTCTTTTGCCGGGACACCGACGTAATATTTGTTGAGCTCTGGCACGAGCCGAGCCGTTTTCGCCCCCGGTTTGGTTGGAACCGTTGCCACAACCTGATAACTGTCCGCTCCCCGCTGTTCGACTACCGAGACTGCGCCATCTCCGCCTCCACCGGGGACATAAAGGCGATGGTGTGCGGCATCATAAGCGAGATCGTCGACATAGTCGGCCACGTCCAAACTCGTGACCTCCTTCCCGTTGTCCGAATTCACAACCACAAGCTTGGAGGGTTTCCTGGTGACCAGAAACAAACGGTGTGTGGCTTCATCGTACTGTAACGGAACATTATCCTTGCCCGCGGTGATCGGCCACGTCTGAACGACCGCTCGTTTTTCGCGGTCCACCACGCCGATTGAGTTAATGCCGGTCATGTTGACGAAAAGACGCGGTCCAGACTTTTCGATGGCCATGGATTCCAGGCGGTTAGTCTCCAGTTTCATATCTGCCAGCTTTTTGCCCGTCGTGGTATCCACGATGCTGATGTTGCAGGTTGGGGTTTTAGTTTCGCGTCCACCGTTGACGACGTAAAGATATTTGGACGAGGGATCGTATATGACCGGATCGGAGTCGATCGTCAATTCGATGTGGCCGATCAACTTGTAAGAATCATAATCGAGGAGTTTGATCTCTGAAGCCTCCCCATCCACGACGAAGATCTTTTTTAGCTCCGGAAATGCCATAACATTGTGGGGTTCCTTGAACTCAGTGAGGGATTGAAGATGCTGGTTCGTCCGCAGATCGAATACCTCTACCGCCGGTTCTTCCTCCGAGGTAACGAACAGCCGATTCCCCTTGAGGTCCACGCCGAAATGGTCCCATTTCCGCACGCCTGGCACGGTAATCGTTTGCACCAGCCGAAGAGGCGCCTTCTCTTGTGCCGGAGATTGCACTGCACAGGCCAACGCCAACCCCAGTACGAATATAAATTTCTTCATCCTTACCCCCTTCGATCACAAGAAAATTACCCGCTTCTCAAATCGGTAACTCGACTGTGCCCAAACCAGCTTTCGGAACGGTTCGCTGTAGGGGCACGACATGTCGTGCCCCTACAGCGGCCAGGCGACCGCCGCAGATTATCAGCGACCGGTTACGAGTTTGAATTTATCCACGCGCCGGCCGATATCCGTTTCGGCAACGTAGATGTTGCCCTTGGAGTCCACATCGAGCGTGTGGCAATGCGTGAATTCACCGAGTTGATGGCCGGGGCGGCCGAACTTCGTGATTTCCGTCCCGCTTTCATGATCGAGTATATGCACAAGCTCGTTGCGGCCATCGGCGACAATCATATATTTCTGCGCGGGATCGCGGGAAAAGCGCAGCCACCAGGCGGTGCCCCAAGAGTCGGGCGTTTCTTCGTGACCCGACTTGATCCAGATGCTCTTCTTGAAATTGCCCATCTTGTCGAACACTTGAATCCGGTTGCCCTGGCGGTCGCACACATACACCAGGCCGTTGTTGTCCATCACCACGCAATGCACCACGCCCATGAACGCCCCGCCGTCGCCAGCCGCGGATTCATCCTTCGTTGCCTGGCGGCCCCATTGGCGCAAAAACTTTCCATCCTTATCGAAAACCACGATGCGATGATCGCCATAGCCGTCGGCAATGTACACATCTCCATTGGTTGGATCGATCGCGATATCCGCCGGCTTGTTCAGAAGCGTCTTGCTCTGGTTCATGGCGATGCCGGTGATCAGGCCGGTGGAGCTATCGAAAAGGCCCTTGGTGCCGATCTGGAGCAACATTTTGCTGCCGTCGTGCGTATATTTCTGCACGACCGCGTCATCGTTGCCGGCCACATAGATGTTGTTCTCTTTGTCCAGGATGCAGCCGTGGATGGAATTTGGCGCGGTCTTAAAATCCCCGAAGGTATTGACCAGACCACCGTCGGAGTCATATTCAAGGACGGGAGGCGCCGGCGTTCCGACCAATTTTTCTTTGTCCTGCAAGTCCCCGCGGTTGACTTCGAAAATGTGGTCCTGCGCATCCACGCAAATCCCGCCGGCCCGCCCGGTGACCATGAGGCCCGGCAAAGGTTTCGGCCATGTAGGATCGATTTCGTATTTCGGAACCTGCGCTTGTGCCGGATAGCACCCCACCAAGACGATGGCCAAGCCTACAAAGAGCCAAACCTTGCCGTGAAAGGTTCTCTCTTTCTTCATTTTCGCCTCCTTAGTTGATTCGCTCCCGAAAACCTCATAGAGATCGCTGGAAAACGTGAACCTGAAACGTCCATCCGCCATCTCCGGAAGCTGGCTGATCAACACCCTTTTTGGATCGCGGCTTTCGATTCGCACAGCGACGTTAGGGTGTGCGGTTTTGTAAGTCACACGCTCAGGCGACTCAACCCCAATCCGACCGCGAAACCCGCATAGGCAAGAGTACATGTGCTACCTGAATCTATTCTGAAACGTCTTCTTACCACATCTTATTTATTTTTCATGCCGAGTTGCAAAGCTTCGGCCAGGTGAATCGCCCGGCGTCCAGTGGATTGCAGGATTTGCTCCCGGCAACTAAAACCGTCGGAAACGATGAGCGCGTTCTCTGGCGTATTCCGCACCGCCGGCAACAGCACTCGTTCGCCCACGGCTTGCGACACTTCGTATTTTTCCTTTTCGAAACCGAAAGGGCCTGCCATCCCGCAGCAACCGGAATCGATGGATTGGAGATCCGCGCCCATTTTTTTGAACAAGGATTCTTCATCGCCCAGACCCATCAGCGACTTGTGATGGCAGTGCCCATGCAACAGCACCCTTGCTGAAAGTTGCGGCGGCTTGTATCCGGGAGCATGGTGCTCGAGAAACTCGCTGAGAAGAAACGTCTGGCTTCGCAGCTTCGTGGCGCGCGCATCCAGCGGAAACAGATTGCGGAGTTCGTCACGGAATACGGAAGCGCAACTCGGTTCCAGGACGACCAGAGGAACGCCTGCGTCAATTTGCGCGCTCAACTCGCTCAAAATTCGCTCGAGGTATTGCTTGGCCTTGTCGAGCAAGCCGAAATCGTACAGTGGCCTTCCACAGCACAGATGAATTTGCGGGACGATCACGTTGAATCCCGCGCCCTGAAGAACTTCCAGCGCTGCCCGGCTAGTCTCCGGATGAAAATAATTGTTGAACGTATCGGCCCACAAAATGACGTCACTCTTTCCGGACGCCGTCGCAGATCCGTTGGCTCCTCCGAGGGCGGGAACCCGCTTCTTTTTGGCCCAACTTTGGAACGTGGAAGGGGCAAGCTGAGGCATGCTCCGCTGCGGCGCCAGATGCAAAACGCTCTGCAGAATGTGCCGGAAGCCCGGTGCACTGCTGAAGAAGTTGGCAAGCCATGGAAATTTCGATCCAAGCCCCGCCCAGCGGTCGATCATGCCGAAGGCATAGGCATGCAGCGGACGTCTTTTCCCTTCGTAATAGTGGGCCAGGAACTCGGCCTTGTAGGTGGCCACATCCACGTTCGTCGGACATTCCGACTTGCACGCCTTGCAGGCCAGGCACAGGTCGAGCGCTTTCTTGACGTGCTCGTCCTTCCATCCGTCGCGCAGCACCTCGCCTTGCAACACTTCAAAAAGCATGTGCGCGCGGCCGCGCGTGCTGTGCTCTTCTTCGAGTGTCACCATGTAGCTCGGGCACATCGAACCGCTATCGTGCTTCCGGCACTCGCCGAGCCCGATGCATCGCAACGTGGCTTTGGCAAACGATCCGTTGTCGTCCGGAAACCGAAAATAAGTTTTGGGATCGAGCGGTTTGTAATCCGCACCCAACCGCAGGTTTTCGGTGGGCAGATACGCGTGGACCACTTTGTTCGGATTCATCTTATTGTCGGGGTCCCACGCGGACTTGAACTCGCCGAACGCCTTGATCAGCTCGGGACCGAACATCTTGGGAAGCAATGCGGCGCGGGATTGCCCGTCCCCGTGCTCCCCGGAAAGCGAGCCGCCATAACTCACCACGATATCGGCGGCGCGCTCGACGAATTCCATATAATTGCGGATTCCGTTTTCGCTTTGTAAATCGAAACTCACGCGCATGTGAATGCAGCCGTGTCCGAAATGGCCGTAGAACGAGGTGTGATAATCGTATTCGTCGAGCAGCTTCCGGATATCGCGAAGGTAGTTGCCCAATTTCTCCGGCGGGACAGCCGCATCATCCCATCCTTCCCACTCGGGAGGAGAACCAGGCGCTGCAGCGGCGGCACGCGGCCCGGCCTCGCGCAACTTCCAGACATGGCGCGCTTCGGCCTTCGTGTACAGCCGCATGGTCGGAGGATCGGCCGACCGTTTCAACTGGTCGATCAGCTGGCGAGCGGCCTCGTCGGCCTCGCCCGGGTCATTCGAACCGAATTCCACCAGCAAGAAACCGCGTCCCTCCGGAATCAGTTCCAGGTGGGGAGCTTTTTTCTTTCTGAGACCGTCGACGATGCTTCCTTCAAAGCCTTCGAGCCCGATGGGCTTCAACGGCAAAATCTCCGGCACATGGTCGGCCGCCGAGAACGTATCGCGGTAGCCCAGACACACGAGCGATCTGTGCTGCGGACTCTGGATCAGCCGCAGTCTGGCTTCGAGCACGATCATGCACGTGCCCTCAGTCCCGACGAGCGATTTCGCCACGTTAAATCCGCTCTCCGGCAGCAGTTGATCGAGGTTGTAGCCGGACACGCGCCGGGGAATATTCGGATACTTCGCGCGGATCAGGCCGGCATACTGATCGCGGATGGCTCGCAGCTGGGAATAAATCGCGCCGCGCCGCCCTCCCTGGGAAATGATGAAATCGATGTCGGCTTCGCCGGCCGTGGCTCCCACCGTCATCTGCGTGCCGTCGTAGAGCAAAATGCGCAGCTCGATGACATTGTCGACCGTCTTGCCCGCGAGCAAGGAATGCGTGCCGCAGGAATTGTTCCCGATCATTCCGCCGAGCGTGCAGCGGCTGTGCGTGGATGGGTCGGGGCCAAACGTCAGTTGATGCTTTTCCGCCCGGTTGCGCAGCGTATCCAGAACGACGCCGGGCTGGACTCGCGCGAATCGTCCGGCAGGGTCGATCTCCAGAATCTTGTTCATGTACTTCGTGAAGTCCAGAATCACGGCGACATTGCAGGTCTGCCCGGCGAGACTCGTGCCGGCTCCGCGCGGCAGAACCGGCGCGTCGAATTTTCTGCACGCGGCCACCGTCGCGATCACATCGTCGTCATGGCGAGGAACCACCAGGCCAATCGGAATCTGGCGGTAATTCGAGCCGTCAGAGGAATACAGCGCGCGGCTTCCACGGTCAAAGCGCACCTCGCCCTTCACCACGCGTTTTAGTTCATTCTCGAGTTCGCCGGCCTGCGCGAAAGAGTCCACGGGCTTACCGTGTGAACTGAGCGGCAGCGGCGTTGAAATTTGCACTGTGCTCATTGTCGGGGTTGACGCAGCTCGATATTCTGACTCGCCCGAACTCACATGGCAAGAGAGAAGCGGAAAGCTGCCCGCCCCAAAAACGGGCGGCCTCTACAAATTCAAGTGCGCCAATGCAATGGGGTTATGTAGAGGCCTCTCCGTCAAGTGTTCTTCGGGACGGAGAGGGCAGGTTTGCTATCAAGGCGAGCTGGTACCGACGCCGGAAAAAGATTGCTGCCGGGAAGGGCGCGGTGTATATCTGAAAGACCAAAATCAAAACAAATGGTTCAGATTCGATTTTTCAGAGCGTGACGGGGGTATGGAAATGGAGAAGCAGGAAGTATCCGGTCAAAGCTATGTGCGTTGGGTGGTGCTGCTTCTCCTCTGCTTGATGTACCTCATTACGTATCTGGATCGGGTGAGCCTTGCCAACACCGCGCCGTTCCTCATGAAAGAGTACGGTTTCAGCAAAGCCACCATGGGAGTTATTTTTAGCGCCTTTATCTGGGCGTATGCGCTCTTCCAGGTGCCTGGCGGCTGGCTCGGTGACCGCTTTGGCCCAAGACGCGTTCTTTCCACCATCATGGCTTATCGCACCATAATCGCCGTCGTCACAACGATGGCTACCGGCTTTTATTCCTTGTGGGGCATTCGCTTCGCACTCGGCGTCGGTGAGGCGGGCGCGTTTCCCACTGCGACGCGGGCCATGCAGATGTGGTACCCGCGGGACGAACGCGGCTTCGTGCAGGGAATCAGCCACGCCGCCAGCCGCTTTGGCGCGGCGATCGGCCCTCCCATCGCCGTGGCGATCATGATTCATTACGGCTGGCGCTCGGTCTTCTACGTGATCGGCGCCCTGAGTTTGCTGTGGTCTCTTCTCTACATGCTGGTCTACCGCAACATGCCGGAGGAACACACCAAAGTGAGCCGTGCCGAACTCACACGCATCCGCGGCCTCGACGAAAAAGGCGAGATCAAGCACGCCAACATCGCCAGGCGGCCGAAAGTTCCCTGGAGCATTCTGCTCAAGCACGGAAACATGTGGGCCGTGATGTGCGCCTACGCCGCCTACATTTATTCCCTGTGGTTTTTTCTCTCGTGGCTGCCGTCCTACCTCGTCGAATTCCGTAAATTCACACTGATTAAGACGGGCCTCTTTGCTTCGATGCCTCTGATGGCGGGCGTCGTGGGAGACGCCTTCGGCGGCTGGCTGACCGACAAATTGCTGGTGAAGACGAATAACCTCAAGTTTTCCCGCCGCTCGGTGGCCATCGTGGCCATGCTCGGTTGCGGGACATTCACATTATTCGCCGCGTTGTCGGCAAATCCGTTTACCGCGGTCTACTGCCTGACGGCTGCAATGTTCTTCCTCGAAATGACCATCGGCCCCGCCTGGGCGGTCCCCATGGACGTCGGCGGCGAATTTTCCGGCACCGTGTCCGGCATGATGAACATGGGCGGCCAATTCGTCGGCGCGCTCTCCCCAACTGTGTTCGGGTATCTCGTGTCCAGAGGATCGTGGGTCGCTCCGTTCGGGGTGTCCGCCGGCCTGCTGTTTGTCGGCGCCGCCATCTGGGCCTTCTGGATCGATCCCGAACAGTCCGTCATCGACAGAGGCAAAGGAATGACGGGCCCTCCGGTCGGCATCCTCGCCACGCCCGTGGCCTCGGTGAATCGGTGACTCAGGCGACCTGGGTTCATTAAGAATGCAATGTCGAAGCTGATGTTCGATTACTGCTTTTGCCTATTTTTATGTCGAGGGTTTTTCTTTTCGATGGCGATAGATTTCCATCGCGTGCCGTCATGTATCCTTACTTGGGTTACGCGGCCTTCTGCAGATATCCTGGCAGTGAAAGGTTTTTTCCGTCGCCCAAGTTCACGGAGAATATCTCGTTTTGCGTTAATAATTCGCGGCCCCCATTTCTTCGGCCCTTCATTGTTGTCGGTGGTGACAAATACAGCGATCCTTGCATCCAATATTTCTTTCGCCCACGTGTAAACCAAATCCTGGTCCCCGGTGAGCAACACACGATTCTTTATGCCACAGTCCTGAATCATCACTGGATCAGCAATTTTTGACTCTGCATCCCCAAATTCGTCGAAAATCGTAACCAATAGGAAACCGTCCGCCCGCAGCATTCCGGCCAATTCATTTCTCCCGAATGTTCTATCGAGGAAAAAGACTGGGGGTTCTTCAGGCTGCGACTTTCCATTCGTAATCTTCAATCGCTTCTTGTACTTCTATCTTCGTCAATCCGTAGTCTCTCGCGATTTCTGATACAGTTTCCCCGGACTTGCTACGTCCCCAGAGTACCGATGCCGCAATTCCCCTGTCTTTGACGATTGGCTTTCCAGAAGAAAAGAACGGGTCGATAGCCAAACGCTTGGAATGAATCGGGAACACTCTGATCGGCAACCCCGCCACGTCACGCAGAATACGATCAAGGTATTTGTCCAATACTTGTCTCATGACGCGTTGTCCATGAGCAGTCGCATTAATTGTTTCTCCGAGGTGCTGGATAAATACGTCCTTTCCAGAAGTTTCAAAAATGTGGGACAGAAGCGGATGTTTCCCTGGTATTTGTTCGTGTACATAGTCCAGCGCCCTACGAATGTTCCTAAAAGGCACTCTACGTTCTTCTGTTGTAAAGCGAAGGATGTGCGCTTCGAGCAGATTATAAAAAGAGAGCAGTTTGTTCGTGCTGTCCGCGACTTCAATTAATGGTTTGAACGTACGGTGGACTCCCGCATGTGTGACATAGTTTTGTCCCAGTGTCCAAGCCCGGAGAGTGTTTGCAGGAATCCGAACGTAAAATGCGGCTTCTGGGATGCTGTAACGAGGGAACTCCCTGACATCACCCTGCGTCCGATTCAGATGTCGCCGTGGCAAGATCAGCCTCCACTGGTAAGCCTTAACTTCGTAGGCAGCTGGCTACCGAGAGATTGCGGATATCCGAATCATGAAATGAGACCTCTCTGTCAGGCGAGCTATAATTTTTCGCGCCGCCGCATCTGAGCGCCCGCAAGTGTGTTCGGTCGTATTTAACTTGTCAAGGATTGCCGTCTCTATCCTTGGGTTTCGAGCATTGTACAGGAAATCGAACTCGCCAAGATATGCCGAAAAGGTGGCTTCCAAACCAGAGATCAACCCGCTTTGCAAACAAAACCCACAAGGTAATCAACGAGCTACAGCGGCAGGCTCTGGCTTGCGATTGGACCCGGCGAGCGAATTGAGAGCTGCCATGACGCCGCCTTCTTTATGCGGCACGCCAGCCAATCGCAGACCCATTTCCACACCGCACAGCGTTCCCGCGAGCATCAAATCGTTGAAGCTGCCGAGGTGTCCGATGCGGAAAACTTTTCCGGTGAATTTGGAGAGCCCTGCTCCGAGAGACATATCGAAATGTTCGAGGATCACGGCGCGCAACTTGTCCGCGTCGTGACCTTCCGGCATAAAAACCGCCGTCACCGAGCTGGAATATTCGCGGGGCTCTTCGCAAACGATTTCCAGCCCCCAGGCCCGGACGGCCGCGCGAGCCGCTTCGGCGTAGCGGTTATGGCGCTGGAAAATATTGGCGAGCCCTTCTTCCCGCATCATCTTTAGCGCTTCCCGCAAGCCATAGAGAAGATTGGTCGGCGGCGTATACGGAAAAAGTCCGTTGCGATTCGACTTCAACATTTCCTGCCAATCCCAGTAGGAACGCGGCAGGCGGGCGTTCTCGCTGGCGCGCAGCGCCTTTTCCGAAAGCGCGTTGAAACTCATCCCTGGAGGAAGCATCAGCCCTTTCTGTGAGCCGGCAATGGTAACGTCAACACCCCACTCGTCGTGGCGATAGTCGATGGACGCAAGCGAAGAAATCGTATCCACCAGGAGCAGCGCTGGATGATGCGCCGAGTCGAGCGCGCGGCGAAGCTCCGGGATGCGGCTCGTCACTCCGGTCGAAGTCTCGTTGTGGACCACCAAGACCGCTTTAATCGCATGGCCGCGGTCCGCAGCCAACCGCGATTCCAGTTCCGCGGCGCTCGCCCCTCTACGCCAGTTGCCGGGCACGTAATCGACCTGGACGCCGAATTTCTCGGCGACCCCGCGCCACAGAAAAGAAAAATGTCCCGTCTCAAATAGCAGAACGCGATCACCCGGGGAAAGGGTGTTTACAATCGCCGCCTCCCAGGCGCCCGTCCCGGAAGCCGGATACATGACAACGGGGCCCGCCGTTTGAAAAATCCCGCGCATCCCCTCGAGAACTTCCTTGCCCATACTCGCGAATTCCGCGCTCCGATGGTCAATAACCGGGGCGTTCATCGCGCGCAAGATTCGATCCGGCACATTCGTGGGACCTGGAATTTGGAGAAAGTGGCGTCCTGTATGGATCATGGCAGCTCCGTCTGAAGTTGAAGCAAAATTGTACATGCTCGGTACAGCGGAGCGCAACCGACGCGGCACGTTCAAGTTGACGTGCTAGCTGGTCGTAGTGTACGAATTATCAAAGCCAAACGCGGAGGAGTCCAGCCGCAACGGGGTAGCGGGCGCAGGCGTCCAATCAGAAACGGGAGTTTGTCATGACCACACGGTTGAAAGCGGGATTTTCCGGCGGGACTTTGCTCATAGCCGCGTTGTTTTCATGGGCCATAAGCGGACTGGCTCAAGGGCAGAGTGCGCAGGGCGGGACAATCTCCGGAACGATCACAGCCAATAGGGAATACGCCTTAAGCGAAGCGTCGGGAAATCATATTCCCGCCCTGTACGCGGTTCGAGTCAGGGCGAGAGACGCCGAGCGACATATCACTTACACGGTCTTCACCCAAAAAGGCCACTACCAAATTTATAACCTACCCCCTGGCACTTATCAGATGTCGGCGTTACAGGACGGATTTGATTCGAACGGTCCGACGGTGGAGTTAAAGGCTGGAGAGACGAAGACAGCGGACGTGGCCTTAGTAGTCCGGCCCGACAAGTTGCTCGCCGAACTAGTCGATTTCGACACGCTTTTTCCCCCCGGCCCTACTCGCGACTACCTTATGAACAACTGCATGGGCTGTCACGGATACGAGCATATCCCCTGGCAACGCATGGGAGGGGGAGGCCGCAATGCGGACGTTTGGGGAAGCGCCGTGAGCCGTATGTTTGACATGGACGGCACCAGCCCCGTCAACCATACTGGCGTGCCCCAGGTGAACCCCGCAGCGATCCCCCAAGATAGGCGGGATGCCATCATCGCGTATTTTTCGAAGGTTTTTCCGGAGGGTGGGAAGCGGCGTGACCTGAAGCTGGACGATCTTCCACTCGACGAAAAGGCCCTTTCCCGCGCCATCTTCGTCGAGTATGACCTGCCTCCCGCACTGCCTGGAAAAAATGACGCCGAGATTTCCAGCCATGACGTTTGGCCGAGCCGTATTTCCCCGACCGTCTACGTAGCAGAAATGGGCATGGACGCGATCCAGGGCATGGACAAGAACCGGATCGATTATCCCGGGCGCTTCCAGACCTTCATCCTTCCGAACCCTGATCTTGGCCATCGCGTGCTCGGCCCCCACGGAATCACCCAGGCCAAGGACGGTCATGTGTACACGGCCGAAATCGACGAAAGCTCGATTGGCGAATTGGATCCGGAAACCGGGAAAGTCATTCAATACGAAACGCCGACCCGGAGCACACCGCACACAATTCGTTCGGATTCAAAAGGAAATGTCTGGTTTACGGAGATGCAGGGAGTAAGCAAAGTCGGCAAACTCGACGCCATCACCAAGAAGATCACGGAGTGGGACCCGTCGCCGAGCGACACGAACGCCCACTACTACGGGATGACCGTCGATCAGAAGGATCGCGTGTGGGCCGTGGGTATGACGTCCCACAAGATCGTGGGCTACGATCCGAAAACCGACAAGTGGTCGGTCTACGCGACGCCTACCCAGCCCTCCGGACCGCGCCGTCCCACGGTGGATTCCAAAGGCAAGGTCTGGTTCTCCGAACACATTGGACAGGCGCTCGGAATGCTGGATCCGGATACGGGCAAGATCACCGAGTACAAGGATCCGTTCAGGCTTGGCGGAGGATATGAATGCTACGCCGACGCGCAAGATAATATTTGGGTGACCCTCAGAAGTTACGGCGTCCTGGCGAGGTTCGATCAGAAGACAAAGAAGTATACCTACTTCCCGGAACCGTTCCCTGACATTATGGGGCGGGAACATCCCGGACCAAACGGCACGCGTCTCGGCGGTTTGTATCCGCCGAAAATTGAGCAAGATGCGCAAGGCACGATTTGGTATGCAGGCATCCGCATGCACACCCTGACCGCCTTCAAGCCGGACGGAAATGTTCCCAACAGCCAAAGGGCGGCCAACTAGTTCTTGTTGATGTTTCCCGGGAACGCCATTCTCCTGAATGGCGGGTCCCAAGCCGCCAATCGGGAGATTGGCGTTCCCGGGCATCGAACAAAGTCCGAACACGGACTTTCGTTTTACTCGAATACTCGTAAATATTTGAAACCAAGGAGAACCAGTGCGCAATAAAATGTGTTTAACGGGATCGGACGCCGAGAAAATCGTAACGGGATGCAAGGCCGAAGCGGCGAAAAATAAATGGAACGTCAGCATTGCCGTCGTGGACGATGGCGGATTTCTGGTTCACCTCGAACGTCTGGACGGCGCCGTGGGACAGAGTGCCATGATCGCCACCTGCAAGGCGCAAACGGCTGCCGCGACGCGAACGCCGACTAAGGCTCTGGAAGATATCGTAAAGGAGAGGCCGGCAACGGTCGCATTCCCCGGAAGGGTGGCCGTGCAGGGCGGACTGCCGATCATGCACCAGGGCGAATGCGTTGGCGCCGTGGGAGTCTCCGGCGCCAAATCGCATGAGGATGAGCAAGTCGCCAGCGCCGGGTTGAAGGCCCTCGAGTAGCGCAGGCTTCAGCCTGTGGGTTTTGGTCCTTGCAAGGACGAACCCCCGCAGGCTGAAGCCCGCGCTACTAAACCCTCTATTTCAGCGGCAATCTCGACATCGCAGCCAAGCCAGACAAGGCGCCCGGAGAGCAATTCCCTTTATGGTTTTTCTGAGATGTTCGTTTCAAAGTGCCCCACGCACTGCCAGTGCCCGTCTTTCTTGAAGAAAACGTTCAGAAATCTTCTGTTGCTGCTGGAGACGGCCCCCTGATATTCAACGACGGATTTACTAATCCCGGTTAGGATACCGGTATCGCCGTGCACGGTCACTTGAACGCCTTCGTGAATAAAAGAACGAAATTTTAGAGTCCTGGCTTTGAGCTCCGCCAGGTGTTGCGCTTTGGTCAGGAGCGCGCCGCTGGCATTGGCGTACACTAAATCGTCTGAATAAATGCGATCCAGCGTGGCGATGTCGCCCTTTTGCAGCGCCTGGTTCCTCTCGTCATCAACCTTCAGGATTTCGTCCGTCATGTTCTCCGGCGGCGCCGCACTCCTGGCCGTGCGCCACGCGATTGCGAAAAAACCAAGAACTGATAGGCCCAGTGCAACGATTCGTCGCCGCGTCATCGTATTTCTCCCGTCCTCTGGATTAGATCTGATTTGATTGAAGAAATTCTGCAACCCTGCTCAATCGTGATAGCATGCGCGCGCCGGAAGCGTCAAGGCGGTAGGACAGCCACTCTTGGCTGTCCCGCACTGTCTCGGTAGAGCGAGAGCGGACAGCCAAGAGTGGCTGTCCTACTAAACAAACTGAATCACAGTCCAGGTCACGCGGGGTGCATCATCATTATTAATCTGTCTTTGGTGGACTAGCGCTGCCAACGATAGCCGCCAAGTCCCCTACCGCACCCTCGACGACGGACAACTCAGGATTGATCAGAAACGTCCAGATCAGCGCGCCCAGGAGCATCACTCCCGCACTCACCAGGAACGGCGCCACCCAGAAGCCGCGATTGAACAGACTTCCGTAGACGATGGCTGTGGACGCTCCGCCCAAGGCGCCGACCATGTTCATCACGCCCGTAACCGTGCCGCTAAATTGACCGCCCACATCCATGGGGACGGCCCACGCAGGACCGATCACCCATTCGAGGAAGAAGAAAGATAAGGCCAAAAACATAATCGAGCTGAATTGGTTCGCAGTCAACGCGGCGGGAATTACAAAGACGCTCGCCAGAAGAAAGCCGGGAGCGGCAACCACGCGGCGCGCCAACTTGGCTTTGCCTGTGGTTTTGAAGATCAGATCAGAGAGCGAGCCGCCGGTTACGTCGCCGGCCATGCCCGCAAACAGAGGAAGGGATCCCCAGAATCCCATTAAGCGAATGGACATGTGCAGATGTTCGCGCAGATAGGTTGGATACCACGTCAGGTAGAAGTTCGATCCAAAAAAGAAGCAAAAGTAACCGAGTGAGATGAACCACATGTTGGGCGAGAGCAGGATTTGTTTCCAGGGAGTGGCGAGCCGGCTGATCGCAGGCGGATTGATGGTTCCATACGGGTCGACGCCTCGGATGCGGGCCAGTTCCATCCGATTGACGCCTTTGTGGTCCTCGGGAAGGTCGCGGTAGAAGACGCTGAAAACAATCGCCCACACAACGCCCAGGGAACCGAAAATGTAGAAAATTGCGCGCCATCCGAAGGCCAGCAGAATACTTCCAGCGATTAATGGGGTAACCGCTACCGCGAAGCGGCTGAAGAAATGCGTGGTGCCCTGGATCCGGCCGCGTTCGCCGCGCGGAAACCAGAGTTGCATTCCGCGGCTTGCAACGGGAAATGCCCCGGATTCACTCAGTCCCAGAAGGAAGCGAGCGCCAAACAGAGAGCCAAAGCCGAGTGCCGCGCCGGTCATCACGGCGGTGGCGGACCAAAGCGTCATGATGACGGTCAGCACGCGCTTGGGACCAAAGCGGTCGCCAAACCACCCGGAAGGGACCTGACCCAGCGCGTAGGCCCACGTAAAGGCAGCGAGGACCAGGCCCATAGCGGTTTTACTGAGACCAAATTGTTTGGCGATTTCCGGCTGCGCGACCGAAATGTTGCTGCGATCCATATACGTGATCAGGTACATGAAGCTGATCAGGACGAGGACAAGCCAGCGGGTCTTTGTCGGTTTGGATGCGGCATTTTCTTGGATCGTAGCGCTTGCGGAAGCGGACGTGGGTGTCGTGTCCAGCATTCTTGCCCCTGTCGTCACTCGGAACAATTGGAACGAAGAAATTGCCGGTTTCTGTAGCGCCACCCTTCAGGGTGGCATTCTAGAATCGGGCAGATGCCCGCCTGAAGGCGGGCGCTACATAGACCAAATTCGAGCTCTTGCTCAGATCATTCCTGAGTTCGCGCTGGCAGCGTCGTGCGGGCTCCTACGAAATCGGTTTCCCCGGCGCGGCGGCGGTCCGGTGCGGGCCAGACGATATCAATCGGCCGATTTTCCTCGGCCGATTGGTCCGCTGCCTGATAAACCTGCATGACCATCCGAGCGTGCTCGGGCGTGACGAGCGGCTGCTTGCCGTGGGCAACGCAATCCAGAAAGTGGATCGTTTCGGCTTCCATCGGCCCCGCATAGACATGCTCAACTTTTTCGCCGGGCATGGTGGAGAGCGGGAATTCGATGCCGCGCTTCATCGTGTTGAGGCTGACGTCCCGGTGCGAGTCGTCCACCATGATCGCGCCTTCGCTGCCGACCATCTCGATCCAGGTGGACGAAAAATTCGGATACGCCGGCGGAAGCACCCAACCGGCGCCAACCGTGAAAACGCTGCCGTCGTCCAGCGTCACGATGATCCAAACGCAATCCGGCACGCCGTGCGTCGGCTGCATGATTTTGTTGACGAGCTGCGCGTAGACGCGCACCGGTCTCCGCGGCTCGAAGCACCACAACACAAAGTCGATATCGTGCGTCGCTTCCATGGCGGCCGGAGAAAGCTTGATGCGCCCGCCGATCTTGTTGCCGAGGTTGCGGGTGATGTGGCGGCTGACGAGCGCGCTCACCGGCTGGCCGATCGTGCCGTCAGCGATCGAGCGCTTGACGTATGCGAATTTGGGATTGAAGCGCTGGGAATATCCGATCGTGAAGAGCAGGGACTTGGACCGCGCCAGACCGATCAATTCATCCGCCTCGGCAAGCGTGAGGGAGATCGGCTTTTCGAGCAGCAGGTTTTTTCCTGCCAGCAGCGTCTCCTTAGCCATCGGGTAATGTACGGTTTCCGGCGTGGCCGAGACGATGATGGCATTGATCTTGTCGTTCTTCAGGAGAGCGCGGTAATCCGTCGTCGCCGTGACGGGCTTGGTCTTCTCCGCCACTTCCTTCAGGCGCGCCTCTTTGATTTCGGCGATGTGCAGTTCGCTGACATAAGGGCTCGCGGCGCACGTCTCCGCGCGAATTCCCCCGCACCATCCCGTTCCAATAATTCCAATATTGACCTTCTGCATGATTCCTCCGCTCAGAATCCCCCGTTTCGGGAATCAAGAGTCCTTGCGTGGGCGCGTCTCTGCGGCCCAGTCAGGCCTATATGTTAGCTGATTTTTCTTTCCGGGCGCGCCATATTACAACTGGCCCCAGCAGGCCGCAATGCTCGGGGTTTCAGTGGCGCAGGCTTCAGCCTGTGGGTTTTAGTCCTTGCAAGGACGAAACCCCACAGGCTGAAGCCTGCGCTACCAATTCCCCCACAATTCGGCCGAGAATGTTCTGGAAGAGATCCATACGAAATCGAATCTGTCCCTTTTATTTTTCTTGAGCGTCATTGGACAAATATTTTATGGAACACGGAGCGCCGTCATACACCACCGCGGCCACGTAGCCCTCGGCAGGATGATACGCAGCCATGTGCCAGTGAGACTCCACGCCGCCGAGAAACTGCGCGGGCTTCTCGGGTAAAAGACTGACGGAAAAACTGTCGAGAGGGATCTGCAGACCCATCCCGGTAGCTTTCAAATAAGCTTCCTTGCGCGTCCAGCAATGGAAAAATCCCTCGACTCTTGCTTCCGGCGGCAACGTCCGCAGATCGTTCACCTCCCGGGCTGAAAAATAGCGCTGTGCGATATCCTCGCCCGCGGATTCCGCCCGGACGCGCTCCACGTCAATCCCAAGGTTTCGTTCTCGTGCAATCGCATACACGACCAAGCCGGACGAGTGCGACAGATTGAAACAAAGTCCACTCGAGGCATTCCCTCCCGAGAGAGCAGGCTTTCCATGCTGTCCATATGAAAACTCCAGGCTGGCCGGGGCTTGTTGAAGATACCTGCCGAGCAATTCCCGAAGCAGGCCGCGCGCCACGACGAATCGATTCCGGTCATTTACGAAATGGAATCGACCCGCCCTGGCTTTCTCCTCCAGCGAAAGCGTCGACTCCAATTCCGCCAGAACCTTTTCTTGGCGGTCGAGCGCCGCGTGCCACACGTGGATTTCGTCCCCGACTTGTTCCCATTCCTTGGAGGAAAGTAATTGCACCGCTCCCCTTTGCCAGCCAGTTGCCGGCCCGCCCATCGAGCATCTTAGACGACCACGAACCGGACTGGTACCGCCTCCTGCGGGACCCCTGCCCGAAACGAAACATGGGTGTTCGATTCTAGGGGTAGAGCGCTGGTGATATCATTTTTGCTGGGATAAAATTCGGGTTCCCCATGTCCAACTATAAATCGCCCTGGATGAATGACGAACTGCGGATGTATCGCAAGACGGTCCGCGAGTTCATACAAGGGGAATTCCTGCCTTGCCAGGAAAAGTGGCGCGAGCAGCATCGGCCCGACCCGGAAGCCTGGAAGAAGGCCGGGCAGACCGGCCTGCTGCTGCCGGATGTGCCCGCAGAATACGGTGGCGGGGGAGGGTCCTTCGCCCATCAAGCCGTTGTGACAGAAGAACTTGCGCAAGCGGGGATCCACTTCGGTTGCGGCGTTCAAAGCATCGTCTCGCAGTATCTGCTTCAATACGGAAGCGAAGAGCAAAAGCGAAAGTGGCTTCCTGCATTGGCGCAAGGGGAACTCGTTGGAGCGATCGCCATGACCGAACCCTCGGCCGGCTCCGACTTGCAAGCCATCAAGACCACGGCGCGCCAGGACGGGAACGATTACATCCTCAACGGCTCAAAGACATTCATCACCAACGGCTGGCACGCCGGCCTGGTCTGCGTGGCCGCGAAGACCGACCCCAAGCTGGCCGGTTTTCGGGGCATCTCCATGATTGTTGCCGAGGTGAAAAATCTTGCGGGGTACCGCGTCGGCAACTCGCTTGAAAAAGTGGGCATGCAGGAGGTCGACACCTGCGAACTTTTCTTCGATGATGTGCGCGTCCCGTCCGCGAATCTGCTGGGAACGGCCGAGGGGGCGGGCTTTTCCCAGATGATGGAGCAGTTGCGTTACGAGCGCCTGATGATCGGCGTAGGCGCGGTCGCAACCTCGGAGCGCGCCGTGGCCATCACCACCCAATACGCGAAAGAGCGGAAAGCGTTTGGCCAGGCGCTCATTGAATTTCAAAATACACGCTTCAAACTGGCGCAGTGCAAGACGGAAGCGCATATCGGCCGGGTGTTCATCGACAATTGCATCACGCGATTTATCGACGGCCAGTTGGACCCCGTGACCGCCGCCATGGCCAAGTATTGGCTGACGGAGTGCCAGTGCCGCATCGTCGACGAGTGCGTTCAGTTGCACGGCGGCTATGGTTATATGATGGAGTATCCGATCGCCCGCATGTGGATGGATAGCCGCGTGCAACGCATTTACGGCGGAACCAATGAGATCCTTGAGGAGCTGATCGGCTGGTCGCTCTGAGGTTCCCTGCGGACTTTCCCGGCCCCAAAACTGTTCGGGAGCAAACCCTTGCCGCGCCGGTTCCGGTCTGTTTGATTATCGCGCGTTACGCCGTCCCCGATGGTAACAAATCCCTTCGTGGCGGCCACGGACCGCGAGATGAAATTACCTTGTGTGCGAAGACTGCCTGGAAGCCTGTGGCGCTTCATTCCCATGGATGGACATTGCGCCCTTCGGGATCGCCGGGACTTCGCCATGCGCTTCGATGCTCCAGCTCTTGGCCATGCGGTTGCCGCCAGCAGTCAGGCAAAAGAATGCCGATAGCTCGATGATTTCCGCGTTGCTGTAGAATTTCTTGAGGTCCGCGTACACTTCCTTGTCTCTCCCGTCATCGAGCGTGAGCGTACGCGCGTAGTGAAGCGCGGCGCGGGTTTTCGGGTCAGGGTGCTCCCAGTTCGACAGCGCGCAGCTCATCTTTTCTTCTTCGGTGATGGACGAGGCCAGGGGAGAGGTCTGCCGCGCGCAGAATTCGCAGCCCACAATCTGTGCGATCTGGATGCGCGCAAGCTCCTTGATCTCGTGAGGCACGGTGCCGCCGCGGTGGAGCATGTCCCAGTAGCCCGCAAAGGCCTTGGCCACTTCCGGGTTCTGCCCCATCGTCCGGTACCACGCTGGTGGCGGGCTCTTCGTTACTTTGGCCCTCTCGATCACATCGCGCAATCCCGGATCAGCCGCATGATCTGCAATCTGGGGAACATTGGGCACATGCGTCAAAGTTGACATCTCGGACCTCCAGATACCTTGGATTGCGGAAACCCGCTTTTCTTACAGACAAAATCCTAAACGTGCAGGGAGGGGGTTCACTCCATAGGCTGAATACGGACGATACGCCCCGTACTGTAGTCGGCATACCAAACGGTGGTCGGGCTCGAAGACTTATCGACCCAAACCGCGCGGGAGTGCGAATAGGGCTCCGGCATGGCGTATTCCGTCCAATGGCCCGTCCGCGGATTGAACCTCAGGAACTCTCTTCCGTGCAATTCTCCGCTCCATACTTCGCCGTTCTTGTCGGGCTCCGCGGAGTATAGGTCCGTGTAGGGCTCCACGGGTCCGGGAGGATAAAATTCTCGAATACGCTTGGCCTTGGCATCCAGCTCCACCAAGGTTCCGTTCTCGCCGGCGAACCAGGCATTGCCAAAGGGGTCGAATCCGCCTCTGCGGCCAGCCGAACGGCGATCCCCGGAATCCAAATTAAGCATTTCGCCCGTTCGAATATCCAGAAGCTCCGCTGAATTTCCAGCCGTCCCGGAAATCGCGCCGCCGGCCCAGAAATTTCCGTCCTGGGAGACGATACTGTCGTAGCTGAAGGGTACTTTCATGGGGTATTTCTGCACCATTTTCCCGGTCTTAGGATCGATCTTCTCGACGCTGTACCCACCGCCCATGGTGGCCCAGAGAAATCCATCGGGCGTTACATCGAAATCCGCCATCCCCGCGGAGTTGATCGGGAAAGGAGCCGCGACGGGCACTTCCGCCATCTCCCCATTGCGAGGATCGAGTTTGAGCAGCTTGTGCGACCACGGCTCGGAAATCAGCACTTCGCCATTCTTCTCGACATAAACATGATGGGTGCCCGGCTGGGCGCCCGGCGTCAAGGGAGCCTGGAATTCCGTCACGACACCCGTGCGGGTGTCGAGCTTTCCGAAGAAACGGCTCAGATGGCTTGTATACCAAATGTTACCGTTTCCATCTCCGTAAACATCGTGGGCGCTTTGCAACGCGCGGGGCAGCTCGAATTCCGTAACCACCACGCGATTGGATTCCCCGGTCAGCCGCGGAAACGCGTACAGCGGCGCATCCACGGACTCGGGCCCGCGAACCCGCGCGAGCCACTTGGTGAGCAACTTATCGGTGGCCAGGGCGGAATCGCTCACCGGCTCGAGCGGATCGTTGATCAGCGGGCCTCCCCCGCGATGAAGCATCCGCGCCACCAGCACGCCCCAGCTTCGTTCGTCATAGCGGTTCTTGAAAATCTGCTGGAAGGAATGGCACCCCAGCGCGCACGTGTTGTGCAGAGCCTCTTTTTCCTCGACCGTGCCCGGAAGATTCCATAGAATTTCCTCGCCGCTCAGTTGCGCTTCGACTTCCGGCGTCGCCGGCAGGGCCCGCGTCTTGACTATTCGTTCCAGCACGATGTCTTCCATTTTCGCAGGGCCGTCGATTTGCACCGAATCCCGCCGGTAGGGCTTGAATTCCAGGGGATTCGCAATCCGCAAGGTGTAGGACCCGGCCTGCATCTTTGGAAATTCGTACTTTCCGTCTTCATTGGTGTAGACCGTGGTTCGCACGCCACTCGGCGCGATCAACTGCACCATCACGCCTTCGGGTGAATCGCCGCTGGCCACTCGCACGATCCCGGTTGCCCCGCCGGAGAGCCCGTTCTGTACCGTCCATTTGTTTGTTTCCGATCGATACCACGGATTAGCCGGGAGGTGCTCTCCCTCGACGCAGCACTTGTCACTGTGCAAATAGCTGACCACGTCCTTCACATCTGTATCAGCGAGCGTGGTACCAAACGACGGCATCCCCGGGCCGCCCTTCTTGATGTGTGCGGCCACATTTTCCTCGTTGACGGGAGCTCCCGTGATCAGGGCAGCCTGCTTGAAAAGACCTTCGAGTTGCGGAGCGGCCTGCTGATATTTGTTATGGCACGCCCAGCATTTATGCCAATAAATATTTTCTCCGCGGTCCGCGCCGCTCTCCGCCACCTCGAGGTATTTGTCCGTTCGGTACGAGCGCTGAAGATCATCGCGGTACGTGGCAGGAGTTGGAGTGTCCGCGGCGCCGTCAGCTGACCGCCCGGCAGTTGCAGGCCGAGCCATGGATATCGCGAAAGACAGAATTACAAGCAAGGCACTCGTGCCCAGTAGCGCTACTCGTCGCTGCATATTCACCTCGGCCCTGAATTAGTCTGAATATCTTAACATTGGCTTGTCATCCAATTACAGGTCCGAGTTATGAGCAGTCTCGGAATCGATGGGCAGGGCGCGCGTTCAGTCGGGGCCATGCCCTATTTTGCGTGGAGCGTGCTAGACTGAGGTCCCTTCATGTTCATGGAAAATCAAACCCTATTTCAACAAAGGAGAATCTGGTGAACTATTATGGCGGCAAAGAGTTAGCCGAAAGTTTCCGCACTGTTCGCAAGAACACTCTGGCGATTGCTCAGGACATTCCAGAAGATAAATACAGTTTTAGACCCATGCCGGAGACGCGCAGCGTTGGCGAGCTATTGGCCCACATCGCGCTTTCGCCGGTGTTTCAACAAAAAATTCACGCCGAAGAGCGCCGGACGAATCTTGAGGGATTCGATTTTCCATCGTTGATGAAACGCCTGTCCGCGGAAGAAAAAGCGCCGCGCACCAAGGCCCAGATGATCGAGCTGCTAACAAAAGATGGCGAAGCGTGGGCCAAGTGGATGGAAGGACTCGACGACAAATTCCTGGGTGAGGTCATAACCATGCCGCCGGGAGGAGCGCCGCCCTCAAGAACCCGCTTCGATATGATTCTTTCCGTGAAAGAGCACGAAATGCACCACCGCGGCCAGTTGATGCTGATCGAACGCATCCTAGGCATTGTCCCTCACCTCACCCGCCGGATGCAGGAACGCTTTGCCGCAAACGCCGCGAAAAAATAGCACGGTGCTCGACCGACGGGATCGGACCGCTGTGCAAGAGGAAAAAATGGGCTCGCCCGCCGCGGCGGACGAGCCCGCACTGTTTCCGCTCGGAACGTTTGCTATTTCATCGTTCTTTTTTCTGCCGCGCGTTAAAGTTAACTTCCCATTTGCCGAAGTTAGCTGCGTGAGGTGATACGCATGAGCAATCCCATTCAACCGGTTCAGCCAGTCAACGCAGTGACGCAGGCGCAGCCGGCAGCAGCGCCACCCAAGAATCAGCAAACTACAACCCAAACCGCAGCCCCGCAAGACAAAGTCACAATCAGCCCGCAAGCGCAGCAAGCGCTAGCGAACAACACCAAGCCGGCTGCCAGCGGCGATGTGGACCACGACGGCGATAACCACTAGTCCCTTAAACCTTCTCGTTTCTGCATCTTGGCGAGCGCTAAAGGTATTTCCTCGTCTGCCGATGTATAGAGCGAAGAGGTAATCGGACCGTGGTCAATTCAGTTCTCTCCATTCAGGCAGCCCACTCGCTGACGCAGACCGAGCAATCTGTTCAGCCGCCTAAGACGCTCCAATCGGAACCCGCCAAGCACGAAACAGTGTCGCAAGACACAGTCACGATCAGCCAGGAAGCCAGGCAGGCGCTTACACACAGCACCACGCAGGCCGGTGGCGGCGGCGCGAACGACCACGGCAATAGCCAATAAATTGTAGCGCGGGCTTCAGCCTGCGGGGTTTGGTCCTTGCAAGGTCGTACCCCCGCAGGCTGAAGCCCGCGCTACTAAACCCCCCAGGCCACCTTCATGCAGATTCAAAATTTGATGTTGTGAAAAACGCAGACTAGCTGGTTTTTCCGGCGTACTGTAATTTCACGCGCGCGCTTTTTTCGGCCACCGATTTTGCCAGTTCTTCCTTGTAGGTGTTGAGCCGCTTGGCGATTTCCGGATCGGACGTGGCCAGAATTTCCGCCGCAAAAATCGCCGCGTTAATGGCGCCGGGCTTGTCGATGGCCATCGCCGCCACGGGCACGCCCGCGGGCATTTGAACGCTTGACAGCAGAGAGTCGATGCCGGAGAGCACCGTCGTTGCCATCGGCACCGCGACGACAGGCAGGGTCGTGACCGCCGCGACCACGCCCGCCAGATGCGCCGCTCCTCCCGCCGCGACGATCACCACTTTGAGCCCGCGCGAAACCGCGGTCGACGCGTACTCGTGCGTCCGCGCCGGAGACCGGTGCGCCGAGGTCACTTCAATTTCGTAAGGCAATTCAAATTTTTCCAGCATCTTCGCCGTTTCGCCCATCACCGGCAAATCGGTGTCCGACCCCATGATAATTCCGACGAGCGGCTTGCGGCTGTTCTTCGATTCACTGGCCATGAATTCTTCCTGCCTTCCTGGTTGGTATGTAGGTCCTTATCAATATCAAAAGGCGCCGGATAAAGAATCGTCGCTGCCACGATGCGACGCGCGCGCCTTCTCTTCCATTTCAACACGGTCGCCCCGGCGGATGCGGCCGGGTTCCACGACCCGGCACAACAGGCCGCGCCGTCCACGAATCGCTTCCTGAAGACCTTGGCGGATTTCGTCCATTTGGTGGCACGGCGTGCACGGCTTTGTGACTTCGAGCAGAACTTCGCCGGCGCGGAGCCTATGCCCGAGAAGCAATTCCCCAAGCGCAATCCCGCGCGTCGTGATGTTTTCCCTGGCCCGCCCCGGCGCGATGCCGAATTCCTCGAGCGTTTCGTAATCCATCACCAGAACCTGACGAGTGCTCCCGCTTCGTCCGTGAAGGCACTCCTTGAAACCCTTATTTTCAACGGCAAATACTTCCTCGAATTCGCGCATGGGCTCGCCGCGCGCCAGGCATTGAAATAAGTGCAGGACCTCAGCCACGCGGCGCCTCCGCTGCGACGCGCATTTGCAGGTTCCCTTTGGCCCCGATATCGGTGCGGCACTGCGCGCCGTCAAAATGTATTGTACCCACGGCTTCGTAGGCTTTGTGAATCGCTTGCGGGAGAGAATCGGCCGCGGCTGTTACGCCAAGCACGCGCCCACCGCTGGTCACGATAGAATCGCCTGCGCGTTTCGTTCCCGCGTGAAACACGGCCACGTCCCGCAGCGCTGCCGCCTGCTCTAATCCCGTGATCTTTTTCCCTGTCTCGAAAGAGCCGGGGTATCCGCCCGAGGCCATGACAACACAAACGCTCGCGCCGGGCTTCCACGCGGGCTTGATCTTTTCCAGCTTGCGCGAAGCCACCGCGTCAAATGCCACCGCGAGATCGAAATCCATCCGCATCATGATGGGCTGCGTTTCCGGGTCGCCCAACCTGCAATTGTATTCCAGAACCATGGGACCGCTGGCGGTAAGCATGAGGCCGAAATACAAAAAGCCGGTGAAGGGAATTCCCTCCTCGGAAAGCCCCGCAATCGTAGGGCACACGATGTCTTTGACGATTACCGATTCGTATTGGGGCGTAATCATTCCGTCCATCGTGTACGCGCCCATCCCGCCGGTATTGGGGCCGCGGTCGCCATCAAAAACTCGCTTGTGGTCGCGCGTCGGCGCCATCGGCAGGAAGGATTTTCCGTCCGTCAGGACAATGAACGAAAGTTCTTCACCCTTGAGGGCGTGTTCGAGCAGCACGCGCGAGCCGCCGGGCCCGAGCTCGTGCTTCTGCATGAGGCGGCGGATGAACGCCTCGGCC
The DNA here is from genome assembly GCA_963719875.1 of uncultured Acidobacteriota bacterium. GTDB lineage: Bacteria > Acidobacteriota > Terriglobia > Acidiferrales > UBA7541 > Palsa-360. The sequence continues at coordinate 1,675,715 of CAVRDJ010000002.1, read as the reverse complement.
TCCGCGCGCGTTTCCGCCACAAGGACGCCTTTTCCCCCGCACAATCCGTCGGCCTTTACGACCACCGGCCAATCCACCGCGTCGAGCGCGCGTATGGCTTCGATCGGGGATTCAAAATCGCCATAAAGTGTCGGCGTAGGGATGTCGTACCGGTTCATGAACTCCTTCGCGTAAATCTTGCTCCCTTCAAGCCGCGCGTCCCGTTGCGATGGACCCACGAGGCGCATGTGACGGCATTCAAATTTGTTGCGGATCCCCGCGACCAGCGGCGCTTCCGGCCCCACGACGGTGAAGTCCGGCCTGAGGCGCTCGGCCAGGGACACCAGCGCGCCCACATCGTCAGCGCTCACGGGCACACATTCAGCAATGTCTTCGACCCCGCCATTGCCCGGCGCGCACCAGATTTTCTCAACTTCCGGCGACTGACGCAGCCGCCAGACCATCGCGTGCTCGCGTCCCCCGCTTCCGACCACCAGGATTTTCACAGTAGGCTCACGATAGTCGGAGCCCCCGCGACTGTCAACCCTGATGCCAATGGTGGAGGCTCGTTTCCGAGAAGCGGGGTGGTCTCAATGGGTCGTTGCAACACCTGCTCAAAGTCTTCTTGTAGGAGCCTAGGTAACTGATTTTTCTAGCCACCGTCAATATAAAACAAAACAAAAGCCCTGTTTAGGTTCTGATTGAACACTGCCGTACTGATTGCTTCTCGATGAAAAGCATTGTCAGATCAACTGGTTATAGGGTGGTGCATCGACCGGTTGAGCCGGCAGGACTTATCAGGACCTCGCCAACCTGCGAATATCCTAATGCAAGCCCGCACAAACATTGATGACGTATTTTTATATTTGCTGATCGGAATATTCTAGAGTACTCTTCGCCATCCCGCAAAGACACGCTAGGTCAGACAGGTGGTTGCTATAAAACGCTTACAGCGCTCAACGATTTTTGTTCTGTGCCTCGTCTCAGCCGTGGCTCTGTCGAGGTGCGGAGGAGCGAACCAAACAGTACTTCCACTAACGATTTTGCCGGCCTCTTTGCCCAACGGTACATTAGCAACGCTCTATAGACAAACCATCCAAGTGGGTGGCGGTGTTGCGCCTTTTAACTGGTCGTTGATCGGTGAGCTGCCTCACAGTCTTCAGCTTGTTCCCGACTCGGGAAACAGTGTCACGATTTCTGGCACGCCGGACACGGCGGCTCAAGGAGTGGCATTCAGTATCAAAGTCACGGATTCTGCGAATCAGTCGGCCACTCAGTCCTTTACAGTTTCGATCCTCGCAGACCCGGACACGCTCAGTTTTTCGCCCACAACCGGCTTGAGCTTCAGCCCGCAGCTCGTCGGAACCGCGAGTGCTACTCAGACAGAGACGGTTAACAACAATGGCACTTTGGCGGTCGCCATCAACAGCGCAGGGCTGACGGGGATCAACGCTGCAGATTTCGGCCAGACCAATAATTGCGGTTCGAGCCTCGCTGCGGGAGCAAACTGCGGCCTGATCGTAACCTTCAGACCGAACCAGATGGGAAGCCGCAGTGCATCAATTAAGATCGTCGATAGTACTTTGGGCAGTCCACACTCGGTTTCCCTGAGTGGTGTGGGGCTCACTTCGGGCGCCAATGCCACTTTGTCGACTAGCATCCTGACTTTCGGCGACCAAGTTGTAGGCACTACCAGTCCGGCGCAGTCACTCATGCTCAGCAATTACGGCACAGCAACGCTCACCATCATGAGTATCGCCGCCAGCGCTGACTTCGGCGAGACCGACACTTGCAGCGGTTCGAGCCTCGCATCCGGGGCGAGTTGCACGATCGATGTTACTTTCAAGCCGAGCGCCGCAGGCAGTGCGAGCGGCACGCTTTCGATTACCGACGACGCGCTCAGCAGCCCGCAGATAGTCCTCCTAAGTGGCATGGGCGTCACGAGCATGTGCATACCACAAGGCGGTGCGTGTTTTGGACCTGGCCCAAATAACAACTGTTGTCCTGCCCCTCGCGGCCATCATTCGTTCTGCAGTAACCCGACTGGCTGGGGAACGTGCGTCGAAAGCTAGCTGGTCCCGGGGCGGGCTTTTCTTTCCCTGATCGGTTGAATATCCGCGGCTGGGACTTTCAAGAAACACTTCTTTTCGGAACACTCTGCCCGCCCTTTTTCCATCGTGCAGATTCAATCGCTTGCGGGAGCCTGCGCGGAGGGGTTTTCGGAACACGGGTAAAACCCGCATTCCGATAAGGGGGGATAATCGGAATGTGGTGGGCTAAGAACGGCTCCGATTTGCCTCGTGCAAACAGAGAGCCTTTTCTGGTGACAATTCGCTCTGTCCGCTGACGTTCCCTCGCAAGGCGATGACCTCCAGCGTTTCGTCGTGAAATGTGACAACCCAATGACGGAATTTTGCATAGATGCCTGAGCGATGTTGAGGGTGGCATTCATTCTGCTTCTCGATTTCGCTAGTCAGTGGAGAGTTCTCAACTGTGAAAAAGCCATAATGTTCCAGTCCGAACGGATACAGAGGATGCCCCTGTAACGCCTCGTTATTGGGGTAACCGAACCTGTAATGAAGGACACCTTCAAACTTTAAAATAGCGGCTGATCTAACTGGAAGACCGGCGGAGTTTATGAAGTAAGCGCAGAGCAATGCACGCCCATCTGAACGCACTGCTGGACAAGGTGCACCAGTGTCCATTGGGGGCGGTTCGGTCCAAGGCACTAATTGTGGTTTGTTTTGCAGGATGCTCACCCGGTTAGTATGCAGAAATCCGTGATGACTTTCAGAACAAATGTGAATATGCGATAGGTGCCAAACCATCGTCGACGTGTGGTCGGAAAGCCAGGTCCTTCCATGAGAAGGCCGGTTAGTGTCAAGCCGGTTTTGCAGTTGCCTTTGATTGTCGAGTGGTCTTCCTGGGAACCGGGCCGCCTCTGTCGCCATCCTTCCATCCGCACTCTTTGGTGAGCGATATTCGCTCGGTGCAAGTTGGGTGTTCTCGTTTCAGTAGGTGCTGCTACCTGTGAATCGACCTCTATTCTCACCGATTCGGTGAGAGTTGGGCCCCAGGACTTAGTCGCAGTCACCTGGACTCGGCGGTTGAGCTCGGCTCCTCGGATCGCCACTCGCTAGGCCACTTCCCGCATCGCTTTCTGGCTATTGCGCAGTGGTTCGTACACCTCTCCCCCTACCCACAACCGATGCAGCAGGACCGCCAGCTTTCGAGCCACGGCCACCACCGCTCGCTTCTTGGCATTTTTTCCTCCTCGCTCCGCAAGCTTGCGTCCCCATCTCCGCAGATCGCTGTCTTGGCCAAAAGGTCCCAGAATGTAGTGCGCTCCCTGCACCATCATCGTGCGCAGATACCGGTCTCCTTCTTTGCTGATGCCCTTCTGGGGTTCGCTCTCCCCAGAGTTCCTGCGGCCAGGTCGTAACCCCAGAAAACAGCCGACCTGGCGACTCTTCGGAAACCGATACGGGTCCTCGATCGTCAGGACATAGGTCAGAGCGATCTGTGTTCCCACGCCCTTCACCTGCTTGAGCAGGGACACTTCCGGGTAAACTTCCTTGGCGATTTTCTCCATCCGTTCGTCGTATTCCTTGACGCGCTCGTTCAGCGATTCAATTTCTTTGAGCAGCGGCTCCAGAACATCCTGCAATTCTGGGCTCAATGCAGCGGCCAGCTCCCGGTTCACCTGATACGTGCCACACTTGGGCAGTCGTTGGCCATAAGACTTCACCAACCCCCGTGCTGCGTTCACCAAGGCTGTTCGAGCACTGACCAGTTCCGCTCGCGCTCGAATCACCGTCAGGTGGAGTTGCGCTTGCACACTGCGATGCCGCACCGGCCCCAACAGCTCGGGATCGACTCGCGCCAGTCGTGCCAGCGTCCGAGCATCGTGCCGATCATCTTTTCGATTGCTCTTGGTGATCAGCTGCACCTTTTGTGCATGCGCCACGATCACTTCGTGTCCCAACTCAGTGAGCAGTCGGCTTACCCAGGGGGAATGTGTTCCTGTCTCCAGTGCCATGAGACTTCGCGGTATCTTTCCAAAGGTCTGCTTCATCGCCTCCGGCGTCGTTGGCAGTTTTTGTTCCAAAATGACTTGGCCTGCTTCATCCAAAACACAGTAGAACGACCAGCGATCGCCCAGATCCAAACCGATGGTCAGCTTTTGCTCCTTGAAAATTTCGTTCTTGAATGCCTGCACAGTGATAGTCTTTTTCACAGCCGGTCTCCTTTCGGTTGCGCTTCGAGCGCGTCGACCATTGGGAGCGTATCGCATCCCGCCGGAGACCGGCCTTCTCATCCCATCTGTGAAACGGGATTTTCGGAATCCGGCCCCGGTAAGCCAAGGCGATATTTGACGCCTTTCGGTGGCCAGACTACCATGCGGCCCGCGATGACAGGACAATTTTCCGGCGGCCTCCAAGTAGAGCCCGCACCCGCTCCGGGCGGATATTTGTTTCCCGCTCTGCTCGTTTGCTTCTTCTTTTCGGGCGCTGCTGGATTGATCGATCAGGTGGTGTGGAGCAAGGCGCTCGGACTCATTTTCGGGCACACGGCGTACGCGGTCGCAACCGTCCTCGCCGTATTCATGGCGGGCCTTGCGTCAGGCAGCGCGTGGATCGGCGGGCGGAGCGAGCGCTGGGGCCAGCCGATCGCGCTCTACGGATGGTTGGAACTTGGCGTTGCCGCTACTGCCGCAATTTCTCTCGCGGGACTTGCCGGCGTCCGCGCGGCCTATGTGGCCGCGTATCCTTACGCCGTGGGGAACGCGAGCGCCCTTCTGGTGTTGCGATTCGTCGGATCGGCGCTGGTATTATTCCTGCCAACATTTTTGATGGGCGGCACGCTTCCCGTGCTGGTGCGCGGGCTCGCGCGGGATGCGGCTGAGCTGGGAGCGCGGCTGTCACGTCTCTACTGGATGAACACGGCAGGCGCGGTTGTCGGAACATTCGCGGCGGGATTTCTTTTTCTGCCTTCGCTTGGCCTGCGACGGACGCTTGGAATCGCTGTGGCCCTGAATTTTGCCGCCGGAGCGCTGGCGCTGGTTCTCGCGCGCGGAGAGCCCGCCCCGACATCATCGAAGGAAATAAACTTGCCGGAAAAAGTGGAGCCGCCGCCTTCTTCCGCGCCATCGATATTTTTCCTGATTTGTTTTGCAATTGTGGGCGCCACGGCCATGTCGTACGAAATCGGGTGGACGCGCCTGCTTTCGACGCAGTTGGGCAGCTCGACGTACGCGTTCACGCTGATGCTGGGCACGTTTCTCACGGGAATCGTTCTGGGGAGCGCGCTGTTTGAACGATGGAGCCGCCGCCACGGGCCGGACTCGATGACCTTCGCCGTCACGCAGACGTTGACGGCGCTCGCCGCGCTCGCATTCCTGGTATTCTTCACGCGCCTGATCGAAGTGCTCCCGCCGATTCTGCGCGCCACGCACGAATCGTTTCGCGGCCTCGTGCTCGCCCAATTTGCGACGAGCGCGCTGGCGATGTTGCCCACGGCTGTGGTCTTTGGATTCAATTTTCCGGCTGTTGTGGTGTTGATTGCCGGGCCGCGTTCGATCAGTGGAGCTGGCGCGGGTGCGGCGGTGGGCCGCGCCTATGCGTGGAATACGCTTGGCGCGATCGTGGGCGCGATTGCCGCCGGCTTCTGGCTGATGCCGCGCCTCGGAAGTTTTCATTTGCTCGCGGCGACGGCGGGCGTGAACCTCGCTCTGGCCGCCGCGATTTCTTTTGCATCCGCGCGGCGCCTCCCGCGGAAAATCCTTGCGGTCGCGGGAAATCTCCTCGCGGTCGTTGCGGCTGCCTTCATCGGCTTCTCGAATTATTTTTATGATCCCGCCGTCGCTTCGTTCAACACCGTGATGTATTGGAATCTTTACGACCGCCCGCTGACGCTGCGGGAAAACGCGCACGCCTTGGACATCGTCTATTTCCGCGACGGCTTGAATGCCAACATTTCCGTGGCGAAAACCGATGACTACATCGCCCTTCGCACCAACGGAAAAGTGGACGCCTCCAATCATGACGCGACAACGCAGCTTCTCCTCGGCCATCTCGCCGCGCTCGCGCATCCGCCGCGCCGCGTGCTCCTCGTCGGATTCGGCAGCGGCATGACGGCGTCCGCGCTCGTTGGCTATCCGGAACTGGAACGCCTGGACGTCGTGGAAATCGAGCCGGCCGTCGTGGGCGCCGCGCCGCTGCTGGCGCAATTGAATCGCAACGTGCTCCTCGACCCGCGCGTGCAGGTGACGTTCGACGACGCGCGCAATTTTCTCTTTACCACGCGCCAGAAGTACGACCTGATTATTTCCGAGCCGTCAAATCCCTGGATTGCCGGCGTCGCCACGCTTTTTACGCGCGACTTTTACGCGGCCGTCCGCGGCCGGCTCACTCCGGACGGCGTATTCGTGCAATGGATGCAAGCCTATTCCCTGTATCCCGAAGATTTGCGCATGCTCTTTGCGACATTCCTCTCCGAATTTCATGGCGCCACGCTCTGGCACGGCGATGCGCCGGACCTGATCCTCATGGCGCCGAGTCCGCCGTCCGGTGAAATTCTCCAGCGCGCACAGGCAATGTACGGACTGCCGCGCCTGCACGAAGATTTTGCGCAGCTGGGGATGGAGGAGGCGGCCGGGCTGTTTGGTTTCTACTTGCTCGATGACAATGGTTTGCGAAAATTCTCTTCCGGCGCGCAAATCAATACGGACGATCAAACGCTGCTCGAATATCACGCCCCGCGATCCCTGCTCGTTCATGGCCTGGAGGACAAGAACCGTGATGCGATTCTCTTGGAACAGAAAAATCCCTTGCCGGAGGATTTTCCGACGGACGCGCGCGACGCAGCGCTCGTGGCTTCCGCCGCGACTTCAGTCAATCAGGAAGACGCGGACGGAGCCGAGCGTTTCGTTCGCGCCCTCGACAATCGCCCGATCACCAACCGCATCGCCACGATCCGCGGGCGCGCCGCGCTCGCCCATTCCAATTTTCAGTCGGCTTTCCGCGCCTTCGATGCCGCCTTGGCCATCGATCCGAATTCCCTGGAAGCCGCGTGGGGCCGGGCCGAAACCGACCGGCACTTTGGCAACAACGAAAAAGCACGCCTGGCATTGCAACAAATTCTCGAGCGCGATCCCGGGAATTCGCGGGCGCTCGAATCGCTTGTGAAGCTCGACGTGGATTTTTCGCGCTGGACGGAAGCGGAAGACTTTCAACGCCGCCTCCTCGCGGCCGATCCACGCGCGGGCGCAGGCGCGCGCGCGCAGCTTGCGGAAATTCTGCTGCGCGAGGACAAACTGGATGAAGCCTACCGCGCCATGCAGGATTGTCTTGCGCAGGACCCGTACAACTATCAGACGCAGCGCAACCTGGGCGAATTGCTGGCCACGCAAAAAAAATGGGCGGAGGCGCGCCGGCACCTCGAATTCGTGATGCGGTATTTCCCCGACGAGGATGAGAAAATTTATCCGTTACTTTTTCAGGCCGACAAAGCGCTAGGCGATCCGTCCGCGGGCGCCAAAGCCGTGCGCTTCGGCCTGCGCATGTTTCCCGGCAATTCGGAATTGCAGCGCCTGAATTTGCTCCTGGGTAGGACGGGCTTCAGCCTGTCGCTTTTCGGCCTCTAGCCTTGGGCCCAAATGCGACAGGCTGAAGCTCGTCCTACAAGAAAAAAGGGCCGCCGAAGCGGCCCTCTCTTTGTACGCAACCTTGCGATGGCTCGAAATGGGTCAGTTTCCGGCGGGTTTCGCGGAGGCTGCAATGGCCTTGGGTGCGCTCAAATATCCCGCGATTTTCTTGTCGGTGACCTGGTTGACCACCAATTCCATCGGCTGGCGAGATCCGCCGGCGTAGAAGTAGATGGGTTCGTTGACGGACCGGTTTTTCTTTTCCAGGCGCGTGTCGTCGACGTACATGGCGATGGTGTATTGGTGCTTCTTGGCGCTGGCGCTGCGGAATTCGATCATCGTCTGTCCGACATGTTCCTTCTGTCCCTTGGCGGTCAGCGTGAATTCATAGTAGTCGCGCTCGCCCATTCGCTTGAGCTGCTCGAGTTCTTCGTGGTTCCGCGCAATCAACTCGCCGTGCTCGCCGCGCAACTGATCGATGCTCCCTTTCGTGGTGCTGAGATCGGTCTTCACGCCGTTGACGTTGGTGCCGAGCGCCTTCACGTCATCCGCACTGGCCTTTGTCGCCAGTGTCGTTTGCACGTCGTTCAGCTTCTTGGTGTAATCGGCGCGGGTCTGCTTCACCTGGCCGCGGGCCGCAGCGAGTTGCGTTTCGGTAAGTTTCAGCTTGTCACCCACCAGATTCACTTCGGATTGCAATTCGGCGTTGGTCCGCTCCGCTTGCGCCATCCGTTGAGTGATTCCATCCTGGCTCTGCTGGAAAGTCTTGGTTTGTGCCGCCAGCGCCTGCTCGGCATCCCGCGCGTGGCCGCCGGCATTCCATGCCAGGCCCACACCAATGAGTGAGAGAATCGCCAGCCCAACCACGGCTATTCCCATCCAACGCGGTGAACCTTCTGATGTCCCTTGGTCGTTCATTTGATCCAACATTCTAATAATCTCCTTTGCGATTTCCCTCGCGTTATTGAGAGGTGCATGCGTAGAACCAAATGAAAATTCGACGGCAAATACTTGTGTATCTAGCACTAAACAATTGACTTAGCTCACTTTTGAGGGCAGATATTGCTGGAGGGGCGGCGGGGTTCAACGTGTAAGTTTTACCCGCAAATTAGGGTAGATCAACGATAAAGATTTGAATTCATTGATTTTGATTGCCGACACACCTGTGCTGGAAATTATACAGAGAAGGGCTAACCTTGAGCCTTAGCGGAGTATCAGATTAGGCAACAGGCGTGTGATCGGCGGGGGCGGGTTCCACTTCACGGTCAAAATAAACTTCCAGGGTTAGGGCTGCAGCATCAAACACGGTGCGGCAATTCTGGCAGTAACTCAGATGGCGTTGGACTTCGCCAGCCACTTCAGGTGCCAGTCGCCCTTCCAAGTATTCGCAAATTAGACGGATCGTAGCCTTACAGGTCATGCTCATTGCGGTCCCCCGGTGCCGAGCAAACTTTAAACGAGCACGCCATAAGCCAAAACGTTTACCAGCCGGTAATATTTGTAAATCTTGTGTAATGAGTTGTTTAGATGGACATCAGAAGAGCAGGTTGCATGCGCCAAACGCTCCCAGAGAGAGAATTTTTTCTCCCGGATACGCATTCTTACCGTAGCATGGGGTTTCCCGTATGCTGGAACCATCGGCGAAATCCCAACCCTCCCTAACACGATGCAGGGAAGAGGTTTACCGGGTGACCGTCATGTTGCGCAGGGTCGCGATCCGCTCCGAGAGCGGCGGATGCGTACTGAACAAAGCCGAAAACACCTGGCCCGCGCTCAGAGGCGCAACGATGAACAGAGAAGCTGTCGCCGGAGAAACATCCATAGGGATTCGCTTGTTGTAGGCGCCCAGTTTCTCAAGCGCGCTGATCAAACCATATGGATGCCCGACCATTTTGGCACCGGACGCATCAGCGGCAAATTCGCGCTGGCGGGAAATTCCGAGCTGGATCAACAAGGCGGCAATCGGCGCGACGATCAGCATCAACAGCGCCGCCAGCCCTCCGCCATTCCGATTGCCATCGCGCGAGCCGCCGAAGCCTCCAAAGATCATGGCCCAGCGTCCCATCGAAGCGATCCACGTGATCGCGCCGGCGAGCGTGGCGGCAATCGACGTGATGAGAATATCGTAGTTGCGCACATGAGAAAGCTCGTGCGCGATGACACCCTCGAGTTCGTCGTCGTTCATCAATTCCATCAACCCCGCGGTGACCGCCACAGAAGCGTGCGAGGGATTACGGCCGGTAGCGAAGGCGTTCGGCGCAGGTTGCGGAATCACGTACAGTTTCGGCATCGGCAACTGCGCCTTCCCGACCAGCCTCTCCATCACTTCGTACAAGCGTGGAAGCTGCTCGCGCGTTACCGGCTGCGCTCCACTGGATCTCAACGCGATTTTGTCGGAGAAAAAGTAGGCCACGCCGTTCATCACCACCGCGATGATTAATCCATAGGTCATGCCTTGCTGGCCGGCAATGGCATCTCCGCCCAGGACCAGCAGCAGCGTTAATGCGGTTAGCAAAAAAAGTGTCTTTACGGCTCTCATAATCGCCACCTAACTGTATATACGCAGATTCAGTCTAGAAGTTTCCACCGGGCGCGTCAATCCGGGGCGCGCCCGGCAAAACGGGACTTACCGCCGGCGTCCGGATTTCGCTGTGGAAACAGCGTGTTCGGCTGCCTCCGGTTTTGGCGCAGGCTCATGCGTAGCTTTCTGCTCCACTCGCTCGAACCGCATGGCGTCCGAGTTGGGATCGATATCCACCCGCACCAGATCTCCCGGCAAAACGCTGCCGTCGAGGATGCGCATCGCCAGCGGATCCTGGACGAGCCGTTGCACCGTGCGGCGGAGGGGGCGCGCTCCGTAGGCCGGATCGTAGCCGTCTCGGAGGAGTCTCGCGCGCGCCGCGGGCGTCAGCTCGATGCGAACTTTGCGTTCCGCGAGCAGGCGCATCACTTTGGCCAGCTCGAGGTCGATGATTTTGTTCAGCTGTTCCTTCCCCAGAGGATTGAACAGTACAATGTCGTCGATCCGGTTGATGAATTCCGGGCGGAATGATTGACGCAACGCCTCCATCGCTTCCTTGCGGGCGCGTTCCGGATCGCTTCCCGCCAGATCGAAGAGGGCGCTCGATCCGACGTTCGACGTCATCACCAGCACGGCGTTGCGGAAATCGACGGTGCGGCCCTTGCCGTCGGTCAGGCGGCCGTCCTCGAGAATCTGCAGCAAAATGTTGAACACGTCGGGGTGCGCCTTTTCAATTTCGTCGAAAAGGATTACGGAATACGGATGGCGGCGCACTTGCTCCGTGAGCTGCCCTCCCTCTTCATAGCCGACGTAGCCCGGAGGCGCGCCGATCATGCGCGAAACCGAATGCTTTTCCATGTATTCGGACATATCGAGCCGGATCATGGATTTTTCGTCGTCAAACAAAAACTCGGCTAGAGCGCGCGCGAGTTCGGTTTTCCCGACGCCGGTTGGTCCGAGAAAAATGAATGACCCGATCGGCCGGTTGGGATCGGAAAGCCCCGCGCGATTTCGCCGGATGGAATTCGCGACGCGTTCGAGCGCCGAATCCTGCCCGATGACGCGCTGGCCCAGGCGCGATTCCATGGTGACGAGCTTCTGCGCTTCGCCTTCGAGCAATCGCCCAACCGGAATTCCCGTCCACTTGCTCACCAGCTTGGCAATGTCCTCTTCATCGACTTCTTCCTTCAGCATGCCGCCTTTTTTCTGCGCCTCTTCCAGATTTTTCTGCGCCGCGGCGAGTTCCCGTTCCGCCGTCGCCAGTTTGCCGTAACGGATTTCCGCGACCTTGGCGAGGTCGCCGCTTCGTTCCAGGCGTTGCTCCTCCGCCTTGAACTGCTCGATCTTTTCCTTGACGCCGCGAATTTTGGCGATGGCGGTTTTTTCCACCTGCCACTGGGCCTTGCGCGCGTTGGACTCCTCGCGCAGCCCGGCCAGCTCCGATTCCAATTGTTTCAGCCGTTCCTTGGAATGCGCGTCGGATTCGCGGAGCAATGCCTGCCGCTCGATTTCCAGTTGCAAAATGCGCCGCTCGATTTCGTCAATCTCCACGGGCAGCGAATCAAGTTGCATGCGCAGGCTGGCCCCGGATTCATCGATCAGGTCAATCGCTTTGTCCGGAAGAAACCGGTCGGTGATGTAGCGGTGCGATAGCGTGGCCGCGGCCAGAATCGCGGCGTCCTTGATGCGCACGCCGTGGTGCAGTTCGTAGCGTTCCTTCAAGCCGCGCAAAATTGCAATGGTGTCTTCGACGGAAGGCTCGGCGATCAGAACGGGCTGGAAGCGCCGCTCGAGCGCCGGGTCTTTTTCGATGTATTTTCTATATTCGTTGAGCGTGGTCGCGCCAATGGCGCGCAATTCGCCGCGAGCCAGGGCGGGCTTCAGCATGTTGGAAGCGTCCATGGCGCCTTCGGCCGCGCCCGCGCCCACCAGCGTGTGCAATTCATCGATGAACAGAATGATTTGCCCTTCGGATTCCGTGATTTCCTTGAGCACGGCTTTCAAGCGATCCTCGAATTCGCCGCGGTATTTCGCGCCGGCAACCAGCGCGGCCAGATCCAAAGCCACCACGCGTTTCGGACGCAGCACTTCGGGCACATCGCCCGCCACGATTCGCTGCGCGAGACCTTCCACGACTGCGGTTTTTCCGACGCCGGGCTCGCCGATCAGCACGGGATTATTTTTCGTGCGGCGCGCGAGAATTTGCATGACCCGGCGGATTTCATCGTCGCGGCCGATCACGGGATCGAGTTTGCCGCGCCGCGCCAGTTCGATCAGGTCGCGCCCATATTGTTCGAGCGCCCGAAAGGTCGATTCCGGATTTTGCGATGTGACGCGATGGCTGCCGCGCACCGAAGTCAACGCCTGCAGGATCGCTTCGCGCGAGGCGCCGTGCTTGGCCAGAAGTTCCGCAGCCTCATCCTTGCGAATCGTCGCGATCGCCAGAAGGATGTGCTCGGTGGAAACATATTCATCCTTGAATTGCTCCGCTTCGACGAAAGCGCCTTCCAGGACTTTGTTCGATGCCGGGCTCATTTGTTGCTGTACTGCCCCCATTACTTTCGGGATGCGCCCGAGCCGAGCTTCCATCTCACTTGCGAGCGTCTCCGGACGCACGCCCAGCCGCGCGAGCAGAGGCGGGACGATGCCATCGTGCTGCGCGACGAGCGCGCCCAAAAGATGCAGCGGCTCGATCTGCTGATGATCGTGGCGCGCCGCGATATCCTGCGCCGATTGCACGGCTTCCTGGGCTTTCAAGGTGAATTTGTCGAAACGGACCATTTGTTGTTGCCTCACATTCAGAAAATGGGGGGCCGGTCTATAAGACCGACCCCTGGGCTATCACGACGTGCCGCCCTGCGCCGCCGGAAGCTTACTTCCCGTTGTTCGCAGCGTTGACGGTCACCTTCACTTGGCGCGGTTTGGATTCCTCGCGCTTTGGCAGGGTGACGGTCAGTACGCCGTTCTTGTATTCGGCGCCGATGGCTTCCGCATTCACCGTGTTCGGCAGCGAGAAGCTGCGGCTGAACGAGCCGTAGCTGCGCTCGACGCGCAGGAAGTTTTCCTCCGAAACGGACTTTTCAAACTTACGCTCCCCGCGGATGGTGAGCAAGTTGTTCTCGACCCGTACGTCGATGTCCTTCTCGTTCACGTCCGGCAAGTCCGCTTTGACCACCAACTCATTGGGGGTCTCGTAGATGTCGACCGCAGGAGCCCAAGTCGTCAAAGCCGACTCCTCGGGGTGAGTTCGGAAAGATTCATTAAAAAGCCGATTGAATTGATCTTGCAGGGTGGAAAGTCCTCGAAAAGGTTCGAGACGAGCGATTGTAGCCATGTTGAGTATCCTCCATCAGGGTATGTTGTTTATATCACTGCAAGCGAATCATAAAATATTAGTGTAATAATGTCAAGTATTTTCTAGGGAGGCAAAGCCGAGCCCACCACTTAATTAAACATGTGTAAAATAATGACTTAACGAGATCATGAAAACTTGCATTTGCGCTCCTCGCATGGAATGTTTTATAGTCAAGGCACTCATCTATGCACCTTTCTGACTTCCAATTCGACCTTCCCCAGGACCTTATCGCCCAGCAGCCACTCCCCCAGAGGGATGCCTCGCGAATGTTGATCCTGGATCGCAAGAAGCTCGGTTGGGAGGATTCGACTTTTCGCACGCTGCCTGACTTGCTCCGCGGCGATGAATTGATCGTGGTGAACAACGCGCGCGTCATTCCAGCGCGGCTGTTTGGCCGCCGGGAAGGCCTCCGCTCGGAAAAGCCGGGCCGCAATCGCCGCACCGCGCGCGAATTTTTGTCCTCCCAAATCGAAGTTCTTTTGACAAAGGAAATCGCTCCGCAGGAGTGGGAAGCTTTGGTCCGGCCCGGGCGGAAGATCCGGGTGGGTGAGCGCGTCGAATTCGGAGACGGAGAACTTACCGCCGAGGTGGTCAGCCGCGGCGAGTATGGGCTGCGGCGAATTCGCCTCACCGCAAACGGCGACGTCGCGCAGGCGATCGAACGCCTCGGCCACGTCCCGCTGCCGCCGTACATTTCGCGCCAGGACGAACCGGCGGACCGTGAGCGCTACCAGACGATCTTTGCCGATCATCCGGGAGCCGTGGCCGCTCCCACAGCCGGCCTGCACTTTTCTCCCGCGATTCTCGAAAGGTTACGCCAGCGAGGCATCGAAATGGCTTCCATCACGCTGGACGTCGGCCTCGGCACATTCCAGCCCATCCATGAAGAGGAGATCGAACAGCATAAAATTCATTCCGAGCGCTACGAAATTCCCGAATCCACGGCCGCCGCGATTTGCAAGGCGCGCCGCGATGGCCGGCCGATTCTCGCCGTGGGGACGACCGTGGTGCGCGCGCTCGAGGATGCCGCGGAGAAGTCCGCCGCGCGCCATGGGGAAAAGTGGGACGCGGCGAAATCTCTGGTCGAGCCCGGTCCCGCGGAAGCCGGCATTTTCATCAGGCCGGGCCACACGTTTCGCGCGGTCAATCAACTGCTGACAAATTTTCATTTGCCGCAATCCACACTGCTCATTCTGGTCAGCGCGTTCGCGGACCGCGAACTCATTCTGCGAGCCTACCGGCACGCCGTCGACGCCCGATACCGCTTTTACAGTTATGGCGATTGCATGTGGATTGCGTAGATTGCCAGGTGGTGGGCCACATTCCGATACCCTTGTTTCTTGGGTGCTCCCCGGTTTAGGTGCTGAGGCATCCTGGCCAACTGTCCCTGTTGCCTAAGGCGTCACAGCCGGACAGCGAAAGTCGCTTTGCTGTCGCTTCCAGATGCTAGTCTCACCTTGCCCATCCCTTGCGCATTTATCCTTAAAAAGCTGAGGAAGGTTCATGACAACGCGACAGAAAATTGCTTTTAAAACTTTCGGCACATTTGCCGCCGCAGTTTTGGCAACGTTGTGCGTTCACACGTCGGCTCAAACAGTGAAAATGCCCAAAGATCCTGGGGTGCGTAGCGGCACGGTGGCTGCCGGCGCTCCCCTGAAAGGCCTTACTGCGGACGAAACGGCATTCTTTGGAGATGGGCTGGTCAGGTTCTCTCAGATCGAGGCCGTGACCGGGGGCAAAAACAATGGGCTTGGGCCTCGCTTCAACTCAAACCAATGTCTGTCTTGCCACTCGCAGCCGGATGCAGGAGGATCGAGCCCCGCGCAGAACCCCTCGATCAGGGTTGCCACCCTCAACGGGGCAAAAAACGTGGTGCCGTGGTTCATCACGCAAAATGGTCCCGTCCGTGAAGTGCGCTTCAAGCGGAACGCAAACGGAAGCAACGACGGCGGCGTGCACGACCTCTTCGTCATCACCGGCCGCAGTGACGCTTGGGGTTGCAACATAGCCCAACCCGACTTCCTGCCTGCCGGAAACCCGCACACCGGCCAGGGCGGCAATCCGAACATCATTTTCCGCATCCCGACGCCTGTCTTTGGCGCAGGACTCATCGAAGCAATTCCCGACTCTGCAATCCTCGCGAACATAAAGGTTGACGCATACTTGAAGACGGAGATGGGCATCTCCGGTCACCCAAACGCGCACCTCAGCGGCAACGCGAATCTCAGCGCAAACGACGGGACCATTACTCGCTTCGGATGGAAAGCGCAAAACAAGTCGCTTCTCATGTTCGCGAGCGAGGCCTACAACGTCGAGATGGGGGTCACCAATCAACTCTTCCCTCAAGAGCGTGACGAGACTCCTGGCTGTCAATTCAACGCCACGCCCGAGGATACGCTCAACTTCACGACTACTTCCTCGTCGGCTTCCAACCCCAATACAGCCGTCCTCTCAGACATCGAGGCGTTTGCCAACTTCATGCGGATGCTGGCCCCGCCCACTCCGGCGCCCGACACGCCGTCCACCGTGAATGGGCGGGCGCTTTTCGCAAAGATAGGCTGCGTGCACTGCCACACGCCTTCGTTTACCACCGGCAAGATGATTGCTTCCGGCTCCTCGACGACCCCGAGTGCCGCCCTTTCCAATCAGACTGTAAATCTCTTCTCCGATCTCCTGGTCCACCACATGGGTCGAGATCTTGCGGACGGCATCACACAAGGTGCCGCAGGCCCAGATGAGTTCCGAACGGCCCCCCTCTGGGGTGTTGGGCAACGGATTTTTTTCCTCCATGACGGGCGGACGAGCGATCTGGTGGAGGCTATCGAAGCTCACAAGAGCCGCGAGAGCGAGGCCAATAAGGTCATCGACCATTTCAATAAGCTGCACGCGCGGGAGCAGCAAAACGTCATCAACTTCCTGCGGTCGCTCTAGCCTACAAGAACCGTCAGAGCGTATAGCGCCACCGCCGCAGAATGAAAGGTGCGTGATTGCTCGGCTAACTCCCGGGGAGACCTCTGCTCAGAAACTGGACCGTTACCGAACTACCTGCCTCGTTTTCCCGGCGTCGCACGATTCTCGGATAGTGATTCCTATATCGCTCGACCGGCATTCCTGATAATTTTCGGTAGCCAGAGGAATTCCCAAGCCGCGCATGCGCCGTCCCCGATTTCGTCTATAATCGGGGCGGGTCGAGGGTGTGGCTCGGATACGCCATTAACGATGCGATTTCTTCTTTTAAGCGATATTCATGCGAATGTCACTGCGCTCGATGCCTCCCTCGACGCGGTGAAGGGCCGTTGGGAACGCGTCTTCTGCCTGGGCGACATCGTCGATTACGGACCCGATCCCAACGAAGTGACCGAACGCGTAAAGGAGCTTTCTCCTGTCATCATCCGTGGCAACCACGACAAAGCGGTCGCGGGGCTGACGGACCTTGAGAATTTCAATCCCGTGGCGCAAATGGCAGCGGTATGGACGCGGCAGCAAATGCGGCCCGAAGCTCTGAAATACGTCACGGAATTGCCTGCCGGGCCGGTTTCCGTGGACGGCATTACTTTGGTTCATGGAGCCTACGAAGATGAAGACGAATACGTCTTCGTCCCGGGGCAGGCGATGGGCGGGCTTCTCGAATCGCCTACGGAGGTAACATTTTTTGGGCACACGCATCATCAAGGCGGTTTTTCCTACCGCGCCGGGCAAATTGGCATGATTCAGCTTCACCCGGATCATGGACCGAAGTTCGCGGCCCTGCGCATGGAAGCGGGGACGCGGTATTTGCTGAACCCGGGCTCGGTCGGCCAGCCGAGGGATGGGGATCCGCGAGCCGCCTTTGCCATCGCCGATCTGGATCACCACGTCATTGAATTTTGGCGCGTGCCGTATGATATTGCCGCGGTTCAAAAACGCATGGAGAAGGCCGGCCTGCCGTTTGCGCTGATCGAACGGCTGGCAGCAGGCCGCTAGCCGGTTTTATGTAGCGCCCGCCTTCAGGCGGGCATGTCCTTGATTCTAAGATGCCCGCCTGAAGGCGGGCGCTACATAAACCAAAACTTGGGCTGCGAAGCCTGCACCACAGAAACGAATCGGGAGGATTTCCGACTTGATGCCCACAGAAGAACGCAGCCGGCTTCCGGTCGCATTCCTGGTCGGAATTGTCGTAGTAGCTTTGCTCGTCGGCGCAGCCGTGCTGCTCAGCCGGTACTCGACACCGGCCGGTTCGGAAGTCGAGAAGCCATTGCCGATGGGGCCGGCCGAGCAGGCCTACGCGTCGCAAATCCATTTTCTCGAGCCCAAAATGAGCCGGGCGGCGAATTTCCTGAATCAGGAAGTGACGTACGTGTTTTGCACGGTGGAGAACGGCGGCAACCGCAAGATCCAGCAAATTGAAATCACGATTGAATTCCACGACCCCTTCAATCAGGTGATCCTGCGCGACAAGCAGCGCCTGTTTCTTCCGACCGCCCAGCCCTTTCTTCCCGGACAGCAAAGGGACGTGCAAGTTCCCTACGAACACATTCCCCCGCAGTGGAACAATGTATTCCCATCGATCATCGTGAGCGGGCTCGCGTTTAAATAACCGCCGAACGGCTGGCTCAGCTCTCTCACGACGATTCGAGAATTCGGATCGATGGCTGCGCGGGTTTGTCACGAAAAATGACTTCCCCTTTTCGCTCTCCTATCCGATAATTCGCGCCAATGGAGCTGGCCGCCGAATTGCGACGGGCCCTCGATGGACTGTGCGCCATCGGAGCGCCCGAAGTGCGGGAAAATGGGGAATGGCTGGCGGGGCTCGAAGGCGTGCAATACGAGGTGAGCGCGCAAGGAGAAGCAGCCCTGTTGCACTTGTGGAGCAGCCAGCAAACCCTGGTTCGCCGCGTGCTTCGAGTTGCGGAAGAATCTGGCGATCGCGTAGTGCTCGAAGTCAGCAGGCTTGGCTATTCGAGGCACGCGGAGCTTGAGTTCGTCGCGGTCGGCGCCCGTCGCGAAACGCGCCGCGTGGAACGCGAACAATTTTCCAGCCGCCTGCGCAGGATCTTGACGGATCATTTCCCCGACGAGACTGTTGAATCGCTGGCGGTCTCCGCGGACCTGCACCATTCCATTTCTGGCTCGTACACGAGGGGCCTCGTTCGCCGCGGTTCAGAAGCCTATGCCGTGCTTGGGGCATCACCCAATGAAGATAGCGCCACGATTGACGGCATCCTGACGTTCGGCCTGCTCTGGCTCCAACTCGCGCGGGATCGCGCACGGCGGTATTCGGTTCACGGGTTACGGCTGTTTTTGCCGCGCGGCAGTTCCTCCATAACGGCACATCGAATGGGCGCCCTCGCTTCGGCGCAGGAAGTCGAGTTGTACGAATATGAGCCGCTGCACTGGCGCGTCCGGCGAATTGCCCGATCCAACGCAGGCAATTTGGCCACCTGGATTGTGCCGCGCCGTGAAATCGAGCAGGCCATTGCCGCCGCGATGCCGTTGGCGGAGCGGATCCGGCGCCTCTCCCCCGAAGCGATCCGGGTGGGCGTGGCCCCTGCAACACAAGAAGTGACCCTGCGCTTTCGCGGGATGGAGTTCGCGCGATGGCGGCTTGGCGCGATGTGGTACGGCCTGGGCGACTGCCAGCAAGCTTTGACGCCGGAACGATGGGCCGCCCTGGAGGCACTGGTTCGCCAACTCGAAACGCACCGCCATCCGCTGGCTTCGGACACAAAACACCGCCTCTACCGGGCGCAGCCGGAACGCTGGCTGGAAACCATGGTTGCCGCCGACCCGGCCCGAATTGAAGCCCGGCTCAATCCGCAGCACATTTACGCGCAGGTTCCGGCGTTTTCTTCCGGGGATCGCGGGATTATCGATTTGCTGGGGGTCACGCGGGACGGCCGGCTGGCCGTTCTGGAACTGAAAGCTTCCGAAGACATTCAACTGGTGATGCAGGCGGTCGATTACTGGCTGCGCGTGCGCTTTCATCACGATCAGGACGACTTTCGCAGGTATGGGTATTTCCCGGAGGTCCGCTTGAACGCGAAGCCTCCTCTCTTGATCCTGGTGGCTCCGGGATTCCAGTTCCATCCCTCTATAGATATCGTATTGCGATACTTATCCCCGGAAATCGAAATCGCGCGGGTCGCTCTCGGGGAAAACTGGCGCAGGGGGCTGCGCGTCGTCTTTCGGCAATAAGGAAACTCCTGTTTTGCATTTCTCTGTGTCCTCTGTGTCCTCTGTGCCCTCTGTGGTGAACGTTTTTGCGGCATTTCAAGAGAAAAACCTAACACAGAGGACACAGAGTACTCGGAAAGCTTTTATTAAAGGATACCCTTGCGACCGCGGGATGATCCCGGAAATAGGGCGTAAAAAAAGAGAAGCAGCTCTGGACTAGCCATCGCTGCTTCCCGGGGTGTGTCCTTGAAGTGGTTTGTCTAATTAGACGCCGAGAATATGAAAAGGTTGCACAGGTTAGAAAAATTTTAGGTAAAAATTGAATTCCAATTTTTGCGGGAAAACCAGGGAAATCCCTGTAGAGACTCAAGCCTCAGTAAAATAAATACTTGCGCCACTTTTCGTCTTTGTTGCCGATCAGGCGCATCAACTGCCGGGACGTGTGCAGGGTAAAGGGCCGGGGCCGCCGAACTAGGGCCAACCCGGCTTCTTCGGGCGTTCGGTCACCTTTCCGGTTGTTGCATTGGTAGCAGCAGGCCACTAGATTTTCCCACGAAGACCTGCCGCCGCGGGACCGGGGCACCACGTGGTCCAGGGTCAGCTCGGAGGCGGGGAGTATGCTCTTGCAGAACTGGCACGTATTGCGGTCCCGCAGGAGGATGTTCTTGCGCGAGAGTGCGCGAGTCTGCTGCGGGATGTGCCGGTAGGCCAGCAGCCGGATTACCGAAGGCACCTCCAGCGATCGGGAAGCCGAATGCACCTTGGCGTGACTAATTTCTTCCGCTTGGGCCACACCCTTGAGCATCAAAACCATAGCGCGGCGGACGGCGGTGACGTTGATCGGTTCAAAGGTTGCGTTCAGGACCAGGACCGGCTCCTGCATAATCGCCGGCTTTCGCACTGCGGGCGGCACGGCACCTGGCGGGCGCGCCTCCCCTCGGACTTCCGCCGAGAGTTTCGGCCGGGGAGGCCTAACGATTTGGCCCGGTGGTTTCATTCCCCTAGGTCCTGATCTGCCAATCCGCCTTCCAGAGCCGACGACAAAGGCAACGCCCTTGCAACGGTCAGACCAACCACCCGGGCAGCTCCAGCCCCTTTGAGGGCCCGGGAGCAGGCGTCCAAAGTAGCCCCAGTGGTAAATACATCATCTACCAGTATAACCCGTAACTTGTCAACCTGAGCTGTTTTCTGCGTAGCATAAGCGCCACGGACCGTTTCCCAGCGTTCCCGGCGGGTCAGGCGGAGTTTGTTCGGCCGCGGCCGTGTACGTACTAAGAGATAGGACCGAAAAGGGATACCGAGCAGGCGCGCAAGCGGCCTGGCGATGAGCTCCGCCTGGTTATAACCCCGCTCCCGCAATCGGCCTCGATCGAGAGGTACAGGAACAACCGCATCCGCAGCAAAACCTTGCGGCTGGCTTGCCACCAGGCCAGCCAGGCGCCGGGCGAACCAGGCCCCCAGCGGAGTTACGTTTCCGTATTTGAGCAACAGAATCGCGCGAGACATTCGGGGTGAGTACGCGCCGAAGCTGCGCGCCAAGTCAAAGGCATACATCCCGCTCCGGCATAGGTGGCACAGAGGCGGCGTAATACCTTCAGCGACGGCGACGGAAACGATGGGTCTGCCGCATTGGGCGCAAAACGGGGCGGGGAGCGTTTGCGTGAGGGCCGCCAGGCAGTCGTGGCAGAACGGTATGGGGCTGCCGGTGTCGAGGATCCGGGTGCAGATCCGGCACGGCGCGGGAAGCACGAGCGAGGCAAGCGCTTCGCACATTCCACGGAAATGGGAACGAACGGAATCGGCGGCCCGGGCCATGGTGCGCCAAGATTACCCCGGACTGCGTTTTAGAGGAAGCGAAATTTGGCACGATTCGTGACATGGCACTTTGGTAGCGCGGGCTTCAGCCTGCGGGGGTTCGGTGCAACACGGACGAAAACCCCGCAGGCTGAAGCCCGCGCTACCAAAACCGTCAGCGAGCGTTCGGCACAAAAGTTAGTGAGAAATACCAGCCGGAAAATCAGCTCGCCCGCAGCCGATGCTCTTTTTATTTTTAGAGGAGTCCTTGCTCGTGTTTTTCCGCGCAAGTCACGCAATAGCGCGCCCAGGGAACGGCCTCCAGGCGCTTTTGCTGAAGTTCCTCTTCGCACTCGACGCAGCTGCCGTAAGTATTCGCCTTGATGCGTTTCAGCGCTTCGTCAATCAACGCCAGCATGGACCGGTCGGTATTGGTTTGCCCGAACAAGAATTCCTTGGTGTAGGAGTTCGCCGCCTTGTCCGCAAGATCCACTGTCGGATCGTCATCCGCGGTCCGGCCTTCTTCCTCAGTCCGGGCAATCGTTTTGATCAATTCCTCGCGCCGTGCCTGCAATTTTTTCTTGTAATAATCCAGACGCTTCTTATCCATAGTCAGGGCCCTACCATCCACCGAAGTACCACCATTACAAACGGGTGATTGTAGGCCCGCCCTTCACAACTGTCAAGGAAGAGGCAGCTAAGGAGAGCCTACGCACATCGTATCCCCCTGGCAAGGTTGGAAAAATTGAGTGAACAGCGGGCGTTAGTCGTGGATTTGTGGGTCGCGGTTCAGCCCCGCGGCGGTGTTGCCGCTATAATAAACATACTTGACGATTTCTCGATCTGCTGATACAAATGGGAGGTTCACCCCGCCGTGCAGGAAGCAGACGTTTAGCCGACTCTGAGCAGAGAGCCTTCGGATGTCGCCGACCCAGCCCTTTCCCCCAGCGACCCGGACCTTCCGTCCGGATGCCTCTCTCCGCAGACTGGCAAATTCGTGCATCGCACTGATGGGGCTCGTCTTATTGTTTTCTGGGACGAGCCACGCGCAGGGCGGCGTCCCGCTGGTCACGGTTGCTACCGACCAAAGCTCTCTCAACCTCTCGAACCAGTTCGGAGTCCCCGCCGGGACAGCCATCAATCAGACCGGCGATCTTGCGTTCGTCGGAAACGGTGAAAGCGCACTATTCTTGCGTGACGCCGGGACATCTGCGGCAACCCGACTCCTTCAAATTGATGACGAAGTGCCGGGATTCCCGGGCAGCCGGATCTTTTTATTCTTGCCGGAGCTGGGAATCAATTCCTCGCGTTCGCTGCTTTTTGGGGTCAGGTTCACGGGTGGGGACAATGAGCCCCATTCGGCGCTGCTGATCTATGACGGCACGAACTATCACACCGTGGTCTCGTCCGACGCCATCGCGCCAGGATCGAGCGGCGCTACTTTCGGGTTTAATCTTGTGCCCGGTAGCATTGATGACAGCGGGGACGTGAACTTCGCAGCCATACCGGCGGGCATCGAGTCAACTACGTATTACATTGTTCCCTTCGGAATGATGCCTGTGCGTATCGTGGGTTTGAGCGACAATCCCCCACCTCCTTCCACGCCATGTACGGCGTGTTTTTTCGTGGGCGTCCCTGTTGGTGGAACCCTTATATCCGGGTCCCCTTTTTCACCCTTGGTCCCTGGTCTGAATGCGAAAGGGCAGATGCTTATCGGTCTCTTGAATGGCCTTTTCATAGGGAGCAAGGACGGCACAATGACCTTGGTACCCATGGCAACCTCGGGACCTTGCAGCCCCCAAACCTCCCTCTCAGGAACGACCTTGATCCCTTCCCCCGGAACTAGTGCTTTCCTGAACGACGACGGATTAGTCGCTTTCACAAACCCACCGAATTCAGGCAGTGCGGCAATCTGCGTCGTACCTCCGGGCGGAGGGACACCAACCCCCGTCATTGCCTCCGGAGACCAAGCGCCGGCGGGCGCCGGAGGTGGCACGATTATGTCGCCGGCTGCGTTGGGATTGGACGATTCTGGAGACATCGTTTTTCAATCTCCGATTTCGGGAAGCAACCTCACGACATTTGCCCTGCTTCGGTATCACCCGTCGAACGTACCGACAGATGTTGTCGCGTACAATTGCGAGCCGGCGCCGGGCACCAACGGAAGCGTCTTCTCATCTGTTCCTCTTCCTTCCTCTGTTTCTTGCGGTCCCAGTGGCGTCATTTCTCTTTTAACGGTGTCATCGGCCTTTGGTGGTGTATCCATCGCGAATGATGGGCGCGTGAGCTTCCAGGCTTCCTTGGCGAGCGGTGGAAGTGCAATCTACAGGCAGACCGGCGCCGCCGCTCCGGAGTTTATTTCTCTCGACTCCAGTGGGGCTCCCACACTTCCTTTTGGAATCGGTGTAGGCGCTTTCTTTATTTTTTCTCGCATTGCTCGGACCGAGATACTGAACGATGGCTCGGTGTTTTTCTCCTCGTATTTGACGAGTGGGGCCGCGGATTTTTCAATGTATCTAGGGACGCCTGGAAACGTGCGAACGCTCATGAGCACAGCGGATCTGCTTCCGTCCGGGGCGCGGACCATCCTGGGAAGCGCGCCACCTCAGGCAGCCGGGCACTTTGTCGCATTCACCGCGCAACCAGCGGCGGGGAGGATCAACCTCCTTGAGTCTGACCTCACGTCGGGAGCAATCACACGGGTTGTGAGCGACAACGATCCGGGCTTTGCTACCGCGGGCGGACCAGCTGGAAATACGGTACTTGCCCAGAATTTTTCCTTGAATGAGAGTGGACAGGTCGCGTTCGAGACGGTCGGCCCTAATGTAGGAGTGTCGGGAATTTCCATTATTTCGTTTGGATCGGGATCGAACAGCGCATGGTCGCAGGTTAGCTCCACCTGTGGGACGATCTATCTCTGGTCGCCGTCCGGCGGATTGACCAAAGTCGTTGCTTCCGGCGATGCGGCGCCAAACACCAGTTTAAAATTCTCATGTGTCACGCTGAATTCCGGACCGCCGTCACCGCTGAATCAGTCCGGTCAGCTTGTTTTCACCAGCCCCTCCCCATTTCCCCCCTTGCCCCCCTGCTTTCTGTGTGATGTTCTTATCAATCCGGCGATCGGTGTGAATGGCGTTTTTCTCTATAGTCCCGGAGGGGCCATCAGCGAAGTCGCCGCGGCGAATGACACGTTGCCCGGCCAGACGCAACCCACCACATTTGTGCCCAACCTGTCGGTTCCAGTGAATTCGCCGGGCCAAGTCGCATTCGGCGCAGAAGTGGGAACCTCGTCCCAGGGGTTCTTCCTGCGCAATGCAGACTCGTCGACGCAGAAAGTGATGGCGAATGGCGATACTGTGCCCGGAACGAGCGCCACATTCGGTTTCCCTCATTTCATTGCAGGTCTGGCTGACAATGGGAACGTCGCTTTCACGGCCGCTACGAGCGCAGCAGCGGACGGGCTATTCTTTGCACCGGCTGGAGGCGCGATGCAGACCCTCGCGCTCGATGGAGGCGCCGCTCCCATTCCTGGCGGCGGTACATTCTCGTTTACGCCGCCGGCACCAGTAACGCCGCCTGGGACGTTCACCATCGGGTTCAATTTCTTCAAGAATTTTGCGGCCATCAATAGCGAATCTGACGTCGCCTTCGGAGCGTCGATCACAGGCGGCAACGCGGATTCCGGGTACTTCCGCGTCTTGCAGAGCGGCTCAGCGGCGGGGACTCTGCAGCCAGTCGTGTTGCAGGGACAAGCGGCACCCGGCGGCGGGGTATTCAGCACAATCCCGGTTCCAGGCAATGTTCTGGGCGAGATTCTGGGCGAGATTCTAAGCAATCTGGGCGCGAATTTCGCACTCGGCCCCGACGGTACACTCGCGTTTGTGAATGCAGTTACCAGCGCTTCGGGCATAAGACAAGGGATGTTTGTTGCGCGTCCTGACGGAACTCTCCTGAAAGTGGCGGCCACTGGCGATTTTCTGCCAGGGGGAGGAGTGTTGGCGGGACTCTCCATGAGCCCGAAACTCGCGGCGGGCGATGCCGGGAAGTTTGCCTTCGCGGCAGGAATCGTGGGCGGCAATGCGCGGAGGGCTGTTTTTGTGACCGCGATCCCGCCCGGAACCGCAGGCACCACGACCACGCTCAATCAATTGCAGAGTCCAGCGGTGGCGGCACAACCGGTGATGCTCACCGCTACGGTGACCAGCACAACCGCGGGACCCCCAACGGGCACGGTCACCTTTTTCGACAATGGAATTTCGCTGGGGACAGGCACGCTGGACCCAAGCGGGCAGGCAACGCTGATGACTTCGTCGCTGACCGCGGGACAAGCTTCCATCCTCGCGCAATATGATGGCGACTCGAAGTTTGCACCGGCGGATTCGACTCCCCTAGCGGTAGTAGTCGCAGGGTTCGCACCACCTCCGACGCACCTTACCGTCACTCAAGGAAAGAGCCTGGTGATTCCCCTGACACTGTTTGCTCCCGTGGGTTCGACGATGAGCTTTACGCTGAGCTGTTCAGCGCTCCCCGCGAACACAACGTGCCTGTTCGACACGAATCCAGTAACGCCGGCTCCGAACGGGACAACGGTCCAGCTTACTCTTGCGACCAAGGCTGGTTCGAGACTGCCTCCCGTACGGCCGCGCAATGGAAGCCCAACGCTGCCGGGCTTCGGACTCGCCGCGCTGCTTGCGGCGCTCTTGGCATTGGCCACGCTGCTTTGGCGGCAGGCGCCTCGATGGCGGCTCGTGCCTTGCGCATGCCTTGCGACGTTCGCGATGGCGCTCGCGATGGGCGGGTGCGGCGCGTCTAGCTACAGTTCGAACACTCCAGTGACGCCAGGGACACCGCCGGGCCCCGCTGCATTCACCGTCACCGGCACATCGGGCACAACGACTATCTCCGCTGTCGTCAATGTGACCGTCCAATAGAATCGACCCAGCGTCGGAAGCGCATTGCGTTTGCAAGGCCTGTGCATCGAAAAGTTAATTAGATTCCACGTATCTCACGATATTGCCGGGCCTTGCGCCGTGCTATACTTTGTGACCCATCCCTACCCCGGGCGGAATGCTAAGTGGGGGAAAGGTTGGACGGAAGAAGCCGGCGCGGGGCCAGGGATTTTGGGGCTGGTTTTGCGCGATTCTCGGAGGTGGGTTTATCGCGGAACGGAGTTTTCGGCAAGCCGACCGGATTCGAGTGAACGATCGAATCCGGGCGCGTGAAATTCGCGTGGTGGATGAGGATGGCGGGCAATTGGGTGTGATGCCGCCGTTCGAGGCGATTAAGCTTGCGCGTGAGCGGGGACTCGATCTGGTGGAAATTTCGCCGACCGCCGACCCGCCGGTTTGCAAGATCACCGACTACGGAAAATACCTTTACCAAACCAACAAGAAAGCGCACGAGCAGCGCAAGCATCAGAAGGGCTCGCAGCTCAAGGAAGTCAAGTTCCGTCCCGCAACCGCGGAACACGATTACCAGGTCCGCAAGAACCAGATCATCCGGTTTCTCGGCGAAGGCCACAAGGTCAAAGCGATGATTTTTCATCGCGGCCGCGAGATGGCTCACCAGGAAGTGGGCCGCGCGAAAATGCACCGGCTGTTGGGGGAAATCGCCGAGCACGCGCTGGTCGAAATCGGCCCGCGCATGGAGGCAAATGTTTTGATGGCGCTCTTGGCGCCGAAGCGCGGCGGCACGGCGCCGGTGAAACCTGCGGGCGCTCCTGCCGGGGGGCAGGCCTGAAGCACCGCCGGGTCGCGACAGTAGAACGGGCTTCCGCCTGTCAGCCTTTTGTTTGACCCAATGCAAAACCAGACAGGCTGAAGCCCGTCCTACGCTGAAGAATTTCGGAGAGGAAACGGTCGTGGGAAAAAAAGTAAAGAAGCTCAAGCTCAAGACGCATCGCGGGGCCGCTAAGCGGTTCAAGATCACGGCGACGGGAAAAGTGATGCGCATGCACTCCGGCAAGCGGCACCTGCTGGGCACCAAGAAGGCCAACCGGATGCGCCGGCTGAAAAAAATGAAACAGGTTCATCCGGCGGACGCCGGCAACGTCCATAAGATGTTGCCGTACGGCTAGGTTCGGTAGCACAGCCACTCTTGGCTGTGCGGGGTTGTAGGTCGCACCAGGGCCAACTCAAGTTTCTGCGATCGCAAAAACCACACAGGCAAGAGTGCCTGT
Organism: uncultured Acidobacteriota bacterium; assembly: GCA_963719875.1. Classification (GTDB taxonomy): domain Bacteria; phylum Acidobacteriota; class Terriglobia; order Acidiferrales; family UBA7541; genus Palsa-360. The sequence continues at coordinate 1,648,090 of CAVRDJ010000002.1, read as the reverse complement.
GCTACTAAAAGCTTTTGCTGAGCCAGGCAGAGCGCAACCCGCCACGGTGGGCCTGCCGGCCAGCGGTCCCGGTCGAAACACAGTAAAGACCGGGCGAATGCTCTCAAAAGTTTCGCGAAATGCGAAATTCTTGCTGAGCTTCTAAACACGCCGTGGAGACGTTCTCGCGTTCCGATTGTGTGCCGGTTTCCGTGCGCGGAGACCGCCGCAATGCTCCGGAATGCGCTGCGCCTCCGCTCGCGGTAAACCCTCGCGGTGAACCGCACTGGAGAAAATAAAATGGCTCGAGTCAAACGCGGAACCAAACGCCGCGCGCGCCGCAAGAAGTATTTGAGGCGCACCAAGGGATTTTTTCTCACCAAATCCAAGCTCTACCAATCCGCTCAGGAAGCGGTGAATCGCGCGGAGCGTTATTCCTACCGCGATCGCCGCGCCCGCAAGCGCCAGTTCCGCAGGCTGTGGATTCAGCGCATCGGCGCGGCGGCCCGCAACGCGGGGATTTCCTACAGCCAGCTGATGCACGGGCTCAAGGCCGCGGGCGTCGAGATCGACCGCAAGATGCTGTCCGATATCGCGGTGAAGGATGCCGCGGGATTCACGCAGCTGGTTGAGCAGGCGAAGGCTTCGCTCGGAGCAAAAGCCAAGGCGTAGCGGAAGTCTGTCCCGCGCAAAACTATCCCGAGTAGGGACGGAGGTTTTGTGGCGCCGCCGTCTCGGCGGCGTTTTCGTGTATCAAAAATCGCCGGCAAGATGCCGGCGCCACCGGGAGTCTCCATCACGCAATGGACGCGAATCCAATTTTGACTGGAAAAGTTCTCCCGCCGCTCGACGCCGCGACGCCCGAGCAGGTGGCGGCGCGCTTCGGCGAACTGCGCGCGCGGTTTGATCGGGACGCAGCGGGCGCAACGAACGAAAACGGCTGGAAATCGCTGCGCGATGCATGGCTCGGCCGCAAGTCCGGAGTGCTCACGCAAGTCACCGAAACTTGGCTCAAGCCTTCGAAGCCGGATCTGAAGCGCGCGGTCGGCCAGGCGCTCAATGAGTTGAAAGCGCACGTCGAAGCGGCGCTCGAATCGCGGCGCGCGGCGATCGAAGCTTCGGCCGAACAAACGGCGGCCGCGCGAGAGCGCGAAGACCTCTCGCTTCCAGGCGTCGTCCGGCCGCTCGGCTCGCGGCATCCGCTGCGGCAGACATTTGAGGAAATCGAGCGGATTTTTCTTTCGCTCGGCTACTCCGTGGTTGCCGGGCCGGAGATGGAAACTCCCTACTACAACTTCGAGGCGCTCAATATTCCCGAGCACCATCCGGCGCGCGACAACATGGACACGTTTTATATTTCCGCGCCTCCAGGAGCCGCGCCTCTCTTATTGCGCACGCACACCTCGCCGATGCAGGTGCGCACGATGGAAAAACAGCAGCCGCCCGTGCGGATCATTGTCCCTGGAAAAGTTTATCGCCGCGACAATCCCGACGCGACGCACGGCTTCATGTTCCACCAGATCGAAGGCCTGGCCGTCGACACGGACATCACGTTTTGCGATTTCAAGGGCACGGTCGAATATTTCGCGCGCGAATTTCTCGGGCCGAAAGTAAAGACGCGACTGCGCCCGAGTTATTTTCCGTTCACCGAGCCTTCGGTGGAAGTCGACGCGACGTGCGTGTTTTGCGGCGGCAAGGGCTGCAACGTGTGCAAGCATTCGGGCTGGATCGAACTTTTCGGGGCAGGCATGGTCGATCCCGCCGTCTACGGGTTTGTGAATTACGACGCGAAGAAGTTTTCGGGTTTCGCATTTGGCATGGGCGTCGAACGGCTGACGCAGCTCAAATACAACATCAACGATTTGCAGTTGTATTTCCAAAATGATGTGCGCTTTTTGCGGCAGTTCGCTTGAGATCGCAAAGATTAAGGGCTTGAAAGACTTTTCTATTTGTCATTCCGAGCGAAGCGAGGAATCTCTCTTTCTTCGGGGTCAAGAATACGGAGAGATTCCTCGCTTCGCTCGGAATGACAAAAAGAAAACCAAGAAGAAATGAAAGTTCTTTACAACTGGCTGAAAGAATTCGTCGATCTGACGGCGGCGCCTGAGGAACTGCGCACGCGGCTCTCGCTTTCCGGCACCGCCGTCGAGGCGCTGGAGCAGACCGCGGCCGGTCCGCTTCTCGACGCCGAACTGACTTCAAACCGCGCCGATTGCCTGGGGCACTACGGCATCGCGCGCGAAGCGGCGGTATTGTACGGCTTGCCACTCAAACGCGTCGATCCGCGCCCGCGCGAATCCTCCGAGCAAACCTCAGCCGCGACGCGTGTTCAGATTGACTCGCCAGAATTGTGCGGGCGTTACACCGCGCGTGTTCTCCGCGGAGTGAAAGTGGGGCCGTCGCCCGACTGGCTGCGCCAGCGCCTCGAAGCGCTCGGGCAGGCTTCGATCAACAACGTTGTGGATGCGACCAACTACGCCATGCTCGAGCTCGGGCATCCGTTGCACGCATTTGACATGGATTTGCTGGCCGAGAAGCGGATCGTAGTGCGGCGCGCGCGGGCCGGAGAAAAAATGCGCACGCTTGACGGGATCGAGCGCGCGCTCACAAACGAAATGTGCGTGATCGCCGACGCGACGCGAGCCGTGGCCATCGCCGGAGTGATGGGCGGGGGCGACTCGGAAATTCGTTCGGCGAGCCGCAACATTTTGCTCGAATCCGCGTGGTTCGATCCGATTTCGATCCGCCGCACGTCGAAGGCGCTCGGCCTGCGCACGGAAGCGTCGATGCGGTTCGAGCGTGGCGCCGACATGGAAATGGCGGAGACGGCTTCGCGCCGCTGCGCCGAACTGATTCAACAATCGGGCGGGGGCGAAGTGCTTGCAGGCGCAGTGGACACCTATCCGGGACGCACCGAGGCGCCGCAGATCGAGCTGACGCACAAGGAATTTCTGCGCGTGATGGGAGCGGACGTGCCCGACGCGGAGATCGAAGCGATTCTCGCGGGTCTCGGTTTCGCGCCGGCGCGTTCCGATAAGGCGCGAGGCAGCGCTGAATCGCCGGAGGCCGCGTGGAAGTGTCGGCGGCCCTCCTGGCGCGGCGACGTGGCGCGCGAAGTGGACCTCGTCGAAGAAGTCGCCCGAATTTACGGCCTCGACAAATTTCCGGCGCGCCTGCCCGCCGCAAAACTCCCCGCCGCGCGCCTGGAATACGGCGAAGCTGACGACCGCCTGCGCGAAATTCTGATCGGCCTCGGCTATCAGGAGATCATCACGATTCCGATCGTGGACGAGCCGAGCGACGCGATGTTCCGCGCGGAAAGCGGCGCGCCGGCGCGCATCGCGAATCCTCTGGCCGAAGATGCGTCTGTGATGCGCTCGACCGGTGCGGTCACCCTGGCGCGAACCCTGGAATGGAATCTGAATCATGGGCAACGGAATGTGCGCTTGTTTGAATTCGGCAAGATCTATCGCTGGAATGGAACGCAGCCGGTCGAGACGCGTGTCGTGACGCTCGGCGCGACGGGTCTCGCGCGGGAGAAGGGCGTCGCCGAAACAGAGCGCGCCTACGCGTTTGCCGACTTGAAGGGCGATCTCGACCAGATCGGGCACGTCGCGGGCGGGCTCGCGTGGACGGCAGGCGGCCCGGAATGGCTGCACGGCGCGCATGCAGGAACAATTTCGCTGCGAGCCAACGGCGCGGCGGCGCGGCCGATCGGGCATGCCGGGCAAATCTCGCGGCGCGTTTCCGAACGATTCAAATTGCGCCAGGACGCGTACATCGCGGAACTGGAACTCGAGCCGCTGTGCGCGGGTTATAAGGCAGCTCGAGCGGCGTTGCGCTACAAGCCCCTTTCCCGCTTTCCGGCCGTCGAACGCGACTTCTCTCTCGTTCTTGCAGATGGAACTTCGTTTGCCGGCATTGAAGAGGCGATTCGCGCTCTGGGCATCAGCGAAGTTTCCTCGATTGACGCCGTGGATTTATTTCGCGGCAAGAATATTCCAGACGGAAAATTTGCGCTGCTCGTTCGCGTCAGGTTTGAAAGCCGCCAGGCCACGCTCACGGAGGCTCAACTGACGGATTTTTCTTCGCGAATTCTCGCCACGCTCGAACAAAAGCTCGGCGCCGCCCTTCGCGTCTAGGTCGTCACGTTTCCCCAGTAGGACGGCACGGCGGTTATTCCTTCGCCGGATAGACGATCACAAACAGAACCGCGGCGAGCGCTATCACAACAAAGGCCATGACGCTGCCCTCGGGACCCACTGTTCCTCCGGTGAGCCACGTGGAGCCGTGAAATGTGGAATTCAGCAGGTGGCCGGGCGCGACGAGCCCGCTGTCCGGCACGGAGAACAGAAACGTTTCGCCCCAATCGAAAGCGGCGTGCAGTCCCACCGCAAACCAGAGGTTGCCGGTGCGCCGCAACGTCAGGCAGAAAAACATTCCGATTACAAACACGCTGAGCGCGCCGATTTTGTCTTCGCCGCTGTTGTGGAGATGAATCGCGCCGAACGCGGCGGAGAGCGCCGTGGCCGCCGGCCAAAATCCGATGCCCGTGGCGAGCGTGAATTGCGCGTAGCCACGAAATAAAAATTCCTCGAAGAGGCCAACAAAGACAAACACCGCGCCCCAAAGGACCGCGTAGCCCCACAACGCCGGACCTCGCAACGCCAAGCTGCCGAAGGAAAATCCGCTGAACACGCGAATCAGGAGGATGATCCCCGTGATCATCGCGATTCCCCACGCGGCGCCCTGCCAGAAGCGCGCGCCGAATGCTGCGGCGTGTGGCAGGCCGTAGCCGCCAAAGGGACGGGCTTCGAGCTTTCCCATTACCGCCGCGGCGGCGAATGCCGCGATCACCCCAACACACTCCTGAACGAGCATGGAAGTTGCCGTGAAGCTGGTGCGAGGGAACTGCGGAAAATGCAGAGCCGCCGTCAGGAAAGTTTCAGCCATGATGAACAGGACAACGAGCAGGAGGTAAATCAGAAGACGCCATCCCGCGCGGAACTCGTGCTCATTCCAAAAAATGGCCTTCGGGCGGCTAGTGGGGCCTTCGGGCGGCCCGATCGGAATTTGCGGCGGCGTAGTGCTTTCGGGATTTTGTTCTGGCGTCATGAATTCAATCCGGCTCGTGCTCGGCGTATCTTTTGAGGCGCGCCAGGTAATTTTGATTCCGGCGCGCGACAGCATGGCGCGTCATGAGCCAGTCCATCGCTTTGCCGGCCAGGCCAGGCATCGTGTAGTCGCTGCGCATTCGCACCAGGGTTTTTGGCGGCCGCTGAGGCGATGGCGCGCCGAGTCCCTCCAGCTCCCAACGTTCCAGGCCGGTGACGCCGTAGCGGTCCCTGAATCGCCATTCGAACAACCGAGCCTGCTGCACCGCGGTCACGACGGCGGTGTGCGAGACTTCGCGTTTGCCCAAATTTCCCGTGATCTGCACTTTCTGCGCGACGGCAAAGTCCGAAGCGCCATCCTGCACTTCAAAACACACATGCATTTCGGCACCATACCAGTAGGGCATCCGCTGGGGCACGAAAAAAGCAAACACGACTTCGGCGGGAGCCGTAATCTTCACCGACGTTTCAATCTTCGCCATGGGGCGGGCGCTACTTTATCATGACCGAGGATTGGATAATGAAACGTAGCGCAGGCTTCAGCCTGTGGGGTTTGGTACTTGCCAGGCCAAAACCCCACAGGCTGAAGCCTGCGCTACGAGTACCTCCTCAATTTAAACTTTGGGGAAGGGAATGGCGGCTGCGGCGAGGATATGGCGGCTGCGGCGTTCCTGCACGAATATAACAGCGCGCAGATTGGCGCGGTTCCATCCTTGAGCGGGGTGGACGGCAACGCTCGTGGAAAATCCTGCTTCCGCAGCGTCCACTTTTCCGAGTGGCAAGAGCTGCCGGACGACGCCGTTGTGTTCGAGGCTGCGGCCAGCATTTTCACCGCGCTTCACGTCGGAGTGCAGCATGTTTTCAGCGACAACGAGAAACATCTGTTGGCCGTCACGCGGCCCCGCGTTGATCAGCGGCTCAACGTGGATTGCCAGGGTGTCATCCTTTTCCCATGACAGCTGAATGGCGGGTTTTTGCGACTGGCTCGCGGCGCGAATCGCGCGCAACGCGTCCGTGTCCGAGCCGCCGACAAATTCCGCGCGGCCGTCCACGACCATTTGTGGCGTGTACACTTGGCGCCCGCCGAAGGCCTGGCCATATTCGCCCTGGCGCGCCGTCGCGGCCTCGGAAGAAAACGGGTCCTTCCAACCGAGCCGATCCCAGTAGTCCACATGCTCTTCGAGAGCAATGATGTCGGCGCCGCGAACCGGCTGCGTCCGGCCGAGCCGCGAAAGCAACGCATCCGCAGGCGGACAGCTTGAGCAACCTTCCGAGGTAAACAACTCCACGAGGACTGGCGTGGTCGCAGGATCTGGCGCATTTGACGAAGAAGGAACATCCTTTACATCCGTTGCGGCGGAACCTGGTACGCCTTGCCGCCGCGCCATCAGGGCAAGGAGGACTACTGCCGCTACGAAAACTGTCACAGAGCTTAGTCGAAGGCTCATAAAATTTCTCCTTCGGACATCACCCACACTTCGCCACTTCATATTCTAATACGGAATAAGATGCTCGGCGGATGAGCGGGCGCCTCGCGTTGGATTGTTGCGATGGCGAAACAACCCGTGACTTCGGGGGGTTGGTAGCGCGGGCTTCAGCCTGCGGGGGTTCCGCCTTGCAAGTACCAAAACCCACAGGCTGAAGCCTGCGCTACTGGCACTTCCAAGGCACATTGGTTTTGCATGCCATGTGCGTTCGGAAGTGGCTTATGAGAAATCCGGACTAACGCCCTTCGCGCGAGCGGCCATAGCCGCCGAAGTACCAGCGCGCGCCAATCGTGGAGTACAGGCCGTAGGGTCCGGAAGTGCCGAGGTCCAGGCCAGGAGGCCCACCGACGCTGTTCTTGTACTTCCCGAGCCAGTCCACCTGATGCTGGGTTACGCGAAACTCAAAATTCTTGGGCAGCTCGATGCCGAATCCGACGGCGCGCTCGAACGCAATTCCGGCCATGGAAGCCGTGTACTTGAATTGCGGGACATTATTTCCGAACGAAAAAGTTGGCGTTAAAAATACGAACACGTGGCGCGCGAAGGTCCTTCCAAACGGCTGGATTTCCAGGTAGCCGCCCAACAGGTAGCGCGCGTAGGCATTGCATGGGGAGTTGGCGCCGCCCGCTGCGACGATGACGGCGTGCGACTGCGTGCAGCGGCCAAGGTCCGGCTCGTTGTGCGGGGGAGCGACGTCGAAGTCCACGTAGCCGCGCAGCCAGTTGTGCGGGAACAGAGTTCGCCCCACGGGCACGCCCCAGAAAGGCGGCTTCGGCGCCGGATCGGCGGCGGCTGCCGCGGGCGTCGACACGGCCACGGTCGCAGCCGCGTCCTGGGCCAGCGCCGGAAAACTGCCAAACGCCATGACCGCGGACAGCAACACCGTTTCACAAATTCGGTTTTTCAACGCAGTTCTCCTTTTTCATTCGGCGAGGCTTCGGCCGGTTCATTTATTTCGGCGGGCTCCCAGCAGAGCCCGCGCCCGTCACAAATTCGGGCGCGCGGCCCTGGGACCACGGGTCGTACGTCTGCGCGAAGCGCATGCGCTCATCGAGCGGCGGATGATTGTAAAACCAGAATTTCACGGCGGGCGAGGGATTTGGTTCCTCGAGATCGACTTCGCCCAGGATTTGAAATGCGTGCGCCGCCACCACGGGCGCCTCGGGAACCAAACCGTGGATCACTTCGAGGCCGTACTGGTCGGCCTGATGCTCGAGGTGACGGCTGTAGACATTGGAAATGGGCGTGAACAGGAAACCGAATACCGTCAGCAAGAGGATCAGCACCGGCAGCGAAGCGAGATCGTCGGGTCCGCGAATGGCCCACGCTTCTCCCCAGCGCGCCAGCATCCAGTGCACGACGCGATAGGCAAGATAGAGAAAAAACAGGAGCACGGCGCAGGAAAATAGAATGCCGTCGCGCACGTGGCCCAGGACGTAGTGGCCCATTTCGTGGCCGAAGACGAACAGAATTTCATCCTCGCTTAAGCGCTGGATGGAAGTGTCCCACACGACGACGCGCTTGGTGGCGCCGAGGCCTGAGGCGTAGGCATTCACGTCCTTCCGCTTCGAGCTTGCGTTCATTTCGAACATACGGCTTTGGGGAATCTGCAGGCCCGCGCGCGCGACGACCTCTTCGATCCGTTCGGCCAGATGAGGCTGCGAGTTGGCCAGCGGCGTGAATTTATAAAAGAGCGGCTCGACGATCAGCGGCTCGATCACCGCGCCTAGAATGATGAGCGGCACGGCAGCCAGCCAGAACCAGAACCACCACTTTCGCGGGCTTTTGCGAATGACCGCGAACAAAATCCACACCATCAGAATGCCGATGGCGATCTCAACCCCCTCGCCCTTGGCCCAATCCGTGAGCCAGGATGCCCATCCCTGAATCGACTGCTGATACTGCACCGCCAGGTGGTGTTCCCAAATCGCGGTGGGCAAGCTCAGGACATCGAGCGTCAGCAGCAAGAGCGGCGCAAAAACCACGATCTGCCCAAAGCCGCTGTCGGTCCATTTCGCGGACCAATCGCGATAGGCGGGAGCGACGCGAAGCTGCAGCACGAGGACGAGCAGGAGGAGTCCATAGGCGACGTCGAGAAAATAAAGTTCGTGCCGCGCGTGCGCATAGGCGATGGCCTGCGCTTCCTGGCCAGGCGTCAGCGTATAGCCTTGCACTTGTGCGGAAGAAGATGGGGCCGCTGCGGGCGACGGCGTGGTTGCGGGGGCCTGCGGCTGCTGCGCGCGGCTTGGCCGGGCGGAGAGCAAGCCGGCCGCCAGGAAAATGAAAAGCGCGGAGAAAAATCTGGCGGCTTGATTGCTTCGGCGATTCACTTGTCTTCCCCTGACGATGCCGCGCCGGACAAGGAACACGGGCGCAGCGCGCGGAGTATGATGCAACGACCCGCGTGGGCGCAAGGGCGGCGACTCGCGGGTACTGGCTTATCTCCCGAGACGCTCCTATGCGCCCACGGGCATCTTTCGTGGCGCCGGCATCCTGCCGGCGATTTTTCAAGTTCCAGAAAATTTCAAGTAGCGGACAAGAAACCGGCGCTACCCAAGCCCTGTGCGGATCGGTCCAGCCATTCATTTAGGATGCGGAGTCTTCAGCGCGTAGTTGCGAATCGCGCCGCCCGTCGCGACTCCGATGTGAACGGCGGAAGTCCAGCGCTCGAGGCGGTGATGTCCGGTGCGATGGAAGATGTAGGAAACGCCGACGGAAGCCGCCGTAGTCGCCACCTCGATCCCTGCAAACAGTGGATGATTATCCACAATGGAGTTTGTCAGGAGGGCTTCATCAATGCCGCGGCGGCGGAGATTCAGCGTCGAAGTGTAGTCCAGGACGCGCCCCGCGCCCACGCCCGCGAACAACCAATCGTTCTCGCGGTCCCAAAATCTGTGAACGCCGGGCGCAGGTAGATTGGCGGCCTTCGGAGCCTCGGCCGTTTTCTTTTGCTCCGCGGGAGTGGCGCTGCCAGCCGGTAGTGGTGCGGAAGCGGCGTTTGGGTCCCTGCTTTCGGCCGTTTGCTGCTGTGCCTGGACCGCGGACACCGCCGCGAGAAGGAAAAATGCACCGGCCATTGCCCACCGCATCCCTTTCCGCATACGAAGACACTCTCTCCTCTCGTTTCGCGTCTTGGAAACACAGATTGTGGGCAAGCCCTGAAGGGTTGTAAAGAAGGAAAGAAGATTTCGCTGGAAATTTCTATGCGTACCAGGCGGAGCGTCCAGCGGCGAGTGGGCCGATTGGCAACCATACCACTAGGAATTGTATCTTTTCTCTTGACACCACAAGAGCAGCGGCGCAGAATCCCCGCAACTTTTTCCGTGGGTCTCTGGCTCAGGGGGACCGGATCGGAAAAACGGTGCGTCATTCCAGAGGGGGAAAAGCTTGCAGTATTTGCCGGGATGGACTGTGCAATGCATCAATCCGGAGTGCGCGGCACGCGGCCACTGGCTGCGAGCAGCCGCCTCCGGAGGAGAACTCTGCAGCAATTGCAGCGCTCCACTCCACAACGTTCCGCCGCCGCTAGGTCCACGCCTGCGGATGCGTCCTCGCTCGCTGGGTAGTTACCGTCCACCGGGCCGCTCGCCTGGGCGACCAAGGTAAACGCCGCAAGCGATCCTCAGGGCCGCTCGTCCCGGTCACACCGGGACGAGCCGTCCCCGCAAGAGTGGAAAAGGCCGAGTAGCACAGCCACTCTTGGCTGTGCGGTTTTCGCTACTTTCACGCATCCACAAACTAACGACGATCGCAAAATTCGCACAGCCAAGAGTGGCTGTGCTACTAAAACCTGCTCCAAACCGATACCTGAAAAGGGGAGGGCGGCCGGTGGGGGAGCCGGCCGCTCGTGGGGCGTGGGCAAATTCAAGAAAGATGCTGTTGAGCCGGAGCTACCGGGACTTGTCCGTGGGACCGATCAAGCTCAAGAAGATCAGCACGGCGAACACCGAGATGCAGGCTGCGACAATCATCGGCGTCCTCGGTCGTCGGGTGCGGGCTTTACTTGAAGCCCGCAATTAAGAAGAACAGCTCCAACCACGCGACCATTCTGCCTGCAAGCCCCGCCCGCGCCAATGGGACGAGGGTTACATTCGCATCGGTACTCTCGTACAGTACTTTTAGTCTTCGCACTCCGAGATCAGGAATATTTTCGGGGGCATCGTTGAAGCGGTTCGTGAAAATGGCCGGTTTCCTTTTTCGCTCTCGATCTGAGAGCCCGATGATCCTGCGCAAGTTTATCAAGGTGCGGAACAATCGGGAAACGGGTGGAGTGGCGTAGGCTTCAGCCAGCGGGGTTTGGTCCTTGCAAGGACGAACCCCCGCAGGCTGAAGCCTGCGCTACTCGAAACCCTAAACTATTGAACGCTGTTTCCCTGCATGTTAGCCTACTCATAGCAATGCCCTTCCAGTCCGCTCGCTATACCTGGGGAACTTCTGATGGTGTCTCCGGTACGACAATTTAACGCCGTGGCCGAGGAAGAACGCGTGCTCGAAGTCGTGCGCGAGCTTGTCGCCGAGCTGGGGCACGAGTCGGCCTTCCGTTCGGCCAGCCCGGCGTCGCATCTGGATCGCGATTTGGGGCTCGGCAGCCTGGAACGCGTCGAATTGCTGCTGCGGCTGGAAAAAACGTTTGGCACGCGGCTCGATGAAGAGGTGCTGGCCAGCGCCGACACGGTGCAGGACCTGATCGCCACGCTAAAGGCCGCGAATGGCGCCAGTGGCGCTTTCGGAGCGCATGCGGAAGCCACTGTGCGCGCGACGGAAATTTCCTTTCCTGGCCAGGCGGAAGGAGTCGCCGCTGCGGAGACGTTTCAGGAAGTGCTGCGGCATCGCGGGCGCGCGGACGCTTCTCGAACCCACCTGATATTTTACGAGGACGATGGAGAAAGCCCTTCTCTCACGTTCGGCGAATTGCTCTCCGGAGCGGAGCGAGTTGCAGCCGATCTCGCGCAACGCGGCATCGGGCGCGGGGACTGTGTTGCCCTGATGTTGCCAACGTCGCGCGACTTTTTTCTGGCGTTCGCCGGAACGCTGCTCGCCGGCGCCACCCCTGTGCCGATTTATCCACCGTTTCGCGCCGACCGGATTGCGGAGTACGCGGAACGGCAATCGGCGATCCTGGCCAACGCGGGCGCGCGCCTGCTGGTGACGTTCCGCGAAGCGGCCAGCGTGGCCAAACTGCTGAAGCCGCTCGTACCGTCGCTCGAAGGCGTTGCCACGGCCGAGGCGCTGGCCCAGTCGCGCGCCGCGGCTCCGCTCGGGCCACAACTGCATTCGCGCGCGGACGACCTTGCCCTGTTGCAATACACGTCCGGCTCCACGGGCAATCCCAAGGGCGTGATGCTGACGCACGCCAATCTCCTTGCAAATGTCCGCGCGATTGGAGAGGCGCTCGGCCTGCGCAACGACGACGTCGGCGTAAGCTGGCTGCCGCTGTATCACGACATGGGCCTGATCGGCGCGTGGCTCATGCCGCTATATTTCGGCCTGCCGGTGGTGGTGCTGTCGCCGCTGGCATTTCTCTCGCGGCCGGCGCGATGGCTGCGCGCGTTCCATCGGTATCGCGGCACGATGAGCGCGGCTCCGAATTTCGCCTACGAGTTGGCCGCCGCGAAAGTTTCGGACGACGAAATCCAAGGTCTCGACTTGAGCGCCTGGCGCGCGGCGCTCAACGGCGCGGAGCCTGTCCTCCCCACGACGCTCGACCGCTTCGCGTCGCGATTCGCTTCCTGCGGCTTCCGACGCGAAACTTTATTGCCCGTCTACGGGTTGGCGGAAGCTTCGCTGGCCGTGACGATTCCGCCGGTGGGCCGAGGGCCGCTGGTGGACCACCTCGAGCGCGCCGCGTTTGCGCAGGAAGGTCGCGCGGTTCCGGCGCCGCCGGACGCTTCCGCCCCCAACTCAACCCGCAACTCGGGCGAAGATCCAAATGTGATTTCGTTCGTCTCCGTGGGTCCGCCCGTTCCTCGGCACGAAGTGCGAATCGTGAACGACCGCGGAGATGATGTGGGAGAGCGCGTCGAAGGGCAACTCTGGTTTCGCGGTCCTTCCGTCACGCAGGGCTACTATCGAAATGAGGCCGCGACGGCGGCGCTGCTTCCCGAAGGCGCGGCGGCCGGATGGGTCAATTCCGGCGACCGCGCGTATCGCGCCGACGGAGAAATCTACATCACGGGCCGCGTGAAGGACATCATCATCCATGCGGGGCACAATCTTTATCCTCACGAGATCGAAGACGCCGTGGCGCAAGTGCCGGGCGTACGCAAGGGCTGCGTGGTGGCGTTCGGCGCGGGAGATCCGATGGCGGGCACCGAACGGCTCGTGATTGTTGCCGAATCGCGCGAGCGCAACCGCGACGCACGGGAGCGGCTCGCCCAGGCCATCACCGCACAGGTCACCGAAACGCAAGGGCTGCCTCCCAATGTAGTCGAAGTCGTACCGCCAAATGCCATCCCGAAAACGTCGAGCGGAAAACTGCGCCGCGACGCCACGAAACAGCGGTTTCTTTCCGGCGAACTGGATTCCGATGCGCCGCCCGTTTGGCTGCAGTTGGCGCGTCTCGCCGCGGCATCGAGCGCCAGCCGAATTCGCACCGCGCTGCGGCGGACCGCCGAAGCGGCGTATGGATGCTACGCCATTGCGATATTTGCTCTGCTGCTGTTTCCCGCTTGGCTGTACGTGTTGCTTTCCCCGTCGCGAAAAAGTGCGGCGCGCGTCACGACGGCGGCGCTGCGCGCGTTTTTGAAAATGGCGGGATGGCGTGTGCGCGTCGACGGCCGCGAACATCTGCGGGAAAACGCGCCGCGCATGCTCGTCGCCAATCACACCAGCTACGCGGATATTGTCTTGCTCATGGCGGCGCTCGGCACGGACTACCATTTCGTCGCCAAAGCCGAAGTGATGGCCATGCCGTTTTTCCGGACGTTTCTTCGCAGGCTCGGCCATTTCGCTTTCCGCCGCGAAGACCCGCGCGCCCGATTGCAACAAGCCGAACAAATTGAGGACGCGCTACGGCGCGGCGAGTCCGTTTTTGTTTTCCCGGAAGGAACCTTCACCGCGCAATCCGGCGTGCGTCCATTTCATCTCGGCGCGTTCAAGGCAGCCATTGCGGCGCAGCGGGAGATCGTTCCCATCGCGCTCGAGGGAACGCGGCGCGTGCTGCGGGACGGCACCTGGCTGCCGCGCCCCGGACGCATCACCATTACGATCTGCCCGCCGATCTTTTCTCCATCCTCGGCGGCAGATTGGCAACAAATCGTGCGCGTGCGCGACTCGGCCCGGGAAATCATCGCCCGTTTCGCGCGCGAACCCCTTCTGTAAATTCTTTTTTGCGGGCAACCGCTGCCCAAAAACAGTGCATCCCATTTTACGTTCGAACGGTTGTTTGCTTCGGACGGTTTGGGATCCTCGGGGTGGGCTCACCGTCTCGTTATTACGGGTCTGGGGGAATTGGCACGATCCAAAATCATAAACAGGAGAGAATTTTCATATGCGTAAAATTGCGTGTCTGCTGGGATTGGTGTTTCTGGTCAGCGTAGGCGCGGCCGCACAAGATGTTCCAAAGGTCGATTTGTTTGCCGGATATTCCTACGTTCATACCAGCCCCGGCATCGCGCTCTCTTCGTTTAACTCCAATGGCGGCGTCGGGTCCATTGCTTTGAATCTCACCAATTGGGGCAGCCTCGTCGTCGAAGTGGGCGGCATTCACGCCAGCACGATTAACGGCACGGACGTGGACGCGACCGCGTTGACCTATTTGGCCGGGCCTAAAATTTCACTCTTTCAGCGTTCCAAACTCTCTCCCTTCGCTCAGGCCCTTTTTGGATTTACGCATACCAACCCCGGCTTCAACCAAACCACGATCAATCACAACACCTTCGCCATGAGCCCTGGCGTCGGGCTCGATTGGAATGCCACGCCCCACTTTGGAATTCGTCTCGGCCAGTTGGATTACCTGCTGACGCGCATGCCAACTTCGACCAATCAGGTGAACTGGAACAACTTCCGCTACTCCGCGGGTGTTGTCTTCCGCTTCTAATTTCACCCACGGAGACCATTTCCCCGGCGCCGCTGTAGGAGGGGCCGCGCCGGGAATTGCAAGGGCCGAAGCACCGATATCTTCGGCCCTTCTTCGCTCCCCTTGGGGGCGATCCCGGGAACGCCATTCTCCCGAATGGCGCCAGGCAAACCGCCTGCTGCTACGGGGAGATTGGCGTACCCGGATTTCAACCCAAGGTCCAAGATCAATTTCGGAATTAAGGCCTCATCTTAGGATTGCAGATAAGCCCATTATTATCAGTAAAATGCAAGTATTCACTTTTAATGCACCAAATTCCGATGTTCATGCATCACATATTCAGCTTGCGTGTTTTGGCGAGGTTCAAAATCATGCGTCTTCCTTCAAAAGAGGCTGTTGGGATCCGTTATACGGGTTGGGCTGCGCTGGGTCGCGACCCCCAAGAGGATACTCTGGAATACACTTGTCCATACTGCGGAGAACGCGGCGTAAAAGCGGCGCGACGCACTCCCGACCAGTACCATTTCACCGATGGTTTCCTGCAGGACCTGCAAGGGGAAATGGCGGCGTGCCGCTCGTGCCGGCATGCGCTGCGGATTGCCCCCGTGGTCCTGCTGCATGACCAGGATGAGAAGCGCCGGTTCGAAGGCGTGTTTTCAGACGATCTGGTGGCAAGCAAGAACTAAGTTCCCTGATTCTTTGCTCCAACTGCCAGAACGGGCCGCCCGATTTCATCGGTGCGGCCCGTTTTGTTTCTGTTTGCTTCCGTTGTGTATGCCGAATCAGCGCCGGTCGCCGTCATGATCGTAGTCATTCCGGCCGTGCCAGCTATTGCCGTAACGACGCTCACAACTTTCGCGCGCCTCGGTGAGCTCATGGCGATCGTGATTGGCCTGGCGGCTATTGTACCCATGGCGATGGATGTCGCGCTCCAGTTTATCCTCCCATTTATCGACGTTCCGGTGGCAATTGTCAAAATCATCCGCCCGGACTGTCGTCGCGCCGCCCAGTAGCAGAAAACCGCCAGCCAAAGCGGAGGTTAGAGCCGTCTTCCAGAGCATCTTCGTCCAGACCATAAGGCACCTCCTTGGGTGCGTTCGAGGTCCGGGACTGGGGCGGGCCATTCTGACTCCAGTTAATTTGATCGTGGAAGTCGAGAAGAAGGTTGTATGCGCTATTGCAGAAGCGTATCCGGTTCGAGGTGATGTTTTTCGAGGCCGTCGCGCACGCGGTCGAAGGCCTGGTCCACCGTATCGGCAAATTCCAGCAGGCCGTATTCGTGCTTGTTGATGGTTCCGCAGCGCAGCATGTGTTTCCAGTCGAGCACGCGGTCCCAATACTTGCGTCCATAAATCAAAATCAAGTTGCGCCGCTGCAATTTTCCGGTCTGCATCAGCGTGAGCATTTCCCAGAGTTCGTCCATGGTGCCGTAACCGCCGGGAAAAACAATCAGCGCCTTGGCGAGCTGCGCGAACCACAGCTTGCGCATGAAAAAATAGTGAAACATGAAACTCAGCTCGGGACTGATGTAATCATTGGGGCGCTGTTCGTGCGGCAGCTCAATGCTCAGGCCGATCGATTTCCCGCCCGCTTCGGCTGCGCCGCGGTTGGCCGCCTCCATGATCCCAGGGCCTCCGCCGGAGCAGATCACGAAGCGCCGCGGATGATCGCCGAGCGACATGGCCCAGGAAGTGATCCTGCGCGCCAGCTCTCGCGCTTCTTCGTAGTAGCGGGACATCTCGACGGCTGATTTCGCGTCGCGGAGAGCGACGCGGTATTGCGGTGCGCTGAGGCGCTTTTTTTTCGCCTTTCGCAGCTTGTGCAAGTGCGCCATCGCTTGTTCGCGCGAAAGGATCCGGGCGGACCCGAACATGACAATCGTGTCGCCAACGTTCTCACGCCGAAACCGCTCGAGCGGGTCGATATATTCGGTCGTGATGCGCACGGGGCGGGCCGGCAAGCTTTCCATGAAAATCGGATCGCGATAGGGCGGCTCGATTTCTTTCTGACGGCGCCTGCGGCTCATGAACCCTCCACTGCAAGTGACTGCAATTTGACATTCTACGCAACCGCCGAGCGGAAACGCCAGAGACTCGACCGTGCCGCGTTCCGTCTATATACCCGCGGGGGGGCGGCCAACGCGCGAGGGCGTTTTCGCGTCCAAAGTAGTAGACTGGCGGTGAGATGACTAGGATACGAACGATCGATGTTTGCCTGGCGGCGCTCGCCGCCGGGTTCGTGTTTGCGGCCCCGCCCGCCCGCTCTCAGCAAACGCAAGGGCCCATTGCGCCCAAGCCCGGCACGCCCGTGCAACAAGCTCCGGAAGGCACGATCCGCGTCCGTGTCGCACTGGTGAGGGCGCCCGTGGTTGTGATCGACGGCAAGGGCGAGCCCATACTCGACCTTCGACAGAAAGACTTCCACGTCCTCGATGACGGCGCCGACCAGACGATCGAATCCTTCGACCTGGGCGGCGAGCCGGTCTCGGCGGTGCTTGTCTTTGAGAGCAGTTCGCGCATCGCGCCGCTTTTGCCGGCCATCCAGAAATCCGCGATTGTTTTCACGCAAACCGTGGTCGGCCCGTCGGGAGAGGGCGCGGTCCTCAGCTACGACGACGGCGTCAACCGTTTGCTGCCATTCACCACGGACAACGATACAATCGAAAAGACGATCGCCACCCTGAAGCCCGGCAACAGTGGGGCGCGCCTGTATGACGCGCTCGCCACTGCGGTCGGACTGTTGCGCGATCGCCCCGCGGAGCGGCGCCGCGCGATTATTGTTGTCGGCGAAGCCAGTGACAACGGGAGCGAGGAAAGGCTCGGCCACGTCCTGCGCGAAGCGCAGCTTGCGAACATCGTGATTTATAGCGTGGGGCTTTCCCCCACTGCCGCGGGGCTGCGCTCGCAGCCGTCGCAAACTGGCCCCTCCCCGGCCACGCCTCCCGGAACGTTCGGGGGACCACCCATGCCCGGGACCGCGCAGACACCGACAAGCCAGCAGCAATACGGCGGCAACATCGATCTCCTGGGCCTTGCGGAGTGGGCCGTACGAAACGCCACGGCGGTGGTGAAGGATCGGCCGCTGGAGGTCGCCGCCACGGCCACGGGCGGGACGTATCAATCCGTGTTCCGAGACAGCAAAATCGAAAGCGCGGTCGATGCCATCGGCGGCGAACTAAACTCGCAGTACATGCTCAGCTATCGCCCCAGCGGTTCGGATGCGCCGGGCTATCACCAAATCAAGGTGACAGTGGATCGCCCGGGAATAAAAGTCCGTACGCGGCCGGGATACTACCTCGAAGCGAAATAGTTTTGTGGGTTAAGTAGCGCGGGCTTCAGCCTGCGGGGGTTAGTGCTTGCAAGGACCAAACCCCGCAGGCTGAAGCCCGCGCTACTTAACCCACAATCGAATTCATTTTGAGGATGTGAAGGCCGACTGCTTCGTCACCCGCGACTCGCACCTGAGTTCTGGCTTCGTCGAAGGCAATCCCTTTCCCAAACTTCTTTTCTGCGGGGAATGGTTTTCATAGCGCCGGCCCCCTCTTTGGGGTGTTTTCGGAATGGATCTTATCCATTCATCCGGAGCGTCCTGACTGTTTCCTGTTACTGCCCGCTACTTCTTTTCTTCCGTCACTTCCTGGTCTTCCTGGATCGATGCGGCGGCGGCAATTTTGTCTTCGTCTTCGAGGCGCAACAGGCGCACGCCCTGGGTCGAGCGGCCCGCTTCGCGGATTTCGTTCGCGTGAACGCGGATCACCTTTCCGTATTCGGTGATGATCATTACGTCGGATTCCTCAGTCACCTGGAGCGCCGCGACTACCGGGCCGTTGCGGTCGGTGGACTTCAAATTGATGACTCCCTTGCCGCCGCGCGAGGTGATGCGGTACTCGGCGAGCGGCGTGCGCTTTCCGAAGCCCTTCTCGGAAACCGTCAGCATCAGGGAGGTGAGAGAATCCTTGATCGCCTCATTCTCGATCTCGTCGAGATTTTGCGCGTCCGATTTCGCTTCTTTCTTGATGATCTCGAAGTCGGGCTGCACGGGTTCCATGCCCACGAGATAGTCGCCCTTGGCGAGGTCCATGCCGTTCACGCCGCCGGCGTTGCGTCCCATCGAGCGCACTTCGGTTTCGCGGAACAGGATGGCCTGGCCGTCGTGGCTGGCGAGGAAAATCATCTGCTTGCCGTCGGTGAGGTGCGCGCCGATCAGCTCGTCTTCCTGGTCGAGGTTGATGGCGATGATGCCGGTCGAGCGCGGGTTCGAGAATTCGTTGAGCGTGGTTTTCTTCACCGTGGCGTTGCGCGTCGCGAAAAAGAGGAACGTGCCCTCCTCCTCCAGATTACGAGCCGCGACGACGGCGGTGAGGTGCTCGTCCTCCTGAAATTTCACGAGGTTGGAAATCGCCTTGCCGCGCGTGGCCGCCGCGGCTTCGGGAATCTCATACACCTTGAGCCAGTACACGCGGCCCTTGGAGCTGAAGAGCAGGATGTAGCTGTGGGCCGAGGCAACGAACAGGTACTCGACGAAATCCTCGTCGCGCGTTTTCGCGCCGATGCGGCCCTTGCCGCCGCGCGACTGGTGGCGGTACACGTCCACCGGCGTGCGCTTGATGTAGCCCGCGTGGCTGACGGTGATGGCCATGTCCACGTCGGCGATCAGGTCTTCGAGCTTGATCTCCTCGACGTTTTCGACGATCTCGGTGCGCCGCGGGTCCGCGTAATCCTTCTGCACCTCGCGCAGTTCCTTTACGATCACGGTCTTCAACTTTTTTTCGCTGGCCAGAATTTCCTTCAGCTCGGCGATCAGCGCTTGAATCTGCTTCAGTTCCTCGATGATCTTTTCGCGCTCCATCTGCGTCAGGCGGTGCAACTGCAGATCGAGGATGGCCTGCGCCTGGCGCTCAGTGAACCGCCAGGTTTCCATCAAGCCCTCGCGCGCTTCCTTCGGCGATTTGCTGCGGCGGATCAGCTTGATGATGTCGTCGAGATGTTCGAGCGCCTTCTTGAAGCCGAGCAGGATGTGCTCGCGCTCTTCGGCCTTGCGCAACTCGAATTGCGTGCGCCGCCGCACCACCTCCACGCGGTGGTCGATGAACAGCTTGAGCATCGGCACGAGTCCCAGCTCGCGCGGCTGCCCGCCGACAATCGACAGCAGGATCATGCCGAACGATTCCTGCATCTGCGTGTGCTTGTAGAGATGGTTGAGAATCAGCTTCGGCTCTTCGCCGCGCTTGATCTCGATCACCACGCGCATGCCCTCGCGATCGGATTCGTCGCGCACGTCGGCGATGCCTTCGATCTTTTTCGTCTGCACGAGTTCTGCGATGCGCTCGATCAGGCGCGACTTGTTCACCTGGTAGGGAATTTCCGTGATGACGATGTTCTCGCGGTCCTTGCCGACGCTTTCAATCGCGGCCTTGGCGCGCATGGTGAAGCTGCCGCGCCCGGTCTTGTACGCCGCGAGGATGCCTTCGGCGCCGGAAATGTATCCGCCGGTAGGGAAGTCCGGCCCGGGCACCAGCTTCATGACTTCTTTGAGCGGCGTGTCCGGCTTGTCGATCAGCATCACCGTGGCGTCGATGATTTCGCCCAGGTTGTGCGGCGGGATGTTTGTCGCCATTCCGACGGCGATGCCGCTCGCGCCGTTCACGAGCAGATTCGGAATCTTCGACGGCAGGACGACAGGTTCTTCGCGCGTCTGGTCGAAGTTCGGGATGAAATCCACCGTCTCTTTTTCAAGATCGGCGAGCATTTCCTCCGTGATTTTTGCAAGGCGCGCTTCGGTGTACCGCATCGCCGCGGGTGGATCGCCGTCGACCGAGCCGTAGTTCCCCTGCCCGTCAATCAGCGGGTAGCGCATGTTGAAGGATTGCGCCAGGCGCACGAGCGTCGGATAAATGACGGCTTCGCCGTGCGGGTGGTAATTCCCCGAAGTGTCGCCACAAATTTTCGCGCACTTGCGGTAGCCGCGATTTGAGGCGAGGCCCAGGTCGTTCATCGCCACCAGGATGCGCCGCTGCACCGGCTTCAAGCCGTCGCGCACGTCGGGAATCGCGCGCGCCACGATCACGCTCATCGCGTAATCGAGGTACGACTTCTTCATCTCGGCCTCAATTTCGACCGGGATCATGTGTGACTGTTTCGGTTCGTCCGCCATCGATCCGTCCTTGGCTTATCTAATGTAGGGGCACGGTCCGCCGCGGCGGATGCCCCTACTTCATGCAGCTATCTCCGTGCCCCTCGCAGGGCAACGTAATCCTTCACCCCATCAAATGCCGCTGCCGTGTTTAGAAACCGCAGCGGCCCGAAATGCGTTTCGAGTTCCGCAAGGAAGGAGTCGCGCTCGGCTTCGCTCGCGCACTCAACGGCCACGCCGCGCTCATTGTCCGCCGCCAATGTCGGCGTCGCGCGGAACTCCGAGCAGGCCAATCCGTGCAGTCCGGGCAGCGTCGTCCAACTTAATTGGTAGAGCATTTCCCCCATCAAACCGCGGCAATTGCAAGACCGGAGTAAGCTTTGTAGGGCACGGCTTCAGTGCCCTACAAAACTCACCACAAAAACTGTGCCAAAGACTAGAAGAACTATCGTCTACTAGATATCCAAATTCACGACTTCCAGGGCGTTTTCCTCGATGAATTTGCGGCGGCTTTCGACGTTTTCGCCCATCAGCGTCGAGAAAATTTCTTCGGCGGCGGTGGCGTCGTCGAGGCGCACTTTGAGCAGCGTGCGCGTTTCGGCGTTCATCGTGGTTTCCCAGAGCTGGTCGGGGTTCATTTCGCCGAGGCCTTTGAACCGCGTGATGGTGAATTCTTTTTTCGCGTCTTCGAGCACGTAGGCGAGAACGTCCGACGCCTTTTCCTTCACTTCCTTGGTCCCGTTGCGCGTCACGGTGAAGGGAGGATGATCGAGTTCGCTGATCGCGTTCGCCGACGTGCGCAGGCGCTTGTACTCCGGCGTCGAGGCGAAGGCCCAGTTGATTTTTTTGTCTCCGGGCCGGGCCGCATTGCCCGGGATGAGCAGGTCATAGAGGCTGTGCTCTTCGTCGTAGACAATCTTCGGGTCGATGTCGAGCTTTGCTTTGCCGATCGCTTTGGAGAGCTTTTCGAGCGCCTTCTTGTCCTCGAAATCGGTTTTCTTTTCGAAGTCGCTCGCGGCGAGCAGGTCCACCAGCAGCGGCTCGCGGAGCTTCCGTGCCATTTTCGCGGACGCCGAAACGTATTCCTGCACGTTCAGCAGGAATTTCGTGAGCGCCGCGCCCTGAATCGCGCCGCCTTCCTTGGGCTTCACGATGTGGTCTTCGGTGGCGCGGGACATCAGCTCGTGATTGAATTCATCTTCGTCGCGGATGTAGCGGTCCATCTTGCCGCGCTTGACGCGGTACAGCGGCGGCTGCGCGATGTAGATGTGCTCGCGCTTGATCAGCTCGGTCATGTGGCGGAAGAAAAACGTGAGCAGCAGCGTGCGAATGTGGCTGCCGTCCACATCTGCGTCGGTCATGAGAATAATTTTGTGGTAGCGCAGCTTGGCGATGTCGAAGTCGTCCTTGCCGATCCCCGCGCCGAGCGCCGTGATAATGGCGCGGATTTCCTCGTGGCCCAGCATCTTGTCGTAGCGCGCTTTTTCGACGTTGAGGATTTTTCCCTTGAGCGGCAGGATGGCCTGGTACTTGCGATCGCGCCCGCCCTTGGCCGACCCTCCGGCCGATTCGCCCTCGACGATGAACAGCTCGCACCGCGCGGGATCGCGCTCCTGGCAATCGGCGAGTTTTCCCGGCAGGCCGCCCGAATCCATAGCGGACTTGCGACGCGTCAACTCACGCGCCTTGCGAGCGGCTTCGCGCGCGCGCGCGGCGTCGATGCACTTGCCGACGATGCGGCGGGCCACGGTCGTGTGCTTGTCAAAATACTCGCCTAAGCGCTCGTTGATCAGTTGCTCGACCGGACCCTTGATGTCGCTGTTAAGTTTTCCTTTGGTCTGGCCCTCGAACTGCGGCTGCGGCAATTTCACGGAAACGACCGCGACAAGTCCTTCGCGCACGTCATCGCCGGTGATCGTGACTTCGTCCTTCTGCTCCTTGAGCATGTTCGAGGCCGAAGCGAAATTGTTGATCGTGCGCGTCAGCGCCGAGCGGAAGCCGGAAAGGTGCGTCCCGCCGTCCACCGTGTTGATCGTGTTGGCGAAAGCAAAAACATTTTCCGTGTAGCTGTCGTTGTATTGCAGCGCGATTTCGATATCGACGGTGTCGCGTTTCCCCTCCATGTAAATCGGCGAGTCGTGCAGCACCTGTTTGCCCTTGTTCAGGTGCTTGACGAATTCGGCGATGCCTCCGGTGAAACGAAACTCGGCGGATTTGTCGCTGCGCTCATCGGTCAGCGTGATTTTGAGGCCCTTGTTCAGGAAGGCCAGCTCGCGCAGCCGCTGCGCCAGAATGTCGTAGCTGTACTTGTGATTCTCGAAAATCGTGAGATCGGGATGGAATGTAATTTTCGTGCCGGTCTTGCGCGTTTTCCCGGTGACCCGCAGCTTGGCCTTGGGTTTTCCCGCGTTGTAGGACTGCTCCCACACTTCGCCGTCGCGCCAGATTTCCAGATCGAGCCAATCGGAGAGCGCGTTCACCACCGAAACACCGACGCCGTGCAAACCGCCCGAAACTTTGTAGGTATCGCTGTCGAATTTTCCGCCCGCGTGCAGCACGGTCATCACGACTTCCGCCGCGGCCCTTTTTTCCGTGGCGTGCATGTCCACCGGAATTCCGCGCCCGTTGTCCGTCACCGTGACGCTGTTGTCCTCATGCACCACGACGTTGATTTCGTCGCAATATCCCGCGAGGGCTTCATCGACCGAATTGTCGACGACTTCCCAGACCAGGTGATGCAGTCCCATCTCGCCCGTCGAGCCGATGTACATCGCCGGGCGCTTTCGCACGGCCTCAATGCCGCCCAGCACCTTGATCGATGCCGCGTCATAGCGGTGTTCGGTTTCATTTCCCACTGTTGCTGCTTTTTCTGCCATGTTGTGCGTGCTCCTGCGGAGTCTGCTAAGCGGCGGGCTCCAAGTAGAGCCCGCACCCGGGGAAAGGCGCTGTCATTTTTGCTGGCGGGCTTCGCACTTCACGAAACGCCCGCAACGATCGATTCGACCGCCGCCTTACCCTGTGGCCCTCGGCCATTGCTCGCTGCCGGGACTCGAAGGGTTTCTGCTCCATCCCGTCCGGATTCCGATCGAGCGGAAGCGGACGCGGCGAAGACTTCTTTCCTCCAGGCCTTTGAGCGTCCCGCATACTCTGGCGCGGGCATGCAAATCAGGGGCGCTGCCAGCCTGGCCGACGTGCCGTACTGGAGGAAACCTAAGAACCGTCTGACCGTATATATTCTACCCTGAATGCGGCTTTTTCTCAAGGGCCGGAAGGCCCTAAGCCAACAATTAACCCTTTTATATTCAATTGCTTACATTGAGGCTTCTTTTTTGGTCGGTGCTTCAAGCGGGCTCCGTTCGCGTGTGAAATCCAGTCCGAGCACTTGGACGGCAATCGACTATATATTTTATAAATTGGTATGTAATTTATGAACATAAATTAAGCTTACTCGCCTCTAGGTTCTAGCCTGGGAGGAGTTTGAGTAGAGCTTTCGCGGACCGAGGGAAAGGTCTCCCCCGGCGGCTCATCTCGCGTAAAACCAGTCTCATCGCAGCCCGTGGCGGGACATTGTCCAGCACCCGCGCAATCTGCTTTTCCGCCCACACGTCCCTTTCTCTTGCCTCCTTAGCGTCCTTCACCGCCCGCGTTACAACCCGGCTCAGACGGTCTTTAGCCTTCAGCCCCGGCCATGGGAGACTGTCGCGCGTTGGTTTCATGCTCACCTCATATAAACGCGATTTCGTCTTTTTCTTCGTCATCTTGGCTTCCTTTGGAAAATCGTAATGCCAGACCTCTTGAGGGCCCACGCGATTGATGTTCTAGTTTAGAACATTATCGCCTTTTGCAAAAGGTACTCTCTCCGTGTGATCAGGAAGCAGGCGGGCAAAAACATCATTGGCAGGCGCGTGGCTGAAGCGCGTCAAAATTGTAAGCCAGCGCTGACGCAGGACGCCCTTTCCGGCAAGCTCGCTCAACTCGGGATTCAGCTCGACCGAGCCGCGATTGCGAAGATCGAAAACAATCACCGTCATGTGCTCGACTACGAACTGAAGGCACTCGCACACGCGTTGGGCGTTGACGCCAATTTGCTACTTGGCGCAGAAAAATCGTGAGAGATCCAACCTCCCAATTACGTACCGCAACACGACGAGCCAAATCCGACGTTGCGAACAAGCTCGTGAGCATGTTTCTCCACGAATTGAGTCGTCGGATCAGCCAAAAGTGGCCAATTAGAGTTGACGGCGAAGAATACGAGAAGCTTGTTCGGAAGCTGTTCAATAACAAATGCCCATATTGCTCCCGCGACCTGTCCGACACGATCCCTGTGATTGAGCATCTCGACGGCATGAATCGCTACCGAGCGGGCCTCCACGTCCCGGGCAACGTGTTGGTCGCGTGCAAGAGATGCAACAGCGAAAAGCGGCGAGATGATTCGCAAAGGGTTCTTTCGCTTGCGATGTCGGGCTGGGAATCATTCTTATCTCACGACGGTACCCGTTGCGCTCCATCCTGCCTCACTTGTCGATATTGGATAACTGTCTGGGAAGACCAGACGGAACGCAAACTGAAATTGGCCGAAAACCTGCAAAACATTCTCTCTTTTCGTCGCGCATTTTCAGAATTTGATCACGTTCTTCCGTCACTCGCACAGACTCTTCCAGCGTTGTTGACGAAGCTTTACTCCGACTGTCAAACCTTTGCCGAGGCAGAGATTACTTCTCTCCTTGAAAGATTTGAGCAGATTTCGAACACGCAGATTTAGCAATGAAGAGCGGGTGACAACGGGGTGACGCAAGAAGTGAATCAAATCCGCATGGGCATGATGACGTAGCGGTAGCGGTAGGCCTCGTCGGCGAGGGGGCGCATCTGTCCGGCGGATTGTTCGTCTTTTAGTTCGAGGCTGATGAGGCCTTCGGGGGCGGCGGCTAGAAAATCGATCATGTACTGGGCATTGAAACCGATGGCGATCGGCTCGCCTTTGTATTCCTTCTCGATTGTTTCCTTGGCTTCGCCGTATTCCGGGCTGGACGCGGAAATTTCGATGCCTTCGGCGGAGACGGAAAGCTTTACCGCATGGGAGCGGGTGTCCGCAAGCTGCGCGACGCGCTTGACAGCGTCGTTTAGTTCTCCGCGCTCGATCACCACTTTTCGGTTGTTGTCCCGCGGCAGGACGGCTTCGTAATTCGGGAATTGTCCGGTGAGCATTCGCGAAATGAGCAGGCGTTCCCCGGCGCGAAAGAAAAGGTGGCTCTCGTCCAGCGCGAATTCGATTTCAGCGTCCTCGCCCGCCTCGCTCGCAAGGCGCTGCACTTCGGCCAGCGCTTTTTTGGGGACGAGTGGCCGAACTTCCCGGGTCAAGCCTTCGAATTTGTGATCGATCTCGGCCACGGCCAGGCGGTGGCCGTCGGTGGCGACCATGGTGACCATCTCCGGCTTCAACAGCAAGAGCGCTCCGTTCAGGGTGTAGCGGGACTCTTCGTTCGATATTGCGAAGGCCGTTCTGGCGATCAGCGACGACAATATTTTCGCGGGAATTTTTGCGATTGGGTGCGGGAATGCGGGGATCGCGGGAAAATTATCCTTGGCCATGCCGACCATTTTGTAGGTCTTGCGATCGGCTAGAATTTGCACCCAATGATTTTCGAGCAGCTTGAACCGGATTTCGCCTTCGGGCAAGAGGCGCACGAGCTCGAGGAGTTTTTTCGCCGGGATGGTTCCGGCCCCTTCTTTTTTTACTTTCGCTTCACACGAGGTGCGGATGGAAAGCTCGAGGTCGGTGGCCGTCAGTGTGACGCGATTGCCGGAGGCTTCGCAAAGGATATTGCCAAGGATCGGAATTGTGGTTTTCCGCTCGACGACTCCCTGCGTTAGATTGAGCTCATCGAGCAGTTCAAAGTTCTTCACACTGAATTCCATCGCTGGATTTCCTCCGCCGGAAGGCACAAACACAACTGCTACTGCGAAGGGGTACTGTACCCTGTTTTATAAGATGTATAAAGACCGTAGTAGTAGCCGTCGCTGTGGAAATGCGGATATCGCGCGCATCGAGAGACAGAGATGCGTTTGCCCTGTGCATCCGCGAGGATGCAATTTGAGGATTGATCGGATAATTCGTCGCGAATCGGGCTGGAGGCCATGGCGCGCCAAAATTTTTCCTCAGCCGCCGCCATCGTTGCACAGGATGAGCACAGCCTTATGCGCAGGATTTCAACATGGCAAAAGCCGGGTAGCACAGCCACTCTTGGCTGTGCGGGGTTTGCGATTGTCGCTCGATCTGCAGCTTGAAAGCGCGACTCATAAAAGCGCACAGCCAAGAGTGGCTGTGCTACCAATACAAGGAAAAACGCCCCGAAGAAAACCGGGGCGTTTGGAGAAGACCAACGAACACAAAAAAGTTTCGGATCAGCCGAACGAATCCATCAGCTTGTTGATCGTGCGGTTCAGGTCCTTGTCGCTGCGGCGCAGGGCGTCGATCTTGTTGATTGAGTGGAGCACCGTCGTGTGGTGCTTGCCGCCGAATTGACGGCCAATTTCCGGAAGCGACGCCGAGGTGAGCTGCTTCACCAGATACATGGCGACCTGCCGAGGAAACGCGATCGCTTTGGTGTTCGAGCGGACCTTCAAATCCTGCTCGCGCAGGCCGAACTGCTCGCCGACCTTTTTCTGGATCAGGTCGATGGTGATGCGCTTCTCCTGTGTGGCGATGATGTTGCGCAAAACTTGCTGCGCCGTCACAAGATTCAAGATGGAGCCGGTCAGCGAGGCGTAGGCAATCAGTCGCGTCAGCGCGCCTTCCAACTCCCGCACGTTGGACTTGATCGCGCGGGCGATGTATTCGGCGACGTCATCGGGAATGATGACGCGTTCGTTTTCCGCTTTTTTCTGCAGGATGGCGATTTTGGTTTCGAGGTCAGGCGGCTGGATGTCCGCGATCAGGCCCCACTCGAACCGCGAGCGCAGGCGCTCTTCGATGGCGGAAATTTCCTTCGGCGGGCAATCGGAACTGATCACGATCTGCCGCTGCAGGTCGTAAAGCGCGTTGAAGGTGTGAAAGAACTCTTCCTGCGTGCGCTCCTTGCCGGCAATGAACTGGATATCGTCCACCAGAAGAACATCGACCGAGCGGAACCGGTCGCGGAATCCGATCATGCGATCGAAGCGCAGCGAATTGATGACTTCATTGGTGAATTTTTCCGCGCTGATGTACGTGAGCCGCGCCGCCGGATTGCGCTTCTTGATCAGGTGGCCGACCGCCTGCATCAAGTGCGTCTTGCCCATCCCTACGCCGCCATACAGAAACAGCGGATTGTAGGCTTTCGAGGGCTGTTCGGCGACCGCCTGGGCCGCCGCATGCGCGAATTGATTCGACGCGCCCACGACAAACGAGTCAAATTGGTAGCGGGGATTCAATTGATGATCGACGGAATCAAAATCCAGACGCGTTTGCTTCAGGGGATTTCCCGCCGGCGCGGGTTCATTTTCCGCGCACATAAATTCCAGGTGCATATTGCTCATGCCCACTTCGGCCAGAACGGCCTGCAACAACTCGCCGTAGGTTTCCGTCAGCCGTTTCCGGAAGATCCGGGAGGGGACGCGAACCACGAGCCTGCCGTTTTCGGTTCCTTCCTGACGCGTGGGACGAAACCACGTGGCGAAACTGTGCGGGTTGACCCGCCGCTCCATATGCTGCAAAATTTTTTCCCAGGAATTCATTCCCTCAGAACCCTCAAGAAAGCGAAAAGAGCCCGCGCCAGCTATTTCCACAACTGTGGAAAAACTGTGGAAAAACACAACCACAAGAGCCTCTTGTGGCTGCAGTCAGTTTCTGGGTTGACCCCGTGACCTTCTCCCCTTCGCCCGGTCGGCCCAAGATGGGCCTGCCACTCGGTGCACTAACTTCTTGTTCGCGTCACGGCGTCCACAGGGGTGCCAGTTACCGTACTGGGTTTCCTAAGACGAGCGTGGATTCTCGCTGAACGCACGCTGCGCGGCAAGTGAAAATTTTAGGAGCTTATGCGGACCTCCCACAGAAGATTCACAGGTTTTCCACAACATCGTATCTCGCAGAAAATAAACCTCTTGCTCGCAAAAGGTGTGCCTGCCGGTGAATTTCCGTGAGCCAGACACGAACGGTGCCAACCCGCCGCGCCCTCCAAATTCGTTGCAACCATGAACCGCGGAATAATCCGATGATTACGGACCGGTAACATTCATTGCGGAAGTTTTTCCGGTTTTGGAAATTCGTAGATTCCCTGGGGGTCGGCCCCGATCAACAAACGGTCGGGCTCCACCAGGATTTGGGATGCTTCCAGGCGCGCCCCGCGGGGTAAATAAGTCCGAAAACTCGCTAGCCGCTGCCCGTCCTTGTCGAACCGCATGAGGAGCGTGCCGATGGCGATCCAAAGCTCTTGCGTTTGGGGGTCCACGCCGACGGCGCTAATAATGCGGTGCAGAGAAGGAACGGTTCCTTGCGTCTCTTCCGAGCGGACAATGGCCTTGCGGGCCGCCTGCGCGGCAGGCGCAAATTCCAAGGTCTTGAGGGAAATCTCCAGAGCCAGATAGCCCACGTGGTCGAACTTGCGCACGGTCGGTTCGGGCAAGTACGCAAAATAAAAATAGTTGTTACCCATATTATCAACAACGAGGCGGCCGTAATTCACTTGCGTGTTTACGTCGGCGCGATCGGCGATCTCTTCGCGGTCGCCGTAATCGCGGACCACTTTTCCGGTGAGGTCGTAGGCAGTCACCAAATGCTCGGTATCCGGACTTGCGACTGCGAATTCATCCCCTGGAAGAAACACCACGGAAACCGGCACCGGCATTGGGATCGAGGCGGCCAGAGCTCCGCTCGGCGAATAAATCTTGACGGCCTTGGCGCCACGATCGCACACGACGACGCGGCCGTCATGGTCCACATCAAAGGATTCGCCGTAAACGATCGCAGCGCCTTTTCCTGCTGCTGCGGATGGACTGGGGAACTCGCCGATGCGCTTCCCGGAGGGATCGTAAATCAGCAGGGCCGGAGCGGGCGCGGTGAGGACATAATAATTTCCATTGGGCCCGCGGCGAATCTCGCGAAAACCGGCGCCCACGTCGCGATAAAGCTGCCGCTTCGCCACCAGATCGCTTTCATATTGGTATTGCTCCTGCGCGCGTGCAGGAAGAGAAAGAAACAAAGCCAGCACGGTGGCCAGCACGGCCGCAGCGCGCAAAGGATACACACGGTTCACCGGGAACGTTCTCTGTGAACGGTCCATGATCAGTTCGCCTCAGTCGGTCCGGAAGCGCAGGCGCTCGATTCCTCGGGCGCGGCCGGTGGTCTCGTCCACATCAATGAGAACGGTATTCATCTGGATGTCGCCGGTGGCCACCTCGAACCGCGCCGGTTGGCCGTCCAGGAACTTCCGCAATATCGCAGTTTTATCCATTCCGATGACGCCGTTGTGAGGACCAGTCATTCCCACGTCGGTCTGGAACGCGGTTCCGTTCGGCAACACGTGCTCGTCGGCCGTGGCCACGTGCGTATGCGTACCGATCAAGGCTGACACGCGTCCGTCCAGATACCAACCCATGGCTTCCTTTTCGCTTGTCGTTTCTGCGTGAAGGTCCACGAAAATCACGCGAACCTCTGCTGGGATGCGGGCAAGCTCCCGATCGGCTGCCCGGAACGGGCAATCATTTGACGCCATGAAGACGCGGCCCTGGAGGTCCAGCACGGCGTAAGGCACGCCGTTACGCGCCGTGCCCACGTACAGGCCTGAGCCGGGGTTGCCCTCCGGGAAGTTCGCCGGTCTCACCAGGCGGGGATGCTGCGGGATGTATTCGAGAATTTCTTTTCGGTCCCAGATGTGATTTCCCCCGGTCAAAACTTCGATGCCCGCCGCGAACAATTGCTCGGCAATCCGGGGCGTAATGCCGAAGCCCGCGGCGGAGTTCTCGCCGTTGGCGATCACCAGGTCGATTTGGCGTGATTGCACAATGTCGGCCAGCCGGTCGGCGACAATTTCCCGGCCCGGCGAACCCACGATGTCCCCTACAAACAGAATTTTCATTTGCTCTCTATGCCAGGCCCGGCGCCTGCCCGCAGGCTGCGTCTTTGGAAAGATACGCTACCGGGGAACGTGTGGTTGCACAAAAAATGGAGCGGTCCACTTCGCCGTGTGAAGCTCGATCCTGAACCACCTGTAAAAAGTGGGCGCCCTGCGCCGGCCTTTAGGCTTTCCCGCAGCGAACCGAAATCCGCCGCAGGCCATGCACACGGGTCGTCTGACTCGGGCACCCGGAGGTTCAGTATTGGTTCAAAAGATCGTCGCTTTCAACACCTGCGTTGCAGGCCAACTCCAGATTTCATTCTAGCAAAGCCGCATCCAAGGCGTCGAAGAACTGCGGGAGAGAGTTGCGCTGGCCACACTCCGTTTGGTATGACTCTGAGTAGAATCACATATGAGCAGTCTTTCTCGTTCTCGTCGGCAGCCAAGTGTGTTTGTGCCATCTCCACCCTAGGCGTGGCATCAATCGGTGCTTCACGTAATCGCGGGAATAGCGGACTCGGAAGCGGCGCCAGATCAGGCCGACGATGCGTTCGGTGGTCCAAACGGGCGTGTCGAATCCGTGGGCTGACGGTCCCTGCGCCAACAGGCTGGGGAGGAGGGCCAGTTTTTCACGAGCAAGTTTAGGATGGGGCCCGGACTTCGGAATGCGGCGCAGCCCTTCGTCTCCGCGCCAACGATGCCAGCGGCCCCATCGCTGGACCGATTGAATGCAAACACCCAGAGAACGTGCGACCGCTGCCGTGGATTCGCCGCGCTTCAAACGAGCCACGGCCGCAAACCGGCGCGCCTCTAATTTTTTTGCGTCGCGGCGTTTATACCCTAGTGGGCGTGGCATGTTCCAGCCCCTCCTGGCAGGAACGCTTCTTTGGTTTCCCGAGTTCGATGGCGTACGAACAAAAAGGGTAGTGGCCGGGCGGTCGAAAAGAGGCCGCCCGGGTAGCACCAATATTGCCTAGAAATGGAAGGCCAACTCTCCCGTTACGGTCCGCGGTGTGACGTAGTGCGTCCCGCTGAACGTAGAAAGGAAGTTGTAGAGCGCTGCTTTGTTCGCCACGTTGATCACCGTGACCCGCGCGCTCCACTTGTACCGGTCCCCACGGAAGAGGTTGTCATCTCCCACCGCGAGATCGAACAGGTGACGCGGCGCGATTCGCTGGGGGTTGTGGTCGTCGTTTTCGGAGTTTGGAGCCGGCACTTTGAGGTAGATCGATCCGAACGCGCTTGCGGCGCAAGGACTGAGCGGATTCGCAGTCGCGGTTGCCAGTGGGTTCGGGGCGATAAGCGCCCCATTGCAAGTGAGCCCGGCTTGGAATACCTGATCGGCGGTCAATGGCAGTGCCGTGATGCCGTTTTTCAAGCCGACTTCATCCACAGTACCGGAGACACTCGCGGGGATAGTCGTAGCCGCGCACGTTGCAGTTGATGCAAAGCACGGTAACGCACCACTCACCAGTCCGCTGTCATATCTCCAGTTGAAGCCGAACCATGGCCCGGTCTTCCACGGCTGGTATTGCAGGTGCGTCGTTTGGTTAAACTTCTCGTCATGGTCAATCCGGAAGACGCTGACCGCAGGGCCAATGACGGGCACCCCGGCGACTTGAGGCAGGAAGAAGCGGGCGGCGACGCTGGACATCACCACGACGGCAGTAAAGCCGTGCCAGTCGGGCACGTTCGCGCGAATCGTATATCCAGGGATCTTGGACCGCTGCCACATGATCGGGAAGGCGATGGGGGTCGCGGCAATAATGCCGAAGTCATAGCCGTTGTGGGTGTACTTCCAGATGTACTCCGCGTCCACGACAAGGTGCTTTCCGAAAGCCTGCTGGACACCGGCGTGGAATTCATTGCGGAAGCCGGGAGTTATTGGCCCAGCGTTTCCTTGCGAGCATGTGGTACTGGGCAGGGGCACCAGTTCGGCAATGACGGGGTAATTTGCATTCGTGCCAGTGAAACTGCATCCTGTGCTGGCTATGACCAGGTTCTCGTTGAACGGCGACTCCATGGTTCGCGCGTAAGAAACTTTGAGCACTGTATTGGTGGGCTTTATGTTGTAGGCGATGCCAACGCGTGGCTCGGCCTGGGTGCTATGGCTGATCCCTCTGTAAATATCCCCGCGTATGCCGAGGTTAAAGGACCAACTCCCTTTGGTGATCGTGTCTTGTGCGAACAGACCGACCTCTTTGATGTCCGTGTGCCCGTGAAAATGGTAGAGATTGCCCGCAGGGTCCCCCGTCGCCGGGTTCGTGTTCGTCAGGTCGAACTTGGAGGAGGCGCTGCACGTCGGGTCATTCACAGCGGCGCACGCGTTCCCGATCGTCGCAACATACCCCGGATCAACGACTCCCAGATGATCGTCTTCAGTTAGAAATGTGTGTTCGAACGTCACTCCCGCCTTGAAGTTGTGGACCCCTTTTACGTAGGAGATGCTTGCGCGAGCGCCCGCATTGGTGAGTAAGCGGTCCTGAGCGATGGTCGAGCTCTGCAGGTCCGGACTAAAATCCGCAAAGGGATCTGCGCTCGGGTAGAAGTTATAGTGGTCCCGCCGCACGAAGCCGCCGAATGTCAAGACCGCGGCTGAGCCGAATAGGTGCGTCCAAGTGGGGGCAATGTTGAAAGTTTTGATCTGTGAGCGCTGATCCGCCGGGCCGAGCGGAGCGCCGGTCACCGGATTTACGATCACGGAGCCGGTCGGGTCGCAATTCGTCACTCCGACGGCGCAGGGATGGAATTGCTGGTCGTACGAATTGGGGTTTTGGAACCAGGACCGAGTGTAAAGAAAATTCAGGTGGAGGGAATCCGCGCCGGAGATTTGAAAGTCCACGCGATCGAATACGTTTTCTTCGTTGCCCTTGTCGTGCATCACCACGAATTCCGGAGGATCGAGAAAGCGCCCGGTGTTCAAGGCATTGGCAGAGATGAAGTTTCCCCACTTCGCCCCCCCGTAAGCGAGGTTGAAACCTGTCTCGGCCGTCCCGAACGAGCCGTAGGAAGACGTCACGGTCCCATGAGGCGTGGTCACCCCTTGACCCGATCGAGTGGTTACGTCGATGACCAGGCTTGTCTTGCCACCGTACTCGGCCGGTGGCGCGCCCTGAATGACTTCCATGGATTCGATGGCATCGACCGGTACCTGGTTAGAGAAAACCTTGCTCTGCTGGTCGGTGATGGGCTGGCCGTCCACAGAAAAAGAATTCTCCGCGTGATCCCCCAGTCCATGGAAGAGTCCATTGGAATCCGCCGCGACTCCGGGTGAAGCGAGAGTCACCAGCGAGCTTAGCGACGACGAAGCGCTTTCCAGGGGAAGCTTGTCAAACAAATCGCGGTCCACGTCGGTGTGTGATGTGGATTCGGTCTCGATCAAATCGCCCCCTGCCGCTTCCACGGTCAATGTGCTGACTTGTCCTGCGAGGGTCAGATTAACCTTCACATTCGTTGTGACCGAGGAACGAACGTCGACGTCCTGAGAGTAGGGAGAGAACCCCGTCGCGTCGACGGACAAGTGATAGGGATTGTAAGGGACGTTCACAAAGCTGAAATTTCCCATGGTGTCCGTCGTCGTGGAACGGCTGAGACCGCTGACGACGTTATGAATCTCCACGGTCGCTTTCGGAACCACGGCGCCGGTCGGGTCGAGAACCGTGCCGGTGATCGATGCCGAATTCCCGACGCCCTGCGCGTGAATCAACGGTGTGGCCATCACGAAGAACACAAACACTGCTAGAGATCTAAGATTTCGTTTGAATCGCATCCCAATCCTCCTCGGATCGCGCCTAGGCGCTAAGGAAAGGCCAAAATGGAATGCTGCCGCCCGAAAAACGGGCTGCGGCACGCGGAAGCTGGATGATTTCGTGCTTGGTTGTGGCTTAGGCGGCGGGTGGTGCGCGGGGTGCGGTCTGCGAAAAGACAGCGCCCGTAGCGAGATCAACGTCTACCGGAAGCGGTAAGGAAGCAACCGGTTTCAGCAATGACAAGGACGGCGCGACTTCCAACTGCACCGGCGTCTGATGGCCCAAGTGGCAGTACGGACAATGCGCGTCGTCGTTCGGGCCCTGGTGATTCCAATCGCTAACGACGCCTGTAGCGAAGACCAGGAGCGCGAGAAGCGCCAGCGAAACCCCGAGTAAGCGAATTGTCCTGCGTTCGGTTGCGCGTAAATTCATTTGCCTATCTCCTCTGTCCCCTCCGGGAATGCGTAGCCGTTGATGGCCAGGGGTTGCCGCCCAACTCAATGGGCGTGTGCGTCAGCCCAATTTTTGGGTCAGCGCAGCATCGTGTGAATCAGAGGGAGATCATCTTGTTTACGCGGAGGGGGGTGCGCGGGGCTCGGTCTGCGAAAAGACAAGGTCCTTGGCCGGAAGTGGGTCCTGCGGCAGCGGCAGGGAAGCAATCGGCTTCAGCAATGACGCAGATGGCGCAACTGGCGGCTGTACCGGAGTTTGATGGCCCAGGTGGCAGTACGGACAATGCGCGTCGTCGCTCGGGCCCTGGTGATTCCAATCGCTGACGACGCCTGTTGCGAAGACCAAGAGTACGAGTAACGCCAGCGAAACGCCGATTAAGCGGATTGTCTTTTTCGCGGTCATTCTGTTCGATCTGAGCTAGGGCACTAAAACCCCGGTAATAGTAACCCGATGTTAAGTCCGCGTAAAGAGTTGCTTGGCACGCGGTCCCGAAAAGTAACGGACGCGCTGCCGGCTCCGATTGATTGGCTACACTTGCAGCACGTCTCCTGGTTTGGCGACCATTTCGTACAGCACCGGGTTGACAAAAAATCCCAGGAACAGCCGCGAGATCAGCCCTGCAACAATGACGATCGCGAACGGCTTCTGCGTGTCCGAGCCGATGCCGGTTGAGAGCGCCGCCGGCAAGAGGCCCAGGCATGCGACTAACGCGGTCATCATGATGGGCCGCAGCCGCAGCAGCGACGCCTCACGCGTCGCCGTGCGGATATCGTGATTTTCAAGGCGCAGTTTGTTGATGTAGGACACCAGGATCACGGCTGTTTCCACCGATACGCCCATCAGTGCGAGCAGACCCAACCCGGAGCTGACGCTGAACGGTGTGTGCGTAAGTTTCAGGGCGATCAACGCTCCCACCGGCTCCGTCATCACCACGCCGATCATCACGGTGACTGGGAATTTGAAATTGCCGTACAGAGCGAACAGGATCACGAAGATCAGTAGGATCGCGAGGGGGCCGATCAGGGCGAACTGCTCCCGCGCCGCGATGTATTCGCTGTACTCGCCGCCCCAATCGAGCGTGTAACCTTGCGGCAGCGCCACCGACTGGCGCACCGCTTTCTGCGCTTCGTCCACCGCGCGCGCCAAGTCACGCCCCTCGATGCTGAACTGTACCCCGATGTAACGCGAGTTGTTCTCGCGATAGATGAACGAGGCGCCATTTCCCTGATGGATGTTGGCGAGCTCGGATATCGGTACTTGCTGCCCGGACGGGGTAGGCACGAGCAGGTTGCCGATCGCTCGCGTACTGGAGCGGTATTGGGGCTTCATGCGCACGACCAGATCAAATAGCCGCTCTCCCTGAATGACTTGCGTCGCCGCCTGGCCGCCCACTCCAGCTTGGATTACCCCCTCGACGTCGGACACATTGATGCCATAGCGGGCGATCTTTTCGCGATCCACATCGATCTGCACGCTGGGCTGGCCCAATTCGCGGACGACCGTCAGCTCAGTAAAGCCGGAAATTTGCGAGAGGATGCGCTTGATCTCGACCGCCTTGTCTTCCAGGACCTGCAGATCCTGTCCATAAATTTTCACGGCGAGCGCGCTCTTGAGTCCCGTGAGCGCCTCGTCCACGGCATCCTCGGCCGGCTGCGTATAGTTGAAAATCACACCCGGATAAGCCTCGAGTTTTTTTTGGAGATCCTCGGTGAGTTCCGCTTTGTTCCGGATGGGGCCTTGATCCCACACCTTGTCCTTGTAAGGCCTCAGGCCGACGTAGAATTCACAATTAAAAAATCCAGTAGGATCGGTGCCATCGTCCGGGCGCCCCAATTCCGATCCGACTTGCGTCACCTGCGGATACGTCATCAGGATGTTGCGTATTTCCGGCGCCAACTTCGCCGCTTCCTCGAAGGAAATCGTGTAGGGCATAGTAGCGCGCACCCACAACGCGCCTTCATCCAGGTGCGGCATGAATTCAGCGCCGATATAGGGAATCAAAAGGAGCGAGGCCGCGAAAATTGCCGTCGCGACGATCATCGTAGTTTTCGGATGATCCAAACACCAGTCGAGCTCCCCCGCGTAAACTCCCTTGATCCATTCGTACGGCCGGTTCACGACTTCTTTCACTCCGCTCTTGAACCAGTACGAGGCGAGCACCGGCACCAGCGTGAGGGTGAAGATGAGCGAACCCAAGAGCGCGTAGGACATCGTCTCCGCCATGGGAAGGAAGAGTTTCCCGGAAGGACCTGTCAGAGCGTAAATGGGGAGATATCCCGCAAGGATGACCGCGACGGAATAGAAGATCGGCCGGTCGACATCCCTCGCCGCCGTGAGAATGACTTCACTCAATTTGTAGTCTTGTCCGTGGCGCTCGGCGAGTTCGCGGTAGATGTTTTCCATCATGACTACCGTGCCGTCGATGATGATCCCGAAATCGATCGCGCCGATCGAGAGCAGATTCGCGGGCACACCGCGCCCGTGCAATACGATGAAGGCGAAGAGCAGGCTGAGCGGGATCGTCAGCGCGACAATAATGGCCGCTCGAAAGCTCACCAGGAAAAAGATCAGCACGATCAGGACGAGCGTCATGCCCACGAGCAAGTTGTGCTCGACCGTGTCGATCGTGAGCCGCACCAGGTCGCTGCGATCGTAAAACGGCCGCACCTTCACGTCGGACGGCAAGATGCCGTTGTTCAGCTCCGATGTTTTATTCTCCACGCCTGCGAGAACATTCTGCGTCTGTTCCCCGCGCAGCATGAGGATCACGCCTTCGACGGAGTCGTCATTTTTCTGGAAGCCGAATTCTCCGAGCCGCGGCGCGTTTCCAATGGTCACTTCCCCGACGTCGCGAATTCGCACGGGAACGCCGTTGTTGCTGCCGACCACGATGTTTCCGATGTCCTCGGTCTTGGTCACCAGGCCCAATCCGCGCACATAAAAAAACTGCGAGCCCTGCGAATAAAATCCGCCGCCCGCGTTCGCATTATTCGCCGCCAGCGCGGACAGCACCTGAGGCACGGGGATGTGATAGTTGTAAATCTTCGCGGGATCGAGCAGCACTTGGTATTGCATCACCGTGCCGCCGAAACCGGAATCGTCCGCTACCCCTGGAACCGATTTATAGGCCCGCTCGACGACCCAGTCCTCAATTGTTTTCAGTTGCTGCGGGCTGCGATCGGGGCTTTCCAGCACATAGCGATATACGAGCCCCGACGGGCTGAACAGCGGGGACAGGCTGGGAGCCACGCCCGCGGGAAGTTGCACTTGGGCCAATCGCTCAAAGGCGACCTGCCGCGCAAAGTAATCGTCGGTACTTTCCTGGAACGTCATGATGACGTCGGAAAGCCCGTAGAGCGAAATCGACCGCATGATTTGCATATGCGGCACACCGTTCATTTCCACTTCGATCGGCAGAGTCACCAATCGCTCGATTTCCTCGGCCGCGTGGCCGGGCCACTGCGTGATGACCTCCACCATCGGAGGCGAAAGATCCGGATAAGCGTCCACCGGCATGCGCTGGAAGGAAATAGCGCCCGCCACGACGACCAGGAGAACCAGCATCAGGACCAGAAATCGCTGGCGGAGAGCGAATTGAACGAAATGATGGATCATGTTTTTGTGTGCTCTCGACTCACCGCTGCAGCGAGTTCTGAAATTGCAGGAACAAGCTGCCGTCACCGACCACTTTGTCGCCGGCCTGCAGGCCGGTCACAATTTGTGTTTTTCCGCTTTGGGTTTCGCCGAGCGTCACCATGCGTCTTGCAAACTGGTTGCTGCCGGTCTGCAGGTAGACGTACGGCATGTTTTCGGTGTCACGCAGCACCGAGGCGTCGGGAACCAACAGCGCGTTTGGAATCACCCCGGCGCGCACTTCCGCGGTTACATACATATCTTTTTTCAGCCGTTCGCCGGGATTGGAGGCTTCGATGCGCGCTGGCAGGGTCCGCGTGGTCGGATCAAGCGCAGGCGCCACGTACTGAATCTTGCCGCGCACCACGCCGGGATACGTTTCGTTATCAATGGTCACATCCTCGCCGACATGCACGTAGGCGATCTCGTTCTGGTAGACGTTCACGAGCACCCACACGCTGTTCATGTCCGAAAGGGTGAAGCACTGTGTTCCGCCGGCCTGGAGCAATTGCCCCGGCGAGCAGAGGCGTTCCACTACTTCCCCCGCCAGCGGCGCCAGCAGCGGCAATTCCGCGGACGAAGGTGCGGTCAGGATACTTTCCGGGTTCGTGATCCCCAGAACGCGAATGGCCTGTTCGCTGGATTGCAGGTCTGCCTCTGCTTGTGCGCGGTTGGATTCGGCCTGCTCGAGATCGGCCTGCGAGATGGCTTGATGCGCGAAGAGGTCCTGCGCGCGCTTGTAAAATCGGTCCGCGAGTTGGAAAGCATTGCGCGCCTTGATGTAGGCAGAGCGCATTTGCGAGTAGTCAGGGCTGGCCACGTACAGCAGCGGCTGGCCCGCGCGCACGTGCTCGCCGGGAGTAACCACGATGCGGCTCACGGGCCCGCCCACTTGCGTAATCACCGGAGTCGTCAAGTAGCTGTTGTATGCCACCGCCCCTGACAGGCGCAGGGTGCGCGCGAACGGCGCTTGGGCAACCGTGTAGATCTGAATGTGCGATATTTGCTCGGGTGGCAGGGAGAACAGTTCCGCCTTGCTCGCCGCGCTTTCGGCGGTTGAGAACGAAGTCATTTTATTTGCGTTTTGGCCCGCGCCGCCGCAACCGGCAAGCGCAAATGCTGACGCCAGCGCCCCGCAGAATATAGCGGAGCGCCGCGCACGCTGCAGCCTGCTACGATTTATATCCCTGCTCTTGATCGTCATGGCAAACTCCTGGTTCCCACTGCCTGGCGCAGTTGCTCGAGCGAAGTCATGTAACCTGCGAGCGCTTGCCGGTAGCCAAGCTCGGTAGCGCGATAATTTCGCTCGGCGTCCAGATAATCGAGCAAGCTGGCGGAACCATGCTGGTACGCGTACTGGCTGATGTCGCGCGAATCCTCGGCGTTTTTCAGATAGCCGGATTGATACAGCTGCACGACTTGGTCATCGGTGCGAAGCGCTTCATACGAGTTGGCCACATCGGTGAGCGCAATGGAGGCCTGCTCGCCGGATAGCTCTTGCGACTGTGTGATCGCGTATTGCGTGCGCGCGATTTCGCCTTGGTTGCGGTCGAAGATCGGCATTTGGATGTTAAAGAACAGCGAGCCCGTGTTGACGCCGCCGAGGTGGTTGTAAGTGAAAGTGAAACCCAGGTCTTTCTTCCCGTTGGCCTTCGCCAGCGTGAATTGGCTTTGCGCCGCCGTCACGCCCAATTGGGCGGCGCGAACGTCCGGACGCTGCCGGAGCGCCATTGCTTTCAGATCGTCCTCGCCAAGTTTCACCGGCTTGTATTCGAGGTCTCCCACGACTTCATAGGCTTCGGGAACGGATTCGTAGCCGAGCAACTGGCGCAGGCTGGCCAATGCCTGGACGCGGGCCAGCTTGGCCGCCGAGACATCCATTTGGAATTGCAGCAGTTGCAGCTTGATCTTCAGCAGGTCGCCTCCGCTCATGGCGCCGGCTTGGAATGACGCCTGGCTAATGTCCACGGTCTGCTGGAAACTCGCCAGATCTGTCTCCGCCAAATCCAGATCCGCTTGCGCGAGAACGGCCGAAATGAATTGAGACGCAACATTAAACGTGAGCGTCCGCTCGTTGTCGTCCACCTGTGCAGAAGTCACAGCCGTCTGGTCTTTGGCCGCCCCCAAGCGATGCTGCCGTTTCTTACCGCGCTCGATCAGGTAGGAGAAACCCAGGTCATAGACCGCAGTTTGGTTTATGTAATCCGCACTAAATGCGCCGGGTGAGAAGAACGGCATGTATTGCTCATCGACGAGCGCCACCGGATTGGGCCGCAGGTTGGCGGTGATTTCCTGGGCCTGATTCTGCAGGATCAACGTGCGTGCCGCCTGCAATGAATGATTATGTTTCACTGCCAGATCGATCGCAGCGTCGAGCGTGACGCGAACTGGGGGACTCTGCGCCGCGGCTTGCGCTCCGGCCTGCCCAAAAGCGCGGCCAGGAGCGAGTAACCCCAAGAGTCCCAGGGCGATCAGAGGCCACCAGGTATGGGCCCTAGACTTCGTGTCCATTGTTTCTCTCCTGCAAGGAACGGTCGAGACTCTTGATCCGGCATCCCCGAAAATTTGGAACGCCGGAAGAACTCAAGAGACCCGAACTAGATGAAATTAGATACGGATAGCGCCCTTAACAACAGGCGCCTAAGCGAGGTGATTAAGCAGAGGGAGGCGCGCGCGGCGAGGTCTGCGAAAAATCCGGGCCCGTGGCTAGAACCGCGTCTTGCGGAAGCGGCAATGAAGCAACCGGCTTCAGCAGGGACACCGACGGCGCGGCGACTAACTGCGCCGGGGCTTGGTGACCCAAGTGGCAGTACGGGCAACGCGCGTCGTCGTGCGAGCCCTGGTGATTCCAATCGCTGACCACACCCGTGGCGAATACCAATAGCGCGAGTAACGCCAGGGAAACCACGAGGATTCGAATCGTCTTTGACACAGTGTGCTAGGCCGACCTAAGCTAGGAGACAGACCTCTTGAATACTAACTTGATGTAGGACGTACGTAAAGCGTTGCCCGTTACGCCGCCCCGAAGAGTAACGGTTGGGCGGGTGTAGGATAGGCTTCAGCCTGTCTGGTTTCCGTTTGCTGCTCTACCAAAAATGCGACCGGCTGAAGCCTTTCCTACGCAGTCTGTTTCAGGGCGCGTTCCAGGATGGTCAGGCACTGCTGGGCGCGCTCCCGCAACGCGTCGTCCCGGTGGCCGGTATCCTGCTGGCGCGAATGGAGTTCGTCGGCAATGGCCATGGCCGCGAGCACGGCGACTCGGACGGAGTCCACCGTTTGAGTCGCTTCACCCACCGCAATCATTTTTTGGTCCACGTAGCGCGCCAGTTTCTGGACGTAGGCCTCGTCCAGATCTCCGCCCAAGGTGTAGCTCTGCCCGTAAATCTCCACTTTCACGCGATTCGACATTGCGTACGCTCCCTGCTGGACGCGCCTATTTTGTTCTGTTCCGCCGCGCATGGCAAGCGCCCGTTGCTGAACGTGGTTGGAAATCCCGGGAACGCCAATCTCCCGATTGGCGTCCCAAAACCCGCCAATCGGGAGATTGGCGTTCCCGGGATCGCTGCGAAGCTGACCCAAATGCTCATTCGACGACAATGCGCAGGAATTTCTTTTTGCCTAAGCGCAAACTGTAGGCGGCACGACGGGTCAAGTCCAACCTGACTGCAGGATCTTGCACGGTATTCCCGTCAAGCTCGAATCCACCCTGTTTCATAACACGTTCCGCTTCGGAAGCGGAGCTTGCTAATCCGAAATACGGCAGGAGACGTGACCACTTTTCTGATTCAGTGGACAAACCTGTAATCGTTTGGCTTTCTACGATGTCCCGGTTCCTTGACTGAATAAATATCGCCCCCAATTGGGTCTGGGGCTTCAGTACAAATTCCTTCATCTCCTCTGGCGCTTTGCGATCGCGGAAAACACGCTGAAATTCCGCTGCGGCTTTTTCGGCCGCGGCCTCGCCGTGAAATCCGGCGATAATTTCCTTCGCCAGCGACATCTTCACGTCCATCGGATGCTTCGCGCCCGTTTTCACCTCTTCTGCAAGCGCGGCGATTTCCTGCGGCGTGCGGTCGGTCACGAGGTCAAAGTAAGGCCACATCATCCCGTCGGAGAGAGACATCAGCTTGCCGAACATGTCCGAAGGTGTTT
The DNA here is from genome assembly GCA_963719875.1 of uncultured Acidobacteriota bacterium. Lineage (GTDB taxonomy): Bacteria > Acidobacteriota > Terriglobia > Acidiferrales > UBA7541 > Palsa-360. Next base: position 1,605,343 of record CAVRDJ010000002.1, on the reverse strand, counting down.
CACTTATGCCAACGTAGTTGCCCAGCGACTTCGACATTTTGCGCTGGCCATCGAGGCCCACGAGGATCGGCATGGTCAGCGCCACCTGCGACGCCTGGCCGTATTCGCGCTGGATTTCGCGGCCGACGAGCAAGTTGAATTTCTGTTCGGTGGCGCCCAGTTCGACGTTGGCTTCGAGCGCGACCGAATCGTAGGCTTGCAGAAGCGGGTAGAGCAATTCGTGAATGGAAATGGGCAGATTGCCCGCCAGGCGCGAGCGAAAATCCTCCCGCTCGAGCATGCGCGCCAAACGATAATGCGCGCACAGACGGATCATGTCGTGCCCGGTAAGTTTTCCGAGCCACTCGCTGTTGTAGCGGACTTCGGTATTTTCTTTGCTCAGAATTTTGTAGACCTGTTCAAGATACGTTTTTGCATTCGCATCCACTTGCTCGCGCGTCAGCGGCGGGCGCGTCTCGGATTGCCCGGTGGGATCGCCGACCATCGCGGTAAAATCGCCGACCAGAAAAATCGCGGTGTGGCCCAAATCCTGAAAATGTTTCAGCTTGCGCAGCACGACGGTGTGGCCCAGGTGCAGGTCGGGCGCCGTCGGGTCCACGCCCAGCTTGACTCGCAGCGGTTTTCCCGTCTTCAATGAAGATTCGAGTTTCGCGCGCAAGTCTTCCTCGCGAATAATTTCCGCGGCGCCTTTGCGCAAGTACGCGAGCTGCTTGTCGACAGGGTCGAATTGAGGTTTCGTTGTCATGACGGGTTTCCGACGGGAATCACGCGGCGGCCCACGATGCGAAATTGGCCTGAAAGAATCAGGCGCACGGCTTCGGTGTAAATGCGGTGCTCCTCGGCGAGGATGCGCGCGGACAGCGTTTCGTCCGTGTCCTCCTCGCGCACGGGCACGATGGCTTGCGCGAGGATCGGCCCGGCGTCCAGGTTTTCATCCACCAGATGCACGGTGCAACCGCTGAACTTCACGCCGTATTCCAGCGCCTGCCGCTGCGCTTCCAGGCCGGGAAACGACGGCAAGAGCGACGGGTGAACATTCAGGATACGCTGCGGATACGCGGCCACAAAATAAGGCGACAGCAGGCGCATGAAGCCCGCGAGGCACACGATCTTGACTCCCGCTTTCCGCAGCTCCTCCACAACGAGCCGGTCATACTCCTCACGCGCCAAGCCCTTCGATGGAATCGTCTTCGAGGCGATTCCTCGCGCCGCTGCGCGCGCAAGACCGGGCGCGCCTTCGCGATTGCTGATCACCAAGGCGATTTCCGCGCCGGGGATTCGCCCGGCCGCAATGCTATCGGCCAGCGCCTCGAAATTCGATCCACGTCCGGAGAGCAGCACGCCAATGCGATGTGACATAAGGGAAAGACGTTAGCATAACCACACGGACCATCCAATCCCCGTGCGCTTCCCTTCTTGCTTCAGGACATGCGAGTATAGCGCGCACGCGTTCGCGTGATGCCACTGCCAAGTCCAAATATGCCCGCGCTGAACAGGAGACCGAATCCGGCCTTGCGAACAGGTGTTCCAAAGGCCCTTCAGGGCTAAACTAAGAAGTGTCAGCCTATCGTGTCACAGGTCATCCGGTTTTCGCCCCTTTGGGAATCAGGGCCATGAGGGATCGGGATTTCACTATGTTCACTGCACGCAAGCAGCAATTCGCTGGAGCCGCATGTTTTCTCGCGCTTGCGCTGACACTGTGGGGTTGCGCCGGCACTAGTATTCCATCGTCGAATACGGCCGCCCCCGCGTTCGCGATCCAGCCGGCAAGCCAGACCGTCACGGTGGGACGACCGGCGATATTCTCCGTGATGGTGACCGGAAGCGGGCCGTTCACCTACCAGTGGCAGAAAAACAACGCAGACATCAGCGGCGCGACGTCAGCAACCTACACGATACCCGCGACGGTTTCCGGCGACAATGGCGCGACATTCCGCGTGGTCGTCAGTAACTCTGCCGGCAGCGCGACTAGCAGTTCCGCCACGTTGACCGTTGATCCGGCCCCTGTAGGACCGAGCATCACCACGCAACCGGCCAACCGGACGGTGACTGTAGGGCAGACTGCGAATTTTTCCGTAGTGGCCGGGGGTACTTCGCCTCTCAATTATCAGTGGCAAAAGAATAACGCGAACATTTCCGGCGCGACCTTGGCCATGTACACGACACCGGCAACGGTTTCCGGCGACAACGGCGCGACCTTCCGCGTGATTGTGACGAACTCGGTGACCAGCATTACCAGCAATTCGGCGACACTTACCGTCAACCCGGTTGTTACTTCCCCCGGGACCGATGTCACGACCTACCACAACGACATTGGCCGCACCGGCGAAAACACAACCGAAACGAAATTGACGCAGGCCAACGTGAATTCGACAACATTCGGCCTGCTCCGCAACCTCGCCGTGGACGGCGGGGTGGACGCGGAGCCGCTGTACCTGTCTCAACTCTCCGTGGCGGGTAGCCTGCACAACGTGGTGTTCATCGCGACGGAGCACGACTCGGTCTACGCTTTCGATTCTGACACCGGTGCGCAGCTCTGGAAAGTTTCGCTGCTTGGATCGGGCGAGACGAGCAGCGACAATCGCGGTTGCGGCCAAGTCACGCCGGAAATCGGCGTCACCTCGACGCCGGTGATCGACCGCGCAGCCGGCGCGCACGGGATTCTGTATGCCGTCGCCATGTCGAAAAACGGTTCGACTTATTTTCAGCGCCTGCACGCCCTCGACATCACGACGGGCGCGGAACTGGAAGGCGGGCCCATCGCGGTCCAGGCGACCTATCCCGGAACCGGAGCCAATAGTTCCGGTGGGCAAGTCGTCTTCGATCCGAAGCAATACAAGGAACGAGCCGCGCTGCTTCTATTGAACGGCGTGATTTATACGAGCTGGGCTTCGCATTGCGATTTCAGCCCGTACACCGCGTGGATCATGGGCTACAACCAGGCGACCCTGGCACAAACGAGCGTGCTCAATCTCACTCCCAACGGCAACGAAGGTTCGATCTGGCAGAGCGGCGGAGGCTTGGCGGCCGACGCGCAGGGAAACATCTACGCCCTGATCGCCAACGGCACATTCGACACCTCCCTGGACGCCAACGGCTTCCCGAACAAGCAGGACTACGGCAACGGCTTCGTCCAGGTTTCCACCACGGGCGGCAATCTCAAGGTCGCGGACTATTTCAATATGTCGAACACGGTCAGCGAGTCGGGCCAAGATGCGGACCTCGGTTCCGGCGGGGCCATGGTGCTGCCTGACCTGAGCTACGGCACAGGGAGCACTCTCAATCTGGCGGTGGGTGCGGGCAAAGACGGAAACATCTACGTCGTGAACCGCAACAACATGGGCAAGTTCAGCCCGACGTCGAACAACGTGTATCAGGAATTGCCTGGCGCTCTGCCGCACGGGGTATGGGGCGTCCCGGCGTATTTCAATAGCACGGTGTACTACTGCGCCAGGGACGCGACTCTAAAATCCTTCTCGATCGCCAACGGAAAACTTTCCACCACGCCTGTGGAAACCGGCGCGTCGTTCACTTATCCCGGCGTGCTGCCCAGCGTATCTGCAAATGGGACGTCCAACGGAATCGTCTGGGCGATTGAAAATACAGGCAACGCCGTCCTGCACGCCTTCGCCGCAAATGATCTGACACAAGAACTCTACAACAGCGACCAGGCATCCAGCGGCCGCGACCATTTCGGCTCTGGCAACAAATTCATCACGCCGATGATCGCCGACGGCAAGGTGTTTGCCGCAACGACAAACAGCGTGGCCGTGTTCGGGTTGCTGCCGTAACCAGTAGCGCGGGCTTCAGCCTGCGGGTTTTAGATCCAGCAAGGACGAAAACCCGCAGGCTGAAGCCCGCGCTACAAAAATCCTTACCAATTTATCTCTTGAGCACCAGCGTTCCGGCGATCAAATCGTGGAGAGCCTGTTTCCTTTCTGTGAATCCCGCCATGATGTAACCGATGGCCAACGGAATGAATCGATTCACAAGTTTCGAGAAATAGCGAGCGGTTGCGTGGCCGAACGAAATGCGTTGCCCTTCATAATTAGTCACGCGCAGGGACATCACGGACTTGCCAAGCGTCGCCTGCCGCGCCGAGCTTTCCATCCCCGCGAAGTAAAGCCATTCCAAAATTACGAAAACGAGCCACCCGAGAAGGAACGCCATGAAGAATGGAGCTAGAAGAGCCATGACTTCGCGCGGATCCATCGGAGGCGAATCCTGCGGAATTCGATGGATCATCATTCCAAGTCCGCCAAACATGAAAATGAAAGCGCCCACGACGATCCAGAATGGGATGCCCAGAATCAGTCCGTCAACGAGAGCAGCGACGAAGCGCAGCCAGAATCCGGCATACGGCTGAGGAGTGGAAACCGGTGCGTTCCCCGCCACGGGCGGAGGCTGCGAGCTAGCGGATACTGGCGCGGCAATTACGGCGGCGCCGACCTCCTGACCACAGGCCTGGCAAAATCGATTGCCTTCCTCTACTCGCATGCCACAGCGTGAGCAGAACATGATCGGCCTCACTCGGGGCAGCCACGGCGGCTGCTGTCTCGAACTGATGCGGACTTATAGCGCGGGCCGGAGCGGGGGTCAATAAGGGAAAGGATGTGACTGGTGACTCGTGATTGGTGACTGGTGTAAACCCTTGCTTCTACCCGGAAAGACTTCTCATGGGAATGACTCACACCCGCCCTGATGCGTCCCGAGGCCGGTTGCGCGCGACCTGTACGATTGGCCAGCTACTTCTTTGAACAGGGCCGTCCTTCGGGCGAGCAGGCGCGCACCGCACATTTGTGTACGATGGAATTCCCTGCACGCAAATTCTTGATTGGAGGAACCACGCCATGGCCACCGCACAGTCCTATATCGAAGGGCAAGCGATCCCCCGGGAAGACGGCCTGATAGAAAACCTCATGGATTTTTCGTTTCAGCGGCTGGTGACGCCACGCCTGTTGAAAATGCTGTACAGCGTTCATTTGCTGATCGGATTGGTCGCCGCCGTCTGGTTCGTGTTCACGGGCTTCCAGAACGTCTACGTCCAATGGCCTGCTGGCGCTCATTCTCGGCGTTCCGGCGATGCTTCTGTGGATTGTGTACTGCCGCATCGTCGTGGAACTCCTGGCCGCCGTATTCCGAGCCGCCCAGGTCATCACGAATTCGCAGGGATAAGCGAGACTCGCGATTCGTGGATCGTAATTCGTCCAAGTCTTCAGTCACACCCCTTCGTTGGTGCGTGCCAAGGATTCGGGTTTCGTAGCGCAGGCTTCAGCCTGTGGGTTTTTGTGGGAACAAGGCAAAACCCAACAGCCTGAAGCGGCTGCGGAAAATGGGCCCCACTCCTTTTTTCATTCCGAGGTCGCCGCGGCGACCGAGGAATCTCTCTTTCTTTTCATGGAGTTAAATCGAAGAGAGATTCCTCGCTTCGCTCAGAATGACAAAATAAACTACTTTTTCCGCAGCCTGTGAAGCCTGTTCTACCCGGATCGTCCGCGTGTCGGCATTCCGACAAAACGTGCCGGAACGAGCAAGATTTTCAGGACTAGTACTACAGGAAACCCCCGATTCCAAAAATCAAAGTATCGCAGTAACTCTATCAGCCAAGCAGGTTTAACGAACAGCTTCCGTTCGATGCGCGAATGGAAGCCTTCGTGCATCCTGCTGAGGCTGAGAGATGTGAATTTTGTTTTCTCCCGTGCGTGGGGGACGAGCGGGCCCGTCGCCTTCATCTATTTTTCCTTGACTGGCCCGCCGGCAATTTTTCCTCCGCGGATTGCGACAGGCGCCGCGGAGAATATTGGAGCCGCAATGGAAACGAATCGAAGAATCGAAAGATCCGGGACGCGGCGCGAACGCCTCGCGCCCGCAGCCTCCGATTCGATTTCAAGGCCGGGTTCTACACCGTCTTCTATCTCACCCTCGAACACCACCTCAACTATATCCTCAATTTCCGCGACGACAACTCGGGGGGAGCAGCGGCCCGTGGACTGACGACGTGGGACCCCATTCACCGTGCGGGGCCGGCTCCTCCGGAGCGGGCCCCGCGACCTTCCTTAAGCAGGACAGGCCTCAGCCTGTCGGGTTTCCGTTCAGAAATTCCAAACGTGCGAGAGGTCGAAATATTTTGGGAATGAATTGTATTCCAAGAGGCCAGCGGCTCCTTGCGCATACTCTAAGGCGCGGCCGATGCCGTGCCCTGCAAAGATTCGGCAGTTGCCACACGGGTTCTTAAGCCGGTCGTCCATACTGTGGGATCCTTAATGGAAAAGCGACAGGCTGAAGCCCGCCCTACTAAAATGTGAGATCGATGAGGAAAAGAATCTGTCCGAGGAAAAGCAACGCCACGGCGCTGAGGAGGACAAGCGCGCCGTGCGGCCGCCGGGGCTTCACCCTCCGATAGGCCGGATCGGAGAGCTGCGGGTCGTGGCCCGAAACTTCTCCGCGCCAAATTTCCAAAAACTCACGCAGCCAATCCATCGCCTGCGCGCGGTACGTCCACAGTAGACCCAGGCCCAAAAGGGCCATGGTTTCTCCAACGGCGCCAAGCATACCTATGTTGCGCATCAAGACCGGGCACTCCCAACCGGAATGCGGAAAAACAAATCTCCAGGCCGCTAATCGTCTTCGTGAATGGTTTTCAAGCGGATGATTTCGAATTCCTTGATCCCCGCGGGCGTCTGCACTTTGACTTCATCCCCCACGTTTTTTCCGAGAAGCGCTTTTCCGATCGGGGAGGTGGTCGAGATCAACCCCTGCGTGACGTCCGCTTCCTCGGTGCTGACCAGTTTATATTCGATCTCAAGGGACTTCTTGGTGTCCAGAACCCAAACACGCGATCCGTATCCAGCGCGGTCGGCGGGAATGTTATTCAAGTTCAACATGCCGAGGTCGCCCAGGCGTTTCTTCAATTGGCCGAGACGCGCCGAAACGTAGCCTTGGCGCTCCTTTGCGTACTTGAACTCGGCGTTTTCGGACAGGTCTCCGTGCGCGCGGGCTTTCATGAGTTCTTTCGGCAATTCGACACTCATTTCATGTTCGAGCGTCGTGATTTCGTCCTGCAATTTCTTTTTGACTTTTGCCAGTGCGTCCGTCATGGCTCGTTTTCTGCAATCAGGGTTTTATGGCGTTCCCTGCCGATGAGACAGATTCGAGCGTCTCATATTGCGGCATATCTGGGAGTAACGTACCCTATGCTGGATGTTGCGGAGAGGGGGTGGATTCGTACCCACCGGGCATATTGAGAACACGCAGCCACTTCAATTTCCTGCACTCCCCCCAACGCATGATACTACGAATTAGAGCAGGGAATGTACATCGAAGTGTTCAACGGCGGACAGAAATTATGGCCGCTTTTTCTTCGCTTGCTCCGCGAAATCCTCTTTTCCCGGGCTTCAGCAGGCGCCTCTAGGCGACACCGGCGAGAAATCCGGGCCTACGATAAAAGGCGTAACCGTAACACCGCCGCCAAAGCTCTTTGGGGCGAGACATCGAAACGCCGCATCGTGGCTCGCCAGCTCCGTCCCGAGATCGACGCCCCAACCGGTTTGGTACACCCAAACTCGATCTCCGGGTTTTAGGTCATGGGACCGCGCCATTTTTTCAAACTGCAAACGGAAGCTCTGGGGGATCAACTTCCATACATGGAGGGAGACAATAGAATATCCATTGCAACTGAATTCAAAATAACTTCCGAGGAACGTAGTGACCGGAATGATTTCCTTCGGGCCGCAAAAATAATATGTCATGGGCAGACTGCTCTGGAAATCCACCAGGATGTGATCGCCCCGCGGAATAGTCCGCTCCATATAGCTTACGGTAGTCGCCATCGCCGCCGGGGTATGGTCCGCGCTCGAAACATCTGGCTCTACAGGCTTGTCAGCCGTACTCGACAATGCCATCGCGAGGATCGCAATGAGCAGGCCCGCCCAAAGCCTCTGGCCGGAAACAGCGGATAGTAAATAGCTCGCGCCGGCGATCACAAAAGGCGCAAGAAACACCGTGTGGCGGCTGCCCACATACGGGTAAATCCCGGCGAGGGACGCGCCCCAAACGGCAATAAAGGGGAAGAACAGCAGAATCCCCAAACGGCTCGATTGCGAGTTTTCCCGGCGGGAGAGCAAGTCCCTGGCAAAAAGAAATGCGACGCCGGCGACGAAACACAAAAGCATGGTATGAGCTACCAATCGCTGTCCGAACAGGAACAGGAAAATATTCAAAGTATTTTCCCAAGTAAAAGTGAATAGACTGATAGCGTCCGTATGAAAATAGGACGAGTCAAACGGTCTGGACCACACCTCAATGCTGTTCTTAATCTTCGACACGTGGGTCACGTACAGAATTCCAAAAATCGCGAGAGCCCCGGCTTGCCCGATAGCCCAGGCAGTGACGGCTCTTCGCGGAAGATGAGAATCAGCAATTCGTGCCAGCGTATACACACCCATCGCCGCCGCGAAGAAAACCGCCGAGTAGTGAGAAAGGATCGACAAATACAGAAAGGCTGTGAAACACCACATTTCCCGGACCGACTTCTCTGCAAACGCGCGCTCCAGAAAATAGAGGGCGCCGCCCATGCAAAATAGCAAGAGCGCGTAGGCGCGCACCTCCGCCGAGAGCGCCACCATGGCCGGAGAAAACGCAATGAGGATGAGGCCAATCAAGCCGGCCGCTTTGCCAAAAACATTCCCCATCCACTTGAATGCGACCCAGCAAAAAGCCGTCCCCGCGATCACCGAGGGCAGGCGAAGCATCAACTCGGACCGGCCCAGAAAACGCCAGTAGTACAGGACCAAATAAATCAGGGGAGGATGCGCGTTGGTCAAGCTGGCTTTGTAAGCAAGGAAGACGGAGGACTGATTCAAAAGCAGGTAATGAAGGGCCTCGTCCGGATTCAAATAGGTCCGGTTCGCAGCGAACATTCTGACCGCAAATCCGGCCGCCACAACGGCCAGCGCAACGGCATTCAGGTGATGGAGAAGCCAGCGCTCGAGGGAGCCGGCGGTGGGAATCGGATCACGGCCGGGAATTTCGGGCGCACCGTCATGGCGCGCGTTTTCCTCTGCTGGAACCAAGGTGCCTGTGTTCATTTTTTTACCGGCACCCTTCCTAGAATAAAATCCTCATGGAAATTCCGTGATTTATAGAAATCGCAAGGTGCGGTGGCAGCCGCGAACGGACTGGCAAGCGCGATTTTCCTTTGGCGCGGCAATGATCGTTTGGCCTGTTTCTTTCCGCGTAGGATCGCGCATCCGCAATTTCAGCGGTTCTCTGCGCTTGAATAACTATTACACCCGCCTCGGGTGCGGTGTGTCGATACGCAGTTCGTGTATGTTGCTTTAACGGCTATTAGCTGCTCCTTTCACCCGCGAATCCCTCCTTTCTGTAAGCGTGAGTTCCGGCGGCGAACCAGGAGCGACTCAATGGCCTCGGTCCAGCGCGGCCATTACTTGGAACACCGCATGAGGCGAGTGAGGCGGGGCGAACCGGGAGGCAGGGCAGGGGACATATCCGTCCCCACCACGAAGGGAATCACCGTAATATTCTCTCCAAAACTTGCCGGCGCAAGGCAGCGATATTTCAGGTTGAACCACGGCAATTCCGTGTCGAGGTTGGCTGCCCACCCGGATTGGAAGACCCAAACCCGGTCCCCCGATTTCAGGCCGCGGGCCCGCGCCATTTTTTCAAACTGAAAAGGAAAGTCCTGGTAAACCAGCTTCCAGGTACGCAGCGTGACAATGGAATATCCATCGCAGGCAAATTCAAAATCGCCGCCCGAAAGTGTCTCGATCGGCATGATTACCTTCGGGTCGCAAAGATAATACGCCAGTGGAAGACTGCTCTGATAGTCCACCAGGATGAGATCGCCCCGCGGGACGGACTGGCGAAGATGATTTATCGCGGCGTTCATCAGCGCCCGGCTCTGATTTTCCGGCTTGATGTACGGCTCATAGATTTTTCCGGACGTGTAGGCCGCTCCCACAATGAGGCCCGCGAACAAGAAGATCGCCCAGAACCTGCTTCCTAAAACGGCGGCGAGCAGGTAGCTCACGCCCGAAATCATGAAAGGAACAAGAAACGCGGTGTGCCGGCCGCCAATATACGGATAGATTCCGCAGATGGCCGCGCACCAAACGGCGATAAAAGGGAGCATGAGCAAGATGCCCGAAGGCCAAGAGCGAAGGCCATCACGACGGGACATGAAATCCCTGAGGAGAAGGACAACCACGCCCGCAAGGAAGGCCACAAGCATGCCCTGAGAAACGTATTCATTTTCGAAAAGGAATTGGAAAATGTCCGAAGTTTGTACTCGCGTAAAAGTGAGAAGGCTTCCCTGGCCCAAGTGGAAAAAATAATGATCGAACGGGCTCTTCCAAGTTGCCATCTCATCTTGCTTGATCTTCGACACATGGGTCACATACAGAAACCCGTAAATTGCCAGCGCTCCCGCCTGCCCGCCGGCCCAGGCGCCGACAACTTTCCGCGGCAGCTGAGAATCCGCAATCCGCGCCAGCGCATACACGCCTACCGCCACTGTGAAGAAAACCGCCGAGTAGTGGGAAAGGATCGCCAAATACAGAAAGACGCTGAAGCGCCACATCTGCCGGACCGACTTCTCCGCACACGCGCGCTCCAGAAAATAGAGGGCGCTGCCCATGCAAAACAGCAACAGCGCGTAGGCGCGCACCTCAGCCGACAGAGCCACCAGGGCCGGGGAAAAGGTGGCGAGGATCAGCCCAATCCAACTCGCTGCCCGGCCGAACGCCAACGCCATCCACTTGTAGAACACCCAGCAGAACGCCGTGCCCGCGATCACCGAAGGCAGGCGAAGCATCAATTCGGAGCGGCCCAGGAAATGCCAGTAGTAGAGCACGAAATAAATGAGTGGAGGGTGCGCATTGGTCAGGCTGGCCTTATATGCGAGCCAGGCGGAATGCTGATTCACCATTAGGTAATGCAATGCCTCGTCTGGATTCAGATAGGTCCGAGTGGCAACGAATAGTCTGAGCCCAAAACCGGCGGCCAGGACCGCAAGCGCCACTGCATTGCAGTGATGAAGAAGCCAGTGATCGACGAAACTGCCGCCGCTGATTTCTTCCTGCTCGAGAATTTCGGGCGCAGCCTCGCGGCGTGCATCCGCCCCCTCCTGAACCACGGCGCCGGAGTTCACTTGCCGGCGAGCGCTTTCTCCGCCGGGACTTCGCCCGCGGAAGAAATTTCGGAATATTGAGATCCCCAAAAAGGGGAAGGTGCGGCTACGATCACGAACTGATAGGCAAAGAAAGTTTTCCAGCAGCACGTGAGTACGTAATGAGCTTCATGGAGCGGCGTGAAAACTTTGCTCCCCGTAAACGGAAACACGAGTTGTACGGGCAGCGGCGTGGGAATCGCATCCAGGATTTCGCAGGAAACCTCGCTCAGGAGCTGTTTCAAACTTCGCAGGGTAAAAAAACGAAGATGAGTCCTGTCGAGGATGCCGCGATCCATGTAGTCGAATTTTCCGAAGAGCAGGCCGAGGCGAATGATCCAGTTCGCGATGTTGGGCACGGAAATGATGACCTTGCCCGATTCTTTCAGTGCCGGAATACACTTGCGCAACACGGCCGCCGGATCGCGCAGATGCTCCAACACATCCGCAAACACGATGTAATCGAACTCCCGCCGGTAAGGAAACGCAAAACCTTCGATATCCGCCACTTCAAAGACGTCATAATATTCGCGCGCCTTTTCCGCAGTCGCCGCATCGCATTCAATGCCCGCTACGCAATGGCCGTTTCCTCTCCAAATTTTCCCCAAATAGCCGCCCGCGGTGCCAACGTCAAGAATTTTGACAGGCTCTTTTTCACTGCGCAGAGCATTCAAAATCCAATAATGGCTGCTGTACTTGAAAGGCTTGAATTCGTATCGAGATTCAGGCATGTCCGGCCGGCTCACTGCACTCGCCGATATCTAGCTTGAAAGGATTGAAACTGGCGCAGTTCGACATGGCAGACCCGGTGCATGAAGTAGCGGCTCAACAGCAGAAGAATACTCAACCCATAAATAATGCTGTCCACCAGGCTCGCGTTCGACGCTTCCGGAAAGTATTTCGTAGGGACAGGCACTTCTTTTATTACGAAATCGAGATGGTTCGCCTGGACCAGTATTTCCTGATCGAAAACAAATTTATCCGAGTTCAATGAATACGGAACTTCCTCCAGAACCCTGCGGCTGTAGGCCCGGTAGCCGGTGTGATACTCGGACAGGTTTAGCCCCATGGTCCAATTCTCAAGCGCCGTCAGGAATTTGTTGCCCGCAAACTTCCACCACGGCATTCCCTGTTCCATCGTGCTTCCGGACAAAAACCGGGAACCCAGCACAATGTCGGCCTCGCCGGCCTTGATCGGAGCAATGATTTCCGGCAGAAGCGTGGGATCGTACTGGTAGTCGGGATGAAGCATGACGACGATGTCCGCACCCTCTTTCAGGGCTTCCGCGTAACAGGTTTTCTGGTTCGCCCCATAACCGAAGTTGCGCGTGTGCACGAAAACAGTGAGTTGAAGTTCGCGGGCGATCTCCAGGGTTTTGTCCGTGCTTCCATCATCGACCAGAATGATCTGATCGATCGTTTGGTGTGGAATCGCGTCATAGGTGATCTTGAGCGTTTTCGCGGCGTTATACGCAGGCATCACCACGATGATTTTCGGACTGTGTGGTTCTGCGCCGTGCGACGCCATTTCTTCTCCTCGCGGAAATACCATTATGTACGGGAAGGCCGGATCACCTATCGCCGTGTTCCATAGCCCAGAACAAAACTCTTGTCCATGGGATATGGCAACGCGGGTAGCTACACACTTCCTTCTTGAACTGAGGCGAACTTTCCCTTCGCAGGTGGCTTCCCGGGCCCTTGGCCTCTTAGGTGCACCTCCTATCATGTTGCAATCCAGCCCGCGGCGATACTGGCCACTCGGGACTATGTGCTTGGGAGATAAACGTATTCCGTGCGAAGAAGAATCCCAGCATCGCCTGCCAGGCACGCGTCAACTATTTTAATGTATTAACGAGCATTTCGTTCGCCCAATTCCGTGCCCTCTTGAATTCAAGACACTCGCATTTCTTGTGACGCGTGGAGTTGCGTTATTTTAAGGAGGGAAAAATGGCGGAGAGGGGGGGATTCGAACCCCCGTCACCCTTTTGGGGTGAAACTGATTAGCAGTCAGCCCTGTTCGGCCACTCCAGCACCTCTCCGCGGAATCATTGGCCGAAAATGCAGTGCGGGGACTGCGCCTGTCGCGTCAAAGTATAGCACCGAGCCTCCCGCGGAACCTATCGCTACCCTCGGAGCTGGCTACGCGAGCGGCTTATACATAAGATCTTCCACCGCAAAGTGAACATATTTTGAAACCGCGGAGAATGGCTGTACTCTACCTTTGGGTGCCACAATTCAGATTAGGGTCACGACGGCGAGGAGGAGCGATGTACGCCATTACAGGGGCCACGGGGTATACAGGAAGCATTGCTGCTGAAAGGCTGATCGCTTCCGGAGCCAAGGTACGCGTCATCGGCCGGGACGCCAAGCGGCTGGAACGATTCTCGCAGAAAGGCGCGGAGGCCGTGGTTGCCGACGTGACGGACGCGGCAGCCCTCGAAAAAGCATTTTCCGGCGCACGCGCCGTCCACGCTTTGATTCCACCAAATATTTCCGCCTCGGATGTTCGCGCGTACCAGGAACGTGTGACCGACTCCCTGGCCGCAGCCATACGAAATAACGGAATCGCTTATGCAGTCGTCGTCAGCAGCACAGGGGCGGACAAGACGTATGGAACCGGACCCGTGGTTGGTTTGCACAGCCTTGAGACGAAGCTCGAATCGATTGGCGGACTCAACGTACTATCCCTCCGCTGTGGCTACTTCATGGAGAACTTGCTGGCCCAGACAGGCATCATTCAATCGCTCGGGTTCATGGCGGGTCCAATCCGACCGGACGTGCCGTTGCCGATGATCGCTACGCGCGATATCGGAGAGGTTGCGGCCGAATCGCTCGCCAAGCCGGATTTCGTTGGGATGCAGACGCGTGAGCTGTTGGGCGCGCGACATGTGACCTATACGGAAGCGGCAAAAATCATCGGCGCCGCGATCGGGAAACCCGACTTGTCCTACCGCCAGGTCCCGGCTTCCGTCCTGAAGCCGGCCATGACGCAGATGGGAATGTCTTCGAACATGGTGGATTTGATTCTGGAAATGTCCAATGCACTGAATACGAGCCACATGAAGTCACAGGAACCCCGCTCGGCCCGGAATACCACGGCTACGACGCTGGAGACGTTTGTGGCCGAGGTGTTTGCTCCCGCATACCGCGGAAAGGCCGCCGGGGCGTAGCCAAAGAGAAGGTTTTCGAATTCACCATCGGATGCGGCGATATTTAATTCGCCCCAACTGGTGCACACTCATACCCCATCGGCAAACTGCTCATGACGCTTGGCTGGAAAATTTCGCGTGACCCTGAATTACTTGCTGGCCGCCGCAACTTTTGCGGCAGCTGTTGCGCCGGCTTTCTTGCTGCGGCGGCGCGGCTTTGTGGGCCGTTCGGGCGCTTCGCCCACAAGCTCCATGGTCATGAGGCCAGTGACGAACTTCTTCAGGCCGACGCTGTCGAAATCAATTGTCGTTCGCTCGCCGTCTGATTCCGCCACTATTCCGTATCCGTACTGCTCATGCTTGATGCACTGCCCTTCGGAAAGAACCTGCACAACTGCCTCCTTGTTTGATCCTGGCACCTGCGGAGCACGTGCTGCGAGGGAGCGAGTCCGTCCCGTCCGCCGCGGCGGACGGGACGGACCCACGTTTGTCAGACTAGAGGCCGGTAACGTTCTCCGCCTGCAGGCCTTTCGGGCCTTTGCGGACCTCGAATTCAACCGCTTGCCCTTCGTTGAGAGATTTGTATCCGTCCATCTGGATTGCCGAAAAATGGACGAACACATCCTCGCCGGACTGGCGCTGGATGAATCCGTAGCCTTTGCTGGCATTGAACCACTTCACTGTTCCTTGTTCTTTCACTTCTACTACCTCGCTTTAAGCTATTTGCGCTTCTCGTACTGACCGGCGCGCCTCGCAGGGCGGGGAGCGGGGCCTTGACTGCCTCTAGCCCGTAGAAACAAACGGCTGCAAGCGTTAGACTTGCAGCCCCGTTGAACGAGTCAAAAGGAATCACAAGAGCAACAAACGCAATTCAATTTTACCAAAAAGGTGCATTTATTGTCTAGATGGATCGTATCGAGAAAATAAAGGCCTTTCCAGGTGGGCCGGACCGGCTAAGCCACATTATTTTCATAATTTTACGAGATTGAGACCTCCTTTTAACAAATGCCTTCCTCTGGCGATATAACGTCCCTATTTACCGGTCCGCGTGCTGATTTGCAGCCAGCGTTACATGAGTAGCCGAATTTGGGTTACTCTTCCTTTGAGACATCGCCCCATCTGGGAGGAGCAGGACCCCAGCCATGCCTCGCCAGTCGCTGATCGATTACCTTCAGGATTACTCGAGACACGGCCGCAGCGCGGCATTTGTGCAGCGCAGCGGCTACCGGACCTCGCGCTCCTCCTACCGCGAAGTCGGGAGCCTCGCGGCTCAATGCGCCCGGGAATATGAGCGACTTGGGATTGCGCCCGGTGACCGGATCCTCCTCTGGGGGCGGAACTCGGCGGAATGGGTGGCCGCGTTTTTCGGATGCATCCTGCGCGGGGCGGTCGCCGTGCCCATGGATCCGGGGGCCACGGCGGCTTTCGCCCGTCGCGTGGCGCAGCAGGTGGACGCCAGGCTGCTGCTGGTGGATCGCGAGAATTTACTGATTGGTGAACAGCGGCCCGCGATCGTTCTCGAATCCCTCCGGGAAGCCGCGGGCCAACACCCCGGCGAAACTTACGCTTCTCCTCCCCTGACCCGCAGCTCGATTGCCCAGATCATCTTTACCTCGGGCGCGACGGCCGAACCGAAAGGCGTGGTGATTTCACACGGGAACATTCTCGCCAACCTCGAGCCGCTCGAAGCGGGCATGCAGCCCTACCTCAAGTGGGAACGCCTGGTCCACCCGCTCCGTTTTTTGGATCTCGTTCCCGTTAGCCACGTCTTCGGGCAATTCATGGGCGTTTGGATCCCGCCGCTGCTGGGAGCGGGCGTCTACTTTCAGGATTCGCTCAACCCGTCGGAAATCGTTTCGACGATCCGGCGCGAGCGCGTATCGGTTCTAGTTGCGGTGCCGCGCGTGCTGGAAGCGCTGCGGGGCAAGATTGAGCGCGATCTCGAGGCGGGAGGCGCGCTGGAAAAGTTTCGCAAGGATTTTGACGCCGCGGAGAATGAAAACTTTCTACGCCGGATGTGGCGCTTCCGGGAAATTCATCGCCGGTTCGGCTGGAAATTCTGGGCCGTTATTTCCGGTGGAGCGACGCTTGACCCGGAAACGGAGCGATTCTGGGGCCGCACCGGCTTCGCCGCAATTCAGGGCTACGGACTGACGGAAACGACTTCGCTGGTCAGCGTGAATCACCCGTTTCGGATCGGGCGGGGCTCGATTGGAAAAGTGCTCCAGGGGCGCGAAGTAAAACTGGACGCCAATGGCGAAATCCTGGTCCGCGGAGAAAGTGTCGCGGCGGGATATTGGGAGGACAGCGAGATTCTTGCGGTCGCGAAGAATGGCGCGGACGCGGGGTGGTTTCACACCGGCGACCTGGGATCGCTCGATGCCGAAGGAAATTTATATTTCAAGGGGCGCAAGAAAAACGTCATCGTCACGGCCGCGGGCATGAATGTTTATCCCGAAGACCTCGAAGCCTTATTGCGGCGCGAACCGGAAGTGAAGGATTGCGTGGTGGTGGGACTCGAACGCGGCGGGAACGCCGAGCCCTGCGGCGTTTTGTTATTGAACGACGAGAAGAGGGTGAAACACCCGCGACACGCCGCGGGAATTGTGGCGCGCGTGAATGAATCCCTGGCGGAATATCAGAGGATGCGCTCGTGGTTCCTGTGGCCCGAGGCGGATTTTCCGCGCACCTCCACCGGCAAACCCAAACTCACCGAGATTCGCGCGTCTGTCGAGGCGCAATGGGGCGTCGGGAGTGGCGCCGCGAACTGGCCGGCAAATACCGGCGGAATTGGGGAACTGATCGCGCGGCTGCAGGGCGGGGGCAGCGAACTCGACCCCAACGCAAATCTCGAGAGCGACCTGCACTTGAGTTCGCTCGATCGCGTCGAGCTATTGAGTGCGCTCGAAGACCGCTACCAGGTGGACGTGAATGAAACGCGCTTCGCCTCGGCCAGGACCGTCGGCGAACTTGAGACCCTGGTGCGAGGGTCGTCGCCCGTTCGATCTGAATTCGTGTTTCCGGGGTGGGCGCAGCGATGGCCGGTGACGTGGGTTCGCGCATTTTTTTATTACCTGCTGACCTGGCCCGCGACGCACTTGATGGCTCATCCGCGCGTCATCGGGCGCGAAAATCTCCGCGGCGTGAAGGGTCCCGTACTCGTGATTTCCAATCACGTGATCTATCTGGACGTGGGATTTGTGCTGGCGGCGCTGACGATGCGGTGGCGCCATCGTCTTGCGGTAGCGATGGGCGGAGAGCGCCTTGCCGAGATGCGCCAGCCGCCGCGTGAATGGTTTTTTCTGCGGCGCTGGCTGCATCGCATGAATTATTTTTTGGTCGTTTCTCTCTTCAACGTGTTTCCGTTGCCCAAAATATCCGGCTTCCGCGAAAGCTTCCGCTTTGCAGGTGATTTGGCCGATCGCGGCTGGAACATTCTTGTCTTTCCCGAAGGCGATCTGACGCCGGACGGAAAATTGCAGCCGTTTCGCGCCGGCATAGGCCTGCTCGCGAACAATCTTAAAATTCCCGTCGTGCCGATGCGAATTGACGGCGCATACGAAATCCGAGAAGCGCGCAGCAAGTTCAACCGCCCCGGCCGCATTCGCGTCCACATCGGCAAACCCGTGGAATTTCCTGCTGGGTCTGACCCGCAGGAGATCGCGCGAGTTCTCGAGCAATGCGTCGCGGAGTTGGGCCAGAATCAGGAGAAAACGGAAACTGCGAAAGCCCATGCAGCTGGCGAATAGATTTGCGGTTTGAGTAGCGCAGGCTTCAGCCTGTGGGTTTTGGTTCTTGCAAGGACGAACCCCGCAGGCTGAAGCCTGCGCTACTCAAACCTTGCCATGCGCTGAGACGCAGTTATTGCGAAGCCTCAGCGTTGGCGCGAATCAGCTGCCAGCGCTTCGGGCGTTTCTTGGTGTCGAGAATTTTCTTGCGCAGGCGGATGGATTTGGGCGTGACTTCGACAAGCTCATCGTCGGAAATGAACTCGATGGCTTGTTCCAGGCTCAGCTGGCGGTGCGGGATCAGGCGGATGGCCTCGTCGGCGCTCGACGCGCGCATGTTGGTTTGCTTTTTTTCCTTGGTGACGTTGACGTCCATGTCGGCGTCGCGCGAGTTTTCGCCGACGATCATCCCTTCGTAGACTTCCTCGGCAGGGCCGACGAACAGTTCGCCGCGCTCCTGCAGGTTCCACAACGCGAAGGCGGTGGTGTGGCCCGCGCGGTCAGCCGCGAGCGCGCCGGTCGGGCGCGAGGCCATTTCGCCGCCGTATTCGGTCCAGCCCTCAAACAGCGTGTGCAGCTGCGCGGTGCCGCGCGTGTCCGTGAGCAACTGCCCGCGCAATCCGATCAAGCCGCGCGAGGGAATCGTAAACTCCATGCGCACCCAGCCCGAGCCGTGATTCACCATTTTTCCAAGCTCGCCGCGCCGCCGTCCCAGCGATTCCATCACCACGCCGACGAACGATTCCGGGCAATCGACCACCAGGCGCTCGAGCGGCTCGAGTTTCTTGCCGTTTTCTTCGCGCACTACGATTTCCGGCTTGCCGACCATCAGTTCGTAGCCTTCGCGGCGCATCGTTTCGATCAGGATGGCGAGCTGCAATTCGCCGCGCGCAAAGACGCGAAACACATCGGTGGTTTCCGAATCGGTGATGCGCAGCGAAACGTTGGTGAGCAATTCCTTCTGCAGTCGCGAGCGCAAATCGCGCGAGGTAACCCACTGGCCTTCGCGCCCGGCCAGCGGTCCGGTATTCACCGTGAAATTCATTGCCAGGGTTGGCTCGTCCACCACCAGGGGTTCGAGCGGCGCAGGATTTTCGATATCCGTCAGACTTTCTCCGATTTGAATTCCCTCGACACCGGCAACGGCGACGAGGTCGCCGCAGGGAACCTCCTCCGTCTCGATGCGCTCGAGGCCGAAGAACGTGTAGAGCTTCGTGAGGCGCGTGGAGACGATCTCGCCATTGCGCTTGGCGATGCCTACATCGGCGCCGCGGCGCAGCGTGCCGTTGAACACGCGTCCGATGGCGATGCGACCCAGAAAATCGCTGTAATCCAGATTCATGACCTGCGCTTGCAACACACCGTTCGGATCGCCCTTCGGCTCGGGAATCGCGGAAACAATGGTTTCAAAGAGCGGCTGGAGATTCGTCGAGCCATCGTCCAATTTTCGGTGTGCGACTCCCGTTTTCGCGTTCGTGTAGAGCACCGGAAAATCCAGTTGGTCTTCCGTGGCTTCGAGGTCGATGAAGAGGTCGTAGATTTCGTCGAGGACAACCGCGGTGCGCGCATCGCTGCGGTCAATTTTGTTGAGCACGATGATGGGAAGCAGCTTCGCCTGAAGCGCCTTCTGCAGGACGTAGCGCGTTTGGGGCAATGGGCCTTCACTCGCGTCCACCAGCAGAAGTACGCCGTCCACCATTTTCAGCGCGCGCTCAACTTCCCCGCCAAAATCGCTGTGGCCGGGAGTGTCCACAATATTGATTTTCGTGTCGTGGTAGAACAGCGCCGTATTTTTTGCCAGGATGGTGATGCCGCGCTCGCGCTCGAGATCGTTCGAGTCCATCACGCGCTTCATCACGATCTGATTGTCGCGGAACACGCCGCTCTGATGGAGCATGGCGTCCACCAGCGTGGTTTTCCCGTGGTCCACGTGAGCGATGATGGCGATATTGCGAATCTGCGGCATGGAATCCTAGCTATCTCTTCGATTGTCGTTTCGGTGCAGCGATGAAAACAAAAAAGGCTGCAAGTGCGAACTTGCAGCCCCCATGTTCATTTCCAAGAGGAATTACAAGTGCATCCGAAGCATCAAGATTACCACAGCCTTCGTCTTCGCGTCACCCGTGAAAAACCTAGGTGTTACGGGATCTATGATTAGAATGAACTACTTGACGCGCTCGGAAATCTGACGGAAAACCATATTCGCGCAGAGCCGTAAGTCTGAGTGGGAGAAGGAACGTCACCATCATAGATGACCCGAAAAACCTGGATATCCAGGACGTGATGAGGGAAGAAAAGAGCCGGGGCAAACGTCGTGTTGATACTGGAGCGCGTCAGCTAAGGCAGGAACGGCTCAAGGCGCTTCAGGAAGCATTAAAGGCGAGAACAGAAAGAGAGTTTGTGGAAGCTATCCGCGAGCTTGGGTACGCCGCCGACCCCGAGAAACTGCGGGAGGCCTTGAAGATTTGGCGTTCTTCCTTCTCTGTTTGATTTCCGCGACCTTCAGCTCAAACGCCCGCCATCTTCGTTCCTGCTCTTCGGGGGGAACTGACTTAAAGTGCTCCTCACTCAGGCGGAGGAGCGCGCGCGCCGCTCGTTCTATGCGCACTTTGCGAGAGACTTGCTTTTTCATGAGACTATTCTACCGCTGGTAGGGAATGCGCACAACTGAGATAACCTCATGCTAATAGTGGTTGATAACAATGCAACTAAACGTTGTGCGCGTGACTTCTCAGGTAGAATTTGAGCGGATATGGACCGACGACACATACGGGTAGGCGCGAAATTCGCCGCCATCCTTGTGTTGACCCTCGCGCTCGCATGGGTGGTATTGGCGCAAACGGACTGGTCTGCGCCGGATCCGGCTGCCATCAGCAGGTTCCAGGACGAAGAAGCGCAGCATTCGCACATCATGGAGGTGATGGGCTACCTCACGGATGTGTATGGGCCGCGCCTGACCAATTCGCCGAATATCCGAGAGGCCGGCGAGTATGCCGTCAAGACGCTCAGCGCGTGGGGCCTCGCGAACGTGCACGAGGAAACGTGGGGCCCGTTTGGGCGCGGATGGTCCAACGAACTGTTTGAAGCGAATGAAATTGCGCCGCGGCGTTTTCCGTTGATCGCGTATCCCAAAGCTTGGACGCCGGGAACGAACGGGCCCATCACCGCGGACGCGATCTACGCGAAAATCGAAAGGGAAGAAGATTTCGCCTTCTATCGCGGGAGGCTCAGAGGTTTGTTTGTGTTGACCGCGCCGATGCGCGCGATCGAAGCGCAGTTCGATGCGTCGGCGCATCGCTTCACCGATCAGGAACTGGCCGACCTCGCGCAGCCGCGCCCGCCCCAGCCTCCCGCCGACAAAGGCGTGCGCGACCGTCTGCGCAAGCAGCAGGAATTCAACGAAAAGCTGGTGAAGTTTCTGACCGATGAAGGCGCAGCCGCGTGGCTGGAACCTGCGCTGCACGACGGCGGCACAATGACCGTGATGGGCGGCGGCTCGCGCGATCCGAAGGACCCGCCGGTGCTCCCGCGCGTCGCGGTGGATATCGAGCACTACGGGCGCATCTTCCGCACGCTCGAGAATAACATTCCTGTAACGCTGCGGATCGATATCGCAAACAAGTTTTATGACGACAATCTGAATTCGTTCAACATCGTCGCGGAAATCCCGGGCACGGACAAACCCGATGAAGTCGTGATGCTCGGCGCGCATTTCGATTCCTGGGCGAGCGGCACCGGCGCCACCGACAACGCCGCGGGTTCTGCCGTGATGATGGAAGCGATGCGCATTCTGAAAACGTGCAACGCGAAGATGCGGCGCACCGTGCGTCTCGCGCTGTGGACCGGCGAGGAGGAGGGATTGCTCGGTTCGCGCGCGTACGTCATGGAGCATTTCGCAGATCGAAATTCGATGGACCTCAAGCCCGATCACGCAAAACTCTCGGCTTATTTCAATGTGGATAACGGCACGGGAAAAATTCGCGGAATTTATCTGCAGGGCAACGAAGCCGCGCGCCCCATCTTTGAGAAGTGGATGATGCCGTTCAAGCCCGAGGGGATGACCACGCTGTCGGCCCGCGGGACCGGCGGCACCGATCATGTTTCCTTCGATGAAGTCGGCCTGCCCGGCTTCCAATTCATTCAAGACCCGATCGAGTACGAAACCCGCACGCACCACACGAACATGGATGTGTACGAACGAATCCAGGCAGCGGACTTGAAGCAGATGGCCGTGATCGTGGCTTCATTTGTCTACATGACGGCGAACGCGGAACAACTTCTTCCCCGAAAACCTTTGCCGAAAAAGTAGGCATTTAGTAGCGCGGGCTTCAGCCTGCGGGGTTTGGTCCTTGCAAGGACTAACCCCCGCAGGATGAAGCCTGCGCTACTTGGAGCTACTTGTTGTTCTTGCTCAGACGGCGGTAATACTCGGCGACGGATTCCTCGTAGCCTTGCGGCACTGTTTTTGTGTCGCCGCTGCGCACCTGGCCGGAATCCTTGTCGTCGAGCTGGCGCCGCAACTGCAACTCCAGCTTGTCAACATCGGCGAGCACCTGGGAATGCAGTTGCTCAACGAGCGCGGGATTGCCGGGGAAGCGGCTCGGGTCGAGGCGTTCCATTTCTTGAATGAGTTCCTGGACTTGCTTGGCCATCTCGGGATCATCGCGTACGGCTTGGCGAAGCTGATTCAAATCGCGCAGGCTGTCGTCGTAGGCGCGTTGCGGTGGAACCGGAGAATTGTCGGGCTGTACGGGCGGCCCTCCGCGCGGCGTGTTGTTCCCGGTGTCCAGATTGCCGTACACCGTGCCATAGGCGCCGCCACCGTTGTACGTATTGCCGTAAGGCCCGGCGTTGTCGCCACCGCCGATTCTTGCGCCCGGACCGCCGTTAGGGCTCCAGGCGCCTTGATTGCGGCCATATTGTTGGCTGCCGTTCTGCCCCTGGCCACCCTGCTGCCCTTGTCCCTGACCCTGGCCTTGCTGGCGACCCTGGCCATCGCGAGATAGACCCCCGAGCTGGTTGCGCAGCCGCTCCACGCGGTTGAGGGCAGTTTCGAGTCCCTGCTGCGAACCGTTCCCCGGCTGCGGCGCTGAGCCCATGGCCTGCTGCGCGTCTCGCACGCCTTTCTCGAGGCGCTGCATTCCCGCGGCGATTTCCGGCTCCATCCCATTCGCGTTGGGATCGATGCCGCGGCGCATCCAGTCCGCGCCGCGCTGAATGCGCGCGCGCAGATCGGACTGCTGCATGTCGCCGAGGGCTTCCCGCAGCTTGGTGGAGGCGGCGTTCTGATTGTGGGTGGCAAGGTCGCGCGCGGTGTCCTGCAGATTTTTTTCCATGCCGCCGAGGTCGTTGGCGAGTTTCTCGCGATCGTCGGCGAGTTTCCGGCGTTGCGCCGTTCCGGCCTGCGATCCCATGCCTTGTCCGAAGGCTTGCTGAATGCGGCCGGCCTGGTCGCGCTCTTCCTGAGTGAGGCGGCTGGCCTCGTCGGCGAGGGAATCGACCTTGTTCGCCGATTGCTCGTGGCGCATGCTGCCGAGCAGGTCGGTGGCTTCCTTCAAGCGATCGGCGGCGCGGCGCGCTTCGGCTTCACTTTGCTGTGGAGAAGTTGCGCGGCGCATGTCGTCGGTCGCCTGGCGCAGCCGGTCGAGTGACTGCTGGACGCGCGGGTCGCCCGACTTTCCTCCCGCGCCCGATTGGCCGGAAGCACCGGAGGAAGAATTGCCTTGCGCGCCGCCTTGTTGCGAACTCGATTGCGAGCCTGATCCGCTCTGGCCGTTGTTGCGGGCCATCTGTTCCATTTGGCGTTGCAGCTCTTCGGCCTGGCGGCGCAGCATTTCCTGCTGCCAGCGCTGCTCGGAGCTTTGCGCGTTGTTGCGTTGCTGCTGGGCCAGCTCTTCCTGGCGGCGCGCCAGCTGATCGAGTTTTTGCAGCGCTTCGTCGATTTCCTTTTGCTGCTGGCTGGCGGAGCCGCCCGCGGTCTGGGCCGTCTCGTATTGATTTTTTTCGGTGTCGAGTTCCAAATCGAACAGGCTCGCGAGGTCGCGGCCTGCGCCGCCGCCCGCTCCGCCCCCTCCGCCCGAGCTTCCGAACGCCACCTGAATCTGGCGGAACGTAGCCTCGGCGCGCAGCAGGTT
Organism: uncultured Acidobacteriota bacterium; assembly: GCA_963719875.1. Classification (GTDB taxonomy): domain Bacteria; phylum Acidobacteriota; class Terriglobia; order Acidiferrales; family UBA7541; genus Palsa-360. The sequence continues at coordinate 1,581,147 of CAVRDJ010000002.1, read as the reverse complement.
TTGGAGGGCTTTTTGTTCGCTGGGCAGAGCGTCCTTCCATTTCTGCTGCTGCAATTTTTCGGCGGCCGGGCCCATGGCTTCTGCGGCCGCGTTCATGTCTTTCACAAAACTATTGAATTCCTCGTTTTCCTTCGACAATTCGCGGCTCTGCATGCGCCCGGCGAGCGACCTGGCCTGCTCGCCCAGTTTGGCCTGCACGCCGGAGAGGAATTTGGCGGCGTCAACCGATTCCTGCTGCGTTGCTTTCTTGTCTCCCTGATGCTTCCAGGTTTCGGCGATGATTTCTTTTTCGCGCTGGGAGATGTCGTTCTGATCGCCCATGCCGCCGCCACCGCCTCCACCGCCGCCGCCCGCTGCCTGGGATTGCGAGAATTCGCGCTCGAAAGGATCGGCCTGAATGAAGGAAATGTCGGTGCGCGATTCGGAGTGCGCGTCCTTGGCCACCGCATAGAGGCTGACGACGTCGCCCGGGACGGCCTTGAAATCTTCAAGGGAAAGAATGGTGGAACCGTCGGCCTGTTTGACGCCCTTCTGCTTGAGCAAGTCGACCGTTTGTTCGGGCCCGCCATTCACCGAATAGTGCAGCGTCATTTCGGAGACACCGAATTCGCCGTCGGCCTTCACCGCGACGGTGACTTCCTCGATGGGGCTGGCGCGGTAGTCGTGGCCGGGACGCGCGATGATCACGTTCGGCGGATCGGCCTTGCGCGCCTCGATGAAGAAATCGTTGGAGAGGCGCACGGGCTGGCCCTGATCGAGAGCGGCGACGTGGTACACGCCGTCTTTTTCCATGTGGACCGTACCCTGATACACGTTCCCTGCGCCGCCCGTGAGGTGAATCTGTTGTTCGTCATCGAGCACCAGGATGCCGTCGCGCATGGGCTTGTCGGTTTCGACTGCGAGGTCCGCGTCAGTGCCTTCGACCGCGCGGAGATCGCCGCCGCGCTCCTCGGTAACATTTTGCAGGTGAGTCCACGACGGATAGCGGTATGTGACTCGCACGTTTTTCACGTTCGGCAGATCGAGCACGCGGATGTTGAAGTGTTTCGAGTCGAGCGGCCCTGCTTCCACGTAATACTCGACGCTTTCCGGGAGGCCCGCGAAAATAAATTGAAAGCCCGAGCCTCCGGCCTGCGGACGCATGGGCACCTGATCCCATTTGGAAGCGCTCTGATAGCGCGCATACAAACGCACGCTCTGTGTTTGCAGGCCGATTAGCTGCGCCGTCACCATCAGATCGGAATTCCGCCGCACGGAAATATCACCGGGGACCACTTGAATGTCATAAAAGGGAGCCGATCCGCCGTGAGGTGTCGCCGCCCACAACAAGGCCGCCCCTTCGCCCAGGTATCCCGGCCCGGCCAAGATCAGCCACACAAGTACGCACAGCGACACTGCGCCGACACTGAGAAATGTAGCCAGCTTCCGGTCGGGGACCAGTGACTTGGGTTCCGCATCACGAGCCACGTTCAGCGTATCGAGGGCCAGCAAGTCGAGAAAAGGCTCGCGCTTTTCGGCGTCGCGTTCGGCAAAGGTCACCAGGCGTTGCTTGAATTCGGGGAACATCTCCTCGGCCTGGCGAGCGGCGCGGCGCCGGTTGAGCGCGACGAGGGGCAGGGCAATTCCAAAGGTCACCGCCACAACCAGCGCAAACAGCAGCGCTACGCGCGCGCTGGTGATGCTCCACCGGGAGAATGCCAAGGCGTTGGTAATCAGAACGAGGAAAACAGTGGCGGCCAGGGCAACCGAGGTGAGGATCGCGGCGCCGCGAAACATCGCGCCCAGGCGCAGGCGTCTCTCCAATTGCTGAATATAGGAGTTGAGCTGATCTCGAAAGCTCATAAGTCCTCCTGCTGCTGGGCCCCTAGATAGCGGTCCGCAAGCAGGGATTCTGCGATGGCCGCGGCGAATACTAGAAGCATAATATACCACCATAAACGGTAGGGCTGGGCCTGTTCCTGAGCGGAACCTCCGGCCGCAGCCTGCGCAGCTCCCGTGCCCGAATTTCCCCGCCAGAGCGCCAAAACATCGTCCGGGACGACTTCGAGATTGGATTCCCGGCGGTCGGGATTGACGCCGATCACGTCGTGCCGGCCGTTCGCGAGTTGCAATTCGTAAAATCCGGCGCGCGCTAATTGATAGGTTTGCGCGGACGTCGACTCCTTCAACGAGAGAGGCCGGTGGCCTTCGGGATCGATCACCTGTACGCCCACGGATTGTTCCTTGGAGCTGCGAAGTTCGAGGAACGAATCCACCACGCGGGCGCCGCTGCGGCGCTGTGTGCCGGACAAATACAAAGCGGTTTGCTCGACAAAGGGCACGAAGATCGGATGAAGCGGGAAATCATTGGTGAGATTGTCGAGGCCGGAGGCAAACAGCAATACATTGCCCTCGCCGATTTTCTTTTCGAGCAGCAATGGCGTCCCGTCGGTCAGGTGGGCGATCACTCGGGCGTTGCCGGGATCCACCCGGACTGCAAAATAAAATTTCACGCCGGACCAGTGATCGGCCTTTTCCACGGAGGGGTGCGAGGGATCGGCGTCGGCTACGCTCAGATAATGATCGCTCGTGCGGGAATAATCGCGAGAGTCAAGGATGTTGCCGCCAAAAACGGGAACGCGAGTACTATGCGCCGCCGAGGTTCCTTCCGCGATCCACACGCTGCCGCCGCCCTGCACGTATTTCAAGAGCGCGCTTTCAAACGGCGCCGGGACCGAGATCAAGTCCGACAGGACGACAAACGCAAACTTGGAGAGCGGCTGATTGGCCGCCTCGCCGGCGCTGACCATTTCGGGAGCGAAGGCGGACTCCGCGGCCGAACCCAGGGCCGAGCGGAAATAGAGCGGCGAACGCGAGTCACCCGCGTCGGAAACAAAAAGCGCTCGCCGCGGGTCAGATCGCTCGACGGCGAAAAGGCTTACGTCATCTGCGGGAAAGGTATCGGCCGAATCGATCCGCACTTCGCAGCGAGTAAAACCGTAAGGCACGTCGAGCGATTGGAATTCGACGGTGGCGCGGCCATTCGCGGGCACGGCCACCGTTTTGGTGGCGGCGGTCTTGCCGTTCACGACGAGGGAAACCGTGCGCGTGGCGGCCGGAGTCCCAAATCCGGCGATGACGGCCTGCACGCGCGCTTTTTTAGGATCCCAGACTTGTCCCGGCGCGTTCACGCTTTCCACTGTCCAGTTCGGCACGGCTTCCTTGGCCACCGGGTGCAGCACGAGGGACACGTTGGCCGGCAGCGCCAGTTCCGAAAAACTTCCGGGCATCGCGGATTTCTGCATGTCGCTGAAAAAGTGCAGCTCGATAGGCGTGTGCACCGAGTCCGCCAGCGAGCGCACCGCACGCGCGAGTTCGCCATAGCTGGCGCGCGAATCGCCCGGCTGCACATTGTCGACGGCGGCGCGCAGCGCGCCCGGATCGAGGGAAGGCTGCGTGAGCACTTGAATCTGCGAACCAAGAGCCATGACTTGCGCGCGGTCCGTGGGTCTTCGAGAAGAGAGCACGGAAAGCGCTTCGCGCCGCGCATCGGCCAGGCGCGTTCCGGCGCGCATACTGAATGAATTGTCGATGACCAGCAGCTGGAGTTTCTCGCTGTTCATGTTCGCGGCCGTGCGGTTGATGAACGGATTGGCGAACGCCAGCACCAGCAACAGGAATAGCAGCGTGCGAAGAGACAGCAGAAGGAAATAGCGCAGGCGGCGATGTTTGATCGAGCTCTGCGTGCGCCGCTCGAAGAACATCAGCGAGCTGAACGGACGCGGAACGGTGGTGTGACGCCTCAGCAAGTGGACGTAGAACGGCAAAGCCAGCGCCGCGATGCCCGCCAAAAACCAGGGAGCGAGGAGGCCCATCTAGTTCCTCCCCTGGCGAATCGTGAGATATTCGCGGAGGGCGTCGTCGAGCGGACGGTCGGTCTTAAGCAGGAAGTAATCCATCCCCGCGCCGCGCGCCTTGTCTCGCAGCGCTTCGACGTGCGCGTCAAATTTCTTGCGATATTCGTCGCGCACGTATTCCGGCGTGATCTCAATACGGTCTTGCGTTTCGAGATCGATCAGCGTGGAGGGCTCGCCGAATTCCGGTCGGATTTCCTTGGGGTCGAGAAGATGAAAGAGCACGACCTCGTTGCCGTGAAAACGCAGCGGCTCGATGGTTCGTACGATGTTCTCCGGCGATTCGTAAAAGTCGGAAATGAAGACCACAATTCCGCGGCGGCGCAAGAACTGCTGAAAATGATGGAGCGGCTTGGCGAAATCGGTGCGGGCGTGAGGCTCCGCTTGTTCCAGGCCGCTCAACAGGCGGTGCAGTTGCCCCTGCCGCGTGGACGGCCGGATGTAAGTGCGAATTTCATCGTCAAAGACGATCAGGCCCGCCGCGTCGCGCTGATTTTGAATCGCGAGATAGAACAGCGAGGCTGCCGTGAAGCGCGCGTAGTCCATCTTGCTCACGGAATGAGAAGAAAATTTCATTGAGTTGCTGGCGTCCAGCAGCACGGTGAGGATGCTGTTGGTTTCGCCCCGGTAGCGTTTGAGGTAGGCGCGCTCGGTGCGCGCAAAGACGTTCCAGTCCACGTGGCGCAGATCGTCGCCGGGCGAGTAGGCGCGATATTCTGCGAATTCCTGGCTGAAGCCGAAATCCGGCGAGCGGTGCAGCCCGTTGACGAAGCCATCGACCACAGTCTTCGCCACCAAATCCAAACCGGAAATTCCGGCGAGCACCGCGGGATCGAGGAAGCGTTGCAGCATTGTTGACTTATCTCCTGACCGGTATCCTTGTGTCGCGCCTTAAGTAGCACAGCCACTCTTGGCTGTGCGGTTTTCTCTACTTCCACGCATCAACGAATTGTCGGCGATCGCAAAACCCGCACAGCCAAGAGTGGCTGTGCTACTCAAGCCTTCGACGGTGGCGGCATGTGCTGGAGCAATTGCCGCAAAATTTCGTCCGAATCGATGCGGTCCGATTCGGCGTGGAAGTTCAATAGGATGCGGTGGCGCAGCACGGGGATTGCCAGCGCCAGAATGTCTTCGTACGCGACGTGGTAGCGGCGGTGGGCCAGCGCCCGCGCCTTGGAGGCCAGAACAATGAACTGCGCGGCGCGCACGCTGCCTCCGTAGTTGACGTACTTCTTGATGAAGTCCGGCGCGGCGCCGCTGTTGTGCCGCGTCGCGCGAACCAAATTGACGACGTACTGGGCGAGCGACTCTCCAATCGGCACCATGCGCACGAGCTGCTGAAAATCAATAATCTCCTCGGCGGAAGTGACTGCTTCCACCTGCGCCACGTGCGTCGTGGTCGTCAAGTCCACCACTTTTATTTCGTCCGCCGCGCTCAAATAATCGAGAATGGTGTTGAAGAGGAAGCGGTCGAGTTGCGCCTCGGGCAGTGGATAGGTGCCTTCGAGCTCGATCGGATTTTGCGTCGCCAGCACGAAGAACGGAGAGGGCAATTTGTAATGATTGCCGCGCACGGTGCAGGAAAGTTCCTGCATGGCTTCAAGCATCGCCGATTGGGTTTTCGGCGGCGTGCGGTTGATCTCGTCGGCCAGCACGATGTTGGCGAAGATCGGTCCGGGCACGAAGGTCCACCGCCGGTGCCCCGTGGTGGGATCTTCCTCGATGATGTCCGTCCCGGTAATGTCCGAGGGCATCAAATCGGGCGTGAACTGGATGCGTTTGAAGGCCAGGCCCAGTGTCTGGGCGATGGTGCGCACCATCAATGTCTTCGCCGTGCCCGGCAAGCCGGTGATCAGGCAATGACCGCCCACGAAGAGCGAGATGAGGATCTGGTCGAGCACCTCCTCTTGCCCGACGATGACCTGGCGGACCTGTCCGAGGATGTTGTCGCGCACGGTCTGAAATCGTTCAATGCGTTTTTTCAGTTCCGCGGAGTCCGGATCGAGCTGTGCGAGAGAGGCCATTTTTTATTTCCCTTCGTTGGAATCCTTCAGCTGCAAGAGCAATTTCTGCGCCGGGCGAAAGTTGGGCGCGACTTCGAGCGACGCGAGGACATGGTCCTCGGCCTTGTCCTTCTGTCCCGCCGCGAAATAGGCGCGGGCCACATTGAATTGCGCGGACGCCTTGTCGAGCGGGCTCAAGGCGATCACGGCATTGTATTCGCGAATTGCCCCGGGGAAATTATTTTGCGCGAACCACAAATCGCCGAGATGGCGGTGCAGCTCTTCGTCCACAGGATAAATGTAGTTGAGGCGGTCGAGGGTCGCCGCGGCATCGGCCGCCTTGCCCAGTTCTTCCTCGAGCGAAGCAAGTTGTTTCAAAGCCGGAGGATTGTGCCCGCCGATTTTTTCGTATGCCGTAAGAATCGAGGCGGCGGCCGGCTTGTCGTTTTTCGCGAGGTCGGCCTCCGCCATGAATTCATACGGGTTCGCGGGATAAATGTAGTCCGGGTACAAGCGCCGCACTTCCTCGCCTTCCTTGAGAACTTCGTCGTACTTCTTATTCTTGGCTTGCCCCGCGAGCTCTTTTAACTTTGCGCGCCACAGGTCGAAATTCGCCACCGTCTTGCCCACATCCTTGTCCAGCCAATCGAGAAATTGCTTGTCGAAATCCTCGGGCGCCATCCCGAGGTCTGCGCGGATCACGTCCGGCGTGTTTTTGTGCCCGGCGTAGGAGTGCACCATGTCCAGCAGCTTGTCCGCGCCCCAGCGTTCCTTGATGTAATCGCAGATGCGGCCGGCCTGATAGTAGGACACGATCACCTGATTTGGATATTCGGGACGAATGAATCCGCGGTCCAGCTCCGCGACGGGCAAAAGTTTCTTATCGCGGATGGCGACAAGAACATCGGGCGTGATGCGGTCGCCCCATTCCGGAGAAACTTCCGTTTCTTCGTGGACTGCGAGTCCCTCCGTAAACCAGCGCGGCACGCGAAAATTTGTCGCAGTGAGGATGTACACGTGGCTCATCTCATGCCACAGCGTGCTGGCCCAGTGAAATTCACCCGGCGGGCGGCCCGACGGGCTGTCCATGGCGATGACTTCGCCGAACGTGACGCCCAGTGCGCCGAGGCCCGGCATACCCATGGTGCGCACGGCGAAATCTTCGTGGTCCGGATACACCTCGACTTGCACCGGGCCGGGCAGCTTCATTTTGTATTTTTTGTCGTAGGTAGCGATGATGCGCTTCATCTCCTCTTCAAAATAGGGATGCAGCAGCTCTGCTTCCTTTTTGTTGAGTCTGAGGATCGTGTCGCCGTCCTTGAAGGTGATGAAATTCTTGTAGCTGTCCAGCAGGCGCAGGCTGTTGACGGTTTCTTCGTTGCGGAAGCCGTTTTCGTAGCACATTTCGAGCTGCTTGCGCGGTTCCTCCTCCTGGCCAAGCCGCATCAGGTTGATGCCGAGTTGCGAGCGAGCGGACCAGAGCCGCGGGTCCGCTTCAATCGCCTTGCGGTAATAAGCGATGCCGTCTTCGTACCGGCGGTTCAGGACCAGATGATAAGCGATGAGGGCGTACCCCTCGCCGTAAACGGGATTGATCTGGCGGATTTTTTCCAGCCACGCATCCGGCGAACGGTCGGCGAGCGCTTCAATCGCCGCGTGGATCGCCAGGGCATCCAGCGCATCGGGAGAAATTTTCAGCGCGGCGTCGGCTTGGTCGAAGGCTTTTGCTTGGTCGGAGTCCTCGAGGAGCAGGTTGGCCATCAGTTCGTGCGCTTCGTAAAGTTTCGGATCGAGCTCAATCGCTTTGCTCGTATATTCGATCGCCTTGCTGTCAAAACCATCCGCGCTGACGAGCGCGAGCCCATAATAGGCCTGCGCGTTCTTCGGATCCCGCTGCAGGGCCTCGTTGAAAAGTTTGTCGGCTTCCGTATTATTGAAGCGCTCGTGCATCAAGCGGCCCCAGCGCACGCGAATCATCGCGTTTGCGGGCGATTGCTCTGTGGCGATGCGAAACTGGTTGTTCGCCTCCTGATACATTTCCATGCCCCAAAAGCCTTCGGCCCGGAAATACGGATCGCGCGCGGTGGTCAGCGATTCGTAGCACTTTTGCGCCTCGGCGCGGTGGCCGTGCTTGCGCAAGGCGTGGCAATCCTCCGGCATCGCGCCCGATGCGAGGCTCGCGCCGCCAAGACACGCGGCGCACACGGCGACGCGGAAGATAATCCGCGCAGCGCGATGCGTGATGCGCACGTTCATTTATCGAGGTCCCCTTGCACTCGCGCAAGCTCCAGCAGAGCATCCGAGAGCTGCTTCTTGTAATCCTCCGCGGACATCGCGGCTTTCTGATATTTCAGCAGATCGATCTTGCGCTCGAGCTCTTCTTTCTTGTCGAGCAAAGCCCGCTTGGCCGGATCATTCGCGGCTTTTTGCGCGCCGCCGAGGCGCAAAAGTATAAAATTTGCCGCCAGCAGCCCTTCACCGTTTTCCGTCGAAGCAGAGCGAACGGCTTCCTTCTTTCCGGTATCTTCGATGACGGCGTGTTCCGTCGCCAGACGCTTCTGCGATTCGTAGAAAGCCACCGTCTTGCGATCGGCGTATTGAAACGCTTCGAGCGCGCTGATGGCTTCATTCTTGTCCGTGTCGGCGGAGCCGTCGCGCAGCGCGTCCACCCAGTAGCGCGCAAACACAGTGGCGTTTTTTTCCGTGCCGGTCTTCGTCGCGGCGATCACGATGCGCCCCGCTTTTTGCAGCGCGCCAATCGAACCGCCGCTCGCGCTCGTGGTGTTCACAATCAGTTGCCGCTTGGCGGGAATGCGGTCGCACAAAAGAGCCAGGTCTTCGCCGGAAATATCAGGCCCGGGGAGATTGAATTTGTATTCTTCGCCGTCGTAGGAACCGTGGCCGATCAGGATCAGCGTAAATTCATCTTCGGGCTTGGCCTCGCGCGAAATTTGGCTGAGCGTGTCGGTCAGGCGCGCCTTCGTCGCCTCGCTTCCCGTGAAGGTGTAGACGTGCGCATCGTTTGACGCAGCCTTGAAAAGTTTGTCGAGGTCCTTTGCGAGCGCGGTGAAGCGCTGTTCGTAATCGGGTTCGCCTCCAAGACCAGCGACGGTGACGTAGTACGGCGCGGCCTGCGCCGCACCCGCGCCCAATCCAGTGCAAGCGGCCCAAAACACCGCGAACAGCGCGGCATTTCGCCATGATCTGCCTCTAGCATCCATTCTTCATCACCATCACTGCAACCCTAAATGAGTGGCAAGAACAAGTAGCGCAGGCTTCAGCCTGTGGCCTTTCGTCCTTGCAAGGACCAAAATCCGCAGGCTGAAGCCTGCGCCACAAATCCCTCAAACGACACCCCACCTTCGCCGCAATAGCCATTCCGTCGACGGCAACAACAGCAGCAGCAGAAAAACAATAGGCATGTTCCACAGTTCTTTCGTGTCGCGCACCGTAATGCCCGCTTCGGAGTACGAAATTTCGCCGGGCAACTTCGAAAAATCCTGCGGCGTCCAATAGCGCCCGCCAGTCTCGGCGGAAAGTTTTTCGAGCAGATCGCGGTTCTGTTCGGTATGGAAATTTTCAGCGACGCCGTCCATGCGCGCAAAGGTCAGAACATCGCGGCCGAGTTCCTCTTTGTCACGCGTCGCAATCACTTCGGTGAGATACGATCCCTGCTGGTCCGCCGTCCAATCCGCGTGAAAAGTACCAGGCGCGTTCGGGTCCGGCGTCATTTCGATTTGCGCCGCCGAGCCTCCCGGCCCGAGGATGTGCGCTTCGACGTGAGCATCCGCCGCGGGCAAATAATTTTTGTCGCCCACGTCGGCGGAAAATTGCACGCGGCCATCATCCTGCAGCATTTGGCTCGGAACCGCGGCCACGACGTGCCCCGGCGTGTCCATCACCAGCCAGCGCAGCAACTGCTGCCAGAATTCCTCGTGCGTCTGATCCTCGAGCGGCTGGCTCATCTGCCAACGCCACGTGCCCCCCGTGGCCAGCACGGCGGTGCGCCCGCGGCCATAATTTTCCGTAATCAGCAGCGGCATTTTCCGGTTCCCTGCGGTCAATTCCGCCAGCACCACTGCGCCCGGTTTTGCCGTGCCCGCTTCCTGATAATCCATCAAATAAGGAAGCTTTTTCCAGCGTTCCACATTGGCCGCGGGGTCTTCGACGAGCCGCGTGATGATGTTGTCCGCCCCCGCCGCTGTCAGCGAGGTCGTTGCAGGATCGCGGTGGAACGTGCCCTTCTTGTTGGGCAACGTAACCGGCAGAAGGTCGGCGAGGCTCGATCCCGCCCAGCCTCCGTCGCCGAGCGATGCGCGGCCGCCAAGAAAGAGCAATCCCCCTCCGCGGCGGTCCACAAATTGCTGGATCAATTCTTTCTGCGCCGCCGTGAAGTAGCTCGCTTCCACCGAACCGATAATCATCGCCTGATAGGGGAACAAATCCTCGGCGCGCGAAGGAAAACCGTCGGCGAGTTCTTTCGGATCTTCGATCCCCTGTCGATAAATTTTGTTTTCGCTCGTCCGGAGCATGGAGACGATGGTGAGCAGCCGATCATCCTGCTCCGCGCGGCGTATAAATTTATATTCCCAGCGCGGCTCGCCCTCGACATACAGGACGCGGCGCTTGGCGGATTCCACATTGACGAGCCGCGAGACGGCATTGTTGCCGCGATTTTCCTCGCCCGAAAGAGGATCGATGGAAAATTGGAGCGTCTTTGCTCCCGCGTCGCCCGGATTGAATAAAAGCGTCTCGTTCTGCGTTACGCCGTCGCCGGCAAGAGTAATTTGCCGCCCCGCGAGAACCTTGCCGCCATCGCGAACCGTCAGCATGGCCTTCTGCCCGGCGTACCCGCGTTGGTGAAGCGTCACCTTGGCGGCCAGCCGCGAATCGGCGAGCGCGCGCGGCGCGACCACGGCGTCGTTGATCTCCACGTCGTGCGCCACTTGCTCGGCACCGAAGCCGACGGTGTGCACCGGAATCCTCCGGCTGCGAAACGTCGAAATCGTATCGAGATCGATCCCGCCGGAATTGTCCGCGCCGTCGCTGAGCAGCACCACCGCGCCGATCGGCAAATCGGCTGCTTCGCCGGCGAGTTGCTTGAGGCCGTCGCCGATCCGCGTCGCGGACGCCGGCGGCGACGTTTTCAAATCGTCGAGTTTCGGGACGCGCGAGATTTGCCGGTCGAGCCGGTAGATGCGAATCTGAAATTTCTTTTGCAGTTGGTCGAGCACGCCGCCTTCGAGCGCCTTGATGGCCTGCGCCTCTCGCGTTGCGCCGGTGTCCGCGATGGACATGCTCCGCGAATCGTCTACCAGTACCGCGATGATGTTCTGCTGCGGCCGGAGCTCGGCCACCAGGATGGCCGGCTGCCACAGTAAAAGCAGCACGAGCGCCGCCAGCGCAAATTGCAGCAGCCAGAGGACGCCCGCCCTCCAGTTCTTGAGGTGGGTGGACGCCTCCGGCAGTTTCGAGCGAATCAGCCAGGCCAGCCCCGCGCCCGCCGCCAATACCAAAAGAATGAAGACCCACCACGGCCAGGCGCCCAGCAGCACAAGGGTGCCCTTCGAAAAAACGGCGCGCGGGTACTTAAAAAGAAATTCGAACATATCCGGTTCTTAGGATGCAATTTGGCATGGCCGCGGACATTGCACGGCAGCAAGTGGCGCAGGCTTCAGCCTGTGGGGTTTGGTCCTCGCAAGGACGAACCCCCGCAGGCTGAAGCCTGCGCCACGGGTGCCTCTGAAAATTACAAGCTAGATTCGCGGCCCGAAGTTCGCCGTTAGTGCGTCATTCCGTACATTGCGTAATTGATCCCCAAACGAAACGCCAGCGACGCGAACTTCTCCGGATAGCGAGGATCATCGGCCCATTCCCAGGCGTCCCCCAGGTGCATGTTGTGGCAGATGGCGACCATCACGCGGCCTCGGTCGTCCTTGATAGCGCGCCATTCCGGGACGTAGCCGTCCTTCTCATAGGTCCGGCCCGTCCAGACGTACTGCTCGCCCGGCACCTGGAAACGGTCCGTCAAATCGTACAGGACATGAAAAATTTCGTCTTTGTCGGTCAGGTCTTCGATGGGCCGGTCCGGGAAAATCATGAGCATGCCGTTCATGAAGTGTTCCCAGTCGGTCGCGCCGTGGAAATCGTCCACCATCAGGAAGCCGCCCTTGAGCAAATATTCACGCAGCCGCTTGGCCTCCGGCTCGGTGAACGTCCACGTTTGTACCTGCACGGCATACACCCACGGAAAATTTTCGATGCTCGCGGGCCCGTCGCTATCGAGGTCCACCACCTGCTCGACCGGCCGCGCATTGATGCGTGTCAGTCGCTTCATCGCAATCAGAAATTGCCGGTCGGCCTTGGGATAGTCCCGCGACCAGGTGGCCCAGCGCCCGTACACGCCGCCTCCGCCACCCGCCATGGAGTAGCGTAGCCGCGACCACGAGTATTCATATTTTCCGGAACCAAGATCTTCGGAGGTCCCAAACGCTTCGCGGGCGCCGTACTCGTCGTACGATTGTTGCCCGCCGCGCTGCATGGCCAGCAGACCCGTGCTCATGCCTGCCAAAAGCAGAAGCGCCGAAATCGGTGCGAGGAGCCTCATAAGGGTAGCTCCTAAATAGACGGTCCGTTAGCCGCCGCAGTTTCACCGGCAGCTATGCCCGAAAGCCTGATTCTGGCATGCTACAGCCAATGGGAGTAGCCATGCAAGGTGCCTCATTCGAGGTGCCTTCCTAACAACCGCTGTTTATCCTCCTGCAATGGCTCCTATGATGAGAAAGGGATTCGCGCCGGGTCCACCGTCATTTCGCTTCGGAGGTCGGGACTAAAATCCCGACCTCCTAAGCAATCGTGCCACGCCAACGCCATTGAAATTAGGACAGCGCGACAAACTGGGTCAGTTGACATTCGGCCACCGATTGCAGTCCAATCCCGGTACGACCGGGCCGAGATTCCGCACAGATTACAAATGGAGGTAGGAAAACCATGTTGAACATTCGGAAGACCGTCCTGACAGCTTTGGCTGTCGTTGCAGTCGGCGCGGTCTGGCATGCCAAAACAATCGCACAGGAAAATTCATCTTCCGGAGTTATTACCGTCTTCGATCACGAGAAACTGGACGCATCTTTTGCCGAAGCACTCTCCAAGGGAGGCAGCAACCTTCTCTGGAGCCACGCCTCCAGCCAAGGGACCTACAACGTGGATACGCATAGTCGGGAATCTGGGAAGGCTGCGTGCAAACCCGAGGGCTGTAGCCATACGGGCTTTACTGCTGTCGTGTATGTGGTGAGTGGGGCTGCGACGCTGGTAATCGGTGGCACGGCCAAAACTATGACCCCGGACAAGTTCGGGGGCCGATCCATCCAGGGTGGCGAGTCATATCGTATCAGCAAAGGGGATGTGTATATTGTTCCTCCCGACACAATTCATTGGTATAAGAACGTGGAAACACCGTTCCGCTATATAGAGGTGCCGGTCCCCTGATACCACTGTCTCATAAATGACCACAGACCTCTTCCCTGCTCGCATCAGCGTCATTGTTAGGTCATTCCCTCAATGCGGTGCGGAGCCACTTTGAGGACGCCCGGGAACAAGCCCCATGAAACCCTCAAATTGGAAACTGGCGGGGGACAGCCCGGGGTCTTACCGAAAGCTTCCTCACATTCCCTTGTGTTACTCTGTGCCTCTCTAGCCTTCCAGGAGGGTTTCATGAAGCACGCGCCGGGATTTCTGGCAATCGTCATTGAAGCGAAGAGTCGCGTAAAAGAATTGAGTTTTCGCGAGGTAAAGCAACGGCTCGACGTTGGGGAGAAACTCACGCTGGTGGATGTCCGCGAAGACAATGAATGGGCGCGCGGCCACCTCCCCGGGGCTATTCACCTCGGCAAGGGTGTGATCGAACGCGACATCGAAATGGCGGTTCCCGACAAGTCCACCACGCTGGTTCTCTATTGCGGCGGAGGTTTCCGGTCCGCCCTGGCCGCGGATAACCTGCGGAAAATGGGCTACACGAATTGCATTTCCATGGATGGCGGCTGGCGCTCCTGGACCAAAGCGGGCTTTCCTACGGAAAAAGAATGATCCTTCCGTCGGTTCTGTCGGTAGAGGATCGATTTCACTTCCAATAAGAGCGCACGGCGCGATTTCAAGAATTCAAGACATCCAAAAATGCGGTTGGGGTGAGAATTTGAATATCCCGGAAAGGGTGGAGCACGGTCAAGTCGGCGTCGCCGGTGATGATGTATTCCGCGCGCCCACATACGGCTAGTTCCAAGAACTTATCGTCCTTCGGGTCCCGGCAGGCGGCGATTTGGACATTGATGTCAACCCATTGAGCCTCGCGCGTCAGAGCGGCAAGAAAGCGTCTGATCTCTTCCTCACTGATGTAACTTCGGAATTGCTTCCTGCCAAGAACGTCGTAAAGTTCAGCAAGGGCAGAAAAAGAGAGCAGAATTTTCCCTTTCCGTAGCGCGAAATCGAGGGCCATCCGAGGCTTCGAATTGTCTAGGAGCAATGCGCTTACCAGGACGCTGGTATCAAAAACGCATCGCAATTATTCGCCTCTGAGCAAGGAATCCAGCAGTTCTGGAGTGAGTCCGCGCTCTCTTGCTTTCTGTCCGACTTCCTCCAGTATTTGTTCTAGAGGAGGGTTCTCACTAGAGGTGAGTTCGCGAAGCCATAGGCCCAACAATGCCTGTATCTTTCGTTTTTGATCCGGATCGGCCGAGTCATAGGCCCTCGCCGTTTGCGGATCGAGCGGAATGGTGATTGTGGGATTAGCCATCTTCACTTACCGGCCTTCGTCTATTGTACGGCGCATTACAGAAGTTCTGGGATTAAATTCTCTGTCTTGGGCTTGCGCGTTTCGTTCACAACGATTATCTTTTAAGGTCTCAATTAGGATGTTTTGAACCTGCTGGGGCGTGGTCCAATCGGTAGGGCACCTCACTGTTAATGAGGACGGTGTTGGTTCGAGTCCAACCGCCCCAGCCAAATCTTCCCCCGCCGGAAGGCTCGGCCTCCCTCCCAATCATCTCCAATTACCAAATGTGTTAACCGAAATCTGCGACCCCGGAACTGTCCGTGCCCTCGGTGTTAAAAGTCTTTGTTATTTTACAGCGAGCGCACGTACTTCCGCCGATAGGTATGGTCCATTGGGTGTGGTTTTGGGGTAGGCGGCGGAAGCAGGTCGGAGGGAAGATCGCGCCGGCCCAGCCCTCAATCCCCTAAAGGGATCCTCGGCTCGTCTTCCCTCCTACGGCTCTTACTGTTTGCACGCGGCAGGCCAAACACAAGAGACTGAAAACACAGTGTCTTCATTCGCGTACCCCGGGTAAAAAAGCCATGCTGCGGGAAAATTTTCCGGGGAAAATTCTACGCATAGGGGGCATAGGAGGGCCCCCCACGATCATGGATGCCCCGGCTACGGACCCGTGGAGGCCCCATTAATCTTCGATAACAAAAATCGCAGCGGTTCGCGCGAAGAATCAGCTGAAACCAGGCCAACACGATTGACTCACCCTCCGCAGCCTGCTAGGTTGTAGGATTACGATGGGCGTATTTTACCCGCAGTGCGCTGAGCCGGCAGTGGGGGCGGTCTTCGCAATATGGGCCTGACGAAAATTGTCATCCGGGGCGCGCGCCAGCACAACCTGAAGAACATCAGCCTCGAAATTCCGCGCAACACGCTGACCGTCATCACCGGGCTTTCCGGCTCGGGCAAATCGTCCCTCGCGTTTGACACGATTTACGCCGAGGGCCAGCGCCGCTACGTCGAATCGCTCTCCGCGTATGCGCGGCAATTCCTGGACCAGATGGAGCGGCCGGAAGTGGATTCCATCGAAGGCCTCTCCCCTTCGATCGCCATCGAGCAGAAAACGACCACGCGGTCGCCGCGTTCCACGGTGGGCACGATCACCGAAATCTACGATTACCTGCGCGTGGTCTACAGCTCGATCGGCACGCCGCACTGCCCGAAATGCGGCAAGCCCATCTCGCGCCAGTCCACCGACCAGATCGTGCGCTCGATCCTGCAAGGGGAATTGGCGAAGAGCGGCGACCGCGTCATGATCCTCGCGCCCATCGTGCGCGGCAGAAAGGGCGAATACCGCCAGGAGCTGGAAAAACTTGCGCGCGAAGGCTTTGTGCGCGCGCGCATCGACGGCGACCTGTCCCCGCTCGACGATCCGCCGCGCCTCGACAAGCGCAAGAATCACACCATCGAAGTCCTGATTGACCGCCTGCTCGTGAAGCCCGGCATCGCGGGGCGGCTCGAGCAATCGATCGCCACGGCGCTCAAGCTGGCGAAAGGACTGGTCACTGTCGTCGTAGTCGGCGGGACCGAGCAGGTCTTCTCCGAAAAAATGGCTTGCAGCGAATGCGGTGTTTCCGTTCCGCAGCTCGAGCCGCGCTCCTTCAGCTTCAATTCGCCGTATGGCGCGTGCCCGGCGTGCAACGGGCTCGGCTCGAAATACGATTTCGATCCCTCAAAGGTGATTGTCGACTGGACGCGGCCCCTGTTCGAAGGAGGGCTCGGTCCCGGCTCGGGCTCCATATTTTTGAGGCGCAACCTCGAGTTGGGCGCGATGGCGCACGGGTTCGACCTCGCCACCCCATTCGAAAAATTCCCGCGCCACGTGCAGAACCTGGTCCTCTACGGCAATCCGCCCTCGAATGCGAAGGGCGATGGCACCGGTTCGACTCGGGCAGCCGGCGCGAAGGCCGCCGCGAAAACCCTTCCCGGACTGCACTTCCAGGGTGTGGTCGGCTTTCTCGAGAGCAATTTCGAGGAATCGGCGTCGGATACGTACCGCGAGTGGATCACGCAGTACATGTCGCCGGTGCCGTGCGCGGTCTGCGGCGAGCAACGATTGCGCCCGGAAAGCCTCGCCGTGGAAGTCGGCGGCCGTTCCATCGCCGAATTTACGGGGCTGGCAATCTCCGACGCGCGCCCCGCCGTGGATGGGATTCGCAAAGGCTTGACCGAGCGCCAGACCGACATCGCTGGCCGCGCCCTCGCCGAAATCGCCGCCCGCCTCGATTTTCTGCTCGCCGTCGGTCTCGGCTATCTCAGCCTGGATCGCTCCGCCGCAACGCTTTCCGGCGGCGAGGCGCAGCGCATTCGCCTGGCGACGCAGATCGGCTCGCAGTTGCGCGGCGTGCTCTACGTGCTGGACGAGCCGTCGATCGGCCTGCACGCGCGCGACAACGATCGCCTGATCACCTCGCTCGAAAAATTGCGCGACCTGGGCAACACCGTCCTCGTCGTCGAGCACGACGAAGAAACCATTCGCCGCGCCAACTACGTCGTCGACCTCGGCCCCGGCGCGGGCAACGCCGGCGGGTACCTGGTCGCCAAAGGCCGCCCGGAAGAAATCGAGCGCAGTGCCGATTCGCTGACGGGCCGTTACCTCCGCGGCGAACTGAAGATCGCCGTCCCGCACCAGCGCCGCGCGCCCAATGGCAAGATGATTCGCATCTTCGGCTGCGAAGCCAACAACCTCAAGGACGTGGATCTCGAACTGCCGCTCGGCTTGCTCACCGTTGTGACAGGCGTTTCCGGCTCTGGAAAATCCACTCTAGTGAACGACATTCTCTATCGCGCCCTCGCGCAGTCGCTGTACCGCTCGATGGATCGCCCCGGCGCATTCCGCGAAATCCAGGGCGCGGAAAAAATCGACAAGGTGATTGAGATCGACCAGGCGCCCATCGGCCGCACGCCGCGCTCGAACCCCGCGACGTACACCGGCGTCTTCGCCCCGATCCGCGAACTCTTCGCCATGCTCCCCGAATCGCGCGAGCGCGGCTACCGCCCCGGCCGCTTCAGCTTCAACGTGAAGGGCGGCCGCTGCGAAGCCTGCCAGGGCGACGGCCTGCGCCGCATCGAAATGAATTTCCTGCCCGACGTCTACGTCACCTGCGAAGTCTGCCGCGGCCGCCGCTACAACGCCGAAACGCTCTCCGTCCGTTACAAGGGCCACTCGATTTCCGACCTGCTCGACATGCAGATCGCCGACGCGTTGAAAATCCTGGAAAACATCCCGCAAATCCGCGTGAAGCTAGAAACGCTGGTCGACGTCGGCCTCGGCTACATCCAGTTGGGGCAATCCTCCACCACGCTTTCCGGCGGCGAAGCGCAGCGCATCAAACTCGCCCGCGAACTCTCGCGCCGCCAGACCGGCCGCACCCTCTACATCCTTGACGAGCCCACCACCGGCCTGCACTTCGACGACGTAAAAAAACTCCTCGACGTCCTGAACCGCCTCGCCGACCTCGGCAACACCGTCCTCGTCATCGAGCACCACCTCGACGTAATCAAGCAAGCCGACTGGATCATCGACCTCGGCCCCGAAGGCGGCGAAGGCGGCGGCCGCATCGTGGCGCAAGGTACGCCCGAGCAGGTTTCCAAGGTGAAAAAGTCGTATACGGGGCAGGTGTTGGCGCGGGTATTGAATGGGGGGAACGGAAGTCACGCGTAGCTTCTCCCATCGCGAGAATCGGCTCCTCTTCTTCCGACTCTTCGCACGCTTTCCCCCAGCCGCGAAGACGGACCTAGTTTCAATGTTTGCAGTGGAACAAAAAACGGGGAGCTTCGTCATGACTGGACCAAAAACGGGGGGTAGGTCACTGAGAACTTACCCCCAAACGGCCTCTGAGACATTTCGAAAGCCAAAACACCATGTGAAGTAACGATTTTTCCCTAATTCTACTCTCTTGACGCGGGCTGAAAAGGTGCGGGTATTTGCGGCCTGCGCAAGAATTTGATCAAATAACGCCATATATCTTGGCACGCCTTCTAAATGCTTCTTCCGCACCCTCCAGGATTTGGCACACCGTAGCTCGAGTTTTAGGGTCATCAATCGAGCCATCCGCTACCACTACGCTTTTGTCGCTCGTGCTTTTGAATGCTAAAATTTTTTCGGCATCGCCCAACACAGCAATATTGGGATTATGCGTAACGACGATGATTTGGCGTCTCTCCTTTGCCGCGCGTAGCACAGGGACAAGTGAGTGGAAAATGAATTCGCTGTCGAGGTTGTCTTCTGGTTGATCGATAACGAGAGGATATCTGCTATCGGACGACAACATTAGTGCAAGTAACACCGATTGCTGCTGCCCGAGGGACAGCCGCGAGAAGTCTTTAGAAACGAAGCGGGGTTTGCCACTGCTTGTCAATCGTTTGGTCACTGTGATCCGCGGCTTGTCCTCGAATATGCATCGCTCAAGGCGAAAGCGGACTGAACTGGCCGAAAGTGTATTAATTATCTCGCGTGCGTCGGACACGCTAAACGGTTTAGTGCCGTCAGCGGCTATCACCTTTGCAACGGGAGCCGGATCGTTTTTTGATAGCGCGGTAACGAGCCCTGGGACAGTCACTTGGTCGACAATCAGCGCAGCTTTCGGCACTTGGGATGTCCTCCAGCCCATGGCCTCGGTAATGATTGACTCACCATCTTGAGACATCGCACCTTCGAGGAACTTCACGTCGACCGACAGTTCTCCGAGGGCGTTCCGCAGCGAAGAATTAGCTTTTATTGAGTATCCCATCCGTTGATTAAAGAGTCCGACTCGGTTCTGAAAACGCTTTCTCACTAATTCCGCGCGCTTGAGCATCAGCTCTTTCAGTTTCTTCTCCCAAATATTCAGTGTGTCGAGATCCTTTTTATAGCGCGATTCGTCTCCGGCGAGCTTCTTGATATATAGACTGTCAAGCTTGATTCCCTTGTCGAGAAGTTCCTTCTTCTTTTGCTCAATTTGATCCGCAACTTCTCTTTCATGCGTCTTCCATTTTTCAAGCTCCTTTTTCACATTTACTGACAAAGCTTGGGCACTAACAGCTGTCGCAGTACGAGCTCTTGATAGTTGGGTTTCGAAATCCTTTAGGTGGGTTATGATTTCTTGGAATTCTTTGGGGCCGATCTTCAATTCATCTGGTTTCGACAAACCGTATATTCCGGCGACCACATCGGGCAACGTGCTGGACTTCACATCGGCCGTGATTTCAGAAATGGATGATTCGATTGCTTCCCGAATTGTTCTTTCCTGGGCAAGTTTGCGCTCAAGCGCGATGATCTCGTTTGCATTGGCGGACTCAAGTGTTTTGAGTTGCTGCCGTGCATTGTTGAGAAGCTTCTTGTACTCGGGAATCAGGTTTACTTGCTGCTGAGCCTTCTCAATTTCCGATTGGTTGTTAAGAAGTTGATCTCGAAATTGTTCGTCTTGGACCTGGAGGCCAGAAACGTCAGTGAACTGATCCAGGTATTTCAGGAGGACTGATGGGTCTTGCTCGGCTCTATCGCTGGTTTGCGCTGTCTCATTCTGTCCGTAGCATTCCATTGGGAATTGGGTCGATCCAAGTACCGGATCATCGAGATTCTCAGATGAGTCTCCGTGTCGCCGTCGAATAGTGTGCTGTTGCCCTGTTTCATCAACCCAAACCAGATGCAGCACCTCGGGCCATGCCTCCGAATCGATTAAGCGGTTCGGGCTGGGAATCGGTGAGAGAATCCTTGTGGCTTCAAGTGCAGTCGATTTACCAGCGCCCCGACCCCCTATGATGCAATTGAGATTCCGGCTAAGGTGAATGACCTGGGTATCAAGGAATCCGCCTTGCACTTTAATCCCCATCAAGTACGGTACCGACTCTGGAACTTCATCCTCAAGGCGAATTCTTGCGTCGGCGTCTTGTAGAGCGATACGTACCCCTTCAAAAGAAGGTGAGTCCATCTTCATTCTGGTCACTCGACGGTTACCGGAGGCATTCTTTCCCATAGCTGCCAAGGTGTGAGAATCAGAAAAGAGAACTCGAGCGAGAAATTGCTTTTGACCAAGCTTCAGTTTCTTGATCCGTTGTTGGGCAAACGCAACGCGCTGCGGCTCTGGATCTAAATCGGAAAAAGAAATTGGGGTTTGGGCTGAGCGAACTTCAATCCCAGCCAAACCAGGGTGGCAGATGATGTCGCACTTATGCGGAGGATAGCCTGAGACCACATCCTCAAGGCCATTCCCACCGTCGACATGAGCCAAGACAGCAAAGCCTTTTAGCGCTTCTGCTTTGTTTAAACAATCGAACATGGAGGTCTGACACCGAGATTGACCGGTTCCTCTGTCGGCAAATTGCAGACCGCCATAGAAAGTTCGCAATGAATCTAAAGATTCAAAATAGGCAAGAAGATGCCCTTGCGGGGTGCTAAGCTCGATCCCAGGTATCACAGTCACGTCTTTTCCGGCTGCTGCGGAAATAGCGACTTCAACATTCGTAATTTCATTGTGATCCGTAATTGAGATAAGTTTTAGGCCTTCGCGAGCAGCCTGATCAACGATATGTTCCGGTGTGAACGCTGGATCGGTGACATCATGAGAG
Organism: uncultured Acidobacteriota bacterium; assembly: GCA_963719875.1. GTDB lineage: Bacteria > Acidobacteriota > Terriglobia > Acidiferrales > UBA7541 > Palsa-360. Next base: position 1,559,884 of record CAVRDJ010000002.1, on the reverse strand, counting down.
CCGCCGTATGAATGAATGTGTAGGTCAGCACGAATAAAGCTCGCTCCACTGGGAGCTTCAACAATTTCATCAGCAATTGTCATTTAATCGGCCACCATTTACCGACTAGAGTTTCTTCTTCACTCAACCTGCCCTTGGTGTGAATCGTACCCCGGATTACCCAGATGTTAAAAGCCATTTGGGTTACTCGCTGGACAGCGACGGGTTGCCCGGGCTTTGCGGGATTTTGAATTTGTGGGTGACCCGTCCTTCGGTGTTGGACGGGCGGGGCTTTTATCGCGCTACTTAGGGTGCGGCATAATATCGAGCAGGTAGTATGAATCTCCGTCGATCTTGAAGTAGAAGCGCCAGCTCCGCTTGTTGTCATTCTGAGCGAAGCGAAGAATCTCTCTGTGGTGTTGCGTAGGGCGCAGGCGACTGTAGTTCCGCAGCCAAGTCCCGCCGGTGCGGATTGAAAGACTCGATTGTGGCAACCCTCGGACGCGAACGTACGCGCTGTCGTAGCGGTCGTGACAGAGGGATTCTTCGCTTCGCTCAGAATGACAATCGGTTGGGGTGTGGGGACGGGTGGCCTTCGATAAGAACGAAGGCGTTGTCAAGGCGGGCGGGTGGCCCGGGCTTTGGGGGATTTTGAACTTGCGGGTGCCCCGTCCTTCGGGGTTGGAAGAGCGGGGCTTTTTCAGTGTTCTCCTGACACGGGTGCGAGAAATCATGCCAAGCACCCGCTCTTGAAAAACGTCGAATACCATGCGCCCAAACTTCAAAATCTATTGTGAGCCAGCCCGCTCGCGTCGAATGGCGATATCGACGGCTAGGTTGAGGTCGGGACTCAATTCTATTTAGGGTGCGGAATAACATCGAGGAGGTAGTAGGCGTCTCCGTCGGTCTTGAAGTAGAAGCGCCAGCTTGCATTTACGCGGCCTTGCCAAATATCGCGCGCTTCGTCGTACTTCTTGGCTCGCAGCGACGGATGGCGGAGGTCCTGCGCCAGAAGCCCCAACTGTTTATCGCACTGTTTCTGAACACGCAGCGGGGCATCCGCATAACTCCGGCGGAAACGCTCCGTGTAGAAAAGCTGCATTTAGGACGCTTTCGACTTTTTCGTCCGGTGAAGCGAGCGAAGCAGGGCGGACGCGGACCGGAACGGCCCGTGCACGCGTCCCTCGCGGATGTCGTCAAGGCTTTCCGCCAGACGTTTTTCCACGAGCGCTTTCGGGGTGAGGATCAAGCGATCGCCTTCCAGCTCAACTTGCAGGTAATCGCCCGGCGCGAGACCTAACTGGTCGTGGAGTTTCTTCGGAATGGCAACTTGCCGGCTAACCCCGATCTTGACTACCATGGTGGACCGATTCGCCTTGGGTTGTATTTTCATATATTCATATTTTACAGGTATCGAAGTTGCGTGTCATTGGATTTGTAAACGCACGTTTGCTAGGTGTTGCCACTCGCGAAAGGCAATTGCCCCATTCCTTGCGGGGCAAAGGGCGGGCCAGCCGAACTAATCCTTGTGCAAGAGTCTCATCGCCGTCACAAGTATGGGCTTGGCCCATTCTGGAGTCTTAGTTAGATCGCATGAATCCATGATCTTCCTGCGATTCATGTGAAGCAGAAGTTTTGGCCGCGGAGCGACGCCGTTTCGCAGATCGCCTTCCTCACTATTGTCAAAGACGCGAAGCTCCGTGAGTTTCGGCATTAGATCCACAAGATTGAGCCGGCTACTTTCGTACCGCTCGCGGATCTTGGCCTCGGGGATGTCGTGTCCGCCTGCGGCAACCCTGGAACGCACGCGGGCGATATGCAGCTCAGGAGTGGCAAGGCCAACGTACCAGATACGCACTTCTATTTTTTCGGAGAGCGCTTGATGGAGCAGGCCGGCGATCGTGTGTCCTCCGAGCGTTGTTTCGAAGGCGAAGTCCAATCGCTCGGAGATGGCGCGTTCCAGCAATCGTTTTCCCTGGCGCCAAGCCGCACTGTTCGCTTCCTCTTGGGTCATGCCGGGATCGGATGCGCGGAATCTTTGAGCTGCTTCGTCCGGGTTGAAGTAATCGGCCCCGGTTTCGAGGAACATCGCGCCGCCCAAGCTGCTCTTGCCCGCGCCGTTCGTCCCCGCCAAAACGTAGATGCAGGGAATATGCGCCCGGTCAGCCATGTTTGATCAGGCACGCTTGCGAGCGGCCTTTACGGCAGCATTCCCGAGTTGCTTCGGCGATGCGGCGAACGCGGCCTTCATTCCGGCGCGTGATTTGCCAGTCTGCATCCTCTCCAGCAGGGCATCGAATTCGCCGTTGAGAGTGTCGAGCCTGGTTTGCGTGGCACGTGAGAGCGCGCCGTACTCCTCCATCGAAAGCAGGACCGCCTTGGGAGTCTCGTGCCTGGTGATGAGTACCATGCCACCTTGAAGGACGCTGTCGAGCAGTTCCCCAAGCTTGTTCTTCGCCTGCGTCGCGCTGATTTTGATCGGCTCCTCGCCCCGGCGATTGCGAATCGCAGGCGCGGGGACGGGAGTTCGCCTTAAACGGCTGCGCTGAATCGCCAACGCGATTCTCCTCTCGAGGAAATGCTGGACGCTCAGACACCGAATGCCCTACTTACCCATTTTAGCTATTTTATCTAAAATAGTCAAATTAAGACGTGGGCGAGTACAGCCCTAACGAGTACAGCCTTAATTTGAAAGGATTTGGCGTGGCGCGGTTCGATTGGAAAAGCGTTGCCGGGTCAGGGGTTTTAACCCCTGAAAATTCAGGGGCTAAAGCCCACCACGTAACGCAACCTGAATGGCCGAGCTGAAAGCTCGGCCCTCCAGAGGATAAAACCGCACAGGCTGAAGCCCGCGCTACTCGCTAGATTTGTCCGTACCCGCCGTCCACGTTGATTTCCACGCCGGTGATGTACGACGCGTCCTGCGAAGCCAAGAACGCCACGGTAGCCGCCACTTCCTCCGGCTGACCAAACCGCTTCATCGGAACCTTCGTAAGCACATCCTTCGCGAATTGATCGATTGCCTCTTTTGGTAGGCCGGTCTTGCCAAAAATCGGTGTAACAATCGGCCCCGGCGCCACCGTGTTTACGCGAATCCCTCGCTCTACCAGTTCCGCCGCTGCGGTTCTCGCCAGGGAACGCAGGGCTGCTTTCGTTCCCGAGTAGGCGCTGGCGCCAACGGTGCCGTTGCCGTCTACTACGCTGGTATTCAGAATGATCGACGCGCCGTCATTCAAAAACGGCAACGCTTTCTGGATCGTGAAGTACGCCCCCTTGATGTTGATGTCAAACTGTTCGTCGAACGCGCTTTCGGAGGTCTCGGCAAGCGGCGCGAACTTGGCCACTCCCGCGTTCACGAACAACACATCGATTTTGCCCAGCTTTTGCGAAACTTCCGCAAAAAGCTTATCGATATCGGTGAGTTTGGCCACGTCCGACTGGACGGCCACCACGCCGTTTCCGATCGTTTTTACCGCTTCATCCAAGGTCTTTTTGCTTCGGCCCGAGATGGCGACATGCGCGCCTTCTTCCTGCAGTCGTTTCGCTGTCGCGAGGCCGATGCCGCTGTTTCCGCCGGTGACTACCGCTACTTTTCCTTCGAGTCTTTTCATGTGCGTCTCCTTTTGCTTGCCGATTTGCCGTCTGGCTTTCGCCGGAGGCAACCTTGCCGCCGGCGCCAGCATCAAAATGATTTCGATACTTAGATGAGTATCGAAATGATCCGATGCAGGTTTTTTGTTATTATTTTCGGCAGTGTGATATCCCGGGTGGCGTCCCGGTCAATGAGTTCGTTACACTGAGGTTAAGCCATGGACCGTTCCGAGATCGAAAAAATATCGAAAGCCCTGGCCGACGAGACCCGCCTCCGGATCTTTGAAGCCATCTCAGCAACCAAGCGTATGACCTGCGGCGAGATTGTCTCGCTGCGCGGCGTGACCCCCGCAACTGTCTCCCACCATCTCAAGATTCTGAGCGAAGCCGGGCTGATCGCCTGCCGCCGCGAAGGCCAGTTCGTCCATAGCCAAGCCGTGCCGGAAACCATCACCGCCTACGCACGGGCGCTCGCAAAAATCGCGCGAGGCAAAAAAGGCGCACGCCGCCGCAACAGGGCGACGTTTTGATTGCATAGTGCGGCAGTTCGCCAAGTTGCGATTCCATGCGCCGGCAGCAGGGGCACGATCCGCCGCGGCGGATGCCCGGACGGCCGCATCATCTGTGGACAAAGGAAGAGTTTCCCCACACTTGCACCCGGCGAAAACTGCCGCTACAGTGATTGTAGTGTCCTTGCGCGCCTATACCCCGGACAGCGCCTTGCCACTTTGAAATGGCCTACAACGATCACAATTCGGCAGGTGCGGCGCCTACTCGGGCGCGTTCGAATGATCCGATGGACAGCGCCTCGGAAGAAGTTCCTCCGTCCGGCATGGAACCGCCTGCCATGGAACCTCACGGTCCCGCGCCGCAAAACCTGCCGGACGATTCACTTCCGTTACCCGCGCCGCCATACCATGCTGGAATCTCGGACGATTTACATGTGCCGTGGGGCTGGCTTGAGGTAGCGCTGTTCGTGATTCTTGGCGTGATTGGCAGCGTCGTGGTCACCTGGGGAATGGCTCAGGTTGCGGTGCGGTTTTTCGGGGCGAATTCGAGCGATGTGTTTGGGGATACGATCAGCACGGCGAAGTCGGTCGTGGTCCTCATCAGCCAGGCTGTGATCGACGGCCTCGCGATCCTGTATCTTTATCTGATGCTGCTGGCGCGAACGGATGCGCCATTCTGGCGGTCGATCGGCTGGCGCGAGATGTTTCCTCCCGGCGTGGGGAAAATTCGCGACTCGGCGCTGCAATTCCTGGCGGGGGGCGCGGTGCTGGCCATCGTGGTATCCTTCGCCGGCGGATTTCTCAATTCGAAAGAAACGCTGCCGATCGAAGAGTTGCTGAAGGCCCGCGTCAGCATCGTGCTATTCGGCATACTGGGCGTGCTGGTTGCCCCGCTGGTGGAAGAAACGATTTTTCGCGGCTTTCTTTACCCGGTGATTGCGCGCCGCCTGGGTATCGCCGCCGGGATTGCGATCACGGGAACGCTTTTCGGATTGATGCACGCGGCGCAGTTGTGGGGCGGCTGGGGACAGATCGCGCTGCTGATTCTGGTGGGCGTCGTGCTGACGTGGGTGCGCGCGCGCACCGGGACCGTGGCGGCCAGTTATTTTGTGCATCTTGGTTACAATGGCTTGCAACTTGTCGGTTACTTGATCTATGTCGTCAGCGGGTCGCATCATTAGCAGCAGTAGGACGGGCTTCAGCCTGTCTGGTTTTGATTTTTGCGGCGCGGGCAGAAGTCAAAAGAAGACAGGCTGAAGCCTATCTTACGGGGGATTCTTCCAGCATCATGAATGTCGCACAGCCCATTGAATGGACCGCCAAGGGTGTGGTCATGCTCGACCAGCGCCGCTTGCCGGGAGAAGTGATCCGCCACACTTACACGGACTATCGCGAAGTCGCGGCGGCGATCAAGGACATGGTGATTCGCGGCGCGCCGGCAATTGGTGTGGCCGCGGCGATGGGCGTCGCTCTCGGTGTCGAGCGTTCGGGCGCGCGCACGTTCGAAGAACTTCGCACCGAGTTTCCGGGCATCTGCCAGACGATCAAACAAACGCGGCCGACGGCCGTGGACCTGTTCTGGGCCATCGAACGCATGACGCGCCGGTTCGAGCAACTCTCGGCGGCGAACTCGCCGCTCGATGCCACGCGGCGCGCCCTGGTGGAAGAAGCGCGCGCGATTCATGCCGAAAAGCGTGCCACCGACGAAGCGATGGGCCGCTTCGGCGCAGAGTTGATGCCTGCCACCGGCCAGGTCATGACCCATTGCAATGCCGGAGCTCTCGCCACGGCGGGAATCGGCTCGGCGCTGGGCGTAATTCGCGTTGCAATCGAGCAGGGCCACAAGCTGAGCGTGCTCGTGCCGGAGACGCGGCCCTATCTGCAGGGCGCGCGGCTCACTGCCTGGGAGCTGCACGAGGGCGGCGTACCGCTCACGCTGATCACCGACAACATGGTGGGGCATTTCATGAAGACTGGAAGCGTCAACGCAGTCGTCGTGGGCGCGGACCGCATCGCCGCCAACGGCGATACAGCAAACAAAATCGGCACCTACCAGATTGCCGTCCTGGCGCATGAACATGGCGTGCCGTTCTATGTCGCCGCGCCGGTTTCTACTTTCGATCTCACAATTCTGTCCGGGGAACAGATTCCCATCGAAGAGCGTCCCGCCGATGAAGTGACGCACGTGCGCGGAGTGCGCATCGCTCCGGATGTGGCCGCCGCGAACCCGGCATTTGACGTCACGCCTGCCCGCTTGATCTCCGCCATCATCTGTGAACGCGGCGTCGCCCGCGCGCCGTACACGGATTCGCTGCGCCGCCTGGCGGAGTCGGTTGCAATAGCCACGCCGGGATAGACCGAACAGGTGTGTCACGATTTTGGCGAGGCCGGAAGTAGAACACGCTTCAGCCTGTTCGGTTTTGATTTTTTCGGATCAGAAAAATCCACAGACTGAAGTCTGTGCTACATCAAACCGTCCACGAACTTAGCTAGCTCGGCCGGACAAGTTTTCAAAAAGGTATTTTAGGTGCCAGCCAGAACCGCATACTGCTCCTTCGTGAGAGGGACAACGGAAAGCCTGCCCATGCGGATAAGAGGCGAATCCTTAAACATCTTGTTCGCCTTGATTTCTTCAAGTGACACCGGTTTTGCGAGAGCTTTGCCCCCTTTGATCTTAACCTTTGGATTCTTGGGATCGGAAGCGTCCACCGAAACGACCGTTGCGGTTCCGACCGCGCTCTTGCGCGCTCCGGTCTCGTAGATGATCAGCCTCGCGCCGGGGATCATTTCGCGCAGGTTCTTTACCGCCGCCGGATTGGACACGCCTTCCCACTCGGTCGCGGCGTCTCGCACGAGGTCGGCGAAGGAATATTCCGAAGGCTCCGTCTTGAGCAGATAATCCTGGGACATGAAATTCACCTCCGCCGCGCCAAGCGGCCTGTAGTTTATATGACTTGCCGAGAAATCAGGAAACGCTCGTCCAACGCTTTTTGATTGGCGTTCGGCAGACAAAACGATATATTCTCCGGAAGTTCGCATCACTGCAAAATCATTGGACAGAATTTCGGGGCTCCCCGCTGCACTTCATGCTTTCAGCGCGAAAGAAGAGCCCACGACTAAACGATTAGGGAGGTTCAGATGAAAAAGTTTGCGCTCGTTCTAGCATTTTTCCTGACTGCGCCGCTGGCGCTCGTCGCCCAGCAAGGGGCTCCGGAAATTCCATTTGATTCCGTGCCCAACGCCGTGAAGCTTCCCGCCGGGATGTATCTCGGCGAAGTTTCGGGCGTGGCCGTGAATTCCAAAAGACACATTTTCCTTTTCTCGCGCGGGAACACGACCGGCCCGGCCTACGCGGCCAGCGCCGCGCAGCTTCTGGAATTCGACGCCGACGGCAAATTTCTTGGCGAAATCGGCCACAACCTCTACGCCTGGTCGTTCGCGCACACGGTGCGGATCGACAAGGATGACAACATTTGGGCCGCGGACAAAGGCTCCGACATGGTGATCAAGTTCAATCCGCAAGGCCAGGTCACCATGGTGTTCGGGCGCAAGCAGGAAGCCTCCGACGAAGGAACCGAGGCGCTCAAGCATCCCAAACCCCCGCTGAAACCGGTCGATGGATTGTTCCGCCAGGTGACCGACATGGCCTGGGACGCAGCCGGCGATACCTTCATCAGCGACGGGTACATCAATTCGCGCGTCGCCAAGTACGACAAGGACGGCAAATGGATCAAGTCATTTGGTGAGCCCGGCGACGGGCCCGGGCAGCTCAATACGCCCCACAGTATCGCGACTGACGCCAAGGGAAACGTGTATGTCGCTAATCGCGGCAATTCCCGGATCGAAGTGTTCGACGGCGATGGGAATTACCTGCGCCAAATCAAGATCAGCGAGCCGTTTGATTATGCCAATACGGTCCCGATCCTCGGCAACAAGCCGCCCGTGGATTTGGTGGGAACAATGGGGAATGGAGCGCCCTGGACGGTCTGCATCACCCCTGGGCCGAATCAAGTGCTTTACGCGTCGGACGCGTTCCCCGGACGAGTCTACAAAATCAGCCTGGACGGCAAAGTCCTGGGCAAGCTTGGCGGGACCGGCAGACAACTCAAACAATTCGGCTGGGTTCACGAAATCGCGTGCCCGTCGGAAAACGAAATCTACGTCGGCGAATTGCTGAACTGGCGCATGCAGAAGCTCATCCTGCATCCGGCGAAGTAACTAGTGGCGCAGGCTTCAGCCTGTGGGGTTTAGTCCTTGCAAGGTCGAACCCCATAGGCTGCAGTCACGCCTCAAAAAGATCGTTTGCGAGACAGCCACTATCGGGAGGCCCCAGCTTCCCGGACCACTCCGTCTTCGCCTCTTTCCCGCGCCATGTATTGATCGTAGATCCAGCGGTACGTTTTTTCGAGGCCCGCGCGAAGCGAGGTGTTCGGCTCCCAATGAAGATATTTCTGGATCAGCGTGTTGTCGCTGTTCCGCCCGTTGACGCCCTTTGGCGCGCTCAGATCGTAATTGCGCTTGAGCTTAATTCCCGCGATGTCTTCGGCGATGTCCACCAACTGATTGATCGTTACGGCTTCGCTCGAGCCCAGGTTGATCGGCTCAAGGATTTCGGAGTTCATGATCCTTTGAATGCCGTCGGTACAGTCGTCTATGAACATGAAACTGCGTGTCTGAACTCCGCTGCCCCAAATTTCAATTTCGTGTTTGCCGGCCACCTTGGCTTCGATCACTTTTCGGCAGATTGCCGCCGGCGCTTTTTCGCGGCCACCGAACCATGTTCCCCAAGGGCCATAGACATTGTGAAAGCGCGCCACGCGCGTCGTGAGGCCGAAATCTTCCATGAAATGCCGGCACATTCGTTCCGAAAATAATTTCTCCCATCCATAGCCGTCTTCCGCCAGCGCCGGGTAGGCATCTTCTTCTTTCAGGGGAGGCGCCTCGAATGTCTTCTGCTTGTCCCCATTGTAGACGCAAGCAGAGGAGGCGTAGAAAAAGCGCTTGGTCCCGTGCTTGAGCGCCGCCTGCAACATGTGCGTATTAATCAGCACGGACAGCATGCAGAGCGCCTTGTTGTGCTCGATGAAGCCCATGCCGCCCATGTTCGCCGCCAGGTTATAAATCTCCACGGCGCCTGTGGCAGCCTTCTCGCAGTTTTCCTTGAGGTTCAAATCCAGCGACAGATTCTCCACGTCGTCGAAGCGCTGATACCATTCCTCGAACGGTTTGGCATCCACAGCTCGAAGATCCCGGTACCCTTGTTTGCGCAGCAGCGCAACGAGCGCGCCGCCAATAAATCCGCCCGCGCCTGCAATCAAGATTTTGTCGTTGCTCCCCACAGATATCTCCCTACTCCATAGACATTTGCATGAACGATTTCACCACGCGAAAGATTTATGAGCAACCAATAATTCGTATTCAGTAGCGCAGGCTTCAGCCTGTGGGGGTGCTACCTGCTAGGACCAAAGCAAGCAGACTGAAGTCCGCGCCACAACACATCACAGAAGGGTTGGCAGTGGCAGATTGCATTGATATATATCATTGATATATACTATCTGTATGTCGAAAGCTAAGACGGCAAAATTGTTCAAGAACGGCCGCAGCCAGGCCGTCCGCCTCCCCAAGGAGTTCCGCTTTGAAGGGGATCGAGTGCGGGTGCGCCGAGTCAAGGAAGGGGTCCTTCTCGAACCCATGCTCACGGATGTCCGCAAATGGTTTGCAGAATTGGACCGACTCAGGGCAGGCGGGACCTTTCCGACGAGGGCCAAACAACGGAAACCACCCATTCGCAGGTACTTTGATTGAGGTATCTTCTAGACACCAACGTATGCATCGCACTAATCAATGAGCGGCCTCTTTCTGTCCGCACACACTTCGACAGGGAACTCAGCCAAGGCTCGGACTTCTACGCTTCATCCGTCGCGCTCTTCGAACTCTGGTATGGTGTTTCAAAGAGCCACCGTCGCGAGGTAAACGCCCAACTCCTTTTCGGCTTTCTTTCGGGACCGGTCCACCCTCTTGCATTCGACGAAGAAGATGCACGAGTTGCCGGCGAACTTCGTTTGGAGATGGAATCCATTGGCAGGCCGGTTGGCGAATACGATTTGCTGATCGCAGGACAGGCTCTCCGCCACAAGTTGACGCTCGTCACCGCAAATGCCAGAGAGTTTGGCCGAATTAAGAACCTCACCTGGGAGGATTGGTCCAAATCCTAAAGTCGCTTTTTCCACAGAACCGACACCAAGTTGCCTGTCTTATGCTTGACATTCAAGAACCCGATGCTATAGTTGCTGGGTTGTACCGTAGCCTGCCTGCTGGACAGGAGGCAATAGCTCTTTGACAAACTGGGTAAGATGAGATGTGCCAGAACCCGTTCGATTGACTTTGGCATGCAAATGCCAAAGGATTGAGTGAATCGAGCGATAAAAAGTTCGCTTGGAAAACTTGAGGTCCGACATCCAGAAATGGCGGTCGGGCTTTTTTGTTTTTCTAAGCAGCCAGTTTCACATGAGAGTTTGATCCTGGCTCAGAGCGAACGCTGGCGGCGTGCTTAACACATGCAAGTCGAGTGCGCAGTTCCCTGTAGCAATACAGGGGATGGGCGCACGGCGCACGGGTGCGTAACACGTGGGCAATCTGCCCTCGGATGGGGGATAACCCCGCGAAAGCGGGGCTAATACCGCATGACATTCCGAAGACTCCGGTCTTTGGACTCAAAGCCCGCAAGGGCGTCTGAGGAGGAGCCCGCGCCCGATTAGCTAGTTGGTGAGGTAACGGCTCACCAAGGCTTTGATCGGTAGCCGGTCTGAGAGGATGGCCGGCCACACTGGAACTGAGACACGGTCCAGACTCCTACGGGAGGCAGCAGTGGGGAATATTGCGCAATGGGCGAAAGCCTGACGCAGCGACGCCGCGTGGGGGATGAAGCTTCTCGGAGTGTAAACCCCTTTCGACCCGGACGAATGACCCGCAAGGGTTTGACGGTACGGGTATAAGAAGCCCCGGCTAACTACGTGCCAGCAGCCGCGGTAATACGTAGGGGGCCAGCGTTGCTCGGAATTACTGGGCGTAAAGGGTTCGTAGGTGGTGCGGTAAGTTGGGAGTGAAATCTCTGGGCTTAACTCAGGGGCTGCTTTCAAAACTGCCGTGCTCGAGTGCGAGAGAGGCCAGTGGAATTGCAGGTGTAGCGGTGAAATGCGTAGATATCTGCAGGAACACCCGTGGCGAAGGCGGCTGGCTGGATCGCAACTGACACTGAGGAACGAAAGCTAGGGGAGCAAACAGGATTAGATACCCTGGTAGTCCTAGCCCTAAACCATCAGGACTTGGGGTGGCCCGCGTAGGCGGGTCGTCCCGTAGCTAACGCGTTAAGTCCTGCGCCTGGGGAGTACGGTCGCAAGACTGAAACTCAAAGGAATTGACGGGGGCCCGCACAAGCGGTGGAACATGTGGTTCAATTCGACGCAACGCGAAGAACCTTACCTGGGCTTGAACCGCTACTGACCAACGGTAGAAATATCGTCTTCCCGCAAGGGACAGTAGTAGAGGTGCTGCATGGCTGTCGTCAGCTCGTGCCGTGAGGTGTTGGGTTAAGTCCCGCAACGAGCGCAACCCTTACTCGTAGTTGCTACCCGCAAGGGAGAACTCTACGAGGACTGCTCCGGATAACGGAGAGGAAGGTGGGGATGACGTCAAGTCAGCACGGCCTTTATGTCCAGGGCTACACACGTGTTACAATGCACGGTACAGACTGTTGCGAACCCGCGAGGGGGAGCTAATCGGATAAAACCGTGCTCAGTTCGGATTGCAGTCTGCAACTCGGCTGCATGAAGCTGGAATCGCTAGTAATGGCGTATCAGATCGACGCCGTGAATACGTTCCCGGGCCTTGTACACACCGCCCGTCACATCACGAAAGTGAGCTGTACTAGAAGTCGCGCAGCTAACCGCAAGGAAGCACGCGCCCAAGGTATGGCCCATGATTGGGGTGAAGTCGTAACAAGGTAGCCGTAGGAGAACCTGCGGCTGGATCACCTCCTTTCTAAACAGAGCGGCAATCGATCCTGTGCAGGTGTGCAGGTGAAGTTGCCCAAGCTTCGGAACCTCTCACGGGGATCCGAGGTCATCGCTCGAACGATTCGACCTTCGAGCGGGTTCTGTCAGATCTCATCTTTTTAAACGCGCACTCGATGTGCGCTGCCCAGTTTTCAATGAGTTTACCTAAAACTGAAGCCCGTCCCGATTTGTCGGGACGGGCTTTTTGTTATTCCGCGCGAACTCACTGTGCGAATCGCCTGCCCATTACTTTTGCGGTATCGACTTTCGTCAAAAGTAAGGAGGCGTGTGATAAAGTAAGGAGCAGGGAGAATGTCCGTGAAAAAGCAAGCACGAATTACGAGTAAAGGGCAGGTCACGGTGCCGTTTGAGATTCGGCGCGCATTGGGTGTGCGGGCCGGCGACAAGCTTGAATTTGAGACGAACGGAACCGGTTGCAGCGTTCGTCCAGTGCGAGCCGAGGACCCGTTTGAACAATTCCGTGGAATTGGAACACCAGGAATTGGCCGCGGGCGAAAGGCAGTCCTCCGCTGGTCTCGCCAGATGCGCGGGCGATGATTACCGCGCTGGACACCAATATCCTTGTGTCTCTCTGGAATGAAGATGATTCCTTGAACTTGGCGGCGAAGGCCGCCATGCGCGCCGCGCTGGAACACGGTAGTTTGATCATAGCGGCGCCGGTCTTCTCCGAACTCCTCGCTTCTCCATCAAAAGACGAAGCCTTCCTGGATAAGTTCCTTGCCGCAACAGGCATTTCGGTGGACTGGAACCTGGACGAAACTATTTGGCGAATCGCCGGGCGCGCATTCCAGGCCCATTCTGCTCGCAGGCGGCGGCAACGTGAGGTAGGGCCGCGGCGCATCGTCGCCGACTTTCTGATTGGCGCACACGCTTTCCACAACGGATTTTCATTACTCACCCTGGACGTGCAGTTTTTTCGAGCCACATTCCCGCGACTTGCCCTCGCCAAGATATAAACCGACCTCGCGTCCGATTCTGTTTCGTCGTTACGCGTTCAGTAGTTTCATCAGGCCTACTGCGGCATGTGATAAGCGGGCGCCGCGGCGCGAAACTAGGTACAAGGAACGCGGCATCTTGAGCTGGCGGATGCGGACTTCGGCCAGGAGTTTTCTTTCGACCTCCCAGAGGACGCACATGCGCGGGACGATGGCCACGCCCATGCCCATTTGCACGAAGCGCTTGATGCTTTCGATCGTGGGCATTTCGATATCGCGACGCAGCGTCGTGCGGTGCTTCTCGAAGAGTTGGATGACGCGCGAGCGGTAGGGCGAGTCGACGTTGTGCGCGATGAAAGTTTCCTCGCCGAGCTCCTTGATGTCCACCGAGCGGCGGCGCGCTAGGGGGTGCTTGGGCGGGACCACAAACGTCAGCTCATCGCGCAGGATTTCGACCGCCGTCAGTTTCGCGTCCTCCGGCACGTAGGAGACCGTCCCGAGGTCCAGGCGATAATTCAAAACCTCCTGGGGGATGTCGCGTGAAAGCGTGCGATGCATAATTAGTTTCACGCCGGGGTACAGTTTTCGGTATCGCGCGAGGGCCGGCAGCAGCGCGTGGATCGAGCTTTCGTTCACTCCCAGGCGAAGTTCGCCGCGGCCCAGGTTTCCCAAGTCTTCCATGCCCTTCTGGATTTCGTCGCGCAGATTGAGCAGGCGCTCGGCGTAATCGCGCAGGAGTTCGCCGGCGTCGGTGAGTTTTACTTGGCGGGCCCCACGGACGAGCAGCGGCTGGCCCACCGATTCCTCGAGCTTGCGGATGACGATGCTCACCGCCGGCTGCGTGCGATAGAGTTTTTCCGCTGCGCGGGAAAAACTTTGCTCCTTCGCCACAGTCAGAAATACGTGCAGTTGGGATAGATCCATGGATCCTTTCAAGTAGCGCAGGCTTCAGCCTGTGGGGGTTGGTCCTTGCAAGGACTAAAATCCACAGGCTGAGGCCTGCGCTACTGGTGCCTTCGGCTTGAATCTCCATATAATCAGAGTTTATAGAACGCCCATCTATTATAAATCTATTGGAGGATTCAAGATAGGCAGATTAAACGGCAGCGCGATCGGATTTTGTCGTGAAGTACGCGGCGAGAAATAAAAGAGCGAAAACCCAGTCCACGGAGCCGATTGTAAGAACGGAAAGCGGGAGACGGCGCCGCGAGAAGAGAACGAGCAGCGCCACTCCACGCGCCGGCGACAACACTACCCGAGACGAGTGTCCGATGCGAATCCCTATTGCGTCTTTGGGCGCCGCGGCGGGCGCAATCCGGCAGGAGCGTCGCTTCCTTTGCCCTTGGGATTGATTGGGCTGATCACGAAAGCGACCAGCCGCACTTCGCTCTTGCCATTGTTCTTGAAAACCTGTGAGGGGCCCCCATCGGCAAACCAAAGGAACTCCCCGGGTTTTAGCGTTTGGTCGGTGCTTTTCTCTGTGGTCGCGGAAAGAGTGGTGGGGTCCAGGGCAACGATCAACATGGAGTACTTTAAGCCCCCCAAGATCATATTTTGCCCGGAAGGGACTCGCAAGAGGCGCACTCGGGTCTCGCCGGATTCAAGGAGCGCCTGGCTCGAATTAGCAGAGGAGGCCTGTGCAGGAGCCTCCGGGCAATTCAGCGGTTCGCCAGGAAGGACGGCGGCGCAGACGTTGTGAAAGTTGGTCTGAGGGTGTAGGAGTTCCACGGCAACCGTGTGATACGGCGTGTCCCCGTCGACGTGCGTGGAATGCACATAGCCGGCGCGTTGGAGACGAATCTGAGCATCCGCATTTTTCTGGTGGACATCCGGCTTGCCCGGAATGCCGACCGTTACCAGCTGTTCGCCAATGGCAATGGCAATTGTGTTCTGGTCGTGACGGTGCAGAGCGATCGAATCTCCCGGCGAAACTTCCACATTAAACACCTTTACGTAATCATTCTGCAGGGCGAGATGGTGATGAGGCTCCTGGTCCATCGTAATGACATCGGGAGCTTGCGCAAAAAGCGGCAACGGCAGGAGCCACATCGCTGCAAGCCAAGCGGTAGTAGTTTTCATGATTTCCCCTAGCTTCGGCTTTCAATTTATGCCGGATCGAGTGCTCAGTCAACTATTCGAGTAAGCCCTTATAAAACATGTACATACAACAACGCTGATCTTGCCTTTTATCTGGCTGGAAGACCCCAGGCCGAGCATTTGTAACACAGAATTAACATTCCTCTCACGGGCCATTAAGCGTGCGCAGATAGTGTCCGGAGTGCCCGGAAGTGTCTGAGGAGCGCCCCGATTCGATGAAGGGAAATTAACCTTACTGAAGAGGGGCCGCACAACGGAACATTTTGCCGAGGCGCAGCCGGATTTGGCAGGTCGCTGGTGGGGATGGGAACGTTTCAAAAAGACAAGCGCTCAAGTGCGATTGCTCGGGGGGATTTGGGAAGCACGAAGCATTTCCAATCCAGTTTTATGAATAAAAGCTGGTCCTAGGAGTTCATTTTCAGGAGGAAATGAAATGCGAGTATTCGCAGCAGTGTTGCTGGGCATGATTCTCGTGGCATCGCCGCTTCTGGCGCGCAATGCCGGTGAGACTGGGAAGGAAAATACGCCTGCGGCGGCAACCAGCCCCTCAACCGTGCCCGATAAACCGACACCAGTGAAGGCGGAAGCGTCGGCCATCGAGAGCGAGGTGCAGGACCTTCGCAGCCTTGTGGAGGAACAAAGGGCGGAACTTGAGTCACAGCGTGCCGCGCTGAAGGCGCAGCAACTCAAGATGGAAGCGCTCGAGGAAAAGCTCGGCCCGAAGCCTTCGGAACCAGTAGCCACCCCTGCGCCGATAACCGCGGCCATCTCCGCGGCGACGCCAGTGTCGAGCACAGCCGCTGCGCCCGGAATTCCCGCGGCAACCGCGACCGCAGCATTGACGGCGCAAGGCGAGGAAAAGCCGTCGCCACTGTATTTCAAAATCGGCGCGGCCGAATTCTACCCGCTCGGCTTCATGGATTTGACGGGCTTTTACCGGACTACGCAACTGGGAGGCATCGGCACAAACTTTGGTGCGATTGCATTCAACAATGCCGTGCCCGCCGGCCGTATCAGCGAGGCGCGGTTTACGGCACAGAACTCGCGCATCGGTTTGAGAACGCATGCCAAGTTCGGTGAGGCTGACGTGACCGGGTACCTCGAGGCCGATTTCCTGGGCTTTCTGGCACCCAACGGCCACGATACGAGTAACAGCGATTCCCTCCGGTTGCGCCTCTATTGGGTGGATTATAAGCGCGGAAAGTTTGAGATGCTCGGCGGGCAATCCTGGAGCTTCTTGACACCTAATCGAACCGGTCTGGGCGCTTTGCCGGGCGATCTTTTCTACTCCCAGGACGTGGACACGAACTACCAATTGGGGTTGACTTGGACGCGCCAGGCAGGGGTTCGGTTCATCCTGCACCCAACGAACGTCTGGTCGATCGGCTTAGCGTTTGAAAACCCGCAACAAACTCTCCCAAGCTCCGTTGCGTTGCCTGGGTTCACTCTTTCAAACGTTGCCTTTTCGCCGACGGGAGCCTACGGCGGCCAGTTCGACACCAATAGCAGCAACAACAGCAACTCTCAAGCTGTGAACAACACCAACGTGCCGAACCTCCACCCTGACATCATTCTAAAAACCGCGTTCGACGGCAAACCCGGCGGTCACCAAGTGCATTTCGACTTCGCGGGACTCTTGCGCAGTTTCAAGGCGGTCAATTTGCTCGACCCAACATCGACCGCAACGAACACATTAACCAATACAATCCACGGCGGAGGAGTCGCCGGGACGATGAATTTGGAACTGATCAAGAATTTCCGGTTCATCGCCACAGGATTTTATAGCTATGGTGGTGGCCGTTACATCGCGAGTACCGCCGGTCCGGACCTCATCGTCAAACCGGACGGGACCCTTTCCGGAATTCACTCGGGCTCCGGAATTGGGGGGTTTGAGTGGCAGCCCAACGCGAAGACGCTTATTTATGGGTACTACAGCGGCGCCTATTTTGGCCAGAATGTTGAGAGAGGGATCGTAAATACGGTAAATGCGGTTGGAGGCACTGGCACATGCACGGTTACAGGCAATTATGGGTACGGTGATTTCGGGAAGGGCAGCTCAGTTGTTGCTACTGCTGGCACCGGCAGCTGCGCCTCGCTGGCACCCGGTGGGTCACCTAGCTCCGCGAACCGGTACATTTATGAGCCGACCTTCGGCATCCACTACTATATGTGGCGGAATCCAAACTATGGCGACATCCGGCTCATGACCCAATACTCGTATGTGTCGCGTGCACCGTGGCTCGTTGCGCCCGGCGCTCCGGGCACCGCTCACTTGAGCATGATTTACGTCAACCTGCGCTACGACCTTCCCTAGGGCGGGCCGGCCGCGCATCAACGGAAAAGTACAACTCCAAGGCAGTTGCCGGATTCGTGGTCCTGCCTTGGAGTTTTGTTTTTCCGCTTTGAAACTCGTGGCGAAGAGGTGGGATGCCTGGTTTAGTGGCGCAGGCTTCAGCCTGTGGGGGTTCGGCCTTGCAAGAACTAAAACCCGCAGGCTGAAGCCTGCGCCACTAAAATCGTTCTACTCCGCGTCGGGATCGTAATTTAGGTTGGGGGCGAGCCAGCGCTCGACAATACGCAGATCGAGGCCTTTGCGCCGGCTGTAATCTTCGACCTGGTCGCGGCCGATTTTTCCCACGGCAAAATATTTCGATTCGGGATGCGAGAAGTAGAAACCGCTCACCGAGGCCGCCGGATACATTGCGAAATTTTCCGTCAGCGTGATGCCTGTGTTTTTTTCCGCGCAGAGCAGATCGAAGAGCATGCGCTTTTCGGTGTGATCGGGCAGCGCGGGATAGCCCGGCGCGGGACGAATGCCGCGATACCGTTCGCGCACGAGATCGTCAGGGCTCAGATTTTCTTCCTTGCCGTAACCCCATTCCTCACGCGCGCGTTTGTGCGTGAGTTCGGCGAGCCCCTCGGCCAGGCGGTCGGCGAGCGCCTTGGCCATCAGGGCGTTGTAGTCGTCATTTTCCTTTTCAAATTTTGCGACCAGCGGTTCGATGCGCAATCCCGCGGTCACTGCAAACATGCCGAGATAATCCATGCGGCCGCTCTCCCGCGGCGCGACAAAATCCGCAATGGCGTAGCTGGGCTCCTGGTTGGCTTTCACCAGTTGCTGCCGCAACGTGTGAAACGTCGTGAGCAGGTGGCGCGATTCGTCCCCGTACACTTCGATATCATCCTGCACGCTGTTCGCAGGAAAGAATGCGATCACGGCGCGAGCTTCCAGCAATTTTTCGCGCACGATGCAACCTAGCAATTTCTGGCCGTCGTCAAACAGCTCCTTCGCTTTTGGGCCCACGCCTTCCTGGTCGAAAATTTTCGGATAAATCCCGCGCAGCTCCCAGGCGTGGAAAAACGGCGTCCAGTCAATGTACGGAACGATTTCTTCGAGCGGCACCGGGTTGTATACGCGCGTTCCGAGGATGGAAGGCCGCGGCGGCTCGTACGCGGACCAATCGTAAACAGGCTTCTTATTCCGCGCCTCCGCGAAAGGCAAGAGAGGCTGCGCCTTCCGCGTAGAATGTTTTTCCCGCGCGCGCTCCTGTTCCTTGCTGTTTTCTTCCGTGAAATTACGTTTCATCTCGGCGCTGAGCAAACTTCCCACCACGCCGACGGCGCGCGATGCGTCTTGCACGTGGATGACCGGCTGGCGGTACGACGGGGCGATTTTCACGGCCGTGTGCGTGCGGCTCGTCGTGGCGCCGCCGATCAGCAACGGCACGGTAAATCCTTCGCGCTCCATTTCCTTCGCCACGTGCGTCATTTCCTCGAGCGAAGGGGTGATGAGGCCGCTCAGCCCGATCAAATGCGCGCCTGTTTCGCGCGCGGTTTTCAGGATCTTCTCGGCCGGCACCATCACGCCGAGGTCAATCACCTCGTAATTGTTGCAGCCCAGAACGACGCCTACGATATTTTTGCCGATGTCGTGGACGTCGCCCTTCACCGTGGCCATGACGATGCGGCCCTTGACGGAAACGCTGCCCGCCTGCTTTTCCGCTTCCAGATAAGGCTGCAGATACGCGACCGCTTTTTTCATCACGCGCGCGCTCTTCACGACTTGCGGCAGAAACATGCGCCCCGATCCGAAGAGGTCTCCGACCACGTTCATCGCATTCATCAGCGGGCCCTCGATCACTGCGAGCGGCTTGCCGAATTTTTGCCGCGCCTCTTCGGTGTCCTCCTCGATGTAATCCGTAACGCCCTTGACGAGCGCGTGGGTCAGGCGCTCTTCGAGTGTGCCCTTCCGCCAGGAGTCTTCTTCCACGTGTCCTTTTTCTTTCGCCTTTACGGTTTCCGTGAACGCCAGCAGGCGTTCGGTGGCGTCGGGACGCCGGTTCAACAAGACGTCTTCGACGAGATTCAGCAGATCCTTCGGAATTTCTTCGTAGACCGCGAGCTGTCCCGCGTTCACGATGGCCATATCAAGGCCGGCCTGAATCGCGCGGTAGAGAAACGCGGAGTGCATCGCCTCGCGCACCACGTTCTGTCCGCGGAAAGAAAACGAAATGTTGCTGACTCCGCCGCTCACCTTCGCATAGGGGAGCTTGGCCTTGATCTGCCGCGCGGCCTCGATGAAATCGACGGCGTAGTTGTTGTGCTCTTCGATGCCCGTCGCCACGGTCAGAATATTCGGATCGAAAATAATATCTTCCGGAGAGACCCCGGCCTCTTCCGTGAGAATCCGGTAAGCCCTCGTGCATACTTCCATCTTGCGCGCGAGCGAATCCGCCTGGCCCTTTTCATCGAACGCCATCACGACCATGGCCGCGCCGTACCGCCGGACGAGACGCGCGCGCTGCCGGAAGGCCTCTTCGCCTTCCTTCAGGCTGATGGAATTCACGATGCCCCGGCCCTGAATGCATTTCAGGCCGGCCTCGATGATTTTCCAGTTCGAGCTGTCAATCATGATGGGCACGCGGGCGATGTCGGGCTCCGCGGCGATGTGATGCAGAAACGTGGTCATGGCCTGCTCGGAATCGAGCATGGCTTCGTCCATGTTGATGTCGATGATTTGCGCGCCGTTTTCGACTTGCTGCCGCGCCACGGAGAGCGCCGCTTCGAGTTCCCCGGCGAGGATCAGCTTGGAAAATTTGGGCGAGCCGGTGACGTTGGTGCGCTCACCGATATTGACGAAGCGCGAATCCGGCCGCAGCACCAGCGGCTCCAGGCCGCTGAATCGCGTGTAGCGCTCTGCACCCGAGAGAACGTGTGGCTTGATGCCTCCCACCGCTTCGGCGATCGCCTGGATATGAGCGGGGGTCGATCCGCAGCAGCCGCCGGCGATGTTCAGCCACCCGTTCGAGGCAAAATCGCGCAGATCCGCGGACATCGATTCCGGCGTCTCGTCGAATCCGCCAAACGCGTTGGGAAGTCCCGCGTTCGGGTGACAACTGATGTGGACGGGCGCGAGATGCGAAAGCTCTTCGATGTACGGGCGCATCTGCTTCGCGCCGAGGGCGCAGTTGATTCCCACGCTCAGCAGGTCCATGTGCGAAACCGAAATCCAAAATGCTTCGACCGTCTGCCCGGAAAGGGTGCGCCCGCTCTGGTCGGTGATGGTGACGGAGACCATGACCGGCACGCGCTGGCCGGTGGCTTCAAAATATTCATCGTTGTATTGGCTGATGGCAAACAGCGCGGCCTTGGCGTTCAATGTGTCGAAGATCGTTTCGAGCAGCAGAATATCCGCGCCGCCTTCAACGAGGGCGCGCGCCTGTTCGTAATACACTTCGCGCAATTTGTCGAAGGTGACGCCGCGCGAGGCGGGGCTGTTCACGTCCTGCGACATCGAAGCGGTGCGGTTGGTCGGCCCCATCGATCCCGCGACGAGCCGGTATTGGCCGGGATGCGCGGCTTCGAATTCGTCGGCTACTTGCCGGGCAATTTTCGCACCCGCGAGGTTGAGGTCCCGAATGTGGCTTTCGAGGCCGTAATCGAGCGCGGAAATTCCGTTCGCATTAAAGGTGTTCGTCTTGATGATGTCCGCGCCCGCCTCGAGATATTGCCGTTGAACCGCCTGCACGATGCCCGGCTGCGTCAGATTCAGCACGTCGAAGTTTCCGCGCAGGTCGCGCGGGTGCTTCAGAAATTGCGCGCCGCGAAACGCCGCTTCGTCAAGCTGCTGCGCCTGGATCATCGTGCCCATGGCGCCGTCCAAAATGACGATCCTCTCCTTGAGGAGATTCTTCAGCGCGGCGATTCGTGTTTCTCTTCGATCCAACGATACTCTCCCATGTGCGGAGCGCCCTAGGAACTGGGTCGTTCGCGCGAATGCAGGCCACGGTCTTCAAAAGAGCGGTGCGAATATCTCTCGTCTAGTTTACCGGAGACAGCATTACGACCATACTTACATTCTCATTTCACGCCCTCAACTCAGCAAACCCCGCTCTTCTCATTGACCTCCACCGAGCGTTGAGGGTAGACTTTATGATATGAGGACGAGAGCATCACTGATAGCTGGCGGGATTGCCTTGGTGATCTGCCTGGTGTGTCCTCTCGTTGAGATGTTCGATCAATGGGATCACACTCTCCAAACTGGGAATGATACTGAGTACCTGCTAGTCCTCCTGGCCTTGTGCGTGGGCGCCCTGTTTGTGTTGGGGCGATTGATTCTTATACTCTTCCTGGACTTCCCAGCGTCAAGCATCAGTTATGCCCTTCAATCCGCCTTGAATTTGTTCCCTTTTTTGACTCCTCCGCCAGCCCTGGCTCTTGTTTCAGCAAGTCCCCCGCTTAGCCTCCGTATCTAGAACTGCGCCCAAAATTCTGTAGCAAATACTTCTCAGCGGTCCGGCCGTCGTCCGTTCGTGGACGAGCGAGAAGGCCGCCACAGACCCTTGTTGGATGTCCATTTTTCTATAGTGCCGAGGACAAGACCATGGAATATGCAATCGACGCGGCGGAACCGAATCACGATATGGCGGTTCGGTGCCGCGGGCTGACGAAAACGTACGGAGCGGGTGAAGCAAGTGTAATGGCTCTCCGTGGTATCGACCTCGACGTCCGCCGCGGTGAACTGCTCATGGTAGTCGGCCCGTCCGGATCCGGAAAGACCACGCTCATCTCCGTCATTGCCGCCATCCTTGGGCAGGATTCCGGCCAGTGCGAGGTTCTCGGCCGCGATTTGAATACCATGGGTCCGAAAGAACGCACACGGTTTCGCGGGGAATCCATCGGCTACGTGTTTCAGTTGTTCAATCTGCTGCCCGCGCTCAGCGCAGTCGAGAATGTATCGGTACCCCTGCTGCTCAACGGAGCGCCTCGCAGGGAGGCGGAAAGCCGCGCGGAAGAAGCACTGGAAGCAGTCGGGCTTGGGACGCGCCGGGACGCTCTTCCGGCGCAGCTTAGCGGCGGCCAGCAGCAACGCGTGGCCATCGCGCGCGCGCTGGTACACGACCCGAAGCTGATCATTTGCGACGAGCCGACTAGCAACCTCGATCACATGGCCGGGCACAGCATCATGGAGCTCTTGCGAAGCGCTGCCAAGAGCCCGGACCGAGCGCTCATCGTGGTTACTCACGATCCGCGCATCTTTGAATTTGCCGATCGTATCGCCCGCATGGACGATGGAAAGATCATCGAGATCGTCCATAGCGGCAATAAGGAGCGTCTGCAATGATTCGCAAGTATGTGCTTCCTCTCTTGGCGGTACTCGGTGTCGCGGCCGCCATCGCCATGGTCATTCAGGGTAACCGGACCCCGCCGGTGGCCCAACCGGTCACCCAACCAGCCAACGCGCCGTTCTCGTCGTATATCTTCGGCCCAGGTATCGTTGAGGCCAGCACCGAGAACATCGCCGTTGGCACGCCCGTCTCCGGCATCGTGACGGCCATCTACGTAAAGTGGGGCGACCGAGTAAAGAGGGGAGACCCGCTCTTCAAAGTCGACACTCGCGATTTAGACGCCCAGCTCCTTCCCACGAATGCCAAGGTTAAGGAAGTAGAAGCTCAACTATTACCCGCGAACGCTAAAGTCAACGAGGCGCAGGCAACACTGGCAAAGGCAGAGAATCGGCTGAAGGTTGGAGAAGGTCTGGAGCTTGGAGTGTCCGTCAGTGCCGAGGAAATGTCGAACAGGCGATTCGACGTGGCAATTGACAAGGCGACTCTTGCCTCGGCCGAAGCCCAGGTCGATCAGATCAAAACACAGATTGCCTCGGCTGAGGCCCAGGTCGGGCAAATCAAGGCCCAGATCGAACTCCATACCATTCGCGCCCCGGTGCCCGGGCGTATCCTGCAGATGAAGACGCGCCTGGGCGAGTACGCACAGACCGGTGTTCTGAGCACGCCTCTCATGCTGCTTGGGGACGACACCAGCCTGCACGTGCGCGTGGACATTGATGAGAATGATGCTTGGAAATTCCAGCCCTGTGCGTCGGCGGTCGCTTCCCTGCGCGGTAACCCGGAATTGAAGGCTACTTTGCAGTATGTGCGCACCGATCCCGACGTGATCCCCAAAGTGCTGCTCACGGGCGATGCAACGCAACGGACTGACACTAGGGTGCTGCAGTTGGTTTACAGCTTTGATCCTGGTTCACTACCCGTCTACGTCGGCCAACTGACGGACGTTTTCATCGAAGCTGCCCCAGTTACTGCGAATACGGCACGCACGCCAATTCCGACAAAACCTTGCGGCGAACCGGCAACCGGGAAGGATCATACCGTCCAGGGGAGGAAACCATAATGCTGCGAGTAGCCGTGAAGATGCTCCTGGGAGACCGCGCGAAGTACGTGGGATTGCTTTTCGGCATCACCTTCACTTCGTTTCTGGTTACATTCGCCGGTTCGTACTTCTGCGGCTTCATGACGCGCGGATTCGCCCTGATCGCCGAGAACCCGGGCGCGGATGTGTGGGTCATGGACCCAGCAGTCGAGTCCACCGAACAAACCACCAACATACCCGATTCGGCGCTGGATCGCGTCCGCAGTGTTGACGGCGTGCGGTCCGCCATGCCGCTGGCATTGGCGACAGCGGATGCGCGCTTTCCAAATGGCAGATTTCAGACGTTCCAGCTCATTTGTGTTGATGACGCCACACTGTTCGGCATTCCAGCGCTCAAGGGAGGCCTCTCGCAGGCTGTGTTACGCGCTCCGGATGCCGCCATCGTTGATCCGGGCGGCACAGACGGAAAGCTCGAAACGCCGCTCTTGAAGGCAGATCAATGGCCCTATGGACAGCCACACATGAACGCAGCTACACGCGAACTGGAAGCGGGAGATGAACTGCTGGTCAACGATCATCGTGTAGTGATTCGGGGCCGTTCGGAAGCGCTGCCACGGTATCCACCCCGGCCCTTGATGTATACGACGCTGTCCAACGCCAAGCGCATACTTTTGCCGGAGCGGCACCTGCTGACGTTCGTACTGGCGGCAGCTGCGCCGGGCGTCTCGCCACGCGAATTGGCCGGCCGCATCCAGGTTCAGACGGGATTCAAGGCACGTTCGTCGGAGGACTTCAAGGCGGACACGATTCTCTGGTTCCTGATCAACTCGGAAGATGTTGGTGATATCGCTTCTATGCTTTCCATCGCTATGTTTGTGGGATTCGGAGTTACTGGGGTCATGCTGTACATGTTCACCACGGATAGCCTGAAACAGTATGCGGTGCTGAAGACCATGGGAGCGTCCTCCAGACTCCTGCTCACCATGATTTTTGTGCAGTCCAGCCTGTGCGCACTTCTGGGCACGGGGCTCGGCTTGGGATTGTGCGCGATCATCGGCCGGATCGCAGTGGTTGAGGCCGACTATCCGTTCCGCATGATGTGGTTCACGCCGGTCCTGGGAGGCGTGATGGTCATGCTCGTGAGCGTTGTGGCGGCGATGATCAGCGCTCGCCCGGTTTTGAAGCTTGAGCCGGGCATCGTCTTCGCAGGGCGTTAGATTGATCGTAAGGATTGCCGATTTTTTCAGGACCCGTTTCATTCGCTTGCTTCCGGGAGAGATGCTTGATGGCTCGAAGACGAATGCAGATCGTTCCGCTCTTTGGAGTTTTCTTGTTAGCCGGGTGTGCCATGCAGCGATATCACGCGTCTCCTATCGTTGCCAGCGCAACCGCTTCGCAATTTGAATCGCGGAGTCTTGCCGATGACGGACTCCGATCGTTTGAAGAAAAGAATCTGAATCCACCGCTGCCCTGGCCGCCCAAGGCTTGGAATTTGCAAACACTTTCGCTTGCCGCATTATATTTCAATCCCACACTGGACTTGGCTCGCGCCCGGGTGGAGCGCGCGGACGCCGCCGTGGTGACGGCTGGCGCCCGGCCGAATCCCACGCTGGGCGTCTCACCCGGCATCCCAAGTCCCTACTTGCTCACTTTGGATTTTGCCGTTCCGATCGAAACTGCGGGCAAGCGAGGGTACCGCGTCCAGAGCGCCCGCAATCTCGATCAGGCTGCTCGATTGGACCTTGCCGATTCCGCCTGGACGGTGCTGAGCGGAGTGCGTCTCGCGCTGTTGAACTACCTTCTCGCTTCTCGAAGTTTGGAACTAGTCCGCTCCGAGGAGCAGGTCCGCTCGGACCAAGTCAATATCTTGGAGCGGATTTTATCTTCCGGTGAGATAACTAGACTCGATGTAGATCTGGCGCGAATCGAATTTTCAAAAACTGAAGTGGCGATGCGAGCGGCGGAGGGCCAAACGGCCGAAGCCAAAGCCGCCCTGGCAGCCGCGCTTGGGATTCCAGTGGCGGGCCTTCAGGACGCAGAGTTCTTGTGGCCGGATATGGACACACCGCCAACCCCAGAATCCCTCTTCCCGGCGGAAGTCCAACGCGACGCAGTCCTCAATCGCCTGGACGTTCGACGCTCGCTCGCGCAATACGCGAGCGCTGAAGCCGACTTGCAATTAGAGATCGCCAAGCAATATCCCGACATCAACCTCGGGCCGGGTTACACGTATGAAGAAAGAAACAGTTTCTTTACCCTCGGGCTCTCGTCTGCTATTCCTCTTTTCAATCGAAACCAGGGACCCATCGCTGAGGCGGAGGCGCGACGGAAAGAAGCCGCCGCGGCTTTCTTGCAAACCCAGGCGCAGGTCGTCGCGAAAAGTGAGCGCGCGCTCGCCGTTTACACAGCGGCGCTGCGGGAACTGGCAGAAGCGCAATCCTTGTATCAGCTGCAAGAGATGCAGCTCCAGACCGTTCAGCAGGCAATCCGCGCCGGCGCCGACAATCGGCTGAGCCTCGACGGCGTGCAAATTCAACTCTCGGTCTTGGCGCGGGCTAGACTCGATGCCCTGGGGCGAGCGCAACGCGCCCTGGGCGATCTCGAAGATGCGGTCCAGCGGCCGCTGGATCACGACGGTGTGTTTCAGATCCGGCCCGAATCTCCGGCTTTGGACAAACTGCCGGAGCACCACTAGAACAAATCGAGGATTTCTTCGTAGCGTTTGAACGGAGGGATCAGGTAGGCGCCGGCAATGCCGAGATGGCGAGCTCCCCTGGCCCAATCCAACAATTTGCGCGCGAGAGCGAAACCGTGTTCCCGCGCGGAGCCTCCCGCGGCCTCCAGCTGTTTTAATAACGGCTCTGGAATCACGATCCCGGGCACTTCGTTATGGAGGCGCAGGGCTTGCTTATAGCTGCTCAGCGGCCACAGGCCAACCAGGATGGGAATCGGCGATTTTCCGCCCATGCGTTCTAGAAATTGCTCCCAGTGCTCGGGGTCGAAAATCGGCTGCGTCATGGCGAAGTGCGCGCCGGCTTCGACCTTCAATTGGAATCGGCGCAGTTCTTCGTCGAGGTCCTCCGCCAGAGGATTCACCGCGACTCCTATCGTGAAATTCGTTGCGCCGCCAAGATTTTTTCCGCCCCAATCCAGTCCCTGATTCAGCTTCGCCATGACTTTCACGAGGCCGATGGCATCGACTTCATAGACGCCGAACGATTCCGGATAACTGCCGAGCGACGGCGGATCGCCGGTGACGGCCAGCACGTTGCGCACTCCTCCAACTGCCCACGCGCCAAGGAGCATGGCCTGCAAGCCGATCAAATTGGCGTCACGCGTGGTGAGATGCGGGATCGTTTCGATGCCGCGCGCTTCGAGCGCGCCGGAAAGCGAAAGCGCGTCCATGCCCACGCGCGCGAGCGGTCCGCTGTTGACGTCGATGGCGTCCACTTTCTTCGAGGCCATCACGTTTTGCACCTGCTCGAGCACGCGATCGATGGAGGTCCCTTTTGGCGGATCGATTTCGACGGAAATCACGAATTGCTGCGCCTGAATTTTTCGCCACAGCGCGCTCTCGGGTTCCCGCGCCGTCGCCGGGCGGACCTCCGGGGGCGCTTCGACCACGGTCACCGCGCGGGCGCCCGTCGCCGGATGCAATCCTTCCACCGCGTGGACCATCGCGCGAATATGTTCCGGCGTGGTTCCGCAGCACCCGCCGAGAATTCGCGCGCCCAGTACAACGGCTTCGCGCGCGAACAGATCGAAATATTCCGGTGAGGATTTCGGATAGATGACGCGGTCGCCGGCGCGCTGCGGAAATCCCACGTTGGGCATGGCGCTCATTGGAAACGAACCCGCCGCCGCGGCCAGGTCCTGCAGAATCCGCAAATGGTCCTGCGGGCCCACCGAGCAATTCGCGCCAATGACCTGGACGCCACGCTCATGCAAAAGGGCCCAGGCATCTTTTGGCCGGGCCCCGCTGAAGGTGTTGCCATCCTCGGAGTACGTCATCTCCGCGACGATGGGGAGCTGCGAGAACGAATGAATCGCTTCGATGGCCGCCACCAGTTCGTCGGGATTTCCAAACGTCTCCAGGACGAAAAAATCCACGCCGCGTTCTTCCAGCGCCTCCGCTTGCTCGCGGAAGATTTCCCGGAAATGCTCCGGAGTCGCCTCGCGCGCATCGCGGAAGACGCCGAGGGGCCCGATCGATCCGGCGATCAAGACTTCGTGCCGGGCGGCCTCTCGCGCCTCGCGTGCGATTTTAACGCCGCGATGATTGAATTCGGTGACGCGCTCTTCCAGCCCCAAGGCGCTCAATTTATTCCGGTTGGCCCCGAACGTATTCGTTTCAATGATGTGCGCCCCGGCTTCCAGATAGGCCATGTGCACGCGAAACACTTCCTCGGCGCGCGTGGCGTTCAGTTCATCCACGCAGCGCTGCGGGCCCATGGTCTCGTAAAGCAGGGATCCCATGGCTCCGTCCGCGATCAGCACGGAGTCGCGCAGCCTCTGTTGGAATTCGTCGATTCGCATGGTCGAGAACAATCTCCCGGTTATTCCGCCGGAATGAATTTTTCAGTATACAGGTTCGCCGTTCCAGTTGGCATTCGCCCCGTGGAATGTTCGCGGAAAGACCCAAGTAGCATAGCCACTCTTGGCTGTGCGGTTTTGTGAGTTGCACGCGCTGACTGCCTGACCCAACTACAATCGCAAAACCCGCACAGGCAAGAGTGCCTGTGCTACCAAATGCCGCTATTTCTGGCGCGCGATCAGCAACATCAGACCGAAGACCACCACGGGAATTAACGCCAGCATAATGTAGAACAGGATTTGCCGCAGGACGGGCGAGCGTCTCCGCTTCCAATTTTTAAGTTCGAGACGCTCGGCGACCCCAACTTTTTCCGGATGCTCCAAATCGAGGGCAAATTCGTGGGTGTTCGGATAACGCTTGTTGGGATCGCGTTCCAGGGCCCGGTAAATGATTTCTTGCAGCTCGAGCGAAATTTCGGGATTGACCTCGCGCGGCGGGATCGGATTATTCAACAAACGCTCATTCATAATGACGAATGGATTGGGCCCGTTGAAGGGCACCGTGCCGGTCAGCATCTCGTAAAACATGACGCCCAGGGAATACACGTCGCTCCTGGCATCGCCCCGCTTTCCCTTCACTTGCTCGGGAGAAATATAATCCGGCGTTCCCATGGCCTCGGTGAGCTTGGCAAAGGTCAGGCGGCGCGATCCGGCGTTCGCGGCGATGCCGAAATCGATGAGCTTCACTTGATCGTCCGGACCGACCATGATGTTTTCGGGCTTCAGGTCGCGATGGACGACCCCCTGGCTATGGATGTAATCGAGGGCCTGGCACAGGGCGAGAGTAATGCGGATGGCGCGCTCGGCAGGAAGCTTTTTCTGTTCGTTCAGGATTTGGCGCAAGAGGCGGCCGTCCACCCACTCCAGAACCATGTAGCGCCGGCTGCGTTCCTCGTCGTTGAAGACGCGAACGACGCCGGGGTGTACGAGCTTTTTGCCGATTTCTTCTTCGCGTTTGAAACGGTCGAATAAAACCGGGTCGGCTTCCATTTCCGGGTGAGGGAGCTTGATCGCGACCGCCCGGCCGTCGCGCACATCCGTCCCCCGGAAAATCGAGGCCATGCCGCTTCGGGCGACCAGGCCATCGATGCGGTAATGATCGAGCTGATCGCCGGGATGGAATTCGCTCATTGAGAAGGCAGGTCAGCGGCAAGCGCAGGGACAGCAGCAAACCTGTATCAGTACAGTTTGTAGGGCCGTCCGCGATACATTCCCATTCGCTCGACGCCCCGGATTCGGATCAACTGAACGCTGATATTATCGCCGCCGCCCCGATCGTTGGCAAGGGCAACCAATTTCTCTGCCGCGAGATGGAGATCCTGGCCCTGGCCGCAAATCGCAGCCATTTCCGAGGCGTCCACCATGCCGTGCAAACCGTCCGAGCAAAGCAGGAGAACATCCCCGGCGAAGATCTGGTGATCATTGGTATCGATATTCGCAACCAATTCAGTCCCGAGCGCGCGGCTGAGGATATGGCTCGTTTCTCCCTCGGCCGCTTCTTGCGCCGTGACGAGGCCCAGGCGCACTTGCTCGCTGGCAATCGTATGGTCGCGCGTGATCTGGGCGGCCTTGCCATTGCGGATCAGATAGCAACGCGAGTCGCCCACGTGCGCTACGGAGACTCGGTCGTACCGTAACGCGCAAGCCACAATCGTGGTCGCCATCCCCGCCGAAGTCCGGCCGCCAGTCACAGCGGTTTCAAACACGCGAGTGTTCGCCTGCTGAACGAGCCGTTGCAGCACCGCGGAATGCGATTCCCCATCCCTGGCGTCGTGGAATCCGGCGACCATGCTTTCGACCGCGGTTTTCGACGCCACTTCCCCTTTTTCCTGGCCGCCCACTCCGTCCGCCAGGACGAACAACCACCCGTGCGTGCGCACCTGCGCGGGAGTCGCTGGTGACGTGTAACCCAGGTAGTCTTCGTTGTGGTCGCGGACTCGCCCGACGTCGGTGCGTTCCACGAATTCGAGGTCAAGCATATGGCCGGAGGCGGAGCGTTTTGTGGAGGCGACCCAGGAGGAACTGCTCTGCACAGCGGTTCTCGCGGGTTCCCCAAGATTTTCACTCACATCTGAAACGGAAATTCGGACAGGTCCGCCGAGGCGGACCTGTCCGAGTTTCTTGGCTAACTGAGCTAAGTTCATACTACACCATTACGTGCGACTGGTGACCAGCGTAGTGCGCCCCGAAGCCTTGCTGGACCGCAGGAAGTAAATCCCTCCATAAATAGCCCAGACGGCCGCAATCCCTAAGGCCAGGAACGGTTCCATCTTGGTGCCATACCCCATGAACGGCAGCACGATGTAAGCTCCCATGCAAATCAGGTTCGCAGCTATGCCGAAATACGGGATGAGCGTGTGTTTCAAGAAGCTGTAGTTCGGGTGCCCCTTGTAACAAAAGATGCAGGTTACGCAGCTGAGCATGTAGAGCAGGAACGTCCCGAAGTTGGAAGCCAGCGTAATCGTGAGCAAGCTGTTGGGCATCTTCGCCATGGTGTCATGCGACACGTAGCCGAAGCTCGACCAGAACCCCTGAGGCAGGGCTTTAATCGTGGCGTCCGGGAGGGCGCCGGCGTCGCCGAAGAGCATCAGCAGCGCGAGGCAACCGAAAACCGCGGAAATGATTGCCAGGGCCCAGATGGCGCGATGAGGGCTCAGGTTCTTCTCATGCAGCATGCCGAAGTGTTCCGGCACCTCGGCGTCTTTGCCCATGGCATAGGTGACCCGCGCCCCTGTGTTGATGCAGGAGAGCGTGGTGCCGATCAGCGCCAGGAAAACAGTCACGGCTTCGATCAGCATGAAGGCTCGCCCATGTCCGTGGAAAAGGGCATCGCCGACCATGATCATCATGTCGCCGATCGGCGCCGCCGAGCCGGTCGCAGTCGACATCGGATAGCCGCTACTTAAGAAGTAGTTTGCGGCGAAATACTCGAACAGATAACAGAACGCCCCCTGAACCAGCAGTGAAGTGATGACCGCGATGGGGACGTCCCGCTTGGCGTTTTTCGCCTCGCCCCCCAGCGCGGTGACCGATTCAAATCCGACCAGGATCAGGATGGCGACCGTAGCCTGCACGAACATCCAGTTGAAATTGTGGATGGAGACTACGGATTTGGCATTCGGATGGGCCTGAAACACCGGCGGATTACTTGTGTCGTACATATCATAACTGACATGATAAGGAACGGGCTTCCCGCTCGCGTCGAGCTTTGGCTGGGGCACCATGCTGGCATCACGCGTGATGACGTCGGTGGTTTTACCATCTACCGTCTGGCTCGTCGTCGCAAATTCGTAGTTGTAGCCCTCCCCGGAAACCGAATCAAACTGCCACGCTTCGCTTCCCGGGGGATGGCTCATCCGGTAGCTGATCGCCAAGACGGCGAAAACGATCAGCGCGGAGATTTGAATGACGTTGATGGCGACGCTGACCGCCGTGGACCCCGTAACCCCTCGGTGCGCGATATAAGCAACGGCGAAAGAAAACAGGATCGCGATGAGCATCATGAACATCGGACCGGGGTTCGATGCGCTCATGAAGTTCGGCCACAAGGTGCCGGTGATGTAACCGCAGAAAACTCCGGTGACGGCTACCATCACGCCGGGGTAGATCCAGTAATAAAGATGCGAACCCCAGCCGACGATGAATTTCATCAGGCGGGCGTATTTCCAGGCCTTGTCGTGATTCAGGAAGGACTGCTCCGCGAAATAGTAAGAACTGCCGGTTCCTGGATACAGCTTGGCCATTTCCGCGTAACACACCGCCGTCGCTAGACACAACAAAAGCGCGAACAGGATGCCAATCCACATCGAGGGCGCCGTGGAACCCTCAGTCGCTTGAGGTGCAAACGTAAGCCAAAGGAATGCACCGGGAGCGATGAGCGCCATGGCGTTCATCGTCAACCCGGTTAATCCTAAGGTTGGTGTCATTTTGACTTCGCCGGAATTCTCCGCCATGTATTCTCCTTATAGATTCTTTATCTCGCGGCTGAATCGTCGTGCCGCAAATCACCTGCACGCACTTAGTTGTGCCGAGGAACGAGATACTAGATGGCTCCAGCGGACTAGTAAAATGCAACGTTTCGATGGCCCCAATTACGGATTCATATGGCTGCAATCAATGCCTGGAAGGTGCGGTTTAGAAGAGTCTCCGAGCGCCGAACGCGAATCCGAATGTTTATCGGCTGTGAACCCCCTCCTCATAATTTACTCATTTTCATGGACTTGCAGATTTTTACCCTCTTGTTCCCGGAGTTCGACGCCCATTTGATCGAATGCTGTCATGCCCGAAACGTTTGTTTAACTATTTGATCCATTGATTCCTCGCATCAGGAAATACGAGAGTCCGCGCGAGCATTTCGTCCTTTCTTCAGTCTGTCGGACTACCCGGCCTCACACTGCGGGCTGCGAAGGCGATATTTATTTTGTTGGAGCGGCCCGTTGGGTTCCGATGCGTTTGTGATATTTTAACCAGCGTCGCAAATGACGGTGGCAGTCTCTTTGCTTTGAACCGGGGGATTTCGGAATGAAGGTCGTGGGTTTCCTGATGCTGCTGGCAGGATGGTTTCTCGTGCTGGCCGCGATTGTGCTTTTCGCGTCGCCGCCTTTGCGGGCCGCGTTTGTCCTAACCGGCATGGTCGTGGAGGCGTTGGGATTGATCCTCGCTTTCCGATCGCATTTGATTCCGCGAGAGGAAAAAGGATAATTCCCATGCCCGTCCCTAGACTCGCGGAAGTAACAACGGTCGCTTGCCTCTTCTTTATCTTTCTTGTTCCCCTGGCGGCGGCTGGGCTGGCGCTCATGAACGTAGGCCTGGGACGGTCGCGCAGCGCCGGTCACATGATGATGGCCTCGCTTTCCGCTCTCGCTGTTGCCGGCCTGGCCTACTTCGTTTGCGGATTTGCGTGGCAGGGATTCATCGGCGGGCCGGGGCATGCCCTGAATTTGGCTGGGAAAAATTGGAATTGGATTGCCGCGGAGCCTTTCTTTTTTCGCAAACTTTCCTTCGACGGCTCCGCTGCTTCTCTTGTTGCGTTGTTTCAAATTTTTTGCGTTGGCCTGGCTGCTTTGATCCCGCTGGGAAGTGGCGCCGACCGGTGGCGTCTTCGGGCCAGTTGCCTTTCGACGGGAGTGCTTGCCGCTGTGACCTATCCGCTTTTCGCGCATTGGGTATGGGGCGGCGGATGGCTTGCGCAACTCGGCGTCAATTACGGAATCGGCCGCGGATTTCTGGATGTTGGCGGAGCCGGCTCAATTCAGGTCCTGGGCGGCCTGACGGCCCTTGCGGTCACGTGGATCCTGGGTCCGCGGCGCGGGAAATATTCCGCGGACGGCATGGCGCCCGCAATCCCCGGTCACAATGCGGTTCTCGTACTGTTTGGTTGCGTGCTGGCCCTCGTCGGTTGGGTTGGACTCAATTCCGCCGGCGCAATCCTCTTCACGGGAGGCGAGCCTTCCGGGACCGCGCTGATCGGCATCAATACCATGCTCGCCGCGTCGGCCTCGGCGCTCACGGCGGCGTTCATCACCAAAATTCGATTCGGTAAGCCCGATGCTTCGCTCACCGCCAACGGCTGGGTCGGAGGACTCGTCGCCAGCAGCGCATCGTGCGCGTTCGTGAGTCCCGCCGAAGCCGTCGTGATCGGCTCGATCGCGGGCGCTGTGATTACGTTTGCGATCGAATGGCTTGAGCTGCGCATGGAAGTTGACGATCCGGGAGGCTCCGTTTCCGTGCACGCCGTAGGAGGAATTTGCGGCCTCCTCGCGCTGGGCGTGTTCGGCCAATTCCAGCGGCCCGTGTTGAATGTTGTGGGGGATTCTCTGCCCTCTACAATGATTGGAATTGCACCCGGCCAATGGCTGGCTCAATTGATAGGCGTGGCCACGCTGCTCGGCTTTGTATTGCCCCTGACCTACGGCGTAAATCGGCTCCTCAACCGTTTCTATCCTTTCCGCGTGTCGGTCGAGGGAGAGCGCCAGGGCATGGACCTGCACGAGTTGGGCGCCGGCGCGTATCCGGAATTTATAACGCACACGGATGAGTTTCTCCCTCGTTAAAACGAACCTTCGAGTTTTATGTATCTTTAGGGTACGCGCCGTCCAAATGGTTTCTTGTTAAAGGTGTCCAATGCCTTCGAGAGAGACGAGAACCGGGAAGCTGGCCCCGATTTGGCGGGCGATGGTCGAGGTCGGTTTCATAATATTCCTGTTCTATTCAAACCTTTTAATGGGGGAGTTTACCCATACCAATTCCCAAGGCAAGAGCTTCGTTTTCGCCGTTAAAGATATTTTCACGATCAGCAATTTCGTGATTGCTCTCATTTCCGGACTGATCGGATACGTAGTTGTTGAATTTCTCCGAAAGCGGGTTTAGGCCTCACCAGTAGCGCAGGCTTCAGCCTGTGGGGTTTGATGCTTGCAAGGATGTAACCCCACAGGCTGAAGCCTGCGCTACTTTTACCACTGCAAATCCGTTTCCGTGGGCTGTTCGTAGTCCACGCCGTCCACTTCAAAGCCGAACAAGCCGCGAAACTCGCGCTGAAAGCCGGAGAAGGCGCTGACTGCCCGAAGGTTCTCCGTGGTGACCTGCGGCCACAGTGCCGCGACTTCCGCTTGCACGTCGCTGCGCATTTCGCGATCGTCCAGGCGCAAGCGCCGCGCCTCGTCCAGCTGGGGCGCATGTCCCGGGCAAAGAAAATCCGTGAATAGGCGCCGCATCTGTTCGAGCGGCCCTTCGTCCAGATTTTTCTTTTTCAGGACCAGGGGAAGCAAACTCAAGTAGAGCGGCACAACGGGAATCGCCGCCGAGGCCTGCGTCACGACCGCTTTATTGACGGAAACCCAGGCGTTGCCTCCCAACTGATTCGCGAGCGCACCATCCAGATCCTTTGCGGCGCGTTCCAGGTCTTTTTTCGCTTGTCCGATGGTGCCGTCGCGATAAATCGGCCACGTAATTTCCGGGCCGATGTAGGAATACGCCAGCGTGCGCGCCCCCGGCGCCAGCAGCTTTTCCTCGAGCAGCATGTCCATCCAGCGCCGCCAGTCATCGCCGCCCATCACCGCGACGGTGTCTGCAATTTCGTCTTCGTTCGCAGGCTGCAGCGTGACGCTCACCACTTTTTCCGAATCGAGTTCGATCGTGCGGTTCGTGTAAGGCTGCCCGACTGGTTTCAGGACCGAACTGTGCACCTTGCCGGTGCGCGGATCGGTGCGCTTCGGCGACGCCAGCGAGTAAATCACCAGGTCAACCGGAGCCATTTCCTTGCGAATCATTGCCGCGGCGGCGCGTTTGATTTCATCGGAAAAAGCGTCGCCGTTAATGCTGGCGGTGAACAGTCCATCGCGCTTCGCGATCGAATGCAGAGCGACCGTGTTGTAGTGGCCCGCGGTTGCGGTTTTGTCGCCTTCGGGCGGCCGCTCGAAAAACACGCCCAGCGTCTTCGCCCCGCAGCCCCAGGCCGCCGCGATGCGCGACGCAAGACCGTAGCCCGTGGACGCGCCGATGACGAGCACATTTTTCGGCGCGTTTTGCGCGGCGGAAATTTTCCCACGTACCCCCGCAACCCACCGCTCGACGTTGCGCCGGCATCCCTCGGGATGCGCATTTACGCAGATGAAGCCGCGCGAGCGGCGCTTGATGATTTGCAGCGGCATAATCGAAAGATAATACCGTAGCGCGGGCGGCTATGCTTGTCCATCCGATCGCGATGGGCGAAGGATTAACTGGAGACGTGGCCCGGGAACGCCAATCTCCCGATTGGCGGTTTTCGCCGCGCCAAACGGGAGATTGGCGATCCCGGGTTTTAATCGATGCGGTTACTTGTCGTGGTTTGCGGGATTGTTCGCTTCATCAATAAGTGAGTCGGCTTGATGGATGCTGCCTTTTGCAAGATTCGTCTTAACCACCGACTTCTGGCCGGCAACTAAGGTCACGTCCGTCTCGAACGTCTGATATCCGGGCAATTCGACCTTGATTTTGTGCGTCCCGGGACTGAGCAGCATGGAGTGAAATGCACCGCCCAATTCCCCTGCATGTCCCAAGAATCTGTTGTCCACGAAAACGGCGGCGCGGTCCGGCGAAACGTCAACTTTCAGCTCAGCGGTCACGGTCGGCCAGGTATCGTTGGTTTCCTTCTGCATTTTGACGGGAACGGCCAACAATTCCTTGGGTTCCACGGTAAGTGTCTCCGTGAAGTCCTTATAACCCGCCTGCCGAACGATAAGTTCGTGGTCACCAGGAATCAACAGGATTCGCTTCGGGCCCCAAAGTTCGCTCATATATCCCACGTACTTGCCGTCAATCCACACGCCGGATGTTTTTTCTACCTTCGACGCACCTTTAAATGTCAATTCCCCAAGAACTGAGGTCTGCGCCTTCAAGGGCGCGGCCATCGGAAGGATAGTGAAGTACGAAACAAGGATGGCCAGAACGCCCATCCATCCATGCTTATGTTTTACGAGTTGCGTCAGCATCGGCGACTCCTTTCTAATACATCTAAATCTGTTCCATAATGCACCACTCTAAAACATCTATTCTGTTCCGTAGTGCACAATAGTACTTCTCGAAGCACGCTCGTCTCCAAAGTCTTATCGTGTTTGTGTCCCGTAATTAACTGCTACTAAAAGAAATAGCCTACCCTGCACCTTTCGGCCCTGGCCCGATGCCGCACGCGGTCTGAACTTTTTACGTGTTCGCGGACGGTTACGCCGGGGCTAGGAATTTTGTAGAACTGGTTGCCGTTACGATATGATTTCGCCCAATGGACATTCTTCTAGATGATGTGGAAACCCGGGTGCTCGGCTCGCTCGTGGAAAAAGAACTCACCACGCCCGAATATTATCCGCTTTCCCTGAACGCGCTCGTCAACGCCTGCAACCAGAAATCCAATCGCGATCCCGTCATGAATTTGGACGAACAAGCCGTGCGTGAAGCATTGCGCACTCTCGATAAAAAGGGCTTGGCGGGGCCCGCCGACAACATGGTCAGCCGTGTCAGCAAATACGAGCATCGCTTGCAGGAAGCCTACAACTTCACGCGGCACGAAATCGCACTCCTGTCCGAGTTGCTGCTCCGCGGCCCGCAGACGCCCGGTGAATTGCGCAGCCGCGCGGACCGCATGCACAAATTCGAGGACCTGGGAATCGTGCACTCCACGCTGCAACGGTTGATGAAGCGCGACCCCCCGCTCGTCAAGGTGCTTCCCCGGCAGCCGGGCACGAAGGAAGCGCGCTACGTGCATTTGCTCAGTGGCGATGTGGAAGTGCCGCCGCAGGAATCAGCGGACGGAGTTGCGGTGGCCAGCAGCGGCGAGCGGATCGCGCGCCTGGAGGGGCAGGTTGAAAACCTGCAGTCGGAAATTGCAGACTTGAAACAGCAATTCGCAGCCTTCCGCAAACAATTCGAGTAACGCTTTAGTAGGACGGGCTTCAGCCTGTCTGCCTTTTGGGCTTGAGAAAATCAAACCCAGACAGGCTGAAGAGGTCGCGGAAAAAGGCCCCCACTCCTTTTGTCATTCCGAGCCAAGCGAGGAATCTCTCTTTCTTTTCATGGAGTTAAATCGAAGAGAGATTCCTCGCTTCGCTCGGAATGACAAAATAAACTACTTTTTCCGCAGCCTGTTCACCGGTCTACCCTCTGGGCTTGAGAAAATCAAAACCAGACAGGCTGAAGCCCGTCCTACATTTCCCGCAGAAATTCGGCGAGATATTTCTGCCAGGCAGCCGCCTGGAAAAACGTGTAATGTCCATACGATTCGGGAAACGACAACAAAACAAATTTTCCGTTTTTCACTTTCTTGATTTCCTCTTCCGCGATCCCTAGCTCCGCGGGATTCCAGAAATCCTCCTGGGGATTGATGAGCAGCACTTTGGCGCGAATTTTATCGAGGTCCTTGGAAGCATCGTAATTTCGCGACGCGTCATACTGGTACATGAAATCGTTCGCGTCCGTCGTTTTCATGTTTTGTTCGATGTAGTCATTCACATATTTGTCGGCCGCCGCGGCGGTCGGATATTGCTTCTGCCAGCGCGTCGGCACGCTCCCCACGACGAGCAAGTGCCCCAGCGCGGCGCGCAATCCATACGGCTGCTCGGTGTAGTTGCCATTGTTCCATCCGGGATCCAACCGAATGTCGTCCACCATAATTCTTCGCACCATCCGGTTGCGGCTGGCGATCTCCACCGGCAGGCAGGAAAGCAAAAGCATGGCATCCGTGTCGTCCGGATTCGATTCGCCCCACAGGAATCCCTCCATGCAGCCCATCGAAGCGCCGACCAGCAAATGCAGATGGTTCACCTGCAATCCCTGCGCCAGAAGGACCTGCGATGCGCGGACCATGTCCGAATAATCGTAGTGGGGAAACTTCGCCCGCAGGCCGTCGCTCGGTTTCGTGGATTTCCCGAGACCCGCGCCGAGTTGATCGGGAAGAATCAGATAATACTTCGACGCATCGAGCGGTTGGCCGGGGCCGAAGAGCACTCCCGCGAAGGAGGGCACAAGCCACACGCGGCCGGCGCGATTGGTGCCGTGCAGAATCAGCACGGCGTTGGTGACGCGGCCGCTGGCGTCGCGGTGCGGCGTGCCGAGCGTCGTGTAATGCAGGCGCACTTCCGGAAGCGTTTGGCCGTCTGAGAATTTGAAATCGTGCGCGACGAAATCGCCTTCCTTGGGCGGCACGGCCGTCAGTGGCGCATTCTGCTGCGCCGAAACGCATGCCGCCGCGGAGCATAGCGCAGCCAACCAAGCGAATCTCTTCAAAATGAACTTTCGCATTTGGATTTCCTCCCGGAAATTCAATCCGAGCAGCACCGAAGCGGCCCGCCCGTGACTACCCTACTCCGAATCGCCAGCGGCTAAAGCCGATTTTTTCTAAGCCGCGACAGCAAGATCGAAGCAAGACTGGGCTTTAGAGTCTGTGTGAGAACTCAAAATTGGCACGTCTTTGTAGCGCCCGCCTTCAGGCGGGCACTTTGGAATCAAGCAGATGCCCGCCTGAAGGCGGGCGCTACATGAACCAAAACCGAGTTCTCACACAGACTCTTTAGCCCCTGGCGCATCAAGCCATCCACGCGAGTGGATTTTTGAGACAAGTTCCAATCAGCTCGGGCCCGTGGTGAACGCGAGCGTCAGCAAAGTTTTCTGTTCGAGTTCATGCGCCTTGGCCGATCCCGTCGCGGGGCTCGCGCTGGCCGAGCGCTTCACCGAACGCGCTTGGATGTCCGGAAAATAGTGGCGGATGCGCGGCAAGACGTAGGATAGCGCGCCCATATTCGCCGGCTCTTCCTGCACCCACACAATTTCGCGCGCGTTCGGATGGCGGGCCATTTCCGCACGCAGCTCGTTTTTCGGGAACGGATAGAGCTGATCGAGAAACAGGATGGCCGTATCGGCATCTCCGCGGCGTTTGCGTTCCGCGCGCAGCTCGTGACCGATTTTTCCGCTGCAAATCAAAACGCGCTTCGCGGAGGTAACTTCGCGGTCGGGCACCACCCATTCAAATCGCGGCCGTTGAAAATCCTCGATCGGCGAAGACGCGTCGGGATGCCGCAGCATGCTCTTTGGCGTGAATACGATCATCGGCTTGCGCCAGCGCCGCAGCGCCTGCCGCCGCAACAATTGAAAATATTGCGCCGCGTTCGACGGCTGGCACACTTGAATGTTGTCCTCGGCCGCGAGCTGTAAATAACGCTCGATCCTGGCGCTGGAATGTTCGGGCCCTTGCCCTTCATATCCGTGCGGCAGAAGCAGCCCCACACCCGAAGGCAAGTCCCACTTGTCTTCCGCCGCGCTGATAAATTGGTCGATGATGATTTGCGCGCTGTTTGCGAAATCGCCGAATTGCGCTTCCCACAGCACCAACGCTTCCGGGTAGTCGCGGCTATATCCATATTCAAAACCCAGCACCCCGGCCTCGGACAGCGTCGAATTGTAGATTTCGCATGGCGCTTGTTCGGGCGCCAGGTGTTCGAGCGGAATGTACTGCGCTTCATTCCGCGTATCGACGAGGGCCGCGTGCCTCTGGTTGAACGTGCCGCGCAGCGTGTCCTGCCCCGTGAACCGCACCGGCGTTCCCGCCAGGAGCAGCGTTCCGAACGCGAGCGCTTCCGCCATTCCGTAGTCCACGAGGCGCCTGCCATGCCCCATTTCTACGCGCTGCTCGAGCAGTTTCTTTACTTTCGGATGAATCGCAAAATCCGGTGGATAACTTGTCAGTAAATCCGTAATCTCTCCGAGGTCCTCGGGCGCGGCTCCGGTGTCCACTTCATAGGCGCTGTCGTAGCGGCCGCGCTGGTAGGGCGACCAATAGGCAGGCAGTTTCCGCAGGCGCGGTTTTTTCTGCATTTCACTCGCGGCCTGGTGCGCGCTCTCCAGTTCGTTGCGCACGGCGGTGACCGTCGCCGATGGATCGGCGCCGATTTCCTTCGCGTAAATCTGCCAGAGCTGCGGGTGATCCTTGATTTCCGCGTACAACAGCGGCTGCGTGATCGTCGGATCATCCACTTCGCTGTGGCCGTGGCGCCGGTAACCGATCAGGTCGATCACCACGTCGCTGCCAAACGCGGAACGATACTCCACCGCGATTTGTCCCACGCGCACGACCGCGTCCGGATCCTCCCCGTTCACGTGAAAAATGGGCACGGCCTGCCGCTTGGCCAGGGAAGAGGCGAAGCGCGAGGAATGCAATTCCCGCGGCTCGGTGGTGAACCCCAGCAAATTATTTACGATCACATGGATTGTGCCGCCGACCGAGTAAGCGGCAATGTCCGAAAAATTCAGCGTCTCCGCCCAAACGCCCTGCCCGGCGAAAGCAGCGTCCCCGTGCAAAAGGATCGGAAGAATTTTTCTCACTCCTCCAGGATTGCCGGCTCGCGTTTGCTTGGCACGCGCGCGGCCCACGACCACGGGATCGACCGCTTCGAGATGGCTTGGATTCGAAGCCAGGTGAACGCTGAGTTTGCGCCCTTCGCGCGTGCGATATTCCCCCGTGGCGCCGACGTGATACTTGACGTCGCCGCTGCCCAGCACGCTGCGCGGGTCCACATCCTCGAAGCCCGCGAAAATATCCGCCGCGTGCTGTCCCGCGATGTGCGCCATCACGTTCAGCCGCCCGCGATGGCTCATCCCCAGCACGACTTCTTCCGCTCCCGCCGCTGCAGCCGCCGAGAGCACGCAGTCGAGCAGGGGAATCACAGCGGTCACCCCTTCCAGCGAAAATCTCTTGCTCCCCAGATAACGCGCCTGCAGCACCTGCTCAAAAAGCTCCGCGCGGATCAGTCGTTCGAGGATAAAGCCGCGATCGGGCTGCGGCGGGTCGCACTCCAGCCGCTCGGCAATCCAGCGGCGGCGTTCCGTGTCGTCAATGTGCACGAATTCGGCGCCAATTGTCCCGCAGTAGAATTTTCGCGCCGCGGCTGCGGCCTCACCCACGGCGATGAGTTCAGGATGTACGATTGGCGTCAGGAAGCCGAGCGGATCCAGATTCGCCGCCAGATATCCCCAGCGCCGGTAGCCCTCAAACACACTCTCGGTGTCCAGACTTTTCCGAGCTGTGGCTTCCGGCATTTTCGTGGCTTCCCCCATCGCATCTAACCGCATCGATCGAGCCATTCTATCAAACGTGCGGCCTAGGAAGCGTCCGGGAGACAATTTGGATCGGCAGTTTCGCGAAAAAGATTCAAAAGCGTTGCTCCCACAGTTCAGCGGTTACACAATCAAGAAACGAGGCCGTCATGTTCCGCATTGTACCGGCTCTTTCCGAAGGAGACCATCTCGCAGGCGCGAATTTCTGTTCCGTGAATACGCTTCTACGATTGGAGTGGAGGTGTGCCTCGGAGATTTTGAGCGCGAGGTTGGCTTCCCTGCCCGGCCTCTATGCTCCTCCCGCCGGAAGACTCCTGCTGGCAATCCAGGAACGCGCAGGAAATTCCGGAGAGGCCATCGGTTGCGCGGCACTGCGCAAATTGGAACCAGACGCCTGCGAGCTGAAGCGGCTTTACGTGCGCCCCGCGTTTCGCGGCCAGGGCGCCGCGCGGGAACTGGTGAAAGAATTGATCGCCGAAGCGCGATCGATTGGCTACAAGAGGATGGTCCTGGATACCCTTCCTTCCATGCAAGTGGCGCACAAACTCTACCGAACGATCGGATTCCTGGAAATTCCCGCCTATCAGAAGAACCCAATCCCCAACTCGATTTTCTTCGGGTTGGAATTGTCCTGAGCTTTAAGTAGCGCAGGCTTCAGCCTGTGGGGTTTCGGCCATCCAAGTACCAAAACCCACAGGCTGAAGCCTGCGCTACCAACCCCAGCTCACACCGAAATCAGCGCGGCGTTCCTCATCCGCCATGGATCTGCTGCATCTTCCCCGCCAGTTCAAAATCATTCTTCGTCAGCCCGCCGGCGCTGTGCGTGCACAAATCCACCGTGACCTTGTTCCAGGCGTTGGACCAGTCCGGGTGATGGTCCATTTTTTCGGCGGCGATCGCCACCCGCGCCATGAATCCGAAGGCCGCCGAAAAATCCTTGAACTCGAACACGCGGTGCAGATTCCCGTTCACCACGCTCCAGCCGCTGAGTTTCCGCAATTCCGCCGCGATCTCCTGCTCTGAAAGTTTTGTCGCTGCCATGAAATCCTCCCCAGCCGTCTGGCGCGTTCTATCGTTCCAGTCCGATGCCCCGGGCATTATCCGCCCCTGGCACTGGCTGAGCAAGCGAGCCCAAGTAGCACAGGCACTCTTGCCTGTGCGGTTTTGTATGACGCACGCGCAGAACAGCCGACCCGATGACGATGGCGAAACCCGCACAGTCAGGAGTGCCTGTGCTACTAAAACACTCTCCGAATCGCCATTTCTGCAGGATGAAGTCGAAACTCCTGGTCCGGTGGGGACACAGGTTACAAATCACGCCATCCCCCGCGTCAACACTGTCGGCCAAGAATTTGCAGATGTGTAATTGCAGGTCAAGGGTATACTCTCTGCCAATTCATGATTTGGTGGGAGGCCATGGCGATACTCCCCGGCAGACGTCTAGGGCCTTACGAAATCCTCTCCGCTATCGGTGCGGGCGGCATGGGCGAAGTGTACAAAGCCCGGGACACGCGGCTCGAGCGCATCGTTGCCATCAAAGTTCTTCCCGCTCATCTCGCCGGCCGCGCCGAATTGCGCGAGCGCTTCGACCGCGAAGCAAAAACCATCGCCAGCTTGAATCATCCCCATATCTGCACGCTCTACGACACTGGCCATCAAGACGACATTGATTTTCTGGTGATGGAATATTTGGAAGGCGAGACGCTCGCGCAGCGATTGCATAAAGGCGCGCTGCCGATCCAACAGGTATTGCGGTACGCCATTGAAATTTCCGACGCGCTCGACAAGGCGCATCGCAAAAGCGTGACGCACCGCGATCTGAAGCCTGGCAACATCATGCTCACCAAGTCGGGGACGAAGTTGCTCGACTTCGGTTTGGCGAAGTTGACGCAGGAGGCCGCTCCCCCCAACGCGCAGCTTTCGGACCTTCCCACCGCGAAGGACCCGCTGACGGCCCAGGGGACGATCCTAGGCACGTTGCAATACATGGCCCCGGAACAAGTGGAAGGCAAGGAAGTCGATGCGCGCACCGACATCTTTGCCTTTGGCGCAGTCGTCTACGAAATGACCACGGGCAAGAGGGCGTTTGAAGGAAAAACTCAGGCGAGTCTGATCGCGAAAATTCTGGAGGTTGACCCGCCACCCATCTCTTCCCTGCAACCGATGACCCCGCCGACGCTTGATCGCACCTTGAAGAAATGTCTCGCCAAAGAGCCGGAAAACAGATGGCAGACTGCGAAGGATCTCTGCGACGAGTTGAGGTGGATTGAAGAAGGTGGTTCGCAAGTTGCTTCCGCACCGTCAGTGCCTGGGCGCGTATGCCGGCTTTCCGTAACGCTGCCTCCAGGCCAAGAATTGGCAGGTCTAATCAACGGCCCTGCTGTGGCCATTTCTCCAAGCGGCGCTCATCTAGCGTATGTCGCCCGACAGGGAGGCATCCAGCAGCTTTATCTGCGGGCGATGGATAGCCTGGAAACCAGACCTATCCCTGGAACGTTTGGAGCATTCAACCCCTTTTTTTCCCCCGACGACCAATGGCTCGCGTTTTTCGCGGGTGGGAAGCTGAAGAAAGTCCATGTGACCGGCGGCGCGGCGCTCAACCTGGGTGACGTCACGTACCCTTACGGGGCCA
Source organism: uncultured Acidobacteriota bacterium (assembly GCA_963719875.1). Classification (GTDB taxonomy): domain Bacteria; phylum Acidobacteriota; class Terriglobia; order Acidiferrales; family UBA7541; genus Palsa-360. The sequence goes on along the minus strand of CAVRDJ010000002.1, from coordinate 1,515,231 downwards.
GTTGGGGTGGCCACGGTAAGATCGCCTTCGCACCCAACGCAGGTGGGGGCCTCTTTCAAGTGGCGGACGCGGGAGGGGCCCCTCAGCCTCTGACCCGCGTCGGAAAAGGGGAATCTAACCACGGCTGGCCGGAGTTCTTGCCTGGCGGCAACGCGGTTCTCTTTGGGGCAGGTACGACGGCCAATAATTGGACCAACGCGCAGATTGCAGTGCAATCGCTGGGGACGGGCGAACGGCGGAACCTGTTTCAAGGGGCGACGCAGCCCCGCTTTGCGCCTACGGGGCACTTAGTCTATGCGCAAGGAGGGAACCTGATGGCTGTGCCGTTCGATCTCGAGCGGCTGATCGGTATGGGAGCGGCCGTCCCCGTGGTGGAGGGCGTCTTGCAAAACACTTTCAGCGGAGCCGCCCAGTACAGTATTTCAGCCTCAGGATCGCTAGTCTATGTTTCTGGGAGCATTCAATTGGCAGCGCAATCCAGGCTGGTGTGGGTCAGCCGGAATGGGGCAGAGCAGCCCTTATCCGCCCCCGTGCGCACCTACATGATCCCGCGGCTTTCGCCCGACGGCCTGCGAATCGCGGTAGGGATCTTCGAGCAGGAGTCCCAAACCTGGATCTACGATCTTTCCAGGGAGACGTTGACGAGATTTACATTTGCGGGGAGTGCGAACATTAACCCGGTTTGGACACCGGATGGCAAGCGGATAGCATTTCAATCAAATAAGGAAGGGCCGTTCAACCTTTTCTGGCAACTGGCAGACGGCGGTGGTGGGCTGGAGCGGCTGACAACCAGCAAGTATCTGCATGGGGCGCATTCCTGGTCTCCGGATGGGCAACTTTTGGGCTTCGTTGAAGTCAATCCCGCCACGGGAGTCGACATCTGGGTGCTACGGCTCGGTGACCGGAAGCCTAAGCCGTTTCTCCGAACGCGCTTCAACGAGGCGGCGCCCCGCTTTTCCCCAGAAGGAAACTGGCTGGCATATATGTCGGATGAGTCGGGCCGTTTTGAGATTTACGTGCAACCGTATCCGGGTCCCGGCGGCAAATGGCAAATCTCGACCGAAGGCGGCACGGAGCCGGTGTGGAACCGGGACGGGGGAGAGCTCTTCTACCGCAGCGGTGACAAGATGATGGCGGTGGAGATCGTCACTCAGCCTGGTTTCGCCGCAGGCACGCCCCGGATGCTCTTCGAGGGGCGGTACCAGACGGCTCCGTTCCCAATTGCCAACTACGATGTCACGCCTGACGGCGAGCGCTTCCTGATGCTCAAGCCCGCCGAGCAGGCGGAAGCAGCCCCGACGCAAATCAACGTCGTGCTGAATTGGTTTGAAGAGCTGAAGCAGAAAGTTCCCACGGGGAAAAAGTAATGACGCTCTCGACGGGCACCAAACTCGGACCCTATGAAATCCTCTCCGCCATCGGTGCGGGCGGGATGGGAGAAGTGTATAAGGCCCGCGATACTCGCCTCGAGCGCATCGTCGCCATCAAGGTTCTCCCCGCTCATCTCGCCGGCCGCGCGGAATTGCGCGAGCGCTTCGACCGCGAGGCAAAAACGATCGCCAGCCTGAATCATCCCCACATCTGCACGCTCTACGACACCGGACACCGAGACGAAATTGATTTTCTGGTGATGGAATATCTCGAAGGCGAGACGCTCGCGCAGCGGCTGCTGAAAGGTCCGCTGCCGCTGGAGCATGTGTTGCAGTACGCGATCGAGATTGCCGATGCGCTGGACAAGGCCCACCGCAAAGGTGTCACGCATCGCGACTTGAAGCCCGGCAACATCATGCTCACCAAATCGGGGACGAAGCTGCTGGACTTCGGTTTGGCGAAATTGAAACAGGAAGCCTCCCCGTGCCATTCCGGAATCGCAGCTTCCGACGATGAAGAGCGCCATCACAGGCGAAGGGACGGTTCTGGGCACGTTGCAATACATGGCCCCGGAGCAAGTCGAAGCCAAAGAAGTAGATGCCCGCACAGATATTTTCGCGTTCGGTGCGGTGGTCTACGAGATGGCCACCGGCAAGAAAGCATTTGAAGGAAAAACTTCGGCCAGCGTGATGGCCAAAATCCTGGAGGCCGAACCTCCGTCGATGGTTTCGCTGCAACCGATGACGCCTCGCGCGCTCGACCGTGTAGTGAAGAAATGTCTCGCCAAGGAACCAGAGAAAAGATGGCAGGTGGCCAGCGACCTCTGTGACGAGTTGAAATGGATCGTTGAAAGCTCAAGGCAAACCGCCGCGATATCTCCCGCCGTTTCGGCGCACAAGAACAAGCGCAAGACGCTGGCATGGGTCGCCGCGGGCATAGTCGCCTGCGTTATCGTTGGCATCGCGGCCTGGATGCTCAAGCCCGCGCCACTCAGGCCGGTAACGCGCTTTGCAATGTCTCTGCCAAACGGCCGGCGTCTCTTAGGCGGACAGCCGATTGCAATCTCGCCGGACGGCAAGCTCCTGGTCTACGCTGCCGGCGAAAGCACTGCCGCGACCCAACTTTATGTGCGGGCGATGGATGGCCTGGAGGCGCGCCCGATTCCGGGGACAGAAGGAGCCCTGAATCCCTGTTTTTCTCCGGACGGCCAATGGGTCGGGTTTTCCGCGGGTGGAAAGCTGAAAAAGGTGCCCCTAAGCGGAGGAGCACCGGTCAGTCTTGCCGACTTTACTACTGGGGGCGTTTCAGGCTTGGGTATTAGTTGGAGCAGCCAGGGGACGATTGCCTTCGCACGCCCGAGTGGTCCTCTCCAGCAAATTCCAGATGGCGGAGGCAACCCACAGCCGCTGACTCATCTTGATAAAGGAGAATACGTCCACGTCTGGCCGGGGTTCTTGCCTAGCGGCAAGAGTGTGCTCTTTGTTGCCTTCCAAAGTGCCTCCCAAGCCGGCTATACCGGTAATAGCGAGGTTGCTGCGCAATCCTTGGGGACGGGCGAGCGTCGGGACCTGCTGCCAGGAGCCGCGACCCCGAGCTACGCGCCCACTGGGCACCTGGTCTATGTGCAAGGGGCAAACTTGATGGCCGCGCCGTTCGATCCCCAGCGGTTGGCACTCACCGGGGCAGCGGTCCCCGTCATTGAAGGTGTCCAGGCGGGCCAGTACAGCTTTTCAAACACGGGGTCGCTCATTTATGTTCCTGGTTCTGCTCAGACACGGCAGTTGAAACTTGTATGGGTGGATCGCAAGGGGACAGAGCAGCCGGTGGCTGCCCCGGCGCACAACTATGTGCTGCCGAAGGTTTCTCCAGATGGGAAGCGCGTGGCCGTTGGGATTGAAGAAGCGGACAACCAAATCTGGCTCTACGACCTCAGCCGGGACACCTTAACCCGTTTGACCTTCGAAGGGACCAACAATGTTGATCCCATCTGGACGCCCGATGGCAAGCGGATCGCATTTAAGGGGGCTGAGTTTCGCCTTTTCTGGGAACCAGCGGACGGCAGTGGCCCTGCAGAAGAGCTGACGAAGAGCGAACTCAGTTCGAACAATGTTCCTGGCTCGTTCTCACCAGACGGGCAGGTGCTCGTTTTCATGGAGCGCAATCCCAACACCGACTTTGACCTATATACGTTGCCGCTCAAGGACAGTAAGCCGCAACCGTTCGTCCGCACCCCGTCGAATGAAACTGCGCCTCGGTTTTCACCGGACGGTCATTTTATCGCCTACGCTTCGAGTGAGTCGGGCCGCTTCGAGATCTATGTTCGGCCGTATCCGGGCCCCGGCGGGAAATGGCAAATCTCGACCGAGGGCGGCGGCGAGCCGGTATGGAATCCGAAAGGGCGGGAGCTGTTCTATCGGAGCGGGAACAAGATGATGGCTGTGGACGTTACTACGCAGCCGATGTTTTCCGCCGGCAAGCCGAAAATGCTTTTCGAAGGCCCCTACGTGCCGACTCCAAGATCGTTTCCTGACTATGACGTATCCCCAGACGGCCAGCGCTTCCTGATGCTCAAAGCCAACGAGCAAGCGCAGGCTCCAGCGCAAATCAACGTCGTGCTGAACTGGTTTGAAGAATTGAAGCAGAAAGTTCCTGTGGGGAAAAAGTAATGGCGCTCGCTGTTGGCACCAAACTTGGCCCGTACGAAATCCTCTCCGCCATCGGTGCGGGCGGAATGGGCGAGGTCTACAAAGCCCGCGACACCCGCCTCGAGCGCATCGTTGCCATCAAGGTTCTTCCTGCCCATCTCGCCGGCCGCGCCGAATTGCGCGAGCGCTTCGACCGCGAAGCAAAAACCATCGCCAGCCTGAACCATCCGCACATCTGTGTCCTCCACGACATTGGCCACCAGGACGGGATCGATTATCTGGTGATGGAATATCTGGAGGGCGAGACGCTTGCGCAGCGGCTCGTGAAAGGCGAGCTGCCGCTGGAGCAAGTGCTGCAATACGCTATCGAGATTGCCGATGCGCTTGACAAGGCCCAACGCAAAGGTGTGACGCACCGCGATCTGAAACCCGGCAACATCATGCTTACCAAGTCCGGAACGAAGCTGCTGGACTTTGGTTTGGCGAAGTTGACACAGGAGGCCGCCCCCGCCAATGCGCAACTTTCGGACCTCCCTACGGCGAAGGACCCGCTGACGGCGCAGGGGACGCTCTTAGGCACATTGCAATACATGGCCCCGGAACAAGTCGAAGCCAAGGAAGTGGATGCCCGCACAGATATTTTCGCATTCGGCGCAGTGGTCTACGAGATGGCCACAGGCAAGAGGGCCTTTGAGGGCAAGACTCAGGCCAGCCTGATCGCGAAAATTCTGGAGGTTGACCCGCCACTCATCTCTTCCCTGCAACCGATGACCCCGCCGGCGCTCGATCGTGTCGTGAAAAAATGTCTGGCCAAGGAACCGGAAAAAAGGTGGCAGACGGCCAGCGATGTATGCGACGAGGTGAAGTGGATCGCCGAGGGCGGTTCGCAATCCGGAATGCCAGCGGCCACGGCCGCCAGCCGCAAGAGTCCCCTGAGCGATGCACGCCTCGCCTGGTTCGCCGCCGCTGTTCTTTTCCTTGCGGCACTGGGTCTTGGATCTTTCGCCTATTTCAAGCGTCCTTCGGAACCGGCGCGAGCTGTCCGCTTTACCCTTTTCCCGCCAGACAAGTGGAGCTGGGCCGGAACTGGCGCAGTGACCACGGGAGCGTCGGCACCCATCGCGATTTCACCGGATGGTCAGCGGATCGCATTCGTGGCACTGAGCGCCGAAGGCAAGGCTCTTCTCTGGGTCCGCTCGCTCGACACGCCCACCGCGCAGGAGTTTCCAGAGACGGAGGGCGCCTCAGCGCCTTTCTGGTCGCCCGACAGCCGTTCCCTTGGGTTTTTCGCGGGCAGAAAGCTCAAAAAAATTGACGTGTCCGGCGGTCCCCCGATTACGTTGTGCGACGCGCCGGACAATCGTGGGGGAACGTGGAATCGAGATGGAGTGATCGTCTTTGCTCCTACAAATACAACGGCGCTTGAGAAAGTGTCCGCATCGGGGGGCGTTCCCACCCCCGCTACTGTGCTCGGTCAAGGAGAGCTGGGCCACATCCGGCCGAGCTTCCTGCCAGACGGACGGCACTTTCTCTACAGCACGATCGCACCGCGCCCAGGTTTGGGAGGGCCGATTTACCTGGGATCGCTGGACTCGGCCGAACGCAAAGTGTTGTTCAACGCCAATTCAGCAAATGCCATCTATACCCAGGGCTATCTTCTCTTCTTGCGCGAGACCACGCTTATTGCGCAGCCCTTTGACGCGCGACGTCTCGTGTTGACGGGCGATGCGTTTCCGATTGCCGAACGGATTCGGACAAGTGTATCCACGCAGCCGTATGGATACTTCTCCGCATCTGAGAATGGGGCGCTGGCGTACCAAACGGGAGCAGAAACGGCCAACTCCCAACTCCTGTGGTTTGACCGCACAGGCAAACAGATCGGCGCGCTTGGTGATCCAGCCGCCTACCGCTCCGTGGAGTTTTCTCCGGATGGCAAGCGGGTCTCCGTAAGCATTCTCGATGAAGCCGGGAAGGGTGAGGATATCTGGCTTTACGAGGTGGCGCGCGGCCTGCGAACGCGCTTCACGTTTGGCCCCGCAAACGCTTTTGCAATTTGGTCGCCCGATGGCACTCGCATCATTTTCGCCTCACGCCGGAAGGGTTCCTTTGACATGTATCAAAAGGACTCCAGCGGGGCCGGCAGTGAAGAGAAATTACTGGAGGACAATCTCGACAAATATCCCGACAGCTGGTCTCCGGACGGCAGGTTTGCTCTTTACGAAAGCCTTGGTTCCTCAAGAAGCAGCGAATTATTGGTCTTGCCGCTGACCGGAGATCGCAAGCCCTTTCCGCTCCTGCAAACGCAATTCGGGGAGGCCGCTGGACGAATTTCTCCGGACGGCCGATGGGTCGCCTACCGTTCGAACGAGTCGGGTAGAAACGAAATTTATGTCGCCCCCTTTCCAGGACCCGGCGGGAAGTGGCAGATCTCGACGGCCGGCGGATACTATCCGCGATGGCGTCATGACGGCTCTGAGATCTTTTATCTGACACCCGACAACAGGTTAATGGCGGCGTCCGTAAATGGGAAGGGCGCGGGTTTTGAGGTAGGTGCCGTCAAACTTCTCTTCGCGACGCGCATTGTGTTTGCAGGCGGTTATCAGTACGACGTGTCCGCCGATGGCCAACGCTTCCTGATCGACACAGCCCCGGAGCAGGCGACGTCGGCACCCATCACAGTCGTCCTCAACTGGACCGCGGGGCTGAAGAAATGAACATCCCGGCCGGCACACGTAATCTTCCGTTGACGGGGACAATCGTCACACTCTAGGGGATGTGATACTGTTGCGGCCTCCATGCAATTGAGCCTACAAAATCGGAGAACCGGCGACATCGTGGTCATTCGCTGCCAAGGCCGCATTGTTTTGGGCCCCGAAATCAGCGCGCTGCAACTCGAATTGGAACAACTGACCAAGCTAACCAAGAAAGTTGTTCTGGAGTTGGGAGAAGTCAGTTACATCGACAGCGTCGGGCTGGGAGCCTTGGTTCGTCAGTTCGGCGTGCTGCGGGCCAAGGGCGGTGATCTCAAGCTCTGCCAGGTGTCTGCCTTCCTTCTGCAAGTTCTCCAAATCACCAACTTACTTCACATCTTCCCCATCTATGCGTCGGAAACGGAAGCGATCCAGGCGTTCTCGAAAGGCCCGCAATTTCAGGAAGAGAAATTCGGAGCTTCGAAAACGCGCATCGTCTGCATCGATCCTTCCCACGATTTGCTGGCGTATCTGAGCGCCTTGCTCCATCGTTCCGGCTACGAAGTCATCACCACGCGGCACACCTCCGATGCCCAGCTGTTTGTGAAGGCGACCCGGCCCCATCTCCTGATTTGTGGACCGGGAATGCAAACCAATGAGACGGCCATGAAGGGATTTGCCGAGATCAAGCCAAAAGTGGAACTTCTGCTTCTTCCCTCCGATTTTTCTACAGCGGAAGCAGGCCAAGCCGGCATGGACTTGATGGAGCGCGTCCGGTCGCTGTTATCAAGTCAGTAATAGTCGGCCGGGCCGGCAGCGCTTCAAGAATTTGCGGCTGTAGAAGCGCCTGGCAGGGGTATACTCTGCCGATACTAAGTTGACTGGTGCCCATGACGATCCTCCCCGGTAGACGCCTAGGGACTTACGAAATTGTCGCGCAGATTGGCGCGGGCGGCATGGGCGAGGTGTATCGCGCTCATGACACCAAGCTAGCCCGCGACGTGGCCATCAAAGTCCTTCCCGCAAATTTCGTGAATGATCCGGAACGCCTGTCCCGCTTTCAGCGAGAAGCCCGCATGCTGGCGGCTCTGAATCACGCCAACATTGCGACGATCTACGGTCTGGAGGAGTCCGGCGGCGTGACCTGCCTTGTGATGGAACTCGTTCCCGGCGAAACGCTGGCCGAGCGAGTGAAGGCCGGCCCGCTCCCCGTTGGGGAAGCGCTGAAGATCGCCGTGCAGATAGCGGAGGCGCTGGAAGCCGCCCACGAGAAAAGCATCATTCACCGCGACCTGAAGCCAGCGAATGTGAAAGTAACGCCCGAAGGCAAAGTGAAAGTTTTAGATTTTGGTCTGGCAAAAGCCTTCGAGGGTGACTCGACGAGTGAAGACATTGGCAATTCGCCGACGCTGAGCCGCGCAGCGACGATGCAGGGAGTGATTCTGGGCACCGCGGCGTACATGAGTCCCGAGCAGGCGCGTGGCAAAGCGTGCGACAAGCGGACCGACATTTGGGCGTTCGGCTGCGTACTGTACGAACTGCTCACCGGGAAGCAGGCGTTTCACGGCGAGGTCACAACGGAAATTCTCGCCGCAGTGCTGAGAGAAGAACCGGACTGGCATGCCTTACCCGATTCAACTCCAGTGAAGGTTCGAGATTTGCTGCGGCGCTGTTTGCAGAAGGATATGAATAAGCGTTGCCGCGATTCCGGGGACGTGCGCATCGAGATTGAGGAAGCACTGGCGGCTCCGGTCGCTGCGGAACTGACTACCGCTGCCTCAGCGCAGGGCATCCGTTCGCTCGGGCGGCGAGGACTGATTCTCGGTTTGGGCAGCTTGCTCGTGGGTGGCGGCCATCATCGGTCTTGCAGCCTGGAATCTGAAGCCCTCGCCACCGCAACCTGTCAGCCGCATTGTAATTACGTCTGCCGCCCGGCCAACAATTAGCAGGTCTGGATAGTGGTCCTGCTGTGGCCCTCTCTCCCGACGGCACTCATCTCGCCTATGTCGCCCGGCAAGGTGGCGCGCAGCAGCTTTATCTGCGGGCGATGGATAGCTTGGATGCCAAGCCCATCCCCGACACCGAGGGAGCCGTCGAACCTTTCTTCTCGCCCGACGGCCAGTGGTTGGGGTTTTTCGCGGGCGGAAAGCTGAAGAAGGTCTCGGTGAGCGGGGGAGCAGCGCTAACCCTTGGCGATGCTCCGTTCCTGGCGGGGCCAGTTGGGGCAGCCAGGGCACGATCGTCTTCGCGCCAGCGCGAATGTCAGTTCTCCAGCAAATGCCTGACGCGGGAGGAGCCCCGCAACCGCTGACCCATTTCGAGAAAGGATCCATCAGCCACCGCTGGCCGGAGTTCTTGCCCGGCGGTAAGGCAGTGCTCTTCGCTGCTGGACGCGACTGCAATTACTTTCACCAACGCACAGGTTGCCGTCCAGTCAGTCGGGACGGGCCAACAGCGGAACCTGGTCCAAGGGGGGATGCAACCCGCGTACGCGTCCTCCGGGCACCTGGTGTATGCGCAAGAAGGGAGTCTGATGGCCATGCCGTTCGATTCCCAGCGGCTTGCGGTCACGGGCACCGCGGTCCCCGTGGTGGAGGGCGTCCTGCAATCCCCGGCCACCGGAGCCGCCCAGTACAGCATTTCCGCCACGGGATCGCTGGTCTATGTTTCGGGGGGCGTTCAGTCGGCACAGAGCAAACTGGTGTGGGTCAGTCGCAATGGGGCAGAGCAACCCTTGGCCGCCCCGGCCCACGCCTATGTGTACCCGCGGCTTTCCCCTGATGGTCGACGGGTAGCCGTGGGAATCACGGAATCGGAGTCTCAAATTTGGCTGTACGATCTCTCCCGGGACACGTTGACCCGGTTTACGTTTGAGGGGAATTACAACCCTGTGCCGGTTTGGACACTGGATGGCAAGCGGATCGCATTTGAATCGAATAAGGAAGGACCGCCGAACATTTTCTGGCAACTGGCCGACGGCAGTGGCGGGCTGGAGCGATTGACGACAAGCCAGAACATCCAGGCTCCGGACTCCTTCTCTCCCGATGGCCAACTGCTGTCCTTCATAGAAATCAATCCCACCACGGGACAGGACATATGGGTGCTGCGGTTGGGCGACCGCAAGGCACAGCCTTTTCTTCGAACACCCTTCAATGATGCGAACGCAAGGTTTTCCCCCGACGGGCGCTGGCTGACCTACACGTCCGATGAATCCGGCCGCTATGAGATTTACGTGCAGCCCTATCCGGGCCCCGGCGGGAAGTGGCAAATCTCGACCGAAGGCGGCACCGAGCCGATGTGGAATCCCAACGGGCGGGAGTTGTTCTACCGCAGCGGGGAAAAGATGATGGCCGTGGACATCTCCACTCAACCTGGCTTCACTGCGGCCAAGCCGCGGATGCTCTTCGAGGGGCGGTACGAACTGGCTTCGGTCCCAGTCAACAACTACGACGTCTCATCCGATGGCCAGCGCTTCCTGATGGTCAAGTCCAGTGAGTCGGCGGGGACGGCACCGACGCAAATCAACGTCGTGCTGAACTGGTTTGAAGAATTGAAGCGGCGTGTGCCGGCCGGGACGAAGTGAATCCAGTAGCACAGACTTCAGTCTGTGGGGTTCCATATGATCTTGGCGGGAGCGAGGCCGGAGCGCTAATTCCAAAGCTGGACAATCCTGTCAGCCCGGGCCACTTGGACGGCCTGCGTGCGGTGATGAAAACCCACAGACTGAAGTCTGCGCTACTCAAATCCGGTTGAACGCGCTGCGCGTTTGCTTTATCGTGTTCGCTCCAAATTTGGAAGGGAACGAACCGCCGCCCCGGACGCCGGCGATTGCGATTCCGCGAAACAGCGTTACGGAGCCCAACTTGAAAAAGAAAATTCGTGCGGTGCAATACGGCGTCGGTCCCATCGGTGCGGCCATCGTGCGGCTGATGAGAGAAAAAAGTTCGATCGAAATTATCGGGGCGATCGATTCCGATCCGGCCAAAGCGGGGCGCGACCTGGGCGACATCGTGGAAGGCGCCGATGCGCCGTGGGGCGTGCCGATCACCGATGACGCCGCGGCCATGCTTGGCGAATCCCCAGACGTAGTCATCCATTCGACTTCTTCCTACCTGCCCAGCGTGATGGATCAATTGCTGGCGTGCCTGGCCGCGGAATCGTGCGTGGTCTCGACGTGCGAAGAGCTGGCGTATCCGTTCCGCAAATATCCGGAGCTCACGGCGAAATTAGATGCCGAAGCCAAAACATGGGGCGTCGCGCTGATCGGCACGGGCATCAATCCCGGCTTTGTGATGGACAAGCTGCTGATCACGCTCAGCGCCGCGTCGCAGGAAATCGAATCCGCGCGCGCGGTGCGCATCGTGGATGCGTCCAAGCGCCGCCTGCCGCTGCAGAAAAAAGTGGGCGCGGGAATGAGCGTCGAGGAATTTCGCTCGCAGGTCGCCGCAGGCGCGATCAAGCATCACGGCCTGCCGGAATCGGTGGCCATGGTTTCGGACGCCCTGGGCCTCGCCGTGGACGACATTTCGGAAACGATCGAGCCGGTCGTTGCGCGCGAACGCGTGAAGACTCCGTTCCTGGAAGTCGCGGCGGGCCAGGTTGCCGGCGTGCATCAGATTGCGCGCGGTTTCGCCGGCGGCCAGGAAAAAATCTACATGGAATTGCAAATGTTCGTTGGCGCGACGGATCCCGGCGACACGGTCGAAATCGCCGGCAATCCCAACCTGACGCTCACCATTCCCGGCGGCACGCACGGCGACATCGCCACCGCCTCGGTTGTCGTGAATTGCATCCCCACGATTCTCGACGCCGCCGCGGGCCTGCGCACTTCGCGCGATCTCCCGATGTGCTTCCTTCCGCCCACTGCAAAACCTTGAAATAATTTTCAACCTGGAACTGTGCGCCCAATCGTTGTGAGCGAAAAGAATAAGCCATTCCAAAAAGGTAAGCCAAATCTAAATATGGCTTATTTTTCTCAAGACGTAGGATGAAAAGAAATTGGCCTTATCGTGGATGCTTCCAAAAAGTGGCGAGCGCGGAGAAATCCACATCCTCGGTCATGGCGCCCTTCACGGCGTTCAATACTTCGCGCGAAGCGGCGGCGGCGGGCAGCGGCACTCCCAACTGATTGGCGAGATCGAGCGCCAGGCCCAGGTCCTTGTGCATGAGGCGCAGAGGGAAGCTGGGCTTGTATTCGCCCTTCAGCATCATCGCCCCTTTCAAATCGATCAGGGGAGAGCGGCCCATGCTCGATTGCATCACCTCGAGAAGGCTTTGTCCCGGGACGCCTGCGCGCGTGACCAGCGCCAGCGCCTCGGCGAACGCCTCGACTTCCAGCTCGAGCAGCAAATTCATTGCGAGCTTTACCGTTTGTCCCGCGCCCACCGGGCCGAGGTGAAACCAGCGCTTGCCCATCGCGCCCAGCACCGGCTCGACGCGCTTGAGGGTGCTTGCTTCTCCGCCCACCATGAAGACCAGCTCGCCCTTTTCCGCGCCCCACGTCCCGCCGGTCACCGGCGCTTCCAGAAATTCCGCGCCCAGATTGGCCGCAGCCGCGGCAGCTCTTTTTTCCAGTCCGGGATTAACAGTGCTCGATTCGATCATCACGCTGCCGCGGCGCAGTCCCGAAAACACGCCGCTCTCTCCCCATAGCACTGCTTCAACCGCCGGGGGATCGCTGACAATCGTGAGGATCACTTCGGATGCCGCGGCAACTCGCGCTCGGCGTCGCGGCTCGCTTCGCGCCTTGCGCCACCAGATCGTCGCCGCGCGAAGCCGTGCGGTTCCACACCGTAAGTTCATGCCCGGCCTTTAGTAGATTGGCCCCCATCGGTTTGCCCATCAATCCCAATCCAATCAATCCAACCGGCGGCTTCATGGCGACAATCCTCCTGAGCGAATAAATTCCAGGAAAGCTACAAGAGGGAAAAGTTTACAGGAGTTCGCACGAATACCGGATGAAAATCGGCAGAGGACGGAAAGTTTATGCGAGGCGGTTCTTGAGTTCGAGCGCGCTTCGCTGCCGTGCGGACTCGGTGGAGGCTTCCCGGGGCTCGTTCACGGACGCGGACGGCCTGGGAATTTCCGGGCACTCATTTAATTCAACGATACAGGGGTAGGGAATTTCCCAACGGAAGGTTTTTACGCTGCCCTGTTGCTGGTAGCTCTCTTCTAGGAATATGGACTTGCCCGAGTCGGCGGCCAGATTGCCAGTCGCGGGGAGGACAATGTCTCCGGCGCGGTACGTCACCACAATGCGGCGTCCTAAAATAGCTGAGTACCGTGCCATAGCAAGCAGTATGGTAGCGGGGTCCTGAGCGGGCAATAGTACGATGGTGTCAGCCGAATTAGTACTAATGGTTCGTATCTGCTGTAAACGCTAGGGATAGCTGCACTCTTGGCACGAACCGCAGGGGTTGAATCCCGGGAACGCCAATCTCCCGATTGGCGGTTTGCGCATCGCCTATCGGGAGACTGGCATTCCCGGGGCGAAGGCTAGTGATGCCCGCTATCATGGCCCACCGAACCGTGCCCCGCCGGACTAGGAGCATGGGCGGGCTCTGGAGCCGAAACCGCTGGAGCATTGCGCAGATTTGCCGTGAACATCAGCACCAGCGGCGAAACGATGCCGAACGCGAGAAATGCGTACAGCGTCGGCAGCACGCCGCCCAGGTCGCTCGTGGATCCGATGGAAAGCTGCCACACAAATGCGCCGGCGGCAAGCCCAGCCAGGGTAGAGATCGTGCGCGACCCGGGCGCAACCTCAAGACGCGTTCCGCACTTGGGACACACGATGTCGTTCGAGCGCGCCGCCGCTTCAGGCGCAGGAATTTCCGTCTTGCAATGAGGACACATGCGAACAGCCACGGTACACCTCCCAGTTCGGACTGCTTAGGATAAATCATTCCTGAATGCAAAAAAGCAAGAAATTGGGTAATGTCATAATTTCGACTCGTTGCCCTCGATCGGCGTTGGTGTTGCTGTTTGGGAGGTTCGACCTTCAGGTCGGACAATAAGCGATGGATGAAAGGGGCCTTTAGGTCCTGAATCTTCAGGGGCTAAAGCCCACGAATGTGCAAACCTGAACGTCGGGGCTGAAGCCCCGACCTCCTAAGTGCGAGATCTGTCGATTTTCGCAATGTCCAATCGTCTATCGTATGGGCGCGCAACAAAGTGCGCGGAAATTTAGTCAAGAATTAACAGGATTGGAAAACACGATTCATATTGGCACCGGTAAGAGGATGTAAGGAGATTCGGTTGGGCACGAGTTGCGGCTGTACGAAAATCCTATTTGGATTGATTCAACTTCAAAGGAGAAAGTCATGGCAAACCCCTTCGTGCACGTGGAACTGAACACTACGGATGTGAGCAAGGCGAAAACGTTTTACGGAGCGCTGTTCAACTGGACTTTGGAAGACATCCCATCGCCGGGCGGAGGTTACACGATGATCAAAGTCGGCGAGGGAACCGGCGGAGGGATCATGAAGCATCCCGTGCCGGGTGCGCCTTCGGCGTGGCTGGCCTACGTGCTGGTCGACGACATTGCCGCCTCAACAAAGAAGGCCAAATCGCTGGGCGCCAACGTGATGAAGGACGTGACGGAAGTCATGGGCATGGGCTCGTTTAGCGTCATCATCGATCCCACCGGCGCGGCTTTCGCCCTTTGGCAACCGAGCAAGAAGTAAAGAACTGTGGTTATAGCTACAGCGCGGTTGTGTCGCAATTGTAGGGGCACGACATGTCGTGCCCCTGCGGTGTGAAAGAGGCAGACTATGGCCGATCGCAAAGACGGAATGCGATTTGCCCCGACTCAAATCAGAACGGCCGATGGGAAGCTAATTTCCCGACTTGGGCTTCTCTGCTTCCACAAAGTTGACCACGAACGGACCAAGACCGTGCACTTGGACGACCGAGTCGCCCTTGCACATTCCAAAATGCTTCATCCGGGCTGGAGCGGAAGCGAATCCTCCGGCGGGGAGATCTTTCAGCGCGGCGGGATCCCATTTCGATCCCATGCCAAGAGCGAATGTACCTTTCACCACGGTCACGTTTTCTGTTGTGGGATGCCAGTGCGGAGCGATTTTCGTCCCGTCCGTGCAGGAAAGACGCAGCGTGTAGGGCACGCCCGCCTGCATCGGATTCCCCTGCACGACCGCTAGTTGCAACTTGCCTCCCATGTCCACCGATGGGGTGCCGACCATGGCTGCAGCTGGAATGTCGCCCCATTTCTCCGATCCGGAAGGGACAACAGTTGCCATTGAAGCTGCTGCGGCTTTCTTGGCAGGCGCCTTTGTTTGAGCAAAGCCTGAAGCGGCCAGGAATAGACATGCCGAAACTAAAATTGTGCGACGCATGACTAACCTCCGAAGAGAGAATTTGGTTTCCAAACAACCCTTGTCGCAAACCATATTGCAGCGGCGCTTTGTAGTCAAGAGAGAGCTCGAGTAGCGCAGGCTTCAGCCTGTGGCCTTTCCATTATTCCAAATTCAAAACCCACAGGCTGAAGCCTGCGCTACTTGGAGGCTCATGGCAAGGGCGAAAATTCGACGCGACGGCGGATGGGGTCGATGCGTTCGGCGCGGACGCGGATGCGGTCGCCAAGCCTCCAGACGTGGCCGGCGTGCGCGCTTCCCCGGCCGGACTTTTTCTTCTTCCCCGGCTCGGGTGTCGCGGGCCGCTGAGCATGTCCGCTGCCGGAAACAATCGCGTGGTCCTGCTCGCGGTAGAAAACATGCTCGCCGGTTAGTTCCTCGATGCGGTCGATGGGGACCATGCCTTCGACGAAGATTTCCGTCAGCTCGACAAAGAAACCGAATTTTTGCACCGATATAATCAGCGCGTCGTACTCCTCGCCGAGATGCTGCTCCATGAACTGCGCGGTTTTCCAGGCCATTAATTCGCGCTCAGCGGTTTCGGCGCGGCGCTCGGTCTCGGAGGTTTCCGCGGCGACGGCCTCGAGTTCCGCGCGGCGATACGGGCCGAACGTGGAAGCGTCTTCTTTCGCCACACCATGTGGCGCCCCTTCCTTCGTCACTCCTGCGTGGGGCGCGGGCTTGGTCTCGGGATGATCGAGCGCCCACTTCAAGACGCGATGCACGATCAGGTCGGGATAGCGGCGGATGGGCGAAGTGAAATGCGTGTACTGGTCGAAGGCCAGCGCGAAATGGCCGAGCGGGTCGGCGGCGTAGCGCGCTTGCTTCAGCGAACGCAGCATCAGGTAGGAGACGATGCGCTCTTCGGGCTTGCCCGCGAGTTTCTCGGCGAGGCGCTGGTAATGCGAGGGGCGAATGGCGATGTCCATCACGCCCGGCAGCGAGACGGTCATGGGCTTCTCGCGGCCCCCGCCGCGCCGTCCGTGACGCGCGCCGCGATCGAACCGTTGCTGCGGGCGGGAACTTCCATGCTTCACTTCGATGCGCCGTTCCGCAAGATTTTCCACGCCCAGCGAATATCCGAACGTCTGCGCCAGCGCCTCAAATTCAAGAATTTTCTTGGGATCGGGTTTTTCGTGGACGCGATGCAGCGATCCGATGCCGCGCGATTCGAGGTAGCGCGCCACGGCCTGATTCGCGGCCAGCATGAATTCTTCGATCAGGCGGTGCGCGATGTTGCGCTCGCTGCGGACGATGCCGGTCATCTGTCCGGCGTCGTCAAATTCAATCACCTGCTCCGGCAAATCGAAATCGATGGAGCCGAGCCGCGCGCGCCGCGCGTTCAGAATCATGGCCAGGTCGCGCATGGCGCGGAAATTTTCGGCGAGGTGCGCATATTGGGCGGTGGCGGCCGCGTCGTTCTGAAGCACGGCATTCACCGCGGTGTACGTCATGCGCTCGGCCGAGCGAATCACGCCGCGCGCGAATTCCGTCGCGACAATTTCGCCGTTCGCGTCGAGTTCCAGGATCGCGCTCATCACCAGGCGGTCTTCCTTCGGATTGAGCGAGCAGATGCCGTTTGATAATTCTTCCGGCAGCATGGGCACGGCGCGATTCGGAAAATAAACCGAAGTGCCGCGCAGCCGCGCCTCGCGGTCGAGCGCCGATCCGCGCCGGACGTAATGCGAAACGTCGGCGATGTGCACCTGCAATTGCCAGTTGCCGTTTTCGAGGCGCTTCACGTACACGGCATCGTCGAAATCGCGCGCTGTTTCACCGTCGATCGTGACGATCGGCAAATCGCGGAAGTCGCGCCGCCCAGTGCGCTCGGCATCGCCCACGGGTTGCGCCATCGAGGCGGCTTCCGCCAGCACGTCCGTCGAAAATTCGTGCGGCAGATGATGTTTCCGGATCAGGATCTCCACGTCCACGCCGAATTCGCCGGGGCGTCCGAGAATCTCGATCACGCGTCCCGCCGGCGCCACGCCGCCGCGCGGAAAGCGCGTCATCTCCACGTTGACGACGGCGCCATCGAGTTCCGGCAGCCGCAGACCACGTTTACCCTGAGCGCTGGCGAAGGGCTTTGGTTGATGCAGACCCAGCTTCCCTTGCAGCTCAGGCGTCAATTCATCGCCCGGCGGGATGATGATTTCCTGCAGCAATCGCGATTCGTACGGCGCAACCGTATTTCCGCGCGATCCGTACCGGAACAGCCCCACGACCGTCGTGTGCGCGCGTCCGATCACGCGCAGGATGCGTCCTTCGGCGCGCCCTGGCCCAGCCCCGTCGCCAAAGCGCTTGCGGCGCTCGATGCTCGCGAGCACATGATCGCCGTGCATCGCGTCACCGATTGCATCGCGCCCGATGAAAAGATCGCCGTCCAAATCTTTTCGCGGCGTATCCGGCACGACGAAGCCGTAACCGTCGCGATGCGCGACGAGGCGTCCCGTCAGTTGATTCGCTTCCGGCCTGACCGGCGGGCGCGATTCCGCGCGGGGTTCCGGGCGCTGCTCCGAGCCTTGCCGGCGCGGCGGGGCTTTTTTGCGCCGGCTGCGCGTATTGCGGGCCCTGTTTTTCTTTGGGCAAGCCGACGCGCCCGTTCGGGTATTCGTGAATCTCCCCGCGCTTCTTCATCTTTCGCGCGAGCTTCACCAGCGCGCGGCGTCCCGAATGGCGCAAGCCGAGCGCCGCCGCGATTTCACGCAGACTCAGCGGCTTGCGGGACCGCGCGAGATGCGCGACAACCTCGGCTTCGGTGACAGCTGCGCGCGGCTCCTCGTGGCGTGCCATGGAGACGGCATTGTATGCGCACTTCAGGCAAAACGCGAAGGGCTGAGCGAACCGTATCGGTTGAAATCCGGGAACGCCAATCTCCCGATTGGCGGGCCGCAAAACGCCATTCAGGAGAATGGCGTTCCCGGGCAAGATCACCATGCGATTCTTCGCCAAACCCAATGGTCTTTTCCCTCTGAAGATTGGGACAAATCCTGTACATCGCGAATATTTTCCTTAGTTCCCGCAACTTTCTTGTGACACCGGTGTTGAACCGAATACATCAAGGCTGCATGGCCCGGCTTTCCTCCGACAGGCCGGGCCAAAAGGGAAGGGGCGAATCGACCTGGATCGCCCCCTTCTTTCGTGATTCTCCAACCGTAGAAATAATCATCCAAACCAAGGGGAGGCTTGCAATTCCTTTGAACCGCGCAAAATTCGATCCGCGAGCCGTCAATCTCCGCGAATTGCCCGACTCAGAAACTTCCGGGTACAACCACCCATTCCGCCGTAGAATCAGAGTCTAGGCGACGCGGAGGGGCCGGTCACGGTCGGCAGGGCCCGGCGAATCTATGGTTCACAGAAGACATATCGTGGCGCTGGGAGTCTGTTTGATCGTCCTGGCGCCGTGGGTTGGCGCGCCGCCGGCGGAGGCGCTGCCAAGCGGCCAGGGCGCGATCATTACTGGAAATCCAGCACCCAGTTCCGAGCAGATTCACTCCCTGATCATGCGAGCCATCGAAAATCAGCATCGCGACGACCGCGCGCTGGAAGAATTCGAACGCACCGAGCACGTAATCACGCGCAAGGACGAGAACGCTGAGATCGTCACCGACTTGACGGAGCGCGTCGTGCCTTCCGGTACCGGCAACATCAAGTTGAAGCTGGTGGAAAACGGGGTCCCTGTTGCGCCGGATGCGTTTCGCCACGAACTGGAGTTTGCGGTCAACGCGCTGGACCTCGCCAAGCACCCGAACGACCGCTATAAGGAGGATCTGGCGAAATTCGAAAGGCGGCGCCGCGATCATGCCGAACTCGTAGACGCGACGACCAAAGCGTTTCGCGTGACCTGGGTTGGCCGGGAAACGCGCGCCGATTCGGCTGGGGCGCGCACGCTCATGAAATTCCTGCTGGAGCCGGAACCGGACTACAAACCGATCAACCGGTTCGCAGCCAGCTTTCAGCACATTCGCGGCACGCTTTGGGTGGACGAAGCTCAGGCGCAATTCGCGCGCCTCGAAGCGGACATCGCCACGGACATTATCTTTGGCGGAGGGATTGCCGGTAAGGTTTATCACGGCGGGCATGTCGTGATGGTGCAGGAGGAAGTGGCGCCGGGCATCTGGCTGCCGACGCTATACGATTACGAGCTGGACGGCCGCAAATTCCTGTTCGCTTTCGGCATCCACGAACACACGGAAGTCACCCGCTACCGCCGCGTCGGCCCGCCGCCCGAAGCCGTCGAAATCATGCGTACTGAATTGAACAATCTAACGGCCGTATCCCCCGCCCGATAACAGCACCAAGGTAAAATAGCGGGAATCGAGGTTCGGCCATGCGATTCCAGAGGCTGTTTCTCTCTGCCGTGCTGGTGTCATTGCTCGCGGTAGTACCAGGATTGGGCTATGGCCAGTCACAACCGGCGGCATCAACCCAACAGCCATCCACGACGAACGCGCCACAACCGCCTGCGCAAGCGCAGGCTGCGCCCCTAGCGAATGCAAAACCAGCCAAGGTCTGGACCAACGACGAGATCGACACCTTGCGCAGCAATCACAGCGTCTCGGTGGTTGGGAACCGTGCGCCTCAGAAGGTGAGCGCGACTTCGAAGGGGTATTCGCTGGAGAAAGATCCGGCGTGGTATCGCAGGCAATTGGAGCCTCTGCGCGCGGAGATTGATAAACTCGACACGCAAATTCCCAAAATGCAAGCATTCCTCAATGGCGAAAATGTAGGCGAACAGGCCTCGCTCCATCCGAAGATGGTGCCCAGTCCTCAAGAGCAGTTGAAGCAAATGGAAGCCAAGCGCCAGGCCGATGCGGCAAAAATGGATGACCTGCTGGACCGAGCGCGCGACAACGGGATCGAGCCCGGCGCCTTGCGGTAGAAGCAAAAGTACTCCCCAAAATGATTACAGCGCCGGTCCCTACTGGGGAATACCGGCGCTGTCCATTCCAAGGTTTTCACGAATCACAAGTCACGAGAAACGATTCGCGAATCACCAGTCACAATTCACCAGTCACGAGTCACATTTCCTCATCTCGCCGCGGCAGCAATTTCTTTCTCAATCGGCGCGCCCACCAGGTTGCCCCACTCGGTCCACGAGCCGTCATAGTTGCGCACGTTTTTGTAGCCGAGCAGATACTTCAACACGAACCAGGAGTGCGAGCTGCGCTCACCGATGCGGCAGTAGGCGATGACTTCCTGATCGCCCGTGATGCCCTTGCCTCCGTACAGTTGCCGGAGCGCGTCGGCGGGCTTGAACGTGCCGTCCTCGGCCACGGCCTGCGACCAGGGAATGCTCGCCGCGCCGGGGATGTGCCCGCCGCGCTGCGCCGTTTCGGTCATGCCGGGAGGCGCGATGACTTTGCCGGTGAATTCATCGGCCGAGCGCACGTCCACCATTTGCGCCGGGGAGCGCCGCTCGAGCACCGAGAAAATATCCTCGCGCTTGGCTCGGATCGACGCGTCGGGAGATTTCGCCGCGTAATTTGTGGGCTGAATTTTCGGCGCATCGGTTGTAATCGTGCGCTTTTCCTCGAGCCACTTCTTGCGCCCGCCGTTCATCAGGCGGACATCGTTGTGCCCGTAATACTTCATTTGCCAGAAGCCCCATGCGGCGAACCAATTGTTATTGTCGCCGTACAGGATTACGGTGGTTTCCGGCTTGATCCCCGCATTGCCGGCCAGCTGGCTGAAGCTGCGCTGATCGGCCAGATCACGCCGCAGCGTGTCCTGCAACTGCGTTTGCCAATTCCATCCCACCGCGCCGGGAATGTGGCCCTGCTCGTAGGCCGAGGTGTCCACATCGACTTCCACGAAACGAAGATTGGGATCGTTCAAATGGCTGGCGACCCAGTCGGTCGTCACCAGGACTTCGGGATTCGCATATTCGCTCATAACGCCTCCTCTAGACAATTCCGTAGGGGTTTCGTTAAATCCTATATTCTTTCGATTCGCAGAACAAGTAGGACGGGCTTCAGCCTGTCTGGTTTAAAGTGTCTGGTTTAAAGTCTGCGCTACTCCGAAAGAAAAGCGACAGGCTGAAGCCCGTCCTACACCGGCTCCAGTTTCCCGCCGCGCGCCTCAAATTCCACTCGCAGCATCCAGTCGTAGTGGAACCCCTCATCGCGCATCCACTTTTCAAGCGTCTCCCGGTCCGGCGCATCGAACTCGACAAGCATTTTCCCTTCGATCATGTTGACCTGCACGCGCCGCATCGTGACGCGGTCCGCCGCAGCCAGCCGCGCCGTCAGTTGCTCCGCACCCTGCCGCGTCAGGCAAGCCAGCGTGTGCAGCGAAATGTAGCGTGGCATGAATTCTACCTTTCCTGCCGAAGGTCCAAGGTAGCCTAGGTTAGAACACGGCTGCTAGGTCTGCCGCAAGAGACGCAAAAGCTGCCTAAATGAAGTCCCGGCGGCTTTGCAATGAGTCCGAGCGACTCTCGAAAGTACTCTGTGCCCTTATCAATTACCGCACCACAGGTTTCACAGGTTCTTGAGGACCGTGCCTTAGTCAGTTTAAGTGTCTTGGCGCTTTCGTATTTGTTCATGAGGGCTTCACGCATCCTGCTAAGCCTCTTCGATTTCACATGACTCAGAAAGCTCTTCCAGAAACTCCGGCTTTAAATACCTGATAAATGGACCTGCTTCCTTAAGACGAGAACGTAAGATCTGAGAATGAGATGAATCGGCATACCTCAAAGAGGGGCGGCGAAAGTCGTCGGAAGGTTGGGCGATTGACCTCGTCGATCACTTTTTGTCTCCGTTCGTCAGGAGCAACGAGATAAAGCGGAATGTTGAGGTTGGGTTGCATAGCTATGAGGCTCGGACATGCGCAAAAGACCCGAATAGATCGAAGTCTGTGCTCTCGATTTCAAACGCTGCCGACAATGGCGTTGCCCCTTAGCCACAACACGTCAATCAATTCGATAGTTCGATTTGTGGCCTCGTCGAATTGCAGTGGGAGATTCAACGTTTTGCAATTTTTGTGCAGGTCGGCATAACCGTTGACCTTTTAACTGGCGTCCTCGATCGTTTCGGGCGACCCACACATCGAACCCCATATCGTCTGCCAAGCTTGAGAAGAAGCCACTGAACTTCCAGATGGTCGCTAGGTTCCTTTGTGACTTCAGGCTCCGGTCGGTGGGCACTTCAACCAGCTACCAAACGTCAGATTCACTCTCTGGGAACAGTTACTGGACCCGATGTTCATCCGAGCCTTGAGGGCCTTCGGCCGCCTAGCAAGCTTTGCGGCATCGACCGGGTCGAGCAGTTGGGTTCTTCTTGGCCTCCAACAAGGCTTCCATCACGGTCGTCACCGTCAGGTTGGTCTCCGATTTTGTCAAAGAGCCACGGAAGTTCCCTGTGATCAGGGCGCAGCTGATTTTCCCGTGTGCTCCAAGCAAGAGCGCTTTTCATTTCGCGGAAAATAGTTAGGCGGTCTCGTAATTCCAAAACTTCGCCGGGCAGGGGCTGCTTGACCCGATCAAGCCGAGTGAACGCCGCCTGCTTTCTTATGCCACCGACCTCGCAATGCTGGTCCGCGAGGCGGGATCAAACACGCCACAACGCAATCTCCGCGTGGCTATCGCCCACGGAGTGATGATTCGCACGAGCGAAGTGCGCGAGAAGAACACCTACACCATACGGAACGAAGATGCTTCGCAGCGCACTCTCATTATTGAACACCCCGCGCGCCTCGGTTGGAATCTGTCCAAGGACACGCTCCGGCCTGAGGAAACTTCCCTGGGACGGCCGTTTCGCTGGCGTCAGTACGACGAACCGACCTCACCTTAAAACGACACGGGAAATCTTCATCCTTCCAAATCGGATTGAGTCTGAGAAGGTGCCGAGATCACTTCAAGTACGCCGATGAAGCGAGACACGCCGTAAGGTAGCAAAGCAAATAGTGCCGGGTTTGAATCTTTTGCACCGCAGGACCATCTGCTCTCTCGAAAACCAGACACGTCTGCGCCGGCGGCGAGGAACTCTTTCCAGGTGACGCCGGTAAAGAGGTCAAGCCAATAGTTGCGGTTGCTCATAACAGCGTCTTGCTCCTACAAGTCGGTCCGGTGCGCGGAATTATAACAGGGAGTAAGCAAACTGGTCTCTTAACCTCACATCAAGGGAAGCATTCGCACCCCGTATCATTCGCGCCTCGTCCCTTCGATCCGGCAGCCCCGGCTTGCATCCCTCGATGTAACATGGGGGGATGGCACCGCCCGGGAGGCGGAAAGCAATGCGGCGTACGCGTCTGAATATCGCGTTTCTATTTTGTGCCGCTGCATTTGTGTCCGCAGGCGCGTGGGCGCAGACGCCCAAGGTCGCGAAACAGAAGCCGGGCGGTTTGGACGGCGAGGTGGTCAACGCGAAAGGCGCGCCGGTGGCCGGGGCGCAGGTTTTGTGGCAGGTGGCGGATGGCGAAACCCCGCATGTGTTGCATAGTGACGCGCAAGGGCGCTTCCACATTGAACATTTGCGCACGGCCTTTTACGATTTGCGCGCTTCCGCGGGAGGAACGTGGTCGCAGTGGGAGCACAACGTCCTGGTGCGTCCTGGCGAGGATGCGAATGTGAAACTGCGATTGACGTTCAAGGACCCTCCGGCGGCGCCCATCGTCGAACTAAAAGGCGCCATGCGCATGTGGGAAGCGCCGGTGCCGGGAGCGGTGCCGCACGATTCCGCGGTCGATGCGAAGGGCAACATCTGGTTCACGCTGCAGGAGACGGGGCACCTCGCGCGGTTCAATCCCGACACGCACGAGTGGAAACTGTTCAAGGTGCAGACGCCGGACTCCGGCCCGCATGGCCTGGTTTCCGACAAGCTTGGCGACATCTGGTTCACGGAAAATTATGCCGGGAAAATCGGCCGGCTGGACCCGAAGACCGGCGCGATCGCGGAATTCACCCCTCCCACCGCGAAAGACCCGCACACGCCGGTGTTTGGAGCGGACGGCGCGCTGTGGTTCACGGCGCAGAATTCGAACGTGATCGGCCGGGTGGACATCGAAACCGGAAAAATCACCGAGTACGGCTTGCCGACGCAGAATGCCCATCCCTACGGCATCGTTTCGGCGAACGATGGCGCTCTCTGGTTTTGTGAATTCTCGGGCGGAAAGCTGGGCCGCGTCGATCCGTTCAGCGGAGGGATCTCGGAATACGCTCCTTCGGAGTCAGGCGTTGAACCCCGGCGGCTGGTCGCCGTCGGCGGCGCGATCTATTTCACCGATTCCGGAGGCGGGCGCCTGGGCCGCATCACGCTGGCCGACAAAAAATTCAAATTTTGGGCCAGCCCGTCGGGAAACGATTCCGAGCCCTATGGAATTGCGGCGGATTCCTCCGGCAAAATCTGGTATGAGGAGAGCGGGGCGGACGCCAACAAATTGGTACGCTTTGACCCTGCCGTCGAGGTGTTCAGGACCTACCCGATGCCCGCTCCCAATTCATCCGTCCGCAACATGGCGCGCGACGCGAAGGGCCGCTTGTGGCTGCCTCTTTCACTCGCCAACAAGATCGCGGTCGTCGAATAAAATTCTCCCTGTAAGTCTTTCCTCTAGTTCAACTTAAACACATGCGAACCCAACTTAATCAGAGCTTCACGCTGCGCCGTTACTCCTCACGTTCCGCTACCTAGTACTACAACCCGGGTCCCAAAATCTTTGACTCGACTAGCCCATTGAGCCAGCCGGTTTGCCCTGCCAAGATTCCTTTCACTGTGGGTTGGGATTGCGCTGCGGGGACGACGGCCCCGAGAAATCGGGTTCGTAAGCGCTCTTCCCAACCCGCCAAAATCCTTCCCGTGATGGCCCTGCCAGAAACAAAAACTTAGAGCTTTAACACAGAGAACACAGAGAAAAGCGGAGAAATCGGTTTGGTTCTCTTGTCCCCGACTCTCGCCTCAGTGATCTCTGCGGATTTTCTCCGTGTGCTCTGTGTTTCAGATTTTTTTTGGAGTTCCGGCTACTTCAGATACGTCCGGACGATTTCGATGAGATCGTCGGCGGCTTCCTCTGCGGATTTCGTTTTCCGCGGCATGTGGTTGCGGATGTGGTCCTCCATCAGTTCGCCCATGAGGCTGTTGATGGCGCCGCGCGCGGCGGAGAGGCGTTGCAGGACCTCGGTGCAGGGCTCGTCCTGATCCAGGGCGCGCCCGACGGCTTCGAGCTGCCCCACGATTTTCTTGGTGCGGGTCACCAGGTCCAGCTTTTCTCTCGATAAATGGGACATTTTCGCTTGACTACCCTATGGGGGTATGGTATCAGAGGTCCAGGCCGCAATACAACGGCCCGAAAGGAAATTAGAACCCATGGAAATTCCAGTTCAAGAACCGGAACCTCCGGGCAGTTCCAGCCTCCCGGACCTCCGCCCCGAGCGAGCATAGCACAAGGTGTTGTGAATCAAATTTCTGCTCGCTCTGGTGGACGAAAAACTGAGCGAGCGGGAATCCGCGATGTCGCGGAAAAAAATCCCCTCCTGAAAAATAGTTTTTCTCGAACGAGGCGCCTGAGCCCGGCCAGGACACCTGTGGATTCAATGGAGGGGATCATGTTTGGTTACATTTTCAACCGCAAGAATTCCGTGCCGCGCCCCAGCCTCTACTGCGTATGGATTCGCGCGCACGAAGGCGAGAACGCCCCGCTCATCCGGGTGTGGATCGATCCGTCAATGTCGATGTTCGACTCGCAAGCCAAAGTGCATGAGCCCGACCTCGCAGCGGCACGGGCCGAAGCGCATGTGGCGCTTACTCATGAGGGCGATTCATAAGCGGGGTCGGGAGGGGTGGAAAAACCATCTCTTGTGTTTTTACCTTCTGTTCATCTCGATATTGGGTCAGGCCATGATTTAATGTTTCGAAGAGGGTGCCGATCTAACCGGATGAAAATGCGTCATCGCCCGGCTCAATTCGCGCTGTCGTTTCTGCTCTTGCTGGCTCTGCGCCTGGCAGCGCCGCCGTCCTTGCGCGGACAGGATGCGCCGCTGGATCAAACGCCTACGCAATCCGCTCCAGCTCCCGCCGATGATTCGTCTTCCAGTGATCCTGCGACTCTTTTCCCGCACTCGGAATCGAGCCGCTTCTGGATTTCGGGCCAGGCAAATATTATTACGCAGTGGCACCCCGCGTTTCATTCTCCCTACCAGGGGCCGAACAGCCTTTCGCCCCAGGCGCAGGATGCCTCTTCGCGGGTGCTGACGCTCTTCACAGGCGTGGAGGCGAGCAGTACGACGGAATTTCTCCTCGACGTGCAGGAAACGGGCGGGCATGGGATCGGGGAAGCTCTCGGCCTTGGCGGATTCACGAATCTGGACGTCGTCCGGAATCCCCTGCTCAGCAAAGCCCCATACGTCGCGCGCCTGATGTGGCATCAAATCATTCCGCTCGGCGGCGAGAAATCGGCCGCTGAGAGAACGCCGCTTTCGCTCTTCACGCAGTTGCCGGTGCGGCGCCTGGAAATTCGCTTCGGAAAATTCAGCCTGGTGGATTTTTTCGACGTGAACACGTACGGCTCGGACAACAATTTTCAGTTCATGAATTGGACGCTTGACAACAACGGCGCCTACGACTACGCCGCGGACACGCGCGGCTACACCTATGCCGCGATGGTGGAGTACGACGACCGCCACTGGGCCGTGCGATTCGCGGAAGCGCTGATGCCCAAGGTGGCGAACGGCATCAACCTCGACGCCGATCTCGGCCGCGCCCACTCGGAAAACGTTGAGTTCGAGCTGCATCATTCTTTCCTGCCGCGCCGCGAGACAGTGCTTCGCCTGCTTGGTTACGCGAACCACGCCAACATGGGCGTATACAGCGTGGCCGTCGCGAATTTTCTAGCGGGCCACACGCCGAAGCCGGACATCACGGCGCATCCTCTCCAGACCACCACGAAATACGGATTCGGCGTCAACGTCGAGCAACCGCTGACGGATTGGCTGGGCCTCTTTGCGCGATGGGGATGGAACGAAGGCCAGCACGAATCCTTCGCCTACACGGAAGTGGACGAAACAGAGCAAGTCGGCGCCGGCGCGCAAGGGACCAGGTGGAAAAGAAAGCTGGACCGCGCGGGCCTCGCCTTCATTTCCAACGGAATTTCGCGCGACCATCAGAACTATCTGGCTCTCGGCGGCCTCGGCTTCGTGCTCGGCGACGGCAACTTGAATTATGGACGCGAGAACATCGTGGAAACCTACTACACGCTGCACGTGTGGCGCGGCATCTTCACGTCGCTCGACGCGCAGTACATCACCAACCCCGGCTACAACCGCGACCGCGGCCCCGTGTTTGCGCCAGCCCTCCGCCTGCATGTCGAGTTCTGAGCGGGAAGAGTCAGCGCAAGAATACTTCTTGCGGTTTGGAAATCTGGGCTTGTTTGCAGCCCGCACGCCATAAATCGCAAACTGGGTTTGGTCCACGCGTGGAACGCTGCAACGGTTCCTGCAAAATACACGTTCAAGGATTGCCGGCTTCCACGCAGGGATATAATCTGACTGTTTTACTTCCTCAATACAATATTTATCATAAATAAATATAGGTTATCATTGACTGAAATGGTTGCCCGCAGTACCTTGTTGTCCCTTCGCGGCTGGTTGACGCCGCAAACATCTTTTTTGAGGAGGATAAACATCATGTTGCAGCCAGGTGCGGTTCGCACGCATATCAAAAAGGGCAATTCCCAGGCGCACCCCGGCGTGACCCCGCTCAGCCCGCTGTCGCACCGAAATACCGGCTATCAGCCCCTGCCCAGACCCCTGGGCCTCCCTCCGTACCACTACGCGCTGGCCGACAATTTTCAAGCGGTGGCCAAGCACATCACCGATTCGGGCAAGATGATCTTCGACGTATTGGGCGACTCGGGCGGCGTCACGGATGCCGAGTTTCAATCCAGTGTGGCCAACGAAATGATAAAGGGAATCGGGTCGGCGGGCGCAAATTCACCGCACTTCTGCTATCACGTGGGCGACGTAGTTTACTTCACCGGCGCGCACGATGATTACTACTCCCAATTCTATGAACCGTACGAGCGCTACACTCCGCCCATTTTCGCGATTCCCGGGAATCATGACGGAGAGGTCGACGATCCCACCGCGCAGACCTCCCTTGACGGATGGGTCGCCTACTTCATGCAGGCCAACCCCGACGTCGATCCGATCTCGAAGGATGCTCCTCGCGTGGGGCTGAATCTTCCCAATCCGTATTGGACCTTGGTTACGCCGTTGGCAACGATCGTCGGCATGTACACGAATGTCCCTGAGCACGGCTCAATCGATTCGAACCAGCAGCAATGGTTGACCAACGAGTTCGCAACCGCACCCAACGACCGGGCGCTCATCCTGGCGCTTCATCATCCGATCTACTCGTTCGATGTTTTTCACAGCGGGAGCTCGAAGATGTCCGACGCGCTGGAGAATGCAATTCGGGATACCGGACGTGTCCCCAACCTCGTCCTGGCCGGTCACGTCCACGACTATCAGCGGGTGGAGAAGGATATCGCGCCGGATGGTCCCACGCCTTTCCTGGTCGTCGGGAACGGGGGTTACCATAACCTGCACCAGATTCATTCGAAAGATGGAGATATCGCACCCGACACGAAAGCCAAACTTGTGTACGGAGTGGTGACGTGGGGTTATCTCACCCTTACGGTTGACAAAAAAAAGATCAACGGCCAGTCTACCGAGATCGACCGGACCGGGAAGGTAACGAAGGGAGATCAGTTCTCTTATCCAGCAGGACCAATCACTCTGAAGACCCCTAAGAGCGTCCCAACTCTGTAACCTGGCTGGCGGATGCGGGAGCGAAAAAACTTGGCCCGTTGCAAATGAGGCAGGAGCATGGTGTGCTGTGGCGCCGGCGTCTCGCCGGCGCCACGAAAAGCCTGCATTCCCCCTGAATCAAATATCAAACTTTTTACCGATTGGATGCCTGCAGAGGAATGCGGGGTAGTGGTTTCATCCGGCTTTTGCCGAAGGCTGCGCCGCGGCCTCGCCTGCCGCCGTCGAGGCGAACGCGGGCGCCTTCGGAATAATGATCCACGCGAGCACGTAAGCCAGAGCGCCGCCAACAAAGCCGCCGGGTACCACGGACAACGCCACCCAGATCAGCCGCACAATCGTAGGATCAACGTCCAAATACTCCGCGATGCCTCCGCACACGCCTGCCATCTTCTTGTCGGTGGCGGAAAGCGTCAGTTGCTTGTGCGAAGTCCTCGACCGCTGCCGGCCGCCGCAAGAAGAACAAAAATTCGAAGAGTCTGCGATTTCTCTGCCGCAATGCATACAAAACATAACGTCACCTCCCGAAGACGGCCATTCGAAGGGTCTCCCCCATTCCGAACTGCCGATCTCCGCTGCGTCATTGTAACGCCCCCTATTAAGTTAAATCCGTCGCTGGCAAATCTTCCGTGATTCCTGTCACTCGAAAACTCGCGGCAGGCAAAACCTTAATTCGGCGGTGACGTATTGGAGTGGTATGATGCGGTCATAAGCCGTTAAAAGAAAAGGGTATATGAAGGGTTTGCCACCCGCCCATGCCTCAAACAGATTTCATTATTGGCAAAGATAATTTTGCGGACCTCGTGGTCAGCCCAACTTCTCATGAGAACTTCTATTATTTCTTCAACCAAAGATTACGTCGCTTAATTAAGCGTTTTTTACTCGACGCCCGGCCGCGGGTTAGCTATTTCTGCGAAGTAACTCTAATTAAGAAGAACGAGAAATTTACTCCGCGCCTCCATTTCGTCGTTAAGGACACCACGGGAAAAGCTGCGAGGGTTCGTGCAGACAAGAATGACGAAACGATTTATCTGAAAGCCTCGGTGAACCTGAACGAATGCTACGAGCAGTTTTGGCAGCTCATTTCGTTCTTGCGGTCGCTAAGTGAAATCGAGATCCCAGATGAAAGTTTCTCTTTGGTGTCCAAGGAAGAGGCAGAAATCGTAGCAGCCATCCGGAAGCGTGAAACTGGCAGCATTGAGAACATCATCCGGCAACTGTCTTCAACAGAAAATATATCCCTCTCCGAAGAAGACGTGAACGAAATCCTGAAGCGACGAGACCGATTAAAGGAATTTAGCGCCGGGTTGGAACAACAGAATAACGAGCTTTGGTGGCAGCGATTTTTCAAGGATAACAAATGGATTTTCGGCTATGGACTAAACTATGTGATTTTGCGACTGGAAGAAAGTCAACCAAATGTCGGTGGGACCCAAATCAACCGCCGTGGCGGACAGTTATCGGATTATTTGGGTTCAACAAGCGGCAAAGTCAGATTCACCGTTCTCGTTGAAATCAAGACACCCGACACCCCGCTCCTGGGCGGGGTCGAAGAAGTCAGGAGTGGGGCATGGAGCCTGTCGCAGGAACTCACAGACGCACTGGCGCAGACCCAGGCGAACGTGGACGGGTGGAACGAGCGAGGATCAAAGTTACAAGAAAACATGGATAGGTTGGAGAGTCAGGGAATTTTCACAGTCAAACCGAAGGGAATAGTGGTAATCGGTTGCCTTAGCGAGGTGAAGGGGGACCGTCACAAGCTTCAAACATTTGAACGCTTCAGACAATCTATCCACGGAGTGGAAATCATGACGTTCGACGAACTGCACGAACGAGCGCGTTTTATCGTGGAGCATAAGGCTTAAATTGCACGCGCCATCGCCGATGTCGCTGGAAAGGGTGACGACGTGAGGCGCACCCGGCACAGCAGGGATAGGAGAAATGAATGCCAGAGATCACGAGAGTCAAAACTTATGAAGAATTATTTTCTAAGAGCATAGTTGGTAAAGCGGAGTGGCGACAAGAGGCGCTAAAACATGCTCTTGATATTCGCAAGTTCGAAATCGAGCTTTACTGGAAACGTGCTGCCTATTTCTGGACTTTAATAGCCGCGTCATTTGCGGGTTATTTTGCACTTCAAAGCGTAGAAGCAACAAAAAGAAATGGGCCTTCAATTTTTATTATTACTTGTATAGGTTTCGTGGTTTCGTTTGCGTGGTACTTGGTGAATAGAGGTAGTAAATATTGGCAAGAAAATTGGGAACGCCACGTTGACGTTCTCGGAGAAAAGGTTATTGGCCCCCTCTATAGAACCACCCTATCCAGAGACCCGTGGTGGTGCGTACTCAAAATAGCTTCCGGCTTCCCTTTCTCGGTTTCGAGAGTGAACCAGATTGTGAGCCTATTCATCACGGTTCTCTGGGGCGGCCTCGCTTTGCGAGCGTTTCCATTTTCGCAAGCGATTCCTCTATCCGGGGTAGCTGGGTATCGGGGAATGGCGGGGTTCACCGCCATATTTGTTGTTCTCTTATTATATCGTGGGTGGCCAAAAAAAAGAGGGGCACGCAGGCAGATACTTTTTGATGTTGCCGATTTTGATGAGGAAAAACCAAAAGGTAGCAGCAGCGAAACGTCGCAGCCTGCCGAAAAAGGGGACGCCTAGTGCGATCCGCGACGCAACTCCATTAGATTCGATAGAGGGGATGGGCCAGTCTTTGAAAGTCGATTGAGTTTTTCGGCTAGCCCGCGCTTCATTTCACGACCAAATATTTATTTCAGGGTGCGCGCGAACGCGGCGATGGCTTTGGCCACTGTTTCGGGCTGCTCCGGGACGAGGGCGTGGCCGGCGTTGGGGATTACGACGACGGTGACGCGATCGCCTAGCGCGGATTTCAGGACGCCGGCGAATTTGCGCGGGGCGACGGCGTCGTTTTCGGCCTGCAGGTCGAGGATGCGCGCGGTGCCGCAGTCAAACCAGTCATCGACGGGAGCGGCGCGCGAGGCGGCGTTTTCCGCCTTTTCGGTTTCGGGGTGCCAGCCGCTCAGCCAGACGTGCGAGTCATGTCCCGGCGCGAAGAAAGCGAATTGCAAATAGCGCAGGCGGTCGGCGTCCGGGAGCGACAGGTCTCCGCTTTTTTCAATTGCTTCACGCACTTCAGGTGTGACCCGCGGTTCGTGCACTCCGGGCGGAACTTTTCCTGCCGACGCCGCGGCCAGGACCACGCCGCGCACGAGTTCGGGCCGGTCGGTCGCCAGCGTGCCCGCGACGTAGTGGCCGTAGGCGTGGCCCACCACCACGGCGGGGCCTTTGCCTTCGTACTCGATCACGGCGGCAATGTCGGCGGCGAAGTCATGCAGCGTCAGGTCCGTCAAGGGTCCCGTGCTCGCGCCGATGCCGCGCGGCTGCGGGCGCAGGACGCGGAAGCCGTCCTTGGCCAGCAGCGCCGCCACGACGTTGTAGTCTTCGGCGCCGCGGCCGAGTGACGGTAAAATTACGATGACCGGGCCCACTCCCTGCGCGATCACCTCGATTCGAACGTCGATTCGAACGTCGATGTGCCCATCGCCGCGGTCCACCAGGAAGCGCTGTTCCATCCCGATTTGGGAAGAAAGTTTTGATGTGGATTGCGCTTTGGGGGTTTGCGCCCGGGAATTGGGGCAAACAATCGTGGCGAGCAAACAAATTAGCGGAAGTGCGCGTTTCATGTGGCCGGTCCTCGATGAGCGTGTTTGCATTCTACATCCGGCCCGCGGAATGCAAACATCGAAACAGTCCTCGGGACGCCCTGGGGGCCCGGCTCGTTCTGAATTCACTGTGTGCGGATGATTGTGGGTGAGCCTGATATGTCGCCCCTGCCGGGGTTTTCTCGTAACGGCGGAAATGATTTCTCCCCGTTTCCACAGTGGGCTACGGTGGGTCGTCCCGCCGGAACTTCGAGCGACTCGGAATCGAAAGAGCGACTCGCATTCACCGCAGTTTGACTCTTCGTCTCCATCTCTATTTTCCTACTTTCTTGCACCCTTGCCTCTTCACCAATTTGCCTGCTTGTCGTGCGCCCGGAAGATTGCTTGAAGATTGCTTGTAGATAGTAGCAACAGAAAGCGGATTGGAGGGCACGCGGAATTGGACCTATGAACTCTCATTGAATCAATGAGTTGAGGAAGGTTCCCTCCGGTTTATGGTTTGTTCTCGATATTTCCACAACCTCTGGAGTTGGGCGACTGGACCTAAATGGACGCTTTGGGGTAGGATTGGGTGTCTCCTGACATCGGTTCCGAATCCAAGCGAGGCTTGAATATGACGATTGAAACGGAACGCCCAACTTTCCGCGGAGTGGTATGCCTGCATTGCAAGGCGCCCATTCCCGTTCCGGCCATCGTAGGGAGCCTGCAAGGGGCGAGCGAAGGGACAGAATCGTCGCAGCGAAAATCCCAGGTCTTCAACCTTCGGTGTCCGTCCTGCCACAAGGAAAAGCCCTACCGAACTCGAGAGATTGTCGACGTTGAGGGAACACCCGAAACGGCTGTGACTCCTGGGCGCCCAGCCCCGGGGCGCTGGAATCCACAGGATGGAATGACAAGAGCGGCAAAGGCCTCATCCTGAGCCGTTCGTTCTTCAAGTTCAGATATTTGCAGGTGGTGTAGCACCCTCTGATTTGATTTTCCCATGGCCAATGTTGCGACGCTTGAACTTTGAAGGCGTCGTGGCATGCACGGTTCAATATGCCGGTGATCGCGAAATAAAATCCACGTAGAAACCTTCGGTAACGTGCGGTGATGTAAACTCGGACTCCTATTGCCATGAGAGGCGTGTGCGTTCGAGAGGAGAAAATTGTGGACCGGTTTTTCATGCTGTCCATAATCATGTCCAGCGCAAGAAGTCCGCGGGTTCCGCTAATCGTTTCCATCGGCGCCGCGCTCTTCCTGCTGGTGCCAACGATTATCTCCGCTCAGACCGCGGTCAAAAAACCCGCAGTGGCGGCGGGAACGGCCGAAGAGCGCACGGCGCGCGCGTATGAGGCTGCACGCTCGAACCCGCTCGAACTCGAAGCGTTTCTCCGGCGCATGCCCAAGGGTGCGGACCTGCACTACCACTTTCCCGGGGGAGTCTATGCTGAAACCTGGATTCGCGATGCAGCGGAAGATGGCCTCTGCGTGGATCTCGCGACCCATGCTCTTGTGAAGCCGCAGCCGGTTTGCAGAGCAGGACAGGCGCCCGCTGCGCAAGCCTTCACGAATCAGGCCCTTTACGACACGCTCATCAACGCGTTTTCCATGCGCAGCTTTGTGCCCACGCCCGGCTTCAGCGGGCATGACCAGTTTTTCTCCACGTTCGACAAATTCTTCATCGCGACGACACTGAGCCATGCTGGAGAATGGCTCGACGAAGTCGCCTCGCGCGGCGCATCTCAGAACGAGCAGTATATCGAGCTGATGGATACACCGGACTTCAGCCACGCAACGCAAATCGCCCATGAAATTGGATGGAAGGACGACCTCGGCCAATTCCGTGACGCCCTGCTGGCGCGAGGCTTGCGTGATGAAATTAGCAACGCCCGCGCCCACCTTGACGATTCCGAAGCGTCCCGCCGCGCGCTCGAGCATTGCGGTACGCCGCAGGAATTGCCGGGCTGCAAAATCACGTTCCGCTATCTCTACCAAATTCTGCGCGGCTTTCCCAAGGAGCAGGTTTTCGCGCAAACGCTTCTGGGGTTCGAGACCGCCTCGGTTGATTCGCGTTTTGTGGGGATCAACTACGTCATGCCGGAGGACGGCACGATTTCGATGGCCGACTATGCGCTGCACATGAAAATCGTCGGCTTCCTGCATGGCCTCTATCCTAAGGTGCACATCAGCCTGCACGCCGGCGAGCTTGCCCCCGGTCTTGTTCCGCCCGAGGGCCTCTGCTGTCACATCCGCCTTGCGCTTGAGGATGCCTATGCCGAGCGAATCGGACACGGCGTCGACTTGATGCACGAGGACCGTCCCTATGATTTGTTGAAAGAGATGGCCGCGAAACACGTGATGGTGGAAATCAACCTCACCAGCAATGACGTCATTCTTGGCATTACCGGGAAGGACCATCCGTTTCCCATCTATCGCAAATTCCACGTTCCGGTGGCGCTCTCCACCGATGACGAAGGCGTTTCTCGCATTGATTTGACGCACGAATACGTTCGCGCTGCGAGCACGTACGCTCTCAGCTACGCGGACCTGAAGCAGTTGGTCCGCACCGGCCTCGAACACAATTTTCTGCCCGGGGCGAGCCTGTGGCTCGAGCCGGACGCCTTCACGCCCACCGCCTCCGCGTGCACGCCAGACGCGCCCGGCGCTGCCAAGCCATCAGCAGCCTGCGCCGCCTTCCTGAAATCCAGCGAGAAGGCGCAGCAGCAATGGGAGCTCGAGCGGCGTTTCCGCGAATTTGAAGCCGGCTTTTGAAGCCAACGTGCCGATCTGACTCATCGCCCGGGAACGCCAATCTCCCGATTGGCGTCTTGCAACCCGCCAATCGGGAGATTGGCGTTCCCAGGATTCTTCCCGTCGCAGGATTCCTCCCAGACTTATATTATTAATGCGATGTTAAAGATCGGATCGAGGTATTCATGTTAGAATCCGGATTCATCTGGAGGAACGATTCATGCCCGAGCCGCTGCCTGAGCACCAGAAAACGCAGTTGATTGTCCGCTCTCCCCTCTCCACCGAGGGATTCGTATCGATTTACTTTTCGAGTCCGGACGGAAGGCTGATGAGCGAAGAGGAGTGGTGGAATCTGAGGCAGCTCATTGAGCTGACCAATAAGGTCTGCGTGAAACAGCAGGTGCGCACCCAGACTGCCTAGGCGTGGGTCACCGCGCTGAATCGCGCCCCTAATGTGCCCAGACTTTGGCGGACGTAGCGCCAGCGGTGCACGATTCTCTTAGGCCGGGCAAACAGCGCAGCGGCGGCGTCTACTCCTGCGTTTTGCCCGCTCCGTGGACTTTCATTGGACGGGCATCAATCCCCTGGTCCCGATTAGGAAACCTCTGGGAAGATCGGCCTACATAAAGTGAAATCTTTTGCCTAAAAGCCTCTCACTTACCCGTTCTGGTGTCTGAAATTGCTCATTCCAAAAGACTTGCCTGAAACGCACTCCTGGCAGGGAAATTGCCATGTTGGTTATCAACTGTAGCCCTTGTTCCCGGAGGAATGTACATGGCTGACCTTGAACCGAACGCGATTGTAGACGAATACAGAGCCGCAGTTCTGCTCGGTATTACACCTCCGGAGCTTCGCTGGTTTTCCCGCATGCTTGGGCTGGGCCGCGAACTAGAAACCGGGGAGGCCTCACGGATCTTCTTTACCTACGAAGAATTGAAGCGATTATCAACCGCCGCTGCCTCGTCAGCGAAGTAGCTTTCCCACCGAATGACAAGCTGTCCTCCCCCCATTCCGCTGTCTCGCCCCGAATCCGGCCAACTTTTCAAATCTTCACAATTTTCGGATTTCGCCAAACTCCTTGTATTGCCTTCGTTTAGCCAGACATTCAGAAAATAGGGCCTAGAAATTTATGCCACCGATCAAGGCCTGATACATCTCATACAGGGTGTCGTATTATATTTATATAGGGACCGGAATCGGTATCTCTGGGAAACGATAGGACATTGATGCTCCGCGGGAACAGGACATTTTATCTGGCTTGCGTTTTGGGTCTTCTGCTGACAGCCTGCGCCAAGAAAGATCCGCCGCCGTTTGAGCGGCCGCCTTCGCCCGTGACGGTGGCGACCGCGGTCAGCGAGGACGTGCCGCTTTACCTTGATGAAGTGGGCCACACCGTCGCCCGGGAAGTTGTCTCCGTGCAACCCGAGGTGTCCGGAAAGATTACGGAAATACATTTTACGGACGGCGCTAATTTGAAGAAGGGCGATCCGCTGTTTACGATCGATCCGCGGCCCTTCGAGGCGCAGCTCAATTCGGCGCAAGCCAACCTCGCGCAATCGAAGGCGGCGCTGGATTTTGCAAAGATTCAGTTTGCCCGCGTGCAGGATCTTGTCGAGTCGAAAGCGATCGCGCGGCAGGACTACGACACGCGGAAAAACGCGGTGGACGTGGGCGAAGCGCAGGTCAAGCAAAACGAGGCGGCGGTGGAATCCGCGCGGCTGAATCTGGAGTACACCTCGATTCTCTCGCCGATCGATGGCCGCGCGGGGCACCGGCTGGTCGACAACGGGAACGTGGTGACTGCAAACACCACGACGCTGCTGAACATTGAGCGCATGGACCCGATCTACGCCGACTTTACGGTGACCGAAAGCGATTTCTCCGAGGTGCAGCGCAACTCCGCAAAGCGTACGCTCCGAGTGGAAGTGCGCTTGCCGGATGAGACGAAACCGGAGGTTGGGCAACTCACGTTTCTCGACAACTCCGTGCAAAGCAGCAGCGGAACGGTCCTGCTCCGCGCCACTGTGCCAAATACCTCCCGCCACCTCTGGCCGGGCCAATTCGTGAATGTGCGGCTGGTGCTGGCGACTCTGCCGAAGGCTGTGCTCGTCCCAGCAGCTGCGCCGCAGGATTCTGCGAATGGTCCCTTCGTCTACGTCGTCAAACAGGACTCGACCGCGGACCTGAGGCCCGTGAAACTCGGGCAGAGGCAAGGGGAACTGGTGGTGGTCGAACAGGGACTTCAGCCCGGCGAACGCGTTGTCATGAATGGCCAACTCGGCGTGCTGCCGGGCGGCAAGGTGCGCGTCGTTACGGGTACGGCCACAGCGCCGCCTGCGGGGCAATCATGAACCTTTCTGAACCGTTCATTCGCAAGCCGGTCATGACAGCGGTGCTGACGGTTTCCGTCATCGTTTTCGGGGTGCTGAGCTATCTGCGCCTCCCGGTCAACGATCTGCCGGTGGTGGACTACCCGGTGATTTCCGTGCAGGCGAATTATCCCGGAGCAAGCCCGGACACCGTCGCCAACAACATCGCCACGCCGCTCGAACGGCAATTCATGCAGATCAACGGGCTGGAGCTGGTGACCTCGCAAAGCACGCAGGGTCACGTGAGCTTCACGCTGCAGTTCGCGCTGGACAAGAGCATCGATGCAGCCGCGACCGATGTGCAAACCGCTATTTCCCAGGCCACTGGAAGCCTGCCCACGGATTTGCCGTCGCCGCCGACCTACACGAAAACCAACCCGAACGATCAGCCGATTCTCTACATCGCTCTGACCAGCGATTCCGTCACGGGCGGCCGGCTCTACGATTACGGGAGCACGCAGGTGGGGCAGCGGATCAGCATCCTGCCCGGCGTGAGCAGCGTAAATGTTTTTGGCACCAAATCCGCCGTGCGCATCAAGGTCGATCCTTCGAAAATGTGGGCTCGCGGAATTTCGATCGACGACCTCACCAATGCGGTGAAGAACGGGACCAGCTACACCGGCGCGGGTCAGTTTGACAGCTCGTCCGGCACGGCTCTGCTTCAGCCGAACGGGCAACTGGAGGACGCCGCGGCGTACGGGAATCTGATCGTCAGCAGCACCAGCGCCGGCCCCGTTTATTTGCGCGATGTTGCCGACGTCGAAGACACCGTGCAAGACGAGCGCATCCGCATGAAGTTCTGGGTGCGAGGGTACGGGGAACCGGGCGCGACCGTGGTGGTGGCCGTAAATCGGCAGGCCGGATCAAATGTCGTGGCCGTGGCCAAGAGCGTGCGCGACCTGCTGCCGATTATCAGCGCCGAGCTGCCCGCGTCAGTGCGCGTCACGCCGATCTACGACCGTTCCCAGACGATCGTAAATTCCGTGGCCGACGTGCAGGCGACGTTGCTGTTCGCGTTCGTGCTCGTCGTCGCCGTGATTTTTGTTTTTCTGGGCAGGGCCACGGACACGCTGATCCCAGCCGTCGCGCTTCCCCTGTCGCTGCTGCTGACGTTTATGGCCATGCGCCAGTTCGGGTACAGCCTGGACAATCTGTCGCTGATGGCGTTGACGCTGGCCATCGGATTTCTGGTGGATGACGCCATCGTGTTTCTGGAGAACACGGTGCGCCTGATGGAACGAGGTATGAAGCCGCTCGAGGCGTCCCTCGAAAGCGCGCGCGAAATCAGTTTCACGATTCTTTCCATGACGGTTTCGCTCGCGGCCGTATTTTTTCCGCTCGTTTTCATGTCGGGGTTGGTGGGACGCATCTTCCGCGAATTCGCGATCACCATTGTGGTGTCAATTTTCGCCTCGGGACTGGTCTCGCTCACGCTCACTCCGCTCATGTGCGCGAGGCTGCTGAAAGCGAGGGGCGAGGGGGTCAAAAAGAACTGGGTGGAGCGCACCATCGGTCGAGTCGAGAAACGAGTCCTGCGGGGATACGGAAAATCGCTGTGGTGGTTCCTGCGTCATCGATGGATCTCCGCGCTGACATGGATCGCCTGCATGGCCGGCACCATTTTGCTTTTCTCCGCCGTGCCCAAGGCATTCTTGCCCGTCGGTGATAGCAGTTTTATCTGGGGAGTGATGATCGGAAAGGAAGGCTCTTCCCCCGCGCAAATGCACGCCTTGCAGGACCAGGCGGGGGTGCTCATGCGCCAG
Organism: uncultured Acidobacteriota bacterium; assembly: GCA_963719875.1. GTDB lineage: Bacteria > Acidobacteriota > Terriglobia > Acidiferrales > UBA7541 > Palsa-360. Next base: position 1,475,848 of record CAVRDJ010000002.1, on the reverse strand, counting down.
GATCCCGCCGTCGGGGCCACGTTCACGATGAGTGGGAACGGTCAATTCCTGGCTTCGAATCAGGGACTTCTCCTGGCCTTTTTGTATCCGCCGCGGGCTCGCGCGCCGATTCAGGCCGTCGCGGGCGGCTTGATGGGCCGGCTGGCCACCATTCCCGGCATTTTTCCTTTTCTGCGGCCTTTTCCTGTGTTGGAAATCAGCACGGGGGCGACCAATACGAATCAGGGCCAGTATGCGTACTCGGTTTCGGGAGTGAATTCGCAGCAGGTTTACGACGTCGCGCAGAAACTGATGGGCAAGATGATGGAATACCCGGGTTTTGCGACCGTCAACAGTGATTTTTTCAATCATACGCCGAATCTGGAAATTAATATCCGGCGCGACCAGGCGCGCACTTACGGCGTTTCGGAAACGCGAATCCTCAATCTGCTCCGCAACGCGTATTCGCAAAATTATCTGTACCTGATCAAGAAGCCGGAGGATCAATACCAGGTGATCCTCGAAGTAAAGGATTCCGAACGCGCGCACGCCAGCGATCTGTCGCTGCTTTACATCCGGTCGGATGACGGGAAGAATCTCGTGCCGCTTAGCGCCCTCGTGGATTGGAAAACCAAGCTGGGCCCGCAGAACGTGAATCACCTCAACCAGTTCACCGCCGTGACGATCTATTTCAATTTGAAGCCGGACGTGGCGATCGGCGACGCCACAAACTATATTTCCAAAGCCGCGTCGGAAGTCGTGCCCGTGACGATTCGCGCGAGTCTGCAGGGCGAAGCGCTGACGTTTCGCGACACGGTGCGCGATTTGACCATTCTGATGGCGCTCGCCGTGTTCGTCATGTACGTGATCCTGGCGATTCTGTACGAAAGTTACGTCCATCCCCTGACCGTGCTCTCAACGCTGCCGACCGCGCTCGTGGGCGGATTGCTGGCGCTGTACCTCTTAGGCGAGCAGGCGTCGCTGTACGCCTTTGTGGGCATGTTCATGCTGATGGGCATCGTGAAGAAGAACGGAATCATGATCGTGGATTTCGCGCGGCAGCGCGTGGACGCCGGCGAGAGCGCGGAGAAAGCCATCCATGACGCGAGCATCGACCGCTTCCGGCCGATCCTCATGACCACGCTCGCGGCGGTGATCGGCGCCGTGCCCATCGCCGCCGGATACGGAGCCGATGGGGCTTCGCGCCGGCCGCTGGGCATGGTGATCGTGGGCGGGCTGGTGGTCTCGCAATTCATCACGCTGTATGTGACGCCGGTGATTTATCTGTACCTTGAAGAGTTCCAGGAAAAAGTGTTGAACCGCACGTCGTTCTTCCACTCGGGACACTCTCAGATTCCTTCGGCGGGGGGCCAAATTACCGCCCACGATGGAGCGGCGGACTAGGCCACGATGAACAGACGTTTCGTTTTCTTCCAATTCTCGCGATTTTTTCCATCCACGCTTTGCGTCCTGGGGCTTTTTCTCGCCGGCTGCACCGTCGGCCCCAACTACAAAAGGCCGAACACGGACGTCCCTACCGCCTACCGGGGACTGACGGCAGAGGAAGCGGCCAGCGCCTCCACACAATCGCTCGGCGAAGAAAAATGGTGGGAAGTTTTTCAGGACGAGCAATTGCAGCAATTAATTCGCACAGCCCTCCAGCAAAATTATGACGCGCGGATCGCGGCGACGCGCGTCCTCGAGGCGCAGGCGCAAGTCGGGCTGGCGCGCGCGAACCAGTTGCCCACTGTGAGCGTTAGCGGCACCGGCACGGGCCAGCGCAATCCCGCGGTAGGCCCCATCCCTTCGTATAGTTTCAATTTTGGCCGGGTGACAGCTAATGCGGCGTGGGACGTTGACTTCTGGGGCAAATATCGGCGGGCCACCGAAGCGGCGCGCGCGAATTTGCTCGCGACGGACTGGGCGCGCCAGGAAGTGAACGCCACGCTCGTGGCCAATGTCGCCGCCGCATATTTTCAGCTTCGCGAACTCGATCTGGAACTGGACATCTCGCAAAAGGCGCTGGCCTCCCGCAAGGAATCACTGGACTTGACCAAGACGCTCGAGGAACACGGTATCAATTCGATTCTGGATGTGCGCCAGGCGGAACAGCTCGTCTATACCGCGGCGGCGGACATCGCCGATCTCAATCGGCGCATCGGACAGCAGGAAGATCTTCTGAGCGTCTTACTCGGCAATAATCCGGGCCCGATCACGCCGCGCGGAAAAGAACTCACCGATCAGCCGCACGCGCCGATGGTTCCTGCCGGCCTGCCCTCAGCCTTGCTCGAGCGCCGCCCGGACATCCGCCAGGCGGAAGAGGTGCTGGTTGCGGCGAACGCCCGGATCGGCGTCGCCCGAGCCGCTTATTTTCCCGACATTTCGCTGACGGCGCAGACCGGATTCCTGAGTTCGTCGCTCACCGGCCTGTTCAGCGGCGCTGCCGGGTTGTGGACGTTTGCGGGAACGATCACACAGCCGATTTTTGAGGGCGGAACGATTCGCTCCAACGTTCGGTTGGCGGAAGCGCAGCAGCAGGAAGCGGTGCTGACGTACCAGCAGACTATTCAAGGCGCGTTTCGCGACGTCTCCGACGCGCTGATCGCCTATCAACAAAACCAGGAATTCCGCGCGCAGCAGGAACTGCTCGCGCGCGCCGCCGCAGACGCCGCCCAGCTTTCCGGCCAGCGCTACCAGGCTGGCACCACAAACTATCTGGAAGTCCTCACGAACGAGACGAATTATCTCACCGCCGACCTCGGCCTCGCGCAAGCCCGCCTCAACGAACTCCTTGCTCTGGTGCAAATTTACAAAGCCCTCGGCGGCGGCTGGCAGCAGTAGGTCCGAGTAGGACGGTCCCGCCGCGTCGGGACTGTCGGGTTTAATGTTTAGTCCTACTACAAGTCCGATAGGCTGAACTAGCTGCGGAAAAAGTAGTTTATTTTGTCATTCCGAGCGAAGCGAGGAATCTCTCTTCGATTTAACTCCATGAAAAGAAAGAGAGATTCCTCGCTTCGCTCGGAATGACAAAATGAGTGGGGCCATTTTTCCGCAGCCTCTTCAGCCTGTCGGGTTTAATTTTTAGTCCTACTACCAGTGCGACAGGCTGAAGCCCGTCCTACTTGTCTCGCTGAACTTCGCGCAGGCGGCGCTCGAGGAATCGGCGCTCGCTGTCATTGGTGACGAGGGTTAGCGCTCGCGCGTAACTTTTGGCCGCTTCGTCGAGCAGGCCGAGGCGGCGCAGCAGATCGGCGCGCGCGGCATACAGCAGGTGATATTCGTTGAGATGGTTTGAGGCGATCAGGGCATCGATCATCGCAAGCCCTGCACGCGGGCCCTCCGCCATTGCTACTGCTACGGCGCGGTTCAGGGACACGATGGGCGAGGGCTGCACGCGCTCCAGTTGATCGTAGAGCCGGACGATTTCGACCCAATTCGTGTCTGCAGGATGAGCAGCCTTACAATGCACGGCGCCAATCGCAGCCTGCACGGCGAATGGGCCCGGCGCGCCGCGCGGCGCGTCCTTTATGATCAGCAAAGCCTCGGCGATTTGCTTGTGGTTCCAGCGGCTGCGGTCCTGCTCCTCCAGAACGATGATTTCTCCCGCCTCATCGAGGCGGGCATCGCGCCGCGCGTCGTGAAGCAGCATAAGGGCGAGGAGCGCCTTCGCTTCGGCCGGGGCCTGCGGCTCCATCAATGTGAGGATCAGGCGGCCCAGGCGAATGGCCTCGGCGCAGAGATCGGTCCTGACCAGCGACGTGCCTCGAGTGGCCAGGTAGCCTTCATTGAAGACCAAGTAAATCACGGTCAGGACGGCGTCGAGCCGCGCGCCTATCTCCATGGTCTCTGGAACGGTGTACGGGATTCGGGCGTCCCGAATCTTGCGCTTGGCGCGCACCAGCCGCTGAGCCATCGTAACCGCAGGCACGAGAAATGCTCTCGCGATCTCGTCTGTCTCGAGGCCGCAGAGCGTTCGCAGGGTTAGCGCGACCTGTGTTTCCGGCGCCAGCGCGGGGTGGCAACATGTAAAGATGAGCCGAAGTCGCTCATCCTCAATCTGACTCGCCTCGTACTCCCTCGCTGGAGTGTACCCGGTGTAATCGCGCGCGAGCTGAGGCTGGATCTTTTCCGCGAATAGGGTTCGCCGCCGGAGCCGGTCTATGGCCTTGTGGCGCGCAGTTTGGATAATCCAGGCGCGCGGGGACTCCGGGATGCCGGAGCTTGGCCACTGGTCCAAAGCAGCCGCAAATGCTTCTTGTGCATACTCTTCGGCCAGATCGAAGTCGCCCAGGAGTCGAATCAAGGTGGCGACAATCCTGCCCCAATCGGCGCGATAGACTTCTTCCACAGCTGCGGCTGCGTTCACGTTTGCAGGCATGCCCGATTGTATGTATTTTGTGGTCTGGATGTCGATCTGGACTCGCGGCGTTCGACTTACAGATAGGGAGGCGGAAATGAAATACATGTTGCTCATTTATCTGGATGAGAACGGACTGAGCGAGACCGAACGGACGGAGTGTTATGGGGAATCCGCGGAGTTTGCGGTCCAGCTCAGCAAAAGCGGGAAGTATTTGGGCGCCGGACCGCTCCATCCGACCTCCACGGCGACCAGCGTCCGCGTTCGCGACAACAAACGGGTGGTAACCGACGGCCCGTTCGCGGAGACGCGCGAACAGCTCGGCGGATACTTCCTGATCGACGCTAAGGACCTCGACGAGGCCATCGGCATCGCCGGGCGGATCCCGGCAGGGCGCTGGGGAACCGTGGAAATCCGCCCCGTCATGGAAATTGCGGGGTTGCCGGCCAGGTAGCGCGGGCTTCAGCCTGCGGGTTTTAGTCCTTCCAAGGACGAACCCCCGCAGGCTGAAGCCTACGCTACTGGAAGATTTGGTGAGCGCGGGCTTAAATACAAACTTATCAGGGGAGATGAAAATGTGGTTCATGATGATCGTCAAAGCCAGCAATGGTTGTGAGGCAGGGAAGGGGGATATTAAGACGCTCCCGCCCGCGATTAGAAAGTTTAATGATGAAATGAGGAAAGCCGGCGTGCTGGTCGAGCTCTCGAGACTCCATCCGAGCTCGAAGGGCGCGCGCATCAAGTTCTCGGGTGGGAAGCATTCGGTGACCGACGGGCCGTTTGCCGAGACCAAGGAGCAGATCGGGGGCTACTGGATCATTCAGGTGAAATCGAAGGAAGAAGCGATCGAATGGGCCAAGCGCGTCCCCGTTCCCGAAGGCGAAGACCGGGAATTTGAGATTGAAATTCGCCAGTTTCTCGAGATGGAAGATTTCGCACCGAGCGAGGCGTCCAATCGCGCCGAGGACCTGGGGAAAGGACTAGCGAAAACGCAGGGGCAAGCGCACTGAGGGTGTCGATTTCACGCCTCCTGATTCGATTCACTGGTGAAGAGCAATTAAAACGCAAAGTGGGGAGCAAAAAACCATGCCGACACAAACCAAATACGAGCCGAACTGGGAGGGAAATCAAGGTTCCCTCTGGAGCAAGCGCGCGTACTCGGAAGAGGGAACGGAGTTCGATATTCGCTGGGGGTTTGTGGTGGCGGATTTCGGCAAAGCGGCCACTCTGGAGAACATGGAGCTGGCGGAACGCCCGTCTGTGCAGGTCTCCGGAAAGAAATAATGAGTGCAGGGAGCGGACAGTGTCGAATCCACGGCAGTTCATTCGACATACAGGAGAGCGGCGATCAACGCCCGCTCATGATTTTTTGACAAGTTAACTCAGGATTAGTCTAAGGAGACTCCATCATGAAATTCCTAAGTGTTTACAAGACCGTGGAAAGAACGGCTCCCCCAACTCCGGAAGAAATGGCCAGTATGGGGAAATTGATTGAAGAAGGGATGAAAGCGGGATGGCTGCTGGCGGTTGAGGGATGCATGCCCAGCGCCACGGGTGCACGCGTACGAAAGTCCAACGGCAAGATGTTGGTGACCGACGGGCCGTTCGCGGAGACCAAAGAACTGATCGGCGGGCTCGCCATCCTTCAAGCGAATTCCAAGGAACACGCAATCGAATTGGCAAAGTATTTCCTCGGCTACGCCGCTGATGGTGAGTGCGAGCTTCGCCAGCTCCACGAGGCCACTTACGCGGACCAAATTTCCCAAACTCAAACGGCAGCTAGAGCATGAAAGGAGCCGGTGAGGCGGGAAGGCGGCGTGGACTCCCCGCCTCGCCGGACAGGAGCAAACGCAGCCACGCGAACAACAGGCCGGGGATTCACCCACGGGCTGCGTCAGGAAGGGAGACGAAAGAGATGCAAAAAATTACACCATTCTTGTGGTTCGATGGGAAGGCCGAGGAGGCCGCCAATTTTTATGTCTCCATTTTCAAGAACTCGAAGATTGGAAAGGTCAATCGTTACGGCGAACATGGGCCGGGACCCAAGGGAACGGTGATGATCGCCACGTTTCAGATTGACGGGCAGGAATTCATCGCGTTAAACGGCGGGCCGCAATTCAAGTTCTCTCCGGCTGTTTCGTTCGTCGTGAATTGCGAGACGCAAGAAGAAGTCGATGACCTGTGGGAGAAGCTTTCCGAGGGCGGAGCAAAACAGCAATGCGGGTGGCTGCAGGACAAGTTTGGCGTCTCCTGGCAAATCGTTCCGACCGCGCTTCCCAAGTTGATGAGCGACCCCGATCGGGTAAAAACCGGCCGAGTGATGCAAGCACTGATGCAGATGGACAAGATTGACATTCGACGCTTGCAACAGGCTTACGAGCAGGCGTGAGACAGGTAGCGCAGGCTTCAGCCTGCGGCCTTTAAGAAGTTGATTCAGTTCAAGCCCCGCAGGCTGAAGCCTGCGCTACTAAAAAGTCAGGAGACATGACCATGCGATTCATGATGATCGTCAAAGCGAATAAGGATTCCGAGGCGGGGAAGTTGCCGAGCGAGGAGCTTCTCTCCGCCATGGGGAAGTACAACGAAGAGCTGATGAAAGCCGGCGTGCTGGTCGATCTTTCGGGACTGCAGTCCAGCGCGAAGGGCGCGCGCATCAGATTCTCGGGAGGGAAGCGCACGGTGATCGACGGGCCGTTTCCCGAAACGAAGGAACTGATCGCGGGCTACTGGATCATCAATGTCAAATCGAAGGCCGAGGCGATCGAATGGGCCAAGCGCGTCCCCAATCCCCACGGCGAAGGCCAGGAAGGCGAGATCGAGATTCGCCAGTTTTTCGAGTTGGGGGATTTCGCGCCCAGCGAGGCGGTTGATCGCGCGGCGGAATTGGGGAAAGAGCTAGCGAAAACGAAGAAACAATCACAGTGAGGCTGTCGATTTTGAAGTTTGCCGTTCGACTATCTCACGAAGGAGCATTCAGCTCAGACACAAGATTCGTTAGGCGTTCCCGGATTTAACTTTTTACGCCAAGGAGAAACATAATTTATGGATTCAGCTGCTCGACCAACTACGCAAGCAGCGACTCGAGCCGGTTCCGTCTCGAAGAATTCCTTGTGGATCGGGCGCGTCACGAGCGGTCTGGTCGCGGCATTCATGGTTTTCGACGCTTTCATTCATCTGACGAAGCCAGCACCAGTCGTGGAGGCATTCGCGAAGCTCGGATTTCCTTTGCGCCTCGCTGTTGATATCGGGATCGTCGAGCTCCTGTGTGTTGTCCTATATTTAATTCCGCACACTTCGATCCTTGGCGCGATCCTGCTGACGGGCTACCTGGGTGGCGCGATCGCGATTCAACTCCCCACCGGAAATTCGCTCTTCGGCGAAGTGTTGTTTCCGGTTTATATCGGCGTGTTAGTCTGGGGAGGAATTTACTTGCGCGACGACCGGCTGCGCTCACTCATTCCTTTGCGGAGCTAGCCTGGGCCACACCGGAAGCATGTTCGGAGGCGCCGAAGGAAGAAATTTGATTCAGACTCGCTGGAAATTCAAAAAGGAGCGGAAAAGATGAGCAAAGTGCGAGTACTCGTCGGGACACGGAAGGGCGCATTTATCCTTTCTTCGGACGGCAAGCGGCAAAAGTGGGATGTCAGCGGTCCTCACTTTGCCGGCTGGGAAATCTACCACGTCAAAGGGTCTCCCGTTGATCCCAATCGTCTTTATGCGTCGCAAACGTCCGGCTGGTTCGGGCAAATCATTCAACGCTCCGACGACGGCGGCAAGACGTGGCATCAACCGGGATCGGCTGGGGAGAAGCCGCCCGCTCCGGGCGCAGGGCCGGTGGGTGAGAGCAACAAGTTCGTGTATGACGCATCGGATCAGACCGGCAAGCCGTTGACGACGCACCAGTGGTATGACGGTACGCAACATCCCTGGGAGTTCAAGCGCGTCTGGCATATCGAACCGTCACTCACGGAAGTAGACACGGTTTACGCCGGAATTGAGGATGCGGCCCTGTTCCGCTCGACCGACGGCGGGAAAACTTGGCATGAGCTGCCGGGGCTTCGCGGCAATGACACCGGACCTCGCTGGCAGCCGGGAGCCGGCGGGATGTGCCTGCACACCATCCTGCTCGATCCCAAAGATCCGAAACGAATATTCATCGCTATTTCGGCCGCGGGCGCGTTTCGCACCGATGACGGAGGAAAAACCTGGAAGCCGATCAATCAAGGGCTCCGGTCAGAACATATTCCGGACCCGACGGCCGAGGTGGGACACTGCGTTCACCGCATCGCGCAGCACCGGTCGCGCCCGAACACGCTGTTCATGCAGAAACACTGGGACGTAATGCGCACCGACGACGCCGGCGATAGCTGGCGCGAGGTCAGCGGAGACTTGCCGACCGACTTCGGATTCGTGATTGACGTGCACGCGCACGAGCCGGAGACCGTCTACGTCGTCCCGATCAAGAGCGACTCGGAACACTTTCCACTGGACGGCAAATTGCGCGTCTATCGCAGCCGCACGGGCGGAAACGAGTGGGAGCCGCTGGCCAAAGGCCTGCCGCAGAGCGATTGCTACGTCAACGTGTTGCGCGACGCGATGGCTGTCGACTCGCTCGATTCCTGCGGCGTGTATTTTGGCACCACCGGCGGGCAGGTGTATGCTTCGGCCGACGCCGGAAATAACTGGGCGCCGATCGTGCGCGATCTTCCGGCCGTGCTTTCCGTCGAGGTTCAGACGCTGCCATGATCCGGGTTGTATTGCCGCAGCATTTGCGAACGCTTGCGCGCGTAAGCGGCGAGGTGACGATTGAAGTCCATGGCCCGGCGACGCAACGCTCGGTCCTTGACGCACTGGAAAACTCCTATCCGGTGCTGCGCGGCACGATCCGCGACCACGTCACGCACGAGCGCCGCCCGTTCCTGCGTTTCTTTGTCTGCTCGGAAGATTGGTCCCATGAAGCGCCGGACGCCCCCTTGCCCAAAGAAATCACTTCGGGCGCGGAGCCATTCCTCATCATTGGAGCGATTGCCGGGGGTTGAGTTTGGACCGCGGGAGTGGCTCGCGAAAAAATTCTTAAACGATGTGCCGCATTTTTTCGATTTTCCCCGAAACTTCACTGTCTCGTGTGGATTTGGGCGCGGCGGCCACAGGCGCAAAAACCCGGACCAGGTCCATATCCAGCCATCCACGATCGGCTTCATTGTAAAGAGTGGCCAGCGCCTGGCCGGCGGAGAAAGCTTCGCGGTAAGGCCGGTCCGTGGTCAAGGCGTCATAGATGTCCACAATTTGAAGGATGCGAGCGACGAGCGGGATCGCGTCTCCGCGGAGGCCGTCAGGATAGCCGCTCCCGTCCATCCGCTCGTGGTGGTGGCGAATGATGGGAAGCACGCGGCGAAGCGATTTCAACGGTGAGCAGATGCGCTCGCCTTCGACGGGATGCCGCCGCATGATCGCGGTTTCCTGTGGGGTGAGCGGCCCCGCTTTCAACAGGACGGAATCGGGGACAGCCACTTTGCCGACGTCGTGAACGATCCCGGCGACGCGCAGCGCCTCGACCTGTTCGACGGACAGGCCGACTTTAAGTCCCAGTTGCACGGCCGACGTCGCCAGCCTTTCACAGTGGCCCCGCGTATAGCTGTCGCGCGCTTCGATCGTGCGCGCCAGCGAAAGGACCACCGCTTCGCCTTGTTCATCGATGTAGGATTTGAGTTGTAACAACGAATGAATCCTCGTAAGCGCCTCCCAGCGCGTCGGGCGCGCTCCCCACACATCGTCGGCCTCTGCGCCCCGCGAGGTGGAAAGATTTGGATCGCCGGACAGTTTCTCGATCAAAATAACCGGCGTGAGCTTGTTGCGCGGATCGTCTTTCAGCCGGCGGCAAATCTCGAGGCCCGATACATCCGGCAAGCCGGCTTCCATCAGCACGAGGTCCGGCCGAAGATGCGCGCACAAATCGGGAACCCGTTCCCCGGTCGCGATGGCAATGATCTGGTAGCCTTGATTCTCCAGCAGCTGTTTCCAATTTTCGCGGTTCTCCGGATCAGCGATCACAACCAGAATTGACGCAGTCATCCCGATTCGTCCCCCTCAGCTGGCCCACGCAGGCCCAGCCCAGCAAATAGCTCGTTTGCCGATCCTCGTTGACGAGGCGCGCGAGCACAATGTTTCGCGCCCGCTTTCGCTTTGCAAGGCCCGCGAGCAGAGGCCAGGGGGACGATGGGGGTCGAGGGAGGCAGATTTACCGGGCAAAAACAAGGCCAAACCTCCATCCGATTTCAGGACTGAAAACGAAAGGCTCTACAGGATTATTTCCAAGGGACTAAAGGAATTAGGGTATTTTTTTCTCGACAGAGGGAAAAACTGCCCTGTGGAAAAGAGCAAGGAGAACATACAAGTTTCGGTGAAGTTTGAGCGACCGGCGCGGTGCAAAATTGATTCTTGGCTGCCGCCTTAGCCAGCCTCACACGGTCTTGGTTCCTATAGCGCCCGCCTTCAGACGGGCGCCTACTTGACTCAGATTGCCTGCCTCAAGGCCGGCGCATCAAAATCGAGACAATTTTGAGAAAGTCGCAGGCGAGTACCGGAGCGGCATCGCCAAATTTTTATAGTAGAGCACGCATGCGCACTCGAGCCTTGTGCAACTGCGACTTGGAATTGCCTGCCGAGCATTTCACCAGCACAGCGATCTCGTTGTGTTCGTAGCCAAGCAAATCGTGAAGGACTAGCATCCGCTTGTATCCCTCGGGCATCTGACTCAGTGCACGCTTCAGATTTTCCCGATCGAAAAGTCCGACGAGCGATGGATCCGGACTACCCGGTATCTGACGCGGCACGCCGGGTTCCTCCTCATAATGGTCATCGTTCTCCAAAGGAACTTCCGCTCGCTTCTTTTTGCGCAGGCTCATCAGCACGGTATTCACGGACACCCGATGGAGCCACGTGGAGAATGCGGATTTTCCCTGAAACGTGTCAATCTTGCGGAAGACCCGTAAGAACGCCTCCTGGGTCAGGTCTTCGGCTTCGGCCTCGTTTTTCACCATGCGGAGGCATAGGTGGTAAACGCGGTTGCAGTATCGCCGGTAGAGCTGCTCGAATGCTCCGGCGTTGCCCTGCTGGGCCTGTCGAATGATTTCCTCCTCAGGAATGGCGCTATCATTGCCTTCTTCTTTGACCTTCAACAGCATGCCCTTCTCCCCTTTCAAATTTTTCCTATGGATCGTTCACAGAAATTGAGAATCTCAACGACTTGAAGTTCGATCCCCTTGAGTGCGCAAAGGCAATGATGCGATGGTCTACAACGGGCCGTTTACTCCGCTGACGAATCCACCGACGTGCCCGGTCAAGAGGGTTAGAGCAACCGCCACAACTTCAACAGTCAAACGGAACCCCGGTGAGCTGGCCAGTGGTTTGCGTTGTTCCCGGATGTGCAGCCAACAAACGAGCCAGATCAGCACGCTGGAACAAAGCGCCAGGATCAAATGCAGCTTCAGATTGCCCTTGAGACGGCTGCCCTCAAGTTGCAATTGCCAAGCGAGAAGGCCAGTGGCGATGGTTGGCACAGCGGAGATCGCCGCTACCACCACGGTGTAGTACGCCGCGCGAAGCAGAGCGAGGCTCTGCTTGCGCAGCGACAATAAATCAAAGAGGACGCTTACAAAAGTCAGGGCAATGGGAAAGTGGACCATCGCCACATGCTGTGCGTGCTTGGCGAGGAGCACCGACTTCAAATCAAACGGATTCATCCGGGCCTCCTGGCATCACTGCACCACGACTTTGGCGGTCATCTTTGGATGAATCGCGCAGAAATATTCGTACGTTCCGGGCTTGGTGAAGGTAAATGAGAAACGGTCATCCGTGTCGAGGGCCTTCGACTTGAAAATTTTGTCATCGCTGGCGACGACATGCGGGACATCGTCATGATTTGTCCAGGTGATCGTCGATCCCACGGGGACGGTGACGCTTGCCGGGCCGAAGCTGAAGTTGTCGATCTTCACTTCGGCGCCGCTTGCGGGTTTGTCGCCGGAGCTCATAGCGGCGTTGGGGCCGGTTCCGGCGCTGAGAGCAAGCGCCGTCGCCAAGATTGCCGCCGATCCAAACATCAATTTGATTCTTTTCATTTTTTTCTCCTTTGAAATATTCATTGCAAATTCAGATTCCCGCCGGATCAAGCCAGCGTGGAATCAACAATCGCGAGCGAGTGGTTGCCTTGTACGTAGTTCACATGGGAAATGCCCAGCACGTTGCGCAATTGGTCCGCGGGCACTTTCATGGGACCTGGCGATGGTGCAGTGCCCGGCGCCGGTTGAGGGAATGCAGTGGAAAGCGCCGTGTGAAACGTGACGTTGCCGTCCACCTTTTGCATGATCTGATGGATATGCCCGTTCAGGACGGAGACCGAGCCGAAACGCTTCAAGTATCCCAGTGCCTGCTCGCTGTCGTCGGTGCCCCATCCCCATTCGGGATAGACCGCCCAGAGCGGGATGTGCGCGAACACGATCACCGGCGTGCTGCTTTTCAGATCCCTCACATCATCCTGGAGCCACTTGAGTTGGTCGGAGCCGAGCGATCCGAGGCCGCCTGCCTTCAGGTCCACCACGTTGACGAGGCCAATGAAGTGCGCGCCCTTGTGGTCAAAGCTGTACCAGCCCTTTCCTTTCGTATCTTTGCCGAAGCGATCCAGGTATTGCTGGCCGTCGTCAGTGAGGACGTCATGCTCGCCCGGAACGTAAAAAATTCGTCCCGCTTTGGCGCCCTTGAGCACCTGCTCGGCCGTGTCAAACTCGGATGGTTTGGATAGCTGCGAAATATCGCCCGTGTGCAACAGGAAATCCGGGGGCGCCGACGCGCTGTTGATGCGATCGACGGCGATTTGGAGAGTCGCCGTGACGTCGGGATTGGCTTCTTTGCTGAATCCGATGTGGGAGTCGCTGATTTGGATGAAACTGAAATCCGCCCCCTTCATTTTCGCCATGTCCATCTTGTCCATGGCGCCCTGCATCAGGGGCAGCGATTTCAGAATGCCTCCGTGAACTGTATAGAGGACCCCGGTGCCGGCCCAGGCCATGCACTGCAGAAATCCCCGGCGGTCAATGCCATCCTTGTTGATGTTGTCGCGAATAAAGTCAGCCATGATGTTATTTCTCCTCCGGCGGGCGTGGGCTGTAGAATGCTTGCCGCACGCGGCCTTCGGGATGTAAGACTTTCCCCGGCGGCGCTTATTCCCCGCAAATGGCCGATTTCATGGCCGGGAATAAAAAAGCCTCGGCCGCAGTCTTACTAGTGCCAGATTAGAAAACGGATTAGAGATCGGCGAGACGCACAAGAGTGCCAGGCGCAGTAACACGCGAACGCTTCGAGCAAGCCGTCCTGCCTCATCTGGACGCGGCGTATAACCTTGCGCGCTGGCTGACGCGGAACGAACAGGACGCGCAGGACGTGACGCAGGAAGCCTTTTTGCGGGCGTTCCGATTTTTCGATGGCTATCAGGGTGGAAATATGCGGGCGTGGCTGCTCACGATCGTGCGGAATACCTGCTACACGTGGCTGCACCAGAACCGGCCGCCCGAGTTAGCCGTGGAATTTGACGAGGAGATTCACAGTAGCGAATCGTCTTGCGGCGCCGATCCTGAACTTCAGGTGCTCGCGAGCGCCGACAAGGAAACTGTGCATCGCGCGCTCGAGGAGTTGCCGGAAATATTTCGCGAGGTTCTGGTGCTGCGCGAGATCGAAGGAATGTCCTACAAAGAGATTGCCGACGTCGCGTCGGTTTCTCTGGGCACCGTGATGTCGCGTCTGGCGCGAGCGCGGGCGCGTTTGCGGCAGTCCTTAGGTGCCGCTCTCGGTAAGGAGTCGTGAAGTGAGCTGCCAGCTGACACAACGCTTTGTTCCCGGCTACCTGGATGGCGAACTCGATTTGTCGCGCACCATCGAGATGGAAACGCACTTGCAGGTTTGCGCAGAATGCGCTCGGGAACTCGAGACGCAGCAGGCAGTGCGCGCCGCGCTCCAGCGCGGTTCGCTCGCATATGCCGCGCCGGAAGGGCTGCGGGAGCGTATTCAAACTTCACTCGGTGCCTCCACTCCGCCAGAAGCCGCCGAACGCGCGAGCGGCTGGCATGGGTTTCAATTTTTGCGTTGGGCCGGTGCCTTTGCCGTCCTCGCTTTGTGCGCCGTCACGGTTTGGCAATTGCTGCCCGGCCTGCGCGGACCCTCGAGTGACCAGCGGCTTGCAGCGGAGGTTTTCGCGAGTCACGTGCGGTCGTTAGAAGCGAACCACCTGATGGATGTTGCCTCCACGGATCAACACACCGTGAAACCCTGGTTCGACGGCAAGCTCGATTTCTCGCCGCCGGTCGAAGATCTGGCAGGCGACGGCTTTCCGCTGGTTGGCGGGCGTCTCGATTATGTCGAAGGGCGCCAAGTCGCTGCGCTGGTCTACCAGAGGCGAAAACATTTCATCAATGTCTTCGTGTGGCCGGACGCGGCTGGATCGAGCCCCACCCAAACGATCGAGCCTCGGCAGGGTTACAACCTGATTCGTTGGTCGCGCGGCGGTTTCCAGTTCTGGGCCGTTTCGGACGTAAGCGCGCCGGACCTCGCGGAGTTTGTCCGCCTCCTGGAAACTCGCATCGCCCCCGAATCAAAGTAGCGCTGTGAAACGCGCAAAGCGGTACTATCATCGCGCCTGAGAAAGCGCGGCGTTTTCGCGTATCGCGGTTTGGGGGAAACACACATGCGAATCATATCGAGCCGATTCGTGCTGGCAGCGGCGTGCCCAATGGTTGCGTTCGCGTTGGGCGCGGCGGTTTGGCCGCAGGCATCCGTGATGACGATTACCTTGACCGGCCAGTCGATGATCCGGTCGGATATCCGCGCGACCGCGCCTGAGGCGGTGCCGACCATCCAATCGCTCCTAAAAGGGGACGCGAAATTTACCAACTTTGAGGCTGCGGTCGTTGAAAAGGGAGAGTCGGTCAATGAAGGCAGGGGTTTCCTGGCACCGCCGGAAGCGCTCGATGCGCTGACGACGTTCGGCTTCAACTTGCTGTCTACGTCGAACAACCACGCATTCGATTTGAAGGTCACCGGCCTTCAAAACACGCTGCGCGAGGCGAACAGCCGGAAGATCGTTCATGCGGGAACCGGAAAGACGGTGGAAGAAGCCACTGCGCCTGCTTATCTGCACACGCCGAAGGGCACGGTTGCGCTGGTGGCGAGCGCCTCAGGGCTAATTGCACCCGGAGGAAGCGCCACGGCGGATCGGCCGGGTGTGAATGAACTCCGCATCGAAGCGGGCGACAATCAGAACGAGGCCACCGAAGAGCTTCCCGATCAGCCCGGAAACACGCCAAATCCGGAGGACGCGCAGCGCATTCTTCAGAGTATTCGTGAGGCGCGAGCGCACGCCGACATCGTGATCGTGTACCAGCATAACCACGTCTTCAGCCACAGGCCGTTCATGGCGCTTTTCGAGGAAGGCCTGCCGGAACGGTTGGCTCCAAACGATTGGCTGAAGAAATGGGTGCATCAGGAGGTGGACGCAGGGGCGGATATCATCGTGATGCACGGCGCGCCGCTGCTGCACGGCGTGGAGATTTATCGCGGTAAGCCCATTTTTTACGATCTGGGCAACTTTATCTACAATGTGCCGCCTTCAATTTATACGCTGGACGAACCGATTAATTGGGAAAGCGTGGTCGCGTACGTGGACTTTCAGGGAAGGAACCTGAAATCGGTTTCATTCCGGCCGATCGCCATGAACAACGTGGGCGAAGGCCAGCCCGAAATTCATAATGGGTACACCAATAACCAGTTCCTCGATACGCGCGGTTTGCCGGCGCCCGCCACGGGCCGGAAAGCGACTTACATTCTCGAGCGGTTGGCGGATGCCTCGAAGCCGTTCGGTACGACGGTCGAGGTGAAAGGCGACACGGCGGAGATTCGTCTGAAGGGTGAAAATCCATAACGAGGCGGGTGACGCAGGGGTGGGGCTTTTGGTTCGACCTGCCGTAAATCGCAGACTAAAAACCGAGATCAACAAAGGCTGGCGTCTCTGTACCCTCTGTGTTGAGGGCCTTCCGGAAAAACTTAAACACAGAGGACACAGAGAAAACCGAGAACACGGAGGCACCCGGGTTGGGCCTCGGGCTTAAATTGTGTGGCGGCGAGGCGGTAGAGCTTCTACCAGAGCGTGCGGTCCGTGGCTCAGGCGGGATTTCGGTCCACCGCGGGATGGCGCACGTCGCTTCCCGCGACCATATAGATCACGTCCTCGGCAACATTCGTGGCGTGGTCGGCGATGCGTTCCAGGTTTTTGGCCACCAGGATCAGCTCAAACGCGGGAAATACGACGGAAGAGTCGCCCATCATGTAGCTGAGCAATTCACGGAAGATTTGGTCGCGGAGCTGGTCCGCCTGGTCGTCGCGGGAGAGCACCGAGCGGGCCAACTCAATGTCGCGGCGTACCAGCGAATCGAGGCTGTCGCGCATCATTTTTTCGGCCAGCTCGCTCATCCGCGGAAGATCGACGTACGGCTTGACGCGCGGATGGCGCACGATGCGCGTCGCCGATTGCGCGATGTTCACCGCCTGGTCGCCGATTCGCTCGAGATCGTTGTTAATCCGGGCAATGGCCAGAACAAAGCGGAGATCGGCGGCCATGAGCTGTTGCAGGGCGAGTAATTGCACGACGCGGTCGTCGATCTCAATCTGCAGCTCGTTGATGGCGTTCTCTTCCCGAAGCACGGTCTGCGCAAGCAATTCGTCCGCATCGAGCACCGAATGAACCGCCTGGTGCACGGCTCGCTCGGCGAGGCTGCCCATCCACAGCAGCCGTTCTTTCAGCTCTTCCAAATCGCGCTCGAAATGACGTTCCATTCTCTACGCCTCTCCCCAGCAAAGAGTACATCGTTCAGGATGTCGCAACAATCCTCATCCGAAGCGGCCGGTGATGTACGCCTCGGTGCGGGGATCCGAAGGCGTGGTAAACATATGCCCCGTCGGTGAAAACTCGATCAGATCGCCATTCAGTATGAAAGCGGTGGAATCGCTGACGCGGGCCGCCTGCTGCATGTTGTGGGTGACGATCACCAGGGTGCAGGTCGGCTTCAATTCGAACAGCAACTCCTCGATCTTCGCTGTATTCACCGGGTCGAGCGCGGAGCACGGCTCATCGAGCAAAAGCACCTCGGGATCGACCGCCAGCGCCCTGGCGATGCACAACCGCTGCTGTTGGCCCCCGGAGAGCGCGTAGGCGGACTTCTGGAGCTTGTCCTTCACTTCTTCCCACAGAGCGGCGCGGCGCAGGCTCTTCTCCACGGCATCGTCCAGGCGTCCCTTGTGCCCGTTAATCCGCAGGCCGTACGCCACATTTTCGTAGATCGATTTGGGAAACGGATTGGGCTTCTGAAACACCATGCCCACCATGCGGCGCAGCTTGGTGACATCCAGCGTAAGGATATTCACGCCATCCAGGGCAATTTCCCCCTCCAGGCGCGTATGGCGGAGCGTTTCGTGCATGCGGTTCAGCGTTCGCAATAAGGTAGATTTGCCGCAGCCCGAGGGCCCGATCATCGCCGTCACTTTGTTGGTGGCCACGTCCATCGACACATTATGCAGGGCGTGGTTTTTGCCATAGTAGAAATTGAGCTTCGTGACTTTCATGCGCAGCGTGTTGGCGCCGGATGTGGACATGGCGGGAGTATGGGCAAACGTCTTGTCTGCGGACGTGGCTGCTGCGGAAACCCCCGAATTCGCCATGAGCGGGAAGGCGGAGCTCATCGTCAGGTCCTCTCATACGCGGTCCCACGCGTCAAAAACGCGCGGACCAAAATGTTCGTCACCAGCACCAAGCCGAGCAGGACGAGTCCCGCCGCCCATGCCTGCCGGTGCCAGTCTTCATACGGACCGGTGGCGTAGGTATAAATAATAACCGGAAGCGACGACGTTGGCTGCATCCAACCGGGGCTCCAGTAGCGATTGCCAAACGCGGTGAACAGAAGCGGCGCTGTTTCTCCCGCGACGCGCGCCAGAGCCAGCAAAACGCCGGTCATTATGCCGCGCGAAGCGGCCGGCAGCACGACCGTGGCGATCATACGCCATTTGTTGGCTCCCAGCGCAAAAGAGCCCTCGCGCAAGGAGCTCGGCACATCTCGCAAAAAGCTCTCGGTGTTGCGCAACACCGTAGGGATCACCATGATCGCCAAAGCGATTCCGCCCGCCAGGGTCGAGAAGTGATGCATGGGCATCACGACCAGGGCGTACGCAAAGATGCCCATGATGATCGACGGCACACCGTTCATCAGGTCCGCCGTGTACCGCACCAGGAACGGCACTGTCCTGCCGCCAAATTCCGCAAGATACACGCCGCCCAAAAGCCCGATGGGAACGCCGAACAGCGCCGCGAGCAACAAAAGTTTCAAACTGCCCAAGATGGCATTGGCCATGCCTCCGCCCGCTTCGCCGACCGGTGCAGGCAGATGCGTCAAGAAACTCCAGGACAAATCCTTTCCGCCATTCCAGATCAGGTAGCCCAGAATAAAAAACAGGGCCGAAACAGTGAGCAACGCGCACAGTCCCGTGAGCGAGAGCATGACCACATTGAGCGATTTTCTCCACGCCAGCCGCGCGCTCATGTGGGGAGCACCCCGCTGCCGCGCGCCGTCGTGATCAGGATCAAGAGACGCGCGAGCCCATTCAAAACAAAAGTCAGCAAAAATAGCACCAGGCCGAGTTCAATCAGGGCGCTCAAATACAAATTGCCCGTGGCTTCGGAAAATTCATTGGCCAGCACCGACGCGATGGAATACCCCGGTGAAAAAAGCGACGCGGCAACTCTGGGATTGTTGCCGATGACCATCGTGACGGCCATGGTTTCGCCCAGTGCGCGCGCGAGCGCGAGGAACACGGAACCGAAAATCCCGATCCTCGCCGCCGGCACAACCACCTTCCAAGTGGACTCCCACTTGGTTGCACCCAGCGCCAGCGCCGCCTCGCGCTGGTCGCGCGGGACCGCAAGGAGTACTTCGCGCGACACCGAAAGCACAAACGGAACGATCATAACGGCGAGCACGATCCCCGCCGTCAGAAAACCAATTCCGTAGGCGGGCCCCTGGAACAGAGGCAGGAATCCCAGCGTTTTCTTCAGCGCCGGCTGAACGATGGTCCGCATCACCGGCACCAGCAGAAACACACCGAGCAATCCGTAAATCACGCTCGGGACGGCCGCGAGCAAATCGCTGACAAACGTCAGGGAAGAAGACAGCCTGGGGGGCGCCAGCTCAGCCAGAAAAATAGCCGCCCCCACACCGAGAGGAACCGCGATGAATAACGCGACCGCCGAAGTCACAAGCGTTCCGTAAATGAAGGGCAGCGCGCCGAAATCGCCGGCGACCGGATCCCAGGTTTTGGTAATGAAGAAACTCCATCCGAACTTGGTCCGCGATTCCGCCGAAAGCACCCAGAGCTGATACACCAGAAGGGCCGCAATCAGCAGAAGCGCCGCCGCCGCAATCAGTGTGATGAGATGCGCGATTTCGTCCGGCCCCGTCAAGCGGCGCAGCAACGACCGGGATTCTCCCGTGAAATCCGCCGGCGTCGCCGCGTTCGGTGTCGTGGCCATTTCGGTCTGTTCGCCTTCCCTGTTCAAACCATTACTGAATCTGCGCGATCGCTTTCATTTCCTTGGCGACGACTTCCTTCGGCAGCTTCGCGTACGACAAGGCCTCGGCATACTGCTGCCCGTCGGTCAGCGCCCACTTCAGGAAATCCTTTACCACATCGCGCTTCGCCGCATCGCTAAACTTCGAGGGAATCAGCAGCCAAGTGAAGCTGGCGATCGGGTAGGCCGCTTTCCCTTCCGGATTCGTGATCGAGACGCGGAAATCGTCGGGAATAAACTTCGCCGTAGCAGCCGCAGCCGCCGAAACACTGGCAAGGTCCGCCTTCACAAACGCGCCCGAGGAATTCTTCACTTTTCCGTAAGGCAGTTTGTTCTGAATCGCGTAAATCAGCTCGATGTAGCCAAGTGCGCCCGGCGTCTGCTGAACCAGTGCGGATACTCCCTCGTTCCCTTTCCCGCCCAGCCCAACGGGCCAGTTCACGGACGTCCCTTTGCCCACCTTCGACTGCCATTCGGGGCTCACCTTGGAAAGGTAATCGGTCCAGATGTAGGAAGTGCCGCTGCCGTCCGAGCGATGCACGACCACAATGTCGTCGCCCGGCAGTTTCATGCCGGGGTTGGCCGAGGCGATCGCCGGATCGTTCCACTTAGTGACCTTCCCAAGGAAAATACCGGACAGCGCCTCCGGCGTAAAATTCAGGTCGCCTTGCACCCCAGGAACATTATAGCTGGGAATCGCGGCGCCCAATACCGTTGGAAAGTGCATGATCGGCACACTGGCTTGCTTGAGCTGATCGTCGTTCATCGGGCCGTCGGACGCACCGAAATCTACCGTTTTATCGAGCAATTGGCGGATTCCCCCGCCGGAACCGATGGATTGATAATTGATTTGCACGTTGGAATGGGAAGTGTGATACAGATCGAACCACTTGGAATAAATCGGGTAGGGAAACGTCGCGCCGGCGGCGTTCAACAAGACTTGCCCTGCGGCAGTGGCAAACGTGGCCACCATCAACAGAACCGCAAGCAGGCTAAGCACTTTTAGAATTCGCATAGTTTCTCCTGGAAGTCTGGTGAGATTCTGACGCCGAATTGTTACACCTGTGTTACAAGGAAGTAAGGCCGGCATAAAATCGGCGAATCTCTATAACTCCTTTATTATCTGACAGCTCCAAGGCAGGGAGGATGGGCCGACGCCAGGGGAGCGCCGGCCCAGGGTGGGGTTGCAACACGAAGGCCGTTGTTTTCCGCCAAAATTTTGCAGCGCAAATTAATTTCTTTTTTCCGGATAGTTGGCTTCTTCGACGCCTATCCGCGTGCGCCCGTGACGCACGTCAAGGCCCCGAACCCAAAAAATAATGTCCTCCGCAATATTTGTGGAGTGATCTGCAATGCGCTCGAGATATCGCGTGGCCAGGACGAATTGAAGTTGCGGAGCAGCCTGGCGGGAATCTTGGGTCATCCTGGTAAGCAGGTACTCGAAGATCTGATCGCGGTAGCGATCCACCACATCGTCCGCCTCAAGCACTTCCGAAGCGAGTACCACATTGCGAAAAATCAGCGCGCCCAGGCTGCGGCCCAACATTGCGCGGACGGCGCCGGCCATCGGTTCGAGATCCCGGGGCGTCTCGGTAACCTTCATTCCCGCCAGCGAAATCACGCGCTCGGAAATGTTGACGGCCAGGTCGCCGATGCGTTCGAGGTCGTTGGCAATTTTTTGGGAGGCGACGACGCGGCGGACTTCCTCATCATCGAGCAGCCCGGTTCGCAGCATCCGGACGGCATGGTCGTCGATCAATATTTCCATTTCGTTGACGCGCGGTTCCACCAGAAATACTTTGCTCGAAAGCTCCGCCGCTGCCTCCAGATTGGGACGCAGCAAAGAGTCGAGCGCGCATCCCACGCTGCTTTCCACTGTGCGCGCCATGGAAATCAGGTAGTTGGCCAGCACGTCCTGATAAACCGTTTGAATCATTAGAGCCGAAGTCGCCATTGCCCCGCCTTCCAACTAGATTTGTGCCATGGCAATCATAATCATATTTTGTGAAAGGAGGATGAAGCAGGGGTAAATATCCCGCGAAACAGACTCCGCTAGGAAACGCTGGGGATGCTGAAATGAAAGCGGGATCCCTGGCCGACGGCGCTTTCCACCCAGATACGTCCGCCGTGGGCGTCCACGATATGACGGGCGATCGCCAGTCCGAGGCCGGTGCCGCCCGCCTCACGCGATCTGGCGGCATCCACGCGGTAAAACCTTTCGAAAATACGCTCCAGATCGGATTCCGGAATTCCGATGCCCGTGTCGGTGACTGTGAAAATGACGTCCTTCCCGCTCGAGCGCGCCTTCACTTCAATTTGTCCGCCGGACGGCGTGTACTGCAGTGCATTATCGAGCAAATTCAGCAAGACTTCGCCCAACTGCGCGCCATCCCCGCGAACTGCTGGCGTGTTTTCCTGCAATTCGATATGAATTTGGAGTCCTCTGGCTTCCGCCTTGAGGCGCGCTGTTTCGATGCAGCCATTCACGAGCGCCTCCACACGGACCGGGCGAATTTCAAGTTCGAGCCGGCCCGCTTCGATGCGCGAGAGTTTCAAGAGGTCATCGGTGAGCCGGGCCAGGCGCCCGGCGTGCTCGCGGATAATTTCGACGAAGCGATTTCGATTTTTATTGTCGTCCAGCGCGCCGCTGAGAAGAGTTTCGGCAAAACCCTGAATCGCGGTCAGCGGCGTCTTGAATTCGTGAGAGACATTGGCCACAAAATCGCGCCGCACGCGTTCCAGGCGGCGCAACTCGGTGATGTCGTGTAGCACCAGGACCGCTCCATTGGCGCCGGCGGAGCGCACGGGCGCGGCCGTCACGCTAAAATTTCTCCGGCGCACGGTGCCTACCTCGACCTCGCCCGTTACTTCTTCTACTCCCAGGATGACTTGTCTCACCAGCGCCACCAGGTCAGCTTGCCGCAGCGCCTCCACGAGGGTTCGGCCTTGCGAGCTTCCCTCCGGCAGTTCCAGGATCTGCTCAAACGCCCGGTTACAGTAAAGAATTCGTTCGTCTCCCGTCACCACAGCGACCCCCTCGATCATGCTGCCGAGAATCGCCGACGAGCGATTGCGTTCATCGGTGAGAGTTCGAATGGTCTGCCCAAGCCCGGCGACGGCACGGCCAAGCGTCTCTGCCAGCTCCGCGAGTTCGTCATGCCGGTGGTCGCGTTCGAGGGGAGTGAAATCCCCGGCCGCCGAGCGCTCCGTGAATTCTTTCAGGCGGCGGATGCGCAATGTGACCGAGCGGGAAAAAAGGAAGAACGCAATTCCCACGGCCAGCAGGAAAATCGCCAACGCCAGCCGGATTTTCGGCAGGGAGTCCGGCGAGGCCCATTGCACGGCAATCAGAACCGCCGCCACCAGCGCCAGGCAAATCAAAACCGGCCGCCAGAATAGGCTCACGCGCAAAGCAGACTTACTCCTGTTTTTCGGATTGGCCTTCGCTCTCGAACATATACCCCGCGCCGCGCACGGTTTTCAGGAAGGCCGGATGGTCGGCGTCGACCTCGACTTTTTCGCGCAGGCGGCGAATATAAACATCCACGCTGCGCGGCGTCACGAAGCGCTCGGTGCCCCATACGGCGTCCAGCAACTGATCGCGGGTGAACACGCGGTTCGGACGCATCGCCAGGAAGTAGAGCAGGCGAAATTCAAGCGTCGAAAGGGTCACCGGCTTGCCGTCGCGCGCGACGCGATAGGAGGAAGGATCGATCGTCAAACCGCGCGCCTCGATCACGCGCCGCGGCTCGTTCGTGGGCTCGGTGCGCCGCAACAGGGCCTTCACGCGCGCTCCGAGCTCGCGCGGGCTGAAGGGCTTGGTCACATAATCATCCGCGCCCATTTCCAGCCCCACCACGCGGTCTGCTTCCTCGCCCCGCGCCGTCAGCATCAGGATCGGCAGGCGGTTCAGAGAAGTATCGCGGCGAATTTCCTTGCAGATATCCAGACCTGAAAGCTTCGGCAGCATCAAGTCGAGTAGCAGGATATCCGGCGGCGCTTTGCGAATCTGTGCGAGGCCCATGGCGCCATCGGTCGCGGCGGCAACCTGGAATCCTTCGCGCTCAAGGTTGTAGCGAACGAGCTCGACAATGTCCCGGTCATCTTCGATCAGCAGAACTCGTTTCATTGCACCATCCCAAGCATCGGCTAGCCCTCGCCCGGCACCAAACGCACTATAGTACATGGGCCGGTGGGAAGGCTATGTTACGCCAGGGTTAAAAAAAGGGGTCTTTATTAACATTTCGTTCTCAGCAGATTCGATGACGGACGAGAAGCCAAATGACAAGACCCGGTCAGTGCGAGCCCATTTGATCGAATTGGGCCAAGAATCGGTTGTGGACGTTGTCCTGGGAACGCCAATCTCCCGATTGGCGTTTCGCAATCCGCCAATCAGGAGATTGGCGTTCCCAGGTTTCAACCATTCAGATCCGCAGAAACACTTTTCCGCGATAGAAGGGCCATAGCAGCA
Organism: uncultured Acidobacteriota bacterium; assembly: GCA_963719875.1. Lineage (GTDB taxonomy): Bacteria > Acidobacteriota > Terriglobia > Acidiferrales > UBA7541 > Palsa-360. The sequence continues at coordinate 1,451,383 of CAVRDJ010000002.1, read as the reverse complement.
CAAAAATCACCACGATGAAAAATGCGGCGAAGGCAAGAGAAGCGTTCACCGGGCTGGCATGCGGAACGAAATATCGTTCGTAAAGCCAGCCGTGCAAGGTTGTTGGATGGCCGTGAGAATTTCCGAGCTCAAAATCGGTGCTGACCTCGGAGACAAGCGCCGCGAGAGCGTACGCCAAGATTGCATTCATTCCGAAGACGAGGAAAGGCGCGGTCCAGGCACGCCAGGCGCGCACGTCGACAATCCAATAACACGCTGCCAGCGCGAGCATCGCGAAACCGCCGGTGAACAGCACGAATGAACTCGTCCACAAATTTTTGTTGATCGGAAAATACGGATGCAGGAATCGCCCCGCAATCAGCAGCACGAACCCCGCAGCCGCGAGACCCAGCGCCTTGCGCCCTGCCTGGCGATCCGAACGCAGCCATTCGCCGGCAAGAATCCCGATGAGCAAAGACGCGATCGCGGGAAGCGTGGAAAGAAATCCTTCGGGATCCCATGTGACAGACTCAGACCACAAGTGTCCGCCCATTAAGGTGCGGTCAATGTACGCGCCGAGGTTGTCTTCCTTGCCAAGGTGCCCTGCGCCGTAACCCGGCACCGGCACAAACGTCATCAGCGCCCAGTATCCAACGAGCAATGCGATCGCCACGGCCGTCATCACGCGAATATTTGCATGGACGCGAGCGGGCCGACCGGCAGCGGGCTCGCCCTGAAATGTCACCAAATAGAGCAACCCCGCGACGAGATAACACAACGCGATGCGCTGCAGCACACCCATGATTCGGATGGAGTGAAGATCGAAGCCGGGAAAGCCGTTCAAAAATAAACCGATGGCGAAAATCAGCGCGCTGCGCCGCAGCACGTGAATCGCGAGCGCACCGCGAGTGATGCCGCGCGCGATCCTCGAGGCAAACGACAGCGTCATGGAAACGCCGACAATGAAAAGGAAAAAAGGAAAGATCAGGTCTGTCGGCGTCCAGCCGTTCCACTCCGCGTGTTCGAGCGGAGGGTAGATGTGGCTCCAGGAACCGGGGTCGTTCACCAGGATCATCGCGGCAATGGTCGCGCCGCGAAACACATCCAATGAAACCATGCGCGCGGGACGCGCCGTATCCGCACCCGCCAGCGCGTTTGCTGCGGGCGTAGCAATGGTTTCCGCCGTGGCGATGGTGAGACCCTCCAATGGCGGGGATAGTACAGCAGTGCAGGGAATGCCGCAACGCCGCAGCGGCGAACGTGCTCACAAAAAAACGTGGCCGGGAGGGGGTATCCCGGCCACGCCATTTGCCAGAGGGAAGAAACTCTCGCGACTCCCAGGTACGGGTTGCGCGTTCGGGTGCGAGTCCGCCGCGGCGGACGCCCCGCCTAAATTTAGGGATAGCTCAGATTGTGCGCGCCGCAGAAAATAGAACTGACGAAGCTGGCGCTCTGCGGGACCCACCACATGTGGCGGACCCACGAATGCCGGTTGTACATCATTTTCTTGCCGGCGAAATCCAGCAGCGCCGGTGCGACCTGGATGGCTGCGTACAACGAAGCGTTGCCGGCGAAGGGCTTCAGCAAAGGATTCAATTCCTGCGCACCGGCGGTCGTGATGGCGTGACGCGTGGTCCAGGCGTCAAATGTTGCGGCGCCGCTCGAAGCGATGGCTAAGCCTCTCCACATCAATTGGTTGCGACGATTCTCGGCGCGCAATTGAGCAACACTTACTGTCATGGGCCTGCCCGGATTCAGGAACGCCATCGGGGCGGGAGCTGACAGCATGGTCATCGGCACGGGTGCATCCGGCAGCGCCAGGTCAGACTCGGCTGCGGGCTGAGCCGCGGCATCCAAGGAAGCGGTCGCTGTTGGCGAAGAATTTTCAACGTCCATGGGGCTGGTCGAAACAGAGATCGCCGCGGGCGCATGGATCGCGGCCTTATCCGCCGACAAGGGAATTGTGGATGCGAGCTGCGGATGAATCAGGAGTACGGCAATGGCCAGAAACATTTTTGTTTTCCTCAGTACGCTACAGGCGCCTGGCTGGTGGCATCCTGCAACGTGAGACTAGGTTAGGAGCCGGGCACGTCTGCGGCTATGGCTCGGTAGTCCCGACCAAAATGGGACGACGGTTTTTGAAGGGTTGGGACAATAGTCCTAGGACTTTTGGACTAAGGGCGAAGCCGGGGCGGTGTTGGTGAGGGTGTTGCGCTTCTACTTGTAGTATTGTATGTTATTGAATAATATAGAGTTACTGTTGATTTTGAGGCGCATCCGGCATCTCCAAGACGGCAATTTTGCCGTTTGGCGTGCGCTCCAGGGTAGGGGCATATAATCCGACCTGTTCCCGTCGCCACCACAAACCTTGCTCGCGCTTTTGGGTCCAGTTCGTAAACCAATACTGCCAGAGCACCACGCGAATCTGTTCGGGCGGATGGCCTGGGAATGGGTCCCTGGCGAAGAGGGCAAGTACGCCTGGTTCGCCGGACAGGAGGCGCTCCTCGACTTGCAAGACGAAGGGATATTGCCGCCAGTTGCCCAGCGAAGCAAACCACAGGTTCCAGTCAAACCGTGGCTGAAAGGGCGCGTAAATCCGCGGGGGTGCATGGACATCCTGCGGCTTATTGCGGAAGGGATACGGCGTCCAGGTCCGGCCGTCGTGCGAACCTTGGAATTCAATTTCGTATCGCTCCCGCGTCATGACGGCAAAAAGCCCGAACTCGTTGGCAATGCGAAACGGTTCAAGGGCGCGAATGGGGCCCGCCGGGAGCGGCGCCTCTGGAAACAACATGAGGATGAGGAGAGCCGACGTCGCATAGAAAATCCACGTCAGGAAAATTGCCTGCACCCACAGACGAAGGTGGCTCCGCCAGCCTTGCGTTCCAGCCGCCGTCACCGGAGTGCCTGCCGAAGACGCGGTGGCAGGCCGAAGACTCTGCGGAAAAAACCGGGCTAAAAATATATCGTCGAGCAACAGGAACCCCAGGACCAATACCAGATAATTCAGGAAGGCATAGTTGCTGCTCAGAATGATTCCGATCTGCCAGGCGGTGACCGCGAAGAAAAAAACGATGCGTGAGCGCCGCGGCAGAAAGATAGCGAAGATCAGCACCAGCTCCAGCGCAAGCGTCAGGACCGCCGTGGCCGCATGAAACATATGCGGCAACTGATGCGCATACCATGCAATCCACGTGGGCAGCGGCCCGTTCTGATAATACTGATCCATGGCCGTGAAATCGCGCCATTCCGGATCGCGTCCCAGGATTTTCGCGATTCCCGATTCAAAATAGATGCGGAACATCAGCCAGACGAGCAGATAACGGCTGGCGCGCGAGGGCGGGTCGGAGGCGCCCCATCGCGGACGCCATCCCGGAGGGGAAAAAAACAGGCTGATGAAGCCGGCCTCGAGCAACATTCCGTCGGATTGGTAGCTTGCAAAATCCTGCGCCGCCGCGATGAAAGACAGGAACGCAACCAGGCAGATCGCCAGCATGCCGCGAGGGCAAAAGTTCAGCGTCAGCAGAAGCGACGCCACCATTCCCACGACGACAACGCCCAGCAAAAAACGGTCGCTCGCCGACCACCAAAATACCGTGGGCGCATACCAGATTCGCGCGCTTCCTAGAACGCGCGCCACTTGGACGAGATAGTCCCGCGCCGGAAGGATTCCATTCGGTCCGATGAGCCCGCGAATCTGGAATACCAGCGAATAAAATGCGGAGAAAAATATCAATCCGAGCGCCCGGAGAAATAGCCATCGCGCGGCCAGATAACCGGGAGGCGCGGAATCGGGGCCGAACATGCGTTGCGGAATCGCTCTGAAATCGATGTTCACTGCCGGGCATTATACAGACAGACTGATCCTGCGCCGGTACGGCATTGCTTATAAATGAAGAAAAATGGAGGGAATGTCCCAGGAAAATGGAGCAAAAGACTTGGCGTGGCCGGGCTTCAGGTTTTCATAGCTGTTTCATTTCGTCGAGATCGTCAAAGGTCTCCCTCTTAGGCATCTTCTTGGGGCCATAGAAACGTTGGCGGCACTTGCCACACCGGTACGGGCGATAGGGTAGAAAGAGCAAAATCCAAAATTCCAAAACGCGTCCGCGCTTGGTGCGATGTACGTGGTCGCTGCCACACAGAGGACAATTTCTCTCCTCGGTGTACACAAACAGGCCAAGTTTGCGTTTCATTGGCCACGCATGATAGCCCCGGACGTATTCGTGCGCAATCACCTGGCACGCTCCTGTTACCAAAACCGTATTTCAGCGGATCAAAACGACGCCAGTACCTGCATCGCTTGATGCCGTAGTTTGCCGAGACTCCGGTTCACCGAATGCGCCCGCGGCAAGAACGCGAGCACGGGGGGGCGGCGGATCGCCAGACGATCGAGGCTAATTTTCAGACGCTGGTCGTGGGGGGCGTAGCGCAACCCGCGGACCAGGGTATCGGCGGCGTCCTGTTTGCGGTCCGCAGCCACGTAGACTTCGGCGAGATTCAAATAGAGTTGCGCCTGGCGCCGGCTCATGCGTATCGCGGAACGGCAAAGTTCTTCCGCCTCGGCCCATTTCTGTTCCGTCGCCGCGATGGCTACCCCCATGTAGGAAATATAGAAGGGATTGGCTGGTTCTTCTTCGAGAGCGCACTTGAGATGGGGCAGGGCCCTGCTCGCATCGCCACCGCGAAGAAAGGTGAGGCCTGCGCGAAATTCCTGAAATGCCTCGACTTGGATCATGTTGATGCCCTCCACTGGGTTTGTGCAACGTGCTCGCCAAGCGCCATACCGCGCTGCGGGCCATTCCTCAAACGTTGCTAAAAAGGTTAAGGGTAGGGAGCTAATCGGACAACTGCTCGGATGGCCAGAAGAAGGACAGTTAGACTCGGGGGCCAGTGGCTCGTAAAGGTTCTGGTCGACCGGTCAGGCGCCTGTCATCGGAGGATCTTTTCCTAAACGCTAATGCCAATCGAGAACTATACCGATCATATTGGATTGAGGCTTGGCTACTTTCACAAGATAATGGTCTATCTCTTGTGTTTGCCTCAAATTACCGCACAAATCGACCTTTCTATGCCTATCGAGGAGAAGAATATGACAACCAAACGGGCGCTCTGGATGGCTCCCTTGACGTTATCTCTCGCAGTTGCTGGGGGTGCAGTCTGTTTCGCCCAAGCTGGTCTTTCAAACACGCCCAAGGACGAAAGGGCGGAAGTCACGCAAACAACTCGGAATGAACTGGTCGTTGCGGCCATCTTGCCGAACTCCATGGATCAGGCGGAGATCCAGCCAGACGATACCGCGTCGCAGCCCATAGAAAATGCCGGCAGCGACGCAGCGGGACAGGGGACGAGAGAGTCGGGGCGGGCAGCTTATTCGAGAATTGGAATCGGAGTGAAGATTTCCACGTTGGGCGTGGGAATCGAAATGGCCACGCCGCTGGCTCGAAAATTCAACGTGCGCGGTGGGTTCAACATGTTCCGATACAATCGGCCCATCACGGATAACGGAATTCACTACGACGGCCAATTGCGATTCCAATCGGCGGAAGCCCACCTTGACTGGTTCCTGCTCGGCGGCTTCCACATCAGCCCCGGCATCCTGTTCTACAACGGCAACCAGGTGACGGCGACCGCGTCGGTCCCGGGCGGACAGACGTTCTCGGTGGGCGGCACGACGTATGAAAGCGACCCAGCCGCTCCGATCGGAGGCACCGGGAAAATGAACTTTGCAAGAGTGTCGCCATCCATAATGCTGGGGATCGGCAATCTCATTCCACGAAACGGAAGGCACTTCAGCTTTCTTTTTGAAGTTGGCGCGGCTTACCAGGGATCCGCGCGGGTGGCGCTGAACTTGACTGGAAACGTGTGCGACACGACGGGAACGATTTGCCGGCCTGTTTCCAGCGATGCGACCGTGCAAGCCAATATTCAATCCCAACAAGTAAAAATCCAGAACGACATCAACCCGTACCGATTTTATCCCGTGCTTTCTCTTGGCGTCGGATTTAATTTTTGATTCTGGAAGACGCGTGGTCCGGCCCGGTCTCATGAGCTGACCCAGTCCATAAGAATCAAGTCAAAATCCCCGCCCCTGCTCTACTTTGGAGAATTTCAAGGGCCCGCAAGGAATTGGATCGCTTCGATGGAGCGAATGATCTTCAAAGTGTGCGTGTGACATATTCCGCCGCTGATCCAAACCTTGACGTGCGATCATCCAATATTGCAGGGAGATAAGGACATGAACTACCTAAAACGGCTGGAGGACGAAGTTTCCGCCTGGCCTAACGTCGCAGTTCACCCGCATCGGTTTGGAAGTAAAGAATTTAGATTTGGGAAAGCAGAGATCGGACACCTGCACAAAGACGGAACCGTGGATATCCCATTTCCGCGAGCAGTTCGCGACGCGCTGCTGGAGGAAGGTCAGGCCGAAGAGCACCGTTGGGTTCCTAACTCTGGGTGGACTACTTTTAAGGTTCGGCGCGAAGCTGACATCGGCCATGCAATTGGACTCATGCGAATCTCTTACCTGCGCGATGCTTTAAAGGCAGCCTCTGTTCCTCACCAGTTCCTGGAACAGGAGAGTGAGGCCCTGCACCTGAGCCCTCGAATCATGGCCTTGCTCGAGATATTCGCTCCTTGGCCTGCTTAAAGATCAGGACGCCGGGGTGCCTTGGCCCACGGACTGAAGGTTCCGCTGCTCAATCTCCTGATACAGGACCTTGGCTCGTTCCAGGGCAACAGCAATGCTCGGACTGATGTTGCCTGCACCCACGTGCTCCTCGAATTCGGACTGGTGCATCAAGCGGGCGGGCTGTTCGCGCGCGCCGCAGAGGATGAGCCCGCGGCCGGATTCGTGCACAGCATCGGCCAGGTTTTCCAGAGCCTGCAAGCCGGTGGCATCAATTGCCGTCATGTTGCGAAGACGAAGCACGAGGATGAGTGGCAGATCGGGAATACGCTCGATCACTTCGTCGATTTTATCGGTGGCGCCAAAGAGAAAAGGGCCGTGGATGCGGAAGATGGTCACGTAAGACGGAATTTCCTTGTGCTGCAGGATATGGACCTGGCCTTCGCGGAGATATTCGTCAGTGACTTGCGAAACCGTTGTGGTGGCCGTGACCTTGCGGATATACACGAGGGCCGCCAGGATCATTCCCGCTTCGACGGCCACCGTCAAATCCGCGAACACGGTGAGAGAGAACGTAACCAGCCACGTGCCGATCTCAAGACGAGAAAGCTTCAGTAGCTCCGGAATTTCCCGCCATTCCCCCATGTTGTAGGAGACCACGAGCAAAATCGCGGCCAGCACGGAGAGCGGAATGAATCGAGCCATGGGCGCGGCGAACAGCACAATCGCCAGCAGCGTCAACGCGTGGATCATTCCTGAGACGGGCGTTTTCGCTCCGGAGCGAATATTCGTGGCCGTGCGCGCAATCGCGCCGGTGGCGGGCAGGCCGCCAAAGAGCGGAGACATGATGTTGGCGACGCCCTGTCCGATAAGTTCCACGTTGGGATTGTGCTTGGTTCCGCTCATGCGGTCGGAAACGACGGCGGACATGAGCGATTCGATCGCCCCGAGCATGGCGACGGTAATTGCGGGAGCGATCAGCGGGCGCAGCAAATCAAAGTGGAACTTCGGAATTTTGATTCCCGGGAAGCCGGACGGAATGCCGCCGAAGCGCGTTCCGATCGTTTCCACCGGCAGCTTCAGCAAGACCACAAGCGCCGTGCCCGCAAACAGGGCGACAATGTATCCCGGCACGCGCTTCACAAAGCGCATAAAGATCAGAATCACAATCAGCGCGAAGACGCCCAGGCTGGTTTCCAAAGGAGAAAGGGTGTGCAAATTCCGCGCGAGAATTTCCATGCGGGCCAGAAATTCTCCGGGAACCTTTTCGATTTTGAGGCCGAAAAAATCCTTGATCTGCGTGCTGGCGATGATGACGGCGATGCCGTTTGTGAATCCCACGACAACCGGGCGCGGAATGTACTTCACCGCGGTGCCCAGGCCGGTGACGCCCAAAATGACGAGCATCACTCCCGCCATGAGCGTGCACATGAACAAGCCGTCCAGGCCGTAGCGCACCACAATGCCGTAGACCACCACGACGAACGCGCCCGTGGGGCCGCCGATTTGCGTCGTCGATCCACCCAGCGCTGAAATCAAGAACCCCGCGACGATAGCGCAATACAAACCCGACTGCGGCGCTACTCCCGAGGCAATCGCAAACGCCATCGCCAGTGGCAGCGCGACGAGCCCCACGGTAATTCCCGCCAGAACGTCGGCGGCGAATTTATGCCAGCTGTATTCCTTCAAACAGGAAATCGATCTTGGCAGCCAGTCTTGCATATACGTGTCCCCGGATTCGTTGTCACGAAGATTGCAGTTCTACCAAGGCAAATTTCAATTATAGCTTTGGATGTCGAGGTGGGCCGGGAATCAGTCGCGCCAGTTTCGTAGGAGAAAACTGTTTCAGATTGAACCCGTAGCGCAGGCTTCAGCCTGTGGGGGTTGGTCCTTGCAAGGACGAAAACCCACAAGCTGAAGCCTGCGCTATTTACCAGATCAATTTGATCGCAAATTGAATCTGGCGGGATGTGGTCTGCGTCGAGGTGAGGAGTCCACCGCTTGGAATCGATTGTCCATTTTGGTCGAAGACGGTCAAGTTGTCAGTGGGCGAGCCGAAATTCGCGCGATTGAAAATATTGAAAATCTCCGCCCGGAACTGGGCGTTGAAACTCTCCGAGATCCGCCGGATGTAGTTGTTCTTGAACACGGAGAAGTCCAGCTTCGACAAGCCCGGTCCGATGACGATATTGCGGCCCATATTTCCGCGCAGATTTGCGCACGTGCCGGTGATGCCGGCGCTTCCCGGGCCCTGCCCGAAGGGCTGGCACTCGCCCGCAATGGCCTGAGCCGATTGCGGCAAAATGAAGCAGCTGGGATTGATATAGATGGGCCCGTTCGGATCCTTCTTAAAATTGGCATTTACCGGGTTGCAGCCGGGAACAAAACTGGGAACTAATCCGGTTTCGTCCAGTTTCGTTCCCACGGGGTCGCCGCCAAGAATGGGCGTGAAAGGCTGCCCGGTGCTGGCCTTGTAGAGAGCGACGAGTTGCCATCCCCCAAAAGCCCATTCCGGAAACTTCGAACCTTTTCTCGGCCCCGGCACTTCCCACGTGGCGCTCAGGACGACAGTTTGCGCCACATTGAAATCCGAGAGCCCGCGTGTAGTCCGCTGGTCAATGAAAAGCTGGTTGAATATGCCGTTCGGAAACGCATCATCGGCTTCCGTGGCCGAGAGCGTGTCAATGCTCTTACCCCAGGTGTACGCGCCATGGAACGTGAATCCGTGGCCGGCGCGCTTGGCGACGTCTACCTGCATGGCATCGTAAAATGAATTCGCCTGCCAGAGCGTGGCGTTGATTCGCCCAAAATTCGGATTGATCTTTGAAGTGGGTGTCCCATTCGGGAGAAAGCCCGACTGGCAAGCATCGCCCAAGCCATCGGGTCCGCAGGGCCACAGGTAGCCGGCCGAAGTAAGCGTGGGAAGGACCATATCAATGTTGTCGACCCTGTACGGCTGGTGGACTCCCCGCGATCCCACGTAGCCTACCGTCAGCGCCAGCGTGGAGGTCAGCTCCCGCGCCAAACTCAAATTCCACTGCATCACGTAATTGCGTTTTGGCTTGGCTTCGGCGTGGTAAGCCAGGTTGGTATTGGTCTGATTCACCAGCAGGTTATAGGCGGACGTCGGAGAAGTGGAAGGCGCAAACGACCCAGCAGGAAGATTCTCACCGACGATGGTCCGGGTAAAGGGAGCGGCGCGCTGAAACGAGAGCGTAAATTCATAAGGCAGCGGCAGCACATCAAAGACGCCGAATCCGCCGCGAAGAAGTGTCTTTCCCCCTCGCGGGTTCCAGGCGAATCCGAGTCGCGGCTCAAAATTCCGCAGTGTGGGGTTTGAGAACAACGGCCCGGTGCCGGAGCAGCCCGGGTTTGAGACCCCGCAAGTGGGCAGCGGATCGGTCAAATTACGAAGCACGGTGGTCAACCCGTGCGATTCGGTCGGCACCGTCAACATTTCGTAGCGCAATCCAGCGTTCAACGTCAGGGACTTTTGCACGCGGATGTCATCCTGCACATAGGCGCCGAAAAGGGTCTCCCGCAACCCGATATCCAGCGGCAGCGGTGTCGAGGTCCCGGCAAACCGGGAGGGCCGGTTGGTGAGGAATTGCGTCAGCGAATCAAAGCGGAACGCTCCATTAATATTGCTGGCCGAGACTTCGTTGTCCTGCATCCGTTCGACTTCGGCCCCGAACTTAATGGAGTGTTTTCCACGGATGAGGACGAGGTCATCCCCTCCCTGGTAAGAAGTCCAGTAGAGAGCCCTGCTGGAAGGAATAAACCGCCCTGCCGTCGGCGCGCCCGTGAAATTTGTGACGCCCGGAATGCTCTCAATTCCTCCCGCAAACCCTCCCGGAACGAACGCGTAATAGGCGGAGGACAAGACAGGTTGATAGGAGCTGGCAACCTGATCCACTTGTCCAATGCTCCCCACGGCGCGGTTGAATCCGATCTGGGCGACATTCAGCAAGTTGGGGCTGAAGACGTGCTGCTCGTGAATCGTGGCAACCATGCGGCCCGATAAGATGTCCGAAGACAATTCGCCAAAGGTGCTGGGCTGGACGGTCTTGGAGTTGTCGCGCATAAAAGTGGTGTAGATGCTGTCCTTGTCCGAAAATTTGTGATCGAAGCGGATGGTGAAATAATTTTCGGTGGTCACTTGCTGTGCGGAGAAAGAGAAAAGTCCGGTGTTGCCTCCCGGCTGGATTTGCCCGTTGGGTGAAGGATAGAAAGCGTTGATGAACGATGGGTGCGTGGAGGAATTTTGCGGGTCGGGAAGTCCGACAAAATTGTCTACACAAAAACCCGCCTGCCCGGCGGATAAATTTGTCTGCGTTGCGGGATTGGGGCACGCCCCTGTCCAAGGACCGCTGGCAGGGTTGCCGTCCGGGCCAAGGAGATTCCCATTGGCATCGTGCACGATTCCCAGGCGCGCGTTCGCGGACGGCACCGTGCCGACCGTAGTAACTCCCAGCGATTGGCGAAGCCCTTCGTAGTCGCCGAAAATGAAGGTGCGGTCCTTCCGGATCGGCAACCCGCCCGATCCCCCGAATTGATTGCGCTTGAAGGGGGGAATCACCGGGCCGTCAAAAAAATTTCGTGCGTCGAGGGCGCTGTTGCGGAGAAACTCGTACAAGGATCCGTGGAAAGCGTCCTTTCCGGTGCGGGTCACCACGTTGATCACGCCGCCCGAGGTCCGTCCATACTCGGCGGGATAGTTGCTCCCCAGTACGGACACCTGCTCCACGGCGTCAATCCCCAGGTTGTCGCCGAGCACGCTGCCCGGAGCGCCGTTGGCGTAGTCGTTGATGCTGATTCCATCCAAGCGATAGCTGTTTTGATCCGGCCGCGATCCGGAAATGCTTACGGCCGCACCGAATCCGCGATCGGTATTGCCTCCGCCGGTTGCGCTCCCGTTCTGCACCGAGGAGACGCCGGCCTGCAACGTCGCCAGCGCCGCCCAGTCGCGCCCGTTGAGCGGGGTGTCACGTACTGTGTTGGCATTGGCGCTTCCACATCCGCCGGAACAAGATTCACTCGCCAGCGCGGGTGGCGCAGCTACCCGCACAGCCGGCTCGGGATTACCCGGGCGCATGACGACGTTCAGGACGCGCTCGACGCCCGCCGTCACCGTAATGGCCGTCCAGACTTGAGTGACGAATCCGGAGGCCGATACGGTCATTTCATAGTTTCCTGGAGAGAGATCGGGAACGTTGAAGAGGCCAGCCGGATTGGTCGTGGCTGTTCTGGCGAGGCCGGTACTTGTCTCTTTCACAGAGATGCGGACATCCGGCATCGCACCGCCTGTCTCTCCCGTAACCCCGCCGGTAATCGAGCCTCCTGACACTTGGGCATTCGCGGGCAAACAGAAAAAGAAAAGCAGAACCAGCGTCGCGACTACAAATTTCATTGGGCCCCCTTACAGCTTTGACGCGGTCGAAATTATTATTGTATTCCCCACGAGACTCCGGACGGAAACTGCATCCCTAAAGAACACATCACCCCGCCCATTATCCTACCCGTTTAACCTGAATGACGCCTTAAGGACAAGCTAAGAATTTACTCATCCCGCCATGGCGACTGATCCGGCCAATGGCGCATGGCATCGGAGGCCCAAGAAGTGTTCTTGTCCATGTGGCAAGACGTGCAGGGATTCGGGATTTTGTATTTGTCCGTCATGGCCGGGGTAATGAAGGCGAAGGTGTGCGCGCTCACGAAGACGCCGGGAATCGTGACTTCGATCTTTGGCATGTGGCAGGCCACACATTCGCTACCGGCAGACCCATCCTTGTGATGCGTGTGCTCTGCCAGCGTCGCTTCACGCGGCCCGTTGCGTGAGCCGGGCCCATGACAATCCAGGCAAATTTCGTTGGCTGGTTTCCGGAGTTGCGCGTAGTTCTTGGTGCCGTGCACGTCGTGGCAATCGAGGCACATGACCCCGCGACGGTACATCACGCTCTGTACGAAATCGTTTCCCTGCATGCGGTTTTTATGCGCGGTGCCTTCCGGGAAATGAGTAAACGTCTGTTCACCGAGTTTGTGATCTTCCAGCTGCCAGTAGTCCCGCAGCGCGAGCCCCACGTGGTAACCAACGGGCCAGTCATAGTATTGGCCTGCGATGGGATTGGTCAGCGGGCGCCCCTGCGAATGGCACTGAATGCAGGTGTCGTTCGCGCTGACCGTATCCATGCGCGCCGGATTCAGAATATTGCTGCGTGTGGCATGATCGACGTGCGCGCTCCCGGGACCGTGACAGCGTTCGCAGCCGACATTCCATTCCGCAACCTGCTTGGTCTGTATGTTGTAGTCCACCGAGTGACAGCCGTCGCAGGTGGGACCGGTGGGCCGCTTCATGTTATCGGGGGGATAGAGCGTGGCCCACCAATCGGTTCCGTTGGCCACAAAATAGGGACGCCACGCTTTGTGGGTCACGTCCCACTGCGCGGGTTCGGGATAATAGTCATCCCCGATTTTGGTGAAATACCGCTGCTTCCAGATGCTTCCGTAAATGAAAGCAACCTGATCCTTCGTGAATTTCGGGCTCACGTTGTTTGTGGCGAGATTGGGAATAATGGCGTCCGGGTGCTCGCGCGGATCGCGCACGACATTCGCCATCGGAGTTTTTTTCCAGCGTTCGTATATCTCGGCGTGGCATTTCTCGCAAGCCGCGGAACCGACGTAGTGCGCCGACGCGGCCGTCGCGATCTGTTCGGCTTTTTCCTGTGGAGTCGTCAGCCCAATGGAGCGAATGAAAAGCACCAGCTTCCAGGCGCTGTTGGCATCCAGACTGCCGTGCGGATTTCCGAAGGCCGGCATCCCCGTGAGCCGCACGCCGTTCTGAATGATGTAATGGATTTCGCCGTCGCTGAGATTTTGTGTTTCGGGCTGGCGCAAATCCGGGGATTTGGGATAAAGGTTCTGCCCAATTCCCGATCGGCCGTCGCCATCTTTGCCATGGCAGGCCGCGCAGTGGTCCATGAAATTCTCCCGCGCCTCGTCGAGCAGGGCGGGAGTCGCCGTCCACGGATTCGCTTCCATGCGCGCAGCTCGCGGAATACCCAGATTCCGCACGGTCCGCGCCATGACGGTCTCTACGACAGATGGCTGATCCGTTGCTCTGAATCCGTGCCGGATCACGGACATCCCGTAAACGATGCCCACAACAGCTATAACAATCAAGACAAGAAATAATATCTTCCATCGATTCATCTGCTCCTCAGCCCCCAGTTCGGAGCAGGTTACCAGATGAATCTGAAGGAAGAATGAAAATCTCAGATTCCTCATGGTGCCGATTGGATTCGCCCCTCCGTTCTCTTCCCTTACACGGCAGGAAAAGCCTAGAATCATTTACAGGAGGTTTCAGTACATTTTCAGGTTGCTGTGCTTTGATTGGAGTGTGTCAGCGATGCATGTCCTGATCGTGGAAGACGAGAAGAAGATGGCCGAACTGCTCAAGAGAGGCCTGGAGGAAGAAAACCATTCCGTCAGCCTGGCCTTTGACGGCCGCGACGCGCTCGAAATGGCCCAAGCCCTGGAATACGACGCCATCGTGCTGGACCTGATGCTCCCGGGAATCGACGGTTTCGAAGTCGCGCGGCGCTTGCGCAAGTCCGGGAACACAACACCGATCCTAGTCCTTACCGCCCGCGACACTGTGCCGGACGTTGTAAAAGGACTCGACATCGGCGCCGATGACTACATGACGAAGCCGTTTTCTTTTGAGGAATTCCTCGCGCGGCTCCGCTCGGTCTCGCGGCGCGGATCGGTCCCGCGTCCCACGCTTCTGCAAGTGGGAGATCTGGTCTTGAACCCGGCCACTCACGAAGCCAAGCGAGCCGGCGAAGAGATTTCGTTAAGCCGGACGGAGTTCCGTTTGCTGGAATTCCTGATGCGCCGCGCCGGCCGGGTCGTCGCCAGAAACACGATCGTGCATTCGGTTTGGGATTCCAACGACGACGTGGAGGAGAATACGCTCGACGCCTTTATCAGTTTATTGCGCAACAAAGTGGATCGAGACCATAAGGTAAAACTGATCCAGACCGTTCGCGGGACGGGATACACCATTCGGGACACCACTAGAGCATGATGACGCTTCCCATTCGGCTCCGCCTGACTGCTTGGTATTTTGCAGTTCTCGCCGTCGTGTTGTCCGCTTTTGGCGTGAGCGCGTACCTCGAAATGCGCCACAGCATTCATAAAACTGTGGATGAAGAACTCGTGATCAGAGCCGAAGGGGTCCATCAGCTCATCGACCGCGACATCCAGCGAGGACACAAGGACGATCTGCCGGATGGGCTTCAAGAGCACACCGAATTGCGGGCCGGCGGCGCCCTCATGCAGGTTTCGGACGAACAGGGCAACTGGCTCTACAGGTCCTCGGTCATGAGCGATTATGGAGTTCCAATCCCGGCGACCCTGCGCAAAAGACCCGTCGATTTTATGGGCGGTACCGTTCCGCTGCGGGTATGGAGTGAAAAAGTCCAAGCGGGAGGTCAGTCCTACCTGATCCAGGTTGCGTTTGAAATGGACGACTTCTATGAAGCCCTGGACCATTTCGCGTTGCTGCTCTTCATTTCCATTCCCTCGCTGCTCTTGTGTGCGGCGGCGGGAGGCTACTGGATCAGCACGCGGGCGCTGGCCCCGGTGGACCAGATTACGCAAACGGCGAGAACGATCAGCGCGCAGAACCTATCGAGCCGGCTGGTCGTGCCAAATACCAGGGATGAGCTGCAGCGCCTTTCGGAGACGCTCAACGGCATGCTCGGGCGTTTGGAAGCCGCGTTCAAGAAAATCACGCAATTCACGGCGGACGCCTCGCATGAATTGCGCACGCCGGTGGCGGTGATGCGAACCCGGGCGGAACTCTCCTTGCGGAAAGCGCGTTCCGCGGACGAATATCGGGACGTCATCGCCGAAGTGCTCACCGAGCTCGAAAAAACTTCCGGGTTGATCGAACAGCTGATGTTCCTGGCCCGGGCCGATTCCGGAGCGGAAACGCTTCATTTCTCCGACACGAACGTCGCAGAGGTGCTGCGCGAGGCCTGCCATCAGGGAAGCGCCCTGGCGGAAGCGAAACAGATCGCCTTTCAAGAGAAAATTTCCGGAGACTCGTTGTGGATTCAAGGCGACGCCAGTTCGCTCCGGCGCCTGTTCTTGATCCTGATCGATAATGCGGTGAAATATACGCCCGCGAGCGGACAGGTCGAAGTTTCCTTGCAGCGGAACGACGGCTACGCCGTAGCGGAAGTGCGCGACACTGGCATTGGCATCGCCGAGACGGATCTGCCGAATGTGTTTGAGCGCTTCTATCGCGCGGATAAAGCGCGCAGCCGCGAATCGGGAGGAGTCGGATTGGGGCTCTCCATCGGCCGCTGGATTACCGAGGTTCACGCCGGGACGATTGAAGTGCATAGCTCGCCGGGGCGCGGGTCAGTTTTTCAGATTCGGCTTCCTATCGCGAGTTCAGGCGGTTGAAACGAAGCCCGGCATGCCAGGCGGTCCTGCCAGGATGTCTCCGAGCTTGCCTGATCGCGCGTTGGCTGATAAATTGCAGCAATCTTCGCGACAATTCCAATTTCGTTCGCGGATGACGGAAATTTCAGAGTCAAAGCGCATACCTTGCTGCCTACTGCTGATACTCGTCGAATTCACTCGAATTCTTCTCACCGCCGATGCGCTCTTTGGTGACAGCCAGTGCAAAGAGTTATCAAATTGGATTCTACGTCATCGCCTTGCTGGCTCCGCGGCTGAATGTGATGGACTTGAAGACTTTCTATACAACCACACGATTGGCAACGCCATCCATCTCGCTCCAAAACTTCACGGCAGAGCCCGCGATAAGCTCCAGGGTCAGGCCTTAATCGTGGCCGCTTTGCACGGATCCCCGTCAAAGCGTCACCTGCACTTCTTCAAGGAGTTGCGTCCTCTGTGGCTTCGGAAGACCAATGACCAGCCGAGTGAGGCAAGGTAATAAAGCATTTCGGTTACCCACCTCCAAACTCACTCCCGCCAGAAAATCCGCGCAGATCATCTCCAAGCAGTAGCCGCGCGACTTGTCGCTCCCAAGCATCAGAGCCGATGCTTCTAGGGCCTGCTCGATTACGGGCAATTGACTCTTGTACGCTTTGAAATAGAGGATCTCCCACGGTTCCGTTTCCTTCCCGGTCAGATGCTTCGAGACCTCGCGTTTGAACTCCTCCTTGGGGAGTTTGCGCGCTTTGTGCAACCAGGTTGCACTATCGAACCTCTGACCATCCCTCCGCGCGACCTTCGCTAGTTCCGTCGCCTTCGTCCAGCCCACCTGCTGCAGTTCTACCTTGTGAATGCGAGGCAGCTGCTCGTGGATCGCCATCAGGTAGTAGGCCTTGCGCCTGGACTCCGGGAACTTCCTCTCCAGGAACTCATCGAACGAACGGACGTTGTCCACCCTCCAGTATTGTCCTGCCCGAACCTCACATAGATAGCGCCCGAGTTCTACAAACTTGGAATCCCGTTCGCGGTCGGTTGCCTTCTCCCAAGACAAGATCTCCTCGATCTTCGAGAGCACAAACACGGCACGGCGGCGATTGAGCTTCGGAGCCATCAAAGGCCTTCCGTTAGTCGTCAAGCACGTCAAGCCAATCAAGGTCGCTCGCTCCCGGTTGACGAATGAGTTTGGTTAGGGCCAGTGCCTCGTTCCCGAGGCATAAGCCGAGGTGTGCGCAGCTAACGCATCCGTTCTGCGGGAAACGGATTCCTGGGTGGGCAGGGAACTGGGCAGTTTCGATTTGACGGGCCGTGGCTTCGACCAGTTGGCCAAACTCCTGACGCTGCTCTTCGGTGATCGAAGCAAGTAGGTATTGAATCTCCGGAACGCGTTTCCTCACAAACGCCACAATGGCAACATCGGAGATGCCAGTGATCCAGGAATAGCAGACGAGCTGCAGGTCAAGTGAGATCAGTCCCTCGGGCTGCTCCGGGTAACGAGCACTGGTGGTTTTCCATTCGAGTAATCGCCGCTTACCATCCAGTTGGCCAATGGCATCGACATAGGCCACAAACTCGTTGCCGTTCGAGAGCGAGCGGACGATTTTCTTCTGCATGTTTCGTTTGGGTTGGCGAATCCGGATTCGGTTATCTCGAGCGAACTGTTCCAAGAGGCCGATTCCTTGGCGAAGCAGGCGCTCCCAGTCATCTCCGTGGGAGTACTCGAGTGGAATGTCGCGGTACGCTCCCCACTCTTTGAACAACACGGCTCCGGGATCCTCGCGCTCGAAGAAAGCTGCCAGAGCCTTCTCGAAACAGCGGCCGAAGCACAGCGCCGCCCGGGACTCCTTCTCCCTCCAGCCGTCTAGATACCGAAAGCGGTAGCTCCTCGGGCAGCGTAGGTACTGCGAAACCTGCGTGTAGCTAAACGTCACGGGCCACCTCCTGGCTGCTTGCCGCAGACATGGAAAGTTCTTCCCATTCACTGGCTGGGGCGAACCCGCCGAGATTGAGGAACGAACGGCCGTTCAGGGTGGTGCGGGAAATCCGCACGATTCCTCGAAGGCCGACGAGCGCCTTTTCGTCCACTTCGTCTCGGCCCATGAGATCAGGGTCGTAGCCAAAGTCCCGCAGGAACCAGCGGAGTTTCCAGAGTGCTTTGGGAGTACAGTAGAGGCGACCGTTGAGGGAGCGGCCTTGATGTTCTCTTGGTTCGAGAATGATGAGCCGCAGGACGTAGAACGGTCGCTCGGGATGCCAGCGGTAGAAGACCCGATCGACGCGGACCAGGAAAACGCCCTCCAAGATGCTCGGAGTGTTGGGACTGTCGCCATGCAAACCTGGGATATGACGCTTCATGAGTTCACCTCCGGTTGCTTCGCATAGCTATTGAGCTGACAGATCAGCCCGTCGCGATCCTTGACGGCGCGCTCGGCCAGATCGTTGATGAAGGCCTCGACTTGATCTCGGCTGGCATCCCGCAGGGTGGGAGTTCCGCAGTAGTCGGCTGCATAGGCCTTAACGAGGCCAGCATCGAGCCGGTGCTGGCGAATCAGAAGGCAGAGGCGATCACGCAGGCGAGGTTGGCCGTTCTGGTGGCCGTTATTTCCGCCCACGGATGCCTTGGGCTGAACCGGAGGTCCAGACGCGTTAGATCTAGGAGCCCAGCCGAGTTCCTCGACGGAGCAGAGGCCGATTCCGTAGGCCTTGCGGAGGGCGCGGTTGACGGCGCGAGTTTCGGCGACACGCATCTCGGCGCCGTGGACCATGGAAGAGACATTGGAGGGATCGGCGTCGCCATAACCGACGAAGCCGCGAGAGCGGGGTGACTTGTAGACGGTCGCCTTGAACACCCAACGATTGGCACCAGGATCGGAGAATGCTTTTTCGATGGATGTTCTGATTCCCACGCACCGGTTGCGTCGTGCAATTTGAAGCAGACCCGCGTGTGTTACATACCAACGGTTGTCCAAAAGCTGGATCTCTCCGGCTGCAACATCAAGGGAGTGCCGTTCGGATAATTGTTGAAGAGTTCGAATCGCATACTTTGAAAGCAATCCCCAAGTCGCTCGGGCGTGAATCGCATTTAACCGAAAGAGTGCACTTCTTCTCTTCGCAGGCCTTCCAATTTGAGGCCGCATTTTCGGATGCCGTGATTGTTGTTTACTTACATGGTCTGAAACACGGGCGCGATCATTTTGGATCATGGTTTTCGGAGACCTCCATCTGCTAAGCTACCCGGCGCGTATCTTGGAAGGCCGGTTGTGAATGTTGGAACCAGTCAACGGAAATGAGTGTTGTTAGTACTCGTAAAAAGAATACTCTCAAAATGAATAATGTCAAGCCGAAACATTCAGGCCGCCCACGCCGTTCCCAGACTGGTATAGATCTACACGCCGTGGGACAAAGGATCAGAAAGCTAAGAGCTCAGGTTACGCAGGAGGATTTCGCACGTTCACTGAATATCAGTCAGGCACAACTGTCGAAGTATGAGCTGGGGCAAAGTGCATTGCCTTTGGGAACTCTACTCAAACTAGCCCTGCGGTCTGGGTGCACCACGGACTGGATTTTAACTGGGAAGAGCTAACGGCTAAGCATGGAATTGCCTCGATACCAACCACAGGACACAAAAGAGCGCGAGGCTCTTAACTGCCTTATACCCACGCAGGGTGACTGGGAAAACCCTCAGGAATTTCAAGGGCATGTTCTCGGCTACCTTGCATTCATTAGAGAAGTATATTGTGAGCCAAAGAAGCGGAAAACAGAGCGGAGTGTACAGAACCTCCAGCGTCGTGCAACAAAGATCAAAAACTTTGCGATTTGGCTAGAATCCTCCAAACCGAAGGGAGTGATAATTGCTGTTCCCTCGACCAGCGAACTCTTGCGATATGCGGAACGCCTATCCAGTCTGGCAGACGTTGGAGCACAGCAACGCCGGGCGCGACGGCTTCATCACTCTACCCACAAAGAGACCAACCTAATCCTACGCCTATTGCATTTTGTCCGGGAGCAGACGGGAAAACCGCACTGGAAAGAGATGGCGATTCTGCTTAAGGGAGCAACTGGAGATCACGGCATGAATGATAGGCGACTGCAGGCCCTATGGAATAGGCGCCTGAAGCGCGGTTCCTGGTTCCGCGCCGCGCAGCGTCACGATGCGTCTTCCCGCCCGCTTGGATTCTGAGCCCAACTTGCGATAAATCACGGCACATCATTTGTTCCCCGATTTGTGGGTTGAGCAAGCATGCACTCCTGCCATATTTTGGATTTGTTTCAAAAATGGAAAGGGGGGCCTGACCAGTATGGGAAAGAAAATTCAAAGTCAAGAACCAGATGAATTTTCGTCAAGCACCACAGGAAACGGGTCGCAACCGTCATCTCGCGAGGAAGATCAGGGAACTCGAAGCCGGCCGGATCAGCCAGCCAATCAGAATGCCACCGGCCCACGAACCGAACTCGGCAAAAGGAACTCGAGTCGAAACTCAGTTAAGTTCGGGATTTTTTCCAGAGCGACCGTGCTGAAAGGCGAATCGCGTGCAGACTATAATTTATTGCTGAAAGGTCTAAGGGAAACGTTTCAGCCGGTAGGCAAGTTCGAGGAACTCCTTGTGGAAAAGTTGGCGACCATTTCGTGGCGCCATCGCCGACTGCTCGTAGCGGAAGGGGCAGAGATCCGGAAAAACTCCGAGTTCTTGGAATTCGATCAACGCTAGAAGGAACAATCAGAAGCACAAGAAATTAGCTGTAAGCGGAATGAAGAAATAAAGACGACTCCACCTCTACCCAATGGCCTTATATGGGATATTCAAAATCCAGAGGTTCTCAAACGCTGCATCGAATTGCTCGTGGAATTGCGACAGCGAATTGAGACCAGCGGACTAAGCCAGCACCAAGACGAAGGAATTCTCCGAACGATCTACGGTTATAGACCTCATTTTTGGGAGAATCTTGTAGATAAGTATTCAATCTGGTTCCAGACTGCAGAAGCACCTGCTAGAGAACGCCAAAGCAAAGGCTATCCAGTACCTGAACAATGCAAGGCGTTCCTGTTACAAGAAATCGACGCCGAGATCGCCCGCTTCAAACAATACCAAGAGAAACGCGAATCGATCGAATCGGAACGAAGGAAAGTGGAAGTCCTTCGGCAAAACGTGCCTGACTCTCGAGGTCTGGATCGTTTGCTACGTTACGAAACCAGCTTGGAACGAGCCTTAGACCGCACGCTGATGCAGCTCGAGCGTGCACAGCGGATGCGCAAGGGGCAACCGCCCCCGCCTCAGTTGGACGTTAACATCACGTGATGCCGTGAGGGCGGAGTCGCCCTCCCGATTCGAGCGACAGCGACGCGTAATTATATATTATGGTATATCAATAACATACACTCAATGATCTGCGTACTTCAAACGACGGTGCACCAATCCTTCCCTTTGCCATGCCGATGGAGAGTTCTGTGTGTTGTAGCCCCCTGCGGCGTCAGCGGATGCAGACCTACGCCAAAGGACAAGGCCGGGTGAGTCGAAGGACGAAGAATGCGATTTTGCGAAACGAACTCACCTAAGCCATGTGAAATCTGTTATTTGCGTATTTCTGGGTTAACGAAAACAGCGCGGTTCCGGTGATATTTCAATGCAAAAGTCATGGCGGAACCCGACCTGGAAGCCCACAACATCGGCAGCCGCTGCCGCCCCACTTGGACGTCAAAATTTCATGATCCCGAGGGCAAAGAATTAGCTACACGGTTCCCGCCCGGGGTCTGTGTTCATTTATGGCTGTGTCGGTGGCACTGCCAACTAGACGAAGGCGAGGCCATTCTCATCGAAACGTGAATTTCATCGGAGAAGTTAAGGGCCGACGATACTAATGAACCGCTCGGGATGGCAACGGAATCCAGCCGGCAGTAAACTAGTTCCGATGCCGGGGGTGACGTGCGTCCTCGAATCCCGCTCTGCATACTAACCTTCAACTAAACCTACCGACCCGTGGTGCAGCCAGAAGACCGGGTCCAGCGGCAAACGGACAATAAATAGCGCTTGACTTGATAAACCTTTGGAACTACTCTTCCCCCCATTAGTGGTCGGGTGCTGTCTATATTTTTTATCGGCATTAATTAAATATTGATCTTGAATCTTAAATATTGAGTGAAGATTTTACTGAACCCGGCAGGCGCTATCCAGGATACAGCTCGTCAAGAGTTGTCCTGTTTGGTGAAATGACCACGCTGGCCGCCCCGAAGTCAAATGGCGACTTTGTGTGATTTATTTGCGTTCTCAATGGGGAGTTCAAAGATTCTCAAGAGTTTTTTTCGTGTTTCAGGGGTAGGGATCTTGGTAGGGGTAGGTATGGGTGGCTGATTCAGATTTGAATCCTTGCAAACGAGAGGTCCAGAAATGAGAACTCTAAAGATGAGTAGTTGGTGGGGGAAAGCGATCCAATTGCTGGGGGGCCTATTGGGTGTGGTTTTGCTATGCCTGCCGGCGTTTTCACAAGGTAGTTCTGGGCGCATCGTCGGAACCGTTACGGACCAGAGTGGCGGCGTCATTTCCGGCGCCACAATAACCGTGCTCGACACGGAGAGAGGCGTCGCGCGAACCCTGACCACGGATGACGCCGGTATCTATAACGCTCCCACGTTGAACCCCGGCACGTATACGGTTCGCGCCGAGTCCAAAGGGTTCAAGAAGCTGGAGCGTCAGAACGTCGTGCTCCAAGTTGGCCAGGAAATTCGAATTGACTTGGTTCTTCAACCCGGTGTCCAAGAGCAGACGGTAACGGTGACCGAATCAGTTCCACTGGTGGAAACCACCAACGCCACGCTGGGCGGCACACTCGATAACGCGGACATCAGCAATATGCCTTTGAATGGCCGCAACTACCAAATGCTGCTGTCTCTGCGCCCGGGCGTGATGATCCAGCCGGGCGGCGGGCCATGGACCCAAGCCACCAATGGCGTGCGTCCCGATGAAAACGCCTGGATGATTGACGGCGTGATCAACGCCAATTTCTTTGACGCCCGCCCCATCATCGGTGTGTCGAGTCCGCTCACCGATGCGGCGACGATCATGCCCATCGACGCCATTCAGGAATTCAACCTCGCAGAAATTCCCAAGGCGGAGGCCGGATGGAAGCCTGGCGCCGTGGTGAACGTGGGAATCAAGTCGGGGACCAACACGCTTCACGGCGCGGCATACGCGTTCGGACGCACGGACGCCTGGGACGCCCGCAACGCCTTCAACCCCGCGCCATTCAGTGATGGAACCTGCCCGCTTGGACCTCCTGCGGGGGGCGTGTCCCCGTGCGCTAAAATACCGGCACAGTTGAAGCAGTTCGGCGGCGTGGTGGGTGGGCCGATCAAGAAAGACAAGCTCTTCTTCTTCGGCGGCTATGAGGGCGTCCGTTCCTTAATCGGCAACAACCTCGTTTCCGGCGGCATTCCCGAAACCATCGGGCAAACACCCGCGGATCCGGCGAACAGCATGGTGGATGCGATCGCGGCTCTGCAAGCGGCGAAAACACCGCGGAGCATCGTCAGCGAGAAAGCGGCGGGTTGCACCGGGGATACCCCGCTCGATACGTCTGGAACACTAATACCGGTCACTTGCTCAGGCAACTTTTTCGCGCCTAACCCTTCGAGTACCACGGGCTTCATCGCTAACTTCCCCATCGCTAATCAAAGCGACAACGGGGTCGGGAAACTCGACTACCACATTAACAACAAGAACACCCTCAACGGCCTGTTGGTGATCGGCGACTACACTGGAGTGGGAATGGATCACCCCTTCGTCCAGGCAATCTACGATGACACTTTTCTGATAAAGACGTGGACGGAGACCGCAAACTGGATTTGGACCCCCAACTCCAACGTGGTGAACGAAATGCGGTTCGGCTACGACCGCTTTACCCTCGCTCAGCTTAATAACGACAGTGCTGCCTGTCCAGTAGGGAGTTGTGTGATCAACACGGGCCTAACCGTGCCTGGGGTGCCGATCATCAACATCAATGGGTTTAATCAGATAGGCACTCAACACAACCGCCCCCAACGCACAGGCCCCAACCCGTATTTCGACTTTCAGGACAATGTCTCGGTCTTGAAGGGCAAACACACCTTCAAGTTTGGCGGCGAGTTCGCGCACATCGAGACCGATAGCAACATCCCCGACCAATCCAAGGGCCGGATCAATTTTAAGGGTGCCGATCCGCTCGAAAACTACTTTGCCGGAATCGTTGATTCAGGACAAGCCTTCGTCGGCAACGCGAGCCGCGTGATGACCATGCTGTCGACTGCAGGGTTCATTCAGGATGACTGGCGCGTCAACTCGAAACTAACTATCAATGCGGGCCTGCGCTACGCCTACACAACGCCGTTTAGTGCGCGCAACAACCTCTGGGCCAATTTCGATCCGACCACATCGACGGGATTGGTTCAGCAGGGCCAGGGTGGGGTCAGTACGATCTGGAATCCCGATCACCGCGACTTCTCGCCGCACCTTGGTTTTGCCTGGGATGTCACGGGCAAGGGGACGACCGTACTCCGGGGCGGGTTCAGCATCATGTATTCGACGTTCAGCTCAGTGATGTGGATGAGTCAAAACTCGTTCTCGAACAGCTCGGCAGTCACCTTGGCTTCCAACCCGACGTCAGCCAACCTCGTCTCTTGCGGGAGTATTGGCGTGGGTGTGTGTAACGTAGCCCCCACCAACACGCCGGGCGGCGGCTCGATCGCGGCCGTTGCCAATGTTTACAACAACGCCGCTAACCTCTGCTGGGACCCAACACTCCCGACTTGCGCGGCCGGCCAGACAACAGTTTTTCCCACGAAGTCGTTGACGTGTGGAGACGGCGTCGGCTCAGACGCGGGTCCGTGCGCTCTCATGGGGGTGGACCCGCATCTCCGCACACCTTACATTGAGAATTTCAGTTTGGGGATTCAGCACTCCTTCACGAACAACCTCTCGCTCGACATCGGTTATGTCGGCAATCTCGGCAAGAGATTGACTGGTTTTAACGAAATCAATCAGCCCCCGGCGGGCGCGGGGTATTGCCTCAATTCACCGCTGACGGCAGCGCAGCTGGCTGACGCCTGCAGTGGCGGTCCCTTGGCTGTGGGCCATGCCAGCGCGCAGGCTGCGCAGGAAGCCCGGCCATTGTTTACCAAGTTTCCGTGGCTTGGGTTCATCAACCAGATGTCGAACAATTTCCATTCCAACTATAACAGCCTGCAGGCGACCCTGACCCAGCGGACTTCCCACGGGCTGTCTTTCATCGCCGGTTACACGTACGCTCATGGCCTCGACAACGGTTCCGAGAATCGTTACGCACTCCTCCCGCAAAACGCCTCGAATCCAGGGGCGGAGTACGCTAGCGGCGACTTCGACATCCGGCATCGTTTCACATTCACGACCACTTACAACATTCCTGGGATTAAGGGCTTTGGCCAGTTGCTCGAAGGCTGGCAGATCAACTCCATCATCAATATCCAAGGCCCCCAGCCGTGGGCCGTGAACGACTACAAGAACAATTTCAGCGGGGTCTTCGACTTCGCTGATCGCTGGAATTTCGCCGGGGATCCCTCCGGCATGAGGGCCAGCGCGAATGCCCTTCCCTATTGCCATCTCGTCGGCGGAGCCCCCACTTGCACTATAGTCAGTGACATCACCTTCCTGGAAAGCGCGCCACTAGCCAATTCGGGAGCCTTGTGGACCGGCTGCCTGGCTGCTGCCGCGGATCCGGCTACGCTTACTAGTAAAAAGGGTGGCTGCTACACCACCACCACCGGCAGCGCATTCTTGACTCCTCCCGCTCTCGGGCAGTTTGGCAACATGCCCCGGAACATCTTCCGCGACGCGGGCTTCAAGGACATGGATTTCTCCGTGTTCAAGAACTTCACGTTCAAGGAACGGTATGGCGCTCAATTCCGCGTCGAGATCTTCAACGTGTTCAATCACCCCATCCCTGCTAATCCGTTCGGCGCAACGAATAACGCGAGTAATGCAAACAATGACCCTTCGAATGACCACACGCTTTTTGGCGGCGCGGGCGGCACTCCCGACTTCGTAGCCGGGAACCCGCTTGTCGGTTCCGGAAGCCAGCGAGTCATCCAGCTCGGGTTGAAGCTCACGTTCTAACCAATCCGTCAGGCGGAATCAGCCTGCCAACTTCGAGGGGGGTGGAACATCACCCCCCTCGAATTTTTTTGTACGACAGCCACTCTTGGCTGTCCGCTTTTTCCATCCTGAGTATGCGCTACACAGCCAAGAGCAGCTGTCCCACCGGAAGTGATAGAATGCGTTAGTCCCAGAGGCGCGGTCGCCAAGTGGTAAGGCAAAGGTCTGCAAAACCTTTATCGGCGGTTCGATCCCGCCCCGCGCCTCCAAATTTCCCGCCAGCAAATGTGTCCGGAGTGAGTGAAACGAGCCAACCGCATTCGCGGAAACCGCTGTCATCCATAGGTGCCCCCGGATAAGCCCATTGCGAATGTCGCATTGACTTCGGAACCCTATTTCAGTACTCTTGTCCCGTGATTTCCTACGTCCAGAAGACCAAGCAGGCTTGCCTCTGTTGTACCTGCTGTATGTGTGCGTCTTCTGGCGCCGGGAGCTGAATACTCTAGAATCATAGCGAGCAATTCTAGAATCCCACCGCCGGAACAAATCTGGCGGTGGGATTTTTATTTTGGGGACCAATTGACCCGGAATGAAGCCTGTTCAAGAAACAGGCAGAAAGGAGATGGCCGCCCCACCGCCAACTGTAAGCCAAGGCCTGAATCATCGTGATCCTACAAGTCTCAATATCCCGGCTGTTTAGCGACAAAGGAATAATAGGGGCTGCGGTTGCGGCCATACTCCTTACGTCTCTGAGTGTTCCTGCACTGGGAAATGATGGCGAGCCTCGCATACCGCCGGCGCCAAGTGTTGCACCTGCGCCCGCAAGCACGGCCGCAACACCTTCTCTCGAACAGGTGATGGAACTTCTGCAAGCGCAAGGGCGGGAAATTGCATCCTTGCGAGCGGCCTTGCGCGATCAGCAGGAGCTGACCGCGCAGCTCTCGGCAAAACTCAACGCCGCAAGAGCCGGTGCGATTGTCTCGGATCCTGCTATTGCTGCACCGCCACCGATTGGTGCCGGCGCGGGGCAGACTGATCTTGCCCAGAAAGTCGCGCAGCTCGAAGCGAACATGGGCAGCTCCCAAAGAAACTTGGAAGAACGGCTGAAAACGTTCGGCCCGTTTGTATTCAGCGGTGATTTCCGGTTACGCGCGGAGCCGACGTTCGGAGGGCCGGTGGACCGCTCGCAGGACCGGTTCCGCGAAAGAATTCGCCTGCGCTTCAACGTCGAGGGGAAACTGAATGACCAACTCAAAGGCGGCTTTTCGCTGGCGTCGGGCGACCTCAACAATCCGATCTCCACAAACCAAACATTAAATCAATATGACACGCGCAAACCCATCGCGATTGATCGCGCTTACGCCACGTATACCCCAAGCTGGTTCAAGCCTCTCACGCTTACGGGCGGAAAATTCGCATACCCGTGGTTCAACACGGAACTCGTTTGGGACAAGGATTTGAATCCCGAGGGCGCCGGCGAAACTCTTGCATTCAACGTCAAGACGCCTCTGTTCAAGAAGTTCAGCGTCGTCGGCTTCCAATTGCCCTTTGCGGAGAACAAGCGCACGGCAACGAACGACAAGAGCCTGTACAACACCATGGTGTACGGCGAACAGTTGCAGACGTTCTGGCAACTTGGAGATCGCGTCAAACTGAGCGCCTATGCCAGCTTTTACGATTGGAAATTTGCCGATTCCATTGCGCTCTCACTTCTCACTGCGAATAGCGCCAGCCCGGACGATGCCCTGCTGGCGCTCAACAATAACGGCCAACAGAATTCGATTGCAACTGTGACGGTGACCAATCCAACCAGCGGCGCGAAGACAATTACGTCGGCGCAATTTGCATCCAAGTTCGGAATTCTCGACTCGCTCGCTCAACTCGACATCGCGACGCCCTCGGAGCGCTGGCCGCTCACTTTCATCGGCGATTTCGCGCGAAAATACGCGCGCTTGCGAGAACGTGAGGAATATTCCGGCGGGGGCGGTTTACTCGGCGCCGTGCGATCCGCGCGCTCGCCACGGCTATTGGCTGGAAACCAGTATTGGACGTACCCAAAAGAAGGGCGACTGGCAGTTCAGCTATACGCGCATCATGATCCAGCGAGAAGCGGTGATCGGTGCGTTCAATTACAGCGAAATTTTTCCGGCCAGCAACGTCGAAATTCACCGTCCCGAAATCCTATATCAGCTTTTCGACAATGTGACGCTGCAACTGAATGGACTGTTCGGCCGGCCACTGGTAACCGCTGGGAGCCCAGCGCCCGTGCAGCCTCTGTGGGAGCGGTTGCAATTCGACGTGACGTACAAATTCTAGGTGGCAAACGTGAAATCCGGCCAATCGAAAAGAAAAAAGGGGAAGGCGGGCTTCGGTTTCCTCGCGGCGTTCCTGCTGATTGCCGCTTCCGGAATCCATGCCCAACAGAGGCCGGTCGTCATCCGCGTGGGATATTTCCCGAATATTACGCACGCCCAGGCATTGGTGGGACGCGCGGGCGGCCAGTTTGAAAAGGCTGTCGGGCCAGGCGTCCAGATCGAATGGAAAGCGTTCAATGCCGGGCCCTCCGCGATTGAAGCGCTGTTTGCCAATGCGATCGACCTCACCTATGTCGGCCCGAATCCGACTGTGACAGGTTACGTCCGTTCGCAGGGCGAAGCGGTTCGAGTGATTGCCGGGGCCGCGAGCGGAGGCGCTTCTCTAGTCGTGCGGCAAGGCGCGGGGATCCAGAAGGCTTCGGATTTTCACGGCAAGAAAGTCGCGACGCCGCAACAAGGCAACACGCAGGATGTGGCGCTGCGAGCCTGGCTGCGAGCCAACGGACTGAAGCCGCGGGAAAAGGGCGGCGACGTTCAGGTCCTTCCGATCACGAACGCCGACCAGTTCACCCTGTTCTTGAAGGGACAGCTCGACGCGGCGTGGGCTCCTGAGCCTTGGGCGGCGCGCCTGGTGCATGAAGCGGGCGGCCGGATTTTCCTCGATGAGCGCGACCTCTGGCCGAATCATGAGTTCGTCATCACGGACCTCATCGTTCGCCCCCAATTCCTCAAGGAGCATCCCGACGTGGTGAAGAATTTTCTCCGCGCTCACGTGGAACTTACGGATTGGATCAACAAAAATCCGGCGCAGGCCAAACAGATCATGAACCAGCAATTGCAGAAGGAAACAGGAAAACCCCTGGCGGCGGAAGTGCTCGACGACGCATTTTCCCGGATGGCGGTGACCTACGATCCGATTCGCTCGGCGCTTACTCAAGTCCACGCAGCAGGCCTTTGACGAAGGGTTCCTCGGCAGAACGCCGCCGGATCTTTCCGGACTCTACGACCTGACCTTGTTGAATGAAGTTCTTCGCGAAAAGAAGGCGAGACCAGTACAATGACCAATTACGTGATAGACCTGTTCAACCGTTCGATTGGCGGCGGCCGAGCGCTGCCTGAAAACGAAGAGCCGCCGGAACCGCCGAAAAACGGCAAAAAGGCTTCCGTGGATCCCGACCTTCGGCAAACGGCTCAACCCGCGCGGAAAGAAAGCATTGCGCTGAGCGGCGTTTTCCGAAGCTACGCCAATTCGCGAGGTTCCTTCACTCCCGCCCTGCAAAACATCGACCTGGAAATCGAGCAAGGCGAATTCGTCTGCATCGTTGGGCCCTCGGGCTGCGGAAAATCCACGCTTCTTCATCTACTGGCCGGCCTGGACCGCCCCACCACGGGAGAAATCACTGTCGACGGCAGTCCGGTGAAGGGTCCCGGCACGGATCGCATCTTGCTCTTCCAGGAGCTGGGGCTTTTTCCGTGGCTGACGGTCCGGCAAAACGTGGAGTTCGGCCTGAAGATGGCCGGCGTATCGAAAAATGAAAGGAAAGATCGAGCCCGGTTTTTTCTGCGCATGGTTCACCTCTCCCATTTTGAGGATCACTACATTCATCAGCTTTCCGGCGGCATGAAGCAGCGCGTGGCCCTGGCGCGCTCGCTCGCCCTGCGTCCGAAAATCCTCTTGATGGACGAACCCTTCGCCGCGCTCGATGCGCAAACGCGCGACATGCTGCACGATGAGCTCGAACGCATCTGGAAGGAAACTTCACCGACCATCGTCTTCGTCACGCATAACGTCCGCGAAGCCGTGCGCCTCGGAGACCGCGTGCTGCTGATGAGTTTCCGGCCGGGGCGCATCAAGAGCGCAGTTTCAGATCAGCCTCCAGCGCCCGAGGCACGTCGAGGATTCCGACGTGGCCCACTTGTCCAAGGAAATTCTCGGACAGCTGCGGGAAGAGATTGACCGTTCCTTTAATGCGGAGTATTCCCGTGAAGAAAAGCGTTAACCAATTGATTTTTGCCGCCGGCGTGCTCGCGGCTTGGGAAGCGCTGGCGCTGGCAAAAGTTTGGCCGCCGTATCTCTTCCCCACTCCGCAGGGAGTCGCGCAATCGCTGTACGACGGATTCAAAGATCACAGTCTCTGGATCGGCATCGGCGTGAGTTTGCGGCGAGTGGTGATCGGCTACGCCATCTCCGTGGTTCTTGGGATTCTTTTGGGGATGGTTCTGGCCTCCAATAAATTTCTGGAGGATACGCTGGGGCGTGTGATCCTCAGCCTCCAAAGCCTTCCAAGTGCTTGCTGGGTGCCTATCGCTTTGCTCTGGTTCGGTTTGAGCGAGACGGCGATTATTTTCGTTACGATTACTGGCTCCCTGCTGGCCGTGACGCAATCGACCAAGGCGGGTTTCGACAATGTGCCGCGCATCTTGTCCATGGCCGGCCGCAATTTGGGCGCGAAAGGGCCGCAGATGTTCTGGCACGTGCTGCTGCCGGCGAGCCTGCCGTACCTGCTCGACGGATTGAGGCAGGGATGGGCTTTTGCGTGGCGCTCGCTGATCACCGGCGAAATGATTTACATTTCGCTGGGCCTCGGCCAGCTTCTGATGACCGGCCGCGATTTGAACGACATCAATTTGGTCGTGGCGGTCATGGCTCTGATCGCCTTACTTGGCTACATTGTTGACGGCATCGTATTCCGTAAACTCGATGCCTCGATCCGCCACAAATGGGGAATGGCCGCCACGGCCTCGGCGTAAACCGCGTTTCTTACATTGAATCCGATTGGTGAGATGTAATTCACCCAATTTATGAAGGAATGCCGGTTTTGGTATCGCCGGAAGAATATTTGAAGCCTCGGTCGGCGTGACTCAGAAGTACCCCTGCCAGCCCGAAAACGAGTGCAAATGCGATATCCCCAAGCCAGACTCTTCGCCCACTCACT
The DNA here is from genome assembly GCA_963719875.1 of uncultured Acidobacteriota bacterium. Taxonomy (GTDB): domain Bacteria; phylum Acidobacteriota; class Terriglobia; order Acidiferrales; family UBA7541; genus Palsa-360. Next base: position 1,419,963 of record CAVRDJ010000002.1, on the reverse strand, counting down.
CCGGCCAGGAAAAGCTCCAGCAGCACCGCCGGAAGGACCAATCCGAGGGCAAGCATCCCTCCGGAGATTTTCTGCCGGGACCACTTCTTCGCGGCGGCGACACCGATCAACAATCCTGCGGGCAAAAAGATGAGCGTCTCATACAAAATGACGTATCCCTCCAAATCCCCGGTCTGGATGAAAAAGAAGGTGTGCATGAGACTTGCACCGGCACTTAGGCGATACCTCTGTGGCACACGATTCCCGTCCAGGTAGACGGACGCATCCGTTCCGTCGTAAGACGCGACGATGTCCCGCACTTTCCCGGCCTCGAACGCGTCGGGCACGGACCAGGCCAGCACCGAGCGCGTTTCCGACAGCGGATTGCGAAACCAGAACACCAGAAATTCTCCTTCCTGCCGCAATTGAAAATTCACATTTTCGGCCGATTGCGAGAGGGAGACGAGGCGCCCATTTGGGTCTCCTGTTGCCGGGGGCTCGCAGACAATATGGACCGTGAACTGGCTGGATTTCTTAATCTCTTGAGTGAGATTTTCAACTGGAACTTTCGTGCTCAGCCAGGTCCTGGCGTCCAATTCAGATGCCCCGGCGCTCGCGGATTGCGGCGGCTGCGGAGTCCAGCCGAGCGCTGGCAAGAAATTTCTCTTATCCTGATACGGCGGCGAACTCGTGAAATCATAAGATCCGAGTAAGCCCTTACTCGCATCCTCTGCGGATTCCCGCCCGGTTATTCGCCGGATGGCTTGATCCGGAAGCGCTCGGTTCCAGATTTGCAAAAGAAAAACTTGTCCCTTCCAAGGGTTCCGGCCTGAGGCATCATTCCCGACGAAAAGAATGCATCGAGAGTCCCAGTTGGTTAGACGCGTTTCGTTTTGCAAATGGACGGAAATGCCAGCGCATACGGCGAAATAGCCCACGAGCAGCAAGGCGGCCCGGCGCGGCGAGAGCCAGCCTTCAAATGCATTTTCCCATTTGGACAGCTCCTCCAGGAGGGCGCCACCGCAAAGCTCAAACAGAAAGAATCCCGCGACCGAGCCTGCCGTATTGGAAAACACATCCTCCCATCCCGAATCGCGGGCGGGAATGTAGAACTGCAGCACTTCCACCAGGTAGGAGACGCCCGCGCCCACGGCCAGTGCAGCAAGAAGTGAAATCCATCGGCCCCTGCCTCGCTGGCGCAACCGGGCGGAGAGACCAAATCCGAATGGAACAAACAAGAGAACATTTAGAAAAAAATCTGAAAACATTGGCCGTTTCACTGATGTATTCAAAAGAAATGGATATCTTTGAAAAACAAACGTAGGCGAAAAATCGAACTTAAAGGGGAAAAAAGTCAGATAAGCTATGCCCAGCAGGGAAAGGATGAGGATTCGATTCGACCACTCGGCGCAGGCTTGCTGGTGAGGAAGGTCCTGAGTTTTCATGTTTCCAGCGTCGAATCCCGGACTCCAACAGACTTGAGTCTAGCACAGCCCCGCAGCTCTCCTTCGACGACCGGCTTCGCACGGTTCCTTCTCAACTGACGCTACATCTGCACTGATTCCTCTACGTCCAGACCAGCCTCGTTCCGTTCTAGCTGTCAACTGTACCAGGGTGAAACGCCTATCGCCCCGATGTCCCCTCGTACAGTCTCAAGACCTGTCCTAAGTTTGTTCCCTGGACCAGTAGAGCGTTTTTCAAGGCGACTCCTAATCTGAACTCGCCATGAACGCTTATACGAATCGTCCCCACTCCAACATAACTTTCAACCGCCGGGCGCCGCTCGGCTTTTTCGCCCTGATTCTTGCATTTTTCGCCGTCCTGTCACTTACGGGCTGCGTGGGCTTGACGGGCGCCGGAACACCTGCGGCAAAGTCGAGTTCGAATTCGAATTCCTCTTCTTCGGGAACACTCGCGGCCAGCGCCACGAGTCTGAATTTTGGAAACGTTGCAGCGGGATCGAGTAGCCCCCAGACCTTGAGCCTGACCAACACAGGCACGGCGGCGGTTACGATTTCTCAGGCGACCGTCACCGGTGCGGGTTTCAGCGTTGTGGGAGGAATGTCTTCGGTTTCCATCGCAATCAGTCAGAACCATGCCTTCCAGGTCCAATTTGCTCCGACGGGCGCCGGAAGCGTTTCTGGCAGCATCACCATAGTCAGCGATGCGACGGATTCTCCGCTTGCTATCTCCCTCAGCGGAACGGGGATGACGGCGCTCGCCATCACGAGCCAGCCGGGAAGCCAGAGCGTCACCGCGGGACAAACCGCCACCTTTTCGGTCGTGGCGACGGGAAGAGGGACACTGACTTACCAGTGGAAGAAGGGTGGAACGGCCATCAGCGGCGCGACTGCAGCGTCCTATACGACGCCTGCAACGACGAGTTCGGACAGTGGCGCACAATTTACGGTTGTGGTGACCGATAGCGATGGGAGCCTGACCAGCAATCCCGCGATTCTCACGGTGACTTCAGCCCCCGCCGCGCCGTCGATTACGTCGCAGCCCGCAAATCAAACTGTTACGGCCGGGCAAACGGCAACTTTTAGCGTTACCGCGACAGGAACGGCAACCCTCGCGTACCAATGGAAGAAAAACGGAGTCGCCATCAGTGGCGCGAATTCAGCGGTTTATACCACTCCGGCGGCGACAAATGCAGACAACGGCATGCAGTTCACCGTTACGATCACCAACAGCGCGGGCAGCGTCACGAGCAACGCCGCCACGCTGACCGTCAATGTTCCCCCCACGATTTCGACGCAGCCCGTGAGCCGGACAGTGGCTGTTGGGCAGATCGCTACATTTAGCGTGACCGCGACGGGTGCAGGCACTCTGGCGTATCAGTGGAATAAGAATGGCACCGCAATGAGCGGCGCAAACTCGGCTTCCTACACGACCCCGCCTGCAGTCGCTTCCGATAACGGCGCGTCATTTACCGTGACCGTTACCGGCATTTCGGGCACCGTGACCAGTAATGGCGCCACATTGACTGTCAATGGTCCACCGTCCATCACCACACAGCCGGCCAGCAAGACCGTCCTGGCAGGACAGACTGCCACATTTAGCGTGACCGCGGCGGGCACAGGCACTCTGACGTATCAGTGGAGTAAAACTGGGGCGGCCATCGGCGGCGCGACCTCGCCATCGTATACCACACCGCCGGCGACGACAGCAGACAATGGCGCGCAGTTCACCGTCACCGTCAGCAACGGCGCGGGCAATATCACCAGCAATGCCGCCACGCTGACAGTGAACACCGCTACATCCGTACTCAATGCCAACAAGACCAGTCTGAATTTTTCCAATGTCAATATCGGCAGCAACAGCGTCCAGCCCGTGATTTTCAGCAACGGCGGAAACTCCAATATCACGATTTCGAACGTCTCCATTTCCGGCGCCGGATATACAGCCAGCGGCGTTCAGTCAGGCCAAATTGTGACGCCCGGACAAACCGCAACGCTCAATGTCTCTTTCGCTCCCGCAGGAGCGGGCCTCATCCCTGGCACCGTAACGGTAACCAGCAACGCCACCAATTCACCGGCGTCCGTCACCCTGTCCGGCACCGGCGTCCAGCCAGTTTCGCACTCGGTTACGTTGACCTGGACTGCGAGCACGTCCACCGTGTCCGGCTACAACATATACAGGTCCGCAGTGAGCGGGGGCCCGTACACGAAGTTGAATTCCACGGTAGTCGCCACAACAACGTACACGGACTCAACCGTCCAAGCGGGCCAGACATATTTCTATGTTGTTACTTCCGTGGATTCCAGCAACGTAGAGAGCGCTTTCTCGACCGAAGTTTCAGCCACCGTCCCCTAGATTGCGGCGGGATCTAAGCGAATCGATTTCGTGGGCCGCGCCAAGCAGCAAGTGCGCGGCCCGCTTCCCTCAGCGCCAGCGCCAAGTGCAGGTTACCTCCCTGTCCCCTAGATGCCCGTTGGTACAGTAGTCTAATTACTTTCTGTAAACCACAATCGCTGTAGTGAAAAACTTCAGCATGAATGAATGGTCCGATCGCGCGCGGAAATGCGCGACGATGTTGAGCTCTGTTGGAAGGAAGTCGATTCCTGCTGCCGCCGTCGTCCTCTTGCTTTTCGCAATTCTATCCAGTTCGGGTTGTATCGGGCTTACTGGCGCGCACAAGCCCGCGTCAAATCAGCAAAATACATCTGGAGCCGCCACGATTTCGGTAGCGCCTTCGTCGATCAAGTTTGGCTCGGTGGGCATAGGGGGCACAGCTTCCCAATCGGTTACGATATCGAATGGGGGCGGATCGAACCTCACGGTAACGCAGGCGAATACCACGGCGGCCGGTGTCACAATTACGGGTATTTCGCTTCCCTTGACGATTGGAGCGGGAAAACAGTCCACATTTAACGTCGTTTTTTCGCCGCAAGCGGCCGGGGCCTTGTCGGGCAATGTTTCCATCATGAGTGACATTTCCAGTTCACCGAGCACGGTTTCCCTTAGCGGAATAGGAATGGCGGCCACGGCGCTTCTCACCACGAGCACATCCAACTTGAGTTTCGGAAACGTGGCCCTCGGGAAAAGCAGTGTGCTGAGCGTCACCCTAACGAACGCCGGGAATTCTAATGTCACTGTCTCGCAAGTTAAGATTTCGGGCGGAAATTATTCCGTGAGCGGTGTTTCGGCTGGTTTGATTCTGGCGCCTGGACAATCCGCGGCGCTGGATGCGGCATTCTCTCCCGTGGCCGCCGGTAATTCGGCCGGCAGCGTAACTGTGGTGAGCAACGCCACAAATTCGCCGGAGACAATTTCCCTCTCGGGGAATGGCACGCAAACCGTTTCCCATTCCGTGGAGCTCAGCTGGACGTTCGAGCACGTCGGTCGTGGCGGGCTACAATGTATACAGCTCCGAAGTTTCCGGTGGACCGTACTCCAAATTGAACTCCAACATTGTGTCCGCGGAGACCTACATCGACTCCAGCGTTCAAGGCGGACTGACATATTACTATGTCGTAACAGCCGTAACATCCGCCGGCGCGGAGAGTGCGAATTCAGCGCAGACCTCAGCCTCCATCCCAACCCCCTAACTTCTCTCTGCGCCCGCCACGGGCGGGCAGGGCCCTGGCTGGCTCCGCGCGCACTGATCCTATCTCCTGGCGGAACAGGATCTGCCCTGACCGTGTGGTCTGTGATCAGAAATCGCGCGACGCCGCCCGCTGGATTGAGAGGCCCCGTCCCAAAGTTCCAAAATTGCATACAAGGGCCGCAAATTCGCTGCAAAGCCGTTGATTGTCAGCAGGTTATGAGAAAACTGCCCCCTATGGGAAGGCCTTCCTTTGACGGGACTGAGTCTTGGGGTCCTTGGAACCCTTTGGGTACATTGTGGAAAGACTTTTCTTCGATTTCTCCTTACCCGGGAGTCAGGCCAAGAGGAAAGTGGCGGAACACCGATTTAACAGACGTAAGGAGCTTATTTGCAGTAGGTTAGCCAAATATCGATTCAAGAACCTTCTATCAGGCCTGAGGGCGCTTTGGAAGCCTGATTGCGATTGCTTTAGAGAGTCTTTGAGGGCTGTGATGGGGACTTTAGGGCGGTAGCTTGCCCACACATTGCGGCCGGGACCGAGCACAAGGGGTCCCAATCGACATGGCCATGAACCAGACCAAATCTTGCACCAGCTTTAGCTGGTTTGCACTTCAGATCCGATCCCGGTGGGAAGGCACCACGGCGGCGTTGCTAAGGGGCAAGGGGCTGGAAACTCTCATGCCCACGTACACGACCAAGCGCAAATGGTCCGACCGCTTCAAAGTGGTCGAGTCGCCATTATTCCCCGGATACGTTTTCTGCCGTTTTGATGTCCACAATCGCCTCCCTGTATTGATTACGCCCGGAGTCATTTCGGTGGTGGGAAGAGGCAAGACTCCCGTTGCGGTAGACGAAGCGGAGATTCTTGCTATCCAGGCGGCCATCGGGTCCGGCATCCATATGGAGCCGTGGCCCTACGTTGAGATCGGCGAACGAGTTCGTATTAAAGACGATGTACTGGATGGGATGGAAGGAATTTTAACGAGCTTTAAAGGGAGCCACCGCGTCGTTATTTCCGTGACGCTGCTCCGCCGGTCAGTGGCGCTCGAAATTGATCGTTCCCGGATCACTCCGCTGGGGTCTCCTCAGACAGCGCCGGCCGGAGCGACCGAAGAATTATCCGAGCTCGAAGTAGCCAGTGTCTGAAATCAGCCAACGGTTCTAATTTCGATTTTCGATTGTGTAACGGTTCGGTAAGGAAAAGGACTGAGGGTAGAAGCCGCAAACCCCCAACACAGGTTGGGAATCGTTGCCGCTTCCACGCTTTACCGGACAGCAACCAGGCAGACGCAAGTCGCTTTCTGAGGTGTTCCTGGATCCCCCGAACCGCAGGACGGGTATGAATCGAATGAATGAAATCCATCCACCGCGGAGCCGGAAGACAGGCTCACCGGAATCGGTCGGGAGAATCTATGAGTCAAAACGGCAATTCCAACGGCGCCAAACAAGCCATGATACGAGTCGGCGTGATCGGTTACGGGTATTGGGGCCCGAACGTGGTTCGGAACTTCTTTTCCGTGGACCACACGCGCGTCGAAATGCTCTGCGACATGAATCCGAGCGCGCTGGCGCGCGCCAAGAAGAATTATCCGGGTCTCGAGGTCACGACCGACCCCGAGGATATTCTCAAATCGCCCAAGATTGACGCCGTCGCGGTCGTCACTCCGGTGTGGACGCACTACAAACTCGCCAAAGCCGCTCTGGAAAACGGCAAGCATGTGTTCGTCGAAAAACCATTTACTTCCACTTCCGAGCAGGCCGACGAACTGATCGACCTGGCGGCCCGCAAGAACCTGAAAATCATGGTGGACCACACCTTTTTGTTCACCGGCGCGGTCCGAAAGATACGCGAGCTGACCGAGAGCGGAGCGCTCGGAGACCTGTATTACTACGATTCGCTGCGGGTGAACCTGGGCCTGTTCCAGCATGACGTCAGCGTGATTTGGGACCTGGCTCCGCACGACCTCTCGATCATGGACCACTTGATCAAGGGCGAACCCGAAGCCATCGTCGCCACGGGCGAAAGCCATCTGAACGGCGTTGAAGACGTGGCGTTCATGACGATCTATTTCCCGAACAACGTCATCGCGCACATCAATGTCAACTGGCTCTCTCCCGTCAAGATCCGGATGACCATGATTGGCGGGCAGAAGAAAATGCTGGTCTGGAACGATCTGGTCGCCGACGAAAAAATCCGCGTGTACGACAAAGGCGTCAAGATCACCTCCGGCGATAAAGTCCGCGAGTTGCTGGTGAATTACCGGTCCGGCGACATGTGGGCGCCCCAGCTCGAACAGCTGGAAGCGCTGCGCGTGGAGCTGGAATATTTCGCCGACTGCATTGTCCACAACAAAACGCCGTTCAACGACGGCCAGGCCGGCCTGCGCGTCGTGCGCATGCTCGAGGCGGCCGACCTGTCCATCAAGAAGAAAGGAGAATTGGTGCGCCTGTGAACGAATACTGCAGCATTGCCCCGGACGTAAAGCTCGGCAAGGGAGTGAAGCTTTCCAAGTTCATCAACCTGTACGGATGCGAAATCGGCGACGACACGAAAATCGGAGCGTTCGTGGAAATTCAAAAGAACGCGTCGGTGGGCCGCCAATGCAAGATTTCCAGCCATACATTCATCTGCGAGGGAGTGACCATCGAGGACAACGTCTTCATCGGGCATGGCGTGATGTTCATCAATGATATTTATCCCCGCGCGACCGCAAACGGGCAATTGCAAACCGAAGCCGACTGGAAAGTCGAGCGGACCGTCATCAAGAACGGAGCATCCATCGGCACGGGCGCCACGATTCTCGCGAATGTCACGATCGGGGAGAATGCGATCGTCGGTGCCGGCAGCGTCGTCACGAAGGACGTTCCCGCGAATTGCATTGTGGGCGGAAACCCCGCAAAGATGTTTCGCAAGATTGAATCCGCTGTGGAGGCCATCAAGTGAGCACACCGAATGGAAATGGCAATGCGAATGGTATTCCGTTTCTGGATTTGATTACTCCCCATGTCGAGCTGGAACAGGAACTGACAAAAGTGTTTCAGCAGGTAATCCGCACGGCCGGTTTCATCGGCGGGCCCATGGTGGAGGATTTTGAAAAGGCGTTTGCCGATTTCTGCAGCGCGGGCCACGCCGTGGCCGTCAGCAGCGGAACCGACGCGTTGCGATTCGCCATTATGGGCGCGGGCATCCAACCGGGTGACGTCATCGTGACCGTGCCCCATACCTTCATCGCCACCAGTGAAGCCATTTCACAGGCCGGCGCGCATCCCGAGTTCGTCGACGTGGACGAGCGCACCTACAACATGAGCCCGGAGCGGCTGCGGGAATATTTGGAAAAGCAGTGCAGCAAGGACACTACCGGAAAGCTCATCAGCCGCCGGAGCGGCCGTCGCGTGGGCGGCATCATTCCCGTGCACCTGTACGGGCAGATGGCGGACATGGACGCGATCCTGGCCCTGGCCGAACAGTATGGCCTGGTCGTGATTGAAGACGCATGCCAGGCCCACGGCGCCGAGTATTTTTCAAAACAGAACAATAGCTGGATGAAAGCCGGCTCGATGGGACGCGCCGCGGCGTTCAGCTTCTATCCGGGGAAGAATCTGGGAGCGTGCGGGGAAGCCGGCGCGGTCACCACAAACGACGCCAAACTGGCCCACAAAGTGAAGGTCCTCCGGGATCATGGCCAGGCCAAAAAGTATTACCATGACATGGAAGGCTACAACGGGAGGCTCGACGCCATGCAGGCCGGTTTCTTGCACGTGAAGCTGGCTCACCTGGCGAATTGGAATGCGGCGCGGCGCGAGCGGGCTGCCGAGTACAACCAGTTGCTCGCCAGCGCGGAAGGCAGCGTCATTCGCCCGTTCGAACCGACCTGGTCTCGCGCGGTCTACCACCTGTACGTCGTCCGCACCAACGATCGCAACGGCATGATCGAGCACCTCAAGAAGGCAGGCATCGCCACGGGAATCCACTATCCGATTCCGTTGCACATGCAAAAAGCCTACGACTATTTGAACTATCGGCAAGGTGAATTCCCGGTCTCGGAAAAAGTAGCTTCGGAGATCGTATCGCTGCCGATGTTTCCGACTCTGCAGGCGGAACAGCAGGTCCGCGTCGTCCGTGAAATGCTGCGCTGCCTCCGCGTTGAAATGGTTCGGTAGCGAACCGTCCGGCCTTTCGAAGTGGATAGCAGGATGGCATAACTTAGCCGAACATCCATTCCACGGGGATCTCCTCTCATGAACTCGACATTGGAATTAACTGCTGAAACGACGCCAACCCCGCCGATGGTTGCGAAGCCTCCGGCTGTCCAGAAAAAAATCTGGATCGATCTGGAAAATTCGCCGCATGTACCATTTTTCGTTCCCGTCATGCAGGAGCTAAAGGCCAAGGGCTTCGAGATTTTCCTAACGGCGCGGGATTCCTACCAGGTCTGCGAACTCATGGACTATTACGGAGTTCACGCCCGCGTCGTCGGCAAACATTACGGGAAAAGCAAAATTCTGAAAATATTTGGCACGGCCTGGCGCGCCATCGCGCTTGCCTATATCGTTCGGAAAGAGAAGATCGATCTTTCGCTGGCGCACGGGTCGCGCGGGTGTATCCTGGCTTCAACCCTGCTGGGAATCCCGTCGATCGCCATTATCGATTACGAACACACTTCCAAGCTGCCCTTCATCAAGATTTGGGTGATTTTTCCCGAGATCATTCCAACGGAGGGACTCGCAAGCAATCGGATCAAGATTCTAAAGTATCCCGGCATCAAGGAAGATGTCTACCTGCCCAGCTTCCGCCCGGACCCGCTCCTGAGGCCGCGCCTCGGCATTGCGCAGGACGAATTGCTGGTCACCGTGCGGCCCCCCGCCACCGAGGCCCACTACCATAATCCGGAAGCCGAAGGATTGTTAGCGGCAACTCTCGAAAAATTCAGCAACCTGCCGGGCGCGCGCGTCCTATTACTGCCCCGGAACAAGAATCAAGAAAATGAATTGCGCGCCGCCTGGACCCAGGAACTTGCCTCTGGCAAGATAGTGATTCCGGCTCGCGTCGAAGACGGGATGAACATCATCTGGAACTCGGATTTGGTCGTCAGCGGCGGTGGAACCATGAACCGGGAAGCCGCGGCGATGGGAGTTCCCGTCTACAGCATCTTCCGCGGACCGATCGGCGCCGTGGATCGATTTTTGGCGTCGCAAGGCCGGCTCGTTCTCCTGGAGAGCGTGGAACAAGTTCATACAAAAATACGAGCCGTTCGACGCGACAAAGAGGTTCTTTCCCTCAGCCATCAGAAAAGCCCGGCGCTCGAGACGATCATCAACCACATTACCGACATTGCGGAATCAAAGATTCGGCTCGATCAAAAAGGGCGCAAGTGATAAGTTCGACGGAGTGTCGCCGAGCCGCTCCGGCACGCAGAAGCAATCATGACGGACAACATTCTCCGTAAGAACATCGAAGGCAGCATCGAGGTTCACGGCCACATACTGGAAGCCTGTTTGCCCGCCATGACTGCCGCAGCCGGCGCGCTCATCGCAGCCTTTCGCAGCGGCCATAAGGCGCTCTTCTTCGGAAATGGCGGCAGCGCCGCGGACGCGCAGCATCTCGCCGCTGAATTCCTCGGACGCTATTTGCGCGAACGCCGTCCGCTGCCGGCCGTTGCACTCCACACAAATGCCTCCGCCGTAACCGCCATCGCGAACGATTACGGCTATGAACACGTGTTCTCCCGGCAGCTCCAGGCTCTCGCCACCGCTGGCGACGTGGCCGTCGGCATCAGCACTTCCGGAAATTCCCAGAACATCCTGGAAGCCCTCACGGTCGCGCGCCAGATGGGCGTCTATACCATCGGTCTCACCGGGGCTTCCGGAGGGCGCATGCGCGAACTGGTCGATGTGCTGATCGCCGCGCCGTCAAACGAAACACCCCGCATTCAGGAGTGCCACATCCTGGTGGGGCATGCGCTCTGCGATGCGGTCGAACAAGCGATAGCCGCGGCAACCGCCGCGATGGGAGCATCCGCAACGGTTAAGTAGAGATGATCCGCCGCGCACTTCGGCGCCTGGAATCCCGAAGCGCTGGCGCGCGCACATCTAAATATCCTGGCGGTTTATTTTCCACGATTCGCGCCTCCGGCAGCCACGGTTTTGATTTTTTGCGGAAGGACTTGCAAAACCTTTGAATATCATCGATCCACTTATCGATACGCGCTGGGATGACTTGGTTGCTCGCCATCCGAGTGCTTCGGCGTTCCATCGGCGAGGCTGGCTCGAAGCGTTGAAGCAAACGTACGGCTATAAGCCATTTGTGCTGACCTCCGCGCCCCCGGGCGAATCCTTAACGGACGGAATTGTGGCGTGCCGCATCACCAGTTGGCTGACGGGGACTCGAATGGTTTCCTTGCCCTTTGCCGACCATTGTGAACCGTTGTTCAGCGATTCCGGTGAACGGCGATTGTTATCCGATCGCCTTGTCGAGGAATGCAAACGGCAACATTGCAAGTACCTGGAATTTCGGCCATTGCTGGCGTCGGCGAATCTGGGAAACGAATTTCAGGCTACCGAATCCTTTTGCTTTCACGAGTTGGATCTCGCGCCGAGCATCGAGCAACTCTTCAAAGGCTTGCACAAGGATTCCATCCAGCGAAAAATCCGGCGCGCGGAAAAGGAGCAGCTTTCTTACGAAGTGGGCCGCTCCGCTGATTTTATCGAGACGTTCTACCGCTTGCTGCTCATCACCAGGCGGCGCCATCAATTGCCGCCTCAACCGATCAACTGGTTCCAGAATCTGGCCAAAAGCATGGGCGACGCGCTTCAGATCCGGGTGGCCCGAAAAAACGGCGCTCCCATTGCCACTCTGCTCACGTTGCGGCACCGCTCCAACATCATTTACAAGTACGGATGCTCGGACGGGGCGTTTCACCAAATGGGCGGCATGCCGTTTCTCTTTTGGAAGCTCATCGAGGAAGGCAAGGCTACGGGAGCGGACTGCATCGATTTCGGGCGCTCCGAAATGGATAATGAGGGCCTGGTTGCGTTCAAGGACAAGTTTGGCACGACGAAGCGGACACTGACGTATTACCGCTATCCGCAGACCATCAAGCAGGAAGCACGCTCTTGGGGAGATTCCGGTTTGGCGCGCCGAATGTTTTCCATTCTCCCGGACGGTGTCTTGTCCGCAGCAGGCAAAATTCTGTATCGGCATATCGGCTAGCCCGTAGCGCCGGCGCTACGAAAAACCTGCGTCCTCCGTGAACCAGCTGAACTATACTGCGCCGGGGATTTCGACGCGGCAAACGGCAAACGCCGCAGGGATGAACAGAACGCGCAACATTATTTTGCCGCGCTCAGAGCGGTCGGGAGAAATCTCGGCCAAATACTCGTTTTGAATCGAGAATAAATGCGAATCGTTCATGTAATCGGAGCCAGACCCAATTTCATGAAGGCCGCGCCCGTTATTCGCGCGCTTTCTGCTTTCCCTGTGGAGCAGATCGTCGTGCACACGGGACAGCACTACGACTTCAACATGTCCGACGTATTTTTTCAGCAACTGGGGATGCCCGCGCCCGACGTCAACCTGCAAGTCGGTTCAGGATCGCACGCGCAGCAGACCGCGCACATCATGTGCCGCTTCGAACCCGTGGTGCTGGAAAAGAAGCCGGACCTCGTCGTGGTCTATGGCGACGTGAATTCGACCGTTGCCGCCGCGCTCGTCTGTTCCAAACTGATGGTGCGCGTCGCCCACGTGGAAGCGGGTCTGCGATCGTTCGATCGGGAAATGCCGGAGGAGATCAACCGCCTGGTCACCGATCAGCTTTCCGATCTGCTCTTTACGCCTTCCGAGGACGGCAATCGCAATTTGGCGCGCGAGGGAATCGCCCCCGAAAAAGTGTTCCTTGTCGGAAACGTGATGATCGACACGCTCGTTCGCATGTTGCCCGAAGCGGACCGGCGTCTGCCCGCCGACTTGCCATCCCGCTATGCCTTGGTCACTCTGCATCGCCCGTCCAACGTGGACGACCTGGACTGGCTGAGTTCCCTGCTGTCGAGCCTGGAACGGGTTGGGCATGACCTCGAAGTCATTTTTCCAGTGCATCCACGCACGCGCCAGAAAATTGCCAGCCTCGGAAGTAGCGCCGAAAAAAACAAACACATTCGTTTTTTGGAGCCGTTGCCCTATCTGGATTTCCTGGCCCTGCAGAAACATGCCGCGGTTGTCATCACGGATTCCGGCGGAATCCAGGAAGAAACCACGTTTCTTGGCGTGCCATGCCTGACCGTGCGCGAGAATACCGAGCGCCCGGTAACCATCACCATCGGCACGAATGTGCTGGTAGGCAGGGACACGGCGGTTTTGACGCGCGAATTGACCCGAGTCTTGAGCCACGAACGAAAAAACACGGGTGTCCCTCCCCTCTGGGATGGACGCGCCGCTGAGCGAATCGCCGAAGTGATCGTCCGCAAGTAAACGGACTGAATTCGCGTGAAATTGCCCAACAAAATTCTATGAGCTCCTCGTTCCTAGATTATTTTCGGTGTCCGGAAAAGTTTGCGAGGTTTGGCGTTGCCCGGGAACTCGGGCAGACGCAGGGCTTTTTCCGTTTCGGAAAAGGGATTACTTGTTTCGGACACAGTGCCGCGCCCGCGGCGCAAATACCGAATGGCGATCTTCCCGATGTTCTCCCTCTCTTGCAGGCCCGGGGAGACGAAATCATCCTGCCGTTTGACACGGACGAAATCCTGGAGAACCTTCGGAGAGAGAAATATGTCGCCCCGGAACACGCTTCCTCCTTCCCCAAAAAGCTGATCAGAAAGGCATATTACGCGGCGCGCCCGTTTCTTCCCGTGGGCATCCGCAAGTATTTTCAGCGATTTCATTTGCGGGGGCGAAAAAAAATTGAGTTCCCCTCCTGGCCGCTCGATAAGACGGTGGACAATTTGTGTGCGGAACTGATGTCTTTGTCCGTCAAGGCAAACGGCAACCAGCGAATTCCTTTTGTCTGGTTCTGGCCGGATGAGTACCAGGGTTGCGTCCTCATGACCCATGACGTCGAACATGAGGAAGGCAGAGCTTTTTGCGGCGACCTCATGGATTTGGACGATCGCTACGGGATTCGGAGTTCCTTCCAGGTGGTGCCCGAGGAGCGCTATGACGTTTCAGATGCCTTTCTGGAGAGCATACGCGCACGTGGCTTTGAACTGAATGTCCACGACTTGAACCACGATGGTCATTTATTCCATAGCCACGGCCTGTTCCTGAAAAGGGCCGGTAAAATCAACGATTATGCAAGAAAGTGGGGCGCGGAAGGATTTCGCGCGGGCGGAATGTACCGGAATGCGGAATGGAACGGAGCGTTTCAGTTCAGCTACGATATGTCTTTCCCTAGCGCAGCGCACCTGGAACCACAAAGCGGCGGATGCTGCACCGTCATGCCGTATTTTAGGGAAGAGCTTGTCGAACTTCCGCTGACGACGACGCAGGACTATTCTCTATTTCATATTCTCGGCCAGTATTCGATCGACCTTTGGAAAGAAGAATTGAACTGTCTTGTTTCAAGCCACGGGCTGGCTTCGTTCATTGTGCATCCGGATTATGTGATCGACCGCCGCGCGCGGCGCGTGTATGAAAACCTGCTGCAGTACCTCTCGGACCTTTGCAATCGGACGAAGCTCTGGCAGCCATTGCCGCGGGACGTGGCGCGTTGGTGGCGTGAGAGAAGCCAGATGCGGATCGAGCGTTCCGCCGGCTCCTGGAAGGTCGTTGGTCCGGGCTCGGAGCGGGCGTGCCTTGCCTTCGCGCAGATCGAGGAAGGCCGGCTGACCTACCACTTTGCGAACTCCCCCTGCCCCAAAGCCTTAGCATAAGCTCACCAAAGTTGGCCTAAAGATTGTTTCGTTAAATGGAGTACGGGATGTTCCGGCTTACGCCGGTTCCGCCGGCTCGAGAGAATTGTACGCTGACGCTGCGCCACTGCGCATGGATGGAACCGGAACGAGAATGAATCCAAAACAAAATGGTAAGAAAAACAGCCTCGTCTTCCCGTATCTCTTGGGCCGCCTGATGTGGAGAATGCCGCTTCGGTTTGGCATGGCCAAGGTTCTGGGCTCCCGGTATTCCCTGAGGTGCGTTCTGTTTCATAATGTCGCCGACGAGCCGTCCGAGTTCACCTACGGACTTGGATCGACGCTAACGAGGCAGGAATTTGAGAATGTAATTCGATTTCTGTCGCAACACTATACTCCCGTGGGGCTTTCGGATGTCTTGGCGGACTCCGGAGGAAGAAAGTTTTCCCGCCCGCCGGTCCTGGTGACCTTTGATGATGCTTACGCATCCGTGGCCCTGGAGGCGGCGCCCGTTCTGAAACGGTACGGTGTCCCGGCGATCTTCTTTGTGAATGCGTCCGCGGTCGGCAATCAGGACTTGCAGCTGGACAATCTGATTTGTTACGTCTTCAATACTTCGGGGCTGGAGTTGGTCTGCTCTGTCGCTCGGGGCGTCTCGGGCCGCAAGGACTTGGCCCTGCATTCGCTCGACCAGGTTTTCACTGAGTTCTTGTCGGCGCTGCCGCAAACAGCGGTGCAGGAATTCCGCGTTTCGCTCGCTTCCGCGGCAGGAATCGACACTTCCAAGTTGGCGCGGCAAGCGCAGCTGAACGTTAACTCCGATCAATTGCGCTCGCTGGTTTCCTGCGGTTTTGAAATCGGCAATCACACCTACTCACATGTGTTTTGCAGATCTCTCCAGGGCGACGATTTCGATCGCGAGATTGTGTTGAACAAAACACAACTGGAGAGCATGACGGGCAGCCCCGTGAGGTCCTTCAGCGTACCTTACGGGAATGCGGCGGACCTCACCGATGAACTTCTGGTTCAGTTGCGCCGCTCGGGACACGAGGCCACATTTTTGGTGGAGAGCAGCTCCAACACTCCGGACACCGACCTCCAGCGCCTCAATCGAGTCAGTATTCATGCGACAACGAGCCCAGAATTGTTCGCGGAAGTCGAAATCATTCCGCGGCTGCGGTCGATTCGGAATCGCCTGGGTGCATTAAAAGCCGGATGAGGTCAGCGGGCCGTTGAATGGGAAGAATTCCTGGACAGGGTTGGGAGTGAACAGCCGTGGTTCAATTCGGAAGGGATAGGGAGCAGCCGTGAAATCAAAGCGAGTCATTGTGATCACGGGGGACGGTTTGGAGCATCATTATGTTACCAACAAGCTCGCCGCGAAGTTTTCATTGGCTGGAATTGTTGTTGACCATGGCAAACCGGTCAGTGCGATGGAGAAAGTCCGCCGGTATTTTCGCAGATACACCGTGTTGCAGCTGTTGTCTCGAGTGTGGCTGGCCCTTTTGAGAAAGGCCTGGGGAGACAGTGCACATCGCCAGCAGGCCATGCTTTCGATTTTCGGCCGTGAGAACTGCTTGGATTTTTCGCATCCTGAACTTCTTCGCCATGTTTCTGGCATCAACACCCCGGAAGGCGTGCGCACGGTAGCCTCGTTGGAACCGGATGTGATTCTGGTGTATGGCACCGGGATTGTGGGCGGGAAGGTTCTCTCACTAGCGCGAACGCTTGCCCTCAACATGCACACCGGAATTTCCCCGTACTATCGCGGTTGCGATTGCGCGTTTTGGCCTATCTACAACCAGGAACTCCACATGCTGGGCGCCACGGTGCACGAGTGCGTCAAGGAAGTGGACGGCGGAAGAATCTTTGGCACTACCGGGATACAGTTGGATGCCGGCGACGATCATTTCGCCGTGTTTGCGAGAGCCGTTGCGGCAGGTGCGGAGCTTTACGTCAGGGAAGTCCGGGAATTATTGGAGCATGGACTCGAGGGAACGCCGCAGGATTTTTCAATCGGCATGGAATATAAAGCGATCCTGAGGAACGCGCGCGCCGAAAGAAAGGTCCGCAACAGTGTCCGTGCAGGAATGATCCGCCGCTACGTCGAGTCCCACCGAGAGCAAAGTGATTCCGTCCCGATTGCTGTAACAAAGTAGAGCGGCATGCTGTTCCACTTCGCGCCTCAGTTCCTCATGGCATCCCCTCCGAGTCCTCCCCGAAAAGAACCCGCACGTTCGGCCACTGCCCGCAGATCTGCTTAACTATCCGTTCAAGCCTCGCGATACTCCCCTCTGCCCCATCATTCCAGTTAGACGCTCCCAATCGCCAGTCCCGGCTGCCCTGGATCCGGCGGCTGAGGCACACCTGTGCTTACATCTCAAAATGAGGCGGCTGTGAAATCAATCGGATGCATTTATCAGGGTGTTTTGACAGGCGGGTTTGCGAAGACGGAATGTAATTGTTTTCGCCAGTCCGGCAGTTGGAGGGAATAGGTGCGGTTCAAGCGGGTGTTTGAGAGGACTGAATAGGCGGGGCGCCGCGCCGGAGTGGGATATTCATTGGCGGTGATGGGGATGACGCGGCGGGCGATCAACGGCAAGCTGCCCGTGGCCGCGGCAAACCATGGGCGGGTCGCCGGGATCTTCGCAGCTTCTTCCAGAATCGCATTCGTGAAATCGTACCAGGTGGTCTCGCCGCCGGCGGTCATGTGATAGATCCCGCTAACATCGGCTAGAGAGAATGGGCCGCCCTCTGTGTCACTGATCTGCGAGAGAATATTCGTGGTGGCTCTGGCGATTTCGCTATTTAGTGTTGGCGCGCCGATCTGGTCGCGAACAATTTTCAATTCTTCGCGTTGTGTGGCCAGCCGGAGGATGGTGAGGAGAAAATTCCGGCCCTCGGTCGCATACACCCACGCCGTGCGAAAAATCAGGTGCGTCGCCTGCGAGGCCTGGATCGCGCGTTCCCCTTCAAGCTTCGTTCTTCCATATACATTCTGCGGGTTTGTTGGATCGTCTTCATCGTAAGGGAAGGTTTTCAATCCATCGAAGACGTAATCGGTGGAGAAATGGATGAGAGAAGCGCCGATTTTCTTCGCTTCCTCTGCCATCACGGCCGGGGCTTCGGCGTTAATGGCCCGTGCAACAGTCTCTTCCGATTCGGCTTTGTCCACCGCAGTGTAAGCCGCCGCATTTACAATAAATGCAGGGTGGAAAGTGCGGATCGCGCGGCGAATCTCTTCCGGCTTGGTAAGATCCAGCCGTTGCCGGTCCAGAGGTGTGACCTCGCCAATGCGCGGCAAAGTCCTGTTTAATTCTCGTCCGACTTGCCCATTCGTCCCGATCAGCAGGATGGCAGGCTTCATTGCTTCGGAGTAGTGCGGCAGGAATTCCCGAGGCATTGCCGCCAGGGTGGAATACTTGGCGTCTTTTTCGGAGACCAGGGGATTCGCAACGCCCCAGGAAATCGCCAGGTCAGGATCATTCCAAATGATCCCGTGCTCGCTCGTGGGATCGTAGAAGTCGCTGCATTTATATAGAAATTGAACCGTGTCGGACAGGGCCACGAAGCCATGCGCAAATCCCTGTGGAATAAAGATCTGATTCTGGCGTTCGGCGGAGAGCAGCACGCTCGCCCATTTTCCGAAGTTCGGCGAGCCAATTCGGATGTCTACCGCAACGTCCAGCACTTCTCCTTCAATCACGCGGCAGAGCTTCGCCTGCGCATGCCGCAGCTGGTAATGGAGGCCGCGCAGCGTCCCCTTTGCGGAACGCGAGTGGTTGTCCTGGACGAAAACATCGGGGATACCGAGGTCGGATAACTTCTGCTGGTGGTACGTCTCCAGGAAAAAGCCCCGCGCGTCGCGGAATACTTTCGGCTGAAGTTCCCAAACTTCCGGAAGTGAAGTGTTCAATTTCTGCAAGCGAATCTATTCCTATCCGGTTGCCATGCCGGACGGTTGGCGATCCGGCGTCACCGGGGAAGTTTCGGCCCCGCTGAGGAAAGCGCGTGCAGGGAGGAGTCGCGATTCTCGTAATACTTTTCATAGTAGGAGAGATATTCTCCGTCGCGAACGCCCGCCATCCACTTCGCATTGGCCTTGTACCAGTCGATCGTCTGCCGTAAGCCTTCTTCCAGGGGAACTGCCGGTTTCCAGCCCAGGTCCTTCTCCATCTTATCGCAATGCAAGGCATAGCGGCGGTCGTGTCCCGGGCGATCCTTCACGTAAGAGAGCAGCGTTTCCGGCTTGCCGATCAAGCGAAGCAGCGTGCGGGCGATCGTCAGATTCTCTTCCACGTCGAGCCCGCCGATGTTGTAAACCTCTCCGATGCGGCCACGCTCGAGAACCGCCAGAACTCCGCGGCAGTTATCTTCCACATGCAGCCAATCGCGCTGCTGCTTTCCGTCACCGTAGATGGGCAGCGGCTTGTCATCGAAAATATTGGTGATCATCAGGGGAAGGAATTTTTCGGGAAACTGATACGGCCCATAATTGTTGGACGATCGAGTGATCACGCCGGGGAATCCGTAGGTGCGCACGTAGGAAAGAACCAGAAGATCCGAGCTGGCCTTGGAGGCCGAATAAGGGCTGCTGGGTTGCAGCGGCGAATCTCTCATTCGCAAAAGCGCCCGGGGCCATGTCGCCATACACTTCGTCGGTCGAAATATGAACGAATCGCTCGATGTTCAGCTTCCGCGCCAATTGCAGCATGACGAATGTTCCGGTCACGTTGGTCTCAATGACGGGCGCGGGTTCGTAAATGCTCCGGTCCACATGCGACTCGGCCGCAAAGTGGACCACGGCGTCGCAGCCGCGCATCGCTTCTTCCACCGCGCTCGCGTCGCAGATGTCTTCCTCGAACAAAGGAGTAATCCGGATGATCCGCAACGGATTCCAGATTCGCCAGATTTCCGGCGTATGTCAATTTGTCGAAGTTGACGATCTTGTAATCCTTGTTGAGGGAGAGGACGTGCCGGATGAAATTGGAGCCGATAAATCCGGCGCCGCCGGTAACAAAGATTTTCATCGGCCCGTTTCCTTTGGCGCCACCAATTGCGGCTCACGATCGTGGGGCACCTTGTTCGCCCCTGTTTCCGCCACCAGATTGTTGGCGCGAAGCAGGGATTCAAATGTGCCGGCATCGGTCCACCAGCCGTCAAGCACTTCATAGGTGAGTTTGTCTTCCTCAATGTAGAAATTATTCACGTCGGTGATCTCGAGTTCGCCGCGTCCGGATGGCTTCAACCGGCGAATCTTCTGGAACACCGTCCTGTCGTAGAGATAGATTCCAATCACGGCGTAATTTGATTTCGGCGCCTTGGGTTTTTCTTCAATTCCAATCACATGGTTACCGCGGATTTCCGCCACGCCGAAACGCTGCGCGTCGGTAACCTCCTTGAGCAGGATCTTTGCGCCTTCCCCCTGCTTCTTGAAGTTCTCCACGGCCTGGCAGATGTTGTTCTCGATGATGTTGTCTCCCAGGATCACGCAGATGGACTCATCGCCGGCAAAGAATTCCGCCAAACCCAGGGCTTGCGCGATTCCGCCTTCGCCTTCCTGATAGGTGTAATTGATGTGCTTCAGCCCGAAATCGCGCCCGTTCCCAAGCAGCCGCAGGAAATCTCCGGCATTCTTGCCGCCGGTCACCACCAGAATTTCTTCGATTCCCGCATTGACCAGAGTCTGTATCGGATAATACAGCATCGGTTTGTCATAAATCGGAAGCAGATGCTTGTTCGTGACGCGCGTGAGCGGATTCAGCCGGCTGCCGGTTCCGCCTGCCAGCACAACGCCTTTCATAATTGTCCTCCTGTTGTCATGCCGGAGCTGGGCCCATTGTCGGCCCCCATAACTCAAGCAATCAAGACCTTTGTTCCCAATTGAGGTGAAACTGCAACACCCTGCCCCGAGAAAGCACTTGGGACAGATCGGTGAACGACTTCATCGTCACACTAGTTGACTGCTCTTCTCCGCCGCGGACGTTTTCTTTGAATTTGAAGCAGACCCGCGAAAAAATGAAAGCATCCGTTCCCTCTGCTCTTTCCGCAGGAAGGAGGCGAGCTCGGCGGAAACAAGAACGGGTTCACGTCGAATGTAGGAATGAACAAATCCCGCCATTCTGACGATCGCGCCGATCAGGAAAGGCTTATGGGGGAGCCGCACGGCGCACTTGACGATCTCAAAGATCGGATTCGTGCCCAGACTATAATCCAATTTACCTAAACGGAATCTGCTTCGGAATGTGCCGCTGCCGGCTCCCGTGGGCCGATAATGAAATATCTTCAACGCAGGAATGGATTCCGCCGCCCACCCTTTCATTCTGGCGGAGGTTTGCGCATGCCAGTCTTCGCCTCCGTATTGGAGTACGGCATAGCCTCCGATTGCTTCATAACATTCTCGCCGGACCAGCTGGGCGGCATGGGCTACGGAATGGACTCGGTTGGCGCCTCGGCTGGCAAACTCGCCGTTGAACTTCTCGTAGACAAAGCCGCCCGCAAGGCCCAGCCGCGGATTGAGTTCAAACTGCCGCATCAGATCTTCAAAGTAGGAAGGGCTAACCGATAGATCTCCATCCATATTTCCGATGAAATCATAGGGAACGTCCTTCAAAAGATGTTCGCCGCTTCGCAACGCGACGATCTTGGAAGCGAAGCTATGCCCTGGCGGCCTGGTCACGCGAAGAAAGCGGATAAAGCGATTCTCGTCCGCGTATCTCTGCACGATTTCATCCGTGCGATCCGTGGAGTTATCGCTGACGATCAGCCATCTCTTCGGGAGCACCGTCTGGGCGAGCACGCTCTGAATCGTTCTTTCGATGTCGGCTTCTTCGTTATGAGCCGCCGTCATCAGAACGTAGGAGCAGGGCTTCCGCTGCTCGCGCACTTTTTCCAGGCCGCTGGCAGTTGAAAGTCCGGCCTTCTCTATGGAATTTGCGGTTGCGTCGATCATATTCTTACCTGTAGATACCGAAGATATCCTCGTTTGGCTTGTCGCGACGTTGAGAGGTCTTGCCGAAACTGATTCTCGAATTTCGTTCCCGCGGTCTAATTCGCCGTTCTTTCATTTTTAGCGAGGTGAAGAGTATTGTTTGCTTTCACGCTCGGCGGATGGTGATCGTTCCCGGAAGGAGTCAGCAAAGTTCTCAGAATGACGCGATATTTCCCGATGGTTTCGCGTGCTACTTCCTTGCCTGGGCCACCCTTGCTGACCCAGGACAAAACGGCGGCAACGCCGAGGCGAAGGATCGCGTTCACCGCCATCGCGCCACGGAACAGCAACGCATAAAAGCGGCCGCGAAAGTTTGCGACCAGCCGCAGGTCCGCCTTCATTTTCATGGCGGTCTGCCATTCGCGCGGGCTGCTCCCTCCTCCATAGTGGATAATGTCCCCGCCTCCGGCAAAGTAATTCGTGTACCCGGCGCGCGTGATCTTCCAGCACAGATCGAAATCTTCCGCGTACATGAAGTATTCTTCGTTGAACATCCCGACTTTCTCGAAGACTTCACGGCGCATCATCATACAGGCGCCGGTAATCACTTCCGCCTTCGCCGGTTCCTGGCTCTCGGAGAAAAGGGGGGCGATATCCCACATGGGAAAGGACGGCCAACGGAGCCGCACAGCTTCAAACTGAAAAATCTGGTTTAGAATCCCGGGAAACTTCATCATGCTGTTGGTCATAACCCGAAGGTCCCCATGGTGCATCCGGCACCCTACAATTCCGGCGTCGGGCAACGACTGCAGGCGCTCATACATAATGTTGATCGCCGGATTGAGTACCTTCATGTCCGGGTTCAGAAAAAGAACACATTTGCCTTTCGACGCCCTGAATCCAACGTTATTTGCGCCCGCAAATCCCAGGTTTTCGCCGCTCTTGATTAAAACGACGTCCGGGAACTGCTCTTTTATGGCGTCCACACCGCCCTCGGGAGAGGCATTGTCAACCACGATAATTTCAAAGTCGATACCCCGGGTGTGCTCATAGACGCTTGCGATGCACGCTCGCAGGTAATTTACCGAGTTCCAATTCACGTAGATGATGGACAGTTCCATTTTGATCTAAAACCTCACTCCCTGGACCTCAAGTTCGAAAACTGGTTCCTCAACCAGGTGCGCCCCTAGGACCGCCGTGGCTTGAATTCTCTTACGGGTTGGTGGAGCAGACCCTTCCTGGCCGGTTCGGAAAGCCATGGGTGGGTAGAAATCGCCTGAGGGGCATCCAATGGCGAGCCGGAAGGCTGTAATTCCGTCTTCTCACTCTTTGCCAGAACGGGAGCCGTTGCCGCTACGATGACCACTAACAGTGCAAACCAAGCCATGCGCGTCTGATCGAAGTAACTGATTCCGAAAAAGGCCACCGCGTGAGAAAACAGCGCGGCGCCGAGAAGCCAAAAATACCATTCCTTCGCACGGTCCCCCTCCACAGCCTTCCGCGCCTTTCCAATCCTGCTGAAACAATAAGAAATCATGGCAATAAAGCAGACAAATGCCACCAGCCCTCCACTCTCGCCCTCCGAAACGTATTGGTTGGAGGTATCCCACATATCCCATCCCCAAGTTCCGGCAGCATTCGTTCCGACCAGCCACCAATCGCTGAAGTGTCTTATGAATAGATCTACGAGATAGGCCCTGTGATCGCTCGAAGACGAGCCAAACACGCTGATGTGGCCGATCAGAAACCAAACCGGCGCCTTCATCACGATTTGCAAGGTCACCAGGAGAATCACAACTCCCCAGCGAATCAGGCGCAGGTGCTTGCGGAACGGCCAGAAGCAGATCGCGCCAATCGCCGCCATGTACGCTAAGACGGGCGTGCTCGATGCAGCAGCAATCGCCATGATCGTCGAGGACAGGACTCCCAGAATCGCTATGGCCTTTGATTTCCCTTTCTGCCAATACCAGAAAAATAAGGGCAGCAAGGTAGCCCCGAAGGTTCCAGCCAGGAGAGGATGGGCAAACGTAGCCTGCGCGCGAACCAAACCGTCCCGAGTCTCCGGCACGATCCGCGTGTCATTTCCAAGATACCCGAATATATTCACCTTGCTGAAATGCTCGTTCAGCATGCAGATCGCCAAGATCGCAGCGATAAAAGCAAACGTTCGAATGACCCGGTCGACGTCTCCTTCCTCCTGGACCAGGAATCGCATGGCCAGAAATCCGCCCAGAATGTCCCAAACGAAGCCGAACTGATTGACCACGGCGGCCTGCACGAAGGAAAAAAGAATCAGAAAGGCCACCACATGAAAAAACGTCCAGAGCAGGAAAACCATATCGACGGCGGTGAACCCTCCGGAAAAGGCCCGCGCGCGCGAGAAAAGCATGGAAAAGAGGGCGCGAATCAACGCAACCAAGATGATGATTCGGATGACGTGAACATGGAGTCCGCCGACGTTGAACTGCTGCCCGAGCGGGACCAGGAAAGTCATCAGAAGCAAGGGAACTATCGCATATTTTTTGGGCAGCAATAGGATCATCAATGCCGCGATGAGCATCGCGATCAGCACCACGGGATGCACCACCGCCTGTGCCGCACCGCCACCGAATTTTAGATTCTCTGGCTCCACGAGCGATCCCTCACTTGGATACTGCCGTCTTTAATGATTGACCTGCAAAACCCTTCGACGCCCCGGCATCATGGAATCCAGGAGCGAGCGTCTCTCCGCGCTGGATATCGATTTTGTGACCAGCAATGCAGGCCACGCCATGAGCAGGCAACCGAGCCCAACCTGGCCCAGTCTGAGCAAAGCGGTTAGGCGTTCGGGGCCGCCCCACTGAATCGGAATCATTCCCGCGGCCGCCCCGGCCCCGACGACCAGCGCCGTGGCCGCCGCGATGCGGGAAGAATCCCGCAGGAGAATTTTCACGTTGAACGCATGGAAAGTCATCGACATCGCGACAACCATGAAGACCACACCAATGAGTTCCGCCACGGCCATCCCGCCCAGCACTCCATAAAAGCCCAGGCGCCTGCCAAAGTACGCGACAATGAGAATGACAACGATTCGGATGGCCTGACTGATGTTGTCGTGCAACGCCCTGCCCGACGCCCGATACAGAACCAATTGAAGCAGCGAGACCGCCTTCGGGAGCGCGGCCAAAGAGACCAGCAAGATGGCCAGGCGGAACTGCGGGTTCACTGCGCCTGTCCACGCGTAAATCATGGGAGCACCGAAGGCGCAGACGAAAGCCAGAGGAGGCAGAGTGGTCGCGATGGTCACCTTGAATGACTTCGCAAAAAAGAGTTTCAGACTCTCGGCCGAGCCCGCTGTGAACACCATTGTTCCGCCCGAAAGAATCGGCAGGGCGAGAGCGTCCTGGGCAATCAGGGCCGAAGAGGTCAATCGGCCTGCCAGTGCGAAAATTCCGGCCGCTTCCGCGCCAAAAAACTTCAGGAGGGCAATCGGCACAATCGCCCGGTAAAACAGTTCCAGCATATTGACCATCTGGTAGCTGCCGGCAAAACGGATGAGCTCCGGGAACAAACTCGGTGTGAAATTTGCCACGCTGATGTGCATCTGCGGCACGATCCGGCGGGACATTCTGTAGCAACAGAATATGTAGATCAGCTCGGAAGCCCCCATGATGAGGGCCATGGCAAGCAAGCCATAGCCCGCGTGGAGCAGGGCAATGACGGCGACTGCTTCCAAAACCGTCAAAATCGTGATGTACTTCCTGGCCAGATCGATCCGGTGCCCGCCCATCACAATGGATTCGTACGCCGCGCCAAAATTGGAAACCACGTAGATGGCCGCCAGAACCGTGATGGACCTCGCGGCCGAGGACAGAAATTCGGCCGGGACGCCGCTGGCCCTGGCGAGCTTGTGCGAGAGAATCGCAACGGGGATCAGGCCGGCCAGGGAGAGCAGCAACATCGATATGCTGCCAGTGCTTACCAGTTGGTTGGCCTTCTGATAATCGCCGCTCCCGGTTGCCTCAGCGACGTATTTTTGGAAGGCGGACTTGATCCCGGCGGTTCCGAAGCGCATGTAAGCGGCCGTGACCATGATGATGGACCAGATCCCGTAGCCGCCCAGACCGAGATAATGAATCACCACGGGAACCGAAATCAGCCGCGTCGCGATTTGCACGCCGCTGGCTACGATCCCAAAAATCGTGTTTTTCCCGATGGTCGCCGCCAGGTCTCGGTTGGAAGCCGGCGGAGGCATAGTTGCGGTTTCAGACATTGGGCTTCACCTTGACTCTCGGGATGTCGACTGGAACATGAATTTGCCAAAGGACTTTGAAGAGCGACAAACTTCGGAATCAGACAGAGCGATGACCGCGTAATTTCCCTGCGAATGAAGAATTCGCCGCTGGTCCTTGCGCAAAACGGTCCCGCCAAAGACGCTACATTCCGGGAAGCGATTTCATGCGTTTCAATTTCTTTTTCAGGGTATTTTCTGCCAGAACGACTGCTGTTCGCGCTGCTTGAAACGTACTTCCTTTGGGCCGCGTGCAAAAATATTAACGGAAGCTTCAGACAATCTTTCTTTCTCTACTCTCAGGCGTGCAAGCCGAACCAAGGGGCTTATCCCCGCGGCCATCGGTTGGCGCTCCGAGCCGGGCGTTTATGAATTATTGAATCACTACTACTTTCACATTCGTCGGCGGAGCCGGCGCTCCCGACGATGCCGACGAACTGAATTGATACGCTCCGGCATCCCATGCGCCGCTAGACGGCCGGGAGTTCGTTGGCCTTAATCCAGCGTAGGTTGTGTCGTTTGCAAGCGTGGCTGTGTTGGCCGAGGCGAGGCTCGTTAGACTGGCTCCCGCGCCCACCGTGCCGTTCGAGGCTGACGTGGGAGAATAGGCGTACTTTCCGGAGGAGGAAAAACCCTGCGAAGCAGCCGCCGAAGCGCTCATCAGTACATTATTCGTGTTCTTGTTGGTATTGGCGTTCGTTCCCAGCGTGATCATGCCCACATCGGAAATGCAATGGTTGTTCTCGATGTCAATCACACCAAAATTCCCGTTGCCCCGGCCGATCGTTCGCATGCACACGTCGCTGGATCCGCCGACGATCGTGTTGTTCCAGGCATGAACTTCAGAACTGCCGTTAGAATTACTCACGGAATCGAATTGCAAAGGAATCGGCGGGCTGGAGACCGACCCGACATAAGCCACGTTGTTCCAAATGTAGTCAATCTCAACGCCACTGGAAGGGGCCGCACCCTGCGTCAGCAAGCCGACGGCGGTACAGTCGTGCCACACGTTGTTGTAGATGTAGATGGTGCTCGTCATGCCCGCCGGCATTACGATTGGTTCGATACAATTTTCATGATCACTGGAATCAAAAGAGAGGTTGATCGGGCCGATCAGGTTATCATGAACAATGCCATCTTTGTTCGGAAGCGCTCCATTGGTCATGTTCTTCATAATGTTGTTGTCGATGGTCTGCACGTCAGCGACTGCTTCCCCGCTGTCGTTTACTCCGGCGCCGCCGCTGTTGGCGCCATCGAAGACGCTCCCCGTTACGCGCGTCCTCGCATTGTAAGGACTGCTTGCCTGCCCGCGAACTCCGTTCATGGAGTCGCAACTTGCTCCGGGATGGGTCCACCCGTGGGCATAAATGTTGGAGATCGTCAGGTCCGTCGTGGTAAAAATCTGAAACATATGTGCGTGACCAAATGACGGACATCCGGACCACGTCAGTCCCGTAAGCTCCATTCCGTTAAAAGTGATATAGGCATTCCCGTTGTTGTAGACGAAATTATTCCAACCGTCGGATCCATTGATAACAGAACCACCCGCATCGAACTTGTACGTCCCCACCGCTTGCCCGAGATTGCCCGTCGTTCCGCCTGGCGTTCCCCAGGTCGGATCGAAGGTGTATACATCCGGGTTCCCCGGTGCGCCGCCGTTCTGAATCGCGATGTCGAAGCAAGCATTCGGCCACGTGTCGCCTTGCTTAAAGATGAATTGATCTCCCGCGGAATGAGAATAGCTCGGAGATGATCCGGTCCCCGTGCAGCCCGATGCCGACTGCATATAGGGATGCGTTTTCCACGGAGTTGACTTCGACAAGCCGTCGTTGGCGTTCGACCCGGACGAGAAGGAGATGTAATAGGTCGTCGCCGAGGCGCATCCGGCGAAAACAAAAACACTCAAGAAAATCGCTAAGAAACCTAGCTTCCGCATTTAAGTCTCCCCCGCCTTCCTGATTGCCAATTCGATGGTATTGAGTCTGGCGGCTGGGATGCGACTGGCCGTAAGAACAGGAAGAGGACAGCGACCGTGCCTGTTCCTCACAGTATTTGCGGACGACAACCTGTTGCTGCGCGACAGCCCGAATCGTGCTTGGTAAACGCCGGCTCGGTGTACAAGAAGTGCGAGCCGCGTCCGCTCATCGTGCCGTGGCGGTCACATTCGTTGGCGGATTCGGCCGGCTCGAAACAGTTCCGGAAGAAAATGCGCCGGTGTCCCACGCCCCGGAGCTCGGCCGCGGCGTCCCGTTCTTGTCGGAGTTCAGGAACAGCTGTCCCAGACTCGTCAGGTTCGCTCCCGCTGCAATCGCGGGAGAGCCTGCCTGAAGCGTCGGCGTAGGAAAGGCATTGATCATCGGATCCGCCTGCTGCCCGTTCGCCTCCATGCCTGTCGTCGAGCGAACGGCAGCAATGCTGTTCACGTTGCCCGAGCTCCCCCAGTGAAGCATCGCTGTCGAATTGTTGAAGTAGATGTTGTTGTCCATCTCCACGACACTGCTGGAGGGATAGGCCCACAGGCCGATATACAGACTATTGGTGATGATGTTGTTCTTGATGTGCACGTTGGTAAAAGCCCAGGACGCGTTGTTGCCGCCGGTGCAATCTCCAAGACAAATGTCAAAATACGCGACGGTCCCGCCGATGGTGTTGTTCAGGATGTAACCCGACGTTCCGACATTGAGGATGATCTGGCTGCTGGTACCCGTCGCCATGCTCACTCCCGTGGAAGAGGTGGGGTCGTTGGACACGACGTTGTTGAAAATCCAGATGTCGTTATCCGCCGAGGCATTTCCCAGGCCGTCGATGTAAATATTCTGGTTCTGGTTTTTTACCACGTTGTTGTAGATCAGCGTGTGGGGACACTCGGTGATCCCATCCGCGCTATTGTTGCACTCGATCCCGTCCGGGTGGGTGGATGCGTAGTTCGAGTAAATATTGTCGTGAATATAGTTGTCATGGATGGATTCATAGGATCCATTGATTTCGATTCCATCCTGATGGTTCTGGTAGACCTCGTTGTTGTAAACCCGAACGCCGTGCGCGTAAGTGTTGTCGGTCGAGCCGGCCGAATAGATGACGATCCCATCCCCATCCGAGATGCAACAGGGACCCGCCATGTCGTGCACCGTGTTCCCGTAAACCTGGAAGTTCGTTGAATGCCGCACGTAAATTCCGGTGCCCGTCGCGTCGTGAACCACGTTGTTCCGGATGATGCCGCCGGTTGTCCCGGAGGCGTGAATGCCGCCATTGCTCGTGACGGAAAATCCGGTCAACTGAAACCCGTCCACGATCGAGTTGGCGTTGGAAAGAATGTCAATCGTTCCGTTCACGATCACCGTGTCGCCCTGATTTACCTGTAGCGTAACTCCGCTCGTTTGAAAGCTGACGTTTTCCGCGTACGTGCCCGCGTGGACATTACAGATGTCGCCCGACGCGGCCGCGTTCATGCACGACTGAATGGTGGCGAAGGCCTGCCCTGTTCCGACCTCCCTTTGTGTCGCAAACGCGCTGGGGGCTAAGAGGAGGGCAAACGCACAGACCGCCAGCGCGGATTGCAGCAGGTTGCCGCAGACCATCGCGCTTCGGATCAAGGCGTCCCTATTTCGGCGCGGTCGCTGCTTCATGGACTCGTTCATGATCATTCCAAAGCCCTTCCCCAGGCATTGTTCATGGAAGACGGCAACCCCAGACTCGCCGAGAAGTAGTGATCGGTCCCAGGGCACCGTAACAACCCTTGCGAACCCCGACCTACTGGCAACCAAGCCAGATTTGGTACAGGCAGCCGACCTGTCCTACAAAGGTTTTTGCTCAACGAACTCGAACCGTATCGGTGGGAAAAAGAGGCGCAAGAAACTCTGGGAATCTTCCGCGAGGGCTTTCGCCTCAGCCCGAGTGACCGATGTCCTTGTCACTCAATTTCCATCTACTCCGAACTTCCCGAATGCGTACAGCAACCAGCCCAATTCATAAGGCCGGTCCTCATGCAGGACCCTTAGCTCCGCGGCGGAAAAACTGCCACTCGGCAATCCAACAAAGCTCCGAGCCATATCCACATACTTACTGTATTTTCCCTGCGGATAGACGCATCTCCAGATCAAATTCTGCGACGCGTCCCTTATATCTTGTCCGAGCTCATTCGCCCCGGCGATCCAGCGCAGCCCTTTGTAAATCGGTTCCTGAAAGCTGTGCCCCGTTGCTTCCTCTGCGGCGAGCAGCCCCATTGGCGCCATGCCCTGTTGATGGACAGAGTAGACGGGATATTTGCTCGACACCCGCCCTGATTTCGAGTCATACAGCCACCACCATTGGCCCAACTCACCCTGGGCCTCACAAATGGCCTTGGCGCAACGGAGGGCTAACTTTGATGGAGCCTCCTGATGAAACGCGATCGCGAATTTCGACATCGCATAGATAGGATAAATTTGGTCGGCAAAACTTCCGATGCGTCCACGAACAAATCCGGCCAGCGACTTCGTCGTGCTGAGGTGGCCGAAAAATCCACATTTGCCCTGGTTCTTTTCCAGCCGCTGATATGTTTTGTCCGCCAGGTCCTTGAGTCGGGAAAGTTTTTCCGGGCAGGCGAGTCCCGCGTGAGCCAATCCTGCCAGGAACCAGGCCAATTCCATCGTTCTTGCTTCGCGGGCATCCAGGTATCGATCGAGCGCGGTCTCCAGCCCGCCACGGTGGAAAAGACCGTCGATCTGATCGGGAGCGAAGACTGCGGTCAGCCAAATCATTAAGCCCAAATCGCCGGCGCCTTGAATCCAACTCATGTCCTGGGCAAGCGACGCATAGATCGCATTCACGTCAAACGGAGTGCGAGCTCCTGTCCGCTCGAGTTCGCGCAGCCCCAAAAGGGTCATGATCGTGTAACGCGGAGAAAGCCCCTCACTCACCAATCCCTGGCTCGTCTGGATCAGGCGGAAGCAAAAGAGCCGCTTCTCCGCAACGAACATGGGGACGAGTCCTTGCAGGGCCATGCGATTCAATTCGCAAAGATCAGGATTCACAGCACCCGGAAGTTGTGATGGGTTTTGTTGGCGAGAAGAATTCAATTTTATTGTTGAGCTGGCAGGCATTGGTGCTCCGCAATTGAAATAATTGCTTCCGAAATACTACGAAGAGCGGTACTGCCCGCCGGGAAATTACGGCGAGCCTGCTCTCTTCGCTCGAGGACAATTTTGGTATGGATATCTTCAACGCGCTCAAGAAGCACAAGCCGGCCATTCCCGGCGAGGTAGCGATCCACGGCGCCAATCTTGCCGCGAAAGATGCTATAGACCGGTACGCCCAGAGCCGCAGCCTCGCGGTTCATGGTCCCGCCTCCGCTGATCACCAGATCGGAATTCCAGATCAGATTCAATCCGTCCGTGACACGCGCGGGGATGACAATCTTGCCCTTCGCGATGCAATCTCCCCACTGCTGCTGCAATATTGCGGACTGCCTGTTGTTACGAGGGAGCAAAACCACACGAACATCGCGCTGTTTCATCAGGTGATCGAGGGCCGCACTCATGAGCTTGTCGCTATCGGGCTGGTGATAATGAGCTTCGGTGGCTGGAGGCCGCACGGTCACGAGCAAGTCGGTCTCGTTGATTCCGAGCTGTTCTTTCAGCGCCGCATCCGGCTTGAAACTCGGAACATAGACATCTTCCTTCAGCCCTGGAAAACGAAAGACCGCTTTCTTCGCCACGCCGGCTCCTGAATCCGGCATCACCTCCGGCACCAGGATCCAATCCGGCCGCAGGAATTGCATCTTTACGACGAATTCATAATCGAACGTCACAATCACCGGGATACGCAAGGCTTTGCACGCCAAAAGTTGGGCGCGCGACACCAAGGAGATCCCCAGGTCGGGCTTTTCCCTAAACGCCAGAGGCAGGAGTTGCGCGGCACGCCCCAGGGTTCCCAGCGTCTTCAGGAATCGATTCTTGCCCCAATGGCTCCCCACGACTTTGCAAGCGAGATGATGAAACTCCAAGAGCTCACAAACCTGGTAGGAATCTCGCGCCGTCAACAGGATCTGATGACCCCGTTCCCGAAGCTCTCGAACGATCGGCAAAAAGAATGGAACGTGGGGAGAGTTATCGATGTCAATCCAGATTTTCTTTTGACTTCCTGGAGCCACGTGACCTCGAAATTTCCTTACGGGCAGTTTCCCTAAGGGATCGACAGAAGGCGCTCCGTGGCCATTCAGCGCTGCTAGTTCATTTTCCGGCATGTTTTTGGGTTTTTCCTATGAGAGAATTCCCGGTGTGAACCTGCGTCAGTGTCTCCGACCCGAGCAGGAGCAGGGACTCGAAACATTGCCGCTCTAAGCGCTTACTGGTTGCCCTTCAAGGGGCCGTAAGAGACGCACTACATTGAAATTCGGCAGGGTAGATAGGCTACCGCCATAACAGCCCCAATCGTCAGACTACCACATCCAAAATGAGGCAATTCATCTGCCAGGGACGAAGGCCCCTATAGATTCATAGCAGTTTGGGAACATTTCAATAAGCCTTTCATTTTCTGCATCTTAAGCGATTAAAGACCAGATCCTCAGCGCTCCTGATGGGCCTCAATTTGCCCGTAAATCCGCAAATAAGAGAAAAAACCTGCCCTATTGTTGTAAACAGCTTCCAGGGGCTTCCTGAAAGTCCTCCCCATGGCCCCCTAACGCTGTTCCAATACCTTCCCGAATCGATCTACCGGCTGCACAATGACCCCCAGAACTCCTCGCATAGGGAATCGGCACCGGATAGTTCCGCCGCACTTACCCCACGCGTTCTTCGCCTGCCTCCGCGACAAACCGTTGCCCGAAGCCGCCGCCCACCCGGGAATGCGTTAGGTCACGCCGAATACTGATGCTGAATTGGAATAGAACTGATAGGGATGAAAATGCGAGAAGCCTGTGACGACTCTTCCTTATTTACTTCTTCGCGTTGTCCGGAGTGTTTCCGTAGTTGCTGCCTGAATAATAGGAATTGTATCCGTTGGATTCTTCCGCGTTGTTGAGGACCACGCCGAGAATATGAGCGTCCCTCAACTCCTTGCAGGCTCTTTGAGACGCCTCGGAAGGAGTCGAATTCGCACGAACGACGAAGAGCACTCCATCCACCAAGCCCCCCAGCACACTGGAATCCGCAACCGGAAGGGCCGGGGGCGAATCAATGATAATCCAATCAAAGGCGGGCCGGACGCGATCCAGGAATTGCTTCATTCGATTGCTGGAAATCAATTCGGAAGGATGCGTAACGTGATTGCCCGCGGGAATGAAGCACAGCCCTTCCTCCTTGCTCCGCTGAGTGACTTCGAATTCGGTCGCCGTATTTTGCAAATAGTCGGCCAGTCCCGGGGCCGCAGGGGCTCCCAGCAGGGTGTGAACCCTGGGCGACCGGAGATCCGCATCGATCAGCAATACGTGGCAGCCGCGCTGGCGGACCAACGCATAAGCTAAATTGGTGGACACCAGGGTCTTGCCTTCCGCCGGAATCGCGCTGGAAATCAGAATCGTTTGCAAGGGCTGGCTCTCGCGCATCCGGTAAAGACGCGAGCGCAGCGTCCGGAATTGTTCGGCCCCTGTAAAGAACGGATTTTCATTTTCGAAGACGACCAGATTTGGATCGGTTTTCCAGTGTTTCTGCGGGCACTTCGCCCACAATGCGTCGAATTGCACGGCTCTAGAGGCTGGTTCGGCCACGATGGGCGCGCCACTGATGTGAGGCAAACTGGCTTGAGGAGGAATCTTCGCGGGAGGAGGCGCAGTTTCGATCACGCTGCTGGCGACAACGTTCTCCGCCGGCCGCTCGCTCTTTGGACCCGACTGGCTGGCGGCTCGTTCTTGTTCTGCCCGTTTGAGTGCTTCGTGAATCCTGCTCATGATTCCCTTTCGATCCTCAATGGCCTGGCTCAGTTCCCGCTTGTCTATGCCTTTGCAGTTTGCTTGGTCTTAAACGATGCCGGGGAAGGAGGCTGCGTGCGCCCTTTGCCCGTATTCAGTGCGATCACCGGGATCATGGCGAGAACGGGCAGGCGGAGAATGACTTCGACATCGTGTTCGGACCGCATCGATGTGTCGTGCATTTCCAAAAGAAGCCCAAGCCCCAATCCAAGCATCAGCCCGGCGCTAAACCCTCCGCCGGCAAACCACGGCATCTTCGGGAAAGAAGGTTCATTCGGATAATTCGCGGGATCCAGCACGTGAAACCGATCGTTTTGCTTGCTTTGGTCGAATTGTTGTGACATTGCGGAGGCATCCCGCTTTTTCATCAGGTCGTTGTAAGAATCGAGCACGGTCTGATGATCGCGCGTCAGCAGCTTGTACTCCTGCTCGACGCCTGGGCTGGCCGCTACCCGGGCCTGGTAGATATCGATTTGCTTCTTGATTTGTTCCTGTTGGGCCGTCCGTTCCTTGATTACCTGGTCATACTGGTGAATTTGCGCGCGCAATTGCAGGATTTGAGTGGGTTCGCCCTTTACCAGCGTGGTCTTTTCCGGCGCCGCCGCATTCTTTCTCTGTTCGCTTTCCGCGATTTTTTGCTTGAGCACGGCAATATCGTTTTTAGCCTTGATGACATCCGGGTGGTCGTCAGTGTACTTCGATTGCAACGTGGTGAGTTGCGCCTGCATCGCTTCCAGTTGTTGATCGAGGGTTTCGGGATTCTGCCCGGACTGCGTTGCCTGCCAGGCCGATAACTGCTGCGCGAGAATGGATTCGGCGAAGCTCTTATCCTGCTGCGCGCGGTTGACCGCCTGCGTTGCGGCTTCGAGCTGCGAAGTTTGTCCATTCAAGAGATTCAGGTTGGTTTGGCTATCTTCCGGAAGCGATCCGACGTAGCGGCGCTGAAACGCAGCGAGCTTCGCTTCCTGCTCATCCAGTTTCGCTTTGGCCTGATCGAGTTGCTCGTTCAGGAACTTCGTTGTGCCAACGTCGATCCCCTGGCTGACTTTAATGTCTTCCTCAATGAACATGGACGTGATCTTGGAGCAAATCTGTTGCGCGAGTTGAGGACTTTCAAATGCAACGCTGATCGTAAACCCGGGTAGGTTCTGCGCTCGGGTCTCTGTCATGGGCGCGACGGGTGTGATCGTGATGGCTTTCCGCAAACGCTCGACTAAATCCTCCGTGGGCAACCGGTTGACGTCGTCCGGATACAGACTTAGATCGCGAATCACGGGCTCCAGACGCGCCGTGCTCAGGATCTGCTGCTGCATGGTCGCCAATCGCTGGTTGACGTTGTCCGTGGCAATGGGAGTTACCGGCTGGACCTCAGGCTGCTGGACAAGGACCAGCGTCTTCGAGGTATACCGTTTGGGTAAAACGCGCGCGGCCGTAAACCCTGCCACGCCGCCAAATACGGCAAGCAGAAAGATGAGCACGTATCGCCGCCGGAGAATAGCGACGACATCTTTTGCGCCAATTTCCTGATGCACCATTCTATAGCTCTCCTTGCGCGATGCGCCGAATCGTGTGGCCTACGGGCCGTATTCGCGGAAACAGGCAGGCAGATCCTGCTCTATAAACTACGAAGCAATTCGATGGCCGGGGTGCTGACGCCTCTCAAGTATATGACTCTTTAACTAGATGTGAGCTTTCTCCCTTTGGTCCTGTGCCCTCGAACTAACGATGTGGTAGTCCAAAGTTCCACTTTTTGGAAATTTATTGGCCATCTTTACGGTTATGATGATGAAAAAAGAGGTGTTAAAAGGTACCAACTTTGGCCCTTAGGCTGACGAAATCGATGAGGGAGCACCTTTCAATCTTAGCAGGCTCCACCCCCGCTAAATACGGCCCAAGGAGTAGCAAGTAGGATCTTTAGGTCAAGCCATACCGACCATGTCCGACAGTAACGCAAATCCAGCCTGACCATTTCATCAAAGCGTGTCCGGTTCCGCCCGCTCACTTGCCACAGGCCCGTTACGCCCGGCCTTACTTCCAGAACTCTTCGCCGGTGCCAGATATCGTAAACTTCAAACTCGTAAGGAACTGGCGGGCGAGGGCCGACGAGTGACATATCACCGCGCAAGACGTTCCAGAATTGGGGAAGTTCGTCCAGACTCGTCTTCCGTAGAAATCCTCCAATGAAAGTCACTCGAGGATCCTTGACCAGCTTGTAAACCGGTTTATCCGATCCTTCCGACTTGTCCAATCCATCCTTGCCGGCAATAAATTGCTGAACGTATTCCTGGTGGATCTTGGGATCGTTATTTGTGTACATCGTGCGGTACTTCAAGCACTTGAAGCGCCCGCCAAATTGGCCCAGACGCTCTTGTTTATAGATCACCGGCCCCTTGGAGGTCAGCTTGATCAGGGCATAGATCACCAGAAGGATGGGCGACAATACCAGCAGCAATGCACCGCTTCCAACGATATCGATTGCGCGCTTGATGACAAGCGGCAGCCGCTTTCGCGAAACTTTCCTATTTAGATCGGGGTAAAGCTTGGAATCCGCCACCCAGCCGGTGGCGTTCTTATCCCAGCTTTCCGGGAAGATATGCATGGAAATAGCGATCTTGGCGGCCCGTTCCCGGCCCATATGATTGACAAACGCCGTTTCCACCTTGGTACGGAGCGTCTCCGTGATCGGGAGATCTCCTTCCAAGGTCACTTCCGCGAAAATGACTCCCAGGATTGCGCCTTGCTTATACCAACCAACCAGATCCGTCTCTCGCTTGGATACCACCACTATTTCGACTGCTTGATTGAGAATTTGTTCCGCGGTGCCATTTTCTAAATTCGCATCCAGGAGCATAAGGACAAACGGTTTGCGAGAACGCTCCGCCCGCCGGCGCTCCAGCGTCAGCTTGGAATGGAAAACATTCTCCTCCAGGACTTCTTCTTGCACACCATCAGCGGGGCGAGAGTAATTCGGTCCGGAATCCTTTAGCCAGGACTCCCGCTGACCAGGAGATGGAATCCTCGAATAGCTATTGCCCATTTTTACTCCTGCAAGATTTGCATTCCCGGGAGGTCACCCTCCCCGGCCCTCAGGGATACTGAGCTATATGGCGAAACCGGTGCAAAACTCTCTAAATGCGCGGTTCATCCGCGCCGGATTACAGTAAGTCTATTATTTACATATATTTAACAACTAAAATTCTGTTCGCTTCACTGTTTGCTGGGCCGGAAATGCAGCAAGCACTTATAAAGGCCAAAGAAAAGTAAGCTCCACACTGTCGTTCGCAATCAGTCTGCCAGATTGAATGCGGTTTCCCGATCGCTCGCAAAGCTCATTAACTTTCTAACTTTTTGAAAGTAAAGTACTTATTTTATGCAGACAATCTTTGGACCATTTTGGCTTGGGTCCGTGCCGCGAATTGTGCACAGATAGTGAAAACTATTTCTGCGTTATGCCATCGGCTTTCCGCAAAGCAACACTCTTGCTAAATCGGTGGCTGAAGCACGGGAACCATAGCTAAATGTGCTGCGCCAACTTTGTGGAGGCCCCCATTTTTTGGTGGCGCCAACCTAGAGCTTCATTAAGTTGCTGTAAATAAATAGCTTAACTTGCAATTCCGACTCCCGAGCGCCGTGCAGTCCAGGCTTCTTTTTTGAAATGGCTCATTGGACTTCAGGAAGAAAGTGGGATCATCGCAGGTCGGTTAGTTTTTGGGAAAAGCGATGGCGGCTCAGCAAGAGTTCCAAAGGCGCGTATACCTGGGCGGCGGAATCCAGGTTAGGTATCGAAATATGAACAACTTAAAGCCCGGAGAGAAGAGTCCCAACCGAGTTTTGATCCTCAAATATGAATCGTTTACCGTCCAGAGGTATCCGAAAAGTCACAACTTTCAGCCGTTAGTGGAACCTCAGCGAGACATCCGAAAACTGGAAGGCGGGCAAACTTTCGCCCGCGTCGCCGAGGAGTGGGAAGGTGCGATCGGATTCGCGTTTTACTGCGGCGGCTAGTTTCCCGCGTAACCATTTGGATGGCGGAGCCGCCAATCCCACGCGGAGCGGATGATCGAACGTAAATCAGAGACGGCAGGATCCCAACCCAACAACGCTTTCGCCTTGGAAGGATCGGCAATCAATCTGGCGGGATCGCCGGCGCGCGGGGGTTCGATCCGCAACGGAATCTCGCGTCCCGTGACTTGGCGTGCGCATTCGATGACTTCCAGAACCGAGTAGCCGCTACCCGTTCCCAAATTCAGGAAATCGGACTGGCCGCCCGAGCGAAGATGTTCAAGGGCGCGGATGTGCCCATCCGCGAGGTCGACGACATGAATGTAGTCCCTGATGGGAGTGCCATCCGGAGTCGGATAGTTATTGCCAAATACTCGGATAGCCGGCTGCTGCCCCAGGGCCGCGGCGAGAACATTGGGAATCAAATGCGACTCCGGCCTGTGGTCTTCTCCATAATTTTCCGTGGCGCCGGCGGCATTGAAGTAGCGCAAGGCCACGAATTTCATTCCATAGGCAGTGTCATAAGCATCGAGGAGACGTTCCATGAACAGCTTGGACCAACCGTAGGGATTCTTGGGCCATTTCCGGCTTTGTTCCGTGATGGGAATTTGCTCCGGCTCGCCGTAGGCGGCGGCTGTGGAGGAAAACACGAGACGCCGCACGCCCGCCTGAACCAGCTCCCCAATCAACGCGATTCCTTGTCCGACGTTGTTCTCGAAATACATGGCCGGATCGATGACGGATTCCCCCACTTCGATCAGCGCCGCGAAATGAATGCAGGATTCCACGGCGTGCTCGCGGGCGATGCGCGCCACAAGTTCACGGTCGCCAATCTTGCCCTGATAGAAGGGAATGTCCGCAGGCAGAGCGGCCCGGTGGCCGCGTGCCAAATCGTCCAGGGCCACAACCTGCTCTCCCTTTGCAAGCAGGCGTTCAATGGTTACGCTGCCGATATACCCTGCGCCACCTGTGACAAGGATTGCCATGGATCCTCTTTCGTTTGACTTTTCGCGCAGAAACAACGTGAAAGCAGGAACGAGCCGCCGTGTCGACATGCGAGTCTACCTCAACAAGATCGGGCGCCCTCCTCGATTTTCTGGCTGCTATTTCATCTCCATTGGCGCGACCGCGGTCTGGATTTCTCCGTGTTCTCGAATTTCTCTGTGTTCTCCGTGTTAAAGCCTTTGACGTTGTTTTCCGCCCCCAAAATCTCAACACAGAGTACGCAGAGAACTACGAGAACACAGAAAGGGAACTGGACCAAAAGTGAATCACCGCCGTGCTGCTCCGATGGGAGAAAATTCATCGGAGCCATTCGTGGGGATGAATTGCAACTTCATTTTCAGCAAGTCCGAATCGCAAACCAATGGGGAAATAGAGCTCGGCGAGGCTGGAGGATTGTCCATCGCAAGATTATGCAAGCGGTTTTGACATCATAATGAAGTGCACGGGAATTTTGGTGGGCGTTGGATCATCGTAAATCGCCGTGCCTGTATCGACGTATCCCCATCGGTGGTAGAGGGTGTGCAGTTCCGTGCGCACGTTGACAATCTTCATATCGCTGAATTTGCAGCCCGCGTCCCGAAAAATGTTTTCCACCGTGTTGACAAGCCGGCGGCCCACGCCCATTCGCTGGCGTGGCGGATCGATGGACAACATTCCGAAGTAACCGCGCTCTCCGTGCAGTTCCAGATGAACGCAGCCCACCAGATTCGCCCCGTCTTCCGCCAGCAGAAATTTTCCATTTTCCATCAAACTGCGGATCGTCGCGGGATTGGTGCGATCGCGTTCGATGAAGAATTGCTCGACGAGGAATGCCGTGTTGACCAGGCGAGCGATGGCGTCTGCATCGGCCTCATTTGCGGTTCGTATGGAGATCATCGGACTTGGCGATCTTAACAATTTCTATAGGGATTTTCTTCCCTGAGCGAACGGCTTGGGACTATTTCTTTTTCTCTATGCGCGAAAACCCACAGGCTGAAGCCTGCGCTACTTAAGGAAGTTCAAAACCCGTAGAGACTGGCGGGATTTTCCACCAGGATTGTTTTGCGCACGGCCGCGTCTGGAATCCATTTGGGGAGGAAATTCAGCACCTGGCCGTCGTCGATCTGAAAGAACGGCGTGATTTCGGACTTGCTGCGGCCGGGCACAGGCAATCCCGGGTGCGGCCAGTCGCTCCCCCATAGAATTCGTTGCGGGTTCGAGGCGACGAGCGCCCGGGCGATTGGCGCAACATCCGGATAATCCGGCGCCTCCGTGGAGCTGCGGTACGGCGCGGAAATTTTCACATAGGCTTTGCCCGTTCGGACCATAGTCATCAACGAAGCGAAACCGGGCTGGTCAGGGCCGAGCGCCGCTTGCATGCCTCCGAAGTGATCGAAAACCACCGGCATCGGCGCCGCGTCGACCTGAGTCTTGATCCCCTCGATCACGGATAACCGCGCGTAAATCTGAATGTGCCATTTCCTATTCTTGATTCTATTCACCGCGGCTTGAAAACGCCGGCGGCCGATTTCGGGATCGGTCTGGCCGGCAGTTTCAAGATTCAGGCGGATGCCGCGAATGCCGGCGCGATCCATATCGTCGAGCACGGAATCCGGTGTCTTCTCATCAATCACCGCAACACCGCGGGCGCGCGAGCCGAGTTGTTTCAGCGCGTCCAGCACGCCGGAGTTGTCCGCGCCGTAGACGGTCGTTTGCACGACGATCACGCGGCTAATGTGCAGCGCCTTGTGCAGGGAACGCAATTCATCGACGGAAACCGGTTCCGGCGTGTAAGGACGCGAGGACGAATAAGGAAAATGCTGGGGATCGAAAGTATGCACGTGGCAGTCGCAGGCGCCCTCCGGCACCTCGAAATTCACGGGAGTCGAGGGCTGCGAAGCGCTGGCTAGAATCGCGTTGGGCCTCCACGCCAGGGCAGCCGTCGCTGCTGTAACCGCACCAAGCATAACCTC
The DNA here is from genome assembly GCA_963719875.1 of uncultured Acidobacteriota bacterium. Lineage (GTDB taxonomy): Bacteria > Acidobacteriota > Terriglobia > Acidiferrales > UBA7541 > Palsa-360. The sequence goes on along the minus strand of CAVRDJ010000002.1, from coordinate 1,379,049 downwards.
GCGCCGCGAGAACATGGGCCATCCTCCGGGTGAATTCCTGCGAGAGTATAACGCGAAGTTCCGGGCGGTGTATCGGGGGAATGCGCGTCGGGCATTCGGTTGTATTTTTTAGGACTGAGTTCAAAGTTGCGTTGGATTGCGTTTGGTGCAAGGGGGGTTGTGACACTGGTTTCTGGGGTGAAGCCCTCAGTTGGGGCAATTTTGAACCAGCCCACTTTTCGTTCTGACCTGCCTGCATTTTGAGACAGCAGTGAGGTTGAATCCGGGAGTCTGTGGGGTTCAATATTTGGCAGGACGAAACCCCGCAGGCTGAAGCCTGCGGTACCTGGCTACTGCAGCGATTTTAGGGCTTCCACAACTTCCGCGGCGTGGCCCTTGGATTTGGCCGTGGGCCAGATTTTTTCCACCTTGCCGTCGGGACCGATCAGAACCGTGCTGCGCACGATGCCCAGGTAGGATTTTCCCAGAAAACTTTTCATGCGGCGCGCCTCATACGCCTCGATCGCGGTGAAGTCCGGGTCGCTGAGCAGCGGGAAATTCAGCTTCTGCTTGGCCTTGAATTTTGCCTGCGACTCCACCGAATCCGCGCTGCAGCCGAGGATGATGGTGTTGAGCTTGTCAAATTCGTGCTTAAATTCGCGAAACTCGATGGCTTCGTTGGTGCAGCCGGGCGTGCTGGCCTTCGGGTAGAAATACAGCGCGACATGTTTGCCGCGAAGATCCTTCAATGATATTTGGCGGCCGTCGTCGGCGGGAAGCTGAAACGGCGGCGCTGGATCGCCTTCTTTCAACATGGAGTTGCTCCTTTTAGGATCTGCGTTTGTGGAAAGACTCGAGTAGCACAGGCACTCTTGCCTGTGCGGTTTTGTAAGCCGCGGGCACAGGCAATCCACCCAATAATGGTCGCGAAACCCGCACAGCCAAGAGTGGCTGTGCTACTAAAACCTGCTCTCAGGCGGCTCTCATGCAAGCAAGCGTTTGAGCGTGTCATTCACGGTTTGCGGATTGGCCTGTCCGCGCGACGCGCGCATCACCTGGCCCACGAAAAACTTGAACACTCCCTCGTTGCCGGCGCGATATTTCGCCAGATTGTCGGGATTTTTCTCGATCACTTCGCGGGACCATCGCTCGATCTCGCCCGTGTCGCTCACCTGCGCAAATCCTTCCGCCACGATAATTTCCGCCGCGGGTTTGCCCGTCGCAAACATTCGCGCGAATACTTTCTTGCCGGTCGCCCCGTTGATTTCGCCGCTTTCGACTTTGGCGATCAGGGCGGCGAGTTCCGCGGGCGGCACAGGGCTTTCCGTGATTTCTTTTCCCGCATCTTTCAACTGTCGCAGCAATTCGACTTGAATCCAGTTGGCGGCGGGCTTGGCCGGAGCACCCGCGCGGACCACGCCTTCAAAATAATCCGCGAGCTCCCGCGTCGACGCGAGCACCCCGGCGTCATACGGAGTGATTCCATAGGCTTGCACAAAGCGCTTTCGCTTCGCGTCCGGCAACTCGGGCATCGCGCGCGCGATTTCGTCGCGCCACGCGGCGCTCACGCGTACGGGAAGCAAATCCGGCTCGGGAAAATAGCGATAGTCGTGCGCGAATTCTTTCGATCGCATAGGGTCGGTGCGTCCCGCCGCAACGTTCCAGAGGCGCGTTTCCTGCATGATTTTTCCGCCGGATTCGAGGGCGCCGACTTGCCGTTCGATCTCATATTCGAGCGCGCGCTGCAGGTAGCGGAAAGAATTGAGATTTTTCACTTCGGCCTTGGTGCCGAATTTTTCCGCGCCGCGGCGCCGCACGCTGATGTTGGCGTCGCACCGCAGCGAACCTTCTTCCATGTTGCAGTCGCTCACTTCGGTGTACAGCATCACTTCCTTGAGCGCGGTCAGATACGCATGAGCCTCGCTCGGCGAACGCAGGTCCGGCTCGGAGACAATTTCCGCGAGGGGAGTGCCGCCGCGGTTGTAGTCCACATAGCTTTTTTCCGTCGAGTCCGGAAAACCTTCGTGCAGATTCTTCGCGGCGTCGTCCTCGAGGTGCAGCCGCGTGATGCCGATGCGCTTGATCCGGCCTTCGTGCTCGATTTCGAGGTAGCCGCCGGTGGCCAGCGGCAATTCGTACATGGAAATCTGGTAGCCTTTGGGCAGGTCGGGATAAAAATAGTTTTTTCGGGCGAAGCGGGAGAATTCCTGGACATTCAGATGCAGGGCCAGCGCCGCGCGGATGCCCAGCTCGACCGCGCGTTTGTTCAGCATCGGCAATGCGCCGGGCAAGCCCAGACAGACGGGGCAGGTGTTCGAATTGGGCGGATCGCCGAAGCGCGTGGAGCAGGCGCAGAAGGCCTTGGTCGCGGTCTTCAGTTGCACGTGGACTTCGAGACCGATGACCGGCTCGTAGCCCGCCATGACTTCGGGCGAGATGCTCGTGAGGCCTTCCTGTGTCAGCCTGGCCATAAGAGTCGGCTAGTATACCATTCGTTGCGGTTCGTGAGCCTGCAGCCTGAGCCCCTGCCATGCTTTAGGCCCGCTTCTTGACTCTTGGGGTCAAAGAGGCATATAGAGTGCCCCTGTTACCCCTCAGGACACCTTGGGAAGGTACCTGGGAGACATTTTGGCGCAACCCGTGTTGAATAAGAATAAGGTGGGTAACGCTGGACTTGGGTTTCGAACCAGCGCCCAGGCAGTTTTCTTGGTCCACAGGATGCGGGCTGCCCTTGATTACCCTGGTGACGATGGGCACCTGCCAAAGAGTTTGGATTCCGTGGGTATGCAGAAATTAGAAACGCCCTGGGAGGGGCTATTTATGCGAAAGCTTCTGGCACCAACAATCTTCGCGTTCCTGTTCGTGCTGTTTGTACTTCCTGCAAGTTCGTCCGCCCAGATAGCCATCTCGGTGGCCATCGGGCCGCCGGCGCTGCCCGTCTACGCGCAGCCGCCCTGCCCGGTGGAAGGGTATATGTGGACTCCCGGTTATTGGGGCTGGCGGGAAGAGGGTTACTACTGGGTTCCGGGTGTGTGGGTCGCGCCGCCGCGCGTGGGCGTGTTTTGGACCCCGGGCTACTGGGGCTTCGCCGGTGGGTTGTACGGCTGGCATGGTGGTTACTGGGGTCCCCACGTCGGATTCTACGGCGGAATTAATTACGGATTCGGATACGGCGGGGTCGGCTTCTGGGGCGGGCGCTGGGCCGGCGGTGGGTTCGTATACAACACGGCCGTGACCAATGTGAACACGACCGTAATTCACAACACCTACGTCGATCGGACGGTCATCAACAACACGACCATCGTGAACAACCATACCAGCTTCAACGGCGAGGGCGGTGTAAGGGTCCGGCCGACGGCGGCGGAACAAGCGGCGGAGCACGAAAATCACTTCCAGCCGACTTCCAACCAGTTTTCGCATGAGCAGTCCGCCCGCGCGGACAACAATCAGCTGGCTTCCGTCAACCACGGGCGGCCCGGCAATGCGGCCATGGACACCGTCAATGGGCGCCGCTATAACCAGCAGGGACGCATCGCCAACGGCATCTCTTCCGGACAACTGACGCCCGGCGAAACCAAGAATCTCGAAAACCGCCAAGCGGGCCTGAACAAGGAAATTCATAATGACAGGGCCGCGAATGGCGGCACGTTGACGCCGCAGGAACGCTCGCAAGTCAACCAGCAGCAGAACAACCTCAGCAAGTCAATCTACAACGACAAGCACAATGCCAACACGGCGCAGTACGGAAACAATGAGGTTGGCGCGCGCCGCAATCTGCAGCAGCAGCGGATCGCGAACGGCGTCGCCAGCGGGCAGATGTCGCCATCGGAAACCGCGAAGGCCGAAAATCGCCAACAGAACATAAACAAGCACATCGCCGCGGATCGCGCGGCAAATGGCGGAAAACTCACGCCGCAGGAAAAAAAGAATATCAACGAGCGTCAGAATGGCGCCAGCCGCCAGATCTACAACGAAAAGCACAACGAAAAGACTGCGCCTAAATAAGGGCTCGAACAGGCTGTAATTCGTATTTCGCGCGGCGGCTCATCGATTGATGAGCCGCCGCGCGTTTTTTTTTAACGCAAATAATTCCGCAGATGTCTTGTTGACCTTTTTTACTAACACGGAATCAAGGATGGATTGGGTGGTCAGTAGCGCAGGCTTCAGCCTGTGGGGTTTAGTCCTGGCATGGACGAACCCCCACGGGCTGAACAGCATCCGGAAAAACTCAAATTTTTGTCATTCCGAGGCGCGCTGCGCGCCGAGGAATCTCTCTTTTCCTGGGTTTAAATCGAAAAGGGATTCCTCACTTCGTTCGGAGTGACAAAATAAATTACTTTTTCCGCTGTCTGTTCAGCCTGTGGAGTTTAGTCGTTGCATGGACGAAACCCCACAGGCTGAAGCCTGCGCTACTAGGAAATCGGAGAATTAAACGTTAGCCCTTGCTGAAACCGGGGGCGGGGCGCAGCTCCGGACGCGGGGCTTGCTTGGGCTCGGCGCCGGGGAGGGGCTGGGGCGGCGAAGGCGGCACGGGGCGCACCTTCTCCGGCAGCGGCTTGTTTTCCATGAGCAGCTTTAATTCCGCCGCGTCGAGGACTTCGCGTTCGAGCAGCGCGAGGGCAATCCGCTCGAGCGTGTCGCGATTGTTCTCGAGAACGTGGTGCGCGTTGTCATAGGCGGCGGTCACGATGCTATGAACTTCCTGATCGATGCGAATGGCGGTGTCTTCCGAGTAGTCGCGGTGCTGCGCGATTTCGCGGCCTAGGAAAATCGCTTCTTCCTTCTTGCCATAGGCCAGCGGCCCGAGCGAGCTCATGCCCCATTCACAAACCATTTTGCGCGAGATATCCGTGGCGCGCTCGATATCGTTGCCCGCGCCGGTGGTGATGTGGCCTAGAAAAATTTCTTCGGCGCAGCGTCCGCCCATCAGCACGGTGAGCGTTCCTTCGAGATAGGTCTTCGTGTAAGTGTGCTTGTCGTCGATAGGAAGCTGCATGGTCAGGCCCAGCGCCATGCCGCGAGGAATAATGGTGACCTTGTGCAGCGGATCGGTGCCGGGGGTGATCGCCGCGACGAGGGCGTGCCCCGCCTCGTGATACGCGGTGTTGCGCTTCTCTTCCTCGGATAGAATCATTGACTTGCGCTCGACGCCCATCAGGACTTTGTCCTTGGACATCTCGAAGTCAATCATGAAAACCGTTTTTCGTCCCTGCCGCGCGGCCCACAGAGCGGCTTCGTTCACCAGGTTGGCGAGATCCGCGCCGGAGAAACCGGGCGTGCCGCGGGCTATGACTGACAGGTCCACATCTTCGTTCAGCGGAACTTTGCGGGTGTGCACGCGGAGAATTTCCTCGCGGCCTTTGACGTCGGGACGCGCGACAACCACGCGGCGGTCAAAGCGGCCGGGGCGGAGCAGCGCGGGATCGAGCACGTCGGGACGGTTGGTCGCGGCGATCAAGATCACGCCTTCGTTGGATTCAAAGCCGTCCATTTCGACCAGCAGGGCGTTGAGCGTCTGCTCACGTTCGTCGTGGCCGCCGCCGAGGCCGGCGCCGCGGTGGCGTCCGACGGCGTCAATTTCATCGATGAAAATGATGCAGGGCGCGTTCTTTTTGCCCTGTTCAAACAGGTCGCGCACGCGGCTTGCGCCGACGCCGACAAACATCTCGACGAAGTCGGAACCGGAAATCGAAAAGAATGGAACATTGGCCTCGCCCGCAATCGCTCTCGCCAGCAAGGTTTTTCCCGTGCCTGGAGGGCCAACGAGCAGTACGCCCTTCGGGATGCGTCCGCCAAGTTTCTGGAATTTCTGCGGGTCCTTCAAAAATTCAATAATTTCCTGGAGTTCTTCCTTGGCTTCATCGGTGCCGGCCACGTCCTTGAACGTGGCTTTTTTCTGCTGCGCCGTCAGGAGGCGCGCGCGCGATTTGCCGAAGCTCAGCGCCTTGTTTCCCCCCGCCTGCATCTGCCGCATCATGAAGATCCAGAAGGCCACGAGCAAAAAGAGCGGCGCGGCATTCAACAGGAACGTAACCCAGTCCGCGCGATTCACTTCCTTGACCGTGATCAGGACTTGTTTGTCGCGCAGGGTTTTGGCCAAATCCGGCGCGGATTCCTTGAAAATTGTCGTGCGGAATTTCTTGGAGGGCTCGCGCCATTCCCCCTCGATTTCATAGCTGGTGGGGGAAAGATACATCACCACATCTTTCACATTGCCGCGGTCCACCTGCGCCATGAACTCGCTGTAGCTGGGTTCTTCCTCGCGGGCCGACTGGCCGCTCTTCGACACCAGCGTCCACAACAACACGGCCAGCATAATGATGAACAACCAGAACATTATGGTCTTTAACGTCGAACTCGGGTTCACGGCTTTACCTCACCTGCCGGATCCTCCGGCGAGCGGCATTCTGAAATCGCCTGCGCATCAAAATACAAATGCTGCCTCATCGACGGCCACGTTCCTCCGAATCCCAATTGCCCTTAACCATTAGATGCATGCCGGGGGCCAAAGTAATCCGGCCATTTTTATAATGCCCATCCAGAATCGCCGGGATGCCCCTGGCCACGTTCACAAATCCCGGATTTCAAAGCTCTTCCTCGCCAATCACCAAGCCAATCCGTGTCCCCGGGTGCGGCGCAAGTTCCTCGGCGACCGGACAGCGGGACGCCCAAATTACTTTTCCCTCGCTGGTCAAAACCGGCCAGCTCCCCCGGGCGTTTCGGGGAACACGGGACTCCAGCAGCAAACGTTTTAGTTTTCGAACGCGCCGACTCCCATGTGGGCGATAAGAGTCGCCGGGATGCCAATTCCGAAGAATCAGTGGCCACTGGACACGGTCGAAATCAAGGGCACCCCATCCCACTACAGTGTCGCTCTGGGCCGGAGGCCAGTCAACCATTTTCAAATTGAACCGGCGGTGAATTTCCGTAACAACAATGGAAGCGGATTCCAGTCGCCCTGGCCGTGAAACGGTGTAAGCAAAATCGCAATTTCCGCGCGTCGCTTCACCATCCGGCGCGGTATCCGGAACAGCAAGAACATTCGTGAAACAAAGCCGGTCAAAAATTCGTTCGACGCAAACCCCCGGCAGGTCAATCCTCGCGCCGCTTTGAGATTTGGTGGCCAGATCAATCACGCTATCGACGTGCCGGGAAGTCAATTGCTCGCGGCTGCCTCGGAGTTCAGCAAAAATCCGCCGTACCAGGCGGCGCGTCAGCGCCATGGTTGAGGCTGCGGGAATCGGCAGCGGCACAGGGTGAAAGAAGATCCGCGATGCTCAGTGAAATCGCAGCCGAAGATTCGCGGGTGACCAAAGCATTGAATCGCTCGTGCTCGAGCGACCGCCAGAAGGTTTCGTCTTCGCGCGCGTGCATCGCAAGACGCGATAAGCGCGTCACCGCGGTGGGATCAAAATCGCGGAGGAGAAGCGGAATGAGTTGGTGGCGAATCCGCGCGCGCATGCGGGAAGTGTCTTGATTGGTGGCATCTTCCCGCCAGGGTTGGCCTAAATCGGAAAGAAATTCGCGCAATTCCTCGCGCCCCAATTCAAGCAACGGACGAACGATCAGGCCGGCGACCGGATAGATTCCCGCCAAGCCCGTCAGGCCGGTGCCTCGCAGCAGGTGCGATAAAACGGTTTCGGCCTGGTCGTTCGCCGTATGAGCCACAGCGACCCGATTCAGATCGCGGGCTTCCGCTACAGAAGCAAAAAATTCATAGCGCAACCGCCGCGCCGCATCTTCCAGGTTCCAGCCGTGGAGGTGCGCTTCGCCGGCCACATCGGCGCGGCCGGATTCAAATTCCAAATGGAATTCCCCGGCCAACGCTTTCACGAAGCGTTCGTCTTCGTCCGCTTCCGCTCCCCGAAGCTGATGATGAAAATGTAAAACGAGAACCGCGATCCCAAGATGTGGGCGCAACTCGGCGAAAATTCGGAGCATCGCCACCGAATCCGCACCGCCTGAAACACCCATGCCGATCCGGTCGCCCGGCCGAATCATGGCGTGGCGGCGGATGGTTTCGAGGACTCGTCTGTAGAGGTCTTTGCTCATCCGAAGAAACCCGAGCGGCGAATTCCTACGCCGGGTGCGAGTTCTTCGCGCCTTCCCCAAAGCCCGCCGCGGCGGGCGTCGATGATTTGGAACTCGCCAGTAGGAACGATGGTAACAACTTCGGCCGGAATTTCACAATCGGCATACGGCTTTTCGGAGGAATGTGGAAATGAACCCGGTGCTGCGGAATTGGATTTAATGGCTCGCTTGTTGCGCCATCATCATCCGGCTGTAGGCAATCCGGCGATCCAGAACCACGGCGGCGGCGTAGGCGCAGCCGCCGCGTTCCGCCTCGATCCATGGCGCGGCGGAGGGAATCGCCCCGTTCAACAAGATACGCACCACGCCGAGCAACCGGAAATAGCAGGCGACCACTTGAACTCTAAAGGCGTCCCCGCCGGGCTCGGGACATAGAGCGATCAGTTGTTGGAGACGCCGGAATTGGTCACCCGCAACTGTTTGAGCCGTGAGGCCGCAGATTACGCGGGCCTGCTCGGACAATTCATGGCCCAGCGCTTCAGCAATCAGGGAACGGCTATAGGAGACGAAGAATTGAAGCAGCGTCAGAATGGAGATCACGCAAATCAAGGACGCGATCATTGGGTTGGGGCCACTACCCTCGCCGTCGCGGTTCGCGCGTCTTCCGGGACCTTCATGAACGTATAGACCCAGGAAATGGGCTGCCACACCACCATCAAGTGGCAAACGTAATGCCACACCCTCAGATCGGGATACATATTGCCCAGAGCATAACTTCCCGCAAACGCGCTGAAATAAACTCCCATGGACAGCACCAGCTGCATCAAGCGCGTTCTGTTTTCCCGCAACTTCATCATCGCCCCCCAGAGCAAATACGTCAGCACGACACCGACGAAATACAGATTCTGGGTGAGCTCATTCACAAACATAGTGATCAGTTTATCGCTGGACGAAGCAACCGTGTGATACGAGATCAAGATTGTGAGCATGAGGAGCAGCATCGCCCCTCCGCGCACAAACTTGCCGACATTCATTTCCGAAAAGACTTGCGCGTAAAGGCTCATCAAAACAAAGTACAAACAAAGAATGAGCAGAGCCTCCGAGAAGTAATAGAAATAAAGGTAAGCATCCGAAGTAAAGCCCGCGGTTTTCAACACACTATAGCGGCCGATTCCGACAGCGATGGAGGCGCAAAGGTAGAGAACGATTGTGAAATAATGAAATAAGGCCCTGTGCTTGAGGAGAACCACAACGGCGAGGACTTCTAAAGTCAACTCCGTAAACAGCAGCAAATAATCGACTGGGCCCAGCACGGTCGTGTCCTCTCCGTGTGGACCCAGTCGCTTAGCGCCAATTCCTGGCTAACCTAGCGAACGTGCCCACCACCATGCGGTGATGGGATCGGACCGGGACCACTTGCCCAGACGTGCCCACCGCCATGCGGCGATGGGATCGGACCGGGACCACTTGCCCAGACGTGCCCACCGCCATGCGGCGATGGGATTGGTCCAGGACCAGTTGCCCGGACGTGCCCACCACCATGCGGGGATGGGATTGGTCCGGGGCCACTCGCCCAAAATACAGGGGCCGAAACATTTGAAGTTGAGAACGTCGCGGCATTCGCAGCCGCGAGATTCCGCAACCCCATCGCTCCTGTCAGTACGAGCAAGACAAGAGCAACTACCGACAGACACTTATACATAGGCCCTCCGGACGGGAAACTAACCCGGAGGGAGTATAGGTAAATCTGTTCCCTAATGGAACAGATTTGTTACCATGTGTCTAAACGTTCAATACCTGTGGACAATTTCCAATAAAATGGCCCTTGCCGTTCCATACGGGGCAGACCCATTCGAATTGTCCACGATTAAGATAGAATCTAGGACCGACGGGGTCAACGGTACGTCCGTACTACCAGGATTCGGCGCTAAGGGCCTATCTTCTCAATGACATCGCAATGGAGAGCTAAGATGGGGATTTGGAGCTTCCGTCTCTTGTCCCGGTTTGGGACGGTTTGGACAAGCACCACCCGTTTCGGGTACCCTATCCCTGCTTGACAGTCCTTGGAAGGCATCCGTAACATGAAGAGCCTTATTTTTGCCGGTGTAGCTCAGGGGTAGAGCGAGGGTCTCATAATCCCTAGGTCGAGAGTTCGAGTCTCTCCGCCGGCACCACTCGTTACTTAAATCCATTTCACTGAATTCACGTTTCACAGGGGGCATGCTTTGGCAAAAATCACCGGTGGCCGGTTTATCGCGGAATTTTTGAATGCCCAGGGCGTCACCGCTTTCTTTTTCGTCCCCACGATGCTCAGCCGCGCCCTCGCCGAAATGGATAACATGCCGATCAAGCGCGTCCTGACTCACGGCGAGAAGGCGGCCGCCTACATGGCGGACGGTTACGCGCGCGCTTCGGGGCGTCCCGGCATTTGCGCTGCGCAGGCCGTGGGAGCCGCGAATCTGGCGGCGGGTCTGCGCGACGCGTACATGGGGCACAGCCCGGTGATCGCCCTGACGGGCGGCCGCTGGGGCCACCAGAAACACAAAATCAATTACCAGGAAATGGATGACTTTCCGATTTTCTCTCAGGTGACGAAAGCGAATTTTCAGGTGGACAGCGTGGGCCGGTTGCCCGACCTGTTGCGGCAGGCGTTTCGCGAGGCCACCTCAGGCACGCCCGCGCCGGTGAATCTCTTGTTCGCTGGAAAAGAAGGCGACATTGAACACGATGTGGCCGACCTGAAGATGATTGCGGAAGAAACGTCCGCGCACGTTCCTGCTTACCGGCCCGCGCCGGAAGCCGCGCGCGTTTCCGAGGCAGCCCGAATTCTGAAAAAGGCGAAACGTCCTGTGATCGTCGCGGGCGGCGGCGCGCGACTATCTGGCGCCGGGCCGGAAGTTTTGAAGCTCGCGAAGACTCTTTCGATTCCTGTGGCGACTTCGCTGAACGCCATGGCCCTCGTCCCGGAAAACAATCAACTTTATATCGGCGTTCCCGGAACCTACTCGCGCTCCTGCACGAACAAAATTTTGATGCGCGCTGATCTCGTTCTCTACATCGGGAGCCAGACCGCCGGACAAGTCACGCATTTCTGGAAAATTCCTGCGGCGGGTACTCCGATCATTCAGATCGGAATTGATCCCACCGATTTGGGGAGGAATTATCCGAACGCCGTCTCGCTTCTGGGCGACGCGAAAGTGGCGCTCAAAGCCCTGAACGAGGCGGTGGGCAGCGCCGGAAAAGCTTCGCGCAATGCAAAGTGGGTCGAGGAAACCGGCGCGGCGGTGAAAGAATGGCGCGCGGAAGTGAAGCCGCTGCGGGAATCCGACGCCGAGCCGATGCGCCCGGAACGGATTCTGAAAGAAGTAGGAGACTGGTTGCCGAAGGAAACCATCGTTGTTTGCGACACGGGCCACGCGGGCATGTGGTCGGCCCAGCAGCTCTGGGTCAGCAAGCCGTGGGATTTTATTCGCGCCGCCGGATCACTGGGCTGGGCTTTTCCCGCGTCCCTGGGCGCGAAAGTCGCGATGCCGAAAAAGCCGGTGGTCTGCTTCACGGGCGACGGCGGTTTTTGGTATCACTTGCAGGAACTGGAAACCGCGGTGCGCTGCGCGATTCCCACGGTGACGGTCGTCAACAACAACAATTCCCTGAATCAGGAAACCACAATTTTCCGCCACGCCTACGGAGGAAAACCGTCGAAGAAGCAGGGCGAGATGTGGCATTTCTCGCACGTCAATTTCGCCACGATTGCGGAAAGTTTGGGCGCTCTGGGAATCCGCGTCACAAAACCCGGCGAGTTGCGCTCCGCTTTGGATCGCGCCATTTCGAGCGGCCGACCGGCGGTCGTCGAAGTGATGAGCGACATCGAAGCGCTGGCGCCCAACGCGGTGGAAGGCTAGGCGCTCGATCTGTCATCCGACGGAGGCGGGGTGCGTGGGGCCGGAATGTTGCACTCCAAAAGCAACTTTCCGTCGTGAAAAACACTTAGGATTGAACCGGACCATCCGTATGCGGTAATTCTTAATTCTTCGTAGGCCACTTCCAAATAATCGCCCTCTGGTCCTTCGGCCACAATTTCAAAGCTCACTTTCGGCGGAATTGAAAGCTCATCTGCCCATGGTTCAAGGCAGAGCGTTACAGGTTCAGAATAAAAGTTCGATACCCGCAAGCGTTGGATGTGCCGCGATTGTTGAATTTGGTCCACGCTCCCTATTCTCCTTCAAGTGCGGGAGGCTACGTCGCGATCCTCGGCGGCGCCCTGCTCGAGACGGGTGAACTCGTCGCAGAGGACGATCTTGCCGTCGTCGATCACGAACGGAGCGAATACGCGGATGGAGATCCTGTCGCCCGCAACTTTCTCGGCTTCGGCGCGGTGGATGCTGACGACGCTCGCGCCCTCCGCGACGGCGCGCTCGAACGTGATCTTGACGTTCTTGAGCGTGCGCTTGAGTTCGCGAATGTGAGCGACGAATCCCGGAAAATCAAGCGTGCGCCCGTCGGTCTTCTGCACGTCCCGGGGACTGAAATAGCGGGCGATCGCGCCTTCATCGAATGCGTCGGAGGCGAAAACGTCTTGAAACGCGCGTTCGACCAGAGATTTGTTGATTTCTTCCTGGCGGGTGGGCCGCCCGCCCGCGCGCTCATGTAGGTGAACGCTCATGGCCGGATGATATCACCTCAGTACGCCTCCACCTCAAAGGGGCGAGCACTGGGCTGGGGTATACTTCCTAGTTGCGCAGGGCAATTTCAATCGCAAGAACTTGTTCCAAGGGAGAATAGGCAGCGGAAGAAACAATTTATTTTGTCATTCCGAACGAAGTGAGGAATCTCTCTTTGGTCTAAGCGCAGGGAAAGAGAGATTCCTCGGCGCGCAGCGCGCCTCGGAATGACAAAAGTTTGGTCTTTCCGCAAGTTGATAGGCATGTCTGAGGACTACGACGTTATCGTTGTAGGAGGCGGGAACGCTGCGCTGTGCGCGGCGCTCGCGGCACGCCAAGCAGGGTGCAGCGTGCTCGTGCTGGAGCGCTCGCCGGAGCATGCGCGCGGGGGAAACACACGGCACACTCGCAATATCCGCTGCTCGCACGCCGCCGGCGACCAATTTTTTTCCGGGCCATACTCGGAAGAGGAACACTTGCAGGATTTGATTGGCGTGACGGGCGGTCCCGCGAATCTCGATCTCGCCAAGCTGGCCATTCGCGAATCGAGCACTCTTCCCGGATGGATGAGCGCGCACGGCGTGCACTGGCAACAGCCGCTGGCGGGCACGTTGCATTTGGGGCGAACGAATCGCTGGTTTCTCGGCGGCGGCAAGGCGCTGCTGAATACGTACTACCTGAGGGCGGCGCGCATGGGAATTGCCGTGCGCTACGACGCGCTGGTGGAAGATCTGGTCATCGAGAACAATCGCTTTGAAGCAGTGCGGCTCAAAAACGAAAATGGAGGGGAACTGGTCCGCGCACGCGCCGTGGTCGTTGCGGCCGGCGGTTACGAAGCGAATATCGAATGGCTGAAACGGCATTGGGGCGATGCAGCCGACAATTTTATTATTCGCGGCACGCCTTACAATGACGGCACTCTGCTGGCCGCGCTGCTGAAACACGGGGCGAAGTCTATCGGCGATCCGAAAGGTTTTCATGCGATTGCTGTCGATGCGCGCGCGCCGAAATTTGACGGCGGGATCGTGACGCGGCTCGACGTAGTCCCTTTCGGCATTGTTGTGAACCGGGAGGCGCGGCGCTTCTATGATGAAGGCGAAGAAATCTGGCCCAAGCGCTACGCGATCTGGGGAACGCTGATTGCCGGTCAGCCGGGACAGATTGCCTACGGCATCGTGGACGCAAAGACGATTGACCGGTTCCTCCCGCCAATGTTCAAGCCGTACCAGGCGGAGACGCTCGAAGCACTCGCTCCCTTGCTTGGCCTCGACACCGGCACCTTCGTGAACACCGTCACGGAATACAATCGCGCGGCAGCCGGAAACACGGAGCTGCGCATGGACCGCCTGGACGGGAACTGCACGCGCGGCCTCGCGCCGCCGAAAAGCAACTGGGCGATTCCGATCGATCGGCCTCCTTTTTACGGTCTGCCGCTGCGGCCGGGGATCACGTTTACGTACATGGGTGTCACGGTGGACGAACGCGCGCGCGTCGTCGATCAACGCGGGCGGGCGTTCCAGAATGTTTTTGCCGCGGGAGAAATCATGTCCGGGAACATTCTCACCAAGGGCTACCTCGGAGGTTTCGGCCTGACGATCGGCTCCGTGTTCGGGAGACTTGCAGGGAAAGAGGCGGCGGCAAATGCCAGGGCTTGACATCATTCAGGAGGCAGGCCGCCAGCTGGTCATCTGTAACGCGTGCCGTTACTGCGAGGGGTACTGTCCCGTATTTCGCGCCATTGAGACGCGCCGCGATTTCAAGCAGGGCGACGTTTTTTATCTTTCCAATCTTTGCCATGACTGCCGCGCCTGCTACTACGCGTGCATGTTCACGCCGCCGCATGAATTCGCGATCAACATTCCTCAGATATTGGCGGAGTCGCGGATCGAAACCTACCGCCGCTGGAGCTGGCCCGATTTCCTCGGGCGCGCATTCAAAAATCGCAGCGTGACTGTTTTCCTGGCCACCGGTATGGCGGCAATCGTCGCTGCTCTCGCGCTGCTTTTCATAACGTCTGAAAACTTGTTCGCGGCCCATCTTGGTCCCGGCGCGTTCTATGAAGTCGTCCCGTATCTCGCGATGGTGGCAGGCGCGCTGATTTTATTTTTTTACGGAATCGCTGTGTGGCTGCGCGGGGGGGCGCGTTTCTGGTCGGAAACCCGCAGCGCATTGAGCGCGGAGCGAAATTGGAAAACTCTGGCCGCGGCCGTGGGAGCGGCGCTCGGTTTGCGATATTTGAAGGGCGGCGGACCCGGATGCTTCTATCCCGACGAGCGGCCCTCTTCGGTTCGGCGCGTCTATCATTCGCTCACCTTCTGGGGTTTCCTAAGCGATTTTGTTTCCACGGCGCTGGCCTTCGTTTACCAGGATTTTCTTCACATCCTTCCGCCTTACGCGCTCACCAGCGCGCCGGTAATTTTTGGCGGCATCGGCGGCGTGATGCTCATCCTCGGAACGGGTGGCTTGATCTACTACAAATTGCAAAGCGATTCGGCGCCGAGTGGCGAGGGCGCTTCCGGCATGGACTATGTTTTTCTGATTACGCTCGGTCTCACGGCGCTGACGGGGATGCTCACGCTAATTTTCCGCGCCACGGCGTCGATGGGAAGCATTCTGGTGCTGCATCTGGCGTGTATCGCGGCCTTATTCATCTCCGCGCCCTACGGAAAATTCGTTCACGCGGTCTATCGAACACTCGCCTTGATTCGCTATGAGATCGAGCAGGCGCAGCCACAGCAGCATGCGGGGCACTAGCCCGCATTTCTCACAAGCTGCAATGACGTCAGCTAGGAAGATCTCCTCTTCCTCAAACCTGCGGAGAGATTCTTCGGGGCACAAACCGCCCCTCAGAATGACACACTGCTTCAAGTTGTCATTCTGAGCGAAGCGAAGAATCTCTCTGAATCCCGCAATACACGAGAACCATGACCCGAGCTGGTGAGAAATGCGGGCTAGACTGACCCGTCGAGTCGCCGCGGGCGACCTGCCTTTTCCAAGTGAATTCACCTTATCCAAGTAATACCGTCTACGGGCCGGAAGTGCCGGAAAATGACGGCCAGACGCGCCGCCTGATCGCCAAATTGCAATATGAAATCCCGCGCGCCAGGGACTTGCCGCCGGAACAAATTGATGAGGCCTACCGGCGGTTCTTGGACGAACTGGAAAAACCTGCCGATCGCGTGCATGCGGCGGCTCACCAGCGATTCCTCGACCGCGTGTATCGCCTGCCGAATCGCACAATGAGCACGCTGCACCCTTCTTCGTAATTCTCGAAACCAAAAAATTAGTAGTTTCGTCCACTTCATTGTATAAATCCGGTAACGACCTTATCGGGCTGGCCCAAATTTATCGAAACACGGCCCGGTTCGGTCGATCACATTCAAGTGCGGCCGAATCCGCTCGCGAATTGACGGGCAAATTCGGCTGATCAATTCAGCGGATCCATGCGGGCGTTGTCCTTCCGCCGCGGCGTTCGCATGAATTGTGCGAACTTAAATCTGAAATCTCCAATTTGAAATTTCAAATTTGAGATTTGAAATTCAGATCTCGGATTCATTGGCATTCTTTGGTGAGGCACACGATGGCAATGCGACGGAGGCGGCCTGCAGCAACAGCGGCATTTCTGACGGCGGGGCTTTTGTCGCTCGTGTCTGCCGGCGCCGCTCAAAACGGGCAGAACGCGGAATCATTCAAGGCTCATCTTTCGCCGGTGCCCATCAACATCTCGATGATGGCCACCATCGCGGGAACCGGCTCGCTCACCGCGACACTGACGGGCAAGCAGCTCGCGGTTCAGGGAACGTTTGAAGGGTTGCGATCGCCTGCCACCACAGTGCAGATTCACCGCGCGCCGAAGGGCATTCCCGGGCCGGCGATCCCGGATTTAACGTTAACAGTGACGAAAGCGGAGAAGGGCGCCGTCAGCGGCACGCTGGAGCTGTCGCCGGATCAGGTTGCCGATCTTCGGAACGGGCGCCTGTACGTGCAAATTCAATCCGAGCGCGCGCCCGATGGGAATCTGT
The DNA here is from genome assembly GCA_963719875.1 of uncultured Acidobacteriota bacterium. GTDB lineage: Bacteria > Acidobacteriota > Terriglobia > Acidiferrales > UBA7541 > Palsa-360. The sequence goes on along the minus strand of CAVRDJ010000002.1, from coordinate 1,362,356 downwards.
GGGGCTGGCTATTGAAGTGAAGCGGAAGGCCAATATTCTCACGCTGTGTAGCTCGTGCCTTTCCGCATTCGCCCGGGAACGCCAATCTCCCGATTGGCGCCACGCAAACCGCCAATCGGGAGATTGGCGTTCCCAGGCAAGGACGAACAACCACAGGCTGAAAACTGTTTTTATTTCTTCCGCAACCCGCTATTGAGTGGAGCAAACGATGCCAGAACGGAAAGTTCGTAGATTTGTAATTTGCGGTGCAATCGCTGCCCTTGGCATCTCCATCGGAATGGCGGCCGCGCAGCAACCTGCCAGGACCGGCCCCTTCACCGCTGAGCAAGCCGCCGCCGGGCGCGCCCTTTACCAGGCGACCTGCTCGACATGCCACTTGCCCGACATGAAAGGCACGTTTGAAGCGCCCCCGCTTGCCGGCGCCAATTTCATGAACATGTGGCGCAACCGCCCGACGAGCGACCTTTTCAGTCGCATCCGGAATTCAATGCCGATTACGAATCCCGGCTCGCTCAGCGAGCAGGACGCCGTCAATCTCGTCGCATTTATTCTGCAAGCAAACGGCGCTATGCCGGGCACGCAACCGCTGACGGCGGATTCGCTCGTGCCGATTGGCGCCGTCGCGACGGGCGGTGCGCCGGTGCCCGCTATGCAAGGCGGTGAAGAAGGCGCCGCGCCGCGCGCTCCGGCTACGCCGCGAACCGTCCCTCTCGGAGTCATCGTTGCCGGCGAGGTGAAAAATTACGTTCCAGTGACCGACGAAATGCTCCTCAAACCCGATCCCGCCGACTGGCTGATAGTCCGCGGAAGTTACCAGGGCTGGAATCACAGCGCGCTCGCGCAAATTAACCGCGACAACGTGAAGGACCTAAGGCTGGTGTGGTCGTGGAACATGAACGACAGCGCGGCGGCCAACGAGCCCACTCCGCTCGTCCACAACGGCATCATCTACCTGATCAACACCGACAACATTCTGCAGGCGCTCGACGCACGCACGGGCGACCTCATCTGGGAAAACCACATGCGTCCGCCGAAGGGCCAGGCCGGCGGGACGGGCGCGATGCGCAACATCGCGATTTACCAGGACAAAATTTTCGCGGAGACGACGGACGCGCACCTGTTCGCGCTCGACGCGCGCACCGGCAAAACCGTGTGGGACGTCGTGGTCGGCGACAGCACCAGGGGATATGGAAGTTCGAGCGGGCCGATCATCATTCATGGCAAGGTGATTCAAGGCGAGAACGGATGCGACCGCTACAAAGCGCAGGACAAGGATCAAGGCTGCTTCATCAGCGCATTCGATCCCGCCACAGGAAAACTGTTGTGGCGCTTCAACACGATCGCGCGCGCGGGCGAACCCGGCGGCGACACCTGGGGCGATCTGCCGAATATGCTGCGCGTCGGCGCGGAAACCTGGATCACCGGCAGCTTCGATCCCGAGCTGAACATGACGTATTGGGGCGTGGCGCAAGCGAAGCCGTGGATGCAGGTGAGCCGCGGCACGAAGGGCTCGGCGCTGTACTCCAGCTCGACGCTCGCCCTGAAGCCCGACGACGGAAAACTGGCCTGGTACTTCCAGCATGTGCAAGGCGAAACGCTCGATATGGACGTAGTGTACGAGCGCGTGCTGGTCGATATCGGCGACCGCAAAACGCTTTTCACCATCGGCAAGGACGGCATTCTCTGGAAGCTCGATCGCAAGACCGGGGAATTTATCGGCGCCAAGGAAACTATTTTTCAGAATATCTTCAACTTGGATGAGAAGGCGGGAAAACTCTCTTACCGGCCCGACATCCTCGAACAGGAAATCGGCAAGTGGACTCCGGTTTGCCCCAGCACCGAAGGCGGCCACAACTGGCAGGCCATGAGCTACGATCCCGCCACCGAGCGGCTCATCATCCCGCTCAGCCAGAGCTGCATGGAAATGTCCGGCCGCAAAGTCGAGTTCATCGAGGGATCGGGCGGCAGTATGGGCGACCGCCTGTTTTACGAAATGCCCGGCACCGACGGCAATGTCGGCCGGCTCGCCGCCTTCGACGTGAAGACGATGAAGGAAGTTTGGAACGTGCAGCAGCGGCCCTCATTTCTCACCGCCGTGCTATCAACCGCCGGAGGCGTCGCGTTCGTCGGCGACCTCAACCGTGTCTTTCGCGCCGTCGACGTCAACACCGGCAAAACGTTGTGGCAAACTCGCCTCGGCACATCGGTGCAAGGTTTTCCCGTAACGTTCAGCGTCGGCGGCAAACAATACGTCGCCGTCACCACAGGCCTCGGCGGCGGCAGCCCGCGTAACGTCCCGCGCACGATCCTGCCCGACATTCACTACCCGACGAGCGGCAACGCGCTGTATGTGTTTGCTCTGCCGGAAAGGTAAGTCTGAGTAGCGCAGGCTTTAGCCTGTGGGGGTTGGTCAGTTCAAGGACTAAACCCCACAGGCTGAAGCCTGCGCTACGAGTCCGCCAACGTCCTCTTCCCATTCCCTAACTTAGTGACAAAAACGGCGGACACGTCTTGCGGGATTCCAGTACAATGTCGGGTTGCAAGAATCGGTTTGAACTATCCCAAAGCAGCAAACAACCACTTGGGAGGACGGATGGCGGAAACGGGAGCATCTGCGCGCAAGCTGACGATGGACGACATTCGCGCGGCGGCGGAGCGGCTGAAGAATTGGGGGCGCTGGGGCGCGGACGACGAGGTTGGCACGCTCAACTTCACGCGGCCGGAAGACATTGTTGCGGCTACGCGGCTGGTGCAAAAGGGGAAAGTGATTTCGCTGGCGCTTCCGTACGACCATCGCGGGCCGCAGGGCGGGAAGACGAAATATCCGGCGCTCGGGCGGTTCAATCCTGTCCACCTGATGATGCGGACAGGGACCGATGCGTATTCGGGCGTGCTCGACAGCAGGAAAATTCGCAGCGCGGACGACGTGATCATGATGCCCACGCAATGCGGGACGCAGTGGGACGGGCTGGGGCACATTTTTTACGGCAATCACATGTGGAACGGGTACGACTGCCGCACGGTGACTTCAGCGGGCGCGCAGAAATGCGGCATCGAGAAGACCAAGGATCGCATGGTGGGGCGCGGCGTGCTGCTCGATATTCCGCGCATGCTTGGAATGGAACGGCTGCCGGACGCCTTCGCCATCACCAACGAAATGCTGGGCCGGGCGGAAAAACATTTTGGCGTCGAAGTGCGGCGCGGCGATTTTTTGCTGGTGCGCACGGGGCAGATGGAAGCGATGCTCTCCGCGAACACTTGGGACGGCTATTCGGGCGGCGACGCTCCGGGCCTGGCGTTTGAAACGCTGGACTGGCTGCACGCGAAGCAAGTCGCGGCCATCGCCACCGATACCTGGGGCGCCGAAGTGCGTCCCAACGAGACGGACGAGGCCAATCAGCCCTGGCACTGGATTTCCATCCCGGTCATGGGCCTCACCGTGGGCGAAATTTTCGATCTTGGGGAACTGGCGAGGGAGTGCGCGGAGGACAAGCGTTACGAGTTTCTATTTGTAGCGCCGGCTTTACCGGTAACGGGCGCGGTCGCTTCGCCCGTGAATCCATTGGCGATCAAGTAAAAGCCAGGAATTAACACAGAGAACACATAGTAAAAACAGAGAAAGGATTTTTCTAAAGATTTAAAGAAGTTCGGCAGGAGTTTCTCTTGTTTTTCTCTGTGTTCTCTGTGTTGAAATCTTTTTCGCATGAAATGAGGATGGGACAGTGACGAGCACGCCCGCGGGAGATTCGGGAAATACATTGACGGTATCGCAGGCGCTGGCGAAACTCGTGCGCGCCTACGGCGCCGAGTACGTTTTCACGCTGACAGGGGCGCCGCAGGATCCGCTGATTGAAATGCAGAATCACGAAGGCGTGCGCGTGGTGCTGGGGCGCAGCGAGCGATCGGCCCTGGCGATGGCGGACGCTTACGCGCGCGTGACCGGCAAGCCGACGTTCGGCATCGTGCAGTTCGGGCCTGGCGCGACGTATCTGCCTGCGTCGATCATCGATGCGTTTTGGGCGTCGAGCCCGCTCATCGCCATCAGCGGCACGACCACGACGAAGACGCGCTATCGCTACGAGTATCAGGAACTCGAGCAGACTTCGATGTTCCCCGGATTTACGAAATGGGCGGGAGATCTCCCGCAGCCCGAGCGCATCGCCGACGTGTTGCGCACGGCCGTGCGCGCATCCGTGAGCGGCGTGCCAGGGCCCTCGTATCTCGGCATTCCGGCGGACTGGTTCGGGAAGAAGCTGACAATTCCGCCCGATATCTACTCCGAGCCCGCGTTTCTTCGCACTCCCGCGTTGAGAGTGGCGCCCGTCGCGCCGGACGTGGAGCGTGCGATTGCTTTGCTCGCGAGCGCCGAAAAACCCGTGTTGATTGCCGGCGGCGGCGTGATTCTCTCCGAAGCCTGGCAAGAGCTGACCGCGCTCGCCGAGGCGCTGAACATTCCCGTCGTGACCACGATGGCCGGCAAAGGCAGCATCGCCGACACGCATCCGCTGGCGGTTGGCGTGTGCGGGCGCTATTCGCGCAAGGTTGCTAACGACACGCTCGCCGGCGCCGATTTCTGCCTCGCGATCGGCACAAAATTGAGTTCAATGGGCACCAACGTATTTCAGTACCCGGGCAAGGGCACGCGCATCGTGCACATCGATCTCGATCCGAATTCGCTCGGGCGCACGTACCGCGAGGAGTTGTCGATGGTCGCGGATTCGCGAGAAGCGCTGAAGATGTTGCGCGAAGCGGCGCTCGCGGCGCGCGTGAATGGAAACAAATGGGCCGCGTGGACGAAGCAAGTGCAAGGCTCGGTCGCCGCGTGGCAGGAAGATCTCAAGCGCGTGTCGAGCGAACCCATGCATGAAGGAAAACTCAATCCCTATCACATCATGCGCCTCATCGATCAGCACGTGGGCGGCGACGATATGCTCGTCGCGGACACGGGATACATGGCGGCGTGGGCCGTCACCGTGCTGCAACAAAAGAAAGCCGGTCGCAACACGCTGCGCGCAGCCGGCTCTCTCGGCTGGGCGTTCCCGGCGGCGTTCGGCGCGAAGCTCGCGGTGGGGCCAAAGCGGCGCGTCTTCGGCTTGACCGGCGACGGCGGCCTGGGCTACCACCTGCCGGATCTCGAAACCGCGCTGCGCCTGAAACTTCCGGTCGTGCAGATCGTGATGAACAATTGTTCGCTCGCCTTTGAGTATCACGTGCAGAAATATGTGCATGAAGAAATGTGCCCGGAGGCGAGCGAGTTTCTCGACGTGCAATTTGGCGACGTGGCCCGCGCATTTGGCGCGCACGGCGAACGCGTCACGTCCGCCGAGCAATTCCTTCCGGCGCTGCGGCGCGCGGAGGAATCAGGAAAACCCGCGATCGTCGACGTGGTCGTGAGCCGCGAACTCCCGCCGCCCGTGACGCGCTACGAAGCGGCCGGCTTGCGCAAAATCTGACCATGCATTTATCGCTGTTTGTCAATTTCAACCCGGGAACGCCAATCTCCCGATTGGCGTCTTGCAAATCGCCAATCGGGAGATTAGCGTTCCCGGCCCCCGTTCCTCGGGCGAACTTTTTCTACCTAGAACTGGCACTAGAAGCGGCGCCACGAACGCTGTAACCTAGTAGTGGCGCCCGGCCGCAGCCCGATTTGCATCGAAGCGGGGTCATCATGAGAAATCACAGCGGAATTTCATACTTCCTTTTGTTCGGATCTGTTTTGTTATTTGCGGGAATCCTACTAGCGCAGAACGCGCCGGATCGGGCATTGATTGTGAACGGGAAGTCTGCGGGGATGGTCGTGCAGATGGGCGGCCACGCGTACGTCGACGTTGAAACCGTGGCTCAGTTTATGAATGGCTCCGTCACCCTCGAGGCCAATCGAGTCGTGCTTACCTTCCCGGAATCCGGCACGACAGCGGCGCCGAGCACAGGACTCGCGCCACTGCCGCCGGCGCCCCCGCCAGGCTTGTCCAGGAATTTTGCGAGCCTGGCCATCGCTGAACTGGCGGAGATGCGCGAGTGGAGGGGAGCCGTAGGCGCCATCCTCACCTACGGCGTGCCGGTCGTAGGAAGTTGGCCACAGGACTATCACGATCGCGTGGAGACAAACCTCTCGCAAGTGGGACTGGCCGCTTCAACCGCCGCCGATCAGGACGCGATGCAACTCCTCCAGAACGAATTTTCAAACCTCTCGCGGTGGGCCAATGACGTTGTGGCCACGCGTCAATCCATGAATGCTACGAACACCGTGCGTCCCGACACTTTGCAGACCGATCAAGCGCTTGCAAAGATTTCCAATTGCACACGGTTTTTGAATTCAATGCTGGTCAGCGGGACGTTCGCTGACGATCCAAGCTGTCACTAGGCGGTATATTTCGCCTGTCATGCGGCATGTTCTCGCTTTGCCTGGATACTATGCCCAAATCGGGGCGAGGTAGGTCAGCCTTCAGCTTCTGGGGTTCGTTTTTTCAAGTACCAAAACCCGCAAGCTGAAGCTTGCGCTACTCTAATCCGCTTCACCCACTAGTGAAACATCCCGGCGTTGGGGTATATTCACTGCCTGCTACTTTTTCAGGGGGGATTCCCGAATTTCGGAATCCATTCGAACGGATATGCCAATTTTAACCGGCGAGGGCTCCTTTCACCTTCCGAGCCGGCCGGATAGAAGATCGGATTGAAAGGAAAATACGATATGACGGCAACATCGCCAAGCGCCGGTGAGGGTGTGGCTGGAGCGAAGGCCACACCGGTTTCCGACGCGGCTTGGAAGTGTCTCCAGGGCGCGTATGACTTGCAAGTGCATGTCGCTCCTGACGTGATCGAGCGCCGCGTCGACGACCTGGACCTGGCGAAGGAATTTCTGGGGCGCGGGCTGAAAGGGTTTGTCCTCAAGTCGCATTACTTTCCGACAGCGGAACGGGCCAAAGTTGTCACCAAAGCCGTGCCGGGCATTGCCGCTTACGGGGCCATCACGTTGAACCACTCCGTCGGCGGCCTGAATCCCGTGGCCCTGGAGCTTGCCGGGCGCTCGGGTTGCAAGATTGTTTGGTTTCCGACTGTGGACGCCAGGAATGAAACCGCGGGACGCCTGGACGGGCCCAACGTGAAACTGCCTTTCTGGGCTAAAATTCAGCGGGAACTCGCGGCAACGGGAATATCCCCTCCGCCGCTCACGGTGCTCGAATCGAATGGAAAAGTTTCCGAAGTCACGCGCCGCTGCATTGAATTGATCGCCAAGCACAACATGATTCTGGCGACAGGGCACCTCGGGCGCGATGAAATTTTCGAGCTGGTGAAAACGGCGCGGGAAATGGGGACGCAAAAAGTCCTGGTCACACACGCGGAGTTTCCTTCGCAAAACCTGACGGCGGAGGAACAGAAACAGCTCGCGGGAATGGGCGCCTTCATCGAGCACTGTTTCACCACCATGCACACGGGGAAAGCTCCGTGGGACACGGTGCTCGAAGCCATTCGCGTGGTTGGCCCGGAACGCTGCGTGCTCTCGACGGACCTGGGCCAAACGATTAATCCGCCGGTCGCGGAGGGCTTTGCCATGTTTGCGCAGAAGTTGCTGGATAACGGATTCAGCATCGAGCAGATTCGACGAATGACGGTCACGAATCCGGCCGCCCTGGTTCAGTAAACGCGTTCAGTCAACTACGGAGAATGTTCCCATGAAGCCAAGAATCGTCCGCAACATCGAACGGCCGGACCCGGAAGTAGTCCGGAAACTCGGGGAGTTCGGCACCGCCACGGTGCACGAGGCGCAAGGCCGCACGGGATTGATGCTGCCTTATATGCGGCCGATCTATCCGGCCGCGCGCATCGGGAGTCCGGCCGTGACCGTGCTTTGCCACCCGGGCGATAACCTGATGTTCCATGCCGCCATCGAAGTGTGCAAGCCGGGAGACGTCCTGGTCGTGGCGACCCATTCCGATTCCACCGACGGATTTTTCGGTGAATTGCTGGCCACTTCCTGCCAGGCGCATGGAATTAAGGGGCTGGTGATTCACGCGGGCGTGCGCGACGTTGCCGACCTGACCGCCATGCAGTTCCCGGCATTCTCGCGCGCCATCTCCGCGCAGGGAACTGCCAAGGAAACGGCCGGCTACGTGAACATCGACATCGTCTGCGCGGGGGCGCTGGTTCATCCGGGCGACGTCATCGTGGCGGACGTTGACGGCATCGTCGTGGTCCCGCGCCAGCAAGCGGCGGAGGTGGTCAAGCTGAGCGAAGCACGCCTTGCCAAGGAAGCGAAAAATCGCGAACGTTTGCGGGCGGGCGAATTGGGTCTGGACATGTACGGGCTTCGCGAAAAACTAAAGAATTTGGGCGTGGAGTGGGTGTAGCGCTCGCCTTCAGGCGAGCATGGTGCTCGAACGTACGGTGCCCGCCTGAAGGCGGGCGCTACAAAACCGTTTAAAGTCTAGATGGCCTTCAACCGTGCGGCGAGTTCAGCCGAGTCTGTTAAATCCTGAAATAATCGAATCGCCGCGACGCCCGCGGCGCCAGCCGTAATGCACGAGCGCGCATTTTCCAAATTCACGCCCCCAATGGCGAGCACCGGAATTTCAACCGACGCGCAGACTTCGCGGAGGGGTTCGATTCCTTGCGGCGCGCCGAAGGCCGCCTTGGAGGGCGTCGCGAACACGGGGCCGAAAATAATATAGTCCGCTCCGCCTCGCCCGGCCGCGCGCGCGGATTCCAGGGAATGGCAGGAAACACCAATCAGAAAATCCAATCGGCCACTCGTGCGGCGCCACTCGTTTACTCTTTCCAGCGGCAAGGAATTTTCCCCGAGGTGAACTCCCGCGGCATTCGCGGCCAGTGCCACATCCAACCGGTCATTGACCAAAACACGCGCGGCGGTCGCGCGCGTTTCGGCCACCGCGAAACGCGCGAGCTCTACCAGGGAGCGCGCCTCGAGATCCTTCTCACGAATTTGAATCCAGTCTGTTCCGACCAGGGCCGCGCGCCGGATGCAATCGTGAAGCGAGGGCGCGCCAAGCGGAGCAGGATCGCGCGACGGAAGGTCGGTTGGACCAGGCGCAGTTTCAATTGCGCGCCGGTCCGTTACGTAACAAAGAATTGGTTTACGTCCGGTTGGCAACGGAGTCCGTCCGTCCCCGCAGCATGCTGGAAGCGAGCAGGATATCCAGCGCGCCCAGACCAGTCACCGCCCCTCGCACGGAAGGATGAAGGAGAAAGGGAGTCAGCCCAGGATACTTGTCGAGAAAAAAATTATGATCCCAATACCCAAGCCAGGGAACCAGTATCAACAACACTCCAAGCAGAAAGATATCGAGGGTGAGCAAAACGTGCAGGAAAGATTTCATTCGGGCTGAGTCTACCGCGCCTTCCCGAGAAGGGCAATCCGCTCGGACACGTCACGGTAATCGATGTTCATGGCGTAAACCTGCGAAAAACTGGAGTAGGCAGCACGCGCGTCGCCCGCCAATTCCTGGGCGACTCCCAAATCGTACCGCAACGCGAGAATCGATTCTTGATCCAGTCCCGGCGTCTTAAGGGCCCGTTCGTACCAGATGGCGGCGATGGCCGGCTGACCTTTCTCCATGAACGCCAGGCCCAACAGCGTACTACATTGCATGGCATAGCGGAAAGCGGGCCCCTTGTCAGCCGAACTGGCAACTTTCTGGAACTCGCTGATGGCTTCTTCCAGCAAGCCCATTTCGCGGTAGGCAATTCCCAAATTGTAGTGGGTCTCGAGGTCTTCGTCTTCTTTGTTCGATTCACCAAGCTCGGAGCGGAATTCTTCAAAGAGATCTCCAAGCGGACCGTCGAGCGAGCCGACGGATACGGCCGCGGGAGCACCGTTTCCAGGAGTCGGGTGAGCCGAAGGTATGTTTGCGGGAACGGAAGGCGGGGCGAAATTTTGTATGGGAGCATGCGCAGTCTCGGCGGATCCACCCAAGGATGAAGTAATGGAATCCAAATCTCCGGCGAGGTCGGCGATGAGCGAGTCCGCCGTCAGGCTTTCGCTTTCGGCGACTCCGACCGGCACTGGGGACTGGAGTTCGAGGTCGAAGGCCGGCGCTTCAGCGGCCGCTTCGACTTGCATTGGTACGGATGCTGCCGGAACCTGCTGAGGCGCGGGGGCCGGGACGTCCACTCGCGGCTGTGCGGCTTCCAGAACAGCGGAGTCCGGCTCATCCTTCATCGCGGTTTCCAGTTGCTGGGACAATGCCGCCCACTCATCGGATAGATCAACTTCGTGCACCACCGATTCGACCGGCATGGGAATGCCCATGGGTACCGCGGTTGCCGGTTCGGGCGTCGGAGGTGCAACGGGTTCGTCGAGTTCCGCCTGGATGATGGGAACGGCAAATTCCGGCGGAGCGGCGGCCTCGGGTTGTGCGGGTTGTGCGGATTTTGCCGTGTCTTCCGCAGGGACAAGTCCGGCCGCGCGCTGGAAGCGGCGGCGAAGTTCGGCAAATCGCTCCGTGCCGGGGCGATCGTTGCGTTCGATCGCAATTTGCTCGAGCTGTGCGGCGAGTTCCGCGGTGCGGCGGTCATTGCCCGAACCGACGGAAAGGTCGAGCAGGCGCTCCAGGATGGGAGTGTGGCTTGGCGCGCGTTCCAGGACGGCTTCCAGGAGATCGATCGCTTTTTGGGTCAAGCCATAGCTGGAAAACAAATCGACATCGGTCAAAGCCTGCGTGACGTAACGTTGAGTTTCTTCATCGAGCGCAGGCTCGGAAGACGGGGGAACCGCCGGCTTAGCCGCCACTTCCGAGGGCGCGATTTTCACGGCGGGCGCCATTTCTCCGGAGATTGGTTCCAGGCCCGTCTTCGCGCGCAAGCGCGCGTATTTGCGCCGGGTGGATTCATCTTCGGGAGTTCGTTCCAGCAATTTTTCGTAGGTGGCAAGCGCCTTGGCCTCATCCCCCGAAGCTTCATACGCGTAGGCGAGCTGAGCCAGAGCATCCGGCAGCCGGAATGAATCGCTGGCCCGGCCGTACAGATCCACCAGCCACTCGAGCGGCACGAGCTGGCCCGGGCGGCGTTCCGCAAGGCGGGAGAGGGTTTGCGCCAGGGTTTCGTGGTCGCCCGAGTCGATCATGGTGTTGCGAATCAAAGCGAGCATGGCTTGCGCACGATCCAGATCCCCGGCTTCCAGCAACGCGCCGGCCACGCGGTGTGGCACGGCATACTGTTTTGGATCACGCGCATATACTTTTTCAGCGAGCGAGGCCGCCTGAACTGGTTGGCCGCTGTTCATATACAGGGTCAGCAGCATCGTCGTCGTTTCGCCGCCTTCGTCGCGGTCCGGAAGAGTCTCAAGAAGCTTTCCCGCTTCCGCGCCTTTGCCTGCAACGGTCAATGCCCGCACCTTCAATACAAACGTGGGCTGGTGCGCTGGATCCAGTTGCAAGATGCGGTCGGCTAGTCGAATGGCTTCGGCGTGGTCGCCTTGCTCCAGAACTTTCTGCATGGCGTTATGGAAGGTTTCAACGGACTCTTTCTTCTGCCCCATGGAAAGGTGCAGTTCCGCCAGCCGTAGTTGTACGCGCAGGTTATCCGGCTCGGCTTCCAGCAATTTGCGCAATAGCAGGGCGGCTTGCGGCTGGTGCCCGGCCTTCAATTGCATTTCGGCAAGCTGCAAGAAAAGGGGCCGCGCCTCGCTCAAGACTCCCTGCTGGACATAAAGTTCGGCCAGCCGTTCCAGCGGGCGGCTTTCCTCGGGAGCAAGCTTGGCCACCTTCTTGTAGATGGCGATGGCTTTGGTCGTGAAGCCGTCGTTCAGAAAAATTTTTGCCAGGCGTTCAAAATATTCCAGGGCCTGAAAGGTCTCCCCTTGCCGGACGAAGAGGTCTCCCAAAGTCATCAGGGTGACCTGATCCTTGGGCTCATTTTTCAAAATTTGTTGGTATTCGAGGATGGCCTGCGGCATCTTCCCCTGCTGGAGATATTTTTGCGCCGCGTTGAGGTGCTTGGTTCTGTTATAGGCCATCTTTAGATGCTCATTCCATTGTCCCGGCTGGAAAGGATGAAGTCGGACAATGGTCGATTCGCAGCCGCTTTCGTTCCGGCACTTCGAGTCGGCACACCGCGGCGCAGTAAGCAGACCGGCCCGGCCGGATCACCCAAGAATGATCCCGGCAGGCTCAGATTTCACGCTAGCACGCGGCAAAATCCCAAGTCAACGCAACGCATTGAAAAACGTACGTGGCAGTAATGAGGGACTTAAGGCGGGCAGGAAGACTTGCCCTTTGGGACAGCTGCACATCAGGAGCTTTCAAAAGTGGGCAGCGGCAACGCGGTTTGCGTCGCGCCTGCCGCCCAGCAAGTGGCTTCACGCACGGGAGCGAAAGAAAAACGATGATGCGGGGTGGGCCCATGCGCGCGCAGGGCGGCGAGATGTTCGGGCGTGGCGTAACCTTTATGCTGTGCGAGTCCATAGAGAGGGTAAATCCCGTCCCACTCAATCATCCGCCGGTCGCGTTCTACTTTGGCGATGATCGAGGCTGCCGCAATCGAAATGGAACGCGCGTCACCGTGAATGAGCGATTTCTGCTCGATCAGGACGTTGAGCTGCATGGCGTCGAGAAGCAAATAGTCGGGCGAGATTTTCAACTGGCGCAGAGCTTCGGCCATGGCCTGGCGGCTGGCCTGATAGATATTCCAGGCATCGATGCGGCGCGCATCGACTTCCGCGATCGCCCAGGCCAGAGCGTGTTCTCGAATTCGCATGGCCAGAATTTCGCGGCGCTCGGCGGGCAATTTCTTGGAATCGTCAAGGCCGACAATCCGCCGCCGGGGATCCAGGATGACGGCTGCGGCAACAACCTGGCCGAAAAGAGAGCCGCGCCCCACTTCGTCAAGTCCGGCAATTCTTTGCCAGCCGCACTTGCGCGCTTCGCGCTCGAATCGGGAGGAGCATCGCTTCCGCATCGCTGCGGATTTTAGCACGGTGGAATTTGGGATGAGCTGCAGATTAATTGCGGGGGTGGCGGAAGGAAGACAAGCGGGCGTTGCGGACTGTAAGAAGCAAAAAGCCCAAAGAAACTTCCCCTGGGCTTTCAATAAAAAATGGCCGATCTAAGTTTCTAAGATTCTTTTTCCGCAGCCACAGGTTCGGGTGTCTCCACGCGCTCGACACGCTGCAGGCGCGCTGCCTTGCCCTTTAGCCCGCGCAAATAGTACAGCTTGGCGCGGCGGACGCGGCCCTGGCGCAACACCTCAATGGAACTGATCGACGGCGAGTTGGCAGGAAAAACGCGCTCAATTCCGACTCCAAAGCTGACGCGCCGCACGGTGAAGCTGGCGCCGGTTGATTTTCCACGCTTCTTGATGATCACGCCCTCGAACGGCTGGATGCGTTCCTTGTCGCCTTCGCCTTCCTTCAAGCGAACGTGGACGCGCACGGTGTCGCCCGGCCGCAACGCAGGGAAGTCCTTGCGCACTTGTGCTTCCTGAAATTTTTCAATCACGCGATTCATGGCTCAGATTCCCGGCAGACCCACTCAGGCGGGGTCAGCACTGCAAACACAATCGAAAAGTATAGCCTAAGTTCCGTGTTCCCACCATAATAAACTGGTCGTGTTCACCAGGAGGGGATGCTCCTTCCCTAGAAGAAGTTGCCGTTAGAACTGCTTATGGACAAATAGGCAACAACATCCACTCCGGAGATCGGAAATTCGAGCATCAAATCGAGGACGCGCATGCCACCGCGGCCCGAAATAAATACCCCAAGGTCACGTCGCCGCACTCGCGCGCGCGATGACATTAATGCTCGCTCCATCCGGGATTAAGGCCTCCAGCAAGTCGGACCGGAGAGGCAGCGACTCCCACGTACTGGCATCCTGCAGCGAGTACCCACAGTTCCGCAAAAGCGCGACCAGTGCCTCAAAACTTTGGTTCTGCTCAGCATGGACATACGGTGACATCTCCATCACCAGGATCGGGCGAAACTTCGCGATCGTTCTGAGGCCTCCCTTTAATACCGGGTATTCAGACCCATCCACATCCATCTTAATAAGATCCAAGCGTTCAACGCCTTCCCGTTTGACAAGGCAATCCAAGGTATCCACGGACGCGTGCAACGCACTCACCAAGCGTCCGCGATGCTTCGGGTGTACTGGAGCGTCCGTCTTGAGGGGCCAGCTTGCGTAAATTTCCGTCTGACACGGTGCGATAACTTCCGCCGCGAGCAAGATCTGGCGGGCGTCAGTCCGTGCGAGCAACTCCGGGTTCAAAGCAAGATTGCGTTTCAGTTTTGTGAATGCAAAGTCCGCAGGCTCAAATGCGTATACGCGGCCGTTAGGACCGACGCCTTGTGCCAATCCAAGGGTATGAGCTCCGATGTTTGCTCCAATGTCGAAGACAACATCCCCTGGCCTGACCAGCTTCCGCAGAGTTTGGACTGTCGACTTTTCGAATGCTCCCAGTAAGTAGATGGAGAAGTCGATTCCTTCGTTCAGATCCAAATCCCACTTCGCGCCTCCGCGACGTACAGTTACGCAATGACTCTTGCCGACAATCGTTCGCCCCATCGCAACGGTCTGGTAGGCGATGCCGGCAAGCGCGATCTTCATTTTGGTTGTGAGTATCATATCCAGCCGCCGACGCAGGGGCGAGGCTCATCGACAGTCTATCCCCCCAATAGCCACGACAGTGCTCCATGCCAAAGCCTCATCCCTCGAGACGGCCCCACGCATTCCAGCAAATACGCAGCATCCGTATTCCGTTGGAAAAAACCCTGGTCATTTTTGTGACCCCGTAAATTCGCTCCGTATAGTGGACTGGTACTTCAACGATATCGAGGTGCAACTTGCCGGCCCCAAACAACAGCTCATAGTCTCCCCAATGATCCTGAATGCCCCAACTTCCCAGGATGTGCTGCATGCGGACCCAATCCTTGCGCCACAGGACTTTTGTTCCGCAAAGTGTGTCCTTGATCCGCTGATCCAGCAAATAGGAAAAGACCAAACTAAAGAACTTGTTGCCGATCATGTTCGCAAACTTCATCGCGTCCCGTTGCATGGGGTACACCAGGCGGCTCCCGTTGACAAAATCGCCGTGGGAACTAACAAGCGCGCGGAAGAACGTAGGCAACTCTTCCGGCATGACGGTCAAGTCCGCATCGAGGATCATTAACACATCACCGCGGGAAGCGCGAAAACCGGTCCAGACGTTCTCGGCTTTGCAGATTCCCGGACCTGCCACCAGACGAATGTTCTTGTCTGGGTAAAGCGCTTGCATTCGCCTCACCTCGTCCGCCGTGCCGTCCGTGGATTTGTCGTCGCAGAAGATAATTTCAGTCTGCATGCCCATGCTGGGAATACGTTCTACCGCAGGTTGCACGTTGTGGACTTCATTGCGGCAAGGAACGATTACCGAGACACTGATATCGTTTTCGCATTGTGGCTTTGGTATCAGGCGCGCCACGATCACCTGCATGAGGCAAAGCCGCCGCAAACCAGGCAGACGCGCAAGCCAATCGTTCATGAGGGCCGAAAAAATCGGAATCCATTTTGGAAAAAGAATCAGGCGATGCTTGCGGACCGGCCGGAAACCGGCCAACTTGAGAAAGTTGCGGATGTCATTTTCGCTGACCCAGTTTGGATCGACGAATCGTGAACGCAGGCCGACCTTACTGGCCAATTGGAGAAGGGGTTGCCAAAATTGATTGTAGTTGATTACAAGAAGCTGAGTGTCGTGGGTACAGTGTTGTCGAATTCGTTCAAACGCCCGGAGGATGTCCACCGTGTCAAAAATGTGGTTGAACACGATGTAGTCGAACGTTTCGTTTAACTCAAGGTCCTCGGGATCGCTCTGCACGAATTGCAAGTTCGGAAACTCAAGACGCGCACAAGCGACCATGGATTCACTGATCTCGATGCCAAGGCCATAGGAAGGCGCGACGGAAGCAAGAAAATGCCCAGTCTCACATCGTACCTCAAGGACCCTTTTGTTTGGTTCCACAATAAACCGTAACAGCCTTTTCATGCGATCGTAAAAATACTTGTTGGACCGAATCCACGTACTCCGGCGATCGGCGGCCACGTCCTGGTGTTTGCGCCTCGCTTCGCGCATCTCATCCAAGGCCGTAGGACCCTGCTGCCCGACCGCGCGGACCTCTTGATCGGCGGCGATCATCGTCCGCCTTCCAGTTTGCGCTCCCAAACAACCGCGGCCCACTCCGAGGAGGCGCCCGCATCAGGGACTAAGGGGGCTACGGGGCGATAGTGGGATTTCAGGTAATCGCCAATTTCGGTGTCGAAATCTTTTCCAAAGTCTTTGGCGCCATATTCCGAAAATTTGCGATTTGACCAGAGAACGTAGCCAACGGGCCTTCGTTCGATCTCTTGGATCGTTTCATCCGTCATTTTTCCGGGCGCCACAGAGCCGGGAATAAATGAATAGACGCGCGTCGGGCAGTCCGTGCCGGAAAGAAAGTACAGACTGGTATCCTCCGGGACGGAAAGAACGGATTGTCCGAGAGCCGCTTTCTCCTTCATGAATTGGATTGCCGCTTTGTAATTCTCGGCCATGTGTTTAGAAATCCGGATGGTCCCGCGGTTCGTGGAGAAGGGCACATAGTCTTTTGCTGCAGCTTCATTCGCTCGAACGTGCAGGAAGACTGGCGTCAAGCACCCCAGACACAGGGCAGACTCCACGAAGAACACGAACCGGCGCGAGCGGTTGGATCGGGGGATGACCATACAAAGGAGTAGAAAAAACGATAGGACGACGGGGCCGTTGTAGAAAATGGCGTAACCTCCCGCGTTCATCCTCATCAAGACTCGAAATGCGAGCAAGCCCGAGAACACAAAGACCAGGGCGATTGCGAGATTGCGAGCGGGGGCTGGCCTCCACCAGAAATAGCACCAGGCAGCGACGGCAGCTACAATGACGTACAGGACCATATCTCGCGGGAAAAAGATAGTGGACATTAAAAGTGACAAAGAATTCTTCATGGATAAGACAAAAAAGTCTTTGCTGACGAGGTACCACACTAATGCGAGTACGATCAGGGCCTTCCCAAGCAATGAGCGCGTGGCGGAACCCTTCCACCTCAGCAGGATGTACAAAGTGAGAACGACCGCAGCCACCGGAAGTCCGCGATGAAAAGCCTCCAAGAATGCGGAGCCTGAAACCGTGAACCCCGTACCTTCGAGCCACGTCTTTCCATAGGTCTTCATGAAATAAGACGTAGGCCAACTCAGAATATTTTCTTGGGTAATGAACTCGACCCCGGCGATGGATACCATCCAACGAATGACGAGTGCGCCTAGAACTATCCCAGGCAAAATCGCTGCAACATCTCCGCCCAATAACCTCCAGGATCGCTGCAAATACGCGCGGGCTGCGACGAGGCAGGCCAATGTGCCATAGCAGGCGATCCCAAACTCTGGTTTGAGCAACAACGCCACGGCTGCCGAGGTTCCAGCGCCGAGTGTCCAAAACCAGCTTCTAGAAAGAGAAGCGTTGACGACGATCCAGAGGAACAGACAAGCGGTAAAACATCCGTACGCGGCAGCGGAAGCATACGGCAATGGAAAACAGAACATCGAAGGCTGAAAAACTTCCATCAGGAGCACGGCTCCGGCGGTCCAGCCCGCAAGCCAGGGGGATAGCCGCATCCCAGTAAAATAAAGCAATATTGCAGAGCCTAATGCTGATAGCGACCCAGCCCAGTAGAGGACATTCAAACGCACCCCGAACAAACGAAACAGGTAGCTGGTGAAATACGGCGCCCCGGGTCCATAGGTGAACGATACATCGCGATAGAGCTTCTTTCCTTCGGCGAGCATCGCCGGCACGTACATCTCGTGGCCCGAGTCGATGCTCAGATTTCCCCAGGCTCCCCAAGTCGTGTACAGTTTTACGGCCCATATCAATACCAGAAGCAAGAGAGCGACAATCGTGCTGAAATTCCAAGGACTTCCTGAATCTGCTGAAGAGGGTGGAAAATCGTTTGGTTCGATATTGGGCAAATCGGAATTCTTCGATTCAGAGGAGACGATTAACTGTTCCGCTGAAATCAAATTTGCCATAATTTTTATCATAGCAAGGCGGCCTGCTGCCGTGTTTTGAAACGAGGCTAGGGGGTCAGTAAGAGACAACCCCTTTGCTGTTGGGGACGGGCGGATTCATTTGTCCAAACTAGCGTGGATTGTTCTTACGATTTGCCTGGCTCTGGTGTGGCCTAGGCCAGGATGGGGCGAGCCAATACTGGCCTGGATGGAGCAAAAGTTCGCGCAGTTCGCGCGAAACAAGCGGCTCGCGGTAGTGGCCATTGGCGCGGTCGCAATCCTTGCGCGGGTGGCGCTCTTGCCGTGGCTGCCCGTGCCGCAGCCCAAGGTCCATGACGAATTCAGCTACCTGCTGGCCGCGGACACGTTCGCTCACGGGCGGCTCGCGAATCCGCCGCATCCGCTGTGGATTTTGTTCGACACCTTTCACGTCATCCAGCATCCGACGTACGCGTCGATGTATCCCCCGGCGCAAGGGATGGCGCTGGCCATCGGAAAATTGCTGGGCCAGCCATGGATCGGCGTACTGCTGAGCGTTGCCGCCATGTGCATGGCGTTCACCTGGATGCTGCAGGGGTGGACGCCGCCGGAATGGGCGCTTCTCGGCGGCGTCCTGATTTGGATGCGTTTTGGCGTGTTCAGCTACTGGGTAAACAGCTATTGGGGTGGAGCGGTGGCGGCGACCGGGGCGGCCCTGGTCTTGGGTGCGTTGCCCCGGATCTGGGATCATCAGCGCCCGCGAGACGCGATTGTTTTCAGTTTGGGAGCAGGGATTCTCGCGGTCAGCCGGCCCGTTGAAGGGGCGATTTTTTTCATTCCCTTTGGCGCGGCTCTTCTCTGGTGGGCGCTGCGGCTGGACGTTCCTATGCGAGGCGCTGCGATGAGGCGCATCGTACTGCCCATCGTCGCAATTCTCGCTTGTGCGGGCGGATTCGTCGGCTTTTATAACTGGCGCGTGACGGGAAGCCCCGTTGTATTCCCTCACTTCATCGAGCAGCGCGAAATCACTACGGCCATTTTCTTGTGGCAACATGACAAGCCGCCCATCCCCTACGCCAATCCGCAATTTGAGGACTTCTACCACAATTTCTTGCCGAGCCTGTATCAAACAAGCTGGGCCGCAGCCAAAGGACAGTGGTGGTACAAGTCCACAGATTTTTGGGAATTTTTCTTAGGGCCTGCGCTTTCGATCCCTTTCCTCGCACTGCCGTGGTTGCTAAAAGAGCCGCGGAATCGATTGCTGGTCCTTCAGGCCGCATTGTCGACTGTCGGACTCTGGGTGATCGTGTATTACCACGCGCACTATGCCGCGCCGCTCATGGCCACAGTTTTTGTGCTGATGATGCAGTGCATGCGCGTCTTGCGGCGGTTTCGCTTCCTCGGCAGGGCGGTGGGCGTGGGATTGACGCGGCTCATTGTTCTCTTCAGTGTGCTTATCGGACCCGTCTATTTCGCGCAGGCCGTGGTTTCCCAGCCGGGCGCTTTGTTCGAATGGTCGCATCGTCACAGCGTGTTAGCGCTCGCAGTCCCGCTATTGGTCTTGTTCCTTCTGCGTGTGGGTTTTTCGCTCGCCAGGCGGCCTATGGCGCCGTGGCGGGCATATCTGAGCGCGGGCTGCGAACTTCTGCTGGTGATTGCGATCGTGCTGCAGCTTTGCGAAACGCAAAGGAATCTTTACGCCGATGCTTTTCCCTACGTGGATGACCTGAACGAACCCTTTCGAAAGCCGGTCGAAATGCAGCTCGCGGCGCTCCCCGGCGAACACCTTGTGCTGGTGCGCTATTCGAAAGATCACAATTCGGGCGAAGAGTATGTTTACAACGAGGCGGACATCGATCATTCGAAAACCGTCTGGGCGCGGGAGATTCCCGGAACGGACCTCACACCGCTCTTCCAATATTTTCGGAATCGGGATGTTTGGCTGTACGAGCCGGATGAGGACGATTCGATAGTGCAGCCGTATGCCGGGGCTGGTGCGGAAAAGTAGCGCATGCTTCAGCTTGCGGGGTTTGGTCCTTGCAAGGACTAAACCCCGCAGGCTGAAGCCTACGCTACTAAAATCCCACCCAGATATATTTTGCGAAACTGGCTAGGCGGTGCCCTTTGCATCAGCGTTTTCAAATAGCGGGCCAGGATTGCCCAGCAAATCCGGGCGGTTCCGCCGCGTCTTTTCCAGGGCTTTTTGCAGGCGCCAGCGGCGAATCTCTTCGTGATTTCCGCCAAGCAAGACTTCCGGCACGCTCCAACCGCGAAATTCCGCGGGGCGCGTGTAGTGGGGGAAGTCGAGGAGAACGTGATTCGTGACTCGTGATTCGTGACTGGTGACTGGTGATTGGTGACTGGTGGAAAACCTGGCTTCGCTACCTGCAGCCTCCAGGGCGCTGAACGATTCGTTGACTGCTGAATCTTCGTTGCCCAGGGCGCCGGGGACTAGGCGCGTGACGGCATCCAGGATGAGCGCGGCGCCCAATTCGCCGCCGGAAAGGACAAAATCGCCGATCGAAAGTTCGTCCGTGGCGAGATGTTCGGCCACGCGCTCGTCCACTCCTTCATAGCGGCCGCACAGCAGGATGATCCGGTCGAGTTGCGCAAATCGGCGCGCCGTGTCCTGGCGAAATAATTTTCCTGAGGCAGAGAGAAGCACAATCGCCGTGCCTGACCGGGCGACCGGTGTTGCTTCACTTTGCAGGGGCACGGCATGCCGTGCCCCTACAAATCCAATATCGGAATTGCCTTCCGCGCGCGCTCCGGGGTGAACTCCCTCGCCCAACAGCAACTCCACGGCCTCGAACAACGGCTCGGGTTTCAGCACCATGCCTTCGCCGCCGCCGAACGGGCGGTCATCGACGGTGCGATGTCTGTCGTGCGCGAAGGCGCGCAAGTCGTGCACGCGCACATCCACGAGACGCGCCTCGCGCGCCCGGCGCACGATTCCGTAATCCAGCGGACCGGCAAAAAACTCAGGGAAAATTGTGACGATCTCAAACTGCATGGCAGGGACAGTGTAACGCAGCAGGAGTCAACCGCGATTCAAATCGCGCAAGCCTTCCGGGAGGGTCACATCAATGCGTTTCGCTTTCACGTCAATGTGAAGGCAGAATTCGGCTGCGAGCGGGACCAGGACTTCACCCTCGTTTGTGTTGACCGCAAGCAAAGGAGCGCCGCCGGGAAATTCGACGTCGCGCACGGAGCCAAGCGCCGACGAAGCGCCCGCTTCCCACACTTCGCAACCCACGAGATCGCCGACAAAGTAGCTTCCGGCTCCAAGCCGCGCGCGCTGCTCGATCGGCACCTGAACTTCCAATCCTCGCAGGCTTTCCGCATCCTCAATACTATTGATATCCGCAAAATGAAAAATAGCCTGGCCGCCCCGGCTCGGCGCCAGCCAGCAGCGCTGCACGCGGACTCGCCGAGGCGCGCTTCGCCCGCCGGCGAGCCACACTTCGCGTAATTTCGGCAGGCGTTCGGGAAAATCAGTCAGGATTTCGGCGACCACTTCGCCACGGAGGCCGCGAGGACGCAGAATTCTCGCAAGCGTTACGCCTGTGAATTCTTCCGCGGGCACACTATTCGAGGATTTCAAGCGTCAGGCGCTTCCGAATTTTCATCCCGGCGGCGCCGAGGATCGTACGGATGGATTTGGCTGTCCGCCCCTGGCGTCCAATCACTTTGCCCAGATCTTCGGGATGCACGCGCAATTCCAGCACGGTTACTTGCTCCCCATCCACAGATCGCACTTGGACTTGTTCGGGATGATCCACTAGTGCCTTCGCAATCGCTTCTACAAGGTCCTTCATGGGGCCCTCCAACGGTCACATTCGCGGGTTCGATTCGAGTTCTCACTTGTGCAGGTTCCGAGGGCCAGGGGAACCTTCCTTGAGCCACCGCAGGGCGGCTCAAGCGATTTTTTGGGCCTTAAAAAAGCTACGTACGGTATCGCTGGGTTGCGCACCGCACGACAGCCAGTACTTCACACGCTCGGCGTCCAACTGAATCAAGGCCGGCTTCTTGAGAGGGTCGTAGGTCCCGACGATCTCGACAGTCCTGCCATTGCGGGGTTTGCGCTTGTCGAGCACGACAATGCGATAAAACGGTTGCTTCTTCTTGCCAAATCTAGCCAAGCGGATTGCCAGCACGATTCACTTCCTCCTGGCCCAAGATTATAGCTGGTTCCACCTGTTTCTGATACCCCGCAGGAGTTCCAATCCCCGGATTGGCCCATATCTAGAGATGCGCGGCGGAGTCCAAGGTTTGTCTGGTCGAGTAGCACAGGCACTCTTGCCTGTGCGGGTTTTGCTATCGTCGCTCGGCCGGGTAGCCAGTACGTGCCGTGTACAAAACCGCACAGGCAAGAGTGCCTGTGCTACTGGAACCTGCGTTTCAACCGACACGACCGGTTCGCGCGCATTGAACGATGAAAGTGAAAGGAGTTACGACACACCGCTGAGTTTGCCGAGGCCCTTGAGGCGGCCCTGGGCGGCGAGCGCGCCGTACTGCTTCATCATCTGGCGCATTTGTAGGTATTGCTTCAGCACCTGATTCACTTCCTGCACCGTAGTGCCGCTGCCGCGAGCGATGCGCTTGCGGCGCTTGCCGTCGATGACGTTGTGATCGTTGCGCTCGGAATTGGTCATGGAATTGATGATGGCTTCGATCCGCTTCAGTTGCGATTCGTCCACCTGCACGTCCTTGGGAACTTTCGCCAATGGGCCTATCTTCGGGAGCATTCCCAACACTTGTTCGAGCGGCCCCATCTTGCGGATCTGCCGCAACTGGTCGCGGAAATCCTCGAGGGTGAATTCGCTGCGGCGCAGTTTGCGCTCGAGCTCGGCCACTTGCTTGGCGTCGACGGACTGCTCGACGCGCTCAATCAGCGATAGCACGTCGCCCATGCCGAGGATGCGCGAAACGATGCGATCCGGATAAAACGCGTCGAGCGCGTCGTATTTTTCGCCTGTGCCTACGAATTTCACCGGCGCGCCTGTCACTTTGCCGATCGAAAGCGCCGCGCCGCCGCGCGCGTCGCCGTCGAGCTTCGTCAGGACGACTCCGGTCAGGCCCAGCCTCTTGTGAAATTCACCTGCGGAGCGGACCGCATCCTGCCCGATCATGGCGTCCGCTACGAACAGAATTTCCGCCGGCGTGAGGTCGCGCTTCAGTGCGCCCAGTTCTTCCATCAGTGTGTCGTCAATGTGCAGGCGGCCGGCGGTGTCCACCAAGATCACGTCGTGCGCGGAAAGCTTGGCTTCACGAATCGCGCCGCGCACAATTTCGAGCGGCTTGTCGGTGCCCGTGCCGGGCCAGCACGGGACGTGGACCGCTTTGGCTACCTGCGAAAGCTGTTCGCGCGCCGCGGGGCGGTAGACGTCGGTGGAAACCACGATTGGCCGGTGGCCGTGCGCGGAGATCCACTTCGCTAGCTTGCCGGTGGTTGTCGTCTTGCCCGAACCTTGCAGGCCGACGATCATCCACACCGAGGGCGGGCGCGAGGAAAAGAGCGGCTTGGCGTGCTTGCCGAGCAGCAGCGACAGCTCATCGCGCACAATCTTGATGACCTGCTGGTCGGGAGAAAGTTGCAGCAACACTTCGGAGCCGAGCGCCTTCTCGCGAATGTGCGCCAGCAATTCATCGATCACGCCGACGTTCACGTCGCCTTCCAGCAGCGCTTCGCGGATTCCTGCGAGCGCTTCGTCCACGTGCTCCTGCGAGAGTTTCCCCTGGCCACGCAGGTTTTTGAAGACTCGCTGCAGCTTGTCTGTCAGGTTCTCAAACATTTGGGCTCTGTCCCTACGGTCGAAATCCCGCTCGCCGCCAAAACGAATCTTTATTCTAGCAGGATGAGCAAGGAGTTGCTGCGTGGTGGGGGGTTTAGTAGCGCAGGCTTCAGCCTGTGGGTTTTGGTACTTGCAAGGTCAAACTTCCACAGGCTGAAGCCTGCGCTACTAAACCCCCGCATCATGCTTGCTTGACAAGTTGTTAGTAGATATTCCGCCGAACCTTATGAAATGGCATTTAGCTCGCAGCAGGGCTTTCCATATATTGCAACACATAGGGCACGGAGAAAATCAGGCGCGACGTGTCTCTTCCTTTCCCGAATCGCTGGAGCAGGATTGGTTTGATAATCGCGGTCCACATGGCGTAGAGCTTCGCAGTCGGATGGAGGCCGTCGGACTTGAACAGGTCGCCGGGCAAATTTCCATTTGCATCGAACATGGACGTGGCGATGTCGATGTATTGCACACGCTGCTGCGTCGCGGCGTACTCCTGCATCAGCTTGTTTGCCGCTTTCATCCTGGGCCACTCGTTCCAGCGCAGCTTGGACGGCTTGATGGCCAGGATGTAAATCCAGGTGTCCGGCAATGCGGCATGCACGGTCTGAACGAATTTCCGGAAGTCGCCCGCGACCATTTCAGGCGTCTTGGAAGAGCCCGCCGCGAGATCGTTGTCGCCTTCATAGACAACCACGGCGCGCGGGCGGTAGGCGATCACGATGCGATTCGCATATTGATCGAGGTCGGAAAACTCCGAGCCGCCAAAGCCTCGATTAAGCACGTCGAGCGGCTTCATGTCCGAAACAAGGGTGTCCCAAAACCGAAAGCTGGAACTTCCCGCGAAGACAATGCAGCCCGGTTTGGGCGGATGCACTTTATCTTGCTCCTCAAAATCACGAATCGCCGGCTCCCATCCCTGCGCGAAGACCTTCGGCAAAAAAACGCGCGCACCAATGCCAAAGAGCAGTACAGCGGAAATCCCTGCACCGATGAGGTATTTTCGCGCCGCGGCGCTGACCGGCCATCGCATTGGACAAAGACTATACCGCGCCAGCAGGAACTTCAATACTTAACAGGGAGAGCCTTTAGTGGCGCAGGCTTCAGCCTGTGGGGGTGCGTCCTTGCAAGGACCAAACCCCGCAGGCTGAAGCCTGCGCTACTTCAAACAAAACTGCGTGATGGAATCCTTGGATGATTGTAAAGTGTGTTGACCGTCGGAAAGGAAATCTCGGTTTTGCTCAGGAGGACGACGTGAAAGACGATTGTGGCGCCAGGTCTGCCACGAAGGTCCGCTCATCCCCAGCGGGCCTAACGCGCCGCCGGATGTTGCAAGGCGCGGGGGGAGTGATCGCGGCCGAAGCGTTTCCAATGAAACGACTGACGAGCGCAGCGCTGCCACTCCGCCAGGAATCCCCGAAATCGGCCGCGACGGCCACCACCGATCTCACCGGCCAGCTTGCGCGCTATATGGTCGAGGCGCGCGACCGGACTCTTCCAGCAAACGTTGCGCTCGAAGGCAAACACCATATTCTGGACACGCTGGGCGCGATGGTTTCCGGCAGCCGTCTCAAGCCCGGAGAAATGGCGATCGCTTACGTGCGGGCGCAAGGCGGTACACCAGAGTCATCGGTCATCGGCACGAGCATTAAAACCTCCGCGATCAACGCCGCACTGGCCAACGGGATGTGCGGCCATGCCGACGAAACCGATGACGTCGAGCTGGTTACCAAGACGCATCCTGGCTGCTCTTCCGTGGCCGCTGCGTTAGCCATGGCGGAACGCGAAGGCCGCTCGGGCCTGGAGCTCCTGAGGGCCGTGGTGCTGGGCTACGACGTGTGCTGCCGTTTCCTCATGGCGCTCGGCCCGGACCTCGTGCGCGGCACGCATCGCAGCGCGGAGGGCGTCGGTTCGACATTCTCAGCCGTGGGAGCCGCGGCGTCCCTCGCTCGCTTGGATGAAATGGGGATGCGATACGCCCTCTCGTACGCGGCGCAGCAAGTGTCCGGCCTATGGAGCTGGACGCAGGATAACGAGCACGTGGAAAAAGCGTTCGACTTCGCCGGCATGGGAGCGCGTAACGGGGTGACTGCCGCCACGATGGTCCAGGCAGGGTTTACCGGCGTCCACGATGTGTTCGATTGCGAACACAATGTTCTCGAGGCGCTGTCGACGCAACCTCATCCTGCGGAGATGGTGGCCGGCTTGGGCAACCGCTTTTGGATTGCCGAAACGTCCATCAAGACCTATTCCGTCGGCTACCCCATTCAGTCCGCGCTGGACGCGTTCCTCACCCTGCGCCGGGAAAACTCACTGCGTCCGGATAATGTCGAGCGCATCGTCGTCCGTCTGCCCGCGGATGGCGCCAGGATCGTGGACAACAGTTCCATGCCGGACGTCAACCTGCAGTACATCATTGCAGTGGCTTTGGTGGACGGCGCCGTTTCCTTTGCGGACAGCCACTCCCACGAACGTATGGCGGATCCGCAGATTCGCACTGTGAAAGAGCGCGTGCAATTGGTCGCCGATGGAAAGCTGGTCGATCCGGCAGCGCCCCGCAGCGGCATGGTGGAAGTGACGCTCAAGGACGGACGGACCGTGAGCCACTTTACGCGCTTCCCACCGGGCACGAAGGAGAATCCGCTGAGCACCGAGGGCCTGAACGCTAAAGTGCGCGACCTGATGGCGCCGGTTCTGGGCGCCGAGCGGACCGCAAACTTAATCCAGCGGGTGAACGCCCTCGAAGAAGTGCGCGATGTGCGCGATCTTCGGGCATTGTTCACACTGTGACGCGCATTTTCAACAGGTGCCTGCGGCACAACCTGACCGGCAAGAAAGACGGACACAATCTGTGCCGGCAACGCGAGTGGCGCACGCTTCAGCTTGCGGAGTTTTTTGGCTTGGCAAAATCAAAACCCGCAAGCTGAAGCGTGCGCCACGGTGGTACTATCCGCTCGTACGTCCGCGTACACAGCCTCGGTTGACAAAGCTGGAGGTCGCCATGCGCTCGCTAAGGGATTTCTTGTTGCTGCTCACAATCATTTTTGCGATCCAGGGCCTTGCGCATGCGCAAACCTCCGACGAGAAACGCCTGACGATCACAAAGGATGTGATGGATGACTTCGCACACGGCGGGCTGGCATCGGTTCGCGAGCGGTTCAGCCCCGACTTAAAAGATTCCGTGAGCGAAAGCGACCTGAAAGGGGCGCGGGAAGGATTGGCCGGCGTGGCCGGCGCGTTCCAGGCGCAAATCTCACAAACCACAAGGACGGTGCAGGGCGCGCCGATCTATGTTTCCAAGAGCCAATTCGAGCACTTCAAAGTCGAATTGAAGCTGATGTTTGACGACACGAACCAGATCACTTATTTTCGGATCGCGCCGATTTCCGACGTCAGCCCGGAGAGCATGGAAGCATCGGCCAAGGTCATCACAGATCTTTTGCGGCAGCAGCAGTTCAAAGAAGTGAGCACGAGATTCAACGATCAGATGAAAGAGACGATGCCCACCGACCGTTTGGAAGCGTCGTGGATGCACGTCATGATGCACCTCGGCCCATTCAAGAGCATCCGGCTGGCGCGGAAGGATCCTGAGTTTGACCGCGTGGATGTGCGGTGCGAATTCGAAAACGGACCGATGATTGTCCGAATCGCCTTTGACCCTTCAGGGAAAATAGCAGGGTTATGGATGCTGCCCGCCGAGCCAGAGAAGGATTCCCAAATATAAAACGATCGCGATATTCCGGGACAAAACCGACAGGCTGAAGCCCGTCCTACTAAGACCTGTGACGTCTTGCCAGGAACGAATCAACTGAAAAGTAGTCGTACTGCTCTACAGCAAGCAGGATGAAGACAAAAAGCAGATAGATCATCTGGTGAGAAACGACGGTCCAGTCCGATCGCAGCGCGGTGCCGAAGAGCAGCACGGTGACCAGCAGGCCCTCCGCCGTGATGGCCCAGCGCGACAAGAACCCCAATATAAGTAGAACCCCAAGCAAGCCCTCAAAATAAGGCAGGACCGTCAAGAAAACGTGCACCCACGACATCGGCAAGAGGTTGCCCTCAAACATTTTCTCCGTGACGGGAACGAAATCCTTGCTGATGCCCCAAGTTCTCACAACGTAGTGCATAAGCATGTCGACGCCCAGCGACAAACGCAGGATGAAGTACCCGAGGGAGCGCCCGAGAGAGTTATCTCCCGACCGGCCCGCGAATTTTTCGATTCGAGCCCCGCGTTCGGTTGCGCTGGACTCGGTGCGTTCTTGTGAACCGACTGGATTCATCTCATCACCTGGCGCGCGAATGCAGATTCTAGAACGGTATCTTGCGCCACAACATATGCCATTCAAGCGGCTTGGTCAACAGCGGCACGCCGGGCAGGACGGGCTTCAAGCGGGCAATGGCTTGCCTTTGGTTTCTTCGCCAAAGGGGACGAGCGCGAGGCCGACGACGAAAGCGAGCGCCATCATTGCCACGGGAATTCCAAACGTCTGGAAGTGGCGGATTCCCGCGCCTACCAGAAACGTGAACCCGGCGGCGAAAAAACGGCCGAGGTTGGTGATGAACGCGAAAGCACTCGCGCGGCATTCCGTTCCGTATTGTTCCGGCAGCCAGAAAGAATACACAATGAAATTCGCTCCTCCGAGGCCAAGCAGCACCGAGCATACCAGGAACCACGCGATGGCGTTCTGCTGCATGTAAAAAACGCGGGCGAACGCCAGCCAAATCGCGAACATCATCACTACATAAAAAATCGCGAGCGTAGCGCGGCGGCCCAGCCAGTCCGCAAGGAATGGCACGATCAAAGCGCCGAGGACCGTCGTGATCCCCAGCAGCGCCGTGGAGTACGACGCGAGACGCGCGCTCTCCGCGGCGGTTCGCCCGGCCTTTTGCGCGATGAACGTCATCGCCGTCGGGGCGTAGACCGATCCGGCCCACAAGCCGGCCAGCGATACGATCAGGTAAAGACTATTGATAATCGTTCTGCGGCGGTACTGCACAGAAAAAAGTTTCAGGAACGCGCGATGCATCGTCCACTTCCCGCCGAGTTCCTGCACCTTGTTTTCCCAGCGCGCGGGCTCTTGCACGTTATTGCGAATCAATCCGATCAGCAGCGCGGGCACGCCGCCCAGCGCGAACATGGCTCTCCATCCGTAACGGCTGCCGATGAAAATATTCGCGATGCCGGCAAGGAAAAATCCGATGTAGTAGCCGGTGTGCATCAGAGCCGCGCCCATCGTGCGGCGCTCTTCGGGCCAATCTTCGGAAACGAGCGCGGCGCCGACCGACCATTCGCCGCCAATCCCGACTCCCGCCATGAAGCGAAACACTGCGAGGCTCCAGATGCCCGTGGCAAACGCGGCCAGCAGCGTAAACAGAGAAAAACAGAAGATGCTGAGCATCATGGTGCGCACGCGTCCGAACCGGTCGGCAATCGGTCCCCAGACGAGCGCGGTGCCGTAACCGATCAAGAACAATGTGAAGAAAATGCCGCCATAGTAGCCGAGGTTCGCGGTGGTGGCGGGAATTCCGGAGCGGGGCAGCAATTCCGTCAGCGCGGGAACGAGGACGAGCGAATAGATGAACGAATCCATTCCGTCCATGCTCCAGCCGCCCCAGGCAGCCCAGAAACTGCGGATCTGGTTGCGGGTGAGCTTCGGTTTGGTTATTGCCGCTGTCGGAGTTTGGGTCGAGGTCACGCGAGTCCGAGCACGTAGGCGGCGTTTCGGTCCAGGATTTTTTCGGCATCCCCGGGTTTCAGGCCGGACTCGCTAATATATTGGATGGCATGATTGAAAAGCTCTCCACCTTCGTACGGATAATCAGTCCCCAGACAGATGCGGTCGGCCCCCATCGAATCCACGGCCGCCCGGAGCGCCGGTGGATGTCCGTGGCCCACACTGCAATACCACATGCGTTTGGCGGTAATCGTGGGCAGCTCCGGCAAAGGATGCTCCCACTTGGAGATGTTATCCAGGCGCTGAAATACCATGGGGATCATTCCGCCCAGGTGGGAATTGACGATTTTCAGTTTTGGATATTTCTGCGGGATGCCCGCTTCGATCAAGTGCATGACCGAAACGGTGTCTTCCATCGGCGCTCCGATCGCCCAGCGGAGGTTGAAGGGAATCACGAACGGAGAATCGAGGCCGTTTCCAGAGGGATGAATGTACAACACCGTGGCGCGCCGGTTCAGCTCTTGATAAAACGGGGCGAACGCGGGATCGGCCACGGAATGACTTCCGACAAACGTCGTGATCGTGGCGCCGACAAATTTCAATTGATCGAGCGCGCGTTCCAGTTCCTTGAGCGCTTCATCGACATGAGGCAACGGGACCGCCGCGAAGGCTTTGAATTTTTTCGGCCAGCGGCTCACGGCCTCCGCGTACAGGTCATTGGCCATGCGCGCCGCGTTCACGGCGTGCTCTTTGTTTTCAAAGTGCGGCGCTTGGGGGCAAATGTCGAGAATCTGCATCTCGACGCCATTCGCCTCCATCAGTGCGAAGCGCTTGTCGATTTCCGCCTGGCCCATTCCCGCGCCTTTGTTGCGCTGCGTGCCGGTGTCCACGTTTCCGTAGCTTTGCGTCAGATTGAGATATTCGTCGGACCAAAGGTGCGCGTGGATGTCAATCCGCATGCCCTTCTTGGCCTGCGCGCCGAGCCGCGCGCCCGCCATGAGTCCCGCCGCCGCGAGGGAACCTGCTCGCAGCACTTCGCGCCGCGTGAAACCGCATCCGCATCCCATGATGAAATCGCCTCCCCAACGATCGATCGGCAAAACACCCATTCAGCGGACATTGTACGACGAAACGATTTAGTAGCACAGGCACTCTTGCCTGTGCGGGTTATGCAGCTTTTACAATGAGCACACAGGCGGAAGCGCCTATGCGAATTTCTCGATCGCCGATCATTTGTGGATACCTGAATGCAGAGAAAACCGCACAGCCAGGAGTGGCTGTGCTACGTCAGCGCTGAGAGGCTTTCCCCGAAGCGACTTTGGCGTTGAATTCGGCGGATTTGCGGCGCGGGATCGTCAACGCATTCCAATCCGGTCCGGCGAAGTGTTTGGCGAGATAGACAATTTGACCGATGTGATAGGCGTAGTGCGCCACCTGGCGATGAATGGTTTGCATGACGGAGTGCGCCTCGCCGCGGATATAAGCGGTGCGGGAGAGATCGGCGTCCGTCAACGGGGCCAGCGCGTCAAACGCAAGCTGCCAGCCCGATTCCCACAGCGCCAGAAGCTCGGCGCGCGTTTTCGGCGGGGCTTCAAATTCCGAATCGCGATCGCGATCGGGCTTTTCTCCGTCGCTGGTAAGGAAATCGGTCCAGCGCGAGCGCATATTGCCGCCGAGGTGCTTCACGATGATGGCGATGGAGTTGGACTCGTTGTCGAGTGTCGCGAACAACGCATCGTCGGCAGCTTGCTCCATCGCGCGGTCTCCCAGGCGCTTGTAAAAATGGAGGAGGTCGACAGAATCTTTCAAACACGATGTAGTGAATTCCAGGGCCATGCACGGATTTTGCAGCCGCCGCCACAGGAAAATCAAGCGAGGAAATACATTGCGGCGGGGGGGGAGTAGCGCATGCTTCAGCCTGTGGGTTTTGGTACTTGCAAAGCCTAACCCCCGCAAGCTGAAGCATGCGCTACTTAACCCATTTCAGGCGTAAGATACCCTCATGCCGAAGAAGCCTACGCCGACGATTGAAGTGACGTGCCCTTGCTGCGAGGCGAAGCTCACGGTGGATACCGACCTCGCCGTGGTACTCGCGCACATAGCGCCGGTCAGAGCCGCGCCCGATATCGACATCAGCGATGCCGCGCGCATCCTCGCCGATCAGGCCAAGAAGCGCGAAGACAAATTTCGCGATTCCTGGGAGGCCGAGAGCAAAAAGGAAGACGTCCTCAACCGCAAGTTCGAGGAAGGCCTCAAGAAGGCCAAGGACCAGCCCGTCGAAAAACCGCTGCGCGACTTTGACCTCTAAGTAGCACAGACTTCAGTCTGTGGTTTTCCGTCCAAACGCCCAGCTCGCACACGCTAGCCACGATCACATGGAACCCCACAGACTGAAGTCTGTGCTACCAATTCGGATCTGGCATACTGAGGGCGTGTTCCGAATTTTTCGACGCGCCGCTTTTTTTCTGCTTGCTTCGTTGATTCTCCTGAACGCAATTGACGCGCGCCTGAGTGGCGCGCCGCCTCAGGAAACTCCGCCCGCAAAATCTCAAAAGCTGCCGCGCCCGGTTCCCCTGGGGCGCGACATGAGGCTCGGGCGCGATCCCGCGTCCGGCGAATTGCGCGCCACCACGAAGGATTCATCTCCCGCCCTGCCGGATGGCGCGATCCGCTCGCGCGTCACTCTGGTGCAGGTGCCGTGCACGGTCGCGGCTCCGGACGGAACGCAGGTCCGCGGCCTCAACCAAAGCGATTTCCATCTGTTTGAAGACGGCGCCCGGCAGGAGATCGCTTCGTTCGATGCTTCGGCCACACCGGCGAGCATTGCTCTGGTGATCGACGCGAGCCCCAGCATTTTTCACGAGTTGGCGGAAATGCGCGGCGCGGCGCGCTCGCTGGCTGAAAATCTTTCTCCCGCGGACGAAATCGCCGTCGTGTCGTTTTCCTCCGAAGCGCATCTCCTTTTGCCGTTCTCGAAAAATCGCGCATTGCTGAACCGCGCCATTGAGTCGCAGTATCTCGCCAAGGTGGAGAATTCCTCCGAGTCGCGGATTTATGAATCTGTTTTTCTTGCGGCGCGCGAATTGTTTCAGGGGCGTACGGGGCGCAAAGCGATCGTTCTGCTCACGGATGGGCAGGACAGCGGCCTGGGTCTCAGCTGGGATGCGCGCAGCGCGCTGCCCGGCACGGGCGCAGCCGCGTCGCGTCTCGCGTTTGACGACGTGGCGCGCGAACTCGGCGCGGACGGCATCGCGCTCTTCATCGTCTCCACCGAGAATCGCCCGCGCGGGATGACGCCGGAGTGGCTGGAGGCGCGTCGGAGCGAAATGCTCGTCACCGCGGAAGCGCGCAAGCAAAACATGCCGCACTACACGCTGTATCTGGCGGAGCTGGCGCGGCGCGCCGGCGGCCAGCTTTATTTCCTGCGCGAGATTGGAAATTTGAGCGAGATTTACCGCCGCATCGCGCTGGCGATCAGCGCGCAATACACGCTCGGCTTTTATCCTTCGGCCGGAACCGAGCGCCCCGGCTGGCGCTCGCTGCGCGTCGAGCTGGCCGAAAGTGCAAGCGTCGCACCCGGCTCAAAGCTCACGTATCGCGGCTCGTACTTCGTTTCCGCGTTTCAGTAGGACGGGCTTCAGCCTGTCTCCTTTTGACTTTTGCCGGCGCCGCAGAAGTCAAAACCAGACAGGCTGAAGCCCATCCCACAAAAGCAAAAGGCGGACCCATGCCAGCGAAAATCAAAGTGGAAAAAATAGACGCTACCCATTTCCGCGTCCGCGTGATCGAAGCTGGAGGCGAATCTTCTCACCAAGTCACGGTCGATCCGAAGGACTTCGAGAGACTCGCGGGCGCAACTGCAGAGCCGGAGGAACTCATCCGGAAATCCTTTGAATTTCTGCTGGAGCGCGAACCCAAGGAATCGATTCTCAGCCGCTTCGATCTGTCCGTCATCAGCCGCTATTTTCCGGATTACGAGCGCGAGATCAAGAAGAGATTATTGTAGACCGCGTCTTCAGACGCGGGTTTTTCTCCCGATATGCCCTAAACCTCCGCCTCTAAAGAGGCGGTCTACAGCGGCGTCATCACCAAAGCATGCGGGAGAATGTTCGCTGCGTGCGGCGATCAGGGCTTTACGGAAACGTCGTAATACGCGATGGTGCCGCCCTCGCCGCGGATCGGCTCGATGCGCAGGATTTCAAAATGACCGTGGTTCAAGTCCGGCACATTTTTTTGCACTGTCTCATGAAGATCGTGTTCGAGCTCCGGCGTTCTGGTCGGTGTGGCCAGCAAACGCGCATCGACGCGGTAGGTGGCGATTTGGCCGGCCGCCATGGCGCGCAACTCCACGAGGGCCGACGCGGGCGGCGGCCCGACCGACGGTTGATCGCTGTAGTGAATATAGAGCGGCGAGAAGAGCACGAACAGCGCGATCCCAACGACCGCGAGATCATACTGCCAGGTTCCCCGTTCGTAGGACCAGAACAGCACCCGCACGATGGCTCGCCAGAGCGTTCGCATGTCAGTCGGCCGGCACTCCGTCGACAATCACACCGTCGCGCATGTGAACCACACGGTTGGAATACGCCGCCGCTTCGGGATTGTGCGTGATCATGACGATGGTCTGGCCCAGTTCTTTGTTCAACTGGCACAACATGGATAGCACAATTTCCGAATTTTGCGTGTCCAAGTTCCCGGTCGGCTCGTCGGCCAGGATAATTTTCGGTTCGTTGACAATCGCGCGCGCAATCGCCACCCGCTGCTGCTCTCCGCCGGACATTTCCGACGGCCGGTGCTTCAGGCGGTCGGTGAGGCCGAGCATCTTGGTGATGACCTCAAAGCGGTGCGGGTCGAAGCCATCGCCGTAAATGTGTTGCGCGATGGCGATATTTCCCCGGGCGTCGAGCGTCGGCAATAGGTTGAACCTCTGAAATACGAAGCCGATCTTATGCCGCCGCAGCTTGGTCCGTTCCGCGTCGCTCATGGCAATCAAATCGTTGCCGTCCACCAGGACGTGCCCCCTCGAAGCCTGCGCCAGCCCTCCGAGCACATAGAGCAGGGATGATTTCCCGCAGCCGGAAGGCCCCATCACGCTGACAAACTCTCCGGGCAGCACTTTGAAATTAACGCCGCGCAGCGCCGGTACCTCCACTTTTCCCGCGTGATAGAGCTTCCAAAGATTTTCGGTAACGACTATTGGCTCCACTCTCAGATCCCTTGTGGAAAACAGCGCTTCGGCAGGCGGACGTATTGTAGTCGTGATTGCCTCTTCTGACTAGACCTTCCGCTGAGCGCATCAGCACTATTTCAGCGGCAAGGAGACATTGGCGGATTCATGGGAGCGTGCGCAAAACGTGGGCGCAGAAATACTTCCGGCAAATACTACAACCGAGTGACGCGGTCGCTGGAAGAACAAGTAACGTCTGAGCGGGGACTTTCGTGTGCCCGCAACATGCTCTTCGTCGTCGACGCGTTTCTTCATGATTTGAATTTTATTTCATTTCTCTGGTTCCAAAAACTATCGGTCAGGTCAGCTTCTGCTGTCCATCCCTTGAAAGGTAATGCTCAGTAGCCACTGAATTCTTCCGTGCGTATATCGTCGTCATCTACACTCGATTTGACGAGCGTCTCGTGCAATCCCTTCGCCAATCCAGGTGGACCGGCAATGTAGTAGATGGGCGACGCTGCGTTCTTCAAATATCTCGAAAGCATTTCCCAGTTGATCAGGCCCGTCTCGCCGTTCCAGGAACGATGCGATTTTGCCGTTTCCGTCATGGTCGCGATGAGTTTATAGTTCGGATTCTCTCGTTCCATGGTTAGAAGCTCTTCGAGGAACGGCGCATCCTCGGGACGCCGATTTGAAAAGAAGAGGAACATGGAGTGCGGGAGTTTCTCCTTTGCTGCACGGAAAACAATGCTTCGGAACGGCGTGATACCAATCCCCCCCGCCAGAAATACAGCTGTTCGCGCCGCATTGTTATGCAGAGTCAAATTGCCGAACGGCCCCTCGATTTTTACTGCCGTTCCCAAGGGCATGGTGCCCAGCACGCGTTTGAAGGCTGTATCACGCATGCGAGTCGCGACCATCAAGGATTCCTCATGCGGAGCACTCGCGATCGTGAACGCTCGCGTGTTGCCTTCGGCGTCCGTCTCCGATGGCTCAAGCAAAGTCATGTCCATTGCCTGGCCCGCCTTGAATGTCCAGCCAGACGGCTTTTCAAATCGGAAGGCCATGGTTCCCTCAGCGACTTGTTCACGACCTATCAGCTTTGCCAGATTCGCGGACGATGATGCCGCAGTACTCATACGTTGCCTCCGGATTGGTGAGCTCGACCGATTCTTCTGGATCCTCCCGGTCAGAGGTTCATCTGGCCGAGTGGTCGAAAATCATTCGATCTTGGGTGTCTTGGCCTGCTTCAATTTCTTAAGATGTGTAAGACACATTTGGTTCTCATATCTTTTACAGTAAATCACGATTGCGCAGATCGCTGCCAAGTTCACCACCTGAACAAAGACAAATGCAACATCTTTGATCCTGGCAGCGTGAACTAAGAACAAGACGGCCGCCAAGAACCAAAGACTGTAGGCCCTTACGCTTATGCCTGCCGAGCAGTGTTCCTTGAGGAGATGCCGAATCTGGGGTATGTAGGCCACGGCAACAATCCCCGTTCCGCTGAACCCCATTATTTTGGAGAATTCCATTTCGTGGTCCTCACATCGGGCCCGCTCTCAATGCTGAACTCTTTTTTTGCGCGATCTAAAGTGACTTGAGGTATTCGCTCAAGTCGCGCTTCTCTTGATCGGCCAGATTCAATTTGAAGAAGCTGTCATAGTGTTCGATCACATCTTGCAAAGTCGCAAAACGTCCGTCATGATAGAAGCCACCCTTTTGGTGAGCCCAAAGTCCCGCAAGCGGCGCGGTGCGGTACATGTGAGTGGGGGATCGGTCGGCCTGCCAGGCATCCACTCCGATCTCATTGGGCGCGTGGAGGTTGTTTCCCGGCTCCGTAAAGAGCGGAGGGACGTGGCAGGCCGCACATTTGCCCTTACCACCGAACACTCCCTTCCCACGCGCAGCTGCTTCCTTATCGAAACTCCCCGCCAGCGGTTTCGGAGCGGGCATGGCAAGCTGGTAGAAGTGAAGAGCCGCCAGCTTCGAGGTGACCAGGTCAGGCACTCCCCGAGTGTTGCCAGAGCCGCTCTTGGCGGCAACCGGGTATTGATCCTTGTTGTTCAATCGCGCATCGTAAAAAGTTCCCGAGCCGTGCATTTCGGTCGCGGCGACATACGCATTCCAATACGTGACGGACCCGAACCCTGTCCAGGTATGCAAGTTAACACCGGCTAGCCCCAGCGCCGGTGGAATCAATGTGCAAGCTCGCTTGCCGTCGGGACGGAGAGCCTTCCCGTCCTTATCCAATTCAGCATCAAAACAGCCGGGACCCCAGGAACCAAGCACCTTTTTTAACGTGGCAACGTCAACACCGAGGAGATCGGTGAAAGGCTTGGGATTCGGAGCCAGCGAAACAATCGCGCCGACGTTCAGGTCCCGGTTGGCCCAGCCGTCCAAGCGCTTTCCGATGCCTGGTGCGAAGGAATCGTCAACAGACGAATGACAAAACGCGCACTGGATGCCCATCGATTTGATATTTCCACTGTTGTCAAAGATGCCCGTAACCCCAACGACAGAGTTCAGCTTGAGCAGAGCAAGCGTCGTGGCGGGATCATCCAAGTTGACCTTGCCATCCTTAATCTGTTGCTTCAACGAATCGGGCAGAGCGTCCGAGTCGACCTTGAGGCCGACTGACAATGCGGTCTTCGGGCTTACTCCGCCGCCGACACCGCCGTTCTTCTCGCCGGCGATCGCCTTGTGAAGCTGCAGGGCGTCGCCCCAAAAAGCCTCGCTTCCAAACGTGTCATAGCGAAAAATGCGCCGCCCTTCCCTCATCATCCGTTCTGAGTTGTTTTGAATTACAGCGTCGAATCCCGAGGGCGCGGCTTTCTTGTTTTGAGACTGAGCTGAAGCTTCTTGCGCCCCATTCACGTGATACGAACCGGCAGCCAAGCCTAGGAAAGTAACGAGGCCGACCGCGACTTTCAAGATGCTTTTCATGGAATTCACCTCAGATTGAGTTATCGGTCGCCGCTCACTCTCGCAAGCAGAAGCGGACACGAGGACATAGGAGAAGTATCACTTTGTCCTGCGTATGTAAGTTACCCAGGTAACAGTCAACTAAATCGAGGACAGTCGAAGCGAAAACAAGTGGCTGGGCCTCAATGGCCGTAGTTTTCGAGGGCCTTCAGGTCGAGAACCAAGTGGCCATGACGCGAGTAATTCACAAATCCGCGTTCACGGAGGAAGTTCATCGCGGTTGAAATTCTTTCCCTCCTCACGGCCACCATTTGCGCGATCTCTTCCTGAGTCAAATAGGCGGAAATCTCAGTGCCTTGACGTGACCGGCGGCCGAGCTGTTTGCCGAGTCTCACAAGCACTTCGACCAGCCGATGCACGATGTCACTAAATGCCACCGAATTCAGTTGATCATACGCATCTGAGAGAGAGTCGCAAAATACGAGCACCAGCTGCCGCAAGAGCTCCCGGTTTTTCTGCACGATTTCAAGAACTTCATCCAGTGGCACGGCGATGACCTCGGTTGGCTCAAGTGCCACCGCCCGGTCCTGGCGTGGCTTGTCTGAAGCGCATAGCTCTCCAACAACATCTCCACCTTTGCGAACATCATAGATGAGCTCGCGGCCATCTTCCGTGATTGTGCCCACCTTCACAAACCCACTTCGAAGAAAGAAAAACGAATGGTTTCCGTCCCCAACATCGTAAATGACTTGATCTTTATCGAAGATCGCAGGGCGGCGATTCCGTAAGACCACTTCACAGAGATTACCTCGGAAGATCGCCGCCAAGGCTGAGGAAAGAGGCGCTTGGCTTGTACCTGGGTCAGCGCTGGAAGGCATTTGGTTCAAACTCCATCGAGATTGGAACTCCTCGATAGTCGGCGGAGAATACCTCGGAGGGTCCCATTGTGCGGTTCAAGCAACACAATAGTTGCGGAGCTTATGCCCTGGCATAATACTTGTCAATCGTGGACGGCCGGCAGGTCCGCTCAGATCCGATGACTGCCCTAGGAGCGCACTCTCTCTGGTCGCCCTTTCAGCGCAGAGAGGCGCGAGACAGACACAGCGGTTCGCGGGAATGCACAATCTGCAAGCGGACGTTGGAGAGTGGCGCGCTAATCGTAAGATAAAGCTTCAATTGCGTCCTTGCGGCTGGCGAGCCATGCGGGGTAGCTCGCCCCAAGAAGGCCGCCCGCCAGCGCAATCAACGCGGACCGCACGATCCAATCGGGCGTAATCAGGATCGACAGCGTCGGAAACGAAGACAGGAACATGGACCGCGCGACATAGCTCATGGCAATCCCCGCGCCAATGCCAATCACGCAGATGAAAGCCGATTCGCCGAGCAGCGCCCGAATGATGTATGCCTTGGACGCGCCGATGGATTTGAGAACGCCGATATCCCGCGTCCGCTCGATCACGGTGGTATACATCGAGAGCAGGATCACGAGGAAGCCGATCGACACGGCCAGTGCGATCATACTTGTTATGAAGGCGTCCAGCCCCGGGAGACTCGAGGCGGTCATCAGGGTTAAGAAATCCTTCAGGGGCCGAATCTCGTATCCCGGGAAAACGGGCCGAATCTCGTCCATCACGGCCTGAGTGTGATCCGCGCGAGTGCATTTGATGAAGAAAATCGAAGCCTTGTCGCGCGAGCCGGAAAGGTCCTGCAAAGTCGATAAGGGCACGAACAGGCGCGCGCCCTTGCCGTGCTCCACGATTCCGGCGACGTGGAAATCGTGGTCCAGCAGGGGGAAGGTGCTGTCCACCGTGGCGTGCTTGGCCTTGGCGGCCCAGTCATCCAGCAGGATATCGTCCGGGCCCCGCATGTCGTGGCCTTCGAGAAAAACGAATCCGCCCGAGACATCGCGAAACGATTTCGGATCGATTCCGTAAATGATGTCCACGCCGCCCGAGGAACTGAATTGCAGCAAGACCGGTGCAACAGCCTGCACGTACCGGAGTTCGCGCAATTTGTCGGCGATTTTGATCGGCATGGGCGCCCCGCTGAAGGCGAGAAAAACGGAAGCGGAGGGCGGTTGCAGCATGATGTCCGCGCCGATGCCTTCGATGCGCTTCGCGGTCTCCTGCAGCAGGCCACTGGTGAGCCCAACGATCAGGATGACGAGCGCCACTTCCACTCCCACGGCAATGACGCTCACGATCGTCCGGATCGGGCGGTGCAAAACATTGTTCACAATCAACTGGCGAATCATTGTTGAGACCCCGGTTGCGCGCCCGAAAGTTCGTCGCCCACGCGCACGAGGTCGGTGCCCGCAGGCTGCGCCAGCTCAAACCGGTCCGGCAAAATCGGTTCGTTCAGCGTGAGCTTCAAAATCTTGATCTCGAGTTTGTAATCGTCCTGGGGGCGCCAGATATGGATGTCGCGAGCGAAACTCGCCGGCTCCGTGGCGGGAGCGGTTCCGGCAGCGGCCGCGGGCACCGGCTGCCAATCCGAATACTCGATGTCGGAATCGAGTTTTCCTCCTGCTCCAAACAGTTGGACGCGGGAGACGCGCAGGTCGATGCGGCTGTACCAGACTTTCCTGGCGATTTCGAATTTTCCGCCTTCCGCTTGCCGGAGCAGGGTCAGGATGTAATAGCGGCTCACGCTAAAGTCAAACTGCTCGAAGAGAACATTCGCGCTGGGCGGCAATTCCGGCCAGAACAATGCTTCGACGATATGCTGCGGGCGCAGATTTTCAAGGGGCTTTTTCGATGGGCGGATGAGAGCCGTGGGCCCGACCAAAAATGAATTCTTCGAGGGAATATAAATCCGGAATTCCTTTTCGTCGGCGACCATGTCGAAAATATTTAAGGCAACGAGTGGGGCCTGCCCGATCACGCGCACCGTCGCGGGGCGCTGCGCCAGAATGAATCCGGGAACGTCATGGTATTCCTCGATGACGCCACTGTAGGTAGTCCCGGTGGTGGGGATCAGATCCACCGTTGCCTGCAGGCTTTGCACGGCCCGCACCTGTCTGTTGTAGCTGGCCAGCAGATTTTCTTCGCTGGATTCCAACTGAGGGCGGATTTCTTCCTTCCTGACCTCCGTCCTTCGCTTGATGGTGATGCACCCTGCCGCTTGCATGGCCAAAAATGCCAGCAGCAGAACCCAGGTTCGCGGATTTTTCCTCAGTGTTTCCTGCTCCCTCAGCACAAACATTCAATCTAACAACCGCTCCCAACGGTGTCAATTGAAAGGCTTGCACCGGGACTATGAGAATTCTGTTTGCGTTTCACTCCGATTTGCTGATCTTTACGAATAGACGCTGCGACGGCAGTGGTGCGAACGGTGTGCAGGAAAACGGTCCGACGCGAACAAATGAATCTGAAAGCGACTATGGCAGGCTGAATACGGTGATCTCATCATGGTAGAGTCCCACAGGGTATTCTTTTCCCCCATCCTGCCAAGTTTGAAACTCTCGCAAGACTGTGAATCCCGCGTCCTGGAGCAATCCGCGAAAGGCAGCAGAGGTCAAATTACTGCGCCATCCTCCGGAAAGGCCGCCATCTCGTCCGTGGTGCACCACGCCGACAGAACCAGAATGCATGACGCGCTTGAATTCATCCACATAGCGGGCAGTTTCGCGGACGTTGATGTGAACAAATACATCGAAGGACCAAATAGAGTCAATCGATGCGTCCGCAACGCCCGCCAAATCCTGGCCGTTTCCAGTCAGAAATATCGTTCCAGGCTTATTGCCATATTGTTGCCGGCAAATCCGAATACAGGATTCGGCGATGTCCACCGCGGTGAATGTATCCGCCATTTCCACGAGTACGCCTGTCCAGCGTCCGGCACCTGGGCCAATTTCCAAGATATGCCCTCCTGGCCGGATATATTGGCGGAGTACATTCTTGATGAGCGACTCTTTCCACTCAGGACTCGGAGTCCACTCTTCGCCTCCACCGCCCCAGTCCCAATTTTCCCAAATTTGCTTGTTGGCTTTCAAACTAGAAGTCCCAGGCAACTGCCTCTCCAATTTGAATTGTTGCAGCTTGGCGTACGAAGCTTCTGCGATACCGCTGGAAATGTAATACACGGTCAGCAAGGAGGTCCAAAAGACCCCGTTTTCGCGAATCGAATTCCAAAGCAGCTTGATCTTCTGTTTCGACCTCAAACGCGCGCGGTTTGCGACGAGATCCTTGCCGGTATTTGAACCGGTATTCCCGGTTTCAACTGTTTCGTTTTGTAACCCCATGGTTTATATGTTCTACTCCCTTATAGTAGCTGTTGAAATCGAAATTGTTTTCCAGTTTTCGACGGCACATGGCTTTGACTCGAATGGAGTCATGCCCTTTTCTTCATTTGGGATACGGCCGAGCAGCGGCTCTGTGAGAGGTTCGCGCCCGATTCGATGGGATTCGCTACGAAACCACAGACAGCTCCAATGAAAATGCATGGCGATGA
This sequence comes from uncultured Acidobacteriota bacterium, assembly GCA_963719875.1. GTDB lineage: Bacteria > Acidobacteriota > Terriglobia > Acidiferrales > UBA7541 > Palsa-360. The sequence goes on along the minus strand of CAVRDJ010000002.1, from coordinate 1,320,370 downwards.
CGAAACCGAACTCTCCGTTGTGATGCCTTGCTTGAACGAGAGCGCGACGGTGGGCGCCTGCGTCAAGAAAGCGCTCGGGGCGATGGAAAAACTTGGGATCCGCGGGGAAGTAATCGTCGCGGACAATGGCAGCACGGATGGATCACAGCGAATTGCTGCCGAGCATGGCGCGAAGGTTGTCCCCATCCAGTTGAAAGGCTATGGGAGTGCGCTGCACGGAGGCATTGCAGCCGCGCGTGGACCATTTATTTTAATGGGCGACGCGGATGATAGCTACGATTTCGCGCAACTGGAAGGGTTCGTCTGCAAACTGAGGGAAGGGTATGACTTGGTGATGGGAAACCGGTTCCAGGGAGGAATTTTTCCTGGCGCGATGCCGGTATTGCACCGCTATCTCGGAAATCCTGTTCTCACCGGAATCGGGCGGCTGTTTTTCAAGAGCCCGGTTGGGGATTTTCACTGTGGGTTGCGGGCGTTTCGCAAGGAGGCAATCGAGCGGCTCGAGCTGCGGACGCTGGGGATGGAATTTGCCAGCGAAATGGTGGTGAAGGCCACGGCCTTCGGATTGCGCATCACGGAAATTCCAACGACACTTGCTCCCGACCGCAGGGATCACGCGCCGCACCTGCGCACGTGGCGCGATGGATGGCGGCATCTGCGTTTTCTTTTGCTGTATAGTCCGCGCTGGCTGTTTCTCTATCCGGGGATTGCCCTGTTCGCTCTGGGAATCATGCTCAGCGCCATACTTCTGCCGGGTCCGAGAAGGATCGGAAACGTCGTGTTTGATGTTCACACGCTGCTGTTCGCGGCGATGGCCATCCTGATTGGGTTTCAGTCCGTGGTGTTCGCGACGTTCACCAAGGTCTTTGCGATCTCTGAGGGCCTGCTGCCGGAAGACCCTCGCCTCACGCGGATGTTCCGGTACATTACGCTTGAGGTCGGCCTCGTCGCGGGAGCCCTGCTGATTCTCGCCGGGGCCGGCGCATGGGTGCTGGGGCTCGAGTACTGGCGCATCCGCCACTTCGGCCCGCTCGATCCGGAAAAAACGCTGCGCATCGTGATCCCGGGCGTGGTGTGTTTCACCCTGGGGTTCCAGGTCGTCCTCTCCAGTTTCTTTCTCAGCGTTCTCGGAATGTCCCGCCGATGAATGATGCGGAGGATCTTTTCGATCAGTACGCCGCCGCGTACGAACAGGCGTTGTCGAATGCCCTGGCGCCCTCCGGGGAAAGCCGTGCGTATTTTGCCGAGGGCCGCGTGGCTTGGCTCAAGCACTGCCTTTCTGAAAGGAAGCAGCCGGCCGATTCATTGCTGGACTTTGGCTGCGGCGACGGCGCGACGACCCCCCTGCTTCTGCAGGCCCTGAACGCGAAATCCGCTGTCGGGGTGGATGTGTCCGCCAAGTCTCTGGAGATTGCGCGAAAGCGCCATGCCAGCGAGCGCGTCCGTTATGAGTCCCTCGGCGAATTTCAATCGTCCGGGCAAATGGATCTGGCCTATTGCAACGGGGTGTTCCACCACATCCTGCCGGCGCAACGCGCGGCAGCGCTGGCGATGGTCCATCGTGCTTTGCGGGAGGAAGGCTTTTTTTCCTTCTGGGAGAATAATCCGTGGAGTCTGGCGACGCGCTACGTGATGTCGCGTTGCGCGTTCGATCGCGACGCCATCCTGGTAACTCCGCCGGCAGCGAGAGCGCTATTGCGGGACGGCGGTTTTGAGATCCTGCGCACCGATTTCCGGTTCATCTTTCCGCGAATGTTGCGGGCCTTCCGCAGGATTGAAGATTTTGTGTATCGCGCGCCCCTGGGCACGCAATATCAGATCCTCTGCCGCAAGACCCGCTAAGCAAACCTAGTTGTTATTGCGAACTCCCGACCAAGTTCTGCCCCACGCGCAGGATTTGATCGCGCAGACGTTCTCGGGGAAGGCCCAGCCTGCTCCAGCAGTACCATCCCAGGAGCAGCCGCGCGGCTAGCGCAAAACAGAAAAGGAAAATGGAGGCGACCAGCATGGCGAATGATTCCCGCTCGACGAGCAACGTCCAATTGATTGCTTCTTCCCACGGCGGCCAGATGAAATTAAAAATTCCACGCAAGTGTCGTCCGATCCATGGAATCCGCGCGAGGCGCACATGCACAGTTTTCTCGTACGTGTAGATCGCGGGATAGTTCGGAATCGATTGCGTGGCGGCCCGGAAAATGGCGGGGTCTTTCAGTTCCGCGCGAGCCGGAAAATGCCCGTCCGGAAGCCGGAGGATAAAATGGTAAGAGGGATCAACGACGACCCAGCGATCGCCAATCAAGACTTCCACGACAACGTGTTTGCTGAACCCGTCTTGGTCTAATAACAGAAGCCGCCGCGCGTGCAGGCCATTGCTCTGCGCCAGGTTCACGAATGCGTTTGTCGCCGTGCCGCAGACTTCCAGAAGCCGTTGAATGTTGAGCGTATCTTCCGGATCGCGAGCGGCCAGACCACCCGGGTCTGCCGCGCTGCGCCGCACGGGACCATGAGCCATCCATTGCAAGATCGCCTCGATTTTTTGCTCCGGGTCGTCGGAAGCGGGGATAATTGCGTCGGAAAAACCGTTCAAATAACTGCGCGTAGAAAATTCCCACCCCACGCTATAAAGAACTGCCACAAAGGAAACAAGCAGCAGCGCGTTGACGGCAAACCACCAGACTCGAATGATTGGGTGTTTCTCCATTGGTTGCGCCGCTACGAGATTAGCTCCCGGTACAGAGTTTCCATTTGAGCAAGCGGCTCCGCCCAACTGAGCGAATTCGCTACCCCCTTGCACCCCCCGCGCAAACGCGTGGCGGTTGCGGGGTCGTCCAAAATCTGGGACAGTCCTGCCTCGAGCGCGGCGCATTCATGGGGCACGACGAGGCCCGCGCGCTGGTCCACCATCGGCGCGATTCCACAGCGATCCGTGACCAGAACCGGAGTCCCACATGCGACCGCTTCCGCGGCCGTGTTGCCGAAATTCTCGTTTTGTGAAGGCAATACAAACACATCCGCGTCCCGGAAAGCGGCCCATTTGGCATCCCCATAAAGAGGGCCGGTGAATAAAACCCTGTTGTTCAACCCCATTTGCGCGGCGATTGCTTCCAGACGCTGGCGGAAACCATCCCCTTCATCCGGCCCCGCCATGACCAGCACCGACCCTCGAGATCCATTTCCGCGCCGGTTCCAGAGAGAAAATACCTCCAACATCAAATCCGGGCTCTTCTTTGTTACAAGACGCCCCAGGAACAATACCAGTTTCACCTCTTTTGAAATATCCCATTGATCGCGGAACCACCCGGCAGGGGGAAACTCCCCGGGGATCTCGATCCCGTTTCGGCGGACCACGATTCTGGAATCTGCGATCCCGCCTTCCAAAAACTCCTGGCGCTCCTGCTCCGAGGTCGCGATCACGCGGCTTGCTCCCTGGAGCAGGCGGCCACCGAGTGTATCGTGATAGAGCCGCTTCATCCAAATACTTCGTACAATTGGCAGGAACATGCCCATCGGTTCCACCACATATGGGCGGGCAATCCGGCGGCACGCGCTTCCGACGCGCGGACCGACCAAATCGTAGAGACCATAAATGTGCGTGAGGTCATACCCGCCAAGCCGCTCGCGGCAGTACGCGACGACGCCTGGATTCCAGGTCAAGGATCGATAGCGGGCGCGCGTTCGAAGATAAATCGCTTCCACGCCGTTTTCGCGGGCTTCGAATCCCCAGCGCCCCGGAACTGCGCCCGCAATTTCTCGCTTAGCTCGGTCGAATCCCAAATCGGCGGTTAGGACCGTCACCGCGTGGCCGGAGGATGCCATACCGCGGGCGAGCGCCCTTACTTTAACCGTCGGACCTCCCTTATCAAGAAAGGGATAGTAGGATTGGCTCACATGCAAGAGGCGCATAGGCACAGGAAACCGGAACCGCATTAGCCGAGCGAAGGGTTCAAAAAGCTTTCCCCTGCCGCGAATTATACTCCCCCGAGCTGTGTTCAAGACGGGAAGCTTGTGAATTCAATGTTCTTGGCCAAGAACATTTTGCAGGATCTGCATCAGGTGCAATTGAAATTGCGCGAATGAAAATCCTTCCGCAACGCGATCCCTTCCTCGTGCGCCCATTTCCCCGGCCCGGCTCGGATTGGTTAGAAGGGATTCGAGCGCGTGTGCGAGGCGCTCAACGTCCCCGTGTGGCACGAGCAAGCCCGTTACGCCGTCCTCCACGATGTCTGGAATTCCTCCGTGGGCCCCGCCAATCACCGGCTTGGCATTGGCCATGGCCTCCAGAAACACAAGGCCAAAACCTTCCCCCCGGCTGGGTAGGGCAAAGACGTCACAGTTTGCGTAGCAGGCGAAGAGTTGCGCAGGTGTCAGACCATCGAGAAAGTGTGCGTGTTCCGATACGCCAAGATCGCGAGCGAGCTGTTCAAGTCTTGGCCGGTCCTCTCCGTCGCCGACAAGCACGAGGGATGTCTCTGGCGCCGTTTTCAGGACACCTGGCAGAGCATCAATTAAAGTGTCTGCACCCTTATATCGTTCTACGGGATCCCATCTGCCGACCGTTAAGATGATTTGGCCAGTCCGGGGAAAGCCAGGCGGAAGCGAAAGCGCAGGTGCCGCCGCAAGCCGCGCTTCAAATTCGGGATCGAGTCCCCAGGGGAGCCTCTGGAGTTTGCCGGATTGAATTCCTTGCTCGGAAATCAGATGGTGCACGGTGTCCGTGCTCGGCCCGACGACCAAATCCGCGCGGCGGAGCGCGGCCCCGCGCGGCCAGCCGAGCGGCTGCCACACCTCGATGCCGTGCGTGAAGACAATCGAACGAAATTTTCGCCCGCGCGCTCTCATGGCCCATATGATGGGAGCCAAATGCGGGTGAAGCGCAATCACCAAAGCCGGTTTGCGCCCCGCGGCGCGCAGCGCCGCCAGGGCAAATTGAGTCTTGCTCCCCGCATAGCCGGAAACGGAAAATTCCAGCGTACCAACGTGTGCGGTGTGCAATCCCTGCAGGTCGTTGAGGCTCAGGAAACGGGCTGCCATGCCGCGGTCAGAAGCAACCTTCGCGGTCACAGCGGCAACGTGGCGGCTGGCCCTCTGTACGCCGCCGGCCGCGAGTACGTCCGTGAATAATCCCACGATGGAGCTCATTCGGGTAACGCGTCTTGTCCCTTTGGGCACCGCGTCAGTCCATGTCTTATGCACTTATCGAAAACTCTTTCGAGCCGCATACACTTATTTCTTGTTTGAGTTCCGGGACCGCGCTCCCAATTCGAAAACATCGAGAGAGTCTACATCACGCCGTCCAACTGCGACATTGGATGTAATGATGGAAATCATCGAATCGTCTGCATTCCCAAACTTCCCCCATGCAAGCATTCTGGTGCGGGCTATAGGTGGCGCAGGCTTCAGCCTGTGGGGTTTGGTCCTTGCAAGGACGAACCCCCACAGGCTGAAGCCTGCGCCACTCGGGATTCGCGCGGCGCAACAAAATATCCTTACAGCAGTCACTTGCGAAAAATGCGATCTCAGTGACAACGAGGCTCCCTATGACGCATCGCGATTTGCTGTTACTCTGACCCGTTCGTGTTAAAAGCCGAGGGGGATCATCGGGTGACCGGAAATCCAAAGCGCATTTTGCTGACTGGCGGAGCTGGGTTCATCGGGTCGCATTTGGCGGAGGCTTTGCTCCGCAACCATGCTCGATTGAGCATCGTGGACAACCTCGACGAGTTCTATTCCCCTGCGTGGAAAAAAGCCAATCTCGAATCCATCCGGAAAATCGGACCATTCGATTTTTTTGATCAGGATATTTGCGCATTGGATCGTGTGCGGGAAACTGTGGCCAGCGTCCGGCCGGAAGTGATCATTCATCTTGCCGCCCGGGCCGGCGTTCGCCCCTCGATTGAGAAACCGCGGCTCTACGAGCAAGTAAACGTGGCCGGAACTGTGAATTTACTCGAGCTGTGCAGGGAATTCCAGGTCTCGCGGCTGATCTTCGGCTCTTCGAGTTCCGTGTATGGCGCCAGCAGCCGGGCGCCTTTTTCAGAAGAGCAACCCGGCCTGCACCCGATTTCGCCGTATGCCGCCACCAAACTCGCTGGGGAATTGTTTTGTTACACGTACGCGCATCTTTACAAACTGCCGGTAATGGCCCTGCGGTTCTTCACCGTGTACGGACCACGGCAGCGGCCCGACCTCGCCATTCACAAGTTCGTCGCTCGAATGGAGGCGGGCAAACCGCTCCCCATTTTCGGAGACGGAGAAACAGGCCGGGATTACACGTACGTCGATGACATCGTCGCGGGCGTCCTCGGCGCGCTCTATTACGACTTCTCTTCCACGGACGGAGCGCCATTTGAAATCTGCAATCTCGGCAATTCTCAACCCGTAAAGCTTTCGGAATTGGTTCGCATGCTCGAATGCGCGACCGGCAAGAAAGCGATTGTGCAACGGGAAGCCCCGCAACAGGGTGACGTACCCTTGACGTGGGCCGACATTTCAAAAGCCGAAAAGCTGCTCGGCTATCACCCGCTCACAACGCTGGAGGAAGGTCTCAAGAAATTTGTCGCGTGGTATCGCGCCGCCGATCCGAGTCAGCGTGCGTGAAGCCGAATCGAGGATGGGATGAAAAACCCCGCGGTCCGAGAGAGGTTTCGCGTCGCTTTTGCTGTGATCGTGATGGTTGCGCTGAGTCTGAAAAAGACAAGCTACAGATTTTACATGGTTTAGGTAAGTTCGTTTCGCAAAATTGGCGGTCCAAGTCTTTCGGCTCACCCGCCCTAGATCTTGGCAAATCTGCCATAGCGAGCGCACCAGCTCCAGTACACACAGAGTTCTTCGCGTGCTGATACAATGCGCCCGTCAATTTCCTTCGGCATGGAAGGGAACAGATTGACGCCCTCCTTATCGAAGTAAGTAGTTTTATTATTAGTTAATATATTATACGATATTCATTTACTACGCCGAGGAGGGAGCGACGTAGTTGACTCCCCGCCCTCGGGATCAGGAAATCTTAACGTTCAACTGGGGCGGCAGCGGTTGCCCCTTGCGCATCCGCTTTAACCGCTCGAGCCACCTCAGGATCTTGTCGGGCTCTCGAGTTACCATCATGAAAAGCACCTGTGACAGCGTGTAAGGACGTACATAAAGTACATTACGTACATATGTTCACTGGGTCTACGTTCTGGATTCATGGTGTCGATCCCCCAGTCTGAGCAGACATCACCTCGGAACACTGGGGACACCCTGGCACGGTCTGCTCCGAATCTCCAACATCGTGGTCACGCGCAAGGCTATGAATGAGGCGGCGGACATCAGGTGTTAAATGGACCGCAAAGCCCTTGCTGTCACGCTTTGCGCGGAAGCCGAGGAGCCTTAGATGATTACCCATTCTCTTGGATTCAAACACGGCGGTTTCGCCACGGTCAGCCATAATAGCGGTAGCCGTGGTAGCAATTTCGCTCACACCGACTCGGGTAGGCCCATTTTCGCTGTGGCAGTGGGCGAGCAAGGCTTCAATCGCGACACAGTTTAGATCAAGCAAGCGGCTCGCTCGCAGCACGGCTCGTTGGCTTTCGAGCAAGCGAATAATGTCAGCCTGCAACTGAGGCGCGTCAACAATGCAGGCCCCCAACGCCTGCGCCATCATTCGGAGCGGTGTTGGAAGCGTCGGCGCATCGAAATGCGCTGCTCGCACTTGCGCTACATTCTTAAAGCGATAATCCAGGAGCTTCGGCTGCAAGTCGGCAGCGATCTTTTCTAGCGTGGCACCATTGATGACAGGCAACCTTCCGCCGTTTGGAGCGCAATGGACATTGAGGATAGCCCCGTCTCCGCTCCCACCCAAAATTGACCCGGCATATGCGGCCTTAACACAAAACAAATCGGTTAGCCCCTTTTTTGTCGGGAGATATGCGTGAGGATGGTTCGATGCGGACAGCACCCCCCACATTGAAGGGTCAACACGGTTGATGAGCATAGTCGGCTGTATATGCATGGGGAGGCAATCGAAAAGGTTTATGTTAATCTCCGCGAGCGGTAACGCATGGCGGACGAGAGAAGTAAGTAGTTGGAGAATAACGCGCGCTTCCACTTCTGCGCCGGTGAGTATCAAGGATGCGGCCACTGGAAGAGACTCCGGAAACCAACTCGCGAATACAAAATATGTGGACACTTGTGCAGAATCCTCGGAAAGACCACGATCAATAAATAAACGAAATATTTGGCCGAATAGATCTACCGTCAAGCCGTAGTCGGTGCGTCTCCTCGGTAATGTCAGCGCCTCCAACACCGAAGGTGCGAGTTCAGGTGGAACAAACTCTTGGCCAGCGTGATTAATACGCGGTTGGGATTTCGAGCTTTTTGAATCCAAAAAGCTCAGCGATCCATCAGCATCTTTTATTAGCTCGATAGAGAAATCATTAGATAGGGCCATGCCCCCAGTTTCAACCAAAGCTATGAATTCCGATGCGGAGGCAATATAGTCCTTTGTTTTTGTTCGGACGCGGTTTCGAGTTGACATCCGGTCCTCCTCTCTGTTCGGCAAGGGTAAGCTTCGCATTCGAATCTCGCCCTGCCGTTAGCTGCAACTTGCGCTGGGACATTTTTCTTGATTTAACCAGGCCAGTTCATTTCAATCGCTATCTTCAAGAAACCGATAGCGACGACGTACGATTTAGTTGTTTCGCCGCTCTTGCTCTCATTCTCAATTACGTAAACAGCACGTGCTGGAATATTTAACGCAGCTGCTTTTTTAGAAACGCCGCTCAAAATCCCGCCCAATTCTATATTTGTGTTAATGCCAAGGATCTCGCGGACCTCTTCATCGCTAATCTTGCAGCGTTGTACCAATTGGGTGAGAAGCTGCCTTTGAGGTTCACCCAACGAGTCAATGAATTTCCAGAAGTTCTCTCGATTCCAATAACCCGCTTGCATAAGATCGCCACGTAAGAAGCGCGAAAGAACGTCAGCGAAGGATGTTCTAGATTTTTCTAATTCTCGACGGTCCTCAATTCCTAAATGATCAAGAATTTTGTTCGCTTCATCCGCGTCTTGGCATTCAATTAGGCGTCCTGACTTGTCTGTGATTTTGATCATGCGTACGCCTCCAGGTGTTAAGCATACACCCATAGGCGTTTGTTTGCGCAAGTTTTTTAACAATTTCTTCGGGCGTGGAGTGAATCCCTATTACGAGACATTCGGAACTGGCCCGCATAGCAGGGAAAGGTGCTGCGAGCGGCCAACAAACAATTGCGGCGGCATACCTAGGAGTTCCGTCGAATGGCGGTGGAGCAACTCACGGCCTGCGATAACATCGTGGCGTTATCGCAGGAACTGGGCGTGCATCGACGGCTGTTGTACCTGTGGCGGGATCGATTCGATGCGGTTATGGGAGATCAGAAATCGTCGCCGGGAAGCTCGCGGGAATCCACGCTGCGCCAGGAAATCAGCCAGCTGCAGCGCGGGCTGGCGGACAAAACACTGGAGCTGGATTTTTTCAAAGGTGCCTTGCAAAAAGTCGAGGCTCGACGCCAGAACAGCGCAATCACTGGCGAGAAGGCGTCTACGACGAAATCCGAGAAGTGATGCAATTGCAAGGCAGCTTACGCATCGAATTCAAGTGTCAGTTAGCCTTAGGGTGCCCGCGGTCACATCGATTCACGAGGCCGATCACTGCGTTTGCCTGAGAACCGCCGCATATTCCATGGGGAGGTTGGGTAGAATCCACGGACAGTGACAAATGGTAGACTCCTAAGCGACCGAAACTCTCGAAGTATCAGAAGAGCAGCAGCAGGAGAGTCATCCCCATGGAGGCAGCCCGATGACTAAACTTCCTATTCCCAGCTGTGTGGTCAAAGTCGGCGGCGGGCGCGGCTTCGTAATTGAGCACCCGGATTTCGAGACCGTGCAATCTCGGAAGCGCTCCAATTCTGGGAAGAGCCGCTTGGTGGTTACTGCGGCACATTGTTTGCCGGATTCGCCGCCCGCTATTGCGTCCTCGCTTTTAGCGGACCGGACCTACCCGGATCTCCTGAGGAGTCTCGATGGCACCAAAAGTAACGTGTGGAGCGAGTGTCTCTTCGCTGATCCCGTTGCCGACATTGCCCTGCTCGGTTGCCCGGATGAACAGGAGCTACACGAGGAAGCGGATGCCTACCATGCACTCACCGATGATGTTCCAGCACTGGCGATTGACACGGCCCGGAGTGGGCGAGGATGGTTGCTTGCTCTAGATGGCGTCCGCTGGATTCCGACCACTATTCGTTTAGACTCAGATCTATACGGCACCGTACTATGGATTGACCCACCCGAAGACGGAATGTCGGGCTCGCCAATCTTAAACGATGCTGGACGAGCAGTTGGCATTGTAGCCATTGGGCCTGACACGGCCACTAGAAGCAGAGAAAGTCTCAAAAACGAGGAAGCCGGGCCACAGCCGATACTGATGCTGGACCTGCCAGCACGAATCGTTCGGGCTAGAAGGAAATTATGTTGGCCATTCGCAGATTGAACAGGATGAGCTGGAGGACGTAAAGCTGTGGAACTCGATTCGCCAGAATAGGGAAAATTCTTTGTCTGAGCTTTAGTTCTGATTGATCCAAATTCTAAGATACGGGATTGATCACGGGCGCAGCCAGCGCATTTTCAAACTCCACAGATATCTGACCACCCTTACGCCACCTGTCTTCACTCCCGCAATGGACCAGTTGTACGGGCACATTACGTCAATTCCAACAAGCATGCCCTGAGCGCGGCATATAGGAACGGTGCGCAGCCTAGGTTGTGACGGCGTCTTCTGAGTGACCTTTTTCACAGCTCTTGGCAAGTTGGATTCTACCTTTCTCCGCTATCCTGCCGCTGTGCCAACTTCCAAATGCCTCATGCCAGCTGCGACGACGACTGCCAGAACGGTCAGCTTAGATTTGCCAAACGCCTCCTGTAATGTCCAACTCGACCAATTAACTTATCCCAGTAAGGATCCAGTCAGCGCTCTTACCAAACTTCTCAACAAGTCGAAGCAGCACCTCCGCTGTCGGGCCTAGCTTCCCACGCTCTACCTTTGAAAGTTGTCCTTGGCTAATACCGAGATATGCTGCAAGTTCCTCCTGCAGTATTTCACCACGAAGTTCACGAATACGGGACCCGATTGCTCCTAAATCCGCTAGCTTCTTATGCCCTCTTGTCACAAAGAATCCTCTTGACAGAGAAATATATTCCTTATAGCATATGCTTATAGGAATACAGAACAGCCCACCGTTCGGGATCTTGATATCCCCGAAGCCTGGTACGGGTACCTTTTTACATTTTGAAGGGCTCACACGCAATAAGAAGAAATGAGACCGGACGGAGGAGACATGAATAACAGTGAAGATTTTGTTGCGAAGGTAAGAAAGGAACAGAGTAGGCGCCGACACTCCTCTTCGAAAACCGGGCAGAACCTTCGTCTATCCGGGAAGAGCAACAGGGGAGATGCGGGGGGAGTGAAGAAGGCGACGAGCATAGTCCGCTCGAATGCAAGGTACGCTGTCGCGATTTGGGGTGAACTTCCCAAATTGACATTGCGCAGTCTGAAAGAACTCGCTGAGAGACATACACTGTCAATACCAGCCGGTGACCTTCAGCTGCTGAATGGCGGATGGTATGTGACCCACTCTGGACTGCTCACATTGGCCAAACGTTCACGCTGCTCCGGCATAACAACCTCGATTGACAGGATGGCTTCTGATCCTGCCAATAGCCGTTGGGTCTTCAGAGCGACCGTCTACAAATCTCCGCGCTCTCGCGGCTTCGTCGGCTACGGGGACGCCGATCCCTCCAACGTCTCTTCCCTGGTCCACGGCGCCGAGATGCGCGTTGCTGAAACCCGCGCCGTCAACCGCGCCCTCCGCAAGGCCTACGGCATCGGCCTATGCTCCGTCGAGGAACTCGGCTGGGCGCCCAGGCCTAACGCACCCACACCTTCTGATCAGCGCAAGGTTGCCACGAACGGAACCAATGGTCACCAGGACGGCCAGCCTCGCCTCCGCGATCGCCTCTGCCTTCTGATCCGCCAACATCATCTCGATGCTGGCCTCGTGAAGGCCTATGCCGCCGACTACTGTGGCACCCCCACCCTACGAGATGCCAGCCGAGATCAGGTCGAAGCCTTTATCAACGATCTGGCCGAGCGCGCCGCCAAAGATCGCGACGGGCTGATCTGCCAGCTCAACAGCTATTCCAAATCGCAGGAGGTTGCTCAATGAAGCGCCATATCTCAGGTTTGCATGGCGACAGTCCCAACACTCCGAGCATCTTGGAAGGCGTTTTCCTTGTCCGCGTCGATCGGGTCTTCTACCGCTGGCATCCCGCGCGACCGTTCTACGTTCTGCGGCTCATCATCCTCGAACCAAGAGAACAGCAAGGCCGTTCCATCAACGGTCGCCTCTACTGCACTCCCAAAGCACTCTGGAAACTCCGCTGGTTCCTGCGGGACTTTGGCTATGACCCCGATCTCTTGGGCCGAGACGAAGTGGACGAAAAGGCGCTCATCGGCCTTCGAGGAATCGTGCGGATTTCCCGCACCACCCTGAACGGCCGTTCGTTTCTCAATCTCGGCGGGTTTGCTCCCGCCAGTGAATGGGAAGGACTCTCCGTGTCTGCAGTGAGCAATCAGGAGGTGGCCCGTGACGTTTAGCTACACGCAGGTTTCCCAGTACCTACGCTGTCCGAGAAGCTACCGCTTTCGGTATCTGGACGGCTGGAGGGAGAAGGAGTCTCGCGCGGCGCTGTGCTTCGGCCGCTGCTTTGAGAAGGCTCTGGCGGCACTCTTCGAGCGCGAGGACGCTGGAGCGGTGTTGTTCAAGGAATGGGGAGCGTACCGCGATGTTCCGCTCGAGTACTCCCACGGAGATGATTGGGAGCGCCTGCTTCGCCAAGGGATCGCGCTGCTCGAACAGTTCGCCCGAGACAACCGAATCCGCATTCGCCAACCCAAGCGCAACATGCAGAAAAAACTTGTCCGCTCGCTCTCGAGCGGCCACGAGTTTGTGGCCTATGTCGATGCCGTTGGCCACCTGGACGGCACGCGGCGTTTGCTCGAATGGAAGACCACCAGTGCTCGTTACCCCGAACAACCCGAGGGACTGACTTCGCTTGATCTACAGCTCGTCTGCTACTCCTGGATCACGGGCATCTCCGACGTTGCCATTGTAGCTTTCGTGAGGAAACGCGTTCCGGAGATTCAATATCTGCTGGCTTCGATTACAGAAGAGCAGCGTCAGGAGTTTGGCCAGCTGGTTGATGCGACCGCTCGCCAAATCGAAACTGCCCAGTTCCCTGCCCACCCAGGAATCCGTTTCCCGCAGAACGGGTGCGTCAGCTGTGCGCACCTCGGCCTGTGTCTCGGGAGCGAGGCACTAGTCGGAACCAAACTCATTCGACAACCGGGAGCGAGCGACCTTGATTGGCTTGACGTGCTTGACGACTAGCGGAAGGCCTTGGATGGCTCCGAAGCTCAATCGCCGCCGTGCCGTGTTTGTGCTCTCAAAGATCGAGGAGATCTTGTCTTGGGAGAAGGCCACGGACCGCGAACGGGATTCGAAGTTTGTCGAACTCGGCCGCTACCTGTGCGAGGTTCGGGCAGGTCAGTACTGGAGGGTGGACAACGTCCGTTCGTTTGACGAGTTCCTGGAAAGGAAGTTTCCGGAGTCCAGACGCAAGGCCTACTACCTGATGGCCATCCACGAACACCTACCCCCAATCCGCAAGCGGGAACTGGAGCATATCGGATGGACCAAGGCGAGGGAGTTAGCCAAGGTGGCGCGAAGGGACAGACAGGGATTCGATTGTGCACCCTGGGTGCACAAAGCCAGCACGATGCCCCGGGAAGAATTCAAGCGCGAGGTCGATCGCTATCTGACGGGCAAGGACAGCGAGCCGTGGGAGATTCTCTATTTCAAGGCGTACAAGAGCCAACTACCCGTGATTGAGCAGGCACTAGAAACAGCGGCACTGATGCTTGGGAGCGACAAGTCGCGAGGCTACTGCTTGGAGATGATCTGCGCGGATTTTCTGGCGGGAGTGAGCTGGGAGGCCGGTAACCAAGAAGCTCTCCTTCATACACTGACTCGATTGGTACTCGGCCTTCCTAAGCCACAGATAATGGAACTCCTCGAAGAAGTCCAGGTCACACTTTGACCCAATGCGCACGAAACGGCCACGCCTAAGCCTTGACCCTGAAGCTTATCGTAAGCTGTGCCGGAAAGTTCTGGACCGTGACGGCTGGCGTTGCCAATGGTGTGGGCGAATGGAAGCCCTTCAAATCCACCATATAAAGTGGCGGAGCCACCTAGGGAATGATTCCATTGAGAATCTCATAGCTCTATGCGCCAGGTGCCACGAACAGGTTCATCGACAAAGTTGTGGGACTTAAAATCCATTTTGGCGGTTTTGCAGCAAGGCGCACCAAAACTCAACACCGCGAAAATCGCTAGCCTTTATGAGGCATATGTGTGATCCGATCTGCGCAGCGCTGCGCACACGTGCGAACCATCCGGCAATGCCCACTGACACCACTTTTCTGGGGAATAGTGTTCCATTGGAAAGTGGAAGCCCCCTGGAGCATCCCCTGCCGGTGGTCACAATAGCTATATAGCCCACGTTATGACCTATAAAATATTTCAAAGCGAATGCTCACTCTGGGCGCTACTCGAAACATTGCCGGGATAAGAGATAGCGCGCGCCAAAGTTGCACCCCCTTCCCTGAGCGAATGCGTGGTCTTCATCTTTCCACGAAATTGGCCCCAGCCTGAAGTGCTCCTCGGCTCACATTGCTACTGGAAGGCTCGAAAGTTAATTGTTCTAAATGCATTATATTGACACTCTTGTTACTTATTTAGTTAGGAAATTAGGTACAAATTCTCTTATAGGCTGGGCTGTTTTTTTGATTCTTATACCAATGAGTTTCGAATTCGCTGGCACCAAATCTGCCTACGGATTCAACATCACGTATACAATAAATCCTAGAGGTCATTCCGCACTTGAAAGGTGAGCTTGTCATCGTGGAAAAGTGATTCCTTGGTGGTATTCAGTTTGTACGACGTCCACGGATAAGGTTTTCCGCAGGCGTGGCAAAATGACGGGCACTCGTAATCATCCGCGGATAATTTGATTTTCTCGCGGGTCGAGGCTCCACAAGACGAGCAGGCATCGATACATTCTACGCCGCACCAATTGCAGTGCTTAGTTCCATCGGACGGGAAGCCGTCGGGGCTTTGCAGTAGATGTCTTCAGCAGCCAGTTTATCCTCTTGGTCGAGGCGTTCTAATTCTTTGGAAATTGTTTCTATTATCTGGCCTCGCCATGGCACGTGAATTTCATATTCCGAGCTGCCGTCGTATCGGCGGACCATCATCTGAGCCGCCCATTCAAGCGGGCTACCCGTGGCCTTGGACGGAACGTAGAGACGATATTCCTTCATGCCGATATACATAGTCGCGAAACGCAGTAGACGGTAGCCATCGCCTCCGCCTAGAGCGCGTTGTTCAATGATGACTTTGGGTTCCATGATTAGGGGCGGAAATACATCTCGAAAGCGTTATCATGCTCGCGGGGGTGGCGCAGATTAAAACGGTTAAAACTGGTACGCCCCGGCGTCCTGCGCGCCGCTTGACGGACGTGCAATCGTACTTTTTTGACCTCCGTAGGTCGTGTCGTTGGCGAGCGTTGCGAAATTGCCGTTCGCGGGGATCGCCAGGTTCGTTCCCGCTCCCACCGGACAGTTTGCGACTCCACCGCAGTCCGGGGAAGCCGGCTGATAGGCGTGTGTCTGCGAAGAAGTCAGTCCCGCGGAGGCAGCTTGCGCGATCGTCATCACCACATTGTTGTTGATCGTCTGGGTGTTGCCCCCAACTTGGAGCGCGTCGAGGCCCTGGTCGGAGATGCAAAAATTGTTTTGCAAATCGATCGCGCTGAAATTGCCATTTCCCTCGTTGATCGTTCGGATGCAAACATCGCTCGATCCCGCGTAGAGCGTGTTGTTCCAAGCATGGACTTCGCTTCCCGTGTTCGGGCTCATCGAGCTATCGAATTGAATCGGGATCGGGGGATTCGGCGAGGAACCGGCATAAATCACATTGTTCCAAACGTAATCGATTTCGTTGCTGCCCGAGGCCGGAGTACCCTGCGTCAGGATGGCCACCGCCGTACAGTCATGAATCACATTATTGTAAATGTAGATCGTGCTGGTGCCGCCGGCTAGCGGATCAATCGGCTCAATGCAGTTCTCATGGTCCCAGGAGCTGAAGGACTGATTGATCGGGCCGATGATGTTGTCGTGCGCGCTCCCGTTGGCGTTCAAGAGGCAACCATTGGTGACATTCATGATGATGTTGTTGTCGCAGCCGGGAATCGCATACGTCGTATCGCCGCTGTTTGCCACACCCGGGCCGCCGCTGTTGGAGCCATCGACGACACAGCCGGTCATCGCCGAGCCGGCATTGTAGTTCCCATTCCCAGTGCCGACCAGCACGCCCAACGCGTCGCCGCCGTCCACAGGATTCGTATAGGTCCAATTGTGCGCGTAACAGTTCGAGAGAATAAAATTCTGCGACTCTTGTATATCAACTAACCAGACGTTGTCGCCCCCACCCCCATTGCCGCTCCAGGTTACCCCGGTAAGCTCCACGCCGTTGATCGTGATGTTGCTGCTGCCGTTATCGAAGATGAATCGGTTGATTCCGTCCGCGCCATTGATGACCGACCCTCCGGCATTGAACTGATAAGCGCCCACGGTCTGGCCGCGGTTGCCGGTTGTTGCTCCGGATCCTAAGGGGACCACTCCCCACGTGCTATCAAAGGTGTACTGGTCGGGATTTCCCGCATTTCCTCCGCTCTGAATAATCATATCGAAGCAGGCGTTCGGCCACGAATCGCCCTGCTTAAAGACAAATATGTCGCCGGAGGTATGAGTATAGGTCGGAGCCGAGCCGGTCCCTGTGCACTCCACTGCCGACTGCATGTAGGGATGCGTTTTCCAAGGGGTTGATTTCGAGGTTCCGTTATTGGTGTTGGAACCGGAAGAATAAGAAATGTAATATGTGACCTTAGATGTTCCCGGATCGAAAAGCTCCGCGCTATTGAGTGCGTTGGTACCGTCGTACGCCCCCGCGATCAGCACCTTTCCATTCTGCAGCAGGGTCGCAGTGTGCAGCAGGCGCGCCGTGTTCAGGCTCCCGGTAGTGGCAAAGGTTCCAGTCGAGGGATCATACGGCTCAGCGTTGTTGAGAATTACACTACCAGTTCCCACGCCTCCCGCTATAAAGACTGTTCCGTCCTCTTGCAGCGTCGCAGGGTGGGTGATGCGCGCCATACTCAGGTTGCCGCTTGTCGCGGTAAATGTTCCGAAGGAGGGGTCATATAGCTCCGCGCTGGAGAGGACGTTCGCACCGGGTTGGTAGCCTCCTGCGATGAGAACCTGTCCATCGCTCAACAGCGTTGCCGTATGGTAATAGCGAGCGGTGCTCAGTTGTTGCGTCGTAATTGAGAAACTTCCCGTTTGCGCTTGAGCCGTAAGCAAAAATGCAAGGAAGCAAAAGAGAGCGATTCGTTTAGCGGGCGCGGGAAGCGAGCAAAGTTGCGCTGAGAGATTGCTCCAATCAGTTCTGAGTCCCATCTTAGGTTTCCCCTTATTGACACGGGCGTAGTTGTCACTGTGGGACTGGGATGGGTATCATGGCGCACAGACACCCATCTGTTCTTTGAGTTAAAGCAAACAAATCGCTATCCAGGGAATGATAATCGTCGCAGTCCAAGGCAGGTCGAGACACACCTCACCGCAGTCTTGAAATTCAACAATCTCTAGATTCAACGACCACTGACGAGGGATACTGCGCCGGGGCAGGGATATACCTAGGCTAGTTCTTAAGGGGATTCCATGTTTATATTAGTAAATGACCGCCAGGTCAAGATATTTTTTCTGGTGTTATTGGAAGCGACGAACTTTCACTGCCTTCATCTTGTCGTGTCCTCATCGTGGGCCAGAAACAGGGGGGTGCGCCCATATACCCCTCACCGAGATCGATACGCTCGTGGCATTTCTTACTTTTTGAATCCAAAAGTATCAGCGAACTGACATCATCTTTGATGGGTTCTATGCAGTGACCATTAGAGAATGCGATGCCCCCTGACCTGAACTTGCATTGTCGGTGGGCCTCAGCTCGGTGAAGCATTGCCGGTCCATGGTGGTCCACTGACCAGGTAGATTCAGGCTGGCGCACCATCCGGGTGAGTTGGGCCGCGCAGCCTCGCGGTTAGGCGAAAAGCAAATCAACATTGACTACTCCTACTGCGGACTGGATCTGGGGATCGACGCGGGCGCTGGTCGTCTTCGGGGTTGACAACTTGACCGGGGCGGCGACCCTGCTGGACGAGCTAGCCACCGAAGATGCGTAAAATGAGAATCTGGGTCCAACTTAGGCCCAATAAGCGGGTCACATGAATTATGCCAGACGAAGGCTGATACCCAGTTGAACCGGATTGCGCCTGAGAGACGCTCTTCTCGGAAACTAGGTCAAGAAACCACACCAACCTTTTGGCTTGTCTGAATGAATGATCCATTAGAAAGTATTCTTCAGATGAGCGCAAGTCTATTCCATCACACGAAACGAGACAGATTTTGTGGCTGCCTCACCGTCTTTCGTGCACTGGCAGTCGTGGCGACGATTGGCGCTTGTACCGCTTTCCTTTTGTTTGCGACCGATGCGTCTCAAGGAGACCTCCCTCGCAACGCTTTGTGGGAAGTTGTACATAATGTGTGCGTCCCGGACCAGTCCCTGCATCACGACCCTAATCCTTGCCTTCAAGTCGATCTGACCGGAGGAACCGAAAATGGATTCGCGATACTAAGGGACCCGAGAGGAGGCACTCAATTCTTGCTTATTCCTACAACTCGAATCTCCGGCATCGAGAGTCCGACCGTTCGCGGGCCAAACGCGTCGAACTATTTTGCCAGCGCCTGGGAAGTCCGAACTCATATCAATGACGCGCTGCACTTAAGTCTTCCGCGAGATGACATTGGTTTGGCAATCAACTCGGTTGTGAGCCGCTCTCAGGATCAGCTGCACATTCACTTTTCTTGCATACGTGCCGATGTCTGGGAGGCGCTGCACGAACATGAGGGAAATATTGGGAACCACTGGGCCCCATTCAATGTCTCATTGGTCGGGCACCGCTACATTGCAATGTGGGTGTCGGGCGATCACCTTGGCCCACACAATCCATTCAGACTCTTGGCGGAAGGATTGCCAGATGCAAAGCAAAATATGGGCAATCGCACACTCGTGGTTATCGGGCTGACTCGGACTGGGGGAACGAAGGGATTTGTCATTCTCGTAGACCAAGTCAACAAAGAACGCGGTGATCTGGCAAATGGGGAAGAATTACTGGACAATGCCTGCCACATTGCGACGGTGGGAAAGAAGGCCCATATTGGTCTGATAAAACCTGGAACCGAATAAACTCGTATCGCGAAGAAGAAATGCCGAGTTGCAATCCCAAGGTCACATTCCGATAAGGGGGGTGGTCTCAATGGGTCGATGCAACACTTGCGCAAAGACTTCTTCTAGGGGTCTAGGAGGCTGTTTTCGTTCGCGGGCGTCAATTCAAACAAAACAAAAGCCCTGTTTAGGTTCTGAATGAGTCCAGTCGCACAGATTGATTCTCGATGGGAAGTATTGTCAGATCAACTGGTTATAGGGTGTTGCATCGACCGGTTGAGCCGACAGGCCTTCTCGGGAGTTGAGTCTTATTTCAGCACGCCCCTAATGACAGACCATTCAACCCGCGCCAGCATTGAGAAACATGTCGAAGATGTGGAAGCCTTGGTCTCGCGGTCGCCAATCCCCCGAGTGCGGCAGTTTCGATGTACACCGTCATCGAGCGGGCGACTCAATCAAGCTCCTCGTCCTGCGATTGGCCCTTCTGCGCCGTCACTCTTGCATGAATTGCAATTGCCTATACTACGGTTATCTGATTAGCAGAAGGAAAGCAGGACAGACAGAAGCGAGCAGTTGACAGGACAACCACTGTGCCACCCTTTACGTGCGTGCGGCGCGCTGGCATATCTCGCAGCTAGAGGCTGTTTGGCTCTGTTGACATCCTCGTTACGACAATGAAAATTCGAGATTCCCGATCCGTTGAAATTGTTGTTTGCTACCGAGGCAGGAGGTGCGATGGCCGAAGTCGGACTCCTGCCGTTTGCCCGCATCGCCCTGCAAGTCTCCCGGGCGGTGCTCCCGTGTTACCGAAGCCGATTCAGCAAACATCAATTCACCCAGCCGCAGTTGCTGGCCATTCTCTGCCTGATGCGGTACGAGGACTGGACCTTTCGCGAAGCCGAAGTGCGCCTGAGCGAACACCGCGAGTTGCGTCAGGCCTTGGGCCTGTCCAGCGTGCCCGACTTCACGACCCTGTATCGCTTTCTGCAACGCCTGGACGACCAGGCCATCGACCGCGCGGTCGGCGAGACGGTGCGCCGGTTGCGCGGCACGCACAGAAAAGGGCGGCGGCGAACCCGCGTCGCGGTCGATGCGACGGGCTTGGCACAGGGAGCGGTCAGCACGTTCTTTGTGCGGCGCATGCATCATCATGGGCAGAAACCCCTGCCCTGGCGGCACTGGCTGAAGTGGGTGGTCGTGGCGGACCTGGATCAGCAGATTCTGCTGTCGCAGATCGCGCGACGCGGCCCTTGGAACGACTGCGCGAATTTGCCAGCGGTCGTCGAAGCGGCTTCCGAGCAAACGCCCATCGGACTGGTGCTGGCGGATGCCGAGTTCGACAGCGAGCGGAATCACACCTACATCCGGAAACAACTCGGGGCGCAGAGTGTGATCCCGGCCAAGCGCGGCAAGAAAACCTGGCGCATCCATGGGGTGCGCGCCGAGATGCGTCGCGCATTTCCGCGACGACTCTACCGGCGTCGCTCTCTGATCGAGAGCCTGTTCAGTTCGGTGAAGCGCAAGCTCTCGGCCCGTGCACCGGGCCGCTCGCTGAGCACGCAGAAGCGCCAAGCCCTGCTGCTCGGACTGAGTTTCAATCTGTATCGCTTGAAACATCGCTGCCTTTTCTTGAGGATGTCAACAGAGCCAGACTCTCCTTGGTTTGTTTCATTGGCAGCTATCAAATTAGCTGAAGCATATTGCACAACCTATCTAAGTTATTGATTCTATTGAGTCGAAAACGGGTTGTGCAACAGCTTCTAGGCAGAATAATCACTATTGTCATCGCCGCAACCTGGAACTTGCCTCAGCGAAAGGGAGTGACGGTGCCAATCCCAGGCGCTGCTGACGATGAGATCTAAAGACGAGAGTTTCGGGCGCCAACCCAATATCTTCTCCGCGTATGCGGGGTCGGCAATCAATGCCGGGGGGTCGCCTGGTCGTCGAGGGGCCAGTTTTGTCTTGATCGTAGTGCCCGAAACGTGTTCCACCGCAGTGATGACTTCGCGGACGGAAGCGCCACGACCAGTCCCTAAATTTGCAGAAAAGCTTTCGCCGCCGGAAAGAAGATGCTGCAACGTGGTAACATGCGCTTCAGCGAGATCTGAAACGTGCACATAATCTCGAACGGCCGTCCCGTCTGCGGTGGGATAGTCGGTACCGTATATTTCTACGGAACCGAGCCTGCCGAGTCCAGTTTCGATGAGGCGCGGCACAAGGTGCGTTTCCGGATTGTGCACTTCGCCCAGCTCGCCATCGAGGTCAGCTCCCGCGGCATTAAAATACCGCAGCGCAGCCCAGCGCAATCCGTAGGCGCGCCCGTACCAATCGAGAACACGTTCGATAAAGAGCTTGGATTCGCCGTACGGATTTACAGGAAGCTTCGAATGGCTCTCTGAAATAGGAAGGCATTGAGGCACCCCATACACGGCGCAACTGGAGGAAAACACGATGTGATTAACGCCCGCATCCAGAAGTGCGTGGATGAGGTGAAGTGCGTTTGTAACATTGTTTTCGAAGTAGCGACGCGGCTCGCGCACAGACTCTCCCACATAGGCGTGGGCGGCAAAATGAATTGCGGCGGTGACGCCGTACTGTTTCAGCGCCTGCTTCAGGAAGGCTTGGTCGGAAAGGTTTGCTTCTACAAGCGGACCCCACTTAACGGCCCAGGGATGCCCGGTCGAGAGGTTATCGTAAACGACGGGCTTGAATCCGGCGCGTGAAAGAACCTTGGCGGTCTGACTTCCGATGTACCCTGCGCCGCCCGAAATGAGAATACTCACTCAAAACCTCCCGCGAGGACCCCAAAAACTTAAGGAGTGATCGTATTTTACAGTCGTTTTAATTGACTCGGTAACTGCACGGGCGATTGGCAACGATCCAGGGTCATGTCAAAGTTAAACTCGACCCCGTATGAGCGTTTTTGAGCCACCTATCTTCCAAATGCATGGCGCCAAAGCATCCCCTGACTTAGCGCAGCCAACCCGGCCATAGCCAAAATGCGGGACCGAGTGAACCTCGGAAAGAGCCAAAATCCAATTATGCCCAAAAAAGGCGCCAACTGGAGAACGTACCTGTCGTAGAACGGAATGTTTCCACCCACTCCCAGCTGTTCCACGATAAAGAAAAAAAACACCAGGACAGCGAATATGGCAGGAGCGCACATAAGCAATCTCGATCTTTCGCTCCATAACAGCAGACACACGGCGACGCTGTTATAAGTGGTTACGCTGGCAATCAGCCAAAAGAGCAACGTTGCACCCGGAGGAATTCGAGAGGCAGCTCCCACAAGCGATTGAAGAGGACCAGGATTTAGAAGGGAATCTCTGAAAATCGTCGCTGCGAGTCCTACAAGCAAAGCTATCAGGAGCACTGGCCAACGCCGCTGCTGCGGGACTCGCCACATGGCAGGGAACGAGAAGGGAACCAAGTAAAAAGCAGCATAGAAAATCACCACGACCAGACGAAACCAAGCTAATCCCACGCCCGCTTGATAGTTGCCGTAGGAAGTCCCCGCTGCCATGCTGGGACTTGTGATCCCCCTCCATATGAAGACCATAATTAACACGGGTATTAACGCAACAATAATCGTAGTAACAATTAACACCAGCCACTGAAATTTTCCTTTGAAAGCCCGACCTTTTAACAGAACGATCGTCAGTACGCCCGCCGATGGCAGCAATGCTAGATAATATTGACGACACGTAATAGCCAGCCCCATCGACAATCCTCCGACGACCCCCAAGGCAAGCGACGTGGAGGTGACTCTGTCTTGTCGGGAGGCTGCCTCCGTCCACGCGAGGACTCCCAATAGAGCAAATAGCAATGCAGGCCCTTCTGTGAGTGCTGATGCGCTTGCGGTCATGGAATGGGGGAAAACCAGAGCGGCAAGAAACGCGCCGTACCAGAGATGGGGCCACTGACTGTGGCGAGCACCAACCAACATTACCACTGCCAGAAGGATCCAGCTCAATAGGACGGCAATGCGAGCGTCAAAAAGCTCGTCATGACCGATGAGACGAGCTGCGGAAGCCATCCAGATGAAACTTGTCGGGCCAGGCGGATTGCGTTGCGCTTGAATCGTAGCGATGGAAATTCCGTGAGCCGCATAGGCATGCACGTCATACATATTAAATCCATCGTCATACACGGGCCGGCGCACCAAAAACATAAAAAGAATCGCTGAGAGTGCGTTGACTGTGAATACGAAAATCAATGCGTAAAAATATTGTCTTGAAATACCAGGTGATCGACTGTTCAAAGCCATGACCATATCTCTTTACTCCCGTCTCAATCCGATGGCCGGACGAACTTTCCTTTCGACCCGAGCTGTAAGACCGCCAATAGCGAAGACCCGATCAGCTTCTGTGGGATGAGTTCGCATTTGGCAAGCAAGCCCATAAGTCGATTGATGGATTTGCTTCCTGAATCAAATCCAGCATAAATTATTTCGTCTTTGCCCTTTCTACCGCTGAGCCACAGCTTCCGGAGTAGGAGAGTAGGCACCAGCGGCAATCCCCAATACGTCCAATTCCTGATCCTAAGGCCGGTGGGCTTGACGGCATCGCGGAGGGTACGAATCGAGTAGCGCCTCACATGCCCAGCCGCGTGATCATATTCCGAGTAAGCCCACTGACCCGCCGGGACATTCAAAACGAGATGCCCGTCGGGAGCGAGATGATACTTTAGGGCTTCAAGGAAACCTCGTTCGTCAGCTATGTGCTCAAGTACGTCGAACAGAAAAATGAGGTCAAACTGTTCTCGAAGCGTAATGTGTTTTTGGAAGATGTCATAGCAATGGACAGAACTCATGCAGCTCACGTTCATCTTTAGAGCAGCCTCATTAAGGTCGAACCCTGCAACCCCTTTTCCGTACGCGTCTTCAATTTGACGCTGAACCAGGCCGCTCCCGCACCCAATCTCTGCGATTGTCCGTGCCCCGGAAATAATGTCATCTGCAAGCAACTGGAGAACCTTGAACCGGCGGCGGATCCAAAAGTGGTCGGTGGAAGCAATCTCATACCATCGGTCCGCCATACTGACCTCAGCGGGCGCCGACAAATAGGTGATTTTGCGAACCGTTGTCATCGAGACGTTTCTACCTGTTCCTTCTCGTGTGCGGTCGACATCCGGCTTTCATCTCCCATTCCAACTGATGCGGAAAATGACTTGTTATTGGAATCGACATGCCATAACTACTCCTGAACCATGATTCGAATCGTTGAGTCAATCGGTTCTCATCGGTCCGGGGATTGGCCGCGACGAGTCACGTGGTGAACGATGTACACGGGTCTGGTTTTTGTCTCTTCATAAACGCGACCTAGATATTCGCCGATTACTCCAAGAAATGTCAGTTGGACGCCTGAAAGAAAAGTAACAAGTATAATGATCGCCGTGAATCCCTGCGGTGAAATGTGAAGGACGAGCTTTGCATAGAGTGTATAAAGGGAGTAAACACCAGATACGGTGAGCGCAATCATCCCAAAAAGTCCTGCTGCACGGATCGGCAAGGTCGAGAACGAAAAGATGCCGTCGAAGGCGAGCTTGAACAACCGCCGAACGTTGTATTTTGCCTCACCAGCAAACCGCGCATCGCGCTCGACCTCGATGCCGATTTGCCGGAATCCAACCCAGCTCCGCAAGCCACGCAAGTATCGATGATGTTCCCCAAGCCGGCGCAATTCAATGACTACTCGCCGCGACACCAATCCAAAGTCTCCTGCATCCATCGGTATTTGCATGTCGGAGATTGTCCCGAGAAGCCGATAGAATGCCCTATAGCCCGCGCGAAGCCAGAACGGCTCTTTCCGGTTCATGCGCCGCGCGTAAACTACATCGTAACCCTGGCGATACTTCTCAAGAAACAGTGGTATGGCCTCAGGCCGATCTTGCAAGTCGGCATCCATTAAGATGACGGCGTCTCCCGAAACATGATCCAACGCGGCGGTGAGCGCTGCCTGGTGTCCAAAATTGCGAGACAATACAACAACCATTAACCGAGAATCGCGTCGGGCTGCCCCTTCCAACAACGCAGCGGTTGAGTCGGTACTGCCGTCATCGACCAAAACGATCTCGTGAGGGCCACCTTCGATCGAACTTAGCGTTTTGTCGAGCCGGGACAGCAGTTCAGGGATCACTTCTTCTTCATTGTGCAGTGGAATCGCTATCGAGACCCGAAGCGGTATGGGCGTTGCTTCCATCACACGCGATCGCAAGGAATTCCCAGTCTCCATTGGGTGTCGTGCGCCGCAATTCTAGCTAAGGCCAACTAGCTAAAGCTAATTGAAGATATTTCTTCGAACGAAATCCTCCAACGGTGGCGCCGGTTCTCGATAACATCGTCTGGACGGCAGCGTCCACAACTAAGCGTCCAATCACGCTAGCCGGCCTTGAGCAATATACCTTGACGAGGCACCCGACGCCATAGGTGGGCCAGCCATGGTAGATGGGAGATAGCCAGGTCCCTAAACTGTGCGTAATAAAAAAAAGTTAATCAGGAGCAGCCAGAGGAGAAACAGGATCGAGCCAAGTCTCTTAACAGGTTGCATTGCCCCCATGTGTACGTTTCCTTCCGGCATTGTAGAGTTATCCTAGCACGCTTTGAGCTTCTGGTATTTTTGCGGAAAACTTCCCTTATGTAATTATGGAAGTGTTCACCGAGAAAGGCTAAAGTAACAGCCGTGGAGGGTTCACGGCAGCCGAGAGAGGGCTGATAAATTTCATGTGTGGAATTGCCGGAATCGTGACTGTGAGCCCATCGGAAGCGTTGCGCCCGGCCGCCGAGCGCATGGCTTTCGCCATGAAGCATCGTGGCCCTGACAGCCAGGGCGTGCAAGATTTGGGATCGTGCCTGCTCGCCAATGCGCGCCTTGCCATCATCGATCTGAGTGAACGCGGGCGCATGCCTATGTCCAGCGCCGACGGCCAGCTCTGGATCACGTATAACGGTGAAAGCTACAACGCGGGCGAACTGCGAGTGGAGCTCGACCGCCGCGGCCACCAATTCCGCACCACGACGGACACGGAGGTCGTTCTTCATCTCTACCAGGAATACGGCGAGAGTTTCGCCAAGAAACTACGAGGTATGTTTGCTTTCGCGATTTGGGATGTCCGCGAGCGTAAGCTTGTCCTCGGACGCGACCGGCTCGGCATCAAGCCGGTTTACCTTTATCAATCCGGCGGCCGGGTGGTGTTCGCGTCTGAATTGAAGACGCTCCTGGCATCCGGCCTGGTACCTCGGCAACTTGACCCGGCAGGTCTCCGTTCGTTTCTTCAGCTCGGACATATTCCTCCACCGTGGTCGGCTATTCGCGGCGTAGTTCCGCTGGCGCCGGGCCATATTGGCGTGTGGCAGGACGGCCAGTGGCGCACGGAGCAGTATTGGTCGCTCCCCCCCCATTCTTCTTCCGAATCTTCGAGCGTCCATCTTGCTGCAGATCTTTCGGAAGTTCTGCTCGACGCAATGCGAAACCATCTTGTCTCGGACGCTCCGGTGTTGATTTTCCTGAGCGGCGGCACAGACTCGGCATGCCTGGCGGCAGTAGCGCGCGCCACGGGAGAGGAGAATCTTTCGGCGATGACAGTCGGATTCGACGAAGCAGAATTTGACGAAAGCTCGCTGACGCGTCGGACCGCGGAAGCGTTAGGCATTCCCCTTGAAATCGTGAAGCTCGAAGCCTGCCGCGTGGAAGAGGACCTCGATCACGCCATATGGGCTCTCGACCAGCCCACGGTGGATGGCCTGAACTCCTACTGGATTTCGAAGCTTGGAGCGGAAGCCGGTTTCAAAGTTGCCCTCTCGGGCCAGGGTGGCGATGAATTGTTCGGAGGTTACGAATCGCTCGTGTGGTTCGAACGCTTCAACACGGTTGCCCGCTGGGCCCGGCAATTGCCTGCCATGCCGTTTGGCCGCCTGCTAGACCAATCTTCTTTTCCGTTTCGTTGGAGGAAGCTCTCCTATCTAATCGGCGCCGATGATCCATTTGTGGCTGCGCAGCTCGCCGTGAAGGTGCTTTTCCTGGACCGGGACGTTGGTGAACTGGTTTCTCCTTCGTTTGGCTCCAATGGCCATCACGCGGAGGCTAAGGAGCATTTGACGTACTGGTCCAAGCTGGTCGAGCACGAAGATCTTCGCGAACGCCTTGCGTTTATGGATATTCACACGCATCTGGAGCCGCGTTTGCTGCGCGATCTCGATGCCATGAGCATGGCCCACAGCATCGAAGTCCGGCCGGTGCTTCTCGATCACCGCGTGGTGGAGTTTTTGCTTCCCGTCCCGTCCAGCATTCGAATACAGCAGAAGCGCCTTCTGTTGGACGCCACGAAAACTTTTTTACCTCCCGCGCTTCTCGCGGATTTGGAGTCTCGCCGGAAGCGGACATTCACGTTTCCCTTCAAACGGTGGCTGACACACGATCTGCGCGGCGTGTTGAAGGAAACATTTGCGCCGGACCGGCTTCGCCAGGCCGGGGTACTCGATCCTGAGCATGTGAATCGCGTTTGGGATCACTACGTGCGGTCGGAGGATGCGGTTGGTTGGTCGCGCATCTGGAGTCTGTTTGTTCTCGAGCGCTGGTGCGAACTCATGCAGGTCAGTCCATAGGGAGCGGTCCATAGCAATGCGGCCAGTCCGAGTTGCGGTTGTTTCACCCTTCATCGACAAGCGGCACGGGACCGAGCGGCGAATCGCCGAATGGATCACGCGCCTCCCGCGGGATTACGAAATTCATATTTACAGCCAGCGTGTCGAGGACGTGGACCTCACACGGATGCGATGGCATCGGATTCCGCAAATCCCCGGCCCTCACCTGATTAACTTTCTTTGGTGGCTCGCTGCCAACCACCTCTGGCGCTGGTGGGATGCTCATTTTCGCGGACTCCCCTGCGACCTGGTTTACACGGCGGGAACGAACTGTTGGGATGCGGACCTCATCTCCGTGCACATCGTGTTTGCAGAATTTGTCCGCATGGCGGAGCTGGAGCTGAGGCTGCCAGGCAATCCGCTCCGTTTCTGGCCACGGTTGATCCATCGGCGGCTTTACTACCGATTGGCCATCTTCCTTGAGCGCCGCATGTACACGAATCCGAACACCGGTTTGATTCTGATCGCGAAAAAGACGGCTGCCGATCTGGAGCGCCATTATGGGATCGACGGTGCTTTGCCGGTCGTCTATATTGGCCTCGACCACAAGATTTTCAACGGGGAGTTGAGGCTTCGCAACCGTGCCGAGGTCCGCGGACAATTCGGATTTGGAGACGATACGTTTGTTCTTGTGCTGGTCGGAAATGATTGGAAGAAGAAGGGGCTCGTGGTTCTGATCGAAGCTCTCGCGCAACTGAAAGAGTTGCCGCTGGTTCTGGTCATCGCGGGAAAGGACGATCCGGCTCCCTATCAAAGACGGATTCGAGAATTAGGGCTTGAAGGAAAAGTTACGTTTCAGCCTTCTCGTGCGGATGTGCAGTGGTATTACGCCGCCGCGGACGTGTATGTCGGTCCGTCTCTCGAAGACACGTTTGCACAGCCCCCGGCCGAAGCCATGGCATGCGGTTTACCCGTCATCACCACCGCCACCAATGGAACCGCAGAAATCATGGCTGACGGCATTGACGGGTTGGTGCTCCAAGATCCAAATGATGTGGCAGGATTAGCTGCCAGAATTCGATGGCTCTATGAAAATCCGACGCTTCGCACGCGCATTGCTGAGCAGGCCGCACTGACTTCTCAAGCCTATACTTGGGATCGCAATGGCGTGGAGATGAGGGCAATTTTTGCCGGTGCGTTACATCGCAAGATAAGAAATTCGCCGAACGTGCATGCGGACCATGTCTCGTCGCGCAGGCCAGCAGGCGAATAAGAATTCCGGCGATCAGCATGGCCTACGATTCAAAATACCAGTGCCCCGATGTAGAATCCTGGAATCGTTGTAAAGGCAAAAGCCCGCCGCACAAACTGGGGTAGGAGTTCACTGCATGCGAAGCGACGTCATGGGATGAGTTCGCGGTCGATGCTCGATCGAATTCGCCTATGGGGAAAAAGGCTACTTTTTCCGGGGCTGGACCTGCACACCCGTTGCCGATATCGCCTACTTTCGAGATATTTGAGGGAAGGAGCCATCGATACATTGGATGCAGGGTGTGGCAATGGGGCGCTGTCCTATGCGGCCTATCGGCGCGGGAACCGGGTCCTGGGCGTGACCATGGCGGCCAGTCAGGTGCAGAAGGACACCGAGTATTTTTCTTTTCTTCGAACCAATCCCGATCGGTTCAAGTTCGAAGTTTGCAATCTATATGATTTGCCTCGAATCAAGCAGACATTTGACCAAATCATTTGCTCGGAAACACTGGAACACATTACAAGGGACCAACTCGTGGTTCAGTATTTCTACAATATGCTTCAGGAAGGTGGGGTGTTGCACATCTGCTGCCCGTACTCGGAACATCCTGGCAATAAGGGACAAGTTTGCACCGATGAAACAGTGGGGTGGCACGTCCGCGATGGATACACACTGGAGAGCTACCGGGCGCTCCTTGAGCCGGTGGGATTCCAGATTGTCAAAAGTGCTGGATTTGGTTCACCAATTTTGGTTAAGCTGGCGAATATCATTCAGTCCGCGTGGAACCGGAATGGCTTCGCCTTCGCACTGCCGTTGTTTTTTCTCACTTGGCCCTTGCAACTTCTCGACTACCAGGATCCCCCGATGCCATGGTCGCTCTATGTTCAATGTGTGAAGAATCCTCGAAATGGGGAGCAGCGTGGATCGGGGGCGTGAAGGTTCGAAACATCATTCTAAGCTCGCTGGCTTGGGTCGGCCGCGCGGTACCACTCGACAATCTTCTTGAGGGCATCCTCCAGCGTTGTTTGCGGCTGGTAGCCGAGCAGCCGTCCGGCTTTCGAGATGTTTGCCCACGTCAGGGGCACATCGCCTTGCCGTGGAGCCTCCTCCTTGAGGATCGCTTTCTTACCGGTCGAGCGTTCGAGCATGCGGACGAGTTCGCTGAGTTTCACCGGGTGAGAGTTGCCGAGATTGAAGATTTCGAACGGCACGCCGTCTCCTGCTGGGAACTCCCTCCAAAATGGTTGAAGGCGGCGGCACGGTTGCCGGGCAAAGCACCTCATCCGGCCAACGAATTGTGGCGGATCGGAGAAATGCGCAATACAATTACGATTAAGCTTTCAATGCGCCGAGCTGGCGGCGCGACGCTGCCGAGCACATTCACGGTTCAAAACGTGACGATCAACATCGTAACGCCTGCTAGCTCGACCGGATCGGCAAGGGACTTTGCGGCGACGCTGCGGCAAGCGTTGTACGACTTCAATCAAACGCGAAATCAAGGATTATCGTCGTAGGAACCGAGGCCATCGAAGAGGCCCATAAAACACAAGTTTGCATTTGCGAAAGCGGACAGCGCGGACCCCACGCTGGTTCGCTCGTCGAATTGGAAGGACACGTACGTGACGGACTACGGGATCACGCCGGTGAACGACAATTACTCCGTGCAGGATATTGACGAAAAAGCGCACGCCACGGCAGAGTCAGGCGGAATCACCGTCACATTGCCCAGCGCTGTGAACCGCGCTGGCTGCGGGTTCGGGGTCGTGAACATGGACGGCGGCGCGGGCGGCGTGACGGTCGCAACCGCGTCCGGTCAAAAGATCAACGATTTCGCGTCGTACGTCCTGATAGATAAATAGCAACGAGTGACAGGCTATAGCGACGGATCGACTTGGATCGTAGAAAGCGCGAACTAACCATGAGGAGCGTGTGATGAAGTCTTTGGCAAAGAAAATCTTGTTGCTGGTCGTTGCCGCCGCCGCGCCGTGCGGAACGGCACATGGGCAAGGTGGCGTGGGAACGAAGATTCGCACCGCTGGTTCACTGCCCGCATCGTGCGATGCCGGGTCGACGGTCGCTCTCGTTGATTACATCGACGTGGGTGGACAATTTTACCGATGCGGGCCGCACAACAATCATTGGACGCCAATTTCAGCGTTCAAAGGCACCGATCCGTGGGCCAACATAACGGCATGGGGTGCAAGGGCGGTCGCCTCCACTCCGACAACGATAGCAACTTGCACATCGGAATCGCATAGTATCTCGCTCGCGGCGGCATCGACATTTCAGAACGGCGACGGAATTACGCTCCTAGGTTGCGGACCTGCACTCACTCTTAGGACGCCATCCGCACCGACGGTCACGCCAGCTATTGCCGTAGCGGGAACGGCGCTCGGCGGAGGAACAGCTGGAGGTCTTGTGGTAAACAGCGGGACAGGAAGCTCGACGTATTACTACAAGACTATTTTCCGCGACAAATTTGGAGGGCACACCGCTCCCAGCGCCGCGACCACGATCACGAACGGATTGGCATCGCTGGGGCTTGGTTCTTGCAACGTTAGTACCTACTTACTGTCTGGCACTTCGCTAACCGTTGAAACGACTGGAGCCTGTGCTGGATCGGTTGCCGGAGCTAAGGTTCATTTAAGTGGTGCATCGAATGGCCTTTTCGTCGGTTGGTTCAACATTACCACGAGGAACAGCAGTTCTGAGTTCGTGATAGCCAACACCGGATTCGACAGCGCCGCATTAGGCTGGCAGGCGGGAGATTCGGTCAGGGGAACCGGAGGAGTTGCCGACTTCTACCTGTCAAACCACATATCTGTGACCCATCAGACCGGCATGTGGGAAGCATACTTCTGCGCAAAGCGACCCGGAGATAGTAATTATCACCTGATCGGGCAGACCAAGCCTTCCATTGATAGTGGATTCTGGGATATACAATTTGATGACTACGGCTCTCCGTTCAATGATAGTCAAATATATCCACCCTACATAGAAACTGGGACAGACACGCCGAACTCGAACGACGCTATCTGCAATCGCGGTTCAGCGCTGAATGATCCCCTGACCACGACGATTGACTCCGGCGCTGGCGGAACGACTATCGTTGTTCATGACGCCGCCGGAAACAATTCATCAGGGAAAACAGCAATATTCGACGATGGACCAGCCATATTGGCTGCGGCTAATTCCATCAGCGCGGCTGTTTCCTCTGGCACGCTCTATATTCCACCATCTGTTACTGAAACTTTTCCTATAAATTCATACACGAAGTTGCCTACAGGAATTATTATAAAACAGGCTGGGAAGTTGATCCTGAACGAGACTATGGAATTGCAGGAGGTGAATTGGTCCGGCGATTGGAGTGACAACGGCCTGCCGCAGTTCGCATGGGGGGGAACCGCCTCGGTTTCTGTTGGGGCAGCGAACCCCGGTATCTATGTGGGCGTCTATGGCAACGGCGTAATGAGCCATTTGGGTTTGTTTACGAGCAATACTAACGGGGGAACTCTAGAAGTTGATGACGGATTTAGGGGAATGTGGGACACAGTTAATTTCACATCCAATTCTGGTACGACTACGGACTATCTCAGTATGGGCCTTCTGCTTCGCAATATAGACCCGGCGGCAGACAGCACTTACTTCTTCAAAGATTCTCTGTTTTCCGCTGGACCGAATCAGGTTCTTAATAAGACGTGGACTCCGGTTCTTTACGTCCCACCAAATCAGAACGGCTCGGGCGGTTTGACGTACAATCAAGGTGACGATCTCCGCTTCAAGGATTCAAGATGGAGCATACGTGGCGTTGAGTATGAGGAGTGTGGGGGAAGATCAGATTGGGCCTTCGATGGACTTGTTCGACAAGGTGGAATTACTCCCCTACTCACGCTTGGAAATTGTTTTGGTAACGGCACTGCCACTGTTAAATTCTTTGACACGCTGCAGGATACTGAATCCGTAAGCACGTTAGCTATTGGCAGCACCGGGGGAACCCTGCAAGTAGATGTCGAGGCCAATTTTTTGAATAATGGCTCCGTAGATTCAGGCAGTAACACACCTCCTCCTTATCTAACTGGTTATACTCCGCATCATTTTGTGGTGGATTCTTCTGGTTCTGGAAGAGTGCCAAACAACGCCGGGTATGGAATGTGCCTGGCGACAAACTCTACATTCTCCCAACCACCTCCATTTTGCATGTTCGATCCAATGATAATGCCGGGTGTAAAGTCCTATCTCTATTGGCCGCTTGCCGCTCCGACACGCGTAAGTGGAGCAGTTCAGGCTGGCGCGGGTGTAGCCAACGATACGTACGCCTTTGTCGTTACTTCTGTAGGTGCGGATGGAAACGAGTCGATAGCATCTACCCCATCTGCTTCCGTTACGACCACCAGGGGCAACGATCAAATACTTGTGAGTTGGACCGGCGTAGCCGGGGCCATATCTTACAATCTATATTTTTGCACTTGGGCCAGTGGCGTCTGCACGGGGGCTGGATATTTCCGCCAAACCAAGACGGGAATCTTGGCAAATAGGTGGCTGTGGGTTAGTGCCGACGCAGGATTGCCAGCACCGACGTACACGGCGACCGGCATCACGGGGTGTATTGCGGCGGGATGCTACGCACAGAAGTTCACCGTGACGAGCGCTGTCGGCGGCAGGGGCGTGAGTTCAGCAACAACATATAAAAATGATTCCAGTGGCAATCCACAGGTTTCGATTAACGGCGCATCGGCTGTGAATTTGGGCATGGTTATTGCCAGCGGAACGGCAACTCTAGGAACAAGCGCGATCAAGTCCGGAAACTGCGCTACGGTCGTCACCATGTCCGCCACCGGAGCGACGACGAGCAACAATATCATTGCGGATTTCACCGCCGATCCTGCCGGATTGACCGGATACGGAGTGGATCCGAACGGAGTGTTGAGAATCTACAAGTACATCACGAGGGACAAGGTGAACTTCAAGGTGTGCAATCCGGCAACGTCCGGCGTGGCCAGCGTCACGCCCAGCGCGGCCACGCTTCACTGGCAGGTGCAATGATGATGCTGAAACGTCTTATTCTTGGATTGCCGGAGGATACGGAAGACGTCACCGCATTTCTGCATGAACTTGGGCGGCTTGGAATTTCGGAGACAGTGGCTGCGCCTGGCTTCGAATACTCTTGAACGGGCTGCCGCGAGAGCTCGGAAACCCGACATTGTGTGGTCCGGCTTCGAAGTGCCGGGCTTGAACGCTTGTGACCCAAAACTTATCTCAACCAACAAGCAACCAATGCTCGGCTCACCTCACGCGTAGCGTCCGCCGCCGGGTGGCTTCGTTCAAGTCCCTTTTATCGGAACGTGGCCCGCGACCCGGATTGGCCAAATTCCCGCATTCCGATTAATCCGGGCTATCGAGACCTAGAAGCTATTTGGCTCTGTTGACATCCTCAAGAAAAGGCAGCGATGCTTCAAGCGATACAGATTGAAACTCAATCCGAGCAGCAGGGCTTGACGCTTCTGCGTGCGCAGCGAGCGGCCGGGCGCACGAGCCGAGAGCTTGCGCTTCACCGAAGAGAACAGGCTCTCGATCAGAGCGCGGCGCCGATAAAGCCGTCGCGGAAACGCCCGCCGCATCTCGGCGCGCACTCCATGGATGCGCCAGGTTTTCTTGCCGCGCTTGGCGGGGATCACGCTCTGCGCCCCCAGTTGCTGCCGGATGTAGGTGTGATTCCTCTCGCTGTCGAATTCGGCGTCGGCCAGCACCAGCCCGATGCGCGTTTGCTCGGAAGCCGCTTCGACGACCGCCGGCAAATTCGCGCAGTCGTTCCAGGGGCCGCGTCGCGCGATCTGCGACAACACGAACTGCTGATCCAGATCCACCACGACCACCCACTTCAGCCAGTGCCGCCACGGCAGCGGTTTTTGCCCGTGATGATGCATGCGCCGCACAAAGAACGTGCTGACCGCTCCCTGCGCCAAGCCCGTCGCATCGACCGCCACGCGAGCCCGCCGCCGGCCTTTTCTGTGCGTGCCGCGCAACCGGCGCACCGTCTCGCCGACCGCGCGGTCGATGGTCTGGTCGTCCAGACGCTGCAGAAAGCGATACAGGGTCGTGAAGTCGGGCACGCTCACAGCCCCAACGCCTGGCGCAATTCGCGGTGCTCGCCCAGACGCACTTCGGCTTCGCGAAAGGTCCAGTCCTCGTAGCGCATCAGGCAGAGAATGGCCAGCAACTGCGGCTGGGTGAATTGGTGCTTGCTGAAACGGCTTCGGTAACGCGGGAGCACCGCCTTGGAGACCTGCAGGGCGATGCGAGCAAAAGGCAGGAGTCCGACTTCGGCCATCGCGCCTCCTGCCTCGGTAGCAAACAACAATTTCAAAGGACCGGCTATCTCGAATTTTCATTGCCGTAACGAGGATGTCAACAGAGCCGGAGAGTCTCTAGAACTGGTTTCAAAACCCGCTTCAGGCCATTTAGAATCAATAGGTTACAGTGTTCAATGGGGGGTTTTGAAATAGCTTGGCTCTGTTGACATCCTCAAGAAAAGGCAGCGATGTTTCAAGCGATACAGATTGAAACTCAGTCCGAGCAGCAGGGCTTGGCGCTTCTGCGTGCGCAGCGAGCGGCCCGGTGCACGGGCCGAGAGCTTGCGCTTCACCGAACTGAACAGGCTCTCGATCAGAGATCGGCGCCGGTAGAGTCGTCGCGGAAATGCTCGACGCATCTCGGCGCGCACTCCATGGATGCGCCAGGTTTTCTTGCCGCGCTTGGCCGGGATCACACTCTGCGCCCCGAGTTGTTTCCGGATGTA
Source organism: uncultured Acidobacteriota bacterium (assembly GCA_963719875.1). Classification (GTDB taxonomy): domain Bacteria; phylum Acidobacteriota; class Terriglobia; order Acidiferrales; family UBA7541; genus Palsa-360. Next base: position 1,284,278 of record CAVRDJ010000002.1, on the reverse strand, counting down.
GGTGTGATTCCTCTCGCTGTCGAACTCGGCGTCCGCCAGCACCAGTCCGATGGGCGTTTGCTCGGAAGCCGCTTCGACGACCGCTGGCAAATTCGCGCAGTCGTTCCAAGGGCCGCGTCGCGCGATCTGCGACAGCAGAATCTGCTGATCCAGGTCCGCCACGACCACCCACTTCAGCCAGTGCCGCCACGGCAGGGGTTTTTGCCCATGATGATGCATGCGCCGCACAAAGAACGTGCTGACCGCTCCCTGTGCCAAGCCCGTCGCATCGACCGCGACGCGGGTTCGCCGCCGCCCTTTTCTGTGCGTGCCGCGCAACCGGCGCACCGTCTCGCCGACCGCGCGGTCGATGGCCTGGTCGTCCAGGCGTTGCAGAAAGCGATACAGGGTCGTGAAGTCGGGCACGCTGGACAGGCCCAAGGCCTGACGCAACTCGCGGTGTTCGCTCAGGCGCACTTCGGCTTCGCGAAAGGTCCAGTCCTCGTACCGCATCAGGCAGAGAATGGCCAGCAACTGCGGCTGGGTGAATTGATGTTTGCTGAATCGGCTTCGGTAACACGGGAGCACCGCCCGGGAGACTTGCAGGGCGATGCGGGCAAACGGCAGGAGTCCGACTTCGGCCATCGCACCTCCTGCCTCGGTAGCAAACAACAATTTCAACGGATCGGGAATCTCGAATTTTCATTGTCGTAACGAGGATGTCAACAGAGCCAAATAGCTTCTAGCGACTTTGGCTCACGGAATGCAATTTGTTCCTGGGATCAGACCAAAGTCGAAGATTTTTGCGTCAATTCCAGCATTCTCGACATGCGCGGGAAGGCCCCTGGCAGTCTTGATGAGCGTTGCACCAATAATGGCCTGTTTTATTCCAACCAGTACACAGGTAGTTCCCTGGCTCAGAATCAACATTGCTTATTAACCGCAGCCCAAAACGCTTGAGCTGAATCTAACCCCGAGAAACTGTCACATTCTCGTAGATTGCCCGTCCCAAGCCGCGGGCTGCCAGCGTGCGAGGTTGCGAGCATGCTTGGGTATCGGAACCGGCTGCGGCATCCGTGCGAGTTTTGGCAGATGGTACAACACGCCAATCAGCAGAAATAAATAGGCATTGTTGACGAAGTTCTGATACGTCTGCATGCCGAAATACATAAGCAGAACGAGCATTACGACGGCATACCACCAGATCGCGAAACCGATCGGAAAATACACGGTTTGGCGGAGCTGGCTGACAATCCGCCAGCTACTCCAAAGCAATGTCGAGACCCAGAAAAACCAGAGAACAGGGCCGAGGATGCCAAATTCAACGATGAGCGCCCCATATCCGCTCTCGACGTTGACACTAGGTAAGGGCTCGTCCAAGAACCTCGAGACATACTGAGCGCCCAGCGAATTCATACCGGTGCCGTGTCCGTAGGCCCAGCGCCCATCCTCGAAAGATTGTTTGAGATTCAAGATCGGATATTCCCAGCCTCGATTATTCAACTGCGAACCCTCACCTCCAAAGGACAATGTTTCCGAAAAGAACGCCCAGTTCCCGCCGATGATCGTGGGGAATACTTCCATCATCAGGATTAGGGCAATCCCCCCGAATAGAAAGGCGCGGCGAAGAACCTTCATCATGCGTTGTCCCTGGCCCCAGCGCCAGGGAGCGCCCCAAAGAAATGCGGCTGTCATAATCAATGCGCTCGCAATCACGAATACGAACGGAGTTCGCGTCCCAGTAATCATGACGGCGACAGTAACGACGCCGATGCCAAAGAATCCGTACTTTGCTCCACTACGGCGGCTCAGCAACAGGTAACCCAGGGCCCCAAACACCAAAATCCAAAGCAGAATCAAATAATAAGAAAAACGCCCCGCGCTCACAAATACGGAACTCGTGGCAAACGCCGCCTCGTGGCTGATTGGAGAGTATCTCGTTAGATGGGATAGCTCGTAAAGCTCTGGCGCCGAATCCTCCGGGTTGAGGAAGCCCACTCCAAGTATGGACTGGGCAATTCCCAGGCCTGCGATGACGATTCCCGCAACAACGTTGATTACTAAAAATTGTTCCAGGTCTTTTGGCCGCGTTAACATGGCGTAGCCCAAATACATCAATGGTGCATAGTAAAAATAGAGCTTCAGGCCCAGCACACCGTAGAGAATATTCGGCGAGAACGGATTAAACACTTGAATGAGGGCAAAGGCGATAAAGACCAGGAGTGGAACGAAGAAGGGAATCTTAAAAGTCTCCACCTGCCGACGGCGTTTGGCAAAATAAAACGACAAGTAGGCGATGCCGACCAGGACGTCCTTACCGAAATAAACCGTCATACTGTTGCCGAGATACTTGCGCACGAGGTCCTCAAACAACAGCCAAACCAAGAAGACAAGAACTCCGTTACGCCAATCATTCAATATGTGAACGACAAGCGCAATCACGACTAAGCTCAACCCAAACATGATCAATGTTCTGTCGGAGCCCGCCACAATCCAGGACGCCAATTCCCATACGACTCCCAGAATCACTAGGCCCATGACTATGGCCTTGATTTGACGATTACCGCTAAGGGAACCTACTGTCGTTAGCTGCATGTTCGGCCCTTGTCTATCCAAGCCCCCTTTGAATTATGCATGTCCATCGCGTGCGCCACAACGGAGAAACCTCCGCTTGATTCCTAACAATCCGCACGAAAACCTGTGTTGCATAATGGTACGCCTCGATCTACCCGCAGGTTCCCCTAATATCCGGCCCCCGGCCAACCTAATCGCTGAACGACGGGTCCAATTGCTGCAGCGAGATTGCGGCCGAGCCATTCCAATAGGTGACTACAACATGCGAATGTTTCCGGTACAGCTCAATGTCGGACATAGGAACCCCACATCTCGACCCAATAAATGAGTTCCACTCGGGTTCGGATTGATTGAGTAACCCGAGAAAGTAAACGTGTCCTCCGCGGCGCTCGGTCTCCAAGATATCTTCGCGAAGGCGCTCCGTTGCACCCCTACCGTAGTAAACGGCTTGCGTAACAAAGTCGACAAGCCGATTATCAGGCGCCCAGATTTCGCCGTACAGGATTGCCACTTTCCCCCAATCGATGACAACGAGGTCGTCTCGACTCACTTTCTCGGAAACATCCTGGGCATCTTGAAAATAGGCACTCACATCTGCCCGGTGGCTGGATATTACCGGAGCAAAATTAAAAAATACACCGGCAAGGAGGGTCACCGGAGCAACGCGAGAGGTGAGAAAGGACCACCACCCCTGGTCCGCGGCAATTTTGAGCGCGATTGCAATCAAGAACGCGAGAAGCACGAGCGGCTGGAGCCATAGCTTGTCGTAGTGGGGGTTCCAAATCAACAGGGGAATGAGGGTAAAGAACAGTCCCACCAATCCGGCCAACAGGCCAATCCTAAGAGGCTCGGACAAACCCAGCCGATTTCTCCAAACGAGCAAGGCGCAGAAAAAAATGAACGCGCCAAAAGTCCCGGAGACCAGCAAGAACGCAACAAGAGAGGTTCTCGGCCCGGTCAACACGTGGCGCAGCCCATCAAAGCTAACCAGGACGGGGTAAATATTTCGGACCAATCCGACCGGCAAATTCAGCCCTCTGCCGGGGCCCAATCCCAGGTACGATCGCGCATCTTGCATATTGAAAAGTTGCTTTAATATCCCGGCGGGACGCGTGTTACCCGTCATCCAATCCGCCCAGCCGTGCAGACCGAGCCACGCGACCAAACATCCCAGCAGGAAAGCTCCCTCCGCAGCAAGCAAAGGCCGGGGAAGAAATGATTCGCGATTCTCTCCCGCACAAGATTGCCAGATCAGAACAAGACCCGCCGGGGCAAGAAAGATCATCGATTCGTAAGTTGCCATCGAGAGTGAAAAAATGAGGCCTGAAGCGAAAATGAGCCAGACGGATCTCACTCGAAGCCCTACAACCAAAATGAGAACGGCTGCGAGGCTCCAGAAAAGTCCCACGACCGCTTCATTGGCATTTGTGGCCTGTTCAAAGAACGCTTTGGAAAATCCGAGAGCGACAACAGCTCCGAGCGACAGTTGCCAGGAAGAAATGGTCACGTAGATCAAAATGAAAACGATTGCAAGTGTGGCGGCCGCCGCGAGGCAATTCATAAATTCGACGATCGTATAAAATTCAAACGGCCCATTCGGCTTCATGCCGAGCGCGGCGGCCAGCCGCGTCCAGAAGAGAACGTTCACTGGATAGAGCATGTGATTATTTTCGTGAAAAAAAATTGTGTTCCGGCGAAAGACCTCAAGGCACCGGTGTGCGCCGTCGATGGCAAATATATCTTTCGATCGAAGAAGGGCATAGAGGTACGCAAAGCCGCCGAAAATGGCCGCAGTGCCCGATACCACCTTCGGACTGAGAGAAGAACTCAAGTTATTTTCCGCAACGGATCCAATAATTTCGCCATGGCGGTCCACGTACTCTGTGCTGTCACTCTTTCAAGTAGCCGCTTTATGTTACCGCCAAATGGACGGCACGCACGACGCTATCCGCAAACTCACGGGGCGACCAGGTTTCCATGCGCTGACGTGCAGCGGCTCCCATTCGCGCCTGCTTTTCGGTATCCGGCAAAATGTCCTTGAGAATCGTGGCCAGTGCATTCACGTCTCCAACGGGGAACACGTATCCATTTGCTTCCGGACGCACAAGATCGAATCTCGCGCCAACGCGGTCGCTGATCGCGACCGGGCGGCCGCAGATCATGGCCTCATTGACGACCAATCCGAATGCATCGTAGTGCGAAGGGAGCACGAGCAAGTTCGACGCGCAGTACACGGATGGAAGTTGAGATTGGTTCACGAAGCCGAGAAATCGCACGCGGTCCGTCAATCCCAATTCCGCCGCCCTTCGCTGGAGATCGCTTCTCAGCGGCCCATCGCCCGCAAAAACGAGATAAGAATCCGGAACATTCGCGCGGGCAAATGCTTCGAGCAAATCGAACGGTTCCTTCCAGGGTTGAAGTTTCGCGCAGAATAACGCAACCGATCCGTGATTTGGAATTCGCCACTCCGCGCGCACAGTACCGCGGTCCACCTTCACTGCCTGCTCGGCCCACCAGTCATTGTCGACTACGTAGGGAGTCAGGACAATGCGGTCGCTCGGGAAACCGAGCATCTTTAGATACTCCACCCCGCCGGAGGACAAGGCGAGTACAACTTTGGCAAAAGAAAAAATGCGGGATACCAAGATTCGCTTGATTCGAAGCTTCCATTTCGATCGCAGTGCCAAGCTTCGCAAACCGTAGGAATCCGTGATGAACATGACGGGTACACCGTACCACTTCGCAGCCGCAATGCAGATCCAGGCGCTTGCATAAAAATAGCCGCTGACTAATACGGCGTCAAAATGCCCATCCCTGATTAGCTTCCACAAGCCGGGATTGAATAGTCCAAAGAAATGGCCCAGTCCGGGCCGCAAGGCCCGGTTTCGAACGCTCGCCCATGGATATCCCTCGAGCAAGGGCATATCCCAGGAAACCTTGACTCCGAATCCTGGGTCCACTCCTGATTCCGCGCCTTGCATGCTGCAATAGGACACCAGCAGATCCATCCGTTGATCTTGTGCCAATTGTCGAAACACCGGCGACGAATACTGCACCACATGGGAGGCAACGATCAGTAAGCGCTTACGCGATGTCTTGCCTTCTCCCCTCTGCGGCACGCCAAGACCGGGGCCACCGGCGACCGGAGTTTGCCCCCCGGCCGTCGGACTTGCTTCAGAGGATGGGGTCTTAAGCAGACCTCTGTCAGTCATTCCCTTCGCTCACTCATGGTTCCGTAGATCTTCATCATTGGCATGACACTTTAAGTTACCGATTCGAATCCCCTTCGGATTCTCAACCTGCATCTCAAAAGCTTCACTAAGATATACTGCATCTCGTTTGCGAAAGAGAAAAGATTTTATGTCCAAAGAGAATATCCTCGACATTTCGGCCAAAGTTCGCTACGTACGGCGAATTCTTCGCCATCGTTGGCATGGCCAGCCGCGTGTCTGTCCGTACTGCGGGCCTTCGAGCACAGTGAAGCTTGTGCGGCGAAAAAAAATCATCGTGGAAATTCTCTTGTGCCAGAACTGCCATCTGTGGTTTCGCTGGCCCGCCGACACACCTCATGAACATGAAAACTACTACCAGGAAGAATTCGCTGGAGATACTCCTCAGGTGATTCTTCCAAATGCGCAGGAATTGCAGGCACTAAAGAGCGCCAATTTCTCTGGTTCTTCACTCGACATTAACAACAAAGGTCGCGTTCTCAATGCCGTACGCCCAGGAAGCCGAGTGCTCGACTTTGGTTGTTCTTGGGGATATGGAACATATCAACTCCAACAGCACGGATTTGACGCGGTTGGCTTCGAGATTTCGAGACCTCGTGCCGAATATGGTCGCACAAAGCTGGGACTGAACATCATCGACGCCCTCGATGAACTTGTAAGGCTTCCGGCAGGAAGCTTTGATATCGTCTTCTCCAACCATGTCGTTGAGCATTTGCCTGACATTGCCCAGTCTTTTTCGATACTTACTCGACTCCTCAAACGAGATGGGTTCGTCTTCCATGTTCTCCCAAACTTCATGGGCAGAAAGGCGCGATCCGGATACTGGGTGAAATGGATCGGAGAGGACCATCCGATCGCCCCGGCAATTTCATTTTTTGAAATTGCCATTCCACGGTCCGGATTGGCAGAACCGATATTCGGATCGAGCCCCTTCGACGATCAGATGGCCCAAGCGCTGAACGGCCAGCCCGGAGCAACGCTTTCGACTGAAGGCGATGAATTGCTCGTGTTCGCTCAAAAGACGGCACCGTAAGACGCTAATGGATCGGGGAGACGCCCGAATACCCCCACCTTAAGGGAACTTCAGGGCTTTCTTCCTCTTGCGTTGATACCATTAAATCCAGTCCCGATGTAAGAATCCACAAGCCCCGCGTCGGAAAACCACTTGCGTACCGTTTCGAGCGTCTGCGGATGATCGTGCACGGGAGAATACATATCGAGGGCGCTCAGAATTTTGACCTGGACCAGCTCTTCGTCCGTAAAGTTGAGCCTCGGCGCGTGCGACACCGGGCCAATGGGAATGAGATTGCCGATAGGTCTTCCGACGAGTGGCATCTTATACAGCGCCTTTTTCACGGCGAAGGCCGGAGGAATGGCCCACGAAAGAAATTTGTGAACGCCCTTAGGTCCCATCCAGGTCAGAAAGGGTCGAGCCCAATATTTCAATGGGGGAAACACTCCCGTGTGCTTCTGATAGACGTTGATGACGATTTCACCGCCAGGCCGCAGAAATGAGATAAGGCTCATAAATGCGGCACGCACATCGGGACAATGCTGAAGGACTCCCATACAGAAAACTTTGTCGAACGATCCCTTCCGCAGTGGTATCTCATAGATGCTTGCTTGAAAGATGTGGACTCGGTTGGAATCGCCGTTATTCCGGAAGTTCGCTTCGACGGCGTTGCTTAAGTCAAAGGAAAATAATTCAGCCCCAGTCTCGAGCGCGATCTGCGTGAATCGGCCCATTCCGCAGCCCGCTTCGAGAATTACTTGTCCGTCCATTTTCTGCGGCCATTGTGTCGTGGCGAAAAAGCGCTCGCGGCTCAGGTCATTGCCAATGTGGCTGTCGAGTTGCGTCTTGTCGAAATAGTTCCACTGGTAGCCGAAACTTTGGGCATATTCCTCGCCAGAGACAAATCTCGATATGGAGCGGGCGACAGGAAAGACATGGCCGCAAGAAGTACAAACTAGGCGACCCTCGGTCAGGGTTCCGTTGGTCTGGGCCGAGTCCGACGCATCCACCTTGAGCGGCGAGCTGCATCCGATGCACCTTAACCACTCGACAGATCTCAAATACATTTGTTAGCCCAGCTTCGTGGATCAAATTTGTGCAATGACATCGGACTTAACACCCCGGCTGGGAACCGGAACCGTATTCCCCGGTTGTAACTCTGCGGACAACCGTGCTGTGATGGCGGCCCAAGAAAAGTATTTTTCCTGGGCATTGCGGCTGCGGCCAGACAGAGTGCTTCTCAAGCGCTCGTCCGTAAGAACGTTTTCAAGTGCGCCGGCGAGCGCCTGGCGATCCCACAGCGGGACGGAGAGAATTCCCGACTCGGTGACAGGCCAGTCCGTGTCCGGTCCCGAATAGCACACGATCGGCAAGCCGCAGGCGATCCCGGCGATGGCGCTTCCACGGCGGCTCGAAATCTGTCCGCGGACGAACAGCAGGACATCGGCTTTCGCCAGCGTCCGGCTGACCTCCTCCGGAGAAACAAGCCCAAGCGTCTCGATCTCGACCTTCACGCCTGCCAATTCAGACCGGAGAGCGGATTCCGCTTCCCGAGAACCCCTGCCAAACACAAGCAGGCGAAGGGGACCCGCGAATTGACTGGCATGTTTCATCGCAAAGCCGATGTCCGCAGCCTCAGAGACCGTCCGGGCTCCGCCCGTCACGCCATATACCGCGATGGTTTTCGTGTCACGAGCCTCGGGCGGGGCGCCGGAAGGCAATTCCGGGCAATTCGCGCCAACCGGAATGAAAACCGCTTTTCCGCGGCGCGTGGGAAGCCACGATATCTTTTTGACCGGAATCGTAAAGATGGAGAGGGCCGAACGTTCGTAGAGCCGGCGCATCACGCGAAGATGAGAATACTCACGGGCTCTGCCAATGATTCCTTTGCCGGCCAGCGGTGCAAAATCGTGAAAAACGACGCCGGTGCGTGCTCCGCATTTCCGAAGAATCTCAAGGACGTGTGGCACGCGCAGAGGAAAGCCTCGTCGCGACCAGGCCAGCGTCGTGAATTGCAGGAGTACCCAACAGTTGCGCCAGTCCGAGGCCGCTTCGCGCAACTCCGCAAGGGAGGTGCGCCATCCTTTTTCCGACCACGGTACTTGCACGGATTCGAAGACAAGCCCACGCGGGGCGCTGGCTTCGCGGAGTTGCTTGCAGTAATCCGCGACGCCGTCGGTGGGTTGGTCCCGCCGTCCTAAAAGCAAGATGACTTGTTCTGTGCTCACTTCTCCACCAAATACGAACCGATCACGAGCACATCCATCCCGGAGCTAAAGAACGTACGAACCGCGTCGGTCGGGGTGTTCACGATGGCTTCGCCGCGCAGGTTTAACGACGTGTTCATGACGACGGGCACGCCCGTGCGCTTGCCGAACTCATTAATCAGATTCCAATACAACGGATTGATGTCTTTTTCCACTGTTTGAGTCCGCGCGCTTCCATCCACGTGCGTGACCGAGGGAATGACGCTGCGCTTTTCGGGGCGGACCGGATTCGTCAGGATCATGAAAGGCGAATCGCAGACATGTTCGAGATACTCTCTGGCAACTTCCTTCAGCATTGACGGCGCAAACGGACGCCACCATTCGCGGAACTTGACCGCATTGTTCACCTTTGCGTTCATTTCCGGATCGCGCGGATCAGCCAGGATCGAGCGGTGACCCAGCGCGCGCGGGCCGAATTCCATTCGTCCTTGGAACCAGCCTATGATTTTTCCGTTGGCGAGCAGTTCGGCGGTGGTTGCGGCGACGTTGTCCACCCTTGAAGCGCGGAGTTTATAGGTCCGCAGCGCCTTTTCGATTTCCGCATCGGAATATTCCGGACCGAGATAGGCGTGGCGCATCGGCTTCATCGGCAACCGGCCACCCTGGTCAAGATATGGAGCAAACACGGCGCCCAGCGCGACGCCGTCGTCCGAAGCGGCGGGCTGGACAAAGATGTTGTCGACCATGCCGGACGCTTGAATTTTTCCGTTTGCTTTCGAATTGAGTGCCACGCCGCCCGCGAGGCAGACGTTGCGGCAGTTTGTCTTCTGCGTTGCTAGCTTGACCAGCGCCAGCATTGCCATTTCGCACGCGTCTTGCACGGCAAACGCCACATTTTTGAAACTTTCGTCGATTTCACTCTCAGGTGTTCGTTTGGGTCCGAGCCACTTGGCGATGGCCGAAGTGCCGTTGCTACGTTCGAACAAGAGCGGCGCGTTGACGCGATACGACTCATGATTTAACGAAATAAATTCACTTAGATTGATCCCCGGATTCCCGTACGGCGCGAGGCCCATGACCTTCCATTCATCGCTGTTGGGAACAAATCCGAGATACTGCGTAAACTGGGCGTAGAACAGCCCGAGCGAGTTCGGCCACGGGATTGTGAGCACGTGATCGAGATGTCCGTCGTAGCCGTACCAGATGGAGCTGGCTTCCCAGGCTCCGCGCCCGTCCATCACAACCACCGCTGCCTTGTCCAACCCAGAGTATGAATATGCGCTGATGGCGTGGGCCAGATGGTGATCTACAAATCGCATCTGTGCGCGGGTTGGCCCGAAATGATCCGTGAAGCGGCGGAAACCGCCGTTCTGGTGCGCCATGCTTCCAAACGTACGCGTCACGTTCAGCACGTTGGCATAATTCATTGGAAATTTACCGGTGCCGAAACACTTAAGGTCATTCAGAAACATCCGATAAGGCGCCGGCCAGCCTGCGCAGATCACATCGAGTTGATCGGGGCGCACTTTGGCAAATTCAAGGCACGCGCGGATCGCGTGATGGGGAAATCCAGCATCGTGTTTGATGCGGCTAATGCGCTCCTCCGCGACCGCGAACAGCAATTCGCCATCGCGAGCGATGCAGGCCGACGAGTCATGCATTTGCGAATAGTTGAATCCCAGAGTAATCAACGGATCTGTGCCCTCGATTTCGAACCGCGACACCATGTCATTGGCGAGTGCGGTTCGGCCAATTCTTCTACGATGCCGCCAGCATCCCGGATGGCGTCGCGTACGGCCAATATGTCCAGTGAAGCTCCCCTCCAACTCTTCCCCGCGATTTCAGGGGACAGTCCAAACAGCGAGGCGACCCCGCGGCTTGCTCCTCGAAATCCGAGGGCCCAAGGAAAATCAACGATCTTCCAGGCCATGCGGCCCTTCCAGTTCATTGTGACCTTGTGGGCGGAGTTGAATTGAAATAGAAATATGCCGTCAAGCTTTAGAACGCGAATCATCTCTCGAATGTACCGAAGAGCGAACTCAGGGGTAGGCATATGTTGGAGCACGATGTAGCTGAAGACGAAATCCACGGTTTGGTCGCCGATGCTGGAAAGGTCCGTACCATTTCCCAGGGTCCAAACAATATTGGCAGCCTCGGGGTAGAGTGCTTGTGCGTGGCGAAGCATTTCCCCGGAGATGTCGAATGCAATTACGCGCGAAAACCTTTGCGCGAAACTCCGCGTCATTCGCCCTGCGCCGCAACCCAGTTCCAACATGGGCTTGCCTTCTGGTTCCAAGTGACATCGATCGAAAACCGGGGCCACGAATCGTTGGTAGTCTTCTTCACCAGATTGGAAGAATGATTCCGGATCCCAGTCTTTGCGCCAAGACGCGATGTAGTGGAAAGCGTCTTTGCGCGCTCGCTCGTCCCAATCTTGCCTCATCAAATTTGTCGCATCCACGTTTATGAGCCCTCCTTTGAGGGAACGCACTGAGAACGGCCATGTCGACATGCGACATTAAATAGACAGATCGAATCCTGCATGCCCCAGCCGTTCCAACGCGGCTACCGCGCGGATTTCCGGCAGACACAGCGTATCGCTGAAGTCGCCGTGCTTTGCGAGGTCCCACGGATCCAGCCGGCCGAAGGAAAGCGAAAACAGGCGATAGCTCCTCGCCGCGAGGAAATCCGCAACTTGCGCGGCTGAATTTCCCCCCTGTTTGAGAAGGATTCCATTGATCTCAATCATCATGACCGGTTGAAATTGTTCCAGTGCATTTTGCGCGCCCCGCAAAACCGCGAGTTCCGATCCCTCAGCATCCAATTTCATCGAGTCCCATCGTGCTACGTGCGCGTCACGGCACCACTCGTCGAGCGCGATCGCGCGGACATCCAAATGCTCGCCCTTGTCAAAGTCCCGCACCTCGGTGAGGGTTCCCCAACCGGATTCCTGTGCGACGGCAGACCGAGCGAATGTGAGCGTTCCGCTATGGTCCCAAACCGCGGCATGTGTTGCTTGCGCCCACGGAAATTGGTCCAGATTGTGCGCCAGCCGTTCATACATCATCGGGTCTGCTTCAAATGCGAAAACTCGGCCATTCACTCCCACTTTGTGGGCAGCCCCAACAGCGTGGTAGCCGATGTGACCGCCCACGTCAAAGTACACATCACCGGGCTCAAGCAGTGCGCCCAAACAAGCTCGCACATGTGGTTCATACGTTCCGGCCCACATCTGCCTTTGGATTCGGTCGGCCAGATCTGTTTCGAACTGCACACCCGGCCACGGCGACACCACCGCCCGGTCTCCACTGATCCAACCTGCAAGCCTGCCAAGACCGTCCACCAACCGCCCTTGGCCAGGTACGGAACGCCGACCGATGCGAAGAGAACCCAGCCCGTGAGCTGCCGTCTCCATTAACATTGTATTCATAGCCTCATCCGGGTCGTCGCTCGACCACCTGCACGACTCGTGTCGGTTCTCCGGTCCAGTTCCGGAGACGAGATAACCCCTTCTCTGTGTACCATCTCCGAAGCCGATAGAACACACGAGGCGGTAAGAGCAAAGCTTGTATCAGAACAAAAGCATGGAATATCCGGTAACGCCAGGTTACTTCGCGGTAGGAGACTTTAAAGGCGGCGCGCTCAACCGAAAACGATTCCAACGGGCTCCCACCTTCCAAGCTGAGGCGCATGCGGTCCACGTCGACTCGAGTGCTGCAAAACAACGTGTTGATGATCTCCTCGGTCGCTCCAAATTTCCGGAGCTTTGCCGGGAGCTCGCTCAGGAGAACTTCAAGGACATTCATCTTCCGCCGCGCCTTCGCGGGCTCAAACTTTCCAAACTGAAATAGGTTCCCCGAGTGAATCCCGTAGTAACACAACGGTTCGTTCAAGACCATGGCCGGGGCGATGGCGGGAGCCAGGGTGAAAATGTACTCGTCCGCCTCGATTGTCAATTCTTCGGGGATCGGCAGAATCTGATCCAGAACCGACTTTCGGATGATCATTCTGCTGGTCCCGAAAAATGCAGCCAAGTGACGAAATAATTCCGCATTTTGTTGCGAAGTGAGATCCAGGCGATACGAACCGCCGGGGAGAATCAGGCCATTGGACCGCCCGTCGGAATACTCCTCATAAAGGCCGTGCCCCACTATGCCTACATCGGGATTTGCCTCCAGAGTCTCAAGGACTCGGCGAAGCTTTTCCTTGGCCCACCAGTCATCGCCGTCCAAAGTTACGAGGACCTCTCCTTGAGCTTGGGCAAAGCCGAAATTGAACGCCGATGCCTGACCACCATTTGGCTTGCGCAGAAGGCGTACGCGCGGCTCAAAACGGCGGATCAGTTCCGGCGTTCGGTCCGTCGATCCGTCGTCAACCACAAGAATTTCGATATCGTCCAGCGGTATGTCCTGATCGAGAACGCTGGTGATCGCGCGTTCGATGAAGCGCTCGTGATTGTAAGTATCGATAAGGACAGTGGCTTTCATCAGTCAGCCTGAATGATGCGAAAAATTACGACGCCGTTGAACGAGCGTGTAGATGGATGTGGCGTCGACGACAAGGGGTCAGACCGCGCAATCACGAAATCTGCCAATAACGTGCCGCGATCGCCCGCGGAAGCTTCAAAGGCCGAAGCCGTTCCGTTCACGGCAGCACGCTCCCGTTCTCGCGGCGACCGCGTTCCTCAGCGGCCATTTCTTCGAGCGTGGAATCAAGGCTGCGCGTAACGCTCCAGCCGGGATAATGACTCTTGAGTTTCGCCAGATTCGAGATGTAACAGATGTGATCGCCCCTGCGCGCCTGTTCCGCATAGGTCCAGTTGATCTTTCGCCCTGTCAGAACCTCGATGCGAGCAATGGCTTCCAGAATCGAAACGCTATTGTCGCGTCCTCCGCCCAGGTTGTAGACCTCGCCGGGCCGTGGATTGCGGGCAAACTCATCGAACGCGCGCACGACATCAAAACTATGAAGATTGTCGCGCACTTGCTTTCCGACGTAGCCGTAAACCGTGTATGTGCTCCCTGAGAGGGCGACCTTGAGCAAAAACGAAAGAAAGCCGTGCAATTCAACGCCCGAGTGCGACGGACCAGTGAGGCATCCACCGCGGAAAATACCGACATTCATGCCGAAGTAACGGCCATACTCCTGCGCGTAGATGTCGGCGGCAACCTTGGAAGCCCCAAACAAGGAATGCAGCGTGCGGTCGATACGGCAGTTTTCGTCGATCCCGTCGAAATCGGCGGGATCGGCAAAGTCGAAGCGCGTTTCGAGCTCCCGGAGCGGCTTTTCGTTGGGTGCGTCGCCGTACACCTTGTTGGTGCTCATGAACACGAATGCCGCGTCGCGGCAGTGCTGACGCGCGGCTTCGAGAAGATTCACCGTGCCAAGCGCGTTGACTTCGAAATCGAGCATGGCGATGTTGGCTGCTTTGTCATGGGACGGCTGCGCGGCGCAGTGGACAATCAAGTCAAAGCGATGTTCTCGAAACAGAGTCGTGATGCCATCGCGGTCTCGAATGTCGAGCGCGGTGGGAGTAAACCGCTTGGTGGAGCGTTTCAGCCTCTCCAAATTCCAGAGCGTGTCGCCGGGCGCGCCAAAGAAGACGCGGCGCATATTGTTATCCGCGCCCACAACGTGGTGCCCTTGCCGGTCGAAATACTCAACCGCTTCGGAACCAATCAATCCGCTGCTGCCGGTCACAAGGATTTTCCAGGGCTTCACTGTGCTGCCCCTCGTGCGGCCAGAGCCACGACTATTGGAGCACCCAGTTCCCCCATTCCAATAACTGAATTTCTCTTTTCCATATGGCCTTTAATTATGTTCCGGGCCGCTCGTTCTGCGCCGGCGCGACGTAGTTTTCCAACCGCTCGATCCGCTCTTCGGGGACCGCAATCAAATTTTGATTGTACGTATCGCGACCAAGCAAAGCTGGGCTCAGCCAGCCGCCTTCGCGCGGTTCGAACCAACGATATCTGCGATCCGACAGGCACTTGAAAATTTGAGAAGCGGCGTACTCCCAGGCCGCAGTGCGCAAATCACACAACTCCACCAGCAGGATGGGCCGCAGTCAACCAGACAGTAAACTTCCTGCCCTTCCCAGTACACTCACTTCTGCGCCTTCCACGTCGAGCTTCACAAAATCCACATGTTCAACTCTTCGTCGGGTCAAGAATTGTCCAAGGTGTCCAGGGGTACGCTTACTTTCTTTGGTGCACCCCGGACCGCTGGTGCCCGCAAGATGTTGCAACCGGTTTCACGGCCCGCAGCCAGGAACAACTCTGCTTGACCAGCACTCGTGCCCAACGCCACGCCAAGAACTCCCACGTTCGAACAGTGATTCCACCAAAGGCGTCATTTCAGTTTCTTCCTCTCGCGCGGAGATGGTTCAAAAGCGAAGACGCGCCCACCATCGCCGACAATCGGGAAGCAAGCAGGGTGTAAAAGACGTGGTGCGCGCCTATGTCGAGCACGGTCATACCCGGATGGAGCATTCGCACGAGAAATTCGCTCTCTTCATTTTCGAACAAACCCTTTAAGACAGTTTTGCCCACGACATCATTCCACGCCAGCCACCACGCGCCGAAAGGCAGACGCCCGGGAATCGAAAAATTGGGAAATGCACCTTTGCCGTGGAAACGCAGACCCACGCGAATCTTCTTCCACGCGTGATCTGCGGCACCGCACACCGAATCCCACATGAGAACCTCGGGGGCACTTCCCTCAGTTGCACTCAGTCCACATCGTAGATCGCCCACCTGGCGAATATGGTGCAGCTCTTATCATGCGATAAGATATTCCGCTGGTTATGCCTGATCGCCATCATTCTCTCAATCCAACCAGAATTAAGCATAACTTATAAGACCTTTACAGGAGCGTGCCCGAGAGTGCCACTGTGCCGTGTTATACCAAATGCAATTTCTCCCGCGGAACCGCCACGTAGTTTTTCACCACAGGATACTTTTCAAGGATTTCGTGCGGAATCAGGGTTCCATCAGGGCGGCATTCAAACCACAGGTATCCAATGGTCCTGAGCAGTGAAATGATCTCTCGCGCCTTATAGCCCCAGACTTGCGTCGTCTCATCCAGCACTTCGCAAATCAGAATCGGGCGGAATTGATTGAACATTCCTGTTGCGCCACGGAGAACTTCCAGTTCTCCACCCTCGACATCTAGCTTCATCACATCCACTTTCCGAATTCCCGCTTCCGCGACATATTGATCGAGGCTGATTGTCTTTACCGTGATTTTTCCCACGGTGTCATCGGTTGCGGGAGGTTTCAGACCATTGCGGGTTGGATCGCCTGAAACAACCTGGAAGAATGATGTTTCTGAGGCTGCTCCGCCGACTGCAAACGGCTCGACCCTTGCGCACCGGATGCCGTTCCACAGCAGGTGTAATCGAAGCCTGCGCCGTTCTCTCGGTGAGGGCTCGAACGCGAATATACAACCGCCATTTTTGACCCGTCTGCCAGCCACCACGGAATAGACCCCATGATAAGCACCGATATCGAGGAGGGTGTTGCCTGGCTGGAGGATTTTCCAGAGAAACCGAAGATCTCCTATATCCTTTCCCCAGTAATCGAAGAAGGCGCGATCTTGGTCGAAAAAACCAACAAAGTAGGACCACCACAGGTGCACGGTTTCAGTGCTGGTAACGTCAAGGTATATGGGTACCGGAACAAAAGGCAGTTTTGCCAGGCCTTGCCAAAATAGAAATTGGGCTGTCGTGAGTTTTTCATTCCAGGGCTTGTGCCAGAATCGCGGTAAGGAGTGGGATGTCATAGACGCCTGCTCAGGGACTCCACTTCAATTTCGGCAGGAATATTGAAAATGCCCGCCCAGCGGTCCTGAGGATGGGAAAACGGGGGCGTGTCGACCACCAGTGGCGGCAACGCGTACCATTGTTCCACCAAATGTCCACCCGTCAGGTTATTGCCCATGTTAAAAATGGAACATGTCAGCGGATACGCTCCGGGACGCAAGGGAAGCGAGGGAACCCGCAAGACGATTTCCTGATCGCCATCGGGGATATCGAGATTGTCAAAACCCCATCCGGCAAGAACGGCCCCTGTGTCACTCAAAATGGCAATGCCAAAGTGGCCTTGTGATATCGCCTCGTTCAGGCGCAACTGAAAATGGAATGCTACCTCCCGCATGCCGTCTCGAACCACGTTATCTTTGCCGCCGATCGACCACTTGAGGAAGCAGGCGTTTCGACCGTCGGCTCCCTCCAAAGGCTGGAGGCTTGCAGATTCGTATTGGGCCACCACCGCGCCCGTGGGTCCTTGTTCGCGGACCTGGCCTCCATCAATCCATAACGCACGGCCGCAGAGTCTCCGGATTTGATTCATCTGATGGCTGACAAAAACGATGGTTCGGCCGCTCCTGGAAACCTCTTGCATCTTCCCAAGGCATTTCTTCTGGAATTCAATATCGCCGACGGCCAAGACTTCGTCCACAAACAGGATTTCGGGCTCGAGGTGAGCGGCCACCGCAAAGGCGAGCCTCATCTGCATTCCCGTGCTGTAATGTTTCAAGGGTGTGTCGAGGAATTTCTTGACCTCTGCAAAGGCGACGATCTCATCGAACTTGCGGTCAATCTCCCGTTTGGTCATCCCCAAAATCGTGCCGCTCAGGTAGACGTTTTCGCGCCCGGTCAACTCGGGATGAAAGCCCGTGCCCACTTCGAGGAGACTGCCAACTCGGCCATGAAGTTCGGCGAAACCTGATGTGGGCTGCGTAATGCGGGAAAGAATCTTCAGCAGCGTTGTTTTTCCCGCGCCGTTACGCCCAATGAGTCCTATGACTTCGCCTTTCTCAACGTCGAAGCTGACATCCCGAAGCGCCCACATAAAATCGGATACGCTGCGTTTCGTGCGCCGGAACGGCGACGCCACCGCCTTTGTGATCACGTCGCGCAAGGAAAAATACCGCTCGCGCTCACCGACTCCGTAACGCTTGCACAGCGACTCCACATGGATGGCCAAATGGCACATGGTTCAGACCACGTCCGCGATCTTGCCTTCGACGGCGTGGAAGTAAATGAGTCCGCTGAGAACCAGCAGTCCCACTGCTGCCGACGAAGCAGCCAGCACCACCCCTGGAGGTTGCCCATGGCCCGTAAGCGCCCAGCGGAATCCCTCAATGACGCCCGTCATTGGATTTAGACCGTAGAGCCAGCGCCATTTTGCCGGCACCAGCGAACTGGGATAAGCGACTGGGGAGGCAAACATCCAGAACTGCACGAGAAACGGCAGCACGTACCGGACATCCCTGTACAGGGCGTTCAAAGCGGAAAGCCATAAGCCGACACCAAGGGCGGTCAGCACAGTCAACAATGTAAACGCAGGCAGCCAAACCACCGCCCCTGTTGGAGCAATGTGGTAGTAAAACATCATGCTGATAAACACGGCAAAGGAAATCACAAAATCCAAAAGTCCCGAGAGGACGGAAGAAATCGGGAGCACGACCCGCGGGAAATAGACTTTCGTGATCACACGCTGCTGTTCCACAACTACGTTCGTGGCAGCCTGCATGGCCGTGGCAAAATACATCCAAGGCAGCAAGGCGCAATAGTAAAAAATCGGGTACGGCAGTCCCTGCGACGGGATTTTCGCCAGTTTACCGAAAAAAAGGCTAAAGACGAGCATTGTCATCACCGGCTGAAGAATGGCCCAGGCCGCTCCGATCACCGTCTGCTTGTACCGGACCTTAATGTCGCGCCAGATTAAGAAATAGAGCAACTCGCGATACGCCCACAATTCCTCAAGGTCGAGCGCCAGCCAGCCGCGTCGCGCGTCAATGCGCACCACCGGAAGATCGCTAGGCGGCTCAGCCAATGCCACTTGGGTTTGCGTAACAGGCATCGAAGCGTTCAGTCCTCCGGCTTCCCTTGGAGTTTTTGCTCCTCGATATCTTCCTTCTCGATGTGCCGCATCATGTCCAAGCGGTGCAAAAAGTAGGTCTCCAGACCATGTGTCAGTCGCGACGGCACTGTGACAAATTGATTGTGCACCATCTCATCCCACGAAATCTTTCCGCGCGCAGGAACCATATGTGTGCCCCACTGAAAGATAAACCCCATATTCCATAGCGAGAAGAAGACAACAGCCGTTGCGGCCAAAGTGGCTGCGCGTGATGTCTTGCCAACCCAACTCGAGAACGAAGTAAGCAGTGCGGCAAGGCCCAAGATGAAAATCGGGGTCAGAGAGACAAAAAAACGATTCCCATAGCTCGAAATACCATCCCAATCCGGATAGCTGGCAATAAAAAAGTAGTAAGCGAGAAACGTCACGAGCGATCCAACTCCCAGAAACACATGGCGCTTGCTGAGGAAAAGCAACCCGATAACAGCAAGGATCAGAATTGGGGTCCAGCTGAACATCCCGTGGTCCGAGGAAAACAAAACTCGGAGCAACGCAGGAGAAGTCCAGTTCCATGTCCGAATTCCCGGGTAGCCCGTTTCGAACGCACTTCCGTATATGATCTTGCGCGTAACAAAGGTCGGCAAAAGCGAAACAATGAAGATCGCCCCGAACAATGCACAGGACGGCACTAGTTTATGCAATGGCGTTCGTGCCGGATCGGAATCGCTGTGTTCCGTACGCAACAGATAAATGCTTTCAAACCCAGGAAAAATGAGCAGGAAAATATTTGGATAGTAGACGTTTGCCATCAAACCGGCCATGAGCCCCAAAATAGCCCACTGCCCAATAGTTCGCCGCAATTGTGTGCGGTCCCAATACCAGAGAAACAGGGCGACTGCAAAAGCGGACAGAGCGTGCGACCACGAGGGATTGAAATACATATAGACCGGCAGAGAACTCGCCAGCCAAATCCCAATCGTGGCGAGAAATGCCCATTGCTGATCGAAATATTTCCGCGCAATTCGAAAAGTCAGAAACAGCGACAAAAAACCATAGCACGCTGTTGTCAACGCCATAGAAATCATGTACGGACTCGAGCGTCCGTCAGCCGAGATGTGCGCGCCGAAGCGATTTGCCAGGAGAACAGCCCCGTGAACGACGATTATGACAGGAGCCCATAAAATCGCGGGGCCGACACTGAAGTGATTTCCGACGTAACCGGTCCGCGTAAACATCTCGGGGCGAAGGTGCCCTTGGGCATCCACGTGCAAAAGCACGAAAGATTCGTTGGCGGCGAGGTAGTCGTTTTCGAATCGCAGATCGTGGTCGATCAGAACGGACCGCAGGTAGGCGTAGTAACCAACGCCGTCACCTCGCACCCAGGGATTCACTAATGGAAGGGTCAAAAGAAATAGGAAGAAAAGCAACTTCGCACTTGCCGCGAATGCCCTGGTTCCTGGTATCGCTACCGACGAGAATAAAGTGTCTACAACGATTCGATCGCCTCGAGGCGCCACATTGGTCCTAGTGCCATTCATACTTCCACCCGCACAAAATCTCCGTTGAACACTGGCGACGGAGACGGATTTCAAATCCTGATCTTGGGTTAGACACGCCCGCGGCCTTGGAAGAGGCCAAAACCGGCAATTACTCCGACCGCCATGGGCGCCGATAGTTCTCGCTCATCTGCCAACGCATCAAAACACCCGGGCACCCTTCTCGTCTCCCGAATGCATGGGAAACGGTCGGCGGACCGGGCGTTAAGCAAAGCTGCTGGCAGCCTTTCCAGGTACTCCTACAAATTGCTTCTTTCTTCCATGATAGGCGGCGACTCGGTCGATGATCTCAGGCAATGTCGTAGCCGGCCGAAAACCCGTCAGTCGTGCCAATTTATCGAGACAAGGAACGCGACGGAACATGTCCTCAAATCCCGGCTCATAGGCCTGATCATAGGAGACAAATTCGATGGACGAAGTGCTGCCCGTCCGTTGCTTGACCATGTGAGCCAGACCTTCGATCGAGATCTCATGGTCGTTGCCCACATTGACGACTTCCCCAACTGACTTATCCGTTGAAATCAACCGCAGGATCGCTTCCGTGCAATCTCGCACATCGCAAAAGCATCGGGACTGTTGACCCGTGCCATAAACCGTGATGGGCGCCCCTTGCAGGGCTTGCCCGACAAAATTAGGCAGAACCATACCATAGCGGCCCGTTTGCCGGGGGCCCACAGTATTGAAGAGCCGGGCGATGACCACGGGCAAACCCTTTTCCTTCCAATAGGAGAGGGCAAGGAATTCATCCAAGGCCTTGGACGCTGCATAGCTCCATCGGCCCTTGGTCGTCGCACCAAGCACCAAATCGTCGTCTTCATGGAAAGGAAAATTCGCGCTCTTTCCATACACTTCAGAACGTCGATGCGGTGAATACTAACTTTTTTTTTCTGCAAGCCGCTTCGAGCACCATTTGCGTGCCGTTAACGTTCGTTTCAATCGTTCGCACCGGGCTTTCCACAATCAGTTTTACGCCCACAGCCGCGGCCAGATGAAGGATGATGTCGGCCTCATCGACAAGTTCCGCTAGGAGTTGGCGATTTCCCAAAGGTTCGAGAAAATAATGCATGCGGTCATACTTCTTGAGGTGCCGGATATTTTCCATACTCCCGGTGGAAAGATTATCCATCAACAGGACCTGGTCGCCCCGTTCGAGCAGCCGCTCGGCAAGGTGAGATCCGATAAAACCCGCTCCACCTGTGATGAGATAAACCAAGCAATTCCCCCTGACGGTTTAGTCCTGCCCCAATTGCGATTCCGATGCCTCGGCCCGGCGAGCTTTCCGCGATTTCCTGGTGTCTTCTTCCCGGCCATAGCCGCCATACGAATAGGGGTAGTACCGATACGAGTAGTAATAGTCGGGCGAGCTGGCATCCACGGCGTTCAACACAACTCCCAGCATGTGGCATTTCACGCCGACCAATAGATCCCGCGTGCGGGTGAAGGCTTCCTTAGGAGTCTCTCCACTCCGCACCACCATCAGCACACCATCCACGAGTACGGAAAGAATAACCGCGTCCGTGGCGGCCATAATGGGAGGAGAATCGATCACCACAAACTTATATCGGGTACGGAGCTCGGCAATGAGTTCTGTCAACCGGTGCGAGGAAAGCAAATCGGCCGGATTGGGAGGGATCGGCCCGGTCGGAATCGCATCGAGATTCGTAATCGCTGGGTGCGGCACGGTGATCAAATCCAGGGAGGAAACGCCCGCAAGATAAGAACTCAATCCAGCGTGTTTACCGTCCACCAGACTCAATGCTCGATTGATTCCAGGTTTGCGCAAATCGGCGTCCACCAGCAATGTCTTATCGCCCAGCTGAGCGAGAGTCACCGCAAGGTTGACCGCTGCAGTGGTTTTGCCCTCACGGGGGAGCGCGCTGGTCATCAAGATGACCTGGGGAGGATGATCTGCCTGCGAAAGAAGCAAAGACGTGCGCAGCGCGCGAAAGGCCTCTGACATTTGCGACTGCGGCATGTTGTGCGAAATCAACTCCGCGCGGCCTTCCTTTGAGGGCGCTACCGGAGTCTTCAACAGTTTTGAAAAACCACGGCGGTGCCTTCCGCCAGAGCTGGATAGCGCGGGAACTACGGCAAGCGAAGGAAGCTGTGCTAGCCTTTCGATATCGTCCGGAGTCTTTACGGTGTTATCAAGATACTCGCGCAGAAGCGCCAAGCCGACTCCACCAATAAAGCCGACCATAATGCTCAACAAAAGGTTTCGCGATTTATTGGGACGGGAAGGCCCCCTCGGAATCAGGGCGGGGTCCACAATTCGAATATTGGAGGACCGAAGTCCCGCCGTGATGCCCGCTTCCTTCAATTTCTGGAGCATGCCGTCATAGAGCTGTTTATTGGTGTCGGCCTCTCGTTTCAGAATGTTGTATTGAACGAGCTTCTCGGCAGTTTGGTTCACTTCGCCTTTCTGTTCGTCGAGGGCTTCCTTCAAGAGAAGCTCGCGCTGACGCGAGCCGCGGTAGTCGGCTTCAACCTGATTGCCGATATTCAATTTCTCGCGCGTGATCAATTGATCGAGGTCCTTGAGCTGCGCCTGGATTCGTAAGACCTTCGGGAACTTAGGCCCATACTGGTTCACCGCGTCGGTATATTGCGCGCTCAAGGTGGTCTGCTGCTTTAAAATATCCTGAATGACTGCACTTTCTCGCACGGCGGCGATGGCGTCGTAGTTCCCTGATTGTGCAAGCTGGTAAACGGCCTCCTTGTTGATACGCTCGGCTTGCGCATCCGTCAGCTGCTTTTCAAGCTCGCCCAACTTTTGGGTACTGATGTCGCTTTTTTCGTCGATGGTCCATATCTGATTGTCGCGCTCATATTCAAGGCGCGCGTCTTCGGCGTTCTCGACCTTGATCTTCATCTCGGTCAATTGCCCGGCCATCCAGTTCGAAGCCTGCGTGGCAGCGTCAAAGCGGCTGCGAAAATTCTGCTCGATGAAGTTGTTCAAATGGGCATTCACCACGCGGGCCGCAAGGACGGGATCAGTTGCCTCAAACGTCACATCGAGCAAACGAGCGTTCGGCACTCGCTTCACGCTTAAGCCGCCAAGAAAAGCGCCGAGGGCAGGCGGCCGCATCAGACTGGCATCGCTGCCTGCCGGTTCGGGTTTCACCGGTTTCCCGGGGCGGCCCCCAAATTGGGGTAGATTATCGAGGCCCATGGATTTGACCGTTTGCATGGCCAAAGTTTCACTCTGAAGAATCTTGGATTGCGTGACGATGTAATCCTCCAAATCCCCATAATCCCCACCCTGATCCGATTCGTTAAAGCGGAACGCGCTGGGAGTGTCTCGGTCAACCTCAACTCTTGCCGTCGCTTCGTAAATTGGTTGCATGCGGAAGGTGGCAATCGTCACAATCGATACGACAGCCAAAAGGAAAAAAGTAATAAGCCACTGGTGCTTCCTCAAAACTAGCAGGTAGTCGAGTAGGTGAGCTTCCCGCGGCATCAGATCCAGTGCAAGGAAAGGGGAACGATGCTGGAGGGATTCCATGGAATTCGCGTTGAAGTGCTCTCGAGAAGCTAGATTGTTTGTCTCGTCCATAAAATCTTCACAAGCTCCAATGATTCAAATCGAATTGATCCGGCCAATACAGGACTACAATTTACCCGCAGCCACAATCCCGATCCCTGAGGTGAGCGCCACCGCTACGTCGCCTGCGCGATGCAAGGCCTTCAAACCAGAACTATCAGGCACAAATAGGATGTCATTGGCTTGCATTTGGACATCTTGTGTCTTCAAGTGCATGACCTTACTCAAGTCAACCGGAACCTGATCTCGGTTTCCAGTAGCGAGATTTTTTCGAAGGATGACCGTATTCTTCATCTTCGCCGAGTTCGTCGCCCCCCCCGCGAGAGATAGCATTTTCATCATGGTCATGTGGTCCAGATCATTTTGTAGCAGGAAGCCGCCCGGTTTCTGTACGGCGCCCACGACATAAATAATGCCGGCGCGGGGAACGGAGACAACATCACCCCCGATGAGGGGAATGTTGAAACGGGAATCTCCGGATTCCAGAACGTCGGACAAATTGATCGTAAAGGTCTGAGGAGTCGATGGTACCGAAGCATCAGCCGGGTCTGCCAAATCGGAAATGTCTGGGACGGAGCGTGTAACGATCACGGTGCTGCCCGCGTCATCCGCGATGCCACCGGCTTGCGACAGTGCCTGGAGGAGCGTTGTCTTGCGCAGAGCTTGGATCACCATCGGAGTTTTGACTGCTCCGATCACCGTTATGGGCTGGCTGTGCTGCTCCTTTAGGGATACGGTGACCTGAGGCGTCGATACGAGTCCATTTGTCTGTAATAGCTCGGCAAGCTTATCCTGCAGTTGAAAAGGCGTGAGCCCTCCGGCCCGCACTTTGGAAGGCATGAGCGGTAAGGAAATATAACCCGTTTCGTTCACGCGAGCGTCGCGCGAAAGCTCGGGAACGTCAAATACTTCGATGCCCAATAAATCACCGCTCCCGATCACGTAATCGCCTTGCTTCACATCCGAGGCAAGCGCAAGCTGGGCGATACGGTCATTGGTTTCAGTCGCGACTACATTCGTCGGCTTGGACACCGATCCCGGCCCCTGTGCCGGCGCCGAAGGCAATCTTTGTTGTTGAGAGTAAGCGGATGGAACGGCCAGAAGAAGGAAGAGCCCCATTCGGCTAGACAAGTAGAACGCTGGGCGCAATAGGCCCTGCCATATCTGATTGCTCAAGATAGATACTCCCCCCACGCGCCTGCCATTATACAGACTCTTTCTCTCAGTCAAGGGTATTTCTTGGCGAAAAAAAATAATGTTCCGGAACGGTACACGTACCTTAAACGGCGTGCCATCTAGTTCGTGACCCATGGCACGGCGCGCTGCATCCGCTTGGACCCGATAAATCCGAATTCGAGCTTTTTTGAGCAAACTCGGCAAGCTCCGATTCTAAATATCGGCAGGAAACAAGAAAGGTCAACCCCTGCGCGATATTGGCAAAGCCGGGAAAACGGACGTGGCCAGGGCCGATTGTAAAAGAAAGATAAGCGCGTTCGAAGGAATATGAAAATTGAAGTCCACTCCGGCATGCACGAGAAGCCCAAGGCAGGCAACCAGGGCGCCCGCGTGATAGGCAAAGTTTTGCGGGTCGCCTCCCACGTTGAGAATTTTCCAGGACGTCCAAAAAAGGTAGGCCAGAAAGACTAACCCGCAAAGACCGCCGATAGCCCCCGTTTCGGCAAGAGCCTCTGCGTAATCATTATGGCTGTGATTTACGATGAGGCCGTCATAGACCGTTTCGTAGAGCGGAAAGACTTCCTGCAAAGTGCCCAGCCCCGTTCCCCAAACACGGTGATCCTGAAAGATCCGCAAACTGTCGTGCAGCATTTCCACCCGGCGCCCCTCGCTGGTTTCCAGTTTCTTATAGGTGGCAAATCGATCTAGCGCGGCGCCGATGCCCAGCCACGAAACCAAAATAGCAGCAAGGGTTATAACCAACGCGGCAGCCACCATCACCTTTTTTTCTCTGCGGCGCGCGAAAACTAAAATTGCTAGAAAGCCCACCTGCGCAACAAAACTTATGATGCCGCCCCGGGAAGCGGACAGAAACAAAGCTCCGATCGGCAGCAAGGTGAAAAGGGTCACTAATGGCAACTGATCACGCCGTTCGGCGCCCAGGATTTGAATGGCCAGCCCCGGCGGGATGAGCAGCTCCATCAGGCCGGCAAAGTGATTCCGGTTGACATAAGGGCCGAACGGGATGCCGCCGAACTGCAGTTCCCGCACCCAATACAATTTTCCGTTGAACGTAAAATGCTGCAGGATGGCAAACAAGGAAACCGCAAACCCGAGGCTCAACAAAAACCAGACAAAGTTGCGCCATTGGGCCCGGGTTCTGTAGGACTGCACACAAAGAAAAAATAGAGCCAACAGCGCCGAGTATTTCAGCAATTCGATGCGCGTTAAGAATGGGACAGGCGTAATACCAATTGCCAACTGGAGCGCCGCCACCAGCCAAAAACCAAGAAGCGGCCACAACAGAGGATTCCAAAGCAATTTCAATTCGCTGACCGTCAATGCCTTCCAGGCCCAGTTCAGCAGTAAAACGGCGGCTCCAATCTCGAGGACGGCTTCCGACCATGGTTCGACCGCTCCGTGAGCGAGCACGGCGAAGGCAGCCAAAACGCAGATGCCGGTGCGTATGGAACTCATGAGTGTAGTTGCGTAAAGACTGCAGTCATCCGAACTCTTCGACTGTAACGCCGATCCTGCATCTGGAGCCGATTCCCTCCGTCCCGAAATTGCCCGCTTGTAACTCCACGCCGCGCGAACTTACCTGGTGATTTCCTGGCCTGGCTCCGCGTTATTGGCTCCGGCCGGCAAAAGACTTACGTCGTCGATCCACACCGTGCCGCGGAGCAAATTGTCCAAACGGTCGCTCGGCTTCCGCGCCAGTCGAATGAGGATGACGTGCGTGTTTGGCCCCGTTGTGAAATCAAGTTGTTCGAAGGTCCACGGCAGAGTTCCCGTCCGATTCGGAGTAAACACATCCAAGTCCTGTTTGTCTTTGGGATCTAGGATTTCAAACCGCATCCCGCTCTCAGTCGAAATTTGTTCGGTGCGCAGAAATCCTTGAAAACGATAGTGCGTACTTGGAGAAACCAGGACGAATTGGAATAAACTTTCGTAGGATAGATTCTTACTGCCGTCAAAAATCAGCCGCCCGGACCGGCTGCCGGAATGCTTCACGTCCGTGTCGAAATCGAAATCTGCGCCCGCTATTTCACTTTGCCGCCAGCCGAAGCCACCTCCTGAAATGTCTTTCTCGAATCCGCCATCATAAACCAGCGAATTCCCGGCAGATGCGGGCGCGGAGCCTGCGTCCATCCCGATGGCTTGGCGCCAAACTGTTCCGGCTTCCTCGAACCTTTCCTGGGCAACCAGCAAATCGGTGAGCTTGAAAGCCAATTTCGGGTCCGAATGGGGAGCTTTTGCGATCAGACGGCGCCAGACCTCGAGCGCTCCCGTCGGGTCCTGAGCATCGGCCAGAAAGGTGAGCGCCGTCGAGTATGCCTCGGCTGTGTCGGGCAAGACCTGATCGAGCAGCACGTGAACGTCCGGGTCGCTATGCCATACACGCGACACCGCAAGGGGAGTCAGCTTAGGGTCCACCATCAGCGCGCGGTGAATCTCCGCGTACGCTTCAGGCAAACGCTCCTGGCGAAGCAGAAAATTGCCATATTTCCAGGACACTTCGGCGGATATCGGGTAGGCAGCCTGGGCGGCTCGGAAATTACTGTCCGCTTCGTCATTGTTCCCCGCCGTCTCGAGCGTACTTGCGAGATCGAGCTTGTAATAAGGGGAGCGCGGATTGAGCTGTATCGCGCGCCGGTAATAGGAAATGGCCAAGGGAACGTCCGCATTATCAAAATCGAGCTGGCGGAAGCGTCCCAACCGGTACCAGATCTCCGCGTTGTCCGGCTCGAAACGCGTGGCGCGTTTCCAGTCTTCGGGGTTCGACGATGTTGCGTAGTGGCTCGCCAATGCATGCTTGGCGCCCGCATAGCAGAACCATAGCGCGGCTACCATCGCAATGACAGCGGCAGTCCGCCGCCGGGCAGGATTGGCAGATGCTTCAGGCATGCGCGGATAATCTGCTACGAATGCCTGGCAATGCGCAACTAAAAACCCACAAAAGGGGAAGGCCTTCGCGCATCTGACAATAGAACAGCAAACACGAACTAGTCGTTTCGCGCGCCCGACGCGGCCGATTCCGTCTCCGGCGGAACTCGAGACGCCTTGCGCAAGGCACCATGAAAATTCTCATTTCCCTTTTCCCAGCGAAACCACCCCGTCAAGGCATTCCTGGGAACATCCCCTCCGACGGGGAGGACGCGATGGAACAGCTTATTCGCACCACGCATGAAAAGAGCGTCGCCCTGCCCCGTGTTGCGAACTTCGTGCAAAATTTCCTCTGAGCTTCGACCCCGGATTTGCAAAGTCCCACCTTGATACTCTAGCGTCGTCAAGTTTAAGGAAAAAGTCAACATGCGGTAGTCGCAGACGTCGGTGTGCCAGATGATTCGGTTGCCCGTGCTGGGATTTAACCTGTAAACACGCCCCTGAAAATCGGCGATCCTGCGGCACTCCGTGATGCGCTGAACGAAGCGTTGAAATTCCGGTATGCTGACGAGAAATAACATATTGCATAAGAGCGGATCACCGATTATAGATTGCGCGATGATTCCGTTAAATTCCTTCTGCACAGACGGCGCGGACTCGATGCGCTTCAGGATCGTCGCAAAAAGGTCCCGTTCGATTAACTTTGGCAGGATGATGTAATGGTCGGGTTGGAATCGGGCACGCAACGCCCGGAGGTCCGCTGCGGAACCGGAGAGAACTACACCTTTGCGTGTCAGTTGAATCAATTCGCACTTCATCCCCCGCATATGGCCCACTCTCTGGCAAATGCTTCACCGCTAATTTTTTAAAGCTCAAAATGCATCCCTCGGTCTTCTAGCGCCGGCTCGCAAACAACAAGATTCGTCATTCACCGGCGCTTCAGGCCAGATCCATATTCCCGCAGAAGTCTCAAGGGCCGAACCAACATGTACAGCGGAGTGAGCCAACGAGGCAAGCGCACTGCCCGGCGGTCGCTTTCCGTCGGGCTCATTGCGAGACGCAAAGTGTGGCGGAGCCCTTGCCCGATTCCGTCGCGCGACCGAATCCGGAACTCGGCGCGGTGCCATACGCCGACGGTGGGATCTGAAATTCCCGCGTATTGTTCGCGCACCATCCCCGCTAACCACTGAACCTGTGTTTCGCTACGCGCATCTTGCAACAATGCCTGCGGTATTGACGCTCCCAACAGGTCGTTGGCAAGATAAAGTCCTAAAAGTAATACGCGAGTAGACTTCATCTTTGCGGCGATTTCTTTGAGCAACGTCCAGTCCACTTCCTGGACCGTAATCAACTGTGCGATATCGAGGATCCAGAGAAGCCGCTCCCAGAAATGTTTCGCGCCATGGACGCACAACATCATTAGGGTGTCCTCGATGGAAAATGTCCGTAGCGTCCGTCCGCACAATTCCACCGCGATCAACCGCTGGCTCATTTTTTCGAAGTTCAGCGGAACGGGGAAATACCGAAGCGTGCGCTCAGTATGCAACTCGACCTGAGTTCGCGTGGTCTCCCGGAAAAAACTATATTGGCCGGGCACATAACCGGAGCAGCCCGTCAATTCATCCGGGATTTCAAATTTAGAATCAAATCCTGCCGACTTGAGTAGGGCGGATGCATGGGGTATGTGCTTGTGCGGGACGAAAAAATCCAAATCGACGAATCGCCGCCGTGTCAGGCTCCCAAAGGCAAGCCAGCTCAGGACCGGCCCCTTGTAGGGGATCAGCGGCACGCCTTCAACCTCAAACATTTCATAAATACGCAAAAGCTCGGAGAAAAATAGAACCGCCATTCCTCCTGTTTTCCGCGCGCTGTCTCGCATGTTGTCGAGCCATGCGGCGGGTACGAGTCCATCACCCGCGAGCTTTAGATTCTCATGGAGAAACGGCTCGACGTGATGGTCGAGGGCAGTGCCCATGACGTTGGACCAATTCAATGGACCACGAAGAATTTCGCGGATGCGTCCGGCTGTCGCTTCGTCAAGATTTGTACGAGAGCAGCACAAAATCAATTCCCGTTCAGGACTGAGTCCTTCCTTCCAATCTGAATTTGTGCCCATGGTGCATTCATTCTGGCAGGATTCGAGTCGAGTAGAACAAGAAAATAAAAACTGTGCTATTTTCATGCAAAGGATTTGAGAAACGAGGATTAAACGTCAGACATTCATGGTTTTGTTTTCATTCATTCTTGAAACAAAATTCACCCCCGCGGGCTGCAAACCCTGAATCTGAACCAGATGCAAAGAATTGAACGATGGCGGAGATGCTCTCCTCTTTTTCAAATTCTCGGATTGAATTCCGGTCCGCGCGTACGACTTTTCGCAGTCCTGGGAGGAAGGTCCGCGCATGTTCCCTTCGAGGTACGCCAATCCCGGGCAGCGCGTACAGGTCCCTCCATGGATGCACATTGAGCAAGAAGGCATATCCCGCAATGTGATCGACCTCACTTCATTGAGTTGGGGGGAATTTCGCCAAATATCCACGAACTTTGTGCGCCGCACGTTTCCGCATGGCAGAGGAAACTGCACACAGGGGTAAACGTCTCCATAGGGAGAAACATAGCAAGCCGTGTGGCCAGCACTACATGGCAACATATCCTGGTCATCTTCGTCCGGGCCTTGAGGAGGAGCGCAAAATTCCTCGACGTTTCCGACGAGGGTTTCATTGCGGAAGACTTCGCGCAGCGCGGCCTCGTCCACATTCAATTTGAGAATGCTCCTGTCTCCATCCATCATCGGTGTGACCGTGGGATCCATGGTGAACTGCGCACCCAGCTCAGCGGCTAGCGCCCTCACGCCTGCATAGTCGGCAGCATTCAGAACCATCAAGACATTGGCAATGACGACGTGTATGCCGTGTGCACGCAGCCGGCGTATGGCTTCGATCGAACCCTTAAGCGAACCTGGCAACTTCGTTATGGCGTCATGCACTTCGGGAATGTGCGAATAAATACTAATTTGCACCGATTCCACGCCCAGGGACTTGATGCGGTCTGCTTCTTTTTGCCGTATCAAAATGCCGTTGGTCTTGAGTTTGATGCTGAACGTGCGTGCGCGTGCGTATTCCAAAATCTCAAAGAAATCGCGGCGCATCAGAATTTCGCCGCCGCTGACGGTGAGATAAAACACTCCGGCATCCGCCATCTGATCGAGAAGGTCCTTGATTTCCGCGGTGGTCATCTCGCCGTGGTCGTCGTGATCCAGATAGCAATGGACGCAGCGCTCATTGCACCGGTATGTCAGGTCCAGTTGCACGTTCAGCGGGATGTTCAGCCTGAGCGCTTTGGCAACCATTTCCGCGACCAATGAGCTCATGGGTTCACCTTGGGCGAGCTGGAGGATGGGGCAATGGGCTGGTCGGAAAGCTGCAGGATGCCGTGTTCGGCAAGTTGTTCCACAAGAAGTTCGGCATCTTTCAATGCGACTTCCAGAGAAACGTCGTATCGCGCGCAAACTTTCTTCTTAACGATTTCCTCAAGCGGAGTTGTCCCGTCCGCCGACTCCCAGATGACCGTCGCGACCTTGTCCAAAGTAAACAAGGTGGAGTTGGTGCCGGACATAACCATTGTTTCATCACCCAGCACTCGTGCGGCAATCGCGGTACTTCGAGCTACGTAGGGTTTAACGCTCATACAATCAGCTCCCATACGCGTGTGTCAGGCACAAACGTTAGCCGCCGGACAGGCACGCGGCTGGCAAAATCGATCGCAGCATCGAAGACCAATTTCACAAATTCAGAGTCTCGCGCAAAAAAAAGAATATTCCCAAGCAGCCCGCGGACGGCGTCCGCTCCCACGATTGGCTCAATCTCGTTCTCGGGGCCTTTGGCGAGTAGATATACGCAATCAATGGGCGCGCGGAGGTTTTCTCCGACGCGGGCCAGTTCACCGAAAAACGGCGTGCCCACGGCGAAATACCGGCCGTCTTGCGGAATTACATAGGAAATCTCGTCGGTAAGCAAAGCCGCATCAGGAGGAGCCAGCCTTGCGATCGTGGTTTTCCCCGCGCCGGATATACCAGAAAATAAAAATGCCCGTCCATCGCGTATGGCGCTCGACGCATGCACCAGGAAACCGCCCTTCCGGGCCAGCAGGAGAGTGTGGACGATTCGCAACACGGAATCTAGCGAGTAGGGATTGATGGTTTGCCGGACGCGCCCGCGCAAGGTGGAAGGATTCCACTCGGCGCGAAAATCGCCGCGCGTCATCAACCAGCAGTCAGTATCCCACTTCACCTGAACGTCTTCGTCACTGCATTTGGTGTCCGGCGGAGCCAACTCAATTTCGAAATCGAAGCCGGCTTCACTCGTAGAGCTGATGTAACCGGCATAGCGGTTGATTAGCAGGCGAATAAAGGCAGGGTCTTCACATCGCAACCGTATCGGGAGGCCGCCGATCTCGACCACTACATCAGAACGCTGAGTAACGGCCGTTAGGGTCGGCACACTGCCCTCCAAGGAAAAAACTCGCTCCTGCGCGAGGCGAAATGCAGATAGACATACGTCGCCCGGTCAGAAAAACGGAGCAGATGGCAAATCGCTCGCCCTGCCAGATTGAGGCATGATGGAACAGGAATTCTAGTGGGGCCGCGCTCGATACGCGTTACCCGGCCGATCAATTCAGGAGAGGAAACCGGAGGATCGTTATGCCGGAGCCGGTCGCCACGCGCAATCAGTAATGAATGCTCTGGACTGCCCGTGCAGGCCACAACGCGGTGCATGAACATTCGCCCGTCGCGAGCGTACAGCACAATCTCTCCGCTGGAAACTTCAGACACAACCGCGCGCTGGACCGAAATCAGATCGCCGGGAAAGATGGAAGGCACCATGCTAGTGCCGAAGACACGAAGGCGGATTTCTCCGAATGTGCCGACTACTTCCGCGGCCAGATCGCATCTGAGCTTGTTTGCCATTTCCATACGATTCGGTTCCAGAAGAATCGAGCCCTACGAAACCTTCGAGTTACTGTGACAGGGCCCCTGCGTTGCGCTGATCTTGCCGCAAGAGAGTGCCGTGACTTCGAATACAGACTCGAACCGGAAGGAAGGCGCCTTGTACAGCTCCTTCACAACCGCTTCAGGCTGCTCGCCCGACGAATCTTTTTTCGTCACACTTGCCATGTAGTATGCTCCCTCAGCTAGTTTAGTGCTGATTGCGTCAACTTGACAGCGCATCCGACGCCCGGCGTCGTATTGCAACTCGGCAAACCAGGGCCCGCACCCGTCGAATTGGCGCCCAGCGAGAAGTAAATGCTCGAAGCCTGCGCAGAGGTAGAGGTATTGTCCACAACGATCCCGCTCGTGGCACCGGCGACGTTTCTTGGCAGTGACACCGCGTTGGTGATGGCCGCGGGTGGCCAAGTCGGATTGCCGGTGACGTCAATGGATACGATACAGCCGAGGTTGTTGTTATAACACGAATTACCTACAGGTATGGGGCCACCACTGTTGGCTTGATCCCCAAAGCTGAAAAAAATCAAATCACTTTCCATCCCGGTTCCGCCGCCGTTGGGATTGTCGAACTCGGTTACCGGAGAGCATGCTTCGCCGCTGGCTTGTACCAGACTAACGAGGGGAGTAGCACCCACACTGGCAAGTACACCCGTGGCGGGAACGAAGCTGAGCTGATATATGGCCGGTCCATCATTGAGGCCCGGGTCTTTCCCGCAGACGTACATGTGGCCCTGAATGTTGTTGCTGGGACTCTTAAAGTAAGTGTTGTCAAAAGCGCCCGAATATATGGCGGAGCCAGCAGCAGTCCCGCCGATGGAAAAGGACACTGTGCCGGTCAACCCCGTGCTTGCCTGCAGAATGGTCCCATTGTTGGCGGTTTCGGTCCCGTTGACTGCGAAAACCTTTCCGGTGGTGCCGTCCACTACGGGCGTGTCAACAATGGCGCCAGCGGTGCCCACCGATAGGTGAACGGTATTGAGGCAAGGGAAGGGAGAACAGGGGGTAGCTCCTCCTACAGTGCTTCCTACTTCCTGGATGAAGCTCAGCCGTCCCGTACTGTCGCCGACAAAGATGTTCCCTGATATCCCGTCGTAAACCGGACCTGTGAGAATGTTTCCCGCGTCCACCGTGATCGGCCAACCGGCGATGACCTCGGTCGGCGTTCCGAAGAACACGCCGGTGAACTTGTGCATGCGGCCAATATCATCACCTGCGTACATGACATCATGGTTGTAGTCGTAGAAGGGTGCCGATCTAGTATCGGTGGCTGCCGCACCGCTGAACGCGATGCTCGCAATACAAGAATTGCCGGCCGTGCACGTGGACCAATTCATGCCAGAAATGTCCTGATCCACGGCCGCCGGGTAGCCGGCACCGGTGCCCTGGCCAGCCTTCCACTTCAGAATGCGAAGGTTCGCTCTTCCGCCGACGTTCCCCACGAATGCCACCTTCGAGCCGTCACGCGAAAGGACAACAGAGGTCACAGCTGTGCCCGCCCCCGTGAAATAGGACCAATAAACCGATGGCCCATTTAGGTTACAAAGGCCGCCTAAGCTGCCTTGCTTCGAGTAAAGTTGGTTGAAGGCGACGAGGTTGGCAGATCCCGCACCGCCCGCAAGGGCGCCACCACCCAGCGTGAGCAGGGCAACATTGATAGTTGTCGTTAGCCCGATGGAGTTCCCGCCAACTCCTTTGGCCAGAGCAGTGATGGTTACGATGGCACCGGAAACTGTTGCCGTGACGTTGACCGGGTTCCCGAGCGCTGCGATTTTGGCCGCGAGATTTGTCGCGTTTGTCGCATTGCCGCCTGCGCTGTTGTCGATAACCAGAAAGTTGGTACCTGCATTACTGATCGTCGACGCCGTCAAAGTGAGTCTTGTCGCACCATTTATGATCCTGAAGTTGCCCGAAGGGATTCCGGCGGTGGCGGTGAATGTTGCGGTCTGGCTTGCAGCCGTCGTGGGCGAAGCCCCCAACAGGCTGGTATTGAAAACAACAAAATCGTTCGCACAACTCGGAGCGGCCGTCACATCGAACGTGAATTTCGCCGGGTACTGCCCGATCCCGACTCTACCGCCGGCGAGCAACGACATGCCCCAATCCCCCGGTCCCTGAACGCTTGCAGACGGCGCGCCATCTAACGGTCCGGCGGAGTTGCTGTTCGAGACCGCACCGTTGCACCCGGCAGTCATGAGCAACAAGAAAATAGCGGCCGTTCCCAGCAGAGTTCGCGCGGCCCATTCGATTTTCATGGTACGGTTCTCCTTGGAAATAGCTCACATCGAAATATTCTTCACGTTGCTCATTACCTTCTCTACTGCGGCCTTTCACATCTCGAGGTCACTGGGCGCCTTGCGCCTGCGCTGCCGGCGCGTTCCGCCGCACCCACTGATGGAGGTAACGAGGTTCAAACTGGAGCCTCCACGCTTGCATCACCGAAGAAGGGGCGGAATAAACCATGTGCCGATTGCTCCAGTCGGTCGTCATGGGGACCGGAGTGTGAATTTGGGCGTGCGTTTTCTTGTTCCAGGACACTGCTAGCAGAGCTGCCACCAAAGTACCGGCGGAAACCAAGCTCAATCTGATCAACCATCTGCGATTCCATCTCTTATTCATGTCGCTCCTCGCCAGAAAGACTTCTGTGATTGAACGGGGGACCTACACAAAACCATTGGGACTCACAGGATTTCCATTAGGGGAATTCCATGGGTCCCACGACTTAGCTTTCATTCTCGCTGCCTCAGTTTTGTGTTGACTAAAAAAACCGAATTTTTGAGCCCGGATGGGTTGGGCTCATATACGTCCAAAAAATGGTCGCATCGTGCAGGATACGGGAAAATCCGATGCCACTTAAGACATACCCCCGAAAGGCAACCACATGCACATCAACTTCCAACATCAAAGGCGAGTCTATGTAGATGGGCACACCGTGTCAATATCAAATTGGAACTTTATTCCAAATTGGTCCTTGCTTTTCCTAAATTTCTTCTGCATACGCACACTTAATGTTCCTCTTCGGCACAGGTGTTCACTTTAGAAGCTCAAAATCTTCTGTCTGGCTTCGAGCAGTGTGCCCCGCACGGGTGCATGGGCCTTGCTCCGGCGCTCCGGCCACGATATAACGACAGTTGGTGAAAAACTTCGCGCTCAGCCTCGAAAATGTCGAAAAGTATTTTCCCCCCGCGGCTTCCGGATGGCGGGCGCTCTTTCATCCCATCTCCCGGCTGACGGTCCCCGCTTTGCGCGGCGTTTCGTTTGAAGTCAAGCCGGGCGAGGTCCTGGCTGTGGTCGGGGCCAATGGAGCGGGAAAATCCACGCTCCTGCGAATCCTCACAACGCTGTTGCTTCCCACTCGCGGGCGTGCCCAGGTCTGCGGTTTCGATGTCGCCAGTGAACCCGCGAAGGTCCGCCTCCAGATTGGCTATCACACCGGCGGGGACGCTTGCTTCTATTCGCGCCTCAGCGCGAGAGAAAACCTTGTGCTGTTTGCCGGCCTCAATAATCTTTCCGATGCCGATGCCTCGCGGCGAATTGCGGAACTCACCGGACCGTTCGGCCTCGGTGAGTTGCTCGACCGCCAGGTGCGCACGCTTTCGACCGGAAACATTCACCGCCTAGGCTTGGCGCGCGCCATGCTTCACCGGCCGTCGGTGTTGCTTCTCGATGAACCCACGCGCAGCCTCGATCCGCTCGCGGCCGCCGAATTCCGGAGATTTTTGCTCCAGGATATTGTCGGCGTCCACGGGACGACGATGATCTTCGCATCGCACACGCTGGCGGAGGTCGAACAGCTCGCCGGCAGGATTGCAGTTCTGGACAGCGGGCGCCTGCTCGCCTGCGACACGCTTGCCGGCCTCAGGGCTACGGCCGGCGCCGATACGCTGGAGGAGACGCTGGAAATCCTGACTCGCCGGGCGTTGCGTGAAACACAATGAAGAGCGCGCCGCAATTTGCCTTGACGCTCCGGAAACTGGCGCTCTTGTTTCGCCGGGATCTGGCGGTCGCGCGCAGCTACCGCGCTGCGTTCTTGATCGAAATTTTCCAGGCTCTGTTTGGGTCCGCCGGCTTTTACTTTCTCTCGCGCTTCGTCGAAAGCCCGGCACTGGAGAGGTCGCTCCCGCCTGGCACGAGCTATTTTTCCTTCGCCCTGGTGGGAATTGCATTCTTCGACTACTTGAGTGTCGGGCTCAGTACCTTTGACTCAAGCCTGCAGGAGGCCCGGCAAAACGGCACGCTCGAAAATCTACTGGTGACGCAAACTTCCCTCCCTGTGATCCTGGCCGGGTCCAGCCTGTATCCGTTTGTTTTGATGTCGCTGCGCACGGCGATCTACATCGGCTGGGGCGCGGTCTTGTTCGGATTTCCCTTGCAGGGAGCCAACTGGCTGGGCGCATTGCTGGTGCTGGGGGCATCGGTTCTGGCGTTTTCAGGGTTGGGAATCTTGAGCGCCAGCTATCTGTTGATTTTCAAGCGGGGCAATCCGGTAAATTGGGCCATCCTCGGCCTTTCCTCCGTGGTGGGAGGAATGATGTATCCAATTTCCGTCCTGCCCGTGTGGTTGCAGCACGTGGCGCGGCTCATTCCGGTCACCTATTCCCTGGAAGGAATGCGGGCCGCGATTTTGGGCCATGCTTCGACCCGCGAGTTGTTGCCGTCGATCGCGGGATTGCTCTTGTTCGCGGTCCTTCTTCTCCCGATCTCTTTCGCGATTTTTTCCTGGGCCTTGCGGCGAACGAAGATTACAGGCACGCTCACCCATTTCTGAAGGCGGTCCGGCTATGCCCGCTCCGAAAAGCGAGTTGAGAGTTCACTGTTGAAGGTTGACAGTTTCAGTTGGGGGGTGTTTGCTCTCAATTTTTCTTTGGGGAGAATGAAGATGCGCGATGGGGCCGACATTGCCGACCCCATCACGCAATCCATAACGGCGAATTACTTCTTCTTCGCCGGCTTGGGAGGCGCCTGTCCGACTTTCGTGGTGATGCCGACGCCCATCGCCTGCAGGGAATCCAGGCCTTGCTTGGCCTGTGCGCCAATTGACCCGTTCGGGTCGAGGTCAATGGCGTGTTGATAGGCTTCCACCGTGCCGGGCTGCATCACTGGAGTGATTTTGTCGCCTTCGGTCTTGAACTCCATGGTGTTCACCAGAGCGATCCCCAGAAGCAACCAAGCCGTCGCGTTTTTCGGATCGAGTGTGGTGGCCTTTTGCAGCGGCTCGATGGATTCCTTCATGCGGTTTGAGTTATAGAGCACGGTTCCGAAATTGCGCCACGCCAGCGCGGCATCCGTCGGATTCAGGTCGACATACTTTTGATAGGCGGCCCGAGCGTCATCGACTTTCCCGAGTTTCGCCAGGTCGTTTCCAAGGTTGTTGTAATTGGCGGCGGCGTCCGGCTTCAACGCGATGGCCTTCTGGTAGGTATCCGCAGCCTCCTGCCATTTGCTCATGCTTTCATACGCTTCACCCAGCCGGGACAAAACGATGGAGCGGTTCGGATCATCCGGCTTCTCTAATCCCAGAGCTGCGGAGAGCTCCGTAACCGCGGTGCCTCCCGCCTGAGTAATCTGGTCCTTAACGGGATCCTGCTGGTCTTTCGGAGTCTGCGCCAGTTTCGTCTGGGCGGCCTTCATTTGTTCGATCGCCGCAATCCCTGCGTCATAATGGGTCTTCAAGGCTTGAAACTGCAGTTCCGCTTCCTGTCGCTTTCTTTCGGCCTCGACGGCGGCAAGTTTGCCTTGCTCCTGAAGTTCTTTCATATTGATGTCGAAAGTAGGAGACGTGCCAGCCGTAAGCTTTAACCCGGTCTGGTAGAGGAGCATTTCTTTCTGGTCCTTGTCTTTGCCCTTCACGTCGACGTTGTAGGTTCCCCCTGCCAAGCCGGGTGCCGAGTAGTGCCCTTTGGCATCGGTGGTGACGTCGAGCTGTTTATTCGTTTCGGTGTTTTTGATCGAAATCGTAACGTCGGGGTAAGGTTTTCCGGTCAGGTCGAGCACCGTTCCCGACAACACGGCATTCTGCGCGTAGGCGGCTGGGACCAGCCACGCCGCCAACGGCCCGGCGATCAGCGCGAGAAAGGCTGCCATCCTGATTGCTTTCATTCGGTTCATGATCTTCACTGCCTCCTAGCAACGCAGATCCGCGCGGGGAATTACCCGCACGGTTCGTTATTATCTCTCAACTCGGACCCGATAAGCGATAGGATCGCTGATTCCTGCCTCGGCAAATGCGCTGAGCCGCAGCCGGCAACTATCGCACGCGCCGCACGCCGCGTCTTCAAACTGGTAGCAGGACCACGTTCGATCCAATGGCGCGCCCAATTCCATGCCACGATTTACGATTTCCCATTTTCGCATGCCGATGACCGGTGTCACAATTTCAATTTGAGTCTCAGGGCGCGTTCCTTCGCGCACGAGTTGCTGAAAGACGCGGTAATATTCCGGCCGGCAGTCCGGATAGCCGGAACTGTCCTCCGCGACGGCGCCGATGAAAACCGCTGTAGCCCCAATGACCTCCGCCCAGCTTACCGCAACCGCAAGGAAATGCGCGTTACGAAATGGGACGTACGTGGACGGGATTTCGTTCCCGTGATTCGCTCGAGCGTGCTTCCGTATGTACACCAGGGCATCGCTCTCAGTGAGAATCTTTTCGGCATCCTCGTTGGGTATCCTAATCCCGTAGGCCTTTTCAATACCCATCACAAATTCGACCCTATCTATGGAATCGCCAATCTTTTCATCTCCGAGGAAAATTGTGGGACTGGGAATCGGTCTACTCTCCGGAACTGCGATTCGGGCGTCGGTCAGGGCCGAGCCTCCAATTTGCGCGAAGTGGTCCAATTGCACGACCAGGCGTTCGTGGACCGAATAAAAATCTGCAATTTCGTCGAACGCCTGCCGCTCACGCTGTTCGGTGCGCTGGCCATAACTCGCATGGACCAGGGCCAAATCGTGCGTCTCGCGCGCGATCGATGCCGTGACGCAGGAGTCCATCCCCCCGCTCAGCAAGACGACCGCCTTGGGTCTCCGGCTCATGGCCTGAAGTCGCTCTTCCTCTTTACGGTTAGATGCAATACTGAATCTCGAAGTCTATACGCCGCGGGTGGCCGGATGCCAGATGAATTTATGGATTTGCAGTCCTAGCCGTACCGGCAAACCGTCCGCCAGAATCCACTCCGCAAGGTCCCGTGCATTCATGCCCGGCCACGCGCCCTCTGGATCGGCGTGCACGGGGGAAAATATCACCTGTTGGACGCGCCGCGCCAGATCGTGCTGCACCGTAAAGTCCCGCGCGAATTCATAGTCTCGGCGGGTGGAGATTACGAATTTGATTTCGTCCTTGCCGTCGAGCGCCTCCAAATTTGCCATCTGGAACGTGTCCGGTTCTCCCGAATCCGGGCATTTGACGTCCACAATCTTGATGACGTCGCGCGGGAGCATAGCCACAGGCCTCTCGCCGCTGGTTTCCACCATGACGCGATAGCCGCTGTCCAAAAGTTTCTGCGACAGCGGGATCACTTCCGGCTGAAGCAGCGGCTCGCCTCCGGTCAACTCGACGAGCGAAAGTTTCCGCGAAATCCCGGAATCTGCCGGTTGCCCTTGCGCCGGGGCGATGGACAATTCTTCCACGCGCGCCAGGATTTCTTCGACGCCCATTTTCGTGCCGCCGTGGAAGGCGTACGCAGTATCGCACCACGTGCAGCGCAGGTTGCACCCGGTCAGCCGCACGAATATGCAGGGCAGTCCCGCCCGGGTGCCTTCCCCCTGGATCGACCGAAAAATTTCGGTGATCGTCATGATGAGGTTAACGGCTCCCGCGCGGAGCTTTTCGACGCTGGCGCCGCTGCACCAGAATCACCGCCGCGATAACCACAATCGCCGCCCCCACAAAACGAAATGGCTCCAACGCAAAGCCCAGCCAATGAAACATGAAAAGGTAGCCCAGCCCCACGGCAATGGCCGGCAGAATGATGATGAGGAAAGAGCGATTCATGGCAAAAATATACCGTTAAATCCAGTAGGTCGCCGAAGTTGTGTCGGTCTCCCAGACCGTGACGCGCGCGATCCGCGCTCCCTCGGGCATCGCGTTCATCTGCCGCGAAGTCTCGTCATAGAAAAACTTCGCGAGGTTTTCAGCCGAGGGGTTGATGACGTCGAAGGGCGCCTGATCGTTCAGGAACTTGTGGTCCACGCCCTCAACGATATCGCGAATCACGCGCTTCAAATGCGTGAAATCAAAGAGCAGGCCGATGGAATCGAGGCCGGGTCCTTCGAGAATGATTCGCACTTTGTAATTGTGGCCGTGCGGATTCTCGCACTTTCCCTTGTAGCCGCGCAGGGCATGCCCCGCGGAAAAAGTCTCGTCAACGCTGACTTGAAACATCGATTTTCCCTTAAGGATGTAGCGCAGGCTTCAGCCTGTGGATTTTTCCCCGAGAAGGCCCAACCCCCACAGGCTGAAGCCTGCGCCACTAAAGTCCGCACCACGCAGTCTTTCGTAATCCCGCTAGCGGTGAAAGCGCTTTGATCCACCGCGTGGTGAGAATTGCGGTCCAGTGTTATTTCTGCATGAACCGTTCGACTGCGGCGATGTCCCTGGTGGTCGCGTACGCCGGAAGCGATTCCATGAAGATTTTACCATACTGCATGCGCTGGATGCGGTTGTCGAGAATGGCCAGAACGCCGCGATCGGTGCGCGAGCGGATCAGCCGGCCGAAGCCCTGTTTGAGCGCCAGAACCGCCTCGGGCACCTGGTATTCCGCGAAGGCGTTGCGGCCGTCCTCCTGCAGCGCCTTGACGCGCGCCGCGACGATAGGGTCCGAAGGCACGGCGAACGGCAGCCGGTCCACAATCACGCAGGAAAGCTGCTCGCCGCGAACGTCGACGCCTTGCCAGAAGCTCGAAGTGGCGAAGAGGACCGCGCTTTCCGTGGTCCGGAATTTTTCGA
Organism: uncultured Acidobacteriota bacterium; assembly: GCA_963719875.1. GTDB lineage: Bacteria > Acidobacteriota > Terriglobia > Acidiferrales > UBA7541 > Palsa-360. Next base: position 1,242,302 of record CAVRDJ010000002.1, on the reverse strand, counting down.
GCAGCGCTGTGCGCGGAGCAGAGCCCTGAATGAGCATTGGGAAACGCACGCGCGTGCGCACGCGCTCGTACAAATCGTTCATCTGGCTATAGCTGGTGAAAAGGCAGAAGGCGCGCCCGCGCGAAATCTCGAGCAGCCGGACAATTTCCTGCGCCGCGCGTTCGGGAAACGCCGCATCCCGCACATCCGGCAGAGTTGCCGGAACATAAAACAGGGCCTGGTCGCCGAAATCAAATTCCGAGGGCAGGACGCGCTCGCTGGCCATGTCGATGCCGAGGCGCTGCTTCAGAAAATTAAAGCGCCCTTCGACCGCCAGCGTCGCCGAAGTGAGAATAATCGTTTCGAACGGCTCGAACAGGCGCTCGCGCAGCAAGCCGCTCACGTCAATCGGCGTCGCCGCGACAAACACGCCCTTGTTGCGGCGTTCGAACCAATAGACGTAGTTTCCTTCGCTGGATTCGAACAGGAATTTCAATTCGCCGCGCAGCTCCATTCCGCGGCGAGCGATATTCAGCAGCTCCTCGGGCTTTGTGGGGAGCGATGCGATTTCCGCTTCCAGGCTTTTCAACACGTTTACCAGGGCGTCGTAGGCTTCGAGGTTTTGTTCGAGGAAGCCCGCGCGCTGCGTCTTGTCGAACGGAAACCGGCCCTCGCGCGCCGGGAACGCCTCGAAAAAGCTGCGGGAGCGCTCGCGCATCCGCACGATCTGTTTTTGCAGTCCCGTGCCGCCAGCTTTTGTGACGCGGGCGACAATCTCAGCGTCGCGCGCCAGTTCTTCAAAACGATAATTTGAAATCTGCCGGCCGAAGAAATCGCTGGCGATATCTTCGATTTCATGGGCCTCGTCGAAGACCACGGCGCCGTATTCGGGAAGCACGCTGCCGAAATCGTCCTGCTTGAGCGCGAGGTCGGCAAAAAACAAATGGTGATTCACGATGATCAGGTCCGCCTCGGCGGCGCGCTGGTGCATCGCCGTCAGGAAACACCGATTGAACTCCGGGCATTTTGAACCGGTGCACGCGTCGCGGCGCGCGTCCAGCCGTTGCCACAAATCCGAATCATCGGGCAGAAAATTGAGTTCCGCGCGGTCGCCCGTCGCCGTGACTTTTTCCCAGTCGCGGATTTGCTGAAACCAGTCCAACTCATCGAAACCCTTCAGCGCGGGCTGGTCGCCCATCCGGTAGACTTTCTCGCGGCACAAAAAATTACCGCGGCCTTTCATCACGGCCACTTTCAACTCCGGCGCGAAATGTTTCTGGAGAAACGGAATGTCCTTCTCGAAGAGTTGCTCCTGGAGAGATTTCGTGGCCGTCGAAATCACCACGCGCCGCCCGCTGCGAATCGCGGGAATCAAGTACGCCAGCGTTTTCCCCGTGCCCGTCCCGGCCTCGACAATCAGATGCCGCTTTTCCTTGAACGCGGCTTCCACGAGTTCCGCCATCTCAAGCTGCGTTGGCCGGTGCTCGTAGCCCCCAGGCATGTATTTTTCAATTGCGCCGCCCGGCCCGAAAATTTCGGCGATCGTGGGTTTCTTCAAATCAGGCGCGTCCGGACGGGGTTGCGTCCGTTCTGGCTGAAGCGCTGCTGCGGCCACGGCTTGCGCGTTTTCTTTGGCACGTTTGAGCATTGGAGGGCGGGTGCGAGTGATTCTTCTCGAAAAACCGCGAACCGATAAAATAGCACACACTGGCGGCACATGGCCTGCCCATATCATTCGAACGATTTCTATACTCCCAAGCCACCAATCAAAACCATTCGATTGCTCTTATGTTAGTATACAAATCAATAAAATGGCCTTGGGGAGTCTACCCTTGGAATCGACTCTCCCCATGCCAAACCAGGATTGTTGCGTAACCTATCGGGCCGGAATAAATAGATATTGACGGCATGGCGAAAATAAAGCGAATATAAGCCGAATGGAAAAAGAGTCCCAAGCCGGTTCGTCCGCTGGCGACGAGTTGCAACATCTCAAGCGTGTTTCTCGCATCAAGCACATGATTTTAGAGAAGTACTTTCCTCCGTGGGCAAGGATCTTGGGGTCTAGAAATAGCCAGTTAGCCTATGTCGATTGTTTTGCGGGACCAGGGCAATACGAAATGGATGGTAGTGTGGTGGAAGGCTCCCCAATTATCGCGGTCAGGGGGGCTGCGAAACTCGTGCAAGGCGGGCATGTGAAAAGCCTGCTTCTGTACTTAGTTGATGAAGATCCCCAACAAGTCAAGCGGCTGGAAGCGCGTCTTGGGAATCTGCAGCCGTATCCTCGAAACTTGACCGTAGAGGTCAGCTGTGCCGATTCCAGATCTATAGTTCCGAATTTGCTCGAAAGTCTCCCTCATCGAGTACCAGCCTTTTTTCTTATCGACCCGTACGGTCACCCTCTTTCGTTACCTGTAATAAGAAGAATCCAAGGGCGTCAGCAGACTGAGGTTCTCATCAATTTGATGTGGTTCCAAATCAACCGAGACCTCAACAACCCGAAAGTAGAATCTCGGTTAAACGATCTTTTTGGCGACAGTGATTGGCGTAACCAGCCATTCATGGGAATGCGGGGGCCTGAACGTGAGAAATCATTCCTCGCATACTTCATAACACGACTGGCATTCACGTATGTCCTCCCGTTCAGGATTCGATACGACATTGAAGATTCCACGGGCGGTCGCCGAACTAAGTATTATCTTCTTCATGCGAGCAATCACATTAAGGCCGCTCTTTTGATGAAAGATGTTATGTGGCCACTAGGAGATGAAGAAGGGACATTTGATTATTCCGGGGAGGACCAAGGGGTTTTGATTTCGCAAACTCCGACCGAGAATGAGCTGAGGGACATTTTGCTGAGGAAGTTTGAAGGAAAGGAAGCAACTTTTGACGAAATACGGGAGCAAACTTGGACTCTGCCGTTTATGGAGAGGCATTATCGGGCTGTCATGAAGTCGATGGAAGGGAAAGAAATTGTGATTCATCGGGTCACATCGATGAGAACTGGCATTGGCGGTGCAGATCGAATTCGCTTTAAGGAATAGGAGGGACTCATGAGTTCCAACTCAACTATAGAGTGGACCGACGCAACCTGGAATCCTGTGCGCGGCTGTACGAAGATTAGCCCGGGCTGCAAACATTGCTACGCAGAAACGTTCGCGGAACGGTTTCGAGGAGTCAAGGGTCATCCCTATGAGCAGGGTTTTGATCCGCGGCTTGTGCCAGCCAAACTTGGGGAACCGCTCCGTTGGCGAACATCAAAAATGATCTTCGTGAATTCAATGAGCGACCTTTTTCAGGACGTTGTTCCGGACAGCTACATCCTCGCGGTGGCTCAAATCATGGTGGCGGCCAATTGGCACACGTATCAAGTGCTGACCAAAAGGTCGGAACGCCTATCCTCCCTTCTAAATACTAAACTTCGTTTTGCGGCTGAACAGCAGCACATCTGGTGGGGAGTGAGTGTGGAGGACAAGGAATATGGCTTACCGCGAATTGAGGATTTGCGAAACGCGAAAGCTAGCATTCGTTTTCTATCGGTCGAGCCCTTACTGGAGGATTTGGGCAAACTTGACTTACAAGGCATTCACTGGATGATTGTGGGAGGCGAGAGTGGTCCTGGCGCTAGACCTATGAAAAGAGACTGGGTCTTGGCGCTCCGGGAGCAATGCCGAAGTTCGAGAGTTCCATTTTTCTTCAAGCAATGGGGAGGGGTTCGCAAATCCTCCTTCGGCAGAAAACTGGACGGTCGCACCTATGACGAATATCCCAGGCGCGTCTTTCATCCCGTCCTGGACTCGGACGAATGCCTTTCGCACCTGGCAAGAATCGAAGCAACTCTGGAGGCAATTGACTTGGTGGAGTGTCTCGTCTGAGACCATAGGTGGCAGCGTCAACACTTCATGTGGTTTGCTATACTCGCGGCGATGGCAAAAACGGCCGCTGCGAAAAAAATCTTCCTTGTGGACGCGATGGGATTCATCTTCCGCGCTTACTTTGCGCCCATGGCGCGGCTGAACAGCCCGCAAGGTGTTCCCACCAAGGTGCCCTACCTGTTCTCGAACATGCTGAGGAAACTTCAGAAGGAGCACGCGCCCGACTATCTCGCCGTGGTCTTTGATACGAGGGAGCCTACCTTTCGCGACAAACTTTTTGACAAATACAAGGCGCAGCGCCCGCCCATGCCGGACGACCTCGCCGTGCAATTACCCTACGTGCGGCGGATGTGCGAAGCCATGCGGCTTCCAATTCTCGAATTTGACGGCTTCGAGGCTGACGACGTAATCGGCGCGCTTGCCAAGCAAGCTGCGAAAAAGGGGCTGGACGTTTCCATTGTGACGAGCGACAAGGACATGATGCAACTCGTCGGCGGGAAAGTGCGCGTGCTGCGCCCCGGCGCGGGGCCTGATAAAACCGATCTCGTCGTCGACGCGGCGAAAGTGGAAGAGCTGATGGGCGTGCCGCCGGAAAAAGTCGCCGACGTGATGGCTTTGATGGGCGATTCGATCGACAACATTCCCGGCGCGAAGGGGATCGGCGAAAAAGGCGCGAAAGAACTGATTCGCCGGTTTGGATCGGCGGAAGCGGCGCTGGAACGCGCCAAGGAAGTCGAAGGAAAACGCTACCGCGAGGCGCTCGAAAACAGCCGCGAAGCGGTGGTGATGTCGAAACAGCTTGCCGTCATCGACACCGCCGCGCCGGTGAAGCTCGTGCTCGACGATCTGCGGGCGAGCGATCCGGACGTCGAAGCCTTGCGCGCTCTCTACGCGGAGTTGGGATTCACCTCGCTGCTTCGCGATCTTCCCGCGGCGCCGTCGTCGTCGGCCACACAAGCCGCGGCCATCGATTCCGCGGCGCTGGAATCTCCCGCCGCGCTCAAAAAATATCTCGGCGCCATTCCGCGCGGCGCCGCAACCGCCGTGTGGCTCACGCTCGCCGAGGGCGAACGCGAAGAAGAGGGCTTCGGCTCGCAGGTCGCAGCGGTCGAGATTTCGCCGAAGCCCGGCGTTTCGCGGACGGTAGGGCTTGACGCTAATGGAGAAATGCGCGCCGTGCTTGCTGAATTTCTCCGCGACCCAGCGCGGCCGAAAATCGTGCATGACCCGAAGCTCGTCGAGCTGCTGGCAGGCCCCGTCGCCGGAATCCGCCACGCGACGATGCTCTATTCCTACCTGTTGCGCCCGACGACGGCGAAGCACAGCCTGGCCGACGCCGTCTTGCGGCAGGAAAGCGTCACGCTCTCCGGCGCTCCCGGGGCGCACGCGGAACATTTGCAACGCCTCGCGCCGCGGTTGCGGAAGGAAGTCGAGGCGCAAGGGCTCGCGGAATTGTACGAGACCATCGACCTGCCCCTCGCGCCGGTGCTTGCCGCGATGGAACGCGACGGCGTGCGCGTCGATCCCAAAGCGCTCGACGCCATGTCCAAAACGATGGAGCGCGAAATTCGCTCGCTCGAAAAAACAATCTGGAAACTGGCCGGGTCGGAATTCAACGTCAATTCGCCGCAGCAACTCGCCGAAATTTTATTCGACAAGATGGGCCTGACGCTCGGCGGAAGGCGCAGAGGAAAACCCCGCTCGACTGCCGCGGACGTGCTTGAAGAGCTGGCGCTCCTGCACGAACTGCCGCGCAAAGTGCTCGAATACCGCGAACTCACCAAGCTCAAATCCACGTATGTCGACGCGCTGCCGAAACTCATTCATGCCGAGACCGGCCGTCTGCACACGAGCTTCAGCCAGACCACCGCGGCCACGGGCCGCCTGAGCTCCTCGGACCCGAACCTGCAAAATATTCCCGTGCGAACGGAGCTCGGCCGCCAAATTCGCGCCGCGTTCGTGGCGAGGCCAGGCAACACGCTCCTTTCCGCCGACTATTCGCAGATCGAGCTGCGCATCCTGGCGCATTTTTCAAAAGACCCTGTGCTGGTCGAAGCGTTCCGCACCGGGCAGGACATTCACGCGCGCACCGCCGAAGAAGTATTCCGCGTCGGCCCCATGGCGCAAAATGCCGAGCACCGCCGCGCGGCCAAGGCCATCAATTTCGGCATCATCTACGGGCAAACGCCCTTCGGCCTCGCGGCGCAGCTTGGCATCGACCAAAAGGAAGCCGCGCAATTCATCGCCGCCTATTTCGCGCGTTATCGCGGCGTGAAGGAATATCTCGAGCGTTCGCTCGCCGAAGCGCGCAAATCTGGCGTCACGCGCACGATGTTCGGACGCACCCGGACCGTCCCCGAAATAACGTCGCCGCAAGTGAACCTGCGAAATTTCGCGGAACGCACGGCCCTCAACACTCCTCTGCAGGGAACCGCCGCCGACCTGATCAAGCTCGCCATGATCACAATCGCGCGCCAACTCATGGAGCAAAAGTTTCAGGCACAGATGATCTTGCAGGTGCACGACGAACTTCTGTTTGAGGCCCCGCACGGCGAAATGGATCGCCTGCGCCCGCTGGTGCGCAAGGCCATGGAACATGTGCACGAACTCGCCGTACCCTTGGTCGTGGACTTGAAAGCCGGCTCGAATTGGCGCGACATGAAGTAGGGCTTAGCTTCCGGATGGCAGGTCGCAGGTTCATAGCGACGTGCGGAAAGTGGCGCAAGAGTTTGGCGCGGGCCGGTTTCCGATAATACCGATCGAATCCAAAACCACCGCGGAGAACGTCGCCTGATGAACATCCAGCCCAACATACTTAGAGCGTATTGCAAAAGGTGCTCCATTCGGCAGGCATTGATGCGAGAGATCAATACTTGCTTCAAAGGGCCGCCCTTTCATAATGAGTTTATCGAGACTTGGTGTACTAAGGGGATGGCTTAGCCAGTCAGCGCGACGATTTCGTAGGAACCGAGACGTGTGCCACCGCGAGGGTCATTTCTTCAGCCCCGCGGTCCAGTTGAGCACCACGGTGATTGGCGCAGGTGCTGCTCCGTTTTGATGCGGGGCTGAATTGATCAGGAATTTCTGGCCGTCGGCGGATACGTCGTATTCATGACGCGGCCCGATTAAGTGCGTCTGAAAGAGTAGCTTCACAGAACCGACCTGAAAGCTCGAAGCTTTGCCGTTCACTGCCGCAGCCATTAGGGTATTGTCGAGAGCCAGAAAGAAGATCTCCGTGCCGTCACGCCGCCATCGAGGAGAACTTCCGCCTCCAGTGGAGATCTGCCATTTACCGCCGGGACCTGGGAAGGGGGCAACGTAGACCTCGGCCCGGCCAGACTCGAATGAAGTGTATGCAATCCATCGACCGTCGGGAGAAATTGCCCCTGGCTTTCGCTGAACTGGTCTGTAGAAACGGAACCGGCTTGCGATCTCCGAAAAGCGGCAAGATAAATAAATCGGTCCCTACGTGAGAACTGGCGCTAGAATAGAGAATAAACCGGCCGTCCGGAGACCAGCTCGAGGGAATCTTGTCGAGATTATCCTCGATCAGCACATCCTCAGTGCCTGCTCCGTTAGAGTCTTTCTGATACAAATCATAATGCCCTTTGCGGGTTGATCCGAAAACAATACGGTTCCCTTCAGGTGACCAGATCGAAGCGCCGGCAATTCCCGGGCCGAACGTGAAACGCGTCGGGAGGCTACGCGCCACATCGTATAGCCAGATGTCGTGCCCGACTGTGATGGGCTACTGACCGAAGCCCGTTTTTGGTCAGGAGACAGTTCAAGATCCGCATATCCACGCGAATCTCCGAGTACGCCGATTTGCTTGCCGGTCCGGTCGAACCATGTGAGCTGAGAGCCAGCTGCTTCCGGTCCGTTTTGATACGCCAATACGTCATTCTCTGATGCTGAGAAGACACCGTAGGCGGATTGGTGTTTGTCGTCTGAATCTTTTCAGCGATCGGGAATGCTTCGCCCGTCACAGTCAGCCGCCGCGCGTCAAATGGCTGTGCCATCAGCGTTGTCTCTCGGAGAAACAGCAGATGGCCCTGGCTGTAAACGACGTTTATTGAATCGGAATTTATCAAGAATTTTCGTTCTGCGGAGTCAAGCGATGACACGTAAACCGGACCATCCTTCGGGCGGACCCGGCCGCACGGTAGAGAAAGTGTCGGCCGTCCGGCAGGAAAAAGGGCCGCCTGTGGGCTATGTCACCTTTCCCGAGCGTGGTTACTGTGGTTGGCACGCCACCCGAAGCAGACACTTTCTGGAATCCGGAAGAAAGGCTCGGAGCGAACACGATCACCCCATCTCGACTCCATGTGCCGCCAACACCGTCCCCCGAGTCGCACAAAGTAATGGGAGGACCGCCCGAGGCGTCGATCTTCTTAAGCTTTCCGCCCGCGAAGAATGCGAGAAAGCGACCGTCAGGCGACCAGAAAGTGCGCTCAGCGCCTTCCATTCCTGCCAATGCCTGTGCGGCGAGTGTGTCGAGCGAGCGGACCCAGAGGAGAGACTTGCGATCCGCACCAACGGCTACGAAGCTAATCCGATGGCCGTCGGGCGAAACCGCGATAGAAGCTGTCGCTAACGAAGCGGAACTGGATAGTTCCGACAAAGTTCCAGTTCTCTGGCGGCGAAACGAAAAAGCGGACCGGTCGTATGTCGTCGGGAGCGCGTCGGAAATATGCCCAAGCGCCCAGTCCCAACAGGACGAAACCAAAGTAGCCGCAACTGACGAGACAAGGTGGGCAGTCCTTAGTCGACCCGTGTGGCTGGCGGCGCCAGGCGCCAGCACGGTCGCCTGCGAACCTCCCTCGGCGATCCACTTCAATTCATCCGTCACATCACGTGCACTTTGCCAGCGTTCGTCCGGGTCCTTCCGCAAGCATTTCTTGGTCACGCGGTCGAGCGCTGGAGGCGTCATCGGCTGGAGAGAAGAGATCGGCGGAGGATCGGAAGACATGATGGATCCGATCACGCTGGCCTGCGTCTTGCCCTGAAAGGCCCTCTTACCTGTCGCCATTTCGTACAGCACGGCGCCAAATGCAAAGAGGTCTGTGCACGCATCCGCCTCCTTGCCTTCCAACTGCTCCGGGGCCATGTATTGCAACGTGCCCAAGATTGTCCCCTCCGCCGTGATTGCGTCTTTTTCCGTGGGAAGTTCGGAAAATGGCGTGGCAGGAGAGGCGCTCTGGCGCAGCTTGGCGAGGCCGAAATCGAGCAGCTTCGTGCCTGACTTCGTCAGCATGATGTTGCCGGGCTTGAGATCGCGATGCGTGACACCCCTGCGATGGGCCTTGTCGAGCGCATCCGAAATCTCGATGGCGTACTGCAACACCTGCGGTATCGGCAGCGGCCTTTGAGCAACCGCTTGGCGAGCGTCTCGCCTTCGAGATATTCCATCACCAGGAAATCAGTTTCGTCTTGATGGCCGGTGTCGTAGAGCGTGCAGATATGCGGGTGGTTCAGGCTCGCGATGGTCTTTGCTTCGCGCTCGAATCGCTCGCGCAAATCAGCGCGGTCAGCAAGATGAGCGGGAAGAACTTTGATGGCAACAATGCGATCGAGGCGTGTATCGCGGGCTTTGTACACCTCGCCCATTCCGCCCGCACCGATAGCGGAGAGGATTTCGTAAGGCCCTAGGCGTCTGCCAGGGAGGATCGACATTGGCACCTGCCAACCAGAGTTCGCAGAGTATAACCCTGTCAGGCAATTACTCAGCGGCAAATTCTCGCTCGTTCCCACAGCGCGATAAGTACACGAATCGGAAGGTGGCAAATGCGGGTCTTATTTCGTCATTGAATCGACGCCCTCGAATCGCCCATTGGACCACGGGCTCTGCTTGGAGCCGGTAGGAATTTAGTGTAGATTCTTGTCTTACCGCTTTTTGAATGAGCGGCGACCGTCATGAATCCAACTAAACCTGAGACGCAGGTTACAGCCGAAGGGACCACCCGCATGAGCCGGGACACTCTATCCATTACCGACAATCGCACGGGAAAAGCCTATGAAGTTCCGATCAAGAATGACACGATCCATGCCACCGATCTGCGCCAAATCAAAGTGAAGCCCGATGATTTCGGGATGATGAGCTATGACCCGGCCTTCAACAATACGGCCTTGTGCCAGAGCAAGATCACGTTCATCGACGGCGACAAAGGCATCCTGCGATACCGCGGCTATTCGATCGAGGAACTGGCCGAGAAAAGCACTTATCTCGAAACGGCCTACTTGATTTTGTATGGCGAGCTGCCCACCCGCTCGCAGCTCGAAGATTGGACTTACAACATCACGCACCACACCTTCATCCACGAATCGGTGAAGAAATTCCTGGATGGATTTCATTACGACGCCCATCCGATGGGCATGATGATCTCGGCCATCGCGGCGCTTTCCACGTTTTATCCCGAGGCCAAGGACATCTTCAACAAGGAGTCGCGCCGCAAGCAGACTTACCGCTTGATCGGGAAGATGCCGACGCTCGCGGCGTTTTCCTACCGGCACAGCCTGGGCATGCCGTTTGCCTATCCGGATAACGAACTGAGCTACCCCGGCAATTTTCTGAACATGTTGTTCAAGACGTCCGAGCTGAAGTACCGCCCGAACCCGACGCTCGAACACGCGCTGGACATTCTGTTTATTTTGCACGCGGACCACGAGCAGAATTGTTCGGCGAACGCGATGCGCTGCGTGGGTAGTTCGCACGTCGATCCGTTCTCGGCGACTGCCGCGGCGACCGCGGCGCTGTACGGGCCCTTGCACGGCGGCGCGAACGAGGAAGTTCTCCGCATGCTGCTGGAGATCGGCTCGCTCGCCAACGTGCCTGCGTACATCAAGCGCGTGAAAGCCGGCGAAACCAAACTGATGGGCTTTGGCCATCGCGTTTACAAGAATTACGACCCGCGCGCCCGCATCATTAAACACGTAGCCGACGGGGTCTTCGAAATCATGGGCCGCAATCCGCTGCTGAATATCGCCCTCGAATGCGAGCGCATCGCCCTGGAGGACGACTACTTCGTCTCGCGCAAGCTGTATCCCAATGTGGATTTTTATACCGGCCTGATCTATCAGTCGATGGGCTTCCCGGTGACCATGTTCCCCGTGCTGTTCGCGATTCCCCGCACCAGCGGCTGGATCGCGCAGTGGGAAGAGATGCTGCTCGATCCCGAACAGAAAATCGCGCGCCCGCGCCAGGTTTACACGGGCCACGCCTTGCGCCCGTACGAGCCTCTCGACAAGAGAAGCTAGCCCCAGTAGCGCGGGCTTCAGCCTGCGGGGGTTAGTCCTTCCAAGGACAAAAGGCCACAGGCTGAAGCCTGCGCTACTTAAACCCAAACCCGCACCCTTCACAAAAAATTTGAAGAGTGCGGCACCCGAAAAATCACGATCTCTAACTACCTTTTCTTCGGCGGATATTTGTCGATCGATTTTTTGACCATGTCGTCGAGCTTGCCCTGGATCTTGGTGGCGTCGCTTTTTTCCTCAGCGGCGATGGCTCGCCATACGAGGGAGTGGGTCGTCGGGTCGCGCAGGTCGACGACCAGAGTTCCCTCAGCGTAAGGGACACGCACGTAGCGCGTGCCCAGTCCATACCATCCGGCGGGGTAAGCCTCGATCTCGGTCTTGCGAGCGGCGCCGAACGTGTACCGGATATTGAGATCGGACGGGCCGCTGGTCACCAGGGTCAGGCCCTTCGCGGTGAGATCGTTTTGGATGTCCGCCTCGATCTGTTTCTTGACGAGCGGGCTGTTCAAGGCGGGATTTCTGCTATTCAATTGGCCGTCGCGGATCGCGAACGTTTTGTATTTGCTGAAGTCGATGCTCTGGTCGAACTCCATGGTGATCTTCTGCGCCCGCGCGCCGTGCGCAGCGAGCAACCCGAGCACAAGCAACGCAAGCCCTTGCAGCGCGCTCGTGGCCGAGCGCCGGCCACGTTTCTGTGCGGACTCCAAATCAAATAGCTGAGTCACTGGCCACCTCCGCGTGAAGTCCGGGGTAGTGTATCAAGACCGCGGGAGATTCCAGTAGCGCAAGGTTCACAGCTTGCGGAAAAGGTGACCTTTGCTTTTGCCATTCCGAGCGAAGCGACGAATCTCTCTTTGGTTAAGTTCCAAGAAAAGAGAGATTCCTCGGCGCGCAGCGCGCCTCGGAATGGCAACGCTTTGAGTCAATTCGCAATCCGTTCTTCCGATTTGGCAGGCTTGCGCGAAGATGTTTTCACTCCGTGTTTGCATGGGGGCTTATAATTGGCCATGAGCAACGCGGAACTCCTTTCTGATCCATCGGCCGCCGAGCGGCGCATGATGATCGAGACCCAAATCCGCAAGCGGGGTGTTTCCTCGCCGCGAGTTCTCGAAGCGATGGCCGCCGTCCCGCGCCATGAGTTTGTCCCCCTCAAATTCCGGGATATTGCGTATGCCGACAAGCCGTTGCCGATTGGCGAGGGACAAACGATCTCGCAGCCGTTCATGGTCGCGGCCATGACGGAAGCTCTCGAACTCACCGGCTCCGAGCGCGTGCTGGAAATCGGCACGGGCTCCGGTTACCAGGCGGCGGTGCTTTCGCTGCTCGCGCGCCAAGTCCTCACCGTGGAAACCCACACGTCGCTGGCGCTCGCCGCGCAGGAGCGGCTGACAAATTTGGGCTACACGAACGTTCACGTTCACAATGGCGACGGCTCCGCGGGCTTCCCCGACGCCGCACCCTACGACGCAATACTCGTCACCGCCGGCGCTCCGGAAATTCCCCAGGTATTCGCAAGCCAGCTTCGAGAGGGAGGTCGCCTCGTAATTCCCGTGGGCGACCGGGACAATCAGGAGCTGGTGCGAGCGCAGATAGAAAACGGCGAATTGAAATCCCGCGTGTTGTTCAACTGCAAGTTTGTCCTGTTGCTGGGCCGCTACGGCTGGAGCCGGCTGGAGCGGAAGTCTTCCTGAGATCTTGTACCCGGCCTTTGAAACAGGCATTGGTTCGTGGGAAAATGCCCTCCCTATGCCTACCATGCTAGCTACGAGAATCTCGCTCATCGGGGGTTGTAACAAGATGGTACAGGCGTCTCCAACCCGCACAGTTTCTGATAGCGTGAGCCTCCCTCACGATTGATCTATCTTTTTCATTTTTTGATAAGTCCCCCTTTTTCAACTGCTTCCAGATATTTCCAAACGATCGTGGTGGTAGGGTATTTGGCGCAGGGCTTGCTTTCTCAAAGGCATATCTTCACACGCTGTCAAGGATTGGAAAGATTAGGGGGATGAAATTGGAAAAGACAATTGCAATCATCGTACGAAATCGTGCCATTGGATTTGTCCGTTTCTCCATATTGACTTCCGCAGTAATCGCGGCCTGCATTCCGGTGTTTGCCATTCCTCCGTCAGTGTCAAGGCACACCACAAGGCATCACGAGGCGTCCCATTCACGTAACGGAATACCGACGTTTTCAAATTCCACCGACGGCGACGTGGCGACGTTCGATGATCCAATCGTGCGCAACGCTGCCATTCGAGCACTTGGGCACTACAACGGCTCGGTGGTCGCCATTGATCCCAATAGCGGGCGAATTCTATCGATCGTGAATCAGAAGCTTGCGTTCTCCGGCGGTTTCAAACCTTGCTCGACGATCAAGCCCGTGATTGCCGTGGCGGCGCTGCAGCAAGGGTTCGTGACGCGCGATACCGAGATTCGCGTTACACGGCGTAAGTATTTGAACTTGACCGAGGCGATCGCGCATTCGAATAACGCCTACTTCGAGGAACTTGGCCGTCGCATGGGATTTGACACGGTTTCGAACTACGCGCGGTCGCTAGGCCTCGGGGAACTCGCCGGGTACGACATTTCCCAGGAGCAGCCCGGTTCCGTGCCCACGCAGCCGCCTGCACATGGCGGAGTTGGCAGAATGTCAAGCTTCGGCGAAGGGATTCTGATGACTCCGCTACAGCTGGGCGCGCTCGTTTCGACGGTTGCGAACGGTGGCACACTCTACTATCTGCAATACCCGCAAACGGTGGAGGAGCAGGACAATTTCGAGCCGCGCATTAAGCGTACGTTGGACATTCAATCGCTGCTTCCCGACTTGCGCGAGGGCATGCACGCCGCCGTGATGCGTGGCACGGCACGACGCAGCAACTTGTCGGACGATGAGCAGGTGTCAGGAAAAACCGGGTCCTGTTCCGACTCAGGCTCACGCCTCGGATGGTTTGCCTCCTACATGGACCAGCCGAACTTGAAGATTGCGCTGGTTATCCTGATGCGCGGACACACCTATGCAGTGCGCGGGCCGATGGCCGCGGGAATTGCAGGGCGCATCTACCACGAACTTCAAAAGGCTGAATACGTCACGAGACAGGACGCCGCCGCGGGCCTCCCGATCCTTGCAGCGAAGGCGAGTCAGTAACTCAAGCCCATCGCATCACTCATCCTCCTGTGTGAATTAAAAGCCTTATGGCAGACCTATTCGCTTTCGTACACGCAGAGCGAATGGCTGCCCGCTAAACAGGCTGTGGAAAAAGGGCCCCACTCCTTTTGTCATTCTGAGCGAAGCGAAGAATCTCTCTTTCTTTTCATGGAGTTAAATCGAAGAGAAATTCTTCGCTTCGCTCAGAATGACAAAATAAACTACTTTTTCCGCAGCCTCTAAAGCCTGCGTTACAACGACCGCCCCGGGATTGTCTTGCGCTCGCGCGTCCGGGCGAACGCTTTTCGCAAGACCCGGGTGACCGCCACGGTTAAATCGAATTTTGGCAATTCTTCTTCCCGCGCCCAGGTAAATTCCAGAGCGTCGCCTCCGGCGGAAAGCGTTCCTCCCCGGATTTCGCAAAGATAATCGAGAACGACGAAGTGATACTGCGGGCGGGCCGCGTCGCCCGGCGTGCCGTCCGAGTTGGGAGGGGCGGGGAAAATTCGCTCGAACACTTCGATGAGCTCGAGGACGCCCACTTCGAGACCGGTTTCTTCGGCGAGTTCCCGCGCGACGCCCTGCTCGAGCGTTTCTCCTACTTCGAGCAAGCCGCCGGGGATGGACCACTCTCCTTTGAGAGGGTGGCTCCCACGCCGGATCAACAGGGTGCGCCCGTTATCAATCACCACGCCGCCAACCCCGACCATCGGTTGATCCGGGTATTCTCTTCTGGGTGTCATAGTCGTTTTGGCTGCTTCCCTCCCGGGCCGCTTCGCGTTATATAATACTTCAGCAGCACGTGCGTCCTAGTCCCCGAGGAGGTTTTCGCCGTGGTCCGGTGCCCTAAATGCGCCACAGAAATTGACGTGGATGAAGACGAAGTCGAGGAAGGCGAAATTTTGGCCTGCCCCGAGTGCGAAACTGAAATGGAAGTCGTTCAGATCCATCCCGTCAAAGTCAATGCCATCTCCGAAGACGATGACGAAGAAGAAGAGGAAGAGTCTGAGGATGCTGACGATTTTGCCGACGATGACGACGAGGAAGACGAAGAAGAAGAAGTTTGACCCGCTCTTCGATTTCTTCCGGCATCCCCTCTCTCCTTTTGGCCATCTCACTTTTGTGCGCTGGACGATTGCTGTGCTCGGCCTGGTCTGGCTGGCGGGCGCGACCTCTGTTTTTGCGCCGGCCGGTGGCGCCCAAAATTCAAACGGTTCGCATGTCCACGTTTACCTCGTTTTCGTGACGGTGTTTAACGAGCAGGGCTTTGCCTTTCCCGGCGCCCGGGTGCGTTTGCGGCGCGAGGATGAAAAGAAATTCCGATGGGAGGCCACGTCTGACCACCAGGGCGAGCTGGCCTTCCGCGTCCCGCCAGGCGCGGAGTATGAAATAACGATTGAAGCGCGCGGCTTCAAAACGCAAACCCGCAAAATTGACGCGCGAAATGACAACCGAGCGGACCTGACCATCCGGATGGAGCCGCAGACGGGGCTTCACTCGGAACCAGGGACCGGAGGAAAATCATGACCCTTCGCAGAACGCTTGGATTCGTCGCGCTCGTCGCCTTGGCCACAGCCGTATTGTTCGCGCAGGACAAGCCCAAGAAGGATACCGAGCTGCGGACGGTTCGCGGAACGGTTGTGGATAAGGAAGAGACCCCTGTGGAGACCGCGGTGGTCTATCTGAAAAATCTCCATACCCAGGGCATCATTACGCACCTCTCCGACAGTGACGGAACGTTTCGCTACAGCGGGCTGGATCTCAACGTCGATTATGAAATCCACGCCGAACGGGAAGGCTGGACTTCGCCGACACGATCGATATCGAACTTCGACACGCGCAAGGAGTTCGTCCTCACACTAAAATTGGATCACAAAAAGAGCGGGAAATAAGCGCGGGCGGTAGAGTCTGTAGCACAACTCTATTTCGACGGGCCCCTGTAGCGCCAACCTTCAGGTTGGCATTTTTGGATCAAGCAGATGCCCGCCCGAAGGCGGGCGCTACATGAACCAAGACCGATTTCTCACACAGACTTCTTCAAGCCCTGAAGCATAATGAGATCATGATCGAGAAAACAAAGATCATCACGGTATTCGGAAGTTCGCGTCCCGGGGATGGGCATGCGGATTATGTAGAAGCGCTCGAACTCGGACGTGCGCTGGCGTCGGCTGGATTTGCCGTCTGCACGGGCGGCTACGGCGGGGTGATGGAAGCCGTGTCACGCGGGGCGCGCGAATCCGGCGGACGCGTGCTCGCCGTGACGTCCAGTTTTTTCCGCTCGCGGGCGAATCGCTGGGTGCAAGAGGAAACGCGCGTGACCACGTGGCAGGAGCGCCTGTTTGAACTCGTGCGTGTCGGCAACGGTTATGTCGCCTGTAAGGGCGGCACGGGCACGCTGGTGGAGCTCGCCGTCGTTTGGGAAATGCTGAACAAGAAAGCGATGGAGCAGCGCCCATTCGTCGTGCTTGGCGATTTCTGGCGGCCGATTCTGGATCGCGTGCGCGAGGTGGAGCGCGGGCACGCGTCGAGATGGGGAGAGTCGAGCGATCCGCTGGTGCACCAGGCGCCCACTCCCACGGAAGCGGCGCAATTTTTGGCAGCGCGACTCGCGAGTGGCGAGCCGCACGGAAAGGAAATTTAGGAAAACGTGTCGCGGACCGCGGAGGACATTCTCGAATTTGGCCAGCTACGCAATATGTTGCGCCGCCAGACGACTTGTGCGCCCGGGGGCCGCGCGGTTGACGCTCTTTCGTTTTCGCAAGATCGCTCCGCGCTTGACGCCGCGTTCGCGCTGATTGCCGAAGGCGTTGCCTATCTGGGCGACGGCAGCGAATTGGGATTCGGTTCGCTGGCCGATCCCGGGCGGTGGCTGGCGGAACTCGAAGCGCCTGTGGCCGCGCTCACTCCGCCCATGCTGCTCGACGCAGCCTCACTCGCGGACACGGCTGCCCTGCTGCGCGACACCTTTCGCGACAGTGCGCGCGCTGGCTCCGGTCCTGCCGTCCGGCAATTTCCGCTGCTTTCCGCGCGCGCTGGCGCCGTTGCGGATCTTCGCCCGCTCGCGGCGGCCATTCGCCGCGCCGTCCTGCCCAACGGAGAAATCAGCGATGACGCCTCCCCCGAACTGAAACGCATTCGCGCCAGCATGGGCCGCACACGCGACACGATTCAGAAAATCCTCGAGCGCATGCTGCGCGCTCGCGGCGGCGACGCCGGCGAGGATTACGTCACGCTGCGCAACGACCGCTTCGTCATCCCGATCCGCGCGGCCGAGCGGCGCCAGGTGCAGGGCGTCGTCCACGCCGCCAGCGCCACGGGGCAAACGGTTTTTGTCGAGCCGTTTGAAACCATCGAGCACAACAACAGGCTCGTGCAACTTGCCGAGGACGAAGCCGCGGAAATTATGCGTATCCTCGATGAGCTGACCCAACGTCTGCGCGCAAATCTCGGGCCGATGCGTTTTGCGGTGGAGACCATTGCCGAACTCGACTCCGTATTCGCGCGTTCGCGTTTCGCGCGCGAATTCGACTGCACGCTGCCCCTATTTACAAACGCAGATCTTCCAGCTCCGTCTTTCACCGATAAGTCTTCGCCCGAGCCTCCCACCCTTGAGTTAAAAAACGCGCGGCATCCCGTGCTCGCCGACACGCTGCGCGCGCATGGCCGCAGCGTTGTCCCCATGACGATTGCGCTGGGGGGGACCAAGACCGTGCTCGTCATAAGCGGACCCAATACGGGCGGCAAAACCGTCGCGCTCAAAACAGTGGGCCTCGCAGTGCTGTCTGCCCAATCCGGCATTCCCGTCGCCGCGGAGGCGGCGCGCCTGCCGCTCGTCGATCGTGTACTAGTGGACATCGGAGACGAGCAGTCGATCGCTGCCGATCTCTCCACCTTTTCCGCGCACATGCTCAACGTGCGCGCCATGCTCGAAGCCGCCACGCCGCGCTCGCTCGTGCTCGTGGATGAGCTGGGCACCGGCACGGCTCCGGAAGAAGGCGCAGCGCTGGCCGTCGCCCTGCTCGATGAATTCCGCGACCGCGGCTGTCTGACGCTCGCGACCACGCACCATGACCGCTTGAAAACGTACGCCTCCACCACGCCGGGCGTCCTCAATGCCGCTGTCGAATTCGATGAAGTGAATCTGCGACCGACGTATCGCCTGATGGTGGGCGTCCCCGGCGGATCGAGCGGCATCGACATCGCCCGCCGCCTCGGCCTGCCGGCCCAGGTAATCGATCGGGCGCGCGCGCAGCTTTCACCCGAGGCGCACGAAGCTGCCGCGCTGATCGCCTACCTGCATCGCAGCCGCGACGAACTGGAGACGCTGAAGCACGAAGCCGCGCGCGCCGCGCAGGATTTTGCCGAAGAAAAAAAACGTTTGCAGACCGAGTGGACCGACCGGCAGAGGATCCGCCTGAAAGAACTCGAGCAGCAATTCGTCCAGACAATCGAGAAACACGAGAAGGAAGTTGCGCGCGCGATCGAAAGCGTGAAGGAACGCGAATTGCGCGCGCAATTAGAAAAGCAAACGCATAGGAAACTCGTGAAAGCGCGCGGAGACGCCCGCGAAGAAGCCGACGCCGCAACTGTCGCGCATCTGTCCGATTCACAAGCTGACTTGGGAATCGCCGCGGCGCAAGCCGCGAAGCCCGTGGCGCAGAGCGACCTCGTTCCCGGCGCGCGCGTCCGCGTGCGCGGCCTGCCCACCCCGGTGACGCTGCGACGCCGCGACGAAACCAACGCCGAAGTCGAAGCCGGCCCACTGCGAATGAAGGTGGCGCTCGCCGACATCATCGCAATCGTCGGCGAGGAGACGTCAAATAAGAAGCGCGCTTTGCCGCAAGGCATCACCGTGCGCACGCAGCCCGCGACCGAGCCCTCTGGCGAAGAAATCAACCTCATCGGCTGCACCGTCGAAGAAGCTACTCGCCGCGTGGACAAGTTCCTCGACCAAGCCGCCCTCGCTGGCTCCTCGCATGTGCGCATCATCCACGGCCACGGCACAGGCGCGCTCCGCCGCGGCCTCGCCGAATTCCTCAAGACGCATCCCCTGGTAGAAGCTATCCGTGCCGAGGCGGCGGACCGCGGAGGGGAGGCAATTACCTTAGTCGAATTGAAGGAATAGGGCCTTGCCTGCGCGTTACGAGGTTGAAAATACCAGTAGAATCTAGTAGAATCTACTAGATCCTAGTAGAATCCAGTAGGAGCGTACAGTCCCATGCCTAAGATGAACACGATCGAGCAAAGAGCCGTCGGCGTGTGCCATTTGGACGAGCACAACGAGGGTCGCATTGAGAGAAATCTCTTCCAGGTGAATGGCACCACGTGGGAAGCGCTCCGATTTTGCAAGAACAAGGACGGACAGCATAACCGGGTTCACCTTGTGATCGACGAAGAAAAATTTGTCGAATTGTTTCGCGACGCGGTGAAAAACGGGGTATTCGGTCCGCGAACGTTGGGACAATTGATGGTCATAATGGGGGAAATTGCAGACCCGTTCCTCAGTGTGATTGGGTCCATATCCGATGGCACGTTATCGCAAAATATTGATGAAGAATTGTACGGTGACGATCCCGCTTGAAGCTTTTTGTAGACACGTGGGGTTGGGTGGCCGTGGCGGACCGAAGGGATGGCGGCCACGAAGCCGCCACGGAAATTTTCCGGCAAGCCCGCCGTTCCGGCGGCGCCATCACATCGAATTTCATACTGGATGAAACATTCACGCACTTGTTTAAGCGCCGGCCATTCGAGGAGGCGTGGAATTTCACTACAACTGTCGTGCAGTCGCCTTTTATTGACATTCAGGAAATCACGGGGTCCCGATTCTCCAGGGCAATCGAATTGCGGAAACAATTCTCGGACAAACCGAGAATATCGTTTACAGATCTTTCGACAATGGCCATTATGGTGGAACTCGGCATCACCGATATCCTTACAGCGGACCGGCATTTCACTCACGTCGGCCTCGGTTTTCGCGCCCTTCCGTGATAAATCATCTCTTTATTAAGCGAATGGGGAAATATTGGAGCAGTTCCAAGGGACGTGCGGGACACGTCTCCCTTAAGGAGCACTCTGTAAGACATCGCGCGCGCCCCAAGAACATTCAATTGAATCCAAGTGGTCGGTCTAGTCAGCGGCGCGAGCGGCTGACCCATAGGCATCAGCGAGCGCCTTCGTGTCGGTGTACTCGCGGAATTTCGCGACCTTGCCGTTGCGAACCGTAAAAGCCATGATCCAGTCGAGCTCAACGGTGCGGTTTGTAGCTTTCACTTTCGCGCGCTCCCATCCGACCACCAGAACGCGGTCGCCCTCGGCCACGAATTCACGGGGTTGGAAATCCAGGACTTCCGATTCGGCACCCAGCTTTTGAAAGAAATTTGCGACTCCATCGCGCCCGCGATACGTGCCGGCAAGCGGCAATCCCGCGCCGGGAATCTGCCACTCCACATCTTCCGCCATTAACGCCAGTAGCGCCGGAATATCGCCGCGGCTGAATGCGGCGTATCCATCCTTTACGACCTGCAAATTCTCTTGTGTGCCCATCGGAATCCTCCTGAATAGAATTTCTGTCCTGCCCGCGGGGAGGCAATACTTATACGCCTGTGCATCCTCGGATAGTAGTGAATTATTTTTCAGTGCCACGCGTGGCGTCAGGAAAACCCGGGAACGCCAATCTCCCGATTGGCGGCTTGCAACACGCCATTCAGGAGAATGGCGTTCCCGGGTTGACCGCACGGGCGACGTTGAAGCTCCGCGCCGTGTACAATACGTATCCGAACGTTCCAATCGTATTTCCATGGCGGAAGCGGGCTCATTTGCGGATCGCGTGAAGCAGCAGGCGGACATTATCCGCGTGGTGGGGGAATACGTCCGCCTGAAAAAGTCCGGGCAGAATTTCACGGGGCTGTGTCCTTTTCATTCCGAGAAGACGCCGTCGTTTGCGGTGCATCCTGTGAAGCAGATTTATCACTGCTTCGGGTGCGGCGCGGGCGGCGACGTGTTCAAGTTCGTGATGGAGATGGACAAGATCACGTTCCCGGAGTCGGTGCGCGCCGTCGCGGAAAAATGCGGCATCGCGATTCCGCGCGCGCGGGAACGCACGCCCGAGGAGCGCCGGGAAAATCAGCAGCGCACTTCGCTTGTGGAATTGCATCGCGAAGCGGCGGCGTTTTTCGCGCGGCAGTTGAATGGCACGCCGGAAGGCCGCGCGGCAAAAGCTTATCTGCTCGACCGCGGGCTGGACTCCGAGGCCATGGCGCGCTTCGGGATCGGCTTCGCGCCGTCGGGCGGAGAGGCGCTCTTGCGCGCGTTCAAGGAAAAATATCCGGAGAAGGCGCTGGAAGTTTCCGGCCTGTTCAGCCGCGACCAGAATGGCCGGCTCTTCGACCGTTTCCGCCGCCGCGTAATGTTCCCCATCGCCAACGATTCAGGAAAGATCGTCGCGTTCGGCGGGCGCGCGCTGGGCGACGACCTGCCTAAGTATTTGAACTCGCCCGAGACGCCCATCTACACGAAGAGCAACATTCTTTATCATCTCGACCGCGCCAAGGAAGCGCTGCGGCAGCGCGATGTCGCCGTGCTGGTCGAGGGCTACATGGACGCCATTGCCGTGGCGCGCGCGGGAATCTCGAACGTGGTCGCCAGCTGCGGCACGAGCCTCACCGAGCCGCAAGTAAAACTCCTGAACCGGTTCACGCGGCGCATCATCGTCAACTACGATCCGGACACGGCCGGGCAAGCCGCGACCGAGCGCTCGCTAACAATCCTCCTTGAACAGGGCGCCGAAGTGCGCGTCCTCGCTCTTCCCGGCGGCAAGGACCCGGACAGCTTCATTCGATCCGAAGGCGCAGCGGCCTACACGAAATTGCTGAACGAAGCCCCGCCGTATGTCGATTATCTGATTTCGCGCGCCCGCAAAATGGACATGTCCACGGCGGAAGGCAAACTTCGCGCGGTGAATTTCCTCATGCCCTACGTGCAGCGCATTCCCGACCGCATCCTGCGCTCGGAATGGGCCACGCGCATTGCCCAGCAACTTCGCATCGAGGAGCCGGTGCTGCGCGAATCGATGCGCAAGGCGGCCAGCGAGCGCCGCAGCGAAGTGAAGGCCCGCCCGGAACTCGTGGGCCGCGTCGGAAAACCCGCCGAGCGGCGCCTGGTGCAGATGCTGATCGAGGCCGAAGAGTTTCGCTCCCAGCTGGCCCAGGAAATTCGCGCCGAAGAGCTGCACCGCGGCCTGGAAAGCGAGCGCATCCTGGCGGCACTGGTCGAGGCCTGCGCAACGGGCGTCCGGCCGGACGCGGCCGAACTGGCATTGGCGCTGGAGGAGCGCGACCGCCGTCTCTTGTTCGAAATCGCGTTCGAATCCGCGGCCCCACCTACCTGGGAAGAAGCCGAAAGCTGCCTCGCAGTCCTTCGCCGCCGCCGCGCCGAAGAGGAGTTGTCCGCCGTGCAAAAACAGATCGAATCCTTTGCGGCGGCTGCCGGCGCGGCAGCGGGCGGCGAGATGAGGCGTCTTCTGGAGCGCAAGCAAGAGCTGCGGCGGCGGCTGGACCCTCCGGCGCATTAGAAACATTAACGTAATCGGGGTTCGTGGGTAGCGGCTTCTCTGCTTTCGAAAATATTCGAGCAGCACTGCGATTCTTTATACCCAGCGCCCGCGACGGGACAGTTTCTCCACCGAACGTCAGCGCTGTAAAATCCGCAAATCCAAGAGAGGCCGGGCTGGTTTGGCGATCATCGAGAGTGCATGGATGCGTGAGAGCGGAGAAAACCGCACAGGCCCGCCGCGGCGGGTGCAAGTGCCACTTGTCCTTTGAGGCTCAGGGCAAACGTCCGCGCTCGCCTGATTGCCAGAGCGGCCACAGGCCTGCGAGTTTCATTTGTTCGTCAAGGTCCATGGTTTTCAGCAGAGCTTCGATCTCGGCGCGGGACTGACGCGGGCCGATCGCCTCGGCGCGTTCGGCGATGCCAAACACAGTCACGGCGGCGATCGCTGTATTGCGCTTGAGTTCCTGGATGTCCAGCTGGTCGAGCGCTTCGGAGAAAATGGGAACGGGTCTCGGAGAACGCACTCCCTCATTGGCGACGGCTGTCGGAACGCCTTCTAAGAGGAAATCGAAATCGCTCTCAGAGATTGAGGCCCCGAACGCGTTGTTGCCCACTCCCCAGGACTCGATCGGTTTCATGGCTTCGCGCAGGCCAGCTTCGATATCGCGCCTGCCGCCGAGCATGTACCCTGTCATCCGGTGTGCACCTCCGAGGAAAAAGATGGCGGCGCGGGCGCGATCGAGCTCATTGCGATGCGCGCGAACGTAGGCCCACGAGCCAAGCATGTTCTTGTCTAAGCCGATAAAAAGCACGAAGCGAATCGAGCGGCGCGGGTGAATGCCTGTAAGTTGGATATCGCGCGCCGCTTCGATCACCAGGGCTGCATTACAGCTAATATTGACCGTGTCGAAATCCTGCGGGTCAAGCCGCGCGCCGAGCAGAACCCATTCATCCGGTTTCTCGCGGCCACGAAGCTCCGCGACTACCGTTTTCTGCGCCGGCCGAGAGCCCGCCTCCCCAGCAAGAGGAGCTATATTTTCCTCCGCATGAGCCTCGAGACCGGCGGCTCGGAACGCCGCCAACGCCCAAGTAACGGCATCCGCGGGCCAACTGATGTTGGCGCTATGGATTTCCCCGGCCAGGCGGCGGACATTCTCAGCTATTGGAGAATCGCCTTGTGCGTTGGCGATGATTTTCGGCGCGACTTGCTCGCACAGCGTCTCTCCCGTCGCCGAGCATGCCAGCACATTTGATTTCGCCGCATCCCGGATTCGCGCCAGTGGATCCGGGTCCACGGGAGACAGTTGCGCCGCTACCGGAGACGCGCTAGCGAGTAATATGGCGGCTAGCAAAGATAGGCTGAATCGAACCAAACTCATGCAATTTGCCTCTAGCAAGTTCCATCTAGCTGAGCCGCTCAAGATTATAGCCCATTGGTCAGGACAAGGATTTACTGACTCTGTGATGCCTCCCTGCTGAATCCTTGTTTTATGCGCATCTTGCTGATAGCCTCATCTTGCAAGGGTAGCGACCAATGGCCAAAACGAGTAAAACCAGCCTCCAGAAGGCTCTCAAGGTAATCACGGATGTTATCGAAGGGCAACTATCGAAATTGCCGCCTGAAGTGGCGGATGAAAAGCGGGAGAAAATCCACCAAATCGCCGCTAGCGCCGGCCAACGTGTTCGCGGAAAACCTTTAAAGCCTTCACGAACTCGGGCGAATCGTCGTTCAGCCCGATCTCACGCATGATCTTCATGAACGATCGCTCGTCGCCTGAAGCCAGCACTCTTGCCAAGTCAACTTTCGTCTTTTGAGTCTTCTTGCGTTCTTCCGTGTCGACCCGCCTTCTGCGAACTCCCCGGCTTTTCTCCTCCCGGATGATCGACTGTATTTCATCTTCGTCAGCCATCTAACGCGCTCCATCCCAAGCGGCGGTCCAGTCTTGGCGGTAAGAGGCGACTTTCAATTTGCCGATCTTATCGAAAAAGTGAAGCAATCTCTACGATTGCATTCTAGAAATTGCATCCGCGACGCGCACGACGCGGACCATTTCGGCCACGTCGTGGACGCGGACGATGTGTGCGCCGCCGAGGATCGAGGCGGTCACTGTCGCGGCTGTGCCGAGCAGGCGCTCGCCCGTGGGTGCACTCGGACCGCCCGATCCCGCAAGGGCTTTGCCAAGAAATGCTTTTCGCGACGTGCCGATCACGATCGGGCAGCCGAGGCGCGCGAACTCAGGCAGCCGCGCGAGAATTTCAAAATTCTGCTCGTGCTTTTTTCCAAATCCAATTCCCGGATCGAGCAAGAGCTGCGTCCTGGCGAGGCCCGCGCGCTTTGCGCGCGCGAGCGCATCGCGCAGGCCGGACATCACGTCACGGATTACATCGCGCGCGAAGGGACCTCGCTGCATCGTCTGCGGTGTTCCGCGCATGTGCATGAGGATCAACGGAGAGCGCGCGCGGCGCGCGACTTCGCCGAGACTCGGGTCCATCCGCAACCCCGAAACGTCGTTGAGGATTTCGGCGCCGGCGGCCAGGGCCGCTTCCGCAACGTCGGCCCTGCGCGTGTCCACCGACATGGGAATGCCCAGCTTCCCGCTCAACACCTGAATCACGGGCAGAATGCGGCGTAGCTCCTCAGCGGAGGTGATCGAAGTGGCTCCGGGGCGCGTCGACTCGCCGCCGATATCGACGATGTCCGCGCCGTCCTGTTCGAGTTCCAGTGCTCGCGCGATGGCCGCTTCCGAATCGAGATACGCTCCACCATCGGAAAAGCTGTCCGGAGTAATGTTCAAGACGCCCATGACCAGAGTGCGCTCGCCGAGAATCAGCGAACGTGAAGGAAGGTGCAGCCGAAATCGTTTGCGGTGAAACATGGGGGAACCATCATACAAAAAGATTCAATGCTGTTGCGACCGGACTCGCAGGCATCCTGCGGAGTTCCTTCCCGGAGAGCGTATCCCCGGAAGAAGACTTGGCATCTTAGCCTGTGTGGTACGATTGCTTCACGAATCGAAATCGCTCTTTCGGCATGAGCGGGAAGCAATTGAGGGACGAAGGCGGATCAGAGGGAGCCGGTTTCATGAGGGTGTCAAGAACGGTTTTGAGAATCGGCGTATTGCTCTGCTCGGCGGTGGCCGCGGCCTCGCTTCTTTCAACGATCCGGGCTTCCGCATCCCCACAAGCCAGTTGGACGATGGAAAACGTCCTCAAGCAAATGGACACGCAGGCGGCCAGCTTCCAAAGTCTCTCGGCGGATTTGGAGCGGACCAAGGTGACCGTCGTGGTCAATGACAAGTCCACCGAATCCGGGCAGATTTTCGTGCGGCGCGACGACAAAATGCGAATCGAGGTGACCCAACCCGATGCGCGAACGATCCTCCGGGACGGCGACAATTTTTACATCTATAACCCGAAGATTCATCGCGTCGAGGAATATAATCTGGGAAAGAAAAAATCCGTTGTCGATCAATTCTTATTGCTTGGGTTCGGCACTTCCGGGAGTTCGTTGAAAGAGAGTTACGCGATTACGCTGCAGGGCGAAGAAACGCTCGACAACCACAAGGTTCTGCTGCTGGAACTGCTGCCGAAGACGGATGAGGTGCGCAAGCAACTCTCCAAAATTCAGTTGTGGCTGGATGAATCCACCTGGCTCCCGGTGCAGCAGCAATTTTTTGAGGCAGGTTCAGGCGATTACTTTATTATCCGCTATCGCAACATCAACCGAAACGTGCGCATCCCGGATAGCGAGTTCAAGCCTCACTGGCCGCACGGCACTACAAAAGTGCAGCCGCAGGCGTAATCTTTCCTCGCGCTTACTTTCCGCGGCACGTTTTGCGGCTTTAAGTGCGCAGGCTTCAGAGCCCGTGTGTCAACTCGGTGCCGGATCCTGTAGCGCTCGCCTTCAGGCGAGCATCTGCTTGAATTTAAAGTGCCCGCCTGAAGGCGGCCTCTACAAAACCGTCCTAAACCTGAGTTACCACACAGGCTCTTCAGCCTGTGGAGTTTAGTTCTTGCAAGGACGAACCCCCGCAGGCTGAAGCCTACGCTACTGGAGCTTCCCTACCGCTTGCGTATTGCGCTACGGCGTTCCTGCTCGAGCAAGGACTGCTTGCGCTCGAGTCCCCAGCGGTAACCGCCCAGCGTTCCGTCTGTGCGCACCACGCGGTGGCAAGGCACCACAATGGCCGCCGGATTTGTGGCGCAGGCGCGGGCGACGGCGCGGATCGCGCGGGGCTGGCCGATGGAGCGCGCGACCTCGGCGTACGTACGCGTCGCACCAAGCGGAATGGTCAGCAATGCCTCCCAGACGCGCCGCTGGAACGCGGTGGCCACAACGTCCGTTGGCAAATCCAATCGGGGATTCGAGCCGTCCAAATGCCGCACAATCGCGCGCACCCACTTGGAATGCTCGCGAGATCCACATCGGATTTCCGCGCGAGGATATTCTTTGTGTAACGCCGCGACGAGATCGGAGTCGCGATCTCCCAGGGATACGGCGGAGATGCCGCGCTGCGTCGCGGCGACGAGCACGCGCCCCAGGGAACACGGGGCAATCGCATAGGAAATGTTCATCCCGCGTCCCCCTCGGCGATAGGTCGCGGGGGTCATGCCCAAATGGGCGTCAGACTTCTCGTAAAGCCGGCTCGCGGAGCCGTAGGAAACCTCATGCAATGCTGTGGTCACGTCTTTCCCCTTTCTTAATTCGGATTTGAAGCGCGCGACGCGAAGAGCGTCCGCATATTGCCTCGGTGAAATCCCCATGGCCTGGCGGAAGGTGCGTTGCAGGTGAGCGGCGCTCAGGCCAATGCGTTCCGCGAGGTTCCGCAGAGAAAGAGTGCCGTCTGCATTCCCTTCGATTTCGCTGCACACGCGGCGGATGAGATTCGTTTGCGGGCTGCTGCGCGCCTGGCGAGGATGGCAGCGCCGGCAGGCTCGGAATCCGGCTTGTTCCGCCGCATCAGGTTGAACGAAGAGGAGAATTTGCTTTCGATGAGGGCGGCGCGATGGGCACGAAGGCCGGCAGTAGATCCCCGTCGAGCGGACCGCATAGACGAACGCTCCATCCATCCGCGTGTCATGCGAAACGACTGCGGCAAGCCATCTCCGCCGCGCGAGTGCGGGGATTGCGGGTAACGGGTTGGAAAGTGTCGCCACTGGCCCTCTGTTTCCTTCCCAACCACAATATCCAAAACCATTCCCGCGGCGCTATCCGAATCTTGCGGTCAAAGTAATTTTTCCAGGCCGCTCTTTTTACCATGTTCTTTACCTCGCGAAGAGGGCTGGGGGAATGGCTTTGCCGGGGAGTATGCATTAAGACAACGCTGGGGAGAACCTAAATTGACGCAGCGATGCCGCGCAGAGGATAGTGTCCGCGAGCAGTGCCAGAGGCGTTGGAAGGTAGGGGGAGATTCATGCGCACAGCTCGAATTCAAAAACTTATGGACCGATCCGATCCCAGCCGCGGCGATGCCGCTATCACAGAATTGTCGGCCCGACCCGTCACCTCGGTTGAAGACCCGCCGTTGTGGACGACGCGAGCCAGGCCGAAGGGCATCGCGCGCGTGCCCACCCATGCCGTGCGCCCGCCCGACGAACGGCGCGCTTACGCTCGAGCGAGGCTTAGCCTTCCGCTGTGGGTGAAGCGCATCGCGGGGCAGCGGGAGCGCCTGGAGGAGCCGTTGCGCACGGCCAATATCAGCTCCAGCGGAGTCCTGTTTCTCTGCCCGCAGCGGATTGAGCCAGGCACGCCGATCGAGATCGAAGTCTGCCTGGTGGACCGGCCCTTTGGCCGGGGCACCGTAAGAATGAGGACCGAAGCGCATATTGTGCGCGCGGAACCCGCTTCGCGCCCCGGATGGCACGCTCTGGCAGCAACCTTCGACGACATTACATTTCACCGCGAAGAGCCCCTACCCTCGCGCTTCCAACGGCGCTAATTCAATGGCAGTCCCAACATAAGCATCGCTGAGGGGAAAGTCCTTCCTGTAGGACAGCCACTCTTGGCTGTTCCGCAGGAGTTCGCCAAGGTGAAAGCGGACAGCCAAGAGTGGCTGTCCTACCAAAATCCCGCCCGACAGTAAGCTAATTTGCTGACAAATCCATGCTATTTTGCTTGTTGCGAAATGAGATGAGGGATGGTCTTTCCATTTGGTTGATGACGGCCACTCCGTTGCGATGACGACAAAAAATCAAACCTCGATTGAATACGTGCTGTTTGACTGGGACGGGACGCTGCTCGATTCGTTCGCGGCGGATGCGAATGCCTACATGTATATGTTTGGCGCCTTGGGGATGAGCTGGAGTCTCGCGGAGTTGAAGCGCAATTATTCGCCTAACTGGCACAATGTGTACCGCGCCGCGCATCTCCCCCGCGCAAAATGGGAAGAGGCAGACCGGCTGTGGAGACTTTTCTACCGGAAGCAGCAACCCAAGCTGCAGCCCGGCGCGACGCGCGTGCTGCGCATGCTCGACCGGCGTTTTAAGCTGGCGCTGGTGTCGAGCGGAAGCCGCGCGCGCGTGCGCAGGCAACTGCGAGAACACGACGTTTCGGCAATGTTTCTCGCCAAAGTTTGTAGCGAGGACGCTCCGCGGCGCAAGCCGCATCCCGCGCCTCTGCGGATGGCGCTCGAGAAGCTCCGCGCCCTTCCTGAAACCTGTGTGTATATCGGCGACGCCCCGGAAGATATCGAAATGGCGCATCGCGCGGGCGTGCGCGCCGTCGGTGTGCTCGGCGGCTCACCCGTCCCGGAAAGGCTCCGCGCCGCGTCTCCCGACGCCATGATCGAAACGATTCGCGATTTGCCTGCTTTGCTGAAGTATTTCTAGCAAGGCGTCATTCTGATTCGGGGGAAGTAGCGCGGGCTTCAGCCTGCGGGTTTTGGTCCTCGCAGGGACGAACCCCCACAGGCTGAAGCCTGCGCTACTGGCGGCGCTACGCCAAATCCTCCGCGCGGATCGGCAGGCGGCGAATGCGCTTTCCGGTCGCGGCGAAAATCGCATTGCAGAGCGCTGGGACCACGGGAGGCACGGCAAGTTCGCCTGCCCCTGTGGGCTTTTCTTCGCTTGGGACGATATACGTTTCGACGGCGGGCATGGCGTCCAGGCGCAGCACCGGATAGTTGTTGAAGTTGGTTTGCGTGACGCGGCCGCCCGCGATGGCGATCTCGCCGTAGAGCGCGGACGAGAGTCCGTACACGATGGAGCTTTCGCTCTGCATGGCAATGTTGATGGGGTTCACGACGCGGCCGACGTCCACCGCGCAAACCACGCGGTGGACTTTCACCGATTTCGCGCTACGGTCCACCGAAATTTCGACCACCTGCGCGGCGTAGCTCTCAAAGGCGAACAGGACGGCAATGCCGCGATAGCGGCCCGCGGGCAGCGGCTTGTCCCAGCCCGCTTTTTGCGCCGCCAGCTCGAGAACGCCGAGGTGGCGCGGGGCCTTGTCAAGCAAATGACGGCGGAACTCGTACGGGTCCTTCTTGCCGGCCACCGCCAGTTCGTCCATGAAACATTCGCTGAAAAATCCGTTCTGCGAATTTCCCACCGATCGCCAGAAGCCGACCGGGATGCCCGGTTCGGTCCGCACGTAATCCACTTGAATATTGGGAATCGAGTACGGCAGATTGGCGACGCCTTCCACGCTGGTCGGATCCAGATTGTTTTTGGTGCTGCCCGGAAACCACGCTTCCATGATCGAAGAGCACGCCACGCGCGTCGTCCAGGCAACGGGCCAGCCATCGGCGCCGATTCCGCCCGCGAGCTTCGCGTAGGACGCGGGGCGGTAATAATCGTGCTGCATGTCATCCTCGCGCGACCACGTCAGTTTCACGGGCCGGCCCATCGCTTTGGACGTTTCCACGGCCTCAATCACAAAGTCTGTTCCGGCCTTGCGCCCGAAGCCGCCGCCGAGGTACGTCGTGTGGATGAACGCTTTCTCGGGCTTCACTCCGCAAATCTTGGCCGCGGCGCCTTGCGCCATGGTCTGAAATTGCGTGGGCGCCCAAACCTCCACAGCGTCCGCGCGAACATCGGCGGTGCAGTTCATCGGCTCCATTGTGGCGTGCGCCAGGTAGGGGACTTCGTAAACGGCTTCGATTTTCTGCGCGGCGCCGTTGAGGACGGACGCTGCGTCGCCTTCCTTGCGAGCCTCCGCGCCCGGTTTCGCCATTTGGTCCGCGAAGAGCTTGCTGATGCTCTCGCTGCTGGCGTTTGCGTTCGGCCCTTCGTCCCACTTCACATCAAGCGCGCGCCGCCCCTGCATCGCCGCCCAGGTGTTGTCGGCGACCACGGCAATCCCGCTCGAAATCTGGACCACAGTCTTGACGCCGGGAACGGCCTTGGCTTTCGTCGCGTCAAAACTCGCGACCTTCCCGCCGAACACCGGACACCGCGCCACCACGGCGTAAAACATCGCGGGCTGCCGCACATCGATGCCAAATTGCGCGCGGCCATTGACTTTGTCGGGGGTGTCCAGCCGCTTAGTCGATTTTCCGACGATGCGGTACTTTTTCGGATCCTTGAGCGGCACGTCTTGCGGAACAGGAAGTTTCGACGCGTCAATGGCCACCGCCCCGTACGTCACGTTTCTCTTCGAGGCGTCGTGGTAAATCATGCCGTTTTCCGTCCGGCAGGTGGACTTGTCAACTTTCCATTTATTCGCCGCAGCCTGGAGCAGCATGTCGCGCGCCGCCGCCCCGGCCTTGCGCATCGGGTCCCAAGAGGAACGCACGCTGGAACTGCCTCCCGTGCCTTGCATCCCAAACGCCGGATTAAAATATTCCTTGGCGGCGGGAGCGAATTCGGTGTGGATTGTTTTCCAATCGCAATCCAGCTCTTCGGCCGCAATCATGCACAGGGCCGTCAGGATTCCCTGCCCCATTTCCGACTTGTCGATCATGATGGTCACGACATCGGTGGGGGAAATGAGCATCCAGGCGTTCAAGGAAGCCGATGGCTTCATCGCCACGGGTGCCGCGTGCAGTAACTTCCCAGGCAAATAGAAGCCGATGACCAGGCCGGTCGCGCCGGCTACGCCCGTCTTCAGAAAACGGCGGCGATCGATTGCTGTCGTCATCGCTGTGCTCACGCCGCACCTCCCGCTTCCACGAATTGTTCATTCAACGCGTCTTCCGTAGCGCCCGCGCCGTCCAGCCGCGAGGGCTTTGCCGACGCCTTGTGCAAAGCCGCGGCGCGATGCACC
The DNA here is from genome assembly GCA_963719875.1 of uncultured Acidobacteriota bacterium. GTDB lineage: Bacteria > Acidobacteriota > Terriglobia > Acidiferrales > UBA7541 > Palsa-360. Next base: position 1,210,300 of record CAVRDJ010000002.1, on the reverse strand, counting down.
GCTTCGCGAATCCGCTGATAGGTGCCACAGCGGCAGATATTTCCCTTCATCGCTTCGTCAATGTCGGAGTCGCTCGGCTTCGCGTTCTTGGCCAGCAGCGACGCGGCGGACATGATTTGTCCGGACTGGCAATAACCGCACTGTGGAACGTCCACTTCGATCCACGCACGCTGCACCGGGTGGCTGCGGTCCGTAGAAAGTCCCTCAATGGTCGTAACTTTTTTCCCGGCAACCGCCGAGATGGGAGTGACGCAAGAGCGCGTGGCTTCTCCGTCGATGTGCACGGTGCAGGCGCCGCACAGGGCCATGCCGCAGCCGAACTTCGTGCCCGTCATCCCCAGCGTGTCCCGCAAAACCCACAACAGCGGCATATTCGGCGGAACATCCACTGATTCCGATTTGCCGTTAATGAATAATTGAATCGCCATGCGAGTCCTCCGCGAAAGAAATACTGATTTCAATACCGGCCCCGTAAAGCCAGATTGCAACAGGGACCATTAACCGGCATTTTCTCAGGGGTATATTACTGCAAATTCAGCTCGTGAGGGTCAGATTGTGAGGGACTATTGGGGATGCGTGAGAACGCGATTTTGGTTTAGGCAGCGCCCGCCTTCGGGCGGGCATCTGCTTGATCCAAAAATGCCAACCTGAAGGCGGGCGCTCCAAAAACGCTCCAATTTTGAGTTCTAACACAAACTCGAAGGGTCTAGGAAGCCGCCTTCCATGTGTCACGGCTGAAGGCGCAACCCACACATTTTCCGGACAGCTCGACGAACACAGCCACTCTTGCGTCAAGTTTCTTCAGGACATACCTTACACAAGAGGGTCTGTGCTACGAAAATCTTCTTTCAACTGACTTTGCGGCTTCGTGGTTACCGAGTGCGGTGTTTGTATTGATTAATACCCGATAAACAAAAGAGTTGACGCCTTTGCCCGCCTCCATTTAACTTGATCCGGTTTAGGCGCGGTGGCAACATAACGCGGGAATGACAGCTTGCATCTAAATGCGTGTGGGGTGTTCCCTTGCGAAATCGAGGTGCATGCGGAGTCGAAAGCGTCGTGTGCGAGGTATAGAATCACCTCACTGGAGCGCTTCCAGAGTCAATTTGAGCACGGGTTACGAAACTTAAGTTTCGGCGGTTGTGGATTTTGCCGATAGTTCATTCAGGGCAGGTTTGGCAATACTGCGTCGGTGTAAGGGCTGCTTCTGGCATTCTTTTTGGAGGACTCCTTGGCGCTGGCTATCGAAGAGAAATACGATCAGGTCCGGCAGCTCGTTGCCATGGGCAAGGAGCGCGGGTATCTGCTCTATGATGAAGTAAATGACATTCTGCCCGCCGAAGTGCATTCCTCGGAAGAAATTGACGACCTTCTTTCCACCTTCGAGAAATACGGAATTGATATTTACGAGGACCTCGCCGCGGCAAAGGCCGCCCGCGCCACCGCCGATCCTACCGTAGCCGACGCTCCCGAAATCGAATCCAAGGATGAACTTCCCGTCGCGGATGACTCGGGCGATCTCGACCTTACGCCGGGAATGCTCGAAAAGACGAACGACCCGGTTCGCATGTACCTGCGCGAAATGGGCACGGTTCCGCTGCTGACGCGCGAAGGCGAGGTGGCGATCGCCAAGCGCATCGAGCGCGGGCAACTGCTCGTTCTCAAAACGATTACGCGTTCCCCGATCATCCTGAAGGAACTGCTGACGATCGGCGACGATCTCCGCAAGGGCACCCGTTCGATCAAGGAAATCGTCCAGTTCGACGACGAAGAGCTGACCGAAGAAAAGATTGAAAACAAAACCAAGAAAACGCTCAAGGTCCTGGACAAAATCGCCAAGCTGTACCACGACTGTCTGCGGGAAGCAACGAAGCTTGAGCGGATGACCAAGTCGAAGAAGCGCCCCTACCTGCGCGCGAAGTATCACGTTTCCCGCTTGCGCATCGAGATGTCGCAACTGGCGCGCTCCATCGAGTTCCACCTGTTTGAGAAGAAGCGGCTCATCGAAAAAATCCGCCACACGGTCGAGCGGCTGCAAACCCTCGAGCGCGAGGCCGGCAAGCTCGAGCGCCGCGCCGACGCCTCCAAGGGCGACAACGCCGCCGAGGCGCGCAAGGAACTTCGCACCCGCCGCACCGAGCTGCACGAAATCGAAATCTCCAGCGAGACGGGCCTCACCGATTTGAAGCGCATGCTTCAGGTGATACTTCGGGGAGAAGCCGAAGCCGAGCAAGCCAAAAAAGAATTGATCGAGGCCAACCTCCGCCTCGTCGTTTCCATCGCGAAAAAATACACCAATCGCGGATTGCAGTTTCTGGATCTGATTCAGGAAGGCAACATCGGCCTGATGAAGGCCGTGGACAAGTTCGAGTGGCGCCGCGGGTACAAGTTCTCGACCTACGCGACGTGGTGGATCCGCCAGGCCATCACTCGCGCCATCGCCGATCAGGCGCGCACCATCCGCATCCCGGTGCACATGATCGAGACGATCAACAAGCTGATCCGCACCAGCCGCCAGCTGGTGCAGGAACTCGGCCGCGAACCCACCTCCGAGGAAATCGCCAAGCGCATGGACATTCCCGTGGCGAAGGTGCGCAAAATTTTGAAAATTGCGCAGGAACCGATTTCCCTGGAGACACCCATCGGTGAAGAAGAAGACTCGCATCTCGGCGATTTCATCGAGGATAAAGCCGTGGTCTCGCCTTCCGACGCGGTCATCAACCTCAACCTGAAAGAACAAACTTCATCCGTCCTGAAAACGCTGACGCCGCGCGAGGAAAAGGTCATCAAGATGCGTTTCGGCCTCGATGACGGGTCCGAACACACACTCGAGGAAGTCGGCCAGTCGTTCGCCGTTACCCGCGAACGCATCCGGCAAATCGAAGCCAAGGCGCTGCGCAAGCTGCGCCACCCGTCGCGCTCGCGCAAGCTGCGCGCCTTCCTCGAAGGTTCTTCACGCGATTTCCTCTGATTCATTTCTGATTAAGCGGGAAGTTCAACGTACGATGAAGTTGTTCGTGGTTCCGGGACCGGATAGCCTTCCTGTCGCAAACCGTCAACGTGAAATTCAATCGCTTCGCGCATATTTTTCTCCGCTTCTTCGCGCGACTTTCCGGTCGACACGCAGCCAGGGAGGTCCGGCGAATAGCTGCAATATCCGCTGTCCGTTCGCTCGATAACGATGAGATATTTCCTCATTTCTTGACCTTGGCTTCTTGTTGTCTACCGCAGACGATCAATCAATTCTTCCTTTGGGATTCCGTTCCACAAACTCACGCGCATAAGGATATCGCTTAATGTCCCTTTGGCAAGGATCTTGTGGTCCGGAATCGTGACGAGGTGCTCGCCGATCCGTGTCACCTTGACTAGTCGTACGTGGCTTCCGCGTTGGCGCACAGTTTCATATCCTAACGAGTGTAGCAGTCGGATGAGATCGCGGCCGCTAATCTGTGGCAGCCGGGGCATGATTCAATTTCATTTCGGAAACGATTAGGATATCGATGTCAGTGGGCCCTGAGCTGTTTTCAAAATGAACTGCTACAGCTTCTTTGATGTTGGCGTAGAGCTCATCCACTGTTTGTCCTTGCGTGAAAATGTCTTCGCCAATGCCGCGCGCGCACCAGGACTCACCGTCGTTGTAGACCTCAATTTTTACGAGCATCGGAATCCCTCATTGAATCAATGCTATCGCGTTCTATCTGGATTTGCCATCTCTACGGCTCAGCCAGTGGCCTGATGCGCAATTTCCGATTTCCCCGCGGCGACAATTTGATCGAGGCCTTCCCGGTAGGTGGGATAGCGGGGCGTCCACCCGAAATCGTGGCGAAAGCGTGCGTTGGTTGTTCTTGTGGATCGCGTGAAGTACTCGACGGCCTTTTCACCAGCGAGCCATCGCGCCAGCCAGACGGGAACGCGGCGCGGCGCGGGGGCTCCCAAACGCGCGGCAAATTCCTTCAGGAAAGTGCGCACCTGGACCAGTTCGTTGTCTACGATGTGCCACACGCCGCTCCTGGGTTTTTCCGCCGCGACCACGTACGCGCTTGCCGCATCATCGGTGTGAATTATCGCCCACTCTGCCTCGCCGCTGCCGATGATGGGCATCTGGCGCTTGCGTAAGGCGTCGGCAAGCATTCGCATGTGCGCCGATTCGGAATCGTAAAAATAGCCGCCGCGCAGAATCGATACGGTAAACCCCTCCGCCGATTCCGCCTCGCGTGCAATCGATTCCGCATCGATGGCCGACTGGATTGAGGGCTCTGGCACGGTCGGAGAGTTTTCGTCGAATGGCGACTCATTTTTAGGGCGCGTCACCCATGTGATGCTTTGTTGCAAGTAAGTTTTCGCGCCGATTTTGGCGGCGGCTTCGGTGAGGCAGCGCGTGCCTTTGCGGCGAATGCGATCATTCATCGCCCAATCGGCGGGAGTTGTCTTTTGCTTCGCGGGAATTGCGGTGGCCGCGTGGATGACGGTGTCGCAACCTTCCGCTGCCCGGGCCAGGGAATCCGCATCGAACAAATCCGCATGGCGCGGCTCGCCGCCCGCTTCTCTCACGGCGCTTTCGGCTTTCGGGCTGCGCACCAAGCCGGTCACCGAATGGCCTCCCGCCACGAATTGCCGCACGAGCCGCCGGCCCAGGACTCCGGAAGCCCCTGCGATGAATACTTTCATCTAGCCGCTCCTCACTACATCTTAGAATTAGTAGCGCGGGCTTCAGCCTGCGGGGTTTTTATCACACGAGTAAAAACAACCCCCGCAGGCTGAAGCCTACGCTACTAAAACGCCGGCGTGGGCGTTTTCCCGGCGCTGAGGGAAAGCGCGCGTACTCGCAACGCCGCCACGACTCCTCCGCCGTAAATCGCGCCTAGCAACACAAAAGCGATCGAGAGGCTGTAGTGTTCGGCGAACGATCCGAGCGCGTAGCTCATGCCCACCTGCAGAATTGTTGCGATCACCGCGAACGCGGACTGCGTGCGTCCCATCAGCCGGCGCGGCACGACCGCCAGGATTGAGGATTGCGTCAGCACACCTCCAAGAGCCCGGCAGAAGCCAAACAGCGCGTTCATCGCGATCGCTACGGCCAGCAAGCGTACGAAGGGAAATAAGGTGTGCCCCACAGCCAACGTGGCCAGCGCCAAGATCAACACGCCGTAGGGGTTCTTCCGGGCCACCACGCCGGTAGCTAGTCCCCCGACGATCGCGCCACCCGCCCACCCCATCTCAATATATCCGTACCCGGTCGCGCCCGCGGAGAGCAAATCCTTCGCCAGGGCCACGACGAGAACGTTCGCACTGATCACTCCCGCCATCATGCACGCGTACGTCAATCCCAGGGCCATCACGCGCGGCTGCTGCCGCAAGTAAATTAGTCCCTCGGCAATATCCGCGAAGACGCCCGAAATTCCCGGCTCCGCTCCGTCCGTGCGCATCAGCGTCGGTTCGGACATCTCGGGCGGCGCTTCAATCGTGGGCGAGGCGGAAACCAGCCCCGCTTTTTGAATTTCGCGCGGCGCGTAATATCCCTGCCGCAACAGCAGCAGGCAAATCGCGGAAATGACGTAAGTCGTTCCATCGATGCCAAGAATTCCGGCGAGCCCCGCGCGCTCGTAGAAAAATCCGACCAGCGCGCCCGCCGCCGCCATTCCGCCTTGCACGGCAATCAGCACGGTGGCGTTGGCTGTTATCAATTTTTCCTGCGGGACGAGTTCCTGGATCAACGCATTTGTAGTCGACCAATAAATCGCGAATCCAACGCCCAACAGCAACACCATCGAGTACAATTCCCACATCGCCAACTGTCCCGCATAGGCCAGCGCGGCCGTCCCCAGGACGATCACGGCTCGCGTGGCGTCAATGACAATCCCTAAATAGCGCCGGTCCACGCGATCGATGAGCACTCCCCCGAACGGAGGCACCACCAGCCCCGGCAGGGTCACCAGAATCACGATCAGACTGACCTTCACCGTGGAATGGGTTGCCCCCAGAACGTACCAGGTCACGCCGGCAAAATTCATCCCCGTCCCGAATAGCGAAACCAACATGGCCACAAAGAAAAAGGGGAATCCTGGAACGCGAAACAGCGCTCTCCAACTTTGGGGTGATGGACTGTCCGGCGCCATTTCAGAATCGGGCGAGCCACTCTTCGGCATCTGCGCCAAGTTTAGCGGCAATGTCGGCCCAGGTCCAAGAAAATGAATCCCCTTGTAGCGAAATCACTGTATATGCGCCGCCAGGTTCACTCTGGGACTGGCCTCGCCAATACGGCGGATGAGGCAACCTCTAACCCACGGTGTTCAATGTAGTTGCCGTTGCTTATGCGCAATCTACGAATCGTTTATGCTTCCTTTAGATGCAAAAAGTTATTTTCGTTTCAGGTAACCGTGTGCCGTCAGGCGCTGGAAGGATGCGGTCAATGTTGACGGGGCAGCTTCAGCCGGGCGAACGATTCGAGTATTTCCGCATCGAAGCGTTCGTTGTACGCACCTGTATGACCACCATCTATCGCGCCACGGACCTGCGAACCGGCCAGCTCGTTGCCATCAAAATCCCGCACCTCGAACTCGAATGTGACCCCGCGTTTTATAGCCGCTTCCAACGCGAAATCGCCATCGGCAAGAAGCTCAGGCATCCGGGCGTCGTGCAAACGATTGACAGCGGCGACATGGATCAGCTTTGCATCGTGATGGAATGGGTGGAAGGACGGTTCTTGCGCGAAATTATCGCCAAGGAAGGAAAACTTCCCGCCCAGCGCGCGATCCGCATCGCGACCGGAGTCTGTGAGTCCCTCGATTACATTCACAGCCAGGGCGTCGTGCACCGCGATCTGAAACCGGAAAACATCATGGTCGGCGAGGGAGACAGCATCAAGCTCATCGATTTCGGCATCGCCGCCAGCGAAGGCATGCGCCGGCTCACGTTTTCCAAGTTTTCAAACGCCATGGGCACTCCCGATTATATTTCGCCCGAGCAAATCAAGCGGAAGCGCAGCGACGCGCGGAGCGACGTCTACGCTCTCGGAGTCATCCTCCACGAAATGCTGACCGGGCAAACTCCCTTCGATGGCCCGAATCCGTTCGCAGTAATGAACGACCGGCTGGTGAACGATCCGCCGTCCGCGCGTGAAATCAATCCTGAAATTTCCGCAGAGTTGCAGGAAATTCTGTATCGCGCGATGGAGCGCGATCCGGAGAATCGGTTCGCGGGCGCACGGGAATTTGCCGCCGCGCTGGCGCACCCGGAAACCGTCGAAGTCATCGACCGCTCGGCGCGCAAAGAGCGAAAGCCCGCACGCCTCCCGTTTCTGAAAAGAATCCTTTCCTACACCATGCTTCTGATCATTCCCGTCGTGATTTTCACGTTGCTCCTGCTCGTCGCGCGAATGAAGTAATTCCACCTCCCGCCGCCGCGCCCCCGCTCCCGAGCCGTTAAAACCCGCTGGATTACTCTTTCCGCATGACGGTACTCTCGGTCCATAGCTTGTTACCGTCCCGTCGGCAAGCATGGAAGGAGCATCCGCAGGCGTTCGCCGGCCCGGATCGCGTCCCAGGAGGACACCATGCCACGTAGCCTAAGCCTCATCGCAGCATGCGCGCTGGCGCTGATCTTTTGCTCGCCCGGACGCAGTCAAGACTCGCCTTCGCTCGGTGATCTGGCGAGAAAAGCGCAAAAGGACAAGGCCAATAAGCCGACCGCGAAGGTCATCACGAACGATGACATGCCCGCCAGTTCGGGCGGCATCCCTCCCGCTCTTGGTGGTGGACTCGGCGGTCAAATTGTCCAACCGGGGTCCGCGGGCAAGGCCAACGAATTTCAGTCCCCTGCGGAAAGTCTGGATAAACTGCAATCAGTTGTGGACCAACTCGATTCGCTGGACCGCGCCGCGCTGGTGAGTAACGCGCTGGGTGGCAACGCATCCGATTTCCCGGGCCGCGCCAAGTGGGAAGAAAAATTGTTCGCCGCCAAGCAGACGTTTGTTTCTCAAATTCGCGTCCAGCTTCAAAAAGCGAGGCAACTGGTGGCCGAAGCCGGAGGAATGAAAGGCGTTCAGGATCCGAACGACCCTCGCATGAAAAGTTTGAGCGTGAAGGTGCAACAACTCGCGCAGGACAGCGTGCAATACAGCGCGGCATTCCAGGCCGTGATCATGGAAGGGAAAGATCTCGCCGCCCAGTCGGCCGCACACTAGCCCTCATTTCCGATTGAATCTAGGAGACGGCGTCGCACCAGGGTTCACAAAAGGCGTCATTGCGTAACGATCCGTCCAGGACCGCCGAAAAATAGCAACGCACATTTATCGCGAACGGATGGGTTGAATCCCGGGAACGCCAATCTCCCGATTGGCGGATGGCGGGCCGCCATTCAGGAGAATGGCGTTCCCAGGCGACCTCACCAGGAGACTCTTCGCCGATCAGGTACCGAGGATACTTCCGGCCAGCCTCCAGCCATCGCAAAAACGCCGGCGAGACGCCGGCGCTACAACACCTCGCGCGCCAGGCTCATGGTGTGCTGCGCGGCCAAATCCTGAATCGTTGGTGAAATATCCGGATTAGAAATTCCCCCGCGTCGGGCTATAGGCGCTCTTCAAGTACGTCTGGGATTGCGCCTCGCTTTTCAGCGGAAGAATCTTGTCCGGGTCGAGCCGCACCATCACGTAGCGGATGTGATCATCGATTTTCGTGAACCAGTGGCCGGTTCCCGCCGGGATGATGATCATGTCCCCCGCCTTCAGTTCGTGAACTTCCGGGTTCTTGATCGAAGTGGCGCTGAACCCGGGACCATTCTGTTCGCGCACGGTTTTCAGCGTGCTGGGTCGCGGCTTCGGGTTCACGAGGTCCGGCCCGGTCATCAGTGTCGCCGAGCCTTCGATGACGTAATAGACCTCGCTGACCTGCTCGTGCTCGGCCACCGCTTCCGCCACGATGTTTTCCTGGCCCGTGGCCTGCCCCAGCTTCCCGCGGTAAATGCTCCCAATGCCCACCTGCACCTTGCCGACATCCACCGAGCGCACCTGCTGATCCACGAGCTTGTGCTCGATGGCCCGCTGGTTATAGCCGTCCAGCTCGCTTTTGGGAACGTACACAGCCGAGCAGTGATTGCACGTAGGTTTCGGTTCCACGTCCTGAGCGACGAGTGGAAGCACGGCGATCACAGCGCTCAGCACCAAAATTTCCAAGACGATTCTCTGTAGCATTCTCATTTGACGGTCTCCTCGGAAATATTTTCCAGGCTGTTTCAGATCCAGTTGGACTTATCTATACATTAAGATCGCCCGGGGCGGGTGGAAAAAACTGCACGGCCAGATTCTGCCTTATTCTCTGGGTTTCGGAAAGCTACAGTCGACCGGATAATCCTTACGGAAATTCAACGGGAGGCATCTCCCGGGGAATGCGCTGCCCGGTTACAATTCTAGCCAAATGAAGCGCACCATTTATTTTGGTATTTGTGCCGTCGCACTGATTGCCTTCTTGGGATCGGCAGTTGTGGGTGAGATGTTGGGAGGCGGAGTTTTGCATCCAATGGTGCGGCAATTGACCCCGCAGTCAATTGAAACGAGCAAACGGATTTTGAGAGCGGTCGGTGCGATCCCAGAAGATTTCCCTGTTAAGGTGCCGGACGGCGTCGTGTTACACGGTTGGAAGGTCCGTCCACCCCGCGCCAGCGCGGATTGGGTTCTGCTTTTTCACGGCGTATCGGACAATCGGACGGGAATGACGGGACAAGCGGCACTATTGCTGCGTCATGGCTACTGCGTCATCATGATGGACAGTCGCGCTCATGGTGAGAGTGGTGGCAATATGGCCACATTCGGCTGGCTCGAGCGCCGTGACACGCAAGCTATCATCAACTCGATTCATGCTACCGAACCAGGCCGCAATCTCTTTGCGCTGGGCTCATCGATGGGTGCAGCGATTGCTCTGCAATCGGCGGCTGTTGATCCGCGAATCGCAGGCGTAGTTGCTGAGAGCTCTTTTAGCGATTTGCGCGAGGTCACGTATGACTATGCCGGTCTGCATTGGTCGCCCCTGCTGGGAAAGACTCTCTTCCGTCCTGGTACATGGACTGTCATATCCACTGCACAAAAAGAAGGCGGCTTTTTAGTAGACGAAGTGTCGCCCGAAAAATCTGTCAGCGTCCGCCCTTTTCCGGTATTGCTGATTTGCGATGGATCCGACCACATTATTCCGTGCCGGCATACTCGACGGATTTTTAGAGCAGCCACAGGACCGAAGGAACTATGGGAGGTACGAGGTGCGGATCATGCCTCCGCAATCGGGGCTGAGCCAGCAGAGTACGAGAGACGAGTGATCACGTTTCTTGATAACTTGCGAAGAAGCTCGACACCCTCGCAGAATTAAGATTCGTTCCTTTCTGCACCTCCGCACAAAATCCGTCCTATGATGTAACGATGGCTCCGCTGATCGAACTGCGCGGTCTCACCGTGGAGATTCCTACGCCGGCGGGATGGATTCGACCGGTGGACGACGTTTCGTTTGCGCTTGGCGCGGGCGAATCGCTTGGACTTGTGGGCGAATCGGGGAGCGGGAAATCGATGCTCGCGCTGGCGCTGATGGGTTTGCTGCCGCCGGGCGCGCGCGTAGGCGGCGAAGCGTGGTTCTCTGGCTCGAACGGCGCCGCCGGGTCGCGCGCCAATTTGCTCACACTGCCCGAACGCGAACGGATCGGCGTGCGCGGGCGCGATATCGCCATGATTTTTCAGGAGCCGATGACTGCGCTCAATCCCGTAATGCGCGTGGGCGCGCAGATTGCCGAAGCGATTCGCGCGCATCATGCGGGATTTTCGCGCGGGGAAGTCGATCGCCGCGTGCTCGCGTCGCTCGAACGCGCCGCTGTGCCTGACCCTGCCATGCGCGCGCGCCAGTATCCGCATCAGCTCTCGGGTGGCTTGCGCCAGCGCGCCATGATCGCAATGGCGCTCGCTGGAGAAAATGGTAGGGCCCCACGACTGCTCATTGCCGACGAGCCGACGACGGCGCTTGACGTCACCGTGCAAAAACAAATCCTCGAGCTGCTCGCGCAACTGCGGCGCGATCTCGGCCTGACACTTCTTTTCATCACGCATGACCTCGGTGTCGTTGCTCAGGTGGCGGATCGCATCGCCGTCACCTATGCCGGGCGCATCGTGGAAGAAGGCCCGGCGCGCGAAGTGCTCGAACGCCCGCGTCATCCTTATACAGCGGGCCTGCTACGTGCTTCGCCGCAACTCGTGCGCCACAAGCTCGAGCCCATTCCCGGCGCTGTGCCGTCACTCACGGCGCTGCCTCCCGGGTGCGCGTTTGAGCCGCGGTGCCCGCTGCGCGTCGCCGAATGCGCCGCGGCCATGCCCGAGCTGCGCGCCGCCGGTCCCGGGCATCGCGCGCGCTGCATTCTGGTTGCGGAAAGCAATGAGAAAAACGCAAAATGAATTTGCGAGATGTTTTCAGTAGCGCGGGCTTCAGCCTGTGGGGTTTCGAGAGCGCGAATCCAAACTCCAAACCCGCAGGCTGAAGCCCGCGCTACTGAATTCCCCGCTCCCTCCATCGCAAGGAAGAATGAGGAAGCAGAACAACAATGAGCACTGACCCGACTCACCACGACAAAATCCGCGAACGCTTCACGGAGACCGCGGACGCATTTGCCCGAACGGTCCGCCGCACGCGGGTCGAGGAAGCCGAGGAGCTTGCCGAGCGCGCCACGGCCGGCCTGGCTAACGCGGACAAGCTGCTGGCCATCGATCTCGCTTGCGGCCCCGGCACGTATACGCGCCCGCTGGCAGCGCGCGTTCGCCGAGCGATCGGCGCGGACCTGACTCCGGCGATGGTCGAGAAGGCGCGCGCCGAAGCCGCGCGCGATGGCATCGCCAACATTGAATTCGTCCGCGCCGACATCTACTCGCTGCCCTTTGCCGATGGCGCCGCCGGGATCGTTTCCTGCGGCTACGCGTTTCACCACATGACCGATCCGGCGCGCGCACTCGCCGAAATGGTCCGAGTGTTGCAGCCTGGAGGCCGCGTGGCGATTACCGACATTATTGTGCGCGAGGGCTGCGACGGCGCGTTTCAGAATCGCGTCGAGCGCGTGCGCGACCCTTCGCATACCAATACGCAGAGCGTCGCGAATTTCCACGCGTTGATCCGCGATTTGGGGCTGCGCGTCGTGTCTGAAAATCTCCACGACAACTGGCACGATTTCAACGTGTGGATGGGAAATGCTTGTAAGGCCCCCGGCGATCCCATCTACGTTCAAACTCGCAGCATGATGGAGAGTTGTATCGGCAACGACCGTTCCGGGTTTCATCCGCGCCGCTCAGACAAAGTTCCAAGCGGCTTAGAATTCATGCACACGGTTTTGCTGCTGATCGCGGAGAAGCCGGAGTGAAGAATTCCAGTAGGACGGGCTTCCGCCTGTCTGGTTTTGATTTGTTCGATGAACAGAAAAGCGACAGGCGGAAGCCCGTCCTACTCAAGCGCAGGACAAGTTGATGCCTCCACCGCTTCTCGAAGCACGCAATCTGCGGAAGACGTTTTCTTCACCGGCGCGCGCCTTTGCCATGGCCTCCTCGCGCTCCAATGGCGGCGCGCGCACGGGTGTCATGGCTGTGCGCGATGTAAACGTCGAGCTGGCCGCGGGCGAAACACTCGCCATCGTCGGCGAATCGGGCAGCGGCAAGACGACGCTCGCGCGCCTGCTCTTGCGCTTGATCGAACCGGACTCCGGCGAATTGCTGGTCGACGGCCGCGATTTCCTCGCCGCGCGTGGCGCGGAACTCCGCGCCCTGCGCCGTGAGATGCAAATGGTGTTTCAGGATCCCTACGCGTCGCTCGATCCGAGAATGCGCGTCGGAGCCATCGTCGGCGAGCCGCTCGAAATTCACGAGCCGCAACTTGCCCGCGGCGAGCGCCGCGCGCGAGTCGTCGAAATGTTGCGCGCCGCAGGCATCGGAGAAGACGCGCTCATTCGCTACCCGCACGAATTTTCCGGCGGCCAGCGCCAGCGCATCGGCATCGCGCGCGCCCTGGTGCTCCGTCCGCGCCTGGTGATGGCCGACGAACCGGTCTCCGCGCTCGACGTTTCCGTTGGCGCGCAAATTCTCGAGCTGCTGCAGAATTTGCAGCGCGATTTCGCGCTCACCTACCTGCTGATCTCGCACAGCCTGCCCGTCGTCGCGCAGCTCGCCACGCGCATCGCCGTCATGCAGGGAGGACGCATCGTCGAAACCGGCCCCGCCGCGCAAATTCTCAGCGCGCCCGCGCACCCCTACACGCAATCACTAATTGCCGCCAATCCTGCGCTGCCCTCTGTGGGGTAGAAGTTAGTAGCGCATGCTTTAGTTTGTGGGGCTTAGTCCTTGCAAGGTCCAAACCCCACAAGCTAAAGCATGCGCTACTTGGGCCGCGCCCCTCGGCAATGGCCTTGCTGTCCTGATAGACTCAAACAATATGGAATTTCATTTCGAAGTTTTAAAAACCGATCCGACTGGCGCGCGGCTGGGACGGCTGACGACGCCGCACGGCGTGATCGATACGCCCGCGTTCATGCCGGTGGGCACGGCCGGGACGGTGAAGGGCCTCACGCAGCAGGCGCTCACCGAGCTGGGCGTACAGATTCTGCTCGGCAACACGTATCACCTGTATTTGCGTCCCGGCCACGAACGGATTCGGCAGCTGGGCGGGCTGCATCGATTTATGTCCTGGCCGGGAGCGATCCTCACCGATTCGGGAGGCTTTCAAGTGTTCAGCCTCGCCGATCTGCGCAAAGTTTCTGACGACGGCGTGGTTTTCCGCTCGCACCTGGACGGCTCCGAACATCTTCTTACGCCGGAAAAATCGATCGAGATTCAGCAGGCGCTCGGGTCGGACATCGCCATGGTTTTCGATGAGTGTATTGAATATCCTGCTGATCATGCGCGTGCGGCCGGCGCGGTCAAGCGTACGACGGAGTGGGCGCGACGCTGCCGCGACTATGCGCGAGCGCATGGGGGCGCCTCGACCACGCCCGGTCAGGCTTTGTTCGCCATCGTGCAGGGCGGCACGCACGCCGATCTGCGCCGCGAGAGCGCGCGCCAACTCGTGGACCTGGATTTTCACGGCTACGCCGTGGGGGGCCTCGCGGTCGGCGAAGCACACACACTTTCGTGCGAGATGGCGGCTGTTGCCACCGAAGATCTCCCGAAGGAGTGCCCGCGCTACGTCATGGGGGTTGGCTTCCCCGAGCAGCTCGCCGACTACGTCCGTTGCGGCGCTGACATGATGGATTGCGTGCTGCCAACGCGAAACGCGCGGAACGGGTGCCTCTTCACGAGCACGGGCAGGGTAAACATCAGAAACGCGATCTATGCCGACGATTCGCGCCCCCTGGATGAACGCTGCTCCTGCATGGTCTGCCGCACTTATTCGCGCGCTTACTTGCGCCACTTGTTTCAGGCCAATGAAATCCTGGCCTCCATCCTGAACTCCCACCACAACGTTGCATTTTTCCTTGACACGATGGGCAAGATTCGCCAAGCTATCGCGTTCGGGGAACTGGCGGAATTCTCCTCGAAGTTCCAGGCGCGCATCGAAGCGGGTGAACCCTGAAGCGGGCTGGTGGCACAAGTTGCGTGGTGGGTGTCAGCGCGGGATATTGGCAGTGAACTTCGCGGTCCTACCTACATCAACGATTGAAAGTGGCGGGACCTAAATTTTTGTCCGCGCAAGTTCGCGAAGCGTTGGTCGAAACGGGAGAACGGGGTCGCATCGATGTCTTTGTTGTCTTCACCGGAAAATTTGTCCTTGATGGCGCAGGCCGCGGGGGGCGGAGGCCTGATGGCCTTCTTGCCCTTGGTCATCATCATGGGCATTTTCTACGTGTTGCTGATCCTTCCCGCGCAACGCCGCCAGAAAAAGACCCAGGAAATGATCAACGCCCTGAAAAATGGTGATAAAGTTGTCACCAGCGGGGGATTATTCGGCACGATTGTGGGGATTGAGGGTGATTCCGTCCAGCTTCGCATCGCCGATCAGGTGAAGGTAAAGGTCCTGCGTTCCGCGGTGTCCGGTCTGCAACCAGATAGTAAGGAGGAGTCGTAGGGCCGGGTAACGATCCACTCCATTTATCCTGGCAGGCGAAAAGGTAAGATAGTATCCATGGAGTCCTGAGCCAGTTCAAGCCATGACAACAAATCTCAAGTGGAAAGCGTTGTTCATCGCAGCCGTCATCCTGGTTTGCGTGATCGGTCTTGTGGGGCGGCCGGATTTCCCTAAATCCCTGGCAGGGATCAAGTCGAATTTTTCAAACAGCATCAAGTTAGGCCTGGATTTGCAGGGCGGCACGCACCTGATTCTGCAGGTGCAAGTGCAGGAGGCCATCAGCCAGGAGACGGATCAGGCGCTCGACCACATCACGACCCTGCTTCGAGACAAAACCATTCGCTACGACGAGATTCGCAAGCTCAGCGACACCCAAATTTTGGTGCATAACCTTGCTTCAGAGCAAGCAGGCAGCGCCCGCAATCTGATAAACGATCAGTTTCCGGATTGGGACGTGTCGCCCGCTCCCGGCGAACCCTCCGGCTATCTCGTGACGATGAAGCAGTCGCGAATTGTAAACATTCAGCAGCAGACCATGGATCAAGCCGAAGAAACAATTCGCCGCCGTATCGACGCGCTGGGCCTGACGGAGCCTTTGGTCGCTCCCTACGGCCAGGGAGAAAACGAAATCATCGTCGAGCTGCCCGGGGAAGGCGATCCGAACCGCGCCAAGAGCGTGATTCAAGCCGGCGGGCAGTTGGAATTGCACCTGGTTATGGACACGACTCCCTATCAGTCCGAGGTGGCGGCCTTGGCCGCGCACGGGGGGGTCTTGCCGCCGAACGCGCAAATCGTTCAAGGCAAGAGTTCGGCATCGGCCTCCAGCCAGATTCCTGCAGAAAGTTGGTACGTGATCGATCGCGTGCCTGTGGTCACCGGGCGTGACCTTCGGAGCGCGACTGCCGTGCGCAGCACGAAAAATCCCGGCTTCTATGATGTGGATTTCACGCTTTCCACGGAAGCGGGACGCCGATTTGGCCCCTTCACGGAACAGAACATCGGCAAGCAACTGGGCATCGTTCTCGAGCATAAACTCCAGACGGCCCCTGTCATCAACGGACGCATTGACGATACCGGCGTAATCGAAGGCCAGTTTGGCGAGCAGGAAGCAAATGATCTTGGCCTGGTCCTTCGTTCCGGGGCGCTGCCCGCGTCCATCAAATATCTGGAAGAGCGCACCGTCGGTCCTTCGCTCGGAGCGGATTCCATTCGTCATGGCGTTCAGGCATCGATCATCAGTCTGATTGTGGTGATGGTGTTCATGGTCTTTTATTACCGCTTGTCGGGTATCAACGCCGTGGTTGCCTTGATCCTAAACCTCGTGCTGCTACTCGCGGCCCTGGCGTACTTCGGCGCCGTGCTGACTTTGCCCGGCATCGCGGGCGTCATTTTGACGATCGGTATGGGCGTCGATTCCAACGTCCTGATTTTCGAGCGCATCCGCGAAGAATTGCGCGCATCGAAAGCGCCGGTTTCCGCCGTCGACTTAGGATTCAAGCGCGCCTTCCTGACAATTATCGACACGCACGTGACGACCATTGTTTCCGCCGCATTTTTGTTTTTGTTCGGGACGGGTCCAATCCGCGGGTTTGCGGTCAGCCTGGCGGTGGGGTTGCTGGCCAACCTGTTCACGTCTGTTTATGTGTCGCGTGTCATCTTTGACTGGCACCTGGCCAAGATGCCCCGCGAGGCGGAGCTGAGCATTTAGTAGCGCGGGCTTTAGCCTGCGGGGGTTCGACCTTGCAAGGCCCAAAACCCGCAGGCTGAAGCCCGCGCTACAAAAACTGATTTTGGGGAAACAGTTCGATTTCGGGAACAAATCTATGCTCGTTGGTGTCCAACTCTAACAGGTCAGGGTGAGCATGAATTTTTTCAAGCAAGTTGATCTGGATTGGATGGGCAATGCCAAGTATTTCTTTGGCTTGTCGTTTCTCCTCCTCGCTGCCGGGCTGGCTTCCATCCTTGCTCATGGCGGGCTATTCTATGGCATTGATTTTAAAGGGGGTACGGTTGTCGACGTACGCTTTGCGGGCCCCCCGCCTATGGACACCCTTCGCAATGGACTGGCGCAGCAGGGGATTGGGAATAGCACGATTGTTCCGGTCAGCGATCTCACCACTGCCAACGGAAACGAAGTACTGATCAACCTTGAGGAAAAGGGCCAGGGAGCCGAGGCGCTCGACGCCGGCAAGACGGCCATCCTCAATGCCCTCCACGCCACACTGGGCGCGGGTGAGGCTGGCAAGCAGGATTTCAACGCGGCCGGGGCTGAAACGATTGCGGAAGTCTTGACACGCAAGGATCCGCTGGCGTTGGGGACGGCCGCCGGTGATCGCTATAACCAGCTGGCGCGGCAGCTGGCCACGTTTCGCGACCGCGACCGCCGAGGGATCGTAACGAACCTTGGCGATCTTTCCGCTTCCGGCGCGAATGCCAACGTGATCGCCGCTTTGCGCGATGCGTTCTACACCAGCACGTTCGCCATTATCAATGTGGAGATCGTTGGCCCGAAAGTCGGCGCCGAACTGCGTCGCCAGGCCGTAGTGGTAACACTGTATGCCCTCGGCGGAATGCTGGTTTATATTGCATTTCGGTTCGAGTGGGTGTACGGTGCTGCCGCTGTATTAGCCGTGTTTCATGACGTTCTGATTACGCTGGGCCTTTTTTCCATCTTTCACTTTGAGATTTCGCTGACCGTGATTGCGGCGTTGCTGACCCTGGTCGGTTATTCGATGAACGACACGATTGTGATCTTTGACCGGATCCGTGAAAACGCGCGGCTCATGCGCCGCGAGCCATTTAAAGCCATCGTGAATCGTTCCATCAACCAAACGCTTTCGCGAACCATCCTCACCAGCGGCCTGACGTTTCTGACCGTGCTGGTCCTGTTCCTGATGGGCGGACAGGTCTTGCGCGCTTTTTCCTTTGCTTTGGTGGTTGGAATTCTGGTAGGAACATACTCGAGTTTTGGCATTGCCGCGCCTTTGGTGGTGGCCTGGAACCAGTGGAGAGGCCAGGGCGCAGCGGTAGTCGCATCCGGAACCGCAGCCGGTACTAAACTCCGGAAGACCTAGGGACGGGTGGGGCCCCGCCGCGGCGGGCCCGCTCAAATAATGTCCTGGAGCTTTCCGGCAGGAGGGACGAACGATGTTTGACGATCTGCTCGAATCTACAAATGAAAAAAAGAAAACGAACAAGGGTTGGGGTTTCATACTCTCAGGCGTCGTGCAGGCTTTGATTCTGGCCATTCTCATCTTGATTCCGTTGATTTACACCGAGGCGCTCCCGAAGGCGATGCTGTCGACTTTGCTCGTCGCCCCGCCACCTCCTCCGCCACCGCCTCCTCCGCCCGCGCCCGTGAAGGCGATCATCAAGCCGGTTGCGCGCTTGATCACTTCGGGAAAGTTGATGCAGCCGCGCGCGATTCCGAAGGAAGTGGCTGTGTTCAAGGAAGCCGAACTTCCGCCGGATGTGATTAACAATGCCGGTCAGCAAGGCGGCGTGTTTGGCGGCATCCCAGGACAGGGCATGGTCAGCTCTATGGCTCCGCCTCCACCGAAGCCGACGGCTCCCCAGCGCGTCAAGCAGGGCGGTAACGTAACAGCGGCGTCGATCATCACGCAGACTCGTCCGCTCTATCCCGCTCTGGCGCGGCAGGCCCGCATTCAAGGCAACGTTGTTCTCCACGCGATCATCGACAAGGACGGCAAAGTTGCCCAACTTGAGGTGATCTCCGGCCACCCGCTCTTGGTGCAATCGGCTTTGGACGCCGTGAAACAGTGGCGCTACAAACCGACGCAGCTGAACGGCGATCCGGTGGAAGTCGACACGACGATTACAGTCACGTTTACGATGGGTGGTTAGGTTTTGTCTAGGACGGCGGCCTGGGGATCGGTCTTCATCCATTGAAGCCCGCGAATTGAGGCCGCCAATCGGGGAGTCGGCCGGGACCGGCAACGCCGGACCCGGCCCGCAAGTTTCAAACGAAATAAAAAGGGTGCGGACGGTCCGCTGCGGCGGACGGCCCGACATAAAAAGGAGCGAATCAGATGCTTAGTACTCTAGCCGTTTGGGCAATGAATATGGTCGTCCTGCAGGGACAGTGGGACCTGCGGCAAATGTGGAGCAGCATGAGTATCATCGCGAAGGTCGTAGTGGGCATTCTTTTTCTTCTATCTGCCTGGTCACTCGGCGTCATGATCGATCGCGTGCTGATGTACAGCGCGGCACGCAAACAGTCCCGCGTTTTCGTTCAACAAGTAGCCGGCGCACTCCGGGAAGGCAAACTCGACGAAGCCATCTCCATCGCCGAGCGCAACAAGAAGAGCCACATCGCCAAGGTGGTGGCCACCGGCCTTTCCGAATTTCAATCCGCTTCTTCCCAGGTCGCTGACACCGAAGTGATCGAAGCCGCCAAGCGCGGCCTGGATCGCTCGGTAGCCATCGTCCACGCCGAAATGAAGCGCGGCCTCTCCGGCCTCGCCACCATCGGCTCGACCGCGCCGTTCGTCGGACTGTTCGGCACCGTGGTCGGCATCATCAACGCGTTCAAAGGCATTGAAACCACGAAGGCGACCGGGTTGTCGGCGGTTGCCGGAGGAATTTCCGAAGCGCTGGTTACCACCGCTCTGGGACTGCTCGTGGCCGTGCCTGCCGTGTGGGCGTACAACTATTTCACCAACAAGGTAGAGGCGTTCGACGTCGAAATGGACAACTCCTCGATGGAGCTGGTGAACTACTTCATTACGCGCCGTGCAGGCGGAAAGAAGTAACCCATGTCATACAAGCCAAGCGTCGGCCCGCAGATGTCGGCGCCGAACGTGATCCCGATGGCGGATATCATGCTGGTGTTGCTGATCATCTTCATGGTGGTCACGCCCATGCTCACGAAGGGCCTGTCGGTGGAGTTGGCCAAGGTCAACAATCCGTCCGACATGCCCAATGCCGACAAGGACGATGCGGTTATCGTCGGCATCTCGGCGAGCGGGGACGTCTTTATTGGCAGCGCCAAGTCGGACATTACGCAAATTGCCGATCAGGTTCGCGACCGCATTGCCAACAAGCTGGACAAGACTGTGTTCGTCAAGAGCGACGGTCGAGCCAAGTATGGCGATGTGGTTAAGGTCGTGGATGAGATTCGCTCCGCGGGTGTCGACAACGTCGGCTTGATTACTGACAAAGCCGAACAGAATCGGCGGACCGCTCCACCACCGCCGGCCGGCTAATCTCCACTGGGAAGCGAGGCCTTCGGCCCCGCTTCCCGGTTTCGTGTTTGCTAGTGCATCCGTCTCGGTGATCGCATCGGGACGCGGAATTTGATAGGAGCTACGACAATGGGAATGGACGTTGGAGGAAAACAGGGCGGTGCGATGGCGACGATGAACGTCGTCCCCCTGATCGATATTCTCTTGGTATTGATCATTATTTTCATGGTCATTACGCCGCTGACGCCGAAAGGTCTGGACGCGCTGGTGCCACAGCCCGCGCCGCCCAACCAGAAGCAGCAGGATCAGGTTCAGCAGAAGACCATCGTCGTTCAAATCCTCGAGAATAACAAATTGAAGATCAACGATGAGGACGCCACCTGGGATTCGCTTGGGCCGCGCCTCACCGATGTCTTCAAGGAGCGCGCCGAGAAAGTCGCCTTCGTCAAGGGTGACGACACGGTGCGGTTCCGCGATGTCGCCAGAGCGATCGACGTCATGCGGGGTTCCGGGATCGACAAGGTTGGACTGATCACCGCGAATCTCGAAGCAGGGAAGTAGTTTGCTGGCGGCTGTCGGCCCGGCCTGCGGTCGGTGAATGCCGGTTTTTTTGCCCTCAAATAAAATAATAATGTTGCTTTGATCCAGGGCATTGCTGGTGTAGAGTGTGCGGCTGTGGCCTGTGCCTATAAGGATTTGGGTGGCGCGGGAAGTCGGGTGCGGGCTCTACTTTTACGCTGAAAGTGCCAAGAGAAGCGTGGAGCCAGCCAGAATGAAGATGGCAGTTTTGTGCATCTTGGGACGACTGGTTCAAGCGTCGGAAACTTCATTGCCCTCTCGGGGGAATACAAAATAATCGCGGGGATGGATTGTTTGCCATGAATCCTTTTGCGCATTTTCGGCACTCCAAAAATAAAAATTCCGTGGCGGTGTTTTCGGTTGCCATGATTGTCGTCGGCTTGGGCGCGTCGGGCTGCGCCAAGCTGAAGGCTCGCGACGAACTGAACAAGGGTGTCGCCGCCTATCGCGATGGCAAGTATGACCAGGCCATCGAGTACTTCAAGGATGCGAAGGACAATGATCCTACCCTGACCAACGCCCGCCTGTACCTCGCCACGGCTTACGCGACGCAGTACATTCCCGGCGCCCCGTCGGACGAAAACATCCGCATGGGCCAGGCCGCGGTGAAGGAATTCCAGGACGTGCTCTCCGCGGACGCCAACAACATCTCGGCAATCGATGGGATCGGCTCCATCCTCTTCAACATGGCCGGGACTCCCTACACCCGGGAGCGCTTCGAGGAATCGAAGACCTACCACATGAAGCATATCGCCCTGAAGCCGGAAGATCCCGAGCCGTACTATTGGATCGGCGTCATCGACTGGACGCTCACCTACCGCTCGAACCTCGAAACGCGCGGCGCGTGGCGCCTTTCGCACCCCGGCAAGCCGCTCAAGGATGACGATCCGATGCCGCCCGATGTTCGCGGCGCTTACATCAAGGACAACGGCCAGTTGATCGATGAGGGCATCGACGACCTCAAGAAGGCCATTGAGCTGCGCCCCGATTACGACGACGCGATGGCCTATCTGAACCTCCTCCTTCGCCGCAAGGCTGACGAAGCCGCCACTCCCGACGAGCGCGCGTCCTTGCTGAAACAGGCTGACGATCTCGTCGAAAAGGCCAAGGAAATCAAGCAGAAGAAAATGGAAACCCCGGCCAAGCCCTAGCAGACGGCCGGCGAGTTGATCCCGAGTTTCAAGACGAAGCGGCCCGGCAATGGGCCGCTTTTCGTTTTGCGGTCCTAGCACAAGTGCGACCGACTGAAGTCCGTCCTACCGTGCGCCCGGCTCACGTAAGGCACCCCAAGAACTCTTTTCTCCCCTGGGGCATCAAATAGACATAAAATACAAGGACATGTCTTCGCTCGAAAAGCCCGTAGGACTCTCTTCGCTGGTTGGCGTTGGCGGCAAGACGGAGCGCACCACGCGGGCGCTCCAGGCGCGCTTCCTCGAACTGGTCGAAAAAGTGAGGCAAACGCGCCCGGCAAGCGACATTGAGCTCTTGCGGCGGGCATTCGATTTTGCCGCCGAGCAACACCGCACCCAGTTGCGCCAGTCGGGCGACCCTTACCTTTCGCATCCCCTGGAGGTCGCGCACATCCTGGCGGACATGAAGCTGGACATCACCACGCTCTGCGCCGCGCTGTTGCACGACGTGGTCGAGGACACGCGCGTTTCCGCCCAGCGCATCTCCGAACGCTTCGGTCCTGACATTGCCGTCCTCGTCGAAGGGGTCACGAAAATCAACCGGCTGGACCTCCTGGCACCCGAAGCGCGCCAGGCCGAAAACGTTAGGAAGATGCTGCTGGCCATGGTGAACGACGTGCGCGTCGTTGTGGTGAAGCTGGCCGACCGGCTGCACAACATGCGCACGCTCAGTTTCCTATCCCCCGAAAAACAGCAGCGCATCGCCCGCGAAACGCTCGATATTTATTCTCCGATCGCGCACCGCCTGGGAATGGGTTTGATCCGCGGAGAGCTGGAAGACATTGCCTTCAGCTATCTCGAGCCCGAGGCTTACCAGCAGCTGCAAAATACCGTCGTTGCCAAACGAAAAGAATTCGAGGCGTTTCTGACGGAATTGAAGGACACGATTCGCAAGCGGCTCGACGAAAACGGAATTACCGCCGAAGTCGACGGCCGCGTGAAGCGTCTCTATTCCATTCACCAGAAAAGTTTGCGGCAGCACCGCACGGTCGATCAAATTTACGACCTGCTCGCCGTGCGCATCATTACCGACACAATCCGCAATTGCTATGCGGCGCTCGGCGTGATTCATCAGGTGTGGCGGCCCGTACCCGGCCGGTTCAAGGATTACATCGCCATGCCCCGGCCAAACCTCTACCAGTCGCTGCACACCACCGTGATTTACTCCGGGCAGACATTTGAAGTGCAGATTCGCACGCAGGAAATGCATCGCATCGCCGAACAAGGAGTCGCCGCGCACTGGCGCTACAAGGACGGCAAGGACGTTTCCGACGCGGACGATCAGCGCATCTTGTGGATGCGCCAGCTGATCGAATGGGTCAAGGAAATGCAGGAGCCATCGGAATTCATGTCCACGCTCAAGGTGGATTTGTACCCCGAGGAAGTGTATGCATTCACGCCCAAGGGAAAAGTGCTAGCGCTTCCGCGCGGCGCGACTCCCGTGGATTTTGCGTACGCCGTGCACACCGAAGTCGGCAATCAATGCATCGGTGCGAAAGTGAACGGGCAAATTGTCCCCCTGCGGCACTCCCTCGCGAACGGTGACGTGGTCGAGGTTTTGACGCAGAGGGGCCACGTCCCCAGCCGGGACTGGCTGAATTTCGTGCGCACGTCGCGCGCGCGCAGCAAAATCCGGCACCACATCAACTCCATCGAGCGCAGCCAGGCGACCGAAGTGGGCAAGCGTCTGCTTGAGCGCGAAGCGCGGCAATTGGGTCGCAGCCTGAAAAAAATTCCTGAGGCCGAGCTGCTGCGTGTCGCCACCGAATACGGCTGCGCAAAGCTCGAGGATTTATTCGCGGATCTGGGCTACGGGAAATACTCGGCGCGGCAGATCATATCCAATGCGCTGGGCGAGCCGCTGGCGCCGGCCAAGCCCGAGGGAGCGAAGGAAGATCCCTCCGCGCGCCTGGTCTCGACCGTCCGGCGGATGTTGGGCGTGGGCGACCCGACGCTGAAGGTTGGAGGGCAGAGCGACCTGATGGTCTTCCGCGCGAAATGTTGCAACCCCATCCCCGGAGATGAGATCGTCGGATACGTGACGCGCGGCCGCGGCGTTGCGGTCCATTCCAACTCCTGCCCCAACGTCCAGAATTTGCTCTATCAGGTGGAACGCCGCATCGATGTGGAATGGAGCGGCGCGACCGGATCCACCTACCCCGTCACCTTGCTGATCCGCGCGCAGGACCGGCCCGGCATGCTGGCCGACATTACCACCGTCATCAGCGAGACCGGATCGAACATTCGCACCCTCGGCAGCCATCCTGACAATTTGCACGCCCGCATCGACCTCACGCTGGAAATCGGCGACCGCAAGCAGCTCGAACGCATCACCGCCAACATCCGCAAAATCTCCGGCGTGTTCGGCGTGGAACGCCTCTACAACGTTTGAGTAGCACAGGCACTCTTGCCTGTGCGGGTTTCGCGATTGTTGTTGAGTCATACCGCCTGTATCAGGGTCTCCTAAAACCGCACAGCCAAGAGTGGCTGTGCTACTAACCAGTTAATCTTCGAGGCACACGCCAACTTCACTGCCTGCCCCCTCGGTTACAATTGAAAAATGCCCTCTGTGCGCCCATGTCGTTTTCCACTTGCCCGCCGTCTGCCGTGTGGATTGCTGCTGGCCTCGATCGTTCTCTTGTACTCCTGCAAGCCCGCCCAGAAGCCGGACGCGGACCAAGCCAACCAGATGGCCATGTGGCTCGACAGTGTCCCGCAACTGAAGACCCTGAATGTCTCCAACGCAGAAGTCGGAGAGCTCGCAAAGGCCCACCAGGCTGGCCTAACCGATCCAGCCAGCGTTGTCTTGATCCAGCTCGCTCGCGATCACAAAACGCCGTTTGCGGACGGGCAATCCATCGCGGATTTGCTGAATGCCGGGTCGTCTGAAGAAACCGTCCTGCAGCTTGCGCGCCTCAATCAAATGGGTCTGTGGGCTGGAGAGGCTCGCGCGATCCGCATGGCGGGCCTTTCCGACAAGGTCATTCTGGCCGTTGCGCAACGCCGGTCGCAGGGCCTGACGGCGCTCTCCGGGGAGAAGCTCGCGGAATTGAAGAACACCGGCGCGAGCGACTTGACGATCCTGGAAATGGTTCAGAGGGGCGATTCCGACCAGACCGCTTCCAACTATATTGCGCAGCGCGATCGCGCCGCCGGAGGCCATAGATTCGTATATCAGGGACACTCCCACAAGAAGGGCTGACGATTGTTTCCTTGTGAGGATTTTATTTTGTGGCGGCGCCCTTCCCGTATATCCTCGCAGTTTGAAATGAAATCCATGAGCGCGCGTATTGCTTCGGCTCACGAGCGGAAACTGTGAATCCTGTGAAACTTGAAATCGTACAGGCCGGAAATCCCGTTCTGCGGCAGCGTGCCCGCCCTCTGACCCCCGCGGAAATCGGCAGCCGCGAAATCCGGAAATTGATCGAATCCATGCGAGCGTGCATGCACGAAGTTCCCGGCGTGGGACTCGCGGCGCCGCAGTTGGGGCTCGCGCTGCAACTTGCAGTGATCGAAGACCGCGAGGAATATCACAAAGATGTTTCGGAAGCGCTGCTGCAGGAGCGCGAGCGCCGCCCCGTTCCATTTCATGCCGTCATCAATCCGGCCATCGAGGAAATGGGAGACGAAAAAGCCGAGTTCTTCGAGGGTTGCCTGAGCCTTTCGGGCTTTACGGCTTTGGTTCCGCGGGCGCGCGCCGTGCGCGTCAGCTGCCTGGACGAGCGCGGTGAGCACAAAATCATCGAGGCCTCAGGATGGTATGCGCGGATCTTGCAGCACGAGATCGATCACCTGAACGGCACGCTTTACATTGACCGTATGCGGACGCGATCCTTCACATCGATGCAAAATTTGACGGAGTTCTGGAAGGGCAAGCCCGTGAACGAGATCAAATTGGAACTCGAATTGAAATCGAGCTAACCAATATTGCCCATCAAAGAGCGCGGCGAACGAATTTCGCTGCGCGTAATTGCTTTTCGTGGCGCCGGCGTCTCGCCGGCGATTTTTCTGATGTCCACACAATGCAAAAACGCCGGCGAGACGCCGGCGCCACGAAACCGCGAACACCACCCTAATAGTTTTATATGTGTCAGGAAGAATCTAAATCTTTGGCAAGAATCGCAGACACGCAAGTTTTGACCGGCAACCTTCGCCCCGGTAGAATCACTTCATCTTGCTTGCGGAATCAAGGTCGCGAATCTCTTTTGGCGTGGCCCTGGGCGCGTGGACATTTCTCGCGGCGGGCTGCGTGCAGCCCCTTGGGCCAGGCTATCAATTTGCCGATCGGCAAGCGGAGATTCTTGTTTCCGGCGCTGCGCCGGGCCGCATCCATTTTCATGTCGCCGACGAACTCGAAAATGCCGGCGATCGTCCGCTGCGCTCCCTTGAAGTTCGCTTGCCCGAAGGACCGGTGTTTGGCGAGCAGAATCTGCGCGTCATCATCGAGGGCGCGGAAGTTTCTCCGCAGCGCAGTTCGGGAACAGATGTCCGGATGATGCGCGCGCCCTTCGATCCTCCCTGGAATCAGAATGAGAAACGCAGAGTCGTCACGGAATGGGATCTGGTGCCGCAGTCCTCGGCGCGTGGAACGATTGTCGCATCGCCGGACGGTTTCTTTGTTGCCGACGAAACGGCACTCCCGGTCTGGCAGACGCCCAACGGTGTTTTTGCCAGTGGTGGAGAGAATCCAGCCAAGGAGCTTCTGACGGTATTTGCGCCGCCAGATTTTCGCGTTCTCGCCCCGGGCAAAGCTCTCAAGCGCACTGCGGATGGTAGTTATGTTGTCCGGCGTTTCTTGATCAACCCGGACCAGGATTTTCTTCCGTACGTTGTCGCGGGCCGTTACCAGGAGAAGGTTATCCAGTCGCGACAAGGCGAAGTCCAGTTCTGGACCTTCAACCCAATAGACGCCCCGGCGGCGCAGAGAGCGGCAGAGCGCCTTTCGTCATCCATGAAAACGCTCACGGAATTCTTTGGCCCGGCTTCCAATAGTAAAACTCCCGTCCGAATCGCGGAGGCGCCGGCCGTCTTGCCTGCCGAATTCGGCCCTTCTCTTGATCCCGGGGGAGTTTCCTTTCCGCTGGGCGTGTTGCTCGATCCTCGAACCTTCCAACAGGGCATCGCCAGCGAGGCAGTGCTGCAGCTCGCCGAATACGAACTGACGCGAACCTGGTTCGGCTGGCGCGTTCGCCCGGGCCCGGAAGCGCAGATCCTGATGGGCCGCGGCGCGGGACTGTTCGGCCTGGTGATAGCCGCCGAGGGCCGCGGGCCGGACCAGCGGCGCGGCATGGTCGCGTCCCTGATCGATCGCTACGAGGAAGCCCGCGCCGCGGCGCCCGACAAACGGCTGATGGAACCGCCGGCCGGCTATTCGCGTGCCGAGCGAATTTCGACAGGTTACCGCGCGGCGTTATTTTTTGTGGCGTTGGAAGATTTGTGCGGCCGTGACAACATGCGCACCGCACTGCGCGAGATCATTCAGGACCGCGCGGGGAGCGACACCAGCTATGTGGACCTCTTGGCCGCGACGGAATCCGCTTCGGGGAAAGACCTGGCGGAAATGTTTCGTACCTGGCTCGTTCAACCGGGCATTCCCGATGATTTTCGCGCGCGCTATCAGAAGTCTTCAAACGCCGGGCTTCAATAGTAGGGCGAAGGTAGCAGACGAGGCGTGCTGTAGCGCCCGCCTTCAGGCGGGCATTCGCGTGATTCCAAAATGCCAACCTGAAGGTTGGCGCTACAATCGCCCGGCGAAAACTGACGTATAGGAGGATCGCGTGATCGAAACCGTCGCAACCGATCGAGGGCCGAAAGCCATCGGCCCCTATTCGCAAGCCATCCGCGCTAACGGATTTGTGTTTCTCTCCGGCCAAATCCCGCTCGATCCGAAGACGCAGCAAGTGGTGGAAGGAGACGCCGCGGTGCAGACCGAACGCGTCCTCGAAAATTTGAAGGGCGTCGTGGAAGCGGCAGGATCCTCCCTTCAGCGCGTGGTCAAGACCACCGTATTTTTGGCCGACATGAACGACTTTGTCGCCATGAACGAAGTGTACTCGCGCTATTTCGCGACGCACCCGCCGGCGCGGTCCACCGTCGAGGTGGCCCGGCTCCCCAGAAATGTGCGTGTCGAAATCGACCTCATCGCGTTGCTTTGAGCGGAAGCTGGTTACCCGCGAGCTCCAGGACCTTGACAGGATGCCGCCATCCCCGCATGATCCAGTAATTTTGGTATTTACCTGCCGCAAAGCGGCAATTTGTTGCATAATTCGCGGCGGCTGGCGGGAACAGGTTCGAACGAAGGCCCTTGTTTTGCACCACCTTCGCGCCGCAAATGGCATCTAAGTATGTGGGTACTTGCCTGCTTCAGTTCCTCTTGCCGATTGGATTTGGATATGTAACAAATCACGTAGTTTGATCCGATTTTGTGACGGAATTA
Organism: uncultured Acidobacteriota bacterium; assembly: GCA_963719875.1. Classification (GTDB taxonomy): domain Bacteria; phylum Acidobacteriota; class Terriglobia; order Acidiferrales; family UBA7541; genus Palsa-360. Next base: position 1,181,829 of record CAVRDJ010000002.1, on the reverse strand, counting down.
GTATGGAAAGCGGGAATCTTGGAGTAGATTTGTACTAGTAAGCGCCCTGGCCGAACCTTTGGGGAGGCTACCTTTGCCCCTTCGCGAGAAGAACTATTTGGTGGGTTCCGGTAAGTTTTCCGGGACGGCCTGCTTCTCCGCGTTGGGAGACTTTTGGCGGCAAATCAAATCCAGGAATTGGAAGCAAACCCACCAGAGTCAGATTTTGTTTGCCCGGGCTTTTGACCAGCGACCCTGCTCGCCCGAATTGCACGGGCTCCTCGACAAACTCAGGACCATCCGCCAAAGAATTCTGGCCAACACGCTTTTGCGCGGCTGGACGCGATGGTTCGTTTGGCTGTTGATTGCGCTCATTGCCATTGGGATGGTCAGCGCAAAACTGGCGGGAGTGCTGTTTTTTGTCGGCGTCCTGGCAGCCGTGGGCGTGGCGGCCATTTTGGCTTGGACCTGGCGGAATCGGGTTTCCAATTACGAAGCCGCGCGGCGCCTTGATTCCGCGGCCGGACTTCAGGATCGGATCTCCACGGCGGTCTATCTCGGCGGAACCGAGGATCCGGATGGCATGGTCGGCGAGCAGCGCAAAGACGCTCTGGCGCGTATGGCCAAGGTGGATCCACGCGGATTTTTTCCTGTCCAGTCGCCTGGAAATTTCAGGCGCGCTTTCGTACTTGTCTTAATTGCGGCCGGATTGTTCGCCTATCGCATCCACCACCGGCCGCCGCTCGTTTCGCTGCTGCAAACCACGGCGCGTTCGCAGCTGGTGCAATCGATCTTTTCTCCGATTGTGCACGCGATGGAGAAAGACCTCCAAAGGACGATCGCCCTGGTCACGATGAAGCCGGACGCGGCCGGAGACGAAACGCGGCGCGACGCCGCTTCCAATAGCGACGATCTTTGGAAGGCCAACGACGACAAGGGAGCCGGCCCGGAAGACCAAAAAGATACGGCCGATGCGGGCGAGGGCGACCAACCGCAGGATCAGTTGCAGGCGCCCGGCGATCAGGAAGGCAATCCCTCCGGCGAAGCCAGGCAGCAAGACAGCAATTCGCAATCTCAAGAAGGCAAGAGCGGAAGCGATAACGCGGACAGCAAATCGCAGCAGCAATCGGAACAGCAGGGACAGGAGGGCCGCCAATCGCTGGGGCAGTCTCTGATGCAGGCCCTGAAAAACATGATGTCGAACTCGCCGAATCAGCAGTCCAACAATCGCGCGAACCGGCAGCCGCCGAACGGCCAGGGCACGCCTCAATCGGGCAATTCGCAGCAGCCGGGCGCGACGGAAAGCGACAAACGAGGCGAATCGCGGGGAAATTCCGACGCCAAGCAGAAGGCCACACAAACCGCCAGCGAAGGCGCCGGAAGCCAGCAAGGCAGCAAAGAACTGCGAAAGGATCAGGAGACGCATCCGGTCAACGCCATTCCTGACCGGGTCGCGCTCGAGGCCAGCGGTTTCAAGGAACAGACGCGAATGAAGATCGCGACCGAGACCGGCACGGCCCAGCTTGCCGTGCGCGATCTATCGCCCCAGAAGGACGCCGTCATCAACGGCGCCGAGCAGGAAAATATCCCGGCTCGCTACCGCTTTTACGTGCAGCGTTATTTTGAACACGCGGACAATGGAACGCATTGAGCTAGAATCTCGGGGAAGTCGCAGGAAGGTCCAAGGGATCGGGCTCTCTTTTTTTACCCGGAGTTGCGAAGGGGAGCCCGCGAGAACAAGGATGGATTCATGACCAGTTCGGTGGGAACGGAGGGCCAGATGGGCGGACAGCCCCTCGGCCAACAAGCGGAATTTCTCGCCGAAAAGATGGCGGAAGTTCGCCGGGAAATATCCAAGGCGATCGTCGGCCAGACGGAAGTGGTCGACGGCGTGCTGATCGCGCTGCTGGCCGGCGGGCACGTGCTGCTCGAAGGCGCGCCGGGCCTTGGGAAGACGATGCTGGTGCGCACGCTGGCGCAGGCCGTGGCGCTGAAATATTCGCGCATTCAGTTCACTCCCGACTTGATGCCGGCCGACGTGATCGGCACCTCCGTGGTGCAGGAAAACGGGGACGGCAGAAAATCGCTGGGCTTCCAGCCCGGGCCTATATTTACTAATTTGTTGCTTGCTGATGAAATTAATCGCGCCACGCCGAAGACCCAGTCGGCGCTGCTCGAGGCCATGCAGGAAAAGCAGGTGACCGTGGCCCACACCTCCCATCTGCTGGAAGAACCCTTTTTCGTGATGGCCACCCAGAACCCCCTCGAAATGGAAGGAACCTATCCCCTGCCCGAAGCCCAGCTCGACCGGTTCCTGTTCAAACTGCGCGTGCCCTATCCCGGGCGCGAGGACCTGCACGACATTTTGGACCGCACGACGCAGGGGACGGTGGCCACCGTATGCCCCGTGGTGAACGGCATGCAAATTCAGGAGATGCGAAAAGTCGTGCGCACGGTTCCCGTTGCGCCGCACGTGCAGGAGTACGTCGTGAAACTCACGCTGGCCACGCATCCTGAGAACCGCGAAAATCTCCTCGCCAGCAAGTACATCCGCTACGGGAGCTCGCCGCGCGGCGCGCAGACGTTGATCCTCGGCGGGAAAGTGCGCGCGCTGCTGGACGGCCGCTACAACGTCAGCATGGAAGACATTCGCGCGCTGATGCTGCCAGCCCTGCGCCACCGCATCATCCTGAACTTTGAAGCCCAGGCGGATGGCCGCGCGCCCGACGACTTGCTGGAAGAAATCGCCGGCAAGGTCTGCGCGAAATGAGGTTTTTGTAGCGCGGGCTTCAGCCTGCGGGGGTTAGTTCTTGCAAGGTCGAACCCCCGCAGGCTGAAGCCCGCGCTACGAAGGGCTTGACCCGATGGCCACAACTTCTCCTCTCTTGCTCGACCGCGAATTCCTGAAGACGCTGGAACAGGTCACCCTGCTGTGCCGCACGAATCTGTCCGGCGCGGTGGGCCCCGAGCACCGCTCGCGCACGCGCGGGCCCGGTCTGGAATTCGCCGATTACCGCCGCTACAGCTTCGGCGACGATCCTCGTTCGCTGGATTGGAGCGCCTACCTGCGCCTGGGAAAACTCTTCCTGAAGATTTACGAAACCGAGCAGCATATCCCCGTGCGCATTTTGCTGGACCGCAGCGAATCCATGGAATTTGGCGATGAGGGCGAATCGAAGTTCCTCTATGCCCAGCGCCTCGCGGCGACGTTTGCGTATTTGGCGCTGCTGCACTTGGACACCACCGCGGTCATTCCGTTCGCGACCCGGCTGAACAAACCGCTGGTCGTTTCCGGCGGACGCGAGCGGCTGTGGCCGGTGCTCCAATTCCTGAGCGATCAATCGTGCCAAGGCGGCACGGATTTATTCGCCTCGGTGAAGGAATTCATGAGCAGTTTTTCTACCCGGGGAATCGCCATCCTGATTTCCGATTTCTTCGATGAGCAAGGCTGCGAACGGGCCGTCGAGATGCTGCGTTCAGCCGGGCACGATTTTGTGTTGCTCCAGGTGCACAGCGCCGAGGAGCAGCATCCCACCGCGGCGGGAGAGCTGATTTTGGAGGACGCCGAGACGGGGGCGCAGCGCACCGTGGAGTGTTCGCCGCAGAGCACGGCGCTGTACGAGCGCAGATTCCAGGAATTTTCCGCGCGCTTGCGGCGACTGGCCCTCCGCAACGGCGGAAGATACGCGCGCGCGGTGACCAATATCGCCTACCAGGAATTCGTGCTGCGAAGCCTGCGCAGCGGGCAGGTGCTGGCATGAACTGGCTGGCGCTCAGCCCCGCGGAGATCGCGGTCGTGTGGGCCGGACTCGCAGCCGCTGCCCTGTGGCTTTACCTGCACCACCGGCGCCCGCAACACCGGAAAGTTTCCACGCTGCGTTTCTGGGCCAGCGTGCACCCGATCTCGCAGCCGCGCCGCCGCAAGCTTCGCGAGCCCTGGGCCTTCCTGGCGCAGGTTCTCTTTTTATTGCTGCTCGTTCTGGCGCTGGCGAATCCGCGATGGGGCCCTGCGTTCGAGGGCCGCAGCGTGGTGATCGTCCTCGACGCGTCGATCTGGTCGCAGGCGCGCCCCAAGGGCGAACCGGCCTGGATCGACCGGGAACGCGCGGAAGCCTTGCGTGTGCTCGATTCGCTTCCCGGTGGAGACCGCGTTTTACTCCTTCGTGCCGAGGCGGATGCCCCGCCCATTCTGCCGTTTACAACGGACCGTGCCGCGGTGCGCCGCGCCATCCTGGAGGCGCAACCTTCGAGCGTCGCCGCTGATCTTCCACGAGTCCTGGAAATGGGCCGTGCGGCGCTGGGAGGGGCAAGACGTGGTCTTCTGGTTTACGTGGGTCCCGGCCTCGTCGATCTGGAGCAGTCGCGCAGCCTGGACGAATTTCGTGCCGAAGTGGAATCTCCCGACAACAAGGGCGTCCAGCCACAGTTTCTTGCGCGTCTCGTGGGCGATGGGACGACCGTGCAAAACCGCGGCATTACGCGGCTCTCCCTGCGACGGGACGCCGCGCAGCCGGATCGCTGGCGCCTGCTCACGCAATTGAAAAATTACAGCAACGAAAAGGCGGACGTCGTGCTTGCGTTTTCCGTGAACGGACAGCCGCTCGGCCAGCGCAAGGTGTCGCTGGCCCCGGAAGCGCTCGCCAACGTCGAGGATGAGTTTACCTGGGACAAAGGCGGATTGTTACAAGCGGAAATAAGTCCTTCCGATGCGCTGCAGGCGGATGACCGGGCCATTGTAAATATCCCGACTTTCCGGACGGTGCGCGTGGCGGTGTTTGCGAGGAATGTTTCGCCCTTCGCTGTGGACTTGCTCAGCGTCCTTTCGAGCAATCCCTACGTGCAGGCGCAGATTCTGTCTCCGGAGCTCAGCGCAAGCATTTCTCCCGACGTCGCAATCTATCAAGCCGTGAACCCGCCGGCGCACGCGGACTTCAATTCGATTTGGTTTCTCAGCGGTCCGCCGCTCGCGGGTTCCCGGCCGGTGCGCGTTACCGGATGGAATTTGCAGCATCCCGTGACGCGGTGGGTCCGCACGCGAGACATCAGCGTGCGCAATCCCGCGGCGCTCAAAGTCGAGCCCGGCGATACTGTTCTCGCTTACGCGGAAGCAGACCCGCCGGCGCCGTTGATTTTGGCGCGCGAACAAGACGGGCGCAGAATTCTGATCATCGGCTTCAATCCTCACGATTCCAATTTTCCGCTTGAATCGGCGTTTCCATTGCTGATGGCGGGTAGCGTGGAGTGGATGACGCATTCCGTCGACGAAGTTGCCGACTCGCTCTCCACGGGCGAGATCGATCTTCCTGGTCCGGCGACGAAAATCGTTGCGCCGTCCGGGAAAGAAGTTCCGTTTGCGCGCAAGGGCGCGGCCATTCATTTGTTCGCGTCGGAAACCGGAATGTACCGGATCGTTGCGCCCGGCGGCGAAACAAGCATGGCCGTAAATTCCCCGGCGTTGCCCGCGCAGCGTTTGCAGTTGACTGCGGCGGAGGCAGCGGACATCGAAAGAGAGCCGCTTCCACCGGCGGCGTGGGTCATGTGGCGCTGGCTGGTCCTGCTGGTTATCGCGGCGCTGTGGCTGGAATGGCGGCTGTATTACGCGGCGCGAGAGCGGCAGCGCGCGGCGGAGGTCCAGGAAGTCCCTGGCGACCAGCCGCTGCCGGAGATCGATCAGGAACCGGAAGAGCAAGAGGAATCCGGGTTCCGCAATCCAAATTTTGTTGGCAGGTGACCGAGTGACCTTCGACCAACCCATTTTCCTGCTGATGACCGGACTGCTTCCTGTCTTGTGGGTGTGGATGCGAAAAATGCCTGGGGCATCGCCAGTGTGTCTCGCGCTGAAATGCGCGGCCTTCACCGCGCTGGTGATCGCGCTGGCCGGTCCCTGGGCTCCCCTGAGGGTCGAGAAGCTGGCCGTCACGGTGTTGATGGACACGTCGGCAAGCATGCCGCGCGAATCGTTGCAGCGCGGCGAGGCCATGCTGCGCGATCTGGTGAGCAAGAATTCCGGCGCCGATTTGCGGCTCATCACGTTTGCGGAGCATGCCAAGCTTCGCGGCGTGCCCGCGCAGGCCGACCAGGTGAATATTCCGCAAGGCGTCGATCCGAAAGAAGGGATGGCCACCAATCTAGAAGAAGCGCTGCAACTGGCGCTCAGCACCTTTCCGTCGCAGGGCCAGCGGCGTATATTAATAATTAGTGATGGCAATGAAAATCGCGGCCACGTGCTGACCGAAGCGTTGCGCGCGCGCGAAAGCGGCGTGGCCGTGTTTACCGTGCCCGCCGGCGGCACCGCGCCCTTGCCCGTCCAGGTGGAGAGCGTCGCCTCTCCGCAAGATGTGTTTTCGGGAGAGCGCTTCCCGTTGACCCTGCGTCTCGACAGCGGCAGCGCCATGAAGGCCCGAATCTGGATGACGTCCGAGGGCCAGGAAATCGCGTCCACCACGGCGGACTTAACGGCGGGCAGCAACGTGGTCGATCTGGAAGCGCGAGTCTCGCGCAGCGGCGTCAGCCTTTTGGAAGTGCGCATTTCGAGCGAAGGCGCCGAGCAGGTCCTGGTGTCGCGGGCGATTACGGTGCGCAGGCCGCACGTCCTCTATGTCGCGGGCGGCCACGAAACGTCCGCGCCGCTGCTCGACACTCTGAAACAAGCCGACATCGACGTGGAAAAAGTTACGGCTTTTCCTGTGAATCGCCCGGCGCGGGATTGGGACGCGGTCCTGCTCGACAATTACCCCGATCACGATCTTGCCCCGGAGGAAGACTTGGCGCTGGAACGATACGTCTACGCCGGCGGCGGCTTGATTTTTATCGCCGGCGACAGCAATGCCAAGCTTCCCGAGGACCCGAAGACTCCCTTCGAGAAAATGTTGCCGGTGCGCGCCGAACCGCCGCCGGAAAAACCCACGGCCGTCGTGCTGGTGCTCGACAAATCCGGAAGCATGAGCGGCCCGAAAATCGAGATGGCCCGCGATGCGGCGCGCGCCAGCATCCGGACGCTGCGTCCCATCGATATGATCGGCGTCATTTCCTTTGACGAAACCTTCAACTGGGTCATCCCGATGGGCCCGGCCGGCTCGCTCGAAGACAAGAGCAACCTCATCGCCCAGATTACCGCTAACGGCGGCACCAAGATTTATCAGGCGGTGGAGGCCGGCTACGAAGCCATCGTGGACCAAAAGGCCACGCACAAGCACATCATCCTGCTGACCGACGGCGTTTCCACTCCCGGCACGCAGGAAGATTTTCCGAAACTCGAGCGGGACGCGCTGGCCAAGCACGTCACCATCTCCACCATCGGCGTAGGCGACTACATCAACCGCGATCTACTCGACGAACTTGCGCACAAGACCAGAGGGAAATCCCACTTCGTCGAAAATCCCGAGACGATTCCGCAAATTATCAATGCCGAAGTGAAATCCACGGAAGATCTGGCGATCCAGGAACGCCCCGTGCGCGCGGTGCGCGTGCGCCCCGTGGAATTTACCGACGGCATCGATTTCACGAAAGCGCCGCGCTTGCGCGGATTCGTTCAAGCCGAGGTGAAAGAAGGTTCGGAAGTCATCCTGCGCGTGGATGAAAAAAAGCCTCTTCTTGTGCGCTGGCACTACGGCTTGGGCCGCGTGATTGCCTTCATGTCCGACGCCAAGAGCCGCTGGGCGGCGCCCTGGGTGCGCTGGGAATCGTTCGGCACGTTGTGGCCGCAAATGGTGCGCGACGTGTCCCACCGCGACCGCACCATTCGCGCCGGCGTGCGGCCCGGAAATCAGGAAGGCGAGGCGATCGTGTATTACGACGTCCTTGCGAATGCGGGCAATCCCGCCGGCGAGACGCTGGATGGCGCAAGCCCGCCGCACATTGTCGTTGAGACGCAGGGAGCGGCGCCCCGCACGCTTCCGCTTGAAGAGACCGCGCCGGGCCATTATGAGGCGCGCATTCCGGCCGATCAGGGCGGGCTGTACCACATCGTTTCGGGCAACTCGGAGCTGGTTCTGCCCGACGCGGGTTTCTATCGTGAATCGGAAGAAACGAAACCTCAGGCCGTGAACACGGCGCTGCTCGGCGAAATCAGCCGTGTCTCGGGCGGCCGGATGCACCCTTCGATCGATCAATTGTTGAATAACAAGGGCGCCATGGTGCGCGAACGCCAACCGCTGTGGCCCTACTGGTTGATCCTCGCTCTCCTTCTCAATTTCGTGGAAGTTGCCCTGCGCAAGGGATTCTTCGAGCGGCTCGCGTCATGGCTGCGCCGGCAAACGCTGCCTCGGTGGCATCGCCAGCCGGCGTAAGTAGCGCAGGCTTCAGCCTGCGGGTTTTACACGTGTGAAATCTAAACCCGCAGGCTGAAGCCTGCGCTACTTTCGGCCTACATTTGATTTGCAAAAATTTGGAATTAAGATCATAAAATGAGAGCGGGGAAAGGAGCATCCCATGAAAGCGACCAGGCGTGATTTTTTGGCGACCGCAGCCACAGCGGCGGGAGCAGCGGCCGCAGGCGATCTCGCCGCACAGGCGCAAGACTCTGAACACAGCCACGCCCATGCTCACCAGGCGGTTCCCTCGGACATGGCCCTGCGAGTGAAATCGCTGGAATCGCTGCTCGTCGAAAAGGGACTGGTCGACCGGGCCGCGCTCGATGCGCTCGTCGACGGATACGAGCATAAGATTGGCCCTCGTAACGGAGCACAAGTCATAGCGCGCGCTTGGGTTGATCCCGCCTATAAAAAACGCCTGCTCGCCGACGCAAGCGCTGCAATCGCGGAAATGGGTTACTTGAGCCAGCAAGGCGAGCGCATCGTGGCGGTCGAGAACACCGCGAAGGTGCACAACATGATCGTCTGCACACTTTGCTCCTGCTATCCCTGGCCGGTCCTTGGTCTGCCCCCGGTATGGTACAAGTCTGCTCCCTATCGCTCCCGCGCGGTGATTGACCCGCGCGGCGTGCTGCGTGAATTTGGGCTGGAGCTGCCTGAGGATGCCGAGGTGCGTGTGTGGGATAGCACCGCGGAAGTGCGCTACATCGTTTTGCCCGAGCGGCCGGCCGGCAGCGAGAAGCTGAACGAGCAAGAACTGGCTGCGCTGGTCACTCGCGATGCGATGGTTGGAGTCAAGAAGGTCACGCTCTCGCAGTCGGGAGGAGCGGCATGAACGGCGTGCATGACATGGGCGGAATGCAGGACATGGGCCCGGTCCAATATGAAAAGAACGAACCCGTCTTTCACGCGCGCTGGGAGGGTCGCGTGCGGGCGCTGGCCCACGCGATGGCGGCATGGGGTAAGTGGAACCTCGATGCCGACCGCTTTGAGGGCGAGCTGATCCCTCCCGGGGAATATCTGCGCAGTAGCTACTACGAACGTTGGTTCGCGGTGCTAGTGGCGCTCGTTGTGAAGCACGGCTTGGTTACGGCTGCGGAGGTTGAAAGCGGCAACCCGGCGACAGGATCGCCCAAGGTTACACCGCCGCTCCATGCAGCCGGAGTTTTGCCTGTGCTCACTACGGGAGCCGTATCCAGCCGGGATGTGCCAGTGGCGCCGCTTTTCAAAGTGAGCCAGCAGGTTCGCACTCGCAACATAAATCCGACCGGCCACACGCGCCTGCCGCGCTATGCACGTGGAAGGCTCGGCACGATCGAACGCGACTACGGCGTCTTTGTCTTCCCGGATACCAACGCCCAGTTCCTCGGCGAGAAGCCCCAGCATGTCTACTCGGTCCGCTTTGCCGCGCGGGAACTGTGGGGCGAGCAGGGCAAGCCGCAGGATGCTGTTTATCTCGACTTGTGGGATGACTACCTTGAGCCAGCATAATTCTGCACCAGATCCTGAAAGGCTCGCCGCTCTGCCGCGCTTGCCCCGCGATGAAGGCGGACCGGTCTTCGCCGAGCCCTGGCAGGCGCAGGCGTTCGCGCTGGCCGTCAAGCTCTCCGAGCAAGGGCATTTCACCTGGAAGGAATGGGCGGCCGCGCTCGCCGACGAACTCAAGGCCGCCGCCGATCGCGGCGAGCCTGACGACGGCTCGCATTATTATGAGCATTGGCTGGCGACTCTGGAGCGCTTAGTCACTACCAAAGGATTAACCGACCCGACAGCTCTGCTAGCACGCAAAGAGGCTTGGGCCGATGCTTATCGGCATACACCCCACGGAAAGCCCATCGAGTTGGGAGCCGCTGGCGGCGGCAAAAAGTAGCACAGCCACTCTTGGCTGTGCGGTTTTGTTGGTCGTACATTCAGGATTCCCAAGCTAACAACGATCGCAAAACCCGCACAGGCAAGAGTGCCTGTGCTACCAAATTCGCGCTACTTTGCAATCCAGCTCGGATGGCTGGTGAACAATCCATCGACGAAACCAGTGTGGTAGCAAAGAAATAATCCAAACGCGACGCTCACAAATCCGGAAGCCATCGCGAGACCGCGATTCAATCGCACAAAATGCTGCAGCGAGTATGCGAAGGGGAGCGCAATGGCTGCCGTGATCAGCATCATGCCTGCAACGGTTCCCAATCCAAAAATCAGCAGGTAGCCCATGGCCCAGGAGGGACGGCTGATGGTCGTCAGAACCAGGAGCGCCACGGCGGCCGATCCGGCGAGGCCGTGCACGATTCCAACGACCAGCGGACGCATAATGTGAAACAGGCCCAATTGTTTCCACCATTGCGGCGTCCATCCCAGGATGGAAAAGGAACCCATCAAGATTGGTTCCTCATCTTCATCATGCGTGTGAACCATCCAGCGGCCAAACAGAAAATGGGAATGCGCGCCGGAACCAAGGCGCCGAATCGTAATCCATTCGATCGCGCGGCGCAGGACGCCCGTGAGGTTCAAGATTCCGAGCAGAATCAGCATGAGGCCAACGCACAATTCCATGCTCAGGCCCAGGCGCGGCGGGATCGTGAGCTTGAATAAAATGACGGCCGAGCCTACGGCGAGAATGGTGAACGTGTGCCCCAGTCCCCAGAGAGCGCCGATCAAAGTGGCGTGAAGCATCGTGCGTTCGCGGGTGACGATAGTGGTCACGGCCACGACGTGATCGGGGTCAGTGGCGTGCCGCATCCCGAGAAAAAATCCCAGCAGCAGGATGGCGAATAGCGCTGTCATTAATTAATTTCCCCGCGTTCAGGGCAGTCCGGCAATCAACCCCCCGCCTCTAAAGAGGCGGGCTACAGCAACCTGGCAGGCCCACGCAAGAGCTGTAGCCCGGGTCTTCAGACCCGGGGTTTTTCTTCAATACTTTCTGTGGTCGAATGGGGGAAGGCCCGCCAGTAGTTCCCGGGCCGCATCCCACAAGGTTTTATTCGCCAGCGTCATGTCGGATGCGGAACGCGCGAGAAATCGAACCACGCAGCCGCCTCGCGAAACGAGAGTGGCTCCGCCGCAAACATTATGAGTGCTGTTTAATTCCTCATTCAACGCGCCAGAAACTTCATTCCAACGCGTGAAGCCATCGGCAAACAATCCCAGGCACGACATATAGTCGAATTCCTCCATCCATCCCAGCTGATCGGGCCGTTTTGTTGCGGGAACGATCCTCGTCCGATTGATGTAGGTTGGCCTGCCGCATGCGTACACTTCCGTTCGCGAATCGATTTCCTTGAAACTCCACCGCTCGCCATGGGCCACGCGGCCGGATGCCATCGAATCCAAAATCATGGCGCGGCTGCCGCGCGCCATTTCAATGCGCAAAGACTGGCGAAGGGCCGACCCCGCATGTGGAATGACGTGGTCGGGGAAATATTCAAGCGTGGCTCCATCTCCCAGGTGAATGACGGTTTCGAGGATGGCAGGCTTATCCGCAGTTCGATAAATCCGCGTCGCCGAAGGCGTGGTCAGACAAACGTGCGTCCCGGCTTCCTGCACAATTTCTGTGACGAGGTGATCGCCCCCGAGCACTCCTCCTGTCGGATTCAGGAGCATCAGGTACGAGGCGCCGTTTTCGAGAGTAAGCGGCGTCAGCGCCTGTAGCGGAAGCGAGAAGCGCGATTGGGCGAGAATCGTACTCGCGCCGCTGCGCGCGAATCGCAGACGAAGGAATCCGTCACGCCCAACGCGATCAGGATTCCGTTCCTTGTTCAAAGAGCAGGGAGTGGCGGATCCATTCGATGAGCGTGTCCACTCCTGAACCGGTTTTGAGATTGGTGAAGACGTAGGGCCTCTCTCCGCGCATGCGCCTGGCATCGCGATCCATCACTCGGAGATCCGCGCCGACGTAGGGCGCGAGATCGATCTTGTTGATCACCAGCATTCCGGATGTCATGATGCCCGGCCCGCCCTTGCGCGGAATTTTGTCGCCCTCGGCCACGTCGATCACGTAGAACGTGGCGTCGACCAGTTCCGGGCTGAACGTGGCCGCCAGGTTGTCGCCGCCGCTCTCGATGAACAGAATGTCCAGGTCCGGAAACTTTCGCAGGAGCGCGCTCGAGGCTTCGAGGTTCACCGATGCGTCTTCGCGAATCGCGGTGTGCGGGCATCCGCCGGTTTCGACGCCGACGATCCGTTCGGGCGCCAGGACCCCGCGGCGCGTGAGAAATTCGGCGTCTTCGCGCGTGTAAATGTCGTTCGTGATCACCGCAAGCTGGTACGCCGGTTTCAGGCGCGTGCACAGCGCTTCGACCAGAGCGGTTTTTCCCGACCCGACGGGCCCGCCAACGCCGATTTTGAGCGGCTTGGAAATCACGAGCGGAACAACCTCGCATCGAGCAAAGCGTGGCGCATGCTCGCGATTTCGAGGGCGGGAGCAAAGGACCACATATCTGCTTCGTGTTTGTCTTGCGCTTCTTCCGCAAGTGTTGCGATGAGCGGCTTGACGTTCCACACGATGCGCTGACCGGCAAGCTGCCCGAGCGGCAGGAGCCGCAGCGCCGCGCCAACCAGGGCCGCGCTCGTCGAATAGAGATACGCGCCAGCCATTTCGAGCGCGTCCCATCCGAGGATTCCGCCGATCATCCCGAAAACAATCGGGTGATGGCCGGGCGTAGTTTCTTGGCCGACGGCCTTGCCAAACTCTTCGAGTAACGAATGGCATGGCAAGTGAGTCGCCACGCGCAGAGTTTGTCTCCCCATCTGGCGGCTGGCGTCGCGCAATTCGCTCGGCGTCTTCATCGCGTCGAGCAGTTCGTCGAGAGCCAGGCAGGATGCGAGATTTTCATTCGCCGCGGCTCGCCGCGCACAGACGAGCGCGACGGCATCGGTCGGTCCGGCGCAGCCTTCCAAATACGCGCGCACAAACGCTTCGACTCCCGCTGCGCCGCGGACTCCGCCGGATTGTACGCAGGATTCGAGGCCAAAGGAATGTGCGTAGGCTCCCGCGGGGAAGAGTCCGTCCGTAAACTGAAGCAGGCTAAGAAATTGATCCATGTTGATGCGGTTGCGCGTTTCCGATGGGATCAAAGATTGCTTGACGCCGTTCCCATGGCGCGCCCAGCATTTCCATTAATCGAACCATCGCTTTGTCGTCCGGAACCAGAATTTTGTTTTCCTCGATCGCCAACGGAAAATGCCGGTTGCCGACTTCAAATGCGATTTTTACCGCTTCGTTATAGTCCGATGGAAAAATTTCCAGAACCGGTTCGATGGCGGCTTCGATTTTCAAATACCAATCCGCCCCGACGTATAGAATCGTGCCCGGCACGAGAGCCGTCCCCGTGGGAAGAGCGATGCCGATCTTGCGCCCCCGCTCCGTTGTAAATCGTCCACGCATCCAGCGGCGCTGCTCCCAGGCGAGAACCAGTTTGTCTTCTTCTTTCGCGCGCAAGTCATCCTGATTTGCAGAAGGATGCAAGCGATCGATGATGAGCATGTTGCCCCACATGGTCTAAAACAGAAAGTAGCGCTGCGCCATGGGCAGGAGTTGCGCGGGTTCGCACGTGAGGAGCACGCCGTCCGCGCGCACTTCGTACGTGTCCGGATCAACCTCGATGCGCGGCAAGGCGTCGTTGTTGATCATGTCCCGCTTGGTGAGCCCGCGGCAATGATTCACGGCGACGGCATTTTTTTTCAGGCCGAGCTTTTCGCGCAGTCCTGCATTTACGGCTGCATGCGACAAGAACGTGAGCGACGTCGAGTGCAGCGCGCCTCCGAAGCTGCCGAACATGGGCCGGTAAATCACGGGCTGCGGCGTGGGGATCGAGGCGTTGGCGTCGCCCATCGCGGACCACGCGATCATCCCGCCCTTGACGATCATCTCGGGCTTGACTCCGAAAAACGCGGGCTTCCACAACACGAGGTCCGCGAGTTTCCCCCTTTCCACCGAGCCGATTTCGTGCGCGATGCCGTGAGCAATCGCGGGATTGATGGTGAACTTCGCGACGTAGCGGCGCACGCGCACATTGTCGCTGCCGGATTTTTCTCCGTGCAGCGGTCCGCGCTGGCGTTTCATTTTGTCCGCCGTCTGCCAGGTGCGCGTGATGACTTCACCGATGCGGCCCATGGCCTGCGAATCCGAGGACATCATGCTGATCGCGCCCAAGTCGTGAAGAACGTCTTCGGCGGCAATCGTCTCGGCGCGGATGCGCGATTCGGCGAAGGCCACGTCCTCCGGAATCGAAGGGCTCAGGTGATGGCACACCATGAGCATGTCCAGGTGCTCGTTGAGTGTGTTGACCGTGAACGGCATCGTGGGGTTCGTGGAGGACGGCAGGCAATTCGGCTCGCCGCACACTTTGATGATGTCGGGTGCATGCCCGCCGCCCGCGCCTTCGGTGTGATAGGTGTGAATCGTGCGTCCTTTGAACGCGCGGATCGAATCCTGCACGTACCCGGCTTCGTTGATCGTATCGGTGTGAATCGCGACTTGCACGTCGAGCTCTTCCGCCACCGAGAGCGCGCGATCGATGGCCGCGGGAGTCGTGCCCCAGTCTTCGTGCAGCTTGAGTCCAATTGCGCCGGCCTCGATTTGCTCACGCAGCGGCTCGGGAGAGGAGGAATTTCCCTTGCCCAAAAATCCCAGATTCACGGGGAAGCCGTCGGCGGATTCCAGCATGCGATGCATATTCCATGCGCCCGGCGTGCACGTCGTGGCATCCGTGCCTGTGGCCGGGCCAGTGCCGCCGCCGATCAGCGTCGTGAGGCCGCCCGAAAGCGCGGTCTCGACGAGCTGCGGACAAATAAAATGGACGTGGGCGTCAATTCCGCCGGCTGTCACGATTTTTCCTTCGCCGGCGATCACTTCCGTTCCCGCGCCGATGACCATGCCGGACGTTACGCCGCCCATGATGTCCGGATTGCCGGCCTTGCCGATTCCCACGATGCGTCCGTTGCGGATTCCGATGTCGGCCTTGTAGATTCCGCCGTGGTCCACGATCACCGCATTGGTGATGACGAGATCGAGAACGCCGTCCGCTGAAGTCGCCGTCGAGGATTGTCCCATGCCGTCGCGGATCACTTTGCCGCCGCCGAATTTTGCTTCTTCGCCGGGAGTCGTGAGGTCCTTTTCAATTTCGATGAATAATTCGGTATCGGCCAGGCGGACGCGGTCGCCGGTGGTCGGACCGTAGAGGTCCGCATATTGCCGCCGCGGAATTTTCAGGCTCATGAAGAAAACCTCTCGGAATCTTTCAGAAAGCCTTCGGAAATGCCTCAGAAGCCGAGATCGGCGGCGCGTTTCAGCGCGCCCGGCTTGGTCGATTCATCCGCAAGCCCATTCGTCAGGCCATTGAGGCCGTAAACGTGTTTGGAGCCGCCGATTTCCACCAGTGTAATTTTCTTGGAGTCGCCGGGCTCAAATCGCACGGCGGTCCCGGCGGGAATATTCAGCCTCATGCCAAAAGCGGCCGCGCGGTCGAATCGCAGCGCGCGATTCACTTCAAAGAAATGGAAATGGGAGCCAACCTGGATGGGGCGGTCTCCGGTGTTGGCAACTTCCAATTCGATTTCGCGGCGGCCTTCGTTGGCAATCACATCGCCTTCCGCCAGTTTGTATTCGCCGGGAATCATTGGACACCTCCAAGCATTGAGCAGCGTGGGCTTTAGCCTGCGGGGTTTGGTCCTTGCAAGGGCTAACCCCCGCAGGCTAAAGCCCACGCTACTTCTTATCGAATCGGATGATGGACCGTCACCAGTTTTGTGCCGTCGGGAAAAGTTCCTTCCACCTGAACTTCGTCCACCATTTCCGGGACGCCTTCCATCACGTCGTCCCGTTTCAAAATCGTCGCGCCGAATTCCATGAGTTCGGAAACCGATCGGCCATCGCGGATTCCTTCGAGCAGGTCCGCGGTAATGAGAGCCACCGCTTCGGGATAATTCAGACGCAGACCACGCGCTCGCCGTTTGCGCGCGAGTTCCGCCGCCGTCGCGATCATGAGTTTTTCAATTTCTCGTGGCGTGAGATGCATATGGCGTTGTTGAGCCGCCCCGCGTACCTGTGCCGCGCCCTTGCGAATGATAGCGAAGCGGCTGGCGATTGACCATGCAAAATCCAAATGCTCTGCATTGGATCGGGGTTTTGTAGGACAGCCCCACTTGGCTGTCCCTGACAATTACGTCACAACCTTCGTGTGCGCCGCACCATTCAGGGACAGCCAAGAGTGGCTGTCCTACTTAACCCCTGTGGTGTATGATCCGCCGGAACAAACCCCAACATGCTCCAATACCTCGAGCAGCAAACAAAGCTGACGGGCAATCAGCGCCGGATCATTACCGCCGCGGTTTTGGGCGACATGCTCGAGTTCTTCGACTACTTCCTGATCGGCTACGTCGTGGCGTTCATTGCCGGGCCGTGGAAGCTTACGTTTGGCGAATCCGCGGTCATTCTGCTGTCGTCGGGTTTCGGCGCGATGTTCGGCGCCGTGTTTTACGGCTGGCTCGCGGACAAGATCGGACGCCGCAAAGTTTTCCTCATGACGGTGATCAATTTTTCGATCGCCACCGGGATCCTGACGTTTACACCTGACAACGCGTGGATATTCCTTTCCGTCTTCCGTTTTCTCATCGGATTTGGCGTGGGAGGCTTGTACTGCGTTGACCTTCCGCTGGTGCAGGAATTCGTGCCGGCTTCCAAGCGCGGCATGGTCGGCGGGCTGGTAACCGCAGCCGTCCCCATCGGTGTCCTCATGGGCGCTGCGCTTGGCGCGTTTGCAACCCCCTATGTGGGCTGGCGAGGTCTCTTTGCCATTGGGATGGTTCCTGGGCTGCTCACGCTGCTGATCCGCGCCTGGGTGCCGGAATCGCCTCGCTGGCTGATCCAGATGGGGCGAATGGAGGAAGCGAGGAAATCGCTGGCCTGGGCCCTGGAAATGGACCCTGCGGCCCTCCCAATGGACGCGGGTGCGCCAGAGGGGCAGAAGCAGCCCATGTCCCGGCTTTCGGACATCTTCCGGTACCCCAGGAGCCTGGCGGTCTCGTGGATCACGAATCTGGGCGCGCAGACGGGCTATTACGGGCTTACTCTCTGGGTTCCAACCCTGCTCGTCCAACTTTTGGGCGTCACGCCCGCGCGGGCATCGTTCCTGCTGATCTTCGTCAATTTTGCCGGCTTGTTTGGGCGCGTCGGAATGTCTTATCTATCGGACGCGATCGGCCGGAGGGCGTCTGGCGCCATCGCCAGTTTCGGCGCGGCGATCCTGATCGTGTCGGCCGCGCTTTACCATAACGTTTTTTTCGGAACTGTATCCGTGTTCTGGCTGCTGTTGATCGTAAACAACGCGTTTGCCGACGGAGGCTTTGCCATCGTCGGCCCGTATTCCGCGGAAGTTTGGCCCGTGGCGCTGCGAACCACCGGCATGGGCTCGGCCTACGGATTCGGCGGACTAGGGAAAGTGATCGGCCCGCTGGGGCTCGCGCTGATCGTGGGTTCCTCGAACATCATCTCGCCGAAGGCGTCGGTCGCGGCGCTCTTGCCATCCTTCACTTACCTGGCGGCTTGGTTCGCGCTGGCCGGTTTCGCCTACATTTTCATTGGGATGGAAACGAAGGGCCGCTCGCTCGAAACGATCGAGCAGGCTCTGGGTGCGTCACGGCCGGCAGAGCTTGCGCCCGCGAAGGCCGAAGACCATCGCTGAACGACAGACTTTGTAGCACAGCCACTCCTGGCTGTGCGGTTTTGTAAGTCGCAAATTGAGACTACCATGTCAGTGACAATCGCAAAACCCGCACAGGCAAGAGTGCCTGTGCTACTAAACCCCGCTCTGAATCGACTTTTTCGTGAGTTATTTGGGTGCGAGAATCATTTTCTCGGCTGGCGGCGCGGGCTATTCGCCATCTGCTCGAGGACGGCGCACACCACTCCCGTGTCTTCCGCGCCGCGGCCCATCGCCATCGCGGCGGTATAAATTGATGAGCTGGCCGAAAACAGCGGCGTCGGGCAATCGATCTTTCGCGCGTAGTCGGCGATGATGGTCATGTCTTTCTGCCAGGTCTGGACTTTCATCGTCGCTTCGGAATAATCTCCTTTCACCATCATGGGACCGCGCACCTGAAGCATGCGCGACGCTCCCGCGCCGTCGGCAACCACCTTCAACACCATCGCCGGGTCGAGCCCCGATTTCATGGCCAGCACCATGGCTTCGGCGGCGGCCACGTTGTGAATCGCCACCAGCAGATTTGCGACGAATTTTACTTTCGAGCCTGCGCCAAACGCACCGACGTAATAATGCGCGCGCGCAAAACCGTCCAGCACCGCAGCGATGCGGCGGTACGACTTGCGGGCACCGCTCGCGTACACCACCAGATCCTTGACGCGCGCTTGTGCCCCGGTGCCGCTCAACGTGCAATCGAGCAGAATCGTGCCGCGCGCCGCGAGACGTTGGCGCGCTTCTTCTTTTACAGGGATAGGCAGCGTGCTGGTCTCGATGACAATTTGATTGGCGCGCGACGACTTGGAGAGTTCCGCGGCGGCGTCCCGCAGGGCATCGGAAGAGGGCAGCGAGGTCACAACGATGTCGCATCGCTGGGCCACTTCCTGGGAATTGCGCGCGACGGATCCGCCTGCCTTGCGATGTTCCTGACGGCGTCGCGGGAGCACGTCATAGCCCAAGACCTTGAATCCCGCCCGAATGAGATTGGACGACATTGCCGATCCCATGATTCCCAGTCCAATCATGCCCACAGCTTTTGACTCCATGGTTCTCCTTCCAGTTCGGTGCAGCGATTTAGTTGCGAAGCTCAACTCTAGCAGAAGGCGCGGCCAGTCGAAAAAGTTAGAGCGCACCGACGGTTTGGTGGCGCCGGCGTCCCGCGGGCGTTTTTTGAAAAGCGCGGGGACCAGAAAATCGCCGGCGAGACGCCGGCGCCACGAAAGGCCAAATTTTTCAAAGGAAGGACGAATAAACGCGAAGGTCTGGAATTTCCGGTCATGATAATCTATAAGTTTGTGCGCATGGTTGTAACCATCCTATAGGGGATCGAGGCTCATGACGAAACCGAAGGACAAGGTGACGCTCCAGGATATCCAGGCCGCAGGGGAACGCTTGAAGAATTGGGGACGCTGGGGCGCTGAGGACGAAGCCGGCACGCTGAACAATATATCGCCGCAAGACATCATCCAAGCGGCGCGCCTCATCCGCAAAGGAAAAGTGTTTTCGCTGGCGCTCAATTTTGACAGCAACGGGCCGCAGAGCGGCCTGTGGGGCAATCGCTTCAATCCCATTCACACCATGCTGGCAACGGGAACCGACGCGGTCGCCGGACGCCAGGATTCCATCGGCATTCGCTATGCCGACGACATGGTCTCCATGCCCTTGCAATGCGGCACGCAGTGGGACGCGCTCGGCCACGTCTTCAACGGCGACAAGATGTGGAACGGCTACGACGCGCGCCTCGTCGATTCGAGCGGCGCGCATAAAAACGGCATTGAAAACGTGAAAGACAAAATGGTCGGCCGCGGCGTGCTTCTGGATGTGGCCCGGCATAAGGGCGTGGACTCGCTCGAGGACGGCTACGGCATCGGCACCGCCGAGCTGAAAAAATGCGCCGCCGCGCAGGGCGTTGAGATTCGGAAGGGCGATTTTGTGATCGTTCGGACGGGGCAGATGGAACGCTGTCTGAGCGCGGGCAGTTGGGAGGGGTATGCGGGCGGCGACGCGCCCGGCTTGCGATTTGAAACCGCCGAGTGGATTCGGAGCACGGACATCGCCGCGATCTGCGCGGACACCTGGGGCTGCGAAGTCCGGCCAAACGAAACGAGCGCCGCGACACAGCCCTGGCACTGGGTGGTCATCCCCATGATCGGTATCAGCATGGGAGAAATTTTTTACTTGAAAGACCTGGCGGCGGATTGCGCGCAGGATCATGTGTACGAATTCTTTTTCTGCGCCCCGCCGCTGCCGATTACCCGGGCGGTTGGATCTCCCGTGAATCCCATCGCGATCAAATAGCCAGACAATTGCGCCGCATGGTGCAACGCGGCGTGCAAGTCTTTGATGAATAAAGAGTTGTTGAATGCCATTTACAAATGGGAAATACCATTATAAAATGTCATTATGACTAGCAGACTGACACTCGACAAAGCCGGGAGAATCGTTCTCCCGAAGCCGCTGCGCGACGAATTGCGGTTGGAGGCCGGAGACACCCTCGAGGTGGAAACCTCGAGTGATGAAATCACCTTGCGTCCCACGCGAGGACATGCGCAACTTCGAAAAAAGCACGGGATATGGGTTTATCGATCGGGTGAGCCTCTCAGCCAAGCTACCGTCAACAAAACCATCCGGGATGTCCGCGAGGAACGCGAGCATCAGATTCTCGGCAAGCACTCATGAGGTTTTTTTTCGACACTTCCGTGTTGCTTCCGTGTTTTTTCGAAGGCCACGAGCATCACGAGGCGAGTCTGAGGGTTTTTCTCAAGGCTGACAAAAAACAAGGCTGTTGCGGAGCGCATAGCCTTGCCGAGTTGTACGCGACGGCAACTCGATTTCCCGGGAAACACCGTTTAAGCGGCGAGCAAGTATTGCTGTTTCTGGGGAATGTCCTTGAACGCTTGACTATCGTAACTTTGACGGCCGACGAATACTATGGCTCCTTGAAAGAGGCTGCGGCGGCTGGAGTTCTAGGGGGCGCTATTTACGATGCGTTGCTGGCGCGCTGCGCGATCAAGGCGGATGCCGATTACATTTACACATGGAACCTGAAGCACTTCCGGCAATTTTCGCCGGACATCGTTAAGCGGCTCAGGACTCCGTAGTTTGCCGCGCTTCGAAGGTCAAGCTGATTTGATCTGCTCTGCCTCATGAGGCTAGATAAGGTATGGCCCGTCGTGGTTGTGGGAGCGGGGCCAAACGGCCTAACCACCGCAAATCTTCTCGCGCGCTATGGTGTCGATGTTCTGCTGATCGAGCGGAACGAGACGACCGTTCAGGAGCCGAGGGCGGTTTCGATTGACGATGAATCGCTGCGGACCATGCAGGCGATCGGGGTGGTCGACACTGTTGTGTCACGCGTTATTTTGGGTTACGGATCCGATTACTTCAGTGCGGGAGGATCGTGTTTTCTGCAGGTCCGCCCAACCACAAAGGAATATGGCTACCCGCGGCGGAACGCGTTTCGCCAGCCGATTTTCGAGCAGCAGCTGCGAGATTATTTCTGTACGCACGCGGTCAGTGAGACTCGCTCCGAGGCCTGGTTCAGCACGGAATTGATCGACTTCCGGCAGGGCCCGAATTCGGTTGATCTTGTCTTGCGGCGCGCGGATGGAAGCCTGACCGAAATCTCTACGATGTATCTGGTCGCCTCCGATGGTGCGCGCAGCTTCATCCGTGAGAAGCTCGGAATCAATCTCAGCGGCTCCACATTCCGCGAACGCTGGCTCATTCTCGATCTCGAGGAAACCCGGGACCACACCCGCGATACAAAAGTGTTTTGCAATCCGGCGCGCCCGTGCCTGTCGCTACCCGGACCGGATCGGACGCGGCGTTTTGAATTCATGCTGCGCGAAAGCGAAACGGAGCCGGAGGTCACCTCTCCCGAATTCACGAGGAAATTGCTGAGCCCGCATGGCGAAGAGAGCACCCCGCTTCGCCGCAGTCGCGTTTACACTTTTCATGCGCGCATGGCGGACCGCTGGCGCGAGGGCCGTATTTTTCTGGTGGGCGACGCCGCGCACCTCACGCCTCCGTTCGCCGGGCAGGGAATGAACAGCGGGATCCGCGACGCGCATAACCTGGCGTGGAAGCTCGCGGCAGTCCTTCAGGGGCGACTCGGCCCGCGCCTGCTCGAGACCTACGAGCAGGAGCGCCGCAAGCATGCCTGGGGCATGATTCTCTTGGCGCTGCGCATGGGCAAAGTCATGATGCCGCGCAGCTTCTGGAGTGCGTTCGGTCTGCAGGCCGCGTTTCGTTTGCTCAGCGTCGTCCCGCCCGCTCGCGTCTATTTCGCGGAGATGAAATATAAACCCAAGCCCCGGTTCGACGCCGGCTTCCTCGCTCGCCGGAACCGGCACGGCGCGAGTCCTTTGATCGGAAGGCTCTTTCCGCAGCCGGAAGTTCGCGCCGCAGACCGCGCGGGATTGCTGGATGAATTTCTGGGGAACAATTTTGCGCTGGTCTCTTTACCCCGGACTCCCCCTAGTGTCGCGTTACCGAAGAAGGTGACACACGGATGCGTTTCTTCGGGTTGGAATAGGTCCAGCGAAAGGGCTGGGCGGTTCGGTTGTAGAGCCGGATGTAGTTCATGATTTGGTGGCTCAGGTCCGGGACGGAGTGAAAGATGCCGCGGCGGATGCAGTCGCGGGTGATCATGCCCAGCCAGATTTCCACCTGATTCAGCCAGGAGGAGTAGGTGGGCGTGAAGTGGAATTGGACCTTGGGGTGTGCCGCCGCCCAAGCTTTCACCGCTGGGGTTTTATGAACCGCGAGGTTGTCGAGGATCACATGGATCGTTTTGCGTCGATGCGTGGCCACCGTTTCATCCAGAAACTGAACGAAGGCTTGGCTGGTGTGGCGGGGCGCGCAACGGCCGAGGACCTTCCCGCTGTGCACCTCCAAGGCCGCGAACAGCGAGACCGTTCCGTGGCGCACATACTCGACGGTGTGTCGTTCCGGGTGTCCCGGTCGCAGGGGCAAGGCGGGCTGCGTGCGGTCCAGCGCTTGAATGGCGGTCTTCTCGTCGATGCAGAAAACCGCTGCTTTTTCCGGAGGATGCAGGTACAGACCAAGAATGTCTTTCGCCTTGGCCTCAAAATCAGGATCGGGACTGGCCATGTAGTGCTTCAGGCGGTGCGGTTGCAGCCCGACCTTGTGCCAGACCCGCATGACCGTGACGTGGCTTACGCCCCAGCGCCGCGCCAGACGGCGAGTGGACCAGTGAGAGATCGGCCCCGGCGGAGACGCTTGGGTAGCCGCCACGATGGCGGCCTCCTTGGCCCCGGTCATCTTCCGGGGACGTCCGGCACGCGGCGCATCCAGCAGTCCGTCGAGTCCCTTTTCCCGCCAGCGTTTCTTCCAGTGCAACGTGCGGCGAGGACTCATGCCGGTCTGCGTCTGGATATAACGCAGCGACACACCGTCGGCCAACAGCAACAGGGTCCGAGCGCGGCGGGCCAGTCCCGCCGAAACCCGCGTGGATCGAAGCAGTTGCTGCAAATGGGTCTGCTCCTCGGCAAGCAATCGAAACGGCTCTTTCGCAGTGAACATAAGCCCTTGTACCATACCAAAGCTCGTGTGTCACTTATTTATGTAACAGAACACTAGCCTCTTTGACAAGTTGCCCGCCGATTTATGGCTGCCGCTTAACATTCAGCGAGTAGAAATCCGTCCGCCTCGCGACACAAGTCAGTGGCCAATTGGAGTCACTTCCGTTTTCGATACCAGCGGCGATTTCACGCGTTTGATGAAGAGCCTGCCCCCCGGCCTGGCTCTGATTCGTCCGGACCGTTACGTCGCGGCGTATCTTCGGGCTGAAAGTCTTGAGGCGGGTGTACGCGAGGTAAACGAAATGATCGCGGGCACGTGGATATAGTTCGGTCCCTGGTAGCACAGGCTTCAGCCTGTGGGGTTTCGTCCTAGCAAGCACCAAAACCCACAGGCTGAAGCCTGCGCTACTGGCGCGGCCGGCACACGTCGCTTATTCATTCAACGCCCAAAAGGAAGTACGGCAAGTGGCATGCGATAGATTCGGACTAGGGCTTGGAATTCGCCCTGGATTCATCCCTGATTTCGTCGTTAAACCGGTGTTCTTCCGACGGCGAACAGATCTCCTCAAAAATAGCGGCCTTGGGATTGACGAAGGTAATGGTTTCCGCCACCCACGGCTTGGTATACGTTTTTGGATCGGTGAGCGTCACATCGAGTTTCAGCGTGTCCTTGTCGATGCGCCGCCAGCGCTCGACGAGGTACATCTGGTCGCTGTGCGGATTGCCGAAATGGTCGATCCACGTTCTGTCGTCGTAGCCCTTGGACTCCACGACGAACGTATCTCCCTCCCATCTGCCGATCGCATATCCGTACCAGGCCGGATCGGGATCTTTCGGAAGCGCTCGCCCATCGGTCCAGATCGTGCGCCAGGTGTCGTGGTACTGCATGTGCTGCAACACCCTGTCCGGAGTCTGAATTAATTCAAAGGGCCTCAGATTCGCTTCCCACAAGTCGCGCGGGTAGCCCAGGGGCTCGCACTGGGAAACCGGATCGTTGTTCAATTCAGGCGCAACGGCTCTAGGGCCGTAGCTCACCTTGTTGGCTTCAAATTTTGCCTTGCCCCAATCCGTCATCGGTGGAGGCGAAGCATCGGACCTCATCTGCGGCGGCACTTTCTTATCCTTGATGTCCATCCACTTGTCGTTCAGGGAGTGCCTCTCGAAATAGCCTGGGGTTGTCGGCGTTGACCACACGCCGGACAGATCGTGGGCGTTGAAGGGCTTCGGCTTGGAGAGCTCCTTCGGCAATTCGTCCGGTTTCCACGCTCCCGGCGAATACCCTGGGGTGCCGTAGGTCTGTGCGAAGGTGATGCAGGAGAACGCCAGCAACGCCGCCAGGGCCTTGACCGAATTGAGGAGTCGATTCCACATGTTCCATCTCCTTCGGCAATTCCTTCAGATCGCGTTCTCGAAACGGATTTCCTGAATTGGATCGCCGACGTGAGGGCGAAATGCGGGATGAAATCCCGCCGGACCTGCCGCTCGTTTTACTGGTATTCCGTGTCTGCGCGCTCACCATTCCCCTTGACGCCTCCCATCGTGAGCGTGCGGCCATCGGGGAGCAGCATATGATGAAACTCGATCCGCGGGGCGTCGGATCTGGAGGGGTGTCCGGTGATGGTTACTTTGTCTCCTGGCTTCAGCAGATCCTTGCTAAAGCCCGCAGTGGACAGCATGTGCGGATTGCCCAGCTCGGCGCCCCAATGCGCCACGTTGCCCTGATCGTCCGTCACATCGAACAGAATGCCGCAATGCGGGTTGGACCAAATCCATTCCGTCACGGTTCCCTTCAGGGTAATCCACTTGTCCACTTGATACGCCACGCCAGTGCCGTGATGTGCGAACAAAGGGGAACCTAATATCAGAATGCCCGCAGCCAAGATTGCAGAGGGTACGAAAATTCGTCTCAAGCCGGCACCTCCAGGGGCGCGCAATTTATAATCCAGTCTTTAATTTCTAAGCTCCAATCTCACGAACTGGCGCACGAATGAGGTCGGCTGGTTCCGTAAATCCAGGGAGATTTTCTTTCCAACCTCTAACTCCCAACATCCAACCTCTAGATTTGGCGGGCCTGGGTAGACTTCAGCTACCGACCTCGCCCTTATCAGCGGATTCCCGACTTTATGATGCGTTAGTTTTCGCTGAAAAAGCAACTGTTTAGGGTCTTCGACCTTATGCGGCGATGGGGAATTATAGCCTCCGTCAAGCTGTGAGTCGCTATCGTGTCGGATCCCGGTCACGTTTGCTCGCTCGGCCCTCATCGCTCCCCATATGCGCCCCGCTCGCTGTCCGACAAAGTGGTTGAGTGGCAAAACAGCTTGCGGAAAAACTCAAATTTTTGTCATTCCGAGGCGCGCTGCGCGCCGAGGAATCTCTCTATGCCTTCGTTTAAGTCAAAGAGGGATTCCTCACTTCGTTCGGAATGGCAAAATAAATTACTTTTTCCGCAGTCTGTAAAGCGCGACGTACTTACCAAGTTGGGTCCTCGAGCTTAAGGAAGTCATGGTTTGCGCAGTTCCGAGGACGCACCAAGGGAATCATTGGTGGGATGCTGCCAGAACCTCTCGATTTCTTCGAGAGTGCGGCCTTTGGTTTCAGGAACGAAGCGGTAAGAGAAAATCCAGGCCGCCACGGCAAACAGCGCGTACAACAGGAAAGTTTGGGACGCTCCCATCCATCGCACCAGCGATAAGAATGTGAGCGTGACCACCAGGTTGGAACCCCAGTTAAATGTCGCCGCCAGCCCCTCGGAGGAACTCCGAATTTTCAGAGGATAGATTTCGGAAATCAACAGCCAAAAGATCGGTCCCAAGCTGATGGCAAAGGACGCAACGTAGGCCATCATACTGATGACAGCGAACCAGGCGAGCGTGGCGGACTGGGTCGAGATGTGAAAGGACAGGCTGAGAACACCCAGCGAAACAACCATTCCTCCAATTCCGGTTAACAACAAGGGCTTGCGGCCTTTGCGGTCGATCAGCCGCATCGAGACGATAGTCATAAGCACGTTTACAACGCCAATACCCGCAGTCGCGAGGATCGCTCCGGAGGACGAGGATATTCCCGCCGATTGTATGATGATAGGGGCGTAATAAATGACGGTGTTGATGCCCGTAATCTGCTGGAAAATCGCCAAACCGATGCCAACGATCAGGGCTGGCCGTAGCGATGGAGCGAACAGATCTGAGATGCCGCCTCTCTTCTCGGTCTTTTCGATGGTGCCTTCGACCGCTTCCATCTCCGCATCCACATCGGATGTTCCTCGAATGCGTATGAGCACAGAGCGAGCACTGACGCGGTTCCCCCTCATGGCCAGCCAACGCGGGCTTTCGGGCAAGTACAACATTCCCATGGCGAAGATTGCGGCGGGAATCACGGCCAGGCCAAACATCCAGCGCCAGCCCGCGATTCCCGCAAAGGCATAGTCCACCACGTAGGCGAGAAGAATCCCAACCGTAATGGCGAGCTGGAAGAGGGAGACTTGCCACCCTCGCGCCTCTGCGGGGGATACTTCCGAGATGTAGACGGGGACGGTGCCGGAGGAGAGTCCGATTCCAAGACCGACTATGATCCTCCCCACGATCAGGGTATTGGCGGACATTGCTACTGCGCAAAGGATTGCTCCCGCGGCAAAAATGATGGCAGTAGCGATCAATAGCTTTCGTCGACCGAATAGGTCTGCCAGCCGGCCGCCCGCAAGCGCCCCTACCGCCGCGCCCGCCAATACTCCGCTTACGATTACCTCCAGGGCGAAGGTTGACAGGGTAAAATCATTCTTGAAGAAGAGCTCGGCACCCGATATCACACCTGTGTCGTAACCGAAAAGCAGTCCTCCCAGCGCGGCAAACGCCGCCGCGACATAAACAAATTTGGAACCTGACACTTGGGAGGGCATGGCAATCGTTTGTGGAATCTTTGTCGTGTTCATGGCTTCGACTCTTTTCTGAGCTCAGGGTTCGAGTTCAATCTATCTTCGCCGGGGCCTTTAGAATTGATTTACCACGCGTCATCGGGGGATTCTTTCCTTGCTTGAGTCGGGCGACCAACTCCGGGGGGAGCTGATTCAGGAGCTCGAGAAATACTCCGTTTGTCCATCCAAATCCGATCACGTTTTGGGCGTATCCAGCGCCGATGTGTGTTGCCGAGGATTGCGTAGTGACATCGTATTTTTCGCGGATGGTCCCGTCGTGAGCGAAGTTCTGCAAGACTGTGCTAAGAAACTTGTACGCGATTCGGTCCGCTACGTGGGAGTAACCGTAGCGGCGCAGGCCTTCCACGGAGAGGAGTTGAATCGGAGCCCAGCCGTAGGGATAGTCCCATTGCGCCTGGGTATCCCGGCGGCTCATGGCAATCCCGCCCGGCTGCTCTAAAAGTGGGAGGTTTTGCGTCACCGCGTAGGCCTGCTCATGGGAAGCCAACCCGGCCCAGAGGGGATAAAATGTCGTGGCATATTCGTACGAAGATCGCTTGCGGGTCATGAAGTCGTAGTCGAAGAAGAGACCGCGACTACTGTCCCACAGGTACTTCATAATCAGTTGGTTTCGTTCGAGAGCTTTTTTTCTCCAGTTTTGGGCCTCGTGTTCACGACCAAGAATAGAGGCCATCTTCTCCAGATCCTTTTCAGTCTTATAGAGCAGACTGTTAAGGCAGACGGGCGCATAGTGATGCGTCTCCGCGCCAAAAGGTCCGAACCGGAAGGAAACATCGAAGCCCGACTCCCGCATGCTCCGATCGCCTTTATAGAAATCAGCCGTCAATGCCACCTGGTCCGGAGGGGCGCACCGCGGAACTTCGAGCGCACCCGAGTTCGAATCGCACACGTAGATTGGAAATGCTGGTCCGACGATATTGGGAGAAGTATTTCGCGCGTCGAGAGCAATCAAGTGAGAACTTTTGGCGCCCTCATGGATCAAGAAAAAGTTTGCAACACCACGATAGTAATGACTTGGATCGCCCATGATTTCCGGGACCGGGCCTTCACCCAGGTCAAAGTAGCGCGAAAGCCCGGTTTCTCCGGCAAGGTGGGGCGGCTGATTCCATTGTTCGTAATCCCGAACCACTGAACCATAGGCCCTCTCCAGCCAATGAAGGTCCGGCTGACCATGCTTCGTTTGAGCTTCATAAACGGCCAGAACCATGGAACTCAGGAAGGGGGGCTGCGACCGTGTCAGGTAGTACGTACGGTTGGCATTTAGAACTCCGCCGTAGTTTTCAATCTCGAAGAAAAAATTCTCAACCATCCCTTTTGCCAGATCAATTCGATTTTCTCGGAGTAAGCCGCGAATGATGAAGTAGCTATCCCAACCGTACATCTCATTGAACTGGCCGCCAGGAACCACGTAAGGGTGTTCCAGGTAGAGCAGACCGTTGGGCTGGCTGGGATTGAAACTTTGAGCCCCAAGTCTGGCGATTTTTACTGGGAGATGCTCTAGACGGATGGAGCACCGATCTTGAAGTTCGCGCAAGGCGGGTGGGATCGGCAGGTCCACGGGAAGATAAAGAATCGGTCCTCCCTCGGTTTTGACGTCCTCGAACGTCGTACAGTTGTCCAGGGAACGCGTCAAGGAATTCCAACCGGAAGAGATATACCCAAGGATATTATCCAAGGGCGGGGAAATTTCCGCAGCGCTCGAATCTTGAAGGTCACGTTTTGCGCCGAATGCTTCACTCGGAGGAATGATCATCGCAGTTTCCACGGCCAGCATGAGGCATGTGGCGCACAGTGTTTTTGCTAGGTGAGTCAGAATTGACCTCCGAGGACCCGCACACCTTTCCTGTCAATTGAAGCTATAGCCCGGCTTAAGCTCACATCGAAAGTCCTTCGCTTGATTCTTCTCGACTCTTACGTTGCAGTCGGCCCAGCTCAAAATGGGATCGGGCGCTAACGGAAAAATAATCTGTGATCCTCCCAGTTCGGCTTGGAGGCTCGGGCCCTGCGCGCCCACTGGCAAGGTAAAGTTCAAGGACCTGCCGAAAATAACGGGGTAGGCCACGCGGATGAGATTATTGTCCACTGATCGGAATACTTCTGCTTGAAGCAAGAAAGTAGTCGTGTCAGACCAGTCGCGAACGGAAACTGAGATGGTCCGGGCGGCCCGGGAAAAGCCATCGGAGTCGATCTTTGTAAAAGGGCATGGCCCGGCAATGCAGGAAACTCTGGCATTTTGGAAAAGGTTCCCCTCTCCCGAATCTAGAGACGCCGAGCCGATCGCCGCCTTCCATTTTCCGTCCGGGGAACAAGGCTGCTGGCCATTGCATGGGATATTTCCTTCATTGGTCACCTGAAACGTCTTTACGCCGCTGCCGACGTTCTCCAAGGATGTTGAGCCGATTGAATATCGCACTAAGACGTTGGTTACGATGACTTCTTTTTCGTTGAGGGCAGCTTCCACTTCGCCATGAACCGGCGCCATCTCGACGACATACAAATTATCTCCTACCGTGGCCTGAAGAATAACTGGTAAGTAATCAGGGTGGCGGAAGTTGAGCACGATGGATTGGCCCGGCACAACCTGCGGGAGCAACGTCAACCGGAAATACCCTGAGAAATCAGATTTGGTTTCGCCGGCCGCTAATCCATCCGCCGCGCTGATTTCTACATCCGCAATGGGAGACTTTCTCTTGGTGTCGACATTATGTTTCACGATCGCGCCCTGGATGGTGCTGGGCCGCCGCTTGACTCGATGCGAACGCACGACAATGAGCGCGATGATCAGAGTGATCCCGAGCCCCGCGATTCCGGTGGCAATTTTCGCGATCTTCCGCCTGCGGTTCATGGGTCATTCCCCGTCAGGTTGACGGCTAGCGAGCAGGAGGGCTTGGGCGGTTGCTTCTTCGGACCGGTCAAACCCGGCAGCCAGAATCTATTCTGAAAGAATCATGTAAATTCAGGTCCCGTGGTAACCGGTTCGCATTTGGCCGCGCACAACAACATTGCAATAAGATTATAATACATATGATGAGTCGAAGAGAAGGCGGCAACGAAGGAATGTCCCGCCGGGCCTGGCTAAAACAAGTCGCCTGGCCGATGGTCTGCGCCCCCTTGTCTGGTCTGAGAAGTTCATTCATTTCCCATCCGCTGTCGATCCAGACCAGTCAATCGGCCCAACGTCCGGCTCGCCCACCCTTCTCATCCAGTGATGATGCTTTTCTGGAAGAACTGGAGAGAGCTAATTTTCGGTATTTTTGGGAGCAGGCAAACCCGGAGACGGGCCTGGTGCGGGACCGATGTAACGTGCGGCAACCGGCGAAAAGCGATTTGGCGAGCATCGCCGCGACTGGCTTCGGGCTTACGGCGCTGTGCATCGGTGAAAAACGCGGCTACGTGTCGCATGCCGAGGCGCGTGTCCGCGCCGCCAACACTCTTCGTTTTCTTTGGAAGAAAATGCAGGACCACCGCGGATTTTTCTATCACTTTGCCAACGTGAATAATGGCGAGCGGCTGTGGGACTCGGAGGTTTCCTCCGTCGACACGGCCATCTTGCTGTGCGGGATTCTTACCTGCCGTCAGCATTTTGCCCATCTGGAAATAGAACAGTTGGCATCCGAGATTTTTAACCGGGTGGATTGGAATTGGCTCTCGGAAGACACGCCCATTTTGCCGCACGGCTGGAGGCCCGAAACCGGTTTCCTGCAATATCGGTGGGACAATTACAGTGAAACGATGATGATGTATTTGCTGGGCCTGGGGTCGCTAACCCATCCGCTGCCTGCAACCGCCTGGGATGCCTGGAAGCGATCGCAGTTTGAATATGACGGCATACGATATATCGGTTCGTTTGCACCGTTGTTCGTGCACCAGTATTCTCAAGCCTGGTTTGATTTTCGCGGCCGGCGAGATCAGTATGCGGACTATTTTCAAAATTCGGTGATCGCTACGGACGTTCACCGGCGCTTCTGCCTGGACCTGCGCAAACAGTTCCCAGACTACAGCGATGATTTATGGGGGATCACCGCCTCGGATTCCGTAAAAGGGTACACCATATGGGGCGGACCTCCTGCCACCGGTCCGATCGACGGTTCGGTCGTACCTTGCGCCGCCGCAGGCTCGATGCCTTTCCTTCCGGAGGAAACCATGCGTGTCCTTCGCACCATTAAAGATCGTTATGGAGCACGAGCTTGGAGCGAGTACGGCTTCGTGGACGCGTTCAATCCTTTGACCAATTGGTATGACTCTGACGTTGTCGGGATCGACACGGGAATCACCCTGGTGATGGCTGAAAACGCGCGGACTGGATTTGTCTGGCAAACCTTCATGAAGAATCCGGAAGCGCGGCGCAGCATGGAACGTGCCGGCTTGAAAACATACCAGAAGGCGGAAACGCGGACTGGATGATCGCTGCTTCATCCTGCGGTTCCGTCACAAGAGGCAATCTATTCCGGCTTGAATTCGATGAGGGCAAGTCCTTGTGGAGGAAGAGTGATTCTGATTTCCCCATGCGAAAGCGATTTCGTCTCCGCTGGAGGCAACTCCGCCGAACGTCGAAGCTCATCCCATTCTTTGGGAGTCGGGTTGCTTGGCTTCCCCATTTCCGAATAGCGATGCAATGCCGACCCGTGGGTTGAATCAAGACGATAAATCGCTGCCTTGAACTTTTCCGTTCTCCCCAAAAGTCTGATCGTGAACTCTTTGGATTCTCCGGATTCTTCGGGAAGGAACTCGTTCCAGATGGCCATTACCAATGTTCCGTCCGGTTGTTTTGTGACCAGGGCAGAATCCGAGCCGGTCGCGATCCGCCGTTCACTGAGCCTATGCAGCAACTGGAATGCATTAAAGGAAGGTTTCGGCACACCCCCTTCCGCAATCAGGCCAAACCCGCCATAGAACGGCTGCTTCACAACTCCCTGCTCTTCAAAAACATCGGAAAACGTCCAATACGCTAGGATATCCATGAGCCCATCACATTGGCGGATTGTGTCCGCCAACCAGGGACCCATAAACACGGAATCGGTCACATCTGTTTCGTTTTTGTAGCTTGCATTGTATTCGCTGAAGATGATTGGCAGATCGGGTCGGTCTGAAGACTTTACTTGATCATGGACTTTCTGCGCAGCGCGGCAAACCATCTGAGTGCGTGGAATCGGCTGCTTCGTTCCGAAAACATCGGCGGACGAATCGTTCCCGTAAACGTGAGTGGAAACAAAGTCGGCCGGTACGGCATTTTCAGAAACATGGCGGATGAAACGATCGACCCATGCGGCTTGTGCGGTAGCCGGTCCGCCGACGCGGAGCCGTGGGCTGACCGCTTTCAAGGCTCGAGCGGTTGCGTCATACAGCTGGTAGTACGTTTGCTCTTTGGGATCTCCCGCCCAGAAATCCAGATTCGGTTCATTCCAGACTTCGAAATACCACCGCGAGACCTCGTCGATCCCGTAGCGATCCACAAGATGCCGCGCCAAGTGGGAAATAAGGTCGCCCCACTCTTCCATCGACTTGGGCGGAGAAACGTTTGGCCGGTACCAAAATGACTGGAAGATTTGGCTGGCGGCCAGCTTGCCGGGCATGAAACTCAATTCAACGAACGGGCGAACGCCGTTTTCAAGCAGCCCGTCATAGATCTGGTCAACGTAGGAAAAGTTGTAGACATGATTCCCACGCGCATCTTCGTCGTACACACCCACTTCATCGTCTAAAATTGCATGAAAGCGCACGTATTTGAAGTCCGTGACGCGCTTCACGTCCCGCAAGTCCCGGCGATAGCTCTCGCGCAAACTCAGGATGGCCCGGCCGGAACCAAACATCTGTTCCCAAAAGTGCGGGAAAGGGAGAGCGGGCGCCGACAAGTCAACGTTTACAGTTTCGGGCTGCGCCTCCGATCTTTGGGGTGTCTGGCCGAACGTCGACGTCGGGATGACTTCGAAAAAACAAAAGACAATAGCACATAAACAAAATGTGCCCGCCCGGAAGCGCGTTGGCCGGCGCCCACTTCTCATAAGAGGGTCGATACAGGATCCCGCAGAGTGAGATGCGGCATTTGCTGCGTCAAATCTATTAATGCCGGCACTGACTCTGCGATCGCCGCCGTATCTTCCTCGTAGGCGAGAACCCGTGGAAGTTTTTCTTGCAACAAGCGTTCAGTTGCAGCCACCTGCGGTTCGGCGTGAAAGCGCCGCTGCATCGCCGAGTCACATAGCACGTTCGTCGCGGCGACCAGGCTCATTCCCTGATGGTGCGCCATCCAATTTCGCACCGTTACATGGCCATGCGCTTCGATGTTCCGCCGGGGTGTAAAGTCCGCGGCCTCGTAAAATCCATACGCCGAAAGCCAGCCGAGATCCTTCATATGGCGAAGATTATTCATGGCGCCATCCGTGTCGAACATCATGCCGAGAAGGGTAGCATAGGGAGCCACAACGAGATCGTCCGCGCAATCGTCCCTGCGCAGCGCCAGACCAGGCACGCCGAAGGCATAATACCGGTAGTGCCCATCGGGATTTCTCTCGGCATAGGAGGATTCGGAGATTCCCCAGGGTATCCCGTTTCCCCGCGCGAACTTTTTTTGCGCCCGAATGGCTGCCCGGACGCTGCGCTCTATCAGAGTATTGGGATACGCGCGGATCCACAGACAGGGCATCAAGTATTCAAACGCCGTCCCGCTCCATGAAAGAAGAACATCCTCTTGTTTGTACGAGCGGAATGAGCGTTTCAAGCGAAACCAGCTCTCTTGAGGCGCCTCGCCCTTTGCAATGGCGACGAACACCGCCGCGCGCGCCTCCGAAGCAAGCAGGTCATAATTAAAATTGCTCATCGCGCCTTCGCCCTCATCATATCCGATCGAAAACAATTTCTTTTTCGCATCGTATAGAAAACTGAAATCCATTTCATCGATCATGGATTGAGCTGTGGCAGCCAGGGAAGTCAAGCGCGTTACGAAATCGTCCGCTAGCCGGATTGACCTTTCCAAAACAACCCGGAATTGGTTGGTTTTTGCGTTTATTGTGGTGTTCTCAATCTGGGTATCGAGCGCCTTGCAGATCTCCCAATAAACGCGGGGAATCGATTCCAACGTGAGTGCCTTTGTGAAACGCATGATCTCTGATTCCGAGAGTGGGCAGACTCCTTCAAATTGAGCCTCCATCCAGGGCGCAAATGTCTCCAACGCGTCGAGCAGACTGGTCGCGCGCAGCGACAATTCTCTCCCCCACCAGACAACTTCCTCATTTCCGCTGATCTTCGACGCCCGGTTGAGAAAAATTAGCACATCAATTTCGAAGGCACGCAGCTTCTCTGTCTGAATCACATTCTTGGACGCAATTTCTTCAGCCGTTCGACTCAGATCGAGAGAGGCAAGAACGAGATCACTGCCTTCACAATTTTGTTTGACGACTTCGGCCAACTGCGCGGCATGATCGCGAAGTCCTGCCCACAGTGCGGGATGCAACAACGGCCTCTTGATCATCTCCAGGCAGCCTTGCTTTAAAGTCCACAAGCTACAAACCAGATTGCCGTTGTCGACAGTCGAGACAAAAAGGGGCGCGACCGGTTCCAGCGAGTCTGTTTCATACCAGTTGTAGAGATGGCCTTTGCACTTCGGCAACTTGCTTACTGTATCGAACGTCTTTTCCGTATCTCCAATGAACTCCTGTGTCGTCAAGTATCCCAGATCATGTGCGGCGAGCCGCGAATTCAAAAGCAACCCGAGATTCGTGGGAGAAATCCGGTGCGCGATGAGCGGGGGAGCTTCCTGCACGATATCCGGAATCAGCCAGTTCTCCCCGGGATTGCTAAATTCGCGGAAAAACCGCCATGTGCGCAAGGCTACGTTGCGGATCGTTTCACGATCTTTGCTCTTGATTCGGCTCGCCAGTGGACGTTGTGGCCGGGTCAGCCATTCGCCGATCCAGGCCGAGGCCGCCCAGAGGATCAGGAACGGCATTGCGACCGTCAAGGAATGAGGATGAAGAACAAAAACGAGCGGACCCATCGCGACGGTAAGCAGCAAACTGTATTTCAAGTAGACATCCACGAGATTGTCACGCCCGTCTTCCAATTCAGCGTCGGCGGCGGTTTCCCATTCCAGGAGCCCTCGATGGGTGAACTTCATGCGGATTACCGTGCGAACAACGGCGTCCAGATCAATCAGGCTTTGGTGACACAGAAACGCCAGGCGAACACCCATTCGGGCAAGTGCGCCGGCAAAATCGCGGCTTAGGTTCCCCCAGAAGTCCAACCGAAACCAAGCTTTCCCCGCCGTGAAGCCTGTCAGCAGGAATTGGAAGCACGTCGGGAACAACATGACGGCGACGGCCGCGAGCGTCCATCGCAGGGCGTCGACCGGCAAGAGCAGCCATCCGTACAGGAAGAGCAGCAACATCGTGAACTCCGTGAGGCTTCGGCGCAGATTGTCGAAGATTTTCCAACGAGAGATGTTGCCCAGGGGATTGCGCACGACGTGCCCGAAATAGTCCCGAACGCGCGGCAGCAAGCTGAACATGAGCTGCCAGTCGCCGCGCACCCACCGATGTTTTCTCCGGCTGAAGGCGCTGAAATGGGAGGGATAGTCATCAACAACTTCTACATCCGATACCAAACCTGTTCGGGCGTACACGCCTTCGATCAAATCGTGGCTGAGTACGGCATTGCAAGGGAAGCGATGCTCCAGGACCTTCTGGAAGATTTCGACTTCATAGATTCCCTTTCCCGTGAAAATTCCTTCGCCAAACAGATCTTGATATATATCCGAGACCGCTCGCGTATAGATATCGAAGCCGGATTCACCCGAGAGCAGCGAGGCGAAGCGGGAGCGGCTCGTTGATTTGATGCTGATCTCCACTCGCGGCTGCAGGATTCCATAGCCTTCCACAACCGTATTCCCGGTGGGATCGATGACTGCCCGATTGAGTGGATGCGCCAGGGTCCCCACCAGCCTGTGCCCGGCGCCCGGGGGCAGTTCCGTGTCGAGATCCAGAGTGATGACATAACGAATGTTTTTGAGGACGGACGTATCCCCCGTCTTCACCGGGAATTGATCGTCCACATTCAGCAAGAAGCGATTGAATTCGAGAAGCTTTCCGCGTTTTCTTTCCCATCCCATCCACAGCTTTTCGGCTGGGTTATATGTGCGGTGGCGGTGGAAATGAAACAACCTCCCTTTATTCTCACGGGAGTATTTCTCATCGAGCTGCCGCACCAGCCGGGAGCACAGTTCGACCAGGGATTCTCTTTCGTCGAATCGCCGCGTCGAGTCCGGCAAATCAGTCAGCAAGGCAAAATGTAGATTTGAATCCCGATTTGCTAAAAATCGGATCTCCAGCCCCTGGACGGCTTGCCGCACTTGCGCTTCCCGCGTCAGCAATGCCGGCACAACGACGACCGTGGCGTTGGTGTGAGGGATGCCATCGGAGAAGTCAAGTTTCGGAATTTTTTTAGGAGGAAGCATCCGAGTCGCCAGCGCGTTGATCGTTGCCACAGCGCATTCCAACGCAGGGAGCAGAAAGAGTGCAACTGCGAAGAGACCAGGAGACTTCACGTGCAGGAGAAAAATCAGAACACCGATGATTCCGAAAGTGGTCAGCCCAATGCCGAAGAAATAAAAAACTTCGGGCCATTTAAGGACGATGTCTCGAATGCGTGTAGCGAGCAGCGGACGATAATGGATTTCTTTTTTCAGGATGGTTTGGCCTGCATCCACCAAATAGTAGCCCACGTGGGCCAGTCTCTCTTTCGCTCTCTCACTGGAACAAGAGCCCTGCTGAGCAAGGCGGGCGAGCGCAATGGCTTTCTGCACCACCTCTGATTCCGTGCAATTGGAGCGCGCGGCGAAATCAGCCACGGCCGCGCGGTAGGCCTCGCGGGTGTCACTGTCCATCTTTTCGTATGCGCCTTGCGGGTCCGCGCGCAAAAGCTTCTCCGTCAAGCATGCCTTTTCAAAAAGACCTTTCCACTCCAGGTTGGAAATACAAAGCAAGCTGTTCAGGAGAGTGGATAGGCGGCTCAGATTCCTGTCGGGCGCCGCGTCTCCCGAAGCGTCTTCGTTGACGCTGCAAAATGCGGACTGCGCTGTTTCACAAGCGATTTCCTTGAGGATCACAATTTCCAACAGTGGCTTCAGATTCCAGATTTCTGACATTTCCAGTGAGATGTGCTCTTGCAACGCGGAGAGGAACCGCGCAAATGCCTGATCGTCAAACTGAAATCCCACCGAGCGCAGGTAAACACACGCAATGGCGAAGGAGCGTGGAACGGGAGTTGGCCAGTGCCGTATTTGAACATGAGGGAGTCGGTGGGCCGCCTGAATTCCTTCGCGGGATTCGAGCAAGGCTTGCTTCAGAACGGGCAGATTGACTGACAATATTTTTGCGCCGCGACCCGGAAAGGCACGCCTCGCCGAACGATCTTGCACAATCTTGGCCGCGCTGCTGACCTGCTCTGCCGCGCTTCTCCAGAGCTCATCCAGGAAATCGTGGGATCCTCGCGTCCAGGCAGAGGTCCATTGGAGCGCTTCCTGCAGGGCGCTTAGCAGCTTCGGGCCCCGTTGATTTGCTCCGGGGTGGCTCGGTTCTTTCCATACGCGGCCAGTGGGACTTTCTTCTGGCCAAGGGACGGCGAACCCGAAGTCAAATGACGATTGATTTGTAGTGCCCATATACGTCTCGCCCGTTCCCAGCCTTATCGATAGCCGGCTGCCTGGAGTTCAAACATTTCTGCATAACTTCCGCTGTCGTTCATAAGCCGGTCGTGAGAGCCCTCTTCGGTAATCGTTCCGCCCTCGAGGACGAGAATGCGATCCGCCATACGCACCGTGGAGAATCGATGAGAGATGAGGAGAGCAGCCTTGTTTCGCGTCAGGTCCGCGAATCGCGCGAAGACGTCCCGTTCCGATCGCGCGTCAAGCGCGGCCGTTGGCTCGTCCAGGATCAGCAGCTGCGCGTCCCGCAAATGCGCGCGCGCCAGGGCAATTTTCTGCCACTCGCCGCCGGACAGGTCGACTCCACCCTCGAAGCGGCATCCGAGGGGCTGGTCGTACCCGCGCGGCAGTTTTTGGATCACGGTTTCGGCGTAACTTTTTCTGGCGGCGGCTTGGATTTGAATCGGATTGATGTCAGTGTCGATGCGACCCACGCCAATATTTTCCGCAACGGTCATGTCGTAGCGCACGAAATCCTGAAAAATTACACCGATTTCGCGCCACCAGTCTTCCAGGTCGTATTCCCGAAGATCGACGCCGTCGAGGAGGATCGTTCCCGCAGTGGGGTCGTACAAGCGCGTCAAAAGTTTTGCGATGGTGGTCTTTCCCTGGCCGTTTTCGCCCACCAGAGCGATTCGTTCGCGCGGGGCCAGGCGAAAACTAATGTCGCGCAAGATTGGTGTTTGATTTCCAGGATACGCGAACCAAACATTGCGAAACTCGATCCCCCGGCGGATGGGCCGGGGAGCCGCGAGCGCTCCAGGCTTCGTAACAATCCGCGGCTGCACGGAAAAGAAATCCAGCAAGTCCGTCATGAACAGAGCCTGGTCGGCGATCCCCGAAAAGGTTGAGAAAAACGCTTGAATGTTGGAGCTGGCGCCGGCAATCGCTCCCGCTAGAAACGTCAACTGACCGAGAGTCAACTCCCCTTTCACGGTCTTATAAATGACAAACGCATAGGTTCCGTAATAGCCCAGAGTGCCGAGAACCGTCAGAAGACCCCCGAAGACGAGCTTTCGTATTGCCAATTGCACCGTCTGCCGATGAAGATCATCCGTCAGAGCTTTGTACCGGCGCACCAGAAAGGGCCCCAGTCGAAAAAGCTTCAATTCTTTCGCACTCTCTTTGCTGCCAGCGAGAACCCGAAAATATTCCATTTGGCGGCGTGCAACGGTTTGCTGGAAATTTAGCGAATATCCTAGAAAAGCAAAATGCGTCTCCCCCAAGAACGCAGGCACGAGGCAGACGAGAAGGAAGAACAGCATCCAAGGAGAAAAAAGGAAAATTCCAACCGCGAGACTGGCTGTGGTGATCCCTTCCTGGATCAGGCGCCCGGTCATCTGAATCATCATCACGCGGTCGGTCCCCTGAACTCGCGCACGCTCCATCTTGTCGCAAAAAGAGGGATCTTCGTACCGGGTCAAGTCAAGCCGGGAAGCATGTTCCATGATCCGCGTGCTGATGTGCCGCGTGTACTTGTCAGCGAGCACGCTGTCGCAGAAGTCGGTAAGCCGCGCCAGAACCGTCCCGAGGCAAGCCAGTAAGAATTCGAGAGCCACCAGCCACCAGAACAATGCCGGAAGAGCCCTGTGCTGGGAAGTCAGGCCGTAAATGGAATCGATAATCACCCGCGTTACAGCCAGCATGGCGACGGGAATGAGAGAAATGATGAGCCGGAGGAAAAGACCCGAAGCGACGACCGTGGGAGCGGACTCCCAGACCATCTTGAACAGGGCAGGAGCGTTGTTCAGTCCGCGGATTCGCTCACGCCATTTTGGAAGCAGATGTTGGCTGTCTCGCGAGGACGGTGCGATCATTCTCCGATGGCCCCTGTAATGAACATGTCTACTGCCCCCCGGCTTCATTCTGCTCAACGCAGGCGCAATTTGGCGCTCGACTCTTGAAGCTGACCAATCGTCTTGAGACTATGTCTGGAAGCAATAACCGCGACGGGGCGGAACACTCTATAGGTCTTAAGGGCTGGGATAGTTGCCAGCGAAAAATGACCACGCTGCCGCGAGTCAGATTTCGAACTGGCCCAGGAAGCTGTCCACTTCTGAAACGAGCGGTTGCGGGCAGCCTGAGCCAGTGCACGGGAGCATGATTCAAATCACCTGTAACCCATCAAATCTCGCTGTCTTTGTCAGACCAAAAAATCAGCGCCTCACCAGACATCGACCTTCAGCCATGCACGTCAATCTCCACGCAGTTAAGACCTATAAGCCATTGTAAATACGTCACTTCGCTCTTTTCGATTGGTCATGCCTAAGTGTAGTTTTGTCACAAATGGAAAGATTTGCGCAGACATATCTCGCCGCGAGCGCACTCGCAAGGGGTCACAGGTCCAGAATCCAGCTCCGAATCTGTTCGTCTCTGCCTCCAAGTTTCCTGCCCAGGATTGCTCTGATGTCGAGGAGGTTCGACCAATACGCAAAAGGCTTCGTCGTCGCCGGACTGTGGCCTGGGGACAAAGTTCGCTTCATCTCGAGGTCGGGGCGATGACAATTTGATGACAATTTCTGAGGGCTGAGAACGAAACTATCAATATCCCTTGGAAAAGAATTCCCCTGGCTCCAAGTTTGCCTTCAAGCCTCTAACTTCCAACATCCACCCTCTACATTTGGTGGGCCTGGGTAGACTTGAACTACCGACCTCGCCCTTATCAGGGGCGCGCTCTAGCCACCTGAGCTACAGGCCCAACGCGGACAGTTGCAATGAACGTTGCCAAACATCATAGCGGGCCAGCAACGAAAGGGTCAAGTCAAAGAGGTACATTGCAGACCGCGTACGCTTGCAAAAACCGCAAGGATGCGGCACTCGAAATTCGATGTCGGCACCAAGGACTGCCACCCCCATTTCAAGTCCAATCACAGCAGGGCTCACCCGCCGACAAGCTTGTCATCGATAAAATCGCCCAGGCGCGAATCGAACATCGCTTGCCGCCCAATCGCGACCAGGGAGATCTGAGATTGACGCCAGCGGGCGGCTGGCATAGGATTGTGCGCAAAGTTAAAGTCGAAATTCGAAATCATAGTTTAGCCGCATTCGCGGCTCTCGGTTTGAACTATCGAACTCGATACGAAAATGCGATCTCCAAACAAGGAGAGATTCCCGAATGCGAATTCGTTTACTTGGTTCGATCCTTGTAGCGTTAGCGTTGCTCGCCATCTCACCTGCCATGCAGGCTCAAACCTCGGCGAAGCCGGGGCCCGGAGCGGCAACAGCGATACCGGACCTGTCTGGAAATTGGGAACCGCACCGCCCGGTACCCGTCACAGGTGAGACCGCACTGTGCGGGATACGCAGGGTTTGCGACGAACTTCGAGGCGTGACAACGCCAATGGGCGAGAAGTTTGAGGAGCCCGAGATGCAGCCTTGGGCAGAGGAGAAATACAAGGCAGTCAGGGAAGGAAAAGCTCGAGACCCTAACTTCACCGGTTGTACGCCGCAAAGTCCGACCGACCTGATGCTGGATAATCGGCGTCTTTACGAGCTCCGTCAGTTCCCGGACGTGGTGCTCCTGCTGTTCGATGAGGATCACTTGGTGCGCCGAATCTACATGGATGGGCGAGGACATCCCGACGGTTATGCGAGCACGTGGATGGGGCACTCGATTGGCAAGTATGAAGGAGACACGCTCGTCGTAGACACCGTGGGTTTTAATGACAAAAATTGGATCGACCGGCAAGGTCATCCGCACAGTGAAGACCTCCACCTCGTGGAGCGCTTCCGGCGCTTGAACCAGAATTCCCTGGAGTACGAAGTCACGATCAACGATCCGAAAGCTTACAAAAAGCCCTGGACAAGAAAGATGGTTCAGGATTTGCTTCCGCCGGGGTTTCAACTCTTGGAAGGGGATATGTGCGATGAACTTTTGGAGATGGGGACGCACTACTCCGCCAAGTCCAATAAATAAACGGGCTTCTCCGGTTTTTTTATTGTAGATGGGTCATTTCGGAAGGCAAGCGGCCTGTTGATTTTGAGGACAGTACCCAATCGGCTGGATGTTCGTAGGAGGGGAAATGAAAAGTAAGCTGTTCGTTGTTTTGGCCGCGGGGGTGGTTCTTCTCATGGTTTCGGGCCCGATGTTCGCGCACCATGGCGGGGCGCAATACGACACCAAGCATCCGGTCACCATCTCGGGCACGGTGACGGGGTACATGTTTACCAACCCGCATGTGCAAATTCATTTTGACGTGACAGAGGAGGATGGCAGCGTCGTGAAATGGATTGCCGAAACGGCTTCTCCACAGAGGCTGTTCGGATTTGGCTGGAACGCGAAGACATTGAAGGCAGGGGACAAGATCACGGTTACTGGCGCGCCGCTCAAAGACGGCCAGAAGATCGTGACCATCATCAAGCTCACGGGGGGTAACGCTCCGGTGCTCAGCCAGGGAGCCGCCGAGTGACGAGCGGTTTTTGGAGGGGTTTCCAAATGCGAAACGGTTTCCTTGGTCCGGCGCTTGTGCTCGTGGCGTTCGCCTTCTCGAGCGTCTTGCTCGCTCAGACGGCCAAGCCGTCGGGACCGGTGACGAACATACCGAACTTGTCTGGAACCTGGAACCGGGGCACAGGGCATTCTGCTGCCGGTATTTTTGATGATGATCCTGGTGGTGTTCCTTTTCTCGGCTTTACCAAGCAAGACCCCCCGCTGCAGCCTTTGGCATTAGAGATTTACCAAACCAACCGGAAGGGCATAACGGACCCAAGACTAAAAGGACGAGACGATTTCGATCCCAGTAATAGCTGTTTTCCGCCCGGTCCGACTCGTATCTTTACTATTCCCCGGCCGTTCGAGATCCGCCAGACCGCGGAAGAAGTTTACATCCTTTCCGAGATGGATCACTGGGTGCGCCGAATCTACGTGGATGGGCGAGGGCATCCCGATGGTTATCCGAGCACGTGGATGGGGCACTCGATTGGCAAGTAT
Organism: uncultured Acidobacteriota bacterium; assembly: GCA_963719875.1. GTDB lineage: Bacteria > Acidobacteriota > Terriglobia > Acidiferrales > UBA7541 > Palsa-360. Next base: position 1,138,746 of record CAVRDJ010000002.1, on the reverse strand, counting down.
GATGGAAATACATTGGTGGTGGATACGGCTGCTATCAACGAGACAACCTGGATTGATGCTTTAGGCCATCCGCATAGCGACGCTCTGCACATTGTGGAGCGGATCCGGCGCCTGAATCATGACACCTTGGAGATCGAGGTCACGTTCGAGGATCCCAAGGCCTATACAAAGCCCTGGACAGGGAAAAAAGTCTACCAGTTGCAACCCTCAACCTATGAACTCAAGGAAAACGTCATCTGCGAGCAATATCGGAAGCCGGGGTTGAGGAGCGATGGTTTCGAGTTTATAAAACCGCAATGAATTAAAAGAGATAGATCCCAAAGTGTCGCTGAAGTGCGCATCAGCCTGAACAGGCTGCGGAAAAAGTAATTTATTTTGTCATTCCGAACGACGTGAGGAATCCCTCTTTGATTTAAACCCAGGAAAAGAGAGATTCCTCGGCGCACCGCGCCTCGGAATGACAAAACTTTGAGTTTTTCCGCAAGCTGTGAAGTTGGCTGTCGTCGATTTCCGCAATCCGCGCAGTAGCCTCAAGGTGTATATTGCCGGTCAGCGAAAAATCCAAACTGAGAACCCAAACTGTCACGCGCTCAATTCGAGTCTTCAGGAGGCAATGCATGAAAGTAAGAATACGCATGGTTGCAGTGATTCTGAGTCTCGCGTTCCTCACATTGTGTTCCTTTGAAGCGCAAGCGGGGAGGCAGGGCGGGGGCGCTCCGCGGTCCAGCGGACCTGTTATCACGGGCAAGGTTTACGCGTTTGAGAAGATTGCAGACGGCGTGTATTACACCACTTCCAGCAGTCTGATGGCGACGGGCGGCAATCACACGATCATCGTCGGCGATCACGACGTGTTCCTCGTGGACGCCGGGGCAACGGCTGCCGCCGGGCGAGCGCTCTTGGAGGATATGAAACTGGTCACGGACAAGCCCGTGCGATGGGTGGTGAACACACACTTTCACTGGGATCACACGAACGCCAACTCCATCTTCGGGCCTGAAGTTCAAATCATCGGCCACGAATACGTCCGTCACGCCATCGCGGACCTCGACATCATCCATCGCGAGCCCTTCAAGACGGCCCTGGCGAACATGCCGATTCAAGTCGATGCGCTCAAAAAACAAATTGGCGACGAAAAAGATCCTGCCAAGCGGGCCACGCTCGAGAAGCAGCTCGCAGCCAAGCAAGCGGACTGGGAAGATTTCAAGATGCTGAAGCCCACACCGCCCACCATGACGTATTCCTCAAAAATGACGCTGTATCAAGGCCAGCGGGAAATTCGGCTTCTCTTTCTCGGACGGGGCCATACGCAGGGCGACACGATTGTGTATCTGCCGAAAGAGCGAATCGTGTGCAGCGGAGACATGATGGAAACTCAACCTGCTTACATGGGCGACGCGATGTTCGACGAGTGGATCAAAACGCTCGACGCGCTCAAAGAAATGGATTTCGCCACCGATCTGCCCGGACATGGCGTGCCGTTCCACGACAAATCCCTGATTACCGCGTATCAAAGCTACCTCAAGGATTTCATGTCCCAAGTGACCGAACTTCGCAAGCAGGGCCTCTCAGCCGAGGAGACGGCCCAAAAGGTTGACCTGACCTCCCACAGCGGAGATTTCCCACAAATCAAAGGACCTGGCGCCGAGGTTCGAGGAGTACGGCGGATGTACGAGTGGATGGACGAGCGCCCGCACTGAGCGAAGTGAAACTCACATATTTCTATTTTCCAGCTACCCGAAATGCGTTGGATGAGGTAAGATCGTCTTACCATGCGGACCAAGGTTTCCACCAAGGGACAAGTAGTTCTTCCCAGCCCGATACGCCGCAGGCTCGGCCTTCAGCCCGGCGATTCCCTCGATGCCGAACTCGAAGGCGAGCGGATCATTCTGACTCCGCTGAGAGCACGTCGCGGAAGCGCGCGGATCGTCAAGGATCCTGTCACTGGCTTGCCGGTTTTGACGGCCGGCGCAGATGCGGCCAAGCTGACGAGTGAGCAGGTGCGCGAGATCCTGGCAGATTTTCCATGACCTATCTTCTGGACGTGAATTCGTTGCTTGCGTTAGGCGTGCTTCATCACGAATTCCACGAGCGGGTGGCGGCTTGGGTTGCCCGTCTAGCCAAAAAGGGGATTCCGGACTTGGCTACCTGCTCGATCACGGAGCTGGGCTTTGTGCGAGTGCTAAGCCAGGCGCAGCAATACCGGTTCTCGGTTGTTCAGGGGCGCGAATTGTTGCTTCTTCTGAAAGGCAGCGAATCGATCCGTTGCACATTCTTTCCGGATGGACACGACATATCTTATCTTCCAAAGTGGGTCAAGAGCCCAAAGCAGACGACCGACGGGCATCTTGCGGAATTGGCAAGAGCCAACGGGGCTCAGTTGGCGACGCTCGATGGAAAAATTCCCGGCAGCTTTTTCATTCCCCAAAGCCGCTAACTGGCGTCGTTGGCCTCGCTCGCAGAGGTCATTCCAAACGATATCGTGCGATGAGGAACTCTACCGTTTGTCCCAAACCAACACGTTATCGAACGCGCCCGCATCGGTTGCGCCCTTGGCGTGGATTGTCAAAGTTTTGCCGCCATTGGAAACCATGAACGTGGCGGTTTCGACGTGTTTTCCGGCCTTCGTAAAATTAGCTTCGTAGGTGTTGGCGTCGATCTTCTTGGTCGAGATTTTGTCCGCGGTATTCGGCACCGCGCCCATGGTCGGATACTCCACGCCGTCCCCCTTGATGGGGTAGCCGTAGGACGTGGGCTTTCCAGCGGCGTTGATTCCGTTGACCATGACCATTCCCGAGGCGTCCCACGTGCGCGTCTGGCTTTGCGGCGCCGGTCCCGGGTCATACTTTGAACTCGCGACATTCAGTTTCCAGGTGCCCACAAAGGGATTACCCTGAGCCAGCAAAACTCTTCCGGCGGCAAGCACAAATACAAGAGCCGCAAATACCCCAATTCGTCGCTTCATCGAGCGTCCTCCTCAACTAGAATTCCCTACAATCGGACTGGATATGAAAGTAGTAATGAGGAGAGTACGCTGGGCCACCTTTGGGAGTCAAGTTTTGCCGCGCCGGAAAGTGATTCAGCTTAACTACAATTTGAGCACTAATTGAAACTGCGTCGGACGGACGAGCCGTAGCTCGAAGTGAATTACCGTCTATTCAAGCGGTGATAACGACTGCAAGCTCCGTATCCATGTAAATTCTAATTTTGGCTATTTATATAATTATGTAAAATACAGATTGACACCTAGACCAATTGGGTCTATAGTGCGTTTCAGTCATGGCATTCGAGGTTTCACATAGAAATGCTTCCCTCGAAAAGCTTGAACGAGACGCCAGCTACACTGCCGGGTATGACGTGGCTATTGTTAAGGCGTACCGCAAGCGAATGTGGACTATTCGTAATGCAGTTGATGAACGTGACCTACGGGAGTTGAAATCTGCTCATTTCGAGAAGTTAGTCGGAGACAGAAAAGGCCAGTATTCGATGCGGCTGAATGACCAATGGAGACTGATCTTGGAAATCGAGGGAAAGTCGCCAAAAAAGAAGGTCACGATTGTTGAGATTGCCGACTATCACTGAAAGGGGGGACATGACTATGCTAGATATTAGGGACGTAGCTGAGGCCTTCCCTCCAGGGGAGTTCATCAAGGACGAACTTGAGGCGCGAGGATGGACGCAGGAAGACCTTGCTGAGATTACTGGACTTTCTTCTCCAATGATCAGCAATATCATCAACACCAAGCGCGCAATCTCTCCTGATGTTGCTTCAAGTCTCGCGGCTGCCTTTGGGACAACCGCACAATTTTGGATGAATCTTGAAACTTCCTACCAATTGTTTACAGAAAGCCGGGCCGATGTAGCCATTTCTCGAAAGGCGCGCCTATTTGCGCTAGCTCCAATCAAAGAGATGACCAAACGCGGATGGATTGAGCCAACCAAAGACCTAAACATTTTAGAGGAGCGGATTCTTAAATTCCTCGACAGAAGTTCCTTCGATGAAGAATCGACGCTGGTCTATGCGGCGAAGAAATCAACTGCGGCCGCAAATCCTTCGCAGGTTGCGTGGGTTTGCCGCGCCAGGAAGATTGCCAAGGGCGTTCATGCAGGCAGATTCTCCAAGAAATCACTTACGGATACGCTAGCAAAGCTTCGTCAGCTTCGAGGAAACCCGGAGGATATCCGCCTTGTCCCAAAAGTCCTGGCCGAAGGCGGGATTCGATTGGTATTGATTGAGCGTCTGAGCAAGGGAAGGATTGATGGCGCGACATTTTGGTTGGATGAGTTTTCTCCAGTTATTGTCCTGTCTATGAGATACGACAGGATAGACCATTTCTGGTTTGTCCTTCTCCATGAGCTCGGTCATGTCGCTAACCTCGATGAATTAGGGGGAAAGCCAATCTTAGATGTTGACCTTGTCGGAGAAAATCCCATCCCTTCTGCTGACAAAACGGAAATCGAGAGGCGAGCCGACCTTTTCGCCGAAGTCTTTCTTGTGGAAAAACAAGAAATGGAACATTTCATCGCCAGATTTAGGCCCTTATATTCAAAGCAAAGAATCAAGAATTTCTCAGCGCGAATCGGAGTACACCCGGCCATTGTTCTAGGTCAACTGCAGCATCGCAAAGAAGTCAATTGGTTACACAGCAGGGAAATGTTGGTAAGAGTTCGAGATATCCTGATCTCGTCGGTGCTAACAGATGGCTGGGGTCACACGATTCCATCTGATATGTGAGGAGTTACGATGAGTCTGATAGAGCAGAATCAAAGGATCATTACCAAATACCGCCAATCTGGTGAGCCGTGGCCCGCTACAGCGGTAGAGATTGCACGATGGGCAATCTCAAGAAGGCTTTGGGATATTCATCCTTCAAAGGTCGTCCGGCAATGTGCAGAGCAAATCGCTGAAGCGATGCGCGAGGAGTACATTGACGATCCACAAGGGCGAAGAGTTCGAGTCAAACATGCGGCTCCTTATGACCTCCAGGGAAAGCTTGCTTTCAAATGGGATGACATGCGAACCGCCAAACATGAGCACATGGAGACATCTTTCGCACACCAGAGACAGCAGATCGTCGGAAACTGCTACCACCTAAAATCAGCCATCGATAGCTATAATGAAAATTGGAACAAGTCAGGAAGACCAATTCAGGGGTACTTTGACTTTACAGATGATCTGGCTGAATTGGAGTTGGAGAATACTGCTAATCAAATGAGCGCTGCCTAGACATGGATTCCATTAGAATTAAAATGATTCACCACCCCGGCCTGTTGGACTTGAGAGACTACGGGCTGGTGGCATATCATTCCATCACGCCGACAGGGGATGACGGCGCAAAACTCATGATCACACGTAAAATTGGCGAAGGCGGCCGCTGGCTGCTCGAAAAGATTGTGGATGTAGTCGCCTCGACCGGGATCAACCCGAACCTGCTGACGTTCTTCGGCCTTTTGGTGAATTGCTGGGCGGCTCTCCTGTTCGCGATGGGAAAATTCCGGTCCGCGGCCATGGTGATTTTCTTCGCCGCGTTTCTGGACATGCTCGATGGGCAAGTGGCCCGCCGCGAGAAACGCGTGACGGCGTTTGGCGCTTTTTTCGATTCGACGCTGGACCGCTACTCGGATATGGCGCTCTACATGGGCTTGCTGGTGTACTACGCCGTAGCCGAGCGGACCTCTTACGTCGTTCTTTCGGCGGTGGCGACGGCTGGATCGGTGATGGTCAGCTATTCGCGCGCGCGCGCCGAATCCTTGATTCCCCTTTGCAAGGTTGGCTTCATGGAACGTCCCGAGCGCATGGTCCTGTTAATCCTCGGCGGATTGTTCAACCGCATGGCCCCCGCGCTCTGGGTGATCGCGATCGTCGCCACGATCACCGTCATCCACCGGATCGCCTTCACCTGGCACGAAACCAAAGCAGGCCGCACGCTGCCCGGAATCCGCCTCTCGCTGTAGGCAGACAGGCTGACTTACTTCCACTCTAAGGGGAATAGCTAGGCGACATGTTTCTGCTTTTCTGCAGAGCTGTGAACTTCATTGATCGGGCCCGCGATAATTGCGTGGATGCGATCGCGTAGCTCTGGAAAATCTTCCTTCCGCAGGTCCTTCGTTTCGATCACGTCATGCAAGTAAACGGTGACAGTGCCCGGCCGGATCAGCCAGCTTGTCTTCTTGTTGAATGCAAACGAACCGACCACGCTGATGGGAATGATGGGTGTGCCGAATTGCAGCGCCATACGGAATACGCCGTCCTTGAATGGCCCGACTCGGCCATCCCGCGTCCGCTGCCCTTCGGGGAACACGGCGAGGCTCACTCCCGAATCGAGCGCCGCGCGCGTCAGCCGCCACATGCGTTTCAAGTCGGAAGGCCGGTTCACGTCCGGGACGGGAACATTGCCGAAGCGTTTCATCATCCAGCCGTACACGGGAATCCGAAAATGCGATTCGAGTTCCAGGCCCCGGAAAAATTGCGGGACCGTGGCGTACAGAAGGAACGGATCGAATAAATTGACGTGATTGACAAGAAGAAAGCAGGTGCGCGCCGGATCGAAGCCGGGCGCGCGACGCACGACGACATTCACGCCAGCGAGCTTCATGACCACTCGGCAAAGCCAGCGCTGCGCGCCGTCATTTCTGCGTGGATCGATGAGGATGCCGAGCAGCAGGAGGAAAGTGCACATGGGAAAGAAAAACGCCGCGGAGAGCAGCCAGTGATACGTGCTCCGCGCAATGGCCCATGCGCGGCGAAGGCCTTGTTCGCTGGAGGCCTCGGCTGTGGCAGGCGCGGGAATCGGTTGTTCGCTTTCCACGTTCATACCATCACATCGAGCGCACTGGGCAGCACTTCCAGCGATTCGGCTTCGAGTGTCAGCACTTCTCCATCGACGACCACATCGACGGGATTCTTCAACTCGAATTCGATGCGCGCCGCCGTGCGCCTCGAAGCCATTGGATGGCGGATATGCGAACCGGTAAAAAGAGTCGGCAGATTCCGCACCAGGCCCAAACGGCCGATCGGTCCCCAGTGAACATATTCAATCGTGCCGCTGTCGATGGCGGCTTGCGGCGCGATCATCATTTTACCGCCAGTGTACTTGCTATTGCTAAAGGCCACGAACAAGCAGCGGCGGTCGTCGCGCTCGCCGTCGGCGCGAAGCGGAAAAGGTCGACGCCGCAGCCGGGCCAGGGAAACCAGCACGCCGGCCAGATAGCCGGGCTCGCCCAGAAATTTCAAGCGGCGATTGGTCAATGTCGCGACGTCCGCGGCGAAACCCATATTGAGCGTGTTGATATAAAAAATAGACCCGCCCGAATGGTTCAGGCGGATAACGTCGCAGGGTCGCGCACGGCGTTCCAGGATCGCCTGGATGGCAAATTCCGAGAGGTTCGTCCCGTTTTTAACGAAGTCTCGAAGAAAAGAATTGCCCGTCCCGAGGGGAAGAAAGCCCAGGGAGGCGCGGCCCTGCGCTGCTGCGTCCGGAAAAAGTCCGTTGACGATCTCGAAGCTCGTGCCATCTCCGCCCACGGCAATGAACTTGCGGAAGCCTTCAGCGTAAGCGCCGCATGCGTGCACGGTGGCTTCTCCGGGAGCACGCGTTTCGCGCACCTCAAGACGGAGACCTGCCGCGCGAAGCCGGTCGAGCGCGCGCGCGGCCAGCTTTCCGCAGCGTCCGCCGCCGGCCGCCGGATTCACGATCGTGAAATAGGCTTCGTTCACAGGGAGACCATCGCGCTGCGATTGACCTGCTTGCCGATTTGTCCGGCCAGGATGACGCGCCTGATCTTCATCGCGGCGTTCCGGGGAAAATCCTGGTCCAGGACAATGTAGCCGGACACGCGCTTGTAATTCAAAAGCTGTGCGTTGCGCCGGGAAAGCTCCTTGCGCAGCGCGTCGTTCACGATTTGTCCCTGGTCGGGATGAAGCACCAGCAAAAGTTGCTCGCCGGTCAAGGTGTGCTGCGGCCAGATATAGTTTGCCGCAAAGACGCAGAACTCCTTCACCGGAATCCCCTCGAAATTGTTTTCGATGTCTTCCGGATAAATGTTCTTTCCTTCGGCGGTGACGATCATGTTTTTCTTGCGGCCGAAAAGTTGCAAATGGCCCGTCGGATCGATGCGTCCGAGATCGCCGGTCATCAGCCAGCCATTCACGATGGTTTCCGCCGTCATTTCGGGATCATCCAGGTACTCGGACATCACCGTCTTGCTGCGCACGGCCACTTCGCCGATACCGTCCGCGTCCGGCTCCACGATGCGAATTTCCATCCCGCGCACGGGTTTGCCGACGGTGTCGGGCCGGAAGGGCCGCAGATCATTCAGCGTGATGGCGGTGCACGCCTCCGTGCACCCGTAGCCGTTGTAAATCGGGATCCCGATATCATGGAAGAATTCGATCGTGGCGGGCTCGGTAAACGCGCCGCCGACGAGCAGCGCTTGCAATCCGCCACCGAAAGCTTTGTGAATATCCTTCAAGAGCAGGCGGCTCAGGCTGGGCCGCGGCTTCCCGCGCGTGAGCGCACGATTCACGCCGATCAGCACATCGAGCATTTTCCTTTTGGCCGGCGGAAGCGCCGCGAATTTCTCACGCAAGCCGCGTTGCAGATTTTTCAAGATCAAGGGCACCACGGCCATGTAAGTAATTTTATATTTCGTGAAGGCTTCGCGGATGAAATCCGGCCGCAACGTGCGCAGATGAACGACCGTCCCTCCACCGGTGAACGGCATGAGGAATCCGCCCATGAAATCGATCGCGTGATTCGTGGGGATGATGCTCAAATATCGCGTGCCGGGCGAGAACGGAAAAACTGGCGTCACCGCAGCGCACTGTTCGAGATAGTTGTCGTGCGTCAGCACGCATCCCCTGGGGTGCCCTCCTGTGCCGGACGAATATACGATGCAGGCCGTGTCCGACTGTGTGCGCGGCCTGAATTCAGGAGCGCGCGCCCCGCGAAATCCTTCCCAGCGCACACCACCCGCAAGCTCGGCTTTCGGCGGCGCCTCGGTCACAAGCACCGTCCTGAGCTTATGCTCGCGAAAGGCGGCCGCTTGCATCATGGCGCGCCATAGCGGGTAGTCGACAAACAGAATCTGTGCTTTTGAGTGCGCGAGCAGTTGGAGATGTTCGGCGGCGGAGAGCTTGTAATCGAGCGGAACAAGAACGCCGCCCGCGAAAAATACGGCATACGCCGAAATCAGCCACTTGGGCTGATTGGTCATGATAATCGCGGCGCGGTCTCCCGCCGCAAAGCCTGATCCTTCGAGGGCCGCCGCCAAGGGCTCGGCGGCCTCGCCAAATTGCCGGTACGTAAGGCGGGAGCGCTCGTGGTCCCTGTCCGCTTCGATCAGGCAGACTTCCTCGGGCCAGCCCCCGACCGCATCGCGGAGAGCCGCTCCCAGCGAATCATATTTCGCCAAATCAAGCATCAGGATTGCCAAAGAAGTATGCAAACGCAGAGAGAAACAAGATTATATGAGGAATTCATCAGCTGAATCGTTTAATTCCGCGCAGCGCTCAGAGCCTGGCATGGATACGCGTGGCGAGCGTGTGGAAATCGCTGACTCCTTGGACTTCGTAATCCGGAAGTTCCACCGCGAAATGATTTTCGAGGTGCGTGAGCAGTTCGAGGGCCTGCAGGCTGTCGATTCCGAGCTTCTTGTAAAAATCGTCGCCCGACTGAAGTTCAGCGCGCGGGAATTTGAAATGGGTGGCGGCAAGATTCAAGATTTCGTCCGTCGTTTGTTCGATCGTCTTCATGATTGCTTCCATTTTACAGAAAGATCGTATCTGTGCAGGATTTTTGTAGAACAGCCACTCTTGGCTGTCCTCCGCACTTTCAGCGTGGCCCACGCGGACAGCCAAGAGTGGCTATCCTGCAAAACCGGCTTACGGCAGATACGGATGCGGGCCGGCGTTTTCAACGAACTTGCGCATGGCTTCCATGACAGCGGGCCGCATGAAGAGCTCGCAGAAAATGTCGATTTCGCGCCGCAGTTCTTCCGCGGGCAGCGGCTTGATGAAGCGTTTCGCGGCGCCAGCGGTCGCCCGATCGAATTTTGTTGTCTGCGCGGCGGTCGCGCGCGCAAGGCGCAGGGCTTCACCTTCCGCCGCCACTTGGCTCACGAGGCCCACCGAAAGCCCCTTGGTGGCATTGATGCTGCGCCCGGTGAGCAAGAGGTCGCGCACCACGGCGTTGCCGATATCGCGCTTCAGCCGCGGAATTCCGCCGAAGCCCGGGATGAGTCCGAGCCGCAATTCCGGAAAGCAGAAACGCGCCATCTTGTCCGCGATGATGAGATCGCACACCAGCGCCAGCTCAAAGCCGCCGCCGAAACATACGCCGTGAACGGCAGCGATGGTCGTGAGCGGGGAAGTGTCCAGCCGGTTGAGCACGGCGTGAATTCGTTCGAGGAATTCGCGGACTCCCTTCGCGGCGGAGGATGCGTTCATCTTCCGCGCTTGCTCATACAATTCTCGCAGGTCCGCGCCGGCAGAAAAGCCTGCTTTCTGTTCGCTGTGGATAATGAGCGCGCTAGCCTTCGATTCAAGAGCAGTAAGCGAAGAGGCGAAGCGCTCCAGATCCTCGAGCGTGGCGAGGCCAATTTCGTTGGCCGGAGGCCGATAGAGCGAAAGTTCGATGACGCCGTCGGACAGCCGCCACGAGAGCGTTTTTCCTTTGTATTCATCCATGCGTTCAGCCTTCGCCTGTGCGATCCCTCGCTCGGTACTGATTTCGACCAATCAGACTCAATCGATTTTGAGTTTGCTGTTTCGGAGGTCCGACCTTTAGGTCGGACAATCATGGTCGCGCAAAAGTGGCCTTTAGGCCCTGGAGCTTCAGGGGCTAAAGCCCGTGAAATAGCAACCGTGAATGTCGAGGCTCAAGCCCCGACCTCCGAAATCTTTTCTACTCTTGCTTTGCGTACATCTGCTCAATCTCTGCCGCGAAGCGCGCGGCGATCGTGTCGCGCCGCAATTTTCCGTTCGCTGTGAGCAAGCCGTTGTCGATGGTAAACAATTCTTGCGTTACGTGATACCTGCGAATTTTGCGGTAGTGGGGCAGCGGAGCATTCACTCGTTCCAATTGCAAATCAATTTCCGCGCCGGTGGCCGTGCCTGCGATGATGGCGGCAAGGAAACTTCGGCCGTTCCCGACAAGCATGACATGTTGTGCGCCGGGGACAGCGCGAAATAATTCCTCCTCGATCGGTTCCGGCGCAATGTTGTGGCCGGAATTGAGGATGATGAGATTTTTCAGCCGACCGGTGATACGCCAATTTCCGTTTGCATCCACGTCGCCCTGGTCGCCGGTGTGGAACCATCCATCGTGCAGCACGGCGGCCGTTTGTTCCGGCCGGCGCCAGTAGCCGGGGAAAATATTGGGGCCGCGGACCACGATTTCACTGTTTTCGCAGATTTTCATCTCGATGCCCGGAATGGCCGGGCCGACGCGTCCCGGCTCGACATGCCGCGGATTGTCCAAGGTGCAGATCCCCGTGGTTTCCGTGAGGCCGTAACCCTGCAAGACGGGGATTCCAAGCATCATGAAAAAGAGCTGCGTTTCGCGAGCAAGGGGAGCGGAGCCGCAAATCATCGCGCGAAGATTCGGTCCCAAGCGTTTGCGGATGGATGGAAAAATCACGAGGCCGGCCAGTCCCAGCCAGAAAAAATCCCACGTCTGCGGTGCCTTCGCATCCAGCCGGAACCATGCATCCTCCGCATGGCCGAAAACTTTCGCGATTGTCCCGCCACGCTTGCGAATATTGTCTTTGATACCCGTTCGCATTCGCTCCAGCAGCAGTGGAACGTTGAGGAAGTAGTTCGGCGCGGCGGAGCGGATATCGTCGGCGAGCTTCGTGAGGTCCATCGAAAACGTAAAGACGCTTGTCCGGGAAAGGCACGATAGCAACAGAATCCACGATGCAGCAAAACAGAGCGGCGTGTAATGAAAAACTCTGTCCGGCACATTGCGCGGCCCCATCAACTCGTCGAGGCGCGCCTTGGTGCAGGACAACATGTGATCGAGATTGCCAACCGTCAGCATCACGCCTTTGGCTTCGCCGGAGGTCCCTGACGTGTACAGAATGGCGACCGTATCCTGCGGCGAAAGGGCGGCGGGCGCGGGAAGAGCGCTCGTTGCAGTCGGTAGATGGGAGCTGAAAATTTCGTCGAACAATACAAACCGCGGCGCATCCGGCCACGCCGCCGAGATTGCACCGCGAAGCGCGGCATCGCCGCAGCAAATCAAGCCGGGGCCGGCATCGCGCAGCATCGCAGCCAATTCTCCCGCAGCTTGACGAGCGTACAGAGGAACAGCGATGAGCCCCTCCGCGATAATCGCGAGATCGAGCGCCGCCCACCGGATACTGTTCGGAGCGACCAGCGCGCAGCGGTCTCCTCTCGTAAGTCCCGAAGCGCGCAAAAAGGCTCGCGCCGTGGCGATTTGACCGAGCAAGTCCGATCCCGTCGCGGTTCGGTCGCCACCCGCATTTGCTTCAGCCAAAACCACGCGGCCGGTGCCTTCCTGCAATTTCGATAAAATGTTTTCGAGGAAGTTCATGGTGTTAAGTAGCGCAGGCTTCAGCCTGTGGGGTCTGGTACTCGTCCGGTAAAACCCACAGGCTGAAGCCTGCGCTACAAAATTCTCACTTGAACTGTCAGGCTAATCTCCGGCCGCGGCGGCCGTTGCGCCATCGTAGGAGTCGAGCAGCCTCCCGAGATTTGGGCTAAGCTGCGGCAAATACTCTTCCCAGCCGCGCACGCCTGCACGCACCGGGAATTCCGGATATTGCTGATGAACCGCGCGCTCCAGGAACACACCCATACGGCCCATGGTTTTTAAATTGCGAACGACGGAGCGTGCTATGCCGTCACGCACGGCATCCGCTTCCGCAGCCAGGCGATCCATGACGCCGGCGAGTGTTTCTCCGAGGTCCGGATCTTCCACCGTAAGGAGCAAATGTTCGTGGCCGCGCTCACGCATCAGGTTGCGAATGCGTTCATCCATCGTGACTCCCGCCGAGGGCACCAGCGAAGGCATCGAAGTGACGATGGCATGATATCGCGACGAAACCATCAGGCTGGAGCAGCGCAGAATGCTCACGATCTTATACATGTCGTAATCATCGGAGCTAAACACCGGCGCGCCGCCCAGTTGCGGAGCGAGCTCATCGCACGCCCGCGTATCCAGCCTTTCCATGGCCACAAGAATCAGAAATACGCGATGCTTGCTGCGAAACGCTTTTACGCCTTGGGCCAGCGCGGCCAAATATTTCTTATACGCGGCATCGACTGCGGAACTCGATTTGTGAAAATAAATCGTGCGATAGTGGCTTTCCTTGTATGCGCCGAGGCAGGCGTGCGCCAGAAACTTCGGCGTGGAGGGCGTCACCGGCCACCAGAATGGATTGATCGGGCAGACCGTCAGCACCGGAGTCTTCCCGTCCCACCCGGCATCGACCAGGGCTTTTCTGCCATATTCTGGCGGGTGCGGTTCGAACGTCCATGCCGTGTCCGTGCCGGCTTCGCTCGCCACGCCCAATTTGCTCAGCACTTTCTGCGATTCTTCATTTCGCGTGATGATCAAGGAACGGCGGCAATACCGGGCGCACATTTTCTCGAGCATCGGGTTCATGTAGCCCGCTTCGGCGCCATACCCAACCGACAGTTTGTTTTCGGCCGAAGCAATTCCCAGCGCGCCGATGAACATCGTGGTGAGCGCATCCGCAAATTTGCTTTTGAACATGGACCCTTCGCAAGCGATCACGCCGTGATGCGGCCTCACTTCTCGGAACAGAAACGGCGGATAGATGTCCGGAAGAAATACCTGGCGCGCATCGCCAAAATAGCCGCGGCTCCAGTCCAGATTCTGAGACATCACGCTCAGAGCAAGATTTTCCTCGCCCAGAACGCGCCGGACTTGCCGCAGCATTTCCTCGACGCGAACATCCGAGCCCGTGTTGCGCGTGCCGTTGTATCCCGCAAAGAGCAGTTTCAGTTTTTCGCCAGGTTGCCAGGGACGCCCCGCGCCAAACTTCCAAAGCGCACTGGAGAGTTCGATGTACGAACTGGTCCACGCTTCCAGGACGAGATCCATCATAGGTGAGACCCTCGCGCGGATCCCACGCCGGCCGCTGCGGCGTCTTCGCGGGCCAAACCGGCGGACCCAGGCCATGGCTCGTAGGGATAGGAGAAATGGTGATCGCGACTGAATCGCAGCAGCGGGTAACTATACTTGGAAAATGGTTCCGGTGCGCGCCCCATTTCCGCGACAACGCGCGAATTCTCGAACACCGTGTCCCAGATGAGATACGGCATAAATACTTTCAAGAGAGAAGCGCTGCGGCCAACCGTGCCTTGAGAATTCGATAACCAGTTTACGACGGAAGAGAAATTCCGCTCGAGCCCCGGCCAAAAGAGCGGCTCCATTTTTCCCGCGGATTCGGCGAGTGCGCGCGTGATCCGGCCAAACGTTTCGGAACGCGTGCCCGAAGAGAGGTGGTAGATCTCATGCTCCGGATTCGGTTTTTGATGCAGCGCCACGACGGATTCCGCGACGTAGTCGACCGGGACAATATCGATGCGATCGGTCGAGCGAAAAGGCAAAACCGGCAATCCCGCGAGAAACACGAATGCGCGGACCATATCGAATTGCGTCGTTTCGGGCCGGCGGCTGTCGCCCAGCACAATGCTCGGACGAAACACGGTTCGAGAAATATCGGGGAGCAGTTCCCGCACCAAATGCTCGCAGAATTTTTTCGTGCGCGCATACGGGTCATAGTCGGAGCGGTTCCAGTCGATGGAGGCGTCCTCGGCCACCACTTCGTGGCTGCGATGCCCCGCGACGGCGACCGTGGAAACCTGGCTGAAGCGGCGCAGCCCGTGCGCATCTTGCGCGCGGCGCGCGAGTTGCGCGACTTCGAGAGTGCCGCGCAAATTCACGTTGAGGCAGCTTTTTTCGGATTTACGATTGAGCGAAGCCGCGCAATGAATCACCGACTCGGTCGTGCCGATCAGGTGCGTGTAGTCGGCTGTGCCCAGCCCAAAACGCGCCTCCGTGAGATCTCCGCGAAAAACGGAAATGCGGGTTTCCAGTGCGTCCTGGAACTGAGGAAAGCCCAGATGCAATTGCAGCGCGTGCCACAGGCGCTCGTTCGCCTCCTGCTCCGTCTTCGCCCGCACCAGTAGATTTAAACGGTCCGTGTGACGCTCGAGCAGAAGGGAGGCGACGTGGGCGCCAATGTAGCCGGTGCAACCGGTCAGAAAGATGGCCATGGATTAGTTCTGGGTCCCCGCGCCTGACGCCGCCCCCGCGCGGGGCAGATCTTCCGGGCGTTCCGCTCCATTGCCGGGGTGCTGCAGGGAAAAAGCGCGGTGTGGACTTTCTTCCATCGGGCGCCCTTCGATGAGAGGGTAGACCCACCGGCGCAGGGCCGGGATATGAATGTTAATCCAATAATCCCACCAGTCAACCGCGGAGGGATCGTACCCGAAGGCCGCGCGCTCCTCCGGAGGAAGCGCCGCGGAAAGCAACTGTACATTTTGAGCCTCGAAAACTTGCTCGTTGTGCAGGATAAACGGTTTGTAAAGCTCGATCAGTTTTTCGACGCGAATGAGCTCGCGCTCCTGGCGGGCCAGCGGAGGTTTCTTCATCTGCAGCGCCGAAGCGGCGCGATTGATTCCTCGGACCACAGCTTTTTGCGCGGGAACGGAGAATTTCTCGTAGCGCGATTTGGAGACAGGAATCGTGTCGAACTGCATGCGCATCCAGTTCTCCAGACTCTGCTGCGAGCGATAGTGTTTGCGGTGCGCGAGGCCGGTCAATTCGATCGAGCGGCCCATGTCGCACGGATTGCTCGCGGACGTTGCGAGCTGGTAGATCGGCTCGTGACGCCGCGCGATAATCGCGGCGGCGATCAGGGTCATTCCGCGGCACACCATGTCCACGGGAATCACGTCCAGGCATTTGCGCTCATTGGTCGGCAACTGGCGAAAATACGTTCCCAGCAGGTAGGAAAGTGGCGCCGACGTGTTAATGCCTTCATTCCAGCCCCGAAATGGCTGGTCCGTGGAGGTTTCGACGATCGAGGGGCGCACGATGGCAATCGGCAGCCCGGCCCCGTGACGCACGATCACGGATTCAGCGAGCGATTTGGAAAGCGTGTACGTATTGGGCCAGCCGAGGCGCCGGGCGCGCCGAGTCCCCGCGCGCGTCAGACGATTGCGCAGCCAACGCACGCGATTTTTGCGGATGAGGTTTTCCAGCTCGGGACCCGCCGGTTCTTCACTGCCGCGATGTTTTCCGAGTGCCTGCCGCCGGAGCGCCGCTGTAATTTCAGGACTATCGGCTCGCGCTTCGGCATGCGCCACCACTTCCTGCAAGGAGCGCCATTCGTGATCGGAGTCGAAATCCGCAATGCCGAGCGGCGTGTAATTCGGCTGTACTTCCTCGACCACTCGGCCGTCCTTCCCTCCCACCACATAGCACGTCGAGAGGTGCATCAGTGCGGCGTGGTCTGATCCGCGCAGAAATTCAATCAGATGAAGGACTGGTCCGACATTGCTGGCCAGGGCTTCTCGAAGGTCCGGATTGAAATCCGTCAGGCCGGAACTATTGACGACAAGGTCGAGATTGCCCGCAAGTTGCGCTCGTATTTCCGGAGCAATCCCCAGTCCCGGCCGGCTCGCATCGCCCTCGATCACTTCGACGCGCTCGGAGACAAATTCCGCGAACCGGTCGCCCAGCCGTTCCTGCAGTGGGCCAAATACAGGCGACTCTTCGAAAATCTTCTCAAAACGCCGCTGCGCGGTCGTCGTTCTCTGGCGGCGGATCAGCACGTAGATCTTGCCGATCTGGGGGAGTTCGTTTAAGAGCTGCGCCAGCCATACCTTGCCGATAAAACCCGTTACCCCAATCAAAAGAATGTTTTTCCCCGCGAGGGTCAGCCGGACAGACAGGGGTTGGGATTGTTTTTTCCCGTTGAATACGACCAGGGCGCGGTTATTAGCCGCCTTGGGACGCTCAGCCGGCAGAATTGCCTTCTCCAGACGCTCTGGATGGGCTGCCAGCCCGAGATTTCTCATCAGGCGGTCCGTAGGCACCCGGCCGTCGGCGCTGCGCTGGAAGGCCCAGGCTATTGGACTCCGCGGCCGAATCACAGGATCAAGCAGGCGGCCGGTCGCGATTCCATTGCGGAATTCGAGGCGGTTCGAAACCAGGCGAGAAACGCCAAGAGATTGCGCCAGGGGCCGCATCACATGGTCGAGGCCCTGGCTGACCAGCACTACATTCTCGGCGCCCTTTTCCGCCACGCAGGCCCGCAGGCGCTCAACCCCTTCCGCCTTCAGTTGCTTTTTCAGGGTGTATTCGAAATATTCCTCACCCAGCGAATCCAGACGGTCGCGCGTCACCCCGGACAAAAGCGTGTGCAGGACTCGCGTGGCAAACACCCGGTGACTCGCATATAGGAAGGGACGTACCAGCGCCAGCGCCAGCGTTCCTCCACGGCGGGCCCAGCGCCCCGCAAACGTGTGGGAATTCCAGGTGAAGTAGGCCACAGGGCGGACAGCGCCGAGCGCAACCAAGCTCCCTTCCACGCGCCAGAAGGTTAAGGCACTAAGGTCCGCCTGCGAGGGAGAGGATAGAATGCTCCCGGAAACACGGTGGCCGTTGGAACTATTTTGGGCGCTCTGATTACTCAACGGTGTGTTCCACTCCAATGATGTAAAGAAGAATCACCCAGTCTGGCCAGATTGAAGCTATCATTCTCGGCCCCTGAATCGCAAGGGCTTGCGGTTATATTATGCAAAACTGGAATCCTGTCGCGGATTATGATTACTGGCGGTCGCCATTTGCCCGGAGCTATTGACCTTGGTAAGAGGATGGCTGCCCTACCTGGGCAACAGGATCTCTTGGTTGGCTGGCCGTCACAACCCTCAAATGGGATGAAAAATCGCGTGTTCCCTTTCCAGGGAGCGGCGGTAGGACAAGTCGAAACAGCAAGCTGTCTTCAAAAGTTCATCTCTCGTTCACAGAAGTGTTTTCTTCAGGACTTAGTCTGATAACGTTTTCTACCCCTCCCAAGGATTGGAGACCCAATTTTATGAAGAAGGTTACAACGCTTGTCTTCGCGTTGGCGGTTCTAATGATATCCGGCATGATCGCCGGGCCCGCTTTCGGGCAGACTGCCATGGCCCCCTACAAATTGACCTTATTTGCCAGTGCTCCTACAGGGTCAAGTGCTCCAGATTCCATCGCGGTGCTTGACAGCCACGTCTTCGTGGGATACGGCGATGGCCACCTGCCGGACGGTTCCGACGGACTAAGTAACCAAATCGTGGAATACAAAATGGACGGGAGTGTAGTCCGCACGTACACAATGGTCGGGCACAACGACGGGCTAAAGGTCGATCCGGTCACGCATCTCGTCACTGCGAAGCATGGCCAGTCGCCCATTGATCCAAACCGGTTCGTCGGGATCCCAGGCACCAGCGGCACCAACGGCCAGTCTCCTTCTACGGTCATCGCCTCCTTGCTTCCCGACTCCGAGGTCAACCAGGTCGGACCCACCGAAGACGATCTCTCGCTTCTCTGGCTTGCAGATTCCAGCCAAACCTCGAACAGGGGGCACTCCCTCGGCTTATTTTACGCGATACCAGGCGCACCTTTGCCTCTCAGGCTTCTGCTATAGTGCGTGAAACACGCAGGCGGGATGGCCGGCAACTCCGGGAGAAGCCGTGGCGCATCGGGATCTTGAACACCTTTTGGGATTGCTGGATGAAGCCTACAACAGACCCGCATGGCACGGGCCCAACCTTCGTGGCTCGATTCGCGGTGTTACTGCGCGCGAAGCGGCGCTGCCTCCAAGGGCTGGGCGCCATAATATTTGGGAAATTGTTGTTCATGCCGCCTATTGGAAATATGCGGTCAGGCGGCGCCTATCCGGGGAAAAACGCGGCTCATTTTCTCTTCCCGGGAGCAATTGGTTCAATCGCCCAATTGATCGGAGCGAAAAGGCCTGGCAAGTTGATCGGGCGCTTCTGGATAGAGAACATCAGCTGTTGATGGAAACCGTTGCGTCATTTAAGCCGCAAGATCTGGATCACCCTTCGCGCGGGAGCAAAACATTGGCGCGTCGTCTGATTGCTGGCATCGCCTTCCACGATGTCTATCATGCCGGACAGATTCAATTGATTAAAAAACTTCTAAGGACTGAAAAAAATTCCCGCTAGGCGCCTAAGTTGACGCGATGCGGCCGATGTGAGGCGCCAGCCATCTCCGCGCACAGCCGTTCACCGAATTCGACGCAACCAACTTTGGTTGTGCCCGGCTCGACGGTGTCGGGAGTCCGAATTCCGCTTGCAAACAGGCGGTCCACGGCAGATTCGATCCACTCGGCTTCGCGTTTCAGGCCGAAGCTTTCGCGGAGCATCATCGCGGAGGAGAGAATCATGCCCACTGGATTGGCGACATCTTTTCCGGCAAGTGTGGGCGCGGAACCGTGAATGGGTTCGTAGAGCGACGGCCCCGGGCCGCAACTCATCGACGGGATCAAGCCGATCGAGCCGGCAAGCGCCGCGCCGAGGTCGGTCAGAATGTCGCCGAACATATTCGAGGTGAGGATCACATCGAACTGCGCGGGAGCGAGCACGAGTTGCATTGCGGCGTTGTCCACGTACAGATGTTCGACCTTCACACTGGGATGATCCGCGGCCAGGCGGGTCACCGTCCTGCGCCACAGCTGCGAAGTGGTCAGGACATTGGCCTTGTCGACCGAAGCGAGTCGTCCCTTGCGCTCTTCCGCTCGCGCGAATGCATACTGGGCGACGCGCTCCACTTCCGCGGTCGTATATACGGCTTCGTCGGTGGCGCGCTCTCCGCTCGGATCGGCGCCCACTTGATGCTTGCCGAAATAAATATCCCCGGCCAGTTCTCGGACGAAATCGATGTGAACGTCGTTCGCGCGGTCGGCCCGCAACGGTGAAAGTCCGTAGAGCGGTGGGCGAAGATCGATGGGACGCAGATTGATGTACAACCCGAGCGCCTTACGCAGAGCGAGCAGGCCGCTTTCCGGCCGCTTGCCGAGCGGAACGGCATCCCATTTGGGCCCGCCGACGGCCCCGAGCAGGATGGCGTCGGCGGCCCGGCATGCCGCGAGCGTTTCGGGGGGGAGGGGCTCGCCCGTCGCGTCAATGGCGCATCCGCCAAAAGGGAACTCGGCGAAGTTGAATTCGTGGCCGAATTCTGTGGCGCTCTCCTTCAACACGCGCACGGCGGCCCGCATGATTTCAGGTCCGATGCCGTCGCCCGGGAGGAGGACAATTTTCTTATTTTGAACGGTCATGTTTTTATCGCGGGCCGGCGCCAAAACTCTCTCCTTGCACTTGCCGTGAGGCACGAACTGAATTCGCGTCCGCCCAAGGGCAAACAGTATAGTCCGGATCGTTCCTCCTGTCAGTGTGCGGCGGCGGAGATCCCTGTAGTACTTGGTTCGCTTTCCTTCCACCGGCGTACGCGAAATTCGTACTTGACACGGAGGGCGAGACCGTATATTAGTAAACCGAATGGTTAAGTATAATCGAGGACTGGACGCCACTTTCCAAGCGCTTGCCGATCCTACGAGGCGCGCCATCGTCTCGGCCCTGGCCCACGGCCAGGCCTCCGTCACGGAGCTGGCCAGGCCTCACCGCATGAGCCTGCCGGCGGTGATGAAGCACCTGCGGGTTCTCGAGAAGGCCGGCCTCGTCACGCAACGAAAGTTCGGGCGCACGCGCCGCTGCCGGCTCGCCGCCCGGCCCTTGAAGAAAGCGGAAGCATGGATTTCCCAGTACCGCGCGTTCTGGGAAACGCAGTTCGACGCTCTGGATCGATACCTGACTCAACAGCCGACGGAGGTTTCGGAATGGCCAGGGAACAATTATCCCCAGAAACAACGCTGAAGGTGAAACGAACTTTCCAGGCGCCGCGCGAGAGAGTATTTCGCGCTTGGACCGATCCGCTGGAGTTGGGGCGCTGGTTTGCTCCCTCCGACGAATATTCCACGCTCGTGCCCGTGCTGGAATTGCAGGTTGGAGGAAAATATTGCGTGGAGATGCATCACAAGGACGGGAATGTCCACCGAGTGTCCGGAACGTATCGAGAGATCAAGCCGCCCGAAAGAATCGTGTTCACCTGGAGTTGGGGACATGACCCCGAAGTGCGCGAATCGCTGGTCACCATCGAGTTTCGCGATTTGGGACCATCGACCGAAATCCTGCTCACGCATCAGCATTTGCCGAACGCGGAACAACGCGATAAACACGAGCAAGGATGGCAGGGTTGCATCGATCAGCTCGCAAACTATTTGAACATGTAATTTCAGTGGATTTCCAAAGTTCACGAAACATCGACCCTAAATTCAAGAAACACCAAAGGAGCAACTATGGCAATCGTCGATTCAATTCTGATGGAGATTGAACAGGAAGCCAAAACCACGCAGCGCGTTCTGGACCGGGTTCCGGGCGACAAACTGACCTGGAAGCCGCACGCTAAATCCTACACTCTCGGCCAGCTCGCCATGCATATCGCCGCGGGTCAAGGCCGTTTGGCTGAGATCCTGTCCAAGGACACTCATGAAATTGGCAGCATCACACAACCGCAGCCAGCCAGCCAAAAAGAGATCCTCGAAGCGTTCTCGCAAAACACCGCCACGGCCTTGGGGACACTCAAGAAATTGAGTGATTCGCAACTGATGGCCACCTGGACGCTCACTAAGGGCGGGAAGGTGTTGCTCTCGGCGCCGAGGATCGGGGTCATCCGCTCCATACTCATGAATCATTTTTATCATCATCGCGGCCAACTTTCCGTCTATTTACGGTTGCTCGACGTGCCCGTGCCCTCGATCTATGGTCCCAGCGCGGACGAAAACCCGTTCGCGTAAATGGCGTGACGATTCCGTTTGTCGTAGGACAGCCACTCTTGGCTGTCCGCTGCAATCTCGCTACGGCTAAAGAGGACAGCCAAGAGTGGCTGTCCTACAAGAACCCGACGGTTACAATACTGCGCGAAAGGAATGCACCATGAATGTGATCATCAAAGGCGAGACCCAAGAATATCGAAGGCTGCGGGACCAATTGCTCGAAGCGGAAATTGCGCTCAAGGATCAGACCGAGCGCGTGGCTGCGCTGCGCAGAAAATTGCCCGGCGGCCCGCTGGTCGAAACGGACTATGTATTTCGCGAAGGGCCGTCCGATATTCGGGATGAATCGCCCGCGAATATTCGGGATGTTCGTTTCTCGGAACTCTTCGCTCCCGGCAAGGACAGCCTGATCGTGGATCACATGATGTGGGGTCCGAATGACAAGCTTCCTTGCCCGATGTGCAACCTGTGGGCCGACGGCTATGCGGGCATCGCGCAGCACGTGAGCAACAAAGTCAATTTTGTGCTGGTCTCCAAAGTGGAGATCGGCCGCCTCAGGGAGTGGGGCCGCCGCCGGGGCTGGGACAAGATTCGTCTTCTCTCCAGCCACGACAACACGTTTAACCGCGATTTTTTTGTGGAAGACGAAAAAGGGCAAAGGCCCGCCGTCAGCGTTTTCCGTCGCGCTCCTGACGGCAAAATCTATTTCACGTATACGACCGAAATGTCTCGCGCGCCCGGGCACCATCGCGGCATTGATCCGTTCTCTCCGGTCTGGTATCTCTACGATCTCCTCCCCGAGGGACGTGAGAACTGGTTGCCCAAACATTTCTACTGATCCCGTTTGGGGAAAGCGCCGGTCCCCTCTCCGGTGCAAGCACCCGTCGCCAATCGACCGCGCGTAGGGAAGGAGAAGCCGAAAAATGCCTGACATCAAGCACTCGATCCAAATTGATGCGACGTCACAGCTTGTTCACCCTTTCGTCGCTTCCGCGGAAGGTTTTTCGCGCTGGTGGGCAGCTGACGTGACGGAAGACAAGACGAGCGGAAATGTGGAGCTTGGTTTTTTCAACCGCGCGACGGTGTATGGCCTTCACCCCATCCAAATCGCAGCACCGCGCCAGGCCCATTGGCTCTGCCAATCCGGAAAAGAGTGGAGCGGAACACGGCTGCTCTTCGATCTGGCGGAGCAAAATGGCAAAACGCTACTTCGATTCACCCACGCTGACTGGCAGGCAGAGACGGACTATCTCGTAGCGTGCACGACGACCTGGGGCGAGCTGATGTATCGGATCAAGTCCACGGCCGAAGGAAAAACGCCCGGACCGCTATTCTCCAGGACGAGCATGGCCTACTGAGTCTTGCCCCGTACCGGATATTCTTTCGTAAAACCGGTCCGCTCGTTGGTCATCGCGAAGCTGCCGTCGGCTCTCACCGACATCTTGATGTAGTGGCCGTGGTCAGTTTCGTTGAGGTTCGCTAGAAACTGTTCCGGCGAATTGTGGTCCGAGCCGCCGTCCGCCGAGCGGTGGATCTGCCAGAAATCCTCCAGCCCGGGCGCTTCATGAACGGTTTGCCAATATTCGGGCGAACCGCCCTTTCTCTCGCCATTATTCATCACGGCGACACGCGCGCGGAGCGCGTGCACGAATTGCGGCGCCCCCGAATGCGGATCTCCGTGGCGCGTGGTGTGAAACACAGTCATGGCGCCCACCAGATTATTCGGGCAAGCGAGTGCGTGTTCCTGATTCCAAGTCAAGTCGCCGAGATCCACGAGCCGGAAGGTGCCGTACCGCACGACGATTCCCACCGATTCAAAATTTCCCGGCGTGGCGTCCTGTTCTTTCAATTTCGCATCGCGGCACAGCGGATTGGGCGCACCTGCTCCGGGCACTCCCGCCATCGGCTCCTTGATCAATTCGCCGGCTGAGGAAACAACCTGCACATCGAGTCCCTCGACGGGAATCCGGTCGCCGGGTTTCGGCGTCATCACATGCGCGTGCTCGCGAACGGGCAAGTAGGACAAAATGGGCGCGTCCCGCCCCGCTTGCATCTCGACTGTATAGGGACCATGATCGACGAAATGGCGGATGGGTATGCGATGGGCGAGTTCCGCCGCGTTCCCGGCGTGATCCCCGTGAAAGTGTGTGATCACCACGTAGTCGAGTACATTCACATTCGCCAGCTTCAAGGTCGCCATGATGCGGTCCGCGTCGCGCGTGATGCCCGGGGCATTCGCTTCCGCGGGCAGCGCCCCTTGATTGCCCGGAAATCCCGTGTCCACCAGCATCGATTGTCCCGAGGGAGAAACGAATAGCGTGGCCTGCCCGCCCTCGGTGTCCAGGAAATAAATATCCAGCGGCTTTTTCTGCGCCGGTTGCTGCGCGTGGACACCCAAAAATGGAACAAACAGAGCCATGCCCACGAAAAGAGGCAGCCTCTTACGCATAGGAATTCCCCCTTACAGCGCTGAGATGTGGCTATGGAAGTCTATTCGCAGCCAAATGTCCAGCGGAAAGTAGCGCAGACTTCAGTCTGTGGGGGTAATTGCCGTGCGCGCGGAAAATGCACAGGCTGAACAGCTTGCGGAAAAGCTCAAATTTTTGTCATTCCGAGGCGCGCTGCGCGCCGAGGAATCTCACTTCGATTTCCTTACATGAAAAGAAAGAGAGATTCCTCGCTTCGTTCGGAATGACAAAAATTGTGGGGCCCTATTCCCGCGGCGTGTTCCGCCTGAGGGGCTTGGATTTGGACTTTACGAAACCCCACAGGCTGAAGCTGTGCTACTAAGACCATCCGCAAATTTCTTATTCCGCGCCGACTGGGGTTTCGCTCCCGCGCTTCCGCATCACCTGATGCGCGATGGCGAGCAGCTCGCGATTGCTCACGGTCTTCGATGCATCGGCCAGCGTCACCACGCGCTTATAGCATTCGTCGAGCTCTTCGCGCGTTGGCTGATAGCCCAGATCCACGAGCGTCGCGCGCAGCGCATTGCGCCCGGAATGTTTTCCGAGAACCAGTTGCCGCTTGGGTACGCCGACCGCTTCGGGAGAGATGATTTCGTAGGTGAGGGGGTTCTTGAGGATGCCGTCCTGGTGGATGCCGGCTTCGTGGGCGAACGCGTTCGCGCCTACGATGGCCTTGTTGGGCGCTACAGGCGCACCCGTAATTTCCGTCAGCATGCGGCTGGACGCATAGAGCTGGTCGAGACGGACATTGGTAGTCACGCCCAGCGTGGCCTGCCGCACGTTCAGCAACACGACGACTTCTTCCAGCGCGGCATTTCCGGCGCGCTCGCCGATGCCGTTGATGGTCAGCTCGAGTTGGCGCACGCCGGCCTGCACCGCGGCCAGGGTATTGGCGACGCCCAGGCCAAGGTCATCGTGGCAGTGCGCGCTCAGCGTAACCCCGTCCGCGCCGTCCAGATATTCGATCACGCGGCGGAACATGGCGCCGTACTCCTCGGGCACCGCGTAGCCGACCGTGTCAGGCAGATTGATGATCGTCGCGCCGGCGCGGACCGCCCGGCCGACCGCTTCACAAAGAAAACCGATTTCGGTGCGGCTGGCGTCCTCGGCGGAAAATTCGACTTCCGCGCACCGTTCGCGCGCGTAGCGCACGTTGCTGGAGATGGCTTCGAGGGCCTCTTCGCGCGTCAGGCGCAGCTTGTGATGCAGGTGCAGATCCGACGTCGCGAGAAACGTATGCAGCCGGGGATGCGCCGCTCCGGCCAGGCCTTCGAGCGCCGCGTCTATGTCATCCCGCCGGGCGCGCGCCAGCGCCGCCACGGTGCAGCTGCGAATTTCGCGGCCAACCGCGCGCACGCCTTCGAGGTCTCCCGCCGAAGCGATGGGGAATCCGCTCTCGATGATGTCCACGCCGAGCAATTCCAGCTGGTGAGCCATGCGGACCTTCTCCGGCACCGACATGGAAAATCCCGGGGATTGCTCCCCGTCTCTCAGCGTGGTGTCAAAAATGCGTACAATGTCCATGGCACACTCCCGCTCCCCCTATTCCACCTTGGAACAGCAAACAGATCAAATTTATAATACTTGTGAGTTCTATAAAGCGGAATTATATCAGAAGTAGTAGCGCAGGCTTCAGCCTGTGGATTTCCGTCAGTCCTCCGGGCAGTCGGCCGCCCAGAGTTCCGTCTCGGGCAGGTCTGGCAAAACCCCACCGGCTGAAGCCTGCGCTACTAGAAGAGCACCGGAATTACGTTGCTTTGAATCGCTCGTCGATCTCCACTTGGTAGCCGGCCGCCAGCCGATTCGTTTCATTGGCCATGCCCACAACAGCCATGAGCTCGTGAAACATTTCGCCGCTCATGCCTTTGCTTTGAGCGGAAGCGATGTGCGAAGCAATGCAGTAGGAACACTGGTTGGTGACGCTCACGGCGACGTAGAGCATTTCCTTGGTCAGCGGATCAAGAGCGCCAGGAGCCATAATCTGCTTGATGGACTCCCAGGTGCGCTTGAGGGTGGCCGGATCATTCGCCAGCGCCTTCCAGAAATTATTGATGTAATCGGTCTGGCGCGTCGTGAGAATGTCGTCGTACACGGCGCGGACTTCCGGAGCCGCGTCATCGTATTCAATCAGGCGTTGCGTTGCCATAACGCCTCCTTCTCGAATTCAGGGAAATGCGACGGCCTTCTCGCGTTGCGGAACGGCTGCGGCGGTGATTATTTAATTCAGGTCGCGCGAAAGCATCAGTTTCAAAGTCAATTTGTCGGCTCCATGGCTCACGCCGACCCCGATGCCGGTTTCGATATTCAGGAACTTGGTGCTGTGATCCATCACGGCCCAGACTTCGTGGAACTGGTCACGCATGGGGAGGAATTTGCGCAGGGGCCCGTCGTCGGAATACTCCTCGAGCGCGGCGGCCCATTTGTCATTTATGTTGTAAGCGATGCGCGTCGCCGGAACGAATTCGAGGTTTCCAAATCCCCCAGAGTAGTCCGTATCCACAATCGGATTGAAGACAATGTCCACCGGGTGCAGGTGCAATCCCACGATCGGCCGGACCTCGGAGGTGATGCGCCGAGACTCCCAGTACAAGTAATTGACGCTGAACTCGAAATTGACGCCATAGAAAAAGGTGTGATCGTGAGCGTGCGGCCGCACGAACAGTTCGCGGATCTTAAACCCGTTAATCGTCCCGCCGCGCCCCGGAGAGTAAATGCTGTACACCGGCAAATAGAGTCCCTGCTCGAACCAGTCGGCGACGCCGTAGGCCCACTCGGCCGTGCCGTTGAACGAGTGGTTGGCGACAATGCCGCCGGGGAAATTGGAAGTTTTCCTCCCGCTGGGAGTAAAATTGCTGTGAACCATGATATTGAACTTGCCCTGGTTTTCAATCTCAGCGTCGTAAACTTGGATCTCGTCGGTTTGCGCAAAAGTCATCGCGGGGGCGGCGAACAGAGCGAAAACGATCCATACCAACACGAAGAGTTTATCTCTTTGAAAGAAATTCATTTTGCCCATGGTCTCCCGGTAGGCTCAGTTCCCACCTTTTAATTTATTTCCGGACTGGCCGGCAATGGACGAGCGATGCCCGCATAATAATGCGGCGCGACCTTCGATCCGCCGTTGTCCCGCCGTCATAGCAGCGTGGCATCTTCCCCTCGAACATCACCCTTGGCGAAGCCTGCGAAGAATAACTCACCCCGTACCTTTACGGCAATTGGCCTTTTCAAATCGCGATGCGCAGAAGGATTATCGGTTTACGATTTATCTGAATTTATGGCCAGGACACACGCCATCTCGCTTGGGGCAGGTACAAGGCAATGCCCCCTATGTGGAAGTGAAGATATTTTGCGGTCTCACCGGCGCGGCGTCCTGGAATGGACCATCCTGCTTCTCCTGCTCCTGCGGCCGTTCCGCTGCCGCCAATGCAGCGCAAGGCATTTGGCATTTTTCTTTCGCCGGAGGCGATCGAAGCAAACGCGCCCCGCCATCGCCGAACCCGTCGAAGAATAAAGTTTCCCGGGCTGCAATTTCAAGCGCGCGGATGCGCCTTGTCGTAGACCTCCAGCAGTTGGCGAATCGTGGCATGCGTGTACCGCTGCGTGGTGGACAGCGAGGAGTGTCCCAGCAGTTCCTGAATCGCGCGAAGGTCCGCGCCATCGGCCAGCAAGTGCGTGGCAAACGCGTGCCGCAAGGAATGCGGATGCAAATCCCAATTCACGTTGGCCAGGCGCGCGTATTTTTTGACGATGCGCGCCACGGACCGCTGTGTCAGCCTCGTGCCCAGATGGTTGAGAAACACGGCCTGCCGGTCCCCGCGTCCCCCTGCCTTGCGCAGCAATTCCTGGCGCAAGGGCTCATAGGCTTCGAGCGCTTGTTCGGCCTTGCCGCCGTACGGGACGATGCGCTCCTTGCTGCCTTTGCCGCGCACGCGCAGCATGAGCTCCTTCCGGTCCATGTCGCCAAGGTTGAGTCCGGTGAGTTCGCTGACCCGCAGCCCGGAAGCGTACAGCATTTCGAGGATCGCGCGGTCGCGCTTGACCATCAGGCGGCTGTCGTCGGTCCCGGACGCCTGCTTCCGCCGCCCGGAACCGCCCTGCGGTCCCGCCACCACGCCATCGAGAAACGCGTTCAGATCCTCGGCGCTCAGAACCGAGGGAATGCGCTTCGGCAGCTTGGGAGTCGCCACCATGCGCGCCGGGTTCCGCACGACCATTCCTTCCCGTACCGCAAATTTGAAGAACGATCGAATCGCCGCGAGCTTGCGGGCAATCGAAGACTTTTCCAATTTGAGATCGTGCAGGTGCGCCATGAATTCGCGGATCATCAGGTGCGTGACGTCCTGAGGAGGCGGCATGGCGCTGCCAGGCGGGGTCAAGAACTTGAGGAATTGCCCGAGGTCATTGTCGTAGCTGCGGATCGTGTGCGGGGAGGCATTGCGCACCGAACGCAAATAAATCAAAAAATGTTTTGCTGCGGAATCCATTTCCCCCTGCCGGACCGCTGGCCTTGCGGTTTCGCGCTGGCGCTACGACCAGCGTTCGCGCATTCCCAAAAAAACGAAGACGCGGCAATGGCCGGGAAAGGATCCGCTTCAGATCGGCCGAACCTGGGAATCGTTCATGTCTGGGCTATGCCCACGGGTTCGGGAACGGCCGCGGCGGGGATTTCCGGAATCGCCGCTTCCCAATCGCAACCCTCCTTGATACAGGTTCTCACCGCGCCCAGCTTGCCGCGTTTCTCGACGATGAATGCGGCGCCGCATTTCGGGCAAGTCTCGGGGATCGGCAGGTGCGGAGTCGTGAAATCGCACGCGGGATATTTGTTGCACCCGTAGAAGACGCGCCTGCGCCCCTTCCTTGCGACCCTCTCCACAAGTTCGCCCGCCTCGCACTTCGGGCACTTGATGCCCAGGGTTTTGGCGCGGATGAATTTGCATTTCGGATAGGCGGTGCAGCCTGTGAATTCGCCATACTGGCCGTGCTTCTTGACCAGTTGCGATTCGCACTCGGGACATTTTTCATCCAGCAATTCGTCCGGCTGGAGGGCGCGGCGCGTGCCGGCCTTCAATCGGCGCGTCGTCTTGCAATCGGGATAGCCGGTGCAAGCCAAAAACATTCCCCAGCGGCCGCGCTTGATAACCATTTCGCGCCCACAATTGTCGCAGGCTTCGATTTTCGCCGCGCCATCTTCGCCCTCGGAAGGCAATTCCGGCGAGAGATCGCGAATGAAATCGCAATCCGGATAACGCGAGCAGCCCAGAAAAAAACCGTGCCGGCTGATGCGTTCCAGGAGATCGCCTTGCCCGCACTTCTCGCACTTTTGTCCGGTGGGAATCCCCGCTTTGTAGGACTCCATCTCGTCCTTGGCTTTCTCAAGGTCTACCGCGAAGCGGCCATAGAATTCCTTGACGGCCTTCTTCCAGGGAAGTTTCCCCTCTTCGATTTCGTCGAGTTCCTCTTCCATGAGGGCCGTGAAGCCCACATCGAAAATATCCTCAAAGCTCTTGACCAGCAGGACGCTCACCTTTTCCCCGAGCATCGTTGGAGCGAACCGCCCCTGGTCCTTGGTGACATATTCGCGCTCTACAATCGTCGAAATAATGGAAGCGTAAGTCGAAGGGCGCCCGATCCCTTTTTCTTCCAGTTCCTTCACCAGGGTTGCTTCGGTATAGCGCGGGGGCGGCTCGGTGAAATGCTGGTCCGGCCGCAACGTTTCGAGACGCAGCGTCTCGCCCTCGCTGACCAGCGGCAACAGGGCTTTGCTCGCGTCCACATCGGCGTCTTCGTCATCCTCGGCCGACACTTGATACACGGCCAGGTACCCGTCGAATTTCTGCACCGAGCCCGACGCGCGAAACGTGTAATCGCCTGCCGTCACATCGACGGTCGTCTGATCGAATACCGCCGGCACCATCTGGGAAGCGACAAACCGCTGCCAGATGAGCTGGTACAGCCTGAACATATCGTCGCTCAGGAAGGGTCTTACGTCCTCGGGCGTCCGGGCGGCATCCGTCGGGCGAATCGCTTCGTGCGCGTCCTGCGCATCCTTCTTGGACTTGAAGAAATTCGGTTTCTCGGGCAAGTACGGCTGGCCATATCTGGACCCAATCAGGCCGCGCACCTGGTCCAGCGCGTCATTTGAAACGCGCACCGAGTCCGTGCGCATATAAGTGATCAGCGCAACCGAGCCTTCCTGGCCGAGTTCCACGCCTT
Organism: uncultured Acidobacteriota bacterium; assembly: GCA_963719875.1. Classification (GTDB taxonomy): domain Bacteria; phylum Acidobacteriota; class Terriglobia; order Acidiferrales; family UBA7541; genus Palsa-360. The sequence goes on along the minus strand of CAVRDJ010000002.1, from coordinate 1,108,171 downwards.
CATAGAGACGCTGCGCGAGGCCCATGGTGCGCTTGGCTGTGTATCGCAGGCGATTGTAGGCGGCCTGCTGGAGCTTGGACGTCGTGAACGGAGGCGGCGCGAAGCGGCGCTTTTCTTTCTGCGTGACGCCGGCCACTTTCCATTGCGCTTTTCCTGCCGCGGCCACAATGGCGTCCGCCTCGGCCTGCGTATGAACTTCAATGTCCTCGCCCTTATATTTGGTGAGCTTGGCTTCGAACGCGGGCGGCTCGCCGGCGGCCAGAATGGCGTGGATCGTCCAATATTCCACCGGGACGAACGCGCGTATTTCAATCTCCCGATCCACAATCAGGCGCAACGCCACGGTTTGCACGCGCCCTGCGGAAAGTCCCCGGCGCACTTTGTCCCAGAGCAGCGGCGAAATTTTATAGCCGACCAGGCGGTCCAGCACCCGCCGCGCCTGCTGTGCATCTACCAGGTTTTCGTTGATCTCGCCGGGATGCTCGAACGCGGCCTTGATCGCCTTGGACGTGATTTCGTTGAACATCACGCGGAAGATGTTCTTTCGAGCGATGACGGGCTTGCCCTTGGCGACGGCTTTCTTGGCAGGCTTCTTGGCCTTCTTCTTGCCCTTCCCGTTCGCTTCTTCGATTGCTTTCTCTTCTTCCGTGGGGAATTCGAGCTTTGGCCCGCTCAACACCTCGGCCAGGTGCGCGCAAATGGCCTCGCCTTCACGGTCCGGATCGCCCGCCAGATAGACGGCATCGGCGGTGGCCGCGGCTTTCTGAAGCTGCTTTACGACGCTCGTTTTGTCCGGGTTAACTTCATATGTTGGCGCAAACCCGTGCGCGATATCAATCCCCAGCACCTTCTTGGGCAGGTCCATGATGTGCCCGTAGGAGGCCTTGACCGTATAATTGCGTCCCAGATATTTGTTGATCGTCTTCGCTTTTGCGGGCGATTCGACGATGACCAGCGATCTTCCCATGAATTTTTTCTAAACCTGAACGCTCGCCGTGGCGAGCGTTTTTCCCTTTCCGTTCCCTAGCGTGGCCCTCGTTCCCACTGTTTGTCAACGCCTGATAGATGCGTCTTGTGTCCTTTTCGATTCTATACGCCGCGGCACATTTGCGTAGGAGCTTGCAATTTCAGTAAGTTAGCGGCGATCCCTGAATATGATGTTTTGCGCCCGATTCAGGATTGAAGGCGCGTCTACAAAAGGATTTTGAGGAATTGCTTCCCTGGCATCTGCCTTACGATCCCCTTCATTTCCATTTCGCACAGCGCCGCCAGAACTTCTGAGGAGTTCAATTCCGCCTTTTCCACCAGCTCATCCACGTGAATTGACCCGTCCGTTCCCAGCAGGCTAAAGATTTTCTTCTCCACGGGAGAGAGCGTGTTCTCAAACAGGGATGCGCGCTCGGCGAGGGTCGTCGACTCGACGGGGAACAGCTCGGCGCGGATTTCCGTGGGCAGTTCCTCCACGACGTCTTCCCAGGACGTCACCAGTTTGGCGCCCTGCTTGATCATCTGGTTCGGCGCAAAGCTGACGTCCACGGTTACATTTCCGGGGACGCCGTACACTTCCCGGCCAAACTCCATCCCCAGCCGCGCGGTGATTAGGGAGCCGGAATACTGCGCGCCTTGCACCACGATTACGCCCAGCGATATCCCCGCGACAACCCGGTTGCGCACCGGAAAATTCTCGGGCGCCGGATGGGTGCCCAGCGGGAATTCGCTGATCAGGGCGCCGCGCTTTTCCACTTCCGCGAACAATTTCCGGTTCTCCTTCGGATAGATGACGTCCACGCCCGTGCCAAGTACCCCGACGGGCGCCCCTTGGGGGGCCCGGCAAGCGCCTTGATGCGCCAAGCTGTCAATGCCGCGCGCCATGCCGCTGACGATCGTGAGGCCGCGCGCGGCCAGGTCATGCCCTAGCCGCTCGGCCACTTGATTGCCGTAGGGCGTCGGGCGGCGCGTGCCCACCATGGAGATCGAATGCCGGTTGAGCACGCCTGCGTCTCCGCGCACGTAAAGAAGCGGGGGCGGATCGTAAATTTCCAGCAGCCGCTGCGGATATTCGGGCTCGTCCCAATTCAGCAAGCGGCAGCCCAGCTTGCGAACCTGCGCGAGTTCTTCTTCGGCATTCTTGTGCGCGTGTTTGGATTGGATGGCCCGCGCGGGCGCGGAGGGCAGGTGGCACGCCTCGAGCTCGGTGAGCGAGGCGCGGAAAATATCCCCGGGCGATCCGAATTGGCGCAGCAATTTCCCGGTGAGACGCGAGCCAAGGCCCGGCGTCAGCGAGAGTGAGAGCCAATCGAGGGAAGCATCCAGTTCCACGGCGGTTGTGACGCTACTCCGTTGTCACCAATCGTGTCAAGTCGTTCCTGCGGGAACTCAAGTAGCATCAGCCTGTGGGGTTGGTGGCAGCAAGTGTGACCCTGCCCCGACCAACCCCCGCAGGCTGAAGCCTGCGCTACTAGTCCGGCCGCCACACGGAGGTTGCATTCAACGCGCGTAAGGACGTGCTGCAAGTGGTTTGCGATAAATCCTGATTAAGCGAGCCCTTCAATAACTCGAATGTCCCGCTCGGCGGCGCCCTCAAGCACGCGGCACGCTGCCTGGTAAGCAGGGCTCTCAAAGGTGGCGGTTGCTTGCTGCACGCTCTCGAACTCGATGACTACGGTTCGCTGGTTCTTTCCCGCCTCGTATGTTTTTGAGGGCACTCCGCGGGCCAGGAAGCGGCCGCCGCCGCTTTGAATGGCGGGACCAGCCATTTTCGCGTACTCGGCAAGCGCGTCCGGGTTCGAGATCGATCGGTAGAAACAAATCCAATATCCTTTGGCCATGGGGCTCTCCTAGTATGAATAGTTCATTGCAATGCCCTTGATTGTGTTAAGTCCGGCGCGATTTATAACCTCGTGTGTTGACCGGCTTCGCTTCTTCAAGCGCGAAAGTCTACCTCGCCTCTTCTGTAGCCGCAAGATGACTTGAGCTGCGGAGGAAATCGGTCCGGAGGCATTTAGTAGCACAGGCACTCTTGCCTGTGCGGGTTTTGCGATCGTACTCGGGTTGGATAGCCTGTACTTGCGACCTACAAAACCGCACAGCCAAGAGTGGCTGTGCTACTCAACTGCCTCCCACTAGCAAGAAACTCATCGTCTCAGGGAGACGCCCAGGAAAATCTCGCTGGCGACAGGCTCGCCGGCGAAGAACGCGGGAATGAACTTCCAATTCGAAGTTGACTTGATGAGCCCCTCGTCAATCCGTTCCACCTTTCCCATCTCTTCGACGGACCGAACTTTGCCCGCGGAATCAATCACCAGTTTCAAGAGCGACTCCGATTGCGCCAACTCAATCTCCAATTCGGTCGCTGGAGGTTGCCGCTCCATTAGGATGGCTCTGGGCGGGACTATTTCTGGTTTGGGCTTTACATCTTTGGGTGTCAGTCCTGGCGTTGGGGCCACGGTGGTTGTCCCGTCGAAGATCTTCGCGTGTAGTTCGCGGCCCGCGGGAATCGGGGTTGACACGCCATCCACCTGGGAACGGATCCCGTGAGCCCGCGCGTTCAAGAGTGCGGCGCGAATCCGGTCTAAATCCGCGGCGGGCCACATCTCGGCGAGAGAACGCCAAGCCTCCTGTTCACGGCCGCTGTAAAGGTAGGACCAAACGATTTCCAACACTTTTATTTTCGCGCTTCGCAGGCGCAAGAGCCGGTCCGCTGGAACGGCAGAGGCGATCGCCAGTTTGCCGTCGCTGCTTTTGAAATCGCCGAAATCCTGCGGATTGAGCTTGGCCCGCGCGTCGGCGATTTTCTGGTCAAAAAAGGGTTGGAATTCGGAACTGGCGTCCAGCAACCGGCCGCGCGCGAAACGAAGGACGATCGGTGGCGCAAAATCCAGATCGCGCAAACGGAAATTCTCGAAGCCGTCCATCGTGGCGGCATCGTCTGTCCAGATTTCCACCCGGCCATCCAGATCGGTGTCCGCAGCGCTGAAGAATTCTCCGCCCGTAATGCTGCGAAGCATCACGGGCGGTTCTCGCAGGGAATAAATTCTGTATTCCATGCAGCATTCGGCCTTTGATTTTTTCAATTGAACTGCGACGACCGGTACGCCCAGGCCCAAATCCACGCCGAAGGCATCGATATCCAGGTGCGAAGCCGCGTCCGAGATCACCAAATTTTGATCGCCCCAACTGAGCCCCGCCTCACAGACTCGCGCTTCCAGTTCCCCGATCCTTGACGCTCCAACATGCACTCGAACGCCTGTGGGGAACTCTGCTTCGAAAAAGCCTACGCCTTCACGGCAGACCACATTACGGCTTTGGGCATGGCAGACGCTCGCCGTCAGGCAGGAAAGTAAAAATAATGCCAGCGTCGCCGCACCGCATCGAAATCGAACTGGGGCACGTTGCACGCGATCAGACGGCTGACCGGAGGAGTTCTCCGAAGTCTTGCTCCGCACATCCGTTTGGCAAATCTTCGCCATGGCTTCAAATCCCAAGCTTTCGCTTCTTCTGAATTGTATCCCAGAAGCCTATCTCAGGCGGATGGGCAACATTCACCAAAACTTCGTGTTCCGCATCCTGACGCTACGGGAGTTTGAGGAGATAGACATCGGCTGGCATAACAGTCTGCAGAAAAAGTATTTATTTTATCATTCCGAACGATGTGAGGAATCGCTCTTTGATTTAAACCCAGGAAAAGAGAGATTCCTCGGCGCGCAGCGCGCCTCGGAATGACAAAAATTTGAGTTTTTCCGCAAGCTGATAAGGCTCGGTTCGTTCAAAGTCGAAGCAATTTGACCAGTGTGCCGCCGAGGATGGCTTCCTTTTGGGCATCGTTCAGGGACGGCGAGTTCAGAACCAGGTCCACATTCGATTGCCAGTTGAATGGCTCGTCGGTTCCGAAGACAACCTGTCCGGAGCCCACTTCCGCCACGAGATGGCGCAGGCCCTCTTCGGTAAGAACGATCGTATCGACCAAAATCTGGCTCTTCATGTATTCACTCGGATGTTTCTTATTCTCACAATCGGATTTCGGGCGCACCTGGCAGGCGACTTCCGTTCGTCCCAGATACGACGCCAGATAGCCCCCCCCGTGCGCCGCGCAAATTTTCAGGCGGGGAAAGCGGTCCAGCGTGCCATCAAAAATCATGTGCGTGAGGAAAAGGGTGGTTTCCAGAGGATTCCCAATGATATTGCCCAGATCCCCTCGTCCATCGAGCCCGCCCTTTTTAATAATATTGTCAGCGCCTTGAGGGTGCATGAACACCATGACATCCAGTTCCTGCACCTTGGCCCAGAACGGGTCGAACCTGGGCGAAGATAACGGTTCACCCTCGACGTGCCCCCCAATCGAGGCGCCGCGCATTTTCAGATTCTTGACGGCATGCTCGAGTTGTTCCGCTGCCAAGTCTGGAAATTGCAGCGCCACGGCGGACATCGCCACGTAACGATCCGGATGGCTGGCACACCATTCCGCGAGTTTTTCGTCTTGAACCTTCACAATCCGGCTGGCGAGTTCACGGTCCGCACCGTAGTACCAATACGGGTTTATGGTCAGGAGTTGGACATCAATCCCATGGTCGTCCAGCCACTGTATGCGATCCGGTCCCATGAGCATTTGCCCGCGCGCCACCCCGCTCGAAGCAAGCCTGGTGTCCTTCACGGCATCCCCCACTTCGGGGATCAGGCAGTGAGCATGTACGTCCACGACTTTCACGCGGCGCCCACCAATGAAAACTTCCCGCCGCTTTCCGGGACCGGCAGGAGCGCCCTGGAGTGCGGATTCGGCGAACGTGCGTCGCGTCAACATCATTCCGGTTGTCGCGCCCGCGACGGTCTTCAAGAAATCCCTGCGATCTCGCATGCTTCGCTCCATTCCATTTTCACCGAAATGTGGGCGGCTCATGGAGACTCCGCCTGCAGGGAGCATCGAAAAAATATGGGTCAGCCCACATCTCTAGCTGATTGATTTGCCGTAAGTAAACCCCTTAGCGAGGTCGAAGTCAAGAAACGGAAGCCGATGGCAATCGGTCAGGCTCTGAGATAAGGACTTTTCCGGACATGGGTAAAGTCGAAAACCGGCCTACGTTCTCGAATTCGCTAGAGCGATTTCAAGAAAGCGACTAGGTCGTCTTTGTCCTCCCCCGAAAGATTGAGATTGAATCGCGTGTCGTAGAAGTTGACGACGTCCAACAACGTCGCCGCGGACCCGTTGTGGAAATAAGGCGAGCGCCCAGCAAGCCCGCGCAAGATTGGTCCTTTAAACTTACCTATATCCGCCCACTTTCCGGTGATCAGGGCGCGTCCCGGATCGCTCACCCGTAAAATGTCGCCGGTCGTATTGTTCACGAGCGTAATGAGCGGGAGATCCGGCGTACGGCGCGACAGATCGGCAAGGCCGATGTTGAGGGGGGCGGACACGGAATGATCGCCCACGTTCGGGGAATCGTGGCACGTGCCGCAAAAGCCGTGGATCGGTTGCCCGCAGGCAACCGGATTGCTCTGACAGGGTTCGCAAGTGATCGAATGCAACGGGTCCCGCTGGCAAAGAACATCATTGAGACCCGCGACACCGGTGATGGTAATGCTTAAAGTGTTGAACAGTTTCTCGCCGCGAGCGATAGACCTGCGAGCAGCGGTATTCTCGTCGTAGTTCCTGTCGTCAATCTTTTCCCACTTCCGAAAAATATCAAAGATCTTTGAAGAGAAAGGAGCATGGGTCGGATTCCCCCCAAGGGGATCATTGATGCCCAGGAAGAATTCCTGATTCGAGAGATTCACGGGCCCGCCCTGGGCGCCGTCCTCGTCCAATTCCCCGGCCTCGCGGTCCCGGATTTGGGCCGTGAAGAGCTTGGTCTCGAAATCAACGATCTGCTCCACCTGTTCAGGTTTAGGCGCCTTGCCTTGCGCGTGGCCGGTGGTCGCATCCATCGCCTGGTGAGCGAGATCGAACGTGAGGGGCTCGAATTTACCGCTACTGTCTTTGAATGTTTCGCGGCCGTCCGCCATGACGGTGCTTAAGAAGATTAGATTGGTAGACGGCAGAGGGCGGCGATACATCGAGATGGCCTGCGGGTTGGTGCATCCGTAGGGATTCTCTACACCCGAGACAGTGAATTCGGCATTGTCGGGAACAGCCACTTCGACGCGAATCAGTCCTTTGTGAAGCAGCAAGCTGTATGCCTCGCGACGCTTCTCTTCTGTGGATACATCTTGCGTCGGGCAGCCGGAGCCGTCGTTAGGCCGAAAGATCGGGTCCGTGCCATGGGTGGCGTTGAAGCGTTCTTGAATGTGTGGTGGTGTTACGGACCAAGCATCGCTGGGTTGGTGGCAAGTCACGCAACGGCGCCCATTTGTGCCCAGGTCCTGGAAGAAGGGGTTGCTGGCCATATCGGTTGGTCCCGCAGTGTTGAAGTTCGCAAAGCGCCCCGCCGGGTCCGAGAATTCCTGAAAGATTGGCACTGAATCGTTTGAACTATGAGCAATCGCGAGTCCGGTGGCGCCCGAGAGGAGGAGTGCGGCGATTGAGGCGTACCGGATGCGTCGAGCGATATTTTGCCTACTTCTCAGACTCATCAGAAGCTTGATTCTTAGGCGTTTTGGAATGAAATGGCCAGGGTAGTCTCCCATACGAATCCCACCTTTCACGGATTGAATTGGTGTTCGCGAGACAGCGGCCCCTGGGGCACGAAAGGTGACCGAAGTGATTCCATTGGCTTTTACACTTGGCGCGTGCCGTCGTCAAGAGAAATTATCGGGACTGGAAGTACTAGAACACAAAGCTGACGTAGAGCAGACCAATATCCATTCTCACGGCTACCAGTTCCCAATTAACGGGCTGGCCGGAAGCTGAGCCAAAACACCGCCAATTAAGGACGATCCTTTGTCATTCCCGGACGTACGGGTCGCGTCCCGGGCTGTGCTATATTCAATTGACCCTTGGCATCTGTGAATATGGGCAAACTGCGCATTTCCATCGTGGAATTCCTGAACACCGCGCCGCTGGTCTGGGGCTTCACGGACGGGCCGCTGGCGGGCAAGTATGAACTTTTGTTTGCCGTGCCTTCGCAGTGCGCGGAGGACTTGCGCGCCGGACGCGCCGATGTGGGCATCATTCCGTCCATCGAGTACCAGCGCATGGACGATGTCGTGGCCCTGCCGGGAATGGCGATCGCGTCCAAGAACGAAGTGCGCAGCCTCCTGGTGGTTTCCAAAGTGCCAATCGAGATGGCGAAAAGTTTTGCGCTGGACACGAATTCGCGCAGCTCGGTGGGTCTCGCGCGGATTCTCAGCCGGCGCCACTGGAATATCGATCCTGAATTCATCGACATGCCGCCCGATCCGGACAAGATGCTGGCCCGCGCCGATGCGGCGCTTGTGATCGGCGACCCCGCGCTGCGCCTGCGGCTCAAGGTGGATGCGCTGCAAGCGAAAGTGCCGCAGGCGGAAGATTGCGGATGCTGCGGCGGAGAGGATGAGCAGCCCATCAAGGGCATCGAAACTTTGTTTTTGTATGACATCGCGCAGCAGTGGCGCGAAATGACCGGGCTTCCCTCCGTGCTGGCGATTTGGGTGGCGCGGCGCGGCGCGGTCACGCCGGAAATCGCCGCGGATTTTCAGGCGTCACGCGAATACGGCCTGGCGCGCATTGGCGAAATCGCCGAAGGCGCCGCCTTGAAGCTCGAACTTCCGCCGCGCGAACTGGAGCGCTACCTGACCGAGAACATCGATTTTTCACTGGATGAAGAGAATCTGGCGGGCCTCCGGCGGTATTATGAGGAGTGCGCGCGGGCCGGGTTGATTCCGCGCGCGCGGGAGTTGGAATTTGTTTCTGCGCCTCGAGCCAGTCGCCTGGGAGTAGCCGGTTAGTTCGAGGCCGCCTTCGTTCGTTTTGTCATTCTGAGCGAAGCGAAGAATCTCTCTTTCTTTGCTCGGCACCGAAGACAAGAGAGATTCCTCGGTCGCCGAGCCGACCTCGGAATGACAAAAATAATGCTTTTTCAGGGCTGAGACAATCATGGGACTGACACAACAAGAAGCGCTCGACCTGTTTCGCTCCGATGACCTGGTGGGCATCGGCATGGCGGCGATGGAAGTGCGCCGCAAAAAAACTGACCCGCGCGTGGTCACGTATCAGATCGACCGCAACATCAACTACACCAATTTCTGCACCGAATACTGCTCGTTCTGCGCGTTCTACCGCCCGCTGGGGTCGAAGGAAGGCTACCTGCTCTCATTCGAGTCGATCTACGAAAAGATCGAGGAAATGCTGGAGCTGGGCGGCACCGGCATATTGCTGCAGGGCGGCCTGCACCCGGACCTGCGCGTCGAGTATTACGAAAATCTCCTGCGTTCGCTCAAGCAGCGTTTCCCGCAAGTCCATCTGCACTGTTTCTCCGCGCCGGAAATCGGCTGCATCGCGGAAGTTTCCGGCTTGAGCGTGCGCGAAACGATCGCGCGCCTCATGGCCGCGGGGCTAGATTCGATCCCGGGCGGCGGGGCGGAAATTCTCGACGACGAAATTCGCGCGCGCATTTCCCGGCTCAAGTGCACCTCCGACGAATGGGAAGACATGCACCGCGTCGCCCACTCGCTCGGCATGCGCACCACCGCCACGATGATGTTCGGCTGCGGCGAGGAGTACCGCCACCGCGTCAATCATTTCGAGCGCCTGCGCCGCATCCAGGATGATACCGGCGGCTTCACCGCATTCATTCCGTGGATGTTCGCGCCGGACAATACGCCGCTCGGAAAGAAAATCCCGCAAGCCACCGCCGTCGATTACCTGAAGACGCTGGCGATCAGCCGCCTTTATCTCGACAACATCGATCACATCCAGTCGAGCTGGCTCACGCCGGGCATCAAGGTTTGCCAGGTAGGACTGCAATTCGGCGCGGACGATGTGGGCAGCATCCTGATCGAGGAAAACGTGGTCTTCGCCGCCGGCGTCCGCAACCGCACCAACGAAGGCGAACTGCGCCGCATCATTCAAGATGCCGGCTACATGCCCGCCCAGCGCGACACGCTGTATCGTTCCTACGTACTGAAAGAAGCCTCTTCAGTAGCGCGGGCTTCAGCCTGCGGGGTTTTGTCCTTGCAAGAAGTAAAACCCGCAGGCTGAAGCCCGCGCTACTAAATGAAAGAAGGCCAACTCCACTGCGCCAAGTTTCAACTCGTTGTTGTCGGTCCATCCTCGCGCTTGAACGCCAGAATTTTTGTCGTTAAGACCTGCACTTGCTCACCTTTTTGATTGAGGGTAATGTTCCGCACCGTAACCACTGCCTGGTTGGGTTTGGATCGTGAAGGCAATATCGCGAGGATCTCACTTTCTACCCGGAGCGTGTCGCCGGGACGCGTGGGCCGCGGCCAGGCGATTTCGCCTCCCAGGCCGACCGAGCCGCTGGCGAGCGGCAAGGCGGCGACAATGAGGCGCATGGTCGCGGCTGCCGTATGCCAGCCGCTGGCGGCAAGCCCGCGGAAGATGGTCTTCCGCGCAGCCGCATCGTCAAGGTGAAAGGGCTGCGGGTCAAACTCCGCCGCGAATGATTTGATCCGATTCTCATCCATGCGGTACGTGCCGGAGGAGAATTTCTGGCCGACGTGCAGATCTTCCAGATAGAGCACTTTCGCGGGAGCCGCCATCTTCACAGGAAAGGGCTCCGGTTTTGCCGGCGCGGAGCCGTACGCCGGCTTCACGCCGCTGGTGCTGTCGAGAGCGGCGTTGGCAAGGTCGTCCGCGTCACGGTTTTGCTCGCGCGGCACATACTGGATCGTGAAAGTTTCGAGGCTCGCGGCTTGTTTTTTCGCGCGCTCGTGCAGCGGGCGCAAATCCGGGTGCTTCACTTTGTATAGGCCCTTGATCTGATTCACGATCAATTGCGAGTCGCTGTACACGCGCAGCCGCCGGATCCCGTTCGCCGCCGCGTAATCGAGCGCCGCGATCAGCGCGTAGTATTCGGCGACGTTATTCGTGTGCCGGCCAATATATTTGCCAAGGGATTCGTGCGTCGCGCCGTCGGGCCGCCGAACCACCACGCCGTAGGCCGCCGGGCCGGGGTTCCCGCGCGCCGCGCCGTCGATATTGGCTGTATACGCGCCCTCTTGACGCGCCGACGGGGTTTCAGGTTCGGCGAACAATTTCCCGGACGCTTTGTGGGTCATACGATTAATTTTCACGGGCAGGCGTAATTGGCGGATCTCCAGCGGAGGCTACCGCGGGCGCGGAAGTGACTGCCAGGCCGGGGGCCGCCGTGTGATCCGCGTAATACAGGATCCGCGTGCAGGTCTCACAATGGAAGAATCCTTCATTGCTGTCGCGCTGCAATTGCTGGATCACGTGCGGGCGGATGTGAACGCCGCACTGGCCGCAGCCTTCGCCGCGGATTTCGGCCAGGGCAATGCCTCCGTGGCGCTTGGCGATGCGCTCGTAGTGGTCGACTAAATCCTCCGGCACCGTGGCAACCGCGGCGGCGCGCACCGCCTCGGCGGCGGCCAATTCTTTTTGCGCGGCGTTGTACTCGGCTTGAATCGCCTGGCGTTCCTTGCTCGCGGCCGCTTCGATTTCCTTTACCGCCGCTTCGGCGGCCTTCACTTGCCGGTCGTACTCCTCGCCGGAGACCATGCGTTCGAGGAGGCGGTCCTCGGCCTTGGCCACTTCGTCTTCGGCATTTTGGATTTCGTGCAGGAGGGCTTTATACGCTTCGTTCGTTTTGACTTCGCCGCTCTGATTCCGGTATTTCTTGGCGCGCTCTTTCCACTGCTCCACGTCCATCTCGTAGGTCTTGCGTTCTTTCTGGCCTTTCAGGAGCGATTCCTTGGCCGTAGCGACTTGTTGCCGCGCAGCCGTAACGCTCGCTTCCACTTCCGCCAGACGTTTGGGGAACCGGGCCAGGCGCTCGCGAATTCCAATCAGACGTAAATCAACGGCTTGCAGTTCAATGAGTGATTTGAGGTGGGCGTGCATCGACACAACATTTTAGCACAGCCGCTGCGCGGGGCACTGATCGCAATTCGTTCCGCTGGAAACGCGCTATTTTTCGGGATGCGACTCCTCATCACGAGGAAGATTTGTCGTGTTGCTCGGCGACGTGTTCTGGTTTGAAGGGCGAGCAGTCGCAGAAGTAGAGGTCCCGATGGAATCGCCGTTGACCACGATTTCGACGCGGCGATTGCGCTGCCGGCCTTCCGGAGTATCGTTCGTCGCCACGGGTTCCGCTTTCCCGAACCCCTGGGCGGTGATCGAAGACAGCGAAACGCCCTGTTCCCCCAGAAAATCCTTAACGGAATCAGCGCGCTGTTCCGACAGCCGCACGTTGAATGCGTCGCTGCCCACGCTGTCGGTGTGCCCTTCGATCTGCATAATCAATCCCGGATGCGCCAGCAATATTCCGGAAACCTTCGCCAGTTTTTCCCTCGCGCCGGGTTTCAACGTGAAGCTGCCGGTGTCGAACAACACGTCGGACATGTTTACGATCAATCCGCGCGCGGAATCATTGGTCTGCAGGATGGAATTCAACTGCGCCAGGAGTTGCGCGCGCATGTCGGCTTTTTCCGCCTCCGCTTTTGCCGCGGCCTGGCGGGCTTTCTCCGCTTCGGCTTCCGCCGCCTGTTTCTGCGCCAGCGCTGCCTGTTGCTCCGTGACTGCGGCCTGGCGGGCTCGATCGGCGTCTTCCTTGGCCCTGGCCGCTTCGGTCGCAGCTTTCATGGCCTCTTCTTTCATGCGTTCCGCATCCGCCTTGGCCTGTTCGGCCTGCGATCGGGCCTGTTCGGCCTGCGATCGGGCCTGCTCTGCCTCCTGGCGGCGATTGGCCTGCTCTTCCGCGTCGGCGCGCGCTTTCGTGGTACGCTCCTCGGCCGCTCGTCTGTCCGCATCGGCTTGAGCCTGTGCATCTTCTTCGGCCTTCTGCTTCACGGAGATTACGCGAGCCTCTTCCGCGGTCTGCACCGCGTCACGCGCCATGGAGATTACGGTCTTTTTATCGCTCTTGCGCCCGTAGGCATCCTCCGCCTCTTTCAACTGTCGATCGGCTTTCGCGATCGCGGTGGCCGCGTATTTTCCGGCATTCGCATTTTTCGCAATGCGGACCGCATTGCGCGCCTCGAAGAGTTCAATCGGCGTCTTGCGGTCGATCCCGAAGATCACGTTCTCGATCTTGGTGTTCGAGGAAGAGTACACGCCGTGCGGAACCAACTCATACGTAGCGCCGATGCTCGTGCCGCCCGCGTCCCCCGTGTTTTCGAGGACCACTTCATCTCCCGGCTGGGAAACGGCGAAATACGGTTCGGCGGTCACCACCATTCCAAAGGTTTGCATGTCCGTGATGGCCTTGACTTCCGCGCTGCCGTTTTTGACCTGTACTTCACCGAGATTTACGGGGCGCCCCTGCGGAGAAATGGCCCACAGGGCATACGTCAGGAACTCATAGCCAAACTTAGTTGCCGGCTCCATGCCTTCGAACTTCACATCGATTTCAACGCGATTTCCCTTGTTCTCGACCAGGGCTTCGCCGGTGCCCCCGGGCATCAAGTTCGTCCCCTGGAGTGAAACTTTCGCGACACCGCCGCGCCGGTAAGTGACCGCCTTAGCCGTGCGGGATACGCCTGAGCTGGTGCTTGGCGATGCCTGTCCGAGCGCGTTTTCGGCACCCAGACCGAGCACGCCGAGGAGCGCGATACAGAGCCAAGCGGACTTGTAGTGGCGCTTCCATTCGGTGCAAAAGGACAAATAGGTGGTTTTCGAGGACATGAGCTACTCCTATTGATATTTGTTGATATCCGTAGTCCTGCTAGGGTAGCAAACATTGCGGGGACAGAACGGGTGTCCGCAGTGCGAGTTGCGTAGTAATTATCTACTGATTGGGCATAATCAGGTCATTCGAAGGGGCTTGGTTCGGGCCTCGGTGAAGGGATCACTCTCCCCGCCCCGTTCGAATCATTTTCCACCCTTCTTTGAGCCTTTTATCTACATCGGCCTTGGTGAGGGCAGTGATGCCGCACGCCACGTTGTGGGCCTTGCACGCCGCCAGGATAGTCTGACGGGCCTGTTCCACTTCGGGCGAATCTTGCGGCACGCCAAGATATTGGTGCAAATCTCCTCCCGCGCCGATAAAAATCGCACCGACGCCCGGAACCGCCGCAATCTCGTCGACGTTCTTCAAGCCCTCCAGCGTTTCGATCATGGGAATGGCGAGCAGGTCTCCTTCCGGATTGAGCGGCCAAACGTCGGCATGCCGCTCGTACTCCGCCGCGGAGACGCCCCAGGCAAAAGTTGCATTCCCCGGAGCGTAGCCACGCAATCCGGGCGGCTGCTGGTACTTTGACGTCTTCTGCTGCGGGTAGCGCATGAAGCGGATCAGCCGCGACATTTGCTCCTTGTTCTCCACGCCATTGAAGATAACGCCCATCAAGCCCATGTCCAGCGCCTGCTTGACAATCCAGTCGTTGCTTTCGAGGTCGCGCCCATACGGCGGGAATCGCGCAAACAGCGCCACGTTCGGTTGGGCGTTGCCCTTCTTGAGAATCGCGGCCTTATCGACCATGGCGGCGATGCAATAGGCCAGGCCATCGAGATTCAGCGGCCCATGCTCCATGTCTACGTACGAGTAGTCGAAATTCAGGCGGGCGAGCGAGTGGCAGTTCTGCAGCGACATATCGTCGGTTTGTGTGCCGATGATGGATTCTCCGCGCGCGAGTTTCTCAACGGCGGGATTGAGGTGAAGCGGCGCCTGTTGGGCCGACGCGCTGCCAATTGGAATAACAAGCACGGCAATGAACGCGATGACTGCAATCATCGCTGCCATCAGACGGTGACGGAACGACCTCGAGGCGAGGTACCACAAGGGGTTTTCCCGCAAGTTGCACGATGGAACGGGTATGACTCTTGTCATTGAGCTACTCCTTTTTGCAAAGTGTCAAATGAGCGTCAGCGTTGTCTGAACAAAGACGGTCGGAGTTTACCCCCACCAGGGAGCAAGCACTAGCGTTGTAGCGGGGCGTGCCGGCCAGTTACCGATCAGCCCGTTTTTCGAGACTTTGCCCAGGAGTGAAATGCTTTTGCCGAAAACGCCGGATTTACTTCTTCCCCGTAGGAACTTTCTGCTTCAACTCTTCAAACCAGTTCAGCACGACGTTAATTTGCACGGCGGATGTAGCTTGTTCATTTTCCTTGATCATCACAAACCGCTGGCCGTCCGCGGAGACATCATAATTATGCGATGTCTGCAGACTCGGCACGTAGAGGCTCTCGAAAAGCACCTTCGGCTTGCCCGCGGAAAAACTTGGGTGCGTGGTCGTGTCCACTGCCACCATCTTATTGCCGCTGCGGTAGAAGATTTCTCCGTTGCGAGCCCACACCGGCTCGGCACCCCCTTCGGTCGAGATTTGCCACTTCCCGCCGGGGCCTGGATAGGGTTGCACGTAAACCTCATAACGGCCCGATTCGTCCGAAATGTAGGCTAGCCAGTGCCCGTCGGGCGAGAATTGCGGCTCCCCTTCGTTGTACGGTGTTTGGAGGAACGGCCGCGTTTTGCGGTCGCTGAGATGCATGCTCCAGAGGTTACGGCCCGTGGTCGGATGGATCTCCATGAAAGCTAGCACCTGCCCGTCAGGGGACCAGGCACCGGGGGCGTTCTGATATTCACTGGTGGTCAGGCGTTCCGCGCTGCCACTTCCATCGGCTAGTTGCCAGAAAACGTTAGCGGCACCTCCCCTGCCGGATTGATATGCGATGCGCTTGCCATCGGGTGTCCAGATGGGAGTAGCACCCCCGCCTTCGAACGTCAGCCGCGTCAACGTCTCCCGAGCGAGGTCGTAGAGCCAGATTTGGCCGTCGGTGGCTCCAACGGCAATTCGCCGTCCGTCAGGGGAAAGACGCGGGGTCCGATAACCGCGGGAAGGCGCGGACAGCGGCTGCTCTGCTCCTTTCCGATCTACCCACACCAGTCTCCGCTGTGTTCCTTGAAGCCCACCCGAAAGATAGACCAGCGACCCCGTGTTTGAAAAACTGTACTGTGCGACTCCACTTGCTGGGGATTCCAGAACACCCTCAAGGACTGGAACTGGAGAGCCGGTCACCGCTAATCGCTGCGCATCAAACGGCACGGCCATCAGCGTACCGGCTTGCGCATAAGTCAGGTGTCCGGTGGGGGCGTAATATGGACGCGTACCCCCGATCAGGTCCCGGCGCTCGCTTGTCTGCTGGGAATGGATTACTATTTGTCCGGCATTAGCTAGAGCAGCACTCGTCGCTCCAACAACGTACAGCACGGCTTTCCCGCCCGGCAAGAACTCTGGCCAGGCATGGACGTTTTCCCCCTTCTTGGAATTGGCCGTAGTCAACTGTTGTGGAGTGCCTCCGGCTGCCGAAATTCGGCCCAGGCCATCCAAGTAGCGAAATACAATGTTGTCATCAGGTCCCCAGCTAGCGCTTGGGAAGTTCAGGTTCGGCACATCGCCAAGGTTTACGGCTGCTCCCCCGCTGACCGATATTTTTTTCAGCTTCGGTCCCACAAAAAACCCCACCCATTGACTATCCGGTGAGAAAAACGGCGCAAAGGCACCCTCCGTGCCGGGAACCGACTTCGCTTCCGGACTGACCATCGCCCGCAAGTAAAGTTGCTGAATGCCGCCCTGAGTGGCAAGGTATGCAAGGCGAGTTCCATCAGGTGAAAGTGCCAGGGCCGGTGAATCCAAGGCCGCCAGGCTTTGGCCTGCCGGTAGAGATATCGTGAAGCGAGTG
This sequence comes from uncultured Acidobacteriota bacterium, assembly GCA_963719875.1. GTDB lineage: Bacteria > Acidobacteriota > Terriglobia > Acidiferrales > UBA7541 > Palsa-360. Next base: position 1,091,448 of record CAVRDJ010000002.1, on the reverse strand, counting down.
ACGGCCCTCTGAGGTGTGGGCCTGAGAAACCAGACAACAGCAGCCGCGACGCCCGCCACGACGAGGCAAGCCAATCCCCCGGCCAGGGCCCAACGACGCAACTGGCGAGTGCGGTCCACGGGTGTAGCCGATGGCGTACCGGCCGCGGAGGTCCCCTCGGCAACCCACTTCCACTCATTCGTCAGGTCGTTGGCGCTCTGCCAGCGCTCGTCCGGATCTTTCGCAAGACATCTCTTGACGACACGATCCAGAGCCGGCGGCGTCATTGGCTGGAGGGAAGAGATGAGCGGCGGGTCGGTTTCAAGAATTTTCGCGATCAAACTGGCCTGGCTCTTGCCCTCAAATGCTTTCCTGCCCGTCGCCATCTCGTAGACAACCGCGCCGAAGGCGAAAATATCGGTGCGGGCGTCTGCTTCCCTGGCTTCCAGTTGCTCCGGCGCCATGTATTGCAACGTGCCGAGGATCGTTCCTTCACCTGTGATGGCGCTCTTCATCGTCGGAAGTTGCGACTCCCGAGTGGCCGGAGCAACTTCCTGCTTCAATTTCGCCAAACCGAAGTCCAGCAGTTTCGTGCCGGTCTTGGTGAGCATGATGTTGCCGGGCTTGAGATCCCGGTGGGTGATGCCTTTGCGTTGCGCCTTGTCCAGCGCGTCGGAAATCTCGATGGCGTACCGCAACACTTGCTCTAGAGGCAGAGGACCTTTCTGTAGCCGCTGCGCGAGCGTCTCGCCCTCCAAGTATTCCATCACCAGAAAATCAATTTCGTCTTGATGACCCATGTCGTAGAGTGTGCAGATGTGGGGATGATTCAGGCTGGCGATGGTTTTTGCTTCGCGGTCGAAGCGCTCGCGCAACTCCGCGCGGTCAGCAAGATGAGCGGGAAGCACCTTGATAGCGACGGTGCGATCCAGGCGCGTGTCACGGGCCTTGTAGACCTCGCCCATTCCGCCCGCACCGATAGCGGAGAGGATTTCGTAAGGCCCTAGACGTTTGCCGGGGAGGATCGGCATGGGCTCCTGCCAACTTAGAGTTGGCAGAGTATAACCCTGTCAGGTACATGCGCACCTGCAAATTCTTGCTTGTTCCCATATCCTGAAAAGCCTGCCGGCTCAACCGGTCGATGCAACACCTTCTAATCGGTTGATCTGACAATACTTCCCATCGAGAATCAATCTGTGCGACAGGACTCATTCAGAACCTAAACAGGGCTTTTGTTTTGTTTGAATTGACGCCCGCGAACGAAAACAGCCTCCTAGACCCCTAGAAGAAGTCTTTGCGCAAGTGTTGCATCGACCCATTGAGACCACCCCTCTTTTGGAAATGCGGCCCAATAACTTCGACTTGCCAAGGTTTTCCTTCCCGCTTTTTCGCGTTAAACTCGTGGACTTATTTCATGCGGGCTCCAAGTAGAGCCCGCACCCGAAATTCCAGGAGGATACCGAAATGCCGGATGTGCATATTTCATGGCTGGCGGGGCGCACGGTCGATCAAAAGCGCAAAGTTGTCGAGGGCATCACGAAAGTGCTGATGGAAGCAGCGGGGGTCAAGCCTGAATCGACTCATATCGTGTTTATGGATATTCCGCAAACGGATTTTGCGTCGGGCGGAATGCTTGTCGCGGATAAAAACAAGAAGCCGTAGAGTCGGCGCAGCCGTCCAGCAGTGATTTTCCGGTGAGATAGGATTTTCGTAGCGCCGGTGTCTCGCTGGCGATTTTCGCGGTCAGGATCACATCGCAAAATCGCCGGCGAGACGCCGGCGCCACAGATCGATTCCGGGCGACTCGTTTATTGAACTGCTACCGTGTTGCGGCGCTGGGAGTTAGAGTTGATTTGAAATTTATTTAGAATTTGAGATTCGTAAAAACCGGAACCTTCGTGGCATTGGCAAAGTTTTGTGAAGAGTGGTTTTCACCAGCCACCAGTCACTGGCCGGCAGTCACCGGGCAGCTCAGTCAACCTGGTGGACTTCCATGGTCTGGTCGATGGTGAACGTCGGGAAGTGCGGCGGCGTAACGCCGGCGGGATTATCCACAGGCGGGGGAGTGTAAATCGCGGTAACGGTAAAGCTGTTCCCTGAAGGCTGCACCGAATACGTGTAGCCGTCACGGCTGGTGCGCGCGATGTTCATCGTGCCTGCGGACGTGAGCGTGGGCAGGTCGGCGTAGGAGCCGTTCTGCGTGTAATACATCCGCTCGGCCTGGGCGATGGCCACCAGGTCGTTCTTGACCCCGGTCACGCTTATGTTCTGCGTCGCCACCATGCCTGGGCCGGGGGCGGCTTGCTTCAGTGTGTACATGTAGATGCCGAGGCCAATCGCGGCGGTGACCAGCAGGCTGACGAGTCCCTTCATAGCAGGCTTTCCTCAATAGAAATTATACGCTAGCGGTGATTCCGGGCGGCGGAGGTCGCGCCGCATGTGCAGTTCCCGGCAACACCCTGGTAGGGGGTCAATTTGCCTGGTAGGACAGCCGCACCCGGCTGTCCCGCACAATCTCAGTGCCCATCAGCGGACAGCCAAGAGTGGCTGTCCTACTAGAATCCGTATCCCAAGTTAACTGATCGACTACACCTCCTTTATCTCGCCCGAGATTCGATCCGAGTATCGACTATAGTCCCGCTAACTGGCATTGGGGGCAGCAGTTACATACTCGGACTTCATCGGTGGTGGACTCTATGAAATTGTTTTCACGAACGCGTACAAGTCGCCGCAACAAGATTGTGAGTAGCCGTGCAAAGCTGATCCTCCACTCCTATTTTGCCGGCCTGCTTTTTCTAGCCGGAATCCTTGTCTGGGCGGCAGTCCCCGATTCCTCGGCTTATGGAGCGACGCCGGCAAGCGGTCCAGCCGCTTCCGCAGCCAGCATTATGGGGAAGAATGTGGACCTCAATGGCACACCGATGCCCGTCGGGGCGACGCTTTTCCCGGGTGATGTCGTCCGTCTGGGCCAGGCCTCCACGGCGGCGCTGCGATTTGGAAATAGTTTAGTGCTCGTGGCTCCGCTCACCGAGTTGCAAGTCGAATCCGAGGGCGTGAGCTTGCGCAATGGACGCCTCCAGGTACGAGCGGGCGGGGCAGACTCTTTCGTCATTACCGCCCCGTTTTTCCATTTAAACATTGCCTCGTCCGAAGGCATAGCAAGCTCGGCGGAGGTCCGTTTGGCCGGCATGCGTGCGCAGGTTTCTGCCGTTGCAGGCACCGCCGATCTGACGGCCGCCGGGAGACCCGCGCCTTACAGGCTGCGCGCCGGCGAAACTGCTACCCTGGATGCCGCGGGCGGAGACGCATCTCCCGGCCAAGGCGCCGCCAGTCCTGAAGCGGGCCAAGTGTCGCGCCTCGTCCCGCAAGTGCAGATCGACCGCGCCTCGCAGCATCTCGTGGCTGCGGTTTCCGACCACATCTACTGGAATGACAGCCTGCGCAGCGGGCCGACCGGCCGGGCGCACATAGCGCTGAACGATGGTTCGCAACTGAATCTGGGTTCGGATTCCTCCCTGCGCATCCTGCAGCATGACGCCCAGTCGCAACAGACCTCGCTCGACCTGCTTGTCGGGCGCATGCGCGGGAAAATTACTAAAACGACGCGCCCGGGAGCAAAATTCGAAATCCACACGCCGATGGGCATCGCGGGGCTGGTGGGCACGGACTTTTCGCTCCTGGTCGCGAACGACTATGCGGAGCTGATGGTGTTCGAAGGCGCAGTGCGCTTCACTCCTTTGAACGGGCAGGCCGTCTCCGTGACCGCGGGGAATATGCTTCGAATCTCGAGGGCGGGTACGGTCGAAGGACCGTCCCCCTCAACACCTCAGGAAATACAAACCGCCGAGAACCTCACCGATATCTCAGGAGCGGCTAGCCAGGGTACAGTCGTCGCCGCGACGCGTCCGATTGTGCCTCTCGTGATCACTGTGACCGGCACCGCGGTCGCCGTGGGCATAGGCGTTTGGCAAGGCTCGCGTCCTACGGTTAGTTCCTCCGTCCCGTAGAGTGTCCATTTCCGTCCTTTCGCGAATCCTGCGCGCCGTTGGCGCGACAACGAGGCCTTGTTTTCAAGCGGAGGAAGTTGCCGAAAGCGATTTAGTCTACGAGATACGCTCTTGTCACCGAGTCTCCAAACATTTCCAGCAGACCTGACACAGGTCACGTATTTGCTGCGGTGTGGGCAACATTTTTCAGGTAAGGGTGGAACTGGGGGCAGGTTCACGGTAAAGTAGCGCGGAATGTGTGGAATCTGCGGTGTCATTGGAATTCAGCGGTCCGAACTGGCTGAAGATATTGCTCGTCGGATGATGGGGGCGCTATCGCATCGCGGCCCGGATGAAGACGGGATCCTGGTGGCTCCGTCGGCGGTGATTGGGATGCGCCGCCTCAGCATCATTGACCTACCTGGCGGACACCAACCCGTATTCAACGAAACAGGCAACGTCGCGGTTATTTTCAACGGGGAAATCTATAACTTCCCGCAGTTGCGCAAGACGCTGGAAGGGCGCGGCCATGTGTTCCGGACTCACTCGGACACAGAAGTCATCGTCCATGCTTACGAGGAATGGGGCGAGCAGTGTTTGCGCGAACTCCGCGGGATGTTTGCCATTGCCATCTGGGATGCGCGTTCCTCCGGCACCTCAGGAGAAGCGGCGCGGCGCGCGCACATTTTTCTTGCGCGGGACCGGCTGGGAATCAAGCCTCTGTATTACGCGGTCACGGGTGGCGTTCTCCTGTTTTCCTCTGAAGTGCGTTCGCTGCTGGCCAGCGGCCAGCTCCAGCCGCGCATTTCTCCGGATTCACTGGAGGCTTACCTTACGTTCGGTTCCGTGGCCGAGCCGTCCACGCTGGTGGAAGGCGTTTTCTCGGTTCCTCCCGGGCATTGCCTCACTTTTTCCGCCTACGCTCCGCCTGCAAAACCTTCACCGAAGCCATACTGGGTTTATTCCGAAGCCGTGCTTCAACAGGAAGGGCCAAAGCCGAAAAATCTTCAGGAAGCCGCAAAATTATTGCGCCCGTTGCTCGAGGAAACGGTTCGCGATCATCTGATCGCGGACGTTCCACTGGGAATATTTCTTTCCAGCGGACTGGACTCTACCAGCCTGGTTGCCCTGGGCAGCCGTTTCCAAAGCGACCTGCGCACATTTACGGTTGTATTTCCCGAGCAGCGGTACAGTGAAGCCAAGATTTCGCGCGAAACGGCCAAACGCTTCCAAACGCGACATCAGGAAATTCTCCTCGCCCCGGATACGTTGGTGGCTCAATTGGAGGATGCAATCACGTCACTGGACCAGCCCACCATGGATGGCCTGAACACTTACTTCGTGTCGCGAGCCGCGCGCGAGGCCGGCTTGAAAGTGGCGCTCTCGGGGCTCGGCAGCGATGAGATCTTCGGAGGGTATTCCACATTTGTTTCGACTCCTCGGGCCGCGTTCGTGGCCGGACTCGGGCGATGGATTCCACGTCCCTTCCGCCGCCTGGTTGCCGGCGTTGCCGTCCGGATTGCCGCGGGCGATGCGGTGCGCAAGGCTGCCGCAGCTTGGCGTTCCCCCAAGGATTTCCCGCATGCGTATTATTTCACGCGGCTCTTGTTCACGCCTTCTCGGATACGGCGCCTGCTCGCTCCTTATTTCGAATCCGCCGGGGATTTGAGCGGCCGAGAATATCCCTGGCGCGTGCGGATGCGGGAGACGGCGCGGCAGGCCGCGCTGCTGGATTCCTTTACATCCGTTTGCTGTTTCGAGTTGCAGTCGTACATGGTAAATACGCTGCTGCGCGACACCGACGCCGCCAGTATGGCCAATTCTCTCGAGGTCCGCGTGCCATTCCTCGACCACCGGCTCGTGGAGTTTGTCGGCCGGCTGCCGAAGAATGTGAAATACACGCCTGATGTTCCGAAATCCTTATTGGTCGAAGCGCTTTCCGACGTGCTGCCGGATGAAGTCGTCGGCCAATCCAAGCGAACATTCACTCTGCCGTGGGAGGTCTGGCTCAGGGGTCCTCTCGGCGTGCGTCTCTCGCAGGATTTGTTTAATCTCACGCCGCCGTTGCGCCAGTACTTGAATCCGCGCGCCGTGCGGGGCGCGTGGCAGAACTTCGTCATCGGCCAGACCAATTGGTCGCGTCCCTGGAGCTTGTTTGTGCTCAACGAATGGGTTCGCCGCCACGTGACGGAGGCGGTGAACCATCCAGTCTCGACCGCGGATGCCGATCGCACCGCCGCCGTTTCAGCGACTGCCTCGAACCTGCGGTCTTAAGGGAAGGGAAAGCCATTCCGGATGTACATCCTAGGGATCAATGCCTACCACGGCAACGCCTCCGCGGCAATTATTGCGGACGGACGCCTGATCGCCGCCGTCGAAGAAGAACGCTTTAATCGCGTAAAGTACGCGGCGGGGTTCCCATCGGCGGCCATCCGCTTCTGCCTGGACGCTGCCGGCATAACCCTTCGTGAAGTCGACCACATCGCGATCCCGCGCAATCCCTGGGCGCGCCTCGGGACAAAACTTCTTTACGCCCTGAAGATGCCCAGTTTTGCCCGCGAAAGGGCGAAAGTGATGGCCCGGTTCGTGGGAATTCCAGAAGCGCTCGCCCAGGCGTTCGATGTGGCGCCCGGCAAGATTCGAGCCAGGTATCACCGCATCGAGCATCACCAGGCGCACTTGGCGAGCACGTTTTTTGTTTCCCCTTTCGATCAGGCCGCGCTGCTTTCCGCGGATGGCCTCGGCGATTTCGCCAGTACCATGTGGGGGACCGGCCGCGGGAATCGCATGCACATCGACGGAGCGATTGCGTTTCCCCACTCTCTCGGCATGTATTACACGGCCGTGTCTCAATACCTGGGATTTCGCAAATTCGGCGACGAGTACAAAGTCATGGGCCTGGCCGCCTACGGCGAGCCTGCCTATCTGGACGAGTTCCGCCGCATTGTCCGCACCAACGGAGGCGTCGGCTTCCGCTTGGGGCTCGAGTATTTCAAGCACCATCGCACCGGGCCTGAGATGACTTGGCGCGATGCGGACAAGACTCCCGAACTGGGTGCGATGTTCTCCGACTATATGGCCGAACGTCTGGGACCCGCGCGCGATCCCGGGGCGCCGGTCGAAAAGGTGCATCGCGACGGCGCGGCCACGCTGCAAGCGCGCCTGGAAGAGGTCTTGTTCGAAATGCTTCGGGCGCTGCACGCTCGAACCAAGCAAAAGGCCGTTTGCCTGGCCGGCGGGGTCGCGTTCAACTGCGTTGCCAATGGGAAAATTTTTGATAAAACGCCCTTCGAACAAATCTTCGTGCAGCCCGCCGCAGGGGATGGGGGGCTCGCGATCGGCGCTGCCTATTTCGTTCATCATCAGACACTCGGCCAGCCTCGTTGCTTCGTCATGGAAAACGCCTACTGGGGGCCGGGCTACTCGCAGGAACAGATGCGCTCGGCTGTCGCTGCCAGCCGCTTGCAGAGCGAAGGCATGGAGATCTCAGAGCTTCACGAAAAAGTGATTGCCAAGGAAGCGGCGAAGGAAATCGCCGCGGGGAAAATACTCGGCTGGTTTCAAGGGCGGGCCGAGTGGGGACCGCGGGCGCTGGGAAATCGAAGCATCGTGGCCGATCCGCGCCGGCCGGATATGAAGGATATACTGAACGCCAGGATCAAACACCGCGAAATGTTCCGGCCTTTTGCTCCGTCCGTGCTTGCGGAAGCGACGGGAGAGTACTTCGAGAACTCCTACCCGTGCCCCTTCATGACACAGGCCTATTCCGTGCGGCCCGAGAAACGAAAGGCGATTCCCGCGCCCACTCACGTGGACGGCACGGGCCGTCTCCAGACCGTCACGCAAGAAGCGAACCCTCGCTATTGGGGGCTGATCCGGGAGTTTGCCAATCTCACCGGCGTTCCCGTGGTCCTGAATACTTCGTTCAACGACAACGAACCTATTGTTTGCCGCCCCGAGGAAGCGATCGAATGTTTTCTGCGCACCAAGATGGATGTGCTTGTCCTGGGCGACATCCTCGTCCGCAAGCCTGAACCCGCCGAGGTGCCGCGCTGATCCGGCGAGTTGCGATTTTGCAGGAATGTGATTTTATTCTTGCGGTCATTTCTTTTCCCTTCCGGATGAGCCTGTGCATATCCTTCTTCTGAACGAATACTTTCCGCCGGACACCAGCGCCACGGCCAAGTTCGCCGCGCAAGTCGCGGAAGCCCTCTCGGTGAATCACCGCGTGACCGTGCTTGCGGGCCGGCCGAGCTACGATCCGGCCGAACGTCACCCGCGTTACTTTTTCCGGCGCGAAGTCCGCGGCAATTTGGCCATCGAGCGCGTGGGCTCAACCGCCTATCCGCGTTTTCAAATGCGCCGCCGCGTCACAAATTATCTAACCTATCTTTCGCTGGCGATCCCGAGGGCCCTCTCGATCCCTTCGGACATGGTGCTGGCCATGACCGACCCGCCTATCGAAGGCATCGCGGGCGCTCTCGTTGCCCGGCTATCAGGCCGCCCGTTTGTGTACAACATTCGCGACCTGTATCCGGACATGGCCGTGGGCGGCTCGATCGTCCGCCCCGGAAGTTTCACGGCGCGCTGGGAAGCGATGCATCGTTGGGCGCTGCGCCGCGCGGATCGTGTCATTGTTCTTGGCGAGGACATGCGCGATCGCATCGTCGCGAAAGGAGTCGATCCGGCTCGTGTGGTAGTCTCGCGCGATGGAATCAACATTCCGGAAACTGTGCCCTCAGCGGACAATTCCGTGGCGCGTGAGATTCGCGGCGATTTGCGTTTCGCATTGGTGCATGCGGGGAACGTCGGCTTCTATGGAGCGTGGCAAACGCTGATTTCGGCGGTCCGAATGTTAGAGAAGGAAGGTGTGGGGCTCGTATTTATCGGCGAAGGAGCGATGAAGGCGCAAGTCGAGGCCATGGCGGAGGGATGCCGCGCGATTCGTTTCCTGCCGTTTCGCCCGGCGAGTGAAGTGCCGCTGGTGCTTTCTTCCGGTGACATGCACGTCGTTACGGTCAAGAGAGGGCTCGAAGGTGTTGTCGTGCCGAGCAAGTTGTATCCCACACTTGCCGCGGGGCGGCCCGTCCTCGGAGTCGCTCCGGAAGAAAGTGACGTGGTGCGGATTATTCGCCGGACCGGTTGTGGCATCGCCGCCAATCCGGACGATCCGGCGAGCGTTGCGGAAGCCATCCGAAGTGTGTTGCACGACTCGGAACAATTGCAAACCATGGCGCGCCGGGCGCGGGAGATTTCTTTTTCCTATGATAGAGTGAAGCAGCTGAAAATTTACTCTGAGACGATCGAGGACGTAGTTCGCGGATGAAGCAGGTTGAAACGATGTGGACGGGATAGACAGTCTAAGTGACGGGAAGATCTTCGTTCATCGGCCGGACTCTTACGGATCAGATGGCGGACTGGAAGCCGAAAGTCCCGTTCCGCGTGATCTGACCCGAGAACGCAATTCTCCTGAATGGCGTCACGCGAAACGCCAATCGGGAGATTGGCGTTCCCGGATTTCAACTGACACGGTTTGCGCAACGCGGTTTGAGAGGATGCTGACACGGGGCTGAATCCAGTGCTCTTATGAATACGAGCCTGATTGCATTTGCGGTTGCTTTGATTGCCTCGATGGGACTCACCGTACCGGTGCGGCAGCTTGCCCTTCGCGTCGGGATGGTGGACCATCCGGGCCCTCGAAAAGTGCACGTTCAGCCGATGCCGCTGCTCGGCGGCTTGGCGATTTATTTGGGCGTGTTGATTGCGCTGCTGGTATCGATGGACGGTCCGGCGCTGACGGAAGTGATAGGCATTTACTTTGGCGCGACGCTCGTCGCCGTCGTCGGCGTGCTGGACGACCGCGGCCTGCTCCATCATCAAATCAAGTTGTTCGGAGCCATGCCGGCCGCGGCGGTCATCCTGCTTGTTTCGGGCATCCGCGCTCAGGTTTTTTCCAACATTTGGCCGGGGACGCCGGGGATTTGGGCGGACACGGCGTTGACTTTGGTGTGGGTCGTCGGGATTACTGCATCCTTCAGCATTTTGGATCACATGGACGGGCTTTGCGCGGGCGTCGCCGCGATGGCTTCGCTGTTCTTCGCCATTTTCGCGCTCGAAAGCGGCCAGCTTCTGGTCAGCACGATGGCGGCCGCGGTCCTGGGAGCCGCCGCCGGATTCCTCCGTTGGAATTTCAAGCCCGCGAAAATTTTCATGGGGGATGGCGGCGCGATGTTTCTCGGTTTCCTGATGGCGACGCTGGCCCTCAAGCTTCGCCCGGTGCTTACCGCCGGTCACAAAGCTGCGTGGCTGATCCCCATCTTCATTCTCGGCTCGGCGATCTTCGACACCACGCTGATTTCCATTTCCCGTTCCCGCCGCGGTTTTTTGCCGTTTACGACGCCCGGGAAGGACCACACGGCGCACCGCCTCTCGAATCTTTTCAAGAGCCAACGCACCGCCGTTTTGCTGATGTACGCTCTCGGCGCATTTTTCGGCCTGCTGGCCTTGGCGATCAGCCATCTGCCCGCGGGACCTGCTTACGCGGTGGCCGCGCTCGCCGCAGTAGCCGTGCTCGTCGCAATTGGTTTGCTCGAACGCGCGCCCTACGAGCGACAAACGCCGAAAAACAAGCCTGCCGCATAGTGCCTCCGTGTCGAATTCTAAATCGATATCAATCCGAGGCTGATCTGAAGGGATCGATCCACGCGGCGCATCGACTCGGAACGGATCGTCCCCAGTCGTCGCGCGAGGCGCCGCTTATCCACCGAGCGGATTTGGTTCAGGAGGATCACCGAATCTCTGGTGGTCCCGCCTTCGCCCGCCGTCAAAAGAACCTCTGTGGGATAGAGCGGTTCCTCGAATTGAGACGTAATGGCGGCGACGATGGTCAAAGGACTATGGCGATTGGCGATATCATTCTGCAGGATCAGAGCTGGCCGTGTCTTTCTGATTTCAGCGCCGATCACGGGATCAAAATTCACGAGGTACACTTCACCGCGCCTGGGGTAATTCACCGCCCGTTTGTGTGCCATGCCTCTTCTTCCAGGAAAAACGACTCCTCGGCCAAACGAAGATCGCGTTCCGCTCGGCGCAACGCTCCTTCCTTCAGGAGTTTCCTCAGGTTCGCGCGGCGCGCGTCGGTCACGTAACGCTTCACCGCTTTGTCGATCAGGCGGCTTCGATTGCCCTTTTGGCAGACCCGGTCGATGAGTCGAATCGTTTCTTCCGGCAATGTGATATTGATGCGGAAATACATCGGATGAGCGCCTCCATGCAGCTCCAGATCTGTTATAAACACTTGGGATGTGTATTTCAAGCGGCCGCGATTCGGATAGGCCGCCCGCCCGATCCCGGAGCCATCGGCCGTTTGCCACGGGGCCTGCTTATGTGGTGGCCGCGCTCGCGGCCGTGCTCGGCGCAATTGGTTTGCTCGAACGCGCGCCCTACGAACGCCAAACCCGCGATAAGTAAGAATGCCGAATCGCTTCCCGATTTTCTGATCCCGGAGTTGTGAAATCTAAACCCCCGCCATTTCAAAATCGCAAAGGGTGAGGCACCCGGCGTCGAGGCCGAATAATTGAATTGATGTTGTTGGGGGTAATGTTCTGAATTTGAGATCTCCAATTGAAATTTCAAATTTGAGATTTTGAATTGATGGGCGCCCCATCCTTGCGCTTTTTGCAAGGGTGGGGATTTTGGAACGCACAAAGTTCGCGGCTACAGGGTGGCATCCTGCAGCGAGACCGACTTGCCGGAAGATTGAGCGCGAGTAGCTGCCAGCGCGATTCGGAGGGCCCCGATCGCATCGTCAATCGTGATGGGTGGCTCACGACCGTTGCGGAGATTGTCTGCGAAGTTTTGAAGTTGGGCAGGGTAGGCGTCGCGGAAACGCTCCATGAAGAATGGCACGGTGTCGTGCGCGACTTGATTCTGCGTCATCACGAACAGCGGCGTCTCGCGGAGGTAGCCGATTCGCAGAGTGCCCGTGGTGCCGAGGATTTCACCAAAGATGTCATACCCGTAGACGCCGCTTCGGCTGAGATCGACGACGCCAATGCGGCCGCTGGCGAACGTCAGCGTGACGATGGCGTTGTCGATATCGCCGACTTCGTTGAGCTCCGGATACGCGAGTGTTCCGCCGACAGCGGTGACCGAAGCGACCTCGCCCATGTACCAGCGCGCCAGGTCGAAATCGTGAATGCCCATATCGACGATCATGCCGCCGCTGCTCTTGGGATTCGCGTATTCCAAGGAAGGCCGGTAGGGATCGCGCGAGGAAGACTTGAACACGATGGGCGTGCCGATGACGCCTTCGTCGACTTTTTTCTTGGCGGCGGCATAGCCCGCGTCGAAGCGCCGCATGAAGCCCATTTGCAGGAAGCCATGGGCGCGCTCGACGGCGTCCTTCATCTTTTGAGTTTCGCCGAGTGACAATGCCGGAGGCTTCTCGCAAAACACGGACTTGCCGCGGGCAATTGCGGCGACAGCGAGGTCGGTGTGTGTATGGGTTGGGCTGACGATAATCGCGGCGTCGACCCCCGGATCATCGAGCATCGCGAGGGGATCGGAGTACCAGCGCGGCACTTCCAACTCACGCGCGGTTTCCTCCGCGAGCGTGGCATTCGTGTCCGCCAATGCAGCGAGACGCACGCCGGTTACGCGCGCTGACAGGTCATGCGCATAGACGCGGCCGAGGCGGCCGAGGCCGATTAAGCCCACGTTCAACTTCATCTCTTTCTCCTTGATATTTTTATTGGCGTCCGAGTGGCGCGGGCTTCAGCCTGCGGGGTTTGGTCCTCGCAAGTACGAAACCCCGCAGGCTGAAGCCCGCGCTACTTAAACCTGCCTCATCTCGTTCTTTCACATCTGTCCCTTGTCCTGATTCACTGCGCCGTGAGAAATCCGGGCTAGAGTGTCATCGGTTCCTTGCGGTGGAATTCAAACCTGCTCGCTGAATTCTTTGCGCCAGGATGGGGAGAGGTATTCCACCTGGAGAGCGCGATTGCGCAATTCACTCGAATCCGATTCATGGAGATGCAGGCGCAAGGCGTCCAACACGGAAACACGGTTCTCATCTCGATGCACCGGAATAATTTCGTCATCTGCGCCGACTTCTCCTTCGCGAAGCACGCGGAGATAAAATCCGGTGCGGCGGCTTGCCAGGAAGCGTTTGACCATGTCGTCGCGATCGAATTTCAGATTCAGTTTGAAACACGGAAGGCGCGGCTGCGTGACGACCACTTCCGCTGTGCCGATCATGAAGCGGTCTCCGATACAGACAGCGCTTTCGGCGAGGCCTGACGTCGTCAGGTTTTCTCCGAAAGCTCCCCAGGGAAGATTCATGTCCGGTAGTTCCTTTTTCCAGTAGGGATAATGTTCGGAGGGATAGACGTACACGGCCCTATTCAGCCCGCCATGGACGGACAAATCGGCCTGTTGGTCCCCGTCGAGATTCAGGACTCGCATCCGCACGCGCTTTTCGACGGGCGCTTTGAATATTCCCGTCAAGACTTCCTGGCCATCCCGAGTGACAATGCGCGGGATTCCTACCTGTATGGAAACCAATTTGGGGCTCACGGCTTTCCCCTTTTGGCGCGCGGTGCAGAAGCGCTCGCGGCCCTTGAATCATCCGTTTCAAATGATATTCGCCTTCGGCCCACGAGTCCAACTTGGAACGAATAATTTTCTTTCGATGAATGTCGCCTTCCGCTTTGCCTAACGTCGCGGTTTGGCTATACTGCTCTCTCGTTGATTCGGTTTGGTGATGGGATATCCGGGGTCGCTGGTTATCGGACAATCTCGTCGCGCCGCGAGGGAAGATTGGCGACTGTCCTGGGACGTCAGCTCTCTTATTTCTTCTACAACTTCGAGAAGGGAAGCGCTTCCACGTCGATGTGCTGTTGGCATGCGATCGGACTTTGAAGCGCGGGAAGGTCACACTGGAGCGAGAAATCAAAAAGGGGCGAGGCACTAAATCAGGACCACAGGTAGCCGTGATCGGCGGTTCCGCTTCAGGTTTTTTCACCGCATCTCTTCTGGCGCGGGCGGGCTGCGCGGTGGAGGTGCTCGAACGGTCTGACCAGCTCGATCCTACTCCCCGGACGCTCATTGTGACCAGCCACATGCGCACCCTGCTGGGGCAGGTAGGTGAGGCTTCCGTCGTCAACGAAATCCGCAACTTTGAATTATTTACCGACGGCCGCGCCGCCCAGGTTCCCTTGGATCGTCCCGACCTGATCATTGAGCGATCCCGTCTGATCCGTGGCCTCGCCGGCGATGCGCAAAGCCACGGCGCAAAAGTTTCCTTCGGCAATCGGTTCGTAGACCTGCAGAGCAATGGAAATGGGCTGCGCGTAAGCGTGGAGCGCGCCCAGGACGCTCGCGTCCATGAACTGCACGCCGACGTGGTGGTCGGCGCCGATGGCGCGCTCTCGCGCGTGGCGCAGAGCGCCGGATGGCCTCGCCAGCCGACCGTTCCTCTCGTGCAGGCCATCGTGCGCGTGCCTGCGGACATGTCACCCAACACGGTGCGCGTCTGGTTCGTGCCGGACGATACGCCGTACTTCTACTGGCTGATCCCGGAGTCGAGCGAGCGCGCGGTCTTAGGTTTGATCGGCGAAGACGGCCAGGAGATCCGCCGCAGCCTCGAACGCTTCATGGAAAAACGCGGGTTCACGCCGCTCGGATACCAGGGCGCGCGAATCCCGGTGTACGACCGGTGGACTCCGGTCGAGCGCCGTGTCGGCGCAGGGCGCGTGTTCTTGGTGGGCGACGCCGCCGGGCAGGTGAAAGTTTCAACAGTGGGCGGGATCGTCACCGGTTTTCGCGGAGCCATCGGCGTCAGTGAATCGATCATGAATGGCGGGGAAAGCCGCGAACTGCGTTCCCTGCGGCGGGAGCTCGATCTCCACTTGCTCATTCGCAAGACGATTCACCATTTCAAGCAGACGGATTACAGCCACTTGGTGGACCTCATGAACGATTCGACGCGGCGCTCGCTCAGCCAATACACACGCGACGAGGCCTCGCGCGTTCTCTGGAGCATTGCCCTGAGCCAGCCGCGCCTTCTGCTACTCGCTCTTCGTGGGCTGCTTTCAGGCGGTTCGATCCTTCCCAAGAATCGCGGCTGAACTTTTCCTGCACATGGACGCGCGCGGCTTCCACGAGTAAACTCCACGACATTGCCTAGATGCTGTTGCATGGCTTAATTGGGAGCCGGTGCTATTAGAAAAGACTTTCTCGAATAGAGGAGGAAGGCCCCGGGTCTGAAGACCCGGGCTACAGCAGCTGCGCAACCGACGAAGATTTGCTGTAGCCCGCCTCTTCAAAGGCGGGGCCTTTCGCGACGTTGCGTAACGACCTCTAGGCAGAAATAGGGAATTCCAGTGAACATACTTGGCCTTTCAGGCCTCTCGCACGATTCCGCCGCTGCGCTCCTCTCCGACGACGGCATTGTTGCCGCCATGGAGGAAAGCAAGCTCGTGCGAAGGCGCACGGCCGCCGGAATTCCGCGCGAGGCGATTCGCTTTTGCCTGGAGCACGCGGGGACTGGTTGGAGCGGCGTCGAATGCGTCGCTGTGGCCAGCCGGCCGGTGCGCACCTGGGTACGTCAGGCATGGATGCGCGCGAAGCTCACGCCATTTGCTCCGGTTCCCAGCGGCTACTATCAGACGAAGGCGCTCGGCGAGCTGGGCCGCGAACTCAACAACAGACGTTTACTAGAAATGCTGGGCGAATCACCGCACCTGAAAGTCCTGCACTTCGAACACCATATCTGCCATGCCGCCAGCGCTTTCTACGCGTCGGATGCCGACCTCGCCTTGGTGCTCACGCTGGACGAGCAGGGGGACGGGCGCTCCGGCTCGATTGCGCTTGGCGAGGGCAACCGCCTGCGCGTTCTCGAATCGATTCCTTTTCCGCATTCGCCCGCTTGGATTTTTTCGCAGATCACGGATTTGATCGGCTTCGCGCCCCACGGTGACGAACACAAGACGCAGTGGCTGGCCCTCGAAGGCGAGCCCGCGTTCGAGGCTTTGTTTCTGGAGATGCTGCGTCGCGCGCCGGGAAAATTGCCGCGCCTGGCAACGCGTTACTTCAACGCGGGTCTTGCCGGACACATCGCGTTCTCGCCGAAATTCTATCGAGCCGTGGGTGTGGACCCTGCCATCGGCAAAGCCGCCGAGACAGGCTCGCCGCGTCCGCCGATTCCGGAGGCGTTGCGCAAGCAGCTGGCCGCAAGCGTCCAGCAGGCGTGCTGCGCGCTCGCCGCGGAACTGGCCGAGCGTTACCGGAAGAAGACTGGCGCGAAGTCCTTGTGCCTGGCGGGCGGATTGTTTCTGAACCCGATTGTGGTCTCGCACGTGGAACGGAACACGGGCTTCGACCGCGTTTTCGTTCAGCCCGCAGCGGGGAATGAAGGCACCGCGCTCGGCGCGGCGTGGTACGTGCGCCACCAAATCCAAGGGAAACCGCGGCGGGCCGCCGTCGAAAAACTGGACTGGGGGCCCAGCTATTCGAGCCAGGAGATGAAGCAAGTCCTCGAAAATTGCAAGGCGCGCTACCGGTTTCACACGAGCGATGAACACCAGCTGGAAGAAACGATCCAGTTGCTGGCCGCAGGGAAAATTGTGGGATGGTTCCAGGGCGCGGCCGAGTTCGGCCCTCGCGCTCTCGGCAATCGCAGCCTGCTGGCTTCTCCGTGGGCCGCTTACGTCAAGGAAAATCTGAATGAATTTGTGAAACACCGCGAAGCCTTCCGGCCGTTTGCCATTTCCGTATTGGCCGAGCGCGCCGCGGAGTATTTCGACTATTCGCCCTCCGCGCGATTTATGGCCACGCTGGGCATTGCAAAACCGGAAGCGGCCCGCCTCCTGGACGGTTTTCTTCTCCCTGGCGGGCGCGTGCGGCTGCACGTCGTGGAGCGCGCGGCGAACCCGCTCCTTTGGCGGCTGCTCGAGCGATTTGGCCAGTTTGCTTCCGCTCCCATGCTGGTGAATACGTCTTTCAATTTATTTGGCGAGCCGCTGGTGGTTTCGCCGCGTGATGCGGTGCGAAGCTATTTCTGTTCCGGCGTAGACGCGCTGGTGATCGGGAGTTTTTCGCTGACGAAAAGCTAGAGAAGTGTTTGTATGGCAACGGTCGAGGGAAAGGCGCTATTGTTGGGCAGGAGATTGGGCGAGAATCAGTTCGCGCGGAGACGATGCCAGGATCGGGCATGCTTTCAAAGGGAGAACAAGCGTGAAATTGGCGGTGATTGGCTGCGGTTACGTGGGGCTCGTGTCGGGGAGTTGTCTGGCGGAGGCGGGGCATGAAGTGGTCGCGACCGACAACGATAGCGCGAGGATCGCTACGCTACAGGCGGGGAAAATCCCGATTTACGAGCCGCATCTGGAGAAGGTGCTGGAAAGTGTGGTGCAGGAAGGCCGGTTGCGGTTCGTGGCGAATGGCGGGGAAGCCGTGCGCGAGGCGGATGTCGTATTTATTTGCGTGGGGACGCCGCCAACGGAATCGGGGAAGCCGACCTGTCGGCGATCGAGAACGTGGCGCGGATGATCGCCAAGGAGTCGAGCACGCCGAAGTTGGTGATCGAGAAGAGCACAGTGCCGGCGCAGACAGGCGAGCAGCTCAAGCGGGCGCTCGAGGTCTATGCGGCGAATCCCGGGGCGAAGTTTCGCGTGGCCTCGAATCCGGAATTTTTGCGCGAAGGGACGGCGGTGGAGGATTTCTTTCATCCCGACCGGATCGTGATCGGCGTCGAAGAGAAAGAAAGCGAGCAACAGTTGCGCGAGTTGTACCGGCCGATCCTCGAAGGGCGGTACCGCTGCCCGGTGCACCAGCCGAATTGTCCGCCGGTGGCGACACCGGATTTTGTGGTGACCACGATTGCCAGCGCGGAGCTCATCAAGCACGCGTCCAATTCGTTTTTGGGGCTGAAGATTTCCTACGCGAACGTGCTGGCGGATCTCTGCGAGCGGCTGGGCGGCAACGTGGAGGAAGTGACGCGCGCCGTGGGCCTCGACCCGCGGATTGGCGGCCAGTTTTTGAAAGCGGGATTGGGATTCGGAGGATTTTGTTTACCGAAAGATATACAGGCGTTCATTAAGCTGGCCGACGGCGCGGGTGTGGATTTCGGATTATTGAAGGAAGCCGAGCGGGTGAACAAGCTGCGGGTGGATCGTCTCCTGGAGAAAGTGAAGAAGGCGCTGTGGGTGATGAAGGGAAAACAGATTGGCGTCCTGGGAATCGCGTTCAAGCCGAACACGGATGACATTCGGCTGGCGCCCGCGATTGAAGTGATCCGGCGCCTTCTGGCGGAAGGGGCGGAAGTCCGCGCGACCGATCCGGAGGCCATGGAGCGGGCGCGCGCGGTGTTTCCGAATTTGACCTACAGCGCGGACCCTTACGAAGTGGCGCGAGGAGCCGACGCGCTGCTGGTGCTCACCGAGTGGGAGCAGTTCCGGCGGCTGGACTGGAAGCGCGTTCGCAAGGAAATGGCGCGCCCCCTGGTGATCGACGGCCGGAACATGTTGCGCCCGGCGGAGATGAGAGCTCTCGGCTTCGAGTATATGAGCTTCGGGCGGCCCGATCCGGTCGCCGTCATGGCCGGCCAATAAACCCGCAGTGCATTTCGCAAGAAAATTTGTGGGGAGAAATCCCGGTAGTGGGTTAGTTTGGGAAAGAAGACCGGCAGGGGCAAGGGGTTGTTTCTGAGTGCGCCGTCATCCGCGCAATTGGAATGCAGACTTTCCGCGACCACGTTTCAGGTCCGATCATTTCTCCAGTTAGCCGACAACGCAGACGGACTCCAGAGAGCGAGGCAATCACTTGCTTCAACGATCCCACCTGTTTTGATGATTCACTTGGTAAAAAGGGTGTGAGAGCGGGCCACGTACAGAACAGGCTTTTTCAGCTTTGTGATGCGTCCTTCGCGGACGCTACGAGCCAGCCAATCCTTGATTTGCGTGGCACGTACGCACATCTTGTCCGCGAGCCATTCATCCGTTTGAGGTTCGTTAAGGAGGGCAGACATTTGTTCTATCACAAGATAGTAAGCGTCGTAACATTGCTCTGCCGCAGCTGGCCGTATCGTCTCTTCTGTTGGCTTGACCGGATCTGATATTGACGTGGCCGCTGCGCTCGCACTTTGTTCCGCTGAGACAGGATTTCCGTTGGCCGCTTCGACCCCTATGTCAGCGCGCCCTACCATTGGAGGGGGCTGCAGGCCTGTCTGAGAAAACAGATGCCCATTCTTCGGCTCTGGCGCAGTGAATAAAGCCCGAACATTCTCCCACGGCTCCACAGGAAACGGAATGCCTCCCATGTGAAGCAACTTGGGATTCCCCGGTGCTACGGTTCCGCAGGATTTAACGAACACTTTCACGCGGCCATATTGAAGCGCCTCACAGGCCCCTCCCCATGTGCCTCCACTGTCGGCTGAGCTAGCGACCACCAGGGCGGCGTCACTCAACCCATAAAGCAGCTTGTTCCGCTCCATGGCAGTATAGGCGAACCACCTCGAATCCGGGTCGTAGGGGGACACGAGGGTCAAACGATCACCCACGAGGCCCGACCGATACTGCCCCGAAGTGGCTGTCTTGGCCAAGCCTTCCGCGAGCACTCCCAAAGCCCATCCGCCAGCCTCAAGCGCACCGGACATCGCGTCGCGGTCGATTCCCTTTGCGGCCCCCGAAATAATTGCGATGCCTTCCTTCGCACAATGCTCACCAACCCGGCGCGCGAACTCTCCGTCCTCTTCCGAGCGGTCGCGGGACCCAACGACGACGAGGCCGCCACGGTTGAGCAGGCTAGTGGAGCCGACCCCATAGAGAAGAGGCGGGGCAGTCTGCCCTAAATATCGTTTAAGACGTTCCGGATAACACGAATCGCTTCGACTGATGATCCAAAGACCGCTTCTTTCCCACTTCTCTGTAACTAGGGCTAGCGCAGCACCCCGATCAAGCAGCGGCGCGACGCGATCGAAGTTGACCTCCCGCCCCTCAATAGTGGTGAGCCTCATTCGGCCTTCGGGCGTTAGTAGGTCTCCGGGCCGCATGCCCTCAGCTTTTAGCCACGACGCCAGTGAGTTATACTGCCGCAGTCCAAGCGGCTTCAAGCCGTTGCCGCCCTTTTGCCCGAGCTCGCCGCAAAGCAAGAGAACTGCTTGTGTGTCTGCCGTCAGAGTCGTTTGCAATCCGACCTCACTAATCACTATCTACCGAGGAAGTGTCCGCCAAAGCAAACGGATAGACCAGTCCACTTCCGGCACGGCGTAGCAATAAAGCTAGCACAGTAAACGTCCATCGGGAATCGACCATGTCGTCGACCAAAAGAACTGGCTCGCTCCGGACTGTAGCCGCATCGACGACGAACGCGCCGGCCAGATTTTGAGCCTGCTGAAAGCTGTTAGCCCGAGTCTTCTGAGGTTCAGTGTCATTAACCTTGCGGATGCATTCCAGAAATGGAAGGCCAAGCTCGTACGCGAGACGCCGAGCGAAGTCCGGGACAAGTGTCAAACGCCGTCTCGACGGCACGCAGGTAACCCATCCCGGCGGTGGAACAGAATTCCATCGATCTGTGATTAAGCGAGCGGCAGCGTCGACAAGCTGTTCGTCAAAATGCTGACCCTGCTGCTTACCTTGTCGAACAAGTTCACACAAGCCTGGATCCCCCCAACGACACAGTGCACGTCCTTCCATTGCTTGGTGCTCCGCCGCGATTTTCCCTCGCATATCCGGGCGTGCCAATCCGGGCGGCCACTGCTTTCGTGGTTCGATTGGATTTTCCAGACGTCCCAGGAATTCGAGGGCTGCCCGCACGAGGCTTTCAGGAAAGTCAACTGGCAAGAGCTGACCCACACAGTTCAGGCACTTGCCACAAGGTTCCGCATTTGGATCATTTAGTTCCGAAGCCAAGAACTGCATCAGGCAGGCCTTGCTGGCCATGTAACCTTTCATTCGCTCCTGCTCTTGCCGTCGCAGATTTGTGATCGTCTCTACCCGACCTACAGGCATCTCCCAACGGACAGGGTTGAGCACATAGCTGGAATCGATCTTTTGAATTGGTGACGGCGATTCGAGCAGCAAGAACTTCAAAATGCTCTCAATCATCCCATTTGACAAATTTAGGCGCTGCCGAAGTTCGGAAGCCTTTAGTGGTTCACCCGCCGCTCGCATTGCAGATAAAAGCTGGGCCACATTATCCGGCGTCGGGAAAGCGGTTCGGATGAAATAGTCCGCAATAGCGTCGTCTTCTTCCCCGTTAAAAAGAACTCCAAAGGCATTATCGAGTGCTCGCCCGGCGCGCCCGACTTGCTGATAGTAGTGGACGACGGAGGCGGGCCGTTGGAAGTGGATGACGAATCCAAGATCGGGCTTGTCGAAACCCATCCCAAGGGCTACGGTAGCCACCAGCACTTGGACTTCGTTGTTAAGCAGCCGGTTTTCCAGCGCTTCCCGCTGCTCAGCCTCCATGGCTCCGTAATAAGGCTCAGCTTCGATTCCTTGGGACACAAGCCAGTCGGCTAAACGTTCTGAATCTTTGACAGTAAGCGTATAGACAATTCCGCTTCCGGGAAGTTGTGGAAGTGTGTGCGCCAGCCACGCCATCCGCTCCGCTTGCGAAGGCAGGTAGATGTTTTGGAGACTGAGGCTGGCACGCGCCAAAGGTCCCCGTTGAACCTCCAAGTTGGGTCCTAGCTGATCAACGATGTCTCCCGCTACCCGATCGTTCGCGGTCGCGGTCGTCGCAAGAACTGGGATATTGGGCGGTAGAGCCTTCAGGATTCTCACGATCCTCCGGTAATCGGGCCTGAAGTCGTGCCCCCAGTCCGAGATACAGTGGGCTTCATCGACAACAAAGAGGCCCACTCGACTGGCGATGGGGAGCAGGCAGCGATTGACGAACTCGTCGTTAGCAAGTCGCTCGGGCGAGATCACCAATACATCGACCTCGTTTCGACGCAGCCCGCCTTCGATCCGGGGCCAGTCTGCAACATTAGACGAGTTGATCGTCTCCGCACGAACCCCGATATTCCGTGCAGCAGCGATTTGATTCCTCATCAAGGATAGAAGAGGCGATACGAGTATCGTGCATCCCGCTCCCCGGTCACGAAGAAGTTTCGTGGCGATGAAGTAGACGAGACTCTTACCCCATCCCGTCCTCTGCACAATGAGTAGCTTCGCTTGCCGCTGAACCAGTGCGGAGATCGCCTCCCACTGTCCCTCCCGAAACTCTGCATCGGGATTCTTGAGAGCCCGCCTGAGCAGTTCGAGCGCTTGTGTCCGCATGTCCTACCGCCGCCGCTGCAAGCCCCCGTTAGAAATTTCGGGCTCGCACGAAGCTCCCGTATCGTGCAAATTCTCTTCCCAGGACCCCCATTATAAGTCCGCCAGGGAGGGAGATGCCAACCGGAGAGCAGAGGGCAGGGTGCCAACGTGGCTGTGCGTAACGCCCCACTCGGAGAAATGCCCTTGCCCGCGCGAGTTCCCGACCGAAGACACCTCGACGAATACCCGCGATCAACGCCATTTGATTTATCGATCTGCTGTTGTCAACTCCCGGCTTGTCGGCAATCCGGAAGTAATCCAGGATTTGGTCCTCCAAGCTGACCTAATACCGAAATCCCGGCTAACTTGCTTTCGTCTCCGCAAATTGCTTTTTGAATGATTCCAGCGTCCGCCGCAGCCCTTCTTCCAAATCAACTTTTGGTTCCCAGCCTAAAAGGCGCCGGGCCTTGGAAATATCCGGGCAGCGCTGCTTGGGGTCATCCTGGGGCAGGGGTGTGAAGACAATGGGAGTGGTCACGCCGAGCAAGGTGCGAATCCGTTCGGCGAATTCCAGGATCGTTATTTCATGTGGATTTCCGATGTTGGTCGGTTCATGTTCGTCGGACATCATCAGACGGTAAATTCCGTCGATTAAATCGGAAACATAGCAGAAACTGCGTGTCTGTTTTCCTGTGCCGTAAACGGTGATGGGCTGCCCGGTGAGCGCCTGATGAACGAAATTCGGCAGGGCGCGGCCGTCATTGAGGCGCATCCGCGGCCCGTAGGTGTTGAAGATGCGGATGATATGTGTGTCCAGCCCTTTCGCGCGGTGATAGGCCATCACCATGGCCTCCGCAAAACGCTTGGCTTCATCGTAAACGCCGCGCGGGCCAACTGTGTTCACATTGCCCCAATACGTTTCCGGCTGCGGGCTGACATGCGGGTCGCCGTAACACTCGGACGTAGAGGCGAGGAAATATTTGGCGTTCTTCGCCAGGGCCAGGCCCAGGGTATTGTGCGTTCCGAGCGAGCCCACTTTCAGAGTCTGGATCGGAAGTTTCAGATAGTCGACCGGGCTTGCCGGCGAAGCGAAATGCAGGACGTAATCGACCGGACCTGGGACATCGATAAACTTGGTGACATCGTGCTGGACGATCCGGAAGCGAGGATTTCCTGCGAGATGCTGAACGTTGGCGGCAGTGCCGGTGACCAGGTTGTCGATCGAGAGAACTTCCCAGCCACGACCGAGGAGGCAGTCGCAAAGGTGCGACCCGAGGAATCCCGCTCCCCCCGTGACTACCGCGCGCAAAGGGGTGTCCTTTCCATGCCGTCGGTTTCCGGATAATTGCGTTTCTTCATAATCCCACATTGCCTCACACAATCGAAACTTGTGGACACGCTGAATTTCATTGTAGCCTCAGCGATCTTCGGCACAAAGTGTGCTGCGGCGGACCAAGCGCCAATTTGTAACTGCCCCACAGCCGCGATTGACCTCGAATTGCCACCGGGTTAGGATTCCAAGTCCGCCCTATGACGATGTCCCACGATCGACTTTTTTTTCTACGGTGCCGGCCATCCCGCAAGACTTTAGACGTTCGCCATTCCTACTGGCGCGAATTGTTCGAATTGGCTATTCCTTCATTTTTTTACTGCGGCCTTTTCGCTGCGAGGACTGCACCCAGCGACATTGTAATTTATTTTATCGGGGCGCTGCACGAACCCGAGGAAGGGGTTCGCCGAGATGCTTAAGAAGCGGGCCATTCGTTCCCCGGGGCGGCACGGCGACGAGGCGGAATATTGGCTGAATTAAGACCGGGAATACGCCGCTGGCTGATTCCCGGCGGAATTATCGTCGTGCTCGCAATCGTGGCCGCCACGGTGTTTTTCACCGTCGGAAGATGGCTCGTCGTTGAGGATTCGCTCGTTCATGCGGACGTGATCGTAATCTTGAGCGGGCGCCTTCCGGAACGCGCCCTGGAAGCCGCTCGAGTCTACCGGGCCGGTTATGCGGAGCAAGTTTGGATCTCTCCACCGGTTTCTGCCGTCGATGATTTGAAGGAAATGAAAATTTCCTATCTGGGTGAGGATTTCTATAACGAGAAGGTTTTGATCGCGAAGGGAGTCCCTCCCGACGCGATTCGTATTCTGGAGCGCCCGGATGCGAACACCGAGGAGGAGGTCCGCCAAATTGCGGAGGATCTCCGGAACTCGAAATTCCACTCCGTGATTATAATCACCTCAAAACCGCATACCCGCCGAGTCCGCACGATCTGGCGCAAACTGGTGGGCTCCGAACCGCGCATGATGGTGCATTATGCCCAAGAGGATACCTACGACGGCGCACATTGGTGGCGCCATACTCGGGACGCACTGGACGTGGTGCGTGAAACCCTGGGCCTCTTGAACGCCTGGGCAGGCTTTCCGTTGCGCCCGAGCCAGAATTAATCATGCCGGTCCGCCAAGGCAAACCACACGAAATCGCACAGCAAGTGGTCCCGCTGTTGCTGTTGGGCATCGGATTGGTTACCACCAACAACTCCGTGACGTTCCTTGATGACGAAGCCTCCATCCTTAGCGCTGCTTCGAATCCGCTACTAACCACGCTTGCCCAGATCCTTTCCGGCGCCAGCAAGGAAGGGCACTCTCCACTGTATGAGATCATTCTCCATTTCTGGCTGCGCTGGACGGGAGGAAACTTCGACTATCTGCGGATTCCATCCGTCCTTTTTTTTCTTGCCGGACTATTTCTGCTCGGCCGCGCCAGCCGTCATTTCACAGGATCGTCTGGCGGGATTGCCGTAATCTGGGTGGGGGTCCTATGGCCTTTCGCCTATCATTTCGGACGTCTGGCTACTTGGTACTCGTTTTCGTTTTTATTGGTCGCTGGTTTGACTCTCTCCTATTTCAAGTATCTGGAAAACCAGACCTTTGGCCGTTGGGCGGTATTATTTTTCTTTTGCGTCTGTTTGGTTTGGACCAACTATTTCAGCTGGGCCATTCTCGGGTGCCTCGCGATGGATCAGTTTCTTCGCTTTCGAGCCAAAGAGCCTGTCGCAAATCCCAAAGTTCTCCTAGGAATTGCTGCGCTTCTTTGCGTCTGTTTCCTTCCACTCTTCTCAGCGTTCCGCGTTGAGCTTTCCCGCGGGGTGAATTTGCACCAAGGCGCCCTTACGATACTCGCAAACGCGGCGTTCAACGTATTTTCGCTTTTCGTCAGCGAATCGGTTGCTCCCTGGTATTGGAGGTTGAGCGTTCCTGCGGGACTCGCGGTCCTGCTAAGTGTGGTCTTGGTCGTGTGGTGGCTTCCGCGTCCCGCGCGGCGTTTTTTGTTCTACAGCGCATCCTTGATCGTTTTGATGGCCTTGATCGGAATCCTCAAAACGAAGTATCTGCTCATGCTCTCTCCCTGGGTCTTGCTGCCGGTCGGCGTCGCGATTGAGACGGCCAAGCCCCGCTGGGCGACCTACGGTCTGGCGGCAACTCTTTTGATCATCGGCTCGGCCGGTTGGTACGGGGTCTATTCGCGGCGTTTTTATTCAGCGCCTAGATTTATCGAACCCTGGCAGGAGGTTGCGGAGGACGCGGCCGCGAAGATTCATGATGGGGCAACGGTGATCGCCGACCATCCTTCGTTTCTGTTTTATCTCACTTATTTTCTCCGCGTGCCCACCCAAAACGGGCCATGGCGATTTGAGGGTTTACTTCCCGATTCCGTCAAGCACCCTCAGGTATACTCCTCAGATGGATGGCTGGCTGCAGGCCATCCCACGAGTGGGAAAATGATCCTGATTCGAGGAGGACGCGATCCGGGAGGAAGCGAGCCCATCGATAATGCGGCACGGCAACTGGATCAGTCCTGCGGCACCATATCGTCTCGTCTCAGGGTGCGTGATGAAGGTTACGTGTGGAAGCAACGATTTTTGCACCAATTAGGAGAATCGCAATGGAGAATCGAAATTCGTGAATATGATTGCGACTTATCGAATTCAAAGCAGATCTACCGTATCCCGCCGCGTTGATTCGGACAGGAAAGAATGGCCATCAAGACCATCCTCTTCTATCCACAGAACTTAAATCCCGCCGCAAACTTCTAGTACGTCTGGTCCATTGTCACCGCCGTTCTCTTATCCCAAACTGGGAATTAGAGGAAAACTTCGAATGCCGGCCGTCGTCGTTTTCGGTCTTTCAGCCATTGCCTGTAGGAATTTCTTCCTCTACTACTGGCGCGCCATGTCTCTTGCCCAGGCCTAAGTAATTTTTACTCAGCCGAATCGCATAGTTCGCGGTCACGACTAGTACCTGAGGTGTATGGAGTCAGTACGAGACAACCATTGTTCCGAACGGAGAGATATACGAAGCTGTAATCCTGAGGAAATTCCCGGATGATTGCTGCTATCATATTCGCGGTTTCGATGGTTGCCTTCGCACAGTTTGGGCTGTATTACTGGCGCGCGACCATTTCGGGAATTGCAGCGCAGGCGATCTCGGAGCGGATCCGAGTGGCCGCGGGCATCACCCATGCTGGGATTGGCGCCCAGGACTTCCGTAACATTATAATTCTAAAAGACTTGTCTCCCGACCTGCGCGGCCCGAATGGTAGCTTTACAGCCATTCGCGCCTACTACGCCGTGGTGGAGAAACTGGGCAGCATTGTTCCGGCGATGGCCAGCTGGGCTAACGCCGAAATGGCCACCTGCTCGCGCTACGCCGCGGTCCTGATGGACCAGCACCTGGAGCGCAACATGGTTTGCGCCGCCCAAGTCCGCGGGATGTAAATTAGAATCTCTTTGCTTAAGTTGAATCTCGAAGGTCTTCTTAGTAGGCCCAGCGAATAAGGATTCCACCCGCTGTATATCCTGCTCCGACCGCGACGAGCAAAACGAGATCCCCTTTTTTAAGGCGGCCCTCGTCGACGGCATCGCGCAACCCGAGGGGTATGGTTCCCCCAGTCGTATTTCCGTAGCGATCGATATTCACCATGATTCTTGCGTCGTCCATACCGAGCCGCTCCTGCATGGCGCGAATGATCCGCAAGTTGGCCTGATGGGGCACGACCAGTGCCAGGTCTTTGCTCGTGAATCCGTTTCGTTCGAGCATTTCGCATGCTAGATCCGCCATGCGGCGTACCGCGTATTTGAAGACTTGAGCGCCCTCCTGATGGACGAAGTGCATCTTCTGATCCACGGTTTCGTGTGACGAGGGGTGAAGCGATCCGCCGCCGGGCATGAAGAGAAATTTCCCCCCGGAGCCGTCAATATCGTGCACGTAGTCGAGAATGCCTTCGTCGTCCCGGTCCGTGGGTTCCAATAGGACGGCTCCCGCGCCATCCCCAAACAACACGCAGGTTGCGCGATCCTGGTAATCCAGAATCGAAGTCATCACGTCGCTGCCGATGACCAGCGCTTTTTTTTGAGTGCCGGCTCCCACAAATTGGGCGCCGACCGTGAGGGCATAAAGAAATCCGGAACAAGCCGCCGAAAGATCGAATCCCCAGGCGTGCTTGGCGCCCAGATTGTTTTGAACCAGGCAGGCGGTTGCGGGGAACATCATGTCCGGCGTAACGCTGGCAACCACGATCAGGTCGATCTCCGACGCGGGCACGTGTTTGCAAGTTAGGAGCTGGCGTGCAGCAGCCGTAGCCAGATCGGACGCGGCGACGCCTTTCTCGGCGACGTGGCGTTCGCGGATCCCGGTGCGCTCCCGAATCCATACATCGTCGGTTTCCACCAGCTTTTCCAAATCGGCATTGGACATCACCCGCGGCGGGACGTACCCGCTCACACCGGTGATCTTTGCTGCAATGCGCCTGGGCATTCCGTCTCCGTGAGGCTTGTTGATCCCCGGCATGAAGAAGCGCGATTCTACGCAATCAAAGGCGGCGAAACAAGCCTGGCGTGGCTATAGGGTAGGATAGGCTTCAGCCTGTCTGGTTTTCGGTTGAGGTTTCCACACCAAGCGACAGGCTAAAGCCCGTCCTACTAATGGAAGACTTCCGGTTCCTGGGCCAGGACGGGATTCAGGATCAGGGGGTTCGGCAATTCACGGAGACGGGAGATAAATACCCGCACTAATTCGGGATCAAATTGCGCGTTGCCACAGCGGTCGAGTTCCTGGAACGCTTCTTTCGGTGTGCGCGCTTTCTTGTACGTCCGCTCGGAAGTGATCGTGTCGTAGGCGTCGGCGATCGCGATGATCCGTGCGCCCAACGGAATCTGGTCGCCCGCAAGCCCTCCCAAGTAGCCCGAGCCGTCGAAAAATTCATGATGGTGGGCGACCATTTGGCGGATGCGTTCAGTGCCTCGCAGTGGTTCGAGCAGTTTGGCCCCGTATTCTACGTGGCGCTTCATCGCTTCCCATTCCTCGGGATTGAGCGGGCCGTTTTTGTTCAAGATCGATGCCACGATTCCGACTTTTCCAACGTCATGCAGCATCCCGGCCAGCCGCACTTCCTCGATTTCAGCGCCTTCCAGGCCAATGGCCTCGGCAATCAAGACGGCGTAGCTGGAAACCTTCTGAGAGTGGCCCTGAGTGAATTGATCCTTGGCATCGACGGCGAGTGCAAGCGAAGTGAGGGTATCCATGACGATGGGAGGCAGCGGCTCGAACGGCGGCTCGCCTGTGGATCCTGACAATTCATTTGTGCCCGGGTGTTTCGAGGCGGGTTCGGTTTCAGCGAGCGACCTGGCGAACTGCTCGATGCGGCTGTAGATTTCTACAAACGCGTCGGGGCCGGTGGCGAACAGGCGCTTGAGCGTAACGCCGAGGTAAGCGTCGAGGACGTCGCGCTTCCATTTCCGGGAATCATCCGGATTGAAATGATCCGCGGTGGAGACGGCGTTCCCGCCCTGATGCTTGGAAAGGTACATCGAGGCGTCGGCGACCTGAATCAGCTCCTGGGGAGTGGATCCGTTCAGCGGAAACGTCGCGACGCCAAAACTGGAAGTCACGTTTTTTTCGCGCAGAACAGGATCGGAGCAAATCCACGAGCGCAGTTTTGCGGCCAGCTGGTGGCTTTGCGTGGAGTCCGTTTCGGGCATCAGGATGACGAACTCATCGCCTCCGTAGCGTGCCACTACATCCGATCGCCGGCAATTCAATCCGAGAATATGAGCCACGCGCTGCAGCACAAGGTCGCCGTCCAAATGTCCGTAAAAATCGTTGACGAATTTGAATCGGTCCAGATCCATCAGCACTAGGGAGAAGGAACGTCCCGCGCGCGTCGAGCGCTTCCATTCCCCCGAGAGCGCCTCCATGAAGAAGCGATGGGTTTTCAACCCGGTCATGCCGTCGGTGATGGCCTGTTCCTGGGCTTTCTGGAACGTGAGGGCGTTGTGGAGCGCGCCGGAAATCAAGTCTGCGAGCGTCCCCAGGAACAGAACCTCCTCCTGAGGGAAGTCGGCGGTCTTGTCTGTTTCCACATACAACACTCCATGCAACTGGTCGGCGTACACGATCGGCAGCGCGATCGCGGAGTCTGAACCCGCGAGCACAGGTTCGCCCGTGGAGTGCTGCGCGTCGTAGGAGACGACCGCCATCTGTCCCGTGCGCGCGACCCGCCCTACTATATTTCCGTCCAGACCCAGTCGACGACCCAGGGCGCCCTTGCGCTGTCCCGCTTCAGCCAGGATCACGATTTCCTTGGCCGTATAATCGAGCAGCCCGATCCCAATGTGAGAGTAGTCGAGCATCTGTTCTAATTCTTCTGCGATCTTGGCGATCATTTCATCCGGATTGAGCGTCGTAATAATATTGCGGGAGATGTTATTGAACAGGGTCAAGCGGCGCGATTTCGCCCGCTCTTCACGAAACAATCGCGCATTTTCCAGGGCGATGACCGCTTCGCTGGCGAGCACGCGCATCATTTCCAGGTGCCCGAAATCGAGAGCGCCTTCCTGGGGACTCCGCAGGATCATGGCTCCGATGGGCCGCTCGTACAACAGCAGGGGCACACCGCAAAAACTTCCTTTGTGCGCATTTTGTGGTTCGATGCCCAGCTTGCGCATTTCTTCGGCATAATTTTCCCGGATCAAAATGGGTTGGCGCGTGCGCATCAGGTATTCAATCGCCATGTTGCCGCCAAATGGCCGGGACCTTTTTGGGAGAGTTTCGCCGTCGCGCAACTCGACTTCAAATTTAATTTCATTGCGGGCCGTATCGTGGAGCGCGACAAAGAAATGACTCACGTCAAACAGGCGTTGGATTTCGTTCAGGATGGTATCGAAAAGCGTGTCCGGGTCCAGGGTGGAGCTCAGCGCGCGGCCGATTTCGTTGAGCATGTGGAGCTCTTGCGTGCGGCGCGCGGTCTGCTGGACGAGGTAGCTATTTTCGACGGCCATTCCGATTTGGTGGCCCAGCGCAAGCAGCAGGCGGAGCTCGGCCGCTGTAAAACGCCGGGAGTCGGGGGTGCCAAGAAACAATACGCCGAACGCCTGTTCCTTGGCTTGCAGGCTAATTCCTACCACGGTGCGCAAACCCTGGCTCGTAGCCAGCTGCCGGAATCGCCGGAAGGCTTCCTCGCCTTCGAGAGCCGCCCAAGACGCGTCGCGCCCGAGTTCGCGGAACACAACGAGCCCTCCCAGGCGCGAAACCATATCCACGAGGTGATCGTCGAGACCCTCTTCCTGGGCGATCGCGCAGAAATTTTCCGCCAAGCCCACGGCGACAACGGAAGTGGGGCCCTGCGCATGTCCGTGATGCAGGAACAGCGCGCCGGCCGGCATGCGCACGACGCTCAGTACGCGCTCGAGAGCGTGCGAGAGCATCTGTTGAATTTCCGGCCCGACGAAACTGGAAGTGGCCAGGTTTACGTTGGAAAGCGCCAGCATGTTCTGTTCGACGCGGCGCTTTTCTTCTTCGTAAAGCCCCATCACCATCAAAGCCGCGGCAAACAGCTGGGGCAGAAGCTCCAGTGCGCGCAGCGAACTCGCGACGCGGGGAGCGAGCAGCACCTCCCCGACCAGGATCGCGCTCCAACTAAGGAACGAAGCAGCCAGCAGCAAATCCGCAAACGTTTCGTGACGCTGGCTCTCCTGGTAGAAGACCCAGGCGATGACTGCCAGCACCACGGCGACCCCGAATTGCGGAGAAATTCTGACCGCATGCAGGTAGTAAGCGGCCGACCACAATACGAACACCCCGCCCGCGGCAATTTGCGGGCGAATCCAAAGCTTGGTATTCGTGTACACCTGAGCCGTGCTGAAAAACAGCAGCGCTGCCGCGGCCAAGAGCCATTCGTTCACCGCCGCCTGCCACGGGGCGATGGACATCCAGTGTTCAAGAGCGGGGCTGAGGTAGTGCAGGGCGAGGACGCACCATCCGGCGCTCCAAAGCATGAGATAGGCCTGGCGCCGCAAGCTGTGCATGTAGGCAAAGAAACCCGACGTCAATGCCGACGCTGCCAGCAGAGTGATCGCAATAATACTTTCCGATGTCATCGATTCAAACGCGCTGCGAAGGCCGCAATTCGCACTTCCCACTCGATTCGAGTGCAGTGTCCGGCAATGTATGGTGAAGAGATCAAAGCCTGATCAAGGAATCTACGCCGCCAATCATCCGAGCGGGATGTACTTACGGGCGACAGAGACACCACACCTCTCCCGACAAATTTCCCCACCTTCGCGACTATAAGTGACGCCTTTCCAGACGGTCAAGGGTACGGGGGTACCAGTCGGGAACAAGGCACTTGAGAGATCGGACACACGATTTCTTAACTAAGAATTGACCTCTGTCGTTTTTGGGAATCGTGGGGAATCACACTCCGTGGTGGCTCGCCTTCCTATGCGGGTTCGGCTAAGATGAAGCGTTTTTCACTCATGGGAGAAACTGGCAAGGAGCATGTCCACGACTTCGAGCGCATCGGGAACGCCGGGTGGCGAAATTCGCGTGCGGTTCGCGCCCTCGCCGACGGGCTATTTGCATGTGGGAGGCGCGCGCACCGCGCTATTTAATTGGTTGTTTGCGCGCGGCCGGGGCGGCACGATGGTCCTGCGCATTGAGGATACGGACGTCGAACGCAATCGCCCGGAGCTGGTGGAAGGCATTCTGGACGGCCTGCGATGGCTCGGCGTCGATTGGGACGAAGGTCCTTACTTTCAGTCGCAGCGCCTGGAATTGCATCGTGAGGCGGCGCTGAGGCTGGCCGCTTCTGGCGCCGCCTACTTTTGCGATTGTCCGCCGGAGAAATACGGGGGCGGCGACGCGGTCGAGGAAACCGAGGACGAGAAAAAAGAGCAGGGCCCGCGCCGCATCACTCGCTGCGCGTGCCGCGAAGGCAAGCCGGGACTGAGCGCGGAAAACGCGGCGATCCGTTTCCGAGTCCCGCTCGGCGCGGTCACTCCATTCGAGGACGCCGTTTTCGGTCCGCGCGAAGTGTCGAACGAGGAGATCGAGGATTTCGTTCTCCTGCGCTCGCCCAAGGAAGGCCAGGCGCGCGGCGGGCCGACGTATCAACTGAGCGCCGTTGTGGATGACATCGATATGCGGATCACGCATGTGATTCGCGGTTCCGATCACATCTCCAACACGCCGAAGCAGGCGCTGCTCTATCGCGCGCTCGGCGCCACGCCTCCTATTTTTGCGCATGTGCCGCTGATTCTGGGGCCGGACCGCACGCGGCTTTCCAAGCGCCACGGCGCGACGAGCGTGGGATCGTACCGGGACGAGGGTTTTCTGCCCGAGGCGTTCCGGAATTTTCTGGCGCTGCTTGGGTGGTCGGCTGGCAACGAGGAATTCATGCGGACCTCCGAAATCGTCACTCGGTTTTCGCTCGAAGGCGTGAGCCGCACGAATGCCGTCTTCGACCGGCCAAAGCTCGAATGGTTCAACACGCAGTTTCTGCAAAAACTACCGATCGATGAGCTTCTTCCCGCCGTGCAAGGCGAGCTGGAGCGCTCGAAGCTGTGGCAACCTGAATGGGCAGGTGAAAAGCGAGAGTGGTTTTCTAAAACGGTGGATTTGCTGCGTCCGCGCACGCGCTTGCTGCCGGATTTTTCGACGTGGGCCCGCGCGTTTTTCAGCGATACGTTTGAGTATGATCCGCAGGCCCGCGAGAAATTCTGGAAGGACGAACGCCTGGGCGCGATGCTCGCGAAACTGGCGGACGCCCTTGCGACTCTCTCAGATTGGAATCACGACGCGTGCGACCACGCCTTGCGCGAACTGGCCGCCGCGGAAGGCGTAAAGGCAGGTCTCTTGATCAATGCGACGCGCGTTGCGATCGTGGGGCAAGCCGTAGCGCCGCCGCTGTTTGAAACCATGCTGGTGCTCGGCCAGGAGCGCGTTGTCAGCCGCCTGCGTCGCGCCGTCGGAACGTTCGGCGCGAGCTGATTTAGTAGGACGGGCTTCAGCCTGTCTGGTTTCGGTGCAAGCGCGATCAAAAAGCGACAGGCTGAAGCCCGTCCTACTTGGCCGGAGCCGAAGAGAAAATATCCGTGTGGACGGGATGCGTGGGTGTATCCACGGCGGCGATTTCCAGGTCCGCCGCCACAGATAGTTTCGTCGGCGGCAGGCACGCGTCCTGATTGCAGGCCTGATAGCCAACCGTAAGTCCGATTTTTTGGGGGCCGATCGGCGCGGAGCCATTCGCTCGCAATTTCATCCTCACCGTGAACGAGCCTTCGTAAACGCGCAGGGGCGTCTTCGAAAATCGAAACGCCCGCATCACTCCGCGCGGATACGTCGTTTCCACGAGAAACACTCCGGGAGAGAGATCCGCCATGACTTTCGTGGGGATCAGATAGTCCTCCGAAGGCACGTGCGCGTTGATGTGGAAGCCCGGAGAAATTTTCGCCACCACCGCGATTTCAAAGGAGCGGCCGCGCGGCACGGGTTGCAATGATACGTAGGCCTGCGGCTGAAGCACGCTTGCCGCGGGCGGATAGGCGTTGTCCTGTCCAGACGCGTTAGAAAAGATGAGTGCGGCCAGCGCCAGGAACACGATTCGGGCAAGCAGGCGCGACGCACGGCGGCCACCATCAGTGACTGGCACACTCGCGCGCCAGCCCGAGAACCGTATGACGCTTTCAAGGAACAATTTCATATTCGTTTAAACCGTTACAGGGCTGCCGAGTTGTTCGGTGAGAATCCGGCCCATGAGCTGCATCAGCGTCTCACCCGTTTTGTCCAGGACGAAAGTTCCCGCCGCGTCCGACCACGACAGCTTGAAACTGGTGGTCAGCGCGGAAATCCAAATCTGGCGCACCGGCGTGTTGGGGCTGATCACGAATCTAGTTTCATCCGCGTCTTCGAAAAGGACTTCCAGTTTTCCGCTTCCGCCCTCGACTTCGAATCCGCGCGCATCGCCAACTTCCTGAAGGCGGCGGAGCAGCGATTCAAAGGCGGCATCACATCGTTTCTGAAATTCCTGTTCATCCATGATGAGAACAGAGTACCGCGAAGCCCCTCCGTGAGCAAGAAAGCGGGAATTTCGGCAGTGGTGTCATCTGAACTAGGCGGGTCGGCACTCTCCGGTCTCCTTACAAGCCAGATGGCTTCTACACCGACCTCACCATTGCGCCCGTGATACGATTCCGGAGCCATGAAAACCATCCTGCTTCTTTTTTGTTCGAATATCTTCATGACCATCGCCTGGTACGGACACCTGAAATACCGCCAGTCTCCGCTTTTCGCCGCAATCATCGTGAGCTGGCTCATCGCGTTCGCCGAATACTGCTTTCAAGTTCCCGCGAACCGTATCGGCTATGGCGAATTCACGGCGTTTCAGTTGAAAATCATCCAGGAGGTGATCACCCTTAGCGTGTTTGTCGGCTTCGCGTGGTGGTATCTCGGTGAAGGCATCAAATGGAATCACGCTGTCTCATTCCTGTTTCTGGTCGGTGCCGTGACGTTCGCGTTCTGGGGAAAACTGTAATTGTTCCAAGATCAAATGACACCACTGCCGGAATTTTAGGAGTGCGTCAGGTTGAATAGTGGGCGCTGCTAAAAGCTGCCCGCCCTAAAACGGGCGGCCTCTACAAAACCATTCAGACCAACGCGTTACGCTTTTGTAGAGGTCTCTCCGTCCCGCGCTCTTCGGGACGGAGAGGGCATGCTCCCTTTCAAACTGAGACACCGCCGAAATTCGTGTCAGGCAAAGGCGAATTCCGCGCCGTGGATTGCCGACCTTCGCAGCGTTCTTCCCGCTACCACCCCCCACCTCCTCCGCCCCCTCCACCTCCGCCAGACCCGCCTCCACCTCCACTGCTTGATCCTGGCGCGGAAGAGGAAGAAGAAATGGCGCCGGAAAAAGATCCGCTCAGCGAACTGACGAATCCACCCGCGCCCAAAGTGTTCCACGCGCTGCCGGAATACCACGTCGGAGAGTACGCGGATGCGCCTTGGGCGCCGGCCTGAGCGTCATTCAGAACACCGGAAAACTTCTCCGCCCAGGCCTGCTCCACATCGAGGGCCAGGGCATAGGGCAGAAACTTTTCAAACATCTCCGGTGTTTTTTCGGCGGACATGACCCGGTTCAGCCGGTCGCCATCCACCGCGCTGAGGAAAAGCTTGAATCCCTCGATTTTATCGAGGACGCCGCGCCCTGCGCGCGTGGGCGTCCTCAGCAAATGATGGAACATCGCGTTGAGGAGGACGGAAGCCACGAGGGCCACAACGAGGATGAGCGAAGTCGAAGTGGCCAGCAGGACAAGGCCCGCAACTTCGAAACCCAGAAAGAGCACAGAGACCGCGGTGATGAAAATTGCAAGTGTCGTGGTGACGCCGCTTTTCAGTTGGCCGCCTGCTAGCGCGGTCTTCCACAATTGGAGCGACAGTGAGAGCAGGCCAGAGACGCCGAGGCTCCACATGGTGAGCCAGACCGTCAGGAATCCAGCCAGGGGTATTTTCAAGGTCGATTGGGAGAAAATAATGGACAGCATCATGAGGATGGACAACGCGACCGCCGGGATCATGTAATGGCCGTTCGTGACGAAGTACGTTTTGTATTCCGCGTTCTTGAGCCATTTTTTCAACGCAAGTATGGCCTCGCTAATCCGCGTGTGGTTCTCGTTGCGAAGGAGGATGGAGGGTTGGTTGCCGAAGAGGCTGTCAGCGGCCGATTGCTCCTCGGGACTAAGGGCCGCGCGCCCATTCCCCGTGCGTGTGAGCGTATAGGTTCCGGCTTCCTCTTTGATGAGCAGATAGCCTTTCACGGCCATGTCCAGCACTGCGGACGCGAATGCCTTGTTGTCATACGACATGCGCACGAGGTACCGCATTGCCGCGGGAGAAAATCCAGGTGGCGGCTCGTAGAGCGCGACGATTGGGCCGGGTGCGGGATTCCGCCCGACAAACCACCACACAATCACATAGTAAAGAAAAATCGTGACCAGGCCGGCGGCCGCCAAAGCCGCCTCGCGGTTATCCTGCAGAAAATATCGAACTTTTTCCTGCCCGGTGGGAGCAGCTATGTAGCCTTTCGGCCACGTCAGCAGGATTGTCAGGCCTTCCTTTGAGCGCAGTGGGCGAGACGCCGCGAACGCGTAACTTCCGTCATCTTGTTTGGCGAAGGAAAGATCTTGCGCGCGCGATCCCTGCGGCCCTGTGTAGCCGCCGAGGTGGATTTGGTCCGCGGGAATGGTTCCGGGAATCCGCACGCTGGCGGAAGCGCGGTCGATGGGAAATATCCAGCCGTTGCCTGTGACATTCCAGAAGAGTTCGTCGTGGTCGGCGAAAAAGCCGATTTGGCGGGTGGTCGCATAGGAGAGCGTGTAGATGTGCTCTCCGTTGGGCAAAAGAAAGTTGGCGCGGCCGATATAAATCCGTTTTCCGTTTGCATAGTCCCCAACGCGAAATTCCTCCGGAAGGCCGTCGCGAGTAGCGCCCGTGACTTCCAGTCCGACACTAGATTGGTTCCCGAGCCGGTCGGCATAACGCGTGGGAAAATCGCGATAAATGCCGTGTCGAATTTGATCTCCGGCGCTCACCACGCGAATGGTTTCGACGACCTCCATGGTCGCGTCATCCTCCACGCGAATGTCGCTGCGGAATTCCAGAATGCGCTCGGCCTGTGCGTGGGCGGGTAACGCACATAAAGTCGCGCACAGAATTAAGTAGATCCCGCGGAGGGTGGAAAGTTTGAGGTTCATGATTCTCTTCCGATGGTTCCGATTTTAACCGGGTTCTTTGTTCAACATCCGGCGGGGGTTTCAGACGGAACGAATCGGTTATTAGGCAATGCGATTGGCAGGTGGCAGGCGATTTGGCGTGAAGGCTAGAGAATCCGCTTCGGAATGAAAATTTGAAATTCAAGATTTCAAATTTGAGATTTTTATATGCGATCGTGAAATTTTGAATTGTTTCGGCAAATGTGCGGATTTGAAATTTGAATCTTGAAACGCAGACTCTCAGTTTAGAAATCTCAAATACGAACTTTCAAATCTCAAATTTGAAATTGTCCATCTACTCGTAGCGCAGCGCGTCCACCGGATCGAGCCGCGCGGCCTTGACCGCCGGATAGATGCCGAAGAAGAGGCCGACCGCCATGGAAACGATAACCGCCAAAAGCACCGCCCAGAGCGGCACAGTCGAAGGCAATCTGGGCAGAAATAAATTTATGAGCAGGCTGATGCCAATTCCCAGCAGCACGCCGATGACACCGCCCGCGCCCGTGAGCACCACCGCTTCCGTCAGAAACTGCCAGATGACGTCGCGGCGGCGCGCGCCAATCGCTTTTCGCACGCCGATTTCCCGCGTGCGCTGCGTGACGGACATCAACATGATGTTCATCACCCCGACTCCGCCCACGAGCAAGCCTATCGAGCTGACCACGGCGGTCAGCAGCGCAACCGAACCCGTAATCTGCTTGAACTGGTTGGCGATTTCCTCGGCGGAGGACATGCCGAAATTTTCCGGAGCCGAATAGGGAACGTGGCGTGTGCGGCGTAGGACCGCGCTGATTTCGTCCTTCGCTTCCGCCATTTTCCCGGGAGCCGCCATGGCGCCGATGAAATGCTCGTCGTCGGCGGGATGATGCTTGCGGTAGGTGTGATAGGGGACGAGCACCTGCTTTTCAGCGGGGGGATTCTGGAACAGCTGGCCCTTGCGATGCTCGAATACGCCAATGACGCGGTAGGGAAATCCTTCGACGGAAATAATTTTATCCAGCGCATTCCCGTCCGGAAAAAACGTCTTGCCGAGATCGTAGCCGATGACGGCAACATCTTCACGGTGTAAATCTTCGGCTTCGGTGAAATAGCGGCCGATGTAAGGTCTGGTATTGTAGACATCCGGGTAAAAGACATCCGATCCTGAATAATCCAGGCCGCTGACTTCCTTGTCCTTATAGCGCGCGGTGATATCGGGTTGGCGATTCATGTCATAGACGCGCCTCAGGATCGACACCGAGACTTCCTGCACCGCCGGGCAGCGCTCCCGGATGGCTTGCGCGTCTTCATTCGTCAAGGGCTTGCGGTTGCGTTCCTCGGCGGTCATTCGTCCGGTGTTGATCCCGGGCGATACTTTGAACACCCAGATGGTATTCGCGCCATAGTCATTCAGGTAAACAGTTATGTCCGCGTAGAAACCCACGAGGATGGACGCAACAGTGATGAGCGCGGTAATCCCGATGACCACGCCCAGCACAGTGAGAAACGAACGCAGCTTGTTCTCCCGCAGCGTGTCCAGCGCCATCTTCGCGTTTTCGCCGAGCGCTATTCGCATGGATTCCCGGTCTTTCTATTCGGCGGGATGCAAGTACAGCCCGCACCCGAGTTCAGCTTTCTTGCCGCAGCGCTTCGATCGGACTCAAGTTCGCGGCCTTGCTCGCCGGATACAGCCCAAAGAACACGCCCACGGCGGTCGAAACGGCCAGGGCAATAATTACCGCTGAGATGGGGACATGCATCGGCACGGGCGTATTGGCGGCAATAACCAGCGCAAAAATATATGCCAAAGCGACACCGATGGCCCCGCCGATCGTAGACATTACGGCCGTTTCGGTCAGGAACTGCAGGAGAATATCGGCGCGGCGCGCGCCCAGGGATTTGCGCAGGCCGATTTCGTGCGTGCGCTCGGTCACCGTGGCGAGCATTACGTTCATGATCACCACGCCGCCAATCACCAGGAATACCGCCACGATCCCGACCATCGAGGCCGCCAGGGCCCCGGTAATTCGCTTGAACAAATCCACCAGCGAGCCGCCGTCCAGGACGCCGAAATTGTCAAGATCGCTCGGATTCAGGTGCCGCCGCGCGCGCATGAGTGTTTGCGATTCCTCTTGTGTGCGGGACATCCAGTCGGCGCCGCGGGTTTGCACATTGATCGCCAGGCTGGTCGCGCTGGTGGCGTAAAACTTCAGCCACGTCTCGATCGGAATATAGACGTAATTGTCCCGCGTCTGGCCCAGCACCGTGCC
Source organism: uncultured Acidobacteriota bacterium (assembly GCA_963719875.1). Lineage (GTDB taxonomy): Bacteria > Acidobacteriota > Terriglobia > Acidiferrales > UBA7541 > Palsa-360. Next base: position 1,051,870 of record CAVRDJ010000002.1, on the reverse strand, counting down.
GATCGGTTTTCCGACTCCCACTACTTCATAAGGGCGCCCGTCCACATCGAGTTCCTTGCCGATGGGGTCGCTGCCGGGAAAAAGTTTTTCCGCGATGTCCGTGCCGATGAGCGCGACAAGTGAGCGATGCTGATTGTCGGTGTCCGTGATATAGCGGCCCGATGCGGGCCCCTCGGTCTTCATATCGCCGATATTTGCGGTCACGCCATAGATGGTCGTGTCTTCAACGGTCTGGCCGTTGGCCTTGGTGCGGCCCAGGTGATTCGCCTGGGCGCCGACGCGCAGGGCGAGCTTGGAATTGTCCCGCAAAAATAGGTAGTCGTCCCAGGTCAGCGGTTTGTTCCGCCGGGTGGCCTTCACGAATTCCTCCGCGTCCGTGATGATCGGAAAGCGCAGAACCAGGAATACGTTGGCACCGAGGTTGGCGATGCGATTGGCCACGTACAAGTTCACTCCGGAGATCAACGCCACTACCATGATCAGCGTGGAAACGGACAGCACGATCCCCAGAAGCATCAGAAACGAGCGCATCTTGTGCGCGCGCAGTGTTTCCAGCGCCACGCCAATCGGTTCGCGCAAATGATGGAGTCGAGGTTTCACACGCTTCGCGTCACGCCTCTATTCTTTCATACGCGCGACGCCCAAGAAAGATTCACCCGGTGGGAGCTTCGATTGTTCAAGAGGCAGCATGAGATCTGTGTGCTCGAGTTCATTCATCGCCTTGGCCGCGGCAATCCTCGGTCGTCGTACAGAAGGGTTCCGTGATCCGCTGATCGGAGCGGTCATTTGAGGCACGCTGCGCAAGCCTTCCCTATGCGTAGCAGGCGATCCGCCATCCAATGCGCGAGAAGCGTGTCCCAATCCCTCTCGGCACGATGAATGTCACTGACAGCAAACCTGCAGTCGGCCTATAATGTAAATATGAAACGCTTCACGCTTCCGATCATTGTCGAATCTGATCCCGACGGCTACTTCGTTTCTTGCCCCGCACTTCAAGGGTGCTACAGCCAAGGGGACACGTACGAAGAGGCCATTACAAACATCAAAGACGCCATCCGCTTACACATCGAGGATCGGCTCGCGGACGGCGAAGAACTCCCCGAGCTCGCGACCGTGAGCCTTTCAACCGTTGAAGTTGCCGTCTGATGCCGAAGCTTCCGCGCCTAACGGCACGCCAGATCGTTTCTGCGCTGGAGAAGGCAGGATTTTCTCTCGCGCGGCAAAGCGGGAGCCACATGATTTACAAGAGTGCCGCGGGGAAGCGAGTCACCGTCCCTTTCCATGCCTCCAAGACTCTTCATCCGAAAATACTTAAGAGCATTCTGCGCGACGCCGACCTGAGTGTAGAAAACCTGCTTGAACTCTTGTGATCGAGCGTTGGTAACGGCAGGGGACTGCCATTAAGACCCCTCCAGATTTTTTTCGCGGGAAAGCACTCTGATAACGGCATCGGAATTAAGGGCGCGTGTAGAGGGCTTGCCTACAACAGACTCTCGATGGCCTTGGAAATATCGTCGTGATCGACCAAGCCGACGATAGTCCTAACTTTTTTGCCGTCGCGAGTGAAGAGCATGCTCGTGGGGAGGCCCAGAATCCCGCCGAATTTTTCCCCGATGGCGTCGCTGCCAAGCAGGATCGGATAGCTCATCGCCTCTTTTTGGCCGTTCACGTCAAAGCGCTCTTTTTCGAGGAAGGGTTCGACGGCCTTCTTGCCGTCTTCGTCCATGGAAACTCCCAGGATGGTGAAGCCGCGCGGGCCGTACTTTTGCTGAAATTCGATCATCCAGGGGATTTCCACTTTGCAGGGAGCGCACCAGGTCGCCCAGAAATTCACCAGGACCACTTCGCCCTTGAATTGCTGGAGGGTGACATCCTTGTCATTGAGGTCCTTCAGGGTGACAGTTGGAGCATCGGTCGGTTTGGCGGGCGCGCTCGCGCTCGCGGAAGGTGCTCCGGCCGCCGGGAATTTGTGGTCGGCCCAAACCATGACGGCAAGCAAGGCAACCACACCCACTGCTATGAATATGCCCTTTTTCATGTTGCGAACTTCTTTCTTGCGAGCTCCAAGTAGAGCCCGCATCCGTTACAGCGCAAACTTGTTCAGAAAGCCTAGTTTACCCGATAGCCAGGTCAGCCGGTTCAAAAAAATCAGACCTCCGACGAACAGCAGCAGCACGCCGCTCAAAACCTCCACCGTATGCAGATGGCGCCGGAAACGCTGGTAAAAACGCAGGAACTGGTTGATTCCAATCGCGGTGAGCAGGAAGGGAACCGCAAGGCCCGCCGAATACACCGCCAGCAGAAAAACGCCGCGCGAAATCGTCTGCGTGTTCGCGGCCAGCACCAGGACGGCGGCGAGAATTGGGCCGATGCACGGCGTCCAGCCAAAGGCAAATGCGAAGCCGAGGAGAAAACCGCTGGTCACGCCGGAAAGCGCGCCTCCCGCCTTGGCTTCTTCCGCAGTTTGGCTGCCGAGATTGTGGAAGCGCACGTCGCGGTTGAGCCAGCGCGTCAGTGAAGGACCGGCCAGAAAAATAAGCGCCACCGAAAGCAATTGCACGGAGCCGAAGATTCCGCCCGGGCCCACGGTTTCGGTTCCCGAACGCCGCCAAAGAATCGCGGCGCCAAACGCGAGCACCCCACCAATCACGAGGCCGGCATTCACGGGCAATTTGATCAGCCACCCGACCAGATGCAAGCCGAACAGGACGATCATAGCCCCAGCGACAGGCCCCATCAGCGCCTTATGCTGCAGCAGAAATTGTCCCACGGCGCTCGCCGATGCACCGAAACTGATGAAGACTACAGAGAATCCAGAGACAAACGCCAGCGAGGAAGCAAACAGGCTGTTCCGCGCCGGCTGCCCCGTGCGAAGCTGCTCGACGCCGATGCCCGAAAGCATCGAGACATATCCTGGCACCAGTGGCAACACGCAGGGTGACAGGAACGAGATAATTCCGGCTATAAACGCGTAAAGAATCGAAACTTGCATCGGACGAAATTATCTCCAAAAGAGGTTGGTGCAAGCCATTTGATGCTTCGTTGGGTCAGACGGCTGCAAGCCTGCGAACGATTCAACCCATTCTATATTTTCACATAACTGCGCGTCCGCTCGGGGGAATTCTTGTTGGCCGGTAATCTTACCGGGCAGGAGAGGCGCGAGCCGCAAGGGCCCGGGAACGCCAATCTCCCGATTGGCGGTTTGCTCCACGCCAATCGGGAGATTGGCGTTCCCGAGTATCAGCCGACGCCAGGGTGGCGAGCGCGCCAATCATTTGCACTCTCGTAGGAGAAAGCGATCCGCAGGAGCGTTGCTTCATCGAATGGGCGGCCGATCAATTGCAAGCCGACGGGCAGGCCGTCGCGCGTAAATCCGCACGGAATGGAAATCGCGGGGAGTCCCGCGAAATTGGCCGGCCGGCTATGACCGACAATCGCGGCACGCGCGCCGATTTGTTCTCCGCCGACCTGTACGGATTCGGCGCCGATGAGCGGGGCCGGGACAGGAACAGTGGGCGCGACAATGGCGTCCACGACCTGGAAGGCCGCGTCAAATTCGTCGAGCAGGCGCTTTCGCACGTCGAACCCCGCCAGATAACGATTGGCTGGGACTTTTCCGCCCGCTTCGATTCGATGGCGCACTTCTTGGTCATAATCGGCGGCGCGGGCCGGGAAATACCCGGCCGCTTCGTGGACGTGGAGGGCTTCCGCAAGCGAAATGTCGGTGGCCGCATCGAGCGATTCCTTCAAATGCGGAAGCGAAACTTCTCGCACGACCGCGCCGCGCTTTTCCATGTCGCGCACGGCCGCTTCGGCGGCACGGCGCACTTCGGGGTCGAGTTTCTCCCAATAATGTTCGCGCGGGCGGCCCAGACGAAATTTGTGAAGTGGCTTGCGCAGCGCGCCACGGAAATCTTCCACGGGCCTCGCCGAGGAAGTTGGGTCCAGCGGATCGCGTCCGGCGATCAGGCCGAGCAGGATGGCCGCGTCGGCGACACTGCGCGCGAGCGGGCCGACATGGTCGAGCGATGGCGAGAGCGGCATGGTGCCGAAAACACTGACGCGACCAAAGGTTGGCTTTAGGCCGACGGTCCCGCAAAACGCGGAAGGTACACGGATCGAGCCGCCGGTGTCGGTGCCGACGGAAGCCGCGCACAGGCCGGCGGCAATCGCCACCGCGGAGCCCGCGCTCGATCCGCCGGGAATCCGGTCGAGCGCCCACGGATTATGCACAGGGCCGTAATGCGCGTTGCCGCCGGTAATCCCGTATGCAAATTCGTTCAGGTTCGTTTTGCCGAGCAGGATGGCCCCGGCGCGGGCAAGCTTTCGCGCGACGGTGGAATCCTCTGGCGGCACGAAATCGCGCAAGATTTTCGATCCCGCGGTCGAGCGGATGCCGCGTGTCCAAATGTTGTCCTTGAGCGTGATCGGTATGCCGAGGAGCGGGAATTTTTCGCGTTGCGAACCACGGCGGCGGAGCAGTTGTTTTTCCGCGCGGCGAGCCGCGGCGAGCGCGTGCTCGGCGGTGACCGTAAGGAACGCGTTCAGCGCGGGATTTTGCCGCTCGATGCGGCGCAGAAACAGCTCGGTTAGTTCGACGGGTGAAAGCTTGCGTTTTGCCAGCAGCGCGGCGAGTTCCTCGATCGTGGCAAACGCGAGCGATTCTTCGGTCTTCATGGTTAGAACAATTTCTCCTGCCGGCGCAGATTTCCGAACGTTCCGATGTTGGCAATGTTCAGCGAGACGCGAAATTGGTTTTCCGTGCGGATCGCTCCGAGCGAAAGGCGCCGGTATTCAAACGAGATTCCGCAGCAGGATCCGTTATAGCTTATTTCGACGAATTGATTCTGCAACGTGTTCTGCTTGAGGTCGTAGCTAAAACCTCCTTCCGCGTTCCAGCCGCTGCGGTTCGACTGGCCATATCCCACCTGGGCGCGAATCTGGTTCGCGGGCGGCTGCAACACGGAGTTGAACGGCGCCAGGGCGACCGTGTTGTCGATGGAAAAGTGCGCCACGGTAAAATTGAAATTTTCGTACGGGTGAATTTTCAGAAGTGTTTCCGCCGTGGTAATCCTATGGCGCACGGTATCGTAATCCAACCGGACCTCGGCATCGTATATCCCGCCGGGCGAAATCACCAGGTCGCTGTTGACCGGAGAAAAGCGGCGCGGCTCATCCGCGAAAGCGAACGGCGTGATCGAATCCAGCGCCTGAAAAACATTGCGCGTTCCGGGAACAAGCGCGCCCCCGAAGGTCGGATCGAAGTAATAGGCTTGCGCGATTTTCCAGGTCACCAGATCGTTCGCCTGGGCGTCTCCTAAGCGGTGAAACAGCCGCTGCGTGATGGAGTACACGAAATCATTGGTGTTCGTGAGCGTTTCATCCTCGTCAAAAAGCACAAAGCGGGCGAATGGTCCGACGCCTTGCACATAGTTATATTCGATCTCCGGCTCGATCGTATGCTTCCATTTTCCGCCGCGCGTCTCCCAAACGCGTTCGAGCGTCGCGGGCCGGAGATCGACGTTCAGCTCGCCCGTCGTGCGGTGCGAAAGCAGATCGGATAGCTGGCCGCCGATAAATTCGCCGCCATAGCTGGTAGCTCGCCCGGTATAGGTTGTCGTGATTCCGAGCCAGGGTCCCCAGCGCAAGGGCACGACGATGCGCGGGGCGACTTCCGACCGCTCCACAAATGCGGGGGTTGCAACTCCAGGCACGACGGACTGCGCCCCAGTCGTCGGATTCGTTACGATATTTTCGTCGTCGCGATGCACGGCGCCCGCGAATACATCGAAGCCGAAATAAACCGGCAGTTTCTTCCACGGCGCCTGATCGACCGAACTAAATCGAGCTTCCGGAGCGCTGCGAACATCCACGTCGACCTGTGGCTGGGCGTTCACAAAGTTCTTATAACTGGTCGCGGCGAAATCGACGCTGAACCCTCGACGGTTGTTCGTCAGGAATCCCGCGTTGCGCACTTCGGAATTCACCGCCTCGCCAAAGGTCGGCGCAAACGCCAATTGAAAGATCAGCGAGGAGAGCTGATTGACATCCGCGACGGCGCGCCAGCCGTCGCGCAGTTGCGCGTCCATCTTGAACTGAACACTGTGGCCGCCCTGGCTCTCCAGCACCGATTCCGGATGCCCCGAGGAATCCAGCACCGGGTTTCCTTGGGCATCCAGCACCGGCGCGGGCAGTCCACGGTCGATCACGCCGAAATATCTTGCGGAAATCGACACGTTCTCCCACGGCTTGGCGCGCAATTCTCCATTTTGCTGCCATCCTCGACGGCTGAGATAGGCCGCCCCGAGAGTGAGATCGGCCCAATCCCTGGGCGCCCAATAGTAGCCGTCACCGATCACGTATCCTTTGACCGAAGTGTTGGCGAATTCCGGGATCAAGAACCCGGATTGCCGCAGTCTGCGTCCCGCAGGCAAGGACGCATACGGGAAATAGAAGAGCGGTAGGCGGAACAGCCTGAAGCTGGCATTGAGCAGGGCGACCTTGTGATCCACTTGGAGCGTGGCATGACTGGTGGAAAACTTCCAGCTGGGCTTGTTCGGTTCGCACACCGTCAGCCAGGCATGCTCGATCCAATAAGTGCGCGCGTCGAGCCGCCGCACTTCCTGCGCTTCAATGGTCAATGGATTCGGCGAAACCAGCATATTTGTATTCGGCGCGTGCTCCATCCTAATTTCGCCGCGCACCCGCTCGAAGAGACCCTCACCGCTTTGCACGTTGAAATCAGCGGAGTCCGCCGTGATGTGCTGCGTGTCCACGTCGAACATTACGTGGCCGCGGGCAGTGGCCATGTACGTCTTCGTGTTGTACTGCACGTGGTCGGCTCGCAATCGAAGGTTTCTATATTGGATCTCGACCTCGCCGTCGGCGAAGTACAGGTCGCCTTCCTTGCGCTGCTGTTCGGCTTCGAGACGCACGCTGGCCTGGCCTGGAGAGGATGGCGGAATGATTTCCTGCGCGGCGGCTGCACGAAGCGCAAAGGCTCCGGCGACTAGAGCAAGAAGGACGCGCCCCCGGTACGCGACACCGAATTTATGAATGAGTCCCATGATTTGGCGCCGCCAAAAGTTCCGGCGGGCTCCCCTTCGAATCTCAGGGTAAACAAGTAGAGCCCGCAGCGGTGACCAGAAGAAAGAAAAGCCTATAAGGGCTTTGTTGAAAATAGCTCGCTAGCCTAGCACTCCCTTTCGAGGCTTACAATGATTCAAGCTGGCTTCCCAATTCAGTTGAAGCCATCAGCGCAAAAATTGAGCCCGCATTAGTGACAGTCAATCGGTTGCGGCCGGTTTCGCTAGCTATAGATTGCAAATAGTTCGCGCCGGGCTGCCTGGGGTATCCAATTCGTGACACATGGATGCAATTCTTATTTTGACGGAGTTCTGCTGGTAGAATGTCCCTGACTCCCGATTTCCGTTCGGCGAGACGTCCGCAGCGCAAAACGGAACGGTGATAAAAACCTGTCAGCATTGCGGCGCTGTTAACGGCGATCCGTCCGATCTCTGCTGTTTCTGTGACGCCCCTTTGGGTGGCCTCGGACGCTCGTCGGTTTCGCGCCGAGTTTCCACTCCCACCGAAGGAAATCTAGCCGTCGAGCCGGAATGGCGGCGTGAAGTTTCCAGCAGGCTTCAGGATTATCGCGCCCGCCGCCGTGGCCATGCGACCTCCGATTTGCAATCGGCTCTGCCTTTCGACCCCCATTCCCAGTCTGCAATCGAATCCTCTGTTGCACAGGCAGAGTTAGTATCGCCCGCGCATGCCAAGAAGCCTCTCGTCCCGCGCGCCCATCGCAACGAGCGAATCGAAATATCGATTCCCAACCTGGAGACGGCCGCGGTTGCCAGCCATGCCCACTGGCCGGCTACTTTTCACCCTGGAGCGAGTTTGGCGCTGGAGCCCCTGTATTCTGTGGCATCGCTCCCGGAGCGCCGTAGGGCGGCCATTGTGGACGCAGGGCTGCTGCTGTTCAGTTACGGCGGTATGCTTGCGCTCTTTACTGTTCTGGGAGGACATATCGGTCTAAACAGGCTTGATCTATCCGTGGCGGGGGCCACGTTTGCGCTTTTCTATGCCCAGTATTTCGCGCTATTTACGGTTTTCGGTGGCTCGACGCCGGGCATGATGCTCCGCGGCTTGCGTGTCGTCCGCTTTGACGGCGGCACGCCCACCTCACGCCAGATGGTCTGGAGAAGCTTTGGATATTTGATCTCTGCGGGCACCTGTTTTCTGGGTTTTGCTTGGGCGCTATGGGATGAAGATCAACTTTGCTGGCAAGATCGCATCTCCCAAACGTATCTCACGCCGATTGAAGAGCATACGCACTATTGAGGCGCGGCCAAGGCAGGCAGACCAGAAGGATAGAGGCTGCGGAATAAGGGCCCCACTCTTTTTGTCATTCTGAGCGAAGCGAAGAATCTCTCTTTCTTTATCATGGAGTTAAATCGAAGAGAGATTCTTCGCTTCGCTCAGAATGACAAAATAAACTAATTTTTTCGCAGCCTGGATAGCCAGCCGAGGGCAATAGCCCTTATCCGATTGGGTAAGGCAAATGTGCTGCCCTTGCCGGGACAGTTTTGTCAGGATCTGACGGTTTTCATGCAGCTACCGCGACGGGCTAAAGTCTACCTCCCTCCGGGCCTCAGACAGGAAGAAGTCGGCACTCACACCAACTATAACGAGCCTGCAACCCTGCCGAGAATCGCCGAGCGTCAAGTGCACTAATCGTGCTATCATAATAGGGATTTTATCCTCGTGAATGAGGCCAATTACAACAATGAGCCGCCTCGCTAGAATATCCGTCGTCACACTCTCCGTGGTTGTGTTTCTATATGTTGGTCTGGGTTATGTGCTTGGCAAAACCACGGACGACAAGTCTTACCGATCTTTGAGCGTATTCGGCGAGGTGTTGCAGCACATCCAGGAAGACTATGTGGATGAGCCCAACATGGCCGTCGTAACGTCCGGTGCCATGCACGGACTTCTCGAATCGCTCGACCCCTTGTCCGGCTACTTGAGCCCGCGTGAGTATGCCGACTATCGCGACCGAACGAAGAATGCCGTGCACGGCGAAGTCGGCATGACTGTGTCGAAGCGGTACGGGTACATCGTGATCGTCTCGATCGTTCCGGACGGCCCGGCCGGGAAAGTTTCCCTGCGCAGCGGCGAAATTCTGGAATCTATCGGCGGTTTCGCCACTCGCGACATGTCCGTCGGGCAGGCCACCGCTCTCTTGCAGGGCGCTCCCGGAACTTCCGTGAAAGTGGCTGTGATCCGCCGCGGGAAGACGGAACCCCAAGAGGTCAGCATCAATCGTGCGGTGATCGGCCCGGAACATATTGTGGCGGATCGCGTCGGCGACGATGTGGCCTACGTCCGCCTGCCGGCACTTGAACCTTTGGATGTTTCGGAACTGCATGACAAACTGGCGCAATTCGACAAGCAGGGCGTGCACAAACTGCTTCTCGACCTGCGTGATTGCACGCGCGGCGATGTAACCGAAGCTGTGGTTGCCGCTCAACTTTTCTTGACTTCCGGAAGGATTGCCTCCCTGGAAGGGCAAACCGTGTCGCACAAGGATTTCAATGCCGAGCCGGACAAGGCCGTGTGGCACTCCTCTGTGGATGTCCTGATCTCGCCGAGCACTTCGGGGGCAGCGGAAGTACTCGCCGGGGCGATCAAGGGGAATAAGCGTGGCGAGCTGGTAGGCGAGCGCACTTTCGGTTCTGCTTCCGAACAAAAAATTATCGCGCTGGACGACGGCGGAGCGCTGATCCTGACCGTTGCGTTTTATTCCACACCGGAAGGTAAGTCCATCGTGGAGGAAGGCGTGGCTCCCACGGTGGAGGTGCATCCCAAGGCCGTCGATCCATCCGCTGAACCCCCCGATGCGGTGGACGAAGCCCCACTCGGTCCCGGCCAGTTGCCCAAAGCGGACGACCCGGTTTACAACAAGGCTCTCGAGCTGCTCAAAGGTGGCGAGGCCCAAAAGGCTGCCTGACGAGTGTATCGCCGACCGGACGCGCTCGGCCAACTCGCTGCGCAAACTTCTTCTCTGCGTTCCATTAGCGTTTTCATCCTAGCTGTCGCGATATTTTTCGCGGCAGGCTGCAAGAAAAAATCCGCGCCGATGTCCAGTGTCGGGATCCGGAACATTTCGCGTGAATTTGTGTTTGCCGCGCAAAACGCGAGCGGCGGACGCGCCGAAGTGGGCATGCGGCCCGAATACGCCGCCCGCCAGCCGGGCAAACAGCAGGCGCTCGCCGCCGATCACATCTACATCACCGTGCCCCCCACCAAAGCGGGCGCGCCGGACCGGGCCGCGCAGGACGCCATCGAAGCCGAGCTTGCGCGCGTCGCCGAGTTTCACCATTTGCAGCGCGTCCCGCAGCCAGGGGCCCCCGGCCTTGAGCGCTTCGACTATCTGATGGATGGCCGGCGGACGCAGTCAATCCACCTCGTTACGCCGCTGCCAAAAGCGGAAGCCGCGTCTACGGCGCCCGGGCGCCCGCTACTGGCAGTTGTGATCGATGACCTCGGAAACGACCGCGGTCAGGCTGACTCTTTGTTCCGGCTTGCTTACCCACTTACCATTTCCGTTCTTCCGCACGAGGCGAACTCCGGCGAAATCGCCGAAGAGGCGCACCGGCGCGGGTATCAAGTCATGCTGCATCTGCCCATGGCCTCGAATGCCGGGGACAAGGACGAAGCGGTCGAGTTGCATCCCGGTATGGCTCCCGCCGCCGTGGAGAAAACGTTCGCGGCCATGCTGGACACTGTCCCTTATGCCGCGGGCGTCAACAATCACGAAGGCTCGCTCGGCACTTCCGATCAAAAACTCATGGACGAGTTGATGCCTTTGCTGCACGAGCGCAATTTGTTCTTTATCGACAGCCGCACGACCGCGGCCACGGTTGCGGAAACGTCGGCGCACGCGGCAGGCGTCGCAGCCGCCAGGCGCAACGTGTTTCTGGACGACGAGCGATCGGTCCCGGCCGTCCGCAAACAATTTGTGCTGGCCATTCGCGAGGCCCGGGAAAAAGGTGCTGCCCTGGCGATCGGCCACCCGCATCCGGAAACCCTGGACGTGCTCACTGAAATGTTGCCCGAAGTGGAACGGCAGGGCGTCCGCCTGGTTTTTGCGTCAGAGTTGGCGCAGTGATTTGTGTAGCACAGCCACTCCTGGCTGTGCGGTGTTTGCGATCGTTGTTGGGTCGGTATCCACACGTGCGACTACAAAACCGCACAGCCAGGAGTGGCTGTGCTACAACACCCTCGCATCCTCTCAGGTTTTCCGGCGGTAATGAAATTCAGGAAGCCCTTTGGTACGCGGTCAGAATGTCCGGCAGGGAAAGTACTCCTTCCAGCTTGCGCGAGCCCGCGCGGCTGACTACGGGCAACAGCGCGTGCCCCTGAATAAATCGCAACGCGTCATCCAGGCGTTGATCAGGATGCAGGATGGGCAAGCGGGCCGTGGACAGAACCTCGCGCAGCTGTGTCTCCCTGGGGTGCGCGGAAACTATCGTGGGCAAATCTTTTCTGGCGATTCCCGCCCACCGGCCCGTTGGAAAGCGCACCAGCAGGACTTCTTCCGTTGAAGTTTCCGCAATTTCAAGCGCGCGAGCCAGCGTGTCGCCGGCCTGTAGCGGGTGTAAATCCGGCTTCCGCATCGCGTCCTCGACGCGCAGCACGATCTGTTCGCGCTGTTCCTCCATCGAAGGCAATTCCAAATCGTCCTGTTTGGCCAGAAGATCGAAGAGCGCGACATCCTGATATTTGCGGGAAATCAGGTAAGCGATCGTGTTGGAGATCATGACCGGCAGAACGATGGAATAGCTTCCCGATGTTTCCACGACCATAAACACGGATGTGATCGGAACACGCAGAAACCCCGCGAAAAAGGTTCCCATGCCGACCAGTGCAAACGGCGCGACGGACTCGCTGACCTGCGGGAAGAAGTGATGCTCGAGCCCGCCAATCGATCCGCCAATCATCGCGCCAATGAACAACACCGGCGCAAACATTCCTCCTGGCGTGCCGCTGACAAACGACAAGCTCGTCGTCAATATTTTTGCGAATCCAAGGAGCCCCAGAATTTCCCACGTATATTGGCTATGGAGAGCCTGGTCGATGTAGGGATAGCCCGTCCCCATGGATTGTGGGAATCGCAGGCCGATGAGACCGATCAGCAGGCCCGCAGCCGCGGGTTGAAAGTAATACGTCCATTCGGGCAGGGCGCGGAGCTTCGGCCGAAAATACGCAATGATCTTCGTGAATCCCAGGGACAGAACTCCGCTGACGACTCCCAGCACGGCATAGGCAAGCAGTTCCGCGGGATGGGCGAAAGTATACGCAGGGACGCGGAACATCGGTTCCCCGCCGAGAAAGGATCGCATGACGACAACGCTGGAAACCGCCGCAAGGATGATCGCTCCCAGGGCGGTTGCGCTCCACGTGCCGATCACCTCCTCGATCACAAACAGGACTGCGGAAATGGGCGCATTGAACGCAGCGGCGAGGCCCGCGGCGGCGCCCACAGGAGCGAGCAGCCTCAGCTTGTCCCTGGAAAGTTTCAAACGCCTGCCGAGCGCGGAAGCGATCCCCGCTCCCATTTGCAGGGAGGGATCTTCAGGACCAAGCGATTGGCCGCTGCCGATTGCCAGCGAACAGGTTAGAAATTTTCCTATGACGGTTCGGAAGGGAACGTACCCATCGAATACGTAGACGGCGGCCTTGGTTTGGTTCACGCCGCTGCCGCGAGCGGCAAGGAAGAATTTTTGGACCAGGAAGGCAACGACCAACCCAGCCCCCGCAGGCACCAACAATACCCGTAGATGCGACGGCGCCAGCGTGGACCCGAGAAGACCGAGGCGTACCCATTCGATGGTTAGGCGGAAGCAAACCACAGCTATCCCGGAGAACATTCCAATAATGATCGCCAGGAGCAGGAATAAATTGCCCTCGGAAAGCGTGAGCGAACGGGCCCGGAAACTTAGCCATTTGAAGCCTGAATTGTTCGAGTCGGTTGCCTGCGGTTCCTCTCTGGAAGCAGGCACTGGCGTCTCTTCAACCGGGCCGTCCCGATCGCTCATGGCTTGTTCCCTTCGTGCCGCTTTCGTCGTACATATCGCGATACGATGCGGGGGAGTGAAAAGTACGGAGTTATGTAGCGCAGGCTTCAGCCTGTGGGTTTTAGTGCTTGCAAGACCAACCCCCGCAGGCTGAAGCCTGCGCCACAAAAAACAAAGCCCCGGAGGGCCGGGCCCGGGGCGGATGAGCAGTGAGCGTATCACTGCGATGTTTGAATGAAATGCTGGGTGAATGAGCAGGAGATGCCACGTCCCGGCCAACCGCCTAAGCGGATACAGAACCACGGCGAGACACCCAGCCCGCACGGTGTTTCAAAAAGCCAGGTTCGCGGAACGCGTCTTACCCGAGGACAGCGTCCTTGAGAGCTTTTGCGGCGCGAAGACGAACCACGGTTTTCGCCTTGATCTTGATTGCTTCGCCGGTTTGCGGATTGCGGCCCATGCGCGCCTTGCGGTGCGCCTTCACGACGCGTCCGATGTTCGGAATGACGAACTTGCCCGCGCCCCCCTTGGCTTCCTTGACCGCCAGCTTGAACAGTTCTTCAAAGAACTGTGAGGCGACCTTCTTGGACGTTCCGACTTTTTCAGCGACATGCGAGACAATCTTGGACTTGCTCAGTGGTTTTGCCATCTAGTTTCTTTCTCCTCCTCAGAATTGAGACTGCTAATGCGACGGCACGCTTCAAAGCGCACGAGGCATGCACGGCGAGCACTATACGGGCGAAGTCCGCGCAACGCAAGAAAAAACATATAAAAACCCCGATTTCACGCGGCTTCCAGCGGTCCGCCGTCCGGAAACGCCAGTGTGCTATTCTAGCTGTTCATTTTTCTAGCGAGGGGCGCAAATGACAAACTGGAATGAACTTGAAAAGCAATTCGCAGCGCGGCTGGCGCTCGGCCGGCGCCCTGTGGCTGTCACATTTCTTGACGCGGAGCCTGCGGGCGTCCCTAAATTCTCCGGCGCCGAACCCGCCGGCTGCAGCTTTTGGCGACTGGCCGCCGCGGGCAGCACGTTCTACACCGTCCCCGCCGATCATTTCAATTGTGCCGTGGGAGCGTACACGCACAATGTTCAGCTTCCGCCCGAACGCGTTCAGGAAACCGCGACGATGCTGGGCATGATGTTCAATATCGGCTACGTGCGGCCGGAAGAAGTTCCCGCCATCCCGCGCCTTCCCAAAGAGCCTGCCGCGGTTGTCTTCGCGCCGCTCGGAGATGCGCCCGTGACGCCGAGCGTCGTGCTATTTGCGTGCAAGACTTCGGCGGCGATGCTCCTCAACGAAGCCTCCCTCCGCGCCGGTGCCAGCAGCACGCTGCCGCTCCTCGGCCGGCCGTCGTGCATGGCGCTTCCCGCAGCGCTCGCGCACGGAACCGTTTCGACTCTCGGCTGCGTTGGGAATCGCGTGTACACCAATCTTGGCGCGGACGAAATGTATGTCGTGGTACCTGGCGCGAAACTCCAGGCCGTTTCCGACGCCCTTGGGATTATCGCAACCGCAAACGCCACGTTGGAAGAATTTGCGCGCGGGCGGCAGGCTGCGCTTTCCACGGTGTAGGTTTACGTAGCACAGACTTCAGTCTGTGGGGTTTAGTCCTTGAAAGGACCAACCCCACAGACTGAAGTCTGCGCTACTCAAACCCTACAATTTCCCCAGGCCTTCGTAGAATTGCGCCACGGCTTTGATCCCGCCGAAATAATTTTCGAGCGCGATGTGTTCGTCGGGCGCATGTGCATTTTCGTCCGGCAATCCAAAGCCGAGCAGGATGCAAGGCACCTTGAATGTGTCATGCATTTGCGTGACAAATGGAATCGATCCACCCTCGCGAATGAAGACAGCGCGTTTGCCGAATCCTTTCTCCAATGCCTCATGCGCGACCTCGAAAAACGGGTGCGTGTACGGCGCGACCCACGCTTTGCCCTGGCTGTGCACGTCGAGCTTGAACTTCACCGTTTTCGGGAGCAGTTTGCGGATCTGCCGTTCGACCGCGCGCGTGATTTTTTCCGCATTCTGATTCGGCACGAGACGCGTTGAAAATTTCGCGTACGCCTTGGAAGGGATGACCGTCTTCGAGCCTTCTCCGGTGTAGCCGCCCCAGATTCCGTTCAACTCCAGCGTCGGACGCGTCCACAGTTGCTCCACCATCGAGCATCCTTTTTCCCCGCTGAGTCCCGGCGCGCCCACCGTCTTGCGGAAATCGCTCGCCTTCCACGGCAGCGAATTGAGCGCTTTGCGCTCGGCCGTGGAAAGTTTCGCCACGTCGTCGTAAAAGCCGGGAATCGCCACGCGGGAATTTTTGTCGTGCAATTTGGCAAACAATTCGCACAGGATCGTGATCGGGTTCGGCACCGCGCCGCCGAAGATCCCCGAGTGCAAGTCTTGCGCCGGACCGGTAATTTCGATCTGGTAGTAATTCAGCCCGCGCAGTCCATAGGTGATCGACGGCACCCCGCGGGCGAGCATCCCTGTGTCGGAGACCACCAGTGCCTGGGCCTTGAGCCGCGCCTTGTTCGCGTTCACGAATTCCCACAGGCTCACGCTGCCGACTTCCTCTTCCCCTTCGATCATCACCTTCAAATTGATGGGCAGCTTGCCCGCCGTTTTCATGATCGCGTCGAGCGCGCGAATGTGGATGTGGACCTGCCCTTTGTCGTCGGCGGTGCCGCGGCCATACAAATTTCCGCCGCGGATGGTTGGTTCAAACGCCGGAGAGGTCCACAGGTTCAGCGGCTCGGCCGGCTGCACATCGTAGTGGCCGTAGAACAGGATGGTCGGTTTACCGGGCGCGCGCAGCGATTCGCCATACACCAGCGGATGCATCTTCGTCGGCAGGATTTCGACGTTGTCGAGGCCTGCTGCGCGCAACTTCTCGGCGACCCATTTCGCCGCGCGCTCAATGTCCGGCTTGTGCTCGGATTGCGCGCTGACGCTTGGAATCCGCAAAAATTCGTAGAGCTCGCTCAAGTGTTCATCCCGCTTGGAATCGATGTATTCGGTCAAGTTCATGTGCAGTCCTCTCGGAAATGCAAGTTACGCTGAGTGCCACGCGAAATAATAGCGCGTAATCTCTACCCAGGCACAGCGAAACACGCCGGGGAGTTGCAAGCCCGGCGCGAAACCCAAAACGGCGTTGCAAGGCGGGAACAGGCCGTTGACACTTTCGTTGACGATGCAATCGAAGTGCCGCAGCATAGACTCACCATGCCCGAGAACGATTACGACAAGGTTCGCCGCAGTAGCCGGGTGTTTATGAGGGTGCGCGTGGTTGTTGCGGGAAAGAATTCCGACAATCGCCGCTTCCGTGAAGCCTGCGAAACCATCGTAATCAACGCCCACGGCGGCCTGATCTACCTGAACCAGCCGCTCGCCATGGACGCCATCCTCGTCGTCACCAATCCCTTCACGCAGGAAGAGCAGGAATCCCGTGTTGTTTTTCTCGGCGAGGCCACGGACAAAGGCCAGCGCGTCGGCATTGAATTCCTGACGCCTGCGCCGCATTTCTGGGGCGTCGATTTCGTTCCCACCGATTGGCCCGCGCCGCCCGCCTCGGTTCCCCCGAGCTAGCCATCCCTTCGATTTTTTCAATGAAAAGTGGGGTTATCTATGTGAAGTGCCGTGGCCGGCTGTGAGAGGCAACAAATAATCCTGCAATCGTCCACTCGCGCCGGCGGACAAGTGCTCGAGCTGAATCCCCATGTGATTTCCCTCCACTACGCGCATGATGGACCCCAACCCGACAACCGGGCGCTTTCCAGCAAGAAGATACAAGCTGATTTCTACGGTGGAGCCAACAGGAAATGTGTGGGAGGCTCGAACTAACGCGCCGTTTAAGCTGATATCGATCGTTTCCCCTTCCACGCTTGTATCGCCACACTTGACTTGGACCTTGGTCCGCACAGGGACGCGTCTGAACCTGCGCTTCTCATACTCGATCGTCCCCTGAGTGGCGCGGATCAGGCTCATCAAGTGCGCCCGATCGATCGGTTTATAGGCAAAGAAACTGGCGCCGGCTTTGAAGCCTTCCGAGAGGGCGCCTGGCCTCTGATCGCCGCTGATCATGACGATCGGTGTTTTGCGGTTGAATCCCGAAGTACGGATTTTCTTCACCAGTACGTTTCCGTTCGCCGTTGACGAGCCCAGGTCAACGAGGATCACATCAAACTTCTCTTCTTGGAACTGGCCAGCGGCCTCCGCGCTCCTTGTCAGGGTCACAGCTTCAATGTTGGCCGCCGCCAAAGCTTCCTTGATCAACGCGCACATGGACTCTTCGTCCTCGACGACGAGTGCCCGCGTAGGCGTTCCACCCGGCGCCGCGCGGCGCACGCCGCTCTGATTGCGCGATTCAATTTCGGTTTCAATTTTCATGTTCCGATTCCTGGCCGCTGCCGCACATGGAATCACGCTTCACGGCCCGTCCCGCGATGGCACTGACTTCCCCCTGCGGGTGTCATCTGTAAGATTTAGCGGAACCAGGTACTTCTCCTTTTAAACAGGGAACTAGACGCTACACTCGAGGCATTCTGGGAGGGGCGGAGCAGGAATGCGTAACTGTTTCCGGGCTGCTTTCAACCTGCAGGAGTAGAGTGTGCTTGCGTGCGGTTGGCGTCAAGCTGAATCGCCTCTCGTGTCTCAAAACGACACACAAAGAGAGCTTTCCACATTAATCTTCGCGTTGGGAGGTGGCCACGACTCGAGCGAATTGAGTAATCGTAAGAATTACTTAAGAATTGCGCGAAAAGAGAAAAATAAAAACGTCAGCTTGCACTACCAGATCCGGTCAGAAGATGATTTCTAGGGCGATGCTCATTCCGCCTAGCGCGAGTTTCCCGGTGACTTTTCAATCTGCTGCTGCACTTGCGTCCTGAATTCGAGTGGATGGGCAACCTTGTTGAAAATCTCAGGCGTGCCGCCGGTTCCGTGGACGATCACCGTGCCATAGCCGAGCAGTCTCCCCATCACGGTTTCTTCGACGCCGATGCTCTCCACTCTCGATAGAAGAAGCTCGATGGTTCTTCGCGCGGCCAGTCCCACCTTCACAAATACTCGTTTGTTGGTCACCGTCATTTCCGTTGCGTTTCTCACCAAGATGCCTCGGGCGATAAAAATGAGCGCGACGGCGAGAAAGGCGGCTCCTAGAATTGTCATCGATTCGGATGCCGCGCCCTTATCGCCCGTGGCCCGTGCGGAAAGCACAAACATTCCTACCGCTGTCAAACCGAAAAGCAGCCCGAGCAGAACAGACCCGATGAGCACGATCCAGTGCAACCGCGTCTCGTAGATAATCGTCTCTCCCTCGATGAGATGCTTTTCGACGTAGCTCATGGCACTCCCTGATGAGTAAGGATTATATAGCATTACCAATTTAAATCCGCGAGTGCACGGAACGAGCAAGAATGGAGCAATCACTCCCATTGATGCTTGCGGCTTTTAGTTGCGCCGGCATCTTGCCGGCGATTTTCGAGTTTGAGAATGACGGAGCCGGCGAGCCGCGGGCGCTACCGATACTTTCGATGCCAGAGAAATTTCTGAAAATTAGTCGCCTCTTAAAAGAGGCCGGTCCGGAACACGAAGGGAATTTTCGGTTACAATGCGTCAGCGCGGGGTGTCGCGCGGCATCATTCTTGATAGAAATCGCAATGGAAACAGGGAGGAAACCGGATATGCAAAGTGACCGGATCGCGCATGTCCCCGAGCCAAATAATTGCTCGTACCTGAGCCGACGCGGCCTGTTGCAACGCACGGCGTGGGTCCTCGCAGCCGCAGCGGTTCCGGCGGGCGTGGAATTAGCCGCCCAAGATGTCAGCCCGATGATGCTCAAGCTCAGCACCTACATGAGTGAAGCCCGCAACTCCGCGTTACCCGAAAAAGTCCTGCAAGAAACCCAGCATCACATCCTGGATACCTTTGCCGCCATGATTTCCGGCTCCGAGCTTCCCCCGGGACGCATGGCGCTAAAATTTGCCCACGCGTATGGCGGTCCGAATATTTGCACAGTCGTGGCCTCGGATGTCCTCTTGGGACCCATTGAGGCGGCCATCGCCAACGGCGAACTCGCTCATTCCGACGAGACGGACGATGACTATACCGGGGGAGGAGCGCATCCCGGCAGCTCCATCGTGCCGGCCACGCTGGCGATCGGGGAAAAAGTCGGCATCAGCGGGCAGCACTTCACGCGAGCCGTGGCCCTCGGCTACGACATCGGGATGCGGGCCTATCAGACCGTCGGCACAGGAGGAATCCTCAAGGACACTCACGTTCTCGTAGGAACTTTCGGCGCTTCGGCGGCGGCCGCCTGCGCGATGAGTCTCAACGCGCAGCAGATGCGCTGGCTGCTCGATTACGCGGCCCAGCAGGCGGGCGCCGGCTTTGCCACCTGGCGGCGCGATACCGACCACATCGAAAAAGGCTTCGTATTCGGCGGCAGCAGCGCCCGCAACGGAGTGAACGCCGCCCTGATGGTCGACCTGGGCTGGACCGCCGTCACCGATGTCATGTCGGGCCCCGATAATTTCGTGCTGTCCTACAATCCCAAAGCCGATCCAGGAAAAATGGTCGAAGGCCTCGGCGAGCGGTACGAAGTGACTATGACCACGCTCAAGAGATGGACGACCGGCGGCCCGATTCAGTCGCCGCTGGACGCGCTGCAACTCATCATGAAAAAACATCCCTTCGAGCCGGACCAGGTCAAACAAGTCGTTGTCCGCGCCGCTACGAGCGCCGCCTACACCGTGAACAACCGCGAGATGCCGGACATTTGCCTGCAACACATGGTCGCGGTCATGATTCTCGACAAGACCGCTTCGTTCAAAGCGGCCCACGATAAGCCGCGCATGCAGGATCCTGCCGTCCTCCGCGAGCGCGCCAAGGTGCAGCTCATCGCCGACGACGATCTCGAGAAACTCATCCCCAAGCGCGTGGCCATCGTCGAGGTCACGCTGAACGACGGAACCAAATTGACCGAGCGCGTCGAATCCGTGCGCGGCACTCCCGAAAACCCGATGAGCCGCGAAGAGGTTGTCGCAAAAGCGCGCGACCTAATCGTCCCCGTCCTCGGCGCAGCCAAATGCGATGCCTTAGTCGAGAAAGTGCTAAACCTCGAAAATGTGAAGGATATTCGTGAGCTTCGGCCACTGTTGCAACGCGCGTAGCGCGCAATTAGGAATCAGAGGAAATACATTTCATATCTGATTGAATTTCACAATCTCAACACAATAACCAAAGGCTCCAGCTTTTAGGCAGCACAGGTGCTAGTGGACACAACACCAAAATCATTCAAAAGCTGGCGCAGCGGCCCGCCTACCTTGGAATCTGGATGGTGTCTTTATGAAGAAACATCCCAGTAGCACAAAGTTCTCCCTTTACATCATCGAATCACTCAAGTTCGAAGACGAAAAGAAGAAAAGGCTAGAAGGTCGAATTCTCCGCGACATTTTGCGACTGAGCGGACACGAGGTCGAGTACATATATATCCGCACCCAGCGAGAGTTTCAAGTCGCGATGAGACGTTTCTACGAGTCTCGGCGGAGGTATCTGCATATCTCCTGCCATGGGAATTCCAAAACCGTTGCGCTTACACTAGATTCAATCCCTTTCGATAAGTTCGCAGACGACGCTAACCCATATTTGAAGCATCGTCGGCTCTTCATGTCTGCTTGCGCTGTAGTCAACAATGACCTCGCCAAGAGGGTAATCCCGGAATCGAGATGCAATTCTTTGATTGGACCACGAGAATCCATATACTTCGATGATGCTGTACTCATGTGGGCATCTTTTTATCACCTAATGTTCCGTGATCCCGAAAGTGACGCGATGAAAGGTGGAAAGATTCGTTGGGCGCTTCGACGAATTCGATATGCGTTTGGGATCGAATTTGACTATTTTAGGCGAGATGACACGAAACAGCGCTATTCCAAGGTGAACATTAATGAAAAATAGTGATCAGAAAGACTCGTCCGATTCCCCTCGACAAAAGGCGGGTACGCACCCGCCCCGAAAGCAAAGAGACTAACCAATTGAATTAGACAGACACCATCCACTTCATTTCCTGCACAGAAGAATCTTTTCTACCCTGTCCTGTTCCCTGGCTTGCTCAGGATGCATGGCCCAGTCATGCCCCCGTCGACGCGCGCGGAGCTTTCCCGTGAGTGGAAGTACGTATCCATGGGCATTACTTACTCGATGTCTGGTTTTGTACCCACACAACGTGCATTGGAACGTCCACACCTCGTTTTCATTACTTGGGTCACGTTTTAATATAAAGGACCAATGTCCCACCTTACCCACTGCTCCTGGTCGATAGTTCTCGTAAGACGGAGGCAACAATGATCCACCACCTGTTTTTGGTTCAGTCATGACGGCCTGTGGCCAAGCTATTCGTTTCCACTTTGCAGGGCTTCTTGGGCCGATAATACCACTCCATTAGGTCAATACGGGTTTACGATACCGGGCTGGCGGATTCCTCGTCCTTGAAGGTTCTCAAGGGCGGGGGTATCGCTCAGGTTGATGGAGGAACTATGAAAGTCGTCTTGAACATCGTGGGCGTACTTCTTGTGTTGCTTGGCAGCATCTGGGTCCTGCAGGGAATCAATGTGTTGCCGGGCAGTTTCATGAGCGGGCAAATGCGCTGGGCGGTGCGCGGCGGGATTCTAATATTCGCGGGGATCGCTGGCTTGCTGTGGGCGAACAGGAAACGGCAACGCACAGCTTGATCCCAGGTCATATGCCGGCCTAATCCACAGCGAGGACGCGCAGGCGCCCTTATTAGCGCGAGCGTGGCGCGGTTTTCACGCCGAGAAACACGTCTAGGGCTGACAGGCGCCGAAGTCCTTGGTCTCCTTGCTGACTTCCCAGGCGAGCGGTGCGCTGGCACCTGTCGGCTTCGCTTTTTTGCCTTGCAAGGTAACTCGGTCTCCCGGCTTGATGTCTGCTGTGTTGCCGGACAGCGCGTAAATCCGCTTGTCTTTTTCGTCCGTTACATTCATCCCGTTCGCTCCCGAGGCAACGCAGCCCGTAACCGCTCTCTTTTTCCTCGATTCGCGAACGACCACCACGGCGATGACTACCACGGCGACAGACACGGCCACGATTCCGATGATGATATTGCGCGCGAGATGGTCTAGTGAATTTGGCTGTGCCTGAGTGGGGATGGCAAGGGCCACGCACAAAGCGACGATCAAGACTCCGCGCCAGAGAAATTTCTGATTCAATTTGGTCTCCTTTAGTGGCTGGAAATCCATGTTTGTGATGAGCCCGCGCGCATTCTCTGTCCACAGTAGATGTATGTCAATCGCCCGGAGTAAACTCGGCAGGCATCGCGCCCTTGACTCTCACCATTCTGTGACGGAAACTCAGCCGGGATTGACGCGCTCTGAAACTCTCCGCCCGCGGCGATGGATGACGGCGCATCCGAAA
Organism: uncultured Acidobacteriota bacterium; assembly: GCA_963719875.1. Lineage (GTDB taxonomy): Bacteria > Acidobacteriota > Terriglobia > Acidiferrales > UBA7541 > Palsa-360. The sequence goes on along the minus strand of CAVRDJ010000002.1, from coordinate 1,029,360 downwards.
AGTTTGGTAGGACGGGCTTCAGCCTGTCGCACTGGTAGCACGAGAACAAATGAAACCCGACGGTCCGCCGCGGCGGACTGTCCTACAGGTGACCTCCAATGATTCGACGTGATTTCTGCAAGACATCCCTCGCTCTCGCCGGACTAGTGTTGCGCGGCGAACGCGCGGAAACTTTTGCAAATCCCGCGGAAGAATTGCCCAAGGCGCCGGGGCTGACCAAATACGTCTCCGAATTTATTGTGAACACGAAGTACGAGGATATTCCGGAAAACGTGATCGCCCTCGGCAAGAAAACAATTTTGGACGGCTTCGGCCTGGCGCTGGCAGGATCCGCTTCCACCGCGGGCCCTCGCATCCGGCAATACATCGAATCGCTCGGCCCTTGTGGGGGAAATTCCAGCGTCATTGGAACGAAAATGAAAGTCCATCCCCGCTTCGCGGCCCTGGCCAACGGCATTTCCATTCACGCGGATGATTACGACGATACCGGTTCGGCGCTGCACGTCGCGGCGCCGATTCTTCCGCCGTCCTTCGCACTCTGCGAAGTAAATCGCCGGAGCGGCAAAGACCTGATGCTCGCGTTTCATGTGGGCGTCGAAGTCGCAAATAAAATCGGGGACGCGGTCTCTCCCCGGCACCAACAGGACGGCTATCACACGACGGGCACCATCGGAACTTTCGGCAGCGCCGCGGCGTGCGCGAAACTTCGCGGCTTGAATCCGGCGCAGACGGCCATCGCGCTGGCCGTCGCCGGGTCCGAGGCCAGCGGCCTCCGCGACAATTTTGGCTCCATGACAAAACCGTTTCATGCCGGGCACGCGGGCGAAAATGGCACGGTCGCCGCCGACCTGGCGGCCATCGGTTGGACGGCTGCGGACGATATTTTGGAAGCGCCGCTCGGATTTTTCCAGGTCGGCGGAGGCTTTGATCCGAAAGTGATCGTCGATCGCCTGGGAAAACCGTGGATGTTTGCCTCGCCCGGAGATTTGATCAAGCGATTTCCCTGCGGCACGATCCAGCAGCAGGTGATGGACGCGATGTTGCGCCTCATTCAGCAGAACGACATCAAAGCCGCGGACGTTGAAAAGGTCGAGGTCGGCGGGAACTTGAGCAACTATAAAACTCTCTTTCAGCACCACCCCATGACCGGGCTCCAGGGAAAATTCAGCATGGAATATGCCATGAGCATCCTGCTGCTCGAACGCAATGCAACTCTGAGCTCGTTCACCGACGCGGTCGTGCAGCGCCCGGACGTGCAGGACATGATCCGGCGCGTGAGGTATTACGTGGATCCTGAATTCAATAAATTGGAACTCCAGGGAGCTTCGCTGCAAGCCATGCTCGTCGAGCAGAGCTTCCTCAAAATTTACATGAAAGACGGAAAAATCATTTCAGGCCGCACGGAGCCTGCCAAAGGAAGTCCGGAAAATCCCATGACCTATGACGAAGTGGCCGACAAATTCCGAGGCAACGCCGAATTCGCCAAATGGCCGTCGCAAAAGGCCGCGTCGGTGATCGAACTCGTGAAATCACTCGAAAGCGCGCCCGACATGAGCCGGCTGACCTCGGCGCTCGCAGGTTGAGTTCGTGTCGCTCACGTTGTGGCGACAACGCGGAGACGGCCAAGACGGCGGGAGCGAGGTGCGGTTTTCACGACGATTTCAACGTCGCGACCGAGCAGCGTCAGGAAGTGCATGAGGCGTTCCGTGGAGAAGCCCGAAAGGCGCCCGCGCAACAGACGCGAGACTTTCGGCTGATCGATCTTCAAGATGCGGGCTGCACGAGCCTGCGTCAGACGCCGTGCGCGGATGGCCGACGAGATGCGAATCGCGAGATCGGCTTTCGCGAGTCGCTCCTCCGGATTTGGCAGACCAATGTCTGCGAACACGTTTCCGCTGCCTTCCACCACTTCGATTGTCTTAGCCATTTCGTATTATTCATTTTTATGCCTAAACGGACATAACGGCAAGTTCTCCAAGGTGGACTTTAGAAAAGCCCCGCGTCTGAAGACGCGGGCTACAACAAACCGGCTTCGGGTCGCTCGCCCCGGCCTAATGCGCGTACGATCCAGTTTTTAAATCTTCCAGCACCGACGCTGCGCGTGGCGACCAGCCCAGTTCCTTCTTGGCTTTGTCGCTGCTCACCTGCTGGTCGAGGACCAGCGCGTCTGCAAATGCATGCATAGTTTTTCGCGCCTCATCGAGCGGCAAGGCTTGCGTCTTGCCCTTCGCTCCTGCGCCGATGCTTGCAGCTTCCGCTACGTCACGAACGCGGTAGGAGGGGCCGTGCGCCGCGATATAGAGCGATCCGGCCTTGGCTTTCTCCAGCGCCAGGACGTAGAGCTGCGCGAGGTCGTCGACGTCCACAAACGGCCAGCGGTTCTGGCCGTCTCCCACGTACCGTGCCGCTCCTGTCTCCCGGGCAGACTGCGTGAGCATTCTTGGTATGCTGCCTCCACGCCCGTAGACCAGGGCGGGACGAATCACGATGGACCGCACACCGCGGCCCTTGGAGCCGAGGACTTCCTGTTCGATGGCTGGACGATGCGCGACGAGTGATGCGGGATTCACCGGCGTCTGCTCGTCCGCAACTTTGTCTCCCGTTGCGCCCAGCACCCACACGCCACTGGTGTAGACGAACGGTTTCCCTGTGCCTTCGAGCGATTTTAGAATCGCGCGCACCACGGCCGCGTCCGCCTGCGCGGCGTTCGCATCGTTGGTGTTGGCAGTGTGGATTACGCCTTCGGCGGAGCGCGCCGGTGCGGCAACGGATTCCGGCTTGAGCAGGTCGCCCAGGCATGCGCGGACTCCGCGCGCCTCAAGCAGTTTTGCCTTTTCCGGCGTGCGTGCAAGACCGGTTACTTTGTGTCCCGCTTTCTGCAACGCTTCCGCAACAGCGCTTCCGATATATCCCGTGGCGCCAGTCAGGAAAACTTCCATATGATTTTGACCTCCGCGTTGGAGCATTGTACTGCCCGCTTGGCGCAACTCAAGTGTGAGAGCCGCCAAAGTGTAGCCCGGGAACGCCAATCTCCCGATTGGCGGTTTGCGTCGCGCCAATCGGGAGATTGGCGTTCCCGGGTTTCAATCGATGCGTTTCACAGAAGAATTGTGCTTTATCTTGCCGCTGTCATGGCTTCCAAAGACTTTATCGCCGGGTTTGGAAATAAAGCGCGCCACAATCGCGACATGGCGTATACGGCGAAGATCGTCATCAGCGGGTCAATGGGATGGCGATAGTGCAGCGCGGTATGCGTAATGTAGTACGGGATCGGAAACAGGACGAGGCACATCGCCAGCGGCAGAGCATCCATCCCAATCGCGCGCAAAGCAAGAAGCAGTCCTGCAAGAGACACCACGGAAAAAGCTGAGCAGAGCCAGATGTCCACCCGGCTGAGATGAAGCCCCGCGATCCAGCCGTCCACCCACGAATCTTCCCTGGCCGACCAGGTGTCCAGAACTCGATTCCACGATTTCTTTATGAATTCGCGCGGGTGCGCCTGAATGAAGGCCACGGCCATCCGTAGTTTTCCCCTGTTGTAATCCGCCTCGCCTTCCATAATGAGGCGAAAGCGCTCCGGAAAACTGAACATGGGGTGAAGCTCCTTCGTATAAGAAGCGGGATGATTTCCGAGCCACAGCTCCAGACCGAAATTTGATTTGACAAAGACCCAGCCATCCACCGCGTAGTAGTTGCGAATCGTCCAGGGCAGCACCGCCAGAACAAACATCAGCACGACCCTTGCGTACAGCGCAGGCGACATCACCCCGGACCTCCGCCGCTGATAGATCAACCACGCCAGGAGGAAGGGCAGCAGGCCGCAAAGCGCCGGATTCACGAGGGCCGCAAATGCCCACAACAGTCCATAACCCGACCAGGAAAGCGGCGACATCGATTCCCGCAACCGCAGAGTGGCATCGACGATCAATGCAAGAATGAATGCGGCCAGGCTCTGGTCCCACGTCCATTCCAGCGGCATCAGAATTGCGTAAGGAAGGAATACCCATACCCAAGTGGAGGCCAGCCCGACTTTTTCGCCAAAGAGTTTCTTTCCAATGGCAAAAATAGGCCAGCACGTCGCGGCGGAAAACGCGCAATTCATGGTTTGGCTAAGCAGAATCAATGCTTCCGAATTGAGACGGAAAAGCCTTAAGCAGATGGCCCACAGAAACGGGTAGACCGGGGCGAGCCAGGCGGTGACGGCCTCGTATCCCGGGAAGGGTCCAAAGAATCCCTTGCCCGTTGCCAGGGACCAGGCGACTCTCCCCTCCTCCAGGCCCAACACTTCCAGCATCGGGCGAGCGGCTTCCTTCTGATGCGAAAGCCACAACAAAAACATCCGCAGCGCATACGCCACCACGACGGCGAGCGTCGGAGAACGCAGGATGCACGCCATCTTGCGGCCTGTCTGGTCAGAAAACATGGTTGGCGGACATCACTCTCCGAGGAAAATCTCTAGCGTATTCAGCGTAGCTTCCCTCAGCCATGTTTGCCACTCCGCCCGCACCCGTTCATACCTAATCATAATGATTGACGAACCGGGCACACGCGGCCATTCCTGCTAAGGCGGGGAACCACACGATCCATAAACAACGACGTGGGGTGATGATCTCTCCGGAGAAAAAGCCCTCCAGGATCACTAAATGGGGATTCGCGCCGGCTACTTCTTTTCGGACGAAGGAAGGACCTCGTCCTCAACCTGCTTCTTATATTCCGCAAAATCGATGGGCGAGCAGAGGAACTCCGGCATATCGTAGTCGGCTGGTTGCAAGTGGAGGGGAAACTTGTTGAGAGCCTGCCAGGGTTCCGCATAAAACTTCGGATCGTAAATCATCACACTGAGCTCCATATTGTCATGGTCCACGCGGTGAAAGCGTTCCTCGACGCGCAACGCATCGCTGTGCGGACGGCCGGCGTGATCGAGCCAGCTTCTGGGATTCAGCCCGGTCGTCTCGATGACGAACGTGTAGTCATCCACCCATTTTCCGACCGAGTAGCCGTTCCACCGCGGCTCCGGGTCCTTGGGGAGTTCCCGCCCATCCGTCCAGATGACGCGGAAGTTGCCAAAATATTGATTTAAGTAAACCACCTGCTTGGCATTCTGAAGTAGTTCGAAAGTCCGCAATTCATAAAGTTCCATGCGCGGGAAACCGATCGGGTCGCACTGGTCCATGGGATCATTGGAAAGCGAGGCGGGAACTTGTCTGACCCCTGGTCCGGAAGGCTTATTGGCCTTGAGCGCTTCCAGGCCCATCGGCGTGTAATGCAGGGGATGCATAATGCCCGTCTCGTCGGGTTGCCCCCCTTCGATGCCCTGTCCTCGGGGTTTCATCAGCGCTGGGTGTTCTAGCGCGCCGCTTGGCTGGCGTCCCCCATCCGCCTCGGCTGCGTCCCATATTCCGGAAATGTCACGGCGCGGAGCCGGGGCCGACTTCTTGCCGGCGTATGCGGTATTGATCGGCGGGATGCTGTTCCATTTATCGGGCTTCGAACTATCTGCCGCCGCTTTGGACGGAGCGGTTTGCGCGCCCAGAAGTGGAGAAAACGTCAATCCTGCAAGCAAAGCAACTACCGAGAACCACAAGCGCTTAGACATTTCCGAAACTCCTCCGGCAGGTTTGATCCCAACCCTTTGAATCTAGCAGCGACCGCGGCAGGCGAGAACCCCTTCTGCGCCGTTGTAGCGGCCAACCTTTAGGTTGGCCAGCCTGAATCCTTAGGGCGCCTGTCCGCTGCGGCGGACGTGCACTACACGATTCAGAGCCTAAGATTCCTATGGCTGGAACTGTTTGCCATTGATCACGATGCGTTTTCGTGGGGCGGTTGGGCTGGCACTTCCCAGGAACGCGACCGGGTTGCCATTTTTGGCCGGCATGGCTTCAAATTCCACCTCATCCCCGGGCTTGAACGTATCCTTGGTCCAGCCGATCGCGCTCATGGACACCGGATTTTGACTTTCCACGATCCAATGCACGGTGTTGCCACTGTCGTCCTTGCCGTCGAGTTTCACGAAGACGTGAGGATTCGCCCAAATATAGTTCGTCACGGTGCCCTTCACGGTGATCCATTTCGATGCATCGTACGCCGCGTTGCCGTGATGGGCGAACAGCGGAACGCAAACCGCCAACAGGCCAACAGCCACGAATACGAAGGAAGTGGTCCTCAGCTTATTTATCATGGCGCTTCTCCATATTCCGTCACGGGACAGCATTGAATCCTGTGCTGCCGTCGTGCGGCAGCAGCAATTTCAATAGCTTCCGATTTGATCAACCAGATGGGGACTTTATACACCCGAAATTGTTCTGAGTGAACCAAATTGTTTTCGTCGCAGGCGGGCGCACTACACACTCCAAACTTAGGCCGGGAACAACCAATGTATATTCAACAAAGGTAGGTTACCATTATAATTATTTCGATGGTAGGTGATGTCTTGCCTTTGATGGGGCTGCCCTAATCCGAAAATCGGCGCGATAACCCTGACATCTTAGGAGGTCGGGGCTTCAGCGCCTGAAGCCTCAACGCCTCGAGGCCCCGTCACACGTCGCTGATTGTCCCGCCTAAAGTTCGGACCTCGTAACAGCGATCTTCAAATTCTTCGATTGTCGGAGAAGGCTCGAAATCAGGACAATACCTTTCAGGGGCCCAGTCTTCGTTGTTGTTGCAATTCTTTTGTTCGCCTAGTGGCTGTCTTTGTCGCTAGCGGTGTTGCCGATCAAAGAGTTGTATTGCTCAAACTCCGACGGCGAACAAATCATCTCCCGTACGTCAAAATTGGGCGGCTGCAGATCGAAAACGAACTTGTCGAGGGCTACCCAAGGTTTGGTATACATCTTCGGATCGTCAATCGTCACGGTCAATTCCAAGTGATCCTGATCCGGGCGGTGGAACCTCTCCTCCACGCGCAGGTCGGCGCTATGCGGGCGGCCGGCTCGATCGAGCCACGTTCTCTCATCGGTCCCGATGGTGTCGACGACCAGCGTGTAATCATCCACCCACTTGCCCACCGAATAGCCGAACCACCTCGGTTCGGGATCTTTTGGGAGTTCCCGGCCGTCGGTCCAGATGACTCGCCAGACCCGGTTGTATTGGTACAGGATGGTCACGTTCTGGGGCGTCTGAAGGATTTGAGTGGTTCTCAATTCATGAAGGTCGGCGCGAGGAAATCCCTGGGGATCACAGCTGTAGACGGGATCATTGGCCTCCGTGGGGAGAACGCTTCGAATTCCATTGCCTGGCTTGGTGCGCTTCAACGCTTCCAGCCCTAAAGGAGTGTAGGGCAAGCGATGTTCCGGTTTGCCGTCTTCCGGCGCGGCCTTCGCGCCGAGTACCTGGTTTCCGCTGGCATCCGGTTGCTCCCAAGTTCCGGAAATGTCATGGCGTGGAGCAGGGGCTGCCTTGCGATCTTTTGCCGGGGCAGTTATGGGACGTCCCCAACCGTCGAGACCCGGGGCAGTAGGGGCTGGCGACCTGGGCTTATCCGTTTGAGATTGAGAATGCACGAGAGGCAAGAATAGCAATGCTGCCAACACAACTCCCGGGGCGACCAAGTTTCGGCGGGCTGCCCTTCGGAACTCAGGGTGAACAAGTACTGCCCGCTCCCGATGCTTTAGCATTGTGCGAACCCTTTCCACGGCGTAGCGTTTGTTTGCGGCTCCTCACGGTTTTGAAGATTCATCCGGCTTGACTTGGGTGGCCGGGTTTACGCGGCCCGGCAGCCTTTCGCCATTCGAGAGCACGACCTCGAGAATGCGGCCGGCAGGGTTGCCATTCTTGACCGGCAGCGCAATGACCGTAACTTGCTCCCCGACCTTGATGGATTTGTCCGTCCAGCCACTGCGGGTCATGGTGGTAGGATTTTCAGTCTCGGTGATCCACCGCACAACGTGACCGCTGTCATCGCTTACGTCCAGCTGAATCATGCAATGGGGGTTGGACCAGATCCACCGCGTTACGGTCCCCTTGAGCGTGACCTTATGTTCCGTGTCGTAGGCCGCGTATCCATGGTGCGCGAACAGCGGAACGGAAACGGCCAACACGGCAACCACTGCGAAGGAAATGACCGCAAGCTTGTTTCTCATAGCTCTCCTCCATATTCTTGTGCGGGACACCATTCACTTTCGTGCTGCAGGCCGAGGGCAGGAGCGATTTAACGATTTCCGTTTTGAGCGCCCAGATGGGCACTTTATATACCCGAAATCGTTTTGAGTGAACCAAATTGTTTTTGTCGCAGCCCGGGAGATCGCTTGCCCGGCTCGCGCTCCGTGACCTGAAATGGCGCGAAGTTAGTTCCATGATTTTTGATTGTGGAATCTTGATAGTGGAAAATGTTCGTGTGTGAGTGTGTCTGCGTTTTGCAGGTTGGAAGTCGGGGGACTTGCCAGTTAAACTGGGATGACCGGAGGGGTGGGTGAGCGGTTGAAACCGGCGGTCTTGAAAACCGTTGGGCCCGAAAGGGTCCCGGGGGTTCGAATCCCTCCCCCTCCGCCAGCTTTCATGCATTGGGCCTTACGATTTTTGTGGCGCACGCTTCAGCTTGTGGGTTTTGGTTGAGGCGATGCGCGAGGTCCTAGCAACCAACCCCACAGGCTGAAGCCTGCGCTACTTAGCTTCCGTCGCGGATGATGCGGCAGGACTCGATGTCGAAGCTGACGTTGCCGATCGTCAGGCGCGTCTGGTCGCGGAAGCTGGCGATGAAGCGGAGGAAACGCCAGACGTCGGCAAAATTTGTAGCGAGGCCAATCGAGGCGCGGATGGCGCCGGCGCTTTTGTGGCCGCGTTCCTGCATCAATCGGAGGAAACTCAGCAGGTTGATTTCCGCGCCCAGGGTGAAGCCGGCGCGCATGTCTTCTTCGGTCAAGCCCTCCGCGATTTCTCCCGCGCCGGGATTGCAGAAGCATCCGGTGCGCAGGGAAATGTTTTCCGCGCCGGCCAGTTCCTCGACCCGGCGGTAATCCAGCAAGTGTCCCTGCGGGTCGTAGAGATTGAGCGTCACGGTTCCGCCGCGCGCCTGCGTGGTGGCCGGACCGTAGATGCGCACCATCGCTCGGCCATTGCTATGCCGTAACGCGAGCAACTCCTCCAGCAGCCATCCCGCGAGGCAGCGCACTCGTTCCGCAATCGTCTCGATGCCGATCGATTGCAGGTAAAGCAATCCAATTTCGACGGCTGGGATAGAAAGATAGTTCAACGTGCCGTCCTCGAACGCGGCTTCGTTCGGTGAAAGTACGTGCGCCTGTCCCTGGACCGAGGCAAAATTTACGGTTCCGCCGGCAAACCACGGACGCATCAGATTTGCCAAAGCGGATCGGCGGATGAGCAATGCGCCGACGCCTGTCGGATGGCCGAACATTTTGTAGAAAGACAGCGTGACGAAGTCCGGCTGCACGGCCGTTAGGTCCAGGCGGCTGGTGGGCACAAAGGCCGCCGCGTCGAGCAGCACGCTCCATCCTTTGCTCCGCGCTTTTGCGACTAGATCGAGCGGATGCTTCACGCCGGAAAAATTGGACTGCGCCGGAAAAGCAAACAGATTGGCGCGGGCCGGATCGGCTTCGTCCAGCAAGGTTTCGAGCCGTGCAATGTCCAGTCGGAGTTCCGGCATAACCAGCGGGGCGTAGGAGACATTGGCTCCTTTCGCGCGCGCGAATTCACGAATTCCATTTACGGAGTTGTGATTGTCGAAGGTGAGCAGGAAACGGCTGCCCGGGGCAAAGGGAAAGGATTCGCCCACGAGCTTGAGCGCTGCCGAAGCGTTTAGGGTGAAGACGAGGATGTAATCTTCGGTGGGGGCATGGAAGTAGCTCAGAATGAAACGCCGCGTGCGTTCGACGAGCTCCGTCATGGTTGCCGACGCCGGATTGGCGGAATGGGGATTGCCTAAAACGCCGGAGCGCAATAGCTCGAAGTGTTTTTGCAGCTGCGATTCCGCGTAGAGGGAACCGCCGGTGTAATCGAGGTAGACCTGCCCGCGTTCGTCCAGGCGGCGATATTCCGTTGCCCGCAAATCGTCCAGTAGGGCCGTCTTCTTGTAGCCCGGGAAACGCGCGACGAAATCCGCGCGCGCCTCTTCGACCTGGAGTTTTTCCTGAGCGCTGCTTTCCGCCATAGCGCTCATTTTATTCCTTCCACGCCGGCATTGCGAACCTGGGGCGTCGACGACTTTCCATTATTAAGAGTAGTGCGCTCAATTCAAAGTCGGTGTAGTCTCTCGGGCGTTGGAAAAATCGCGAAACGGATGTAGTGGCTGTGCCGAAGATCCCGACGCCCGGGGCGCGCCATGTCGGAGGATAAATGAGAAATCAATCAGGCAAACCAAAATGCGCCGTTGTTTTCCTTTCGGTTGCGATGCTGGGACTCGCGATGCAAGGCTGGGCGTCGCAGCAGTCCCACGAGTCTGCGGATGTTTCCTCGCCGGCGGCGAGCGGGACACAACCCTGGGCCGGCAAGACGGCGCCATTGGAAATTGCACGAGAAGGCTATGTATTCGCCGGCGGCAAATATTCGACCGCCAAAGATGTGAAAGTAATGAGTGGACAGATCTACGCGGAATTCCAAATTCCTCTTCATCAGAGACACCCTTATCCGGTTATTTTCATTCACGGTGGAAGCCAGACCGGAACCAATTTCACCGGAACGCCCGACGGTCGTGAAGGCTGGGCGCAATTTTTCATGCGCGAAGGCTACGCAGTCTATGTGGTGGATCAGGCCGGACGCGGCCGCAGCGCCTATCTGGACAGCCTCTACGGCCCGCCAACAGCGCCGAGTCTCGATTTCGCGCAGCAACGCTTCACGGCGATTGAAAATTATAACCGTTGGCCTCAAGCGCATTTTCACACGCAGTGGCCGGGCAAAGGCACGCCCGGCGATCCGATCTTCGATCAGTTCTTCGCATCGCAGGTGCAGGGAATGGCGAGTTTTTCCCTTCAGCAGGAACTCAGTAGTGACGGCATTCTCGCGCTGCTCGACAAGATTGGCCCCGCGATTCTGTTGACCCACTCTCAATCCGGAGCGACCGGCTGGCCGGTGGTCGACGCCCAACCCGACCGAGTGAAGGCGATTATCGCGGTAGAACCCAGCGGGCCCCCGTTTTACAATGTGGATAACGTCCCCGCGCCAGAATGGTTCCGCGACGCCGCCGATCAGCAACGGCCTTGGGGAGTGGCCGCCGGCCCACTCACATATTCTCCGCCGGCAGCAAACTCATCGGATCTCGCGATCGTGCGTCAAGAGCAGCCGGACGACCCGAATGTGAGCCGATGTTGGATGCAAAAATCCCCAGCGCGCCAACTTCCCAATCTTCAAAAAGTTCCGATCCTGGTCGTGACGTCGGAAGCGTCTTACCACACGGCGTATGACCACTGCACCGTCAAGTACCTGGAACAAGCGGGGGTCCATGTCACCTGGATCAAGCTTGCGGACGCCGGCATTCACGGCAATGGGCACATGATGATGCTGGAAAAGAACAATATGGAGATTGCGGCGGTGATGTCCCGCTGGATTGAGAAAACGCTTCCGTCCGCGGCTAGCTCAAAAAGCGGCAAACGCGACTAAATTGAAATTTCAATTTTTTAGATTTTTCTGATATTTCTTGCGAGCGACCCCCGCTTCGCCGGCGAGAGATGCTTCCCAGTTCCATTTCCTCCGCAACAGCAAGATTTCAGGTGTGTTGGGACGCCGCGAAGGGTCCGCCGCGATCTATTGTTATGTTTTCGTCATACCTGTACCTTGCCGAGCGAGACCTCTTTCTCGCTTACGATAGAATGAAGATTCAGTCGGACTATGAAACCCGCCTCCCGAGGTATCTGGTACGTCGCTGCCGCCTGGCTCATCCTGCTGGGAGGATACATCACCATTTGCGAGTGGGTTCCTGCCGGCGATGCCCGAACCTCAGCGGCAAACATCCTGCTTTGCCTGATGCCTCTCCTCGTCAATGGAGGGCTGCTGATCAATGGCGTCAGCTCCGACTGGCAGAAAAAGGCCTTTTGGATGTTGCTCGCTCTGGGCTGCACGCTATGGATGGCGGGTCAATCGATCTGGACCTATATCGAAGTATACGAACACCGGCATGTCCCGAGCCTGTTTGATGGAGACATTTTATTCTTCTTGCACACGGTTCCGATGATTGCGGCGCTCACCATGCAACCGCACAAACGCCCGGACGACCGAAAGATGCTGTACGGTTACGTGGATTTCGGATTGATGCTTTGCTGGTGGTTGTTCCTCTATGTGTTCATTGTAATTCCCTGGCAATACGTTGTGGCAGACGGGAAGCGTTACGTACAGGCTTACGCTGTCATCTCCGCGCTGGAAAACCTGGTATTCGCCGGTGGGGCCGCCATTCTGGCCACGAAGGCCACCGGCTACTGGCGCCGTATCTATGCGCACATTGCAACGGCCGGAGCGATCTACATGTGCGGAATCCTGGCGGTCAATCTGGTAGTCGACCGAAGCGTCTATTCCAGGGGCAGCTTGTACAATCTGCCGCTGCTGATTTCTTTTCTCCTGCTGGGCACAGCGGGAATCAGCGCTTATCAAACTCGTGAAGAGGATGTGAATTTCAACCCGCAACCAGCGGCCGAACTCCTGGTCGGCGACAAATCGGCGAACGAATCAATCTGGGCATCGCGCCTGGCGCGTGTGGCGCTGCTTTCGCTTCCGTTGATTGGCTTTTGGTCCGTGGCGGTCAGCCAGGCGCCCGTAGCGGTGCACCAGTTCCGTCTTTTGGTCACGCTCGCCGCCGTTCTCCCGTTGGGATCACTGGCCTTCCTGCGCCATGAGCTGGTGGATCGCGAGCGCTTGCGGTTACTGCGCGCCTCGCAAGACTCGCTGGACAATCTCAAGCGGCTGCAAACGCAATTTGTGCAATCGGAGAAACTGGCCTCGATCGGACAGATCGTCGGGGGCGCGGCGCACGAAATCAACAACCCCCTCACGGCCATCCTGGGATATTCCGAGTTGCTCGCGGATGATTCTTCTCTCGGAGAAAAACCGAGAAGCATCGCCGGAAAAATTCGCGAACAAGCGCGGCGCACCAGGACGCTGGTCAACAATTTGCTCAGCTTCGCCCGGCAGGTGCCCAGCGAACAGCGCTCGCCGCTCGATATCAACGCCATCGTCAACACCTCCGCGCAGTTTCGCCGCTTTGATCTTCGCGGCAAGAACATCCGCATCGAAGTGCAAACCGGCGCCGGCATTCCGGAAGTTCGCGCGGACATGAATCAATTGCTCCAGGTTTTCTCCAACATCATCAACAACGCCGTGTATGCCATGCAGGAAGCCGGCGGCGGCACCCTTACCGTGCGGACGCTGTTTGAAAAGGGCAATGTCGTCATTCTTTTCTCCGACACTGGGCCGGGCATGCGCGCTCCCCACCTCGTGTTTGACCCTTTCTATACGACCAAGCCGGTTGGAAAGGGAACTGGCCTGGGCCTGAGCATTTGCTACGGGTTGATCCAGGATCAGGGCGGACAAATCTCCTGCTATAACCGGCCCGAAGGCGGCGCCACGTTCCGCATTGAGCTTCCGGCCGCCCCTTCCGCGTTCCCATTCTCTCCCCGCAGCGTTGCCGCGCCCACTCACACCAACCCCGCAAAACTCGCCTGACCAACTCGTGATTCCGGGAGCGTGCAATCGCCGGCCTTTCAGCTATAATCCCCGGCCATGCCGCCATCCTCATCCGCCGCGCCGCAGACGGCCCCCGCATTCGAGCCGCCGCGCTCCATCGCGGTGGAAGGGCCAATCCGCGTGGGCAAATCCACGCTGGCGCGAATCCTGGCCGATCGCCTGCATGCGCGGCGCGTGGTCGATCCAGAGGACAATCCCTTCCTCGCCGACTTCTACAAAGAAAAACCCGGCTCTGCCTTCCGCGCGCAGTTATATTTCCTGATCGAGCGGCAGCAGCGTCTTGCCGAGGCGCAACAGAGCGACGCCGCGCCACTCGTCTCCGATTTTTTATTTGAAAAAGACAAGATCTTCGCCTACATCAATCTCGACAACGAAGAGTTAAAGCTCTACGAGCGTTATTTTGAAATGTTCGCGGCGGCCCTGAAACCCCCCGATCTGGTGATCTATCTGCAGGCCACTCCCGAAGTCCTGCGCGACCGCATCGCCAAGAAAAAATCTCCCGCGGAAAAACAGATCTCGCGCGCCTACCTCGAGGAAGTCGTTCGCGCCTACGAGCATTTCTTTTTCCGCTACTCCTCGTCGGACCTGCTGGTCATCAATACTTCGGAGATCGATTTCGTCGAGCGCAACGCCGACCTCCGGCAACTCCTTCGCCGCCTCCAGGATCCCGTCAAGGGCACGCAATATTTCCTTCCCTTGGGCGCCACCGAGTGAATGGAACCCTTTCCGCGTGCTGGATTTTCCCCTTTCCCGCACGTTCCGAATGCAGCCGAACCCAGGGCGGGCATTTTCCGCTGCCACAATTTGCCCGCTCCATTCGTGTGCTGTACGCCGCGGGCGCCGCTCTGGCGTGAGCTTCAACCGCCGGGCCATTCCGGTACCCTGCGGGAAAGTGCTTTGGTTGCAATATAGCGAGGGGGGGATTTTACAAAAATAAGACTTGACTCAGCGCCAGTATGGAATGAGAATCCTGGGCATTAATATAAGAGTGGTGGGGCTCCTCCCGCTGGGTGCATTACTTTATTGATTGACGGTAGCACGGGGATGAGTCGGGGATTGTAATTGTTCCCAGGGGTGCTGGTCAGCAAGTAATAGGCGCAGCGCATTTCACGATCAATTGGGGATCGTGCGGTGCGTGATCAGCCAGAGCGATCCACTTTTATCCTGAACATGTACTAGGCAGAGGCGCAGCCGAAGCCATATAGAGAATCGTGCGGTGTCGGAATTCATGGAGCCGCAAGCCGGAAACGCCAAAGTTTCATTTTTGGTTTTCCGAGGATTGGGCATTTGGGATTTGGTTATGGGTGGGGTACGGGGCCAGATTCAGAAGCGAATCATTGGACAATCTTGGACGGGAGGTTCAGAAATGAATTCAGTAAGAGCGATAAGTAAGAGCGGTTGGGGTGCGCGGATTAAGAACTTCGCGCAATTGCTGGGTGGCATATTTGCTATCCTTTTGCTTTGTCTGCCTGCGTTTTCGCAAGGCAGTTTCGGCCGTATTCTTGGAACTGTCTCCGACCAAAGCGGCGGCGTCGTATCGGGCGCGACGGTGAGTGTCATTGACACGGAGAGGGGCGTCACTCGAACCCTCACCACGGATGATGCGGGCGCATATAACGCTCCCAACCTGACCGCAGGCAACTACACTGTCCGCGTAGATGCTAAAGGATTCAAGAGAATAGAGCGTCCAGGCGTCGGGGTCGAGGTCGGGCATGAAGTTCGAATTGACCTGACCGTTCAGCCTGGAGAACAAAACCAGACCGTCACGGTCACCGAATCCGTCCCGCTGGTTGAGACCACGAACGCCACGATGGGCGGCACGCTGGAGAACGCGGACATTGTCGACCTGCCCTTGAATGGCCGCGACTACCAGAACTTGCTTGGCTTGCGTCCCGGAGTTCTCCTGATGGTCGGCGGCGGTCCGTGGACCCAAAGCACCAACGGCGTGCGTCCCGACGAGTCTGTCTGGATGATTGACGGCGTTTTTAACGCCAATCCATTTGATGCCCGCCCAGTTGTCAATATGCCCAGCCCCTTCACGGACGGCGCGACGATCATGCCCGTGGACGCGATCCAGGAATTCAACGTCATGGAAAATCCCAAGTCGGAATACGGCTGGAAGGCCGGCGCCGTCGTAAATGTGGGAATCAAGTCAGGCACCAACCAGCTTCACGGCTCGGCCTATGCGTTCGGCCGCACAGACGCCTGGGACGCCCGAAACTATTATAACGTCGCGGAGGTTAATGGAACCTGCGCGATCGGTCTGCCGGTTACATGCGCTAAAGTCCCGGCGCAGTTGAAACAGTTTGGCGGCGTGGTGGGCGGGCCCATCAAGAAAGACAAGCTCTTTTTCTTCGCCGGCTATGAGGGTTTGCGATCTACTATCGCCCCTACGGCTGGTATTTCGGCTCCTGAGACCCAAGGGCAAACCCCGGCCGATCCGGTGAACAGCACGGTGGATGCAATTAATGCCGCGGGTGCCGGCGTGAGCAAAGTGAGCTTGTCGATCATTTGTCCCAATGCCATTGGACAGACGCTACCGCTGCCCTCAAGTTTCGCGTGCAACAGTCCGCTTCTTCCAGTCGCTAATGCGAACGGCATAGGAACCATCAGCAATTTCCCAATTTCGAATACCTCCGACAACGGGGTGGGGAAACTCGACTGGCACCCCAATGACAAAAACGCGATCAGTGGCGTGTTCTTTCTCGGATACTACACCGCCTTTGGGGAAGATCACCCATTCTCGGCCATTGCGTTCAACGACACCGTGCCGATACGCGCGTGGACGGTGACCCCAGCATGGGTCTATACGGCCAACTCTAATCTGGTTAATGAATTGCGTTTTGGTTATACCCGCACGACTTTCGATTTCGTCAACCAGGACGTGAATCAAATCCAAAACGGCACGAGCGCGGAAAGTCTCCTCAATACGGGCGTTACTGATCCGTTGGTGGGCGGATTGCCGAATATCCAGGTCGCTGGCTTCGGCTGTGGCTGTGCGGGGCTCTTTGGTACGGCCACTAACCGCCCCCAGTACTTCACCCCGAATCCCACGTACGATATCCTGGACAGCATCTCCATTTTGAAGGGCAAACATACCTTCAAGTTCGGCGGCGAGTTTGCGCACATGGAAGCCGATAATGTGATCTACAACCAAGGCCGGGGATTGTTCACTTTCCCAACGCTCCTGAGCTTTATCCAGGGAGCTCCGAGCAGTGCAGCGATTCTTGCCGGCAATCCAGCCGTCAAACTGACTTGGATGAACACATCTGGGTTCATTCAGGACGACTGGCGCGTCACCCCGAAGCTGATTATCAATTTGGGGTTGCGCTACGAATACTTCACGCCAATGAAGGAAGCCCATAACCTCTGGGGCAGCTTCGACCCGAACCTAGGAATGGTCCAGCAAGGGCACGGAATCGATAGTGTCTGGAAGGGCGACCACCGCGACTTTGCTCCACGGATAGGTTTTGCGTATGACGTGAATGGCAGGGGGACGACGGTGGTTCGGGGTGGCGCCAGCATTATTCACTCCGCCTTCAATGGAGCGGATTTCATGGGGGCCTTCGGGCTCGAAGATGACATATCCACCACCCCTGGCGGCATCCCAACGGGTGCACCGATCACCTGCCTCGGCGCTTTGCCTGGCGAAAGTGCGTGTCCGGCAAGCGCTGGCGGGTCGATCAACGTCGGCGTCGTAAATTTCGCGAATCCCGGCGTACTTTGTTGGGACCCGGCTCTCGCTTCTTGCCCGGCCGGCCAGAAAACAGTCTTCCCATCCGTTTCCGTGAAATGCGGAGATGGCCTCAACGGAGCTCCAGGGCCGTGCGATCTCATGGCCGTTGACCCGAATCTCAGGTCGCCATTTGTTCTGAATTACAACTTGAGCATTCAGCACCAATTCGGTTCCAACCTCTCTCTCGAAGTGGCCTACGTCGGCAATCGGGGCTACCGGCTCCTAAGCTTTACCAACGAGAATGAGGCTCCCTTGGGCGCAGCGTATTGTCTGAATACCCTAACCGCGGCGCAGTTGGCTGGCGCCTGTGCGGGCGGCGCCTTGCCGGCAGGCAGCGCCAGTGCGCAGTCCATCCTGGAATCCCGGCCGTTCTTTTCCAAGTTTCCCTATATAGGGGTCATCAACGATGTGTCCAACAAAGGCCATTCCAACTACAACAGCCTTCAGGTGACCTTGACCAAGCGGATGTCCCACGGCCTTACGTTTACTGCCGGGTATACTTACGGTCACGCACTCGACAATGGCTCCCTGAATCGCTTTGGAGGATTGCCGCAGGATAGCAACAATCTGGCCGGCAATTACGCGGCCGGCGACCTCGACGCCCGCCACCGCGCCTCGATCACGGCTACCTACGACATTCCCGGGCCGAAGGGCTTTGGCCAGTTGTTCGAAGGTTGGGAGATCAACGCCATAGTGAGTTACCAGAGCCCGATGGTTTGGAATGCGGCAGACGGCCTCAAGCCGGGACCCCCAGGGAACGATTTCAGCGGTACCGGAGATCAGACGGACCGTTGGAATATCACCGGCCCTCCTTCCAGCATGTCATCGGGCAAGTCCAGTTTTCCCTTCTGCACCGGATTCGGCGTTGCGGGGGGAGTGGCTACTACTGCCGGGGTCACCTGCAACTTCGCCAACGCATATAACCCCGGTGGCGGCGTTCTATTGTCCAGTGCGGCTACGTCGGCAGACGCTACAGCGTGCGCGGCTGACGCTGCGGACCCAACTACCCTGGCAGTCGGTGGCTGTTACGCCTCTCCGGACGGGAAGACATTCCTTACTCCTAACGCTCTTGGTCAGTTTGGAGACATGGGCAGGAACATCTTCCGCGACTCGGGCTTCAAGAACCTGGACATGTCCATCTTTAAGAACTTCAGGTTCAGGGAGCGGTATGCGATCCAAGCGCGCTGGGAAGTCTTCAACGTGTTCAATCACCCGACCGCCGCAAACCCCTACGGTGCGGGCGGCTTCGTCAATACCGGCAACGAGCTCAGCGGACCGCCGTTCGGCAGCGCCCTTGCTACGCCGGACTTCATTGCCGGCAATCCGCTCATCGGCTCGGGAAGCCAGCGGGTCATGCAGGTCGGTCTGAAGCTAACCTTCTAGTCGGTTCGGCCGGTCCGACGTCGTCGGACCGGCCACTGACTTGAGAAAACCAATGGTCGCCCCCAGGTTGGTATGGGGATGACGGTTAGAAACCAAGAGACGGGCGGGACAGTGAGCAAAGCTGTCCCGCCCGTTTCTATTAATGAGGTGCTGACAGGAACTTCTAGCGATGCATCCGGAATCTGAAATGCAAAGCATCTATTTCATTAGGGGATACGGGCTTTCGTGGCGCCGGCGTCCCGCCGGCGTTTTTGCAACATGTGGTGAGCCGAAGAATTGCCGGCGAGACGCCGGAGCCACGGAACATCGTCCTCATTCGGTGAAGCGGCTCGATCCATCTGAATTTTTGGCAAGACGTTGAGTCTAAGCGGGATTCAGTGTTGTGAATTGCGATGGTTTAATTGTTGCGCAATCCACTGGACACTTAATTACTTCAAATCATTGCGAATAACCGCGCCGCCCTTCCTCACAAACTTCACGCGTTCCGGCTCGGTGATGTTCTCGTGCGCTAGTCGGGAGGGCGCGACGGATGTCTTTGGCAGGCAGAATTAGTACGTAGTCGAAGCGCGGCGCTCGATTGCAACAATGTACAAGGTATCCTCGGCGCGCTCCAGGCGGAAGAAGATGCGCCAATTCCCAACGCGGCGACGAAGCCGCTCCTGTCCCTGAAGGTACTTGATGTCTCCTGAAAAGGGATTCGTTTCCATCTCGTCTATGGCGGCGCGAATGCGAGCCTGATCGCGGCTTGGCATGCGCCTAAGAGACTATTGCGCGGGTCCGGCGAGTACGACCCGCCACTTCTTCTTGTTTTCGGAGTTCATCGAGCGTAATGGAATCGCCTCGTTTGAGAGCGGCCTCTCCCCGCCTGATGGCGCGCAGTTCAGCGGAGGTCGGAATTTCCTCCGCGATGCCGTTGCGATTAAAATATTGCTCGATTGCCTCGACGGCCAGATCGGACGGCTTCCGCCTCTGCTTCCTGGCGGTTCGATCCACCCGCCTTCCAATCACCGGAGGAAGTTCAATCGTATAGAGTCGCTTGCCCATGACCATTTCAGCCTATCAACGATAGAACGGAAGTCAAGACGGAGGAGTTCCGCGAAGCTACAGTTTGACGCCTCGCTTTCCCGGCACTTCGCTACTTCGTCAAATCATTCCGGAAAACCGCGCCGCCCTTCATCACAAACTTCACGCGTTCCGTCTCGGTGATGTCCTCGAGCGGGTTGCCGGAAACGGCCACGAGGTCGGCGAACCTTCCTTTTTCAACGTATCCGATTTGCTTGCCCAGATCGTAATTGAGGGTTTCGGCGGCGTCGCTCGTGGCTGTGCGCAGCGCCTGCGCGGGTGACATTCCCCATTTCACATAAATCGCGAATTGGTAGGCCTGCACGCCGTGTCCGACGGTGTACGCTCCGCTCCCGAAAATTTGCGTCACGCCCGCGGCCACGAGCCTCTTGAAGCTTCGTTCCGTCAAGCGGAACCGCGAGTTTTTCCCCCCGCTGACCTTCAGATCGACGACATCGAGAGGGCCCGCCAAGTCCCAAAGGGTCTGATTCACGGGGCGGAGTTTTCCGTCGGCAAGAGGCACTTTGAAAAGTCGAATCGTCTCGTCATCCAGCCCCTCCGCGCCGGTAACGCCGACGATCACGTGGATGGGGAGGTCGACGCCCGCCGCGAGACAGTTGCGCAATCCCTCGCCACCATACGCGTGGCAGGCCACTTTCAATCCTCTGCGGTGCGCCTCATCGACGATGGCCTGGTTTTCCTCCAGCGTCAGGGACGGCACGAGGATCATCTTGCCGTCCGGCATAAACGCTCCTCCGCCCGAAGGCACCGGGTATCCGCTTCCTTCATAGTCTTCCGTCTCGTAAATCTTGATCCAGTCGGTCCCGTAATGTGAATGATCGCGAACGGCTGCGCGCGCCAGCCACGGGGAATTGATGTCCTGTGAGTTCTGCCAGACGGGCATCCCCGGGATCTGCCCGAACGTGCCTGGCTCCGATGGCGCCGGATAGTAGGTGGCGCCCCTCGGATTGATCGCAGGCCCAGTAACCTGCAACCTTGGGCCGACGATTTCGCCCTTGTTGATCGCGTCCCGCAATTCGACGGTGGCATAAGTAAAAGGTGAATTCATGTCCTGGAGCGTCGTAAAACCCGCGTATAAGTCCGCCAGGGCGTAATGCTGGCCGATCAGAAGGGCGCGCGCCTCGTTCGGCTCATGGTCCTGCATCAAGTGCACATGCCGGTCGATTAGGCCCGGCAGCACCGTCGCGTTGCTCATGTCGATCACGCGCGCGCCCGCGGGAATCTTCACGCGGTCCGCCGGACCCACGTCCGCGATCCGGTCCCCCTGAATCACGATCACCTGGTTCGTGAGATTCGTTCCCGTACGCGGATCGAACAGGCGCCCCGCGCGAATGGCGACTCCCTCCGGCGGCGGAGGCTGCATCGTAATGCGCGAAGCGTCGAACGGCGGCGCCTCAGGCCGGGTTTGCGCCCACACTGCAGCGAAATTTCCTCCCAACAAAACCAGCGCCGCAAAGACAAGAGCGGTTTTCCACCAAGATTTCCAGGCCATCGCCATCCTCCAAAGAGTTCGATCGTTTGAATAGGAATTCCGGCAAGGCATATATCTACACCCTCGCGCGCGCGTTTCAAACCAAAAATGCTGGCTGAATGAAATCAGGTGGAAGCAAGCTTTTTGTCGTCAAAGTATTTCGAGCCTCTAGCCTCCAACCTCCAACCTCCAGTATTCTGTTTGCTGTGGACCGCGCAAACATTGTGATCATTGGCGGCGGCGTGGTGGGCTGTGCGGTGGCGCGCGCGGTTTCGCACCGCTGGAGCGACGTGTTTCTCGTCGAGCAAATGCCCAAGCTCGGCATGGGCGCGAGCACGCGCAATAGCGGCGTGATCCATTCGGGTATCTACTATCCCCCTGGCTCGCTGAAAGCGCAGTTGTGCGTGGCGGGAAATCGCATGCTGTACGAATTCTGCGCCGCGCACCATGTGCCGCACCGGAATTGCGGCAAGCTCGTGGTGGCTCACGACACGAAGCAAGAAGCGGAGCTCGAACGCCTGGCCGAAAA
This sequence comes from uncultured Acidobacteriota bacterium, assembly GCA_963719875.1. Classification (GTDB taxonomy): domain Bacteria; phylum Acidobacteriota; class Terriglobia; order Acidiferrales; family UBA7541; genus Palsa-360. The sequence goes on along the minus strand of CAVRDJ010000002.1, from coordinate 1,007,538 downwards.
CGGCCGCGCCAACGGCGTCGCTGGTCTGCGCTTGATCGATCGCGCCGCCATGCGCGCCCGCGAGCCTCACATCGAAGCGGCAGTCGCGCTGGAGGTGCCTTCGACCGGCATAATTTCCGCCGAGGAACTCATAAAAACGCTCGCGCGCGTGGCCACGGATCAGGGAGCGAGCCTGTTGACGCGCACGCGCGTCGTGCGGCTCGATCCGCGCGCGGATTCGGTTGCCGTAACACTCATCGAGGGAGAGGCCGGCGAAGGCGCGGATTGCTCAGAGGAAACTATCGAAGCGCGCTGCGTAATCAATTGCGCGGGGCTCTACGCCGACGAAATCGCGGCCATGCTTGGAAACCGCAATTACCGCATCTATCCCGTGCGGGGAGAATACTGCGAACTGGTCCGCGCCAAATCACACCTCATCAACAATCTGGTCTACCCGCTCCCCCACGCCGACGGCCTTAGCCTCGGCGTTCACTTGACGCGCACGCTTTGGGACACCGTGCTCGTCGGCCCCACGGCGGATTACATTGCGGAGAAAAACGATTACGAGCGGAACCGCTTGCCCATCGAGGAGTTCGTGCGCCGCGCAAAATCCATGCTCCCCGAAATCGAAGCGGCCGATTTGCAGCTCGCGTATTCGGGAATCCGGGCGAAGCTCGTGCCGCCCGGGCACGCAGGCATTGCAGATTTCGTGATCGCCCGAGACACGAATGTTCCGCGCGCCATCCAATTAATTGGCATCGAGTCGCCCGGCCTAACCTCCAGTCTGGCCATTGCCGAGAAAGTTGTCTCGCTGGCGGCGGAAATTCTCACTTAGTGCCTGCTTCAGTGCCTGCGAGCTGAACCGTAATTGTTTGTGGGTCACAGCTTCAGCCGTTGCGGAAAAAATAATTTATTTTGTCATTCCGAGCGAAGCGAGGAATCTCTCTTTGGTTTAAACGCAGGAAAAGAGATTCCTCGGCGCGAAGCGCGCCTCGGAATGACAAACATTGGAGTTTTTCCGCAGCCCGTTCAGCCGTGACATAAGTTGGCTTGAAGCAATGCCGCTTGAGCCGCGGTCCTGTTAGTGCCGCGGCGCGGAGGGCGGGGAAGAATTCAGCCCCCGCAAAATACCCTGCGCTTCTAGATCGTCAGGATTAAGGCGCAGGGCCGTCTCCGCGTCGTCGCGCGCAGCCGCGAGGTCGTTTTGCTGGTAATGAAGGTCAGCGCGCAACGACCAGGCCGGGGCGTACGTGGGCGATTCCGCGATTTCGCGGTTTAGATACTCAAGAGCCCCGTCGGCGTGATTCGTTTTCATCAGGATCGCCGCAAACGTCACGGCCATGAAATCGTAGTTGAGATTGTTCCTCCGGCTCATGCTCAGCGCTTTTTCCATCATCACTCCGGCGGATTGATAATCGCCTCGCCGGAATTCAAGCGCCGAATAAAATGCCAGCGCGTCCGGAGAGTCGGGATTGATGCGCAACGCGATTTGGTATTCCCTGGCGGCCAGATCCAGCTGGTTGCGAGTGAAATACTGTCCCGCGAGATTGGAATGCATTTTGGCGTCGTTCGGCACGGCCCGCACCGCGGAGGAGTAGAGAGCAAAAGTGTCCTTCCAGTCCCGGTTTCGCAACACTGTCCGCACGGACAAAGCAAAAACAATCGCGGCGAGTGCTCCCCATGCCAGGAATTCTTTCTTCTGTCGCAGCCAGTTCCAACCGAGCGCGAACAAAAGACAAAATCCCGCCGAGGGAAGATACGCCAGCCGCTCACCCATGATCGTTCCCGTCGGCACCAACACATTCGCCGTCGCCGCAAAGCCCGCGAAATAAATGCCGCCGGCGATGGCCCACCCCGCCAGCCGCTTCCGAACGGTCCAGATCCAAGCGCCGGCTGCTGCGGCAGCCGCCAGCGCGGCAGGCAGCGTGTGGCGCCAATCCCGGTAAATCGGAATCTGGTTGAACGAATAATCGCAGGAGAGCGCGGCCGGATAAATCTGCAGGGCGACGTATTTCCACGCTACGCGCAACGCGTTCAGAATTCTCCATCCAGCCGGAAGATGCGCGAGCGGATTGTCGGTCGCCGGGATTTCTGCCGGACCGAATCGGCCTCCCTGAACTTTCCACAACAGGCCGAGATAGAGCAGCGAGAGGCCGGCGGCTAGCGCGTATCGAAGGCGCGGCTTCCACTTGCCCCTCGCGTAATCGCCCAGCAGCACCAGCGGGAAAAACGCGACGGCTGATTCTTTTGAGAGCATCGCCAGCGCAAAGCAGGCGAGCGACGCGGCCGGGCGGTCGCGCAAGTGCAAAATCCATCCCGCAAAGAGAAATCCGGCGGCAAGCATTTCCGCGCGCCCCACGGCCCAGGCCACGGCTTCGGTATGAATGGGATGCACGGCGTATAACAGCGTGGCCGCGAACGCCACGGTTTTTCCTTCGGTCCCGGACCCAAGCAATTCTTGCAACAAAATATAAAGCAGCCAAGTCGCGCCCGCATGCAGGATGAGATTAACCAGATGGTAACTGAGCGGTTCCGCTCCACTAAGCGCCCAATTGAACGCCAGGGTGGCGAAGGCGACCGGCCGAAACACGCTGCTCACTGGATTGGGGGAGAACAGCCGGTGCAGGGAAGGATCGGTCACCTGCGCATTGCGCATGATATAGAGCTCGTCATCCATGGCGAACTGGTTCGCCAGCGTGTTCCCATAAACGAGAACAACGGCAGCCAGCAGCAATCCGATAAGGAGACGTTCTTTCATGCAAGGCCAATCATGCGTTGGGAGCGAGGCAACTTCCCGGCCCGAATTTGAAGTCTGTAGTCTTTTCGTTACTTCACCAGTAGCGCGGGCTTCAGCCTGCGGGGTTTCGTGCACTCAAGTCTTAACCCCGCAGGCTGAAGCCCGCGCTACTCCAGGCCATCCTTCAAGGAAGCGTAATTTGAAACATCGAATTGAAGATTCAGAATGAATCCATCCAGCGCTCGCGCGAAAAGCGAACTACGCCGCCGCCGGCAAATCCGTCTTCACCACAAAGTGATACAGCCACATCAGCAGCGTCGTCCCAATGCCGATTCCTGTTATGGCCCACCAGACGTGCGCGGGTTGCTGCACGACTTCCCCGTAATGATGCATCAGCCGCCCGCCCAGCCATCCTCCGACAAGCGATCCGATTCCGATGGGCACGAATGCGAACCCCATGTAAGTCCCTTGCTGGCCGGGGGGAGCCAGGCGCGAGACGTATTCGTAATAGCGCGGCGAAAGCACAATCTCGCCAAGGGCCACGACGAAAATGGACAGGACGACGGCCCACATCACGGGGCGAGACGCGACGATGAGCCAGCCGAGCGCGGAGATCAGCGTCCCGATCGTGATGGCCCGAAAGGCGGGAATTTTTTGCGTCAAGTAGGTGACGAGAAACTGCAGGCAAATGACGGTTACGGCGTCGGTGATCAGAATCAATTCCACATCCGCATGGGGGTCGATGTACCCGTGAATATAAATCGGCAACACAATGAATTGCTGCCAGAACACGATCCAGTAGCCGGAAAAAATCAGCAGGAACAGCATGAAGCGCGGATTGGTCATGACCGTGAATAAATTTCGTGCCGTTTCGATCAGGCTTGCCGCTTGGACTTCGCCGGCGAACCGCGGCTCTTTAAAAAACAATAGCACGGCGAAAAACATCAGCAGGACGCTCAGCGCGGAAACGCGGAAAACGTTTTCGACTCCCAGGTGCCGGTGCGCCCACGACGCAATGTAAGGCCCGGCCGCCCCGCCGATATTCACGAGCGTGTAGTAAATCGAATACCCGATCGACCGTACATTTTCGCGCGATGCGCGCGCGGTGGTCCCCACCACGCTCGGTTTCACCATTGAGATACCGAGCGCCGGGAGCACCAGAACAAATGCCACGAGCCCCAGGAGCGGCACCGCGCTCCGCACCGGCGCCATCCACGCGGACCCCAGCGAACCAAGCAGGAAATACGCGCAGGCCAGGATCAGGTAGGCCAGTGAGAGCGCGCGCCGGAAGCCGAGCCGGTCCGCCACCGCTCCTCCCAGGATGGCCAGGAACCAGACCATTCCGCCGAACAAGCCTGTGAGCGAGCCGGTTTGCTCCGTGGAAATATTCAGCGATTCGTGCAGATAGTTGGCCAGCGAGGAAAACGCGCCGTAGTAGGCCAGCCGCTCGAAAATCTCACTGATGTTCGCGACCCAGAAGGCGGGCTCGAACCCATCGCGAATTTCCTGGAGGCGCTGGCTGAAGCTCAACCGTAACTCCTGTCCCGCCGGACGCTGAAGACGGAGCCGCCGGGACGGACGCGATTGTAGCGGATGCGTGGCGGACAAGCCAGAATATGCAGGCTGGCGAGAGTACGCAGCCCTGCTATCGGCCTTCCGGCACTTGACTAGTGTTAAGCTACAGGCTACACTGGAGCAGTGAAGATACGAAACTTTGTTCACAGGGGCCTGAAGCGCTTTTATGAGCAAGGCGATCCCAAGGGATTACCGCCTTCCGTCGTGGACAAACTGCGGAAAATGGTTGTGTACCTAGAAGCAATGGGAGAAGCGGGCGAACTTCGCATGATACCCGTGTGGAAGGCGCACCCCTTGACCGGTAGCCGGAAAGGCACCTGGAGCCTGCACGTCACGCGGAACTGGCGAATGACTTTCTGGATCGACAATGCCAACCACAAAATCTGTGATGTGAATTTTGAGGATTATCACTAAATCTAAGGAGAATGAAGCGATGCCTATGTTGAATCCGCCGCATCCGGGAGAGTTGATCCGGACAGAAATTATAGAGCCGCTCGGGCTGACTGTGACTGCCGCCGCTAAAGTCCTGCACGTTTCCCGGCCAGCGCTATCGAGTCTTTTGAATGGCAAGGCCGGCTTGTCCGGAGATATGGCTTTGAGGATCGAAAAAGCCTTCGGTCCGAAAATGGATACGCTGATGCGCATTCAGTCTGCCTATGACATTGCACGCACACGCAAACGCCAGAGCAAGATCCGCGTCCGCCGCTACCGAAGGGCGGATGTAGCAGCATAAAGATCTGTGGCCATACAGAGTTGCAAGAAATGAGGGCGGCAGGAATTACCCGACCTTTATTGAGGCAATGCAAACCGGCGAAATATCGCTATCACCGCTACGACGTTGAAGAAAACGAATCCGGCAATGGCGGAAACGATGGGGCCCGTCGAAAGCTTGGGAGGAATATCGAAATTGGCTCGCATGGCGAGTCCCATCGCGAACACCACAACGAACAGGAAAACGCAGCCATACCAGGCAAAGAAAGTCTCAAAATAGGTGAAGGTTTCAGCGCGGCGCTCAAGGGCCAGCCAGTATTCTTTGTTCGGAAGGTTGAGCCGGGCGTCAGGCTTGTTCGCGATCCTACTTGACATCCAGAATTCGACGGCAAGAGCCGGCACAAGCAGAACGGCATAGGTAATGAAGAAATGCGATTTCGTCATCCAACCGTTCGGAATCCCGGAAGTGGCAAAGTGCGACGCCAGGCGATCCGGCAACAGCGGAAAATCATGAATACACTGCGCAATGGCCACCAAAACAATGGCGACAAATAGGCCTCTGGGGATGCGCGTTCCGGACATTGTGGGCCTCTGCAAAAAGACTACAAGGCAGAACCGACGGACACAAGAGAACTGGCCTGCGGCTGTAACGCAAGGGAACCGGTTGGCCTAAGCCCACCGCTTATGTAATGCTATAGCGCTTCGCGCCCGTGCGGATTGTGACAGGGGAGTCGGTGAGCGCATGGAGTTAGACTGAGTCGTTTTCCATGACTAAAAAACAATTTTCAGGATATTGCCGATGGTGACGCTTCGTTCCATCAAGGATGCGAGGGAACGCATCCGGGGCTCGATTGTGTCCACGCCCTTTGTGCACTCCGAAAAATTTTCGCAGCAGACGGGGAACTCGGTATTCCTGAAGCTCGAAAATCTGCAGATGACGGGCGCGTTCAAGGAGCGCGGCGCTCTGAACAAGATTCTCCTGCTCTCGCACGAAGAGCGGCGGCGCGGCGTGATCGCGGCCTCGGCGGGAAATCATGCGCAGGCCGTGGCCTATCACGCGACAAAGCGCGGCATTCAGGCGCAGATCTGTATGCCGCTGACGACGCCGCTCGTGAAAGTGTCCGCCACGCGGGGATACGGAGCGGAAGTGATCCTCGCCGGTGCGAATTACGATGAGGCGTGCGAGGAAGCCGTTCGCCGCTCCAAGCAGTTCGGCCTCACATTCATTCATCCGTTTGATGATGAGGCCGTGATCGCGGGCCAGGGAACGCTCGGCCTGGAAATGCTGGACCAGCACGGCGACCTCGACGCCCTCGTCATTCCCGTGGGCGGAGGCGGCTTGATCGCCGGTATTGCCTGCGCGGTGAAGGAAACCAATCCGAAAATCAAAATGATTGGGGTGCAATCCTCGAGGCTCGCATCGATGAAGGCGGCGCTCGAAAAAAACGAGCTCGTCACGTTGCCCGCGAACAAGACCATCGCGGACGGAATCGCTGTGCGCTCGGCGGGAACGGTGACGTTTCCTCTGGTCCAAAAATATGTGGACGAAATCGTGACCGTGGATGAGGAAGAAATCGCCAGCGCGATTCTGCAATTGCTCGAAAAAGAAAAACTGCTTGCGGAGGGCGCGGGCGCAGCCGCGACCGCGGCCCTCCTGAACCGGAAAACTCCGAATCACGGCAAGAAGCTCGGCGTTCTGGTCAGCGCGGGAAATATCGATGTCTCACTCCTTTCGCTGATCATCCGGCGAGGACTCGTCAAGGACGGCCGCCTGGTCCGCCTGCGAATCCATTTGCCCGATCATCCCGGCGCGCTGCAAAAGCTCGCCGGCGTGATCGCCGACCAGAAGGCCAACATCGTGGAAACGATGTATGACCGCGCCTATTACGGCGTCGTGCTGGGCGATGCCGTCATCGACATCACGATGGAGACGCGCGGGCCCGAGCACGTCGCGGACTTGACAGCCGCGCTGGATGCTTCGGGCTACACCTTCGAGCGCGTACAATAGAATTCTTAACTGTCGGCCATCAAGACAACTCCCCAGCCGGGAGGATTTTCCAATGACCACCACAATTTCCAACCCGCTTTCCTTCTTGCACGATCAACTCGCTGGACTCGAAGCCAAGGGCCTGCATTTCCGCTTGCGCGTGCTCGACGGCGAGCAAAAGCCCATCGCTCATTTCGACGGGAAAAACGTCATCAACCTCAGCTCAAATAATTATCTCGGGCTGACCACGCACAAGGCGCTGCGCCGCGCCGCCATCGGGGCGATCCGCACGCACGGCGTCGGCGCCGGAGCGGTGCGCACCATCGCCGGCACCATGGACCTGCACATGGCCCTCGAAGAGCAGATCGCGCAGTTCAAAGGAACGGAAGCATGCGTGGTGTTTCAGTCCGGCTTCACGGCAAACGCGGGAACTGTCGCGGCGATCCTTGGCAAGGACGATTTAATTATTTCCGATGAATTGAATCACGCTTCCATCATCGATGGCTGCCGCCTTTCACGCGCCACGATCAAAGTGTTCAAGCACAAGGACGTGTCCGATTGCGAACGCCTTTGCAAGGAAACTGAAAACTGGCCCGGCCACAAGTTGCTGATCACGGACGGCGTCTTCTCGATGGACGGCGACATCGCCCCGCTCGCCGAATTGTGCGGCCTCGCCGAAAAATTCAATTGCATCATGATGGTGGATGACGCGCATTCTTCCGGCGTCCTTGGCCGCGGCGGGCGCGGCACGGTGGACCATCTCGGTTGCCACGGCCGCGTGCACATTCAGGTCGGTACGCTCAGCAAAGCGATCGGCGCGATGGGCGGATATGTTTGCGGGTCGCGCGAATTGATCGATTTTTTGTACCACCGCGCGCGGCCTTTTCTTTTTTCCACGGGACACCCGCCTTCCGTCGTCGCGTCGTGCCAGGCGGCGTTCACGCTGCTCGATTCCCCGGAGGGCGAGAAGCTGCTCAAGAAACTTTGGTCGAACACGAAATTCTTCCAGCGCCTTCTGAAGAAACTCGGCTTCTCCACTGGCGCGACGCAAACTCCCATCACTCCGATTCACGTAGGAGAAGGCGCAAAGGCGTTTGAATTCTCGCGCCGCCTGTACGATGCCGGCGTGTACATTCCCGCGGTAGGATTTCCCACGGTTCCCGAAGGCAAGGCGCGGCTGCGCGCCATGGTGACAGCGACGCACAAGCGCGCGGACCTGGGGCGCGCATGTGCAACCATCGCGCAAGTGGGCCACGCCATAGGCCTGATCTAACCTCATTTTTTCCTCGTTTTTTGCCTATGGATTTGGGGCAAAAAGTGGAACATTTTTACCTCCGTAGAATTTGCTCAACTGGCTAAAAATGACTCGGTTCAAGTGTTAACTTTAAGAGCACAGTAACATTCTATCTCTATGAAAAAGAAGGAGTAGTCTCGTGGTGATGGAATTGCTCCCTTGTACCGATGCACTTTCATGCAGCAATTACTGGCGGAACGAACGCTTGTACTTGGAATACAACTCAGCCTATAGGAGGGCTTTTCATGAAACGGATACTTTTGGTTCTAGCCATCGGATCGCTGGGCGCGTGGGCGACGGCCGCACAAACAACGGCCTCGGGGCAAGCGGGCGCGTCGACACAGTCCCAGACCACGGTGCAGACAAACAAGTCTGGCGCGCAGGCGTCCGGCAACGGAATGGCATCGACGTCGGGGACGGCCAACGCGGCGAATAATTCCGCGAGCATTTCCAGCGGCTCCAAGATCGACGCGACACTGGCCACTTCTCTTGACGCAAAAAGGAGCAAGCCCGGTGACGAGGTGGAAGCGCGCGCCGCGGAGGATGTGAAGCAGGACGGCAAGGTCGTGCTGAAGAAGGGCACTCGCCTCGTCGGGCATGTCACCCAAGCGCAGGCGCGAGCCAAGGGGCAGACGCAATCTCAACTCGGCATTTTGTTCGATCATGCTGTGCTGAAAAACGGCCAGCAAATGCCCTTTAGCGCCTCGATTCAGGCACTGGCTTCCGCACAATCCGCAGCGAACTCGAGCGCCGGCGATATAACGGCTTCGGGTGCCGGCATGGGCGCCGCACAAGGATCTACGCGTGGCGGCGGTGGCCTCGCAGGCGGCGTAGCCTCGACAGCGACCTCCACGGCTGCCGCGACATCGGGCACAGTGATGAATACGGCCAGTTCGGTTCCTTCGGCTGCCGGTGGGACGATGAATACTGCTATGCACTCCACTGGCGCCGTCGGCGGTCTGACCTCGACGGGCCGGCTGGCGTCCAACAGCAGCGGAGTATTCGGTATGGAGGGCCTTTCGATCGATTCCGCGGCGTCGAGCGCGACCCAGGGATCCATGATCATTTCTACAACGAAGAACGTCCACTTGGATAGCGGCACGCAACTCCTGCTGCGCACCACCGGACAGGCCCAGTAATTCGCAAACGTAATCGAATCAAAGCGGAAGCGGCGTCCCGGCTGGGCTGGGACGCCGCTTTTTTTCTCTGCGCCAGGCAGGAACGTTCGACGGGACCAGGGAATGGCTGGCCATCGGGACAGCAACTCTTTGCTCACCTCCACATTGGATTTACCCGCCGTAAACAATGCTTTATGCTAGCTTTGAAGGTGCCGTCAAGGCATCGGTCCTGAATAGGCGCAGCGGTGTGAATCTGCCTACCCCTCGGTAGGGCGGATGTTATTGGAATCCTATGCTTCGAATTCAATCGATCTGGACAATTTCCGCGCTGCTCTTGTGCGCGGCGCTCGCTGGCTGCGGGGGCACAAACCAGTTTGGTTCGCAGCCCCCCAGCAACGGTAACCCGTCCGTGGTTTTGGCTATGACTGATACTCCCCCCTCGAACGTGAGCATTCTTTCGGCTCAGGTGACGCTCACGGGAGCCATGCTGAATCCCGGAAATATTCCGTTGTTACCGGCTCCGACGACGGTAGAACTCACACGACTCCAGACCGACATTGCGTACCTGAGCAACACAACAGTAAATGCCGGGAGTTACACGAGTCTTACACTTTTTTTTGCAAATCCTCTGCTGACGATTGAAAATGACACGGGAAGCGCTATCGTGTCGGGGGCAACGACATGCACTGTGGGTTCGATCTGCACGATCGCGCCAACGAGCCTCGTAAATCTGTCGACTACGATAGCCTTGTCGTCGTTTTCGGTTGCATCCAAGAGCAGTTCGGGACTCTTGGTGGACGTAAACCTGGATAATCTGCTTTCCTCAACGATGGGCGCTGACTTTAAGGCCGGAACGACGGCCTCTGTGTTCACGCCCGCAGGCACCGGAGCCCCGCTGGTTGGGGCCGAGGATGTTGTGGGTCAAGTTGGGACGATCGACACGACTCACAACACTTTCTCATTTCAAATTCAATCGAGTCTCCCGCCGCCAAACCTGACCTCACTCGTGGTTGACAGTAAGACTTCTTTCTTCAATTTTCCATCCGGGACTTGTACGACTCCATCGATTCAATGTCTGAAAACTGGACAGATTGTGAGCGTGGATATCGGAATCCGGGCCGACGGCACGGCAGAAGCAAGAAATGTGCTTTTCGAGGATGCCGATAGCAGCAAAACCGAAGTGGAGGCGATCATCACAAGCACGGACGTTGCGTCGCAACAGTTCGCCGTCGTCACGCTCGCGGAATCAGCGGCATTCGGGGGACCATTGTTTGGCAGTTCGTCGGGGCTGGTTGTCAGCGAGCCTGCCGTCGTGCACTACACAGCATCCACCACGTTTGACGTGGATTTCACTCACGCCGACGCTGCTCCAGTTGATACAAGCTGCTGTCTGTTTGGATCGCCCACGGACTTGGTCGTCGGCCAGCAGGTGCAAATCAGAAGCACCGGCAACGTGCCCACCAATTCTATCAATGCCGATCGTGTTCGATTGCGGTCAACCCGCATCACCGCAACTTTGCAATCGAACGCGTCTTCGATCATGGGCCTCTCCAACATTCCCTCGATATTTTCTGGTCACGGCGTGACGAGCATACAAGTGCATACTCTTACGGGAGCAATTTGCTCCAATGACGCTGGCGCCCAACTTTGCGCGAACATATCCATTCTCGTTTCAGTTTCGGCGCGTGGTCCGTTGTTTAAGACGGGGGGCACCCCAGGTTCGCCAATCCTAACGATGATCGCAACAAGGGTCGCGGAAAAGCCATAATGTTCATTTATGCCGGAAGCGGCGCGCTCTCCACACGCGACATCCGATAGAAGCCCAGCAGCACCGCGCCAGTCCCCCACAGCAGAACGGCAAGCCACACGAGCACGCCGAGAACGGGAATCAATCCCGCGACGCGGAGGATCAGCAGGCCCACCGCCATTCGCCCGATCACCGTGCTGGTGACAGCGGGCGCCTCGCCCATAATTTTGTTGCCAAGCCATGTGCCGACAAACACTTGCGCGACATATAGAATCGGGGCGTAGGCCAGCGCACCGGCTACTCCCGCGCCCACGCCGATGATCAACAGGAGCAATCCGAGAACCAACAGAAACGCGCCCGTGATCAGCGCCAGCGCTCCCACGCCAAGCGGGAGACCGATGCGGCCTGCCTCTCGCAATGTCGCCTGGAAAAAGCCGGGAAAAACGACCAGGAGCAAAATTCCAACCACCAGAGCCGCCGCATAACTGAAAATTGCGTGGATCGCGATGCGTGCCGTTGTCCGCCTTCCCCGCCGAATCTCCTGCGTGATTTCCGTTTGAATGGGGCTAGCCAGCTTGGCCCCCGCCTCAACAACAGGTTGTTCGCGGCCCGCGAACTTGGCCGGCCCGCGAATTTCAGCAGTGGAGGTCACATTGAGGGTCCCTCCGCGTATCCACACCTGTCCGCCGATCAGACCGTTGAGATCGGTTCTGCCAACCATTCCGAACAGGTCGCGTTGCACCTTGCCATCCAGGTCCGTTGCGCCAGCGAATACGATCAATCCGCCGCCTACGTTTGCTTTGGATATCAGATCGACCGAGCTCCCGAACGCCGACACGTTCTTGCCAACGGACCCTTGGAGGATCACGCCGCGCGAAAACACGCGCACATTCCCGTCCACGGTTCCGTCGATGAGCGCTTCCTGGGTAAACGCAATCACGTCGCCTGTGACGTGCCCGGTCACGGTGAGATCGCGCGTGAACGCGATCACGTCTCCTTCGACCGTGCCTTCGATTCTCACCGAAGCGCCCGTGGCAATCAGGTCATTGTGAACGGTTTCGCCCGCGGGAACGGAAATGGATTGCCCCCGCCGTACTTCCGCAGCCGAGGCCTGTTGAGGCAGCGCCAGTGCGAACAATAGCGCCGACAGGGCGACGGCAATAACCACGGAGCGGCGCAGCCGGCGCCTGAGCCATCCGAGCGCCACGATCGCCACCAAAATCAATGCCCCAATTTGCATCGCATCAATCATGTCACTCCATCCTTCCCAGAAAGCTCCGCTGAACACGATCATGCTGAACATATCCGTCCCGCCGAAGCCCGCATTGCTCAATTGATCGAACCAGGGCCCGATTGCGTCGGTCCAAAACCAGTACGCGCCGGCCGCAAACGCTCCGAATGCCAGCGTCCAGACCCAGGACGGCAAATTCCGGGCCTGCTCGTTAAAGAGGCGCGCGGGCATGGATTCGTTGTCCTCGGTCAGGGCGCTCGAAAGCAATGTGGTTTCGCGTTCGAGGGCGTGAAGCAGATCGCCGCACGAGGCGCACTCTTCGAGGTGTGCGGCCAGTTCCCGCGAGCGCGCGGGATCCAATTGCCCTTCCAGGTAAAGCAGGCACGCCATTTCGTCAAAATGAATCATGCGGCGCCTCCCGTAGCGAGTTTCGCAGCGCCTTGCCCTTTCAGGATCTCGCGAAACTGGTGGCGCGCGCGCAACAGCACCACACCCACGAACGTCCGGCGCACTCCGAGCGTTGTGGCAATGTCGTCGTAGCTCATATCCGAGTAATAGCGCAGCACGAGCGCCATGCGCGCGCGCGCGGGCAGCCTGTCGAGCGCGCGGCGCACTTCCTGGCTGGTGCGGCGCTCGATGAGCTGTTCAAGCTGGCCGGGGTCGGGATGCTCGAGCGGCATATTCTCGACTTCGCCTGTTTCCAAGTCCTGCCGCATTTTTCGCCGGCGCAGCAGGTCCCAGCAATGATTCGCGGCCACGGTGTACAGCCACGCGCTGAACGGGCGGCTGGCGTCATATTGCGAGAGTTTCTGCCGGACCTTGATGAAAATATCCATGGTAGCGTCTTCGGCGTCCTCGCGAGTGGGCATCGCCCGGCGGCAGAAACGAAAAATCGCGGGCGCGTACAGGCGATAGAGTTCGCCCCAGGCCTCTGCATTGCCGGCCTTGGCTTGCACAATCCGCTCTTGGACGGCGGCCTGTTCCGCGGGGCTCATCCCCTCGGGATGTCTCCTCGCATCCATCAGGTAGTACGCAGCAATGGGATGAAATATTTCATGGGTGAAACGCTCAGGGCCGATCGTGCGTCGGACTGTATTCCGGCGGGCTCCAAGCGGAGCCCGCACCCGGCGGTGGCTGGGAGCACTGTATCAGACTCGAAGTTGTGCGTGGAATCGGGCTTCAGGTGTACACTCTCAGCCCGGGAATCCCTGGCGGGAACCAAGATTCGACAAAATTTGAATTGAGTCTGCGCAATTCTTCGCGCATGCGTGGCAGGCTGCGGACTCGAAACGGGAGGAACCATGTTGGGCAAATCTCGCGTGCGGATTGGTAGGGCTGGCGTTTTTGCCTTGGGTCTATTTCTTGCGGGATACGCGGCCATGACCGCGGTCGCTCAGAGTAAGCCTGAGAGCAAGAATATGGATCTCGTCGGCTACAACGATTTGCAGGGGCGGAGCGCCTATCAGCCGACGATTCACCACCAGGGAAATCGCTGGCTTGCATATATCGGCCATCACGGCGGCACGGCGATGAACTCAATAACGGGACAAATGGAAGACAATGGCACGTCCATCGTGGACGTGACGGATCCGAAGAACCCGAAATACCTCGCGCACATTCCCGGCGATCCGCGCATTGCCGGTCCGGGCGAATCCGGCGGTGCGCAAATGACGCGCGTGTGTGACGGCAGCGAACTGCCTCGCGCCAGCAAAAACAAAGTGTATTTGCTGCGCGCGCGCGGCACTTCATCCCATGAAGTGTGGGACGTGTCCGATCCCGCCAAGCCGAGCCGTTTGACCGTCGTCGAGAGCGGCTTGCGCGATACGCATAAGAGCTGGTGGGAGTGCGATAGCGGCATTGCGTACCTCGTTTCCGGCGCGCCCGGCTGGCGCACGAAACGCATGGGACAGGTCTACGACTTGAGCGATCCGTCGGAACCGCAATTTATTCGCGATTTCGGGCTGCCGGGCCAACAACCCGGCGCCACCGGCCCGGTGCCTACCGACATGCACGGCGCGATCTCCACAGGGCCAAAGGGCAACCGCATTTACGCGGGCTACGGCACCAACGGTAACGGCATGATCGAAATTCTGGATCGCGCCAAGCTCATCCATGGTCCCAAGGATCCGACCGACGCGAACCTCGAATCTCCCATGATCGCGCGGCTCGATTTACCGGCGGAAGTGGGGGCGCACACGACCTTCCCGATGCTTGGAGTGGATGTGCCGGCCCTGGCGAAATATGGCCCGGCGGTCAGCAAGCGGGATTTCCTGGTGACCGTAGGCGAGACCACCGACAACGAGTGCCATGCCCCGGAGCAGATGATGCACATTTTCGACATCACCACGGAAACGAAAATCTTCGGCGTTTCGACGTACTACGTGCCCGAGCCGAGCGGCAATTTCTGCAGCCGCGGCGGGCGCTTCGGCACGCACTCGACGAATGAAAGCATGTCGCCGGTCTTCTACAAGCGCATCGTTTTCGTTGCCTACTTCAACGCCGGCGTGCGTGCCGTCGATGTGCGCGATCCGTATAACCCCCGGGAAATCGCCTACTACATTCCCGCCATTTCCGACGCAACTGACAAGCGCTGCGTCGGCACCGGCGACGCCGCGAAGTGCAAAATCGCCATCCAAACCAACAATGTGGAAGTGGACGACCGCGGCTTCATCTACATCGTCGACCGCGCCAACACGGGGATGCACATCCTGCAGCTGACGGGCGACGCGCGCAAGATCGAGAATCTGCCGTAGGGTGAAACGTTACGCTTGACGTAACGCGTAATCAGCGGTATCATTCGCATGATTGTCAGCTATCGGGACAAGCGTACGAGGGATTTCGCGGCGGGAGAACGCGTCAAAGCGTTTTCCGGCATCGAGCGCCCGGCGCGCCTGAAGCTGGACCGGCTCGAAGCGGCCACTGTCCTTTCCGATCTCGCCCACCTGCCCGGCAACCGGTTTGAGGCTCTTAAGGGGAATCGCAAAGGCCAGTACAGCGTTCGTATCAACGATCAGTGGCGCGTTTGTTTCGAATGGCCGGAAGGGTCGCTCGGCCCGACGAATGTCGAGATCGTGGATTACCACTAGGAGATGGTGATGGCTGTAACCGCAATTCATCCAGGCGAACATTTGTCCGAAGAGCTTCAAACCCTTGGCATCAGCGCCGCGGAACTTGCGCGCAATCTCGATGTGCCCACGAACCGGATTACGCAAATTGTGAACGGACAGCGCGCCATTACCGGCGACACCGCGCTGCGCCTCGCCCATTTCTTTGGCACCACCCCCGAATTCTGGCTCAACCTGCAGAATCTATACGAATTACGACTCGCTGAACAAAAGTCTGGAAACGCAATCCAGGATCTTCCTGCGCTAAAACCATCCGCATCAATTCCGCGCAAGAAACACGATCTCCAAAAGTTCGTCCATGCGGTTAAACCGGGAAACCGCCGTGATGAAATGGAATTCGGACACGCTCAGGGCAAAGAGGTTTCACGCGGCGCCCGGCGCACCAGATAACTCACCAGCTCCATCGACGAGTTTTCCATTTCCACATCGAAATTTTCCACTTTCGTTGTGAAATAGTTGTAACTCCACACGGCGGGCACCGCGACGAGCAGACCCAGAGCGGTGGTCACCAGTGCTTCGGAAATTCCTGACGCAACGCTTTGAATCCCCGCAGCTTTTGCAGGCGCGGACGCTCGAAACGCGTTCATAATGCCGACCACAGTGCCGAACAGACCGACAAATGGAGCGGTCGAGCCAATTGTCGCGAGGCCGGAAAGTCCGCGTTTCAATTCCGCATGAATGGTCGCCACGGTGCGTTCCAGTCCCCGTTCCGCTGCGTCAATTAATTCCGTGCTGGACGCTTGGGGCGGCGCCGACTGAAATTCCGCGAGTCCCGTGGCCACAAGGCTGGCGACCGGGCTCTTCTTGTTCCGCACGGCGATGGAAATCGCTTCGTCGAGTTTTCCTTCTTCGAGCACCGGAGTCACTTGCTGCACAAACACACGCGACTGATTGCGCGCCACGGCGTAGCGCAATCCTCTTTCGACCGCGAGTCCAATCGAAATCGCCGACATCAGGAGCAGCATGACCACTACTCCCTTGGCCGTCACGCTCATCGAATGCAGCATGCCCATCAGGTTCCAGTCCATGGCCGCCTCCTCGCCCGCAAAAAATTCTCACTATGCGTTTAGACACCGGAGGAATGATTCTGTGCCGAGATTTGGTTCCTGTAGCGCCCGCCTTCAGGCGGGCATCTGCTTCCCCCTAAAATGCCAACCTGAAGGTTGGCGCTACACGAGACCGACGAATTGGATCTCACACAGGCGCCTTCTGTTTCCGCGCCCGGTAGGATAGACTAGAAGATTCCGAGCCTCCCGTTTAGGGTTCGTTGTGTCCCCAGCGACAAGAAAAAATGACTGAAAAACTTCCTTCGGTAGTGATTGTTGGCCGGCCCAATGTGGGCAAATCCACGATTTTCAACCGGCTGACGGGCACGCGGCGCTCGATTGTCACCAACGAGCCGGGGATCACGCGCGACCGCATCTACGGCACGGCGACCTGGCAGGAGCGGACGTTCGAAGTGGTTGACACGGGCGGGATCGTGCCGGACGACAAGGCCGCCATTCCGCGCGAAATTCTTCGCCAGGCGCAAGTGGCCATAGAGGGGGCATCGCAACTGCTTTTGGTCGTGGATGTGCGCGCGGGCTTAACGCCGCTAGATAGTGAGCTGGCGCGCCTGCTGAGGCGCACAGGGAAGCCACTGGCGATACTTGCGAACAAGGTGGACACCCAAATGCAGGAATCGCTCGCGGCGCCGTTCTACGGGCTTTCGAACGATGTGTTTCCGGTGTCTGCGGAGCACGGCTATGGATTTGACACGCTGCTCGAAGCGATTACGGCGCGTCTCGGGGCTGACGGGGCCGCGCAGGAAGAAGCGCCTGCCCCCGAGAAAGAAGACAAGCAAGTCAACGTGGCGATCATCGGGCGTCCCAACGTCGGGAAATCGACGATGCTCAATCGCCTGGCGGGCGTAGAGCGGTCTATTGTCTCCGACATTCCGGGAACAACTCGAGACGCCGTGGACACGGTGGTGCAGCACGGCGGGCGCATGTACCGCTTCGTGGACACGGCCGGAATTCGCCGCAAAGGCAAGACGAATCTTGTCGCTGAAAAAATGAGCGTCATGATGGCGCGGCGCCATCTGGAACAAGCTGATGTCGCGCTGCTGATTGTCGATGCCAGTCTGGGAGTGACGGCGAACGACGCCAACATTGCGGGCTACGCGGAGGAGTCCGGCCGGTCAGTAATCATCGTGATGAATAAGTGGGACCTGGCGCTCGAAGCGGCCGCGGAGAAGGCCGCGCGCGAACTGGAACATCAGGGAACGAAGCCCCATGTTGCGGAGTCTTCACATCGGCAGGCTCGCCATTCTGCCTCAGGACAAACAAGTAGGGCCCGCAGCCGCAAACATACTTCCGTGGTGCGCAAGAAAGCGGTGACGGGAAGAGTCAATCCCGCGCAACTTGTCGAGGATTACGAAAAGATCGTGCGCACGCGATTTAAATTTCTCGATTACGCGCCGATTGTGTTCGTCTCCGCCAAGACCGGCGAGCGCACCGAAAAATTATTCGATCTGATCGACCGCGTTGGCGACGCGCGGCGCAGGCGCATCTCGACCGGCGAGCTGAACCGCTGGGTCGCGGAAGTCGATCTCGATCGCGGGACTTCGCCCGCCGCGCGCCGGGTGAAGATTTACTACGTCACGCAGGCAGGCACTTCGCCGCCTACATTTATTCTGTTCACCAATCAGTCGAAGCGGCTGCATTTCAGCTACGAACGGTTTCTCGAAAATCTGCTCCGCAAGAGTTTCGATTTTATCGGCACGCCCATTCGATTTCTCCAGCGCCTGAAGGAAAGGCGCGAGCGGGGATCGCGCCCGTCCAGCCGAACGAGGACGGCGACGTAGGGAATTGATGCGCCGGCAGTAGGACGGGCTTCAGCCCGTCGCTTTTGTGGAAGCAGGGCTAGACCAAAACCCGACAGGCTGAAGCCCGTCCTACTGGGGCGTTGACACCTGCCAAAATCGGAATAGGATTAGGGCCTGAGTCGGGTGAGGATCAAAAGGCGATGGAAAGCATCGAAGGCAACGGACATTCCGAATCGGCCATTCCGGACAAGAGCTTGTTCCGGATTGGCGAGGTCAGCCGCGTGACTTCCACGAAGCCGTTTGTGCTGCGATATTGGGAGACGGAGTTCCCGATGCTGCAGCCAGTCAAAAGCCCCAAGGGGCACCGGCTATATCGCCGCGAGGATATCGAGACGGTCTTCACGATCAAGCGGCTGCTGTACGACGAAGGTTTCACGATTGCGGGCGCGCGGCGCCACCTGCGCGATCAGGCGCAGGGGACGAACGGTACGAATGGAGGCGCGGTGGCTGCCGAGGCTGAAGTGCGCGGCAGAGAATCTTCGCCGCAAGCGATGTCGCCGCAGCTTGAATCGCTCAACCGCAAGACCTTGCTTGACCTGCGAGACTCGCTGCGCTCCTTGTTGACGGTCCTAGAATCCGAGTGATACGCTGGCAGTGTTGCCGAATTGCTGTAGCCCGCGTCTTTAGACGCGGGGATTTTCTTCGAATTGGCGCAAAATCCCCGCCTCTGAAGAGGCGGGCTACAGCAGACGTGATGCAACGCGATCGGTCGGGACGTAGCGCAGCCTGGTAGCGCGCACGCTTGGGGTGCGTGAGGTCGCTGGTTCAAATCCAGTCGTCCCGACCATTTCCTCCTGCCCTTCCCCCCATTTTCCGTCATGCGGTTCTCATGTCGCATATTAAGAAACCTCCCTTTGTCCGCGGCTTGTTGGGCTATCGCTGTTGTTGCTAAAATGTATAGGCAGGGTCGTATAAGGTTCGTTTTACCGGTATGACACGGATTGCGTGACCTGCCACTTTTCCGCGCACGCACAGAGCAGTCTCTGAGAACATTTCCGGGCCTACGAGGGATGGGCTACTCCGCGAGGAGGACTCGCTTCAGCCTGCCAGGTGTCTAAAGCTAACGAATGTCAAAAGCAGACAGGCTGAAGCCTATCCTACTTAAAACTATGGCGCACATTCTGATTACTAACGACGACGGGATTCAAGCGGAAGGATTGCGCGCGCTGGTCCAGGCGGTCGAAGGGCTGGGGACGATCAGCGTGGTGGCGCCGAGCCATGAGCGCAGCGCGTCGTCGCAGTCGCTGACGCTGCGGCAGCCGATTTTTTGGGAGCAGGTTGCGGAGCGCGAATGGGCCGTCGAAGGGACGCCCGCCGATGCGGTCATTCTCGCGCTGAATAAATTGCTGCCCAATCGGCCGGATCTCGTGATTTCCGGGATTAATCGAGGCGGGAATCTTGGCGAAAACATTTTTTATTCCGGGACGGTAGGCGCGGCGATGGAAGCGGCGATCAATCACATTCCGGCGATCGCGATGTCCGTGGCGCATAAGGGCAGGGGATGCCGCTTCGAGCCAGCCGCGAAATTCGCACGGGAATTGGCACAGTTGACCCTGGCCGAGGGCATGCCGGACGGCGTTCTTCTCAATGTAAACGTGCCGCTGGTCTGGAGCGGCAGCGTGCGTGCAACGCGCCAATCCAAGAAAGTGACGCGCAACGTGTTGCAGGAAGGGACCGACCCGCGCGGGCGCAGCTTCTACTGGCTCCACGAGCAGGAACACATCGAAGGGCTCGATCCGAAAAGCGATTACGCTGCGATTTTCGATGGCGCGGCTTCCATTACGCCTCTCCATCTCGACCGCACGCACGAATCCTCGCTCGATCATCTGTCGGGATGGGCTGCCAAGCTGGAATCGGGCGCAGAGAACGCAGAACCGGTTCCCGTGGCGCGAACCAACCCGAAATAACGTCAGCGCTCCGTTCCAACTTAAGTCCGACTTTTACAGGTCGGTCTGATTGGTTCGGTTCAGGGTTTAATTCAATTCGGACGGTAGGATTACCGGAAGGGTGTGCCGGGTTTGGGCAAGCGATTCGACGACTGCGGTCCTGCCTCGACAAAAGGAACCTGAATGAAGCAACGGATTCTTGTGGTGGATGACGATCCTCAGTATCGCGAACTCCTCAAGCATTGGCTCGAATCCGAGGGTCACGAAGCAATCCTTGCGGCGACACTGGAAGAGGGTTTCGTAGGCATTGCCACGGCGCCTCTGCCGGACGTCGTTCTGCTGGATATTCGCCTGGGGAATAAGAGCGGCCTCACTCTGGTGCACTGGGCGCGCAAGCAAAAGCATCTTGCACATGTGCCGATTGCCGCAGTGACGGGATTAGCGTCCTTCAAGGAACTCAAGAGCATCGAGGAAGCAGGCTGCGATACGTGTTTTACCAAGCCGATTGATTTCAGGGCATTGCGCGAATACCTCGCCGGTTTGAACATCCATTCCGTGAGCTAACATCTGCGGAGCTTCAGGCGCTCGGATTTTCCAGGAAAAGAGAAATTTTTTTCTGGCCCAATACCCCACGATCGTTCCATGATTCAGAGGTGAAGCGCCCAGCCGAACGTTCCGCGTCGACGTTTCCTTCAGTGGTCGATTTCGGCCGCGAAATTTGCTGTGACTTGCGCGCCGCCGAATCGCGCGAGTGGCTGGTGACGAATGGCATCGGCGGCTACGCGTTCGGCACGATTGCAGGCCTCCAGACACGTTGCTACCACGGGCTCCTGGTCGCAGCCCTTCAACCACCCCTCGGGCGCACTCTTCTGCTCGCAAACCTCGACGAAACAGCACGGTATGCGTCCGAGGAGTTTGAGCTTTTCACGAATCGTTGGGCGGATGGAACGATGGCTTCGGAAGGTTACCGCAACATCGAGCGATTCCATTTGGAAGGGACGACTCCCGTTTGGACCTTCGCCCTGGCCGAAGCGCGGCTCGAAAAGCGGATCTTCATGCAATCCGGAGCGAACACTACGTACGTCCTGTACCGGTTGGTGCGCGCAAGCTCTCCCGTTGAAATATCGATCAAGGTGCTGGCGGACTATGGCGAAGAGCACTGCGTGACAGCCGGCCGGACCTGGCCTATGGTCGTTGCGCCGGTTGAGCACGGGCTGCAAGTGGTGGCCTTCGACGGCGCGACACCGATTTATGTTCTGAGCGACTCAGCATCGGCAAGCCCTGCCAAGGATTGGTACCGCAATTACGACCTCGCTGTCGAACGGGCCCGCGGCCTTCCGGACCGCACCGACCACTTTTTCGCAGGAGAGTTTCGGGCCACGATTGCACCGGGGGGATCGCTCACCATTGTAGCGAGCACGGCGGCGACGCCTTCTCTCATCGGAGAAGCCGCATTTGCGAGGCGCCAAAGTGAAACCGGCGCGCTCCTCGGCCGGTTCTTCGCCGCGAACAGCGGGACTTCGCAAGAGTCTTCGCCGGCAATCCAGCAATTGGTCCTCGCGGCGGACCAGTTCATTGCGGCGCGGCCGCTGGATGGCGCGGCTGATGCGAAGACGATCCTGGCCGGATATCCCTGGTTCAGCGACTGGGGCCGCGACACCATGATCGCGCTGCCGGGATTGTGCCTCGCGACGGGGAAGCCGTGGCTCGCGCGTAATATTCTGCGAACGTTCTCGCGCTTCGTGAGCGAAGGCATGCTGCCCAATCAATTTCCGCGCGCGGGAGAGGCGCCTGTCTACAACACGGTGGATGCAACGCTCTGGTACTTCGAGGCAGTGCGGCAGTATTTCGAGGCGACCAGCGACATCGGATTGCTCCACGAATTATACCCCGTGCTAGAGGGCATCATGGACGCGCACGTGCGCGGCACGCGGTACCACATTCACGTCGATCCGGCGGACGGCCTGCTCTATGCCGGCGAACCGGGCGTGCAACTTACCTGGATGGATGCGAAGGTCGGCGACCGCGTCGTGACACCGCGTATTGGAAAACCGGTGGAAGTCAGCGCGCTGTGGCTCAATGCCGCGGCGTCGATGGGGCGATTCGCACACGCCCTGGGCCGGAATTCGGCGCGGTACGAAGGCCTCGCAGAGCGCGCGCGAACCGGCTTCGCGCGATTTTGGAACGCGGAAAAGCAATTTTGTTTCGATGTGATCGACGCCCCCGGAAGCCCCGATGGAAAAGACACGGCGCTGCGGCCCAACCAGATTTTTGTGGTCTCGCTCCCCGAAACCGCGCTGACCCCGGAACAGCAGCGCGCCGTTGTGGATGTGTGCGCGCGCGAACTCCTAACTTCCTTCGGCCTCCGCAGCCTGGCGCGGAACGAGGCAGGGTACCGCGGCCTCTACGCGGGCGGCGTCGAAGAGCGCGACGACGCGTATCATCAAGGCACGGTGTGGGGATGGCTTCTCGGTCCTTTCGCATTGGCACATTTGCGTGTTTCCGGGAACGCCGGCGAAGCAATGTCTTTTCTGGAACCGATGTTTAGCCACCTCAAGACCGCCGGCCTCGGCACAGCGAGCGAAATTTTTGACGGCGATCCGCCGTTCACGCCGAACGGCTGTGTTGCGCAAGCATGGACGGTGGGGGAAACTCTGCGGGCCTGGCGAGTTATTACTGCGGCGCGAGGCAAGGAAGATGCAATGCGCCGCAGCTGATGTTTTCTGGGAACGCCATCTTCATGAATGGCGTAATGCAAAGCGCCAATCTGGAGATTGGCGTTCCCGGGCTACCGCCGGAAGCCGCCATACCTTCCGAAGCCTCCGTAATATCCGAAGCCGAAGAAAGGCGCTGGATACCAAGCGTAGGGATACGGATAACCATACGCGTATGGATAGGCATAGGGATAAGGATAGTAAGGCGGTGGGCCTGGCCTGGCCATGCGTGGGCGGCCTTGAGTTTGAGCTGAGCGCGAATCGTAATCTGACTGCGTCACGGGCTGAAACGCAAACTGACTTTTCTCTGTTGTGATCGATACCGGCGCTTGCAAGCGGAAGGAAAGGACTGTTTCAGGAGAAAGCACGGTCGGTTTGCCCGGTGTGGACAGCACGCCGATAATTCCGGCGGCGGCGCCGGCTCCGGCGCCGATTGCAGCGCCGGTGCCACGACCTGCAATGGCCCCAATTACGGCCCCTATGCCAGTTGTCGAACCAATTATCGCTGCGTCCTGGCCATGTGAAGTTCCGGCCGAAGTCTGGAACAGTTGAGTCTGAAGAGGCAATTGCTGGCCGTCAACCAAGGTCAACTCGGACAAATCAACTCCCAACTGCGAAGCTCCGCCGCCGTGCCCGCCTTTCTTCACCATAGAGACTCGGCCCGTCTGCGCCTGGCCTCGGCGCGCCACCACCCATCCATCCACTACGATTGGCTGATCGAGGACGGCGCTGTAACTATCGCCGGTCACGTTACGATCGGTCGAGAGCCATTCGTCGATACGCACTCGAATAACGGTCCCCGCGGGCAGGGTCAGAGCCTGCGGGAGCACTGCTTGGTTCGGTTGTCCCTGGGCTTGCGATTCCGGCTGCCCTTGGGCCTGTGCGTCCGGTTGTTGCTGCGCCGGAGATTCCGGTTGCCCCGGAGCCTGAGAATCCTGAGGTGCAACGGTAGATTGGGTTTCACCAGATTGATTCTGTTGCGCGGCGGCGGGCAAACCGCATGCGAAAAATACTAGTCCTAAACCCAATATTTTCAGGGACTTCAGCAGAACGCGGTCCTTCTTTCCTGCCATTTTGGGGATCATGTTTCTTGCTCCTAGTCAGTCCATGCCCGCCAGCCCCCGATAGCTGCGGGTAAAATGACCAAAAACGAATCACCTATGCTTATGCATTTTGATGATCATTCCCCGGGATTGAGTTGTCCAGCAGAAAAGTGTCGGTTTCCCGGTACGATTCAAAAAACTGGAACGAAGTACATGATCCTTGAGTTTTGATTTCAGAGTTTTCTCTTCCGCTTCCTCGCAGGAGTGTCCTGAAATATCCACTGACTGGAGAAACCAGATCCGAGCCCCAGGTTGCCGAGGAGAATTTTCGCCACAAAATCAGGAACTCCACCTTTCGCGAGGCGCGAAGGATGGGCGGTCAAATCGTCTCGAAAGTTAGGGCCGGGTAACCAGTCAAGACGCGTCGCGGATCAAGTAAAGTCTTCGCGACTAGGCTTTTGGTTTCTTCGGTTTCTTTTTTTCACGCGGTGGAGCGTTTTTGTTTCCCATGGCTACAGCTTGCCACGAATTGCCGCGCTTGGCTAGAGCGAATGAATATCAAATCGCGTGTATTCGAGGGAATCATAGCCTTTGATCGATCATGTCAGGTAAGATGACCTATCCGGTACCATCGCGGGGAGTTCGCTGAAGCGGAGGTGCCATGCTTACCAAGCGTACATTCGTACTCGTCGCTCTGTGCCTGACTTCGGCTGCATTGATCGCCGTTCGGGCCGCGCCTCAATCCGCTCCGGCCACGCCAGCTGCGCAGCAGGCCGGAGCGCAGCAGCCGGGATCCGCGCAATCGGGCTATGTGTTGAAGGTCACCACGCGTCTCGTGACGCTCGACCTCATCGCTACGGATTCCCGCGGGAATCCAGTGCGCGACCTCAAGCCGGAGGACTTGCAGATTTTTGAGGAGCACAAAGCCCAGCAAAAAATCGAGCACTTTGAATATCTTGAAAAGCTGGCAGGTGCGGGCGCGCTTGGCAACTCCACTTCGGCCATTCGCAAGCCGGCGAATGTTTTATCAAATCAATTGCCGCTCGACCTGTTGAAAATCCCTCCCACGGTATTGTTGATGGATAGTCTGAACACTCAGACCTTCAACCAGATGCAGGGACGGGCTCACATGATCCAATTGTTGAAGTCCCTCCCGCCGGACACTCCCATCGCCATTTTTCTGCTGGGAAGTTCCTTGCGAATTCTGCAGGGATTTACCAGTAACGAAACCCTGCTGCGGGCCGCGCTAGATCAGGCAGAGTCGGGGACCACAATTCTACCGAATCCGCTCAACGACCTCGGCAACACATCTACCTTCATACAGAATTCGACCGGCGGCGCGGACACGAACCTTGGGATACAGGGCGAGTTGGGCGAGGTCCAGAATTTTGAGAAGGAAGAATATTCCTCCACACTCGATCTCCGGGCCAAGGAGACTCTCGGAGCGCTGGCCCAGATCGGGCAGTACCTTAGCGGGATACCCGGGCGCAAGAATTTGATCTGGATTTCGGAATCATTTCCGCTTTCCGTCGCGCCTGACCCGGACACAGGCAATAATCCGTTTGCCGGCATACGGGAATACACCGATGAAGTCAAAATCGTTGCGAACGCCCTGACGGACGCGCAGGTGGCCGTCTACCCGATGGATGTTCGGGGGCTCCAGGCGCAGCAGTCGTTATCGGCTTCCCAAAGTGGAACCCTCCCCCCGACGCGGATGTCCGGGCGTGCGATCGCCAACCGGTTGCACGTCGAGGGCACCGATCTCCAGCAATCTCAAGCGACAATGGATGAGCTGGCCCAAGACACTGGCGGCAAGGCTTGCAAGAACAGCAATGACCTGGCGGGCTGCGTAATGGTGGCCCTGAAGGACAGTTCCTCTTATTACGAAATGTCGTTCTACCCCCAGAATGTTAACTGGGATGGGAGGTATCACAAGATTGTGGTGAAGACTTCGCGGCCGGGAGTGAAGCTCACTTATCGCCGCGGGTACTACGCGCTGGATGCTTCGTCCCTGGCGAAGAAACAACAGCCGGAGGATCATCTGCGGCAGGCGTGCGCCGATCAACTACCCTCGACGAGCATCCCTTTGACTGTGCAGACTGTTTCTCCCGTCCAAAACGGAAGCCCGCATGGTGGACTGCAATATATGCTCTTGATTTCGGCGGCGGGGCTGGGTTCGGCTCAAGAGGGCGGTTCGTACAACCTGAATGTCCGCATGGCCGACTGCGAGTTCGCCGATAAGCCTACGGTATTTCGATTCAATACGAGGGAATTGACGAAAACTGCTTCCGCTGAAGTATTCCGAAGCTGGCAGTCTACCGGCATTCCCGAGCATGTTGCTTTGATGCCTGCCGCAGACACCCGGAGAATCCGCTTAGTCGTTCTCGATGTTTCCTCGGGTCTGACCGGCGCCATCGACATTCCCCTGCTCCCATCGGAAATTGCCAAGGCCAGGGAGCTCGTCCAACCACCCGCGCCTGTCGTGACGACACCTTATTTGGAATTGCCGGACAAAGTCAAAGGGCCGTCACCGCCCAAGGTGGTGGCGTCCCTGACGTTCCATTTGAATTCCAATACATCGGGAACCCTCGATTGGAGTGGCGATAGTTTGCTCTATCATCCGGCAGGTGACATGCCCTTGGACCAGGCTGCCAAAGGATTTTCCGGCTACGCATTTGGCGGCCGCTTTCAATGCCAGAATGGCCATTTTGTTCCAGTGGACCCGGCGGATGGCGAGCCTGCGTTGCGATTCACATTTCACAACCACAACGGAAAAATGGTCGTTGTGGACCTGAAGGGCGAGCAGCCTGTCTATCTGGGCGATCTTCCCGTCGATCCCAGCGCACAATCGCTCATCGATCAAGTGTGGAAGTCGAGCCACTGCCAGGAGAAATAAAGTTCATCCGTCCCGGGAACGCCAATCTCCCGATTGGCGGTCTTGCAAAGCGCCATTCAGGAGAATGGCGTTCCCAGGCCTATTCGCTCCGTTTCCGTCATTGAATCTGGTGAGAAATGCGGGCTAGAATCGCGGTCTGTGGCCCCCGAAGCCGAGATTCGCCTGGGCACGTCAGCCTTCACCGCAGCCGGGTGGGAAGGGGCCTTCTACCCGGCGGGGATGAAACCTGCGGAGTATTTGAGCTACTACGCCACGAAATTCGATACCGTGGAAGTGGACAGCACGTTTTACCGCACACCAGCGGTATCGACGGTAAAGGGGTGGTATGCGAAAACTCCTCCGGGATTCTTGTTTGCGGCCAAGGTGCCGCAAATTATCACACACGAGAAAGCGCTGGTGGACTGCGACGAGGATTTCCGTCAATTCCTGAAGACCATGGATTGTCTCGGCGAAAAACTGGGCCCGTTGCTCTTGCAGTTCGGGTATTTCAATAAGAAGGCGTTTGCGAGCGTGAACGAATTCCTCGCGCGACTCGTGCCGTTTCTGAAAAAAATTCCACAGGGATATCGTTTTGTAGTGGAGATCCGCAACAAGAACTGGCTGGTGCCCGCATTTGTGGAGGCGCTCCGGGAACGCCATGTTGCGCTCGCACTGGTGGACCAAGTGTGGATGCCGCGCCCCAGGCAGCTTTTTGATCGCTTCGACCCGATCACGGCGGATCTTGCCTACGTGCGCTGGCTCGGCGACCGGAAGGGAATCGAGGAAAAGACGAAAACGTGGAACAAACTCATCGTGAACCGGACGGCGGACCTGGGCGAGTGGGTTGAAGTTTTGAAGAAAGTTCACGAGCGGAAAATTCAGATTCTCGCGTTCGCCAACAACCATTATGCGGGGTACGGCCCCGGCACCATCGAAGAGTTTAGAGGGCTGTGGCGGCGCGCGACCAGAGGAAAAGTCTGAATGGCGAAGTGGAATTCATCTCATGCACGGAGGAATGCAGGTTTTTGCAGCCCCGGCGTCCCGCCGGCGCTGCAACACTCCGCAGCACGATTCGGCTGCAAGATTCCGATTCCCTGGCAAGAAATTCAGATTAATGCGAAAGGGCTGATTGTTCGGCGATCCCGGCCTGGTGTTGATCCGCAGGTAAATTGCTCCGCAGGAGCAGGCTCAGGAGGGTTGCGGCCGCGGCGCACAGAGCGGGAATCGATCCGGCAAGTAAAATTTCGCGTGGACTCCAATCCAGCTTCAACATCACGCCGCCCAAGATGGGGCCCACAATCGAACCGATGCGTCCGATTCCGAGGCACCAGCCGATTCCCGTGGACCGGATCGAGATCGGGTAGAACGTGGCGGCGACAGCGGATAGGCCGCCCTGCGCGCCCTGCACCACGAATCCCAAGACG
Organism: uncultured Acidobacteriota bacterium; assembly: GCA_963719875.1. Lineage (GTDB taxonomy): Bacteria > Acidobacteriota > Terriglobia > Acidiferrales > UBA7541 > Palsa-360. Next base: position 979,226 of record CAVRDJ010000002.1, on the reverse strand, counting down.
AACGTGATGGCCATCATGAGCGGAAACGAATTCGAGAATGCCAGCGCAGCAATGAGCAGGGTGGTGCAGAGGAACTCGGTTAACAAGACCGTGAACGCGCCCCAGCGGTTCATCAAGTTTCCTTCGATGAAGGATCCGGCAATCCCTCCGACACTGAACAACATGATCGCCGTCGCACCCGCGGAAACCGGTTTGCCCGTTTGGCGAAGCAGCGCGGGCAGCCAGAACACGACGAAGTACAGCATCAAAAGATTCATGAAGAACGGAATCCACAGCAGAATCGTTCCGGCCGCGCGGCCTTCCGTGAACAGGTTGATGACCGGATCCTTTCTTCGCTGATCTTGATGCTCGGAGCGGGAGATGGGCGCCCGTGCAAGCTCAGGCGAAATTCGCGCCAGAATTTTTGAAATTTTTCGCGGGTTCGCGCCGGACACTTCCAGGTAGCGCACCGATTCGGGAAGGATCACGATCAGGAGCAGGGCCAGAGTCAGCGGTAAGACTCCTCCCGCGTAGAACACCGATTGCCAGCCCCAACGGGGAAGCATCACCGCGCTCACCTGTGTTGCCAGGACGGCCCCGGTAGGCATTCCGCAAAACATAATGCTCACGATTACAGCCAGCAGGCGTTTTGGCGCGTATTCGGACATCAGCGCCACGGAATTGGACAGCGCGCCGCCCAGGCCAAGACCAGTTAGGAAACGGCAGGCGCGCAATTGCTCAAAAGTAGCGCAACGGGACGTGAGCATTGCGAACATCCCGAAGATCAACGCGGAAGTCACGATCGGCCATTTTCGGCCCCAACGGTCGGCGATTGGGCCGGACAACATGGAAGAAATCATCAAGCCGACGAGGGCAGCCGCGAAGATGGGGCCGAAGTTCTTGATCGGGATGTGCAGGGATTCGGCCATGGAGGGAGCGAGGAAACCGATGCTCTGGGTATCGAACCCGTCGAGGACGATGACCATGCCGCAGAGAGCCATGGTCCAGATCTGATAGCGGCCCATCGGCCGCTGATCGATAATTTCGCTGACGGTTGGCGGGCGCTCCATGCATTCTCCTGGGCCGTTCACCGTGCAAATTCCAATGTGAATTCAGGGTACTACTGTTCCACGGAGGAATGATATCGGGACTCTAACACATTCTGTCCGGGCGCAACGTTTACATTGCGGCGCGAAAACAATTTTGGAGATTGCGGGGGTTTAGATTCTCTCCGTACGCCTAAGGAATGGCTACGGCACATGGACTACGGAACAATGGCGACAGCTTCCCGCATCATCCCGAAATTGGCGCTACCCGGATCGAGGGCGAGCACTTGTAATTCCAATGGCCCCGCCGCGGTGACGGGCACGTCAACATGAAACGTGTTCTGCACCCCCGCATACTGCAACGGGATTTCCGACTCGACTTTGCCATCCCGAAGAAGCCGCGCGACCACGCGGATCTTATTTGCGTCCCATAGACCGTCAGGCTCCGTCGGACAACCGCAAGCCATGGTAACGGTGGCTCGGACTTCAAACGGCGTTCCTGCCTTGATTTTGGCATCCGGCAGCGGCGCCAGCGACGTCACAATAAAGCCGTGGATTTCCAGCAGGATTCCGTCTCCCAACACGTCTTCACCGGGCACCAAGAGGAGGGTTTTCGACGAGCGTTGCGTGGCTTGCGCGTTGCCGAGCGGCCCTTCCGCCGATATTTCCACGACGGTCGGCTTTTCCAGGTGCAAGACGGCGAGGTAGCCGGATGTATCGGGTGTATTGTAAAGAGCCATCCCACGGGTCCGCGGTTTTTTCATGATCAAATCTGTATCGCCCGTCCCGCCTTGCTGAACGCCTTGCGCGAGAATTTCTCCGGTGGCGGTATCCCGAACAGTGATCTTCGCGCCACCTACGTGCGTTCCAATAACTTTGGCATCGCGCGCAATCGCGCGAATCATGACCTTGGTTTCTTTACCGCCGGTCTGAGCAAAAAGCGGGGAAACAGAAACTAGAATGGCAAAAGTAGTCGCAATGAACCAGCCTCGAGTTTTCATCGGTGGCCTCCGTTGATGGGACAAAACATATCACATTTCTATGTGAACGGAAGGAAACTGCTTGGGGGGATGCCACCTGCATCACACGGTGGACGACGCGCAACGGACGAGCGTATGATTCATGCCAGCCGGAAATCGCGCGGACGCTTTTGGGCCGCTGCGACCAAAGGAGAAAAAACCATGAACGAATTTTCACGCCGATCCCTGCTGGGCGGAGCGGCTGCGGTGGCCGCCGCCACCATGTGGACCGAGCCGGTGCATGCCCAATACGTGTGGCAAAAACCCGATTGGCAGGCCGCGGAGTTCGATACGCTGACGCGTTCGCCGCGGCGCATCAAGCAAGTGATCCATGGCTTTGCCATCAACGACGCCAGGTTCCTGAAGAACGCCAAAAACTCGCTCAACGGCCTTCGCTTTGGGGCTGGCGTCCCTGCCGACCAGGTCCAAATCGTCTGCGCGCTGAATGGACCGGCAAACATGCTCAATTACAGTGACTATGTCTGGCAGAAATACCGAATCGGAGAATGGGTGAAAGAGAACGACCCCAAAACCGGTGAGCCCGCCGTGCGCAATTTTTATTATCCGAGCAAGGCCGGCGCGTCCCTGACGTATACCTCCGATGATCCCAACAGCCCGGACTCCGCCTATCAGGACATCAGCGTTCAGGGCCTGCAGGCGCGCGGCGTGCGATTCTTGAGTTGCCACTCTTCCATCGAAGAGGCGGCGCGAGCACTCATCAAGACGAACAATTTGACCGCGCAGCCGGAAGAGATCGCAAAGGATATCCAAGCCCACATACTCCCCGGCGTCCTCCTCGTGCCGGCATTAGCGTCGGCCATCGCTTTACTGCAAAGCGATGGGCATTACGGCTATATGTCGGCTTAAGAGTAGCTCTTGATACTTGTAGGACATTCATTTAAAAATTTCAGACAGGTGGCTTTTTGTTTTCGGGGCGACCTTTCGGAAGGATCGCGGCGGGCCTTCTGACAAGGAAGGTAGCAGATACAATTGGTGTCTAGAGGTATTAAAAGAGGAGAAGGGCGCAATGACGTCGGATTTGGAAACGTCGCCATTCAAGACCTCGCGGCGAAAATTCATTCGGACCGGAATGCTGGCCGCCGCGGCGCCTGCCCTCGCCGCGTGGCCAGCCAGTGTCCCGCAGGGCTCTAATCAACAATCATCCGGCCAGCAAACGGCTCCTGAATTTACCGGGCCGGGTGCAAATCCGTATTGGTCATCGGTCGGCCAGTTTGCAACGTATCCTCAGAAAGCGCCTCTCATTCTTCTGACCGACCGTCCGGTGCAACTGGAAACTCCGCGCCATTATTTTCTGTCGACCGTCACTGCCAACGACGCATTTTTTGTGCGCTGGCACCTTCAGACCATTCCCAATGCGGTGGATTTGAAAGAGTGGCGCCTGCGTGTGGAAGGAAATGTCGAACGCCCGCTGACACTCAGCTTTCCGGAACTGGTGACTCGATTCAAAAGCGTATCGATTGCCGCGGTGAACCAATGCTCCGGCAACAGCCGAAGCAAGCTGCAGCCGCGAGTCGCGGGAGGGCAGTGGGGCAATGGCGCGATGGGCAACGCCGCGTGGACCGGCGTCAAACTTCGCGAGATTCTTGATGCTGCCGGCGTGAAGAGCGGCTCGGTGCAAGTGCAATTCGAGGGGCTGGACCGCGGGCTGGGACCAAAAGGCTACGGCTCGAATCGGTTCATGAAGTCGCTCGATTTGATGAGCCCCGTCATGGACCTATGCGTGGTCGCTTTCGCAATGAATGACCAGCCCTTGCCCATGCTGAACGGGTTTCCCGCTCGTCTGATTGTGCCCGGCTATTTCGCAACCTACTGGCTGAAGTCGCTTTCTTCGATCCGCGTCCTCGATATGCCCGACGATAATTTCTGGATGAAAGCGGCGTATCGAATTCCGGACACGCCGCGCGGGAATACAACTCCGGAGGACATGAAATCCGGGAATGTCCCGACGATCCCCATCGCCAAGATGCCGGTCCGGTCGTTCCTGATCTCCCCGGATGGTTCCACGAAGATTCCTGCTGGTTTCCCGTTGCGGTTGCGAGGTATCGCTTTCAGCGGTTACGGTGGCATAAAAAAAGTTGAAGTTTCCTCCGACGATGGAGCGAACTGGACCGAGGCCCAGTTCGGACCGGACGCGGGAACGTATTCTTTCCGGACCTGGTGGCTCAATTGGACGCCCAAGACCGCCGGGCGGTACCAGGTGGCGGTTCGCGCGACGGACACGAAGGGAAATGTACAACCCGACGAAGGAGTCTGGAATCCCGGCGGGTACTTGTGGAACAAAATCGAACGCCAGGAAATCGTGGTAGGGGACGCGAGCTGAGAAAGGCAGTCGATGCGCACACGAAAATGGTATTTGGTGGCGGTGATCGCACTTTCCATATTGGCTGCGCGAGGACTTTACGCTGATTTTCGCGCCGGGTATTACACCCCAACGGGGGCCGAAACCATTCACCAAGTGTTGTCGAACGCGGTTTCCACGGACGCTACCTATGACGCGGGCCAGTACCCGATTTTTAATCCTGAGCTCGCCGCCGGTGACGGGAAGGATGAGGTCGAAAACAACTGCGAGCTGTGCCACAGCCCTCGCTACATCACGATGCAGCCGGCGTTGCCGGCGCAAGCGTGGGCAGACGAAGTCAACAAGATGCGAAAAACTTTCGGCGTGTCGATCCCCGATGACACTGCGCAAAAGATTATCCAGTACCTTGGATCGCACTACACTCCTGAAACGCGAAAGCGGTAGAATAATCCCTGTGGGTCCGAAATCTCACGCTGCCTGGGGAGGATGTCTATGATTCGAGCGGTCGCCATCCGATGCGGTTTTGTCATCGCTATGGCTTTTTCCGTCATCCTTCTGTTCTCCACAAGCTCGGCCAGCTTTGGCGCTCCGCCGAATCCTGGGCAGGCCGCCGATTCAGCGAAGACCTGGGTAGCGCCGGACCCTGCCACGATCCCAGCAGGACCGCTTGGCGACAGCATCCGGCTGGGTCTTCACGTTTTCAAAGAAACTCCGAAGTATGTGGAGCGTTACGTCGGCAACAAGATGAGCTGCACGCATTGCCATATCGAGGGCGGCACCGTATCGAAGGGGATGCCGATGGTTGGCCTGCCGGGAATGTTTCCGATGTATCGCGAGCGCGAAAAAACCGTCATCACTTTTGAAGAGCGGATCCAGCAATGCTTCCAGCGCAGCGAAACGGGGCACCGTATCCCGAATGATGGCCCCGAGATGACGGGGTTAGTCGCTTACGCGCAATGGCTTTCCAAAGATCAAATCATAGGCCGTCCGTTTCCAGGACGCGGGCTCGTTGATCTTCCTGAACTCAATGGAGACGCTGCGAAGGGAAGCCAGATCTACACAGAACAATGCGCCCTTTGCCATGGCGCGGAAGGAGCAGGAAAACCTCCCGCCATTCCGGCGCTGTGGGGTCCGGATTCGTACAGTGACGGCGCCGGCATGAACCAAATACCCAAAATGGCGGCGTTTGTGCAGCACAACATGCCCCAGACCGATCCCGACAGCCTCACTCCGCAAGAGGCATACGACGTCGCGACGTACGTTCACAGCAAGCCGCACACCGTGTTTAATCTGAAAGACCACATGTAGTTTCACTCGCCCAGATTTATTTCGCTTTCGCTTGCAAGATTGCGGTGCAGTGTGGCATCCCTGGAGTCATTGCATTCTTTGAGGGGGTCATTTCAGCCCGAGTTCTTGAGAGGAAAGGCTCGGGAGCCGGAGTAGCCTTGCATCGTTCGTGAGCAAAGTTGCCCCAAGACTTAGAGCCGTGGCTGCTACAATCGCATCCGGCAGTTTGAGTTGGTGTTCGCGGCGAAGAAGAATGGCTAGCTTTTTCACCGGTTCGCTCAGGCCAATTATGATAATTTCCGAAAGGAAGCCCTCTATTCTGGACTGCGCAGGCTCATCCAGAAGAGGGTAGGAAAGCAGTTCCATCTCTGAAATTACCGAAATGAAATATTGGCCCGTCGGGAGTGGTTTCGCCAGTTTGCCGCCGAGAAGATAGAGAATCGCGTTGGTGTCGAGGACTCTTTTCAAGACCATTCTTGCCGAATGCGCGACTGATATCCGAGGGGCTCCTCAGTAAGCGTAATGATTCCCTCGTAGCTGGACAAATCGGTGTTCCGTGGGTCGTCACTCTCTAAATTCAAAGAGCGCTCGATCTCCAGCCAATCGGTGTAATCAATTTGGACCGCTATGGGTCTCTCGGAGCTGTCCGTGAGGATCTTTTTTCTGATCTTGCGCATAGGTATCTTCTCGCGTCCTAAGTTCCGTCGGACAAGGCGTGCAAGCCCTGCTCGGCGACGCTTCCGCAAGGGCCTTATTTAATCATTATAACGCATCCGCGTGAGACCGTCCGATTGAATCTTTCCAATCCCAAGCCGCTCTCAGTGCGCTGCGCTCCCGTGCACGAGTGCGAACTTTTGAATTCGCCTGCCGGTTTCGACCTCGCCTGTGTATAGGTTCCCATTTGAATCTGAAACGATCGAATGCACGTGGTGAAACTGGCCCGCGTTGCGGCCCGCGTGGCCTGTCGTGCCCTGAACGGAACCGTCACTTCGGAGCAGGGTCCAGATCACATTATTTTCGCCGTCGGCTACGAGCAAATACTTCTGGGCCGCGTCATGCGAGAAGGCGAGGTCGTAGGCCGATCCATTGCCCAGCGTCTGGGGGCGCAAAATGAATTCCTTTACGAATTTTCCATCTTTCGTGAAGATCTGAATTCTGTCGTTGATTCGATCGCAAACATATACAAGCCCATCCTCCGAGATGTGGACGGCATGGACTGGATTCCTGAACAGCTGGCTCGGCGCATCGCCCGGAGCGTACGGCACAAGATCGGCATCGCTCGGCGCTTTTCCGTAAGCGCCCCACATGCGTTTGAAGACGCCCGTTTCAGAGTCAAACACGATGATGCGCCGATTGAGGTAACCGTCGGCGAAATAAATCTCGTGAGCCTTCTCATCCATCTGGATCCCGGCGGGGCGGCCCAACATGGCCGTGTCCGAGTTGTTCATGGGCGCGGCGGATGGATGGCCAATCTCTAAAACAAATTTCCCTTCGCTCGTGACCTTGATTGCCTGCCGGTCTTTGGCGCCATTGCCCGTAATCCAAACGTTATCCGCATGGTCGACGAAGATGCTGTGTTCCGAACTCGGCCAGTCATAGCCCTGACCCGGCCCACCCCAGGATTTGAGAAGATTGCCCTCGGCATCAAACACCAGAACAGGCGGCGCGGAAACGCAGCATTCCGAAGCGGGAGGAGTTTGCGCCGCGCCAAGATCATCCTTCGTGTTCGAGCCCGGACGCTGCAGCACCCAGATGTGGTCTTGCCGGTCCACGGCCATCCCGCCCACCTGGCCCATGATCCAGTTGTTGGGCAATTGTTTTGGCCAGGAGGCGTCAACCTTATACGCGGGTGGAGCCTGCGCCCTCGCGACCGCGCAAACACCGAGCGCAAGCAAACAAGCGCCAATCGAAAATGAGACGACTTTCGTCCATCCATTGCGGCAGGTCATGACAAGCCCTCCAATTCGCAACCCGGGATTTCCATTTTCATTTCCGCGCCGGACGGGAATATACACCTGACTGCCTCCGCGGAGAATGCTCCTGTCCAATTTTTCCCGCTACTCCGAATTTCCCATTAATGAATTTGATAGTCGCACCATTCGATGAACACGGCGCTACCAAAAGCCTGCGTTCGTTAAAATCCTGATATCATTTGCAACGGCCATGGCCTCGCCGGTGCAGCGTTTAAACAAAAGCAAGATGAAATTAGGAATTCCACGAGAGACATCCGGATTCTGATTTCGCGAAAAGGGACGATATGAAAAAGAAGGCGAGTTTTGTTCGAATGGCAGGGGCGTCCGCGGGACTGGCCATCGCACTAGGGTTCTTGTGCCTCGCGCGATTGCACGCACAGGACAACGCGCCCAGGTTCGAAGTGGATCCGTCCTGGCCCAAGCCATTGCCGAACCTCTGGGTGACCGGGGGAATCGGCGGTGTTTGCATCGACTCTCGCGACCACGTGTTTATCCTGAACCGGCGCGATTTGACCGACAACGACCTGGACGCCGGGCGTCAAGCCCCCGTAGTGATTGAGTTCGATCCCGACGGCAACGTGGTGAATTCCTTCGGCGATCCGGATGTAACGCCAGACAACCCGCACGGCTGCACGGTGGACACAGAGAATAATGTGTGGGTGACCGGCACCGGCGACGGCATCGTGCAGAAATATGCGCACGACGGAAGCAAACTCTTGCTCCAGATCGGGAAGCGGGGCGTGGTCGATTCTTCCGACGGCTCGGCCAAAGGGAAAGCTCTAAACTCCAGCCACTCGGGGTTCTTCAAACCCGCGGGCATCGCGATCGATCCCAAGAATGGCGACGTTTACGTGGCCGACGGCGAAACCCCCGGCGGCAACCACCGCATCGCGGTATTTGATCGTATGGGGCAATTCTTGCGCCAATGGGACTTGCATCGAACGGAAGCCGAGACCAGCGACGCGTTCGTGCCTGTGCTGCATTGCGTGGCCATGGACAACAACGGTTTGGTCTACGTATGCGACCGGCGGGGCCACCGAATCCAGGTATTCGATAGAATGGGCAATTTTCAAAAGAATGTTCCGGTCGAATTCGAACAGATGTCCAAGCTCCCGGCGGGCTCGGAGCGCCGGCCCGGCGCGCTCGGATCGGCGGTGTGGGTAGGCTTTTCTCGCGATCCGGCGCAGAAGTATATGTACGTGGTCAATCAAGACAACGAGAAGATCGATATCCTCGACCGCGCCAGCGGGCGGATCCTGTCAAGTTTCGGACGAGTGGGACGCCAGCCGGGGGAATTTACGTATGCTCATTTCCTGGCGGTGGACTCGAAGGGCAACATCTTTGTCACCGAGGTGGGAACGGGCAAGCGCATTCAGAAATTCAAGATGGTGGGCGGCCAGTAGCCTCAAGTAGCGCGGGCTTCAGCCTGCGGGGTTTGATTGGGCCCGGGCGTACGCCTTTCGGAATTCAAACCCCGCAGGCTGAAGCCCGCGCTACTTATCCCCCTACAGATGCAAAAGCTTGATGGCGTTCCCCTTCAAAATCAGGTCGCGCTCCGCGGCCGGGTAGTTGAACTGGTCGAGGACATTGCTCGGATACTCGACGTCGCGGGCGGCGAAAATATCCGTGCCCACGACGATCCGGTCCTTCCCGACCATGGTGACCAGGAATTGGAACGCCTCCGGATAATAAATCAAGTAGTCGTAGTAGAAGCGCCGCAAATATTCCCGAAACGGGCGCGCCAGCGGGACATGCTGATTGGGAAAATGAGAGAAGAAATGCTCGATCCTTCCAGCGAGATAAGGGAAGGAGCCACCGGCGTGCGGCAGCACCATTTCCAGCTTCGGATATTTGTCCAGTACACCCGACATCATTAACTTAGTTGCCAGCACAGTGTGATCGGTCGGCGCGTCCAGACCGGCCGCCAGATTGGGCGGCCCGGAAACTCTGTCGGCGCCGTAATTGTTGGCCACTCCATCCATCTGATGGAAAATAATGGGGAGGCCCAATTCCTCGATGCGCGCCAGGACCGGCGCAAAGTTTGGATCGATAATGTAATCGTGCCGTTCGATCGAGTCCGGCAAGTGGACGGCGCGCACGCCCGGCTTTCCCGCGACGCGGTTCAATTCCTTCAGCGCCAACTGCGGATCGCGAACGGGCATCTCGATGCCCAAAACAAAGCGGTCGGGATGCTTCTGGTGCACTTCGATTCCCGTATCATTGATGATCTGCGCGAGATGCGCGCCCTGTTCCGCGGACGTCCATTGCCACGGCATCGAGCCGGAAAGGGTGAGGCAATGCATCAAGACGCCGTGCTCGTCCATCCACTGGAGCCGCTTTTCGAGATCGGAATTCAACGGATAGTTATTCTCGATCGGATGCCCTAGATCGGCGAGCGCCTTGTTGTAAGGATCAGGCGACCAGTGCGAGTGGCAGTCAATTGCGACAGGTTTTCCTACTCCGGCCTTCCCTGGTTTCGCATCCCACCAGTCCACGCCTTTCTCTTTGGTCTGCGCCGCTACACTTGCGGGAAGCGCGGTCAGCATCGCGCCGCCGACTCCGATTTTCACGAAATCGCGCCGTCCGAGGGCTGAACCTTTTTCCCCTGCGTCCGAATTTGTCATCGTCAATTCTCCTCAAAAGTTAGGCGATCTCTTTTACGATTTGGTTCTTGAGAGTCGTGCGCGCAAAAGTATAAGCGCATGCAGTCCAGCTAAAATATCCATTGTGACTTTCTGGCCGACCGGAAACATACACCCGACGCGAGCCGCATTCAAGCGCACTGGACGCGCGGAACAGGATTCTACATGAGCGCATGTGCTTTTGTGGCGCCGGCGTCCCGCCGGCGTTTTTGCGATGTGCGGAGACCAGAAAATTGCCGGCGGAGACGTTGGCGCCACGAAATCCTGCGTAGGCGGTTGAGCCACGGCGATTAATGGAATAACCATCAATGAGAATCTTCGAGTCGGCCATACGGGCCGGCCGCGTAAACAATCTTTCCACCGACCATGGTTAGCAACGATTCGATGCTGCCAATCTGGTCCGCCGGCACCGTCATGTAGTCCTTCGTCAGAACAGCAAGGTCGGCAAGTTTGCCCGGCTCGAGCGAGCCTCGTTTGCCTTCGTCAAAAGAGAACCAGGCGCTGCCAATCGTGTAGGCGCGAAGCGCGTCCTCGCGCGTAGGAGATCGCTCGGGTCCGCGCTGCACGCCGCCTGCGTTCTTGCTGTCCACCAGCGACCATTGCAGCGCGGTGAATGGATTGTATGAAGCCACGCGATGCGCGTCGGTCCCCGCGCCCATCTTCACATCGAGTTCTTTGGCGTTTTCCACGGATGCGGCATTCGGGCGCTGGATGGTCCAGCCCACGCCCATCGCTTTCATTCGCCGCAGATTTTCGGGCGAGGCATTCGTCAGGTGGGCGACCGACCAGCGCAAATTCGCGATGGGAAATTCGGCATTCACGCGCTCATAAATGGAGAGCAGTGTGTCCGCGGTTTCGTTCTTCGGCCAATGCATCGTGACCGGCATCCCTTTTTGCGCGGCCCAGCGGACGATCTGGTAATACTTCTCCTGGTCATCGGCGGTTGGGTGGTCATTATTGTTCATGCCCCAGGTAACGCGTTCCCCGATGCCGTTGAACTTCAGCATGTCGTCGCCAAAGCCCTGCGGCAGCATTTGCGTCAAATCTTTTAACTCTTCAAATTCCTTGCCGGGTGTGGGGCCGCAGAGACTATACGCGACTCGGATCGTCAATTGATGTTGCCGCCAGACCTGGAAGAGGGGCTGATAATTTTCAGGATTGAGATTATTCCCGCCGGGATCGCCGACTCCGGTCACGCCGAGCCGGTTCATCTCGCGGAAAAACTTCTTCTCCCCCTCGACTTGCTCCTCGAAGGTCGGATGAGGAAGCTTGTCGAACAGGGCGATGGCCACATCAAAGCCGCCGCCATCTTCAATCGCCCCCGTTGGATTGCCGCTCGCGTCTCTTTCAAATCTGCCGGGACGCGGCAGATCGGCCTCGCTGTTAATCCCCATGGCTTTGAAGCCCGCGGGCGTCATCACTTCCCAATCGTAATTGAGCTGCACATAAACGGGATTGTTCGGCGCCGCCGCCACCAAATCCGCCTGCGTTGGCCTGCGCTTTTCCTTGAATTGCTCCGGGTGCCAGCCACCCGCGACGATCAGCCAGGAACCCAGCTTTTTCGCCAGCGAAGCTTCGTGGATGCGGTTCAACGCTTCGGTCAGAGAGGTTGCGCCCACCCAATTTACTTCGGTCGTGAACGTCTGGCCCGCCCGGATCGCGTGGATGTGCGAATCAATGAAACCAGGGATAACTGTGCGTCCTTGCAGATCGATCACGCGCGTCTGCGGCCCCGCTTGTTTTCGAACATCCGAGTTGCTGCCAACCGCCGTGATTTTGCCGTCGCGCATGGCGACGGCTTCACGAGTCGAAAATTGGCTATCGACCGTCACAATCTTGCCGTTCACCAGAATGGTGTCTGCGTTTTGGGACCATGCGGGTGAGGCAATCGCCAAGACACAAATTGCGAGCAACGCGATTCGAATGAAATTCGCGATCTGGATTCTCATTTCGCCAGCCCTCAAAACTTGTTTAGTTGAGGCGCTTCGGTGCGCCGTCTTTTTGATACCAGTCCACGGTCTCACCGGTCGTGTTCACCGTCACGGCGCGCACTTCGGTGAAATGATCGAACGACTCGACGCCTGTCTCGCGGCCCATCCCGCTGTCCTTGAAGCCTCCCCACGGCGATGCCGGGTCGAGCCGGTGATGGTCATTCACCCAAACCATGCCGAAGAGCAGCCGGCTGGCCACACGGTGAGCGCGCGCGACATCGCCAGTCCAGACTGACGCGGCCAAGCCGAACCTCGTGTCATTGGCGATGCGTATTGCGTCTGCTTCGTCTTCGAACGGCATCACGACGGTCACTGGACCGAATACTTCCTCTTGTGCGATCTCAGAGCGAGGATCGGCATCATAGAGCACCGTGGGCTCGATGAAAAATCCGGAAGGCAGATCTTTGGAAGCGGCCTTGCCTCCCGTCAGCAGCTTGGCGCCCGCCGCGGTGGCGCGCTCGATCATCATCAGGATGCGCCGCCGCGACTTCTCCGAAATGACTGGGCCCAGCTGCGTCCGTGCGTCGGCAGGATCGCCCAGCCGAATCGATGATGCTTTCGTTTGAAACCGTTCCAGGAACGGCGCGTACAGGGAGCGCTGGACGAGGATGCGCGATCCGCACACGCACGTCTGGCCCGCGGCAATGAAGGCCGCGAAGGCTGCGCCGTTTACGGCACGCTCGATTTCCATGTCATCGAAGAGGATGACGGCGCCCTTGCCGCCGAGCTCCAGCGTGGCCGCTGCGAAATTGCGCGCGGCCGCGCTACCGATTGAGCGGCCTACCTCGGTGCTGCCGGTGAAGGTGACTTTTCGAATTTTCGGATGGCTCGCAAGGGCCACGCCCGATTCGGCGCCAACTCCGTTCACCACATTGACGACGCCCTTGGGGATCCCGGCGCGATCCAGAAGTTCGACGAGACGAATGGACGTCAGCGGCGTCTGCTCGGAGGGCTTGATGACAACGCTGTTGCCGGTCGCGAGAGCCGGGGCCAAGCTCTTCGATAGAATCATCAACGGATGATTGAATGATGTCATGAGCGCGACGATGCCGAGCGGCACGCGCTGTGTATAGCATAGGTACGAACCTTCGACCGGGATGACGTCACTGCGGCGCGTAAGGGCCAGCGCCGCGAAATAGCGATAGAACTGCGGGAGGCGCGAGATTTGCGCCCGCGTCTCCACGATCGGACGGCCGTTGTTCAGCGTCTCGAGTTTATAGAATGCTTCCAGATCGGCCTCGAACAAGTCAGCGAATCGGTTGAGTACGCGGGCCCGTTCCTGGATCGACGCCCGGCTCCATTTTCCTTCGTCGAAGGCGCTCTGGGCCGCATTGACGGCGCGGTCTACATCGATTGCGCCCGCATCGGCGAGCCGCCCGATCACCACGCCTGTGGCCGGGTTGACGATGTCCAGCGTCTTGCCGCTCGCGGCATCGGTGAACTCACCATTGATGAAGAGTTGCGCGTCGTAGGTGATTGGCAGGACGGTCATGGATTCCGCACCTCGGCAGGAAAAGGAGCAACAGCGACCTCAGCCTCGATTTCTTCGAGGCGGCGCTTTTTCGGTTCGACGCCGAGCGTGAGGACGACCAAAATTTCCACGATCAGAAGCCCGATCATGAAAACGAGCACTCCTCCAATCCCATGCGACCTGAAAAGCGCGACGACGATGAAGGGCGTAAAGATGATCGCGCCGCGCCCGAACGTGTTGCAGATTCCCGACGCCCGCAGGCGAACTTCCGTCGGAAAAAGCTCCGGGATGTAGATTGCAAACAGGAGCGCGACGAGGACGTAAATCGGGATGATCAGCGTGAAGCCCGTCACCAACAAAATAGCGGGATTCTGGATAAATGGATAGAAGCTTCCGATCAGGATGGTAAACAGGGAAGCTCCGACGATCGTGGGCTTGCGTCCCCAGGAGTCGGCGGTGAAAGCGCCAATGGCGGACCCGATCGGCGCGCCGAGAGCCATGACGAGAGAATAGTTAAACGACCTGGCAATGCTGAGCCCCTGCTGAACAAAAAAAGTCGGCAGCCACGTCACGAAACCGTAGAGCAAGCTGTTGATGACGATCAGCGAGACCGATCCCAGAATCATGCGCGGAAGAATCACGGGGCTGAGGAGCGAAGAAAGGTTCCGCGAATGTTTCACAAGGGGTGAAAGCTTAGGAACCGGCAGCGGCGCATGTCGCAGCGCGACTTCGCTCTCGATGGTCGATAACAGGGCCTCAGCCTCTTCGGCTCGGCCGACCGATTCCAGCCAGCGCGGCGACTCCGGCAATTTTTTCCGCAAATACCAGACGACCAGCGCACCGAGGCCGCCAAGGACAAACATGGTGCGCCAGCCGAGTCTCGGGATGATGAGCCTTCCCAGCAGCGCGGCAACCGGCAAGCCGGTAACGACGAAGACGGTCATGAAACCGAGCCATTTGCCGCGGGATTGCGGGGGTACAAACTCAGTTAATGTCGAATAGCCAACCACATTTTCGGCCCCCAGTCCGAATCCGATGACGAACTGGATCAAGATCAACGCCTGCATGGAGGGAGCGAAGGCGGCCGCGATAGACGCAAATCCGAAGATGGCCAGATTTGATTGATAGGTGAAGCGGCGTCCGAACCGGTCGCCGAGGAAGCCGGTCACAAAGGATCCCAGCATCATCCCGACAAAAGTGGCCGAGACGAACTCGGCATTCTGGCCGAGCGTGGAAAAGCCGCTCTTGACCGTGGCGCCGAGAACGATTCCGGCAAGGTAAATATCAAATCCATCGAAGAACATTCCCGCGCCGATCAGCCACATGATCCGGCGATGGAAGGAGGACAGCGGCAGCCGGTCGAGTCGCGCTCCTGCGTTTACGGGCACGGCCGGCTCATTTCTGCCTCGAAAGCACGGCCATGCTGCCCACCGTCAAGGTTTCCGTAGCCAAACGGCAGTTCTGGTCGAACGAGTTCTGCTGCGCCGTCTGGAAAAATTCTTTGCAGTTCCGCGCGGCATTCGGTTCGAGACGCAAGATGCGCTCGATGATGGCATCGACATCGGATGCGAGATTTTCCTTCGGGCTGACGTGCGAGACCAGGCCGATTTGCTGAGCCTGTTGCGGCGTGATCGGATCGCCGAAAAGGACGAGAGGAAACGCGAAGCGCGGCAGCGCGTACTCGCCGAGGTAGGCCATGATGGCGGCCGGCGCAAGACCGAACTTCATTTCAGGGAACCCGAGGGCCGCGCTCCCGGCGACATAGACGAAATCGCACACGATCGCGAGGCCGAAACCGAAGCCGAACGCGTCGCCCTGGACTTCCGCGACGCTGATCAGCGGCGAAACTCGCAAGGCGCGCTTGAATTCGATGAGCCGCGCGGATTCGTGATGGATCGTCGCGGCGTCCCGTCCCGCGCGCTCGCGCCCCGTACAGAAAACCTTGCCGCGCGCGCGCAGACGCAAAACCCGCGCCCTGGGATGCGATGCTTCGCGGCGAAGCTCCGCGAGCATGGCGTCAAACATAGCGCCAGTGACTTCGTTTTCGTGCTCGGAATTGTTCAACGTAAAATTCAGGACGTCGCCGGCTCGCTCGATCACCATCCCGATCGGGGCGTTGGCGCTAGCGGATTCAACAGGTTTAGAGGACATTCCGACACGGTACACACGGAGCGCAAGTCATGTCAACCGCCGCTATCGCACGCCGGAGTTTGCTTCGTATAATCCCAAAATCGCCGCGCTCGGAGGCAGGGGCTGCGCTTTGCTGCCGGCGGCGTCGACGAGCCAGCGGCGGCTCGACCCGCAGGCCTTCTCCGAATTTGACTCCACGACAATTGCGCCGCTCGCCGTCGTGCCGACGACCTCCAATGTCTGGATGCAGCCGGGCGGTGCGACGCGGGCGAACTGCATCTTGAGGTCGACAATTTGCACCGGGCCGCCGCCCTTGTGGTAGTCGAAGAGCAACGTCGTCGGATACTTGCCGCTTTCGGCGAGAATTCCGAGCACGCGCTTGCCGTCCTGCGAGAAACCGGCGAGACGCAGCGACACAGTTCGTCCATAATCGCCATCCGAAGCGAGGAAATCGGTCTCTACCGGAGCCCCGCCAGTGGCAGGAGTCACCACAAGCTTGTAATCCGCATTACATTCATGAGAGTTCTTGCTGTGATCGTCAGCCGTGGAGATCTTGAGCACCGCGGTGGCGCCGGCCGGTCCGCTCACCGGCGGTGTTTCAGCACCGGCTGCGTTCGCGCCTGAGTCAACGCATTCCATGGACGCTTGTTGCGCAGGCAGGAGCGAAGCAACCAGCAGAATGAGAGGCAGCATGCGGAAAATCCGACCCCAGAAAACGAAAGTGGGGGAATGCATTCCGCCACTTCGCTGCACATTGGAAGTCTACACGGTCAGTGGGGAAACTGCCAGAAGCGCCATCGATGCGCTTCGGCATGGGGATTAATGCTGCTACTATTTCGCAAAGCCGCGGGCCGTGCAAACAGTTTCTTGAACTCTCAGAATTGAGCGGCGGAGGCTGAACCTGTGCTCGCCAAGCGATCCAGGGTGCTGTCCCTCGTTCTGGTGGTGGCCTCATTCTTCGTTTTTTGTGCCAGAAGAATCTACGAGTACGCCGCCGCTCCGGCCGGGGAGAAGGAAAGCGACTTCATCTTTCCCCCTGACTCTGACCAGCAGAGGGAGACTGCCCATGTTGCGACTGCGAAGTCGCAGATGATCTCCTTCGAGCAGCTCGGCGGATTCACCAACGATGCCAGCCACCTGAACAAAACCGAAATCTACGGGATCGTGCACGTCGTCAGCGAGGACGACATCCGGAATGCGCTCCAGTATGCGCGCGACAACCACCTCAAAGTGACCTGCGCCGGGCAGCAGCACAGCATGGGCGGGCAGACATTTACCTATGGCGGGCTCGTGCTTGACCTAAGGGACTTTAACCGCATCCGCTTGGACAAAGAGCACAAGAAAGTCAGTATCCAAACCGGGGCACGCTGGTGGCAGCTCCAGCTTCTGCTCGACCGAGAGGGTTTATCGGCGAAGGCGATGCAGTCGATCAACATCTTTAGCGTGGGTGGAACGCTGAGCGTAAACGCACACGGTATCGATCCATGGCCCGGCCCTGTGTCTCCCACGGTCCGTTCCATGCGCATTATGCTGAGCAGTGGTGAGATTGTGCAGGCGAGCCGGACGGAGAATGCTGAGCTTTTCTCCCACGCATTGGGTGGATATGGGCTGTTCGGCGTGATTCTCGATGTGGATCTGGATATCGTGGACAATGAAATGTACTCGCGCGAAATCTCGTATATGGATTTCGCTCAGTACCCGGACTATTACAAGGCGAACGTCGAGAAGAATGACGGCGTCGGGCTGGTATACGGGCGATTGTCGGTGTCTCCGCGGTCCTTTTTGCGCGAGACGGCGATTCAAATCTATACGAAGACGAAGTTTGACGGCGCGCTTCCGCCGATGAAGCCTGCGCAACATAACACGCTCGATCGATTCATTATCAATTTTTCAAAGACAGGCGGTCTGGGCCGCTGGTTTAGATGGACGCTGGAAAAGTACGTTGAGCCGCGTTTGCACGCGTGTGTCACGCGGAATCAGGCAATGAACCAGAAGGAAGCTTGCCTGGTCACTCGGAACGAAGAGATGTATGACGACATGGCGTACCTGAAGAACCGGCTTCGCGACACAGACATCCTTCAGGAATACTTCGTCCCCTATGACCGCATGCCGGAGTTTGTGGATGGCCTGCGAGAAGTGGTGCAGCGAAACCGCGCCAATTTGCTCAACGTAACCATCCGCACCGTGCACAAAGATGCGATCACCGCCTTGCCTTATGCCAGGCAAGACATGTTCGGTTTCGTGCTCTATTTCAACGTCAAGTTTAACGAAAAGGAGAACGAGACGCTCAAAAAGACGACTACCGATCTGATCGATGTGGCTGAGAGGGCCGGCGGCACGTTTTACCTGCCTTATCAGTTGTTCTACTCACGCGAGCAATTGCAAAAATCCTACCCCAACATCGACGAGTTTTTTGCTACAAAAAAGAAGTACGACCCGATCGGACTCTTCGCCAACAAGTTCTATGAGAAATACGGGACATAAGCCCACCGTCTTTGCGTTCGAGCCGACAAGAATCAATGCTTAAACCGGTTGAAAATCGCCGGGACGATATTTGGACTTGGGAAGTCGTGCCACGCGTTCCGTCGTGGAAAAAAACGCCCAAGGAAACAGGGCAGGTCGCTAGCCCGCATTTCTCACAAGCTGCAATGACGTTGGCTATGAAGATCTCCTCTTCCCCAAACCTGCGGAGAGATTCTTCGGGGCACAAACCGCCCCTCAGAATGACACACTGCTTCAAGTTGTCATTCTGAGCGAAGCGAAGAATCTCTCTGAATCCCGCAATACACGAGAACCATGACCCGAACTGGTGAGAAATGCAGGCTAGCGCGGTCCGGGCAATTCTACAGGAAGTGCGTGAGAGTAATGCTCCATCCGTCCGAGAAGCCGATTCCGGGGATAGTCAGGCTAGGAGGCACCGGGCGAACGAGGCTGCCGCAGCCTATCAGCCGAAGCAGTAAGGCGCTCGCAAGGCATTCATCCGGATTTCTCTCGGGCCGCCTGCGCGGGGCCACCAGGGTCTGCGCTTAAGCCAAGTACTTCGCGAGGGGCTTCCAATAGTTTTTGTTCCATCCGTCGAGGAGACTCTTGCCATCGCCGTCGGGGAAGCCTCTGTGGTCAAGAACGAGTTTGGTATCGGAGCCGCTGTCCGTGAGCTCGAATTTCACAATCGAGTAGACGCCCGGTTTCCAGTAGGCCGGCCGCCATGCCTGGACAATACGCTCGTTGGGCACCAGCTCGATGTTCCTCCCAACGATAATGCCGCCGAAGGTGGAGAAGGCGCCGCCCACTTCAGGACTGATTTGTGTAGGTGGGGCTCCCGGGGATATACGCGTCTTCATGGCGTCACTGAGCTGCACGACGCGTTCGAATTGTTTGGAGTCCGTGAGCGCTTCGTAAACGCGCTTCCTGCTCGCTTTGAAAACGACTTCTTGGTGAATGGATTCTGCCGTATGAGAAACCTCGTCCTCGGCTGCCGCCCTGGCTTGAGTTGAGACCAGGGCTAAACCACTGAATGCCATCGCAACACCGACAATCGCTTGCCGTCGCGTGGGCTCATTTGCAAGCGCTGCCAAATTGGTTTCGTCGTTCATCGTCATGCTTCCGCCTTCTTGCCTTGAACCGCCCCCGGATAAGGAATTGTCAAACTTTCAGCCGCGGAAACAAGCGCTCGGCGTTTCCGCGATTGATGGCCTTCCAATCGTCTGTCAGTTCGTAGTTTCGCAGGGGCACATCGCTTCCATACATGATCTGCGATATCGGAACGATGTCTTTCAATGCATCGAGCGCGGGCGCGCGGCCTGCGTGCGCCGTGTCGAAATAAAGTTTCTTGAACTCATGGTCGACGCCGTTCGGCACTTTGTCGGCGCGGTTCTTGGGGAAATCGTCGATGATGCGGGCGGCCAGTACCGGAAATGCTCCGCCAGAGTGCGAAAAGATGAAGCGGATATTCGGATTTTTCGCCAAGGTTCCGTTCCAGAGAAGGCTGTCGATGGCGCGGGCCGTGTCGATATCATACTCAATGATGCCGGATTGTCCTGGAAGACTGCGGCAGCACGAGGCGCGCGCGGGATGCACAAAAACCACGGCGCTGCGGCGGTTCAATTCTTCATAGACTGGCGCGAAGGAGGGATCGCCCATCCACTTGTCCATGTAACTTGTCCACAGAGCAATGCCGTCCGCCTTCAATACTTCCAACGAGTACGCGATTTCCTTCAGGCTTCCTTCCGTGTCAGGTAACGGCAGCGCGGCAAAGTGGCCGAAACGCCCCGGATAGTCTTTCACCAACTGGGCGCCGTATTCATTGTGTTGCCTGGCGAGGCTGCGTCCCTTCTCGCTGCGATCACTCATGGAATCCATGACCAGGCGCTGAACGGGCGACATCATCGCGGTCGCGATTCCATGCTTGTCCATCATGTCCAGGGAGATCGCCGGGCTCCAGGGTCTGGGAGTGAAACCGCCGGCGCGCATCTCGTCTTCCATGGCCTTGACGTAAAACGGAGGAAACATGTGGTGATGGACGTCAACCCGCCCGGGCATCGGCCGAACCGAGGGCGAAATTGCTTGCGCAATCAACTTGCCGCCGGGAAGGAGCGCGCCCGCTCCGGCCGCGCCCAGGCCTTTCAGGAATTTTCTGCGCGAGGCGCCAGACTCAAACGGCTTTCCCAACCCCCGGTCAAAATCACGAGGTGCGTTTACATCCTCAAACTTGCGATTCCCCATCGCCGATCCCCCCGGGCCGCAAGTCTTTCGCGTGCCGCGTCGCAGCGCAACATAGCACGTTTCCAAATGTCTGTCAGCGGCCTGCGCGGATCGGGAACGGCTCAGTTGCCGATAGGGCGTTTTCCGGGAGGCAGCGACCCACTCCTTCCCATTTGTATTTCCCGCCGATAAATCCAGATGTTGGTGATGCAAGGATGAGGAGGAACTCGATGATCGAGAGGCGGCAAAGAAGTAGCACGAATGCAAGAACTGAAATAGATCAAGGAAATGTCGGTTGCAAAAAGGACAGAGGCTAGCCCGCATTTCTCACAAGCTGCAATGACGTCAGCTAGGAAGATCTCCTCTTCCTCAAACCTGCGGAGAGATTCTTCGGGGCACAAACCGCCCCTCAGAATGACACACTGCTTCAAGTTGTCATTCTGAGCGAAGCGAAGAATCTCTCTGAATCCCGCAATACACGAGAACCATGACCCGAACTGGTGAGAAATGCGGGCTAGATGTGATATATGGAAATCCCGGATAAGAGTTGAAGAAAGTTTTTCAGAAGGTGGATCCGAAATAGAATCCGAGCGGGATCGTTAG
Source organism: uncultured Acidobacteriota bacterium (assembly GCA_963719875.1). Taxonomy (GTDB): domain Bacteria; phylum Acidobacteriota; class Terriglobia; order Acidiferrales; family UBA7541; genus Palsa-360. The sequence goes on along the minus strand of CAVRDJ010000002.1, from coordinate 958,064 downwards.
CCCAGGGTTCTGCGTAAATAGATTGGCATTGGAATAATGCGCGATCCGGACTTCACCGGTGACCCTTCTTTTCCGGCCCAGGTAGAATCCGGTGCTCATGTAATCCTGAAAAGTAAACAGTTTACCGATTTTCTGATTATCGACGTTTGTCGTGGTGATTAACGAGGGCCCGGCGAGGGAATAACTGAAATAGAACTCCACCGGGTTCGTCCGAATCAGGGGAATCCGCAACACGGGATACACGGATGCGGTGTAAAACCTTTCGCCATTGATCCTGCTCTTCCAGGAGGACACGTCTGCGCCCCAATCGATTGCGAAAAACCGGCGCGTGTGGAATAAATTGCGCCGGTAATTCACCGACAATCCACTCCTTATTTCAATACTGCCATGCCAGAAAATTGAAACTTTCCCTTTCGAAAAAAAATCGTTGACACCAAATCCCAGCGCATCGGTGATATATCCCATCTGAACTATGTTCTTTGGCCAAAGCGGGCCGTTGCGGGAATCCTCTCCAGCCGGCTCCGCAGGGACGCGCCGCATCGTGTAATTGAATCCGCCGGAAAAGAACACTGCGGTGGGCTGTTTGCTGGCCGCCTGCCCGGGCGCCACAATGACCCCGGTCGGGAGGTCCCAGTGGTCGTTGAGGCGAAAGTCCAGGCCCCCTCCAAACAAGAATGTCGCGTAATTCGCGCTGTTCAACGCGGTCGATTGCTTGACCGTGAACCCATTTCGCGCGACCACGCCAAGGCCGCCTTCGCCAAACAGGGACCACCTCTTGCCCAGTGGCAAACGCACTTTCACAGTAAAGCCCGCGATATTATTCATCCACAAGTCATGGCTTCCCAGGTCTCCATTTACGTTTTGATACACCACCGGATGCGACGAAATCAGTTCGCTGACCTGCCCCGAAAAATATTTGTTGAACTCGTGTCCGAGCAGAATAAAACGCGTGGCCAGATGCGGGACTTGGACGGATTGCGCTTGGAACCCCGGCTGCAGCTGCGCGTTGGAAAAAGAATAGCCGATGGAGCCGATCTCCACCCCGACGTAGGAATTCGAGAGGAATCGCGAGGTTCGCGCTCGCTGAGTTTGCCCTGAAGCGGAAGGGGTCAACTGTTCCGGCCGCAAGACCACATTTACAGTGAGCGTGGCACTGCTGCTGGTGGCGTTGCCGATCGGGTTGCTGATCGTGACCGAGAACTGGGCGCCGTTTTCCTCAACCGCCGCTGCCGGTGTGGTATATGCGGGCGAGGTCGCCCCGGGGATGGCTGTGCCGTTCCGCATCCATTGGTAGGTGAGCGGTGCGGTTCCTGTCGCACCAACAATGAATGTCGCGGTTTGACCGGGGTTCACGGACTGACTGATTGGCTGGCTGGTGATCGACGGCGCAGCGGGTGCACTGTCGGAACCGGTGGACGCCTGAGTCTTCGTTCTTGCTGAGGGCGTTCTGGCCGTAGCCGGGCAAACACTTCCGGCAAGATTTATTAGTACGAGCAGGAAAACAAAGGGAAAGGAACCGGGATTTCCGTTTTGACATGCCGGATGGGCACGTTTATGCACCGGAGGCTCTTCCGAGTGAACCAAATTGTTTTTCGGTTGCATCATTTTCTAACTTGAATTGAGGAAGACGAAACCAACCCGCCCATGACCAATTCAACCTGACCATGATTCCTCGCGACAGGCCGGATGATCGGAAACTGCCCCACCGCCCTTGGGCCATCAGCGCGGCTCGGAGGAGGGCGGGACAATGCTTTTGATCCGCATGTACGTGACAAGGTTGCCGTAGTGCTCGTTGTTGTGTGCGAGATTGGAGATGAAGCGGCTGATGCGCAGCACGGGAACTTTCGTGCCATCGTCCCGTGTGCCCTGAACCATATCCATGGAATTCGCATCGGTAAGCGCGGCATATGCGCCGTCACAGTAAGTCAAAGCGCTGCTCAGAGCCTTTACGAGGTCAGCCTTGGCCTTGAGTTTTTCAAAATCTGTTTCTTCCATCGGATTCTTTTCGCCCTTCGCATCCGAACACCAACGATAATTAAAGTTGGCCAGGTGTCCGATCAGCTGTCCAAACGTCCGGACCTCCGGTTGTGCGCCGGGGCGCAGGCCGTAAAACTCCTCAGGCATCTTCTCGGCAGAGCGAGCGAGGAATTTCCGATTTGTTGCGTATGAATTTCGCAGCCAGGCCGAAAGGTCTTTCGGCGGAGCCTGTTGGCTAGTCTGGGCCGCCAGGGGAAATGCCAGAAGGCAACCCAGAAGCGCACCGAAGATAATCTTCACCATGAATGTGCCCCCAAATGGATTCGAGCGCAGGGCTCGGAATTGCGCTAACTGCAAGCGTGCAGCGGCGTTTGCCAGCAAGTCCCGCCCCGGATTGCGAAGTTGATTTTTTAAGGCGTCGCAATTATACAACCGGCTAACTCAACACACAATTTGCGCGGAGTGGGCTGGTTTCCGATGAACCAATTAGGTAGCGCAAATGCCCGGGTTCCGTCCCGTAGGGACAGAGCCATCGTAGATCTCCATAGACAGTCGGCGCATCCGTTTGGTAGCCTCTGCGGCATTGCAGCCCGGCCAAAGCTAGATTGCGCGTTGATCCGATGGAGAACCGTTTTCGCCGGCAAATATGCTGCGCTTGAGCGTGAGCGCTGTAATTCGTGGACCGAGCAGCCTTTATCGCCGATTGCAAGGAGGAGTCATGCAGCCACCGAGAATACTTAAATTCCTGGGTTTGGTGAGTGCAGTTGGTCTCATTTCCTCGATGGCGTTCGGGGCGACGATCACGGGCAAGGTGACGGGGCCGGACGGCGCGCCCTTTCGTGCCGCGTTTGTGCAGGCTCGGAATGCGAAGACCAGGGTAACGGTCATCGTGCTGACCGGTAACGATGGGAAGTACCGCGTGGAAAATCTTCCAGCCGGCGACTATCAGGTGCTGGCGAAATCTGTGGGTTATCGGTCTGACCCGAAGAGTGGAATTGTCCTCGCCGCAAACCAAAACGCGACTTTCGACTGGACGCTGCAAAAGCAGATGGTGCACTGGGACGAAATTCCGATCATTCAGGGGATCGACCTGTTTCCGGATGGTCCCGGAAAAGACAAGTTTGCCCGCTGCGGCTCGAGCTGCCACGGGTTTCAACAGTTCATCAATGTGCGGCGGGACGAAAACGGATGGCGCGAGGTTCTCAAGGACCAGATGTCGACGAGAATCGGCGGCGGCGTAGTGTACGGCACGATCAAGAACGACCAGGACGTCAACGAACTGGCGGCCTATGCCAGCAAGATTTTCGGCACGGGGCCGAGTGCGCTTCCTGAATCTCCGGCCGATCTACCCGGCTACGTGGATTGGATGAAACAGTTCAGCGACGACGCGCTCAAAATTGTGTACGTCCTGTACGAAATGCCGCCGGGGCGGATGACCTGGGACGCGAACCCGGACAAGGATGGCAACGTCTGGTGCCCGTATTTCGGGACAGTGAACGGCGTCGGCAGATTGAATCCGGAAACGGGAGAGCTTCAAGAATATTTGTGGGAGAGCCAGTCGCCCCGGGTGGGCACGCGCTCGGTGCAGATGACGCGCGATGGAGTTTCGGCGTGGGTCGTGGAAGAGGGTGGAACGCTGGTGAAAGTCGACGTCAAGTCCGGCAAGCAAACCAAATTCAAAGGGCCGGGGAAGTCGATGAACACAGTGCGCGAAGATCCGAAAGGGATCTTGTGGGTTTCCGGCAGCCCATTTTCCTACCGCTTCGACCCCAAGACTGGAATCTACGCGGAAGTGAAAGACGCTCCCAACACGTACGGCGCGAATCTTGACAAGGCAGGCAACATCTGGTTTGACGAAGTTGGCGGACAGGGCCGAATTTTCAAGGTGGACTATAAGACGGAGAAAGTCACCACTTGGACTCCGCCACCGCAGCCCGGTTCCCGGCGCCGCTTTCAAGTCGATGCGAACGGAATTGGCTGGCTGGCCCAGTACGACAGAGGACAGATCGTGCGGCTGGACACGGAAACGGGCGCCTTCAAGGAATATCAACTCCCCGGCGAGCAGCCGTCACCGTATCCCATCGGAATCGATACGACCAACCAGGTCTGGTACGCCTCCGGGATCATGGACACGGTCGGGCGCTTGGATCCCGCCACCGGCAAAATAACCGAATATCCTGCTCCCGCCGTAGGAAATGGAATGAGGGAACTCAACAACGACCCCAAGGGAAGGATGTGGTTTGCTTCGCCGGGGAACAACACGGTCGGGTATATGTATCTCGCGAAGTAGGTTTAAGTAGCGCAGGCTTCAGCCTGCGGCTTTTGATCTTGCCATCGATGAAAATGAAAAAACCCACAGGCTGAAGCCTGCGCTACTTGGGATTCTGGCCTACCGCGGGCAATCGGATCCGATTCGTAAACGCATCCTCTTCTTCCGGTATGCAGAAGAGCTCCTCCATATAGGCTTTCTTCCCCGTAAGCAGCTTGTAGCTTTTCATATCGCCCACCCAAGTAGCCGTGTAAGCCTTGGGATCCTCAACGACGAGTTGAAGCGACATGGTGTTGCGATCCACGCGCTTGTAGCGCTCGATTAAGTGCATGTCTTCGCTGTGCGGATCGCCGTAAAAATCAAGCCAACTCTTCTCATTGAAGCCGATCGTATCCACGACGAAAGTGTCTCCGTCCCACTTGCCAATCGAATCTCCCATCCAGGTAGGTTCCAGATCCTTGGGATGGCTTCGCCCGTCGGTCCAGATTTGGCGCCAGGCATGGTCGCGCTCGAAGAACATGAACACCCGTTCCGGGGTCTGAAAGATCTCAAACGGCTGCGGGAAAAACAGGATTCGTGGAATCCCGGTTGGATTACATTTCAGGATCGGATCATTCCCGCCGCCCTGCGCTTTGGGGCCGTAACCGGGCTTCGCTTCATCGTATTTCGCTTTGGCCCAGGGCGTCATCGGAGGGTGGTCCTTGCTAGGGGTCGCGTAAATACCTTGGCCGGGGACATTAGGAAAAAACTCCCACATTCCGGACAGGTCATGAGGGTCGGCGGGCGCCGAAACATTGCTCTTTGCCGCAGGGGATTGCTGGCTGGGCATTTGTGCGTGAATCAGCGCCGGCAAGGCCGGAACCGCCGCCAGCGCAGTCATCCATGCGATTGTCATCATGCGTGTTTGCATTTGGAGGATTCTCCCTTAACTCACGTTCCGTCTTCGATTCCGTTTTGAGTTGACCGGCGATTCGGCCGCAATCGTTCCAAGCTGGGCTCAGCCGCTCTCAGTTCTCGAGTTCCTGAAGCCCCAACTCCTCGCCGTTCGGAAGCACGAGCTTGTGGAGAAAGCCCACGGGCGCTCCGCTCTTCGCCGGAATGAGCGTAATGGAAACTAGATCGCCAACCTTCACGCTGTCCTTTGTCCAACCGGCCCGCACCAGCTTGCCCGGGCTAAAAGTTTCCACGCTCCAACGCACGACGCTGCCCTTGTTGTCTTTCACATCCAAATAAATTTGGACGTGCGGATTGCTCCACGCAAATTCCGTAACGGTTCCCTTGATCGTGGCGGGATTCTCGTTGTCATACGAGGCGTTGCCGTGGTGCGCCCAAAGAGGGACGCCCAGCAGCAAAAGGGCGGCAGCCGCAATCAAAATATTCAGCCGATATTTTTTCATTTCATGCTCCCGATATGAATTCAATACGCAGGTGAACGCCTGGCGGCCGGCGATCGTTGAAAATTATTTTTTTGTGCGCCGGAGGTGGGCCCTGTCTTTTTCGTTCTCCTCGCAGGAATACGACATGATCTCCGTATTTTGACGCGCAACCGGCAACGTGATCGACCACGGCTCCGTAAAAAATTTAGGATCTTCAAACGTGGCGGTCCATTGGATGGTGTTATTGTCCACCTTTTGAAACCGTTCGACCAGATGCAACTGGTCGCTGTGCTCATGACCGGCCGTGTCGAGCCAGGTCCTGTCGTCGATCCCGACAGTGTCCACTACCAAAGTATTTCCGTCCCATTTGCCGATGGAATCCCCAAACCAGGTCGCGTCCACATCCTTCGGATGGCTGCGCCCGTCCGTGTGAATGATGCGAAAGGTGTGCTGGTTCTCAAAAAGGATTGTGAACACGGATGGGGTCTGCACGATTTGGAACGGCATGATTCCCGCCTGAATTCCTCTAGCCGGCCCGATCGGCAGGCATTTGGTCAACGGGTCGTCAAACTCATCTTCTTTCGCAAATCGCGCGGCTCCGTAGGGCGTGAACGGCGGTTGATGCCCCAGGGCTTTCGAGATGTCCGGCGTGAACGGCGCAGACCACACCCCATTCAAGTCCGGCGGGGCCGCTGCCTGGGGATTTCCCGAAGCCACTCGGCTGCCGCATGCAATCACGAAAGGCAAAACAAGAAAACAAGATGCGGCGCAAACGAATGGGGTGCGGAAACAATTTCTCATGCCTGGCCTCGGTTCCACTCTCTTCTCGCACTCACTTTACTTCTTACCGTCCGCGCCGGCCGCCGAGCCGTAAGCATTCTGGGAGACGCCTCCCGACCCGGCAGACATCTCGCGCCCATCCGGGAGCTTGACGGTCGAGCACGCTGCCAGATGGGCACCATCTTTGGCGCGAAAACCCTTGACCGTCACCACATCGCCCGGCTTCAACGTGTCCTTTCGCCAGCCCTGACGATAAATCACGTTGGGAGGGCCGCCCTCAAATGCCCAGTTCACCACTTTCCCGTCCTTGCCTTTCACATCCAGATAAAAATAGATGTGGGGATTCATGAATTCCATTTTCGTAACGGTCCCGGTGAGCGTGAGTGGGTTATCTTTATCGAATTCCACGGAAAATCCATGGTGCGCAAAAACAGGCGACGACATACAAAGCAAGAAGAAGGCTAGGCGAAGAATAATAGACGACGTGGTCCTCAAAATCGCACCTCGAAGCACGATGACGAGCTTGTCTTCTTGTATAACTTAAGGATTCGCTGGGTCAAGCAAGATGATTTCGCCCGGGAACGCCAATCGGGAGATTGGCGTTCCCGGGTCAGGACCGGCTGCGCTTGGGTTGGACCAGGCGGTTTGCGTCCGCGTAGGGAAGAGCGCCTTCGGTCATCATGGTGAAAACGCCTTCCTCGCGAAGCTGGCGCGCCATGCGTCCCAGGAAGCCAAGCGCGGCCCGCATCGGTCCTGAGCCGACGCTTACCCGCGCAACCCCGAGCCGCTGCAGTTCCGCCACCGGCGGCGATCCGACCGTCGCCAGGATGTTCAACGGTCCGGCAACTTCGCGCGCCAATTGCGCGATGGTTTCTTCGTCCTTCACGCCGGGAGCGAAGAGCGACTGCGCCCCGGCAGCGCGATACGCGTTCAGGCGCTCGATCGTACGCGCCATTCGCGTTTCCGCCGGGCCGATGCCGTACAGAAAAATATCCGTGCGCGCATTCAGCACGAAGGGGACACCCGCTCCCTCAATAACTTCCAATACTGCCTGGATGATTTCCTTCTGGAGATTCACGTCGGCGAGCGAATCGGGTTTTCCTTCGGCTCCGTCTTCGAGGTTCATTCCCACGGCCCCGGCGGCGATCACCGCTTGCGCTGTGCCCGCCACTTCTTCGGGCGTGCTTCCAAAGCCCGCTTCCATATCCGCGGTGACGGGCACCTCGACGGCCTCTGCAATCCGGCGCACAGCGGCGAGCATTTCTTCCCGAGGAATTTTCTGGCCGTCAGCGTAGCCCAAGGAATTGGCGACGCCGGCGCTCGTTGTTGCAATCGCCGGAAATCCCGCATCTTCAAAAAGCCGCGCGCTGGCAACATCCCAGGCGTTCGGCAGGACCAATATCTTCGGGCCATGGTGGAGTTCGAGAAACTGGCGAGCCAGTTCAGCCTGATTCCTGATCGTCATATCCGCGCGGTATTGTACACCGACTTGCCGGGTGCCCCATCCTTGCGGTTCATGCAAGGGGGGGATTTTCGGTACGGCATCCTACTCGTCTCGCAGTTTCCATCACCTAAGAAATCTAACCCCCCCCCTTGGAAAAATCACAAAGGGTGAGGCACCCACCTGCTCCCCGCAAACGAATGTTGTAGGATCGTGGGGCAAGCCTTTAACCATGATAAATTACCAACCAAAGTCACACTGGAACTCGACTGCAGGATTTGACAAGAGATTTCTCGGTACGCAGCGTGTTCAGGCCAGGGGGGAGATTTGAAGATGAGACGAATTCATGTGGGGACGTTAGCGCTGATCCTGAGCTTCACGCCGCTTGCATTTGGTCAAACGAAAAGCGCCACAACGCCGGCCGGCGGCGAGGACTGGAAAGCGCTGGATCACAAATGGCTGGATTCGGAAAGAACCGGCGACCTAGATTACCTGGAAAAATTCTTCGCCGATAGCTATGTTCTCGTGCTCGCCAATGGCCAGTCCTACACGAAGAAGGAGTGGCTCGGAATCCTGAAGGGGCCCGATCGTCCCACGCTCCTGGTGCTTGACCCTAAAAACATCAAGGTTCATGTTTTTGGGAACGTGGCGATTCTGACCGATCACACCACGATCAAAGGCCACGATGGCGAGGGCAACAGTCTGGACGGCGAGTTCAACGTTTTTCGCGTGGTCATCAAACAGAATGGAAGCTGGCGGGCGACCGGCGTCGTGATGAACCAGGACCTATCGAAAAAATAAGACTGTCGTGAGAGGAACACAATGACACGCACTTATGGCTTTGCCACAACGATTTTCCTCGTCATCGCGTCGGGGGCCGTGGCCCTTGGACAGGCGCCCAAGAAATCGGCCGCCGCGGGCGAGGATGTAGCCGCCACGGCCGCAATCCTGGACCACATCTGGCTGGATGCCGCGCACAACCGCGACACGGGGACGTTGGAATGGCTCTTCGCCGACGACTTTGTCGAAGTTCACCCTGGCGGATTCATTGTAAATAAGCAGGAGCAAATCGATCAGATCAAAGATCCCCAGCGCATTCTCAACGAAATCCACCCGGACGATATCCAGGTGCGCTACGCGTCGCCGGATGTTGCCGTGCTGACGGACATAACCACGATTCGAGGCACAAGTGGCGGCGTCAGTTACGATGGCCCGCAACGTGTCATTCGCGTCTTCGTGAAACAGCACGGCCGCTGGCGCGCAGCGGGCGCAGGCATCGTCCGCATCACCGCTCCTTGAGATCAATCGTAGGGGCGCGATCGCCGGGGCGGATGCCCCTACGATTGCAATCGCGAAATGCTCAGGCGATCCGCCAATTCATCCAGAACTTTGCGCTGCGCCTCGCTCAGTGGAACGCCATGGGCCATCCGCTCGCCGTAAATTTGCTCCGAGCGTTCTCCAGGCAACCGAACTTCATCGACACCGGGTAACGTTGGAGACGACTTCATTAGGTCCCAAACTTCGTCCACACCCTGCTTGAACGACTGCACGTCCGCGAACGCCGCGATATTCAACGCCACCATGGACTGCCCGGTGTTGCCAGGCGTTTTCGAATCCACGGTGTAGTCGACCACGTTCCGGCCAAACGCGGCGCCGTTCAATGTTCCAGCCAGGAGACCGATCATCAGCGCCAACCCATATCCTTTCGGGCCGCCAATAGGAAGAAGGAAGCCCTCGTTCGCGCGCTTCGGATCGGTCAGGGGTTTTCCTTGGCGGTCGATCATCCAGCCTTCCGGCATGGGCTCGCCGCGTTGCGCTTTGAGCCTGATTTTGCCAAACGCGGTGTTCGTCGTGGCCATGTCCAGCACGATTGCCGTATGCCGCAAGCCTGGCACAGCGATGGCGATGGGATTTGTGCTGAGCAGCGCCTCAGTCCCGCCCCACGGTGGCAGCAGGTTGGCGTTACCCACGCAGAAGTACATTCCGATCATGTCCTGCGCCGCAGCCATTCGCGGGTAAAGCTGCGCGGGCCCCGCATGATTGCTGCGGCGCGTCCCAACCCAGCCGACCCCGCACTGGCGCGCCTTCTCAATTGCCAATTCCGCGGCGCGTTTCATGACCAGATGGCCCAGGGCGTTGTCGCCGTCAACAAGAGCCGTGCCGTCCTGGCTGCTCACGACCCGTATGTTGGGCCGGGGATTGACGGCGCCGCTTTGGATCTGCTTCACGTACTGCGGCAGACGGAACACGCCGTGCGCGTCCCCTCCGCGCGCGTCGGATTCAGCCATCAGAGCGGCCACCTGACCGGCGTCTTCCGGGGGAATCCCCGCGGCCGCCAGCGCTCGCGTGATGAAATCAACAAGTTTGGCGATCTCAACGAGTGGCTGACTCGCCGCAGCTTTTGCAGTTTCGCTCATGCCTCTGCTCCTCAATCGCCAGATAAATCGCTCACGGGCTTCTCTTATCCCATCGTAAGCCGGGATGATACTACGTTCATCGGTCCTGCTAGTCCGGCAAAATCTAAGACTTCAACACAGAGATCTCCGAGAAAACCAGGAGGAAGCAAATCCTCCGTGGGAAGAAAGGATTTCTCTGTGGCCCTCCGTATTTCTCGGTGTTCTCCGTGTTAAAGGTTGTGCATTAAGTTGTGAGGTGCGATGAACTGATGCTTGTAGATACGCGAGACGAAAAAGGATTGACACTGTGGCGTTAGCCGCGGTATGCATGGCTTAATTCTGGGGACCAACAAAGGTCATTGAAAAGCCATCAACAGTGGCGATTTCTTCTGTGGCTGGGAGAAAAAGCCCAGCGAGAATCAATTCCGGAGGTTGCATGAAAAGTGAGCGAATCGCACATGTTGCATTGACGATCGGTTTATTTTTGATTTCGGTCCCCGTCTTGGCGCATCACGGCGCATCGGAATATGACATGACGAAGATCGTAACTTTGCGCGCCACCGTGTCGGAACTTCAGTATGTCAATCCGCACACCTTACTCACTTTCACCGTGAAGGACGATAACGGCAAGGCCATGGAATGGCAGGGAGAACTCCCGAGTCCGAATCTTCTGTCGAGGAGAGGCTGGAGCCGGAGCACCCTCAAGCCCGGCGACGAGGTCACCGTCATCGGCGCGCCCGCCAAAAACGGTGTGAAAGGGATGCAAGTGAAAAAATTGGTCTTCCCCGACGGCCATGAACTCCTTGGAACGGTGCTGCCACCGGATTCCTCCAAATGAGAGTGCTGACAAGCTGCGGAATAACTCGACATTTTGTCATTCCGAGGCACGCCGTTTGCCGAGGAATCTCTCTTTGCTTGGGTTTAAATCACAGAGAGATTCCTCGCTTCGCTCGGAATGACAAAAAAGACTGCTTGTTCCGCAACCTACAAAGGATCGTTTCACTTGTATGTGCGGCGCTGCTCCTATTTTCTTCTCCTCTGTTGGCGCAAACTCAAAAAGGAAGCCAGGCGGCGGCCCATACGGGGGATTTAACCGGAGTTTGGTATCCATCATCGGTAAACACCTTCAACTTCATCTGGACCGATCTTAAGGGACAGCCCTTGGGCAATCTTCCCCTGACTCCGTGGGCGGAGGAAAAATTCAAGGGCAACCATCCCATCGGCGGCGAATACACAGCGCTCACTTCAAACGACCCGAATTTTAGTTGCCTTCCCCCTGGCGTTCCGAATATCTATACTCACGCTTACCCGGTTGAAATCCTTCAAGTCCCGGGGCGCGCGATCATGTTCTTCGAATACACTCACCTGGTGCGCCAGATTTTCACCGACGGCCGGGAACATGTGAAAGATGCGAATCCGACCTGGATGGGCGACTCCACCGGCAAATGGGAGGGAGACACGCTGGTCGTTGATTCCACTGGTTTCAACGACAAGACGTGGCTGGATGTCAGCGGACACCCTCATTCCGAGGCTTTACATGTGGTAGAGCGCCTACGGCGCGCGGACCACGATACGTTGATGATCGACATCACCATCGATGACCCGCAAGCCTATACGACGCCCTTGAAAACACAGCGCAAGTACATCTTGAAGCCCGGTTGGAACATCATGGAATTCGTCTGCGAAGACACGCAGGCCGGCTTCAACGATTTTGAAAAAAAGGTAGGAGCGCCAGGAACGAAGGCCGCCGAGACCCCGGCCAATTCTGAATCTTCCCAATCGATCGTAGGCGATTGGAAGGGCACGATCACTCTGGCCGACGGCCGTTCCTTGCCGGCAGCAGCTTCCTTTTCCGCCGCATCCACCGGCTTGCTGACGGTCGACAACCCCTCGGTCTCCATGAACCTTCAGTTTCGGAACGTAGCGGTATCGGCCGGGGGAACCATCACAGGCATAACGTCCGATCAAGTGAATTTTCTGGGAAAGCTTTCGTCCGATGGCAAGCAATTAACCGGAGATATTATCCTGCCGAGCGGAACCGGCCATAAAATCTCAATGAGCCGGCCTTGAATAAGGATTAAGGCTGGCGGGTGTGGCCAACACTCAACTTGGGACAGGACGAAAATCCGCACTCTTCACAAAAAGGGAAGTGATGCGGCACCCGCAAAAATCATCTACAATAGTCCTAGTGAAGTTTTCAACAATGTAGGCCTTGACTTGGTTCGGTGGCGAAAAATCTGGGTGAAGCCGCTCCTCGGAGATTTTTCAATGACACATGATACCGGCAACGAGAAAAAGCAAGCTCACGAGCTGATTGAACGTCTTCCGCCGGCTCAGCTCTCCGCGGTGGTCGGTTTGCTCGAAGCCATGCTCGATCCCGCCGCCCTCGCCAACGCACCCGTGGAAGAAGAAGAAATCACGCCCGAAACGGCCGCCGCACTGGACCGCGCCCGCGAATCGCTTGCTCGCGGGGAAGGCATCCCGCACGAAGAGATCCTGCGCGAGTTCGGCCTGAGTAAATGACGGAACCAACTGCCCCGCAGCGCGTCGGGGTCCTATGGTCGCCTGAGGCCCGTGCCCAATTGCGCGCCATCGATCGCGATCAGGCCCTGCAGATTCTCTACTGCGTGAGTCGCTATCTTACCGATCGTATCGGTGATGTGAAAAAGCTGAAGCTCCCGCTCACTGGCCTGCGTCTCCGCTGCGGTGACTATCGAGTGTTCTTTGATCGCAAAGACAACAACATCGGAATCACTGCCGTCCGACATCGCAAAGACGCCTATCGATAAGGCCCAATAATTTCGAGCGACTGCAAAGCCTCGCCCACCTGCCCTCATGATTCAAGGACCGATGCTAATATCGTGATAGATTCGTTCTTCTAGAGGTTTACCAGGGGCTAGAGCGCTCGAAAGTGTCCACTTCTGTAACCGAGTGGGGCTCATTTGGATCTTGAGGATGTAGCTAAGTGCGGCGTCGCCCCCGTAAAGAGTCAAAACAGCAATATTCTTGTCGATTTTCAGTTCGCCAGAATTCAGATCTGCCAAGTCGCTATAGACAGAAGAGCCTATGCCGAGCGGATGGCCGTTCACGCTTATTTGCATTGAGTCAACAACGCTGCACGGATAGCGGCTCCCCGTGCAGAAAACCCCCTTAGGTTTCTTGGGGCTGCCCGGAGTGCCATTGTCGACCTCGTGGGTACTTATTTTTACGCGTACGGATAAACTCTCCGATTTCGTGAGGAGCGTACTCTCGCCCTTCGACAATATTGGAGTACGGCCGATAGAAGCTAGCGCTTGCGAAGGCGATAGCGTTTGCGCATGAATTGAAAGACAGAATGCGAGCAAAGCTGAAAAGGAAGACCCTAGCGCGCCCCACATGGAATCACCCTCTAGAGATGATCGCTGGCTCGACTTCCATTTCGATTTCCTAAAAGACCCATCCTCCCCAGGCTCTACTTCAATCCTGCCTGCGCCAGCATCTCCAGAAACTGTCTTCGGGTTCGCATGTCGATCGACTGCGCGACCAGTTTTCCGGTGCGATCGTAAACGAAAGTCTTGGGAATGCCCTCGATCTGGAAGAGTTCGTTAACCTTTCGCCCCGGATCGAGCAGGATCGGATAGGTGACCTTCTGCTGCGCAATAAAAGGCCGCACTTTGCCTGCGTCTTCGTCGGAGATGGCCAGGATCACCAGGCCTTGATCCTTGAATTGCTGGTAAAGAGTTTCGAGGTCGGGCATTTCCTTACGGCAGGGCGGGCACCAGGTGGCCCAGAAGTTCAACACCACGACCTTGCCGCGCTGCTCCTTCAAGGTCCATGTCTTTCCGCCCAGTTCCGTCAGCGTGAAATCCGCCTGCTGGCGGCGTTCGTTGTCCGCTTCAATTTTGGAGACGGCTGCGGCGAATTGCGGGTCGTCGAGCGCCGCTTGCACGTGTTCATAGCGCATGAGTTCGGCGAGTTCGACGTAGGGCCGGGGAGGCTGGCCCTTCTCTGCCGGAGGCGGCTGTTCGCGCAGCGCGGCGGCTAATGTTGTCGCGACCTCTTGCAACATTTCGTGGCCGAAGTCACCCTCGGTGGACAGCATGGCAAGACTGTTCGCCAGGCGCAATTTATTCGGCGTCATGGGCAATTGCCGAATTTCGATCGCCAGTTTTTTTGTCGCCTGCCCCCTTACTTCATCCGGCAAAGCGCGAAGGCCGCCGATCTGGTCCGAGATGGGTTTTTCCTGGTTGCTCCAGACGATCTTCTGCTCCTGCGCCAGCGAAGATGCGGGGAGCGAGAGGAACAATCCCGCTGCTGAAAGACACAAGCCGACGACAACCGTAGCCGCCGCCCTGAGGCATGGATAGAGTCGAATAACTCTCATGGATGCTTCGCTCAACGACACAAGACGGTTTTAGTAGCGCAGGCTTCAGCCTGTGGGGTTTGGGCCTGCAAGGACTAACCCCCGCAGGCTGAAGCCCGCGCTACTAAGCCTGAATTCCGAAATTGAATAGCACTGTTTTGTCCTAACTCGGTTAAGTTTCAGTTGGATGAAAGAAACTTCGAGGAGGACAAAACAGTGCACTGGAAAATTACCTCTCTTTGGGGCGGGAAGAAAGTGGAATTACGCGAGACCCCGCGTGCGGTCACGCCGTTCGGCGGGCTGGTGGTGTTTTTTGAATTCCTGCGGCAGGTAGGGTATTGCGAAGCGGTGAAGCAACATCTGCCGTTTCGCCTCACTTCCCCCAACGCGATCGATCCCGTGGAGACCTTCACGGCATTTTTGCTTTCGGTGGTGGCCGGGGCGCGGCGGTTCGCACACACCAGTTTGCTGCGTGCCGACGTAGCCTTGCACGAGCTGCTGGGAATCACTCGCTTCCCGGTGGACGACACCATTCGCAACCTGTTCAAGCGGTTCGGGCAGGGACAGTGCCAGCGTTTTTTCTCCGGCCTGTGGGACTGGCAACTGGAGCGGCTGCCAGAATGTTCGTCCGGATATAGTTTGGATCTGGATTCGACCGTGTTCGAGCGCTACGGTCGGCAGCAGGGGGCGTTGCGCGGGCCCAACCCGCGCAAACATGGACGGCCCTCGCATCATCCGCTGGTGGCGGTGTTGGCCGAAGCGCACTTTCTATTGCACGGCTGGCTGCGCAGCGGCAACTGCGGCTCGGCCCGCGGCGCTGTGGAATTTCTTAAGGAAGCGCTGGCGCTGTTGCCGGAAAAACATGCCATTCGCGTGGTGCGTGCCGATGCGGGCTTCTTTGACCAGCATTTGCTGGGGTTTTTGGAGCAGCGCGGGTTGTCCTACATCGTCGTGGCGCGGCTGACGCGATGGCTGAAGCGGGAAGCGGCTCGCGTCACCCAGTGGCGTGCTTTGGACCAGCACTACGCGGTGGGCGAATTTTCTTTGCAACTGTTGGGCTGGCTCCGTCCGCGCCGCTTCGTGGTCATCCGCGAACAACTGCGCGCCGAGCGAGCCTCGCTAGGAAGAAAACTGCTCGAGGTTCCCGGCTATACCTTCCGTGTCTTCGTCACCAACTTCGCTCTGCCGCCGGAAGAAATCTGGCGCGACTACAACCGCAGGGCGGATATGGAAAATCGCATCGCCGAACTGAAACACGATCTGGCCGCCGATGCTTTTTGCCTGCGCCAGTTCTTCGCCACCGAAGCCGCCTTCCGCAGCATTCTGCTGTTGTTCAATCTGCTCGGAGAGTTTCAGCGCGCCTGCCGTTTCACCAGCTATCGCCAGCCCGCCACGCTGCGCGCCCAGATTTTCCTTTGCGGTGCTCTGCTCGGTCGAGGCGGCCGCCGCTTGGTCCTGCACCTGTCCACTTCCTGGGGCGGCCTGCACCGACGCATCCCACTGCTGGAAAACGTCTTAACTTACGGCGCCCCAACTTCGCCGAAGTTGAATCCTCAAGCCCAAACATGAGGCCAAAATCGACCAGGAAATCGCCATGAAACCCACTTCAACTTCGGAATTCAGGCTAAGAGATCGCAGCTAAGTAATGTTCGTCTGGGCGCTCAAAGCAATTTTCCAGCCGTCCCCTCGGTTCAGAAACACCCGCAGATTCCAACTGGTCGGTTTCGCGGAGGGATTTCGTCCCTGAAACGCCTGCATAATCACCACATTGCCAAAATCAAACATGCGCATGGACAGCACCGATGAGCCCCCGGAACCACCATTCTCTCCATAGAGCTTCCGTTGCTCGGCCAATTCCTCCACATGCTGCAATTTGGGGATGTCGGTTCGCGGCGTGAGCGTCTCGTGATTATCGTCGGCATGGGCGCCCCAATCTTCCGGGTTCGGGTGCCATTCATCGTTCTTCAATCGAAACCAGGTTGCCAAGGCCCCTTCTTCCACCGGATTCTCAGGTTTGTAGGGCAGCGTCTTGCATGGATTTTCGCAGACCTTGTCGGCCTCGGTGGGAGGACCCGGCGGCGCCGTGTAATCCGGTCTCTCGGCTGGAATAGGGATGTTCAGAAAGACGAACGCCTGCCAACCCGCCGGGTTCTTTACCCAGAGATGCGCGAAGCGCTGGTTAAGGTGAATCCCCAACACGCGCTCGACCTGGCCAAGAAACTCCACGGTTCGCACATCCAATGCGCCTTCATTGTCGGCGGCAAACTGGCCCAGATCGTCGAGGACCTGCGCCTTGGTATGGATTCTGCCGTTCGCCTCGACCCACTGGAAGCGTTCATCCAGAAGGGCATTGACTGCTTTCTTGTCGCCGTTTGCGAGGGCCTCGGCCAAACTGTGGTCCGCCTGTCGAAACGTAGGCGAGTCATCGGCAGCCGCCAACGGACCGCTCGAACGAGCAAGCAACCCTGCGCAAAGCAATAGGCTGGCGGCGAGTGCGAGTGTGAGCGTGAAGAAGCGTTTCATAGTAGTCGTCTCCTAGCTTCCTGGATCAAAAAGGTCAGCTTTCGGCCTTGTCCTTGGGCGCCCTTTGGGATTGCGCCGCCTGCCCTTTAAAGGCATTCCTGTTGACGTAGGTCCACCGCCGGATGATACCACTCCTGTCCGTTAGCACCGAGCGGCAGGTTGGCCTATGCACGGAGTCCGGCTCCTTGTGGGGATCCAGCCTTCGGCGGCAGCCGGGAAGACGCGTGAAGGATATTACTCATAAAGTTATTATATTCAACGAAGCAGGCGCCAACGCGCCCTTAAACACCCGCGCACCGTTTGATAACATTCCCGGCGTGGGATGGCCATTGGCCGAATTCCGAATTGAAACAATTGGAGATACTACGTGCGAAAAGAATTTTCCCTCACTCGTTTAGCTCTATGCGCACTTTGTGTGCTTAGCTTTATTGGCTTGGGAGGCTGCGGCCAAGTGGGCGCCCCTAGCCAACAGGGCGCCCTTGGCCAACCGCAAGGTCAAGGGACTGTGCATCCGACTGGCATAGCGCAGGACTGGAGTAACCAATACGTTGTGTATCCGCGGGTCGGTCCTATGGAGACTTTGATCGCCTTGCAGCACGATCCGCGGGCGATCCAAAGTTGGGCGGCTGCGGCGCGGGCAGTAGCGCGGAACAACAGTTTTCGATCTTCCCAACATACCCACACCAGTCTCCGTACGGATTGGAGTATTAGTCTTGGTACGGCAGGAATGGCCCCGACTATGTTCCCTGCAAAATTCACCTTCGATTCTAACGGCGCCGTGGCCGTTGCGAACTGTACAACCGATTTTATCGTGTTTCCCGTGAATGTAGCCGGCAGCGCCACTCAGCCGAACATCGTGGGCCTCGAGAACATCTATAGCGGGACGGCCGGTAGCATTGGTATTTGCAATCGGTCGGCCGTGCCCAGCGATGACGGCGTATCGTCTACGACGCTTTGGTCGTACAACATCCATGCGGCGGGGGGCACGGTGGCAACGTCTCCTGCTCTTTCGCTGGACGGAACCAAGGTCGCATTTGTCGAATCCGTTGCGGGCAGTTCGGCTCATTTTCACGTTCTAGCATGGGCGAATGGGGATGGAAAGGACCCACTGAATCGACAGAATGTCTTAATACCTAAAACGATCAACATCTTTTCCGCGCTTGCTCCGGCCGCAGGCAGCGGAACCGCAACGGACCTGGCTCTGGGTTCAACCGGCGACACACTGTCTTCGCCCTTTATTGACCTAACCAATGATAAGGCTTACGTCGGCAACGATGCTGGCATCCTGTTCCGCGTCCAGAATGTGTTTTGCACAGCCATAACTGGTTGCACGGTTGGGGTGTCGGCGGCGCCGAGCCTGGATCCCACTTGGGGAATCGGTGGCGTGCTCACCATCGGAGGAACTTGTACGGGAGTCAAGGGGAAAGTGACCGGCCCCGTTGTAGATAGCAGCACGGGGAATGTTTTTGTCGGATGCGCGGATGGCAAGCTTTACGGCTTCACCTCTACCGGAACCGCAATCCCGGGTTCCCCGTTGACCGTGGGAGACAATACGGCTTTTGGTGGGATCGTAGACCCACCAATGGTGGACCCTGTCAACAAATTCGTTTATGCCGAGAGCGGTTCTAATGGCGGAGCCGCAGTATTATTCCAAGCCAGTACGACAAGCTTTACTGCACCAGCGCCAGTCAAGGCGACGTTGGGTGCAGGGGCGGTTATTAATCTTCATTCTCCAGCTTTCAACGACAACTATTTTTCCAATGTCTCTTCAACCACCTGGCTGCTTTACGCTGGCGGGCTAAACGCTGGTGGCACCGCTAATACACTCTATGGAATAACGTTTGGCGCCGGCCACGCCATGACCGCAGGTACCCCAGGCAACTTAGATACCTTCGGTTTCGGGCCGGTTGAGTTTTCCCCTTTTACCGAGTTTTTGTCTGCCGCAGCACCAGCTGAGGATCGTCTATTTGAGAGTGCTATCAGTGCTTTTCCCGGCAATCTCGCTTCATTTAACATAGGTGACCTCGTAGGGCGTCCGCCGGCGGGATTCCCGGCAGGACTTGAGCACTTCGCGACAGCAGGCTCCGGCACGACAGGAATTGTGATTGACAACGCGAGTGCTGCTAACCAGGCGGATAGCATCTATTTCGGTGTTTTGACGTCAAATACGGCCGTAAAGTTGACGCAGTCAGCCTTGCAATAACGGTTGCGCACGAAACCACAACCGGCCACGAAAGTGAAGTGCCTGTCGATCCTGCACGTGGATCTCTGACCGGCAAGCACTTCACTGGTCTCCCGAGCAATTTTCAGGACTAGTGAGAAATCCATTGGCACCTTAGGGTAAGCATTTTCCACCTGCCCCAAGAGAACCCGAAAAGCACTTCATTCCGGACCGCACAGTTTATAGATGTTATTGATAAACAAGGATTTAAAATACCATTCCTCACGACCAACGGAATGACAATTGCTCCATCATCCTGCCATGAGTCCTAGTTTGGCCAGGACCGGCGCAAGTGTGACCGGAGGGTAGTACTCCCGTCGGCACTTTCAGAATTAGCCGGCATGAGCCAGTTTTTTAGGAACGATTGTGGATGCACCCAGTGGAGCTGCCCGCATGAGCAGGGAGATCAAAAACGAAAGAAATGCCGTTGCTATTCCGTCCGCTCCATTGAGCGCGCAGGAGTATCAGTCCCTGGTGATCGAATTTAATAGCTCCAATCTGTCCTATCCGGCTGATAAGACGATCGTTGACCTGTTTGAAGCTCAGGTGGCGCGTACCCCGAACGACGAAGCCCTCCGGTTGGGGGATCGGTCGGTGAGCTACGGGGAGTTGAATGAACGGGCCAACCAGGCGGCAGGCCGCCTGCGCGCCCTGGGTGCCGGCCCGGAGCGACTTGTTGCGCTTTACATGGAGCACTCGATCGAAGTCGTGTGCGCCATCCTCGGCGTACTCAAGGCCGGGGCTGCCTACGTGCCCGTTGACCCCGCCGCCACACCAAAAGAGCGCCTGGCTTTCATCTTGCAGGATATTTCGGAGGGGGCTGGCAGCCACGGGGCTTTGCCGCTGTTAGTCACTCATTCCAGGTTGGTTGTCAACGTTCCTCGCGATTCGGCCGAGATCGTAACCCTGGATAGCGACTTCGCCCAGATGGAGCAATATTCAACCTCCAATCCCGAGCCTGCAGCCACTCCCAGCAATCTGGCCTACGTCATTTACACTTCCGGTTCCACAGGGAAGCCTAAGGGTGTTTTAATCGAGCACCGCAGCTTGGTGAACTACATCTGGTGGGCCAACCAAATGTATTCCCCAAATGAGCGGCTCACCTGGCCACTTTTCTCTTCACTTGCGTTCGACCTAACGGTCACGTCGCTGTTTACACCATTGATTTCCGGTGGCCGTATCGTGGTCTACCGCGAGGATCCGGGTGTGCAGGGGCTGGCAGTTCTCAAAGTTATTGAGGACCGGGCAGTGGATATCATGAAGCTCACCCCGTCACACCTGTCCATGATCAAGGACATGGACTTGGGCGCCACAGGAATTCGGAAGTTGATCGTCGGGGGAGAAAATTTCAAGACCGACTTGGCATTCGACATCGCCGAGAAATTCGGCCGGCCCGTGGAGATTTATAACGAGTATGGGCCCACTGAGGCCACCGTGGGTTGCATGATTCACCGCTACGAGGCAGAGAAAGATCGCGGACTCTCGGTGCCGATTGGAATGCCGGCCGCCAATGCCCTTGTATTTATCCTGGACGAGCATCTCAGCCCCGTGCCCACGGGCGTCACTGGTGAGGTCTACCTGGCCGGGGATGGATTGGCTCGCGGATACTTGAACCGGCCGGAAATCACCGACCAGAGTTTCCTAACGGCGGAAGATCCGCGTCAAATTGGCCCGGCACTTCAACCCTCACGCTCCAAGCCCCAGTCCCTGCGCCTGTACAAGACCGGGGACATCGCTCGCTGGAGCGCCGATGGCCAGGTGGAATTCCTGGGGCGTGCCGACTATCAAGTGAAAATCGGCGGAAAGCGCATTGAACTCGGCGAGATCGAGGCCCGCCTGCGGTCGCTCCCCGGGGTCCGCGAGTGCGTAGTGGATGTGGTCCAATCGGGCGCATTGAAATCCTCGCAAGGGTTGACCTACTGCGAGCGTTGTGGCGTGGCTTCCAACCTGCCCGGAACGACGTATGACGCGGAAGGGGTGTGTAGTATATGCCGCGCGTATGACAGCTATGCGGATAAGGCGCAGGCGTACTTTAAAACACCGGAAGAGTTCAAGGCTCTTGTCGCGGAGATGAAAGCAGCGCGGACCGGCGATTATGACTGCCTTGTCCTGTTCAGCGGCGGCAAAGACAGCACCTACATGCTGTACAAGATCAAAGACCTGGGGCTGAAGGCGCTGGCCTTCACGCTGGATCACGGCTTCCTGTCGAAAGAAGCCATAGACAATATCCGCCGGGTGGTCGAAATGGTGGGAGTGGACCACGTGTTCGGCACCGCCCCGCACATGAACGAAATCTTCGTGGACAGCCTCAAGCAATTCTCCAATGTCTGCAATGGCTGTTTCAAGACCGTGTACACGCTGGCCACCAATCTGGCGCGCGAGAAGGGGATTAGCTACATAGTAACGGGACTATCGCGCGGCCAGTTTTTTGAGACGCGGCTCACCGAGGATGTTTTTAAACGTAAAGATTTCGATGTGGTGAGGCTGGACGCCCTGGTGCTGGAGGCCCGCAAGGCGTACCACCACCGTCCGGATGCGGTCTCGTGCCACCTGGCCGGGGATATATTGAAGGGCGACGGAATATTCGACGAAATCCAGTTCGTGGATTTTTATCGCTACTGGAGCGTGCCACTCGAGGAACTCTACGCCGAGCTGAAGAAGCGCGGGGCGTGGTTTCGTCCGTCCGACACGGGCCGATCGACCAACTGCCTCATCAATGACGTCGGCATCTATCTCCACAAAAAACAGCGCGGATTCCACAACTACTCGCTGCCCTACAGCTGGGACGTGCGCCTCCACCAGAAGACCCGCAGCGAGGCCATGGAGGAGCTGGAAGACGAGATCGATGAAGCGCGCGTCAAGGAACTCATGGCGCAAATCGGCTACACCGAGCCGCCGCTCGTTGCCAACGGTATCGACCGGCTCGTTGCCTATTACGTGAGTGAGAAGCCGTTCACGGTAGCGGAAGTACGCGAACACCTGGCGAAAGGGTTGCCGGCCTACATGGTCCCACCCTACGTGGTGTGGCTGGAGAAGCTGCCCCTCACGCCAAACGGGAAGATTGACCGCAACGCGCTGCCAATCCCGACGTATGAGCACATGCAGCCCGCACATGACTTCGTCCGGCCACGGACGGAGACCGAGAAGGCCCTGGCCTTGATTTGGACTGAACTGCTCAAGGTCGACAACATTGGGGTCAACGACGATTTCTTCGATTTGGGCGGCCATTCCTTGTTGGCCATCCGGGCTGTGCCACGCATTCGGGACGTGTTCGGGGTGGATATCAGTTTCCAGGCCTTATTTGAAAATCCCACGATCGCCGCATTGTCAAATGTACTCATCGCGGCCAAGGATTCAGGGACCGTTCAGCGAATTGAGCGCCGCAAGCAGTCCGGTCCGGCTCCACTTTCCTTCGCGCAGGAACAGCTCTGGTTCATGGACCATCTCTCCCCTTCCAGCCCGGTCTACAACGTCGTCGACATTGTCGACTTCCCCGGCGAGTACAACGCGGGAGCGATGAGCAGGGCCATCAAGGAACTGGTGCGCCGCCATGAAATACTGCGTACCGAATTCTCCCATAGTGGCGGACAACCGGTGCAGACCATCTTGCCTGAGATGGATCTCCCGCTGGCCGAACTGGACCTGAGTTCTTTATCGGAAAAGGATCGCGAACGGGAATGGACCCGTGTGGTGCGCGAACAGGGGCGAAAGCCGTTCGACTTGTCGCGGGCCCCGCTGCTTCGTGTGACCATGGTCCACCTGCCTCGTCAACAAAACCGGCTGCTGGTTACTCTCCACCATATTCTCACGGATGAATGGTCGATGGAGGTGGTTCACAAGGAACTCAAGCAGCTTTACGATGCCTTTTCAGCAGGGTGGCCATCCCCCTTGCCCGAGTTACCGATCCAATTTGCGGACTTTGCTTCCTGGCAGCGCGAGTGGATGAAGGGAGAAGTGCTGGAAAGCCAGATTTCATACTGGAAAAATGAATTGGCTGGGGCCCCCTCCATCCTGGAATTGCCCACCGACAAGCCGCGTCCTGCCGCGCAAAGCTTCCGTGGCGCGACGGAGACCTTCCATCTGCCCGGAAAGCTGCTGGACCAGCTGAAAACTTTGGGCCGGGAGCAGCAAGCCACGTTGTTCATGATTCTGGAAGCTGCCTTCATGGCTTTGCTGCACCGCTACACCGGCCAGGACGACATCGTCGTGGGGACGCCAATTTCCGGCAGAACCCATGGCGAGACGCAAAACATGATCGGTCTATTTCTGAACACCGTGCTTTTGCGCGCAAAATTCAGCAAGCGTCAGAATTTCCTGGCCTTGGTGCAACAGGTGCGGGAATGCGCCCTGGGCGCCTATGCCCATCCGGACCTGCCCTTCGAGCGCCTGGTGGCTGAATTGGCGCCGGACCGGGATCCGAGCCGCATGCCGCTGTTCCAGGTGATGTTCATTCTCCATAATGTGGAAGGAGTGGCTCAGGTTTCCAAAGTCTCCGGGAATCGGGACTTGGAGACGGGCACCTCGAAGTTCGACCTGTCACTGATTCTTTCCGAAAACGAGAATGGGCTCGATGGATTGATCGAGTACAGTACCGATCTATTTGAGGCGGCCACCATCCGGCGCCTTGCCGCCTACTACTCGAGGCTTCTGGAAGCGAGCCTTGCCCATCCGGAAAAGAGCATCTCCGAACTGCCCATGCTGCCTGACGCTGAACGCCAGCAGCTGCTTGTGGAATGGAACAACACGGCCGCCGAAATTCCCGGGAAAGGTCTCTGCCTGCACCAGTTGATTGAAGAGCAAGCCTTGCGGACACCGGAACAGGTGGCGCTGGTGTTCGATGACCAAGAACTAACCTATGGCGAATTGAACTTCCGGGCCAACCAACTCGCGCAACACCTGATCGGGTTGGGCATCGGACCCGACGTGCTCGTGGGGCTCTACCTTCAACGATCCATCGAAATGGTGGTTGGGATTCTGGGCATACTGAAGGCGGGTGGGGCCTACGTGCCCATCGATCCCAGTTACCCCAGCGCACGCATTGCGCTGGTGATCGAAGACTCTCATTTGGGTTTTATCCTCACGACGGAGAACATCCGGACCGCCCTGCCGGCCAGTTCCGCGCGCATCATTTCGCTCGATGGCGACGCCGAAGCAATCGCCGCACAGAGTCCTACGTCGGTGCCTCCTTCTGCCGATAAAAATAATCTGGCCTACGTCATTTACACTTCGGGTTCGACCGGCAAGCCCAAAGGCGTAATGGTCGAGCACCGCAACGTCGTTAATTTCTTCGCCGGCATGGATCGAAGCATCGGCGTCGAGTCCGGTAATTGGCTGGCAGTAACCAGCATCTCTTTCGACATCTCGGCGCTCGAACTGCTCTGGACTCTCACGCGAGGATTCAAGGTAGTGATTCATGGCGAAGGAAACACGGACAAAATCCCGGCTGAAATCCTGCGGCATGGCATCACACATCTCCAATTGACGCCATCCCTGCTTCGGGCGCTGGTTTCTGAGCCGCGGTCCCTCAATGCGCTCGGCAAGTTGAAAAAGATCTTAATCGGCGGCGAGGTTTTGCCCGGTTCGCTGGTCGCTTCTCTTCGCCAGTCGTTCACCGGCGAGATCTACAACATGTACGGACCGACCGAGACGGCCATCTGGTCCACCGTTCATCGCGTCCAGGAACCGCGAACAAGTATTCCCATCGGGAAGCCCATTGTGAATACGCAAGTCTATGTTCTGGATTCCCACCACCAGCTGGTTCCTCCCGGCGGAACAGGCAATTTATTAATCGGAGGAGATGGGGTTGTCCGCGGATATTTGAATCAACCCGACTTGACGGCTGAGCGATTTGTCAGCGACCCGTTCCGTCAGGGAGGCAGACTGTACCGCACCGGAGACTTGGCGCGTTTTCTACCGGATGGAAATCTGGAGTTCGTGGGCCGAGCGGACTTTCAAGTGAAAATTCGCGGGTTTCGAATCGAGCTGGGAGAAATCGAGGCGACCCTCGAGCAGCAGCCAGGTGTCGAGCAAGCCGTCGTTGTGGCACGCGAGGACCGGCATGCGGACAAGATTCTGGCCGCCTACGTTGTTGCCAAGCCCGGGGAATCCGTGAACCCGGACTCGCTGCGCAGCGCGCTCGAGGCGGCGCTTCCCAATTACATGGTCCCGTCTCACTTCGTCCTGCTGGAAAGCCTGCCACTCACTGCGAACGGAAAGATCGATAGAAATGCGCTGCCGCCCATTTCACTTCAGATCGACACTTCCTCAGGCGCTGGCGAAGATCCCAGCGGTGAATTCGAGCAGGTTCTCGCGAAGGCTTGGGCCGAAGCCCTTGGGCTGAAGCGAATCTGCCGCGACGACAATTTCTTCCATTTAGGCGGCCATTCCCTGGCGGCATTGAAGATCGCTTTCAAGTGTCAACAGGAATTCCATGTGGATTTCCCGCTCCAGATGTTTGTGCAGCATCCCGTGCTCAGCGAGCAGGCAAAGAGGCTGGAAGAGATGGTGGTGGAGCAGGCGGATGCGGGCGTACTGGAGAGCTTGCTGGCCGAAATGATCAAAAACAGAGAGCTCGTTTGACAGCCAAGTGAAAACAAACGATTCCTGCGATCTGCAAGCGGATTGAGGTAAAACAACCATTGAGCCTGACAAGGAAGTTAGAAAGCCTTTCCCCGGAAGAACGAACTCAGCTCGCGCTGCGCTTGTCTTCGGTGAAACGCGAAGCCGCTTCGAAGAAGGCTACAGGTCTTGCCACGGTTTATCCTGACGCGCAGAATCGCTTTGAACCGTTCCCTCTGACCGATCTCCAGCAAGCCTATTTGATCGGCCGGTCGGAAGGGATCGAACTGGGAAACATTTCCTGTCACGGCTATACCGAAGTGGATATGGAAGATTGGGACCGGGAACGTTTCCAGGCAGCGTTGCAAAGAATAATCGACCGGCATGAGATGCTTCGCTGCATTGTTCTGCCGGAGGGCCTGCAGCAGATCCTGTCTTCCACGCCCCTTTACGAAATCAAAGTAAACGATTTGCGAAATTTGGATGCGTCCGCGGCAGCCGCCCGGTTGGAATCCATCCGGGCGCAAATGTCCCACAAAGTCCATGTATCGGACCAGTGGCCCCTGTTTGAGTTCCGCGTGTCTATCTTGGACGCAAAAATCAGCCGCCTGCATATCAGCACCGATTTACTGATTGGTGATGGCCGCAGCTTCGAAATTATGTTTCGGGAACTGATGCAGCTCTATCATCACCCCGAGACGGCTCTCCCTGCCATCGACCTTTCTTTCCGAGACTATCTGTATGCCCTCACATCTCTTGAAGAGACCGATGCATTTCGCGAGTCGCGGGAATATTGGACGAGTCGTGTCCCGACCCTCCCGCCCTCCCCGGAGCTGCCCCTCGAGAAGAACCCCGCTTCGATTACTCGGCCTGTCTTTAAGCGCCACGCCGCGTGCGTGGCCCCTGAGGTCTGGCGCAACCTGAAAGAAAAAGCTGCGCGTTTCCATTCGACGCCCGTCGGCACCTTGCTTGCGGCCTATGCGGAAGTGCTGGCCATCTGGAGCAAGAATCCACGATTCACCATCAATCTCACCTTGTTTAACCGTCTGCCCTTGCATCCCCAATCGAATTCCATCCTCGGGGACTTCACCTCGGTAAACCTGCTGGAGGTGGATAATTCCATACCGCCGACTTTTGCGGCGCGCATGCAACAGCAGCAGGAAAAGCTCTGGCAAGATCTGGATCATCGCTACTTCAGCGGAATTCAGGTGATGCGGGAGCTTGCGCGCTTTCAACGGGTCGGACCTACGGCCATCATGCCCGTCGTTTTTACGAGTCTGCTGAATCTTGGCGAACAGGGCGATGGAACCACGTGGTCAACCCGGTTGGGCCGATGCGTCTATTCCATCACGCAGACACCCCAGGTGTATCTGGATTTTATGGTGTATGAGGAAAAAGGCTCCTTGCAGATCAACTGGGATGCGGTGGAAGAGCTTTTCCCCGCCGGTCTGCTGGACGATATGTTTGAAGCCTATCAGCGATTATTGCAGGATCTGGCCGCAGATGATTCCGCCTGGCAGCGAACCCTTGCAGAGAATGCGCGGCGGCTGATACCGCAAGCGCAAATGGCCTTGCGTGAAGCCGCGAACAATACCACTGCCCCACTCACCGGCGATTTGCTGCACACTCCCTTTCTCAAACAAGTTGCGGAACGTCCCGAACAGCTGGCCGTCTGCACACCCAAACGGCGACTCACCTATCAGGAGCTCTACCGTTACGCCTGCCGGATTGAACAGGAACTTCTTCGCTGCCACGTAAAGCCGAACGACCTCGTCGCCGTCATGATGGAGAAGGGCTGGGAGCAAATCGCTGCCGTCCTGGGAATTCATTTTGCGGGTGCGGCTTACCTTCCCATCGATCCTGAATTACCGGCAGAACGCCAGCGCTTTCTGCTGGAGCACGCCAAAGTGAAAGTTGCCTTGACGCAAGCCGCGGCGCGAAACCGTCTGAATGTGCCCGCATCGGTCGAAGTGTTCGAGGTCGATCAGCTGAAGCCCGCGGACGCCGGCGCGCCGCAAGAACGGCGGCGGCAAAAACCGGAAGATCTCGCCTACGTTATTTATACCTCAGGTTCAACAGGTGTTCCCAAGGGTGTGATGATCGACCATCGCGGCGCGTTGAACACGGTGCTCGACATCAATCATAGATTTCAAGTCGGCCCACAAGACCGTGTGCTTGCCGTTTCCAGGCTAAGTTTCGATCTTTCGGTGTATGACGTGTTTGGATTGTTGGCGGCGGGCGGAACCATTGTGATGCCTGCTGCAGACCTTGCCTATGATGCTAATCACTGGGCCGAGTTGATTCTTACGGAAAAGGTCACCATTTGGGATACGGTTCCCGCCTTGCTGCAATTGCTCGCGGATCAGGCCGGGAAGCCCGAACTTCTCGGTGATTCTTTGCGATTGGTCATGATGAGCGGAGACTGGATTCCTTTGGGTTTACCGGACCAGATTCGGCGAGTTCTGCTCAAAGTGAACGTCGTCAGTCTAGGCGGAGCGACCGAGGCTTCCATCTGGTCGATCCTATTTCCCATCGGGAAAGTGGATGCGAATTGGAAGAGCATCCCCTATGGCAAGGCGATGCTCAACCAGAGTTTTCACGTGTTGAATCAGGATCTTGCGCCGTGCCCCACGTGGGTGCCGGGACACCTCTACATCGGCGGGGTTGGGCTCGCGAAGGGATACCTGCACGATGAACAAAAAACCAACGCCAGCTTCATCGTGAATCCCGAAAACGGCGAACGCCTGTACCGGACCGGAGACCTCGGGCGATTTTTGCCCGATGGCAACATCGAGTTTCTGGGGCGGGAAGATTTTCAAGTGAAGGTGCAAGGCTATCGGATTGAGCTTGGGGAGATCGAATCCCGGCTGCAAGAGTGCGCGGGAGTCGATTTGTGCATCGTGATCGTTCGCGAGGATACTCCTCGGGAGAAGCGATTGGTCGGATATGTAGTGGCCAAGACGGGGATGTCCATTGATCCAGCAGAAGTGAGAGAGCATCTTCGCGGCAAGCTGCCGGAATACATGGTTCCCGCGGCAATTGTTACGCTGGACCGTTTCCCGTTAACACCGAATGGGAAGGTAGATCGAAAGGCTCTCCCGGCGCCGGCTCGCTCGACTGCGGAAGCCAGCTCTACGTCCGCCGTGTCTCGGGATTCGCTGGATCTGCAGCTGATCAAACTATGGGAAAGAGTTCTCAATGTCCGGCCCATCGGCATAAGAGACAATTTCTTCGATCTTGGCGGGAATTCCCTTGGCGCCGTGCGCCTCTTCTCGGAGATGAGGAAATTGTTTGGCCGCAGTTTCTCATTGTCGGTTCTATTTCAGGCGCCTACGGTTGAAAAGCTGGCGGACATCATTCGGAAGGGCGGCTGGTCGTCACACTGGGCTTCGCTGGTCCCGATCCAGCCGGGAGGAAGCAAACCGCCGTTCTTTTGCGTGCATGGGGGAGGCGGCAACGTCCTCATCTATCGCGAATTGGCGCGCCATCTTGGCCCCGACTATCCATTTTATGGCCTTCAGGCCCGAGGGCTTGACGGAAAGAGCGATTACCTGACGACCACCGAGGCGATGGCCGAAAGTTACCTGCGCGAGATGCGCGAGTTGCAGCCGGAAGGGCCTTACTACATTGGCGGATTTTGTATGGGCGGACAAGTGGCCGTTGAAATGGCACAGAGGCTGGTCCGGGACGGACAGCAAGCGAATCTGCTGTTTGTGATCGACACCCATAACTTCAACGGAATTCCCCCACAGTTCACCCTAAAAGAAAAAGTGGGGAACCTGGGACTGAAGATCAAGTTTCATTCCTCGAACGTTATGCAACTGAGCCTCAAAAACCAGATTACCTACTTTACGGAAAAATCAAAGATTGCCCTTCGCAGAGAAATGGAACGATTGCGCATCAAGATCGTGCATCTCTTCAAGTTAAATCCGCACCGGGACGTCGTCATGGGGACTCAGGAAGAATTTATTGAGGACATCAACGATCGCGCATTCCTCGCCTATAAACCCACTGTCTATCCGGGCAAAATGACGATCTGTAAGCCGCGAAGAAATTATTCCTTCTTGCGCGATCCCTTCAACGGTTGGGGAGAAATCGCCGCGGGTGGTTTGGAGATCATCGAGCTGCCCTCCGACCCAGGGGGCATCTTCATCGAACCCTACGTGCAAAACCTGGCAGAGAAGCTAAGGGCGCAGATCGATCAGGCTGTTTCGAGCGGCGCCGAAATTCCAGATCCGCAAGAAGCGGTTTTGAGGTGAGCTTGGTAGCGCCGGCGTCCCGCCGGCGATTTTTCTGGTTTCCACACAGCGCAAGAATGCCGGCGAGACGCCGGCGCTACATTTCTCCCAGTTGAAACATCGCCCTCCCTGAATTATCCTTTCTCCTTCGAGGTGGGATTATGAACAAGCCCGTCCGAATTTTTTTCTCAACAGCCGTAATCTTGTGCCTCATCCTTTTCTCGCGGTCCATACGCGCACAGAAAGACTCTGAAACGAACACCGCGACTTCGGTCGCAAGCCCTACGACCACCGGCGCCACGGCAACCGCTACCGCCGCGACCGCGACGGCTGGAAAAACCTACGAAGTGGACGTTCCGGCGACGACGATGTGGCTCGATACGAAAATCGACCTGCTCGCGGGCGCCCAGATTCAGTTCACGGCCACCGGCACTGCCTCGTATTCCTCCACCGATTCGAAGGGGCAGACGAAGGTGCAATCCTTTGGCGCCGAAGGACTCGCCCGCGGATGGCGGGACCTCGTCCATCAATATCCCGTCGCAAATTCCGGCCACGGCGCACTCATCGCGCGCATTGGTTCGGGAGACGGCGCTCAGCCCTTTGCCGTCGACCAGACCCAGAAGTCGGCCATTCCCGTCCCCGGCCGGCTTTTTCTCGGCATCAATCAGGGTACGCGCGAAGCCGCCACCGCGCAGGGTTCGTTCCACGTCACGATCGCGGTCCTTAGCGCCGGCACGGGCGAGGCGAACGCGCCGTTTTTGCCGGACACTCCTGTCGACAGCGTAACTTCGGATCTCCTCGGAAAAATTCCGCGCCGCGTTTTGGATCCCTCCGGCAACCCCGGTGACATGGTTAATGTCCTGCTCATTGGTTCGCAGGACGACGTGACTGCCGTATTCAAAGCCGCCGGTTGGGTGTTAGTGGACCGCTCCGTGACGGACGCGATTCTCAACGGCGCGCTGGCCA
This sequence comes from uncultured Acidobacteriota bacterium, assembly GCA_963719875.1. Classification (GTDB taxonomy): domain Bacteria; phylum Acidobacteriota; class Terriglobia; order Acidiferrales; family UBA7541; genus Palsa-360. Next base: position 926,977 of record CAVRDJ010000002.1, on the reverse strand, counting down.
CGTTTTCGAAAGAGGCCTACCTGACCATGCCCATGAGCATTCTCTATCTCTTCGACCGCCCCCAAGATTATGGATTTGCGCACGCCGAGCCCGTCAAAGTGGTCGAATCGCGCAATCATCTCCGGGCCTGGAAATCTCCATACGAAGCGGCCGGCCGGCCCGTCTGGTGCATCGCCGCCACGCACGACATTGGCTTCGAGCGCGACCAGCGCAACAACGGCCTCACGCACAAAATCGATCCCGCCATCGATGGCGAGCGCGAATATGTCAACGACACCCTTTCGAGCACCGGCCTCGTCGTTCAGCGCGCCCATGTCAGCCCACCTGACGCGCTCCTCACGGCCAAAACGGCCACCGGCGGCGAATTCCATTCCGACGGCCGCATCCTCATCCTCGTCCTCAAAGACACCGCAAGCGGAGCAAACTAGAACAGGTTCGATAATCTGTGTCTCAGCTGAGTCTCGATAAGAAGTCTGATTGGATTGCGACTTCTTGAGTCTGGGAGGAATTCGCCAGTTATCGACATTCCCGTTTATCGGGAGTTGGCTCGGCACACGCTGCCAAGCTGCGAAATAGGAGCCTGATTTTGAGGCCGCCATTTCGCACTAGCCTCCCATTGTGAACGTGACGGTAATCGTGGTATCGACTTCGACCGGATCGCCGTTAAGCAAGGTGGGTTTGTAAACCCATTGTTTCACCGCGTCGAGGGCCGATTGAACCAGTAGCGGGTGGCCGGAAAGTACTTCGAGTTGAGCGACTCTGCCGTCTTTGCCGATAATCGCGTGCAGGACGACGTTTCCCTGAATATGAGCCATGCGCGCGAGCGTGGAATAGAGGGGCCTGGTTTGCGAAAGAATCGAAGCCGCCGTCACGACACCGCCCTGCTTGATGCGCGTGGGGGCAATCGGCTTCGGCGGAGCGGGAGGTGCCGGGTTGTTGCTGCCAACCATCCCTTGCCCAGGGATATTCGTGAAGATTCCGTTCATGGATGGGTTATTGGTCACGTCCGGAGGAATCTCAGGCTCTTTGAACAGAACCACATTTTTCGGAATGGCGATTGGCTCATGCAATATTCCCAACTGGATCAAGCGGACACCGGGCCTGACGGCCACTTTCGCGGGTTGGGCCGGAGGAGCCGGGGGAGGCAGCGGAGCAACGAGGTCTATCGAAAGCATTGTTTTGGGAAGCGCTTCGGTATGCATCAAGGGCATCAGAATCAGGACGCCCAAAATCAGCGTCTGAACGAGTGTGGAAAGAACCACCGTCCAGCTCTTGTTCGCATCTTTCTTTACTAACGTGGATTCGAGCAATTCATCGAACATTGTGTTTTCCTCCCGCCAATAAGCACACAAATACCCCTGAGTTTTCCTGACCGGATTGCGGATTGCGGCTTCACGCACTAACTGCAGGTGAGGATCGGCCTGTCCGATCCAGATCGACGCGTCAAAAAAATCACGCTCACTCGGAACTCTTAATATTTGACACCGGGGGTTTGTGATTTGTTTCCGAGGGCGCTTTCCCAGAACGAATTTGCCAGGCTCGCCCAAACAGGCTTCGGGCCGTATTCCGATAATCTCGTATATCAGGACCTATCGGGTTCTTACAGAAGTAGGGGATCACTTCCAGGTACGCCGTCAATCGGCAGCAACACTAGTGGAATTTTCGACAAGCGAACTTCTCGTCGATAAACTAGAGTCACTGAATGTGACTCTGTTCTATAGAGTGCCAAAGGTGTACGCACAGGTTATTCGCGCGATCATATAGTAGTACCTTACCGTTGTGAGCCAGCCTTCAAAATATGATGCACCTTCTGGATCTTATTGGATCGACTTTTCCCAATTCCGGAATCTACTAATAGCCTCAATATTTGCCCGCGCCACGAAAGTAATCACCGCTGCGTCATCGACCAACCCCAGGACCGGAAAGGAATCAGGAATGAGATCGAACGGGTTAACAAGGTAGATGAGAGCGCCAATGACCATGAGAAGCGATACGGCTGGTATGTGGTACCTCCCATCCAGCCAGGAACGGACGAGGCGCAGGAATATTTGCAAGCTCTCCCAGGCCTCAACAAGAACTTCGTAGTGATTCTCCGCTATTCCGTTGGCTTCATCGAGCAGCGCGTAGAGTTTTTCCTTTTGGCCGATATACGTCTGCGCTTCGTTCACCGCCTGGTCGAACATGAGAGGAGTTTTGTTTGACATGATTGCCTCTTTTTATGTGCCGAATAAGGAAGGCAAAATAGCGCAAATGGAAAAGTTGTCTTTGTTTCAAAGCAATGAGCGGGTAGGGTACACCACGTGAAACTTGCCAAGCCCTAATAAGTCTGCTTCTCGGAATGTGGGATTTTGCAGTTTACCCGGGATGGCACGATGACGTGCCGCCTAAAAAGAACTTCTAGTTAGGCGCGCGCCGCAACGCCTTCGGTCATTTCGGCAGGAAAATTCCGCTCGGCGGGCGGCAAACCCTGAATTTGAACTAAATTCAAAGATTGGAACGACTGCGGCGATGCGTTCCTTGCTTTGAAGTTCTCACTGGGGATCCCGGTCCGGGCGTAGGATTTCTGGCAGTCCTGGTAGGAAGGTCCGCGCATATTTCCTTCCATGTAGGCCAACCCCGGGCAACGCGTGCAGGTTGCGCCATGAGTGCACTTGGAACAGGTGGGCATGTCTCGCAGCGTGATGGACCGAACCTCTTTGAACTGCGGGGAATCGCGCCAAATGTCCACAAATTTTGTGCGCCGCACGTTCCCGGTGGGCAGAGGAAACTGAACGCAAGGATAAACATCTCCGTAGGGAGAGACGTAGCAGGCCGTGTGGCCGGCGCTGCAGGGCAGGGCGTCCAAGGCCTCTTCGTCGACGTTGACCGGCGGAGCGCAAAATTCCTCCACGTTTCCGACCAGGGCTCCGTCTCGGAATACTCCCTGCAATGCAGCCTGGTCCACATTCAACTGGAGAATGGACCTGTCTCCATCCATCATCGGGGTAATCGTCGGGTCAAGAAGGAACTTGGCATCCAGCTCAGCGGCCAGCGCCTTCACGCTTTTATAATCGGAGGCGTTTTGGGTCATGAGCACATTCGCCAGGGTGACGAGCAAGCCATGCTTCCTCAATAAACGCACCGCTTCGATCGACTGCCGGAACGAGCCGGGCATCTTGGTAATGGCGTCGTGCACCTCGGCGCGATGCGAATAAATGCTGATCTGCACCGATTCCACGCCCAACGCGCGAAGGCGATCTGCTTCCTTCTCGCGAATTAAAACTCCATTGGTCTTGAGCTTTACGCAGAACGTCCGCTTGCGCGCGTGCTCCAGGATCTCGAAAAAATCCCTGCGCATCAGGATCTCGCCGCCACTGATGGTCAGATAGAAGACGCCGGCATCCGCCATCTGGTCGAGAAGGTCCTTGATTTCCGCGGTGGTCATCTCTCCGTGGTCGTCATGGTCGAGGTAGCAATGGATACATCGCTCGTTGCAGCGATAGGTCAAATCCAATTGCACGCTCAGCGGAATGTTCAATTTCAGGGCCTTGGCGGCCATTTCCACGACTAAGTTACTCATAGAGTCTCCCTGTGCGAGTCGCTCGACTGGGCGAGCGGCTGGTCGGAAAGGAGCAGAATGCCATGTTCAGCCAAATTCTCGACGAGAGCTTGCGCATCCTTCAATGCCACTTCCGGCGTGATGTCATATTGCGCGCAAATTTTGTTTGCGACGATCTCGTCGAGCGGGGTCACGCCGTCCGCCGCCTCCCAGATGACCGACGCGAGTTCGTCCAGCGTAAACAGCGTGGAATTGGTCGCGGACATAACCATCGTTTCGTCACCCAGCGCGCGCGCGGCGATCGCCGTGCTTCGGGCCACATAGCGGTAGTTCTTCATACGATCAGCTCCCAGACCGAAGAATCGGGCACAAACGTCAGCCGCCGGACGGGCACGTGGTTGACGAATTCGAAAGCGGTATCAAAAACCATTTTCACGAACTCAGGATCCCGGGCAAAAAAAAGAATATTCCCGAGCAATCCGCGGACGGCATCGGCGCCTACGATCGGCTCGATTTTATTTTCCGGACCTTTAGCCAGCAGGTACAAAGCCTCGATGGGGGCATGCAGGTTTTCCCCAACCCGCGCCAGTTCGCCGAAAAACGGAGTCCCCACGGCAAAGTACCGGCCATGCCGCCGGGTCACATAGGAAATCTCGTCGGTAAGGAGTGCGGCGTCGGGAGGCGCCAGCCTTGCCATCGTGGTCTTGCCCGCACCCGAGACGCCGGAAAAGAGAAAGGCCCGGCCATTTCGAATGGCGCTGGAAGCGTGCAGGAGGAAACCGCCCTCCTGGGCCAGCAGGAGTGTATGCACGATGCGCAGCACGGAATCGAACGAGTAGGGATTTATTGTCTGCTGGATGCGTCCGCGCGCGGTTGACGGATTCCACTCGGCGCGAAAATCTCCGCGCTCCATCAGCCACTGCCCGGAATCCCACAGGACGCGGACGTTGGCGTCCCCGGGTTCGCTGCCCGGCGGGGCCAGCTCAATTTCAAAGTCGAAACGTGCCTCGTTCGAGGAGCTCACGTAGCCGGTATAGCGCTCTTGAATCTGACGAAGAAACGCAGGATTGTCGGAGCACAATCGTATGGGAAGGCCGCCGATCTCGACCACCACGCTGGAACTTTGCGTCGCCGCCGTCATACTTGGCACTTGGCCCTCCCGAGAAATAGAGTCCGCCAGCCTGCGGCGAACCGCAGATAGAGATACGTCACGTGATCGGAAGACCGCAGCAAGCGGGTGATCGGATGTTTCGATCCAACGGCCGAGAGTTCGACTTTCCGGTTGTCGCGCTCGAGCGAAACCACGCGCCCCAGCAACTCGGTCGAAGAAACGGGAGGATCATCCTGGCGCATGCGGTCGCCGCGGGTAATCAGGCAGGATTCCTCGGGACGGCCCGCAGTGGCCAACTCCTTTCGACCCACAACCCGATGAACAAATAATCGTCCGTTTCTCGTAAACAGCACCACTTCTCCCGGGGAAATGTCGTTCAGGCTGGCGCGGTGGATCGAAACCAAATCGCCCGGAAGGATGGAAGGCACCATGCTCGTGCCCAGGACACGTAAGCGAACCTCGCCGAATGTGCGGACAACTTCTTCTGCCATTCCGCATGCCAGCTCGGTCGAAATATTCCCCTTACGGTCTCTTGGCATTTTGAGCGGCTAGCTACGAGGCCTTCTGGCTGAGCTTGCAACCGCTCTGAGTGCTGGTCAGTTTGCCGCACGCCAGCGCCGAGACTTCGAACACAGACTCGTATCTCAGAGTAGGCGTCTTGTATACTTTCTTTGCTGTCGCCGGTTCCGGCGTTTTCCCTTTTGAAGTGCTATTGGTGTCCAACTATCCCTCCCATTTTGCAAATCCGCGATTGCCGCATTCGCAGGTGTTGCCAGGGCCGTCTTCCAACCCAAAGTGGCACATCTCTAACCCCTGCAAATATAAGGCGGGGGGTGGTCCAAAGGCCGCGACTTTGTGAGGACCTGATGCTATAAGCGTTACCCCTCCTGAACTTGCGGTCCACAGCGTGTGGACGAGCTAGAGGAGGGGAATCGTCGATAAGGACCGAATTTTGAGGAACTTCGAGGGGGTCGGCAGTCTACCTGATTATCATCTCCATTCGCGTGGAAAATAGGGCGGGGGTCCTGGGCATCTTTTTGAAAAGAATGGTCGGGGCGAGTGGATTTGAGACACTGGCGTCCTGGTCTCAAAACAGGTACTTAATTCCGAATTGAATCAGCCGAGGCGCTACCGAACTTTGAGTGACGACGCCGAAGTTTGCCGTCCCAAAAGTCGTTCCTGGGTTCGAGAATTGAGGATGGTTAAAGGTATTGTAAAACTCGACGCGAAATGCAAGTGTCGCGTTTTCCCGGATTCCTCCCACCGTCGTGGTCTTGCCAATCGAGAAATCCGTGTTGAATTGTCCCGGTCCGGTGATGATGTTCAGCCCTGTATTGCCGTATCCGGTCGAGCCGTCAGGTCCGACAGCAGGCGCTGGACAGATCACCGTTGGGCCAGAGTTAATCCAGCTGTTCAACCGGGTTTGGTCCCTTCCCGATGTCACAAGACTCGCATTGTTTGCGCCGGAGCAAAGTGTAATGGTAGAAGGTCCGGCGCCACCATACACTGATCCTCCCCTGGGGTCGGTAAGGGTCATGGCCAACCCGCTCTGGATAATGATGATTCCTGCCGTCGACCATCCCGTCAGCATGGTGCTCGCGAATCCTTTTGCCTGAGTGGGAACAGGAAGCTGATAATCGTAATTGGCGATGAAGCGGTGCCGGCGATCGAAATTCGCTCGAGCCCAATCGAGTGATAAATTGTTCTGATCGTTGTAAACAGTTGTATTGTTTTCGGCCTTGGAGAAAGTGTAAGCGCCTTGAAACGTCAAGCCGCGGGACACCCGCTTTCTGAGCGTGGCTTGCATGCTGTGGTACCAGGAAAGTCCGATGTAATCGTTTGCAGCCAAAGCGGTCGGCGTCTCACCGAGGATGGGCACGCGCAGCTTTGCGTTTCGAGACGTATTCATCGTGATGCAATCGGTGGGGATGCCATCGTAGCCGCAGTTGACAGGAAGGGCGGGACTGGCCAGAAGCGGTTGGTTCAAAACGTGCGAGAGCAAGAGGTGATTCCCGTACGAGCCGACATAACCCAAATCCAGCGAAAGAGTAGGTGACAGGCTATATTGCGCGTTGAGATTCCATTGCTGCAAAGTTGGGATCCTGTAAACAGGCCCGGCCACGCGGTCGGAAAGTTCGGAGGTTGGGGTTCGCGCGACGAAGCCCAGCGTCGCGGTCGGAAAAGGTTTCTGCAGCGTCGACAAATCGTTGCTGGCGTCCGTATTGCTAAACCCCTGCGCGAAGGGCGGCAAAGCGAATAGCGGGGCATTCGAGGCGTTGCCACTGAACGGCGCGGCCTGGTAGAACCAACCATACCCACCGCGCAGGGAAACACGGCTCAGCAGTCCTCCAGGTTGCCACGCAAAACCAATCCTCGGAGCGAAGGTGTCGAGCGGGGTCCCATTCTGGTAAAAACTCTTCGTAGAGTGCTGGGCAACGCCCGGAGGGAGGGGTCCAAAGGGCTGGCCAGTGTAGGGGTTAATCAGGTTCGGATTGTAATTGGAGGCGACTGTATATCCTGCCAGCGTGCCGGAAGCGTTTGGAATGGGAACCTGGTTCAGGAGAGAGGGCCAAACATTTCCAATCGTCCCGTCGGTGTCGAAAGACGGTCCAAGATATTCCCATCGTAGGCCCAGGTTGAGAGTGAACCGCGAGTTCACTTTGATGTCGTCCTCAACGAACGCGGAGACATAATAGTCGCGGTACTGAAACTGGAGTTCACCGAGTGGTCCGACACCTACGCTGGCTTGAATGTTTTGAATGTTGCTGCGTCCCAATGGGCTTCCGTTCTGGGCTGCACTTTGTCCAAGGAGGAAGTCCTCGAAGCTCTGGACGACAATCTTTCCTTTCGCTGCCCCGGTGTCATCTTCGAAATTATATTGCGTATCCGCGAATACGCCGAGGCGGGTAGTGTGCTTGCCGTGAGACCAGGAAATATTATCTGCCCACTGATACGTCGTGGTCTTGGACGTAGAATCACTCGCAAAATTCCCCAAGAATCGAAAAGATCCCAGCGGCCCGAGCACCTGAATTTCGGGGGGCATGGCGAAGAATTGGTCTAACGGCGTCATGCCGACCGATGCGGCGGACGGGACTCCCCGGCTATCGCCAACAGAATCGTCTTGGGTATACGCCGCCCAGGCTTCATTCACGACATTGCTGGTCAAGATGGAAGTCAGCTTCAGGCTGACCACGTAATCTCTCGGTCGGAATCCGTGCGGGGAGCCGGGAACAAATTGCGGGCCGGGGTTGAGCCCATACGGGGCGCTGAGGGAGCGAACCTGGCGGATGCTAGACACAAATACCCGCCCGGAAAAGTTCTGCCTGGAAGAAATTGCATAGTCCAGGTTAGCGATACTTTGGTTCTCGCGAAATGTGGAGGGAAGACTAATTGAATAGGAGCCGAGGCCGGCGGCACGACCGCTCGTGAGAATACTCTGCGGCGTAGGGATCAGATAGGCGCCACCGGGCAGTTTCATTTGGAGCAGAGTAAGAGCTACCGGATTGATGTTCGAACCATCGCACGCTACCTGCGTTCCCTCAGCGAAGGTCGAATACCTCGAGTTGCCGGGGTGATTTCCCGGACAGAACTGCGACCCAATCGTTTTCGCCGAGCGATCGTCGGTCAGGGGCGGGAGAATGAGAGTGGACAATGAGGTCGGATCCAGCCCATTCACCTGCCGGGTCGCCTGGAAGGATCCAAAGAGGAACAACTTGTTTCTCTTGATTGGTCCGCCGATCGTGCCGCCGAACTGATTCTGTTTCAGGTTCGGACGAGGCTGTCCGGCAGCATTCAGGAAAAAGTCATTGGCGTTGAAAATGTCATTGCGTACGAACTCCCAAAAGTCGCCATGAAAATCGTTTCCCCCGGACCTCGTGATCAGGTTTGTGTTGGGAACATTGGCGCCATACCCGGCGTCATACTGAGAAGTCTGGATCTTAAATTCCGAAATGGCGTCCGGATTGGGTACTGTGCCGCCCGAGGTAGCGCCGTCCACCGTATACGTACCCGTGGTGGTATTGCCATTCACATTGAAGGTCAGCGTACCCCTTCCCAAAGTTCCTGCATTATTCACATCGGAAGCCGAGCCGGAAGACATGGACATCACTTGCGTGGTGTTGCGGGTAGTTAGAGGAACCCCTGTTAACGTCTTGTTGTCCACCAAAGTGCCCGTCGAGGATGTGGCGCCCTGACTCAGGCGGCACTGGCACACCTCATGCTGTGTCGAGTCTCCGGTCTGCAATTGCGCGTCCACAACCGGAGCCTCAGAGACATTCACGGTCACTGACGCCATCTGCGAAGTCTTGAATCCCTGCGCAGAAAAAGTCAGCCCGTAGGCGCCCGGGGCCAGCAACGAAAATCCATAGCCGCCGTTTGAGTCGGTGGTGCTTGTTTGGGCCTGGCTCGTCGCGTTGTTGACCAGCGTAACGGTCACACCCGGCACCGCAGCGTTGGCGGGGTCCGTGACAGTCCCCCTCAACGCCCCCGTCGTTGACGATTGGGCCCAAGACCGAGTAGGGGATCCCACCAGAACAATGATTAGATGGGCAAAAAATACGGACGACGCCAAACATTTCGAGTTCATAGCCGCTTTCTTGTGCCCGGGGGATTGGCCTCCCTACAGCGCTGGCTCATACGTCCTGCGGCCAGACCTTTCGCCACACCCATTTTGGAATTCTGAGTTCTTGAGCCCCGATTCTGTTTGTGAATGTAGGTGACACGTTAGGACAGCCACCCAATGGTGTCAAGGCCTGTTGAAACTTATGGAACTCTGTTGAATCTTGAGAAAGTCTGGTGCTTTCACAATTACAAAATCGACTCCGCTTGAAATCTATAGCACTAAGTGCTATATATAGTTTGGCGTTGTCAGACGCCCCGTGAGGCCTATTGAGGGTATGGAAGACAAAGGCTTTCGCACGATTTGCACGAAAGGCGGGTCTCAAGGACGCATCCCATTGCAAGGCGGCTGCCGATGCCGAGCGCGGCTTGATCGACGCCGACCTCGGAGCTGGCGTGATCAAGCAGCCCATTGCCAGGCGCGGCCAGGGAAAGTCGGGAGGTTTCCGCGTCGTGATCTTGTATCGGCGGGGTGCGCGGGCGTTTTTCGTTTATGGATTCGCAAAAAGTGGACGGGCCGACATTTCGCAAGACGAATTGGCCGCGCTCAAGGAACTCGCATCGGAAATGCTGGCCTATGGCGAAACGGAAATCACGAACGCAATGGAATTAGGGCCGTTGATCGAGGTGATCTGTCATGAATAACACCAGGAAATCAAAGTCCAAAAAATACCGGAGTACTTTGCTGGCTGCGGTGCATGAGACAGCCAAAGGTCTGCACGATGCAGGCGTAATGGACAAGCAGACCATGCGCAAGTTCAATGTCTTATGTCTCACGCCCGTACGCCCTTTAAGCGCCAGGCAGATTCGCGAACTCCGGCGCCGTGAACGAGCCAGTCAAGCGGTGTTTGCGCGTTATCTGAACGTGACCACCGGCTTGATTAGCCAGTGGGAACGAGGCAAGAAACATCCGAGAGGAGCTTCCTTGAAGCTGCTTGCTCTCGTCGCGAAGAATGGATTGGAAGCCGTCGCCTAGCTTGGCGCGTGGCCAACCCTTTTGCGTTTATTGTGTTGACGTGTGCGCACGTTTGTTAAGGATACCACTCCAATACCTCAACGCCGGTTGACTGGTTTGGCTTTTCAGGGTGTCCGACCCTTTGGTTTGGAAGGGTCGGGTTTTGGGCTTCCCTTGTTTCTATAGCCACGTTAAAAGATCATGAGGTTGACTGGAGAAGCGGGCGAAAAGAATGGTCGGGGCGAGTGGATTTGAACCACCGGCCTCCTGGTCCCGAACCAGGCGCGCTAGCCAGGCTGCGCTACGCCCCGACGACACGCACTCGGGCGCGCGGAAAAAACGGCCCGAATGGAACATTCAGAATAGCATAGCTCTCCGTCTGAGCCTAGAGTGCGGTGGGCTTGCCGCATTGCGTAGCCGGCAGGGCAATGCAGCGGCGCGGCAGGGCGAATCCGGTTGTGGCTCCACGTTCGACGCGGGCGCGGCGCGGCTGAAGGCATGCGCTGTGCTATAGTAAAATCCGCGAAGCAGAAAATCTCCGCATCGAGCAACTGATTTCACAACTCGGGAGAGACGCGAACATTCGTTCGCGCATACCAAGATGCCATTGATGGAACGCATCCAGAAAGATTTGACCGCGGCGATGATGTCGAAGGAGGAACTGCGCCTCAGCGTATTGCGCATGATCAAGTCCGCGCTCAAGTACAAGGAGATTGAAAAAGTACGTCCGCTGGAGGACGCCGAGGCGCTTCAGGTGCTGCAAACCCTGGTAAAGCAGCGGCGCGAGTCGGTCGAGCAATTTGCCAAGGGCGGCCGGCAGGACCTCGCCGACAAGGAAACGAAGGAAATTGCCATACTCGAAGCCTACTTGCCCGCGGGAGCTTCCGATTCCGACATGAGCGCCGCGATTGAAGCCGCCATTGTGGAAACCGGCGCAACCTCGCCTAAATCGATGGGTGCGGTGATCAAAGCGGCAAAAGTGCGGCTAGAAGGCAAGACGGTGGACGGCAAGACACTATCCGACCGCGTGAAAGAGCGCCTGTCCAAAATGGCGTAAGAGCAAGTTGAGAGTTGACTGTTAAGAGTTGAGAGTGAATTCCTAACCTGCAGTCACACCGGGTTTCAGGTGGGCGTCACCTCTCTGGTATCGACTTTTGAGTCCTTCTCCACGTATTCTCCTCGGATGCCCTTGCCGGAAACGATTCCCGTTCGCTACACGGAGGAAGAAGCCGGATACGTAACCGTGCGGCCACTCGTGCGGCAAACGTTTCGGCTGGATGAACTCCTCGACATGATCCTGAGCGTTACGGGAAAGGATTCGGCGCGGATCCGCCAACTTCTGCATTCCGGGACGGTCGTTTATCATTTCTACCGATATTCCTGGACCGGATTCGATGCGAACGAAACGGAACTCGCCGCCGCGCTGGCGAATTTTCCGGATGACGATCCCTCGCGCCCATTTGCCGCTGATCAGTGCACCAACGCGTTGTTTGAGAGCGGCGGCCCCAATCCAAGGCGCCTCCTGGATCTGAACCGCGCGACGGCCTCCAAGCGCCGGATCTTTCGCGGGCAAAGTTTCTGGACTCGTTTGCTGGAAATCGCCGCTGAAGAAAAGCCTGCCTATCAAAAATATTCTTATGGACGTCGCGCGGACCTCTACCGCCTTGATCTGGACGGGGAGAATGTGTTCCTGATCGAACAGGCCGCAGAACATCTGGCGCCGGGAAATGTGCGCGCGATGTTGAGCGTGCTGCAAGGAGCCGCGTGGATTCTCTTCGTTTGTCCCCGGCCTTCGAGCGCGGGCCAGTCGTGACCACGCGCTTAGCAGAAATCTCTTCAGGGCGCCTGGCTGCGATGACCAAGCTACCGTTGAATTCGAAGGATTAGTAGCGCAGGCTTCAGCCTGTGGATTTTTGCGGTAAGCAGGCGCGACCGTGCCAGGATCAACCCCCACAGGCTGAAGCCTGCGCTACTCGCGCAAGATTCGGATTCGCAACTGTGAATCATCAGTGACACGGCGCTCAGAATTCTCTCGAACCCAAAACAATTTGAGCCATAATGCCGAGCGACCGGAGAGGCGCGTGCCCATACGGCTTGTTAAGACGAGATTGAAAGCGGAATCGATTGCGGAGGTGTTTCTTGGCCACTAAACCCTGGAGTTCGACGGCGCCCCCTGCGGATTTTCGTCCTTATGTGGACACTTCGAGCGCGATGACGGAGTTCAGCTGGCGCGCGGTGATTCTGGGTTCCCTGTTCGGCATTTTGTTCGGCGCCGTTTCCGTATACGTCGGATTGCGCGCGGGACTCACGGTTTCCGCTTCGATCCCGATCTCCGTACTCTCGATTTCCATCCTGCGCGCGTTCGGCAAGTCCACGATCCTCGAAAACAACATCGTGCAGACCACCGGCTCGGCGGGCGAGTCGGCCGCGGCAGGCGTCATTTTCACTCTTCCCGCGCTGATCTTCCTGGGGTTTTCTCTGAACACGGAGTACTGGCGCGTCTTTTTTCTGGCCCTGCTTGGCGGATGGCTCGGCGTGCTTTTGATGATCCCGCTGCGGCGACAGTTGATCGTCAAGGAGCACGGCAACCTGACGTTTCCGGAGGGCACGGCCTGCGCGGACGTGCTCGTGGCGGGGGAGCGCGGCGGCTCGTTTGCCGGACGCGTATTCTGGGGGCTCGGTCTTGGCGGCGTGTACACCTTCTGCATGAACACGCTGGGGATGTGGCCGGGCCAGCCCGAATACAGGCCGAACTGGCTGCCCGGTGCGTCGTTCCGCGCGGCGATCACCTCGGAATATCTCGGCGTGGGATACATCATCGGCCCGCGCGTGTCGGGAACGCTTTTTGCCGGGGGCGTGATTTCGTGGCTGGTGCTGATGCCGGCGATCAAATTTTTCGGCTCGCTTTCTCCCAACGTGCCGCTCTACCCGAGCACCGTGCCCATTCCGCAGATGACGCCCGATCAGCTCTGGGCGAGTTACATCCGCCCTATGGGAGCGGGCGCCGTCGCCGCTTCGGGATTGATTACGCTGATCAAGACCATGCCCACGATTTTCTCGGCGCTGACCGCGGGACTTGAAGGACATGCGAAAGAGCAGGGAAACGGCTGCGGAAACGAACCGGATCGAACGCGACCTGTCCATGCGCTTCGTCTTGATTGGATCCGCGGTGCTGCTGACGATGATGTGGGCTCTGCTGCGGTTCAAGCCGATTCCCGGAGCGCAGACCGGGGCGTTCGCCAACCTGATTGCTGCGATCTTCGTGATCGTCTTCGGCTTTCTGTTCGTGACGGTGGCTTCGCGGATCAGCGGGTTGATCGGCAACTCATCGAATCCCATCAGCGGCATGACCATTGCCACGTTGATGGCCACCTGCGCCGTATTCCTCGTGATCCATTGGACGGCGAATTCCTACGCCGTGCTGGCGCTGACGATTGGCGGCGTGGTGTGCATCGCGGCGGCGATTGCCGGCGCCACGTCGCAGGATCTGAAAACTGGCTATCTCGTCGGCGCGACGCCGTACCAGCAACAAATCGCGCTCATTATTGGCGTGCTGGTTTCCGCCTTTGCGATCGGCGGAACGCTGATCCTAATGAACATCGGCCTGGCGCAGTACAAGGCGATCCAGATCCCGCTCGACATCAACAACCTGCCTTCCGGCGTCGAGCGCCAGGACAATTCGTTCCAGCATGAGGGCAAGATGTATGTGCTCGTGAACGCGATCGGATCCCGGGAAATCCCCGACGGAAAATATTTGTTCGATCCAGCCTCGAATCAGATCGAGGTGCAATGGGTGCAGGGAATCGGCAGCGACCAGGCGGCGGCTCCGCAAGCGCGGCTCATGGCCACGGTGATCAGCGGCATCCTGAATCAGCGCCTGCCCTGGCGGCTGGTGTTCCTCGGAGTGTTTCTGGTGATCGCTGTGGAGTTGCTGGGCATTCGCTCGCTTCCATTTGCCGTAGGCTCGTACATTTCGATTGCCACGACTATGGCGATGTTCGCCGGAGGACTCTTGCGCTGGATCGTGGAGCGAGGAACGGAACAGAAGAGCGGCGCCGAAAGCGAAGTCAGCCCCGGCTCGTTATATTCGAGCGGACTGATTGCGGCGGGCGGCGTTTTCGGCCTGCTGGCCATCTTCCTGAACCTGCTGCAGGATCCGGAATTGAGCAAGCGGTTGCCGCATTGGCTGACGAGCGCATTTTTTCTGCCCTGGCCGGCGAAGATTTTCGACTTTGGCGGGAAATTCATGCCCGGCGCGAGCCAGTCGCCTTGGCTGGGCGTCGTGATGTTTCTGCTGCTGGCCTCGTCGCTGTTCGTCTTCGCGCGCAGGAAGCTCGAGTAAGCAGAATTCAGCGGCTGGACAGGCTGCGGAAAAAGTAGTTTATTTTGTCATTCCGAGTGAAGCGAGGAATCTCTCTTCGATTTAACCCCATGAAAAGAACGAGAGATTCCTCGCTTCGCTCGGAATGACAAAAGGAGCAGGGCCCTTTTTCCGCAGCCCGTGGAGGCGTAGGCAGTAAGTCATTTTCTTTGCGGGATGCGGAATTCACCGATCGGAGAGTTGCCTGGTACTCCCAAATGGATTTTGTGATACAGTCCGCCACAAATGACCAATCCTTCCGATGATTTATCGCGAAGGGCTTTTCTCAAAGCCACTCTGGCGGGAACTGCCGTTTCTTTGGCGAAGCTTCCCGCAGTGGCGGAGACGGAGCAGGAGTCTCAAAGGACAAACCCGGTGAGCGGCGGCCAGAGTGACGACCTCACGAAGTTGAGTATCCGCGAAGTATCCGATCTGATTCGCAAGAAAAAAGTTTCGCCTGTGGAATTGACCACCGCATGTCTCGCGCGGATCGACCGGTTCAACCCCCCACTCAATGTCTTCATCACGATCACGGCGGAATCAGCCCTGGCACAGGCGCGTGAAGCCGAAGCGGAAGTGAAGCGGGGGAATTGGCGTGGACCCCTTCATGGCGTCCCGATTGCCCTGAAGGACCTTTTCGATACGGCCGGCGTGAGGACCACCTGCGGCAGCGGTGTCTTCAAGGATCGCATTCCAACAGAAGATGCCGAGGTGGTGCGCAGACTCAAGGCCGCGGGCGCTGTGTTGCTGGGCAAGACCAACATGCACGAATTCGCATTTGGGGGCAGCTCAATCGTCAGTTACTTCGGGGCCGTTCACAACCCCTGGGAGCCAAGCCACATCGCCGGGGGTTCCTCGGGCGGCTCGGCTGCGGCATTGGCAGCCGAACTTTGTTACGGAGCTCTCGGATCAGACACGGCGGGCTCTGTACGTCTTCCTGCATCGCATTGCGGAATCGTGGGCCTTAAACCCACGTACGGCCTGGTGAGCATTCGCGGTGTGATCCCTCTTTCCTGGTCGCTCGATCATGTCGGACCGATGGCCCGCACCGTGGCTGACACAGCTCTCTTGCTTCAAGTCATCGCCGGGTACGACGAGCGGGAAACTACGAGCGAGGAGATGAAAATCCCCGACTATGCGCAGTCTCTGCGGACGAATGTGTCCACCATGCGAATCGGGGCGCCCCGCGAGTTCTTCTTCGCCGACCTCGATCCGGAAATTGACGCCGCCGTGAAGGAGGCGTTATCCGTTTTGGGGAAACTCACGGCCGGAATCCGTGATGTTGCTCTGCAGGCGAATACCATGGAAACCTTGCGAGACGTTGTGAGGGCCGCCGAAGCCTACGCGTACCACCGCGAATACGTTACCAAGACTCCGGAGCTATACCAGCCGCTGACCTTGAAGCGGATTCGCGCGGGTGCTGACGTGACCACACCCGCTTACATCCAAGGACGCCGGGACCTCGCTCAAGTCCGCCGAACGGCCGGAAAATGGATTGAGTCGGTGGACGTGCTGGTCACGCCGACGCTTCCAATTCCGCCACCCGCGATTTCGGATCCGCGGGCAGATGATATTTTGCCGGCGGTGCGCAATACTTCGCCGTTTGATGTCAACGGCTGGCCCGCAATTTCCCTCCCATGCGGTTTTACGAGCCAGGGCCTCCCAATCGGCTTGCAGATAATCGGCCCTCATGGAGGCGAAGCAGTCGTCTTCCAGCTCGCGAATGCGTACGAGCAAGCAACGGAATGGCACAAGCGTCGTCCGCAGATGCTTTCCCGCGCATGACCGACAATCATCCAACTCGCCGCGAAGTTTTGCTGGGGACGGCTGCTGCGATTCTACTGAAGGGCGCCCCGGAAGGTGACGCCGTCGATTCCTCCATTTGTTTCTTGAGCACTATCGAAATGGCCCGGCTGATCCGGGCGAAGAAGCTCTCGGCGCGCGATGCACTGGCCGCGCATCTGAAACAGATCGAGCGCGTAAACCCGAAGGTGAATGCCATCGTGACTCTGGTGCCGGAAATGGCCGCCGACGCTGCCGCGAAGGCCGATGAGATCCAGGCGCATAAAGGAACTTTGGGGCCGCTGCATGGCCTGCCGGTCGCGCACAAGGACCTCTTGGAAACTCGCGGCATCCGCACCACATTTGGATCGCCGCTCTATAAAGATTACATCCCCGCCGAAGACGATATTGTTGTCGATCGGATGCGGCGCGCGGGCGCGATCATCATCGGCAAGACCAATACACCGGAATTCGGCGCGGGTTCGCAGACGTTCAACAAGGTTTTCGGAGCGACGCGCAATCCCTACGACCTGACGAAGACGTGCGGCGGCTCTTCCGGCGGCGCCGCTGTCAGTTTGGCCTGCGGGCTCGCGCCCGTGGTCAGCGGCAGCGATACCGGCGGTTCGCTGCGCAATCCCGCTGCCTTCTGCAACGTGGTTGGCTTCCGGCCTTCCGTCGGCCGCGTGCCGAACCCGAAAGCGGCATTCGCGTGGTCGACGCTGAGCACCTCGGGATGTCTCGGACGTTCGGTGGCCGATCTTGCTTACGTCCTGAGCACCATCGCGGGGCCGGATTCCCACGCGCCGTTCTCCATCGACGAACCGGGAGAGCGTTTCGCGCGCCCGCTCGACCGCAGCTTTAAAGGCGTGCGCGTGGCCTGGTTCAAGGACCTTGGCGGAGTGCCCTTCGACCCGCGTGTGCGCACCGTTGTGGATGGCCACCGCAAGACGTTCGAATCGCTGGGCTGCATCGTCGAGCAGGCGGAGCCGGACTTCGCCCCCGCGGAGGTCGCCTTTCGCGTGCTGCGCGCGTTGGCTTCGGCGAATAATTATGGCGCGCGCCTGCATGACCACCCGGACGCTTTCAAGGACACGCTCAAGGGTGAGATCGAGGAAGGGCTGCGGCTGACGGGCATGGACGTAGCGCGCGCCGAGACCGCTCACGGCCAGCTCTGGCGAAGCTTTCAGGCCTTCCTCGAAAAGTATGAATACTTCGTCCTGCCCACCACGCAATTGCCCGCATTCGACGTCGACACGCCCTACCCCACAGAGATCGCGGGCGTGAAATTCGATAACTACATCGATTGGATGAAGTCCTGCTGGTACATCTCGGCCACAGGCAATCCAGCCGCCTCAGTGCCGGGAGGTTTCACCACGGAAGGGCTTCCCGTCGGCGTGCAAATCGTCGGCCGCAACAAGGAGGATTTTTCTGTACTGCAAATGGCCCACGCGTTCGAACAGGTGACCGGCTTCGGCAAGAAGCGCCCAAATATTGCGTAAATGAGGCGCCCGCATACGTCGCGGGCCAGCTATCTAGAAAAACACTGCTGGGGAAACGCGGAATCGTTTGCTCAATTTTTCAATATGATTCTTGTTGAGGTCGCGCTTCTTGTTCAAGACCTCCGAGACGATACTCTCAGACCCAAAGATCGGGACCAGGTCTTTTTGGCGCAGATGATTCGCATCCATCAGCGCGCGAAGGACTTCCACCGGGGAAGCATCAGGAATGGAGTAGTGCGCTCCTTCATAGGCTTCGATCAACGTCATCAAGACTTCAGCATATTTCTCTTCTTCTTTCGTTGAATTCTCTTTGCTTGCCAGCTTGTCCAGGACCGAGAGATATTCCTCGTGTTGGCGCTCAGAGGTGATCGGTGTTGGCGACCCGACTTCCAGGGCGTATTTATCGGATACTGCGATCATCCCCTTAGCCACTCCTTCTCGGCATATTCTGCGTGACTCAGAATGCGGCGGATGTAAACCATTTTCCATCTGTATTTGATCGTTGTGATCAATCTGCACCGGTTGTGGCTTATATCGAACACCACGAAGCGCCCGACTACGTCCGAGTTTTTCCAACTATTCCGAACGTCAGCAAAATTCTTCCAATCCGCGTATTTGGCGATCTTGTACCACGCGTTTAGGGATGCGCTCCATTCGCCGTGCTCGGCGGCCGCTTCTCTGATCGCCTTGCGGCTGACGATCCGCATGAACAATCTTCGCATTCTGCGAAGTTAGCGTCAAGCGGGGAATTCAGCATCGTGTACTCAGTCTGAGAAGCAATCAGGATACTTACGAGGCAATCTCCAACCCCGCTTTGCGCAGGCCATCGATCAAGTGCTCGATGAGCTCCGGTTCCCACCACTTCCCTAATTCCTCGCGGGCGACTGCGGCGAAGTCCGGCCGTATGGCCAGCAGGTCTCCTACGGCTCGACGCGCCGCGTCGTGTTCGCCGAGCTGCCCATAGGCCGCTGCCAGCGCGAGATGCGTGCGCCAGAAGCCGGGCATGTTGACCTTGAGAGCGACGTCCAGGGCGCCGCGGTAATCGTTCTTGCGGTAGGCGTCGAAGAAGGAGGGAAACCAGTACCAGCCGGGATGATGAGGATTGAGCCACCTGGCCCGTTCTGCCAGAGCGCAGCCGCGCTCCCAATCGCCAGCGTAGGCAATCTGGAAG
The DNA here is from genome assembly GCA_963719875.1 of uncultured Acidobacteriota bacterium. Lineage (GTDB taxonomy): Bacteria > Acidobacteriota > Terriglobia > Acidiferrales > UBA7541 > Palsa-360. The sequence goes on along the minus strand of CAVRDJ010000002.1, from coordinate 907,944 downwards.
CCCAGGTAGGCGGCGGTGAATCCATCCATGGGGTTGAGCTCGATCGCGTGTACGGCGGAATTCCGAAAGGCCTGGAGTTCCCGCCGGAAGAATTGGGCCGAGGCCAAAGCAAAGTAAGCCAGGTGATTCGATGGTGCGATTTCGACGGCACGGCGTGCCGCCGAGATGGCGCGCCCGATGGGGTCAGGGCGGAGGTTGAACCCGTGAGCGTATTCTTCCCGATAGAGGTGCGAGAGCATGGCCCAACAATCGGCATTGCCCGGTTCCCGCTGAATGGCTCGTTCCAGTCCGGCCCGAGCGGCGGCGTGTTCCTCCACGTCGACGCGGTGGTGGTAGGCCATGCTGCGTAACATTGCTTCGTACGGAGTCAATTCCTCGGGGTCTCTGCCGCGAAGAGCTTCCCCCATCGTGCGAGGGAGAACTCCGCGCGGGTCGGCAACGGTCGCGACGATGCGCGGGACGAGGTCATCTTGCAGCGCGAAGATTTCTTCCGGGCGAAAAGTACGGTCATAGGTTTCGGCCCAAAGATGGGAACCGGAACGCGTGTCGACGAGCTGCACTGCGAGGCGCAGCGTGGAGCCTGCCTGGCGAAGGCTCCCTTCCATCACGTAGCGCGCGCCGACTTCTTTTCCGACGGCGCGGACGTCAACGGCCTGTTGTGCGAATCGCAACAGGGAGCTGCGCGCGATGACTCGCAGGTAGGAAAAACGCGACAGGCCAGTCACGATATCTTCGGATAGGCCCTCACATAGCGCCGTGATCTCGGCGTTCGCGCCTCTGTATTCAAACGGCAGCACGGCAACCCAAAATCCTTCCTGGGTGCCGGCAGCGCCTGAGCCGGTTTCGATACTCGCCGTCATGCCGCGCAGCCCGATGCGGAGTTCGCGCGCCGACGGAAAACGGTCGTGGGGGCTTTTCTCCAGGCAACGCTGGATCACACCCTCCAAACCTTCAGGCAATTCGGCTCGCACCATCCTGACCGGTCGCGGCGTGTCGCGAAGGATCGCGGAGGCTAGCTCCGCCGAGGACTGCCCCTGGAAGGGCTTTTGACCGGTCGCCAGCTCGTACAACAGGGTGCCCAGCGAGAAGATGTCTGTTCGATGGTCAATTTTACGGCCCGCGACTTGTTCGGGAGACATGTACGCCGGAGTGCCCACGATTACACCAATCCTGGTGTATTCGTCCGGGGCCAACGTTGCGTCGCTGGAATTGGCCTCGAGGATTTCCTTCGCCAGGCCGAAATCCAGAACCTTGACGCGGCCCTCGCCGGTCACCATCACATTGGCGGGCTTCAGGTCGCGATGGATGATGCCCTTTTCGTGGGCGGCGGCCAGCGCCTCGGAGATCGCGGCTGCGTAGTCCAGGATTCGATCGACCGGGAGGCCTCCTTTCGGTACAAGCCGATTGAGCGACTGGCCCTCGACCAGCTCCATCGTGAGAAAGTGGACGCCGTCGACCTCCTCAAACGAGTGGAGCGTGACGATATTGGGATGATTGAGCGAAGCGAGTAGCCTGGCTTCGCGCTGGAAACGGGCTAGCCGCTGGGGGTCGTCTACGAATGTCGGAGGAAGAACTTTGATCGCTACGCTGCGGCCGAGCTTGGTATCGCTGGCCTGATAAACATCGCCCATACCGCCCGCACCGATGCGCGCGAGGATTTCGTAAGGTCCGAGTCGCGAGCCAATCGCCAGCCCTTTTGGTTGGAAAGCCGGCTGGGCCTGGAAGCTGGTTTGGTCTCGTTCGTGTGCGGCAATGAGGGATTCCACCTCACGGCGAAGAGCCGGTTCGGTGCAGGCCTGATCAAGATAGACATCCCTCTCGCCTGGCGCCAGTTTGAGGGCGTCAGCGAGCACTTTCTTGACATCCTGCCGGTGTTCGGGCGTCCCGTTCACTCGTCCCTCTTCATTTCGCGGCGCAGCCACGCACGGGCCGTGGCCCATTCTCGCTTTACGGTGGCCGGTGAGACGCCCAAGACTACAGCAGCCTCCTCGATGGAAAGTCCTCCAAAGAATCTTAGTTCGATGAGGCGGCACTGCTGCGAGTCTAAAGCGGCGAGTTTGCCAAGGGCGTCATCGAGCGCGACGAGATCAATTTCCGGCTTCTTGGCCGGGGCAAGCTCGGGATCGAGAGCGAGTCGCGGGGCTCCGGCGCCGCGCTTGGCGGCGTGGCGGTTGCGCGCGTGATCGACCAGAATGTGCCGCATCAATTGCGCGGCTACGCCAAAAAAGTGAGCCCGGTTTTGCCACTGTGGCACGTCCTGGCGAACCAGGCGCAGATACGCTTCGTTGACCAAGGCAGCGCTCTCGAGGGTGTGGTCAGGACGTTCGCCCCGCAAATAGCGCCGCGCTTGCCGCCGCAATTCATTGTAAACCACAGGGATCAGAGCTTCCCGTGCTTCCTCATTGCCCTGGCCCCAATCGGCGAGCAGCCTGTCGATCCGCGTTGAGGAATCGGTGACCACGTTGCTTCTCCAGCCAAAAACCACATAGCAGGCATTGACCCGGAAAGTAGCGCCCAAAGCAGACAAAGTCAACTTGCCCGCGATGGAAAGCGCAGCGGGATGGGCGAGTGGTGCGCCACGACCCAAAAAATTCGTCAATTTTATTGAGCCTGTTTGCCGCTGGTTTTCGCATTACCAGGTGAAGGCAAGATGCGGACTCCAAAAAAACAGCAGGCGCGCATTGCCTCCAGGAAAAGGAGAACGACAATGAAAATCCTGAATACAATCCAACGTGCGACCCAACGTCCATCCACATTGAGACTGCTTCTGGGTGTTCTGATGGCCACTTGCGTGTTCACCGCTGCGGCAAACGCTCAACCAAGCTTTGAAGGCAAGTTCACGCTGCCGTATGAAGTCCACTGGAACCATGCCGTGCTGCCGGCTGGGGAATATGCAATCCAGGTGAATTCGAATGGGACACCGGCACTCCTGCGCTCGATGAGCAGCAGCAAGTCGGTCTTTACAAGCGGACCGATCATTGCCCATCTCGAGAAGGGCGCCGCCTCCCTGACGGTCACGATTCGCGGAAACGAGCGCAGAGTTCGTTCCCTGAATTTGCCCCAGATCGGCATGTCCTTGGTTTACGACCCGCTCAGCAAAACGGAACGCGAAATGTACGCCCAGGCAGGACAGATTGACGCCGTGCCGGTAGTTACGGCCAACAAGTAAACCCCGAATCCCCGCCCAGTAGCACCCACCCAGCAAGGGGGATGAACCGCCCGGTTCGTCCCCCATTTCTCTTGGAGGCCGAAAATTCGCGGAGACCCGCACAGCGAAGGAATCGGTGGCTAAGAATAATTCAATATTTGGACAGGCTTGCCGGACCACTCGGCGTAAAGCTGTTCGTAGGTGCGGCCGATGGCGAATCCCCAGGAAAACATGCGATAGTTTTTGTACTTGTCGGGAACGGCGTACTGCTCCACGGCATCTTCCACGGGTACGCCGGCCTTGTATGATTTTTCGGCATGTTCGGCGATGTCGTCAAAGCAGGCGCGCATCTCCGCAACGCCTTCGAGCCCCATGACCTGGCCGTGGCCTGGAACGAAGAGCGTGTTTTTATTGAAGGTCGCAAACTTGGCCAGCGTCGCGCGCCACTTTGTCGGATAGCCGTTGATGTTGACGGGGTATTGACCGCCAGTAAGCAAATCTCCGGTGTAAATGATGTTTTGATCGGGCACGCGGAAAATCAGGTCGGTGTCCGTGTGGCCGATGTAGGTTTCGATCACGACCGTAAGGCCGCCGAGGTCAACTTCCATGGGCATTTTTGCGGGATCGAGCGGATGATTGGGCAGCGCGAGAACCGTTTCGCTCACGGGCTTGAACATCCCGGTCAAGCCTTCGATATCGCTCTTGGCATGTTCCCGCTGGCTGTCAGTCTTGGCGTCGCGCACGCGCTTCTCCCACGGAGCGAGAAACGTGGCGAGGTCTTCGGACTGCCATTTGGGATAGTACGCCGCCATGCGCGATGCCGCATCGGCGTGTGCCCAAACGGGGATCCCCGCGCCGCCATAGACTGAATTCCCCAGCGTGTGGTCGAAGTGCCAGTGCGTGTTGAGCGCCGCGCGGACGGGCACTTGCGTGACCGTGCGCAGCGTTTCCAATTGAAAGGTCGAGCCGATGGTCGTCTGAAATCCCTCGACCATGAGCGCTGCATCGCGGCCGATCAGAAATCCGCCATTCGAACGTGTTTGCAGACCCTTCGAGCGGTCGGAAATCAAGGCGTACAAGCCGTTTCCGATCTTTCGAATGGAGGCAAAACCCTTGTCGGCAATCGGCTGCGGGGCGATGCGCGGGTCATCGAGCAGCGGCCGGGCCATCGCGGGCAGCGGGAGCGCGAATTTTGACGCAGCGTACAACGCGCCGAGCGACGATGCGCCCGTCAAGAAACTTCGCCGAGAAAGCGAATTCGAATAGTTGTTCATGGGATCTCCACCAAATCTCCCGGAAGCATACTGGTTTCACTGTCGCCGGGCAACATGGTTCTAACTTTCGGCTTGAGTAGCGCGAGCTTCAGCTTGCGGGTTTTGGTCCTTGCAAGGACGAACCCCCGCAGGCTAAAGCCCGCGCTACCAGACCCGCCAACGCGCAACGGTGAGAAATTCGGACTAAGATTTCTGCGGCTTCTTAATGCCGTCGTAGATAATAATTGAAAGTATGACCAGGACCCACACGGGAAATACTCCCATGCCGGGAATCGCTTCGGCGACGAGTCCAGGGAGCAGGGCCCATCGCCTGCCGAGAATCAGGAAAAGAGCGAAGGCAGTGGCCAGATCGAGCGCCCACTGGAAAGGCGGGGCAAACGTAAGCCAGATGGAGAGGACATCCGAAACCGCAGCCACGCCAAAGGCAATCGCCATCTTCGCGCGGGAGTGGCGCTGCAAGGGCGTAGGGGCCTCTGCCGGGGTCAGAACGATGGTCTTGTCGGTTTCCATTGAGTTTCTCTGAACGCAAACCCTCAGTCCGCCTGATGAACCTAAAACGATCGTGCCACGACCGCTCCGGATCTGCAAGCAGCGCAGTTCGTTTCACGGATAGGGCACAAGGACCACAGAATCAGGTGCGTCAGGATACCGTCCCCTGATATCATTTTCTTACCGCCCCAATTGAATCGGAGGTTCAACGATGTGGCACAAACCCTTGGTTCGCTATCTCATGATCGTCAGTATTCTTACTCTAATTGGTTGCCGCAATTCGGCCACTTCGCCTGATGCCACTGCCTCTTCCAACGGGAACTCTGGGAATGCCGCTGTTTCATCCCCAGCGAACGCGCCTTCCCCTGAGAGTACCGGCGCGCAAAATGCCCCGGGATCCATCCCTGAACCGGCTGTCGCCCCGAAGCCGATTGTGGTGAAGGCGGGCAACAAAATCGTGGTCACCGCCGACGAATCCGTCAGCTCGAAAACCAGCAATTCGGGAGACCGCTTCGACGCTTCTATCGCGGAGCCGGTTGTGGTCGGTGACAGAGTCGTGATTCCCAAGGGTGCGAAGGCCACCGGAACTGTGATCGACGCCAAGTCCGCAGGCAAGTTCAAGGGGAACGCGGCAATCACGGTGACCCTCAAGACTGTCACGGTGCGTGGGGAAGAATACCGGCTGAAAACGACTGAAGTAACCGAATCCGGCAAGGGCCGAGGGAAGCGGACAGCAGTCGGGGCAGGTGGTGGCGCGGCAGTGGGCGCTATCATTGGTGCGCTTGCCGGAGGCGGCAAGGGCGCAGCGATCGGAGCCGGAGCGGGAGCCGGCGCAGGCACCGCTGGCGCTGCGTTTACGGGCGACAAGGACATCACCATCTCACCCGAGACTAAACTTACCTTTCAATTGGAAGAACCTCTCGAGGTGAGAAAGAAGTAGCCTAAGTCTCTTCTTATCCTTCAATTGCCGCGGCGGGAATCAGGAGTTAACCCGCCGCGCAATTTTTCTCCGTGATTTCCGTGGGAAGTGTGGTATACTTCGATTGCGCTTGATACATCGGTTGTTTGGTGTGGTTCCTCTGGTTCGTGTTCGATTTGAGATAACCCCGCCTCTTATTTCCTCCGTGAGTTTTCAGCGTAATTCAAACTAGGACTGGCATTGCCAGTTGCGAGCACGCGCGAAAACTCGTGTGTGCCGCGACAGCTCCCGCCACCAGAAAAGACAAGATAGAAACATGCAGAATTTTTCAGAATTACAGATTTCCAATTACACCAAGGAGCGGCTGTCACTTGCACATTTTGCGACGCCGACTCCGGTCCAGGCCGCGGCGATCCCGCAGGCGCTGGAAGGCAAGGACGTGCTCGCGACCGCGCAGACAGGAACCGGCAAGACGCTGGCGTTCCTCGTCCCGATCATCGAGCGCCTGCTTGCATCGAAAGCGAAGGGAATCGAAGCGCTCGTGCTCGTTCCCACGCGCGAACTCGCCATGCAGGTCGTGGATCAGTACAACGCGTTGCGCGGGAAGCAATTGTCCCCCGCGGCGCTGGTCGTGGGCGGATTGCCCGAGGCCAAGCAGCTTGCCGCGATTCGCGCGGGAGCACGGCTCGTGGTCGCCACTCCGGGACGCCTGGAAGACTACCTCGGCCGCAACCTCTTCAATTTTCGCGGACTAAAGGTCCTCGTCCTCGATGAGTCCGACCGCATGCTCGACATGGGTTTCCTCCCGGCGATTCGCAGGATCGCAGCGGTGCTTCCCAAGGAGCGCCAGACGTTGTGCTTTTCGGCGACGCTCGAGGCTTCCGTCGTTCATCTTGTGAATGACTACATGAGAAACCCGGTGCGCCTCGCGTTCGGGTCCACTCTCAAACCTGCGGACAACGTTCGCGTCCAGGCGTTTGAAGTTTCCGGCGACCGCAAGCAGGAGTTGCTGCAGCATTTGCTCGGAAAAGAGTCCGGACGAGTTCTGGTCTTCGCTCGCACCAAGCGCGGGACCGACAAGCTGGCCCGGAACCTCAATCGCGAAGGATTCGCCGCCGCCGTGATTCATGGCGACCGCTCGCAATCCCAGCGAACCGCGGCTCTCACGGGCTTTCAACAGGGACGCTACCGCATCCTCATTGCCACGGACGTTGCGGCTCGCGGCATTCACGTGCAGGACATCGCACACGTCATCAACTACGATCTGCCGGAAATTGCGGAGAACTTCATTCATCGCGTGGGCCGCACAGGCCGCGCGGGAAAGAGTGGAGTCGCTTCCACGCTCTTCGGCCGGGAACAACGTTCCGAGTTGCTCCTGCTCGAGCGCACGCTCGGCATCCGGATGGAGAGGATGCAGGCCGACGGCAGCAGCTTTCCGGAAAGAAAGGAACGCACCACTCCCGTAGTGCATCGCTTCCCGTTGGCATCCGCCTCGGGGCCGATTTCAGGGATGGTTCGCCTTCCCGGCGAAATCATGGAAGTTCAGCTGGAAAACTAACTTCAATTTCCGTTTGCCGGAGGACTGTAAATTCGATCGGTCCTTCGGCAAGCAATTCCGTCTGACCTGATAGGCTGCGGAAAAATTGATCTATTTTGTCATTCCGAGCAAAGCGAGGAATCTCTCTTCGGTTTAAGTGCAGCAAAAGAGAGATTCCTCGGCGCGCAGCGCGCCTCGGAATGACAAAAATTTAAGTCATTCCGCAGCCTGTTGAGTCTATCCCTGAGACCAGAAGGATCTCGTTTCTCCAGCCATTGACATTCGCCGCTGCGCCCCCAGCGCTCGTTTAGTTTTCGCACGCCTCCGGGGAGAACTTATATCGGGACTTTTTCCGAATCCTCAGTCCAGGGATTATTCCATTGACAAGTCACGGTGGAATTGAAAAACTTGCCCGCAATTGGAGGTTCCCCGTGAAAATTAAGCTCTCAGGTCCTCCTGCTTTGGGTGCCGTTGTTCTCCTCTTGGTTTCCGTTCCCATCTTTGCGCACCACGGTGCGGCGTCGTACGACATATCAAAGATGATGACCTTGAAGGGAACCGTAACGAGTATCCGGTGGGTGAATCCGCACGCTGAAATTGATATGGAGGTAAATGAAACGGCGGGCAAAACCCAAAAGTACATCGTGGAATCGGTTAGCCCGTTGGGCCTGACCAGGAATGGCTGGACCAAAGATTCGCTTAAGCCGGGGGATCAGATCACAGTGACAGGCAATCTCTCGAAAAACGGCACGCATATCCTTCGTCTCAAAAAGATTGTGTTTCCTACCGGCAAGGAGTTGACCATCCAGAGCGGCGAAGATTACGCAGGTCAATAGGGGTTGCTCCGCATGCTCGCGTGACGATTTGCTTCGATATGCGGGGATCGCGGCCTGTGTGGGAATCAGGAATTTGGAGTCTGGGAGGAGTTTTGTGATGCGCAAACGGCTGGTGGGATCGGCGGTGGCCGCAATGGCAGCGCTCATCCTCGTGTCATGCGTACTCGCTCAAACTGCTGAGCCACGGGGAGAAGCAAAGGCTCCTGCGCCGGACCTCACGGGGGTTTGGAGGCGATCGCGGCGGCCGCCCGATAACGCTCGACGATACACCATGTATGAGATATCAGGAACCCTTACCAATCAGGAGCCTCCGATGACGCCTTGGGGGCGGGCGAAATATGAGGCCGCCAAACCAAACGTCGGCCCGCGCGGAGTGCCCTTATCGGAATCAAACGATCCGGTGACCAAGTGTTTTCCCCCCGGCGTGCCACGGATCTACATTATGCGAGTCGGGCAACCGTTGGAGATTATGCAGATCCCCGGCCGGGTGATCATGTTCTTCGAGTACGACCACTTTGTACGCCAAATCTTCACGGATGGGCGGCAACATTCCCCGGACCTAACTCCCTCGTTCATGGGAGACTCGATCGGCAGGTGGGAAGGGGATACGCTCGTGGTGGATACGGTTGGTTTCAACGATAGGACTTGGCTCGACGGGGACGGCCATCCGCACAGCGACGCGCTGCACCTGGTAGAACGCATCCGGCGGGTCAGCCATGACGCCTTGTCCATTGAATTCACGATTGAGGATCCGAAGGCTTACGCCAAGCCTTGGGTGGCGCACAACGACTTCGAGTTAAAACCAGGTTGGAACATTGGGGAAGTGGTGTGCGTGGACGACAACGCCAACTTCCTCGATACGGAAAAGATGCTGGAGTCCGGTAAGTAGCAGTTTGATCGTTGCCCAAATTCCTGGGGTTCCCGCCTTGCCTCCCAATATTTTGTGGCTCGCCAGCCCCTAGCAAGATCAAGGGGGTTCCGGCAGACACGCCCCAAGGCGTTACCGGATTGTGGGAAGCGGCTCTCATAAGACGCGAGAGCCACGCTCCGGTAAGACTTGGCTCAAGTTGTGACGTGATGTAGGTCCGAGGATTACATCCGGGCTGCCGACTAATCGAGACCTAGCGAAATGCGGAGTAGCCGCGCGAAATTGTAGGTGATCAATCGGCGTCGTCAAATTGAGAAGGTTTGCACGGTGTGGAAATGGACATTTACCGTGAGTGAAGAGTTCGCCGGACGAAATAATGATTACGGGAACAGCGCAAAAAGGTCCAATACTGTGGCTCGTATTGATGGTGCTGGTAATCCTTTTAGGGCTGTGCACCATCTTCGCGTTGGTAGTGACGGTGGCACAGGCTTGGCAGGAACACCTCCAGTGGCGATGGCCGGAGGTGACGGCGCACGTTGACGAATGCGGCCTGAATCGGACGAGCACTGGTCGGCGGGAAAAGTTCTACATCCGTTGCCGTTTGAACTATGCGGTGGGCGCTGAGCAGCATGCGACGAACGTCTATTCGACCAATGTTCCCTCACCCGAAATTTTGCAATACCCACCCAACCAGATTGCGCCGTTCGAAGAGTGGGTGAATGACCACCCGCAAGGAACTCCGATCGTCGTGCGCTACGATCCCGCCGACCACACGAAACTAGTGCCGGTGGCTGCCAATATGCCGCGCGGTGGACCGCGAACACCGAACAATGTGAAGCGACTGGAATTTCTGGCAGGAAGTTTCCTGGTCCTGCTGGCCATTGCGCGAATCACTAGGCTGCGATCCCTGTAGAATACGGACAGTAGGTCGGCTGCGCCCCAACTGTCGAATATCCACACCGAGAGCGCACCTTGCCATGTGCGCCAGCGCTCCTACGGCCATCATGACAAAATTCCCCGCAATAAAATCCCCATACCCTGCGGGCACGACCCATGCTTTCGGCAGTAATCCCGAAACAATTCCAGGCACCCGAAAGCACTTGAAAGCTCAGACCAATCAAACGGGGAAATATGTGCGGCAACCCGCTTTTACTCGCGCCGCCGCCCGAACGTGTAGATCAAGCTGAGCGACGGTCGCAAGTTGGTCTGTCCCTGGATTGTCACGTTTGAATTGAAAAATGAAGTGCGGAAGTACTCTATTTCCGGGCGCAGCGAAAAAGCTTCCGAGATCCGGTATTGAAATCCTGCGCCGCCCGCCCACGCAAAATGGTTTACGAATCCCCGCACCAGCGTTCCATTGCTCTCGAAGTTGACCCCGGTCTCTCTGGCCCCGCCCAGCAGCACCTCCGCATGGATATCGAATTTGGGCCGCCGAACCGGATAGAAAACCGGCCCGGCCATGTACGTCAAGATGTCGGCGGCGCGGCCCGTCTGAAACGCATCGAAGGAACGCGAATACCCCACTTCCAGTTTCGCTCCAAAGCGCGCATTCAGATCCCCGCTTGCCGACACCACGATCCCCTTCATCGCCAGGTTGCCTTCCGAGGGCACGTTCGACTGCATATATGAGTACCCGATCCCGCCGTCAATCACCGGAGCGACCCCCGCAACTACGGGCCCCTGTGCGTGTCCCTGAGACGCCAATCCCAGCGCGACCGGAAGGAGCCACAGTTTGAACGTCGTTCTCATAAGCCGTCGTCGACTCCTTATTCCTTTTTCAATATTACATAATAGTAATATAACCTTACATAATTTATAAATTACGCGGCTAGCCCATGAACCCCAGATTTCCGGTCGAAAAATTCACCAGGTTCGGGAAAATGGACGGCAGGTTCGCTGCACTGACTCCAAACCACGTCGCCAGCGTCGCCGCATATTGATCCAGCGCCGTCGTGGGGATCCACCGGCCATTCTGGTCGGCGTCGTCCGGCCCGGCCAGCGCCAGTGTCGGGAACGTTCCGTAGATCGCGTTGCCCTTCACCGCGCCTCCCAGAATCAACTGGTGGCCGCCCCAGGCGTGGTCCGAGCCGCCGTTGGAGCCCGGCTCCAGCGTGCGGCCGAACTCGGAAAGCGTAAATGTGGTCGCTTGATTGGCTACTCCCAGTTCCTGCGTGGCTTGATAGAACGCCGACATACCCTGGCTGACAGTCGAGAGCAGCTGCACCTGCTGCGGCAATTGGTCCGCGTGCGTGTCGAATCCGCCGACGGCGCAGAAGAAGATCTGGCGTTGTACGCCCAGGGCGCTTCGCGCGGAAATCACCTGCGCCACCTGCTGCAGTTGTTGCCCCAGATAATTGAACGGGAATTTTGTCTGCAGCGGCGGGATATTCTTCAGCGCATCCGACAGAACCTGCGCGAACTTCACCGCTTGTCCCGTTACCGCGTTCGCCGCCTGCACCATCGACAAGCCGCTGTCGAAGGTCAGCAATTGTTGAGTCGCGGCAAACCGGGCCTGGGACGCCGCTGACATATCGAATCCCTGTAGACCCGGCGGCTGGCCGGGGTCCATCGAGAAAGGCCTCGTGCTGATGCCGGTGCAGAAGACGGGACTGCCGGAGATCGAGAGAATCGGCGGAAACTGCGCGGCGGCGTTTAACGTCTGGACATTGTCGGCGACCTTGCCGGCCCAACCGGAGACCGGTGTTCCGGCGAGTTGCGCGCTCTGCCACTGGTCCTGCTGGTCGGAGTGCGAAAAAAGATTTTCCGGCAGATTCTTAAACGCCTGGTATGTCGCTTGCGTCGTGGGCTGCACCAGCGTTCCCACGTTCGCAACAATGGCCAGTGATTTTTGACTGTTGAAGTACCCTTGCATCTCCGGCATGTTCGGGTGCAATCCGTAGATCGATTGTCCGTTGATTTGCAGCGGCAGCAGCTGGCTTTGTGGCAGCGCCAAGACGCTGCGGGCTTGCAAATAATTCGTGTACCGCGAGTCTGTCGGCACGAGCATGTTATTGCTGTCATTTCCGCCAAACATGAAAATGCACACCAGCGCTTTGTAATCCGTTGTGCCTTGCGCCAGCGCGCTCACCAGCCCGAGTTTGCTCAGTCCGCTCACCAGGCTCGCGCCGGCCGCCGAGCAGCACGCTAATCGCAGCAAGTCTCTCCGTGTGTGCCGTGTCATCTCTTGCTCCTCAAAATCAGTGCTGCACCTGATACATCGACGACGAAGTGTAAAGATAGATCGCCGCCTCTGCCTGGCCCGTCTTGTCCGTGGGATCGACCGCGCCGACGGCAGTGAGAATAATTTGTTTCATTTGAGTCGGCGTGCTCCCGTGCAGAAATAGTGTGTCCAGCCATGCCACCATCTGGTCCGAAGTGCCGGCGTTGATCACGGGACTGAAATCCAGCTTGGTGTTCCCTCCGAGCGCCCCGTACACCGCTGCATTTATGAAGTTCACGCGCGACAGGGCCGTATTCGTGGCGAATATCGCGAACTCGGGTCCATTCAGCGTAGTGCCCGCAATCGGATTGACCGGCGGGAAGAAATTGAACACCGTCGGTGCATTGAAAATGCTTTGCGACATGTTACTGCCCCAATCCGCCAACCCTCCCGCGTCGGTTTTGGCGTGGAATGCCCGCGCAATGTTTGCGATCATCACCACTGGTTCGCGCAGCTTGCCGTCTGTCACAACAACCGTCGCCGGGTTGTCGCCGCGCCGCGCTTCCGGATCCAGCAGGATCGCCGCGACCATCGCCTGCAAGTCTCCGCGTTTCCCCGACCCGTAGCTGTTAAACGTCCCGGTGTCGAATGCCGTGGCTACGCGCTGCACGTACGCCGGGCTGGGATTGCTGGTGACCAGGTGCTCGATCATCTGTTTGGCCACGAACGGCCCCACGTTCGGATGATTGAAGATGATTCCCACGGCCGCCGCCAAATCCTGCGCCGCGCTCAGGCCCGCCGGAATCGTTTGCCCCAGAATCGTTTTTGGTCCGGTATCGTGCAAACCTTCCACCGCCACCATCGGACCGCCGTAGTATTGCGGATTGTGATTCTGCGGCGGCTTGGCCGGCGTCGGCGGATAGGTCCATCCGGTGAACACGCGGCCCAGGTCCATTACGTCGTTTTGTGTATACGTCGGGATCGGATTTCCGCTGACGTCCAACACCGGGGTTCCGTCCGGATTCAACTGGTTCAATCCCAGGCAGAACAACTGCATAAATTCGCGCGCGTAGTTTTCGTTGGCGTGCTCTCCAGGAGGCGGCGCGTCATTGTTCACCATGTTCAGGAAATTTCCCATCGCCGGAGTCAACGTCACATCCGTCATCAAATTCAGGTAATTTCCCAACGCATCCTTGCTGAGTGCGCGCAGGTAATTCGTATACCCCAGCGGGTCGTTCACTGTGTTCGCGCTCACCACCCAAAGTTCGTTCAGCGCCAACGCCGTGCGCATGCGCAACTGATCCCCGCCGGCAATCGCATTCAGGAAAAACGACTGCTGCACATTGTTGACGCTGTCATTTGGCCGCGGGTCCGGATAGGGTGTGACCGTCGAAGCGAACTGGTTCTTCAGGTACGTATCAAAGCCGGTCTCCGCCACTTGGTTCACGTTTTCCAAGTCCGGCCCGAACGAAGACTGCTCCAGAAAACGGACCGCCGCCGCCGAACTCTCAGGCGAGCCCGCGGTCGTCACCGTCACATTCAGGCCGTTGGACGTTCCGCCGCCCGGCGCGGGGTTCGTCACCTTCACGGTGACCGCGCCAAGCTGCGTGTTCGACGCGTTGCCGATCGCGGTGATCATCGTCGAAGTCACGTAGGTCACCTGCATCGGCTGTCCGCCAAACGTCGCCGTGGACGTGCTCACAAATCCCGTTCCGTTCAGCGTTATCTGAAAGGCCCCGAGTCCGAGAGTCGCAGGAGTGATCGACGTGAGTGTTGGGACCGGATTGGTTAGAGTCACGTTGGCGCTGTCCGATTTCGCGGGATTCGCATTGCTGGTCGCCGTCACGGTAACGCTTCCCAGGCCCAGGATATTGTCCGGCGCGGTGTAATTCCCCAAAAAGTCGATCCTGCCTACCGCGCTGTTTCCCGAGTTCACTCCATTCACCGACCACACCACGCTCAAATCGATCGTTCCCGTCACCGTCACTTGGAATTGCTGCACGTTTCCGGCCCCGAGCGTGGCGGTTTTCGGAGAAACCGTCACGGTGATATTGGAATTCGGGCCGACCACCTGCACGTTGAACGGCGCAGAAGTCGAGCCGCCCGGATCAGGATTGACAACTGTGACCGGCACCGTGCCGACTTGCGCCAGTGTGGGTGTGCCCACGGCGATTAATTGCGTCGGCGCAATGAAAGTCGTGCTCAGCGCCATGGCGCCGAGTTTCACTATGGATCCGGGAGTGAAGCCGGTTCCGTTTACGGTCATTTCAAATTGCGTGCCCGCCGTCAATGTCGTGGGTGTCACGCTGCTGATCACCGGTATCGCATTTTCCAGCGTTACCGTCGCACTACCCGACCGCGTGGGATCCTCCACGCTGGTTGCGGTCACTGTGACCGTGTTCGGGGTCGGCAGAGTGAGAGGCGCGGTGTAAGTGCCATTTGCCGCGATGGTGCCAATCGTAGAGTTGCCGCCGGCCACGCCGTTTACCGTCCAGGTGACACTCAGATTCAAGGCTCCGGTCACCGTGGCCGTGAAGGCTTGTTGATTGCCGGTGCGCACCATGGCCGTTGCCGGCGTCACCACCACAGCGACTGCACCCGTTACCACGATGTTCACACCCGCAGAAACACTCGCCCCGGGGTCCGGGTTATGTACCGTGATCGTCTGTGTTCCCGCTTGCGCGATCGTCGCCGTGCCCGCGGCCGCCAATTGTGTCGACGAAACATACGTCGTCGGGAGCGCGGTAGTTCCCATATATGCGACCGCGCCCGGTGCGAAATGCGACCCGCTCAGCGTTATCGTGAACGGGCCTTGGGCAATGCTCATCGGCGTCACGCTGGTCAATTGCGGCACTGGATTATTCAGCGTGACGCTGGCATTCCCGAGTTTTCTAGAGTCCGACGTTTCGACCGCGCTGATCGTGATGGAATTGGGCGCCGGTGGAAATTCCGGCGCGGTGTACATTCCGTTGGCGTCAATCGTCCCGAAAGTCGCATTTCCGCCCGCAATTCCGTTGATCGACCAGTTCACCGCCGGCCTCGACCCGTCGCCTGTTTTCGCGGTGAACTGTTGCTGCGCTACACCGGGGATGGACGCGCCCGACGGTGACACGGTCAATGCCGTCAGGCCCGGTCCACCCGGTGCTCCCGGTCCGCCCGGTAGAATTGCCTGGGCGCACCCGCCCAGCAACACGACCAGTGCAGCAAGCATCACCAGTGCGGAACGCTTCACGGCTTCTCCCCTTCACTTACATGCCAATGGCTGCACGCCCGAACCTGCGCCGTTAATTGCGCCGGGCGTTTCAAACTGGAATGAATCTGGTTTGGGAACAGTACGGGAGTTAATCGATTTGCACTACTGGACACACGGCCAGATTCGGAGCAACTGGTCCGTGGTCCCTGTCAGATTCGGATCGTACTCTTGTCTATCGATTTAGCTGAAACGGATCTTGAGGTCCGGCCGCTTCTCCAGGTGCACCGAACAAATGAAGCGCACCTGGCGCTAAGTGACGCTCGGGAGTCAAGCTGCCGAAATTATTTTGAGGATGTGCCCACCAGGTCGATGACGTTGAAGTTCCATGGCTTTTGACTTACGTTCAGGCGGGCGATCGTCACCGGCAAATCGAAGCGCCGCGCGCCGGCGCTTCCCGGATTGAGGAACAAGACGCCGCCGTGTTCCGTGCGGGACGGCTTGTGCGAATGCCCGCTCACAATGATGTGGAATCCTGCGGCGACGGGATCAAGGTCGAGCGCGTGAACGTCGTGAAGGACGTAAATCGTCGCGGGACCGGTCTCGATGACCGCGGCTTCGGGAAGAGCCAGCGCCCACGGGTCCGTATCGACATTTCCCCGCACGGCAAAAACCGGGGCAAGAGTTTTCAGCGATTCGAGAATTCCCGGATTCCCTACGTCTCCGGCATGAATGATCAGGTCCGAACCTTCGAGGGCGCGCACAGCCTCCGGGCGCAGTAGTCCGTGCGTGTCTGAGATCAGTCCAATCGTTTTGGGATTCCGGATCACGTTTTCCAAGCCTGCGCGCGGTCAGTTTCCCGGGTGCGAGTCGGACTTACGGGATTGGGCAATCCAATCCCGCACTTGCTTCTCGAGAATGTCGAGGGGGATCGTCCCGTTTCGCAGCACCACATCGTGGAACTCGCGGATATCGAATTTCGGCCCAAGTTCTTTTTGCGCCAACTCGCGGAGCTCCAGAATTTTCAGTTGGCCGACTTTGTACGCCAGCGCCTGGCCGGGCCAGGCGATGTAGCGATCCACTTCGCTGGCGATAAATTCGCGGGAAGCGTCCGCGCCCGCGGAAACCATATAGTCGATGGCTTGCTGGCGGGACCATCCCTTGGCGTGGATTCCCGTATCGACGACCAGCCTCGCGGCGCGAAAAATTTGTCCTTGCCAATATCCGTACATTTCGTAAGGGGTTTCGTACATGTGCAGGTCGGGACCGAGCGTCTCCGCGTACAGAGCCCAGCCTTCGGTGTAGGCCGTAAATTCCGAAATCTTGCGAAAATCCGGCATGCCGGGGATTTCGTAGGAAAGTGCAATCTGCAGGTGATGCCCCGGCACGGACTCGTGCAGGATGGTTGATTCCATACAACAGCTCGTCTGCTTTTCCGGATCCACGGTCCGCATGTAGAAGTATCCGGCGCGGGAACCGTCGAGCGCGGGTTCTTCATAATATTCCGACGAAGTGCGGGCCCGATCCGGCGGAATGGCGGCGACTCCGTAGGTCATGCGGGGAAGCACTTTGAAAAGGCGAGGGAGTTCAGGATCGATGCGCTTCGCGATGTCGCGGCCATGCATCAGGATTTCGGCTTCACTGTGGAACCGGAAACGCGGCGCGTTCAACACTTGATCCGAAAATTCTTCGGGGGTGCCGGAAAAATTCAGTTGCTCACGAATCTTGGCCATCTCGGATTGAATGCGAGCGACTTCCTTCAAGCCGATTTCGTGAATCTGTTCCGGCGTGTAGTTTGTTGTGGTCATTTTCCGGACCTGGAAGGCATACATCGCCGGACCGCCGGGCGCCTGGATGAGGCCTACGGTGTCGCGCGCCGACGGCAGGTACGTGCCTGAGACGTAGTCGCGCAACTTCCGCCACGCGGGAAGGAATGCCTGTGTGTATGCGTCCATCGCATCCGCACGGAGGCGCTCCTGCTCGTTGGCTGGAATCGAATCGGGAAATTTCGTGAACGCAGCGAGCAAGGGGCTCTTCAACGGATCGGACTCCATCTCCACATTGAGCTGGTCCACTTCGCGCTCGGCCACCAATCTTGGTTGAATCTTTTCTTGCGCGATGGCCAAGTTTGCGGCGGCGATGGTTTGATCCACCCATTTGGGCAACGCTCGCAGGCGGGCCACCTCGTTCTCGTAGTCCTTTACCGTATTTGCGGGAGCTACAGCCATCGTGCTGAAGATCTCGAGGTGCTCCCCCACGAGTTGGTTGACGCTAAAAAAGGTTGAAACTGTGCCGGCTTCCTCGATTTTCTCTTTCAGTTCGCGATCCAGAAGCTCATAACTCAGGCGGTCGCCTGCGGCAAGTCCTGTTTCCGGAATCATATGGAGCCGGCGAAGGAATTGCTGGAGTGCGGCAAGATATTGCCGCTGGTGTTCCGGAGAAGGATCGTCCCATCGGTCGTTGTAATCGGCGCGGCCGACGAAAGTGGCCTGGGCGGGATCCTCGCGCAGCCGGAACTCGTAGTAGTCCGAAAACAATTTTTGCAGGCCGTTCGATTGCGGCCAGCCAACGCGCGGAAACACGAGCAGCAGCAAAACAAGGGCCAGCATAGCCCTGTTGTGCTGCCAACACAGCAAGCGGGTTTGCATGTACCGTACAGTCGTTTTGTTTTCAGCGCGCATTTCCATACCTCCCGGGAAAATCGCACGCAATTCCCGGATCGCTCCATCTCATGGTAGGTGCTGAACTCACTTTTTGCCAAGTTGAGATTAGCCCGTATTTCTTTCAACGCACCCATTCGATGGAAAGTTGGGCCCGACTCACAGGGGAACGCAGGTTTTTCGTGGCGCCGGCGTCCCGCCGGCGGTTTTCGTGACGCGCCGCCAGTGGAAAAAACGCCGGCGAGACGCCGGCGCCACGAAACCATCCTCGTACGGCAGTAAGACTTGAACATTCTGATCAAGGCTGGCCGGAACTGGCAATTTTGGAGTACGATTCAGGGATTCCAGGCTGCGAGGGCTGCGGAACGAGTTTCGATTTCTTTTAATAATCGATTTAACCGTGAATGGTGCGCCGGTAAGGAGCCGCCATGCAACGAATACCAAAAATACTGGCGTTGGTGAGCGCGATGATTTTTCCGGCCGCTTTCGCGCACGGTGCGACGATCACCGGAACGGTGAAAGGGCCGGACGGCGCGCCTTTCAAGGGGGCGTTCGTCCAGGCGCAGAACACCAAGACCAAGATTACCGTTAACGTGCTGTCTCACAAGGACGGCGGCTATCGAGTGGAGGATTTGCCGGCCGGTGAATATGTCCTGCGGATTCGCGCCGTCGGTTATCAGGCTGATCCGCGCACGGGCGTGACGCTGACGGCGAGCCAATCCGCATCCATGGATTGGGCGCTGAAACCGGGGACGGTGCGCTGGCGCGACCTTTCCCTTTATCAAGGCGAAAAGTTGATCCCGAACATCCGCGGCAAGGAAATGATTTTCGGTCCCACGTCGAACTTCCGCGACGCGCCCTGCCAGATCTGCCATGGCTTTCAAACCCGGATGGCTTCCGTCTCGCGCGATGCGGAAGGCGCGAAAGACCGCGTCGAGTACATGCGAACCAGAATGCATTTTTTGCTGGGGAGCATGGTGAATGATGAGCAAGCCGAGAAGGTGGCTTCCTTTATTGCGGACGCTTTCGGACCAGAGTCGGTGTTGCCGAAATCGCCCGCAGATTTTCCGGAGTACAAAAATCTGGTGCGCGCGTTTGACGACGACGCGATGAACATCGTCTACGTCGAGTACGATTTGCCCGGCCCAAACCGCATGCCGTGGAGTGCCGCTCCCGATAAAGAGGGCAACGTCTGGATGCCTTATTACGGCGGCGCCAACAAAATCGGAAAGCTCGACCCGGAAACGGGAAATGTAAAAGAGTACGATGTGCCGAACGAAAACGCGGTGGCCATTCACTCCGCCTATCCGGCTGCCGACGGCAACGTATGGCTGGGAGAATTGGGGATTAACAAGATCGGTAAATTCGATCCCAATACCCAAAAGCTAACCGAATACGCGGATGCATATACACCCGGCAAGGAAGGCCTCGTCGCCGGCGGCAGCAAGCATACCGTGCGAGTTGGTCCGGACGGGATTGCCTGGGCGAGTGGATCGCGAATCAGCCGGCTCGATCCCAAGACCGGGAAGTTTATGGACTTCGGCGAATCGGCCTACGGCGTCGTCGTGGACAAAGACGCCAACTGCTGGTTCTCGGAATACAATGCGGTCGGGAAGATCGGGAAGATTGACGGAAAGACTCTTGAAGTGAAGACCTGGAATCCGCCCGGAAGCGGCACGGTGTACTCACGCAGGATCCAGATCGATTCCGGCGGAATGATCTGGTTCAGCCAATCCGGCGCGGGACAGATTGGCCGGTTCGATCCCAAGACGGAAACATTCAAAAATTATGCTTTGCCGGGACCGAACGCCAGTCCCTACGCGATGAACCTGGATCGAAATCACGATGTTTGGTATTCCTCGGAATACCTGGATGAAGTGGGGCGTTTGAACACTACGACCGGGAGGGTGACTGAATATCCCTTCCCTCATGCCGAGATTACATCGAGGGAATATTTCCTCGATGCGCAGGGACGCATGTGGTATGCGACGCCCTCGAACAACAAGGTCGGATATTTTTATCTGGCCGGCCAGGGCTCGATGGCCAAGAATGGCGGCCGGTAGGAAGTCCTGATGCAGGAGGTATCGTTATGACGAAAATTCAAAATCGATGGCTAATCCTTGTCGTTGTCCTGATTCTGACACAAATATTGGGTGTTGCCGTATGGGCCGCCTACGGGCAATTTGGCTACTCAAAATACACGAGCCCACCAGCCAATGTCGCGGCCACCATTGCAGGCAAGAAAATTACGATCGAGTACTACGCGCCTTCGATGCATGGACGAAAGGTAATGGGCGGCCTCGTCCCGTTTGGCGAGGTCTGGTGCACCGGCGCGAATTGGGCGACCAAAATTACGACCGAAGCGAATCTGCAGATGGGCACGCTGAAACTTCCCGCCGGGAGCTACAGCATCTGGACGCTGCCGAACGCCAACGAATGGATGCTCATCATCAACAAGCAGACGGGGCAGTTCCACAAGGATTACAATTCTTCGACCGATTTTGGCCGCACAAAAATGAATTTGAAAACTCTCGCCGCTCCCGTCGAAACGTTCAAAATCGATTTGCGGTCCGACGGCGGAAACAAGGGAACGCTGGCGCTCGTGTGGGAAACGACGGAAGCCTCGATCCCGTTCACAGTAGCGCCTTAAGTAGGACGGGCTTCAGCCTGTCGGGTTTCGTCCGCAGCTCAATGTTAAAGTGCGACGGACTGTACAGGCTGCGGAATAAGTAATTTATTTTTTTCCTTCCGAACGAAGTGAGGAATCCCTCTTTGATTTAAACCCAAGAAAGGAGAGATTCCTCGGCGCGCAGCGCGTCTCGGAATGACAAAAATTTGAGTTTTTCCGCAAGCTGTGAAGCCTGTCCTACCCGTTATTTCGGGCTGCCAAACGTCAACCGCAAACCGGTGGAAAGAATCAGGTCATTTCTCTTGATTCCGGTCGGCGGATTACTAATAAAATTATCATTCAAACTGAACTGCCAGCCGAGCCATTTACTGATCGCGGTCGAAAGGACAGTATTGAACGTGTACCGGTAGCCGCTGGGCCCGCTGAGGTTCGGAAAATAAACGAATGTTTCGTTGAAGGTCGAGCGGCTGCCCAGTTTCGTGCTGAATGTCTCTCCCGCAGTGGCTTCCGCATTTCTTTGCGTGACGGCCGGGAAGACGGTAGTCGCCGGCGGCAAAGTGTACGCACTGAAAAATTCCTGGTTGTAACCCGCCCCGCCAAAGACGTTGAACTGGGTGTTTTTCGTCTTGATCACGTGGCTTCCAATGCCCCCATCGACCACATTTTGCAAATCCAAATTCTGGAGCGCATTGGAATTGAAATCCGTCGCCGCAAACACGAACCATCTCGGGCTGAAATTGATATCGGCGCGAACCCCGCCCGTGATTTGGTGTGCAATCACCTGGCTCGGCGAAGTCGTGTCATTTTTTCCATACACTGCGGTGGCATAAACCGTGATTTTATCGCGATCCGTCTGGCGCACCGCCCTTCCCGCGAGATTATAGGAAAGCGTGGCCGAATTGCCCCGCGTGAGGCTGAGGCCGGTGTCGAGCGTCCCGCTCCAGAAGTCGCCGAGGTGCGGGTGCTGCAATCGCTCCATCGCCGCGTCGTAGGCGGCTTCCTCCGAGTCGGACCGGATGACCTGAACCGAATCCTTCGCGGCGGTCACCACACCGGCGGTCTGCGTCGTGACCTGAATTTGTCCGTCCTTCGTTGCCACCGGTCCCACAACCAATTGTCCACCCGCAAGGCCGACGTGGAGAGGCTGCGAGGAAGTGAGGGCGTCAATCGCAGACCACTGGAAGGTTACATCACCTGCAGCCTCTGTCTTGAGGACGAGCGTTTTGGCGTCCGACTTGACGATCGTGCCGGTCAAGCGGTCCCCATTTTTCAGAGAAACCTGATCTGCAAAAAGCGCGGGACAGAGCAGGGCCATCGTCATCAGTAGCAACAGGGATTTTTGTTGTGTTTTTCTCATAGTCGGTGTCTCCCTCAAGAGGAAAGTTTCCAATCAGCATCGGTGAAAGGCTGAAGTTGGCCGTGAGCAGCAGTCGATGTATTCCGCAAGCAATAGCAAACGGAATTTTCGATTTAGCCGGGATTTCCCCCAGGACTTCCCGGCCGACCGATAATGTATACCCGGCCCTGTCCGCGCGCAATGCTCCAGCCAGGCTAGAATTTCTGATACGGCGATGAGGAGCAGCTCGATACTAGCAGGGCATCCCAAGCTTTGACTCCAAGTCTCGCCGCGCTTACACTCACGAGAATGGGTTCGCGGCCACGATATCCGGGCTCGTATGGTCCTCGCATCAGTTGGGGAGGGATGCTGACGCCCGCCGTTCGCAACATCATCATCGCGTGCACCTGCGTTTTTTTCCTTCAAACGATCATCAAGCTGATTTTCCCGTTGGATTACACCGCGCAGTTCCAACACCTTTTCGGTTTGGTTCCCTGGTACGTCACGCGGCGGCTGTATGTCTGGCAATTTGCGACCTACCTGTTCCTGCATGCCACGATCTGGCATCTGGTCATGAACATGCTGTTTTTGTATTTCTTTGGCCTGGATTTGGAACGGACCTGGGGGACTCGCCGCTTCTATGAATATTACTTCTTAACCGGAATCGGCGCGGGGGTCATCACCGTCCTGATCAATACCATGCGCGATCCGCAGGGTGGATACTCTTCCGGCATTCCGACCATCGGCGCTTCCGGGGCAATTTACGGCGTCTTGATCGCCGCGGGCATCCTGTTTCCCGACCGCCAGGTGTGGCTATTTCCTTTGCCCATCTCCATTCCGATGAAGCTGCTGGTGGCGGGATCGATCGTCATTGAGTTTATTCTCTCGCTGGACTCCGGCGGAGACAACATCAGCCACGTCACGCATCTGGGCGGCGCTTTGGTGGGTTATCTGTATCTGCGGCGGGGCTTATTTCTCTATCGTTTTCGGAACAATTACTTCGACTGGAAACGCCGCCGCGCCCGGCGCAAATTTGAAGTCTACATGCGCGACCACAAGAACGAGCCGCCGCACGATTCCGACGACCGCTGGGTAAATTAGATTCACGTAGCGCAGGCTTCAGCCTGCGGGTTTTTGCTTCGCGCCAAATCAGGAATCCACATGCCTCGGCTGGTATGCCCGGGTTCCGGAATCTCAAAAGCCCGGACAACAGGTACCTTACCGCGAGCATCTAAAGAAGGTGTAGAGTTGTAAGTCGCGGGGCGATTTTCCCTTTGAAGGAGTAGTGTGCGCTTCGCCCGATGCGATTTGATGCCATTGCAAAAGAGGGCTGCTGAAGCCGCCCGATCAAGTGACAATTCTTCGGTACGGGCGAAAGTCTTACATGGTTTAATGTACAGGTAGCCGCTAATTCCTTTCGCTGGAGTGCGTTATTTGCCGGCGGGATGGCAAGCGGCGTGCGCAAGTTATCTTCTCAAGAGTATTGCGGCTGTAGTTTTCGTCCTGGGCAGGTTTCCGCGGGGCCTGTATTTTTTCGGGGGATGAGCGTTATGCGTACCTTAAAATTCCTGATTCTGGCCGGAGTGTTTTGTTCCGCGCCGCTCGCCGCGCAAGGGCAATCTCTTGCGCCCGTGGGAGCGCTGGACCAGGTCATCTCCAAAGTGACTTCCCGTGAAAAGCAGGAAATGCAGATGATCCGGCAGCACTCTCCCCTGGTGGAAACCTACATCCAGAAAGTCAGAATTACGGAAAATGACGGGAGCTGGATCCCCGATGGCGACCACTACTTCATCGGCCGCGCGGAATTTGCCAAAGGGCTTGATCTCAAGCCTCTTCCCAAACCCGGCGACGATTCGGCGCGCCACGCGGTTGCCGGCATGACCAAGCTTTTTGACTTCGGCACGGAGTTTCTGCCGCTGGGTTTTCTGCAGATGATCTATCTCGACAACGACGGCCTGGATACGCAGAACTACAAGTTCGATTACGTCCGTCGCGAATTCCTCGGGGAAGTACGCACGCTCGTTTTTGACGTAACTCCGACCAAAAAAGCGGGCAAAGGGCGCTTCATCGGGCGCATCTGGGTCGAGGACCAGGACTACACCATCGTTCGATTCAACGGCTCCTATTCCGGTCACACCTTTACCGATCTGAATTTCCATTTTGACAGTTGGCGCGTGAACGCCGGCCCGAATCTCTGGCTGCCCGCGTTTATTTATTCCGAGCAGAGTACGTCGGCGGTCCCGGCGATCCGCGTGTCCACTTACAAGGCACAAACGCGGCTCTGGGGATACGACGCCGGACGGTCCCGCCAGGAGCAGGAACTCAGCCAGGTCCTGATCGAATCCGCGGCCCCGATAAACGATCAATCGAAAACGAACAACGATCTTGCCCCGGTGCAGGAACAGCGCGCGTGGAACCAGCAGGCGGAGGACAACGTCATCGGAAGGCTCGAAAAATCCGGGCTGATCGCGCCGAAAGGCGAGGTCGACAAGGTTTTGCAAACGGTCGTCAACAATCTGGAAGTTACCAACAATCTGGACGTCGAACCCGAGATCGAATGCCGCGTGCTGATGACCTCCACCATCGAATCTTTTTCCATGGGACA
Organism: uncultured Acidobacteriota bacterium; assembly: GCA_963719875.1. Taxonomy (GTDB): domain Bacteria; phylum Acidobacteriota; class Terriglobia; order Acidiferrales; family UBA7541; genus Palsa-360. The sequence continues at coordinate 883,293 of CAVRDJ010000002.1, read as the reverse complement.
TACCATCGTGCTCAGCCGCGGATTGATTGACGTTCTGCCGGATGAAGCCAGCCTCGCGGCGATGCTGGCCAAGGAAATGGGCTTCATCTTGACCAATCTGAAGAGGGAGGACACGCGGCTCGCTTTTTACGATCGCCTGCAATTCGAGGACAAGAAAATGTTTCAGCACTTCGGCTTTGAACGCAAGCCGGAAGAGGATGCCGCGGCAACCGCGAAGGCCTCGGACCTGTTGAAAAATTCCCCCTACAAGGATCAGCTCGGGACCGCGGAAATGTTTATGGCCGAATTGCTGGGACGCGCCCGCGAGATCCCGAACTTGATCAGTCCCCGCGTGGGCGATGCCGGATTGCTGAAACTCTCCGTGGCCGCAAAAACCGGAGAAGGGGAATCGGCAAGGCACATTGTGGCGCTGCCTCTGGGTGGCCGCGTCAAGCTGGACCCGTGGGACGATTCCCTTGCGCTGCTGAAGGCTCAGGCCGTGGGAAGCGTCGCGGACCGCGAGAAAATGCCGTTTGAAGTCACCCCCTTTATGCTTTACCTGACGCGGGTAGGTTCCGAGAGCCCCAAGGCGTCGCAGCTTGGTTTGACTCCGCACTCCGGCAATTAGCCATTCTTATTCACCAACAATGCTGCGGACGCGGGGAGCCAGTAGCGCAGGCTTCAGCCTGTGGGGTTTAGTCCTTGCAAGGACGAACCCCCACAGGCTGAAGCCTGCGCTACATTGCGGACTGGCCTGCTTGCGGCAAATCAAGGAAAGCGTTAGCGTATCTCCAATATGCCTTCCGATGACGTCATTCGGGCTGAGACAAAAGCCGAGGGGCTGAGCATCAAACGAAACAACCTCTTGGCCGCTGCTTTGTCCGGGGCCGTCCTCGCAGGTATCTCCCTCTGGTTTTTCCCGCATTCCCTACCTGGCATCCTGGGCGGTTTCGTGCTCGGTTTTTTCTACGCCAACGGGTTCGAGTATTGCCTGCACCGATTTATATTGCACGGGTCGCGCGGCTTTTTTCGCCAGCAGCACATCGTGCATCACGCTACGTTGAACTCCCCGGAAGTGGCCCGGTATGTCAACTTTTCCAGGAATCCCTGGGGAGTGGTCGGCCTTTTCCTGGCCAACGCCACGCCGTTTTTGCTTCTACAATGGTATTTCCGCAACGGCTGGACCGCGGGAGTGTTTGTCGGCTTTGCGATTTACTATGTCGCGTTTGAAGAAACCCACTGGCGCATGCACATGGGCGGCTGGCTGCCGAAGTGGCTGCGCCCGGCGACACGCCATCACCTGCTGCATCACGCGCGGGACACGAGCCGCTTCAATGTTTTCCTGCCGATTTGTGACTGGCTCGCGGAGTGGTTCCACCCGCAGCCGCGAATCTCGGGCGGCGAAGCGGAAAGATGAATCCACAACAGCGCCGATCTTTCGCGGCGCGGCGTTTGCAGCGCCGGCATCCTGCCGGCGATTTTCCCGGCCCACCCGGAAAACAAAAATGCCGGCAAGATGCCGGCGTCACAAGATCTCAACTGCGTTTGTGCTAATCGCTCCCAGCGACTGTCGCCAGCGCTTTCTCATCTTTTTCCTGCTTGTCTTGGAGCAGCGGGCAATCGGGCGGCAGGAGGGCCAATTTCTTCTGAATGATCTTCTCCGAATATTTTCCCAGATAGTGGACGATGGTCTCGATTCGGATGCGGATGCTGCCGGCGGGCTTGGTGGAATCCAGGTCGCCAAACTTAAAGAACAGCGTTCCGGTGGCTTCCACGATTTTTTGCGTGGGCGTGTAGGTCGGCTGATCCATGCCGCATTCATAACTGGAGAGCCGCAGCACGCAAGTGACCCACGGAAAACGCGCCGCAAATTTTGCGCCCCACAGAATTTCATTCGTGTTGCTGCTGTTTGACGAAGTCCACACGTCGGAGATATCCAGAGGGGAGCGGATCTTTTTGGCCTGCACTTCCTCTCCGAAAAGCCACCCCAGCAGATCGTCGTCAACCGGAAGATATTGCAGCCACACGATGGGATAGCCGTGCGCCTGTAAATCGGATTCGATCTCGTGCCCGATTCCCGGGTCCATGTGATACGGGCGGGCCAGCACCAGCACGCACGGTTTTCCCTCGCGCGCGCACCAGGTCAGGATCTTTCTGGTTTCGTCGCGCGCCTTTTGGTTGAACTCGCGCAGGGCCTTGTATCCGGCATCCACCGCCCGCTGCGTTTCCGCCATATCGATGTCGAAAACATCCTTCAGCGAGTTGTACATCTGCTTCGGGACCATCTCCGGCTCGGCCATGTTCACAAACGGAGAGGCGTACTGGATGCCATTGTCCTTGAACACATCGCTTTCCTTGACGAATCCGGCGCGGATGTTTTCCGGCCCGGCCATTACCCGCGTGCAGGCCAGGTTTTCCGAAACGTGCCCGCGCAGGAAGGACGGCAGTGAATAAATCATGGGGCTCAAAATGATGTGAACTTTTTTCTTGAGGCCGAAGATCAGTTCCCCGTAATGGCCGCTCATGGCCTTCACGGGATAGCAGCAGTCCACCGTGCCGCGTCCTTTTCCAAACTCGCGCGCCTGCTCCTCGGATGTGTCCGAGCTGAACACGATGTTTTCGGAACTGATCCCGATTTCGCGCAGAAACGCGACCCAGAACTGGTGGGTGCTCCACATGTTCAGGACCTTGGGAATCCCGACGCGGATTCCCGAGCGGTCCTTAGGCGGAGGCGGAGACGCGGCGGAAGCCTTCTTTGCGAACCAGGTCTGCAATATTGGGAAACGCATTCTTGGTTTTCTCGATTCCGGCCTTGATTACTTTCATTTCGTTCAAATCTTCCACAAGCCCCTTGGGGCACGAGTTGTTCACGATGACGCGCTCCCATCCGAGGGCCAGCGGCACCTTGCTCCACTCACGCCCCATGCCGCCGGGCAGCTCCACGTCGATGAAACTGCGCTGGCAATTCACCGGACACCAGTTGCAAACGGTTTCCTTCGCGGTGGTCGTCGCGTACGTCAATTTCTCGATCACGTCGAAGCCACGGAACTGCGAAATGCCGCCCTTTTCCCACCAGTCGAGGGAAACGAGCGCCGCGCCGATCGCGCCCGCTTCTCCGGAATACGGATGAACGACGACGTCCGCGTCGGGAACTTTGGAGCGGATGAAATCGACTTGCGTTTTCACCACGGCCAGATTCTTGTGCGTGCCGCCCTGCAGAATAAATTTCTTGCCCACTTGGTTGAGGTTGTTCATCCCGCCCGCATAGATCCAGACGTTCAGGGGCAGGATCGAGCATAACGCGGCAAGAATTTCCTCCGCCTGCCAGCCCTTGCGCTGCTGGTTGACGATGTCGCTTTGCAGGAAGACGCCGCATCCCATCGAAAGCTGCGGCATGGCTTGCGCGAGAAACGCTTTGTCGGCCATCTCGCTCAAGGGAATGCCGAATCGTTCGGCGACGCCCTGAAGAAAGGCGCCGTTGCCCGAGGAGCATTGCGAATTCAGGCGGAAATCGCTGACCGTCCCGTTTTTCAGGATCATGATCTTGACGTTAACGCCGCCAACGTCGCAGATGCAATCAGCATCGGGGAAGTAGTGCAATCCCGCGGACGCATGCGCAATGGTTTCCACCACGCCGCAATCCGCGCCCAGAATGCCCTTGAGCAAATCTTTCCCGTAGCCTGTGATTCCGAGTCCGAGGATTTCGCCGTCGCCGATGGCATCGCGAAGCTGGCGGAACAAGCTCTTCGCGTCCTCGATGGGATTGCCCTTGCTGAGCGCATAGCAGGAAAAGAGAAGTTCCCGGCCTGGCCCGAGGCACACGGCTTTCGCCGTGGTCGAACCAAAATCGCAGCCCACCACAACGTGATCCAGCTTTTTCTTTTCCACCGTCGCGCTCGCCGCCTTCGAGGCAATGTTTACGCTGGAGGTGGCGTCCATCTTGGAATACACGTCGATGAACGTCCTCAAACTTTCTTCGCTGTCGCTCAGTCCGCCGCGGCCCTGCTTCTTTTTTTCTTCGTACTGGCCTTCTTCGATCCACCACTGCAGCTTCTTCGTGCCCTGGTAGATTCCGACCGTGTGCGGCTCGCCGAGGGCCACTTCGATGCAGCCGAGCGCCGCGTAGTACAGCGCGTCCTTCGGCACGGTGATGTATTCTTCGGGCGGTTTGCCGTTCGGCATCTGGATTTTTCTTTCCTGCCAGATGTGAGTGAGGTGCAGCCGCCAGGCCTCTTGCAGCCCCTTGAAAAACAAATTCGGTCCGCCGAGCAGCAGAACTTCCGGCGACGGGGTGTTCCCGCGCGTCAGTGTGGCAAGGTTTTGGTAGACGACGGCTTCAAACAGGGAAGCGATGATTTCGTCGACGGTGACTCCGGCCTTCAGCAGCGTGTTGGCATCGGCTTCCGCGAAGATCCCGCACTTGCTGCTGATCTTGTGCAGCGTGTGCCCCGTGTAATGCATTTCGGAGAGCGCTTCCGGAGCAATTTGCAGTTTCCTGGCCGTTTTCTCGATGAACGTGCCGGTCCCGCCCGAGCAGGCGCTTTGCATCAGGACTTGTTTGCTCTTCGTCGTCCCATTGCCGTTGAAGAAGATGGTTTTCATATCTTCTCCACCGATTTCGCTGACGAAACGCACCGCCGGGTGCAGCCGCTCGACGCTCGCCGCCACCGCCACGACTTCCTGAATGACCTTGGCGCCCACAACGGGAGCAATCAGGCCCGCTCCCGACCCGGTAAAGAAAACCCGATCGCGCTGCGGCTCCAAGCCATGCTGCGCCTCGAGGCGCGACAAAAATTGCAGAACTTTTTCTCCCTGCTTGGTATTGTGCCGCTCGTAGGCCTGGGAGAGCACTTCGCCGGACGGCGAGGCGAGAACGTATTTGACCGTGGTGCTGCCCACGTCGACGCCGCAAATCATCGCGCCGTTGGCGCTGGGCGCCAGCTTCTCCGGCGTCTTGATTTCCATCATGCCCGGATCCCGCATGAGGGGCGCGATCTTTACAAAACTTCCGTCAGCCATGGAGGGCCCTCGCTGAGCACCGTTCGTTGCGTCTCCGGCGGTTTCCGGTGACCAATCTTGCCAACCCGCCGGTTTCAGAATGCTTCAGGTCGTAAACGCTCAACCGGCGTGTCCTTCTGAGCGAAGCGAAGAATGACACATCGTAGAAAGTGTGCAACGCGCGCGAGCGCGAAAAAATGCACTTCGCCGACTACAGGCTGGCGAGGTGCAAAGCATAATTCGACGCCGTGGACGCGTAGCCCATGTGAGGGATGCGATACGTCGCCTTCTTCACTTTGGGATTCTTTTCTTCGATCTGCCGGATTTTTTCGAGCGTCAATCCGGTCTTGGCCATCGCTTCCACGAACTCGGATTGCGAACGCTTTTTCGCTTCCGTGAGAATCATCTGGCAGCGGGAAAGCGCGTGAACTTCGGCGTCTCCCTTGATCTCGATGGGCGCGTAGAGCAGGTCGGGATGCCGCCCCAGCACGTTGGCCATTGCGCCCTGGGACATCGTGTTCGGCATACAGGAATATGGCGAGAGCTCGCAAGTCATGTTGGCATGCTTGTGAAGATGAGCGTGGAGAGCCTTGCCGATGAGCATGTGTCCTTCGCCGCCGCGCAATTCGTGATGGAAGAACGGTGAAGCCAGCTGCTTCAGTTCTTCCTGATCCGGCAATTCGTGCGGCACATTGGCCAGCGCCTTGCGGAACCGGTTGTAGGTCCCCACATACAGCTTCTCCATGCCGCGGATCATGGCCATCTTCATCTTCGCCTTGCGGTCAAAGTTCGGCTTCTCCGGTATGCGCCAGAGCGGAGTGTGCAAGAGGTAGCCCAGCCACACGGCCACCGGCGGCGGCATCACTTCGGAACCTTCCGATTCGAGCCATCGCTTGATGTTGTAGTTGCCGTCGCCTTCGTGCGTCTGCAGCCAGAACTCGCCGGTAATTTTCACTTTCGGCTTCACCTGCAGGCGGTCGACCTCGATGGCGTCAAATTTCTTCCGCACCACGCGCAATGCGTCCGCAAAATAGCCGGAAAGGAAATGCCACGCCAGCATCCCGTACTTGTTGCTGCGAAGCGGCCGCTTCTGGAAGACTTCGAAGAGATAGTCCGCGCTTTCCTGCAGGACCTTGTCGGTCTGCCCGGGCGTGACTTCGTACGGACGAGTCAGATACTCCATGTCCGTAAGAATGTCGCCCACCAAAATGGCCCACACAATGCCGAGGCTCAGCGGCATATTGATTTCCAGGCCGCCGCCCTTTTCGGGCGCCTGGTCCAGCTGGTCCTGCGCCAGCAGGAAGAGGCGGAACTCCTTCAGGCCCATGCCGTCGAGGGCCATTTCGTAGGATTCGTGGTATTGGCCGAAGCGGCAGGGGCCGCAGGCGCCGGCCGTCAGGAAGACGTAATCATCGAGCGTCTTTTGCTTCCCGTTGGCGGCGACTTCGGACTTCAGGAAATTCACCAGGCTGCCCGTCGTAAAGATCGTGGGGCAGCACGCGCCGGTGTCGATCAATTCCTTGCCGGCGTCGAGGTCCGCGCGCGCGATATTGGGGAGCGGCTTCGCGTTGTAGTTCAGATTGTTGAAGACGCCCTGGACCAGCCGCTCATGCTTCCAGGTCAGGCCGCCGAACAGAATCGTAGTCTTTTCCCGCTGTTCCCTGGTGAAGGGTCGCGCTTTGTAGGAAGTGTAGTGAGTGACTGCGGTGGCCATGAAAATCCTCCTTGCTCCCTCAGACTTTTCCTTGATTTAAGAAAGGCCCCTGATCCCCAGCTTCTGCGTAGATGTCTTGTGATTCGTTACAGATGTATGGCAAAAATATAGGCATGAAAAGTGGGCAGGCTTTTGCGCATGGGCATACACAAATCCCCGCTTCGCACCCCTAACAACGTAGCTAAAACTCATGACCCAATCTCCATGAGGTCTCAAATTTAGACCTGGGAAGGTGGCTTATCCCAGGACCAAACTAGACCCCTCGCTTATAGCAAAAGAAGCGTGCAAAAGCCATACCGGTCTCCGTTGAGTTATCCAGAAGAGAGCAGAACGCCTCCAGGGCCGGGTAATTGGGCCAAATTCCCGGTCTAGCTGCATCCAGGCCATGGTCCGATTAACGCCGGGGGTGCACGACTGGCGGCACGGCTTCGCAACGCCAGGCAAGAGTGCCGGCCTTTCCGCGTACCATGGGTGTAACGAACTTTTCGACGAATTCAGAGGCATACACGTGCGTCAGCGGACCTTGACAACCGCAATTTTGTTTGCCGCGCTTTGCCTTTGCCGGACTGCGCAGGCGGACTCTCCCGCCCAGGCCGGAATCACTTTTTTCCGCGCCGACGTGACCGCCCGGGAAGATGCCACGCTGGAAGTCCGCGAAGAAATTGCCGTGAGCGATGCTGCCTCCTTTTACAAGTACGGATTCAGGCGGGATTTGCCGGTCTCTCCAGGTGATCGTTGGGATCGTCGCTATGTGGGCGAATACAAACCAGACAACGGCATTCGCGTCGACATTCTGGAAGTGGCTGAAGACGGCAAGCCCGCAGAGTACGAACAGGGGAGCGGCTACGGCTATTCGCAGCTTTTCATCGGGGAGCGAAACGTTCCGCTCGATTCCGGAGAACACCGTTTCGTGATCCGATACACGGTGGATTCCGCTCTGAATCCAGGCGCGGGACGCGACACGCTCTACTGGAACGCTATCGGCCATGAACGCAATGCTCCCGTTACAGAAGCTATTCTTGCCATCCACTTGCCCGCGGCAGTCCCTAACGAAAGTATCGAGGTCGAACCGAGAGTAGGCGGACGCGGCGTAAGTTTCGCTCGCCGGCCGGAAACGGCACTCGATCGTGTCGATGACGCGTCCGGAGCAATCGTCTATCGAGCAACGAACGTGGGACCGCGCCAGAGTCTGAGCCTCGCCGTCACTTGGCGGTCCGGCTACATCCACAAGCCGAATCTTGGGTTTCTCCGTCGCGATGGATGGATGCTTGGCGCGCCCGCGCTGCTGTTCCTCTACTACTTGATTGCCTGGTTCTGGATTGGGCCTGAACCCAAGCCAGGCGCCATGCTCGCGCGCTATGTACCTCCCGAAGGGATGTCCCCCGCAGCGACGCGATATATCGTCTCTGGAACCACCGATGGCCGATCCTTCGCCGCCGTCATTGCGCAGCTGGCCGTTTGCGGATGCCTGCGCGTGGAATCCGTGGATGGAAAATACAAATTGTCACGGCTCATGAGCGATCGCGCCACGGAATCCGCGCTGGCTCCCGAGGAGAAGCGTACCCTGGCCCTGTTATTTGAAGACGGGCCCGTCATTGAGCTAAGCGGGGCGATGGATCAGCGCAATGCCGCGCAAAACGGCCGCTACGTTTTCCACATCCATGAGGAGCTGACCAAGGAACTCGGCAGCAAATATTTCACGCGCCATTCTGGAATCATCGTGCTCGGCGTGCTGGCTACGCTCTCATTTGCCTTGCCGCTTGCGGCGACTGCCCGCGGGCGCGATGCCTTCGGCGCTGTTTTCCTCTCGTTTTGGATTCTCTTCTGTGGGTTGATGATCGGCCTGATGATCGAGTTTTCGTTCGCCTCGGCCTGGAAAACCTCCGTGCGAGGCGGAATGGGCTGGACAAAGCTGCTTCCGGGAACCGCGGCGATCGCTGTGTTCGTGGGAATCATTGGCTTGCTTTTAACGAAGCTGGCCGCAGGAGTCTCGCTCTCTTTTTCGCTCATGCTCGTAGCTTTCTTGCTGACTAATCTCGTGTGGGGACCGCGGCTAAAACGCAAAACGCCGCTCGGGCGGGAAATGTCGGATCAAATCGCCGGATTCCGGCGTTTTCTCGAAACGGTGGATCAGGACCGCCTGAATCGTCTGAATCCGGAAGTAAGCGCACCAGAGGATCTCGACCGCTTTCTCCCCTACGCAATTGCCCTCGAAGTGAAAGAAGCATGGGGAGATCACTTGTCACTAACCTTCCTTGCCTCCACTGTTGTCGCGGAAGAATAATTCCGGCGCAGGTTTTTGGTAGCGCAGGCTTCAGCCTGTGGGTTTTGGTACTTGCAAGGACGAAACCCCACAGGCTGAAGCCTGCTCCACTATAGAAGAACCAAGCCGCGGCGAATACCCAGGGACACGGCTTCAGTGCGGCTGGCGGCCCCAAGCTTGCCCAGGATGGACGCCACGTGAAACTTGACGGTGTGCTCAGAAATGTTCAACCGCGCGGCGATTTCCTTATTGCTCAGGCCTGCGGCGAGCATCTGGAGAACTTCAAGTTCCCGGCGGGTCAAGGACTCGGCAAGCTCGTCGAGCGCGCGCGGGGGCGCCGAACCAGCCGGGAGTCCTTCGTTGGCATGTGCGGGATGGAGCACCAGGAGACCGCTGGCCACCGCTTGCAGCGCGGCGACGAGTTGCTCCGGAGAAATATCGCCGGGCAGCGCCGCGCGAATACCCGCGCGCAGCGCCTCCGCCGATGCCTGGGGAGTCATGCCGTCTCCAAGAATGACAACGCTGACATCCGAGGCTAATCCAGAGGCGAGGATCGATTCCATCATGGGCTCGAACGGCTCCCCGGAGGAGTCAATGAGCACCACATCGGGCGCCGCATCGGCAAGCATTTCCGCGAGGGCGTCGATCGTCGCATTGCTGGCCACAACCTCAACCTCGCGGGCCGCGAGAAGATTCTCCAGCCCGGCGCGAGCCAGCGGGGAAGCCGCGACAATGAAAACGCGGATCACGCCGCCACAGGGCTCCTTGCCGGCAACGGGGTTCCGAGCTGTACGGCAACTCGGCGGATTCTCGCATAGTCGCCACGAAGAAATTCGACGCGCAAGACGCGCGGCCTGCCGCCCTGAAGAGCCCCTGCCAGATCCTCGATGGCCTTGAACGCCTTGTCTTCCGTGCCCAGCAAAATGTCGCCCGGCATGAGAGACGCCAGATCGGCGGGGCTGCCGAGCTCGATTTCAAGAACCACAAGTCCGAATGTTTTGCCCGCACCGGCAGATCGCGGAATGAGCGCCGGATGAACTGTGACGCCGAGCCAGGCATTTGCAGGACCCACGGAAAGAAAATCGCGCACGGCGTTGCTGGGAATGGCGAGCGCCAGTCGGCCCGCAACCATCGTGTTGATGCCGACGATCCGGCCGTGCGCGTTGGCGAGCGGGCCGCCAGAGTTGCCCGGCGCCAGGCGTACATCTGCCTGGACCCAGGTCTCCCGCCCTAGACCCCGAAGCGGTCCGACCGCATGGATCACTCCCGTGGCAAGCGCGCCGACGAAACCCATGGGATTGCCAATGGCGATAGCCAGTTCGCCGGGGCGCACTTCGGAGGAGTCGGCGGCGGAAGCAGCCGGCAAGTTTGCCGCGTCGATGCGTAGTTGCGCAAGATCACGGCGCGGATCGCGTGAGTGAATGGCGGCCTCGAATTCGCGGCCGTCCCAGAGCTGAACGTTCACGCGCGATCCGCGAGCGACGTGCGCGTTGGTCACCACAAGACCGTCGCTGGACCAAATGACTCCGGAGCCAGCGCCGCGGCCGCCCGAATGAATGAGCACTGTCGAGCGGCGCAACTGCTCCGCGATTTCACCAAACCCCGGGATGGCCATGTTATTTGCCTCCGTGCGCGCGCTCACCCACCACGATACTGGTTTCCTTTGGGGCGCCGCCACGAACGAATTTGACCACAATCGACTTGCCGATTGCCTCCCCGGCAAGTTGCGCGTGCACGTCCTCCACACGCGTGATCGGTTGGGGGCCGAAAGAGATCAGCAGATCGCCGATCATGATGCCCGCTTTGTGCGCAGGGCTGTCAGGTTCCACTTCGACGACAATGGCGGCAGTTTTTTCGCTGCGTTGCAGCGTTTGGCGAAGGGCCTCCGGTAACCGAATTGGATGCAGCCCCACGCCGAGATAGCCGTGGGGAATATGGCCGGCTTGCAGCAGGGCATCGACGACGCGGTTCACCGTGGATGCGGGAACGGCAATCGCGCCGAAGCGCGCAAAGCGCGGTGTTGCAATTCCGATTGCGCGGCCGTACGCATCGATGACGGCGCCGCCCACGGCTGTCGGCTGCAGTCCGACGTCAAGCCGCACGTACGGAGAAAGGGGCGCGCCAATCCAGGTGCGTCGCTCGGGTGCGACGAGGCTGACGGCGCCCAGCGCGGCGACTGGTCCGCTGGCACGCGTCCGTCCAACCACGAGCACGAGGCTGCCGGGCTTGATCGTGGAGACATCGCTGATTTCCGCCACTGGCGAAGCGGCATCGGCGCATTTTAGAACGGCCAAGTCTGTGGACGCATCACGGCCCGCAAGCGTGGCAGGTACGATGCGGCCATCCGGCAAGGTCACGTGAATTTCTTCATCGCGACGCAGCGCATGCTCCGCGGTCACGATGATGCCGGTGCGCCACACGACGCCGCTCGAAGATCCGCGCGCCTCTGTGTGAATCGCGACAATGCTTGCCGCGGCGCGGTCGGTTTCCCGGGCCAGGGCATTGGATAGATCGATGAGTTCTGTAGACATGTTCTGAACCTCCAGGGACAATATGCCGCAGGCCTCGGGGCGCTTACATCAGCCAATCGGCTAGGTTCGGACCTGGCCATTCGGACTAACGGGATTTGCTCAAACCCGGGAACGCCAATCTCCCGATTGGCGGATTGGATGACGCCAATCGGGAGATTGGCGTTCCCGGGTCACTTCAAAACCTGATTTGAGTGGATCGCAGACCTATAGTTCCACCCACAGACGGAGTATAATTTTTTTGAATGATGTTTCTGAAAATTCGCGTGTCCGCGCTGCCCCTGAGCCTGACGACCAGAAATTGGAGAAAAAAACCGATGAAGCGTCGGGCTTCTTTTCCTGTGATGCGAACCCCGGATGAACGCACATGTGCCCAAGGCGATTTGCAGCGAAAGGCTTTTGCGATGCGATTCGTCGTTCCCCTCGCTATCTTGGGAGCAGCACTCGCCTTAACGCCAAATATGTTTGCTCAGGCCAACAAGCCATCCGATACGGCAAAAGCTCAAGACGCAGCCGCGCCCCTCTCCCATGATTTGTCCGGAGTTTGGATGCAGTATCCAGACGGTCCCGCACCCGGAGTCCCCGGCATGAATGCCATCGATGAAAGGTTTCGTCCTCCGTTTACGCCTTGGGGGCAGGCTCGGTTCGATGCCGCCAGGCCCATGCAGGGACCCACGGCCGTTCCGGGTCAGGAGAATGCACCAACCTTACGCTGTGACCCGGACGGCCCTCCGAGAATTCTCAATCTTCCCAACCCATTTGAGATCATTCAGATTCCAGGCAGGGTTCTGATGTTTTTTGAGCTGGGACACGTTTGGCGCACCATCTGGACCGACGGGCGAGCGCTTCCCAAAGATCCAGACCCCACTTGGTTAGGATACTCGGTGGGAAAATGGGAGGGAGACACATTCGTTGTCGATACGATTGGTTTTAACGACAAGCTGTGGGTCGATGTGTATGGCAGTCCGCGGAGCGATCAGATGCACCTTACAGAACGCTACCGGCGGCTGAATCATGACACCTTGGAAATGCAAATCACCATGGACGACCCCAAGGCGTACACAAAAATTTGGGTAAATCCCCCCAAACTCCACAAGCTGGAGCCGACGTGGGAAATTGCGGAGTGGTTCTGCGTCATTGAAGAAGAGAACGCCTATAGCGATGTAGTTAGAAAACCCGCTGGCGGAATCTCGACCGCGCCTAAATAGCCGAGCCGAAGCGGGAGGAAATAATTGGAAGTAGAGGAAGTAAAGGAGGTAAAGGAAGTAAAGGATAAAACCTCTCGCATCCGTTTGCACCTGGGCGATTTTTCTTTTCCTCTACTTCCTCACCCTCCTCTACATCCTTCACTTCCTTTCCTGGGAGCTTCAAGCCGATGATTATTGAAAATCTGGAACAGGTCACGCAAGCCGTGCTCGACGAGATGAAACGCACGCCAGATGCGCGCACCAAAAAGATTCTTGAGTCTATGATACGGCACTTGCATGCATTCGTGCGGGAGATTGGACTAACGGAAAAGGAATTTGACGATGCCATTAACTATGTCGCCGCGCTCGGACAACTCACCACGGCAAGCCACAACGAAGTCCGGCTTATGGCGGGAACGCTGGGAGTCTCCACCCTGGTTTGCCTCATGAATAATGGCCCGAGCGCAGCCACCGAAAGCTCGGCAAACCTCCTCGGTCCGTTTTGGAGAACAGATTCGCCAAGAACGGAGAACGGTGGATCGCTCCTCCGCTCTCCGACTCCCGGTCCGGCTCTGTTCTTTAAAGGTTGGGTGCGTGATCAGGAAGGCAGTCCAGTTGCCGGAGCCGATGTCGACGTCTGGCACGCATCCCCTGTCGGTCTCTATGAGAGTCAAGACCCTGAGCAGGCGGAGATGAACCTGCGGGGCAAGTTTACGACCGACGCGAACGGAGAATTCAGCTTCCGAAGCATCAAGCCGGCGGGGTATCCAATTCCGGTGAACGGTCCGGTGGGCGCTCTTTTGAGTGCCCAGAGGCGGCACAATTTTCGGCCGGCGCACCTGCACTTTCTGGTTTACAAGCCGGGTTTTAAGACGGTCACATCGCAAATCTATTCGCCGGACGATCCCCATCTCGAGACCGACTGCCAATTCGGCGTGACCCGCGCGCTGGTTGCCAACTATGAAGTCCATAAAAGCGAGCCCGCTCCTGACCGGGAAGCGAAGGGTGAATGGTATTCACTTCAGCATACATTCATAGTTCAGCGAGGAGAGAGCTGGCTGCCGACCCCGCCCGTTTCCAAGAAGGCCACCAGGCGCATCCCAAGCGGCTCGTTGTAAAGAGCGTTTGTGAAATCAAAACCAAAAAAGTATTTCCATGATTTCAAAGCCGCCCCAGCCGAATCTTTACGGTGAAACTAATTCGTAATTGAAATCGTATATAGTGTATGGCTACGGTTCTTTCGCAGACCAATGAGCTTGGGACTCCGCGATTGAGATCTCGAACCTGGGACCCGCCATTGATAGGACCGAAACAATAATCTCGGGGAGAGGTTTCATGAGGACCGTTGTTTTGATAATGGCGCTGGCGCTGTTGTTTGTTCCGGCGTTTGGAGGCCAACCTCCCGATTCCCGATGGGCGAATGGCATGGACCTCTCCTGGGCGTTTCCCGAACCTTCCCCGGATTTTCCGCCCGAAGACCATAGCGTTGTGAAACACGTTCCGGGCAGCTCGAAATCGTACACGCAAGGGCAGATCGACGATATTTACAATCCACCGGACTGGTTTCCCGACGAGCACCTGCCGTTCCCCAAGGTTGTCGCCAGTGGGGAGGGGAAGGCCACTCCTGGCTGCGCTTCTTGTCACCTCGCATCGGGAAGCGGTCATCCTGAATCGGCTAACCTCACGGGGCTGACTGCCGATTACCTTTTGACGCAAATCCACGATTTTCAGCAGGGACTTCGGACGGACCCGCGCCACCGCATGAGCGAAATCGCCAAGGGCATGACGGAAGAGGACGCCAAGGAAGCAAGCGCCTATTTTGCGAGCCAAAAGCCGCGCCATTGGATCCGGGTCGTCGAGACCGACACTGTCCCGGAAACTTATATGAACGAGGGCCGCCGACGTTACGTGCGGCCGGGTGGCAAAATGGAACCCATCGGCGCCAGGATTATCGAAGTGCCGGAGGACCCGGAGCTGGTGACGTGTCGCGATCCGCACACCGGATTCGTTGCGTATGTCCCGAAGGGCAGCATTGCCAAAGGCGAGGAGATAGCCACGACGGGCGGCGGAGGAAAGACGACTGCATGCATCGTATGTCACGGTCCAGCGCTTACGGGTCTGGGCCCGGTCCCCAGGATCGCCGGACATTCCCCAAACTACATCGTTCGCCAGCTGGCCGGGTTTCAGGTCGGCGCTCGGAACAGCGATTTGGACCAACTGATGAAGGGTGTCGTCGTCAACTTGACCCAGGACGATATCATTTCATTAGCCGCCTTCGTGGCTTCGCGCAGCCCCGAAAAATAATAGCGGCCCGCTCGAAGATGGGCTCGGGAGGGTTGCCGAAAAGGGCCATTGAAAACCCTCCTTCGGCATGTTATACTAAAATATAATTTAGAGAGGAGCCCTATGCACACTACTAATCTGCGCAAGGTCGGCGGCTCGATCATGCTTGCTGTTCCGCGCGCGCTGCTGGAAATCCTGCACTTGCAGCCGGGTGCGAAAGTCGGTATCGCGGTCGAAAGTGGCCGCCTCGTCGTGGAGCCGCAGCCCCGGCGCCGGTATACCCTTGACGAGCTGCTCGCCCAATGCGATCCAAAGGCGCCGCGCGCAAAGGAAGAGCAAGAATGGCTCGATAGTAAGCCTGTGGGCGGCGAGCTCATCTGATGAAGCGCGGCGAAATCTGGCTCGTCAGTCTGGATCCTACGTCGGGACATGAGCAAAGGGGCCGCCGACCGGTGTTGATCGTGTCGCCGGAGGCCTTCAACCGAATAACGAAACTCCCCGTCATTCTCCCGATCACGAGCGGCGGTAATTTCGCGCGGACGGCGGGTTTCGCCGTGCCGCTGACAGGAGCCGGAACCAAAACGACGGGAGTTGTCCGGTGCGACCAGCCCCGCGCTCTCGATCTAGCCGCGCGCGGCGGCAGGAAGCTGGAAAGCATTCCAGAAGCAATCATGGATGAGGTTCTGGCGAAGTTAGCGCCGATATTTGAGTGAACGGCCCGCAACGTCTGGAGCGTCACAACAGGTCACAACTTAGCCTGCCGCGCGGATGGCCTGATGTCGATGGCATATTTAGCCACGCAGGCGCCCGCGCTTGATCAGAACGGCTTTGACGGTTTCCAAGGGAACGCCTTTCTCCTTGCGCCGCCGTTCCGAGACCATGCCGTCATAGAAATCCTGCCAGAGCGCACCGTGTTTGCGAAGGTCGATCTGCACGGCCACCCTGCGGCCTTTCTCGTCGGTCGGAAATTGAATGGCGGTCATGAATGTTCTTCTCTCCGGGGCTTAACCCATAAGCTAGCCCGACCGTCCGGTCAAGGTTCCTGTTTGTGCTCGCTACTTGGCGGCCTTCCGATTGTTGGCCCCCGCTACCAGACTTGTCGATGCCTGGCCTGCTGGATCGGTCGAGGAGCTCTCCTCGCTGCCGGGAGTAAGTGAGCCGACATAGGAGGCAATTGCCAGCATGTCGTCCTGGCTCAATTGCGCAACGACGCCTTTCATCAGCGCGCCCATGGAGCCGTGGCGCGAGCCATCCTTAAAGTAGAAGAGCTGGCGGAAAAGATACATCGGAGAATGCCCCGCAATGGGGGGCACCTCGCCCAGGCCGTTGAGCGAAGGACCGTGGCAGATCACGCACTGAATCGTCTTTCCTCCGCCGCCGGTAGTCACGAATTCCTTGCCCTTGGCCAGGCTGCCCTTCGGCACATAGGCGATAAAGCCAGAGTGTGGATCGCGGCTCTCCGCCCTGGCTATATCCTGCGGTAGCTCGATGATGCGATTGCCAATCGGCTCGTCGCCGGCGCCCGGCAGCGGCATCCGCATCAGATGAATGTTGATAAAAGTTTTCGGCACGCGATCAGTTTCAACGACCGACTGCCACACTTTCGGTTTGAGCGCCGCAAACCACTCGCTGGCTTGCCGGGCGTCTTCGGCGGATAGATTCTTTGCCATATCGTTCATCGCTTCGCCCATTCTTAGCTGGGCCTTGAAGTCTGACAGTTGGCGAACGATATAGGCGGCCGAAACACCGGCGAGATTGGCGGATTCCGGGTGGCCGAGTCCCGAGGCGAGATGGCAGGAAGCGCATCCGAGTACTCCTCCTTCCGCCCCGTGTGCCACTACTTTTGGCATGGGAGCATGCTCGTCGGGAAACCAATCCGGCGCATTTATGAAATCGTCGATCTGATCCTGTGTGTACGACTGGCTGCTGCCCGGGACGTGTTGCGCGCCGCTTCTTTCATCTATCATCGGTTGCACCTTATCCCGAATGGGAAACGCCCACGGAATATCCGGAAGCTTCCATTCCTGCGAGGATTGTGCGGCGACACGGACCAGGGGAAGGAAAGCCAGCGCCAAGGCAAAACTGAAAATCATGGCAAGAGTCCTGACAGATCTTCGCGCGCAGAGTGAAGTTGGCCGAGTGAGCCGCCGCTGATTCAAGTCTTCCGTGTTCCAAGTGTCCTTGCCGAAAAGTTTTGAGTCGAAACGATGGTCCCTTTGTGGAGTCTTCATTTATCCTTCATTCCCCGGGTAGGCCTCATTCTTCAATTCGTATTTGTGAACTCAGATCCAGCCGGCTGTCGAATCGTCACAAAGATCGATCCGCTATTTAGTCTCAGGCGCAACGCCGGCCGGTTTGCGAACCACCTGGTCATAGTCCTTGTTTTCATCCAGGACACAAAACCATTCCGCAATTTCCCAGCCCGGCTCGAGCTTGTGGAGTTTGGGAGGACTCACCCACGGCTTCGTGTACACTGTGGGATCGTCGATGATGATTTGCTGTTCCAACGTGTCGTGATTCAATCGCCGGTAGCGCTCGGTAAGGTGTGTCGTCGGAGTCCGCGGATTCCCGTACAGATCGACCCATTCCTTGTCGTTGAAACCAATCGTTTCGACCACGAACGTGTCGCCTTCCCAGTGGCCAACCGAGTACCCCAGCCAGCTGGGGTCAGGATCTTTGGGAAGTGGCCGCCCATCGGTCCAAATGGTGCGCCAAATGTGTTGCTCCTCGAAAAACATAAACACCCTGCCCGGAATTTGCACGATCTCCCACGGATTAGGAAGAACGAGAATTTGCGGAGGGCCGCTCGGCTCACAACGTAAGGCTGAATTGTCTTCCTTGCCAGCGACGGCCTTGGCCCCCGACAGGGGTTTCGCGGCAGAGAATCTTGCCTGTCCCCACGGCGTCAAAGGAGGGCGAAATTTTTCATTTACGCCATTCATGCCGGGAGTCCCGGGCACATCGCCATCTCGGTACTGCATCCAAACTCCAGACAGATCATGGGAGAGCGCCGGGGCAGCACCTTGCGTCTTGGCCGTTTCAGATGGCTTGTCGGCTTGAGAATTGGTTTGAGCAAACACAATCGGAGAGAAAGCCAGCGCCGCTCCGAGGAATGCGAGCGAACCCCCGAGCCGCATGGCAAGAAGTTTTCGCGGGAAAAGAGGAAGTGAAGGATGTTGAGGAAGTGAAGGAAGTAAAGGAACGGAAAAATCGCCCAGGCACAATTGGACGCGCGAAGTTTTGTCCTTTCCTTCCTCCACTTCCTTTGCTTCCTCTACTTCCTCAATTTTCATTGTTTTTTTTCTCCATCGGCAAGTTCATTTGCCGGGCTCGGTCGCGGTACCGCCCGATGGTTTTCTGACGTCCTTGTCATAAGTAGCTAATTCGCTCGACGCGCAAAACCACTCCGCAATCTCCCATGTCGGCTCCAGTTTGTGGAGTTTGGGAGGACTCACCCAAGTCTGCGTGTAGGATTTGGGGTCGTCGATGATGATCTGCTGTTCCAGGGTGTCATGATTCAATCGCCGGTAGCGCTCCGTCAGGTGCATTTGTTCGCTGCGCGGATTGCCGGAGAGATCGGCCCACACCTTGTCATTAAAACCAACCGTTTCGACCACGAACGTGTCGCTCTCCCAGTGGCCCACCGAGTACCCCAGCCAGGTGGGGTCGGGATCCTTGGGCAGCGGCCGCCCGTCGGTCCAGACAGTGCGCCAAATGTGATACTCCTCATAAAAGAAGAACGTCCGTCCCGGATTTTGGACGATCTCCCAGGGATTGGGAAGAATGAGAAGCTGCGGAGGGCCGCTCGGGTCACAATGCAGGGCAGCGCTATCCTCCTGGCCCCCCACGGCTCTGGGCCCCATCAGGGGCTTGGCGGCATCGAATTTCGCCTGTCCCCAAGGCGTCAAAGGAGGTCGGGTTCGATCATCGACGGCATTCATGCGGGCGAATCCAGGCGCGGTGCCGTCATCATATTGCATCCAAACGCCGGACAGATCATGAGAGAGGCCCTTCATCGACGAAGAGCTTGCGGGGGGCGCCTTTTTTGTTTCGGAGGGCTGACTCGTCTGAGCCAACACAATCGGCGAAAATGCGAGCAAGGCAACAAGCATCCCAAACGAACCCGTCAACTGGCGGCGCATCTCAAACTCCTTGAGTCGATTGCGAAATTCCAGCGGGTGATTCCATCGCAATTCCAGGAATTTCCCTATACGATTTTCGCCCGGAAGAAAAAATCTCCTGAAGCTCAAATCGCTCACACGCGCCACCCCAAAGCAACTCCTTACTTCTCCCGGTGCCAGGAGGGCTAAAACGCTTTCGCCGTTGACAATTCCTTGCCGTCGGAGAATACGACTTTTTGCAGAAAGGTGACCTTCGCCCCAACCTTATTGGGATTGACGAACAGCGTGACCTGGTCCCCGGGCTTCAGGCTGTCTCTAGTCCACCCGACCCTGTTCAGCATAGCCGGATTGGTCGTTTCGGCGACCCAGTGTTCGACGTTGCCTTTGTCATCCGTCACGTCGTAATAAACCTGCGTATGAGGATTGCTGTACTCGAATTTCGTGACGGTCGCTTTCACGGGCACCGATTTCGACATGTCGTAAGCTGAATTCCCGTGGTGCGCAAACAGCGGGGCGGAACCCAACAGGAAACCGAAAATCACAGCGAAAAGAATCGCTAGCTTGGACCTCATGCGACACCTCACGAACGAAAATGCTGAGTCCGCCAGAACCCAGATTCTTCTGATAAATCGCTGAATAGCAGAATTTTGCCCAAGTTTAGGAAACCACACGAGGTTTGTGGTGTCAAATAATTTCAACTGTCTGGCGCACGCCAATTAGTAAAACTTCAGGAAACATTTGATTCGCGTCAAGTTCTTTTAACGGAATGCTTTTGCTTGTTTCGCCGAGGGCTTTTCAACAAATATTCATGACGGCGGGCATTCTTAGTTTAAGCTATTCCCGGAAAAAATCGCCGCTGCACGAGGTATCCACTGGCCAACTTTCAGGGCAATCCCGGGAACGCCAATCTCCCGATTGGCTTTCCCGGGCTGAGATCATCGCGAGGAGCTAAACATGGAGTCCTATACATTTCGTCAACTATCGCGCCGCGCCCTGCTGGAAGCGTTTCTTGCGGCAGGCAGCCTTCCCTTGCTGACGGAAAGCCCTGCCGATGCGCAAGTCCCCGGGGCCGCCCCACGACCCTTTCACGTGAATGTTCCGCAGGCAACCATCGACCGGATTCTCAACCGCGTGCGTGAATCGCGTTGGCCGGACCGGCTTGAGACGAATGACTGGCGATACGGCGCCAACTGGGATTACATGAAGGCCTTGGCCGAGTATTGGACGTTTCAATTTGACTGGCGAAAAGCGGAAGCGAATTTGAACCGCTACCCGCAGTTTCTCGCGCGAGTCGGCGATTACGATATCCACTTTTATCATGTGAAGGGACGCGGCCCGAAGCCCGTTCCGCTGATCCTTACCCACGGCTGGCCGGGCTCTGTCTTCGAGTTTCTAGAAGCGATCGGGCCACTAACTGATCCCGCCCGTTTCGGGGGCTCGCCCGGTGACGCCTTCGACGTGGTCGTTCCGTCGGTGCCGGGCTTTGGATTTTCGTCAAAGCCCAAGGGCAAACCAATCGGACTGTCGACAACTGCCACGCTCTGGAACCGCCTCATGACCGAGGTGCTGGGATACGCGAAGTATGGTTCGCAGGGAGGAGACGTTGGAAGCGGGATCACAAATCAGCTGGCCCATCAATTTCCAGACTCGCTCCTGGGCGTTCATTTCAACGGTGTTGGAGTTCCGCCGCCTCCCGAAGCGGAACAGACGCAGCAGGAGCGCGAGTGGGCGCGCACGGTGAACACCTTCATGGGCCTGGAACGCGACTACTACAACGAACAAACGCATAAGCCCGAGACGGTTGCATTCGCTCTCACGGACAATCCGCTCGGCACGGCTGCGTGGATTGCCGAAAAACTGAAAGGCTGGAGCGATTCGCCAAAT
This sequence comes from uncultured Acidobacteriota bacterium, assembly GCA_963719875.1. Taxonomy (GTDB): domain Bacteria; phylum Acidobacteriota; class Terriglobia; order Acidiferrales; family UBA7541; genus Palsa-360. The sequence continues at coordinate 862,336 of CAVRDJ010000002.1, read as the reverse complement.
GAGCTTGAGCCTGTCTTCACGAAAGACCAGGTCCTCACGGATATCATGATTTACCTTGTCACGGACACCATAGGCACCTCGGCGTGGTATTACCGCGGCAGGGTGGACGAAATTTCCAATCTTTCCGGGAGAGTGAATGTGCCGACCGGTTTCGCTTCTTTTCCCCGGGAGTTGCCAACCCTGGATCCTCCCCAAAGCGTGCTCGAGCGAAATTTCAATTTGAAGCAGTACACAAAAATGCCGCGAGGTGGACACTTCGCCTGTTGGGAACAGCCGCAATTGCTCGTGGAAGACCTGCGGAATTTTTTCCGAAAATTGCGAAGCTGAACACACTCCGACGAACGGCCAGATCGTTGATCGCATTCTTGTGAGACGCATGAGCGGCCTGTCGTAGGTGACAGCGACACGTCCCTCATGTTGCTGCTTCGTCGTCTTGGAGCGTGCGGTCCCGAGGGCCAGTTGAGCTGTATGGATAAGCCAATAGGGATGCTGCCCTTTATGCCGGTTTGAAGCATCTAGCGCGTCTTACACCTAAAGATGTATCCGTATTTCGAAGTGGCTTCCTGGCGGAGCAATTGCTTGACACTCACTATTCCCGAAACTAACCTTGCGCGAACCGGTCAATTCTCAGGAGGCCCCATGCGTAGCGCGAGGTTGCTGATCGTCTTGTTCTTCTTAACATCTTGGACAGTCTCTGCGGCAACCAAAGCTATCAAGTTCGGCAAATTGGTGGACGGGACAGGACGAGTCTTCACCAACGCCGTCGTGATTGTTGAAGACGACCGCGTGCGAAGCGTCACAAGCGGCAATGCGTCGATACCCAGCGGCGCTGAGGTCATCGATCTTTCCCGATACACTGGCGTTCCGGGCTTGATCGACGCACACACGCACATCATGTGGTACTGGGACGGGGTTACCCCGCCGCGCTCCGAGCCTCCTCGCCATCCGGCAGTCACAGTATTTCTTGCGCAGGAGAACGCGCAGAAGGCGCTCGAGGCGGGCGTGACCACGATTCGAAATTTGAACGCCCCGGATGGGACGGATCTGGCGATGCGCGATCTGATCAACATGGGCAAGATGATTGGCCCTCGCATGTTCGTCTCAGGCCTCGGAATCCGGATCACTCGAAGTACCGCGCCGCCCGCGCCCATCGGCATCATGGCCGATGGAGTGGATGCCGTCACCCATGCCGTGCGGCAAGTCCTCGCATCCGGAGCCGATTGGATAAAGATGTACGGATCGACTGGCGGCTTCGACGATGTGACTGGGTTTCAGACTTTTACATTCGAGGAAGTGAAGGCCGCGGTCGACGCTACGCACGCGCTCGGGAAAAAACTCGCGATTCATTGTTACGGGCCGGCGTGCGCGCGCGATGCCGTTCGCGCGGGCGTCGATTCGCTCGAACATGCGACGGACATGGACGATCAAACCATTGCGGGAATGGTCAAAAAGAAGATTTACTATGTCCCGACGATCGATCACAACCAGTACTACGTGGAGAACGCCGACAATTTCTACCACTTTCCGCCTGGAGCGAAAGAGCGCCTGCTCGATTACATACAGCGCAATTATGAAACCGCGAAGAAAGCGTTCCAGGCCGGCGCGCGCATGGTCGTTGGCTCGGATGCCGTTTACAACGGCTGGGGTTTGAACATGCGTGAACTCGATTGGTTCGTGAAGATGGGAATGACGCCCGCGCAGGCGCTGAAGGCGGCTACAACCGAACCTGCTGCCATGCTGGGAATGGAGAATAGCCTCGGCGCCGTCGCGCCGGGGTTTTACGCCGACATCGTCGCTGTGGAAGGCGATCCTCTAGCCGACATCACCGCGGTTTCGAGAAGGGAAAACGTCCGTTGGGTGATGAAAGCGGGCCGCGTTGTGGTCGACAAAACGAAAAGCATGGGAAAATCGAATTGAGCGCGCCGTCTCGCTGACGATAATTCACTCTCGGGTGGAAGGTTTGCCGAGCTAGTAATATACATTTTGGCACTTCGGCGCGGAGCCAGATAAACATTGGCGCAGAATCCTGACGGTCGCCACGGGTTTAAGATCGGATCTCTGCTCAATACTTAGTCGGCGATGACCGCCACGCCTTGCATTTCGATCAGGATCCCAGGCATTGCAAAATCAGAAATCGTAATCAAGGTGCTGGAAGGGAACTTGCCGTCCGGGAACATCTCGCGGCGCACCTTGAGCAACTCTTCGCCATAACGCGGATCCTTGAGAAAGATGGTCATGGTCACCACGTTCTGAAGGCTTCCTCCGCTGGCTTTCAAGGTGCGGTCCATCAACGCGAAAGCTTCCCGGGCCTGGGCTTGGAAGTCGCCCACGATCTTGCCGTTTGCATCCGGCGTGACGTTGTGTCCTGCGAGCCAAACAATCCTGCCGCCCTTGGTAATTACCGCCGGTGCGTAACCACGCTGCTTCTGATATGCGTTGCCCTCAATATATTGTACGGAGGGTGAGGGTTGCTGCGGAGCAGGGCGGGCATTGGCTCCTGTCATCATCCAGAAGCCGGCTCCCGCGATGCCAAGCACTCCAACTAGTAAGCGGTTCATAGTGGATTCTCCCTTTTTGGGCTTTGCCCGTCTGGTCGTTCGACCGCCGCGAGTATATGACCTCATCGGGAGATATCCAAATTGCTTCACAGTTTCACGGCGAGCTATAAGGAGAGAAATGACAAAGCCTTGAGGGGCGACATCGACCAGTTCACCCGAACGCGCCCTCGCGCCGAAACGCTGGCCGAGCTGGCGAAGCTGACCGGCTCACTGCCCGGACGCTCGAAATGGGCAACGGACGCGGCCTGGATCGATATGTTCCGAACAAAAACTATCGAAGGCCATTTATTTGAGAAGTATTGGTGGGCCCGCCAGGATTTGAACCTGGGACCGACGGATTATGAGTCCGCTGCTCTAACCAGCTGAGCTACAGGCCCAACGATTGTAAGTCCCTAATCTAACATCTAGTTAGCCAAATTGCATTCACCATTGGAGTGCCCCAAAATGCAGCACTGTAGTAGATTCGTAGTACTTCTTGGTCGGTTCTATTCCTTTTTGTTACCAGGATGTCGAAGTACAGAGACAGAACGGCCAGGCAGTCCGTGCCCTTGGCAGGGCGCGCTCAACAAGACGTTTCGTAAAAATAATTAATCAGATAAGTATAGCGTCGGGCCAATGTGACGGTGCCGAAATCAGAGAGGCGTGCGCACCTTGGTCTGCATACCCGATCAACTCTTGGCAGTAACATCCTGGACGAAAAGGAGCGTCGAAACCAACGTATCCGAAATTTGGAGCGAGGATATTGAATTCTAAATACCGATGCGGAGGTACAAACTTTCCGGTCAGCCAGCCTATCGCGTAGCTGGCCACAAGTGCTCCGGCCATGGAAGTAAAATGTCCAACAGTTGGGATTTCGGGAACATCTTTCCAATAGGCGCCAGCGTCATCGCCGCGTAGCTCCGCCAGTCTGGCTTCGCGGCGCCGGCTTTCTTTTTCCGCTTCTGACATCAGCTCCACAGTCGCGCGCCAGGAATCCACAAGGCCCAAACAGTACGCACAGGGTCCACCCGGAGAATAGATCGTTACGCGCCCAACCTCTCCCGTCATTAAGCCATTTTTAGATTCAAAAACAACGCCCACATCGATAGCCGGAACCAGGTAGCGATACGCCAGTTCACTGATCGCTGTCCGGCTGTGGCTCGTGTCCGTGCAACAAATGACCAGATCAGTGCCGACGACGTGATCCCGAGGGAGTGGTTGCAAGATATTCCCGACGATACAGGTCACGCCCGCCTTCGGGTTAATGGCTTTAATCAGGTCCCGCACGACCCCCACCTTGAGTGGGGCTTCCAGGTCGCCGTCGGTAAAGTGAGCTTCATAGCTGCCGTGCAGCCTTTCCAGGTTCGACTTGGCTAATCTCTGCGGATCGGCAAGAACAAAGTTTTCCACACCGGCACGCGCAAGCACATGGGCTGCTGGCGACCCGGTGCCACTTGCCCCAATTATCGTCACTCTGGCATTACGCAGGCGCGCCGCCGCTTCAGCTCCGTAGACTTCCTCAAACCGTGCCCGATATTTGCTCTGGGAATGTGCGGGAGCGGTAGGCTTGGGCGAGGCAAGTTCTCTGCGAATCTCGTTGGTGCTGATCGTCAACATCTCGGCCGATTGAAATTCCTGGCCGTTGTTCCATCCACGCCCGGAAAAACGAATATTGGCTTCACCTGTCTTAGAGAAAATCAGACTGAAATACATCGCTTCCCGGCCAAATCCTGCAAAGTAATCCGCGAAGTACGCGTCCATGTCATCGTCAAGACTGCTGGGAACCACGCCGTAATTCTGTGGATGGGAATGAACCACACCGATGCACAGTCCGCGTTTTTCTTTTTCAAGGGCAGTCCTGAGGCTGTAGGGCTCATTGAACCTTACAATCGCCGTCGTTGAATCCAGATCGCCCTCATTCGGCTCGATCAAATCAACGACTGTAATGACGACGCCTTCCGGCGTCTCATGGGTACCGAAAAGAAAGAATGTCCCCCATTCCTTCTCCGGATAGCGGGAGAAGACAAGACTCTCCAATCGCTGCCGGACAGCACCGGTGATGCGCATGAGAGCCGATTTTGGCCGCGTTACCTTTTTACGGAGAGCCATGACACCAGTTCATCCAGATAAGTGTGAAAACCGTGGCGCGTGGGGTCCCAAGGGGGAGCTCCACCGCCGTTGTGGGGGTGATAGCTGATCGGCACCCAAGTTTTTCCGTCTGCCATGATCGGGCCTTGCGGTTGTCCCTTCACGACGCCGATCAGTGGCGATTTCTCCGGGAGACAGGCCCCGTCCAGCATGGCCTGCGCGTAGCCACCCGGTACAAGGACGAGCACGTCCGAGCTTTCAACGCCTAACGTGCTTGGAATCCCGAAGTAAATGACAGCATCAGGGTTCTCAACCAGTGCCGTCTTCCAGCTCAGCATTTCGAGCTCTTTCGAAATCCGGGTCTTCACTTCCGCTATCAAAGGCGCCCTCCCTCCACCGTCCGGCGCGTGACGACAAAGTGATCTCCGTTCTTGATCTCAACCTCGCCAGTCAGCGGGTCTCCTACGGGCCCACCTTCTCCCTGACGCCGGCGCACGACGGCTGTATCCGCCGTCAAGCCAGCCAGCTGTGCGATTGCGTCGACGGACATCGGGTCAGTGACCCCGTCCTCTTCGCTCGTTTTCTTCTTCCCGTTCACGAAAATCACCAACTTCTCTTTCTTGTGTTCGCTACCGTTTTCCATGCGAATATCCTCTCTGTTGGCTATGCAGGTCGATAGACGTGAACCGTCTAAAGCGGGCCTTGCTGCTGGCTGCTGTGAATCGCCCTACTGTCCTATGCTTGGAATTCGCGTGACCGCGACATGCCGGTATCATTTTTGTCTGTCGCCAGGGCCCCAGATCTGAGCATTGTTCAATGGAGGCGTCGGCAATGAATGTCCTGGAGAGATAATGAGAGGTAAACCGACGCCCACTCAGCCCGCGCGCGAATCTCGCCCAGCCACGAGCGCCGAAATTGGTCAGGCAATTGAGGCTTTAACGCATGAGGACAACGAACGTATAGAGCGGACAGCGCTTAACCGGATTGCCCGAATATGGCGGGCAGCCAACCAGCGATCTCACAAGGATCTGATTCAAGAAGCCGTTACAAGAATCCTCGACGGAAGGCGCAGCTGGCACAAGGACAGGGTCAGCTTTACACAGTGCCTTATCGGCGCGATCCGGAGTATAGCGAGCGAATGGGCCGGTCATCGGAAACGAAACAAGGAACATCCGGAATATGCTTCGCTGGAATCCGATCTGCTGAAACCCGATGAGAAGGGACGAACCAAGTCGCCGTTCGACGGACTCCAGAGTGAGGCTCTGAACGCGGAAGAAGAGCTGATTGAAACCGACGTAACCGCCGAGCAGGAAGCAGAGCATAAGGCACTGGCAGACAAGATCGAGGCAGCTTTCGCCGATGACGAGAGAGCTAGTATTGTGTTGATGGGGTTCCAGGACGGCATGGACGGGCCCGCGATACGCGCGGAGTTTGAATTTTCAGAGAAAGAATTTCGGACGACGACGCGTCGTATCCAGCGGCGCGTAGAAAAGATAATGGACGAACACGATGGTAAGTAAGTCTCGCAGCCACACTGAACGTCTTGCAAGAATCCTGGACAACCTGGCGGAATCTATTCGGACTACCCCAGGCGAGGAATTACTTGAAGCAGCGCGCGACGAGGGCCGTGATCCCACCGAAGTGACGGCACGGGTCAAAGGCCTCCTCAAGAGCACATTCAAGGCACATCAACAGAAAGCACTCATGGATGCCCAGCAAGGTTACCAGCGTGAAATTACAAGCATGTCCGAGCGACGGTTCCATCTCCCGGAAACAGCTCGGGGAAGGAGAAAGTGGTTTCTCGCCGTGCTAACCCAGGCTCCGCAGTTGCAGCCGGCGTTTACGCTGCAAAATCGCGAGCTCTCGGACATATCCGATGAAGATATTGAATCCCACCTCAAGAAGCTGGCTCAGCTCGGCGTGCTCGACGCGATCTCTCTTCCGGAGGAGGAATGATAGAAGCAGGGGCCTCGCCAGAACAGATTCTGAGCCTTCTCGGGATTTCGGAACCGGACGATCTCAACATCGAGGCGATCGCCTACGCTTGCGGTGCGACGATCCTGCCCCAACCGCTTACGGGTTGCCAAGCCAATATCATCGGATTCGGAGATAGGGCCATTATCACAGTCAACAGCAATTCGATTCCCACGCGTCAGCGCTTCTCATGCGGTCATGAGCTTGGTCACTGGATGAAGGATCGCGGGCAGAATGCTTTTGGCTGCCTTGACAGCCAGATCGATTCCGAGTGGACTTCCAACAACGCTGAAACCCGAGCAAATCGGTTTGCTTGTGATCTTCTGCTGCCCGTCGCTATGTTCTCACCCCTCGCAAACGGGCGTCCCATGACTCTCGAAACCGTCCGCGACCTGGCAGCCATATTTAGAATGAGCCAGACTGCCACCGCCATCGGGCTTGTTAGTCATGGTTCCTTTCCGGCGATGCTTATTTACTATGCGCAAGGGCAACGAAAATGGTTTCTGCGCCCCAGCAATGACATCCCTCGTTCCCTTTGGCCCGCGGAACGACCTGATGCACATTCTTTGGCCGCAGGCTTGCTCGCTGGTAAATTTGCAGAAGCGACGGGCGGGGAAGTGCGCGCTGACCGGTGGTTTGAGATTGAAAAGGCAGAGAGGTATTACATTCGCGAGAGCTGCTTTAGAACGGGTTCTGATTCCATCATCGTCATGTTGTGGTGGGAAGATGAGCAACAGCTCATCGATATCGCCGAGGAAGAAGAACTTCGTGCGAGCCGTCGTTCCGATCAGCGCGAGGAGAGCTGAAGCCCGCACCTTTTTGGAGATAGCCGAGTCGGCTACTGCCGCATCTCAAAATCTGCTTCATCGTCTTTTGCCACTTGTTTTTCTTCCTGCACATAATGTTTGCTGACTGCCAATTGTTTTAGCTCTTCCAATTTTTTCATCGCATCAAGCCGATTCTGATCTAAAATCTGTGCATACCGCGGTACGATCTGAGTTGAAGAATGGCCAAGCATCTGTGCAATTGTAAGGGGTGACACGCCAGCTGCTGTGAGACGAGAAGCAAAACAGTGGCGCAAATAGTAGACTGGGAAAAATGGCAATCCCGCTTTTTTCAGCGTGTTCGCCCAAGCCTTACGACCTCCGTTTTGCAATGGGTGCCGACGGTTTTCGAAATTCGGGAATACCCACTCAGAGAATTGTGGTCCAACAAGATTGCGCCACCGTAATAGCTCCGTTCTGCATTGAGCCGAAATCGGCACGGCCCTAATGCCTGCCGAGGTCTTGCTACTTCCAACCTGTAAAACATCATTCAAAAAGTCTATATCATGCCATCGCAATCGAAGCATTTCGCCGGTCCTCATCCCGGTTTCTACTCCTAGCACCGTGAATACTCGAAGCCGCGGAGGAGCTACTTTTAAGAGTTTTTCTTGTTCCTCCCAACTGAGAATGTGGGGTTTCCTCCTTTCTCGGCTTTCATTCAGGAAGAATTTCGACAAGTCAAACGGACTACGGGCAATGTAACGCTCGCGTTCGGCCTGCTTGAGAAGCTGTGCCAGGAATCTCAAATCTCGATTAAGAGTTGCAGCCTTCACTCCAGCTTCACGCCGGGCAATTTTGAATTGCTCAATCCGTGCGCTCGAAATATGGGTCAACTGCGCTCCCTCACCAAAGAACGAGATCAAGTTTTCCTTCGATGATGCGTATCGGCGACGCGTATTCGGGTGCTGGACAGATGTGAGATATTTCCCCGAGTAATCTTTCAGCGTTACGATTTGCTTTTTCAGTAGGTTGAAGCGACCATCAGCGGCTTCGCCACGGCGTGAATCGAGGATTTGTTGCGCTCTTCTCTTATTTGAGGTTCCGGTACTTTCACAGTATTGCCCCAATCCGGGTACAACATAATCGGCCCACCAGACTTTACTCTGGTGGATTGTCCCGTCTTTGTCCCGCCATCGGCGTCGATACAATCCCATCTCGACTCCTGTGTATCCGCTCCAGCAATCTCACGACTCTTGCTCACGACTACAATTCGTGCCCACGAAAACTACTGACGAACACGCAGATCTCGTTTCTGCTGTGTTTTCTCCCGGGCCACGTACTTCGACACTGTCGGTGACGGAACACGCTGGAAAGCCACGCAAATGGCGATGTTTGAAAACCCTGCCAAATCGCCCCACGAAACAGCCTGTGATCTCGGTTACGCTCGGATGGCGATTTGGACCGTTAGGAAACACTTGTTTTCAAATCTCCAGATTCCCTGTCTTACAAATGGAATGGGCGCACCAAAGCGAGACTCCGAACTTCGTAGCTAGCTCTCTCAGGGGTCTTTTATGCTTGACTCTCTCCCTCAGTAGAGCTTTTGATTCTTCCGCACTGAGCGTCTTGATTGGGGGCCTGCCTAATCTTTTGCCCTTCCTGCGCGCCTCTGCCAATCCGAGTTTTACTCGATCCGCGATGATGTCTCGCTCAAAGTTCGCGAACACCGCAATGAACGCGAAAAAAAGTCGGCCCTGAGAACTCCCGGTATCCAGGGCCTCGTTCAAACTTATGAAATCAATTCCTAGCTGCCGAAATTCTTCAAGCGCTTCGATCAAGTGTCGAACGCCGCGACCGAATCTATCGAAGCGCCAAACCAGCACCACATCAATCAAGTGCCTCCGGCACTGATCCATAAGCTTGTCCAACTCTGGTCGGCGATCTCGCATTCCCGAAACAGCTCGATCGCTGAATACCGTGACTTGGGTCCAATCGCGGTCTTCGCAGTACCGACGGAGCGCTGACTCCTGTGGATCGACCGTTTGACTCCCTGTGCTCACGCGACAATAAATGGCAATTCTTGGATCCTTTCGCATCGCACTCTCCTCGTCCGGACTTGACGTTCATTAAAGTCCGTTCATGAGGAGTTCTACAGTAGGTTATTTATATTGTCGATAAGTATAGGTACTGAGATGTGAAGTTAAGCAGTCGCAACCAACGGTTTCTTTTGCGAACCAATATCCTTCGTTTTGTGTGATTGTCGCGTGAATCAATTCTTAAGCTTAATGTTTCGTTTAATTGCAAATTGGTTGAGCCCAATTCGAGGCTGTAAGAATTCAAAGCTGCCGGATCGACATTTTCTGAACTTGAGAAGCTTCGCCTGGGAGGCAACGGCAGCCCATTTTCGAACGGTTGAGGTTTTCCAAGAGAGATGTCGGCTGATCTCTGCTATCCGGACGGGCCCGTTGATGTCGTCGCTCAAGAAATACGCAGCCTCCAAAAGTCTCATGACCTGTGGCTGCATGTCAGCGCAACATGCGACAAAACTCTCATGGAAGACGTTCCACCCGAGGTAAAGATTGTTTTGAGCAAAACTAGACAGCGCCCGGGCACAGTAAATATTTGTACCTAGCCCAGTTCTCTGTGTCCCTTCCAGTTTCGTCGACAACTCGCGCTCTATCACCTGCGCAATGAGGACTGACATGAAATTGGCGTTGCCGACTAGCTTCGAAAAGCAGGCGTGTTTCGAAGGTTTTGGCTTGGCCGTCCAAGGAAGCATCACGGGTATTGTGTTCCACTCAAATCTTTGCTTCATATTTGCTCCTCAATTGAAATTTGCTGACTCTTTCTTTACAAACTGGAACCGTCATCTGTTCGATCCAGGCCGCAAGAGCATTTCGCTCAAACCGGAGGCATCGTGAAGAAATTCGTACGAAAGGGATCCTTAGTTCGCTAACGAAATGGTAGATTGTGCCCACGCTGAAACCCGTCAATTCAGAGACTTCCCGAATGTTCAGAAGAAGTTTGTCCGGGGCATTGGTGTCACCTTTCACGAGCGTCTCCGCGTGACGGGATCGAGATGAAAATCAATTTCAACGTCTTTAGCGGGATGAAGTGTTTTCAAAATGTAAAAGATCCCGTTTTGGTGGGAGACGAAGGAAGTGATCTGCGCCTCTCCCGCGATTTGCTGCCAACGAAACATAGCCAAATAACGACTGCCAGAACAGAGTCGCAAACCGCCTATCAACACATGGAAGTGAATGTTGGAACCGGTAGCACCGCGCTCGGTAACCCGGAACCATCTAAAATCTTTCTGGCCATACTTGTGTTCCAGTTCGCTGATCCAAGAATCAAAACAACGACGTGCCTTACCGATTGGTGGAAAGCCGCGGAATGTCAAAGTCCCAAACCAGTTCCAATTGAAGCCTGAAAGCCACTCCTGGTAGCCCTCGACCAACTCTCTCCTGTTCATTGCTGTTCACCACTTGCTGTCTAGATATATTTATGGGTTTAACGCGCGCGAGAAAGATATGGGAATTCGGCAAAAATTGCAGTTGAAGAAACTTATGGTTTTTCTGACGGAATTTAGGTGCAGCAGTAGGAAATTACGACGGAATTATCACTTGGTCTCGCGGCCCAACCGGCTTAAGTAGGATACTTGGGTAGGAAGATCAGTCTCTGTGCGCGTTAAATGTGTTGCCTTATCCTTCAGCGACCCCGGCGTCTTCAAGAGCGCAAGTGCTTTCGCCCGCTTTTTGAGATCTCGCGGCCTCCCGGCCGTCCCTCGTTCATAATGTTTCCGAAGAATCGCGGAAACTGATTTGCTTGCTTTGCGCCAAATATCGTTCGTAACTTGCTCGCCGATCAAACACATCAAATAGTCCTTTTCCGCATGATGGATCACAAAGGTTATGCCCTCAGGGAAATAAGCAAAACTTTCTAACAAACTCAACAAAGAGCTTGTCTCACTATCATCGATGCGGACAAATTTCGCGCGTCCCAGCTTAATTTCATTGTCGAGCTGGGGAAGAATATCGACCTTGTCGGATTCGAAGCTATCGATGTAGGGTGCGTCGTCAGATGGTCGCTTCAAGGCAGTCAAGGTACCCTTCACTATTTTCACGTGGAACTTTGTGCCACTGGGTACTTGCATTCTACATCTGAAATGTGGCTTCTTCTTTCTTAGGACAAAGAAGACATTGAATCGACTAGCGTATCGGACGTATCTCTCAAAAATCTGTCTTAACTCGTTATCCTCCATCTGTTTCAGAAACGATTTAATTTTAGGGAGCTTCGCCGGAATCGGGAAACGGAATCGCTGGAAAATATCTGCCACAACGTGCGGATTCCGTGCATATTCCCCCTCGAGATTTTTAATCAGAGCCTCAGTTTCGAGAACAAACTTCTTATCCTTATTGAGCGCGAGGCGCCGTTGACTACGGATGTTTTCGAGCTCTACCACCTTCGGATGGTGCCTAAGTTCATCTCGCCAATTTGTTGTCATTGGCCACTCTCCCGCTACCGAGTGGCGCAATCCTATCAGGGGATCCGACCAGAAGTAAGCTCAATGATCTATAACAGGCAACTACTGCACCCCGTGTGATCCTTAAGTTTGCCCTCACAATCATTAAAATGTGTGTGTCAATTGGGAGCTTGGCTGGCTGCACCGCGTAAGTAAGGCAGTGTTTCAAAGAACCAAAAAACCCACCCACACAATCGGGAGAAGTTCGAGCATTCCTACGGCTTGATCAGCAACACATATTTCGTGCCCAATTTAGAATTGAGCGAACTGAAAGTGGGATCAGGGAGTGCTGTCCATTTGCTTTCTGGTACCACGGATCCATTTAGAGTTACGGTTAGCCTCGAGGGTTCTTCAGCCCGCTCTACCTCAATCCTGACCTGATCGTTCGCATCAATGTGCGTCACACCTTCCGCGAGTACGGCCTCAGACTCAGCCCCTCCGTCGGAAGAATAGTGAATAATCACAACACTATTTTGATCAACTAGCTTCACGTTGACGTGCAACCGCCATTGTTTTTCATGCGCAATCTCACGAGCTTTGCGTTCTTCTTCTTTAGCTCTTTGCTGTCGTGCTGCAGCAGCCTCTTGAGCTTGCCCCCAACTACAGGGCACCGCTACTTTTTCAAGCAGTGTGTCAAGTCCATGGACATTGAAATGAGCTGTTACCGGACTCGACTTCAACGGGGTAAACTCGAAGACAAATACATCGGCACTGGCAAGCAACTTCGCAAGCTCCATCGGCGCAGGAGCAAAAAGTGCTCCCTGATCTGTTGACTCGGTCCATTCCTGACGGATCGGAGGCTGATCGTCAATTCGAATCCGGACTTCGTAAGTCCCAAGACTTCCGTATTCTGGATTTGCGGGCATGCTTGAAACTATATACGTATCTGTTTTTCCCTCCTTGCATCGGATCACCAATGTAGGGGTCTTTGATTTGAGCCAGCCCTGAATGTTGTTGTCGGCGTCTAAATTGAGCGAAACGCCCAGAGAGCCATCCATGTCGGACTTGCTTTCAAGAAGCCGCCACGTTCGGCTTTTCTCTCCTTGGCCGCTCGCTCCCGATTGGGGCTTTGTTTCAGACGATGTACTCACAAAATGGGACAGCTGTGGACCAAAAAAGAAAAATGTAACTAAGGCGACGGTTAGCCACTTCGTGCTGCGAGGGCAGACGACGGGTTGCGGGGGCTTTGCAGCAATAGCTACGATGCCCAGCACTACGGACGGGAGAAACCAGAATAACGCGTAAAAACCTAGGCCCAACCCAGACCCGATTGTTGCGCCTGTGCTCTCCCGTGCCTGTTGACCAAGAGAGCCGACGACCGAGAACGTCAGCCCAGCCCAAAATGCGGTCCATACAATAAGGGCGGAAATGCAGAATCGGTGGAGACCTCCCGGAAGTACTCCCGAGGGCGGCGGTACATGATCCGTTTTCGGCCCCAGATTCGCTCCACACTTTGGGCAGAATCTGGCGGATTCATCCATTTGACTTCCACAATTCTTACAGAACATGAGCTTTCGCCTCGAGCGCCTGCCGAAGCCGCTGAGCAGGTCCAGTCGCGCCGATAATACATAGCTACTACGGGTATGTCTACGAGCGGTATGTAGACGTATAAACACGCCGCATCCATCCTCTGAAGGATGCAAAAAGTTCTCTTAGCTCTGGGTGACCGCATTCGCGAACTGCGTGAAGCGAAGCACTGGTCTCAGGAGGAATTTGCAGACCTCTGCGGACTGCACCGCACTGCTGTAGGTTTTCTCGAAAGGGCCGAACGGAATCCGCGTCTAGATACTTTGCTGACCATTTCGAAAGGCTTGGGAATTACGGTTTCAGAACTTCTTCACGGGTTAGAGAAGAGGAGTCAATCAGCATCCAGAAAAGTACCGCTCCGAAATCGTTCCTGACCTCGATAGTCCAACCGCCAATGATGCAATTTGTCTGACAGAAGTTCGTTCATCTTCGCGATAGCCGCATGAAACAGAGCCATATTTCTGAAATTAGCGGAGTGTCCCACCCAGCCTCCTCGCACGAGGCCGAACCGGATGTCCCTTCGGGAGCCTGATTTTTGTGGGGCGAATTGCGATACGGTAAGACGTTCTTAAGGTCCAAGCCGCTGGTTTTGAGACTCGAATTTGATTCAAAATCTGCTTTGTCCCGTGTGCCCAATCAAAATAAACCTATCGGACAATATAACGAACGCATACCTGGGAGTTGTGACTTTGAAGGACCAATCGCGAAGCGTCTTCCAACGACATCTCGCCAGTTCCCGGGAAACGGTCTTCACGGAACCTGGCCAGTTCCTTCTGAAGGCAAAAAGCCACATTCCGATAAGCGGACTTCACAGGACTTGGCGTAGGCTTCTTGCTGGACTTAGTTGGGACCGACGTATATTCGCACCGTCAGCCGCCGCAGGTCAGGGGAATCGCAATACTCTTTCAATTAGCCTATAAGTTCACTACCGCCTGATCGTTTCAACGTCCCGCGAAAACCACCCAAATGGATGCGTCGTGGGAAAAGCATCGCTATTGCGACGATGGCATACGGTGATTCCCGTCACACGTGCCAGTGTCACCCGTCATATACACCCGGGCTTCTTAGTGCCAGACTATGTTCGTAAGTAGAGAGGTCCCCACTCATGCTGTCGCTCGCCCCATCCAACCAAAGTGTCATGCCGGGTCCCCAAATCAGCCCAACCATTGTTTATTGGCATCTCGAGCGACCTTCGTCCGACGCTGAGAAGATGGGCGAGCATGCTGTTGAGGCAACCAGTGCGCGAGTACTAGGTACACTGGCTTATCGAGATGAGTCTTGGGATCGGTCCTATGAAGATCTGATTGTTCAAGCTCGCGCCCGACTGGAACAAGAGGTTTTCACTCTTGGTGGTAATTACGCGCACGTGTTAAACGAATCCATCGAAAGCCGCCACAATTACGGAACAGGTGAAAGCTGGCTGCATGGCTGGTACACCTTTATTCTCTATCGCCACTCCCAATAGACAAGTGCTCCGACATACTCCTAATTCTTGTCACCGACTGCCGGCGGGAGTCTGTGGCATACGTCGTGAGAAACGGGGCGGTCTCAATGGGTCGATGCAACACTTGCCCAAAATCCTCTCGTAGGGGTCTAGGAGGCTGATTTCGTTCGCGGGCTTCAATTCAAACAAAACAAAAGCCCTGTTTAGGTTCTGATTGAACACTGCCGTACTGATTGCTTCTCGATGAGAAGCATTGTCAAATCAACTGGTTATAGGGTGTTGCATCGACCGGTTGAGCCGGCAGGTATTACCGGTATGTGAGAATCCGCCGAAATGCCACATTCCGGTAAGCTTCTCGGGACTTGGGCAAGGTTTTCACTTTCGTTTAACTGATCATTGATTTTGTGACGAAGGTCACCAACGAAGGTGACGCAGAACACAGCCCACTATTTATGAAATGCGTTATAGTGGAATGGTTATCAGTCAGCTTTGACGCTTATAGCAATGTTTCGAGGTTCGGGGAAATAGGAGCGGATGCAAAATTCAATTCGGGAACTAACCCAACCGATCTCCTGTCTTCCCGATCCCTCGATACATCCATGGAAGCCACATTCCGAGAATAAAGCCGCTGTAGTCAACGGAAGTACTCATCATGGTCAGAAGAATGGCACTAGCTACCGAATCGAAGACGACAGCAGAGACCCTTTTGTGGCGCGGAGTGATTGCGAGGACTATTCAGGATTGGCTCTCAAAGCCCTTGCGCCCGAAGCGAGAAGCTGAGAGGTATCTGTTCGAAAATAGCGCCGATCTGTCGTCGGTCTGTTCGTCGGCGGGAATAGATGTCGGGCGACTGCGCACCCGCCTAAACATGGTGCGGGGTCGGACACTGCTCGACCTTTTGCCGATCGCCGCATAATCGCGAGCCAATAACTTAAGAAACCATCAGACCCGACCATGCCACCGAATGGTCAATCAACTGGAGAAGGGGCTCCAATCAGCCCGTTGCTCAGCAACTTGTACATGCGTCGTTTCGTGCTGGGATGGAAGAAGTTCGGGTACGAGAAGCGTCTTGCTGCATACATCGTCAACTACGCTGATGACCTGGTGATCTGCTGCCGTGGCCGAGCGGAAGAAGCGCTGGCCATTATGCGGGACATCATGAAGAAGCTGAAATTGACGGTCAATGAAACGAAGACGCGGGTCTGTAAACTGCCGGACGAGAAGTTCGACTTTCTAGGATACACGTTTGGTCGGTGCTATTCGCCGAAGACAGGGCGCGCGTACCTAAATACGGTTCCCTCGAAGAAGCGGGTGATCCGCATCTGCGAGGCGATTAGCGAAATGACCGGACGGGAACAAACTCTGCTGGACCAGGCGACAGTGGTAGGGAAGCTCAACCGCACGATGATTGGATGGGCCAACTACTTCTGTCTCGGGCCCGTCAGCCCGGCCTATCGAGCGGTGGACAGTCACGCTTGCAAGAGGCTGCGTCGGTGGTTATGTGCCAAGCACAAAGTGTTGGGGTCGGGGACCAAACGGTTTCCGCAGTCATCTCTGCACGAAGTGCTCGGCCTCGTCCGCCTTACCAAACGGACGAGTAATTTCCCGTGGGCGACACCGTGAACCTTTCTCCGAGAGCCGGATGCGGCAAATCCGCACGTCCGGTTCGATGAGCGGGGTGTGGAACCGGAAGCATGGCGGGGCTAGTGAGGCACCGACAGACGAAAGGGTCGGCAACCGATAGGCCCCACCTAAACCACCGCGCCACACCTCGAATCCACAAGGTGGCCCGAATCGCGTTCGGCGGAAAATCCCACATTGCGATAAGAGGACTCACGTGGAGTAACCTGCCAGAGCGCACTAACTACGCTTTAACGAGTCCCGGCCGAGGATGTCACGAAATGGCGTGTCCGAACCGTTTAGAGCCGTGACACACGTCACTTTTAACCGTGATAGCGGTCACACCCCGCCGAGTAGCTTTCCACTAAAAATAACTCAAGGAGTAATTCGTATGATGGAAATGCAAATACCCTCGGTGGGCCGGTTTCGTTTTGTGCCGCATGGCAAGCCAGATATAAAGACACCCACTTCCAGGCGGGCGCCGTACGGCCTTGAAATAATCGAAAGTTGCCTTAACTGCCCTCATCGCGAAGATCGGCTATTTTGCAATCTTTCGCCAGCGGCTGTGCAACGTCTCTCGACAATCACGCACGCTTCGTCCTATCCAAAAGGCGCAACCCTCTTTCTTGAGGGACAGACTGGGCGAGGCGTTTTCATCCTGTGCTCTGGGCGAGTCAAGCTTTCGACCTCTTCGATCGATGGAAGAACACTTATCGTCAGGCTTTCGGAGCCCGGAGAAGTTCTGGGCTTGCCTTCCACCGTTACCGGAACACCCTATGAGCTGACCGCAGAGGTGGTCGAGCCCACGCAGGCGAATTTTGTTTCGAGTGAGGATTTCCTGAGTTTCCTTCGCGAATACGGTGACGTTGCCCTGCCCGTGGCCCAGCAGCTCGGCCAAACCTGCCATGCTGCTGTCGCGGAAATGCGCGCCATTGGGCTTTCGCATTCCGTGGGAGAAAAGCTGGCCCGCTTTATTCTGGACTTGACTACCGATCACAATTCAGGAACAGGGGCCGTCACGGCTAAGCTTACCTTCACGCATGAAGAGATCGCGCAAATGATTGGAACTTCCCGAGAGACAGTGACGCGAGCTTTTGCGGACCTCAAGAGGAAGAATTTGTTGATCGTCAAAGGTTCCACTCTTACCATAAAGGACAGGCCGGGCTTGGAGCGGCTTGTCCAAGGTTAAATACGTACATGTGATTGAACCGGAACGCCCAGGCAGACCTCGCACCTGCAAAACTCACCATCTTCGGTTGCGGTCACCAATGAATGAAGAGTGCTGTGGTTACCCGACTGGGCAAATCTACGGGTGATCTAGATCACACGGACACGTGACCAGACTCACTGCGGTTTGGCCATTTAGGGCAGAAGCTGAATCAGGCTAGAGAAGTGGTTTGGAATTATTAGGAGGGGGTTATGAAAACAGCGGCGATTAGCATGTTTGGCCTGCTGATGCTGGCTGGGGGCCTCTCTGCTCAAAAGGCGCCCAGCTTCTCGGTTCGAAACAGCGAAACCTTCACCGGTCAGATCACCGATAGCATATGCGAAGACGGACATAACATTGGTGTGACCAAAAGCGAGAAAAACTGCGTTCTCACGTGCGTCAAGCTCGATGGCGCACAATTCGTGCTTTACAACACTGAGATTAAACGCATCTACAAATTGGATGATCAACTGCAACCTGAGGCTTTTGCGGGTCAAGAAGTGACCGTAACCGGAACGTACGATAAAGACGCAAAAGCAATCCACGTGATCAATATTAGGCCCAAGATCACTTATGCAGGTCTGTGAGGCAACATGAGTTTTTATTTTATAGGTCGTGGCTGTTGTAGCGAGCGATGTGAACCATCATCTTTAGACGGGAGCATCGTCGTGGTAGCGCCGGGCGCAACTGTCAGAGAATCAGTGGTGGGGAGGCATGGATGATTGATCATTTCGGATCAAGCGAGCAGATCTGCTTACTCAATGCCAACGCACAATGCGATCGAATCTGGGTGTCTCTGTCGGATGGATTGCGCCTCGCGCATATCCAAACGCTGGGGCAGAAAGACCCTATATTGAAAAAAGGCAACGCGGTTGTCTCTGTTGGGCGGGCGCAAATCAGCGACTCCACTGCTTATGAGCAATGTGTACGAGGGTGCGTCGGTCCTAGGTTGTGACGTGAGGCGTGATGTATACCGTGTTCACAAAACTTGGCGATGGCGAGTTCCTTTACGTAGCATCCCGCGACACGCTTGAACAGGCCATCCAGCTAGCAGAGAAGCTCAATGCCGGCTGGCCCCGAAAATATGTAGTGCGGGATTCGATAAGCAACGACGTTCGGTGGGCCACTAAGGAGGAGCAGGCTGCTAACCGACGACCAGTTACGCCTCCGACGCAACCACCCTATATAGCATGACTCCCGCGCACCAGTTCCTCCAACCGCCCATTGAAGGACTATGCCGGGACTTCTGGGAGGCGGTGACAATGCCAGCCAAGCAACTGCGTTTGGTGTTTAGTACCGCCCTATGGACTACCAAGACTTTCGGCTGGATCATGATCGCTCTCGCGATACTTGGCATTCCGCAAATGCAGTTCCTTATTGGGCGTCTGGCGGTCAGTTTCGGACTGCTTTCTTCTCTAGTGCTCGGATTGGCAGGCATTGCGTGGCTTGTCGGGGTGAAGTTGTTCCTCCAGTTTTTTGATCGTTATCTCTCCCGCAACTAGACCTCACTTGTGTCCGGCATCACGTTGAACTATGGCGCCGGTCACATCTTTTGCTCTCAATTCGCAGTATAAGGAACGCAGTAAAAGCTTGAAAGTCATGGAAAGGAGGAATACTCCACCGGACTTAACACAAGCTGTTGACACTGCTGACATCACACCGCGCACGCGGTGCGTCGCGTGGGTTACGGGTTAGCGCCTAGCATACAGCCCACGCAAAACTGAGAAATCGCAATGAGGGGGACCGCGAGGTCCCCCGTTGCGTTCTGCTAATGTTTCGCTGGGTATCAATTGGCTGTTCTCCGCTCGGAGCCATCCGACGGCATCCGACTCTACATCACACCGCCAAGTCCGCTTCTCGGAATGTGGCCTTGGGCCTTGTAGAGCGGCATTTCATCAAATGTGATCCGGGCATTCAATCGGCACGCAGGGTCATGCCGCTTATTCCAGTGCAGATAGATCTAGTAACAAAATACCAGTAGTGTTACATCGCCTGCCAACCGCATGCTGATTTCAAAAGGGTTTACAGACAGGTCGCGTAAGGATTTCGAACTCAAGAATTGAAGGTAAGGTTACATTTAGCCTGTCGCGAACGTTTGCGAGCGCAGAAGATTCCAGCCCATTCTAAACAAAGGGGTTAGTTATTGCACCTACCGCGACAGTCACCGTTTTTTGCTTCATGTAGCGTCCGTTCTGCTTTGCTGGTTTCAAAACTGTATGGCTTCGTCGCGAACAGCCGATGAAAACCGCTGGCAGAGAAAATCCAAACCGCTGGGCCACAGTGCCCAGCACTCGAGTCCATGGCGCGGCAGTTCAGAACAGATCTCGCTCGATCCAGTGGGCCGGGAAGCAAGAAAGCTCCGGCCGCAGGGCTTCGCTTTGTTGCTCCGGAGCACTTCAAGGCTTAGGGTAAATCGCTCCTCTAATGGTTCGTTTGTGGGCAATCTAATTAACATGATATATTTCTCCAAATGAAAGTTCGGAAACAAACATCATTCAGAAAAGATGGGCGGCGAAAGCATCATCACTGGCAAGTTACTGTGTTTTACAATGACGGTGAGCGGTTTGTTCGCAACTATACAGTTCATGCTAAGGCCGCTGGATTTGCCGAGCGGCAGAAAAAGTCCCCGGTCGTAAGAATGGCTCGCGTCACCCAACTCAGTTAGCCCTGCCCATTCAGTCGCACCGCTTATAGGAAGTAGGCCTTGAGCCTCGTCACGATTGAAAAG
Organism: uncultured Acidobacteriota bacterium; assembly: GCA_963719875.1. GTDB lineage: Bacteria > Acidobacteriota > Terriglobia > Acidiferrales > UBA7541 > Palsa-360. The sequence goes on along the minus strand of CAVRDJ010000002.1, from coordinate 841,928 downwards.
CCACATTCCGAGAAGACTTCACGGGACTTGGCTCTAATCAATGTGCAGGTAAGCAGGTGAATGATGGCTGTGCATAAGCTGTGTATAACGCCCACAGTCGGAGGCGATCAGGTGTATGCTGTAAAAGTCTAGCCACACACCTTCCACCGCGCCCGCCATGGGCGACGGTTCCTGTGCTCCAAGACTTACATCCCGCAGACCGGGCATGACCCCGCAGTTGTCGGCAATCTAACTGGCAGTCGGGGTGTAGTCGGTCGAAAACCAAAACTGAGGAGAACACAAATGAGCCCCCAAGCAGCAACAGCAATGCAACCCGCCAAAACATTGGGAGTCGCCAGACTAACTGAGACCGAAAATGTTCTCGATAGGATGCAACTAGCCTACGACTCGATTGCGAAACGAGCTTTTGAGATATTCGACAATAACGGGCGGTGGTTTGGCCATGATTTGTCGGACTGGCTCGAAGCCGAATCCGAACTGCTCCATCCGGTTCATCTGGAAATCGCAGACACGGATGAAGCCCTAACCGTTCGGGCCGAGGTGCCTGGATTCAATGCCAAGGAACTCGACATTCACGTAGAAAGGAACCTGCTCACCATCGCCGGCAAACACGAATCCAAGCAAGAAAACAAGAAGGGCAAGACGATCTACACCGAACGATGCGCAAAAGAAATCCTCCGGTCCGTTTACTTGCCGTCGGACGTTGACGGCTCAAAGGTCAACGCGACTTTGAAGGACGGCGTCCTGAACATCGAACTCCCTAAGGCACCGCATGCCAAGAGTTTTCATGTCGAACCAAAGACAACCAGCTAGCAAGAATTGAGGGGGCGGGCACCGGTTTACTTAATGCCCGCCCTTCAACTCGGGGAGCAGGAACAGCCAGATTGCACGACCCAGAGGAGAGGGGATGTTCGAGAGATGCTCAAATCTTGATTGCCGAGCTTCATTCGATTACCGCGAAGGCCAACTCATTCGGTTTTGTAAGTCCCCGTTGGATGATCAATCTCCCGCAGATCGGCATCGTGAGGAGCATTTTTGGCTCTGCGGAAGCTGCTCAAGGCTTTTTGTGTTCGAGTATAACGTGGGAGCGGGGATGAAGACCAAGCTCCGCGTCAAAGAACTGCGGAAAGTGGTCGCCGTTAGGATCGGGCCATGATCGAGCGAAGAAAAGACCTTCTAACCCGATTGATTGTTGACGACATGATCGACGATCTGAGAGCAGGTATTCGCCTAACCAGCGACAAGGAGCTCGCCTTTTTTATTTCTTCCCAACTCACAACCTTTGGTTTCGCGGGTCTGCCGCATTCTGAGTTCGTTGCCCTGGCTAGAAAGATCGTTCTATCTCGCCTCACGGCCTCACTGGAATGTGTTTGAGTGCGTGGTATCTCGACTCTGATTGACACCGCCTGCAACTTAGCCGCTTGATCGAAGTTGTTCCGTGACGGGGTGCTGTTCTTTATGTGCGAGAAATCCAGCAAGGGTTTGCTTGGATCGGTTGGATCGGGACGGAGGCGCAGACCGCAGATCGAGCAGGTATACTCACCGGTCCACCCGTTCTAGCCTTGTCGATTCGCTCCAGCGAGTCTGTGGTCTTGTGCGTTGTACCATCCCCGCCAGCCCACAAAAAGCCACATTCCGATAACGCGGGCGGTCTCAATGGGTCGTTGCAACACCTGCTCAAAGTCTTCTTGTAGGAGCCTAGGAAGCTGATTTTGTTAGCCACCGTCAAAATCAAACAAAACAAAAGCCCTGTTTAGGTTCTGATTGAACACTGCCGTACTGATTGATGCTCGATGAGAAGCATTGTCAGATCAACTGGTTATAGGGTGTTGCATCGACCGGTTGAGCCGGCACGACTTCTCGGGACTTGGCCCAACCATCCTCTTCGTCAGAACGGAAAGCGCGTCCCAATAGCTGACTGTCTAAAATAATCGACCAATGATTCTTTCACCGAGTCGAACGGTGCAGGCTTGTCATTTCGACGCAGGTTTTGCATGATTCCAAATGGGCTTCCAACTGCCATTCTTTGTCGTTGATTCCGGATTCGCGGGATAAAATCCATTGCGATTGGGCATTTGGAGCTCCACAAGAGTCTTGGGGTCCATAACGTCGGTTTCCTTAATAATGTCATTTCTGAAGAGCAGAAATGCTGTTAGAGAGTAAACCTCGTTAGGCGTAAGAGTTCTTTCCGCATCTCGGGGCATTGCGCGGTTGATGTAGTCCCATATCATCGTCGCAAACGGCCAGAAACTTCCGGTAGTCAATATGGGGGTAGGGGTGTTGAGTGTGCCCTTGCCTCCTACCAACTGCGGGTAAGGACCCTCGACTCCAGTTTTTCCATGACAAAAGGCGCACTTCGCGGCGTAAACCTTCGCGCCTTCTATGGCGTTTCCGCTTCCGGGAGGAAGTTCCTTTCCATCTGGACCTACGACAATATCCCACGCGCGCATTTCCGCATCAGTTGGAGGTCTCCCAACCTTGTAGGTTGGTGATTGGGCCAGGGCTACACCACTGGTCAAGAGAACGATTACCGGCAACAAAAGACTAGACTTTGAAATTGACGTACAGCGCATCTTTGACACTCCCGTCTCGGCCTACTTTCCAAGGTTGAATCGGATTAGAGAGATCCTCCATGATCGACGCGCTCTCCCAAAACTTTTCAATTTCAGCGGCCGGTATGTGCGGTTCCCTGCTGTCACCCCAAAGTTGAGCTAGCTCTATCATCGTCGGTTGAATGTCGCCGTATTCGTTCGTGCAGCGAGACATAATATGAGTCTCCGTTCCATCCCAATTCCAGGGCAGGCGAAACCGCGTATGTGCCTTCCGAAGCACTGGCTTCTGAAGATTTGCGTCCTTCCACGTCCGTCCGCTATCGGTGCTCACCTCCACCCTGCCGACTGCGCCCCTGCCAGACCAAGCCAAACCGGAGATCTCATACAAGCCAGGAGCGGGAAGAGTGTGCGCATCGGACGGGTAAGTAATCAGCGACTTCGGTCCGACTTGAAACTCAAACCAACTCGCCTTCCCATCCGGCTTCAAATTGGTATAGTTGGCGGCTTCCACTTTGAGTGAATAAGGCTTGTCGACGACCTTAATGCTCCGAATGTACTTCACATTGTTGACCCCTTGGAAACCGGGGACGACCAATCTCAGCGGGTATCCATTTTCGCGACGCAATGCCTCCCCATTTTGATAGTACGCTACCAGCACATCATCCATCCCTTTTTCGAGCGGAATGCTCTTCGAATGCCTTCCGGCGTCCGCACTTTCCGCAACAAGCCAGCTCGCATTCTTCTGGACGCCGGCTTCTTTCAGAAGCAGGGACAAGGGAACCCCCGTCCATTCACTGGTAGCGGTTCTTCCGTGCACTTGTTGAATTACATAGGTGCTCTTGGTCAGCTCCGGGGAATTCGCCGCACGCAGCGTCTTCATCATCGACTTATAATGCGATAGGCCGCTATTTCCAGTGCACTCCAGGAAATAAATTCGGGATATTGACGGGAGGCGCTTCAATTCCTCCATAGTGAAGACCAGAGGACGGTCCACCATGCCGTGGACCATGAGGCGGTGTTCCCGGGGATCAATGTCGGGAAGCCGTGACCCGCGGCCGGTCATGAAATGGAGAGAAGCGGGTGTGATGATTCCCGCCGAATCTTGAAGCGGAGTCAATCGTTGACCCATTTCGCCGCTTGGCGGTGGCAAGCCCGGACCGATATCGCGTACCCCTCCGAGAGTCACCGTGCGTACGGAGGTCTCGAAGTGAGAACGTTGGCCGTACGACAGATCCAAGGGCTGATCTTCAGGAGTTTCAGCGGCGCCGGTTCTTCCCTTTGCGAAGGGTATTGCTCCCACGGCCAAGCCGGCCAGGGCCGCACCACCCTTAATGAAGCGTCTACGATTAGGAATATCGGAATTCATTGGGAGCCTCCCAATTCGCTACGTTTTGTAGATCACATATCGTTAAAAAAAGCGTTCATGTCAAGACATTTGTCTCTCCTGCCTCGGCAAATTGAGAATATCCGATTTCATCGGTGACTGGGGGCCGCTGGAAACGTAATTCATACGGATTAGTGGCTGGCAAGGAAGTTAGACTTGGGGTGACCAGCCTGACTTCTTAGTACAAGCGGAGCCAGAGATGCGCCCGAGAAAGCCACATTCCGATAACCGGCAGGACTTCTCAGGACTTGGCACTTGTGAGCTACAATCGGAGCATGTTTGAGGAGTCCACCAGCAGGAACGGTCTTATCGCGTTCTTCGGGGACTTTTGGTCTCTAATCAGGACATACCCTGGAATCGCTCTCCTGTGGGGTGGAAGTGCTCCGTTTTGGCTGTATTTACTTGTTCACGGGATCGGGAAAGGTGCGTTTCCGCTCCATGCATACTTTCTTACGACGCTTTTCTTCGTGGAGAATCCCTACAGAAATGAAAGACGAAACTTTAAGGAATTGTGGTTTTGGAAGGCGATCCTCTGCTGCGTTCCGTTCCACGTCGCCGTCCTAGCCGCATTATTCTACTGGGACCGCACGATTCCGGTGACCACAGGATATTCTTGGTACTTCCGCGCACTCGTGGGTGCAGCCCCCGAAATCGTGACGCTGGGCATCATCTTTGATCAATTTCGCCCTGAGGTAACTGACACACCCATCCACGAGAAACCATTTTTTCGTGAACGAGAGATGTTCCCTCCGCAACAAAAGTAGCTGCTCAAGACGGGATTGTCGGAATGTGGGAATCCGCCAAAAAGCCACATTCCGATAATGCAGAGCATTTTTAGCTCGGCGGCGTGGCGACAGTAGGCGTAAGCAGAGAGGAAACGTGATCGGAGCCACGCCGGTGAGCTAAAAATGTATTGGACTGAACCGCTGCAAGATTCATGTGCTATGGGTTTTGATTGGTGAGTGGGAGGCGACATGGAGAGAACAGGCCGTAAGTAATGGCGGAGACGCGCTTGGTGTGCTGTGATTGGGGGTCTTCTGCAGGCCCGCGTAGGGCAAAATGCGAGGTGCTCGGCCGACCACATAGGGTTTTGAATGCCGTAGGACAACACCACTCCCTGGACTCGCCGGCCTCGAGTTTTTGGAGAGAGCGAGTTGGATTCGCACACGATCGATCATGAAGTGTCATGGATGGCCGGCGAAGAACGAACCTCAGGCAGAGCCTTGATCGTGATCATCCGTCCTCGATGGCAAACGGGGCATTCCCGCAAAGAGCGGCCCGTGAGCCTCTCGTATCGATCACGATAGTCCTCTGGTGTCGCGGGCTCGGAAGAACTCAGATTTGGAGGAGCCATATCGAGGAGCTGGCGGCAACGCTCCAACTTGTCTTTCCGGTGTCGATTGCCCAGGAACCCGTAGTAGCGAATGCGGTGAAATCCACTCGGTAGAACGTGAAGTAAAAATCGCCGGATGAACTCGTCCGCCGTGAGAGTCATGGTTTTCTGCTGATGGTTGTCGCGGTAATCTCTCCAATTAAATTTCACTTGGCCATTTTCGATGCCGACGAGCCGATGATTGGAAATGGCGACGCGGTGCGTGTAGCGGCCGACATAGTCCACCACTTGCTGTGGCCCGGCGAAAGGTGGCTTGGCGTAGACGACCCATTCCACGTTTCGCACCAAATCGAGATGACGGGTGAAAGGCTGTCGATCTTGGAGTGCCTGAAGCGAAGAGAAGAACTGCAACTTGCCGACATCGAAGGCTTGCTGCAGATACTTCAAGAACAATCGGCGGAACAGGCGGGAGAGCACCCGTACCGGCAAGAAAAAGCGAGGGCGGCAGGAGATCCACCGGGCACCATCCGGTGCAATCCCGCCGCCCGGGACGACACAATGCAGATGAGGATGGAAAAGCAGGCTCTGTCCCCAACTGTGCAGTACGGCGAAGAAGCCGATCTCTGCGCCCAGATGTTTGGGATCGGCAGCGATGGTGGACAAGGTCTCGGCCGTGGCTCGGAACAGAATGCTGTAGACGAGATCTTTGTTCTGGTAAGCAATGGCAGCGATCTGTTCGGGAATCGTGAAGACGACATGAAAATAGTGTGTGTGGAGAACTTCGGACTTTCGTTGTTCGACCCACTGGGCACGAGCGAGCGACTGGCACTTTGGGCAATGACGGTCTCGACAGGAGTCGTAGCAGGGCCGTTCGTGACTACAGCAGTCGCACCGCTCGAGATGACCGCCCAGAGCTGCGGTGCGGCACACCTGGATCGCGGTCATGACGCGCCGCTGTGCGGAGGACAGTGACGGGCCATGCTGCTCACGATAGGCTTCGCCGTAGCGACGGAGGATGTCCGCCACTTCCAGCTTCGGGCGATCCATGGGGGCCGATGGTTAGAAATGCTGGGGTGGAGTGGGCTGGACCTCCCTGGAAACAGGGCGAGGCAGCAAATCCAGTGGGCTCGATGTCGAGCACACTTTGCTGGTCGCGATGCGGAGATATTTTGCTGTGGTCGCCAGGCTGCGATGGCCGAGCAGCAGTTGGATGGTGCGAATGTCGGTGCCCGATTCCAGCAAGTGGACCGCAAAGGCGTGACGCAGTGAATGCGGTGTGATCGGTTTGGAGATTTTGCAGGTACGTTGGACGTGCCGACACTGCAACGCAACGGCATTCGTCGTAATATGCCAACCCGGCTTGTCGCCTGGGAAGAGCCAGTGGTCAGGCCTTTCCACTCGCCACCAGTCACGCAGGATCTCTAGCAATTTCGGTGAGAGCATCACGTAGCGATCTTTCTGCCCTTTGCCTTGCTCGACACGCAAGACCATGCGCTGGCTGTCGATGGCGGGTGCCGTGAGAGCCACGGCCTCGGAGATGCGCAGACCTGCTGCGTAGCACACGGTCAGAATCGCGCGATGTTTCCTGCTGGTGACACATGCAAAGAACTGAATGACTTCCTCTGGGCTAAGAACAATGGGCAATGTCTGGGGTTTTTTCGGAAGCGGAAGAATGTCTTTAAAGGACCAGTCCTTCTTCAGGGTGACCCCATAGAGGAAGCGCAGCGCCGAGATCGCAACCAGGATCGAAATGGGGGCCAACTTCTTTTCGTTCATCAAGTAGATCTGATAGGCCCGAATCTGTTCAGGTCCCAGCAGTTCTGGTGACTTTTTAAAGTGGCGTGCGAATAGCGAGACTTGCCGGACGTATGACTCCTGGGTGCACTTAGACAGGTTCCGAACCTGCATGTCCTCGATCATGCGTTGCCGAAGAGATGTCATGGAAAGCTCCTTTGCGAAGTGAAATGCGCTGCAAGCAGCAGCTCTATGCTTTCGCAAAGGAACGTTCTCAGGGGGAATAGATCTTCAACTGGCACAGTGGCGAGCGCGATCCGTTATGCCGACGCGACTGCTGCACCACCACCTACCGCGTAGCGGTTTAGTCCAAGCCGACTTACCGAGACTTGGCCAGGGTGGTTAGTCCGAGTGGTCGACTATCGGGAGGTAACAACGGATGCACACAAAAGTTGATGTCACCCAGTAGCCCAAGCAGGCTGTGCAATACTGTGAATAATGTTGAAGAAACAAACGGCCGTCGCGCTTGTCCTGCTGTTGCTGATTCCCATCGTTTGGAGGCTGGGGGGATTGCTGTTCAGCCTGATTAACCCCGAAACCGCGGCAGGTCACGCGAATTATGTGCGCAACTACCGCTTCCTCCACCTTGTGAAGATGGGATCTTTGTGGGGATCGGCTGCGATTGTAATGTTCTTATGGGTTCTAGTATGCTATCTGGTAATTCGATCCAAGAAACGATCCTTATTGTGGCTGTTTTGTGCGGCATTGGGCCCTTTCGGGTTCGCCATCTTGGCAATGCTGAACGACAGAGCCCCTGCGGAAACAGACCAGTATTCACGGTTTGTACGCAACTTGAACGGGTTTATGCGCGTCGGTTACGAACTATGCATTTTCGTGATCATATGGATGCTTGCCTATCAGGCTATGGTTCTCAAGCGCAACCTGATGATCATGCATCAGTCCGCGACCACTGGACTTTCGACCGCGCAGATTATCGAACTTCAGAATGCCTCGTCTGGAATGTGGGCGTTCGCCGAGGGGAACGAAGAGATATACATGATGGTTCTTCTCTATCTGATTTGGCCTATGGTATTCAACATCATGGGTCGTGTGACGGCCACGATGGCATCACCCGAGAGGCGCTGAGTCTCGGACCGCTCCGTACGCGCTCGGGCTATAACTCCTGACTAACGACGTTATCGTCACATGGGAATCCTGCTGATCCCACATGACGATAAGCGGACTTCACAGGATGTGGCCGACGCGATGTGGTATTCCACAAATGAAGCAGGAATCTCCCAAGAAAAATCCGACCCACAGGCGAGCAAGTATCGTCCGAGGATACCTTCCGGTTTGCCGACCACTCGGGAGGTGACGCGATATGTAAACACAAGCGCGTTTATCGGGAGCTATTCAGGATCGGTCCGTTTGTCATGCCCCTTCCGTTCTTCTACGTCACGAAGAATGAGCGCAGCCCTTTGTGATTTATCAATCGGTTCAGACAACTTTCAGGTTGGCTGAACTAGACTTGCGGGGACCATGGGCTGGTCATCGACCGTGAGCGTCACTAGCGCTGCTCGCAGATGACTGGAGGCGGCGCGCAATTTGTGACTTGCTCTGCGTTGTTCAATCAAATCCGGATTTGAAGGAGGCCGCATGAGGCGTTCAATCCTGAAGGCGTTGTTGTTGGCCCGGGTGTCTAGAGTCGCTGAAACTGTTGGCATGTTGATTGCCACATGCGTAGTTCCTAATCTCCTGTTAGCGCAAGTGAATCAGGCGCGACTTTCTGGCACCGTAACAGACCAAAGCGGGGGCGTTATAGTGGGTGCAACCGTGACGATTACCGACGTGCAGAAGAACGTTCCCCGCACATTAACTGTAGACTCGGCGGGAGAATACGTGGCGCCGAATCTTGATCCTAGTACATACAGGCTTCGAGTGGAGTACAAGGGATTCAAGACGTATACTCGCGAGAACATACAATTAGGCGTAGGGCAGGACGCGCGCGCCGATGTCACGCTGGAACCGGGTGAGCAAAACCAGGCGATTACCGTAACCGAGGCGCTTCCACTGGTAGAAACCACCACCGCTACATTAACGGGCACTCTTTCTACCCAGACGATCAATGACCTTCCGCTAAATGGCCGCAACTACATCGACTTGCTCACGTTGCGCCCTGGATACGTGAACGCGCCCGGTGCGGGAGCCACCAAACAGACTGCTATGGGCATGCGAGAGCTAGATAATTTTTATGTGGTGGACGGAATAAACAACTACGATTGGGCCACGGGCCAGGAAATCATCAATGGCTATACGCTGGCGGGCGATGCGGCTACGATTCTGCCCGTAGACGCTATCCAAGAAGTGAATACTGAGCAATTACCGAAGGCGGAATTCGGCTGGAAACCCGGCATGCAAGTCAACATTGGGTTAAAGTCTGGCACTAACGACTTCCACGGCTCGGCCTATGCGTTTGGCCGTGACGGCGCGTGGGACGCGAAAAACTTCTTCCAGCCAACGGACCTGCCAAAGCCCCCGCTATCCGTGGAGCAATACGGGGCTACTGCCGGTGGGCCCCTTATTAAAGATAAAGCCTTCTGGTTCGTGGGCTTCGAGGCACAGAACCTTAACGTGGGAGGCACATCAATAATAAACTCTCCCGTCGACACATCCATAGGTGATCTCAGTCTCAGCCTGGTGGATGCCTGTAATGCGGTGGGTCGCGCCAATGTGACCCCACTGAGCGCCCGATTAGCGGGTTTGCCGGCTGGCAGTTGTACACCCTCACCCGCCACGGCTTCATTCGAAAATCTCTTTCCGACAAACCCAGGGACCGAGATCCCGGGATCTCCGCAGCAGGTTGTTCCCTCTGGTTTATTCAGTCTAAGTAGCAGTAATGGCACGTACAGCGGGCTAGCCAAGGTCGACTACCATCTCAATGAGAAAAACACTCTGAGCGGCATGTTCTTCATCGGCCAGGATTACGGAACGTGGGTTGACAATCCGGGTGCAATCACGGCGCCATGGTCTGAGACGAATCTTCCCTTCCGCAATCGCGTCGGAACCGGCGCCTGGACTTGGACTCCGAATTCCAAATGGGTCAACGAAGCAAAAGTTGGCTACACCCATGTATACGCGCCTGATTTGTCCGCTGATCGCAATGTGAATCCGGCCTCGCCCTGGGGACTCTCCAATGGGATCCCGACGGGGTACGGAATAAACACGGGCGTGACCAATTCAACGTTCTATGGACTACCGCTCATCTACATTAGCGGCTTCACCAACCTGGGAGGAGGAAACTGGCCCCGGTTCGTGGGGCCGAATTCATACACGGAGTTTCTCGATCAGGTTTCTTATCTGCGCGGCAAACATGCTTTCAAGTTCGGCGGCGAGGTGAACCTCGTGGGGTCCACCGGAGGCGATGTACACAGCCTTAAGGGCCGCATCAATTTTAGGCCTGACGACCCAAGTATCGGCACGAACACGGCGCTGGAGAATTTCCTTCTAGGAAACGTGGGCAATGGGTCCACCATTTTCGTGGGGGATCCTGTGCGGCACGTGCATAACCAGGATTACGCACTCTTCGTGCAAGATGATTATCGCGTCCTGCCCAGACTAACCCTGAACCTCGGTCTGCGATACGAACTGCAAACGGTCATTACCGAGCAAAACAACCTCCTTGGCAATTTCGATCCAAACGCTTCCACTGGATTCGTACAGGTCGGCAAGGGCGAGGCTTCCGCCTACAACGGTGATCACAACAATTTCTCCCCGCGCGTGGGATTTGCCTGGGACGTGCAGGGCAACGGCAAGACCGTGATCCGCGGAAGCAGCAGCATATTGCATGAATTCGTGCAACTCGCCGGATTCATGAGTACAGGCGGTGGGCTCGGAACAGTACCGACGGGAGCGCAACTGTTTGTGGGGACCACCCAAATCCAGAACATCGGGACCATTTCAGGCGCTGAGGTCACCCCGACTCCTTCAGGCCCGAACAGCTTGAGCACTGCGTGGCAAAGCAACGGCGCAACCCCCATCTTCGCCAATGCGGGTCAGTTGCAATGCACTGACAGCGCGCCCTGCTCTATTCCTGCCTTCGCGCGAAATCTGGAAACACCGTATTTCGAAACTTGGAGCCTCGACGTTCAACGCATGCTCACCAATAATCTCTCCCTGGAGGTGGGTTATCTCGGCAACCACGGGGTGAAGCTATTCGGGCTCGTCAACGTCAACGCACCCCCTTTGGGTAGCGGGGGCACGCCTACTCCCTACGGAACCAAATTTCCGTACCTGGCCAATATCAACCAGATGTCGAACTTGTTCAGGTCCCACTACAACGCGATGCAAGTTGTTCTAACCCAGCGGACATCCCACGGGCTTTCTTTCACCGCCACCTACGTTTATAGCCATGCCACCGACGATAACTCCTCGAATGACGTATGTTGTATTCCCCTCAACAACGCAAACCCCGATCTACAGTACGGCAACAGCGACTACGACCTGCGGCATCACTTCACTGTGGATGTGACATATACCCTGCCTGGCAGGAAGTCACCCGGACAAATTCTGGAAGGCTGGGAAATCGCTGGGATCGCAACGTTGCAGACTGGCATGCCCTGGGGCGTTGAGGACTTTTCGAACGACTTCAGCGGCACCGGCGAGGTGAACAACCCTTACACTTATGGTGAAGAATGGAATTTCTACGGTAAGCCCAAGGACTTTCAAGCCAATCCAAACGGAATTCCCTTTTTCCAGCCCGGGACGCCACCCCCGGGTGACCCTGCAGGTCCAACGGATCCCGCCTTTGCAATTAACAATCCGGTTTGTACGGCTCATGCTGGTACGACCTCAAGTCTTACCTACGCATCCATGTTCAATTTCGGCTGCTACGTCTCAGGCAGTTCAGCTCTTCTTCCTCCAGCACCCGGCACGTTTGGAAATGTGGGCCGCAATAACTTCAGCAACCCTCCGTTCAAGGTTGTGGACTTCTCTGTATATAAGAATTGGAAATTCAAAGAGCGGTTGACCGCACAATTCCGAGCCGAGTTCTTCAACGTCTTCAACCATCCGGTCTTCGGCGGTGTGGATGCCGGTCACCTGGCGGCCAACGATCCTTCGGTTCAGAGTAATTCGTTTGGTGCGTCTAATGCCACTGCCGACGTGGCGGCGGGCGACCCAGTGATGGGATCGGGCTCGAATCGTGACATCCAGTTGGGCCTCAAACTGTCCTGGTGATCGGACGTTTATCTGCGAGTCGTACGTGCCGTTCAGAGGAAGGGGAGCATGCTTGGCGACGAAACCGGAACCAAGAGCGCTACATGTGACGTGAATTGACCTAAAGAGGGGTATCTATGAACTTCTCCTGGAGAACCAATTGTCTCGTACTTTTGGCGTCTGTAGCCATATCGCCCATCGCACTAAAGGCACAGGAATCCGGAGGGCAGGCAAAACGTGAACTGCCCTCTGATCTCCCGGCCTGGGCATACGGTTACGACAACATCACGGAGGGTCCGCGGTCTGATACCCCCGATTCTGACGCTCGCGGTGGGAAAGATGATGGCACCCTGCGACATATTCCTGGTAGCTCGCAGTCATTCACGCTCACACAGTTGCGTGACAACTACGCCCCTGCCGACTGGTTTCCTAACGATCATCCGCCGATGCCGGGCATCGTCGCCAATGGGCGCAAACCCAACGTGACGGCCTGCTCATTCTGTCACTACCCTAACGGGAAAGGCCGTCCAGTAAACACGAACCTAGCTGGTCTTCCTTACAGCTACATCATGCAGCAGTTTGCCGAATTTAAGAGTGGCGCCCGCAGTAGCTCCGACACCAGAAAAGCCAACACAAACATCATGATTGGGTTCACAAAGTCCATGACGGATGATGAAATGAAGGCCGCCGCAGAGTATTTCAGCTCGATGAAATGGACGCCGTGGATCAGAGTGGTTGAAGCCGACATGATTCCGAAGACAAAGATCGCAAATGGCATATTTCTACGAGTGCCGGGAGATGAGAAAGAGCCCATAGGCAAACGCATAGTCGAGACGCCGGAGGATGTGGAAAGGATGGAGGTGCTTCGGGATCCCCGATCTGGATTTATCGCCTACGTGCCGCCGGGCAGCATCAAGAGGGGTGAGGCACTAGTCATGACAGGAGGCGGCGGTAAGACGATTGCGTGCACGATCTGCCATGGCTCCGACTTGATGGGTCTCGGCCCCCTGCCAGGGCTCGCTGGCCGCTCTCCCAGCTATCTTGTCCGCCAGCTCTACGATATGAAGCACGGGAAGCGGACTGCTGAGTGGGCTAGTCTGATGATACCGGTGGTTGTCAAATTGACGAGCGACGACATGTTGGCGATCGCCGCCTATCTCGCCTCGCTGGACGTCTCGTCAACATCCCCAACAACCGCCAGTAAGTAGCTGGAGCGTGCAGGACAAAGGATCCCAGAAAATCTGCCAAACGCACAGCTAACTCCCGATAAGTCGGCTTTTGGAACGTGATTCCCGGATTGCCCCTGGATCACGGGCCACTCTGAATTAATCCACATGCCCGAGTAACGCGCTAACCGGGGAAGTGAAGCTCAACTTGAAGAACGGACAGGTTCAGATGTCCCGTCCCGCACCTGCGTTGAAAATCACAGAGCTAGGTCGGCCCCAAACTTTTCACCCGGCTGATTTGGACGAGCTTTAAGCAGGGATCGATCTGGGGCCGCCTTTAGTCGAGCGTTCTTCGGCTTTTTATGCGGACTTGCCTTTCTGAGCGAGAGGGTCGCTCTTCGCTTGCATTGATTTCACGAGAGCAGCAGACGATGCTCCTTCCAGCGACAGTCCATAGCCAACTTCTCGAACGATGCGCTCCTTCAAGGGCTGGATGAAATGCACGCGCGTGTTGCGGCGCGTCACTTCCGGAGCCTTCAAGTACAACTCGGCCAATTCCTGCGCCCGGCTCAGTGCCTTGCCGTCCGGCACAACTTCGGCCACCACTCCCCATTCGTGTGCAGTACGGGCGGGTAGCGGCTGTGGGTTCAGCAGGAACGCCTCCGCTCGTCCCGCTCCAGCGCGATAACTCCAGGTGGTAAAGATTCCGTCACCGGGCGCAACACCCGCGGAGAAGTGGGCCACATCCTGGAAGGTCGCACTCTCCGCTGCCACGATTACACTCGCAAGCAGCGCGTAGTCTGAATGTACATGGGCACGTCCCTCGATAGCCGCGATGATCGGCACGCGTATGTTGGTTATATTTTCCAAAACCTGAACGCCTTCATCATGAACTTGGCTCCACACGCCTGGATCGGCGACGTCGCCAAAAGATGACCAAGCGACGTCGGTAATGAACTCCCCGCCTGCGCCCGTCAGAATTACGATCTTGTTGGCTCGATCCTGTGCAATACGGTAGAAGGCATCGACAAATTCCGTGTGAGCTGGTGCGGTCATGATGAACGGCCCGCCATTGGTGTGGAATTCAGCAATCAGTACACCCTTGGCGTCGCGCGCCAGCTTTAGATTGTGATATGCACTGAAGTAATCAGCTTGAAGTGTTTGCATCACGTTTTCCTCCCTGATTTGCCCGTTCAGATTGATTCGCTACAAAGAAGAAATCCCCGAACATGTCAGGGGAGAAAGCGCCAGAGATGGGCTGCCCGCCGCCCTCGAACATAAGAGAAATGCTGATGGCCAGCCGCGCTCCATTTGGCCAGAAACTTTCTGATTTCGATTGTTCCTGCATGTTTTGGCTTCCGTTCCGGGTTGAGGCGAAGCTAGGACTGTCCAAGAGAGCTAGCGTTCCGGCCGCTACGGCACTAAACGAAAATTGTCTACTCACAGTCCGAAAGCCACGGGAAACCGACGCTTATAGTAGAAATTAGTCCGGCTCACCGTTCCAATCGGGTAATTGCTGTAGGCACGCCTAGCCTGTGGAAAAATCTTTTGTGCAGAATGGGAAAGGCCCGGCGACCGTTCACCTCAACTCTCGAAAAGTCGGCTTGTGGGAAGTGATCGCGATTGCTCCCGGTTGACGGGCTAACCGGAAGTAATCCCCCGCCTGAATCAGATAGGGCCTGATAAACGGGATTGGACTAAACCGCTACGCGGTAGGTGGTGGTGCAGCAGTCGCGTCGGCATAACGGATCGCGCTCGCCACTGTGCCAGTTGAAGATCTATTCCCCCTGAGAACGTTCCTTTGCGAAAGCATAGAGCTGCTGCTTGCAGCGCATTTCACTTCGCAAAGGAGCTTTCCATGACATCTCTTCGGCAACGCATGATCGAGGACATGCAGGTTCGGAACCTGTCTAAGTGCACCCAGGAGTCATACGTCCGGCAAGTCTCGCTATTCGCACGCCACTTTAAAAAGTCACCAGAACTGCTGGGACCTGAACAGATTCGGGCCTATCAGATCTACTTGATGAACGAAAAGAAGTTGGCCCCCATTTCGATCCTGGTTGCGATCTCGGCGCTGCGCTTCCTCTATGGGGTCACCCTGAAGAAGGACTGGTCCTTTAAAGACATTCTTCCGCTTCCGAAAAAACCCCAGACATTGCCCATTGTTCTTAGCCCAGAGGAAGTCATTCAGTTCTTTGCATGTGTCACCAGCAGGAAACATCGCGCGATTCTGACCGTGTGCTACGCAGCAGGTCTGCGCATCTCCGAGGCCGTGGCTCTCACGGCACCCGCCATCGACAGCCAGCGCATGGTCTTGCGTGTCGAGCAAGGCAAAGGGCAGAAAGATCGCTACGTGATGCTCTCACCGAAATTGCTAGAGATCCTGCGTGACTGGTGGCGAGTGGAAAGGCCTGACCACTGGCTCTTCCCAGGCGACAAGCCGGGTTGGCATATTACGACGAATGCCGTTGCGTTGCAGTGTCGGCACGTCCAACGTACCTGCAAAATCTCCAAACCGATCACACCGCATTCACTGCGTCACGCCTTTGCGGTCCACTTGCTGGAATCGGGCACCGACATTCGCACCATCCAACTGCTGCTCGGCCATCGCAGCCTGGCGACCACAGCAAAATATCTCCGCATCGCGACCAGCAAAGTGTGCTCGACATCGAGCCCACTGGATTTGCTGCCTCGCCCTGTTTCCAGGGAGGTCCAGCCCACTCCACCCCAGCATTTCTAACCATCGGCCCCCATGGATCGCCCGAAGCTGGAAGTGGCGGACATCCTCCGTCGCTACGGCGAAGCCTATCGTGAGCAGCATGGCCCGTCACTGTCCTCCGCACAGCGGCGCGTCATGACCGCGATCCAGGTGTGCCGCACCGCAGCTCTGGGCGGTCATCTCGAGCGGTGCGACTGCTGTAGTCACGAACGGCCCTGCTACGACTCCTGTCGAGACCGTCATTGCCCAAAGTGCCAGTCGCTCGCTCGTGCCCAGTGGGTCGAACAACGAAAGTCCGAAGTTCTCCACACACACTATTTTCATGTCGTCTTCACGATTCCCGAACAGATCGCTGCCATTGCTTACCAGAACAAAGATCTCGTCTACAGCATTCTGTTCCGAGCCACGGCCGAGACCTTGTCCACCATCGCTGCCGATCCCAAACATCTGGGCGCAGAGATCGGCTTCTTCGCCGTACTGCACAGTTGGGGACAGAGCCTGCTTTTCCATCCTCATCTGCATTGTGTCGTCCCGGGCGGCGGGATTGCACCGGATGGTGCCCGGTGGATCTCCTGCCGCCCTCGCTTTTTCTTGCCGGTACGGGTGCTCTCCCGCCTGTTCCGCCGATTGTTCTTGAAGTATCTGCAGCAAGCCTTCGATGTCGGCAAGTTGCAGTTCTTCTCTTCGCTTCAGGCACTCCAAGATCGACAGCCTTTCACCCGTCATCTCGATTTGGTGCGAAACGTGGAATGGGTCGTCTACGCCAAGCCACCTTTCGCCGGGCCACAGCAAGTGGTGGACTATGTCGGCCGCTACACGCACCGCGTCGCCATTTCCAATCATCGGCTCGTCGGCATCGAAAATGGCCAAGTGAAATTTAATTGGAGAGATTACCGCGACAACCATCAGCAGAAAACCATGACTCTCACGGCGGACGAGTTCATCCGGCGATTTTTACTTCACGTTCTACCGAGTGGATTTCACCGCATTCGCTACTACGGGTTCCTGGGCAATCGACACCGGAAAGACAAGTTGGAGCGTTGCCGCCAGCTCCTCGATATGGCTCCTCCAAATCTGAGTTCTTCCGAGCCCGCGACACCAGAGGACTATCGTGATCGATACGAGAGGCTCACGGGCCGCTCTTTGCGGGAATGCCCCGTTTGCCATCGAGGACGGATGATCACGATCAAGGCTCTGCCTGAGGTTCGTTCTTCGCCGGCCATCCATGACACTTCATGATCGATCGTGTGCGAATCCAACTCGCTCTCTCCAAAGACTCGAGGCCGGCGAGTCCAGGGAGTGGTGTTGTCCTACGGCATTCAAAACCCTATGTGGTCGGCCGAGCACCTCGCATTTTGCCCTACGCGGGCCTGCAGAAGACCCCCAATCACAGCACACCAAGCGCGTCTCCGCCATTACTTACGGCCTGTTCTCTCCATGTCGCCTCCCACTCACCAATCAAAACCCATAGCACATGAATCTTGCAGCGGTTCAGTCCAATACATTTTTAGCTCACCGGCGTGGCTCCGATCACGTTTCCTCTCTGCTTACGCCTACTGTCGCCACGCCGCCGAGCTAAAAATGCTCTGCATTATCGCCAAGTGGAAATCCCGGCGATTCCCAGTGTCCGGGAAGCCGACTTATTCTTCTCAGGACTTGAAGGGGTGGCGCGTTCAAATTCGGAGCAGCTAGACATAGAACAATTGTCCGTGGGAAGGAAGCAGTAGCAAAGTGAAGGCGGACTATTACTCGCAATTCTGCTACTCGGTAGTCATCACGTGGCCCGGTAAATATGGCGGCAATTCAGCGCCAACCGAGGGCCGGAGCGACGGTAGTCAGAATTGCCTCCATGACATGCGCATTGTAGGCAACACCTAGTTGATTCGGAATGGTTAGCAACAGCGTGTCAGCCTCCTCGATCGCCTCGTCTTTCCTAAGCTGCTCGATGAGAATATCTGGCTCGGCAGCGTAGCTACGACCGAAGATCGCCCGTGTATTTTCGTCAAGGAACCCGATTTTGTCCTCTTCCTGAGAGCCTCGTCCGAAATAGCGACGATCATGGTCATCAATCAACGCAAAAATACTCCGGCTAACGGAAATGCGCGGAGTACGCGTGTGACCAGCATCCTTCCAGGCTGCGCGAAAGGCGTGAATCTGTGCGGCCTGTTGGATGTGGAGCGGCTCGCCGGTCTCGTCGAATTTGAGGGTTGACGTCTGCAGGTTCATTCCTAGCTTCGTGGCCCATGCTGCTGTCGCGTTGGAAGCAGACCCCCACCAAATTCGATCACGCAATGCCGCAGAATATGGCTCAAGGCGTAGGAGTCCCAGAGGGTTGGTAAACATCGGACGTGGGTTAGGCTGAGCGAAGCCCTTTCCGCGTAGCAACTCAAGAAATTCTTCGGCATGTCTTCGGCCCATACCTGCATCGTCCTCGCCTTCAATCGGGTGGTAGCCAAAATAGCGCCAACCATCGATGACTTGCTCGGGGGAACCGCGGCTGATTCCCAGCTGCAGTCGGCCACCAGAGATTAGATCCGCAGCCCCAGCGTCCTCTGCCATGTAGTGAGGATTCTCATACCTCATATCGATAACCGCAGTGCCAATCTCAATCTTTCGGGTCTTAGCACCCACCGCCGCGAGTAGTGGAAAAGGTGATGCTAATTGCTGGGCAAAGTGATGAACACGAAAGTAGGCTCCGTCCATTCCGAGGCGCTCGGCCTCCACGGCGAGGTCAATGGACTGCAGGAGCGCGTCGGTCCCCGATTGCGTTCGTGACTGCGGTGAAGGTGCCCAATGACCGAATGAGAGGAAGCCAATTTTCTTCATGGAATATAAGTCTCCCATATCGTCGATATGGCTGTGCGTAGTTTCTCTGCATCGCGCTCGCCGACCCAGAACCTGATAAACTTCTCAGGACCTGGGAATTCTCAGCCGCAATTAGTGCACCTTTTCGCAACTTGGTAGACACTTTTCGCAAGGCCAATGGCACCTACTGATAAGATTGGCCAATGAGAGTTGGGTCGGTGTTTTTCTAGCAATGCGATCCCCTGACACCACACAAGTACGGTACGGTCGCATTCCCATTGCTTTTCTTGTATTGGCCGTCATGGGGGCGCTTTGCACTTGTGCCACTTTCTGGTTGCTCGCAGCCAATGCGGCTCAAATAGACCTTCCTCGCAATGCTTTGTGGAGAGTTGTGCATGATTTATGTGTTCCCGGACAATCACAACATCACGATCCTATGCCCTGCCTTCAAGTCGATCTCAACGGTGGAATTGAAAGCGGATTTGCGATCCTAAGGGACCCAAGAGGGGGCATTAAATTCTTACTAATCCCTACTACTCAAATCTCCGGCATCGAGAGCCCGATCGTACGCGGGCCAAACGCGACGAACTATTTCGCAAGTGCCTGGGAAGCTCGAACCCATATCGATGACGCGCTGCACCTAACTCTTCCGCGAGATGCCATTGGTTTAGCAATCAACTCGGCTGTGAGTCGCTCTCAGGATCAGCTGCACATCCACTTTTCTTGCATTCGTGTCGATGTCTGGAAGACGCTACACGATCATGAAGGGAAGATTGGGAACCAGTGGGCCCCATTCAATGTCCCTTTGGTCGGGCACAGCTACATTGCAATGTGGGTGTCGGGCGAGGACCTTAGATCGTACAATCCGTTCAGACATTTGGCGGAAGGTTTGCCAGATGCAGCCCGAGATATGGGCAATCACACACTTGTGGTTATTGGATTGACTCGGACTGATGGAACTAAGGGATTTGTCATTCTCGAAGACCAGGTCAACATAGGACGCAGTGATCTGGCAATTGGGGAAGAATTACTGGACAAGTCCTGCCGCGTTGCGTCGGTGGGAAAGAATACCCACAGCGGTTTGATAGAACCTAGAATCGAATAAATTTGAATACCCCGGATGAGCTGCCGGGCTGCAATACCTGGGCCACATTCCGATAAGGACTTATCGGGACTTGGCCATGGGTGTATGCTTTGGCCGTAAATATGGACAGAGCGAAATTCCGGCTGATGTTGGCCCGGTAATAACAAAATCGAAAGTTAGAAAGAGGACACGAAATGCGACTTCGATTTCTCTTGGTTGGCATCCTGGCTTTCGCCGCCGGTGCCACCGCGCAGACCCCAGCCCCTACTGATCTTCATCTGCGCGGCGATCGCTTCAAACCGCTAACGCCGAGCGAACTTACACCGGAACAAAAGACCCTGGTGGAGCACTTGTTGTCGGGCGAGCGAGGGACATTAAACGGTCCCTTTAACGTCCTGCTGCGCAGCCCGGAGATGGGCGACTCTGCGCAAAAGTTGGGAGCCTACATTCGATTTCACACAACGGTGCCGACCAAATTGAATGAGTTCGCGATCCTGATCACGGCGCGCGCCTTGAACGTGCAATACGAATGGGCTGCCCACCACAAAAATGCCCTTCAGGCGGGTCTAAGTCCTGCCATTATCGACGCCGTGGCAGTCGGAAAGCGGCCGCCTTCTATGCAGCCGGATGAGGAAATCATCTATAACTTCACCTCGGAATTGGTGAATACCAAACAGGTGAGCGATTCCGCATTTCGCGCCGCAGTTGACAAGTTTGGGGAGCGCACGGTAGTCGATCTGATCGGCACGATCGGCTACTACCATTTCGTCTCGATGCTGCTGAATGTGGATCGCTACCCGCTGCCCGAAGGCACACAACCGGAGCTAAAGCCTCTCCATTAGGCCGATCGGCGAGAGCGATCGCATTTACGTTAGGTCTGGCTCGGCAGAGGCCGCTGCTCCTTTTTGTGAGAGCTAACGGCGTGCACCACCTGTGCAGCCGGACTTCAGTCACTGCCTCCGTATTCCAGAAGATAAATATCTTCCAGGGCGTCTTCTGTAGTGGCTTCGATTTCGCCGACGCCGGAAACCTCTTCGACGCCTCTAATCATCTCGACCTCACGCACTTCGACTGCATGCAAGCGGACAGTTCGATTCTGATTCCTCACAAGTTTCTTCCTTTTTTTCTTACGCATAATGCCTCCAATCGTGATCGCCAAGCTGGGCTGTTCGGCAATCCAACTTTCTCAAGCAAAAGCGCGATGTTCAATGAACAGTAAGAGCTATCTTTCATGTGAGGTGGGTTCTAGTACCTGTCCACGAGGATCGCCACTATTAGTGCCGAGATATTCTGTAATCAACGGATTATCGCCTCACAACCTGTTCGCTGAAAAGGTAAGCGATTCGTTGCGCAGTCGTGAGATGTTCGGACGGGTGGCCCGGCCCACATTCCGATAAGGGCCTTATCGGGCACATTCCGTGCCTGTCGATTCTACAGCCCACTGTGATGAATAGCTTCTTGCCCTCATCGAAAGGTGTCTTATAGGGAAAAACTGTAACTCATTCAGGGACTCTTAAGGTCACTCTGCGATGATGTCCTTGTCAGCGCAGCCGACCGCATTCGCTACGTTGATGCGCCGTGTCGGCGAGTCGGAGCGCCGAAACCGACGCGGCGCGCTCCTAAAGCTGGACTATCCTTGCTCCGTACCAAAGACAACTGTTCCATTTGGGCTATTTTGTCTTTACTAGTCGGAGTTAAACAGGAATGTGTGAAATATTGAGCAGTAGCCCACCCTCATGGTTTGGGCATGGTACATATGTGACATAAATGGCGACTCTAATGGACACAGAAAAAGCAATGACGGAATCGGATTCCAAGGAAGCGGCCACAGTTGCGGTATTGGAAAAGCAACAAGAACTCCTACGCGACTTGCATGATCTGCTGACGCACTACGCGCCAACGTGGTACCCAGAAGATTTGGATACTCGGCTGGCTGGAGCTACTGCCAAGTTCAGCAAGCCATAAACACATCCCCTGCTGCTATTTTCAAACACATGAATCTCATTGCACGAATATGAGCCAAGTCCCGATAAACGGACCTATCGGGGTGTTCCTAATTAAACACAGCCCTGAGGTAGTTAGCGTTTCTGTTCCACTAAGTCTTAGACTTAAGAATAGACGTTTCTTAGGACAATTCCCGTGAACGTTCTCCTGGTGGGCCAACGATGGTTTGATGATCAAACCCTGGCTATCGAGTTGCGCCGTTCGGGTTTTCGGTGCGACTTTGCGAGCAATCTTAAAGATGCTCGCCGAATGTTGAAATTGAACCGGGTCGATCTGGTGCTATGCAAAGCAATCCTGCCCGATGGAACCGGATTTGGGCATGCAAAGACTTTGGAGGGGCACCCAGTCAGCGCCTTCATTATGTTGGAACTGGAAGATGGCCATCTTTGGATGCCCGCAATTGACAATGGACGAGACTGTATAGGTCGAGTGGCTCTCTCGCCGGATAAGTTTAAACGGTTGCTTGAAGATTTCTCGGATCCGCTTCGACACTTTACGCCAGCCGAACCGCCAACCCGTGAATTCCGAGAATTCCATGTCTCGCATCGAAGTAGTACGCCGGGAAAACGCCGAAAGGCACGCAAAAGCCCATCCTTAGTACTTGCCTGAGCGATCAAGCGTAACGAGGGAGTAGGTCAAACCCTTTCCCAATTCCTTATTTTGCTAAGTTGCCTGGGTCTAAGGACTGATTCCGCCTGATAAACGGGGCGTTGTCGGAATGTGGAGATGGGTCAGTCCGAAAGCCCAAATATCTATTTGCACGTTCTGTCATTGACTGGGTCTGGAAACAGGAGTAAGTTCAGCTCGACTAAGAGAGATTAACAAAACCCTACCAAACCCCGGGGGCCGGATTAGGACCTCATTTGGCCCCCTTTTTAATTTCAAGGGTTCAACGTATGCGCAGCGGATTCCACCCGATAAAAGGTGCCGGGATTATCGGAATGTGGCCCACCACCAAGCCGAGCTAGATTGTCCAAAATTGAACAGACGCGGGATTCAAACCGGTTTAAATAGTGACCATTCTTCCCGTGGTGGCTGACTTGAAACGAGCGGCTCGGGTCCGCTCGGCTGGGCGGGTTGGCCGCCACGGTGTTCACGGACGAAAAGTGCCGCCGGTAATCAAACCACGCGGCACCGATCACTAATCCTGGCTGACGGGTTTTAGGGATCTCCCCAGTGCCTGGGAAACGGGATTATCGGTATCTGGCTTTTCCGGGCCACGCTAGATTCTGATAAGAGGACTCTCCAGGCCCGGTCACTCCCGCCGCCCGGCTTGACGTTTACCTGCCGTTTAAGTTAACAATTCGCCCCCAGGGGGAGCTTATGAAGCGCACAATCAGTTTTCTGCTACTGGCCATGGCTGTTTTCACGCCCGCACAGACAAAGAAAAACGGGTTCGTACAAACAAACGACGCGACCAGGCGGGCGCTTATTGACCTTGAGAATAGTTGGGTTGGTGCGCTGATGAAATCTGATGCGATGACTTTGGACTCCATCTTTGCTGACACCTACGTGGACACCGACGAGCAAAGTCATCGAAGCAACAAACAAGGAGTGCTTTCAGTTTTGAAGTCAGGCGAGCTGAAAATGGTGTCCATAAAGCTCTCCGACATGCAGGTATACGTTTACGGTGATGCCGCAGTAGTGACCGGGAGTGCCGCGCAAGTAGGAAACTTCAGGGGGCAGGCGCTGACCGTCATGATAATTTTCACCGACACCTTCGTCAGACAGAATATGAGGTGGAGGGCGGTCGCGTCGCATCGCTCCACCGTGTAAGCGGCACAGGGAAGCTCAAACTAGACTCAATCAGGCCAGCCAGTTCGCTATAACAAAGCTCCGCTTCAGGATGGGTCCTGAGAAACGGGATCGGAATGTGGCCCGGAGTGCTAACCATCAGATTCGGCAAAGTGGCGTCGACGTATGATCCAAGCCGAAACTGCCAGTAACCATGCCGGAAGCCAAATCCAAAGCAGTTCAGTCTGGATGACGGCAAGGCCACGAGCCGTAAAAAAGCGTTCGATGCCTATCGGCGATACTCGAATGGGAGTCCACGGAAGAAAATAGCGACGGTTGTCAAATGGAGCAAAGAACGCGACCCCAAGACCTCTGTCAGTCATGGCATCTAGAAAACCATGACTTGCGGTGGCGAGGAAGAAATAAATCCACAGAGAGAATCGACTAATGCTGGGCAGACCACGACGAAACGCTATGGCTACGGCAGCGGCGGCTAAAAGGGCGGCGAAGATAATCGAGTGCGTGAACCCCCGGTGGCCCCAAAAGTCACCGTATTGGATGCCGAATTGGAATCCAAATACATCAAGATCGGGAACAACAGAACAAAGTACGCCAATCGCCCAGACTCGCTTTGGAATGCGAGGGGTGTAGAAGCAGGCTCCAATACCAAGCGCAGCTACTGCATGAGAAAATACTGACGCCACGCCAAACCTCTCACAGTTGCAATTCTAGACGGGTAAATCTGGAGCAGAGCCGATTGGCTAAGTCACATCTCAAATTATATATAGGATTCCGCCTGATAAACGGCATTCTCGGCAAGTGGGCTAAGAGAAATTCAACCGAGCACACGCGCCTATGCCCCTTGTCTTCAACTATCAGTGATGTTCCGACCGTCAGAGCTCATGCACGTCCGACGCAAGTAAAGTGTGCCGGATTCTGGCTGTACCGATGGGCGTTTCTTCAAGGCAGCTCTTCCATCCAGGACGGCCTCAGGACTAAGGAAATGGGGCAGGTTTTTAGCGAATAGGAAACGTGTAACCTACCTCGGGGTGAAGCCGTTTTTCATGGGCCCACATGAAACCAGTGGCATCGTCGACATGAGTTTGAGCCAGCTACTTCGCCCGCGTTGTTTCCTTGTTTTCGATCTCCAGGAAGCTCGCATCATCCTCACAGAACCGTTCCGCCAGTGTCCAGGTCGGCTTCAACACGAAATCTAGATGCGCCGTCCAGGGCCTGGTGTACGCCTTCGGATCCTCGATGGTGATGTCGTCTGACAAACGGTCATAATTAATCCGGCGGATGCGTTCCAGTACGTGCAGATCTTCGCTATGAGCGTGACCGATGGAGTCTATCCAGGTCTTATCATTGAAGTTCACGGTGTCCACGACCAGTGTGTCTCCATCCCAATGCCCGATTGAGTCTCCCATCCACAAGGGACCCACGCTCGTGTCATGTGGGCGGCCGTCTGTGAAGATCTGGCGCCGCTTGGAGTCGTACTCGAAGAGCATAATGACCTCGCCGGGCACTTGAACGATCTGCATGGGCAAGGGGTAAAGAAAAATGCGTGGCACTCCCGGTGGGAAACAACCGTGGTAAATGGGATCGTTCGTTTCCGCGAGGGGGAGACCATGAGGCCCGAGGGACGACTTCGCGGTTTTGTATTCCGCCTCGCCCCAAGCGGTCATGGGCGGCTTCTCCAGATTGAACTGATAGACCCAGTATTCCAGGCCAGTGGTAGCCGGAGGACGGTCTTTCATCCAGACTCCGGAAAAATCGGGTGTGTCATGAGGAGTCGGGCCGTGCGCCCCGTTGGGTGGCCGTGCGGTTTGAGCGGATGCCACTAACGAACAACCAAAGACAATCGCGAACGTGAGGGCAATGTTCAGAGAACGATTTCGCATTTCGAAACTCCTCGCGTAGTCCGGATCCGTTCTTCGTGCCCGCCTTGGCGGAGATCATACACCGCGCACGAGCGGAAGACGACTCGCATCGGTGTCGAGAAAATCATTGAGTGCGCCGGGCGTCCGGCTCCGATGGACCGCGAAAGCAAGTTGAAGCAGGAGGAGAGGCGCACATGGAGAAGTCCCACGCTTCGCCTGCCCCAAAAAAACCAAATGGACGTCACTGCCCAATAAACGGTGCCGGCTCAACCGGTCAATGCAACACCCTATAACCAGTTGATCTGTCAATGCTTCTCATCGAGCATCAATCCGTACGGCAGTGTTCAATCAGAACCTAAACAGGGCTTTTGTTTTGTTTGATTTTGACGGTGGCTAACAAAATCAGCTTCCTAGGCTCCTACAAGAAGACTTTGAGCAGGTGTTGCAACGACCCATTGAGACCACCGGATTGCGACTCCCCATTTGCCATCTTCAAGTCTTTCTAGCCGGACCACGTCGCCCATAAATTCTCGCTGCATCGAATCATCCTGACGGAAGTTGGGAGTCACGATAACGTTCATGCCTGGAAAGTAGTGTCCCGTAGAAGTCGTAAAATAGAGTCCGTTTCGCGACACGTTCAGAGTCGGGCAAACTTCCTCAGGGCATTCCGGATCACAAGGACAAATGAGAACAGGTTCTGATAGATCTTCGCGTTGCGCTTGGCGGCGTTCGTTCGTTGCGATCTGCATTTAGATAACTCCCAGCCATTAGATCGGCGGTAGATTTAGGACTCTACGGCCAAAAAGTGAAACCACGATAAACTCTTTGTCGGAAATACGGATGGAAACAATCTCCGTCGTACACTATCAGGCAACAAGCGTTTCGGTGATGAGTAGTTGCCCGGCGATACCTCCTGATAAACGGGGTGGTCTCAATGGGTCGTTGCAACACCCGCTCAAAGTCTTCTTGTAGGAGGCTAGGTAGCTGATTTTGTTAGCCACCGTCAATATCAAACAAAACAAAAGCCCTGTTTAGGTTCTGATTGAACACTGCCGTACTGATTGATTCTTGATGAGAAGCATTGTCAGATCAACTGGTTATAGGGTGTTGCATCGACCGGTTGAACCGGCAGGGATTATCGGAATGTGGCCCAAATTGAACCCAGTGGCAAATCCCACATTGCGAAAAGCCGACTTCTCGGGCCTTGCAATGCTGCGCTGATGGTATTAGTGAGGAATGCTACCCACCAATTTAGCCGGCATTTCCTTTTTGGCCTCCCGGTCCGAGCAGAATATACCCATTTTTACTTCACAGAACCGCGCATCCATCCCAAAACGTGCTATTCGGAATTGTTGCAGGAGACTACTTGAAGGCAGGATTCGAATCGATGTTTTCCGTCGCGGGTTCGTCACGGAAGGGCAGCCTAAATTTGTGGGAGATCTCGGGCCAAAATTCGCGTAGCACGTCGTATCCCATGTCGCTAAGAACGCTGAAACCTACCCCTCGCGCGGTTGGCACAAATCCGCGTTGGTTGCCCGGGTGATACATGTTGCTCAGGCTGACCGCGCTCGTCGTTCCCAACCATTCCGAAAAATTGAACATGCGATTGCCATTGTCGGTGTGAGCCACAAACGCGTGCTCGATCGCATGGAGGAAACGCTTCCCGCCGCTGCCGTGGATCAGACGGTAGTATCTTGGGTCCTCGTTAAAAATTGAGGGATACGCAAAGTCTTTGAAGAATCTGAACGAGGCCTGATCGGCATAGCTTGCGCCAAACCGCTTGCCATATCCGGCCATGCCCTGTCCGAAGGTGCGGTCTTCATCTTCCGCTTGGCTGAGTCCCGCATTGAAACCGGAGCCGAGAAATATCACGGGATCAACCGAGCCGCGAACAAACAAGATGAACTTGTCTTTTGGCTCCAGAGAGCACAGCACTACGCCTGGCTTGTAGTGTGGTGGGTGGACCGACTTGCGTTCCAACTGCTGGGTAAACAATCCAACGGTCTTCTGCAAGGGTCCGCTGTAGTCTCGCAGCGTCACCGTTGGCTGCCGCTGCATGCACGGTACGGCAACGCTGCTTCGCGTTCCGTTCTGCGAAGGGACAGGGGCGGGCGTATTCGGAGGGGGCGAATCTTGGGCGATTGACGTGCCGGCCCATGCCAGTACAACCAGTAGAGCGGTTCCTGCCGAAACTCCGATGCGAGTTTGGGTCTTCACGGATTGACCTGAAGCCTATCACTGCTCTGCAATACGTATGTATCGAAATGCACAGGCGTTACTTTTTCAGCGGGATTTCGGATTTGGACCTCTAGCTCGCGCATCGGACGCTTCTCCCGTTTTCGACACAACCAATTTGCCACCAGAGCAGGCCTCCAGCGCGATCAGTGGTTTTCCGTCGGCCAACTCCTGATAAACTTATCGGGACTTGGCGAGCTGTCTAGTTCGAGGTAGATGCATGAGCACGACCATGAGAAACGTAGGGTACCTATTTACAAGAACTTTTGCCGGGACTATGCTCCCGCCAGGAAATTTCCTGCCTAAGGAGGTATGGACATGCCCGATCCACGAAAAGTTATTGACTGTAGAAACTTTCCCAGCGACAAAAACTGCACGATAACAATTTCTGGCACCGAAGAGGAAGTGCTAGATTTGGCAGTTCTCCACGCCGTTACAGTCCACGGACACCAGCAGACCGCTGAACTTCGTCAACAGATTCGATCGATGCTCAAGGATGAGGCTGGGGCGAAGGCCGCAACTGTCTAATCCCGAACGATACTCCGCAAGCGGAATTCTCAAAGAGGCGTACGGCAGATTCGAGCATAAGAAAAGAGGCGAGAACGCGAAAGCGCTTTCGCCTCTTGACGTTTCAGGATTAGCCAGGACGATAAGCGGTTTGCAGTTCTCCTCAAATCTCGGGCCGTGGCCCGCCTACCCTTGGGCCACATTCCGGTAAGACTTCATGCGCCCTTGGCGCACCACCAAGCATGAAAATTGGGACTGCATCGTATCGCGCCGCAAATTATTTATTTTCAGTCGATGTTGAGGTCATTTTCATAGCAGAGGACTTCTCAGGAATTGGGGCCGGAGCGCCAGTGGTATACTCCGCTCGCGACTCGCCCGCAAGGAGAGTAGCGTGCGGGCTTTCTGCGCACCCACCCTGCCGCGCTTATAGTCCTCGCAGCTGAATAGAGATCTGCCGAGTATCTTCAACCGGCCGGTTGTATTCCGCGGTCACGCTGGTCTAGAATCCGCTTCATCAAATCCCTCCTCACGTTCCCCAGGAGGTTGCGATGAAGCCAATTCTCACGAATTTACTTGCCCTCGGAGTAGTGTGCGCCACCTGCACGATTGTCGCCAGCCTTCGGCCGCACGTCGCGGCGGCAGATTCACGGGCCCGGAAGCAGGAGCAGCAGGGGCCCCGCTCGACGGCTGTTCCAATGAACCAATCGCCGCTCGCCGTCAGTCCGGTCGACACACCAGACCATTCGCTTGTTCAGGCTCTGGCGAAGATGGATAAATCGGCGGTTGAAAATATGCTCGATGCCGATTTCATGTGGACGGATTCCGCGGGCGAGACGCTAGGGCGAGCCAAAGTTCTGGCGTCGCTGCCGAAGCCGCCGCTGGGCGAAGAGAATGGCGCGCGGGTTACCGCGCGCATGTACGGTCCAGAAGTCGGCGCCGTGCAAGTGGCCAGCGGCAAAATCCACATCCTGCGCATCTGGGTGAAGCGGCCAGCGGGCTGGCGCATTCTCGACTACCACGAGGTCACGCAGCGGACCACCCCCGCGCCTCCGCCCACCGCAACGACCAATGACTGCGAAAATCCCTGCAAGGGTGTGCCCTACACGCCCGTGGACGCAGCGGAAAAGGGCATCCTGACTTCCTGGGGGCAGCTCGAGACCGCCGTCACAAAGCATGATCCTCAGGCTTGGGAGCCGCACTTCCTCGATGAGTTCGTACTGATCGCTTCGGGCAACACCGATCCCGTGGATAAGGCTGGCCGCATGGTGCAACTCAGCAAGCCCGGCATCGGTCCGGCGCCTCCACAGCTTGCGGCCAATCCGGCCGTGAAGTTCATTCACTTTGGCGACACTGTGGTGATGATCGCGCAGGCGAATCCATATGCGGGCAAGCCCGCGCACATCAGCCGCATCTGGGTCAACCGCGACGGCCTGTGGCGCATGGCATTCAGCTACCAGACCACCATTCAGTCGGCGCCGAATATCGTGCCGCCGAAAGGCTAGCCGTGGGGATTGTGTGAGTGCCGCAGGACAGAACGGGCTTCCTGGAGTCGTTCACCAGAAAAGCCCCAAGTTTCTTGGTCCTTCTCTGCTCTCGGTGTTCTTTCCACGACCGCCTTTTTCTGGTTCCGGGTAGATCATGGCCAGCGCCATCAGGGTTCGAACACACGTTCCACAAAGAATCACAGTGAAAATAGAGCTAGCTGGCTGATGCTAAGTGGGTTACATGAAGGTCTGCGGTATTCCGCCTAATTGCAGCGGGTCTAAGGGGGGAGAACGTACCGATAGTACGAACATACGTGGTCGGAAATTCAACACAGCAGACCCCTTTGCAACGTGTGCGTTCGGTGTTTGAATGGGCGTCGCAAGTGGTTCAGGAGCAGGAATCTAGCTCTTCCCGCATTCCGATAATCGGAAAGTGGCTTTCGGTCGCATTGTAGGTCGGCGGTCTGGAGGCCGCTGACCGATGAAGAAGAAACAATGTCGCTGGAAACCAAAGCGAGTACTTCGGCTCCCGGATCTAGATCACGCCAAAACTGCCGTCTTGAATACTCTCGGCTCGCCTGATTCCGAACGTTCATATCGGTTTGCAATCGACGACTTCATTGCTTGGTATTGCTCTGAACCTAGGCTCGCTTTCAACAAGACTGTTGTTCTGCGTTACCGGTTGCAACTCGAAGCTCGCCGCTTGTCTGCATCCACGATCAATGTACGCCTGGCTGCGGTTCGTCGCCTCGCATACGAAGCGGCTGATAGCGGTTTGCTCAGCCCCGAGCTAGCCGCCAGCATCCGTCGAGTTAAGGGGCCCAAGAAGCTCGGAGTCCGGCTCGGAAACTGGCTTACTGCACAACAAGGAAGAGCGCTACTCAATATTCCTGCCGGAAGCTCGGTCCGCGGCAAGCGAGACTATGCAATGCTGGCTTTGCTTCTCGGCTGCAGTCTAAGACGCTCTGAACTGGTGCACTTGACAATGGAGCATTTGCAGCAACGAGAAGAGCACTGGGCCATCATCGATTTGGTCGGCAAGGGTGGTCACGTGCGAACTGTTCCGATTCCAGCGTGGGTTAAAAACGCCATCGACGTTCTGGTCCATGACCGCGAACAACAAGACTGGGAAACTGTTCCGATGCGTGAACAAGACCGGCTCCATATGGGGCCGGGGTATCACTGAAAAAGTCGTCTGGTGCATGGTTCGGGAGTGCGCCTCAAAAGCCAAGATCGAAAGACTGGCGCCACACGACCTACGGCGGACTTGTGCGCGGCTTTGCCACGAGTCAGGGGGTGAGCTTGAGCAGATCCAGTTCTTGCTCGGACATGTCAGCGTCCAAACAACTGAGCGTTACTTGGGCTGCAAGCAAAGGCTGCGAGAAGCGGTCAATGACAAAATAGGTCTGGAAACCTGCCGATCCTCTCCGGATGATTAACCGGGGGTACGCTGCATTTCTAGAAGCGCGGTTCTATCAGACCTATTTCATAAAATATTTCTCAAATAGCTCCTGCGACCGCTTTGCACCTGCCTCGGTCAGCAAGACTGATTTTGCTTTCGTCGCTGGATCGGAGATGTAATCCTTACGATGTAGACGATCCAGGGCGTCCCAATTGTGCCCCTTCCATGCCCTCAACCTTCGCTTGTCCTCGAATGTAGTCAGATACAGCAGGGCCAGTACCATGTCGTCGACCTTACCTTCATCTACGTCCATGAGGCACCCCCTTACCGACAGAATGCCACAGCCTGAACGCTGGGAATAAGCGCGAAGAGAAGCATTGAGGTTCTTGGCTCCACCCCGGACGGCATTGGGCCACATTCCGATAATGCAGAGCATTTTTAGCTCGGCGGCGTGGCGACAGTAGGCGTAAGCAGAGAGGAAACGTGATCGGAGCCACGCCGGTGAGCTAAAAATGTATTGGACTGAACCGCTGCAAGATTCATGTGCTATGGGTTTTGATTGGTGAGTGGGAGGCGACATGGAGAGAACAGGCCGTAAGTAATGGCGGAGACGCGCTTGGTGTGCTGTGATTGGGGGTCTTCTGCAGGCCCGCGTAGGGCAAAATGCGAGGTGCTCGGCCGACCACATAGGGTTTTGAATGCCGTAGGACAACACCACTCCCTGGACTCGCCGGCCTCGAGTTTTTGGAGAGAGCGAGTTGGATTCGCACACGATCGATCATGAAGTGTCATGGATGGCCGGCGAAGAACGAACCTCAGGCAGAGCCTTGATCGTGATCATCCGTCCTCGATGGCAAACGGGGCATTCCCGCAAAGAGCGGCCCGTGAGCCTCTCGTATCGATCACGATAGTCCTCTGGTGTCGCGGGCTCGGAAGAACTCAGATTTGGAGGAGCCATATCGAGGAGCTGGCGGCAACGCTCCAACTTGTCTTTCCGGTGTCGATTGCCCAGGAACCCGTAGTAGCGAATGCGGTGAAATCCACTCGGTAGAACGTGGAGTAAAAATCGCCGGATGAACTCGTCCGCCGTGAGAGTCATGGTTTTCTGCTGATGGTTGTCGCGGTAATCTCTCCAATTAAATTTCACTTGGCCATTTTCGATGCCGACGAGCCGATGATTGGAAATGGCGACGCGGTGCGTGTAGCGGCCGACATAGTCCACCACTTGCTGTGGCCCGGCGAAAGGTGGCTTGGCGTAGACGACCCATTCCACGTTTCGCACCAAATCGAGATGACGGGTGAAAGGCTGTCGATCTTGGAGTGCCTGAAGCGAAGAGAAGAACTGCAACTTGCCGACATCGAAGGCTTGCTGCAGATACTTCAAGAACAATCGGCGGAACAGGCGGGAGAGCACCCGTACCGGCAAGAAAAAGCGAGGGCGGCAGGAGATCCACCGGGCACCATCCGGTGCAATCCCGCCGCCCGGGACGACACAATGCAGATGAGGATGGAAAAGCAGGCTCTGTCCCCAACTGTGCAGTACGGCGAAGAAGCCGATCTCTGCGCCCAGATGTTTGGGATCGGCAGCGATGGTGGACAAGGTCTCGGCCGTGGCTCGGAACAGAATGCTGTAGACGAGATCTTTGTTCTGGTAAGCAATGGCAGCGATCTGTTCGGGAATCGTGAAGACGACATGAAAATAGTGTGTGTGGAGAACTTCGGACTTTCGTTGTTCGACCCACTGGGCACGAGCGAGCGACTGGCACTTTGGGCAATGACGGTCTCGACAGGAGTCGTAGCAGGGCCGTTCGTGACTACAGCAGTCGCACCGCTCGAGATGACCGCCCAGAGCTGCGGTGCGGCACACCTGGATCGCGGTCATGACGCGCCGCTGTGCGGAGGACAGTGACGGGCCATGCTGCTCACGATAGGCTTCGCCGTAGCGACGGAGGATGTCCGCCACTTCCAGCTTCGGGCGATCCATGGGGGCCGATGGTTAGAAATGCTGGGGTGGAGTGGGCTGGACCTCCCTGGAAACAGGGCGAGGCAGCAAATCCAGTGGGCTCGATGTCGAGCACACTTTGCTGGTCGCGATGCGGAGATATTTTGCTGTGGTCGCCAGGCTGCGATGGCCGAGCAGCAGTTGGATGGTGCGAATGTCGGTGCCCGATTCCAGCAAGTGGACCGCAAAGGCGTGACGCAGTGAATGCGGTGTGATCGGTTTGGAGATTTTGCAGGTACGTTGGACGTGCCGACACTGCAACGCAACGGCATTCGTCGTAATATGCCAACCCGGCTTGTCGCCTGGGAAGAGCCAGTGGTCAGGCCTTTCCACTCGCCACCAGTCACGCAGGATCTCTAACAATTTCGGTGAGAGCATCACGTAGCGATCTTTCTGCCCTTTGCCTTGCTCGACACGCAAGACCATGCGCTGGCTGTCGATGGCGGGTGCCGTGAGAGCCACGGCCTCGGAGATGCGCAGACCTGCTGCGTAGCACACGGTCAGAATCGCGCGATGTTTCCTGCTGGTGACACATGCAAAGAACTGAATGACTTCCTCTGGGCTAAGAACAATGGGCAATGTCTGGGGTTTTTTCGGAAGCGGAAGAATGTCTTTAAAGGACCAGTCCTTCTTCAGGGTGACCCCATAGAGGAAGCGCAGCGCCGAGATCGCAACCAGGATCGAAATGGGGGCCAACTTCTTTTCGTTCATCAAGTAGATCTGATAGGCCCGAATCTGTTCAGGTCCCAGCAGTTCTGGTGACTTTTTAAAGTGGCGTGCGAATAGCGAGACTTGCCGGACGTATGACTCCTGGGTGCACTTAGACAGGTTCCGAACCTGCATGTCCTCGATCATGCGTTGCCGAAGAGATGTCATGGAAAGCTCCTTTGCGAAGTGAAATGCGCTGCAAGCAGCAGCTCTATGCTTTCGCAAAGGAACGTTCTCAGGGGGAATAGATCTTCAACTGGCACAGTGGCGAGCGCGATCCGTTATGCCGACGCGACTGCTGCACCACCACCTACCGCGTAGCGGTTTAGTCCAATCTCGTTTGTCAGGACTTGGCACCTAGTGACAATGTTGCGGTGCACACCAAACATCCTGTAACGAGTCACTCTGACGATGAACTCGTGGGCGCGTTGAAGCATAATGTGGCCGAGGCAGTCAAATGCACGGGGTTGCCGAGTCAATTGAGGTTCTGTTCGCAATCGGAATCTATCTCGCCCTACCAGCCGCATTGGTCTTGGGGTGGGTACGATGGCTGAAGCGTAGGCAACCGCAAACTCTGTCCTCAATCCTGTCATTAATCGGTTTCACGCTTACCACTACCTCCGGCCTTCTTGCTGTTTCGTCGATCCTGTATGCGCAAACGATTCGCGGTTTCGCGTACTACGATCCGTTGCTGCTAAGGATATATGGGTGGGGAGGCGTACTTTCGCTTGCCGCAATCATGTTTGCGGTTAGTGGAGTATGGCGGCCAAATCCATTGCGCTGGTACGCACCTGCTTGTGCTGTGGGAATGCTCCTTTTCTGGCTCATTATGGCGTCGGGCGAATAGAATTGTCACGGTCCAAAGGCCAAGTCCCGATGCGTCCTCTCACCGGAATGTGGCGTGCGAGCTGGATTGCCCAAATTCCCACATTCCGATAATCCCGTTTCTCAGGCCCTATCCGCAGTTCTTGTATTCAGCAACTCGAAGGAATATCCTCGCAGTTCCGGTCAGGCCAGAGGTGAAAACATGCGCATATTTCGCTGGGCCATTGTCGCAGTCCTACTCGTGGTCTCGCCGACGGGGCGTCTGTTCGCGCAACAGCCGGTCCCGTGGCACGATCCCTCCCCACATACCGTTCAGTTTGTAAACGTGGACGAAAACGTGAACTTGGAGGTGCTCGATTGGGGTGGGGCTGGGCGGCCACTAGTTCTGCTTGCAGGCTTGGGAAACACGGCTCATGTTTTTGATGATTTCGCCCCCAAGCTGACTCCGAAGTATCACGTTTACGGCATCACGAGGCGCGGTTATGGAGCCTCCAGCGCTCCGGCTTCAGGATACTCGGCTGATAGGCGTGGCGATGACGTACTGGCGGTGCTCGACGCCCTCAAAATCAACCGTCCAGTGCTCGTTGGACACTCTATCGCAGGCGATGAATTGAGTTCCGTGGGAACTCGCCATCCTGAACGGGTTGTTGGATTGATTTACATCGATGCTGGCTACTCGAACTCTTTCTACGATCGGTCAATAGGAAATGTGAACATTGACTCCCGGGAATTGCAAAAGAAGCTGGAGCAAATGAGGACCGCGAGCACACCGCCAGAACATAAGAGATTGGTCGAGGAGTTAGTGCAACAGGACCTCCCAGACCTCGAAAGAGAATTACAGGATTTACTAAAGCTCTTGCAAGCGGAACCGGCGCAGCCTGTGTCACCTCCATCAGCAACTATCGACGACCTCGCAAGTTTTCCGGCGTATGGCGCCTATCTGGAGCGTGTCCGAGGGATTAGATTTCCCGAGTCGGAGTTGCGTCAGGACCGTGAATCTAAGCCGGATGGAGGTGTTGGCAAACCACATGCTGACGCCAGCGAAGCGATATACGTCGGGGAACAGAAATATAGTGACATCAGACTCCCAGTTCTCGCATTTTTTGCAAATCCCCGAGATCCAGCGCCATACGCGTACAACACCCCCACCGAGCGTGCTGCCTTTGAGGCCCTCCAAACGGATGGGATCGAGGCTCAAGCGAAGGCGTTTGAAAGAGGCGTGCCTTCAGCACGAGTGGTGCGCGTGGCGCACGCAAATCATTACATCTTTCTATCGAACGAACTAGATGTGTTGCGGGAAATGCGCACTTTTCTCGCAGGGTTGCATTAGTCGGTTGTTCATCGCCAAGTCCCGTGAAGTCGTCTTCTCTTCATCTGGCCTGTCCTTGATTCCCACATGACGATAATCCCGTTTCTCAGGACTTGGCCTAGGAAGGAGATGCTATAGCCAATTACGCTGGATTCACTTCTTCCCCGTGGGAACTTTCTGCTTCAGATCTTCAAACCAGTTGAGCACCACGTTGATCTGCCCGGGCGTCTGTTCTGTAGCCTTGAGCATCAGGAAGCGTTGGCCATCGGGGGAGACGTCATAGTCAGAGAACGACCTCGGACTGGGAATGTATGGACCTTCGAACAGCATCTTCGGCTTACTGGCGGAAAACGCCGGCTGCTCGGTGTAATCCACCGCCATCATTTTCTTCCCATTGCGGTAGAAGAGTTCACGCCCTTTGGGATTCCACATTGCTTCAGTGCCGCCATCGGTCGAAACTTGCCATTTACCGCCCGGGCCGGGATTTGGGCGGACGTAAATTTCAAAGCGGCCGGATTCATTCGAACTATAGGCGAGCCAACGGCCGTCCGGCGAAAACTGCGGCGACGTCTCGTACGTTGTGCTGTCGTCAAAGCGGTGCGGCTTGGGGCCCTTGAGAGGCAATATCCATACGCTCCGTGTAGCTCCCTCTTGAGTAAGGGCAAGATCCTGTCCGTCCGGAGACATAGAACCGGGAATATTATTCCGGCTGAGCTCGGTGGTCGTCAGGTCTTCGGCTGCGCCGCCGCCGTCAGCGGGCAGCCAGAATAAGCGGTTCGCCTTTCCCTTGAAAATGATTCGTTTGCCATCGCGTGTCCAAACCGGATCCACGTTGAGTGAATCCGCAAACGTCAATCGGGTCAACGCGTCCCGGGAGATATCGTAAACCCAGATTTGGCCGCCTCCCCCTTCTTCGATCCCGGCGGCTACCCGCTTCCCATCGGGAGAAATCCGTGGGATCGTGTAATTGTGAGGGGGAGCGGCAAGTGGTTGCTCTTGCCCATTGCGGCTCATCCACACAAGGGTCAAGGGAGCCGCTCCACCTCCACCCCGATAGGCCAGCACGCCACTGTCGGAAGCGGCAAAAGAGGCAAGGCTGCCGAAAGGGTTGAACTCTACTCCCTCCACTATGGGAATGGCCTCGCCCGTCAATTGCAGGCGGCCTGCATCAAATGGTTGCGCCATCAGAGTTCCTAGCCTGTTAAACAGCAAATAGCCAGGAGAAACGTAGACAGGATTCGAGCTGGCGCTCAATACCAGTTTTCTTTCTTTGGAATCCAAGGAGGCCACATAAATCCCGTTATTTTCAGTTTTTGCGCACTCCGAAAAATAAAGGAAGTGCTTACCGTCGGGAAGAAACTGGGGCCACAGGTGAGAATTTTCGGTCCGTGAGGCATCCAGCGTGGTGACCGATGTGGCCGCACCCCCGGAATCAGCGACGCGATTGATCGTGCCGTCACCGCCCGTAAAAAGAACAACGCCTTCGCGACTCCAAGTACCGCTGTCACTTCTCTGAGCGTCGGTTAAAGTTTGGGCGGGACCTCCCGAGACGGCTATCTTTTTTAGCTTCGCGGACGCTATGAACCCGACATACTGGCTATCGGGAGACCAAAATGGCTCAATTGCGTTTTCAGTTCCCGGAAGCGCCTGAGCGGTGGGCGAGTCCAGGGCGCGAATCCAAAGCTGCGGCCCACCAGTACCTGCAGTTGCAACGAAGGCCAGTTTGGTCCCGTCGGGTGAGACGGAGACATTCAGCGTGGCCCCGATTCCAACAGCGAACGACCCTTTCTCCGGCGGGCCAACCGAAAAACGAACGGCGTGCTTTTCTGCGGGCGTCGACGCGCGGCGCAGGTAGAACGCCGCTGCGGCAATCACCGCAACGGCTATGGCGACTGCTCCGGCCGTCCAAACGAGAATCTTCTTTGATTTTTGTTCCGACACGGAGGCGGCAGTTAATCCCGCTTGCGAGCCGCTGTCGGAAATCCACCTGAGCTGTTCACAGATATCCTTGGCCGATTGCCAGCGCTCGTCCGGATCTTTTTCCATGCACCGCTTGACGACATGATCCAGCACCGGCGGCGTCATTGGCGTGAGCGAAGACATTGACGGAGGATCGGTCTCCAGAATCTTGGCCATCAGGCTGGCCTGGGTCTTGCCCTCGAAGGCTTTCTTTCCCGTTGCCATTTCGTAGACCACTACGCCAAACGCGAAAATGTCCGTGCGGGCGTCCACTTCTTTGGCTTCCACTTGCTCCGGCGCCATGTATTGCAACGTGCCGAGGATCGTGCCCTCGCCCGTGATCGCGCTCTTCATCGTCGGAAGCTGCGATTCCGGAATGGCAGGAGAGGCGTCCTGCTTCAGCTTCGCCAGGCCAAAGTCCAGCAACTTCGAGCCGGATTTCGTGAGCATGATGTTGCCGGGTTTCAGATCGCGGTGCGTGATGCCCTTGCGATGCGCCTTGTCCAGCGCATCCGCAATCTCGATGGCGTACCGCAACACTTGGTCCAGCGGCAGCGGCCCTTTCTTCAAACGCTGCGCCAGCGTCTCGCCTTCGATATATTCCATCACGAGGAAATCAATTCCGTCTTGATGGCCAGTGTCGAAGAGCGTGCAGATGTGGGGATGATTCAGGCTGGCGATGGTTTTGGCTTCGCGGTCGAAGCGCTCACGTAATTCCGTGCGGCCGGCGAGTTGAGCAGGCAGAACCTTGATGGCGACGATGCGATCGAGGCGAGTATCACGTGCTTTGTAGACCTCGCCCATTCCGCCCGCACCGATTGCGGAGAGGATTTCATAAGGCCCTAGACGTCTGCCGGGGGGAATTGCCATGGGCTCCTGCCAACTTAGGGTTGGCAGAGTATAACTCTGTCAGGCAATTACCCACCCGCAAATTCTTGCTCGTTCCCACTCCTTATCGGAATGTGGCTTTTTGCTCTGCACTGCCTTCGGGCCACATTCCGATAATCCCGTTCTATAAAAGGGGATGTCAAGACAAATACCTCCCTCACGACGGTAAGACCGCGGAAAAATGGTCTTGCCATCCAGCCCCAGTAATGGAACGAGACGCTGTGAGTTTTCCTTCCCCGCAGATTCATCGTGCTTTCGTAACGACGCCCATCAGTTCCCAACGCAGACAAGCAGAGCGGTTGTGCCGTGCCAACCATGGTTCTATCGGAGACTTTTCGCCTATCGCTTTTTCTGGTTATCCGAGGGGGCATAGGGTTTCTCGAAAGACTCAGTGCCCGAAGCACCCGCCTAACGGGATTATGGATACTCACCCTCGAACCAGAGCGTCTGGAGAACCAACCGGTCATTATCCGAGATGAATCCGGGATGGACTCTCGACAGACGCTCAAGCTGCTTGCTGTTTCAAATGTTCGGCGTCGAAACCAACTCCTTTCTTCCAGACGATCAAAGTGATGGCCGCGATCTTGCGTGCCAGGGTGAGACGCGCCATCGTTGGTTTCATCCCTCGGGCTACTAGACCGGCGTGAAACTCTTGAAACGGTCCGGGGACGGCAGCGGCCCGGATGCAGCGTCCAGAGACTTGAGGCGGCTTGGGCCACATTCCGATAATCCCCTGCCAGCTCAACCGGTCAATGCAACACCTCGCTAATCTTTTGATCCGACAGTACATCTCAGAGTGAGCCGATCGATCGGGCTGTACGTAATCAAACCTAAACAGGGCAGTGTTTTGTTTGGGTCTACGCTCGCGACCGAATTTAGCCGTTGAAACTCCTATGAGTAGAGTTCAGAGCTAGTGTTGCATTGACCCATTGAGACCGCCGGACTTAACAGGACCTGGCCCAGGTGATGGGCACCGACATTTCCATTCTTATGGACCCTAGAGCCCTTCCTATGGCGATCACTAACGGATGAAATTAATTGAAAGCCGCTAACGTACTAGACTAGCGGGGCTTCACAAAATGGGACGATCTTCGTCCAGCGAGGCACATCGAGAAAGAAAAGAGGAAATCAAATGAAGGCCGCCGTCATAACGAAACCGGGCAGGACGCCATTGTTCGTAGACTTTGACGACCCCCTGCCGCAAGTTGACGAAGAATTAATTGTCGTCACCGCGTCCGCTTTAAGCCACGTCACGAAAAGCCGCGCTTCGGGTTCGCACCACACTTCACCTGGCGGTCTTCCTGCGGTCGTTGGTATCGACGGTGTTGGCCGGACTCAGGATGGCCGACGCGTTTATTTCGTGATGCCCGAAGAGCCGTTCGGCGGCATGGCCGAACAAGTCGCGGTGAGGTTGCAGCAGTGCGTTCCGCTGCCGGATGATGTGGATGACATCACCGCTGCTGCAATAGCAATTCCAGGGATGTCTTCCTGGGCTGCGTTCAAGGAACGCGCACATCTGATTGCCGGGGAGAACGTGCTGATCAACGGAGCCACGGGAACGGCAGGACGCCTGGCCGTGCAAATTGCCAAGTACATGGGAGCGAAGAGGGTCATCGCGACCGGCCGCAACATTGCGGCTCTTGAACAAGTGAAGGCCCTTGGCGCGGATGCAACCATCCCACTCCTTCAATCTCCCAAGGAGCTGGAGACGGCGTTCAAGGAACAGTTTGGCGGCGAAGGCGTCGACGTTATACTCGACTATCTCTGGGGTAAGAGTGCCGAAATCCTAATCGTGGCGGCTGCGAAAGCAGGTAAGGATGAAGTGCCCATCCGTTTCGTTCAGATCGGCGCCGCAAGCGGTAGCGACATTACTTTGCCCGGGGCAGCCCTCCGCTCGTCCGCGCTGGTATTGATGGGCAGCGGCATCGGAAGCATCCCCCTCAAAGGATTGGTCGGCGCAATTAGCGGTGTGCTGCAAGCCGTGGTACCCGGCAAGCTGAAAATCGAAACCAAGGTCGTACCATTGACCGACGTTGAAGATACATGGAATAAAGACAGCGGCACTTCACGCGTCGTCTTCGTTGTGAGGCAGAATTTGGAGGCGTCCGCTTCGCCCTAACATCTATGAGCAAACACTTCTTGCCAACCGGTAGACTCAGCTCCAAATAAACAGGATTATCGGAATGTGGCAATCCGCCCCGTGAGGCCCCAGGGCCGCTTCATCTGCCTCTGGGAATAGTGCCCAAGTATAGTCGTCCGCTCTGAAAGGACGGAGTGGGGTACCTGCGCCCTTTCACGGTGCACAACGGCCGATGGATTCGGATACCCAGGGCATTGCCCTGGGCTAGCATGCTTCTGCGCTTTCAGCGCCGGAAGGTATCGTCTTGATTGAGCTTTGCGAACTGAGGAGCTGTCGAGGGCGGGCGTGAATTACGCCCGCCCTCGCGGCGATGCTGATACAACTGAGGACCCGGTCGGACGATTCCGCTGAACTTAGAAGATTAACTTCAAGCCCAGTTGGATGTCACGGTTGCTTCCCGAGCCGAGCACGGGGTTGCCAGACCCTTGGTCCGGGGTCGCGCTGGCTAAACCGAACGCCGCCGCACCCTGCGATGGATCATTGGTTGCAAGGTGACCTGATCCCACGTCCGCGAAGAGAGGATGGTTGAGGACGTTGAAGAACTCCGCACGGAACTGCACAGTCAGCCGTTCCTTGAATTTCCAGTTCTTCTGTACCGAAACATCCCAGTTCCGGAACGGCGTGTCGCGGAAAATATTCTTGCCGACTGTGCCGAAAGTACCGTAGGCGGGAGGGATCAGAACAGAATTGCCCACCGCGTAGCAGCCAGTGTTGAATAGTGAAGCTAATGCCAGAGCGCCCAATGCCGTAGCCTTCGAGTCACAGGCCGCATTGCCGGTGGGATTGGCAGGAGTGTTGCCGCCTGGGAAAAAAGGAAGTCCGACTGGAGTCGCGGTGAAGTCCTTGGGATTACCGTAAAAGTTCCAGGCTTCACCCCAGGTGTTGGGGTTGTTCACCTCACTGGTTCCGCTGAAGTCGTTCGAAAGATCCTGAACGGCCCAAGGTGTCGCGGTCTGCAAGGTTACAATGGAATTGAGCTGCCACCCTTGCAGGATCTGTCCCGGCGATTTCAAGCCGGGGATTGCGTAGGTTGCCTCAAACGTGAACCGGTGCCGGATGTCGTAGTCGCTGTTCCCGTAATTC
Organism: uncultured Acidobacteriota bacterium; assembly: GCA_963719875.1. Taxonomy (GTDB): domain Bacteria; phylum Acidobacteriota; class Terriglobia; order Acidiferrales; family UBA7541; genus Palsa-360. The sequence continues at coordinate 799,777 of CAVRDJ010000002.1, read as the reverse complement.
AACCCTGGATTCTCGTTATGGAGCGGCGTGGTACTCCCAAAATTCTGGGAAACATCATCGGTAGCGTGGCTGTACGTGTAGGCAGCCGTGAACGACAGGCCGTGGGAAGTTCGCTGAGTCAGTGAGGCCTGCACCGCGTGATAGTGAGACCTATACATGTTCGACATCTGAAGGACGTATTGTAGGAACGGGAACTTCGAAAAATAAGGTTGCGACATGGCTTCAAGGTTCGCGTCGGGATTGCAGTTGCCGAACGGCCCTTTTGAAATGTCGTTCAGGCACGTGTAGGCCGGGCTCCCCACGACGCTCGGGTCCCCCCACCCGGCGCCTGTAGCCGGCACATTGATGTCATTCGTCCCATACAACTTCACTCCATGGTTGCCCAGATAAGCCAAATCCAGGGAGAGGTTGGGAGTGATAGCGCGCTGGAGGTCGAAGTTCCACGTGATGACATACGGGGTACGCAAATTGCGCGCGAAGCTTGCGGTAGCGCAGGGCGCCGTCGGGTTCTTCGTTGTGTCAAGAGTCCCGTCCCCGCACGCGACCGTGGCGCTAAAGATGGGGGTAGTGGGGGAGTTGTTCTGCCACCCTAGCGTCAAATTATGTGGATCGGGGTTGACGACGGCAGATGCGATAGTGCCGTTTCCCGGCAGGCAAGGCTTATTATTCACGCAAATTTCAGCCCCGGTCGGGACCTTTCCGAGCCCAACACCATTCCCGCCGGAATTCAAGAACGCTGAAGAGGGCACGAACTCATAGAGCAAGCTGGCGCCCGCGCGAACAACTGTCTTCTCATTTCCTGAGATATCCCAAGCAAACCCCACGCGAGGAGACCAATCGTGGTGATCGCCGTTATAGGGAGAAGAGATCCCGTTGGCAACCTGCACGAATCCGGTCGGGGAGTTGGGATCGAAGTTGCCCAGCCGGTTGTTGGCATCCACCCAAACTGTGCCCAGCTCATAGCGCACGCCGATGTTCACGGTGATCTTCGGGGTCATTCGGTAGTCGTCCTGAAAGAACGCCGCGAAATGGTTCGAGTGGACATCCCGCAACGGGTCGCCAACGAAAATATTGGAAGTCGTGCCCACAATCCCCTCCAAGAAATCCTGGAGGGCGGAGCCGGTACCGCCTTTTGTGGAGTCCTTAAAATTAATGCGGCCCTTGGCGTTACTGGTGGCACCTGAAACGGTTTCCACGAACGTGTACTCGCCTCCAAACTTGAAGGCGTGTTTGCCATGCAGATACGATATGTGATCGAGAAACTCAGTATTTGCAGCCGGACCTACGAACTTGGGCCAGTTTCCTCCCAACTGGGTGAAGCCTTGAATGTTGACGCGAGGGAAGCCGAAAAACTGCGGATTCGTAATGCCCGTGTTCATCGCGAAGCCGGTCGGAATTCCATTGGATATCCCCCACGGCGCTTGTGGATTTGCATTGTGATCAACAGATAAAAACGGTAACAAATAGTGGGTGTAGCCAACCTTGAACTCATTCACATAGGCGGAGTTCGGAACCCACGTCCAGCCGCCCGAGCCAATTCGAGCGGTCACGGGGAACAGAGACTCCGAAAACGCCGAAGTGATTACGGACGGGTTGTCATCCCACGTTCCCGACCCATCGCCAATAAAAAACATGCCGCTCAAGGTGTTGCGGTCGTTGAGGTGATAGTCGACCTTGGCAACCCCGTTGTACGTTGAATTCACGTCCGACAAAGTATCCAAGCCGGTTGGAACTACATTTTTCCCGGAGTTCGGGTTTGTCACGAACACGTTTTCAAACGAGCTGGAGGCGGGTGTCACCGTGCAGGTCGCTGGGTCAAGGCCCGCTAACCGTGCGCTGAGGGCAGTGATTTTTGATGGTCCCACGGCTTTGCAGGCATCCACCATGCTCGTATTTGCCTTGCCAGTGGAGATATCCGACGGGGTCCGTATCGGTGTTGTGATGCCCAGGGAAAGTAGCTGCGCTTCATAGCCCACGAACCAGAACAGCTTATCTTTAATGACAGGTCCCCCGGCTGTAGCGCCGTATTGCTCAAACGAGAGCGGCGGCGGCGCTTGGGTCGGATCCTGGAAAAAGTTTAGGGCGTCCCACGATCCGTCGCGCCCAAAAGCGTAGGCCGTGCCGTGGATGGAATTGGTGCCGGCCTTCAGCCCCAGGTTGACCTGGACGCCGGGCTTCCACCCTAATTCCGCCTTGGGATCTTGCTGGATGTTGAATTCCTGTATGGCGTCGATAGGCAGGAGCGTGGCTGCATCTCCGGCGGGGGCATAGCCATTCACGAGTTGCTGGCCTTGGCCCCATTCATAGATGTTCAGACCGTCGATCAGAAACATGCTGTCGCCGGGCCGCAGGCCCATGCTAGACTGGTTGCCGCCTCCTCCGCCGGGTGAATTGATAAACCCCGGGCGCAGTGAGAGCAAGTTTACGAAGTTGCGGCCATTCAGTGGGAGGTCAGCGATCTTCTCACTAGAGATGTTGCCAGTCAGGGTAGCCGAGGTGGTTTCCACGATCGGGATCGCCTCGGTTACCGTAACCGTCTGGGTTTGCTCTCCAGGCTGCAGGATGATGTCAATCTTGGCTTCTTGACCAACCCCCACCTCCAGGCCTTCTCGGTCGAAAGTCTTAAATCCCTTAAATTCGACACGAACCCTGTACCTGCTAGGGTCGAGGTTAGGAGCGCCGTATTCTCCCGCTTCGTCCGTGGTCAAGGTTCGGGTCACACCTTTTAGGATATCCGTAACGATCACAGTGGCGCCCGCAATGGTGCCGCCCGATTGGTCTCGAACGGTTCCCAGGATGCGGCCTTGATTGGATTGCGCGGACAGCGAAGCGGAGAGCAGTAAAATCCCTGCGATGGAAACCAAAACTCGTGCAACACTCATAAAACTAGCCCGCCCTGACACACAGAGCACTGAAAGGCTCATATGACCCCTCCCCTTTAAGCACTAGTGAAAATTCGGGCCGTGGAAATACTTTATGGGCGCGTCTGTATCACCTGTACGAGATAGATGTCAATGGTTTTCTTTACAAATCGCTGTGAATCGAAAATCCAGGTGTGTCGCTACCGCTGAATGCAGGAAATGTCCCCGGCTCCAAGGCTGCCGTTCATTTCATGGAGGGCAAAACTGGATGTAGTCCAAACGATTCGTTTTCAAACATGTCCTCGCAAATGGCTTCGCCAGCCCGCGCGTTTGGCCTGAGGCGGAACGTTCTCTGCGTCGCCTCCCAGGTCTTTGTGTAGGCTATCGGGTCGTCGATTGTGATGTTAAGCAGCATCGTCTTGTCGTCCGCCCGCCGGAAACGCTCGATGAGGTGCAGCTTGTCGCTGTGCGGATGGCCCATCCGATCAAGCCAATTAATATCACTGATATCGACGGTGTCAACGACAAATGTATCGCCATCCCATTTGCCAATCGAGTGCCCCATCCAAAGGGGGCGAAGGTTCGGAGGATGCTGCCGCACGTCCGTGTAGATTTGGCGCAAATTGCGTCCGAAGAACATCATGACGCGGCCGGGGAGTTCAACAATCTGCATTCCGGCTTGGACGGCGGCATAAGCTCGCGGCACGCTGTTGGGAAGACAACTGTAAGCGGGATCGTTCGAATCTTCCTGTGGGTTCGGACCGAACGAAGGTTTGTTGGCTTTAAATTTCTCCTCTGCCCAAGGGGTCATGGGAGGTTCATCGCCTATAAGGGCATAGTTGTACCAAGCCTGGCTACGTGGCGTACTGATCGACCAAGTTCCAGAAAGACTTCTAGGTGGAGCTGCACTCTGGCCCTTTGCCGATCCCGGTTGCGATGCATTAGATTGCGCGCCACCTGGGGACACTGTCGCGAACGAAAGCGCGAGCGCAGCCGCCAGCACAAGCAGCCAAGAAATATAATTACGCATTTGAGATTCCACCCTTACGCGAATTCGCAAATCAGCAACTCCGGTCTTTTCATTGCCGGTCTACGAGTTTTTCCTGCTCGCACACGCCCTCCCAGTCAAGAGTCAGGTCCGGCCGCAATTGGAAGCTGGTTTGTACTGTCCAAGACTTCGCGTACGCCTTCGGATCCTCAATTGTAATTTCGTCGCTGAGGGTGTCGTGGCTGACTCGCCTCATTCGCTCTACGACATGCAACGCGTCGCTGTGTGGATGACCGGCCCGATCGAGCCAAGTCTTATCATTGAAGCCGATCACGTCAATGACCAGGGTATCGCCATCCCACTTGCCGATGGAGTCGCCCATCCAGAGTGGAGGATCCAGAAACTCGTCATGTGCACGCCCGTCTATATAAATGTGGCGTACGATGCGATCGTATTCGTACATCATGATCACTTCATCCGGAAGCTGCACAATTTCTATCGGCTTCGGATGAAGATAGATCCGAGGGAGACCTGGTGGAAAACAACCGTACACGGGATCGTTTGATTGCTTCGCCGTTGTTTTATTGGGTCCGAGGGCTGGCTTGGCGGCCTTGTATTTTTCCTCTCCCCAAGCGGTCATGGGAGGGGCCTCTTTGGCAAAGGCAAAACTGGAATACGCGCTGGCACTGGTGGATGGGTGCACCAACCAAAGCCCGGACAGATCGGCCGGCCCCGGTTTCTGAGTCTCTGTGGATCCAGATTGTCCAGCAATTTGAGCGAGGGCAATGGAAAAGTAGGCAAACAGGATGGGCACTCCAAGGATCGCACACATCGGGTATTTGCGCATGAAGTCCCTCGGTGGTTCCGATTTCCGCAAACCTGAATTGAAGTTTCGCCTCAATTCCATGAGGCCGCTCGCACCTTTATGCTTTCAGTTATCGTCGCCGCCGAGCGCTGTTATCACTTTGCCATCGGCCATTTCCAGTTTCAACACGCGGAGGACCGTGGCTCCGTTCTTGGCGCGATTTCCAATCATCGTAATTGGATCGCCGGGCTTGAACATTTCCTTAGTCCACCCGCGCCTGTGCAGAACGCCGGGATTGGTGAATTCGCCGTCCCATTTAATCATCTTGCCGCTATCGTCGGCCACATTGATAAAAAGCTGGCAATGGGGATTGATAAAATCGAACTCCACCACTGCTCCCTTGAGAGTAGTGGTCTGCGATGTATCGTAGGCCGCCGCTCCATGGTGTCCGAACATTGGGCCTGCAAATAAAAGACCAACTACCAAAGCGCACAAGATAACCGTCAGCTTGCGTGTCATGCTATGCCTCCCACATGCGTTCAAATCCAGCCACCTCTTCCCTGAATCACTTTGCCGGGACAAACTTCTGGATCCTTTCGCCCGTCGTGACCTCACCCGTATACACGTTTCCCTGAGAGTCCGCGGTGGCAACGTGCAAGCTGTGGAACTGGCCCGGCAGATGTCCAGCATGACCAATCCTCCCCGCCACAGTTCCATCGTTACGGTTGAGGATCCACACGATGCTGTTCATCATATCGGCGACGTAGAGATACTTTTGTTGCGGGTCAGGAGAGAAGTTGATGGAGCCCGCCGTATTGTTGCCGCTATTATTGGCCACTGGGAATTCCTTCACGAATTTGCCCTGCTTCGTGAACACTTGAATCCTGTCGCCGCCGCGATCACAGACGTAAACCAGCCCATCGTTGGAAATATGCACGCAGTGGACGGGCTCGCGGAATTGCTTCGCCGGCGCATCCCCGGGAACTCGCGGCGGCAAAGGATCGTTATTGATCTGATCCAAAGGAATGCCGTAGGCTCCCCAGCCGCGCTTGAACGCCCCGGTATCGGAATCGTACACGATCATCCGCTTATTCAAATATCCATCCGCGATGTACAGCTCGTGGGCCGCCTCATCCAATTCTGCCGCGGCGACTCCGCGCAAAAGAAGATTCGTTTGTTGATTGTCCTGCTTCTGCTGTTCCTGCTGCTCTACGGCTGGACCCCGGTGTCCAAACTCAGAGATGAATTTTCCATCCGCCGTAAATTTGAGCAAAGTGTCCCCGGACCTCGCGCCTCCGAGCCAAACGTTTCCTTGCTTATCCACAAAAATGGTGTGTTCTGAGGCAGGCCAGCCGGGTGCGTAGTTGGGGCCGCCCCAGGACCGCAGGAGGTCTCCTTCCACATTAAATTCCAGCACCGCGGGCGGCGGCACGCAACATTCGGCGGTGGGCGGAATCAGCGTTGCAAAATTCATGGTCTTGTCCAAGTCACGCGGACGGTTGAGGACCCAGATGTTATTGTTCTTATCGACGAACATCCCGGTGACACCCATAATGGTCCAGTTAACGGGCAGCGGTTTGGGCCAATTGCCGTCCAGCTTGTAGTGAGGAGAATCCTGCGCCTGTACGGCCGGGGAAACACTCAGCGCCAGGGTCGCGCAGAGTCCGACAACCAGGACGCCCGCCGTCATCCAATTTTTCCGACCACGCATTTGAGTACTCCTCTCCGGAGTTGCCCGATCGTTCAGCGGCTTCGTAAACGATTCCCGATATGAAATGTAACGCCCAGTATTTTTCTGCCGCTTCAATCGTCGATCGCTGAATCCAATTGCGCTTCGCTGCATATTAGCACGGCGAAATCTGCGCGACACACCGGGAAAGCCAACAACGGCGCAAGCCCTGCAAGAAAATTTCTTCAATTTCTCCCGAGTCTGATTCCCCGCAGTCTGCTCAGAATAGGACGCACCAATCGCGGGGCTGGTTTCAGCGGTGTCCTGGGATTTTCCGGCGTCGAGATCTGACGTAGAATTCATGGGCCCAGATTGCAGTCGTCGCAGATTTCCGGAACCTTGGATTTTGAGACTCCGTTACGGTCAAGACGAAATTATGATTGGGAATTTATATTTGTAAGCGAATGAAAGTCAAGCGAAATGACTTGACATGGTTGAAACTGAATGATAATCCCGCGCATCTAGGGCCTTTGAAAAACTGCTTGCTGACCGCCCGATCCACGGGTAGTTGAGAGAGGTTCGCGATGCTCGCGCGTCGGACGGACAATTTCCCGATTTGTCGCCACTCCGGTCGTATTGGCGGGTCGTCCCCTGCGGCCCCAAGGAGACACAGATGAATAGGACCCGATACGCTGTTGCAACGTTTATCCTGTCGATACTTCCCGTGGCGTACCTGGCGCTGGCGCGGCAAAATGCCACGCAACAACACCCGATGACTTTCTTCGTCACCAGCGTGGGCATAGGCAAAGGGGCAAACCTCGGTGGTTTGGCTGGCGCCGACGCGCACTGCCAGGCGCTCGCGACCGCTGTGGGAGCCGGTAACCACACTTGGCACGCGTACCTCAGCACGCAGGCGAAGGACAGTCAGCCGGCGGTAAATGCGCGTGACCGAATTGGGCAAGGTCCGTGGTACAACGCGAAAGGGGATATGATCGCTCACGATCTCGCCGACTTGCACGGTGACACAATCGAACTCGCGCGTCTTGGCAGCAATCTCAACAAGATGACCACACTCACAGAGCAGGGTGAGATCGTTCCCGGTTTGAGTGAAAATCCGAAATGCCCTGGGCCGGGTTGTAACGAGCACGAGATGTTGACGGGCTCGCAGCCGGATGGCCGCGCTTTTACAGATACCGCGGACCACACGTGCAGTAACTGGACGAGCAGCACCGATACCGTGGCGCCCGGCACCAACTCGTGGGAAGAAGCTCAAATCGGTTTTTCCGATCGCAATGGCGGAACGAATGGAAATTGGAACTCGTCACACCCAACCAGAGGTTGCAGTCAGAAGGCTTTGCTAGCCACTCATGGCGCGGGAAGGTTTTACTGCTTCGCTCCGAATTGAAGAGATGTCCTGTTGGTTTTGAATCGTTTCACGGATCAGCTAATTTTTTGTTGCACTTCCGATTGCCAAATTGCCAGCGGATAGCGGCGGTCCATCAGGGTAAGTCGAGGAGAAGCGAATGACCAAGAATCTATCGAAAGTTATGCTGTTTACGCTGGCATTGCTGCTCGTATCATTTCTGGCGCTGGCACAGGAAGACGAGCAGCAAGGCGGCGCGCAGCGGCATCCCATGACTTTCTTCGTCACCAGCGTGGGCATAGGCAAAGGGGCAAACCTCGGTGGTTTGGCTGGCGCCGACGCGCACTGCCAGGCGCTCGCGACCGCTGTGGGAGCCGGTAACCACACTTGGCACGCGTACCTCAGCACGCAGGCGAAGGACAGTCAGCCGGCGGTAAATGCGCGTGACCGAATTGGGCAAGGTCCGTGGTACAACGCTCGCGGACAACAAATCGCTCAAGCGCAAGCCGACCTGCATGGAGACACGCTGGAACTCGCACGTCTCGGCAGTAATCTTTTTAAGCAGTCGGCGCTAAATGAGAAGGGCCAAGTGATGAACGGCGTTGGGGACACCCCGAACACTCACGATATGTTGACCGGTTCGCAGACGGACGGCCGAGCCTATACCGACAGCCAGGATCACACTTGCAGTAATTGGACCAGCAACGGCGCAGGCAGTGCTCAAGTGGGACATTCCGACCGTATCGGCGCTGGGAACAGGTCCTGGAATTCTGCGCATGCGTCGAAGGGATGCAGCCAGGACAATCTGGTGAGCACCGGCGGCGCTGGTTTATTCTACTGTTTCGCCGTCAATTAAATCACGCCGAAGCTCTCGAAATGACGAGCGAGGTTCAAACATGAAGCATATTGCCTTAGCAGTTCTGCTCCTTACTGGAATGTGTCTCTCCGCGCAGGAAGGGCCCAAGGTGCCGGAACTCCCCTTCCACGTTGTCGACGATTTTTTCCAAATTCCCACCGGCAATTGTCTGCTATTCGAAAGTGATTGTCCGTGATTAGAGAGCAAGGTTGTAAGTCCTGGTGTATGGTCAGACAGAGTTGCGATTCCGAGCTACAAAGGAGGGTTTCAAATGCGTGACGCCACTGCGGCAAAAGACTATGTTGTAATAAACGCCCTGGTTGTAGTCTTGCTCTTCTTTATCTCCGCAGTGAGCAGCGGTGCGCAGTCTGACGCCCCAACTCATGAGAATCGCGTCACAGCGGAAACACGAGGGCAGACCGAACGCAATAAGGCAATCATTCAGCGAATGTTCCGGGACTTATTCGAGCGGGATGCGGTCGACGAACAAGCGATCGCTCGCTATTTTGGTCCGAGCTACGTGCAGAAGTCGGATGGAACCACCCTCGATTTCGCCGGCTTCGTTGATCACGTGCGCGAAGTGAAGAAGAGTCTGACCAACATGAAGGTGACTTTCGAGCAGATGGTGGCGGAAGGGAACAAGGTAATGGAGATCCATGTGGTTGAGGTCGACCTGGCTGCAACCGAAAATCGCGCTGGAGGCAAGATCAAGGTCAGGCTGATCACTTTTTGGGAAATCAGAGATGGGAAGATCGTTCTTTGCGACGAACTTTCCCATCTTGAGCAGGGCCCTGCCGAAGATCGGGACCTCGGGTCTCGCACATCGAAGCCGTGAGACTGTATCGCGAGGGAGCGAACCCAATGGCGGAGCGGAAAGCGTAGGAAAAGGCCGAGGGCGTTGCATAACCCACGTCCAACGCAACAGCGGTGACCGGTTCGCCAGCCTGTAAGCGCCGAAGGGCTTCCCCCATCAATATGCGTTGTCGCCAATGCAAGAAAGACATGCCGAAGGTGTGTCGAAACAGCCGCGCCAAGTTGCGCTCCGTAGCACCGACTCGACGTGCCCAGCCCTTGAGCGTATGGCACCGCTTGGGTTCGTCGAACACGGCAAGCACAATCGGCCGCAATCGCTGATCTATCTCGCCAACAGTAATGCCCTCGGAATATTGGAGCTGGACTAACCGATCGCGCAGGACCTCCAATAATCGCTTCCTCTCGTCGGATCTCTGCGGGGCGTCCTCGATGTCGCGGAGTGCCACTAGCAAACCTGTGCTTAGAGGATCCATCAAAAGAGTCACGGGCCCGGGAGGCAGTGGCATCCCCCGGCGACTGTTGAGATAGATGTAGGTCAGAACAGAGGTTCTGAGTGCGTAGATACCGTGAGCACAACCAGCAGGAATCCAAAAGCCTTGGCGTGGTATGAGCAGTTGTGAATGGTCGTTGATACGCAGGATCGCGCTGCCCTGCCAGACATAGCAGAACTGTCCAATCGGGTGGGTATGCTGGGGCGTCATATCCGCAGTGCCGTATTCACGGTACAAGTGTCCCACGGTCGGCGGGTGGCGCATGGCAACCCCATTGTTTCTTTTTGCGGGCGAGTGACGGACGGAGTATAGCACTGGCGTTTTCGTCCCAGTGCCTGAGTAGTCCCGTTCTCGGAATGTGGGAAAATAGGACTAGGGGGGAACTTGGCGCCAAAGAAGGAACCATCTGGGAAGGTTCTTGATAAGCATGCGAAGTTTCTTGCGGCATGGGAAGCGGCGGGTTTCCCGGACAAATTCGAATACGAAGGGACATCGCTTAATAACGTACGGTCGACCGCTGACTGGTACCGGGAATAAAAACAAAAAGCCGCCAAGGACTAGGCCGTTCTGCTTGCCGGCGCGATTGCTGCCGCCGCGTTGCCCCTGTTTTACCAACTAAGGCGGCCGGATTCCAACAAGGCCGTTTCTCGGGAGTCATCACGCTCGGCTACCCGAGCATGGGCTCGGTTCACCAATAGCCACGGTAGTTCGGCGATGCGAGCCAGCTCCCCAGACGAGATTGCGGCGGCCCGAACCTCAAAATCAGCTAGTACTCGTTCAACCAGCCATTCGGTGAAACAAATGGTGGCCCGCAAACGTAAACTATGCCATAAGGGGCACAGGCTAGTGTTGAACCAGGCGCACCTGTGTAGAGGTTTCCCTGAGAATCCGCCGTAACGGCTTTGCGAGGACACCATAATGAAGGGCAAAAAACTTGTTTCTTTACTCGCCGTCTTTGTTTCTTTGCTGGCATGGATCCCGGCATTCGCACATCACGGGACGGCAACTTACGATTTCCAGAATGAAGTTACCGTAGAGGGAGTAGTGAAAGATTTTCAGTGGTCTAGTCCCCACTCATGGATCTACGTGACTGTTACAAACGACAAGGGCGGAATCGAGGAGTGGGGTGGGGAGACGGGTGCTCCCGGCACGTTAGCGCGGCGTGGCTGGACAAGTCATCTCTTCAAGCCGGGCGATAAAGTTAAGATAAGCGGCCATGCGGCTAAGGATGGAACAAAGGTGATGATGCTTACGAAAATACAGACCGCAGATGGCAGGGTGTTTTGATGAGCGATATTCGCACATACGGACGCGCAACGTACAAGAAGGAACTTTTCCCAAAGAGTCGCCGCCTCGGCTGCTGTGCCTGTTGCCTGCTCGGCCTATTCGGCTTGACTACAGCGATGCTGGCGCAGAGTTCGAATCCATCGAAAGCATCGGGAGCCAACGTGGGTGGATCCGCGCCGGACATAAGCGGGATTTGGATGTCCACACCCCCCAGGCGAGTTGGTGGACCCAACGATAGCCTTCTGGATCCTGCGGACAAGAGAAAACCAGACAGCGCGACAGTAGTGCCGTTTCTACCGAAAGCAGAAGTAAGTTACAAGTCCGCCAACGAGGCCGATAGTCCATCAACACGCTGTTTACCTCCCGGCATTTCGGGGCTGATGCTTGCGCCCATTTATCCGATGGCGATCCTGCAAACGCCAGGGCGAGTGGTCGTGATTCATGAATTCATGAACACCGTCAGATGGATTTATACGGATGGACAAGGACATCCAAAGGACCTGGATCCCACTTGGCTTGGAAACTCGGTCGGGAAATGGGAAGGTGACACCCTGGTTGTGGACACCATTGGTTTCAATGACAAGAGCTGGTTGGATCTCCATGGAATGACGCACAGTGACGAACTTCATACAGTCGAGCGCTTTCACCGCCGCGGAGCAGTTTTGGAATACAGTCTTACGATCGAAGATCCCAAAACGTTCAGCCAGCCTTGGACGGTTCATATGGATTACGAGTCCAAGCCGGATTGGAAGATCGCGGAGTATCTATGCGCCGAGAATAATAAGGACGCCAAGTGATGATCGCTTGCGCCTGACGGAGGTGGCAGGTGAAGGCAGCAATCAATCATCACGAAACCCGATCAAGGCCCTGCTTGCGCAGATTTCACCGAACCCACCGGGCGGCTGTACAGTGAACGGCATCTTTCAAGCCGTGGTCCCCGCTCGCCTTCAGATCAAAACGAAGGCCGGTCCACTTTCGGAAGCCGAAAGACTTGGAATGCACAGCCAGGCAAGTCCCGCATCATGTTCACTCTGAGTTAGCCATATCTGAAACCTGCGTCAGACGGTCGGAATAGGATTCTTGCTTGGCCAAGTCCCGAGAAGTCGTGCCAGCTCAACCGGTCGATGCAACACCATATAACCAGTTGATCTGACAATACTTCCCACCGAGAATCAATCTGTGCGACAGGACTCATTCAGAACCTAAACAGGGCTTTTGTTTTGTTTGAATTGAAGCCCGCGAACGAAATCAGCCTCCTAAACCCCTACGAGAGGACTTTGGGCAAGTGTTGCATCGACCGGTTGAGACCGCCCGGCTTATCGGAATGTGGCTTTTTGCCATCGGGAGGAACTGGCCACCTTCCGATAACGCCCCGTTTAGAAGTCAGAATCCAGCTCAATCAGTGGAATATCTGGGAATTCACGTTGGACAGGCGGCTGGGGAATTACTTCATGGTGCGCCGTCATTCGGGAACTATCACCAAAGGCACTATAGCGTTTACGAGTCCATTGAGTGGATCAGATTTTCCACTTTTGCGGCTTCTCTTGTGCCAACGCTAGTTAGCGCTTTAGTTGGTTCGCGGGCAAATCTCTGGATCGTGGGGCAGATTGTGTGTGAATCCTATTTCTTCGGACGTGACTCCGGTGGAATCATGCCTGCCACGCGGTAGTAGACGGATAGCTGGCCGTAGACTTCGCCGCAATGCTCGACGAGGCCAAAGGCCAAATCGCCGAGGCGAATCTGTTCTTTATTGGCGTTTCCTGGGACGTCCTCAGCGAAGGGATCGATCACCAAAGCGGATATCCCTTTGTCGCCTTTCGATTTGATGGCCGCCGCTCCATCGGCAAAAGATTTTTTGACGTAGGCAACGATTGCAGCTTTGTTTTTGAACTGCGCGCGCGGAGGATCTTCATCGGAGGGCGGCTTTTGCCCAAGGGCAACATTGGTGAAGAAATAGTTCGCAGCGGCGCCATGGATCATCCGCTCAGCAAACGTGCCCGTTGAGGGAGCGGCCTTGAAGTCGTACTTGTCTTCGGGAAAATCCTCGGCCATGGCGATGAGTTTTCGGCCGATTTCATTCCACTGTTTCAGCAGAGCTGCTGACGGACTCGTCGCGAGGTTCGGCGAAGCGGCATTTTTCGCTGAATCCTGGGCATACGTCGGAAGAACGAATAGGATGGCAGCTAACAACACGTGCAACTGACGGGTCATTTTCATTGGTCTGTCCCTCCCTGCAGGTGCGGACCGGCGCAGCTTACTTCAATTTGACAATGACAAAGACTTGTTTATAGCCGGTCTTGAACGTCTAAGAGGTTCCGATCAAAGTCCATGATAGGTCCTCTTCTCGGATTTTGGGATCCGGCTGACCGAACCACGCCGTCGATCATGCGAGGTTGGAAAGCGATTCAGTCACTGAGGCGGAGTTCACGATCAGGTTCCTCGTGAGTCTGATTGCGCCCGCCTGAGCCCGCCCACCGCACCGTTTTATTTCAGGACGAATGAGGGCTCCCCTGCGCTTTAGCGGTCCCGCGTAATTGGAAATATTTCTAGACACGAAAACGAGCCCCCTGGTGAGCCTTCCGGATTCCCATATTCCGAGAATCCCATTTCTCAGATGGGATGAGAAGGCCGGTCTCCGGCGGGATGCGATACGCTCCCAATGGTCGACGCGCTCGAAGCGCAACCGAAAGGAGACCGGCTGTGAAAAAGACTATCACTGTGCAGGCATTCAAGAACGAAATTTTCAAGGAGCAAAAGCTGACCATCGGTTTGGATCTGGGCGATCGCTGGTCGTTCTACTGTGTTTTGGATGAAGCAGGCCAAGTCATTTTGGAACAAAAACTGCCGACGACGCCGGAGGCGATGAAGCAGACCTTTGGAAAGATACCGCGAAGTCTCATCGCCCTGGAGACAGGAACACATTCCCCCTGGGTAAGCCGGCTGCTCAGTGAGTTGGGACACGAAGTGATCGTGGCGCATGCACAAAAGGTGCAGCTGATCACCAAGAGCAATCGAAAAGATGATCGGCACGATGCTCGGACACTGGCACGACTGGCGAGAGTCGATCCCGCGCTATTGGGACCGGTGCGGCATCGCAGTGTGCAAGCGCAACTCCACCTGACGGTGATTCGAGCGCGAGCGGAACTAGTGAGTGCTCGAACAGCCTTGGTGAACGCCGCACGGGGGCTCGTGAAGTCTTATGGCCAACGACTGCCCAAGTGTGGCACGTATCAGGTGAACCGGGAGCTGGCCGCTGCATTGAGCACAGAATTGCGGGATGTTCTGGAGCCGCTGCTCAAAGAAATTGAATCGCTGAACGAGCGCGTCAAGGAATACGACGAACGGATGGAGAAAATCGCCAAGGAAGTTTACCCGGAAGTGTCCTTGCTCAAGCAGGTGAAGGGCGTGGGAACACAGATCGCTCTGACGTATGTCCTGACGATCGAAGACCCGTATCGGTTTCCGAAGAGTCGCCAGGTAGGGTGTTTTCTCGGGTTACGACCTGGCCGCAGGAACTCTGGGGAGAGCGAACCCCAGAAGGGCATCAGCAAAGAAGGAGACCGGTATCTGCGCACGATGATGGTGCAGGGAGCGCACTACATTCTGGGACCGTTTGGCCAAGACAGCGATCTGCGGCGATGGGGACGCAAGCTTGCGGAGCGAGGAGGAAAAAATGCCAAGAAGCGAGCGGTGGTGGCCGTGGCTCGAAAGCTGGCGGTCCTGCTGCATCGGTTGTGGGTAGGCGGAGAGGTGTACGAACCACTGCGCAATAGTCAGAAAGCGATGCGGGAAGTGACCTAGAGAGTGGCGATCCCGACAGCCGAGCTCAACCGCCGAGTCCAGGTGACTGCGACTAAGTCCTGGGGCACAACTCCCACAGAAACGGTGGGAACAGAGGTCGATTCACAGGTAGCAGCACCACTGAAACGAGAACACCCAACTTGCACCGAGCGAATATCGCTCACCAAAGAGTGCGGATGGAAGGATGGCGACAGAGGCGGCTCGGTTCTAAGGAAGACCACTCAAGGATGACCACTCGCCGACCAAAGGCAACTACAAAACCGACTTGACACTAACCGGCCTTCTCATGGAAGGACTTGGCATAGGATGGAGATGCTATTGCCAACTACGCTGGATTCACTTCTTTCCCGTGGGAGCTTTCTGCTTCAATTCTTCAAACCAGTTTTGAACCACGTTGATTTGTGTGGTCGAGACACTTCGTCCGACTTCCTTGACCATCAAGAATCGCTGGCCGTCAGGCGAAACGTCATAGGCGGTGTTTGCTAATCCAGGCTGAACCGAAAGATATTGTCCCTCGAAGAGCATCTTCGGCTTCCCCGCGGAAAATGGAGGCTGGGTCGTCACATCCACTGCCATCATTTTGTTTCCGCTGCGATAGAAGAGCTCCCGCCCGTTGCGATTCCAGGCCGGCTCCGAGCCGCCTTCGGTCGAGATTTGCCATTTCCCGCCTGGGCCCGGATACGGTTGGACGTAAATTTCGGAGCGGCCGGATTCATCGGAAATATAGGCGATCCAGCGTCCGTCGGGGGAAAATACCGGTCCTCCTTCATTGAACGGGGTTCGGAGAAACGGCTCGGCCTTGTGGTCGCTCAGCCGAAGCACCCAGATATCTTTTTTCGTGGTGGGATTATTCTCGTGATAAGCCAAGAATTTTCCATCTGGGGACCAGGACTTCGGAATTTGAGTGAACTGGCCGGTAGTCAGCCGTTCTCCGCCGCCGCTGCCGTCCGCCAATTGCCAATAAATGTTGCTCGGCCCGTCCTTGGTGGAGCGAAAAGCGATCCTTTTGCCATCGGGTGTCCAGGCCGGGTCCGCGTTCACATTTCCTTCAAACGTGAATCGGGTCAATGTATCGCGTGAGAGATCGTATATCCAGACTTGCCCCCCGAGTTCCAGTGCTACGTGGCGTCCGTCCGGTGAAACTCGGGGGTTGTCATAGTCCCCGGGCGCTGCCGGCAATATCTGCTCCGTACCATTCCGATTGACCCAGACCAGCTTGCGTTGGGCCGCAGCAATGCCCCCGGACACGTATAGAAGCGTGCCCGTGGTGGAGAAGCTGTATTGGGCACTTCCGTTGCTGGTTAGAGAAACGCCCTCCGCGACTGGGACTGCCGCTCCTTTTATTTCCAACCGCTCTGGGTCGAACGGCACGGCCATCATGGTAGTCCCTTGCACGTAAATCAGGTGCCCGGAGGCGGCGTATCGAGGAGAATTTGCATTCTGGACAAGAGTCTTACGCTTCCCCGTTCCTACTTGCTGAACGGCAACCTCAGGGTTCTGCGTGAGGGCTCCAAATACAATTGCTTTGCCGCCGGGCAGGACATCGGGCCAGCGCTGTGACGTCTCATCCTTCTCAAGCTGAAACAAGGCTTGCGGGGACCCGCCCTGATCAGATACCTGTTGAAGAGCAACGTTAGTCTCCGGGCTAAAAATAATGGTCGCTGGAGTATTCCAATTCGCACCGCGGGGGGCTCCAGCTACGGCGAGCGTGACCGCTGCCCCTCCATTTACCGAAACCTTTTTCAATGTGCCGGGTGTGAAAAAACCCACCCATTGATCATCCGGCGAAAAGAAGGGCGAGGTGACTGGCTCCGTTCCGGGGATAGGCCTCGCTTCGAGGCCGTCCATCGCCCGCAGAAACAATTGCGGTAGCCCCCCGCCCCGGCTGGCGACATACGCCAGTTGTTTCCCGTCGTGTGAGAGAGCCACAGCCGACTGACCTGAACTCGCAAGCTGTTGGTCTTGCGGCAGCGCTATCACAGTGCGCGTGACAGGTAGCGGCGCGGCCGGCTTGAGATACCACCCCGCGACTACTGCCGCCGCGGCGAGGGCCACTGCCCCAATGGCAAGGAATACAGGCCGCTGCCAAATCTCTTTGGCCGGTTTCGCAGGCTTTCCAGTAACCTCGATGGTTTCGGAGGCGCCGGCGATCCACGTCAATTCATTCGCAAGGTCGTTTGCGCTCTGCCACCGCTCGTCCGGCTCTTTCGCCATGCACCTCTTAATTACGCGATCGAGCGCCTGCGGCGTCATCGGTTGAAGCGAAGCCATCGAAGGCGGTTCCGCTTCCATGATCTTGGCCATCACGCTTGCCGAACTTTTTCCCTCAAATGCTTTCTTGCCGGTGGCCATTTCGTAGACCACTGCGCCGAACGCGAATATGTCCGTGCGGGCATCCACTTCCTTGGCTTCGACTTGCTCAGGCGCCATGTATTGCAACGTGCCCAGGATCGTTCCTTCGCCCGTCATTGCGCTCTTCATCGTCGGAAGTTGCGAATCCGGAATGGCTGGGGCGGCTTCCTGTTTCAGCTTCGCCAAACCGAAGTCGAGCAGCTTCGTCCCCGACTTGGTCAGCATGACGTTGCCGGGCTTGAGATCGCGGTGGGTAATGCCCTTGCGATGCGCTTTATCGAGCGCGTCGGCTATCTCGATCGCATATTGCAATACCTGTTGAA
Source organism: uncultured Acidobacteriota bacterium (assembly GCA_963719875.1). Taxonomy (GTDB): domain Bacteria; phylum Acidobacteriota; class Terriglobia; order Acidiferrales; family UBA7541; genus Palsa-360. The sequence goes on along the minus strand of CAVRDJ010000002.1, from coordinate 782,168 downwards.
TCGGGAGAGAACCTTTCTGCAATCGCTGCGCGAGCGTCTCGCCTTCGATATATTCCATCACCAGAAAATCAATGTCGTCTTGATGGCCAGTGTCGTAGAGCGTGCAGATGTGCGGATGATTCAGGCAGGCGATGGTTTTTGCTTCGCGTTCGAATCGCTCGCGCAATTCAGACCGATCCGCAAGATGCGTCGGCAAAACTTTAATTGCGACAGTTCGATCGAGGCGCGTGTCGCGGGCTTTATAAACTTCGCCCATTCCACCCGCACCGACGGCGGAGAGAATTTCGTAAGGCCCTAAACGTCTGCCTGGGAGGATCGTCATAGGCTCCACCTGTTTGGAGTGGGCAGAGTATAACCCCGTCTGGCCGTATTTAGGGAGAGTTAGAGACAATTGGGGAGCCAAGTCCCGTGAAGTCCGCTTATCGGAAACTGGCAGTCGTACTCTCCGGACCTCAATTGCTATGGCGAATTGTGATAGACTCGCCGTCAAGATTTTCCCACAATATTTCGAGAAAAATGTGAAGGAGAGCCATGCCCAGCTTTCGCTCACTATTACGATCATTCACCACAGTTACTCTAGTCATTGGATCGGCTTTTACGGCCCTTGCCCAGCAACAGCAGCGCGGTCCTTCCACAGCAGAAGAACGCGACCGCGCCTTGAAAATCGCGAGCGCACTTCAGGCCGACCCATTGTCGCCGGACAAATCTGACCGCCAATGGTTCATGCTGTGGCTGATCCAGGTACCGGACATCAGCGTAGCTATGTGCCCTTCTCTACATGGCGATCTGGGTGACCAGAAAAAGAGTGATTATCCAGGTGCAATTGTTGCAGCCGAAATGGGAGCCGAGGCAGCGTTTGTGATTGGGCACCCTGATCGTGCAAAAGATAAGCCTGCCATGTACGCTGCGGGGGTAGAGGGAGCGGTCAATGCATACCAGGCCATCCGGACTAAGGACGCGCAATATCACGTTAAGGAACTCGACGACGCGACCCAAAAGCGCGATCAGGGGAAACTAGCCAACTACGTGACCTCAAAAAAATGTAAATAGAACGCGAACTCCAACATGACGGAACCGATTACCCAAGTCCCGAGAAGTCGTGCCGGCTTCTCGGAATGTGGCTTTCTGCCACTGGGACGAGCCATCAGGGATAAGATTGCGTTATGTCATTGACCGGACGCCACAAATGCAAACGCTGTGGGGGAAGCGGCGAGTGCAGCGCGTGCTATGGTCTGGGGCGGACTCTGACCACCGCCTGTGTTCTGTGCAGCGGAACCGGGCATTGTGAGCATTGCAGTGGTAAGGGGCACATTAGCGTTGATTCATCTCCCGCAATACGCCGACTGTTGTCGCGTCTTCTCAGCCGTTTTCTTAAACGCTGACTCCCAGTGCCTGTGAAGTCGGCTTATCGGAATGTGGCCCGAATCGCAATTCAGACCAAATCGGGGGAACGGATCACTGTAGTAAATTCGTAGTAGTTATCGGTTCAGAACGGTTCAAATCGCGTACAAACGCTTCAACACGAGCGCATCGTAAGTGGTTGAAGAATATAGTAGAGTCCAATATTTTCAAAACGCGTCAAAACAGTCCCGTGTTTTATGAGTCCGCTGCTCTAACCAGCTGAGCTACAGGCCCAACGCTGCAAGGACAACGAACAGTAGGGTTTACTTTATCATGGTCGCGTTCACTTTTTCGGCTTTTGGCGTTGGGGTCAGTCAGGGCTCGTTGAAACACCAAAAGAGGAGCCCATTCGCTCGACCGCAGCAAGCTTATACTCAGGCGCCAAGTGAGCGTATCGCATCGCCATCGCGAGGGTCTTATCTCGGAGCAATTTTGCGACAGTGCGAAGATCGGCGCCAGTCATCACCAGTCGGCTCGCGAACGTGTGCCGCAGGCAGTGCCAAGTAAAGTCTTTGATCTTGGCTTCTTCAACTGCGACCTCGAACCGCGAGCATGCCTGGTCTTAGGCTACCCACCAGGGAGATTTGGGGACCCGGCTTCAATTGGCGTTAGACTGCGACCTATCGAAATAAGCCAAAATCCAAACGTGCTCTTCTGGGTTATACTGCGGTGGAATTCGGAGCAGAGAACGTACCGGCGCCGGTGTGCGAATCGCCGGGGGAACCTTAGGCCGAACACGGAGGCGGTATGAAATCGATTGCAGTTGCGAGCGTCCCAGCTAGTGCGCAGGCGAGGACGATTGCAGCGCCACAAGCATTTCTCGTTTGGCTGATTCCTGCCTTCTATTCGCTGTCAATTTCCGCCATGTTTCGCAGCGCAGAAATCACACGAGCGAATGTGGTGCTGGGGAGTGGTCTTCTGGCAGTGGCCATTGCGTGGTCGGTGGCGGGTCCCTTCGCCGCCTGGCTGGCGCTTAATTACCTGGATAGGGAACATCTCGACCGCGGCCGGAATCGGCTGGTAGTGCATGGCGCGTTGCTTGCCGCTGTTACCCCACCGCTATTCACGGCCATGAGGAAGATCAGCAGCAACGAATTGCTCGCTTGGTACCTCGTGACGGCCTTCGCTGCAGTGACGGCCTTGTTGCCCGTTTCGGAATCCTCGAGTGCTGCCTTGATGGTCAGATTTCGCCACGTACATGCAACGTCGGCAATCGTGCTGGCCACCTTCGCCATCGCGCACGTTTTCAATCATTCGCTGGCCATCGTTAGCCTTGGAACGCACACGGCCGTGCTGCACGTCCTGAGATTGGTTTACAGGCAGCGCATTGGCGAGACCATTTTGGTTGCCGCAGTCGCGGTGCAAGTGTGCACGGGACTCACGATGGTCTGGAAGTATTCCCTGCGTCGGGCCTCGCCCTTGCGCAACCTGCAACTAATTTCCGGCGTATACCTGGCCGTGTTTCTGGTGTCGCACCTGGTCACTGTATTCACGATACGACATCAGGGAACCGACACGGATTTTGTGTGGGCCTCGCACGCCCCTGCCGGCCTGCTCGGTGGGTTATCGTCCGCGTCCCTGCTGCCGCGTTACTCCTTGGCGGTGCTGGCCGTTTTCGTTCATCTGGCCTGCCAGGCGCGCTGGAACCTCACCCGCGTGATGTCCGAATCCGCAGCCCGCAAGGCGTCGTATAGCGTGATGGCCTTAGGTGGGGCAGTTACTGTCGTTATCATGCTCGCTGCCTGTGGCGTGCATTTGATGAAATAAATTTCCGGAGCCGGCCGTTGCCGTGCCGTCCATCCTTTGGGTTCTTTGCGGAAGGGGCCGACTCCCGATCAACAGGGATGATCGGAATGTGGACGCATTCCGGGAACCCGAATTCTCCGAATGGGCGAGCAAGCGTTCGTGAGTTGCGCCAGGTTTGTCGGGAGCAAGGCGGCGCAAAAGTCTGTGGCTAGTTTGGTGTCAGTCTTGGTGCAGACTGACGCAGCAACGCGGAGTCGCCTGTTTACGAGATTGTCTTGGATTTCAGAGCCTTACAGTTTTCGGCCGCCTTGTGAAGGAAGGCTCAGACAGATTATAAGCCCGCTGCTCTAACCAGTTGAGCTACAGGCCCACGGTTTGGAAGCGTTTAGTTGTATGTCTATTTCATGCGGTTGCGTTAAGAATTCAATCAGTCCGGCGCAATCAATGGCGCAAGATCGCAGTGCCTGGGTTTTTTCGCGCCTCGTCTAAGGATCACTTTCGCGATTCGCGGGCCGTTCCGTGGCTTACGCATTTAAGTGGTGCGTCGCGGGCTGGGGCGAGCACTGTAGATCGTTATTCTTGGGCCGGGTTGTCGACCCCTGTACGCTGACCGACTAACGCGCCGGCTGCTCTGTCGGGCTTGACAGGAGCCGGAGCCAAAAGGTATCCAACCACTGCCTTCTTGGTCACGTCCGTGACAACCAGTTCATACGGCTCCCCACCGTTTTTGTGAAAGAAACGCACCGGTTCATGCACACTTTGATCCCGTAGCCACACCGTCCGGTGGTCCTGCAGCAGCCACAATGCACCGTGGTAGCGCTGATACGCAGGGTTCATTCCGCGGATTCGCAGCGAGATGCCGGGGACCAGCTCCTTGGTCTGTCCTTTTGCCAACTCGAAATCGATCCGGTCCCGATCGAGCTTTTGGGAAATGGCGCTGACCTCACGCGCATTTGATTCTTCCTGTTGGCGGACACCGGAGAGATCGCGGCCATTTTCCTCCCGGACGGCCGAAATGTCCTGTTTAAGATTCGACTCGACCCGCGCCATTTGCGTGCGCTGGTCCGTCTGTTCGGACTCAACTTGACGCAGCCTGGCGTCGAGAGTGGAAGTGCGGGCATCCATCTCTGCGATCATTTGCTGGTGCAATTGCTGTGTCAGATTTTCGGCATAGATGCGAGATTGCTTGACGTCAGCCGCAACTCTGCCTTCCAGCTTCGCCATGCGTTGCCCCATGCCCTGCCAGCTCTCAGCCAGATCATGCAATTTGGCCTCGGCGGCGTCCGCGCGTTGGCCGAGCGTGGTGAGTGTGCCCTGGCTCCCGAACAACTGGGTGATTTGGGAATCCTGACTCTTGACCATTTGATAGCCGTAGTAAGCCAGCGTTCCCAAAGCAGCGGCTAATATCGCAACGAATACCCAGAGCGTTTTGGACTGACCTCGACGATGGGACTCAATGGCTACAGGCCGGTCCGCAGACCACTCACTCTCATTGTGGTGCAACATTGGGTTGATGACGCCCATAGAAGTTCCCCCCTTCAATTCATTCCGCTGGGCCTGTCCGCGAAAACAAGGGCACGGACACTGCCAGCTTCCCTCGGAAAAGATCAAGGTGACAAGTGATTGAAACTCAAGAAATTAGTGACTCTATGGCCCATCCGCGCGTGCCCTGTGTTTGGTACTGAACCTATGCAATTCTTGCACCTTGACGGCATTTCCTTCCGCTTCCCGGAAGAACACCCCAGCGTCCATTTCCTTCCGGCTGGATGCCAGAATCCGCTGGTGCTCCGTCCTTCGGGGTTGGAAGGGCGAGTCTTCCGGTCATGACCAATGTTTCCCGGGATCAAAGAATCGGATCGATCCGTGGCGGCCGGATTGTCACGAAACATGACTTTCCTGCTTTGCATAAATCGGACAGATCACCTGCCAACTGCCGTGGAAAAACCACATTGACATCGCCCTTCCGTGGCAGTAGATTCGCGCCGTCTTTAATTTAAGGAGATGCAAATGCGAATGTTAATGAAAGTCAGTTTGCCCATAGCGGAAGGAAACGCCGCCGTGGCCGATGGATCGCTGGGATCCACGATCGGATCCATTCTCAACGATCTGAAACCCGAAGCGGTTTATTTTGCCGAAGAGAACGGCGCGAGGACTGCGTTTGTCTTCCTCAACGTGGCTGACTCGTCCCAGATTCCAGCCATTGCAGAGCCGTGGTTTCTGGCCTTCAACGCCAAGGTGGAATTGCACCCCGCGATGAATTTGGAAGATCTGAAGAACGCCGCGCCCGGCATGGAAAGCGCCGTCCGGAAGTATGCGCGAACAGCTCGTGCCGCCGGCAGATAATCCTTCGTCTTTCGGCCTCAATCAGCAGCCGCCTGCGCCTGTTTCATGAAGGGGGCGCGGAGGTGTCTGACGGCAAGGAGGGCGCCATCATGCCCTGCGCAGCGACGAGTTCGCGCGCCGGGGCGCGCATGGCCGGCCACTTGCGCGCAAAGACCAGTCCGCCGAGGCAGCTGGTAAGGCCGCCGATCGCCACAGTTACCGGCGCGCCAATGTGGTCGGCCATCGCTCCCGCGAGAAGCGAGCCGAGAGGCGACATCCCCAGAAACATCATCGAGTACATCGACATCACGCGCCCGCGGAGCTGGTCCGGCACCATGGCCTGAATGAGCGTGTTGGTGGCGGTAAACTGCATCATCATCGTGAAGCCGCAAAAAATCAGCATCGCAAACGAGATCCAATACCAGTGGGACGCGCTGAACAGGACCAGAGAAACGCCCAGCCCCGTCGCCGAATACGCCACCACATTTCCCAGCCCGCGCAATTGCTGCCGCATCGCAATCGCCAGCGCGCCAAACATCGCTCCGACTCCCACCGCGCCCATCAAAGTCCCGTAGGCCGAAGCCCCGCCGTGCAGAATCCGGACGGCGAAGATCGGCATCAGCACGCTGAAGGGGAGCGCCATGAAGCTCACGACGCCCAGGAGCACCAGCAGCGCGCGAATCGGTTTTGTATGCCGCGCAAAGCGGAACCCTTCGCGCAATTTTTCGAGCGGCGCCGCGCCGTCGTGCACCGGCTTAGTTTTTTCAATGCGCATCATGAAGAGGCCCGCGATCACGGCGAGATAGCTCACGGCGTTCAACAGGAAGCACCAGCCCTCGCCGACCACCGCCACCAGGATTCCGGCAATCGCAGGCCCCGCCACACGCGCGCCGTTGAACATGGAAGAGTTGAGCGCAATCGCATTCAGCAAATTTTCGCGCCCCACCATCTCGATCAAAAACGATTGCCGCGCCGGCACGTCGAAGGCGTTCACCGTGCCCAGCAGGGTCGCCAGGGCGATGATTTCCCACACGCGAATGCGCCCGGTCAACGTCAGCCCCGCCAGGGTGAACGCCAGCAGCATCGAGGAAGCTTGCGTCGCGATCACTACGCGCCGCCGCGGCCACCGGTCGGCCGCGAGCCCCGCCAGCGGAGAGAGTAGAAAGATCGGAATCTGGCCCACAAATCCAAGCACGCCGAGAAGCACCGACGAACCCGTCAGCCGGTAAAGGAGCCAGGCCTCCGCGACCGTCTGCATCCAGGTCCCGACCAGGGAAATAATCTGCCCGCTGAAAAAGAGTTGGAAATTGCGAAGTTTCAGCGCGCGGAACATGCCCGCGGCCCGGCTTTGCCCGTCCGCGCCAGGCGCGGGAGCCGTCGTGGATGGAACATCTACCGTTGTGGGAGCGGAATCCGCCATATCTTGCGAAGCCACACTCCATTGTAGCGTACGTTTGGGCCAGGTTTCGCAGTGCGAGTAAAGATGCACGAGAATGCATACAGCTTCCCGAGCGATGGAATTTATACGGCAATATTTGTATTGACAGTCGAGTCAGGAGTTTAGTATCAGAGTTCAGCTTTCTCGCCTTTCATTTTGGACGAGTTACAGCAGAAGCCCGCGTTGGGGTGGGTTTGATACCTGGAGAGGAGTTTCAAAGTCATGGGCCATTCAGAGTTTAAGAATATGTGTGTCCGTTTTGCAATAGCTCTCGCAATGCTGTTCGTTTTCTTCCTCCCTGCGCGGGTTTCCGCTCAGGTGGTTGGAGCAACCATTTCCGGCGCGGTCACTGACCCGAGTGGCTCCAAGATGCCCGCCGTCGATATTTCGATCACAAATGTGGGAACTGGAATTGTCACGACTACCGCCACAAAGGGAGAAGGTACCTTCACCGTTCCGAACCTGCAGCCGGGGAACTACGAGATTTCGGCATCCGCGAAGGGTTTCTCGACCCTCTTGCGCAAAGGGATCACATTGACAGTGGGTCAGGAACTGATCCTGAATCTGTCCCTTCAGTTAGGGAGCGTGAACGAAACGGTCACCGTCACGGCTGAGGCTCCAACGGTCAATCTCGCCAATGCAACCATCAGCGGGGTCATTGAGCAGAGGACGGTCCAAGAACTTCCCCTCAATGGCCGGTCGTGGACTGATCTTGCGATTTTGCAGCCCGGTGTACACCAATCTCAGGACCAACCCCCGATCACGGCGGGTGACAGGGTGAAACGCGGGCTCGGTTTGGAGTTGACAATTTCGGGCGCGCGCCCGCAGCAGAACAATTATCTTCTGGACGGCGTCAATATTAATGACTATGCAAACGCGGGTCCGGGGAGCGTGCTCGGAGGCAATCTGGGCACAGACGCTGTGGCGGAGTTTTCAGTTCTGACGACCAATTATTCCACCGAATACGGACGCACTTCCGGCGGAGTGGTCACTGCAACCACTAAGTCGGGAACCAATCAGTTCCATGGAAGCGCGTACGAATTTTTCCGCAACAGCGCGCTCGATGCGGCGAGTTTTATTGACAACGCGAACGGCAATCCGAAAGCTCCCCTTCACCGGAACCAATATGGGGGATCTGCGGGCGGACCAATTCAAAAAGATAAAACGTTTATCTTCGGCGACTATGAGGGAGTCAAGCAGTCTATGGGAACCACGACTATCTCTAACGTGCCCTCGACGGACGCGCTGAATGGAATCCTTACCGGCACCTTCCAAGGCCCAGGCACAGCCAGCCCGTTTCCTGCAAACTGCACCGCAACCGGTGTGCCCACCCAGTGTAAGTTGACGGCGGCGGCGTTCGACCCGAATATCAAACAGTTTCTTAGTTCAGGACTTATCCCAAAGGCGAACCGGAACGACGTTCCGGGAGTTAATTCGGCGCAATTCGTGTTCACGCAAATGTTTCATGCGACGGAGAATTTTTTCATTATCCGCGCGGACCATACCTTTTCCACAAAGGACCGGATTTTCAGCACCTACTTGTTTGACAAAGCATTACAGAATGAACCTGATCAGTACCAGTCATTGTTGATTCAAAATCCGATGTTCCGCCAGATGGTTGCTATAGAAGAAAATCACGTCTTTTCACCCTCGTTGCTGAATTCCTTCCGGGTGGGCTTCAATCGTGACAACGTGGAATCTCCTTCGGGAGCGACGCCAATCAATCCCGCTTCTGCCGATCCGTCGCTTGGTTTCGTACCCGGGAGTTCGGTTGGTACGATCTCCATCAACTCGGATGGCCTTGCCGGCTATCCCGGAGGGTTGGACTTTCAAGCTCCCTTCAAGTTTCATTGGAATTCGTATCAGGTGTACGACAATTTGTTTTATACGAGGGGAAAGCATTCCATGAAGTTTGGGGCCAACGTCGAGCGGCTTCAAGGGAACACGTTCGGCGCGGACTTTCCCGGTGGCCAGATCATCTACAATACCATTTACGATTTCCTGACCAACGATAATGGGGCAATCAATGCCGACGTGCCAGGCAAAGTGACGGGACGAGGCGTGCGCCAAACAATTTTCGGCACCTACTTTCAGGATGACTTTCACTTCCGCCCGAATCTCACTGTGAACGTGGGCTTGCGCTATGAAATGGCGAGCATTATTACCGAAGAAGCTGGCAAGCTTTCCAACCTTCGCACCGTGCCGCTGACCAGTGCAGCGCCGCAACCCTTCTTGGGCAGCCCCTACATGATGAACCCAACCAAGAGGAATTTTGAGCCACGCGTCGGTTTTGCCTGGGACCCGTTCAAGGACGGTAAGTCCTCAGTGGCCGGGGGCTTTGGAATATTTGACGTACTGCCCCTGCCCGTAGAAATGGGGAGCGGCGTAGATGGATCTGCCCCGTTCGATGTTTCGGCGAGCCAAAGCGGCTTACCAACGCCTTACGTAAGTAACGCTAACTGTCCTAGCCCGCCATGCGGCGCTTACGGCCAGGCTTTAGCTAACCAAAGCGCCCGCTACTACATAATGCAGTTCAATCCCAAGCGTAATTATGTGATGCAGTGGAACTTCAATGTTCAGCACCAGATCACTCCGAATACAACATTTATGGTTGGTTACGTTGGCGCGCGCGGTATCCATATGAGATTTCAGGCGGATGACAACAACATGGTTTATCCCAACCCGGGCGTGGTGGGACAATTCACAAATCCGCTTACGTGGCCCTGTGTGATGCCGTTCCAGACCATTACAGCTCCGCAGGGATACTCAATCCAATCCTGCCCGACAACAACGGCGCCCGACGGAACTACTGGAGTCCCGGCTTTGCCTGCCTACTGGTTTCCACACGAGGTTCCAGCGCTCCCGCCACCGGTCATCAATCAGCAAACCGGCCGCACTCAGATGGCGATATGGGACGGGCAATACTGGTATAACGGGCTCCAGGTTCAAATCAACAAGGCCATGAGTCGCACGTTCGAGGTTGGAGGCTCTTACACTTATTCCAAGAATATGGACACTGGTGGGGGCTCAGTCGCCTCGGATCCGTTCCGGAATTCCATCTCCACGCTGCTTTGGTTTTGCAAAGCGTGCAGGCGCGGCCTCTCCGACCAGGACCAGCGCCACAATATAACCATCCACTACGAGTGGGACATTCCTACGCCGGGCTCTTTTGGAACCCCGGCGAAGGCGATCCTCGGCAATTGGGAAGCCGGTGGTATCGTGACGGTTCAATCTGGAACCCCATTTACGGTGCTTGTCGCTGGCGATCCGCTGGGGATGGGTACGACCGACACGTATCAATATCCCGATAAAGTCTCCGGGGCTGCTTGTCAGAACCCCGTGAACCCTCAGAACGCCAGCAATTACGTCAAGCTGGCGTGCTTCCAGGCCCCGAGCATTAGCACTCGTCTTGGGGATGCCGGGCGCAACTCGGTGATTGGTCCGGGGCTATTCGATATGGATTTTTCCTTGTTCAAGAACATTCCGATCCATGAGGATTTCAAAGCGCAATTTCGAGCGGAGTTTTTCAATATCCTGAATCGGCCGAATTTCACTTCCCCGAACGACAATCGCACAATTCTGAACTCCGACGGGAGTCAGGCGGGTTCTGCTCCCGGTGCGATTACGTTGATGAATACGACATCGCGGCAGATCCAGTTCGCGCTGAAGTTTACTTGGTAAGAGATTTCGCGCGTTACTATGCCGTTAGGGTCAGGGAACCACTCGACGTTTTTAAAGGGCTGCGGAGAAAGTAGATTATTTTGTCATTCCGAGCGAAGCGAGGAATCTCTCTTCGGTTTAAACCCAGGAAAAGAGAGATTCCTCGGCACGAGGCGTGCCTCGGAATGACAAAATTGTGAATTTTTTTGCAGCCTGTTTCGGCGCTCACCAAAGCGCCAGCGTCTTGTGTTTCTCTGACGACGGGATACCAAAAATTCCGTTCGGAATTTAGGACCAAATCGTTGCGCACTGGTGTGTCTGCGAAATTCGCCCACCCCGTTCCAAGTGCAGGCGGATTGGTGTATATTGATCTTTAGCAGAATAGTTAAAAGAGAACTCCTAGAGTGAATGGCATCGTTTTTTCAATCGACAGTAGATGAGTCGGAAATCTGGCCGGAACCGAGTGCCGGTTGGACGTTTGCAAAATCTCAGTGAGAGAGGGAATCATGCGAACCAGAATTTTCTTGCTGATTGCGACCTTCAGCCTGGCATTTGCCGTTTATCAAGCGGCCCCCAAGCTTGTATCCGCCGCGGCGGACCCGCTCGGCCCGGCAGCTCTCGCCGGGCAAGTGACCTCGCAGGAGGAAGGCCCGATGGAAGGCGTCGTGGTCAGCGCCAAGAAGGACGGATCCACGATCACGGTCAGCGTGATCAGCGACAAGCAAGGGCATTTCAGTTTCCCGGCGAGCCGCCTGGAGCCCGGCCACTACACGCTCAAGATTCGCGCCGTCGGCTACAGTCTGGAAGCTCCCGCGACGGCCGATCTTGCCGCGCAGAAAGCTGCGACCGCCGACCTCAAACTCGTGAAGGCAAAAAGTCTTGTCCCGCAGATGACCAACGCGGAATGGCTCCTGAGTATGCCGGGCACGGATGACCAGAAGACGTTCCTTCTGAATTGTGTCAGCTGCCACACGCTGCAGCGCATCGTGCAGTCCACGCATGATGCTGACGAATTCACGCAGGTCATCACGCGAATGATGGGCTATGCGCAGGTGAGCCAGCCAATCAAGCCGCAACGGCGCGTTGAACAGAACCGTGGCGGCGATCCGGAGCAGTATCGCAAAAACGCTGAATTTCTCTCGACGGTCAACCTAAGTTCTGTGCCGCAGTGGGAGTACCACTTCAAGACGCTCCCGCGCCCCACCGGCAAAGCCACGCACGTGATCATCACCGAATACGATCTCCCGCGTCCCACGATCGAGCCGCATGACGTGATCGTCGATGAACACGGCATGGTCTGGTACACCGATTTCGGCGAAATGTTCATCGGCAAACTCGATCCCAAGACCGGCGCGCTAAAAGAATATCCAGTGCCGGAGCTCAAGCCCGGCTACCCGCAAGGCCTGCTCGACATTGAAGAAGACAAGGCCGGCGATATGTGGGCCGGCATGATGTATCAGGGCGCCCTGGCCCATTTCGACCGCAAGACGGAGACCATCAAAACCTACAGCCTGCCGGCGCAGTGGAACGATGAAGCGGCCCAGCCCAACATGCTTGGGATGCGCTACGACGTGGACGGAAAGATCTGGACAGACAGCGCCGGCCACTATGAAATTTTCCGGCTCGACGTCAAGACGGGCAACTATGAGCGCTTTGAACCGATGAAGCAGCTCCCCGACAGCCGTCGCGGCACGATCTACGGGATCGATTCCGACTCGCACAACAACTTGTACTTCACCGACTTCGCCACCGACTACATCGGGCGCCTCGACTCCAAGACGGGAAAAGTCGATTGGTTCCAAACGCCGACTCCGGACTCCCGCCCGCGCCGCATTCGCGTAGACGCGCAGGACCGGGCATTCTTCGGTGAATATAAGGGCAACCGAATCGGAATGCTCGATCCCGAGACGAAGAAGATTACGGAATGGCCGCTGTCGATCCCGTGGTCCGGCCCGTACTATGTGACGTGGGATAAGAGCGGGAACTTGTATACCGGAGGCATGACTACGGACCGTCTTGCGAAGATTGATCCCAAGACCGGTCAGGACACCGAATATTTGATGCCCCGCGACACCAACATGCGCCGCGTGTTCGCCGACGATTCCACAACGCCCGCGACGATCTGGACCGGAAGCAACCACGGTGCCGCGATCGTCAGAATTGAGCCGCTCGACTAAGAGCGCAGGTTTTCGATCATTGGAACTGAGCTGAAAGCCGCACCCTCTTATTTTCAAAGCGTGCGGCTTTTCATTTCGTCATTGCTTCGATCATGTGAGCGAAACACTGCGAGGGTGTACTGCCTCAATATCCGTGTACCGAGTAAAGTCCTTGTCGTCGAACGTCAGAATGCGCTTCACCCCATGCACCCGCATTGCCGCCACAAGGCGTGCGTCGTGAACCTGCGCGCCGGACACGCTGTGCGTTACCAAGAGTTTGCGCCACTCTTCATGGACAAGAACGCTGTCGGCGAGCAAGCGTAGCTTTTCCTCGAAAAGGCGCGCCCGGCGGTCCGTTTCTTGAGGCGAAAGGCCATAACCATTGCGATCCACGGGGCGAGTGCAGGCGTTCCAAAATTCCGCGAGATTCTGAGACGTATAGCAGAGGACGCCTTCTCGCCGAAGAATAGCATCTGTAGCTGTGAGGATGGTGGGATAATCTCTGTCGTCCGGTTTTACCCAGCGTAGAAGCACGTTGCTATCTACGAGGAACGGCGTCTCTGCCATTTGGCCGATCCTCGTAGAAGCTCTCGCGCGAAAAACTTTCCGTCAGTAAATCTGGCAGCCTTTCGGACCCTGCCGCCATCGCTTCAAGCATCTGATGAAATTCTTCGACGCTCATCCGACCCAGAGACAAAGACCGCTCGGTGAGAATTTCTTTCAGAAGCTCTTCGGCTAGTTTTTCTAATGGCATCCCCTTAGCTCGTGCCTCTGCAATGAGACGGGCTTCGGTCTCGGGGTTGAGTTCAATCCGAATGGTCATTGGAATAGGCCTCGCGTAAATAGGTTAAACGCATTTTGGCCCAAATACTAGGCTCAATAGTAGTGGTTAGAGGATCACAAAACCCGCACCCTTGAACGTCACAAGGGTGCGCCACCCTAAAGTTCAAATTCGCTCAAAGGCTGTGCCACCCGCGATCCGCGCGTGCTGCTCATCGCTCTGCGCCACGTAGCCCAAGCGCGCGGCGTCGCAGCAGTTGCGAAAGCCGCTGGCATTGAAAGGGAAAGCCTCTATTGCGCTTTGTCTGCCAGAGGCAACACGCGCTTGTCCAGCTATTGGCAGTTGCCAAAGCGGTCGGCTTGAAACTTACCGTGGAAGCCGCTTAGCCGCTGATCGCGGCGCCGATTCCGCACCCTTGTGATTTTTAAGTGTGTTGCTCTTTCTCAAAGGGGTCTGGTGTCTCTTTTCGATTTTCAGTTTCCCCGGTATCCCGGCCCGCGCAGTGCCATGCCGGGCCGCGTGCCCGTATGATTTCCTTGGTCGATCACGACTCTGCCATTCACCAAAACGTAGTTGATCCCCTCGGGATACTGCTTCGGACTTGCGAACGTGGCCGTGTCGCTTATGCGATTGGGATCGAACACGACAACGTTGGCCCAGTATCCTTCCCGGAGCAAGCCGCGGTCCTTCAGGCCCAGCCGTTGGGCAGCGAGCGATGTCATGCGGCGAACCGCATCCTCCAGCGTGAGCACTTTTTCATCGCGGACGTAATGGCCCAGGACTCTCGGAAACGTTCCAAAGTTTCGGGGATGGGGATGGCCTGCGGAGAGCAAACCCTCGGTGCTAAACGATGAACCATCCGAGGCAATGTCCACCCAAGGTTCACGCAGCGCTGTCTGCACATCCTTTTCGTTCATCATGAAAGGCATGCACACTACCTGGCCGTGCTCTTCAATGAGCAGATCGAAAAATGCGTCGGCCGGGTCCTTTTCGCGGATGCGCCCGATTTCCTCGAGCGTCTTGCCGGGGAGCGATGCATTCTTTTCAGTGTGCGTCGCCCCGATCACGATCCCTTGCCACCCGCCAGATTGCCGCACATAATTCGAGTTCCAGCCGGGCAGACCGTTTTCGATGTCGTGCTTGATGCGAATGCGAAGCTGCGGATCGCGCAAGCGCTCCATGGTCTTGTCGAGGCCGCCTTCCAGAGCCCACGGAGGTAAAAGCGGAAGTGTGGGATGGTTCGCCGCGATGTAAGGATATTGATTGGCATTGATGTCCACGCCACGGGCGCGAGCGGAATTAATAAGCGCGACGAGCTCCGGCATCCGTCCCCAGTTGTTAGAACCCGCCACCTTGATATGGAAAATTTCCACAGGGACATTTGCCTTTTCGCCAATTTCGATCGCTTCGCGGATCGAATCCAGCACAGTGTCGCCCTCGCCGCGCAGGTGTGTCCCGTAAATGCCGCCGTAGCGCGCGACGACCTTTGCCTCCTCAATCAGCTCATCCGTTTTTCCGTATCCGCAAGTGGCTTCAAGAGCGTCTGCCAGGCCCACGGCGCCTTGCTCCATTGACGATGCCACTAACCGGCGCATCTTTTCCATCTCGTCCGTCGTCGGGGGCCGGTTCTCGAAGCCAACCACGTCGTAACGCACCTGGCACGCCGAAACGTAGGAAGCGACATTGACGGAGCTTCCGGTTTTCATAAGCCGCTGGAAATATCCGTCGAGATTGTTCCACGTCAGGTCGATACCAAGCGGCTTGAGCAGCTCTTGATTGGGTCCGACGCCCGGCCCCTCAATCGGGCCCGGCGACGTAGCTTCTCCGAACACTTCGGTCGTGACGCCTTGTCGAATCTTGCTCTGCGCGTTTCCGTCATAGAGCAGCGTGTACTCGGAGTGAGTATGCATGTCGATGAAGCCGGGTGTGACCACTTGGCCGGTGGCGTCGATGACTCGCGTGGCCTGCGCGCCATCGAGGCGCCCAATTCGTGCTATGCGTCCAGCGCGAATTCCCACATCGGCCTTGATCCACGGATTTCCTGCCCCGTCGATGACGTGCCCGCCTCGGATGATGACATCGTAGGTCTGCGCCGACACGTTGGCGCAAGTCGTGAACAGAAATGTGAGGAGTAGCCACCTGAGTTTTTTCACGCCGAACCTCCAAAAGCCCGAGCAAAAATTCCACTGAACAACTCGCCCGGGAACGCCATTCTCCTGAATGGCATCGTGCAACGCGCCCGCCGCGGCGGGGAGGTTGGCGCTCCCGGAATTCACGGCACGTTCTTCTCCAGCCAGTCCATGAAGAATTTGGAAATTTCAGCGCTGTTCTTTTCGGACATGAACTGGTGCCCGTTCCCGCGTATCCCCACATCTTCGAGGTTCACGTACTTGGTCTTGACGCCTGCCTGATTGAGCCACTTGGCAATGCAGTGGGAATACGGACGGTGGTAGCTCGCCTCACCAGAAACATTGAGAACCGGGATGGCTTCCAAATTGACGAGCTTATGCGCGGGCTCCTTCTGAACCCAGCAGGGGATGAGGTCCGGCCCGTCTGCCTCGTCTTGCCGAACCGGATGTAATTCGGCGGCGTCTTTAACCGGAGGATCGTAAGTCATCGGCAGATTCGTCAGGCCCCACAGGCGCCCCGGGCCCGTCGCACCTCTTTCCGCGTTCTCGATGGGCGGCGCGATTGGTTCTGCTGCGATGATGCCCTTGACGAGCTTCGGCCGGGCGTCCGCCACCAGCCAGCCGGCCGGCGCCACACCGGAGTGGAGCAGCAGGATGACCGGCTCGTGGATCAAATCCACCAATTCCACGATGTCCTTGGCGGAAAGCTCTTCCATATCTTTGCCCGTCGGACTCTGCGAATCGGTCTTGGCAAAATAATCGAAAATGGGATCGCCCATTTTTCCTTTGTTCGGCCCATCGCCCGGCCATTGGGTATGCTTCGTAGCTTGCGGCCAACTGCTTTGGGGAGTCGAAGGCGGACGCGCACCCGACCAGACCTCCTCCATCAAAGGACCGGAGCGCGGCGGAAGCAAGTCGCCGTCCGCGCCGGGTACATAGGCGGAACGCCCTCGTGCCGGAAGATCCATCATGTAAACGGTGTAGCCCCGATTGACGAAGTCATAGGCCCAGCCCGGCCGCCCGTCCGGCGTCTGCAGCAAGGCGACGTTAGTTTCCCCGCCTCCCGCCTGAATGAACAGGATCGGATACTTGTACCGGATTTTTTTCGGCACCCACGTTTCCACATACATGGCGCCGCGCATGACTTCTTCGCCGGGCTTGCCAACCCACTTCCCGCCCACATAAAAATGACCTTGCCGCGCGATATTGGCGGTAGAGAACGTCGGAACCGAAGTCAGGGGAGGCACGACGGGCGCATCGTTTGTAGCTTGCAGCGCCCCATCGCTCCCGGCCAGAATGAATGCTATCAGTGCAAATCCCGCCATGAATCTCGCAATGGTCTTCATCACACCCTCCCCCGCGCATTGGTCTTGGAATTTCAAATTTGAATTTTCGGAATTGATTTGCTTTTGGACCTAATACAACGCGGTTCGTTCAACTGTCAAGCATTCAAAACGGCAGGGCCTCGTGGGAACGCGAAATGCCGCACTGGCCGGCGCGATCCTGCACTGGAACTTTCGTGTGGGGCGCCGGGCAGGTATCAGTACTCAATCAGCAGATCGATGCCTGCCGCTGTTTCAAGCGCTCGGAAATCACGATCACGAGTTAGAAGAAGAACGCCCTCGTCGATACAGGATTGAGCGATGAGCGCATCACCCAGACGAGCCCTCCGCCCCCGTGCCAGCACTTTTGCGCGGAGCAGACCCGCTCGCTGCCAGTAGCCGGCCGTGGTTTGGATCAAGGGCAGACCCGCCAGGCTTGCGGCGACTTGGGAAGGTAGCTTGGGGTCGCCCAGGAGTTCACTGAGGACGACAGGCGCCATCACTGTCAGTTTGTCACGGAGCGCCCGGCGAAGCAGTTCTGTGTCCTTCCCCGGGGCGCCTTCAAGATAAGCGACCCACGTGCTGGTGCCGGCCGCGATCATCGATCATCCTTCAACTCCTCCACGGAACGCGAGAAGCGAACCTTGCCTCGGAATTGAAGCAGCCGGGCATACGCTTCCGATGCCGCCATCAATTGCAGGCCGGCACGGACGGTCTGTGTAATACCGGAGCCGCTGGCTCGTTGAGCTTTTTCAAGCAGATCTGCGGGAACTTCGACCGTAATTTTTCGCGCCTTCGCCATAATCGTAAATTATACCATATCGGAGACCAGTATCGACTATGGTGTTTTTCGTCAGGTTAAGCCGCGAGCTTGCCGCTCTTAGATACCTCTCCAGCGTGATTGCAATAGCGGACATTGAACTGCGATTATTTTGGAATCACGATTAAGCGAGGACGGGAAGGTGTCAAGCGAATCTTTGTTCGTTCGCGCGATGCGGTTTACGGAAGACAGCGCAAGCGGGGGGAGATTCGGCCTTTCAAAGGGCGGTAAAACTATTCCGTAAATACGATCCCTACCGCAGTGCGCTCTTTATCCTCTTGCGCTTCGATGCGCACGACGTAGCCGCGCAGGCGCAGCGGACTGTTGGAAGAGCCGTCGATGCCGGGATTGTCGAGTTGGACTTGCAGTTCGGACTGCAGCTTCGGGCTGTGGTCCAGGTAGATGAGCGCGCCATGCAAGGTTAAATCGCTGATCACGGTTTCTTCTTCAAAGGCGTGGCCCGCGTCGGTTTGGCCGCTCACACGCGCGCGGAAATGCGCGTCGCGCCGCAGACCTTCGCGCGAGGCCGGAATGACGACGTTGAGATCGTCCTCGCTGAGCGTCATCACCATGCCCTCGGCCGCGGCCCACACATTCGCAAATTTTCCGCGCGCGTCGCGCAGAATGCTGTCCACCGCTTTATCCGTGGAATCCGGATCATGGTGAAACAGCACCAGGTTTTTAACTCCCACTTCCTCCGCGACTTTCACGCCTTCGAGCCACGAAGAGTGGCCCCATCCCTTGCGCGTCGTGGCCAGCTGTTCGGGAGTAAACTGCGCGTCGTTGATAAAAATATCCGCGCCCGCGGCAAGTTCCAGCAAACTCTTGTCCAGCTTCGGATTGCCCGGCTCATTGTCCGTGGCATACACAACGATTCCCGCGGACGTTCTCAAATCGAAAGCCGAGGCACCCTTGCGGGTGGTGCAGCCAGCGCGCCGTTACGCGCGCGCCCGGCACGCTGATTTCGTCTCCGCCGCTCACTTCGGTAAATTCCCGCTTCGCGCTCATCGCCTTGAGGTCCACCGGAAAATACGGATACGCCATCTGCGCTTCAAACACGCGCTTGAGGCTGCCCTCCCCAAGATACTCCGACCGGAAGCTGTAAAAATGGAAGCGGTTTTGTTCCGCGTACAAGGGAGAAAAAAACGGGATGCCCTGGATGTGATCCCAGTGATAGTGCGTCACAAAAATATGCGGCTCATGTTTTTCAGGTTCCTGCGCCGCTTCCAAATGGCGGCCCAGCATTCGCAGCCCGGTTCCGCAATCCAGAATGACGCGCGCCCCAGCGGGAGTGGTCAGCTCCACGCAAGCCGTATTGCCGCCGTACCGCCAGGTGGCTTTGTCCACCGTGGGAGTCGATCCGCGCACGCCCCAGAAACGCAGCGTGGCCACGCGGTCTTGGGCAACTTTGCGCGCTGGCTTCGCCGCTGGCTCGGCTGCGATGGAATAGGTGGATGGCACGGAAGCTCGAATAGATGATCTTTTTCATACTAGGGAGGGCTTGTGGGTAAGTCAATTACCTTCCGGCGTACATGTGCGTGGCTTGCAAGCGTCACTAAATGGCGTCCCGCCAACGTTCAACTGTGCATCCGGGCGCCTCTCCCAGTACAATGGGGCCGATGCATGTCCATGCGCATGGCCACCCGCCGGGGCGGGGCGCCGGCCATTCGCACCCTTCCCAGGAAATGACCAGCGGGGTGCTTGCCGGCGCAGTAGCCGCTACCCTCTTGCTGGTTGTTGCCGAGCTTTTCGGCGGCTACCTGGGCCATTCCATCTCACTGGTCAGCGACGCGCTCCACAATCTGTCCGACATTCCCACGCTGCTGATTTCCTGGATCGCTCTGCACTGGGCCGCGCGGCCTGCGGACCACGAACGCACTTACGGCTACCAGCGCGCCGGCATTCTGGCCGCCTTTACCAACGCAATTTTGCTGGTCCTGGTGTCGCTCGGTCTTTTCTATGAGGCGTTCGAGCGCTTCCTTCACCCTGTCGCCGTCCACGAAAGCTGGATGATCGGCGTCTCGATCTTGGCCCTGGCCATCAACGGCGGGATTACGCTCGCGCTCGTCCGCAGCCGGAGCGATTTGAATCTCCGCAGCCTGCTGATTCACAACTTCGGCGACGCGATCTCGAACATCGGAATTCTGGCGGGAGCCATCGCCATCCGCATGACAGGGGCGCAATGGCTTGACCCGTTGATCGGCGTGGCCATCGCCACCATGGTGCTCTGGTCCACCAAGAGTCTTCTGCAAGAAGCCGGCAACATCCTGCTCGAGGGCCTGCCCAAAGGGGTTCAACTCGAGTCCGTGGCGCGTTCCATTTTGAGCATCAAGGGCGCGCAGGAAGTTCACGATATTCATGTCTGGACGATTGGAAAGGATATGGTCGCGCTCTCCTGCCACGTGCGCATTCCGGACATGCACATGGACGAAAGCGAAAAAATTCTGCAGGCGGTTTGCGCCAAGCTCGAAAAGGAGTTCCACATCACGCACATCACTGTTCAATTCGAGCGCGCCGGTCTGCCGCAGGAAACCGGTTACATCATGCCGCAACCGCTTCAAACCTCGAAATAGTCCTGCCGTCTCCACTATGTTCTGGCGTGCTGATATTTGGTATTGAAGTTCGATTTACAACTTGCGGAAAAAACGCCGAGCAATGTCATTCCGAGCGAAGCGAGGAATCTCTCTGAGATTTAGTTTCAAGAAATGAGAGATTCCTCGGCACGCAGTGCGCCACGGAATGACAACGCATTGGTTTATTCCATAAAACGCATCAGGCAGGCTAGTTGTGAATTTGTACCGTAGTTCCGCGCGCTTCATTCATCTGCTGCGTAGCGTCGGCATCGAGGTCAGAGATCGCGATCGAGTGGCGAATCCCTTCCGGGGTGACGTACTGCAACTGCGAGCCGACCACCGAGAATACGGACGCGAACAGAATGCGCCCGTCTCGCCGAACAAGAATGAAATCGCCCACATCCGGGATGGGCAAGGCTGGCTGAGCCGCAGGTACCGGAGCGGAAACACTTCCCGTGTCGCTTGCTGAGTCCGCGCCCTGCTGCTGCGCTGGAACCGGTTGTTGAATCACGATGATTTGCGGCTGAACCTGCGATGGCTGGACCATTTGCTGTTCCGGTTGATCGTAACCCAGGTCACCATCGTAGTAGGGATATCCGCCAAACAAAATTGGCACGAAAGAACCCTGTCCGTGACGGCCATTGTGCCCGAAGGGCGAAAATGAGATGTTGCGCTGCGCCCCGCTGATCGCCGCCAGGTGCGGAAAGTCGAATCCCAAACCGGGCACGCCAGAGTTGCCGTCGAAGCTGAACGTGTCTGCATCCGGAGTAAGCCCCGAGATCATCCGCCCACTCGGCGAAATTTGAATCACGCTGGATTGCTGGCTCGATTGCATCCCCGTTGCGGCTGTGCCTCTCGAATTTGCCGATGCTCTCGCGGCTGACCTCCCATGCCCTGGCGACCGCCAGGTTGTGGTCGGTACGTTGTGCACCTGAGCCCCAGCCACAGAGCAAACCAGAATCCCTGCCAGGGCCGCTGCGAAAAGTTGGAATTTTGAGATCATACGCAAGTTCCTACCGATCAGATGCGTCCACGTTTGGCGAGGTTGCAGTTATCTGCACACACGATATGGATTGCCCCCCTCAACGCGCTGCGCCATCGATCCCGTGGACTCTCTTGCTGATAGTGACTCAATTTGACCACGAATATGCCCGTTCCGTCCCGGAAAACTTGGGACGGTCCACAGAGAACCTTCCCCTTGAACGGAACGGCCGCTATAAAACCGTCCTGCCATGTTGGAGGTGGGTTTTGTAACGGCCGCCCGTTTTAAGGGCGGGCAGCCGTTTGTTTCTTCCCACTCCACCCAGGTTGTGCTATAACCTTCGGGCCGTGGAACGAACTATGCAGGTAGACGCGAATCTTGACTCGATTCGAGCGAATTCCGAGGAGCAGGAGAGTGTTGCGGAGCAACCCGTCAGTTTCTGCCCGGTTTGTTCCGCGCGGCTGGAGCCCAAGCGTTGCAAACTGGTATGCAGGAAGTGCGGGTATTACCTGTCGTGCTCGGATTATTATTGAAGCCGCCTTTTTCTAAACTGAAAGTTTAAATTGTCAAGAAAGCTATAGTCAGGAGGATAGACCGTGGCACTGAAAATAACGGATCGTGTAGTAGATGGCGTGGCAGTGGTAGCGATGGAGGGACGCATTGTGCTGGGTGAAGAAAGCACCGCGCTGCGCGAAAAGGTGAAGTCGCTGCTGGCCTCCGGCCAAAAAAAGGTCGTTCTCAATATGGACAACGTCACCTATATCGACAGCTCCGGGCTGGGCGCACTGGTCGCCGCGCACACCAGCGCGCGATCGCAAGGCGCGTCTCTGAAGCTGTGCCATCTCGGCTCCAAATTTCAGGAAATTCTGCAGGTGACCAAGCTGGTCACCGTGTTTGAAGTCTTTCCCACGGAATCGGCGGCCATCGCCAGCTTTTCCAAGTAAATCCGCAAATAAGATCTCGGGTATCGACTCTGGTCCAGGAGACCGGCGCAGCCAGTGGCGCAGGCTGATGAGAGCCTGTGTGGCAATTCGCGGCTGGGGCCTGCAGTGCTGGTCCACTGCGGCGGACGAGCATGCGCTTGAGTTTAACTTGCCCGCCTGAAGGCGGCCTCTGAAAGACCGCCATAAACCTGATTTGGCACACGCGCTCTGAACAGGCTGCGGAAAAAGTAATTTATTTTGTCATTCCGAACGAAGTGAGGAATCCCTCTTTGATTTAAACCCAGGAAAAGAGAGATTCCTCGGCGCGCAGCGCGCCTCGGAATGACAAAAATTTGAGTTTTTCCGCAAGCTGTGAAGCCTGCGCCAAAAACCTCGGCATAGCGCGCAAGAAATACCAATTAGAACGAATATTTCAGCCAGAATTTTATTTGCCGTCCGCCGTTGGAATTAATCGTGATGGCTGTGTTGTTGAAATTTGGGTCCGTCATCGTGTACCTGGGAGTGAACAGGTTTGGGTGATTGAGGGCGTTAAACAGGTCGGCCCGGAAGGAAAGCGTCTGACCCTCGAACTTCCAGATGTGGATCGGGAAATCGCGCTGGATACTCGTGTCGAAGTAAATTTGCCCCGGCCCGAATTGCGAATTGCGGACGAGGTTCCCGGGAACGTTGCTGGGCACCACGAAATGAAACGTGTTGAAAGGCTGGCTGGGGCAAGGTGTGGTACTACCGTTGACCACGGCATCGTACCAGCAGCCGAAATTATAGTACTCACCAGGAACGAAACCCGAAGCGCCAAAGTCCCCACCGTTCACTCCGAAAGAATTGAGGGGCGCGGCAGGATTGGCAAGGTCCGGCCGCGAATTTGAGTGGCCGTTCCCAATGTTGTCGAAGCCGATCTCCACGGTGCTAGGCGTCCCGGTTTCTATCGAGGCGATCCCCGCCCATTGCCACCGATCGGTCAAGGCTCGGAGAAACGCATCGCGGTGAGAATGAGGAATCTCCCACGCATACGCAACGCTAAACCGGTGACGCTGGTCGAATGCGGAAGGCCCCCAATCCGAGTGCTGATTGGTGAGTACTTGAGAGTAAGAAGACAGACCAACATCCAGAGTTGTCCCCAATTGAAATACTTCGGACGAGTCGTCCAGGAACTTTGAATATGTATAAGCTGCGCGCAAAATCAACGTGTGAATTTTTCTTTCCAGCTCGATCTGGCCGGAGTTGTACCAGGAGTCTGCGCCATTCGTGCGAATCCCGATTTCTCCGAAATTAGCGTTCATAGGGATGAAATTGACCAGGGGATTGAAATCCTGATTAGTGAAAAGATGTTCGCCTCTTGTTCCGACATATGCCAGGGTCATGACGAGCCCAAGCGGCAATTCCCGCTCCACATCCACATTCCACTGTTGCGTGAGCGGGTTATGTAAATTGCTCGCCATGCTCTCGAGAAAGAACGTGGAGTTGAGAGTCGGCATGATGCCCGGGAAAGTGGACGCGGCTCCTGTTCCAATGCCAGTTTGGGAAGGGATGTTTCCGCCAAATGTGTTCGGTTGAGATTCCGCCGTATTGTCGACGATGCTGGAGAACAAACCGTCGTAGAAAATTCCATATCCGGCGCGCAGGACAGTCTTCCCGTTCCCGAAAAGAAACTTGGCCCAATGCGGCGTATAGGCCAGGCCGATGCGGGGCGCAAAATTCCTCTTATCTGGAATTTGCTTGAAGGAGAACAAACTATCGAACTTGGCCGGATCGGTAGAGAACGAGGGATCCATAGCATTCGGAAGCCCAACGCCCGCGCTCGTATTGAAAGCCGGGAACGCAAGGGCATTTGCCATCGCGCCCCAGTATTCGTAGCGCAGGCCCATCGTCAGCGTGAGGTTGTTCCTGACTCTCCAAGTGTCTTCAATATACGGAGCATACATCGTTGTGCTGGTATTGAAATTTGGGTTCCCAAAGCCTTTGGAGATCGTCCCTGGATCTTGGCCGGTCTGGTCATTAATGAAATTTCCAAGGGAGGTGAAGCCGCCACCAAAATTGTATGTAATCGAGCCTCGCGTATTTAGCGCGAGAATATCGCCAACGCTCACGCGCGTAACGTCGATCCCGGCTTTTATCGTATGTTTGCCGGCTGCATAGCTGAGTGCTTCCTGGATCTGCCAGGTATTGTGGGCCCTCCCTTGGGGGAAATCGCTGCTGACACCGATGGCTGGGAAATTGAGGTCTGAACCGAAAGTGATGAACGGGGTGTTTGCGAGAGGATTGGTCGCTGTCGCAGGAGTCAGGCCGAACGTAAAATTGATGGTCGAGTAAGACAATCGCAGTTCATTGACGAGTGTTGATGAAATCGTGTGGGCCCATTGGCCTCGATAAATCTCGGAGAATCCCGTCTGGTCCGTTTGGAAGTTGGGCAGCGCATTTGAATCAGCGAAAATGTCGGGCGTTTGCGTATGGGTGCTCCGTATGGCGCTTCCCGTCAGGGTGTCATGGTTTGTGAATTGCCAATCCATACGGTAATTCCAGTCCACGTCATTGGTGGCGGTGGCCACGTTTTGCACTTGGAAATCGGCGATCGCTACCGAATCGCATGGGGCTGCGGCGCCCGTGGCGATGGTCCCCGGGTCCTTTAATCCTGGCGAAACCAACGACCCAATCGAATTCAGGAACAGGTTAATATTTGGATTCGATGGAAAACATGACTTGAGGGTCGCGATTCCAGCTGCGGTCGGTAATTTGGACACGGGCCCTGTGGCCAACTGGCGCTCGCGGTTCCATTGGGCAGCGCCGAAAAAGAAAAGTTTGTCCTTCTTGACAGGGCCGCCCACATCAAATCCAAATGTGTTCTCATTGTCATAGGGATTCTTGCTGATGGGGTTCGAGACCTGGTCCTCAGCCGGAATTGTAGCCAGCGCAGAGTTTCGGTTGATTTCCCACAAGTCGCCGTGGAAACCGTTGGTGCCGCTCTTGTAGATGTAGTTGGTGACGGAGCCGCCCCCGCGGCCATACTCGGCGCTATAGGAGTTCGTCAAGATGGTGACTTCCTGGATCGCGCCAATGTTCACCGGCTGATAGGCTTGCCCTGTAATTGCGTAGTCGTTATCGTCCTGGCCGTCGATCAGGAAATTATTGGCACGTGGGCGAGTACCATTCACGGAAAAAGGAATTCCTTCGGTCAAAACTGTGTTTACAGCTCCCTGACCTTTGGCTGTATCGTGAACTCCCGGAAGCGTCATCGCCAATTCGGCGGCATTCAGAGTTGTGTACGGCAGTTGGGCCACTTCCTGGTGGCTGATGTTTCCACCAAGCTGTCCGGACTGCGTATCAATCACTTGTGCCGCGGTGGCTTGCACTTCGATGGATTGCTGGGCAGCGGCGAGTTCCAGCTTGCCGTTGATCGTTGTTGCCAGCGATCCGTTGATGACGACACCGGTAACGATCAGGACCTCAAACCCGGGCGCGGTAATCGTGACGGCATAGACTCCCGGCTGCAGACTTTCCAGACGGTAGGTTCCGACTGAGTCCGTGTGCGTTTCATGGGGCTGGCCGTACTGCGAGCTTTTGGCTGATACGGTTGCCTTCGGCACCACAGCCCCGGTTGGATCGACGACGGAACCCACAAGAGTACCGTTACTCGTCTGCGCCCACGCGATTCCCGGAACAAATACAGTCAGAAGCAACACAACCGCCTGCGCAAAACGTTCTTGCCGTGTTCATTTTGCCCTCTGTTGTGAATCTCTTCGGATTTGACTCACAGGAACACTTGCGCACCAGTTTGTTCGAGCCGGCGCTGGGACGCGAGCTGCGAAAGAGTGCAGCAAAGGAGAGTTGGAAGAGGTCTTGTCCCAAATCGCCCCTCACGATATGGGTTTGCCGAAAGCCAATTGGCTCCAAAGACAACGGACCATACCCAAGCAATACAATTACCAAGATATGAGCTAAAGTCTTTTAGGTCAACATCATAAAACCAATTGTTTCTAGCACGTTAACCCAGCGAATATTCCTGCTTTTCCAAAAGGGGAAGATTTCTATGGGAAACATGAAAAAGCCCGTATCGCGGCAGGCTTGTCCCGAATTACCGGAACTAGCGAGAAGGCCAGCCATGGGCTCCAGCTGTCCCCCCTCTTCTAGCTTCTCTTCGGTTTCAAATTTAGCTTTTCAAGCGGTACATCGTGATCCCGCTCATCAGCTTGGGAAAAAAATCCGTGGATTTTTGCGGCAGAACTTCGCCGCCCATGGCCATCTCCGCCACGGTTTCCACGCTGACCGGGTTCAGTAAGAAACAAATTTGTGCGCGCCCTGAGTCCACTTCGGCTATGGCCGTATCCATTTCGCGTTCGTAGGTGATGTTTTTCTCCGTCTTTACCGCGTCCTGCGTGATATTCAATCCGCGCTCGAGAATCAGCCGGTGCAGGAGGACAACGTCCAGCCGCCGCTGCCCCGGTGAAACCCCTGGCAAGAGAACTTCAAGATTCGCGTCCTTCTTCAGCACAAAAATGTAGAACGCTCCATCCCCGGCGTATGCGCCGATGGCCCGTTGCTCCTGGCCGCGCAGCAAATCGCGCCGGAACTGTTCGTATGCGCGCGGACGCTGCGCGCCGCCGTTAAAAGAATTGGAGTGCGCCTCGAACGCATTGGCCAGCGCCGCGCGAAATCCTGCGAAAGAAAAATTCGGGACATTGGCGACGATGCGGTGTGTCGGCAGGATCGTCAGTCCCTTGCCGGACATATTGAACAGCGTCATCATTACTTTTTCGTACGGCGCGTTCGCATCCACGCGGCCGGCGCGCGCGCGGCACTCGTCGCGGTAGGCCAGAGCCGTTTCGTAGCGATGGTGGCCGTCGGCGATCACGAGTTTCTTGTCCGCCATTTCGCGCCGGATCGTCTCGACAGTTTGCGCGTCGGTCACAGGCCACAATTTATGCACCACGTCGTATTCGTCGCGAATCTCCACCTCCGCCTTCGATCCCGCAGCCGCATCCAGCAGGGCATCGACGCGCGCCGCAGCGTCGCTGTACAGCATGAAAAGCTGCCCCGTATGCGTCTGCGTGTGCCGCAACAATTCCAGGCGGTCCGCCTTTGGGCCTGACAATGTCTGTTCGTGCCGGAAGACCACGCCCGCCGAGTAGTCTTCGATCCGCCCGATGGCAATCAAACCCTTCCGGACGCGCCGCTCGCCCGTCCCCGGCACTGTGTACTCCTGAAAATAGGCGTAGAGCGATGGCGTCGCATCTGGCACGATCACTTTGGCCCAAATCCACTCGTCGAGTGTTTTCGCGGCGCGCGTGTACACGTTGTCCGCCGGCGTGTCATCGGGCCGCGATTTTCCTTTTTCGATGGGAATCAAATTGTACGGGCTAGCCGATGCGTATTTTTCCGCCATGGCCGGCGTGATCTTGTCATACGGCTGCGTCAGCACCTTCGCCGGCTCCACGAGAGCCGAGTTATACCGGTACGCTCGAAACGGAAAAATCTCAGCCATTCGCACTTCCTCCTGTTTGAAAAAGCAAATTTCCGCGCACGTTCCCGATTGAATTCTTTCGGAGACTTTCCACTCAGGAAACGCAACCCCCTATATTACAATTAATATTTCAGCAGGACAGCCACTCTTGGCGGTCCGATTTTAGATCGGTAAAATTGCTCAGTTCAGCCGCCCCGCCGCAGTTGTTAGGGATCGTAGGCGGCTGTCGCCGGTTGGCAAAAAACTGAGCCATCCTAGAAGATCCAAGGGGGCCTCCATCTCCCGCTTTTCCGAAGTCCGTGCGCTGATCTTCGATCTGGACGGCACGCTGATCGATTCCAAACTCGACCTGGCCCTTTCGGTCAACGCGACCCTTGAGGAACTAGGTCAAAACCCGCTGCCGCACGATCAAATTTTCAGTTATGTCGGGCAGGGAGCTCCGGCCCTGATCGCGCGAGCCCTGGGCAGCGCCGCCTCCGAAGAAAATTGCCTGCGCGGCCTGGAATTCTTCATCAAGTATTATTCCGCGCACAAACTTGACCACACCGTGTTGTATCCCGGCGTTCGCGAAACGCTCGAGGCCCTCAACGGGATGCCGATGGCTGTCTTCACCAATAAGCCCGTGCGAGTCAGCCGCAGCATTATCCAGGAGCTGGGCGTGGCCGGCCACTTTCGCCATGTGTATGGCGGCAACAGCTTCGAGCGCAAGAAGCCGGACCCGATGGGCGTCGAATCGATCTTGCGCGATTTCGGCGCAGCGCCCGCGCAGGTGATGATTGTCGGCGATTCCGAAATCGATGTCCAAACCGCGCGCAATGCCGGCACTTGGGTTTGCGGAGTGACCTACGGATTTGGCAGCCACCTTCTCACGAAGTACCCGCCGGACCTGCTCGTCGACAATCTGACCGAGTTGCTTCCGCACCTTTCTGGACCTCCAGCCCGTGATGCACGCTAGCCTCAGACCATCAGCCCCGCAGCCAGCATAATTACTTTTAAAATAAATTCTTATCAGTATTCAGTGCGTTATACTCTGCCGATTCTATCTAGGCGGGAGCCCATGGCGATTCTTCCTGGCAGACGTTTAGGGCCCTACGAAATCCTCTCCGCTCTCGGTGCGGGCGGAATGGGCGAGGTCTACAAAGCCCGCGACACCCGTCTCGATCGCATCGTTGCCATCAAGGTTCTTCCCGCTCATCTCGCCGACCGCGCCGAATTGCGTGAGCGCTTTGAGCGCGAAGCAAAAACGATCGCCAGCCTGAATCATCCCCACATCTGCACGCTCTACGACACGGGCCATCAAGACGATA
Source organism: uncultured Acidobacteriota bacterium (assembly GCA_963719875.1). Classification (GTDB taxonomy): domain Bacteria; phylum Acidobacteriota; class Terriglobia; order Acidiferrales; family UBA7541; genus Palsa-360. The sequence goes on along the minus strand of CAVRDJ010000002.1, from coordinate 753,132 downwards.
TCGATTTTCTGGTGATGGAATTTCTCGAAGGCGAGACGCTGGCGCAGCGCCTCCTGAAAGGTCCGCTGCCAATACAACAGGTATTGCAATACGCCATCGAGATTTCCGATGCGCTCGACAAGGCCCACCGCAAAGGCGTGACGCACCGCGACCTGAAGCCCGGCAACATCATGCTTACCAAGTCCGGAACGAAGCTGCTGGACTTTGGTTTGGCGAAGCTGAAGCAGGAGGTCTCTCCGGCCAACGTGCCTCTTTCCGACCTTCCCACGGCGAAGGACCCGCTGACGGCGCAGGGCACGCTCTTAGGCACGTTGCAATACATGGCCCCTGAACAGGTGGAAGGTAACGAAGTGGATGCGCGGACGGACATTTTTGCCTTCGGGGCAGTGGTCTACGAAATGGCGACGGGCAAAAAGGGCTTTGAAGGTAAAACCCAAGCCAGTTTGATCGCGAAGATTCTCGAAACTGATCCTCCGCCGATGTCATCGCTTCAGCCGATGACTCCTCCTATGCTGGACCGCATTGTGAGGAAATGTCTCGCCAAAGAACCAGACAAAAGGTGGCAAGCTGCCGGCGATATATGCGACGAATTGAGGTGGATCGCCGAAGGCGGCTCCCAGGTTGCGCCAGCCTCGACTGCCGCGGTGAACGAATTGCGCACTCTGGGGCGGCGGATGCAGATTTTCATGCTGGTGGGTGCCTTGCTGTTAGGGGCTTTCCTTACTGGTCTTGTCGTCTGGAAACTTCAGCCCGCAACGCCACTGCCTGTTACCCGCACGGTGATAAATCTGCCGCCGGGCCAACAATTTGCGGGTTTGGATAGTGGTCCCGCATTCACCCTCTCGCTCGACGGTACTCGTCTCGCGTATGTTGCCCGCCAGGACGGCACCCAGCAGATTTACCTGCGTGCCATGGATAGCCTGGAGTCCAAGCCCGTTCCCGGCACGGAAGGCGCCGTCAGCCCCTTCTTCTCTCCCGATGGTCAATGGCTCGGGTTTTTTGCGGGTGGAACGCTGAAGAAAGTCTCGGTGAGCGGGGGAGCGGCGTTAGCCCTCGGCAATGTTGGATATCCGTACGGGGTCAGCTGGGGCAGTCGGGGAATGATCGCCTTCGCACCCGCCATAGTTTCACCTCTCCTGCAAATTCCGGACGCGGGAGGAGCCTCGCAGCCGCTGACGCGTCTTGCGAAAGGCGACGTTGCCCAACGCTGGCCGGAATTCTTGTCCGGCGACCAAGCAGTGCTGTTTGCTTCCGGACCGAGTGGGCTTAATTTCACCAACGCGCAGGTCGTTGTCCAGACGCTCGGAAAGGGCGAAAGGCGTAACCTGGTCCAGACGGGGACACACCCGCACTACGCTCTCTCCGGGCACCTGGTCTACGTCCAGGGAGGGAGTTTGGTGGCCGCGCCGTTCGATCTCCAGCGCCTAACGGTCACGGGCGCGGCAGTCCCCGTAGTGGAGGGCGTCCTGCAATCCCCCACGACGGGAGCGGCCCAGTACAGCTTCTCCAATACGGGATCGCTGGTATACGTCCCGGGGGGTATTCAATCGGCTGAGAGTAGGCTGGTGTGGGTCAGTCGCAACGGCGCAGAGCAGGCCTTGCCTGCCCCACCACGCCCTTATCGGTTCCCGCGGCTTTCTCCCGACGGTCGGAGGGTATCCGTGACGATTGCGGAACAAGAGACTCAAGTCTGGCTGTACGACCTCGTTCGCGAGACGCTGACCCGGTTGACGTTCGAGGGAAATCAGAATTACAACTCGATTTGGACGCCGGACGGCAAGCGGATAGCTTTTGAATCCAACAAGGAAGGGCCAATGAACATTTTCTGGCAACTCGCAGACGGCAGTGGCGGGCTGGAGCGACTGACGACCAGCGAGTACCTCAATGCTCCGATTTCATGGTCCCCGGATGGACGTCTGCTAGCCTTCATTGAAGTCAATCCCACAACGGGAGTTGATATTTGGGTGTTGCAAATGGGCGACCCTTCGGCAACCTCAGGGCAGGCTCCTTCGGCAGCCACAGGACAAGGCCGCAAGGCCCAGCCGTTCCTCCGCACACCGTTCAACGAAAACACAGCGCGTTTTTCCCCCGACGGGCGCTGGCTGGCCTATGTCTCGGACGAATCCGGCCGGGTTGAGGTTTACGTGCAACCCTATCCAGGCCCGGGCGGGAAGTGGCAAATCTCGACGGAAGGCGGCACTGAGCCGGTGTGGAATCCCAACGGGCGGGAGCTATTTTACCGCGCCGGCGACAAGATGATGGCCGTGGACATTGCCACTCAGCCTGGCTTCGCCGCAGGCACGCCCCGGAAACTCTTTGAGGGACGCTACGAACTGGCTCCTGTCCCAATTAACAACTACGATGTCTCCCCCGACGGCCAGCGGTTTCTGATGGTCAAACCCACGGAGCAAGAGCAGGCGGCCCCAACGCAAATCAACGTCGTGCTGAACTGGTTTGAAGAATTGAAGCGCCGCGTGCCGGTCGGAACGAAATGATGTCACGGATAGTGACTCAACGGATTTGACGGAACAATGATCGGCAAAACCATTTCGCATTATCGCATCGTGGAAAAGCTCGGTGGCGGCGGCATGGGTGTGGTCTATAAGGCCGAGGACACCAAGCTGGGCCGCTTCGTGGCCCTGAAGTTTTTGCCGGAGGAATATGCCAAAGACCGCCAGGCGCTGGAGCGGCTGCGGCGAGAAGCGCGGGCGGCGTCGGCGCTGAACCATCCAAACATCTGCACGATTTATGACATTGAGGAATCCGACGGCGACCTGTTTCTGGCCATGGAACTTCTGGAGGGCCAGACGCTGAAGCATCAGATGGCCGGGAAGCTGTTCGGGGCGGAGCCATTGTTGGACTTGGGCGCGCAGATCGCGGACGCGCTGGAGGCGGCGCACGCGAAGGGGATCGTGCATCGGGACATCAAGCCGGCCAATATTTTTGTGACCGATCGGGGCCACGCCAAGGTTCTGGATTTTGGATTGGCGAAAGTGCGGCAGGGGCACAAGATTCCGGAAGGGGTGGGGCTCTCGCAACTGCCGACGGCGGGAGCGTCGGAAGAGGACCTAACGAGCCCGGGCACGGCGCTGGGGACGGTGGCGTACATGTCTCCGGAGCAGGCGCTGGGTGAAGAGGAAATCGACGGGCGAACGGATTTGTTTTCCTTAGGAGTAGTGCTGTACGAGATGGCGGCGGGGCGCCTGCCGTTTCAGGGGAACAACTCGGTGGCAATCTTCGATGCGATTCTGCACAAAGCCCCGGTAGCGCTGGTGCGCTTGAACCCGGAGTTGCCAGTGGAGTTGGAGCGGATCATCGACAAGGCATTGGAGAAAGATCGCAAGCTGCGCTATCAAAGTGCGGCCGACTTACGGACCGACCTGGTCCGCCTCAAACGGGACACAAGCTCGGGTCGAGTGGCAACTGCAGAGCCGGCTGCCGCGACGAAAAGGTTTGGCCCGCTCGGGCGGCGCGAGGTACTCATCGGCTCAGGCGCGTCGCTGTTAGGCGCGGCCGTCGCTGGCGTCGCTGTTTGGAACCTGAAGCCCGGGCTTTCTCCAGCGCCACAGCCTGTCAGCCGCTTCACAATAAATTTGCCTTCGGACCAACAATTGGCAGGTCTTGAAAGTGGGACGGCATTAGCTCTCTCCCCCGATGGCTCTCAACTCGGGTACGTGGCACGCCAAGGCGGCACCCAGCAACTTTACCTGAGGTCGATGGATAGCCTTGAGGCTAGGCCCATACCCAGCACGGAAGGAGCCGTCAGCCCATTCTTCTCTCCAGATGGCCAATGGCTCGGGTTTTTCTCGGGTGGGAGGCTGAAGAAGATCTCGGTGAGCGGAGGAGGAGCGCTAACGCTGGGCGATGCTGCACAGCCTCTCGGAGCCAGTTGGAGTGCGCAGGGCATGATCGCATTCGCATCCGCAGTCGGTGTTCTCCAGCAAGTGCCGGACGTCGGAGGGGTTCCACAATCTCTGACTCGTCTTGAGAAGGGGGACGCGAGCCAACGCTGGCCGGAGTTCTTGCCTGGCGGCAACGCTGTACTCTTCGCTGCCGGACAGACTCCGCTTAATTTCACCAACGCGCAGGTCGCCGTCCAGTCGGTCGCGACGGGCGTAAGGGGGAACCTGATCCAAGGTGGAACCCATCCCCGTTACGCACCCTCAGGACACTTGGTGTATGCACAAGAGGGGAACCTGATGGCCGTGTTGTTCGATCCCCAGCGGCTAATGCCTACAGGCAATGCGGTCCGCGTTGCCGAGGGTATCCTTCAATCCCAATCCAGCGGAGCCGCCCAATACAGTTTTTCGAGCACGGGATCACTGGTCTATGTTCCGGGAGGTGTTCAGTCAGCGCAACGTCGGCTCGTGTGGGTCAGTCGCAATGGGGCGGAGCAACCCTTGGCCGCCCCCGCGCAAGCCTACGTAAACCCGCGCCTTTCCCCTGACGGTCAACGCGTCGCCGTGGGAATCACAGAACCGGAGTTTCAAACCTGGCTGTACGATCTATCCCGCGAAGCGCTGACCAGGTTTACGTCTGAGGGAAGTTTGAACAGTGCCCCATTATGGACGCCGGATGGCAAGCGAATAGCGTTTCAAGCAAACAAAGAGGGGCCGCCGGAAATTTACTGGCAAAAGGCCGACGGCAGTGGCGGCCTAGAGCGATTGACTACCGGCTCGTACAACCAAGTCCCGATGTCCTGGTCCCGGGATGGACAACTGTTGGCCTTCGTTGAAATCAATCCCACAAGCGGATACGACATCTGGGTGCTGCGGATGAATGACCGCAAGGCGCAGCTGTTCCTTCAGACACCGTTCAATGAAAGCGTTCCCCGGTTTTCCCCCGACGGTCGCTGGCTGGCATATATCTCGGATGAATCCGGCCGCTACGAAATCTACGTGAAGCCCTATCCGGGTCCTGGCGGCAAGTGGCAAATCTCAACTGAAGGTGGCACCGAGCCAACGTGGAACACGAATGGGCGGGAGTTGTTTTACCGCAGTGGCGACAAGATGATGGCCGTGGACATTGCCACTCAAACCGGTTTCGTTGCGGGCAAGCCTCGGGTGCTTTTCGAGCGGCAGTACGTGCCGACTCCGGGAACGAATTCCAACTACGATGTCTCACCTGACGGCCAGCGATTCCTGATGCTCAAACCCAGTGAACAAGCGCAAGCGGCGCCGACGCAAATCAACGTCGTGCTGAACTGGTTTGAAGAATTGAAGCAGAAAGTTCCTACGGGGAAAAAACAATGAGTGTGAATTCTGGGACTCGATTCGGCCCGTACGAAATTGTTTCCAGCGCCGGTGCGGGCGGCATGGGCGAAGTTTATCGCGCTCGCGACACGCGGCTCGACCGTACGGTGGCCATCAAGATTCTGGCGGATCATCTGGCCGATCGCGCTGACCTTCGCGAGCGGTTCGACCGCGAGGCTCGCACGATTGCCGGCCTCAATCATCCGCACATCTGCACGCTCTACGACATTGACCACCAGAACGGAACCGATTACCTGGTGATGGAATATCTGGAAGGGGAAACGCTGGCGCAGCGCTTGAAAAAAGGACCGCTGCCGCTCGATCAAGTGTTGCGGTATGCCATCGAGATCGCGGACGCGCTGGATAAAGCGCACCGCAAAGGGGTCACGCATCGCGACCTGAAGCCGGGCAACATCATGCTGACAAAGACCGGCGCGAAGCTGCTGGACTTTGGCCTCGCAAAACTGCGGCAAGAGGCGGCGCCCGCCACTCCCTTTTCAGAGCTTCCAACCGTGAACAACGCGATCACCGCAGAAGGAACAATGCTGGGTACGCTTCAGTACATGGCTCCCGAGCAGGTGGAAGGCAAAGAAGTGGACGCCCGCACGGACATTTTTGCATTTGGCGTGATGGTCTACGAAATGGCCACGGGCAAGAAAGCCTTTGAGGGCAAGAGCCAGGCCAGCCTGATGGCGAAGATTCTGGAGACGGATCCTCCGCCGATGATTTCTCTCACGCCGATGACGCCGCCGGCGCTGGATCATGTGGTTCGGCGGTGCCTGGCAAAAGATCCCGACGAGCGTTGGCAGTCGGCCAAAGATATATGTGAACAGCTGAGATGGATTTCCGACAGCGGAACGCATGCGGGATCGACTGTCTCTGCTTTGCCGGAGCAAAAATCAAGGAAGCATCTAATGTGGGTGGCCGCAGCAATCGTCATTGCTGTTGCAGTGTTTGCCGCCGCGCTTTACCTGCGCCGCACGCCGCCGCCCACGGAAAAACAAGCCATTCGCTTTTCGGTTCGCCCGCCGGAGAAAGGATCGTTCTCCGGTGGGCTCCAAAGCTCCCTCAGCGTCTCTCCCGACGGTAGCAAATTGGTGTTTGCTGCGGACGTTGGTTCCACCAGGTCGCAACTCTGGATTCGCTCCCTGGACTCCCCGACGGCCCAAGCGCTTCCAGGAACGGAAAATGCAGCGAATCCTTTTTGGTCCCCCGATAGCCGGTTTGTCGCCTTTTCTACCGGCGGCAAACTAAAAAAAATAGCCATTTCCGGAGGTCCTGTTGAAACCTTAGCCGAGGTTTCGTCGACGATCGGTACCTGGAGCCGGGAGGGCCTTGTTCTTTTTCTCGGCGATGATGGCCGGATTGATAGCGTCTCTGAATCCGGTGGCAATGTCACGCCGGTCACAACGCTCGATGCCTCGCGGTCCGAAACTGCCCATATTTGGCCCCAGTTTCTTCCCGACGGGAAGCACTTCCTGTATTTTGCGGAAAGCTCGAGACCGGAAAATAACGCGATTTGCGTTGCTTCACTGGCTTCTAAAGAAAAGAAATTGCTTTTGAACGTGGCCTCCAATCCTGCTTACGCTCCTCCCGGCTACCTGCTCTTCCATCGGCAGGGAACACTGATGGCCCAACCATTTGACGCAGACCGCTTGCAACTAACCGGCGAAGCAGTTCCCATCGTGGAAGGGGTTGAATTTAATCCGTTCGGAAGCGAGGCATCTTTTTCCGTTTCCGAAAATGGCGTTTTGGCTTACCGCGCGGGTGGTGGGACGGTTCCTCTGAACTTGGTCTGGGTCAACCGAAATGGTGCCGAGCAACTGCTTGCCGCTCCGCCTCACAATTACACGTTCCCACGGATTTCACCCGACGGGAAGCGTGTGGCCGCCGGGATTGAAGAAGGGGAGGGCCAAATCTGGCTCTATGACATTTCCCGTGATGCGTTAAGCCGTTTGACATTTGATGGACCAATGAATGTTGACCCAATTTGGACGCCCGACGGCAAGCGAATCACGTATAAGGGGAAGGCGAACCGCCTATTCTGGCAGCCTGCGGATGGGGGCGGCAGCGCGGAAGAACTGACGACTGGCAAACTGGGCCGGAACAACGTTCCAAGTTCGTGGTCGCCGGACGGGCAGGAATTTGCTTATTTGCAAGATGGAGTCGCTCGGAACATATGGATTTTGCCCCTCAAGGACCGTACTCCACACGTCTTTGTTGCGAGCCCGGCGTTTGAGTCGGCGCCTGCGTTTTCGCCGGACGGGCGCTGGATCACCTATAGTTCGAATGAATCCGGCCGCGGTGAGATTTACGTCCGGCCCTACCCCGGCCCCGGCGGAAAATGGCAAATCTCGACCGAAGGCGGCACCGAGCCGATGTGGAACCCCAAAGGTCGCGAATTGTTCTACCGTGACGGCCAGAAAATGATGGCGGTGGATTACACCGCGCAGCCCACGTTTTCCGCCGGCAAACCGAGGATCCTGTTCCAGGGCCCATTCACTCCCACTCCAAGGTCCGCGTCTGACTATGACGTCTCCCCCGACGGCCAGCGCTTTTTAATGCTCAAAGCTGCGGAGCAAGCGCCAGGGGAAATCAGCGTGGTGCTGAATTGGACGGCAGAGTTGAAGCAGAAAGTTCCCGCGGGGAACAAGTAATGGCGCTAGCTTCTGGCACACGTCTCGGCTCCTACGAAGTCGTCGCGCAGATTGGTGCGGGCGGCATGGGCGAAGTGTATCGCGCGCACGACACCAAGCTCGCCCGCGACGTGGCCATCAAAGTACTTCCCACTAACTTCGTGAATGATCCGGAACGCCTGTCCCGCTTTCAGCGCGAAGCGCGCATGCTGGCGGCGCTAAATCACCCGAACATTGCAACGATCTACGGCTTGGAGCAGTCCGGCAGTGTGACCTGTCTCGTAATGGAATTGGTTGCTGGCGAGACGCTGGCCGACCGAGTGAAGGCCGGCCCGCTCCCAATCGATGAAGCGCTAAAGATCGCCATGCAGATTGCCGAAGCGCTCGAAGCCGCGCACGAAAAAAGCATCATTCACCGCGACCTGAAACCCGCCAATGTGAAGTTGACGCCAGAAGGCAAGGTAAAGGTTCTAGATTTTGGTCTTGCGAAAGCGTTTGCGGACGACGGTGCGAACGAAGACTTATCCAATTCGCCGACGCTGAGCCGCGCCGCGACGATGCAAGGCGTGATTCTGGGCACGGCTGCCTACATGAGTCCCGAGCAAGCGCGTGGCAAGGCAGTGGACAAACGCACCGACATCTGGGCGTTCGGTTGTGTGCTGTACGAACTGCTGACTGGCAAGCCGGCATTTCATGGTGAAGACGTAACCGACATTCTTGCAGCCGTGGTCAGAGCTGAACCTGACTGGCAAGCATTGCCTGCTGCGATTCCTGTGAAAATTCGCGATCTGTTGCGGCGATGTCTTCAAAAAGACAAGACCCTGCGCATGCAAGCTGCTGGGGATGCCCGAATCGAAATACACGAAGCTCTGCTTGCTCCGGCAACTACGGTTGCTGCGACGGCCGCCCTGGCGACAAGAAGCAGGCGTGAAGGGATAGCCTGGGCGGCAGCGGCGGTCTTCGTCGTGACGACCATCGCGTTTGCCATTGGCTTTGTGCTGCGCGCCCCGAAGCCGCCGCTGCCGATGCGCCTTAGCGCGGAGATCGGCGTGGACGCAAACTTATACACCGAATACGGCGCTTCCGCGATCCTTTCCCCGGATGGCACGCGACTGGCTCTTGTGGCCGCTGGTTCCGACCAGAAGCAGCGCATTTACATCCGCTCACTTGACCAGTTGCAGGCCACCGTGCTTTCCGGCACGGGAAATGCCCGCAATCCCTTCTTTTCGCCTGACGGCCAATGGATTGGTTTCTTCGCTGATGGCAAGCTGAAGAAGATCTCCATTCAAGGCGGCGCGGCGGTCACGCTCTGCGATGCTGTCAATGACCGCGGAGGAAGCTGGGGCGATGACGGCTCAATCGTCTTTACACCCGATAGCCGGGGGGCCTTATCCAAAGTTTCCTCGGCGGGCGGAGCACCGCAACCGCTGGCGACCCTCGATAAGCAGACAAGTGAAAACACGCAGCGCTGGCCCCAGGTTCTGCCCGGGAGCAAGACCGTACTATTCACGTCCTCTGCCACGGGCGGAACTATTGGAGCCTTTGATGATGCAGACATCGTCGCGTATTCGATGGCTTCCGGACAGCGAAAGAAGTTGCAGCACGGCGGCTTCTATGCCCGCTATCTGCCCAGCGGGCAGGTGGTCTATATGCACGAGGGCACGCTATTTGCCGTGCCGTTCGATCTGAAGCGCTTGGAGGTGACCGGGCAGCCGGCGCCGATCCTTGAAGGCGTGCTCAATGTTTCCCTCTACGCCGGGGCACAGTTCTCCTTTTCCGAAACCGGGAGCCTCGTGTATGTCGCGGGGCGCAGCGGCGGGCAAAACGTCTCCATCTATTGGATGGACCACGAGGGAAAATTCACGCCCCTCCGCGAAGCTCCCGGCGAGTACCGCAATCCTGCGTTCTCCCCCGACGGGAAGCGATTGGCTTTGGATATCAGTGATGGCAAGAGGAGGGACATCTGGGTGTACGAGTGGGAGCGTGACGCGCTCACTCGCCTGACCTTTTCCGGCGAGGAAAACTTGTCTCCCGCCTGGACGCCCGACGGTCACAGGATCGTCTATTCCTCCCGCGATAAGAGTGGGTCGTTTAACCTTTGGTGGATACGCGCCGACGGCGCCGGGGATGCCCAACGCCTAACGGAAAGTAAGAACCCGCAATACGCTCGCTCCTGGCGGCCCGACGGCAAGTTTTTGGCGTTCCACGAGCTCAACCCCAACACTGGCTTTGACGTTATGACTCTGCCCATTCAAGGCGACGAGAAGTCCGGCTGGAAGCCCGGGGAGCCGAAGCCGTTCGTGAACAGCACGTTCACAGAAGCGGAGCCTGCCTTCTCGCCCGATGGCCGCTGGCTGGCCTATACGTCCAATGAATCCGGTGGCTTCGAAGTGTACGTTCGGCCTTTCCCCGGCCCGGGGGGCAAATGGCAGATTTCCACCGGAGGCGGCATCATTCCCAAGTGGTCGTCCAATGGCAAGGAGCTTTTTTATCGAACCGTGGACAGCAAGATCATGGTGGTCCCTTACACCGCTTCCGGCGACTCCTTCCACGCCGACAAGCCCCAGCTCTGGTCGCCCGGCCAGTTCACCGACGGGGGGCTGGGTACCTCTAACTTTGACGTGCACCCCGACGGCAAACGCTTCGCCGTGCTGAAAACCCCGGGCACAGAACAAGACGCTGCGGTGAACAAGGTCAGCTTCATTTTCAATTTCTTCGACGAGCTCCGCAGCAAATTCCCACCCAGCAAGAATTGATGCCACCATGATCGGCCAAACCATCTAGCACTCTCGCAGCTTGGTGGCGGCATGGGCTAAGTTACTGCGCATGTCATCAGGGGCGGCTCGGCGCATTCTGGGCGGAGCAAAACCACTCCCAAGTGCGCTTCAATCCTTCTTCGAATCCAAAGCGCGGGTGATACCCAAGCGCTTCTTGCGCGAGGCCGATGTCCGCCTGCGAATCGCGGATGTCACCATCGCGTGGCGTGGCGTATTTTGCACGCGCACGACGCCTCGTAATTTTTTCGAGCAATGCGAGCGTTTGATTCAAAGTGTAGCGATTACCTGTGCCGATGTTGATGGCCAGGCCGGGCGCGGCTCTTGCCTCGGCGGCCAGCAAATTCGCTTCCACCACGTTTTCCACGTAGACGAAGTCACGCGACTGCTCGCCGTCGCCGAAAACGGTGGGTTGCGTTCCCCCGAGAAGAGCCGCGTTAAAGACCGACAGGACGCCGGAATATGGAGAACTGGGATCTTGTCTCGGTCCGAACACATTGAAGTAACGCAGAGCGACAAATTCAAGCCCGAACATTTCTTGAAACACGCGGCCATAGGCCTCGCCTGCCTGCTTGGAAACACCGTACGGGGAAATCGGCGCGAGGCCAGCACTCTCCTGAATCGGAAGGACATTAGTCTTTCCGTAGACCGCGCATGAGGATGCAAACACCACGCGTTTTACTTTCGCGTCGCGAGCCGCCACCAGAACATTCAGCGTACCGTTCACGTTGATGAGATTCGTCTCGACCGGGTCTTTCACCGAACGCGGCACAGAAGTCTGGGCCGCCAAGTGAATCACGCAGTCCACTCCGCGGCACGCCTCATGCAGGGCGTTCAAATTCGTGATGCTGTCTTGGATTAATTTAATCTTTGTTCTTACGGGAGAAAGATTTCCGGCCTTGCCAGCGGACAAATTATCCAATACCACCACTTCGTGGCCGCGGCGCACCAATTCCTCTACCGTATTCGAGCCGATGAATCCCGCCCCTCCGGTTACCAGATAGCGCATCCATTCCTCTCTTTTAAGTACTGATGCGAAACAAGAGATCGCCGAATTCCGGGTGTTTCCGAACCACGCGATTGTCGCGGCACGCATCTAAACACCAAGGTCGGTACAACTGGTTTCCGGGCACTTTTTTCTGTACCCTGAATATAGCGTGCCTCCTGGGCGGCGTCACGGCGTCTAAGTTAGCATGCTGGAAAGGACCGGCGCGACCCGGCTTCGCCGCTCCGAACCAATTCATTGATGAGGACACGCGCAAGATTCACTCGAATTGCTTCTGCCGTGCCGCTGCTGGCGCTGCTGCTGGCATTCGCTTCCTTGGGATCAGCGCAACAATCCAAGCCCTCCAAGAAGCGCGCTAAACCTCCCGCGGCTCCTGCGGCGCCTGTTGCGGTTCCCGTTCCGTTTCAGCCGGGTGAAATTCTCGAATACCGCGTCTTGTTCTCAAAATATGCGGTGAATGCCGCCAAGATCGAAACCACCGTCGTCGAGCAGCGCAATTTCTTTGGGCATCCGGCATGGCATTTTCGCGCCATCGCGCACACCATGGACACCACGCGCGCGCTGTTTACCATTGACGACCAGTTTGACTCCTACACTTCCGCCGCCAATTTGTTTTCCCTGCAATATGAAATGTATCTTCACGAGCAAGGGAAAGCGCAAACGAATTTGTTTCGCATGACTGCCGAAGGCGATCCGGCCCCGGCCGATGCCACGGCGGTTCGCGTAACCCCTGGAACTCGCGACGCCATCAGTTTTCTTTATAATTTGCGCGCGGCGGATTGGCAGCGCATACCGGAGCTGCGAGTTCCCGTATTCGATGGCCGGCGCCTCTATGACGTCGTGGCCCGGATTGATACGCCGCAAGGAACCGTTACCGTACCTGCTGGGAATTTCCCCGCCTTTCGCATCGCCCTCCGTTTGTTCGATCACGGCAAGGAATTGACTGACACGAGGTTTTGGTTGTGGATTACCAAGGACGCGGTCCACACGCCTGTCCTGGTCGAGGCGGAAATCCCATTTGGCACCGCTCGAATTGAACTCACACATTTGCCGTAAGCGGGTCCTCAAAATTCCCTCGCTCGTATGTTTTTGATTTTGAGTAGCACAGCCATCGGCCGCGGAGCAGCTGTGAGGGTTTTGCGATTGTCGATAGGGTATGGAGGTGTGGACGTAGAGAAACCCGCACGGAAAGAGCGGTTACGCTTTGTCAGAAGAGAGGGACGACGGTTCCGGCAAGACCCAATCTTCCGGCGGGAAAGAGATGCGCCAAAAATCGGGGCAGGGTGTTAGAAATTCGACGCCGATTTGAGCTTTGCCTCCTGTTGGAGGAGTCACAGTCGCCACCCGGCACATCTGCTCTTCATGTGTGGCACGGTTCGTCAGCCGAAGCTGTTGACCTTTTGTCACTTTGCCAGCCAAGACGATTAGGGCCCCTTGCAAGTTCACCACCAGGGTATGCGTTTCCTCTTCGAAGGAGGCGTCTTTTGGACCGCCTTCGGTGCGAATCGTCACAGGCAGGCTCAGGATTACCCGTTGACTGCGCCGGCGGTTCGTTTCGGACCCGCCTTGAAATAGACTCCCATTGGCCATATAAGTCCATGCTACGGGAGGCGCCGAATTCAGACAATGGTATGCAATGTTATGGATTTCAATAAGTAACGGGATCAGCAGAACAGCCGTAATGGCTCGCGGGCCGCTTTATACCAGGACGATCTTATTGCGATTTCGCGCGATGCGGCGCGTGGCATTGCGCGTATCGACCACCAGTTGCGAGGATTCGACGATCATCGGGTAATCGTAACTGGTGTGATCGGTGGCGATGAGCACGCAGTCGTACGCGGCCAGCGACTTGCTGTCAATCGGCACGGATTTCATTCCCTCGAAATTGTAGTGGCGCAGCTTGTGGATCTCTGGGAAATGCGGATCGTTGTAATCCACCTTGGCGCCGCGCAGGGTCAGTTGTTCGATGATCTTTAACGACGGCGACTCGCGCATGTCGTCCACGTCCTTCTTGTAGGCCACGCCCAGGACCATAACCCGCGAACCCTTCAGAGATTTTTGCCGCTCGTTCAGCGCCGATGCCACCGAATCCACCACGTGATACGGCATCGCCGTGTTCACTTCGCCGGCCAGCTCAATGAACCGGGTCGAAAAATCGTACTCTCTTGCCTTCCAGGACAAATAATACGGATCCACGGGAATACAGTGGCCGCCGAGGCCCGGGCCCGGATAAAACGGCATGAAGCCAAAGGGCTTGGTCGCCGCCGCATCGATCACTTCCCAGATGTCGATCCCCATGCGCATGCCCAGCATTTTTAATTCGTTGACCAGGGCGATGTTCACGCACCGGAAAATATTTTCGAGCAGCTTGGCCATCTCCGCTGCCTGGGTCGAACTTACCGGCACCACCTTGGCTACGATCTGCGCGTACAGTGCGCAGGCCGCGCGTCCTGACGGAGGATTCACTCCGCCCACGACCTTGGGGATTTGCGCCAGGCCGTATTGCTTGTTGCCCGGATCTTCGCGCTCGGGCGAAAACGCCAAAAAGAAATCCGTTCCGATCTGGTCATGGTCCGGACCGTGCGCGACCGGGCACTTCATCCCAGTCTCCTCCAACACCGGCAGCACCAGTTCTTCGGTCGTTCCCGGGTAGGTCGTCGATTCCAGCACCACCAACTGGCCCCGCTGCAAGTGCGGACGAATCGCCTGGGCCGTGTCCTGGACATACGAAAGGTCCGGCTCACGCCGTTGATCGAGCGGCGTTGGCACGCAGATGAGGATGGCGTCGACCTCAGCCAGCTTCGAAAAATCCGTGGTCGCCGCAAAATGCTTGGACTGCACGAACTGCTGGATCTTGTTTTGCGGGATGTGCTGGATGTAGGTTTGCCCGCGGTTCAGCTTTTCGACTTTTACCGGGTCGGTGTCAAATCCGGTTACGCGATGCCCGGCTTCGGCAAACCGCAGTCCCAGCGGCAGTCCCACGTACCCACAACCAATAATTCCAACGCGGAGTTGTGAGCCCTTAAAGAATTCCGGCCTGCGATCGGTAGGCATCGATGTCTATCCCGCTCCTGTCGAAGTTCTATTATCGCAATTCGCGAGCCGACTATAACAATTTTCTCATCCGCGCAATACCGGCTTGCCGCGCCTCTGTGCCCAGTTGCCAATCCCGAAATGGGAAAAAACGCGAGGCGGGCGCAAGCCTCAAGTAGTGACGCTGCGCTTTTGATAACACAGCAGGATGAGATCGGCGCGGCGGCGGACGCCAAACTTGTTCAGCAAATTTGACACGTGGAATTTTACAGTTCGCTCGGAAATATTGAGCCTGCTTCCGATCTCTTTGTTGGCCAGATTTTCCAGCAGCGAATTTAGAACTTCCTGCTCCCTGCGGCTCAAGTCCGCCGCGGTGTCCACCTTCAGGCGGCGGCTGTGCGATCCAGCCAGGACCGAATCGACAAACCCTGAAAGCACGGAGCGGGGAACCCAGAATCCGCCATTGGCCACCAGCGGAAGCGCGCGTGGCAGTTGCTCGCGCGCTTCGGTGTAAGTGAGCAATCCCTTGGCGCCCATTTGCAGCAGCGAGTAACTTTCCGTGGCGTCAAATTTTTCGGCCACGACGATGATGCGCCCCTCACTGTGATGATCGAGGATATTGGAAAGCAGCGCGCCCGCCGCGGGCTTGGCCACATGGGCGTCCACCACGTAAACGGTGGCCCTGGGGATTGCCAGATGGCGCAAATCCGGCCCGAGGGTCGATTCCAAATGTCTCGAAATTGTTTTGAACTCTGGGTTTGCGAGCACCCGCTCGAATTCGCTGAGCACCAAAGGGTGTGGCGAAAGCAGACAAACCTGCAATGCATTTTTCTTGGCTGGCTTCTTCACAGACTTCGAGATTATCGGAACCAGGAACACGGAGCAAGGCTCGGTCAAAGGCAAAGTGCGTAGACGCACAACGGTAACTGAATGGAGACTCGATAGCCTAAAAGCTGGAGGCCATGAGGGATAACCAATACCCCGACCCTTTTGAAACCGAAAGGGTCGGCCACCCGAAAAAGCCAAACCAGTCACTCAGCGTTGAAGTACTGGGGTGGTATTATCCAAGCAGGAGCGCTCGTCAACAGAGGAAGCGCGAAAGGGTCGGCCACCCACCCGAAGGGGTGTTACAAATTGGTTAAGAGCTGACATTGGGTGGACATCGAGGAATAATTTGGAGCTAAGGTAGCCTATGCGACAGCGGACATGAGTGGCACTATACATCTTCGCAAGCCTTTTCTATTTTGCTCGGCTTTCGCTCTGCTTCTGGCGTCTTCATGGTGGGCATTTGCCAAGGAACATCCTTCAGACGCGCAATTGAAACGGGAATTTATCCAGCACCGGGACGATTTTGAGAAACTTGTAAGGATGTCTAATGAAGATAGGCATGTCGTTGGGATCGCCTCAGACTTCACAATGTTGGATACCGATGGTTCGTGGCCACGTGCGAACATTGGTTTCTCGCAAGAGAGATGGAACGCCTACCGCGCATTGTTTCGAAAACTCGGAATCTCCGGCGGTATTTCAACGCATGCGGATTATCCTTCGTGTACCTCGTGTGTCTTCTTCTTGGTGAGTGGAATTGGCATAGTTCCGAGTGGTTCGGGCAAAGGAATTGCGTATTCTACTCAGCCCCTGTCCCCCATTCGGAATTCCCTAGATCAATTTCGGCGCAAAGAATCAAATCAAGATGTTTTTACATTTGAACCCATTGCTCCGCATTGGTATTTGTTCCTCGAAGATAACCGCTGACAATGAAGGTTGGCGCACCCTTCGCGCATCCCAGGGACGGGTGGCCCGGGCTTGGTAGTTGAACTTGGCGGGTGGCGCAGCCTTTAGGGCGCTTTTGATCTTCCGGGTGGCCGCTCCTTCGTGGGTTTCGAAGGGGCGGTGGGTTTGACTTTTTTCGGCTGGCGTTTCGGCTCAGCGTACGGGGTCGACCCGGATCAATCCGAGTTTGGGATTTGCGTAGAACGAAAAGCTGCTCCAGGGCCAATCTTTCGGGTGATCGACCAGTTTCCTCTTCAACGGATTCATGTGCATGTAGTGCAGCTTCTCGACTCTCTTTTTTAGACTCCATCTGTTGAAGTCGTAAAACCTGCTCTGCCAAATTCGCGGCTGTGAGGGCTCGCCACTTTCAAAGTTCAAATTCAATTGTCCAGCGATCGCTTTCTTCTTGCGGCGCAGGCGGCGAGAGACTCGCTGTTTCAAGACTTGAATCACGGTAGAAGGCGTTCCCTGGGCCGGTTCACCGATCCGCAAGTGAACGTGTTCCGGCATGACCACGTACCCCACGAGTGAGAAACCGTAGCGGTTCCGAACTTCGTCCAGAATCTGGACAAACACATTCCTGGCGCGGACCGAACGCAGGAATGGAACGCGCCGGTAGCAACGGAACGTGATGAAATGAAGATGCCCGCGCCCGTAGATCCGAAGGAGTTTGTTGGCCATGGAGGAGAGAAAACGCCAAAACCCAGACCCTTCGAAAAGCGCGAAGGGTCTGCCACCCGGAAAAGCGAAACCCATTCCTCCGCGTTGACGTAATGGAGTGGTATCATCCCATGGTGCTCAGCCGTCAAGAGTAAAGTTCGAGTAAGGGTCGGCCACCCGCGCGAGTCGCCCCAATTGCATCGCCAAAGCCGAAAGGAGCACCGTCCATGGCATGGTTCTATGAAATTCGCAGCTCAATCAACGCCGTGCTGAAACGCGATGGCGGCTTTCCCACCTAGGACGCCGCGAAGATTGCCAGACGCGAAGACGCAAAGAAAATGAAAAACATGCGTCAGGACAGGCCGGATGTTGGGTGCATCATGGTAGGACAGAATGCGGAAAAGGCTACGCGGTATTGATCCCAGTTTTCTTTCTTGGTCTTAAACCGATGCTCTCAGAGTCTGAGCTAACCTATTTCCGGCGAAAAACTTTCCTGCGAATGTCAGGCCAAAATTCCTGGAAAACGTGATTCAGAACAGCGGATTCCATCTGCGTTCCCCAGTTCCTTGCCGTCTGACTCGCCCCGCGCTCCTGAGGCGGATAGTAGGCGTTGGAGAGGGCCGCTTCCAATCCGTTCCCCGCTACCTCAGACCAATTAAAACTTGTCCCTCCGGAATCTGTTTTAGTAACAAAGGCGCGGGATATCGCGTAACCCGTTCGTCGAAAAACCCCTCCGTTCTCCATGGTGTAATAGCGCGGGTCCTCGTGCGTGATCGCGGGGACAATGGCCTCGGTAAAAAATGTCCCCGAGACGCCATCCACGAAGTTACGCCAATAATAGCGACCGTAACCCGCGATTCCGCGACCCAGTTCCGGATCGGAATTTAAGAGCATAGCTTGTCCAGCCAGGATTGCGGCCCAGGTGTAAGAGGAGTAGTCCGTAACGCTGTCCTGCGCAGCGAGTTTGAATTTCTCGCGTGTGGATAGCGGCGGAAGTTGCTCATGGGCGTCCACCGCCCCAAAATTCGGGACGACCCAGAGCATGCGCTTGGTCTGCTTGCCTTCGGAATCGTCTTTTTTGTCCTGGCTGTCCGTAGCTTGGCCTGGCACTGCAACCGGTTTGTCAGGCAGAGGCGCGGGAGTCTGGCTGCCTTGCGCTGTGGAGGGTTGCTGCCCTTCACCATGAAGATTGGCGTTGTCATCGAGCTGGGTCTGCGACCAGCCGATGGCGGGACTAAGAAGAATGACGAGAACTAAAACGGCCCTTCGGATTTCGAGCAAAGCGTTTCTCCGAATTATGGGATGCGGGCCGATTCACTTACGATACTACAAGCTCCTATGAATTCGGTATCTTAAAATGAACGGGGGGGGGTGGCCCAGGCTTTGAATGATTTTGAAGTGGCGGGTGCCGAGTCCTCGCCGCGGCGAGGGCGGGGCTTTTGACCTGATTCGCATGGACAGGATCAACTCATGAGATCAACGCGGACCAAACCGGCGTCCCTTCTCGCGTGTAAGGAAAAACTGGTCCAAGGCCAATCGTTGGGATGGACGATTAACCAGCGCCGCAGTGGATTCACGCGCATATACTGCAGCTTCCGTACGATCTCCTTTTGGCAGGGTTCCTGTTAGGACAATCCTCCACGCGGAATTTGGCTTCGGGATTCCCGTCTGGATTACCCTCTAGGGAAGCGGGATCCTATGGCCTCCAGCCTGAAAGTTCGGAGATATGCGCGCGTCCCATTGCCGAAAGGGGCGCGGGTGGCCTGGGAACACTTGGGCAAACGGAAGGTATCCACCGCCAGCGTTTTAGCTCTTGGGGGGCTATTTATCTCGACGCCGGAGCCTCCCCCGGTCGGAGATTTTATTAATCTGGTTCTGGAAATTCCTGGCGGCGAGGTGCGCGCCCGCGCCCTGGTGTGCGATAGCCAGCCCGGCAAGGGCATGGGCATCGAGTTTACAGTCATGGGGCAGGGGGAGCGCGCGCGTTTGAATCAGTTGATAAAGACCCTTACCAGAGTATGAATCGGCCGTCTTGCGCTTTCCCTGGAGATTCCTTTTATCTTTGCGGGAAGGCGAACGCTTCAAACATGTCGGCGCGGGCTTTGTGATCAGAAGCGATGATTTTCAACAGGTCCGCGACCGAAATCATGCCGAGAAAGCGCCCCGATTCTTCCGCGACCACCAAGTGAAAGACGCCGTGCTTCTCCATCAGGCGCAGGCATTCATCCAGCGGATAATCCGGTTGCACGACGAGCAGATCCCGCGACATGATTTCCGAAACCCGCATCCAGGCCGGGCATTTGTTCTCCGCCGCCACCTTGTCCGATATATCGCTTTGCGATATAACTCCGGCCAACTTTCCCGCGGCATCCAGCACGCCCACGGATCGCACCTGGTGATCGCGCAGGTAGCGCGCCGCCTCATGTACCGTTGTTTCTTCTTGAATCGAATACACTTCCTGCCGGGAGTGAATCAAGTCCACAACTTGCATTCGCGGACCTCCTGAGCGGGCGGGCTGCTTCCTGAGCCGAATACTAGGCCCATGCCCCGCCCCTTGCAACAGGAATCGCGGTTCTGCCACCATTCTGGAGCCCTCGGAATAAGCTGCCGATCGTCAGCATTCCACAAATGTAAGTTGACCTAAGATGAGATTCGGCTACTGGCCGCCCTACGGAGAGATCCCCGATTCGGGTCGGACCTCGATGGAGTGATTTGCCTACCTCCGAGAGCTTGCCATGAACAAGGGGCGAGTGAAAAATGCCTTTCCCGCACGAATCGCTTTCCTGGCCGTCATTCAAAAACGCGCCAAAAGGAATCAATCGCCTGAAGGTGGGTTTCCTGTAAGAGAAAACAATTTCCTACTTACGTCAGCCGCCAAAAAGATTTGAGTCTTGAACGTACCGTGACCACCGGTATCCCGCCTTTGTGTAAGTTATTGAAACATAAGAGGATGTAAATTGATGAGAGGTTCCCCTGGAGAGTAATTTCAGAGGCATTTGGCACATTAGTTTGGTTCGCTGTGTGCATTTGGTTAATGGGGGGACGGTCTCACTCCCCCAATTTCATCAAGAACAAAGCAATATGGCGACCACACTTACCTCTAGAGCAGGGTTTGGTGACCGGACGGGAAAACTCCCGCCGACGGACCTGATTTTCGGTCGTTCCGCCGCGATGCAGGCGGCAAGGCAGAAAATCGATAAAGTGGCCCAATCCGGCGTTCCGATTCTCATCCAGGGCGACAACGGCACGGGGAAGGGCCTGCTGGCCAGCTTTATTCACAACCTTTCGCCCATCCCCGATTCGGCATTTGTAAAAGTAAACTGCGCAGCGATTCCGGGGGCCCTCCTGGAGAGCGAATTGTTCGGCTACGAGAAGGGATCGTTCACCGGTGCGCACTCCTCCAAACCAGGGCGAGTGGAATTGGCCAATGGCGGAACGCTTTTTCTAGATGGCATCGATGACATCGACATGACGCTGCAAGCCAAGCTACTGCAGCTGCTGCAGGATGGGCAGTTCAGTAGAATTGGCGGGCAGGAAGACCGGCGCGTTCAACTCCGAGTGATTTGCGCGACCAATCGGCGGCTCGAACAGGAAATCGCGAATGGGCGGTTTCGACAGGACTTATTTTATCGCATCAACGTGGTCAGTATTGACCTTCCACCGCTACGTTCGCGGGCGGAAGACATTCCCGATCTAGTGGCTTATTTTTTGCAGATTCATAGAGCCCGGCACAACATGCAGGCAAGGCCTCTTTCCCCCGCAGCTCTCAATCTGCTCGCCAAGCATTCGTGGCCGGGCAATATTCGCGAGTTGGAGAACCTAATCGAACGATACGTAATCCTCGGCTCGGAAGACGCCATTTCCAGCGAACTATTGAACTGGGAGTACACTCATGCGGCTCCCGAAATTCCAATCGAAGGCCAAATCCATCTGAAGAAAGTGACTCGCCAGGCGGTTCATGATCTCGAGCGGAAGATTATTTTGAGCGTCTTGGAAGCCAATCGCTGGAACCGCAAGCGGACGGCTAGCGCGCTGAAAATCAGCTACCGCGCATTGCTCTATAAGATCCGCCGGGCCGGCTTGCCGCGCAAGCGGGGAATGAGCCCTCCGGCCGACGGAAAAGTGAGTTCAGCCGGCGCTGAGGAATAACCAATCGGGAAAAAGCCCCCCATACCGCACAGCTAGTTCTGCCTCAACGAATGAATGAGGGCAGTCTGGTGTGGGCTTGGATTGGCGAATTGTTGAAAAATAAGGGAATACTGTGGAAATAAGCTTCCTCCTGCCACAATTCTACTCCAGACCTACGAAATAGATCAGGGCCCTTCCACGCCAGGATATCTCTTTTATTATGTGTGCGGTATGGGCGGCAATTCAGACTCCGAATGAGTAGGGAAATATAGTACCACATTGTGGTAACGCGAGACTTCTTAAAGCGGGTAGGAGCGAGTCGATAGACGCTTACCTGACTCCCAGTTAACTTGAACCCCTCTAAAGACTTACTTGGATTCTGAACATTGTGATTCGTTAGACCTTGTCATGGCCCGTACGTTGCTCTATGTCAAGCTGGGCACATGTGTGAGGTGTGCATCTTCAGCCTTCATTTTTTCTGAGGTGGAATGGCAACTCGGGCGGATGAAAACCTTTTATCGGTCGGCGTGCCTGCTTCCCAGGCTCGCACCGACCAATACTTCGTTCATGGCACCAGCCCGGCCATGCGCGCACTGGAGCGCACGATTGCTGACATTGCCTCAACGGACATCCCGGTTCTCCTGGTTGGGGAAAGCGGGACAGGCAAGGAAGTCGCGGCACTTGAAATTCACCGGCTCTCGCGGCGCTGGAATGAGCCGTTTGTAAAGTGCGGGTGTTCCGGATTGACGGGAGATTCCCTTTCCGCGCGCTTGCAGCGCGCCGAAAATGTTTCGGCAGCGGATGCCTCGGGCTGCGGGTCATTGTTTCTGGATGGGATCAATCACCTCGATCCGGCCGCACAGGGACGCCTGCTTCACCTGCTCCCCGACGGCAGCGGCACGCCGCCTCAAGGATGCAACTGCATGCGCGTCATTTCGTCGACCACGCGGAATCTCGAGGATGAGATGAAGAGCGGGCGATTCCGGGAAGAACTATATTACCGGATCAACGGAGTTCACTTGCGGTTGCCCCCGCTGCGAGATCGAAAAGAGGACGTTCCCGCATTGCTGGAATTTTTCTTCAAGAAATATACATCATTGTTTGAGCGCCCGGAGCCGAAAGTCAGCGAATCCACGATGAGTTTGTTGCTGCGGCATTCTTGGCCCGGAAATATCCGCCAGCTGGAAAATGTGGCGCGAAAAATTGTGGCGTTGGGAGACGAACACCTGGCCACCCATGACCTTACGGTTGAAAATGGAACCAAGACCCCCGATCCTCTCCCTGAGGCTTCGAAAATTTCCGAGAATGTCCCTTCGCACATTCCGTCGGGTTCGCTGAAGGAGGCCGCCCGGGCGGCTTCGCGGCTGGCCGAGCGAGCCATGATTTTGAATCAGCTCGAACGAACGCACTGGAACCGAAAGAGAGCGGCGCGAGAGCTGCAAATTAGCTACAAAGCGTTGCTCTATAAATTGAAACAGCTGGGTCTGGACGGTTCCGACCGTCCGGAGGAGCAATGAGGAGGTTTACAATGAAACGAACAATTCTTTTTTTTGTCGCCGTAATGTTCTTCGCCAGCGCGGGGAACACACAAGCGGCCTTCCAGGACAAAAAGGAAGTCAAGCCAGTTCCGTCGTTCACCACGGCGCGGAACAATCCTTCCGTTGGTGACGAATTCAAGCCGGCAGCCGCGCCGGCCACGACGGATCCGGCCTACGTCATCGGCCCGGAAGATGTGATCGACATTAATGTATGGAAAGAGCCGGACATGACCCGGATCGTGCCGGTACGGCCCGATGGCAAAATTTCATTGCCGCTGATCAACGACGTGCAGGCGGCCGGTTCGACGCCGCAGCAACTGGCCTCAACCGTGACCGAAAAACTACGCAAGTTCTTGACGGAACCTCAGGTCACCGTGATTGTCACGCAGATCAACAGCCAGCGCGTGTTTGTGGTCGGCGAAGTGCTTCGCGCCGGTGCGTTTCCTCTGATTCCGGGCATGACGGTATTGCAGGCGCTATCGAGCGCCGGTGGATTTACGACCTTTGCCGATGTGAAAAAAATTCACGTGATGCGGCTGGTCAGCGGCAAACACATTGAATTGCCCTTCAATTACCGCGAGGTTCTGAAGGGTGACAATCCGGACCAAAATATCAAGCTGGAACCGGGCGACACTGTCGTCGTCCCCTAAGAGGAGAAGCCATGAAGGTGCGAGAGACAAGCTGGATCCTCGCGGCCGCGCTGGTGCTTTGCACGACCGGCGCATTCGCGCAAGATCAAAAACAGGACACGTCGCCGATCGATCCCAACGCCCCGCTCCAACCGCTGGATTCGAGCCCGAGCGGGGGATATTCGAATAAACCGCCGGTCGCCGCCGCTCGCGGTGTTGCTGAACCGTTTGATCCCCAACCGTATGATCCGTCGCACGTCACGCCGGACACGAATACGCTTGCCGGGGCAGCGCCTTACACTCTAGGATCGCTGCAGCACAGCAGGAATATTTTCGACCCCGCGATTTCGGTTTCACAACTCGGGCAAGCTGTCCCCGGCAACTCGGGGAAGACGGTCCTGGCTGGCGTATCCGTGGCCAGCGGCAGCTTGAATTTCAATCGCACCTGGAGCCAGTACCACTTCTCCACCATCTACAACGGTGGTGAGACCTTCAACCTGGGGTACGGTGTGGCGTCTAACTTTTTTGGCGCGACCTCGCCGCACTATCAATTCCACAATCTGAGTGTTACTCAAGAGGCCGAATGGGCCAGGTGGCATATTCTTCTTCGCGATGATTTTACGGCTTCCCCGGGCGCCGCATTTACCGGCCAAGGCATGGGCGGCCCCGGCCTGTCGGCTCAATTTTCCTCGTTGTTAGGGGCATCCCTGAACAGCCTCGCGTCCGGGTTTGTGCCAAGTGAAACTGTCAACACCGGCCCAGCTATGCGTTACCGGAACGGCGTTCTCGGCCAGGCGGAATATTCCTTCAGTCGAAGGTCGGCGTTCACTTTCGCCGGTTCTTACGGCTTGCTGCATTTCACCGGCCCCGGGTACATCAGCAGCAGCTTGTTCAATGTGCAGGCGGGCTACGATTACTTGCTCGATCCGTCCAATTCCATCGCCATCCTCGGAAGCTACGGCAAGACGAATTACACTGGGACCGGGAGTTCCACGTCGGACTATGTGGGTGCCCTGGCTTACGGAAGGAAAATCACGGGTCGTCTGGCGTTCCAGGTCGCCGCGGGGCCGCAAGAAATTCTTTCGGCTGCCCCAGCCGGGGTCGGAAATTTCCATCTCCTGTTCGCTTCGGTCAACAGCGCGCTGAGTTATGAGCGGCGCCGGGGCGGGCTTTCCTTTAATTTTGTGCGCGGGTTAAGCGGGGGATCAGGCGTGTACCTGGGAGCGACGAGCAATACTTTTTCCAGCACGGCGCACTACCAGTTCACGCGCTTCTGGACGGGATCCGTCACCGGCGGGTACGCATTAAACAACAGTCTTGCCGCCGCGGGTGCCAAGACTACGCAATTCGACAACTGGTTCATCGGCACGAATCTTGGCCGGCGCGTCGGCACGCACGCGCAGATCAATTTCAATTATGGCGCGTCAAGGCAGAACAGTCCCGCCATTTGCCCGGTGGCTAGTTGCGGCGGAACTGGCCTTCAACAAACTTTTGGAATGTCGGTAAATTGGCATCTGCGCCCGGCCGGTTAGGACGGCCGTAAGTTCGATGCACATATATACGGGATTTTCAGTGATCATGGTTTGTATTCTGTCCCCGAGGTTTTGGCATGTATAAGAAGTTCTTCGGACTCAAAGAGAATCCGTTTAACGTCAATCCGGACCCGCGCTATCTGTTTCTGACGGGAAACACGCAGGAAGCGCTGGCCTGCTTGACCTACGGAATTGAAACGCGCAAGGGCTTCATCCTACTGACCGGCGAAGTCGGAACCGGCAAGACTACGCTGATCAACAAGCTGCTCGAATGGCTGCACAAAGAGCGCGTTTTCACCGCCTTTGTGTTCAATCCGCGTCTGAGCGTCTCGCAATTTTTCGATTTTATGATGGCCGACTTCGGCATCCCGTGTGAGACGCACCAAAAAGGCCAGATGTTGCTGAAATTAAATCAGTGGCTGCTGGAGCGTTACCAGGCCGGGGAACGCGCTGTCCTGGTCGTCGATGAGGCGCAGAATCTTTCGCCGCAGATGCTCGAGGAAATCCGTCTGCTGACGAACCTGGAGACCTCCACCGAAAAGCTGCTGCAGATTGTTCTTGCGGGCCAGCCCGAACTCGAACAAAAACTCAACCAGCCGCAGCTCCGGCAGCTCCGGCAGCGCATCACGCTGCGTGCTAAGACGCGCCAGCTCACACTCGAAGAAACCCACGGTTACATTGTGGAACGCATGCGCATCGCGGGAGCGGAAAATCCCGATGTTTTCAGTCCGGAAGCGGTGGAAGCGGTCCACCGGTATGCGCGTGGAATTCCCAGGGTCACGAACCTGCTCTGCGAACACGCGCTGGTGAGCTCGTTTGTGGATCAGAAAAATCCTGTGCCCCCGGAGATCGTGGAAGAAGTGGCGCGCGACTTTGATTTGCACATCGTCGACCCGTTGGCGCAGGCGCCTCCGCCGCCCCCCGCGCTGGCGCCCCCCTCTTCACTCGGAACTAATGGCGATCAACCGCCCCTGGTCGAATCCCTCTTGCAGGCGCTGAATACCCTTGTCGACCGCCTCAATCAAGTCGAAGCCCGCGTCGATTCCGACACGGAACATAAAACCTGACTGAACTTTCCGAAAGATAGACCCAGATCAATTCTTCGCAAATCCCCCCTAAGATCCGTTCCTGTTTTCTCCGCATGATTTGCGTAGATTAAGATTGCACGTGCGGAGATACTTCTTGGCAGCGTGCTGGCAAAGGCGCGATTCTGGGAGACGGTCGGCGAAACACCGGTGAATGAACGGCAGCGTCGCGTGCTCAATCGTTTGCTGGATGGATTCCAGGGCAAGCTGACCTCGTCAAAATGGGCGAAGCTAACGAATCAGTCGCAGGACACGGCCCACCGCGACATTATGGGTCTGGTTAAGAAGGGGATCCCCGAGCGAGGTTTAGAAGGCGGCAGGAGCACAAGTTACGCCCTGCCGGGCCCACGGAGGCGGAATTCCGGGACCCGCTAGGGATCAGTCAAACAAATTAAACCGGATGATGTACCACAGGGTGGAGACGCCGTCGCGCCAGGTGATTTTTTTGCCTTCCGCGTAGGTGCGGCCGGCATAGGAAATGGAAACCTCGTAGATTCGCCAGTTGCCCTTGGAAATTTTGGCGGTGATTTCAGGTTCAAATCCAAAGCGGTCCGATTTGAGCTTGATGTTTTGCAGGACTTCCCGGCGGAAAACTTTGTAACAGGTCTCCATGTCCGTGAGTTTCAGGTTCGTGAAGACGTCGGAAAGCAGCGTCAGAAACTTGTTGCCGGCGTAATGCCAAAAATAGTGGACGCGTTGCGGGCCGCCCAGGAATCGCGAGCCGTACACGACGTCGGCTTTCCCCTCGAAAATGGGTTCGAGGAGTTTTCCGTAATCCTTGGGGTCGTACTCGAGATCGGCGTCCTGCACCAGAACGATCTCGCCCGTGGCCGCCTCGAAACCGCGGCGCAACGCTGCTCCTTTGCCGGCGTTTTGCTGCTGAAAGAGGAAGCGGATATTTTCGAGGGACAGGCGAGTCTTGCCGTTCTGCACGACGACCTCGCGTTTGCCTTCCGATTGCGCCTTGTCAAAATCCTCCAGCAAGCCGCGCGTGCCGTCGGTAGATTTGTCGTCGATCAGGATGATCTCCTTATCGATGGGCGATGCCTGCACGCGCAGCAGGACCTCCTCGATGAACGCGCGCTCGTTATAGACCGGGATTACGACGGACACCTTCATTCGGATTTACGCTTCTCCTTCGGGAATTTGAGTAGGACAGGCTTCAGAGTCTGTGTGTGAACTCAAAATTGGCACGTCCTTGTAGCGCCCGCCTTCAGGCGGGCACTTTAGAATCAAGCAGATGCCCGCCTGAAGGCGGGCGCTACATGAACCAAAACCGAGTTCTCACACAGGCTCTTCAGCCTGTCTGCTTTTATTTTCGTACTCGCCGCAGCGAAGACAGGCTGAAGCCTGTCCTACTGTTTCGGATCACATAATCGATGAGCGACGCAAGGAACGCAAATGATTTGGATGCCTGGTTGCTCTCTGGGCACGGCTGTTCCGTGGCCTTTTTTCAGATTTTGCTGGCCCGGGGATAATATCCCCGCATCGCGTTCCAGCGGATCAACAACAGCTCCAGGAACATTCGGATTCCGTCCGCCGCCACGTTCACTTTCGTGGCGGAGTCGTGCGACCAGCGCACGGGAATTTCCGCGACCCGCAGCCCATGGCGCTTGGCCAGAAACAGGATCTCCGCGTCGAAACCGAAACGCTCCACGCGTTGCTGCTCAAAAGTAATCCGCGCCCGTTCCCTGCGAAACGCTTTGAATCCGCATTGCGTGTCGGAAAATTCAATCCCCATGATCCATCGCGCCAGGCGGTTGAAGAAAATCCCCGCCTGCTCACGGATTACGGATTGGTGGACTTCGATGAGGCTGCGATCCAACGCGCGGGAGCCAATGGCTGCGTCATATCCCCGCTCTCGCAGGGCTGCCAGCAGCTTGTCGGCTTCCTCGATCGGTGTAGATAGATCCGCATCGCTAAACAGCGCGATTTCTCCGCGCGCTTCCAGCATGCCGTGGCGCACGCTGAATCCCTTTCCCCGGTTTCGCCCGTTCGAGACCAGGCGCAGCCCGGGATATTTTTGCTGGCAAGCGCTTACGATTTCGGAAATCCGGTCGGAGGATCCATCGTCGACGATGATAATCTCAGCCCGAAAATGCCGAGCTTGCAAATAGACAAAGATGCAATCGAGCGTTTTCGGCAGGCGATGTTCCTCATTATATGCAGGGATAACGATGGAAAGGTCCAGCGTCGGCGAATTCATTTGCGATGGCGCCGCGTGAATCGCGCGGCATGCGGAACGCTTCCCATTGGCGGGATTATATCGCCTGAAAAAGAATTCGTCTATGAAGTGTCAGGAGGGGAGCGACGGCGAATTTGAAAAAGAAACCGCAGACTTAGTGAGTGGGTGATTCGGTGCGAATAATTTCGTAGCGTTCGATGACTGCCGCAACGCCGACTCGAGTGGAACTATTTTCCGACCGGTTGTCGACCCGAACGACTTTGCCAATTGCGCGAATGAAAACTTCAGAACCCCGGGTCACCTCGGCCGGCAGGGTGAGCGTAATGTCGAGTTCCGCTCCCGTCCCCGGATCCTGATCAATGGTAAAGTAAACGCCACGGGTAGAAATGTCGCGCGTTTTTCCGGTACGCGAGGTTATCTCTTTGTCAACCGGTACCCGAATAACCACCGGCAAAGACAGGTCATATCTACGGGCAGTTCGCCGCTCTGTCATCTTGTTCTTCCCCCCGAACCCTTTCTTCTGACTGCTTAACCCACCCCGACCAAGAAATGGGAGCAATTGACGCTCCAAAGCGATCGAGCAATTAACTCTACCACTTGGCCCCCGCCAACGATCATTGGCGAACAAGACTTTGAATGCCGCGATCTGAACCTGTAAAGCCCCAAGGATAACTACAGATTATTGTTCCTAAACCATTGTTCCGGCGAATCAGGAGAGGCAGCCAGGGCCACATTTCAGCTGGATCAAAGCCGCCTTTGGATATGAGAAATCCCGCTTTTATGCGGAACCGCTTTGAGTTTCTCAACCCGATTCTACACCTTGGACGAACTGAATTACTGGGTAATACGGGAAAATCTACCACCTTCAATGAGCAATCAGATGCACGTATGCACGTACTAGGTCCCTAGCTGTGCCTGCCTGCGGGCGCAAGATCCGTGGGTACGGAACCGGAGCCCGAAGTCTCTCCTCCTCCACCCGCACCATCTTTCTTGCTATTCGCGCGCGCTGGGCGCCCTGAATCAAGCCCAAACTGACGAATTTTGTACAGCAGCGCCTTGTAGCTGATTCCCAGCATCTTGGCCGCATCCTTGCGGCACCAATGAGTTTTTTCGAGAGCATCCGCGATGGCTTCCATCTCGGCTTCGTCCTTCAAACTGCGCACGAGCGCTTTCAATCCCTGTTCGCGCACAGGCGCGGCTTCTTCTCTTGGGGAAGTCCGCTGGCGCGTGGCGGACATTTCCAGCAGCTCGCGGAAGCTGCCTTCATCATCTTCCAAGATGACGTAACGCTTCACGAAATTTTCGAGTTCGCGAAGATTTCCGGGCCAGGGATAACGCACGGCCGCTTCCAACAAATGCTGGGAAGGAACCACGGGCTCCTTGTTGAACTTCTCGCTGTATTTCTGAAGGAAATGGCGGAAGAGCAGCGGGATTTCCGAGGCCCTCTCGCGCAGCGGAGGGACATTGATTGAGAGCACGTTCAGGCGGTAGTACAAGTCTTCGCGGAGGCGGCCCGATTTCATCGCTTCCTGAATCTCCACGTTGGTGGCGGCGAGGACGCGCACATCCACGTCAATCAATTGGCGTCCGCCCAGTCTGGAAAACTGGTGATCCTGAAGAACGTGCAGGAGTTTGGCCTGCAAATGGGGGCTCATCTCCGCGATTTCGTCGAGGAAGATGGTTCCCTTGGTAGCCAGCTCAAACTTGCCGGGTTTGGAACGCACGGCGCCGGTAAAGGCGCCCTGTTCAAAGCCGAACAATTCGGATTCCAGCAACTCGCCGGGAAGCGCGGCGCAGTTCACTTTGATGAAGGCTTGGTTGCGGCGCGTCGATCGCATATGAATCATGCGCGCGACGACTTCTTTTCCAACGCCGCTCTCTCCATAAATGAATACAGGGACGTCGACGGGAGCGATTTGCAGGATCTGCTGGCGAATCCGCACCATCTGCGGGCTGGCAGCGAGGAAACACAGGTCCTCGGTGATCTTATCGCAGTATTCGCGCAACGCTTTGTTTTCCGCGCGCAACTGCTGCTTTTGCCGGCACTTCAGCATGGCCACGTCGAGCTCGGCTTTTTCAAACGGCTTGGTCAGGTAATCTTGTGCGCCCAGGCGGATGGCCTCGACGACGGTGCCCACTTCGTTGGAACAGGAAAGCATGACTACGTTCAGCGACCGGTCCATTTGCATTAACTGTTTCAAGGTCTCAAGACCATTCATTTGCGGCATGAGAACGTCCAGGATGATGAAGTCCGGCCGGTCGCCGTCCTCGATCTTCTTAATCGCCTCCGATCCCGAAGTCACCGAATCGACCTGATATCCGTCTACTTCGAGCAATGTGCCCAGATACTTTCGTATGCTGGGTTCGTCGTCCACGACCAGGATTCTTTCCTTATCAGCCATTAGCCCCACCTTCATCGTGCCAAAAGTCCATCATGAATTGTCTATCGGCAGCAGGAACGTAAAGGTACAGCCCCGCCGCGGTTCGCTGTCCACCCAAATTTTTCCGCGATGCGCTTGCACCAGCCGCTTGGCAATCGCGAGCCCCAAACCCATTCCCGACGAGGTGCGGTCCACGCGCACGAAATCCTCGAAAATTTCCTGGTGATGCTCGGAAGCGATCCCGGGACCGGAATCCGACACGGAAACCTTGATGCAGTTGGGATGCTGGACGCGCTCGCGCCGGCGATCCTGGTTCTGGAGTTCCTCGGCCGACCGCCGTTCCCAGAAGTAAAGCTCCGCGCGGAAGGTGACATTCCCGCCCGCGGGCGTGTGCTTCAGCGAATTATCCAGCAGATTCGCGACTGTCTGTTGCACTTTCTGGTAATCGAATTTGAAAATAGGGATGTCGGTGTTGAGTATCGTATCCAGCCGGACATGCTTGCGCACAAACGCCTCGTGCCAGCGCGTTGCCAATTCGCTCAGGCAATCCCGCAGATCATTTTCGCGCAGGTGCAGAACCAACTTACCGCTCTCCAGCGCCGAATAATTCAGGAACATCGAAACCAGGCGAACCAGACGCTCGGAACTTTCCTTCGATTCCTGCAGGATGTCCCGTTGTTTGTCGGTCAATTTGCCAAGGGAACCCGAAAGCAGTAAGTCGTAATAGCCTTTAATGACAGCGAGGGGCGTCTTCAATTCGTGCGCGGCGGAGGCCAGGAACACTGTCTTCTGACGGTTGACTTCCTGGAGTCGCAAGTAAGCGGCGAGCAGGTTTCGATAAGTGATCTCGCGTTCCTGTAGCAACTCCTGCACGGTATGCTGCGGGGCTGTGGCCTGACTCTGGACCGCACGCTTTTCCAGGTCTTCTATCCGGACGACCAGCCAGTCCGCTTCCGCTAACCACTGGATACGCGCGAGGGCTGCGCCGCCGCAGCAATCGAATTTCGAATCGATCTGGTGCTCTCCACCCTCGATTCGGTCCGCAATCACGTTGGGCTTGATGTGCAGCAAATCGGAAAACAAGTTCAAATTCGATTCGGACGAGAAGCCTTGAGATGCCAGGCGTTGTTTCCCTCGCACGTTGGCCTGCAGGATGCGGCCAGAGCGGTCGAAAATAAGAATGGGCTGTTCCAGCAAGTCGAGAAGACTTGTGATCACGCTCGCCGGGATCGCTTCAGTAACAGGCAACTCGATGACAGGACCGCGTTTCAACTGGGTCTCCTCGGGACACTTGTCCGCATCAGGGAAAGCGGAGAATTCCATTTGATTCACTTCGGTTTGTCAGCGGGGAACCAACCGGATACTGTCAAAACGAACCCCCCCTGTCAATGGTAAATGGGTCCTATTTTGCACAATTGTAGTAATCCTCTCGACTCCTGTGGATGGACAGGATGTGGAAAGCAAATTCCACTGGTACAGACGTATGGGTAACCCTTTATGCGGAAAGGACTTACAATCCCCGCGTTTTTGGGTGATGGCTGGCAATTGATGTGCTGTTTGGATTATGGTACTAGTTCAAAAGTACTACGCTTTTGAATTTGGGAAATTACTTTCCCACGATATTTTTGGATAAGGAAGAACAAATTATGCGCTTAACCCCCGCTGAGCGCCGGCGTTCTCAGCGGATTCACGTACAAATTCCAATGTTCGTCCGAGGGACGGACTCCGCCGGAATGGAGTTTCTCGATCTCACCAAGACGCTTGATATAAGCGCCACAGGGGCATGTCTTGCGAGCCCACGGGCCCTTCGCACCGATCAGGTCGTAAATTTGACGATTCCGGCCCCACCTTCTCCTTCTGCGACGCTGCCGTCAGAAACACCGCCCATTCAGGCAAGAGTGCGCCGACATCGCGCCGCGCACGGAATCCATTTGCTGGGTGTAGAATTCTTGAAGGCGCTGGATTAGGGGTCTGGAAATGCTTGGAAGAGAAACTGTGTTAACCGAATACCCCCCAAAAGTATGTAATCCTTTGCGCATTGCACGCAAGAGAGTCCAAGCGCTTTAGTTTAGAACCGGCGAGGAAGTTCTTACTCGCGCAGGTTCAGCGTATTACAAGAAGTAGATTTATCTGAGCGCGTGCGCGGCCTATGGCAAGTCCCGTGCACATGTTTCTACGTAGTTTGACTCCGCGCCCGTCCCGCGTTGGGGTAATCTGGAATTTCAGCGGTACTTTTGATGGCGCAAACTGGTGACCCCAACCCACCACGTTGGTCCGCCGAGGAGTCTTTCCTCGAGCTCTTAACGGACACGCTCGAAACTTTGGACCGTTCCACCCGCGGGCAATTCCTGCAGCGGTTTTTCCGTTCGATTGCGCAGATTGAATTAACGGAAACGCAGAGCCTCGATTTCTGGGACCAGGCACTGGCGCGCAAACGTGAACTTTCCGAGAGCATCGGCAAAAGAGTCGCGTTGCAGGCCGCCCTGGTGGATGTGCTGGCGTCCACAGGCCAATTGCGTTTGCCGATTCTGATGGAGTACGAGGAACTGCGCAAGCTTCAGATCAATGCCACGACGGACCCCTTGACCACCCTTTATAACCGGCGTTTTTTCGACGATTACTTTGAGAAAGAGCTCAACCGGTCGATCCGCTATACCCACAAGCTCGCGCTGGTGGTTTTTGACTTGCATCGCTTCAAAGACGTGAATGACCGGTTCGGGCATCCGCAAGGGGATGCCTTGCTCCAGATGGCGGCGGCCACGCTGCGAAAATCCTTGCGTACTTCAGACTATGCGTTTCGGATCGGCGGAGATGAATTCGCGCTCTTGCTTCCGCAATCTGACACGGAGCAGGCGGCCACCTTGAGCCGCCGCTTGCGCGCCGCGTACGCAAGCTCCATCGAGCCTCTGAATTTGAGAATTCCCCTGGCGCTCGACTATGGTCTTGCCGTCTATCCTGAAGATGGCGAGTTGCAGGAAGTCCTGATCCGCGTGGCCGATGAAAGGCTTTATCAGCTCAAGAATGAAACGCGCGCGTCGGCATCCGCGCCGCCGGCCGGCGTGAGCTCCCGCGCGGCAATCCCGGAACCAAAGAAAAAGGTTGAGCCTCCTGTTGCGCCGCCCATCGAGCCGCCCCCGATCGCTGAGGTGAAAAAAACAGGTGCGGAGCAGCGGCGGTGGGAGCGTGTTTCTCTGGCCAATACGCACGCCTACGCGCTGATTGGCGAAGGAGTCGAACGCACTGCGCGCGTTCTGGATTTGGGCTATGGCGGGGTCGCTCTCGAAACTTCACGTCCGGAAGAATTCAGCGAAGCCTTCCATGCTGTGCTGCACGTGCCGATTCTGCCCCCCGTGCGCGTCAGCTTGCGCCGCGTTTATCAGAAGCGGGAAAGCTCGGGCGCGACGCGGATCGGCTGTTCCTTCGTGACTTGAACGAAGTAGGACCCTGCGCGCCAGATTTATTCAGCGATTTTTTGCTTCAAGCTACGGGATCGAAATAGAAGCGCCTGTTGGATGCGGGCCAGTCCCAATCCCCAGCGCAACTCCGCCTGTTGCGCCGAGACGCCTTCCGCAACCAGGCGAATGTCCAGGCAATATCCGCGCTGGTTTTCGGCCGTGAAATCGCAGGAGGAAATCCGCAGCACCGCGCGGACCGCCTCTGCCGAGTCACGCTCCAGCAGTTCTTTCAACCCGGAAGTGAGATCCACGTAATGTCTCCGCTCCCAATTCAGAGAAGGCTCTGCAAATAGGATTTTTGTCTGCGACGCGAATTCATATGCAGGACCGGCCGATACAGCGGCGGGCAAATCGGATTTTGTTGTCGCGCTGGCCGTGGCGAAAATGGATTCAGCGCTGTTGACGGAAGCTAGGAAATTCCGGAGTGGCAGGTATTGGCGCGCAGCGGCAATTTGTTCGATCGCCTGGGGATTCGCGCGGAGGTCGAAGTAGTTTTCGTCCGGCGGGAACACCGGACCCGTTGCTTTGCCTTCGGCCTCCTCCACAATGTCTACACGCATGGGCGAAACCCTATCTTTTCCAAGATGAGGACACAAACAAAATCGGGCGCTATTCGAGGCTATGGTGAAGTCGCTCGTCGTAAGGACTTCCTAGCTTGGGATCGATTTGCTGGCGGAACTGGCGCGTGTGCGCGGCGGCGACGTGCTCGTCGAATGCTTTCTGGTTCTGCCACACTTCGACGATCGAGATGTGATTGCCGCGCGAGATTTCCGAGCCGGCCTCCACTCGCACGATGCCCTTATCCTTGCGCGTATCCGCAACATATTGCTGCACCAATTTCGTGCCCGCGGCCGCTTCCGGCGGGATGATATCGACGTGCGACACGACGTAAATCATGTCGTGGGCCGCCGGTTCCTGGGCCATGGCCACCCCCGCGAAACTCAATGGGGCCAGAATCAGCATAGCCCACGCGCGAAGTGGCAGCCATTGTCTGGAATTCACTTTCGATTGGATCGGCATATCCTTTACCTCCCGGCAAATTGGCTGTTTCATCGTTGAATCGTTCGTGCCTCGCTGAGCATCCAAACGAATCCCTAGCCCGCATGTATATCATGTTGGCAGGGCTCGGCAAATCACGTATCATAGAAAATTGTCCGCTGACCAAGCGACGCGACCGTAGCCCCGGGGCCTGACCGGGAGCCGCGCAGACCGGTCAGCCGGCGGGAGACCTTCCATGAAACCGAACATTCATCCGGACTACCACCCAGTGACCGTGCATTGCGCCTGTGGCCATACGTTTCCCACGCGATCGACGATGAAAGGCGAATTCCTGCGCGTCGAAATCTGCTCGAATTGCCATCCCTTTTTCACGGGCAAGCAGAAGCTGGTCGATACGGCCGGCCGCGTCGAGCGCTTCACCAAGAAATACGAGAAGGCGGCCGAAGTGCAACAAGCCATCAAAGACGCCAACAAAAAGAAGCGATAAGAACATTCGCGGCCACGTTGGCGCCCTCTGAACGCGCGGAAAACCCCAAACTTTGTCATTTCGAGGTCGCCGCGGCGACCTCGAAATGACGGTTCCTGGGACCTCTTCGGCAACCAGTTCAATCCCGCGCGGCTATTCCTATACAGTGCAGCAGTGTAGAATGTCGCGTGAGATATGGCCGCTCAACCGATGACTTCTCCGCAGCCGGAACGCGTGCCGTTTGAAGCTGCTGCGCCGCGCATAACGCTGCGCAATCACTTTGCGCATCCTTACGATTCGGCCATCGCCGCAGCGCGAACCTGCTACGCGCCGCGCCTGATCGGGCCTGAGGAAATCACCGACAAGCAGCGCCTGCAAATCGGGGCGTCCACATTTTACGGCGGGCACCACACCGTCTACCAGCACGCGCACTTTGAATTTGGCCTCGAAAACGTAAGCCGGCAATTCGTCTGGTCATTCCTGCACGCGCATCCGTTCTACAACTCCGAGCAGCAGAGCCAGCGGTACGTGCGGCTGGATCACGCGCTCGCTTATTTGCCGCCCGAAAAGCACGGATTCGGCCCGGCCGAGCGCGCGATATACGAAGACGCAATTGCGCGGGCTTGGGGCTATTACCGTGAGTTGACCGCGCTGTTGCAAGGCGACGCTCGGGAAATTCTCAGCGACATCTGGCACATTGGCCCCATGTCGCACGCCAAGCGCGTGCAAAAAGTGGACCGGCAAGCCGAGAAAAGAGCGATCGAAGTCGCGCGCTACGTCCTGCCCGTCGCGGCGGCGACCACGATGGTGCACACGCTTTCTGGCATCGTGCTGCATCGGCTGTGGCGGATGGCTGCCGCGTCGGATACGCCTGCCGAGGCGCGCGCGGTGATTGGTGAGATGGTTGCGCGCGTGCGCGAGATCGATCCGCAGTTTTTTGATCGCTTTGATAACGCGCCGATGGAGCTGGAAGAAATGCCGGAGTGGTCGCACGCTAATTCAGCGGGCTCCGCTGCGCAGGGAGAAGAATTCGCGCGGGAATTCGACGCGCGCCTTGCCGGGCGCGTCTCGCTGTTGACCGATTTTTCTCCGCACGCGCCTCGCGTCGTCGCCGACGCCTATCGCGCCGTGCTGGGCCTAACCGAAAGCGCCTGTTCCGACGACGAGGCGATCGACCGGCTGCTCAATCCGGCGCGCAATTCGTATCGCCTCGAAACGCTCAACATCGGCGTGCACGCGCCGATCCTGCGCGCTCTGCAGCACGCCAATTTCACGTTCGCGAAAAAAATCAGCCACACCGCCGACAGCCAGGACCAGCGCCATCGCATGGTTCCCGGATCGCGGCCGCTGCTGAGGCTTACCGACACGCGCTCGCCGGATTTCGTGGTCCCGATGCTGATCTCCGGAAACGCGCGCGCGCGCGAAGTCTACGAACGCGCTATGGCCGACGCCTGGGCGGCGAAAAACGAATTGCTCGACCGCGGCTCGCCGCGCGAATTCGCGCTCTATCTGCTGCCGAACGCGAAGGCCATCCGCCTGGTCGAAACGGGCTCGCTCCTCCACCTGCTGCACAAGTGGACGATGCGCACCTGCTTCAACGCCCAGGAGGAGATTTATCAGGCCTCGATGGAAGAGGTCCAGCAGGTCCGCGCCGCGCTTCCTTCGCTTGGACAGTACCTCGGGCCACCCTGCTTCATCCGCGCCGGGATCGCTACTCCGATCTGCACCGAGGGCTCGCACTTCTGCGGCGTGAAAGTCTGGCAAGAATTTCCAAAAATCGAGCGGCGAATTTGATCGCCGCGCGTCTGAAACTCTGATGACGCGCCGTGGCAGCCTCGTCTATTACCTCGCCTCGTGGATCTGCGGAGGCTTGTTCCTGACGGTCGCGATGTATTTGCAGGAACGGGCGTCGCCGGAAGGAATAGGAATCGGCCCATCCGGTGCGGGCGCCGCGATCATCACTACGTATTTCTTGGTGCTTGTTTTTTGCGCGTTTCTTTCTGTCGTGTTTGCGTTTTTGCTGCGGCTCTCTATGCGTTGGCTGCATGCCGAAAGCCTGTGGCAGTGGGCTTTGGCCGGGATCGTCCTCTCCTTGCCGATGACCTGGGGAGTGCGCTGGGCGTCACGCGCAACGGACGCCGCGGGACTGCAAGGCGCGGCCCGCCAAATCGCCGTTCTACTCTTTCTCGGCGTGCGCGGGATTGCCGAACGCCATGCGTTGCTGGGTTTGCCTGTGGCCGCTCTTACCGCCGCGGTTCTCTTCCTAATCCATCGCGCGTTTAAGTAGGACGGGCTTCAGCCTGTCTGCCTTTGAGTGTGCAAACTAAAACCAGACAGGCTGAAGCCCGTCCTACTCAAATCAACTGCGCCATTTCAGCGTCACCGGCCCATCGAGCGGATGCGCCATGGGCGCGCCCGTCTGCTGCGACGCGAGATACGCCGCCTTCAACTGAAAATACCAGCGCGCTTGCCGGTCGGCGTCGTCGATCAGCATCATGCGCGGCTGCACTTTCAGGCCCGGCTGCTGCCGCTCGATCACGTGTTGATCCTGCGCGATGAAGCGGTTGCCGAAAAATTTTAGAAACGGCGTCACCGGAAACCAGCGAAATAAATTCCACGCCGCGACAAAATCCAGACGGCACAGGTCGCGCCGGATCGGCGTGACCGTCGTGCGGTTGGTGAACCAGTACGCGCCGCAGCGCACCTGCTCGGTGCGCATATTCGGCAGCACGAAATCAATCTGCGTCGTAACCTCTTCGCCGTAAAAGCGCAGCAACTTGTACGGGCCGCTGTTGGCCGAAGGCGCGTGCGAGCTCATGCGGAAACCTTGCGGAATCGGCTCGAATGTTTTCTGCTTTTCGCGGATGCTGCGGCGGCTGCGCCACCACCACGATTGGTGTACGAACGGGCCGTGCGCCGGGTCCATCAGGCCGACGATGCCCGTGTCCATGCTGCAGGTAAGGTCGGCGGTGAGATGCGCGATGCGGTACCGCTCGCTGAACTTCGGCAACTCCGGGACGGGCGGGATGGCCGCGCGATCCACAGCGCGGCCCTCGGGATTCGCCAGATACACCCACACGTAGCCGTCGCGCTCCTCGCATGGAAAACTGCCCGCGTAAATCCGGTCGCACTGCAGCTTGGAATCCGCCGTGATCGAGGGAATCCCGCGACACTGTCCCGTGTGCGCGTCAAAGCGCCAGCCGTGATACGTGCACTCGACCGTCTGCCCGTCGCACGAGCCCGCCGAAAGCGGAAACGCGCGGTGTGGGCAGACATCGCGCAGCGCGAACGCTTTTCCCGCCGCGTCGCGCCCCAGCACAAGCGGAATTTCCATGCGCATCGAGGGCACAAGCGAGCGCCCGCGAAGATCATCGCTGCGGAGCGCCGGATACCAGAAGCCCCACAGCAGTTCGCCGTCGATATTCGACGCAGTCACACCCGGAATGGAGAGAGGTTGGTTCATCGTCATGTGCAGTCGCACGACTATGATATACCGATGACTCCCGGTCGCAATGCTGTACGGATGAATTGGCAGTGGGCCAAGTCCCGATAACGCCGGTGGTCTCAATGGGTCGATGCAACACTTGCCCAAAATCCTCTCGTAGGGGTCTAGGAGGCTGATTTTGTTCGCGGGCTTCAATTCAAACAAAACAAAAGCCCTGTTTAGGTTCTGATTGAACACTGCCGTACTGATTGCTTCTCGATGAGAAGCATTGTCAAATCAACTGGTTATAGGGTGTTGCATCGACCGGTTGAGCCGGCACCGTTTCCCGGGACCTGGCTTTTTCACATGGTTTCAATGGGGGCTGCCTCAAATCGGAATTGTCGGCTGATTGCCTCTTCTTGGTGTCTCATGAAATGATCGGGTTTATGCGCTACCAGGAGGAAGTGCGCCATGAATAATGTTCTCACGCTGTTGCTGGCCATCTGCGTTGTCCCCGCTTGTTCATTTTCACAGCAGAAGGACTCTGTCTATTACTCCAAAATGAAGCTCCCGGGCGTGAAGATGGTGACTGTATTTGGGAAATACAGAGTTTGGACGCAGAAGATCGGAGACGGGAGAATTAAACTCTTATTGCTCCACGGCGGCCCTGCGAATACGCATGAGTATCTGGAAGATTTTGCGGACTACCTGCCGGGACAAGGTGTCGAATTATATTTCTACGATCAACTCGGCAGCTATTTTTCCGATCAGCCCAATGTGGTCAGTGGAGACCCGCTGTGGAAGATGCCAGGCAGGGTGGAAGAGATAGAGCAGGTTAGAAAAGGGCTGGGCCTGAAGAAATTCTATCTTTATGGCCACTCGTACGGAGCCATTCTGGCACTGGCCTATGCCGTTCAGCACCAAAAGAACTTGGAAGGTTTGATATTCTCCAGCATGAATATCAGTGATGAAGCTATGATTGCGAGAGAAAAGTGGGTGCGTGGCCAGATTGATCACACGATGGAAAATGATCCTCGGACGGAGAAACTGATTGCCGACAAGAATAGTGACCGGCCGTATGACAAAGCGGAATACGACAAGCTATATACAGAGCATTTCAATCAGGAGTTCCTTGTGCGAACGCCAGAATTTCCAGAGGTGGGCAATCGAGTAGGCGCACATCGCAATCCTGCCGTTGCTGTTGAAATTGCCAAAGACATTTTCTACCAGAAGGACTACCTATCTCAGCTTCCCAAAATCAAAATTCCGGTCTTGCTCATTGCGGGCAAGTACGACTTCATCGTAAGCAGCGACGATTTGGAGGGAATACATAAACTGCTGCCACGCTCAGAGGTTGTGATTTGTCCAGATGCCGGGCACATGCCAATGCTGGATTCCCCGAAGGAATACTTCCCTCCAATGATACAGTTTCTGAAAAACGTTCAGGATCATAAATTCAGGCCTTAGCAAACTAATGGAGGGGGCATAACATCACGTTTTTGACGCTGCGCTTCAAGTCCTTCCATGAGAAGGCCGGTTAGTGTCAAGCCGGTTTTGCAGTTGCCTTTGATTGTCGAGTGGTCTTCCTGGGAACCGGGCCGCCTCTGTCGCCATCCTTCCATCCGCACTCTTTGGTGAGCGATATTCGCTCGGTGCAAGTTGGGTGTTCTCGTTTCAGTAGGTGCTGCTACCTGTGAATCGACCTCTATTCTCACCGATTCGGTGAGAGTTGGGCCCCAGGACTTAGTCGCAGTCACCTGGACTCGGCGGTTGAGCTCGGCTCCTCGGATCGCCACTCGCTAGGCCACTTCCCGCATCGCTTTCTGGCTATTGCGCAGTGGTTCGTACACCTCTCCCCCTACCCACAACCGATGCAGCAGGACCGCCAGCTTTCGAGCCACGGCCACCACCGCTCGCTTCTTGGCATTTTTTCCTCCTCGCTCCGCAAGCTTGCGTCCCCATCTCCGCAGATCGCTGTCTTGGCCAAAAGGTCCCAGAATGTAGTGCGCTCCCTGCACCATCATCGTGCGCAGATACCGGTCTCCTTCTTTGCTGATGCCCTTCTGGGGTTCGCTCTCCCCAGAGTTCCTGCGGCCAGGTCGTAACCCCAGAAAACAGCCGACCTGGCGACTCTTCGGAAACCGATACGGGTCCTCGATCGTCAGGACATAGGTCAGAGCGATCTGTGTTCCCACGCCCTTCACCTGCTTGAGCAGGGACACTTCCGGGTAAACTTCCTTGGCGATTTTCTCCATCCGTTCGTCGTATTCCTTGACGCGCTCGTTCAGCGATTCAATTTCTTTGAGCAGCGGCTCCAGAACATCCTGCAATTCTGGGCTCAATGCAGCGGCCAGCTCCCGGTTCACCTGATACGTGCCACACTTGGGCAGTCGTTGGCCATAAGACTTCACCAACCCCCGTGCTGCGTTCACCAAGGCTGTTCGAGCACTGACCAGTTCCGCTCGCGCTCGAATCACCGTCAGGTGGAGTTGCGCTTGCACACTGCGATGCCGCACCGGCCCCAACAGCTCGGGATCGACTCGCGCCAGTCGTGCCAGCGTCCGAGCATCGTGCCGATCATCTTTTCGATTGCTCTTGGTGATCAGCTGCACCTTTTGTGCATGCGCCACGATCACTTCGTGTCCCAACTCAGTGAGCAGTCGGCTTACCCAGGGGGAATGTGTTCCTGTCTCCAGTGCCATGAGACTTCGCGGTATCTTTCCAAAGGTCTGCTTCATCGCCTCCGGCGTCGTTGGCAGTTTTTGTTCCAAAATGACTTGGCCTGCTTCATCCAAAACACAGTAGAACGACCAGCGATCGCCCAGATCCAAACCGATGGTCAGCTTTTGCTCCTTGAAAATTTCGTTCTTGAATGCCTGCACAGTGATAGTCTTTTTCACAGCCGGTCTCCTTTCGGTTGCGCTTCGAGCGCGTCGACCATTGGGAGCGTATCGCATCCCGCCGGAGACCGGCCTTCTCATCCCATCTGTGAAGTCTACTCCTAAGAAAGTGGCCGCTAGGTCGTTCCTTCCTCAGATGGCGTCACAGCGACTTTCTTCTGTCCATGTCTGGGCGGAGCCCTGTCAATCGCATATCGGAAACTGGCCCGCTATCGGCGAATTGCTTTTGTGACGGTTTCAAGCTATTTTGATGGTTAGAAACAATGTTCACCGCGTTCTATTAGCCGCAACCCTTCCTGGATCCCGCCTCGCGGGGTCGCCGCACGAATCTGTTCTCTCGAAACGAAGGTCTCATTCCGATTGGAATCCTATTTGACAGGGGCAAGCCATGGCAGGGTTAACGCTGTACGAAAAGCTCGATCAGATTGAACACCGCTACGTCGAAATGACCGCGGAGCTTTCTTCGCCGGAAATTTTGAACGATTCGGCGAATTACCAGAAGCTCGCGCGCAGGCACTCGGAGCTTTCCCAGATGGTGGAAAAATATCGCGAGTGGAAGCAGCTCGAC
Source organism: uncultured Acidobacteriota bacterium (assembly GCA_963719875.1). Classification (GTDB taxonomy): domain Bacteria; phylum Acidobacteriota; class Terriglobia; order Acidiferrales; family UBA7541; genus Palsa-360. Next base: position 710,711 of record CAVRDJ010000002.1, on the reverse strand, counting down.
AAAGGGCTCGCGGAAGCCAAACAAATGGCCCTTGAAGCGGACGACTCGGAGATGAAGCTGCTGGCGCAGGACGAAGAGAAGCAGCTCACCGAGCGTAAGGAAGCGGTCGAGCGCGAGTTGAAATTCCTGCTGCTGCCGAAGGATCCGAACGACGAGAAAAACGTGATCGTTGAAATCCGCGCGGGCACGGGCGGCGACGAAGCGGCTCTCTTTGCGGGCGAACTCTTCCGCATGTATTCGCGCTACGCGGAATCGCAGAAGTGGAAAGTGGAAATCCTGGAGAGCTCTCCGAGTTCGCTGGGCGGGCTGAAGCAAGTGGTCGCGTCGATTCAGGGACAGAAAGTTTACTCGAAGTTGAAGTTTGAAAGCGGCGTGCACCGCGTGCAGCGCGTACCGGCCACCGAGCAGCAAGGCCGCATTCATACTTCGGCGGCGACGGTCGCGGTGCTGCCCGAGGCCGATGAAATCGACATCAAGATCGAGGCGAAGGACCTGCGCATCGACACATTCTGCTCTTCGGGACCGGGCGGGCAATCGGTGAACACGACGTATTCGGCCGTGCGCATTACGCACATTCCGTCGGGCCTCGTCGTTTCGCAGCAGGACGAAAAATCGCAGATCAAGAATCGCGCCAAGGCCATGCGCGTGTTGCGCGCGCGCCTGTACGAAATGGAGCAGGCCAAGCAGCACGAAGCGATTGCCGCCGAGCGGCTTGGGCAGATCAAGACGGGTGACCGCTCGGAAAAAATCCGCACCTACAATTTTCCGCAAAATCGCGTGACCGACCACCGCATCGGCCTGACGCTGCACCAGCTCACGGAAGTCATGGATGGAAAACTCGGCCCGTTCGTCGACGCGTTGATGACGCACTATGAGGCCGAGCGCCTGAAGCAGGAGTTGGTCGAGGCGTAAAAGTAGCGCAGGCTTCAGCCTGTGGATTTTGGTTGCGGCAAGGCCGACCGTGCTCCGGCCAACCCCGCAAGCTGAAGCTTGCGCCACCTGGGCCGCCTTCGCCCATTCGCATACGCAGCCCTGGCCCCAATGAGAAATTGCGCAAAGCTCTTTGGATGAACTTTGAACATGACATCTCTTCAGTCACCAGTTACAAGTCACCAGTCATCCCAGGCTGCCTGTGGGAACAGGTCAATCATGGACATCCGCTCTGCCCTCCGCGACGGCATCACGCAGCTCGAACGCGAGCACGTGCCCTCGGCCGCGCTGGCCGCGGAATTGCTCCTGATGCATACGCTCGAGCGGGACCGTGCATGGATTTACGCACATCCGGAAGACGAACTCGATGCAACGGCGCGTGAGCAATATTTTTCTTTGATCGCCAAGCGCGCGAGCGGAGTCCCGACGCAGCACCTGACCGGACATCAGGAATTCTGGGGCCTGGATTTTGAAGTCACGCCCGACGTTTTGATTCCACGGCCGGAAACCGAGCATGTGATTGAAATTGCGCTCGAACGCCTTGGGATCGGACCTGACGCCGGCTCACCGCGCCGCAAAATGGAATTTCGCATCGCGGACGTGGGCACCGGCTCCGGCTGCATCGCCATCTCGCTGGCGCACGAATTGCCCGCTGCGCAGATCATCGCCACTGACATTTCTGCCGCAGCGCTCGAAGCGGCCCGGCGCAACGCCTCGCGCCATGGCGCCGCCTCGCGCATCGATTTCGTCGAGTGCAATCTGCTGGATTCGCTTCACCACCAGTCACCAGTCACCAGTCACACTTCGCCTACGCTCAGCGCAAGCCAGGCACCTCAACTCGATCTCATCGCCAGCAACCCGCCCTACATCGGGCGCCAGGAAGCCGCGACGCTGCCGCGCGAGGTGCGCGAGCACGAACCTGAAGTGGCGCTCTTCGGCGGCGAAACCGGAACGGAAATCTACGCTCCGCTGATCGCGCAAGCGGCAACGCTACTTAAACCTGGCGGCATACTCGTGTTGGAACTCGGTCATAACTCCGCGAAACACGTCTCGCGCCTGCTCGACGCTCCTGAATGGACCAGCGTCGCCATCACCGACGATCTTGCAGGGATCGCACGCGTGGCATCCGCGCAGCGCTGTTCCAAATGATCGTCATGAATGGAGTAGCTGTAAGAATTATTGGGACAACATAATTGGGAACTAGTCCAGCCCCGAATCAGTTTGCAAGAAAAGTCCAGTAGCACAGGCACTCTTGCCTGTGTGGTTTTTGCGGTTGTCGCCGGATCAGCAAAATGAGCGTGCATTTTACAAACCCGCACAGGCAAGAGTGCCTGTGCTACTTATACATCTCCCCAATTACATTTATGGGCGAACCTACTGAGTTGCAGCGAATTTCCATATCCTCTTCTCCTTCACCTCCTCCACTTCCTTTACTTCCTCTGCTTCCTATTTTTCTGAGCTAGTATTGTCCGCGGACGGAGAAAACATGGACGAAGCGAAAAATCCCTGGACTGTATTGTCGCGCGCGACGGTGTACGAAAATGAATGGATTCGCGTGGATCACCACGAAGTTTTAGATCCTTCGGGCGGACCGGGCGTGTACGGGACGGTTCATTTCAAGGGTCATGCCACGGGCATCGTCCCGATCGACGAAAATGGAAATGTCATCCTGGTGGGGCAATACCGGTTTCCACTCCGCGCCTATAGTTGGGAAATTCCCGAGGGTGGCGGGCCGCATGCGGTTGCCGTTCTCGAATCCGCGCAGCGGGAGCTGCGCGAGGAATGCGGTCTTGCCGCCAGACACTGGAAAGAAATTCAGAACATGGACCTTTCCAACAGCGCGTCAGATGAACGCAGCACGGCGTTCCTGGCATGGGAATTTTCCGAAGCGCCGGCGCAACCGGATAAGACCGAAAAGCTACAGGTTGCGCGAGTACCCTTCTGGGATGCGGTCGATCGCGTCAAGCGAGGCGAGATCCGTGACGCGATCAGCGTCGCGGCTCTCCTCCGTATTGCTTTGATGGCCTTGCAGGGTGAATTGCCGGAACAAATTGCAAATGCGATTGGGCGCCACCGGGGGTTTTAAACCCCGAACGCTCTTTGCCCCCAACCAGGAGGTTGCGGAAGGGCTAACTTTTTGTGGGTGCGTAAGCGATAGGGGATCTCGTCTTTTTGTATGCCGCGGGCGCGTATGGTTTTGAGCCGTGTTCTCAAGCGCTCCGGGTCCATTCCCGCGGAGGAGCAAACCGCTTTAAAATCTTTGTTGTCGTCAAAAAGAAATTGCTCCGCTTTGCGGCTGAAACTCAGCGGACCGCACATCCATTCTTCCAGAGTTTTGGTGATCACGGCGCGCCAAAGTCTTTCCTCCGCCGTTCCCCGATCTTGAATTTGCAAGGCGGAACTTTTAAACATGGTCTTGGCCCCCAGTTCAAATTTTGTTCAGCTGAGTGTGGTGGTATGTGCAGGTAAAGGACCACAACTCGGTCCAATTCAATGGGAAAGAAGGGATGAAACGAAATTCGGGCGGCGATGGGGCCCGCATTGTTCGGAACAAACAGTTTGTATCTGGATTGCGTATTACCTTTTTGGTCACCAAGACTCCTTTGAGCAGAATGGAGGCGGCGGACGACGGCGCCCATCGAGCCATATACGGTGCAGGATTTTGGGAATTTTTGCGCTCTTGATATACAAATTACAATTCTATTACAAGTGCGGCCCAGGTTCGCCATCGTGAGCCGGCAACCAATAGCATTCCGCTGAACACGATCGGGTGGAAAAACTTTTTCCGGTTCTGCGCCCCGGGGGAAGGCCGGCTGGTTCGTTCAGTCGCAATATCGCAAGGCGGCAAATCCGGGCTGGGAATGCGTGTTGTCGCCGGCCAGGGTGAGAATAAAGAAGCGATCGTACTCCGTGTGTGCGATTGGAGGTACTGCAGGGGCGCCGAGCGCGCGCATAACCTTTGGAAGCGTGGCGTCATGCCACACCACGAGCACACTGGCCGCCTTGCCCGTGCGGATCGCTTCGATCAACTCATCCGGTCGGCTCAAGGGAATCGCGACCGGCTTCAAATGCAACTTTTCCGCGAGAGGCGCGGCCGTCTGCTGTGTGCGCTGCAGGTCGGACGTGAAGATTTGCTGAATGCGCGCGTCGGAGAGCGTGTTCGCCAGGCACTCCGCGCGCCTGCGCCCGGCCTCACTGAGCGGGGCGTCCGTTTCGTCGGGAACTTTGTCCGCGTGGCGGACGAAAAAAATGGTGCGCGCGGTTTGGCCGCGCGCACCAAGACCAAACATTAATTGTGCAAGGAGGCAGATTCCCGCAATTCTGGCGCGCATTCTACGGGTTGGCCGCCGCTGCTTCCCCCGCAAAATTCCACCGAATTCCGAACGCCACAGTCGGCTTGTAAAACTCGCGTTGGATCGGGTAGATCGGGCTGCCCTGGTAGAAGCCGAAGACTTCGTTGGTCAGGTTCAACCCGTAGGCGAAAAAGCTTAGCCCCTTATACATGCGAACGCTTCCTTGGAGGTCGAACTGTGTGTGGGCATAAAAATACTGGTCACCGAAGGGACCTTTTATGCCGAGGATTGGATCATTCGGCGTCGAATTCGCTTGAAACGCATAGGCGTAAATATTGGCGTCGTTGTGCGAGACAGCAAACCGGACCGAGTAGCGCGACTTGTCGTACATCAGGTTAACGTTCCAGTTATTCGGCGCATCCCGTTGTAGAAGGGGGTGATCCGTTCGGCCCCCTGAAAAGCCCGCGGGAAAAGTAGCTTGCGATGTCGTGTAGCTGTAATTTGCAGCCACGCCAAGCCCGTTCGCGAGTCCTGGAAGGAACGAGAAACGTTGCTCCCAGTCCAATTCGACTCCGTAAAGATAGGCTCCTGGCCCGTTAATGGATTGCGATTGCAAATACCCTGCGTTCGGGCCCGAAGTGAGCGTCACGGAAGTCGGGTAAATCGGGTTATACAGCTGCTTATAATAGAAGCCTGCCTGCAAGATCCCCAGTGGCTGAAAAAAATGCTCGACCATCAAATCGTAGTTATTCGAGCGGGTGGGCTTGAGATTGGAATTACCCAGCGTGACGCTTTTCGGACTGGCGTTTGGGTCAACGACAGTCGTGGGAACCAGATCACCGATATTCGGCCGCGAGATGCCCATGCTGAAGTTTGCGCGGATGTTGGTATTCTTCTCGATTAAGTACTGCGCCTGAAGCTCCGGCACAGCGTTGAAGTAGCTGGAGCTCTGGCTGACCGGGGTAACTGTCGGAGGCAGCGAGTTTCCCATGGCGTCCACATTTGTAGTTAATTGGTTGGCCAGGAAGTTCGTACTGGTTCCTTCAAAGCGCACGCCTGTGTTAAGCCGCCACTTCCCAATGGAAATTGCGTTCATCAAATAACCTGCGTAGACTCGCTCATCCGCGTTGAAGAACGGACCCGCAGAGCGACTCACGCTCTGCACTGGATCTAGAACGAGCCCGGTACCTAAATTGGTGCCCACCTGCTGGAGGATCTTGTTGTAGTCGGATTCGGGTCCGTACCCCTGCGATCCAATTTGGAAAAACCCGTCGTAGTAAGTCGGGTTGGAAGCTGAACCCACAACTTGAGCGAGGGTGAAGGGGCCCGTGGAGCCGCTGGGGACGTAAAACTGATCGTTTTCGTGCTGGTAGCTACTCGAGTCACGAATTTTCAGCCCCAATTCGAATGTCCCGGAGTGGCCATGCGCGGTATACCTCCGGGCGGCAGACGCCGATCCCTGGTAATTGACCTGCGTGGCGATGTAACTGGTAAAATCCGTTTGCGAGACTGAATACTGTGTCGGATCGTATAAGTTCGTACTGTCCAGGGCAGTGAACTTTGGCCGGAAGCGGTCGGCGAGGCTTAAGGCGAGGTCTGCCCCTGGCGATATCAAATTTCCAGCGCTGTCATAACTTGCAGCGGCGCCTTGAAAATTCGTCGTAGCAAAGTCCTGGCCGCCAATGTTGTGCCCCCGCGAGCCCGCTGCCTCGACAACTATCAACCAGGATGACAAGTCCGCCCTTAATCCTGTCAGCACGCTGAAGACTTGCTGATCGGGCCGCCGAACATAGTGGCGATACTGGTATGAACCCGGCGAACAGGGATTGCTGCCCGGGTTCGTGAGATCTGCCGCCTGATTGACGGCCACGCAGTCTTGCGCATTGTCGAACGTAATTTGGGAGCCGTTCACAGCCTTAATTGTGTTCCCGGCGTTGGGCGTGTACACCCACACGTCCCCATAATCATGAAAGTCGGAATAAAAACCTTTCAAGTATACGTTCGTAGCGGGCGTTACGTTGTAGTCGATTCCGGTGTCAAAGCCGTAGCGCGTGCGATAGTACGAATAGCTTCGTTCGTCTTCCGTCGAAGCGAACGCCACGTTGTTGCCGCTTGGATCGGTTCCGATGGCTGGCGCCGGCTCCAAGTCATTGATGCCTCGATTATTGCGGTCCCACGTGCCACCGAGTATGACGCCGAATTTGTGGCCCTCGCCGAACCGATGTCCGGCCGTGGCGTCAAACTCGCCGAGCGTTCGCCCGCCTTGAATTGGCGTGTACCCACCCGAGCCTGCGAGCGTGATGGTCGGAGTGTCTGTCGCGATTTTCGTGACCAGATTGACTGTGCCGCCGATTCCGTCGGCGTCCTGATTGGCTGAAAGCGTCTTGAAGACTTCGATGCGGTCGACAAGATCCGCGGGTACCGAGTCTAATTTGATTTGGCGGACGATCCCTTCCGGAGCCGGCACATTCACGCCGTTAATGGTGACATTCGTGAGGCGCGGCTCGGTTCCCCGAACTTGCACGTATTTCCCCTCGCCTTCGTCGCGCTCCAGCGAAACGCTCGGCACGCGGCCGACGGCATCAGCGATGTTGGTATTGGGCAAGCTGGTGATCACCTTTAGGGGCAGGACTTGCACAATGTTGTCGTTGGTGCGTTCAATGTTGATCGCTTCCGCCTCGCCCTCTACTCGCTCCGCGGTGACCACGACCTGATCCGTAACGCCAGCAACATTCAGGACCGTATCGACACTCGCCACTTGTCCCGCCACGACCTTGACCGTCGACGTGAAGCTCGAGAGTCCCACATAAGAGACAGTCAATGTGTATTCGCCCGCGGCGACGTCAGGGATTTTGAATTGACCCTGGTCGTCCGTCACGGCTCTCTTTGCCGCCGGCTGGACTTCAACAAGCGCGCCCTTCAGTACGCCATTGCTTGAATCTTTCACGATTCCAGAGATGGAACCCCTGCCTTCCTGGGCTGTGGCTGGAAGCACTCCAAGCGCTGTGAATAGGACTGCCACCAAAAAGAAAGAGAAATACCTCTGCATACATGTATCCTCCGACTGAAATTTTTTCCGGCCGTTCCGGGCCGAGTTTCAGATTTCGCGAAAGAGCAATCCTATGGATGACACCCCGTTTGTAAGATCCTTCTGTTTCCCTGAATAAACTTTGGCTGGGAACCACAACTTCTCCCCTGCACACCGGGGTGAGGGGCACGAAACGAGAAGGAAGTTAGTTCGGGAATGTGAATTGCGTATGACAGTATGGTGAAACCAGTATGAAGCGAATCCGGAGCGGCCTGAAGTCAATGGCGCCAGTTTAGGACATTCAACGGCACCCAGTTCTTCGCTATTATTTCGCCTTGAGGTATGATGGCGGTCAGAAATCATGCCGAAGCTGGCCAGTTTCCGCGCCAAACGCGATTCCGCCCCGGAGTCTTCGTCCTCTACATCCTCTACTTCCTTGACGTCCTCAACTTCCATTTTGCACGTCGATATGGACGCATTTTTCGTTTCGGTCGAACTGCTGGAACGGCCCGAGTTGCGCGGCAAGCCCGTCGTCGTCGGCGGGCAGCCGGATCAGCGCGGCATTGTCTCCACGGCTAGCTACGAAGCGCGAAAATACGGTATTCATTCAGCGATGCCGCTGCGCACGGCCGGGCGGCTGTGCCCCCACGCGATTTTTCTCGAGCCGCGGCATCATCTCTATTCCGAGTGGAGCGACCGGGTCGCGGCGATCCTTGGAAAATATTCGCCGGTCGTGGAAATGGCTTCGGTGGACGAGGCGTACCTCGACTTCGCCGGGACGGAACGGCTGCACGGGCCGCCGCTGGCGGCGGCGGACGCGTTGCTGCGCGAAATTACGGCGACGACCGGACTGCCATGCTCCGCGGGCCTCGCGCGAACGCGCCTCGTCGCCAAAGTGGCAAGCGATCAGGCGAAGCCTCGCGGATTAGTATGGGTCCCAGCAGAAAGCGAGGAAGCCTTTCTCGCGCCTCTGGACGTGCGGCGCATTCCCGGAATCGGCAAAGTCACCGAAGCGGCACTCAAAGCGGCGGGCATCGAAAAGGTCGGACAGCTTGCCGCAACTGCGCGCGAAAAACTCGAGCGCGATTTCGGCCGCTGGGGCACAGCGCTTTACCGCAAAGCGCGCGGCGGCGACACTTATGAATTTTTCGTGGATGCCGAGCCCAAATCCATTTCCCATAACCGGACGTTTTCCGAGGACACCCAGGACCGCGCCGCGCTCGACGCGACGCTCAGCCTGCTGTGCCAGAAAGCGATGAAGCGTCTGCGCGAAGCGGGACTGAGCGCTCGAGTAGTCACGGTCACGATCCGGTACGCGGGATTTGAAACCATCACTCGCGCCCACTCCCTGCCCGAGCCCACGCATCTCGACCCCATCGTGTTTGATACCGTGAAGAAATTATTCGAGCGTCACTGCGACCGCGCTCGAAAAGTGAGACTCCTCGGCGTGGCGCTCTCTTCCTTCACGCACGGCGGCGAGCAACTCGATCTGCTCGACGCCTCGCGCCGCGAAAAACTCGAGCGCCTGGCGCAAGCTACCGACGCGTTGCGCGACCGTTTCGGATTTTCAAAAATTCAATTCGGCGGCTCGATGACTAAAGCGCGCAAGGAAAATGAAGAATGATGAAAGTTGGCCGATCGAAAGCCCAAACCTCACGTAGCGTCTTCAATGCTTGAGGTCCCGTCTGCTATGCATTATGATCTGTATTCAAGCGCAAAAGTTAGTCAGGCCGGCGCCGTGGCCTGACGCCAGGAGAGAGCCGGTCATGACAACCAGACTCAAGAACGTAAAGATCGCGCCCAAGGGGATGGGCCTGAATGATTTCGTTGCCTCGCACGAAGGCTACTTCGCCGCGGAAGGGCTGCATGTGGAGTTTGACTGGAAAACATTCCGAGGTACTCAATCAAGTTGGAAAGATTTGGCCTACTTCGAGCGTCCCCAGGACAAGATCTATGCCGAAGGCGAAGATGTGATCCAAGGCGCCTGTGTCTGGGGCAGTATTTGCAATGCCAGCGCCGGCATGGGCCGGTTCGTGGCGGAAGCCTACGGCGTATCTCCCTGGGCAATTTTCGTGCGGCCCGATTCCTCCATCCACCGTCCGGAAGACCTCAAGGACGTGCCCATCGCCGTAGGAATGCGCGCCGGCAGCCACTTCAACGTCCCCTATCGGCTAGAGAAATATCTGCCGCTCGAACACATCAAGACAAATAATGTGGGTGGCTTCGGCGCAAGGCTCAAAGCTCTTCTCGATGGTGAGGTAGAAGCTGCAAGTCTGCTGCCGCCGCAAATCGCCATGGCCGAGCAGCTCGGCCTGCGGATGATCATGGACGACACGTTCCACACGCTGTGGTGGGTTCCCGAGACTTCTCCGCCGGAAGTTGTGCTCGCTTATCTTCGCGCTCTCGACCGCGCGGAGCGGGCGCTCGAGGCCGATCTGCCGAAATATCTGCCTCTATGGAAGTACGCAGTGCCACCCGAGTTTGAGGCCGGTCCATGGGACTTCAGCCGTTTCGGGCGGGGCGAACGCTTTGTTTACGAGGCAATTTCGCGCCAGGAGTTTGCGGAAGTTTTTGACCAAGTAAAGCGATGGGGCCTCGACCAGCACATCAAGGAGCGCAACTTCGAGAACCTGGCCGCTCCCACCGGCTTGTGAACCAATGACAGTCGCGACGGCCGGGGCCATCTCTCGGCTGCGGCTGCAAATCCCCGCGAATCGGTCGCACTGCGGACGAGTGCTGAAGATGTCCATCCCTATCACTCTCAAAGGAACTTAGCAGCGGCTCCCGGCACCCCATTCGCTGAATCCTTTGTCCAACGCTCCGACTGGCGCATAATTCAAGCATGACCCCGCGCGAATTGGCCGAACAGATCTGCGCAACCCTGCGCCATCACGAGCATCAGGCCTACCTCGTGGGCGGTTGTGTGCGCGATCTGGAGTTGGGCCGCGAGTCGGCGGATTTCGACGTTTGCACGGACGCCCGCCCGGACCGCGTTCAAGACCTTTTTCCGCACAGCCTCGCCGTGGGCGCGAAATTCGGCGTGATTCTGGTGGTTGAGGATGGAGTGCAAGTCGAGGTGGCAACGTTTCGCTCCGACATTGGCTACTCCGATGGCCGGCATCCGGACCATGTTGTCTACTCCGATTCTCCGCAGGAAGACGTTCGCCGGCGCGATTTCACGATCAATGGATTATTGATGGATCCTGCGACGAGTGAAGTCCTCGACTTCGTCGGCGGGCGCGCCGATTTGCGCGCGGGCATCGTGCGCGCCATTGGCGATCCGCGGCTGCGTTTTGCGGAAGATAAATTGCGCATGATGCGGGCCGTGCGGTTTGCCGCGCGATTCGGTTTCCGGATCGAGCCGGAAACGATGGCGGCGGCTCAGAGTCTTGCCGCGCAAATTACGCAGGTTTCTCCGGAACGTATTCGCGACGAACTGACCAAGCTGCTGACCGAAGGCGCCGCACGCCGCGGCTTCGAGCTGCTGGATGAAACGGGATTGCTCGCCGTGGTGCTCCCCGACATCGCGCGAATGAAGGGCGTCGAGCAACCACCGCAGTTTCATCCCGAAGGAGACGTGTGGATTCACACGCGCATGATGCTCGAAAAACTTCAGCCCCGTTGCTCCCCAACGCTGGCCTGGGGAGTGCTTCTGCACGATGTGGGCAAGCCGCCAACCTTTGCCCCTGCCACGGGGCCGGGCACGCGGATCCGCTTCGACGGCCACGTGGAGGTCGGCGCGCGCTTGTCAGAACACATCTGCCGCACCCTGCGCTTCTCGAATGAGGACACCGAGCAAATCGAAACGCTCGTCGCCAATCACCTCCGCTTTAAGGACGTCCCGCAAATGCGCACCGCGACGCTCAAGCGATTTGTGCGCCTGCCGCGATTTGAAGAACACCTGGAACTGCACCGACTGGACTGTCTGGCCAGTCACGGCAGTCTCGGCGCCTATACCTTCGTCCAGCAGTTTCTTGTGGAAACTCCCCTCGAAAAAGTGTATCCCCCTAAGCTGGTCACAGGAGATGATCTCAAGGGCATGGGCCTTGTCCCGGGACCCCGATTCAGGGAAATCCTACTGGCCGTCGAGGAGGCCCAGCTCGAAGGACGGCTCCATGACCGTGAAAGCGCCCTTCAATTTGCGCGGTCAATCAGCCAGCCCTGACCGAGACCCCGATTTTTGGTCAGGCGACCTCCAATTAGTTCCCGCACCCGATTCTGGCAGTGCGGGATAGATTCCGCATCCGATTCCTTGTGGCTCACGAGGATATTTGTCCTGCCGATATGAGCTGTATGCAAAGGAACAAAGGGAGCGGCAAGCAGTCAGATAGTCGGCCGGGTTGCTAATAAGGCCCTTATTTTTATTGTCTTACCGATGGTGATTAGCTTCATGCGTCAAAATCTAACTCTTTAGTGGCATAGACTAAAGGTTCTTGCTAATCAACATGTTTCTTTGGCGTATCTTTTGCGTTTATCCTGCATCTAACTTGAATGTCGAGTGATAGCAGCGTTGTTTGCCATAGCAATCTAAGGGGGACCCAATGAGCGAAAAGTCGATTCCAATTCCGAAAGAGCTTCCGATTCTGCCGGTGCGGGATACGGTATTGTTTCCGGGAGGCGTTCAGCCTCTGACCGTCGGTCGTGAAGGGTCGTTGGCCCTGCTGAACTCCCTGCACGGGGACGAAAAGCTGCTTGGAATTGTGGCGCAACACGATCCCCGAGTCGAGGAGCCCGCTGCGGCGGACCTGCATCTGGTTGGCACGGCCGCGAAAATCCACAAGCTAGTGAGGATGCCCAACGGGAACGTTGTTGTTTTCCTGGAAGGGCTGCAGCGGATTCGGGTGGTGGAACTGATCAGCTTCCGGCCATTTCTCACGGCTCGCGTGGAAATCCAGCCCGACCTGGTCGGCGACCAGGACGCGGAATTGGCGGCGCTGGAACGCAACGCCCGCGAACTGTTCCGCGACGTAGTGGCGCGTTCCCCGCAGCTCTCGGATGATTTGCAAACCGCGGCACTAAATATCGAAGATCCAGTTCGTCTGGCCGATTTCATCGCCGCGAATTTGCCTTCTCTTCCGACGTTGCTGCGCCAGGAACTATTGGAGACGGCCGATGTGCGGCGCCGCCTGGAAACCCTGATTCGTGAACTCTCCAAGGAGCTGGAAGTCCTGGAGCTTCGCAACAAGATTCAGGAGCAAGTGCAGGAGCAGGTCAGCCAGAGCCAGCGCGAGTACTTGTTGCGTGAGCAGCTCAAGGCGATCCACAAGGAGCTGGGCGAATCCGACGACGGCCAAGCCGAGATCGACGAGCTGCGCGAAAAGCTCGAAAAATCCGGAATGTCCGCGGAGGCGCGCAAGGAGTGCGACCGCGAATTGAAACGGCTCGCGAAGATGACTCCCGCTTCCGCCGAATACATGGTCGCGCGCACGTATCTGGAATGGATGATTTCTCTTCCCTGGGCAAAATCCTCGGGGCTGCAGGAAATCGACATCCCGAAGGGCCAGGCCATCCTGGACGAAGACCACTACGATCTGGAAAAAGTGAAAGAACGAATTCTCGATTATCTGGCCGTGAAGAAACTCAAGCCCGGCATGAAGGGTCCGATCCTGTGCTTCCTTGGGCCTCCAGGAGTGGGGAAAACTTCGCTCGGGAAATCGATTGCTCGGGCGCTGGGCCGCAAATTCGTGCGCATCTCGATGGGCGGGATGCACGATGAAGCGGAAATCCGCGGCCACCGGCGCACGTATATCGGCGCGTTGCCCGGACAAATCATCCAGGGAATTCGCCGCGCCGAAACCAACGATCCGGTCTTCATGCTGGACGAAGTGGACAAGCTCGGACGCGATTTCCGGGGCGATCCTTCGGCGGCGCTGATGGAAGTGCTCGATCCGGAACAGAACGGGACGTTCCGCGATCACTATCTGGATGTGCCGTTTGATTTGTCCAAGGTGATGTTCATCGCCACGGCGAACATGATCGATCCGGTTCCGGAGCCGCTGCGAGACCGTATGGAAATCATCGAGCTCGCCGGCTATATCGAAATCGAAAAGATCCAGATCGCCAACAAATACCTGGTTCCCAAGCAGGCGAACGAGCATGGGCTCAAGGTGGGCGAGCAGATCGAGTTCACCGACGACGGTTTGCGCGAGATTATTCACAGCTACACGCGCGAAGCCGGCGTGCGGAACTTGGAACGCGAAATCGCCACGTTGATCCGAAAGCAGGCGCGGCGCATCGCCGAGGGCAAAACCCAAAAGCTCGTGGTGACGCCCGAAGTGGTGCACGAAGCGCTGGGCGTGCCGAAGTTTCGCGCCGAACGGGAAGTCGAGGAACGCGTCAAGACGCCCGGTGTTTCGGTGGGACTCGTCTGGACGCCCTCAGGCGGCGACATTGTCTTCATCGAGGCAAGCCGCATGCGAGGCGGAAAGCAGTTCACCATGACCGGGCACCTGGGCGAAGTGATGCAGGAGTCGATGACGGCAGCGCTGACGTGGGTACGCGCCAACGCCGAACGCTACGACATCGATCCCGACTTCTTCCGGAAGCAGGATATTCACATCCACGTTCCGTCGGGCGCGGTGCCGAAAGATGGTCCATCGGCCGGCGTCGCCATGGTCAATGCGCTGGTGAGCTTGCTCTCCGGCCGGCCCATTCGCCCGCGCGTGGCCATGACGGGCGAGATCTCGCTCTCCGGCATCGTTCTGCCGGTCGGCGGGATCAAGGAAAAAGTGCTGGGAGCGAAACGCGCCGGAATCCGCGAGGTGATTTTGCCCGCGGAGAACGAGCCGAACGTGAAGGAGGACCTGCAGCCCCACATGCTCGAGGGAATGCAGATTCACTTCGTGCACACTGTGGACGAGGCTCTCGATCTCGCGCTCTCAAAGCCCGTACCGGTCGTGGCAGGGCTCAAGAAGGGTCAGTTGCCCCCGGTTGGCCCCGCCCCTGTGGTTCCTCCGGTGCACTAATCGACCAAACTCTGAAAGAGCATGAAAAAGCCCGGCTCTCCAAGCGAGAGCCGGGCTTTGGTTTTTAGTAGCGCGGGCTTCAGCCTGCGGGGGTTAGTCCTTGCAAGGATCAAACCCCGCAGGCTGAAGCCCGCGCTACTGGCCTTCCAGGAACGTATTGCGATTGCGATTGGTGCACAATCAAAGGTCCACTCCTTACCCGCCTGCTGCTAAGATTTCCCCATGCCACGCGCACGCAAACTTTTTCCGATCTACGGAAGCGCGCTCGCGAACAACATGCTCTCGTGCATCGAGCGCGATCGCGTCGTCGATCGCTTCGTGGCCGCCTATGTGGCTCAGAATGACCGCCGCGGAATTCTGGGCGGGCCCGCGCGCGAACGGGAACTGGCCGATACCATGGGCCGCGAGATTTTGCTGGCCATGATTGTCGAAGTGAACGAAATCCTGCCGGCTTTTTTCGGCAAGAAACTAAAGAGCAAACTAAAGAGCGAAGAGAAGGAAGCGGTCGACGCCTTTTCTCGCGAGCTGCTGGCCGCAATGGCGCGGGCGCAAAATTGGAATGGAGAAGATCGCAGGCAATTTCGGCGTGATCTCGCGTTTTACTCGGAGTTCTGCGCACGGCGCGAGATGGCGGCCAAGACGAACAAAAGAGGGAAGGCGCCAGAAGAGGAGGCTCCCTTCATCGCGCGCGTTGCCTTGTTGCTTGATCCTTCCATGCTGGAGCAGGCCCGGCGCGCCGCGCGCAAATTTTATGGGAACGTCGGACAAATTGCGCGGAAACTTTTGCGGCAGACGCTTGGGTAGGACGGGCTTCAGCCTGTCTTCCGTGTGGTATGGATGCGAACTGAATCCCGACCGGCTGAACAGCTTGCGGAAAAACTCAAATTTTTGTCATTCCGAGGCGCGCTACGCGCCGAGGAATCTCTCTTTTCCTGGGATTAAATCAAAGAGAGATTCCTCACTTCGTTCGGAATGACAAAATAAATTACTTTTTCCGCAGCCTGTGAAGCCGGTCCTACTGACGGCTACGAGATTCGCTCCACTTGCACGGCGGTGCCGTAGGCCAGCACTTCTGTGACGCCCTGCATGATTTCCGTGGCGTCGTAGCGCATGGCGATGACGGCGTTGGCGCCATGTTCGGCGGCGTGCTGCATCATTAATTCATACGCCTCCTCGCGAGTGTTTTCGCAGAGCTCGGTCAGGATGGTGATGTTTCCCCCGATGATCGTCTGCAGTCCCGCCCCGATGGAACCCAGCAGGCTCCGCGAGCGCACAATAATGCCGCGCACGATCCCGTAATTCCGCACGATGCGATAGCCGGGTAATTCCTGGGACGTCGTTACCATGATGCTCTCAATGCGCACGGGCATGGGCATTTCTCCTTGTGTACGGATTGGCTTCATAGTGATGGTAACTGGCCCATCCTTGAGCCTCGCGACGAAATTTATCTGTTATGCTCCCGCCTGTACCTCTGGATGACGGGGCAGGCGATGCTCACACTGTTCTACTTGCTCGTCCTCGAACAGATTTTGCAGGGCCTGTACAATCTTTGGGACGGGCTGGTCTGGCTTCGGCTGTCGCAGCGGCGTGCCGGCACCCACTCGGGATTCTACGCGCCGCGCGTGGCGTTATTTTGTCCGGTGAAGGGCGCCGAGCCGGGGCTGGAACAAAACATTTCGGCGCTGGTTTCTTTTGATTATCCCGATTACGAGATTTTCTTCACCATGGCGAGCGGCGATGACCCCGCGCGCAAAATCATCGAGCGCACCGCCGCGGCCAGCAAGCACAAAATTAATCTAGTGATCGCCGGACGGCCAAACGAGTGCGGAGAAAAAGTGAACAACCTCCGCGCGGCGGTTCTGAAGGCCACAGAAGGGTTCGACGTTTACGTCTTCGCCGATTCCGACGGGCGTCCCGGGCGAAGCTGGCTCAAACGGCTGGTGGCCCCGCTGGCGGATTCCAATCTCGGCGCGGTGACGGCGTTTCGCTGGTTTTTCCCGCAGACCGGCGGGATCTGGAGCGCGCTGGCGTCGGCCTGGAATGCGCCTGCCGCGACGTATCTCGGCGAGCATCATCGCAATTTCTGCTGGGGAGGCGGCACGGCGATTCGCCGGGAACGCTTCGAGCAGAGCAACGTGATGGAATTCTGGAATGGTTCTGTGAGCGACGATCTTTCGCTCACCCTGGCGTTGCGCCAGTCCGGGCTTCCCATCCTGTTTGCGCCGGAGTGCATGGTCCCCACGATTTTCGATTGTGACGCGGCCGGCCTCCTGGAATTCACGAACCGGCAGATCGTCATCATTCGTGTATACGAATCGAGATTGTGGGGTATGGGCGGCATCGCTCATGCGCTGTACTGTGGCGCTGTTCTGTTGGGCGTTGGATTATTTTTCAGCAATCTGGTCACGGGCGCGACTGCCATCCAGCTTTTGTTGCTGGCGCTGGCTCCGCCGGTGCTTTCCATGGCGCGCGGAGTCCTCCGTCTTACTGCGATCATGGAAGTCCTTCCGGAATGGAAGACGAAGTTGCTCGCGGACGGTTGGATCTGGACTTTCCTGGCGGCGGTCGCGCCGTTTTTGGCTTTGTGGAACACGCTGGTGGCCTTGTTCAGCCGGCAAATCCGCTGGCGCGGCATACGCTACCAACTTCTCTCGCCCGGACAAACGCGCATTCTAATGCGCTGATCTGGCGCAAAATTCTCTGTGTCCTCGTTTTTCTCAGTGTTCTCTGTGTTGAACGCCTTTCCGGAAAAAGATGAAACACAGAGAGAATTCTGAGAAAGACGGGAATTTTATCCGCGAGATCTTTAGCCGCCGGACAAGAACGGAAAGTGCGCCGATGCAGCCATGAAAAAAATCATCGGAAAACTAATCCAGAAATTGATTTGCATGGTGAGCGCGGCCATGCGCGCGAGTTTCGCCGCTTCAGGCGGCATGGGTGTTCCTTGCTCCGACGCTGCCCGCGTCCACGCAATTAATCGCTTCTGGCAGCGCCAGGCAATCCCCCACACATTCAGGAACAGGATCGTTCCCAGTCCGCCCCCGATTGAAATGCAGAGCGTGCGATTGCCCGCTCCGGGTTGCGCCAAAAGCGAGACGACCAGCCAGGAAACGGCCGCCATAACAAACAACACCAGCGCGCCCGCCACGATCGGATTGCCCAGCGGGCCGCCGGCTCGAAGCAACGCCATCTCGATGGCGAACGCCGCCAGCCAGCACGCCAGCCAAATTCCGAGCCATGCCCCCCACGCGTGAGGCCGCCCGGCATTGACCGCGTCGGTCTTGGCCAGGATCATAAAGTAGCGAAATCCCGCCAGCCAACCGACCAGGGCGCTCCACCGTAGCCACCACAGTCCGCGGGAAGCAATTTCCGGAAACACTTTTGCGCGGGTTGGGGGATCGAACGCTTTCAACGTGGGGGCGACCGCCAGAACAAAAAAGTAAAGAAAACCTAACCAAAGAAATCCGGCGACAATATGCGTCCATCGCAAGACGATCTGTTCAATACTCGCCGGGCTGGCGGCGAACGCTACATCCAGCTTCCAGAGCGCAAACGAGATGGGCCATACCCGCCATTCGGTCGAAAAGGTCATATCGCCCCCTTTGGCACACGAGTGCTTAGAAGGGGCATTGTATGCCAGCCAGTGCGCCGCCGGAGATTTCATCTGTTCCGTGTGAAAATTTTTCTGGTACACGGAAATCTCTACCAAAAGTCAAGTGAACCCCGTATCGCAATGCTACTCAACTCCTTATATATGTGTGCGTAAAGGATTTACCCCCGGATGGTAGACGGCTTGCATAGTGTATATGTCATTTCGAATTGTGCGCAACGGATGGCCTTGCCAAGGGGCATGGCCTGCGATTTTCCGAGGAGATGCCAGGGGCGTAAATTCGTCATTGAAGTCGGTCCCTATCCGGGTCTGCAGGTGGTCATGCTCAGAGGGTGCCGCAAGAGTTCGTAGATTTCCCGAGTTGAATCGCTTTGAATTTATAAACTAAATTGGTCCTTCTCCCCGGCTTGGACTGAAAACTGTGAGGCTAACCCTGATACACAGACGAAAGCAGTCCGTCGAATTGCAAAATCAACATTCACCGTATCTCCCACAAAGTTATGTTTTGTGCGAGCGTTCCTCGGGCGCGGCGCGTTTCCGCGTCGAAGCTGACCCCGATGGCAGCATGCCGGTTGAAAAGATTGCCGGCTTGCTCGCCGTGCATTGCCTGGTGAGAGGCCAGGCGCCCGAAGATTATGAAATGATGGTCGTTCCCCGGGAGTCTCTTCTGGACGCCGCCGCGGAGCGGGCACAGGAACTTCTGGCTGCGGGGCGTGCCCTTGGAGCGGGAGTGAAAGTCAGCCGCCGCGAGCAGGAAGTGCTGGACTGCATTCTCCAGGGCTCCTCGAACAAGGAAATTGCCGCGAAACTCAACGTTGCGGAACGCACCGTGAAGTTCCACGTTTCTTCCTTGCTGGCAAAGTTCGGAGTCGCCGATCGCCTGGCCCTCAGCCGCGAAGCTTCTCTCGGCCGCATGCCGTCGAATTCATCCGGCCAGCTAACCCCGGAAAATTTGTTCGGCTTCCCGCTCCGCAGCCAGCAAACCACGCCCGAAGATCAACCTGCGGCCAGTGCCCCCGAGAAGGCAGCCCCTCCTCCGCGAGAAACTCCCCGCGCGCGCAATCGCATGTTGTCGATGTTTTCGCGCGAGCGGTTTGCCACATAATATTGGCGGGCTGCCAGGAAGACCAGTATCTGAAACCTGCCGCGCCTCCTGAAAAAACAAACGGCCCATCCGAGGATGAATCCGGATGGGCCGTTGATTTTCCTGAATCTTTTGAAAATCACACCGGCGCGAGGTGCAGCGCAATGCGCCGGCGGAATTTCAGGCCGAAACCAACTATTTCGCTGCCGAGTAGTGGCTCGCGACTTCGTCCCAGTTCACGACGTTCCACCACGCCTCGATATAATCCGGGCGGCGGTTTTGATATTTCAGGTAGTAAGCATGTTCCCAAACGTCCAAGCCGAGGATCGCTTTCCCGCCGGCCATCAGCGGATTGTCCTGGTTGGGCGTGGATTCGATTGCCAGTTTGCCGTCCTTGACGACAACCCAGGCCCAGCCTGAGCCGAACCGGCCCACTCCGGCCGCCGCGAATTTTGTCTTGAAATCGGCAAACGAGCCGAAAGCAGACTTGATCGCGTCCGCCAGCGCGCCCGCAGGTTCGCCTCCTCCGCCTTTCTTCATCAGTTTCCAAAACATGGAGTGATTCCAGTGGCCGCCGCCGTTGTTCCGGACGGCCCCGCGTATATTTTCGGGGACTCGGTCAAGGCTCTTGAGAAGCTGATCGATCGACAATGCCTGTAAATCAGCATTTCCCTCGAGGGCCTTATTCAAGTTTGTGACATATGCGTTGTGGTGTTTCCCGTGATGAATTTCCATCGTCATCTTATCGATGTAGGGCTCCAGCGCGTCGCTGGGGTACGGGAGCGGTGGAAGAACGTGGGCCAAAGGACCCTCCTTTTGTGACGTTACAGCCTGTGGTGACATGGATACCTCCTCACTAGATTTGGATGATAGCTCAGTGTCACTGGGCAAATGCATTCTAACTCTGACCACCGGGCGGCACAACCCGAGCGGCCAAAGAGCCTGTGTGTCAGATTAATCTCGAACAGGCAGGCAGCGAAACAGTTTGCGGAAACGTCAATCCGTAGCATGTTTTAGTAGCACAGCCACTCTTGGCTGTGCGGGTTTTGCGATCGTCGTTGGGCCGGGTAATCCGTGCATGCGACTTACAAAACCGCACATCAAAGAGTGGCTGTGCTACCTGGCTTATTCCGCAGCCTGTGGAAGGTTGGCAGAGAAGCCGAGCCGGCCGAGCGCCCATCGCGCATGTTCCGCGAGATTCGCGTCCCCTGACGCACAAAATTCCAAAAGCCGCGCGCAGATTTCTGTGTAGCGCGGCTCGCCGGGGCGCAAGCCGGAATTTCCAATCGCAACGCACGCATTACGAACCAGGCCACGCCGCTTCGCGCGCTTCACAGATGGGATGAGAAGGCCGGTCTCCGGCGGGATGCGATACGCTCCCAATGGTCGACGCGCTCGAAGCGCAACCGAAAGGAGACCGGCTGTGAAAAAGACTATCACTGTGCAGGCATTCAAGAACGAAATTTTCAAGGAGCAAAAGCTGACCATCGGTTTGGATCTGGGAGATCGCTGGTCGTTCTACTGTGTTTTGGATGAAGCAGGCCAAGTCATTTTGGAACAAAAACTGCCAACGACGCCGGAGGCGATGAAGCAGACCTTTGGAAAGATACCGCGAAGTCTCATCGCCCTGGAGACAGGAACACATTCCCCCTGGGTAAGCCGGCTGCTCAGTGAGTTGGGACACGAAGTGATCGTGGCGCATGCACAAAAGGTGCAGCTGATCACCAAGAGCAATCGAAAAGATGATCGGCACGATGCTCGGACACTGGCACGACTGGCGAGAGTCGATCCCGAGTTGTTGGGACCGGTGCGGCATCGCAGTGTGCAAGCGCAACTCCACCTGACGGTGATTCGAGCGCGAGCGGAACTAGTGAGTGCTCGAACAGCCTTGGTGAACGCCGCACGGGGGCTGGTGAAGTCTTATGGCCAACGACTGCCCAAGTGTGGCACGTATCAGGTGAACCGGGAGCTGGCCGCCGCATTGAGCACAGAATTGCGGGATGTTCTGGAGCCGCTGCTCAAAGAAATTGAATCGCTGAACGAGCGCGTCAAGGAATACGACGAACGGATGGAGAAAATCGCCAAGCACGTGTACCCGGAAGTGTCCTTGCTCAAGCAGGTGAAGGGCGTGGGAACACAGATCGCTCTGACGTATGTCCTGACGATCGAGGACCCGTATCGGTTTCCGAAGAGTCGCCAGGTCGGCTGTTTTCTGGGGTTACGACCTGGCCGCAGGAACTCTGGGGAGAGCGAACCCCAGAAGGGCATCAGCTAAGAAGGAGACCGGTATCTGCGCACGATGATGGTGCAGGGAGCGCACTACATTCTGGGACCGTTTGGAGAAGACAGCGATCTGCGGAGATGGGGACAGAAGCTTGCGGAGCGAGGAGGAAAAAATGCCAAGAAGCGAGCGGTGGTGGCCGTGGCTCGAAAGCTGGCGGTCCTGCTGCATCGGTTGTGGGTAGGGGGAGAGGTGTACGAACCACTGCGCAATAGTCAGAAAGCGATGCGGGAAGTGACCTAGAGAGTGGCGATCCCGACAGCCGAGCTCAACCGCCGAGTCCAGGTGACTGCGACTAAGTCCTGGGGCCCGACTCCCGCCGAAACGGTGGGAGCAGAGGTCGATTATCAGGTAGCAGCACCACTGAAACGAGAACACCCAACTGGCACCGAGCGAAGATCGCTCACAAAAGAGTGCGGATGGAAGGATGGCGACAGAGGCGGCTCGGTTCTAAGGAAGACCACTCGACGACCAAAGGCAACTACAAAACCGACTTGACACTAACCGGCCTTCTCATGGAAGGGCTTCCGCGAAACACTTCTCGGAATTCTTCCTCAGTGAGCGAGATCAGCCATTCCAGGTCCGGCGAAAAAAGCGAGTGCTCTTCACGCTTGCGTGGCTGGAAATTCGACAACGCCGTCACCGGCGCGCGGCGGTTCCACGGGCAAACGTCCTGGCAAATATCGCACCCGAAGACGTGACGTCCCATGGGCTCCCGCAATTCGTGCGGAATCGCCCCGCGCAGCTCGATTGTCAGATAGGAAATGCAGCGCCGCGCGTCCAGAACGTACGGCTCGACGATGGCACCCGTAGGACATGCGTCAATGCACAGGCTGCAGTTGCCGCACAAATCCGGCGCCGGCGTTTCCGCGGCGTCCAGCGACGCCGCGAGATCGAGCGTCGTCACGATCACGCCGAGGAATAGCCACGAACCCAGCTCTTCATGGATGAGGCATGTGTTTTTAGCGAGCCAGCCAAGCCCCGCGTATTTCGCGGCGACGCGCTCAACGATGGGGCCGGTGTCCACATACGCTCGCGCTTCAAACGGTACTGGGAATTCCTGACGCAAATGTTGGATCAGCACCTCGAGTTTTTCGCCAAGCACATTGTGATAGTCGTCGCCCCAGGCATAGCGGGAAATCCAGCCGCGAGGGCCCGTTTGCGGGTCTGCCAGCGCAGGCGCATCGGTGGAAGAGGGGAGCGACGTATTGTAGTTGAGCGCGCACACAATCACGCTGCGCGCACCTTGCATCGCATGCGCAGGTGAACGGCGCCTCGCGTCATGCAGATAGCGCATTTCTCCCGCGTGGCCGCGCTCGAGCCATTCATCCAGATGCGCAAGCTCAGGAAACTCCGCGGCTGGAGCGACGCCGCACAGATCGAATCCCGACGCGCGGGCCAGCTCAATCGTCCGCGCCGCGGGATTGGTATTCGTCATGGCTCGATTTTAGTAGGACGGGCTTCAGCCTGTCTTGTTTTGATTTTTGCGACCCAGGTAGAAGTCAAACGAAGACAGTCCCGCCTCAGCGGGGCCGTCCTACTCGCGCCCGTGTACCCTTCTGTTCCATGTTTTCATCCAACGCGTGGCACGAAAAGCATAGCCTGGAAGAAAGGGTCAAGATGAAGAAGCGCAAGCTGGGCAAGACAGAACTAGAGATCTCTCCACTCGTCTTCGGAGGAAACATCTTCGATTGGACGGTGGATCGAGCTACCTCTTTCAAGCTGCTCGATGCGTTTGTAGCGGCGGGTTTCAACTCCGTCGACACAGCGGATGTTTATTCCAAGTGGGTGCCCGGCCACACGGGCGGGGAGTCGGAGATCATTCTCGGCGAGTGGATGAAGCGAAGCGGAAATCGAAATAAAGTCATCGTCGCCACCAAGGTCGGCATGGACATGGGCGATGGGAAAAAAGGTCTGTCGAAATCCTACATCCTGCGCGCCGCGGAAGACTCGCTGCGCCGCCTGCAAACCGACTACATCGATCTATATCAGTCGCACATCGACGACCCGGACACGCCCCTGGAAGAAACTCTGGCAGCTTACGCGGAACTCATCAAGCAAGGCAAAGTCAGGGCCATCGGGGCCTCCAACTACAAGGCGGAGAGACTCCGAGCGGCGCTCGAAACCAGCATGAAATCCGGCCTGCCGGCGTATCAGACTCTTCAGCCGAACTACAGTCTCATCGAACGCGCCGAATATGAGAGCAACCTTGAACCGGTCTGCGAAAAAGAAGGGCTCGGCGTCATTAATTATTTTCCACTGGCCGGCGGTTTTCTTTCCGGCAAATACCGTTCGGAAAGCGATGTGGCGGGAAAGGCCCGCGCCCGCAACGTGACAAAATATCTCAACGAACGCGGCTTCAGAATTGTCGGGGCGCTGGACCAGGTCGCAAAGAAATACAATGCCACTCCCGCCAGGGTTTCTATTGCGTGGCTGCTGGCGCGCCCCAGCATTACGGCGCCCATAGTCAGCGCGACGAATCTGGAGCAGTTGCATGATTTAATCTCTTCCGTCGATCTCGCACTCGATCGCGATTCCATCGAGTTTCTAAATCAAGCAAGCGCGTAGGACCTCCTCAGTAGCGCGGGCTTCAGCCTGCGGGGTTTGACTTTGCTCGGGCAAAAATCCGCAAGCTGAAGCATGCGCTACTTGAGAGGGTACGCGCACGTAGCTTTTCTGCGCGTGGCTATGGCTCCGCGAGCGTGCGGCTGTTACAATACCGCTCAGTGAGCGATTGGCGACAAATCCAGGCCCGCATCCGCAAAGCACGAACGAGCGCGGATCCCCCCGGCCAGCTATCCGCATTGTATGAACGCACACACGACGCCATGGTGGCCTTCGAGCTTGCCCAGCTTTTTGAGAAGGCTGGCACGACCTCGGAAGCCGTACGCTGGTACACCACGGCCGCCGAGCGGTTCCGCCGCCCACAATGGAAGCTAAAAGCTGAAGAAGGGCTAGTTCGCCTGGGCGCGCCGATTCCGGTGGCGCCTGCCGCATCCACGGACGTAGCCGTCAGCGAAACCACTGCGGAGCCAGTGACCCGATTGGAGCCCATCATTGCAGAATTTTCTGAAGAACAGCCCAACGAAACCGAGCCAAAGATGAACGAGGGCGAGCAAGTATCCGTTTTCGAAGAACCGCTGGCGGCAGCCTCTGCCGTGACTCAAACACCCGAGACTGGCCCGGACCACCGCCGCAGGCGCCGTGGGCGCCGCGGCGGGCGCGGGCGCCACAAAGGCGTGCGCACCGCTGCTCCCGCATCGGCAGCCCCGGCCGCACCGGCTGCTCCACCCTCCATGTTTGACCGAGTCGTTGAACCGCGTACGTTTCCCGCAGCTCGTCCTGCAGCATCGGCGGAGATTGCGGAATCTCGAGTGCGCGAACCGGAACCCGCGCGCAGCTACGAGCCTGCCGCAGCCGGTTCCTCCTCCTCTTCGCGTGTTCGCTCGGGCGACCCCGCGCTATCCTCGCGCATGGCGCAACTTGAGTCTCAGCTTCGCCGCCTTTTGGCTTGCTCGATCCATTCGCTCGAGCAAGCCGACGAAGCGCCCGCCGGTCCAGGCGTTTTTCTCATCACCGATACGGACCAGACCACATACTATTACGCCGAAGCGTGCCAGACGCTGCGTGTCGGGATCGGAAACATGCTTCGCAGCGGGCGCGGGAGCCGCGAGGGCTCGAACCTGAAAGAGAAACTCGCCGAACATCTCGGCATCAACGAAGCGCGCGTCGGAAAATATCTGAAAGACCATTGCGGCGTGCGCTGGCTGCAGCTCGATGAAGGCGCGCCGCTCTTGGCGCATTTTGCCGTCGCCGTCCTTCGTCCCATCTCGAACGAATAACCGCGCAGCTCTTTCGTGGTATAACTCTTAGAATTTTCATCCACCTTGTCCTCTTCGTGGACAAGGTGTGTCCGGAGTGTCTACACTGCGCATGGCTTTTAGTAGCACAGGCACTCTTGCCTGTGCGGTTTTTGCGATGGCCAATAGTTTGTCGATGAGTTGAAGTCGAGAAAACCGCACAGCCAGGAGTGGCTGTGCTACTGGGGCCGCGAGAGGGAAAAAGTGCGCACGCAAATCGGCATTGTCGGGGCGGGTCCGGCGGGACTGGTCCTCGCCCATCTGCTTCATCTGCAGGGAATCGAAACCGTCGTTCTCGAATCACGCACCAGGAATTACATTGAGGAGCGTGTCCGCGCGGGCCTGCTCGAACAGGGCACGGTCGATCTGCTTATTGAGACGGGCGTCGGCGAGCGCCTCCAGCGCGAAGCGCTCACCCACCACGGCATCGAGTTGCGCTTCAACCGCCGCGGCCACCGCATCGACTTCGACGACCTGACCGGAGGCAAGACGGTCACGATTTACGCGCAGCAAGAGGTGATCAAAGATTTGGTTGCAGCGCGGCTCGCGGCGGGTCTCCCGATTATTTTCGAGGCAAACGACGTCAGCGTGCACGGCTTAGATACCGCGAACCCGTCGATCCGTTTTCGTGCGGCGGGCGAGGCCGAAGAACTGCACTGCGACTACATTGCAGGCTGCGACGGCTTTCACGGAATCTGCCGCCCCAGCATCCCCGCGGGCGTGCTCACGGAATTCGAGCGAGAATACCCGTTCGGCTGGCTGGGCATATTGGCGCAGGCGCCACCCTCCTCGGACGAATTGGTTTACAACTACAGCGAGCGCGGCTTCGCTCTGCTGACCATGCGCACTCGCCAGGTCAGCCGGCTCTATCTCCAGGTTCCGTTCGATGAGGACATCAAGTCCTGGTCCGACGACCGCATCTGGAGCGAACTCCGATTGAGAACCGCCGCAGACGGCGACTGGAAACTCAGCGAAGGCCCGATCTTTCAGAAGAACATAGCGAGCATGAGAAGTTACGTCGTCGAGCCCATGCAGTACGGCAAGATGTTTCTGGCCGGCGACGCCGCGCACATCGTGCCGGCGACCGGCGCCAAAGGCCTCAACCTCGCCGTGGCGGACGTCCGCAAAATGGCCCAGGCTTTTGTGGAATTTTATGCAACCGGAAAAACTCATCTTCTCGAGCGCTATTCCGAAACGTGCCTGCGCCGCGTGTGGAAAGCGCAGCGCTTCTCCTGGTGGATGACCTCCATGCTCCACCGCTTCGACACAGACAACGCCTTCGATCAACGCCGCCAAATCGCCGAGCTCGATTACGTAACCAGCTCGCGCGCCGCAAGAACAACGCTGGCGGAAAATTACGTCGGCCTGCCGTGGGATTAAGTAGGACGGGCTTCAGCCTGTCTGGTTCTGCTTTTGATTCCCAAATGTCAGAGGAGCAAAAACCAGACAGGCTGAAGCCCGTCCTACTTAACTCAGCGGCCGTCCGCCATCCACGGGGATGATCGCGCCGGTGGCGAAGGTGAGGTGCTTGATCGCGGCGATCACGGCGGAGGCCACTTCCTCGGGCGCGGCGAGGCGTTTGAGCGGCGTGCGGCCCACCTGCTCTTCGAGCCAGCGCTGGTCCATCGAGCGGATGAAGGCGTTGTCGACCACGCCCGGCGCGATGGATACAACGCGAATCCGCGGCGCCAGAGCGCGCGCCAGCGACTTGGTCATGTTGTCAACGGCTGCTTTCGACGCGCAATAAATCACGTTGCTGCCCATCGCCGTCAGCCCGGCGATCGAGGAAATGTTGACGATCACCGCGCCGCCGGGGTGTTCGCTTTTTTCGAGCAACGGGCGCAGCGCGCGCACGGTGGCAAACGGGCCGCGCACGTTGGTGGAAAGTATGTTCTCAATCAACGCGTCATCGAGCGCGTCCAAATCGCCGTGCGGCACAAAGCGCGTCACGCCCGCGCAATTCACAAGCACGTCGCAAACACCGTAGCGCCGCTCGATCTCGGCGGCCAAGCCCGCAAGCGCCGCCGTATCCGTCACTTGAGCCGGAAGCGCCGCGTGCCCCTCCCCCGGCAAACTTGCGGCCAATGATTTGGCCTTTTGCGCGGATCGGTTGTAGCCGACCACCACGCGCATCCCTTCTCGCGCCAGCGCGCCGCAGATGACAGTGCCCATGCTGCCCGCGCCGCCCGTTACCACGGCCACGCCACGATCTCCGCTAAGTGATTTAGAATTAATAGTGTGAGAACGGCCTACTGCCGTGTGGTCCTTCCGGCGATTCGACTGGGGCTGGACTTTCTTGCGTGGGGTCGCCATCGGCTAGGCCACCACTTTCATGCCGTAACGGCGCACGCGCAGGTCGGCCTGCTCCTTGTGCGCGGCAAAGCCTTCGAGCGCGCACAGGCGCGAGCAATATTCGCCCACCATCGCGGCGGCCTCGTCCGTGAGCACGCGCTGGTACGTGCAAGTCTTGATGAATTTGCCGACCCACAGGCCGCCCGTGTAGCGCGCCGCTTTCATCGTCGGCAAAGTGTGATTCGTGCCAATCACTTTATCTCCGAACGCGACGTTCGTGCGATGTCCCAGAAACAGCGCGCCGAAATTGGTCATGCGCTTCAGGAAATAATCCGGATCGCGCGTCAGCACCTGCACGTGCTCGGAGGCGATTCGATCGGCCTCCTGCACCATTTCGTCGAGCGTGTCGCACACGATTATCTCGCCGCAATTCTGCCAGGCCTGCCGCGCGATTTCCGCGGTTGGCAGCCACGAAAAGAGTTTCTCAATCTCCGCCGGAATCTCCGCAGCGAGCTTCGCGGAATTGGTGACCAGAACAGCGGGGCTGCTCGGCCCGTGCTCCGCCTGTCCGATCAAATCGACGGCGGCCATCTCGGCGTCGCAACTTTCGTCCGCGAGGATGAGCGTTTCGGTCGGCCCCGCGAGCAAATCGATGCCGACGCGCCCGAACAACTGGCGCTTCGCTTCAGCGACGTACGCGTTGCCCGGCCCGACGAGCATGTCCACAGGCGCGATCGTTTCGGTGCCGAGGGCCATGGCGGCGACGGCCTGCACGCCGCCGAACGCGTAAATTTCGTCCGCTCCGCCAAAGTGCATGGCCGCGACGGTGGCCGCATGCGGCTTGCCGCCTGTGGGAGGCGCGCTGGCGATAATGCGCTTCACGCCGGCGGCCTTGGCCGTCACCACACTCATATGCGCGGACGCGACCATCGGATACCGCCCGCCCGGAACGTAACACCCGACGCTATTCACCGGAATATTCTTGTGGCCCAGCACGACCCCGGGAATCGTTTCCACTTCCACGTCCTGCAGCGCGGCCCGCTGCTTCAGAGCAAAATTGCGGATCTGCTCCTGCGCGAATCGAATGTCGTCGACGACTTGTTGCGGCAACGCGCGTATGCACTCGGCAATTTCGCTATCGGAAAGCCGAAAGGACGCAGGCGACCATTTATCGAATTTTTCCGAGTACTCGCGTACCGCCGCTTCTCCACGCGCGGCAATTTCCGAGAGAATCGCTTCCACGGTCTTGCGAACCTGTGCGCTGTTCTCGGCTTTCGCTTCGGCGGATTGGCCGGTCTTGATGTGGCGGATCATGGCGTGCTCCCCAAATTGAGTCCGTCCAGTATACGACGATCTGTACTGGATGCACGCCCAGGTGCTCTGCTCCGCCGGAATGCAGTCGAGAAACGCTAGGCTGGATTCTGGCGCTTAGCAGGGTAGCCGCTGGCTATATGCACGTCTCCAGGCTCGCGGCCGAAGTCGTTGTACACTCCAGCCGCTACGCAGTAGACATCCCCTGGCAGGGTTCCAGGGCGAATTGTTTGGAGCGAGCCGCCTACGCCGAGGAATTGCCTGGCGCTCTTAGGCGGATGCCAAATGTCACATTGGCTCGGCGAAGGCTTTCGCCTCGAGTTCGCCGCGGACCTGGCTGGCAGGTGTCTGGGTCAACCCAGACTTGAAACCTGCGGCCTTCGTGTCGAAAGACGGGACTGGGTAGAGGAATACGGGGGTCAGGCCTTGTCCCACGTAACCCAGGCGTTCGGCTGCAGCCTCGGACAGATCGAGGATGCGGTGAAGGCGAAGATTTGGCCCTCGGTCTGTAATTGTCACAACCACTGATTCTCCATTTTTCACGTTCACCACTCGGATCGTCGTTCCGAGCGGGAAATACCAACTCGCGGCCGTTAACTTGTGGCGGTCAAATCGCTGGCCGTTCGCCATTTTCCGCCCTTGGTGTTGCTCTCCGTACCAGGATGCCGTTCCGATGTATTGAGTTTTGGACTTCTTTGCCTTGTCTTGCACCTGTGCCCTTTGGGATACCGCAGACGTTGGGGATATCCAGAGCAGGCTCGCTACGACACCAAAACTTAGAACACGTAGCTTTGTCTGCATGAGTTTGTCTCCTTTTCGTCGATTCTCTTAAGTGTCCCCCCCGGGCTATGCCGTGGTTTTAACCTCCTTTCTTTCAGTAAGCAGTTTTTACAGATTGTCATTCTATTCTCCATTTTCAGCTCAGGCGCAGGCCGGAGCTGGTTGTGAATCCGTGGGTGCCGTTGAAACTGAATCGTTTAACTCTCCTTCGGTGAAGAGCAAGTCCACAGCTTCCGATTCGCAAATTCCACACCGGCCATGTTTGTCTAATCCAACCTCTGCCTGACATTCCATGCACCACCAATGCTTCATGATCGTAAGCCTCCCGAGAGTTATTTGAATCGGTGTATGAATAGAGTCTGGAGCAGGGCAGTAATTTTGGCGATAGGAGCTTGGGGTCAATTTGCGGGTACGGGAGTACTGGAGTATTTTTTACCCAATCCTACCAACGTCGAGATGCCGCCAGGATTACATCGCAGGCCTTTGCTCCAGATATAGTCTTTATTTACAGATGCCTGCAGAGAATGCCATTTCCCGGCAAAAACAAGGGCCTGAATTCAACTCGTACTAGAGGCCGGAGAGGTCATGGGATCAAGTTCTTGCTAGTCCCCGATCCATGGAGCGTAGTGGGCGGGGTCGGGTGCATTGGACCAACTGGGATTGGGCGGTGCCAGGGCCTCGGGTTTTGTACCCCGCAGCGGATAAGTGGAGCTCACATAGACTACCCCGGAAGGACGAGAATCAGCTCCCCCCTTGACCCACTGGCTTTGCCGCTCAGTAGCGACGCTACCCCACCTAGAATAGAAATACATCCCCAGCACTCGTTGCTGAAGAGAACTGCTTGGCGCGGCTTTCGATCCCAATCCCCGGCAAAGGAACCTTCGCTACGCACGCGAGGGCTTCTGAAGATTTGGAATATCAATTCCTCAAAATAACGGAATGGAGGAGGTCAAATTGCGCTATCGAATTCTCAAGAGGGAAAAGAGCCAAAAACGGTCACCCGGGTCGTTCCCGTTGGCTGCGCTAAATCGCCGTTCAGCCCCCCGTAGAACCCTTTCGGTACAAGCGGGTGGACGTTTCCCAGGGTCAACAGGCAAAGTACAGAGTGGGAAAGGTTTACCTAGACGCCTAGGGGGCGTAGTTGGTAGGCTAATCAAGCATCAGGGGCCGTTTACATCAACTGAGGGCTCCCGTTCGGTTTTGAGGGCTTTGTTTTCGAATCGCAATCGTGGAGGACTGCAAAGATGGCTCAATCTCTAGGTACACGTGCATGGAAAGCAATGGACTATGTCCTTTGCAAGACCGCGGGTGTGACCTTCGATACGATCCAAATTTTTAACAAATACAATCCCAATCCGAATTTCACTCCCAAGTGGTCGGATAAGCCGCTGCTGAAGTCGTGGGAAAAGTCCAAGCCCACGCTCGGCTGGCCGCGGCAGACGGATTCGCTTTGCCCGGGCTGCGTCAAGGACGCGCGCGATGCGATCTTCGAGGGCAAGAAGGATTGGCGCGACCTGATGCACGAAAAGGTCGGCGAAATCAAGGCGCAAATTATTGAGCGTGACGGGCAAGTCTGGATGGTTAAGGAATGCCCGATTCATGGCCGGTACGAGGACATGATGGCCATTGACGCTAAATTCCTCAACTGGATCGAGCAGAATTTCCCTGGCCGCGACATCCCGGCGCACAATGACGAGGACCTGCACAAGCACGGGTCCAGCACCGTCCGATACGGGCGCGGCTCCGTGCTCACCGTGGACCTCACCAATCGCTGCAACATGATGTGCGATCCCTGCTTCATGGACGCCAATCAAGTGGGATACGTGCACGAGCTTTCCTGGGAAGAGATCCAGGAAATCTTGGACAATGCCCTGAAAATCAAGCCGCGCCGGCAGATGTCCGTGCAGTTTTCCGGCGGCGAGCCCACCATGCACCCGCGATTCTTCGATGCCATCCGCCACGCGCGCAAGATCGGCTACAACAGCGTGCAGGCGGCGACCAACGGCATCGAATTTGCCAAGAGCAAGGAATTCTGCAAACAGGCGTTTGAAGCCGGCCTGCGCTACGTGTACCTGCAATTCGACGGCATTGGCAACGATGCGAACAGCCACCGCCAGGTGGGCAACTTGTTCGACGTGAAACTCCGGGCCATCGACAATATACACGCGGCGGGTATCGAGATCATTCTGGTCACGACGATTGTCAATAATCTGAACAACGACCAGGTGGGGGCCATCGTAAAATTCGCCATGCAGAATCCGGGGAAAATCTCCTTCGTGGCCTTTCAACCCGTGTCGTTCACCGGCCGCGACGAGGAAATCACTCCCGAACGGCGCATGAAGCAGCGTTACACCCTGTCGCACCTCGCCAAGGACGTCAGCGCGCAAGTGGGCAAGATCGAGCCGACTCGCGACTGGTTTCCCATCTCGCTGATCAGCACATTCTCCGCGTTCGCCGATCTCTCCCATGGGCCCGACGCGCCGTGGGGTACGGTCAGCTGCGGCTGCCATCCGAACTGCGGAGTGGGTACCGGCGTATTGATCAACAAAGAGACGAAGGAATGGGCGCCCGTGCCGAAATTCCTGAACGTCCCGCAACTCGTCGAGGATATCAAGAAGGTCACAGACGCCGCTCGCGGCAAGACCTTTTCCAATCTCACCTTTGCCCTGGCCATGCTGAAGAATTACAGCCCGTATAACGCGCCCTCGACCTTCCGCCTGATCGATTTGCTCAGGAAGATGGACAAGTCCTGGGGGCTGACTCCGAACCAGCGCAAGAAATACGGCACGGCCGGCCCGGAGCGCACCTATGAAGACGCGATGAAACGCCGCAAAACCGATCCGTGGAATTTCCTGATGATCGCCGGCATGTGGTTTCAGGACCTGTTCAACTATGATTTCCGCCGCACCGAAATGTGCATCATCCCGTATGCGACGCAGCAGGGCGAAATTTCCTTCTGCGCGTACAACACGGGCATCGGCTGGCGCAAAATCATCGAGAACATGTACAAGAACGCGACCGTCGCACAGTGGTACAAGGAACACGGCAAGCACGAGATCTACGCCAAGGGCAGAGCCGTGAGCCTCGATGCCTACGATCATTCGCTGGTGATCGATGCCGAGGACGCCGCGCGCGTCCGCCAAGTCGACCACGAAGTGCCCAACACCGCAGCCGAGGAAAATCGTGCCCGGCGCCGCGCCGATTTCCTCAAGGAAGAGGCCCGCGTCCGCAAGATTTACGAAGAACTCGTGCTGAAGAAGACGCCGCAGGAAGTTGTACAAATTGGCTCGCTCAACGACATCCAGAAGGCGACTCCGTCTGTCGCTCCCGTGACCATCAGCAATGCCAATGGAAACGGGAACGGTACCCCTAAACCTCAGGTGGCTGAGCAAGTTGCGGGAGACTAGCCCCCTTTACAACCTCGAACCTTTCCAACTGCCTCCGGTCCTCTGGAGGCAGTTGCTTTTTGTAGGACGGGCTTCAGCCTGTCTGCCTTTCGCAATGTGAGAAATCAAACCCAGACAGGCTGAAGCCCGTCCTACTTAAAGCCTTGCAGTATTTCCATGTTGCATGCAAACTTCCCGCATCGCTCAATCCTTGAACCCAGATAAGCGGAGGAGTTCCTCGGTGGAGGCCAGCGCGGCAATTTCGGAATTGGTGATGGCCAACCGCATCGTTGCGCATCTGCGGCTGGTCGATTCCTTTGGGCATGTCACCGTGCGCAATCCGGAAAATCCGCAGCGGTTTTTCATGGCGCGGTCGCGTGCCCCAAGCCTGGTCAACAAGGAAGACATTCTCGAATTTCACCTGGACAGCTCGCCCGTCGATTTGCGTGGCCTCAGTCCTTACAGGGAGAGATACATCCACGGATGTATCTATAAGGCGCGGCCGGACGTCTTGGCGATCTGCCACAATCACGCGCACGAGCTTTTGCCTCTGGCCGTCACCAAGACAGCCATGCGTCCAGCCCTGCACTCCGCATCCGTGATCGGCTACGAAGTGCCCGTCTGGGACATCCGCGACGAATTCGGCGACACCGATCTCCTGGTTACTTCCAACGAAATGGGAGATTCCCTGGCGCGCGCAGTGGGCAATGGCAGAGCGGCGCTGATGCGCGGCCACGGAAGTGTGATCGCCGGAAAATCGCTGCGGGATGCTGTGTTTACGACCTTCTATTTGCGCCTGAATGCAGAGGTCCTCATCAAGGCCATGTGCATGGGGAAAGAAGTTACTTACCTTTCCCACGGCGAAGTGGACCTGTCGGGCGAGCTGCACTCCCAGCCGCTTAGCCAGGGGCGGGCCTGGGAGGAATGGTGTCTGCAAGCGGGGGTTGCCAAACTCTCCTAATAGTGCGAGATTGCTCGGCAACGGAGCGAGAACCGCCACTCTGCCGGAGGCAACCGGGAACCCTGATGGAGGAATCATGCCGGGCCTGAATCGTTGGTGGATCGCTGTAGCGGGTATTTTCCTGCAGATGGCCCTGGGCGCGGCCTACGCCTGGAGCGTCTTCCGCATTCCTCTATCCAAGGAGTTTGGCTGGAGCATTTCCGAGGTCACTTCCACTTTCTTGATCAGCTGGTTTTTCCTGGGGGTTTCGTCGTTCATTGGCGGACTGTGGATGAAGCGCCGCCATCCGAGAGTTGTAGCCATGACGGCGGGCCTTCTTTGGGGCGGAGGAGTTTTTCTCGCCTCCTTTTCCGCGCACAGGCTCTGGTGGCTCTATCTGACTTATGGTGTGATTGGAGGAATCGGTCTGGGGATGGGCTACGTAGTCCCCATCGCGGTTTTGGTGAAGTGGTTCCCCGAGCGCCGGGGATTCATGACCGGGCTGGCGGTGGCCGGATTCGGCATAGGATCGTTGTTTTCCGCGCCGGCCGCCGGATGGTTGATGCGGCATGTGGGGCTCATGCCCACGTTTGCCTACCTTGGGGCCGCCTACGCCATTGTTGCCGTGGCCGCAGGCTCCTTCATGCAAAATCCGCCGGACGGCTGGAAGCCCCAGGGCTGGACTCCGACCGCCACTCAGGTTTCGCAACGCTCCGATCGCGATTACACGCTGGGGCAGGCGCTCGGTACGCGGCAATGGTGGATTATCTGCATTCTGATGTCGGTCAATACGATGTCAGGTTTGTCGATCATCAGCCAGGCTTCGCCCATCCTTCAGGAAATGGGAAAAGCCAGCGCGGAAACGGCCGCGTTTCTCGTCGGCATCGTGGCCATTTTCAACGGCGTCGGGCGTATCTTTTGGTCCTGGGTCTCGGATCTGACGTCGCGGAGAATTGCATTCTTTTTGATGTACCTCATCGAAGTGGGTCTCTTCTGGAGTTATAAGTCCATCGACTCCTTGCCACTGCTGACCCTCGCCACCTTCGTCGTGGCGATGTGTTATGGAGGCGCCTACGGCATCACTCCGGCGTTTGCGGCCGACTATTTCGGCCCACGCGAAATCGGCTCCATTTTCGGCCTGATGATGCTGCCCTGGGCATTCGCCGCCGCCGCGGGACCTTACATCTTCGCCCGTTTGCGGCAGGATAATGGAAACTACACGCAGGCTCTCCATTTTATTGCTGTAACGATGACGATTGCGCTCATCCTTCCGATCATTGCTACTCCGCCCCAAAAGTTGACCGGCGCGGAGAATGCGCAGGTCGGAAGCCGGTTGGCAGTCGGCGCCGTACCTGATGATTCCTCCGAGAATTGAACGCTCGGAGCAAATCCCCTACAAATCAAAGCGATTCGCAAAATTTGACATTGTTTCCGCGGGAATCCGGCTTAAAACTCTTCTTCATCCTCAACCGGTTTTTTCTTGATGGTCTTTGAGGTTACAAGGATACCCCTGGATTTCAAATCCCTGAAAATCGCTTGCCGGTTTTCGAGCGAAATTTCGCCAGGAGGGAGCACTCCAGCCGAGTCGCGCGGAAAATGCTTGATAAAGAGCGAGGCCATGTGCGCCGTGGCGTAAGAAATCGGCGAAAGGGCCAGGCCGCGCAGCCGGATTTGGTAAAGCGAAGGGAAGGTGGCATCGTAGCGGATTTCCAGGGGTCGATCCTGCTTCGTCCCGCGCACGATGACGGCGGCGGCAAATCTGGCGTTTTGCAGCTTGCCCTGGCGGATCAGGCGCGCCACCTGCCGGGGACTCGGCGTTTTCGGGAATCGCGAGGCGATCAGTCCTCGCGACTTGGAAAGTTTTCCCTGCCGGTACCAGCGCCGCAGCCGGTCAATCTCGTTGCCGCCGATTTTCACGTCCATGTCCTTCAACTTCAGAAAATAGGGGACGGTGCCGACTTCATCCTGGGCCGCAAGGACGACCGTCGTTTCGCCAATCGGCGGCGGGAAACGGAATTTTTCCGGTTCACCGAAACGCTTGCCGTACCGGAAGCGCCCGTTGCGCACGATGCGGGGAAGGGAAATGGCCTCATCAAAGGAAACTTCGGCCGACCATTGCGAAACAGGATCATCGCTTTCGATACTTTCGTACAGCCGGATGTAGACCGCGCCCACCGTGTCCATCAATGCGGCCCCGCGAGCCACGAGGAGATTCGTCAGTCCTGGCGCGGCGCCGGTGGTAATGACGGCCACGCGATTCTTTTTCTGGAAGCGCTCATCGAAACGAAGCTGCTCGGCCTTGAATGGATTGCGCATGAGGTGCGCGCTCAGGTCGGCGTAATGCGCGCGAAGGCGCAAGGCCGCTCGCAGGACAATTTCATTAAATACCGAAGCGCTCGCGTTCACGAGCAGTTGCGATCCTTTCGCGGCGCGGACAATCCCCCAGAGGTTTCGCGCGTTCACCTGAACCAATGGAATCGTGCTCTTCATGCCAAGAAAGCGGCGAGCGCGGTCCAAGTCGCGGTCGCCGCAAGTGACTTGATGGCCCTGCCGCGTAAGCAGGTGTGCGAGATAAGAGCCGGTTGCTCCGGTCCCCAGAACGAAGATACGCATTGGGGCAAAACTCTACCACATTCGTTTCGGGATCACGCTTTTTGTAGCACAGGCACTCTTGCCTGTGCGGTTTTCGAGATTGCCGACGTACCGAAAAGCACACAGGCAAGAGTGCCTGTGCTACAGCAGCGTCTCCACTGGAAATGCACCGCGCAATGAATGACAATAGGACCGCACCAGGCAGACTCGCATCCAATTGAGTCAGGATGTGGCGGGACGAAAGCTGCGCATCCCCCAGGGCTTTCGCAGGCAGAATCCATGGACCCAGAAGAGCACGAACCGAAAATATTCAGCCTCTCCGAGGCGGAGCACGCCCGGCGGCAGGTTGAGCCCCTTCTGATCGACGCGATGGAAGGACGCCGGCAGATGGCGGACCTGGAAGAAAGCTTGGGCGCCATCGCCAACCGGATCCAGATCATGGGCGGCGTCACCATCGATTACGACGTAGCTGCCCGGACGCGCGCCGACCTGAATCGAGTAGTCGTCAGGGTCAAGGGCGCTCTCGATCAGATCCAGGCGACGGGTTGCATTGTGAAAGATCTGGATTCCGGCCTGGTGGATTTTCCCTCCATCATCAAGAATGAGGAAGTCTACTTGTGCTGGCGGCTGGGCGAAGACCGAATTCGTTTTTACCACCGCCAGGATGAAGGTTTTTCCGGACGCAAGCCAATCGATCCTGAAGATACCGGTCCCCAGCATCCGATCCAATAACGAAAAATTATCTGCGCGCGGCCGCGTCTCGAGCGTCCGGGAGGGAATAGCGTGAACGAAAAATCCGAAGGCCGCCTAGCCCGAGCCGCAAGCCCCTATCTTCGCTCCGCCGTGCATCAGGAGGTGGATTGGTACGAGTGGGGCGAGGAAGCCTTTGCGCGAGCGCGAGCGGAGGACAAACCCATCCTGCTCGACATCGGCGCCGTTTGGTGCCACTGGTGCCACGTAATCGATCGCGAAAGCTACGAAAATCCCCAGCTGGCCGCGATCATTAATGAGCTTTTCGTTCCCGTGAAGGTGGACCGCGACGAGCGGCCTGACGTGGACGCCCGCTACCAGGCCGCCATCAGCACCCTTTCGGGCCAGGGAGGCTGGCCACTCACCGGATTCCTCCTGCCTGACGGGCGGCCCTTTTTCGGCGGCACCTATTTTCCTCCGGAAGACGCCATGGGCCGACCCGGATTCCGCCGCATTCTCGAAGCCGTCGCCGCGGGATTCCGCAATCGGCGCGCCGAAGTGGAAGATGCCGCAACACGCTTAGCCGAAGCAGTGGCGAATACGGAAACGTTTGCGGGCGGGCGAGGGGAATTCGATTCTGGCGTAGCCGCGGATCAGGCCGAGTCCATTGTGAGTTTGTTTGATTCGCGCAACGGAGGATTTGGCCGCTCGCCGAAATTCCCGCACCCCGCGGCGATCGATCTGCTGCTCGAATGCCATCAGGCAGGCAGTGGCTCGCGCATGCTGGAAGTTGCCGCGTTCACGCTGGAGAAAATGGGCTCCGGAGGCGTCTACGACCAGGTGGCCGGCGGATTTCATCGCTATTCGGTGGACGAGCGCTGGTGCGTGCCGCATTTCGAGAAAATGTCGTACGACAATTCGGAATTGCTGAAGAATTTTCTGCACGGCTACCAGGTTGCGCGCGAGCCATTTTTTCGCGAAGTAGCTGAAGGCATCATCGATTGGACAAATGCGGTGCTCTCGGATCAGTCGCGCGGCGGGTTCTACGCGAGCCAGGACGCCGACCAGACGCTCGATGATGACGGCGATTACTTCACGTGGACCCTGGACGAAGTTCGCGCGGTCCTCACGCCCGAAGAAGCGCGCGTCGTTGAGCTTACCTATGACGTTGAACCGCACGGCGAGATGCACCACAATCCGGCGAAAAATGTTCTATGGATCGCGCGGTCCATCGCGGAGGTGGCGAAGACCATTGGCACGGACATGGACATACCTACGGTCAGGCTGATCCTCGCGCGCGCGAAGGGAAAATTGCTTGCGGCGCGCGCGGCGAGGCCCGCGCCGTTTGTTGACACGACTCTTTACGTTGCCTGGAACGCCATGTTTGTCTCGGCGTATCTCGATGCGGCGGCGGTGCTCGGCGGAGGGAAGGGCGCCGCGTGCCGCGCCTTTGCGCTCAAGACGCTCGATCGCATCCTCGGCGAGGCCTGGAGCGACGCGCACGGATTCGCGCACCGCATGGGAGGCGCGCGCCTTGACGGATCGCTCGACGATCAAATTTTTGCGGGGATTGCGCTGCTCGATGCCTATGAGACCACGCTCGATCCGAAATATTTCGACGCAGCCCGGCGCACGGCGGATTTTGTCATGGCCGAATATTTTGACAACCAAGGGGGCGGCTTTTTCGATCGAGCTTCGGGCGCGCCGCCCATGGGCGGCCTCGAAGTTCGGCGCAAGCCGCTGCAGGATTCGCCCACGCCCGGCGCCAATTCGTCGGCGGCCATTCTGCTCGATCGCCTGCACGGCTACACCGGAGACGCGCGTCACCGTGTGTGCGCGGAAGCGACGCTCGAAGCGTTTGCCGGCATCGCGCCGCAATTTGGGATTCACGCCGCGAGCTACGGACTGGCGGCCCTGTTGCACGCCCGCCGGCCGTTCGAGGTTGTTATTACCGGCGCAAGCGATGATCCGCAGGCCGCAGCGCTCGAACGGGCTGCCAATTCCGTTTACCGGTTCGGCAAAGCAGTGCTCCGAGTTACGCCCGAGAGCGTAGCGTCGCCGAACGCCCTTGCGCCCGCGTTGGCCGAAACACTCCCGCACCTGTGCGCCGATGTCGCACAGGCGTTGGTCTGTGTGGGCACGTCGTGCCGTCCGCCCGTCAACGATCCTGCCGCGCTGGTGGCGCTGCTTACGCAAAAGCCTGTCGTGCTTTCCGCCGATTGAAGTGGCGCAGGCTTCAGCCTGCGGGGTTTGGTCCTTGCAAGGACGAACCCCCACAGGCTGAAGCCTGCGCCACTCTAATTCATTTGCTACAGCTGCGTTCTGGAAATTGTGCGCTCAATGATCAGGCACCGGATCTCCGTTCGGGAAAAACTTCGAGATGAATACCACCGACGCCGCGCCCAGGTAGCCGAACGCAAAGTGCCAGGGCAGCGGCGAACCCGCGCGCCAGGGCAGGACAAACGTCCCTTCTGCCGCGGGCGAGTGGATGACTCCAAACAGGCAAGCCAACGCCCCCACGACCAGGCACCACGCGCTGCGTGCGAAGCGGCGATCGAGAAGCTCGGCCGTGGCCGCTCCCCATATCAACGCCGAAATGATGAAACCATTGCCCAGCAGGATCACCGTGCGGACCGTTTCGGCAACGTCGCCGGTCAACTGCGTTACGTGCGCTCCTACGGCGCCCAGCGCGGCAGTCACTTCGAGCGCAATCAGAAATGCGAGAGAAGGCAGAAGCGAGACTGCAACCGCCAAGCCGTGGCGCGCAGGGGTCGCTAAAAAGGCTTGGGAAATGACTTCGAGACCTATGTAGACGAGGATCGGCGCAATCGCTGCCGCCGGAATCCACGCCACGAAGAACGGCAGATACCCGAGGATTCCCCCGAATCCTATGAACAAGCCGGTCAAAACCACGTAGCCCGAGCCGGCGCCCATCGCTTTGTAGGCCGGATGACCGATGTAGGGCGTGCTCTCCACGACCCCTCCGCAGAGGCCTGCCAACAACGTGCAGAAGCCTTCGGTAAGCAGGATGGCGCGCGTGTCATATACATCTCCCGCGGCCGCGGCACTTTCGGTATTGTCGATTCCACCCACCACGGTCGCCAGGGAAAATGGCAAAATGATCGGCAGGTAAACCCATGCGAGCGAAATGCCGCCGAGGAACGCCAAGGTTGGCCACGGGAAGGCTAAATGGAACGCCGCGGAACTTCCTGTCGGGGCCGCGACGAGTGGACTCATGATGTGTACCGCGCGGAGAAGATGAAACGCGGCGATGCCCACCAGCGCGGAGGCAAGCGCACCCGGCACTTTCCCCGGTATCTTCACGTTGCCCACCAGCGAAACCAGGATGACGCCGAATGCCAGCAAACCCGGAATCGGGTCGGCGTACATTTTCAGCATCGGCAACAGCGCAATCAGCGCCAAGCCCGCTCCTCCGATGGAACCTAAGAGCGCGGCTCGCGGCAGGGCCCGCCGAACAGCATTGCCAAAAAACGAGAGCGCAATCTTGAACACTCCCACAAGAACCGTCACGGCCATCCCCATCTTCCACGCCAGATACGCGTCGTGAGTCGCCAGATACGCTGGACCCAAAACGCCGAATGACATTCCGAAAATGCTGGGAGCGTTCAGACCGAGAGGCATCGCCGTCACATCGTCGCGGCCCGTCTTTTTGGCCAAGCGGCCCGCCATCCATGCGTAAAAGAGATCGCCGGCAAGCACGCCAATGGCGGTGCCGGGAACCATCCGGTACAGAACGATCGACGATGGGAAACCGAATGCCCCGGTCAGAATGCTGGCAAGAATCACGAGATTCGCCACATTGTCGAACATCAGCGCGAAAAAGCCGTTCAGGTCCCCCGCCCGGAACCAGCGATAGCCTGTGGCCATGTTTTTTTGTCTCCATCTGCCCGCGCGGAAAGAGGGCGTGCTGGCGCACTTGATACTACAGGTGGCTTCGCCGAGCGAAGATAATTTACCGGGGAACTCGGGATTGGTTATGTAGCGCTCGCCTTCAGGCGGGCATCTTGGCTTGCGGAAAAACTCAAAATTTTGTCATTCCGAGGCGCGCTGCGCGCCGAGGAATCTCTCTGTTCTTGCCTCTAAACCCAAGAGAGATTCCTCAGTCGCCGAGGCGACTTCGGAATGACAAAATAAATTACTTTTTCCGCGGCCCGATCTGCGTAATCTTAAAGTGCCATCGCCAAATTGAGGCACATTCAGGATTTTGTGGGCAGCTTGGGCATGCGATAATCCGATCCATGTCCGCTGCCAGGAAACGCTCTACAAGGAATTCGCCTCGACGTTCCCGCCGGAATGATTCAGGCGCTCGCTTTCAAAATGTGGCTGACTCGCTTGCGGAGATCGGAAGGAGTTTCTATCAACGCGGATGGGTGTTTGGAACGAGCGGAAATTTCAGCGCGGTAGTGAGCGAGCGGCCACTGCGTCTGGCGATTACGCCCACGGGATTGGATAAAGGCGCGCTCTCCCCGGAACAATTCCTGGAAATTGACGGGGCGGCGCGCGTGGTCCGCGGGAAGGGGCTGCCCTCGGCGGAGACGGGAATCCACCTTGCGATCGTGCGCACCCGCGGGGCCGGCGCAGTGCTACATACGCATTCGCTGTGGAGCACCGTACTTTCCGACGTTTTCTCGGCCGATGGCGCCGTGGCGCTTGAAGGATTCGAGATGCTCAAGGGCCTGCGCGATGTCCACACGCATGAGCATCGCGAAATTCTTCCGATCTTTGAGAATTCCCAGGACATCGCTCAACTGTCTGAGCAAGTCCAGGCCCTGCTGAAACGCGACACCGCCGTTCACGGATTCCTGCTTCGCCGCCATGGACTTTACACCTGGGGTCGGAACCTGGCCGAAGCCAAGCGGCATGCAGAAGTCCTGGAGTTTCTTTTGGAAATACTGGGCCGGTCCCGAAACGGAGTATAATGGGCGGCGTTCCGCATCAATTTTTCCGGATGCGGGTAAGGAGTGCATCCCAATGGCTCTTCTTAGAATTCCGGACGAGAAGCGTTCCCTGAGCGAGGAGGGAGAAATCACGCGTTACCTCGCCAATATGGGCATTGAATACGAACGTTGGGAGCCGAGCGTATCGCTGGCACCCGGCGCCAGCGCCGAGGAAATCCTTGCGGCTTACGCGCCCAAACTCGAAGAGCTCAAGGCGCGCGGCGGATATGTTACTGCGGATGTCATCGACGTCAATCCGAAGACGCCGGGGCTGGACGCCATGCTGACACGATTCAACGTCGAACATTGGCACGATGAGGACGAAATTCGCTTCATCCTTGCGGGCAGGGGTGTGTTTCACATTCATCCCAAACAGGGGCCGGTGGTCGCGATCGAGGTGGGCGCGGGAGACCTGATTCGAGT
The DNA here is from genome assembly GCA_963719875.1 of uncultured Acidobacteriota bacterium. GTDB lineage: Bacteria > Acidobacteriota > Terriglobia > Acidiferrales > UBA7541 > Palsa-360. Next base: position 668,288 of record CAVRDJ010000002.1, on the reverse strand, counting down.
GCCGCTGGGGACTCACCATTGGTTCGATCTGTGCTCCGACCGGTGCATTCGCGCGATTCGTCTTTTCCAGGATCCCGCCGGTTGGACGCCGCACTACACCGGGAGTGGCGCCGATCGGGGTTACGAACCGGTTTGCTTCGGACCAACCTACATTCCCGCTCCCCCGGCGGTTAGCTAGCGTTGGCGGTCCCGCCCGGCGGAAACTCGATTCAAGCCATCCTACTGGACATCGAAGGCACGACTACTCCCATCGATTTCGTCTTCAGGACACTGTTTCCATACGCCCGCCAGAGATTGGAGCAATTCCTGCAGGAGCACGAAAATGAGCCTGGCATTCGTGAAGACGTTGCTGCCCTGCGCATGCAGCACCGTGCCGACGCCGCCGAAAAACTTAACCCGCCCCGGTGGGTGGATGATTCTCCGAGCACTGAGCTAGCGTCGGCGGCCGCCTATGGCGCCTGGTTAATCGACCGCGACAGCAAGTGCTCCGCCCTAAAATCGCTTCAAGGGAAAATCTGGCAAGAAGGTTATCGCACGGGTGACTTGCGCGGCGAAGTGTATCCCGAAGTGCCGGCGGCCCTGGCTCGCTGGTCGCGCCAGGGAAAGATCATCTGCATTTTTTCCTCCGGCAGCGTGCTCGCGCAGAAGCTGCTCTTTGGCAGTACGGCCGCCGGAGATTTGACCGGCTTCCTCCGCGCCTACTTTGACACCACCACCGGCCCCAAGAACGCGCCGGGAAGTTATCTGCGAATTGCCCAGACGCTCGCGCTGGAGTCGCCGAACATTCTGTTCATTTCCGACGTTGCGAAAGAGTTGGACGCAGCCCGCGACGCCGGGATGCGGACGATGCTGTGTGTCCGGACGGAGTCCACGGAGCGGATTGCAGGCGCGCACCACGTGGTCAATTCCTTCGAGGAGATATTCCCCGCAAGCTAGGCCTGCACTGCTGCTGCGCTCGTCGTACTGACGCAAACTGCCGTTAAAGTTTCCACGCGTCCCCAACCGACGCCTGCAATGTCCTTTTCAGGCTGCCCGAAGAACAAGGGTGCATCTCCGTTTACGCGTAGGAGACGCATGCCTGTTGTTCGCTTGAAGTGACTTGGGGAACTCGATTTCAATTCCGGGCGGGCAGCACGGCGTATTTTGAAATCACAAATCCCATCGCCGCGCCAAGAAAAACATCGCTTGGGAAATGCTCGCTCCTTGAGATTCTCGAAAAGCAGATGGCTCCGGCCAATCCATACGCCACAAAGGGTACCCAGCGATGCTTTCGGTATCGTTGAGCGATGACTGTCGCGACCGAGGTTGCCGCAAAGGCATGAACCGAATAAAATCCACCGGAATTAATCGGATTGTGCGGTCCATTGAAAAAACTGTCCGAATACGGCCCATTTCCCGTGTAATTGAGCGGCAGCTTTCGTCCCGTGATCCCCTTGAACGGAATGTCGAGCAGGAATCCATCGGTAACGGCTTCTCCCGCCAAAAGCGCCGTCTCTTTCGCATACGAATTTTTGCGCAGCCAACCCACGCCATACATTGCGGCGGGCACGGCAGCAATGAACGCTGCTGTGTTGACGGCGCTGAGGTCACGATTGAATCCGCTGAGCCTGGTCGTCGTGCGAAACGCCGGCGCCGTATACGGATCCGAAGCCACCAGCGCCGAAGTCACTCCCAGCACGCCGATGGTGGGCCACCAGTGTTTTCCTTTCGCCAGATCTTTCGGAAATAAAAAGATTTCTTTCTGGTCTTCCAGGATGTTGCCGGGCAACATTCGCAGTGACACAGTTCGGCCGGTCTTGATGGAGCCTTGCTGGCCTGCCGAAGTATTCTGTGTTGAATCCGGTGGAGCAGCAGTACCACTTTCCTGTCCCGAGGCAGTTCTTGCCTCGAAGCCCAGCAAGACGGAAAGAGCCAGCAGAAGAGGAAGCAGCCGCCTCCGCGTTTGGTGTCCCATTTGGCCAGTTTATCCTAAGACGATGCGCTTTTGCCCGATTAGTGAGAGTTTCGATCACTGAGTAATGCCCAACGCGGCGGCACAAATTGTGGGTGACTCAGCCTCTGTTGTGGAATGAGGCGAAGCGAGCATGCCTGCGAATAAGTTACGGAACTCCTAGGGTGCGTCAATTCGCACAACATTACCTCGTTCATGTTGTTTTGCGAAAGTGCTAACACTCAAATGAGGAGGAAAAAACCCGACAGGCGCGGGTCTCAGAGACTCACTTAACATGCGCTAACCACGGACGGATCGCCGGAACGCTTCTAATGCTGCGCGTTCGTCATCTCCAGACCAAGCGCACGAAAACTGCGGGTTCCTTTTATCCAGCCCGTGTGTTCCTCCACCTGAATTTGAAGCCAGAGATTGTTCCAGTCGTAGTAGACCATCTGCACTCCCTCCGGCGCGTTATCAGCCGGTCGCAAGGATGCAGGCGCCCAAGCCGCGAGAATCGTCACAACTTGACCTGAGGTCGGTTTCTCAACGAGGCTGACCGACTGCCACCAAGTCACCATGTGTCCTGGAGCTATCCGGAAGTCCGTTTTGGGAGAGCCACTATCATGATTGCTGAACATTTTGATTTCGCCCGATGCCTGCGAAGGCCCTGATTTCTCCCGGCCGGGAGGAGCAAAGGCGGAAAACGCAATCTGGTCCGGCAAAATCTCGATGCGATGAGTGGCCACATCAAAATCAAGGAGGACCGAAAACTGAAAGTAGCCCGCATTGAAGGTTCGCGACAGCGCGATGCCGGTACTCAGTTGTGCAAAGCCATCAACGCCCACCAAGGGTGGGTTGAAGGGCGCCAGGCCCGAAGGCGTCGGGTCAAAGTAATAAATCAAGTGCACGGGTTTCGGACCGTTCCCGTGAATTTCGTCATGCGAAGTATCGACGTCAAGAATCTCTTTGCCCGCATTGGCAAACGAGAAGATCCCCACGTAACTGAATGGGTTGCCGCCAAGCGCATCCTGAAAAAACTGTACTTCCCCGTCTTCGTTGCGAATCTCGAAACGCTGCACTCCGCCGGCTTCCGTTTTCTCGCAAAGTCCCGTTTCTGACGCAACAATCAATTCGCCCTCTTGAGCGCAATACAGCTGGTAGGTGTGACCACTGGCCTTGACCGATGCGGTCGGAGAGGATTGAACGGGAATTCCCGACAGAAGGGTGAGGAGAATGAGACTCGTCAATGGAATGGCCCACCTCCTCCAGCAAGGATACTAACAAGCAATGAAGGGCGTCGATGGCGATTTCAAATGGAAGCGATCACCGCGACGCTGGGAGGCGCTATGAAGTATTCACTCGTTTCCTTGATGACCCGCCACCTGTCGGTTGGGATGCAAACAACAGTCAGGATCCAAAAATCTCAGAACTCCATGCGCATTTGAAACGCGATCATTCGCGGCGTGCTATCGCCGCCCAAACCGACCCCCAGCAGGCCGGTCGGCGGAGAAGTCGTGGAAGTAAGCGCTCCGAACCCAATTTGGGTGCAGCGCGTTCCATCGGGGCAAACCTTTCCGGGGATGCCGGCAAACACGTTGCTCGGAAGCGCGAAATTCGGATGGTTGAATACATTGAAAAATTGAGCGTCGAATCGCAGCTTCACGCGCTCGGTCACGGGAAACCACTTCGTGAGGTAGAAGTCGCTCCAGAAGAATTGAGGACCGCGCAAAGCGTTGCGACCCAAATTCCCAAACTGGCAGGTTTGTGGGCTATCTCCCCCATTGCAGGATCCTGCGGGCACGATCCGCCCGTTGGCGAGCTGCTGTTGGCTCGGGTCGACGGTCGAGATAAAGGCATCTGGATTGAGCCACTGAACAGTGCCCGGTAGTGTGATACCGGGAATGGGATTGTGTTCATAGAGCGGCACGCCGGGAACAACGCTCGCGAATTGCGGCCCACTTCCGTTCACGATGCCGTTTCCGCTTGCTGAATACGGCGTGCTCAGGACAGAAAACGGAATACCGCTATGCCAAAATACAGTTCCCGACACCTGCCAGCCGTTCAGCGCGAAGCCAACAGAGCGGTCTCGGACCTTCCACGGCAATTGATAGACATACTGCGCGTTGAGATTGTGCCGGATGTCGTAGTCGCAGGGACCAGAATTCCGCGCTAATTCTCCCGGGAGAGGCGAGAGGATTCCTCCCGCCGAGAACTGCAGGAATCCGCCGTTTGAGACTGTGTCCATGCAACGGCTCCACGTATAGTTGATTTGACCCATTAGACCGTGTCCGATTCGCTTCATCGCAGTCAATTGCAGCCCGTCATAGTGGCTGTTCGCGCCGGTAGAAAATTGTGTCACCGCTCCGAATCGTGGATCGATCGCACCAGTTCGTTGTGGATCGGTTGGGTTCACAAAGGAGAATGGCGCAAAGCAGCCCGGGCAGACAGTCTGATAGCCGTTCACCTGCGTCAAATAGGGCTGGTTGACCGCACGCGTGCCAACGTATTGGGCCTTGAGGCTTCCCGTGGCTCCCAGTTCATGTTCCAAACCAAGACTCCACTCCATGAAGTACGGCGCGTGAAGTTTTCCGTCGGGCATGGCCGCCATGGAGACCGGAGGAAGACATGGGGCTGAAGCAGACGCGCAGGAAGGCAGGCCCTGCGCAAATCCAACACTAAACGCCTGATTGGCCGCAACAGTTGCGTCAACCGCGCTGTTGGGCACTCCCGGCGCAATGGCTGCCCCGCCAACGGTTCCATTAATTCCGCCCTGGAAAGTCTTGACGTAGGGTGGATTGAAGCCGACGAGATCGGCGACGGTGCCAGGCAGAAGGTCGCTGAAAATCCCGAAGCCGGCACGCAGCACGGTTTTGGGTTCAAACTGCCAAGCGATGGCTGTTCTGGGTTGCAGGATCGCCAAGGGTGTCGAGGAAAATAGGTTGCTGAGATTGGTCTGGATCGCGGCGTTCAGAGGTTGAGTTACGTCATGCGAGATGGAATTGAAAGAGCTGCTCAGACGAGCGATTTGCTGATGTGGATTTAAGGGATTGGAATTCAATGTATCTCGAATTCCGAAGGTCCAAGTCAGTTTGTTGGTCAGCTTCCAAGTGTCTTGCGCGTAGAGATCGAGATTGAGGAAGTTGAAGGGTTCATTCGTTGACGTGGGGAAAGTCTTTGTTGCGGTCCAGGCGGCCCCGTAAATGTATTGGTCCAGGGTGTTATAAGTCACGGTCGGGACCGTTCCTTCCCCGAAGTCATAGTCGTTCAGCCGAAGAATCCGGGTATTGGTTCCAAAGCGGAATTCATGCGCGCCATGGCTCCAGGCCAGATTGTCGTTTATGAACAGACGGGAAGCGCGTCTTCCCTGGACCCACGTGTTGTCCAGTCCCCCAACCGTCGTGAAAGCATTCGCCCCGGTACCTTGCAGCACGATGGGAAAAGCGGCAAGGGTCTTCTGAAAATCCGCAGGCGCAAATAGGCTCCCATACCACGAAAATGCCGGGTTGAAGTAATTCACCAGATTCTGTGAAAACACGTGGGTGTATCCGGCTGCTATGGAGTACAGCGGTTGAGGGGAAAACGAGTCGAACATGGAATTGATCGGATCGGTGAAGGCAGCTTGCACCCCGGTATCGGCCTGAAGGCGAAACCAGGTTGTGTTTTTCTCATTGATGTCGTAATCGATTCGAAGTGTCTGGACCTGTTCATGATCGTCGCTGGAATGCGAGACACTCTGGGTATTTGCGCAACCATCCCCACCCACGCCGAGCGGACAGCCGAGGACCGGTTGAGGCGTTCCGTTTGTATTTCCGTAAAGTGAAAACATCTTTTGATAGAACGGGACCGATTGGGGTGTCGGAGGGTAGATGAACCTACCGGCGTGGGCGGGATCGGGCAGGCCCATAGGGAGTTGCTGCAAAACGTAATTCTGAAATGCCGGAGTTGGAACGGTGGTCGGCGTGACGATGGGCAACGCAATCCGAACCCATTCGCTATCGAAGAAAAAGAATAATTTATTGTGAATAATCGGCCCCCCCAAACTGCCCCCAAAATGATTCACGGTGGCGCCCGGCTTCTGCCTACCCGGTATCGCGTTTGTGAAATAGTCCGCTGCGTTCAATCTCGACCCGTTCCACAACTCATAGAGATTTCCATGGAACTGATTGCTGCCGGACTTGGTCACGTAGTCGACCTGGGACGCACCGTACCGGCCCTGATCGACGGCGTAGGAAAGCGTATTGACCGTCACTTCTGAAATCGAGTTCAGTCCGAGGACCAGGTTGGTCGAGAGACCGCTATTCAGATTGGTCAGCGGGTCGTTGGTCTCCAATCCATCGACGATGTAGCCGTTCGAGAGCGCGGGCAGTCCATTGAACTCCACGTTGCCGTATCCATTCGTTCCGCCGACGAAGTCATTGCTGCTGCCTGCTGTATTGATGAGCGCCCCAGCGGCAAACTGAAGTGGGTATGTTAAATCACCGCCGGGATTGGGAAGGTTTTCTAGCGCGGGTGCATTCAGATTCGTGGATGTGTTTGCGTTCTCTGGATTGAGGACGAGAGTCTCGCCGTTCACCTCGATGGTCTGCTTCGACTGGGCGATCTTGAGCGTGAAATCGGCAGTTTGTTTCTGGCCCAGGCCGGAAGATACTGCGTCATTCTGCTGTGGATCGAAGCCTTGCGCTTCCACCCTTACCGTGTAAGCGCCTGGCTTCAGTTGCGGAAAGTTGAATCGGCCCGAGTCATCGGTTGTGGCAATTCGCTGCAGCCCGGTCTCCGTGTTACGGATCGTTACCGTGGCGCCCGGCACCGCCGCGCCGCTGGCATCGCTCACCTGCCCGACAATCGCGCTCGTAGTCTCACCTTGCGCGAACGCTTTCCCTGGACGCAGGATTAGAATAAGAACGGGAAGAACGGTGAGACTGAGGACGATCAGTCTAGCGGCGATGACGCGCGACATATTCGTAAAACCTCTCGATATCAAACGGGCAGGGATTCGAGCAATCGTTGCGGGAGTCACTATCAAATCCAGCCCCGATTCGTTAACCAGCGCTAGCGACCCATATTAACTCAGATTAATAAACAATATGAATTATAGTTTATAAATGGATTCCATGACTGAAATGGGGAGGGGTAAAGAAGGAAGCTTGGGGCGGGGGATGAAGTTCGTGGCATTCCACAAACGCGCGGAGTTCCAACAGGGCCACTAGAAAAAGGAAAGGCTCGATCCGGGGTCAGGTGTTAGAATGCGAATCTGATTCCGAGCGGCCACGCACCGGAAAACGCAATGTCGAACGCTGGGCGTTTTACTCTGACTTTAACGATTCACTCGCGAAGGGGTGAATGCGAGGATCAGGCCGCGCTTGATTGCGGGACGTGCTGGTATTGGCTGAGCCGCTCGGGCGGCGCATAAATGAAAAAGGAGCCATTCACAATGTCGAGCAACCAAAGGGAAGTCAAGCCGTCTGCGAGAATTTACCTTGGATTTGGTTTGCTGGCCTGTTGCCTTGCGACTGCGCCTGCCGCACTTGCTCAATATCCCACGCAATCCCAGGTCAGCAAGGACGGGACCGCGGTCATGCTTGTGGACTACGCGAATCCGCCGATTTCCAACGCGACGCACTCAGGAGCGGATACAACTGCGATCGATTACAAGCTGCAGCTTGGCCGCGTGACGTCCATGCGCGCGGAGCCGGCAAACGCTCCGCTCGCCTCCTCGCGCATTTTTGTCAACGATCAGAGCAGCACGCTCTATATCCTGGATACAGCGACGAAGAAGTTCACTCCCTATCTCAAATTCACGGACGTATTCCCGAAATTCGCCTCTGACAAGGGCAACGCCACCGGAATTGTTTCCATCACCTTCGATCCGGCCTACGCAAAAAATGGAAAATTCTATACCGTGCATACGGAGAATCCCGAATTGCCCGGGACCGCGTCGCCGGTCAACACTCAGCTCCCCAGTTTGAATCTCACCGGATACACGATGACCGACCCGGTGAATCCGCCGGCGGGCCCGGTCCATCTCGAATCGGTTCTCGTGGAATGGACGGATACCAACGTCCGCAACGCCACTTTCGAGGGCACCGCCCGCGAACTCTTGCGCGTGGGGTACGACCGCAATCACCCCATGGACGATACGATTTTCGATCCGCTGGCCAAGCCCGGCAGCAGCGATTACGGAAATCTTTACATTGGCGTGGGTGACGGCGCTCAGGGAGAAACACCCGGCCCCTCACACACCCTTCCGCAGCAGCTCAATAGTCTGCTCGGAAAAATCCTGCGAATCACTCCGGACATCAATTTTCGTCCCAAGGACATGCTCAGTCCCAACGGGCGTTACCGCATTCCCACCACCGGGCCGGACCCGAATCCATTCTTGAAAGTGTTGGGCGCGCGCCCGGAAGTCTACGCGTACGGTCTGCGGCACCCGCACCGGTTCGATTGGGATGCGACGTCCAAGACGTTTCTGGTCATCGATATCGGCCTGCATTACTGGGAAGAAGTCGACATCGTCGCCAAGGGCGCCAACTACGGCTATCCGGAGCGCGAAGGCAACGAGCAACTGTTTGTGGACGATGCGGGGAAGACGGGCAGCTTGGAGAACCCGCCCGTCGCGTTCCCTGATCGCGATCTCCTGCACGTGGACGGGATCGAAGAGCCGGTCATTCCCATCTATCCGGCCGCCGTCTACAGCCATTGGGAAGGCGATTCGATCGGCAGCGGCTTCGTGTACCGCGGCAAGCTGATGCCGCAGATGCGCGGGAAATTTATTTTCAATGACATGACGACGGGCCGCATTTTTTACACCGACCTGGGCGAAATGATCGCAACGCACGGGCAGCGCAATCGCCAGGCGCAAATTCATGAATTGCAGATCATGTACAAGGGCCCCAATGACACCTCCAGCCAAACCGCCGTGAAGCGCCGCATGTTTGACGTTGTGGCCGAATCCTACTCTCACAAGGGAGGAACCCCTGCTCAGGATCGCGTACTGCCCGGAGCGGGTGCGGCCACTACCGGATGGCGGGACGCGGAGCATAAACAGCCGAAGGCCGATCCCGAAGGTGTCGCCTACGGCGGCGGGCGTGCGGATATCCGCATGGCCATGGGCGGCGACGGTGAAGTCTACGTGTTAAGCAAGTCGGATGGCATGATCCGGAAAATGACTGCGGAAGTCGCTTCGCCTTCTGCCGCGAAATAAACCGTCTGGCCGTAAGAGAAGTCACAATGATTGCGCGCCTTGCGTCCTAGCGCGAGCGTTGCGTTTTTTGCGGTCCGAGTTGCGGGATGTCGCCTTCAGTTTGCCTATGCCTGTCGTCCCGATGGGGAAGCTAGTCTCGCTGACCTTGGGATGCGTACGTTTGATTCCGGACACACCTGCGGCGTCTCCGTGCAACCCGGCCGCGTAAGGAGTATCGTAATAGAGTGGGACCATACTTGATGCTTCATGGGGTTCTGATTTTTCTCGGCCTTCTGGGTGCTACCGCGGGGCTTTTCTTGGCTTTTCTTTCGCAGCGCTATTGGTTTGCACGCGCGTGGAGGTTTGCGGGGCGGATCGACCGGCCAGCGGGGCGCAAATGGATTCGCGGCGCGCTTATCGCAGCGCTTGCGGTGATCGCCGCTGTTGTAGTGGCAGCCGTGGCGAGGAACATGCGCGGAATCATTTCTCGCGGCTCGTGGTGGTCGGCGCTTTTCGGTTTGTGGCTTTCAAGCTCCATTTTTTCCTACCTGTTCATCAAAATCATCGCCGGCGCGGAATGGCTGTGGAGGCGTTTGCGAACGTGGCATGCAGACAAGTCCCCGGTTCCAGCCGCGCCACCGGCGCTCGCGGTGGGCAATACGCAGGCGGACACCATCGATCATTCCCGGCGTTACTTTTTTCAAGCCGCGGGAGTGATTGCGGGCGCGGTGCCGTTTGTGAGCGCGGCCTACGGCTTCGTGGCGGAGCGATTCCATTTCTACGTGCGCGAAGTCGAAATTCCCATTGCCAATCTTCCTCCCGCTCTGGACGGGCTGCGCATCACGCAACTGAGTGATATTCACATCGGGTCCTACATGCCCGTCGCGCAGGTGCGTCGTGCGGTCGGCATGGCCAACGAGCTGAAGGGCGATCTGGCCGTCGTTACGGGCGATTTTCTGACCGGGAGTACGGACCCGCTCGAAGACTGCATCACGGAGCTTTCGCGGCTGCGCGCGCCGCTGGGCGTCTGGGGCTGCAACGGCAACCACGAGATCTACGCGCGGGCGGAGAAGAAGTCCGCGGAGCTTTTTCAAAAATTTGGCATGAAGCTGCTCCGCCAGGAAAACGCCGAATTGCGCTGGAAGGGAAGCGCATTCAATCTGATCGGTGTTGACTACCAGCGCCAGCGGGACACGGAAGGGGTTCACCCTCCGATGCTGGCTGGTGTGCAGTCGCTCGTCCGGCGCGACGTCCCCAATATTTTGCTGTCGCACAATCCGAACTCGTTTCGGAAAGCTTCCGAGCTGGGCATCGAACTTTCGCTCGCGGGACACACGCACGGCGGCCAGGTGCGCGTTGAAATCCTCGATCACCGCTGGAGTCCGGCTGAATTTTTCACGCCCTATGTCGCGGGCCTTTATCGGCGGCCTCTTTTTGCTCCATCTGATCAGGACGACAACGAAATTCGAGGTTTCCGTCCAGCCTCCAGCCTCCAATCTCAAATCTCCAGCATCTACGTCAACCGCGGACTCGGCACAATCGGCGCGCCCGTCCGCCTGGGCGTCCCTCCAGAAATCACTCTAATCACCTTGCGTTGCGCGGTTTAAGTAGGACGGGCTTCAGCCTGTCTGGTTTTGATTTCTCTTGCGAGCAGAAAAGCAGACAGGCTGAAGCCTATCCTACTTAGGCCGGTTGCCGAGTGCGCGCAGCGGTGCGATAATTCGGCGTCACGAGAGAGACGCTCCGCGGGTGGAGACTCTTCAGGGGGAATCGATGGGAGTTCGAGACGCTTGGATTGAGAATCGGTTGACGGAAACGGCGGCGGCGAATGGCACACGCAACGTTTCGCAGATGCACTATGCGCGCAAGGGCGCGATCACCGAAGAGATGGAATACGTCGCGCGGCGTGAGAAGATCGAGCCGGAACTGGTGCGCAGCGAAGTGGCGCGCGGCCGCGCGATCATTCCCGCGAACATCCATCACAAGGCGCTGGAGCCGATGGGCATCGGCATCGCCTTCAAGTGCAAGATCAACTCGAACATCGGCAACTCGGCGACGACCTCGCACATTGACGAAGAGCTGAAGAAGCTGCATCACTCGGTGCACTACGGCGCGGACACGGTGATGGACCTGTCGACCGGCGGCGACATTCCCACGATTCGCAAAGCGATCATCGAAGCGTCGCCGGTGCCGATCGGGACGGTGCCGATCTACGAAGCGCTGTCGCGCGTGAAGCGCACCGAAGATTTGACGATCGATCTGATGCTGGAAGTGATCGAGGAGCAAGCCGAGCAGGGCGTGGATTACATGACGATCCACGCGGGGGTGCTGCGGGAGTTTGTGCCGCTGGTGCGGAAGCGCATCACGGGGATCGTGAGCCGCGGCGGGGCGCTGTTGGCGCACTGGATGAACACGCACAAGCAGGAAAATTTCCTATACGAGAATTTTGAGGCGATCTGCAAGATTTTCAAGAAGCACGACGTGAGTTTTTCGCTGGGCGATGGACTGCGTCCGGGGTGCCTTGCGGATGCGAGCGACGCCGCGCAATTCGCCGAGCTGAAAGTGCTGGGCGAGCTGACAAAGAAGGCGTGGGAGCACGACGTGCAAGTAATGATCGAAGGACCCGGGCACATTCCGATGGATCAAATCGAGCTGCAAGTGAAAAAAGAAATGGAGCTGTGCCACGAAGCGCCGTTTTACACGCTGGGGCCGTTGGTGATCGACATCGCGCCGGGGTACGACCACATCACGAGCGCGATCGGCGCGGCGATGATCGGTTGGCACGGGGCGTCGATGCTGTGCTACGTGACGCCGAAGGAGCATCTGGGATTGCCGAATGCAGAGGATGTGAAGCAGGGCGTGATCGCGTACAAGATCGCGGCGCATGCAGCGGATGTGGCGCGTCACCGCCCGGGGGCGCGCGACCGCGACGACGCGCTTTCCTACGCGCGTTTCCTGTTCGATTGGAACAAGCAGTTCGAGTTGTCGCTCGATCCGCAAACGGCGCGGGCGATGCACGACGAAACGCTGCCGGACGATTTTTACAAGGACGCGAAATTCTGCTCGATGTGCGGCCCGAAATTCTGTTCGATGAACATGACGCAGTTGGCGGAATCAGCCGGCGGCCAGGACCAATCGGAGCGCCAGCAGAAATTCGTGGAGTTGCTGGCAAAGATCGAGAAGTAGCAGCCAGTGGCGCATGCTTTAGCTTGCGGGGTTTGGTCCTTGCTAAGAACGAACCCCCGCAAGCTAAAGCATGCGCCACTGAAATCCCTCAATACAATTTCCAATGCTGGAACCCACTAACAACGAAGCGCTGCGCGAAGAATTCAACCGCTGGGCCGAAGACGGCCGCGGCGAGAGCCTGGAAGAAGAACATCTGCCCATCGTCCTGCCGGTGCTCGACCAGATGAAGCTCGCGCCAGACGACAATGTGCTCGACGTAGGCTGCGGCGCGGGTTGGCTTGTGCGCATGATCGCCGAACGCATGCCCGAGGGCCGCGTCATCGGCATGGACATTTCCGATGAGATGGTGCGCCACGCCCGCCGCAATTACGTCGCGGTGGAAAATGCCATGTTCGTAATCGGCAGCGTGGACGAGATTCCGTGGGACGCCAATTTCTTCACGCACGCAATTTCGGTGGAGTCGGCTTATTACTGGCCGGATCCGGCGCGCGGCCTGCGCGAAATCCACCGCGTGCTTCGCGAGGGCGGCACCGCATGGATTTTAATCAACTACTATCGGGAGAACTTGCATTCCCACCATTTTGCCGGACTGTTTGTGACTCCGACGCACCTGTTGAGCGCCGAAGAATGGGAAGCGCTGCTCAGCGAAGCAGGTTTTACCTCTGTCGGTAATCGCCGAATTCCAGACCCCACTCCAGTTCCCGAAGCGTACGCGGACAAGTGGTTTCGCGACGCTGCCCAGCTGCGAGCCTTCCGCCAGGCGGGCGCGCTGCTCGTTCATGGGACAAAATGAAAAACGGAGACGTGGATCAACGGCACAGTAACGTCGCGTGGAACGAACGCGTGGCCCCGCCAAAGTGATATTCTATGTTCTTAGGGGACATTGGCCTTGGGGTTTGACTCGCCTTGGCGCGGGTGGATATACTCCCCATTCCTAAGGGACTCGAGGAGACACATGGGCGTTCTCGATCAGCGGTTTGAAAAAAACTTCATGATTTCTTCGGTGGACTACGTGTTCAACTGGGCGCGCAAGTCCGCCATCTGGCCGCTGACCTTTGGCCTGGCGTGTTGCGCCATCGAGATGATCGCCTCGACCACGTCGCGCTTTGACATTGCGCGGTTTGGCGCCGAAGTGTTTCGTCCTTCCCCACGGCAATCGGACCTGATGATTGTGGCCGGCACGGTGACGCTGAAAATGGCGCCGGTGCTCAAGCGCGTGTGGGATCAGATGCCCGACCCCAAGTGGTGCATCTCGATGGGTGCCTGTTCGAGCGTAGGAGGCCCTTTTAACGCCTATTCGGTGCTCCAGGGCGTCGATCGGATCGTTCCCGTGGATGTTTATGTCGTTGGGTGCCCGCCTCGCCCGGAGGGCTTGATCTACGCGCTGCTGAAGCTGCAGGACAAAATCGACCAGATGTCACTGGCAAAGCGGCCTACGGAAATCCGGCTGCATCCTGGCATGGCAGAGGAATTCAAGCGCAATGTGATGGTGGCCCAGACGCCCTCCCCGCGTTGAAAGGGCTGTAGCCTGCATCTCTCGCCCAGAGTCCAAGCGCAGGGTCAGACGCGGGGTTTTCGGGCTGAATTGGCGAACCTCTGGCCCGCTAAATCGGGCGAGCTACAAAGCCTTACAATTTCGAGAATCTGCTCAAGGAGTTGGCGAATGGCTTTTGTGCGTGCGGCGCGAAAGGATGAGATTCCGTCGGGTTCGATCCGCGAGTTTCAGGTTGACGGCCTGACAGTAGCTATCGCCAACATAGGAAACAAGTTCTACGCGGTCAATAACACCTGTCTGCACCGGGGAGGCCCCCTGGGTCAGGGCGAGCTTCACGGAGTCGCCGTTACCTGCCCCTGGCACGGCTGGCAGTACGATGTAACCACCGGAAAGTTGGTCATGAATCAGGCCATCGGAGTCAAGACGTATACGATTGAGGTGAGGGGCGAGGACCTTTGGATTGAAGCGGGTTAGTTCGAGGATTCTAGAAAAGTGGTTCCCTTCCTAAGTTGTTCAAAGATAATCACATAGTTGATATTTTAGGCATGCCGCCGGCACCCACATTCTCTTGAGTCCGTTTTTACGGCCTATGCGTCTAATTGTATAGGGTTGATGAATCACGGGTTATTTCCCATTTTGGGACAGCCCGGAAATGTACAAATTTTTGCACAACGGGCGAGGTCCCGTGTATAGTGTCCGACCGACTCCATTCACGGCGAACGATTATAATTCGGAGGCTCCCCGGTTTGACGACAATTCGCCCACCGGCAAAGAGAGGGCATTGGATTTTTTCGGTCAATCCTCACCATTATCATTGGGATACGCTGTTTGTGAAGGGCAAGGAGATGTGGAGGGGGGCTGGGACGCGTCCCGACGCGATTCGCGCCCTTAAACAGGTGCGCAAGGGTGACCGCGTGCTTTGCTACCACTCCGCGCCTGAGAGGGCACTGTACGCGATAGCCGAGGTCACGCGCGATCCTTACCCGGACCCTCATGACCGCGAATCGAAAATGATGGTCGCGGACTTGCGGGCCATGGAGCGTCTGCCCCGCCAGGTTACCCTGGACGAACTCCGGAACAACGCTTCCGTGCGCAAGGTCAAGTTCCTGAAAAACGTGCGCTTGATCATTTCACTAGTCACGGAAGACGAGTATCAGGAGATCCTGCGGATGGCAGGCATTGTGGCGACTCCGGGCCTGCCGCTGCCGTGAAATTGTGATTAGTGACTCGTGATTGGTGATTCGTGAACCCTTTTTCCCGTTAAGGGTTGCCGGTTTTTTCCTCTCAGAATCCGCCTGATTCTGGCTCCAGAATGCTCACTGTTTAATTGTGCTATTTTGAATGAGACTCCCTGATGCCTGAACTTCCTGAGGTCGAAACGGTTGTGCGCGGATTGCGCTTGTCGTTGCCGGGCCGCAGCATTGTCGAAGTGCGTTTCGGCAAGACGGACTTCGTGGAGGACTCCGCGGCGATTGCAGAGCGTCTCCCCGGAATGCGGATTTCAGACGTCACGCGGCTGGGCAAATTTATATGTATCGGGCTCGAGGCCTGTGGCAGCCAAACCATTCCGCTTTTGCAGTTCTATCTCATCATCCATCTTGGAATGACTGGCCAACTGACGCTAAATCGGTCCGGCGAATCTGTTGCGCGTCACACGCATGGCTTTTTTATTCTCGACGATGGCCGCGAGCTGCGCTACACGGACATCCGTCGCTTTGGCCGCATGCTTCTCGTCCCGGAATCAGGGTTGGCAGATTTCACTGGGCGCCTGGGAAAAGAGCCGCTGGAGATCAGCGCGGAGGAATTTTGCCGGTATCTTGGATCGAGGCGCGCACGCGTCAAAGCGTTGCTGCTCGATCAAAGGGTATTGCGAGGGATCGGCAATATTTATGCGGACGAAAGCTTGTTCCGTGCGCGCCTGCATCCGGCCCGGATCGCCCAAAATCTGACGAAGAAGCAGCTCTTGCTGCTTCACCGGTCTGTCCGGCAAGTTCTGGCCGACGCAATCAGTTTTCGCGGCTCTTCCATCTCAGACTATGTCGATTCCGCAGGCAATCGCGGCGAATTCCAGCGCCGTCACCGCGTCTATCAGCGCGATGGGAAGCCGTGTTTTCGTTGCAAGGGAATCATCCGCCGTGTGATCGTGGCGGGCCGGAGCAGCCATTTTTGCCCGAGTTGCCAGCCCCCTCCACGGAGCCGCAGAGGCTCTAAGAGAAGTTTGAAACCACAGATGAACACAGATAAACACAGATGAAAAAATGAAAAGAAAAAACAACGTTCGGAGTTCCCAGGGCTTCTTCTCATCTTTTATCAGTGTTCATCCGTGTTTATCTGTGATTTCATTTGTGGTTCAGGTTAGAATCCCGCGTTCGGAGGGGAATCGTGCGCGCCGTCGTCCAGCGTGTGACCAGTGCCAGAGTCACTGTTGACCGCCGCATCGCCGGAGAAATCGGCGCTGGTCTAGTGGTCTTGCTCGGCGTCCACCGGACGGACAATACCGAAGCGGTGGCTTACCTCGCCGAGAAAATCGTAAATCTGCGAATTTTTTCCGACGACGCGGGGAAGATGAACCGGTCGTTGCTCGACATGGGAGGAGCCGCGCTGGTCGTTTCGCAGTTCACTCTGTACGGGGATACCCGAGGGGGGCGGAGGCCTTCGTACATTCAGGCCGCTCCGCCCGAGGTAGCCAACTCTCTCTACGAGGAATTTGTCCGGTCGATGCGCGCGCTCGGCGTCGCGGTAGAAACCGGTGTGTTCCAGGCGCACATGCAGGTCGAGCTGGTCAACGACGGGCCGGTCACCCTTCTGCTCGATTCCGAGAAAACGATGTGAGCGCGCGATTTGCCGGGCCGCTTGGAGTAATGGATAAGCATCCACGCGAGAATCGCAATTTGTATTTATATCGGAGGGCGATATAATATGGCAGTGTCCACTGGCGCGATGACGGCAGTGGAATTCCGCGCCCTTGCGGAATTCCGACATCAAATACGGATATTCCTGAACGGCAGCGAGGAAGCCGCGCGCAACGCGGGGCTCGAGCCACAGCAGTATCTGCTCATGCTGGCCCTGCGCGGACTGCCGGCCGGCCGCGAGCCGAGCATCCGGGAAATTGCCGAGCGCATGCAAATGCGCCACCACAGCGCGGTGGAGTTGGCGGACCGCCTCGAGCGCAGGCAGCTCCTGCGTCGCGAGCGCTCGCGGAGCGACCGGCGCCAGGTGATTTTGCATTTGACCCCGCGCGGCGAAAAAATTCTCACGAAGCTCGCCCAACAGCGAATTTCGGAGCTTCGCACAGCCGCGCCGGCGCTGGTGCGCGCACTGACGGCGGTGATCCGGTCGACACGGACGCCCAAGGATGCGGCGGCGAAGCCATGAAGATGCAAACTGCCGGTTGAATCCCGCGCAGGAAATTCTCTCGATGCGCGAAGGCGCGTTGTCACGCCGCAAGGCAGGAAGGCAAAACTTTGAGTTCCAATTCTCAGGCCAGTGCACCTCCCGATCGCGGCCAGACTCACGGCCAGTTTCGTATCGGCTACATTTCTCTCTTGGCAGGGCTCGTAGGCGTGATCGCCGGAATCGTTGCGTTTCTTCTCTACAACCTGATCGGACTGATCACCAATCTGTCGTTCTATCACGTGTGGTCCTTCCAATTTCGCAGTCCGGCCAATAACCAACTCGGCCCGTGGACGATCGTCATTCCGGTCATCGGTGGAATCATTGTCGGGTTCATGGCGAAATATGGCTCGCCGAAAATCAAGGGGCACGGCATCCCGGAAGCGATGGAAGCGGTTCTGACGACGAAAAGCCGCATCGAAGCGAAAGTCGCGATCCTCAAGCCCATCTCGGCGGCCATCGCGATTGGCACCGGCGGCCCGTTCGGCGCCGAGGGACCGATTATTCAAACCGGTGGGGCGTTCGGTTCGCTGATTGGCCAGTTGGTTTCGACCACTGCCGCGGAGCGCAAGGTCTTGCTGGCTTGCGGCGCGGGAGCCGGCATGGCCGCGACATTCAATACTCCCATCGCCGGAGTCATCCTCGCGATTGAACTTCTTCTTTTTGAATTTCGGGGACGCTCCTTTGTCCCCCTCGTGATTGCGACCACGCTGGCGACCAGTGTTCGCCAGCTCCTGCTGGGCGCCGGCCCGATGTTTCATGTCCTGCCGATGGACTTCGGGATCCCCCGCGCCCTGCCGTATTACCTCGTCCTTGGTGTTCTGTGCGGGGGCGCGGCCATTGTTTTTACAAAGGCGCTCTATTTCATCGAGGATGCGTTCGATCACCTTCCGATTTCCGAACTCTGGCATCCGGCCATCGGCGCGCTCGCGCTGGGCATCATTGGATTTTTCGTGCCGCGAGTGCTGGGTGTGGGATACGACACGCTGGGGGACATTCTGAACAACAACCTGGCTTTGAAACTCCTCCTCCTCGTGGCCATTTGCAAAGCGGTTGCACTTCTGCTTTCACTGGGCTCCGGCACGTCGGGCGGGTTGCTGGCGCCGATGTTTATGTCTTCCGCAGCGATGGGCGGCGTGTTTGCGATGGTCGTGAACGATGTTTTCCCGAGCGCGCATTTATCCCCCGGCGCGTGCGCGCTGGTGGCGATGGCGGCCGTCTTCGGAGCGGCTTCGCGCGCCACGTTTGCGTTCATCGTGTTCGCATTTGAGATTGTTCGCGATTACAACGCGGTGCTTCCCTTGATGCTCGTTTGCGTGATTGCGGACGCCATTGCCTTGCGCTACCTGCCGAACTCGATCATGACGGAAAAGCTGGCGCGCCGAGGGTTGCACACGAATCAAGAATACGAAAGCAACGCGCTCAAACAGTTCAAGGTCGAGGAAGTTATGGCCAGCGACATCGCCACGGTCGTTCCGGAAGAGAGTGTTCAGGTTGCTGCGGATCGATTCGCAGATGGCGACCTGAAAACTTCGCGTCACCACGCGCTGCCCATCGTGGATTCCGCCGGGAATTTGCAAGGGCTCGTGACGCAGGGCGATTTGTTACGCGCGTTGCAGGCAGACCCGGAGGGCAAAACGAGCGTGCTCGATGCCGGCACGCGCTCGCTGGTGGTGGCGTATCCCGACGAGCGCGTCTTCGACGCCATGACGAAAATGCTCGACAATAATATCGGACGTTTGCCGGTAGTCGACCGCAAGGACCCGCGGAAACTGGTTGGTTACATCAATCGCGCGAGCGTGATGGGGTCGTGGCGCGGCCATTTGCACGAGGAATCGGTCCGCGACCACGGCTGGTTGCGAAACCTAAGATCGATTTCCGAGAATGGAGGCAGTGGGGGCGTCGCCATTGGCCGGGTCGAGTCCCTCACCGACGATCAAATGCTCCTCGCATTGAATTCGGATTCGGGCGGCTCTGCCGAAGAGTTCACGCTGAGGAGACCCGTGCGGGGAGTAATTCTGGGGGACCGTGTCCGTGTGACCTACCGGAATGAGAACGGCCGCAAGGTCGTCTCGCAGATTGAAGAACTTTCCAGCAGGCAGTAGATCGCAGCGCCGGCGCCTCGCCGGCGATTTTTCCGACTTTCGCAAATCGCAAAAGCGCCGGCGAGACGCCGGCGGTGCAACACCCAGGACTAAAATCCTCCTCCACCCCCGCCGCCGAAACCACCGCCGGAAGATCCACCACCGCCGAAGCCCGAACCTCCACTGCTACGCGGAGCGGACGCCAGAACGGAATTCGCGCGCAACGTCATCATATCCAGGCTGGTGACAAACATCAGCGGGTGGAACCCGCCGTTATAGTACCCGCCCTGATACCAGGAGGGCGGCTGCGAATAAATATTCTGGAAGGCCCCGACCCATTTCTTTTCCACGCCCAGGGCCATGGCGAACGGCAGAAATTTCTCAAAGGTCTCCGGTGTCTGGCCGACCCGGGTTAAGTGGTCGGCCTCGACGTGCGTCAGAAAATCCTCGAATCCAAGAACCCCGGCAAAGGCTTTCACTCCCTCCAGCGTGCGAGCCGACATGAACCAGCCGAATCCCGCGATGATTCCTCCGGAAAGAATCCCCGCGATGAAGAAGGGCGCCGGCGCCATTCCCATTTTTTGCGCGACCGCATTACCAAGGAGGCATAACACTACGCCCATAGCGATTCCGCCGCCCACAAATGAGCTGCGCACGTAATCGGGGCGGTGCTGAAAATACCCTCGCTCCATCAGCTCGTCAAAAATGCTGTTCTTGATGCCGGGGAGATTCGTATAAAACTGATTTTGCAGGCTGGAAAGGAATACATCCGTGAGCAAACCGTTTGAGAAGAGGGCGGCGAGGAGAACCAGCTCGTGAGACTTGAGCCCGGCCCATTCCTTCGGGCTTTTTTTCAGATGGAACACATAATCCTTGTTGGAAATCAGCCCGATGAGGCTCGATTTCTCCAATTCCTCGATTACGATGTAGCCGCGCACGGCAAGATCCACGATCGTGGAGGTGATGTCGCGCATCGCGGCATCCTGATCCACCAGAGTCCCGGCCTCCGCCGGAGTCATTCCCTCCGGGGGCGCATACTGGACGGCGACCGGGCCGACGCGCGGGTCGCGCCCGCGCGTGTACCAGAGCCAGAACATGAACAGGAAAACAGGGATGGGAAGGAAGATAGGCCAATTACTGGCAAGAAATTGGTTGACCTGATCGCTCGGCCCAGGCTCTTTCACGAAACCCTTATCCCAGCCAACGACGATCGTCAGGCCCTCGTGAAACGAAAGGGGGCGCAGCATGGACACATCCACGGTGTTTTCCGACGCCTTTACATCGGCGTTTTGAGCGTGAGACCCGTACGACCCTGTGAATTCGTTTGTCCGGACTCCGGTCACGCCTTGCGGCATCAGGATTTGCGCGCTGGCATCCCCGACGGGGACGTCCCATTCGTCGCCGGTCACGTTCCAGTAGAGTTCGTCATGATCCTCGAAAAACTTCAAGCCATTGCGAACCTGGTAATGCACATGAATGGTCCGGTTCGCGTCAGTCGCATCATCGATGTAGATTTTCCACTTCAGATAGTGACCTTGGCGTGAGGATTCGACCTTCAGCGACTGTCCCGCAGCATCGGTTACGCCATCGAGCTTCACGAAGAGCGAATAGTTGAATCCCTGCGGGGTTACATACTCAACGGGGATCGTGCGGTACAGGCCATGCCACACGCCGATGAAATTCGCTTCGATGGTCTCGGTCACGTCCAGCGTGGCATCCGGTTGGACGAAAATTTCCGCGTAAAATTTCTCGATTTTGAGCTCGCGCGCGGACGCGGACGCGGCGGACGCAAACACGAGTAAGACCAGCAGCGTGAAGCACTGAAATAGATTGTTTTGCCTAGGAGGGCCGGGCTTTAGCCCGGCTGTACAGACCGGCTTTAGCCGCTGAAGCTCCACTGGGCCGCGCATTTTCTTCGCATTGAAAGCCATTGCGGCTAGTCGCCAGTCACACCGAAGCTGACCTTCTAATCTACATACACAAAACAAAGCGTTTATAATATTTTTATTGACTTTGTGCCAATAGTGTGCCATACTGTATCTAGATAGAGAGGCTACTGTGGAAACGGTTGCTAGCATGAGTCCGATAGTAGGCCAAGCGGTCCGGATCAAGTTTGAGAAAATTAATGTGGAGTGCCGAATCATTGACTCCCACCAGGTTTGGAATCGTGTCGATGCTCTGGTTGAACCTGGAAACGGCAGCGAATCTATGCGGGTCTCGACACGATGAAAATCTTAACAGAGGCCCCAAAATTTCCAAAGGTAGGCGGCGTGACTTACGCGGACGGGATGTACGCCCGGGTGTCAGTTGACGGAAAATTCTACTGGGCGCCGATCGAAATCAAACGCCAGACTCCGGTCCCGATTGAAGGCGCTACTTCCTATATCTACCGCAAGATGATTAACGGAAAACGTGAAGTCACAAAACTCGGTAGGAATCTCGCCGAGGCTTTCACGCAGTGGCGTAACCTGGATGCAGATGCCGAGCGCATCAAGCAAGGCAAGGCACCTTTGAACCCCCAGTCCGCAGAAGCCTCGGACAAAACACGGCGGACAATCCACGACGCTGTTGAGGCCTATATTGCCAGCAATGCTGATAAGGTCCTGAAGAACAAACGCCGGCCGCGGTCCGTCGAAGCCTACAACAAGGCTGTCATAGACTTCCGCGATAGCGTCAGCGTCAGATACATGGATGAAATCGACGACAAGGTGCTGCAGGAACACGAGGCGTGGATACTCGATCCCGCCAACGTGAAACGGCGCAAGACCGGAAAACGCGAAAACACGGTCGCGAACCGTTTCCGCTACTTGACGACTTTCCTGAAGAAAAACGGAATTAAATTAAGCAAGGATCTTAACTCCGGTAATGAAGACCGAGGCTTACTGGATTACGATGATGCTCCAAAACCAGTCTTGAAGCCGATCGATACCTACTCGGAAGATGAAGTCAGGGCCTTGATGACCGCGGCTACAATCGACCAACAGGATTTGATCCAGTTCTTTATAAACCTTGGGGTCCGGGACGGCGAAGCCATGCACGCCCAGTGGAGCGATATCAAGAAAGAAGACGGCGAGTACGTTTTTCACGTTCAAGAAAAGGATCACTGGGGCTGGAAACCGAAGAACAAAAACGATCGTAAGATCCCGATGAGCCAAAAACTTTATGACCGACTGATGGCGCGGAAGGCTCGTCTCGGTTTCTCGAAGCATAACTTGATCTTCCCGAACGGTAACGGCGACCCGGACGACCACCTGATCGGAAGACTGCATAAAGTTTGGGCGGCCGTCCAAGAATTGGCGAAGAAAAATGGGGCGCTTGAGTTGAGCGGTAGATCAGAACTGCACCGCTTCCGCCGGACATATATCACTGTAATGCTTCGTAACGGCACGCCCTTTCGTGAAGTCATGGCCTGCTCAGGGCATACAGATCTGAAGTCTTTCATGCGCTATATTGATGCCACGAGCAAGCCGGGCCGCAGCGGTGCCGAGAAGATGTCGTCGTATGGTGATTAGTTAGCAGGACGGATGTGCCGCGTAGTTAACACATTTAGACAGATTTAGCCTTGTTTGGGCTAATCTGGCTAAAACAAACCAGAAAAGGATATTGACTTAAGAATCATCATGTGATATAATGACCGCGAAAATTGAATAGTGGGCTATGTCTGTGTTACGTGGGAGGTTATAACAGCATGCCACGTAGCGACAACTAGCAGGTTAGCCCTAAATCGGTTCTACCGTTGAGTTTGCCACGGTGCGGAGCCGCCCGACCCAAGAAACGCCTTGTAAGGCTACCTTGGGCGCATGCGTAATGCCGACCTCTCGGATTCTGATGTCGGAAACCCACCGCCAAAAGCATGGGCTAGTATCCAAATAAGGATACGTGTCCATGTCCTCGAAAAACTCAGTTTTACCTGCTTCTGTAGTTCCGTCTGCGCATCCTGACAGATTGTTAACCCCCGCAGAAGTCTGTCAAATCCTTAACATCTCCAAGAAGACCCTCGACCGCATGCGTCTGCAAAGACCGCCTGCGATTAGCTACGTCAGGGTGCGGGGCGGCTTCCGCTACAGGCGTGCCGCCGTTGACGCATACGTCTGCCGCAATGAAGTCAAGGCGGTAGCGTAATGGCTACCACGGCGCAGGACGGTGCGGCATGACCCCGATCTTCTTGCAGCCATACAAACGGTTTAGAAACGATTGGAGTCCTGGACTCGGTCTCGACAAGCGACAGAATTGCCCGGAAGTCTACAGATGCCTTCGTGTCGCGGGTCGCGGAATTTATAAGCCCGTCGTGGAAAGTCTGGGACAAACACATGCCGCGGATTTCACAATGCTCTTCTGTTTGGCGCCGGGCTGTCAGAACTTCTGTGAAACCGAAGAATCCGTCCTACCTGGCGCGGCGTTCAAATGCCGAGCTTGCAACAAAGCTGAGCGCCGGCGTGTCGGGATTCAGCCGCATCAATTCGACAAAAACTTCCGCGGATATGCTCCTGAAGGCGTCGCGACACCCGGGGCGTGGAGCACAAAGGCGCAACTGCGAAGGTTTCTTGACGGTAACGAACCGATGTTTAATGACGGGTACCAAGTTTTGAAAGATAGGCGTATCGACCGCGAATGTCCGGGGTGGGTCGCGAACCGGTTTGAATTTTTGAACTTCCTGTGCGAGAAGTTTCCTAAATGGCTTGACGACACGAGCCCGAAACATAAGCGGCAACGCGAAGAAGCCGCATTGTACCTCGGTGTGGCGTATTACTACTTCAGGATGGGATTGCCGGATAGCTACGTCGCGCTCCTGCTGTCCGTCCCGAAGTTTCGTCTCCTGCCGGACGGCTCGGAGGAGTTTATAGAACAGAGAGCCGTCTCAGTCGAGAAGGTGAAAAGAATCGTGCTAGCCATTCGGCGCCGGCACGAAGGGCTTCGGGCCGATGGGTCAAAATTATCCGGAAAACGAGGAAGACCACGGTCTGTCAACTTAACGAAAGTCGTTCAAGTGCTTGAAACAGAAGGCGTTATCTAGCAAACATGTCAGAAAAAATTAAATGCTCGACCTGTACAAACATATAATGGAGGGAGTAAGCACCCCACTAATTTTTTGCCCAGTCTGAAAAATGGCTGAGCACCCCTTTTTTATCCTGACTACAAAAAAGAATATTTGTGATTTCCAGAAGGAGAACTGTGTCGATAGAATCCATCATACTTAACACTATACGAAATCTTAAGCCCGCCTGTCCCGTGAACAGCTTCGCGTTGATTTGCGGAATCCACAGCCCTGCGCGTGTAGCCTCGGCACTAAATAATCAAAATCCATTTGATAACGACACCGCGCCGCTATATATGAACGTCGCCCGGAAGATGACAGCCTTGCAAGATGCGACGTATCCCCTGCCGCTTGACTGGTCGGAAACCGAAACGATCAAGGGAATCTTGTCTGCGATATCCGCGAAGACTTTGCACATCAGCGTTTGCGAAGAGCAGCCTGTCGCGAAGCCGGAGCCTCAATTCCACATTTTCATGCCAGGCCAGAAATTCTTCTTCGTCCGCCGTTCGCCTGATTACGCCGACCGGATGAAGATCATCGGAAATTTTCAGAGCTCGGGCGCCGCACGGATGACCAAGGCTTGCGCGGATCAGGTTGTTTCCGCGCTGAAAGGTCTCGGCCACGAGGCGCAGCCGATCGTGTCCAAGATCACGAGCGAATCCGTGATTGATGACTTTGAGAGCATTTGGGGAAAAGCGGAACAAGTTTAACGCATCAACTAAAGAATAGTTTTGGCATCAGGAAGTGGCAATAACTCTGTCGAAGTCGAGAGTACGCAATATTTGACCCAGTGGAGGAACTCAAAAGAAGGCGAAAGCCAATCGAGAAAGAGATGGAATCTAAAAAAGAAATTGATCAGAAACCGAAAGAAATTGTCGGAGAAACATTCATGCAAGGCGCGTATTCAGGGACGCACTATACCAGAAGTAAATTCCGGTGCCCGAATTGCCACCATTGGCACGTCGCGTTAGAAAGTGGTCCGGGACGCGATTTTCCGACATCGATTCCCGCCGTTTGTGAAACATGCGGAACGAAGCTAATTATCCGGGGTTGGAGACCGGAATAGCGCGGTTTAGAAATCCCCGACGAGTAATTGCCGGGCAGGGTGTCCGTTCGGCAGATTGTACGCTGGGCGGACGGCCCAATTTGAATCTTAATTAATAGGATTAACCCATTACGCCTCGACAGCACAACGAACCACAGGCACAGACAGGGACAGAAGAGAGGTGGTGGCACGACGAACCGGTCATCCGGTCGAAACTAAAATAAGGAAAAGAAAAATGAGTAAAGGTGCAAAAAAGCAACACGGAAGTATCTGGTCCTATAATCCCATAAAACAGGTGGGAAGCATCATTCATGACGAGACAAACTTGCGGTTCTTCTTTCATGCGAGTTCCGTTCGATTTGGCCCGCGGGAAATAACCGTCTCAGCCAGATGTTCGTTTATCATCGATCCGAAACAACCGCCAGCCGGGAAACTTCCGATCGCTCGCGAGATCGAACTTCTAGAAGAAATCAAGTTGTCGTCAGTCGAGCCTGCCAAGCCTTTGCTTGATGATGGGCTAGCGAATCCAGACGTGAAGGAGTCGCGATAATGAACTCCTATCAAGATCTAAGAAACGAATTATCAAAACTAACTTCAGGTGCTGCGGCACAGCCTGCCGTTGCTATCAATAATCACCTGGGTCAGATTATACAAGAGGAAGAATCCCTTAATGACATGCTCTGGTCCCCTGAAGAATCGGCAGAAATTTACCCAACATCAATACTAGATTGGGCGCTGTGGTGCGCTGCTCGAGGTTTGGCGGTATTACCTTGTAAAGAACGCGACAAACTTCCAGAAAACAAGCTCGTTTTGCATGCGGTTAACTCGTCGTCGAACGATCCAGAGACAATCAAGGCTTGGTTCGCAAAGATGCCTGGCTGCAATTACGCCATCGCAGGCGGCCAGTCAGACCTAGCCTTCTATGACTATGACGAACTCTACGAAGACGATACCAACATAGACTTTCCGAAAGAGCTCCGTAGCACCTTTCAAGTCAGATCAGGACGAGAACTCAAGCCCGGCCAGATTGGCGGGATTCACTACTACACTCGCGGGGCCTGCACCTCGAGAAGCCTGTTTGCTGATCCTGTCCTGCCTATCGTACGGCGTCAAGGCGTCGATAAGAGCGGAAACCTGCTAGTAGACGACGCCGGTAATCCAGTCATGCAGAATTTCGACGCGCATGACAGGCTCGTGAATGATCGAAATCGGGTCACAGTCGGCGAGCTTCGTAGCCGTGGGCAGTATGTCATCGGTCCGGGCGGTCATCACAAATCCGGCCGGGCCTATACGATTATTAACGACGCACCATTAGTTGAGAATCCGAACCGTAATGATGAAAAGAAGCGGGTTGTCGTGCCTATCGGGACAGACGAGCAAACAAGATGTGCGGATGAGATTCAAGCCGGTCTTGATGCCGCGAAGATTAACTTTAGAGGACCGTTCGCTTACGGCGAAAGCAGTTTCAAATGGCTCGTAGACTGTCCGTGGAAGCACGAACATACGGGCGGTAAAGATCTTGATGACGGAGACTCTTCGTCGGCTGTCTTCATGGATGCCGCGGGTGTCGCGGGTTATGCGTGCCAGCACTCACACTGTAAAGGCGTCAGACAGCGGAAAGAGTTGCTTGGTTGGATAGAAAATGCCGTCGGTCATGAAGTTGCCTTCGGAAACAAGCCGCCAGAAGCGCCGAAAATACATTTCTATATCGACGGCGTACTCGCTGGTAGTCCAGAGCATATAGAGCGACTAAAGCAGTCAGGCATATACAATAATACTGATTCGAACAATTTTTCGAACGAGGAAGAATATGAAGAAAACGAGTCATCTTTTCAAAGCCGGATAACGGAATTATATCATCAAGGAAAGACCGTTGAAGAAATTGCCGAAGAATCCGGATTCAATAAATTAGTCACGGAATCTTTAGCAAAGGTCGCGGCGGAGACCGCAAAGGCTGAAGCCGTTAGGAAGGAAGCCGAAGAAGAAATTAAAAATAACTGGCTTTCAAAGTTCCGCGGCGTAACTGAGATGGAAGAGGGCGACATCGTGATGGTTATCGATGGCGTCCTGCAGGAAGGGACGTGCTTTATCGGCGCGAACCCCGGTGACGGAAAGACTTTAATCGCGCTCGCGATGGCGAAGGCGATCTCGAGCGGGACACCTTTATTCAATGTAGAGAATTTCTCTGTCAAAGAGGCTCGACCAGTAATCTATTTGATTCCCGAAAGCAGAGACCGGGCGTTCCGAAAACGGTGTGAATCTTTCCGGATCACAACCGATAAGATGAAGTTCATGGCCCGTACCATTTCATCAGGTGCACCACTCGAACTCGGTGACCCATACCTTCTTGAAGCCGTACGTCAACTAAAGCCCGTCGTCTTCCTTGATACCGCGTCTAGGTTCATGAAGTCTAATGACGAAAACAACGCGGCTCAGAACCGGATGCTGGTCAATGATGTGACATCATTACTTGCAGCCGGCGCGGTCTGCGTCGTCATCCTTCATCACGCCACGAAAGCCAGCAAGAATGAAGCGATGGATTTGCAGAACATGCTTCGCGGTACGTCAGACTTGGCGGCGATGTGCGATTCAACGTTCGGGATCCGGAAGGATGAGTCGTTGCATAACAACGGCGCCGGACCTCTTGAAATCGAGATAAAGAACCTCAAGGATAGAGAAATGACTGGTGAGTTGACCACGCTCCGGTTGGCGGCTTCGTATAAGAAGGATGGGATCGCGTTTCCAGTTTCTTATATCAACGAGACCGGGAACTTCCGAGTGATAGGCGAGGATTTAATTCGGCGAACCGCTGTCGCCATTATCCGAGTAATAGCTCTGGAGCCTAATATCCCGGCGAAAGAACTGGCTAGCCGGTTAGGAACGTCAGAGTATCAAGTCAAGAAGACTCTTGCCAGCCAGGGTTTCCATAAAGTTGCAGGGGGCCCGGGCGGATCCTCACCTTGGCATCAAGATTGGGACAAGCCGTGCCCGTATGCTAAGCCGACAGAGGCGGACCTGCTTCAGGACACAATCAAGTGGCTTAGGGATAGGTTAACGACCGGGGCGACTGGTGAGTCTATCCAAGGACTCCGTGAAGCTGAAGTCTTGACCAGAGCCGACATGGCAGGTTTTAAGGAAAAGGTGCTTAAACAGGCGGCAAAACGTCTGGGCGTTAAAATCGACCGGAAGACCAGAATATGGAGCCGATCGGAGAATGACGCTCCTGCCGGGATGATAGTGGAATAGTGGAATGTTTTCGACGGACATTATACCGTTAAGCGAAGAACCCCACCTTGGTAGTGGGGTTTTCGCTAGCGGTATAAATTTGTCGCTCGACGAAACGCTCGGCAACCGTTAACGGTCGCATAACGCTTCGTCGAGCGGTCTTAACTTGTTGAGCCATCAGTGGTTAATTGGTGCAGTTTTCTTCGCGTTTTGGGCACTCGTAAAAATAGCGTACTTTTTGTTGGTACACATTTTTGAGACGGGAGAAATGTTCGCTTAACGCTTCGTCGAGCGCTTTTTGTTCGCAAAAGACGCCCTATTTCCTTTCCGAACGGGAGGTGGCATAGGGTCAAGAGCGCAACAGCCGGACGCTTGAGTGAACCCGCTAAGCAGAGCCCGGCACGGGTATCCAAGGCATGCTTAGGCCACTAAGTCACGTGCAATGCACGGTAAAAACTCGAATTTGCGTCAAAACTACCACAAAGCCATATGAATCAGGTACTTGGAATGAAAATAGCGTACCGACGAGACAACGAACGCATCACACAAATCCAGGCGCTCGCGTTTTCATTCACCTATATTCGTATTTTGTTCGTCTAATATTCGTTTTTTGTTCTCTTCTAAAAGATTCTAGGCAATTGTACACCTGTAACGCAAAGAAAAACAAGTACCTTAGCATAAAAGCGGCCCGAAATGCGTTGTCAGGTCAAGGTATTTGCCTGCCCACGGCGCCAAAGGCTGGCAAATCACTTCCTAGACGCAGCACGACCCATCACAGAGGGCTCGCGAGCATGTCGACAGCCAATCCGACAACTATTAAGGGTGTCGTGTAGGATCCGGCTCGTCCGGAAAGGAAGCAATGAGACATACAAGGAAGCGGCCAAATCCCCGAAAACGGGGTTGGCCGGGAGGAGTAATCATGTCTAGAAAGCACGTATTAACCGCGGAGCCCGAGGCGCCGGCGATCGACGAAGCCAATCCGGCGGATTTTGAAGCTACGGCGCCGCTCGAGGAAGCCAAGCCAGTGGCCGAAACCACAGACTGGCAACCAGGCGGGCACTTTTTCTAGTCTTGGAGGGGTAAATAAAGAAGCCGCCCAGACTGCAGGCGGCTAGGTGGTCAGATTGTGACACGATGTATCACCTCATATCACGAGGCAAAGACTTGGGCCATCGCTTCGTCGGCCAGCTTGCCGTCATTCTCCTGGACATAGGTGTAGGCGGCGGCCGGATCGCTATGGCACAGGAATCCACTTACAGCGCCGATTCGTTGAGTCTTCTCGTAGACGCGCATAGCGGCGGAATGGCGTACGGTATGGCAGTGGACCATGCCTTCGTGTAGGCCAGCGGCGACCGCAAACTTCTTAATCAATGTGTGCAGATAGTGTCTGGTCAGGCCGCCGAACAACATGCCCGTGCCGCGTTCCTGTGCGAGCGTAACCAGGTCGCGCATGTCGAGCGCTGGGTTGGGCGAGACCAGGACGTTAAACGTGCGAGTCTTGCCGCGCTTGGCTTGCATGATTCTGATCTTATGTCCGCCTGTCTCGGGGTTCGGTATCACGTCAATCCCTTTCAGTGCCAGCGCCTGGCTGACTCTGGTGCCTGTCGCGTACATCACAAGCAGGGCAAGATGGGCGTTTCGATTGCCATATTCATAACTCGTTTTGAGTAAGGCGTTTATCTCTGGCTTTTGTAAGTATTCCATAGCATCACCTCGATGATATATAGTCTCACATCAGCGAAAACATGTCAAGGAAATTGTAACGAAAAAAGAAAAAGGTACACAGTAGTGCACACAAAGCACTTAGTATTGTGTAGGTAGTACCTAATTGAACCGTTCGTCCTAGTACTTTGGGCGCGTGTTTGGCAATCAAATTGTTTAAGGTTACCAAAAGCACTTTGCGCTAGACATTGCATCACTAAGGTGATACGATGTATTTCATGGAGGGGCTTATGAAGAAACGGCACAACAAGGAATCTGGCCTGATTCAAAAGTCGGTATGGCTGAATGATGTAGATGTCGAGACTTTGCGCAAGATTGGCAAGCGGCCTGATATCGACCGCGAATGGTCCTGGCTGGCACGCAAGGCAATCCGTGAGTACATCGAGCGCGACGAGAAGATTAATGAGGAGAAAAAGAAATGAGCATTTATTTGGATGGGGCAGTTTTGGTAGGCATCGCGGTAGGTATTGTGGGACTGATTCTTCTCGGCCCTTGGATTTCTATTGGTCTTGCCGCCGGTGTGTGGATAGTTTGTGATTTCATAGAGTAGCCGGTCACCCGGCAGAAAAGAGAAGCCCATTACGAAGATCAGTACTAGGAGAGCACGTGTTTCAGTTCAATTTTGATATCAGCGTTGCCTTCGACGCTAGAAAGAGCCTTGCAATGACCGTTAAAAAATACGAAGAGAAGATGCGAGCGGAGCGCGTCACGGAGGAACTTCAACTAATGAAGGAGAAGAAAGCGGACGAACTCTTCTCCCGTTTGCATCCTGTGATTGATCGCCTTGCTCGTTTGCGCGTCGAAGGCGTCAACCACACTATTGGGAACATTCTCTCTGTATCCACACTCCCTACCGAAATTCGAGTCAACCGCAAAGAGCAAGTCGAGGCACTTCTGTTCTCGTTCGATTCGCTCAATAGAGAGGTTCAAATCGTGTTTGAAGGCAGCGTCCAGTATCATCGTACTCTTCGCGTTGAGATTGGCACTGGTACGGAGCCGATATTAAGGGACCGGCGTTTGCCGGGCGAACCGTTCGTGTCAATCAGTTGGAACAACCTCCCAGCCATCGTCAACGATTCTATCGACGCATTGCTTGGCGTGCTTTAAGGCAACGCAATCTTATCAGGGATAGAGCATCACAGCCGCAACCCGCACGATAAATCAGGGGATCTCCTGCAACAAAATCAATCTGTCATAAAAGGGCAAGCAGCGTTTTGAATCTCCCTTCAGGTGAGATTGTTCGGGGAGTACGCGCTTGAGAGACTGAAGACATATTTTCTTGTGTCCAGATTCTGAAAATCCAGGTACCTTTTATGTCGTTGATAACGCAGGGGTTGTGCCGCCCCCAAGGGGTCGATTGCGAGCGGCGCGGCGTCATCGTGAAAAATGCTTCCCCAAAATAGGCCACCGGCATTTTAATTTTCACAATTTTCGAAGGTACCGGTTACATCTACCCCACCCGGTAGGCCGCCCGTGGGGTAACCCGCCCCGTCGTATCCGCCCAGGCTACTTACCTAGCTGGGAATTGTTATCCATTTTTAGGAGAGCCCGATCTTCGGGCAGAAAGGAATGCGAAAGATTTGCCCGGTTTGTGAACGCACGTTTGAAAGCACGACATCTGCAAAGTTCTGCGATGACGAATGCCGCGAGGTCCATCAACAAGAAGGCCAGAACCCACTCCAACGCCACGCTTGCCTGCTAAGAGTCCTGGAAAAAGAGCGGATACCCTTCACCGATCTTCTTTGGAAATTTGATTTCTACTCCGAACTCATAAAAGACGGCGCGTGCCTTTATTGCCGGGGCCTGCTCAGTCGGACAGGCTTTGCGCTTGATCGCGTCGATAACGAAAAGCCGCATTTCTGCTGGAACGCGATCATACCGGCGTGTGGCCGATGTAACTCGACCCGTTCGGACCTGTACACGTTTGAGCAAATGCTGATCTTGAAGCCCGGCCTGGAACAAATCAGGCAGTCAGAAATTAAAGGAATGAAAAAGTAAGAGGAGATCATATGCAAAGAGAACGAACGCCAGAACAGATTGAAGCAAAACGTCAACAGCGTGCAGCCTGGCAAAAACGTCAACAGGAAAAAAGAGCTCGCGACAAGCAGGCCGAAGAAATATATGAACGGGCCCAAAATCGCGAACAGTTCTGGGCGCACAATCGAGCCGCGCTCAAGCCGGAAGAGCTCCAGGCCCTGGAGACCAAGCAGACTGAATTCCTTGCTTTGCGGCAATCAGTCCAAGACGTTATCGAGCACCTTAACAAACCAGGCGCCAAGATTGGACCGCCTGACGGCTTGCCTTTCGTCGATACATTGTTCGAAGAAGTCGAGGCATACGTCATCTCGACGGGTAACTGCCGGATCATGCATCACGCCGACGCCGAAGAGTTCGCGAGCGTTCATCGCCCGGATATTAATCCCAAGATTCGCGAAGAATTTTATCGTTGGGACAAAAACTGGTACACATATGGCTTCTCAACAGTATTCTCACACGCCACGCTACGACAGTTCTTGCACGCTGTTGCGGAATTCATAACCAAGCATCCCAATCACGAAGACTTCGATCAGGCAATCGCCGCACAGATCCTGATTGAACAACGCGCCCACGTGCCCGTGCCTGTCCAGGTTGTGCCTCAACCGGCGCCGATAAGTGAAGTCGAGCGAGTAGAACGAGCAATCCGCGAAAGCCTGAATGCCGGGTTCGCAACACCACCCCTCGATTGGAAGCTGTAATTGATTTCGCACCAGTAGCTCCTACTGGTGTGAATGCGGCACATCAAGCCGCTGGGTGGCCGCCAGCCTCTTCTCTGGCGGCCGCAAAAATTCTATATCTAAAAAGGAACACTATGATTTGCATACTTTGTGAACGCTCGTTTTCAGCCGAAGAAATATCGGAAAGCTTTCCGATTCCGTGTCCTGGCCATACGTTGATGTATCGATTCCAAAACGGGCGAGTCCATCAGTTCCGCGTGCGAGAGAAGCCGGAAGTACTCGCCGGCTCATACAGAAGTGTAGAGCCTGCCGTAGCGCCTGCCGTAGCGCCTGAGCCCAGCACAATCCACATATCCACCGGACCGGTCACAGGCCCGGCGCAGATTGAAAAGGCGGCAGGAATGCTGTCCCGGCATTGGCGGGAAAACATAACAAACGAATCAGAAATAGAGCCTGTAGAACAGACGACGATGGATGATTTAGTCGGACAGCCGCCAGTCGATGGAACCGTGGTTTGTTGGCGGCAGAACTCGAAAGGGTGGTCTGGGTATATCCGTCCTGATGGTTATGGCGAACACGGAAGTCGTGATGGTTTGTATTGCGTTCAAGAGGATTTGCTCAGCGAGATTGCCCCGGAAGAGATTAAACCCGGCACGAGAGTTCGTTTTGTTGTCGTGCAAGCGAGTCGCGGACACATAGGATTAATGGCAAAGGAAATAGAAGTTTACCAAAATTAGGGCAAACGCCCGAGGAGATTTTATGACGTACCAGGAAGAAAAGAAGGACCAACGCAACAAAGAAAAGGAACTTGCAGAGAAGGCCCGGGTCGAGCAAGCCTTCGCGGACTTCTTTGACCAGAACCGCGAGGTAATCAATTGCATAGCAAACATCAGTGTTTTAACGAGTTTTTTCGAAGGCGACACGAGTCAAATCACTGCACAAAAACTCCAAGATGCATTGGATTATACGTCGGTAAATCAGCATCTAGCCAAGCAGTCAGAATACGTTGAACGCCAGAAACTTGTGAATTATATCATTGCGAATCGTACGATGTCGCCCGAGACCGAAAAACACGAACGCGCCAGATTGTTGAGCGACCTGACGCACATCAGTACGGTCCGCACGATCGCTGACAATATCCGCCGAAAGCGGGAATTGGCCGCGTTGTCGACAGACCAGCTAAAGGCCGTGGCCCGCGGTCCAGCGAAAGACGGTTATATGGAAGTTCCCATCATGTACCGTTCGAAAATAATGTTGTTAGATTTGGCCTCTACCGATCTTCCGGCTTTCAAGCGCCTTCTCGCTCGTACGCGGCCCGGCGCAATTGACGCCATTCTAGCCCAGCGTGATGACGAGGAGTAAAAACGAAGTTTATGTCTAACCCATCATTCAAAAATTTGTTCCATCCTTCGCAAACGGATAGTGGATTAATTCCCCCAAAATCTAGCAACGCGTGGCCTGACCGAGACATCGCTCAGATCAACAAACCGATTTGGAGTGCTGAACCCGTGAAGGCGGAGCCCGCCGGACTAACTTTGGACCAGCGAAAGGCCGCAGCCAGGCAGGAAGCTCTTGATTGCCTGCAAGATTCGCAAGCAGACAACGCACTTTTGGCTCAGATCCTTCGAGCCAAACACAACATCTCCGCGGAAGATGCTTCCCGGGCGGTTCAAGAGGCTCGGGCCGAGATCGAGCGCGGCGGCAAAGAGGGCGTATGAGTAGCGATCCACTTTCGGCCCGGATGATGGCGCCACAGGCCGAGCCGTCGTACCTGCGTAAGAAACGACTTTTCACCGGCCTTGTCGGGCTCCCGCCTGAGCCGAACGAACAACCCAAAGTCGAGACAACGGACGCGGCGTCGGCACCGCCTACTCCGGAAGAGTTGGCGTCTCTCGAACGGCAGATTCTTGTTGCGGCTAAAAAGCGTGGCAGGCCTAAAAAGTTCGAAACCGCTGCCGAGAAACAGGCTGCCTACCGGGCGCGTAAAGCTGAAAAAGCGGCCACCATGGCGCTTAAAAAGGCCTTGCAGGATGAGATTGATTTTATCATGCATGAAAATCGAGACGGTGCCGGACTGATCCACGGCGAAACGACCGGCGGTGACGTTTTCCATAGGACAGAAAGGGCGGTTGAGCGGAAAGAAAGCGGCGCGGCAATCAGGCCGAGCGGTTATAACCCAAAGACATTTGAAGAAGCAAAACGAACTGTAGCGGAGAAAAAAGAGACCGCTTATACATGGGTTAACCGGCAAAACTTTTACACGCCATCAAAATGGGATAAGGCAGACAAAAAACTATTCGCAGAAAAACTGGCCGAAGACAGTTGCATCGAAGTAGGCACGAGTTTCCGGTGTGGATTTGGAGACTTTGATTCTGAGTGGCGTAGAGAAGTAATCGAGCATTTCCTGAAGCTCCACCAAAAATATATCCGCGCTTCGATAAAGTACTGCCAGCCGCACCCGATCGAACTAGCGAAGAAGCCGACAAAATGTACTGACACTGACCATGCACGCCGAGCTTTGGTCTTTGCGGATCGGCTGCCGCTTCGATGTCGATTCTGCAAAGCCATGATCTACCCCTCTGAATTTCGTAACACACCAGACGGGAATCAGTAAATTTTGTAAATCATTCCATTGCTATAAGTTAACTAATAATTCCGTTATTCAAAAACACCGCGGTGCTTATATGAGGGGACACAAACCCTCTCTCGTGGTGCTAACCACGACGATCATATCCTAAGACGGCCCGATTTCCGCCCGGGAGTTGGGCCCTCCTTCTATCCTTAATCTAGACGCAGTTTACCGACCGTGTTCGTTTCCGGTCGGATTTTTATTGGCTAGAAGAACCGTTACCTGTAACCCCCGCAGGGGAGGAGGCGCCGTGGCGAAGAAAGAATCAAAAGAAGCGATTAAGTACCGCGTGCGCCTTTTCAGGAAGCGTGAGCGGGAGGCATTAAAGAAGTCCGAGTCCAACGCCTTTATCTGGGGTTTGAAGAGCTATTTCCGAGCTCGCGATTTGACGAACGAGTGGGCACTCGCTTCAGATGTCTACCGGAATATAGAAGTTTTGAATATCAGAATATCTTTTCAAGATTTTATGGCGGCGATTGTCGGCAACAAAAAGAAAAAGATCAAGCCCATTCTAAGCATAGAGGTCTCGACGCTAATCGATCCTACCGGCGAGTCTATTTGGTTGATACGCCCCCAACACGTGCCGACACCTCGGAGGAAAAAGTAATGGAATACCAGCAGGTGAGTTACGCACTGGCTAGGCAGGCCCGCATAAATAAGGAAGAAAGCGACCGGCGGGAAGCAAAACTCGCGCCAAGCCGAGACGCCGAGACTGAAATCCGTCCAGGCCGAGATAGCCAGCAACTTGGCACAGGAAGTACGAAATGAGCGAGGTCACATTATTGTCTCGTATAGAGACGGCTATAGCCGCGCTGGAGTGGGTTGGGGAGCCTCTTTACCACGAACTTCACCCAGACCCGTCGAAGATGTCTAAAAACGAGCGCCACAGCATAATCTATGACCACACCCTAAATCTGGCGAAACTACAAATGTGGCTTGATGTCATCAATGATGTCGCGCCAGAAGATCGCTCAGACCGTATGAATGTTTTGGATGCACTACTCAATCGCCGGCTGCTTGAAGCAGCAACTATAATTATGAGTGTGAGTTTGGTGAACTGATGATAATCAAATACCGCGATGAACTGCCGGCCGCCGCGATAGATAACGAGATCTCGGTTCTTCAACAAATGCGACCGCTTACTTCCGAAGATATGCAGTTAGACCCGAAGTTCACAAAATCACAGATCCAAGAGGCGCTTCGAATAAACACCCAAGACGCCGTCCACCACCAGAAATGGCTAGCGTTGATTCGGCGGATTGTTCCCGAAGATTTCGACGATAAAATTTTACTACTGCGGAGTTTGCACCAGCGACGACTAGACGAGTGCCTGACGATTATCGCTGTGCTTCAGTCCGACACGGTAAATTAATTCGCATTCAGTATTTCAATCTAACTTTAGTCTCTCAATAAGGAATAGAAAATGTCAACACAAGTAGCGCCAATTTCGCAAGAGCAATTAAAGAAATGGGGAGTCGCCATTCAGGAATTCGCGAACGAGATCTTCAAGAAATACCCATCTCTGGACGGCGGTTTTATTCCCGTTCTTGTCGAGGAATTAAGAGCCCTCGGCTTGGCAAAGGAATATATCTCTACTCGTTCACTCTGGGCCGCCTTTCGCAATTGTGTCGGAGACAACAGGATCAAATTGCCTGACGCCGAACCGGTTTTGACGCCAGAGGTCATCCAGAAAATTAGAAACTCTTTTCCGCCCGTCGTAAAGCGGGTCGAGCGGGAACTTACCCAGCGCGAGAAAAACAGTTTGAGCGGCGTCGAAAAACAGACCGCTCGTTTGTCAGGAAGTGAACGCACCGCCGCAGCAAAGCAGGTTGATAGCATATACGATTCCGCCAGGAATAATGCACGTCTTAATAAGCTACGGAAAGAATATAACGACTTGAAGGCGAATGCCGCGACTCTCCGTGGCGAAAATGCGCGATCGCATGCGCAAGCCTATGCCGCTCGCAAGGCCGAAATCGACAGAATCAACTCAGATCCGCGCTTCGCCGAGGTCCGCTCGGAGTAATACCCACAAAACATATCAGCAGCATAACGAAAGTTCAACGCAACACAGAGGATAAATTTTTATGGCAATTTCAAATTTGAACCAACTTTCGCCGGAATTGCAGGCTGCAGCCTCGCCTGTAACTCCGGGCGCCGTAGGAGCCCCGGCGCCAGTACTTCCTATTGCGGATGCAATGCCCGCCCAATCAGATCAACAAGCGCCGGATCAGAATCCGACTAAAGCCGCCCCGATCACGCCTCCTGCGTCAACATCAAATTCGCCACTACTAGAAAAGTTTCATGACGGGTTGAACAGCGCGGCAGCAAATACGCCTGCGAGTGAGCAAGGTAAGCCGGGCCAGTGGGCTCGCAGCATCCTGGCCGGGGTGACTAAAATGTTCAGCGGGGCCCAGGACGCGCTCGCTGATTCCGCCGAGGCGGCGAAAGGCGCTCTTCCTGGTGAGGGGATACTTTCCGCAGTTGGGCGCATTAGAGCAGCGCAAACACAACGTCAACAAGAAGCGCAAAAATTTCAAACTCAAGAAGATCGTGAAAGAGCAGCGATCGCACTGACCTCAGTACAGACTCTACATCAACAGGCGTTGCTTCATGCCGCTTCTGATTCTGCGAATCACGAAGACATCGCAAATGGAAAGGCTTTTATAAAACTTTATACGGAAGATCAATCCGCTCTTGGATTGGAACCCGCAAAGATTTTATTTCCGGATATCACGGAGGGACAGTATCAACAGTATGTAGCTTCTGGCGCAATTGATCCAACTCAGACGCACTTTCAATCGACGGGCAGTTTTCAACCGACAGGGAAAGACGGGAAGCCGATGACTGATGCTGCGGGCATGCCGATGCTGCAGAAGACTTATACGGTAGTTGGAAATTTGCCAGACCTGAAGTTATCGGCGGGCAAGACTCTCGACTTGATAAATTCTGTCCCGGGGATTCATTTTGATGTCGGCCAAACTTTAACAGGTGCCCAAGCCGCCAGCCTTATTCAGCAGGGCCAGAATATGCATGCCGTCGCTGCAAAGATTGCTTTTGATCAAGAAGAAGCGGGCGTTAAGAAGTCGCAGTTAGACCAGACAAAATCAGTAATTGATTCGAACGCGAGACTGGATGCTGATCCAGCCTTTTTGAAGGCATCTGCGCACCTACCCGATTTGGCGGCTCTTTCGCAGTTTGTGACGGGGCAACTGCCGTCAGGTCGAATGGTTCCTGAAGTCGTGAATGGCAAACCGACGGGTCGACAAACTCCTGCGCTCGGCCCGGATGGTCAACCTGAAATAAATCCTGAAAGTCTAGCGTATGCCCAGTCTCACCCAACCGGTTTGACTGACCTGCGTAATCGTTACGGCTGGACAAAAGAAGGCGAAAGCGTCTATGACAAGACACTAGAATCGCAACGCGAGAAAGTCGAAGAAGCCAGAGACAAAGCTGCTACCGCCAGAGGAGAAAAGATTCCCAAGACCGTCAACGAAGCAACGGCGGCTATCACTACGGCTACGATCGCTGCTCGCGATAATCCTACACCAGAAAATAAGCAAGCTCTTCTTGACGCACACACCCGTTTGGATGACTTGAGGAGCGCGGACGTAAGCCAGAAGTACGCAGATGCGTCCCAACGCGTCAAGGCGGCGCGAGATGTTGAAACGGATGATTTGAAAACTGTCGCTGCGGAGTTAATCAAGCCCGACAACCTGACGGCTTTGAAGGATATCTCCAGCATGCGTGGAGATGAGCGTATGCGTCTGTACGCCGAGGCTAAAAAACTTGATTCTAAGTTTGACCCCGGAATTACAAACAACAAAATTCGGTTCCTGAATCAGTTCACGAATCCAAACGGAAAGATGATGGCTAACATCGCAAGCGGTAATACATTCCTTGAGCATGCTGGGGACTTGCACGATGTCAACCAGAACTTTAGTTTGCAGAACGAGAAGATTTTGCGTGCGCCTTTGACTAAGATAGAGAAACTATTCGGTGCGACAGCTTATACACAGTTACTTGCCGCTATTAATCCTGTTCGAGAAGAATATACCAATGCCCTGAAGGCGGGGTTTGCTCCGCAAGGGCCTGACATCGCTGCGGGGGAATCTCTTCTAAGCGACACATCTACTCCGGCGCAGATAGAAGTAGCCGCAAAACAGATGAGCCATACCTTGTTGCGGCGTTTGGATTCTAACAATCAGGAATATCGCGCAATCATGGGAAGCGGCTATCCTGATTTGATTACTCCGAATGTCCGAGAAGCGGTCGGCAAATTAGGAGACGCAGAACTTCAGAAGATAATTGACGGCTACGATACAGGCGGAACTATCGGGAACGCTAGACAGGCCGCTCCATCATCCGGTCAGACCCGTCAGGCTGCGCCAACTCAACAGGCTCCTGTATTGAAGCCACAGATCTCCACCGTCGGCGTTCCTCACAGGGTAGTAGTTGGCGGAAAGATTGTCGGCTACAGCACAGATGGAAAGAACATGACTACTACCGCTCCTGCAGGTTCTCCGGCTGTCGGAACTCAGGTTCAGTAACAGGAAAAATATGGCTAATGATACGGTACCTGTACCTCAGGGTGCTTTGTTCGCACCTGAAGCTCCGCTCGCGGCTCCGAATGCTGCGCAGCCAGACTCGGGAACCATCCCGGTTCCGCAGGGTGCTTTGTTCGCGCCCGAGACCCCACAGCAAGGCACACCGCAAACAACACCAGCTACAAAGCAATATATCATTCCTGGCATTGGCGCTCGGGAATTCGATCCGAACTCCGATGAGGGGAAGCAGATACTACAAGCCAATCCGAACGCTCGGCTTGCAGACCAGACCCAAGCCAACGCAGGTTCGAGCATTGGACCGTCCGTTCCTCATGTTCCCGTCAATATCCCGGGTGCGATAATGTTCGGTAAAGTAGCGCAGCATGTTCAAGATTTACAGAACATCACAAAAGACGAAAAAGCAAGTCATCCGATAAAGGGGGCCGTCTCTGATCTGATAAATAAACTCCAGGATATCCTAGTCGGAAATCCAGAACACGGCGGGATGCAAACTGGTTTTCTTACGAATCCTGTTACGTCAATGCTGATCCCCGGCGGACCCGAGTCGTCACTTGTAGCGAACGAGGTCGAGAAAGGCGGCGCCGCGGTTGATGAGGCCGTTAACGCTGCAAAATCAAAACTTGGTGGAGCAGCCGAAGAAGAGGCAGCCGCTACACCCGCTGCTAAGAAGCCGAGTTTGGTTCAACAAATTCGTAAAGGCGGAGATGTGGTGCAACCGGAAGCCGAGCAAGCCCTGCGTACAAGCGTGAAGGCGGGCGGCAAGGAAGCCGGTCTTAGCACTGTCCAGCCACAAAGTCTGCGCACCATTGTTGAGGAACCGATCCACTCGTTGGACGCTTCCGCAAAATCTCTGTACCGTCAAATCGATAGCGTTTCCGGAACGGATTTCAAGGCTTTGAACGAAAAATTGGATAACACTGAATACCAGATTCGCCAGTTGACCGAAACTGAGGAAGATGTCCAGAAAGAAGCTGCTCTAGAAAAGTCTCGGACTGCCATCATGGAAAAAATTGAGGCCGCAAAAGAGCAAGCAAAGGCCGCCGGAGTGGACCCAGCAATTCTTGACCGGGCTGATGCCCAGTTCCGACGCGCACGAGCCCTTAGCGATGTCGAGGCGAAGGTTTTCAAGAACCCGAACATCGTCAAGGGTAATCAAGTGATGGGCACGGCGGAGACAGTTGATGTTGACTCCGCTGTCAAGGCCTTACAGAAACTGCAGGACAGCACGAAGTACGGCGGCTCACGTCTAGAACAGGCGCTCGGTAAGCAAGGCGCGAACCAATTGCTGAAAGATCTATACGAGGCTCAGCGGGTAGGCACGAAAGCTTTGTCACGCCAGCAATTCGCTAAGTGGGCAGCACGTATAGTGGGACTAGGTACGGCAGAAGAAGTCGTCCGTCACGCGTGGCAGCAATAGAGACCCCTTTATAGAAAGTGGGTCAGTTCGCAAGTTAGATGATATCGGACGAAAGGGTAAAGCAATTGAGTATTGCTCTCTTCGCTCGATTGAACTCCTCCTACTTGCCCGTTGCTGCGGGATGCTGGTCCTTATGTATTGAGAAATCAAGAGAAAGCTTGCCTGGATCGGTTGGATCGGGACGGAAGCGCAGCCGTTGTTCAACGTCACATGAACCGACGAATTATTTGGAAATGTTTTTCCACAATATACCCCTTCTTTGTCTTTGTTTCTTCTTGTTGTACCGAGACGCTTTCTCGCAGGTTTTCACAAGCGTGATTAAGTTGTCCTATTTCAAAAGGATACGGGGGCGGTGGAGGCTGCCTCGAAAATCTGAATGGATTTAGTTTCAGCCCCTTACATTAATACTCTATGGCCACAGACGTGCCTGAAACGGTACGTCAGGGAATTGCACGGCATCTAGTCTTCTACTTGGTTAGCAAATATGAAGGACGAGATGGCATCTCGATCGAGACTAGGCCCTCTTTCGTCCTTCCAGGCCCCTACCCAGTAGCGCTCTTCGCGGGGGCGAAGGGCGGAGGTGTGGAATATGGAGCTCTACCATTGGGTCCACGCATTGACTCGGTTTGCGCTGAACATGCACGAAGCTGAACTTTCACTTGCCCAAATCTTGGGTACTGCCGAAGTGCTGATCGCGCACCTCGTTATTTTCTTTGGATTCTTATTCAGCGTATCTATTTTTCTTCGGAAGATGCACCACAGATAGAAGTTCGCCCTTCATTGAATTACCTCCTCTTGTGGTTCACATTGACCTCGTGGAAAGGCGCTCTCGATGACTTCAATAAACTAACTCCAGAGGAATTGAAAGCTCGTTTCTCTGACCCTGCTGCAGTTCGGCAAAGTTTGCGGAAACAAGCGTCAATTAAGACTGCTAAACAAGTTGTGGGCGGTCTCGGTATTGTCACTACCACCGGAGCTGCCGGAAAAGTTGGTTGGAACTTAGCTCACTAAACATAGGTCAACAAATTGTAGAGAAGGGCAGCCGATTTTGGCTGCCTTTTTTGTTGGGGGCAGCGAGGCGTAACGATGCGCAAGAAACACTACCGGTTCAGCCACGAGGCCGCAGTTTTGGCAGGACGCATAAGCGGCGCAAAATCATTGGCAGAAGGCACCGGCATACACAGCCAGACGCCAGAACAACGCCGGGAAGCCGCAGCCGCCGGAGGGCGCACGCAGGGGAAGATCCAAGGCCCAGCAAATGTTGCGAGTGGGCAATGGGATCGGATTTCAAAATCACCCGCGGCAGTTGAGGGTCGGCTTGAATGGGCGCGTAGTGACGAAAACAAAAAGAGATGCGCCGAAATGGGTCGCCTTCAAGGGCTCAGTGTGGACTGGGAAAAAGTCCGCACAACCGAAAGCTGTAAAAAAGGCCAAGAGGCGGGCGGAGATAAAAGCCGTCACGTTCGCTGGCATGTCAACCGGAGAGTTTTTAATTTAGGTTGTGAGGTTTGTCTCGAAGCAATAGCACGCAAAGAGAATTGGGGAATACCAATCCTCGACGAAGAAAGTTAGCCATTCAGCGCGGAGGCGCAATTTCGCCCGCCGGAAATGTAAGCGTAACAATTTGTTATTCATGAGCTTTGCGACGGCACGACCAAGCCGCAGTTCACGCCAGTCATCTGGTAAGGAAATTTCAACTTTGAAATTCGTGAGATGTAGTTCGTTCAAACATCTCCGAAAACGAACTAGATTCATCGAGGTGTACTTTGGGCCAAACTCTTCTTAATATTTCTTCTCCCGTGAACCAATTTCTCTGGACCGACACGCTGATAGGCGGGGCTGTCCAGACGGCAAAAGGTTCAAGCGCGGTCTGCTTTTACATAAATCTGGATAATACAGGGAACGTTTCCCCGGTCTACTTGAAGGTTTACGATGCACTGCAAAGCACTATCACGGTCGGAGTTTCCGCCCCGGATCTGGCGTTCAAGTGCATAGCCGGCAAAATGAACTCTTTTATCCTTTAC
The DNA here is from genome assembly GCA_963719875.1 of uncultured Acidobacteriota bacterium. Taxonomy (GTDB): domain Bacteria; phylum Acidobacteriota; class Terriglobia; order Acidiferrales; family UBA7541; genus Palsa-360. Next base: position 624,641 of record CAVRDJ010000002.1, on the reverse strand, counting down.
ACGGGCTCAGAATTTGGCTTCACGTTCGATAACGGAATAAGTTTGGCGTGTACGACCCAGCCCGCAACAGGGGGCACAACGAGCCCAATTAATCCTGTTAAGGTAGTCATCGCCTTCGTCTGATGTTTCTCACAATCGCAATCGCCGCTGTATCTCTCGGCGCATTCTTCGACGGTTGGTCAACCAACCGAGCAATCCGAAAAGGCGCACACGAAGTGGACCCCTTGATGGTGCGAATCTTTCAAACTGCCACGCCAACAGCCAAGACTGTCTATGTTCGAGGTGGAATCTGCATCGCTGCGGAGTCTGCGATGGCATTGACGCTTGGTCATTTCTGGCCGCATATTGGTATCGGTCTCGCAGTAGCATTGCTCGCGCAGGCGGGCATGCATTTTTACGAGGTGTATCGCGGCTTGACGTTCAAAGCGGCTAATTAAATTTGCTCGGCCGGATGCTCCTCCAGGCGGAAGCAAAACGGCGTGGGCTGTCGAGCGGAAATGCTCTGGGCCGCGCCGAAAACTTTGTTAGATTTGCGCCGGCCGAACGCCTAAGCGGCCGAATGCAACGGCGCTGTCTGCGGCTCGCGAATATGAACGAAGAGTGTCCGGAGCTGATCAAGTAGGGAATCAGTGATGTTGCCGAGGCATAGGTCGAGGCGCGGGTTTCGTTATTGAACGATTTTATTTCGGAATTGCGAGAATCAAGTAACGGCATTGTTAAACGCACATTGCCACAGAGCGGACCAGGGGAATCGCGTGTCTAAGGTTTACGCGGAGGGTTCGGAGTTATATTGCTTGGCTTTGACCCTACAAAAACCATAAATTCTCCGGCTTTAACAAATTGAGGTGCTACAACTCCGTCCATTTCTATCCCAACCGATTGAAAAGCATGCTGTATCGTTCCAGCTAAGACCGATGAAAATTGTTGGTCGTGGGCAGCGATTCCTAATCCTTTACCTGAGCCTGAAAGATACGAAATGGAATTTACTTTCAATCCTGCTTTGCTCAGTGTTTCGGTGACGCGGGCAAGATATTGGACCGCCTCATAGTCATTAGAAAATTGACCGACAGTAATATCTTGCCCGGAAAAAGGGTGTAAAAGTTCAACGATTTTAGATTGTTGAGCGTCCGAAATTGTCCGTGGAAGTTTATCTTGTTCAAGGTCGCGTATCCGAGATTGCGCCGTTGCATTTTTCTGCTCAGCTTCCTGAAGTCGAGCTTCTAATTTGAGGCTATCATTTTTTAGTTTTAGTTGTTCAACCTTAGCTGTCTCGGCGGCCGCGTGCGCGGCTTGCGCCAGCGCATTTGCCTCTGCCGCAACTTGATTTGAAGTAGCAATTTTTGATTCGGCATCGGTGCGAAATTGTGCAAGTTGTGCCTCCTGGAGATCAGACACTCTATTTCCAAGACGCCATCCGGCAATAATGAGAACGGCAGCTAGGAAGCCAAAGAGAGCAGCAAAACCGAGCACCCAAGTATTAGTGCCAGATACCTTTTCCAAGGAGTTCCACCATGTCTCCATTTCTCACTCTCGCTCTATTTGTGATCTTAGTGGATGCTGCGGTCGTATGCACGATACAACGAAATCGGCACCGGAATCGAGTTTTTATAAGCAAGAAGGAGAATCTAGCCAGATTAAATTTAGCTCTTGATAAGCACAATAATCAAAATATATCTTCCCTTGTTGAACCGTAATCTTTGATTCGCTGTAATTGCTTATGAAGGTACATGGATTGTGAAACGAGAAAGATGTCCCGCGAGGAACGCCGTTCGGACTGCGCTATCTAGTTAACCCGGCGCGCCCTGAAAAGCAAAAGGGCCGGAAGGCTTTCGGCCCCGGCCCGGAAATTGAACGCGCCCTCGACAACAACTCACCGCAATGTTACGGCGCGCCCGGATTCAGAGCTTACCCGCGCCCTTGAGCCCGTTCCAACAGTCTTCACACAAACCATATTTATACCACGTGCCAGTCACGCCTTCGGTCACCGACGCTACGTCGTGCGGTTTCTCGACAGGCTTTCCACACAATTCCTCGTGAAGGCCGCAATTCCCCGGACAGCGACAAGCCACAGCGTCAACCATAATTCCCGCCTTTCTGATTTACGCAGCCCGGATTCACTTATCCAGCACGCCCTTAAAAACTGATTGATCCACTGACGGCTCCCAACGCCCGGTTTCGTACACAGGTTCCTTGGCGGTTTCCAATATCACTTGATCGAATTCCATGATGCAATCGCCGCACAACGCCGAAGCCTTATCGCCATATGTAGCGATATCAAACACATCTTCCTCGAATTCCTCATCGTTCAAGTTTTGGCCCAGTACGGCTTTCTCGTACAAGTGCTGACAAATGTATTCCGCGCCGCTCGGCGTCAACGCCTTAGCTTCATTCGGAATTTTGAATAACTTGATAGCCATGATCCCCTCCAGTTCCCATTTTCCGGGATGGGGCGGCACACGGCCAGCGGCTTGTGCGCCGGGATACCCTAACTATAACCGGCGGATTGGGCATTACGTTGAGGTTCGGCTGGAAGCCGCCGTGGTGGAACGAAAGTGCGTCTGGCTGGTTTTTACTACACAAGCCACAATTTGGGCACAGCGGGCACGGCCCCGGCGCGGCCGGATTCACTTTACTTTTTCAAACAGCGCGTCTCGGGTGATGCCATAATCGCCGTCACACGTCCCATGATGTTGAATACCATAGGCCAAATCAGATAGAGAAGGACCACCATGTACATTACTTCATTCCCCTCGGCGAACGCCCACATTCCAGACGAGGCATTCTGGAGATCGATGATCTGCGCGGTCGACATTCCAGTGGTGGCAGACTCATGCATGATCATCAGGTTGCGCTTGAGAACCATGGCCTGCCAAGCAAGCTCCCATATGATCACGAAGATGCACACTTCGTAGCCGACGCGCACAAACCTGTTCAGGTTACGCACAAACCGTGCATACCGGTCTGTTTCCGTGGGTGCTCTGTCGTTCAGCATTGCCAGAATGGCGAACCCGAAGGGCCCCAACGCCGCGGCCAACAGCCACCACGAGGATCGCTCCTTGGACCGAATCACCAGAAAGCACACCAGCAGCCACAAAGTCACCACCACCGCGCCCGATGCCCAAAACGTGATGTTCTTCAAGAGGCTGAGCAGATGGTAGTTCCGTACATAATTCGGATGACCTGCCGCAATATCGGGGTTAATCAGGCTGAACAGCCACCCTTCCAGCCTCAAGACAATGGGAATCAGCAACAGCAGGACAAGCGCGACGACCGTTTGTTTCTTCATCATTTACATCATGGCATAGCCTGCTTGGGCTGCTGGGTGACATCAATACTTGTGTGCGTCCGTTGCTACCTCCCTATAGTCGGCCACTCGCAAGAAACCACTCTGGGCCGAACCCAGTCAGCTGCTTATCGGAATGTGGCTTTTTGCCTCGCGGCAGGATTTCGCGGTTCGTGTCGCTGGAGACAAGCCAGCGTGCGCTTTCGAAGATGTTCAATATGGAACAGACGCAGATGTGCTAAAGGAATTTGAATGGGTTATAGTGGATGACGGTTTGAACGTAGATGGAGAAGAAAGCGTGTTTCACTTAATCTGGTATGTTTTTATTGGGCTAATCGCGGGAGTCATCGCGAAATCGGTGATGCACGTACACATAACGATCTTCTGGACGATCGTGCTCGGCATCATCGGATCGATCATCGGGGGCGCCGTTACCCACATGTTTTCGCGCCCGACAAATGAACGATATCATCCCGCCGGCCTGATTTTTTCCACACTGGGCGCGATCCTAGTTCTCTTCATTTGCTATAAGCTGAACATTCATTTTCCCACTCCTAATCTCGTATTCCGATAGGACGATCCCGAACACACCGCAATGTCGGCCGCTACTGGGCTGTCAGGTCCGTTGCTTGTCCTTACATTTGCGACACTGGTGCGTCCAGGGCACGGCGTTCAACCGAGCCTTGGAAATAGGGTGCCCGCAGGTTTCACAAACGCCATACGTGCCTTGCTTCACCCGAACTAAAGCCTCCTCGATCGCACGCAGGAGACGACCGTCAGTCTGATGCAACCGGATCTGCAGCTCAGCTTCGGTGTCGGAGTTGGCTTGGTCAGCGAAATCGCCCTGCCAGCCGCCTGCTCCTGGCACAAAGGTCTCTCCGCCTCTCGTGGCCGATAACTCATCCCGCTTGGAGAGCAACAATCGTTTGTATCGCTGTAGGTCTCTTGCATCCACGATTTCTGGCCCCAAAGAACACACTTTCTCAGGTAGTCGAGCATTTTACATCCGCAAGTATGGGCCAGCCCGGCACAGAGAGGGACGGGTCGAAGGCGGCGCATTACTCTGACTTTTCCGAAGGAATGAGGCATACGTGACCGGCGAATGCCTGCTCGCGCATCTTTTTCACATGCTGTATTATTTCGCTTAGCGTAAGCCCAGTAAGAACGCAGCCCGGATTGTAGAACTGGTATCCACACCGGCTGCAGACCCATTCTTGACTAATCTCGATTAATTCTCGTTCCATGATCTAAGCCGCTTTTTTGTTAGTTTATCTCGGACTGACTTCGTACAGCGTGGCTTCGCAAGTCCCGTTTGAGTCGGGCAAGCAATGTCGCGTCCGATTCATTCTTTTTGGGCACGCCTAATAGTAGTTCAGAGGCTTTCGGGATTAATATTTGAAGTTCAACGCTGTTGTTGGTTGAGGCACACAGAGAAGTTCGAAACTCAGGGCCTGCTCAGAGGCCAGCTCTACCGAAACCCGCCAACTCAGTTAAAGCGAGTCCTTGCATGCGTTGAAACAACGACGCTTACTTATGCAGTCTGCGATCGTTTCTCTTCAAGCAGCCGGTTGATCTCTTTTATCAACTCGGCGAGTTTCTGCGGGTCCTGCTCTTTCGATGCTTGTTCGGCGAGTACCGCCACACGTTCGGTCGCTTCGCTTTGCAATAGCACCTCCATCGAGCCAGAGAGCTACTAAACACGCTATATCACCAATGTTAAGAAGAAGCCAGAATCAATGATTGTGAGAGTGCACAAAAGGTGAATCGTGCCGAAGTGGCAAGCAAGTCCTCAGAAACCAGGGCCGCATGTGGGAAACCTGTGATTAGCATAATTGTTTTATCTTGCATGTTAATATGCTTGTGCATTATAAAGGCTCCTCCGGCAAATAATACCGGTTCCTCGCAAGGAGTCTTCGATGCCCGATTGTCCAACGCATCAAAAATTCCCCGAAGGTTCGGCTAATCGCGACTACGACGTGTTTGAGGAGTTCCCGGACGGTTCCGCCGTCTGGCGAGCTTTTGTGTTCGGAATGGAAAGCGTCGAGCTGAAATTGCGAGAACTGGCCAAGGAGACGAGCAATAGAATTTTCGCAGTTAACTTACAAGGTCGATCCGAGCCAGTAAGGTGCATCTCAGAATGGAGTGAGCGAAGCAGGAACAGTCCTTTACACGACGAAAATCGTGGAGGTACGTCATGAGACATTTAAGAATCTTGGTCGCAGATGATCACGACGTAGTTCGGCTGGGGATCAAATCTCTGATCGAGTCACGACCTGAGTGGCAGGTTTGCGATGAAGCTCGTTCCGGGCGCGAGGCGGTGACCAAGGCGGAGGAACGAAAGCCTGACATTGTGGTCCTCGATATCGCCATGCCGGAATTGAATGGATTGGAGGCGGCCCGAAGGATACGAAAGGTGTCGCCCAACAGTGAAATATTGATCCTGTCGATGCATTACTCGGATCAACTGATAAGGGAAGTCCTCGATGCCGGCGTGCGCGGCTTCGTCGTGAAATCTGATTCCGGTCGCGATCTGATCATTGCCCTTGAAACCCTTGCTAATCACAAACCCTTCTTCACTTCCAAGGCCACTGAAGTGATGCTAACGAACTTCCAGCGGCCCGCATCTTTTCCAATCCCGGGAGAGATGCGCAGTAGCCGGCTGACTTCTCGGGAGCGCGAAATCGTGCAACTGCTTTCGGAAGGCAAGAGCAGTAAGGAAGTGGCCTCGTCTCTGGGCATTAGTGTCAAGACTGCGGAAACGCACCGGGCCAACATCATGCGCAAGTTGGAAATGCACTCGGTCAGCGAACTCGTCAGGTACGCGGTCCGAAACCAAATTGTCGAGGCTTGAACGACTTCCGGTAATTCTTTCGTGGGCCTGCCCCGAGTATCGTCCGCCTCAAGGCTGTCCGTTGGAAGATACATCTCCTGCCTGCGCTTAGCCACTTCCTGATAAGGCCTGCTTATCGGAAAGTGTGATTTACCCTTCGTTCTTGCTTGCTATATATGCTCAAATTGTTAACCCATCAATTGATGCTAGAGTTTCGCTCAGATGTTAGAGTTTTCGTCATGGATTCGCGTTTATTGAAGTTAAACTCGGATCAGCTGAAGCGATTAGACATCGCATCCGAAACTACCTGCCCTCAGTGCCACTCGGCATTTGTTTATAGGACAAAGCGCAAAGGCATTTTGGAGCGCATCCTTCTATATCCTTTAGGTCTTCGTGCTTTCCGATGTGAAAATTGCGATTTGCGTTTCTGCTCTAGACCCAAGCAGCAAATCGCCCCCCTGGAAGATTGAGCGTCATACGCACACAAATCGCGGGCCGATCATGGCATATTGGCCTAAGGAGCGCGCAGTGTCGGTTTCGTCGCTCCGACCCGGCGCATCACCGTAGCGCATGCGGTGCGATACGCTAACAAGGACATATTTGCAGACTCAACTAATTCGCCCAATCAGTGAGTCTTTGAACCTCATCCGCCAGTGATGCGAGTTGATCTGTCTTTGATAGAATCGAGGCCACCCCAGCGGCCTGAGCCAGATCCCAGGGGACTACATCTTTATAGAAAGTGAATAAAATGATCGGGGCGTTTGGCACAATTTGATGAAGCAATACGGCTGCTTGTAAACCATTCATTCCAGGCATCAAAAAATCCAGAACAATCAAGTCTGGTTTTAACGCTCGACCTTTTTCGATTCCTTCCAGGCCGTCAGTCGCTTCCCCACAAACTTCCAAGCCGGGCCGAGCTTCGATGAACTCCCGCACTAAGCCCCGAATGGGGGCGTTGTCGTCAACAACGAGAATGCGTTTCATAAGGACCTCCAGGTGAGGAGACCAATGAGCCGGGAGCACCTCAATGCATCGAACGTACGCCCGCACACCTGGAAGCGCAATACACGGTATCCCTTACGCTGGAAACGGACCCGGTGTCTTGAAGTCGGGCACTCCGACATGCGTGGTTCAGTCCGTCTTCCCATATCGGTGGGAGGCGAGAATGACCTGCCGGAGCGCCCTATAGCTAGTTCATAACTTCCGCCCACAATTATTGCAAGGCTGCGATCTTCAACGAAGGTAGAGATTCCATCCCTGGTATTGGCCACAATCCGATAAGACCCGTCTATCAGGACCCGTCGGATCATTGATCTGGGATGTGCTCGGTGGTACCCATACGTTCGATATCCCACATAAGTTATTAGCACTTGTGGCCGCGTTCCTGGTCCTGTAGAAACAACACTGCATCCATAACAACTGATTCGATACATAGGAGGAGTTATCGTAACGCAGAGGCAATCGCAACCTGCTCCCCGCACTTCCCGCACTTCCCGCACGAGCAAAGCTGGAAGATCAATTCAGAATGAGATTTTAGTCTCAATGATTGACTCTGAGTTTCGTTCGATTCGCTCTCATCTTGAACATGTTGAGTTGCCATCACACCAAAGCCTTTGTGAGCCCGATGAGATTTTCAAGTTCGCATACTTTCCAAATGCAGGATTGATCTCAATTGTCGTCGTGTTGTCCAACGGGAAAACCGTAGAAGCTGGCCTGATTGGAAAAGAAGGAATTGCTGGTCTGCCCGCTGTCGCGGGACGTAAAAGGAGCCCACTTCGCGAAGTCGTGCAGATTTCAGGAGAGGGGTTCCGAATCAGGATTGGCGCATTGCGAAGTGTGCTGGAAGCTGCCCCAATGTTAGATGGAATTTTAAAGCGATACACGATAGTGCTGGGGTTGCAGGTTGCTCAAACAGCCGCATGCAATCGGCTACACGACACCAACCGACGCCTCGCAAGATGGCTATTGATGGCGCTGGACCGCGTAGATTCTGGGTTGCTACATATTACACACGATTTCCTTGCGACGATGCTCGGCACAGACCGATCAAGCGTATCAGTCGCTGCCAGCGTTTTACAAAGCATGGGAATCATCAAATACAGCCGTGGCGCCGTAAAGATTTTGGATCGCCACCACCTAGAAACCTACGCATGTGAATGTTACCGGGCCATTCAAGACTTTAACGGAGATCATGCGTGGTCTCGACGGGAAAACCTATCCAAAGTCGCGGGGCGCACACGAATAATATGCCCATAACTGTGCTCTTGGCAGATGATGCCGCTGTTATGCGAAAAGCCATCCGACGTGTGCTTGAATCCGAACCTGAAATTGAAATTATTGGTGAAACGGCAGATTTCGCTCAGACCATCAAAATGACGACAGACCTTAAACCACAAGTCGTTGTGATGGATTTACACATGCCCGATGCGTCTCGCGTCCCTCCGTCAGACGTTAAGGCCAGTTTTGCATCGAGTGGGTCCCAGTTACTGGCAATTTCTATTTGGAATGATGAAGACTCGAAAGCACTTGCCAAGACCTACGGTGCTGTCGCTTTTCTAGATAAAACGACCCTAGGAACCGACCTCATTCCCGCGATAAAACGGTCACTTTAGCGCCCCCAGGCTCAACAGGGCTGTCAGAATTTGTGACTCTGATCGAGCCGCGTCGAAGACCGCAGCCAAGTCAAAGCGCTCAGAGGTTCCCTTGTTGTCAGCACATTCCCGAAAGAATATAGGGACTTCTGAGTATGGTGCGAGGGACCCTACTTACCCATCATAGACCCTGCAAATGATATTTCCTTCAAAGCCCCTCTGCACATCCCAAGTGCGAGAAAGCTGCGGTGGCACATGAAATTTTCAATAGCTTCCGGTAGAGGTATCGCGCTAACTGCTGCAAACAAGAGGAAAATGAATAATTGTGCTTCAGCACCGCCACCTCTCAGATGGATGGGACGACCAGGGGTTCGGGCGAAATGGCACAACAGAAATTCTGAAATAAAAGACGAACCAATGTGCTCATTCGACGACCCACAGTTCCTCGCCTCAGCAGGCATGACCAAACGAATTGTGAAGTATCGACATGCGCAGGAGGTTTATCTTCAGGGCGACTTGGCAGAGACTATCTTCTATATTCAGGAAGGCAGCATTAAGCTGTCCGTCGTAAATGATCTTGGCAAAGAGGGAATCGTCGCAGTTCTTGGCATCGGCGACTTTTTCGGAGAGGGGTGTTTGGCGGGACAGAATGTTCGTATGGCGACGGCGACCACGATAACCAGTGCAACCCTACTCGTTATCGAAAAACACGAGATGAGCCGCGTACTCCAGGCTGAGCATAAGCTGTCCGACCTCTTCCTGTCTCACATGCTTACCCGTAACATCCGCCTAGAGGACGACCTTATCAACCAGCTGTTCAACTCAAGCGAAAAGCGATTAGCTCGCACACTTGTCTTGCTCACTCAACATGGGGAGAAAACAGATTCGCATGAAGTGAACGCTGCAATATCTCAAGAGACCTTGGCGAATATAGTGGGAACAACGCGCCCCAGAGTCAACTTTTTCATGACCAAATTTAGAAAAATGGGTCTAGTTAAATATGACAGGCGCGGAATCCAAATCAATCCTTCCCTTATGGGGGCTATGCTCGACGGGTAGTGCGCTTGCTAGTTGATGCGCCTGAATTATTGGCAGACTAATCCATCTAAGCGGTTCCGATGGATCGATCAGAGGGTCTATGGCACAGTGGGTGTTTTACTGTCATCAGTGCGATGCAGAGATTGCACACAATCAGGTCTACGATAGTGGTTCCACAATCCGTGACCCTTTCACGCAGACTGAGATAAAACCCGAATTTCCAAAAGGCGGCCAGAGTTTGGTTTGCCCGAATTGTAAGAGCACATCCGTTTACCAACGTTATCAGCTAGTTTATCGAACATCCTAAGACCGAGTTTCGGCATGGGATCACTTCTTCTCAAGGGCCTCAAGAGCGGAACGTTTCCGGGCTACGTGAGGTTCGAAACGCAAGCCACCTGAATACAGGATACAACCCATCCCAACAGCTACTCCGCAGGTGGGACAGGGAACGGAGGACATTTGATTTCGGGTGAGTTCTTCCTTTTTCATTTGAATAGATTGACTGATTCTACGCCGCAAATCTGTTCAATTTTACACAATGAAATCTCGACGCAATGAGAGGCTCAATTCCAAGGTGGACGTGAGTGTTCCGTCGTAATGAGGCTGTCTATCCTGCTAATCACATCTCTGAGTTGACGATGTATGTCCTGCCGTCTAGCCAGATCGCGGGAGGCTGAAAGTTGTTGCGTCAGGGTCTCAAAGCGCTTCGAGAGCGGTGAGAAGCCGTGCTCGCCATCTTGTGAATTTGCAATTGGGTTCGGCATGCGCGGGAAATCATGATCTGCGTCACGGGTCGTGTCAGGGGAAATCAGGATCACGGCCAGGGCGGGGGCAGGAGGGGATTAGCTGACTTGCGTGACGCGAGCCATCCTGACGACCGGAGATTTCTTCTGCCGCTCTGCAAAATTAGCGGCCTTAGCATGAACAGTGTAGGTGCGAGAGAACCGCTCACCGTCATTGTAAAACACAGTCGCCTGCCAGTGATGGTGTTTTCGCCGCTTGTCTTTCCCAAATGTTGTATGTTTCCGAATTTTCATTTGGAGATACTATCACGCACGGCCCCCCGAACGCAGGGATTCTGGCCAGTCTATACAGGCTGTACCATTTGTTTGTCTTCGGGTATGTATTCGTGTTCCTGCCTGCAATCCGGGCATGTAATCCGAACGGGGTCACTGACGCGCAACATAATATGGATCGACCTGTTCGTATCGTCTGGTACTTCTGCCACTTGAAGAATCACGTCGCAGCCTGGGGTCTTGCATTTATAAGCAATTACTCGTGACATCGAACCTTACCTCTAGGGCATTCTACCACGCACGGCCCAGCGCGCTATTACAAGCTACGCCGGGAACGGCCCACGAATAATCCTATCAGGAAGCGATACCTTGAAGGGATTGTTGCACAGGAGGCAAACAACCGTTTGATCAGCCATCTGTGAAATGCCAGGACGGGCATCAACGCGAACCTTCTGCTTAGTTTCGCAGCGTGAGCATTCCACAGTCATGATTACGTAGCGTCCGTCGGCCATTGACGGGTCAAGGCTCCGGCGCACCCGGATTCCAAAGCGACATCTCTTTCCATTAGCACATTTATTCACTTCTGGCTGTTCAATTTCGCACATGTTGTATGTGGTCACTTTTGATCATCTAGACGGCCTGGTTGTATGAGTCTACGATTGTTGAACGCTATACGAATTTCCTGAGTTGATTAGAGGAGCAGACCTGATTGGCAAAGCGTAGTCTCGGTGTCGGTCATGGTGTCAGTCACGCAGTCCTCCGCAAAAAGTTCCGTACTGGAATGACTTTTCGGAACTACCGAGACAAGGATGTCATCTTTTCGCAAGGAGATTTCGCTGATTCTGTCTTCTACATCGAGAGCGGGACGGTGAAGCTCACGGCGGTCACCACACGCAAAAAAGCGATAATCGCCATCCTACAGCGAGGTAGCTTTTTTGGCGAAGGCTGTCTAGCAGGGCAATCTCTGCGGATTTGCACGGCGAGATCAATTGGACAATCCAATGTCGTTCGACTGCAAAAAGACAGGACAGTCCGCACGCTCAAGAGAGACCCGCAGTTTGCAACGCTGTTCGTTGGATATTTGCTTTCACGGGTTGTTCGCATCGAGGAAGACCTGATAGATCAATTCTTCAATTTCAGCGAAAGGCGACTGGCGCGGGTTCTGTTGTTGTTTGGGGACATAACCAAGGAATCGAAGTCGGATTCCGCCCTGAAGGTGAGCCAAGCAACCCTGGCGGAGATGGTTGGTACCACCCGGCCAAGGGTAAGCAAATTCATGAATGAGTTCAAGAAGAAGGGCTTGGTCAGCTACAACGGAGGCTTGCAAATAAACAGCGAGTTGGTCATAGCGTTCCTGGAAAACCGCCCGATGTCCGTCAAGAAAACATGAGCAACGGAGACGAGAAATGAAAGTAAAGCAACTAACACGAAAGCAAAAGTCTTCCGTCGCCTGTCCTTCGTGCGGTGCGGCTGCCGGGAAGCGGTGCATTCTCGTTGCTGGCGGTTTACGCAACGAGCCGCACCCAGACCGGAGGCTCTTGGCGGCTGAGGCCCTGGAAAATAAAAGAACCAAGAAGCGATAATTAAAGGTGTAAACGTGCCCAAAAAGAAAGAATCGGATGCCGCAGTACTGGCCCGCTTGAGAAAGGAACTTGCAAAGCCCCATTTCACGAAGTCAGTAAGAGAGCAGGCGACGAAGAAACAGATTGCATCATGGAACGCAGGTTAGTTGAGCTTCTACAACCCGGTTTTCAGGGATGGGTGTGCAGTGAGTGTGGACGCGTCTTCGTCATGTTGGATTGTGTTCTTACTGGTCTGACGCTGAATCAGATTATCCGCCGCAGTAAAATAATGCGGGAGCAAGCTTTCGCCGAGCACCGATGCCCTATAGTCCAACAATGACACGGATATTCATACCCAGTTTCATCAGGAGCCGCTCTTAACCGGGCGGCTTTTTCCTCAATCTCCGAACGCCGCATAAATTTGCGAGCGCAAATTGCCGCTGTCTATCACGCCGATGATTGCGGGTAACTCTATTGGTACGGTCTGTCCGCAACATCCGCCAACGCTGCGCCCGTGCTTGCTATGCTTGCTCGCAGCAGAGGAGGCGTCATGGCAAACGACAACGAAGCGAATCGTCTGGCAGATTGGAAGACTGCCGCCGAAAAATACTGTGATCTTTTAGATGATATGGTTAAGGAACTTCGCAGACATAGCGATACCCTTCCCGCCATATCCAACCTCAAAGGCCTTAGAACGAAAAGTGTAGGGATTGAGCACGAAGGTAAATCTTTCCGGGCCGCTGTGAATCGGGCGGTGGACAGCACGCCGCCTTCCCTTGGAGCACGCGGCAACAACTGAAAATTCAGAGAAAGTACGCCGAACTTGTTTCCGGCAATCCCGTTTCTCAGGCTCCTGTTTCAAGATTTCGTAATTCCTTGATGATTTTTCTGCGACTATCGGGATTGGATATTTTCCTTAATTGCCTAACTACTACGTCGGCGCTTTCGTCGAGACGAACGTAATCCTTCAACAAGCCGTTGAACACTTTTTTGCTGTCGTTGGCCATGCTGATTTCTCCGGGCAACATTTTTAAAGAGATCCTCTCCGGATGTGTTAGCACAAAATTGTTGCTCAGATGTTAAGCTTCGGTTTCTAAGGGCAGTCCGCCCTTCGATACGATTTCAACGGAAGGCAGTGCAGGCGGGAGACTATAGAAGCAGGGCGTCAGTCGCTTGGAATCGGCCAACGCCCCACTGCTTAGGAACAATTTTGTTATGCATCCCATTCCCAGCGCCGTCCAGTTTGCCAGGATATTGGTTTTGCACGCAGGTAAGATAGGACGGAAGCGTGTTAACGGCAATGTGGAAAAAAGGTGGGATTGCTAGAATTGCACAGCACGGCGCACCACGATTTTACAGACCGTGCCGGCGGCCCGGTTGAACCGTCCAGAAGCTTGAGGCGACTTGGGCAACATTCCGATAATCCCATTTATCAGGGTTTGGCGCGGTGGTCCTATAGATGTAATAGTGCTTCGTTCAATGCTTGGAAGAATTGCTGCACCGTTCCTTCGGTACGCTTCGTTCTGTCGGGGAGCCACGCAATCTGCCAAGTCATTTCGTGATAACCGATTTTCCTGAACATCTGGCCGATTGCGAGTCGTTGCGCGTCCGTCAGTGCAAACATTACGTCTACGTAGAGGTATTCGTTGATGTCGACCCGCAAGGCTTCGTTCTGTTTGTAGAATTCGTTTTGGTTCTCGTAGTTCTCCGACCCTAGGATTACAGAATGATTGAAATAACCGCGCCCTTCACATTCGTCCCCGATCAAGTCTCCATCCGGCATGAGCATGTAAAATGCTTGTTTGTCTGACACCGAAGATGCGTTGCGCGGAGGAAATAGCCGCTTGATTTCTTCGATCGTCCTCGGGCCAACATCTTCGGTGGGGCGCCGATGCTCCGGCCAGATTGTCATCATTCTTACTCCACCTCTGCGGGCATAAAAAATGTGCCACTGTGCCAATTTAACCCTGTTTAGAGTCCTTTTCTGTCCACTCTTGTCCGGGTCTGTCCAATCAATTACGATCTTTAACTCATTGAAAACAGGAAAAATGCCACATAAATCGAGGAATTTGGAGGATGGGCCATCAGAAGCTGACCTTCGGCACTTCGCGTTCGGCGGGCGCGCTGATCTCAAAGAATTCCCGCTCCTTGAAATTGCCCATCCCGGCGACGAGGTTGGAGGGGAACTGCTCGATCATGGTGTTGAAATCGCGGACCACGGCGTTGTAGTAGCGCCGCGCATTTTGCAGAGTGTCTTCAATCTGATTGAGAGTGCCCTGCAACTGCGTGAAACTCTCGACCGCGCGCAATTGCGGATACGCTTCGGCCAGCGCGAACACTTGCCGCAGCGCGCCGGTCAGGAGTCCTTCGGCTTCGCCTTTGGCTGCCGGTCCCTGCGCCGACATCGCCTGATTCCGCGCGGCCACGACACCTTCGAGCGTGCCCTTTTCATGCGCGGCATAGCCCTTCACCGTCTCCACAATGTTGGGAATCAAGTCGTAGCGCCGCTTGAGTTGTACGTCAATATCCGACCAGGCGTTATCGCACTGCACCTTCAGGCGCACCAGGCCGTTATAGGCGTACATGAGATACATCACGACAACTACTACTGCGACAATTAAACCAATCAGCATCGATTATCCTTTCTCACTCGGAGGAAATGGCCAGACCCGACGTCTAGTGTGACTATAGGGTGGCTGCTTCAGGCTGTAAAGTATCTCTCTGCACGGATGTGCAGCGAATGACATTCAACTTTAGGACAAGCCGATTTCTGCCCGGACGCCTCGCTGGAATTTCATGGAGACGTGGCGTCTATTGCTTGGGTGGATCCTGGAGTCTGAAATCGGGAAAAAATCTGTCGATGGCCCGCTTCTAGCTGCCCGGTTTACCAACGAATTCTCCGTAGGAGCCTGGTTTCGCAAAAGAGGGTGGCGCCGGTGTGCGTATCGACGACGGAGATGTCGAACACCGCGCGGTTCTCACTAATGTTGGCGCTGGGGAGGAATGCTGCGCGCAGCAAGGCGGGACTGCCGGCAGGAGAGCGGCAAAGGCTGGAACTATGCGCTCGGCGGGCACGATGCCATGCCCACAGCTAATTCCCTTGGCAAGGAAACGGCATTTGCGTTACTCTTGCGCCCACCGGAAGTTGTCACTTTCGATGACACATGCATTTCAAAAACTTCAGCGCCGCGGTGTTTGGCATCGACGCCTACCTCATGGAAGTCGAGGTCGATGTCGGGTCAGGTAAGCCCGGGGACTTCAATATCGTTGGCCTGCCCGACATCGCCGTGAAGGAGAGCCGGGAGCGCATCAAGGCGGCGCTGAAAAATTGCGGGCACGATTTTCCGTTTCAGAGCGTCACGGTCAATCTGGCTCCCGCTGACATTCGCAAGGAGGGCTCGGCCTTCGATCTCCCGATGGCGCTTTCCATTCTGGGTTGCGAGGGCGCGTTCTTCGGCAAGCGGCTCGATCAATACATTTTTCTCGGCGAGCTGTCACTTGACGGCCAGGTGCGCTCGGTGCGCGGGTCTCTCTCGGCGGCGCTGGCGGCGCGCGAGCACAAGATCAAGGCCGTGGTCGTCCCGGAAGCCAATGCGCGCGAGGCCGCGGTCGTCGAAGGCATCGACGTGTTCGCCGTGCGCACGCTGCCGCAGGCCGTGGACCTCATGAACGTACCGGAATCATTCGCGCCGGTGCGCGTGGACGCGAACACCATGCTGGCCGATGCCGCGCAATACGCTGTCGACATGCGCGACGTCCGCGGCCAGCAGGCCGCCAAGCGCGCCCTCGAAGTCGCCTGCGCCGGCGGCCACAACATCATTTTTATCGGGCCGCCCGGCGCCGGGAAAACGATGCTCGCCAAACGCATCCCCACGATCCTTCCGCCCATGTCGCTCGAGGAGGCCATCGAAACCACGCGCATTCACAGCGTCGCGGGATTGCTGGACGATGCGCGCGGGCTTGTCGGCACTCGGCCGTTTCGCGCGCCTCACCATACCATCAGCGACGCGGGCCTGATCGGCGGGGGCGCGATTCCGCGGCCGGGAGAGGTTTCGCTGGGGCATCACGGCGTGCTCTTTCTCGATGAATTGCCGGAGTTCGAGCGCAACGTCCTCGAAGTGATGCGCCAGCCGCTCGAAGACGGCGCGGTCACGATTTCGCGCGCCGCGACTTCGGTGACGTTTCCCGCGCGTTTCATGCTCGCGGCGGCGATGAACCCCTGCCCGTGCGGATTTTTTGGGGATCCGACACGCCAGTGCCACTGCTCGCCGCCGCAAATTCAGCGTTATGTCTCGAAAATTTCGGGCCCGCTGATCGATCGTATCGACATTCACATCGAAGTGCCCGCAGTGAAATACAAGGAATTGCGCGGCAACGGAACCACCGAGGATTCCGCCGCGGTCCGCGAACGTGTGTTGCGCGCCCGCGAGCGCCAGTCCAAGCGCTATGCGGGCGAGCGCAAAATTTTCTCGAACGCGCAGATGCCGCCGAAGCTGATCCGGAAATTCTGCGCCATCAGCGAGGAAGGCGAAAAAATGCTGGAAAACGCGATCGGCCGCCTGGGCCTTTCCGCGCGAGCCCACGACCGCATCCTGAAAGTCGCGCGCACGATTGCCGACCTGGACGCCTCCGAGAACCTGGAGACGCGCCATCTCGGCGAGGCCATCCAATACCGCACACTCGACCGCACGTACTGGGCCTAGCAACCCCGGTCAAGTAGCGCAGGCTTCAGCCTGCGGGTTTTGGATTCACCTGATCGGAAAGACCTACAGGCTGAAGAAATGCGCCAAGAAGGGTTCTGATTCGAGACGCCTTTGTCGCGGCGGGGGAACCGGACGTCCGTATTGCTCGGAAGGAAACACCAATTGACATATCGTACGACGATATAAATAATAGAAGAAGGTCGGGCGCAACTCCGACACGCTTGACCCGTTTTGGTGCATAACGAAAGGGAGGCGGGCATCCCCCCACCTCCCTTTTCCTTCTCGTTACGATCCCCCCTTTGTGGAAGGCCGCCAGGGACGCACTCACAAACGATCGTTACTTGTGGCGGAAGTCTTCCGGGGCGCGCCAACCGCGCGAAATTTTTAGGTTACAAAATACGCTCACGAGGCCCTGGTGAGCGAGCACACCTGGCGAATTCACGTTATAATGAAGAGATATGCTTTCGCTAAATAACGTCACTATGCGCTACGGCGCCAGGGTCTTGTTCGAGGACGTCACTTGCTCGTTCCTCGAAGGGCGCCGCTATGCCATCACCGGCCCCAACGGGGCCGGCAAGACCACTTTGATGAAGATTCTGGAAGGCGATATCGAACCGACGAAAGGTTCGGTCTCGCGGCCAAAAAAGCTGGGCATTTTGCGCCAGGATCAGTTTGCCTTCGACCAATTTCGCGTCATTGACACGGTCATCATGGGCCACGCCTCGTTGTGGAAGGCTCTTCAGGAAAGGGATGTGCTGTACGCCAAACCTCATGACGAACTGACAGACAAGGACGGCATGCGCCTGGGCGAACTCGAGGGGATTGTGGGCGACGAAGGCGGGTACACCGCGGAGGCCGACGCCGCGATCCTGCTCGACGGACTCGGCGTCGAAGCGGCGCTCCACGAGCGCAAGATGAGCGAGCTGCAGGGCGGCCAAAAAGTCCGCGTCCTGCTGGCGCAAGCCCTGTTCGGCAATCCGGCGGCGCTGCTGCTGGACGAGCCGACCAACCACTTGGATCTCGATTCCGTCCACTGGCTGCAGGACTATCTCCGCGAGTACCCAGGCGTGCTCATCGTCATCTCGCACGACCGGCATTTTCTGAACAGTGTCTGCACGCACACCGCCGACATCGACTATCAGACGGTGATCATGTACACGGGCGGCTACGACGAAATGGTCCTCGCCAAGACGCAGATTCGCTCGCGCATCGAATCCGAAAACGCAGTGCGCGAAAAGAAAATCGCGCAACTGAATGAATTCATCGCGCGCTTCTCGGCCGGTACGCGCTCTTCGCAAGTGATGTCGCGCAAAAAAGAAGTCGAGCGCATCCAAACTTCGGACCTGGCCAAGTCCAACATCGCCCGGCCGTACATCCGCTTTGACATGAAAAATCCCTCCGGGCGCCACCCACTCGAATTCAAGAGCCTCAAGAAATCCTATGGCAGCCACGTGGTGATCGAGAAATTTTCGGCGAATGTCGAGCGCGGAGAAAAAATCGCGGTCATCGGCCGCAACGGGGCCGGCAAAACGACATTGCTGAAGTCGCTCGTCCGCAACGCAACCGGGTATATCGACGAAGCGGACCGTCACTTTCCCGTCGACGGAGGCCATGTCAAGTGGGGCCACGAAGTGGCCGTGGGCTATTTCGCGCAGGACACCAGCGATACCATCGCCAAGAACACAACCGTCGTGGAGTGGCTGCATCAGTTCGATCCGAAGGCGTCGCAACAGGAATTGCGCGGCGTGCTGGGCCAGATGCTTTTCAGCGGCGAGGACGCCGAGAAATCCACGCGCGCTCTCTCCGGAGGCGAATCGGCGCGGCTGATCTTCTGCAAGCTGATGCTGCAAAAGCCAAACGTCCTGGTGTTCGACGAGCCCACCAACCATCTGGACCTCGAAGCCATCAACGCGCTCAACATCGCGTTGCAGAAATATCCCGGCACCGTCCTGTTCGTCACGCACGATCACGACGTTATCGACGAAGTCGCCACGCGCATCTGGCAATGCAAAGCCGGCCACGTCGAGGATTTCAAGGGCCCCTACGAGGATTTTCTGGTGTACGCGAAAGAGAAAGCTTCGTAGCGTTTCGTAGCGCGGGCTTCAGCCTGCGGGGGTTCGTCCTTGCAAGGACTAAAATCCACAGGCTGAAGCCTGCGCTACCAAAACCTAATGCCTTCGCAGGAAGAACGCGATCGTAATCCCCGCACTGACGACAGTGACGGTCGCGCGAATGTAACGCGGATTCACTTTCCTCGCGGTGCGTGCCCCAATGTACCCGCCGACGATGGTGGCGACCAGCATCACCAAAGTCTGCGGCCACCAGATTTTGCGTGCAAGGATGAACAGCACGGCGGCAACGCTATTGGCCGCCGCCCCCATGATGGTTCTGTTCGCATTCATAACGTGGATATCTGTAAGGCCAAATACAGTCCACGTCGCGAGCATCACGATTCCGATCGCCCCACCAAAATAGCCGCCATAGATGGCAATAAAAAATTGAATGATGACGACGGCCACCGGACCGATGTGAAACACGCGTTTTAGGAACGGCGTGAGGCTAGCGCCGAACGTGAACAGTAGTGTTGCGGCCAGCATGAGCCACGGAATTACGGAGTCAAACGTCCTCTGCGGCGTGAAGAGCAAAAGCAGCGCGCCCACAATGCCCCCCGCCAGGCTCACGATCAGCAAAGGCAGAAACGGAAAGTTTTCCGATTGTCGAAAATCCTCGCGGTAAGCCCACGTGCTCGCCAGGATTCCTGGAATGATCGCCGTCGTGCTGGAAGCATTGGCAACAATCGAGGGCACTCCGGTAAACACCAGCGCGGGAAAAGTAAGAAACATGCCTCCCCCCGCGACCGAGTTGATCAGTCCGGCTGCAAGCGCAGCGATGATGAGCAAGAGGTAGGAACCCATAG
This sequence comes from uncultured Acidobacteriota bacterium, assembly GCA_963719875.1. GTDB lineage: Bacteria > Acidobacteriota > Terriglobia > Acidiferrales > UBA7541 > Palsa-360. Next base: position 604,701 of record CAVRDJ010000002.1, on the reverse strand, counting down.
GTACCCCGAACTTTCAAACTTAACATTCTTTTGCACTAGGTTTCGCTACAAACCACGGGCGTTATTTCTCCCAACCACATGTCTCGGATTGACTTACCCGACGGCGCTGTGTTACCCATACAGGTCCTTAGGCGGATTCCGCCACCTGGATGCCTTCAAAGCCGCAGCGGATTGAAGTTGTTCTGGAGACGTTGATCGAGAGCATTGCTCTTGCCGAAGAAGTGGGTGTGCGTGTCGCCGCGGTAGCCGGATTTGGCGAGGACGATCAATACAAGATCGGTTTGGCGGTGCACGAAGGCGTCATGAACGCCTTTCAATACGGCAACCAACAGCGCCGCGAGAGAAAAATCCACGTGATTTTCGAGCTGCTGGAAGACAAACTGGTGATCCATGTGGTGGATCAGGGCGCGGGATTTCGCCTCGAAGACGTGCCCGACCCCCGGGATGATGAGAATGTCCTCGAGGATTCCGGCCGCGGCGTGCTTTTGATGAAGGCATTCATGGATGAGGTCGATGTTCTCTCCAGCGCAGCCGGCGGCGCCGAAGTCGTCATGGCCAAGCGCCACAAACGGTAAGCTTCCCGCTGAACGGCAAGACCATGGCGGCGCATTCCAATGCAGAGGAAAAACAATATCCGCGAAAGGCTTGCCATGAATTTCACAGCAACCCGCCGTGAGATCGGAGACGTCACAGTGATCGACATGAACGGACGAATCACGCTGGGCGAAGGCAGCTCCCTGCTCCGCGACCTCGTTCGCGAAAACCTCGGCAAGGGTCGCAAGAAAATCGTCATGAACCTGGCCGGAGTCAATTACATCGATAGCACCGGGCTCGGTGAATTAGTCAGCGGCTTCCGTTTGGTAAAAAGCGAGGGCGGGGAATTAAAGCTCCTGAACTTGAATAAGAAAGTTATCGACCTTCTGCAAATCACCAAGCTGTACGCCGTTTTCGACATTCATACCCAAGAGGCGCAGGCGGTTACGAGTTTTCATTCTTAGACCGCAGCTTCTCCAAGAACTCACCAAGGAAGGACGCGCGGCCGCTTCCCGCAGCTCGCCCTTTTGAACCTTTCCCAAATCGGGGAATTCTCTAGACAGCCGCCAAATTTTGTTGTATTGATGGCCCGCTTTTGTGGGTCCAGTAATTCCGTAGGTGCTCGGAGGCCCGCTGTGGTCCACCGCCCTCGACAGATCACCAGCACGAACGGGGAAAGGTCACCGGTAACGGCGGACATTTATCTACCACCGACTGGCGTTACGCCCGGCAAACAGCGACCGCTCAAGATAGAGGAGCTACTAAGTTGAGCAGAGAACAAGGTGTAGTCAAATGGTTTAACGCATCAAAAGGGTATGGTTTCATCCAACGCCAGTCCGGCGAAGACGTGTTCGTTCACTTCTCCGCCATCCAAATGGACGGATACAAGACACTGAACGAAGGCCAGATGGTCGAGTTCGAGGTCAAACAAGGACCAAAGGGCTATCAGGCTGAAAACGTCACCGCTGCATCCTGATGGGGTACACGTGTTCTGAGGGCCTTGCCCGGGGCATCCGGGCAGGGCCCTTTCGCTTTTTAGGGTGCCACAGATTTTGTAGGAACCGATCGATTTCTGATTCCAATCCTGGCATGAAACCTGTGGTAGGATTAAGAATTCGAAGACCTGTGGAAGGATGACTCTGTGGCGCAGCATATTTTGCGCAAGGACCTGAAGAAGGATGAGATCCGGGAGAGATTTTTCTCGGGAGTCGAATCGGTCGCTTCGCATCAGCAGGCTCTATGGCTCGTGGTTACGGCGGCGCTAGTCGTGGCGCTGGCGGTTTTTGGTTGGAACAGCTACGCACGGCGGCAGACGGCAAAGGCCTCCGGGGCGCTCGACGATGCATTGAAAATTTTCCAGGCGCGTATTCGCGCCGCCGGAGAACCGGCCGACCCGGTCGACGTTACCTACCTCGACGAAAAAAATAAGTTTACCGACGCCGATAAGAAGTTTCTGGCTGTCGCGGGCCAATATGGGCGCACGAAACCCGGGCAAATGGCGCGGTACTATGCGGCTCTCTCCGAAGTCCAGTTGAAGCGCAACGGAGACGCGGAGAAAAATTTCGGGCAAGTCGCCTCGGGTGGCGATGAAAATTTGGCGAGCCTCGCTAAATTCCAATTGGCCGAAGTCTACCTGCAGGAAAATAAAAGCTCGCAGGCTGTGGACTTGTTCAAGCAATTGTCGGACAAGCCGAGCGTGTTTGTTCCGAAGCCGATGGCCATGCTGGCGCTCGCGGATTATTACCGCAAAACCGATCCCGCGCAGGCCACGAAACTCTACAATCAGGTCAAGCAGGAATTCCCGGATGCGGCCGAAGAAGCCGACCAGGGCCTAGAGCTGCTAAATTCCAAGAGCTGAACGAGCCTCTCCCCGAGTGAATTGGATCAATGGCGCAGGCTCTTCCGCCTGTGGAATCTAGTCCTTGAAAAGACGAACCCCCGCAGGCTGAAGCCCGCGCTACCGAAAACGTCAATGGCCGTGGCTGGCTATCTTTCATCCCCCGAAAATGGTCGGACCCGGACGAATACCGCGACCCCCGCCGGATGCGAGCCATAGGTGGCCTTTAGAGTTTCTCCCACCCCATAAACTGTCACTTGTGCGCCGACGGCCATAGCCACGCGCGGAATCAGGTCGAAATCGCGATCGTAGCCGAACGTGTAGGCCTGGACTCGCCCAATCGGCTCCTCCTGAAAATTCGTGGGGAGCGCATTTTCGCCGAAGAGCAACTCGTTCGAGCGTTCGGCGTTTTCGATCCGCGTCCAGACATGATTGCGGGTGAGGAAGCGCAACGTCGATTCGAGCGCATAGCTGTTGAAAATGGAGTTGTCTTCGAGTGATTTCGTGCGTCCCCAAATCAGGGAACTGGCCCAATTGCCGTTGTGGAATGGGCGGTTGTACATGACTGACGCCGTCATGCGCTCCTGTTTTTCATTGGGAAAGAGGGCTTCAGGACTTGCGATCCGACCGTAGGAATATTGCCCGCTCCAATTTTTCCCCGGTTGGATCGTCAGCCGAGTGGACCATGAATCGATTTTCCCCTGGCTGATATTCCAGCGATTTTCATTCGGTTCGCGGCCATGAAAACCGGAAGCTTCGATCCGCGCAATCCGGTAGGCCGCGCCCACCGTGAACACATCTTCGGCGATGTGCGTCGAATCTTCCTGATGATGGCCGAGCGTGGCCAGAGGATCTTCCGACACTGAGGCGCGGTGCGCGTATGCATTCGGCCCCATGGCCGGATCACCGATGGGCGCGGCATAGAAAGAGAGCAGGCCATTTTTTCCTAGCTTCAAATCGTACAGCGCGGCAATCTCCATTATGAAATTATGCGGATGCTGCCCGTCGACAATGGGTTTTCCAAAAGCGGTTTCGCCTTGCTGAAAGAGGAGCGGGTACTGGCGTCCTGTGATGGTGGCGGGCTCGAGACTCAACATCACGCGCGCCGTGAACACGCCCGGCCCGAGAGGGTGCTGCGCCATGCCCATGAACCAGTTCGTCGAGAAAAATTTGTCTCCGCCGCGTGGGCTCGATTGCTGCTCATCCAGCACGAAGACATTGGCGTGAAACATCAATGCCCATTTGTGTTTCGTTGTCATAAGCATGGGAACCGGAGTGGAATCCGGTTCGGCGCTCGTGCCCGATCCGGCATGGCGGACGATCTCTTGCGGAAATGTTTCCGGGTGCATCGTCATTAATTCGGTTTCACCCATCTTCATTCCTTGCATTTGCGTGTCATCCATTCCAGGCATGCCTTTCATATCGTCGTCTTTCTTGCCGTTTTGCCGCGCTCCGGCGAGCGCCGGGATGGCGAGAAGCAACGCAAACATCGCGATCCAGTGCCGCATAGAAAATTTCTCCCAGGATGTTTTCTCTTCCATTGCTGTGCGTGGCTTCTCTGAGTCCTCTGTGCTCTCCGTGTTAAAAGTTTTGCCCGGCCAGGGAAAGGCCTTCAACACAGAGGACACATAGAACGACTCGGAGAAGGGAATGGGAGAGGCTCTAGATGCGCAGACTTAGCTGGAGGGGGCTTCGGTCATGTAGGCGATAGGAAGCGACGTCATCCCGCGCATCGTGAAAATGCGGCGGAGCACCACTGGCGCGAGAGGCTTCAGTAAACGCAAGGATGGAATGAAAATGTGAATCCACGGAACGGCTCGATTTTGCGGAAACGGCAGAGCTACTATCGCAACTCTGGCGTTCACACGGTCCCATTTCGCCAAGCAACGCGTGGCTGGCTTGCGATCCTGGCGCCGCGGAAACCGATGGTTGGTCTTCGGCGTTGGCCATATCCGGCATGGCCATTCCGGCCATGCTCATGCCGTTCATATTTATTTTGGAAGGCGACGAATCTTGGGGTTCGGCTGGTTGCACATGGCAATCTGATTTCATCGACGCGAACGTGCAAGAGAGGTCGCACGCCGCGGCCAGCGAGGGCACGGACAGCAGCAGCGCCACTATCGAGCCCGCGAATATGCGTCTCATCATCATGCCAATCTCGATCCTACGACAAAGCGTTTCCGCATTGCAAACTCGTCTCGCCGGGCGAAGTTTGGCGCGAATTGCATCGCAAAACTTTGCCGCAACGTCTTACTTCACATTGTTGTTTTCCGTGCAGACGTACTCCTGAATCTGCCAGTCCGGCTTCAGTTTGAAGGTCCGCTGGGTAGTCCAGGATTTCGTGTACGCTTTCGGATCGTCGATGGTGTACTCATCCACCAGAGTGTCGTGGTCCACGCGGCGCAGGTGTTCGACAACGTGGAGGGCATCGGAGTGCGGCAGTCCCATCGGATCGAGCCACGTTTTGTCATTGAACCCGACCGTGTCAATGACCAGTGCGTCCCCTTCAAATTTGCCGATCGCGTGGCCCATGTAGGTTGGCTCCAGATCTTTCGGATGCCCCCGCCCGTCCGTAAAAATTTGGCGGATCAAAGATTGGTACTCGAAAATCATAATCACTCGGTCGCGCGCCTGCACGATTTCCCAGGGAAACGGCTGCAGCATGGTCCGCGGTATGCCGGGAGGTATGCAACGCTCCGTCGGGTCCGGTCCGGAATCGGGTTCGCGGTGCGTGTTTTCGAAATCGCGTTCCTTGAACAACGCCTCCGCCCAGGGTTGAAAGGGAGGATCTTCATTTGGAAGGAGGTTCCGGTGATATTCATCGATAAACCAAACGCCGGAAAAGTCTCGTGCGGGATAAAAAGCCCGCGATTTTATAGGCCCCGTGCGCGGCGCTGTCTGAGCGAAAATAACGAGCGGAATGGCAAGGGCCGCCACAAAGACTGAAAGGACGAAACGATTCCGCACCGGGGTCTCCGCTTCAAATTTCCAAGCCCAACCGGATTACTTGAATCCCTGCCCGTCGTACTTTTGGCCGTTCGCCAGCGTGAGGGTGATGAGCCGCATGACCTTTGCTCCGTTCTTGGCAGGAGCGCCGTTCACCAGGAGCTGGTCCCCGTTTTTGATCATTTCTCTCTTCCAACCCGTCCGGACCAGCATGTTGGGGCTATTGCCTTCGACACGCCACTCTTCGACGCTGCCGTTGTCGTCCTTCACATCCAGAAAAATGAATACATGAGGATTGGTCCATTCCATATTGCTTACGACGCCCTTCATGTTGACGGGATGTTCCATGTCATACGCAGCGCTCGAATGGTGAGCGAATAGCGGCCGCGAAACGAAGAATCCACTCCAGGCGAGAAGCAACGCGATGGTCAGTCTGTTTTTCATGGCCCCACGTGACATACGGTGATCGAAGCTCTCCCGTTTGATGTTCTGCTAGCCGATTACTATACACCTGCCATATCGAAAATTCGCACCGCGAGCTACACATGGAAAGCGGGCTGGCTCGGGTGGCAAATTCGTTGTGTCCGGGGCAAGAGAATCGTACGATGCACCTGCCAAAGGTCAAAATCGAGAGTTCCGCGTGAGCGTGTCGATCGACATGAATCAGCGCGCTTCGGGAATAAGCCGATGAGGAGGAACATTATGGATGTAAAGCGGAATGAGGCGCGTGCTCCATTTGCTTATCCTGGCGCAGCGAGAGGAGCCCGCCATAAATTATTGTGCCTGAGCGCAGGCATCGTTCTGGCGGCGGTTGTCGCATTCGCGATTGCTGGATCGCGCCGAACTTCGGCCGCTGCGCCCCTTCCCGCCGACAAGGTTGAAGTACCGAAATTCGTTGTGGATCCATCCTGGCCTCACATCCCAAATGGCTGGACGCTGGGTCAAGTATCCAGCGCGGCGAGCGACGCCGATGGCAACATCTGGATCATTCATCGCTCGCGAACCGTGAAGCCCGGCGTCAAGACAGGTCCGCCGGTGATGGAGTTCGATCCCGCGGGCAACTATCTTCAGGGTTGGGGCGGTCAGTCGGGGGATGGCTATACCTGGCCCTCGACCGAGCACGGAATTACCGTGGACTACAAAGGAAATGTCTGGATCAGCGGCAATGGGAACGACGATCAGATCCTGAAATTCACGAAGAATGGGAAATTCATCATGCAGATCGGTCATCCCGCCCAGAAGAAAACCAATGCGGATACGACCAGCCTTTGGAAGCCCGCGGACGTTTTCGTCTATCCCAAGACCAACGAAATCTTCGTGGCCGACGGCTACGGCAACAAACGCGTCATCGTGTTCGACGCGGACACGGGCGCGTACAAGCGCATGTGGGGCGCGTTCGGCAACACGCCGATGGACGATCCCCCGCGTCCACCGGCATTGACCGGTGAGGCCGCAAAAGCCGCAGCAGCTGAAGAGGAAGCCACGCGCACACTCGCGACGGAGTTCGATCCCAAAGACCCGGGGCCTTCGCAATTTGTCCCTCCCGTGCACGGCGTCAAAGTTTCGAACGACGGGCTCGTGTACGTCGCCGACCGCGGGGGCAAGCGCGTGCAGGTTTTCACGACGGATGGCAAATACATTACGCAAGTCTGGATCGATCGCTGGTGCCTGGTTGTCGGAGGCGGGTGCAATAACGGCAACACGGCCGCCAGCGTGGCCTTCTCGGCCGACCCGGGGCAACGTTTCTTGTACGTGGCCAGCAGAAGCCCCGCGCGAATCTGGGTGTTTGACCGCAAAACACTGCAGCCCCTGGACTCGTTCGGCCGGCCCGGCATAGCGCCGGGTGAGTTCGACGTGCTCCATCACATGACCACCGACAATAAAGGCAACCTCTATAGCTCGGAAGTCGAGGACGGCAGGCGAGTCCAAAAATTCGTGTTCAAGGGACTCGTTTCTATGGCCGTGCCGGCGAGCGGAACACAATAGTTGCGCGCCGGGTCGAATCCCGGGAACGCCAATCTCCCGATTGGCGTTTTGGAAAGCGCCATTCAGGAGAATGGCGTTCCCGGGGGCAACAGCTCCAGATGATTCTTCGTAGCTGCCTTACCCAATTATTTGGCATCATCAGCGCCGAGGCATAGAATCATTTCATGGCGCTTGCCTCTTATGCGATGGATGCGGGGAAATCGCGCGGCAGGCGTTATCCCGAGCCGCTTCACCCGTACCGCAACGACTACGCGCGCGACCGCGATCGCGTGATTCATTCGCGGGCGTTCCGGCGCCTCGAAGCGAAAACGCAAGTCTTCACCACACGGTATTCCGACCATTTCCGCAACCGCCTCACGCACACACTGGAGGTCGCGCAGATTGCGCGCACCGTCGCTGGAGCGCTGCAACTCAACGCCGATCTCGCCGAAGCCCTGGCCCTGGTGCACGACATTGGGCACCCGCCCTTCGGCCACGCGGGAGAGCGAAAGCTCGATGAATTGCTGCGCCCGCACGGCGAAGGTTTCGATCACAATTTGCAGGCGCTGCGGATCGTCGAGCAATTCGAGCAGCGCTATTTGGATTTTCCCGGCCTCAATCTGACGTTTGAAGTCCGCGAAGGCATCGTCAAACATTCGCGCGAGTACGACGCCGCGCAATATCCGGCGCTCGCGGAATATCTGCTCGACCAGCGTCCGCCCCTCGAAGCCCAACTGATCGATTTCGTCGACGAGATCGCCTACAACACCGCCGACCTCGACGACGGCTACGAAGCAAAGGTGTTGGATATCGAAATGATTTGCGCAGAGGTGCCGCTCTTCGCCCGATTTTATGAAGAAGTCGAGCGCAGCCACCCACAGGGCCTCGAGAAGCTGAAATTCAACGAAGCCGCCAAGCGCGTGCTCGACCATCTGGCGACCGGATTGATTGAGAACACGAAAATTCAAGTGGCGTCGTCGGGCGTTCAAAGCGTCGAGGACGTCCGCCGCGAGCCGCGCCGCCTCGCGGGGTTCAACGCATCCCTGTCCGCCGAAAACGCGGTCCTCAAGAAATTCCTGCTCGCGCGCCTCTACGACCATCCCGCAATTGTCAACGATCGCGAACGTTCGGTCGAAGCCCTTACCCAACTTTTCGATTTTTACATTGCGCATCCCGGCGCGATGCCCAAAGCTTACACCGAGCTTGCGGACCGCGGCCCCAAATATCGAGTCGTGTGCGACTACATCACCGGCATGACCGATCATTTCCTGCTTCGCCAACATGCGGAATTGATCGGAACAAGCTCGGCGCGATCGGCGTAGGACGGGCTTCAACAGCTTGCGGAAAAACTCAAATTTTTGTCATTCCGAGGCGCGCTGCGCGCCGAGGAATCTCTCTTTTCCTGGGTTTAAATCCAAGAGGGATTCCTCACTTCGTTCGGAATGACAAAATAAATTACTTTTTCCGCAGCCTGCTCAAGCCCGTCAGGTTTTGGTTTTTGGTGTTTGCATGCGTGCGACAGACTGAAGTCCGTCCTACACGTACCTGTTTCGAAGCATGCCTAACGAACCGCGCAGTGCCTTCCTTGACATCACTCGGGCGGGACTTATAATGGGTTTTGGGGAATGTAGCAGGGAACCCCACGCTCGTGGTGAATACGAATGTTCTTAGACGTTAAAGAGCTGGCAGCCCGCAAAATCCGCATCCGGAAGAGCTATGCCCCCGGAACGGTTGACTACCGCACCGGCGACTTCCGGCAGGTGGAGCCTCTCGAGGTCCGCGCGACTGCTGAACTCGTGGAAGGGCAGATCCGAGTCACTGGGGAGCTGCATACTCGCCTGGAGATGGTCTGCGCGCGTTGCCTGGAACCTGTCCATGAGGATATCGCCCGCGAATTTGACCTCTTCTATAAGCCTCTTTCCACCATGACCAAGGAAGAAGAGGAGCGTCTGAAGCTGGACGACACCGAAATCGCGTTTTTCGAGGGCGAAGGGATGTTCCTGGCCGATGTTCTGGCCGAACAGGTCCTCCTGGCTTTGCCGATGAAGGCGATCTGCCGCAGCGATTGCCGGGGGCTGTGTCCCCAGTGCGGAGTGAATTTGAATAACGAGGAATGCCGCTGTGAAAGTCACGCAGCCGATCCGCGTACGGCGCCTCTGGCGCGTCTGAAGCAGGACTGGTTCAAAAAGCAATAGGAATCCCAGGCGAAACACCATAGAATGCCTCATGCAATTTGGGGCCAAGAGAAGGAGTTTGTATGCCCAATCCAAAACGGCGTCATTCCCATGCGCGGAAGAACAAGCGGCGCGCTCATGATTATCTGACGGCTCCGGCCCTCGCCAAGTGCCCCAACTGTCATGAAATGAAGCAGCCTCACCAGGCTTGCCCGCAATGTGGTTATTATAAAGGCCGGGAAGTCGTGGACACCGGGACCTGACGCCCGGACGTATACGGCCTTTGTACGGTTCCCCTACCGGAGTTGGAATGATCACCATAGCCGTAGATGCGATGGGTGGAGACCATGCGCCGCGTCCTGAAGTCGAGGGCGCAGTGCAGGCCGCGCGAGAGTTGGGTGTTCGAATCCTGCTGGTGGGCCTTGCACCGGAGCTGAGGAAGGAGTTGGCCAAGCACTCGCATCGAGGGTTGCCCATCGAAATTGTTCCGGCGACCGAAGTCATCACGATGGATGACTCGCCCACACAGGCTTTCCGGAAGAAAAAAGACAGTTCGGCGCACGTCGCGACGAAGCTGGTGCGGGGCGGCCTGGCTTCTGCCCTGGTCAGTGCCGGGAATACAGGCGCCGTGATGGCCGTAGCGCGATTCGGGCTTGGTACGTTGTCTTCAGTGGACCGCGTAGCGCTGGCTGCGCCTTTTCCGACATCGCGCGGCGGGACAGCGGTTTTGCTCGACGTGGGCGCGAACGTGGATTCAAAGCCCGCGCACCTCGTGCAATTTGCCGTGATGGGAGAGATTTACTACCGGGCAATTTTCGGAACCCGCCGGCCGAAAGTGGCCCTGCTATCGATCGGCGAGGAAGAGACGAAGGGCAATGAGTTGACGCGCGAGGCGTTTAGCCGATTGAAGCTCTCCACGATGAATTTTACGGGAAACGTCGAGGGGCGCGATATTTTCAGCGGCTCTGTGGACGTCATCGTTTGTGACGGGTTCATCGGAAATATCGCTTTGAAGATCAGCGAAGGCGTCGCGCAGCATATTGCGGTGATGCTGAAGGAAGCCTTGCAGAGCACCATCAGTTCTCAAGTTGGGTACGTGCTTTCGCGCAAAGCCTATAAGAGCTTTCGAAAGAAGATCGACTACTCGGAATACGGCGGCGCCCCTTTGCTGGGGGTGAAGGGCGTGGCCGTGGTCGGACATGGGAGTTCGAATCCTCTGGCGATTAAAAATGCCGTCCGGGTGGCGACAGAATTAGTGCGGGGCGGGGTCAACGAGAGAATCGAGCGAGAACTTGCCACGATTCCTGTTCCTGTGGAAGCATAAGCGACGAAACGGCGGTTCATTCAATGGGAAAATTGGCGTTTTTGTTCCCGGGGCAGGGTTCTCAATACCCGGGCATGGGCAAGGAACTAGCCGCTAACCACCCGGCCGCCCGAAGTGTGTTTGATGAAGCCGACCAGGCCCTGGGATTCTCGGTCTCCGATCTGTGCTTCACGGGCAGTGAAGAGGCGCTCAAGCTGACAACGAACACGCAGCCTGCGATTTTGACCGCCTCCGTGGCAACGTATCGTGTGCTTGCGGAAAATGGAGTTCAGCCGGCTTTTGTCGCGGGGCATAGCCTGGGTGAATTTTCCGCGCTGGTGGCGGCGGGCGGGCTGGAATTCGCCGATGCCGTGCGAATCGTGAGGCGTCGCGGGGAATACATGCAATCGGCGGTGCCCGAAGGCGTGGGCGCGATGGCGGCGATTTTAGGATTGGCTCCCGCTCAGGTCGCGGGGATATGCCGGCAGGCGGCCGATGGACAAGTCGTGGCGCCGGCAAATCTGAATTCTCCCGAGCAGACCGTCATTTCCGGCCATGCGGAGGCGGTGAAGCGCGCCGTGGAACTTGCATCGGCAGGCGGGGCCAAGCGCGCCGTCATGCTCCCGGTTTCGGCTCCCTTTCACAGCTCGCTGATGCGGCCTGCGGCACAAAGGCTCGAGTCCGATTTGCGGGCGAGCGCGTTTCACGCTTTGCGCGTGCCATTGGTGAACAATGCCGACGCGGAGATAATCACGACTGGCGACGAGGCGCGGGAGTCGCTGATCCGCCAGGTCACTTTGCCGGTGCGCTGGGAAGAATCGGTGCGAGAACTGATCGACCAGGGTGTAAACACGTTTGTCGAGGTAGGGCCGGGCCGTGTCCTTACGGGGCTGTTGCGGCAGATTGACCGGTCGATCCATGTGTTTAACGTGGAGGATGAAAAATCCCTGCGCTCGACGCTGGAGAGACTCGCGCAGGCGCAGACCGAATCCGCTGAGGCGTAAAGCAGCACAGGCACTCTTGCCTGTGCGGGTTTTGCGATCGTAGCGAAATCGGCGGAGTACACGCAATCTTCAAAACCGCACAGCCAAGAGTGGCTGTGCAACTGAAAATCCCATGTTCAGCCTAAAAGATCGAGTAGCTCTAGTGACCGGCGCGTCGCAAGGAATCGGGCGCGCCACGGCGCTGGCGTTGGCGCAGGCAGGCGCGCGCGTTGCCGCGGCGGCGCGGAACGCCGAAAAATTGGCAGGCGTCGTTGCTGAAATTGCCGCTGCGGGCGGCGAAGGCCTGGCCGTGGCGATGGATGTAGCCAACGCCGATCAAGTGAAGAGCGGATTTCGCCAAACCATCGAAAAATTCGGCAAGATTGACATTCTAGTAAATAACGCCGCCATTACGCGCGACGGCTTGGCCGTGCGCCTGAAGGCGGAAGACTGGGACGCCGTGCTGCGCACGAACTTGACGGGTGCGCACCTTTGCGCGCAGCAGGCCATGTCCGTCATGATGCGCGCCCGCTATGGCCGCATCATCAATGTGACTTCGGTGGTGGCGGAAACGGGGAACCCGGGGCAGGCGAATTACGTTGCTGCCAAGGCAGGACTCATCGGATTGACGCGCGCCCTGGCCCTGGAAATCGCTTCGCGGAATATCACGGTGAACGCCGTCGCGCCCGGCTTCGTCGTTTCGCCCATGACCGACCCGTTGCCGCAAGATGTAAAAGACGCTTTGCTCGCGCGAATTCCGCTTGGCCGGATGGGTTGCGACGCGGAAGTGGCTGCCGCAATCGTGTTTCTCGCCAGCGAAGAAGCGGGCTACATCACCGGCGCGGTGCTGGACGTCAACGGCGGCCTGCGGATGGGATAGACGCGCCCATCGCACGAAGGGGAAAGTCCCCCGGGGAGGGCCTTGATTTGAGTAGCGCCCGCCTTCAGGCGGGCATCTGTTTGATTCTAAAACGCCCGCCGGAAGGCGGGCGTTACAATAGCGCGGAAAATAGAGTTTCCACACAGATTCGGCACGGGCGAAACGGGGTGTTTCAGGGCACGAAATTTGCCTAAGACCGGGTTCAGAGTTAAGTTGACCTAGGGCGGGGCCCTACATAGAATGTCGGCTGCTCAAAATCAACACCCAAAGTCGTGAAAGAACGACCCAAACGAAGCCGCGCAGAGCGCATATCGGAGGCAAAATAGAATGGCCAGTGTCGATGAACGGGTAAAGCAAATTATCGTGGAACAACTTGGAGTGGATGAAGGCGAAGTGACCGCCACCGCTTCCTTTGTGGACGATCTGGGTGCGGATTCCCTGGACACGGTCGAATTGGTGATGGCCTTTGAGGAGGCCTTTGGGATCGAAATTCCCGACGAAGACGCGGAAAAGATCGCCACCGTGAAGGACGCAGTCGACTACATCCAGAAGCACGGCAAGAAGTAGTTCAGGGGCCGCTGCAAAACCACCAGGAGAGATGTTGATCAAGTGAGCCGCCGGGTTGTAGTAACGGGTGTCGGACTAGTCTGCGATCTGGGAATCGGCACCGATGAAGTCTGGAAGAACCTCCTGGCGGGAAAGAGCGGCATCCGCACGATCACTCATTTCGACGCTGCCGCCTTCGATTGCACCATCGCCGGGGAAGTCCGCGACTTCGATCCTCTCCACTGGGCCGAGAAAAAAGAGATCAAGAAAATCGCCCGGTTCATCCAGCTGGCCCTGGCGGCCACGGATTTCGCCATGCGCATGTCGGAGCTGAAAATCACGGCGGAAATCGCGGAGGTGACCGGCGTGTATGTGGCGAGCGGGATCGGCGGATTCGACGTGATCGAGCGCGAGCACTCGAAGCTGCTGCATGGCGGTCCCGGACGTATCTCCCCGTTTTTCATTCCCGCGGCGATTATCAACCTGGCTTCAGGGCACATTTCCATCCGGTACGGAGCGAAGGGGCCGAATTCGGCGACCGCGACGGCGTGCTCCGCTTCCGCGCATGCGGTCGGGGATTCCTTTCGCATGATTCAGCACGGGGACGCGGAGGTCATGATATGCGGCGGCTCCGAAGCGGCCATCACGCCAATGGGCGTCGGCGGATTCGCCGCGATGAAAGCGCTTTCGACGCGCAACAAGGAGCCGGAACGCGCCAGCCGCCCGTTTGACGCCGACCGCGATGGATTTGTCATCGGCGAGGGCGCGGGAATTCTTATCCTGGAGTCACTCGAATACGCTGAGAGGCGCGGCGCGCGAATTCTGGCTGAGATTGTGGGATATGGAATGTCGGGCGATGCGTATCACATTACGGCGCCAGAAGGGAACGGCGACGGCGCTTACCGCGTCATGCGCGCAGCCATTCGCGACGCGCGGCTCGAGCCGCACCAAATCGACTACGTCAACGCGCACGGCACATCCACGCCGCTCGGCGATGCGATCGAAACAAAAGCCATGAAGCGGGTCTTTGGCGAACACACCAAGAAATTTGCCGTCAGCTCGACCAAATCCATGACCGGCCATCTCCTCGGCGGCGCGGGTGGCCTCGAAGCCGGCATTAGCGTGCTGGCTCTTCGCGATCAGGTGCTGCCTCCCACGATCAATCAGGAGACGCCGGACCCGGAATGCGATCTTGACTACATCCCGAATCACATGCGCAAGGCTGCCGTCGAGCACGCGCTATCGAACTCGTTCGGCTTTGGCGGCACGAACGCCGCGTTGCTGTTCAAGCGCTGGAATTCCCGCTAGTTTGCGCCGGGATGGATTTGGTAGCACAGGCACTCTTGCCTGTGTGTAGTTCGCAAGACGTGCCGTCGGCCTGCGAAAACCGCACAGGCAAGAGTGCCTGTGCTACGTCGAGAGGTATGAATGAAGATTGTCGTTTGCATCAAGCAGGTGCCCGCCAAGGACGCTCCTCTTGCCATTGCCGATGCAAGCTGGATCCGCGAAACCGACATCGGATTTGAAATGAACGAGCCGGATAGTTACGCGCTCGAGGAAGCCCTGCGCCTGAAGGAAAAACACACCGGCGAAGTGATCGCCGTGTCGATGGGCCCGGAGCGCGTGAAGCAGACGATCAAGGAAGCCCTCGCCAAGGGCGCGGACCGCGGCGTGCACATCACGGATGGCCAGGCGCACAAGCTCGACCCGCTCGGCGCGGCCAAATCGCTTGCGGCGGCGATCGAGCGCGAAAAACCGGACCTCGTGCTGACGGGATTGCAGAGCGAAGATCAGGGCTTCGGCCAAACGGGAGTGCTCCTGGCTGAACTCCTGGGCCTGCCGCATGCCACGATCATCATGCAGATCGACGCGCAGGGCGGCGCGTTGCGCGTGAAGCGCGAACTCGAGGCCGGATGGTTCCAGTGGGTCGAGCTGCCGATCCCCGCTGTGTTGACGATCCAGTCCGGGATCAACAAGGTGCGCTACGCGACGCTCAAAGGAATCATGGCGGCGAAGAAAAAAGAAATCGCAACGATTACGCGCGAATCGCTCGGCGTCTCGCATGAGCCGACGCAGCGCATCGAGCGCATCTACGTGCCGTCAAAAACCAAGAAGACCGAATTTTTGACGGGCACGCCGAAAGAAGCGGCCGCAAAGCTGCTCGAAAAGTTGAAACACGAAGCGCGAGTGATTTAGCAGCCTGCGGTAAAAACGAATAATTTTGTCATTCCGAGCGCAGCGAGGAATCTCTCTTTCTTTTCTTGAGCTTAAGGCGAAGAGAGATTCTTCGCCGCGCTCGGAATGACAAAAGCGGGTAGGGCGCATTTTCCGCAGCCTGCAAGGCCAGGTGCGACCACGATGAATATTCTCTTGATTACCGAACAGCGCGACGCACAGTGGAACAAGACCAGTTTTGAAACGCTGGCCGCGGCCCAACAAATTGCCGCGGAAACGAAGAGCCGCCTCGCGGCCGTGGTCATGGGCAAAGGCGTCGCGGCCCTGGCCGGCGAGCTTGCAGCTACCAAGCTCGATGAAGTGCTCCTTGTCGAGCACGACTTGCTCGTGGCGTACACGCCCGACGGTTACACCGCCACACTGCAACAAACGATCGCGCAGGCCAAGCCCGATCTGGTGCTCTTGCCGCACACCTACCAGGTGCGCGATTTTGCACCGAAGCTGGCCGCCTCGCTCGGCAAAGGCATGATCGGCGACTGCGTCGGCTATCGCCATGAAAACGGGAAGCTGATTTTTGTGCGTCAGATGTTTCAGGGAAAGACGGCGGCGGATGTAGTGTTCGAAGGCGCGGCGCCGTGGTTCGCGACATTCCAGGCGGGCGCGTTTCGCGCGGACCTTGTCGCGCAAGGTTCGTCGAAGGCGCCCGTCACGTCGATTTCCGTGGATCTCAAGCCGGAGCAGATTCGAACGAAGCCCCTCGAATTGTTCCGAGAAGCGAAGCAGGCCGTGGACCTCACGCAGGCGCCCATCCTGGTGGCGGTCGGACGAGGCATCAAAGCGCCCGAGAATATCCCTCTCGCCGAAAAGCTCGCAAAACTCCTCGGCGGGGAACTCGCCGCGTCGCGCCCCATCTGCGATGAGGGCTGGCTGCCTATGGACCGCCAGATTGGCAGTTCGGGCCAGACCGTCGCGCCTAAGTTGTATCTCGCCATTGGAATCAGCGGGGCCATCCAGCACGTCGTGGGCATGAAGGGCTCGCGAACGATCGTGGCGATCAACAAAGACCAGAACGCCCCGATTTTCGAAGTCGCCGATTATGGCATCGTCGGAGATCTGTTCGAAATCGTCCCCGCCCTGACTGAAGCGCTTGAAAAGAAGTAGGACGGGCTTCAGCCTGTTTGGTTTTCCTGGGTGTGGGCGAAAAACCAGATAGGCTGAAGCCCGTCCTACTAAAATCTCCTACGTCCTGAGGGAACTGAGCTTTTCGATGCGGCGCAGCTCGGGGAAGTTCCACGCCCAAAGTGCGGTTATGAGGAGGGTACCGACTCCGCCCATGATCACAGCCGGAACGGCGCCGAACCATTGCGCCGTGAGGCCTGATTCGAACTGACCGATTTCGTTGGAAGCGCCGATGAAGATCATCTCTACGGCGCTGACGCGTCCGCGCATCTCATCCGGCGTAGCCAGTTGCACCAGCGTGGAGCGAACCACCACACTGACCATGTCCATGGACCCCACCAGGATGAGGGCCGCCATCGACAGAACCAAACTTCGAGAAATACCGAAGAGAACCGTGAAGGCTCCAAAACCGCCTACGCACCAGAGCATCGTCAGGCCGGCGCGGCTGCGGAAGGGCCGGTGCGCGAGGAGCAGCGCCATGCTCCCCGCACCGATCGCAGGAGACGCGCGCAACAGACCAAGACCCCAGGGGCCGGTCCGAAGAATTTCGGCTGCGAATACCGGCAACAACGCTACTGCGCCGCCCAGCAGCACGGCGAAAAGGTCCAGCGAAATAGAACCCAGGATGATTTTCTTTTCTCCGATATAGCGGAGCCCCGCCAGCACGGATTTCAGGCTGAGCGGTTCCCTCGGCCGCGCCATGATATGGAGCTTGATTTGGGTCATGAGGAAAACCGCCCCGGCCGCGGCCAGCATCGAGGTCGTGTAGACCGCCGCGGGTCCTCTGGCGACGGCGTAGATCAGGCCGCCGAGCGATGGGCCCAGAATCGTCCCGCCCTGGTTCACGGAACTGTTCCAGGCGACGGCATTCTGCAAATGCTCTTCGGGGATGATCTGCGGCAAGAGCGACCGGCTCGCCGGGTTGTTGAACGATCGCACTACGCCGAGCAGAACCACGATAGCGTACATGGGTACGACCGTCCGCAATCCGCTCAAAGCGTAGAAGAGCAACAGCGCCGAGCACACGCCGAATCCCGCATAGCAAGCCATCAGCAGTTTTCGCCGGTTGAACGTGTCCGCCGCGTGCCCCGTAACGAGGAACAGTAGGATTCCCGGCGAGAATTGGGCGAGCCCCACCAGGCCCAAGTCGAGCGGCCGCTTCGTGATTTCGTAGATTTGCCAGCCGACCGCAACCGACTGCATCTCCAGCCCGGCTACGACTAGGAAACGTGCCAACTGGTAGAGCGAAAAGTCAGGATACGTGAAGGCGACTCGCCCCCCGTTTGAGGAGTTCCCGGATTCGTCCATCAGAGGACTCTACTGTGCCATAAATTCGGGATTTGCACGAGGGAAGCCGGGAGTTGACGGCTATTTTCACCGGCCGAAAGAAGCGGGCTTAATTTTGTGACCGCGCAACTTGGGAAGGTCTGTCACGAGACCTACCTTTTTAAATCGGAAAGCAATTTCGGTGCCTAGCCCGCCATAAGCGTCTGTGATCTCGACGCCGCTCTCAATGAAGCGTTCATTGGCTCCCCGGCCAATTGGTTTCGCCGGTGCTCGGAAAGCACGAGATCGAGTGCGCGCCCGATTGTCTCGGTCTCGGTATCGGCGCGCAGAATTTTCTGCGCACGCGAAATCTTGGCCGAGTCCAAGCGGAAATGTTTATGCCGAATCCGTGGTCTTGTTCGGTCCATCAGGGGGCCTCGCTGGTGTTGCGTTATTTCACGATTGTACATAAACAGCGCAGGCCTGCGAGGAAGGCCAAATCAACACTCGACGCCAACTCTAGAATGGTAGTATATTAGTAGTATGAAAGAGAAGACTTCTATCACACTATCCTCCGAGGTTTTGGCCAAGGTCGACCATCTGGCCGGTTCAAGACTTTCGCGCTCGGCTTTTATTGAAAGGGTGCTCCGAATTTATTTCCGGGAACGGGCCCGCAGGAAAATTCATGCGCGGGATTTGGAACGCATCAACGCCGCTGCCGACCGCCTGAATTCGGAGGCTGAAGATGTCCTCACCTACCAGGCATTGGAAGACTGACCGTATTCACGGGGTACATGCGTGAGACGAGGAGAGCTGTACCGCGTTTTCAAACCTGGAGGGGACCCGAAACAATATCGTATCTTTGCGATTGTGAGCCGTCCGGCGCTCATCGAATCGCGTTTCTCAACCGTGGTCTGTGCTCCCGTTTTCAGCAACGGTGAGGGGTTAGCAACACAGGTCGCGATCGGCCCCGACGAGGGCATTAAGCATCCGAGTTGGATCATGTGCGACAACCTGGTCAGTATTCGCAAGTCAGAGCTCACCGATTACGTGGGTTCGCTTTCAAGCTCTAAGTTGACGGAACTCAACAACGCGCTCAGGATGGCCCTCGATTTAAGCTGATTCTCCTCCCGCTTTGCGGACAGTCGTGCGGGTAACCTCATGAAGATTTGCGAAAATCTGCTCGCCCGTGCCCATGCGATAACAACGCGCTGGCGAATGCTTGCAGCGGGCTGGGGCAATCGGTTACCGTTTAAGATTGAAGATGGGCGCCAAACCAACGCTCGTCATTCACACTAGGAGGACAGATGAAGCGGATAGGGATGGCAATTTTGGCGGTCGGGCTGTTCGCCTGCGGCGTGAGTGCACAGCAAGCGCCGGTGAAGACGCCTACGACGCCGCCGGCAAAGGCTCCTGCGACTCCGCCTGCAAAGGCACCGGCGGCCGGATCACAGGCGGCAGCACCTGCGCCAGCGTTCAAGACGCAAAAAGAAAAACTCAGCTATGCGATCGGCATGGAAATGGGCAAGGGAGTAAAGGCCCAGGGGATCGAAGTGGATTCGAGCGTTCTGGTCCAGGGCCTGAAAGATGCGCTCACGGACGCCAAGCCCCAGATGAGCGAGGAAGAACTCAAACAGGTGATTACCGCGCTGCAACAAGAGATGCGGCAGAAGCAAATGCAGATTCAGGAGGCAGCCGCCCTGGAAAACAAGACCAAGGGGGACGCATTCCTGGCGGAAAATTCGAAGAAAGATGGAGTGACCGCCCTCCCCGACGGATTACAGTACAAAATTCTGACGGCTGGCCAGGGGAAGAAGCCGGCCGAAACCGATACGGTCATGTGCAACTACAAAGGAACATTTCTGGACGGGACCGAATTTGACAGCTCTGCTCGGGCTGGGAAGCCTGTCCCCTTTGAAGTGAAAAACGTCATCCCCGGTTTTAAGGAAGTCCTGCAACTCATGCCCGTGGGTTCCAAGTGGCAAGTTTTCATTCCATCGAGTTTGGCATACGGCGAGCGTGGGGCGGGCAACGCCATCGGGCCGAACGCCACGCTCATTTTTGAAATTGAATTGGTGGGTATACAAGGGAATCCGGCTGCCACGAATGCACCGCCGCAAAAGGAATAAAATGGATGGGAATGCCTGCCGCGTTCATTTGCGAGGGAATCCGAACGCCCATCGGTCGGTATGGCGGTTCGCTCGCGCAGGTGCGCACGGATGATTTGGCGGCAATTCCTTTGAAGGCGTTGCAGGACGAGTTTCAAAGGAGCGACTGGGAATCGGTCGACGAAGTGATTTTCGGCTGCACGAACCAGGCGGGGGAAGACAATCGCAATGTTGCGCGCATGGCGTTGTTGCTCAGCGGGATTCCCTGCACGGTTCCGGCGATGACGGTGAATCGCCTGTGCGGGTCCGGGATGGAAGCGGTCACGGTGGCGGCGCGCGCGATCAGCGCCGGTGAGATTTCACTGGCCATAGCGGGCGGCGTGGAAAGCATGAGCCGCGCGCCGTTTGTGATGCCCAAGGCTGCGACCGCGTTCACACGAGCAGCGGAAATTTACGACACGACCATCGGGTGGCGCTTCCCGAATCCGCAGATGGTGAAGCTTTACGGGAACGCGTCCATGCCGGAAACAGCGGAAAACGTCGCGAAAAAATACAAGGTCGACCGCGCGGCGCAGGACTGCTTTGCGCTGCGCTCGCAGCAAAAGGCCGCCGCGGCGCAAAGGTCCGGAATCCTCAACGAGGAAATCGTTCCAGTCCACATCCCCGGCCCGAAGGGAACGGTGAAGACTGTTTCCGAGGACGAGCACATCCGTCCAGACACCACGATCGAAGCGCTGTCTAAATTGCCTACCCCCTTCCGCAAGAACGGCACCGTGACCGCCGGGAATGCTTCGGGTATCAACGACGGCGCCTGCGCCATGTTCGTGGCTTCCGAAGAAGCGGCCGCAAGCTTCGGCTTGAAGCCGATCGCACGCATCGTGGGAGCAGCGACCGCCGGCGTTGAGCCGGACTTCATGGGAATCGGGCCGATCTATGCGGTTCGAAAGCTGCTCGCGCGATGGAAGATTTCGATGGACGATGTAGGTGTGTTCGAATTGAATGAGGCATTCGCTTCGCAGGCGCTCGCCGTGACGCGGGAATTGGGCCTGCCCGACAACAGCGAAAAAGTGAATCCCAATGGCGGCGCTATTGCGCTGGGCCACCCGCTGGGGATGAGCGGAGCGAGATTAGTTTTGACGGCTGCTCGCCAGCTTCAACGCATCAAGGGTCGTTACGCCCTGGCGTCCATGTGCATCGGCGTAGGGCAGGGCATCGCAATTCTGCTCGAACGGGTGTGACGCTTCTAGTAGCACAGACTTTAGTCTGTGGGGTTCAGCTGGAAGACTGACCCCGTGCTGCGAAGCAAGATCAAATGGAAATCCACAGACTGAAGTCTGTGCTACTGATTACTGCCGCTTCATTCGCGCGACGCAATTCTCCAGATGCTTGTGCATTTCGTAGGCGGAGCCGTGGCCGATACGGCCGTGGCCGGGGAGGACCCATTCGAATTGGTACGCAAGCAATTTTTCCATGGAGCGCGTCTGTTCCGTCCAGGAATACCAGCAGACATCGCGGAAGGCCGTCAAGGTTTCGCGTTCGGGCGACCAGGCGAGATGATCCCCTGTGAACAGCACTTTATCGCGATAGAGAAATAGCTGATGGCCGCGCGTATGTCCGGGCGTGGGAATGAGCTGAAGGTCATCGTCGATCCGGATCGGGGCCGTTGCTGTGATGACGCGCTCCATGCCGCGCGCGACGGCGCCCTCCGCATCGTGCATGACGCGCGGGCAATGGAAATGCGCGGCAAATTTGGCGTGGTCGGCGATGTCATCGCGGTGGGAGAGGAGCATTAGATTGACGCCGCCCATTTGCTCGATGCGCTTCACCAGCGGATTGTTGAACCGCGGCGAATCGATGAGGACATTGCCGCCTCGCTCCTGGGGACGCACGATCAAGTACGACCACGCGCCGAAGCTCGCTTCCGAATTGAATCCACAGTAGTAAACGTCATCCACGACGTGGGTAGGAAAAGCTTCGACGCCGGAGCGGGCGCTGCGGCGGGATACTGTGCCAATGGAAGCGGTGGGACACGCAACCAGGGCCATCAACGCCCGGTGCAGTTCTCCGGGATTTTGCGGCTGATGGTAAACGCTCGATTTGCCGCCGTGGTCGCGAAAGCTCGCCGGGGCAATCTGGCGGCACGCGTCGCAATCGATGCAGCTCGCGTCCACGAAGAATTCGCCTGCTACATTTTGCGGGAGCCGCTCGTCAATCTGCGCCATTGGTTATTGGATTCCTTCCGGGCCGCGACGGTCGCATTATTGTTGGGTCCGCCTCCGGGAGCGAAAAGCGACAGGCGGAAGCCCGTCCTACCTGAAAATATCTTATAATTCTTCCGCCCTGAAAGGCCCGCATGGGATTGGTTCGGGTTTCCAGTGAGGTGAGGCATTGGCGGCAAAAGCGAGTCGTGCGAAATCTAAGTCGCGAAGCAAAGCAGCTCCCGTGAAAAAGCCGGTTGTCCGCCGCAAGAAGCTGAAAATTGCGATTGCCGGCTTCGGCACCGTTGGCCGCTCCGTCGCAAAATTGCTTTGCCAGGAAGCGAGCGACACGTTTGAGCTGACTCATATTTTCAATCGCGGAGTGGCGCGAAAAAAAGTGGACTGGGTTCCTGCGAGCGTGCGCTGGACGGAAAGCATCAATGCAGTGCTCTCCTCAGACATCGACATTTTTGTGGAGCTGGCCGGAGGCGTGAAGCCCGCGGGCGATTGGATCCGCAAGGCGCTGCGCGCCGGAAAATCGGTGGTCACGGCGAATAAGCAATTGATCGCCGAGAGCGGGCCGGAACTCGTTGAAGTTGCGCGCGAGGCGGGAAGACGGCTTGAATTTGGAGCGTCGGTGGCTGGAGGAATCCCGGCGATCATGGGGATTCAGGAGGGGCTGGCCGGCGACCGCCTTTTCAAAATTGCGGGCGTACTCAACGGCACCTGCAACTTTATCCTTACGAAAATGGAGGCGACGGGCGCGAGCTTTGAAGCGGCGCTGAAGGAGGCGCAGGAACTGGGCTACGCCGAAGCCGATCCGACGAACGATGTCGAAGGATACGACGCCCGCGCCAAGCTCGTGATTTTGGCGCAAGCCGGGCTGCGCGTGCGATTGCAAAGCGAACAGATTCCGTGCTGGCCGATTTCCGCCGTCGAGGCTGTGGATTTTGCTTATGCGCGCGAATTGAACTGCACCATCCGGCAGATTTCTCTGGCCAAAAAAGAAACGGAAGACGGATTGAGCGTGCGCGCGTTTGTGCGGCCCGCTCTGGTTCCGGCTTCCTCACTCGTGGCGCACGTCGAGGGCAGCAAGAATCTGGTGACGGCTACCGGGCAGTACGCGGGGCAGATGGTGTTTTCGGGCTTCGGAGCAGGCGGAGATCCTACCGCCGTCGCCGTCGTTTCCGATTTGTATTCGATCGCGCGCGGCGGCGCCAATCCGTCCCGCAGCCTTCCTGAAGTCGAAACGCCGAAGGATGTGAGTGGAGAGTTCACTGCGCCCTACTACCTTCGCTTCGTTGTCAAAGACCGGCCCGGAATTATCGCGGCTGTCGCAACGGTACTGTCGCGGTACGGGATCGGCATCGACGCCGTGCTGCAGCGGCCGGGATATCCACATTCCGCATTGCCGTTCATTATCACTCTTGAAACCGCCCGCAGCGCCATGCTTGGCTGCGCGTTGCAGGAAATCAACCGGCTCGACTTCCACGTGGAACCTGTGCTTTGCATGCCTGTCCTGATGGATTAACCCGCATATTTCACAAGATCTTCGAAGATGAGATAGGCGCGTTTGGTAGCGCAGGCTTCAGCCTGTGGGTTTTGGTCCTTGCAAGGACTAACCCCCACAGGCTGAAGCCTGCGCTACTAGAAACGACCGATTTTTCCTAGGTTCGCGCGAAAACCGGCTTAGGATTGCGGTAGAATCCGGATACATTCTTTCGCGACGAGTTATAGGAGGAGCCATGAAGTCAGCTTCCAAGTTTGCCGGTCTTTTGATCGCATTTCTTTTTCTTGCCACGTTCGCCCAAGCGGCGACGGTGACCGGTTCAGTGAAGAGTCCAGACGGGACTCCGTTCCGGGGCGCATTCGTTCAAGCGCAAAACACTAGCACGAGGGTTCTGGTCAGCGTGTTGACGGACAAGGACGGGCGCTACCGGATTGAGAATTTGCCCGCCG
Source organism: uncultured Acidobacteriota bacterium (assembly GCA_963719875.1). Classification (GTDB taxonomy): domain Bacteria; phylum Acidobacteriota; class Terriglobia; order Acidiferrales; family UBA7541; genus Palsa-360. The sequence continues at coordinate 580,648 of CAVRDJ010000002.1, read as the reverse complement.
GGAAATATCAAGTGCAAGTGAAGGCCGTGGGGTATCGCACCGATCCGCGCACCGATGTGAGTTTGGCGGCGGAACAAAACGCCTCCTACGATTTTGCGCTGCAGCAGGGAATGGTGCGCTGGAGTGATTTGTCCCAATATCAGGGCGAAGTTTTGTTTCCCGAAGCAAAGGGGAAGGATTTGCTAGTCGGGAGATGTTTCGCGTGCCACGGGTTTCAATCGCGAATGGCATCCACCCGGCGCGATGAAGAGGGGTGGAGGGACCGCGTCGCCTATATGAGGGAATCGATGCACTTTTTTCTCGGGGCAGTCGGCGGGCCATTCAACGATCAAAACGCGTCTGACGTCGCTTCGTATATCAACTCGCTTTTCGGCGAGGAATCGGTTTTGCTGAAGTCTCCGGCCCAGATGCCCAAGTACAAGGAACTGGTGCGGTCTTTCGACGATGATGCGATGAAGATTGTATATGTCGAATACGAACTGCCCGGCCCGAACCGGATGCCCTGGAGCGCATTCCCGGATAAAGACGGCAACTACTGGATGCCGTATTACGGAGATGCGAACAAAATCGGCAGGCTGGATCCGAAGACAGGTGAAGTGCAAGAGTATCCGGTGCCGAACCATGGCACAGCGGCCATTCACTCCGCAGTGCCCGCGCCGGACGGGAGCGTCTGGCTGACCGAGCAGGGTTCAAATAAGCTGGGACGGTGGGATCCCGCGACACGAACCATTACGGAATATCAGGATGCTTACATTGCGGGCAAAGAAGGGACGGTGGCAGGAGGATCCAAGCACACGCTGCGGATTGATGCGCAAGGACGAGTATGGGCGACGGGAGGCCCGCTCACCGTTTTTGATCCGAAAACGGAAAAGTTCACCCAATTCAAAGAAGTCCCCTCTGCCTATGGCCTGGTGCTCGACAAGGAGGGGAATTGCTGGTTTGCGGAATATGTGCCGAACGGGGAAATCGGGAAAGTGGATGCCAAAACGCTCAAGGTGACGAAGTGGCAGCCGCCCACGCCGGACGCTCGTCCTCGCCGCATTCAGATCGATACCGACGGCACGATTTGGTTTGCGGAATTTCAGGCGGGGAAGATTGGGCAGTTTGATCCGAAGACGGAAACGTTCAAGGAATTTACGCTGCCGGGGCCGGAGACGACTCCCTACGCTCTGGCGATCGATAAGAGCCATACGCTGTGGTATTCGTCCGAGCATCTGGATGTGATCGGGAATCTCGACCCGAAGAGCGGGCACGTGACTGAATATCCGTTTCCGCAAGCGGAAAATACGATGCGGGAGTTCTATCTCGATGGACAGGGGCGAATGTGGTTTGGCACGCCAGCGAACAACAAGGTGGGCTACTTCTATCTTGCTGGGACACTGCGCGCGGGCGATTGATTCGTGTAGGACGGGCTTCAGCCTGTCTGCTGTTCGGGCTGACAAAAAACAAAACCAGACAGGCTGAAGCCCGTCCTACGCGGCGAGGTCGCCGCGCCACCAGCGGGCTGAGAACACGATGAACGCCGCGGCCAGCCAGCCTCCCGCATACATCGGCTGCGCGCCCCAATGCAGAATCGGGGAGTGCATCAATCCAAACCAGGAAAAGACGGAGGCGATCAGGCACCAGATTGCGGCGCGTCCGAAATTTCGATCGATCATTTCGGTGATGAGAGCGGAGACCACCAACACCAGGAAAAGAAATCCATTCCCGAGACCCTGAATCGAAGACCAATAGATGGAGCGATTGAGCGCCGCCTGAACTTCGGGATTAGCGGCTGACAGCTTCAGGGCTGGGAGCGCGGAACTCACAGCGGAACTCACGATCACTCCTGCGGGCAAAACCAAACCCAGCAGCACGGCGTTTATGTATTTGTGGTCCACATGGTGGAGCATCGCGCGTCCCACTCCGATTGCCACGTACGCGATCATCGCGGCGAGAATCGCCCAGGGGAAGAGTTGGGCCATGAACAACGAAATTCCGCTTACGAACACGGCCAGAAAAATCACGGCTGTCCAGAAACAGAACCCGATGCGCGCGCCCATCATTTTGTAGGGGGGGTGCAAGGCGGCGACCACGGGGGTGATGATGCTGCCTGCGGCGCCGCACAGAAAAGTTCCGAGGCCGTCGCAGGCTACAACCAGACGGGCGTCGTAATTATCTCCGGCTGAGTTCGCTCCTTCCACCGACGCGATGTCCTGCAACACCTGATAAATCGCCATGGGAGCGATCACGGAAAGGTAGGGGATCGCGAGGCCCATTGCCTGCAGCAGGCCCGGGGTTCGCACGAAAGGAAGCTGAACGGAAAAACCATGCCAGGCAGGATGAATGTAGCCAATGGATAATCCTATGCCGAGGGGAACGAGCCAGGCGACTAGGAATGGAGGAATCCTCCACTTCGTTATGGGCACATTGGCCAGGACCGCGGTCGCAACGATGGTCAGCGCGACGATTCCCACGAGCGGCTGATCGAAGATGCGCTGCAGCAGGACCATGGCAAGATAGGTGTACATGGCCGCGCCGAACACGGTCATCATGGCGGGCTTGGGAATGAATTGGCGGATGGTGCCGGCTAGCGGCGCCGCCACGAGCTTGATGATTCCGGTCCACACGACGGAGGCGGCTGCGACTCTCCAGGCCAGTTCCTGATCGCGCGATTGCAGGTACACGGGCAGCATGATGGACAACGTGTAAGCAATGATCCCCGGCACATTGTTGATGTACACGTGGGCCGTTACATTGGTACGGCCCTCGCGCTTCGCGAGTCCTACGGCAAGCGCCGTCAGACCCATGGAGCCGACGAAGAATCCCAGGGCAAAGCCCGGCAACAGGTGGGCCACGCTGAATCCCATGGCGATGCCGACGGGCACGAGCAGAAAAGCGGGGATGATCATCTGCGCCACGTTGAAGCCAACCTGCGCCACCGTGGCGTCTATGTCTCCTCGCTCGAGAGCCCACCAACGAAGCGCGTTGGCCTGTCCGCTTTCTGCCATTCGGGTTTTCTCTCCTGGGCCGTTCTCCGCAACGTTACAATTTCAAATCGAAAATTCCGGAATTTGAAATTTCAAATTTGAGATTTCAAATCCGAAATCCGACCAAACACATCGGAAACTTGAAATCGCAGAATTCAAATCCCGAATCTCAAATCTGAGATTTCAAATTTCAAATCTTAAATGATTCCAGCGCTTCCGGAACGAACAGTTCCTGCGGCGTCAGCAAGCGCTTGGCGAGGCCCTGCTCGTAGGAGTAGCGCAGGAACGTGCTCAGCCCATGCACGTTGGGCTCGACGCCGTAGGGCCAGAAATCCTTGCCCATCAGTTCGCGCGTTTCTTCCGCATGGCGGATGAGCCAGGGCAGCATGAACTTCAGCGCAGCGGTTTCGTAGAGGTCCTCGTAGACTTCCCGTTGCGCGAGGACGAAAGCTTTATAAAGAGATTGCGCCACCCAGGGATGCTTTTCGTAAACTTCTCGGCGAATGACTACCGTGTGCATGATCGGGAAAATTTTTGTTCGCTTGTAATATTCGCGCTCCACGGTTTCGTAATCCTCGAACAGGAGGCGGACATTTCCCGTGCCTTGCGCAAGACTAGAAGGGGTTCGCGGCGAGTAGATGGCGTCGATTTCTCCGTCGCGAAGCATCCGGGAAAGGGTCTTGTCTTCGGGAATGTTTTCCAGGCGGATTTCCGGCGGCAGGGAAACGGATTGTTTTTCGGTTCTTCCAGGGGTTTCTTCGCCGCCGCGGAGATAGGTGACGCTGGAAACCGGCACATTGTATTCGTCGCTCAAAATGCCGCGGATCCACACGCAGGCGGTCAGCTGATATTCCGGATTGCCAACTCGTTTTCCAACTAGATCCTTCGGCTCGCGGATCCCGCTGTGGCGATTGATGAAGATGCAGGAGTGCCGGAAATATCGGGAAGGGAAGACCGGAATGGCGACAAACGGCTTCGGGTCCCGAAACAAGGAAAGCGTGTAAGAGGAGAGGGACATTTCGGCGACGTCAAATTCCCTGTGACGGATCATCCGAAAAAAGGTTTCCTCGACGGGGATGTTGATGTAGGTCAGGTCGATACCGTCAATGGGAATGCGCTCCTCGAGCAATGCGCGCGTGCGGTCATAATTCCAGCAGGCCATCGATAAGCGAAGCTTCGACATTTTAAATCTCTCCGACGTGTGCGTCACGCAACCGGCATGTTTCCCTGTCCGGGTTGCACCTCCCGCACCAAGGCAATCCCGCGCGAACCTGGCGGCGGTACCGCAGCTTCGACATCTTACAAGTGAATTTCAACAGGCGTTCAAAAATCTTTGGATCAATCGCTCCCGTCTGAGTGGTGGGCGGCGACGGAATACTCCAGGCGCCACGGGGCGATTAGCGATAAGAACGAACACTCTTTCCCCCTGGCAAGAAGGCTGGACAAACTGCAATGCTCACCATAAGCCGGTGGCGGCTTGCATTTCGTTCACGGACCCGGCATCGGGCCCCGAGTCCCAGGGTGCAGTTCGCTATGCGGAGGCTTTTCGAAGAGCCGCGTTGAGGTCAGCCTCAGGGGTTGCGGGAGCATGCAGTATTTGATCCAGTCTGAATTTCTTGTCAAGTCCCGAAAGAAGATAGGAAATCCAGGCCTGGATGTTTTGTTCCGCTATTTCTTCCGGGTGAATGAGTTGTTCCCAAACACGGGTGGAGGTATATTTTCTCATGGAATAGGTAGGAAAATAGCGTCTCCATCCGGTCAAATCGCGTCTCTTTGTGGAGAACATCAGGAAAATTCCACTCTCCCGAATCACGACTTCCATACTGTGTTTGACCTGACGCCGCTCAAAGGAAACGCGCAAAATACTCCTCTGCGGAGGAAGAAAATCCACCATTTCCAGAATGCGGTAGCCGGCTGCCCGGTTAACTTCAACGATGAGTCTTCCGACGCGCTCCACCAGTTCGCAATCCTCGATTTGTTTCCAGTAGGCGTCCCGGGCGAGATCTCGATCGCCTTCCCGGAGCAGATCGAGTCGCTCGAGCAGGGGATTGATCCAATATTCGTTCCCTCGTTTCTGATTCAATGGATTCCGCCTGGCTCGTTCGATTTTATCGTAAGGTCTGCGTGAACGAACACTGGACCGCCCTCAGGGATTCGAGAAGCTCAGGGGACTTCTAGTGATGCGGTGGTGATCCCCTTCTCCCACTGGATGCCCATCCACAATCTAGGTTCGGGTCTGAACCGTGTCAAGGGAAAAAATTGGGCATCCATGTTGCGCGACTCGCATTCACAGGTGTGGAAAAAATCGCGGGGGGACGCGGGGAAATGGTGAACCGCAAATCAACTTCTGTAACCTTCTAGAACGGCCTCAAGCGCCGGGTTGCCACGTGCTCGCGTGATGTTGATTTCTGCGACTTGCCGCATGCTGCCAGCATCTGATTTAAATACGCCTGTCAATCACCAGCAAATGTCAGGAGTGGTTCGATCGGTCACTTCGCTTGGCAGACGAATGCACCTCCACTTCGCGGGCCAGTGGCGGCATAAGGGTCAAATCCTCTAAGATGGCTAAGGTATGAGAATGGCGGGCGGATTTGGTGGCATGGGGTCGCAACGCGGCATGGCTTCGCGGGCGGAGCGAGGGCATGGCACGAGGCTCGGGCGGGAAAACACTGCTGACCCGAACAAGAAAAAAGCGCTGCGGGTCAGGGAACAATTGCCTGAAATTTGGGCGTTAATGCGGCCGCGCCGGGTTTTGTTGGCGATGGGCCTGGTGCTCATGGCCATTAACCGCGTTTCCGGCCTTGCACTTCCCTTCACGACGAAATACCTGGTCGACAACGTGATGATCCATCACCAGACGCGGCTGTTGATGCCGCTGGTCGGCGGAGTGCTTCTGGCGACACTGTTGCAGGGCGTTACTTCCTACACGCTGACGCAAACACTCTCAAAAGCGGCGCAGCGGATGATCACCGAGCTGCGAAGGAAAGTGCAGGAGCACGTCGGGCGTCTGCCGGTCGCGTACTACGATGCGAACAAGACAGGCGCGCTCGTCTCGCGCATCATGAGCGACGTCGAAGGGGTGCGGAACCTGATTGGCACGGGACTCGTGGAATTTCTGGGCGGCTTGCTGACGGCGGCCATTGCTCTTTACATGCTGCTGCGCATCAGTCCGGTAATGACGGGGCTTGCGGCCGCGTTATTGCTCGTAAGCATGGCCGGACTGCGGAAGGCGTTCAGTGTTCTGCGGCCGATCTTCCGCGAGCGCGCGAAAATCAACGCCGAGGTCAGCGGGCGGCTGACGGAATCGCTCTCCGGTGTGCGCGTGGTGAAGGGGTACCACGCGGAGGAGCGCGAGCATGGCGTGTTCACCAAAGGCGTGCAGCGATTGCTCGACAATGTAATCAAATCGCTCACGACGATGTCGATGATGAGTTTTTCCACGACCGCGCTCGGCGGCGTGGTCGGCGCGCTCGTAATGCTGGTTGGCTCGCACCAGGTCCTCGAGGGAAAAATTACGGTCGGCCAATTCATGAGCTACACCGCGTTTCTGGCATTCATGATTGCGCCGGTGTTTCAAGTGGTCGGTATCGGCACGCAACTGACCGAAGCGGTCGCGGGACTCGAACGCACGCGAGAAGTGCTCGACGAGCGGCCCGAGGATGAAGACCCGCGCCGCACGGTCACGCTGCCGGACATTGTGGGCGAACTTGCATTTGAAAACGTCAACTTCTCGTACGAAGCCGGCAAGCCGGTCCTGCAGGATGTGAGCTTCTGCTCGCAGCCGGGGACGGTGACGGCCCTCGTGGGTTCGTCCGGTTCGGGGAAATCCACGATCATCGGACTCGTCGCGGCGTTTCATGTGCCGCTTGAGGGGCGAGTGCTCGTGGACGGCGTGGATCTCGCCACGGTGCGCCTGGATTCCTACCGCACACGCCTCGGCGTCGTGCTGCAGGAGTCGTTCCTGTTTGACGGGACGATTCGCGAGAACGTGGCGTTTTCGAGGCCCTATGCGAGCGAGGAAGAAATTCTGGCGGCGTGCCGGATCGCGCGCGTGGACGAATTCGCCGAGCGCTTTCCGGAAGGATACGACACGATCATCGGCGAGCGCGGCGTGAAACTCTCCGGCGGGCAGCGCCAGCGCGTTTCGATCGCACGCGCCATTCTGGCCGACCCGCGCATCCTGATTCTGGACGAAGCGACGTCGAGCCTCGATTCCGAATCGGAAATGCTGATTCAGGAAGGCCTCGCGCAGTTGATGCGCGGGCGGACGACCTTCGTCATCGCCCATCGGCTTTCCACGATTCGCCGCGCCGATCAAATCCTTGTGGTCGAAAGCGGAAAAATCGTCGAGCGCGGCACGCACGCGTCGCTTTACGCGCTGGCCGGGCGATATCGCGAACTCTACGACAAGCAGCACGGCCTCGAAGCCAATCTGTTCCTGGCAACCGGCGAAGGAGAAATTCCCGAGCCGGCGGAAGCGGAAGGCCCCCTCCCGAAAAATTCCGATCCGGATATGCTTCGTCTGCTGCGCGACCGTCAGACATAGACATTCGATTTTGTTGCGATGCCCGCGATTTAAGTCTATAAACCTGAGCTAATTTTGAACCCATCTGCGGGAGGAAAACATGCGAGCGATGTTGCCGGTTCGGGTGACGATTTTTGCGCTGACATTTGGATTTGCGGGCGGGGCGCTGCACGCGCAATCGTGGGAAATGCCCGCCGATGCGCAGCGATGTCCATCGAAGTGGGGCGCGAAGGATGAAGTGGGCTCCGGAAATTTGATGAAGCCGGAGATGGCCTTGAAAGCGGCGAAATTGATTCACACCGGCGAAGTCTTCACGCTTGGTTTCCATCTTTCGGCGGCGTTGCCGTTGATCGGCTCGCGGCGCTTCGATCTGCACATGAAACGCAGCACGGCGACGGACCCGGGCACGCGTGGCGAGAACGAGGAGATTGTCATCACGGAGCTAGGCCAGGTTGGCACGCAGCTGGACGCCTTTGCGCACCAGATTTACGGCGGCGAATACTACAACTGCATCACGAACCATGAAATGAGCTTTTCCGAGGGCGGCAACGACTTGAGCGCCGGCGCGCGGCAGGGGTTTCCGAAACTTGGCGTCGAGAAAATTCCCGACATCATGACGCGCGGCGTGCTGATCGACGTGGCGGGCCTCAAGAATGTGGACATGCTTCAAGGTGGTTACGTCATCACGCCGGACGATTTGCAACAGGCACTGGCGAAAGAAAAAGTGAAGTTGGAGCCCGGCGACGCGGTCATGATCAATACCGGCTGGGCCAAGCAGTACACCGTTAAGGACAAGGATAAATATTTGAAATCCTCGCCGGGGATCGGCATCGAGGCGGGAGAGTGGCTGATCAAGCAGAATCCGATGCTCGTGGGAACGGATACGTGCTGCGTCGAGGTGCGGCCTTACGCTGGACAAAAAGTGAATCTGCCGATTCACGCGATGTTTCTGATTGTGAATGGAGTGTACCTGGTCGAAAACCTGCGGCTGGAGCAACTCGCTGCGGAACATGCGTATGAAACTGCGTATATTATGACTCCCTTGAAAATCGAAGGCGGGACCGGGTCGACCATTGATCCAATCGCAGTCCGGTGAGGGGCGTGAGTAGCGCGGGCTTCAGCCTGCGGGTTCTGGTCCTTGCAAGGATGAACACCCGCAGGCTGAAGCCCGCGTTACTGTCTCAGGCGGGACACTTTTGGATTGCATCGAACGATTGGACGTAAGCTGCGGAAAAGAATTACGCGAGCGGGGCTGGTTCGCCGCCGCGTACAACCTTGCGGGGCTGAACAATTTCCAAGTCGGGAGTTTCCGCGGCGCGTTGCCGGACCAGGCTGATAAACGCGGCGGAGGAACGCGGCAGGGTGCGGTCGCGGCGATAGACGATTCCCAACTCGCGCCAGAGTTCCACGTCCGCGATGGGGATCAGTTTCACTTCGCCGGCGCGAACTTCATTGCGGGCGAAGCTCGCGCTGATCAGCGACACGCCCAGTCCCGCCGCCACGAAGCATTTGATCATACCCACGCTCGTCAGCTCCATGGTGATCTGGAGTTGCGGCTTGTAAGGCCGGAAGTGCTTGTCGAGCAGCTGCCGCGTGTATCCGGTTCGCGGGAAAATCAAAGGCTGCTCGGCGATATCCTTCATGCGGACGGTCTTGAGTTTCGCCAGGGGATTGCGCGGATTGACCATCAGCATGACCCGGTCGCGGAAAATCGGATGGAACTTCAGACTCGGAGATTTCGCGGGGAGCGTCACGATGCCGACGTCAATCGATCCGTCTTCGACTTTTTGCAATACTTTATGGCTGAAATTGCGGTAGATGCTGATCTGCACCGCCGGGTACAGGCGGTGATATTCCGCAAAAATTTCCGGTAAAACGTACAGGCACGTGGCTTCATTGGCGCCGAGGGCGAGCACTCCTCGGGGCGTGGTGGCTTTGTCGACCACGGCGCGCAGGGATTCGGCGCGCAGATTCACCATGCGAACGGCGTATTCAAAAAGGGTTTCTCCCGCCGAGGTCAGACGCACGGACTTGCGCCCCCGGTCGAACAGTTTCTCGCCATATTCCTGCTCGAGTTGGCGCACCTGCGCGCTGACGGCCGGTTGCGAGCGGAACAATTTTTGGCCGGCGCGCGAAAAACTGCCAAGTTTGGCTATTTCAATGAAAGTAGTGAGCTGGTCGAAATCCATAATGGAGGGCGGAATTATAGCAGAACCACGGCGGAGGGCCGCGACCAATCCAAAAAAATAATGCGATGAATAGCAAATCCAGATGACGAATGCCGGGGGGACAATCGGGCCGGGAGAATGGTAAGATAAAGGCTTTCCGGAAAGCCGGTCTGGGAACGGGGTCGAAGTGTATGAGGCGCCGTTTTTCTGTATCCGGTTGAGCTGAAAGGGAGTGCCCGGAATCGATCTTTACATTGTTGTGTCAAATGGTTAAGTCAAGGAGGGAATAGCGTTCCAGGAGATGCGGTTGAATCGAGTTAGCCGAATTGAAGGCATGATTTTCGCCGTCTAGTTCAGCCATCCCTGGATCGTGAATTCCGGCTTACATGAGTGAACTGTACCCATTTCGGGGCATGCCGCCTGCTCAGGGATTGTATCGCCCGGAGCATGAGCATGACGCTTGCGGCATCGGTTTTGTCGCCAGCATTGAGGGCCGGAAGTCCCACGATATTGTTCTCAAAGGCATACAGATTCTGATCAACCTGACCCATCGTGGCGCTTGCGGGTGCGATCCGCAAACCGGCGATGGCGCGGGAATTTTGATCCAGATTCCTCATGCGTTCTTCGAGCGCGAAGCGGCCAGTCTGGGTTTCTCTTTGCCCTCGCCCGGTGAGTACGGAGTGGGCATGGTTTTTCTTCCGGTCGACACGCAGGACCGGCTCATTTGCGAAGGGATCATCGAAAAAATTGCGCGCGAGGAGGGCTTGTCGGTCCTCGGATGGCGCGACACGCCGATCAATGGCAACACGATCGGGCGCCTGGCGCGCGCTTCGCAACCCTACATCGAGCAAATTTTCGTGCGCAGCGGCCCGGGTATGGATCAGGACGCGTTAGAGCGCAAGCTGTACGTCGTGCGCAAACGCGCGGAATCGGCCATCGCCGAGACCGACCTGAAGGAAAAGGAGTTTTTCTACGTTCCGTCTCTTTCTTCGCGCACGATTATCTACAAGGGACTATTGCTCGCGCCGCAGATCACCGATTTTTACAAAGAGTTGCTGGATCCCGATTTGACCAGCGCGCTGTGCCTCGTACACCAGCGCTTTTCCACGAACACGTTTCCGAGTTGGAAGCTTGCACACCCGTACCGCTACATCTGCCACAACGGGGAAATCAACACGCTGCGCGGAAACATGAACTGGATGTACGCGCGGCAGTCCGTGCTGGCGACTCCGCTTTTCGGCGAAGACATGAAGAAGCTGATGCCGATCATCACCGCGGGCGGCAGCGATTCGGCCATGCTGGATAACGCCGTGGAGATGCTCACCCTTTCCGGCCGCACACTTCCCCATGTGATGTCCATGCTGATCCCGGAAGCCTGGGATCACGACGCCACGATGCCCGAGGACATCAAGGCGTTTTACGAATATCACGCGTCGCTGATGGAACCGTGGGATGGGCCGGCGGCGGTGGCTTTCACCGACGGGCGAGTAATTGGCGCAAAGCTCGATCGCAACGGACTGCGTCCCGGCCGGTTCCTCGTGACAACCGACGGCCTGGTGGTTCTGGCCTCGGAAGCCGGAGTGCTTTCCATCAAGCCCGAGGAAGTCCGGATGAAAGGCAGGCTCGCGCCCGGCCGCATTTTCATCGTGGACACGGAGCAGAAGCGGCTGATTACGGACGAAGAAGTCAAAAAGCAATTGGCCGCGCGGCAGCCTTACGCGCAGTGGCTCAAAGAAAATCAGATCACGCTCGATCATCTGCCGAGTCCGACGCACGTTCTGCCGACCAACCACGACACGATCCGGATGCGCCAGCGCGCCTTTGGCTACACGGACGAAGACCTGAAAACGATTTTGTTGCCCTCCGCTCTCGGCAGTGAAGAACCGGTGGGCTCGATGGGAATCGACACGCCGCTGGCTTGTTTATCCGACAAGCCGCAAATGCTCTTCAGTTATTTCAAGCAGACGTTTGCGCAGGTCACCAATCCGGCGATCGATTCGATTCGCGAAGGGTTGGTGATGTCTCTCAATTCTTATATTGGAAGCGAGGGCAATATCCTGGAAGAGACGCCGAAAAATTGCCACACGCTGAAGCTGCGCCATCCGGTCATTTCCAATTGGCGGCTGGAAAAGCTGCGGCGCGTGAGTTGGGGCAATTTCCTGGCGACCAGTCTGCCCATGCTGTTCCGCGTCAAGGACGGCGAAAAGCCGCTCGAAGAAGCGATTGAAACCCTTTGCCGCCGCGCTTCGCTGGCGATCAAATCCGGTTACACCCTGCTGATTCTGACCGACCGCGGCGTGGACCACGAATACGCGCCGATCCCCAGCCTGCTGGCGCTTTCCGCGGTCCACAATCACCTGATTCGCGAGGGAACGCGCAACCAGGTGGCCTTGATCGTCGAATCCGGCGAGCCGCGCGAAGTGATGCATTTTGCCTTGCTGCTCGGCTACGGAGCGAGCGCGGTGAATCCGTATCTCGCGATTGAAACCCTGGAAGATCTTCACCGGGCCGGAGCGTTTCCGGCGGAAACGACCTGGGACAAAGTTTTCAAAAGCTACATGAAGTCGATCGACAAAGGGCTTCTGAAAACGTTTTCGAAGATGGGGATTTCCACGCTGCAGAGTTATCAGGGCGCGCAAATCTTCGAGACGGTGGGCCTCAATCAATCACTCGTCGAGAAATATTTTACGGGAACGTCGTCGCGCATCGAAGGCATCGGCCTCGATGTGCTGGCTCGCGAAGCGATCATGAAGCATGAATTTGCGATGCAGCCGCCGCACCTGTCGGACACGGAACTTCGCGTCGGCGGGGAATATCAGTACCGGGTGCGGGGCGAACGCCACTTGCTGAACCCGACGACCGTGAGCAAACTGCAGCACGCGGTGCGGCAAGAGAAATTCGAGAGCTTCCGGGAATTTGCGGATATCGTGAACCAGCAGAATCGCGATCTGCAAATGCTCCGCGGCATGTTTGAATTCAAGGCGAACGGCCCAGCCATTCCCCTGGAACAAGTCGAGCCCGCCGCCGACATCGTGAAGCGCTTTGCGACCGGCGCGATGTCCTTCGGCTCGATCAGCAAGGAAGCGCACGAGACGCTGGCCATCGCGATGAACCGCATCGGCGGCAAATCGAATACCGGCGAGGGCGGCGAGGACGAAGCAAGGTTCCTTCCGGACGCGAACGGTGATTTGCGCCGCAGCGCGATCAAGCAGGTGGCTTCGGCGCGTTTCGGCGTCACGACGAATTATCTGATCAACGCCGACGACTTGCAGATCAAGATCGCTCAAGGCGCGAAGCCGGGCGAAGGCGGCCAGTTGCCGGGCCACAAAGTGGATGACGTGATCGCCCGCGTGCGCCACTCGATCCCCGGCGTGGGCCTGATTTCGCCGCCCCCTCATCACGATATTTATTCGATTGAGGATTTGGCGCAGCTCATTTTCGATTTGAAAAACGTGAATCCCCAGGCGCGAATTTCCGTGAAGCTCGTGGCCGAGGTGGGCGTGGGCACCGTTGCAGCCGGCGTGGCCAAGGCGCACGCCGACGTGATCCTCATCAGCGGCTACGATGGCGGGACCGGCGCATCGCCGATCAGCTCGATTCGTCACGCCGGAATTCCGTGGGAGCTCGGGCTTTCGGAGACGCAACAAGTTCTGGTCATGAACGATCTGCGCAGCCGCGTGCGCGTGCAGGTGGACGGCAAGCTGCAGACCGGGCGCGATGTCGCGATCGCCGCTCTCCTGGGCGCCGAGGAATTCGGATTTGCCACCACGCCGCTGGTCACGATGGGCTGCATTATGATGCGCAAATGCCATTTGAATACCTGCCCCGTGGGCGTTGCCACGCAGGATCCTGAGCTTCGCAAGAAGTTCGCGGGCAAGCCCGAGCACGTGATTAATTTCTTGTTCTATGTCGCCGAAGACCTCCGCCTCATCATGGCGCAGCTGGGATTCCGAAAAGTCGACGAAATGATTGGGCGCGTGGATTGCCTCGTCCAGCGCACGGACGTGGAGCATTGGAAAGCGAAAGGGATCGATCTCTCCGCGGTGCTTTACAATCCGCCGATGCCGAGCCATGTGGGGCGCCGCTGCACGCAGGCGCAGGACCACGGGCTCTACGACGCGCTCGACGGAAAGCTGATCGAACAAACCAGCGACGCGATCGAGCATCTCACGCCAGTGTCGCTCGATCTGCCCATTCGCAATGTGCACCGCACCGTGGGCGCGATGCTCAGCGGCCATATTGCGCGCCACCACGGCTCCGTGGGATTGCCGGACGACACCATTCACATCCAGTTTCACGGCTGCGCGGGGCAAAGTTTCGGCGCGTTCCTGGCCACGGGCGTGACGCTGACGCTCGAAGGCGAAGCCAACGATTATGTCGGCAAGGGGCTATCCGGCGGGAGAATCGTGATTTATCCGCCGCGCAATTCACATTTTGTGCCGGAGGATAATATTCTGATCGGCAACGTGTGCCTCTACGGCGCGACGAGCGGCGAGGCGTTCTTCAACGGCATGGCCGGCGAACGATTCGCGGTGCGCAATTCGGGCGCCACGGCAGTCGTCGAAGGCGTTGGCGATCACGGTTGCGAATACATGACGCGCGGCCTGGTCGTGGTGCTGGGCAAGACGGGCCGCAATTTCGCAGCCGGGATGACCGGCGGTGTCGCTTACGTTTTAGACCAGACCGGCGAATTTGCTTCGGAGTGCTGCAACCGGGCCGATGTGGACCTTGAGCCGGTAACGGATGCTAAAGATATCGAGACGGTACATGGCTTGATTGCGCGCCACGCGGAGCTGACCGATAGCCCGCAAGGGAGATGGGTTTTGAAGCATTGGGACGCGATGCTGCCGAAATTCGTGAAGGTGTTCCCGCACGAATACAAGCGTGTCCTCGGGATTCCACGAATCCCGGCGACCGTGCTGGCGGCGCAGGCGGAAACCATGCACGCGCAGGGTCAGGCCCGCCTGCCGGTGGGCAGGTGATTCGTGGGTAAGGTCACCGGCTTCAAGGAATACACCCGTGAAGTGCCGGCGCGGCGTCCTGTCGTGGAGCGCGTTCACGATTATTTCGAGGTCTACCAGCCGTTCCCGGAAGAGAAAGTGCGTGTGCAGGGCGCGCGCTGCATGGATTGCGGCATTCCGTTCTGCCACACGGGCTGCCCGGTCAACAACATCATTCCGGACTGGAACGACCTGGTCTATCGCGACCGCTGGAAGGATGCCATCCGCGTCCTCCATTCCACCAATAATTTTCCGGAGTTTACCGGGCGCATTTGTCCTGCGCCATGCGAAGCGGCCTGCGTCCTGGGAATCAGCGAGCCGCCCGTCACAATCAAATTGATCGAAAAAAGCATCGTGGACCGCGCCTGGGAAGAAGGCTGGATCAAGCCGGAACTTCCCGAAACGCGCACCGGCAAGCGAATTGCCGTGGTGGGTTCCGGGCCGTCGGGCCTGGCGGCCGCGCAGCAATTGAATCGCGCGGGCCATGAAGTCACTTTGTTTGAAAAAAACGACCGCATCGGCGGCCTGCTGCGCTACGGCATTCCGGATTTCAAATTGGAAAAGCGCGTTCTCGACCGGCGCCTTGAACAGATGATGGCCGAGGGAGTCCGATTCCAGACGAACGCTCACGTGGGCGGGGGAAACATTCCCGCGCAGGATTTGCGAAGGGAATTTGACGCCATGGTGCTGACCGGCGGCGCGGAAGCCCCGCGCGACCTCAATGTTCCCGGGCGCGAGCTCAAGGGCATTTATTTTGCGATGCAATTCCTGCCGCAGCAGAACAAAGTCGTCGCGGGCGACACGATTCCGGACCAGATTCTTGCCACCGGCAAGCGCGTTGTGATCATTGGCGGCGGCGACACCGGCGCGGACTGCCTCGGCACTTGCCACCGCCATCAGGCGAAATCGATTCACCAATTCGAGATCATGCCCATGCCGCCAGGGGACCGCCACCCGAGCACGCCGTGGCCGCTGTGGCCGCTGATGCTGCGCACCGAAAGCGCGCACGAAGAGGGCGGCAAGCGCGATTGGGCCATCAATACCGTCAAGTTCACGGGCGATGAGAACGGCAATGTAAAACAGTTACACGCGATTCGCGTCGGCCCGCCGCCGAAATTCGAGGCCATCCCGGGCACGGAGACCGTGATCGAAACGGACTTCGTCCTCCTCGCGTTGGGGTTTCTCGGACCCGTGAAGCAGGGCATGATCGAGCAGCTTGGCGTGAATCTCGACGCTCGCAGCAACATCGCTACCGGCGCGGACTACATGAGCTCGGTCCCCGGCGTCTTCGCAGCGGGTGACATGCGCCGCGGCCAGTCGCTCGTCGTGTGGGCGATTTCAGAAGGCCGCAAAGCCGCGGTTGCGGTCGACAAATACCTCATGGGAAGTTCCAGCCTCGCGTAGCACAGCCACTCCTGGCTGTGCGCTTTTGTAGGTTGCCGGTACGCCACCGATTCCCCTACGATCGCAAACCCCGCACAGGCAAGAGTGCCTGTGCTACTCAAGGCTGCAAATTCATGCGGCGGAGTAGATCGGCGAAGCGTGGGTCCGACCGCAGCGGATCGAAGCCTGGGTCAGATAGAATGATTGCACCACCACCTAAGGAGCGTTCCTTATAGCCCAATTCCAGCTGCTCGAATGCCTTGTCCCTCTCCTCAAGGCCCGCATAAATTATGGCCATGAACGCCGCTGTAACGAACTTTTGTTTCGAAATCTCGTCCAATTGACCGAGGACTTTCTGCGCCTCTAATTTTCTTCCGGCCACCGCATAGGCATGGCCGATCTCCGAAAGCGCCGCGGCGTTGCCAGGCGAGATGGCTAAGTCCTTTTCCATCTCCGCTAGACCTTCCTTGTAATTGGATTGTTGGACATAGGCCATGCCAAGGGACCTGTGCGCCGCAGTGAAGTTGGGATCCAACTCCAATGTCTTCCGGTATTGCTCAATGGCTTGGTCATATTTCCGTGCATAATAGTAGGACTGTCCCAAAATCCTATTGCCGATGAGGGAAAGGGGATCAAGTTCCAGGGCTCGTTTGCTCTCCGCGATTGCTTTATCAAACTGTCCAATCCTATATAGATGGTAGGCATATAAAGCGTGGGCGTAGGCGTAATTCGGATTGAGCCCAATGGCACGTTGGAATTCTCTTTCGGCGCCAGGCCAATCCCAGTCGTAATCGGTCATGACGAACGCTAGCGAGGTATGAGCTTCGGCGAGGGTATCGTCTAGTTGCAGCGCCTTCAGCACGGCCTCTTTGGCTCTCGGATAAGCCTCTTTTGGCGGAACATAACCGTAGTTTCCAAGGACGCTGTAGCCATCGGCCAAGCCATCATAAGCAAGCGCATAAGCGGGATCTTTGGCGATGGCCTGCTGAAAGTAGTCGATCCCCTTTCTTACCCCATCTTCGCTTCTCTTGTTCCACCAATAGCGGCCTTTCAAGTAGTCCTGATAGGCTTCGGGATTCGCAGTGTAGCTTTTCGCCATGCGCTTTTCATCTTCGCCTGTCAAGCGCATTCGTAGCATGGAGGTCATCTCTTTCGCGAGATCACCCTGCAAGGCAAAAATATCGGATGCTTTGCGGCTGTACTGCTGGCCCCAGATGTGGCTGTTGTCGCGGGCGTCCACCAGTTCGGCGCTGATTTCCAAGTCATCGCCGCGTTGCAACACACGGCCTTTGAGGACGGCGCGAACGCCGAGCCGCTGGCCAACTGTTCCCGCGTCGGTGTTTTTGCCCTTGAACATAAAGGCGGAGTCGCGAGACATCACCTTGAGGTGAGGCAGCGTCGAGAGGCTGTTGATCAGGCTCTCGGTGATTCCATCGCTCAGGTACTCCGCGTTCGGATCGGCGCTAGCGTTCACAAAAGGCAGAACCGCAACCGAGTCAATCGTCTCGCCGCCGTTCGCGCGAGACCTATAGAACCATCCCGCGGCTGCGACTGCGGCTGCGAGCAAAATTACAGCGATCCCGACTGCCGATTTGCTTCGCCACCACGGCTGAGGACGCGCTTCGGCTGCTGGTGCAGCCGAAGCCAAGCGGCTCGAATCCGTGTCGCGTTTCAGCCGAGCCAAGTCAGCTCGTAAATCCGCCGCGCTCTGGTAACGCAGCTTGCGGTCCTTCTCCAAAGACTTGTGCATGATCTCTTCCAGCTTCGGCGGGATTTGGGGGTTGAGCCGGAGCGGCGGAATTGGAGGCTGGCTGAGAATCGCATGGAAGATAACCGCCGAGGTGCCGCCCGGAAATGGCAGTTTGCCGGTCGCCATTTCGTACAGCACCACCCCAAACGAGAACAGATCCGTCCGGGCATCCAACGGTTCGCCGCGCGCTTGCTCCGGTGACATGTACGCAACCGTGCCCAGCGTCGTGCCGGGACTGGTCAATTCCTCTTTAGGCGCCGTGGGCTGTTGCGGCTCATTAACTATAGTGGGTTCGTTGTCCCGCTCGGCTACCTTGGCCAAACCGAAATCCAGGATCTTCGGCTGCCCACGCGCCGTGACGAAAATGTTTGCCGGCTTGATGTCACGATGCACGATCCCCTTCAAGTGGGCCGCGTCCAAGGCATCGGCAATTTCTCCTGCGAGTTCCAGTATTTGTTCGAGAGGCAACGGCTTCCCACTGAGCAGATGCTTAAGCGTTTGCCCTTCCAGCAATTCCATAGCGATGAAGTGCTGGCTGTTGGCTTCGTCGATCTCGTAAATGGTGCAGATGTTTGGATGATTCAGCGCGGAGGCGGCAAACGCTTCACGCTGGAAGCGTTCGCGGGCGGCAGGATCATTTTCCATGTCGGGAGGCAGGAATTTCAGCGCGACATGGCGGCGCAGCTTGAGGTCTTCCGCTTCGTAGACCACGCCCATCCCGCCGCCGCCGAGCTGCGAGAGAATGCGATAATGCGAAATGGTTTTCCCGATCATGGCCGCAGGAAGAGGGGAATTTTTAGCGCCTCGCCGCCCTACTCTAACTTATCTTTCGTTTTTGCTGTGAGTATAGTTATCTTCGGCCTAATCCGAGTAGCGCAGGCTTCAGCCTGTGGGGTTTAGTCCTTGCAAGATCGAACCCCCACAGGTTGAAGCCTGCGCTACTGGTAAAATCCTGCGACCAAAGTTAGCTCCTGGCATCCAATCAGGCTACTCTGGTGCCGCGCGAGTTTGAAACTGGCTCCATCATTGGACAAAGAGCAACCATGGCGAAACCAATCTTGTTGAGTGTGGACGACGATGCGGATGTACTGCGGGCGATTGAACGCGACTTGCGGTCGCAATATGGCGCGGACTATCGCGTGCTGGGAAGCGGATCTCCCGAAGGCGCGCTCGACCTTCTGAAACAGTTAAAACTCCGCAGCGATAGCGTGGCCTTGCTCTTGGCGGACCAGCGCATGCCGCGCATCGACGGCGTGCACTTTTTGCAGGAAGCCATGCGGATTTACCCGGAGGCCAAGCGCGCGCTTCTCACCGCCTACGCCGACACCACCGCGGCGATTGGCGCCATCAATGAGGCGAGCATTCACTATTTTTTCATGAAGCCTTGGGACCCGCCCACCGAGCACCTCTATCCGCAATTGGACGATTTGCTGGAAGACTGGCAGGCTTCCTACCATCCCGCCTATTCGGGAATCCGCGTACTCGGCACGCGATGGTCGCCCCGGTCGTATGAATTGCGCGACTTCCTGGCGCGCAATCACGTCCCTTACCAGTGGATCGACGCGGAGATTTCCGCAAGTGACCCGGAGACCAAACTTCTGCTGGAAAGTCTCGGGCCGGAGGCGGCCAGTCTTCCGGTTGTCCTATTTCCCGACGGGACAAAACTTCTCGAATGCACCCCGGCGCAAGTGGCGCAGAAAGTCGGCCTGCGGACCCGCGCGCAAACAAGTTTTTACGATTTAGCGATTATCGGCGGAGGGCCGGCGGGCCTCGCTGCCGCCGTGTATGGAGCGTCGGAAGGCTTGCACACGGTGATGGTTGAGCGGGAAGCGCCGGGCGGACAGGCGGGCATGAGCTCACGCATCGAGAATTATCTTGGCTTTCCGGCGGGGCTGAGCGGCGGCGACCTGGCGCGCCGAGCGGTGGTGCAGGCGCAGCGATTTGGCGTGGAAATCCTGGCTGCGGAAGCGGCCGAAGTTCGAACGGAAGGTCCTTACCGGATCATCAAGCTGGCCGACGGAAGCGAGTTTTCCTGCCATGCGTTGATGATCGCGACAGGAGTTCAATGGCGGCGCCTCGATGCACCTGGAATCGATCGCTTGCAAGGCGCGGGCGTCTACTACGGCGGCGGCGCGACGGAAGCGATTTCCTGCGCGGGAGAAACCGTCTACGTAGTGGGTGGCGCGAATTCGGCGGGGCAGGCGGCCATGAACTTTGCCAAGCACGCAGAAAAAGTGTTCATCCTGGTGCGCGGAAGTTCTCTCTCGAGTACCATGTCGCAATACTTGATCGATCAAGTCAAGGAGACGCCTAATATTCAGGTCTGGGCGCACGCCAGTGTGGCCGAAGTGCATGGCGGAACGCACCTCGAGGAAATTTCCGTCCTGTGTTCAGACACGGGCAAGATCGAGCGCGTCCCGGCAAACTCCGTGTTCATTTTTATCGGCGCGCTGCCGCGAACGGATTGGCTGGCCGGCGTCGTCGAGCGCGACGATCGTGGTTTCCTCTTGACGGGCCCCGACCTCATCGCCGATGGGCAGCGTCCCAAGGGCTGGACGCTCGAACGCGATCCCTTTTTGCTCGAAACGAATGTGCCCGGCATTTTTGCCGTGGGCGACGTGCGGCACGGGTCGGTGAAGCGCGTGGCTTCGGGAGTTGGGGAAGGGTCGGTGGCCGTGCAGTTCATTCACCAATATTTGAGTAAAGTTCAATGAGAAGAAGTGGCGCAGGCTTCAGCCTGTGGGGGTTGGTAGGAGCAAGGTCCACCCTTGCCGTAACCAAATTCCACAAGCTGAAGGCTGCGCCAGAATACATTCACCAATGCTTGAGCAAAGTCCAATGACGGCAAAAACGGAGTTGCTTCGCGTCCCGGTATTCGCGGACCTGCCGGAAGACCAGATCAGTTGGTTCCTCAGCCAGGCCGAGGAATTGCGCTTCAAGGCGGGCGATACTCTGATTACCCCGGGCGCTCCAGCTGACGCCATGTTTGTCCTTCTCGAAGGAGACCTCCAGGCGCGCGGTGAAATCGGCGGCGAGATGGTCATCATCGCGGTCAACGCTGGCCAAGTGACTGGGCGGCTGCCTTTTTCAAGAATGAAAACGTTCACATTTGGCGCCCGTGCGCTGACCGATTGCCGCATCCTGCGATATCCGGAATCGAAGTATCAAGACCTCGTACAGAAAATGCCCGAGCTGACCCAGCGCCTCGTAGGTATGATGACCGATCGCGTTCGCGAGACCACCCGTCGGGAACAGCAGCGAGACCGCCTCGTGGCTCTCGGAAAACTTTCCGCCGGGCTCGCCCACGAACTCAACAATCCCGCTTCCGCCGCCAAGCGCGCCTCCAGCCAGTTGCGAGATATCCTGCAAAAAATTCGCGACGCGGCCCACGAACTTGGGCGGCGCGACCTCACTGCGACACAGAAAGCGGAAATTGAGAAGCTGGAGGCCTCGATCATCCTGCACAAGGATCCCCCGCCCGACGCCTTGGCCATGGCCGACCTCGAAGACCAATTGGATTCGCTGCTGCGAAGCCACGGACAGAACGATTTGTGGCAGCTGGCGGCCGGCCTTGCGCACCGCAACATCCATCCAGACGTGCTGGAGTCTCTTTTTGCGGAGCTCGATCCCGGCACCGCCCGCGCTGCGCTGGTAAGAATCGCGGCTGTCGCCGAGGTCTACAGCCTCCTTGACGAAATTGAAAACAGTGCGTCACGCATCTCCGACCTGGTTCTCGCGATCAAGGAATACACCTACATGGACCAGGCGCCCGTGCAAAACGTGGACATCGTGAAAAGCCTGGAGAGCACTCTTACGATTTTGAATCACAAGCTCAAGCGCGGAGTGACCGTGCAGCGCGATTATCAGCGCATTCCGTTGCTCGTGGATTCGTTTGGCAGCGAGCTCAACCAGGTTTGGACGAATATTATCGACAATGCCATCGATGCGATGGGTGGCCAGGGCGTGCTTCGCGTTCGCACTTATCGTGATGATTCCTGCGTTGTCGTGGAAATTGGCGACAACGGGCCAGGAATTTCGCCTGAGGCGCAAACGCACATCTTTGAGCCCTTCTTTACGACCAAAGGAGTAGGCGAGGGCACCGGCCTCGGCCTCGACACCGTGCAGCGCATTGTGAAAAAGCACCGGGGCAATATTCAAGTCACCTCGAAGCCCGGCGACACGCTATTCCAAGTGTGGCTGCCACTCGCGGATGCGCCTTCCTAACCTGGGAACGCCATTCTCCTGAATGGCGTCTTGCAATTCGCCAATCGGGAGATTGGCGTTCCCAGGTTTCAACCCCAACGATTCGTGACGAGTGCGCGTTCACTGCATTTCCCACGATTCGTAGTCCGGCATTGAGTTTGACCTCATTTCCCGATAGTCTCGCGGTGCCGAAAGGGCCCCCGAACAGATTCCGTGACCGATAAGCTAATCCAACTCATGCCGCCGGAAGGCCTCAAGATTCTCCTCACACTTTTTTTGTGTTTCCTGATTGGGCTGGAACGCGAAGAGCACCGCGCAGCGGGGCAGCGGTACAGCTTCGGCGGGGTCCGCACATTTCCATTGATCGGGCTGATCGGCTATGCGATGGCTCTCTTGTCGGGCGAGCAACTGCTTCCATTGACGTTTGGTTTTGGCGTGATTGGCGCGTTTCTGTGGCTTTCGTACCGGCACAAACTCGAAACGTACAACGAAGCCGGAGTGACGACGGAAGTATCTGGGCTGGTCACATACGTGATCGGCGCGCTCGTGTCGCGCGATCAATTGTGGATCGCCACCACGATCGCCGTTCTCAGCATGTTGCTGCTCGAATTGAAAGAATTTCTCGAAAACCTCACAACAAAAATTCCAGCCGTGGAGATTCTGACGTTTACGAAGTTTCTCCTGCTGACCTTCGTCATCCTGCCGATTCTGCCGAATAAAGATTATGGTCCGTTCGCCGTGAATCCGTTCAAGTCCTGGTTGGTTGTCGTGGCGATAAGTGGCGTGTCCTATGGCAGCTATTTGCTGGAGAAATTGTCGAAGGGAAAAGGCGGCATAAGGCTCTCGGCCCTGCTGGGAGGATTGTATTCGTCGACGTTCACGACCGTGGTCATGGCGAAAGAAGCCAGGACGGCCGGGACTCCCCACACCTACGCGGGAGGCATACTGATTGCCTCGGGCGTGATGTACTTCCGATTTCTTGCCCTGGTCGGTATTTTTAATCTTCAGCTCATGGGCCGCCTTTTGATTCCGTTTCTCATGCTGGGAGCCATTGGCGTTGCGGGTGGATGGATGTGGTCCAGCTTATCCGACGCGCCCGAAGCGGCAACGAATCCTGCCTATTCGACCAGAAATCCGTTGGAGCTGAGTTCCGCATTTTTGTTGGGACTAGTGTTCCTTGTGGTGCTGGTGGCGACCAATTTCGCGCTGCTCCATCTGGGCAGCGGCGGAATCTACGGGATGGCCGTGATTTCCGGCCTTGCGCCTGTGGACCCGTTCATCATGGGACTCACGCAGACCGCGGGGAAAATGACTTCGATGGGTGTGGCTGTGGCGGGAATCATCGTCGCGGCGGCCAGCAATAATTTAGCCAAAGCTGTTATCGCGTTTGTGCTCGCCGATCCTAAGACTGGAAGACAAAGCCTGATCCTGATGCTCGTGCTGGCGGCAATGGGCCTGCTCCCGCTGATTTGGACAGCGCGGTAGGTGCTCGACATGGACGCAGCCAATCCCACGCAGGGGCACTCGATTTCCGCGCACACTGCGTTTCGTTTGACCGGCGTGTTGATTCTGGGCGCGATGCTCCTCACGCCGATCTGGATCGCCGCGTTTCCCCCTTTGCTCGATTATCCGAATCATTTGGCGCGGGCATTTGTCCTCGCGCATCTGAACGATTCGCATTTTACCTTCCAGCAGTTCTATCGGGCCGATTGGGGCGCGTATCCCTATTTGGGGACGGACGCATCACTCGCCGTGCTGGCGCGGCTTTTTCCCATTGAGACGGCGGGGCGCATTTATCTCAGTCTGTGCGTGCTCGCGCTCCCTGGCGCGGTTTGGTTTTTTCTTCGCCAGGCGCAGCCGGACGCGGAGACCGCGTCATTGTGGTCGCTGCTGATCGCGTACAACGTTTTTTTCCTCGAAGGATTTCTGAATTTCGATCTGAGCCTTGCCGTTGGATTTTTGGCGCTTGGATTCTGGCTGCGGTGGCTGGCGCGGCCGGGAACCGGTCGATGGATTGTGGCTCTCGTGGCCTTCACAGCGCTTTATTTCACACACCTGCTGGGTTTCGGAATAACGGGGTTGATTGTAGTCACGTACCTCGCGCTTTCACGGCGTCCAATTCGTGATTGGCTGTGGAGTGGCGCGCTCGCCTTGCCGGGCGTAGCGTTCTATTTGCACTCCTCGCGCGTGGGGCTGAGCGCGAACAAGATCGTCTTTCACGGATGGGACGACAAGCTGGACTCGCTCGGCATGATCCTGCACGGGTATTGGCCCTGGCTGGATTGGATTTCGCTGGCTGCGCTGGCGGCATGGTTTTTGGCGGCGTGGTGGGGCAATCCCGAATTCCGCTGGGATCGAAAATGGATGGCCATCGCCGCGTTTCTCTTTGCGTTGTTCTGGGTGATCCCCTGGATGTGGGGTCAGGAAGCGTCCGACCTCGATATTCGGGTGCTGCCTTTTTTGTTTATCGCAATCCTAGCCACGGCGCGTGTGGGGCGGCGCGCAAAAATTCTCGCCGCGATTCCGCTTTTGCTTTTCGCCGCGCGAACCGTGAGCGTGACTCGGCATTTTAGGGAAGTTCAGCCTGCGTTGGCGGGCCTCGCGCGGTCGTTCGATGCCGTGCCGCGCGGCGCCCTCCTGCTGCCCATCGTGGAGGGAGATGAGGATCCCATCGACCGCCCCTTCACACATTTCTGGGCCTATGGAGTGATCCGCCGCGGCTGGTTCTCCCCGTACTTGATGGACGCGCCCGGCGAGACGCCCATGCGGATCATCCACGATTCCTACACCCCCGACGGATTCTGGAACCTCGTATACGACAAGGCCCCGGATTGGCAGCAGGTCCAAAATGATTATGATTATGTCTGGGCGTACGATGTGCCCCGATTTTCCGCGTCCCTTGCGGGAATCGGCGAGCGAATCTACTCTTCCGGTTCGCTCGAGGTTTACCGCATTCGGAAATCGCCAGAAACGAATGGGGCCCCGGATTCACATCCCGCACAAAAAAAATAGATTGCCTTGCTTGAACGTTGCTTTGTTGCAGGAACTTGGGATTCGGTGGCGCCGACGTCCCGCCGGCAGTTTTGTGGGGCGCTGCGATGCTAGCAAAGCCGCCGGCGAGACGCCAGCGCCACAAGTCATCAATCTGTAACAAAGTTCGCATGTGAGAGGTGTAATCTTGTCCGCATACTGGGCTGCCGTGTGACGTTCCGGTAGCATCACCTGGTGGGGCATGAGATGGGAATTATGATGATTCGCAGAGTCTTGATTGCGATCGCGATGGCATTCGCACTACCGCTGACTACGAGCGCGCAACAACCCGCCAACGGAACATGGCGCTTCCTGGCGTCAGGAGACTCGCGGAACTGCGGCGACGTGGTGATGCCTGGGATTGCGGAAATGGCGCGAAAATATCAGGCCGCGTTTTACTGGCACCTGGGCGACTTGCGCCTGACTACCAACTTTGATGAAGACATCGAGCACCAGCCCGAGCACCTGGCCAAACCGCTCTCCATCACCGAATACGGAAGCATCGAGTGGCCCGACTACATCGAAAGCCAGATCGTCCCGTTCGGCTCCATCCCATTTTTCCTTGGAATCGGAAATCACGAGACCGTTTCCCCGTACAAAACACGCGAAGATTTCCTCCTGCAATTTGCGGATTGGCTGGATTCGCCAACGTTGCGCGAGCAGCGGCTGAAGGACGATCCCAAGGATTACCGCATGAAGACCTATTTTCACTGGATCGACCGCGGCGTCTCGTTCTACTACCTCGATAGCGCCACGGCCGAGCAATTTGACGCCGCCCAATTGAGCTGGTTCGAGCGCACCCTGTCGAAGGACCTCGCCGATCCGGCCATTACAACTGTCGTGGCAGGCATGCACAAGGCGTTGCCCGAAAGTATCTCCGCCGGACATAGCATGAATGAATCTCCCACCGGGACCGAAAGCGGGCGGCGCGTCTATGCCGATCTGTTGCGCGCGCGGGACGAAGCGCACAAACATGTCTACGTGCTCGCGAGCCATTCGCACTATTACATGGACGGAATTTTCAACACGGATTACTGGAAGCAGCACGGCGGCGTCCTGCCGGGCTGGATCGTGGGGACCGCGGGAGCGGTGCGCTATGCGTTGCCGCCGAATTCTTCGGACGCGCACGGCGCCCTGGTGAACGTCTACGGTTCACTGCTCGGAACCGTGCAGCCCAACGGCGAAATCAACTTTGAATTCCAGCAGCTTCTGGAGAAAGATACTCCTGAGTCGGTAACCGCCCGCTACGGCCACGATTTCGTGCACTGGTGCTTCGCCGAAAACACGCGCGCGAAGTAGTAGGACGGGCTTCAGCCTGTCTTTTTTTGTATAAGGTATCGAAACTTGGACAGGCTTGAAGTCTGTCCGACTAAGCCCTGAGATAATCCCCCTGCCAGTTCTTGACCAATTGCTTGATGGCTTTGCCATTGCTCAACTTTTCGTCGAGGACTTTGCGCGCGAGGGCCGGAAGCTCCGCGTCGCTGGCAAATCGCAATGAAACCAGCTGCCTGGCGGTGAATTCCGGAATGCGTGGACGCAAATCGGCCGGCAAAATTTCGGCGAGGCGCAGCCGCATTTCGAGCCGAATGACGCGGTCCTGCACCGTCAGCGCGAAGAGGCGCGCGAACAGAGCGAGCGTTATCAGCGCGAAGGCCATCAGGACGCCGAGGACGGATTCAAACGAAACGCCTATTTTTATCAAGTGGTAAATCGTCCAACCGGCGTTGAGGAGCAGCACCGGAAGGACGAACATGTGGAAAGGCGGCACAAGGCGGACGTGATTTTGTAAATTCTGCGGTTTTTGGCTGGCCATGCTGGTTCACCATCCTCTCGTTTTCAAAATGAAATCCTAGCGCATGGGTTCGGGAAACGACGAAATCGGATCAATGTCCACGGGAACATCGGAAGCGGCTTCCAGCGCCTTCGCCAGGTCCGGCGGAATCACGCCGTATTTCGTAAACCACGCCTCGACGCGAGAGCGGTCTCCCGTCGCTTCCTGCTCCAGCAATTCCTTGGCGAGCGCCGCCACAGCTTCCGGCATGCGGCCGAAATCGATCGCGTACCGGCCCGAAGCGGCATCGCGCGCAATGGCGCCTCGTTCGGAGTAGAAGTTGAACTCCATAATTTCGGCGCGCCCGTGCGCCTCGGCCACGCCGAATCGCACCGTCCGAAAAATTCCGGCTACTTCGGACGCATAGTATCCGTTCAATTTGTTTTTGGGAAGGTCGCCCCGGTCCACGAGCCATTTCAGGCCGTACAGTCCGACGATATCGGCTTTCGCCTCTTCAAGGGCTGAGTACGTTGGCCCGATGGCTTCGCGGATGTCTTGCCGCCCGCCGGACGTGCGCGCAAAGGCGGGGCCGAGGCCGTGCGAAATTTCATGCATCATGGTGCTGGCGAGATAACCATCTGAGGAAGCGAGCGCCGCCTCGTCGCCGCGCAGCAGGCGCATGGCGATCGGCAGGATTACGTAATTCACGCGCGCGTCCATGAAATTTTTAAAGAAAATTTTCTTCGAGCCTTTTTGCTCGTGAATGCGCGGATCGTTCGGCAGGTTGTCGGCCACCGCCTGATAGCCGTGGCGCAGATCTCCCGCGCGATACGGCGCGTCCATCACCTCCATCGGAGAGAAAAGGCCGCGCTTCGAGGGGCGATCCTCGGCCGCCAGCGGCAGACTGTCCTGAATGTCCGGAACATACTTTTGGAACACATCCAGCTTCCTGCTTTCCGATTCGTTCCGGATCAGGACAGCCGCGCCGTAAGACGTTTTCACGCCAAGAAAATCATCGAGATAAGTTTCGTACGGCGCAAAGATGACATCGAATTTCGGATTGACAAGACTGACCCAGGCAATGTCACTGTCGAAATATTGGTCCGACTGCAGCGCATCCGCGCGCATGCGCAGAAACTTGGCAAATGCCGGATCGCCGGAAAGTTCCGCGGCGTCTCGCAACGCTTTCGCCGCGGGATCGACCCACTGTTTGTAGGCGGCATGATACGGAATCGCTTCGAGCGCGCCACCGTTGCGGCGCACCACGGTGAACGGATCATAGAGCGCAGTTTTTTGTTCAGGATGCGCCGCAACGTAGCGATCGAATTCTTCGTGCGTCAAATCAGCGGGGAAGAATCCCCGGCCCGGCGGCCACGGCACGATCCCGACGAACGGCGCATCGTTGTTGATCAGGTCGAAGCGGCTCCCGTTGATTCGCAGAAACCGGCGCAGAGCAATGTCTTTCGGCGCGCGGCTGCCGGCCAGCGCCTGATAGAGCTTCAAACCTTCCGGATCGCTTTGCCGCCAGTAAATGGATTCCAGATCCTGGCACGCCTCGACTAGCTTGCCTACCATCTGCCGTTCCCGCGCGGTCAGATGCGCGGAGTTGAACGGCATCCGCACGGGCTTGAATTTCGCGAGTTCTTCCATCAGGTTCGGCGCGATGACAAGAGTTTGCGTGCCCGGTCGAGCTTTGGGGTTGGCCTGCGCGGGAGTGCTGTCCTGCGCCTGAATCGTCAAAATTCCCATGAAAAAGGGAATCAGCGCCAGCAATCCGGCCCGTGCCGCGCAAATCGTGAGGTGAGGGCGCCTCGTAAGGAGAGATGCAGGCAACATGCTCCGGATTCTAGCAGAGCCATGCGAGGAGCGCGTGCCAGATATCCTCAGATTGTCGGAGAGGAGGCGTTCCGGCGTCATGCCCGCAGATGTATATTCATTCGCGGCGAAACCTTTTCCGGCCTCCCGGGTTTGATTTGCTGGTAGTAATCTAGGATTGTTGTCCGAATTCGCTTACCCGGAGGATCCTAATGCTTCGTAAACGTTTGTTCGTCGCAGTCACTGCACTGACACTTTCCGCTGGAATTGCTCTGCCTTTGGCCACGCTAGCCGTGCCGCGCCCGGCTGCCGCGCAGGGACGCGAGCCGCACCCGGTGATTCGAGAGGCCATGGAAAAAATCGAGGGCGCCAAGAATGATCTGGTCAATTATGCAGACCGCGACTTCAAAGGACACCGCGCAAAGGCGGTCGAACATCTGAATCAGGCCCTGGGAGAATTGCGAATGGCGCTCGAAGCCGACAAGCACTAACTCAGCGCTTTTGGAATTCCGGGGAGCCGAGAACCAGGCCGGTAATCAGGCTGACGTTGACCTGCGTCACCGGGTCGTCGAGCTTTGCGCCCAGGATCCGCGGTTCCTCCAATTCCTTCTCCAGCGTCGCGCGGGTCGAGTCGGAAAGTTGTCCCGCGAGGAACTCCGTTTCGACCCGTTCGAGCGCCAAATGAGGATTCGCCCCAACGTCCGTCCCCACCAGGGAATTGATGTCCACTTGCGCGCCACGCACCTTGTTGCTGGTCAGGGCGATCGCAAAATTCACGCGATTCAGGAGCGCTCCGGTGCTGACCCAGGTGACGGCCCTGTCCGAATAACCGTTGGGCGGCAGGCACTGATACAGTGGCTCGCCGATGCGCGCGACCCACTGCGCGAGTGGCAATGGCTGGTCCACATCGGCGCCCAGCGCGCGCGCCGTGGACGCCACCAGCTCGAACGGTGTCTTCACTTTTGCGCGGAAGGCCGCCCGCGACCAGAATTCCGGCGAATAAATCATCGTCGTCATCACGGCGCGAATATCTCCTTTGGATTTTTCAAATGTCTTGGACATCCGCGCGACGAGCGCCGGAGGAGGATCGTCCGACACAAATTGCTCCGCGAGCTGCAGCGAAATATGGCGCGCGGTGTGCTGATTCTTTACCAGGAGATCGAGGACTTGCTCGCCGTCCTTGATCCCGCCGGCTTTAATATTTTTTCCGAGCACGCGCTTCGGGTTGGGATCGTGGATTCGCTCGTCGAAATAAAAGACGGGATTTTCGCGCGGCGACTCAATGGTCCATCCCGTGAAGGCGCGCGCGACTTCGATGACGTCTTCCTGCTTGTACCCGCCCTCCACGCCGAGCGTATGTAACTCCATCAGCTCGCGGCCATAATTCTCGTTCAGCCCGCGTTTGGGACCGAGCGGCGGGAGTTTTTCGCCGGGCCGAGCCCGCACGGGATGCAGTTTCAAACGGTCGAACGCGTGCGGGTCTGCGCTCGAAGAGTTGTCGAGATAGAAAAGCATCGCCGGGCTCTGCGCGGTGGCTTCGAGCAATTCCCGGAATTTGCCGAGCACATGCGGTCGGATCGCGTCCCGTTCGTATGGGATCAGATACCAGCGGTCCGTATCTTTGTAGATAAAAATATTGAAATGATTAAACCAGAAATCGGAAAGTTGCTCGGCAAGTTGCCGCTCGCTGTAAACCGCCCGGATCATTTTCGCTTCCATCAATTCGTTTACAATTTCATTCTGATCCTTGAACGGCAGGGAATTCATGCCGCCCGGCTGTTTGGCCAGATCCTGCAAATGCTTCTGGTATTCGTCAACCTTCATCCCCAGCCGCTTGGCCGCAATGTCCTGCGGCGGATATTGATCGAGCAATCCAGCGGCGCTAAGTCCAAGCGCCGGAAATTGCGCCAGGCGCGCATCCACCACGGGGTCGCTGATATTTTCCGGATGAAGCTGCGCCTGGATCCAGTTCTCGAGGCCCGTTTTTTCAATTTGTGCGACCTCGCCCGGGCGGGGTCCGAATCCGAGCCGGTTGAGGGCATGCAGAATGGCCTCTTCTTCGTTAAGCTCGCGGATCGGAAGTTTTCCGGCGAAATTTGTGTTGCCGCTACTGTTGTCATTCCCGCTCGAAGGCATAGGCGAGAAATACAATTCCGCGCCATCTCGGCGAGGACCGGCTTGAGACAGTAACGCAATCGACATCGCCGCCAATAGTCCCGCACCAACAATTTCAACCCATCGCGTCATGGTTCAACCAACGCTTTGCCGCCAAAGTCGTTTCGCATTCGCGCGCGTTCCACTATATTCAATTTCATACGCCCAATCCCTGCGATTCTCAACCCCGAACGAACCAAAAAGTTTCGGACGTCCATCCGCAAGATTCACCTCCGACTGGATTTCTCCGTGCCCTCGCTTTTCTCTGTGTCCTCTGTGTTAAAGCCCTCGACTTTGTTATTCCGCACGAAAAATCTCAACACAGAGAACACAGAGAAATGCGAGAACGCCGAGAGAGAAGCAGCGGTAACTGGTTGACACAAGTCCCACGCAGCCATACGATTTCAGATGAATTCAATCAACGAAGGTTGGCGAGTAGCAATCTAAAATCTCGCCTGCCCCAGAGGTCCGGGCGCCCGGGGGTTGGACATGAGTCTCAACGTACAAGGCATGGATCGTCGCAGCTTCCTCAAAACGAGCGCCGCCGGCGCAGCCGGATTGTTGATTGGTTTTTATTTTCACGGCGACTTGGAATCGTTGGCCGCGGCGCCTGAAGCCCCCGTTGTGCTCAATGCCTGGATCCACATCGGCTCGGACGACCTGGTAACCATCCTCATCGACAAGTCGGAAATGGGCCAAAGCATCTTGACCGGGCTCGCCATGATCGCCGCGGACGAACTCGATTGCGATTGGAAGAAGGTGCGCACCGAATTCGCACCCGCAGAAAAAGTTTACTTCAATCCAAGATTCGGCGCGCAGGGCACGGGAGGCAGCTCCGGCACTCCCACGTCCTGGGATCCGCTGCGCAAGGCCAGCGCGACAGCGCGCGCTCTGCTGCTCGCAGCAGCGGCAAAAAAGTGGGGTGTCGACCCATCGGAATGCCGTGCCGAAAACAGCACCATCACACACGCCCCCACCAAGCGAGCCCTGACGTATGGCAGCCTCGCCGAGGCAGCGGCGAAATTGCCTGTTCCTCAGAATGTGCCGCTCAAGACTCCGAGCCAATACAACCTGATCGGCAAGCCTACGAAGCGGCTCGATACACCGGACAAGGTGAATGGCAGCGCGCAGTATGGAATCGACGTGCGACGCCCGGGAATGCTCTACGCGGTCGTTGCGCGCTGTCCGGTGTTCGGCGGAAAAGTCGCAAGTTTTGATGCCGCGAAAGCCAAGGCGATTCCCGGCGTGAAAGATGTGATCCAGATTTCAAATGGCATCGCGGTGGTCGCCGACAACACCTGGACGGCGATGCAGGGCCGCCGGGCGCTCGAGGTGCAATGGGACGAAGGCCCGAACGCAAAGCTCACGAGCGCCGACATCAGCAAACTGCTTGCTGATGCCGCCGCGCAGCCCGGCCCGATTGCGCGAAAAGAGGGTGACGTCGCCGCCGGACTCGCCGGCGCGGCCACGAAGTTTGAGGTGAGCTACGAGGTTCCATTTCTGGCGCACGCCACAATGGAGCCGATGAATTGCACCGCCCATGTCCGCGCGGATCGCTGCGACGTGTGGGCGCCCACGCAGGCCCAGACCGGTTCCCAGGCCACAGCCGCGAAGATCACGGGCCTCGACACGAATTCCGTCTTCGTGCACACCACGTTTCTCGGCGGAGGATTCGGACGCCGATTTGAGGCGGATTTCATCGGCGAGGCGGTGGAAGTTTCCAAGGCGATGGGCGCGCCGGTCAAGGTGACCTGGTCGCGCGAAGATGACATGCAGCACGATTACTACCGCATGGTTTCCCATGCGCGATGCACGGCGGGGCTTGACGCGGACGGGTGGCCGGTGGTCTGGTCGAGCCGGGTCTCCTCCCCGTCTCTTCTGGCCCGGTTCGGGCCGCTCAAGGACAATTTCGATCATCGCAGCGTCGAGAGCCTGGACAGCGTTCCCTACTCGATTCCCAATATATTGGTTGATTATCAACTGGTAAACACTGGCGTCCCCATCGGCTTCTGGAGGTCCGTGGGCGCCTCGCAAAACGGTTTTTTCCTGGAGAGCTTCATCGACGAAATCGCCACTGCCGGGAAGAAGGATCCCTACGAATTGCGGCGGTATTTGCTTGCGAAATCGCCGAGACACCTCGCCGTACTGGAAACCGCGGCGGAAAAGGCGGGATGGGGCAAGCCGCTGGCCGCGGACCGTTTTCGCGGCATTGCCCTCGTGAGCTCTTACGATGGCTACGTGGCCCACGTCATCGAAATCTCGGTAAATCGCCAGGACCGCACGCTGAAGGTTCACCGCATGATTTGCGCGCTGGACTGCGGACGGATTGTGAATCCTTCCAGCATCGACGCGCAGGCTCGCAGCTCCATCGTGTATGGACTGACGGCCGCGCTCCACGGCGCCATCACCATCGACCGCGGGCGCGTGCAGCAGACGAATTTCAACAACTACAAAATGTTGCGCTTCGACGAAATGCCCGACGTGGAAGTCCACATTATTCCCAGCGAAGTGCCGCCCACCGGCGCCGGGGAATTTGTTGTGCCTCCGGTTGCTCCCGCCCTATGCAATGCGATTTTCGCAGCCACGGGCAGACGCGTCCGCCGCCTGCCGGTCCAACCCGAAGACCTGGCATAACCAGGAACTTCGTAGGACAGCCACTCTTGGCTGTCCGCTTTTGACCCGATGCGACCATGCGGGGCAGCCAAAACCGGACAGCCAAGACCGGACAGCCAAGAGTGGCTGTCCTACTAAAACCCAGATCGTAAGCAATCGACCCTGCAACCGAGGTTGACACCTGAAACCGGCAGGTCTACCGTTTTATATAGAATAAAAATCGGAATTCCGGGTTCAGGAGGTTCCATGGAAATTGACCGAAAAACTTTTCTCGACAGTCTCGGTGGTCCGGAAGCCGCCAGCCGGATGGACTCCGAAGCAAAAGCGGACGCCCTGGAATCCCATATGATGGCCCAATTGAATCAAGCGAAGTCGGGCCATCCGGGAAGTGAGCAAAAGGAAGCCAAAAAATATCCTTCCGCCGCCGAAATCGAGGCGCAAATCGAAACTCGCAAGTACCGCGAAGGCGTAGGGTTCATGTACGTTCCGCGCACCGGCGAAAATGTGAGAAGACTCCCGCCGATGCCTGCCAATCCCACGCTGTTTGATTTTTTCAAGTTGCGGTTCATGGACACGTCCAACCACGTTTTGCAAAGCGCCAACCTGGCGATGAAGAACGGCATGCCGGAGGAAATTACTCTGGCTTGCCTGCTTCACGACGTGGTGCAGGAAATTATTCGGACCGACCACGGCTGGTGGGGGGCGCAACTCTTCGAGCCGTACGTCCCGGAAAAAGTCAGTTTTGCCATTCGTTACCATCAGGCGCTGCGGTATTATCCCGATCCGTCCGTCGGGTATGAATACCCGGATCTGTACCGTCAATTGTTTGGCGCCGATTATGTTCCGCCACCTTATATTGAAGCGACCTACCAGATGGTTCGCAAACATCCGTGGTACATGGACGCGCGACTGGTGACGGTGAATGATTTGTACGCCTTTGATCCGAGCGCCGTGGTTTCCATCGAGCCATTCATCGACATCATCGGACGCCATTTCAAGCAGCCGAAAGAGGGGCTGGGAAACGACGGCAGCCCGGTCGCTCATATGTGGCGAACGATTGCCAGACCTGATCAGCCCTTGTAATACTTTGTAATACATCGCATACAGTGCTGGCATTTATTGATGAGATTTCCAAACCGCCGTTTCGCGCTGGTTTCGGCAGCGCCGGCGTCTCGCCGGCGTTTTTGCGGCGTGTAGAGATGGGAAAAATCGCCGGCAAGATGCCGGCGCTACCGGACGGCCCGCACTCAAGGAAAACGTGGAGGAAATTGTGAATAGAAAAATCAGGACTGCAACCTCAATCGCGGCGGCCATATTGGCGCTGAGTGGCGGGCTGTTTAGCTTATTTGCTCGCAGGACACCGGCGCAAACCACGAACCTTCACGTCATGGTCTCCGACGGCATGAAGACGGTTGTGGAGGTTCTCACTCCGCAGATCGAGGATTCCATCGGACGCAAGCTCGCGGCGCGATTTGATTCCTCCAAGAATTTGAGAGATAAGATCCAGGCCGGCCAGCCATTTGATGCCGCGATCCTCACTTCCGATGTGCTGGATGATTTGATCAAGCAAGGAAAAATCGCGGCCGGCACGCGCACCGAAATTTCCCGAACCGGAATGGGCGTCGGCGTTCGCGCCGGCGCCCCCAAGCCCGACATCAGCACGCCAGAGGCGCTGAAGCAAACCTTGTTGAATGCAAAATCGATCAGCTTCAATCCAACCGGCGCGAGCGCGGCGCATACCTACGATATGTTTGCGCGATTGGGAATTACGAAGGCCGTAAAGCCCAAATTGATCCTCGATGCGGAGGCCGGACGCCCGCAAATGAACGTCGCCGGGGGCAAGGCGGAACTCGTCATCTCGCTTGTCCCCGAAATCAAGTTTTTTCCAGGCGTGGATCTCGTCGGCCCGATCCCGCCTGATTTTCAGAGCTACATTGATTTCGCAGCCGGCATCGCGACGAATGCGCATGACGCAGACGCCGCCAAAGCGCTGATTCAGTTCATCACCGGACCCGCCGTTGCCCCCGTCCTGAAAGCCAAAGGCATGGAACCCCGCTGAGATCTCTCAAGTAGCGCACGCTTCAGCCTGTGGGTTTTGGTCCTTGCAAGGTCGAACCTCCACAGGGTTGAAACATGCGCCACTCGGCCTGTCGTCTCCCACTCAAGCGCGAACAGCAGAGCCTCGCGCCGCAACGTACTCGCGCATATAAGCGTCGAACGCGCGTTCAAGTTTCTGCACAAGCGGCCCCATCACGAGGGAATACCGGTGCCCGGAAATTTCGCCCACTCCCAATAGGCTGCGATTAGTGGACGTGATGAACACTTCATCCGCCGCGTAGAGGTCCTCGAGTGTCAGCGTTTTCTCTCTCATGGACACTCCCGCGAGCGGAGCGATTTCCAGCAGCACGCTGCGCGTCACGCCTTCGAGGCATCCCGAAGAAAGCGGCGGCGTGAAAACCGCGCCGTCCTTCACGCAAAAAATATTTGCAGAGGTGCATTCGGCCACTTCGCCGCGCTCGTTCAGCAAAATAACTTCGGTCCAGCCTGCCTTTTGCGCTTCTGCCAGGTGCCACACGTTGTTCAGCCAGGCGGTTGTTTTCACGCCTGCGAGTGGAGAAGCCGCATGGCGGCCCTGTTCCGCAACGCCCAGCCGCGTTTCTCCCGAATAAGCCGGAAGTCCGGCGGAGCAGAGAATCAAATCCACGTCGGGCATTGTCTCCCCGCCCTGCCAAAACCCGACGCGATTGTAGATCACGTAGATTCGAGCCGTGCCTTCGACCACTTGATTGGCGGCCAGCAATTTGCCGAGATCCCGCCGCACTTGTGCTGGATCGAAAGGAAAGGGCAGCCGGATTCGCCCCGCATCTTTTTCAAGCCTCCGCCAGTGGCGCTCGTATGCGAATGCTTCGCCTTGAAAAACACGCACCGTCGTGAACAGGCCCCAGCCGTTCGTAAGCCCGGCTTGGCCGGGCGAAAGACGCGCCTGCTCGACGGGAACTATCCGGTCGTTATGAAAAATAAGCCGATGAATCAAGTGGACCTCGTGCGCAGTCTCTCAGGGAAGCGCCCCGGTATTCTAACTCAGCCAGATCAGATGGCGTTGCCCTCTGGGAATATTTGGTGACGAAGGGAGCAATCAATGCACCGGATTTCGTTGGGGTGTCACGAAGCTGTTATGCGGTCTTCCGGCACCTCGACCTCGGTGACTCCACGAAAAGAGAAGAGCAGCTTGATCAGATATTTCGGCGGATCTTCGGAAGTTTGGCGCAAGATGTGGCCGACCGCGGCGGTTACGGCTGCATGGAACAATACATCTCCGGCCTGCAACCCGGCGAGATTCACGCGCACTGCCTGTCCTGGCTGAAGGGAAGCCACAATCTACCTCTCATCAAATTGTGGGCTTGTTGCCCGCCGATTGCAAACGGGGATGCGGTGCAGCGATGGTTTGCAGTAGGACAGCCACTCTTGGCTGTCCCTGACAGTTTCGCCCGGGCGCAGAGGGACAGCCAAGAGTGGCTGTCCTACTGCAAACCGCCCCGCATTGTCTCTTCGAGCGGTGCGGGATAATATGCATCAGCGCGGCCATTTATTCCTGAATGCGCCGCGACGGAGAAGTCCATGCAACCTGTGAGATCGCATCATTCGTTGAATTTAATTCTCGCCTTTGCCGGGATCATTGCCCTCTCAGGCTGTTCACGCGGGCCGAGTCCCCCCGCCACGGCGCTGGCATCGTTTTCGGGCGATCGCATTCTCGGACACATCCGCACGCTTTCCTCGGATGAGTTTGAAGGGCGCGGGCCGGGCTCCAAGGGCGAGCAACTCACGATCAAATATCTCGAAGACCAATACCGCACGGCGGGCCTTGAACCTGGCAATCCCGATGGAACTTACCTGCAGAGCGTGCCCCTCGTCGGCATCACTCCGGATAGCGGCATGAAACTCACCCTTACGGGACACGGGCGCACTCTCGAACCAAAATTTCCTGACGAGTTCGTCGCCTGGTCGAAACGCGTGACCGACACTTCCGCAATCGATGCCGACATGGTCTTCGTCGGCTATGGCGTGCAGGCGCCGGAATTTCAGTGGGACGATTTCAAAGGCGCTGACGTAAAGGGAAAAATTCTGGTCGTCCTCATCAACGATCCGCCCGTGCCCGATCCGGCCGATCCCTTGAAGCTCGATCCCAAAACCTTCGGCGGCACGGCCATGACGTACTACGGACGGTGGACCTACAAATTTGAAAAGGCCGCGCAAATGGGCGCCGCCGGATGCGTCATCATTCACCAGACCGATCGCGCCGGCTATCCCTGGGAAGTGGTGCGCAATAGCTGGAGCGGGACGCAATTCGACTTAGCCACGCCCGACAAAAATATGGGCCGTCTGGTCGTGGAAAGCTGGATCACTTCGGACTTTGCCGCAAAATTGTTTCGCGCCGCCGGTCAGGATCTCGACAAGCTGACCAAAGCCGCCGCCCGCCGCGATTTCAAACCGGTCCCGCTCGGCGTCCACGCTAAGTTGACCATTCACAATACGCTGCAGACAATCGATTCGCACAACGTGATCGCGAAGCTCACCGGGAGCGATCCCGATTTGAAAAATTCGTACGTGATCTACACCGCTCATTGGGATCACTTCGGGATCGGTCCGGAAGTGAACGGCGACAAAATTTATCACGGCGCGGTCGACAACGCCTCCGGCACCGCCGCGCTCCTGGAAATGGCGCGCGCCTATAAAACGCTTTCAAGGCCGCCGCGCCGTACAATTCTTTTTCTGTCCGTAACCGCGGAAGAGCAAGGCCTGCTCGGCTCGCAATACTACGTGGAGCATCCGCTGTATCCGCTCGCCCGCACCGCGTTGGATATCAACATGGACGGAATGAACGTACACGGCCGCACGCGCGACATCGTGCAAATCGGCCGCGGTGTGTCCTCCTTAGACGATGTGGTCGAGGCCG
This sequence comes from uncultured Acidobacteriota bacterium, assembly GCA_963719875.1. Lineage (GTDB taxonomy): Bacteria > Acidobacteriota > Terriglobia > Acidiferrales > UBA7541 > Palsa-360. Next base: position 542,313 of record CAVRDJ010000002.1, on the reverse strand, counting down.
TCGCCCAGGAACAAGGCCGGATCGTAAAGTTCGATCCCGAACCAGAGAAAGGCCTTTACTATCGCTCTGACCATTTCGAATTTGCCAAAAACGGCATTCCCGCATTCGATCCGGATGAAGGCGTGGAGTTCATTGGCAAGCCTGATGGCTGGGGGCTCGAAGAGCGGCGAAAGTTTACCGCCGAAAAGTATCACAAGCCCGCCGACAAAATTCAGCCGGACTGGGACCTGAGCGGAGCGGTCGAGGATTCCCAGCTCTACTTCCTGGTCGGATACCGGGTCGCCAATGATCCCCACATGCCCGAATGGAAACCCGGAGCCGAATTCAAAGCGATTCGGGATGCGTCCCTGAAGGCTGCCGGAGTGGCTCCGTAATTCCACAGCTGCAGTGAGATACCTATTGACTTATTCGTAGCACGCCCTTATTTTTATCTTGATTCATTCAGGGGGTGACGGTGCACAAAATCTGTGGCGCCCTTTTGATCGCAATTTTAGGGCTTATGTTGTTTGAAGCGCCCGGAAGGGCCGCGCCTGCGAGCACACCATCGGTACCGCTTGGAATAGTCCTGGCAGCTCAAAATGCCCATGCCGGAGTGGACGCTACTTACAGTGGGGCAACAATTTATGACGGCGACCGTCTCGCGACATTAGCCGATGGAACGATGCGAGTTCGGCTCGGAACCGGGCAAATCTTCCTGCACCAGAACACCGCCACACGAGTGCATTCAATTGCCAATGGATTTTCGGCAGACCTGGACGATGGAACTGTCTCTGTTTCCTCATTGGACGGACAGACTTTCCAATTGTTCGCGGACGGCGCAACCATCCGCCCTGCGAGTGCGCTTCCAACCACCGCTCAAATTACCAGGATCAGTCCAACCGAATTGACCTTGATTAGCACTCGTGGAGCTCTCCAAATCACGATGGGCGATGAAGTTAAGACCGTGGAGGCCGGCGGGTCCTACAAGATGGAAGTGGAATCCGAAGACGCGGATCCTCAACGGCAGACTCCATTTCCGACGGCTCGAAATCATTTCATCATAGTTGCAATCGTTGCCGTATCGGTAGCGACAGGCCTTGTTATTTGGCGCGCCCTGGTAAGTCCAACCAAACCGTAGGAACAGGCAGCGGCATTGCGATAATTTCGGCGCAATTCTCCCCCGCAATTAAGGCTGTCAGGTCCTCGCAGATTGTCCTAAAAATAAGGCCCAAGCAAAACACCCCACGTTATCTCATACCTCATTAGAACTTGGACATCCCCGGACCAGCAGCTAATGATCCGCTCACTCCCCAAGGGCGAAGCCCTGGCGAAACTTAGATCGATCCCGGATAGGCCCCTAAAGGCCGCGAAAACGGCTCTGTGAGGGATCTATGGCAACCCGGAAGCAGTTGATTCTTTGTACTTTCGTCTCCCAACCCCCGTTGCTCCTGGGGGGGTGTATTTTACGCATCTAGGGATTTTCGCGTGTTGACACATTCTGTCCTTTCTTCCTACCCTTATTACGCAAGCCCTATTGGAGGATTACGTGCGTACACCGTTTACCGCTGTTTTGATCGCAACTTTGAGTCTTGCGTTGATTGAAATACCCGTCCTGGCGGCGCCGGCAAGTTCACCATCAGCTCCCTTGGGGGTTGTCGTGGCCGCTGAGAATGCCAATGTAGGGGCGGGCGTAACCACCAGTGGTGCGACGATTTATGACGGTGACCGTCTGGCGACACCAGCGAATTCGACTCTACGAGTCAAGCTCGGTTCGGGACAAATGGTATTGCGCCAGAACACGACCACCGATGTGCATTCCTATCCGAACGGATTCTCGGCCAACTTGGAAATGGGGACTGTAGTGGTTTCCTCGGCAGAGGGGCAGACGTTCCAGCTGATCGCGGACGGCGCCACGATTCGTCCGGCGAACGACCAGCCAACCTCCGGCCAAATCAGCAAGATCAGCGCGACGGAATTAATTTTGACCAGCAATCGCGGAACACTGCAAGTCACCATGGGCGATGAAGTTAAGACCCTGGAGGCCGGCAGCTCTTACCGGTTGGAAGTTGAACCCGAAGAGCCGGGTCCGAATCCCGATCCACAGGGTCAGGGTCCACATGCGACCGCTCGCAGCCGCTTCCTTTGGATCGCGATCCCTATAATCGGCGTGGCTACGGGCATCGTCATCTGGCGCGCCCTTGTCAGCCCAACGAAGCCTTAATTGCGAGCTAGCTAGGGATAGCCCTGGGCTCGGCAAACATATCGAAGACAATTCCCGCAATTTCAGGGCGGCCCAATTCGGCCGCCCTTTTTTTGTGGCCGCACAATCATTCCTCCGCCCGATTCGATTTCAAGTTTCGCAGCACGAGCAATCACGACAGTCCCGAATTTGCGGTGAGCGCCACCAGGGGCAGGTAATGGCGCTGCCCCGCCTATAGCAAGATTGGGCATCAAGCAGCAAGGTGCGCCGGGCATGGCGAGGCCTTCTTGGTAAAATAGCGTTATGTGGTCTTCCGCGGCGCTTCCCCTTCGTTTCTTCGCGGCTCTATGCCTGGCCTCAGCCATTCCCGGCGGTGTATTTGCCGATACGATTTACCTGAAGAACGGCAGAAAGATTACCGCCACACACGTGGTTCAGGAAAACGGCCAGGTCAGTTACGAAACTCCCGCCGGCCGGCTTAGCTTTCCTGTTTCCATCGTCGACCGGGTTGTGCATGACGACTCGTCACCGATTTCCACCGCGGGAACCCCGTCGGATCGCGCCGCGAACCTCCCCATCGCTCCGCCCAACGCTCTGGCTGCCCCGTCTCATGAAGCGGCGGCAAGCGCCGCCGTGCGCGACGGCTCGATTGACAATGACTTGCTTTTGAAACTCGAATCCGAGGCCACGGCAAATCCCACGCCGACGGCCGTGGCCCGGGTCGTCGCCGCGGAAAGCGCCGCGGCGCAATTCGAAATCAGCGTGGGCGATTTCGAACGGGCGGTGGCTCACTATAATACCGGCCTTCGCTTTGACCCGGAAAGCATCGGATTGTTGCTGGAAGCCGCGTACCTTCATTTGCGGCAGAGCGAGTACTCCGCGGCTGCGGATCTGCTGGATCATGCCCGTCGCATCGATCCGGACTCCGCCGAAGCCGCCAAACTTTCCGGCTGGGCATATTATGGGTTGAACCGCGCCGCCGACGCCGTCACGCAATGGAAGCGCGCCATGGAGCTCAAGCCCGACGAGGAGACCCAGCACGCGCTCGAAAAGGCGGAGCGCGATGCCCGCGAGGAGGCCGAGTATCACGAAGGCGAAACGACCCATTTTCGCCTTAAGTACAACGGCGGCGCCGCTCCGGGACTCGCGCGCAACGTCCTCAAGACACTCGAGTCCGAATTTGATGAAATTTCTGCCACTCTCAATTACGTTCCCCCTGAACCCATCGGCGTCATTCTGTACACGAATCAGACTTTCACGGACATCACGCGAGCGCCGAGCTGGTCGGGCGCCCTCAACGACGGCCGCATACGAGTGCCAGTCGAGGGTCTGACCACCATGACGGATGAACTGGCCCGCGTCCTGAAGCACGAACTGACCCACAGTTTCGTCGGGCAGAGAACCGGCGGGCGATGCCCCGTGTGGCTGCAGGAGGGTATTGCGCAGTTTATGGAAGGGAAGCGCAGCCGGAGTAATGCCGGATCACTTTCCTCGGTGTACGAGCACCACATGGAAATTTCTCTTCTCTCCTACGAAACCTCGTGGCTGAATCTGCCCAAGGACGCTGCTTCCAACGCCTATGCCTGGTCGCTTGCGGTCGTCGAGGGGATCATGACCGTGAATGGCGTCGATGACTTGGAACGAATTCTCGAGCACCTTGCCGCAGGGTCCGCGGCGGAAGACGCCATTCGCGCTGTCCTCCACGAGGATTATTCAGAATTGATGCTATCCACCGCGCAGTTTCTTCACAAAGCTTACTTGTAGAGAGCCCTCAGGCGGATTTTTGATCCTTGCGCCGATTGTGTTTTGCAAGGAGACTTGGCCAGACAAGCCACGGTGTTTTTCACTTCCGCTCCCTAAAAGTCTCTTTCTTGGCTGGCGTCTAGGTGGGAAATTTCGGTCAGAACGGACCAGTCGCTTCGTTGATTGAACCTGAATTCCGAAGTTGAAGTGGGTTTCATGGCGATTTCCTGGTCGATTTTGGCCTCATGTTTGGGCTTGAGGATTCAACTTCGGCGAAGTTGGGGCGCCGTAAGTTAAGACGTTTTCCAGCAGTGGGATGCGTCGGTGCAGGCCGCCCCAGGAAGTGGACAGGTGCAGGACCAAGCGGCGGCCGCCTCGACCGAGCAGAGCACCGCAAAGGAAAATCTGGGCGCGCAGCGTGGCGGGCTGGCGATAGCTGGTGAAACGGCAGGCGCGCTGAAACTCTCCGAGCAGATTGAACAACAGCAGAATGCTGCGGAAGGCGGCTTCGGTGGCGAAGAACTGGCGCAGGCAAAAAGCATCGGCGGCCAGATCGTGTTTCAGTTCGGCGATGCGATTTTCCATATCCGCCCTGCGGTTGTAGTCGCGCCAGATTTCTTCCGGCGGCAGAGCGAAGTTGGTGACGAAGACACGGAAGGTATAGCCGGGAACCTCGAGCAGTTTTCTTCCTAGCGAGGCTCGCTCGGCGCGCAGTTGTTCGCGGATGACCACGAAGCGGCGCGGACGGAGCCAGCCCAACAGTTGCAAAGAAAATTCGCCCACCGCGTAGTGCTGGTCCAAAGCACGCCACTGGGTGACGCGAGCCGCTTCCCGCTTCAGCCATCGCGTCAGCCGCGCCACGACGATGTAGGACAACCCGCGCTGCTCCAAAAACCCCAGCAAATGCTGGTCAAAGAAGCCCGCATCGGCACGCACCACGCGAATGGCATGTTTTTCCGGCAACAGCGCCAGCGCTTCCTTAAGAAATTCCACAGCGCCGCGGGCCGAGCCGCAGTTGCCGCTGCGCAGCCAGCCGTGCAATAGAAAGTGCGCTTCGGCCAACACCGCCACCAGCGGATGATGCGAGGGCCGTCCATGTTTGCGCGGGTTGGGCCCGCGCAACGCCCCCTGCTGCCGACCGTAGCGCTCGAACACGGTCGAATCCAGATCCAAACTATATCCGGACGAACATTCTGGCAGCCGCTCCAGTTGCCAGTCCCACAGGCCGGAGAAAAAACGCTGGCACTGTCCCTGCCCGAACCGCTTGAACAGGTTGCGAATGGTGTCGTCCACCGGGAAGCGAGTGATTCCCAGCAGCTCGTGCAAGGCTACGTCGGCACGCAGCAAACTGGTGTGTGCGAACCGCCGCGCCCCGGCCACCACCGAAAGCAAAAATGCCGTGAAGGTCTCCACGGGATCGATCGCGTTGGGGGAAGTGAGGCGAAACGGCAGATGTTGCTTCACCGCTTCGCAATACCCTACCTGCCGCAGGAATTCAAAAAACACCACCAGCCCGCCGAACGGCGTGACCGCACGCGGGGTCTCGCGTAATTCCACTTTCTTCCCGCCCCAAAGAGAGGTAATTTTCCAGTGCACTGTTTTGTCCTCCTCGAAGTTTCTTTCATCCAACTGAAACTTAACCGAGTTAGGACAAAACAGTGCTATTCAATTTCGGAATTCAGGTTGAATTCACTTGAAATCGTATTGTTGCGTGGAACTCGTGTCAACCAGTTACCGCTGCCTCTTTCTCTAAGTTCTCGCATTGCTCTGTGTTCTCTGTGTTGAGATTTTGCGGACAGAAAAACAAAGTCAAAGGCTGTAACACAAAGGACACAGAGAAAAGCGAGGGCACAGAGAAATCCAAGCCAAGCTGAGTCTTGCGGGTGGGCGGCCGAGACATTTTGGTTCGTTCGGCGAGCATCATGAACGTAGTTCGTCGGATTCAATTCGGATGTAGGGCGTCAGAGCGTCGCCAACAAACCTGCCAGGAGCGCGGCGCGCTCGGGCAGGGCTCGAACTAGAATATTTTCGTCCGGACTGTGCGCCCCTTCGCCGACGGCGCCCAGGCCATCCAGTGTCGGAACGCCCAACGCTGCCGTAAAATTCCCGTCCGATCCGCCGCCGACGTAGGCTTCGCCAAGCGTGACGCCCATTTCTTTTGCAAGGGTCCGCGCCCGGGCATACAGCGCGGCGCTGGTCTTCCGTTCCATGGGTGGGCGGTTGAAACCGCCGCGGATTTGAAGCTTTGCTCCACGCAAGATCGGGCGCAGCGCGCGAAATTTCCGCTCCAGGGCGCGCATGTTACTGCCGCGCGTCGCGCGGACATCCACGAGGACTCGAGCTTTCTGGGGGATCACGTTCGTCCGCGTCCCGCCATCGATCACTCCGGCATTTACCGTGATCCCCTGGCTCGGCCGATTCCAGCGCGAGATGCGCGCAATTTGAAGCGCGATTTCCTCGATTGCGTTGATGCCGTCTTCAGGGTTAAGCCCCGCGTGCGCCGCACGACCCGCGGCGACGATCTCGATCTCACCAACGCCTTTGCGGCCCGTTTTCACACAGCCATCGAGTCCTGACGCGGGCTCGAGGACCAGTACGGCATCACTGCGCCGCGCTTCGCGTTCGATCACGGCTCGCGAGGTTCCGCTGCCGATTTCTTCATCGCTGGTCCACAGGAAGGTGACACGCTTTTCTGGCATACAATCTGTCGCGGCAAGCGCGTCGGCGGCGAAAAGTGCGATCACCAGCCCGCCCTTCATGTCGAGCGTGCCCGGTCCATAGGCGCGCCCTCGCGACAATCGAAACGGCATGCGCGCGAGCGTCCTGAGACCGTATACCGTATCCAGATGGCCGAGAACGAGGATTTGCCCCTTGGCGCCAGCGCCACGCGGAATCCACTCTGCCCGGATGTGATCGCCGCGTTCACGCTGCCGCAGGAGTGTGACCCTGGCTCCGCGCCGCCTCCACTCCGCCGCGATAATCCTTCCGAAGCGGTCCACGGCGGCTTTGTCCAAGCTGGATGACTCGGCGCGCACAAATTGCCCAAGAAGCCGCGTCATCGCAGCTTCACGCGTCCGCAGCCATTTCAAGAGCGAGAACGTCCGAGTTGATCCCTTCATCGCGGCGCTATGCTAACAACGCATCCGACAAGGGGCAACTTCATTGCGTCCAATCTGGAAATTTATCGCGATGGTCATGTATTTCTGTGGGTCGGGGCTTCAGCCCCGGCGTTCAAGGTCCCGCACTCGCGGGCTTTAGCCTCTGAAACTTCAGGGCCTGAAGGCCTTTTTCCAGCGGTGCTGGTTGCCCGACCCGAAGGTCGGACCTCCTAAAGATCAAACTCAAGTTCTCGTCAACGGTGAGCCGGGTCGGTTCTCAGCTAGCGGAATCGGTTGATATCAAAAGCCGCACGCAATTATTACAATTCTGTTACAGACATGTTAAAATCATGCAAAATTATGGCAGTCGCGGCGAGAAGTTCCGCTGCTGGCTGTAACGCTATGAGAACAAGGGTCCTGATAGGTTTGCTGTTGTTCGCATGCATCTGCGTGCCGCTTCATTCGGGTGCGCAATCACAACCATCCAGCTATGAGGTTTCCGTAAGGGAACTGAGCATTCCTCCCAAGGCCTTTCGCGCCTTCGAACAGGGCATTGAGCGCCTGGCAAAAAAAGATGCTGCAGGAAGCCTGCCGTACTTCCAACACGCGATCCAGGAATTTGCCGGCTATTACGAGGCCTACGATAGGATCGGAGCGGCAGACTTGAAATTGTGGCGCGTCCCGGAAGCCGAGCAGGCTTTTCGGAAGTCCATTGAACTGAGCGGGAGCCAGTATGCGCACCCACTGCTCGCTCTGGGCGCGATTCTCGACGAACAGGAAAAATTCGCTGAGGCCGAGTCAGTGACTCGCAGGGGTCTGGATCTAGCCCCGGAAACCTGGAGGGGTCATTATTACTTAGCCTTTGCGTTGTTCGGTTTGAACCGCCTGGAGGAGGCCAAGAATAGTGTCCACGAAGCGCTTCGCCTTAAGGCGGATTTCCCTGAAGCTCACCTCTTGCTCGCGAAGATTCACTGCCATGAAGGAGATTACCACTCACTCGTGAACGACGTGAATGAGTATCTGACGCTGGCTCCGGACGGCCCGGCCATCGCCATCGCCAAAGCCCTTCGAGAGACTGCCCAGGCTATGATATTCGAATCCCCGAGCAATCCTGCCCCTGCCAAGTCGCAGCCTTGAACGGATTTCTCCCAGGCTACTTAAGCCACACCCTGCACTTGCTGAATGCAATCTCAGAGTCATGCTGCGGGCCACGTAGCGCGGGCTTCAGCCTGCGGGAGTTCGTCCTTGCAAGGACCAAACCCCGCAGGCTGAAGCCCGCGCCACGGGGTCGGTTATTCGCCCCATTCTCACCGTCTCCCGAAGCGCTCGGAGCTACCCCTTCGCAAAAACCCCCCAGGTTGAACCGCGTTTGCGGCGCGCCGCGTTTCGCATATAATTCCAATAAATAGGCTACACTTATACCCTGCCGGAAATCGGTCGCGTGCTAAGCTTTTGCCCAGCCCGCCGGGAAAATTGAGGCGATGAAATGATTCTCGACAACGCGAATATCCAGAAAATTCTACCGCACCGCTATCCATTCCTGCTGGTGGATACCGTTCTCGAAATCGAGCGGCTCAAGCGCATTGTTAGTCTGAAAAATGTTTCCATCAACGAGAGTTATTTTCAAGGGCACTTCCCCGGAAAACCCGTCATGCCGGGAGTCCTGATCATCGAAGGGATGGCTCAGACCGGCGGCCTCCTGTTGCTCTCGGAAATCCCCGACCGACACAGGAAATTGTTCTATCTGGCCGCCGTGGATGAGGCGCGTTTCCGCCGGCCGGTTGTACCGGGAGACCAGTTACGCATCGAGGTGACGGTGCTGAAATGGAAAGTCAAGTTTTGTAAGTTGCAAGCCGTAGCCACGGTCAACGGGGATGTCGCGGCGGAAGCCATCCTGCGCTGCATGCTGGTGGACCGCGAACCCGAGGGCGCGCCGAGCCACGCTACCGCGGACGACACGGTTGGTGTACGCGATGAGTGAAGTCGATTCCCGAGCGATCCTCTCCGGAAGCGCGAGCATCGGACAAAACGTCCGCATCGGCGCATTCGCCGTTGTCGGGGATGGCGTCGAGCTGGGAGACGATTGTGTCCTGGAGGCGCATGCCGTCCTACGCGGCCCCGCGCGCATCGGACGCAAGAACGTCTTCGATTCATTTTGTTCGGTGGGCGGCGATCCTCAAGATCTGAAATTTGGCGGCGAGCACACCGAGCTGATCGTCGGCGACGGCAATCGATTTCGCGAATTCTCTACCGTGAGCCGCGGCACGGCCGGAGGAGGCGGGGTCACGCGGATCGGAAACGACAATCTCTTCATGGCCTATTCCCACGTGGCCCACGATTGCATCGTCGGCAGCTCCACCGTGTTTGCCAACGGCGCGACGCTGGCCGGACACGTCGTGGTGGAGGATTTTGTAAACGTCGGAGCGTTCAGTCCCGTTCATCAATTTTGCCGCGTGGGCCGCTACGCCTACATCGGCGCCTGCACCGTCATCACCCAGGACGTGCCGCCGTTTTCGCGCGTCGTCACCGAGCGCGAAACGAAATGCTACGGCGTGAATACGGTCGGCCTGGAGCGGCGCGGTTTCGATCGCGCCCGTCTGGAAACCATCGAGACCGCGTTTCGCCTCCTGCTTCGCTCCAAACTCAACACTACGCAGGCGCTCGAACAGATTCGCGCGCAATTGAACGGTTCGTCCGACGTCCGGGAACTCGTGGAATTCATTGAATCGGCAGAGCGCGGCCTCCACAAGTGAATGCCTCGATGCCCACGCCTTCCTCGTCCCTCCCGGATGCTTCCGCTGGATGGGGATTGATTGCCGGCAACGGACAATTTCCGTTTCTGGTTTTGGAGGCGGCGCGCGACCAGGGAATCGAAATGGCCGTGATCGCCATTCGCGAAGAAGCTTCGCCGGATCTGGAAAAAGTCGCGGCGCGTTTGCATTGGGTCAGCCTGGGCGAGCTGTCGCGGACGTTGGAATTGCTCCATCAGGAAGGCGTCACCCGCGCCGTCATGGCCGGGCAGGTGAAACACAATAAAATCTTCAGCTCGATTCGCCCGGACTGGAAACTCGCGAAACTTCTGCTTTCATTGCCGCTGAAAAATACCGATTCGCTGATCGGGGCCGTCGCGCGCGTCCTGGAATCGGAAGGCGTCCAACTGGTGGACTCGACCTCGTTCTTGCAACCGCTGGTTCCCGCTCCTGGGGTGCTGACGCGCCGTGCCCCGGACGCGCACGAAGCGGAGGATATTGCGTACGGCCGGGAAATTGCGCGTCAAATTGCCGGGCTCGATCTTGGCCAGACCGTGGTGATTCGCGAACGCGCCTGCGTGGCCGTCGAAGCCATGGAGGGCACCGACGAAACCATCGAGCGCGCCGCCGGCATTGTTGATGGCAGTTCGCTGGTCGTGGTAAAGGTAAGCAAGCCGCGGCAGGATATGCGATTCGATGTACCCGTTGTGGGCCTCAAAACCGTCGAAGTGATGCGGCGTTGCCGTGTAACCGCACTGGGAATGGACGCGGGCCGCACGCTGCTGTTCGACCGCGCGCGCGTTATTGAAGCGGCAGACGCCGCCGGGATCGCCATCGAAGCATTTCCGCTGGAGGCCATCGGAGGGGCGGAGCGACCTGCGAAACAGGGGAAGCTGTGAGTCTGGAAATTCAGCCTGGTCGACGGGTGCGGGCTTCACTTGGAGCCAGTCCCCAAAAAGTCCGCGTTGCCGTGGTAGGCGCCGGAGATTTCGGGCGGAATCATGTTCGCGTGTATCGCGAACTCGCCGATGCTGAACTGATTGGCATCGTGGACTCGAGCGCCGCGCGCGCCGCGCAAGTCGCCGCAGAATTCTCCACGAAAACAATTCCGGACATCGAATCGCTCGCCGGCCTGGTGGACGCCGCGAGCGTGGCGGTGCCCACTGTCGAGCATGCGCGCGTCGGCTGCCGTTTGCTCGAACTGGGCATCGATGTGCTCGTCGAAAAGCCGATGGCCGCTTCGCTGGCCGAAGCGGATGAGTTGCTTGCCGCGGCTTCTCGCGCAGAGTGTATCCTGCAAGTCGGGCATCTGGAGCGATTCAATCCGGCAATCGTCGCGGTAATGCCTGTTCTGAACCGCCCGCTTTTTTTTGAGGTACACCGGCTCGGCGTGTTCACGCCGCGCAGCCTCGATATTGATGTGGTGTATGATGTCATGATTCATGACTTGGATATTCTGCTCGCGCTGGTCGGCGCACCCGTGGTGGACATCAAGGCCATCGGAATTCCTGTCCTGACCGACAAAGTGGACATCGCGCACGCCCGCCTGGATTTCGCAACCGGCGCGGTTGCCAATATCACGGCGAGCCGCGTTTCCACCGAGCGGGTGCGCAAATTGCGCTTCTTTCAGCAGCACGAATATATTTCCGTGGATTTCACGCGCCAGGACGCGCTCCGTGTCCGTGTCGCCGAACCCGGTCTTCAATCCGGCGGGCTCCAAGTGGAGCCCGCACCCGAACCCAAGTTCGATTTTGCGGCGCTTCCCGCCCAGCGGGAAGAACCCCTCCGAGCTGAGTTGAGAGCATTCCTGGAATCGGTGCGGACGCGCCGGGCCCCGGCGGTGGATGGCGCAGCGGGACGGCGCGCCTTAGCGCTGGCCGACGAGGTTATGGCAGGCATCCTGGAACACGGCCGGCGCGTCCAATTGGGTGCCTTTGCTGTCCCGCAGGCAAATCGATGATCCCAAGGTTTCTAGTTCCGAAAAATGCCCGGCCGGTTGTGTCTCCCACTGACGCGCCGCCCCGGCGAATGAGCACAGGCCTGGATGCCCGCACGCTTGTGCCGCTGGACCTGCCGCAATTCGAGCTGGATCCGCGCTCCTCGATTCCTTCCTATTTCAAGCTGGAGGTGCTTGGCGACGCCATCGTCGTTCCGCGCGATATGCCGAACACCCCGCTCGATGCGGTCAGCAAAACACCCAGCTATGTGCCGCTGACGATCCTGGATTCGCGCGTGGCTGTGCCAAAGGATGCGCACGCGGCCAAACTCGTCCCGAAACAACTCGTTGCCATTCAAGATTTACCCGGCGTCCTCGATCCCGATGTCCTCACCACCGGCGAAGTCAATCTGATGACCAAGCCGGTCGAAGACCCTGACGCGGCCTGGAACGCCGTGGCACGAATCGCTTCGATTGCCTTTCACTTTGTAGTGATTGGGCTGATCCTGCTCGCACCGAAAATTTTTCCGTATCATCCGCCCACGGACGCGGAAATCCAGCGGACCATCACCGATCTCTATTTGCCTTCGGATCTCAATCGAATAGAGAAAACGCCACCGGCTCCCCAGCCGAAGAGCCCGGTGATGAAGATCGATCCGCGCCTGCTTCGAAAACTGGCGCCCCCTCGCGAAGTGCAGCCGACTCCGGCTCCACCCGAACCGCCACGTGAGAATCCGACACCCGCGAAGCCCGCGCCGGTGGCTCCCATGTCCCTGCCGCACCCGGCGGAGAGCCCCATCAAGCCCCAAACGCCTCCTCCCGAAGCTGCGCCTAGTCTTGTACTGCCCCGGTTTTCTCCGGGCAAGGCGTTGCAGGAATCCATGCAAGAGGCTTTGAAAGGCGGCGGGTCAGAATCGGAGACGTTTGGAGGACCCACCGCCCGGCCATCGCCCGGAGGCGGCGGCATTGGCGGAGGAGGCGGTGGAGGACAAGGCTATCTCGGCGGGGCGGTGGAAATGCTCACGCCCACCGAGGGCGTTGATTTCTCAACCTACATTGCTCGTGTGCTTGCCAGCGTGAAACGCAACTGGTATTCAGTGATGCCGGAATCCGCGCGCCTGGGGGATCGTGGGAAGGTCGTCCTGCAATTTCGCATCTTGCGGACTGGCGTCGTGCCGGAGCAAGAGCCCGTCATGGTCGGGAGTTCCGGCAAGGAACCGCTGGATCGCGCTGCGGCGTCCTCCATTCGAGCTTCGACGCCGTTCGAACCGCTGCCGTCGGCATTCAGCGGCCCCTATATCGAGCTTAGGTTCATCTTCCTGTATAATATCCCCCTGAACTCACAGACCGCCCAGTGAGGCCCACCCGCATACAAGTAGCGGGATTCCTATTGCTGGCGCTGCTGTGTTTGGTTTACCTGGTCATCCGGTACTGGAAATACCTTTGATGAGTGCTGCCCCTAAGCTAGCGCCGGAAGAAGCCGTTGAACCCGCCATGACGGGGCGCGACTCGCTCCCGCTCATCGCCATCGTGGGCCCGACGGCATCCGGCAAATCCGCGCTTGCCGTGGCGCTGGCCCGCAAATTGAAGGGCGATGTCCTGGCATGCGATTCCACGCAGGTCTATCGCGGATTTGATATCGGCACGGCCAAGCCCACCCTTGAGGAACGCGCTGGCGTCCCGCATCATTTGCTGGACCTGGTGGACCCGAGCTTCCCATTCACGGCGGGCGAATACCGTGCGCGGGCGGTTGCTGTCCTGGAAGACTTGCGCCAACCCGCGCGGCTCCCCATCCTCACCGTCGGGACCGGGCTATATCTGCGCGCTTTGCTCGAGGGTCTGGCCGACGCCCCGGCGCGTTCGGAGGAATTGCGCGCGCGCCTGGAAGCTGGAGCAAACGCACACAGCTTGCAATACTTGCATCGCGTCTTGCGGCGGCTCGATCCCGAAGCGGCATTGCGGATCGGTTCCCGCGACCGGCCGAAAATGATTCGCGCGATCGAAGTTTGTTTGCTCACGGGACGTTCGCTCACGGAGGTTCACCGGTCGGGCCGCACGCCCCTCGAAGGCTATCACCCGATCAAGATCGGTTTGGAGCCCCCGCGCGCCGCGCTCTACGACCGCATCGAGCGGCGAGTCCACACCATGCTCGATCGTGGCTGGCTCCAGGAGGTTGCCGGCCTTGTCCGAAGCGGCGTTCCCCAAAATTCGAAGCCATTCGACTTCATCGGATACAGCGAACTGCATGCCCACTTGGAAGGCACCGTCACCCTGGCAGCCGCCACGAAAGCCATTTCCCAGGCTACGCGCCGCTACGCCAAACGCCAGCTCACCTGGTTCCGCAAGGAGCCCCTCGTGCACTGGTTCACCGGCTTCGGCGACGATCCGGCCATTGTTGCCGCCGCGGAGCAGTTCGTGGCGCGGAATGCGCGCTCAAGCGCGGCAAGTTAAGCCGAACTCTTCCAATTATTTTGACAGATTCGCGCGCCCTCTTTAAACTGAACTGTATGGAAGTCCGCTTCAAGCCTGAAACGGAATCGCGACTGTTAGAACTGGCTGCCAGGAGTGGCCGCGCCCCAGACGAACTCGTCGAAGACGCCATGGCGGGATACTTGGCGGAAATGGCGCAAGTTCGCGACACTCTTGATAATCGCTATAACGAGTTCCAATGTGGCCGCGCGAAAACCATCGCTGGAGAATCCTTCTTTGAGAATTTGCGCCACCGCGAAAAGGAATAACTCGGTCGAATTCACGATTCTGGAACGCGGTGACGATACACTCCTGTAAGGTGTATAATGTCGTTGTGAAATTCCCCCAATCGTCGCATGTCCCCCGCCTGCGATTTGTGTCCACCGTTAACGCCGAATGAAGACTACTCGTCCGACAGAAAGCCACGAGCGCGTGTTCCTGGTAGGTGTGGGCATGAAGCGAGCCTCACATGTGCCGGGGATTGATGCGGGCGATGCGGAACGCGCGTCGCTCGAGGAGCTGGCGGAACTCGCTCGCAGCGCGGGCGCGCAAGTTGCCGGAAGCATTTTTCAGATGCGCGACAAGATCGACCCTGCCACCGTGATTGGGCGCGGCAAGATCGAGGAAGTGAAAATCGAGGCGCATCTGCACAATGCGCCGCTCATCGTTTTTGACCGCAATTTGACGCCCACGCAACTGCGCAACCTCGAAGAGGGCACCGAATGCCGCGTGATTGACCGCACGCAGTTGATCCTGGATATTTTTGCGCGCCACGCGCGCAGCCGCGAGGGGCAGCTCCAAGTCGAGCTCGCGCAATTGAATTACGCGCTGCCGCGCCTCGCCGGAAGCGCCAAAGAGCTGTCCCGGCAAGCGGGCGGAATCGGAACGCGCGGCCCTGGCGAACAGAAACTCGAAACCGATCGCCGCCGCATTCGCGAGCGCATCGCCAAAATCTCACGGGCCATCGAGGCCATAAGGAAGCAGCGCTCGCTGCGGCGCCAAACGCGCCAGGCTGTGCCGTTGGGAACCGTCGCGCTGGTGGGATATACGAATGCGGGGAAATCGACACTCTTCAATTCGCTGAGCCGCGCCGGCGTGCTGGTTTCCTCGAAAATGTTCGCCACGCTCGACCCGACCGTGCGCGCCGTGCGTCTTCCGTCGAATCGGCGCGTGCTCCTGTCGGACACCGTCGGATTTATTCGCGACCTTCCGCCAGGATTGATCGCCGCGTTTCGCGCCACTCTGGAGGAGGTGCAAGAATCGGCGCTGCTTCTCCTCGTCACGGACATCTCGAACCCGCACCACACCGAACAGGATGCCGAAGTAGAAAAAATCCTGGAGGAACTGGGTGTCGCGGACCGGCCGCGAGTACACGTGTTCAACAAAATTGACCGGCTTTCTCCCGAAGTAGCCGCTGCCGTGAATGGAAACCACAATTCCGCGCGCGTCTCTGGACTCACCGGGGAAGGGCTGGAAACATTGCTGGCCCGTATCGATGAAATCATGCCTGTCGATCCGATATTGCATTTACAATTCACCCTTCCACTGTCGAATGGCCGCGCCATCGCCCTCGTACATGCCCTGGGCCGCGTGCTGCATTCGGAAGTCCGGGACTCGACCATGGCCATCGAGGCGGAGATCCCCGAATCCGTGGCTCGCCAGTTAAGAATCGGTCCTGATCCAAGGCTCGCCTGATTCGCGTTGCCGGGTCCATTCCGGAAAATTTAGATGCAGCCGCAGTAAAGGGGAAGCGAGAAAAGCGCTCAAGAATCAAGGGAATCCAGGCATTCTTGAGGTCGGGACGCGATAAAAGGAAGGCCCCTCAATTGTGGAAATGTCTGTGGAAATCATTTTCCCTCCCTGAGGCCCGTATACGGAGAGTATCGATGGCATGGCGACCTTAACCGTGTTGAGATTACTTAACTTCCTTGTTTTCAATTGATTGTGGGCTTTATTGCTGAATCATTCAGCATTTCTCGGCTTTCCCAATCGTTTGGTCGTAAAGTCATGATTTGCACAGCCTTGCGACTGCGTTTGGTGTATGAGTACATGGCCTAAGCTGCGAGCATTTCGCGTGGACGTGGGCGTTTCCATGTGTCTGGGTAAATCATCCTGAGCAATCGTTGACTGCCCGCACGGGTGCGACTATAGTGGCTTACGCCTCGCTACTGGGCGGGTACATCCATATAGGAGCAGGGAGCCCACCGGGTGTGTCATGAACCTGCCAAACAGTCTAACGATTCTACGCATTTTCTTCATCCCGGTGCTGGTCGTTGTCCTTTTGACCCGCGCGCCAAATATTGCGTTTTTGGGAGTGACCATTAATTTTGCCGAGTGGGGTGTGCTCATTCTTCTGGCGGCAGCGGCCACGGATTGGGCGGACGGTTACTATGCCCGGCGGCGGAGCGAAGTCACCACGCTCGGAATCCTGCTCGACCCCATCGCCGATAAACTTTTAATGTCCGCTGCATTTATTTCTCTGGTGGAAATGCACCTGGTGCACGCCTGGATGGCGGTGATCATCATCGGGCGGGAGATTGTGGTTCTCGGGCTGCGCAATATCGCTTCGGCCGAAGGGTTTACAATTCCAGCTTCCGCGCTCGGGAAGACGAAAATGGTTCTGCAGGTGATCGCCGTTTGCGCGGTGATCCTGGCGGCAAAGCACACCATCATTCGGCCGCTCGGTGTGCTGCTGTTGTGGCTGGTCGTAGGAAGCGCAGTGGTCTCCGCGTTTCAGTATTTTCAAAAGTTTTGGGGCCGTGTCGACGGCAGCGTGAAGCAGCGGCGTCACCTGAGAATTCTCGAACGGCGCAAGAACGCTCAGGATGTCCCGACTGTCCAGTGACGATTGGCTGGCGCTGGTGGAGATTGCCCGCCGCGCGATTTCAAGCGCCCTCCTCGAAAAACGCTTACCCGATCTCCCGCTTTATCCCGCGGCGCTGTCCGAACGCAGGGGAGCATTTGTCAGCTTATATCGCGACGGAATGCTGCGCGGATGCGTGGGACAAGTCGAGGATCCCGGGCCGCTCGCGGACGTTGTCGCTCGTGCCGCGATCAACGCGGCGCTGTACGATTCGCGTTTCGCTCCGATTGCCGCTGAGGAAGTCGCAGCCCTGGAAATCGAAATCTCCGTCTTGACCGCGCCGGAACCCATTCAGCCCGAAGCGATTGTCGCGGGCCGGCATGGACTCTTGGTGGTGCGTGGATCATTCAGAGGGGTTCTGCTTCCGCAAGTTGCCACCGAACGAGAATGGTCTGGCCGGCGGCTGCTCGAGGAAACCTGCATAAAGGCGGGCTTGGCGCGCGATGCCTGGCGCGATCCCTCGACGCAAGTGTTTGGGTTCACCGCGGAAGTTTTTTCGGAGAGGCGGCCGCGAACAATTTCCGAATCGTGAATTGGCGCCCGGAGGGCCGCAGATTTGCTAACGGGTGTTGATTTTTCACACCCGAAACGAGAAAGGGTCCGATCCGGTTTGCGGATCAGACCCTCTTTCTCCGGTGCGGATTGCGGAAAGAAACCCTGGCCGCAGTTATTCCACTTCCACGTAATCCCCGACGTAAATTTCCTCTCGCGCGGTCGTCACCATGACAGTGGAGGAATTAGGACCGGTGCGCAGGACGATTCCTTCGCCCAGCACCTGGCGTGGAAGATTGCTCCACTCGTACGCGACAGGGGTACTTCCATACCCATACGCCTTAAAGGCAGTATCTTTGACCTGATAGACGGTTTCGATGCGCGTCCCCTGATAGCGGAACACGCGGAAATAGTCTCCTACGCGGACGCCCTGTGCACTTCCCAGGTTGACGTAAACGATTTTGCCAGGTCCGGTAAGCATCTGGTAATCCTTTGCAGTCACGACCATGGCCGTTTTCTTTCCCGATGGGCCGACGAAGGGATCAAACTTCACGTCGTGGAACTGGGGAGCCGGACGGGCAACAAACGGACGCACCAGGTCGCCACGTTGCATCAGGTCGCATTTCACGTCCATTTCTGCGGTGGATGTTTTCGGGTAGACTTCTATGACGCGCAATCGCCCGATATCGGCGTACCTGGTCCCCATGGCTCGGCTTAGCATCGATTGGTACTTGAACCACACGGTTGTCGCCATCATATCGGTTATGGGCCGGACCACATCGAACTCGTCTCCGACTCTTACTCCCTGCGTCGCCCCGCGGTTGATATATATGGCATCGCCTGGTTGGAAAGTAGATTTGTAACTGGAATTCTCGCCGGAGATAACGTAAGTGTCAGTCGGAACCGGCTGGTCGGTTATTAGGCCTGAGCAATATAAGTCCGCTTGCGTCGGTGTGGTCGTAACATACGGTTGCTGTTGCGCGTGGGCAACTCCGGCCGTGAGGATAAAGCCCAGACCCACCCTAAGTCCCATAATCAGAATACGATAGCTGAATTTTTCATGCATGGAGACTGCTCCTTACGCTGGCACTTAAAATATCCCCGCACCGATTCAGGCTGCCCATCAAAGCTAGCACTGGCCCCTCGGAGCGTCAACAAAACGTGGAGGGGCGCTTTACACATTTGTCACCTACATGATAGAAGCCTAAAGTTTAGTTTCTTGGGCGGAGGGCGCTTGAGAGGTCTCTTTGGAAAAGATCGCGTGTGTGGCGTCGTCGCCGCCGAAACTGCGCGCGAGATGAGGTCGCAGTTCCGTCTGGCACTGCGTAAGACGCGAACGCTGGAATTACGGCTCGACTATCTTCGAAACGCCCAGGAACGGGAAGCTTTCCTGACCTGGCTGCGCCGCAAACACCATCGCGCCGTGATCATTGCCACCTGCCGGCGGAAAGAGGGGGGAGGGCTGTTTCAAGGCAGCCGGGAAGAGCAAATCGAGATCCTGGCGCAAGCGGCCCGCTCGAGCTGCGGCTGGTGCGATGTTGAAATTGAAACGGCGGCGCGGATGGCGCGGGGCGAACTGGTGCGCGCGCTATTTCCCTCGCGGGTGATGGTGTCGCATCATGATTTTCGCGGAACGCCGCGAAAGCTCGCGGGAATCGTTCGCCGGCTCGACCGGGCAGGCGGACAGGCGATTAAGATCGCAGCGCATTGCCCTTCCGTTTCTGCCAGCGTGCGCATCTGCGAATTGGCCCGAACCCGTCGCGATGTCGTCGCGATTCCGATGGGCGAATTTGGATTCGCCGGGCGCGTCCTATCGCTGCGCCTGGGCAGCGCTCTGGCCTATGCCGCGGTGGAGCAGGCCACAGCGCCCGGCCAGCTCTCTTTGGATGCAATGACCGATCTTTATCGTGCCGCGCGGATCAGGCGCCGCACGCGAGTGTACGGCGTGATCGGCGATCCGATCGGCCATTCTCTCTCGCCCTTGCTGCACAACACGGCGTTTCGCGCGCGCAACTTTGACGCGGTATTTGTGCCGTTTCTGGTTCGGAACCTCCGCGATTTTCTGGGCGCGATGGAGGGATTTGGAGTCATGGGCTTTTCGGTCACGATTCCGCACAAGGAAACGTTACTGCGCTCTCTGGACGGCTGCGATCCGCTGGCGGAGAGCATTGGAGCCGTCAACACGGTTGTCGTGCGTGGCAGCGGGCGATTATATGGATACAATACAGACTACGTCGGAGTTCTGCGCAGCCTGGAACATCGGATGCGCCTCGCGGGAAGTCGCGTGCTGCTTTTGGGGGCGGGAGGCGCGGCGAGAGCGGCCGCGTTCGCGTTAGCGCAGGCGGGGTCGATTGTAAGTCTTTGCGCGCGCCGTCCCGAGCGGGCCCGCGCACTGGCTCGCGCCGTTGGTGGGCAGGCGGTCGAACGCGCCGATTTGGCGCATGAATTTTTCGACGCGATTGTGAATTGCACGCCCATCGGCATGCACCCGCACAGCGGCTCTCCGCTCGGCAGCGCGGAGTTGAATTGCCGGTTTGTTATGGACATGGTCTACCGCCCGCGGGAAACAGAATTGCTGCGGATGGCGCGCCGGAAAGGCATCGAAATTATTTCCGGCGTGGAAATGTTCCTCGCGCAGGGTTTCGCGCAATACGAAATTTGGACGGGCGAGCGCGCGCCGGAAAGCGCCATGCGCCGCGCAGTGTTTTCGGCGCTCGAGCGGGAAGAAAAATCCAAGGGGCGCCGCTCGTGACGGACAGCGCCCGAAAATCGCCTGGAAAATTATGATCCAGCCTGACTACAAATCCTTCTGCAAGCTGGCGCGGCAGGGGAATCTCGTGCCCGTGTACGATACGTTCACGGCCGATACGCTCACACCGGTTTCCGCCTATTTGCGGCTGGCTCAGAACGCGCGGTATGCCTGCCTGCTGGAAAGCGTCGAGGGAGGGGAAAAGATTGCGCGATACACGTTTGTGGGCGCGGACCCAAGCGAAGTGTTCCGCTACGTCAACGGCGCCTGCGTGCTGGAAAGCGATAGCCGCACGTCCTGGGTGCAGGTGAATCCGCTCGATTATTTGCGCAACCGCGTGGAGCGGTATCGTCCCGTTCGCGTGCCGGGCCTGCCGCCGCTCGTGGCGGGCGCCATCGGATATTTTTCCTACGACATGGTGCGGCTCATCGAACGGATTCCGGACACGACGCGTGACGACGTTGGAATGGACGATGCCGTGATGATGTTTTTCCTCGGCCTCGTCGTCTTCGATCATGTCCGGCACAGAGTTTGGATTGTACGCAACGTGTTCACGGGCGGCGAAGGCAGCCTGCGCGAGAAGTACAATCAAGCCGTGCGGGAAATTGGCGGTACGCGGCGCCGGCTGGATGTGCCCGTGGCCTCCGAACATCCAAAACGCAGAAAAGCCCGCCCGCTCAAGGTGACCTCCAATTTCTCACGCGCCAAATTCCTCGGGGCGGTGAACAAGTCCAAGGAATACATTCGCGCGGGCGATATTTTTCAAGTGGCCATCAGCCAGCGTTTCGCCGCGAAGACCGACGCCGACCCGTTTGAGATTTACCGTTCCCTGCGCGTTGTGAACCCGTCGCCGTACATGTATTTCTTGAAGCTGAACGATCTCGCCGTGATCGGCAGCTCGCCCGAAATGCTCGTAAAGGTGCAGGGCCGCGATGCTTATTACCGTCCCATCGCCGGGACGCGCCCGCGCGGGGCCGATGAAAAAGAGGACGCGACCCTGGGAGCCGAACTGGCCGCCGATCCCAAGGAACAAGCGGAGCACATCATGCTGGTCGATCTGGGGCGCAACGATCTGGGCCGCGTTTCGGAATACGGCACGGTGCGCGTCGAGAAACTGATGTTTGTGGAGCGTTACTCGCACGTGATGCACCTGGTTTCGAGTTTGCGCGGACATTTGCGCGAAGAAGTGGACTGCTTTGATGCGCTCGCCGCATGTTTTCCGGGTGGCACGCTTTCGGGCGCGCCGAAAGTCCGCGCCATGGAAATCATCGATGAACTCGAGCCCACGCGCCGCGGAATCTACGGCGGAGCGATCCTGTACCTCGACTTCTCCGGAAATCTCGATTCCTGCATCGCGATTCGCACCATGGTCGTGAAGAAGGGCGTGGCCTACGTGCAGGCGGGCGCGGGCCTGGTCGCGGATTCGGTTCCCGAGAAGGAATACACGGAGACGGTGAACAAGGCGCGCGCCTTGCTCACCGCGTTGGAAATTGCCCATCGCGGCAATGATCCCGCGCCTGGTGGCGCCAAGGTTAAGAATCGTAGGAAGTAACTAACCTGATATAGGGTCTAGCCGCCGAAGTCAGCTGGATAAGAATTTGGATGGTGTCTTGTGCTGAATGATTCTGCCCCTGATCCCCGTACGGGATTCCGAATTTATATTATTGTGTCGGTTGTGGCTTTTCTATTCGTGGGTCTTTACGTCGGATGGGTCTTTTATTCGCGCTTGCTGGCAAATCAAGCCATTGCGGACAAGGCAGCAGAAAAGCAGCGTGCCAAGGATCAACAGACTTTCGAGATGATGGGTGGAAACCGCTTTGACATACTTGGTTATACAGCATATCCCGCAACTATTCAGCTCGGCGAGAAAAGTTCTCTTTGCTATAGCGTTTCAAACGCGAAGACCGTGAACATCGAGCCGCAAACAGAGGAGCCTGTCTGGCCGGCCTTCAGCCGTTGCGTTCACGTTTCGCCGCGCAAGACGACTCAATACACCCTCACAATCGAGGATGGCGCAGGGCATACAAAGAGCGCAACCGTTGAGGTCAAGGTCCAGTAGCGCAAGCTTCAGCTTGTGGGGTTTGGTCCTTGCAAGGACGAACCCCTACAGGCTGAAGCCTGCGCTACTTACCCCCGCTACCGGGCCGCGCTCGATGTTTGCGGATGAATAATCAATTTTTGCACGCGCCAATTGGAAGTTTCCGCGGCATACACAACGTTGTCCGAAGCGCAAGCGAGCTGGTGAGCGCCGGAAAACTGTTTGAGCTGGCGTCCCGACCGTCCGATCACGCCAAGCACTTTTCCGTCGAGCGAAACTTTGAAGATCCGCCCAGGGAATGTAGTTTCTCCAACATAAAGGACTTGGTTCGTGCC
This sequence comes from uncultured Acidobacteriota bacterium, assembly GCA_963719875.1. Lineage (GTDB taxonomy): Bacteria > Acidobacteriota > Terriglobia > Acidiferrales > UBA7541 > Palsa-360. The sequence goes on along the minus strand of CAVRDJ010000002.1, from coordinate 519,661 downwards.
GGGAGTGATGCAAATAGAATTGGGAGCGCCGATCACCGCGGCGAGGCGATCGCCGGTGGGAGTGTTGCCATTAGTCGCGTGCGTTCCGGGAACGGGAGGCACGTCAATCGCGAACATGCGCAGAAATTTTCCGTCGGTGTCGAACACCTGAATGCGCCGGTTGCTGCGATCGCCCACGTAGAGATTGTTGTTGCGGTCCGCCACGATGGCATGCGGCAGACGGAATTGACCCGGCTCGGTGCCTTTTTCGCCCCAGGATTTCACCCAATCTCCATTCTTGTCATATTTCGCGACGCGCGAGTTGACGTATCCGTCGGTGATGTAGATGTTGCCGTCCGAATCCCAAGCCACGTCGGTGGGTTGGCGGAAGAGTCCATCCACGGCGGGAAGAGGAGGATTTGGGTGCCCCCAAGGTTTGGTTTCCTCGTCGGCCCCTTCGGCGCGCCGCCCAAAAACCATGACCACGCGGCCCGCCTGGTTGAACTTGATGACCATGTCAGAACCTTTGTCGATGGCCCAGATGTTGTCGTCCTTGTCGATGCGCACGCTGTGAGCTTCGGACCAGGCGTAAAGACCCTTGCCAATTTCGCGCAAATACGTGCCATCGGGGCCGAACTCGAAAAGTTGCGCCGCCGCTGGCGCGTATGCAGGACCGTTGGCGCTGTTGGACCGCGTGAACACGAAGACGTGCCCTTTGGAATTGACGGCCACGCCGGGAACCTCGCCAAAATTCATTCCAGGCGGAAGCTTGAAGAAATTCGGAACGGAGTCAAAAGCGAGTTCAGGCGCCGCTTGTTGCGCGAACAAAGGCGAAGCGAGCAGCACGGACAATAGGAAAAGACACGCCTTCAATTTCATGGATACCTCCCCACTGGACTGAATTGGATTCCATTTTGAGCGTGGCGCGAGCCTACGCTGGGAGTGCGCGAGTGTCAATTAGCAGCTGAGTGGTGGCGCCGGCGTCTCGCCGGCGTTTTTGCAACGTGTAGAGACCAGAAAAATCGCCGGCGAGACGCTGGCGCCACAAAAAGTCTTCGGTCTTTGGTTGTTCGATGAGTTGCGTTTCACCCATCAGGTCTGTTGCGAAAAATAGGGGCCTATGCTTTCTTCTCGGTGTTGTTCAACACGGAATCCGGAATGATCAGGCGCTCGACGGGCCTGCCGCCGATGATGTGCGAGTCGATAATTTCATCGACGTCCGCGGGAGTCACACAGCCGTACCAGACGGCGTCGGGGTATACGACCACAGTCGGGCCGATCTCGCACTGATCGAGACATCCGGATTTGTTTGCCCGAACCTTGCTGTTTGGAATCCCGCGCTGCGCCAGCTTGGCCTTGAATACGCGCTGAAGTTCTGCCTCGCCCGAGGCATTGCAACAGCCGCGCGGGCTACCGTCCGGCCGTTGATTGGTGCAGATGAAAATGTGCTTTTGAAACTTTGCCATGGGCCTCTTCTGAAATTCTTACGGGAGTTTCACGCTTGATTTCCGTGGCTCCGGTTCAATGTTTTTTTACCCTTTTATTGTACACGCCCAGGCGGCGCGATGCTCGCGTAGCGCAGGCTTCAGCCTGTGGGGGGTTCGTCCTTGCAAGGACCAAAACCCACAGGCTGAAGCCTGCGCTACTCGAACTCCAGCACCATGCATGCGAGTGGTGGCTTGATGTAGGATATGTGGCACGGGTGAATTTAGCATGGGAATCTCTGCTCTTAGCTATTGCTCGGAGTGTTCATTCGAAGTTTTCCGACATGCTTATGAGGTGAAAGGTGCGCTTGTGCCGGACAAGGCCAAGCGATCATGAAGTTGAAATGGGCCTCGAGTATTGTTGCTCTGTCCCTTGGCGCCATTTTTTTCGGTGTCGCTCCCGTTCAGGCGGTGGCGCAGGATCAGGCGCGGCTTCGGCCGCTATTGGTCGGATCAACTCTTCACACCCGCCCTGCGCACTTCTATTTATACGAGCTTCACGTTGTAATTGAGGCGGCACCTCGCTTGAGGAGGGAAGTGATGCGAACTTGGATCCTGAGCGCATGTATCGCGTTTGCTCTACCTTGCAGCGCATTCCCACAACGGCCCGCGGCGGCTGACCAAACGGCCCGGAGCGCGCCATCCCAAAATAAGGCGGCTCAGGTCCAATTGGCCGTCCTGCTCGAGGCGAAGGTGAGGGCCACGTGGGCAATGTTCCAGAAAAAAGACAAGGACGGCTATGCGGAATTTCTTACCGACGATTTCCAGGCTGTGGAAGCCGACGGCGACGGGGAGCGCCCCAAGTCCCATCTCCTGCGCGAAGTCGAGCACAGCCAGAACATCGATTATTTGCTTCAACTTTTCCAAGTTCAGCCGCTCGGGGCAAACTACGCTTTTGTCACCTATGAGTCCACCATTCAATTCCCGCAAGGCTCGGCCACGCGCTACAGGAGAATTTTCATCGGCGAACTTTGGACCAAGCGGGACGGGCAATGGAAAATGATGCGTTACCAAGAGACGCCTGTCCGGTAGATCCGCCACTCCCAAAAAGCGAAAGCCCGAATCCGCGAAAGTGAATCCGGGCTTCCGACCCGGAATGATTTCGGCGTTGTCAACTATTGGGACGCAAACACGCCGACGCAACCATTGGACGCCAGCGATTGGCACAAGGGGCCCGCGCCGAGAGGCACGAAGATGTGGTTGCTGTTCGGATCGGCTGCGACGCTGTGGGAGAAGCCGGTTGTAGGCACGTTTTGCAGCCACTGCCGGGAGCGCGCGTCAATCACGCCTAGGACAGGACCAGGGATCATATTGCTCGCTCCTAAGTAGTACTTGCCGTCGCCGGGGTTGTACCATCCCTGATCCGCGCCTCCCACGAAGTTAATGGTAGAGAGAATAGCGCCGGTGGTTCCATTCATGATGTACGTGGTTGGCGGGAACGTTCTTCCGTCATGTCCAGCACAAGTCACCAGGACATCCGTGCCAGGCCCCATGTCTACGCCGGTCGGCATGCAGTTCGGCACCGGGAAGCTGTTGATCACCGCTGGTCCGTAGACTGTGGCTCCGCTGACAGTGGTGAAGGGATGGAAAGGATCGATTTCATCGACGCTTCCGACAGTAAGGTCAGCCGTCGAATTTCCATTGGTCAGCAGGAAGTGGCCGGTGTTGGGATTGAACGCGGACCCACCGAGTCCGGCGATGGCGATAGCTCCAACGCAACCGGCCGGCGTGCCGGGGCCCGGCGCACAGAAGGCTCCGCCGGCTTGGGTGGCAGTCGACGCGGTGAGCATTGGCCCATGATGGCAGGAAACATCCGGGTTGAACCCCGACGCATGGCCGGAGGCGCCAGATGGAACGGGCGGGCCGGGCACGCCGGGGGCAGGGCCGGCAAATTGGAGAGTCGGATCGGGGCAGGAGAATTTATTTAGATTCGCGCCCTGGTCGTCGATCACTGTGCTGATGTCGTTTTGGGCCGCCCCGTCGTAATAAATCTGCCCAAGAATGCAGGAGGAGTAATTGGCGGGGAATGCGGAACTGCCGGGACTGTAAGGAATGGGTGCGACGCCGGGCCCGGGTGCGACGGTTTTGTAGGGCAGGCAGTGCTGCTGCGCCAATGTACCGGTCTTGGTAACGATGCCGGTGGCGTCAACGATCGTGGCGAAGGGCAATCCCGGGTCGCCATTGATGACCAGAAAGAGAAAGCGCTTGCTGCCGTCCGGAGCGGTGATAAGGCCGCCAGTTGTCGATAATTCATCGGCGCGCAGGTCGCCGCACGTGGGGTCAGAAAACGCTCGCCCGCTGGCCGATAGTATGCACCCGGTAATGCCGTTTGGTAGCCCGTCATAATCCGGGGGCGTGCCGGTCACGATGGTGGCGACGACGGTGGGCGGAGTGGCCGGGTTTGCAAGAGTGGCGGCCATGTCGAAAACCACGACGTTCGAGGCGCCATTGCCGGCAAACAGGAATTTTCCATCGGCCGAGGTTTCGACGCCGTTAGGACCCTGCAACGGGAATATATTATTGCCGCGTGGACCGCAGCATACCCCACCTACAAATCCTCCGAAGTGGCCGTTCGAACCAAAGAATCCGGGAAGGCGAAAGTTACCTGTCTTGCATCCATACTGCGAATAGTTTCCTTGCGCCGTGGTGATGGGAGGAATGACTTGATTTCCGGCCGAATCCTGGAAACATATGCTGGCGTTGCTTCCGGATTCAACGATGGAACTGTCCCCGCCGATTGCAGACAGCGCGATGTTGTTGACCGTGTTGAACGCGGCAATATCGACGCCGACGGTATCCGCCACGTAGAACAGGCGGTTGGCCGGATCCACCCAAGCAATATCGAAGAGGTTGAAAGGTCCACCGGGCGCGCCCGAGGCGCTGTGTCCGGGCACCGCCATTACATCGATTAAGCCAACCGTTCCGTTTATATCCGTACCGCAAACAGGACAGCCCGGCGGGCTGCTACTGCAACCCGTCGACACGGAGAGCAATCCGAAAAGGACGACAACGGCCAGACGCGGCAACGATTCCGAAATCATCGAGTCTCCTTCGAGAAGGAATACCTGGCATTAAACTCCACCGAATCAAAATTCATGCCCGATCCGCTGCGGAATCGGATTTATTCAACCCCGGAGCCGTTGCAGACAGGCTCAGTAATGCTCAAACACCAGATCAGAATCGGAACTGAATCCCTTCCAAGAACACAAAGTAATTCCGGGGTAAAATGCCCTGCACACTCGGATTCACCAGCTGATTGATGTTCAAGTCTGTGCGGACAACAACCCAATAGTTGAGATACCAATTCAGCCCTGCGGTAATCTGATTGGTGTGGTCGCTGTACGTTGGGACGATTCCCTCCGTAAGCGGGCAAGCCGGAATTGTGAACGCATTACATGTGGCGCCGGCAGCTCTTCCCTGCACCCAGGAATACCGGAACTTTAGCTGCCACGCGCCCCACCCTGGGCCGCCCGTCTCTCCCGGGGAACTCGGACCGATCAGCGAGTGCTTTATTCTCGGCATGGCATTGTCCGGCGTACTCTCGCCGGTCAGGAAATAGGTGACCAGCCCATAGGCGCCCTTGCCTACGACGCCGGGAAGGGTATTGAATCCGACTCCGTTGTTGACGAAAGAGCCGATGCCGGTGCGTTTCTCCAAGATTTGCGTGTACTCACCGCGAACAGTCCATGGCCCGCTTAGCCACGAAAAAAATCCGTTATACCTCTGGATCCCGCCGTTGATCCGAAATTGAGGGAAGAAATTGTAGGTGTTGTCAGTCATCAGGCCGCTGAAGCTAAGCTCGTCGGCGAGAGCCTTGGACCGGCTGTGCTCGACGGAACCGCCTACGCCGAAACCCTTCAGCCAGTTGTTTTCAGTTTGTTTCCAGGGAAAGAATCGAACCTTGCCAATGACTTCGGGCTCATTTGTCGTCCCATTTTGAATAAGTCCCTGGCCATTGAAAAGGCCAACCCAGTACTGTGCGCGGCCGCCTGCCAGGCTGCCATGGATATCGACGCCGGGAGCGCGGAAGGCGCCCGTTGCGTTCGGATACAACACTGCGGAGACGGAAAGCGAATTGAATTCATAGGCGGTTTCTAGCCACAACGCTTCTTGGGAGAACGGAACCCTGTACTGTCCGCCCATGATATTGAAAGAGGTCCAAGGCTTGAAATCTAGATACGCATCCCGGATGGTAAGCGGGGACGCCGATTCGAAAAGAAATTCATAATCGAGCTGTTTCCCATAGCTGCCTTGAAGGCCGAATCTCGCGCGCTGGATGGAGAAAGTATCCGGAGGCGCGCCGTCACCTTTGTAGAAATTATAACGCGCGTTAAAGTATCCGATCGGCATGGCCGTAAAGCTGCCATCGGAACTCTTCAGGAAGAAATGTTCGCCGTTCCATCCAGGAACGATCGGGGAACCGCCACTCTCCTGCTGCTGACGCACAGCGGTCTGCTCCGGAGGAGCGTCGATAATCGAGGGAATAGGTGCGATCGTAGGAGTGGTATCGGGCGGGCCGGAATAGAGCACCGCTTTGGCGGGCACGAGGCGCTCCTCAGCGGGCGCAGTCTTGCCACTAGCTTCTGCGAGCCGCTGAATGACGATTTTTAATTCCGCCACTTCCTGACGCAGTTGCGCGACTTCTTCCTCGGTCGCGGCTGGGGAAACGACTCTCGCTGGAGGGGGGGAAGGATCCTCATTCTGGGCGTAAATCAGCGGGGCAGACGTGAGGAAACATATCCCAAGCAGCACGACGACCTTTGATGGCCAGCGCATTTGTGAGTTCTCCGAAAGCAAATTTGATTAGATCGGACGATGGTTGGATGACCCAATTCGGCCCGAGTGGTCCGACGATATAACATGCCAGTAAAATTCTACAAATGTTTTTTCATTGGGAAACGTCAGTCCGCGCTGCGGGCTCTTTGCTGGACAGCTATTGAGGTAATCATTAACGGAAAGTAAGTGGTGGCTCTCTTTGCGCCAATTCACGCTTCCGTTTGTGGGAGCTTCGCCATGCAATCGGGCAGACGCCCGCCATTTGGACGATAAGTCAGTCGGAAAGGGATAACCGGATGATCTCCGCGCTGCCAGCTTAAATCTAGCCGCCGCGGGTGTGCATTTCGAGGTGCGGGTCCAGGCGAAGCTGCTCGATCCCGACCAGCACGCCGCGCTGGCCTGTGGCGGCGCGCAACTCAGCGCCACGATCCGTGCGCGCGCGCCAGACGGAGGAGATGCGTGCGGCAATCTCTTCGCGCGAAGCGCCTGTGCGCAGCATTTGGCGGAGATCAATTCCGGCTTGTGCGTACAGGCACAGATACCAGAATCCATCCGCGGTCAATCGGCTGCGGTCGCAGCTCCTGCAGAATGGCGTCGTGGTCGAAGCGATGATGCCGAACACGGTGCCGTCCGGAAGCCGGAAGCGCTCGGCGGGCGCGGAAGAGTTCTCGTTGAGCGGCGTGATCGTTCCATAATACTTGCCGAGCCGGTCGAGCATTTCGGCGCGCGTAAAAACTTTCTCGAGCGACCATTCCGTCGCGCCGCCGACGTCCATGTACTCGATGAAGCGCACCTCGGCTTCGACGCCGCGGCCATATTCAATCAAGCCGGCGAGTTCGTCGTCGTTGACGCCGCGCAGCACAACCGTATCCAACTTGAGTTTCGGAAAGCCGAGACTCCGCGCGGCCGCGATGCCGGCGAGGACTTGCGCGTGCGTGTCGCGCCCCGTGAGTGCGGCGAACCTTTCGGGATGCAGCGTGTCGAGACTGAGAGTCACGCGATGCAGTCCCGCCGCGCGCAGGGCTTCCGCTTGCTCAGCGAACAAAACGCCATTGGTCGTGAGAGCAAGATCCCGAATGCCCGGGTTAGCCGCCAGCATGTGCACCAGCCTCGAAAGATCGCGGCGCAGCAGCGGCTCGCCCCCCGTAAGGCGCACGTCTTCGACGCCCAGCGAAGTAAACACCTCGACTAGCCGCGCGATTTCCTCAAAGGTCAGCAGCTCCTGCCGCGGCAGCCAGACGTACTCCTCCTGCGGCATGCAATAGTTGCAGCGCAAGTTACACCGGTCGGTGACCGAGACGCGCAGGCTGCGCAGAGGCCGGCCAAGCCGGTCAGCGAGCGCGCCGGCCGGGGACACTCCCACCGGGGTGTATTCATCGGGAAGCATTCTTATATGTTAGGGTGTACGTGCTTGAGCGTCAACCGCGCAGTATCTGTTGTAGCCCGCGTCTTCAGACGCGGGGCTTTTCGGGCCCTTTGCGAACAAACCGTCCCCCCTACCCTTCCTCCTCAGCTTGCTCCTTTAGCTTGGCGATAACCGCGGGATCGGCGAGGGTTGTGGTGTCGCCGAGGACGCGGCCTTCGGCGATATCGCGCAGCAGGCGCCGCATGATCTTGGCGCTGCGCGTTTTGGGCAGCTCGGCGGTAAAGAAAATATCGTCGGGTTTGGCGATGGAGCCGATTTTTGTGGACACGTGATTTTTCAGTTGGTCTTTTAGGGCGTCGCTGGCTGCAATGCCTTCCTTCAGCGTGACGAACGCGGAGATTCCCTGGCCTTTGATTTCGTGCGTCTTGCCGATGACGGCGGCTTCCGCAACCGAATGGTGGTCCACCAGCGCGCTTTCCACTTCGTAGGTTGATATCCGATGGCCGGACACGTTCATGACGTCATCCACGCGGCCGAGCAGCCAGAAATATCCGTCTTCGTCCAGCTTGCAGCCGTCGCCGGTAAAATATTTTCCGGGATAGCGCGACCAGTAATTCTGAACGTAACGATCCGGATCGCCGTATATGGTGCGCAGCATCGAAGGCCACGGCTTGCTGAGCACCAGATAACCGCCGCCCCCCGGACCAACCGGCTTGCCGTCGGTATCCACCACTTCCGCGACAATGCCCGGGAGCGGCCGCGTGGCCGAGCCAGGTTTTGTAGCGATGATGCCGGGCAGCGGGGAGATCATGATGCAGCCGGTTTCGGTCTGCCACCAGGTGTCGACGATGGGGCATCGTCCGTGGCCGATGGTTTCGTTATACCAGATCCAGGCCTCGGGATTGATCGGCTCGCCCACGGTTCCGATCAGCCGCAGCGAGGAAAGTTTATACTTCGCCGGAAATTCCTCGCCCCAGCGCATGAACGTGCGAATCGCCGTCGGCGCGGTGTAGAAAATGTTGACGCCATATTTGTCGACCAGATTCCAGAAGCGTCCGCGGTCGGGAAAGTCGGGCGTGCCTTCGTACATGACGGTTGTTGTGCCGTTGGCGAGCGGCCCGTACACGATGTAGGAATGCCCGGTGACCCAGCCGATGTCGGCGGTGCACCAGAAGACGTCATCTTCCTTGATGTCGAAAACGTAGCGATGTGTCGTGCTCACTCCGACGAGATACCCAGCGGTCGTGTGCACGACGCCCTTCGGCTTTCCCGTCGTCCCGCTCGTGTAGAGGATGAACAGCATGTCCTCGGCGTCCATGGGCTCGGCGGCGCATTCGTCCGAAGCGTTTGCGACGATTTCGTGCCACCAGAGATCGCGGCCAGGCTTCATGGAAATCTGCGCGGTCTTTTCCAGGCGATGGCCGACGCGCTCCAGGACGACCACTTTTTCAATGCTTGGCGTTCCGCCCAGCGCATCGTCCACGCTGGCCTTGAGCGGCACAACGGTTCCGCGCCTCCATGCTCCATCCGCGGTAATGAGTACTTTCGCTTTTGCGTCGTTGATGCGTTCGCGCAACGCCTCTGCTGAAAATCCGCCGAACACCACCGAATGCGCCGCGCCGATTTTCGCGCAGGCAAGCATGGCGATGGCCAGCTCAGGAACCATGCCCATGTAAATCGCGATGCGGTCGCCTTTCGCGACGCCCAGCGATTTCAGCGCATTGGCAAAGCGATTCACTTCGCGCTCCAGCATTCCGAACGTCAGCACGCGCATATCGCCCGGTTCGCCTTCCCACAGAATCGCCGCCTTGTTGCGCCGCGCCGAATGTGCGTGCCGGTCCACGCAGTTGTAGGTGACGTTGATCTTTCCGCCCACGAACCACTTGGCCCACGGCGCGTTCCACTCCAGCACGCGCTGCCACGGCGTGAACCAGTCCAGGTTCTTCGCCTGTTCCGCCCAGAAGCCTTCCGGGTCCTTCTCCGCGAAATCGTAAATCGCCGGATCGTTCCAGTTGGCGCGCTGCTTGAATTCCCCCGAGGGAGGGAATGTCCGGCGTTCATCGAGCAGTGCATCGAGACTTTTTTCGCTGGGCAATGACATTTCGGCAAAACTCCGCGTAGAAGATCAAGCCGAAGGCAGCTTCGAAATTAAACTATCCACCCTGACTTGTGCGCCTAGAATGTCGGAGGCAGGAATCATTGTCAATGGACGCTTGAATCAGGTGCCGCCAAACCGCAGGCCAAGCCGGCAGACGACATTGCGAAGCTCGCAGCGTATTGGAAAGCGCGATTCACCGCAGCCCGCCAGAAACTCGCGCAGGACAAGAAGGCGCTCCCCGTCCTCCAGACCCAACTGAACATTGAAAGCCTCCAGGAAATCGTAATGGATCCGGATACCGGGCAGGTGCATTCGGACACGTACATGGACCTCCTCCACCAAATTGATTCGACAAAGCTCGCGATACAACATGACAAGAAGGCGTTGAGCGACTTGCATGAGGAATTCCGGCATGCCGGCGGACTCCCGGGCTGGATTCGCTAGCGCGAAAAATGCTATTTTCTCTCCAGCCGCAATAATTCCCGGCTAACATCGTTACCTGGAATTGCCAGCACCCACGGATTCCAGTTAGAAATTTTCAACACAGGAAGCGCAGAAACTGAACCCTGGCGATTCCGATTCCACTACAATGAGACGCGTACACTTCATCGACCGGAGGAGCGTTCGACGTGGAATCGTTTGACCTCGTGGTAATCGGCTCGGGCCCGGCCGGGGAAAAGAGCGCGGCGCAGGCGGCCTACTTCGGCAAGCGCGTCGCACTTGTTGAACGCGGGCCAAATCTGGGAGGCGCGGGCGTCAATACCGGCACCGTGCCGAGCAAGACGCTGCGCGAATCGGCGCTTTACTTTTCCGGACTGCGGCAGCGCGGGCTTTACGGGATCGATTATTCTCTGCGCGAAGGGTTGACGGTGCAGGGTTTCATGCACCGCAAGGACGCGGTTGTTTCGGCCGAGCGGCTAAAGATTGCATCCAACCTTGCCGCGCACAAAATTGAGTTAATCACCGGCGCGGCCCACTTGGAAGATCCGCACACCGTCAACGCCGTGGATCCGCACGGCGCGCCTCATTTGCTGTATGGCGAAGTGATTTTGATTGCGACCGGTTCTAAACCTCACCGTCCTGCGGAAATTCCGTTTGATGACAAAACTATTTTCGATTCCGATTCGATCCTTCAGATGGGCCAAATTCCGAAAAGCATGATCGTTGTGGGCGGCGGCGTGATCGGCTGCGAATACGCGTCGATTTTTACCGCCATGGGCGTCGAAGTGACGCTCGTTGATGGCCGCGAACGCCTGCTCCCATTTCTGGACGCTGAAATTTCCGAGCTGTTGCGCGCGCGCCTGGCGAGCCTGGGGCTGAAGTTCTTTTTTCAAGAGCGGCCAAAGGCAACCGAACGCGTCGCGGGCGGAGTTCGCATGACGCTCGCCTCGGGACAGGTCGTGGAAGCGGAAACCGCGCTGTTTGCCGCCGGACGCCGCGGCGCGGTTGACGGAATGCACCTGGAAAAGGCGGGACTGGGAATCAATCAACGAGGCAACCTCGATGTGAACGATCACTACCAAACACGCGTGGGGCACATCTACGCAGCTGGAGACGTGATTGGATTTCCCGCCCTGGCGTCGACCTCCATGGAGCAGGGGCGCGTGGCGATGTGCCATGCCTTCGGCTTCCCCTACAAGCAGCGTCTTGCCTCGCAGCTCCCCATGGGAATCTATACGATTCCGGAAATTTCCGCGGTGGGCGAGACGGAGGAATCCTGCGAGACGAGGAAAATCAGCCACGTGGTCGGGCGCGCGAAATACGCGAACAACGCGCGCGGGCAAATCATCGGCGAGTCCACGGGATTGCTGAAATTGATTTTCCGTCCGGACAACAAGCAATTGCTCGGCGTGCAAATTCTTGGAGAAAACGCGACCGAGCTCATCCATCTCGGCATGGCCGTGCTCGAATCCGGCGGCGCGATCGATACGTTCATCGAATTGGTTTTCAATTTCCCAACGCTCTCCGAACTGTACAAGTATGCCGCCTACGATGGCCTGGGCAACCTCGCCGGACATAAATTGCGCGAGGGGTAAGTAGCACAGCCACTCCTGGCTGTGCGGTTTTGTGAGCCGCAAGGCAGGCTGCTAGTCTGACGGCAATCGCAAAACTCTCACAGGCAAGGGTGCCTGTGCTACGCAAGACATTCCACGCCGCTACCGAAAACCGTGGGAAATCGATATTCGCGGTTCCCATTAGCGATCATTAGCGTCTATGCTGGCAGCGCGAGGAATTTCCATGCCGATCGAGCGGCCCAATCCAGTCCTGGCTTTCGATGTGTACGGAACGTTGATCGATCCATTCCGCATGGAGGAACATTTGCAAGCCGCTTTTGGAGTGAAAGCAAGGGAAGCGTCCGAGCTTTGGCGCGGCAAGCAAATTGAATATTCGTTTCGCCGTGCGCTCATGAAAAAGTATCGTAACTTTGACGCCTGCACGGCGCAGGCCCTACGCTTCGTCAGCGCGCAATTGGGAATTTCTCTTTCCGAGGAGGCGCAGGAAAAGTTGCTGTCGAAATATCAGCAGTTGCCTGCCTATCCCGACGTACCCCCCGCGCTCGATGAACTCGCGGCGCAAGGGTTCGAGATCGTCGCCTGCTCGAACGGGACTGAGAGCGCGGTTCGCGGATTGCTCGATCATGCCGGAGTCCTGCCGCGCTTCAGCAAGATTGTAAGCGTGGATCCGATTGGCACGTTCAAGCCGGATCCCGCCGTGTATGAATACCTCGTGGCTGAATTGCGCGCCAAGAGAGAGAGGATCTGGCTTATTTCGAGCAACCCGTTTGACGTGATCGGCGCCAAAGCCTGCGGCCTGCGCGCGGCCTGGGTGCAGCGCGATCCGAAACGCGTGTTCGATCCCTGGGAGTTCGAACCCGACGTAGTCGTCCATGGACTTGCAGAATTACGGGGCAAGCTGAGTTTCGCCTAGCTCAAAATTCTCACGGCGTTGCGGATTTGGAAGCCCCGGCGATGTGCTGATGTGATGTCACCTCACTGAGAGGTATCCAATTTTGCGGCCGGAATCTGGAAAAGTCGCCCTATCGAAATGGATTTACGATGCGAACTCCGTCGATTTCCCGCGTTTCTTGCATATCTTCCGTTAAGAGCACACTACAGCCTGCCTGCTTAGCGGATCGCATCACCAGTGCATCCCAGAAAGAAAATCCATGCAGGAAGTGAAGGTCGATGGCGGCCAGAACATCGGTTACATCGGTGGCGGCAATGTCGAATTCGGCGAGCAACTCGACCTTTCGCCGGGCAATGCGTTGATCCACGCGCAGCTTCCGCGTGATCGTAACGAAATATTCCTGGAGAACCTGCAGCGACACGACACCGGTTCCTGCGCGCCGGTGCTCGGCAACTAAATCGAGGGCGCGCCGTTGTTTTGCCGGAGCAGCTTTATCATCCGCATAAATGAGGACGTTGGTATCGAAAAAACTACGAGCGGTCATGAATCTCGTCACGATTGAACCGCCAGCCGCGCGAATTGCCGCGGCCCGAAAGGCGTTTGAACTCCTCGATGCTGCGCTCGGGGTCGTCGCCTCCGGCAAGCTTCTGGAGGTAGTCGCGGATCAGCTGGTTGAGACTCTTGCCCAGGGCCTCGGCTTTCTTTCGGGCGCGAGCGACCAGTTGCTCGTCAATCGAGAGGGTCACATTCATTAACACAGTATATGTGTGCACATATGCTGTGTCAAGGATAGATGGCGCGGTTCACAACGGATGGACCTCATGAGAATGCTAAGCTTCTTGCAGGCCGAGGATGACTCCCAACGGCAAATCATCAATCTCTGATCGAAGGCCGTTTGCTTCAGGCCACCCTGGACGCCCGGGCGGCTTTTTCCAGTAGTTCGTGGATCAATGTCTGATATGGCTTGTCCCGCTTCGCGGCCATGTGCCGGAGTCGAGAGAGAAGCCGGGGAGAAATGCGGATCGCGATGAGCTGTTTCGTGTTTCCAGATTTCGGACGGCCAACCCGCCGCGCGCGCCCTAGCTCTTCGTCTGTCGACTCCGGAATATCCGAAAAGTCGATCCGGTCATCCTGCGTAGGCTTCGCGCTCTTTCGGGCTCGCCCGGCGCGCGGTGATGATACGAAACGTTTCTTTGCCATCCTTCAATCTCCTGTGGGAATAAACCAATAATGACTATGCGGCCCTTAACGGAGATCCCCAATCTCTTAAATCTGTCCTCCCGAGTGGAGTGTTCCAGGTCTTCCCATTCGAGCGCATCGGGATCGGCAAAAACGGTGGCTGCTTCCTCGAAAGAGACGCCATGCTTTTCAAGATTCCTGGTGGCTTTTCGAGCATCCCAGGTGAACACAATTTATGTATATACAATAAATATCATGAGCCTGTCAAGGGTGAAACGAGTTTGGCAGCGGACCGGATTTAAATTTTGTGATGCCCATTGGAGATTGATTTCTTTCGCTCAGTTGAAAGAAGACTCGACGACTTAGCCGAACCTATCGCCCGGCGAAGGAGCCGAGTTCGTGGCGCGACTGCAGGACGCGCAGGATGGAATCGCGCGTGACGATGCCGACGACGCTTCCGCCGGCAATCACGGGCATCTGCTGCATCCCGATGGTCCGCATGCGGTCGAGCAGGGAAAGGGCCGGCTCCTCCGGGGCAGCCCAGTGCAGTTTGTCCTTGGGAAGCATCACGGCCTGCACCGAAGTTACGTCCCAATCTTGCTGGGGAACGGAGTTGAGCGCCTCGGCCGTGACCAGTCCAACGAGTTGATCGCCCGCAACCACCAGATGCGCGCGGCGCCCCGTGCGCACCATTTCGCGGGCATAGTCTTCCAGCGAAATCTCGCGCCCGACGGTGTGCAATTCAGGCGTCATGATGTCGGCCACGCGCAGCCCTTCGAGCGCTCCGCGCGCTTCGACTTGCGCCTGGCTCTGCTTGGCCGCCGACAAAATAAACCAGCCGATGAACGCGACCCACAATCCTCCGACCGGGCCGCCTACACCGAATACAGTGCGATTGGTTAGCGCCATCACTGCGCCCAGCGCGATCATCCCATATGCAATCACTTGTCCCGAGCGCGCGGCGATCCGCGTTGCGCGCGCGTAATCCTTGTTGAAGCCCCAAACGATGGCCCGGAAGATGTGCCCGCCATCCAGCGGAAACCCCGGAATTAGATTGAACGCGGCAAGGACAAAATTAATCTTCGCAAGAGATCCGGCAAGAGTGCTCAATATGGCGTTTGAACCGGCTTGCTGAGTGACCAGCCAGAACCCTCCCGCAAGGAGAAAGTTCGAAAGCGGGCCGGCCACCGCGATGTTGAACTCTTCCACCGCCCGCGCAGGTTCCCGGCCAATGCGAGATACTCCGCCAAACACGAACAGGGTGATCGAAACCACGGGAATCTTGTAGTGCTTGGCGATCACGCTGTGCGCCACTTCGTGAAACACCAGGGAACCGAAGAACAGCGCGCTGGTCATCAGCCCCAGGCCCCACAAACGGGATGGAGGAATGTTGAGTTGGAGGGCGTCGTACTCGGAAACGAAGGAGAACGCGAAGAGACCGAAAATTATGAACCAACTGCTATGCAGGAAGATCGGTATCCCATAGATTCGTCCGATTTGGATCCCTTCTTTGTTCATCGCGGCCGTGCTTTCCTTAGCTTCAGTATAGCTCAGCCACTGCCTATGCGAATCGTTGACGCTTCCCCTGTCAGTAACTCATTTTTGGGGTGGCGATTGCGGGTTGCCGACTTGGTTTCAGTTGCGCCGGCGTCCCCCCGGCGGTTTTTCGAAAGGTGAGAAATCGCAAAAACCGCCGGCCCCTCTTCCATCGGGACGAGTAAGATGCCGGCGCCACTCCGGTCCCACGCGTGGGGCCTTACACAATGTGTTCCGTGGGCCACGCCTTGAGCTAAGCATTGCCAGCGTAAGTCCTTCATTATCAGTGCCCGCCGAATTGGCGAGTCTCGTGCCATTTCTTCCTGCGAGGAAAGCGAGGGCCTGCAATGGAAAACTTCATGAGTGGGGCAATGGTGATCGAGGGAGCGCTGCTCTCGTTTCTGCTGGCTTTGTGGATGACATGGCTTGCGCTGCGCGGTCTGTTTCGGCTGATGCCGGTTGCAACCCGGCCAGCCGCGACCTGGGTCGTCCCGCCCATCCGATTGGTCGCGAATCGCCAGCGCGATGCCGCGTAGGGCGTACCACGGCGTAAGGGGTTCGAAATCGAAATTCCCTCGACGTTCAGGATCAAAGATTCGGGGAAGCGCAGGGTGCGGGCTCTAGTTTTACGCTGAACGCCCCGGCCCGACCGGGGCTCGGAGCCCTCCGGAACGAAAGGAGAAAGTCATGTTCGCACTGAAGTGGTTGCTGATGGCCGCGGGCGTTGCAATGTTCGGCACTGCGGCGGGTGTGGTTGCATATGACGTATATCTGGCGATGCAGTTCCAGAGGCTGATGGGCTCGGGTGAGCCCGGGGCGGCCGAAAAGTCAGGGCTGAGCCGCCCCATCCGATGGCCGCTCGCCGCAAAGTTATTTGGTTGGGCGTGGGCTCCTTTGCTCCTGGCGCTGAGCGTCGCCATGGTACCGGAAGGATCCGGCGGCGTACGAATCAGCCAGATTTCGGGTGTGCAAATGGGGACGATGTATCCAGGCCTGCATTTGGTCGTGCCGTTCGTGCAGCGCGTGGCTGTGTATGATCTGCGCGACCATCTTTTCACGACCAATGCCGCATCCAATGCCGCCACCAAGAATGAAGGCCTGACCGTGCAAACGCGAGAAGGCCTGACCATTGGGCTCGCGGTGTCCGTGCGCTACCGGCTTGACCCGCAGAAGCTCGCCTACATTCACGCCAACCTGGCGCAGCCGGTGGATACGGAAATCGTCGCGCCCGTCGTGTCAACGGCGTTTCGCGATTTGGCGCCGAGTTACGTGGTCCGCGAAGTCTTCTCCACGAAGCGCGATGAATTTCGCGCGAGGACCACGAAGACGATTACTGACCGGCTGGGCTCGGACGGCATCGTGGTGAAGGAAGTCCTGCTCCGCGACGTCCACCTGCCGGAGGAGTACGCCAAGGGGCTGGAAGGAATTCTCCTGAAGGAGCAGGAAAGCGAACGCATGGAATTTGAAACGGCAATCTACGAGAAGCAAGTGAAAATTGCCGAACTCCAGGCGGAAGCCGCCAAGGCTCAACAAGTGAAACACTCGCAGGCCGATGCCGAATCGCGAGTGATTGCGGCCAAGGCCGAAGCCGACGCGATGCAATACACGCTGCCGCTCAAGCAGAAGCAGATCGAACAGTCCCGCCTGGAGGCCCAGGCGCGCAAGGAAGCCACCGTGGAGAATGCCGACGCCGCCGCGCAGTCCAAAGTGATCGACAGCAAAGCCGAAGTCGAGCGGAGGCATTTGCTGGCTGTCTCCGACGCCGAAACCACTCGTTTGAATGCGGCCGCCAATGCCGATACGGTGCGCCTGAACGCGGCGGCGAACGCCGAAACGATTCGCCTGACGGCTGCCGCCGACGCCGAGCGATTGCAGGGAGAGGCGGCCGTGCTCAAGCAGAATCCCATGCTGATCCAGAAAATCATCGCCGAGCGGCTCTCGGACAAGCTGCAAATCATCATGGTGCCGACCGACGGGCGTAATTTCTTCGCGTCGGACGTCCTGCGCTCCGCGTTCTCGGGTGGGACAACCACGAACAACACGGAAGACACCGATCAGGATACTCCCGCGCCCGCCCGCAAGCAGGCGCAGATCATGAAAACGAAATGAGGGGGAGAGGGCTCTACTTGGAGCCCGATCTAATATTGAGTTCCACCGGCCAAAACCCTTGTGGGCCGCTCGCCGGAAACCGGGACAGGGACCGCCGCCCCTGCGAAGGCTTTTCCGGCGCAAGCGCCACCCGGCCGGTGGCCAGTGCGCGCACCGCGTCCCGACACAGTCGGGACGCGGTCGTGCGTTTGGCGGTTTTCTCCGTTTTCGCGCATCCATAAACTTTCGACGATCGCAAAACCCGCACAGCCAGGAGTGGCTGTGCTACCAAACCCCAGGAATATTGATTGGAATGGAGTCGCCCGATGCCCGATACGCATTACGCAAAGCACTGGCAGCGATCGGCGGCGCTCCCGAGAGGCTGTGCTATGATTTCTGGCAGTCTTGGGCGTCGCGTGGAGTTGTTCTTCGTGTGCCGCGAGGCCAGACGCAGCACACCGATGATGGCCGCCGCTCGATCCATACGTTCCTGCCGCTCGATCCTGTTTCTAATCGTCATTTTGGGAACCCCTATGGCCGCACACTCCGACACGTTAGAAGACTCCGCCAAGGAACTCGCGCGGAAAATTGCCGCGGCTTTGCCGGTCCGAGAAAATGTGTCCTGCGAAATTCGCAATATCTCGTCCCTCCAGACGGATGAAGCCGCGCGAGTCGAGCAAACGCTCAAGGCGGAGCTACAGGACCGGGGAGTTCAACTGTCGGCAAGCAGCGTCGCGACGATCAACGTGGTGGTCACGCTTTCGGAGAATTTTGAGAACTTTGTCTGGACGGGCGAGATTCGGCAGGGCAATTCCACTCAGGTGGTGTTGATTGCTGCAAAGCGATCCCTGGAAAATCACAGTTTCTCTACCGCGATGCCTGTGATGATCCGGAGCGAAAAATTCTGGGAGGGGCCGGAGCATATTCTTGATGCTGGGCAGGTTGCGGGCATCGGCGGGCAACCCTGGCTCGTTCTGCTCCAGCCGGACAGATTACAGATTCTGGAGCCCACCGGCAGGCTCGAAATCAATTTCCCTCCCGCCACGAGCCGTGATCCCGTCGGAAAACTCGGGTTCGGACCAGATGGCAAAACGATTATGTTCTCGCTGCCGTCAAGGACATGCTCGGCGGATCTGGACACGCAAAGTTTAATCGCATGCCTGCCCGTTGATGGAACTAGTCAGGCACCCGCATCAAGCAATTCTTTGTCGATTGACCTTGCGCCTGGGGGCGCCGCGCCTCGTGGAAAGGGGATTGAACTCGTAATTGAGTCCGCTTGTGGCGGCGCAAACCAGTTTCTTGCAACGGGCGGGCGCGACTATACGGAGACCGATTCGTTGCAAGTGTTCCGAATGGAGTCCGGCGGTCCCGTTGCGGTCAGCACAGAATTGGACTTCCCAGGACCGATCTTGGATCTACACTCGGACTCAGTTGCACCGAGGGCCGTCGTGCGGAACATCAAAACTGGAAATTATGAAGCGTATCAATTGTCCTTTTCATGTGGGCAATAAGCTGTGCATGGTCTTTGCCGCGCTCTGCACGCTAGGCGCTGTCGCAACTGTGCCTAGTTCGGCGGCATCGACACGGCCGCAAATTGGCGGGACGTTGCGCGTTCAGATGAGCGAACGAATTGCCACAATCGATCCGCGCCAATGGCCATCGACTCCCGGACAAGCTGCCGCGGCCGAGCGCATCGACTCGCTTGTTTTCGATCGTCTCGTCCAGCTGGATGAGCATGGAACGCCTCGGCCCGCACTGGCAATCTCCTGGCAGAACGATACGCAAATGAAACGCTGGCAATTCCGTATTCGCGATGGAATCAAATTCAGCGAGGGGACTCCTCTCACCCCGCTGATCGCCGCGCTTGCCCTTCAGCAATTGCTGGGCGCTTCCTTTGATGTGAGCGCCACATCCGATTCGGTAGTTATTCAAGCGGAACACTCTTTGCCGGAATTTCCAACAGAACTAGCGACTGGCCGCTACTTCATTTTTCATACGGCAGAGGATAATTCACTCTCAGGCACTGGGCCGTTCCGCGTGACCGAATGGCCCGCAGCGGCCGGTTCCTCGAAGGCAGTTTTCGCGGCAAACGAAAACTGCTGGGCGGGGCGCCCGTTTGTGGACAAGATTGAACTCCTGATGGGCGTCGATACTCAACAGCAGGCCAATGCAATCTCATTTGGACAGGCCGATGTTGTGGAGTTGCCCGCATCGCAAGTGCGTCGGACGGCGCAGCGCGGAGTGCGCACCACGTCCAGCGATCCCGTGGAATTATTTGCGCTTGTCTTTGATGCGTCTCGTCCCTCCGTAAAGGACGCCCGTTTAAGGCAAGCGATTTCGTTGTCCATTGATCGCGCTTCTATCGCGGATGTGATCCTGCAAAAGCAAGGGATCTCGGCCGGCGGTTTGTTGCCGAACTGGATTTCGGGATACGCGCACCTGTTCCCCGTCACGTCCGATCTGCCGCGCGCGAAGGATTTGCTGGCTGCTCCCGGGCGCGAACTTTCCCGTTCCATGCCCCTTGTGCTGTTTTACGATTCGGGCGATGCTGAAGCTCGTGCGGTCGTGGATCGCGTGGCCGTCAATTTGCGCGAAGTAGGGATCAAAGTGCAAGTGTCGGAACAAATGGCGGATGGAAAAACGAAGCCTCCCGTGGCTGATTTGCGGCTGGTGCGCCATCGCATGGCCGCGCCCGATCCTGCGGCGGCTCTGTCCGAGCTATTGAAATCATTCGGCGAAACTGCAACGGATCTGGAAACTCCGGAGCAGATTTACGCCGCCGAGCGGGCGCCGATCGATGCGTTTCGCGTGATCCCCCTCGTCCACGTTTCCGAAAGTTATGGGCTCAGTCCGCAGGTGCGCGATTGGATGGCGCCGCGCTGGGGCGGATGGAGGCTGGAGGACGTTCTGGCTTGGGCCGCCCTCCGCAGCGGGAGGGAACTCCCCATGAGCTTCCGCACGAAGTTGCTCGCCTTCTTTGTGGCGACCATCGTCGCGGCGGTGACGATGGTGGCGTGGGGCGTGTCGGTCTACACGCGCCGCGCGTTCGAGGAATTTGACCGCCAGCGGACCGACGCGCTGGTGGCGCAGTTCCGCCGCGAATACGCGCAGCGCGGGGACGAAATCGCGCATCGCGTGCAGAGCATTGCCGATGCCGAGGCCACGCTCCGGATGGCGATGGATCTCAATCGTCCGCAGGCAGACGCATCCCAGTATTACAACGACGCGCGCGGCATCGCCCAAACGCAGCAACTGGATTTCATCGACATCGTGGCGAATGACGGCGCGCTGATTTCTTCTTCGGAGTGGCCCGCGCGCTTCGGTTACAAAAGCGACTGGGTGAGCGCGGAGCCGGACTGGAACTCGAAGGGCGCCTTCCTCCGCCGCGTGGACACCCCCGACACGGTGGATTTGGGTATGCTGGCGGTTCGAACGGTTCGAGTGGGGGACAAACGTCTCTTCCTGATCGGCGGACAGCGGCTCGATCAACATTTTCTCGCGACGCTGGTCCTGCCCGAAGGCATGCGGACGCTGCTGTACAGAAATTTGGAACAGGGTTTTGTGCCGTCTGAGCTGACCGATCCGCGCGGCCCGGTGAGCCAGTCCGAGCTTTTCTCTCCGATGATCGCCGAAGTGCAAAAAAACCGGCATGAGCTGCAAAGAACAATCACTTCCGGCGCGGCTCCCAACGAGAATTCAGAAACATTCAATGCCATTCCCCTCGTCGGCCGGGATGCCGATTTGCTCGGCGTTCTCCTGGTCGGTAGTTCGCGGCAGAGTCTCATCCAGATGCTCAATTTCATCCGCGCCCTGGCCTTGCTCGTCGGCGGCGGAGTGATTTTGCTTGCCCTGATTCTCGGCTGGTGGGTTTCGGCGCGCGTCACGCGCCCCATCGAAGAGCTTGCCGCCGGTGCGCGCAAAGTCGCCGCGGGGCATTGGGAGGCGCGCGTGGAAGTGCACTCGCGCGACGAAGTCGGCCAGCTTGCGGAAGCTTTTAATGAAATGACGCGCCAGTTGGCCGAGCAGCGCGAGCACCTGGTGCAGACCGAGCGCGTGGCGGCCTGGCGCGAACTGGCGCGCAGGCTCGCGCACGAGTTGAAGAATCCCCTGTTTCCGTTGCAGCTGACTGTGGAAAATCTGCAACGCGCGCGCGAGCAGACTTCCGAGCAATTCGACGAGGTATTTTTTGAGTCCACCGCGACCCTGCGCGCGGAGCTCGAAAACCTGAAAACCATCGTCAGCCGTTTCAGCGATTTCGCCAAGATGCCACCGCCGCAATTCGAGCACGTGGATGTAAATGAATTGGTTCGCGGCGCGGTCAAATTATTCGAGCCGCAACTCGCCCCCGTCGGCCGTCCGCCCATCACGCCGGAGCTATACCTCGACGAAAATCTTCCGCGTCCGCAGGCGGACCCGATCCTGCTGCGCCGGGCGCTCGAAAACCTCATCCTCAATTCCCTGGACGCCATGCCCGCGGGCGGCACGCTGACCGTGCGCACGGCGCAACGCAACGGCGCGGTGCGGCTCGAAATCACCGACACCGGTGAAGGCTTGACGCCCGAGGAATGCGCGCGCCTCTTCACCCCGTATTACACGACCAAGCGCCTCGGCACCGGCCTGGGTCTTGCCATCGTGCAATCCGTGGTCAGCGATCATGGCGGAAGAATTGAAGTGGAATCCGCGCCGGGGGCGGGCGCGACGTTTCGTATCGAGTTGCCGGTGGAACAAAAGGTCTCCCTGGGAGGAACGATTCCTGCTGAAGACCGGCAAGCGGGCCCACCGATTTTCACCGCGGCCTGATTCGGTGAATCACCCATGACCTCTCCGAAACCACACCTACTGCTCATCGACGACGATCCGAACACGCTCGCGTCGCTTTCCCGTGCGTTTCGACTCGCGGGATATGATGCCACGGTGTGCGACAGCGCGGCTCGCGCTCTCGAGCTCATCCGCGCGCAACGATTCGACGTGATTTTTTCGGACGTGGTGATGCCGGGCAAGGATGGAATTTCGCTGCTTGAAGATTTGAAAGCGGCCGGGGTGACGACGCCGGTGGTGATGATTTCGGGCCAGGCGAGCGTGGAAACGGCGGTGCGCGCCACGCGGCTCGGCGCCGTGGATTTTCTGGAAAAGCCGCTTTCGACGGAAAAACTTCTTGTCACCATCGAGAACGTACTGCGGCTGAGTCACCTCGAGGAAGAAAATCGCGATTTGCGGAGCCGCCTCGGCAAGCACGAAATCATCTGGTCCGGTCCGGCAATGGAGCGGCTCATGGCGCAAGTGGAGCGCGTCGCGGCCAGCGAATCCCGCGTCGCGATCCAGGGAGAGACGGGCACCGGCAAGGAACTGATTGCGCGGACGATCCACCAAAAAAGCGCGCGGCATGCCGGGCCTTTCGTGACGCTGAATTGCGCCGCCGTGCCCGCCGAGCTCATCGAATCGGAACTCTTCGGACACGAAAAAGGTTCCTTCACCGGCGCGGC
Organism: uncultured Acidobacteriota bacterium; assembly: GCA_963719875.1. Classification (GTDB taxonomy): domain Bacteria; phylum Acidobacteriota; class Terriglobia; order Acidiferrales; family UBA7541; genus Palsa-360. Next base: position 496,765 of record CAVRDJ010000002.1, on the reverse strand, counting down.
CACGCGCCACGTCGGAAAATTCGAGCAGGCCGCGGGGGGCACGCTTTTTCTCGATGAAATTGGCGACATGCCCCTGGTGATGCAATCCAAGCTGCTGCGCGTCCTGGAAGAAGGAGAGATTGAGCGCGTCGGCGGTGACAAGCCAATCCCGGTGGATGCGCGCGTGGTCGTTGCCACGCACCGCAACCTCGAGGAAATGGTCCGGCAGGGATCGTTCCGCGCCGACCTGTTTCACCGCGTCTACGTTTTTCCGATTGCTCTCCCTCCGCTGCGCGAACGCACCGGCGAAATTCCCGCGCTCGCCGAATATTTTGCCGCGCAGGTCGCGTCGCAAAACGGCTGGCGGCCAAAGCATTTCTCCCCGAAGTCGCTCGAGATCTTGCAGCGATATGCGTGGCCCGGCAATGTGCGCGAGTTGCGGAATGTCGTCGAGCGCGTCCTGCTGCTCTCCAGCGCCGAAAATATTACCGCTGAGGAAGTGAACCTGGCTTTGCCCGCTCCGCACAATGGCGAAGCGGTATCCGCAACAGGAAGCGGACCGCTGGCGCAGCGCCTGGAATCCTTCGAGCGGGAAGTGCTCCTCGCCGAGCTGCGCCGCCATCATCACCACATGACCAACACCGCCCGCGCCCTGGGCCTCGAACGCAGCCACCTCTACAAAAAATGCCAGCAACTCGGAATCGATCTCCAGACAGAGCGCAAGACGGAGTGATTTCGTATCGGTAGGACGGGCTTCAGCCTGTCCGGTTTTGTGATCCCGCTCAAATCATAAAAGCGACAGGCTGAAGCCCGTCCTACTGTAGGGTCTACGGAAAGACGGATTCGATTACAGGATCGGCGGGGCGCATACTCCAGAGACTCGCCGAACCTGCGCGGAGCGCGCTGAGGAGTAGAGCAGTCGCTTCGTCGCGATGCATGGGATCGCCGAGTTGCGCCATGACTTTTTCGAAGCCGCCGCCGAGTTCGAGAGCGGAAATCATCGCGCGGAGCGCGTCCCGGTCGCGCGAATCGACGATGCTTTGCAGAATTTCCACGGATTCGTGTTCGAATTTGGCGAGAGCCGCCGCAGCCTTCAGTCGAACCAGGTTGTTCGAATCGCGCATGGCTTCGAGCAGGATCGGGATCGCTCGAGGATGCAGAATTTGGTTGAGCGCCGAAACTGCGCGCAGCCGAACGAACCAGACTTCGTCGTGCGCCAGTTTCGCGAGCGCCGGAATCGCCTGGGGCAGCGGCGCGATGGCCAGCGCCTTGGCGGCGCATGCTCGTACTTCGGGCAGGGGGTCCTCCGCCAGAAGAACCATTTCATCCGCCATCCCTTGTGTGGCCAATTCGCTGGCCACCCGCGCCAGTAGCTCGCGCGATTCTCCCGAAGAGCGCCGCAGATACGGCAGCAATGCCTCCGGTTGATCCATGTAGCAACGCACCAGGGCGTTTGCGGCCGGCCCGGCAGGGAGCTTGGTACCGCCAACCATGCAGGTATCGATGATGGGTTCGGCCGCTTCGGCGAGGCCCGTTCGGCCGAGGGCCTGCACGGCGGCCAGGCGAGTGTCGAGTTGCCAGTCGTCCAGCGCCTCCGAGAGCGGGGCGATCGCCTCCGGCACGCGCATCGCGCCAAGCGCCAGCATCGCGCGGCGCCGGCTCCATCCACGTCCGCGGTGCACCCGCTCGATGCAGCGATCGAGCAGGCCGCTCGAGCGCAAGAACTCTTGCAGCCCCGCCCGGTCCTTGTCGGTCGCCGCGCCGATCTCCTGAATCACAATCGACTGCACGATTTGGCATTCCAGGGAATTGCTTCGCCACTCTGCCGCAGGGATTTCTCCCCTCACGATTTTGCGCCATTGCCCGTGAATCTTGAGCGAAAGCGCATCAAATCGCCGGATGCGAAAATGTTGCCAGGCACTGCGCGCCATCAGGAATATGCACAACAGAGCGATTCCTATTGAGATCGCCGCAAGAATGACTGCCAGCAATATCGCCGTGTTCAACATCTGCGAAAAATTTCTTAGAATGGAACCCATTCATTGCTCCCCGATCGGTCTGCATGCGCAGGTGAACAATACGCCACTGCGTGCGCGACGTGACGGAACTCATTTGGAACATCGTTCGGAATTCCTGTTAGGTTTAGAGGAAAGCGCTTGGAACTACATTTGAGGCAATGTGCCAAAGTGAAACGAATACTTCAGAAGTAGCTTTGTGTTGAAATCCGGGAACGCCAATCTCCCCGCCGCGGCGGGCGGATTGCGCGACGCCATTCAGGAGAATGGCGTTCCCGGGCGGCATCACCAGGAGATCGCAGCTAGGATTGAGGCGCAGCCTTCGGGGCGCCCGTCACGCGGGATCCGAATCCGATCGCCATGGCTGTATCTTTCGGATACACAACGTCATGTCCGCGGGAGAGAAAATTGCCATAGATCGACATGCTGGCGCCATAGACACCGAAAGTGGAAGCAAGTGCTCGAGAATGGATCAGCGCCCCGGTGATAAATCCGATCACGCGAAAACCGGACGCCCCATTCAGTGCACTTTTACCCATTTCTCCTCCAGACTGTTGAACGCTGCGGCCGGCATCGGCGTCTGTCATAAAGGAAGAAGCGGCGAGCGCAATGGAGATGCCGGTGGTGAGATATCTCTTTTTTGGAGTTGTCGCTTGTGCGCCGCCCTCGGAATCCAAGCTCAGGTTCTCATCGTCTTTCACTTCCACTCCCTCAAGACTGGCTTCGACGTGCTGCTCCACTGACCGCGGCGGCACAATCTCATGGAAAACGATTCGCAACTGCCCGTTCCGATGTAATCTGCGTGCAGGCTGCACTTGCAAGACCAAGCCCCTTAGGATGGTCCCCTCAGGAAGGACGAGCTGACTATTCGTGACCAGCGGCTCCGTCATGACTGCCTCGACTGTTTCGCCTTTCTGCACACTGGCTGAACTCAGCGGCGTCTTCAATAGTGCGTGGATAACACTTCCCGCAGCGGGTGTGGTGCCGACCATGTGCACTGCTTCTGGTGTCAACTCCTCTGTTCCGAAATTCAGGGGATCGAGGAGTTCCGCGTTGAAGCGGGTTCCCGCGTCAAAATATTGCGGATGGTAGGGCAATTCGGCGATCGCTAATCTTTTCAGCCGGTGCATCTTTCCTGGCGCCGCTACCTGCTCTTTGGCCGTTTCCCATTCCCGGTTGATTTCCTGTTTTGCCTCGGAGGCCTTCCCGCCCGCAAGCTTCACTGCGGCGTTCTCTTTATTTTCTTTGTTTTGGTTCTTGGCTTCCGTTGCGGTGGCGAATTGTAAAACTCCTTGAGACGCGGGAGAGACTTGCGTGCGGAGCGGGACGCGGCGCCCGTCGGGAAGCACCAGTTGATCGAAGGTAATCTCAACGTCGTGGGCAGGAGAGAAATTCGCGTCGAGAGCGGCAACTGTCCGCCTCAGCGCTGAAATGTCGGCGATTCGAGTCACGCTGCCGGTGACTTCGCTGCCCGCGGGGACAACCAGCTTGTCAAAGGCGTATACGGGCTCGGCGATTTTCCCGTGAATCGGCTGGCCGGCCTTTTGGATGCGGACTTCTTTGTCAAGAACCACTGGAAGGGGAGTGCCCACCGGCACTTCCAGAGGAATCGTTCCGGGCGATCCCGCCACTGTATCCGAAGCGCCCGGATTATCCGCTTGCCCGAAAATCAATCCCGCGGACAAGAAAATCAAGACGATAGCTGAGGAGATGGTGCGCATAAGATTCTTCCTAACCTTCGATCTCCGGACGTTCGCTGCGAATATTCGCCTGGATCTGTCAGGCCCGGAACGACCGCAGAAGCAGCCTCGCAGCAACGTGTCTCTCTAGTGATGCAACACTTTGACGGACTGTTGCATAGCTGGGCTGGGGCTACCGTGTGCTTCTTCCGCCGTTGGAAGCGCTCTACGGGAGGACATAACGCAGGATACTGCCACTCGAAACCGCGGTCAATTGTTAGGTGGAGGAGGGGTTGCCGCCGAGGCAGCAGGCTTGGAGGTCGGGCGAAGCGCGAAGTAATTGCGCGCGAACGCGGCGTACGTCGTTCCCGCGTCCACGACGATAGCCTGCACGGTATAGCGGCCCGCACTCAGTCCCGAGAGCGGGAGGCTGAGGCGGAAGGACGCGGTGCGGCTCTTTTCGTCGTATACCGTGGGCGCAACCATCGGCGTGTCGGAGAGGCGCTGCCCGCCGCGGAAAAACACGAGGCCGGCGCGGAGGGAGTTTGCATCGGCCTTTTGCGGCGCGTAGGCCTGGAAGAAAATGTACAGCGTTTGCTCGCCGGTAAAAACGCGCGTCACGCTGGGAATGATGCGCTCGCCGCCCACGTCGAGCGGCGACGATTTCAGTTTGGCGTCCTTCCCAAGCGCCTGCGTTTTAATTTGCGCCGTGTTCTGCAAGGCTTCCACCTGGCTGGAAAGCAGCAGGGAACTCACCTGCAGATGATCGAGCTGCGGCGGCGCAAGCGAAAGTTTTTGCTCGAATGTGCCGATCCGGCCGGACTCGTTTTCTCGGGCCAGGAATTTCAGTTTGTACTCGCCCGGAGCAATAATGATGCCGCCCTGGTAGACCAGCGCATGCTGTTGGATGTCCTGAAAATGTTCCGTATCAATTTTTACGGTGATCGTGTCGCGCAGCGCGCCGACCACGCGGTTGGATTTTGCGTCGCGCACTTCCACTGCGAAATCGAATGCGGTTTCGCGGTTGCCGCGTTTTTGCGCCCACTGCAGCGCGCTGGACGCCAGCTTCGCGTCGATCGGCACGAACACTTGATTTGCATTCAGCCGGAACTCGGAGGTTTCCACGGCCACGGGCAGATCGACTTCCGGAGTTGGCGACTGGAACGCTTCTTCGAGTTGCCGTTCGCGGTCCTCCGTCGTGAACACGCCGAAATTCTTCGGAGCGTAGTAGCCTTCGCGCGCGCGAACGTGCATGCCGGCGGGAAGCTGATCGACTTTCACGCGGACCCGCCGCCACGCGCCGTCATTCGCCCCGTTTGTGCTGTAATATCCCACCAAATAGTATCCCGACGTATCGTTCTGCACGCTCTGAAAAACCTTGCCAAAGTCTCCGACGTTGAAAAAGGTCCGCCCTCCGGTGTCTCCCGCGAGCGTCGCCAGGGTATCGCGCGAATCCTGGCGCGACTGGCTTTGGGAAATGACGGTCGCGCCGGTGAACATCGCCGTGCCGCCGGACGCGCCCGTGCTGGCGTCGCCTCCCGGTGTGGCCGTCAGCAGCCCGTGCGAGTCCACGCTGTAAATCGAGACGTTCGAGCGGTTCGCGGAGTTGGTCGCGGCGATGAGCTCCGAGCGGTTTTCCTCGCCGGTCTGGGTAATCCCGCTGGTGAATTGAATCAGGGATTTCTTGCCGGGAATTCCTTCGAGGACTTCACACAGGGACTCGACGGCGGCGAGCTTCCGATCCGTATTGAAAATGTTGAATTCCGAGTCGTCGGCAGTAAACGCTGCGCCGGTGTCTTCGCTGACGGCGGCTTCCCCGTTCGCCGCCGTGGCCGCATCGGCCAGTTGCGAGAGCGTCGCTTCGTGGCCTGGAACGAGGGCGTCCACGGCTTCCTTGAGCAATTCGCGATCGTTCGTGAAATTCGCGACAATTTTCAGCGTGTTTCCAAAGGCGACGACCGCCACGAGGTCCGCCGGAGTCATCTGCTCCTGGAGATACTTTTGCGCGGCGCGCGTCGAGCGCAACAAATCTTCCGCTTGCAGGGACGTGAGGTCGAAGAACAGCACGATCATCCGGTGATCGCGCACCACCGCCTTGATTTCCTCGGGAGTAGTTATGGTTCCGAGCGGGACGTTGATGGGCGGGTCGTCCATTTTCCCGGCAGTTTCGACTTGCTCGATGTCGTTGTACTCAAACGTCGATATTTTTTGCGTCTTGCCGTCTTCAGTGACGCTGAACTGCTCTTGCTTCAGGCCCTTCACCGGATTGCCGTCGCGGTTGGTGACCTGCACATCGATTTCCACGAGACTGACGGTCGAGCGAATGGTCGCCTTTCCGCCCGGCGCCGGCTTGGCCGAGGGCGGCGGCGCCGGCAGGCCCTGGCGCGGGTTTACGGGGACCGCCTGGGGCTGCTGCGATTCCGGCTGCGCTTGGGGCTGTGTTTGCGGCTGCAAATTTTGGGCGCCGATCGGCGCAATGAGCAAAGACGCGGCGGCAAGCGCGGCTAAAACACGCCGTCGGATTGATTTTTGCACGCCCATTAGAAATTAAACCTCGTCGTGAACGTCATCGTTCGCATCCCCGCGACACTGGTAATTTCGCCGAAGGTTCTGGAACCCAGCACCGTCGACAGCCCGGTATAGTTCGGATGATTCAGCAGGTTCGTCGTATTCCAACTGAAGTCCAGCCGCCGCAGACCGTCGCGCCCGAATGAAATTGTCTTGGTCAATCCTGAATTAATGGTGAACGTGCCGGGGCCAATCACGGAATTTCGCGGCGCATCGCCGAAGCAGGCAGTCGGAATGCTGAACGCAGCCGTGTTGAACCACTCCAGCACCGTTGGACTTGTCAGGGAAGGATTGCCGGATTGGTCGGCGCGTTCGGAGTTCGTCCCTGGAACATTTTGGCACGCTTGATTTTTCGAGAAAACTCTCACCGTGAAGGGAGTGCCGGAATTCACGGTAGAAGAACCGTTCACGCGCCAGGCGCCGAACACTGCTTTCTCCCAGCCCTTGGTGGCAAAGCGCTGGCGTTCACCAAACGGAAGCTGATAACTAAAATTGGCGAGGAATTGATGGGTCATGTTGAATGGCGAGAGCCCGTAATCCGCGCGCGGATCGGCGTTGTTTTGGATAACCGTCTGGCCGCCTCCACCGATCGTGCTGGCGTCGTCGAGAGACTTTGAGTAAGTGTACCGCGCCATGAACATCAGGCCGCGCGACATGCGCTTTTGCAAACGCACTTGCAACGCATGGAAGTTGGAAAATGCGCCGGTCGTATCGTAAACGAACCCTGCCGCGTTTTTTGTGCCGTTGGTCCCCGAGCTGAATCCCAGCAGTTGGTCGAGATGGACGCCGCGTGTGCCTGTGTACATCACTTCGAGAAACGTGCTTCGCGTCAGATTGTATTCGATGCCGGCATTCCAAATCATCGCGTAGGGAACCTGATAGTTTGGGTCCACGGCCACGGTATTGGTCAGCGTGCCCGGCAGTGCCGTGGACAAGTTCGTCTGGAAGCTCAGGGGCACGGTCGTCGCCGTCTGCTGCGTCAGCGTGCTTGCAGTTGCGAAGGGCGGCTGGTTGGCCATCTCATTCCCCAGCATGTTCTGGTAAGACTGGACGTAAAACATACTGAAGCCGGCTCGGAAGGTCATCTGGTGCTGCCCGGAAAACCATTTTCCCGGCGGCTGCCAGGCGATGCCTACGCGAGGCGCCCAATTGTTGTAGTGGCCGTGAAACAAAGACGGCGTGGGGCCCGCGACGCAATTCCCCGTCGCGACCGGCGTAACGCACTGCACCTGGGAGAAGTCCGAACTCACGGCCAGATTCGCAATGTGCCCGTTTTTTTCGGTGGGCGGAGTGAAGGCCTCGTAGCGCACGCCATACGTCAGCGTAAATTTCGGGAGCATGTGCCAGTCATCGCTCGCATAGCCCACGAAGCCCCAATTGCGAAAGTACGTGGCGGTGTCACCATATTGAACTTTCGCATTGGCAGGATAGCCCAGAAGAAAATCCGCAAAATCGTTTCCGATGCAGGGTCCGGAGAGAGTGGCCGCCTGGCAATTGGCGGGAGAACTAACCGGAGTGCCTGTCGCCGTCAGTTGGCTGGTCATCAATCCGGTAAATGAAAACAGGCCGTTCGGCGTGGGATCGGAGTCGCGGTTGACGTCCATCTTCCGGATTTCGCCTCCGACGGTGATGGTGTGCTTTGCCTTCATCCAGCGGAGGCTGTCGACGTAACGATACGTCTGGTTGCGGGCCCGGGAAAAAAGTGGATCGTTCAGTCCCGTGAAGTTCGTGAAGCTGAGGGTAGGCAGCCCGTAATCAAAGGGAGCAGTTGAAATTCCTGTGATGCCAAGTTGTGAGCTGATGTCCGTTACATTTGAGAATTCGTTCTGAATGAACGACCGACTGCGCGAAAAATTTAATTGGGACGTGTGCATGAACGTCTTGGTCCAGTTCTGCGTCAGTCCGATCACTACGCTCTGCCCGCGCGCGAATACGCTTCCCTCGATCCCCGGAAAACTGTTCAGCGAATGGGAGGTGCCATCGTTGAGGTTGTAGTTCACCTGCAAGCTCAGCTTCGCAGAGATCTGGTGCGTGAGGTTGACGTTCAGGCGGTTGCTGAGGCCGGGAAGATTCGTCTGCAGGTGGTAGTTGAAATTCCGCCCGGCGACATTTGTCACTGGAATATTGGGCATGGGAATGTAATTCAACAAACTGATCGCCTGGTGGCTGATCATATTTGTGGGAATACAGGTGCCGGCCGGAGGCAGCGGGGAAGCCGGCGTGGCCTGGTAGCAGCCTGCATTCGTGATCAAAGTTCTCGGGCCGGTCAGGTTCGACAACGGGTCATAAAGCTGGACATTGTCCGCGCTGAAGTCTCCGTTTCTCTCCGCCAGCGTTGGCACGGTGGCGAACTGATCCACCGGACTTCGCGACCAGGCGCCGCCAAGATTGATGTAGAAAAAAGTTTTGTCGGTGCCGTCGTACACGTGCGGAATTTTCAGTGGCCCGCCGATATTCAGTCCTGCGGATTCCGTCCAACTGGAAATTTTGGGCGGGTTGGCTTCATAGAGGGAATACGGTCTGGCGTTGAGCGCGGAATCTCCAAATGTATCGTAGAAGCTGTAGTGGATACGATTGTTGCGCTGGCGCATCACACGTTGCCCGCCCCACAGCGCGGCAACTCCTTGCGGCCCACTCTGAGGGCCGCGCCCTCCACCGCCGCGTCCGCCACCGCCAAAGCCGCCCGCACCTTGCCCGCCCGGTCCGTCGAATCCAGCGGGAGCGGCTTGTCCCGGGATGGCATTGTCACCATTTCCAAATGCACCGCGTGTGTCCGGCCCGCCGCCGGGCTGCGGGAATCCATCTGCCGGGGACTGGCCCATGGCAACAGTTCCAATCATTTGAACAGCGTCCGCCGAAGCGGCCTGTCCGAGCTGCCCGCCCGGCTCCGGAACATCTTGGTCTTCCGTCCCGGATTCGGCGGGATTTTGATTTTGGCCGTTTAGGCCCACTTGCTGAAACGCGCGCCGTCCGCCACCCTGGCCTGTGCCGGCGGGCCCACCCTCCGGTCCACTGCGGCCTCCACCTCCGCGCTGCCCTCCATTACCGCCACCATTTCTTCTGCCGCGGGATGTGGCCGCGTCATTATTCGCCGTGGACATGGTTTGATTCGAAGCGGGGGGTGCGGCGCCGCCCGCTACGGGCGCGCCGGAGGGCGCCGACTTCTCACTCTTATTTGCAGGCTGCGTGCGTAGAGTCTCGGCCGCATTCTCCGTTGCGGAAGAAGCGCTAATCGCGGCCAGAGTGCCCACGTCCATTTTCAGATCGACGGGCGTTCGGGTACCCGAAGTCAAATCGATTTCTTTGGTTGCGGGCGCAAAACCGAGTTGGGAGACTTCCACGCGGTAGTGGCTTTCAGGAAGGGCGGGGAATTCGAACTTTCCGTTTTCATCCGTCCAGGTGATCCACGCCTTTCCAGTGGAGGTCTGAATGACTCGCACCGTCGAGCCGGGAATGGCCGTGCCGTCGGGCGCGCGCACGGATCCCGCCAGTTGCGAATCGGCGGGCGCATTCGCGTCCGGATTGTCCTGCGCAGCGAGCGGAACAACAAAAGCGGCGAACCCCGCGAGCAGCCCCGCGAGCAGCACTGCAAGTCTTCTACCCAACAACTTTCACTCCCTTTCGAGCCCTTGGAAGATACCGTTTTCGCGTCCCCTAAGTTCCAATATTCGCAGTCCGGAGGAGAGCCAATTTCAAGCTTAATTCATCCCGTGCAGTCTTAGACGGGGTCTCCTACTTAAGGGTTACCCGGCGTCTGGTATGCCGGGCTAGGCCGTGCGAAAATAACGGCGTGGAGACAAGTTGAATCTCTTGCCGGCGATGGTGTCGAGCGGCGCGGCAGCTGCTGCGGGAATTGCCGCCTGGGGCGCGGTGGCTCCGTCGTCGGAATTGTTTGGGCCGACGGTGCGGCACACGGATTCCTCGCGGAAAATCGCTCTTACGTTTGACGATGGGCCGAACCCGGCAGTCACCCCGCAGCTTTTAGAATTGTTTGACCGCTATTCCGTCCGGGCGGCATTTTTCTTGATTGGGAAATTTGCGCGCGCCTGCCCGGAACTCGTGAAGGAAATTTCCGGGCGCGGCCATCTGATCGGAAATCATTCGGACACCCATGCGAATCTGTTCTTTCGATCTCGCGCGGGAATCCGCGAAGAGTTGGCGCGGTGCCAGGATGCGATCGCCGCCGCCGCTCACGCGGAACCGCCGCGCTGGATGCGGCCGCCGTACGGTTACCGGAGCCCTCTGCTCCGCGGAGAAATTCGCCGCGCGGGAATGCGGGGCATCGTGATGTGGTCGAAAATTTGCTGGGACTGGAAACCGCAGCCGCCGCATCGACTGATCGAGCGGCTCACGCGCGTTGCGCGCGCGGACCGGCCCCAGGGCGACATCGTCGTGCTGCATGACGGCGATCATCGCGCTCTCGGCGGCGACCGTCATCATGTCGTGGCTGCACTCGAACATTGGCTCCCGCGCTGGCGCGACGCAGGCATGGAATTTGTTACAATGGAACCGTCGTCCGGAAGTGAAACACGCGATACGATGCGTTCGCCCCGCGCTTGAGCCGCTGAGCGTGGGTACACAGGGAGCAGGGATATCATGGACGAGCGACAGTTCTATACCGAAAAACAGGAAACCAAAACCATTCCCCTCACTTGCCCGGCGTGCCGCAAGGAAGACAACTATCCAATTCGCTGGATCGTCCGCACAAAAAAAAGCGAACTGCCGCGCGGCGCCGGGGAAGAGGACAAGAAGCGCTTCGCGCTCGCCCGCTCGTACATGGTTCGCGTGGATGAACTGGTGGCGTGCCGCAAATGCAGGAAACGCTTTGAACTGACGGGGCAGAGCGTCGTGCTGGTTACCTCGAACGTGGTCGCGCCCGGCTCGGCGGATTTCGATCCCGAAAATTTCGGAAACCGGTAGGACGGGCTTCAGCCTGTCTGCTCTTGAATTATTTCGAGAAGGGTATCCAGATTGCCGGTAGCCTGTCTTTAAGAAAACAGAAAGCAAACCCAGACAGGCTGAAGCCCGTCCTACTTCAAATCTCCGGATACATCTCGAAAAACGCTTCGAGCGATTGCCGGAGAGTTCCCTCGATCTGCTCCTTGCTTCCTTCTATCAAGTGCATCGTCACGCGCGACGTGCGCCCATCCTTCAGCGTAATGGACGCGTCACCGACCTCCCCCAAATCCTCCGCAGGGAACAGCCGCATTCCGTAAACCAGCGCCAGCTTCGCCATCGTGGCTCCTTGTAAAATGCAAGTTTAAGTTGGCTGGTGCATCGCGTCAAATGGGGGAAAAGTAGCGCGGGCTTCAGCCTGTGGGTTTTGGTTTCAGCAAGCGCGATCGTGCTATGGCCAACCCCCGCAGGCTGAAGCCCGCGCTACGATTACATCTTGTTCAAGCCTTCGTTCAGCTCGATATACGTCCCCCACGGATCGGTAATAAACGCCAATGCAATGCCCAGGTCGGGCCTCTTGGTGTAGGGCATGTCGAACTTTTGTCCGCTGGCCTCAGCCTTCTTGCAAAAGGCCTCGAGACCCACGATCTCGAATCCGATGTGATCCAGCATGCGTCCCTTGGTCGGCACGGTTGCCGTGTCGGATTTGGTAAACGTCAGGTTCACGCCAGGCAGGTCCGCGGCGTCGAACTGGCCGCGTTTCCCTGGCTTGGCGCCGAACATCTTGGCGTACCAGGATTGCATCTCCAGCACATTGGAAGCGCCGGCGGTGTCCGCGATATAGAAATGCACGTGGTGAAACGCGATCGGAACAGTTTGCGACTTATCTTCCAAAATTTCGACACGCGTCAGTTTGTCCGGCGTCCACACAAAGCCCTGGCCGGGATTCTGGCCGACTTCCGTATTCAGTCCGGCCGCTTTCCACCGGGCCAGCGCCGCGGTGGTGTCGGGCACATGAAATCCGATGTGACCCACAACCGATCCCACACTGGCGGCCGTCGCATCGCCCTTCCGCAAAAGGATCAGGACGCCCGGGAACTTGTATACATCATTCGCGCCCAGCTTGCCGGGTACTCCCCCCATAGCCGTCCAGAACTGCTTGCCTGCATCCAAGTCCTGTACCACAAAATGCACGTGGCCCATGGATACGCCGGTGTCATTCGGGGCGGCAACCTGCGCCCAGGAAGCGCGGGCGGGAATTAACATCGCGAGACCCAGAATCAGAATCAGTTTTTTCATTAAAGTGCTCCTTGTGTCGGCCGAGTTGGTGGAATCTCTGCCATCCATCCCGGACAGAATCCGTTTTCTATTCATAGATCGTACTTTAAATCGTTGCGCACGACAGTAAGTTACCCGCCACCACATGTCAAGAAAAGCCTTGCGTCAGTAGCGCCGGCGTCCCGCCGGCGATTTTGATCTCGCGTTGGGCCACACAAAATCGCCAGCCCCTCCTGAGTCGGGAAGAGCAAGATGCCCGCGCCACTATTGGAAATCACAATGCATATCGGAACAACATAACGAGGCGGGGGGCGTATAATTGCGGCATCCCCGGGTGGAGAATTCGCATCGAAGCTGGCGACGGAGAAATCACATGAAAATCAGCTTGCCGGTTCTTTTATTGTTTACCTTATGGACAGGCAAGCCTGGGCTTGCCGCGCAGATGCCGGCGGGACCGGCGCAAGGCCCCTCGGAGCAAACTCCGCCATCACAAGCGGCGCCGGCATCCCCGGTTTCAGAACCCTCTCCGAAGGCCACGCCCGAAAGATACGTGGTCCCTTCGGGCACGCGCTTACCATTGATCCTGCACAACGCGGTGACCACACGAAATGCCAAGCCGGGCGACCCGGTCTATCTCGAAACCCTTTTTCCTGTTGTGATCGAAAACCGAATCCTCATTCCTGCCGGATCCTACGTGCAAGGCGAGATCCTTGAAGCCAGGCGCCCCGGCAAGGTAAAAGGTACGGGCGAAATTCGCCTGCGTCTGGATTCGATGATTCTCCCGAACGGTTACGCCGTCGACTTCAACGCTATCCCCACCAATGCGGGAACGGGTGGCAATGAGGCGACCGACAGCGAGGGGAAAATTCACGGCGATACAGACAAGGGAGATGACGTCGCCACCGTGGCGAAATCGACTGGAATTGGCGCAGCCATCGGAGCCATTGCGGGACAAAGCGCCAAGGGCGCGGGGATAGGAGCGGGCGCCGGCGCGGCGGTCGGACTCGCTGCCGTGCTCCTCACACGCGGCCCGGAACTTGAACTGCCGCGCGGCACGACCGTGGACGTGGTCCTCGATCGCACAATTTATCTCGATGCCAGCCGCGCCAATTTCACCGACCCGGGGCGTGCTTCAGCGCTTCCAGGCCCGCCCAGCCGCGAAGCTACGCGCAGCCGGTCACCCATTTAGCCGGCGCGTTTCCAGCTTCGAGCAAGATTACGAAGAAGCTGCCGATGACTTTGGCGGATGATATCGCCCCGGCGCGGCTCTCGTCGAAATCGCGATCCGGTTCCACATGTTGATGGTGGTGGCGACGATCGTCAGGTCCATGATTTCCTTCTCGTTGAAATACTTCTTTACTTCCTCGTATACAGCATCCGGCACGTGAGTCTCGGAGACTCTCGTGATCGCCTCCGTCCATTCGAGCGCGGCTCGCTCGCGGTCGCTGAAAAACGGCGCCTCGCGCCAGGCATCGAGCGCGTATAAACGCTGTTCCGTTTCTCCCAGGGCTCGCGCATCGATCGAATGCATGTCGATGCAAAATGCGCAGCCGTTGATTTGCGAGGCCCGCATCTTGATCAGGTGAATCAACCTGCGATCCAAACCACTTTTCGATATATATTCTTCCAGTCCCAACATGGCTTTCAGCGCTTCCGGGGCATATTTTCTGTAATCGAACCGTGGTTGCATGGAACGGCCTCCACTTCCCGTTTGCGCGATTCGTGAAACAAACCGCGACACTCGGAATTTGCTGCTCCTTCTAACCATATAGATGCGTTCGTTTGCGCGAGGTTATAGCGGCTACGATGCCGTGGCGGAGCGGTCCACGTTTGCTCGCAGAAAACGAAGAGGGCTGAACATTTCCCAGTCAATGCTTGTCTTGTGGTCGGTGATCCACTCGCCGACGAGCTTTGCCGTGATGGGAGCGAGCAGAATTCCGTTGCGGTAGTGGCCCGTCGCGAACACCAAGCCATCGATATCCACGGGCCCCAGGATGGGCAGTTGATCGGGCGTGCCCGGGCGCAAGCCACACCAGGTCTCGATGATTTCCGCCTTCGCCAGTTCGGGCACAAGTTCATTTGCAGCTGCAAGGATTTTTTCGATTCCGCCTGAAGTGACGCGTTTTTCATAGCCTGCGTTCTCGATCGTGCTGCCCACGACCACCGTCTGCGGGCTCTTCATGCCCCGGGGGACAAGGTAACCGCGCTCGGAGCGCAGCACATGTCGAAGGGGCGTTCCGGAATGGCGCAGGGCGGCCATCTGGCCTCGCACGGGTATTGTGGGCGCGTAAGGCGCGGCATCGGGAATTTGTGATGACCAGCTGCCCGCGGCCAGCACCACCGTTGCGGAGTGAAAAATTTCGCCACTTGAAATTTTCACTCCTCCGCACTTCTTCCCATCGAGCGCCAGCGAAATCACTTCGACGCCAGGGCACAGCGTTGCGCCGGCCGAGCCCGCGGCGGCGAGCACCGCGGGCGCTAGCGCGCGCGGCTCAACCGAACATTCGTCGGGAAGCAGCGCCGCCGCGCGAGCCTCCCGTCCAAGCGCAGGTTCCATTTTCCTGGCATCGTCCAGCGGCAGCGGTTCGCAGGCAAGACCAAGTCCGTGGTGCAGCGCGACCAGCGTGCTCAATTCACGCTGCGCGTCGCCATGACAAACGACTTCGAGGGCGCCACCCGTGCGATAGCCCGTGCGCATGCCGGATGCGCTTTCCACGGCGTCGACAAATTTCGGATAAAGCGCTAGGCTGGCGCGCCCCAGTGGAACGAGAGGAATCGCCGCCAGGCAATCCGGAGCGGGTGACAACATTCCCGCAGCTGCCCAGGAGGCTTCGCGCATGAGTTCCTGGCGGTCCAGCACAGCAACGCGCAGATTCCGTTGCGCCAGTTCAAACGCAATCGACCCGCCGATGATGCCACCGCCGACAATCACGACATCATACGTTTTCACGCCAATATCTTATCAGCAATACGGATGAACGGCGGATTTCCAAAGTAGCGCAGGCTTCAGCCTGCGGGGGTTCATTCTTGCATGGTCTAAAACCCACAGTCTGAAGAGGCTGCGGAAAAAGGCCCCCACTCCTTTTGTCATTCCGAGCGAAGCGAGGAATCTCTCTTTTTTTCATGGAGTTAAATCGAAGAGATTCCTCGCTTCGCTCGGAATGACAAAATAAACTACTTTTTCCGCAGCCTGTTCAGCCTGCGGGGGTTCGTTCTTGCATGGTCTAAAACCCACAGTCTGAAGCCTGCGCCATGCTAGCTCTGCGTTAGAACGATTTCACGAGTTCCGCGGAAAGCACGCGCGCCTTTTCGGCGAGGTTCTGCGCGCGAACCCAATCGTCGGCCATGATGGCTTCATGAGACTGGTTGAGGAATCCTTTAATTTTCTCCGTCAGATCTTTTTGCGCCGCGCTGAGCTCCCTTCCATTCGCAAGCTGCAGATTCTGTTCTGCAGTTGTAATGTTCGTGGTCGTGTTTTTCTTCGTCGCTGCCAGGTCCCTGGGGGAGAGTTGCGGCGAAATCTGCGGCGCCGCCGGCTTGGCTGGTGTGGGGTCGGCCGTTTCCGTTGGCGCCGGGCGCCGAGGCGCGGCGGGGCGCTTGGCCGGCACAGGCGGCGGCGCGGGAGACGGCACTTCCGGCGCGGGTTCTTCTGTGGTATTTACCGGCGGCGGCGTTTCCGGCTGCGGCATGGGCGCAGTCTCATCCACCGGGGGCGTGCTCACCGATGGCGGCGCAGCCCGCACGATATGCTTACTCGCGCATCCCGCCAGGCCGGCGGAGAGGGCACAGAGCAGCGCGAGAAGTTGGGTTTTGCGCATCAGATACTCCTCGCCACGGCCGCGCCGGGGTCCCGGGGGCGGACCAGCGCGGACTCCACTTGGCGAGCCAGCGGCAAGCCGATCCGAAACGACGTGCCGCGTCCAACCTCCGACTCGAATTCTATTGAACCATTGTGTAATTGTATAGTTCTAAAGGTGCTCGCTAGCCCGATCCCGCTTCCTCCCGGCCGCGTGGTAAAGAAAAGCTGGAAAATTCGTTGCCGGTGTTCTGGAGCAATTCCGCGCCCCGTGTCCCGAATTTCGATCTCGGCCAGGTCTCCACGCTGGCGAAGCGAAACAAAAAGCTGGCCGCCTCCAGGCGTGGCTTCCAGGGCATTCACCAATAAGTTAAGCAGAGCTTGCTTCAAAAGTGGTTTATCTACCAGGACGTTCGGCACGTCGGCGGCCAAGCGGACATCGAGGTTGATATTTGCCTTGTCGAACTCGGGCCGCTCGACGTTCACGATCTCCTCCAGAATTTCCTTGAGGTTGGACTCTTCCTGA
This sequence comes from uncultured Acidobacteriota bacterium, assembly GCA_963719875.1. Lineage (GTDB taxonomy): Bacteria > Acidobacteriota > Terriglobia > Acidiferrales > UBA7541 > Palsa-360. The sequence continues at coordinate 480,028 of CAVRDJ010000002.1, read as the reverse complement.
TGCATCTCCGGTGGACGCGTGAAATCGAGGAAGCGTTTCACGACACTGTCCAGCCGGTCGATTTCGTTGTCCAAAACGCGAACCGCCTGGAGCGGCAGCCCGTCGACATCGGGCAGGCTGGCTTTCAGATTTTCCAGCCAGATGCGCATCGAGTTTAGCGGATTTTTCACTTCGTGGGCCACGCCCGCGGTGATTCGTCCGAGATTGGCGAGGCGCTCGGAAACCTGCAGCTGCGTGCCGATACGCTCTCGCGACTCCAGGTCCTTGAATTTTACGAGGGTGCCCATTCGCGCGGCGCCTTCGCCGATGATCTCGACGCTCACTCCGACACGCCGCGCCGGACCATTGATCCCGGACAACACCACCTCGGCGGAAGCGACTGGTTCGAGTTCGCCATTCTGCAGCTTGACCGCTCCCCGGACATCATGATCGGGCGGAAAAATATCTTCCGCTCGGCGCCCAAGAAGCTGGTCCGCCGGCATGGAAAGAAACCGCTCGACGGCAGGACTCACCATGACCGCCCGGCCGTCAACAGAAAACAACAGCAAGCCGTCGTCGAGCCCGCCGAGAACCTGGTCGATGTTTTCGCGCAAATTGCTGAAAATTTCCCGGACGCCGCGGAGTTGCATTCCAATCTGGCTGATCTTCGTGCTGACCTGGCCGAATTCGTCTCCGCGCTCGAGCGGCTTCTGGTCGAATTCTCCTTTTGAAATGCGGTCCAATTGGGCCGTGATCCTTTGCAGCGGCGCCAGGGAAATGCTGCTCACGATCCCCGCGAGCAAAACGGAAATTCCCACCGAGGCCAGAGCGAGCAGTGCCGCAGACCGCAACGCGGGAGTGATATTGGCGCGCAGCAATCCGGTCTGCACCGCGACACGAATGATTCCAAAAGGATTCTGGTTGCCCGGGGGCCCGATTTGGAATGCATAGTCCACTTCGTAGGTGCGCGGCGGGCCATAGAGCACCAGAAGCTGTTCCATAAACCCGCTGGAAACAAGTTGCGCCAGGTTAGCCCTGACGGGCGTGCTTTTCCCAGGCAGGGACTTGTCGCTGGAGACCAAAACTGTCCCGCTGATGTCGGTAACGGAAACTTCGTAAATCAGCGGGGAGTACCCCACTTCGGCGTCGATGGAGGAGGACAGAGGCGCGCTATCGTCGAACGCTTGCTGGACGTAGGCGCGCAAATCCTCCGCGGTGTCCGACGCGGGCGACGCTCCAGATTTGGCAGCGTCCGCCAGAGCGTTTTGCGCCTCAAAAAAGATTTGCCGGGAGACCAGTTGAGCGCGATCGTTCGCTTGCCGGATGACTTGCCGCGTGAGATTGATGACGTAGAGCGTGGAGTTCACGCCCACGACGGCGAGAACCAGCGCCGCTGTCGTCAGCGTAATTTTCGTTTTCAGCCGGAGTTGCATGAGTCGCCCCGCCCCTCATTTCGAGGGAGCCTTTGCAGCCTCATATTCTTTCAGCTTATTGTGCAGGGTTTTCAGGCTGATTCCCAGCAATTCGGCGGCCCGTGTTTTGTTGTTGGTAGAGGCGAGGGTCTGCACGATGAGTTCGCGTTCGGCCGCTTCCACGGTGGTTCCCAGCGGGAACCGCAGCGAGGCCAGATCGGATGCGGCTGCCGCCGGAGCGTGGCCGAAATCCGTTGGCAGACTCGCCCGGCCAATCAGATCGCGGTCGGAGACAATGGCGGCGCGTTCCAGCACGTTGCGAAGCTCGCGGACATTGCCCGGCCAGGAGTAACTCGCAAACAGATCGAGCACGTCGGGATTTACGCCGCGAACGTGGCGCCCGTGCTTGGCGTTGATTTCGCGCAAAATGTGTTCCACCAGAAGCGGGATATCTTCCTTGTGATCGCGCAGTGGCGGCAGCTGAATATGAAACACGTTCAAGCGAAAATAGAGGTCCTGCCGCAATTCCCCCTTCGACACAGCCTGCTCGGGTTCCTTATTCGTTGCGGCGAGCACGCGCACGTCGACGGGCGTTTCCACTTTGCTGCCGAGGCGGCGCACTTTGTGGTCCTCGAGCACGCGCAGCAATTTTGCCTGCGTCGGCGCGGGCATCTCGCCGATTTCATCGAGCAGCAGCGTGCCGCCGTCGGCCAGCTCGAAACAACCGAGCCGCCGCTCCGCCGCGCCCGTGAAAGCCCCGCGCTCGTGGCCGAAAATTTCGCTTTCCATCAAGGATTCGGGGATCGCCGAACAATTGATGGCAATGAATGGCCGGTCGGTGCGAGGCGAGAGCCGGTGAATCGTGCGCGCCAGAATTTCCTTGCCCGACCCGGTTTCGCCCGTGATCAGCACCGATGCGGACGATGGCGAGACCTGCTCGACCAGATGCATGACCTCTTGCATCATTTTGGATTGGCCCACCAAATCGCCCAATTTCCCGGTTTCGCGCAGTTGCCTGGTCAACGCCGCAACTTGTTTGCGGTCTCGCACGCGGCCGAGCGCCCTGTCCAGCAGCACATGCAGAACCGAGCCCTTGAGCGGCTTTTCGATGTACCAAAACGCACCGGCTTCGATGGCCGCTACGATGCGTTCTTCGCTGCCCTTGCCCGTGATGATGATTGCTGGAACGTGTTGCAACTCATCGCTGAGCCGCGCCAGCAAATCCAGGCCGTTCATTCCGGGCAGTTCCACGTCGGCGATCAGCACGGCGGGCGCAAACTCGGAAAATTTTGCCAGGGCGTCCTCCGCGCTGCTTACGCCCAGCACTTCAAATCCCCATCGGCGTAGTAGCGCTTCGTATCCCAGGCGAGCGTTTTCTTCGTCCTCGACAATCAGGACGCGATCCGGAGAAGGTTTCGTCGTTTCAAATCGGGTTGCTTCAGCCATTCAGTTTGTAAGCAGTCCCTGGGACGTAGGGGCGGCGCCTCCCCTCGAATCTACCAGCACCGCCCGCCCATGCCAAGCTGAGATGCACGCCGAACCCTTCTTTGCCTCAACCCGTGTTACTGAGTCAGATACAGGGGCCGGTCGAGAACCAGTTCGAGCTTTGCCCCTTTCGGCAAATCAATTTCCTGGCCGATTCCAGAGGACGCCAGAAAACCGGCAACTCCGCCCGCTGCGGCGCCCATGGCAGCTGCTTTGCCGTTGTGAGCGGCGGCTCCCGCCGCCGTGCCCAGCGCCGCGCCAGCGGCTGTGGCTTCGAGCACCTGCGTTCCTTTGCTGGTGCGCGCCTCGATTTCGCCCTCTTTGCTCTCGCCGCGCCGGACGCTGTATTCACCGGGAACGCTTGAAACTTCCGCAACAATGGGGAGGGTGCCGCGGCTAGTCTCGATATCGTCAAAGGTCAGCCACAGCCGAGCACGCCCGGTCAAACCTCCAGGCTCGATCCGGCTGACATGCCCATATATCTTTGCGCCCGGATGAAGCACGTACCCATTAGAAAACTCCAGGGGCTCGATTGTTTTCACCTCAAACCTCTTGTTGACCTTGTCTTTGCCCGTATTCATCTCTTGATCGAGGCGCACAAGGAAATGGGTTCCATTTTGGACCAAATCCGCCGCCGCGGGTAAGGCCGCATCTCTGCCTTGTCCCGCTACTGCAGGCACTGGACACAGGAATTTGCCGCCCAACAACAAAATGGCCGCAGTTCCCGCGGCCCAAGATAGGAAAGTCTTCAGCATGGTTGGATCCTCCGGCCTTCTTTTACTTTCGCGGCCAATACACTTGGCCTAATGCCCTGGGGATCTCTGCCTGGGTGCCGAGACCCGGAAATTGCGAATCTATCCGAATCTGATGGCAATGTGCTCTCAAGGGTGGCCTACGGGAATTCCTGGCAATGGGAGTCTCGTGAAAAATAAAGTTCTTTCAACCCCTTCACTACCAGACAAATAGGAGGGAAAAATTCCTTTGTGACATGTAGTGTCAAGATATAATGGCGACCGTTCGATGTCCGAAGGAATGGAATGGTAGGGGGCTCGGTGCCGGGAGAACTTGCGCCGGGGAATGGAACCATACTTAATGGTCCGATGCTCAGGGCTGTTTCTGTGTCATTTTGATCTTGCTGCTGATGGAGGCTTGCGTTCATGTTGCGACTGATCATGCGGGGCGTGGGACTATTGATTTTATTATTGCTACTCATTCCAGCAGGTTTCGCAAAGAGTCCGGCAAAGAAGGCCAAAAAGGACCTAAAGAAGATCGACCCCACTGCGTCTGCAACTTCTTCATCTAATACCACTCCCTCTTCAAATACTGCGAAGGCCGATGAAACCGGGACTTCGGAAAGAACCTCCCCGGCTGCGCCTGCTCTCCCGGCACAACGCGGGTCGAACGATAAAAATGGCACAAACGATGACTACAAGCCCGCGCCAAGATTTACGCCAATGCTGGCAACGACGGGAACCCTAGGGCTGTTTACACTTGAAACCGCCGACACCATCCCAAAGCACGGCTTTGCGTTCTCCGCATTTGGAAATAAATTCGGCCGCATGCCGGGAAGTGTCACCGTATTCCAAGTAGGCGTGGATTTCAGTTATGGCTTAACGGACAATTTTAATTTCTATGCTGCTTTTGATCCGTATGGGCACGTGCATGTCGGATGTCCCGGCCAGTTGAGCTTGCGTTCGATTCCCTTGAATACTTGTGCTCCGCTAGCTACCGGAATTCCGGTCCCAAATTCATTCTTTCCCGTAGTCGCCGGCAGCGCTCCCGGATATGTACAGGATTTCCCTTTTGCTTCGAACAATACCGGTGGGATCGGAAATATAACGCTGGGGCTCAAGTATGCGTTCATGTCCGAACGGCAAGGCGCCCCAGTCAGCTTTTCGGTCCGCAACGATCTGATTATCTCGACTAAGACGGATGTGAACAAACTGCTTGCCAATGGAACGCAAGGGAGTCCGCTGAGCGATATGGTTTCCCTCGCGCTGAGCAAACAATGGAGCAACATCCTTACAGGGACCTTCAACTTCGGTTATATGTTCGTCCGCGCCCCGCGCGATATCCAGGGCCAACCTCTATTTGACATGCCGGATCAGGTAAGGACTGGCGTGGGATTCCTCATGTTCCCCGAGAGCCGCTTCCAGCCAATGATGGAGTACTCGGGCGTGGTTTTTGTTTCCGCTCCCAACACCCCGCCGGACACATCTTTTGGCGCGCGCGAACCGGTCGACGGAGTTTGGGGATTGCGCATGTATCCCTGGAAGAATATTGGCATCGACGTCGGCTATCGACGCATGCTGAATTTGCGGGACCTCAACGATCGTTCCGGATTTGTCATAAAAATTGGGACCGCCTACTGGCCCGAAAAGGCCCCGCCGGTCAACCATCCGCCTACGATTTCGTGCACTGAGGATAAGGACATGGTGTATTTGGATTCGGGCGATACGGTGACCATTAACTGCACAGGCTCAGATCCCGATAACGACCCCTTGACCTACACGTGGTCGTCGACCTGCGGCAAAGTGGACGGCAACGGACCGCAAGTTCGCTGGCTTTCCGCCGGCGTACCTCTGGGATCGTGCACCATCACGGCCAAAGTGGACGATGGCCGGGGCGGCTCCGCCAGCTCCAGCGTGGCAGTCCGCGTCGAACCCAAGCCAAATCATCCCCCGACGATTACTTGCTCGGCCGACCGCTCGTCGGTCTTTGCGGGTGAGAAGGTTCACATTACAACGAATGCCAGCGACCCTGATGGCGACAAGCTTACCTATTCCTGGCGCGCCAACGCGGGCCAAGTCGTGGGCAGTGGCGCCGCCGTGGACTTCGATACATCGGGCCTGTCGCCAGGGAATTACACGGTGACGGTGCGCGTGGACGACGGCCGCGGCGGTGCCGCGGATTGCTCGTCAACGGTCGAGGTGAAGCCCGTGCCTGTGCCGCCCAAGGCCGAAAAGATCAGCGATTGCGCGTTTGGCAAACCGCTCAGCACGCGCATCGACAACGTGTGCAAACGCATCCTCGATGACGTCGCGCTCCGCCTTCAAAATGAACCGCGGGGCAGCGCCGTGATCATCGGCTACTCCGACCCCAAGGAGGCCAAGCCCGAGAAAATCGCCGGCGACCGCGCCACCAATGGCGTGAAGTACCTCGGCGAAAAGGGCATTGACGCCTCACGGGTCACCACGCGCACCGGTGCCGGCCAGGCCGGCGCAACCGATAACCGCCGCATTGACGTAATCTGGGTGCCTGAGGGCGCGACCTACTAGCGCGTTCTTCGGTATCCGAAAACACCGGGCCCCACACCTTGCTTCACTTGCGGCAAAGCGTGGGGCTCGATCCATTTTGGACCGATCCAAACTGGGGATGACCAATCGCAACACGAAAGTTCGTCTGATCCGCTGACGAATCTGTTTCGGAATGAACCAAAAGTGCCAGTCGCCGTTCCTAAAAGACAATATTGCCTGCACACATTAGGTACACCAGTACTAGTGCACTGTTTCACTTCGAAGCGCTAAAACGGGATACGCACACGGAACCAACGATTGAAACATGGAGCGCGATTTGTCATTTCTCCCCACATTGGAACCCGAGGCTTCATGAGGAACTTCCAGAGATTGCTTGTGCTTATAGGGGGGATGGCATTCTCGGCGGCGATCTCCCCGCCTTCACAGGCCCAGACCGTGTTTCTAGACGCTACGGTGCTAGAGTCGGTCACTGTGAACGTGACGGGAGGGGCGACAGTTAACTTTGCGCTCCTGCCCAATACGGCAGCCAATGCCGGCAGCACCACAAGCACAATTCGAACCGCATGGGTTTTAAGGCGTGGCCGCACTCAGGTCAGTGTGTGGGCGTGGGTACCGAACGGCGCCGCGGCCTTGACCAATGGCGCGGGTGCCAACATTCCGGCCAGTGCGGTAAGCGCGGCGGCGGCCGGCTCCGGCAGCGCGGGCGGCGCGTTGAACACGGTGGCGAGCGGGGGTGCGGGCGTTCCGGCCTTCGTTAGGCCGGCTGCGGCCACAGGCGTACAGATCGGCCAAATCCGGATCAGACGCCGCAACCGAGCGAGCAACACCACGACGACGCTGACCTGGGATATCAACACCACCGGCGTTCCGCAGTTGCCCGCGGCAACATACACAGGAACGGTGAACATTCAGGCTGAGGCCACGCCGTGAACAATCATGTTCTGACATTGGTCCATCCAATCCGGAGAGAACTGTGGGCTCCACGCCGGCCGCTTGGCGGTTCGGCCTGGAGCGCGAATACTTTTTGGGGGCGAATGGTTGCTGTTTGTAATGGAGCAGGAAACAAAGCTTTGCAACAAACGGAACGAATTTTACTGAAGAGCTATTTTGCACCGCCTTTTCAGAATAGTTCAAAAGTACCAAGCGCTGTTCCTAAATGACAATAACTTTTGCAAATTCGGTACACCAGTACTAGTGCGCAGTTTCACTTCGGTGCGGTAAAAACGTGTTGCGCACACGAAACCAGGATCTAAAAATCATGGAGCGCGATTTGGCAGGACGAGGGGCTTGATCCCTCGCATATTCTGAACGGAGGCTTCATGAAGAACTTTCGTAGATTGCTGGTAATGGCAGCGGGGATAGTGCTTGCAACAAGTATCCCCCCAGTTGCGAATGCCCAAGCGCTGAATTCCAACGTCGGCACCGTGACTCTAAACGCCACGTTGGCGGAATCGCTCACGGTAAGCGTGACGGGAGGTGCGGTAGTTAACTTTACGCTCGCGGCCAATACCGCGGCCAATCCGGGCAGCACCACAAGCACGATCCAAACCGCCTGGGTTTTGACGCCTGGCCGTTCCAAGGTCTCGGTCTGGGCGTGGGTGGCGAATGGCGGCGCGGCCTTAACAGATGGCGCGGCGGGTGACAACATCCCGGCTAGTGCGGTGACCGCAACGGCGGCCGGCTCTGGCAGCGCGGGTGGGGCGTTGAATACAGTGGCCAGCGGCGGCCCGGGCGTTCCGGCCTTTGTTACGCCGGGTGCGGCGACAGGCGTACAGATCGGCAATGTCACGATCAACGCCGCCAACAGGGCGAGCAACACCACGACCACGCTCACCTGGAATATCAACACGACTGGCGTTCCGCAGTTGCCGGCGGCAACTTACACGGGAACGGTGAACATTCAGGCTCAGGCCACGCCCTAAGGCTCATGTTTTAACATGGTCCATCCAATCCGAATCGCATTTTCGGGACCTCGGGCCTGGAGATATGTTCTCCAGGCCGCGTGTCTTTTGCTGTGCACATTGTCGCTTCATGCGCAGACGGTGCGTCCGCTCATTGACGAAAACTTTGTTCAGGAACGGGACAAGAAGGCCAAAGGCAAGATCGAATACGTGAACGACACCTTGGAAACACTCACGGTAACCCTGGACACCCAGAGTTTCACCGTATCCGACACCGGGCAGATGTCGTACCGACCGCTGGATAGCAATCTCCACGTAAAATTTTCCGCCAGCAGCTTCCGTATCCTGCCCAAGCAGAGCTACCTGGTTTTCTATGAAGCGACCGCAGATGCTACACCTGCCTGGTTCGTGGTGTATGCCACGTTCGCCGGTTACAAGGAAACGACCGCGGAAGGCCTGAAGATTCACCTCCTGTTGCCGCACACGATTTACCTTTTGCCAAAACAGGGAGTGAAAAAAGAGGATCTGACCGTCAAGACAGCGAAATACGATCCCCAAGCCAAGGTTGTGACGGTTAGGGTCCAGAACACCGGCCCGGCCTTTTGCCGGGTGCTCGAAGCGGACGTGACCTCCCTGCGTGACCAAGCTAGCAGTAACGGTTTTCCAGTTTTCCCTCACAGTGAGCGGGAAATCGAGATTCCCTGGCCGGACACGGCAGGTCCTAGTAAGGTCGTCCTGCAACTGGAGCCCTTTCACTTGGAACAAGCCATCCAGAGCACTGCGCCGTGACGCCCGGGTTTTGCTCCGCCCGCCCTTGCCAAATCGCTCTTTGTGCGACCTGGCTGACTCTAGTGTGGACGTTTGCCAGCACCGTTTCTGCCCAAGTGATCAAAGTGGAAGCCGGAGCTTCGGACATGGTTCCGACCATCGGCGGTTCCATTAGCGTTCAGGGTCCAGGCTATGAAGGCTACCTCGGTGCGGGAGTACTCAGCGGGGCTCTGCGGCTGGGGACGTATGCGAAAACGGCAATTGGCCCCTATAAGTTCACGGTGGGGGACCAAAATCTCGCGTTCAATCTTCCCACGGACATCTTTGGCGGAGAGGAGTTTGTCACCACCAGAGGTGTGGGCACAACGCTTCCGGGAAACGACCATGTCTTTGTCTTCGCCGGAGTCACGACCTTGCCGGCAGGCACGCCGTTATTTCAAGCGTTTCAGAATCAAACGCCCTTGGCGTTAGTTTTCATCGATAAGCAAATCACCCCAAACTTTCACGTCTACTCCCGTAATATTATTTCCCATCAGCAAACCTGGATTGAGGGGTTCGATTGGCAGGTCCGCGATTGGTTGAAGGCGGCCCTCTCCGCAGGGGTGGGTTCCAACAAGGCCTACCTTGCCGCGAGTATAGACGCCAATGGCAGCTGGTATGAAGTCAAAGCGGGCTACATTGAAGCCGGCAGCGGGTTTCGCCGGATCACTACGCCGTCTCTTTTCGCGTCGGAACCGGACCGGGAGAATCTTCTGGTGACGGTAAAGCCGTATTCCAGCCTCGAGCTTACCGCCGGGCACGAGAATTTTCTTGCGCCACAAGACAATCTGAACGCTCCTTTCGAGCGGGCCAGCGTGGACCAGTTGCAGTCGAGCTTTGACCTGGCCAAGTTTCGACTGGGTGCCGGTTTGTTTGAATCGCACAGCCCTGTCGGGCGCAATGTATCGGATGGTTTTTCGGTATCCCGAAGCATCACCCGGAATGTGGAAGGCAGCGTAAGTTATTACCAGAACCTATCCGGGCCCCGCCCCCATGCAAGTTACTTAATCTCAACTGTCCGTGAGACCATCTCCCCCAAAATCAGGCTGCTGCAAGTGATCAACCGGACGCAGGGGAACACCAATTTCCTCTTTGGCGGTAGCTACACCACCAACCGCCTGTCCATCAGCGTGGATTACCAGACGCTGTACATGCCCTTCCTCGCCAATCCTCTGGTTACCGGCATCGGCGTCACCCTCCAATTGAAGCTGTGGGGCGGGGTTCAGGTGAATGGTAGTACCTTCCGCTCGCCGGACGGCAAGCTACGCTATACGGCTTCTCTTAGCACCCTGCTCACCCCCAACCTGCATCTCGCCAGAGACGGGGAAAAACGTGCCCCCAAGTTTGGCGACTACGTCGTTCGGGGCCAGGTTCGCAGCGAGCGCGGATCGCCCATTGAGGGCGCCGCAATCCTCGTTGGCGACCAAACGGTCTTCAGCAATGGTGCCGGTGAATTCCTTTTGCGCCTGAACAAACCGCAGCAAATGGCATTAACAGTCCTAACAGAAGAATTTCTCTCTCCGTTGCACTTCAGCGTAGTCTCTGCGCCGTCAACGGTCACGGCAGCCCCGGAGGAATCCACAACGAATGTCCTGATCGTCCTTCGTCCTGTGACCAATAACCGGCGATAACCGTCAAGACGCGCTTGCCCCAAAAAAGGACCGGGACGATTGCGCCTACGCGCAACGAATCTGGATGGCGCGGTAAAAGCCATTCGCTCGTATAATGTCAGCCTACGGCGATAAGGTATCTGCCGCACTGTTTTATGACCATGCGCATCGCAGGTGCGTTTCTTGCTTTGGCAGCCTTGGTGGCGACTGCTCAGGGCCAAACCTGGACGCCATTGGGGCCTCCGGGAGGCGATGTGCGCGCCCTCGCCGCCGATCCTTCACACCCGGCACGGATATTTCTCGGCACGGCGGACGGCCACATTTTCGGCTCGGAGGATTCCGGCGCGCATTGGACGCTCGTCGGGCGCGCCAGCTCGCGGCTCGACGCCGTGATCACTGCCATCGTCGTGGACCCGCGGGATGGAAACGTGTTGTTCGCATCCTCTTGGACGCGGGACTCTGCTGCTGGGGGTGGAGTGTTCCGCAGCATCGACGGCGGGCGCACCTGGAACGCCGCGGGCCTCGCGGGCCAAGCGGTGCGCGCGCTGGCCTTGGCGCCTTCCGATCCGAACGTCCTGGTGGCCGGAACTCTGGATGGCGTCTATCGTTCGCTCGACGCCTCCAAGTCGTGGGAGCGGATTTCTCCCGAGCGTCACGTGGAATTGCGCAACTTCGATTCCCTGGCCATCGATCCGCGCGATCCGCAAACCATTTACGCGGGGACATTTCACCTGCCCTGGAAAACGTCCGATGGCGGGGGCACCTGGCGTCCCATTCACGAAGGAATGATTGACGATTCCGATGTCATGAGCCTGCTCATCGATGGGGCGAACCCTCGGCACATTTATGCCAGCGCCTGTTCAGGCATCTATCGCAGCGACGACAGCGCCGCCCAGTGGAAGAAGATCCAGGGCATTCCCTATACTTCGCGGCGTACCTACGCCATCACGCAAGATCCGCAGCAACCGGCCAGTGTGTACGCGGCAACCTCCGAAGGACTCTGGAAGACGGCAGATGGGGGAATGACTTGGCGCCGCACGACTCCCGAGTCCTGGGTGATCAATACCGTGGTGGTCGCCGAAGGCCATCCGGGAAGAGTTTTGATCGGCACCGAGGAGCGGGGTGTTCTGGCGAGCGACGACGGGGGAGAGCATTTCCAGGATGCCAACGCGGGATTCGATCACCGGCAGATTCTCGCGCTAGGGCTCGATGCCCAACGGACTGGGCGCGTCCTGGCCGTGCTCGCACACGCTCCCGAGCCCATCCTGGCAACCGAGGATGACGGCCGGACGTGGTCCCCACTCGGCCCGGGCCTCCGCGCCGAACAGGCCTTGCGCGTCTACGCCGCGCCGGATGGTGCCTGGTGGGTCTCCTTGGCCCGCGGCGGCCTCATGCGGTATGACGCCGGGAAGAAGGCTTGGAAGCCAGCAGGAACGGTCGCTCGCGAGGCTGCGGACGCGAAGGCGCCCGTTTCAAGCATTGGGCGCAAATCCACCGGCAAGGCCATTGTTAGGCCGCAGCCCCTTCAGGAAGTCGTCATGGACATGGCCTTCAGTTCGAACGCGTGGTATGCCGCGACGAGCAGCGGCTTGCTCGTGTCCACCGACCGGGGCGCGAACTGGAGGCTGAAGCCAGTTGGCCCGCTCGCCTCGCTGCCCGTGCAATCCGTGCGTGTTGCTTCGAATGGCGAGTGGATCAGGGTCGTTTCGCTCCGGGGGCTGGTATTTTCCGATGATGGCGGGAACTCCTGGACCTGGCATGATTTGCCTTTGAAGTCCGGCGGGGCTGTCACTTTGGATGCCCAGCCCGGAGACGAAAATACGCTCGTTGCGATCGCCCGCAACGGTCTGTACATTTCGCGGGATGCGGGGGAAACATGGCAGCAAGCGGCCTCGGGTCTGCCGTCCACTCCCGTTCAGGACTTTGCCGCGACCGGCAACGTATTTGTCGCTTCCATGCGCACCGGCGGGCTGTACGTTTCTTCCGACTCCGGACGTACCTGGGACCGCGTCCCGGGCATGCTGGCCGACAGTTTTTTTGCCGCAGTGTCTCCGTCCAACGAGCCTGGCGTGATTTTCGCGGCATCTGCGACCGAGGGACTTTACATGGTGAATTGGCCGGTTCCATGGCAGGCAGCACCGTATCTCCTGACCGAACCTGGAAACAAACCGCCCGAGAAGGGTCAAGTCCGGGGAATTGACTGATTATCTAACTGGGGTGCGTGGCCACCCTGTTGCAAGGATTGTTCCGGTCTGAAACCCACACAAATCCCATTCTTGCTTCCCATACTTGCAAAAGGAGTTATCTACTTCAGGAAGGGAATGGGCTTGCATTAGTTCCCGATTCGGCAATAGAATCATCCGCTTATTCCCGACGCTGTCATGATAAGTGACACGAATGACCCGATTTATGACTTTCTCCTGATTTGGCACGCCTGTTGCTCCTGTTTCGAGAAGAGGTCCCCGCTATGGAAACTGAAACGAAAGAAACTAAAGTCGAAACACTTGGAGCGCGAAGTGCGCCCCTCAGTTTGCTGATCGTTGATGATGAGGTCGCCACCCGAAATTTGTGCCGGGACGTAGCTGCCGACGCCGGGCTGCGAGTGTACGTCGCGCCGACGACGGAGGAAGCGCTCGAAATTCTGGACCAGTATCCGGTCGACATCGTGGTCACGGATTTGCAGGTTCCGCAAATTGGCGGCTTGGAGCTGCTGAAGAGAATCCGCGCCAATAACCCCGAAATTGCCGTCATGGTGCTGACGCAATACGGGACCATCGCGACGGCGATCGAGGCCACGCGGCTCGGCGCCACAGACTACGTGACGAAACCCTTTCATCTGGAAGAATTGCGCGCCAAGCTCGATCGCCTGATTCATTCCATAGAAGTGGACCAGGAGAATCGGCTGTTGCGCGAGGAGTTGCGCAGCCGGCCCGGTTTTGGCGGCCTCATCGGCATGTCGCCGCGGATGCAGCGGGTGTACAAGCTGATCCAGAAGGTGGCGCAACATAACTATCCGGTATTGATTCTGGGAGAGAGCGGGACGGGGAAGGAACTGGTGGCGCGTTCGATTCATTTCTCCGGGCCGCGCAAAAATAAGCCGTTTGCGCCGGTCGATTGTTCCTCGCTGGTGCCGACGCTGATCGAATCCGAGCTGTTCGGTTACGTCAAGGGCGCATTCACCGGCGCGCAGCACACGAAGCAAGGTCTATTCGAAGCCGCGGGTGAGGGGACGCTGTTTCTCGATGAGATTGGCGACCTGTCCATCGACCTGCAGGCCAAGCTGCTCCGTGCGCTCCAGGAACACGAGATCAAGCCCGTGGGGTCCAACGAACGGATCGGCATCCGGGCGCGCGTGATCGCCGCGACCAATCGGGATCTGGAATCCGCCATTCGCACCGGAGGATTCCGCCAGGATTTGTATTTCCGTTTGAACGTGGTGCAAATCAAGCTGCCGCCGCTGCGGGAGCGCAAGGCGGACATTCTCCTCCTCGTCAACACGTTCCTGGAGAAATTTTCCGATCCCGCGCGTCCGATCCACACCATTTCCGAAGACGCCATGCGCCGGATCATGGCCTACGATTGGCCGGGAAATATCCGCGAACTGGAGAACGCCGTCGAACGTGCCGTGGCGCTCGGATCGGGACCGATCCTGCATGTGGGCGATTTGCCGTCGAATCTCCAGTACACCACGTCGGAAAAACTTTCGGACGTGGACGAACTCGTGCCGCTGGAGATCCTCGAGAGGCGCGCCATCTTCCGCGCGCTCCAGGAGACCTCCGGAGACAAGCTGGCCGCGGCGCGCCTCCTGGGCATTGGAAAAACCACGCTGTATCGAAAACTCAAGCAATACGAATCGGGACGCGCGCACGCATGAGTTTTCTTGGCGGTGTCCGTACGACCACAAGCTGCGGGTGAACACTGAAGTCAAAAGCCCCATCCTTCGTCCGCTGCGGCGGACGAAGGATGGGGCTCGCAACACCCCTGGCCCACTTGGGAAGGGGCACCTGGCATCCTAGTATGGAGACTATCTCTCCTTCAGTATGTATCGTAAGAGTTAATACCGTCCACCAGCAAATACTTGATTTTGTCTCGAAAGTCACGGAATGTGCCTGGATGGGTTCCAAATAATTCCAAAAGCTGCTCAGATGGCTGGCACTGCGTATACTTCGTAAATTGGTTGGCAGCTTGCAATGGTTTAGTAGTTACAGACAAGTTGTAACGCGATATGTTTTGAGCGGGGGCATCATGAAATCAACCGCGAGTTCCAGCAAGACGCAATCCGATAAAAAGCATATTTTCAATGCTAAGGCGTATCTCACTTGGGTCGGTGTTGCGAGGACAGTTGTCGAGTATCGAACATCAGAGAAAGCCTACTCTCAGGGTGATCTCGCTACGGATGTCATGTTCATTCAAAAAGGCGATATGAAGCTCTCCGTTGTCAACGAGGTTGGCAAAGAAGCAGTTGTGGCAATTTTGGGAACAGGCGACTTTTTTGGTGAGGGGTGTCTGGCGGGACAGAATGTTCGTATGGGGACGGCGACCGCGATCACACCCACGGCCTTACTTGTTATTGAAAGGCAAGAAATGATTCGCGTTCTCCACGCTGAACGTGCATTCTCCGATCGCTTCGTGTCTCATATGCTTGCGCGGAACATCCGAATCGAGCAGGATTTGATCGATCAGCTCTTTAACTCCAGCGAAAAACGGCTGGCTCGCACTCTCCTTTTGCTCGCTCGCTATGGCGAGCAAAACCAGGCTCAAAAAGTGGTCGCCA
This sequence comes from uncultured Acidobacteriota bacterium, assembly GCA_963719875.1. Taxonomy (GTDB): domain Bacteria; phylum Acidobacteriota; class Terriglobia; order Acidiferrales; family UBA7541; genus Palsa-360. The sequence goes on along the minus strand of CAVRDJ010000002.1, from coordinate 464,803 downwards.
AGATATCGCAAGAGACTCTGGCGGAGATGATTGGCGCAACGCGCTCGCGGGTCAACTTTTTCATGAGTAAATTCAGAAAGCTAGGCTTCATTGGATACGATGGCGGTCTCCACATCAACCCTTCCCTCCTAAGTGTTGTCCTGCACGAGGAAGCCGCTTTGGGGGGACGGTCTTTCTAGTCCGCCCACTTTTGTTTTTGCCCGCCTGAGACGAGCTATTTCTTGTCAATTTCAACGCTTTGTTGAATTCATGATTGATTGCCCTTTGAGCGATTTTAGACTTCCGCTCCCCACGAGCTATGCGACTGATGTAGGAAGCATCGACGCCCAAATTGCGTGCCACTCGGGCATAGAGTCCCCTAAAATGCGAAACTGCCCTTGAGCATGGTGTGGAGATCGAACTCTTCATGGTACCCGCCTTGTAAACCGCCGAGGTCACTTGAGCCGGACGCACCGAAAAAATCGCAGGTGTCGGCACTGATCCTACGGGCTAAGCGATACATACGCCCTTTCTCTGTGGTCGTCAACTCATTTGTCATGTAAAGTGACAGAATGCTTGTAATAATCACCAGTATATGTTACGGATATGGTATGGGGGCCCGCCCTTACGGAGGAGGTGCACGTGGAATACGAGTTTGCTCGACGGGCGCCGCGCTATTCTTTCGTCGTTGATATTGAAATGACTGACGTACAGTCGGAGAATCGGATTAAGGCACGAACGAAAATGCTGAGCCTGTTTGGATGTGGCGTGGATACGTTGAGGCTCTTTCCGAGGGGAACAAGCGTCAGGATTAAGCTGTCCCACCGAGGCGCGGAAGTAAAGGCACTCGCTAGAGTAGTCTATTCAAGCTCAGACTTGGGTATGGGAGTTGCGTTCACCAGTTTTGAACGAGAAGATCAACGGATTTTGGGGTGGTGGATAGCGGAATTAGTGAGCGTTCCAATCCGGGGACACTGAGGACGGGCTGACTGCAAGACTATTCTGAAATGCGTCTTTAATTGGGATGCAAATGGGAGGTCATCCACCAACCTCACGCCTGTGCCGGGGTCGTTTTTAACGCCTTTCTACTAAAGTCTTTTCAATTCCAGCCGATGTGCCTCTCATAGGAGGGCACTATGGCTGCCAATCAGCTTGTTCCCGCTGCTCGGTACCTTCGTATGTCTACCGAACACCAGCAGTATTCACTCGAAAACCAATCCATGGCAATTCAAAAGTATGCGGAGTCCCACAGTCTTGAGGTTGTCCGCACATATTCAGACGCAGCGAGGAGTGGACTGGTTCTGAGGCGAAGAACCGGACTTCAACAACTCTTGCAAGATGTCGTTTCGGGCGCTGCTTCCTACCGGGCAATCCTTGTTTACGATGTTAGCCGCTGGGGACGATTTCAAGACACAGATGAGTCCGCACATTACGAATTCCTTTGTAAATCAGCAGGCGTTCCCGTGCATTACTGCGCCGAGACATTTGCAAACGACAACACACTCGCAAGCCTAGTCATGAAAGCACTGAAGAGAACTATGGCAGGCGAGTACAGCCGAGACTTGGGGGTAAGAGTGTTTGCAGGACATAAGCGTCTGACACTTCTCGGATTCAAAGCAGGGGGCGTTCCGGGTTACGGACTGCGACGGATGCTTGTCTCTGCAGCTGGTGTGCAAAAGCAGGAGCTGACGTTTGGCGAGCGAAAGAGCATCGCAACTGACCGTGTCATCCTGGTTCCTGGCCCTCCAGATGAAGTCCAGACCGTGAAGGACATCTATCGAACGTTTATATCCGATAAGCGATCTCTTTGCTCCATCGCACGTAAACTCAACAGCAACGGCGTCCCACGGCCAGGTCATTCCAAATGGGATTATTCGGCAGTGCGAACGATACTCACTCATCCGAAGTACGTTGGGTGCGCTGTCTTCGGCCAAATTTCAAAGAAGCTCCATACTCCGCCCGTGAGGGTACCAAAGTCGGAATGGATTGTGAGGCCCGGTGCTTTCGAGCCCATCGTCGATGCAACGACTTTTGCCGAAGCACAGAAAGCCTTTGGGCGGCATCCTTTCCAAAGAACGGACGAAGAACTGCTGAACGACCTGCGGGCTCTCCTTGCTTCGAAAGGGAGATTGTCTTTAACCGTAATCAAGGACTCGCCCGACCTCATGGCTCCGGGGACGTATAGCAAACGGTTCGGCAGCTTGCGAAATGCGTATAGGCTCATAGGCTACGGTCATTCTGATCGGCTCGGCGGAGCTGACACCCGCCGCCGCAATATGGCTCTACGCGAGGAACTTATCTCCCGGATTGTCGCAATGTTTCCTAACGACGTGTCGATTCTCAGGCCCGGAGTACATTGGCGAAGTCGATTGCTGCTATTTAATCGACTCACAGTCTCGGTACTTATTGTCCGATCACAACTGGTTTATAAGACTACGCGCCGTTGGATAGTCGAACCGGCCCAACACGAACGCAAATTCATCACACTATTAGCACGACTGGATGAAAGTAATAGGGCCCTCGTTGACTTACACGTGGTCCCCAATATTGATCGCCCTAAGAAATTCCAGATAAGTGACTCTTGGCTGGCTCGCGGCGAGCGACTCATCGATCTTTCGCGGTTGTGTGAAGTTGTGGAACGGGTGCGACGTGCCCGGAAGACCTGAAATCGGGCATAATGGTTTTCGCAACAGTGCCAGAGCCGGGAAACGGCCCTACCAACCTTCGACAAGATCTCAACGGAACTAAATCGCGAGGGCATCGGGACCGGCCCGAGTTTTTTTACCACGGTGAATGAGAAACTCTATATCACAGCAAGTGGCTGCGAAATTGGATTTGGTGATGCTCATGGGTTACGGGGCGCCGGCGCTACATTGACCGTCGAACTCCCCTCTCTGTCCGTTCCCGGCTTTGGTTATGCGGGCGAAGAGCCAGCCGTAGAGCCGCGGACAGCCGCCGTTGTTCCTCTCCAGCCTTTGGGAGGCGCAGCTGCGAGAAAGCACATTTTGGTGGTGGAGGACGAGCCAACCGTGGCGGAATTGATCGCGGATGTAATAACCGAGGAGGGGCACCGCGTCGATACACTGCTGGATAGCCGGCAGGCCCTCGGCAGGCTCGAAGAAAAGAGCTATTCCCTGGTGATCTGCGATTTGAAGATGCCGTATGTGGACGGGCCAGGGCTATACCGCGCGCTGGTGCGCCGGGAGAACCCGATGCAACACAGGCTCCTGTTTGTCACGGGAGACACCATGGGGCCGCGCACGCTGGAATTTCTGAAATCGAGCGGCTTGCCATACCTGGCGAAGCCGTTCCTGGTGGAAGAGTTGAAAGAGGCCGTACGGCAGGCCCTTGCCGCCATTCCAGCGAGCGAAGAAATGGCTTCAGGGCCGGAACGGTCACACGCCGCTGCCCGGGAGCAATGAAGAGGGAACAATGAAATTGACGAGCCGGACAATTTTCATCATCAGTGGGGATCCAGTCATAGGTCAAGGATGCATCGAGGAACTTGCCGCATTCGGAGGCCGCTACCGGACCCCGGTTGTTGGCACGGTCGAGCAGGCACGCAAGAGAATCGGCCGCAGCGCTCCCGCGGCCGTGTTCCTGGATGAATCCGCGATCGATATCGCCCATGGCGGCGAGACGCTGGAATCCGCGGTCGCTTTGCTGACCGAAGCCGCGCCGGTCATCGTCGCGGCCGCGCCGGAGAAACAGACGGGCCTGGCGTTCCTGATTACTTCAGGCGCAGTGGATTTCGTGGCCCGCACCAGCCATTTTTTGCCGATTGTCGCGGGCATGCTGGACCGCCGGGTGCGGATGGCCGAGCGGGCCACAGGAATGATCCAATTTCCAAAGGACGATTTATCGGGCGATTTCGGTGAAATCCTGCGGCACGAAGTGAACAATCCGCTGACGGGAATTCTGGGAAATACCGAACTTTTGCTTGCGCGGCGCGATCGGCTGCCGCCCGCCGCCGTCGAACGGTTGGAGACAATCGCGGAGCTAGCCGTTCGTTTGCGCGAAACCGTCCGCCGCCTCTCCAATGGCTGGGACGAGCATCACGAGCATGCAAGACCAGCGTAAGAAGAGGGGGCAGGTATTAGGTGGCAGAGGGCAGGGAAATGTACGAGATAAGCAGTTCGTGCCTCCTTGCTTCCTGCCACCCGCCGCCTACCACCCTTCACCTTTCACCTCTCACCTTTTGTTCAGGTCCTGAACAGCACGTCTTCCCGTTGAAATAATTTTACCGCGATGGCGAGGGCCACTGCGGCATAGGCGCTGGATGACAAAAAGATCAGGGCGATCAAATTCCAGTGATAGATGCCGGTGATGATTTCTTTGCCGACGAGGCTTGTGTTCAGCACGGGCACGAACGCCAACGCCGGGTCCAACTCGACGCCGGGCAAAAGCGCGGCCACCGCCGGCAGGACCACGACAATCATCAACGGAGAAATGTAGCTCTGCGCTTCCTTGAAGCTCTTCGCAAAAAGAGAAAGGGCCAGCAGGGCCGCGGAAAAAAATACTGCCAGCGGGAGCACGACGAAGAAAATGGAAACGATGGCTTTCCCGGTGATGGTGATTTGCAAAGCCGCATCCGCCGCTCCGTTTGTGACGCCGAGAAGCATTTTCTTGCCCGCGCCAAAGGAAACCGCCATGGAGGTGATTGCCAGAACCGCGGTCGCGATCGAAGCCGTCAGCACCATCAGGAATTTTCCAAGGACGAGATGCGTACGTGAGACGGGGCTGCAAAGAATCGTTTCGATCGTGCCGCGCTCTTTTTCGCCCGCGGTCAGATCCATGGCCGGGTACATCGCCCCGGTCAAGCACAACAGAATGACGAAGTAGGGAACCAGCCCGCCGAGAATCGCGCCGCCTACTTTTTCCGGTGAAACGACATTTTTTTGCTCGATGTCGAACGGATGCACCAGGCTGTCCGGAAGGCGCCGCGCATCGAGATGCTCGCGAATGGTCCGATCGCGCAATTCACGGAAAAATTTCTGCAGGCGGTCGGCGCCAAAACCGGACTTCAGTTCACCCTCGTACATGTAAATTTTCACGGTCGACAATTCGCCGGCGGCAAGCTTCGCCTCGAAGCCTTCGGGAATTTCCACGGCCGCGCGAATTTGTTTGTTCGAGATTTCCTCGGCGAAGTCCGGCTCCGCGGGCACGACCTGCACATCCGTCAGTTGCCTGAGTTCCGCCAACACGCGCGGGGAATCCTCGCCGCCCAGGATCATGACCTTGGGCTTTTCTCTCTTGGCCAAAACGACCAGGGTCACGGAGAGGACGCCCATTCCAATCGTGAGCAGGGGCATGACCAGCAAAGGAACGATAATCATCGAGATCACCGTCCTGCGATCGCGCAGGGAATCGATGAGTTCCTTGCGATAGACGATGCCTACATTGCGGAGGCTCATGATTCGACTACTTTCACAAATAGGTCTTCGAGGTCTTGGATTCCAAATCGCGCGCGCAGTTCGGGAAGGGTTCCTTCGGTCAGCAGTTTGCCGTCATGAATGACTCCGATACGGTCGCAGAGCTTTTCCACTTCGCTCATAACATGCGTGGAGAAGACCACCGTCTTGCCGTTGTCGCGGCATTCCCGGATGAACCCGGCGATGGTGCGCGCAGCCATGACGTTGAGGCCCATCGTGGGCTCATCGAAAATCATCACGGATGGATCATGCACCAGAGTGCGCGCGATGGAAACTTTCTGTTTCATTCCGGTGGAAAGCTTGTCGCAGCGCCGGTCGCGGAAATCATTCATTTCCAGCCGCGCGAAAATTTCATCGATGCGGCGCCGCAGGGTGGGTTCATCGAGGCCGTGCAGGCGGCCGAAATATTCAACCATCTCCTGGGCGGAAAGCCGCCCGTAGAGCGCGGTGGCCGTGGAAAGAAATCCCACGCGCGCGCGGACGGCTTGCGGGTCTTTGGCGACGTCATACCCCGCGACGATGGCGGTGCCTTCCGTAGGCGCGAGGATCGTGGCGAGCATGCGCAGCGTGGTGGTTTTTCCGGCGCCATTCGCTCCGAGGAGCCCGTAAATTTCTCCCGGCCGGCAGGAAAAACTCACGCCGTTGACGGCGCACACGGTGCCGCGTTTCTTGTCCCGGAACCGTTTTACCAAATGACGGGCTTCGATCATTCCATCTCTTTTCGCGAAGATGCGGCGCAGATTGTAGCTGATCGGCGGACCGCTTTGCAGGAGGACGGGGTGTCAAATCGGATACAGGGGGAAGCGCCTAGCCTTTATGGCAATTGGGGCACTGCTTGGCGTCAAAATTTTCAGGCGTAACCCGAAACATGTTGTTACACTGGATGCAAACACGATGAAGGACAGGTTGCCCGGGCGTCGGAGATTCGTGTTTTGGGGTGTGGGTTTGCGGTTGAGTGGGTTCGGTTGTCATAAACAAATTTTAGCATACCGGCGGGCATCGCAACACCCATGGTGTGCGAGTGCTTCGGGCACGCGGCATCCCGAACGAAGGGTGCCGCATCTTAACGGACGCAGTCGGAGTCCGCAGAGCCGCCGTCGGCCAGTCGTTTGCCGCCTGAAACTTTGTTAGAATACCAAGTTTTAATCCCGCCAGTTAAGGCTGGCAGATCGAGGACGGAATGACATCGGCGCTGGGCCGAAGACTGTGGATTGTTGTGGGCGGCGCCCTGGTGCTGACCGCACTCCTCGTATTTCTCGGCGGGAGAGGATCCACGGCGCGCGTGGCAGTCGCGGATGCATTGCGCGAGAATTTGAGTTCGGTCGTATCCACCAATGGGAAGGTTGAACCGGTGACGCCGCGATCGTTTCGCGCGCGCTACCCGACGTTTGTGCAGCGCGTCTATGCGGTCGAGGGCCAGCAAGTGAAGCGGGGACAGATGCTCTTTCTCCTGGATGATACCGAGGTTCAGGCGGACCTCGCGCAGGCTCGCGCCGAACTTACCACCCAGGAAGAAGCGCTCAAGGTGGCGAAGGCAGGCGGCCTGGCCAGCCAGATTGCAAAAGCCACCGCCGATTTGCAAAAGGCGAAAGCCAACCGCGATCAATTGCACCGGGACAACGAAACTTTGACGAAACTCGCCGGCGTGAGAGCCGCTACACACGAGGAGTTGGAGCAGAACCAGCTGCAACTGATCCAGGCGGAAGCCGACGTGCAAGCTTCTGAAAAAGTGAAACAAACGCTGGGCCTGCAGGCGCAACTCGATCAGGGGCGCGTGGCTCTCTTGGTGGAACACGCGCGCGTGACCGTTCGCGATCTCGAGCAGAGAATGGAGTCGGCTCATGGGGCCGCTCCCATCGATGGCACGCTGTATTCGCTGCCGATTCGTCAGGGTGATTTCGTGAAAGTTGGCGACCTTCTGGCCGAGCTTGCGGACTTGCGCCAGGTGCGGATCAGGGCGTTCATCGATGAGCCCGAGCTTGGGCAGATCGATGTCAACCAGTCCGTCGAGATTCTCTGGGACGCGCATCCCGACCGCGTCTGGAACGGACGAACGGAAGTGTTGCCAAAGCAGGTGGTCACCCGGGGCACGCGCAGCGTCGGAGAATTGCTCTGCTCGGTAACCAATGACCGGCTGGACCTGCTTCCCAACACGACCGTCGACGTGCGAATTCATGTCAGTGAACGGCCGGCGGCTTTGGTGGTTCCTCGCGGGGCCGTGTATATCGAGGGTGACAAGCGATTTGTGTTTCGAGTGGAAGATAACCGCCTTCACCGCCGTTTAATCAAAGTGGGCATCGCGAATCCGACCAAGATTGAAGTTCTCTCCGGCTTGAGCCAGGGTGATATGGTGGCGCTTCCCGGGGAAGTCTCCCTCAAAGAAAATTTGCGGATCATCGCGGTGCATTCGGAATGATGCAGCGTTCCTCATGGGCAGCCGCGGCGCTGGTTCTCGCCTGTGGTTGGAGCGGGGGATCTGCCCTGGCGGGACAATCTACGCTGGGCGACGCGCAACACGACTATAACGCCGGGCGCTACAACCGCGCTGTCGACGTGTTGAACAGCGCGATCGCAAAATCTCCCGACGATGCGTCCCTGCACTTTCTCCTGGGGCAAAGTTATTATCAACTGAGAGACTTCCCGCGCGCCATAGTGAGCTTTGAGCGCTCCGTCCAACTTGCTCCTAAAGATTCCGAATATCGCGACTGGCTCGCCAAGTCGTACGGGCGGAAGGCCGAGGAGAGCATGTTTCTGAGCGCCATGAGTTGGGCCCGAAAAACGCACCGGGAATTTGAAATCGCGGTTGAACTGGATCCTCAGAATTTGGAAGCGCGACGCGATCTGATCCGATATGAAATGAACGCTCCCAGTGTGGTCGGGGGCGGCGACGATAAAGCGGTGAAACATATCGATGCGCTCGAGAAGGTCGATCCCATTGAGGGACAGCTGGCCCGCGGGGAGTTCTTCGCGACGAAAAAGAGGATGCCCGAGGCGGATGCGGTGTTCGGCAAGATTTTGGAATCGAGCTCCGAGCGGGTGGGTGTTTATTTCGAGGTGTGCGACTATTACCGCGACCGCCCGAACGCTGAAAAAATGGGCGAGGCCCTCGACAAGGCGGAGCAAATCGATCCCGAGGACCGCCGGTTGAAATTTTACAAAGGGGTTCTCCTGGTGATGACTGGTAAAAGTCCCAGCGAAGCTGAAATGCTGTTGAAATCCTATGTGGCCACAGTCCCCGATAATTCCGACCTCCCGCCGCACGCGGCCGCGCAGGAATGGCTGGGCAAACTGTACGAATCCCTGGGACGATTTTCCGAAGCAACGGAAAAGTACCGGCTCTCCCTCTCCCTCGATCCGCACAATAAGGGAGTGGAAGAAGAATTGAAGCGGGTGCAAAAGAAGTAGAGGAAATAAAGGAAGTTGAAGTTGAGGAAGTACGGGAAGTCTGGCTCGGTGGGCGTGGGTCTTTCCAGACGGGTTTAAAATAATCCACGGGAATCTCCATGATGCTACGCAACGAGACCTGGATGGTCGCGCTGGACGCTCTTTGGGCCAATAAAGTCCGCGCGTTTTTGACCACGCTGGGCGTGGTCATCGGCAGCGCTTGCATCGTTCTGGTTGTGACCGTGGCGCTCAGCGGGCGGCGCTACGTCATCCAGCAAATCGAAGGCGTCGGATCCAACCTGGTCTACGCGCGGCTCGACCTCGACCCGAACCGGCCAATCATGCTGCAAGACGAATTGTCGATTGCCGACATGAACGCCGCGAAAGCGGGGATTCCAGGAGTGGTGACTGTGGCGGGAACACGCGGTGACCTGGCCACCGTGAATGTCGGACCCATTGAGCGAAATGTGAATTTGGTGGGTGTAACCGAAGGGTTTCAGCAGATTCGGAATTTGCTGATTTTGCAAGGGAGGTTTCTGGATGCCAACGATATTGCCCAGAGAAGCCGGGTTTGTCTGATCACCACGCAGCTGGCAAAGTTCGCTTTTCCGTTTATGGACCCGATCGGACACAGTTTGCGCGTCGGCGAACTCAGTTTTACAGTCATCGGGGTTTTTCGGGAACGGGTGGAAACTTTCGGGCTTTCTGAAATTCAGGACTACTCGATTCTCGTTCCGTTTCCGTTGATGAGAAATTACCTGGGAGACTCATCCCTGGAGATGCTCTACGCGCAGGCCAGCACTCCCGAGGGCGTGGTCCCCGTGACCCGCCAATTGGAAGCCTTGTTGGCCAGCCGCCATCCTACGCGCGCGCGTTATTCGGTGCAGAATCTCAGCTCTATCCTGGAGGCGGCGCGAAGAATCGCTCTGGCCCTGACCATCGTTCTGGTGTTGATCGGTTTCATCGCGCTCCTGGTCAGCGGCATTGGAATCATGAACATCATGCTGGTGACCGTTCAGGAACGGACGCGGGAGATCGGAATTCGGAAGGCGATCGGGGCAAGGCACCAGGAAATACTGTATCAGTTCCTGCTGGAGGCGTTCATGATCAGCGGGTTCGGGTCGGTGCTGGGAATCCTGATCGCGGTTGCCATTCCGGTCCTGGTTCAGCCTTTGCTGCCTGGAAATCTTCGTGTGCCGGTCCCGTGGCAATCCGTGGTCCTGGCTTTTCTGGTGTCCTGTTCCGTGGGTGTGTTCTTCGGTTACCTGCCCGCGGAGCGCGCGGCGCAATTGCAGCCGACCGAATCCCTGAGGTATGAGTAAGCGCGGCAGGAGCCGTTTCGCGCGGGAATTGGTAAACGACAGTGGCTTCACGGGGGCTTCGAGGGATGTGCTCGTGAGGCCGATGGAAAGCGGGTGCAAGGAGATGGACAGACGAATTTGCGGAGGAAATGTTCCGCGGTTTTGGGCGGCGGTGGTTTCCACAGTGGGGCTAGCGATTTTCGTCTTGGCGGGCGCGGCCACCAGCCGCGCGCAGGATTCAGAGCTTGCGCGCAAGCTGACGTTGAAGGAAGCCGTGGGTCTGGCCGTAGCCAACAGCCGCGATCTCGCCCTGGCGCGTTTGCAGTATGGAGTGATGCAGCGCCAGATTGGCGTGGCGCGGTCCGCATTTCTTCCTAACCTCTATACCGGGACGGGGATAGCCTATACCAGCGGATTTCCACTCCTGGAGGGAGGAGGCGCGCCGGCTATTTTTTCCCTTTCGTATACCCAGCAAATTTTCAACCCACCGATGAAAGGGGATCAGCACGCGGCCGAACAGAGAGCCGAGGAGCAGCGTCTTTCGATGGATGACGTGCGCGACACGGTCATGTCGCGCGCGGCGCTCGATTATCTCGAGCTGGCGAAAATACGGCACGCGCTGGAGCTCATGCACGGCGAACGGCTGAGCGCGGGGCGAATTCTGGATGCGACGCGGGAACGCGCGGATACCGGACGCGAGCTTCCTGTTGAGGTGATCCGGGCGCAGCTGATTACGGCGCGAATCGAGCAGCGAATCGCGCAATTGGAAGACCGCGACGATTTCCTGACAGGTGAGCTGCGAGACTCGATGGGGCTGCCGGTGGACGAGATGATTGAGGTCTCCACCGAGGAAATTCCCGGAGTGGCCGCGGAAGCTGCAAAGGACGTTGTCTCGGAAGCTATGGCCAATAATGTGGAGCTAAAACAGGCGCAAACCGAGGTGCGCGCGCGCGAATTTAAACTGAAAGGTGAAGAGGGCGGGCGTTGGCCGTCTTTCTCCCTGATCGGCCAGTACAATGTGCTGAGCAAGATCAACAACTACACCGATTTTTTCAACAAGTTTCAGCGCAATAACGTCGTCTTTGGGGTCCAAGTGCAAATCCCGATTTTTGCTTCGCGTACTTCTTCCGCTGTCGCTTTTGCGCGGGCGGATCTCAATGCCGCCAATCTGGCGCTGCAAAAGAAGCGCAACGAGCTTTCCCTGGATGTTCGCCGCAAGGCCAGGCTGGTGCGGGAGGCGGAACTGAGCGGGGAAGTGGCGCGGCTGGAGTTGCAGCTCGCGCAGGAGAATGTGCGCGTTTCGCAGGCGCAGTTTGACGAAGGCCGGGGCAGCTTGAAAGACCTCGAAGCCGCGCACATCGAGGAAAATGACAAGTGGCTCGCCTTTTTGGATGCCAACTATTCGCGGCAACAGGCGCAGCTGGATCTCCTCCGCACGACCGGCCAATTGGCCCAGGTGCTGCAGTAGCAACGGTAGCCAAGGGTTGCGGGCATAGTTTTTTAGCAGGTCGGGCCTTTAGTCCCGACAATTGATTGCAACTGAAACGGGCTATACAGGCTGCGGAAAAGTAGTTTATTTTGTCATTCCGAGGTCGCCGCGGCGCCCTCGGAATGACAACTGGAGTGGTGCCCTTTTTCCGCAGCCTCTTAAGCCCTTGAACCTTCAGGGCCTAAAGGCCCCATGCATTTAACGCTGATTGTCCAACCTGAAGGCTGGACCTCCTGAGACAGTCTCTAGCGGAGTTTCAGATTTGGGCCACACGGCCTTTTGAGTTTTGTTCCGGGGATGGCTGAGTTTCAGGTAAGATATTGGCGTCAGTTAGTTCGCTATTGGTATAGATGTCCCGGATCAGGGGAAGAAAAGAATGCCCGAAGTGATGAAAACGCTGTTTCTAAATCCGCCGAGCTATGAGGGCTTTGACGGCGGGGCTGGCGCGCGTTACCAGGCGCGTCGCGAGATAAAATCTTTCTGGTATCCGACGTGGCTGGCGCAGCCCGCGGCCATGGTCCCTGGCAGCCGCTTGATTGACGCGCCTCCGGATGGGCTGACGGTGGATCAAGTGGCGCCGCTGGCGAAGGATTACGAGCTGGCCGTGCTGCACACGAGCACGCCGTCGTTTCCCAACGACGCGAAATTCGCCGCGCACCTCAAGGAAGTGAATCCGAAAATCATGATCGGGATGGTCGGCGCGCACGTCGGTGTTCTGCCGCTGCAATCTATGAACGCGGCGCCGGCGGTCGATTGGGTTTCCCTCGGCGAATTCGATTATATCTGCGCGGAAATTGCGACGCGCAAGCCGCTCAAGGATGTGGGCGGCATCGCCTATCGCGACAACGGGCGCGTCACGCTCACGCCGCCCCGTCCCACGATTGAGAACATGGATGACCTTCCCTACGTCGTGGACGTGTATAAGCGCGACCTGACGATTGAGAACTACTTTATCGGCTATTTGCAGCACCCGTATGTCTCGCTGTATACAGGGCGGGGATGCCGGTCGAAGTGCACATTTTGCCTGTGGCCGCAGACGCTGGGCGGACACCGCTATCGCGTGCGCAGTCCCGACAATGTGGCCGCCGAAATGGCGCTGGCCAAGAAACACTTTCCCCAGGTGCGCGAATTCTTTTTTGACGATGATACGTTCACCGACGATTTGCCGCGCGCGGAAGAAATTGCCAGGCGCCTGGGCAAGCTGGGGCTGAACTGGTCGTGTAACGCGAAAGCCAACGTCCCCCGGAAAACGCTCGAAATCATGAAAGACAACGGCCTCCGGCTGCTTTTGGTCGGGTATGAATCCGGGAACGATCAAATTCTGATCAACATCAAGAAGGGTGTGCGCATCGATATCGCGCGCGAGTTTTCACGCAACGCGCGGGACCTCGGAATCAAGATTCATGGAACATTCATCCTTGGCCTTCCGGGCGAGACTCAGGAGACGATCCAGCAGACCATCAAATTTGCATGCGATATCGACCCCGAAACGATTCAGGTTTCGCTGGCCGCACCGTACCCGGGAACTGAATTGTACCGGCAGGCGCAGGAGCAGGGCTGGCTGCAAATTCAATCCGGGGAACTCGTGGATACGCACGGGATCCAGACGACGGCCATGAATTATCCGAAGCTCAGCTCGACCGTGATCTTCAATTCCGTGGAAGATCTCTACCGGAAATTTTATTTCCGCCCGCGAAAGATGTTCTCGCTGTTCGGCGGAATGTTGCGGGATCCGGAAGTGATGAAGCGGCGTCTTCGCGAAGGCGTCGAATTCTTCAAGTTCCTGCACGAGCGCAAGGAGACGGCGCGCGAAATGGCCGAGTCCACCGCGGCGACCGCTTCGAGCGCCGGGGACTAAACTGAATTTCAGTGGCGCAGGCTTCAGCCTGTGGGGGTTTGTCGGTGCTTAGTCGCTCTTGCCATAACCAACCCCCACAGGCTGAAGCCTGCGCCACAAGATCTTCCTTCTGCGATGACTGCTCCAAAGACTCACCAGACTAAAACCTACGTGCTGCTGTTTTTGCTCGTCCTTCTCGGTTCGGTTGGAAACACGCTTCTGAGCAAAGGGATGAAGGACGCGGGGGACCTGGACATTTCGCACGTTGCATCGTTGGTAGCCGGCGCTGCGCGGGTCTTGACGAGCGCAACGATTTGGGTCGGGATCGCGATGATGCTGGCGTTCATGGTGTGCCACATGCTCGTGCTCTCGTGGGCCGACTACAGTTTCGTGATGCCGTTTTCCGCAATTGCTTACGCGCTGGTCCCGCTGCTCGGGTACTTGTTTTTGCACGAACAGGTTTCCACGGCGCGCTGGTTTGGAATCGTTCTGATCGTTCTCGGCGTCGTCCTGATCAACCGCACGCCGCACCGTACCACCGCGCCGGGAACTCCCAACTGACATGCGCACGGCGCCCATCCTCATCTTCGTAGTCGTGACCGGCACGGGCGGAGAAATTTGCCTGACCCACGCCATGAAACTGCTGGGCGAAGTCAACGATTTCCATCCGCGCGCGATTACTTCTTTTGTTGTTCGCGCGCTGCGCGTCAGCTGGCTTTGGCTCGGCGTGCTGCTGATGACGGCGTCGTTCTTCTCGTTCCTGACGATGCTCTCGTGGTTTCCGGTCAGTTTTGTGATTCCGGCAACGTCGCTCGCGTACGTGGCCGGAGCATTCGGCGCGAAAATATTTTTGGGCGAGCAGCTGAATGGGACGCGCTGGGCGGGAATTCTTTTGATCTGTTTTGGCGTGGGCATGGCGTGGGCGGACGATCTGCCGGCGTCCCTGCATCACCTTTCCGCGATCGCGATCAGCCGGTGGGCGATTCTGTCCCTGGCGCTTGGCCCGCTGTTTTATTACCTCGTTGGAATTTACTCCGCATCGCGATTCTTCCGTGTGGCGCATCACGCAGCCGGACAAACGCCGCCTGCGACAGGTGAGGCTTCCCCAATCAGCGTGTTGAAGCCAGTCCGCGGACTCGATCCCGACGCGTATGAAAATTTCGTGAGCTTTTGCAGCCAGGACTATCCGGAATTTGAAATTCTATTTGCCGTGAATGATGCCGAAGATCCGGCCGTGCCGATCGTGCGAAAACTGATCGCGGATTTTCCCGAACGGTCTATTCGCCTGATTGTGGTGGCGGAGCGGCTCGGCCCAAACACCAAGGTTTCCAATCTTTGCCGCCTGGTCCGTGAGGCTCGGCACGATCTGCTGGTCATCACCGATAGCGACGTGCGAGTCGACCCGGGATATTTGCGAAGCGTCGCGGCGCTGTTCCGCGATCCCGGCGTGGGCGGAGTGACCGCGCTCTATCGCGGGCGTGACAATCTGCAATTCGTCGCCGCCCTGGATTGCGTGGGTTCGTCGGCGGCGTTTTGTGGCGCGGCTCTCGTCGCACGCGAACTCGAAGGGCTGAAATTCATGATGGGTTCGACGATGGCCACCACGAAAGAGCGCCTCGCCGAAATCGGCGGCTTCGAGGCCATAGTGGACCTGCACTCCGACGATTATGAACTCGGACGGCGCATCGCCGCGCGCGGCCGCCGGATCGAACTGCTGCGCGAGCCGGTCTGGATGGCGTTCCCCTCGCAGACGCTGGAAGAATACCTGCGCCACGAATTGCGTTGGGCCATCGGCCTCCGCAACATCCGCCCGGGAGGGCATTTCGGCATGCTGTTCACGCACGGGCTTCCCTGGGCGATTGCCGCCGCATGGGTCGCGCCATCTGCGGGCGTCGGAGCGGCTTATCTTGGCGCCTATTTTGCATTGCGGTTTGCGATGGCCTGGACCGTGGGCGTTTGGGGATTGCACGATCCGGTCCTGAGGCGCCGGTTCTGGCTGTTGCCCGTCCACGATCTGCTGTCGTTTTTCGTCTGGCTCGCAAGCTTCGGGATGAACCGCATCGAGTGGCGGGGAAACTCCTTCACACTCGAAAAAGGCCGGATGATTCCCGTCGCGCCCCGCGCCGGACGCAGCTGATGGACCGTTCGGGGCTCACTTCCTCTTGGAAGTTCGGTGATGTTTTCGCCGTTTTTTTGCAAACGATGTATCGACGGCGGCTGCGGCCTTCAACACAAGGAGGAAAGTCTGCGCGTCCCTGGTCAACGGCCGATGGCGCGGGTGAATCACGTCGATGTTGCGTTGCACGGGTTCCGCGTTGCTGATCTCCACGGCGACCAGTATCCCTCGTTGCAAGTCACTCATGACCGCGATCTGAGGAAGAAATGCCAGGCCCAGCTTGCGTTCCACCATACGCCGGGCGGCTTCGATTCCCTCCACTTCGAGCACCACGTTTGGCAGCAGGCCTACCCGGCGAAATAATCCCTGGCTCAGGGTCCAGTCGCTCGATCCTTTGTCATAGAAAATCAGCGGAAACGATTCCGCCTCTTCGAGCGTAGCCCGCCGCTTCCGTGTTGCCGGGTGCGCGGGATGGCCGACCAGAATCAGCGGATCGTCTCGCAGCGTCAGGGTCTCCACCTCAGGATGGTTGACCGATCGGACAACACCGATGTCCGCCTCGCCATCCAAAACCATCTTGAGCACGTCCTGAGAATTTCCCGAACGGAGACTGACGACCGTTCCAGGATTCGCAGCCTGGTACTCCTTCATTACGTCCGGCAAGAAGTAGGTGCTAATGGAAAAGGCAGCCGCGACGCGCAGCGCGCCCCCGACTGCCGGCTGGAGTTCATGCACGGCTTGCCGCGCCAGTGCCACGTCCCGAAGCAGTTTCTCCGCGTGGGGGCGGAGCGCCTTACCGGCGGGCGACAACTCCAGATGGGACCGCACCCTCTCGAACACCTGAACGCCAAGCGAATCCTCGAGCGCCTTGATGCGCGCGCTGACGGCCGGCTGGCTCACGCGCAACGCGCCGGCGGCGCGGTGAAATCCGCCGTAGGAAACGACGGCAAGGAAAGTTTCGAGCTGATTGAATTCCATGGGACTCCTAGTACTTTTTCCGTAAACGCGGCGCCCCGAAGCAAGAGTATAACCGAATCTGATAACAAAAGTCTATCACCGTGATTATGACAATCAGTTTGACTGATAACCACGTTTTGGGCATACTTCGCGAAGTGACTCATGGAGTAGATGCAAACCGCAGGGTCGCGTCTTTCGGATGGATCGGGTTCCTCGTACGGTAGATGGGTTTGGGTGCGTTGATGTTCCCCGGCTGGCCTTTCCGCGGTGACGTGGAATGGCGGCCGGAACGAATCGCAAAAACCTTCTCCCGGCCATCCCCTCTAACAAAATTTGCTAGGACAAAACGCGCGGCAAATACCGCGCAGGTTTGGAGCATTTTTATTCTCAAATCGTTCTTATAGGAGCAAAAATGAAGAACAATGAACTCATCGCGAATCTTGAACTGGAATGGCAGTCCGACCCCCGCTGGGAAGGCATAACACGTCCTTATAGCGCGGAGGACGTGGCGCGTTTGCGGGGCTCCATTCAGATCGAGCACACCCTGGCCAAATTGGGCGCGGACCGTCTGTGGAGTTTGTTGCAAACCGAAGACTACGTGGCGGCACTGGGTGCCGTGACCGGGAATCAGGCGGTTCAGCAGGTGAGCGCGGGCTTGCAGGCAATTTACATCAGCGGCTGGCAAGCGGCCGCAGACGCCAATGACTCGGGGCAGATGTACCCTGACCAGAGCCTCTACCCGGCCAACAGCGTGCCGAATTTGGTGCGCCGCATCAATCAAGCGCTGATCCGCGCCGATCAGGTTCACCACTCGGAGGGCAAGAATGGGATTCACTGGTTTGCTCCAATGCTTGCCGACGCCGAAGCGGGTTTCGGCGGAAACCTGAACGCCTTTGAATTGATGAAGGCGATGATTGAGGCTGGGGCGGCGGGCGTTCATTTTGAAGACCAGCTTTCCTCGGCCAAGAAATGCGGACACCTGGGCGGCAAGGTGCTTGTGCCGACCGTCGAGGCGGTACAAAAACTGGTTGCGGCGCGGCTGGCTGCGGACACGATGGGCGTGCCCACGTTGCTGATGGCCCGAACCGACGCGGACAGCGCCGGCTTGCTCACCAGCGACATCGATCCGCGTGACCGCGAATTCATCCTTTCGAGCGAGCGGACGTCGGAGGGGTTCTATCGCGTCCGCGGCGGGCTCGAAGCCGCGATTGCGCGCGGCATTGCGTATGCCCCCTACGTCGACTTGCTCTGGTGCGAGACTTCGAAGCCCGATCTCGACGAGGCACGAGAGTTCGCCGAAGGAATTCACGCACGGTATCCAGGGAAAATGCTGGCATACAACTGCTCGCCGTCCTTTAATTGGAAGAAGCATCTGGACGACGCCACGATTGCCCGTTTTCAGCGCGAGCTGGGCGCGATGGGCTACAAATTCCAATTCATCACGCTGGCAGGCTTCCATGCACTGAACCTGTCCATGTTCGAGCTCGCTTGCGGCTATAAGGAGAGCGGCATGTCGGCGTATTGCCGCTTGCAGGAAAAAGAGTTTGCGAGCGAAGAACAGTCTGGCTACGCCGCCGTGAAACACCAGCGTTTTGTCGGCACTGGATACTTCGATGCGGTGCAGCAGGCCGTGGCCGGCGGAACTTCTTCTACAACTGCGCTGGATGGGTCAACAGAGGCCGCGCAGTTCACGCGTCTCTAGAGAACGCAGCGGCAAGTTCACAAGCCGTGCAGCGCAAATGCGTCAGGGCTGATAGATAAATTTGGCGGCGACTCCGCCCGCCAGGACCAGCGCTGACAAAATCAGCCAGTTGTAACTCGTGCCGTAGGTGGCCGTCGGAAAGTGGTTGCTGATCATCAGGAAGATCAGCGGGACGGTCATGTAGGTGTTGTGGATGGTGCGTCCTTTGGCACTTTCCGCCAGTTTGAGATCAATGGGTTTTCCCTCGCGAATGGCGGTTAGCATCTTACGGGTTGCGGGGAGGATGCGCATCCAAACATTGGCGGTCATGATCGTGCCGAAGAGCGCGCCGATATGGATGTAAGCCGCGCGGCCGCTGATCAAATGGGTCAGGCCATAGGCAAGCGCGACGACGAGCAGAAAGCAAATCGTACTGGCAAGTAGCGGGTTTCGGCCGAGTGGTGACATCCAAATCCCCTCGTACACGGAAAAACCCACAATCAGCGTGCCGAGCCCAATTGCGATTCCTGTCCCCATGCCGATATTCGATACGCTGTCATCCAGCAGCAGACCGCCGGAGTAATACAACAGGCCCAGCAACAGGAACCCCGAAACCCACGTGATCAACGCTTCCCAACGAAACCAGTAGAACTTCGCCGGCACGGCCTTCGGCGACGCCTGCTTTTCCACAAGGGAAAAGCTTCCGCTGTGCACCAGCCAAACCTGCGGAAGCCTGCCGGAATTTCGCGCGGTCACCTCGTCCAAAGCCATGCGTCCTTCCAGCTTAGTGAAGTAATACGTTTGCCCGATCCAGAAAATACCAGCGAGCACGTGGATCCAACGGAGAATGAGATTCGACCATTCGCTAATGGCGGGCGGCATTGTGCTTGGCTCCCCTGAAAGTGCGCGTGTCCAGAACGACGCGAAACACTGGCAGAAGATGGTACTGGCCGGAACCTGCTAGCTCAAGGACAAAAGTCCGGCGTCCCGTCACGCCCTTAAGTCTTTGCAGCTCAACGCGAGGCGGTCTTTTCCTCTAACAACTTGCTAACACCGAACGGGAAAGTGCGTGCCACGGCATCCGAGAAAGCGCGTCCGTCCGCCACGTCATGCGAGTACCGGTCCGTCATCGTGATGGACGAGTGCCCCATGCGGTCCCGCGTGTGCGCCGGAGACGCCCCGGCTTCCTGCAACCGGCTCGCGTAGAGGTGCCGGAGCCCGTGGAATCCGAAGCGCTTCACGTCCGCCCTGTCTTGCGCGTCGTGGAGCACGTCGTAGAGCAGGTCCGGGTCGAGCGGCGCGCCGTCGGCGTTCTGCTGGAACACGAACGGGCTCTCGTTGCGCGTGAGCGCGCGCAATTGCTTGAGCAGGACCTCGAGCTGCGCGGGCATGTTCACCGTGCGCCGCGAGGTCTTCGACTTCGGCGGCACGACGGCGAGGGTCGTGGAGTACGCCCACTCGATGTTCCGGAACGTGTTGCTACACGCCTGGTTCGCCCGGGTCAGGGAGCGTTCGACACGGATCGTGCCTTTGCGCCAATCGATGTCGCCCCACCACAATCCGAGCGCTTCCCCACGGCGCAGACCAGTCATCGCCGTCAAGGCGAGGAAGACCTGAACGGCGGGATTCTCGTTGAGCTGCGCGAACGTGGCGCTGACGTCCTCCGGCTCCGGCACGTAGCGCGCCGTGGAATCGTCCGGAAGGTCGACGTTCAGGCGGTGCGCCGGGTTCGTCTGCGCGACCTTGTCGTCGATCGCGTCGTCGAACACGTCGTGCAGCAGGATCAACATGATCCGGATGGACCTCCCGGTCAGCTTCCCGAGCGCGAGCAACCGGTAGGTGAACGTCCGCACCTCGTCGCGCGTCACGTCGCGCATGTCCTCGTCGCCGAACGCCGGCGTGAGGTACTTCTTGAACATGGTGGTGTAGGTCCGCAGCGTGTTCGGCTTCACCGTGACGGCGCGGCGCACGAGCCAGCGCTCGACGTAGACGGAGAACTGCTCCGGGCGCGCGTCGGTGTACTTGTCCTCGCGGATCAGCTTCAGGGCGTCCGTCAGGCAATTGTTCGCTTCGGATTTCGAGTGGAAGGTCCGCCACTTCTGCTTGCCCTCGCGGGTCCTGAAGACCGCTATCCAGGAGCGTCCGCGGCGCACGATCGAGCCGCGTTGCGAGCGCACACGTCTGGGCTTGCGCTTGGGCGCAGGGTCGGGAATCGTGACAGGATCCGGATGCGGAGTGTGTTCTTGCGGCACTGCGACTGCGGGTAGTGCTAAAGTTCGTAAAGCCATTTCGTTGCCTCCTTACAAGGCGACTGTGGTCAGGGACGTGTTCGAGTCTCAAGCTCGGGCGCGTCCCGTTTTCGTCTCGGTCCGCTTCACCAGTACTAAAGCGTAATCATTACGTTATTATACTATACTGGACGCGTGAGGTCAAGACGTGCGGACGTGCACGTAGGCTAGACTCTGGGCCGATGGCACAACGCCGCCTAGTTATATTTTTGCTAGATTGATTACGGTCTAACTTTCAGATACCTTCAACTATGAAGCGGCCCACAGGTAGTCTTCTTACGGCATCCTAGGAGGTGCTTTGATGAACCTTCTTAACACAAGAACAGCACAAAGGTTCGCGTTCACAAGGCCAGCGGTCTGTGCACTGGCACTTTTCGTGATCTCCGCTGCGTCAGCCAATGGCCAAGTCCCAACCAATGTTCTTACGCGAGTTCTGCTGATTCAGGTCGGAACTGATGCCGGAAGCGGCTTCACGGTCGATGTTGACGGGCGGCAATATATCATCACGGCGAAGCACGTAGTCTCCGCTGTGAAGGACAATGATTCGATCAGAGTTCACAGACTAGATGGTTGGACGTCAGTTCACGTAAAAGTTCTCCGATGTGAGGATCCTATAGACATAGCGGTACTCATCCCCGACAAGCAGGTCACACTCAACTATCCCCTTGAGCCAGGCCAAGCCGGGATGCAACTCGGCCAAGACACATATTTCCTCGGGTTTCCTTACGGGGAACTGTTCTTCAGCGATGTTAGATTTGAGAAGGTGGGCGACCACATCTCGATTCCGTTTATCAAGAAGGCGGTCTGGTCGGCTACACTCCAGATACCTACTGGTGCAGTTATCTTCCTGGATGGTCATAATAATCCCGGTTTCTCAGGTGGGCCCATCGTCTTCCGCGACTTCGGTCAACCGGGCTACGTGATGAAAGTCGCTGGTGTCATCTCAGGCTATAAACCTGATTTGAAGCCTGTCCTTGAGCCAAAGAAAGTTAAGCAGGGTGAAGACCTGCATGACGTTGAACCGTGGAGGATCGTCACGATTAAGGGAGAAAAGTTCAGGCTCGCAGACACAGAACAGATGGTCGACACCAACTCGGGCATAGTGAGCGGCTTTGCAATCGACTCCGCCGTCGAACTGATCAAAAAGCACCCCGAGGGTCCTCAAGTAACGGAAGGGCAACCCCCCTTATAGGGCACGCATTTCATCCTAGGAGTTGAAGCGAAACCGAGAACCTAGTCTCAGCCACAATTCACTGAGCGTGACCGGCACTGCGTGCAGGAGGCAACTTGAGATCAGCTGTCAGCTTTTCTTTAGCGGCGCGGACCGTCTCGGTGAAGCGTTCGAGGCGGCCGATCGCGACGAGGATGATTTTCTCGTGTTCGGGTTTGAGAGCGACTGCGCCGACTTCCGCCATGCCGAGCCAAGTGGCAGTGCGGCCGATCGCTTGGCCTACTTCTGCGGCCGTGAGGGAGGCCGAGATTCGTGCTTCTCGAATTGCGCTCATTGGTGCGAGTGTCTCACGAATACAGCCGCGTTTCCAGCGAGCTGCTGCCAGTCGGAGGATTGATCACGCGTGATGCCCAGGTCGGCGAGTCTTGGGCTCATGTCGCCACTGGCGACATGACTTTTTCCGCGTGGCCTGCGTCGCCAGTCATCTCCCGTTTCTGCAAGCAACTCGCCTGCACGCTGGGCTGCGCGAATCCGAATCTCAGCGGCGCTTTTTCGGCACCGGCTTCGGCTTCTCCTCGGGCGCCGGTTCTGGCAACCTCACCTGCTCGACGCGCGACGGGTTAAGCTCATCCAATGAGACCTCGATCGGGCCAGGCTCCAGCGTGACGAGGCCCTCGTCGATCAAGGCTTGGCGAGGGATGTAGACCCGGCGGCCAGATTTAGTAAACGCGCGGCCATACCCGCGACGAGGATCGAAGAACTGCACGTGCGCCGGTTGAAAACGGGATTTCTCTCCGATCGGCATGGGCGTCACCCGTCGAGTTCCATCGCGAAGGAGCGCGCGAACTTGATGTCATCGAGCGTGTCATACACGCGCGCGATGGCTTCCTGCGCGAGCTGCAACTTGGTGGTGTACTTTAGGATTGAGTTCACAAGCGGCTCTAAGGGAGCGATCCCGTCGAGCAGGTTGTTGATTGCCTTAACGCCTGCCTTCAGAACTTCCGGTGGAAGCGGCGTCGTCTCGCGTGAGAGGTCGTCGCGCAGCGTCAGTATGCTACGCAGGCGGGCGTCATTCCCACGGATGCCGATCCGATCGACGACCACATCCAGGTTGCGGATGGTTCTACCCGACATCTCCGCCCTCGCGGACCGCGCCTGCAAGAGGTAGGCGAGCGAGATGGCCATGTTCGCGCACTCCATGTAGATCATCAGCCACGTGGCCATGATTGCATTTTGCTCCGCCGTCATGTCGGACAGCGGTGGTTCGTGCCGAAGTCCCGGCGACGGATGCGCCGCCGGTGTGCCGAACACTCGATTTAAGGTCCTTTCAGTTTCGGGTTCCATTTTGATTCCCCTTTCTTAACGTCCGCGCGACCAGCCCTGCGATGATGCGTTGGCCGTCGCGGTACTTCTCCGTTGCTGGATCGACGCCGTGCAATTCGCGCAGGACGCCGAGCACGGCGATGCCTATCGACACGTATTCGTCGAAGTCGCACACCTCCGCGTCTTCGAGCAGCAATTGCACCAAGTGCATGCCCTCCGTTAATTTCGTTAATTTATTCCTTGAAGCACGATGAGGCTAGCACTCGGTTGATACGCGAAGTCGACGCGATGGCCGACGCGGACGGCGACCTCCGCACTTTCCAGCGCGAAATCCGTCGAGGCTTCCAAACTCACGTCGCCCGATTCCGCGATGTTGATTGCTCGCGGATTCGTGAAGACAATGTGCGACTGATTCGTGCCCGACGACACGGCCTCGTTCGTCGGAATGCTGGTGGTGACGAAGACCGGCCAGCCGAGCAGATGACCCACCTGCGGACCGATTCCTTCCGGCGCGGGCGTGATGATCGGGCGCGAGGCCGTGTCGTTAATCGACAAGATTCGATTCCACGTCCTGCCGTTCATGTACCACGCAAAAGGCGGGCGAACTTTCAAATCCACGGCCTTCTGCAGAACGGCGAGCAGGTCGCCATACGCCAAGTTGCCGCCCGATGCCGCGCCGCCGGCCGCGTTGAGCAGGGTGATTCCCGACGCCGCCGTCAGCGCCACTGGCGCGCCCGCCTGCGTCGCGGAGGCGAACATCGCCTGGTCCTCCGCCTCCGCACAGCCGAGCGCGAAGCTGTCTTCCAAGATGACGTCCCACTGCGGGACGGCCGCCCTGAAGAGTTGCACAGGCATCAAGATCAAGGCTTGCGACAGCTTCAGGTCGAACGCGATCTGCGTGGCGTTTGGATCCGACGGAACTTGTCTGGAGTTCTGGGCCGTCCAGATGAACTGTGGCGAGCCCGCGATCGCTGCCGGCACGTTCATTTCCTGCAGTCCCCTCATGGGCCAAATGCGCGCGCCCGCCGCGCGCGCCGTCGCGAATTGCGCGAGCTGCGAGATGATCGCCTCGGCCTGGATCACGGGCACGAGGAAGCTGCCTGGCGTCCCGCTGGTGGAAAGAGCGCGGGCATACTGGGCGTCCGCCTCGGCGTTCTCCGGAACGATCGGGCTGTGCTTGAGAGCAGACAATCCGTTGATCGCTCTGGCGAAGCTGAACCGATTCTCGCCGAGAGCGCGCTGCGCTTCGACTCGCGCCATCGCCATGCGAATCGCCGTTGCGACCTGTGATTTGGTCACCGGCCTGCGGCGGTCCTGCCGTTCGAACCGTTTCCTCGTCAGTTCTTCCGTCAGGTTCAGAGTTGCTGTATCCATATAGTTCCTCCAGTGTGTCCTCGCACTTTTCGTCGTTCGGTGTTCAGTTCGCCCGAGAAAGGATGGCGGCGTGGCTCAGGCTCACCGTTATGGGGCGAGGGTCGCACCACGCCGCCGTACATCCCGCGACTCCAACTAGGGGCTGGCGGGCAGTAGGAATCCTCTGGCCCCCGCTATCCCCCCGTTTACACCTGGGCCAGAAGAGCAAAGTTCCGCGTCGGTGATGACGTGATCAGTACACGCTTGGCCCCGACGCGGAGTCATGCGGAGGCGGCCAAGATCAACGAAGTGGAAGTGGATGGAACCATCTGTCATGATCGATGCCATCCTCGATCACCACCGTGCCTGGATAAAACTCCAAAACCTCGACGAACGGCTCTCTCGGCTTGCCTGGCGCGTCGGTCTTCTTCGTCGCGTCTGGCGTACTTTCCTTCTCTCCGTGCTGCTCTTTTCGGTCCGTCATGACGTGATTCCCCCTTGAAAAGCCCTGTTTCGGGCGTATTCGACGTGCTACCCGATCTCTACCTAAGTCTTTTGCTTTGAGTCACTTACTGGCACGCGCTTACGGGCTTGTGTTAGAGACCTTGTTAGACGTGTCTTTGTTTTCAAAGAGTTACGGGTCACTTCTTAGTATGCTACTAGAAGTCTTGCCCGCGCCGTTGTGAGAGCGTGATTCAAGCCCTACCGGGGGAAGTTCTTGCGCCCTAGAGCCCCGGAAAGCGTTTTCCGGGGCACTCGGGCGTGACTCTTGACCCTCGGAAACGTCACTCTCACGCATAGGCACGTTCTTGGTGTCCCACCACGCTAGGACGGCGCGACGTGAAAACCACACCCGGCGTTTGATCTTCACGTGCGGGATTGCCCGCGCCGCCGTGAGCCTGTACACCGACGATGGGCGCATCTTCAACATCCGCGCCACTTCTTCGAGCGTGAGAACATCCGTGTCATCGTTCATGCCATCTCCCTCATGGTGTTGCGCTGGCGGCAACGGGGTTCGCCGGATCCTTTCCGTTTTGTTCGTCGGCCAGGAACTCTTTGAGGCGTCCGGTCTCAACAAACCAATCGCCTTTGATCTTGTATTCCGCGAAGCGGATGTGGAACTGCTGCTCATAATCTCCGTCCACCACGCGCACGAGCGTCAACTGCTCCGCCGATCCGCGCCGGAGCGACATCAGACGCGTCACCGGATTGCTGCTCTTCCCGATCTTCACTCTCCCACTGCTGTCACGAACGAAGTAGGTCTGCAACGGCTTCGGGGCGCGCGCGGAAGCGGGAGGGATGAACATCGGACGCCCATGCCGCTTTTGCGCCTCGCGGTAAATTCGCGCGGCTTCGGGCTGGGACCACAAAAGCCGCTTCGTGTCCCGCGCGACGCTCTCCGCGTAGCCGGCCGCGCGCGCCGCAGCAGCATCGCTCAACCCGCGGGCCACGTTCTCAACGAACCGAATGAGCCGTTGCGATGCCATCTTTTCTGACCCTCCCATACCCGTATTTGGCCGAGGTTTTTCGCGCTCCGATTCCCCACGTTTTTCCACAGGACGTGCGCTCCACCTGAAGCGCTGCAATTCGCTTCCCATGACCAGGATGCGCCCTTTTCGAGGCGTTCAGACAGACTCCGACTCCCTGCTCCGGAATATCTCTCTTAGGGTTTAGGTTCTGCAGCTCCCCAAGAGAGTTCCCGGGCGTACGAGAGGGAAAAGCAGGTGAGCGGCTTTACTTGAGATTTTGGACGGCGCATCGGAGCGCGCCTGTTCCGTCATCTTGGACCGGGACGTGTCGGGTGAAACGACGATCACTCGTCGAGTGCAGGATCAAGACCGCTTGTGCACGCGGCCCCGCGAATTGAGTTCGCACTACCTGCCCGTAGCCCGGGAACCATTTCTGGATGATCTCATTTGCCGTCACGCAACCCTTCCTCAAGGTGAATCACAACCATCCGCCCGGCACATCCCGATGGACTCGGTGGCGGGGCAGAGGTCCAACACTCGGACCGGAGTTGCGATTCCCTTTTTTTGGCTTGACGGCACGTGCGTGTAGGAATATTCTTTTCATGCGCGTGAGCCGTCACGCCGAAGGGGATCGTCAACACGGTCTCCTTACCGATTGAACTTGCCGCGCTGGGCCTCACCTCCCAGCGCGGATTTTTTCCCAGCACACTTCCGAATCAACTTGCTGCTGCGCATCGCTCGCCCTGAGTTCCCGCGCAGGAATATTTGGCCAACAAAAAAGCCCGCGATCTACGCGGGCTGGTTCACTGCTGTTGATCCGTGCGGCGCCGGTCTCTCTACGCCGCCTCGCTTCTCAGTTTGTAGGGACGTTTCCCGCGGTGCGGGAACGCATCCCACAGCGGCTTGATCCGCTCGTACGTGTGAAAGCACAGCGGCAACGGCTTGGCTTCGGCGGCAAGCGTCTCGATGAAATCGCAGACGTGCTCGATCCGGCCCATGACGTGCGAACGCGCCGTCAACTGTCCGGTCAGAATCTTCGAGAGCACGCCCGGGTTCAACTCGGCCATCGTCGCGAGGCAGCTTTGCGACACGTCATGCTCGCGAAGGACGCGCTTCACGCGCAGGCGCGGTGTTTCTGCTCCCATGGCACACTCCGTTCCGGCAGGCGCGAATCCGCCTGCACGTAGGCTACAAGTTGAGATGAAAGGGAAAAGGGCGAACCGAAGACAACTACACATCAAAAAAGTACCTTTGCTCGTTCACAACCCCAAAGGAGAGGGTGATTCAGCTACAACGCAAAGATCGTAGTCCCGGCAAAACGCAAATGTCAACGACTTATTCATACTATCTTTGCAGGCAGAACTGCGTCACGTGATTCAACACACAGACCGCTACCTGCGCACGTGATTCCTTATCATGCGGGACCGGCCCATTTTGCTTGGAAGTCCACACAGCGGATGCGGTATTCTTCAGCGGCAGTAGGCCATTTTTCACCGCGGAGGCGAGTATCGTGCCCACCGGCCACTCCGAGAAGTTTCAGGCGATGCTCCTCGATCCACAGACTTGGAAAAGTTCTGCCCGCGCCCTCATTGAGGCCGCTGTACTACTTGAGCCGAAAATCGACGAGTTCTGGCAAAACGTCAGAACAGGTTCGTGGAATGACGGCGCGGTTGCCGTCTACTTCATGCTCTCCTCATTTGCTTTAGAGAATCTCCTGAAAGCACGAATCGTAGAGAAGAGGCGATCTGCCCTCGCTGACGCTTTGGGATCAAGCTCAAAGCTCCCCGGGATACTCAAGACGCACGACCTGTACAAGTTGATGCGTGATGCAGGGCTGGATGAGGTGGCCAAGGAGGAGGAGTCGCTTCTCTACCGTCTCACCGAAAGTGCCAAGTGGTATGGGCGTTATCCTGTCCCGATCGACGCACCCAAGCTCCGCCCCTTCCAGAAGTCAGCGCATGAGGACTTTGAGATCAGCCTCAGAGGTTACTCAAGTTCCGACCGGGACGACATCAAACGCTTGCTTCGCTATCTGGCGGAGGTCAAGTGATTTTAATCCTAGAGATTGCACTCGGCGTTGCGCTCGGGTTGCTCTTATTTAAGCACTGGCAATCTGCACTAGGACTCCTCTTCGTAGGAGGATTGGCTGCTGCTGGCCTCTATGTGTTGTGGCACTATCCCATGGCAAAGTTTTGGGTAATCTTCATCGGAGGTCTTGGATTACTCAAGGTGGTAGTCGACAGAATCGACTCTTGGATCCACACTAAACCCTCACGTGAAAAAATCGGACACATCATAGGTGGGACACTCGGTCGCGCCGCTTTCGCCGCTGTCGCCGCAGGGGCGTTTTTTCTTCTAGTCATGTCCTGGTCCGACGACCGAAAGTTTCGGCTCGTTACCGGCTCCGTCATGGGGGTTCTTGTTGTGGCCTACCTGACAATCGTGGGCGCAGCAAACACGATTTGGAACCCTAAACCGTCACACAGAAGAATCGCGCGCACCATACGTCGGACACTCTGTGTTGCCGCTGTCACCGCCTTTCCGTTTTGGGTTCTAGTCGTGTTATTGACCGACGAACCCAATGCTTGGGACGGCCCCATGGGCGTCGTCGTGGGGGTCCTTGTTTTGGCCTACGTGCTATCCCTGGGTGTCACATTCGATCTCACAGAGAAAACGAGTTGATCCACGTGCTCAACACATCGTTGCAGCAAGCCACGCTCGTGCTTTCTCCGACGTCTAACAGAAAACGCCCTGTTCTCTAACATTGCAGCGAATCACGTCGATTTGCGTTTCGTGCACACCAGGCTTGCCCGTTCACGCCTATTCACGCGCGCGGGAGAGTCAAAGACACGGGAATAGGTGTGAAGAATAGGCTTGACTCGAACGGGCGTGAAGAGGTGAGAAGTGGCGCGATGGGACGCAAAAACCCCTGTTCTTATCTCAAGGGCAAAAGTCTGCTCGCCAAAATCGGTTCGGTTAGGAGGTCGGGGCTTCAGAGTCTGTGTGAGAACTCAAAATTGGCACGTCTTTGTCGCGCCCGCCTTTAGGCGGGCACTTTGGAATCAAGCAGATGCCCGCCCGAAGGCGGGCGCTACATGAACCAAGACCGAGTTCTCTAACAGACTTTTCAGCCCCAACGTTAAGGCCTGCGCATTCGTGGGCTTTTGTTCCCGAAGCATCAGTGCTTAAAGAGCTCGTACATGCGTCGCTGATTGTCCGCTGAAGGCCGGACCTCCTAATGAGAACTCCCAAGTTCGAATGCGTGAAACACGTCGAGGTAAGGAAAGTACAGGCCCGGGAGCCCGGTTGACGTATTTGCTTTTCCTGTCTAAAGTAAAGAAGTTGGGTCGTGAGGCTGGGAACAATTCCTGGCACACCACGGCCCATTTCTTTCGTCTCCCTCGGCTGGGAGGTCGTACAATCGGTAGTACATCAGCCTCTGGAGCTGACTATCCTGGTTCGAGTCCAGGCCTCCCAGCCAATCTTTTAGTTTCAATGGCTTAGGTTCCTTCCTAAGAGCAAATCCTAAGAAATCTCCGCAACTCAGTATTACGTTTCGGAGGATTTGCATGGCCAAACCCAAATACACGCTCTACAAATACGTCAAGCTGTCTGGCGGCAAATGGCGCTATCCCACTCAAGACTCGGCAAGGTGTATTGAGCAGTGTGTCTTAAGCAGCGTTGACGCCGTATGCTAGTGATGATAAGAATCCACGATCCATTCACGCGTAGTATTTCGGAAGCGCGAAGACACAAGTAGTTAAGTGGAGCGGTGGCGCACAAATGCCCTCGGCAAGCACACGGGACCGGACAACGACTGCTAAGCGAGCCGATGAGCTCATTCAGGAGCTCCCGTTTCGATGGAATGTCCAGGGCGTAATCTTTTTGATTTGTGGCCTGGCCTTTATGTTTGATGCCTGGAACGTTCTTCTACCCACCTATCTGCTCCCGCTCCTTGCACGCTCTGGCTGGCATCTTAGTAACGCTCAGCTGGGATGGCTCGGCACGATCGGGTTAATCGGTATGAGCATAGGATCTTTTTTTTGGGGGACGATGGCCGACATCGTCGGCCGAAAGCCTGCATTCATTTGGACGCTGTTGATCTATTCGTTCTGCTCCGTTTTGAGCGCCGCATCTCCCAATTACGCAGTGCTTCTGGGGACTCGCTTCGTTACTGGAATCGGACTTGGCGGTTGCGTTCCGGTTCTGTTCTCGATCATTGCAGAGTTCATGCCGCGCTCCCTACGTGGAACCATGCTGACTGCGACAGATGTTTGGTGGCCGCTTGGGGGCACGTTGAATGGTCTCATCGCGGTTCTATTGCTCCATTTCGAAAATTGGCGCCTGCTTTTACTGATTATGGCTTTGCCGGCACTGCTTGCTTTCTGGGCCGCTTCGGCCATACCAGAATCTCCGCTCTACCTTCTGCGACGTGGCCGCGTGGCCGAGGCCCATGCGGTGATTGCTGATCTTGTTCGGCGTACTGGTGGCGATATCGGCGCAGGGATACTGCCTGAGCCCGAAATCGGGAAGTCACAGACGCCATTTCTAACGTTCTTCCGCCAGTTTAGTGACATCTGGACTTGGAACTGGCGCGTGACGCTGGCGGTATGGAGCATCTTGACTTTCAATTTCGTGCTCTACCTTGGCGCCATCACGTGGCTCCCGAGCATCCTCGTGAACAGCGGCTACCCGATGTATCGTGCCTATACATTCACAGTGTGGGTTACGGCCGCTGGCATCGTGGGAACATTGTGTGCCTCGTTGCTGGTCGAGCGAGTCGGGCGAAAATTGGTCATCGTCTTGCCCGGCATACTTGCCGGCATCGCGCTCGTCATTTTCACCCTACGGATTGACGACCCAAAGTCCGCACGATTTTGGCTGCTATTGTTTGGGTTTACGATTGAACTCGTCCTACCAGCCTCGTACTGCTACGCAGCTGAAGTTTATCCCACATTGTTGCGAGGAACGGGATTCGGATGGGCCTCGACCTCAAGTCGAGTCTTCACCGGCATCATGCCAGTAATCTTTGGCGCCTGGTTGTGGCCCGTCTTCGGACTGACCAACACCTTTGTCGCAATCACCGCTTTAGTCATTGCTGGGAACCTATGGCTTGCTGCCGTAGGCCCTGAGACGAAGGGCAGGGTCCTCAAGTAGCTTTCGGTTTGTTTCCGCTCGGAGTAGCGCCGGTGTCTCCCGCGGAAAGGTGTGGGACCGTCTCACCCGTTTCGGTGAACGTTCGCGTTACATCCGCGCTATCGTAAATCCAAAGAATCGACATCTGACCAGCGCCGATATTCTTGAATCGGTGAGATTTTCCGGCTGGAACGAAAGTCGTGTCAAATCGGTTCAGCCGGTGGGTTTCTCCGTCGATTTCCACTTCGGCCTCGCCCTCAAGCAATGTGACCTGTTCGGCGCAGTTGTGGTAGTGGAACGGGATCGCCGTGCCTGGAGGAAACGACGTCACTCCTGTGGTTAGGTTGATATTCGCAACTGCCTTGCCGACCAGTGGCGTGGTTCGAACGCCCCCTCCGCGCGCAACGGATGGCAGCTGCTTAAAATAGAAAACCCGGGAGCCGCTATCCATCGGAATCCCGCTACGGCTCCACGACCGTTATCACGTCGCCTGCGTCCGTCTTGCCCTGTTCCCTATACAGCCCCAGCTTTTCCAGCGTCGGAGCGTCGGTCACGGCGAATAGCACTGCGGACTGCCTCGCGTTGGTATTGGCGTGCTCGTGCCAGGCCCAAGCAGGCACAGCAAAGACATCATTCTTCCGCCACTCGAGCCGCTTACCTTCCACATCCGTATAACCTGCTCCATCGGTTACGCAGTAAATCGTGCTCGATGTATGTCGGTGCTGAAGCGTTCGCCTTCCGCCGGCAAGCAGTTGCATAGTGAAGCGCATCGTCGGCATCACCGGTCCTCCTGTTTCTGGGTTCACATATTCGATGATGTGACCGTCGTACGGGTCAGGGTCATAGGAATGCAACCGTTCGAGCGCCGAGAGAACGTTCTCGTACTTATAAACGAGCTGTGGCGAGTACGGTTTTCCCGTACGCTTGACGATGCGCGGCAGGAGGCCGCCGGTCGCATAGAGGTCGGTCGAACAGTTCAGCGGCTTTTTGACGCTCTGGATAGTTTTACTCGTGTCATCTTCCTTTGCATAGTCGTGGTCGTAAAACACAGCGCCAAGATTCGTTACGAGCGGGACATCGAGGACGTTGAGGTAAGTGATGTCGCTGTTGCCTTCGTTGCCGTGATCGTGCCAAGCCCAACTCGGGTTGATGACGAGATCCCCCGGCACCATCGTGCAGCGCTCACCTTCCACCGTCGTATATCCGCCAGTGCCTTCGAGAAAGAAGCGGCTAGCGCTCGTCGTGTGGCGATGAGCCGGCGCCGACTCTCCAGGGGCGAGAATCTGCACATCACCAAAAATCGTGTTGGTCATGTAGGGCTTGCCACCCAGCCCCGGGTTCACCAGAATTAGCCCGCGGCGCTCGGCCTCGTTGATACCGATGAGGCGCTCCGATTCGAGCATCAGCTCTTTCATCTCCGCCCAAGCCCAGAGGCAGGGAACCACGCCCGTTTCGGGCCTGTTCGTTCGGTAGTCCGCCATCCAGTACTCGAGATAATTTGCCCGGCGCACCTTTTCAGCAAACGCCGTGCGATCCGTCGCAGTTCCAGTTCCTTCCATTGTCTTGCCCTCCTCTAGTGGTTCGGCCGACCAAACGGAGCCCTTGTTTACTCCTGGCGCTTAATTGTTTATCCTTGGAAAACCCCCAATGTCAAGGGCTTTCGCGTCTACGGCAGGGCGGTGGGGTCGCATGCTCGAAAATACAGCAATGGCCGCGCAACGTTTTCCGGCGAAGCGCCTGCGTGGGTTGGTCACAGAGGCTCTCATCGCCGTGGGCCTGCCTGAAGACGATGCTACCTCAACTGCCGAGCTCATGATCCTCGCCGATCTCCGTGGTGCGGACGGACACGGAGTTTTTCGCCTGCCGCAATACATCAGGCGGATCCGCGCAGGCGGCATCAATGTCCGCCCTAAGATGCGCGTCGTGTCGGCAGCTCCAGCCACGGCAGTCTTAGACGGCGACAACGGCATGGGCCATGTGGTAATGCGGCGCGCCGCCGAGCTCGCCATTCAGCGCGCCAAGGAGTTTGGCATCGGCTGGGTCGGCACGCGCGCCAGCAACCACGCGGGCCCGGCGGCGCTTTACGCGATGATGCCAGCAGCTCAGGACATGATTGGGCTTTACTTTGCCGTCGCGAATGCGAATCATATGGCGCCCTGGGGTGGCAGTGAGCTTTTGCTCGGGACGAACCCTATTGCCGCCGCAATTCCTGCAGACACGGAGCCACCGGTCGTGCTCGACATGGCCACGACCGTTGTGTCCTATGGCACTGTGAAGCTTGCCGCACTTTCGACGGATCCATTGCCAGAAGGATGGATGATCGACGCCAAGGATGGGACACCTATAACTGATCCTCTACGCTCGGTCGAGGGCCTTCTGCTTCCGATCGGCGGCTACAAGGGTTACGGGCTAGCGCTCATCTTCGGCTTGCTGGCTGGCACTCTGAATGGCGCCACTTTTGGCCGAGGCGTAATTGACTTCAATCATGACCAGAAAACTCCAACCAACACTGGCCAGACGATCGCCGCCATCGATATTGCTCGCTTTCAACCCATAGAGGAATTCAAGCGCAGCATTGACATTTTGATTCGGGACATAAAGAGCTCGCGGAAATTGGCCGGCGTTCGCGAGATTCGCATTCCAGGAGAACAAGGACACCAGCGATGGATAGAACGCAGCAGAGACGGTATCCCGTTGCGCCCCGTCGTGCTCGCAAAGTTGCGGGAACTGGCAAGAGAACTCGGGATCGAGCCGCTCTAGACACTTCACCTTCGCAAGAATTTAACCTCAGCGCGCAGCTTGCGGTTGTGCGCAAGGAGCATCGCATCTCGCTGGATGCCCTCGCGCAGAAAACCGGAATGACGAAGGGATTCCTGTCCCTTATTGAACGCGGTCTGAAAGTGCCGTCGATTTCGACGCTGCTGAAGCTCTCTGCCGCTTATGGCATTTCCGTCAGCGCGCTACTGGATTCGGCCCAAAGTCAGGAGGCCGTCTATTCACTCGTGAAACGGGGCGAGCGCCGGCGGTATGCACGCGAAGGCAGCCTTTATGGCTACCGATACGAAGCGATCGCCTTCCACAAACAAACCAAACGCATGGAGCCGTTCGTGGTTCAGCCGCCCATGCGCCTTCCGCGCAAATTCTTTCAGCATGCGGGCGACGAAATGGTGTATGTCCTCACGGGTGACGTGGAGATTCACTTAAACGAGGAGCGCCTGCAGTTAACTGCCGGCGACTGCCTCTATTTTGACGCGGCCACCCCTCATCGCTCGAGGTCCCTGGGTTTGGAACGCGCAACAACTCTAGTAATCGTCTCGGGCTAAGTCCTATTTCTGGGATTCAGGATCACTCACTTGTATTACGAAAGGTAAAGCAGGTGTCAAAATGGGTCGAGATATTGCCCTCAGGCAAATTCGTTGTATCGACTCGGGGAAGCAGTAGGATGCGCGAGCATGTTTTTCAATTCGGAGATTTCGGTTCGTAAAGGGCTACGCTATGAAGAAAAATACTGGCAATTGCAATTATGAACTATCGCGTCGAACGATGCTGCAAGGAGGACTTGTAGGTGCGCTAAGTTGGATGGGCAGCGGACACGTTGCAATGCGTGGTGAACCTGACATACCCACCGCGCTGAAGAGGGCCGGCGTGCGAACGATCGACATCCACGCCCATTACTACCCACAGGCCTACTTCGATTTATTCGTTACGGAGGGTCAACGCTTCAATGCCGAGTTCCGCATAACGGATCAAGGCTTTTTCTTTAAGACTTCCGCTGAATCGGACGGGCCGCTACCAACGAAATTTATTGACCTAAAGCAGCGCCTTGCAGATATGGACGCGCACGGCGTAGATGTCCATGCGCTCTCGCTAACCGATCCGATGGTGTATTGGGCGGATGGCGACCTCTCACATAAGCTCGCCATAGCATGGAATGACGGCGCGGTCGCTGCGCATCAGGCCCACCCGGATAGGTTTGTAGTCTTGGCAACGCTCCCCATGCTCGATTCCGACCGCGCCATTGACGAGCTCAACCGCGTGAGCAAGCTTCCTGGAGTGCGCGGCATCTACATGGGGACCAACATCGACAACCATGATCTCGATGATCCTCTGTTCGAGCCTATTTTCACGCGAATCGAAGCGCTCGGCCTCCCCGTCTTCCTACATCCTTTAGCGCCCATCGTTGGTGGTAATCGGTTGCAGCCCTTTTTTCTGAATCGCCTGGTTGCTTACCCGTTCGATACTACAATTGCCGCCTGCCATCTGATCTTTGGTGGAGTAATGGACCGCCATCCGAATCTCCAGGTGACCCTGCCGCACGCAGGCGGTGTGCTACCAGCCCTCATCGGCCGGCTAGACCACGGCTGGAACACTATCCCGGCGGCTAAGCACTCTGTACAGACGCCTAGCGCGTATCTGCACCGTTTCACGTATGACACCATTTCTCATTCTAAGCCGATGATGGACTTCATCATTTCCCAGGTGGGTGTTGAGCGAGTCATGATGGGCAGCGATTACTGCTTCGCCGTCGGATATGACCGTCCGGTGGAAGTTGTCGAGCAATTTCACTTGAGTTCCGAGCAGCGCAAGATGATTTTGGGAGGAACGGCAGCGAAAATTCTAAAGATCTAATCACGTGGCTACTTTCCGAAAAGCCCTGCCGACTCAACCGGTCAATGCAACACTTTTCTAATCTGTTGATCTGATAGTGTTTTTCAAAGAGACCTGATCCTTTGAGCTGTACTCAATTAAACCTAAACAGGGCAGTGTTTTCTTTGAATCAACGCTTACGAACGAATTTAGTCATTGAAATACGTGCAGATAGGACTTCGAGTGAGTGTTGCGTCGACCCATTGAGGCCACCTCGTTAATCAATATTTGATTACGAGAATCAGTTGTGTCGCGTGCAGGAACCCGACATGCCCTTTTTTCATTTTTTGTCGTAGCGCCAACTATGTAGCACAAAAAGTAGATGCTGCATTCTCAATGCACTAGGCCTGTGGAGTATAGGTGAAAGTTCTAAGCCACGGCAAACCTTGCGCTCGGACGCCCCTCGGGCAAATCCCACCTAATCAGCAACGAAAACACGATCGCGAATTTCCGGTCAGACGAATAAGTGCAATCGCATCAGGTAGTTATTCATCGGGGGCTCCTTATGGATCGGCCTTCGGTAGCAAAAACTCCCGCCACCCTATGCTGCTCGCCGGAGCCTGGTTACACCCCAATGACTTCGTCGTTAATCTCGTCGTTAATCATGGTTGCGAAGAATTAGTTTCCAAACCGTGGCGTAAGTTCATGACCGAACGGGCGATATGAACGAAAGCTTCATGGGATATTGACCGTTTGATCGTATAGTCGTAACAAATGATCAGCCGGCGGCGAGCGCCCTGTTTTGACGGGCGGAAAGGTGAATTTTTCCGCTCACATTCACCGAAGACCGAAGCAAGAGGTCTTGCAACTAGCGTGGTGTTTAAGAGATTCAAAGCTAGGTCTGCCAGCCTAAAGACGTTCATTGTCGAGCCAGCCGTCACGAAAGCCCGCGCGACGAAGACCCTCTACGATATAGCGGCATTCCCGAACACTCTTCCAGATAAGTTTCGACTGGAAGTTTTCAATCATCAGAATAATCGGACCTTGATTCAAGCCGAAGATCCAGGGAGACACCCAGCCGTGTTGATTTCTGCTTGTTGCAGGAAAGGTTGGATTAAAACTGGCGTCGAATCCATATGGGCTACGCCCTTTCAAATTGAGGCGCTCGATGGCATGACGGACTGTGTCGATCACAATCTCAGGTGCAAATGGGAGAGAAGCTACTACCGCCCAGGGCGAAATGGTGCCGTCATCCGGACCAAATGGCGCACCCCGCGCGACATAGTCGTAAAATACTCGTCGGATACCGTTCACCTCGAGGACGGCAGGCCCTGGTCCGTCGCTCGCCGTTAGCCCCCAGCCGTATTTGTGATAGTGCGAAAATCCAAGTGGATTATCTATTCCATATTGCCTTTGAACAAAAGTCGCACGTCGGCTGTTCTCAAAATAATCGATCCCTGTTTTCCGGTTGAAGTCGTCGTGTATGCCGCGAAAATCTAGCCATAGATGGGACATCTGATGAATGAATAACGGTCCGGCATATAAGTATTCAATGTCGCAAAGTTTCCTCCATTCAAAAGTTGAAGTCCATTCTCTGTAACCCTCCGGATCGATAGCAAACGTAGGTGATCCCAAGGCCAGGACGTAAAGAATCAGAGCTTCGTTATAGCCCGTATCCCATCGGTAAGGAAGAAACCCTGACTCGGGTTTCCAACCGTGCGAGATCGTGGTTCCACCATTCAGAGCCCATTTCCAATCAATGCGGCGGTAAAGAATTTCAGCAAGTTCTCGTATCTCGCTTTCTTCTTCGTCCTTCCCTGTGAAATAGGTTGCCGCTGTGAGAACACCAGCAATGAATATGGCGGTATCGACTGTCGACAATTCACATTGCAACGCTCGGCGGCCGGTCTGCATGTCCAAGAAATGGTAGTAGAACCCTTTGTATCCCGTCGCATCGGGTTCTCGACCTTGATGGCTGGAATGAAAGAATCTTAAAAGCGTCAGGGTTCTGTCGATTGCCCCCGCTCGTGAAAGCAAGTCTCGCTCCACGGCCACCACGTAGGCGCTGAGTCCCATTCCCACAGCCGCAATACTTGAAGGCGATCCGGGCTGGGTCTTATCCGCTATAAGGCCATTCTGAGAGTTGAATTCGTGACGAAAATAATCGAATGTTACGCGTCGGAGATGGTCGAGCATTTCGGAATCGGTCCCTTGGGGGTTCGAAACAGGCAACGGTTGAATCATTCTCGACACGCTCCTCCTGGGGACATCACGGTCAGGCGAATTCAATCGTAATAGCCGCAACGCTCTGCGGCGGCAAAGCGACAGCCAGATCAATATTCCCCTGCCTGTGCGTCCAGAGTTGCGATTCCTTCCGCAAAGTGGAAGCCGCCTCGAGTTGTTCAATGTGCGATTCGCTCAAGTATTCCGGTTCGCCCATGGTTTGCCAAAGCCGGCGCGGATTTGCGTGATTTTCGTCAATTCGTTCGATCCGGGCGGTGCGCGGCTCGGGCGCACCCGACAGCCGCAGATTTAACAGTTCAGTATGAATTGGATGTCGCGGCATCGCAAGATTGGTAATCAGTATTGTTGCGGCAGCGTGCTTACGGATAACCCATGCATTCACCGTTGCATGAGTTCCGTCGAATTCCAATAGTTCGATGCCCGAATTATGCAACAACTGGAACGCACGATAAACCGGCTTGGCGATCCCGTGCAGATTCAACAGGCCGAATCCACCGTGAAACGGAACGGACGGAAAATAGTTCTCCGAGAAAATGTCGGTGAAGGTCCAAAAACTGTAACCCTGGACGAGGCCACGCGCTTCCATGATGATCCTGGTGACGAAGGCGGCGGCAAACGGCTCATCATGCATCAGATCGAACGGATTCGATGAGATGTTCCATTCCGTATAGTAGAGCGGCAAGCTGCCAGCTTCATCGCGCGCTTTGCTGGCTTGGTCTTTCATGCCTGTCCCTCGCCAAAATCTCATCCGCGCCGAATGCGGGGCGATTCTCTCCTATCGATACAGCGTGAAGAGTCTGAACTTGATCAAGAATTGTTTTGAGGAACGCGAAGTTCTCTCGGGGACGGGCACCAGTGTGCGCACATGCAACGCGTATATATATAAGGATGAGCAGAAAGTTGGGCCGGATCAGGCAGCCCGATCGTAACGGTGATGTAGCCCGCCGAGCCGGTCATGAGAAAGAATCGAGCCTGAAGCCATGCACCGAGCCCTGCCGTTCGGTGTTCCCTTCTCGAGTCCGAGGTGCGTGCGATCGTCATGATAGTAGCCGACATAATCAGCGAGCAGACGACTCAAGTGGCGCTCACTCAAGGCGATCACGTGATCCAGCAAGTCACGCCGGCAGCTCTCAACCCAACGCTCCGCAAATCCATTCTGCCAAGGACTCCGCAACGAGGTGCGGACACATTCGATTTTCATCGATCGGATCGCGGCGGGGACCACCGTCCCATACTTGGCGTCGCGATCGAAGATGACGAATCTTGGAGCTGACCCAAATGGAAAAGCTTCTCGCAACTGCTGGACGACCCACAAGCTCGTCGGATGCTTAGTGACGTTGAAGTGCAGGATGCGTCGCCGGTCATGAACGATGACAAAGAAGCAATAGAACACGCCGAACGTAATCGTGGGGACGGTGAAGAAGTCCATCGCAGCGATGGCTTCTCGATGATTGCGCAGAAAGGCGAGCCAACGTTTGGCCGGTTCGGGATCTCTCGGCGCTCGTCGCATCCAGCGGGAGATCGTTCGCTCAGAGACATCAAAACCGAGCATCAAGAGCTCGCCGTGAATGCGTGGTGCACCCCAAGTCAGGTTCTCGATCATCATACGGAAGATGAGATCCCGCACCTCTTTGGAAATCCTCCTCCTGCCCATCACTTGCCGAGCCTGGGAGATCACACGCCAATAGAGCGCGAATCCCGATCTGTGCCATCGCACGACGGTCTCTGGGCCCACGACAATCAGCGCTTGTTTCCATCTGGACCAGAACCTTCGGGCAAGAACCCAGAAGAGCTTATCGAGCGCAGCAATCCGTGGCCTGGGACGCTTGCGCTTGAGCACAGTGAGTTGCTGCCGAAGAACGAGGTTTTCGAGCAGAAGATTCCGACGAGTACGGAAGACCCGGAGCATTGTTCCAGTTAGGACCGCGATGATGGAGAACATAGGTGGCTCGTATCGCAGTCGGCCTGTGAATAGCAATGATCCAAGCTGTTGAAAATGCAAACGGACAGAGTTTTGGCGAACCACAACCGGGCAGGATTCGCCCTCTATTGGCGCGCGATCTCAAGAGCACGCCGCGTGTTT
This sequence comes from uncultured Acidobacteriota bacterium, assembly GCA_963719875.1. Lineage (GTDB taxonomy): Bacteria > Acidobacteriota > Terriglobia > Acidiferrales > UBA7541 > Palsa-360. Next base: position 424,973 of record CAVRDJ010000002.1, on the reverse strand, counting down.
GGCAGGAAGAGAATCTCGAAAGAGGTTCGCGATCTGACCTTCCATATGGTCAAGGAGAACCCAACCTGGGGTGCACCGCGAATCCATGGCGAACTCCAGATGCTCGGGTTCGATGTTTCCGACAGAACCATCTCTCGCTGGATGCGACGCGCGCCGAGGAATCCCGAACCAGCCAAACGTTGGCTCGCCTTTCTGCGCAATCACCGGGAAGCCATCGCTGCGATGGACTTCTTCACCGTCCCCACGATTACGTTTGGCGTGCTCTACTGCTTCTTCATCCTCGGCCACGATCGGCGGCGTATCCTATATTTCCGCGTGGCGCGGCATCCCACCAGCCAGTGGGTCGTCAAGCAACTGCGGGAGGCCTTCCCATATGGGACCGCTCCCCGGTTTCTCATCTTCGATCGGGATGCCAAGTATGGGACGGAGGTTCCTACCGCGATTCGGTCGATGAAAATCAAATGTGTCCGCACTTCATTGCGGAGTCCTTGGCAGAATGGATTTGCGGAGCGTTGGGTCGAAAGCTGCCGGCATGACTTGCTAGATCACGTGATCGCTTTGAGTGAGCGTCACTTGAGTCGTCTGCTCGCTGATTATGTTGGCTACTATCACGACGATCGCACGCACCTCGGACTCGAGAAGGGAACACCGAACGGCAGGGCTCGGTGCAGGGCTTCCGGCTCCATTCTTTCTCATGAACGGCTCGGCGGGCTACATCACCGTTACGACCGGGCTGCCTGATCCGGCCCAAATTTCTGCTCATCCTTAATATATACGCTTTGCGTGCGCGCAAACCGGTGCCTGCCCCCGAGAGAACTTCGTGTTCCTCACAACAATTCTTGATCAAGTTCAGACTCTTCACGCTGTAGCGAAAGGAGAGTATCGCGCCACATTCGGCGCGGATGAGATTTTGGCGAGGGACAAGCCTGCACCTTACTTGTCTGGTCCGCTGTTGGCTATTGAAAGTTGTACCCGAAAAACCGAGCCATTCCCCGGCGAACTCTCAACTTCTATCGTTCCACCGTGAGCCTCGGCGATCCAACGTCCAATCGACAGACCCAAGCCAACTCCTCCCGACTCGTGAGATCGGGCCTTATCGGCGCGATAGAACCGCTCGAAGATGTGCGGCAAGTCCACCGAAGCGATCCCTATTCCCGTATCGCGCACGACGCCCAGGGCAGAGCGAGTATCATCGCTAAGGACCCCAGTAACCTCCACACTTCCACCCGGCGGGGTATACCGTACCGCGTTGTCGATCAAAATAAGAAATAGTCGGCGGAGGCTATTTGCTTCCCCCTTGATCCACAGGGGTTGTGCTGGGATGTGGTCCCGAAAGCTGATAGCCTTGTGTTCTGCTAGAACCCGTCCCTTGTGACACACTTCGCGGAGGATCCCCGCAAAATCGACAGTCCCGTTTTGGAGCAGTTCTGCTCCAGAATCCGCGCGGGCCAGGATCAGAAGTTTTTCAACCAGCTCGGAGGTGCTTTCTAGCTCGGCGTAAACGCTGGCAAAAGCTTCCCGATACTCGCCCGCAGAACGCGGCTGACTGAGGGTAATTTCCGCCTCCGTCCGCATGAGTGAGATAGGAGTGCGCAATTCGTGCGACGCATCGGCTGTAAACTGAGTAATCTGCCTAAAAGCATGTTCGAGGCGCTCCAGCATTCCGTTCAGTGTCTCGGTTAGGCGCTGCAACTCGTCGCGAGTTTGCGGCACCTCGAGACGATTCGACAAATTGCGCGCCCCAATCGTTCTGGCCGTCAGCGTAATTCGATCGACAGGCGCGAGCGCCCGCGCACTCATCCAGTAGCCACCGGCTGCCGCGCACAGAAGAAAGATCGGAATGGATACCACCAGTACGGTTTCAAAGCGTCTCTGCGCCCCGTAAAATTCACCCAGGGGCGCGGCTACCTGGACATCATAAGATTGATTTCCAACCTGAACCTCTGCACTCAGGACACGCAGTGGTACATCGCCGGCAAGGAATGTAGAGGGTGCAACGAGACTCCCCTGAGCTCTAGGAACGCCATAAACGTTCATTGATCTGGAACGATAGACCCAATTGCCTTGCTGGTCCGATACTTGTAGGAGCGCGCCCGGCTGCAGTTCCGAATGTTCTCGAAGCTCGTCGTGGAGGTCTCCGGGTTCATCTACGACAACCCTCTGGATTAACCCGCGAACGCCATCCGCTCTGTCCCGGAGTTCTTCGTCCACTGTTCGGTAAACGCTGTTACCCATGGCGAAGTAGGCGTACAAGCCAAACAAGCACAGAAAGGCCGCGAAAATAGTGAAGTACCACCCTGTCAATCGCAGACGAATCGGCAAGGGCTTCATGATTTAGCTTCTCGAATGGAATGGCCGATGCCTCTGATCGTGTGTATGAGCTTCGAATCGAAGCCCTTATCTATCTTGCTGCGCAACGTGAAAACCAGCGCGTCCAGCGTGTTTTCTTCAACATCTTGTTCATAATTCCATACGCTTTCAACAATGATGTTGCGAGGGACAAGATGGCCGGGCCGCCGCATGAGGCACTCTAGCAGCCTGTATTCCGTCCGGCTCAGGTGAATCTCCTGCCCGCTGCGGGTAACGTGACAAGTCGATGGGTCGAGCACGATATCCGCGACCCTTAGTAGGATAGGTCGAGGAACCGAACCGTAGCGGCCTAGCACGCGCAGCCGCGCCAAGAGCTCCGCAAATGAGAAAGGCTTTGATAGATAGTCGTCGGCACCCAAGTCGAGCGCACTCACGATGTCAGTCGTAGCGTCTCTCGCCGAAAGCACAAGAATCGGCATCTGGTCGTCATCTTGCCTCAGGCGGCGCAGGAATTCGAAACCATCCATCCTAGGCAGCATCAAGTCCAAAATGACGGCAGCAAAATCAGAAGATGTGGCCGTCTCGAAACCTGTGCAGCCGTCAAATGCAAGAGTAACGGAGTGACTTCTCTCGTCGAGTCCTTTCTTAAGGAGCCCTGCCATCTTCTTGTTATCTTCAACGATCAGGACATGCATTTGACTGTCACTTTAAACCTGCGCGCTTCGACAGATCACTGACTTTCATCGTTTTTCGATTCTCTCGCTTCCATCCTCAAAGATTTTTATTCCCCTTCCGGTCGAGGCTAAAAGCGGCCAATGTGTTCAGTCTCGCGTTTCGTAAACCCAAAGTTCCGCACCTCGATCGGCCCGTGCGGGGACAGCTAGATAGAAACTATTGTGTTTCCTTACCTGTCCCGTATAGGCGCTGGTACGCGCTCCGATGACCGTAGGAATCTTCGCAATTCGCTGGTATCGGTCGGAGTCAATCTGCTGGTAAACAAAAATGTAGCCTTCGCCGCTAGTTACATAGATTCGCTTGCGCTCAGCGTCAAACGACATATCGTCTGTGTCGATTGCACCGGGCAGGCTGGCAAGCTCTTTCCCTGTGTCCATATCGAGCACGAGCAGCCGAGCGGGCTTGCGCGCAGCAACGAACATCCGGCGATGAGGCTCATCGAGGGCCATCGGAAAATTAGTGCCGGCGTTCTGAAGCTTCCACTTGTCGATCTTGCGGGTATTACGGTCGATTACAGCAATCTGATTGATCGAAGCGAGGTTTACAAAAATCTTTGGCCCTTTTTCCTCCAGTTGAAACGACTCCGGGTGCGCACCTAGTTTAAAGTCTTCGCCGATTTTCTTGTCGGTCTTCGCGTCAAACACGCCAATTGCGCTTTCATCCCCGTCGCCATAGCCAACGTAGACGCGCTTCGCAACTGGGTCATACCGCAGTTGATCGGCGTCATCGGAATACTTCACTGTGTCGATCAGCTTGTATGTGTCCGCGTCAAAGACCTTACACGAACCATCGCCCTCGCTGGAGACCACGATCCGGTTCATGTCGGGCAGGTAAGCGACCATCTGTGGCTTGATGAACCCTTCCTGAATGCTGCGGACTCGAACCCCACGGGCGGGTTCGATCACTTCCACGCTATCGTTGCCATAGATGGCTGCGAAGACGCGGCCGCGATCGTTGTCCACCCCCATATGGTCGAAACGTCCCAATACACCCGGAATGGGAATAATCTGCACCAGCACGAGAGGTGCGGACTCATCCGTCGGCAGTTCCTGAGCTGTTGCACCAACAGTAATCAACAGCGCCGCCATCGTTAGATAGACGAGCCGTATCAGCCTCATTCGTGTCCTCCTGTTGTGAGATGCACGTCCATGGTGCTGCGTGAATCTGGGTCTCACCGATCCTTTATTCCTGCACCGTATAAACCCACACTGCTGCGTCCTTGTTCGGTGAATAGGGAACTGCCAGGAAAATTCGGTCCAGTCCTTTCTTTCCTACCCTTGGCGTATAACCTGCGGTGCGCGCGCCGATCACCGTCGGAATCCTGGCCAGCCGCTCATAGTGATCGGCGTCCTTCTGCTGGAAGACATCGATCCGGCCCTGCCCCCCGGGAATGTAGACACGTTTGTGGTTCGCGTCGTAATACAGATCGTCTACGTCAGCTACGCAAGGCTCGGAGGCCACAACCTTGCCTGAAGTCGTGTCATACACTACCAACCTGGGTGGAGTACGGGTGACGATCATCAGGCGGTGGTCCGATTCGTCCAGTGCCATCGGGAAATTTTCCTGAAACTTCGGCGGCAATTCCCACTTCGTGAGCTTTTTTGTGGTTCGATCAATGACGCCGACCTGCTTCAGATCTTCCAAATTGACGTAGAGATTTGGTCCCGACTTCTCCATCTGGTAGGACTCGGGATGCGCGCCTGTTTTGTACTCTTCATCCAGGCGCTGATTTGAGGTAGCGTCCACCATCCCGATGGCTGCCTTGTCTTCGTCACCGTAGCCGACATAGATGCGTTTAGAAGCCGCATCGTAACGCAGGTTATCCACGTCGGCGTTGTAGTCGATGGTTTTGATCAGTTTATAGTCACCGCCGTCATAGATATAGAGTTTGCCTTTACGGCTTCCGACGAAGAGCTTGTTCAGGCCGACCGCAAAAGCTATGCCCTGGGGCTCAGGAATGCCAGAAATGTGTTGTACCACCGTGTCCTCAACAAGGTCGATCACTTCCACGGAATTGTTGCCGAGAGCGGAGATGAATACACGGGCGGGTTCGGAAGGATCAAACGTGAAATGGTCAAAGCGCCCATGAACCCCTGGCAAAGGTATCTGAGATGTCAAAATTAGCGGTCCGTTCTCGTCCGTTGCCGATTTCTGCTGGGCCGCTAAGCAATACGCGAACGAAAGAATCAGCATAACTACGAAGCCGATACCAACGAGTCTCTTCATATTCTCCTCCAAGCGAAGCGAGTTTTGGCTCGACTTGGGATCGTCTCAATCCCTCATACACTCGTACATTCACGCGCGTCACTTGCCCCTCGTGACGGCATAAATCCGTTTTGCATACACGGGAACGAAGATGTGTCCATTCTTCGGATTCACAGCGACGGAGTGTACGCCAGCGCCCGCGAATGGAATATCACGAACAAATTCCTCCGTGGCGGCATTGACGACGCCGACCGCCCCACCCTTCGCTCTGCTGATTTCGGTTTCACCTTCCGAGGTATGGGCGAAGTAGTAGCTGTTGGAGGCAGGGTCGTACCAAACCTCATCCGTGTCGCCGACCTGAGAAATTGGTTTGCCTGGCTTCCCGGTGCGGGGATCAAGGCCGAGCCCACCCACGCTGCCGCAAACGGTCATAAGTCGCCCTTTGGGCCCGACGGCGAGGCCACTGAGCGTCAGGTCAAGCACTCCACCTTTGCACTCTACCGGGAAACTTTTGATCGGATTTGGAAGCTTGTGTGGATCGAAGACGTTGATTCGGTTCTTCGTTCCAGGGACGTTCTGGTAGAACCAGCCCGTCTCAGGATTCCAGGCGGGTTGCTCCATTCCATCCTGGCCGGCCGGATATTTGTAATGACCCAGAATTTTTCCGTCCGTGACGGAGACAAACGTCAGATAGGGCGGCATGTCCCCGTCACTGGAAACCATCAGGATCTTGTCGTTCGAATCGTAAGCGAGTTCGTCCACGCGATGTGTGCCGCCAGTCGGGATCTTTCGAATGATCTCCGTGCCCGGCTTCGAGGCATCGGCTTCGATCAGGTTGCCAGCGCCGTCTCCGGCCCACACATGACCGAGGTCGTCAGTGACGACACCGTTGGGACCCGAACAGTGCCGCAAGTTTTTGGGCTGACCGGGGCACGGACGGCTTCCCGTGTAATTGCCCTTGCCGATGAATCCGATGAAGGTGTCGGTCACGGCGTCCACATAGTCAATCGCGTTGTTGGTGCGGTCGGTCAGGTAATACTTTTGCGTGTTGGCGTCAATCCAACTGATGTCGAACCCATAGGCGCCATAGTTTGTGGGTGCACCCTTCACCAATGGGTAGCTTGGCGCTTGGGCCAGTGCGAGCGCGGCGAGGGTACTGCTGAGAAGTGCGACCATCACCCCTTTTTTCATCGCAAACTCCTTTCGAATAGAGAAATTGCTCATGGAAGCTCAATAATCGCGAAACTGAGTGAACCACAATTCCGCGCCCTGATTCGAAGTTGCCGGGACGGCGATCACCATGCCCTGACGGGCGCGGTATTCTTCCCAGACAACACTGGTGCGTGCTCCCGTGAAAGTGGGAATCTTTCCGATGAGTTCGTAGTGCTCTGGATCGTTCTGATGAAACACGTCAACAAACCCCTCGCCGCCAGTGACGTAAAGACGTTTTGTGGAGGCAACGTACCAAATGTCGTCGACGTTGAGGACGCACGGCAGCTTGGCCACGATTTTTCCTGTCTCCGTGTCAAAGACCATGACGGTCGATGGATTCCGAAACACGGAGAAGAGTCGATGGTTCGCTTCATCCAGGATCATCGAGAAGTTCGTGTGGGCATCGGTGACTTTCCACGTCGCCAACGTCTGTCCGGTCTTGCGGTCAATCGTCACAACAGAGCTCGCCTTTGGCAGATTCACGAAGATACGAGGGCCGTTCGTCTCGAGCCGGTATGATTCGGGCTGTTCTGGAAACCTGTAGACAGTCGGAAGCCGTTCCAGCGTCTTTGTGTCGATCAGTCCGATGCCTTCTTTGTAGGAGACGTAGACGAGCTTTTCGGCAGGGTCGTAGCGGAGGTTGTCAGCTCCGTCTTTGAAATCGATCGACTTCACAAACTTGTAGTCGTCGCCCTCGTAGACATTGACCTTGCCTCCTTCATTCGAGACAAAGAGTTTGTCAATCTCCTGCACGTACAGCACACCTTGCGGGCCATCCTGGCCCGGAATACTGTGAATGTCCTTCAGCGGGAAACCGGCAACCACTTCAACCGTGTTGTTTCCCAAGCCGGCGACGATGACCCGGCCGTGTTTGTTGTCCGTCGTCAGATGATCGAGACGCCCGGCAACGCCCGGCAACGCGACCCGGTTCGTCAACGCCATCGGCGCGAGAGTCGATCCGGACTGTTGCGCCCGCAGCCCGTTTGGCAATGAACTGCGGAAGGCGAACCCCAGAAGCGCAATGGCAATCACTGGTGTGGCACGCTTCATGGTCACCTCACCTCGGCATTCAGATCTGCTCGCACTGGTGATCTCTCCAACGTCACTCAATTTCACCAGATCAACTTCAGCGCGAACTGAATCTGCCGACTGGACGTTTGCGTCGAAGTGAGTAGCCCCGCGCTATCGACCCGGCTACCGCTTCCGTCGAACACATTCATATTGTCCGTCGGCGAAGAAAAATTCGCGCGATTCAGAATATTGAAAATCTCCGCCCGGAACTGCACGTTGAAATCTTCCGTGATCCGCTTTACGCGATTATTCTTGAAAACCGAGAAGTCGAGCTTCGAGAGTCCGGGCCCAATCACCGTGTTGCGGCCCAGGTTGCCGTGGAGATTCGTACAGTACGTCTGGCCGCTCGGGGCCGGTGTGGAAGCCCCTGAGAACGTCGCGCATGGGTACGGCAGTGATGCCAACAGGGAATTCGGCACGGTTGGGAGAATAAAACAACTCGCATTGAGATAGATGGGGCCATTGGGGTTCTTTTTGAAATTGGAGTCGACCGGATTGCATCCGCGGCTATAGCTTGGCACCTCGCTCGTTTCGTCCAGTTTTGTCCCGTAAGGATCTCCGCCGAAAATTGGCGTAAAGGGCTGCCCCGTACTCGCTTTATAGAGACCCCCAAGCTGCCACCCGCCGAGCGCCCATGCCGCAGCGCTGGAATGAAGTTGGGGACTCGGAAGCTCCCACGTGTAACTGACGACGAGGTCTTGGGCGACGTTGAAATCCGAAAGGCCACGACTCGTTCGCTGGTCGAAGAACAGCTGATTGAACACGCCGTTCGGGAAACTGTCATCTGCAACTGTCGCAGATAGAGTGTCGATGCTCTTGCCCCAAGTGTATGCAACGTGGAATTCAATACCGTGGGTCACTTTCTTCGTCAAGTCCGCCTGCAGAGCATCGTAGAAGGAATTTGCCTGCCAAAGCATAGCCGTGAGGCGCCCAAAGTTCGGATTCAACGTTTGACTTGTTGTCACTAGCGGGTACAAGTAGCCCACAGCAGTCAGCGTCGGCAGGACCATATTGATGTTGTCAAGGCGATAGGGTAGATGAACGCCGCGCGAGCCAACATAACCGACGGTAGCGACCCAGGTGGACGAAATCTGCTCCGCCAAGCTCAGATTCCACTGCATCACGTAGCTGCGCTTTGGGCTATGTTCAACGTACGTGGCACGAAAACCATTCGTGCTGGTGGACAGCTGTGTGTAAGCTCCCGTTGGAAACGAACCCGCAGTGGGCTCGCCAAGGAATTGTCGCGCGAAGGGGAAAGGGTTTGGCGTAATGTCTCTAAACTCATACGGCAAAGGGAGAACGTCGAACATGCCGAAACCGCCACGCAAGAGGGTCCTGGAATTCTTGGTCGGCGTCCACGCGAATCCCAGGCGCGGCTCGAAATTGTGAAGCGTCGGGTTCAAGAAGTACGGCGAGCCAAGATGCGGCTCCGCGTCCGTCATATTCTGCAGATTTGAGAGGAAGTTATGAACTTCTGTCGGTACGGAGGCGATCTCGTACCGCAAGCCGAGATTGACCGTCAGGTTCGGTCGCACTCTTACATCGTCCTCAAAATACGTGCCGAAAAGCGTCTGGCGGGTCCCGTAGGTGATTTGAGGAGAAGGCACGAGCCCTGAAAATTGACGGGGACGATTTGTCAGCAAATCGGAAAGCGTGTTAAACCTGAACATGCCATTGGAATTGAAAAAGCTAATCGCATTGTCCTGTGCACGCTCCACGAGAGCACCGAATCGGAGGGCATTGATTCCACGCGTCAAAAAAATGTCATCTCCTGCTTGGAACGAGTTCCAGTGAAGAGACTTACTGGATATCAAGGTGCCCGGGTTTCCGGCAATCGGCGTGTCCGGCATGCTCGTGATTCCGGGCACAGACGCAATCAGCCCCGGGAACTGGCCGGGAATGAAACCATAGGAAGGATCCACGACCGACGGATTGAGAATCTTGGTGACTCCTCCATCGATGCCGATGGCGCGATTGAATCCAAAGCGAGCCGCGTTCAGAAACGTGGGGCTGAAAATATGTTGTTCGTGCAGGGTGACGAGCTGATGCGTGGAAACGATATTGGATAGGAGCGAGTCGAAAGGATCTGGCTGCACCACTTTCGAGGCGTCACGCATGTAGGTGCCGCTCATTGTATCTTCTTGCGTAAGCTTCCGGTCGATGCGGGCGGTGACGTAATTCTCGTCAGTGACTTGCTGGCCGGCAAAAGTAAAAATCCCCGTGTCGCCGTTGCCCAGCAACCCTCCGCTGGGCAAAGGATAGAAGGCTTTCAAGAACCTCGCTACGCTGGGATCCACGTTGACCTTAGTAGGCGTACACGCGGGACTCACACCGCTTGGGAGAGAGCATAGGTTCCCCGCACGCGCCGCGGGCGAAGGAGTTGTATCGACCGTGGTGATGCCCAGCGACTGCCGCAGGCCTTCATAGTCAGCGAACAGAAATGTCTTGTCCTTCTGGATTGGCAAGCCTGCCGAGGCCCCAAACTGATTGCGCTTGAATGGAGGGATCGTCGGCCCATCAAAGAAGTTTCGAGCATCGAGCGCGCTGTTCCGCAAAAACTCGTAGACGCTGCCGTGAAATGAGTTGGTGCCTGACTTCGTGGCCGCATTGACGATCCCGCCTGTTGTGCGCCCGTATTCAGCCGGATAGTTACTTCCGAGCACGGAAACTTCCTCAACCGCGTCGATGCCAAGGCTGTCGCCGAGAACACTACCCGGGGCGCCGTTCGCATAGTCATTGATGCTGATGCCGTCCACCCGAAAATTGTTCTGGTCCGGACGAGCGCCGGAAATGCTCATCGCGGCGCCGAAGCCGCGCTCGGTGTTGCCTCCGCCTTGGGTGCTTCCAGTTTGCACGCCGGTCACACCTGCCTGAAGCGTTGCAAGCTGGGTCCAGTCGCGCCCATTGAGCGGGGTGTTCCTCACGCCTGAGGAACCGACGTTTCCTCCGCAGCACGCTGAGCCTTGGCTGATCGGCGCCGCAGGCGCAACATTCCGAACTACGGTTTCAGGACTGCCCGCGACCATCGTCAAGTTCAATACACGCACAGAGCCAGATGCGATGCCGATGCTGGTCCAGACCTGGGTCACAAATCCAGGGGAGGAAACTCGCATTTCATAGTTTCCGGGTGCAAGGTCGGGGGCTATGTAGAATCCCTGGGCATCTGACGCCACGGTCCTGGCAGTGGCCCCGGTTTCGAGGTTCGAGAAGGAAACCTGTGCTCCGGGCAGCGCGGCGCCCGATGCACCCATTACGGTGCCCGTAATCGATCCGCCCGAAACTTGGGCGAGAAGTAGCCGAGGCGCCACCAGGATGAACAGCAGGCTGACCAAGGCCCAAAGGCTCATACCTCCTCGAGAGGGGACGGTCCAACCGCTTTTGAATTTTACAACATCGTGTCCGCAATTTCTGTCCATCCAGACCGCACACCCGTGAGCAGTTGAAACCAATTAAGGGCCTCCTCGGTCATTTGCACGCCAACCGCAACGACACGCACAGCGCGGCAGGCGAAACTCTGATGGCCGCTTTACTCCTGCGGCCCACACGCCCAGACTTGCGACGGCTGTCTCTCTTTGGCTGGAATACCCAGGTACAGTTTGTCGCGGCGTTTTTTTTCACGCTATTCCGGCACGGCATAAAACCACACTTGCGCGGGTTCCAATCCCTGAGCTGGCACGCCGACGTACAAGCTCGTCCCAAAGAAAATACCGGTGCGCACACCTATCGTCGAGGGGATATTGGAAATCAACGAATAGTGGTCCGGGTCATTCTGTTGGATCGCGCTGATATAGCCGTTGGCTCCGAGAGCGTAGATTCGCTTGCGGTCCGCGTCGTAATAGCCATCGTCGCAGTTGCCTCCGATGGGAACTTTCGCAACTTGCTTGCCATTGTCGGTATTAAGTACGACCACGAGTGGAGGTCTTCGGGTGAAGACGAATAGCCGGTGGTCGTCTTCATCGAGCGCCATGGGATAGTTTGCTTTGATTCCATCGAGACTCCATTTGGTAAGTTCGCCGGTTTTGCGGTCAATTACGTTAACGATACTGTCGTCATCCGGCACGTTGATGAAAACGCGGGACCCCTTCTTTTCCAACTGGAACGACTCGGAGTGACCGCCGCTGCCTTTGAGGTCCTTGCCGACGTGCATTTCCGTTGCCGCATCAATCATGGCAATGCCGCCGACGATTCCTACATACACCCGTTTCGTTGCCTCATCATACCGAAGGTTGTCCGTATCCGCTTCTTCGCCAATCGTGATACTCTTGCGAAGTGCCCACGTCTTTCCGTCATAAACGTTGACTATGCCGGTTGCTGCGTTGGCCACGAAGAGCTTGTTGAATTCCGGAACGAACAGTACGCCCTGAGGCTCGTTTAACCCCTTGATAGTCTGGATTACCTTGCCCTCAAAAGTGTTGATCACTTCCACTGTATTGTTTCCAAGCGCGGCAAAAATCAGCAATCGGCGTTTGGGGTACGCGGTGAAGTGATCGATGCGGCCGGATACGCCCGGCACCGGGATTCGTTGATCGAGTTGAAGTGGCGCAAGTTCGGTGGACGGTTCCTGAGCCGCTTTCGGCGCCGTGCCAAACATTAGAATAACAGCGGTTGCCACAAATAAAACTCCAAGTGGTGCGTAACGCTTCCTCATGTATTTCTCCTTTATTTAATGACATCGATCCATGCCGAAAGCGTCGTCACTGGAACCATACTTCGCTTTTGAAGGTCTAACGAACTTGTGAACTTTTTCGTGTTCGCATAGACCTCCGCTTCTGTTGCGAAATCCCCGGTGGACCAAGGAAACTTAACGATTCCCATTGTTCTTGTATTTCGTCCTAATGAGAGACATCTTGCGGCTCAAACACGAGAATTGCCGCTTCTTCCTTGTCATCGGCTGCTGCGGCAACGTAATACCGATTCAGCTCCGGACACCAAAAAGAGGTGCCCGCGAACGATCTCGTGGGAATCTTTGCAATTTGCGTGTAGTGGTCGGCATCCTTTTGCTGGTAGACAAAAACGTATCCAACGTCCGTGTCACGACCGCCCGAAATGTACACGCGCTTGTGGATTCCGTCGTAGTAGACGCCGTCCATGCCTTCTACCGTCGGCAGGCTCGCGATTTCCTTCCCGGTTTCGGAATCCATGACCGTCATCGTCGGCGGCATGCGTGTTCCGATCAGCAGCCGATGGTTGGCCTCGTCAAACGCGCCGTCACCTGGCCGTTCGGTGCTTACTTGCCACGCTGACACCATCGTCCGCTTCTTCGTGTCAATGACCTGAATCTTGGCGGCGACGTTGTCAAAGACAAAAAGCGTCTGGCCGGACTTGTCCATCAGAATTTCGGCCGCCCGCAGGCCCACATCAATGTCGCCCACATGCTTATCCGTTTTTACGTCGATGATTCCGACTTCCCCCTTATCCTTTTTTGCGACCCTTCCTCCATAGCCCACGTAAAGCAGGTTCGTGTGCGGATCATAGACAACTCGGTTCGGACCCAAGTCCAACTGGATGGAGTCAAGAAGCTCAAACGTGTCCCCGCGGAAGACTCTGACCATCCCGTCGTCGTTGCTCGCCACGAACACTTTATTAAGCGAGGGGAGATACGCGATGCCCTGCGGGGCCTTGAAGCCGGGTATGCTGCGAATCCATTTTCCCTCCTTCAAATCCACGACTTCGAGCGTGCCGTTTTCGAGGCCGGCGACGAACAGTCGTTTGCCCTTTACATCCACGTCCATGTGGTCGATGCGCCCTTTGACGTTCGGCAGAGGAATTTTCTGAATCTGCCGGAGTGGCTCTTTTTCCTGTTGGGGGGCGGCTTGAACACTGGACATCATCATGCACGCCGACACGATTAAACCCGCCCGAAAGAGCGTCCTCATAGTTTTCTCCTTGCTCGGTCGTACGACTTCTGCAAAGTGATTCAAGATTGCTGACGGCCTGGTTCCTATTGCCTCAGAAAATTGAGTTCGCTTCATGGCCGAGGCTCAAAAATCATGACTCCCGCTTCTTGCTTCTCGTTCGCAGGAGCTGCAACGTAAAGCCGGTTGAACTCTGGCACCCACAACGAAGTTCCAGCGCTCGGTGAAGTCGGGATCTTGCCCACCAATTCATATTCATCGGCACTTTTCTGCTGGTAGACGTACACAAACCCCACGTCCGAGCCTCTTCCCCCCGATGCGTAAATCCGCTTGTGCTGGGCATCGTACCAAAGGTCGTCGATCCCGGCGATACCTTCCACTTGGCTGATTTGATTGCCGGATGTTGTGTCAAATATCGACAACATCGGCGGGGTGCGAGAGCCTGCAATGAGACGGTGATTCTTTTCGTCGATCGCCAGCGAAACATTGCCTTGCACGCCGGTTACGGGCCAGGTCGCGACTTGTTGGTGTTTGCTGCGATCCACGACCCCTAGGTTGGTTGATCCGGCGAGGGTCACAAAAATCCGCGGGCTTGCAGTGTCGAATTTGATGCCGCCCGGCCGCGCGTCTGTTTTGATGTCTTCAACATGCTTGTTGGTCCTTGTATCGATGACCGAGAGCGCGCCGGACTTCGCGTCACCGACACCTACATAGAGGTATTTCGTGGCTGGATCGTACCCGACATGATCGGCGTCTGATCCGATGGACAGGCTGTCAATCGGTTTCAATGTATTTGCGTCGAAAATTTTGCAAGTGCCGTCGGTTCCGTTGGCGACGAACAGCTTTTTGAATTCCGAAGAATAGAAGACCCCTTGAGGCTTACTTTGGCCGGGGATACTCGCTACTCGCTTATTGGCCTTCAGATCAACGACCTCGATTGTGTTTTGGTTGTCTCCGAGGGCGGCGATGAACAGTCTTTTGCCCTTCAAGTCAACAGCGGAATGGTCCAGGCGGCCTTGCACACCCGGCAAGGGGATTGTCTGGACAAGTCGAAGAAGCTCTGTACTCTGCTGTGGCGGAGTTGCCCGAATTCCTGAGACAAATAGACAATTTGCCACGAGCAGACCCAGCACGACGTACTTCCTCATAGCGTTCCTCCCGGAAAGGCTGTTGCGGGACAGGTACCACAACCTCTGAACTGCCTGTATCATCGGCGAAGTCTCACGATGTTCAGCTCCCAAAATTGCAGTCTCGGGTCCGTCCACTTCAAGGGCACACCGAGTCTCTCATAAGGAAGTAGTTTGGCGGGACTCTACTTGTACAATCTGAAAATTCCATGAGAGTTCGCATACCTCTGAGGCGCCCGGCAATTCGTGGGCGCTCAGCAGTTCTCACATTCACTGTCAAGATTGACGTTGTCGCCGTAATACCGCGGTTCACGATCTATAAGTAGATTGTGGGCGGCTTCCGCCTGCACCGGATTGTCTCGCAGATGTTCACGTATCTTCTTGAGGGCCTGGTTGTAAATCTTAAGCGCCCCTCCTCCTGTCATTCCTAGTTCTGCGCCAATAATGTCCCAGGAAACCAGTTCTTGATCACTTCGTTGTGGCATTGCTTTCCCCACAAATCGACTTTTGCTCGGGCCTGCTGACAAGAGCTATTTCATATAGGACAGACCTGAAAATTCCATGAGCCAAGCCTAATGAAAAACGAATCAAAGAGTCTGATGGAGGGCAGAATCATACGTAGCTTCAGGCGCGCAATTACGGGTACGAGATCACCTCAGCAACGAGTCCCTCAGTCACTCACGTAGAATAGCAAGACCTCGGAACCGCCCTGTGCAAGCATGTTCGGCCAGGACATATAAAGCGTACCCTCAGTAGTCCTATTCCCCGGCAGGAGAAGGCTCGTGCTCCCTGCACCAACCCCGACGGATACATGCGCGATGCGCGTGTAATGATCAGCATCCATCTGCTGAAATACATCGATGAAGCCAGATCCGGGGGCATAGATTCGCTTTCTGGGCGCGTCAAACCACAAGTCGTCAACGCCGACCACGCACGGAAGGTGGGCAACCACTTTGCCGGATTCCGCGTCAACCACCGTCAGCCCTCCGGGAGGCGCCAGCTCAGCCGTAAAGAGACGGTGACTCGCTTCGTCCAGTGCCAGTGTGTGGTTCTTCGCGATGCCTGGAATTTTCCATTTCGTGGTCGCACCCGTTTTGCGGTCCACCACGCCAAACGATCCTTGATCGGGGAGATTCACGAAGATCTTCGGTCCGCCCTTTTCCAGCTGGAAGGATTCGGGATGACTTCCGAGCTTGAAGTCCCGCACGCGCTCCATCTTGAAGGGGTCAACCACACCGAGCGACCCGGTTTCGTCTTCTCCATAGCCGACATAGAGTAGCTTCGCGGAGGGATCGTAGCGGAGATTGTCTGCGTCCGCGTCGTCTCCAAAATCCAGAGTCTTGAGCAGGTCGTAAGATTGAGCATCATAGAAACGCAATTTTCCGCCTTGGTCGGAAACCGCAATTCGGTCGGCGTCCGGAATGTAGATGGAGCCTTGCGGGTGATCAAAGCCACTGATTGTGCGAACCCGTTTCCAGGAGTCGATGAGCTCCACGGTGTCGTTTCCGAGCGCCGACACGATTAGTACCCCACGTTTCGTGTCCCAGCCGTAGTGGTCCATTCGGCCGTATACCCCCGGCAAAGCGATGCGGGTCCTCAAATAGAGAGGCGATGTCTTGCCCGCGTCCGCAGCAGCCGGCGCAGGTGCCGTTGTGCGCTGAGCGGATGCCAAACCGACAAACGTCATTAACACAAGCGCGCTACAACCCAAACTGATCCGCTTCATTGGTTCCCTCTCGCCTTGTGGTGCTTATTTTGTCTCGTACACCAGGATTTCCGCGCTCAGGCTACCTTGTCGGCGGGTGGCGACAAACAGTTCACCCCACTCGGGCACGAAAAACCCCGTCCAAGCTCCCGACCCCGTCGGATAGTCGGCGATCTTGGCGTAATGATCCGCGTCATCCTGCTGGAAAACGTCAATGAACCCGCGGCCAGCAGCCCTGGGATCGCTTTCCGTTGTCTGGCCGAGCAAATAGATTCTTCCCTTGTTCGCGTCGTAGAAGATGTCGTCCGAGCTTGCCGCTTCGAGTGAAGCTACCGATTTTCCGCTAGTTGTGTCGAACACAAGGATATTGGCTGGGTTTCGGCAGGCAACGAAGAGCCGATGGTGGGAGTCGTCGAGCGTCATCGGGAAATTGTCCTCACAACTCACGGCCCAGTGGGCCACCACGGAGTGCTTTGCAAGATCAGCGACCTGGATTTCATGCCGGTCAGGGACATTAATGAAAACGCGAGTCCCCGATTTCTCGAGTTGGAAGGATTCGGGATGGGCGTCGATGGCGATCTCGCCGGTCTTCTTCCCCGTGGAATCCAGAAGCGCCAGCCCGCCCTCGCCTTCGCCGCGCACGACTTTGCCAAACAAAAATTTCTCGCCGCCGTAGCCGACGAGCACCCGCTTGCTGCGGGCGTCGTAGCGAACATTGTCAGCATCAGATGAAAGATTCACAGTTTGCAAAAGGCGAAAGGTGGTGCCGTCAAAAATCTTCACCGCGCCGTCGCCTCCGCAGGGTATGAAGAGTTGGTTTGTGGAGGGGTCATAGTACACAGCTTGCGGACGATTCAAATCGCCTATCGTGTGGACCTGCCCGCCCGTTCGCAGGTCAACGACTTCGACCGTGTGATTGTCAATTGCAGTCGCGAAGAGGCGCTGGCCCTTGAGATCGACGCCGAGATGATCCATGCGGCCGTCCACGTTTGCCAGGCCGATGCGGGTCTTCAGCACTAGGACGGGGTTCGCTTGACCCGAGGCCAAGACCGGTAGAAATAGAAGCGTCGCCCAAAACGAGACTGCCGAAAGTTTTTTCATTTGATGCTCCTCGCCGAATCCGTGGGACTTCGGGTCCCTGGTCCTGCTGGTCCTAAGCGCCACTCAAATGCAATTCTATTCCCACTACCGGATTACTGGACGCTGTACACCAGAATCTTGGCTTGTACGTTTCCGTATGGCGGCACGGCCACGTAAAGCCGGTGTAGAGATTTGATGAACGCGAGGTTTTTTCCCATCGGACCAGTCGGGATTTTGGCAACCGTCTCATAGTGATCGGGATCAGCTTGGTGAAGAATCTCGATAAATCCCTGCGCGGATGTGACGTACACTCGGCGGCTCTCCGCATCGTAAACCACATCGTCCGTGCCTTTGGCGATGGGCACGGTGACGACAAGCCGGCCTGCCTCTGAATCTAAGACGTTCAACGTGCCGCTTCGGCAGGTGACGAACAGACGCTGGTGAGCTTCATCTAGATCCACCGCGACACAGAAGCTGCCCCCGGACACCGGCCAGGTTGCGTCCACGGCTTTCGTTTTTCTGTTGATCACAGCAACCTCTTGCTTGTTCGGGCTTGTGATGAAGAGCCTGGGCCCCGATTTTTCCATGACCATGTGTTCGAGGCGGCCCGTATTGAACTTGATGTCGTCGACGCGCTCGTCCTTGTCCGTATCGAATACGGTCAGCAACGTGTAGTCAAGCTTTGCGAAATCGCCGCCATTCGTGAAGTAGAGATAATGCGTTGAGGGATCGTAGTCCATGGAGTCAGCATCGGGGAGCATCTTCACGGATTTGATCAGCTCGTAAGTCGTTCCGTCGTAAATGCGAAGAGCACCTTCCGTGTGACTTCCATCGGTGGCGTAGATTCGGTTGGTATCTGGGCGGTAAACGACGTTGTGTGACATTGCAAATCCAGTGAGGCTGTGCAGGAGCTTGCCGGAAGGAATGCTATAAACCTGAACCGTTCCATCGTTCTCGGAAACCAAAAATAGGCGCCCGTTCTTCAAGTCAACTCCGAACCGGTCAAAGTGACAGGTCATCACGGGCATGAATTCCGTATCCACGGATTGTGTAAGTTGCTCCTTGCTTTGTTCGGGATTGCGGCACTTGATCTGAGGCATCAAAATGGTCTGAACCAGCTTCAGAGGCACGTCTCCAGGACGACTCTGGAGTGCACTAGCGAACAGCGCCGCCCCGATGATCCCAAGTGAGATTGAGATACGGACGGCTAACGCCTCCACGCTACTCATAGGCAACTCCTGTCTGGCCGTCAGACCAGAACCATTCGATCGATGTCCCAGGATCCGTTGGTGTCGCCGGACTCGGGAGTTTCAATCCTGTACCGTGTATATGCGGACTTCGGCGTTCGAAGTCGCGGTTGCGGAGACCGCCAGATAGAAACGGTCGAAGCCTTTCCCTTGCCTCCCAAAATATCCAGCTGTTCCCGCGCCAACTACCGTCGGAACCTTGGAGATGAGCGTATAGTGATCGGGATCATTCTGTTGGTAGACCCAGATGGCGCCCTCGCGTCCAGGGACAATAACGCGCTTCTTCTCGGCGCTGTAGTACAAATCATCCGTGTCTTGAACCGTCGGAACGGATGCAACCATCTTGCCTGTAGTCGTGTCGAAGACAGACACAGTTGCCAGTTCGCGTGTGCCGATGACCAGTCGGTGATTGCCTTCATCCAGTGCCATGGGGAAGTTCTGTTGATTGGTGACCGGCCATTGCGTGATTTCCTTGGTCGTGCGGTTGATGACCTTGATCACCTTCAGGTCGGGAACGTTTACGTAAATATTTGGACCAGATTTCTCCAGCTGGAACGATTCCGGTTCGCCGCCAAGCTTGTAAACCTCGTCCGTGCGCTTGCCGGTCATCGCGTCGATGGTTGCAATCGCGGCATTCTTCTCATCGTCGCCACAGCCAACGTAGACGCGCTTGGTGGCCGCGTCGTAGCGCAGATTATCCGCGCCGCCATCAAAGCCCTGAGTGCCCTGAAGCTTGAACGAGTCGCCGTCGTAGATATAGACCTTTCCTTTCTCGCTCGCGACAAACAGCTTGTTGGCCTCGGGCGAAAAGGCCACGCCCTGCGGATTCGGCACCCCGGTTATTTCGTGGGCGCGGGTCCCTTGAAACAGGTCGATGATCTCCACGGAATTGTTGCCGAGGCCCGAGAGAAAAACTTTACCCTTACCAGTCGCAAAGTGATCGAAACGCCCCTTCACGCCTTCGAGTGGAACAGTGGCAGTCAACACCATTGGGGGCGCGGCCTCGGCTGCAGGCTGTGATGCCGGGGGCGCAGTGGCTTGCTGCCCCTGACAAGCCGTAAGCGTAATTCCCAGCAACACAAGTAAACTGAAGCCAAAGGGCTTATTCATTCGATCCTCCGTTGGATTTGAACTGACCTAATACGAACAGTCACTGAACAGGCTCCGAAAACTGCTCCGAATCGCCGATCCAACCTCCAATTATTATTGCGCCAGCTCGAGAACCACGAATGAGCCGGGAATCTGCTTCGGGCGCGGTTTGGGATTGTCAGGTGTCTTCTCTGGCGTTTTGTAGTCTGCCGATACCGTAAAAACATGGTAAGTCTTGGGGTCCAGCACCATCGTGCTTGTGCCGAACTGCGTGTTGACGTTGCCCGTTGCACTATACTTGTCCGCCGAATCCTGGTGGATAACGGAAATCAGGCCCTCCTTGCACGATGCGAACGCAAAGCCTGTGGCCGGATCGTATCCGTTGCCGTCGGGATCCCCGCCAATCGGGGGCGAAGCAACTACCTTCCCGGTGTCCGCATTCACGACAACCATTATCTTGTCGCAAGCTGCGAAGAAGCGCCGGTGGGCCGAGTCAAAAGCAAGCGCGGAAGGCCCGTCGCAAGGCGCGAGCGGCCATTCGCTCTTCACGGCGAGCGTCTTCGCGTCAAACTGGACCAGGGAGCTCTTGTCATCGATATTTACGAAGACGCTGCCTTTGCCATCCAGCTGCGCTTGCTCGGGTGCATCGCTCAGCTTCACTGTCCCAACCACCTGGCCATTGTTGGCGTCGAGCACAGTCGCGTTGTTCGTCTTGGCATTGAACACAAAAACGCGCTTTGTCGTCGGATCGTAGACGATCGCGTCAGGGTCCTGGCCAGTGACCTTGACATCGGAAATGGGCTTTAGCGTCTTCAAATCGAAAATGGTCACGCTATTCGCGCTGCCGTTACTCGTGAACCCCTTTCCTAGGTCTTGCGCAATCGCCACATGGTGTACGTTCTTGGTGCCGGCGAGCAAAATGTCGCCCACGACTTTGCCACTGGCCTCATCGACAACCATCACGTGCGTGCCACGCGTGATGTAAATCCGCTGCGCGTCGGGATCAATCGCCAGGCCGTCCCATGCTCCATCACCCCCAACAGGTATTCTTCGGGCTATCTTGTAGCCCGCAGCGAAGACAGCACTGCAAACAACCAGCGCACAGCAGCACGCCGTGCAAGCCCTAAGAAAAAATCTTGCGAAAACTTGCGTCGTCATTGGAATACCTCTCTGATCGAATTGTATGAGCGCGCCGCTCCGCGCCTCAGCTTGCACTTCAGACGCCGCGCATTCTGAAGGGACCTCACGGCGCGCCGTGCATTCCCCTTATCCCCCATTGCGCCGCGATGCTTATAAGGATCGGCTTAGCCACCGGTCAGACGCTTATGACCGTATATCGGAGTTACCTGAAAATTCCATGAGCAATAAAGGACTAAGCCCGAAGAGCACCGCAGCCAGCTTCACGATGCTCTACTTCGCTTCGCTGCCACGGATGTCAGCTACCAGATCTTCCGCAAGGCTTGGCTCATGGAATCTTCAGGTTCTCCCGTCTTAAATGGCCATTGTCCATTGGCCCGATAGCGCAAGGCAGTCCGCTTGGGCGAACAATCGCGCTTTGCTCGCATTGCGTATTGGGCGGTTGCCATGCCTCGGGAAGCCCATTCTCCTTAGTCAGCGTAGTCTCTAGGACGTCCGGAGCTACTCTTGCTTTCCAGGGAAGACATAAGCAACCTCCAATCAGGTGAGAAGAATCATGGTGCGCAGAATCCAGCATGGAAAGGGAATCCACAGATAAACGCAAATCAGTTGGTGCGCGAAGTGATTCACAACGAACTTCAAGGGCAAATCGATGATCAAACTCTTTGGAGATACCGGGACCTCAAGGAAAAGGACGGCTGGAGTGAGCTTCGCGAGGTCATTGAGACGAAAGATGGCGAGATCGACCGGCTTCTAGCTGTCAACCGTGAACCCCTGAAGCCGGAGCAAAATCAGCCAAACTTTTAGAATCGGCGGCTTAGAGACTCTACTACCGCAATTACTACCGATATTCCCGCCACATTCACTGTTTTCGCCCAAAGCCGGTTCTAAATCTTTGGGAGAAGACAATGGCACTCAGAGCAGACGTTTCCCTTTGGATGTGGATCAGGCAGGGTGACAAAAGTCGATCCGTTCCTTCAACAAGGTCGGATGCAGGCGGTATGCGACGAACATGGAGGGCCCCATCGACTCTCCAGTTGACCGGGCGTTTCTCATTGAAGTACCCTTGACCCCCGCTAACCAGAGGTTTCGTCGAGCGGTGCACCATGCACAACTTCCACCGAAATTCAGCTCAAATTCTCGCATCGCCAAAGGAGCGTTATGCCCAAAAAAATCGATCCGCTCAATAAAAAGCTCTACGGTTCAGTAACAGCGATATTAACGGTGACCGACGTGAAAGCGGCAGCCGCCTTTTATCAAAAGGCATTCGGCTTTGCCAAACGGGGAATCATGAATGGCCCAGACGGCAAAGCGATCCATGCCGAGCTGACGCTCCGGGGCACGACATTAATGTTGGGGCCGGAAATGCCGCAGATGGGTTCCCGCGGCGCGAAAACAATCGGAGCCTCGCCGACGAGTTTGTATCTGCTGACGCAGAACGCAGACAAGGCGGTTGCCAAGGCCGTAAAGCTGGGCGCCACGACCAAGGGACCGGTGATGGATATGTTTTGGGGCGACCGCTGTGGCACCGTTGTCGATCCCGAGGGTTACATTTGGATGGTCGCTACTCACATTGGCCAGCCCACTCCTAAGGAAATGCAACAGAAGATGAAGGAACAAATGGCCAGCCAACAAGCAGCCCGCGCTGCGAGTGGCTCCTGAGGAGCATCGTTCAAGCTTCGCTATCCTGATCAGATCGTTGGAGAGCCCAGGCTCTTTCCTCGATTGCGTTGGTGTCGCCTCTCGCGTCCAAGCTTTGGAGGAATTGTGGGATTGAGCTTCCGCCGCTGAATGAAGGAAACCGCAACGCCTTGTTTGTTTTCGTTTTGCCGATCACCTCGCTCTTGCTCGGGGGAATCAGTCTGGCCTCACGGAATTTCAAGAAGCGACGCGGTCTCTCGTTGCTGCTGGGCGGCTGCGTCATCGTCCTGATCGCCGCATTCGCCGGCTGCGCAGGCGGAGGCGGCACGCAGCCACCACAGTCTCAGAGCTACTCCGTCACGGTCACAGGGGCGTCTTCTGCTGGGGCACTACAGCACTCAACGAAGGTGACTCCCACGGTTCAATGAGAAATTGCGTGCCTCCTGAAGCGGCAGAGCGTTACCAACTCTGTTGGTAGAACAAGCATTGTGCTCCCCGCAGTATTGCTGGAGCGCAAGGGCAAGGAAAACCTTCTTCATCGACGCAGGATTTATTTGTACTGACCGAGCTGCGCAGAACTGGGGAAGAAAGTTGATTGGATAAAGAAGAAGTAGCTACAATCAGTCTAAATATTGCCTGTCGGGGCTTGCGCCCGTCAGGCGGTTCCAAAAAGGCTGCCATTGATGCTGCACCTCTGTGAGTGGCTCGAGCAAATCCCGTGGATCGTCACGACCACCAATTCGGCGGTCCTGATTTCCCTGGTCTGGCTGGTCCACTATTTCGGTTTTTTTCTGTTGGTCGGAACCACAGCGCTCGTTGACTTGCGCATTCTCGGCGCGGCCGCGCTTAACCATAGGCTTGCGCCACTCGCCGGGCTGCTCTTTCCCTTGGCGTGGACCGGGCTGGGCCTGGTGATCGCGTCGGGATTCATCATGTTCGCCGGGCAGGCCACGACGTTTTATCCCACGGTGGTTTTTCGCATCAAGATGGGAATGGTGTTGCTGGCGCTCGTATTTGGCGTGATCGTGCAGCGGAAATCGCCCGTCTGGGACCGTGCCCCGTCTGTGCCCGCTGCCGCCAAATGGCTGGCGGTCGCTTCGCTAGCCCTGTGGATAGGAGCGATCCTCGCGGGTCTTGAGGTCCCCGCATTCACACCGGGCATCTAGCTTCTCCTGCGCATGCATACATGGCTCGTGGGCATCTGCGACCGGTTGCAAAACTTCCCGCTGGTGGTGTGGCTGGTCACGGCGCAGTATGCCTATCCCTTCATCCAGTGGACCCACTTTACGGGTCTCTCCCTTTGGCTCGGGACAACGCTGGCGCTCGATTTCCGGCTGCTCGGCGCAGGGAAAAGATTTCAGACCGCCGCGCAATTGTCTGACGCTCTGTTCTTGTGGAACTGGCTGGGGCTGGCCATCGCAGTCCTGGGTGGATTTACTCTTTTCGCCACGGCAGCGGTGGGATACATCGACAACCCGGCATTTCGTCTCAAGCTGGTTGTGCTTTTGCCGCTGGCTTTGGCGTGGCACATCTTCGTGCAACGAAAGTCGCGCACCTGGGGCCTGACGCCGGAAACGCCCGCGGTGGCCAAGCTCGCCGGCCTGGTAGAAATCGTGCTGTGGGTGTCGGTGGGCACGGCGGCGGTCTGGATTCCGAACTACTAACGGGCGCGGGGTCAGCGCGCAGTGGGCGCGTGACTGTAAAGCAGGTAGGAGTACGTGTACGCCAGCAAGCGCCCCGCAGTGATGGCCGCGATCCACAAAACGAGGGACCATTTCGCCAGCGCTCTGCCTTTGGCCTCCATCAACGCTTCGCTCAGACCGGCATCGCCGAAAACGCGCGTGTAGATTTTCTGCATCACGATCACGGCGAGAGCGATGCACGTCAGCTTTAGATAAAAGACCGGGTTCGTGAGGGCTTTTGTGGGGTAGGCGATCACCAGCAATATGCCGGTGATGACGTTCAGCGTAAAACCCACCCACATGATGGAGAAGAAGCGCTTCAGCGGCGCCAGCGGCAAGTTGGCGGCGACGCCGAGGATGCGCAAATCCACGAAGGCATTCGCGCCGACAAGCAAGGCGAGGCCAAAGGTGTGAAAGAGGAGAATGAAATAGAACGCAAATATGGAGTTCGATTCGCGGAGCCACGTGCTGAAGCTGGTTTCTTCCAGAGTACGCAAGAACAGCGGCACAGCCAATGGGATGTCCTGACCTTTCCTATTCGCAGGGCCATCCAAGCCGCCCGGCTCCGCGAGATGTCTCCGGACACTCCCGCAGGGAAATATCGAAGGCCGCAGTGCGGCGAATCGCCGAGTTACTTGCCCGGATCTTTATACGGAGCGTCGGCCACGGGTGAACCGGCAAAAAGCTTTTTCCCATCCGGCAGCGTGACGTTGCGGCCATTCGCACGCAGGGCGCTGTCCTTGGCCTGATAACCGTCCACGGTAATTTCCGTACCGGGCTTCAGGGAATCGCGCGTGAAGCCGCGGCGCAAAAGGGTGTTCGGCGTGCCGAACTCGATCATCCACTCTTCCAGGTTGCCGTCGGGCTTCTTCACGTCGATGTGGATCCAGGCATGGGGATTAATCCACTCCATCTTAGTGACGGTGCCTTTCAGAATCACGTGTTTTTTGGCATCATATTCCGCCGCGAATGCGTGGTGCGCGGACGCCGGCGCGATCATTCCCATACAAGGCAGCATCAGGGCGGCCGCGACGACGGCGCCAACACTCAGTTTCCTTCCGACGGGTGCGGGCTCTACTTGGAGCCCGCGTGAGATAAGTTTCATTCTGGTCCTCCAGTGCTAGCGGATATGATTCGCGGCCTTTGTCTTCGCTATTGAACGGACGGCAAATGTGGAATTGGCTGTGCCACTTCGCCCCGCTTTTCACGTTCGCGGGCGCCGCCCAGGAAATGGCTCACGTCGTAATTGTCTTCGTAACAAGCATACTCGTACATTTGCTCGGTCGGATCAATCCGGGTCCAGGGAATTCGCACGGTCCAAGGCCGGGTCCAGGTGTGGGGGTCCTCCACGGTGTACTCGTAATTGATCGTCTTAGCGTCCACGCGGGTAAAGCGCTCGGTGAGGCGGAAGGTCGCCGCATCGGCCTCCTGGAAGATGTTGGTATCAGGCCGGAAATTGGTAGTCTCAACGACCAGCGTATTGCCATCCCAATGGCCGCGCGAATCCCCCAGCCACTCGTGAAGGCTTTTGCCGATGTGCGGGCGCGCGTCGAGCGGGATGATGCGGGCACTGTGGATCATCTCCGGAGCGATGACCACGTAGCCGGGACTCTGCACGATCTGAAGGTCGTTGTTGTAGA
Source organism: uncultured Acidobacteriota bacterium (assembly GCA_963719875.1). Lineage (GTDB taxonomy): Bacteria > Acidobacteriota > Terriglobia > Acidiferrales > UBA7541 > Palsa-360. The sequence goes on along the minus strand of CAVRDJ010000002.1, from coordinate 399,237 downwards.
TGATCGGCATGTAGGGCGGCATGTCGGTTCGAACGACACAGCGTATCGGCAGATCGAAATCCAGGTACGTGTTCGGCATGCCGGCGTTGAAGCGGGCCAGGGCGGCGGCACGGTCGTCACGCTCCTTCTGCCGCTCGGCCGATATAGGCACGAGGGGAGGAATCCTACCGTCGGGCGGGTCCACGATGAGCGAGGTGCGATGGTCCGCGGTGACCTTGAGGCGGCGAGAATCCATCCAGTGCTCGTTGTAGGCGCGGTTGACATCGACTTCCGCGCCGCCGTCGCGGCGGTCGCGGCTCAAGTTGCTGGCAAGCTGGTCCTGAAATTCCTCGGCTTCCCCCTCGCTGAGGACGTTTTTGCTTGCGACTCCAGTCGGACGTTGGAGCGGCGTGCTGGTCGCGTCGTTCCACACTCCCTGGAAATCGGGATCGCCCCACGGAGTACGGAAACCGCTGGGTTTCGCGGCGGGGGCTGCGGACGTAGCCGCCGGTAGCGTGGCGGCCTTCGACTGCGGCTCTACCGCGGCCTTGCGGGCCGTCTGCGTGGCCTGGCCTATGAGCAGCGACAGGGACCCGAAGGCAATCACCATCACCGGGATGCTGAGCGTCACGGCGGACCGATGAGTCATGAGACGCCTCCATTCCAGCGGTTCACGAACCGGGCCGCTTGACGAAGCGCCCGTAGAGCATTTCTTCCGTAAACGGCTGACACTTGAATTCCAAGAGCTGAAAATCCTGTTCCATGTGGCGATAGAGAGGAAAGCGAATTTTCCAGGGTCGCGTGAAGACCTTGGGATCCTCAATCGTCGCTTCGTACATCAAATGGAAAGGGCTCACAGGCGTGTAGCGTTCCACCACGTGAAGCTCATCGCTATGATAGTCTCCCGCGCGATCAAACCAAGTCTCCTCTCGGAACCCAGTGACGTCGACGACAAGGGTATCGCCCTCCCACCGGCCGCGCGACCAGCCCATCCATGCTGGGATGGGAGCCTCCTCCTTTGAGTTCATGCGGATAATGCGCGTGGCGCTGGCATACTCGTAGGAGATGAGCATGTATGGATAGGTTGCGCCCGCGCTCTGCACGATGCGGAACGGATAGGGCAGGTAATTCGCGCGCGGCACGCCCGGCATGTAGCATTTCATCTCCGGGTCGCCAAGGTTATGCCAGGTCTTATCGTTGCTGACGTCCACCATCGCGCGCGTTTCAAAATTCTTTTTCTTTTTCGCCAGCGCTTCCGGGCGGTACGGAATTTCACCGCCCTCGACGATGCTTTGTCCCGCGGGCCCGGCGCCATAGACGCCGTTAATTTCCGGCTTGGGCCCGGGTTGCGCTTCGTGGTCTTGCACATCCCAATCGGCGGTAACCAGCGACTGCCAGTAGCCATTCAGATCCGGATGGCCGTCGGGCAGGCGCGCCGGTTTGTACGGAGGGAATTGTCCGATGTCCAGGGCATGTTGGCTGGCACTCTGGCCCAGCTGGCCCGCCGCCGGTTGCTGAGGTGTCGCAGCCTGCTGACCGGCCGCAGGCATCAGCGCCAGCGTGGCAATGGCAAGATCCATGGTAGCGCAGGCCCCGAGAACCGTTAGAAGGCGATTAGGCACAAGTATACTCAAACACCGCAGGGTAACTCTTCCTGTTATACCTCGCTTCCGGGTTTGTCAAGATGAAAACCACGCCCGGAGCAGTCCAACGTTTGCGGGATCGGTCTGTCGTTTTCATTTTCCCCTCTAGTTTGCAGCGCCGGATTCTCCAAGGGAAGTTTGGACCCTTGCGCGGTACTACCTCCGAGTACGCCATGATCCGCCCAGAGTTGATGCCAAGTGCGGGGATCACTTCCCACAAACCGAATTCGCGGGACTGATCCCTCTTTCTCTCTGTATTGGGGTTCAAAGTGATTCAGGACCAAAGGGCTTTCTCCCGAGTGGCCTGAGTAGAACGCAGCACTCTGTGTTCGCGCGCACAAGATCATCCCTCAGCGGCAACCCAGCTCAGGCTATTATTCTGAAGTGTGACTGCAATGCTGAACACAGACACCCAGACTCCGGACGCCCAGGCCCCGCTTCGGACGGACTTCCTCCGATCCTTTATTCGATGGCTTGTCATCGGCGTGGTGCTTCTTTGGTCGTTTGCCGCGCTGATCCTTTTGGCCGCCCGGTGGATCGACCCACCGACAACCGCGGTGCACATCCAGCGCCGCTTGCAGGCCTGGATTCACCACACGCCGTATCGCGAACGCTACAAATTCATTCCGCTCAGCCAAATCTCGGCCGATCTCCAGCACGCTGTAATCGCCGCAGAGGACGCGCACTTCTATCTACACCATGGATTCGATTGGCACCAGATCCAAATCGCTGCCGAAGAAGATTTGGAAGGCGATCGCACCCGCGGAGCTTCCACCATTACCCAGCAACTCGTGAAAAACCTATTCTTCGGAACGGGCCGCTCTATCCTCCGCAAGGGCGCGGAGGCCACACTGGTACCGGTGGCCGAATTCGTGCTCGGCAAACATCGCATTCTGGAGATCTACCTCAACGTGGTTGAATGGGGCCCTGGTATTTATGGTGCAGAGTCGGCGTCTCATTACTACGACGAAACCGCAGCCCGGAATATCGGCCGGCAACAGGCGGCGCGGCTCGCTGCAATTCTGCCGGCTCCCCTGAAGCGACGACCCGAGCGCATGAATAAGTACAGCGCGATTATCCTTAAGAGGATGGATCAAATGGGTTGGTAATGGTGGGTAATATTTTACCAACGCGGCGGATTTTATTGCTCTCGCGCTCGATTCTGGGTGATGGCCGGCCACATGGATGTTGAGGTCCGGAACGCAGAGTCCCGTTCGTGGAGGATGTCTCTGTACATCTCTCTACCCGGTTTCGCGTTGACTTGCGAGGGTGCAGGGGGTACGGTGCACGCAAAGAATCAGCGGAGCTCGTTATTCCAGGGCGCGCATGCGGAACCGTCATGAACTTCGTGCATATACATCTCCTGTTGAATCACTTCCCAGTAATTGGCAGCATCATCGGCTTCGGCCTCTTTCTCGTTTCCCTCTTTGGGAAAAACGAACCCCTGCGGCGAGGCAGCCTGATCATTTTTGCAGCCATGGCTCTGATTGCGATCCCGACTTTTGCAAGCGGCAAGGGCGCGCAACTAATGCTTAAGGACAAGCCCGGCATATCCGACGCCTTCGTGCAGCGGCACGAGGGCGCGGCGATGCTGGCCTTGTGGTTCCTGGAGGCCACAGGGGCGTTCGCGCTGGCCGGATTGTGGCAGATCCATCACCGGGGGCGCATGGCGCGATGGAATTTGACGGCCGTCCTGATTTTTTCTTTGTTGGCTGTGGGACTCATGGTGAGAACCGGGAACACCGGCGGGGAAATCAGGCATACGGAGGTCCGCGCTAGCCAGGATGCGACGCCGACTGAAGGGACCTTGGGGTTGATCGTGCACTTCTTTGAGCCCACGCCCTGGAAGTTCACCGAGGCCATGACGTACAACAAGTGGTGGTGGGCCTTCCTGATGGATCTGCACTTCCTGGGGCTCGTGTTGCTGATCGGGACCGTGGGCGCTCTCGATCTCCGCATCATGGGATTTGCGAGGCAACTGCCGCTCGAGCCGCTGCACCGTCTGGTGCCCTGGGCGCTCGCGGGATTCGGAATCAACCTCGTGACGGGACTCTTGGCGTTCATCGGCATGCCGGAGTTCTACACGTTGGACTACGCTTTCTGGGTCAAGCTGCTCGCCATCCTGCTGCTTGGCGTGAACGCGGCGGCATTCTATCTGACCGGCGTTTTCGGCGGAGTCAAGGACCTGGGACCCGGCGAAGATGCGCCGCTCTCCGCCAAACTCGTCGCGGCGAGTTCTTTGCTCCTGTGGTTCGCGGTGATCATTCTGGGCCGTTACATCCAGTATTATCAAGACAGTATACCTTTCGGCCAGTGACGAATTGCAGGCGCCGTCGGGCGCACTTGCCCGAACCGGCTCGCCTCCTTGTCGTCGGAGCCGACAGGTTCGCGCTCAAAGTGGCCAAGAGGCTGCAGAGGTTGTCTTTTGCTCCGTGGCAGGTTACAGGTTTCGTGCGCTTGCCTGGACAGAGGGTTCGTATGAAAAATTTTAGGATTTTTGAACTCGACGAGCTCAGCACTTTGAATTCGGACCATGGAATAGACCAAGCCGTGATTGCCATTCACCCTGTGCGGTTCTGGCAGATTCCCGCCCTCGTCACAGCGTTGGATCATCTCTGCCTCCCGGCGCCGGAGTGGAAACTTTGATCCGCTCCTCGCCGGAGTAAATCACGAATCGCTGGCCGCGCAGAAAACCCACCAGCGTCAAACCAAGTTCACGCGCGAGCTGTACCGCGAGACTTGAAGGCGCCGATACCGAGGCCAGCAGCGGAATGCCGGCGGCGAGCGCCTTCTGCACGATCTCGAAGCCGCCGCGGCCGCTGACGAGCAACATATGTCTGCTGAGTGGCAAGCGGCCTTCCAGGAAAGCCCACCCGATGACCTTATCCACGGCATTATGTCGGCCGATGTCTTCGCGCAAGACGAGCAGTTCGCCGCCCGGGTCAAAAATCGCGGCGGCGTGCAATCCGCCGGTACGGCCAAAGACGGCCTGCGCCGCCCGCAGCTTCTGAGGCAGGTGGCAAAGAACTTCGGGATCGAATAGCGTCGCAACTTCGGGGCGCCGCAGCCCGCGCCGCCGGAGTTGCGTGATGGATGCCTTTCCGCATACGCCGCAGGCCGAGCCAGCGGAAAATCTGCGCGCCGCGCTGCCTGGTGCGAGGCGCACTTTGGAATCGAGGGTCACACGCACAAGGTTACGTTCAGGGGCGCCATCGCGGGGCAGCCGCAACGCCACGAGGTGTTCCCGCCGGGAGATGATGCCTTCCGTAAAAAGAAAACCCGCCACGAGCTCCTCGTCGTTTCCCGGCGTGCGAAGAGTGACGCCCAGGGAATATCTTCCCGCGCGCATCTCCAGCGGCTCTTCGGCGGCCAAGCAGTCTTCGACACGCGTGGCCTTGCCGTCCTCCCATTCGGTGACCTGGGTGAGTTCGATGTTGCGGGCTTTTTGAGTCATGGACGAGAGCTTCTTCCGACGTCCTTGCTGCGAAATTTATTTAGAGTCGGCAAGAATCCGGGAGAATCTGTCACCCGGTCATATTGATCCAACTAATTTAGCTATCAAGTTATTATTAGTTCTGGGTTAGAGCGCCACTCAGTCAGACCCAGTTGCCACTGCGGGCACCCCAGTTTGTTCCCTCGACGGGCGCCGCGCAATGAGCGGCAGGACCAGCGACACCAGCATCACAATGGCGATGACCGTGATGGCCGGACCATAGCTGCCCGTGTTTTGCCGAACTCGCGCGATCATGATCGGAGAGGGAATCGCGGCCATTCCCCAGGCCAGCAAGATCCAGCCGTAGATCCCGCCCATATATTTCGCTCCGAAAAAATCAGCAGTGAAGGAAGGCATCGTGCCAAAGCCTCCGCCGTAACACAATCCGATCAGAGCGAACGCGGCCGTAAACAATCTCAGATCCCGAATATGGGGCAGCGCAAAAAAGATCGCCACCTGGATCAGGTAGAGCAGCAGATAAACGCGGGCGCGCCCTAGAGAATCAGAAACCCACGCCCAGAAGACCCGCCCGAGCCCGTTGCAGATCGAGATCACGCCCACCATTCCCGCGGCTTGAAGCACGGTCATGCCGACGAGCTGCTGCGCCATCGGAGAAGCCTGGCTGATGATCATGATGCCGGCGGAGACATTCAGGAACAACAGAAGAAAGAGAAGATAAAACTGCCAGGTGCCCATCGCTTCGCTGACAGAGAAGTTGTACGTACTGGCTGCTTTGGCCACCGCCGTCCGCGGCTCCCAACCAGCGGGACGCCAACCCTGCGGAGGATTCGCGTAGAACTGCGCCGCCAGCACAACGACGATCAGGTACACGATGCCAAGAGTAGAAAACGTCGCCGGAATTCCGTGATGGATGATTTCCCATGCCGCGAAGGGACTCATGATCAGCGCGCCAAAGCCGTACCCGCAAACGGCCACGCCGGTCATTAGGCCGCGCCGGTCGGGAAACCATTTCACCAGGGTGGCGACCGGGCAAATGTAACCCATGCCCATTCCGATCCCCGTGATTACGCCGTATCCCAGATAGAGCCCATAGAGGGAATGGCGCGAGGCAGCAAATCCCGCTACCAGGTATCCGATGCCGTATAGGATTCCGGCCACCGTGGCCACTTTCCGTGGGCCCACGCGGTCCTGCCAAAGGCCGCCGATCACCGTGCCGAATCCGAGAAAAACAATCGCCAACGTAAAGTTCAAAGAGACGTCGGTAAGCTTCCAATGCTCGGCCCCAATGAGCGGTTTGACGAACACACTCCACCCGTACACGGCCCCCAAGCAGATCTGCATGATCACTGCTGCTACTGCAATACCCCACCGGTTGGGAAGATGATCCGTTGCCATAGGCGCCTCCTCAAGTTGGAGAAATCTGCGCACAGAAAACCCTGGGATCCAAAAAATATTGCGCTCCCCGTCTCAATTCCGCAGGCCCGGTGGCCCGACTCTGTGCTGAGATGCGACCACCCCTATGCCGTGGCGACCTCCGAGGTTGCGACGGCTTCTGGCCGGCCCAAGAGAATGATCTCCACAACCGCGTTGTAGTCCGGCACGCCACTCGGATCGAGCCGGCCGGCGGGAACGACCACATTCACTTCCGGCCAATGGCCCTGTATGCTCCCCGGCTTGATGCGACCGATTTTCACGCGCCCGCGGTATTCGCCGCAATCATTTCGCAGCAGAATTGCGTCTCCGTTCTGCAGGCCCAGCCGCTCCGCATCTTCCTTCGCCATGATGATGTCTTCCCGCTGGAGACCCGTGAGCGGATCGGTGACGTTATAAATCATGCTGTTGAACTGTTTCCCGCGTCGAGTGGCGAGCAGGAATTGCCCCGCGGGGACCTTTTCTTCCGGGAGACCAATCGGTGAGAAGTGCCCCTTCCCATCTGGAGTCAAAAAACGGTCCACGAGCAGGCGAGGTCCGCCATACTGGAAGTTGTCGCCCTTCTTCCGCAGGTTCGCGATTCCCTTGTAAGTAGGACAGACGCGATCGATTTCCTCTCGAATATCCTGCGTGTCTTTCCAGGAGAAGCTATTGGCCGCTCGCTCAGGGTCAGCGCGTCGCGCGACTTGGACGGGGATTTCCCACTCATCGCGCGTCTCGGGGATCCGGCGCCCAGAAATTTCCGGCGAATAAATGATGCGACGCTCGGTGCTGGTTTCCGTCCCGCCGCCACGCTGCTCATAACGGGTCCGGGTGGGAAGCAAAACGACCGTATCGGCGGGGTCGACAAGCATGTTCGAACTGACCATGATGTCCTGATGGGCGCGGAAACCGATGTTGGCCACCGATCGAATGACCCGGTCAGGCTCGGGAAGCGTGTCCACGAAATTCCCGCCGGACTGCCAAAGCGCGTCAATTTCTCCGCGCTCCGCGGCCAGGATCATTTGCGTGGCGGAGATCCCTTTCCATGCTGGTGGTTCAAATCCCCAAAGCTCAGGTTGCGCCAGCCGTCTGGAATTCTCCTCGTTGACCGGCACGCCCATCACGTAGGCGCCGGGCTGCCCGCCCATTTCCGCGCCGCCCTGAACGCCGCTGTGGCCACGGATAGGCATTAATCCGGTATGCGGACGGCCCACGTTTCCGCGCGCGAGTTGAAGGTTCACGATCGAGCGAACATTGTCGCTTCCGTAGCTGTGTTGTGTGATCCCCATGCTCCAAACGATGATCGCGTGGCGGGCTTTGCCGATGGCCTCGGCGAAGCGGTACATCTCCGCCTTGCTTTGCCCGGCGCTGCGTTCCAGGTCCTGCCAGGAGAGGCTGCGCGCCTTGGCTTCGGCGTCTTGCCAGCCGACGGTGCGAGCCGCGATAAACTCGCGGTCCACCCAGCCGTTCTCGATGAGATGTTTCAACGCGCCGTAGAAGAATGCGATGTCTCCGCCAATGTGGATCTGGAAATAGTCATCGGCCAGGCGCGTTCCAAACAGCGCGCTCTTGGCGATCGAAGGCACCCAATAGCGATCCAGGCCGGGTTCGAAGTAGGGATTGACCACAAAAATTTTGCTGCCTGCTTGCTTCGCGAAATAGAGATATTTGGTGGCCACCGGCTGGTTATTGGCAATGTTACTACCGACAAAGATAATTAAATCGCTGCCAATCCAATCCGAATACGAACAAGTCGTCGCCGCGCACCCGACCGTTGCGCCGAGCGCCGCCGTGCTGGGCGCATGGCAGACGCGCGCGCTGGTATCCACGTGGTTGGTGCCAAAGAAGCGGGCCACTTTCTGGTGAGCATAGTAAGCCTCGTTGGTGAGGCCGCGGGAAGTGAGGTACCAGACGAGGCGATGCGGATCGACCGCGCGCAGGCGTTTCGCCGTCAAGTCAATCGCTTCCTCCCAGGAAATGCGGCGAAATCCTTTGTCGCCTTTCAGACGCACCATCGGCACCGAGAGACGCCCCAGCTTGCGCAGCTGGCCATTCGACATTCGGCGAAGGGAAGGAACATCCTCGAGCAACCGCCAGTCCATGGCCGGCATGGTGTTCAGCCGCATGAGCTGCAAACGCAAGGCGCAAAGATGAACTCCCTTCATGGTCCAGTCGTGTACGCCGGAAGTGCCGAGGGCGCAACCGTCGCAGCAACCGTCGCGCAAAATCCGATGCATGTAGAGAAGATTGTCGCGGTTTTCCCAGATGGATGCGAGCATGCCTCGGTACGCGCGGGGATGCTGCTGGTTGATTCCAAAGGGGATGATGCTGACCCATTGGCGGTGATTGTCCGCTTTCCCATTTCCTTGTTTCGGAGTCATGAAGTCATTCTCATTGCAAAGATTTAGCCGCCCGCACAAAGAATTGGGATAGAGAACTCCTCATATCACCTTTGTTGGGCAGGGTGTCAAGCGAATAAAATGGGATAATCCGATGATTGGATCGGCAGCTGGAAAAAGACCGCTGCGCGGGCGGGAAAAGAAAAAGTATCCTTGATCCTTCCCTGGATCACGCATGGGAGGATAGAGCGAAGGAGGTATCAGATGTCAACTCAACCCCAAGCAAGTCTAGTGCCACCCTTCACGCGTGAGACGGCGATCGAAAAAGTACGCAAAGCGGAAGACGGCTGGAATTCGCGCGATCCGCAACGCGTGGCGCTGGCGTATACGGTCGAGAGCCGCTGGCGCAACCGCGCCGAATTTATCAACGGCAGGGAACAGATCGTTCAATTTCTGGCGCGCAAATGGACCCGTGAGTTGGACTACCGCCTCATCAAGGAAATGTGGGCGTTCGATGGCGCGAGGATTGCCGTGCGATTTGCTTATGAGTGGCACGACGACTCCGGACAGTGTTATCGCTCCTACGGAAACGAAAATTGGGAGTTCAATGCGGAGGGCCTCATGCATCATCGGCATGCCAGCATCAATGATTTGCCGATTCGCCCTTCCGAGCTGCTGTTTCATTGGCCGCTGGGCCGGCGTCCGGATGAACATCCGGGCCTCAGCGATCTGGGCTTGTAAGTCATCACCCGGATGCCAAGGCTCAGGTCAAATAAGAGAAAATATAAATGCGATCGGAAGGTACAGATGGAGAGGGGAAATTCTGGCAGCGTCAAATAAGGAGTTCGTACGCGCAAAGGATTCTGGTAAACCGTAGCGGCGGAAGCCCATTTTAAGATGATCCTCGCAGGCTCCTGCCGCTACAATGCCAATAAATTTCCAAATCTAATTGGAAGACGCCACTGTGGCAGGCGCCATCGCCATATCATTCTTGATGACGGCGCCGCCCTTCATCACGAATTTCACTCGCTGCATCTCGGAAATATCCTGCAACGGATCGCCGGAAACCGCGATCATGTCGGCGAACTTGCCCTTCTCGATGGTGCCAACTTTATCCGACATGCGAATGATTTCCGCATTCACAGTTGTGGCCATGCGCAGTGTGTACACCGGGCTGGCTCCCCATTTGACAAAGATGGGAAACATTTCCCCCTGCACGCCGTGCGAGCAGTTGCATTCGGTGTTGTAGACGCGGCCTGGAGGCGGCGCGGAGCCGCTACCCCAGCCGAGGATCACGCCGGCGGCCAGCATCTTCTTCCAGGTGACTTCCACCAGACGGTAGCGGCTATAAGGCGCCCACTGTTTCAGATCACCGGGCTCATCCTGGCGGTGGTCGAGAATCGTTGTGGTGATGGGCAAATGCTTCTGAACGATCTCGCGAATGTCTTCATCGGTCGCCGCAGTCGCATGCTGGATATTGTCGAGGCCGAGGTCGATCGCCTCCTTCAACCCCTCACCTCCGTAGGTGTGCGAGGCGACCCACATCCCGCGCCGATGCGCTTCGTCGATCACGGCGGCGAGTTCTTCTCGAGTGGGAAGAGGCTGGTTGTACATCTTGCCGTCTTTGTCGAAATAGAACGGCCCGGTCGTGTGAATCTTGACGTGCTCGACGCCATATTTGGCGAGCTCACGCACCGCGCCGCGCATTTGGTCGGCGCCATTGACCTCGATGTCCTGCTCCAACGGTGTGCTCATGAGGGGGAACGGCGCATTCCCCGGCATGGTGACGTTGATGATGGGACCAGCGGTCACAATGCGTGGACCCTTCACGAGCCCGGACTGAATTGCCTTCTTCAGTTCCACATCGGCGTAGCCGCCGCCATGGGATCCCATCGCCACCAGCGTTGTGTAGCCGGAATTCAGACTCGACGTGGCGCTGAAGAGCGCGACCATCATCTGATGCTGCAAATTCCCTTGAGCGTCGGTCAAGTGAACGTGGCCGTCAATCAATCCGGGCAGCACGGTCGCTTGGCTGAGGTCGATCACTTTTGCGCCAGCCGGAATTTTCACGCGGTCGGCCGGACCGACGTCCGTAATTTTATCGCCGGTGACGAGCACGACCTGGTTCGTCAGATTTGCGCCCGACTTTGGGTCAAACATTTTGCCCGCGCGAACCGCGGTAACTTGCCCCTGCGCGGATGCCACGACGGCCGCTGCCAGTATCATGAGCGAAATATTCAAAGCACATCTTATTCGTTTCATGGAACCTCCGTTACCATTCAAAGTCCGGGTTCAATTCCGACGTTTTTGAATTGATCTTGTACACCCTTTTTCGCTCAAAGGGAAGGTTCGCTGCCAAATCCGGCCCGCTCCTCGAACCTTCCCATCCATCGCTTTGCGCGTCCCGCTATCGACCGTAGATCAACAGCCGAAACGTTCCCGGAGTAGCAACCGGTTGCGGATTCGGCTGCTTCTCTGTGGGGGCCGGCGCCGGACCAAAGTCCGACGTGGTGAGGTACAGATTGTGGGTCTTTGGATCGAATCCCATGGTCTTGGCTCCAAATTCGGTCTTCACCGTTTCGACCACGGACAGTTTGTCGGGTGAGTCTTCGTGGAAGATATGGAGCGTGCCCTCGCGTGTCGCGGACGCCACGGTATTCGTGGAAGCATCAAAAGTATTGGCGTCCACACGGTCGCCGATCGGAAACGGTTCACCGATGACTTTTCCTGTGTCGGCGTTCATCATCACAAGCATCTTGGGATTTCGTCCGCCGATAAACAACCGCCGCGTCTTGCGATCCAACGCGATGGAAACGGGCTGCCCGGAAGGCGCGACCGGCCACCGCGACTTGATCGTGAAGTCATTGCTGTCGATGGCGATGACTTCGTTCGTGGATTCAATGTTGTCGTAAATCATTCCCTTGCCGTCGGCGACGGCTTGTTCGGGTTGGCCGCCCAGGGGAATGGTTTTGATCACCTCGCCCTTCGCGGGATCGATAACGGTGGCAGACTTCGCTGACCCGTTAAATGCGAAGATGCGCTTCGATGCTGGATCGTAAAGGATCCAATCGGCGTCCTCTTCCCCTTTGATCGTTGAGAGTACTTTGAGGGTCTTGATATCGAACATGATAATATTGCCCGCTTCTCCGTCCGTGATGAAACCGTGGTTTGTTTCAGGGGACAGAGCGACTCCGTGAATGCGCTTCCAGTCTCCGGTGATCTCGCCGACCTTGTCTCCCGTGTCGGCATTGACCACATGCACTACCGTACCTTCAGTGAAGTAGATGCGGCGCGCAGCGGGATCCGCAACCACGTAGTCGAAATATTCTCTGGTGGCGCCAATCCCGGGTGCTACGCCATACGTTACTTTCTTGATCAGGTGATAACCGCTGGCCGGCGAGCCTGCGAGAACGCAGGCCGCCGACAATACGATCGAAAAGGCCAGCGCGAGCTTTGCGTAACTTGAAACTTTCATCGATTTATCCTCCGAAGTTCAGTAGCACAGCCACTCTTGGCTGTGCGGTTCCTCAGCTCACCAATACGTCACCGACTTTCTTGCGATTGCAAAAAGCGCACGGCGAAGAGTCGCTGTGCTACGAAGACCTGCTTCGCACCGGCCTGGTTCCACAAGGGGAATTCAGGGTAGACCCGCCGGTAACGCACGCCACTTTAGTCCTGCCAGCCTGAAAATTCCCTGAAAGGAAAGACCAAATCTTTCCTTTGGCTGAGTTTGAAGGGGGTCTCGCGAATCAACGATCGGCACCTACGTCAAGGCGTCAACCAAGCCAAACGTGTTCCGCTAGATCGATCTAATTCAATGCAAAAGAAACAGCCGCCCGCCTGGGTCCCGCGCGGGCGGCTGTCGCATGTTGGCGCTCTTCGAATTACCAAATGAGCTTCAACGCAAACTGGACTTCTCGCGGTTGAGTCGCCAGGGCGTCAATACCTCCGGCGCTTGGCGATCCGTCCGTATTGAGCACCTGGGCGCCAGCCGTGTTATTTACTGGCTCGGGTGGCAGGAAATTAGAATGATTGAAGATATTGAAAATCTCCGCCCGGAACTGAACGTTGAAGGTTTCCGAAATCCTCCGGATCGCGGTGTTCTTGGTCATCGAGAAATCAAAGTTTACAAGTTTAGGTCCAGTGATGGTATTGCGGCCCGCATTGCCTAAGAGATTCGCGCAATAGACCATGCCGCTGGGCGCCGGGGTTGCGGCTCCTGGGAAACCGCCGCACTGGGCGGCAAAAGAAGCCGGGGCCGTCGGAGGAGTGTAGCAGCTTTGGTTGATATAAGCAGAAACCGATTTCGAGTTAACGCGATTGCATCCGGGAACGTAGTCGGGAATGCCAAACTGGTCGGCGCCCCCGTTCCCCAAGCCCGCGGGGTCTCCACCAATGATGGGAGTCGTCGGAACCCCAGTATTATATTTGACGATTCCGCCCATTTGCCATCCGCCTAGCGCCGTCTTGGCAAACCCGTTCCAAGACTGCGGCGTTGGTATAGCCCAGAGGGTGTTGATGGATAATGTGTCGGCAACATTGTAGTCAGAAGGACCGCGCAGTGCGTGCGAGGCAAAATAGTACAATGAGTTAAGCCCTTGCTCGAACGTATCTCCCGCGATGGTTGACGAGCTATCGTCAATGGATCTTCCCCAGGTGTTAACGACCTGAAATTGGAGGCCGTGGCTCATCTTCTTGTCAAGACTCACATTCATAGCATGGTAGAAAGAGTCGGCGGACCAAAAGATATACCGAATGATCCCGTTGGTCTGGTTGATTTGGGCCGTGCCTGTTCCTGCCGCGTTGTTACCTGGCGTGCATGTACCATCCGCTTGTAACGGGAGCCCGCATGGGAAAAGCAATCCGACGCCGGGGGTCTCCACACCCTGGGTCATATTGCCGTCATCACCGCGAGTCAAATTGTGGACGCCATGGGAACCAAGGTAGCCCACTGTCAGTGACAGAGATTGCGTAATTTGGCGCTGGACGTTCAAGTTCCATTGCAGCACGTAATTTCGGTGAGGATGTGATTCAATCGTAGAGGTCGCTAGCTTACCTGGAGTAACCCCGGATGGTGGATTCACAAGCAGAGGCTCCCCTTGCGTCGGAAAGGCCCCCGCCAACTTATTTCCCGGAGCAGCACCTTTCGCCGTATCCAATGAGGAAAATATCATGAAAGGCCCGGACTGGTTTTCTTGCAAGAGGAAATAACCAGGCAGCGGCAACACATCGTAGATGCCAAAGCCGCCGCGAACCGAGGTCTTACCATCGCGGAACGGGTCCCACGCAAATCCTATCCGAGGCTCAAAGTTGCGCTTCGTGGGGTTCGCGTAGTAAGGACCAACGCTGCCGCAAGAACCGCCCGATAGCGTCCCCAAAATGGGCGAAGTGTACGCCTTCCCGCATTGGGGCGCTCCGTCGGAAATATTCACCAGGCTGGTAATCTTGCCCTGCGCATCGTTGATGACCGTAGTCATTTCGTAGCGCAAGCCAATATTTAACGTTAGGTTAGAGCGGAAGCGCCAGTCGTCCTGGATATATCCTGCAAAAAGCGTCTGGCGCATTTCTCTTGGAGTAATGGCGCTGGGGATGCCTTCCTCAAAATGAGTAGCTTGATTTTGGAGAAAAGCCGCCATGTTTGGGAACTTCCATAATCCGCCCTGGTTCTGGAACGCCTCAAAATTGTACTGCATGCGTTCCACGCCCCCGCCGAATTTAATGGTGTGAGCACCATGGGTCCAGAACGCATCGTCATAGAACTCGTAGTTATTGAACGTGTGAAGGTAATAGGAACCCGTGCCCACACCACCTGGCATCCTGGTAAGTCCTTCATTGTTGACTTGTATTTCGGGCGCAAACTGTCCCGCCGTGCCCAGGCTCGGGTCTGCCGCCGCAGCATTAACGTGACCGGCCGGGTTAAGATTGACTACATGAGTACGGCTGTAGCCAATTCGGGCGGCATTGAGTACGCTTGGGCTGAACGTGTGGCTCTCCTGGAGGACGACCGTCTGCCGCCGGGTCTGCGAGTGCAGAATATCGTTGTTGAAGGAGTCGGGCTGATCGAATAATGTATTGTCAAATAGATATGTTCCCGACAGGTTGTCGCTGGCCGAGAGCTTGTGATCCACCCGAAACGTAGCGAAATTTTCCGGCACTCTCTGCACAGCATCGTTGACGAATTCGGCTGCGTTCCCGCTGATGGGGCCGTTCGGGGCTGGGAACATAGCGAACGCCGCAGTTGCTGCCGGGTCTATACTTGACACGGTACATGTGGTTGCAGAGGTCGCGGTGCAACCGGCTGGAAATATGCCGCTCGAGTAAGTGAGATTCCCAGCCCGCGCTGCCAAAGATGGTACGTGGACAGACGTTGGAATGCCCTTTATCTGGCGCAGCCCCTCGTAGTCGCCGAAGATGAATGTCTTTTCCTTAATGATGGGCCCACCTGCCGCAACGCCGAACTGATTGCGGATAAACTCTGGCCGAGGGGCGTCGATGCTCCTGGTGAAGTAATCTCGCGCATCCAACGCACTGTTTCGCAGGAACTCGTACGCGTCACCATGGAAGCTGTTCGTGCCCGACTTGGTGATGGCGTTTATGACTCCACCGGAGGCCTTCCCGTACTCGGCCGAGAAGCCGCCCGTAAGCACAGAAAATTCCTGAATGGCGTCCACTCCCAGCGCGGCGCCGATCACATTGCCCGGCCCGCTGTTGGCGTAATCGTTGACGCTAATTCCGTCCAGCCGATAGTTGTTGGTGGTTGTCCTCTGGCCGGATACGGTGAGTTCCGCTCCGAAGCCACGATTCCCTCGCGCGGAAGTAGAGTAGTCCATCTGTTCTTCGATTAGAGCGACGCCGGGGTGAAGTGTCGCGAGCTGAGTCCAGTCGCGTCCGTTCAAAGGCAGGTCGAGCACCGTCTGAGATTCGACCTGTCCTGTCAGTGTGGACGAGGTGAGATCGATCAGTGGCGCGGCCTCGGTTACTTGGACCGTTGTGGAGGTTTCCCCCACCTTCAAGGGGATGTTAAGTGTCGGCTGAGCCCCGACCGCGAGTGTGATAGTCGAAACCGCGGTGCTGAAACCCTTCGCCGAGACCTTCACCTCATATGGCCCGGCCGAGAGGTTGGGAACGGTATAGTAGCCAGCGGAATCCGTCGTAGCTTCGGTGGTGATGCCGGTCGCGGTATTCCTGATCGAGATTTGCGCGCCGGCAACAACCGCGCCGGACGCGTCTGTGACAGCCCCTGATAAGGTGGCCCCAGTGACCTGGGCACGCGCGACAACGCCTGCCATTAGACTGAAAAACAGTGTGACCAATATTGCGAAACTCGTGGTGAATTTTCTAGATTTTCTCACACCCATCCCTCTCTCCTTGATGATCCCTCATGGGTCATCGCGTGCACCTCGGCATAAAAATCTGATGCGACTTCTGCGTTGAAACACCCCAAACGTGCAGATATTTAAGTATCCACGCGGAGAGATGTCAAGCGGTTTCTTGTAAAACTGTGACGGCGTTATGAAAATGGAATATGCGCGGCGATGTAAATCAAGGAGTAAATTTCGGCCCGAAGCGAGCAGGTATTTCTGGCCGCCAAACCGGGTGAATCAAAGACCACTCGCGTTGAGGTTGCATCAAATTTCGCACACAAGATTAAAAATCAATAATTGTTTTCCTTTGCTTGTAACGGTTGGCATCCGAAGGTTCACTTTGAAATTGGATCCGTTCCAATCTCACGCGACCATCCGGCTGGTCGCCGTTGGAAACGTTATGCGCACGCCATAGGAATCGCATGGAGCAAACAGCAGGATTGACAGCCCGAGTCTTAGACAAATGAAACTTGAAATTTTCAATTCAGCCCGTTACAGGAATGCGATTCGGTGAAATCTTCGGGGAAAGGAACCCACTACCTGCTCAGTCGAGCGGCTGCCTGACCCATGGTTAACAGTCGTCAGGACCGGTCATCAGGCAATCGCTAAAAAACAAAGAGCCGGGCCCTGTCAGGCCCGGCTCTTTGTCGTCCATCAAAACGTTACCAGATGACTTTCAAGCTCAGTTGAATCTCACGATTGTCAGTTGCTGTTTGACTTAGCTGGCCCGCACTGGCAGCCGGTGATCCATCCTGATTGAAAATACCCGAGCAGCAAAGCGGCTGCTGGAAGTTGGCGTGGTTCAACACGTTGAACAGCTCAGCCCGGAACTGGACATTGAAGCTCTCCGAAATCCGGCGGATGTAGTTGTTCTTAAAGACCGAGAAGTCCAGGTCGAAAAGGCCCGGCCCGACCAGGGAGTTGCGCCCGTTATTTCCAAATACATTGGCGCAATAGGTTTGGCCGCTCGGTGCGGCGGCGGCTGCGCCCGTGAAAGGAGCGCATGGATAAGGCAAAGAAGCAACCGACGCCGTCGGGACGGTCGGAGGATTGAAGCAGGCTAAGTTCAGGTATTGTAAAGTCGATCTGTAGTTCGCCGCGATGGGGTTGCAACCCGCCACCTTGTCAGGGAAGCCCAACGAATCGCCATTGTTAATGCCCATCGGGTCGCCCATCGTCAGGGTAAACGGTGTCCCCGTGCTGGCGGTCAGGATTCCACCCAGCTCCCATCCACCGGCGAGGTGCGAAACAGCCCATGAATCGGATTTCGGAGACGGAATATCATAAATCAAATTAGTAACAAAGTTCCTGGTGACGTTGAAATCACACAGGCCGCTCCGGCCGCCTGGGTTGAAGAAGATCAGTGACGAGGGAGAATTCTGATACGCGTCGCCGATATCTCCGCTTGATCCTGTGTCAAAGCACTTCCCCCAAGTAAAGCTGGCTTCCCCTTGCAAGCCGTGGCCAAACTTCTGGGTAAGTTGCGCATCCAGGGCGCTGTAGTGAGCGTCTGAGATCCATGCCGTCGGCCGGAGTTGCCCAACGTGACTGTTGAACACGGTGGTAGGATTATTCACTGGCGTACCCGTTGTCCCCGGTAGGAATCCCACGGCGCAAGCGCTGACAGGATTCGGAGCGGCCGTAGGCCCGCACGGCCATTCCAAGCCGAAAGGAGTGGTCATGACCTGAGGTGGACCGACCGAGTTGCTGGTATCGGTGGTGAACGGCGAATGGAGCGTGTGCGATCCGACGTAGCCGATTGACGCGGTCAAGGTCGAGGTGATTTGGCGCTGAACCGTTAAGTTCCAGTTCATGGCGTAGTTTCTCCTCGGGTTTTGGTCGGGTGCATAGGCCTGGGCGCTGCTCGAGCCAAGCGGCACCCCAGTCAGGACCGGGAATGATCCTGGAGGCAGCGCGCTGGCGCCGGCGATGACGGTTGAGGCGAACGGTAGAGACCCGGACTCCTGAATATTGATGACCCAAGGGCCAGGGAGAACGTCAAAGATTCCAAACCCGCCGCGGATAGACGTTTTGCCATCCTTGAAGGGATCATAGGCGAACCCTACGCGTGGCTCGAAGTTCCTTTTCGTGGGGTTTGTCTGCCAGGGGTGCGGGACATTCACTGGCGCATTGCCACTGGTGAGGCCTTGCACCACTGTGAACCCATAGTGGGCCTCTGTCGGCAGGGTCTCAATCTCGTAACGCAAGCCGAGGTTCAGCGTCAGATTGGGCCGGAATTTCCAATCGTCCTGCACGTAGCCCGCGAAGACTGTGGCCCGAGTTCCTAGTTCTTTCTCAATGCTGGAATTTCCCTGCTGGAAGCTGGTGGGTTGGTTTCTAAGAAACCCTACGATACCACCATTGAAACCGAAAGTTCCATTTGGCCGCTGAACGGACAATTCGTTGTATTGGATGCGCTCAACCGAAAACCCGAACTTAAAAGCGTTGTTGCCGTGCGTGTAGAACGCATCGTCATAGAATTGGTAAGAATTTCCGGTGTGGTTATTCAGAGTCTGGCTGCCGAGGCTTCCCTGCATGAGCGGCAGGCCGCCTATGCCAATGATCGGAGACGGGTGACCGGCAAGATAACCATCACTCAGCGTAGTATCCGACGCAAGTGGATTAAGGACTCTTCCGGGCTGGCCCACGTGGCCAATTGTGCGGTTGTAGCCCACGCGCGCAGTATTTACGAGAGAAGGGCTGAAGATATGCGTCCATTCCAGGCCTCCCATGATCCTTTCACTGAACGTCCCGGTTGTGGAAAGCAAAAGGGCGTCCGGAGCATCTTGGAAAGACCTGTCAAAGAACCAGACGGCGTCAAAGTCGTCCTTGTCCGAAAAATGGTGGTCCACTCGGGCCGTTGCATAGTTCTCGGTGAATGTAATGGGAGTAGGCGCGTTAAATGACCCTATGTCGCCGTTTGCGGAGGTCCCCGGAACCGAGGGAAAGAGGGGCAGATACTTCAAAACCGCCACGTCTATGCCCGTCGTTGGGTCTGGATTGACCGCACCGGTAACCTGGTGGGGCCCCGTGAGTCCATCATCCGGACATACGGCGCCGGCTGCGATCGTCGAGCAAAGGGTTCCAGCATGGACAGCTGCCGAGGGAACGGGCGTATTTGCGCTCGTATTCTTGAGCTGACGAATCGCCTCGTAGTCTCCAAACACAAATGTCTTGCCCTTTTGAATGGGACCACCGGCGGAGCCGCCAAACTGGTTGCGATGGAAGAACGGATTCGGCTGACCCGCGGTAGCAAAGACAGGCCGGGCGTCCAATCCTTCATCGCGGAGGAACCAGTAGGCATCCCCATGGAAACTGTTCGTGCCCGCCTTGGTGATCGCGTTGATGACGCCGCCGGAAGTTCTTCCATACTCAGCGGTATAGTTGGCCGTCAAAACCGAGAATTCCTGGATCGCGTCCACGCCCAGTTGCGACCCCTGCACGCTGCCGGGCGATCCATTCGAATAGTCGTTCACGGTGATCCCGTTGACACGGTAATTATTCTCGGTGGGACGATGGCCCGCCACGGACAATTGATTTCCGAAGCCACGATTCCCGCGGCTTACTGTCCCCGTAGTCGTTGTCTGAGTCCGGATGCCGATCACGCCGGGTTCGAGAACGGAGAGCGAACTCCAGTCGCGGCCATTGAGAGGCAACTCGCGAACGGTCGTTTCGTTGACCTCGCCGGACAGGGCGGACGAGGTTAGCTCCACCTGCGGAGCCTCGCCTGTCACCGTGACGTTTTCAGATATTTGGCCCACTTTGAGGGCAATATTCAAAGTCTGCTGAGCTCCGACGGTCAGCGTGATACCCGACTGCACTTGTGTTGAAAATCCCGTACCAGAGGTCTTGACCTCATAAACCGCCGGCGGCAGATTCGGAGCGGTGTAAAAGCCGGCAGCGTCCGTGGTAATTTCCCGGACGATCCCTGTACTCGTGTTTCGAATAGAAATGGTCGCATTCGGCACTGCTGACCCCGAAGCGTCGGTCACCGTGCCCGAAAGTGTCGCCCCTGTAACCTGGGCATGCGCGACAACGCCTGTCAGCAGGCTGAAAAACAATGTCAGCAGTATTGCAAAACTTGTAGTGAGCTTCTTCGATTTCCCCACACCCATGCAACGCCTCCTTGACGACCCCTCGTGGGTCATCGCCAGTAACTTGGAATTAAACAGATCCCCTGATTTGTCGATTAAAACACCCCAAACCTCTAAACATTTAAGTACCCGCTTGGCATGAAGTCAAGAGCTTTTCTCATTATTTCAGAACACCTGTATAAATATGGAGCAGGCACGGCGACGCAAACAGGGCAGAAAACCTCACTGCGCAGCGCGCAGGTTTTTATCAACCAAACTGGGAGAATTCAGGAAGAGTCGCCACTTTCATATGACCCGCTTTTTCCGCAGGTCGTGAATCTTTTCGGGGTCATAGCCAAGCTTGCTCAGCCACACGTCCGTGTGCTCGGAAAGGACCGGCGCGGGTCCTTGCGGTGATGCTCCGTCATCGGAAAAAAGAAAACCGCCGCGGGTTACTTTTTGTTTTCCGGCCGCCCCTTCAAATTCAGAGACGAACTTGCGGCCCGAGAGATGTGGGTGGCCAAGGATCTCCGGAACGCTCAGAACACATCCCGCGGGCACGCCTGCTTCGATCAGTGCTTGTTCCCACTCTGCGGCGCTGCGTTTCATCAGTTCCGGCGCAATTTCCTTATTGATTGCCGGCCGGTTCCCCCGCCGAGTTTCCCGCTCCGCAAAACGGACGTTGGTTTTCAGCTCGGGGCGTCCAATGACGTCGCACAATTTTTCAAACTGCGCGTCTTCATTGGCGGCGATATTGAGCAACCCATTCGCGGTGCGAAATGCGCCGGAGGGCGCCGCCGTGAAGTTTTCATTCCCCATGGGGATGGGCTCGACGCCCGCGTTGAGATAGTTCGAAACGACCCAGCCCATCGAGGCCAGCGTGGATTCCAACATGGAGACGTTTATTCTCCGGCCCCGGCTAGTGGTTTGCGAATCGACGAGCGCCGCGCAGATTGCCATGGCCGCCGTAATGCCGCCCATCGTGTCACATACGGGATAGCCCACGCGCAACGGAGCGGTTTGCGCGTCTCCGGTCACGTTCATGACGCCCGAAATTCCCTGGATCACCTGATCGTAGGCGGGACGCATCGCCAGCGGGCCATCCTGTCCAAAGCCCGAAATCGCGCAATACACGAGACTGGGATTTACTTTTGCCAGCGCTGGATAATCGAGGCCCAGCCGAGTCATAACGCCCGGCCGGAAATTTTCGATCACCACCTGCGAAATGGCCGCGAGTTCCTTGAAAATCTGTTTGCCTTCGGGCGATTTGAGGTTGATCGTTACGGATTGCTTGCCGGCGTTGACGGCTACGAACGAAATGCCCATCAACTCCGCATTCCCTTTCGTATCCGCGCCCAGGCGCCGGGCGAGATCTCCGTTCTCCGGATGCTCGATCTTGATGACCTCGGCTCCCAGCAGAACGAGTTGAAAGCTGCAGAAAGGTCCGGCCAGGACGTTGGTTACGTCCAGCACGCGGACACCATGGAGTGGAAGCGCCATATATAAACGCCCTGCAAATAGTCAATACCATCTACGAAGGTAATTCAACTCGCTGTCATCCGAGCGCAGCGAAGAATCTCTCATTTCTCGGGTCAAACCCAAAGAGAGATTCCTCGCTTCGCTCGGAATGACAGCGTGTGATTCTTTATCCGCATCAATTGAAATTTATGCCGATACTTGTGGAGTCACGCCGCAGGCCCCTGCTCGGCGCGCACGCAGGAGATGTCCTTGATAGGGCCGGGACGAAAAGCGGCACGCAAATTCGGCCGCATCCAGCAATTTTTCCAAATGAATTCCTGTGTCGTAGCCCATGCCTTCCAGAAAATCGACAAGGTCTTCCGTCGCCAGATTACCGCTGGCGCCGGGGCAATACGGGCAGCCGCCCAGGCCGGCGGTGGAGGAGTCAAATTCGCGGACTCCCCCGTCGAGTCCCGCCAGCGTATTGGCCAGCCCTCGGCCATACGTGTCATGGAAATGAAGAACGAGATCCTCCCGGTTTATTTTCAATTCGCTGAGCAGCCGGCCAACAGTTTCTTTGACTTGGTCCGGGAAGGCCATGCCATCGGTGTCGCAAATAGCGATGCGCCAAGGACCAATCTCGCGCGCGGCGCGCGCCGCGTTCACGACCGCCTGACTCGAGATTCTTCCTTCAAAGGGACAATGGAAGCACGTGGAAAAGCCAACACGGAAGACAACCCCATCGCGCTCGGCCAGGCGAGTGGCTTGTTCCAATAATTGCAGGGATTCGGCCATGCTGCGATTCAGATTTTTCCGGTTAAACGTTTCGCTTGCGGCAATCACGAATTCCATATGGCGAATGCCCGCGGCCAAAGCCCGTTCGTACCCTTTCAAGTTGGGCACCAAAGCGGAAAATGTCACGCCTGCAAATTTGGAGAGTCCGGCCGCCACATCTTCCGCGTCCGCCATTTGCGGCACCCATTTGGGATGGACGAAGCTGGTCGCCTGTATATCGGAAACTCCTGCCTGGATCAGCTTTTCGATCAGTGCGAGCTTGTCTCGCGTGGACACGAGCTTCGGTTCATTCTGCAATCCGTCGCGAGCCGTTACATCGACAACTTTTACTTTTTCACCCATGTCTGCACTTCCTTCAAAATCACAATCGTTGCTTGATCCTCAATTGTACGGCCTGCCTCCACGAAGGAAAATAGCAATCCTGAACAAACCGTGATTAGCGCCGCCCAGCTCAAGAAGATCCTCGACAAATCCCCCGGAGTCGCGGCATGCTGCACCCAGCGGAGAGGCATTCTAGTTCCGCATTATTCGTGCCTTATCGGTAATCTTCTGAGGAACTTAAGGGCCTAGACTGTTGACCATTTTCACGCCATCCCTTACCCTGTACTCCTGCCTGCAATCTGACTCAAAAAGGCGGATATGCCGTGGAAATTGATTTTGATCGGCCCGGACTGCGTGTGCCCCAAATAATTTTTCTCCTAATCTAAAAGAACGGACTGAGAATAAAGACATGCCAGGAATCATCAAGGAAAGACTGTTTACTCCCGGACCGACGCCGTTGTTGCTGGAAGCGCAGCTTCGTGCCCTGACCATGACGCTGCATCACCGCACGGACGCTTTTCGGACGCTGATGCGGGAGACGCTCGAAAACCTGCGTTATTACTTCCACACGAAGAATGACGTCATCGTGTTCGCCAGTTCGGGCACGGGCGCGATGGAAGGCGCGGTGTCGAACCTGCTCTCTCCCGGCGAGCGCGTCCTGATCGGGAC
This sequence comes from uncultured Acidobacteriota bacterium, assembly GCA_963719875.1. GTDB lineage: Bacteria > Acidobacteriota > Terriglobia > Acidiferrales > UBA7541 > Palsa-360. The sequence continues at coordinate 375,729 of CAVRDJ010000002.1, read as the reverse complement.
AGCGGGAAAATTTGGCGAGCGCTGGGTCGAGCTCGCGAAAGCCTACGGCATCGAAGCAGTTGTCGTGGAAGCGCCCTACGGGCACCCCGTTCCCATCGGCGAAATGAAGAAGCATCTCGAATCCGGCGGCCCGTTCCGCGCCGTGCTGATTCAGGCGACGGAGAGCTCGACGGGCGTGCGGAACGACGTCGAAACGCTCGGCAAAGCTGTGGCCTCGCTGCCCGAATGCTGCTTTGTGGTGGACGCCATTACGGGTCTTGGGACCACGGACCTGCGTCCGGACGAATGGGGAATTGACATTATGATTGGCGGATCGCAGAAGGCGACGATGATCCCGCCGGGTCTCGCGTTCGCCAGCATCAGCGAAAAGGCTTCTCTGGCGATGGAACAATCGAAACTTCCACGCTACTACTTTGACTATGCGAAGGAACGAAAGAGTTTGTCGAAGGGGGAGTCGAGCTACACACCGGCGACCTCGCTCGTCGTGTGCCTGCACGGGGCATTGAACTACATCAAGGAACTGGGCCGCGAGAACCTCATCGCCAACGCCGCGCTTTTGGCCGAGGCGACGCGCGAAGCGGCGGTAGCGCTGGGCCTGACAAACTTTGCGGTGAGTTCGCCGGCGAACGCAGTGACCGCCATCAACGCCCCGGCGGGGATCGAGTCCACGAGGATTGTCAAGGATATGCGCGCGCAATTTGGCGTCATTCTCACCGACGGACAGGGTTCGATGAAGGGCCACATGTTCCGCATCGCCCATCTGGGGTATTACGATTTTCTTGACCTCGTGGCCGTGCTCGGAGGCCTCGAAATCGTGCTGCAGAAACTCGGCCACAAGGTCGAGCTGGGCAGCGGCGTTCGCGCCGCACAGAACGTTTATTTGCGGCATTCGTCCTAGCGGAAAAGGTAATAGGTGACAGGGTGTAGGGGGCAGGGTTTCTCCAAATTCGTGGTCAGTTTGCATTTCTCTGTGTTCTCGCATTTCTCTGTGTCCTCTGTGTTGAAAGCCTTTGACTTTTTGACGGCGAAAGACTTAACACAGTGCGCGCAGAGAAGTGCGGGGACACGGAGAATCCAGAGAGCACAATGAAAATTCTGATTGCCGATAGCGTCGACGAAAGTGTGGTGGGCATCCTGAAGGCGGATCCCGCCTGGACTGTCGTGAATCTTCCCAAAACGAAAGGCAAGGTCGAGGAAGAAATTCGCGACGCGGACGCGTTGCTCGTCCGCAGCGCGACGAAGGTGACGGCCGAGCTTCTGGATAAAGCCAGGAGCCTGCGCGTCATCGGGCGCGCCGGCGTGGGCGTGGACAACGTCGACCTCGACGCCGCCACGCGCAAAGGCGTGCTGGTCATGAACACCCCCGGCGGAAACGCCATCAGCGTGGCGGAACACACCATGACCATGCTCCTGGCCATGGCGCATCCGGTGGCGCAGGCCGATGCTTCGATGAAGTCCGGCAAATGGGACAAGAGGAAATTTACGGGCAGCGAATTGCGCGACAAGACGCTGGGTCTCGTCGGCCTGGGCACGATCGGCACCGAAGTCGCGCGCCTGGCGCAGGCGCACAAGATGAAGGTCGTGGCCTACGATCCTTACGTTTCCACCGTGCTCGCCACCGAGCAGAATATCCGCCTCGTTCCGCTCGAAGAATTATTGAAGACCAGCGATTTTATCAGCCTGCACTCCTCGCTGACGCCGGAAACCCGGCATTTAATCAACGCCAAATCGCTCGCGTTGACCAAAAAAGGCGTGCGCATCGCCAATTGCGCGCGCGGCGAACTGGTGGACGAAGCGGCGCTGCTCGCTTCACTCGAAAGCGGGCATGTGGCGGGCGCAGGGCTCGATGTCTTTGAGGCCGAGCCGCCCGCCGATCCGCGTCTCGTGCAGCATCCCAAAGTAATCGCGACGCCGCACATCGCGGGCTCAACGGAAGAAGCGCAGAAAGTTGTCGGCACGCGCATCGCGGAACAGTTGCGCGATTACCTGACGACCGGTGCCGTCAAGAACGCCGTCAATATGCCGTCCATTTCTCCCGAAGAGTTCAAGAAGCTGGGGCCCTATCTTCAGCTGGGAGAAAAGCTGGGCACGTTTGTCGCGCAATTGACGGAGAAGCCGTTTTCGGAAGTCTCGATCAGTTACGACGGAGGCCTCGCCGACCTGAACACGCACCTCGTGAAAAATGCCGTGCTGAAAGGGGTCCTGGGCCAAATTCTGGCCGATCAGATTAATCTGATTAACGCCGGGAATTTTGCGAAGGCGCGCGGAATCGAAGTCGTCGAAGTGCGCAGCGCGCGCCGCGCCAAATACACCAATTCCCTGGGCGTTGCTTTGCGCATCGACGGAGAAACGGTTTCCGTCCTCGGCATGATCGGCCTGAACGATGCGCTGCGCATTCTCGGCGTGAACAATATCGACATCGACGCGCCGCTCACTGGCTTCCTTCTGCTCTTCCGCAACGAGGACGTTCCCGGCGTCATCGGCCGCGTCGGCACGCTGCTCGGCAAGCACAAGATCAACATCGCCAACTTCGCTCTCGGCCGCGTGCAAAATTCGGACGAAGCTATCGGGATCGTCAACGTGGACCAAAAAGTCTCGCCCGAGGTCCTCGGCGAACTTCGCGGATCACAGCCGTCCGCCAGGCGCGGGTGATTGAGATTCGATGAGTGCGGCCCGCAATTGGGAAGTCACGTTCACGGCTCGCACCCTTGGAAACCCAAGGGTGCCAGCCTAGCCTTGTTAGTACAAGTGTGCTAACATATGTCCGTGAGGTGGAACCCCGTGGCGAAAGGCAAGGCTGGAGTACGGAACAGAAGAAGGATGCGTGCTGTCACGACTGTGAGGGATGCCGGCGTGTATCATGGCAAGCAAGCAAAGACCGGCAACTCTCTCGGTTTGCGCTTCGAGCGATCCCTGTTCAATAGCCATCCCGAATTCAACGGTGAAGTGGAAGCCCATATCATCGGACCGGGGCGCATGCTTGTGGTTGCCGATCCCGAACCAAAAAGAAGGAAGGCCGAAGAAGATCCCGTGCTTTCCTCGTTCATGAGTTTTCTGGCGGCGGACATGCTGCGCTCTCCCGAACACATTACGCCGCTCGATGCCGGGGTCATGGAGCGAATCGGCGCACTGGTGAGCAATGTGGATACCTCTCCCGAAGAAGATTTGGGAAACGAGGCGCTGATTTAGATGGAAGTGAACGGCTGGCGGCTATTCCAATATCCGCTGTTTGAGAGCCAGCTAAGGAAACTGACGGAAGCGGTGCAACAGCTTTCGATAAGCCAGCCGGATACCTACGGGGGACATCCCAAAACCAAACTTCTCGCGACGATTCATCGCTACATCACGGAAAGTATTCCTCGAAATCCAAACGCTCCTGAGTTTCGGCAAGGCGATACCTTGGGACCCGACAACCGGCACTGGTTCCGCGCAAAATTTCATCAGCGCTATCGCCTGTTTTTTCGCTTTTCCACCAAGGATAGGGTGATCGTCTACGTTTGGGTCAACGATGAATTTACCCTGCGAAAAGCCGGTTCGAGGACCGATGCATACGCGGTTTTCAAATCGATGTTGAAGGCAGGTGATCCACCCCGCACGCTCATGGCTCTATTAAAGGCCGCGAAGGAAATGAGAGGGCAGAGTGAAAAGACGTAAAGCTTTCCCTGATAAGTAAGGATTGAACGATTTTTTTGCTTGCCCCATGTACGCTAGCCGCGCAACTTCGCCCTAGGATGCATGTAAAATTCCGACGAAGCCATCGGCATCGTCAACGTGGACCAAAAAGTTCCGCCCGAAGTCCTCGGCGAACTCCGCGCGAGCATAGCCGTCCGCGGGGCGCGGGAGATTGCGATTCACTGAACGGAGTGGAACGCAGGGAAGTTAGGTTCAAGAACCGCACCCTTGCAAAAACGGCAAGAGTGCGGCACCCGAAAAATCACTCGGTCGCAAAGGTTGTGCCACCCGTGCAGGCTTGCGCGTAAATCCGTACTGACAGTAATAGTACCCACGTTGATAGTATTTTTAACTTGACATTAGGCGAGTCGTACAGAATAGTGCGCGCTTCCAACCACGAAGTCGGCGTTTTCTTTTCGGCCCTGAAATATCACCCGGAAAAAACTATTCTGAGGAGGAACGATGAAACGCTTCGATTCAACTCTATCTTCTTTAGGGAAGAAGGGGGGCATGCCTGCCTCGTCTACGTCAACCGATGCGACTTGTCGACGAGCGTGCCCGACTTTAACTGCAGCCGTATGCCTTGCCGTCTTGCTGCTTTGCACCGCTGTCTCCGCGGCCGCGCAGTGTACTGGCCCAGGCGCACCGACCACAACGGAAACCAAATGCGTGGCGGCAATCAAGGTACCGGGTAATCCGCTCCAGTCGTTCGACATCAGCTGGGTCAATCCGGATCGCGCCGAGTACTACCTTGCGGATCGTGCCAACAGTGGTGTCGACATCATCGATACCAAAAACCTGGTCTTCAAGAAGACCATCGGCGGCTTCGTCGGGATCAAACTGAACAAAGCCGGCACCGCCGTGGACAACAATCATTCCGGACCGGACGGCGTCGTCTCGCGCGACAAGTGTCTCTATGTGGGGGACGGCGACAGTACGCTCAAGGTGATCGATCTTGACCAGGGCAAAATCGTAGCCACGCGCAGCACGCACGGCACCACACGCTTGGACGAAATGGCCCTGACGGACGACGGCCGTTTTTTGCTGGCGGCGAATAATGCGGAAGATCCGCCGTATGCGACATTGTTCCGGGTGAATGAAGAAAATGAGGGCTGCGATTCCATCAACATGGGCACCAAAATCTCAGTAGACTCCACGGTGCTTCCCGGTGGATTCGGGCTCTCCATCGAGCAGCCCGCCTGGGATCCCCAGACGCAGCGGTTCTACACATCCATTCCGGTCATCGCCGACAACCCGACCGGTTCGGGCTGCAATAACGGCCAGCTGGCAGGACCCATTACCTGTAGCGGGGGTCTGCTGGTGACCGATCCACAGGAGCCCAATAAGACACAAGGCCTCTTCGATCCCGCCGAAAACGCCGGGGTCATCAAGCTCAACGCCTGCGGACCGAACGGGGCCACCGTCGGATTGAATGACAATCTGTTGCTGGGCTGCACGCCAGCCAATCTGCCGGGCAGCACCACCACGCTGGTCATCAATGCCACCACGCACAACTACGCCAATATAGGCGGCATTACCGGCTCGGACGAAGTCTGGTTTAACAAGGGCGACGGTCGCTACTATACGGGATCCAGCGCTATGCCCAAACCAGCCGGCTCTCCGCTCAACAAAGGCTCGGTGCTAGGCGTGATCGATGGAACCAGCGTCCTGATCGAGACCATCCCACAATCGTCAGGCTCGCATTCGGTGGCGGCCGACTCCAGGCGCAACCTCATCTTCGTTCCGCAACTGTTTACCTCGGCTCCCACCGTTCCACCGGCTCCCCCGGCGGTTCCTTCAGGCGACCAGAACTTTGCAGCCGGAGGGGCCGGCACGACTGTGGGCCAGTTGATTTGCGGCACCACAAAGGGATGCATCGCCGTATACGCATCATCCACCAACCACAATCACGAGGGGGAAGGCCACGGAGGAGACTCCGGGAATTGAACCTATTGGCAACACTCTTGGCAGTGAACCAAGAAGGAATAGAAACGGGATGCGTAGGCTTAATGGCTGCGTTCCCTAGCGTTTACGGGCTTACCGCTGATTCAAACAGCGGTAAGCCGGGTGCCCCATCCTTGCGGTTTCTGCAAGGGTGGGGCCTTTGGTCTTCGGCCCTGAGTTCGAGAGAATCTTACCAAATGGTCTTGATCTGTTTGCAATTCCGGATCGTCCTGTCTTTCGTGATGAGAGCGATTCCCTCGGACATGGCGGTTGCTCCAATCAACCGGTCGCTCGGGTCCCTCGGATAGGTCGCAGGAAGTTGATTGGCAAGGAGAGCAATCTGCCGTGTAATGGGGAACACTGCTGTATGCGAGGAAATTTCCTCGAGAAACGCATCGGCGGTCCCGGTAAAATCGACCCGGCGGTGAGTCACCAGCCAGGCGGCCTCCCAGAGCGTAATCGCGGAAATTCCCAGCCCCCCCGTCCGGGCGCTTTCGTGGATGGCCTCTCTAGCCGCCCTCGATAACTTAGCGGGTTCAAAGGCGAGCCATATCAGAGCATGGGTATCGAGAAGAATCATCGGCCTCCGCCTGCGAACCGGCTATGGCCGACTGGTACGCCGAAGCATCGAGCTGTGTTGCGGAGGCGGATCATTTCTTGATCTTCTTGATCTTGAAGATCTTCCAATCTTTCAACGGAACTACCGGAGACTCGATGTCTCCAATAATCTTAGCTTTTCCCGCCATGAATCCGAAAATATCGTCGTTCTCCGGCTTTATGGGAATGACCTTCACGACGGGCTTTCCGCGTTTGGTCACGATCACGGGCTCGCCGGTTGCCTGGATCTCGTTCATGACTTTGAGGCATCGGGCTTTGAAGGCGCTGGCGCGCATTTGCTTCATGGTGTCTTCTCCACGACCATGGTCATATTAACATGACTGCGTTGAGAATGCCAGTCCTCGAAAGGACTTGTGGCACAGCCACTCTTGGCTGTGCGGTTTTGTAGCTCTGAAACGCAGACTACCGACGCAGCGATGATCGCAAAACCCGCACAGGCAAGCGTGCCTGTGCTACCCTTTTCCGACTATACTTGTGGTCTCCCGGACCTGCCTGCTGCACTCCCCTTTACAAGGACCGGAGCGAGGAAGAACTTCATGACCGCCGAGGAACAGCGCCTGGACGAATCCCACCAGCGCACCAAGCACTGGAAGCGCTGGGGGCCGTATCTCGCCGAGAGGCAATGGGGAACAGTTCGCGAGGATTACAGTCCCAATGGAGCTGCGTGGGAATATTTTCCGCACGAGCATGCGCGGTCGCGCGCTTATCGCTGGGGGGAGGACGGCATTGGCGGGATCAGCGACCGGCATCAGCGCGTCTGCTTCGCCCTGACGCTTTGGAACGGGCGCGATCACATCCTCAAGGAGCGCTTGTTCGGTCTGACGGGCAACGAAGGCAATCATGGAGAGGACGTGAAGGAGTATTACTTCTATCTCGATTCGACGCCGACGCATTCCTACATGAAGTACCTGTACAAGTATCCCCAGGCGGCCTTTCCCTATGACCAACTCGTCGCGGAAAATCGCAAGAGAGGAAAGCGCGACCCGGAATTCGAACTCATGGATACGGGCGTGTTCAACGAAAACCGCTATTTCGACGTGTTCATGGAATATGCCAAGGCCGCGCCGGAAGACATTTTGATCAAGATCACCGCCTGGAATCGCGGGCCGGAAGAAGCGCAGCTCGATCTGCTGCCGACGCTGTGGTTTCGAAATATCTGGTCATTTGGGGAGAAGCACGGGCATCCCCAGCTTTCGCGCCATCCGGATTTCATGGGCGCCGCGGTAGTGGCGGCGGAAGAGAGCCGTTACGGCAAGCGATGGCTGCTCGCCGAGGGCTCGCCTGAAATGCTCTTCACCGAGAACGAAACCAATTTCCAGCGCGTGTTCGGCTATCCGGATGGGTCTCTTTATGTGAAAGACAGTTTTCATGAGTATGTGATTGGGGGCGTGAAGGAAGCCGTCAATCCCGCGCAAAAGGGAACGAAATGCGCCGCGCGCCATCGCGTAAAGATCGCGCCGGGCGCCTCCATTACCCTTCGGCTGAGGTTGACAAACGTAGAACCCAAAGACGGCGTTGCGAACCCATTCGATGCGGCGTTCGAAAAAACGTTCGAACTGCGCCGCAGCGAAGCGGACCAATTTTACGCGCGCCGCTTCCCGCAGGAGCGTTCGGAAGACGCGCACACCATCATGCGCCAGGCGCTCGCGGGCATGCTCTGGTCCAAGCAGTGCTATCACTACGATGTGCGGACGTGGCTGGAGGGGGATCCGGGCCAGCCACCTCCGCCGCCGGAACGCAAGAAGGGACGCAACCGCGACTGGACGCACCTGTACAACGCGGACCTCCTCTCGATGCCGGACAAATGGGAGTATCCGTGGTTTGCGGCGTGGGACCTGGCGTTTCACACCGTAGCCCTTTCGCTAGTCGATCCGGATTTTGCCAAGGAACAGCTCATCCTCCTGCTGCGGGAATGGTACATGCATCCGAATGGGCAGTTGCCTGCATACGAATGGGCGTTTGGCGACGTGAACCCGCCCGTGCACGCGTGGGCGGCTTGGCGCGTGTACAAGATCGAAAAACGCATCCGCGGGCGTGCCGACCGCGGCTTCCTCGAACGCGTGTTCCACAAACTCCTGCTGAATTTCACTTGGTGGGTGAATCGCAAGGATCCGGATGGAATGAACGTGTTTCAGGGCGGTTTCCTGGGGCTCGACAACATCGGCGTATTCGACCGCTCGCAGCCGCTGCCTACCGGTGGACACCTCGAGCAATCGGACGGCACGAGCTGGATGGGGATGTATTGCCTGAACATGCTGGCCATCTCGCTTGAACTTGCGCGCGAGGACCCGGCCTACGAGGACGTGGCCAGCAAATTTTTCGAGCACTTCGTTCACATCGCGGACGCAATCAACTCCCACGGGTCTGATGGCATAGCGCTCTGGGATGAAGAAGATGGGTTCTTTTATGACGCGATACACCTTCCGAACGGCGACCAGCACTACTTGAAAGTTCGCTCGATGGTCGGGTTGATCCCGCTCTTCGCGGTGGAGACGCTCGAGCCGGAGCTGATCGCGCGCCTGCCGGGTTTTCAACGGCGTATGCAGTGGTTCCTCGACAACATGCCAAGCTTTGCCACGCGCGTGGACAGCAGCCAGAGTTCGCCGAGTGGTGTGCGCCGGCTGCTGTCGTTGGTGGACCGCAAGCAACTGGTGCGGATCGTCGGCTACATGGTCAACAAGGAAGAGTTCTTTTCTCCGCACGGCATCCGCGCGTTGTCGAAATATCACGCGGCGCACCCGTATGTTCTCACGGTCAACGGCAATGAATATCGCGTGGACTACGAACCGGGGGAATCGCAGAGCGGCTTGTTCGGAGGAAACTCGAACTGGCGCGGTCCCATCTGGTTCCCCACGAATTTTCTGATGATCGAGTCGCTCCAGAAATTTCACCACTATTACGGCGATGACTTTCGCGTGGAATGCCCGTCAGGATCAGGCAAGCAGATGTCCCTCTGGGACGTCAGCGCGGAACTCTCTCGATCCATGACCCATATTTTTCTGCGCGGCGAAAATGGCCGCCGGCCGGTGTACGGCGCAAACGATAAATTTCAGAACGATCCCTGGTGGCGCGATTTGATTTTGTTTTACGAATATTTTCACGGTGACACCGGAGCGGGATTGGGCGCGAGCCATCAGACCGGATGGACGGGCCTGGTGTCGAAGCTTCTCGAACAGACGGGGGAGTAGCAGCCTTGCGGCGCCAAATGCTAGGCTGAGTTTGTGGAAAACCCCGGGTCTGAAGACCCCGGCTACAGCATTCACACCAGCAAGGACGGGTTGTTGTAGCCTGCCTCTTCAGAGGCGGGGTCTTTTGCCTGAATTTCAAAAAAATTCGCACTCGATCAGGATGGAAGGCGGTCATGAACTTTCACGACAAGATTGTTCTCGTCACCGGCGGCACAGGGGGCCTGGGCCGCGAAGTCACCATGGCGTTTCTTGAAGCGGGAGCAACCATAGCGGTTACCTATCGGGTGGCGGAAGAATTTGCCGCTGTCGTGGCCGCCGCGCAGAGAATTGGAGCGGCGCCTCCCGTGGGCGTGAACGTGGACGTCACTGACGAGCAAGCGGTCGAAAAATTTATTGCTGAGCTTGTGGGGAAGCATGGCCGCCTCGATATCCTTGTGAATACCGTGGGCGGATATGCGGGCGGGACAAACCTCTGGGAAGTGGACCCGCGGACCTACGACAAGATGCTTCAGCTTAATCTCAAGGCGGGATTTGTTCTCGCGCGGGCCGTTGTGCCGCAAATGATCAAGCAAAATAGAGGATGGGTCGTGAACGTCGCGTCGAAGGCGGCCTTCGATCACGCCGCGGGAGGAGCGCTCTATGCCGCATCGAAAGCAGCGGCGCTGGCCCTGATGGATTCCCTTGCGGCGGAAGTGAAACCGTTCAACATCAATGTGAACTCCGTTTTGCCAAGTATCATCGATACGGCCGCGAACCGGAAAGCGATGCCGGACGCTGATTATTCGAAATGGCCGAAGCCGGAAGAAATTGCGCGCGTTATTTTATTTCTGTGCTCGGAAGAGGCGCGGGTGATCCACGGGGCGGCGATTCCGGTGTATGGGAAGAGCTGAGTAGGACGGGCTTCAGCCTGTCTGGTCTTGATTGTCACGCGTTCTGAAAACCAGACAGGCTGAAGCCCGTCCTACTCAAGAGCGCCCTTCGGCTGCTCGACGAGTTCGACCAGGACTTTTTGGTTGTTCCACGCGGTGACCAGGAAAAAATTCACGCGCGTGCCATTCGCTCCGGAGTGCGCCGCGGGAAAGATTGGGTCAACCTTAAATCGGGCGCGCAGAATTTCTGTGGCGCGGTCAACGTCCGTCACATCAATCTCTACCTGCTGAATCCCTTCGCCGAATTTGCCGAGGAAACTCGCGATCGCGCCATTTCCGCCCGGCGCCTTTGTCGTGAGGATGTCCAGCCGCACATGGGTCATGCCGCTTTTTGCAAATTCGAGCTCGAATTCCATCACGTCCTGGTCGGCGGGCGCATCGGCGAGGGGAGGGGAGGCATTGGCCGCGCGAATTTTCTGGAAGGTCTCCGGCAGAACGGCTATCCCGACAGTGATTTTTGGCCAGGAAATTTTTTTACCGTCCGGCCGCAGGTATTGATCCTGGACGAGGAGCGCTCGCAAGTCCTGATCCTTGCTCCACTCGTCAAGCCAATGCAACGTGCGTCCTTGTCCATGGCGGTAGAGGTCCTGTGCCACCTGAATGCGCTGGGCCCGATCCTGGTCTGCAAGGCGGTGGATGAGCTGTGGTGTCGGCGCAGGAACCGACCGGGCAATGAGCCGGCTTTTTTTCTGAGAAGGTTTCACCATAGGGGCCAACTGCTTCGCTCGAACGACGGAGATGAGAATGGCAAGGACGATGATCCCGCCCACGATGGCCAGCGAGAGTCCGGTGGAAATATGCACCCACGGTTCGGCGAGCATTTTTCCGCCAATAAACATGACGGTAATCGCGAGGCCTTCATCCAGGTACTGGAAGTATTGCAGGATTCCGGCGAGAAGAAAATAGAGCGCGCGCAAACCAAATATCGCGCAAACGTTGGAACTGTAGACGAGAAAGGGATCGCGCGTCACTCCGAACACGGCGGCGATCGAGTCCACCGCTAAGAGCAGATCTGTCGTTTCGAGAACGATCACAACTAGAAAAAGTGGTGTGAACAGCCAACGCCCGCCTTGCCGCACAAATAATTCCTGCGTGGCTTCCGTTTGTGACATCGGCAGATACTTCTGCGCCCAGCGCACCACAAGGTTTTTCTCAGGATGCACGGCATGGTCGGCGCCGAACAGCTTGAACCCCGAGTACAGCAGGAAAGCTCCTAAGAGATAGAGGACCCATTCAAACCTCGCGATCAGCGCGGCGCCCGCGCCGACCATCGCGCCGCGCAGGACAAGCGCGCCCAGCAGGCCCCAGAACAACAGGCGATGCTGGTAACGGGGATCGACGCGAAAATACTGGAAGACCAGCAAGAAAACAAAAACATTGTCCAAGCTGAGAGATTTTTCGACGAGGTAGCCGGTGAAAAACTCGAGCCCGGGCCCGCGGCCGTGCGAAATGAAAATCCACGAGCCAAAACCAAGCGAAATCGCGATCCAGACGCCACTCTCGATGGCCGCCCGGCGCAAGGTGATCACCTGAGCGCGCCGGTGAAAGATTCCCAGATCGAGGAACAGGAGGAGCGCGATGCTGGCGTTGAAGGCGATCCAGAGCGGCCAGTTGCCCATCTAGGCGGCGCTCTCGTCTCGGCAAGTCACTGCGGAAGGAATCCTCAGTTATTGGAATTTTGCGCTGTGGTGTTGGATCTCGCGGCGTTGAGATTGGAGAGTTCGACGCTCGCTGTTTCACCCTGCCGGACCGTCACGGGGAAGTCCCAACGCAGGCGAACATCACCGGAAATCGCCTCCGCGCCGAACATCCCGATCCAATAGGTTCCGGGAGCGACGCCGGCGAAGGATCCGTGGCCGTCGAGATCCGTGTCCGAATGTGCGACGAGGTAGCGCTCCTGGGCCAATTGGAACGCGCGGGTTTCCAGGAACTGCCGCTGCTTGCCTTCGAGGGACTCCCACTTTGCGTAGGGATCCAGATCGATGAGTTCGAGGTCCATCCCCCGCACGGTATCCGGTGCGTTCGCGATGAATTTGCGAATGGCCGCTTGAAATTGTTCCTTCTGGTCTTTGTACTTTTCTGGATTGGATTCGCGGTCCTTTTCCTTGAACTTCGGCTCGGGGAAGCCCAATCCTCTAAACGCGGCGTTATGCGACATGTAGGCCTTGAAATACTCGGGAATGTCCACGATATCCCCGGGCGTCAGGCTCTTGGTGAAATCTTCGCCGGACAGCCGAACGGAATGGTGTTGTTTCATCCACGTTTTCAATTCCGGTGAAACGCCGAGTCCGTCGACGAACGTGTCGAGTTCGGGGACCGGCGCCGTCTCCAAAGCCTCTTTGCGAATCTCTTCGACGCTTTTGCGCAGAAGATAAAACGGCAATTGCCGAACGGGTTCGGGCTGGCCCCCGGTCGGCGCAACGCGCGCTATGAATTCGATGCGCCCTGTGGACTGCCCCGCGAGGTGCGCAGGCAGAAGGAGAATCAAGGATCCGATGAACACAGCCATAACGCCAATACACGGTTTTGTCTTCATTGATGTCATGGCGAAGTGTACCTCGACACAACCCGATTGGAAATGATTCCGCGAGGATGTGTTCCCGCCATGTACGCGACAGGCGTTAGGAGGTTGGGGGCTTCGCGCGGAATTCTCACCGCGCCGGTTTCGCATAGCGCCGGCCTCTCGCCGGCGATTTCTTCCGTTCTCCACTATGCGCGAAACCGCCAGCGAGACGCCGGCGCTACAGTTCACCGGCCACCCTTCTTTTTTATCACGGGCAGTCGTGTGAATCTTAAATCATGCGCGCGCTTGAGTTTCGTAATGTAAATGATTTGGCCCGTGTGATGCCCGAAATGCTCGGCCACGTGGAAAGCCGCATCCAGCCCCGTAACATGAAAGCCTTGAATTTCATGTTTCCGCCAAAGCGAATCATCGGAGAGTTGCCCCAACACACGGCATGCATCCCGGACTGTTTGGCTCAATTGGGTGACGAGGACCTGCCGGGCAATGGGCCCTCGCTCCGTAAATTCTTGGTCGCGCTCTCGCCTGTTCTCCGCTCCGCCGAGGCCTGAAATGATCCACTGGCGGACATTTCCGCACAGGTGCAGGACGAGATTGCCCGCGCTGTTGGACGCCGAATTGGGCCGCCACCAAATTTCGTCTTCGGAAAGCTGTCGAAGACATTTCAGGATGCGGGGAAGATTCTGTTTTCCGAGCGATTGTTGGGAACTTGCAAGAAACAAGCTTGCGGTTCGAGTTGTTTTTGGTTTCACAGCCGGCACCTCGCGTTCAAATCGTAATCAATACGCGAGGAAACGGCAAATGATGTGAAACTACAAGATGACAAGAGCGCCGAGAGGGAAATGCTAGAGCAATCGGAAAGTAACTTCGATGGGAACGATAACTGGAACGGGCTTTCCGCCAGGCCCATTGGCGGGCTTGAAGCGCCACTGCTTCACGGCCTCCACAGCTTTTTCTTCCAGCCCAAGCCCCGGGCCCTTCACGACTTGAATCTCCGTGGCGCGGCCATCTGGAGTGATCACCGCCTGAAGAACGACTGTGCCCTGGTATTTTGCCTTGCGGGCTTCCTCGGAATATTTCGGGTCAGGGCAATAGACACAAGAAGGATAGCCGACGCCGCCTGTTCCCGGACGGTAAGCCCCGCCGCCCGTACCACCGCCGGAACCCGGGCCCAAGCCCCCACCCTCTCCGCTGCCAATCCCAGTGCCCGTGCCGCTCCCGATGCCGCTGCCGCCGCCGGGTCCGCCAGAACCATTCATCAGCTTGGCCAGCGGATCGCCGTAGTTATCCAGATTAGGACTGGGGATTTTTAGATCCGGCGGACCGAGCAAAGTCGCTTCAAATTTAGAGTCGGGCTTTGGGTGCACCATCGGTGGGGCGATCTGGTTCAGGCTCCACTTCGGCAGCTTGCCTTTCGTTGCGGGCTCAGGATTCCGCTCGCCGCCGCCACCGCCGCCTCCAGCCTTATCCTTGCCTGGGGGCAACTTGGCCGCGTAGTCCGAAATATCAATCGGTGTAACCAGCGAGTTGTTGACCGGATTTGCGGTCGCTTTGGAAACCACCGTATACAGGAAAGGAGAGAAAACCAACAGAGTGAGGCCAACATGCACGGCGAGCGCAATGGCTTGAGAGGGTCCGAAGGCTTTATCCTTGCTCCAGATCTCCTTCACCTTCACTGGCTGGCTCGTCACCTTGAGCGGCGGGAGCTTGGGCGGTGAGATGAGATCGCGAAGATTCTGCCAGAAGACGGAGTAAGGCATCTGCCAGTTCACCGTCATGCGCGAGGATACGGCCTTGGGTGTCGGCTTGAGCCACTCCCTGAAATTTTCGAAGATGCCGCCCCCATATTCCTCGAGGGTGAAAACATCGCCCCTTACATGCTTGGAGATCTTCACCGGGCGTTCCATGAGGAAGTCCCTCAGGTTGGAGAGGAAGCCGCGAGACAGCGGCTTCTGAGAACCGCCGAGGCGCGGGGCAGTCTTCCCCTCAGGCAGGACCACCTTGGGTGGCGGGGTGCTTGGATCACTCCACTTTGGCGCAATGGTGCTCAACGATATTTTTGCCTCACGCTACTGAAAATTGTCTCTCGCTGTACGATTCTCTCAAGACGCGAATGGATGCCCGGCGTGGCAGGTGGGCTGACACGCTGCCAATTCCATTGTAACATTGGGACGTTACCACGAGGAAGAAGGTTTCCAGACTAGGCGGTACAGGCACGGCGGCACAGGAAAAAACTGCCCTTGACAAGCCCCGCCAATTCTTCGGCGGGCTGCGCGTCCCGGCGCTGGCGGCGCGCCTCCTGTGAAAGGACAGTCCGCACCCGAAGCTAATTTATGCCCAAAATCGTCGACTTGAAAAGCACATTGAACTTGCCGCGTACGGCCTTTCCGATGAAGGCCAGCTTGCCGCAGAACGAGCCGAAACAACTTGCGGAGTGGGAAGAGAAAAAACTCTATCATCGCATCCAGCAGGCCCGCGCCGGCGCGCCCTCTTACGTCCTGCATGACGGGCCGCCCTACCCGACCGGCACGATCCATCTCGGCACTGGGCTGAATAAAATTTTGAAAGACATGGTCGTGAAGTCGAAAACGATGGCGGGCTTTCGCGCGCCCTACGTTCCCGGGTGGGATTGCCATGGGCTGCCGATTGAAACGCAAGTGGAAAAGGAACTTGGCGGAAAAAAGGGAAGCGTCCCGCCTGGCGAGTTCCGGCGCATGTGCCGCGAATTCGCTTCGCGCTACGTGGATCAGCACCGGCGGGATTTCAAACGGCTGGGTGTGCTGGGGCAGTGGGAAGACCCGTATCTGACGATGAGCCCGCAGTATGAGGCCACGATAGCCGACGCCTTCGTCACATTTCTCGAAAAAGGGTACGTGTATCGCGGGCTGAAACCCGTGTATTGGTGCATCGTGGATTCCACTGCGCTCGCCGAGGCAGAGGTTGAATACGAAGACCACACCAGCCCGTCGATCTGGGTGAAATTCGCCGTCGAGCCGGGCGCTGCAGCAGAAAAACTCGGCCCGGGCGTGAGTGCCGTGATCTGGACGACGACTCCCTGGACGCTGCCGCACAATCGCGCGCTCGCGTTTCATCCTGACTACGATTACGTCGTAGCGGAAACCTCCGCCGGAGCGTTGCTGCTTGCGGCGGATTTGGTCGGGCCCACGCTCGATGCACTGAAGCTCGAAGCAGTCAGCGTGCGCGGGCCCTGGAAAGGGAAGGATCTGGCAGAACTGAAATTCAGGCATCCGTTTCTGGATTTGATTGTCCCAGCGGTTCTCGCCGATTACGTCACGCTCGATCAGGGCACCGGCATCGTGCACACCGCGCCGGGCCACGGCGTTGAGGACTTTCAGACCGGGCAGAAATATGGCATTGAGGCGTACGCGCCGATTGACGGACACGGCCGCTATTTGGAGGGCCTGCCGGAATACAAAGGCAAGACCGTGTTCGAGGCGAATCCCATCGTTGTGGCGCTGCTGCGCGATCGCGGCGCATTGCTCGGGGAACAAAAACTCTCGCACAGCTATCCGCACTGCTGGCGCTGTCACAATCCGGTGATTTTCCGCGCCACCGAACAATGGTTCATCGATTTGGACGGAAAGGGAAGCGTTGGGGGCGCGATCCGATCGCGAGCACTCGCGGAAATCGCCAAGGTGAAATGGACGCCCGAGTGGGGCGCCGAACGGATTTACTCGATGATCGCGGAGCGGCCGGACTGGTGCGTTTCGCGCCAGCGTTTTTGGGGCGTGCCGCTGGTGATTCTGTATTGCAACAAGTGCGGCAAACAGTCCGACGATTACGCGGCGCTCCACGCGCTGGTGCAGAAATGGTTCACGGTCGAGGGTGCAGACGCCTGGTTCACGCACACGATCGAGGATCTGCTCCCGGCAGGAATGCGTTGCGGTTGCGGCGCTTCGGACTGGCGCAAGGAAACCGACATTCTGGATGTGTGGTTCGATTCGGGTTCCTCGCATCTGGCGGTGCTGGACCGGCAGGATGCCAGAGGGCAGAAACTTCCGTGGCCAGCGGACATGTATCTCGAAGGGCCGGACCAGTATCGCGGATGGTTTCAAAGCTCGCTGCTCGTTGGCGTCGCGGTACGCAATGGCGCGCCCTATCGTCACGTGCTCACACATGGCTGGACGCTTGACGCGAAAGGCCAGCCGATGTCGAAGTCACTCGGCAACGTTGTGCTGCCCAGTGAAGTATGTGAGAAGTGGGGCGCGGATTTGCTGCGGCTGTGGGTTGCGTCGCAGGACTACACGGCGGATGTAAGAATGTCCGACAACGTGATGACGCAGCTTTCCGAGGCCTACCGCAAGCTGCGCAACACGTTTCGCTTCGCCCTGGGCAATCTCGCCGATTTCGATCCCGCGCGCGATGCGTTGCCCGACGCCGAAATGGAAGAGCTAGACCGCTGGATGCTTTCGCGTACGGCGGAACTCGTCGGGCAGTGCCGCAAATGGTACGAAGGATTTGAATTCCATCGCGTCTTCCACGCGCTGCACGATTTTGCCGTGGTGGATCTCAGCGCTTTTTATTTCGATGTGCTGAAAGACCGCCTCTACACCTTCGCGGCGCGAAACCGCGCGCGCCGCTCGGCGCAGACCGCCGTCTACCGCATCGCCAAGGCGTTGCTGAGCCTCACGACACCGATCACGGTTTTTACTGCCGAGGAAATCTGGAGACATTTTCCTCATGTGGAGGGGGATCCCGAGAGCGCGCACCTCATGCTGTTTCCTTCCGTGGAGAATTTAGAGGCGCCTCTCGATGCGACGAAATCGGCGAACTGGGAAAAGTTGCTGACAGTTCGGACGGAAGTGCTCCGCGCGTTGGAATCCGCGCGCAACGCAAAAACAATTTCAGGCGCGCTCGAAGCCAAAGTTGTTTTGAACGCCGCGCAAGATTTGGCTCCTTTGCTGGAACAGTACAAGAGTTGGCTGCCCGCCCTGTTCATTGTTTCGCAGGTGGAACTCGGCGCAGCGGCGCCCTCCGACGCGCAGAAATCGGAGCCGCTTCCGGGATTGAGCGTGGCGGTGCATCGCGCCGACGGCGCAAAATGCGAGCGCTGCTGGAATTATTCGACGCACGTGGGTGAGAACGCCGACTACCCGACCGTGTGCGAGCGCTGCGTGAAGGCGCTCACCGAAATTGAAGAGGCGCTGGCGGCCCCGGGCCATGCGGGAGGACAAGGGGCCGCGTCCGGATGAGCGGGGCGCGCTGGTTATGGTTGTCGCTAGCGGTGCTTGCCGCGGACCGCGCCACGAAATTTGCCATTGAACGCTACACGAGCCCATTCTTCCGCCACTCCATCGTTTCGGACATCGTGGTTTTAGTTCATAGCCAGAATCCGGGCATCGCGTTCGGCGCGTTTTCCAATTCCAATTCGCCATGGCTTGCGCCGCTATTGGTGATAAGTTCCGCGGCCGTGATGATTTTGCTTGTCTGGATGATCGTCACGGGCCGCGCCGGCGGCGCGCTGGCGCAATGCGGGCTTGCGCTGATTCTTGGCGGCGCGGCAGGCAACGCGCTCGACCGGATCATCCACGGCGGCGTGACGGATTTCCTGGAAGTCCGGCTATGGACGTACATTTGGCCCGCGTTCAACGCCGCCGACTCCGCCATCACGATTGGAGCGGCGTTGGTGCTTTTTGAGTTGTTATTCGGCGCGCGGCAGCGGCATATGTCAACCGCCGACAAACGGGGGCGCATTTAGTAGCGCAGGCTTCAGCCTGCGGGTTTTTGCTGATGGTGAAACAAGAATCATGTAAGACAAACCTTCACGACATTGGACACACCTAAGAAAAATCCGCAGGCTGAAGCCCGCGCTACTACACCCCAAACCCTCACCGCCGCATCGGGAGACGCGGGGCGGCGGCTGGATTTATTTCTTGCGCAGCGCGTGCCGGAGCTTAGCCGCACGCGCATCCAGGAGTTGATCCGCGATGGCCACGTTCGCGTGAACGGCCGCGTTGCCAAGGTTTCTCACCGCGTCGCGGCCGGTGAAGCGATCGAGATCGAAGTTCTTCCACGGCCCGCGCTGGAGGCTCTGCCGGAAGATTTGCCGCTCGATCTGTTGTACCTGGACGACGATTTCGTGATTGTGAACAAACCCGCCGGGATGGTGGTCCATGCGGGCGCAGGCCACTCGCGCGGGACACTGGTGAACGCGCTCCTGCACCGTCTTGGAAATCTTTCCGCTGCGGGCGGCGCGCTGCGTCCGGGCATCGTCCACCGCCTGGACCGCGAAACGTCGGGCGCCATGGTTGTGGCCCGGAATGACAAAGCGCACGAACATCTTTCCGAACAATTCCGTTCCCGCAACGTCCGAAAGATTTATCTGGCGTTCGTGCACGGCAAGATGCCGCGCGACTCCGGCACGATCACGCTGCCCATTTCCCGGGATCCGCGCCGACGCACGCGCATGACCGCACGCGCAACCAAAGGCCGGCACGCGAGGACCGACTGGCGCGTGATCGCGCGCCTGGACCGCTGCACGTTGGTCGAAGTCGTGCTCCACACCGGGCGCACGCACCAGATCCGCGCGCACTTTGCGGCCATCGGGCATCCGGTTGTGGGAGACACCCTCTACGGTGCGCCGCGTGGCCTGCGCGCCGGCACGCGCAATCTGCCCCTTCTCGAGCGGAACTTCCTGCATGCGGCCCGGATCGGATTTTCGCATCCGTCGAGCGGCGAATGGGTGGAAGTTCGCGCTCCGCTGCCAAGGGATTTGCAGGTATACTTCGACCAGGCGGGAGCATCTTTGGGTTGGCGCGCCACGGAGATTGAGGCCGCGCTTGCGCCGTACGTATGACAATCATGAAAAAACGGGCGCTCTGGATAGCATTGCTTGGTTTTCTCGCGGCTGTAGCTGCGGTGAGCGCCCAGCAAGCGCAGCCTCCCACGGCGCCGCAGTCTCCGCCGCCGCCCCCGGCGCAGGCAGGCGCCCAGGGCGCGATCATCCGCAACGTAAACTTGGTGGAAGTGCTGTTCAGCGTGGTGACCAAGCGCGAAAGACTCGTCACCGATTTGACCAAGGAAGATTTCAAGGTGTTCGATGACGGTACGCAGCAGGAAATCACCGACTTTAGTCAACCGACCGATCTTCCGTTGCGCATCGGCCTGGTGCTGGACACGTCGAACAGCATACGAGAGCGTTTGAAATTCGAGCAGGACGCCGCCATCGATTTCATATTTAACGCTTTGCGCCGCGGAAAGGACCAGGCGTTCCTGATGACCTTCGATGACGGCCCGCAAATCATCAAGGATTTTACGGGTGATACCGGCGAGATACGCGACACCATCCTGAAGCAGCGGGCCGGCGGCGGCACTTCACTCTACGACGCGGTTTACGCGGCCAGCGATCATTTGCAGAAGAATTCGCCGCTGCCTCCCGGCCCGAATTCGGACGTGCGGCGCGTCCTGGTGGTGATCTCCGACGGCGATGACAACAGCAGCAATCGTTCCCGCGGCGAGTCCGTGGAAATGTCACAGCGCGCGGGCGTGATCATCTACTCGATCAGCACCAGCACGGAATGGGTTTCGGCCGAGGAAGAAAAGGATTCGAACAAGCGAATCAGCCGCAAGTACGAAAAAAACGAGGGAGACAAGGTCCTCGAACAACTGGCGGGAGAAACCGGAGGCCGTGCCTTCTTCCCGTACAAGGTCGATGACCTGGGGCAGTCGTTTCTGGACATCGGAGACGAACTGCGCCATCAATACGCGCTGGCCTACAGTCCCGCGGGCCGCGCTCCGGACGGCAAGTACCACACCATTCGGATCCAAACCGATCGCAAGGACGTGATCGTCCGTGCGCGCAAGGGATACTTTTCCGTTCCGATTCCAGTACCCGGGAAACCTGCCGCGCCTCCAGCCTGATCCGAAGTCCCTGCTCAGGATTCAGAAACCGGGAGCCAAAGTAGCGCCGGCGTCTCGCCGGCGATTTTTCTGATCGCCACATAATGCAAGAAGATTGCCGGCAGGACGCCGGCGCTACCTGAGAATCATCGGCGCTCGATATTGATCCCCGCTCAGTTGTTGGGCGAGTAGTATCCGCGGCGGGTGAGGACGGAATAATCTTTGTTCTTCATTTCCACTTTGAT
The DNA here is from genome assembly GCA_963719875.1 of uncultured Acidobacteriota bacterium. Lineage (GTDB taxonomy): Bacteria > Acidobacteriota > Terriglobia > Acidiferrales > UBA7541 > Palsa-360. The sequence goes on along the minus strand of CAVRDJ010000002.1, from coordinate 354,752 downwards.
CTTGCGGTAGCTTCCATCGTGCTTCTTGTTGGTGGGGGAATAGCCGACGGTGTACTGGCTGCGCAGTTCTTCCGAAATTTGATCGAATGCCTGTTCCAGGTTCTTTTCACTGCGCACGATGATCATCCGTCCGCCGGTTTCGTCGGTCAACCTCTTGGCGACGTTCTGGTCGCCTCCGTCGGCGGCAACCAGAAGAATATGGACGACCGTGTCGGTTCGCTGCGCGGCTTCGATGGCGTCCTGCAGATTCAATTTGCTCCCCGTATCTTCCGCGTCGGTCAGGACAACAATGGCTTTTCTGCCCGCTTCATCGGACAGCTTGTCGTGCGCGGCGAGGTAGACGGCGTCGTAAAAATTGGTCCCCCCACCGCCGCTCGAAGGAAGGGGACCCTGGGCAATCATCCCGCCGCTGGGGGCATTGATCTGCGCGCGGTTGATGGCGCGATTCAGCATCCCGCGATCATCGGTGAAATCGGCGAGGAGGTCCACGTCCGTATCAAAGGTCATGATCATGGCCAGGTCGCCCTTGCGCAACACCCGAGCGAGGAAGCGCGAACCCGCCTCTTTCTCGCCGGAAAGCATATAGTACTCGCTGCCGCTGGTATCAATCAGAATGCCTAAGGTAATCGGCAGGTTGGATTCCGCTGAAAAATTGGTAATTTCCTGGAGCTGGCCATCCTCATAGATCTGGAAGTCATCTTGTTTTAAGCCGGTGACAATCGCCTTGTGTTTGTCGCGCACCGTGGCGAAAAGGTTCACCAGGTTCACTTGCACGCGGATTTGGCCCGGGGGCGCGGCGAAGGCCAGCCCTCCCGCAAGAGATGCGATGCACAGATAAGAAAGGATGGCTCGAATCCGCATTGTATAATCTCCCACGGGTGCGATGTCGTGTTGGATGCCGCGCCGGAACATTAAGATGCCATTTTAGACTCAAGTTGCGTGGCTCCCGGTGGTAGCCCACGCGGAAATAGTGACGGTACACCCATGAAATGTCCACGGAAATTCCTGGCCGTGAGTATGACGATGGGCCTGGCTTTGGCTGGCTTCGTAGCTTTTCGGGCGCAGGTGACGTTTGGCCAGGAAGCTGGTCAGGAGCAACCGCCGCAAACGCAGGATCCTCGCGCTCGAATCCGGACGACAGTGTCCCTGGTGGTTGTGCCCGTGACGGTCAAGGACAGCGCGGGGGAACTGGTGACCGACTTGCAGCAAAACGACTTCCGGGTCTTTGAAGACGGTATCGAACAGTCGATTGCGCTGTTTTCCGCGGATGCGTTTCCCCTGTCGGCGGCCATTTTGATTGACGATGACCTGAAGCGAGGCACGGCGGAAAAAGTTCAGAAGACCCTGGAGACCTTGGCGGGCGGATTCAGCGCTTCCGACGAGGTGTCCTTGTGGCGCTTCGATGAAGTTCCCGAGCAAATCTCTGAAGACTTTATCGCGGACAACGACAATCTCCTAACGCAGCTCAAGCGCATCGACCTCAGCAGTTCGTTTCCCGGGGTCGGTTCGTACACGATGACGAACGGCCCGCGCGTCAATACGGCGGCGCCCCCTGGCCCGGCGAAGGTTCCCGCCGAAGCCAACGGGCATCCCAACACCAAACACGTCAACGACGCGATTTACGCCGCGGCGGAACAGTTGCAGGGACGGCCGCGCGAGAGGCGCAAGATTATTTTTCTGATCTCCGACGGGCAGAATGCCAAGAACAATACGCATAAATACGACGAGACCCTGCAACTGCTGCTGTCCGCCGATATTTCCGTCTATGCCGTCGGCGTCGGGGAAGCCAACATGAATCGCGGCATCACGTTTCTCGGGAACAATATTCTGTCGAAGTATGCCCACGCCACCGGCGGCGATATTTTCTACGGCGGCATGAGCCGGGAAAACCTCGAGGAACTCTACGCGCGCGTTTCCGAACAGGCGCGCAATCAGTACACCATCGCCTATTCCGGCGCGCATACGGACCGCTCCAAGCCGTATCACAGCATTGAAGTGAGGGTGAAGCGCCCGGGCCTGTCGTTGCTCACGCGCGACGGCTATTACCTGAACGCGACGCCGTAGTCCCTAACAATTTATTTCTCAGACCAATCCTGATCGGTGAGACATCACTCCTGCGTCTCAACCAGGTGCGCGGGCTTTTCGTGGCGCCGGCGTCCCGCCGGCGATTTTTCCGCCGTCCTCGCGCTTGTTGAAAAAAACGCCGCTGAGACGCCGGCGCCACAACACAACGCGCGTTTTACCGCGGTGGACGCGTCTGATTTATTGCGAAGTCCACCCACAAAATATTTTTCTGGAGTGCATCGTTTTTTCGTTTCGCACTTCTGGAATTTCTTCTTGACTTCCGGCGCGCACACTCGTAAAAGAACGATAGCGAGTCTGCGATGGATTGGCTCGCTGCTCCGAGGGGAGAATGGTTCACGGAGCGAATGCGCGAAATGGCCACATAAGGGAAACGCAACACACCGAGTCAGGTCTTAGGAAAACGTTTCCAGAAAGGGCGGTCACATCAGTGGCCGCCCTTTTTTGTTGCCTGGGAACGCCAATCTCCCGATTGGCGCTTTGCGAAGCGCCAATCGGGAGATTGGCGTTCCCGGCGCTCAATCCGAGAGGTTTGCGCCATACATTTTACTCTTCGCCCGAAGCGCTGGCCGCCGCGCCTTGCTCTCGCGCGGGGCAGATGGATTCGTAGTCGCAGAACTTGCAAGCAAAGCCGGGCTTGGCGGGGAACTCGCCCGCGCGAATATCGGCGGCGGCTTCCTGGATTTCCGCGCACACTTTTTTGAGCTGCTTGTCGTCGCGCGTGGCGCTCACGGGATGGTTCGTTTGCAGGAAGTGCAGCGTCAGCCTTGCCGGGTTCCACTCAAATACTTCCCGGGCCGCGAGCGCATATACGCTCAATTGCACATCTTTTTTTGCCTTGTCCTCGTTGCGCGGCCTGCCCGTTTTGTAATCGACGATTTCCTCTTCACCGGGGCCGAGGCGGTTCACCTGGTCCATCCGTCCGGTGAGGACGATATTGTTATCCATCGGCAGCTCGAAAGCTTTTTCCTGCGCGATGACATTGGGCGGCGCAGCGATCGTGCTGGCGTGGAAGGCGCGCAATTGCGCCAAGCCGTCTTTTTTGTACTCCTGCTCCTGGTAGTCGTCCTCGAACCCGGCCGAGGTCCACTCCAGCTCGAATTTCCGTTCCACTTCCTCGAACGGGAACATGCGCCCCTTGGCCAGCTCGCCGATGAAATATTTGATCGTGTTGTGCATCACGCTGCCAAAGCTCATGGCCGCGGCGGGTCCGCCGCGAAGCTTCCACGCACAGTTGAAAAGATATTTTTGAGGACAGGCCTCGAGCGTGCCAATCGCTGAAGGGCTGATCTGCAGCGGTTCCGGAACGGGCGGGCGATAGGACGCCGCCCACTCGCCGATGCGCGAACCAATCCGCGCGCGCCGCCCCGGCAGGTCGAACAGTGCTGGTTCGGCTTCGATGCGGGCAGGGGCAGGCTCATTCGCCGGAGCTGGCGCAAGCTGTTCGACGTCACGGCGCTTGATCTGCGCTTCCATCAGGATGTCGTCCAGGAACGGCGAGGGTTTGGAGCGATTGTTCACGACCGTATTGAGTGTGAGGCGGTGCCGCGCGCGCGTCACGGCAACGTAAAACAGGCGACGCTCTTCCTGAATGTGGAAACTGCCCTGAGGCTGTTCCTCCTTCATCAATTCCGCGGGGAATTCGAGTACGCGCGGTTTTTCTCCCGCCGGAAAACCGCGCTGCACGAGGCGCAGGACGTAGACGTAATCGAATTCGAGCCCCTTCGCCGCATGCACGGTCATGAGTTGCACCGCGTCGCCGGACTCCTGCTCGAGGTTGATCGATCCGCCGGCTTGGTCGAAATAATCCAGGTACTCGACAAATTCCTTGAGACGCTGGGTGTCGCTCTTGGGCTGCCATTCGCGCACGAATTGCGCAAGCCGATCGAAATATTTACGGTCTTCGCCGGCCACCATGGAGCTGATTTCCAGGGACTCGGCGAGTTCGTCGAATAATTCCGCTGCCGTCAACTGCCGGGCTTTCTTTCGAAGCTCCGCAACCAGTTCGGCGAGTGCTCCCAGATTGCGGCCGCCGCCGGAGAAGGGCGGCTCTTTTTGCGCGACCTCCATGGTGTCCCAAAGGGACACGCCCTTGCCTTTGGCGGCTCGTTCGATAAGGCGCACCAGGTCCGCGGGCTCGAGACCCCACGCCGGCATCGCCAGGACGCGCGCGCAGGCAACGTCGTCCGAAGGCTGATCAATGAGCCGCAGGTAGGCGATCAGGTCACGCACGAGGCGGTGTGAAAGGATCGAGAGATTTTTGATTACGAACGGAATCTTGCGGGCCTTGAGCGCGTCGACCAGCTTGTCGCGATGCGCGTGCCCACGATAGAGCACGGCGAACGTCCGCCATTTGGCTCCGGCGCGATGCAGTCGATCGAGTTCGCCGGCAACCCACTGCGCCTCGGCTACGCTTGACGCGTGCGTGACGATCCGCACTTTATCTCCGTCCTCATGCACAGCCGTCAGCGGGTATTCGGGAATGTTGGTTGGTTTTTCGTTGTGTCGGATTACCTGTCCCGCAACGCGCAGGATTCGTCCGGCGGAGCGATAGTTCAGGGTGAGCGGCCGCAGCAGATCCTGATCTGCCGAAGGGGTGCCCGAAGCGAATCGCTTCAGAAATATCGTGAAGCTGCCGAACGACGCGCCGCGAAAACGGTAAATGGCCTGGCGATGGTCGCCTACCACGACCAGGTTGGGACGCTTGCCGCCGAGCAGCCAGAGCAATTCCAGTTGCGCGATGTTGGTGTCCTGAAACTCGTCGACGAGAATGTACTGGTAGCGCGCGCGGAGCGTTTCTCGCAGAGATTCGTTCGCGCGGAGATGAAGAACGGCGTCCATGATCTGCGTGCCAAACGTGAGCAGCTTGCGTTCGCGGAGGAGAAGATCGCTGGCGCGGTAAGCTCGCGCAATTTCCTGGATCTTGGCGACTTCTTCGTCGCGGATGCGGCGCTCGTCCTCAGGCATCGCGCCGCGGACGCGGCGAAAGTTTTCTGCTTCCTTCTCCGCATAACTCTGGTACTCATCCGGTGTAACCAGTTCATCCTGGCAGCGCGAGAAAAAATCCACGAAGTCGCCGAGAAATTGTCCAGGCTCCGCCAGGCGCCGGTAGTGCTCCAACTGAAGCAGTGGCAGGTTGCGCCGCAGCAGAATCCAATGATCGATTTTGTCGATGGGCTTGAGGTCGGGATCGAGTTCCTGAAGCAGCGTGTTGCAGAACGAGTGAAACGTGCTGAGCGTGACGGCCTCGGCGCGCTCCGCGTTCGATGCTCCGCGATCGCGCGCCGCCGCGACCACGCGGTGCTTCATTTCCGCGGCGGCTTTGTCGGTGAACGTCAGGCCCAGGATTTCCATGCCCGTGAGTTCCGGGTGGGTGTCGAGCAGATAGCGGATGCGCTCGGTAATGACGCGTGTCTTGCCCGTGCCCGCGCCGGCCACCACGACGAGCGGACCCTCGCCGTGATGCGCCGCAGCGCGCTGCTCAGGATTGAGTTGAATGCCCGGCGCCGAGGCCCCGGCATGTTCAAACAGGTCAGCCATCTTGAATCATCCCAGGGCACAACAGTAGCACAGGCGCTGGGTTGCGGGGTTAACACGCAACGAGGTAACAATAAGGTTAAAGTACAATTAATTACAAATATGTAGGTAACATCGAATTAAGATTATGGTAATGTTCAGAGCAATTAATCTGCGGCAAGACCTTGAAGATTTTGGGCGGGAAGCAGATCGAGACAAAGGAGGGTCCCCGTGTCTCATCGAATCCGTGCGCGTGCTGCTACGGAAACTCCTATTGAACGCATATTTGAAAAAGTGTTGCGCCGGAAAATGACTTCGCAGGAAAGGGTCTATTTTCACCTCAAGCGTAAAATCAAGCCGCCCCTGCGAGTAAGCCCGAATAAGCAGTCTCGCGCGGCCTAAACCGGGCGAAATTGACCCGGCTCTGACTCCCTCCTATACTGGGCCATGGCGATGCCACCGCCGCAGTGGCGCACCCCGTTACTTTCATGTTCGGGAGAACAACCGTGGATCAAGCCGTCATTCTCAGCGCTGTTCGTACGCCCATCGGAAAATTTCAAGGAGGACTTGCGCCACTCTCCGCGACCGGGCTTGGTGCGAAGGCCGTCGCCGAAGCAGTGCGCCGCGCAGGCATTGAACCGAAAGCGGTGGACGAAATCATCATGGGCAATGTCGTGCAAGCGGGACTGGGACAGAATCCCGCGCGGCAGGCAGGCCTGGGCGCGGGGCTTGACGTGCGCGTTGCGGCGATGACCATCAATAAAGTTTGCGGGTCGGGTTTGAAGGCTGTGGGCCTCGCCGCGCAGGGCATCATGCTGGGCGAAACCGAAATCGTGGTCGCGGGCGGCATGGAGTCGATGTCGAACTGTCCTTATTTGTTGCCGGGCGCGCGCACGGGTTACCGGTACGGGAATGCGGAAGTCGTTGACTCGATGGTGCGGGACGGTTTGTGGGACGTATACAACGATTTTCACATGGGCATCACGGCCGAGCTTGTGGCGGAAAAATACGGCATCACCCGGCGGGAGCAGGATCAATTTTCTCTGGAGAGTCATCAGCGCGCCGTCCGCGCCCGAAAATCCTGCTTCATTGAATCGCAGATTGTGCCGGTCGAGATTCCGCAGAAGAAGGGCGAGCCCGTTGTCATCAAATATGATGAGTCGCCGCGTGAAGATGCTTCGCTCGAAGCCTTGAGCAAGCTGCGGCCGGCATTTAAGAAGGACGGCACGGTGACGGCCGGCAATGCCCCGGGCACGAACGACGGCGCGGCGGCGCTGGTGGTCACGAGCGAGCGCAACGCGGCGCGACTCGGCAAAACGCCTATGGCGCGGATCGTCGCGCAGGCCGTGAGCGGCGTCGATCCCAAATGGATCATGATGGCGCCCGTGTACGCCGTGGAAAAAATTCTCGAAAAGACAGGCTGGGACCGCGACCGCGACGTGGACCTGTACGAATTGAACGAAGCGTTTGCCGCGGCCGCGATCGCCGTGACGCGCGAGCTGCACCTCGACCTCGCGAAAGTAAATGTCAACGGCGGCGCCGTGGCCATCGGACATCCCATCGGCGCTTCCGGCGCGCGGATCCTGACGACCTTGCTGTACGAAATGCAGCGCCGCAACGTGCATCGCGGCATCGCCGCATTGTGCCTCGGCGGCGGCAACGCCGTCGCGCTCGCCGTTGAGCGGTAGAATTGCCGCTGTAGCTCGCCTCTTTAGAGGCGAGGGGTTTCGGCCCGTTGCTGTAAAATCCTCGCCTCTGAAGAGGCGAGCTACAATGCCACTTCATGGCTGACGACTCTCTCGAAATCCTCTGGCGCGGTTCCGATCCCGCCAAATTCACCGCGCTGCAAGCCGCGCTGCGCGACGAGGCCATCCCATTCTGGCAAACGCAGGTCTACGATCCCGCGGGCGGCTTTCTTTCTTCCCGTCCATATTATCTTGAAGCAACTCCCGGCTTTGAAATTCGAGTCCATGCTGCCGATCTGGAACGTGCCAATGGCGCTTTGGACTGGGTGGAAAGCAAAGAAAGCGCCTCCGAAGTTTCCGCCGGCTCATCAATGCAGGAGTATGACCGTCTCGATTTCAAACAATCATTGCCATACGATTGGGATTCCAAGGAAGCGACCTCGGAAGTCTGGTCCGGCGAAGATGAGTCGATGGCCGAATACCTGGCCAGCGCGCTCCGCGAAAACGGCATCCCCAGCCGCATTCCGGATGAGCCGGCCCATCGCGCCCGCCTTTGCGTCCGTCCCGGAGACTTGAAGCGCGCGAAAGACATTGCGCGTCAAATCACAGACGGATAGATTCTGGCCCGGACCAGCGTTAGAATGCACCGCCAATGATCTGCCCCAATTGCAAATGCGAATATATTCGCGGCGTGACGCAATGCGCCGACTGCGGCGTTCCTCTCGTGAACGCGCTCGAATCACCACAGGCGAATTTCCCAGAAGCGGTTCGACTTGTTCCAATCTGGCGGGGTAAGGATCATGCAGAATGCGAGAGAGTCATCGAAGCACTCGAAAGTGCAGGCATTCCACATACTGATCCGGATTCCAAGAGCTTCTTCAGTTTTCTTCCAACGGACCCGAATACGGAAATTTGGGTTTCAGATGCGGATGAGGAAAGGGCAAGAAAGATTCTTCTCGATCTCGAAGGACTCGTATATCCCGAGGAATCGACTTCCCAAGAGATCGAACCGTTCGCTCTTCCGGAATCGGGTGACCCAGACGGCGATGAACAAACGAGCCAGCCGCAAGACTTGTTGGAGGATTGGCATGAAGACGACCCCGTCGCTGAAGTTTGGAGTGGCGACCGCGAAGACTTTGCGGATGGCCTGATGGCGTGCTTCCGTGAGGTTGGAATCGCATCGCATAAGCATTCCGAAGGAATCCACTGGCGCGTCGTCGTCCGCCCGGAGATGGAATCCCGAGCCAAAGAAATTGTGCACGAAGTCATGGAAGCCAGCCCGCCGGAATGAAAACAAGTGGCGCAGGCTTCAGCCTGTGGGGGTTGGGCAGAGCAAAATCCCACTCGCTGCAACCAACCCCCACAGGCTGAAGCCTGCGCCACTTTCCTTTCCCTCCTTTACTTCCTATACTTCCTCACCATCCAGAACCTCAGGAGACTAAATGACCGTCGACACAATTCGCACCGTGGCCGTGCTCGGCGCGGGAACCATGGGCAACGGCATCGCGCACGTATTTTCCCGCCGCGGCTACAATGTGATTCTGCGCGACGTGGAAGAAAGTTTCCTCGTTCGCGCCCGCGACACGATCGCCAAGAATCTTGACCGCGAAGCGAAAAAAGGGAAGATCGAAGAGGGCGACAAAGCAAAGATCCTCAGCCGCATTCACACCACGACCGATTTGTCTGAAATTGCGCGCGCTGATTTTGCAGTGGAAGCCGTCCCGGAGCGCCTGGACTTGAAACTTTCGGTTCTGCGCGAGGCGGACAAACTCCTGCGCCCCGAAGCAATCCTCGCGTCGAACACTTCCTCGATCTCGGTAACGACCCTGGCCGCGGCAACGGGCCGCCCCGATCGCTTCATCGGCATGCACTTCATGAATCCCGTCCCGGTGATGGCCTTGATCGAAGTGATCCGCGCGCTGCAAACGAGCGACGAAACATTTCACACCACCATGTTGCTGTGCGAACGCCTTGAGAAAAAGCCCGTCCCAGTCAACGACGCGCCCGGTTTCGTGTCCAATCGCGTGCTGCTGCCGATGATCAACGAAGCCGCCTTCGCCGTGATGGAAGGCGTCGCCACCGCGGAAGCCGTCGACGCCATTATGAAACTGGGAATGAATCATCCCATGGGCCCGCTCGAACTCGCCGATTTCATCGGCCTGGACACCTGCGTGCACATTCTCGACGTCCTCTACGCGGGTTTCAGCGACTCGAAATACCGCGCCTGCCCGCTGCTGCGAAAAATGGTCGCCGCAGGCTGGCTGGGACGAAAAAGCGGGCATGGGTTTTACACCTACGCGGGATAAAGTTGACCTGTGCATCTCACCAGAATTTTAAAATGTTGGGACCAAATAACCGAATGAAGATGGTGTCGTGTGGCGCCGGCGCAACGAAACCCGCGCGGCCGTTCCGCAACTTACCAAAGATGCGCCGCCATCGCCGCTCCGGCAACCACTAGCGCTATACCGGCAACGCGACCGAGGAGTTCTCCCTGGGCCAGGATTTTCTCGGCCATGACGAAAAGCGCGATGATCGCGACCCACAACAGATTCATGACCCCGGCAACGAAAAGCAGGGCCATCAGAATCCAACAACATCCCAAGCAATACGCGCCATGCCGCAATCCCATCACGAAGGCGCCTGCACTCCCCTCTCGCCACTCGCTCATCAGAAAGGAAAGGGGCGACCGGCACCCCTGCAGGCACACGCGCTTCAGCGGTGTCAACTGAAAAACGCCAGCCGCGATAAGCAGCCCGCCATTCAGCGCCGGACTGGTCGCGGTCATGGTAGTAGAAAGCATTACGGCTCGGTGCAAACCCCATTCTGCGAGCGTGGCTATTGCGGAAAATGCAGTCCAGACTGCCAGGTATGCAAAAATGAAAATGGCCACGGGCACCAACGGCCGGTCTGTGGCCTGCCGCCGCTGGTTCACAGTGAGAAAGGCAAGAATCATCGGTGCCGCGGACGGCACCATCATGGCGACCATCATCACGGCCCACATCACGAAGAGCAGCAGGACGGTGGTCGGCCCCCATTCGTGGAAGTCCAGCATGACCATGCCTGGCATATCCATCTCCGGCATAGCCATCTTGGTATGGAAAAGATATAACCAGGCAAGAACCACCATGGCGGCAAGGCAGCCGCCGATAATCAGCCGTTCCCGTCGCAGAATCGCTTCCAAAGGGTCTACCCGTTTGTCCAATTGAAATTGTAAAGAATCCAGTTGGACTTTTCGGCCCCGACGGACACACCGGCTGCCTTGGCGCTGAACGTCCCCTGACCGCATTGGCCCTTCTTCCAGATAAATCCGTCCGGAAGGTCGACATTGACCACATGATCCTCGCCGGTGACCGGGTTCTTGAGGGTGTCCCCGCGCCCCTCGCCAATCCCCTCGGCTTTGAACACGCTTTTGGTCCCTTTTCCCTCGATCGTGATCTTGGTCTTCACCAGCCCAGCGACCTCATAAGTCGGTCCCAGGAGTTCCCAGGGCATGCCCCCCAGCTTCCCGGTGAAGATTTGACCGAGCGCCTCAATCTGCTTTTCCGTCGTAGTCGGCTCTACGACGAAAACACATCGGCCGTGGCCCTCATGAATGGCTTTCGGCCAGTCCAGGATCGCCGCGCACTTCAGTCCCGAGAGGTCGACCTTGCTGCACGAGCCGCTCTTAATTTCCAGGCCCACCAACGCGCGGCAGCTTCCGTCACTCGAGTTTGGGAACCCGCCGAAATTGCAGCCGCAACCGAAGTCACAATTGCAAAATTCAAAGCCCCGGCCCTTGAGAGTCCACCGCGTTATTTTCGTCTTCGCTGCCATGTGCCCTCCTTCGATCCAGCGCACCCATAGTATCCAAAGTTTGCAAAATGTCTACTCTCTAGAGAACGAGCTCAACAGGCGCCCGGCACCGCACGAATCGCCGGACGGACGCATCCATCACGGATGCCCCGCGAGCCGTACCGCGTGGGCGCGAGATCTGCGGGCACGCCCGCGGTTCCCTTGGAAAGGCCGGATTCTCGAAAACCGGGTGGGGCGAGCCGAAAATAGTATTTGCTTTTTCTTCGCCATATGGTATCTTGCCTCTCGCAATGAATTTGCGCCGGCCGGGACGGTTTATAGTAGACTCCGAAAGCGCCTGCGTTTCCGCGAAGTCACGATACGTGACAACTCAGCTTCCGAGGTGAAGTGATGACAGACGATAAAACAAAAATGCTGGAAAATGCGATTTCGCAGATTGAAAAGGATTATGGCAAGGGCGCCATCATGCGCCTGGGGAGCCGCGACATTCTGGTGCCGGTCAGCGTGATCCCCACGGGGGCGCTTTCGATCGACGCGGCGCTGGGCGTGGGCGGCGTGCCGCGCGGCCGCGTCATTGAAATCTACGGCCCGGAATCCGGCGGGAAGACGACGCTGACGCTGCACATCATTGCCGAAGCACAGAAGATGGGCGGGCAGGCGGCGTTCATCGACGCCGAGCACGCGCTCGATCCGATCTACGCGCGAAAGCTCGGCGTGGATGTGGACAATCTGCTGGTGTCGCAGCCGGACAACGGCGAGCAGGCCCTGGAAATCGCGCAGAAGCTGATTCAGTCGGGCGCGGTGGACGTGATCGTGGTGGATTCGGTCGCGGCGCTCGTGCCCCGCGCCGAACTGGAAGGCGACATGGGCGATCCGCAGATGGGTTTGCAGGCGCGCCTGATGTCGCAAGCCCTGCGGAAGCTCACGGCCATCGTGTCGAAGTCGCACACCTGCCTGATCTTCATCAACCAGATTCGCGAGAAGATCGGCGTCATGTTCGGCAATCCGGAAACCACGACGGGTGGGCGCGCCCTGAAATTCTACTCCTCGATTCGGCTCGATATTCGCCGCATTCAGTCCATCAAGGAAGGCGACCGCGTCATCGGCTCGCGCACGCGCGCCAAAGTGGTGAAGAACAAGGTGGCCGCGCCGTTCCGCGAGGCCGAGTTCGACATCCTCTATGGCGAAGGCGTATCCCGCGAAGGCGACTTGATCGACCTCGGCGTGGAAAAAGGCGTCCTCGAAAAGTCGGGCACGTGGATTTCGTTTGGCGGAGAGCGGCTCGGCCAGGGGCGAGAAAATGCGCGCGTGTTTTTGAAGGAACACGCCGACATCCGTGGAAAAATCGAAAATTTGTTGCGAAAGAAGATGAATATTCCCATTCCCGGCGCGGCTAATGGCACACCGGCCTCGGTGGGGCAGGCCGAGAAACCTGTGGAAAAACCCGCGGTTCAGGCTGCCGCCGCTTCTGCCGCGGCAGCGGGCAGGCCGCGTCCGGTGAAATAATCGGCGCCCTTGGGCGCCCGGTATTGCCACTGAAATATTAGTTCCTACTCATCGCGTCCGGGCAATCTGTTGGGCCGCGATACCGCCGCGACGAGACTTGTGGCCGCAGGGGCATAGGCATGTTTTGGAGCCCTTCTTGAACCACTTGTTCCACCGGGACCCATTCCTTCCTTCTGCTCTTCACGCCTAATCATAGTATTTTCAGACTAGTACGAACGTACTGGCAATTGGCCCCTTGCGTGATAGTACGAAATAGTTCAGATTAGCTATTGCGTTCGAGCGAACAAATTACTTAGAATCAGCATTCAGCTCGATAAGCGTTTTAGGGCGCCAAATCGGTCCAGATTGGAACAACATAATGTCGTATAGGCATAGCTATATTCGATTTCTAGCAGCTCTCCTCGGCATAGTGGTTGCGGGGAGTTCGCCCGCACTCGCGGCTCCAGCATCGCGTGCATCGCGTACAACGCGAGCTTCGATTAAGAGAAGCTTATCAGCGCGGTCCTCCCGCTACGGCGTGCCTACGTTTACGGACTCTGAGAAGGGTGATGTAGCGGCATACGACGATCCGACCGTGCGCCAGGCTGCCATTGCCGCCTTAGGCCGATACAACGGCTCAGTCGTCGCCATTGATCCCGCCAGCGGGCGCATCCTCACCGTCGTCAATCAGAACCTGGCATTTTCCGCCGGCTTTATTCCTTGTTCGACGATCAAGCCGGTGATTGCGGTCGCAGCGTTGCAGGAGGGCGTAGTGACGCGCGACACGATGATCCGCGTCGCTGCCCGCAAGTATTTGAACCTCACCGAAGCTCTGGCCCACTCGAATAACGCTTTCTTTGAGGAGCTTGGCCGACGCATGGGATTTGACACGGTTTCGCGCTACGGCCGCCTCCTGGGGCTCGGCGAACTGGCCGGGTATCAGATTCCCGAAGAGCATCCTGGGGGATTTCCCTCTGAGGCGCCTTCCTTTGGCGGCGTGGCACGGATGTCCAGTTTTGGCCAGGGCATTCAGATGACGCCCCTGCAACTCGGCGCCCTGGTATCGAGCATTGCCAACGGCGGCACGCTCTATTATCTGCAATATCCGCGCACGGCGGAGGAACAAGTGAATTTCACGCCGCGCGTCAAGCGGCAACTCAACATCGCAGCGCTGCTGCCGGAAGTGCGGGACGGCATGCTGGCCGCGGTGCTCTACGGCACGGCGCGTTCCAGCTACATTTCCGATGATGCGCAAGCGCTCGGGAAGACGGGGACCTGCTCGGATTCGGCATCGCGTCTCGGTTGGTTTGTCTCCTACGCCGATCAGGCGCATCCCAAAATCGTCCTGGTGGTGCTGGTGCGCGGACACAGCAGCGCGATCAAGGGAGCCATGGCTGCCGGCGTCGCGGGACGGATCTATCGCCGTCTGAACGACGAGAATTATTTTGCGGCGCGAAGCAACGAACCCCGCACCTCGGTAATGGCCGCCGGAACGCGGCAGTAGCGGATCATTCTGGCGGCTATTCAGTTTTCAATTTTCCTATCGGATATTTGATTTCAATATTCCTATCGTGTAACTGATTTAAAATTTCCTGTCGGATAACTGATTTCAAATTTCAGATTTGAAATTTCAGATGAAATTTGAAAACACAAATCTCCGATCTCCAGTCTGAACTCTTCAATCTTGATTCTGAATTGCTCCGCCTTCACTTCTCAGCTTCACCATGAGACTCCCTGTTCTCAACTTTCAGTTCTCGAGGTTCAAATCGGAATCTCAATTTCAAATTTCAAATCTCAATTTCGAATCTCAATTTCAAATCTCAAATTTCAAATCTGAAATTATTGTGTCGCCGTTGTTCCGCGCTCGCCGGGATTTGCAGCGAAAAAAAGAAAGGCGGCCCGAACTTCCGGCCCGCCTGATCTTTTGAATTTCGATTCGTGTGCGCCGTCTGAAATTTGATTCCCGTGGAGCGACGGAAAGGCTACCGCACTTCCCACGTATCGCCGGTGTTGAGCAGCTTGGCCAGATCGCCGGGGCCGCGCTTGGCGATGATGTCCTGAATCTGTTTGGCCATCACGTCCTCGTAGCGGTCTCGGTCCCAGGAGCGAAGCACGCCGATGGGAGTCGGGAAGCCGGGCTTGTCTTCCATCTGCGCGAGCAAAAATGCGTACGCGGGATTCGGATGGTGCTCGTCATGGACGAGGATGTCCTTCTCAGTGAGTCCGTTGCCGTTGCCCAGATGGACGACCTCGAGTTCCATGCCGATGAGGCGAATGCCCTTGTCGCGATTCTTGCCGTAGATCAGCGGCTTGCCGTGCTCGAGCTGGACGACGTGTTCGCTGCGGGCCTCTTTTTCTGTAAGATCGAACCACGCGCCATCATTGAAAATGTTGCAGTTCTGCAGGATTTCAATGTAGGCCGAGCCCTTGTGCGCCGCCGCCTTCTTCAGCGTGTCCTTCAGGTGCCCCTGGAAGACGTCCACCGAGCGCGCCACGAACGAAGTGTCGGCGCCGATCACCAGGCCCAGTGGATTGAACGGACGGTCGGCGGTGCCGAACGGCGTGGACTTGGTCTTCTTGCCGAATTCGGAGGTCGGCGAGTATTGGCCTTTGGTGAGGCCGTAAATCTTGTTGTTGAACATCAGCACCTTGATGCCCACGTTGCGCCGGAGCATGTGAATCGTGTGGTTGCCGCCGATGGCCAGCGAATCACCGTCTCCGGTCGCCAACCAGACTTCGAGCTCGGGATGCGTGATCTTGACCCCGGTCGCAACGGCAGGCCCTCGCCCGTGAATCGTATGAAAGCCGAACGTATTCATGTAATACGGGAAGCGGCTCGAGCAGCCGATGCCGGAGATGACCACGAATTTTTCGCGTGGAATCCCCAGCTCAGGAAACACAGCTTGCACGGCTGAAAGAATGGCGTAATCTCCGCAACCCGGACACCAGCGGACTTCCTGGTCCGTCTGGAAATCCTTCTTGGTCAGTACTGGAATCGGTGCCGTAGTCATTGGTCTGTTCTCCAAATTCCTTTGGGGCTTTTCTCCGTCCGGGAGTCTCAGCCCAGAATTTCTTCAATCTTTGCTTCAATTTCCGATTGCTTAAAGGGCTGCCCCTGGATCTTGTTGTAGCCTTGCGCGTCCACGAGGAACTTGGCGCGCAACAGCATCAGCAACTGGCCGAGGTTCATCTCAGGAACAAGAACCTGGCGGTAGCGTCCCAGCAGTTCTCCGAGATTGCGCGCCAGCGGGTTGAGATGCCGCAGATGGACATGGCCGATGCGATGCCCCTTGGCGCGCATCGCCTTCATGCCCGCGGTGATGGCGCCATACGTTGAGCCCCAGGCCACGATCAAAAGGTCGCCGTCCGGATCGCCAGCCGGAACCAGATCCGGAATATCCTGTGCCACGGCTTCAACCTTGGCTGCGCGGAGCCGCACCATCTTTTCGTGGTTCAGCGGCTCATAGTTGATGTTTCCGGTCACGTCCTGCTTCTCGATGCCCCCGATGCGGTGTTCCATTCCCCGCGTGCCGGGAATCGCCCACGGACGCGCCAACGTGTCCGGATTGCGGGAGTAAGGATGGAATCCGACGGGATCGGTTGTATATTTCACCTGAATGCCTGGGATTTCTTCGACGGTGGGAATGCGCCACGGTTCGGCGCCGTTGGCCAGATAACCGTCGGACAAAATGATTACCGGTACCATGTACTTGAGTGCGATGCGGCAGGCTTCTACGGCGACCCAGAAACAATCGCCGGGCGTCGACGGCGCCAGTATCGGAATCGGCGCTTCCGAGTTGCGGCCAAACATCGCCTGCAGAAGATCCGCCTGCTCGGTCTTGGTCGGCAAGCCCGTGGAGGGGCCCCCGCGCTGAATGTCGCAAATCACGAGCGGCAATTCCACCGCGACTGCAAGTCCCATCGCTTCGGTCTTGAGCGCCATGCCGGGTCCGGAAGTGGTGGTGAGCGCCAGGGCTCCGGAATAGGAGGCGCCAATTGCAGAGGTGATCGCCGCGATTTCATCTTCGGCCTGGAACGTCATGACGCCGAAATTTTTGTACATGGAAAGTTCGTGCAGAATGTCCGATGCGGGCGTAATCGGGTAGGAACCGAGGAAGAGCGGAAGGCCGGCCTTCTGTGACGCCGCTACGAAGCCCATCGCCAGCGCCTGGTTGCCGCTGAGGTTGCGATACCTGCCGGGAGTTAGCTTGGCAGGAGGAATTTCGTAGCTGACTTGAAATGCCTCGGTCGCTTCGCAGTAATTGTAACCCGCGCGCATGGCC
The DNA here is from genome assembly GCA_963719875.1 of uncultured Acidobacteriota bacterium. GTDB lineage: Bacteria > Acidobacteriota > Terriglobia > Acidiferrales > UBA7541 > Palsa-360. The sequence continues at coordinate 337,909 of CAVRDJ010000002.1, read as the reverse complement.
AGCTTGTTCGCTTCCACCAGCAATGCCTTGTTCTTGAACTTGTCCTCGATCCACTTGTAGGTCAGGTCCATCGAACGGTTGTAAAGCCAGTAACACATGCCCAGGGCGAAGAAGTTTTTGCAGCGGTCCATCGACTTGGCGTCGAGGCCCAGATCCTGCAATGCGGTGCGAGTCAAGCGTTCGAGCCCGACCGGAAACAGCCGGAAGGCGTCGAGGGAGTTGTCTTCCAGCGGATTGGTAGTCAGGTCCGCTTTGCGTAAATCGCTGTCCGTAAAAGCGTCGCTGTTTACAATCAGAATGCCGTTCGGTTTCAAATCCTTAACGTTGGCCCTGAGGGCGGCCGGGTTCATTGCCACCAGCACATCCACGGCGTCCCCCGGCGTGAACACGTCGGCCGAGGAAAATTGAATCTGGAAGCCGCTTACGCCGGGAAGAGTTCCCGCAGGAGCGCGAATTTCGGCCGGATAATCCGGGAAGGTAACTAAGTCGTTTCCGTAGAGGGCAACCGTGTTCGTGAACTGGCTTCCCGTAATCTGCATGCCGTCGCCGGAGTCCCCGCAAAAGCGAAGGACGGCTTTTTCGATGACTTCGCGTTTGTGTGCGCGGACGACTGGGTCCGTAATCGTAGCCATGGCTTAGTAAGGCTCCAATTCTTAATTATGAAATTTAACCGCCCGGTTTGCCCCAAGGACCATCAGTTGCGGATGCCGAAGTGCCCCAGTGGGCTTCCAATAAGTAAGCATAGCACAATGGAACTGGCCTTGTAACATCGCGAAGCAAAAACCCTGTTGCCTATACGGCATGATTCAAATAGAAGAAAGGTACGAATGAGGGCGAAACATTGCTTTCACGAATCGTCAGGGATTCGAGGAATTGGAAGCATGCGCGCAAGGACAATTTCTACATGCTCTGATTTTGTGACTTGCTTTTTCGCTTTTAATTCGCCTAATATATGTGCGGATTAAAGGAGCGCGCCATGACACTAACGAAACGGCAAAAAGAAGTGCTCGATTTTCTGGTCGCCTTTCACAACAAGCACGGATACTCGCCGAGCTTCGAGGAAATGGCGCGCTCGTTGAAACTGACTTCGCTCGCCACCGTGCACAAACACATCACCACGCTGGAGCGTAAAGGATTCATCCGGCGCGGCTATAACCAGAGCCGGTCGATCGAAGTCACGCAGCTTCCCAAGCCGGTGCGCGAGCAAGTGCTCGACCGGCACACAGTCGAACTGCCGCTGATGGGCCGCATCGCCGCCGGCCGGCCGCTCGAAGCGGTGGAAGACCGGGAGACGCTCTCGCTCGGCGAGTTCGCGCGCTCGGACAAATCGTTTGTCCTGCAAGTGAAGGGCAATTCCATGATTGAGGACCACATTATGAACGGCGATTACGTGGTGATCGAGCCGACGCAAGTGGCCAATCCCGGGGAAACGGTTGTGGCGCTGGTCGGAAATGACGAGGCTACGCTGAAGCGCTTTTATCGCGAGCCTGGCGGGAAGATTCGCTTGCAGCCTGCGAATTCGGACATGCCACCCATCATCGTTCCGGCGGCGGACGTAAAGATTCAGGGCCGCGTTGTGGGCGTGCTTCGCAAGTATTGAATTATTGAATAGCGCCGGCATCTTGCTTGTCCCGATGCAAGAGGGGCTGGCGATTTTCGAGTTCCAGAAAAATGCAAAGACCCGGCGGGACGCCGGCCCCACAGAAACCCCCACCACTAGTTTTTGTCCCAGTCTGAAACAATAATTTTCCATTGCGCTATAAGTCGCATTCTTGTAGTGTTTGGACTCCCAGCCGGGCACCCAGCCCGTGTTACTTTAAGGAACACCACGCCCGTAAATCTCTTGTTCCTGTTTTGACCAGGGAGATACAGTGTTTTGCACCCCGGTCTTGCATCGGTAGTTTTGTAGGTGTCTCTGACCGAGGAGGGCCAGAAGATAATGTGGGGAGATAAGAAACCAGAAACGCCGCAACCGACGACCGCGAAAGCTCCGGAACCACCAGCACCGGTAGCGAAGCCGGCTTCGGCCAAAACGGAGGGAATAGCCATGAGCACTGATGCCATGCGCCCGCTAAGCTCCACGCCGTCCGGTTCAACCGCCCGGCTTGGCGCCAGCTTGCACATCAAGGGCGAAATTTCCGGAAATGAAGATCTGCATATTGACGGCAGCGTCGAAGGGCTGGTCCAGCTCGAAGACCGCAAGCTCACCGTGGGCGCCAGCGCGAAGCTGACCGCCGACGTGGTAGCGCGCGAAGTCGTCGTCTATGGCAGCGTGAAGGGCAATTTGCGGGCTCGCGACCGCATCGAAATCAAGAAGGATGGCTCAGTGGTCGGAGATTTGACCACGGCGCGCATCATGATTGAGGACGGCGCGTACTTCAAGGGCTCCATCGAGATCGATCGGACCGGTTCTGCGAGTAGCGACACCGACCTCGACAAGCCCGCGTACACTCGATCTACGGGTTCCACTTCGACCACTCCGGCGCACACGCCGGTGACGAAGTCTTCCCTCTAAGCCGGACTTTCAGCGCCCGCCCGCGGTGCCGCGCCCTGACGCGTCGCACCGCGCGGCGATTGGCGTCCCGCCGTGAGTGCTTCTACCATGTCGCGTGGTGAAGCCTTCCAGGCCAATTGAGTTAGGCTATTCCTATTTACTGCCAGTGCGATTGGACAAATGCACGACCTTAATGTCTTCTGTCCGTGCCGATCCCGCCGGTGCCGATTCCACTTTGCTAAGCAAACCCGGGGCCACGTTCCAATGCTCCCCCGAATCCGTGATAATCGTGACCGTTTTCTTGTTGTATTGCGTCAAAATTCCTACTACGTCGGGTCTTCCACCCGGGTGGAATTTGACCCGTTCCCCGATTCGAAAATCAAGCATGGCGCTGTGCGACCGCATCTGGCTGAGGAATCGGAGTCGAGCGACTATCTTGTGGTTCAGCGCAATCAATTCTTCTTCGGAGAGGGAATCAATATCGAAGTTATTCATGGTGGTCTTTTTCCTCGGCAACGCGCCCATTTTTGCATCTCCGGTACGCTTTTAGCAATTCGCGATTCATCCACAGGCCTTGATTGACAAAAGCGCGCATACCCGATATCGTTAAAGTTTGACAATTTGTGGAAAGGTGTGACTGAACTCATGCGCACGTATGTCCCCCGGGGACGGGAAACCGAAGAGATCGAACAGGGCGGCGGGTGGTTTGTCGTGGACGCCGCAGGGCAAGTTTTGGGACGCGTAGCGACGCGCATTGCGCGAATCCTGATCGGCAAGGATAAGGCGAACTACACCCCGTACCTCGATTGCGGAGACCACGTCGTGGTCATTAACGCCGACAAGATTCGCCTTACTGGAAACAAGCTGGAACAAAAAGTGTATCGGCATCATAGCGGCTATCCTGGCGGACTGAAGGAAGTTCCGGCCAAGCGCCTGCGGCCCACCCGCGCGGACTGGATGCTGCGCGAAGCGGTGCTGGGCATGCTCCCGAAAAATAAATTGCGGGCGCTGCGGGCGAAAAAGCTGCGGATTTATTTGGATGAAAAGGGTTTGGCGCGCCACGCGGGGCAAAAACCACAAGCGGCTGCTCTTTAACCTTTGGCGGACTCCCATCTGCGTTCATCGCAAATAGGGAGCCCGGACCCGCTGCGTGCCAGGCAGCGGGGAATCGAATGCATTGGATTTTTGGATGTGAGGAGGAAAGTTGAGTTCCAACGCACAACCTTTGGAAGGCGCGAAGCAAAAATTTTACGGTACCGGCCGGCGCAAGGAATCCGTTGCGCGCGTCTTCTTGACGTTCGGGTCGGGCAAGATTTCCATTAACGGACGCACCCCGGATGAATATTTTCGCAACGTGACCTGGCGCAATCGCGCCGTCGAGCCGATGAAGTTCACCGAGACGTCGGGTTCGGTGGACATTGTTGCCACGGTGAACGGTGGCGGCGTGGGTGGACAGTCCGGCGCGGTGCGGATGGGGCTTTCCCGCGCGCTGGCGCTCTTCAATCCGGAATTGCGCGCGGGCTTGCGCAAGAACGGTTTTTTGACGCGCGATTCGAGGATGAAGGAACGCAAGAAGTACGGGCAGAAGGGCGCTCGCAAGCGCTTCCAGTTCAGCAAGCGCTAGTCCAAAGTGTTCTGGTCCGACGACGTCGGGCCAAATTCACGGCCGGCAAGGGGCCGGCAATAGGATGTTCGGTCTCGGACCTTTCGTGTTGCGAAACGGGCGGGGCGTGCAAGCATCTATCTCCTGAGGAGGAACTTTGGCAGTTGAAATAACGATGAAAGAGTTGCTGGAGGCTGGAGTTCATTTCGGCCACCAGACCCGCCGCTGGAACCCGAAGATGAAAGAGTACATTTTCGGCGAACGCAATGGAATCCACATCATTGATTTGCAAAAGACATTGAAGCTGTTTCGCGAGGCCGCCCGCTTTGTGAGCGAGCAGAGCGGCAGCGGCAAGACCATTCTTTTCCTCGGGACCAAGCGCCAGGCACAAGAAGCGGTGGCCGAGGAAGCGAACCGCTGCGGCATGTTTTACGTCAATCACCGCTGGCTGGGCGGAACGCTGACGAATTGGTCCACGCTCCAGAAGTCCATCAAGCGCCTGAAGACGTTGAAGGCCATGACCGAAGACGGCCGGATGGCGCAACTCTCCAAGAAAGAGGCTGCCCGCCTCGACCGCGAAATGAAACATCTGAAGCAGAACCTGTCGGGCGTCGAAAATATGTCGGCCCTGCCGGATGCCATGTTCGTCATCGATTCCAACGCGGAAGCGATTGCGGTTCGTGAAGCGCGCCGCATGGGTGTTCCTGTGGTCTCGATCGTGGATACCAATTGCGATCCGGACCAAGTGGATTGGGTGATTCCGGGCAACGACGACGCCCTGCGCGCGATCAAACTGTTTACGTCCAAGGTTTCCGACGCCGTGATCGAAGGCCGCCAGGCATATGAGCGATCGCAAATCGCCCAGGAAAAAGCCGCTACCGATGCCGCCGCCGGGACGGAGACCGTCGAGTACGTGGATACCAGCAAATACGAATCTTACGAGAAGCAGGAAGGCGATTTCGTCGAGCCGGGCGCCGAACCCCTCGTCGAACCCTTGCCCGAACCTGAACTGGAACCCGAGCCGGACAAATCCGTAAAAGGCGCCGCCGAATAGGAAAGAGCCGCGGGCTCCACTCACGGAACCGCGCGGACGGCAGTGTTCTCAATTCATAGAAATTGCAGATAAAGGAATGCCATAGAGCCATGACAAATCCATCCGATCCGGTCAATATTTCCGCGCAGCTGGTGAAGGACCTTCGCGAACGAACCGGCGCAGGATTTTCCGATTGCCGCTCCGCGCTGGTCGAAGCGAAAGGCAACATCGAAGGCGCCATCGACGTCCTGCGGAAGAAGGGGCAGGCGGCCGCGCAGAAGAAAGCGGCGCGGCAAGCCAGCGAGGGCCTGGTCGGACATTACATCCATGCCGGCGGGAAAATCGGCGTCCTGGTCGAAATCAATTGCGAATCCGATTTTGTCGCGCGCACCGAAGATTTCCAGCGCCTGTGCCACGATGTGGCCATGCACATTGCCGCGCTCGATACCCGCTTCGTCCGCCGCGAGGACGTCACCCAGGAAATTCTCGACCGCGAGCGCGAGATCTACAAAGCGCAGGCCCGCGCGACCGGCAAGCCCGATGACGTGGTGGAAAGAATCGTGAAAGGCAAGATGGAAAAGTTCTACGAGGAAAATTGCCTCTATGAACAGCACTTCATCAAAGATGAATCGATGACCGTGGGCGAGATGGTCAGCCAGATGATCCACAAACTGGGCGAAAATATTTCCATCCGGCGCTACGTGCGGTTCAAAGTCGGGGAGAGCGCCGGCGCCCCCGCCGAAGAGCCGCCGGCCGCTGTGGCCGCCATCTAAGCGGACCCTCCAGGTTGCAGGCTCTGCTTGGAACCCCCCCGGCATTCTCTATACCCTCGATTTTCTCAGTGTCCTCTGCGTTGAGCTTTTAGGTTTGGACCCGAAATGCTCAACACCGAGGACGCTCAGAAATTCTTGAGAATGCGGAGATGAATCTTTGTTAGAATGCCCGCCGAGAGCATGAGCAACGACGACCGACCACCCAAGCAGAAAAGCGCCTCACCTGCGCCCATTTACAGACGCATTGTTCTGAAACTTTCCGGAGAATCTTTTCAGGGTTCGGAAGGCTTCGGCATTGACGCTGAAACCGTTCACAGCATTGCCCGCGAAGTGAAGGAAGTAAGCGACCTGGGCATTGAAATGGCCATTATCGTCGGCGGGGGAAACATCTTCCGCGGTGCGCGCCAGAAATCCCTGGCGATTGACCGCGCCACCGGCGATTACATGGGCATGCTGGCCACGGTGATCAACGGCCTCGCGCTGCAGGACGCGCTTGAAAAACAGGGCGTGGTGACGCGCTTGCTGAGCGCGATCGACATGGCCCAAGTCGCCGAACCCTTCATCCGCCGCCGGGCCATGCGCCACCTGGAAAAGGGCCGTGTCGTGATTTTCGCCGCGGGCACCGGCAATCCGTATTTCTCGACGGATACCGCCGCCGCCCTGCGCGCCATGGAAATCAAGGCCCACGTCATTTTGAAAGCGACCCGCGTGGACGGGATTTATGACGCCGATCCGGAGAAGGTGCGCGGCGCCAAAATGTTTGACCGCATTACCTACCTGGAAGTGATCCAAAAAGGCCTCGCCGTCATGGATTCGACTGCCATTTCACTGTGCATGGACAACCGCATGCCGATCATCATCTTCAACATGAATCGGCCGGGAAATATCCGCCGGGCGGTGATGGGAGAAAAAGTGGGTTCGACGGTGACGGCGGAATGAACGGGAGCTCGAAGCGATGACTACAATTTCCAACAGCAAGGAAGCGATGGTGCAGGCCCGCGTGCGGATGGAAAAAGCGGTCGAGGATTTTCGCAAGGAGCTTGCCACCGTGCGCACCGGCCGCGCGAACGTCACGCTGCTCGACCACATCCGCGTCGACTATCACGGGACGTCGATGCCGGTGAACCAGCTCGGCACGCTCTCGGTGCCCGAGGCCACGTCGATCGTCATTTCGCCCTGGGATCCCGGCGCCGTGCCACTGATCGACAAAGCGATTCGCACCTCCGACCTGGGACTCAACCCCACCAACGACGGCAAAATCGTCCGCGTGCCCATCCCTCCGCTGACGGAGGATCGCCGCAAGGACATCGTCAAGCACATGCACAAAGTCCTGGAAAATCACCGCACCGCCGTGCGCAATATCCGCCGCGACATCAAGGAAGCCGTCGATAAATTGGAAAAAGAGAAAAAGATCAGCCAGGACGAACAAAAACGCACCCTCGAGGAGCTCGAAAAGGTCACGCACTCGGAAACCAAGAAAATCGAGGACCTCGCTGCTGTGAAGGAAAGGGAAATCCTCGAAGTGAAGTAGCGTGCTTCAGCAGGGCCTATTTCGTCCAGTTTTCCACTGTCAATCCAGGCACCCGGCGAAACTCGCGCTCGTTATTCGTTGCCAGTGTGACCCTCAGAGCTACGGCATGGGAAGCAATCCAGAGGTCATTGCCGCTGATCAGGCAGCCTTGCTTTTGCAGGTCGGCGCGAATTTTCCCGTATGCTTCCGCTGCGTCCATGCCGAGGCTCTCCACGGGAACGTCCTGAATCAGGTTCTCAATTTCCGCCATGGCTTTTGCCCGCTGATTGCTCTTGGAAGCGCCGAACTGAAGTTCTCCTAAAGTAATGGCCGACATGACCACCTGTCCGGGCTTCATCTGCGCAAAGCGAGCTCTTACTTCGGGCGGCCGATTCTTGGCGATGTAGACGCAAATATTTGTGTCCACCATGTACTGTGGTTTCATAGTGGTTCCCGTTCTTGCGGCGGCTCGTCCTGCCGGCCTTCGGCCATGAAGTCCTCTGGCAAAGCCGCGAGCGCGTCAAATGCCTTCGCCAGATTACGCTTCGGCTTCCGCAGAACAACTTCCTGTCCGCGGCGAAAAATCTCAACTTCCTTCACATCGAAGCGAAATTCCTTGGGCAGTCGCACCGCCTGGCTGTTTCCGGATTTGAAGATTCGCGCTTTCGGCATGGCCAGCTCCTTTCCATTTGAAGTATACACTGTGCGTATATACTTCGCAACGCGAAGGGATGCGGTTTTCACCTTGGTTGCGGGGTTTCAAAAGCGTGGCCCCCGCCTGGGTTCTGGTCGCAAACGGGGGTGGTGTGGCACAGGGTGAAGGTTTCCACGAACAGCGCGGGAATTGCATTTGACATAGCCCTCCCTTTTACCTATACTTACGGCTTCGTCAGGGATTGTTTTGCCCTGTAGTGAAAGGGAAGGTCTTCGAGCCCCGGAACAAAGCACGACGGAACGGGACAAGAAGAGCGGCCGGAATGGGGCGCCAGCCCCGCAAAGCCGAGTAACCCTCTCCGCTTCGACCAGAAAGTAGAATCTGCTCACTGGGAGTAGTGCGGAGCTTGTTGTCGGGTTCTCCGGAATCGCCACTGTACCCTTTCGTTAACTGAACTCCACGACACGCCGCCGTGCGGAATTCCGCGCGGTGGAAAGTGAAGTGAAATCTAGCTCGTTTGAGGGAGAGCCGTGCCGACGTTCGCACAACTGGTTCGATCCGGGCGCGATCAAATCCGGACCAAGACGAAGTCCCCGGCGCTGCAGGGATGCCCGGAAAAGCGCGGCGTGTGCATCCGCGTCTACACGCAGACGCCGAAGAAACCCAATTCCGCGCTGCGGAAAGTTGCCCGCGCCCGGCTGACCAACAGCATTGAAGTCACGACTTACATTCCCGGGATCGGCCACAACCTGCAGGAACACTCGATCGTGCTCGTGCGCGGCGGCCGCGTGAAGGATCTTCCCGGCGTGCGCTATCACATAATCCGCGGAACGCTCGACGCCGCCGGCGTGGAGAACCGCAAGCAGGGGCGCTCGAAGTATGGCGCCAAGCGGCCCAAGGCCGCGGCGAAGTAGAAGAGCGGGAAGCGAGGAGAAGAAGCGAATGCCACGTAAAGGATTCGTTCCACGGCGCGAAGTGACGACCGATTCCGTGTTCGGCAGCGATCTGGTGCAGAAGTTCATCAATTCGATGATGTGGGATGGCAAACGCTCGACGGCGCAGCGCATTTTCTACGGGGCCATGGATCAGATCGGTCAAAAAACGAATGGCGATCCGCTGCCGACGTTCAAGAAGGCGATCGAGAACGTCAAGCCGGTGCTGGAAGTGAAGACGCGGCGCGTCGGCGGCGCGAACTATCAGGTTCCGGTCGAAGTGAACCCGTTCCGCCGCCAGTCGCTCGCGATTCGCTGGCTGCTGCTCTACGCGCGGACACGCTCGGGCAAGACCATGACCGACAAGCTGGCCGAGGAACTGCTCGACGCGGCCAACAGCCGCGGCGGCGCGATGAAAAAGAAGGAAGACGTGCACCGCATGGCCGAAGCCAACAAGGCGTTTGCGCACTATCGCTGGTAGGCGGCCGCTGTTCGCTGGGCGCTGGTAGCTGCCGCGGGCGATTGAGTTTTTTCAGGCAAGGCATCACGGGGCCATGGGTGGTTTTGCAAGCTCAGGGGAGAAAGTCGCGGTAATCCAGAAATGGCACGCAAGGCACAACTCGCGGAAACACGCAATATTGGGATCATGGCGCACATCGACGCCGGGAAAACCACGTCGACCGAGCGCATCCTGTTCTATACGGGTGTGACCTATAAGATCGGGTCGGTCGACGAAGGCACCGCCACGATGGACTGGATGGAGCAGGAGCGCGAGCGCGGCATCACCATCACCTCGGCCGCCACCACTGCTTCCTGGAAGCGCAATGGCACCGAGTTTCTAGTCAACATTATCGACACGCCCGGCCACGTGGATTTCACCGTGGAAGTCGAGCGCTCGCTGCGCGTGCTGGACGGCGCGGTCGCGATTTTTGACGCGGTCCACGGCGTGCAGCCGCAATCGGAAACGGTCTGGCGCCAGGCGGACAAGTATCACGTCCCGCGGCTCGCGTTCATCAACAAGATGGATCGCACCGGCGCGGATTTCGAGCACGCCATCAAAACCATGCGCCACCGTTTGGCCGCTCACCCCGTGGCGATTCAGTGCCCCATCGGCAAGGAAGATCTTTTTATCGGCGTTATCGATTTCCTGGAAGAAAAGGCAATTATCTGGCTCGAGGAAACCCTGGGCGCAAAATTTGAAGTCTTTGATGTCGCCAAACTGTGGGACGCGGGGTTTCTCGCGACCCGTCCGGACGTTGCCGCAGCGCTCAAGTTTTCTGCCTTGGATGAGGCGTATTACAAAGAGCATCGGGAAAAGTCGGTCGAATACATCGCCGAGCACGACGATTCCCTGGTGGAAAAATTCCTGAACGGCGTGAAAATTTCGGCGGAGGAACTCCGCGCATCCATTCGCCGTTCGACGATTGCGCTGAAACTGGTTCCTGTACTGGCCGGCTCAGCGTTCAAGAACAAGGGCATTCAGCCGTTGCTCGATGCGGTGGTGGACTATTTGCCTTCGCCGCTCGATGTGCCCCCGGTCGAGGGTACGAACGCCAGCGACGAAGTGGTGCTGCGGCGCGCCCGCGACGACGAGCCGTTTTCGGCGCTCGCCTTCAAGATTATGTCCGATCCGTTCGTCGGGCATGTGACCTACATCCGTGTTTATTCCGGAGTCCTGAAGGCTGGCAGCTACGTCTACAACTCCACCAAGTCGACGCGTGAGCGCATTGCCCGGCTGGTCCGGATGCACGCCAACAAGCGGGAAGAAATCGACGCCATTTACGCGGGCGATATCGCGGCGTGCGTGGGCCTGAAGAGCGTGACCACCGGCGACACGCTGTGCGATGAAGACAAACCCGTGGTTCTCGAGAACATTGAATTTCCCGCGCCGGTCATTTCGGTCGCAATCGAGCCCAAGACCAAGGCTGACCAGGACAAGCTGGGGAGCGCCATGCAGAAGCTGGCGCAGGAAGATCCGACCTTCCGCGTGCACAGCGACCAGGACACCGGCCAGACCATTATTTCCGGCATGGGCGAATTGCACCTGGAAATCATCGTCGACCGCATGATGCGCGAATTTGGCGTGCAAGCGTCCGTCGGGCGCCCGCAAGTTGCCTATCGCGAAACCATCCGCAAGCGCGCCGGAGCCGAAGGCAAGTACATTCGCCAGACGGGCGGCCGCGGCCAGTACGGCCACTGCGAAATCGAAGTGCTTCCGCTGCCTTCCTCCGAGCACGAAAACATGCATGAAATGTCGACCGATGAACTGGACGTTCTGGCCAAGCAAGTGGGCGGCTCGGGCGGGAAATGGCGCTTTGACAAAGAGCATCGCATGCTGTTCATTGACAAGACGGTGGGCGGCTCGATTCCCAAGGAATTCATTGCCCCGATTGACGCCGGCATCCGCGAAGCCATGGAAACCGGCATCTTGGCCGGCTACGAAATGGTGGATATCGCCGTTCTTCTGATCGACGGCAGCTCTCACGATGTGGACAGCTCTGAAATGGCTTTCAAGATCGCAGGCTCGATGGCATTTAAGGAAGCCTGCGGCAAGGCTCATCCGGTGCTGCTCGAGCCGATCATGAAGGTGGAAGTGGTTACGCCCGAAGAGTACATGCCCCAGGTATTCGGGGACTTGAATTCGCGCCGCTGCCAGATTCAAGGAACCGAGAGCCGAGGGGGCGCGAACGTAATTCGCGTCCAGGTTCCCCTCGCCGAGATGTTCGGGTATGCCACCGATGTGCGCAGCCGCACGCAGGGCCGTGCCAGCTTTAGCATGCATTTCTCGCACTATGCCGAGGCCCCGTCGTCGGTGGCCGAGGAAGTTATTGCGAAATCAACGGGCAGGGCGACTCGTTAGCGCAAGACAAAACTGATTCCGGGTGGATTGCAGCGAACGCACAAGCTGAGGAGCAGACAGAGCGATGGCGAAAGAAAAATTCGAGCGGAACAAACCGCACCTGAATATCGGGACGATCGGGCACATCGATCATGGCAAGACGACGCTGACGGCGGCGATCACCAAGGTGCTGTCCAAGCACAACCCGAAGGTGGCCTTCCGGGCGTTTGATTCGATCGACAACGCGCCCGAGGAACGCGAGCGGGGGATCACCATCGCGGTGTCGCACGTGGAGTACGAGACGGCGAATCGTCACTACGCGCACATCGATTGCCCGGGTCACGCGGACTACGTGAAGAACATGATCACGGGCGCGGCGCAGATGGACGGAGCGATTCTGGTGGTGGCGGCGACGGATGGACCGATGCCGCAGACGCGGGAGCACATTCTCTTGGCGCGGCAAGTGGGCGTGCCGTCGATCGTGGTGTTCATGAACAAGTGCGACGCGGTGGAAGATCCGGAACTGTTGGAACTGGTGGAACTGGAAGTGCGGGAACTGTTGAAGCTGTATCAGTTTCCGGGGGACGACATTCCGGTGATTCGAGGCTCGGCGCTGGGAGCGTTGAACGGGGAAGAGAAGTGGGAAAAGCAGATTGAAGCGCTGATGGAGTCGGTGGACAAGTACATCCCGCAGCCGGTGCGGGATGTGGACAAGCCGTTCGCGATGCCGATCGAGGATATTTTTTCGATTTCGGGACGCGGGACAGTGGTGACGGGGCGCGTGGAGCGCGGCAAAGTGAAGGTGGGCGAGGAAGTGGAGATCGTAGGCTTCCGTCCGACGATGAAGCGGGTGGTGACGGGGATCGAGATGTTCCGGAAACTGCTGGACGAAGGGTTGGCGGGAGACAACGTCGGGTTGCTGCTGCGCGGGACGGAAAAGGAAGAAGTGGAACGCGGGCAGGTGCTGGCCAAGCCGGCCTCGATCACGCCGCACACGAAATTCAAAGCGGAAGCGTACGTCTTGACGAAGGAAGAAGGCGGGCGTCACACGCCGTTTTTCACGGGCTACCGCCCGCAGTTTTACTTTCGGACGACGGACGTGACGGGCGACGTGAAGCTGCCGACGGGCGTGGAGATGGTGATGCCTGGGGACAATGTGAGTGCGGAAATCAGCTTGATCACGCCGGTGGCGCTGGAGAAGGGGCTGCGCTTCGCGATCCGCGAAGGCGGGCACACCGTCGGCGCCGGAGCGGTTACGGAGATTGTCGAATAATTTATGCCAGCCGGAGAAAAAATTCGCATTCGTTTGAAGGCGTACGATCACCGAATTCTCGACCAATCGACGCGCGAGATTGTCGAGACTGCCAAGCGCACCGGCGCGAACGTTGCCGGACCGATTCCCCTGCCCACGACGATTAACCGGTGGACGGTGCTGCGCTCCCCGCACGTGGACAAGAAATCGCGCGAGCAATTTGAAATGCGCACGCACAAGCGCCTGATCGACATTCTCGAACCCACGCCGGACACGGTGGACGCGCTCATGAAGCTCGATCTGCCGCCCGGGGTGGACGTGGAAATCAAGGCCTTCGGCCGCGAGCACGGCGGCAAGTAAGCAGATTCAGGCGACCTGGAAGCAAAGAGGCAGGGAAGCAAAGAAAGAAGGAAGAGGCAGGGCAACTTCGATGGCTGTGAACGGAATACTCGGAATCAAGCTAGGCATGGCCCAGGTCTTCACCGACGACGGCCAGGCGGTGGGCTGCACCGTGTTGCAGGCCGGCCCCTGCGTCGTCGTGCAGCGGCGCACCAAAGAAAAAGACGGCTACGACGCCGCGCAATTGGGGCTTGTGGAATTCATCAAGCCGCAGCGCGTGAGAAAACCCATGGCGGGGCACTTCAAGAAGGCCGACGTCGCTCCCATGCGGCGCCTCGGCGAAGTGCGCCTCGAGGATTCCGCCGATGAAACCAAGATGGGCGACCGCGTGTTGGTGGATCGCTTCACGCCCGGCGAGCTGGTCGATGTGACCGGTATAAGTAAGGGCAAGGGATTTGCCGGCGGCGTCAAGCGCTGGCACTACCGCGGAGGCGATGAGACCCACGGATCGATGCACCACCGCGCTCCGGGCGGGATTGGCGGAAGTTCGTTTCCGTCGCGGGTCTGGCCGGGGCAGCATTTTCCCGGGCACATGGGGCACGCGCGCGTGACCGTAAAAAACCTGCGCGTGGTGAAAGTGGATACGGACGAAAATCTGCTGCTCGTGTTTGGCTCCGTGCCGGGTCCGGTGGGCACCTATTGTTTGATTCGCAAGGTGCGCAAGTCGAAGTAGCGAAAGTTTGTAGCGCAAGTTTAAGGACGCGACGACGATGGCGGTAGTGGACATCAAGAATCTGGAAGGCAAAAATGTCGGGCAAATCGATCTGCCCGACGCCGTGTTCCGGGCCAAGGTGAACCCGAACCTGCTGCACGAAACCGTGCGCTGGTATCAGGCGGCGCAGCGCGCCGGAACGCACAAGACCAAGGGCCGCGGCGAAGTTTCCGGCTCGGGAAAAAAGCTGTGGAAACAGAAGGGCACGGGCCGGGCGCGTGTGGGTTCGATTCGCAGCTCGATTTGGCGCAAGGGCGGCACGGTGCACGGGCCGGTGCCACGCAGCTACGCCTACCGGCTGCCGCGCAAGATGGTTTTGGGCGCGTTGCGCTCGGCGCTCTCGGCCAAGCTGGCCGACGAAAAGCTGACCGTGGTGGACGCCTGGCAACTGGAGACGCACAAGACCAAGCCGTTTCGCGAGGCGCTCGGCCGGCTGGATGGCGAGACGAAAACGATGCTTCTCGTGGAGATCGCGGCGAACCGCAACCTTGAGCTGGCCAGCCGGAATCTCGAAGGCGTGAAACTGGTCGCTCCGCACGCCTTGCAGCCCTACGATTTGTTGCGGCACGACCGCCTGTATCTGTCCAAGGACGCGGCCGTGCGGCTCGGCGAGACGCTGGGCTCCGGGCCGCGCAGCGCGGCGCCCGCCGCGGACGTTGTAACCATCGAAGCGGCAAAGCCTGCCGAGCCTGCCAAGGCGGCGAAGCCCGCAGCCAGGAAAAAGAAGGCTCCGGCAAAGAAAGCGGCGGCGAAAAAGACGCCCGCCAAAGGTAAGGGCAAGGGCAAAAAGTAAGGCCCGGCATGTAGACGCCGGAATCGAACGAAGGGCGAGGCCATGAGCATCAGCGCATTTCAAGTGATTCGGCGGCCGATCATCACCGAGAAGGGTCTTGGCGTGAAGGAGACCCAGCACACGGTAGTGTTCGAGGTGGCCACCGGCGCGACCAAGACGCAGATCAAGGAAGCGGTCCAGAAAATTTTCAAGGTGAAGGTGGAAGGGGTGCGCACGGCGATTTTTCACGGCAAGTTTCGCCGCCGAGGCCGCGCCGAAGGACATCGGCGAGACTGGAAGAAAGCGTACGTCAAGTTGCAAGCCGGCGAGAAGATGATCGAGTACGCGGACAATTTGTAGTGTAGCCCGGGGTTTTGGCGGCGGGCGCTGTTTGTCCCGCAGGCTGGGGCCCGCGGAGCGTGCCTGAGGAAGAGAGTTAACAGTATGGCACTGAAAACATTCAATCCGTACACAGCATCGCGGCGCTTTATTACCATGCTCGATAAGAGCGAGATCACCAAGGAGACGCCCGAGAAGGCGCTGGTCGAGCCGAAGCAGCGCACGGGGGGACGCAACGCGCACGGCGAGATCACCATCTGGCATCGCGGCGGCGGGCACAAAAAGCAATACCGCTCGATCGATTTCCGCCGCGAAAAGAAAGGCATTCCCGCCCGCGTCGCGGCCATCGAGTATGACCCCAACCGCTCGGCGCGGCTCGCGCTCTTGCACTATGCCGACGGAGAAAAGCGTTACATCCTGCATCCCATCGGCCTCGAGGTGGGGATGACGGTGCAGACGGGCGAAGGCGCGGACATTTTGCCGGGAAACGCGATGGCCATTCGGGCCATCCCGCCCGGAACGCAGTTGCACAACCTGGAATTGCAGCCCGGCAAGGGCGCGCAGCTGGTGCGAGCGGCGGGCGGGTCGGCGCAACTGTTGAGCAAAGAGGGCGATGTGGCCCTCGTCAAACTTCCGTCGGGAGAGGTTCGGAAGTTTTCGATCGATTGCATGGCGACCATCGGCCAGGTCGGAAACCTCGACCACGAAAACGTGACGTACGGCAAGGCCGGCCGAACGCGCTGGCACGGACGCAGGCCCACGGTGCGCGGCGTGGCGATGAATCCGGTCGACCACCCGCACGGGGGCGGCGAAGGACGCGTGAAGGGCAACCATCCGCAAACGCCGTGGGGATTTTCCACCCTGGGCGCGAAGACGCGCCGGAACCGGCGTTCGGATCGCCAGATTGTGCAGCGCAGGAAGCCGTAAATCGCATGGGCAAGGTTTGGAACGGAAGTAAAAATACTCAGCCTGGCGCGGCGGGTATTTGAGGGGAAGTTGAGAAAACTATGATGAGCGCATCACGAACGAGACGATCACGACCAGCGGGACGGCGGGTGGCGCGAACGCGCAAATCCGCACGCCCGGCGCGTCCGGCAGCAAAGCTGGTGAAGACAGTCAGCCGCTTTGCACCAGTCGTTCCGGTGCAGGTGCTGTACCGGTTATGCAAGCCCGGATGGGCGGTCACCGTGGAGAAGACGCCGAACGCGCAGGGCACCCGGTTTGTGTGCCCGTTCTGTCCGGTATCGCACCGCGTGCCCGGGCCCGTGCGCGGATTCCGGAAATTGCGGCGCGCGCAGTGGGTCAAGTGCCGGCGGGTAGAAGAATAAAAAAGGCGAAGAACAAGTAGAGCCGAGGCGTAGGGAGAAACAATGGCACGTTCGCTCAAAAAAGGTCCGTTCATCGACGACCACCTTCGCATCAAGGTGGAAGGGATGAACGCGCGCAACGAAAAAAAAGTGATCAAGACGTGGTCGCGCCGTTCGACGATTCTTCCGGACATGATTGGCCACACGATCGCCGTGCACAATGGCCGGAAATTCATCCCGGTGTATGTCACGGAGCAAATGATCGGTCACAAGCTCGGGGAATTCGCCCCCACGCGCACCTTCAAGGGCCACGCGGTGAAAGCGGCGCTCGAACGCGCGGCGGCAGTGGCGGGCGCACCCGGCGCGCCGGGCGCTGCAGCGCCGGCCGGGACGGCACCCGCCGGAGGCGGCGCACCCGCTGCGCCGAAGGGATAACCCATGGCCCACGAGACCCTGCAAGCCCCGGCGATTGAAGCAGTAGCGATGGCGCGGCATGTGCGCATGTCGCCGCAAAAGGTGCGGCTGGTGGTGGACCTGATTCGCGGGCAGCGCGCCGAGAATGCGCTGCAGATTTTGCGCTTCGCCATGAAACGCGCGTCGCGCGATGTGGAAAAAGTTCTCCGCAGCGCGATTGCCAACGCCGAGCGCAAGGCGGAAGACGCGGGCGCATCGCTCGACGTCGATCATTTGTTTGTATCGAACTGCTACGTGAACGAAGGCTCGCGCTGGAAAAGGTTGCGCCCGGCGCCGATGGGCCGCGCGTTCCGCTACCAGCGCCGCACGTGCCACATCGTGGTCGGCGTCGCCGAGCACCACGTCGCCGCGCAGCAGCGTGTCGCCGCCGCCGCCGCGGAAGCAGAATCGCAGAAGGGCGTTGCCGGGGCCGTCAAGAAGGCTCGCCAGGCGCTGGCCGGAAAGAAAAAGCCGGCCCGGAAGCCGTCGAAGAAGTAGCGGAGGAACCCTTGGGACAGAAGACACATCCATACGGATTTCGCCTCGGCTACAACAAGCCTTGGAAGTCGCGGTGGTACGCCGACCGCGATTACGCCGACCTGCTGCACGAAGACGTGAAGCTGCGGACAACGTTGAAGGACCGCCTGAAATCGGCCGGGATCAGCTCGATCGACATCGAACGCGCCGCGAACAAGCTGGTGATTCGCCTCTTCACCGCGCGCCCCGGAATCATTATCGGGCGCAAGGGCGCGGAAATCGACAAGCTCAAGGGTGAAATCCAGAAGCGCACCAAGCGCGAAGTGCATATCGACATCCAGGAAGTGCACCGGCCCGAACTCGATGCCACGCTCGTCGCCGAGTCGATTGCCTTGCAACTCGAAAAGCGCGTCGCCTTTCGCCGGGCCATGCGCAAGGCGGTTGATTCCGCGCTGCGCTTCGGCTGCAAGGGCATCAAGATTCGCGTGGCCGGACGCCTGAACGGCGCGGAAATCGCCCGCAAGGAATGGTACTTGCAGGGCCGGCTGCCGCTGCAGACGCTGCGCGCCGACATTGACTATGGGACCGCCGAGGCTCACACGACGTACGGCGTCATTGGCGTGAAGTGCTGGATTTATCAAGGGGAGAACGTTCCCCAGCGCGGCCTGAAAAAGCCGGAAGCGCAAGCAGTGGCCGTATAGCAGCGAACGGCGGGAGTTTTGCGAAGACGATCCGCCAAGAGGATTGAGGGAGCACGACGATGTTAATGCCAAAGAAAGTGAAGTACCGGAAGCAGCAGCGCGGGCGGCGCCGCGGCAAGGCCTGGCGCGGCAGCGACCTTTCGTTCGGCGACTACGGACTGAAGGCGCTCGAACCGGCATGGATTACCGACCGGCAGATTGAAGCCTCGCGCGTGGCCATCACCCGGTTCATCAAGCGCGGCGGAAAACTGTGGATCCGGATTTTTCCGGACAAGCCGTTCACCAAGAAGCCGGCGGAAACCCGCATGGGCAAAGGCAAGGGAGCGCCGGAAAAATGGGTGGCGGTAGTAAAACCAGGGCGCGTGATGTTTGAAATGGCCGGCGTGGACTTGGCCACGGCGCAGGAAGCGATGCAACTGGCCGCGCACAAGCTGCCGATTCGCACGCGCTTTGTCAGCCGCGCTGGAGCGCTCTGATGGCCAAGCGAATTGAAAAAATGCGCGATCAGGATACGGCGGAACTGAACGAGCGGCAGAATGAGCTGGCCGAGCAGGTCTTCCGGCTGCGCTTTCAGCTCTCCACCGGACAAGCTGAGGCCGTCACCAAGCTGCGATCGGCGCGGAAGGATCTGGCCCGCGTGAAGACTCTATTGCGCGAGCGCGAATTGAGGAAAGCGAATGGTTAGTGAAACGGCAGCCGCGCCGGCACCGGCGCGCCACGAACGCCAGGAAGTGACCGGCGTCGTGACCAGCGCGAAGATGGAAAAAACGATTATCGTGAAGGTTACTCGCATGGTGCAGCACAAGCTCTACCATCGCGTCATCCGGGTATCCAAGAAGTTTTACGCGCATGATGAAGAGCGCAAAGCGCGGCAGGGCGACACGGTGAGAATCGTCGAAACCCGTCCGCTGTCCAAGCTGAAGCGCTGGCGGCTGGCCGAAGTTGTGACGCGCAGCAAGCGGGCCGTATAACGCGGGCGAGAGAGATAAAGGACAACTGCCATGATTCAGATGCGAAGCTGGCTTACGGTGGCCGACAATTCAGGCGCGCGCCAGATTACTTGTATTTTGCCGCTGGGCGGCGATGCCGGCAGCCGCGCGGGCCTCGGCGACGTGATCACCGCAGCAGTGAAGGAAGCCGCGCCGGACAGCGCGGTCAAGAAGGGTTCGGTGGTGAAGGCCGTGGTCGTCCGCACCCGCAAGGAGCATCGCCGCAAAGACGGGACCTACATCCGGTTTGACGATAACGCGGCTGTCCTGATCAATGACGCGAACGAACCGGTTGGCACGCGCGTGTTCGGGCCCGTCGCGCGCGAATTGCGCGAAAAGAATTTTGCGAAGATTGTTTCGCTCGCGCCGGAGGTCTGGTAATGCCTGTCAGAAAACGGATGGAAATCGCGCCAACCGCAGCTGGGATTAAGAGAGGCGATCAGGTGCGCGTGATGACGGGCCGCGATCGCGGAAAAACCGGCCGCGTTCTGGCTGTGAATCCGGGGACTCGGACCGTGATGGTGGAACACGCGGGCATGATGAAGCGGCACACCAGGCCGAACCCTTCTAAGAACGTGAAGGGCGGGATCGTCGAAAAAGAAGGTTCCCTGCCGATCTCGAACGTTCAGCTGCTGTGCCCCGCGTGCAATAAAGGTACGCGGATCGGCCACAAGCTTTTGCCTGACGGAACTAAGGAACGCGTCTGCCGCCGGTGCGGCAACACACTCGAAAAGTAATCAGGAAAAGGCGCAAAGAGACAGAAAATGATGAGCCGAATGCACGAACGCTACCGCAAGGAAGTGGTCCCCGCGCTGATGAAGCGCTTTGGGCGGAAGAATCCGATGTCGGTGCCGAGGGTCGCCAAGGTAACCGTCAACATCGGCATGGGCGAGGCCAGCCAAAACGTCAAGCTGCTGGACGTGGCGGTCGTCGAACTCGGCCAGATTGCCGGGCAAAAGCCCATCGTGACGCGCGCCAAGAAATCCATCGCCAATTTCAAGATTCGCAAGGGCATGCCGATTGGATGCTGCGTCACGCTGCGCGGCGACCGGATGTACGAATTCCTGGACCGTCTGTGCAACGTGGTTCTGCCGCGCGTGCGCGATTTCCGGGGTTTGCCGCCGAACGCGTTTGACGGGCGCGGCAATTACACCATGGGGCTGCGCGATCAGCTGGTGTTTCCGGAGATCGATTACACGCGGGTCGACAAGATCAAGGGCCTGAACATCACGTTGACGACGACGGCCAAGAACGACGAGGAAGGCCGCGAACTTTTGAAGCTACTGGGCGTGCCGCTGCGCCCGCAGGCTTAGAAAGAATTTTGAGGAGAAACGATGGCGCGAAGTTCACAATTTGCCAAGATGCGCAGGAAGCCGAAGTTCAAAATTCGCGTGCGCAACCGCTGCCGCCTGTGCGGACGCCCGCGCGGCTATCTGCGTAAGTTTCAAATGTGCCGCATCTGCTTCCGCGGACACGCGCTGCGCGGGGAAATTCCCGGCGTGGTGAAGGCCAGCTGGTAGGAGCGCCGAAAAACGATTATGCAAACCGATCCCATTTCTGATTTGCTGACGCGGATTCGCAACGCGGCCAAGTCCCGCCACGCGCGCGTGGACATCCCCACCTCGAAATTGAAGGTTGAAGTGGCCCGCATCCTGAAGGAAGAGGGCTACATTTCCACCTACAAGCTGATCGAGGAAAACAAGACACGCAAAACGTTGCGCCTGTTTTTGAAATATACGCCGGACAAGCGCAGCGTGATCACCGATTTGAAACGTATCTCGAAGCCCGGCAGCCGCCGCTATCTCGGCTCGATCGGGATCCGGCCCGTGGTCGGCGGCATGGGCATCAGCATCATGACCACGCCCAAAGGCGTGATGACCGGCCGCTCGGCGCGAAAGGCGCACGTGGGCGGAGAAGTATTGTGCGAGGTCTGGTAAAGATCGAATAAAAGCTGGCAGGAGAGTTGTCGAGCCATGTCGCGAATTGGAAGAAAACCGATTGCCGTGCCCGCGGGCGTGAAGATCCAGCTCGCGCCGGGTACGATCGACGTGCAGGGGCCGAAGGGCAAGATGAGCGTGAACCTTCCGCGAGGAATTACCGTCGAGCAGAAAGGCGCGGAGTTGCACGCCGTCCGCCAGAACGACGAGCAGGCGGCGCTGCACGGTCTCGCGCGCGCTCTGGTTGCCAACGCCGTGACCGGCGTCACGACGGGGTTCAAGAAAGAAATGGACATCGTCGGAGTCGGGTATCGCGCCGAGCTAAAGGGAAAAATGGTCAGCTTCGCGCTCGGGTATTCGCATCCCGTGGAATTCCACATTCCCGAGGGAATCCAGATTTCGGTGGAAAAGCAGACGCACCTGACCGTATCGGGAGCCGACCGCGGCAAAGTCGGGCAAGTCTGCGCGAATATTCGGGGTTTGCGGCCGCCCGATCCGTACAAGCAAAAAGGCATTCGCATTACGGGCGAGCGCTTGAAGAAGAAGGCTGGAAAAGCGGGCGCGGCCACCAAGACGGGCGCCTAGGCCGGTGCGGATTTCTCGTGAAGCCCGCTTGAAAGAAACAAGGAGAAACTCGTGGCAACAGAACCAGTCCGAAAACTTTCTCGCGACGCGCACCGCCGGCGGATTCATTTGCGCGTGCGCATGCGCGTGAACGGCACGCCCGAGCGTCCGCGCCTTTCCGTGTACCGCTCGAACGGGCACATCTACGCGCAGGTGATCGAAGACCGCAGCGGGCGCACGCTCGTTTCGGCCAGTTCGATTGACAAGGAAACGCGCAAGGACCTTAAGGGAGGAAACAACGTAGCGGCCGCAAAAGTGATTGGAAAAAAGATTGCCGAGCGCGCCCGCGCGGCCGGGATCGAGCAGGTCGTTTTCGATCGCGGAGGTTACATGTACCACGGCCGTGTGGAAGCCCTGGCTGCAGCAGCCCGGGAAGCGGGGTT
The DNA here is from genome assembly GCA_963719875.1 of uncultured Acidobacteriota bacterium. Classification (GTDB taxonomy): domain Bacteria; phylum Acidobacteriota; class Terriglobia; order Acidiferrales; family UBA7541; genus Palsa-360. The sequence continues at coordinate 315,725 of CAVRDJ010000002.1, read as the reverse complement.
GAAATTTTAAGTTTATGTCCAAAATCATTCTCAGGGAAACACTGGCGGTCCGGCGAAACATCGAGGTCAACGCCAATAGCCTGAAGGACCAGGTCGTAGCCATCCAGCGCGTGACCAAAGTTGTGAAGGGCGGCAAGAACCTCAGTTTTTCGGCGCTCGTCGTGGTCGGGGACCAGAATGGCAATGCCGGATTCGGCATGGGCAAGGCCCGCGAAGTGCCCATGGCCATCCGCAAGGCGATTGAGCAAGCCAAGAAGAATTTGATTCACTTGAATTTGAAGGGCACCACGATTCCGCACCAGGTTCTGGGCCTCTACGGCTCGGGGCAAGTCATGCTGAAGCCGGCACCCGAAGGGACTGGGATCATTGCCGGAGGGCCGGTGCGCGCCGTGATGGAAGTTGCGGGGATTTCCAATGTGCTGACGAAATCGATCGGCACGTCGAACCCGCACAACGTCATCAAGGCCACGTTCGACGCGCTCCTGCGGCTGAAAGACGTTGCCAAGGTTGCGGAGCTGCGGTCGAAGACGGTCGAGGAACTCACGGGCTGAGGGCGCCGGGACGGATACGAGCTATGGCCAAGAAAACTTCGGGAACGCTGAAAATCAAGTGGGTGCGCAGTTTTATTGCCTGTCCGCGGGGCATGCGGCAGACGATTCGCGGCCTCGGGTTCCGCCGGATGAACCAGGTCGTCGAGCGGGCCGATACGCCTGCCATTCGCGGGATGATACTCAAGGTCCGGCACTTGGTGGTCGTGGAAGAGTAATCGGCTGAGGGCTGTACTTTTAGCGCACCAGAAATTAGACGCGTTGCGCGGGAATCGATCATTGAGGACAACATGGCTGTGAACCTTTCTAATTTGAAACCGCCGCGCGGATCGCGGCACCGGAAGGTGCGCGTGGGACGCGGGATCGGCTCGAAGCTCGGCAAGACGGCGGGCAAGGGCAACAAGGGGCAGAAATCGCGCAAGGGTTATTCGCGGCGCCCGGGTTTCGAGGGCGGACAGATGCCGCTCCGCCGCCGGATTCCGAAGCGCGGATTTCACAATCCGACCCGCAGCGAATACGCCGTGGTGAATGTTGAGTCACTCGACATTTTCCCGGCCGGCACGACGGTGACTCCCGAACTGCTGATCGGCTCGGGGCTCATCCGCCAGGTTCGCGCCGAAATCAAGGTGTTGGGCGATGGCGAGCTGAAGAATTCGCTCACCGTCCAGGCGCACAAATTCAGCAAATCGGCCGAGGAGAAAATTACTCGCGCCGGAGGCAAGGCTGAGGTTTTGTCATGAACCAGTTTTTTGAAGCATTCGCCAACATGTTCCGGATTCCGGACCTGCGCAAGCGTCTCTTGTTCACGCTGGCGATGCTGGGGGTATACCGTCTGGGCGCGTTCCTGCCCACCCCGGGAATCAACACGGACGTTCTGGCGCAGTTCTTCCAGCAGAATCAAGGCTCTGTGCTGGGCGTCATCGACCTCTTCAGCGGCGGCAACTTCCGACGCCTGACGATTTTCGCGCTGGGCATCATGCCCTACATCACGGCTTCCATCATTTTGCAGTTGATGCAGGTGGTCTGGCCCTACCTCGAGCGGCTGCAGAAAGAGGGGGAACTCGGCCGGCGCAAGATCACGCAGTACACGCGCTACCTGACGATCCTGCTCAGCGTCGTGCAATCGTTTTCGATCGCGGTCACGCTGGAAAAAACCGGAGGTCCGAGCAATCAGCCCCTGGTGTACAACCCGGGAGTCGCCTTCGTGCTGATGACGATCCTGACGCTCACGACGGGTTCCGCGTTTATCATGTGGCTCGGCGAGCAAATCACCCAGCGCGGCGTCGGCAACGGGATGTCGCTGATCATTTTTGCGGGAATTGTTGTCGGACTTCCTCGAGCGGTCGGCGATCTGTTTGACAAGTTTCGGACGGCGCAATGGGGGCCGTTTACCGGCCTCGCTTTGATCTTGCTGATCTCCATGATGGTCGCGGTCGTAGGCGTGATCGTCTTTGTGGAGGGCGGGCAGCGGCGCATTCCCGTGCAGTACGCCAAGCGGGTGATGGGACGCCGCATGATGGGCGGACAGATGACCTATCTCCCATTGCGAGTCAATTCGGGCGGCGTCATTCCTCCGATTTTCGCCAGCTCCCTGCTCACCTTTCCGGGCACCATCAATTTGTTCCTGGGCAGGAAATTCAAAGCCTTCGACTGGGTGGCCACGAACCTGGCCTGGGGCGAGCCCTCGTATGTCCTGGTCTACATCACGCTGATTATCTTATTCGCGTTTTTCTATGTCGGGATCGTGTTCAATCCCACCGAGCTTGCCGACAACATGCGGAAGTACGGCGGATTCATTCCGGGCATACGTCCCGGGCGCAACACGTCGGAGCATATTGACCGCGTTCTGCGGCGATTGACGTTCGTGGGTGGAGTCTACCTCGCGGCAGTTTGTCTCTTGCCGGAGTTCCTTATGGCTGGCATTCACCTTCAGCATTTGCCTCTGGTCGGAACGTGGTTTGACAATCATATGTGGCGCTTCGTTCTGGAAGGTTTGAAAGTAAATTTCTATTTTGGCGGCACCTCGCTCTTGATCGTGGTCGGCGTGGCGATGGATACAGTTCAGCAGATCGAGGCCCAACTGGTGATGCGGAACTACGAAGGGTTTGTAAAGAAGGGAAAGCTGCGTGGCCGACGTTACGGCTGATCGTGGCGCGGTAGGCGTTTTGCAGGGACTGGGGCGTGCGGTGATCTTGCTGGGCCCGCCGGGGGCCGGCAAGGGGACGCAAGCCCAGCGCATCGCGCAGCGGTATCACTTGCCGCACCTGTCCACCGGGGACATGTTTCGCGAAAATATCCTGCGCGAGACGGACCTGGGGCGCAAGGCAAAACCGCTGTTGGAGCACGGCGAACTGGTCCCCGACGAAATCGTGCTGGGCATGGTCGAGGCCCGGATCGACCAGCCGGATTGCGCCAATGGCTTTGTTTTCGATGGCTTTCCGCGCACGCTCCGGCAGGCGGACGACCTGGAGAGGATTTGCAAGCAACACCATCTGGGCTGCACGATCGTATTGCACATGATCGTGAACCCGGATTTGCTGATGCGCCGGCTGACGGGCCGAAGAATCTGCAAGGGGGGTGGGCACATCTATAATGTTTACGAGCGTCCCCCCAAGCGCGAAGGCATTTGCGATCTTGACGGAAGTGAGTTGATTCACCGCCCGGATGATTCCGAGGCGGTGATCGGCGAGCGCCTATCGGCCTACGCCCGGCAAACGCAGCCTCTCGTTGAGTACTACACCTTGCGAGGGTTGCTGAGCCCCGTCGACGCAATGGCCGATGCGGACACAGTCACCGAGTCCATTGCCAGGGTTTTGGACGGAGCGAAAGCGCATAAATGATCGTCTGCAAGTCAAAGCCGGAGCTCGAAAAGATGCATCGCGCCGGCCTGGTGATCTGGGAAGTGTTGAACGATTTGCGCGGGATGTCCCGTCCGGGAGTGAGCACGAAAGAACTCGACGAATACGCGGAACGCAAGACGGCGGAGCGGAAGGTTCGCCCGGCGTTCAAGCATTACCGGGGCTATCCGGCGACGCTGTGTACTTCGGTCAATTCCGAAGTCGTGCATGGGATCCCGTCGAAGTCGCGGGTCCTGCAGGCCGGCGACATCATTTCGCTCGATTTTGGCGTCGAATGCGAGGGTTACTACGCGGATGCGGCTGTCACGGTGCCGGTGGGGGAGATTTCTCCCGAATTGCAGCATCTCCTGCAAGTGACCCGGGAATCTTTGGATCTGGCGATTGAAAAAGTGCGCGTGGGAAACCGCTTGTCCGACATTTCGGCCACGGTTCAGGAGTGGGTCGAGCGGAAGAATGGCTACTCCGTCGTCCGCGATCTCTGTGGCCACGGAATCGGCACGCACATTCATGAGGAGCCGAACGTGCTCAATTATGGCGAACCGGGCCGCGGCCCGCGCCTGCAGGAAGGCATGGTCCTGGCCATCGAGCCGATGGTGAATATTGGCGGACCTGACGTCCGATTGCTCGAAGATGAATGGACGACCGTGACCGCCGACGGAACCAAGTCGGCTCACTTCGAGCACACGGTCGCGGTTACCTCGAATGGACCCTGGGTTTTGACGCGTCCCCGAGAAATGCAGGGACCGTCTTGGTAGGGGGCGCAAGAGGGCACATGGGAAAAAGACCCGAACCGGAAAAGCGCAAGGCTGACGCGTCCAATCCGAAGGAGGACGCCATCGAGGTGATGGCGACCGTGATTGAGCCGCTGCCCAACGCGATGTTTCGGGTCGAATTGGAAAACAAGCATCGCGTGCTCGCGCACATTTCCGGAAAGATGCGCAAGAATTTCATCCGCATCCTGGCCGGAGATAAAGTTGCGGTGGAGCTTTCGCCGTACGACCTGACACGCGGCCGCATTGTGTACCGGTACAAATAAGTATTTTTGGCGAGGAGCGGGAAATGAAAGTTCGGGCATCGGTAAAAAAGATTTGCGACAAGTGCAAGGTGATCCACCGGCGCGGCGTGGTGCGCGTGATTTGCGTCAACCCGAAGCACAAGCAGCGCCAGGGGTAGATTCAAAGAGACAGTTACGAAGGAACTGAGGAGCACGCATGGCACGTATTGCAGGAGTAGATTTACCGCCGCAGAAGCGCATCTGGATCGGCCTGACGTCGATCTATGGCATCGGCCAGCCGCGCGCCCGCGCCCTGTGCGCCAAGGCCAACGTGGAAGAAACCAAAAAGGTCAAGGACCTGACCGAGGAAGAAATCAACCGCCTCCGCCAGGCGATTGAATCCGAAGGCCGCGTCGAGGGCGATCTCCGCAAGGAGGTCCAGATGAACATCCGCCGGCTGATCGAAATCCAGTGCTACCGCGGCCTGCGGCACCGGCGCAATCTCCCTGTGCGCGGCCAGCGCACGCACACCAACGCGCGCACACGCAAAGGACCGCGGAAGGGCGCGGTCGCGGCAAAGAAGAAAGTCGCCGCACGCAAGTAAGGTTTAGTAGGACGGGCTTCAGCCTGTCGCTTTGGTCTTGACTCCCGGGGCGAAACCGACAGGCTGAAGCCCGTCCTACTGGAAAAATCGGCAGGTTTCAAGCGAGGTTACTGACTTGGCGAAAGAACCGCAGCAGGACGCCGGCGTACAGGCGCCGGCAAAATCGACGAAGAAGAAAAAGGAATTCAAGAAGAAGCGGGAGAAACGCGTGGTCCCGCATGGCGTGGCGCACATCCAGGCCACGTTCAACAACACGATCGTCACGATCTGCGGCCCGGATGGACGCACGGTGTCATGGTCTTCCGCCGGATCGATTGGCTTCAAGGGTTCGCGCAAGGGCACGCCCTATGCGGCCCAGCAGGCCTCCATCTCCGCCGCGGGAGTGGCGCGCGACCAGTACGGCATGAAATCGATCGAAGTTCGCATCAAGGGGCCGGGCTCGGGACGCGAGTCGGCCGTGCGCGCGCTCGCCTCTGCTGGATTGCACATCGTGCATATCAAGGACGTGACGCCGATTCCGCACAACGGCTGCCGTCCGCCCAAGCGCCGCCGAGTCTGACGCATTGGAAATGTCTTCGTAGCACAGGCACTCTTGCCTGTGCGGTTTTTGCTGCATCAGGTTCGACGCACAGCCAACAGCGACTGTGCAACGCAGTTTTTTTCGCCAGCTCTTAAAGCAAGAGAGAAGGAGAAACGAATTTGGCGCGTCATCGAGAAGCGGTTTGCCGGCTCTGCCGCAGGGAAGGGCAGAAGCTGTTCTTAAAAGGCCTGCGATGTTTTACGGAGAAGTGCGCCATCGAAAAGCGCAATTTCGTTCCGGGACAGCACGGCCAGTCGCGCCGCGTGAAGAAGCTCGCCGGTTACGGCCTGCAATTGCGCGAAAAACAAAAGGTCAAGCGCACCTACGGATTGCTGGAGCGGCAATTCCGCAACTACGTGGAAAAGTCGGAGCGCGCGCAGGGACCGACGGGCGAAAATCTCATCGTCATGCTCGAGCGGCGTCTCGACAACGCCGTGTGGCGCGCGGGCTTCGCCAGTTCCCGCTCCCAGGCCCGTCAGATCGTTCTGCACGGGCACGTCCTCATCAACGGGAAGAAGGTCAACATTCCATCCTACTTGGTGGACGTTGGCGAGGAAATCGCTCTCAAGAACAAAATGCATCAGAACGCCATGGTGCTCGAAGCGCGCAACGTCGCACAGAGCCAGAACGCGGTGCCGTGGCTGGAAATCGACCGCGACACGTTCAAAGCCCGGGTGGCCGCGCTGCCGAAGCGCGAAAATGTGCAGACGCCGCCCATCACCGAGCAGCTGATCGTCGAGCTGTACTCGAAGTAGAAAGGAAAGTCGAGCCGCAGCCGGAGCAGGGGTGAAAGAGAAATGAGAGCGACGCAGGAAATTTCAAATCTCAAATTTGAAATTTGATATCGCGAATTTAAGAACCGGAGTGGTGAATTTGCAAATGGAAGATTGAAATCTCAAATTTGAAATTTTAAACCTGAAATTTGCGGTTCCGGACGGAGATTCGAAGGCCTCGCACCCGCGGGGAGGAAGGACTTAAACGATGTGGAAAGGTTTTCAGAAACCAAAGCGTTTGGCGACCGAACTCGAGTCGCTCACGGACAAATTCGGTAAATTTTCCGCGCAGCCGTTCGAGCGCGGATGGGGCACCACGGTAGGAAACTCCCTTCGCCGGGCTCTCTTGAGCTCGATTGAAGGCGCGGCCATCACCGCCGTCAAGATCGAGGGCGTGCTCCACGAATTCTCTTCCATCCCGGGAGTCGTGGAAGACGCGACCGACATCATTCTGAATTTGAAACAGGTGCCGCTGAAGCTCAACAACGACCAGGCCAAGACCATCTTCGTCAACGTCGAAAATCCCGGCGTCGTGACTTCCGCCATGATCGAGGAAGATGCGGACTTCGCCGTGCTCGACAAAACAGTCTACATCGCCACGGTCAACGAAGGCGGGAAGCTTCAGTTGGAAATGCGCGTCAAGAACGGCCGCGGATACGTTTCCGCCGACCGCAATTTCGACGAAGACTTGCCCATCGGCTACATCCCGGTCGATTCGGTGCACTCCCCCGTGCGCAAGGTCAACTACTCGGTGGAAGCGGCGCGTCTCGGCCAGATGACCGATTACGAGAAACTCTCGCTGGAAGTGTGGACCAACGGCGCAATCACGCCGCAGGACGCCATCGGCCTCGCCTCGAAGCTGATCAAGGACCACATGAGCATCTTCATCAATTTCGAGGAACAGCCCGAAGTCGTCGAGGAGTCGGTCGAATCCTACAACGATCCGCGCGTCGAGCACCTGGACCGCTCCGTCGAGGAACTCGAGCTCTCCGTGCGCTCCTACAATTGCCTGAAGAATGCCAATATCCAGACCATTCGCGAACTGGTTCAGAAGAGCGAAAACGAAATGCTGAAGACGAAAAACTTCGGCCGCAAATCGCTCAACGAAATCAAGGAAATCCTGAACAAGATGGGCTTGAGCCTGGGCATGAAGTTCGACGAGCACAGCCGCATCATCTGGCCCCCGCTCCCCAGCCAGACCGCACCCCCGACGCCGGAGGAAACCGCGGGCCTGTAGCAGCCCCGGGGACTCACCTATGCGACACCGCAACTACGGATCGAAACTCGGACGCCAGCCGGCCCATCGCCGCGCCACGCTCCGCAACCTGGTGACCAACGTCATCGAGAAAGAACGGATCACCACCACGGTCACGCGGGCCAAGGCCGCGCGCCCGCTCGTCGAGAACATGATTACGCTCGGCAAGCGCGACACGCTGCAATCGCGCCGCCAGGCCGCCTCCTATCTCATGACGCCGGGAGCCACCAAGAAACTCTTCGCCGACATCGCCCCGCGTTTTTCCGATCGCGCGGGCGGCTACACCCGAATCATTCACGCGGGCTTCCGCATCGGCGATGGCGCTCACCTCGCCATCCTCGAACTGCTTGGCTCCAAGCTCAAGAAAAAAGTTAAGAAGGAAAAGGCCGCAAAGCCCGAGGCCGCTGAGGAAGAAAAAAAGGAAGAAAAGGCGGGCGCGTAGCGAATACGGCAAAAACTGAATGGAACACAAGGCCCGTTCCGGCGCGACCGGCACGGGCCTTTTCCTTATTCAGCGCTTCCCGCGTGCGAATCCGGACTCGTAATTGTTTTCGAGGCCGCGGGGCGCACACGCGCCATGTGCCAAAGCCACAGGAAAATTTGCCCGGCCGAAGCGCCTGCCGTATCGAGTAGCGCATCCCAGGGCGACGCGGTCCGGCTGGGCACAAAGGATTGATGGAATTCGTCAAGCCCCGCGTATCCCGCCGCCAGGACGGCCGCCCAGATCGCCCAGCGCAGCTTCCACCCGCTATTTTTGCCGCGCAGCCCATGCAATATGAATATACTAAAGATGAAATACTCCGCGAAGTGCGCCGTCTTCCGGATGATCGCGTGCATCAACTCGAGCGTTTCGGCGCTCGCTTGCGGAATCAGCCGGTGCAAAACTGGAATGATGAAAACAGAAGTGTGGTCGCTCGAAAATAAATCCGTCGAAAGAAAAGAAATCAGGCCAGCCCAGACAATCGCCGGCAGCCAATTTTTCACGCGAGTCCAATACTTCATTATTCGACTTGGTAATTCGGCGCTTCGCGCGTGATGATCACGTCGTGGACGTGGCTTTCGCGCAATCCCGCGACGGTGATTCGCACGAAGCGGGCGCGTTCCTGCAATTCCCCAAGCGTGGCCACGCCGCAATAGCCCATTCCGCTTTTGAGTCCGCCCACAAGCTGATCGACCAGCGCGCTGAGCGACCCTTTGTACGGCACCCGTCCTTCGACACCCTCCGGCACCGATTTCCCGCGCTCCGCGCCTTCCTGCGCATAGCGGTCGGCCGCCGCGGAACCCGCTTGCATCGCGCCGAGAGAGCCCATCCCGCGGTACGATTTGAATGTGCGCCCTTGAAAAAGAATTGTTTCCCCGGGAGATTCCTCCGTCCCTGCAAATAATCCTCCCAGCATCGTGACTGCGGCGCCCGCCGCGATTGCTTTGCTGATATCCCCGGAGTACTTGATGCCGCCGTCTGCAATCACCGGCGCGCCGGTCCCTTTGGCCGCGCGTGCGGCTTCCAGGATGGCAGTGATCTGTGGGATGCCTGCTCCTGTCACAACGCGCGTTGTGCAGATGGACCCGGGCCCGATGCCGACCTTAACCCCGTCGATTCCCAGCGCGATCAGGTCGCGGGCTCCTTCATAAGTCCCGACATTCCCGGCGACCAATTGTATTTCGGGCAGCCGGTGCTTGACCGCGCGGATCGCCTCCATAACGCGCGCAGAATGCCCGTGGGCCGTATCGATCGCCAACACGTCCACCTTCGTGCGCGCGAGGTCCACGGCGCGCTCGAGAAAGTCTCCGGTCGCGCCGATGGCCGCGCCGACGAGCAAGCGTCCCTGGCCGTCCTTCGCCGCGCTAGGAAATTCCAGTTTTTTCTGAATGTCCTTGACGGTGATCAGCCCCTTGAGGTTGAAATCTGCGTCGACCACGAGCAGCTTCTCGATTCGATGTTTTTGCAGAAGGCGCTCAGCCTCTTCGAGTGTCGTCCCCACCGACACGGTCACCAGGTTGTCCTTGGTCATGACGGCGCTCACGGGCTGATGGAGATTTTTTTCAAAGCGCAAATCCCGGTTGGTCAGGATTCCCACCAGGCGAGCCCCGCGCGTCACCGGCAGTCCCGAGACGCGGTACTTGCTCATAATGTCCATGGCGTCGCGGACGGTCAGTTCCGGCGAAATCGTCACCGGATCGACGATCATTCCGCTCTCCGAGCGCTTCACCCGGTCGACTTCCTCAGCCTGCCGATCGATGGTCATGCTCCGGTGCACGAAGCCCAGTCCACCCTGCCGCGCCATCGCGATGGCCAGCCGCGATTCAGTGACCGTGTCCATCGCCGCAGAAACAAGCGGAATATTCAGGGAAATTTTGCGGGTCAGCTGCGTCTGCGTGCTGACTTCGGTGGGCAGGACCGAGGACTTTCCCGGCACCAGCAGCACGTCATCAAACGTCAATCCTTCGAGGATCGGTCCTTCCATTCACTTCTCCTTGAACGATAAAAAACAGCCCCCAAATACAACACAGCCCAGCGGCAGGCCGCTGGGCGGACTAAACGGGAGTAGGCGCGACACCTGTGTTTCATGAGTGAAATTTCATTCTATGCGTGCCGCCGGGGGAAATCAAGCGCGCCTGATCGCCCCGGCAGATTGGGATTTTGTCGTAAGATGGAGGTTCGAATGAAGACGTTCGAACCGCACCCGCTCTTGCGCAATCCGCACGCGCAGACGCTCGTCTCGTCGTTCCTGCCGCGGCGATTTCCCCGATTGCCGCGAAGCGTGCCCCGGGAATTTGAGGTCGAACCCGGCACTCGAATTCGAGGCGAATGCCACTGGCAGGCCGCCCCGCGGGAACGGCCGACGCTCGTACTCGTGCACGGCCTGGAGGGTTCGAGTGGATCCGGATATATGCTTGGGCTCGCCGAACGCGCATTTGTAGCCGGGTGGAACGCTGTGCGTCTGAATCAGCGGAACTGCGGCGGGACCGAGGCTCTCACTCCAACGCTTTACAATTCAGGGCTTTCCGGGGATTACCGCGCCGTCCTCGACGAACTCATCCAACGAGATACCCTGGACAGAATATTCTTTGCCGGATATTCCATGGGCGGCAATCTGATGCTGAAGATGGCCGGTGAACTCGCGGGCCGGGCCCCGAGCCAACTGCGCGGGGTGGCGGGCGTATGTCCCTGTGTTGACCTAGGCTTATGCGCCGATGCGGTCGGCCTGCCGCAGAATTTCATCTACCAGGAGCATTTTGTACGCAACTTGAAGAAGCGGATGCGGCGCAAGGCGAACCTTTTTCCAGGACAATTCGATCTCGGCCCGATGGCCCGCGTGCGAACGCTGCGCGAATTTGACGGCGTGATCACCGCGAAATACTGCGGCTTCCGCGACGCAACCGATTACTACACCCGGTCCAGCGCCTTGCGTGTCGCGGCGGGGATTCGAGTCCCTGCTTTGATTGTGACCGCGCAAGATGACCCCTTCGTCCCATTCGCAAGTTTTTCCGATCCCGCGCTGGCGAACAACGAAAACATCCGTGTGATTGCGCCTGTCCACGGAGGCCACTGCGCCTTCATTTCACGCTACAAGGGAGCTGCGCGCTTCTGGGCCGAAGCGTGCGCCATGGAGTTTTTCGCAAGTCTCGAAGTACCCGGCGCAAGCCCCATTTATCCTCCGGGTACGAGGTCCACAGTAGTTGATTAAACCAGCGGTAAATACGAACCAATAGGTATATGCGTCAGTGTCCTTATGGCGGGGTCATGCGCAAGGGTGCATGACCGCCTTTGAAACACTTTCCAAACAGTACTAAAGTACTTTGCTCATTGGGCACACCAATCAAGAAATGATTAAAGAGGCACTTTCCACTCCTCGTACAACACCGTACAACTGGTGGCGCTCATTGGGATCAAACATTTCGAGGGTACGGGCCTGGGTTCAGCTTTGTGTCATTCCTCCTCTCCTGAAGCCACAATAGCCCGAAAAGGATAGTGGCGATGTTCAGCAATTTTCGATTCAGCGGTAGTGTGTCTGCGCGGCTCCTTGCAATCATCAGTCTGATCGCTATCCTCTTCGTGGCGGGTTGCGCGCCCTCAGGAAGTAGTGAGGCTCAGCTTGCCGTCGCAACTCTGTCCGGTGGCATGCCGGCGGGGTCCGTTTCAGCCGGCGGGGTTTACCCTGCGATCGCTTTGAAGGCATCTGGGGGAACTGCGCCCTATACCTGGGCTGTCACTTCCGGCAACCTCCCCACGGGCCTGACCTTAACCGCTGGCACGATTTCGGGAAGTCCAACGACAGCCGGCACATTCAACTTCACAGTCACAGTGACGGATTCCGCGACCCCAGCCCACACGGCCACGGGCAGCCTTAGCATCACGATCAATGCGATCCTTTCAGTGACCACATCAGGCACCTTGACGACAACTGGTGAAGCGGGGGGGGCCTATTCGGCGACCCTTGCGGAAACTGGCGGTGTCGGGCCATTCACTTGGGTCATCAACTCGGGCAGCCTCCCGACAGGCTTAAGCTTGAGCACCGCCGGAATCATCAGCGGCACGATTTCTGCATCGACTGTCCCCGGAACTTTCAATTTTGCCGCCAAAGTGACCGATTCGCAGGGCAACGCGGTAGTGTCAGGCACGATCTCCATCAAAGTTGACGCGGCGCTCGCGATCACTCCGCCGGTGTTGCCACTCGGCGTCGTGGGGGTAAGCTATTCCTCGCCGGCCTTTACCGCCACAGGCGGTTCCGCAAGCGGTTATACCTTCGCAGTCGCTTCTGGGTCGTTGCCGGCCTCCTTAGCCATCAATTCGGGCACTGGAATTATCAGTGGCACACCGACGGCTGCTGGAACTGCCACATTTTCCATAAAGGTTACTGATTCCCTGGGCTTTAGCACTACCACCGGCAATCTCTCCATTACCATCAATGGGGCGCTGGCAATTACGCCGCCGACCTTTCCGGCAGGCATTGTTGGGACTAGCTATCCAGCGGAGACCTTTACCGCTACAGGGGGCTCCGGTACCGGCTACACGTTTACTCTATTCTCGGGTACGCTGCCGAATCCAATGACGCTGGGCGGCAACGGCACAATCAGCAGCGCTACGCCAACAGTTGCGGGGACATCCACATTCACGGTGAAGGTGACCGACTCGCTGGGCAACACGGCCACGACCGGCAACCTTAGCCTCGTGATTGATCCGAGTCTGGTAATTACGCCTCCCGCTTTCACGGCTGGCGCCGTCGGCGTGAGTTACGCAGCGAAGACATTTACTGCTGCGGGCGGTTCCGGCACCGGCTACACCTACACTCTGGCCTCAGGTACGCTGCCGAATCCGATGACTCTGGGCGCCAACGGAACAATCAACAGCGCGATACCCACAACGGCCGGGACATTTACGTTCACCGTGAAGGTGACGGATTCGCTGGGCTTTACTGCCACCACCAGCTCTCTCAGCATCACCATTGATCCGGCCCTGGTGGTTACGCCGCCAGCTTTCCCGATCGGCATCGTTGGCGTGAGCTATCCGGCGGAGACTTTCACCGCCTCGGGCGGGTCCGGTAGCGGCTACACGTTCGCCTTGGCCTCGGGTACGCTGCCAAATCCGATGACTCTGGGCGCCAACGGAACAATCAACAGCGCTATACCCACAGCGGCCGGGACATCTACGTTCACCGTGAAGGTGACCGATTCACTGGGCAACACCGCTACGAGCAGCAGCCTCAGCATCACCATCAATGGGGCACTCGTGATTACGCCGCCCGCTTTCCCGACCGGAAACGTTGGGGTGAGCTATCCGGCGAAGACATTTACCGCTTCGGGAGGCTCCGGGAGTGGGTACACGTACGCGCTGGCCACAGGCGCGCTGCCCAATCCGATGACACTGGGCGCCAACGGAACAATCAACATCGCTACGCCCACAGTCGCGGGGACGTCCACGTTCACGGTGAAAGTAACCGACTCGCTGGGCAACACAGCCACGACCAGCAGTCTCAATATCACGATTGATCCGGCACTGGTAATCACGCCACCCAGCTTCCCGACCGGGATCGTGGGTGTGAGCTATCCGGCGGAGACCTTTACCGCCACGGGCGGGTCCGGAAGCGGCTACACGTACGCACTGGCCTCGGGCGCGCTGCCGAGTCCGATGACATTAGGCGCCAACGGCACGATCGCCAGCGCTACGCCTACCGCGTCCGGGACTTTCACCTTCACCGTGAAAGTCACGGATTCGCTCGGTTTTACCACGACCACCAGCAGTCTCAGCATAACTGTGAATCCAGCCCTGGCGATAACGCCGCCCACCTTCCCGACGGGCGTCGTCAATGTGAGCTATCCGAGTGAGACCTTCACCGCCACAGGCGGATCCGGTAGCGGTTACACGTTCGCGCTGGGCTCCGGTTTACTACCGAATCCTTTGACTCTGGGCGCCAACGGTACAATCGCCAGCGGCGTGCCCACGGCCACCGGGACTTCCACTTTCACCGTGAAGGTTACCGACTCGCTGGGTAACACGGTCACATCCAGCACGCTCACCATCATAATCAATGCGTCGATCGGGATTACGCCACCAACTTTCCCGGCCGGCATTATCGGGGCGAGCTATCCGGCGGAGACCTTCACCGCAGTGGGCGGTTCCGGCACGGGCTACACCTACACTCTGGCCTCGGGTACGCTGCCCAATCCGATGATTCTGGGCACCAATGGAACAATCAACAGCGCGATACCCACAGCGGCCGGGACATCTACGTTCACCGTGAAGGTGACCGACTCACTGGGCAATACGGCCACGACTACCAGCCTCAGCATCACCATAAACCCGACCCTGGTGGTTACGCCGCCAGCTTTCCCGATCGGCACCGTCGGCGTGAGCTATCCGGCGGAGACTTTCACCGCCTCGGGCGGGTCCGGTAGCGGCTACACGTTCGCGTTGGCCTCGGGTGCACTGCCAAATCCTTTGGTCCTCAGCGCCAACGGCACGATCAACAGCGCGATACCCACAGCGGCCGGGACATCTACGTTCACCGTGAAGGTGACCGATTCACTGGGCAACACCGCTACGAGCAGCAGCCTCAGCATCACCATCAATGGGGCACTGGTGATTACGCCGCCCGCTTTCCCGACCGGAAACGTTGGGGTGAGCTATCCGGCGAAGACTTTTACCGCTTCGGGAGGCTCCGGGAGTGGGTACACGTACGCGCTGGCCACAGGCGCACTGCCCAGTCCGATGACACTGGGCGCCAACGGAACAATCAACAGCGCTCCGCCCACAGTTGCGGGGACTTCCACGTTCACGGTGAAAGTGACCGACTCGCTGGGCAACACAGCCACGACCAGCAGTCTCAATATCACGATTGATCCGGCACTGGTAATCACGCCACCCAGCTTCCCGACCGGGACCGTGGGTGTGAGCTATCCGGCGGAGACCTTTACCGCCACGGGCGGGTCCGGAAGCGGCTACACGTACGCACTGGCCTCGGGCGCGCTGCCGAGTCCGATGACATTAGGCGCCAACGGCACGATCGCCAGTGCAACGCCTACCGCGTCCGGGACTTTCACATTTACTGTTAGGGTGACGGATTCTCTGGGCTCTACTACAACGACCGGGCAGCTCAGCATCACCGTCAATGGGGCGCTGGCGATTACGCCACCGACGTTGCCCGGCGCCACTGTCAACGTGAGCTATACCTCCCCGGCTTACACCGCCTCGGGCGGGTCCGGAAGCGGCTACACCTTTGCGGTTGCCACTGGCTCATTGGCTCCCCTGTCCCTCAATTCGAGCACAGGGATCATCAGCGGGACGCCGACGGCTACCGGGACCTTGACGTTCACAGTGAAGGTGACTGACTCGTTAAGCAACACCGCCACAACCGGTCAGCAAAACATTGTCGTCGGCCTGGGCTGCTCTACGAACTGCACCATCTCCGGTACGGTTTCCGGAGCGTGGGGCTCGGGTGTGACAATCACGCTTTCCGGCGGCCCCACCAGCAAGCCTAACGCCACTACTGATTCGAGCGGCTTCTATAGCTTTGCGGGTCTTGCTGGGGGATCCTATACCGTGACTCCATCCTTGACCGGTTATACTTACAGCCCGTCCGCCCCAGTGGTCCCAACTTCGTTAAGCACTACGCCTCAGAACTTCGTGGCTACGCCCGTAATGGCTTCCTTCAGCATCTCCGGGACGGTGAGCGGAAGCCCGGTCGCCGGCATCGTATTCATCCGCGTTTTCAATTGTGGCGGCGGCACCAATTGCAATTCCATGGCAGGAACGACCCTCGCGTCTATCACCACCAATGGTGGCGCTTACACGGTCAGAGGTCTACAGCCTGGGACTTATTCCGTGAGTGCGGAAATAGACACATTGAACACCGGAGCGGGAAATGAGTCGAACCCAGCAGGGAGTATTTCCGGAGTCGTCATTACTAATGCGCCAGTAACGGGCAAAGACATTATTGTCGGCCCCCAAACGATCGATCCACCCGTGACACCGAACAAGCCGTCGGTGTTTCCGTCAAGTGGCGCGGCGTTCATCTCGTATAAGCAGCCCAGGAGTAATACCACTGGTGAGGAGATCGCCACATCCTACAAGATCTATTACGACACAGATTCGGGCTTCTCACACACGACTTTCAAGACCATCACAGCGGGGGATTCCAATAACGTCTTTGTCCTATCTGGCCTCACCAACGGGACTCCGTATTGGTTCAAAATGTCCGCACTGAATGCTAACGGAGAAAGCACGGTGCTTGCCGCTTCTGTGGTGGGACCAGTGACGATCAATGCCACCGGCGTCTCAACTGGCCCCAACACCGTGTCAGGCACGGTCACGTTCTCAGGAGTAACGCTTCCTCTGCCCACAGGCGCGGCTTTGTATGTGGGCGTGTTCAGTAACACGACCGGAGTCTATTTCGAGAGAATAGCAAGCCCTGTCAGTGGAGGGGCGTATAGTATTTCGGGCATTCCGAACGGCACCTACCAACACTTTGCTGTGCTTGATGTCAACGGAACTGGTGTTGTCGGTGCCGGCGATGTTACCAACTTCGGGCCTAGCGGTCCCCCGTCGCTTACCGTTACCACTTCTCTCTCCGGCAAGACCATAGCTCTTACTGCGGTCCCCGCGAGAACCTTCATATCCACGAATCACGAGCGAAACGGCAGTACTGACACTTATGGCCTCGGCGTGTCCGCCGATGTTGGAACGAAACGGCCAATCTCCATGACTCTGTTCTCGGGAAATAATGTTGGGGTGCCGTTCGATATGATTGCTGAACGAAACAACACTTTCAATCCGACTTTCAACAGCTCCGTTAGACCCTTGACGACGGACACCTTTGGAATTGCGGTCTCATTCTCAGATGGCACTTCGGTAGCCAACCTGCCGAGCAGCACGGCGACCACCGTGCTCGATACCTTTGCAACCAGCCTGGCGATGAATACACCCGTGAACAGCACTTCGCTCACTCCACTAACCGTTCCGATGCTCAACTGGGCCGCGCCCTCGCCGCTCCCAACATTCCCTTACAGTTATAGCGTGAATCTCAATGGCTCTGGAAGTGGGAGTGGCGTGTTCTGGGATTATTCTGGCGGGAACAATAGCAACGGTATTCCGAGTACTCAGACCAACGTGCAATATAACGTGGACGGCAATGCGAATCCCAATGCACCGCTGGTAGTTGGGACGACATACAACTGGTCAGTTACAGTTCGAGACGACGCCAATGATACAGTGTCGTTCGATACCAGCTACACGCCATAGGTCCAGGCGGCGTGGCGTGGGGAAGTTCGAAGAACAGGTAAGAGAATTCAGTAACGAGCAACTTACTAAGGGCCGGACCATCAAATTGGGCCGGCCCTTTCCACGTTGCGGCGTAGAGCCCGGTGTTCTGCGTGGCGTGCGGAGAAAATTGTTGCCGGGGAATTCCCGTTCTCTCATCAAGCAATCCTACTTTCGAATAAGCCCCAAGGTTTCCTAGTTATTGATACTATTTAACTTGACAGAGAATCTTACCAAAGAGTAACTATGCGGCACTGGAAATCGCGCTGTCGCGGCAGGAACACCCTGGAGATTGTTGGGATTCGAACTCCGCCGATTCGGCGGAAGGCCGTGTTTTAGCACCTGCGGAGGATGCCAATGGCGCGCCGGACAGCCCTAGTCTTGTTGATTGTTTTGGCCACGTTCTCATTTCACGTTCCGCGCGCGGCCGCTTTCGACTGGGATCCGATTTCGGATGCCGAAAAAGGCATGAAATCGAATCCGCTCGATCCCGGGGCGGGCGCCGTGGTGCTGTTCAAACGCGGGCAAATCGACGTCATCGAGAAATCCAGCCTCTTTTGGACCACCCGGATTCAGACCTACGTGAGAATCAAAGTATTCAACGATGCCGGCCGTGATGCCGGCAACATTTCGATAGACGCTCCCAAATTTGTACGAATGTCCAAGATCGAAGGGCGCACGATTCTGCCTTCGGGCGAGATTATCCCGCTGGATTCTTCCAAGGTATTCCGAGGGAAGGCTTATACGGAGGGAAAAAGCTTCGCCATATTAGAATCCAGCTTCACTTTCCCGTCCGTGCAACCGGGAGCGATCATCGAGTATCAGATCGAGGAGAACGAGGATTGGTTTTATCCTCCTCCCTGGATTTTCGATACGCGCGAGTTCGGGACGCTGCAATCCTCGCTCAAGGTGACGATTGGTCCGCGGCTTGGCATGGCGCAGTTTCCTCTCGATACCACGGCGAACAAGATTTCAGTTTCACAAAGCCAGACGGTTCTGGGTTCGCAATTCGATTTCTCGGTCAAGAATTTGCGGCCGATCCTGAGCGAGCCTTTTTCTCTGCCCTACCGTGACCTGGCCACCATGATCATATTCACTCCGAGCCAGTTGGGCTTTGGAGGGGATGTGTATCCGATCATCACGAAGTGGGACGATGTGGGCAAAGAAGTGACGGAAGAACTGACCACCATGGAAAAGAGCGAAAAGGAGGTCAAGAACAAGGCCAAGGAACTGGCGGAAAAGCTTCCCGATCCGCGGAAAAAGGCGGAAGCGATCTACAAATATGTCCAGCAGAACATCACCTCCAGCGGTTTGGCCGGCGTCGCTCTGGGCCGGGCGGCCGATGAAATATTGAGCGCCAAACGAGGCGACCCGGATGAAATCAATGCGCTGTATGTGGTCATGCTCAAGGAAGTAAAAATCGATTCGGATATGGTTTTGGTCGCCACGCAGAACTGGCAGACCCTGGTTCGTGGATTTCCGAATCGAAGCCAATTCTCCCGGATTGTTACACGATTGAATTTTAAGGATGGCGCCGTTTTCGCTGATCCTGCAGATTCGGCTTCACCCTTCGGCGAGCTGCCCTGGTTTGATCGGGGCGTCCAGGGTCTGGCGGTGAAGGGCAGCAAGGTCCAGGATGCCGCGATCCCCGCCGGGACGGTCGACGACAATGTTTCTACCGAAACGATGACGATGCACGTCGCCAAGGACTGGACGACCGAAGGTGATTCCGAAATTGAGCTAAAAGGCGCGGAAGCCATTCAATTTCGCTCCGACCTCCTTCAGGAAGCTCCCGAGAAGTTGGAAAAGCGCTTGACCGATCTCTTCGCCTATGGAAATTCCGACGCCGAGGTGACGCAAATTGCGCATCCCGAATTTCGGGATTCCTCCCAGCCTCTCGTGCTGAAGGCGCACATGCGGGATAAACTGACGAACGAGGCCGGGCCGGGTGAATTGCTGCTGAATCCCTGGATCGGTGACCAGTATGAGCGGCCTCGGTTCGCGTCCAATGTGCGTCATGCCGCAGTGCGCTTCAACAATCCCGAAAAACGCATCAGCACAAGCGTGTGGCAATTGGCCCCGGAAATCAAAGTGGAGCAACTACCCAAGGAAGTGAAAATCGACAACGACATCGGGGGATTCTCCCGTTCCTGCACTCAGAATGAATCCGCGGTGACTTGTACGCGCACGTTTTATCTGAAAAAATTGCTCTTGACGACTAATATCGAGTACCTGAGCGCAAAAAAGTTCTTTGATGAGATTGCCAAGGATGATCAAGAAATTATCCTGCTCCGGAAGCAGTAGGCTCGCGGTTTTGGCCAGGCTGTTCCTGGGCACGCTGTTGCTGTGCCTCGGTGGCCATTCGATCAGCCGGGCCGACTCCGTGCCGGACTGGCTCACTGCGGCTGGCCGCGTGGACCTTGGCCATTTCGGCGACGGAAGCGCCGCGGTCGTCGTCGGCGAATGGACGGATTTCACGGTGGATGCGACGGGAAAGTTTGTCATGATCGAGCGCCGCGCCTTGCGTGTCTTAAACCGGCGGTCGGCGGAACCGTATCTCGACGCGGTGGGCTATGAAAATAACGACACCAATGTAACATCCATTCAAACCTGGACGATCGCTCCTTCGGGGCGCATCACGCAGTCGGGGAAGAAGGATCTCACCACCGTTGCGGGATTCACGGCATTCGATGAGTTCACCGATGTGCGCGTGAAAATGATCAAGACCCCGGGTGCGGAAGACGGATCGCTGGTCGGGTTCGAGGTTGTAACTCAAGGCCGAATTCCGATCCGCGGGGAAAAGTTCCGGATGGAGGAAGTGATCCCCATCCGAGTTAACGAATTGCATGTTTCCGTGCCTTCCGGCTCGATGCACTGGTTTGTAAACCACCCGGACCGGGTGCAAGTGTTGAGCCAATCGTCGAATGGAGCCGCCTTTCGCACGGAAAACCGTCCAGCCATTCCGGACGAGTCCGATGCGCCGCCCTTTTCTTCGCTCGCTGCCGAAGTCTTCATCAATTACGATCCGAAAGGGCCGTCGGCGGTGCAATCCTGGGAAGAGGCGGGACACTCCTACCACGCGCTGTTTGACAACGGCGAAAAGCCGGAAACGGAAATTGCAACTCAGGTGGAAAATCTCGCGGGCGGCCAATCCGATGTGTTGTCCAAAATCGACGCCCTCTACACTTACGTTTCGCGCCAGATTCGCTACGTGGCGATTGAAATCGGAATTGGCGGCTACCAGCCGCATCTTCCCGCCGACGTTTATAAGAACAAATATGGAGACTGCAAGGACAAGGCCAGCCTGCTGATTTCCATGCTCAATAAAATTGGATTACGGGGATATCCCGCGCTTGTTGGAACCCGCGGAGATGTGGAAGCGGACCCCACGGCCCCGACGCTGGCGACGTTCGATCATATGATCGTGGCTTTCCCGGTTCCCGCCAGCCTGCGTTCCGCGGTTGAAAAGTTTCCCGCGTATGATTCACAAAACCAAATTCTTTGGATGGATCCGACTTCGGAGACAGACCCGCTGGGCCAACTTCCAGAAATGGATCAGGGTGTCTTCAGTCTGATCGCCTATCCGGACCGCGGCGATCTTCAACGCATTCCACAAGCCCCGCCGAAACAAAATGGATCGGAATTCGTGATCAATGTTCACCTCCAGCCCGATGGGACCGGTGCCGCGGACGTGGAGGCCAAATACTTCGGGGCTTCCAATGCGGCCCGCCACAGGTTCTATCGAGGGCGTTCACAGAGCGAGATCCTGAAGTCATTTGAGGAAAGAGTGACCCGCTATGTGAATCAGGCTTCCTTCCGCCAGGCATCCATCGCAGGCACCGAAAGCAACAGCGAGCAGATCACGGAGAAGTTTTCATTTGCGGGGAACTTTGCCGTTGCGTCCACGGGCGAGAGTTGGTTCTTTCAGCCACTGATTCTCAGCGGGATCGCCGTTCCCGAAGTTCTTCCCAGGCCTCGCCAGCTTCCCTTGGATGTCGGTGTTCCGTACCACGTGAAATGCGATTATCGGCTGGAATTGCCGGCGGGAATGCGGATCGAGCGCCTGCCGGATAAGACCGTGGACAAATCGGAGTTTGGCGAAGTGGCGATCGAATATTCGATGAGCGGCAATGTTCTCGTTGCGTCGCAGACCGTGTCATTTGCACAAAGCCGGATTCCTCCCGACAAGTACCCGGATTTTCGCGACTTCGTGAACGCGTATATTCGCGCGACCAGGCTGCGGCTTCGCGTGGTGAATGCCGCTCCCTGACAGCGGCGATCCCCCGGGAACGCCATTCTCCTGAATGGCGTGACGCAGAACGCCAATCTGGAGATTGGCGTACCCGGATTTCAACCCCAGCATATGTTTCCGCTTTCTCCCCAGTGTGTACCGGCTCGCGGCAATTTTTCTGTGGACATGAATGGGATGCCAATGTAAAAGCGTGACAGCAAACAGGGGACCCGGAAGCGGGCCGTTGACGGTTTTTTCGAGGCGATTCATTGCGGAGGATGAAATGAAAGCCATGATACGAGCAGGCATTGGTTTGGCTGCATTGTGGATGGTCAGCACGGTCTTGCAAACTGCCGCGCAAGCCCAGGAAAAGGGCGGCGAAAACGAAACTGGTCCTTACGAGGTCGTCACGGGCTGGCCGAAACCCCTGGGACACGCGGGATGGACATGGGGTTCCCAAGGCGGCGTATTTGCGGAGACTCCCAATCGTATCATCCTGCTTCAACGGGGAGAGTTGCCGGTGCCTGAGAAGGCGCCAGAGGGCTACACGGGCGGATACGGAGCCTTCGGCGTTCCGGCGACCCAGGGCAAGCCGCGGCTGGAGAACTGCATTCTAATTGTCGATGCGGACGGCTCACTGATCGAGGACTGGACGCAGTGGGACCATTTGTTTGCAGGGGGACGCGGGCCGCACAAGGTACGGATCAGCCCTTATGACCCTGAAAAGCATGTGTGGATCGTCGACGACGAAGTGGATCAAATTTTCGAATTCACCCACGACGGCAAGCAACTCGTTATGACGCTGGGCGAGCATGGCGTTCGGGGCTCGGACGATAAACATTTCGCGCGTCCCACC
Source organism: uncultured Acidobacteriota bacterium (assembly GCA_963719875.1). Taxonomy (GTDB): domain Bacteria; phylum Acidobacteriota; class Terriglobia; order Acidiferrales; family UBA7541; genus Palsa-360. The sequence goes on along the minus strand of CAVRDJ010000002.1, from coordinate 293,269 downwards.
GACATTGCGTGGCTTCCCGACGGCACGTTTTTCATCACTGACGGCTACGTGAATACGCGGGTCGTGAAATTCGACAAGGACGGCAAATATTTGATGACCTGGGGCACGAAAGGTTCGGCGCCCGGCCAGTTCAATCTGCCGCATTCCATCGCCATTGACGCGAAGCGCCGGCTGTACGTTGCGGATCGTTCCAACAGCCGCATTCAGATTTTTGATGAAAACGGAAAATATATCGACGAGTGGGACAACATCCGTTCCGCCTATGACATCATGATGACCGCCGATCAATACTTGTGGGTTGCCGACGGCGTCAACAACAAGTTCCTGAAATACGATTTGAACGGGAAATTGCTTTATTCCTGGGGAACGTACGGCTCGTTTCCGGGGCAGTTCTGGGGAGTCCATCAGTTTTCCGTCGATTCGGCGGGCAACGTGTATGGAGCCGAAACCTTTGGCGGGAGAACGCAAAAATTCCGTCCGAAGAAGGGCGCCGATCCGGCTACTTTGATCGGCCAGCCGGGCAAAGTCCCCGTATCTTGATTTTATTTCAGTTTTGCCGCCAACGCGGGAACATCCGCGGATTTATCTTGGGTTTGAAATGGATGTACAGGCTCGCGCTCCCGTTGGATGCCGGAGGCCGTGAGTCCGAGCATCTGAACCCTATAGGTTTCCATTTTTTTGTCAAACTGCTCTTCCCCGATCCGAAAGCGCAAAATGGATGACAGGACGCAGGAATATTTGCGTTGTGGATCTCCGGCTGCTTTGTAGATCACTTCCGATAAACTAATCGGGCACGTATCACCAGATGGTACCATCTGACGAATCTTTTGGATCTCATGATAGGACGGCTCCGCGGTCTGTGCTTCCGCACTCAGGCCGCTGAGGAAAATCTCAATTTCTTCCACCCAAACATATGTCCTGGAACTGTTCGCAACGAGGAGCGAGAGGGACGCCATGCCATCCAGCCGAGTGAAGCCGATGCTGGGACGAAAACCCGCGCTCCTGTCCATCGGATCCGGACTATTCCTCCGGCGCCAGAAGCGCAGCACGCTGTAACCCAATGCAAAGGCGAAAACGAGCAAGAAAGTTGCGCGCATGACGATCATCAATTCCACGGCTCCCTGAGCCGCGTGCAAGAGACCGACGAGTGCCGGTTCACAAAGGTAGACCGCATTAAGATTTACGAATCCTTAAAATATATAACTGCTTTCCTGACCTCTGTAAATGCATGCTAATTTTCCTGTATCCAGCTTGCCAAGACCCCCCATCGGCCAGGCCGCACAAATACAACCTCACTTCAGCTTTCAAGCAACTCTTTCAATATCAACTATTTGCACGTTTAGAGGGCTCGTGAGGAAATCCGGCTCAGAAAATATTGACGGTCTTTATGAGTTCCTTATGAAATTTAATGTATTTATTTACGCCGTGAATTCTGTCGAAAGCTTCCCCAGGGGCCGATCAGTCTTCATAGCGGAAAGGGCGGAGAGGCATGAGACTTTCCGCTTCTTCAAGCTCAGCCCCCGACTTGTCTCTTTTTTCAATCTCGAGGCCCGGGCGTTCTGTTCGTAACAATATAAGGAGAAAGCACCCGCGGCGCTCGCAGCGTTGCAGAGGTTCCCAGTCTAAATAGATATGTCGACAAACCAAATTCCCCAGCCGACCGACGCGGCTCGGAAACCCGCGCTTCCTAGAGTCGTGATTGCGACGACCGCCATGCTTTCCTTCATTTCTTTCTGGCGAGCGGCCGCCATCGTGCTCAATGACCTCGGGTCGTCCGCCTTTTACGCGGGTGCGATCGCCGAGCAGGCGATCGGTAAGGCTGCTCCCTGGTTCATTCTGGCCATCATGCTGTTCGCCTATGCCGTGCGATCGATGTATATCGAGAGCTGTAGCATGTTCGTGCGGGGCGGCGTTTATCGGGTCGTGAAAGAGGCCATGGGCAGCACGCTCGCGAAATTCTCCGTGTCCGCGCTGATGTTCGACTATATCTTGACCGGACCCATCAGCGGCGTCTCCGCGGGCCAATATTTGACGGGATTTTTGAACGAGCTGTTTGCGCGCGTCCATTTCAATCTGATTCTTCCCATCAATTCCACCTCGGCCATCTTTGCGATCGCCGTCACGGTTTATTTTTGGTGGGAGAATATCAAGGGGATTCCGGAGTCCAGCGGGAAAGCACTGCGCATCATGTACGTGACCACGGTGATGGTGGTTGTCATGATTACCTGGTGCATCCTGACCGTTTGGGTGCGGGGCGCTCATCTCCCGCCATTTCCAACACATGCCAGTCTGACCTTTGCGCCGGAAGCCCTGGGCTGGCTGCGCCTCAGCAGCTTGCCGCATACGGTCGCGCTGATCGGAATCCTCATCGGACTGGGGCACTCGGTTCTGGCCATGAGCGGCGAGGAAACGCTGGCCCAGGTCTACCGGGAAGTCGAGCATCCCAAGTTGCCCAACCTGGAAAAGGCGGGGCTGGTTATATTCGTCTACAGTTTGATTTTCACTGCGGGCGTTTCATTTTTCGCCTCCATGATCATTCCGGATGCCATTCGGCCTCAGTATTTTGGAAATCTCATTAGCGGATTGGCCATGAATTTTGTTGGTCCAATCAACCTGAAGCTGGGTTTTGAGGGGTTTGTTGTCCTCGTCGGGGTCCTGATGCTGGCCGGAGCCGTCAACACCGCAATCGTGGGCTCGAACGGCGTCCTGAACCGGGTCTCCGAGGATGGCATCCTGCCGCTTTGGTTTCGCCACCCGCATCCTCGCTTCGGAACTTCCTACCGGATGCTCAACCTCGTGGTGGGTCTGCAACTTTTCACCATCCTCCTGAGCCGCGGAGACATCTTCGTGCTCGGCGAAGCATACGCGTTTGGTGTGATGTGGAGCTTCGCGATGAAAGGGCTGGCGGTGTTGGTGCTTCGCTACAAACAACCGGGGAAGCGGGATTTCCGCGTCCCACTGAATTTCACAGTGGGCAAGACGGAGATTCCGGTGGGCTTGGGTTTGATTACGCTGACCCTTTTTGCGCTAAGCATCATGAATCTGTTTACCAAGCAAGTGGCGACGATTTCAGGCCTGGCATTCACTCTAATCTTCTTTACCGTGTTTGAAATCTCCGAAAAGATCACGCTGAAGCATGGCGCCAAACACCAGGAACTCGACCAGTTTAATTTGGAGTCCGATGGAGAGCTAACGCCTGCCGCTCTGTGCGTGCGTCCCGGGAACGAGTTGGTGATGATTCGAAATTCCAACACGCTCTATAACCTGGCCGCGGTATTGGACCGCGTCAATCCGCGCCAGCAGGATGTCGTGGTCCTTCACATGCGTGTTTTGGGCCGCGCGAGTTCCGGCGAGCATGGACTTTCGGCCGATGAGCTTTTTAGCGTGAACGAACAGGAATTGTTTACTCGAGCTCTGTCCCTGGCGGAGGCGAAAGGCAAATCCATTCATCTGGCCGTCGCGCCCGCAACGGAGAAGTGGGACGGCATCCTGCGTGCCGCTCAAAGCTTGCAATCCACCACCATCGCTTTGGGAATGTCATCCTGGAGAGCGGTGCCGGATGAGGCGCGCATCGCGGGCCTGGCCTGGGAAGCGCTGCCGGAGCCGAGACCCCACCTGACGCTCGAAATCCATACGCCGGGGGGGCAGGAGCATATTTTTTATTTGGGGCCGCACGCCCCGCGGCTGACGTCGAAGGAAATCGATTTGCTCCATGGCATCTGGCTCGAGCTCAGCAACGAAGTCGCGCCTGAGGAGCTCCATCACCATGACGTCGTGCACATCGCCCTCGAGGAACTGCGCAAGAATATCGTGAACGGACGGCGGGAAGAGATTGTCGGCGCGTTGCGTCAACACCTCATTGAGATTCGAGGTCGCCGGAAACCCGGTTCGTAAGTCGCTCTGAAGAGACCCGGGAACGCCAATCTCCCGATTGGCGCCGCGGCCCACGCCAATCGGGAGATTGGCGTTCCCGGGGGACATCCTGAACCCTCCCAGTGTGCGCTCAGAAAAGGTCTTGACAAACACTCCGCATTACTGTAATTTCAGTACAGACAGAAATGACTGATACTTCCAAATCGCTCTCCCCCGCCGCCCAAAAGTTTATTCTCCACTGGGGCGAAATGGGCACGCGCTGGGGCATTAATCGCACCGTCGCACAAGTCCACGCCCTGCTGTTTCTTTCCGACCGGCCCCTTTCGGCGGAGGAAATCGCCCAGGCCCTTTCCGTCGCGCGTTCCAACGTGAGCACCAGCCTGCGCGAGTTGCAGGGCTGGCGCATCGTGCGCGGCGTTTCCGTGTTTGGCGACCGGCGGCAGCATTTTGAGTCCATGAAGGACCTCTGGGAAATGTTCCGAGTGATCCTGGAGGAGCGCAAACGGCGCGAATTCGATCCCACAATTGCCGTAGTACGGGAGTGCGTGGCGGAAGCGAAGAAATCGGGCTCGACGGACGCCTACGCGCGCGAGCAAATGGAAGAGTTGCTGGAATTCGTGGTCCTGCTCAGCGCTCTGTTCGAGGAATTCCGCAGCCTCTCGCCGAGCGCGCTGAAGGGATTAGTAAAGCTCCGCGGCGGGCTACGCAAGCTGCTGCGCGGCTGAAAAGGAAAAGGCGGGCGACCGCCTTTTTTTGGTGGCCCATGATTTCTCTTAGTTCAGAAATGACTGATACAAAAGGAAAGCACGCGCAACGCGGCTGGGTCTTCTTCGACCGCGATTGTAGCGTCTGCACCTCGCTGGCTCGCCGCTTCCGCCGCCCACTTGAAACCCGCGGCTTCGGCCTCGCGGCTTTGCAGGACCCGCGCGTGCAAGCCCTTCTTGCCTTGCCACCCCAGGATTTGCTCCGGGAAATGCGCGTCGCCACCGCCGACGGCAATATTTTCGGCGGCGCCGAAGCCATCGTTTATCTCGCGGGGCAATTCTGGTGGGCTTGGCCGCTCTATGCCGCAGCGAAATTGCCCGGCGTCAAGCGCATTCTCGACGCTTGCTACCGCTGGTTTGCCGATCATCGGACATGCTCGGCTGGTACGTGTTCTCTTCCCGGCCATGGAAGGCAGGTTGATGTTATGGGAGACCCAAGAGGAGAAGGCCGGTGAACGCGGTAGAGCACTCCACCGAAGGCGGTTCTCAAGCGATGAGTGACGTACAGGAGCTCGAACGTCGTCACCGGAGCGTTCGGCTACACCGGCAAATACATCACGCGGCGGCTCTTGGACGCAGGCAGGCGAGTTCGGACTATTACAAGCCATCCCAAACGCCCGAACTGGTTCGGCAATCAAGTCGAAATTGCTCCGATGGATTTTAGCGATCGCGGGGGCTTGGTTCGATCGCTTCGAGGCGCTTCGACTCTCTTCAACACGTATTGGGTGCGATTCAATCATGGCGGCGCGACGTTCGACGAGGCGGTGGCGAATTCCCGCGTGCTGATTCAAGCCGCCAGGGAAGCCGGCATCCGCAGGATCGTGCATCTCAGCATCGCCAATCCTTCGCTCGATTCCCACCTTCCGTACTATTCGGGCAAAGCCCTGGTCGAGCAAGCAATCATGGATTCGGGTCTGTCCTACCTGATTCTCCGGCCCACTGTCATCTTCGGTATGGAAGATATCCTTATCAACAATATCGCCTGGTTCGCGCGGCATTTTCCGGTGTTTGCGATTCCCGGGTCCGGGCAATTTCAGATCCAGCCCATTTTCGTGGAAGACCTCGCGGAGCTGGCGATGAATAACGCCCGGCCAGAAAACAGTTTGGTGCTCGACGCTGTCGGTCCTGAAATTTTTGCATTCGAAAACCTTGTCCGGGAAATCGCGTGGGCAGTTGGCCGTAAACCTAAATTCATTCATGTGAGCCGGCGTGCTGTCCATCAACTGCTCCGTTTCATGGAGCCTATTGTCGGTGACGTGGTGCTCACGAGTGAGGAGCTAGAAGGATTGATGGCAAACCTGCTGGTGTCAAAACAACCGCCGACCGGGCAGACGCGATTCAGCGAGTGGCTATCTAAGAACGGCACCGTTCTGGGTGCCCAATATTCCTCGGAGTTGCAGAGGCATTACCGATGATTGGCGCGACGCATTTTTCTTCGAGCGGGCGAAGGAGAAAACGGCCAGATTCCACGGCAATGCGAATGCCTTCGGGTTCGTGCTCTGTGGTCTCGTGGGATGGACACTTTCGGCACGCCACGCCTGGAAGGAGACCCGAGATGAAAATCGCAGCTGCGGGATTGACGGCTCGAATAGGCCCCAAATCGGGTCCTAGCGAAATTGCGTGGCCCGGCTGGATTCCGCTGATCGTTTTGCCTGCGGCGGGGATTGCGGTTCGGCCCTATCTCGCGCCATGGTGCTTTATGTGGGCGCTTGCGGCGGCGATTTTCTTTGGCTGCAAATGGCAGTCGTGGTGGGAGCAGCGAAATGTAGCCGGCGCGACGATTGGCCGAAGCATTGGATTTCTCTTTGCCTGGCCGGGCATGGATGCCGCAGGATTCCTGGATTCTGAGAAGCAGGCGAAAAGGCCGGAAGGGCAGGAGTGGCTCTGGGCATTCGCCAAGATCGCATTCGGCGCGTTGCTGCTGTGGGGCGTAGCGCGGCACGTGCCTGCGACAAGTAATTTGCTCGCCGGATGGGTGGGCATGCTTGGAATTATTTTGGTCTTGCACTTTGGGACGTTCCACGTCTTATCGCTTCTATGGCGATCCGCGGGCGTCGATGCGCGCCCGATCATGCAGGCGCCGCTTTCCGCCACGTCACTGAGCGATTTTTGGGGACGCCGATGGAATCTCGGCTTCCGCCAGTTGACGCATCGACTCATTTTCCGGCCCGTGCGAACCCGCAGCGGCGTTTTGGTCGCGACTCTGTTGGCATTCTTCGCCTCCGGACTGATTCACGAACTGGTGATCTCCGTCCCGGCGCGCGGCGGTTACGGCCTGCCCACTTGCTATTTTGTCCTGCAGGGTTTGGGTGTTCTATTTGAACGATCGCTGCCGGGAAAACGACTGGGGCTGAGTTCCGGAACTCGAGGCTGGTTGTTTGCCGTGATCTGTGCCGGTGCGCCGGCTTTCTTGCTGTTTCACCCGTGGTTTGTGCGTGGCGTGATCTTGCCATTTCTGACGGCCATAGGCGCGCGGTAGAACCGGATAGGAGCCTGCTCATGATGAACTTCATTACTTCGTTCTTCGCTCTGCATACTACTGAAGAAGTTTTCAGCACGGCGTTGTGGCTTGCGGGCATTGGGCACTTCTGCGTCTTGATTGCCAGCTTTCAGGTGCCATCGAGACTGGGTTGGAAAGTGGACCTTCAGAAACTCACTTCGTTCAACCGTAAGCTGATGTGGGTCCACGGCGGATTCGCGGTGCTGACAATCCTCGCGTTTGGAACGCTCACGCTGGCGCTGCACGCCGAAATGCTTCGCGGCGACCGCGCGGCGCTGGCCCTGGCCCTTTTCATCGGCGTCTATTGGGCGCTCAGGATCGCCGTCGACTTTTTCTACTACGAACACAAGGATTGGCCTCGCGGCGGAGGCTTCATGCTCGGCCACATCCTGCTGACATCCCTCTTCGGGTATCTGGCCGCCGCCAATTTAGGACTCGTCATTTGGAAAGTTTGGGCTCATTAGGAAAATGGAGAGGTGCACGATGAAATTCCCTGATCTCTGGACCTCCGAAGGAACCATCGATCGCGGTCCCTATGCACTCGTTGGATTGGTGGGTTTCGCAATCAAACACAATTTAGACCGGACTTTGGCTACATTGGTTTTCCATCGCAAGTGGAGCCTATTCAACTACTGGGTACCGCTCGATCAAGCGGTGCGCATAACCTCGCTTGCTCCAGCGGATCGAACATTCCTTCTCTCGATGCTGGTGCTCTCGCTTCCGTTCATATGGATCGGCGTAGTTTTAACGATGCGGCGACTTCGAGCCGCGGGGCTGCCGGCATGGCTTGTCGTGTTGTTCTTTGCGCCGTATCTGAACCTTTTCTTCTTCGTCATTCTGTGTATCTACCCATCGCGGCGTGCTGACGATGTGCAACAGTCCTGGCGCCTGGAAGGGAATCCTGTCCTCAAGCGAATCATTCCGGAAAGCAACTGGGGGAGCGCCGCCATGGCGTTGGTGATTTCCTCGATGCTTGGGGCCGCAGCCACGCTTTTAAGCGTGAACGTGCTCGCGATTTACGGCTGGGGATTGTTTGTCGCCCTACCGTTTTGCCTTGGATTCTTTTCTGTCTTGCTGTACGGATATCACCGGCCACGAAGCCTGCGCAGCTGTTTGGCGGTCGCTAGTTTCTCGGTTGCCCTGCTCGGACTGATGTTGCTGGGTTTCGCTGTCGAAGGGGTGATCTGTCTAGTTATGGCCGCGCCCATTGGGTTGATCCTGGCCTTGATGGGCGGATCACTGGGCTACTTGATTCAGCAAAGGCACTGGAACCGTCTTCAGACACGGGCAACTTTGAGCGCCATGCTTCTCTTGGTTCCGTTCCTTTTGGGAACAGAAGCGTTGAAACCCCGACAGCCGCCGATTCTTCAAGTGACCACGCAAATCGAAATCAATGCGCCCGCGGAAACAGTGTGGCAGTTCCTGACTTCATTTCCAACTCTTCCCCCGCCCACCGAGTGGCTTTTCCGAGTTGGAATCGCCTATCCGATTCGATCCACATTGCGGGGATCGGGACTCGGAGCAGAGCGGGAATGCCAATTTTCGAGCGGCCAGTTCATCGAACCGATTCAGGTCTGGCAGGAGAACGAATACCTCAGATTTTCTATTTCCGGAGAACCTCTTGTGATGGAGGAATTATCACCGTATGGCCACATTCATACCCGACATGTCGATGGCGGGTATTTTCAGGCGCAAGATGCGGAGTTCGTGCTGACGCGGCTGCCTGGCGGCCGCACCCTGCTCACCGGCACTTCGCATTACAGAAATCGCATGTGGCCTGTGTCTTACTGGCGGCTGTGGTCGGATGCGATCGTCCACCAAATCCACCTGCGCGTCTTTGGACATATTAAACGCCTGGCCGAGGCGGAGCAGTTACAAGCTGCAGCAGAGCGTTTGTCTGGACGATGAAATCACGGGACTTTGTCAGCTGGCAGGAGCCTCGCCTCCTGTCACGATTGTTGCCAATGCCTGGCGTCCATTATGCGGCGGTTTTCCACATAAAAAATAAACGTTCCACACTTTTTCCACAGGCCGGATGGAATATGATACCGGCTCTAAAAACGAGTCGGAACGGAACGAGCACAACTCCAAGAGGAGCCTAGATGAAAGCGATTCAAGTCCCGAAAACGGGAGGAGTGGAAGTCCTCACCTTTATTGATCTTCCCACTCCAAAGCCTAAGCCAAATGAAGTGCTCGTGAAGATCGCCGCGGCGGGGGTGAATTACGTCGACGTTTATTACCGCGAGGGCCGCTATCCGATAACTCCGCCTTTCATTCTTGGCCAGGAAGCCAGCGGAGTGGTCAGTGAAGTGGGCAGCGAAGTAAAAGAATTCAAGGCAGGTGACCGAGTCGCCTATACGGGGATTACGGGCGCATATGCGGACTATGAAGCGGTGCCGGCGGACCGGCTCGTCCGCGTGGCGGCGGGTATTTCGGACCATCAGGCTGCCGCCGCGTTGCTCCAAGGACTAACCGCGCACTATCTGGTCAACAGCACGTACCCGCTAAAAAAGGGCGAGATCGCGTTGATCCACGCAGCCGCGGGCGGAGTTGGACTGCTTCTCGTGCAGATGTCGAAAAATATTGGGGCCCGGGTGATCGCCACGGTCAGCACCGAGGAAAAGGCCAAACTTGCGCGCGAAGCTGGCGCGGATGAGGTGATTTTTTACACCAAGCAGGATTTTGAGGTTGAGACCAAGCGCCTTACCGATGGAAAGGGAGTTCACGTCGTTTATGACGGGGTCGGCAAGACCACTTTCGATCAGGATCTCAACGTTCTTCGCCCTCGCGGTTATCTCGTACTTTTCGGCGCTTCCAGCGGGCCTGTGCCGCCGTTCGACTTGGGCAAGCTGGCGCAGAAAGGGTCTCTATTTATCACGCGTCCCACACTGGGCCATCACATTGCGAGCCACGAAGAGCTTCAGCGCCGCGCCACCGATGTGCTGAACATGATCGCGTCGGGGAAATTAAAATTGCGCATCGAGCATATCTATCCTTTGCGGGACGCGCAACAGGCCCATCTGGATTTGGAAGGAAGAAAAACGACGGGGAAATTGCTTCTAATTCCTTAAGGGAATGGTTAAATTGGGCGAGTGGAGAGATTCCCTGGAGTGGCCTTTGTGGCGAGAACGTGATCGCTACAGGCGTTGGTTGCATCCTTAAAATTAGTGCGTTAACATAATTAGTTATCCGGGTTGTTTTCGGCCTGACCTTTGATTGCAAGTTTCAAGGAGCCACATGGCCCGCGCAAAAAGTGTACACATGCCTGCTCCCACAAATCTGGCTTCGCTGATCCGAGGCCTTTATGGCCGCGTCGCTCGGCAACTGAAGGTGGATCCCTCCTACGTGAGCCGTGTAGCCCGCGGAGAGCGCCAATCCGACGCGATCGAAGCGTCTCTGGAGCGAGAGTTGAAGCGCATTATGGCCCTGGTCAGGACAAACCATAACGGGGCACGAGCGCACTTCGCCAAGCGTTCCCGTGTGAGGACCAAGAAAAAGAAAGTAATGTAAGTCGTGAATTCACGCCTCGGAACCGTCCCTCGCGCGACGATCAGACCGAATCTGCAATCTATTGTTGCTGTTGCGCAGGTTGCTGCGAGCGCTCGGCAATTCCGGGAGGCTCGGGGGCCGCGAGCTTATTTTCACTGAGTTGCTCGCGCCCATCATCGTCAATGGCGGGCCGCACACTCACATCCACGGAAAGCCTCTGCCCCGCATGGCCCTTATACACTCCGCGAACTGGAGCCACATCGCCATAGTCGCGTCCATACGCGATGCGCACATGCTGCAAACCCGGCGGCTTCCCCAGCGTCGGATCAAGACCAATCCAGCCTGCATCCGGCAAGTAAACTTCCGCCCAGGCGTGGGAGGCGGATCCCCCAATCACCTCCTGTAATTTTGCGTCCGGCGACGCCGCGATTTCCGGGACCAGGTAACCGGAAACATATCGTGCGGGCAGGCCTCGTTTGCGCACGACTCCCAGAAGTAAGTGTGCGAAGTCCTGGCAAACTCCCGCCCAGACGGCGAGAGAGTCCTGGATCGACGAGTTGACGTGTGTGGCCCCTTTGACATACTTGAATTTTTCGTGAATCAATAAGGACGCCTCTTTGACGAATCCTGAAACGGTTCCATCGCTGCGGCGGCTCGCCGCGTCGATGAACTCCTCCAGTTGCGGAACATGCGGGACGTATCCCGTTGGGACGACGAAGTCGAGATATTCTTCTTGCAACTCTTCACGGTGATTTTCGAGGTCGGCGAGTTTCATTCCGCCCGAAGGCATTACCGGCGCAACGTGCGCGAGCACGACAGACTCCGCTTCAATCTTCAGGTGATAGTGTTCGGGAAGAATGTTGAACTGATGCACCCAATTCCCAAACGAATCGCGATAGGAAGTGCCGCGCGAGACGGGGTCGGTGAGAAGACGGAACGAAAGGCAGCTCTGCGTTTCGTCGTGGATCGGCCGCAGGCGGACTTCGTTGTAGCTTTCCGAAACCGGGCCGTCGTACCGGAATTCCGTGGCATGCACAAGATGATAGCGGTTCATGCGACCACCGCGTAGTAGAAGTAGTTTCGGGCAATGTCTTCGCCAATGGCGCCGCACATTTGCAGCATGTCGTTCAAATAGGAGTGCAGGCCCAGCTGAAAAATTTCTTCGATGCGGTCATAGCGCAATCTTTCAAGAACCTTGCCGGTCAGGCGTTCCGCCTCATTCGCGTAGGAACCTGCTCCGGTGCCGCTGATGGCGCGCAGGCCGGCGTGCACTTCGGTGATACTGAAGCGGATCGACCGCGGGTGAAGCGGGTGCATAATCAGCATTTCCGCGACTTTTTCCGGCTCGATCGAGGCATGATGTTTCCTGTGGTAGGCCTCATAGGCTCCCACGGACTTGAGCACGGCCATCCACTGGTGGTTGTCCCCTCCGCCGATTTCCGCGGGCGCGTCATACAGGATTTGATACTGCACGTCGACGAGACGCGCCGTCATTTCCGCGCGCTCGATGAACCAGCCAATGCGAAGAAATTCCCAACCTTCGTCGTGCGGCAGGGTGGCGTCGGTCACGCCGTGAAACCGGTGGCTGCCGAAGCGAATGGCGTCGCAAAAGCGGTGGGGCCCCGCCGCCATTTCCTCGTCAGGCAGGAAGCGATTTACTGTAAAGTAAAAGCTGTTGATGTCCTCCCACATTTCCCGCGAAATATAATCCCGAATGGTTCGCGCGTTTTCCCGGGCCTTGGTGATGCACTGCGCGATGGAGCTGGGTTTATCCTGGCGAAACGCGAGAAATTCGAAGACGGCGCGCGCGTCGGCTTCCCCATACAAAGATCGGAAGCGCTCCTCCTCACCGGCCATGACGATCAGCGGATCCCAGTGCAGCCGGTATTTGTCCTTGGATTGCTCGAGCACGGTGTGAAAATTCACGTCCAAAATTCGGGCGGTGTACTCCGCCCGCTCGATGTAGCGAGCCAGCCAGAACAATGACTCCGCGATTCGCGACAGCATTTCAGTCATCCCCGAACAGGACCCAGGTGTCCTTGCTGCCGCCGCCCTGGGATGAATTCACAACCAAGGAACCCTCCTGCAGCGCCACGCGAGTCAGTCCTCCCGGCACGATCGTGACTTTCTCACCGTCGTATAAGCAATACGGGCGAAGATCCACGTGGCGTCCGGCGATCGTCCCGAGCGCCGGATCATAGGAGGGGACGCGGGAAAGGGGAAGAACGGGTTGCGCGATGTATTTACGCAGGTCCGCTTTGATGCATTGTTTGAAATCCTGAATTCTCTCGCGATCCGCGGTCGGACCCATCAGCATCCCGTAACCGCCAGACTCACCCACCGCCTTGACGACGAGTTCCGGCAGGTGATCCAGAACGTACGCGAGGTCTTCTTTTTTGGAACAAAGATACGTGTCCACGCTTCTCAAAATTGGATCTTCTCCAAGGTAATACCGGATGAAAGCAGGCACGTAGGCGTAGATGGCCTTGTCGTCGGCAACGCCATTGCCCACGGCGTTTGCCAGAGCCACATTTCCCGCCCGGTAGGCGCCCATCAAGCCGGGGACGCCCAGCACGGAATCCGGCCGGAAAGTGAGCGAGTCCAGGAACTCATCGTCCACGCGCTTGTAAATCACGTCGACGCGCTTCAGGCCGTGGATGGTTTTCATGTACACGATCCCGCCATCCACGATCAGATCGCGGCCTTCAACCAATTCGATACCCATCTGTTGCGCCAGGAAGCTGTGTTCAAAATAGGCGCTGTTGTAAATGCCGGGCGTCAACAGGGCGATTTGCGCGTCATCCCCTCCCCGTGGCGACAAACTGCGCAGGATTCGGGCAAGCTCCGCGGGATAGTGGTTGACGGGAAGAACCTCGTATTCATGAAACGCGTCGGGGAAAGTGCGCATCATGACCAGGCGATTTTCCAGCACGTAGGAAATCCCGCTGGGTATGCGCACATTATCTTCGAGGACGCAGAATTCACCCGTCTTGGAATCGCGCACCAGATCGATGCCGCAGATGTGGGTGTGAATCCCTCGCGGCACTTCGATCCCGATCACTTCGCGCAGGAAATGTTTGCAGGAATAGACGAGCGACCGGGGAATCTTGCGGTCGGCGAAAATGCGCTGCCTGCCGTACACATCCTGCAAAAATAAGTTCAGCGCGACGACGCGCTGCGCGAGGCCGCGATCGATGCGCTGCCATTCGGAATTCGGAATGATGCGGGGAATCAGATCGAATGGAAACAGCCGTTCCGTTCCGCGTCCATCGCTGTACACCGTGAATGTAATTCCCTGAAGAAGAAAGGAAAGATCGGCGTGCTGGCGGCGCTCTTCAAACTGCGCCGGAATCATCCCGCCGAGCTTCTCGAAAATCTTGGCGTAGTGCGGGCGCGGCACATCGGGAGCCGAAAACATCTCGTCGTAAAACGGCCCGACTTGATAATCCCCGAACAGCCCCTGTAAAGGCAGCTTTGAAGGCACTGTGGCCATGGCACAACTGTAGCAAGGGCGCTTTCAGTTCAGCATACGAAAGAATCTATCGGTGCTATCAGGATAATGGCGGTTCCAGCACCGAAGGTTTCGCCGCGGGGAATTGAGCTGCGCGGCTCCAGCCCTGTCTAAGATGAACAATATCAATGAGATAGACGCCAGTGGAAGATTGGAGGAACGTCTTGGGAGTGGTGTTACGACTCTGGATTTGCTATTGTCTCCTGCCGGAATCAGCAAGACAGGAATAATCCGCTTCCGGAATAGGCTGCTTCATTTCTTTGCATTTTACCGGCTCCTTTATTGCCAGTACGCTCGGCAAGAATTGTTCCGGGATAATCGACCAGAAAGAATTGCGTGCCCACACAGTCCACACTCGTCAGTGAATTGAAAGAACGATTTGACGCCGAATCCTCACGTTTGCAAGAAGGGTTTTACGCGTCAAAAGACGGCCTGAAATATTTGTGCGAGAGGTCTGCGCTGGTGGACTTCATCGTTCGCCGCCTTTGGGCGCCAATTGTCGCTTCCCCGGGTTTTGAAACCTCCCAGATTTTAATCGCCGCCGTCGGCGATTTTGGCAGGCAAACTCTTTTTCCTTATTCGGATGTCGATCTCGTTTTTCTGGCGGCAACGGGCGAAGCGGCGGAAAAATTCAATGATGCAATCCAGCGGCTCTCGCAAGGCCTGAACGAAATTGGATTGAAGTGCAACATGACGGCGGGGATCGTCTCGGAATTCATCCAATTTGACTCCGATCGTATAGAAGAGTTCCTTTCCCTGTTGGACTGCCGGTTTCTGGAAGGGGATCAGGAACTGTTCTCGAACCTTCGGGACCGGCTGATTCCCGAAATCATGGTCCGGGAGTCGCAGGCCCTGGTCGAGCGCCTGGCGGAATTGACGCGCAACAGCCACCGCAAGTTTGCGAACACCGTGTTCCATCTGGAGCCAAACGTGAAGGACGGCCCGGGCGGTTTTCAGGATTACGTCACGGCGCGCTGGCTTGCCGCCATGTCCGCCATGGAAAAGCACGACGGTTGGCCCGATCCGGAGACATATTTTTCGCCTGCGAACCAGACAGCGATGGATTCGGCTCTTGCCTTTTTGGCATCCGTGCGTTGCTTCCTGCACTTCCGGCATAAACGAGACTACAACGTTCTGGTCTGGGATGCGCAGGATGACGCAGCGGCCCAGAAAGTGGGAACGCAAAACATGGAGATCCGGAGCACCACCGATTGGATGCGCAACTACTTTGGCCACGCGCGCGCCGTCGATCATATTTCCGGACAACTGCTCGAGGAAATGCCCGCGGCCCAAACTCTCTTTTACAGGCAACTGGAAACCTGGCGAACCGGCTTTTCCGATCCGGATTTTTCCGTTGTGGATGGATTGATTTTTTTTCAGAAGCCGGAGAATTTGTCCCATCCGGACCTTTTCTTTCGCACCTTCCGTCTGATTGCCGAGCGCGGCTTTAAACTCAGTCCGGCGGCCGAACACCAAATGGAGCAGGCGAGGCCGCAGTTGGCCGGCCGTCTGCCGGGTGGCGGCGATTTTTGGCGGTTTCTGGAAGATGTTTTGCCGGAATTGCATGCGGCGGACGCGTTACGCGCGATGCATTCCCTCCATCTGCTGACTCTGTTCCTGCCGGAGTTGCAGGGGATTGACGCGCTTGCGGTGCGCGAAGTTTCTCATCGTTTCACCGTGGATGAGCACACGCTCCGGGCAATTGAAAATTTGCACGGCCTGCGGCAATCCAAGTTCAAATGGGACGAACGCTACGCGGGCATCCTCGGCGAACTGGACCAGCCCGAGTTGCTCTATCTCGCTATCTTGCTGCACGACACCGGCAAGGCCGTCACGCTTCTGGAACACATTCCGGCCAGTCTGGAAATTGCCGGAAAATGCCTCGCCCGGCTGGAATTGCCCCAGGCCGACCAGGAAACCGTGCTCTTTCTTATTCAGCACCATCAGGATTTGGGGGCGGGTCTTCGTCGGGATATCTTCGACCCACGGACGGTGGCGCAATTTGCCGAAAGTATCGGCACACCGGAACTCCTGAAGATGCTCTGCCTGTTCACGTATGCGGACATCAAAGCCGTCAATCCGGAAGCTCTCACGCCCTGGAAAGCGGAAGACCTTTGGCAGCTCTACATCGGCACGGCCAATTACTTCAACCGCAGCGTAGATGAACGCGTTCATGGCGACGCGAACGACGAAGTCCTGAACCATCTTCGCTCGCTCGCCGCCGCGGCGGGGAAGAAACTCCAAACGTTTCTGGAAGGCTTGCCGAGACGATACCTTCGCACGCATCCCGTCGACGAAATTCTGCGGCACTTCGAGATGTCGGGCCGCCTCGGCCAGGACCCCGTTCAACTGGCGCTGAAGCGCACCCGCCACTGGTACGAACTGACGGTCGTGACCAAGGACCGGCCGCGCCTCTTTGCCACGGTAGCCGGAGCGCTGGCCGCCTGCGGCATGAACATCGGAAAGGCGGGCGCCTTCTCGAACGCCAGCGGCACGGTGGTGGATACGTTTTCCTTCACGGACCGGTACCGAACGCTGGAAATGAATCTGCCAGCCTGGGAGCGCTTCAAGACCACGGTCCACGATGTGCTCTCCGGAAAGCGCGATCTCAAGCGCATGCTTCGGGAGCGCCTCGAAGTGGAAAAAGACCAGCCTGGAAAGATTGCGGGAACTCCCCAGATTCAATTTGATAACGAATGTTCCGCGCACAGCACGCTGATTGAGATCATTACGCAGGATCAGCCGGGACTCTTGTACCGGATCAGTTCGGTTTTCGCCCAGCAGGAATGCAACATCGATATCGCGCTGATCGACACCGAAGGCCAAACCGCGATCGACGTTTTTTACCTCACATCCGCCGCCGGGAAGCTCGCGCCGGAACATCAAGAGCGCCTGCGCCAGTCTCTTGTCAAGGAACTCTCCGCGTAGTAGGACAGCCACTCATGGCTGTCCCGCGCAGTCTCAGCCTGGCGAAAGCGGACAGCCCCGCCTCGGCGGGTGGCTGTCCTACTAGAATCGCAAACATACCCACCACCCTTCTTCCGATTCATACACACAATACAAGAATAATGGTGTATGCTGTTTGTATGGGCAGAACAAATATCGTGCTGGATGACGATTTGGTACGCAAGGCGCGCAAACTCACGCGGCTCAAAACAAAACGAGAGATCGTCGGCAAGGCCCTGGAATTGCTGGTCCGCTCGGAAAGCCGCAAAGGCATTCTTCGCTATTACGGAAGCGGGATTTGGAAGGGCGACCTCAAGCGGATGCGGCGTAATCGCGCTTGATCCTGGTCGACACTTCCGTCTGGATTGATTTTTTCAGCCATTCTCCCGGCCGCGCGGGCATGGAATTGCGGCGAATGATTGAGGAAGTCGAACCCTTGGCCCTCACCGGTGTCATCGTGACGCAGATCCTGCAGGGACTCAAGCGAGATGTTCATCGCATCGAGCGCTTTCTTTCCATGTGGGAAATGCTCGAGCCCCGCGGTTTCTCCACTTACCGGGAGGCGTCCGCAATTTCACGACTGGCCCGATCGAAGGGCCTCAGTCTTACAACGATCGATACCCTGATCGCCGCAGTCGCTTTGGAACATGACGCGAGTCTGTTCAGTCTGGACAAGGATTTCTCCCGCATCGCGCGTATAACTCCCCTTCGTTTGTATCCCCTGCTTGAATCGGCACGCTAGCCTGGAGCGACTGGAACAGCGCGACAGTGGACGTCGCGTTATTTTTTTCGCCCGCATCGCTCATCCGATGCAACCAATTCGGCGTATAGTAATCATATAGACGTAGTTGCAAGGCACAGCAAGTGCCCGGAGGTCTAAGATGCTGGTCAAGCGGTCCCCTGAAATGAAGTATTCGGACGTAACTCCCCGCGACATTTACATGAATCGGCGCAAGTTTCTCTATGGTATGGGGTTAGCGGGCGGGTTGGCGCTGGCGGGGAAAAGCCTGGCGGACCTGGTTAACCCGTCGGTCCGCGCCTATGCGTCCGCAAAATTTTCGGGCCTGACTCCAAGTCCCTTTAGCACAACAGAGAAAGTGACTCCTGAGCAGATCGTGGCCACGTACAACAATTACTACGAATTTGGCACGGACAAAGGTGATCCTGCGAAAAACGCGCAGAAATTTGTGACTTCGCCCTGGACGGTCTCGGTCGAAGGGGAAGTTGGCAAGCCGCGCAAGTTCACCATGGACGAAATCCTGAAGATCGCCCCGCTTGAGGAGCGCATCTACCGGCATCGTTGCGTGGAGGGCTGGTCCATAGTGGTACCGTGGATCGGCTACTCGTTCAGCACGCTCGTAAAACTCGTGGAACCCAATTCCAACGCGCGCTATGTGGCATTTGAAAGCTATTTCGATAAGAAGCAGATGCCGCTGTGGGGCCGTGCGGGGATCGATCTCCCTTATGTGGAAGGTTTAAGGATGGACGAGGCGATGCACCCGCTGACGCTGCTTTGCATGGGCATGTACGGCGAATCGCTCCCGAATCAGGACGGAGCGCCCGTCCGAATGGTGATTCCGTGGAAATACGGATTCAAGAGCATCAAGTCGATGGTCAAAATTAAATTCGTCAAGGATCAGCCGCCGACAACCTGGAACATTACAAACGCGCATGAATATGGCTTCTACTCCAATGTGAATCCCAAGGTGGACCATCCGCGCTGGAGCCAGGCCAAGGAAGTCCGCCTGCCGGGATATTTCAAGAACACGCCTACGCAGATGTTCAATGGCTATGGCGACCAGGTGGCGAGTCTCTACAACGGCATGGACCTGAAGAAATATTACTGAGCGGATCTCAACGATGAATTCCATTCTGACTAGCAAATGGACAAAGGTATTCCTATTCCTGATTTGCCTGGTCCCCCTGGGCATACTGATCCGGGAAGCGTTTACCGGTGGACTCGGCTCGAATCCCACGCAATTTCTCGAGCACGCCACGGGGGATTGGACGCTGCGATTCGTGGCCATCACCCTGGCCGTTACGCCGTTACGCAAAATTCTTCGGCAGCCGCTATTGATCCGTTTCCGGCGCATGTTTGGGCTATTCGCTTTTTTTTACGGCTGCTGTCATTTTAGTGTTTACCTGACGTTCGACCAGGTCTTCGATCTTCATGGCATTTGGGCGGACGTTTTGAAGAGGCGCTACATCACGGTGGGATTCACGGGCTTCGTCCTGATGATTCCGCTGGCCCTCACGTCCACGGCGGGATGGATCCGCAGGATGGGCGGGCGGCGCTGGGCGATGTTGCATCGCGCCATTTACCTGACCGCCGTCGCGGGAGTCATCCATTTTTTATGGCTGGTGAAGTCCGACATCCATTTGCCTCTGGAATATGCCGCGGTGATGGCGATTCTTTTGGGTTGGCGCGTCTATGACCACTATTCAAAAGCTCCTCGCCGTGTGCCAGCCTCGATTCCGGCTCGTAAAGGACAGACGACGGTCGCCCCCGATTAACCTCCTGCGAAGTTTGCGTTTTTCCGCCCCGCGCGATTAGAATAGCTCCCCCCCTGTAGCTCTCTTAGGGAGATATCTGAGAAGGGTACTGGTTTCCGTTTTGCCGCAACCGCATTCTGCTACCGAAGAAAAAGTCGGCCTTGCCTATTGGGCGGACCGAGTCCTTGACGAACACTCCAACGTCGGCGGGGCTTTGCCTGCGCAGCCCATCCACGACCTGCGCATCTCCTTGCGCCGATGCATCCTCATCGCCGAGGTGATGAGGGACCTCGATCCAGGATGCGATTGGAAGTCCATGCGGAAATCGGCGCGGCGCACGTTTCAACGGCTGGGGACGCTTCGTGACACGCAAGTCCTCACGGAATGGATCGAGAAGCTCGGCGCCCCGGGCGAGGCTTCGACGAATGTGCTCCTGGAGGCGCTGAAAAAAAAGCACGAGCAGGACCGCACCGATGCTCGTGCGGCCATCCGGGAATTTGACCGGAAGCAATGGCGGACCTGGCGGAGAGAATTTGCGAAACATTACCGGCATGTCGTTTCCGACCGTCCCGCCTGCGAATCCCTGCTCCTCGAAATCTGGGAAAGTGTTCGCGACCTGAATCGCCGCGCGCAACGCAGCCGGAGCCTCCTTGCCTATCATCGCCTGCGCATGGGCCTGAAGAAGTTTCGCTACGCGGTAGAGAATTTTATGCCCACGATGTATCCGGGTTGGGAGCCCGATTTGAAACTTCTGCAGGACTTGCTGGGAGAAATTCACGACCTTACAGTTCTGGATCAAATGCTCTTAAAGAGCCGGAGTCTTTTCGAGGAAACCGCCTTTGCCGCGTGGCGCACGAAAGTGGAGGACGAACGGTCCTCGCGGCTCCGGCAATATCGCGAGAAGATGGCGGGAAAAACGTCTCCCCTGCGGAGTTGGCGCGAGGGATTGCCCGCGGAGAAGGATCTGCGTTCCACCGGGCTAGCGCGGCTCGGGGAATGGGCTTCCTTGGTGACGCCAGATTTTCCCCATGTCCGCCGGATTTCGCGGTTGTCCCTGCAATTATACGATGGACTCGCGAATTGCGGCCTGATCGGAAAGGAATCCCAGATCGAAGAGCGATTCATTCTGCATGCGGCGGCGCTGCTGCAGGAGGCCGGACGATTCAAGAAGGGCAAGTCCTACCAAAAAGAGTCTTACCGCATGATCCGCAAGATTTCTCCGCCTCCGGGCTGGACGAAGAGAGACCTTGAGTTTGCGGCGCTCGTCGCGCGCTTCCACCGTCGCGCTTTGCCGTATCCGGATCATCAGAAGTTAAGAGTTTACGAATTGCCCTTGCGACAGTCGCTGATTCGACTGGCCGCCATTTTGCGCATGGCGAATGCTTTCCAGGCGAAGCCGTATCGGGCGATGCGCCGCCTGCATGTTGAAAATGGTCCAGGGTTTCTGGTGATCCGTGCGGAAGGTTTTCGCGATCGAGATCCCATCAATTCAAAACTGTCTGTTGCCAGGCGCTTTTTGGAATTTGTCTTCCAGCGCTCCGTTCACATCCTCGCTCCAGGAACGCGGATGATGGTCCCGAGAATCGTGCGGCCGGCCAAGCGCAGCGACGCCGCATAAGTAGGACTGGCTTCAGCCTGTCGGGTTTTGGTTCACGCAACATACAGAAGACAGGCTGAAGAGGCTGCGGAAAAAGGCCCCCACTCCTTTTGTCATTCCGAACGAAGTGAGGAATCTCTCTTGCTTTTTTATGGAGTTAAATCAAAGAGGGATTCCTCACTTTGTTCGGAATGACAAAATGAATTACTTTTCAGGAGCCTGTTCTCCCTGTCGGGTTTTGGTTCTCGCAACAGACAGAAGACAGGCTGAAGCCTATCCTACTCAACCCCGCCTTCGAGCGGTCCTTCGTTGCTCCAAAATTCCGCGACAGTTGCGGGCTAGAACATCAGCTTTAGAGCGAATTGCAATTCGCGCGGATCCTGCGCGCTCGTGATCGAGCCGAATGTCGAGGTCGGATTCATGCAAGTTCCTGTGGAGGTCGCCGTGCAGATTCGATTCGGCAAATTGAAATTCGGATGATTGAGCACATTGAAGACGTCGAACCTGAATTGCACCTTCACCGACTCGCGCAAAGCAGCTTCCTTCTGCAGCGAAGCGTCCAGATCCACAAGGCTCGGGCCAATGACACTGTTTCGTGGCGTGTTTCCGAACGTGAACTGGCTAGGAACGGAGAAGACGGAGGTGTTGAACCATTCCTGGGGAGTCTTCGGTCCACTATTGGGGTTGCCGCTTACATTGGGTCGCTGGAGATTATTGCCATTCACGAGGCCGATATTGGCCGGGTCGCTTGCCGTGCTGAGGTTGATCGTAAATGGCGCGCCGCTTTGGGCAATGAGGTTGCCGCTGGCGCGCCAGCGGCCCACGGTGCGATGCAGCCAGCCAGTGGAGCGGTTGGCGAAGGGAAGATCGTACACAACGTTGGCCGTGGCTCGGCTCCGGTGGTCGAAACTGGAGTCCGCTTTTTCAGCGGCCAGATTGTTGGCGTAAATGTTTTGCGGGAGATTCAGTTCCGCGTTGGTCGTGCCCGCATCGGAAGCATCGTCGATGGAGTGGGACCACGAGTAGCCGCCGTCGAAGGAAAGTCCATTTGTGAATCGGCGAGTCGCTTTGACCGTCAGGCTGTGGAAGACTGCCCAGCCATCCCACCGGATCGTCGTAAAAGCGTTCAAGTTGGGATCCGGGCGGCGCCCTTGAACGGCTCCTGCGCCAGGTTGAGGAAGATTGACGGCCGTGGCACTATCCGCGTGAACGGTTCTCGACCCCACGTACTCCAATTCCACCGAAGTGGTTTTCGAGATTGGGCGTTGCAGGGCCAGATTCCACACTTCGTTGTATTCCACCGCAAAATCGTGGTTGACGCTGTTCGCCCCGATCGCCCCGTTTGGATTGAAGCTCAGGATATTGTTGATCGTGCAGGGCGTGGCGCCGCACGTCGCGCCGTTATTGTTCACGGTTTTGTTTAGAAAAAATGGAATGTTTTCGGCCAGATTTTGCAGAACGCTATACGCCGCTTGATTCGTATAGATTCCATATCCCGCACGGACGACGGTTTCTCCGGAATGGGGTATCGACCATGCGAGGCCCATGCGGGGAGAAAACCGCAGCGGGCGCGCCCTCAGCAGGCTGTTATCCAATCCCACGGTTGCGGCGTTCACAACAGGAATCGCGGGATTCTGCGCGGCAGCAATGGCAACCAGCGCGCTTTGCGCGGCCGTCAAATTGGACAGATCGCCTGCCACGACAAAAGCCGGGCCCCCGGGAGCGGTGAGATCAATATTCGAGGTTTGATTGGCGTCCGCAACGAGGTTGCTGTTGTACTCATAGCGCAGCCCGAAATCGAGCTTGAGGCGAGGTGTAATCTGCCAGCCGTCCTGAATGTAGAAATGAGCCCAATCGGTGTGGGCGTTTTCCGCTCCCTCGCCGATGCCCGCCTGGCCCTGGCTCGGCACTCCAAACAAGAAGTCGGCAAATGCGTTGCCCGAAGCCGAGCCGTTGAATGTGTAGGTCCCGCGCGCGTTGTTCGGAAAGTGAGGGTTAAAGTCGAGATGAAAAAAATAGGCGCCAAACTGGACAGTGTGCTGGCCGTGATGCCAGAGGAGATTATCGAAAAATTCATAGTTGCGATCGACTCTTGTGACGAATCCGGCAGCGGTCCCGATGGTCGAAAAGACGCCGCTGAGGTTGACTTGAGGATAGCCAATATCCGCGAAATTTTGCGTCGTCCCCAGCAGCCCATTCTGAGCGGCGAACGGATTGCCGGCATTGGGATCTCCCTGCCCTCCGGAAACGCGAAGCCAGCCAAACCGAAATTCATTGAGAAGATTCGCATTAAACGTGTGCGTCTCGCCCACCGAGAAATTGACGGAATGGGTTCTGAGTGTGCGTCCGAATCCGGGAAGAAGCGCCTCATTCAGCAAGCTGGAGCCAAAAGGATCAAATTCATTGGCATCGAAAACCGAAGCGCGAATAAATGCGGAATCCGTCATGGAAAACTGATGGTCGATGCGGGCATTGTATTGATTCGTGTCGATGCTCTGCTGTCCCACGGCTAGCAAGTCATTCGCGCCGGACAAGCCCGGCGTGGGCGGCGGCAAGAGGTTGAGCAGGGCTTGCGCGGCGGCATTCTCATTGAAATTCGGATCGTTTCGGAGGTCATTATTCAATATCGGGGCGTTCGTATTCGGGTCGATCAGCTGTTTTGCGTTGGGTTTCCCCGTCACCGGCAGCGGAACAAGGCCGGAAAGATCTCCCATTCGATCTGCGCTTGTCGGTACATTGAACGCCTGCGACAACGAGTTGCGGATTCTCTGTCCTTCATAATTGAGGAAGAAAAATGTCTTGTCCCGGAGGATGGGCCCGCCCAGGGTCGCGCCAAACTGATTTTCGCGGAACGGCGTGGCCACGCCCGGCTGCGCGAAAAAATTTCTGGCGTCGAAGATGTCGTTGCGGAGAAATTCGTAGGCGCTCCCGTGAAACGCGTTGCCCCCCGCCTTGGTGATGACATTGACCACGGCCCCGGATTTTCCGCCGAATTCCGCGTTGTAATTCGTCTTCAGCATGTTGAATTCGCTGATGGCGTCGGTCGAGGGGCTAAGTACCACATTATTAAAATACTCATCAGTTACATTTACGCCGTCCACCAGAAACAGGTTGTGTCCCGTCCGGTTCCCCATCACGTTGATCAGCTTGCCCGTCTGCTGCAGCGCGTCCCCGCGCGTTCCCCCCGGCGGGCTCACCACGCCCTCGCTCAGCAGGGTCAGTTCGAGAAACTCGCGCCCTTTGAGCGGTAGATCGACAACCTGCTGATTCTGAATGACGTCCTTGATTTCTGCGGACTGGACCTGCAGCAGCCCCGCACTCCCTTCCACCGTGACCGTCTCGCTTTGCTCCCCGAGTGCCAGCTCGAAATCCTGCCGCACGTGATCGCCCACGTGGAGAGTGACGTGATCCTGGACCGCCTGTTTGAATCCGGGCGCGGAAACCGTCAGCCTGTAATCACCGAGCGGGAGTTGCGGGAGCAGGAAAAGTCCCGATTCATTCGTGACCGCGTCGAACTTCTGCTGCGTTACTACGTGCGTGCCCTCCACAGTGGCGGCGGCGATCACCGCGCCGGTGGGGTCTTTCACCTGGCCTGCGATTTCCGCCGTGTTCATTTGACTGAACCCGGGCCCCGCGGCCAGGACGATCAAGCCAGTCAGTAAAACTGCCGTATGGATAACGCCTGTGAATGGCCTGAGCAAAGGAAGGCCTCGACTTTAGTGCAGAATTCCTGCCTGATTGAAATTACACTGGAATTGAAGCAGGTTGCTGTAAGGATGTTGTAAAAAGCCCTGAAGTGCGGGACGAATAGACGCGCGAAAGCAAGAATGGCCCAAACGGCAGGAGAGCTAAGTTACATGCCAGCTATGAGTTAGCGGCAGGAAGGGATCAGAAGGGAACCGCTTCGGTCGTCTTGACCTCCATTTGCCGCACCGAGTGTTCCACGCAAGGCAAATGCAGCGTAAAGGTGCTCCCTCGTCCCGGAGTGCTTTTCACCGTCACCTGGCCTTTCATCGCTTCCATGATGCTTTTCGCCAGGGGCAGACCGAGGCCCGTGCCATGAATTTGCGCCGCCGTCACGGAAGGGCTGCGATAAAACGGCTCGAAGATATGCCGCAATTCCTCCGGTGCAATTCCGATCCCCCGATCCGAGACGCTGATCTGAACTTCTTTCCCGGTCAGGCCATGTTCGGTGAATCGCGCCTGAATTCCAATCCACTTTTGTTCGCTGCCGTATTTCAGCGCATTGGTAATCAAATTCTGCACGCATTGGGAAAGGGCCGGGAGATCGCCCACGATCCGGGGCAAGTTCGGCTCGATTTGTTGTTCCACGTGGAAGCCCGCCGTTCGAATGAGCCCCGCCGTGCCGGAAAGCGCAGCGTCCAGAATTTCCGGCACTTCCAGGGGACGCAGGCTATAGCGCTGCTGGCCTTCGCGGATGGCGGCGAAAAGCAGGATCTGCTCGACCATTTCGAAAAGTTTCCGGGCCTGCGCACCGATCACCGATCCATATTGCTCAAGCTGCGGTTTTCCTTCCACCACGCCATGGGCGATATTCTCGGCCGCCGAACTGATGACGGTCAGGGGAGTCCGCAGTTCGTGAGAAACCGCGGTGACGAAATCCATTTGCAGCTTAGCCAGCCTCTGGGCGCGCGTGCTCGTGAAGATCAGAATCGCCATGCTGATCACCAGCAGGAAGAGCACGCCAAAGCCGATGGCCAGATCGCGGCGGCGCGAATCCGCAATGAAGGCCCCGAGGGCGCCTCCCCGGCGATGCCTCACGATCAAGCGCCAGTCCTGGTCCGCCCCGGCGTCGCGCAAGAGTGGAAACCACGTGACCGCGACCGATGCCGCCGGCCCATTCTCCTGCGAAGGCGTATGGAACATACGAATCGGGGATGCTTGCCCCTTGCCGCTCAGGCGACCGAAGATATTCATCGTCCCGTCGGCATCGCCGATGTCCGCGTTACCAAAGCCCGCGTCCGATGAATATAGGGGGCGCCCCTCCTTCCCGTCGGCGGTAACAGCAACCTGATAATCGAGTCCTTCCGTGCCGCGGAAATATCGCTGCGCGAGACCCGGAAGAATGTTGTTCTGCACGTCATTGCGGTCCAGCACAATCACGATCCAATCAGGCGCGTTTCGTGAAGGGGCCTGGCGGCCGGCGGAAGGAGTGTTCGCAAAGGATCGGACCAGCGCAGGGATCCGCGGCTCGAACTGCCAGCCGGCCAATGCCCCGCCCGCATAGAAACGGTTTGCGAATTCGGAGTTTGCCTCCAGCGCCGCCGCATTCGTTCCTCCGGAGGATACAGAGGATCCAGCGTCGGCGGGCTTGGAGGCAGACTGCTGAAGTTCTTCGCGCAGCCCTTCGAGATTCGTGGGCCAGCCGCTCGATTCGAAACGCTGGCCGGAAGGAGGAAGGCGCAACACCTGTGCGGCGGGAGCCACGTCGAGCCGCAAAATGTATAACCCCGCAACGAGATTCGGATTCGCTGTCGTCTTTTTCCACTCCAAGAATCTTCGCCCGAGCTGGTCCGAGTCATCGCGCGCGCTCGAGTCAGGGTCGACGCGCAGGGCGACGCAAACTTCGGAGAAGACGCGGAAGAGATCGAGGTGCCAGTTGATTATGGACATCTGCAAGCTGTCGGCCAGGCGGATGCTGGTGGCTTCACTGACCTGGTTGCTCCAGCGGTATTGCAGCACACCCAAAACGATCACCACGATGACGGCCAGAATGATGATGACCGTCGAAAACTCGCGCTCTTTGATGGGCAATTTCATGGTCCGCCGGCTAAGCCTTGAACTTATAACCGAACCCCTGCACCGTCAAAATGAATTTGGGCTGTTTCGGATCGTCTTCCAGTTTTTGGCGCAGGCTGGCGACGTGCACATCCACGGTGCGGGTAAACATATCGGCGCTGTAGCCCCACACTTGTTTCAAGAGATCGTCGCGCGAAAGCGTCGCCCCGCGATGGTCGATGAAATACCGGAGCAATTGAAATTCGCGCGCGGAAAGATTCACGGGCTTTCCGTCCCGCGTGGCCTCGGTTCCCACAAGGTCCACGTGAATCGATCCGAAAGCAAAACCGCTAGTTTGGGCCACTGGGCGAATGGGCGCGCGCCGCAACAGCGCCTCGACCCGCGCCATCAATTCCAGCATGTTGAAGGGTTTGGTGACGTAATCGTCCGCGCCGATTTTCAGACCGTCGACCTTGTCGCTGGTTTGCCCGCGCGCGGTGAGCATCAGAATTGGAGTGATTAGTCCGGCTTCGCGGATGCCCTTGCATACGTCGAATCCGTCCCGTTTGGGAAGCATGACGTTGAGAATGATCAAGTCAAAGGGAAGCTGGGTGGCCTTCTCGAATCCCTCGTCTCCATTGGCGGCGTAGTCGACCGCGTAGCCTTCCTTCCGCAGGCGGTCGCCGACGGTCATTTGCAGCGCCTCTTCATCCTCAATAAAAAGCACGTTTCCATACATCGCGAGTTACCGTAGATCCGGTGAATTTATTTTGTAAGACGCTTCCCGAGTGCCCTCAGAGTACCGGTAGAATGGCTCTATTCTTGACACTGTTTCTGGCAAGGTGCTAGCCTCGATACAGTAGCACAGCCTCCGCCAGATTCAGGGAGGCCACAGATGAATCCAACGCCATTTACAACCCGCCGGTATGTTGTTTTCCTCCTCCTGTTATCGGGTGTTTTGGTTCTCGGCATCGTCCAATGGAGTTTCCTCCCCATCTTAATTCAAAACGGGCCGGTTGGGAGCGCAGCGGTTTTGGAAGTGTCCGCAGGTCACTCGTCGAAATTTGTCGCTCCGTTCAAATGTCTCTTCGGCGATGGGCTGAGGCCGTGCCTCGTGCAATCGAGGATCACCGTGCAGAGGATTGCGTCTAAAATTCCTCATCCGCCGGAAGCCCCAATTTCCGGCCAGAATGATTTTTTTCTTTCCTTCCATCCGCTGCGCGCGCCACCTTCCTCATAGCATCAAACAGGGTTTAATCCCTGCGGTGATTCCCGATGAAAATTTAGTACGGACCGAACTGTTCCGGAAAGCGGACCATATTTTCCCTCCGGCGGAGCAAGCCGCCCGGGAGCCGGCGGCGCCGGCGAAATGGCGACCGGCATGACTTCGGCCCTGGCGCTCGCGGATTCGGTGCGACGATTTTCGGTTCAGGAGATCCGATGACCTCAAATCATATAGAGCCTGCCGCGCTGGAGAAATTGCGCCAATTGGATTCTTGCAGCGTGGCGAATGCCATCGAAACCTTTGGCGTGCGTTTACGCAATACAGGTTTCGCCGATTCCAGAGTACGCTGCATTTTTGAGGATTTTCCTCCCTTGGTTGGCTACGCGGCCACCATCCATGTCCGCACTTCCGATCCGCCCATGGAAGGGGATAGCTATTACTACCGGCTGGACTGGCTGGAGCACGTATTGAGTGTTCCGGCTCCGCGAGTTCTTGTCGTGCAAGACATGGACCGCCACCCTGGTTTGGGGTCCTTCATCGGCGACGTCCACGCCAATATCTTGCGGGCGGTCGGGTGCAATGGCGTGGTGACAAATGGCGCGGTCCGGAACATCGAAGCGGCCCGAGCGCTCAAGTTTCAAATGTTTGCTGGAAACGTGTCGGTTTCTCACGCCTTCGCCCACATTTTCGATTTCGGAAGGATAGTCGAGGTTGGCCAGATGCAGGTGCGGCCCGGCGACCTGCTGCACGGCGACCGGCACGGCGTCCAGACTGTCCCGCTCGAGATCGCACAAAACATTCCTGGCGTAGCGCAGAAAATGATCGAAGAAGAGCGGGAGATCATCGCATTGTGCCAATCCGATGGTTTTACACTGGAAAAGCTTCGCGCCGGCGTGGCTGCTCTTGCCGCGAAGAGAATGAGACCAAGAGGGTGAATCAATGATTCAAGACAGCGGAGGTCCTCCAGTGAGGCGCATCAATCAAATTTTGAGTCTTTTGTCATTCCTGATTGTTTCCATATCTCTCATCGGATGTGGCGAGGGACGTAAGGCGGCCGCCGCCGACGCGTCGAATGCTCCCGTAGCCGCCGTTGTGAAAGTGGCGCGCGGAAACATTGCCGACAGCCTGGAGATCGCTTCCGAATTCCAGCCCTTTCAGGAAGTCGACGTGTACGCAAAAGTCTCCGGCTACATCCAAAAACTCTACGTCGACTACGGAACTCACGTAAAGCAAGGGCAAATCCTCGCCGTATTGGAAATCCCGGAACTCCAACAACAGTTACAGCAGGATGAGGCTTCCGTCCGCCGCAGCGATCAGGAACTGACGCGCGCTCACGAAGATTTGAACCGCGCGCAATCAGCGTACACCGTCGCGCACCTGACCTACACGCGGCTGGCCGACGTGCAGAAGTCGCGCCCGGAGCTGGTCGCGCAGCAGGAAATCGATGTCGCCAGGGGCAAAGACCTGGAAGCCGACGCGGACGTTTCCGCGCAAAAAGCCGCGCTCGCCGCGGCCGAGGACGCTTTGGTCGCCGCCAAAGCCGCGCTCGGCAAGGATCAGGCCATGTTTGATTACGCGCGCATGACGGCGCCGTTCGACGGCGTGATCACGCAAATTTACGCGCGCACGGGCGCGTTGCTTCCGGCGGGAACAGCTTCAACCAGTAAGGGCGATTCGGCCCTTTGCCGCCTCGCGCAAAATAGTCTTTTGCGCCTCGTGATTCCCGTTCCCGAAAGGGCAGTGCCCAATATCCAGATTGGTCAAGGCGTGGCTGTCGCTGTTTCGGGAGTGAATCGAACGTTTGAAGGAAAGATCGTGCGCTTTTCCGATCAAATCGACATGACCACCCGGACCATGCACACCGAAGTGGACGTTCCCAATCCCAAATACGAACTGGTCTCCGGAATGTACGCCTCCGTCAAAATTCCGCTCCACTCCGTCGCGAAAGTTCTGACGTTGCCTATTCAGGCCGTCCAGGCAGGTGAAGCAGGCAAGGGGACAGTTCTGTTGGTGGATAGTAACAATAAGATCGAAACCCGCAGCGTGACGCTCGGGCTGCAATCTGCGTCAGACATTGAAATTACTTCCGGCCTCCAAGAAAACGAAACCGTCATTTTTGGCGCCCAGGGACAATTCAAAAACGGGGAAGTGGTTTCCCCGAAGCTGGTCGTGCCTTCCGTAACGGAATAGGAGTCTCAGATGCCTTCATTTGCCGTCCGACATCCGTATCTGGTTATTGTGGTTTGTTTATTTATCTGTGTGCTTGGGCTGACCAGCGTGGCTCGCATGCCCGTGGACATGTTTCCTCCCATCAACATTCCCGTCGTTCTGGTGGCCACGTTTTACAGCGGCATGCCGCCGCAGCAGATCGAAGCGGACATTACCGATACGTTCGAACGTTTCTTCACCCTGGCGAGCGGAATCGACCACATGGAATCGCGATCGATGACCGGGGTCAGCCTCATCAAAATTTATTTTCAGCCGGGTACGGACGCCAACGCGGACGTGACGCAGATTTCGAATCTCGCCATGGCGGACCTCCGCAGGCTGCCGCAGGGAACTCTCCCGCCCGTGGTAATGAAAGTTGACGCCTCCAGCTTGCCTGTCTGTTTGTTGACCGTGGAGGGCGAGGGACTCAACGAGACTCAATTGCACGACTACCTGCAGTACCAGATTCGAAACCAGATCGCGGGCGTTCCGGGAGCGACCGTGCCGCCGCCGTACGGCGGCAAGTACCGGCAGATCATGGTGTACGTGGACCCGCTCAAGTTGCAGGCGCACCAGTTAAGTCCGATGGATGTGGTGCGAGCGACAAACTCTTCGAATCTGATCTTGCCGGCCGGAGACGTTCGAATCGGACCGATGGATTACAACATTTACACCAACGCGCAAGTCTTGGATGCCAAGGCTTTGAACAATATTCCGCTCAAGACCGAAGGACAGAAATCCGTATTTCTTTCCGATGTGGGCGAGGCGACTGACGGCTCCGCCATGCAGTACAACATCGTCCGCGTCGATGGCCAGAAATCCGTATACGTGGCGGTGCAAAAGCAGGGAGGGGATACCAATACGATCGCTGTCGTCAACGGCGTCAGGGAGGCCATCAAGACGCTGCGCGATATTCCCTCGCAGCTGAAAGCGCATGTGGTCTTTGACCAATCCCTTTTTGTGAAGCAAGCGATCTCCACGGTCATGCGCGAAGGCAGCATCGGATTGGTTCTGACCGCCATCATGGTGCTGATTTTTCTGGGGAGCGTGAGAGCGACGGTCGCGGTTCTTCTCTCGATTCCGCTCTCGGTCATGATTGTATTTTTTGTCCTCTACACGGGCAATCGCTCGATCGACAGCATGGTTTTGAGCGGGCTGGCGCTGGCTTTCTCGCGGCTCATCGACAACTCCGTCATCGTTCTCGAAAATATTTTTCGCCACATCGAGCACGGCGAGAATCCCGGAACGGCGGCGGTGCACGGCGCGAATGAAGTTGTTCTTCCGGTTCTGGCGATTACTTTGATTGCCGTGGTGGTGTTCTTCCCGGTCACATTCCTGTTCGGAGTGAGCAAATACCTGTTTACGGCATTGGCGCTCGCGGTGGTGATCGCGCTATTTGCTTCCTATTTCGTCGCGGTGACGGTGGTCCCGCTCTACAGCGCGCGATACCTAAAACCAGTTGAATCGCATGGAGAGATCAACGCGGCAGGAATCTCCGGCATGGCAAGATTTCACCACTGGTTCAACTCCAAATTCGAGCTCTTGCTGAATTTCTACGAGCGCTGGGTTCGGAAGGCGCTGGACCGTCCTCGCGAAACCCTTTACGCATTTGGCGCTATTTTTGTCCTCAGTTTTCTTCTCTACCCTCTGATTGGAGTTTCATTTTTTCCGCGGACGGACGCGGGACAATTTGTGATCAACGTGAAAGCCCCGACCGGCACTCGCATCGAGGTCACACAGGGTTACGTCGAGAAAGTGGAGGGCATCGTGCGGCAGGTTGTCCCCCCGCAAGATCTGAATACCATCGTTTCCAACATTGGCGTGATGGCTGATCTTTCTTCCCTCTTCACGCCCAATTCCGGAATGCATACGGCGTTCGTTCAGGTGGGGCTGAAGGAAGATCACCGCGGCAGCAGCTTCGTGTACATGAACCGCGTTCGCCAACGCGTGGCCCGGGAACTCCCGGAATTGCGGACCTTTTTTCAATCGGGAGGACTGGTGGACTCCGTCCTGAATCAGGGAGCGCCCGCGCCCATCGATGTGCAAGTCAGCGGGTCAGACCTGCAAGAAGATGATCGCATTGCCGAAGACCTGGCGCGGCAGTTCCGTGCGGTGCGGGGTGTCGCTGACGTTTACGTGCCGCAGGATATGGATTATCCGGCCTTGCAAGTGAATGTCGACCGCGAGCGCGCTAGCGAACTTGGCCTGGACTCGAGGGAAGTCATCGACAACCTGATCACCTCGCTTACCTCGAACGCCATGATCGCGCCGAGCTATTGGGTCGATCCCAAGAATGGGAACAATTACTTTGTTACCGTTCAATACCCTGAAAATCAGGTGAAATCGCTGCAAGACTTGAAGAGCATGCCGCTTCGCGCTCTGGGTTTGAAACTGCCGACCTATCTGGATCAAGTTGCGGACGTGAAACTGATCCGCTCGCCGACCGAAGTCGACCACTACCAATTGCAGAGAAGCATCGACGTCTACGTGACGCCATCCGGCGAGGACCTTGGAAAAGACGCCCAGGCGATTACCAAAATAATTGCAGATACGACGCTGCCTCCGAACATCCGTGTAAACCTCCGGGGACTGGAAGTCACAATGCAATCCTCCTTCAAGAGTTTCGGTTTTGGCCTTTTGCTCGCCGTCCTACTTGCTTACCTGATGCTCGTCGCGCAATTTAGCTCCTTTCGGGATCCTTTCCTGATCATTCTCGCGGTTCCCACCGGACTGATTGGCGTGCTCATCACGCTTGCTCTGACCGGCACGACGCTGAACATCCAATCCCTGATGGGTGTGGTGATGCTGCAAGGCATGGTCGTGTCCAACA
Organism: uncultured Acidobacteriota bacterium; assembly: GCA_963719875.1. Taxonomy (GTDB): domain Bacteria; phylum Acidobacteriota; class Terriglobia; order Acidiferrales; family UBA7541; genus Palsa-360. The sequence goes on along the minus strand of CAVRDJ010000002.1, from coordinate 260,094 downwards.
GCATTTTGATCGTGGATTTCGCAAACGTGCTGCGGGGCGAAGGCCACAGCGTGCGCGAAGCAGTCGCGCATGCCTGCCGCATCCGTTTACGGCCGATCTTGATGACATCGCTGGCCACCATCGTCGGACTCCTGCCCATGGCGCTCAAGATCGAAACGGGCAGCGAAGCGTACGCGCCGCTGGCGCTCGTCATTATCGGCGGCCTGCTCTCGTCCATCCTCCTGACCATCTTTGTAGTGCCGGCGGCGTACCTGTTGATCTACCGGGATCGCGAAGCACCGGCTGGCGCCCCGGCCCTAGAGGAGGCGCGCTAATGCATGGTTCTCGCTGGTTGCCGCTCGTCACTTTTATTTCTAGTTTTGTTTTCAGCGCGTCGATTTGCTGGGCGCAGACGCCGCCGCAGGCTCCCGCTTCAGTTCCTCCCCAAACACAGAATCAAAACGGGGCGCTCCTGACGTTGCAGGACGCGGAAAAAATTGCCATCCAAAACCATCCGCAGATTCAGGCGGCGACGCAATTGGCATTGGCCGCGGCAGCACAGGTGAAGGAAGTTCAATCCGCTTATTATCCGCAGGCAAGCGGGGCTCTCACAGGTGCGGAGGCGGAAAACAATAGCCGGATCGCCGCGGGGTTCTTGAACAGCCCGTCCCTCTTCGACAAGTTTGCCGAAGGGATCTCCGTGACCCAACTGGTGACGGATTTTGGCCGGACGCACGAGTTTTCCAAAAGTTCGCGCTTCCACGCACAGGCCCAACAAGAGAGGGTGGTCGAATCGCGCGCCGATGTGTTGCTGCGGGTCGACCTGGCTTACTTTGGCGTCCTGAAAGCCCAGTCCGTTCTTCGAGTCGCCGAGGAAACCGTGAAAGCGCGCCAATTGGTTGTGGATCAAGTCAGCGCCCTAGCCAAGAGCAGCCTCAAGTCTGGTTTAGACGTGAGCTTTTCAAACGTGGACTTGGCCAGGGCGCAGCTCCTGCTGGTCCAAGCGCAGAACGACTTGCAGTCCTCGTACGCGCAGCTTTCCGATGCGCTGGGCTATTCGGATCAGCGGACATTCCAGCTTGTCGACGCGGCCTCGCCGGGTTCTCCTCCGTCCGATGTTGCGCCGCTCATCGTGGAAGCCTTGCAGAATCGGCCCGAAATCATCAGCCAGGGGCTGGACGTGCGGTCCGCCCAAAGCTACGCCACGGCGGAGCGCGACCTCTGGTTTCCCACGATCTCGGCCGCCGGGGTGACCGGCCTGGCCCCCTACCGGCAGGACCCCTTGCCCAGCCGCTACGCCGCGGCCGGTTTCAACGTCAACGTCCCCATTTTCAACGGACGCCTCTTCAACGCCGAGCACACCGAAGCAACAGCGCGCGCGCGCGCGCAGGAGCAGTTTCTTCGCGACCTTCAGAATCGCATCGCCCAGGACGTACGAACTGCCTGGCTTAACGTCGTCTCCGCCTACCGGCGCCTCACTCTGACCGAACAACTCTTGGCGGAGACCACGCAAGCCTTCGATCTGGCGAAAGGACGGTACGGGCTGGGCCTGAGTTCGATCATTGAACTCAGCCAGGCGCAGTTAGGTTTGACTGAGGCTCAGGTCGAGCAAGTCAGCGCACAGTACGACTACGAAAGCCAATCGGCCAATTTGAATTACCAGTTGGGGCGGGTGAAGTGAGGTGAGTGAAAAAAATTTTGCGGCTTCCGAAACGTCATCTCCGCCCTTGACAACCTAATTTCTCGCGCCCTATGCTGAGGCCCTTGAAAGTAGCCATCGGTTCCGACCACGCTGGATTTGAGTACAAAGAAAAAATAAGGGCACTTTTGACTGCGCTCGGGCACGAAGTCCGGGATTTCGGCACGTTCAGTCCCGAGCCGGTTGATTATCCGCTCTTCATCCGTCCCACAGCGGAAGCGGTGGCGCGGGGCGAGTACGAGCGCGGCATTGTGCTCGGCGGATCGGGAAACGGCGAAGCGATTGTCGCCAATAAAGTGCGCGGCGTCCGTTGCGCGCTTTGCTGGAATCTGGAAACGGCCCGCCTGGCGCGGGAACACAATGACAGTAACGTTCTCTCGCTCGGCCAGAGAATGATTCCCGAGGACCTGGCTCTGGAAATTGTGAAGCTATGGCTGGCCACGCCGTTCGCGGGTGGGCGTCACGTCCAACGCATTGCCGAGATCGAATAAAATAATCGAACGTTTTCCGAGGTGATCATGAATCGGTTCATCAAGATATCCCTCGCGGTTGTTTTGTGCCTCGTTGTCCTGCTTGCCGTGGGCATTACGGCGACGATCGGATGGCGCCCGATCGTTGGTCCGCGCGTCCGCCCGCTTACCAACCGTGTGTTCGAACGAACTCCGCAGCGCTGGGCGCGCGGGAAATATTTGGTGGAAAACGTCGCGTTGTGCGCCGATTGCCATTCGCCGCACGATTGGACCAAGCACGACGCCCCAATCCCTTCCGGCATGGAAGGCGCCGGCGAGGATATGTCGATGTTGAAAAGCTTGCCGGGCCAAGTCGTGGCGCCCAATCTCACGCCCGATCCCGAGACTGGAAGCGGGACTTGGAGCGATGATGCCCTGGCCAGGGCCATTCGCGAAGGGATCGGCCATGACGGCCGCACGTTATTTCCCATGATGCCGTATCAAGGCTACCGGCACATGCCGGATGAGGATCTGGCTTCTGTGATTGTGTTTCTGCGCTCTCTGCCGCCCGTTCGAAACCCACTGCCGAAAACTGCAATTATTTTCCCCGTGAAATATCTCATCCGGAGCGCCCCTGAACCGGTTACAGATCCCGTGGCGACGCCCGATATTTCCGATCCCGTCAAGCGTGGCAGATTTTTGGTTACCATCGCACGTTGTGAAGACTGCCACTCGCCGGTGAACCGAGGCGAGCCCATTCCGGGTCTGGATATGTCAGGCGGGCAGGTATTCGAAGGCCCCTGGGGGAGAGTTGCCAGCGCGAACCTGACTCCCGATCCGTCAGGCATTCCGTACTACGACGAAGTTTTGTTCTTGCAGGCGATTCGAACCGGTTACGTCAAGGCGCGCGCCATCAATCAGATCATGCCCTGGCCCCATTATGGCGGCATGACGGACGACGACCTGAAGGCCATATTCGCCTATTTGAAGACGCTCAAGCCTATCCATCACGTTGTGGATAACACGGAGCCGCCGACAATGTGCGTCGTGTGTGGATCAATGCACGGCGGCGGCGACAAAAATCAGAAGAATTAATTCGGATTAATTCACTGCAGAAAGTTTGGAAACATCCCAGCCGCCGCCGAGCGCTTTCACCAGGAGGACAGTGGAGGTCAAGCGGCGAGTCAGAAGACTCACGGCGGTTCGTTCGTTCGCCAGCGCGGCGCTCTGCGCGGTAATCACGGTCAGATAGGTGTCAAGTCCGCCCTTGTACCGATTGGTGGATTGCTCGAGGGCGCGATTCGCGGCCGCGACCGCGGCGTCTTGCGTCTTGGCTTCGTCCTCGAGGACTCGAAGATCGGATAGGGAATCCTCCACCTGCTGAAAGGAGGTGAGCACCGTCTGCTGATAATCCGCAATCATTTCGTCATAGGTCGCTATGGCCTGATCGGAAACCGCCCGCCTTCGCCCGGCATCGAAAACTGTTTCCGCCGCCGAACCGCCGATGGACCAAATCGCGCTCGGCCCCGTCAACCAATTTGGAAATCGTCCGCTCTCGAAGCCTCCCAAGAGCCCCAAAGTAATCGTGGGGAAAAATGCCGCACGGGCGATTCCAACTTGTTCGTTGGCAGAGGCGACTCTCCGTTCCGCTTCCGCAATATCCGGACGCCGTTCCAGTAGTTCAGACGGAAGGCCGGGAGGGGGCACTGCGGGAATGGCCGGTAGCGGAGCGGGGTCCAAGCGGAAGGAAGAAGCAGGCTGTCCGATGAGGACCGCGACAGCGTGTTCAAATTGGTCACGCGTGGAAGTAATGTCAATGTCCTGGGCGCGTGTTTGTTCGAGCTGCGTGGCGGCCAGGTCCAAGTCTTCCCTGGAAGCGACGCCGCCCTGAAAACGGCTCTCCGTGAGTTGCATCGCCTTTTCGAAGGCGTCGACATTCGAATCGAAAAGCTGCTTCTGCGCATCCAGTCCGCGCAGGGTCAGGTAATCCAGGGCCAATTCCGCGTGGAGGCTCAGGCGAATCGTTTCCAAATCCGCGGCCGAGGCTTGCGCCAGCGCGCGGCTCGATTCCACGGAATGGCGGACACTTCCCCAGGCGTCAGCCTCGTAGGAGACATCTCCTGCGAGGATCAGATCCGAATAATTGGTGGGAGAAGTGGCCCCGCGCAACGCCCGATTTTCCGACTGGCGGTTTTGCGTGGCCGATACGCTGGCCGTGATGAGCGGGAACAGGGAAGATCGTGTTTCTCGCAGCACGTCGCGCGCTTCCCGAAACCGGTCCACGGCGGCGCGGAGAGATTGGTTGGAGACCGTGAGTTTTTCTTCCAAGGCATTGAGCTGGGGATCCTGAAAAATCTCCCACCAATTTCCTTTTTGCGCCTGGTCGCTCGGCTGCGCCGTCTTCCAGTTGGCATTCTCCTTGTACGCGGGCGGAATCTCTGTTGTGGGCTTTGAATACTTCGGACCAACCGAGCAGCCGCCGATCAGAAGCAGGCCGAAGGTGAGAACGGGAAATACAGCCCTGCAAACTAAATTTCCAGAAGGGAATGGTTGCGAATCGCCGATCCTCCACGCCATTATGGATTCCCCTGTGCGGGAGCCGGGGTTTCCATCGGGCGAACCACCGCGCCATTGGTGAGCGAGTCGGAAGGGTTCAAGACGACCCAATCATCGCCCTTGAGCCCCGCGACGACTTCAATATCTGTTCCGAAATCCCGGCCCGGCGTAACCGGAACCAGGGCAATCGTCTTTCCGTCTTTCACGGTCGCCACTTGCAAGCCTACGGATTTGAAAATGATGGCATTGACGGGGAGCGTGAGCGTCGTTACGGGGGAAGGCAGCTTGAGATGGACTTCGACGTAGCCCCCCGGTTTAAGCAAGCGGGCGGAATTGTCCACATCGACTTCGGTGAGCAAGGTCCGCGTTGTACTGTCGATGGCTCCGGAACTCCTGACGACGGATCCATGGAATTGCCGGCCGGGGAATTCGGCGAGAACCAGATCGGCGCGCAGCCCCGGCCTGATCTGGGGGGAATCGAATTGCGGGACGTTGATGTAGACACGCAAAGGATTCACGGCCGCAATGTGAAACAGTTCGCGCGAAGTGCCGCCGCTGCTTCCGGAATCGATCAGCTGGCCCACATCGGTATTGCGCGCCGTGATTACGCCGTCGAAGGGAGCATAAACTTTTTCAAAGGATTGCATATCTTGAAGCCGCTTCACGTTGGACTGCGCCGATTCGACGGTGGTCCTGCGAGCCTCGAAGTTTCCACTGGCGTTGTCGACGTCCTGCTGCGAGACGGAATCCGTTTTCCGCAAGTCCTTGTAGCGAGTGGCGGTGACTTCCGCGAGGTTCAAGTTCGCCTGGGCCGTGGCCAGGTCCGCGCGCGCCGACTGCAATTGCTGATCCACCTCCGGCGAATCGATCTCGGCGAGCAGTTGTCCCGCTTTTACATTTGCGCCGATATCCGCGTACCACTTTTTCAAGTAACCGTTGGTTCGCGCAAATATCGGGGCATCCGTAAATGGTTGCATGTCGCCCGGGAGGACGATTTCTTGTACAGGCGCGCCCGCCTTGGGATGGATGACGGAGACGGTCGCGATCGCCAGATCTTTCGTCTCCTGAGAGAGCTGCGCATTGGCCTCGCGGCGGCTTGAAATTCCCCAGATCACAACCATGGCGACAATAACCACAATAAGCAAAAGCACGAAAACGCGTGTCACCTTGGTGCCCGGCGAAGGCGAACCGCCGCCGTTTTCACGGACTGGCGTTTCCGCCGTGTCCCGCTGATTGGAAACAACCTCCATCTGATCCTCCGAGAAATTGGCCCTGTCTAGTCGCCCGGCACTTCAATGACGGCGGATTTACCCGGGTCTTTTCGTAGTCCGTAAATCAAACTGTACATCGCCGGCACAAGAAGGAGTGTTGCGACCGTAGCAAATAACAGCCCGCCGATCACCGCTCGGCCCAAGGGCGCATTCTGCTCGCCGCCCTCCCCGAGGCCAACCGCCATGGGCAGCATGCCAATGATCATGGCCATGGCCGTCATGATCACCGGGCGAAAGCGAGTAAATCCAGCTTCCTCGGCGGCTTGAATCGGATCGAGCCCTTCCTGAATCCGCTCTTTTGCAAAACTGATCACCAAAATGCTGTTCGCCGTGGCCACGCCCATGCACATGATCGAGCCGGTCAGCGCGGGAACGCTGATCGTCGTGTGCGTCACGAACAGCATCCAGACGATCCCGGCAAGTGCCGCCGGCAGCGCGGAAATAATGATAAGCGGATCGATCCAGGACTGGAAATTGACGACAATCAGCAAGTAAATCAGCAGGATCGCAAATCCCAACCCGGCCAGCAGTCCAAGGAAGGAAGTGCGCATCGTGTCGATCTGGCCTCGAAGAAACAGTTGCGAGCCGCGAGGAAGGCGGCTGCGATTTTGGTCGATGATATTTTGAACGTCCCGAGCGACCCCGCCAAGATCGCGCCCTTGCGTGGATCCAAAGATGTCGATCATCGTCTGCGCATCGTAATGCGATACGATTCCCATCCCCACGCCTCGGGAGATGGTTCCCAGGTTCGCCAGCGTTTGCCAGGGAGCGTGGCTGCCGCCGCTCACGGGGATATTCTGGAGATCTTGCAGGGATTGAAACTCATACTGGGGCGCCTCCGTGGCGACAAAGTAGCTAACCCCCGACTTGGGATCGAGCCAGAAGGAGGGCGTGGTCTGAAAGCTGCCGCTCAGCGAAACCAGCAGGTTGCTGGCAACATCTTTTTGCGAGAAGCCGGCCTGCATGGCCTTGGTTCGATCCACGTTGATATGCAATTTGGGCTGGTTGAAGGGCTGCTGGATCCGCAAGTCGGCAATGCCTGTGACCTTGTTCAACTGCGTCAACAGATCGTTCGCAAACTGGCGATTCCCGTCCACATCACGCCCCATGATTTGAATATCAATCGGGGCCGGAAGGCCGAAATTCAGGATCTGGCTGACGATATCGGCCGGCGGAAAGTAAAACATAACTCCCGGAAATTCCCTCGTGAGCTTCATGCGTAAGTCGTGCATGTACTCATCCGTGGGCCGGTGCTTCCCGGCGAGGGAAATCATGATGTCGGCGTCTTGCGGGCCGATCGGTGCGGATGTACTGTACGCGTAGTTAAAGGAGCTATAAGGCAGTCCGATATTGTCAATCACGCCTTCGATTTCGTTCTGCGGAATCAGTTCGTGGATGGATCGCTCGACGTTGCTGCACAACGCCGCCGTCTCTTCAATGCGAGTGGCGGTCGGCGCGCGAAGGTGCAGTTTGATTTGCCCGGCGTCGACGCTCGGGAAGAAATCCTGGCCCAGCCAGGGGATCAACGCGAAGGAACAGGAGCCAACCGCAATGAAGACAAAGGTGAAGACCATGCGATGGGCAATGCACCTTTGCAGGACCCCGCGGTAAGAGTTTCGAAGCTTTTCGAATTGCGATTCGAAGGTCCCCTGCAAACGCACCAGGGGATTCCTGCTGGCGAGCGACCTCTCCGTCGATTCCTCCTCATGCGCTTTCAGCATGAACCGCGCCATCGTCGGCACCAGTGTGCGCGAAAGCAGGTACGACGCCAGCATGGCGAACACCACGGCCTCCGCCAGCGGCACGAACAAATAACGCGCCACGCCGGTCAGGAAGAACATGGGCACGAAAACGATGCAGATCGAAAGTGTGGACACAAACGCCGGGATCGCAATTTGCTCCGAGCCGTCCAGGATTGCCTGAATCACTTCTTTTCCCTGGGCGAGATTGCGGTTGATGTTTTCGATGACCACCGTCGCGTCATCCACCAGAATGCCAACGGCCAGCGCTAGGCCGCCCAGCGTCATGATGTTGATCGTCTGCCCGATGGCGCTCAGCGTGATGATCGACGCGAGAATCGAAAGGGGAATCGAAACCGCGATAATCACCGTGCTTCGCCAGCTTCCCAGGAAAACCAGAATCATGAGACCGGTGAGGCAGGCGGCAATGACCGCCTCCCGGACGACTCCATTCACCGAGGCGCGCACGAACACGGACTGGTCGGCAATGGGACGAACCCGAAACTCCGGCGGCATGCCTGCAAGAACAACGGGCAACCGCTCTTTGATCCTGCTGATGATGTCCAAAGTCGAGGCGTTTCCGGACTTCATGATGGTCATGAGAGCGGCTTTTTGTCCATCCACCAGGACGATGTTCGTCTGTGGAGGATTGCCGTCGCGGACGTGGGCGACGTCCCGAATGTAGATCGTGTTGGTGCCCACGGTCTTGATCGGCAAGTCGTTCATTTCCTGAATGGTTTGCGGGCTCCCATTCATGTCCACGTCGTTTTCCTTGGAGCCGATTTTGATGGTGCCGGCGGGCAGGATCAGGTTTTGAGTTCCGATGGCGTTGACGACGTCCGTCGGCGAGAGCCCTTTGGCTTGGAGAGCGGGGATATCCAAATCGACCATGATTTGGCGCAGCTTGCCTCCATAAGGGCCTGGGAAGACCGCACCTTGCACCGTCGCCAATTGCGTGCGCAAAAAATTCGACGCCAGGTCGTTCAGCTGCTGTTCGGAAAGGCCCTTTCCGGAAAGCGCGAGCTGCAGGATCGGGACCGAGGAGGCGTTGTAGTCAATGATGTACGGCGGAGTCGTTCCCGGTGGATCTTGCTTGATGGAGGATTGCGCCAACGCCGTGACTTGGGCCATGGCCATGTCCACGCGAACGTTGGGATGGAAAAAAATCTTGATGACGCCGAGCCCGTTCAAGGATTGCGATTCGATGTGCTCGATGTCATTGACCGTCGCGGTGACCCCGCGCTCGAAAATGACCACAATTCGCTGAGAAATTTCCTCTGCCGAAAGGCCTCCATATTGAAACACAATGCTGATCACCGGAATATCGATTTCCGGAAAAATGTCGGTGGGAGTGGCATACACAGCCAGGGAACCAATAATCAGAATCAGCAGGGACATCACCACAAAGGTGTAAGGTCTTCTGAGGGCTAAGCGGACGATCCACATACAAGACTTCTGCCTCCCAGGATCCGCCCGTGCCGGCCATTGCCGACACAAGCGCAAAACTCGTCACTTACGATCCCAGCGATTTCAAATTCCGGCTGATTTCTGACGCGTGAAATCGGGTCTTCGCTGGCGATCTTGAAGTTTATTTGCAGCCTGCGTTTTTCATTCCCCAACTCGCAGCTCTCGGAGCGTTTGCCGAGGCGCGTCTACCCTACTCTCTTGAGATGCGAGAGCCCAAATTCCCGTTACAAATTCATTATCCCAAATTGTTACAACGCCCGCCGTCGCGCCTGCATGGGTTCAGCTTGAAAAATCGAATCGAAAAAAAGGCCCAGAACTTGACGGACATCTCCCTCCGACAGCGTCTTGGGATCGAGCAGGTGCTCGAGCAGCAATCCTTGCGAGACCGCTCCGAGGCAGGCCGAGGCCGCGGGGTAGTCAATCGGTATGGCTCTCCCGAGCGTATCCATGATCTCGGAAAACAGCTGGCCGAATGACGCGCGAATGCGGCGGTGCCTGCTTCGCAGGCGGGCATGCGCCTCGGGATGACGCAAGGCAAACTGTTTGAATTCCATGGAGATGAGGACCAGGCGCCGGTCCGTGGCAAGTTCCGCGTAATGGGTTCGCAAAGCCATGAGCTTTTCGCCAGGATCCGAGTGGCGCCGGACGGCGCTCGTGAAGGATTCGATTCGCTCCCGCACCCACTCCTCGAACAGGGCGAAAAAAATATCTTCCTTGCTTTTGAAATTGGCGTAGAAAGCGCCGCGCGTATAACCGGCGCCGGCCGCGATGTCTTCCAGGCGGGCGGCTTCAAAGCCTTGTTGGGCGAAAATGCGTTTGGCGGCGTCCAGCAATTTCCGGCGGGTTGCCCGAGTTCGCTCGGTCTGGCGCGTGCGAGAGCGGACGGGCAGGGAAGCGCGCCCCCGGGTCCTCTTGCCGCGTGCGGGCATGGAAAGCGGCCTCATATCGCCCAAGTGCTTTGCTTGACAGGATACATACGTGTATGTATCTTACTTGGGTGTTCACGGCCACGCAAGCCTTAATTGCAAATCCGGACCGCCCGCCTGGCCTCCCCCTGGGATAGCGAACACCGAGTGCGGCAGGCGCGGCTGGCAAATCCTGAAGAATTGAGCGGTTATCATGCGAATTTCCGTTATTCGTTTCTTCTTCCTGCTGATCGGCATACTCGCCCCGGCCGTTCCGGGACTGCCGCAGACCGGGCCGTTCCAAGGCAGCGCGAGTTCGGGCCCGCCGTCCGACCAGCCGCTCTCGCTTTCCCTCGACCAGACCCTGAAGATGGGGCTTCGCTATAACCTGGGGGCGATTACTGCGGACCAATCTTCGCAACACGCGAAAGGGGAGAACATCGTTGTGCGCAGCGCGTTGTATCCCGACTTTTCCGGCGGCCTTCGCGAAAACGTGGAACAAATCGATCTGTCCTCCTTCGGTTTCAAATTCAAATTTCCTCCGAGTTTGGGTGTCAATATTCCGAATATAGTGGGCCCGTTCAACTATTTCGATTTGCGAGCCTACCTGACGCAACGCGTCGCTGACCTGCAGGCCATCCGCTCCTATCAATCCTCGCGCGAGGCGCAACGGGCGGCCGAGCTTTCCGCGGCGGACGCGCGTGAAATCGTGGTTTACGTGGTGACGGCGGCGTATCTGCAGGTGCTCGCCGAATCAGCGCGCGTCGATTCGGCCAAAGTGCAAGTTGACAGCGCTCAGACTATTTTCCAGCAGGCATCGGATCGCTTTACGGCGGGCCTCAGCGCAAAAATTGACATGACGCGAAGCCAAGTCGAGTTGCAAACGCAGCAACAGCGGCTGACGGCGGAGCAAGCGGATTACGCAAAGCAGAAAATCGCGCTCGCGCGGCTCATCGGATTGTCGCCCGCACAGCCTTTCACCCTGGCGGACAAACTTCCCTATGCGCCGCTCGAAAATATAACACTCGAGCAGGCGCTCACCCTGGCCACGCAAAACCGTTCCGACCTGAAAGCCGCGGAGGCGCAGTTGCATGCAGCTGAATTTGCCCGCAAGGCGGCCGTGGCGGAGCATTATCCGACGCTCGGCATCGTGGCGGATTATGGCGTGATCGGCATAAATCCGGGTAATTCCCACGGAACCTTCGACGTGAGTGGCCAACTCCTGTTTCCCATCTGGGCGGGAGGGCACACGCACGGCGACATCATCGAAGCGGAAGCCACGTTGAAGCAGCGGCGCGCCGAATACGAAAACGTGCGCTCCCGCGTGGAAGCGGATGTCAGGAACGCATATCTGGATCTCGATGCCGCCGCGGAGCTGGTGCGCGTGGCGCAAAGCCGGCGCGATCTTGCGCGAGATGAGCTGACCCAATCGACGGACCGGTTCTCGTCCGGAGTTGCCGACACGGTCGAAGTGACGCAGGCCCAGGAAGTGGTGGCCAGCGCGGAGTCCGATTACATCGGCAATTTGAACGCTCACAACCTGGCCAAGGCCAGTGTGGCCCGCGCGACCGGCCAGGCCGAAAAAATCATGCGCGATCTTTTGAGGAGCCAATAACCATGGCAGTTGACGAATTACAGCAATCGAGTGCCCTCCGGCCGGCCGATCCTGCCGGAAAATCCGAGGATCCGAACGGGGCCGGCAGCAATTCCGAGGGGCGGCGCAGGACCCTTCTGTTCGCAGCCATCGTGGGCTGCGTGATCCTGGTAGGAGCTGTTTCGTTCTGGCTGTATTCCCGCACCTACGAATCCACCGACGACGCTCAGGTGGATGGACATCTCGACGGCATCAGCGCGCGGATTGATGGCGACGTGAAAGCGGTCTACGTGGAAGAGAATCAATCCGTTCAAGCGGGAGATGTGCTGGTGGAGCTCGATCCGCGCGACTACCAGGTCGCAGTGGAACAGGCGCAAGCGCAGCTGATGAAGGCGGAGTCCAACGAGAGGGCGGAAAATCCGAATCTCCCGATCACGCAGAGCACTTCGCAGACCAGCGTGTCGACCACCAAATCCGAGGTCGCCAACGCCGAGGCGGCCGCGGCGGCCGCCGAGAGGGACCAAGCCGCCGCGCAATCTCGAGTCCTGGAGGTGGAGGCGAATAACGCCAAGGCCCAGGCGGATGTCGCGCGCTACAAGGCGCTGGTGGACAAGAGCGAAGTCTCGCGGGCCAACTACGATCAAGTAGTGGGTACGGCCAAAGCCTTCGCCGCTTCCGTGGATTCCGCACGCGCCTCGGCCGAGGCCGCGCAAAAAATTGTGGAGCAGCGCCGGGCGCAACTCGACACAGCGCGCAGCATGATGGAGTCCGCCCGAGTGAATGCGCCCAATCAGGTCGCCATTTCAAAAGCAAATTTGCAGTCCAAGCAAGCCGAAGTGCAGGCGATGAAAGCGCAGCTCGACCGCGCGCAACTCGATCTCAGTTATTGCAAGATCGTCGCGCCGGTGGCGGGAGTGATCAGCAAGCGAACGGTCGAAGCCGGCGAACACGTCAGCAAAGGCCAGCGCCTCGTCACGCTCGCTGACCTGGGCAATTTGTGGGTGACGGCAAACTTCAAGGAAAGCCAGGTCAAACAAATGCACACCGGTCAATCCGTCACAATTTCCGTGGATGCCTTCGGCCAGGATTTCGATGGGGCTGTCGAAGCCATGCCCGGCTCGACAGGCTCGATCACAAGCTTGCTTCCTCCAGAGAACGCAACGGGCAATTACGTGAAGGTGGTCCAGCGCCTGCCCGTCCGCATCCGATTCAAGCAGGGTCAGCAAGGCCTTGACCGCCTGCGGCCGGGAATGTCGGTCGTTCCGAAAGTTTGGCTGAAGTAGCCAAGACTTCAGTCTGTGGATTTCCGCTTGATCTTGGCTTGCGCGCACAACCCGGGCTCACGAACGAACCCCCACAGACTGAAGTCTGTGCTACAGGAAGCAAAGCGTGACGGACACACTAGAAGCTCCTTGGAAACCGAGGTATAACCCCTGGCTGATTGCTCTGACGGTCACGTTGGCCACATTCATGGAGGTGCTCGATACCTCCATCGCGAATGTGTCCCTGCCTCACATTGCTGGCAACCTCTCCGCCAGCCAGGTCGAGTCCGCCTGGGTCCTGACGAGCTACCTGGTTTCGAACGCAATCATTCTGCCAATTAGCGCCTGGCTCTCCACAATTATTGGCCGGAAACGCTTCTACATGTCGTGCGTCGCGCTGTTTACGGTCAGCAGTTTCCTTTGCGGACTGGCACCGAGCCTGGGGATGTTGATCTTCTTTCGAATCTTGCAGGGAGTTGGCGGAGGAGGGCTGCAGCCCAGCGAGCAGGCCATCCTGGCCGATACCTTTCCCGCAGCCAAGCGCGGCATGGCGTTCGCCGTGTATGCGATGGCCGTCGTGCTCGCGCCGGCAATCGGCCCGACGCTCGGGGGCTATATCACGGACAACTACAATTGGCGTTGGATTTTCTACATAAACGTTCCGATCGGATTGCTGTCGCTCTTCTTGACCAACCGCCTGGTCGAAGACCCGCCGTTTTTAAAGCGGGAGCAGGAGAGAAGAAGGGGCATTCGCGCTGATTACGTTGGCCTCGGACTCATTACCCTGGCCATCGCCAGTCTGCAGATCGCGCTCGACAAGGGGCAGGAGTCCGACTGGTTCTCCTCGCGCTGGATTACCTCGCTGGTGATCCTTGCGGCTTACGCGTTCCTGGTCTGGATTGTCTGGGAGTGGCATCATCCGAATCCCGTTGTGGACATACGCCTGTTTCAGAGGCGTAATTTCGCGACCGCGATGTTTTTCAGTTTTACAGTGGGGATCGTGTTATACGGCACGACATTCATGATTCCGCAATTTCTGCAGGTGCAATTGGGATATCCGGCGGTGGTAGCCGGGGAGGCGCTGGCCGGCGGCGGTTTCATAATGATTATGGTGTTGCCGTTCGTGGGGACGATGGTCTCGCGAGTCGACCCGCGCAAAATGATGGCCTTCGGTTTTGTATCGATTTCCGCGGCGATGTATTACATGTCGACCTTGTTCAGCCTCACCATGGATTTCCGGGCGGCGTTTTTGATGCGCACATTACAGATGTTTGGGCTGGCGTTCGTCTTCGTCCCGCAGAATGTTCTGGCGTACGTGGGCATCCCTCGCGAGAAGAACAACCAGATTTCTTCTATGAACAGTTTCATGCGCAACGTCGGCGGAAGCATCGGAATCGCGCTGATCTCGACCTCGATTGCGCGCGTCGCCCAGCGGCGCCGCTATTCGATGGTCGCGCGAGCAACGCCCGGAACGCCGCCGTACGAGAACCTCATGGCTGGGCTGGCACAGACTTTCAAAGGGAAAGGTGTCGGCAGCGTCGAGGCCACTCGGCAGGCCCACGGACTCGTATCGTTCATGATTGACAGGCAGGCCACGACACTTGCCTACGTCCAAGTGATTTCCATTCTGGCTGTCATTATTCTTTGCCTCGTTCCGTTTCTCCTCATTATGAGGAGAAACCGGCCCGCGGTCGGCGATCAGGCCGTAATTCACTAGGAACTTAGTAGCACAGACTTCAGTCTGTGGATTTTAGACCTTGCAAGGACCAACCCCCACAGACTGAAGTCTGTGCTACTAATTCGGGTATACTGTCGCAGTTCGCAGGCCCAAAAAATCCGCGCGAGGACGGGAGTTGCGTTGTATCCCTTCATTCACATTGGCCCTTTGACCCTGGGCTCGTACGGCCTGATGGTAGCGACCGGCCTGATTTGCGCTTTCTTTATTCTGCGTGCCGATTTTGCTCGCCGCGGAGTTTCCGCCGACGCCGAAGCGATCATTGGCATTACGGGCCTTGCAGGACTCGCCGGTTCGCGGCTTTACCACTTGCTGGAAACACCCGCCGAATTTTTTGCCGATCCGTGGCCGCAGCTTTTCAGCACCATGGGTTTTGCGTTCGTCGGCGCAATCCTCGGCGGATTCCTCGCCCTTGTGCTCTTGGCGAAGCGCTTCCGGATGTCGCCGCTGCTGATGCTCGACGCAGCTTCCCCCGCGGCGGCGCTGGGTTACGGCATCGGACGCATCGGCTGCCTCATTTCCGGCGACGGCGATTACGGCATTCCCACAACGCTGCCCTGGGGAATGAGTTTCCCGAATGGCATCGTGCCGACGACGCAGCGGGTTCATCCCACACCGAT
This sequence comes from uncultured Acidobacteriota bacterium, assembly GCA_963719875.1. GTDB lineage: Bacteria > Acidobacteriota > Terriglobia > Acidiferrales > UBA7541 > Palsa-360. Next base: position 244,818 of record CAVRDJ010000002.1, on the reverse strand, counting down.
CTATGAATTTCTGGGAGCCGTACTGATTGCCTGGATACTTTGGCGGCTTGGCGCGCGCGGCTTGAAAACACATGCCCCGAACGGAATCCTTTTTGCGGCGTATCTTGTGCTCACAGGGATCGCGCGGTTTCTTGTCGAGATCATTCGGATCAATCCGCGCTCGTTCTACGGACTTACGAACGCGCAGGCGGCGAGCGTGGTTTCAGTGATCGCCGGCGTGGCACTCTTTGTCTATGCCCGCAAGACGAAGCCTGTCCCGGCCGGATGAGGTTGATTTTTGATGACGACCTTCAGAGTCTGAGTGAGAACTCGGTTTTGGTAATGTAGCGCCCGCCTTCAGGCGGGCATCTGCTTGATTCTAAAGTGCCCGCCTGAAGGCGGGCGCTACAAGGACGTGCCAATTTTGAGTTCACACACAGACTCTGAAGTCCCGACCTCCCGGGTCACCGCACGCCCGCAACTTTTGATTTGCTTGTTTCCGGCGCGGTCTTGCCGGACGCATCCACGATCTCAACGGGGCCATATTTCTCGAGAACTGTTTTGATCTTCCCGGCGTCTCCGACGGCCACCACCTGCATCGTCGCCGGATCGATATATTTTCTGGCGACGCGCTGGACGTCGTCCGCCTGGATGGCCACGATTTGGGCGGGATATTTGTCCCAATAATCGGCGGGGAAGTTGTACGTCTTCCGCGTGATGGCGTAGCCGATCAGCTGCTGCGGCGATTCGAGGGAAAGCGCAAAACGCGCGACGACTGAACGACGAGCCGCGTCGAGTTCATCGTCGGGCACCTTCTGGTCGCGGATGCGGTTGAGTTCGCGCAGAAATTCCGTCATGGCCCCGTCGGTCACCTCGGTGCGCAAGTCGCCGCCCGCCGTCCAGGGTCCGGCATACTTTCGCGCGATCAAATTGCTGTACACGCCGTAGGTGTAGCCTTTTTCTTCGCGCAGATTCAAAAACAAGCGGCTCGCCGATCCCGCGCCCAGAACTTCATTCAAAACAACCAGCGCCGGATAATCCGGATTGGCCCGCTGGATTGCCAGGTTCCCCATGAGCAGCGTGGTTTGTACCGATCCCGGACGGTCGATGAGGAAAATCTTTTCCTTGTTCGCGGGAGGTGGACCCGGAGGGAAATTTACAGGCACCTTCGACCGTTTCCACTGCGCCAGCCATTGGCGCAGCTTTGGAATGAGTGTCTCCGCGTGAACATCGCCCGAGATGGCCAGGATGGTGTTTTGCGGCGCGTAATGCTTGCCGTGCCAATCCGCGAGCATCGCCGGGGTCAGGGAATTGAGAGACTCCGGCGTGGCCGAAACGACCGCCGCCGGATACGTCCCGTACAGCGCGCGGCTCATGGTTTGATTCGCCAAGAATCCCGGATCCGAGCGCTGCTGCAAGAGCGCGGATTTGGCGCGCTCCTTGTATTGCGCCAGTTCATCGGCGGGGAAACTGGGATGGAGGAGAACGTCCGCTGTCAGAGCGAACCATTGTTCGAATTTATCCGACAATCCCGAAGCGCCTACGACGGTCGAGCCGGAGCCGAATCCCGCGGACGCCGAAAGGGACGCGCCCAGGGAATCGATTTGCTCGGCAATTTGCTGGCTCGTGCGTGTTTTTGTTCCTTCGGTCAGCAGACGCGCGGTCGCCCCAGCCAGGCCGGGCCGGCTGGCCGGTTCATACATCGGACCTGCGCCATTGATGTCGAATTGCACGGTGACCAGCGGAAAACGGTGGTCCTCAAGAATCATCAGGTTGATGCCGTTCGGAAGAGTGGTTTCGATCGGCCGCGGCAGCTTTACCTTCAAGACTTCTTTCGACACTGGTGCGCGATTCAGCCGTTCAACTTTGCTTGTGGGGATGGATTTGTCCTGAGCGGATTCACCCTGGCTCCATCCGGTCGCCGCCAAAGCGGCAGCCAAGATCACGGCCGCCGCTGTCGGCATCGAAAACCTTATTCTCACGTTGCGTCTCATCGATTTCCTCTTGGCCCTAGCCGGGCGAATTTTTCTTCGCCCCTAGCGGACGGGGCCGGCCTGCGCCTGCGCTTTTGGATTTGTCCAAACGACAGTGCGCTGCGTTGCGCCCAGATACTGCCGTGCCACGCGCTGAATGTCAGCGGGGGTAATTTCGCTGTATTTTGCGAGGATGGTGTTAATCAGATTCGGATCTTGGAAGTACACGGCATATTGGCCCAGCGTTCGCGCGCGACTCATCGTGCTCGTCATGGACTCCGCCTGTTGCAGGCGGTCCTGAATGAGGACCTTCTGCATTTCCGCGGCGGTGACGCCGTCCGTCTTGACGCGCTCGAACTCCTCATAAATCAGCTTCTCGACTTCGGTCGCGTTCATTCCCGGTTTGAGCAAAGCGAAAGCCTGAAAAAGAGCCGGCCCGCGCCGGAAATCGACTCCCCCTGCCACTTGCAGAGCGACTTCCTTTTCTTTCACCAGTTTTTGATATAGCCGCGAGGACGGCCCGCTAAACAAAATATCGCCAAGCATATCCAGCGCATAGAAATCCGGCGTATTCGCCGGAACCGTCTTGTAGACGATGTCCAGTCGCGGCAATTTGGCGAAAGAATCTTCGACCACGGTTCTGCGCTCGGCGGTCTGCGCGGGTTCGGCCATGTCCACGGCGGGAGGAGCGGGCTGCCGCGGAATGTCTTCAAAGTATTTTTCGATTTTGGCGAGGGCTTCCGCGGATTTGAAATCGCCGACCAGCGCTAGGACAGCATTGTTCGGGGCATAGTAAATCTCGAAAAATTGCGCCACGTCGCCGAGACTCGCGGCGTTCAGATCGGCCATCGAACCCATCGTGGAGTGCTTATACGCAAAATTGTCGTAGGCCAGATCCTCGAGAATTTCGTTCGTCTTTCCATACGGCTTGTTATCCATACGCAGGCGCCGCTCTTCCTGCACCGTGCTGCGCTGGTTGTCGAGATTTGCCTGGTTGATTCGCAAAGCCCGCATGCGGTCGGATTCGAGGAACAGCGCCATGTCGAGTTGATTGGCAGGCACGCGCTCGTAATAATTCGTCGAGTCATCGCTGGTGGTGCCGTTCACGTCGCCGCCGTTCACGCGGACGAGGATCAGGTGTTCGCCTTTGCCCACGTTTTGCGAGCCCTGGAACATCATGTGTTCGAAGAGGTGCGCAAATCCCGTGTGGCCGGCCTGCTCGTTTCGCGATCCGACGTCATAGGTGACGCAGAGCGATACCGTTGGCGCGGCATGATCTTCCGAGAGCACGACGCGCAAACCGTTTTTCAGCGTGGATTCTTCGATAGGAATCTTGACTTCCTGAGCTGGGGTGCTTCGAGGCGCGACTCCGATCGCGATGGCCGCGATTCCCAGCGTCAGAGCAATCCCACCAGTCGAGAGGATTCTGAAACGATTCATGTTGTGCTCCGGCCAATCGTAATTCTGAAAGATACTCTATCCTACTTTCAATAGACGCCCTTCGACAGCAATAGTTTCCACTTGCGTGACAAAGAACGCCGCTGAAGCCCAATATCGCATCCAATGCTGCTCCGAGGTAAACTCTATTGTCCATGGAAAACACCCCCGGAACGAAGGTCATTGAGGTTCTTTCCCTGACTCGGCGGTACGGCACGCTTGTTGCGGTCGACCATCTGACATTTTCTGTCGCCTCGGGCGCGACCTTCGGATTGCTGGGGCCAAACGGCGCGGGGAAGAGCACGCTCATTAAAATGCTGACGACGCTCGTGCCTCCCACGGGAGGCACGGCAAGAATCGCCGGCTTTGATTTGAAAAAACACCCTGAGTCGGTGCGAAAGAAGATCGGATACGTCTCGCAAATGCTCTCTGCGGACGGCGATCTGACTGGATACGAAAACCTGTTGATTTCCGCGAAGCTCTACGGGATGCCGCGGGCGGAACGGTCACGCCGTATTCCGCAAGCCCTGGAATTCATGGAACTCGCGCAGGTTGGCGGCAAACTCGTGCGCCAATATTCCGGCGGCATGATTCGACGCCTGGAAATCGCGCAATCCATGTTGCACCGGCCCAGCGTTTTATTCATGGATGAGCCATCCGTCGGACTCGATCCCTCCGCAAAACGAGCCGTGTGGGAGAGAATCCGCGAACTGCGCCGCGAATTCGGCACGACTATCCTGATGACCACGCACGATATGGAAGAGGCGGACCAATTGTGCGACATCGTGGCCGTCATGCATCGCGGCGTGCTCGCTGCCATGGATACGCCGGCGGCGCTCAAGGCCCAAGTCGGCGCGGAGGCCTCGCTCGACGATGTATTCATCTATTTCACGGGAGCCACAATTTCGGAGGGAGGCGAACTGAGAGATGCCGCTCGCACACGAATCACATCCCAACGCCTGGGTTGAGCCCTTCCCCGGCGCGAATTACCTGCGCCAAACTCTGGCCGTTGCCGAAGCCGACGTTCGCAAACTCATTCACGATCCCTTCGAGCTTTTTACGCGCTTGGTTCAGCCGGTTCTGTGGCTGTTGATCTTCGGCCAGGTGTTCAACCGCACGCGCGCAATCCCTACGGGCGGCATCAGCTATCTGGATTTCATGGCGCCCGGCATCCTCGCGCAAAGCGTCCTGTTCAGCTCGATCTTTTACGGCATCTCGCTGATTTGGGAGCGGGACTTGGGCATCGTGCAGAAATTTTTGGTGAGTCCGGCGCCGCGCAGCACGCTAGTCCTGGGAAGAGCCATATCCTCGACCGTTCGCAGCCTGAGCCAGATGGTATTTGTGTATCTTTTGTCTTATCTGCTGCACATTCAGCTTCGGTTCGGAATTTTTGCGCTTGCGGGGGTTGTGCTGGCCGTGATGCTTGGCTCGGCGATTTTCTCGACGTTCTCGCTGATCGTCGCGTGCCTTGTGAAATCGCGCGAACGCTTCATGGGGATTGGCCAGGTTCTTACCATGCCGCTATTTTTCGCGAGCAACGCCATCTACCCGCTGAGCCTGATGCCGTCGTGGCTGCGCGTGGTGTCCAAAGCGAATCCGCTTACCTATCAAGTGGATGCTCTCCGATGCTTGATGATCACGGGGAGCAGCACTTCCTTCGGCCTGGGCAAAGATTTCCTGATGCAATTCATTGCGTTTGCCGTGCTGGTGGCCGTCGCGACGAAGCTCTATCCAACGATCGTTACTTGATTTTCGGGTTTTGGTAGCGCGGGCTTCAGCCTGCGGGTTTTGGTCCTTGCATGGAGGAACCCCCGCAGGCTGAAGCCCGCGCTACTTGAAAGCTTCTTCTTGCACTGTTGCACTTTATTTGTTGGATGTCTATTCCGTACTGATGTTACAAGAAGTCAAACGAAGAAGAGTAGAACGGAGCTCCCGGGCGGGTGGAAGCTCCGCTTTTATCTCAAGTGGCGGCAGACCGTCCGAAGCGTGGGCCGCCCCCTCGAGAACCCTTACCAAAGCAGTTTCAGGCTGAATTGCACCTGCCTTGCAGTTGTGGATGTCTGCGTAAAAGTTCCGGCGACGGGCGACGCTTGAGCCGGCGTTGCCGCTGCGGAAGTGAATACAATCAAATTGGGAGTATTGAGATTCGTCCGGTCCAAGAGGTTGAAAATTTCCGCTCGGAACTGAAGGTTAAATCTTTCGAAGAGATGCGTATCCTTCAGAACGGAAAAATCCCAGGTGGCGAGGCCGGGGCCTGTGAGCACATTCCTTCCGACGTTTCCGAATGTTCCCTGGGCAGGGACCATGAAAGCCTGCGGATTAAACCACTGGGTCGTACCGCCCAGAATTACGGGACCTGTGAAAGCGGGATTCCAGGATGGCCGGACGGGGTTGCGCGAGTCATTATCGTTCGATGGATTGAAGCTGAGTTGCGGCGTAAAGGGAAATCCCGACTGGATCGTGACGATGCTATTCACCGTCCATCCGCCCACCAAGCTGTTTCCCCAGCCGCTCAATCCGTTCAGCAGCTGCCTGCCGTTTCCGATGGGCAGGTCATAGCTGACATTCATCGCACCTATGTTTCTGACGTCGTATGTCGCGGGTCCCCAATCGGCATGAATGTTCGCCGGATCCGCCACCAGCGCCGGGGCATTTGCCGCCGCGGTAGCATTCAAGGAATCTCCATCGTCAAGGGCCTTTGACCACGTGTAGGCGCCACGGAACGTCAGACCTTTGCTGAAGCGATGTTTCACGTCCACGGTCATGGCGTTGTACAAGCTTTCCCCGGCGGAAAACCAGCTATAGGTGTTAGCTAGATTGGGGTTGGCATTCGCGCATTTTGCAGGACACGTCACCGTAGGGGGAATATTCACATCGATACTGACGAGCTCGTGGGTGCCGCGCGAACCGACGTATCCGACACTGAGTGATGTGTTCGGCGTAATTTCCTGTTCAATTTTCAAGCTGTAAGAGAGCACGGTCGGTGTTTTCAAATCCGGCTGTACTCCCCCGGGCACGAGTTTTGCGCCAGCAGGCGAAGCAGTGCCCGCGGACACTGGGACGATGGGAAGCGAAAGTGGAAGCTTGTCCAGCGTCAAGTTGGGGATACTGTAGGTTGGGTTAAACGGCGCATTCTGATCCGTGCGGTACCCGAGGGCATCCTGCAAATCGTTGTAAATTCCGAATCCGGCGCGCACGACCGTCTTGCTTCCAAAGGGGCTCCACGCGAACCCGATGCGCGGCTGAGGAAGTACTGTCGCGTTATTCTTTGTGAAGACAGAGTTTCCAATCGTCGGCTGCGTGTTGATCACCCCATTTGTGAAGTTATAGTTTGAGGCCCTTCCATAGGCCTCGTTCCAGCCGGTGGAGAACTCCTCGCGGAAGCCCAGCGAGAGTGTGAAGGTCGGGCTCACCCGAAATACATCCTCCACAAAGAACGCGCTGAAGAGGGAGCGCCAGCTGAGCGGCGTCGATGCCGGATCGATGAGGAGACTCCCTGTGCCGAAGCTTCCTCCCAGGAATGTTGACAGACTCGGAAACGTAGCCTGCCCGTATTGGCTGAGGGCAATGTTTTCGTTCGATTGGAAGCGCTGGAACCACGCTCCAAATTTGACTTGGTGCCGTCCCTTGGTCCAGGCCACTTGATCTTCATAGGTGAACAAATTTCTGTGGAGATTCAAATTGCTCCCGTTGTTACTGCCCGCCAGCGCGATTTGAGCGGCCGGATTGGACGCGGCACTGCCTCCCACCACAACCGCGCCCACCTGAAGGCCGGGCAGGAAGCCGGAGACGGAGGCAGCGGGAGTCCCAGGCGTGGGCTCCCCGGTAAAGAAATAATCGGCGCGTGAGAAACCAATTCGAGCCGTGTTGAGCCAGCTAGGGGAGAAGACGTGTGTTTCCTCGATGCTCGCAACCTGCTCGCGAAGGCTCGTTGTGTCCGCCATAAACGGATTGATCGCAGTCGCGGTTTGGTCCGCGCTGTCGTCCACGGTGTACACGACGCCCAGGGAGTCCTTGGCGGAAAAAATATGATCCACCCGGGCGGTGCCGAAATCTTCCCGGATCGTTTGAAGCGGATTGGCGGAATTTTTCGCGATGCCGCTGGGCGAGCCATCCGCGTTGAGCACGTCCGGCCCGTTCGCCACAGGCCACAAGTTCAACAGACTGTAAATTTCATTGAGACAATTTGTATTTTGCGGCTGGGTGGCGGGACAATTGGAACCCACGATCACCGGTTTGGTCAATCCGCCGCTCGTGAAGACGGTACAGCCCGAAACGCCGATACAGTTGCGGACGCTGGCGTCGGGGACAAACGCCACGCTGGTCTGGTGGAGACTTTGGCGGAATCCTTCATAGTTTGCGAAAGCGAAGGTCTTGTCCTTCTGGACGGGTCCACCCATGGACCCGCCAAACTGATTCCGACGGAAGGGGGGAGCGCTCCCCTGGTCGAAAAAATTGGGCGCGTCCAGGACATTGTTCCTCAAATATTCAAAGATGGATCCATGCCACTGATTCGTACCCGATTGGGTGATGATCGTGACTTGTGCTCCGGGATGCTTGCCATATTCGGCGCCGTACGTATCGCTCAGCAAATTAAATTCGCGAACCGCGTCGACTCCCAGCATTTGTCCGCTGACGCCGCCGGGCTGCATGTTGTTTTCCGCAGCGCCCGTGAACTCAATCCCATTGAGCAAAAACAAGTTTTGCTGCGGCCTGTTTCCCGCCACGGAGAACATATTTGCCGCCGTCGAGTTGGAAACGCCGATCCCGCCGGTTTTTTCCGAGGTGAACAGGACGACGCCGGGATTGAGGGTCATGAGTTCGTCGTAGCTTCTTCCATTCAGAGGAAGGTCTTTCACTTGCTGCTCGCCGACGACACCCGAAATGTCCGCGGCCGTCACACTGACCACCGGGGCGTCCGCGGTCACCTTGAATTGCCCGGTGACCTGCCCGAGCTTTAACGCCATATCCACGCCGGCCTCTTGCCCGACGACCAGATGAATCCCGCCGCGCACTTGTTCCTGGAAGCCTTGTTTCGTGACATGCACTTCGTATTCGCCCACAGCGAGCGAAGGCACCCAGTAGTGGCCTGTCTCGTCGGTAACGGTGCTGCGCGTCTCTCCGGTCTCCACATTTTTTGCCATAACGGCCGCGCCGCCCACCGTCGCTCCCGCAGGGTCCGTCACCCTGCCGGAAATGGAAGCAGAGACTTGTGCACTAGCCGCAGGGGCGCAGAACAGAAATGCCGCCAGAACTCCTCCCGCGAGAGCGAAAATGAATCCGCAAAGACTATCGCAAGCAATTGGCCGGTCGCGACGACGCATGAAAGCTTCCCCCCTGGGATGGCGCCGGGCCGGAAGATCACAATCCGGATGATGGCCGCAACGCCGGGAACGAATGGTTGATTTAATACAATAAAAATCGCTAAGTCAAATCGGCTTAATACGAATAGGAAGTGTGCGAATTCCACCGAGTTTGAGGGGGTGAAATCGAAGGTTGGAAGAAGAAAGAATCCTGTGGAGCCTGACTAATCGTTTTTGAAAACATTTCCGTCTTTCATCACGAAGGACACTTTGCGGACAGTTTGAATATTGTCCAGAGGATTCTCCGGCGTAGCGATGATGTCGGCGGCGAGGCCCGGCTTGATCGCGCCGCGCTCTGCGTCAACGCCCAGCAGGCGCGCCGCATTGATCGTCATGGCCCGCAGCGTGTCTTTCGCGGGGACGCCCGCTTCGACCCAGGAGTCGACATATTCCGCCGCCAGCGTCCCGCGCGTCTCCCCGGGCACGTACACAAACGCGTCCGTGCCGAACGCCATCGTCACGCCTATCTGATAGGCGCGCTTCAGCCGGTCCACGAACACAGAGTGCATATCGGGGAAGCCGTCTTCGCGTGCGGCGCTCTCCGTAAAATCCGTTCCGACCAGCACGACGTGATTTTTTTTCGCCAATTGCAAATCTTCGTTGCTCATCATTTGGCCGTGCTCGATCGAATCGACGCCCGCCTCGGCCGCATTGTGCGCCCCGGCCCGCGTCCAGCAATGCGCGGCAAGTTTCAGTCCGTCCCGGTGCGCCTCCTCCACCATGAAGCGAATGTCCTCGGCGCTGTAAATATATTTCTGATCGTCGACGACGATCTTGATCACCGTCGCGCCGTAATGAATATTTTCGCGGATGGCCTTGATCATTTCGTCGTGCGTATCGGCGAAGGCGTATTCCGGCGTGGCGAGATCGCGCTTCTCGGGCTGCAAATGAAATTGCCCGCCATACGGCGCGATGATGCGTCCCGCGTTGATCATAGTGGGCCCGGGCACGAGGCCGCGCTCGATGGCTTCGCGCAGCGCCGTGTCCGCATAATTGCCCGCGTTGCCCACGTCGCGCACGGTGGTGAAGCCCGCCGCCAGCATGTCTCTTGCGTTGGCCACGCCTTCAATCGCGCGGAAGGGCGTCGGGTCGAACAGCGTGGTGATGAAATAACTATTCCCGTCGCGGTCTTTCTTCAGGGTCATGCAGAGATGCGTGTGCGCGTCGAACAAGCCGGGGAGAACTGTAGATTTCGTCAGGTCGATGACTTTTGCGTTCGCGGGGATCGTTACATTGGCGCCGACGGCTTCAATCTTCCTTCCGCGCACCACAATGATTTGATTCGTTTCCGTCGTGCCTTTTTCAGGGTCGACGAGCTTGCCGGCCTTGAGGGCAAAGACCCGCTCCGGCCCTGGCTGTGGGTATTGCGCCGCCAGCCGCGTCGCTACGATTGGTAGGAAAAAGATGGCAATGGTTAGAAAACTGACCGATCTGATTTGCGGGCGCATCGGTGGCTCCTCTCCAAATAAGGAGATGAAGCTAACAGAAGTTTGGGGATGATGGAAAGGCGCAACGAAAGAAGGCAGCGCCCCGGATCAAGGTAACCGCCTCCTACCGATTTCTGGCCGCCAGCCAAGCTATGACATCACTGGCATTCCGGTCTGGAGGAAAAACCGGATAGAACACGTGCTCTATATTGCCGTCATGGATCACAAGAGTCAGGCGCTTCAGCAACGTCATCCCGCTGGTCTGGAATGTCGGCAAGCGCAAGGCTCCCGTTAGGCTGAGATGTTCGTCCGAGAGGATCGGAAACGGCAATTGCAGGCGGTCCGCAGCCTCGCGCTGATAGGCAGTGCCTTGGCTGGAAAGACCGAAGAGACGATTGACGCCAAGGGCTTTCAACTCCGCAAAATGATCCCGGAAAGAGCACGATTGCGGCGTACATCCTCGAGCCCCGGGGATCAGGTCCCATCCGGCAGGATTTTCGACTCCAGGAGTTCCCGTCCGGGGATATGCATAGACTACGACCCGGCTTGGCAGCGAGGATAGGTCCACAGTTGTCCCATCTGTGGCAGGCAAAGCAATGGAAGGCATGCGCATTCCGACAAGGTGCGTTGCCGCTCCATCATCAGTCGGCTTTGGGATCGTTGACCAATCGGGGGCTTCCACGCTGCTTTTCATTATTTCCTGCGTCCGCCAAAATGGAAATCCAAACCAGTAGCGCAGGCTTCAGCCTGTGGGGTTTGGTCCTAGCAAGGACGAACCCCCACAGGCTGAAGCCTGCGCTACTACTGCCTCAACACATTAAAGCATCTGCCTCAAGACGTACGGCAGGATGCCGCCGTGCCGGTAATAGTTGACTTCTTCGGGCGTGTCGGCGCGCGCGATAGTTTGGAACACTTTTTCCTTTCCGTCTTTACCGCGGGCGCGAACTTCGACGGCCAATCCGGGGGCGAGTTTTGAAACGCCTTCGATCGTGAACTCCTCGAATCCGGTGAAGCCGAGCGACTGCGCCGTTTCGCCCGGGCGATATTGGAGCGGGAGCACGCCCATCCCGAGCAGATTGCTGCGATGGATGCGCTCGAAACTTTCCGCGATCACAGCGCGCACGCCAAGCAACAGAGTGCCTTTCGCGGCCCAGTCGCGTGAAGATCCCGACCCATATTCCTTGCCGCCCAGCACGATCAGCGGCACTCCCTCTTTCTGGTATTTCATTGCCGCGTCGTAGATCGACATTTTTTCGCCGTCGGGCTGGTGCACCGTCCAGCCGCCCTCGGTGCCCGGCGCAAGCTGATTGCGCAAGCGTATGTTGGCGAACGTGCCGCGCATCATCACTTCGTGGTTGCCGCGCCGCGCGCCGTAGGAATTGAAGTCCACCGGCTTTACGCCTTGCTCGATGAGCCACTTTCCGGCCGGGCTGTCGACGCCGATCGATCCAGCGGGCGAGATGTGGTCGGTGGTGATACTGTGGCCCAGCATTGCGAGCACTCGCGCGCTGCGGATGTCGGTGAGCGGCGCCGGGCTCTTCGAGATTTTTTCAAAAAACGGAGGATTCTTGATGTACGTGGACCGCTGGTCCCAGGCGTAAATATCTCCCTTCGGCACCTTCAGTCCTTGCCAGCGGGAATCGCCCTGGAACACTTCGCCGTACTCCTTGTGATACATCGCCGTCGTGACGTTTGCGCGCACGGTGGACTCGATCTCCTGCGGCGAGGGCCAGATATCGCGCAAAAATACGGGCTTGCCGGACTTGTCGTTGCCGAGCGGCTCGCTGGCCATGTCAAAATCCATGCGGCCCGCGAGCGCGTAGGCGACCACCAGTGGCGGCGACGCCAAATAATTCGCGCGCACCAGCGGATGAATGCGCCCTTCAAAATTCCGGTTCCCACTCAGAACTGAAACGGCGACGAGGCTGTTGTCCTTGATAGCCGCGCCAATGTGCTCTTCGAGCGGGCCGCTGTTGCCGATGCAGGTGGTGCAGCCGTAACCGACGAGCTGGAAGCCCAGCTCATCAAGATATTTCCCCAGGCCCGCGGCTTCGAGGTAATCCGTGACCACTTTCGAACCGGGCGCGAGGCTGGTCTTCACCCAGGGCTTGCTGTGCAGACCTCGCTCGATGGCCTTTTTCGCCAAGAGGCCCGCTCCGAGCATGAGGGATGGGTTCGAAGTATTGGTGCAGCTGGTGATCGCGGCGATGACCACCGAACCGTTCGAAAGCTCGAATTTGTCACCGTTGTTCCGGACAGCGATATGCTTTTGCGCGGCGCCCTCGAGAGACTTTTCGAACGACGCTTTGGATTGCCGCAGCGGGACCCGGTCCTGGGGCCGTTTCGGCCCGGCCAGCGTGGCTTCGACGGTGGCGAGATCGAGTTCGAGCTTGTCGGTATAGATCGGGTCCGGAGTGGCATCGGTGCGGAAAATGCCTTGCGCCTTCGAGTACTCCTCGACGAGGCGCACGCGGGCTTCGGTTCGGCCCGTGAAGCGCAAATAAGAAAGTGTTTCGGCGTCGATGGGGAAGAAGCCCATCGTCGCGCCGTACTCGGGCGCCATATTGGCGATCGTCGCGCGGTCCGGCAGGCTCAGGCTGGATAGCCCCGTGCCGTAGAATTCGACAAATTTTCCTACCACGCCTTTTTTGCGCAGCATTTCGGTGACGATCAGGACGAGGTCGGTCGCGGTTGTGCCTTCGGGCAAACGGCCATGCAGCTTGAAGCCGATCACTTCGGGGATCAGCATCGACAATGGCTGGCCGAGCATCGCGGCCTCCGCTTCAATGCCGCCGACGCCCCAGCCGAAGACGCCGAGGCCATTGACCATGGTCGTGTGCGAATCGGTGCCGACGAGGGAATCCGGAAAGGCCAGCGTCTTGCCGTCCGCTGCGGCATCGAACACAACGCGCGCGAGATATTCGAGGTTCACCTGGTGGCAAATGCCGGTATCCGGGGGAACCACCTTGAAATTATTTAAGGATTCTTGTCCCCAGCGCAGGAAGGCGTAGCGCTCGACGTTGCGTTGGAATTCGAGTTCCGCGTTGAAAGCGAAGGCCATGTCGGAGCCGAACTTGTCGACCTGCACGGAGTGGTCAATCACGAGTTCCGCCGGCAGCAGGGGATTCACTTTTTTCGGATCGCCGCCCAGCTTGCGAATTGCTTCGCGCATCGCGGCAAAATCGACTACGGCGGGCACGCCCGTGAAATCTTGCAAGAGGACGCGCGCGGGCATGAAGGAAATTTCTTTCTGCGTCGCGGCATGGGGATCCCAACCGGCTAGCGCCTCGATATCTCCGGGATGAACGAATCGCCCGTCCTCCTGGCGCAAAAGATTTTCGAGGAGCACGCGAAGCGAAAAGGGAAGCTTGGAGACATGCCCCACTCCCTTTTTTTCAAGCGTACTCAACCGGAAAATTTCGAAGGATTTGCCGTCAACCTCAAGCGTGTCAAGCGTGCCGAACGAATTTTTGGATGCGGGAGACATACGAACCTCGTTCCTTTCTCGTGTGTTGCAGGGATTCAATCATAGCGCATCCTGATGTTCCGCGCAGCCCGGCAGTCTCCCAAGGAAAGCTGCTTGCGAAAGCCCGCGAGAGACAGTTGCCGGTCAGAAGTCCCAGGGGCCAGGCAGCACCCAGACAAGAATTCACGATGTCGCTTGCATTTCCAATTTTTGTGGTACCATGAGGCGAAATCCCCTTTAAAATTCGAAAAGGAGATATTCATGAAAAAATTGATTCTCGCGGTTCTGGTTGTTGCATGCGCATTTACCATTTCCATGGGTAGCAGCGCTCAGGATGCTCCCAAAGAACACAGCATGACCGGCTGTCTGCGGGCCGGCACGGCTGCTGGTTCCTATATGCTCTCCGACCTCGAAAAGGGGCCGAAGTCTGTAGGAATTGTTTCTTCCTCAGCGAACCTGGCACCTCATGTCGGCCACAAGATTGAAATCACCGGCACGGCGGTTCCTCCAGCAGAAGCTGAGGCAATGAAGGACGTCCCGAAGTCGCCACACTATATGAAGGTGACGGCGGTCAAGATGCTTTCACCGACCTGCCCGTAAGGGTATTGATTTTTCCATTTTGGCGATCGTCGGTATCTCCGCAGCACGACGGCCCCAGATGGTTATTACCTTCCGCCTCGTCCTGGGCGGCCCAGCCATCGGGACGAGGCGTTTCTCTCTATAATTGTTCCTCCGCAATCTGCTTCGGTTAGAATGGCCTTGGGCGCTCGCAAAGCCGGATGAACATCCTTCTCATTTCCACGTATGAACTTGGCAGACAGCCGTTCGGCTTGGCTTCGCCAGCCGCGTGGCTGCGTGCTCGCGGGCACCATGTTTCATGCCTCGATTTGACGCGCGAAGCGCTGGACGAAGAGGCAATCCTTGCCGCGGATTTGATTTCGTTTTATGTGCCGATGCACACGGCCACGCGGCTTGCGGTGGGCCTCGTTCCGAAAGTCCGCGAAAGGAACTCACGCGCCCATCTTTGCTTTTATGGGCTTTACGCCCCGGTGAATGAGGAATACTTGCGCGGGCTCGGTGTGGACACGATTCTCGGCGGCGAGTTCGAGGAAGGTCTAGCGAGCCTCGCCTGGCGTCTGCAACACGGCGCGTCGAACGGGAACGGCGCCGGGAAGCAGCAGGAGCCAGTGATTTCTCTCTCGCGGCAGAAATTTCTCGTACCGGACCGCGCGGGCATGCTGGGACCGGCAAAATATGCGCGCGTGGTGATGCCCGGCGGCGAGCATCGCGTGGCGGGCTCGACCGAGGCAACGCGCGGCTGCAAGCATCTTTGCCGCCACTGTCCCATCGTGCCGGTGTATAAGGGCGCGTTTCGTGTGGTGGAGCGCGACGTCGTCCTCGCCGATATCCGGCAGCAAGTCATGGCGGGCGCGCGGCATATCACGTTCGGCGATCCCGATTTCTTCAACGGTCCGGCGCATGCGATTTCAATTGTGGAAGCGATGCATCGCGAGTTTCCGGAACTCACTTACGATGCCACGATCAAGATCGAACATTTGCGCCATCACGACGCCCTCTTGCCGGCGCTGCGCGATACCGGGTGCTTGTTCGTCACGAGCGCCGTGGAATCAGTGGATGACGCGGTGCTCGAGAAATTTGACAAGGGCCACACACGCGCCGATTTTCTCGCAGTCGTCGCGCGCTTCCGCGAATTGGGCATGACGCTCTTGCCCACGTTCGTGCCGTTCACGCCGTGGACGACGTTTGCGGGCTACACCGATTTGCTGGATGTGCTCGCGGAACAGGGTTTGTACGAAAACGTGGCTCCGATCCAGCTTGCCATTCGACTGCTGATCCCCCAAGGTTCGCGCCTGCTTGAATTGCCCGAGGTGAGCGCGATGGTAGGCCCATTTGATTCCGCGGCGCTCGTCTATCCCTGGAAACACGAAGACCCGCGCGTGGATGAACTGGCCCGCGAAATTTCGCAGATCGTGCAGCGCGGAGATCGTCTTAAACTTTCGCGGACAGAAATTTTTTCGCACATTCGTCGAGCCGCGCACGCTGCCGCCGGAAATTGCGCGCCGAGCGGCATGGCGCATTCTGCATTGAAGAGCGCACCGGTGCCGTATCTCGATGAGCCATGGTATTGCTGCGCTGAACCGATGGACGTTCAGTTCGTTTCCATCGGGAAATGGAATCAAACGGTCGCGAAAGCAGATCAATTTGTGTGATGCGAACGGAAACGAATTGGTCCAATTTCAACTTGGCCGCTTCAGGGGCTAAAGCCCTGATTCAGTCGGATATTGTGTCGCGGCTAAAACCGTGACCCACAAGATTCGTCTGTCGATCGATGTTTGTAGGGCACGGCTTCAGCCGTGCCGTAATGCAAGTAGGATCAACGCGGCTTTACAGGCTGCGGAAAAAGTGTTTTTGTTTGTCATTCCGAACGAAGTGAGGAATCTCTCTGGGTTTTAAAGTCAACAGAATGAGAGATTCCTCGGCACGCCGCGTGCCTCGGAATGACAAAAATTTGAGTTTTTCCGCGGCCTGTTTAGCTGCTGGCCTGTGCAAACTCAGGATGATCACCGGATGTTTGCCCTCAGACATCGCCGAAAGGGAGAGACGAAGAAGCAGTCGAAACAGCCATTATGAGCCGACTACTGATCCTCGCGAGTAAATTGGGTTACCAGACGCGCAGCTTTGCGGAAGCAGCGAAGGCGCTGGGCGTAGATGTCGTGTTTGCGAGCGACCGCTGCCACCAGCTCGAGGATCCGTGGGCAGACGCCGCGATTGCAGTTCGCTTCGATGAACCCGAAGATTCGGCGCGGCGCATCGTGAAGCAATCGTTCGTGCGGCCGGTGGACGGATTGATCGCTCTCGGTGATTCGCCGACGGCGACCGCGGCTTACACGGCGCGCGCATTGGCATTCCCCTACAATTCTCCGCAATCCGTGGAAAATTGCCGGAGCAAGTTGCGCCAGCGCGAGGTCTTGCGCGACGCAGGCCTTCCCGTGCCCGGTTTTTTTTCCTTCCGGCTCGACAAGCGCGTGGAAAAAATTCTCCCGCGCGTCCAGTTTCCGTGCGTCGTGAAGCCGCTGCGCCTGGCCGCCAGCCAGGGCGTAATTCGCGCGAATCAGCCGGAAGAATTCCAGGCCGCCGTTGCGCGGATCAAGGATCTTCTGGAATCCCCGGAAGTAAAAGTCACGCGTGAACCGGAACTCGACCGCCTGCTTGTGGAACGCTACATTCCCGGCGCGGAGGTGGCCGTCGAGGGACTGCTCACTCGCGGGAAGCTGCGAATTCTCGCGGTGTTCGACAAACCGGACCCGCTCGAAGGGCCGTTTTTTGAAGAGACCCTCTACGTCACGCCCTCGCGCCTGCCCGACGAGATTTACGACCGCGTTCTGGACTGCGCCGAACGCACGGTTCAGGCATTAGGACTCACGCATGGTCCGGTTCATGCGGAGTTTCGAATCAATGATGAAGGCCCGTGGGTGCTGGAGGCGGCGCCGAGGCCCATCGGCGGACTTTGTTCGCGCGCCCTCCATTTCGGGCCGGAACGCATTTTCCTGGAAGAACTTCTGGTGCGGCACTCGCTGGGCATGCAGGGAACCGACCTCGATCGGGAAGACGACGCGTCCGGCGTGATGATGATTCCCGTACCCAAGACCGGCGTTCTTGAAAAAGTGGAAGGGGAAGAGCAAGCCCGCGCCACGCCCGGGATCGAAGATGTGCAAATCACGGCGCGCTTGCATGACTTGATCGCCGCGTGGCCCGAGGGTGCGACGTATCTTGGGTTCCTCTTTGCGCGCGGTAAATCCCCCGCCGAGGTGGAAGCCGCGCTCCGCCACGCGCATAGTCAATTGAAATTTGAAATTGCCGAGCGATTGCCTGTGCAGCACCCTGTGACTGGGGCAATTCCGGGCGCGTAAAGCAAGCTCTAAACTTGAATTCCAACGACACTAACTGCAGGGCGCAGGTCTTACGTAGCGCCGGCGTCCCGCCGGCGATTTTTCCGATTTTCGCACAGCGCAAAAACGCCGGCGAGACGCCGGCGCTACGACTCATCGGGCACAAGGTATATTTATTTTTGTGTGGCCGCCAGAATGTGAATCCTTGGCGCGAAATTCAGGTTAACCCTTGGCCCTGGGCGGGACGTATCCTTCGGGCAGCTTGGCGCCCTCTCCGAAGAAATATTGTTCCATTTGCTCTTCCATGATTTTCTGCGACGCCGGTTCGAGCGGGTTTAACCGGTACTCATTTACCAGCATCTTGGAGTATTCGATCCACAGCTTCCAGGCTTCCGCCGAAACGTTCTCGTACACGCGCTTGCCCAGTTCTCCCTTCCAAGGGATGCGTTCGAGACCGGGCATATCCTTGTCAAACTTTACGCAATGAACCAAGCGCTGGCCGGGTTTTGCAGGCACACTCGAAGCTACGGGATTTGTCGGGCCACAGGATTCATCCGCCATCTGCATCCTCCATCGGGGAACCTAGCTGATCTGTTCCCATCTACGATACTGCAAGAAAGGAAGAAAACCAAACCGCCGAGGCTTGTGGCAGAGGCATGAGTTCATAGGAACGGCATTTGTTTGTCGGCTCGCCGGCATCTTGCCGGCAGTGTTCGAATTCGGAACAGAAGCACGAAGCCGGCGAGACGTTGGCGGCCAAGAAACGATTTTCGAAGAGTGCAGCGTTCCCTTGCCCGGTTCGCTTACAATATTCGGGATCACGCGGTCGGCTCTGAGGGGGCGCGATGTCGGACGTCACGGCGTTATTTTGGGATGTAGGTGGCGTAATCCTGTCGAACGGATGGGACCGCGGGGCGCGCGCCGCGGCGGCCAAGAAGTTCGGGATCGATTGGGAAGAATTCCAGGACCGGCACGAACTCGCAAGCCCCGCGTTTGAAACGGGCCGCATCACCCTCGACACCTACCTTCAGCGCACGGTCTTCTATCGCAAGCGAAGTTTCACGCGGGAAGAATTCACGGATTTCATTTTCGCGCAGTCATCGGAATTCCCGGAATCGCGCGCGGTTCTGTCCGCTGTGGCCGCAACCGGAAAGTATCTGCAGGCAACCATCAACAACGAGCCGCTCGAACTGAATGAACGCAGGATCCATCAATTCAATTTGCGCCGCGAGTTCAAGGCTTTTTTCAGTTCCTGCTATTTGGGTGTCCGAAAACCCGAAGAAGGAATCTATAAGCTGGCGCTGGAAGTGACGCAGCGCGATCCCGGCGAATGTTTGTTCATTGATGATCGGGAGCTGAATCTGGAGTGCGCAAGGCAATTGCAAATGCGCACGATTCATTTCCAAAACGCGACACAGTTGCGGCAGGAATTGGCGGCGAGCGGCGTGATCGTTGCCAAAACGTAGTGGGGAGAGTATATGGAACTCGGGATGGTGGGGCTGGGGCGCATGGGCGCAAATATGGTCGAGCGGCTCGTGCGCGGCGGACATCGCGTCGTCGGCTATGACCGGGATGCAGGCGCCGTGGCGCGCGTCGCGGCGGCCGGCGCGGGGGGCGCCGATTCACTCGCCAACCTCGCCGGAAAGCTGGGGAAGCGGCGAGCCATTTGGATCATGGTCCCGTCCGGCGCGCCGGTGGATGAAACGATTGCCGCGCTCCTTCCTCATCTTTCGAAAGATGATATTCTGATTGACGGCCACGCCATCAAAGCGGCCGCAAATAAGTGAGGACCCCAACATGACGTCAGGCAAAAGCGCGGTTATCGAAAAACCCGAGCCGGCGAAACAGAGTTCGATCTCGCCGGCCGATCCCTGCACCATTGTCATCTTCGGCGCTTCGGGCGATCTTTCGCGCCGGAAGCTGGTTCCGGCGCTGTACGGTCTGGCCGCGCAGAATTGCCTGGCGCGTCGGTTTGCCATCATCGGCTTTTCGCGCACGCCCATGACCGACGAGGCGTTCCAAAAGTCGGCAGTCGATTCGGTGAAGAAATTCGCCGACGCCAACACGCTGCGGGATGAGGAGTGCAAGGAATTTGCCAACGCCCTGGCCTATGTCGCGGGCGAATATCATCATCCGGAAGCATTCGAGAAATTGAAGAAGCGGCTGGAGGAACTCGACCAGGAGCACAATCTGAACGGAAACCGGCTCTTTTACCTGGCCACACCGCCGGATATTTATCCGATAATTATCGAACAACTGGACAAGGCAGGCCTCGCGAAGCACCCGAACGGAAAATCCTGGACGCGGATCATCATCGAGAAGCCGTATGGCCGCGATCTGGCCTCGGCGCGGAAACTGAATCAAACCGTTCTCAAAGCATTCGACGAATCGCAGGTTTACCGCATCGATCATTACTTGGGGAAAGATACAGTCCAAAATCTCTTGGTGCTGCGGTTCGGTAACGGCATTTTCGAGCCGCTCTGGAACCGCAATTACGTGGATCATGTGCAAATCACTGCGGGGGAAACATTGGGCGTCGAGCAGCGCGCGGCGTTCTACGAAACCGCGGGCGCAACGCGCGACATGATCCAGAGCCACGTCCTGCAACTGACTTCGCTGGTGGCGATGGAACCGCCGGCGGCCTTTGATGCCACCGCCGTGCGGAACGAAAAAATTAAGGTTCTGCAATCGATCCGGCCGTTTACCCCGGAAAGCATCAAGAGGGATATCGTGCGGGGACAATACGGTCCCGGAAGTGCGCCCGGGAATTCTTCCTCGCTGGCCGGGTACGGGGATGAGCCCGGCGTGGCGAAGGGTTCGGCCACGGAAACGTTTGTCGCCGCGAGTCTCCTGATCGACAACTGGCGCTGGGCCGGCGTCCCGTTTTACCTGAGGACAGGAAAGCGCCTGCCGTCGCGGGTCACCGAAATCGCCATTCAGTTTCGCCGGGCGCCGCACCTGGTGTTCCGTGGCCAGGATTTATCCACGAATACCCTGGTCCTGAATGTCCAGCCGGATGAAGGAATTTCGATTTCGTTTAATGCCAAGCGTCCGGGACAGGAAATGAAATTGAAAACAGTTAATATGGATTTCAGCTATCAGGCAGAATTTGGCGGGGGCGAGCGATCTGCATATGCTACGCTGATCAATGACTGCATGCGCGGCGACGCGACGCTTTTTGACCGCGCCGATGGCGTGGAAGCAGCCTGGGCGCTGGTGGATCCCATTCTGAATTATTTTCAATCGAATAAACCCAAATTTCCAAACTACGCGGCGGGCACCTGGGGCCCACACGAAGCCGATGAATTGCTGGAGCGCGATGGCCGACACTGGCGGAATACGTAAGGGCGTCCCGCAAGAGATTCTTCCGAGTGTACACGTGTACGCGGACCCGGCCGAGGTGGCGCGCGGCGCGGCTCGCCTGTTCATTGACTACGCCTGGCAATCGATTGCCAAGGATGGCCAATTCAAAGTTGCGCTTTCGGGTGGAAGCACGCCGCGTCTGATGTTTCAACTTCTCGCCTCCGATGAATTTCGAGGCCAAGTGGATTGGGGTAAGGTACAAGTTTTCTGGAGTGATGAGCGCGCGGTCGCTCCCACAAATGCCGAGAGCAACTTCGGAATGGCGCGCCGCGAATTGCTCATTCGGGTTCCGATTCCCGAGGTCAACGTGCATCGCATGGAGGCCGAAAAGCCAAATATCGGCCGCGCGGCCCATGAATACGAAGAAGCCCTGCGCAAATATCTCGATCTGGATGACCAGGGATTCCCGCGATTCCATCTGATCTATCTGGGCATGGGAAAAGACGGCCACACCGCGTCGTTGTTTCCCGGCACTCGCGTGACACGTCAAACGTCGCGCTGGGTCAGCACGCCCATGGTCACAAAATTGAATATGCGCCGCATGACGCTGACGCTGCCTGTACTCGATGCGGCCATGCGCGTCGTCTTTCTGGTCGTGGGTTCGGACAAAGCGGAAATCCTGCACGCCGTATTGCAGGGAAAGTCCGAACCTCCCCTGCCTGCACAGCTCGTGCAGCCACGCAATCTCGGGCAAAAGCTTTTTCTGGTGGATAAAGCCGCAGCGGCTATGCTGGCGCCGGCCATGTCCGACAAAGCCGCGCCGCAGGAGAAGCCGGCCGGGACTACTCGCGCCAGGCCGGGGAGAAGCACGTGATTCTGGCAGGGGACATCGGCGGCACCAAGTGCAATCTGGCGCTGTATGAAATCCACGGCAAGTCCCACCGAAAAATCATCGCAGAGCGATATGAAAGCGGCGAATTTCCTACCTTTGAGGAAATGATCTCGAAGTTCCTGTTCGATGCTCAGGCCGAAACGAAAGTTGCCGGTGCGCATGCCATTGAGGCGGCAGGCTTCGGCGTTGCGGGGCCGGTCATCGATCATCGAGTCAAAGCGACTAATTTGCCATGGTTCGTGGATGCCTCCGCTCTTGCCAAACAGCTCGGAACCAAGCATGTCGTCTTGTTGAATGATTTGGAAGCCACCGGTTACAGTTTGGCGCATATGGCGCCCTCGGAGCTCTCCATTCTCAACCAGGGAGTGCCTTCGCCACAATCCACGCAGGCCTTGCTCGCCGCGGGCACTGGCTTGGGGGAGGCCATTCTATTCTGGGACGGCAATCAGTACATGGTAGCCAGCTCAGAAGGAGGCCACACGGATTTTCCGCCCCGGACGGAGCAAGAGATTGAGTTGTTGCGCTACATGAAAAAGCGCGACCAATATGTAAGCTTGGAACTGATTCTTTCGGGGCGCGGATTTCGGACGATCCATTCCTTTCTCGACGCATCCGTGCAGCATCCCTCCTTTGAAGGGCAGGAAGCAGACGCCGCTCCTGAGATTACGCGGCTGGCCCTTGCGGGGCAGTGCCCGGTTTGCGTACAGACCCTCGACCTTTGGGTGTCCATGTATGGCGCCGAGGCTGGGAACCTGGCCCTGAAGGTTCTCGCGCGGGGAGGAGTTTGGGTTGCCGGCGGGATTGCGGTGAAGATACGCAAGAAGATGGAAGACGGCACGTTTTTCCGCGCGTTCTGCGAGAAGGAAAGGTTCGCCACACTTTTGGCGCAAATTCCGATTTACATGGTATTGAACGAAGAGGCTCCGCTGATCGGTGCGATGTCTAAGGCAATCCAGGCGGCCGGAATCAGTTCCAGTTAAGGATTGCCGCCGTCTTGCACGCGGCCTGTCGCCTGGATGTTCAGGTCCACTTTGTCGCTGACACGCAAAAAGAAATTGCTCGGGTTCTTCAGTCCCCACTGCACATATGGAATTTCCAGGTGAGTCGTAACCTGTAGACTCCGGCCATCCGCTTGAACGTCGATCGGAAGCGTCACGTCATGATCCTGCCCGTGCAGGCGAAGCCGGCCCGACACTTCCACTTTGGAAGCGACATCGGCGGCCACCAGGCCCATCATTTGCATGGGTGTGAAAACGATTTCCGGAAACTTGGCGCTTTCAAGGATCTCACGATGCATCTTCTTGTCGCGGCCATTGTTGCCCGTGTCTCCGCTGGTCGCATCCACGACGATGGAGCCGCTGATTTTGCCGTTGGCAGGATCGAAACGGATGGTGCTGCTCTTGAGAGCGAATTTCCCATGAACGGTGTGCATGTTCCCGCTCAGCGAAATTTCAATCTTCGTCTGGGCGGCGTCGAGCTGAACCATGGATTCCTGGGCCCGGGATGCGGGCGCCAGAATCAGTGTGGCCAGCCCGGCGAAGGCCGCGAGGATGAACGGAATTGAACGTTGTCGAAGTGAATGATGTTTGCGAATCATAGCAGCTAGGTCCTCAGGAATTTCCAGCCGAAACCGGCGATTTCAGCCATGCCTACCGAAGATAGAGGCATCCTTTCCGTGTGAATCGACAGCAATTTTGAGAACAAGCCCGGTGTTTCTTGAAACAAGCGAATGGTTCGGCGGCGGATCCAATCACTTCCGCTCATGAGCAGCATGAGACGCGACATCGCAATGGGCACAGCCGCGAGATGATTCTGAGCATGTTGATAGTGGGCCAGGTCGCCTAGTCTCATGGCCTCCGCCAGAGGAATGGCTTGCTGAAACGAGAGGCTGAGACCGTGGCCAGTCACCGCGTCTACTGTTCCCGAGGCGTCTCCGACCAGCGCCACGCGCCCTTGCGTGATGGCCGGGAGGACCCTCAAGCCTGTAGTGGCACCCAACTCCCTGGTTGTCTGCGTCGCTCCCCGCAATTTCTCCGCAAGACCTGGAAATCGCGACAGTGCTCCCTCAAGCCGTAGGGCGGGATCACGCGAGAGTACGACAACGCAAACTTCCTGCCCTGCCATCGGTGTGATAAACATCTGGCAGCCTCGCCCCCAATGAACTTCAGCCTCGTCCGACCATGGCATCACTTGAAAGTGACTGCAAAAGCCGAATCGATTCCTTCGGACCATCCGCGGATCAAGCCCTGCCCATTTGCGGACTTGCGAATTCTGGCCATCCGCGCCGACGAGCCAACGGTAAGAAAATTTCTCTTTTGCCGTCGTCACCGCCTCTTTATCGATTTGCATCACTCGCGTTCCCCAGTGGAATTCCACACCCGCCTCGACTGCGTGGTTGACAAGCAGCTGATGCAACTTTACGCGGCGCACAGAAAAGCCCGTTGCGCCCGCAAATTCCGCGCGTGCGGAATGTTCCTCGTCCACAAACCGGATTCCACGGAATGCAAAGGCGTTTTCAGGCGGCAAGCAGATGCCGAGCATTCTGAGGGCGGCAACACCCTGGGGCAAGATGCCCTCGCCGCAGGACTTGTTGATCGGGGGCGTTCGGGCATCCAGAACAATTGCTCGTAGGCCGAGCCTGCGTGCCGCGACCGCCGCGACGATCCCCGCCGGTCCCGCTCCGACAACCACGACCTCATTCCGTTTAATCACAATTACATCATCAGATGCCGACAGTACTGGTACAGTTGTGCTGTAGCCCTGCCTATGGTTGTAAACAATTTGTCACGTCAATAGATTCGCGGCATGGGTTCGCAACGCAAGCGCGGCGCTCAGGCCTCATGCTCGAGTGCGGCGCGCGCGTCCTTCAGTTCTTTTTTCTTTTCCGCGTCCATTTTGGGAAACGAGAGATCCAAGCTCTCCATGGCGTCGATAGTGGCTTCCGCCACGACCAGGCGCGTGAACCATTTGTGATCGGCCGGAACGACGTACCAGGGCGCGTGTTTCGTGCTCGTATTCCGAATCATGTCCTCGTAGGCCCGCATATACTTCTCCCAATGTTGCCGCTCCAGGGCATCGCTCATGGAGAATTTCCAGTTTTTCTCCGGATCCTCCAACCGCTCGAGGAATCTCTTCTTCTGCTCCTTTTTCGAAAGGTGGAGGAAAAACTTCAGCACCACGATCCCATTTTCCGTGAGATAGCGTTCGAAGGCGTTAATTTCTTCGAAGCGTTTCTGCCAAATGTGATCCGAAACCAGCGGCACGGGAATTTTCTCGCGGGCCAGGAATTCCGGATGTACGCGGACGGCCAGGACTTCCTCATAATACGACCGGTTGAAAATGCCGATCTGGCCGCGCTCCGGAAGTGAACACGATGTTCGCCACAAAAAATCGTGCTGCAATTCCTCGGCGGAAGGCGCCTTGAACGAATTGACCCGGCATCCCTGCGGATTTACTCCGGACATGACATGCTTGATGGTGCTGTCTTTTCCCGCGGCGTCCATGGCCTGCAAAATCAGGAGAATGGCCCAGCGATCCTGGGCATAAAGCTTTTCCTGCAATCTGGCGAGGCGAGCGATCCCTTGCTCGAGCGCTTCTTTGGCGTGCTCTTTGGACTTCAAGCCGAGCGTGTCCGCCGGATTGAAGCCTTTCAGACGGAAATGCGATCCATCCGCGACCTGGAAGGGCTTCGCAAATTCGCGTGGTTTCATGATTGCGCCATGTCCTTCCCGCTGGAATTCTTCCGCGCGATTCACTTCTGTTTGCCGGGGAGCCGGACGATCATCCCATCCGGCTCTTCGGTCATTTTGACCCGCCGCATTCGCCCAGAATTCCCTTGCCTCGGTGATTCAAGGCAGCCTGCATGGCCGACATCCCGGATGGCACGTCAATCTTGCGGGAAATTCCGCTCGACGAAACATCGGTGACGACGGGCATCAAAAACCCTCTTGATGTAGTCCAGGTTGCCTGGTTGCGGGCATTAGTGTAAATGCCGCCGGCGAATCCTGTCGAGCTTTTCTGGCATCTCCTCTCGATCTCCACTTTCATTCGGCAGACACACGTAAACCGATTCAAGCAAAGGGACAGGTTGCCGGTAGTACCTTGCGTCGAGCCTTCACCCCCTCCTGATTCTGTCCTTCAGTACAGCAGAATTCGCAAGTCGAAAGGGACTACCGTCTGTCCCAATAGGTAAGCCTTCGCGGGAGAGAAAACCGCGTTAGCTTCAGAGGAATTTCTTTCCTCCCAAAGAAGACCGGCCTGTCCTGACCGGAGCAAAGGACGGGTTGAATGCCGGTCACGAATCATGTCCGGCAAACAGTGGGAAAACTATTGTGGTATTGAATTTATGGTTAACTCAAGCGCGGTAGAAAGCTCAAGCCGCGCTTGGCGGACACAACTTCCCAGCTCACTTCAGGCGAAGGAAGGGGATAGCCATGAAAAAAGTCCAAGTTGTTCACCCCCCAAGAAAGACCCGGGAGACACTCGTGAAGCACCATATCCGCGGTATGCGAGGCTTGTCCGTGACATTTTTCGTTCTTTCGGTCTGTCTTGTTGGGGCTGGAGCTTTTGCTCAGCAATTTGGCCGGGAACGAGGACAAGGAGGTCAAGAGGGGCAAGGAGGTAATCTGGAAAGCCTGGACCCGGGCCCTCGCGCGATTTCCGTAGGCGCCGGCAATCACATCCAAGGCCTTTCGTCGCAGCAGCTCGCGTTCTTTCAAAATGGATTGTCGCAGTTCAACGAACTGGAAGGCGTCCCTCGGAATTCGTCTGGTAACGGCGGTCTCGGGCCGACGTTCAATAGCAACTCCTGCGGTTCCTGCCACTCGCAGCCTGCGACGGGCGGAACTTCCCCCAATGCCAACGCCTTTCCCAATGTTGCGCAAAATCCGCAGTTTACGGTGGGCCCGTTCATAAGTCGCAACAACACGATTCCGTTCTTTGTCACAGCGGATGGCCCCGTGCGTGAGGCGCGCTTCAAATCGGATGGCGGCGTGCACGACCTGTTCACGATTGCCGGCAGTGCCGATGCAACTGGCTGTACCTTGGCGCAGCCCGACTTTGCCGCCGAAGCCGCCAACGGCAATCTCAGCTTTCGTATTCCCACACCGGTTTTCGGTGCGGGCCTGATCGAGAACATTTCTGAAGCGACCATCCTCGCCAATCTTGCCAATTCGGCAAGCCGGCAGTTGGGAATTGCGGGCGTTCCCAATCGCAGCGGCAACGATGGCACCATCACCCGGTTCGGATGGAAGGCTCAGAACAAGTCTCTGGTCATCTTCGCTGGGGAAGCCTACAACGTGGAGATGGGCATAACGAACGAGCTCTTCCCCAACGAGCGCGGGTATCCGCCAAATCCAATTCCGCCTGGCTGCCTTGTTAACTCCACGCCGGAAGACAGCACCAGTTTCGAGGCGACGGACCCAACCCAGGTTCCCTCGGACGTCAACTCATTCGCAAACTTCATGCGGTTCTTGGACCAGCCGATCCCGGCATGCCCGACAACTGGAACTCCATGTTCGCCGCAGATTCAGTCGGGAAGCGCGCTTTTCACGGCCATCGGTTGCGCGAACTGCCATACCCCCTCGATGACCACGGACAAATCCAGTCTGGCCGCAGGACTTTCGCAGGTGCCGGCCAATCTCTTCTCCGACCTGGCTCTGCATCACATGGGTAGTAACCTCGCCGACGGCATCTTCCAGGGAAATGCCGGCCCGGACCAGTTCCGCACGGCGCCGTTATGGGGGGTTGGCCAGCGAGTGTTCTTCCTGCACGATGGACGCACAAAGAACTTGGTCCGGTCCATCCAGGAGCACGCAGGCCCCGGAAGCGAAGCCAACCGGGTCATCGAAAACTTCGAGCAACTATCGCGTCAGAACAAGGAGAATCTCATCTTGTTTCTGCGTTCGCTTTAAGCGTAGTGCCAGGGCTGGCATGTGGGGAACTGCAGGCCCCCGCATGCCGGCCCGTCCATGTTGTGAGATCGCCGGCGGGAATTACGCCTTGCCCCAGACTTTTCGCGCCGTATCCACCACGAGTTCGAGCTTCTTCCATTGTTCGTCCATGGTTAGCAGGTTGCCCGCGGCCGTGGATGCAAAACCGCACTGCGGGCTGAGCGACAGGTTTTCCAGCGGCAGGAATTTGGAGGCCTCATCAATCCGCCGGCGCAAATCAGTTTGCGATTCCAGTTTCGGCTCTTTCGTCGTGATCAAGCCGAGCACGACGCTTTTCCCTCGGGGAACCTGCCGCAGAGGCTCGAACCCGCCGCAGCGCGCCGTGTCATATTCGAGAAGAAACCGATCCACTTCCAGCTGCCCAAATAGTCTTTCCGCGATGGCGCCGTAGCCTCCCTCTGTGAACCAGCGGCTCCGGTTGTTGCCTCGGCAAATGTGCATGCCGACCGTGACGCTGCTGCGCGGCACTTCGCGCAACGCGGCATTGTCCCCGGCAACCGCGCTTTCGAGTTCCTTGTCCGGGCTCCGGCCCAACTGCCTCAGCCGCGCCCGTTGCAGCGGATCGAGGTAGTGGGAGTAAAACGGTGCGTCGAACTGAATATACTGGACGCCTTCCGAGACCAGCCATTTCACGTCATCGCGAACAATTTCCACCAGGTCTTTCAGCAGGTCGCCGTGCGTGGGATAGAATTTGTCGGTGATACCGGTCTTATAGCTTGCCAGCATGAAATTCGAAGGCGCGGGCAGAGTTACTTTGAACGGCCCGTGCGTGTTCTTCTTCAAGAAGGGAACTTCGTGGCCCGTCATTTTCCGCAGCTTGCGGAGTTTCGCGCCGGCGGCATACGCCGTGCTCCCTTCCACGGCTGCGCCCGGCCCTTTCCATTCCAGGGGCATGCGTTCGGGAACAAAGCCATCGACCGCGTCAGCCATGTCGGTGAGCCAGGAGCCTCGACGCATTTCGCCGTCGGTCACGACGTCCAGTCCTATTTGTCGTTGCTTTTCGAGGACTTGAAGAATCGCGCGGTCCTCCACGGCGCGAAGCTGCTCCAGGGGGAGCCCGCCTGCGGCATGTGCCGCGCGAGCCTTCAGTAATTCGGGCGGGCGAAGCAAACTGCCAATGTGTTGTGCACGATAGGAGGTAGGCATAGCAAATCATTTCCTCATTGGATGGAAGCAGTGATTTTTATGCAATTGTTCGAGAAACAGCGCAACAGTATCGGAGGCAAAAGCGAACGTCAAGCGACACCATTGGCCCTGCTTTTTTTTCGCGCAGGAATATTTTTTGTTAACCCTAGGCTAGGTAGAGCGAACTTGCGCAACCCCGAGTGAGCGGAGCCGCGTTTGGCTCTGGCTTTGCATCCACAAATTCCGCAATAAAGAAATCGGCCAGATCGAGCGCCACGCTCCCAGTATTGCGCCTTTCCACGTCAGGCGGAAATACTCGCCTGCGGGATCAAGATACATGTATCCGCGCTCCTGCTGGCGAACGCCATATCGCTCCAGACGCCGCTTCAGTTCAGCCAGCTCCTGGCCCTTTGGCGGCAACTCCGGCCTTGACCCACCCGTGTTTTGCTGCACGAGCATGCGATGCACTCGGTAGAGAGTGAAAGCGTCTTTGATCTGGGGAAAGCGAAAAACGTGATAGGAAGGCCCGGGAAACAATACCGGAGCCGTGGCATTTGTATTCGTATCTACCTGCGCATCGTCCGAGCACCGGGTAATGAACTCCGAGTATCCCTTCATCTGCTTCGTGGATTTGACGACGGAAACGTCCGCCCATTCCAGCGTCCTGGAATTGCTGAACAGTGCCATGAAGCTTTGCGTGCCACCGGCCATAGTCCCCAGGTTTATATAGCCGACAGGATCAAATCCAAGACCCGCAATGCCCACTACGCGGGGCGCCATAAACTGCTGGACATCCGGTGGAAGCGATTCTTTGGGCACCAGTTGAGGATCTAGTTTCGCCTTGAATTTGAACGTCGCGCGCAGGACGATTGGCCCCAACAGAAACAGCACGCCATACACTTTCAGAAGGAGAAGAATTAGATCGTTTTGCATAAAAACCGGCATGACAGCCTCCTCGTTATTCGATCGCATACCTTGAAAGGCAAGTGTTTCGGGACCGGTTTTGCAACTTCAGTGGGGCGTTCTCAATCCAGTTTTCTCGCGAGTTCGTCCAGCCAGACATCGAGCGTGGAGCGTTGCTCGGCGGTCAACTGTCCGAATACCACGCCCATGCCGAACCCGGCATGCGTGTAGATCACCGAGCCGGAAAACTCGCAAGTGCTGCAGCCGTAGCGGATGCGGAAGCGGACGTCCGTTCCTTTAGCAAGCGGGTTGATGGAATCGATGTAGCAGCCGCGCGCGCTCAATTCCGAAACACGCGCGCGATCCTTCATCCCCACGATCTCCGCTTCGGCGATAAACGCGAAGCGCGGAGTCGTTCGAGCCACGATATAAGGAGTGTCACTCATTAGGTTGTCTCGCTCCGATGAGGATCTGGCCGAAAACCCTCATATCTATTGTACGCAGAGGGAGAGCGCTGCGCGGAGGCGCTCGCGAAGGATTGCGAAAGAGCTAGCTGTCCTTCGGTACAGGTGAATCCTGCACCAATAGCTCAGGCTGAATAGCGCCATTTCTTGAACGGGGTTGAAAAGGACGAGCATCTCCGAATACTCCAAAAATCTCTGGCGGCTCGATGGTGTTTGTAGCGCCGGCGTCCCGCCGGCTCCGTGCTATTGAGGCTGCGGAAAAAGGGCCCCACTCCTTTTGTCATTCCGAGCGGAGCGAGGAATCTCTCGTTCTTTTCATGGAGTTAAATCGGCGCAACGGAGGATGTGGACGATCAGGATTGTATGGGCCGCGGCACGCGTGCTAAGATTTCGCACGCTTAGGGTGGAAATTACCACAGGAGTGAAAAATGAAATCGATTCTTAGCATCTTTGCCTGCGCCGCCATGATTTCCTTCGCGGTGGGTGCGCACGCACAGATGGCACGACCGGTTCAGACGTTCGATTCCTCTGCGGGGCCGGTGAAAATAACGCCGGTGTACCATGCTTCGCTGGAGATTGAAGCGGGCGGAAAGGTCATCATCGTCGATCCGGCCAAGCCGGCCATGTTCACAGGGCTCCCTCAAGCCGACCTGATCTTGATTACGGATATCCATGGCGATCACTTGGATCCGGATCTAATCAAGGCCGAAAGTAAAGCCGGCACCGACATCATCGCTCCGGCCGCGGTCGCCAAGACCGTGACGACCGCCAAGGTCATCGGCAACGGCGAGAAGACAACCTGGGGTGCTTGGACGATCGAGGCCATCCCCATGTACAACACAACGGCGTCGCGCGGCCCCGCTCCCGGCAAGCTGTTTCACGATAAAGGGCGCGGCAATGGCTACGTGCTCACCTACGGCGGCAAGCGCTTCTACTTTTCGGGCGACACCGAGGGCATTCCCGAAATGCGCGCGCTCAAGAACATCGATGTCGCTTTCGTGTGCATGAATCTGCCTTACACCATGACGCCGGAAGAAGCCGCCGATGCAGTCAAGGCCTTTCATCCCAAAGTGGTCATCCCCTATCACTATAAAGGCCAAGACACGGCCGTCTTCAAGAAAGCACTAGACGGCACCGGCATCGACGTCCGCTTGCTAGACTGGTATCCAACCGCATAGAAAGTTTTTAGTAGCGCAGGCTTCAGCCTGTGGGGTTTAGTACATGCAAGGACTGAAACCCCACAGGCTGAAGCCTGCGCTACTTTAGTTTCGATACAGTTTCGATTACTTTTTTACGGCAGGAGTCTCGGCCGCCTTCAATTCCCCCGCGGCTTTTCGCATATCATCGATGGCTTTTGCGTCCAACGCAAACAGCGCCGTCCCATCCGCCCTCTTCGCAAGGTAGCCGCCGCTTCCGCTCTTTGAAATATCAACTTTTTCAACGCGCTTGCCGTCCTTGGAAGTCACCACCAGGGACAGCTCCGGCCCGGAAAACCCAGTCGTCGTAAATTTCGTCGCCGTAAGCGTGCGAATCGTACGCAAGAATTCTTGAACGCTCAGCGCATCCATCTTCTTTCCGTCGGACCACCAGTCCTCTCCGCTGCGCGTCAGGAAATATCCTTTAGATCCGTCGTGCAATTCAACCTTGTCCGGATCTTGCTCCGCGAAATCGAAGACCCTCTTCTCGCGAAAATCCTCCACATCCTTGTTGACCGCGTCGCCGAGTTCGTTCGGCACTTTGTACACGCCGTCCATCGCGGTCGTTTTCGCGTAGTAGCCGTCTGCGACTTTGCGAACTTGCAGTTCTTGCGAGCCGGAAGGGTCCGTGGCCTTCAAGGACGCGACCGGGGCGCCCGAAGCAAACAGGGAAGCGGCCTTCTTCATTTCCGTCTCCGAAGTGCCGGGGTCTATGGTTGCCGTGCGCAGTTTTTCGACGATGGTTTCCATCTTGGAAGTGTCTCCGCGGAAATTCGCGGGACTGCGAACGGTCCACTTTCCGTCATCGGAACCAAATGTCAGATGTAATTTTGCGCCGCTGATTTCCACGCCGGCCAGCTTTTCGAAATCGACAGGCATCAGGCGCTTGTCGCGCAAGTCTTTCAGCCCCTTGTCCAAATTCGTTTTCGTATTCTTGGGGACCGAATAGACTTTTGAATCGCCGGAGAGCATGACGTAAGCGGAGTCGCCCGTGGGTGTCTCGTCGCCGATCAGAACGGTTTGTGTCTTTCCATCTTTTCCTGTGGCGGACACTCGAGCCTCAGGCTCCGCCAGCCCGAATTGCTTCAGGTCGGAGGCCTTTTCATCGATCAGCGTGGCGCCATCCATTGGCGATAAATTGTACAGAATGGTCGACACGGAGTCCTCGTCGGCAACCAGAGTTTTCGGGGAAATGATTTTCCAGCTCGAAGGGCCGACTCGGTTGAGAACGACGTCGTCGCCGTCCTTTTTCTTTACTTCCAGCTTGGAAATATCAGCTTGATTCAAGGAAATTATCTTGGCGTTTGCTGTGCTGGGGCCGGCAATCACGCTGTCGTTGGTGGGCTTGCGGTGATTAGACCAATAGAGAGTTGCGCCGAGCGCCGCCAGCACAATGGTCGCCACGAGGAGTTGTCGCATCTTCATCATGTTTTTGTCTCGCGGTGAATGGGTTGAAATCGAAGCGGCCGCTATCTCCTCCGCCACCACACGGAGAGCCCTGCCAGCAAAAGCGCTCCTGGCAAGAGAAACTGGCTGCTGAGGCGGACCCAGTTAAATTGCGCGCCGGTCATGTTGACCTTGCGATCTTCCGGCGGTTTCGGCCGGATGGAGATCAAATCTTCGTCCGAGGAAAGCCAATTCATCGCGTTCAGCGCAAGATCGCTATTGCCGTTGAACGAGAGGAAGGAATTCGCAGCCCACGACGAACTGCCAACGACCACGAAGCGTCCCTCCGAATTTTCCTTGCCGGTCTTGTAGGTGCCGGCGGCCCCGATCGTCAGGGGTCCCGGTTTGTTGCTGGGGTCCTTCGGGTTCACGTTGGGCGTGTCCAATTTATTTGTCGCCAGGCTCGAATCCGAAGATTCAAATAACTTCTGCACGGTTGTATTGTCCGTGTTCTTGATCGTCAAGGAACGCGACAGCGGAAATCCCGTGGCGGTGCCTTTCATTTCGTTCACGATGGGATGAGGATCGTAAGTCGAGACCAGAGCGATGGTCGGTCCAACTCCGAACAATTGGCCCACGGGGCTCAAGTCCAGCAAGAGATTTTTTTCCACGCTGACGCCCCAGCCCTGTAGGACATTGTCAAGCGCGTCGTTATCCGCGGTGGGACGCCCGATTTTGAGCGGTGGATCCAGCAAGAACATGGCGCGCCCGCCGCCTTCCACATATTTCTTGAGCGCATCGACTTCGGGCTGCTGGTAGTCGCTCTTGGGGCCTCCAACCACTACCACCGTGCAGTCCGCGGGAACCTCCGCCTTTTCAAGAAGGCTGATGGACTTGCTCGTGTAATCATCCTTGCTCAATAAATCTTTGAGATGCGAAAGGCCCGCGCGATCCGCGTCATCGATCTGCCGCTCACCGCTACCCGTCAGGAAGCAAACGTTGCGCGTATTGCTCTTCAGGTCCCGGATAATCGCGCCCGTGACATCTTCTTCCGTTATGTTCTTGGCTTCTTCTTTTTTTGCGCCGATTTGCACCAACGTTGTGCCGTACTTGGTGATGCCCGCGGCGCGCGCCGCCTGCGGATTCTTGTCAGGATCGACGTAATCGAGATGGACCTTGGGCGAAAGCGTCGCATAGCGGTCCAGCAAGTCCTTGCCGGCCTGGAAACTGCTTGTCTTGTCGAAATAAGTGATCGAAATGGGCTGCGACTGCCCCTTCACGATTTTGGCGGTCTGGTCGGACAGGCTGTACCGCTTGTTAGAAGTCGAGTCGTAAGACTTGTTGTAACGGTTGGCCAGAACGTTGGCCACCGCAACAATGCACAGGATCACGAGGATATACATCGTCACATACGCTGCGTACTTGGTTTGTCGTGCTTCCATCCACTTGCGATTCACTTACGACCTCCACCGCATCGATTCCATCGAGCGCGCTGTAAAAAATAATCCCAGGAAAATTACGGTGACGTCAAAGATGACGTCTTTCGAATCCAGCAAACCCTTGGCAAACGAATCAAAATGCGTAATCACGCACATGTAGGACAGCACCTGCGCCCAGGTGGCGTTTTCGTATTGGCTCACCCAGCCCAGCACCCAAAGCATCAGGCAAACGCCGAAGGTTACGGCCCCGGCGATGATTTGGTTCCGCGTTAGCGTGGAAATAAACGTCCCGATGGCGATCAAGCCGCCCGCCTGCAACAGAAGGCCCAGGTACCCGATGGCCAGCGGCTTCCAATCGGGGTTGCCGTAGCGGAACAGGAACAGCATATCCAGGACAGTCGAGAACAACATCAACGCGTACATGATTACCGCGGAAAGCCATTTCCCGATGATCACTTGTGCGTCGGTGATCGGCGATGTAGTGAGCAGTTCGATCGTGCCGCTGCGCTTCTCCTCGGCAAACAGGCGCATCGTGATCAAGGGAATGAAAAACAGCCCGATCACGTTGAGGTTGGAAAGGAGCGGGCGCACGACCTGCTCGTTGATGTTCATCGGAAATTGTTCGCCTTCCAGAGTCGCTTGCATGGCCATGCTGACGAAATAGCCCACGGAATTCCAGAAGAAGAAACCGAAAATGACGGCGAACATGACCAGCAAAATGTAGGCGACCGGGGAAACGAAATAGCTGCGCAGTTCCTTCCGGCAAATGATCCAGATATTTCTCATTGATTCTGTCCCCCTGCGGCCACGGTTTCCATTTCCGCGGGCGCTTCCGATCCGGTCAGTTGGAGGAAGATTTCTTCCAGGCTCAGCGCGGTGGGCCGAAGCTCGTTCAAATCCCAACCCGATTCGACCACGGCGCGAGCTACCGCGCCCCGAACGCCGCGGTCCTTGGTCGCTTCGACTTCAAAAAGGATGCGCTTCTGCCCATCCGCCTTGGGGATGACGCGGCTCACCCCGGCGATCTGCTCCAGCTTGCGCTGGACCGCCGCGGGATCCAGGCTGCCGTTGCGGCCGGCGACTTCGACCACCACGGATTCTCCGGAGCGCGCGCGCTGCTGCAGATTGCCCACCGAATCGGTCGCCACGATCTTGCCCTTGTTGATGATGATGACCTGCTCGCACGTTTGGCTCACTTCGGGGAGGATGTGCGTACTCAAGATGATCGTGTGATCGCCCGCAAGACTCTTGATCAGATCGCGCGTCTCATTGATTTGCTTAGGATCGAGGCCCGCCGTCGGCTCATCGAGAATTAAAACGTCCGGGTTGTGGATGATCGCCTGGGCGAGACCGACGCGCTGCCGGTAACCTTTGGAAAGTTTCCCGATGATGTTGTTTCGAACGTCCGCAATCGCGCACCGCTCACAGGCATAGTCGACTCGGGCGCGCAAGTCCGATCCGGACAGCCCCTTGAGCTGCCCGACGAACGACAGGTACTCGGCGATTCGCATCTCGGGATAAACCGGGGGCAACTCGGGAAGATAGCCGATGCGCTTCTTCACTTCGAGGGGCTGTTCCAGGATGTCGAAACCGGCCACCGTAGCCGTGCCGCTCGTAGGCGTCAGGAAGCAGGTGAGCATACGCATCGTCGTCGTTTTTCCGGCGCCGTTGGGGCCGAGAAATCCGACGATTTGGCCGCGCTGGACTTGGAACGAGATCTGATCCACGGCGGTCGTGTGTGCGTACTTTTTCGTAAGTCCATTTACTGTAATCATAAGGATTCTCTTTGAGACAGACGCATACGATACAAAAATGGTTCCCAAGCCGCAGATTTACATTGCGGAGAACAATCTTAAGAATCTTGCCGGCCCCATGTCAATCCTCAACATTACGGAGCAAATTTTGAGCATAGGCCTAAGCCCACGGCACGACAGAGTGTCCTATGGTTCCGGAAGAAGCGCCAGCATATTTATCCGCGCCGGGCGCGGCACGCGTGCAACGCTGCTCACACCTCTACTCAACGTATTCAGACGCACGACTCCAAACAAAGGGAAGCAAAAAGCCAGTGGAACCTTGCAAGGTTCCATCACTCGCTCCGGGGCGAGTCAGTCGGAAGTCCGGTCCGTTCTTTGATTTACGGCCTGATTCCCCTGATCTAACTTCTGGGAAAGTTTCTCTTGCCCGGCGTGGTCGATTTTTTCCAACAGCTTCCAATCCTCGCGCAATTCGTTGCTCGAAATTCTGGGAGCGCGGCTTTGTTCCAGGGATTGTTTCAAGCGAGAAACCACGAGCCCCCTCTGGAGTTCCCAGGGAGCGTCTTCGCTTTGTAGACCTCTCCGTGTAACACCCAGTTCCATGGGATTGTTCTCCTCGGGAGCTTGCAGAACTGGTTGTCCTGCCGCGTCAAATTCCGGTTCTGACTTCTCCACGAATTTTCGCCACGTGATTCCGTCGGCGCTTCGGTCGCTATCCGCGTTTCCGGCTGCCACGGTCCGTAATTCCCTCAGGTAAGTACGCCTCTCCGCATTTGTCGGCGGGGCTAACGGCTCGCCGGTCAGGCTAAAAACCAACGAATTCCTTGCGGAGTTGAATTTGTCGCCGACCAAGTCAGCGGACACCACCGCTCCGGCAAGGAAAGGGTGAAACACAGCAAGAACCACAGCGTATTTCTTTGCCCGGAAGACCGACTCCAGGAGGCCGCGAACCGGCCGGCTGCGCTTCACGCTGCCGGGGACCTGGGGAATTACAAATTGTTGGAATTCCAAATCCGGATGGCGCTTGCTGTACCTCACGAGCGACTTGGCCGCATGTTTCGGTGTGCTGACGAAGAGGTCAGCGATGGCGCCGCGCGAAACTGATTTCGGGTAATAAAAATCGAGGACTTCACGCACGAAGTCCGCGCAATTGCGGGAGACGAATTGGTAGGTCGCGCGGTTCGGCCGGGAATTGAGCCAAGCGATCAAGGCATCATCTTGCTCCAGGGTGGTTTCGATCTCGAAGCCATAATTCGTGCGGTCGTAAGACGAACCAACGAGTTCGTACCAGTCTCCCTTGGGAATTTCGCCCCCCGGAGCATCCGGTGCGAAGTCTTCCAAATGGGCGCGGCGGTATTGATCGCGAAGGAAGGCCACAAGCTTGGGGTTCGCGTAGAGAGGAATATCTTCCGGGTTTTCGACGGCATACAGGTACGGAACGAGCGGAATGGCGATCCAGTCGTAATCCGCGATTCGCGTGTATCGGCTGATGACTACGCCGTGTTCTCCGGGGTTGCAGCGCCGCAGGGTGACGGGAGTCGCGGCGCAGACCCGCGTCAGGTAAACTGCGGTGTGGCCTGTCCCGGCAAGGGCGCCATCGTAACTATAGGGCTCTTCGAGAAGAACAGTAGCATTTGCATGCGCCAGCGGCGTGAACCCGGCCAACAAGAAAAAAAGTAGAACACCGAGTCTTGGCCATTTCATCTTCGCCCGCACTTCTGGCTCCCCGGGCTGGACACTAATAAGAACACTGTTTAGGGTGATTAGTTGTATGGGCCCTTTCAGCCCAATCATTCATAATTCGCGGTTGCGCCAAATCAGCGAAGGCCGGACCGCTCAAGCGATCCGGCCTTTCGTCCAGTACTCGCGCGTCATCCCGCGCAATTAGGCAGCAAGCTTGGTCGTTTTGCCGGCAAGCACATCGATCTTTTCCTGCAAAATCGTCTGGCCGGACGGGTCACGAAGCTCGATGTTGTGCGTGCCGGGCCGCAACGGAAAAGTTTTCAGCTGCCCAACTGTTCCTGCGTAGCCGCCGTCGACATACACGCTCGCGTCCTTCATCTTGGTTTCAATCTTGACCTTGCCCTCGTACGGAGCCTGCCAGACGCCGTATGGCGCGACGTAGGCCGGGCCATACCAGCCGTAATACGCCGGTCCGTAGAACCCGGGGCCGAAGTAACCGCCAATGAATACACGAGGACGAGCCGACGCCACAGGCACAAAAATCGCCAGCGCCAGGAGAATCATTGCGGAATATTTCCAAAATCGAGTCATCGTTCGTCTCCTTTCCAATCAGCTTTGCAAATTCAACGCAGTCGACTATAAGTTGAGCATGGCCGTTGCCAAATTTAAGTCCACGGCTTTACTTTGCAATAAGTAACTTCTTATCAATAAGATATGGTTACTACCGGCCATCTGAGGATCGCCTGAAATGCGAGGCTATTGGTGGTTTTCGCGCAGCGGGTGGTGGTTTTCAACCGAGTGTTGAATCACTTATAAAAATTCGCCGGACATGCGTAACACCACCTGGTTGCCTTGGCCCTCGCAGCACAGGTTTCGAAAGTTAAATGTCCTCACGCCGGCGGTATCTTGGGTCCTGCATTAAAACGTTGTTGTAGCAGAAGCGCCGCTTGAAGGACTCTCGAATCCTGCCCGAGGTCGGCAGTCAGCTGCAATCCGAGGGGAAGTCCAGCCGCAACAGGCATCGGAATGGACACGGCTGGCGTTCCTAACGCCGTCCAGGGCGCGTTCATTCTAGGATCGCCGGTGTTGGATAAGCCCAAGGGCGCGGGTCCAGCTGCGGCGGGCGTGAGAATCACAGGAGTAGCCTTGAAGATCTCCGCCATTCGTGCCCTGCTATCCGCGAGGAATCGCTTGGCCTCGTCATACCGTGCGGCGGGGATCTTCAGACCCTCGCGAATCAGGTCCGCCAGCGGTTGGTCCAGCCGGTCCCCAAACTCCCTCCAGCGCGCCTCGTGGAATCGGGCGCCCTCATAGAACATCACCAGGCGGCTTATATCGGTGAGCTTTTTGAGCAAGTCTGAAATATCAACTGTCTTGATATTCAAGCCCGAACGGCGCAAGAGCGACAACGCCTCCCGGAATGCGTTCGCCATTTCCGGCTCACATTCCGGGATCGGTTCGGGGGCTCCGAATACAAATTGCTCTTCGCCGCCTGCCGTGTGTCCCAGCGCTTTCCAGAGCGCAAGCATGTCCGCCGGGGTGTGCGTGTAAAGACCCAGAGTGTCCAGGCTCTTGGCGAAGGGTAGCATTCCCTCGGTCGGAAGAAGGTCGTGCGTCGGCTTGAATCCGGTAACGCCGCAAAAAGAAGCAGGCCGGATCATTGAGCCTTGTGTTTGTTCGCCGATAGTGAAAGGCACCATGCCCGCGGCGACCGCCGCTGCGGAACCGCTCGAGCTGCCGCCTGGAGTGTGCTCGAGGTTCCGCGGATTCCGAGTGGGCCCCGCGGTCCGGTACGCGAAAGCAGTGGTCACCGTTTTGCCGAGGAGGATCGCCCCGCGGCTGCGCATCTCCCGAATGATCGCGGCGTCCGCCGAGCCAAGGCGGCCTTTGTAAAGCGGCGACCCGTACTCGGTCGACATGCCCTGCGTCTCAATGATGTCTTTGGCACCAAACGGGATTTCGGAAAGCGGTCCGTCCGCCGTGGGCCGTTCGGGCTGCACCTGGACCCACGCATGAATCGAGGGATCGAGTTCCCGGATGCGTTGCAGGCAGAACTCTAATCCACGTTTTCGAGTAGCACGATCTGCCTGCAGCCATTCGGTGAACGTCTCCATGCGAGGCGATTCTACAGCAACCGCGAGGCACGACGGCAACGCCGCAATTCCCGAAATGCCTGCGGCTGCGCCAACCACTGCGGTGGTTCTGAAGAATTCGCGTCTTGTGTACTTCATGGCTTGAGGGCCTCATCTTACGCCGCCACCGCGGCAGGTACAAGATTCGCTGTCCCTTGGGAAGCAGCAACAGGGGGCGCCACATCTCCGCGCCCTTTCTGTGAGAAATCGCGACTGTCGAAACTGTGGCTCAGTCCCAGATAAAATTTCTGTGAGCAGAAGCGGCTGGACCCAGGGAACAATTTTACAATTTTCATGCGCGATTTCGTTGCCCGTTTGGATGAGATGGAGTTCCTTCCTGGAGGAAGCTTCTAGTCGCATGCGGAAAATCAAAAAACTCACATCCTCTCAGAGCCTACTTCCGATCTTTCTTTTCAAACGCAAACCCTAAATTATCGAGGTTAATAAGGCACTGACCGGAAAGCCAGCGTGTTGTAGGAGCCGGTCGCATTAGCCGTGGCCGTGGCTGCAGTGGCTCCGGAAATAGTGGTATCAGCTGAGTCAAAGTGAAGATTTACTCCACCGGAGTCGTCGAAAGTATTCGCCATGATGGTGCCGTAGAAATCGGAGCCGCCGTGCATCACCACTGCGGCGTATGGAGCGTTCACAACAGCGTAGGCGGAAGGACCGCCCACCATGTTTACGGTTCCCGATCCGGGGTAGTTGAATTGCAAATTCGCCGCGATCCCCCCGCCATTATTAACGGTGGCGTGCGAGTCAAAGTTAATGGGCGTGCTACTGCTGGCGCCTGTAATATTTATCGTGACGGTTTTATTTGCCGGGCTGATGGCTAAGATTGAATGGACCGCGACGGACAAGCTATTGAAGTTATAAGTTCCCGGGGCCGTCAAGGTCAGCGTGGTTCCGTTTCCTGATACCGACACGTTGCGGTAAAAGGTACCAGGGACAAGAGTAGTATCGCCCGAAATGTTCAGGTCAGTGGTCGACGAGTTAGCCGGGATATTGACTGCTGGAGGAGTCAATGGCGCTGAAGGCAGAACTGAGCCGTAGCTGGGATTGCCGCTTACGGAAAAATCAAAAGTTGGACAAGCTCCCGTATAGGGATGCGACCCGCCAGCGGGACCCGGATGTTGAACATACACCTTTCCCCCAACATTTGTAGAAGTCCCGTGAGCGTAGACGCTACCGTTCGAGCCCATGCTTCCAAGAGCTGTGCTGTGGGTCGACGCGTATGTTCCACCGCCCGTGCTGATATACCCATCTATGGAGGCGTTTCCTCCGATGTCAAAGGGAGCACCCGCACCGCTGACGCAAGCGTTTCCATAAGCGAAAAACCCATAGGGATCGCTGATCCCGCAAGGGGACACAGAAATGCTTGGAGGATTCAGGGCAGCTTCCGCCTGGACCATTTGCCGCGACCCATTGGACGTTACGGAAAGCGCGGTGATCAAGTACACGGGCGTGGTAATGACGGGGTTTGACGCTGCGCAGGTCTGATACTGTTCGCAGCTTGTGTAGGCGGGTGTGACGCCCGTGGGCGTGCTTAGGAGGACCTCCGACGCGCCGTTCCAGCAGGCGGGAGTGGAAGCAGCTTGCGAGGAGTTGACCGAGTAGGTGGCGGCTGCCGCTAAGGCTCCTGTTCCTTTAATATAAGTCTCTGACGAGTTCTGCTTCCAATTAATCCTTACCCACTCGTAGGGTAAGGCCGCTTTGGTGCCGCTCCAAGGGTAATTACTGTTCACCGTTGTATACCACGTGCCACTGGCGGGCACCGTCGAGCACGGAACATCGGCGGGGACGCTCGACATTCCAGCAATTGAGAATCCCTCGTGGCAGAGTTCGTCGTCCACGTACGGATTCGTCGAGGTCCATGGTTGGACGGTGAGTGAGCTGCCCGAGTTGATCAGGTACAGCACGCCGCCCGCTGCGGAGGGGATGGCCGTGGGAATCTGAGCCGCAATGCTACTCGCATTGGACTGCTGCATCCGGTCGAGGGCCTCGTAGATGCCCGCTTTGGCCGCGAAAAAGGCGATTTCTTCCGACCGGTAATTGGCGTTGACGGTGGTATCCGTCCCGGACATCATGATCATCGAGGCGGTGATCGCCGTCAGAAGCAGCAGTGCGATCAGGCAGAATAACAGCGCAATTCCGTGTTCCGTATTTTTTGACTGGCTGATTATTTTCATTGGACTCGTCATGTGGATTTCCTTTACGCGGAAAATTCCCGCATGTTGGCTGCCCACGTTAATTGTTGATTCTCGCTTCCGATACCATGGTTGTGGTGGGGTAGGTGGTCGAGGAAACATTCGAATCGGGCTGCAGGTTTTGGACGTACAACGTGACGCCGATATTCTTGATGCTGGAGAGAGCGTCCGTGCTGGAGTTGTATGCTGTGCCATCATACTTGTACGCCGTGAACACATTCTGGCTCATCACGTTGTCGAGCTCCGTGTAATAGGCCGGCGTGCCTCCTACGGATTTCAAGACTGTCCCGCGCTGCACAGTGCACGGGCAAGTTCCGCTCGCGGGCACCACGGCCTGAATGTAGACTTCACTCACTCCGCTGCCGTCCACGTCTCCCTCAAAATGAATCGCCGACGAGGAAAAACTGATCAAGCCAGCCGCAACATAGGTCGAACTGATCGTCGGCGTCGGGGTGAACGAGGAATCGAACATCGCCAGGCTCGGGAAACCGCATTGCCGCAAATCTCGCAGGATCTGGTCCATGAATTGCCGTGTTTCCTGAGCGGTTCCCACCTTGGCAACCTCGCTCGCGCTCCTCTTCTGGATTTGTATAATGCCCTCCGTCAAGACGCTGATTACAATCGTCAGGATCGCCATGACCACCATCAGCTCGACCAGAGAAAATCCACGATGCGCCTTTGTGGCTCCCCACTTTTTATCCGTGTCGTTCATACCTTTGTCCTCACCTTAGCGTGCACCGCGATTCAGTTGCATCATTTCGCCCAAAAAATAAATTCACAGCCGGCAAAAACTACGGCCCGGAGACCCCCCTCAGATTGACGGGCAGGGCATACTGTATTCCACCGAGCGCGTTCGCATTCACCGGACGAGCGGACGCCGTGACCAGCCGCGTGTAGTTGGCGTCAATCGTCATCACGTTCCAGCGAACGTCATACGTCGTCGGAACACCTGTATTGCCCACCCCGCCGCAATCCACATACTTCATGGCGTAGTTGGATGTAATGCTGGAATAGGCCTGCGTTTGATCGATGCCTCCATACCCAGAGGCAGTGGAACTCGTCACCAGGGTAGCGCCGGCCCCATTCGGGGACGCGCCGCCGGCAGTGGCGACCGACCAGGTGTTCCCCGCGCAATCCGTAACGGAAATCGTCGCGTTGGAGTTCGGGTGCTGAGCGCTAATTTGCTCGACGACCATTTGTGCGAGCAAGGTCGCAGAAGTGTCCTTGCTGTTCCGGTTGTCCGTCACGATCGCGAGGGCCAGCAAGTTGGTGAGGCCCCCGACGCCAACCGCGAGGATCGATATGGCAACCATTAGCTCAATTAGCGACATCCCAGCTTGAGATTTTCGCCGAAGTCGGGCCATGCGTTTGGGATTCTGTCCCATATCCGTGTCCCTCATAATTTGTTCCAAGCGGAACCCGTGTAATACCACTTCTGAATTCGCCCAGCCGGCGTGATGGTCACGGCCTGCCAAGATCTGGCGTTGGCGTTCTCCAGAAAAATCCAGAAGGCAGTCGGGCCGCCGGAGCTATTGCATACCGTCGCGCCAGAAACAGTTATCGGGGTGCAAGGAAGACCTCTTGGGCCAAACGTTGGTGGCGTTACGCTGCCATCGGTCGGCGTGACTGGGGTGGTGGCAGGCAGCAGTTGAGACCCCAAATTGGATGTGTTCGGCGCGTTGCCCACGGGCTGCAAGACAATGTCTGATTCAATCGTAACCGTCGGGTCCCCGGATGCTACCGAAGTTCCTCCATTCCCTGAGGCGCCAGTCAGGACTTTTGGGAGCATGTCCACGTAGGCTTGCGCCACGGGAGAGTTTCCGGACGGTGCAAGGATGTAGGTCGAGTAGTAGCGATTGTCGCGAATCGAATAAATTCTGGCTTGTTCCAACAGACCCGCGTAGTCGCTCGCTGCGCCGCGCAGGTGTGCCATCCGAACCGAAGTGAGGACGGTCGGGATTGCCATGGCGGCTACAATAAGAAAGATCATCATGACAAGTGCCAATTCGACCATCGAGAAGCCGGCTTGTTTTGCAAGGCGACGGCAATATTGTCGGCATGAAGGATTTCTCATAAACTAAGCAAGGGGGCTACCCTTGACCCGCAGAAACCTTGAGATTTTAGAATCCGGCTCATAGAGCTCATCCCGCATTCCTGAAGCTCTACACGTTCTTGGGAGCATTTACGGTTCCGTCCTCTTTTTGCAACTAATCGCCGATGATTGAAATAGTTAGAGCGGGTTCCATAACGAGGTAGAACCAGCCCCCGAAGGGATGTGACATTCCTAATGAATTGTTTCTCATAAACTAAGAAGGGGGTCCAGCCTCGACGAGCAGAAGCTTTGAGATCGTCGAGTCCGGCAAATAGAGCTCATCGCGCATCCCTGAAGCTCTATTCGTACTTACTCAGGAGCATTCAAAGTGCCATCTACTATTCGCAACTAGTTGCTGATGATTGAGATCGTTAGAGCGTTTTCCCGAATGAGGAAAAACTAGTCCCCGAGAGGGGCGTAACATTCCTACGCAAGATGATCCTCTTCCGATG
Source organism: uncultured Acidobacteriota bacterium (assembly GCA_963719875.1). Classification (GTDB taxonomy): domain Bacteria; phylum Acidobacteriota; class Terriglobia; order Acidiferrales; family UBA7541; genus Palsa-360. Next base: position 200,286 of record CAVRDJ010000002.1, on the reverse strand, counting down.
ACCCACTACGTTGCGAAGCTTGTCAGGATTCACAGTCTGCGGAAAAAGTAATTTATTTTACCATTCCGAACGAAGTGAGGATTCCATCTTTGATTTAAACTTAGGAAAAGAGAGATTCCTCGGCGCGCAGCGCGCCTCGGAATGACAAAAATTTTAGTTTTTCCGCAAGCTGTTCAGCGTGCATCTCGACAGCGGAACATAATCCCACGACGTGAGGGACCCATTCCAATTATTACCAGGTCAAATCACTGCGAACTGAGCGTCCGCTACAGCAGGCGGCGAAGGATCGGGAACAGTGTTTCCATAATCCGGTTGCTGATTTCGCGGGGCAACGCCAGCAAGATCAACTCAAGCACAACAGCGTATACGCGGAGAAAGTCGAAAAGGTCAAATGGCGGTGGAACGAATCCGGGCCGGAATTGGGGTCCCGGGATTTGCACGCTGCGCCCTCGCTGGGTTTCACAACTGGGCGGTGAAGCCACCGATTTTGTCCTACTGGTGATGAACCCAAAGGGAGCAAACTCCATCCTTGGCAGCAAGGTCAAGCTTGGAGCGGATGCCTCAGCCGCAGCGGGGCCAAAGGGCCGGACAGCGGCGGCGGATACGGATAATGTGATGAGGGCAGAGGTCCTTAGCTATTCGCCGTCCAGGGGGATGTTTGCAGGAATCTCGCTCGAGGGTTCCACGCTTCGCTCGGACGGAAGCGCGAATATGAAGCTGTACGGTCGCGAATTGAGCGCCAAGGAAATCGTTCGAGGACACATGGTCCTTGCCGAAGGCTCGCCCAATCTCATGCAACGACTGTCCTGCCTTCCAACGGCTCCACATCCCACTCCTCTGCATCGCGGAAAGCTTCACTCGTCTCCCTTGAGTCATAAACACCACCTTTTAGAGAAAAGATTTATAGCAGATGGTGTTGCATCGACCGGTTGAGCCGGCATCATTTCTCGGGATTTGGCCGCAGCAGCGAATCGGGAGCTGGTTCTCGCGGCTGATGAAGAGATTTGCGCATCCGAAAGACCTTCTCACTCCCTTATGGCCGACCAGGCGTTCGATGAAAGCGTCTTCGCGTCACCGGGGAAACTTAGTGAGTTTGGGCGCGGTACTTTGTGGTTCGACGGGTGGTTTTTGCCACACCTTGTTCATCACGGCCCACATCGAATACCAGCCATAAACTCCAACGATATCGACGAGGCCCCGTTCGCCAAATTTGGCGAGTGCCTTGGCGTAGGTTGCGTCGCTGACGCTCTGGTTGCGATGCAACTCATCACAGAAGTCATAAACGACCTCCTGGTCCTCGGGCATGGCAGTCGGTCGCCGGCCTTCGGCGATCGCCTTCAAAATTTCCGGACTGATCCCGGTCTTGATCGCCACTGGGTAATGGGAGTTCCACATGAAATCCGTGCTCGACTGCCGGCCCGCGATCATGATGACCAACTCCCTGATACTGGGCACCAGCTCCGGCTGGTATTCCACATAGTCCCGCATGGCGTTCACAGTCAGCAAGAGTTCCGGGCTGCGCAACAGTTGCGCCCAACCCGAGCCCACCTCCATTTGGACCGGTCTGGGGTATTTGTCGCCCAAGATTTTTTGGATGTTCGCTTGGGCCGCGAGGTACGCTTTTACTGCTTTCTTCTGTTCTGCAGTCAACTTGTCGGGCGGGATTGGCGGCATGCGATCTTGAGCGATCACTGGAACTCCGAGGCCAACGGCAAGCAAAAGCAGGCAGGACGCAAACCAACGCCGCAAATGGATCATGGATTTAGTACTCCTTCGTGAGCAACGCTTCACGCATACGCATAGCTTCGCGGATGGTATCTTACGGAGGTTCGGAAATCACTTGGTTTTCGAAATTTTCCTTTCGGAGCATTTCTTCGCCCCGTTCCTGAGCAGCGGGGGCGGTCTCAATGGGTCGATGCAACACTTGCTCGAAGTCTTCTTGTAGGAGACTACGAGGCTGATTACGTTCGCCAGCGATGATTCAAAAAGAACACTGCCCTGTTTAGGTTTTAATGGAAGACTGCCGTACAGATCGATTCTCGAGGGGAAGTATTGTCCGATCAACCGATTAGGAGGTGTTGCATCGACCGGTTGAACTGGCAGGCGTTACTGGAATGTGGGATTTCGGCAGATCTGGCTCGCAAGGTCACATTCCGATAAGCGATTGACTGGGCTCCGCCCAGACAGGGACGGAAGGAACTTGATTTGAGCGATGATGGGGGCGCGTGAGAATGCGGCAAGCTACGGCCCGAAGAAGTCAACGGTGCTTTGTGAGGCCCGTCGATGCACTTGGGCCCGAGGTAGTGGACAGATCAGTGATGACGTCTGTTGGCGCACTCGAAAAGGCCATCGCTACATAGAAAACCTGGCGCTGAAAGAGGAGGTCGACCAGGCATCTATGATTGAAGAGATAGCGGGCTCTTCCGAAGCGCTTCGGAAGAGCCCATGAATCATCATGGCTTAAACGTGGCAACAATAGCGGACCAGTTGGGGCTGCCGCTTAGCGTGAAGGTGACGGTATACGATCCTGTTGAGGTGACCAGCATCGATTCGCTTGCCGCGGGCGAGCTTGCCGTGTCCTGCTCCAGGAAGCTGAAGCCGCTGCCGACGGTTTGCGTGCCCGAGTAACTGGCCGCGAGTCCCATCGCTCCGAAGACTAGTTCGTTTCCGCTCGTTGTGGTGGGCGTTGCTCCGCTGTTCGGAGTCGAGCCGCTGCCCTGCGCCGACGCTACCTGGTCCAGCGGATTGGTGGTGTTCAACCCTTTGTACTCATAGATCCCCAGCCAGGGATGATTGTTGGTCGACGAGAACGTCGCTGTCACCGTGTTCGCGGATGCACCCAGGGTGTTCTTGGCATAGAACAGGTGCACCTGCGAGCCGTCGGAGTTTTGGACCTGTGCCACGGCCTGGATATAAGTGTTGCCCGCACTGTCTGACAGCGTAACCGTTTGTGTGGACGAGGACATACGCACGAACGCAAGGATCAAGTTGCCCGCTGTATTGGCAGTGGGGAAGGCAACCGACACCGAACCCACACCTGATCCCTGAATGGCATTTTCCTGAACTAGCCCGATGCCGCCGCCGCTCGCGGTGTTGATCGTGAGGCTGAAGGCCTTCGTGGCCGTCAGGGAATTGGCATCGGTCACTTGCACGGTAAAGTTGCTTGTGCCAGTGCCGGTCGGCGTGCCGGAGATGACACCGGTGCTGGAAGCGAGAGTCAGGCCTGCGGGCAGCGTGCCAGCGGACAGAGACCAAGTATAAGGCGTGGTCCCGCCAGTAGCTGTCAGCGTCGCGCTGTAAGCGGCGTTCTGGGTCCCGTTCGGCAAGGAAGCAGTTGTAACGCTGGGCAGCGCGATCACAGTCAGGCTGAGCGATTTTGATCCTGTCAGGGAATTGGCATCGGTCACTTGCACGGTAAAGTTGCTTGTTCCTGAGCCGGTCGGCGTGCCGGAGATCATACCCGTGCTGGAGGCGAGATTTAGTCCTGCGGGCAGTGTGCCGGCGGAGATAGACCAGGTATAGGGAGTGGTCCCGCCGGTGGCTGTCAGCGTCACACTGTAAGCGGCGTTCTGCGTCCCGTTGGGCAAGGAAGTGGTGGTCACGGTTGGCGGAGTGGTCCCCACAGTAATGCTGAGCGGCTTTGAAGCCGTTGCTGAACTGGCATCGGTCACTTGCACGGTAAAGTTGCTCGTTCCTGTGCCGGTGGGTGTGCCGGAGATCACGCCTGTGCTGGAAGCAAGCGTCAGTCCTGCGGGCAGAGTGCCGACGGAAATGGACCAACTATAGGGCGTGGTCCCCCCGGTGGCGGTCAGCGTCGTGCTGTAAGCGGCATTCTGGGTCCCGTTCGGCAACGAAGTGGTGGTGACCGTCAATGGCGGCGCCACCACGGTCAGGCTGAGCGATTTTGTAGCGGTCACTGAATTGGCATCTGTGACCTGAACGGTAAAGTTGCTAGTTCCCGTGCCGGTCGGAGTGCCGGAGATCACACCGGTGCTGGAAGCCAGCGACAGACCCGTGGTGAGAGCGCCGGAGGAGATGGACCAGCTATACGGCGTGGTCCCGCCGGTGGCGGCCAGTGTGGTGTTGTAAGCGGCGTTCTGCGTCCCGTTCGGCAAGGAGGTGGTGGTAACGCTTGGCGGCGCCACCACAGTCAGACTGAGCGAATTTGAACCTGTAAGGGAATTGGCATCAGTCACTTGCACGGTAAAGTTGCTTGTCCCAGTGCCGGTCGGCGTGCCGGAGATCACGCCGGTGTTGGTAGCGAGAGTCAGTCCAGCAGGCAGTGTCCCGGCGGAGAGGGACCAAGTGTAGGGAGCGGCCCCGCCGGTGGCTGTCAGCGTCGTGCTGTAAGCGGTATTCTGCGTACCGTTCGGCAACGAACCGGTGGTCACCACGGGTGCGACGGGCCCTCCGGCAGCGAAGGTGGCGATGAGGAAAGACCAGTTAGGGCTATTGCTCAGCGTAAGGGATGCGGTATACGACCCCATTGAGGTCGCCAACATGAATTCGGTTGCCGCAGGCGAGTTTGCCGTGTCGTTCTCCAGCATGGTGAATCCACTTCCGGCCGTCTGCGTACCCGTGTAGGTGGATGCCATTCCGGCTCCTCCGAAGACCAGTTCATTCGCGCTGGTCGTCGTGGGCGTGGCTCCGCTGCTGGGAGCGGAACTGTTGCCTTGCGCCGTCGCCGTCTGGTCCAGCGGATTCGTGGTGCTCAATCCCTTGAATTCGTAGATCGCCAGGTACGGGTGATTGTTGATCCACGAGAACGTCGCGGTCACCGTGTTTGCCGCTGCACCCGAGATGTTTTTTGCATAGAACAAATGCAGTTGGTGACCGTCAGCGTTTTGGGTCAGTGTCGCGGCCTGGACATAGGTGTTGCCCGCACTGTCCGTTAGAGTAACCGTTTCCGAGCTCGTGGACATACGCACGAACGCAAGGATCAGATTGCCCGCCGTGTTGGAGATGGGAAAGGCGGTCGTCACCGAACTCACACCCGATCCCTCAACCGCATTGGCCTGCACTAGCCCAATCCCGCTTCCTCCGCTCATGAGGCTGTTTATCGTGAGGCTGAATGGTTTTACAATCGTCAGGGAATTGGCATCTTTTACCTGCACTGTAATGTTGCTCGTGCCGGGTACCGTCGAGGTTCCGGAGATGAGACCGCTGCTGGAGGAGAGCGTCAGTCCACTGGGGAGGGTGCCGGAGGGGATGGACCAGGTATAGGGCGGGGTGCCGCCAGTGGCTGCAAGAGTGGCGCTGTAAGAGGCAAGCTGCGTCCCGTTGGGCAAGGAAGTGGTGGTAAGGGTCAGTGGAACCGCCACGTTCAAGCTGAGCGGCATGGTGGTGGTCACGGACCTCGTATCCGCTACTTTCACGGTAAAGTTGCTCGTGCCGGTGACCGTTGGCGTTCCTGAGATCACGCCGCTGCTGGGAGAGAGCGTCAACCCGGTGGGCAGATTCCCTGCGGAGAGGGACCACGTATAGGGAGCCACTCCGCCCGTGGCCGTCACTGTGCCGCTATAGGACGTGTTCTGAATACCGCCGGTCAAGGAAGAAGTAGTGATCACCAAGGGAGCCGGAGGCACAACGCCGGTTTGCGCGGAGACCGTTGCGGTGGAGCCGCCGGCGTCGGACGCGGTCACGACCGAACGCATGGTGAAGTTGGTATCAGCGCTCGACAATGTGTAGCTGGAACCAGCGGCACCGGAGATGAAGGCGCAATTCAAGCCGCTGGAATCACAATGCTCCCATTGATAAGAGAAACTGGTGGGAGGAGTGTTGGCCGCCCAGCTGCCGTTGGAGGTCGAAATGGACTGGCCGGGAACGACAGTTCCTGAAATCGCAGGCAAGGCTGTGTTTTGGGGCCGGTTGGCAACGGTCACGGACTCGCCATAAAAATCATACGTTCTGTTGTCGGTAAAGAGGGCTCGTGCGCCGAGGACATGCGGACCATTCGGAAACGGCGTAGTGTCAAGCACACCCGAAGTGCTGCCATTGAAAACGTATGGCGAGGTGGCGTCGGTTTGGGTCAGTACGCCGTCGATAAAGAACTGCACAAACTGTTCGGGACGAGAGGGAGTAACACTCCATGGCACGGTGCCGCTGATTAAAGTGCCGCTGACAATGGAAGAGTTGATGGCGGAGGCAGATGTGGCGGTAGCCACGGCAGTGCTCGGGGCGGATTGCGCGGAAGCAGATCCGAACGAGTTCGACGCCGTCACTGTGACGGCCAGTGTGGCCAGAGCGTCCGCCGGGGCAAGTAGCGCGTACGTTTGACCGGTTGCACCGGGGATCGGCGAGCAGTTGAGGCCATTCTGGTTGCAACGGCTCCATTGGTATGTGTACGTGGAAGGAATACCTGTCCAAAAACCGGTCGAGGCGCCGAGCAGGCCGCCTTGCAGTGGGATCGATGTTACAACTGGCACTGCCGTATTGACCAGACTCCCTGGAACAGCCGTCATGCATCCCGGAATCGCGGCGCAGATATTCAACCTGCCGCTGGTGCTGACGCGGCCATTGAGCGCGGGCAAAACATCTATATTATTGAGGATCGCGCTCTTCAGATTATCCGCGTTCAGGTAACCCATCGACAAAATCAGCGCGGCCGCGCCTGAGACTTGGGGAGCGGCCATGGAGCCGCCAGTAATATAGCCGTAGTTGCTTTGATCCAAAGTCGATAAGATGTTGACTCCGGGCGCAACCAAGTGAACTGAACGCGGTCCATAGTTCGCTTGGGACCAAAGGCCGTCGTTTTGGTCGCTGGCGGCGGCGCAAATTTCCGTCTGGCCGCCGTACGAGCAGGGATAGCGCGGGAAATTGTCATTGTTTTGCGCGGTATTGCCCGATGCGGTAACAAAAAGGATGTGATTACTTCCCAGTACATTAATTTCATCTATGACGGCCTGCGAATACGCCACGCCTGCCCAGGTTTGCGAATCGTTCACGACGCGAACATTCACCCCGGCCTGCGTGGCCGTCATGACCCAATCCATTGCCGTGATCAGATCGCTGTTGGCACCAATACCGTCGGAGGAGTTCACCCACTTCACGGCCATAATGCTCGTCGTCCAATTCACTCCTGCCGTACCCGCGGCATCATTGCCCATAGCGCCGATAATACCGGCAACGTGAGTTCCGTGGCCGCCGAAACCGTTTTCGTCGTCCATGGGATCGCAATTGGAGGCCAGGACGTTATAGCCGTGCGTGCCCGCGGGACAGCCGCCGACCCCGCCGGGGTTGTTCCACATGTTCGTAATGAGATCCGGATGGGTATACTGCACGCCCGTGTCAAGAACTGCGACCACCACCGAGTTCGTCCCGGTAGTGATGCCCCATGCGGAATACGTCCGCTCATCCGCGCCGGAAGTGCCCGAGGTACCGTTGACGGACTGGCCTGTGTTCCGATGAGCCCACTGGAGGCCGACGGACGTGTCGTTCGGCAGAGTCCCGGCCGACAGCTTTTCCAGGTAGTCGGGTTCGGCATATCGAACCTCTTTAAATGCCTTCAGCGAATTCACGGCGGCTAAAACTTGACCTCGTTTCACCGCCAATTCATGAACGCCCACGCCAATCTGTTTGATTTCGCGTCCGCCGACACGCGAGAGAATCGCTTTCTGCTGCTTCGGCAGGGTACCGTCACGAAACGCCATGAGCACGATGCCATCGCGATAGGGAGCGACTGTACCTTGATCCTTGCTATCGGCGAGGACCTGCCATGTTCCTGCTGCTAAGAGTGGTAACAGAACTACTGAGAGTACGGTCAGGCGTGTCAAGGATCGAAGATTGAGGCTTTTGTATGCGCCTTGAATGCGCTCGTGTCGTGTGGGCATTTTTTCCTTCACCGAGTTTGTCGTCTAACAGCTCCTAAAAAAGCAATCTCAGGTCCACAGGTAGGGTTCGCAACCAGCGATTAAACTCAATCGAATCAGTGGCTCAGGCGGTCGCGGAACTCGGGTCACAAAATTCTTTGGGTTTTTTTGGAAATCCGATGAAGTCTCTGGTCCATTGAGACCAAAATTTTGCGCATTCCCGTGACCACATTCTTGCGCATAATTCCGGAATCGAAATCGAGGACAAGGGGTAGATGAGATTGCACGCAGGTGAAGAAATACGGGTGAAATTCTCATAGATTTTCGGATAAGGCTTTCTAAACCTGAATTCCGAAGTTGAAGTGGGTTTCATGGCGATTTCCTGGTCGATTTTGGCCTCATGTTTGGGCTTGAGGATTCAACTTCGGCGAAGTTGGGGCGCCGTAAGTTAAGACGTTTTCCAGCAGTGGGATGCGTCGGTGCAGGCCGCCCCAGGAAGTGGACAGGTGCAGGACCAAGCGGCGGCCGCCTCGACCGAGCAGAGCACCGCAAAGGAAAATCTGGGCGCGCAGCGTGGCGGGCTGGCGATAGCTGGTGAAACGGCAGGCGCGCTGAAACTCTCCGAGCAGATTGAACAACAGCAGAATGCTGCGGAAGGCGGCTTCGGTGGCGAAGAACTGGCGCAGGCAAAAAGCATCGGCGGCCAGATCGTGTTTCAGTTCGGCGATGCGATTTTCCATATCCGCCCTGCGGTTGTAGTCGCGCCAGATTTCTTCCGGCGGCAGAGCGAAGTTGGTGACGAAGACACGGAAGGTATAGCCGGGAACCTCGAGCAGTTTTCTTCCTAGCGAGGCTCGCTCGGCGCGCAGTTGTTCGCGGATGACCACGAAGCGGCGCGGACGGAGCCAGCCCAACAGTTGCAAAGAAAATTCGCCCACCGCGTAGTGCTGGTCCAAAGCACGCCACTGGGTGACGCGAGCCGCTTCCCGCTTCAGCCATCGCGTCAGCCGCGCCACGACGATGTAGGACAACCCGCGCTGCTCCAAAAACCCCAGCAAATGCTGGTCAAAGAAGCCCGCATCGGCACGCACCACGCGAATGGCATGTTTTTCCGGCAACAGCGCCAGCGCTTCCTTAAGAAATTCCACAGCGCCGCGGGCCGAGCCGCAGTTGCCGCTGCGCAGCCAGCCGTGCAATAGAAAGTGCGCTTCGGCCAACACCGCCACCAGCGGATGATGCGAGGGCCGTCCATGTTTGCGCGGGTTGGGCCCGCGCAACGCCCCCTGCTGCCGACCGTAGCGCTCGAACACGGTCGAATCCAGATCCAAACTATATCCGGACGAACATTCTGGCAGCCGCTCCAGTTGCCAGTCCCACAGGCCGGAGAAAAAACGCTGGCACTGTCCCTGCCCGAACCGCTTGAACAGGTTGCGAATGGTGTCGTCCACCGGGAAGCGAGTGATTCCCAGCAGCTCGTGCAAGGCTACGTCGGCACGCAGCAAACTGGTGTGTGCGAACCGCCGCGCCCCGGCCACCACCGAAAGCAAAAATGCCGTGAAGGTCTCCACGGGATCGATCGCGTTGGGGGAAGTGAGGCGAAACGGCAGATGTTGCTTCACCGCTTCGCAATACCCTACCTGCCGCAGGAATTCAAAAAACACCACCAGCCCGCCGAACGGCGTGACCGCACGCGGGGTCTCGCGTAATTCCACTTTCTTCCCGCCCCAAAGAGAGGTAATTTTCCAGTGCACTGTTTTGTCCTCCTCGAAGTTTCTTTCATCCAACTGAAACTTAACCGAGTTAGGACAAAACAGTGCTATTCAATTTCGGAATTCAGGCTAAAGCATTGAAAAATATGGCAGGCCCTTGCGGACTTGAACAGCAGACCTCTACTGTTTCAAAGGGTCGTGATCACGTACTTCCAACAACTTGAATCGCGTCGGGGACTGCCGGGGCACGTGGAACCACGGTCGAGCCGGAATCTTTACAGGTGGAATTACAGGTGAAGAATTTTCGCTGGGACGCCCAGCAGGGTCAGTTCATGAGCTGAAGTATGGGGCCATGAGTGTGAGAACCAATCGCCCCAATGCCGACGATCAAATTTTCGCCTGGGACACGACGGGAGCCGATGCCATCGTACGCCCGAGTGCCAAGACGATGGCGGCAGTGAGGACGAGCAAGCCTGAGAGCGCAGCCATGCTCGCCGCGTAACCGCCGCTCGCTTTCTTCAGCACGCCGATTATGGTTGGCCCCGCGAACCCGCCCAGGGTGCCGATCGCGACGACGAGCGCAATGCCACCAGCCGCTGCCGTGCCGCTCAAGAACGACGAGACCAGGCTATACATGGGCCCTAAGGCGGCCAAGACACCGGCCAGAACAAGAGTGAGCGCAACGAGCATCAGAAGATGATCTTCCGTGGCGCTCGCAACGGCGAAACCCGAAGCAGCGAGCAGCTGCGGGAGCGCGAGATGCCAGATGCGTTCTACCCTGGCATCGCTCGACCGGCCCCACACAATCATTGCTGCCATGCCCACTATAAAGGCCAGAGCCACGACGAAGCCGTTTTCAAGATTAGAGAAACCCATCGCCTGCACAATCTGCGGCAGCCACAATTGGACGCCGTATAATCCGGACAGGATGCCGAAATTGACGAGGCCAAGCGCAAGCACGCGCGGTTCGCACAGAGCCGGCCATAGGTCGTGATGCCTGGCGGAAGCTTCGGTGGCAAGGCCCGCAACGATGATTTTCTTCTCGCCAGCCGAAAGCCATGAGGCTTGTGTCGGGCCGTCGGGGAGGAATTTGAGCACCGCCAAGGCCAGCAGCCCGGAGGGCAATCCTTCGAGCAGGAACAGCCACTGCCAACCTGCAAGATGGAAGACGCCGTCCAACCCCAGGATAGCGCCTGAGAGCGGCCCGCCGATGATGAACGACATTGGGATGGCGGCCATGAATAGCGCAATGAAACACGCGCGATGCGGCCGCGGAAACCAATACGTAAGATAGAGGATCATACCGGGGAAGAAACCGGCTTCGGCCACACCCAAGAAGAAACGTAAGGCGTAAAAACTCAGCGGACCTTGCACGAGAGAATTCGCCGTCGAGAGCGCGCCCCATACGATCATGATGCAGAAAACCCAACGCCTTGGTCCCACCCGTTCCAGGACCAAATTGGATGGCACTTGGAATAGTGCATAACCAACAGAGAAGAGGCCCGCGCCAAATCCAAAAATTGTCGGTGAGAAGGCCAAATCCTTGTTCATGGTGAGCGCCGCGAAGCCGACATTCGCCCGGTCGATGAAGCTCACTAAATAGAGCAGCCCCATGAACGGGATCAGCCGCCACGCGCATTTAGCGAAGACTTGGCCCTGTTCGGTCATCTAGCCCCACCCGGGCACAACGACTTAGGCTGTCCAGCGCCCAGCCCTGTGGAAGAAATGATGCTACCATAGCTTGAATCTTGCGGCGGGAACGTCCGATTGCGGCGATTAACGGACCTTCCCGCCATCCATGCGCCCATGGACGGACATATGGAGTTCCCTCTGGCGAGGCCAATTTTCCTTTCTTGGGCAATGGACAAGTAACACCGGAATCTGGCCACAACGCATGTGGGCGCAGATTCCAGTGCTCCCGCGAGGCTTGGGTGCTGTTCGGGGCGGGCCACGGCCCTGGAGGCTGTCAGACCGCACTGAATTGCGTGGACTGTCACCGGAATGCTAGTATGCAAACTATCGGACCCGATCATCTGCGCGCTTTCGGGAGCGTAAGATGAAGCTATCTGTGACCAAGAGTGACGCCGCCTGCGGCGCAGAAATCAAATTCGATCTCTCCGCGGAGTTCGATGATCGCACCTTTGCGGAAATCGAGCAGGCTTTCCATGACAACGTTGTAATCTATTTCCGCGGCCAGCAACTCTCCAACGAACGCCATATCGAATTCAGCCGCCGCTTCGGCGAACTGGAAATCCATGTGGTCAAGAAATATTTGTTGCCTGACTATCCGGAAATCCTGCTGATCTCCAACATTAAGGACGAGAATGGCGAACACATTGGTTTGGCGGATGCCGGCTTCACCTGGCACACCGATGTCTCTTATTTGAAAAAGCCGAGTCGATGCTCGCTGCTGTACGCCAAGGAAGTGCCACGCCGGGACGGAAAGGCGCTCGGAGATACTCTGTTCACAAACACCATTGCTGCCTACGAGGCGTTGCCTGAAATCATGAAGCGACGGCTGGCGGGATTGAAGGCGATCCATCGTTACTCCGAGCGCAGGCGCGCTCCGAACAGTCCCAGGCCCAAGCTGACCAAGCAGCAACTCGACGACACGCCGGACGTTGCGCACCCCATCGTCCGAACCCACCCTTGGACGGGCCGCAAGTCTCTCTACGTCACCGCCGGCGAGTGCATCGGAATCGAAGGCCTGCCGCACGACGAGGGCGTCGCTCTGATCGAGGAGCTGCACGCGCACTGCTTGAGGCCTGAGTTTCAATACCGGCACAAATGGCAGGTCGGAGATCTCTTGATGTGGGACAACGCCGCCTCAATGCATATCGCAATCTGTGACTATGAACTTCCAGAGCGGCGATTGATGCACAGAACGACCGTCGCGGGCGGAATCCCGCTATAGAGGCTGCGGAAAATGGGCCCTCCTCCTTTTGTCATTCCGAGCGAAGCGAGGAATCTCTCTTTCTTTTCATGGTGTTAAATCAAAGAGAGAGATTCCTCGCTTCGCTCGGAATGACAAAATAAACTACTTTTTCCGCCGCCTGCATAGCGAAGCACTCGATGCGTTGCAGGCGGTGCGCCCTTATCACGAGAAGGGATGAGATTGGAAAGCGATCTCTGCTCGCGCAGCGATTCAATAGATTTCGACCAAGTTCATCTCCTTCGGCCGGCAGGTGACACAGGGGTAGTTCTAAAGCCGACTGATCCTGATCTTCCACCGACTGCGCTCCCAAAATCTAGTGATGGTCCTCTAAAGACATAACACGCAAATTCTGAGTCCCGTGTTTCAGTATCCGAAACTGTATATTTTTGAGGGAAGCGACCGGCGGACAGTTGAGAGCTGCTCGAACCATCCCCGAGAGTAAAAGTGCGCTTGAAGGGCTCGGTGAAAGGCAAAAGGGTGTATGCTCCCAGATTCCGAGGGGTCAAAATGGAATTTCCAGGGATATCAGAGTGCTTCTATGATTTAAGGAGCAAATTATGCGGCTGAAAATTTCTGTTTCGATCTTGGTCATCGGACTAGTAGGGAGTTCGTGGCTCGCGGCGCAGGTGCACAACTTCCGCCCGGTCACCGAGCCCATGCTGCGCAACCCCGCTCCTGGCGATTGGCTCAACTGGAGGCGCACCGACAACGCGTGGGGGTATAGCCCGCTTGATCAGATCAACACGCGGAACGTCGTGCGACTTCAACTCGCGTGGTCGTGGGCGATGGATAACACGGGCGCTCAGGAAACAACGCCACTCGTCTACGACGGGGTTATGTACCTGCCGAACCCGCACGGCGTCATTCAGGCGTTGGACGCCGCGACGGGAGACTTGCTTTGGGAATATCGTCCTGCGCGGGCAAAGGCGTCCGGAGGTGCCGGCGGCGAGGGCAACGGGGTCCAAAGAAACATCGCGATCTACGGAGACAAGATATTCGGAACGACGGCAGACGCTCATCTCATCGCGGTGGACGCCCGGTCCGGGAAGCTAGTGTGGGACACGCAGGTCGCCGATCACCAATTGGGATATGAATACACTTCGGGCCCGATCGTCGTTCGCGGCAAGGTGATCGCGGGTATGACGGGGTGCACCCACTACAAACAGGACGTCTGCTTCATCACCGGGCACGATGCGGTAACCGGAAAGGAGGTCTGGCGAACATCGACTGTTGCCCGTCCCGGTGAGCCCGGCGGCGACACCTGGGGCGACCTGCCACTGGAATTCCGCGCAGGCAGCGACGCGTGGATCCCCGGCAGCTATGATTCGGAAACGAACACCCTCTATTGGGGCACGGCGCAGGCCAAACCGTGGGCTAGAGCGGCCCGCGGAACCGACGGCGACGCGCTCTATACCAACTCGACGTTGGCGCTCGATCCGGACACTGGAAAAATGAAATGGTTCTACCAGCACCTTCCGGGCGAAACGCAGGATATGGATGAGGTGTTCGAACGCATTCTGATTGACTCGGGCGGCCGCAAGTCAGTGTTCGAGATGGGCAAGCTGGGCATTTTGTGGCAGCTCGACCGGACCAGCGGCAAGTTCATCCGCGCCACGGATCTTGGCTACCAGAACATTGTGAATGTGGATCCAGAGAATGGCAAAGTCACCTACCTGAAGGTCCCGCAGCTCGGTGTGGAGCTCGAAATGTGTCCGAGCACAGCCGGATTCAAGGACTGGCGCGCGATGGCCTACAGCCCGCAAACCAATGCGTTGTATATCCCCATGGCCCTGAATTGCGAAAAGGCCACTTTCGGCCCAGTCGAGAAGGTAATCGGCGAGGGTGGGGTTGGTCCGGTCCAACGCCACGACTCCAAATATCCAAAGTCGGACGGCAACCTCGGTCAATTCCTGGCCATGGATATCCGAACCGGCAAAGTCTTGTGGCAGCATCGTACGCCTTCCCCGTCCAATACCGCCGCGCTCGCCACTGCCGGAGGACTGGTAATCGGGGGCGATTGGGATCGTCACATGTACGCGTACGACGCCGCTACCGGAAAGATTCTCTGGCAGACGCGCCTGATAACTGCTGCGCAAGGGTTCCCGATTACGTATCTGGCGAAGGGAAAGCAGTACATAGCCATGCCCGCTGGGACTGGCGGCGGGAGCTGGTCGACGCTTATTCCATCGGAATTGGCCCCGGAGATTCGACAGCCAAAATCCGGCAACGCGATACTCGTTTTCGCTTTGCCGTAGGTTACAAGAGAATCCGTAGAGAGACGGAGTGCGTTTCTTCTCGCAGCCCAAGTAGAAACGCTACCGTATTTGTACGTTCCTCTGCCATGTGTATTAATAGAGGAGCCGAGTCGACGAACCAAACACCCCAATTTTCACCCCTCCCAACGGGCTCCTCATATTCTTGGGCGGGTCTGCAGACGGAGCGATTTTTCCAGGTTTTATCATTCCAAAACTGTCAACCAGAAGACCAGTCGACTGAAACCACAAAACCTGCTTCACTCAGGCCGGCCCTCTCATGGAAGGACTTGGCCTCTAGAGCTTTCTATTGTGCTACGATCCTGGCATCGGTCTCCTGAATGGACTCGAAGCGAAAATGCCAGCCGAAGAGTGGATCAAAATACTTGAAGACGGCAGAAAGGTGAAGTTCATCTACCAAGAACTGCCGGAAGACGCGGCGTTTATCACCGCGCAGGTTGCTGGCAATGAAGTCGTTTATTCGATCGTATTGACCAGGGCAAGAAACCCTCTTAGTCGCGATGATGTTGAAAGTCGTTTTAAGGGCGAGCTTTCGAAGAAGTAGGCGACGTTAACATTGTTTTTCAGGTCGGACGGAATAATAAATTTCTTACGGAGTTTGATCCAGCAAGGTCCCGGGCCACAATGGCGCCATTGCGGATTTAGCGGTAGCGGGCCAGCCCTTCTCTCCCTGATTCTCTTACAAATGACCGGTCCAGATTAGAATCAAAATAACCAGTATGACCACGCTTACGCCACTAATGGGAGCGAAGCCCCATTTCTTGCTGTGCGGCCAAATCGGGAGACTCCCCAGCAGCGCCACGAGAACGAATATCTCAAGAACAGCCATCAGAAACATCGTTTCCTCCTTTCTTTGGCCGGGCTGACCTAGGCCGCATGCCCGGAGCGACCGTAAAGTGGCATAGTCTCAATAGGAAGCAACCCTACGAGCGTGTAAATTCCCAGAGTTATGCCCAATGGAATATCGGAGACCGACAAAACCGCCGCAATGAGGGCGAGCTTCCGGCCTGACCGCTGTCCTCCAAGCAGAGCTAGTCCAGCGATCAACCCGATGAGGCCGCAGACAGCCGACAAAGCGATCATCGCTGTGTATAGGAAATGAAAAACACCCATCAGGGCAAACGGGTCAGGCACACGGTTGAGCAGGGCACCAAACATCAAGGTAGCTGTCCGACCATAAATCAGCAGGCAGAGCACCATAATCAAGCGAATAACTCCGTAAGCGGTCCAAAAACTTCCTAAGGTTCGGAAACGACCGTTTGAGTTCTGGACGATGGGATCGTCTGAAGACATAACAGTCTCCTTTGGGCTTGCCTGTAAGCCGGGTACCGACTTCAGCGCATGGACACGCTTTTATAACGCGGAATAAGAGGACAATCTGTTCACATCTGAACACATGGGTTGATGCGTATTTTAGGAAGGATTGCGACTGACCAACGTCTTGGATCGAGTCGCTGAATTCCGCCGGATAAACGATCCTATGGAATGTGGCATGTTGTGGCAGTCTCGCACCGAGAATAGATTTCTTCGGCCCACATAGGTGTGCACATTTGGACAGACATTCTTGGTTCGCGCATTCAATACTGTATTGTGCAGGCGCAGCGGGAGCAGCGTTTCGAGATTCATCCGGTTCGGATACCCAAAGCGCTTCCGACCCGGAATGAAGTGGCGGAGATTCTCTTCATGCGGATTCGAGAACAAATCGCGTGGTCAATCCTCTTGTTCCTGTCATCGGCAGTGGCATGCGATTCAGCTCAGACTGAGAGTCCAGCCTCAAGCGAAAATATCATTGCCCGCATGACGCAGGCCGGGGAGCACAATCATATCCATTTTCAACCCTATGTCGTCACACGCGACTATAAATTATTTGATAAGGAGGCAATGCTCCCCACCTCCGAGGTAATTGCAGAGTTAACTTTCGTCCCGCCGTACCTCAAGAGCTACTCCATCCGACACACGCATGGCACCAGCATGGGAGAGAGCATTGTCCGTCGAATGCTGGAAGGCCAGATGGCCTTTGCGAAAGATTCAGGCTCGACCGACATCTCGCAGGGCAATTACGATTTCCGGTTCATTCGCGAGGAGAACCTGAAAGGTCACTACTGCTACGTGCTTGAGTTGCTCCCACGGCGCAAAGCCAAGAACCTGCTGCGCGGAAACATTTGGGTTGATGCCGACACTTACCTAATTCACCGCGTCGAGGGCGAACCTGTAAAAAGTTCCTCCTGGTGGCTGAGGGACGTGCGGATTGTCCTTCTCTTCGGCTATGTCGGAGAAATGTGGATGCAGACATCTTCGGAAAGTACAGCCAACGTGCGAATCGCCGGCCAGTACAAAATGACTTCGCAAGATGTGAGCTACAAGATCGACCAACCCTCTCCTGCGCGCTCGACAGCCCAAGCAGCCTTATTCCCCGACGCAGAGCCCGAAACTTCTATTCCATAGATGGATCTCTCAGCCACGGCTGGTACTGCGGGGATTCCGCCCGATAAGTGGTGCCGGAATGTGCCCCACTGAGCAGAAGCAGTGGCAGCGAACGCCGCCGAGACTGCGGTGTTTTCGGGATCGTCCTATCGGAATGCGAGGTTAGGCGTGGGAAAATGAATGTTCAGCTTATAGCAAATGAAGAGGACCAGGATCGCGCCCAGTGTGGAAAAAATCAGGCCCGCGGGATGATATTGTTCGTTTGTCGGCCGCGAAAACATGTGGGTAACAGCGCCCCCAAGGATCGATCCGATAATGCCGAGCACGATCGTCCAGAAGATCGTTATGTGCACGTGCATCACCGATTTCGCGATAACTCCCGAGATTAGCCCAATAAGAATATACCAAATTAAGTGAAACACGCTTTTTTCTCCACCGTCTACCTTCAAGACGTCTTCCGACTATAACCCAGGGTATGGCAATGACCCACACTCTCCGATGGAATTGGTCGGCTTTCCACATTGAAGCTCCTTTGCCACACCTGCGTCTGTTCCATATTGAACATATTCGAAAGCGCAGGCTAGCTTGTCTCCAGCGATACAACCCGCCGTACAAGCAAATAAGTAGCACCGGGACGAATGGGACTTGGATTACGCATGATACGCGGGATTTTCGGAATGTGGCCCCGGAGCCAATGCGGACCAAAATGCCACATTCCAATAAGCGATTGACTGGCCTCCGCCCAGACAGGGGCGGAAGAAAGTGGCTCTGCCTCTCCTTGGAGAATGAACAACTTAGCGGCCAGTTTCTAAGGAGAGAACCTATCAGGATGTGGGAGCCAACGAGAATTTGCAGGATTGCAAATGCCTGAAAAGGTTATACTCTGCCAACTCGAAGTTGGTGGGAGCCCATGGCGATCCTCCCCGGTCGGCGTCTAGGGCCTTACGAAATCCTCTCCGCGATCGGTGCGGGCGGAATGGGAGAGGTGTACAAAGCCCGCGATACCCGTCTCGATCGAACAGTTGCGATAAAAGTTCTTCCTACTCATCTCGCCGACCGTGCTGAATTGCGTGAGCGATTCGACCGCGAAGCAAAGACCATCGCTAGCCTGAATCATCCCCACATCTGCACGCTCTACGACACTGGCCATCAAGACGGGATTGATTTCCTGGTGATGGAATATTTGGAAGGCGGGACGCTCGCGCAACGCTTATTGAAGGGTCCGCTGCCGCTTGAGCAGGTCTTGCAATACGCCATCGAGATTGCCGACGCACTGGACAAAGCGCACCGCAAAGGCGTGACGCACCGCGATCTGAAGCCCGGCAACATCATGCTGACCAAGTCAGGGACGAAGCTGCTGGACTTCGGTTTGGCGAAGCTGAAACAGGAAGTTGCTCCGGCCAACGTGCCGCTTTCGGAACTTCCCACGGCGAAGGACCCGCTGACGGCGCAGGGGACAATCTTAGGCACATTGCAATACATGGCCCCGGAACAAGTGGAAGGCAAGGAAGTGGATGCGCGCACGGACATCTTTGCCTTCGGCGCAGCGGTATACGAAATGGCGACAGGCAAGCGAGCGTTTGACGGCAAGACTCAGGCCAGCGTGATCGGAGCCATCATGTCTTCCGATCCTCCGCCGATTTCTTCGCTTCAGCCGATGACCCCGCCAGCGTTCGACCGTGTCATTAAAAGATGTCTTGCGAAAGAAACGGACGAGCGTTGGCAGAGCGCGAATGACCTGGCAAATGAGTTGAATTGGATTGCCGAAGGCGGCTCCCAGGGCACGGCGGCGGCACCAGCTCCAGCGAAAAGTATCCGCACTCTCGGGCGGCAAGCGTTAATCCTCAGCGCGGGGACATTGCTGCTGGGTGCATTGATCGCGAGCCTTGCCACCTGGAATCTGAAGCCCGCGCCTACACAGTCACCAAAACCTGTGTCGCGATTTACGATGACGTTGCCACCGGGCCAACAATTGGCAGGTGTGGATATTGGCCCTGCTGTGGCCCTTTCTCCCGACGGCACTCGTGTTGCGTATGTCGCTCGCCAGGGCGGCACTCAACAAATTTATCTGCGCGCAATGGATAGACTGGAGGCCAGCCCCATCCCTGGCACGGAAGGTGCTATCAATCCTTTCTTCTCGCCAGACGGCCAGTGGGTGGGGTTTTTTGCGGATGGAAAGCTGAAGAAGGTCTCGGTAAGCGGAGGAGCTGCGCTCATGCTCGGCGACGCTGTGTTCCCTCGCGGGGCCAATTGGGGCAGCCAGGGCACGATCGCCTTCGCGCCCACAAACGGCTCAGTTCTCAAGCATGTGTCGGACGGAGGAAGCACCCTGCAATCGCTGACTCGTTTCGAGAAAGGGGAGTCCAGCCACCGATGGCCGGAATTCTTGCCTGGCGGCAAGGCAGTGCTTTTTGTTGCCGGTCAGGCTGCCGGTAATTGGATTAACACGCAGGTTGCAGTGCAGTTGGTCGGGACGGGCGAACGGCGGAACCTGATCCCAAGGGGGACAAGCCCGCACTACGCGCTCTCGGGACACCTGGTTTATGTACAAGGCGGGAGCCTGATGGCCGTGCCTTTCGATCCCCAGCGGTTAATGGTCGCGGGCGCGGCGGTCCCCCTGGTAGAGGGCGTCCTGCAATCCCCAGTCAGCGGAGGCGCCCAGTACGGTTTTTCTGCCACGGGATCGCTGGTGTATGTATCGGGTGGTATTCATGCAGCACAAAACAGGCTGGTGTGGGTCAATCGCAATGGGGCGGAGCAGCCCTTGGCCGCCCCGGCGCGCGCCTACCTGAACCCGCGGCTATCTCCTGACGGTCAGCGGGTAGCCGTGGGGATCACGGAGCAGGATGCTCAAGTCTGGCTGTACGATCTTTCCCGAGAGACGTTGACCCGGTTTACGTTTGAGGGGAATTCGAACCAATACCCGGTTTGGGAACCGGATGGCAAGCGCATAGCGTTTCAATCAAATAAGGAAGGGGTGCCGAACCTTTTCTGGCAAATGGCCGACGGCAGTGGTGGGCTGGAGCGGTTGAACACCAGCGGGGATACCCAGACTGCGAATTCCTGGTCCCCGGACGGACAACTGGCCCTCATTGAAATCAATCCCACCACGGGATGGGATATCTGGGTGCTGCAAATGGGCGGCCCTTCGGCGGGGACAGGGCAGGCTCGCAAGGCGCTGCCTTTCCTTCGAACAACATTCAACGAAAGCGCGCCACGGTTTTCCCCCAACGGGCGCTGGCTGGCCTACGTCTCGGATGAATCCGGTCGCTTTGAGATTTACGTGCAGCCGTATCCAGGCCCGGGCGGCAAGTGGCAAATCTCGACGGAAGGCGGTACGGAGCCGGTGTGGAATCCCAACGGGAGAGAGCTGTTCTACCGCAACGGCGACAAGATGATGGCAGTGGACATTGCCACACAACCTAATTTTTCCGCAGGCAAGCCCCGGGTGCTCTTTGAGGGACAGTACGTGCCAACCCCGGTGACGTTTCCCAATTACGACGTGTCACCCGACGGCCAGCGCTTTCTGATGCTCAAGCCCACCGACGCGGCGGAGGCGGCGCCGACGCAGATCAACGTCGTGCTGAACTGGTTTGAGGAATTGAAGCAAAAAGTTCCTACGGGGAAAAAGTGATGGCACTCGCTGCTGGCACCAAACTCGGATCCGATGTTCCGCTGAAAGCGGCGCGTCGCGGATTTGGTAACCTACCGCTCCCATGCCACTGACTCTGCAACCGGAGAAACTGGGCGACGTGGTGGTACTTCGC
The DNA here is from genome assembly GCA_963719875.1 of uncultured Acidobacteriota bacterium. Taxonomy (GTDB): domain Bacteria; phylum Acidobacteriota; class Terriglobia; order Acidiferrales; family UBA7541; genus Palsa-360. The sequence continues at coordinate 179,370 of CAVRDJ010000002.1, read as the reverse complement.
TGCCAGGGCCGGATCGTGGCCGGCGAAGAAATTCGCTCGCTTCAACTGCAGGTGGAACCATTGTCGCTCCAGACTAGGAAGGTAGTCCTTCATTTGGCGGACGTCAGTTTCATTGACAGCACGGGAGTCGGCGCGTTGGTGCGCCTGCTGGGCTTGCTGCGGTCCCACGGCAGTGAACTCAACCTCTGCCGGTTGTCGCCTTCTGTGGAGCGCGTCCTTCAAATTACGAATTTGCTGGGCGTGCTTCCCTGTTACGCGTCGGAGCAAGAAGCGATCCGGGCCTCCGAGGAAGTCCCGCAATTCTCTAGCGATGCCATTGCGCCCACCAAAACCAGGATCGTCTGCACCGACAGCTCCCACGAAGTGCTCGCGTATCTAAGCGCCCTGCTCAAGCGTTCCGGCTACGACGTCCTCACGACGCGACATCCGTCCGATGCGTTGACGCTTGTAAAGGTTACGCGTCCCCAAATTTTGATTTGCGGTCCGGGGATACAGGCGAACCAACTCGCGATCGAGAAATTGCGGAGCGGCGCTCCGAGCGTGCGGTTGCTGCTCCTTCCATCCGACTTTTCCACGGCGGAAGCGGGCGAGGCTGGAACCCATCTGATTAATCAAATCCGATCGCTGATCGACGCTCGGCAATAGCCCTGCCGTCTCCGACTCCAATTTTCCGCGGCGTTGAGCGGCGCGGCCCCGGATCGCGGAATAATTTCAATCCGCGTCCCAATAGCAGCGTATACTCTTCCGATTCCAAGTTGGCAGGAGCCCATGCCGACCTTTCCCGGCAGACGTTTAGGACCCTACGAAGTCGTCGCGCAGATTGGCGCGGGCCGTATGGGCGAAGCGTATCAAGCGCACGACACCAAACTCGGGCGCGACGTGGCCATCAAAGTCTTGCCGGAAGCGTTTGGACATGATGCCGAATGTCTCTCACGATTTCAGCGCGAAGCGAAAATGCTGGCTTCACTCAATCATCCGAACATCGCAACAATTCACGGACTAGAACAATCTGGCGGCACGAGTTATCTCGTCTTGGAGTTGGTTGCCGGCAAGACTCTGCCAGATCGTCTCAAGCGAGACGGAGCCGATCCAATCGAAGAAGCGCTTTCCGTTGCGAAGCAGATAGCCGAGAGGAGACGCTGATGACGGATATGGTTTCTCGAAGAGGTTTGCTGCAAGCGGCCACAGCGCTTGGCATTTCGACCGTGGCGGGCGGATTCGATCCGGCGGATGCTCTAGCGCAAGAAGCACATGGAGGCGGACCTGCCGAATACTACAACAAACAAGGCCAGGTTGTTTCGATCGCTCCCGGACTCCAGTTGGGTTACAGGGACGACTGGCTAGGTGAGCCATGGGAAACGCCTGAAGTAATGCTAATGATCCATGGCAACATAGAATCGGGAGTTGTTTGGTTCGGGTGGGTGCCGCGGCTGGGGCCGGAATACCGTCTACTGCGGCCGGACTTGCCAGGATTTGGGCATTCGACAATTCCCGCCAATTTCGAATGGAAACTACCGCAAGTCGCAAGCGTGCTGGCGCAGTTTCTCGACAAGATGGGAGTTGAGTCGGCGCATATCATCGGCGCCAAGACGGGAGGCGCGATTGCGGTCCAGTTTGCGGCGAGTTATCCGCAGCGGACACGAACACTGGTTCTGGCTACCGCTCCCGTTTCGCCTGTTCCTATTCAGACGAATAGACCTCCCGCTCCGGCCGACCCGCTCGATCAATCGAACAGACTTGGTTCCGCGGCGTCCAAGCAGGAGATCGACTTTTACAACAAAATGATGGCAGCGACGAGGCCGGAGCCATCGAACGGGCTGGGTAAAATGCTCGTCGAGGCACGAAACAGCAAGTATCTGGAGAGTCTCTTGCCGCAAATTACCGCTCCCACGTTGGTGATCACCAGCGACCGAAACGCAATGGTATCGGTGTCTGAAGCCTATGGAAACCAGCAAAAGATTCCCAATTCGAGATTGCTTGTGATTACTAGCGACGCTTACCACATCATACTGGCGAACACCGCCGAAGTTGTGACGAACGTCCGCGCGTTCATTAAGGGAGCACATAAGAGTGCGTAACAACGCCGCGTGCTAGCTCCGTTACCTTATGAGGGGTTGCGGCCAAGTCCTTCCATGAGAAGGCCGATCCGAGTCAAGCAGGTTTTGTAGTTTCCGTCGAGTGGTGTTCTATGGAGCCCTTCCGCCTCCGCCGCCATCCTTCCATGCGCACTCTTTGTTGAGCGAATTTTCGCTCGGTGCCAGTTGGGCGTCCTCAGTTCAGCGGGTGCTGCTACTTGATAATCGACCTCGGCTCCCATCTGAAAAACGGGACGATCGGAATGTGGGAATTTGACCCGTCCAGTCCGTTAACCACATTCCGAAAAAGGAATAATGGGCAAGTGTCAGTTGCATTCCTTCAAAGTTCAACAAAGCTGGGACCAACAAGCGCTGGACGACCGAGGCGGTTGCGCTAGAGGCCTCGCTATGACAGTCGTTATACAATGCCAATTGCTTCGAGAGTCAAAAACGAAATCCTTGCTGAGAGGAGTCCAATGATGAAACGGTGCGCCGTAGTGATCTTTGGCAGCTTGCTAATCCTGGGCGTGCAGGCAGGCGCTCAGAGTTCCGGGAAAACACACGAACTGAGGTCTTCGCCTGCTACTGTGCATCGCGGATTTTACGATGCGACACTCAAACCGGTTCTGACCATTGATTCCGGGGATAAAGTGCGGGTGTGGACCACCACTGGGAACCCGCGATATTTTGAAAATCTTGGGGTGCCAAAAGAGAAAATTCCCGCCGAGCTATACGCTGCGTTTGAGGGTGTTCAAGATAGTGAGCGGGGCGATCACACGCTGATCGGTCCGATGTACGTGAATGGAGCGGAACCCGGCGATACGCTGGAGATCAGGATCCTTTCGGTCGATGTCTGGCTGCCAATCGCTGCGCAGAGTTTCCGCCCGCATCGCGGCGTGCTGCCCGAAGATTTTCCCTATGCGAAAGACCGGGTGCTGTGGATCGACCTGAATAAGAAGACGGTGGAGTATGCTCCGGGAGTTGTCGTCCCCGTGAAACCCTTCTGGGGTGACATCGGAGTAGCCCCGCCACGCGAAATGGGGCGGGTGATTAGCGGCCCGCCGAACATCAACGGCGGCAACATGGATAATCACGATCTGGGAGCAGGAAGCACGTTGTACCTACCCGTTCACGTTCCGGGGGCTTTGTTGTCCTTGAGCGACGGACACGCGGTGCAGGGTGACGGCGAAGTTTGTCTGGCTGCGGTTGAAACTTCTTTAAAGGGCGAGATACAAGTCATTGTGCACAAGGGCCAGCGGATTGGTTGGCCAAGAGCAGAAACACCGACGCACTATATGACGATGGGTTTCGACGAAGATCTAAATCAAGCCGCCAAAATCGCTACACGCGAGATGCTTAATTTCATCGTCGAGACAAAAGGTCTTTCGCGAGAGGACGCCTACATGTTGCTCAGTGCCACGATGGACTTGGTTGTGACCCAAGCTGTCGACGGCGTCAAAGGGATCCACGCGTTGGTCCCTAAGGCAATTTTCCAGAAATAGAGGACCGGCATAAACTAGATCTTCGTTAATCGTCCACTCCCTTGACACGGCGTTGTCGGAATGTGGCCAGCACTTTTCGGGCGGGTGGCCGGGCCTTTGATTTGGAATTTGTGGGTGCCCTGTCCTTCGTTCTGTGTAGGGCGGGGCTTTTGTTAGTCCGATGGCCCGTTTCTCACGGTTTTTTCTGTCTTCCGGCTTCCGCCAGACTCTGATTGGCCCTGAAGATCACATATTCACGAATCGCCGACGCGTCTTGCCTGGAAAGCTCTTTGGCGAATGGGACCAAGCGCGAAACAACAGCTTTGAGTTGCACTTCGTCCATACCTGATAGGAGGATAGGTTGAGCGACCCGACACATAGGTGACAGATTGTACCGGACACATGGGTTACACTTTCTCCTTTTTTTAGGGAGGAAGCGATGCCATGGAAGGAGTGTTCGGTGATGGATGAAAGGCTTCAGTTTGTGGCTCGCCGGCTAGCCGGCGAGCCAATGGCGGAACTGTGCAGGGAGTTTGGAATATCTCGCAAGACAGGCTACAAGATTTTCGATCGCTATCAACAATGCGGCCTTCAGGGGTTGACCGACAGAAGCCGCCGTCCCTATCGCTATGCCCACCAACTTCCTTTTCAGGTGGAGAACTTTATCCTGAACGTGAAGCAGGAGCACCCCAGCTGGGGTGCTCGCAAAATCCGCGAGCGCCTGATCCGCCGGTTCTCCGGCATTCCCATCCCCGCCAACAGCACCATCCATGCGGTCCTGGATCGACACAACCTGGTGCAGCGTCGGGGCCGCTTGCGTCGTCGCGCGCAGGGCACCGCTCTATCCTTAGGCCAGGCTCCCAATGAACTGTGGTGCACCGATTACAAGGGCGAATTCTTACTGGGCAATCATCAATACTGCTATCCCCTGACCGTCACCGATCATGCCAGTCGCTTCCTGCTCACCTGTGAGGCACTTTCCTCCACCCGAGAAAGCTACGCTTTTACCGTGTTTGAAAGGCTGTTTCAGGAGCGCGGCCTGCCTGCCAACATCCGCAGCGATAACGGCGTTCCCTTCGCTTCCGCACATGCTTTGTTTCACTTGAGCAAGTTGGCCGTCTGGTGGCTCCGTTTGGGCATTGGCATCGAACGCATCAAGCCCGGTCACCCGCAGCAAAACGGCCGCCATGAGCGCATGCATCTCACGCTGAAGAAAGAAGCCACGAAACCAGCCGCTGGCAACTTCCTGCAGCAGCAGGCTCGCTTCGATGACTTCCTCGAGGTCTTCAACAACGAACGCCCGCACGAAGCTCTGGACATGAAGTGCCCCGCCGAAGTCTATCAGCCCTCAACGCGCATCTACAAAGGGCTGCCCGATATCGATTATCCCTTCCACGACAAGACCATCGTCGTCACCCGTTGCGGACGGATCTGTCTGGGACACAAGAAGATTAACTTCAGCACCGTCTTTGCCGGACAGGCCGTCGGCATCAAGGAAGTTCAGGACGATATCTGGCTGGTTAGTTTTATGGAGTATGATCTAGGATACTTTGATCTGGAGACTCGAGTGCTAGAACCGTTGCAAAATCCATTTGGCCCGAAACTGTTACCTATGTAGCCGGTACATTCTGTTACCCATGTCTCCGGGTTGGACCGGTTTTAAATGGCGCGCCCGGAGGGACTCGAACCCCCGACCCTCTGCTTAGAAGGAATTTCGAGGGCATTGGCACATAATGGGACAGGGGTGGAAGTGATTGTAAATTCAGGATTGAGAACAGTGTTTGACAAGCCTATACAAACCCATCTAAGCCGGTACCCGCTACAATTTCCGCTACATTCCCTCAGGAAGGCAGCGCCGGTCTTGCCTCTGGAGACTGGGCCTGTTGCTTGGGTTGCAATTGCGCCATCGCATTAAGGACGGAATCCTCGCTGGGATGGACGTAACGAGCTGAGAGTGCTATCGAACTATGCCCCGCGATCCGAGCCAGCGTCCATACATTGCACCCGGATTCTCCAAGCCGAGTAAGGAACGTATGCCGAAGCGAATAGAGTACAAATGGACGTACTGGCTTTTCATTGTTCGCTTTCAACTGCTCCGCCAACGTCTTGAAGGTTTTGGCGTGCTGCTTTTTGACCGTACTCGGTTCGACGTGTCCGCTACTAGTCGACCCATCCCACACCCAGCCCTCGATGGGCTTCCCAGCGCCTTCCCAACGCGCTTGAAGAATGTTTCTGACTCGCGGAGTCATAGGGAGCATCCTCCGAGCCGCAGCGGTTTTGCCATGCGTCACAAGCAGGGAACCGTGGCGACCGTTTACCCAGGTGAGCGCTTCCCATCTGAGCCGGAAGCATTCCTCAGGACGCACCCCGGTATCTGCAAGAACGGTAGCGATAGACCCCAGCGGCTCGGGGGCAGCCGTAAGATACAATGCTTCCTCCCTTGGTGTGACCACCCGCTCTCGGTGTCGCTCGCCCCGCAACAGCTTGATTTTCGGCGCGGAAGGAATCGTTCCCCACTCGACGGCCAAACGCAAGACACGCCGAAGCACCCGGAGCGAGCTATTGACGCTAGATACTTGAAGGCCCTTGCTTTGCCGGAATGCTGCGAAGCCCGTGGCATCCTCACTTGTAATTTCATCTAGCTTGCTTTCTGCGAGAGGTAGAAAGCCAACAAGTGCCCGCAGATTCGTCCTGTACCAGCCCACCCATGTCTTCGGGGAGTTGTGCTCGAAATTGGCTTTGGCCCAAGGCTCAAAGCGTTGCTCGATGAATTCCATTAGGGTCGGCACGACTTTACGTTCTCGGAATCCTGCCTCACCCTTTGCCAGCGCAGTTCTGTGTGCCGCTTCCATCTGCCGGGCGATACGCGGATTTCCTTGCTTGCTGCTCTGCTGAACGTGCTGGCCGTTGAAGACGAAGTGGTACCAATACACTCGACCGCGTTTGAAGATTGACATATCTAGCTGCCTCCCTTTTGTGATGGCTCCATCGCCTCAGAAAGCTCCGCGAAAAGTACCCCGACTGGAATAACAGAGACGCTCGCGGTCTGCTTCTCCCTCAATAGTTGTGAGACGCCCGATAGGTTCGTTCTCTGCACGATCTGATCGGGGTCAGATTTGAGAGACTTGGCTGTCCTCCGATGGCGCACAATAGCAAGCACCTCAGTCTTATTTTCCCGAAGCAGCCTTGCTGCTTCATTTGTGTCCGACTTCTTCGTGCCCGCTATGCCTCGTAATACTCGCTTGATGGCCTTTGAACGAAGGCCGCTTTCGTAAAGCCACCAAACCAATCCGATACCATAGACATCATCAGCGCTGAATTTTCGCCGGACTTTCCTCACTTGGCCCGTTTCAAAAGACGGGCGAACCCCGTAGAGCTTCCGCTCGATGAATTTATTCAGATAAAACGGGCGGATGCCCACTAGCGCAACGACCTGACCGCTTTCAAAAATGTCAGACACGATGCCTCCTTTGGATTTGACACCCAATGTAGTCAGGTGTAAGATTATTTCATACCCAACGTAGTCAGATGCACCACGAAGGGTAAGACAGAAGCTCGATCAAGTCAAGAGGAGATCAAAGAAATGCCATCACCCAGTCTTTACGCGCTGCCAGAGGCAGCACGGCTTCTCGGCGGTATTTCAATCTGGACCCTAAGAAAGCACGTAGCCCGCAACAACGTTAATGTGGTCCACCTTGGAAAGCGTGTCTTTCTCGATTCAGAAGAGATTGAACGTATCCGGCGGGAAGGTCTTCCCCCACTGCGCGGTGAAGTAACCAGTCTTTCTCACCCGGTAGTCAATCCAAACTCAAACTTAAAGGAGCACGACCATGTCTCAGCATGACGAATTACTCGACTCCGGCGCCCCCTACGGCCAAGAAATCGACTCAGGAATTCTAGGTGAACGTTTTATATTTGCGGAAGAAATCCCAAACGCACCGGAAACTCCGTGTCAAGAAAATTTGGATTTGCCCGCGCCCGCGGAGTCGAATCCCACAAACATTCAACCGTCCAGTAGCGACATAACGTCGTCGGGCACGAATTCGGGGCGCGATTTGTACAAAAAGCATCACTTATTGCGCCCTAGAGACGTGGATATATTGTGCGACCAACAACATCGCCCTGGTGGCCTTGTGGCCGGATTCATCGGCCATAGGAGTCTTTCAATCCTAGTCGGCGATAGTGGCCTTGGTAAATCTCCGCTTGCTTATCAACTCGCAATTTGCGTCGCCGCGGGAATTCCCTTCCTCGGAATGGCCACAGAATCAGGGCGTGTAGTCTACGCCGATTACGAGAACGCCCTCGAAGAAGGCCGAGAGTTGAGGAATAACATGCTTCAGTTCCTTAAACTGCCAAAAGCCCCTAACGACTTTATGGTATGGACGCCGGAATGCGGAGACTCCCTCGAAATCGAAGGCATCTGCCAAGAGGTTGAGCCCAGTCTCTTCATAATTGACTCACTTCGTGCGCACAATCCACACTTCGAGCACAAGGATAACGCGGGCAAGGAAATGTCCAACTTACGCTCCGCTGCCTACAAGCACGGAACCGCCATACTGTTGGTCCACCACATCAGGAAACCCGGCCAGGAAGGTGCTCCAACCTTAGAAGATGATAAGACCCCAGTCATGATCTGGCTAAATCAAGCGGCTGGACATCGGTCTATCGCCAACCAATCAGATACCCGGATTGCCACTGACCTATCGCCGCGAGTGCCTGATGCAGCGATGCTGATACGGTGGTACCGGCGCATGCGTGGTGAAGGTGGCCCAGTATACATAGAGCGCGTCCTGAACGACCAAGGGGATCCGATAGGCTACCAACCTCTAATAGGCCCTAGCCTCCTTGGCAATTCAGAGCAAGAGGAAGCATTTAATCGCCTGCCGGAGAGGTTCTCATTTAAGGAGGCTAAGGGCATCTATGGCCGGGCCGATGACCCTACCCGAAAGTGGCTCCTGAAATGTATCGCGGCTGGACTTGTCCATCAGGCCACTAAGGGAGTCTACCAGCGGGTTTCTGCTGCTCCAGCGTCGTAAACCGATAGAGTGGGTAGAGGGGATAGAGAGCCGGGCTGGCCTTTAACGGGGACCCAGAATCCCAGTTCTCTACTCGCTCTACCCACTCTACCACTTTACTAGCTTGGCCCTTCCTGAGCTGAGGCCGAAGTGCGGACCTCCTGGACCGCCACGGAGCTGCTGCTAGAGAGGGCCAGTTGAGCGCCTTACATCGGCGCTCACCCTCACGTAGTAGGTGTAGTAAGCACAAACAGGGGAACAGCCGACCAACCGCCTCGCTCATTTCTGCGGCAGAATCCGTTCGAAACTTCCCAACTCTACTTCCCGTTCTGCCAGAACCTCGGTGCGGTCGTCCATGGCTTTGTACTCCGCTGATTTAGCTTCTCGAAATTGGAGGTATGCCGCACGAGAACTCCAGAAATCAAGCGTGATGTAGCGCCGGGGATTTGTATAGTCGCGATTTAATTCCGTCCCGAGATATCCAGCATCTGACTTGAAAATTTGCGTCCACTCTCCGTCGGGGCCGTAGACTTGCTCGAAACGCGTCTCATGTCCTTGCCGGACATGAAACTCCCAGATGATCACGTGCCCCCAATCGGGGCCTGTAGTTCGCACGATTCAGCTCCTCTGGTTATGGGATTTGTTAGGGGTGTGAGCGATGGGGTTTGAACCCACCACCCTCGGTGCCACAGGCGACATCTCTCAAGTCGGCCTGTTCGTTCTCAACAGGTTGAGGATACCTCATTCGGCCCGAATTGGGGTGTTTGGGCATGTTTGGGCTGCGATTGTGCAACCGATTGTGCAACCGAATCGGCATATGAATACACCTGAGTTGATGCATCCAGACCGCAAAGAGAGAGATTCGAACTCCCGACCTTCTGGTTCGTGCCCGTGCGGACTCGAACCGCAGACCTCTACCGTGTCAATTTGCTGGGCGGTTTGGGCACGGATGAGGTGGAGCGAGTACAAATAGAATTGACATAATCGCTTAACGCGAGATTCCAGGCCGTATCGATGCAGGCGATTGGCCCGAGTTGGACGCGTTTGTACCGGGTAGCATAACGAGGTTACGTCGCAAAGCTTGCCACAAAACTGATCAGAATCTGGTTCCCAACGTGTCATGTGAGCAATCGCTTGGCCGCGCTAGGATTTTCTCATTTTCTTCACCTTGACAATTCACTTTATTAATAACAACATATATATTCATGCCAAGCAGTATTGTTTGATTATCTTAGTCCCCAGATTCTAAGCCATCGTGGCGGTGTCCATGCGTCGAAAGAGGGGCTCCCAGGCCCTGCTCGTGTTGGTACTGTGCCTGACCGTACCACGGTTCCTGCGTGCTCAAAGCGCTGCTAGTCCTGATATTCACGTAATTCGGAAGACCGATTGGGCAACGCAGCCAAAGTACCGGTCGGATGAACTCCTTGTTCGTTTTCGCCCCGGCACCCAACCTCAAACGATGGATGCCGCTCACGCTGCCGTTCGTGCGGGCAGCGTCAGATCTTGGGGAAGTCTTGACGGACTGCAGCTTGTCCGACTTTCTGCTGGTACGAGCCTGCAAAACGCCGTGGCGTCTTACCGTCGGAATCCGGCCGTGCTCTATGCGGAGCCAAACTATATCGTCCATGCGCTGGGGACTCCGAACGACCCGTCATTTTCGCAACAATGGGGCCTCCAAAATACAGGGCAGAATGGTGGCCTGGCCGGCGCGGATATTCATGCTATCCAAGCTTGGACACAAACGACGGGCAGCACCAATGTCGTTGTCGCAGTAATTGATACAGGCATTGATTACAACCATCCGGACCTTGCCAGCAATGTTTGGACGAATTCATCCGGTTTCGCTGGAACACTGAACGGTGTGGCCGTCAGCTGTGCAACCGGCACCCATGGCTTCAACGCGGTGGCAGGCAGTTGCGATCCACTGGACGACAACGGTCACGGCACGCACGTCTCCGGGACCATCGGTGCGGTTGGCAATAACGGCATAGGTGTGGTGGGGGTGAACTGGACTGTCCAAATCCTGCCTTGCAAATTTCTCGATGCAAGAGGCGGGGGAACCGTCGGCGACGCGATCACCTGTCTCGATTTTGTGAAGGCAATGAAAGATAGCGGCGTGAACGTCGTCGCCACCAACAACAGTTGGGGCGGCTTTGATTTTTCTCAAGCGCTCGCCGATGCCATCCAGGCGCAGCAGCAAGATGGAATCCTCTTCATAGTAGCGGCGGGAAATGACTTCGAGGACAACGATACGATCCCTTTTTATCCAGCAGACTACTTTCTTCCCAATGTGATTTCTGTTGCAGCGACCGATCGCTTTGACGATCTCGCCTATTTCTCGGATATCGGACTGCATACCGTCCACATCGGAGCCCCCGGACAGGAGATACTTAGTACAACGCCCCATAACACGTACAATCTTCTCAGCGGCACTTCGATGGCGGCGCCTCACGTCACAGGTGTGGCTGCACTGCTCGCATCGTTTAACCCGAAACTTGACTGGCGCGCGATTAGGAATCTCATTCTGACGGGTGGCGACACGCTGCCAAGTCTTACTTCCACGGTCACAGGTAAACGACTGGACGCTCATGGAGCGATGACTTGCACGAATTCCTTGATAACAAGCCGGCTGCAACCAACTCAAGATTCGCTCGCCGCCGGCACTAATCAGTCGATCACGCTTGCCGTACTCAATATTGATTGTGCACAGCCAGCTGGTGCGGTCCACGTGACGGTGTCGCCGGGTGGGCAGACTATTACCCTCGCGGATAATGGAATAGCCCCCGACCAGGCGGCCGGTGACGGGATTTATTCCGCTCAATGGACTCCCCCCGGGCCTGGCAATTACACGCTTATTTTCCCCACTGGGAATCCAGTTCAGGTAACCGTGCTCAGCAACTATGAAGTGGGGTTGACTGCGCCCACATACGTCACGGTTCCTGGGACGAGTCTTGATTTAGGCGACGATGATGTAGTGAAAGTCACTTCGCCTTTTCCGGTCCAGTTTGGAGGTGGTGCTTTCAGCCAGACGTATGTCAGCAGCAACGGCACGATCAGTTTCACCAACGCGTTCAGCAATTTTCTCAATCAGCCATTGCCGCTCAATTACCTGCAGTTGATGAATTCTGCCAACCCTCCTCCGCCTCCGCCAGATTTTCCCGTGGTCACCCTCATTGCTCCCCTTTGGCAAGACCTTGTCCCGATCAAGGGAAGCAATCAAAACGTCTTCTGGGGGATAAGCGGTACTACGCCGAACCGCCAGCTGGTGATTGAGTGGCGCAATGTCCGGACGTATTTGTGCAGGGAGGATGCCAATGCGAACGTGACCTTCGAGGCTGTATTTTCCGAGAGCACCAGCGAAGTCCAGTTCAACTATTCCAATGTGGTGTTCGGCGATGCCTGTTCCAATCAGGATTTCGGGAATGCTGCAACGGTCGGAATCCAAATCGATCAGAACGTTGGAACTCAATGGAGCAGCGATCAGATGGCGGTGGCCAACGGAACTTCGCTTGTATGGACGATCGCTGATGCGAATCCTCCCGCGAATCCGATTCCGGTAATCACCGCGATCTCCCCAACAAGCCTGCCATTCGAGGCGGGCGATACGGTTGTCAACATCGTCGGCACAGGCTTCGTTCCCGAATCCACGGTATTCAACTATCCGACAATTTTCCAGAGCGACAAGCTTTTGCAGGTCGTCGTCCAAGGAGCCAATGCCGCGCATCCCGCGGGCGGCGTGGCGAAAATTGAGGTATTCAATCCGGCTCCCGGTGGAGGCAAATCACAGATCGTCCCACTTCCGATCAATGGCGCAACGTCACAAATCACATCCGTTTCCCCGTCCACCGTGCCTGCCGGTAGTTTTGGGTTCGTCCTTACGATCAATGGCTCCGGATTCATAGCTGGCTCCGATGTTGTGTTTAACGGTTCGGGTGGCGGGTCTGCGACACTTTTGAGTCCGACACAAATCACGATTCCTGTGCCTGATGCGATGCTCCTGAATCCCACGACATACAACGTGCAGATCGAGTATCCGTCCGTGAACGGATATAGTTTCTCGAATCCAGTTCCTTTGACTGTTTCCCCGGCGGTTGCTGCCGCGTCGAATGGCGGACCGGGTGCGACGGCGGGTTCGTCTCCGGCTCAAACAGACTGGGTAAGGATATCCTCGCCGGCCCGCTTTCTAGGCTGGAAGTTTGCGCAGCAATTCGGACCGGAATATCAGGCGAAATTCGGGCGTGCTCGCGCCGATGTCGCGCCGCCAGTTTCCACGACTTCGGGCGCTACCGCCAGCCCATTCTCACAGGCCGCAGGCGCTCAACCATCCGCAACGGTTCCGCCCATTCCCGGATTCAATTTCCGGCCTACCCTCCCCGCGGACTTCATACCCGCCGCAATCGTAACGGGTGATTTCAACGGGGACGGCAATACGGACTGGGCGATTGCCAACGCGGGAAGCAACAACATCTGGATCTATCTCGGAAACGGCGACGGAACCGCCCGACTGCCGACCATAATTCCGTTGAGAGGTCAGGCGCCGGTTGCGCTTGTAGCAGCCGACATGAATCACGACGGCAAACTAGACCTTGTTGTCGCCGAGGCCGACAGCGGAATGGTTGCTGTGCTGCTGGGAAACGGCGACGGAACGTTTGGACCGGAATTGCAGTTCGCTTCTCCGGGCGCTCCAATCAGTCTCGTGGTCGCCGATTTCAATGGAGACGGCAACCCGGACGTTGTTGCAGGCCTGCTCGGGGACTCATTCGTCGGCCAGCTAGCTTTCTTTTCGGGCGATGGCACCGGAAAATTGGGAGATCCGGCCACCCAACAGAACTTCTATCTACCAGGACTTTTCTATACAAACTCGATTGTCGCAGCAGACCTCGATGGGGACGGGCGCCCTGATATCGTTGCGGTGGATTATGTCGTATCTCCCACGATTGCTAGCGTTGGTGCGCGAGTGTATCTGAACCAAGGAAATGGCCTCTTCAAGCTGTCACAACAATTCTTTTTCGACAATTCTCCGGTTGGAGCCTCGACTGCCGTGACGGCTGTTGCGCTCGCAGATGTAAACAAGGATGGGTGCATCGACGCAGTGACTACGGACACAGACGGCAATGCCACGTTCTTTCCCGGGCTTTGTAACGGCACTTTCGACATCTCCAACAAGAAAATCTTCGGTACCGGGATTGTCCCCGCCGATGTCGCGCTGCGGGACGTGAACGGTGATGGGAATCTCGACCTGATAAGTTCGGCAATGAATCTATTACAAGCGAATGGATTCCGGGACGTAGGCGACGTCAATTCCATCAGTGTCCAGTTCGGAGATGGGGCGGGAAATTTCGGGACTCCCCGTCTTTACCATGGCAATTCCGGGATGTTCTCAATTGCACTGGCGGATTTGAACGGCGATGGGTTTCCCGAGGTGATCACCGCGAACGAAGACTCCGACACGGCAAGCATTTATGTGAATGACGGAAAAGGCGGCTTCGGCGCACCCGGTGGCGGTTACCTAGGATACCTCGCGCAGGGTCAGAAGAACGCAGTTTCCGTTGCTCCGACCACGAATTTCGCCCTGATCGATGTGAACGGTGATGGACATAAAGACCTGGTGACTTTTGAGAGTGGACCCGAATTCCCCCTGCCAAACGCTCTGACGGTACTGCTCGGCAATGGCTCTGGGGATTTTGGTTCTCCCATTCGCTCGTCGTTCTTCGATGTTTACCAAGGTGCGACTGATCTCGCATTCGGTGACCTACGTAACTCGGGATTGCCCGACCTTTTAATGATTGTTACCGAGACCACTAACAACCCGACCAACTATTTGGCCTTTTCCAGGAACAATGGCGATGGAACATTTCAGCGTCCTTCGTTGATGACGTTGGCAAACATGTACCCTAACCGACTTGTTTTGGGCGATTTCAATGGCGATGGCAAGCTTGATGCGGTGATTGCAAGCCTTACCGCCGGTTCCAGTGGAACAACAAACCTTTCTATCGTGAGTCTACTCGGCCGGGGTGATGGCACCTTCGTGCAAGGAAACACAGACGTTGTCGCATCCGGAGTCACTGCCAACGGTCCATTCCTCAATGTAATGTTTGTGGGAGATTTCAACCACGATGGCAAGTTGGACTTATTGGTGGGTGGAAGCGGATTGATCAACTCGAGTGAAGTGAACGCTCTCTATGAATTTCTAGGAAATGGAGACGGTACATTTCAATCGCCAAAGCTGCTATTCAATAATTTTGGCGCCAATCTTACGGTGACGGACCTGAATCATGACGGCTTACTAGATATTGTCGTTGCCTCCCACGGGCCTGTCTCGCCTGATACCGGATTCCCGTGGACATATCAAATTTATCTGGGAAAACCAGACGGTACGTTTAGCGCGGGTGGAAGTTACGGCCCCTTCCCAAATGGATACGCTTTCGGCGTGTTCACCGGCAGCGTAACCGACCCTCTGAATATGACGCAACCTTACGTCGCTGATTTCAATGGAGACGGCAACTTGGACATTGCTGTTTTTCAGACCTCAAATGCGGGCTTGTTCAACGTGAATGGATCTTCAGGATCTCCGACATTCACGTCTCTGCAGATACTCGCCGGGAATGGCGACGGAACATTTACTCCTTCCGGCTATGGTTTCAGTCTTGGTCGCTTGGGAGTGCCACAACTGGCTGCTGACGTTAACGAAGACGGTCGCGCGGATCTCGTGCAGATGAACCAATACACTTCCTCTTTCGATGTCCTCACAGCGACTACCGGGGCTTCCTTTGCGATGGGTCTCGTTGCGGATCCGGTGATCGGCACGCAAGGGAAAGTTCATATCGTTCTGGCATATCCGCCCACCACCGGAACTACGCTCCAACTCATTGCAAGCGATCCCAGTATTTCAATTCCTGCCAGTGCTTCCTTTTCTGCCGGGACCAGCAGCCAGGACGTTGCCTTCCAGATTGGAAGCAGTTTTAACACGACCCGTGTTTTTGCGATTACAGCCCGATTGGGCACGGAAACCCACGCAGCCTACGGTACCAGCGTGCCGCTAGCCTCGAACGCTGGATTTCAGGCAGGCCTTTTGAGCATCGGAACGCCCGTCATCCTTCCCTCGCAGTCCACGCCTGATTATCAATTATTGGTAGTCAGTTTCGGTGGGTATTCAACGACACTTCAGCTTTCCTGTGAAGGGTTGCCGACCGGAGCTGCCTGTCAATTTGGTCAGAACCCGGCCCCGCTGTCGCCAGGCCTGCCACTGACAATTTCCTTGGTTGTCGCCACGCAAGCGAACGTTCTCGTCGGACCGCACCCCTTCACAGTCGTGCTCACCGATGGCTTTGTGACGGCCAAGCTCTCGACTGCCTTTAACGTTGGCGATTTCACAATGTCCATTGCTCCCGGCTCCCGAACCATCGGAACCACAGACTCTACAAACTACACTCTTTCTCTACAAGGCTTGTACGGGTTTGCGATGGCTGTTCAAATTTCCTGTGGCCAATTGCCGCTTGGCGTCGCTTGCCCCCAAGGCCTAATTGGCCCCCAGGCGCCTGGTTCTCAGGGGATCTATTTCAATGTGACTTCTCAAAATTCGATTCCCGGAGATTACGTCTTCACCATCACGGGAACAGCAGGACCAATTGTCCATAGTGCGACTGCGCAGCTCATCATCACTGCGGGAACTTTCACGGGCAGTGTCTCTTCGACATCGGCTACAATCGCTGTCGGTGGATTTCAGACCTTCAATGTTCAAGTCAACTCCGTGAACAATTTCCAAGGCCAAGTTGGCCTATCGTGCTCGGCTCTCCTCGGAATCAATTGTCTATTCGTTCCCAATTTAATTTCGATCGGTCCGGCGACTCCTGCTTCATCGGCCTTAACTATCTCAGTGGTCGCAAAGCCCTCGATGACGTTCCCTGCGAGCGACCCGTCTAGGCGAAATCCACTGCGCTATTTTGCACCGCTTCTTCTTGGGACGATAGTTGTGGCTATATTGATGCTCCTTCTCAACCGACAACCTAACATTCCTTTGGGTTGGCGCCGCACGCGGCTTGCTAGTTCAATGCTTCTTATCACCCTGACCTTTTGGCTGTTTGCGCTTTCTTCATGTGGCGCTGGCGGAGGGACTACGTCATCCAGTGGGGGAGGGGGCGGAGGCGGAGGAAATGGGGGAGGCGGAGGTCCATTTACTTCGCAAGTTATTGTTCAAGGAACTGTCGGTGGAACGACGATCAGCTTGGGGACTATATCTGTTACGGTCCCGTAGTAGGCCGCGAGCACTAGGGAATTATTTAGACAACTTCAAACGCAAGACAGGTAATGTCCGGCGCGAGACCAGGAGATCATCGGTCCTGAAACTTCAGCTCACGACTCCTTATCCCTTCGTTGATACTTCGAGACGACGGCGGTCGCCAAAAGTGTTCGCAACTGCCTATAGAATCTTGTTTACTGAACACCGGTCACCCGAAATCCTTCGCGGAATCTTCAGATTGATTGGGACCTAGGCCCGCTATTGCCCTGATTCTGGCATTTCAACAAACTGGTGATTCTCGAAAGCTGAAAAACGCAGTTTCCGAGCGCGCAGAATCAATCACTTGCGGCGGGGCTATTAGGGGGGATTTTTTAAAGACTGGTGCATATGGCTTTTTCAACCCAGTCGGCACCTCTAACCCTTCGAAACGGGGCCGCCCAGGAGTCCAAATCCACATTTCGACATCCCGTGCGTGCTATCTTTGCGCTATGCCAATAGATGACAACCCCGTCCGTGCGCTTGAAAAGCAATTCGAGATGGAAGACCTCTCCGTGTCTCCAGTAACGAAATCGGTTCTGCAAATCGTCTCGATGATCCCTCTTAAATGGCCTTTCAATAAGATTGCCGAGAAAATTAAGGAGTATCTTGGTACGGATTCAAAAGAACGAATTCGACTGATGATCGAAACATGCATGAATGAGGTTGTTAAGAACGCTGAAGGGCTCGAACAGGTACGTAAAGCCGCGAGCGAACAAGAGGCTCGAGCCCGCGAGGAAACTTCAAGGGAATTGCTGTTGGATGCGGCTCGAAAGGCCGAGAACACCCGAGCCAAAGACCGGGTGAAACGAATCGGTTTGATTCTAGCGAATGCTGTCATTGAGCCGAGGCCACCCGATGGCGACGAGGTTGAAGAAATGATGCGCGTTGCAATGGAGTTGAGCGACCGCGACATAGAACACCTAAAGGAACTGGTGAGAATCGAAGGAGAAACTGTGCAGGCGCGAGGGCGCCTTGAAAGGTATGACGCCCATACAAGATGGGAACATGGTTGGTGGACAACTCGCGTCATTCCCGAGCTAGATAGCGTGTTCTCCAAATTGGAAAGCTACGGTCTCGTGGCTCGTATTGCGCCACCGAACAATCAGAACATCATGGCGGACTTCCAAAACCGTTACGTGCTCTTGCCGAAGGGTGTACGATTCTTCAGTCTAATTCAAAGCCTTGCAAAAAGTAGCTCGTAGCGCAACCTCACCATGTTTCACCATGCTGCATGATCAGAATATGGCCAACGGTGATGAATCATACACGCAAAGACTCTCCCGCGAGATTGACGCCGCGTACGAGGCATACAAGGCTCGCGAGCCCGACAGCGAAGACCTGCTTCATAGAGCGTTTACTGCTCAGGCCCGAAATGTCGCAACATTCCATGATCTTGCTCGGTTCGAACTGACTCTCGCACACGACATCGCCTCACGGGCTATGCTCGCTCTCCCGGAATTTAGGGGAAGAAGTAGGCTTTCCAGTTGGTTTTACCGCATCGCTCAAAATGAAATGAAGAGAGCACTCCGGGGTCTGATCCGAAGGCGCAAGCGCGACGTTTCAATCGATATTGACCCCGAGGAAGACCAGTCGGCGCTGCTCGAACTGGAGGCTAAGCCAACCGATCAAGAGGCGAAAATTGAATTTGAGAGGCTCCAGCAGAGCCTCCCTCCCGAGCAAGCGGCGGTCCTGGCTTTACAATTAGAGGGCAATACTTTGGAGGAGATAGCCAAAAAAATCGAGACTCCGCTCGGGACGGTCAGAAGCCGGAATAGGCTTGCCAAGGCAAAGGCAAGACGCAGCACAAAAAAGAAAAAGCGCCGGTGATATAAAGCCGTTTTTCGCAGGTCTAATGCAAAAAGGGTTGGTTGTATGTATTCACGCCGAGATTCGCAGTCTGGCTTTTGAGGCAAAGCAATTCAAAAATTCCAGGCTTGACGTTGCAAATCCCTCTGTCAGGGATCAAACCTTCGTCCAGGAACGCACGGCAATCACCGGACAGGCTGTCGAACGCGAAAGCCGCCGCAAAGCTCTTGCCAATTGTTCAATTCACTTCCTGAAGAGTCAGAAGGTAAGACGCCATTCTCTTGATTAGGGTTGGCCGAAAAGTCTTCCGGGAAGGCAGGCATTTAATACCTTCTCGCAGCCGGGCGCTGTTTGAGTTAACTCCTTGCATTAGCAAGTTACCTACCTCGAAGCACGCAAGTGAAGCGCCCGAGAATTTTTGCCGCCAAGAAATTGCGGCTACGGTCTCGGCTCAGGGGCACCTGGCAAATTGTCATTTCCCGCCACCCGACTTCCTAACAGGGGACTGTGTCGAGGCGACGGGCGTACTGGCAAACCTGCCAGGTGCCACCGAGTCGAATTTCAAATGAGGAGCACGTAATGGCAAACGGAGGAAGAGTGGACATAGAGAAAATCGAGCTGACTGCTGAAATTGAGAGGAGGGTAGCCCTAGCTTCGATTCGTCTAGGGCAGATCGTAATTCGCGGTGTGGCGGTTTGGAAGTCTCCACAGGGAAAATTGCGTGTTTTTTGGCCAAGTTATAAGCGTGGTCATGGATTTGAGGATGCCATCGCCTTGCCTAGTGATTTGAAGTCCGATGTTGCTGCCCTCGTAATCGCTGCCTACAAAGACGCAAAGGACAAGGTGATCGAGAAGGAAAATTTAGACGCTAAAACCATAGAGGAGAGGAAATCAAACCAATGACGGAGACATACGAATTCAGCTTGGCGGACATCAAGGAGCCAAGCGTTCCCGAACCCGATTTGATTCAGAAACAGGCATGCTCTCCTGCCCGATCCCGGAAGGCCGTACTCCGAAAATTGGGAGTTCGGACCCTGCAAGAGATCATCGAGACCGACTATCCGGAGAAAACGCCGGTTGTGGAGAGTTTTCTCAGTCCCGGCGAGACCGCTCTCTTGATAGCTCGCCAAAAGGAGGGAAAGTCAACTCTCGCTCTTCAACTCGCAATTGACATTTCTCGTGGTGAGCCGTTCCTGGGGCGATATGCCACGCAAAAGTCGTTCGTGCTCTATACCGATTACGAAAACAGGCCATACCGGCTCCGGCAGCGCGGAGTCGATATAGCGCAAGGGCGCCCCGTCAACTATATCGCCTATATTGCCTTTGATCGCATCTCTGACCGAAATGTGGCCCTAATTGGTGAAGGGTTCGATCACCTTCAGGACATCGTAGGTGAACTCGGACCGGGTCTGCTGATCATTGATCCTTTACGGTATGCCATCCTTGCAGATAGCAGCGACGAGCGCGCAACTGTCGAAGCCCTTGATCAAATCTCCCACCTGGGCGACAGAAATCCTGGTTTGGCAGTCTTACTCGTACACCACCTAAAGAAAGCTCAGGATAATCTGACTCCCGAGCTCCGGGACGATCCGAGGGCATGGATTGATCGGGTCTACGGCTCCCAGGCCTTGATTGCTCACGTAGAGACAATCTGGGGCTTAGAACACGATGACGACGGGTATGCCCTCGGGACTGTTTCCCGCTCAGAGGAATCTTTTGTCCTCGGATTGGAGAAGGAGTCCGATTCTCAGCGATTCATTCTCTCACCAACCAGCATCCAAGTCGCCCGAATGACAAAAGCACTTCGAGAAGCATGGGACAAACTCCCTTGCGAATTTTCGCGGGGACAAGGCGTTGCCCTGGGTATCCCGAACAACAACCTTGACCGTATGATCCGTCACGCACGGGCAAGCGGGATACTTGTACAGGACCCGAGAACGAAGGTATACCGGAAGCGGGACGAAGGCCAAAACGTGGGAAACGTGGGAAAGTAACAGCAAATATGGGACTTGCGGTTGGTAGACATGCTGGGATCGTTTGGGATAGGTGGTATACCACAATTCCCTACCCATACGATTTGCTCTCCCAACCGGAAGCCACTTGTTTTCAGTCACTTTCCCACAATCCCAGGTTTTGGAGTTTCGACCCTGAAGCGTGGCCATTCAGCATCCGCATTCGACACTCAAACAACATGCAAAGCACCCGTTTTGGAGGCCAAAATCGAGTTGCAGATCCCCTGCCAGTAAACGCCTCGGTTGATTGATCCTGAAGGGCTTGAATGCGGTTTTCGCCAAATTGCCATCAACGCCTCAATCGCCATCCGAGTTAGCCCGTGGTCTTGGGTGTAGGAGCGCCCAAACTCCCGCCCCGATGAACTTGGGGAGGTTGCGGGAGAGCCCTCTGTCCACACCGGGGTTTTCGAGCTTGGTTCGAGGGGAAGCGCCTCAACCAAACTTTTCGTTTTTCTCCGTACCAAAAACTCATTTACAGATCAGCGCTAAAGAGGTATCGGGCCAAGATTTTCGATCGAATCAATTTCAAAACAATAATCGCGCCACGGCGACTTTCGTTTCCGCGGCCAGATTGACGAGGACCTAATGCTTAAGAAACTTTTTGTTGTTGGAATACTTTTTCTTCTCCCCGCGCTTGTTCAGGCGCAAGGTGGGGGCCAGTTTGGCGGCTCGGCTGGAGCCGGGGGCGGAGGCGGCTTGACATTCGTCGCCTCCCTTCCCGCCACCTGCATACCTGGCATCACAGCATCGGTTGAACTCTCCGTTGCACCCTACACGGTGAACTATTGCGACTCGACAAACCACTGGACGGCGTTGGGGCAATCGGGAGCGGGGAGCACGACAGGAGCATCGGGCAATAGCGCATTTTTCTCCAGCTTAAACGCTGTCGGGGGCGGGACGATTGTGTTGGATATGGCTGGAATCTCAGGGGCCGACCTGGGCGCAAAGATGAACAACTGCGCGACGGCGCTGCCCGCTGCGGGCGGCACTTGCAGGGGCGACAATCTGACCGGCGCTCAAACGCTATCGACCGCAGTCACAACCGCGAAGCCCGTGGTCTATACATTCTCCGGCCAGGCCATCTCACAGTCGGCTGCTATTACACTCGCCAACCCCAATTCGGGGATCAATGCATGCGGCGGCTCTCCTCCCACCTTCACGAAGGCCGCAAACATTGACCAGATCGCGCTTACTGCAAACAGCACCTTTGTAGGATGTCTGATCCTCGTCGGGGCTAGTGGCTCTTTCACGGGCAACGGCATTGTGGCAACGGCAGCTGCGAATTTCGCCTTCATTCAGGGGAACAATGTGTCGGGCGAAGCCAGCCAAGCGATCAAAAGCGCGTCTAGCTCCAGCCAGATCCAGTTCAACACAGTTTCGTCAAGTGCTTCAAGCCAGGCAGCCATTCTGCTGAGCGGCAACGGCGGATCGATCAATTTTAACAATGTAACCGTGAATGCAGGAGACGGCATCGACGTGACCGGGAATCAAGACTCCGTAGTCAACAATTTCGTGAGTCTAAACATCACCTCGGCGCTTTCCGGCATTTGCGGAATCAACGCCGCCGGTGACCAAATCGGCGACAGGATCACGTTCAACCAAACGCAGATCACCGATAGCCACGGCGGGGACGTGAACTACGGAGAATGCGATACACCTTCCGGCACTCACAACCTGAACGTACTTTTCTATGGAGGCAATCACTTCGGCGTTCTTTCCGGCGGCGCTACGGCGGACGGTTTCTTCCTCAATAACGCAAACAACATCAACACGAACTGGATCGTCAGCGTCAAGGATGAAGCTTGTGTCCATCTCACATTTTGCATCAAGCGGACAGACACTCAAGGCAATAGAACTACGTACGAGGACATCCAGCCGGGTGACACCGCGCTTGACGCAGGGACAGGAAGCGCGAACGATGTTTTCATATTTGAAAATACTCCCCTCGCTTTCGCGAATCTTCCCACTCCGGTCGGAAATGCTTCTAGGGGATATTGCTCAGATTGCACGACGGGTCGAACGATCGCAGCAGCGGGCGGGCCTGGCACGTACGTCACAAGAACCGGAGGAAATTGGTTCGGCGTAGCAAGCACTAGCTGGTCCTTCGTGCAAGGCAAAGAGCAGAACGCCTCTGCGGCAAGTCTGAATGTGACCTTCACGAATCACAACGCACCTGGAAATTTGATCGTCGTCGGGATCCTGTGCCTCCAAGCCGCCCAGCCGACTCTTGCAGTCACGGATACCTCCAACACTTACTTCTCCGCGATTGCCATCAAGAGCGATCCCACCTCAGCCAGATGGGAACAGATTTTTTACGGCAACGCGATTGTCGGAGGAGCGAACACCGTCGCCGTTTCTAGCTCAGTGAATGCCTGCACTTTCATCGATGTTTTTATCGAGGAATATAGTGGGCTTTTGGCGCAATCGCCCGAGGACGGCGCCGGGGCTTCTGCGAATGGGAATAGCACGGCTCTTGCAACCGGACCTTTCACTGTCACTCAGAACGATCTTGTGATCGGGTTCGGATTATCGAACATAGGAACGATGATCGGTGGCGCCGGTTTCACGACGAGACAAACCGGCAACTCGGGAGCCTCTTTGTTCGAGGACCAAATCGCCGGCAGTTCATCCGTAAATGCAACGATGAGCGCAGCAAGCGGAAACTGGGCCATCAGCGGAGTCGCGTTCAAACTTGCGCCGTAGCAGATGCGTTCAAGAGGCAACCGTAGGGTCGGATGAATCTGATCGACAAATCGGCGGCGCTTTTGTCGTGCGAGATGAGCGAGTTTCCCATGGATCAGGCAACCGGGCCGGCCCGAGACAAAGGGCATCGTCTCGCAAGCGATTTGGGGTAATGACAATCGTGAATGAGGATGCGGGCGCGAGTGGGGCGATTTGTATGAGATCAGCAGCCAAATTCCTCACGCAAAGGACGTGATAAAATGAGCGTGTCTCTGTGGAGGTATGCTCGATGCACAAACTGCGAATTCCTGGGGCGGCAGTCCTATTTTTACTCTTGGGCAATATCAAATGGATTGTGGACACGATTGGGGAGGTTCAGACAGTGAGCGAACTCCCAATCATAAAATATATTCTATATCCTGCTTTTTCCCCGGTGGCATTTTCGATAGCGATCCTGTTTATCGGATGGGCGTACTACGACATTCGGTGGAGGAAGGAACAAGCTGGATTCGCCGCCATTCCCGAAAACAAGCGTCGTTATCGAAATCAGGCAATTATAGGGGCATCTATAGTTCTGGTCCTATTCGTCGTTGCTCCATTGGGTTATGGTTACTATCGTCGTCATCGGAATCCCAGCCCGTTATCTCAAACCGCTTCTGCCCAGCAGCCAAATCCAACAAATTCTCAAAACTCCGAAGCTGAAGAGCGAGCAATAGTGTTGGCCTTAATCGAGGATTTTAAAAAGAGCCATAATGGGCAATCACCTACATTAGATTGGGTCAACGAAAGGCTCCAAAAGGACGGGCGTAGGTTTTACGTAATACCGCCAAAAGAGCCAGCCTCGGCACCGGCGGCGGTCTTCCAATTGGACGAAAGCGATGGCAATAAATTCAACGATATACACAGTGAGTTGGACCGACCACTCGCAGAATTGAATAAGTCAAATCGTAATGAGTTTTCAAATATGACGGCTGGAAAGCAGGGGGCAAAGGTCCCAACTTTACAAACTGGCCCAATAACTACGGGACCGTGTAGCAACGTACAAATAGGCAGTAGTGGCGCGCAAACCACAAATTGCGTGCAACCTAACCCGAATGATCCTGTCGTTACTTATGATTTCCACGGAACAAAGACCGTCGTCACACCAGGCCAGCCGACGCAGATTTACAACTTTTCAGATCAGGATGAAAGGAGTGCGTTTGACCAAATCGTGTCACTTCAAAACAGTCATGACTTGAAGGGACTTGCAGATTTTTGTGAGCAGCAAATAAAAAAGGCTCCTGAATGGCCCACATCCTATATGTGTGCCGGAGAGGCGTATGCAGCAATGAACCAGAGGCAGAAGGGTTGCGATTTACTGAATCAGGCGGCAGCTCTTGCCGGAAAGAATCAGCAATGGGAGGAAGCTAGATTCGCGGCATGGCAATTAGCCTGTCTGCATACTAAATAGTCTAGGCAGCCGGTTCCTCCCGTGCCATTAGATTTTTATACCCAAGATTTGAAGAAGCAATTAGCTTGAGAATTGTATCGCGGAAAAGACAAGGATTTTAGCAGTTATTGAAGTGCCTTTCTCTCACGAATTTCGTTTGCCGTCGGGGAGATGTCCTAACGCATTCCGCCAAACGGACCAAATTGAATGGTCGTGACAGCTGGAAAGGTGCCGGGGGGTCAAATTCCCACATTGTGGAGTCGAGGTGTGGCGCGGTGGTTTAGGTGGGGCCTATCTGTTGCCGACCCTTTCGTCAGTCGGTGCCTCACTAGCTCCGCCATGCTTCCGGTTCCACACCCCGCTCATCGAACCGGACGTGCGGATTTGCCGCATCCGGCTCTCGGAGAAGACGCACGCAATCGCCATAGCCATTGCATGTGACGCCGTCTGCAACTTCTGAAAACAAATCGGGAGTTGTCAGGCCTATCGCCAATCTCCCTTTCCTTCGTTGCTTCTTGCGTCTGCTTTCAACTGGTCGGGTAGGACCGTGGCGCGAATCGGGCTTCGAATGATGCCGCCGTTTCC
The DNA here is from genome assembly GCA_963719875.1 of uncultured Acidobacteriota bacterium. Classification (GTDB taxonomy): domain Bacteria; phylum Acidobacteriota; class Terriglobia; order Acidiferrales; family UBA7541; genus Palsa-360. The sequence continues at coordinate 154,007 of CAVRDJ010000002.1, read as the reverse complement.
ACAGTCCCCCCTATCATCCGTACGGCGGGTTTTCCCCAGTACGGCTGGAAGGTTGGCATTTCAGGTAGCGCCTTTCCTCTTCTTGCTCAGGTTAAGCCAGCACCAGGCATGCCCTGCGCAACCCGTAGGTTTGCGTCTACCCTTCGTGCGCTCCGCAGCCCCACTTTGATGTCCCGCTCTGTGTCGGAACAGTGGACTCGGTGGCGCACTGCCATTCGAGGAGTCAACTCCTCTACCCCAGAGGTCCTCGCTCCGGACTGGGTTCTATTGTCCCAGCCCATCTTCGCTTACTCGACCTCATCCGTCCCACTCGCAGGCACATCCCGATTTCGCCGCATGGCGGTTTATACGGAATGCCTTCGCTGTGCTGGTGCGCCTAGGCGACCCGCGAGTGGTTCCGTGCTTTCACTGTACGTTCCTTCTCGACATGCCGTCCTCTACGGCCACGGGGAGTCCATCGGCTGCTCTTGCTCAGTCCTTCACCGATGGCATGGGCCTTCGCCAAGGGCCTACGGCTCGGCACTCCCAAGGTTGCCCATCATCCGCTTCAGACGGGCGGAGGGTTTTCGCGGCTTCACTGGTTCGCTTTCGCTACAGCCTGTCGAGTTGCTTGTCTCCCTGGCGGATCTGACCGGGGTTTCCCCTAGCCAACGGAGACTTTTACCTCCGAGCTTTCCAACGGGTCGGTCGCCCTTCCCGCGGTCGGATATAACTACGGTGGTCACTGAGCGAGCTCCACCGATGGGACTCTCACCCATTGGAACGTCAGCTAGCATCGCTGCACAGGCCCCTTCCCTCCGCCGGAGTTACCCGGCTTCGCCGGTACTACGAGCCTCTCCGCCATCCCAGTCAGCCCGGCCTGTCTCTCACGAGTTGCCAGTTGATCCATACCGCGATCACCGCTGGGACTTCCCGTGTTGCGCCTGGTCCCCTTTGCCTGCATGCCGTCGCCAATACCCCGGCAGGTCTGATGGAATTTGTTCGCTCGTACGATTCCATTAGCTTCGGCCTTCCCTCGTTATCGGGGCGGGTCGGCTCCTGCGTTAACGTTTTCGAGGCCTGCTCAGCGTTCACTCACGTTACGGCCTGCACGCTCGCCAAGTCGCCTAGCGACTCTCTGCACCAGAGGCTTCAGCAGTTTCGTTGCCTCCACTGCTGCTCTGATTGCTACCGGGTGGAGCGAACCAGTTCCCGGGCGGGTTTACTCCCGCTGTGGACCACCGCCTTTTCACGGCGCACCCGATAATCGCGTTTCTCAGGACCTATTCGGTTCAATCGGTAGGAAGCTCTCTTCGTCAGCCGCCGTCACGACGCTCGGCGCGATGTCACGCGTATTATCGCCGCCGCCGCTCGATAGCGAACTTCCTTCTGCTGGTCATCCAACAGCGGTGCGAGAGTCGTGACATCGTTCAAGGAACCGTGAACCCCGAGCGCCTCGGCTGCCGCCGCGCGCACGATCCAGCTCTTATCTTGCAGCGCTTCGCGCAAAACCTCGCGCGCATCAATGCTCGTGTCATCCGCAAGCAGCCGGGCAGATATCGCGCGTGCCGGCGCTGCCTTGTCCTTTGCAAGCTCTATCGCCGCCGTAACCCCGAACCCTGCCGGCCCCAGGAAGGCTCCCGCCGCCTGCTCTGACCCCAATTCGGCGAGCGCCTTGGGATCGTGCAACTCTTCATGAAGCTGCTGCAACCCTCCGTGAACCAGTCCCGTGGAAACCTTGCGATCGCCCTCCAGAACCTCCAGGAAAAGATTCTGGCCGCTTCTGTCCCCCATGGTCCACAGCGCCCGCGCTGCGGCAAAGCTGACCACGGCGGAATTGTCGTCGAGGGCGGCCCGTAGCTTCGGTATCGAGCCGCGCGATTTCATAGTGCCGAGCACATCGACCGCTGCATGCCGAACCGGGGAATCCTTGTCGTTGAGGCCGCCCTCAATCAGCGAAACGGCGTCCCGCCGCAAACCGATCGTGCCCAATGCCGCGATCGCCTGCGCGCGACGGTCATAGTTCTTTTCCGCCAGCCCGTCGTTCAGGCACTTCCATGCTTTGCGGGTCGCGGCGGCAGGGGAGAGCGCTGCCGCATCCGGTGAAACGGCCGATGCAACGGAAGGTGCGCCGCCCGGTTTGGCCGGCGCGGCGGCCGCCATCGAACCGGGTTTCGGTTGCGCCACCACCGGTGGCGGTGATGATGCGGGCCTCTGTTGCGCGCCCCGCGCCCAGACAGACAAGGCCAACAACAACACCATTCCCCTCCCTCTCACAACTCTGAAGCCTGTACGCATCGGAAACCCTCCCGCGGGGAAACGCACTACCGCATCAGCTCGCGCTCCAGCGCCGAACAAGTGCGCCAAGCGAAGCGGCCTGTTTGTACGGCAACTGCGCGAGCAGAACATCACATTGATTCTTCGCAAGTCCCCCTTGCCAGCCACCGTTCCATGGCTGCTCAATAGCGGATCTCGAATACGTGTCCTAAATGAGCGCGAAACGGCTCGATTCTAATTTACCCATACTTTGGCTCACCGTCTGTTCTAATACGCACACAAGTAGGCTGGTTCCATTTCGCAGAGACGCTCAATTTTCGACGCGTTAATCTATTCAAGGGCCCGGATTCTCGGGGGTCTTCACCTTCAACTACCATCGAGTCAAAATGAGAATGGTAGCCAAGTCCCGAGAAGTCCGTTATCGGAATGTGGCCTACGACCCAAAAACAGGAACGATCGATCCTGCCAGTCGCTTCTCCAACGATACATCTGGCGTATTACGGTAGCTCTGGGATAAATTCCCTAGCGGAGGATTCATGGATATTCTGTCAGCAATCAAGCGTGAAGAGCGCAGACTCGAAAAGCAACTTGCATCGGTTCAGCACAAACTGAAAGGTATCAAGGCAGCAGCCGAGGCTATGGGCCGATCTGCCGACAAGGAGGTGACGAAGGGTACTAAGCGCGTTCTTTCCGCTGCCGCAAGAGCGAAGATCGGGAAGGCTGCAAGAAAGCGTTGGGCAAGGATTAGAGCTGAAGCAAAGAAAATGGCCCGATAGAGATGGAATTTTCCGCCGAGACGACTCGGGCCACATTCCGATAATCCCGTTTCACAGGACTTGGCCTTAGGTACTGCCTTGCAATTCTGATTCGTGCTTCACACCGTTTCGGTCAATTCTCAGAACCCATCGCGAGCCACGGCAGCTTAGCCATTCAGGTGAAGGTTCTACAGTGCCAGAGGCTATGAGGTCATCTCGGTTTCCATGCTCATCCGCGTCTTCGTCAAAGGCAATGAGGGCCATACCTGCCCGTAGAGGCACGAGATTCCCATCGGCGTCCTCGGATGTATCTTTGTGGGAAAGACACAGCAATTCCCCGAATAACCCGTTGAAATCCGCACGAACTCGGATGGGCTTCGATTCAATCATCTGTTGGCTCAATTCTACCTCAGGATTGAGAGCCAAGTCCTGTGAGGTCGTCTTCTCGGAATGTGGGCTCATTTTTTAGTTCGGGGCGCACTTGTCGTAAAAAGGACCGAAGAAACTGCAGAACCTGAGAACGATGCCAGTGCTAATGCCGAACCCGTTCTCCCATTTGCCGTCTGATCGCGTAGGGATGTAATCAGCTTGAAAGAGCCGAATGGCGATGGCTGGTTTCAAATTGATGTCCAGTCCGCCGCCGAAGTCCAGTGCGAAGTGCTTCCGAGAGACGAGGTCCCCCACCGAGCCGTCGGAGTTCACCAAGGGCAGGTTCGTAGTGTTGACACCGACAAGGGGGTGGGCAAAAGTACTGAATTTGCGACTGCGGAATGTGAACTCAGGGCCGAACAACAGCTGTCCCGTATCCGGCTTGAGTTGGGAAGCAGGGCGGGTTTGCCCGTATCCGCCACCCGCGTCCAGGAGCAACCCGATGTTCTTGTGAAGGTTCAGTTTCAGGGCCGTACGAATCCCATAGTAGTTCGGGCTCGTCGGAGCGAACAGGCTAGTTTGCGAACCGAGGCTTGTGTTGAGATAAGAGAAACCCCAGAACCACTCCCACTTTGGAAATGTTCGTGCGGGATTTTGCTGGGCATGTACTGGGAAAGTTAAAGCTACGGCTAGAATTGTAGGTACCACGGTTCGTCCGGTCAACCTCCTCATCGGAATCCTCCGCATTTCCAATGTTTCAGTTCTAAATAATTAGTTTAGAGGTAGACCAATTGAAACCGACAGTTTCGGATGGATGCGTTGTCGAAGTGTTTACGACCCATGCGGCCAGAAACCCTTCACCGCACGACTACACTCGCCAACTCCTGATAAGTCTTATCGGAATGTGGCTTTTCAATCGTGACGCGGCTCAAAGGGTACTCACCAAGAGTGAAGCGGCTGAATGAGTAGGACGGGGTTAGCTGACTTCGATGACGCGGGCCATCTTTACGACTGGGGACTTTTTCTGCCGCTCTGCAAATCCAGTGGCCTTAGCATGAACTGTGTAGGTGCGAGAGAACCGCTCGCCGTCAATGTAAAAAACGGTCACCTGCCAGTGGTGGTGTTTTCGCCGCTTGTCTTTCCCGAATGATGTGCGTTTCCGAACCCGCATTTGGAGAAATATATCACGTTAGATAGTTTGTCCACAAACAAACTTCCTGGGTTTCCTATGGGAGTACGCTTCCGAATAAGCGGTTGTTCGGAGCGTCATCGTACCTTTGCTGGGTCTCGAATGGTGTAGCCCACTTTCCGAATGGTCCTGATCAGCTTCACCTTGTGATCTCGATCCACTTTTTTGCGCATCAGATAGATAAAGACGTTGAGTGTGCTTTTCTCAATATCGTCTTTAGAACCCCAAATCAAAGGAACGAGCGCGTTTCTGGGGACGACCTGGCCGGCGCGCCGCATCAGGGATTCCAGCAACCGGCACTCCGTCCGGCTCAAGGCAATTTCCCTGCCTGCGCGCGTAGCCTCGTAGGTGGCCGGATTCAAGACCAAATCTCCCACTTGTAGAAGTGTGGGATGCAGGACCGAGCCACGCCGCGAGACCGAGCGGAGCCGAGCGAGCAATTCTTCGAAGGAAAACGGCTTTGTCATGTAGTCATCAGCGCCGATGTCGAGTCCTTTTACGAACGTCCGGCACGCTGTCACGGCCGGTAAGAACCAGGATCGGCGTTTTCTTCCCAATCTCGCGCAGGCGCCGTATGACCTCCAAGCCGTCGATCCCGGGGAGCATCAGGTCCAGCACGATGGCGTCATATTCCAGGGTCCGGGCCATATCGAGCGCGTCATGGCCATTAAATGCCAGGCTGACGGAATGGTTTTCTTCTTCCAGACGTTCCTTGAGCAGCTCCGCCATTTTCTTCTCGTCTTCCACGATCAGGACATGCATGCTCCTATCAGAACACTTCAACCTGAAAATATACTGAAATGGTATCTTCTCGGAATAAAGCATTTGCGTGTTCCAAAACCCCCTCAGAGCGAGCCTCCGCAATCGGTTGAAACTACACGAGGGAAAATAGGTGATCCGGGCGATCCGAAAACAGATGGGATTGAAATGCGATATAATGACTGGAGAGGTTCAGGATGCCCTGAGAGGAATAGCTGCACAGGCGTCCGCGAGCGGCAAAGTAGGTGAAACAAATGAAATCACCCGATTTAGATTTATCCCGGCCCAAGCCCTCAAGGCACATTTGCAACGTATGCGGCAAGCCTTCCGATCAGACCATCTGCGATCCATGCGCGATGAAGATCCATCTGGACGCGCTGGCCAGAAAAACACACGAGGAAAAGGGCACCTCTTGGGCGAATTGGGGATCGCCAGACGTTACGCACAAACATCGGCACTAAGCCCGGCAAGCTTACCTGCGGACAAACAACCAACCAGAACGGCCGTCGCAATGGCTACAGGCCTTGTCACCTTCCCAACCGGTACCCGTGCATGCCGGACATTCAGCCCAGTCATTCACTTGGACGGCACTCTGGATTATTCCTGTGCATCTCTCCCCGTCGACTATGCGCCCGCACCTACCCTTAGTTAGGCTGATGTGGTAGCCAGGCGCTCGGCACTTTGTGCAAGACGTGCATGGCCTGCGGCGCTTCATATGGTCTGGATGGTGGATTCTACCGCATCCGCCGTTCCGACAGCTGTGTTTGATTCTATTTGATTTTGCGAGCCATCTTGCGCCGGGCCAATCCCGTGGCCACGATCGTCCAGGACATTGACCTTCTACCGCAGCACGTTCGCATTGCGCGAGAGATCTGGGGATGGCGAACATAAAGCGAAGGTGCTAGACTCCCTGCTTGCAGGGGCCTCGGATGTTCAACGACCTTTTCCATCTTATCCACTCGCTCGATCACGACTTCAGCGAAGACCAGGGCAAGCGAGTCCATTCATGCGGGTGTCGTCGGTGTGCGCTAGCGGTTCGATTGAGCGCTTTCAAGGCGCAGATTCTCCGAATTCTCCGTGATATTGATTTTGCCCTTGGGGACCCGGATGAGAAAAATCGGGGGCCTTGATTGAAGCCCTATGCCTCGATAAAACGGTTCTTGGTTCTCGACGAATTTGTAGGTCTCATTGCCAGCACTCTACCGTACGGCCTCAAACAGTTCCCAGATGATTGCAAGATGATGGTCGTCGTGTTCGGCGACGAAATACAAATGGTCCACCAGGCGCATCGGCTTTTCCAAACGCGGGTGAGTTATGGCTTGGGCAAATAGGGCTGCGTCCAATTCGTCTACGCGCTTTAGCAGTCTCTCTCTTGCTGCGCGGAATTCACTTAGAATCTGTTTCAATGGGCGAGCGTTGTGGTTCGCTTCGTGGGTTTTTCGGTTCGTTAAATCTGCCGCAGTGAGTTGGTCTTTGGCCGCCACGTAATCGCCCAATCGCGCCAGCCAAAGCGGTTCGAGATCCAGCAAGTGACCGGCGTGTTCCTGTGCCGACCACTTTTCTTTCGGTTTCCCGGTCAGGATTTCGTTTGAGCGGCCACGAAGCGTCTCTTCGAGCCTGGCGGGAGTGCCGCGCAGACGTGCTCGCAGATTCGGAAGCAGTTCAACTGGAAACGAAAACTCAAACTTGCGCTCAAACCAAATTGGCACCGGACTCATGGATTCCCCCGATAAATCACTTTGGAGAGAGTATATCGTATCAATGAGGGACTCTGTTCTCACTGCCTTAGAAGTCCCCTCTTCGGAATGTGGCTTTTTGGCATTGCCGCTCCCCCTCCAGCGCCTACTACACCCACTACACGGGCCATTCCGGGCCGCTGCGACTCTCTAATGGTATTATCCCGTCGTGAGCCTGCACCACCTGAAAAATTAGGCGAGTCGGGTTGCCGCCCGTCCAGGGAAGTCCAGTTTGCATTGAAGGTCATTTGGCAATCCGCACTTTCTATGAAATAGGGGACCCGTCTTAAATTCTGAAAAAAGGAAGGGGATCACTATGCGAAGAATTCTTTTTGCGATGTTGGTGGGGGTTTTGTTGGTCGGCCCTGTTAAGGCGCAAGAGATGGCAGGACCGGTGGCCGAAAAAGCTAAAAAGGAAGTGCTCACGATCGAAACAGAAAAACTCGGAGACCTGAAACAAAACGGTTCCGAGGCTGCGGACTGGTTTGCCCGTGTTGATGACGACGGCATGATCCTGGCGAGTGCGGACGGAGTTATCGAAACCAAATCCGAGCACGAAGCTAAACTGCGATCTTCTGAATCGGCGATAGTCACCATGAAACAATATGATCATCGTGCCCGTGTTTTTGCAGACGGCAATGTAGTTGTCGTGACCTACAAACAAACCGGCCAAACTGTGGGCCAAGGTGGGCCTAGCGACGGAGTAACCGAAGATGTATGGATCAAGAAGGATGGGAAGTGGATGAGAATTCTTCACAGTTTGCAGCGCGTTGCGAAGCATTGAGAGTGCCAAGGCGAGGATCAGCTCGCAATGGTGATTGGTTGTGCCTACGCAGGGTTCCCGGTTGTTGGGCCGGTGGACCAGGCTTTGAGTGGTTTGATGTTGCGGGCGTCTCCACTGCTCGCGGTTTTCAAGCGGTGCAAACAGTTGCCTCAACTCTGGTTTATGAAATAGTCTCGACCAGCTTGGCGGGTCTAACTGCGAGGGCATGAGCCAGCTTCACGATGTTAACGAGGCTCACATTCCGCTCGCCGCGCTCGATGCCTCCCACATAGTTGCGATGAAGATTGGCCAACTCCATCATTCCAACGTCAGAGACTGCATCCCGCTGGCTTAGGCTCCCAATCCCCGTACCAGTCGATCCAGACGTATTTTGAAGACTTGGGCTATGCGTAGCAGGGTGCGAACCGTGATGGGGCGGCCAGCTTCGATTTGCTGCCAGTGTCGCGCAGAGAATCCAAAGGAAATCATATCCTCCTGGCTGTAGCCAGACTTCCGGCGTAGCCCTTTAATCCTCAACCCGAGCGCCCGGAAAAATCTTTCTTGATTTACCACGCGCTAGTTTGTAAGTTGACACAAGCAAAAACACCACGAGCAGATTAGCTGGTGCGTCTGCCAATAGCAGGACGTTCGAGGGTACTTGGAAGCAGTGTTGTTGGTTTTTAACAGCTCACCACGTTGAGTCAGCCCGCAAACACCATGATAGGCGATACGTAACTCTGGGCGCAATGGGGACTTGATGCCAGGAATCCCTTTTATTGGCGAGAACGGATTTTACCCGCGGTGGGCAAGAAGAGGCGACTGGGTCTTTCAGCGCACACTCGTATCGGTTAGTTCGATGCACGGTCTAGCGGAACTCGCCGCCGCCGATGTTTCGGGGTCACAGCAAGCGATTGTCTGGGTTCCACAAAGGGGAATTCTGTCACGTCTCATACGCGCAAATATTCACAACGAGCGGTTTCAAGCGTTAAACCTTTTGTGCCACATGAGACTTTCTTGTTATGCCCGCGGATGCGTTCTATCTTGGACTAGGTTCGGTGGACCATACGCTATCGCTCGCAGCTGTGTGACTGAGGACGGCATTTATCCTGAGAATTGGCGTTTGTCCTGCGCTTTATGTGGTGGTGTCGTAGGGCCCTATCTTTCGCACGTGCATCCTGACCCCATCATCCGGAGATGGGAAGCGAGTGGAAAACCTCGCCTTGAGAATCCATGCGCTAGCCTACTTTTTCGGTCAGTGGAAAGAATCGGCGATTTGCCAGGTTGGATTCGGGAGAACGAGCCAAGCAATCTGGAGTTGGCTTACCTCGGCCAACAAATGTGGCCGAATATTGGCAGCATGCTTAAGATATTCGAAAGCCCAGACCTCAACAACTCATTGAAAGATCGAGATGGATTTGGTGCCACGAGCGAGTCGAACCAAATCCGCATTAATGAACTGGCACGCGAACTCGGGGTCAAGGGGCGAGCGATCATTGACTTCTTGCCCCACGCTGGCGTCTCAGAGAAAAAGATGTATTCGAGTTCGATTGATGTTCCCACTGCCGATCAAGTGCGAGCACACTTCCGCGATGCCGCGGAGACAGAGGCGACCGCCGGAGCGAAGGTTCTTGCGGAAAAAATAGGGTTGGAAGATGTGACTGGGGCAGTTCAAATGATGGCTGCCGCCGCTGTGGAAGAAGATGTTGTGGCCGAAAAGGTCTCAACACCCATCGACCCAATTGAGCTTGAGAGTGCCGTCCTCAAGCTATTGTCCAGGGTGAATCGTCCCCTAAGAGCACGGGCCATTGCTGCATTACTTAGCACCGAAAGACCAACATCCCTGCACAAACGGGAAATCAATCCAACTCTGTACCGGATGCTTTCCCGAGGAAGATTGTGTCGAGATTCACAGTTCCGCTGGTACCTAAATGAGAAGAGTCATCCACTTGCTCCCAACTCAAGTGAGAATGTGGCAAGCCAGCCTGAGGGTAGCTTCCGTTCATCGAACCCCTCCCAAAATGTCGCGCAAGTTACAGAATCTTCTCCGTTCCCTGAACAGTCTCAGAATGAGGCAACTGAAGATTCATCTAATCGTGAACCGTCAGGAGTCGCCGATGAAGGCAACGCCTTCCAAGCCCCGTTACCCCATACCCGCAATTATGGACGATTTCAGGTAGTAGAAGTGATCCGTCCCTATATCCGACATTGCACCTGGTGTTCACTAGAGATTCCAGAAGGCAAGGTGGCACTTGTAGCACACGGCCTTGGCAAACATTCCCCGAGGTTTTGTACGGAAGATTGTTTCCAAAATTGGGAATCGATTTATTGGCAACGAATTGCGCTGTCGCATCTCGGCTTATCGAAAGAAGAGCGCAATCTAGAAGAGCGATGCCTCAGGCGGCAGAAATATTTCGCGAGGTCTAATAATTTCTAAAAATATAATTTGTGGGGGCCGACCCGTGAGGCTAGGCGATTACCACCCCTAGAGTCCCTAAGCCTAAACCTCAGCCGTTTTTCAAATCTAAGAAGCTAGAATCCTCGGCATAGTGTCACGCAAAGTGTCCGTAAGATCGCCCGCAAATCGCCGCAAAATCGCTAGCGAATTCAAAATAATTTCGGCTTTGCTAGCGATTTCACTTGACACGATTTGTGAATTGTGGCATATGTGTGGCCACAAATAAAAACGGCCCTGCCAGATGCTTCTAACATCCGACAGAGCCTAACTCAACATAGGAGGGTGAGACTCCCATGCAAGCTGAACCAATTCTATCGCATCACTCGTCGGTCTATTCAATCGTCACCGATCAGATTCTCAGGCAATTGGAAGTAGGCGTAGTCCCTTGGCGTAAACCTTGGCGCGCAGAGCCGCCGTGCAATCTGGTCAGTGGAAAGGAGTATCGGGGCATTAACCCGTTCCTGCTGGCGTCGCAAGGCTACGGGTCGCGCTACTGGTTGACGTTCAATCAGGCGAACAAACTCGGCGGACACATCCGCAAAGGCGAGAAGTCTTCCATCGTCACATTCTGGCACATCGGCGAAGAGGAGACCGTTCGGGATGAGGACAGCAAAACTCGCAAATCGAAACCATTCCTACTTCGCTACTACCGCGTTTTCAATCTCGAACAGACCGAAGGCATCGCGGACAAACTAGGGCTTGGGAACATCACTCCGCGTGTAGCGTCGATTGAGCAATGCGAGGCAATCGTAAAGCGAATGCCAAATGCACCCACAATCCAACAAGACGCCAGAGCATGGTACAGGCCGTCCACAGACACAGTCGGAATGCCATCGCGGAATGCGTTCAATTCTGCCGAGGAATATTTTTCCACGCTCTTCCACGAATTGACGCACAGCACAGGCCACGCTTCCCGCGTCGGACGTGAGGGAATCGAAAACATCGCCGCATTCGGAAGCGAATCCTACTCCAAAGAAGAACTCATTGCCGAAATGGGCGCCGCAATGCTGTGCGGGGCAACGGGAATCTCGCCTGCCACAATCCCAAATTCAGCCGCATACCTTCAGGGTTGGATTTGCAGACTTCGCGGGGATTGCAAGCTGCTTGTCTCAGCCGCCAGCCAAGCTCAGAAGGCCGCCGATTATATCCAAGGGGGTGTGCTATGAGCATCCCCTCAGTGCAACAAGTCTTGGAAGACCCGAGCGTCCACTATCGCCTCAAGAAATGGCTGCGCGAAGCACTCGCAGGTGATGCACTGGACGCCTACTACGACGCTCAATTGCTCGCCGACGTTTTGAAGCAAAGAGTGGACCAAACCTTACAAGGGGGTGGTCTATGACTACCCCCTCATTTGCTTTCCCTCAGCCACTCGCTGACAAGTACAGGCCGCGAACGATTGCGGATTTTATCGGCTTGGAAAAGGCAAAACGTGTCCTAACTAACTTCGCGCAAAGGCCCCGCAATGCTGCTTTCCTCTTCACCGGACCAAGCGGCACGGGCAAGACCACGATGGCCCTAGCGCTCTGCGATGCGATCGGCGGAGAGCTAATCCATATCCCTAGCTCGCATTGCACAGTCGCGGAATTGGAAGACGCTCTCCGCATGACTCACTACATTCCGATGGCCGGGAAAAGGTTTTGGTTTGTTCTTGTGGACGAAGCGGACCAAATGACCGACAAAGCCCAGCTTGCCTTGCTCTCGAAGCTAGACAGCACTGGTCGAATTGACGGCTGCGTGTTCGTGTTCACTTGTAATAGCACCGAGAGGCTAGAGGCGCGGTTCTTGTCCCGGTGTCTTGTGATTGATTTTTCAAGTTACGGCATGGCGGGAGAGATCGCAGACTATCTGGCCACCGTATGGCACGCGGAAGGAGGCAATGGAAACGGGCCAGACTTCGGACGGCTGGCCAAGGAATGCCGCAACAATGTGCGGGACTGTCTTGGACGGCTGGAAGTCGAATTGATGGCCATATGAGGCTGAGGCCATGAGTTTCTTTTTGCTACTCAATCTCGCGAGGCTAAAGAAGATGAAGAAAACTTGGAGCACTCAGCAAGCCGCCAAGAAGATGGGCGTGTCATTTCGGACGCTGAATCGCTGGCTATTTCGCGGATTGATTCGCCCATCATTGGAATTTGCGATAGGTGGCGGGCGCACGCTCTGGCGCTGGACCGACGCTGACATTTTGCGAGGGCGCAAAGTGAAAGCGGCACAGAAGCCGGGACCGAAGCCGCCCCCAAGGAAGAAGGCGCGATGACATCCAGAGTTGCGATTTACGCCCGCGTTTCGACGACCAACCACGGCCAGGACGTGACCGTACAAACGCGGGATCTGCAGCAATTCGCGGAAGTACGCGGCTGGCGTCTGGTCGATTCCTACCTCGACCTGGGAATTAGTGGCAGCAAAGACAAGCGCCCGGAGTTAGATCGGCTGATGGCCGACGCACACCGTCGCAAGTTCGATGTGGTGATCGTCTGGAAATTTGACCGTTTCGCACGTTCAGTCAGTCACTTGCTGCGGGCTCTGGAAACTTTCAACGCCTTGGGTATCTCGTTCGTCAGCCTTAGCGAACAAATGGACACAACCACGCCAGCCGGCAAGATGGTTTTCACCGTCCTGGGCGCAGTGGCCGAACTTGAGCGCAGCTTGATTGCGGAGCGTGTTCGTGCCGGTCTGCGGAACGCACGCGCCAAGGGGAAGACTCTCGGCAGACCGCGTGTCGTCGTGGACGCCACTCAGATTGCCCGCTTGCGTGCTTCCGGGGCATCGTGGCCTTCCATCGCACGCCAACTCGGAGTGAGTGTCGGAACCGTGTATCAAGCAGCGCGTAGCCTTTCAAAAATCCCCCCTAAAACGCCGACCGCAAGTGATTGATTCTGTGCGCCCACGAATTGCGATTCCTCGCTTTCGAGAATCACCTGATTATTGAAGGCTTTGGCCCAACTGCCCGGCTTAAAAACATCGGTTTACAGTTAGCCAAAGAGTTATACTCTCCCGATTCCTGGTCGGCGGGAGCCCATGGCTATCCTCCCCGGTCGGCGTTTAGGGCCTTACGAAATCCTCTCCGCTATCGGTGCGGGCGGAATGGGCGAAGTGTACAAAGCCCGCGATACCCGCCTCGATCGAATTGTCGCCATCAAGGTTTTGCCGACGCATCTTGCCGATCGCTCCGAGTTACGCGAGCGATTTGAGCGTGAAGCTCGCACGATTGCCAGCCTGAACCATCCTCACATCTGCACGCTCTTCGACATCGGCCAGCAAGACGGCGTTGATTATTTGGTGATGGAGTACCTCGAAGGAGAGACGCTCGCGCAACGCTTATTGAAAGGTCCGCTGCCGCTGGAGCATGTGTTGCAATACGCGATCGAAATAGCCGACGCACTGGACAAGGCGCACCGCAAAGGTGTGACGCACCGCGATTTGAAACCCGGCAACATCATGCTCACCAAGACCGGGACGAAGCTGCTGGACTTCGGCTTGGCAAAGTTGAAGGAGCAAGTCGCCCCGACCAACGTGTCGCTTTCGGACCTTCCCACTGCGAAGGATCCCTTGACGGCAGAGGGGGCCATCGTTGGCACATTGCAATACATGGCACCGGAGCAACTCGAAGGCAAGGAAGTGGATGGGCGCACGGACATCTTTGCCTTCGGCGCGGTCGTCTACGAGATGGCCACGGGCAAGAAGGCCTTCGAGGGCAAGAGTCAGGCCAGTTTGATCGCGAAGATCCTCGACATTGACCCGCCATCGATATCATCGCTTCAGCCGATGACCCCGCCTGCGCTTGACCGCGTGGTGAATAAATGTCTCGCCAAGGACCCGGAGAACAGATGGCAGACTCCAAAGGATCTCTGTGACGAGTTGACCTGGATCGCCGATAGCGGCTCGCCGGGCAAGCCGGCGCCGAACTCTGAAGCGAAAGGCGTCCGCGCGCTTGGGCAGGGAGCGCTGATCTTCGGCCTAGGGACTCTGCTATTCGGTGCGATTACCGCAAGCCTGGCCACTTGGAATCTGAAGCCCTTGCCTTCGCCAAGGCCTGTCACTCGCACAGTAATCAACCTGCCTCCGGGCCAACAATTAGCGGGCTTGAATAGTGGTCCTGCTGTGGCCCTTTCTTCCGACGGTACTTATCTCGCTTATGTCGCTCGGCAGGGTGGCCTGCAGCAGATTTATTCGCGGGCGCTGAATAGCCTGGAGGCGAAGCCCATTCCCGGTACGGAAGGAGGCGTCAGCCCGTTCTTCTCGCCCGATGGACAATGGGTGGGATTTTTTGCGGGCGGAAAGCTGATCAAAGTCTCGGTGAACGGCGGAGCGGCGATAACGCTCGTCGATGCTACGTTTCCTCACGGCGCCAATTGGGGCGCCCAAGGCATGATCGCTTTCGCACCTCAAAGTGTCTCAGTACTCGAACAAGTGCCGGACGGAGGAGGCGCCCCGCAACCTCTGATACGTTTCGCGAAAGGGGACGTCAGCCTTCGCTGGCCGGAGCTCCTGCCCGGCGGCAAGGGAGTGCTCTTTGCTGTCGGATCCAGTGCAATTAATTTCACCAACGCTCAGGTTTCCGCCCAGTCAGTCGGCTCGGGAGAACGACGAAACCTCGTCCAAGGGGGAACGCAACCCCACTACGCGCCCTCAGGGCACTTGATTTACGCGCGAGGGGGAAGTCTGATGGCCGTCCCATTCGATCCCCAGCAACTAACGGCCTCGGGCACGGCGATACCCGTTATGGATGGTGTCCTGCAATCCCCAGTTAGCGGTGCCGCGCAATACAGCTTTTCCGCAACTGGATCGCTGGTCTATGTTCCGGGTAGCATTCAGTCGGCCCAGAACACGCTGGTTTGGGTCAGTCGTAACGGGGCGGAGCAGCCCGTAGCCGCCCCAATGCGTGCCTACCAATTCCCGCGCTTATCCCCTGACGGCCGGAGGGTAGCAGTGGGGATCGCGGAGCAGGAGACACAAATCTGGCTATACGATTTCCCCAGGGAAACGTTAAGCCGTTTTACGTTTGAGGGGGATACGAACACTAACCCCACTTGGACGCCGGATGGCAAGCGGATAGCGTTTCAATCGAACAAGCAAGGGCCACCGGAACTATTTTGGCAGCTAGCGGACGGCAGTGGAGGCCTGGAGCGGCTGGTCCACGGCGAGCAGACCCAGGTTCCGACGTCCTGGTCCCCGGATGGGCAACTGCTGACCTTTTTTGAAGTCGATCCCACTACACAACGAGACATCTGGGTGCTGCAGATGGGCGATCCTTCGCTTCGCTCAGGACAAGCCCCCTCGGCGAGTTCAGCACAGGTCCGCAAGGCGCAGCCATTCCTGCAAACACGATTCGACGAGTCGGCGGCACGGTTTTCCCCGGACGGGCGCTGGCTGGCGTATCTCTCGAACGAATCGGGCCGGTATGAGATATACGTGCAGCCGTATCCGGGCCCAGGCGGCAAGTGGCAAATATCAACCGAAGGAGGATCAGAGCCTGTGTGGAATCCAAATGGGCGCGAGCTGTTCTACCGAAGCGGCGGCAAAATGATGGCTGTGGACATTGCCACTCAGCCTGGTTTCGCTGGAGGCAAACCCCGGATTCTCTTTGAAGGACAGTACGAGCCGACTCCGGCAACGACGCCCAACTATGACGTATCCCCCGACGGTAAGCGCTTCCTGATGCTCAAGCCCAGCGAGACACAAGAAACTGCCCCGACGCATATCAACGTCGTGCTGAACTGGTTTGAAGAGTTGAAGCAGAAAGTTCCCACAGGGAAAAAGTGATGGCGCTGACTTCCGGTACACGTCTCGGCTCGTACGAAGTCGTCGCGCAAATTGGCGCGGGTGGCATGGGCGAGGTGTATCAAGCGCACGACACCAAGCTCGGGCGCGACGTGGCCATAAAAGTTTTACCCGAAGCGTTCGCGCATGATCCCGAGCGGCTCTCCCGTTTTCAGCGTGAAGCGAAGATGCTGGCGGCGTTGAATCATCCCAACATCGCTACGATCTACGGACTCGAACAATCTGGCGGCACGAGCTATTTGGTGATGGAATTGGTGTCGGGAGAAACGCTGCAAGCTCGCGTGAAGCGAGATCGAGCGGTGCCAGTCGATGAATCTCTCGCCATTTCAAAACAAATTGCTGAGGCACTGGAAGCGGCTCACGAGAAAGGCATCATTCACCGCGATCTGAAACCTGCCAATGTGAAGGTGACGCCGGAAGGCAAGGTGAAGGTGTTGGATTTTGGTTTGGCGAAGGCCTTCGCGGGAAACGAAGCAAACGATGATCCCTCAAATTCGCCGACGCTGAGTGCGGCAGCCACGATGCAAGGGACGATCCTAGGCACGGCTGCGTACATGAGCCCGGAGCAGGCGCGCGGCAAGGCGTGTGACAAGCGGACTGACATTTGGGCGTTTGGATGCGTGTTGTATGAGCTGCTGACGGGGAGGCAGGCGTTTCAAGGGGAGACCACAACGGAAATTCTCGCTGCGGTACTGAGAGGAGAACCGGACTGGCAGACGCTGCCGGAAACTACGCCGTTGAGTATCCGAGCATTACTGCGGCGTTGTTTGCAAAAAGAAATGAACAAGCGCGCTCGGGATGCCGGTGACGCACGTATCGAGATTGAGGAAGCACTGGCGGCTCCGGTCACTTCGGAACTGACCACCGCTGCCCCAACGAAAGGCTTCCACGCTCTGGGGCGGCGGGGGCTAATCCTCAGCCTGGGCATCTTTCTGTTCGGTGCGGTGATTGCGAGCCTAGCCACTTGGAATCTGAAGCCGTCGCCGCCGCAGCTTGTAACCCGCACTGTAATAACTCTACCGCCGGGCCAACAATTGGCAGGTATGGAAAACGGTCCTGCTGTGACTCTCTCTCCCGATGGCACTCATCTCGCCTATGTCGCCCGGCTTGGAGGCACGCAGCAGATTTACCTGCGGGCGATGGACAGCCTCGAGGCCAGACTCATCCCCGGAACGGAAGGAGGTGTCATCCCCTTCTTCTCGCCTGACGGGCAATGGCTGGGGTTTTTTGCGGACAACAAGCTGAAGAAGGTCTCCGTGAGCGGAGGAGCGGCCCTGACCGTCGGCGATATTGTGTTCCCGGTTGGGGCCAATTGGGGCAGCCAGGGCATGATCGCTTTCGCTCCTACACAAGTCTCACCTCTCCTGCAAGTGCCGGACGCAGGAGGCACCCCGCAGCCGCTGACTCGCCTTGAGAAAAGGGACGTCGGCCACCGCTGGCCGGAATTCTTGCCCGGCGGCAAGGCAGTACTCTTTGCTACTTCAACGGGTGCTACTAGTCAGGTTGCCGTCCAGTCGCTCGGGACGGGCGAACGGCGGAATCTGGTCGTAGGAGGGATGAGCCCCCACTACGCTGTCTCCGGGCATCTGGTTTATGCGCAAGGGGGGAGCCTGATGGCCGCGCCATTCGATTCCCAGCGGCTGGAGGTCACGGGTGCGGCGGTCCCCGTGGTAGAGGGTCTCCTGGAATCCCCAGTCAGCGGACACGCCCAGTACAGCTTTTCCACTACGGGATCGCTGGTCTATGTTCCGGGGAGCGTTCGGGCGACCCAACTCAAGCTGGTGTGGGTCAGTCGCAATGGGGCAGAGCAGCCTTTGGCTGCCCCAGCGCGCGGCTACATGTTCCCTCGGCTTTCCCCCGACGGACGACGCGTAGCCTTGGGGATCACTGAGCAGGATTCTCAAGTCTGGCTGTACGATCTCTCACGGGAAACGTCGACACGGTTTACGTTTGAGGGGAATGTAAACATGTACCCCGTTTGGACACCGGATGGCAAGCGGATAGTGTTTGCTTCAAACAAGGAAGGGCCACGGAACCTTTTCTGGCAATTGGCCGACGGCAGCGGCGGGCTGGAGCGGTTGACCACCAGCGAGTACCTCCAGGCTCCGCATTCCTGGTCCCCGGATGGGCAACTGCTGGCCTTTGCTGAACTCAATCCCACCACGGGAGTGGACATCTGGGTGCTGCGGATGGGCGACCCTTCACCGGGCTCAGGGCTGGCCCGCAAGGCGCAGCCGTTCCTCCGAACACCGTTCAGCGAGAGTGCACCTCGGTTTTCTCCCGATGGGCGCTGGCTGGCTTACATCTCGGACGAATCCGGCCGCTATGAGATTTACGTGCAGCCCTATCCAGGCCCGGGCGGCAAATGGCAGATTTCGACCGAAGGCGGGACGGAGCCGATGTGGAATCCCAACGGGCGGGAGCTGTTCTACCGCAGCGGTGACAAGATGATGGTGGTGGAGCTCACCACTCAGCCTGGTTTCGCTGCTGGCACACCCCGGATGCTCTTTGAGGGACCGTACGTGCCGACCCCGACAACCCCCCCCAATTACGATATATCACCCGACGGCCAGCGCTTCCTGATGCTCAAGCCCAGCGAGTCGGCGGAGTCGGCGCTAACGCAAATCATCGTCGTGCAGAACTGGTTTGAAGAACTGAAGCGCCGCGTGCCGACCGGGACGAAATAACGTCATGGATAATGTCTGAACGATGATCGGCAAAACCATCTCGCACTATCACATCCTCTCGCAGCTCGGTGGCGGCGGCATGGGTGTGGTGTACGAAGCCGAAGACCTCAAGCTGCACCGCCATGTTGCGCTGAAGTTTCTGCCTGCGGAGATGGAGAATGATCCTGCTGCCCGCGAACGGTTCCAGCGAGAAGCCTTCGCTGCATCGGCGCTGAATCACCCGAACATCTGCACGATTCATGAGATTGACGAAGCGAACGGTCAGCACTTCATTGCCATGGAGCTGCTGCAAGGACAGACGCTCAAGCATCTGATTCGCGGATAAACGTCAACCAGAACATCAAACGGAAGGGATAAGGCCAATGAAACGTCAAGGACTGTTCTTGGGAGAGCTGGCCGCGATCGCGGTTATCCCCGCGATCGTTTGGGCACAGGGACAGGCGCCGGCACCACAGAGACCGGGACAGGGGCGCTCGTTTGCACAATGGGACAAGATCCAGATTTCGGTGACGGCCAAGCTGGCGCCGAACCTTTATATTCTGCAGGGTTCGCCCGATCTTGACACGAACCACCCTGACGCGGCCGGCGGCAGGGTCGCCGTGCTCTTCGGCCCCGACGGCATCCTGATGGTCGACTCCCAGGACGAGGAGCTGCACGAAAAGGTTCTGAAGACGATCAGAACGTTCAGCTCCGCGCCCATTCGAATTCTGGTCAACTCGCACATTCATTCTGACCATACGGGCGGGAATCCCTTCTTCGCGAAGCAGGGAGCCTTGATCTTCTCGCGCGAGGAACTGCGCGATGAAATGCTGCAGCCGCCCCGCCAGGGCAATGGTACCCCGGCTCCCGCGCCCGATCCGGCCGGCATTCCTGTCGTGACCTATCCGTTGGGCACGCCGGGCGCTCCCGCTGTAACGATCCATCTGGACGGAGAGGTGGTCGATTTTATTCCGGTTCCGGCATCTCATACCGGCGGCGACACGGTCATTCGGTTCCAGCATGCGAACGCGATCTATATCGGCGATTTCTATCGCAATTTCGGTTATCCCTTTGCCGATCAGGCCAATGGGGGCTCGATCAGGGGCATGATCACCGCGATCGACATGATCGCGGAGACTGCCGGTCCTGACACGACGCTCATCACTGGTCACGGCACGCTGGTCAAGAAGGCTGACCTGCTTCCCTATCGCGCAATGGTCGTCGATATCCTGGCAAAGACGAAGAAGTTAGTGGATCAGGGGAAATCGCTGGACGATGTTCTAGCTGCGAACTTGACCGCTCCGTATGACGCGACGACGAAGGGTGACACGCCAGCGAGCAAGAGCCGGTTCATCACCGAAGCGTATAACGAGGTGAAAGACAAATAGATAACCAATTCAATGTACCGATTCGGGTCTTCCAGATCCCTTGAGCGTTTCCCTGTTTGTTCCGATGATGCGGATTTCCTTCCCGTGGAGCCCTGCGAACTTTATTGCCATGCCGAGGAGTGTGTACTCATCTTGTTGGTAGTCTGCGGCGAACGAGTCTTGGTGGATGATCACCATGTCTTCATTCTTACGGCAGGACTCAACGAAGCTGGGCAATAAACGCCTGATCTCCGCCGAGAGAGCCGCCTCTTTTTGTTTCAATTCTTCATCTGAAATTTTGGGCATTTTTCCTTGCCTTCCATCGTCCCAACGTGATTCAGGCTTCGGCCTTACGCGGAGCCACAGTATACCGTTCGACTGGTCGGGTGCGAAGAGGCGGCGATAAAACTGATGAGAACGGAGAATCGGGGAAATGGAGCGCACTACACGCGACAAGAAAAAAGGAGCAGCGGCCTCTGCCGAGCCAGTCCGACCCTTATGGCCGGTGCGTCGAAAGTCGAGGTAATTTCCTAACGGCTTCGCGCTTCTGACCGCTGCTCCCGAGTATGGATGGTCATGCGGATACTTCAGGACTGGAGTCCTCCGGACCGTTTCTCGACCCAAGGTCCGTATCCGTGGAGCCTATCCTTCATCCGCATGGAATATGCGACGGTTCTCAGGTAAATGCAGTGATCGGTGTCATGCATCGATGTGACGACCGACACCTAAAGGGGCACTGGCTGGCCATTCTCCCTTTACCTCTGCGAACCGCTGTCTTATCACTCATGGTCTGGATCAAGCGCCGGACAATAAGTTGAGCCGCACCCGCTACAGTTTCCGCTACAGTGCGCAATTGTGCGCCGCGCTACATCTCATAAGTAATTGAAAATATGGCGCGCCCGGAGGGACTCGAACCCCCGACCCTCTGCTTAGAAGGCAGACGCTCTTTCCAACTGAGCTACGGGCGCTATCTACTTAATTTCTCATATTACAAACGCTTACGCTACTTCCTGCTTTCCTTCGTTGGTATTTGGTAGGTCCGCGACAATGGGCGTTCCGACTAGCGGAGTGCATGTGATTTCCAAACCGTATCGCGCGGGCTGGGTCCAGATGTGCTGCTCCATAAATACTGAATTCCGCTGTCATCTTTGGGCTGCCTGTCTTGGCATGATAGGAGAAAACACTGCTTGCCGGTCTCGGCACAGGTCTCGATGGCCGTCGCGCCTTTCCCTCAGCCGTATGAGAAAATATCAGAGTGAACAATCTCGTTGGTCTCGTCATCGCCATTATTATTACGCTGCTTTTCGTGCGTAGGTACCTCAAAGGACAGAAGGCGCAACATGTCCGCGCTCAGGAGGCCGCGAAAAAAGGAACGCTGCGGTCTGACGGGCCCCAGTCCCAGCATCCCCATATCGACACGACGTCTTGCATCGGGTGCGCGGGCTGTACGACGGTCTGCCCGGAAGGCGATGTGTTGGCCATGCTGGGTGGACAAGCGGTCATCGTCAACGGTTACAAGTGCATCGGGCACAGCCTGTGCGCGGAGGCCTGCCCTGTTGGCGCCATTACGATGGTCATGGCCAGCCCGAGCATGGGCGCCGACCTACCTCAACTGACCTCCGAATATGAGACCAGCGTTCCCAATTTGTTTATCGTCGGAGAACTCGGCGGGCTGGCTTTGATCAAGAACGCCATCAATCAGGGGCGCGATTGCGTCGACACGATTGTTACCAGGATCCCCGGACTGCGGAAGGGAAAATCGAGCTCCAACGTACTGGACGCACTTATCGTGGGCGCTGGGCCGGGCGGCATCAGCGCCTCGCTGCGCGCCATTGAACGAAAGCTGAATTATCTCACCGTGGACGAAAGCGAAGTGGGCGGCACCGTGGCGAAATATCCGCGCCAGAAATTGGTGCTCACCAGCCCGGTGGAACTCCCGATCTACGGAAAATTCAAAAAGACGGAATTGTCCAAGGAAGACCTCCTCGCGATCTGGAGCGAAATCTTGAAGAAAGTCGAATTCAAGTTCCGCAAAGGCGAGAAAGTGGAAGACATCAAAAAAGGAGAGGATGGGGTTTTCACCGTCACTACTACCAAAGGCCAACATCGGGCGCATTCGGTCGTCCTCGCCATCGGCAAAGGCGGAATCCCGCGAAAGCTCGGCGTCAAGGGAGAGGAACTGCCAAAGGTCATGTATCGCCTGATCGAGGCGGACCACTACGTGAACAAGAAGATTCTCATTGTGGGAGGAGGCGACAGCGCAATTGAGGCGGCCATGGGGCTTGCCTATCAGGCCGGGAACACGGTGACTCTATCGTACCGGAAAGAATGCTTCACGCGGCTCAAAGACCGGAATGAAAAGAGAATCCAGGAGAGCATCCAGAAGGGGAAAATCAAGGCCATCTTCAATTCCATGCCGGTGGAATTCAAACAAAGCTCGGTCATTCTCGAGGTCAATGGCAAGTCGCAGGAGATTCCCAATGATTACGTCTGGATCTTCGCGGGCGGCGAGCCTCCCACGGCATTCCTCAAGAAGATCGGGGTCCGGGTCGGACTTCGCGACATGACTGCCGAGGGAAGCAGCGAAGCCAAACAATCCGTCCTTGTACATAGTTAGATCACTCTTAGCGTGGGCTTCAGCCAATGGGTATTGAATTCGTCTGGAAGAAAACCAACAGGCTGAAGCCTGTTCTACTTATTGCTGCGGCGAAGAGTTTCCCTGCGCATTTACGGGTGGGTGCCCCGGCGGGAGCGAATTTCCGCCTCCAGGGACTAGATCGTGAAAGTTGGGCATGGCGCCTGTGGAAGGTGAAGTTGAATTCATTTGGGGATTTTCGCCTGGCGCGGGATGCTGGATCGATCCTCCGGCCGCCTGAGTGTTTTGTACGACCCAAAGACCATTCTGCTTTTCCAAAGTGTAGGCCACTTGCATGCCGGCGCCCTGGGGCGCTCCGGTCTTTGGCTTGAACTCCACTTGCGCCTGTGCCTGGCTGCCCTGAATGGAAATATTCGTAATGTTCATATCCATGGCGCCGAGATTCAGCGTTTTCAAGGAAGCAAGGTGCTGATTGATGCCGGATCGGATGGCATCCGCATCGCTTTGCTGCTTCTTGCAGCCGGTGAAGAGGACAAGAAGCCCCATGACAGTCAGAACATACGCAGTGCGCTTCATGCGAATCTCCTCTTCCTTACCTATAACCCATCCCAAGCACGACCACAATGTGAACAATCGCGAGGAGAGCAAAGGAATAACTAAACGGGCGGTGGATGACGTGCCAAAGGTTAAAAACCTGTTTGGTGCGGGACAAGAAAAGGACTCGCTTGGACAGGGACGCCTGCTTTCGCGCGGATTGAATCGCAAACTCCAATTCGGGATTGCGTGTGGGAAAAATTCCGAAAAATGAAATCACCCATGCCACGAATCCGGCCGCACGCAAGCGGATCCACGACACCTGGAAGGGACGTTTGAGGTCCAGCCAGATCATCCAGCAGAGGGCCACCATCATCGGAATACGGGCCACTTGCGCTGGAGAGGGCAGCGCAAACAGATCGACGAGGCTCGTGCCTATTTTTTCGTGCTTATCCTCCGCGTTCCAGCGCAGGTGCACTTCCGCATCTTGAATTTCCTTGATGGTAAGTTCGGCGGCGTTCAATGACCTTGGAATCTGCGAATACAAATACCGGCCGATGAAGCCGCTCGCCGTGACAGCGGTCATGATCCAGAACGCCATGCCGGCAATCCCCCCGAATTTAAACGAAGAGTGCAACGCGATCACGAGCGGCGCCGCGGTGCCCAGCACGACATGGAAATCCAGCCAGTGGCGCGAATTTCCTTGCCTCCCGAGCCAGCCCCAACGTTTGCGAAGCGGGTACAGATAGATCAGGAAAAACAAGAGCACGCCAAACACGCCCAAATTGACGCCAACGGGGCCGCTCGGGCGCAACAGCATGTGTTTCGGCGAAAAGGGCCGGTCCTTCCAGCTCAGCGTGTAATAATCTAGTCCATAGGCCGCGAACACGCCGACGAACGCCATGGAAATGATCCAGGCGATCAGGATTCGGAAGCGATGCTTTCGCTCCGAAGCGTCCTTGCTGAACACCAGGGCTTGTGCGGCTGCGGATTGACTCATGGCAATTTACCAATCTCCTCATGAACGTTGACGTTGAATCTCTTGAAGTCGGTGAATCGATGCAGATTGCGCCAATGCTGCCGCGGAGTTTCGACGTCAATCACGGCAGACTCCGCAATCCAAATGGATTCCGGGGGGTCACGGAAACTATGGGGCGCGTAATGGACCTCGCTGCGCATGCCGGCCAGGCCAAGGTCGCTCATGCCGGAATCCACTTTGGCCTCCAGCTTCACGATTGCGCCGGATTGGGGATCGATCCAAAGCGTGCCGGACATCGGCAGGGGATAATTCTTTCCGCGCAGACGCAGGGACGCCGGCGAGGAGGCTCCTGGAACGGGCACAAAGCGAATCATGGCATAAGAAACGCCACCGATGGTTTCGTTGCCGGCCGGCTCGAACACGTAACTGGCTTCGTACATGGGATGCGCCACGAGGAGCAGGCTGGCAAAGCCCGTGGTCACGAGCAACGTCCTGGCCGGATCGCGAAAAGCGGGATTGCGGGATTCCCGCGTCTCGTTAAATTTCAAAGATCCGCTCGCGCTGGTCGCTTCAAACTGGTAGTCGTAGGCGGAGTTCTCCCGGTAGATGGTGTGGCCGCTGTTGTTCAATACAATCTGCGTAACGGACTCTTTGCAAGTCAGGTCGGAAAACTTTTCAAAATATTCTTCAACATGTTTTCGCGCGCGCGCCAGGGCATCGATCGCGGGGGAATCGCCGGGCGCGATCTCGCCCGGCGGGGCTTGGGCAGCGCAAGGTCCGGCCATGAAAGCGAACGCCGCAAAGAGCGCCACGGCAAACCACCAGATCGGCCGGGTCGTGACCCGGGAACATTTGCCGGTGAGAAAGGATATTCCGCTCATTTGCGGAGCGATCCTCCAAACCGGTATCCGAACGTAAAATTCATCTGCTGGTAGTTCATGGAAGTGCCGGCATTCCAGCTGAAAAGTCCTTCAAAGAAGTAGCGCGGCCCGATCGTCCAATCCACGGTGCTGCTCACGAATCTTGAAGAGGAGTTTGAGCTCAACAGGGAATTGAGATGCTGAATTCCGCCCTGCACTTGAACGTGAAAGCGGTCCGCGAAACTCCGGGACAGGGAAACAAACTGGTAATCCCCGTGCCCGAAGGAGCTGTTGAATTTCGTGTACCGGAGGTCCAACGACAAACCGGTGTTTCGGATTTCTCCAAACGTAAGGCCGTACATCTGGTTCCAGGAAGAGGCCGTATCCGTGCTGTTTTTGCTGCGGCCAATGTCGGTGGAAATCGAGATGCGATACGGCAGTGCCAGGCGGACGCCCCCGCTCAGCCCCTGAAAGAGATATTGATCCAGCAGGCCCGTGCTGATCAGGGCCGGGTCAAACGTGGGCAAATTGCGCAGGTAGTTGTGATTCAGGTCGAATGTCACCAAGGGAATCGGCTGAAATCGAACGCTGGAAAAACTTTGGGTTAACCCGGTGCCATAGGAAGTGCCGCTGAGCGCTGTGCGTGCCTTATCGATCTGAAGCGAATTGTAAAAGGAAAAAGTGCGGCCCAGCGAGATCGTATTTTCGGCGAATGCGAACTCGCGTGCGACATGCCAGGCAATGCTGGTCATGGCCAACCCGAACGTGTCATCGAATCGCAGGTGGTCGAAGTCCCCCTTCTCGTAGTTCACGAAGGTCCCGGCGATATGTTGATTTGGGGCGTAACTCCAGGAGGTGGGGTCCGGAGTGGATCCGGCAAACACGCCGGCGGTTAAGTGGCCGGTGATTCGCCGGCCGAAGTACCCTCCGTCAATCGTGCTCAAGCTCGGCGCATAAGGCACATACAGCCGCCCGACACCCATGGTGATAATGGAATCAGGATTCTGATAATAAAGGCCCAGGTGATAGGTCCTGTTGAGCAGGTCGTTCAGGGTCGTTGGCGGAACTCCGCCGGAATTGCCTGAGTTTTGCGTATTCAGATTGCCCCGCCAGTAGCCTGTGAAATTCCAATGCGTGCCCTCGATGCGGCTCATGTCGGCCTCGATCATGAGCCCCACTTGCCTTGAGCTGATGCCTCCCGGTTCTGAAAGATTTCCAAAATCGAATCCGATTCGGCCGCGCATCTGGTTTTTGATCGGGGCGAGGCCCTTTTCAGACACCGTGGACGCCCGGATCTCCTCATCCATGGGATCCCCGTACGAAAAACCGACGACGACAGGATAGTTTTCGGATTCGGCGGCGTTGATCTTGTCCGCTCGAGCGTGAATACTTTGAGTGTCCAGATAGGCGATGTCGCCTGAAACTAGATCCTCCCGCGATTTTATGATTTCGGCCGCACAGGAGGAGTCAGCCACGGAGAATATGCGCACATCCGCAATCGGCTCCTGGCCCTGAAACCTTACCGCCTCGGTGGTGCCGCCGCCGGGTTCGGCGTGGACCAGATGGAGAATCATCCCCTCTTCCAGTCCAGCGTTCCGCCCGCCATCGAGATACACGGACCCGTCGGAAACATATTTCACTTGGAAAAAATCTCTCGCGGGCATAGGGCCGGGAGCCGGCGCCGCAGCGTACGACGGAGCCGTTGCAGGTGGGGTTGCCTGAGAAGCCGCAGGAGCGGGCGCAGGTCCGTCTGGCGTTTGGCCGGACTGCCCCGCGGGAGCGGACTGAATTAGTCCGAGGAGAAGGGAAAGAATTAAGACCAGATTGCGCACTACGCTACTCTCCCATCTTCACCGGGCATTGGTATGGCAGCCGTAGCAGGCCACACTGTTGTAGACATACCCGCCGACGTTCGGGTGGTTGAAATTGGCTGCCACGTTATTCCCATGGCAAACCGTGCATTGGAAAGCCATGTAGGTCGTTGAGGGACTCGTATGGCAATTCGCGCAAACGCCGTTTGCAGCGTTGCGGCCGTGAGTCATAGGAAAGAACGGGTGAGAGAACGTGGCTCCAAGCCAATAGGGAGCCAAGGTTGTGTGGCACGTCGAGCAGGCGGTTGCTACGATCCCGATCGCGGCGGCATCCGCGGCGAGGTGATTCGGGACTCCTCCGCCGAGCGTTGTGGTGCTTTGCCATTGGGCGGTGTGGCAACTGTAGCAATCCGTTGGCGGCACAGCGGTGCTGGTGTGGCAAAGGGCGCAAGCCGTTGTGATGTGCGCGCCGGTCAGCGGAAAGCCGGTTGTGCTGTGGTTAAAGACCGCGCCCAGCCACGAGGTCGTGGTGTGGCACGAGTCGCATGTCTTTGGATAGCTAAGGGTCACGTGGTTGGGAACCGACCCGCCGATGGTCCCGGTGCTTTGATAAAGGGGATCGTGGCAGCCGTCGCAAGTCGTGGGCAGCGTTCCGGCAAAGTTATCGGTATGGCATTGCGCGCAGGTAACAGTTGTCAAATGCGCCCCGGTCAACGGGAAGGTTGTGGTGCTGTGATTGAAAGTGGAAGTCGTCCAATTCGTCGTCGAGTGGCAAATCGAACAGTCTGTCGGGAACCCGGCGGTAATATGATTCGGGACCGCTCCGCCCAGTGTCGCCGTGCTTTGCCAAGCAGCCAAATGGCAGCCATAGCAGGCAGTCGAACTCAGTGTGTAGTTGTTGCTTACATGGCACGCCGCGCAGGGGGTCGGCGTCGGAGAGATATGCAATCCCGTCAGCACAAACCCAGTGGTGCTGTGGTCAAACGTTGCGGTTGTGAAGCTCACCGTCGTGTGGCAATTGGTGCAGTTAGCCACCGCGAAGGGGGGCCCGGCAGCGGAGTGCGGCGGGGCGGTGGTCCCCTGCCAGCCGCCGCCATAGTTTGTGTTCAAGTGGCAGCCGGAATTTCCGCAATCGGTCGGCGCGATCGTCAATGCGTAATTGTTATTGATGTGGCACAGACTGCAGGTCACGGTTGCATGGCTATTGGTCAGCGGGAACCCAGTCGTGCTGTGATCAAATACGCCCGCGGCCCAAGTGGTGATCGGGTGGCAGGTCGCGCAGGCCGAAGCCGAAGTCGGGAATCCGGCCGTGACGTGGTTCGGCACCGCTCCGCCAATCGTTGCGGTGCTCAGGAACGCCGCTTGGTGGCAGCCATAACAATCGGTCGAATTAAGCGTGTAATTGTTGCTGACATGGCAGGAGGCGCAGGGCGTCGGGGTCGGCGACATGTGCGTTCCGGTTAGCGTAAATCCGGTCGTGCTGTGGTCAAACGTTGCGGTTAAGAAGCTCACAGTGGTGTGGCAATTGGCGCAGTTAGCCACCGCGAACGTGGGCCCGGCAGTGGAGTGCTGCGGGTTGGTGGTCCCCTGCCAGCCGCCGCCATAGTTTGTGTTCAAGTGGCAGCCGGAATTTCCGCAATCGGTCGGCGCGATCGCCAGCGCATAGTTGTTGTTGATGTGGCACAACGCGCAGGCCACGCCGGCGTGCCCGTTGGTCAGCGGAAAACCGGTTGCGGTGTGATCAAACACGCCGGCAGCCCAAGTGGTGATCGGGTGGCAGGTCGCGCAGGCCGAAGCCGAAGTCGGGAATCCTGCCGTGACGTGGTTCGGAACGTTCCCGCCAATCGTTGTGGTGCTCTGGAAGGCCGCCTGGTGGCAGCCATAACAATCCGTCGAATTGAGGCTGTAGTTGTTGCTGATATGGCAGGAGGCGCACGGCGTCGGCGTTGGCGACATATGCGTTCCCGTCAAGGTAAATCCGGTAGCACTGTGATCGAACGCCGCCGCAGTCCAACCGGAGGTCGTATGGCAAGTCGAGCAATTCGCCACTGCAAAAGTCGGTCCGGATGTGGAGTGCACCGGCGTGGTGGTTTGCTGCCAAGTCGTCAAATGGCATTGCGAATTTCCGCAATCGGTCGGGGCGATCATCAATGCGTAATTGCTATTAATGTGGCACAGAGCGCAGGTCACGTTGGCGTGCCCATTCGTTAGCGGGAAGCCGGTCGCATTGTGGTCAAACACTCCTGCAGCCCAGGTGGTAATCGGGTGGCAGGTGGCGCAAGCCGAAGCCGTGATCGGGAATCCGGCGGTGACGTGATTCGGCACCGAGCCGCCAATTGTGGTAGTGCTTTGGAAGGCTGCCTGGTGGCAACCGTAACAATCCGCCGAATTGAGAGTGTAGTTGTTGTTTATGTGGCAGGCTGTGCAGGCCGTCGGAGTCGGGGACATGTGTGTTCCCGTCAAGGCAAACCCGGTCGTGCTGTGGTCAAATCCTGCCGTCGTCCAACTTACGGTCGTGTGGCAAGAAGAACAATTCGCGACCGCGAAGGTCGGTCCCGATGTCGAGTGAACGGGATTGTTCGTCTGCTGCCAGGTCGTCAGGTGGCACCCAGAGTTTCCACAATTAGTCGGCGCAATCGTCAAATTGTAATTGTTGTTGATGTGACACAAAGTGCAGGCCACATTCGCGTGCCCATTGGTGAGCAGGAATCCCGTCGTGCTGTGGTCGAATGTTGCTGTCGTCCAACTCACCGTCGTGTGGCAGGTCGAGCAATTCACAAGCGCAAACGACGGCCCGGCTGTTGGATGGACAGGGTTCTTGGTCTGCTGCCAGGTCGTCAAATGGCATCCCGAATTGCCGCAATCGGTCGGGGCGATCACCAAATTATAGTTATTGTTAATATGACAAAGGGCGCAGGCCACATTCGCATGGCCATTGGTCAGCAGGAAACCGGTCGAGCTGTGGTCGAACTTGGCGTTCAACCAACTGTCGAAAGAATGGCAGGTATCGCAGGTTGTCGCGAACTTTGCGGAAACGTGATTGGGATTGGTGGTTTTCTGAAAATCCGTCAGATGGCAGGACGCGCAGGCGGTCGAAAGACCCAGGTAATTGCCGACGGCAGCGTTCTTATGGCACTCCTCGCATTGCAAAACGGCATGCGCGCCGAGGAGCGGGAATCGGTTGAAGTGCTGCTGAATCGATTGGACCGATACTTGCCAGCCGAGAACCGTGTGGCACCGGGCGCAGTTCTTGCCGAACTGGGCGCGGTGAATGTCGGCGTGACAATCGGCGCAGTTCTTGCCAACATCGGTGAAAACCGGCTTGGTGTGGCATCCCGTGCAGGATACCTTTTCGTGCATGCCGCGAAGCGGATACCGCGTGGAGTCGTGGCTAAATTCGGGAATCGCGCGGATCGGGGCCCAGCTGGTGTTCGTGTGGCAATTTTCGCAGGGGATCGTCAGTGGACCGTGCGGACTCCGTCCCGGCTGCCTCTGTGCGGATGCCGTGCCGACAACCGCGAGTGCCAGAAGGGCGAAGATTACAAGCCGACTGATTTGAAATGCTCGGTAAATGATTGCCCCCAAATGCTTTAACGAACTCTCACCTCATGCCAATTTGGGCCATCTGCACGGTAACGCTTTCGACAAAAGTTAGACAACTGTGCCTTAGGCCAGAATTTGGACCTGTACCTCCTTACAGTTGACCAACATGGAGTCCTCCGACGCCGGAAGAGTAAGTGCGGTAACGTTAGGAATTGCGAGATTGACGTCGCGGCGTTTGGTTACCTTTCACCCCGCTTCCCCTATCGGCCAGGTTTATGCCGGCCTTGAATCTGCTCCATGACAATCCGCGCAATTCTTTGGCGTGGGTTTGTAAAAAAGGATCAGCTTGTCTTGAACCTCGTTCTGCAAGGTGTGGCACATTGGGCAGCCCACATTTGCGTGCGCCCCGGTCAACGGGAATTGAGTGCGTTTATCGTGGTCAAACGTGGAAGGAGCCCACCGCTGATCCACGTGGCAATCCCCGCACTTCGTGATCCCGTCCTTGGCAGCGAACTGGCCGCCGTGCGGATCGTTATGGCAAGCTTCGCAATTCGCCGGCGTTCCTTTGAACTGAATTTCGTGGGAACCAGCGAGCACCTTGTGACATTCGTTACACGCGACCGCGCGATGAGCTCCGACCAACGCAAATTTCGTTTTCGAATGGTCGAAGTTGCGGATGTCGATCCAGGAGCGGGTGCTGTGGCAGGCTTCGCAGCCCTGCGCGGTTCCATTGGCCCGCTTCGCCGCCATCTGCACCTTGAATTCCCCCGTATGGGGATCCATATGGCAGGCCGTGCAGGTGCTGTCCTCGAAATGGAACGGTAGAATCTTGTCTGTTCTTCCGCCGAGGCCCACTTTGTGGCAATCCGCGCAGGCGACGGCCACGTGAGCCCCGGTGAGGGCGTAGCGGGTGTTCTTGTGCTTGGCAATGGTGAAGGTCGAGCGATGGAAATCCTTTACGGTATGGCAATCCTCGCAACGATTCTGGTAGGGCGCGGCGGCAAATTGCTTGTCATGCGCATCCTGGTGACAATCCGTGCATGCCGCGAACTTCACCTTGTAGACGGTGTCCTTGCCGGCCGGCGTGTGGCATTTGTCGCAAGCAACGGCCGCATGTTTGCCCTCCAGCGGATAATGCGAGTTTGCGTGTTCTTTTACGCCAAATTGCGATGGCTTCCAGCCATCGACTGTGTGGCACTCCGAGCACTCTCCTTTGCTCGCTCGCGCCTGGAACTGCCCTTTGTGAGGATCGGGGGTATGGCAATTTGAGCACTGTGCAAAGGCCACCGGCTTCTTGAAATCGCCACCGATGTGGCAGTCGCTGCAACTAACTTTCAAATGCAATCCCAGGAGGGGATATTTTGTTTTCGAATGGTCGAACTGCATTGATGCATTCACTTTTTTCCAACTGGCCGTCGTGTGGCAGGATTCGCACGTTCCCTTGAAGGACCCTTTGTGCGGATCGGTGTGGCAGTCGATGCAGGCATTGAACTTGATCCCCGTGAACTTCACCGTCTTTTCGGGGCCGGAAGGGAAGTGGCACTTCTCGCAGGCCACCTGGGCGTGCATACCGGTCAGCGGATATTTTGTTTTCGAATGGTCGAACTGCTTGGCCTGTTTCCAATCGGTCACATTGTGGCAGGTCTGGCAGTCGGCGCCGAGCTGCCCTTTGTGGACGTCCTCATGGCAGGTTACACAGTCCTGCGAGAGTCCCAGAAATGAATTGGGGAGGTTTTTCTTCTGGATCAACGCGCGCAGTGCCGGAACCATATGCGCGGGGGTATGACATTTCTCGCACGCCACGTTAGCGTGCTTTTCCACGAGTGGATACCCGGCCAGACGATGATCGAATTGCTTGAGTGACGGCTCCCAATGGACGAGCGAAAAATCCTCGCCATTGTGGTCCAGGTGGCACCGCACGCAGTCCTTGCCGTTGGGATTCTTCATCCCGAGTAGCGCGTGGTAGCCCTTCTTCGCGGTCAGACGGTCGGCAATTTCCTTATGGCATTCAAGGCACTTGAATGTCGGCGTGCTGGTTCCGAATTGGTGGCAGGAGTTGCACTGCGTGGAGCCGTTGAGGGATTGGTGCGCTTTCGAGAGAGGTCCGGGCGAAATCTGAGCGTGGGTACTGGCTGCGCAGAGGATGAATCCGCACAGAATCAAGAGAAAGCCGAACAGGCGACGCACGGACACAGAGATAGCGCTGACACCACGGCCCGTTACTACTGCAACGAAAAACGGCACCAGCTTCCTCCGGCGAATCGTTCATAGCGCAACAATCGGCACTACCCTGACTCAAAATTAGCACGCACGATGTTTCGCCCAACGTGCGAGCCTACCAGCTGTGCCTTTCCAGCAAAGCTGGCCTAAAGGACAGGTAAGGTCCAGGTATTGATACTGTTCGTTTAACTTGTGTGAGTCAGGAGATGAGAGTGCGGCGGTTAACAAGAGAGGGCGGGATCGATGGGTCCCGAAACGGGTTCGAGTTCCCGTCGAAGATCGCAATAAGAGACCAGCTGATAGCCCCTACATCTGCAGGGGCTTCCGAAAATGATGAGCTGAGACGGATGCATTTTCATCCCGACCTTCTCAGCCTCCCCGCTGTGATCGATGCGCGCCAATTCCGTGAGACGGCGCGATTGCAAAACGGAGTCCAGCCGCTTGAGTGTTTCCGGAACGGAGTAAGGACTACTCAGGTGTACCATTCCGTTGTCCGGTGAAATAGATATGTCCGTACTCCCAGAGGAAATTCGAGGCGAATCCCGCCAATCCTATGATGCGGCGCGGAGAATCAGCTTTCGTGGCTGTGAGAGCACAAGACTACGTCGCCCTGACACTTTCAGTGAGGTGCCCTTGATTTTGAGCGCAGCCTTTCGCAATGTTGAATCTAGGAGGATGATTTCGATTCTGGGCCAGGCAGCCAGTCTCGCATTTCATCGAACGCGCGAGAAAGCTTCCGGATGATTCCCAATCTGGGACAACATAAATTGTCTGTGCCTACCGAGAAAAAGATCCATTGGGGCGATGGCGTGCATTGAGCGTGCGCAGGCGGAAGGAGGACATAATGAATGGACCAGGACAACGGCCAATGCTGATCTCGAAAGCATGGATACAGGCTGTCGTGATCGTAGTTTTATGTGGCTTCCTTATTCTTGGCATCCTTGCCTATCGCACCTATACCGACGAACCCCCGATCCCCTCTCAAGTTGTCGATCCCAGTGGACAAGTCCTCTTCACGGGAGCCGATATCCTTGCTGGTCAGGAAGTATTTCTCCGCAACGGGCTGATGGAATATGGGTCGATTTTCGGTCATGGCGCCTACCTCGGTCCGGACTTCACCGCCGATTATCTGCATCGTGCAGCCCTGATCACCACTGATTACTATGGCGGCTCCTCCTCGGAAACAGCCAAGCAGCAGACCATTGCCGACTTCAAGACCAATCGCTACGACAGCCTCAAGGGCGCGCTCATTTACACAGCCGCGCAGGCGGATGCGTTCCAGAAACTGGACGATCATTATGCGGATTTTTTTGGATCCCCCACCAGCAAGTATGGATTGCGGCCCTATTCCATCACCGATTCTCAGCAAATCAGGCAACTAACCGCCTTCTTCAGTTGGTCAGCGTGGGCCGGTTCGACCTTGCGCCCCAATCTCGCTTACTCGTATACCAACAATTGGCCTCCGGAACCGTTGGTCGCGAATCATGCCACCGCAGACGCGATCGTTTGGAGTGTCCTGTCCCTGATTGCTCTTCTAGGCGGCATCGGACTTCTGCTCGCGGCGTTTGGCCGGTGGAATTTTCTGGGCTGGCACGGGCGTGAAGACCAGCTCATTTCATTTCGTCCGCCTGACGCAGTGGTTTTGACGCCGGCGCAGCGTTCGTGCGCCTGGTTCTTTCTGGTCATGGCGCTTCTCTTTACCTTGCAGGCCCTTTTGGGAGGCGCCACACAACACTACCGCGCTGAAATCCTGAACTTTTTCGGATTTGACCTGGCGCGCATCCTGCCCTTTAATATCGCTCGCACCTGGCATCTTCAGCTTGCGATTTTCTGGGTTTCCACGTCCTTTCTTGCCGCGGGTATTTTCCTTGCCCCCATGATCACCGGACGGGAGCCGCGCCGCCAGAACTGGCTTTCCTTTGGGCTTCTGGCAGCCTTGGCCATCGTCGTGTTCGGGAGCCTGGCTGGCGAATACGCGGGGATCACTGGACGGATTCAACGCGGGTGGTCCTGGTTCGGGGCTCAGGGTTTCGAGTACCTGGATCTTGGCCGCTTCTGGCAAATTCTTCTGACGGTGGGCTTGGTTTTTTGGGTGATCATTCTTTTTCGTGGGCTGCGTGGCCGGTTGGCCTCGGAGCACGTGGGGAACCTGCCGTGGCTCTTTTTCTTTTCAGCGCTTTCTATTCCCGCGTTCTATGCCGTTGGATTGCTGGCCCGGACGGATTCACACTTCACTACGACGGACTTTTGGCGCTTCTGGGTCGTCCACTTGTGGGTAGAAGATTTTCTCGAACTGTTTACGACCATCATGGTCGCCTTCATATTCGTGCTGCTCGGCGTAGTCCATGAACGGGTGGCCCTAAAAGTGGTTTATCTGGATATCCTGCTGTATTCCGCCGGTGGCGTGGTGGGCACCATGCACCACGTTTATTTTTCCGGGGAACCCTCGATTCACATGGCGCTGGGGGCGTTCTTTTCGGCGGCCGAGGTGATTCCGCTGACCTTCCTAACTCTGGAAGCCTGGAGCTTTCTCCAGCTTGGCGCGCAACAGGGATCGAACTCTCGCACCGCGTTCCCTCATTTCTGGGCGGTGATGTTTCTCGCGTCCGTGGGCTTCTGGAATTTTCTTGGCGCAGGGGTTTTTGGGTTCTTGATCAACCTTCCGATTGTGTCTTATTACGAGATTGGGACCGCTTTGACGCCGAACCACGGACACGCGGCAATGATGGGAGTTTATGGGCTGTTGGCCGTAGGGCTAGCTCTTTTTTGCTTGCGATACATGGTTCCGGAAAATCGCTGGAGCGACCGCGCGGCCAAAATCAGTTTCTGGTCCCTGAACATTGGGCTCGCCTGGATGGTATTTGCCACGCTATTCCCCCTTGGCGTCCTGCAACTGTACCATTCGGTGAGCGTCGGATATTTCGACGCGCGGTCGCTCGAGTTCCTCTCGAACCGCACGAACGCTTTGCTGGAGTGGCTGCGTCTCCCGGGGGATGCGCTTTTCATTCTTGGGGGGACGCTTCCGGTTGTGTATCTTGCGTGGCTCGGTGTGCGTCACATGAAGCCTCGAACGGCGCTTGAAGAACCGCG
Organism: uncultured Acidobacteriota bacterium; assembly: GCA_963719875.1. Taxonomy (GTDB): domain Bacteria; phylum Acidobacteriota; class Terriglobia; order Acidiferrales; family UBA7541; genus Palsa-360. The sequence goes on along the minus strand of CAVRDJ010000002.1, from coordinate 118,281 downwards.
CAATGTATTGTTTACTGAAATCCTGGAAGCAACGAGATCCGATTCATGATTTCCGGCATCCACTTCGAGGTCGTTCTTGGTGTCAGCTATTCGATTTTCTTGGTTGGAGTGGCGTTTGTGCTGGAGTTTCTGGCGCGCCACTCTCATAAACGCGCAGAGCGTTACCGAACCTCCGGATTTGTTTACTTCCAGAAACAGGATTTGTGGGAATGCCCCCCGGGCCGTCAATTGCTGCGCGTGGAAACAGATTACCGGCGCCGTATCGTTCACTATCGCGCGCCTGCCGAGGCGTGTAACTCATGCTCTCTCAAAAACAATTGCACCGATTCCAACAATGGGCGTCTCTTAAAGAGTCCATTGGATTCGTGGATCGAATCGGAACTCCGCCGATTCCATCGCGGGATTTCTCTGGCATTGCTGCTGCTGGCCACGGTGATTCTCGTCGCGGTGCTCGCCCGGCATGCCGAACCTCGCGAGATGTTCATCGTTGGTAGCCTGCTGATTCCTGTAGGGATCGCCGAGACCATGCTTTTTGCCTCGTTCCTGGCGCGTTCAGAGTCATAATTGGGAATGCTCTCCGTTTTCACGATTGGGCACTCTACGCGCACTTGGAAACAGTTCCTGGAACTTTTGCGCGCGCATGGTATCGAGCGCGTTGTGGACGTACGCAGCATTCCCCGATCGCGGCACAACCCGCAGTTCAATCGAGAGACCCTATCGGCGAAGCTGCACGGCGCCAGGATTGGCTATGTGCATTTGCGCCGCTTGGGCGGCTTGCGCCACGCGCGGCGAGATTCGCCGAACCTGGGCTGGCGCAACGCCTCGTTTCGAGGCTTCGCCGATTATATGCAGACGCCGGACTTCGAGGCGGGAATACGGCGTTTGATTTCTTTGGCGAAGCAGAAAAAGAGCGCGATCATGTGCGCCGAAGCGGTGCCCTGGCGGTGCCACCGTTCGCTCATCTCTGACGCCCTCACCGTGCGCGGGATCCGTGCATTCCATATTGTCAGCGGGAAGAGCGTCCGGCTACACACTCTCACTTCATTTGGACGTGTTCGGGGAAATTGCATCATTTACCCTGTCGCCCCGGCCCAAGGCGTCGAACCCTCACGCGCACGCGAACCCCGGAAGGGGAGGCGGGACACCCGCGAACCTGCCGTGCGATCTTGAGAATGTTGTAACACGCTTTTCTGGCTCATCGTTTACAATGGGTAGGCCAATCAGGCTGAATTACGGGCGCCTCGTTCGGGGTGGTGGAGGTTTCAGGCCATGCAGCGCGGTGGGATTTTTTTTCTGGCGGCAATTTTCCTCTGTTCTTCAGCGGTAACACAAGGTAAACAGGCTTCTTCGGCGCCTGCCCCTTCACCGGCAAGAAATCAAATCTCAGCAGATTCGGCGAAGGATTGCAGCGGCAACACCGACTCGCCGCCCAAGACACAATCCGACCCAATTGGCGAATCAGAAACGGCGGATGGGGCTCCCGCTGCCGTTAACCTTGAGCAGGATTTGAAAATTCTCGAGCAAAGACAGTCGGGGCTTGCTCAGTGCATTCTCGCAACCAATGGGCAAGAACCGCAGCAGGATTCGCAGGGAGCCTGTTTCGGCGAGCTGCTCATGAATTTCGAGATGCGGCACGACGGTGAGCCTGAGCGGGATATCCCGATTGGGCGGCTGTCCGGAAGTTCAGCTTTCTTTTATGAATCTGGAATGACCATCGATGCCGACGGCGCGCCGAATGCCTATCATCCAGACAACTCGGGCCTGGATGACCTTGCCAACGCGGGCACGCCCGGGAGGTGGGAAGGATTGGCCAAGGATGCCGACGGAAAACCTTTCATCCAGGGGCCGGACGATCCGTTTCCCGGCTACTACGTTTCGGCAACAGCGCTCGCCGATCGCTCGAAGCCTGTGAACGATCCTACGCGCTACGTGGACGCGTCGAGGATTCCCTTCGTGGTGTTGCCCGGCGGGATGGCGCGCCAACTGGGCGCGCGTCCGGGAGACTTCGCGACCGTCTTTAATCAGAGAAACGGCAAAAGTTCCTATGCGATTTTTGGAGACGTCGGACCTTATGACCGAATCGGCGAAGGCTCGGTGGCGCTCGCCGAAAACCTGGGGATTCGTTCCGACGCACGGAACGGCGGCGCGCGGAGAGGCATTCTGTATCTCGTATTTCCAGGCTCCGGAAATGGAAAGCCGCGGACCATCGAGGAAATTAATGCGGAAGGGCAAAAATTGCTTCAGGAATGGGAAGGTTCCGTTTCACCGGGCGATTGCACGGCTCAGTTGCCTCATCGCGCATTGGAAGGAAATCAAGGCGCAAATTGAAAACACTATTTGAGAGGGGAGGAACAGCCGTGGAAGAAAAACTCTTGCGCGAGCACCTCGTGAATCTCCTTTCCGGACGCGGCGCTCATGTCGATTGGAAGGCGTCGTTCAGCGGTGTTCCCCCTAAATTGAGAGGCCTTCGTCCCACAGGGTTGCCGTACTCGGTCTGGGAATTGCTCGAGCATATGCGGATCGCGCAGTGGGACATTCTGGAGTTTTCTCGCGATGCGAAGCATGTCTCACCGGACTGGCCCGCCGGTTACTGGCCCGCTACGCAAACCCCGCCGAATGCCAAGGCTTGGGACAAGAGCCTCAAATCATTCACGCAAGATCTTGGGGAAATGAAAAAGTTGGTCGCCAGTCCCAAAACGGATCTGTTCGCGCAAATTCCGCACGGCACGGGACAGACGATCCTGCGCGAAGCCCTGCTTGTCGCGGACCACAACGCGTATCATCTGGGGCAGGTGCTCACGGTTCGACGTATTCTAGGCAATTGGAAATAGTATTCTCTGCGCGGAAGCCCTTTAAGGCTCTTGCTAGTTTCCCCGCAGCGCTTCTAATTCCTGATAAAAAGTGTAACCCCCTTCGGGCGGCTCGCATCCAAGTCAGTAGGGAGCACGCTGAGGGCTTGTTCGGCCCCGGTACCTGTTGTTCTTCTTAGTCTTCAGGTTTCGATCGGTTTACCTCAGCGGCCCGATTCCAAAACCAAAAGGGAGAACATTTCGTTATGTCTCGACGTTCGCTACCAATTTTTCTCGCGATCATGGCGCTCACCGCAATGAGTGTTTCGGTCTGGGCCAAAAATGATTCAGGCGACACAATTACTACCAACTTAAAGCTGACAGCAACCACGACAGTCGGCACCACGCAGCTTGCGCCCGGCGACTACAAGGTCACTGCTGACGCAAGCAAGGCGAAATTTCAGCTAGGCAACAAGGTTGTGGCTGAAGTTCCTTGCACCCTGAAGGATCTTTCCAGCAAGACGAATGAAACTACCTTTGTCCTCGATAACAACAGAATGACGGAAATTCAGGTTTCCGGAAAGACAAAGGCCATCGAGTTTTCCACCGGGCAGTAATGGATGCTTGAAGATTGAAGTCGAAATAACTTATGCGTGACATTTCCGGGTGCGAGGAAGGCTGTTTCCCACCAGGCTCGCCCCGAATGGCACGGCGTTCAGGAAATAGATTGGTTGTCCTGCCCTGAAAGGGTGAGGGAAGTTTCAGGGCAGGACAATTCCCAATTTAGCGCATACCCTCGTGCCCGCGTAACTGGCACCCACGGCGAAAACTTACGGGATGACCTGGCCCGGGAACGCCAATCTCCCGATTGGCGGCTGTGCGAAACACCCGCCAATCGGGAGATTGGCGTTCCCGGGATTCAACCACTCGTTTCTTGGTCATGGATGGTCTGTCAAGTGATACAACTTCAGGGCATTTTCGCGCAGGACCATGCGCGCAATTTCATTCGCCCGGGCGACGGTGATCTCTCCGTCCTGGAGCATGCCGGTCAAGGCGATCCCCAGCGCCTGCCGCGCGGTTTCCGAGGTTTGCCAGCCAATCTCTTCCCAATCGTAGGCGCCGCTTCCCGGATAAAGATCGGTGCCGAACAGTATTTTTTCCGGATACCACTCGATCCAGTCTCGCAAGACCTCCGCCAGGCGGCGAGGCGATTCAAGCCACGTTTGCTCGGATAAATCCGTGTACACGTTCGGCTTCATCAGGAGGAAAGAAATTTCACGCGTGAAAGGTCCCGCGCCGCCGTGCAGCAAAATGAAGGTAGTCTTTCGGAGCCGCGTGTCGTTCAGGACGGACTCGAGCAGCAGCGGGTTCGATCCCTTCAGGTAAAAATAACCGCCGCATCCCTCGCCCGTGTGAATGTGCACCGCCAGGCCGAGGCGGCCCGCATCCGACGCAATGTAACGGAACAAATAATCCTGCAAGTGCGTGTAATTATCATTCCCGGGCGAAGCAGTATGTGCGTATTTGGCGTAAATGGCAGCGGCATCTTGTTCCGATGCGGGCTCAAAATCGAGGGACCGTAAATACGCCGCCTCGAATTTGATGGCGACCGCGCCGTCTTTTTTTTGCCGCTCGAGTTCCGGTGTCACCACTCGGGACGCGTATTCGGCAAGCGTCGCCGGCATGGCCGCCACGCCGAGTTCGCGGCGATAGCGCGCGAGCAGCATGTTTTCCCGCGCGAAGAAGAATTTCTTGTCAGGCGTTTGCGCGGCCGGCGCATCGTTATTGAGCGGAAACAGGAGGGCATCGTCGAACGGCACCCAGCGGTAATGCGCCGCATCGAGGCCGCGCCCCATCGCCACGCGGTTGGCCAGCTCCATATCGATGCCCAGACGGTCGAGCACCCAGGCAGGATAGTGATCGCCCTGCTCCTGGCGAATTTTCTTTTTGGTTGCGAGGAGTTCTTTTATGTGCGCGTCGCTGCGGTCGTCGTAGCCATATCCCCACAACGCTTTCCAGGCGGCGAGATACTGAGGATTCTCTGGGCGCGTCATTGTGTTCGGCGCGGTGGGTTCCAGAGGATCGCAGGGCAGAGCGTCGAATTCATCGTCGCGTTCGCCGTCCGCGACGACGCGCGGCGGATGCGAATGGTTGTCGATGGCGCGGATCTTGCGAATTTCCGACATGAGCGCCGGGTCGGGCGCTTGCGCCCGCACCAGCGCGGCGGTTGCCAGCAAAATTGCCATTCCCACGGGAAATTTCATCTAGTTTGCACCGGATTACTCCAAATACGCCGCCAGCCAATCGAAAAAGGTTTTGTACCAGAGCCTGCTATTTTGCGGTTTCAGGATCCAGTGTCCTTCGTCGGGGTACACCACTAATTTCGACGGCACATTTTGCCGCTGCAATGCGGTAAAGAATTCGAGGCTCTGCGTGTACGGCACGCGGTAATCGAGTTCACCGCCAATCACCAGCGTCGGGGTTTTGTATTTGCTGAGATCTCCGGCGTATGTGCTCGGCGACCATTTTTGATAACTCTCGGGATGCGTCCAGGGAGTTCCCTCCATGTCGTGCTCCTCGAACCAGAGTTCCTCGGTGGCGCCGTACATGGCGGTTTTATCGTACACGCCGGCATGGCTGATGAGCACCTTGAAACGCCCGGTGTGAGTAGCGATCCAATCGATCATGTAGCCGCCATAAGAGCCCCCGGCTGCGGCTACTCGGTTTTGATCGACGAAAGGATATTTTCCAATGACGTAATCCACGCCCTTCATCAGGTCTTCATACGCGCGTCCTCCCCAATCGTCGGTAACCTCGTCCGTAAATTTTTGTCCATAGCCCGTCGAGCCGCGCGGGTTGATCAGGACGGCCACGTAGCCCGGCGCGGCAAACAATTCTTCATTCCACCGGTAGCCCCACGAATCGGTCCACAGGCTTTGCGGCCCGCCATGAATGAGGAGCAGCAGGGGATATTTCCTCGACGCGTCAAAATGCGGCGGGCGAATCAGCATTCCCTGAACGCGCGTGCCGCTCGCGCCTTCATACCAAAACGATTCGGGCGGACTCATGTCGATGGTCGCAAGGCGCACGAGGTTGTGTTGCGAGAGTTGCCGTGCCACGGTTCCATCGCTGTGTGAAGTAAAAACTTCCGTGGGCGCGATGAGGCTGGAACGCAGGAACGCAAAGGTGTTTCCATCCGCGGAAAGCGAAATCCCCTCGTTGAACGAATCTTTCACGATTTCCTGCGGCGTGCTTCCGGGCGCAGCTGCGATTTCGTACACCGGTTGCTCCGCTTCCTCTACCGCCGTGAAGTAAATTTTCTTGCTGTCCGGCGACCAGACAATTTCATCCACGCTGCGATCGAATGATTCCGTAATATCAGTATGCGTTCCGCCAGTGCGGTCATAGAGCATGAGGCGCCAGCGGTCGCTCTCATACTCTGGAGTTTTCTGGGAATGATAGGCGATGAATCGGCCGTCCGGCGAGTAAGCCGGATGGCCGTCGAAGCCGGGATTGCTCGTGATGCGTTTCGCTTCGCCGCCGCTTGTGGGCACCAGAAACAGATCGCCGTTCGTGCTGATGGCTTCGGGCCGGTCGGTTACCGCGGTGAAGCAGAGTTCCTTGCTATCGGGCGAAAAAGAAAAATCATTCGCATCGCCGCGCTCATCGGGAGGCACATCGTAGTCGGCGTGCGCCGTCACATCGCGCGGGGCGCCGCCATTTGCGGCCACCAGGAACAGATGGCTGCGCTTGCCGTCGCTCCAGTGCACCCAGTGGCGATAGAGCAAATGATCGTAGGCGCGGGCTTTCACCTTGCTTTTTTCCGACGCGTCGTCGCGCGTTCGGTTGCACGCATCGTCCGCGCAGTCTGGAAACACGCTTGAGGTGAAGGCGAGCCATCGGCCGTCCGGGGACCACTTTTCGTTGTCCGCGCCGGTGGAGAGCGATGTGATTTTTTTCGCGTTTCCCCCTTGCGCGAGCATTACGTAGACCTGAGGCGGCCCTTCACGGCTGGAGACAAACGCGATGGATTTGCCGTCGGGCGACCACTGCGGCCTGGTGTCATGCCCGCTCTGCGTCAACTGGCGCGGTTGGCTTCCGGGCGCGGTCGAGACGATCCAGAGGTTGTGCGCAATGCGATTCGTGTCCATGTCGGTTGCGCCCACGGTGTAAACAACGGCGCGCCCGTCAGGGGAAATCTGCGGTTCGCCGACGCGCTGCACGGCCATCAGGTCATCGAACGTCATCGCGTGTTTGGCTGGAGCTTGCGCATGTAAGCTCACGAGCGAGGCCAAGAGGGCACATACAACTGGAAGCTGTCTTATCGCATGTTTCATAAGAGGGTTCTCCGCAATCCGGTTCGTAACCTGCCCGTCGCCAACTCCAGGCAGCCGGGAGAGCGCCGGGAAAATAGCTCGAAAAGTTCTCTCCAGATCATCACATTTTCGGACCGCTTTTCCAATGATTCATCGGCCACTCCGCGCTTGATTTCCTCTAATCATCCCCAGATTCGCCGGCGACTATAGAACAGCAGACCGCTTGCTGCGCGCCCAGAGCCAGTTGGCGAACGCAATGGCCATCGTGACGAGGATCACGGCCGCTTCGGAACGATTCATGCGAGTTGCCAGGACGACCACAAACAGAATTCCGAGAACCGCAAATCCATTTCCTGCGGGAAGGCGATGCGCCCGCGCCTCCGGGTGACTTCTCCGCAGAACTGGAAGGGACGCGCACGTAAATCCGTAAACGAACAGACGGCCCACCGAAGACAAAAGCACATTCCATTTGAAATTGCCTGCCAGTGCCAGGCACCAGACAATCCCCGCGAACAAAAGGATGGAGACATGCGGTGTGCGAAACCTCCGGTGAATCCGCGCGAAGATGCGCGGGAAGTCGTCTCGTTCTGCAAGGGCAAACGTCAGCCTCGGAGCATGCAACATCTGAGCGCTCAGATAGCCATAGATGGAGATGAGCGCCCCAATCGAAATCAGCCCCGCGCTCGCCGGTCCCCACATGAGTTCCGCTGCCGCAGCGAGCGGACGGTCCGTTTGCGCCGCCGCCGGGAGAACACGCACAACCACGTACTGAATTGTGCAGAAAAGCGCCGTGGTTGTGGCCAGGGCCAAATAGAGGGCAAAGGGAACATCGCGTCGCGGATCGCGCGCTTCCGCCATCGGCACAACTGCACCTTCGAAGCCTCCGTACGCGAACATCAGAACGAGCGCGGCTTCGAGCCAGTTTCGGATAGGAACCGATGCGCCGAAAGACGTTTCGGCGGGAACTTGGGGGTGTGCGCGCAGCACAAGAATCATCCCTGCAACGGCAAATGCAAGAAGTGGGGCCAATTTCGCCATTGTGAAAATGTTGCTCACCATCGCGCCTGATTTGACGCCGCGATAATTCACGGCGGCGAGAAATCCGATCAAGGCCGTGAGCACGGCGAGCCGCGTGACTGGCTCTTGCACGGCAGGCCAGAATTCGCCGAGGTAATTTGTGAAGAGGTTTGCAGCAGCTGCCGCGGCGGTCAGTCGCACCAGCCACAACAGCCAGCCCACTTCCATGCCGAAGAACCGCCCGAAGGCTTCCCGCGCGTAGAGGTACGGTCCGCCTGCCGCGTCGAATTGTGAGGCCACTTCGGCGAAGCAAGCGATGACCACTCCGATTCCGGCCGCCGCGAAAAGATACGCGAGTGGACTTCGCTTGCCGACATATCCGGCCACCACCGACGGCAAACCAAAAATGCCGCTCCCAATAATGGAATTGATAACCAGCGCCGTAAGTGTCCAGCGCCCCATCGCGCGAATGAGCCCACGTGATTCCTGGTCTCCCATCCGTCCTCAATATTTTCTCGACCAAAGACCGCAGATTTTTCGTGGCGCCGGCGTCCCGCCGGCGATTTTTCCAATTTCAACACAGCCCAAAACCGCCGGCGAGACGCCGGCGCCACGATACTAGGATTATCCGACAACGTGATTGGTCAATTTGCCGATCCGTTCGACTTCGAGTTCGATCGTGTCTCCTGCTTGCAGGAATCGCCCCATTTCGAGGCCGCAGCAGCAGCGGTTTGCGCCGGATTCGGGAACCGTTCCCGTTCCGGAGCCGAAAAATTCACCGGGATACAGTGTCTCGTCCTGGGAAACATAAGCGATCATTTCCTCAAACGTCCAGCGCATGCCTTTGGTGTGTCCGCGCGAGACTTCTTCTCCATTTATGCGCGCTCTCATGGCCAGATTGTAAGGATCGGGGATTTCATCGGGCGTGACGAGTACGGGACCAATCGCGTTGCCTCCGTCAAAATCTTTTCCTTTTGCTGGGCCCAGCCGCCCGCCCATTTCTCTTTTTTGAATGTCGCGTGCGGAAAAATCGTTGAAGATCGTGTAACCGCCGATAAAATCACGGGCTTTTTCTCTGGGGATATCGCGGCCCTGCTGGCACAGGAAAATCCCGAATTCCAGCTCCCAATCGAATGCCTTCGTATAGCGGGGAATCGTCACGCGGGCGCCGTCGCCGATTACGTTCATGCGGTTGCCCTTGTAATAGACGGGCCGCTCGTACCACGGCCGGGCCATCCGGTAAGCCAGAGTGGCCTTGCGGCCGAGCGTTTTGTCCACCCAACGGTCGAGCGATGCCGCCCAGCGAGGCATCCCGAAGCGGCGCGTGCAGTTGATCACATGCTGCTCAAACACCATGAATTCGCGAATCGATTCCGGGCGGGGAACAGGGGAAAGAAGCTCGACGCTCGCGCGCTCGATCGCGACGCCTTCGGGCCCCTGCGACAAAGCGAACTCAAAGGTTCGTTGCGCGGCGTCTCGAGAGGCGCTCGCGCCTTGCAGAAATGCGAGCATCGTTTGGAAATAAGGATTTGATTCGCCGCCGCGGAGTTGCTCGGCGGCCTGCAACCGGATGATTTTCGAGTCTGCTTCCGTCAGGCCCCCAATTTCTTGGAGACCCTTATGGTGAAACGTCACCAGCCGCATGGGTTTGATCGCATTGCTTGTGTAGCACAGCCACTCTTGGCTGTGCGGTTTTGTAAGTCGCACGCGCAGACTAACCGACCCAACGACGATCGCGAAACCCGCACAGGCAAGAGTGCCTGTGCTACTTCAGTGCGGGAAAGTAGCCAGGGGCGGCGTTTTCCCCGGCGGCAACGGCGTCCTCGCCACATTCATGAGCATGCCCAGCAGCGTGTAATAGCCGCACAATCCGGTAATGTCGATAACGCCTTGTTCGCCGAATCGATTCACCACTTGCGCGTAAACGGGATCACTCACGCTCTGGTGCAGCCGAAGCTCGGTGATGTATTCGTAGATCATCTGTTCGTCCGGCGTCATGATCGAGGGGCGCTGCCCCTCGGCAATGGCCTTGATCGTCTCCTCCTTAATCCCCGCCTTGAGGGCCAGCGATTCGTGCGAGTACCATTCAAACTGCTGCGTCCATTGCCGCGCGATCAAAAGGATAATGAACTCGCTGATGTTGGATCCAAGCTTGGTGTTGAAGCGAAGGTACTCGCCCACTCGTTGCAGCCGGCTCATGAACTCCGGGCTGCGGAGCAGCGGGATGAACGGTCCCGCCAGCTCCTTCCGCGGCCCCGACGTTATTTCCTCGGCGGCTTTCTTTTGCGCTTCCGTCCATTTGTCCGCTGCGATCGGAGGCATACGGTCCGCCACGCCTTCGGCAGCTTCGGCGCGGGCCCCGGAAGCGAGTCCGAGCAGCGACGTACCCGCCAGCACGGTCGCACCGCCCAGGAAATCGCGCCGGTCTACGAGCGCTTTCGGGTCTGAGATTTTTGGTTCGTTTGGCTCATCCATGGAGTTCACCCTTTCTTCATCCCAATGTTCGGGGCACGTGCGTAATTGTTTCCAGAAGTCCTGAGGCATTATATGCGCCGAATTCCAAATATCAAATTAGTGTTGTAGCGCCGGCGTCTCGCCGGCGTTTTTGCGACGCGTATTCAGTGGAAAAATCGCCGGCAAGACGCCGGCGCTAGGAAATTCGCGGCAGTGCTTGACAAACGGCCACAATCGAAACAAAGTGGCCGCAGCGGATCCAACCGCTGTTTCCGATTTCCGACAAAGGACAAATAAAATGAGCAAGCGCGCTTTCCACATTCGTGCAGCATCCTTCCGATCGATCGCCGTGCCTCTATTTTTCATCATGGCGCTGGCGATCTCGTTCGGATCTATCCGTGGCTTTGGCGGACGGCCTCTTGCCGCGGGCCCTGCCCAGGCGGACAACGGGGATTGGACCTATGCCGATCACGATTTCAACGGGACGCGTTACAGCCCGCTGAACCAGATCACGCCGGGCAATGTGAAGCAACTTGCAAAGGTCTGCTCCTACACGTTTCCTGAAAAAGTGCCTTCCGAATCGGCGCCCATTGTTTCGGCCGGCGTTCTTTACGCGACGAGCGACCATTACACCGTCGCCATCGACGCAGCCAACTGCCACGTTTTGTGGTCCTATCAGTGGGTACCGCGCGATACCGACTCCGTCCATCCCCACCGTGGCGCCTCGCTCGCCAATGGGAAAATTATCAGGGGCACCGGGGATGATTATCTAATTTCGCTCGATGCCGAGAGTGGAAAACTTCTCTGGGCCAAACAAATCGCGGATCCCAAGGCGGGCTACTTCATCAGCATGCCGGCGCTTGTGAATGGGGACACGATCTACATCGGCCCAGCCGGGTCGGAAAGGGCCGGCAGCGGATGGATCGGCGCATTCAAATTGAGCGATGGTGAGCAGATCTGGAAATTCAACATCATCCCGAAAGATGGCGAACCGGGCGCCGATACCTGGGGTCCTGATCCGGAAGCACGCAAGCACGCGGGCGGCGCGCTCTGGACTCCGCAGTCGTTCGACAGCGAAAAAGGCATCCTCTACGTAGCTGGCGGCAATCCGGCTCCTGATTTCTGGGACGACGCCAGGCCGGGCGCCAACCTATACACGAATTCCATGATCGCGCTGGACGCGAAGACAGGCCGTCTGCTTTGGTACAACCAGTTCATTCCCCACGACGTGGACGACTACGACATCACGCATGTCAATCCGATCTTTAAGGTGAACGCGCGCACGATGATCGCCTCGAGCGGCAAGGACGGCGTACTTCGCGTGGTGGATGGCGATACGCATAAGGTGGTCTATAGCGTTCCCTTCACGACGCAGCTGAACTCGGAGGCGCCGCTCAGCAACACCCCGATCAAAGTCTGCCCCGGAATTTTGGGAGGCGACGAGTGGAACAGCGCGGCCTATAGTCCCAAGCTCAGCCTGATCGTGGTGCCCAGCGACGACCTTTATTGCTCCATGAATCAGAAGGATCAGGAGCCGCCCAGCGTGGAGAAAGCGAATACAGGAGAAAAAAGTTATTTTGGCGGCCCGATCACGCATGGTTCTTTCACTGAGGGGCGCGGCCGGCTGACTGGATTTGACGCCGCCACCGGCAAGGAGCGCTGGCGGTACGAATCGCCAACACTGCTCGTCGCCGGGGTTGCCCTTACGGCTTCCAATCTCGTTTTCACCGGCGAAGTTGGCGGCTTCTTCGACGCGCTCGACGCCCAATCGGGCAAAGTTCTCCTTCATCTCGATTTGGGCGACAGCGTCCAGGGAGGCGTCATTACGTATTCCGCGCACAACGTTCAGTACGTTGCCGTCACTTCGGGCGACGGCGGCGTCCTCCGAAAAGAAACGATCCCGGAAATCGTTGGGGGAAACCCAACCGTGACGGTGTTTGCGCTTCCCAAAAAATAGTTTCGGTCACGGTCGCAATACCGCGCGCGATTTGATATTCCGCGAATGGCTTGCCATTCTGGAAGTGCCGCGCAAAAACTGCTAGCATATATTTTTCGATCGCTGGAAAGCAGGAATAGCGCATTCGGGCGAAGGTGTCGTTTGCAATCGAGTTCGGATGCCCGTCATTCGTCAATTAATGGGGGAGGCCCGGCAATGGCATACATTTTTAACGAAGATCAGCTGCCCAGGCTGCTGTCCAATGGCCGCGAGCGCGTTTTCTTCGTCAACAAGGAACTCACAAAAATTGACGATATGCTGGCGGGGATCATGCACTACAAGCAGGGTGCGGCGTCCCCCTATCATCTTCACAAGAATTGCGAACATTTTTATTTCATTATGGAAGGCAAAGCCACCGTGCAGACCGAGGAAGGAACTCGCGAGATCGGCCCCGGCACCATGGTCTTCATCCCCGCGGAAGAAAAGCATCGCCTGCGAGCGCTCGAGCCGCTCTTTTACTTTGAATTCCAGGCGCCCAATCGCTTTCAGACCACCATCCTCGAAGGCACGCCGGACGACCTGAAGTGGGACCGCGTGGACGGCGGCGTCTGGTACCAAAGTTAGCAGTTCGGCCGGGCGAAATTGCCTTTCAAATCTGGCAATTGTGGAATTTCGGTGGATTCACGATCGAGGAATCGAAAGGATTGACCCGCGATGTCACTGACTTTTATCGACACGAACAAGATTTCGCACGCCAAGCTTCCGGGTTCTGGCGAGTTCGCGGAAATTTTGAATAATCAGCTGTGCGGGGCCAAGAATGTAGTCGGCTCCCTCCGCTGGCTCAAGCCAGGCGAAAAGCTGGATGTCCGGTCCGACAAAAATACTCATCAGCTGGTCTACTTGATGCAGGGTGAGGCCACAGTCACGCTGGACTCCAAGGAGCACCAAGTCCGGAAAGGTTCGGGCGTGTACGTCGGACCTTCAGAATCCGTGGCGATCAAACAAGCGGGCACGGCTCTGTTGAAACTTTTCCACCTGGTTGTCCCCCGCCTGCAGAGTTGAGTTAAACACGCTACGGGGGCTCGCGGGGTTTTCGTAGCGCCGGCATCTTGCCGGCGATTTTTCTGTGCACTACGCAATCCAAAAGCACCAGCGAGACTCCAGACCTCGCACACGAAACGGAGACACACGATGTCGCTTCTGAAGAAGTGGTCGCTCGTACGTTCTGCTTTCTTGGTTATTGCCGCGGGTGCAATTTTAACGCCCGCAATCGCAAAGGCCCAACTCAAGCAGCCGCTGCTTTCCGAAGAGAATCTGAAGCGTGTCTCCGATCACGTGTCTGTACTCGAAGGTTTCCCGAATGTCGTTTTTGTGATCGGGAGCCGCGCGACGTTGGTGGTCGACACGGGACTGGGGGAGCGCAACGGCGCCACCGTCATGCGCGTCGAGCAAAAGCTGGCCAAAGGCCCGATTCTCTACCTAACGACCACGCACTACCATTCCGAACACACGACGGGCGAGCAGGCGTTCCCCGCGAGCGCGATCATCATACGAAATTCCGTGCAACAGGAAGAAATGAATAAAGGCGTAGGCGCCCATATGGAAGCTTTCAGGAAAATTTCCGCGCAAAACTTGGACCTGCTCCAGAATGTGAAGTTTCGCCCGCCGGACTTCCTCTTCGACCGCGAAGCGAAACTCGATCTTGGCGGCGTGACCGCCCGACTGTTTTATGTGGGACCGGCCCACACCAAGGGCGACGAACTGATTTTCGTCGAGGAAGACAGCGTCCTGATCCCCGGGGATATCGTCCAGAAAGATATTTTTCCCATCATGCCGAACGCGGACGCCAGTGTGAAAGGATGGCTCTCTATTCTGGACAATGTCGAGGCCCTGCACCCGAAGTTCATCGTCTCCGATCACGGTGCGGCGATTGTAGACGCTTCACAGATCGGAACAGAACGTGCTTATTTTTTGGCGCTACAGGCCCGCGCGCTGGAACTCAAGAAGCAAGGCGTATCGGTGGACGATGCCGGGAAGACCATAACGGCGGAACTAAAGGCGAAGAATCCGGATTGGCCGAACCCGAACAACGTGGCAGGCGAGGTGGCGCGAGTTTACGAGCAGTCGCAGTAAAATTTTTAGTAGGACGGGCTTTAAGTGCAGCTTCCTGCACCTACGCCAGTGTATTGCTGAGCGTCCCAACCTGCTCAACCCAGACGCGCACCACGTCGCCCGACTTCAGGAACTCTTTCCTCGCCAAGCCTACTCCCGCCGGCGTTCCCGTAAGAATCAAATCCCCCGGATGAAGCGTGAGCCGCGTGGAAAGATGGGCGATCTGCTCAGCGAGAGAGAAGATCATTTTGCTGGTATGAGAATCTTGCTTGAGCACATTGTTCACCCACAGTTTAATGCCCAGGTGCTGCGGGTCGGGGATTTCTTTCGCGGGAACGAGCCAGGGACCCAACGGACAAGCGGCATCGAAACTTTTTTGAGCAATCCAGTCGTACCTGAACGGCGATTTTTCTGGAACGTTCGGCCGCACAGTGAAATCGCGCGCTGAGAGATCATTAGCGACAGTGTAGCCGGCAACATAGTTCAGCGCGCTTTCCACCGGAACATTCTTTGCGGCGAGGCCGATGAATGCCGCCAACTCCGCCTCCCAATCAAGCATTTTGGTATGCGCAGGCTGCGGAATGCGTGCGTCAGTCTCCACAACCGTGCGAGGAGCCTTGATAAAGTGCCATGGTGTAAGCCCCGCCTTACGGGGATCCGGTTCTGGTTCCAGATTGAAAACCCGAGCCATCTCGCTCATATGGTCGTAGTAATTCGCGCCCGCGCAGAAAATGGCCGAGGGATAAAGAACCGGCGCGAGCAGCCGGACTTTTGCGAGGGGAGAGCTTGCCGTGACGCCGCTTCCCGTTGTTGCCACGGCCGTTTCAATCACCGCCTCCGCTTCCACCCAATCATCCAGCACGCCGAGCATCGTGGCATAGGACGGTTTGCCGGTGAGTTCAGCCAAATCGAAAACAGCGTCATGAAGGACCGCACCGGCGCGGGGTCCCTGCACGGTTTCGTAAGTTACGAGTTTGTAGTGTTCGGTGTTCCGCTCATGGTCCCCCATTTTCAAACCTCATCGAACCTTTTGACTGCATTGTTTCTTCAGCCGCCGGAATACGCGGAGACTTACTTGAACATCTCGTCAGTCGGCATAATGCCCCACAGATTGGAGGCTTCAGGGTCCTTGGCCCACACTTTCGGACGTTGCGGATGGTCGCGATGCCAGGGACGCGGCTCGAAATAGCCTAGTTCCTCGTTCATCCGGTCAAGTTCGGCGAACAGCTCGGTAATCAGCCCGGCCGGGCTGCGATGATAGGTGAATAGGTTGTGGCCGATCCCGTGCCGACCCGGTCCCCAAATGAGCTTGTAGCCGTTGACGCTGAGGAAATCGCACGCGGTCTGAATGTGGCCCCAGTCGCGCAACTCGAACGCAGTATGGAAGTGACGATTCGAACCGGTCTCTACCAGATTAATGGTGTGATGGTCTGGCCCGCAGCGCAGGAACGAGAAGAAGTCGGCCATCCAGTCCGATTCGCGAAAACCGAGAACGTCGCAATAGAATTTTGTAGTGTGCTTGACATCGGTGACATGGAACGCGACGTGGCCGAGCTTGTGCGGCACGATGCCATTCGCTTGAAATTTCTGATGCGAGAAATCGGCCCGCTTGAACACCTCCATCACCGTGCCCTTGGGATCCTCGAAGGTAATCAGCTCCGAGATCGACGGTTCCGGATCGTTTTTGCGCTGTGTCTTGATGCCGTGGCCCTGCACCTGCTTCTCGAAAGCGTCGAGATCATCGCCCTCGCCGATTTGGAAGCCGATGCGCACGCACTGTGCCTGTACGCCTTTGCGCAAGACGACGGAGTGATGATCGATTGTGTTGGCAAGAAATGTGGTGTCCTTGTCTTTGCCAACCTGCGTCATGCCGAGGACGTTGGTGTAGTAGTCGGTTTGTTGTTCCACGTCCGGCACTTCATAGCTGGCGTGGGCGATCTTGCGCACACGGATCATTCGAACGCTCCTTTCGGTTTCGTTCTTCCAGCCTTCATTTCACGTTTTCGAACGCGGCAAGGAACCGATGACGTCGACCATCTTGGCGCCGTCAAACTCGCCGAATCCCATCGCCATGAAACGCTCGTAAAGCGTCCTGGCGCAATCGAGCATCGGCGTGGCCACGCCGACGCTGTCGGCGAGATTTCCGATCATCCCGATATAGTGCTGCAATAAGGGCACAGTGCCCTGAGCCGGAAGAAAGCGTCGTTCGGCCATCCACGGCGCGCGGATGCCGAATTGCGTCGAGCCGCCACTGCCGGTGGCGATCGCCTTGATCATCAGCGGCACGTCGACGCCGGCTTTGAGCCCGAGCGCCATGGCCTCCGCGGTCGCCGCAATATTGATCGCCACCAAAAGATTATTGACCAGCTTAACCCGGCTCGCGGCCCCGAACTCGCCGAAATAGAGGCACGAATCGGCAAAGCCCGCGACCACGCCTTCCAGCTTCTTGCAGGCCGCGGCATCGCCGGCAAGATAGATCACGCCCTTCTTCGCCGACACCATGCCCGGGGTGCCGGAGACTTCGCCGTCGATGAACGTAGCGCCCTTCTGGGCCAGCGGCGCGATCTGGCGTTGCTTGTCAGGCACCGCGTGCGAACCCAGCTCGACCACGATTTGCCCCGGCCGGGCGGTGTGGACGAGACCTTGCGGACCCTGCACTACTTCATCGAGCGCCTCCGTCGACGGCAGGCACAAGAATACAATGTCGGCTTGCGCGCCGACCTCGGCTGACGAACGCGCCGGCACGCCGCCGATTTTTTCAAACTCGACGAGAGAGCTGCGGCGATATCCGACCACGCGCCAGCCGCTCTTGATGAGGTTCTCTGAGATCGGCAGGCCGATCTTACCCACGCCTATAAAACCGATGGTCTCCATTGCCGCCTTATATACTTTAATCACGCTACCTTTGCCGAAGCTGTGCACTCCATCGACACGAACGTAAATCCCTAGTCGGTTGCGATCTGGCTCGGTCCGGACAAACGGTCGCGGGAATCACTGCACAGGTATCAAAAGCTAGCACATATAACGCGTATTGCGCGAGAGCACCGCTCATGAGTAGGCATATTAGATTCGGAAGGGATGTAAGGCCAAGTCCCGAAAAGTCGGCGACTCGGAGAGCGCCCGGGTAAACCGGCATGTTGTAGGGGATGAAAGAGCCCTACAAGAAAGGAACAGCGAATCCATCATGGCTTCGAGTCTTGCAGGCGGCGTCGCGCGCGATATGGGACTACATAATAAAAAGTTGATATCCTTCAAGGATAATTTGCACCCTCTCCCATAATTTTTGCTGGTCGGATCTGGTTACCGGAGCTACCATGCGCAAACATAATGAGACAATTCATCCCCAGCTCAACGGCCCGTCGTGAATTTCTGAAATTTCTGGCCGCTAGCCCCTATGTCGCTGCGCTCGGCGGGGTTGCTGCCTTCCTTAAGGAAGGTGCCTTCGCCCAAGACACTCCGGCATCTTCCGTAATTACGGACCCGACCAAAGCCCTCGACGTTTTCGATTTCGAAGAGGCCGCTCACCTCAAGGTTCGGGATAGCCATTGGGCTTACATGGTGAGTGGCGTGGACAACGATGGCACGCTGCGCGCCAATCGCGAAGGATACCAGCGCGTGCAATTGCGTCCGCGCCGCCTGCGCGACGCCACTAAAGTAGACATGCGTACCGAGCTGTTCGGCACGGTCTATGACAGCCCGATCTTCCTGTGCCCCACATCCGCTCACAAAGCGTTTTGGCCTAATGGTGAAGAGGCGGTCGCACGAGCGGCCCAGGCCCGCGGCACATTACAGTTTCTGTCGTCCGCTTCATCTACCGGAGTTGAAGACGTCAACAAGGCTCTGGGCCGGCCGGTGTGGTATCAGGTCTATGCGCCGAGCACCTGGGAAGCTTGCGAACAACTCCTGCAGCGAGTGCAAGCGGCCGGATGCCCGGTGATCGCCCTCACCGTGGATAACACGACCGGCCGCAACAGCGAAACCTACCTGCGCACTCGCCCCAAGGACCTGACTCAGTGCGCTGCCTGCCATAAAGGCGAGCCTTTCACGGATATGCACGAACTTCCCATGTACGACGGCATCAACATGAACGGCGTAACGATTCTGAACCCCGCCTTGGACTGGGCGTTCGCCGATCGCATGCGCAAATTCTGGAAAGGGAAGTTTTTCATCAAGGGAATTGACACGCGCGAGGATGCGCGGCTCGCCGTTGAGCACGGCCTCGACGGCATACTGGTATCGAACCACGGCGGACGCGCCACAGAAACGCTGCGCCCAACGATTCAGGCGCTGCCCGAAGTGGTCGCCGAAGTCGGCAACCGCATTCCAGTATTCGTTGATGGAGGTATTCGCCGCGGCACCGACGTTTTCAAGGCGCTCGCGCTGGGCGCAAAGGCCGTGGGGATCGGGCGTCCCTATCTGTGGGGATTGGGGGCATTCGGCCAGGCTGGTGTCGATCGTGTGCTCGAAATCCTGCAGGGCGAATTGAAACTGGCGATGGGCAATTGCGGCACCCAGAAGGTCTCCGAAATTACGCGCGCGTATGTCGCCACTCCCGATTGGAAACTCTAGAGGGTCGCGATTTGGAAGTGCCGGCGGTTCTCATGATTGCCGATGGCCTGCGCCTCTCACGATAGTGCGCGTATCACGTTGTATCCGGAAAGCGCCGCACTGTGACGTGATGGTCCCCATGTTCGGTTCTGCGGACTGAATCTGATATCGCTTTACAGGCTGCGGAAAAAGTAGTTTATTTTGTCATTCCGAGCGAAGCGAGAAATCTCTCTTCGATTTAACTCCATGAAAAGAAAGAGAGATTCTTCGCTTCGCTCAGAATGACAAAAAGGGGTGGGGCCCTTTTTCCGCAGCCTCTTTAGCGAAAAAATTCGATCTTCGCCTGGCGGAACCAGACGAAATTCATCGGTGCGACGGAAATCGGTCCGTTGATGCCGAAGATGGCGATCTGGAACTTGTCGCCCGGCTTGACCGCATCGGCGAGCACCACGCGATTGGGCATGTTGAAGCCTTGGATCGTGGCCGGACTGGGATAGCCTGGGCGGCGCGCTATCTGCCCATTAACCCAGACTTCCGCGTAATCATCGACGTACGCCGTAAGCACTGCCGTGGCGCCTGTCGTGTCAAAGTCCCCGATTTTTGCCGGTATCGTCAGGCTCGCACGGTACCAGATGAAGGACACTTTGCCGCCCCCACGCCGGTCGGCCAGCCCCTTGGCGCCGATTGTCGGCCACGACGAATCATCGAAGCCGGGCTCGCCGGCGTGGGGCTGAATGTCGTACGACGTCTTATACCCAGGCATGGCGTTCGCGATCGCCGGTCCTTCGACGATCTTCGCCTCCATAGTCTTCCACTGCGCGCCGAACGCCGCTGATCCTTCCGGTGTCATCAGATCGACCACCTGCGCCGGCACAAGGGAAGGAGGCATTTGGGGTGGCGGCGCGGGCGCGGCCGCAGGAGGAACAGGCGTTTGCCCGGTTGCTATCGTCGGTATCATCGTGGAAGCAGCGGCCAGCGCGGCACACATCACCAGCCGGATGAGATCTTGCTTGCGCATCTTTCCCCCTATAATAATTATCCGGGTCTCCCGTTTTGCAACCCGACCGCCCGCGAGCATACCCCCAATCGCCTGCGTTGGGGCGGATTTTTCATCCTTTCAATCCCGTGCGAACCGAGCGACGCCGCGCCAAGAATGGTGCCCGCTGCACTTGCCTCTGGGGCTCGAAGTCCTAGTACTGTATCGGAAGCGCGCATTAACAGAAGAATAATGTAGGGAGCACGGTGCTCTGGCGGGCTTTCGATACAGCACTAGGTCTTATCAGGCGCTGGGATCAAATCGTGATTGATTCTGATGCGCCCGTTGCTTATGCCTGACGAAAGGTAATCCATTGAGACCCGACCAGCGGAGCTTCCCAGAAACGTGATTATCGGATTGTGGCTTTTGGGTGCGTCGAAACCAGGTTCTTATGAACCGAATAAACTCGGCAAAACCGAAGACGCAGAATCTGGCACCTACCCCCTGATTTGCAGCAACCTTTTGGCGCACCATATGGGTATGCCCGAAGAGATCTAAATGGGGTTCATTCCAATCAGGGTCCGTAGACCTTTATCCTTTGCCGCAGGACCGACTCGAAGTGTCCGCCCCACGGTGTTGACGCTCTTGTTTTGACAATGATAAAAGAACCCAGATCGTTCCAAGTGCTGAGTGTTTCGAAAAGGCGACCGGCGCCAGCCTTTTGAGATGCAGGGGGCTCGAAAATGTCCACGTCAAGCACCCAGGCGGGGAAAAGTACGGTCAAACGAGCCGATGAGCTCATTCAAGAGCTGCCGTTCCGATGGAATGTGCAAGGGACCATTTTCATTATCGGCGGCCTCGCATACATGTTTGATGCCTGGAACGTTCTCCTGCCCACGTATCTCATCCCGCTTCTGGCGCGCTCGGGTTGGCACCTGGAGAATGCTCAGCTCGGGTGGCTTGGCACGTTTGGCCTTATCGGCATGGCCGTCGGCGCGTTCCTTTGGGGGACGATTGCCGACATTGCGGGGCGCAAGCCGGCGTTCATATGGACGATGTTGATTTATTCGGTCTTCTCGATCTTGAGCGCGGCGGCGCCCAATTACCTTTTGCTTCTGGGCGCTCGCTTCGTCACGGGAGTCGGACTGGGCGGTTGCATCCCGGTTGCATATTCGCTCGTCGCGGAGTTCATGCCGCGATCCCGGCGCGGAATGATGCTGACCTTGATGGATGTCTGGTGGCCGGTGGGTGGCACGCTGAATGGCCTCGTGGCCGTTCTATTGCTCCCTTACGGCAATTGGCGGCTGCTTCTGCTCGTCATGGCATTGCCGGCGCTGCTCGTCTTCTGGGCCGTGACGGCGATACCGGAATCACCACTCTACCTGATGCGACGTGGCCGCGTCGCCGAGGCTCGTGCGGTTACTGCAGATCTGGTTCGCCGTACCACGGGCGATGCCGGCGCGTGGGCCATGCCTGAACCGGAACCGGATACGCCGCCACCTTCCTTCGCAGGAATCATCCACCAGCTCAAGGAGATCTGGCGTTGGAACTGGCGCGTCACGCTTGCGGTCTGGGGGATCATGATCGCCAATCTTTTGCTCTATTTCGGGGTGATTACATGGCTCCCGCGGATTCTTGAAAGCAGTGGCTACGGCATCTATCGCGCCTATCTCTTCACCATTTCAGTCACCTCCATTGGAATCGTTGGGACCTTGTGTGCCGCATGGCTGGTCGAACGAGTTGGGCGCAAATTGGTCATCGTCATTCCCGGGATTCTCGCTGGCGTGGCCATCGTCATGTTTACTCTTCAGATCACCACACCGGGGGCCGCTCGCTGGTGGCTCATGCTGTTCGGTTTCATGAATGAGCTCGCGGTCCCTGCCATATATTGCTATGCGCCGGAAGTTTATCCAACCTTGCTGCGCGGCACGGGCTTCGGCTGGGCGTCCACGGCGGGCCGCGTCGCCGCTGGGACGGTCCCAGTGATTTTTGGCGCATGGTTGTGGCCGGTCCTCGGGTTGACCAACACTTTTATCGCCATTACTTTTCTCGTGGTCGTTGCCAACTTGTGGCTCGCTGTCGTTGGACCAGAGACGAAAGGCAGAGCCCTCGATTAACGCACTGGCGACAATCGGGCCGCCTCCTGCACAGTTTGCCCTTCGTCCTCGGCGGATCTAAAAAATTCCTTGACACTTCCGACAAACGACCATATAGGAGTTTGTGTCTCTGTCGAGAAATTCGTTTATTCCGGAAACAGGCATAGTCCTTCAGGACAGAAAAAGGGGCTCGCTCGCCTAGACTTTCCAGCAGCAGCCGCCAAGGCATCCACATGAGAATCGTTGATCTTTCACATCCATGGAACGCCCACACTCCTGGATGGGTTGGCTACCCGGGCTCGACCATTTCTTATACCCAGACTTTGCAAACGAACCGAATCGTATCGCAGCGCATCGAAACCTCGCTCCATGTGGGAACGCATTTGGATGCGCCCATGCACGCCGCCGATGGGCTGGGCGACATCGCTTCGATCCCGCTGACGAAGTTGGTTCACGAAGGCGTCATCGTGGACGTTTCCAGCGATGTGGGCGACTGGGACATTATCAAACCTGAACACATTACTAACAAGGTAAAAGTGAAGAGAGATGACATTCTCATCGTCCATACTGGTTTCTACCGCTATTATTCGGGCATGCCTCAGCAGGATCTGGTCCGCTACTTTTGCATGCACCCCGCTGGGACAAAAGAGCTCGCCGAGTGGATGCTGGACGTTGGGATCTCCTGGTGGGGCGTCGACACCGGCTCCGCGGATCACCCGATGAACACTACCATTCGCTACATGCGGCCAGACCTGTGCAAGCAATTTGAGCAAAAAGTCGGCATGACCGCGGAAAAGTACTTTGGCCAGTACGAATACCGGCATCCCCGGAGCGGCCGCATCGTGAAGGAGGAGCTCTTCCCGTTGCACTACCTTTTGTTTCCGAGCGGTTGCGTTCACGCCGAGAATGTGGGCGGCGATATCAGCAAGGTCTTGAACCAACGATGCCTCATCGGCGCCTTCCCCTGGAAGTTCGAGGGCGGCGAAGCTTGCCCCTGCCGCATACTCGCTTTTTTCGATGTTGGCAGTATGACTGTTGAAGAAGGGTGAACCCACGGCCAGCCTGTTTTCCCAGGCTCTGTGAAGGAAGAGGGAGATGAGCAGCGCAGCGGGCAAACATATATCGGCCCAACAATACATAGGCCGGAGCGTGCCACGCAAAGAGGATCCTCGGCTTTTACGGGGCGAGGGAACCTTTGTTGATGACATTCAACTCCACGGCATGGTGCACGCCGCGATTTTGCGCAGCCCGCACGCCCACGCGCGGATTCGGAGTGTGAATACGAACGCGAGCGGTTTCCCGGAAGTGTTAACCGTCCTCACCTACCAGGACATCGCGGGTTTTGCCAAACCGATTCCGATGCGACTGGAACCTACGGCTTCCTTTCGGCAATATCTGCAATTTCCTCTGGCCGAGCGAAAGGTGCGATATGTCGGCGAGCCAGTGGCTGTAGTTGTGGCAGGCAGCCGCTACGCGGCCGAGGACGCTTTGGATCGGATCGAAGTGGAATATGAGCCATTACCCGCGGTTGCCGACATGCCGGGCGCCCTCGCGCCAGAGGCGAGTCTCGTTCACGAGTCCACTTCCAGCAACCTTGCCGGCAGCGGAATCCAGAAAGTCGGCGACGTTGAAGCGGCCTTTCTGCACGCGGACTTGATCCTCAAGGAAAATTTCACCGTCCAGCGCCACTCGGGATTCCCGATGGAGACCCGGGGTATTGTGGCGGAATATGACCGCGGCACTGGAGTCTTGACGGTCTGGGGCCCCACGAAGGTGCCTCACTTCAACGTCACCGTGCTGAGTTCCTTCTTAGGTCTCCCCGAGCACCGGATTCATTTCATCGAACCGGACGTAGGCGGAGGATTTGGGATACGCGGAGAGTTTTATCCGGAAGACTTTTTGATTCCTTATTTGACCATTTCCCTCGGCCGTCCCGTCAAGTGGATCGAAGACCGAAGAGAACATTTCCTGGCGGCAAACCACTCGCGAGGACAGCGCTGGCAGGTAGAAATCGCGGCTGAGAATACCGGCACGCTGTTAGGCATCCGGGCGGAAGTGTGGAACGACATGGGCGCCTACATCCGAACCCATGGTGCAACCGTTCCTGCCATGAGCGCGGCGATGTTTCCGGGACCGTACCGCGTCCCGAATTACGAGTGCCAGTGGCATGCGGTCATCACCAATAAGACTCCCATAGGAACCTACCGCTCGCCGGGCCGCTACGAGTGCAACTTCGTTCGGGAACGGCTCATGGATATGATTGCTCACCGGCTAGGTATTGATCCGGTCGATGTTCGGTTGCGCAATTTTGTTCAACCGGGCGAGATGCCCTACCGGTTGGGGACGAAAGTCCTTGAGACACCAATCATCTATGATAGCGGCGACTATCCGGGCCTCATGCGGAAAGCGATTGAGGTGATTGGTTACGACAAACTCCGAAAGGAGCCGCACCAAAACGTTAGTTCGGAACGCGTGGGAATGGGGTTTGGATATTTTGTCGAAAAAACAGGCAGCGGACCATTTGAAGAGGCCCGCGTGCGGATAGACCGATCGGGGAAGGCGATCGTATACACAGGCGCGACTTCGCTCGGTCAGGGCCTCGAGACCGTCTTGTCACAGATTTGCGCTGAGGAATTGGGCCTGAACATCGAGGACGTCACCGTGATTCACGGCGACACGTTTTTGTCCCCCCGCGGCGTGGGTACCTTCGCCAGCCGCGCCACGATTTTGGCTGGGAGCGCGGTACTTCTGGCAGCCAGGAAGGTCAAAGAGAAAATTCTTCGGATGGCATCCGGCTATTTTCAATGCAGCGAAACGGAGATCCAAATTGCGGACTCCTGTGCATTTGCGGCCGATGGCACGTCCGAGACTCTGCCCTTGGCCGAATTGATTCGGCGTGTCTCCAGCTCGTGGGACGGGGTCGTAAGCGGGCTGGATCTGGAGGCCAACCACTACTTTGAAGTAAAAGAAATGGCCTTTCCTCACGGCTTGCAGGTGGCCCGTGTCAGAGTGGACGTTGTCACCGGCTCGGTAACGGTGGAGAAGCTTTGGTCCTTTTTCGACGTTGGCCGGGCGATTAACCCGGCACTCGTGGAGGGCCAAATTTTAGGGGGAATCGCCCAGGGGATTGGCGGCGCTCTCTTGGAAGAGCTCGCCTATGATGAGCAGGGGCAGCTTCTCTGCACTTCCTTCATGGACTATCTCATGCCCAGCAGTACCGACATGCCGCCGGTGGAGGTGCACATTTATGAGAATGATCCCTCCCCACTGAACCCGCTCGGGGTGAAAGGCGCAGGAGAGGGCGGCACGGCGGCAGTGGGCGGCGCAATCGGTAACGCAGTTTCCGATGCGCTGAAAGAGTTCGGAATCGAAATCACTGATCTGCCGCTTAGCCCAAACCGATTGTTTGAAATCATTACAAAATCACAGCGGAACAAACCGATTGCAGCCTCCCCATAAAACGCAAAATTCCGAGACGAGTGCCCGTTGCGGGCATTGCTGTGGAGGAGAAATGAAATGAAACCCGCGCCTTTCCAGTATCATGACCCGCGCACGGTTGACGAAGTAGTTTCTCTGTTGGGCCGGCTCGGAGGGGATGCCAAGATCCTGGCGGGCGGGCAGAGTCTTGTCCCCCTGATGAATTTTCGGCTGGCGCGGCCGAGGCATCTGGTGGATATCAACAAGGTTTCCTCGCTAGAGCACATCCGGGAAGAGGACCATCACCTGGTCATCGGAGCATTGGCCAGACAGCGGATGATCGAGTTTTCCGAGCTGGTCCATCGGAAGAATCCGCTGTTGATCGAAGCCTGCCAGCAGATCGGTCATCCGGCCATTCGAAACCGCGGCACGGTTTGCGGAAGTTTGGCGCATGCTGATCCAGCGGCGGAATGGCCGGCTCTGGCGCTGGTCATGGATGCAAGTTTGGTGCTTCAGGGTCCGGAGGGCCAGAGGCGTGTTCCGGCAAGCGACTTTTTCGTGAGCTATTTTACGACGTGCTTGGATCCGCGGGAATTGGTGGTCGAGGTCCATGTCCCGGATCTGCCACCAGGAGCTGGTTCCTGCTTTTTGGAAGTCAGTCGCCGGCACGGCGATTTTGCCCTGGTCGGCGCGGCCGTCTGGTTGACTGTGGACCCGAGCGGGATTTGCGCTGACTGCGGCATCGCCCTGGCGGGCGTTGCGGCGTGTGCGGTTCGCGCCCGCGCGGCAGAGCAGCGTTTGAAAGGGGAGCGATTGACGGACTCTCTTTTCGCAGCAGTCGCCAGGGATATTCCGGATGAGCTGGATCCCACTTCCGACCTTCATGCTTCTGCAGATTACCGGAGCAAAGTGGCTGCCGAAATTGTACGCCGCGCCTTGGGCATCGCCAGGCAGCGTATCGGAAAATTTTGAGGGAAGGGAATGTCGTTATGGACGAACGCAAGATTTGTCTGAAAGTCAACGGGAAGCAGTACGAGGAAATGGCCGAAACCCGGATGACACTGGTTGATTTCCTCAGGGAGAAGCTCAGTCTCACCGGGACTCACATCGGGTGTGAGCACGGTGTTTGCGGCGCCTGCACAGTTCTGCTGAATGGAACTGCTGTTCGCTCTTGCTTGATGTTTGCGGTTCAAGCCGATCAGGCGGAGATCGCCACGGTGGAGTCGCTGGCTGTGGGAGGCGAGCTTCACCCGCTACAGAAATCATTTTGGGAGCATCATGCCCTTCAATGTGGATTTTGCACTCCGGGTTTTTTGATGACTGCTTGCGCCTTCCTGCGGGAGAATCACGCGCCAAGTGAGGAGGAAATCCGACTCGCCATGTCCGGCAACCTATGCCGTTGTACCGGCTACGAAAACATAATCAAAGCCATCGCGGCTGCGTCGCGTGTGATGCAACACCAAGAAATGCACGTGTCTGATCGGCATTATCCGATTTCGGGAAAATGACTTGCAAGTGCAGACTTCAGGACCCAAATAACCGCGACATTGAGAAGGTACAATGTCGAACTGGAAATTGGCCCGTCAAATAAAAATGTGGATTGCATTCTGTCCTCTACCATGGCCCGATTCACAACGGCTTGCAGTCGAGGCAGACGAATCCTGAACGCTCAGACGCGCACCTAGCCAGGCTAACCCGGCGTCCACATGAAAGAGAAGGTCGTTTCCATGAGCTAAGCAAGGATCCCGTCTCGTTTCCTTTCGGGACTGCCCAGGGGCGCACGCATATTTCGGCTCGGGTTGGGCAGGCCGTTTTCTATAATTATCTTCGCAAGGACGTGAAGCCTCTCGGCAAAGAAGCGGGCAGATCCAATGAACCTGAAAGGCACCTACAAATTGCAGGCCCCGTCTGATCGGGTTTGGAAGGCCCTCAATGACCCTGAAGTCCTGCGGTCCTGCACACCCGGCTGCAAGCAGATGGTTCCCACGGGTGAAGATACATTTGATGTCGTGATCGAAATTGGCATTGCATCCATTACGGGGCGGTATACGGGCCAAATCAAGATCAGCGATCGAGTTGCGAATTGTGAGTACAAATTGGCAGTCGCGGGAACCGGAACAGCCGGTTTCATGAACGCCAGCGGCTCGATCCGGCTAAGAGAACAGGAAAATGAGACTCTGATCGAATACGCTGGCCAGGCGCAGGTAGGAGGGCTGGCTGCCGGCCTGGGTCAGCGCGTAATGGAGGGGGTCGCCAAGCTGCTCGTTGGCCAGTTTTTTGAGTGTTTGGGAAAAACTATTCACAAATCTCGCGAGAGCGCAGGTCCGGGCGATGGCCCCGCAGGAGGTAGCTGATCGCGGGGCAACCAATGCGACGTGTGCGCTTGGGTCTGGCAGCCCTGACCGGCCCGATAGCAGTAGCTCTTCAAGTCCTTTGATAATCTCTGCGGGATAGTTTCGCAGCTTGTCCGCGCCCGGTAATTGTTTCCTTCGGAGAAGGATTATTCCTCACTTATATTTGATGGATGCGACAGCCACTCCCGCTCGCTACCCGGAAAGTCGCAGGTGCCACGCCGCGGTCGCCCTAGAACGGGCGAATTTTGGCGATCTGTTCCAAGGTGTTCCCAATTCACAAACAGGAAACAAGGACGAAGCGGTCCCTTAAAATGGAAGTCCAAGCGGCTGAAGGGGAATTGGGGTGAGCGGCGGGGTTTGAACCCGCGACCCTCGGTGCCACAGTTGGCTTTTCGTTTTGCGGGGCATGCATTTTCAACAGGATGAAGTCTTGCCGCGAGGCTGAAATCAGGGTGATTGGGCTGAGGTGGGTGGGGTTCGTGCAAAATTTGCATGAGGATGCGGCGAGCTTTTTTGAACATCGGGTTGAACTTGGGTTCGCGCATCATCTCGCCTCAGTTTGGAGCCGTGTTCGATGCGCCCTTCTGAAAGAGCGCATCCATTTTTTCAACTGCGCGGATGGCGTCGGCTGGAATACTCTTAATATAAAACTGCTGAGTAGTTGCTACGTTCGCGTGCCTCAAAAGCGACTTTGCTGCGAGTTGAGAATCGACCGCAGTGGCTAGTGTAGCGCAGCCACGACGCAACGCATACCAGCCGAGCCATTTTGCGGACGGGCGAAACTCGTGCTCGTTCGGTGTGTGTTTGACTTTTTTGCAGATTGCGCAACGTGCGAGTGTTGGCCGTACTACGCGAAAAGCCAAGTTGTGTAGGTCAATTGGTTTCCCGAGCGGCGACACTAGGATGAGTCCCATCTCCCGCCGCGTCTCCGCTAAAATTTCAGCAAGTGTTTCCGCGACGGGCACTGTGGCGATGCTTTCGGGTGTTTTGGGTGTGGTGGTGTGGCCTCGCCACATGGATGCCTGGATACGGAGGGTCTTTTTCTTTTGATCATAGTCCTCCCACCGCACCGCGCGTGCCTCACCCGGACGTAGCCCGCAGAAGTACATGAGGGCAACGGCAGTTCTCGCGACACCGTTCAGTGTATTTAGCATCGCAAAAACCTCTTCGGCGCTGTAGGCGTGCGTGGGCTTGGAAGTTGCGGCCGCGCGCGGGATGCCAGCGTCTTGCGCTGGATTTGGGCCATCGAGAACGCCACTGCGTTTGGCGTGAGCGAAGACCGTCGACATCATCGCCTTACAGTGGCGGAGAGTTGAGCGTCCTATTCTGTGCTCTCGGTGAATTGCAGCGATGACGTTCGTTGCATCGACGCACCGAAAGTCTCGCATTGCAATGTCCGGAAGATGCGGTCCGAGATACATCCGCCACAGACTGCGGTACCCGTATGCGGTGCTCGGCTTTAATTCGCGATCCACATAAGGTAGGAAATACTGTTCGGTGTAATCGCGGACCGAAAGTGTACCTTCGGGAGCGCAGCGTCCCTCGTTGAGCGGAAGGAGTTTCGCGTCTAGGAGTGGTTGCACGTCTTTTTTACAACGATAGCGGTCTCCGGCTTCGCAGAGTTTCTCCGCGTGCTGTCGCCGCACGATCTGATTCGAGCCGTCCGGGCCTCGCGATAATTCCTCCCGATACCATCTACCGTACCAACTTTTTCCGATGCGCCAGATGTAGCCAGTTTGATGCGTCA
Organism: uncultured Acidobacteriota bacterium; assembly: GCA_963719875.1. GTDB lineage: Bacteria > Acidobacteriota > Terriglobia > Acidiferrales > UBA7541 > Palsa-360. Next base: position 88,519 of record CAVRDJ010000002.1, on the reverse strand, counting down.
TTTTCTATGTCTCCTCTTGCGACGCTCGGCGAGCATCTTTCGGGCTCGCTCTACATCCCGTGTTGTCCAAAGCCGGATCTTCAGTCGTCCCACCCGCAAGAGTGGCGGATACGGAATCCGCCTTTGCCGAATGAGCCTCTGCAAGTTGGCCTGATCCAAACCCAACTTTCGAGCAACTTCAGTCGTAGAGAATAAGCGTCTTGACATAGGTATATGTCGCATGTGCGCGTCGTGTCAAGTGATCTGGCGTGCGAGCCAGACCTCGATTTCACTCCACCTGAACCTAGTGTACTTACCGAGACGGATGCACGGCAAAGGATCATTATCGCGAATTCGGGCTCGCTGGCGCGTCTTTTCTCGCACCCACGATGCCGGGACATTAAGCCTTTCCGAGAGTTGTTGCGGAGTTAGCAAGGCCGAGTCAGCAGACGCCGGAGGCTTTTCGGTTGGCTGAATAAGCGCCGTCCTTGAATGTTGCGAGGGTCTTAGATTCCCGTTCATCTCAGTCCCTTTCTGCAAACCGTGTGCAACTCCATTTCAACACCCCATCCACACAATCGCTTGCGAGCGAACATCTATTCATGCAAGCGACGCTCACTGGACAAATGCTTCGGCTCGGCTGGCTGGCTTCGACTTTTCCTGACGAGCCTCAACTCGTGCAATCATGCTCGCGGTGTCGGAGTCGTTCGAATTGATTTCATAGAAAATCGGCGCGATTTGATCTCCGGCCTTCAGCTCGAACTCCATCCGACGAGTGTGCGGCTCACTCGGAATCTTTTCGATGCCGACAACCCACTCCGCCCAGCCCGCGATCGCGCCGGCGCCGCGAAGCCGCTGCGTCAATGTGCCATCTGTGTTTTTGTTGAAATGGTGAACGACACCGACATCGCAACCGCATTCGCGTTGGATGAAGCTGAGCTGCTCCATCACGACGGCCATCGCGGTATTGTCGTTCTCTTCCGCGCCGTGCATAATGTTGAAAACGTCGAGGATCGCAAATTCCGGCTTGGTTTGTTTGAGTGACGCGATCAACGGCCCGAATGATTCCGGCTTGTCGAGTTTGAAACTCATAGACTGCTCCCGGCTGTTCACGAAAAGACGCCCTTCGAGTTCATATCGATCGCGCCCGCGGCCACGCAAAAGCCGGTCCATGCGCCACTTTGTGAGCGCCGGATTGTCCTCGCGGGTTATCAGCGCCGTGCGGACCGGCCGCGGGATGTCGAATCCGATCCAAGTCAAGCCGAGAGCGAGCGCGATCGCCAGATCCGCCACAACCCAGCTCTTGCCGACCTTCGGGAACGAGCAAAAGAAACCGTTCGCGCCGCGTTGGATGATCCTGTCTACCGTCCATTCGATGTCAGGGGAAGAAGTTGAGAGGAAACGCGGCGCGGGAATGATTAGCTCCGGGCCGCTTGGTTTCCAATGCGGCGTTTTTTCGACTTCAGCGAGAAGCTGCTCGGCCGTGTGTGTTTGGAGCCAGTCGGAAACGTCGCCCTTTGGCGGGAGCCCTGGCAGGTCCACGACTTTGACGGAATGCGCATAGGGCGAAATGGAGCTGGCAACCGACTGCGCGTGAGCGCGCCCCGGCGCGTCGTTGTCCTGAAAAATCACGGTTTGCTTTCCCGTCAAGTACGGCGAATACTCCACGCGCCACTTGCCGGCGCCGTCGAAGTTTGTTGTCACGGCGAACCGCGTGCGCGGATATTTGCGCGTCAGGATGTCGGAAACCGCGGCCTGCACGTTGCCGCAATCTTTTTCGCCCTCGCAAATGAAGACAAGGTTTGCCGTGACGACTTCAAAAAGTTTGTAGAGAACCTTCCGGACACCTTCGAGGCTGTAGACCCAGCGGCCGTCCGCACCTTTCGTACGCTGGGCGAATCGCTTGCCCGGAGTGCGAATCTTCTGAAAAAGTTCCCGGCCGTCTTCGTCATGGAACGAATACACGGCTTCGGGCGCGCCGCGAAATAGAGCTTGGTTTGGAAGTCCGCAAACTTCCGCGATGTTTGTCCACCCGGTTTCGGCGTCGCAGCGCGAATATTTTTTCTCGAATTCAAGCACTCCGCCCGAGCCGCATCCAGCATGGCACTTCCAGATTCCTCGACTTGCGTCGAGGCTCAGCGACGGCGCTTTGTCTTCGTGAAGCGGGCAGCGGGTGGAAATGTTCCTGCCGGCTGGCAAGGTGCGTTCGAGGCGTACCTCGAAATATATATGCATTTGTTCAGGGGTTAATTTCATAGGTCCACCTTTCTTCGATTAATCACTCTGTTCTAGCCATCGCTCAAACTGTTCCTGACTACTGAAGAGATTCTTCTCCCATGAGTCGTATCGCTTTTTTCGGTCATTCTCCCCGCGATGGAAAGCCGACGCTGCGAGCGCATCGATGGCAAGTCGCATCAAACCCTCGGCCTTTTCCAAATTGTCGCCAGTTTTTGCGAGACACTCATGCAGTCGGGCCTGACCTTTCGATTTGCGCAACTGAGTGAATGAGTACAGCTTTTCGTTTTTCTCAAATTTCTGGATGTAGTAGACCCAGAGTCGCCGAACAGCCGCGTCTTCCTCGGACGTTTTGGGGAATACGGCCTCGGCAAGCGCGTCGGGCGTATTCGAAGGATTCAGTGGTTCGGAGGTCGTGTCGAAGGTTTCGGGCGGGGGAAAAGAGTCGTGCGAACCATTTGTGTTCGCACAATGCTTTTCTCTAACCAACTTCAAACCAACTTCAAACCTACCATGACTTAGTCGCGATGCACTCACGATGCTCTCAAGATAGGTTTTGAGTTGCTTCTCGGGAACGGGAGGAGCGAGCCGCGAATAGCGACCGCGGGTGCTTTCCGACGGCAGGCGGCCGGGTTTGTCACTTCCGGTCCAGTGACCAAATGTTTTCCCGTCGTGCCCCCAAACGAACAGCAAGCCCTTGTCTCGGAATTCCTCGAGAATTTGTTCGAGTCGTTCGACCGACAGATTCTTTCGGATCGCAGCGACGCGGCCCCAGACCACGCGAAGGTTTGTGACCTCGAATGAACCGTGAGCATCGGCAAGGCCGTAAAGCCAGGCGTATTCGGCCTGAGCCCATTCTTCGCACAGGGCGAGCTTGTCAGACCCCCACATCGCATCGAAGTCAATCATGCGGCTTGGCACGTTCGCGCCCCCGTTCGAGTAATTCTTTCGAGTCGTGATAGCACGTCGGTGCAGAATTTCTGGTAACGGCGCCAAGCAGCACGAAGCGACCGCGACCGAGAGCGAAGCCTCCATTCCAAGAGCAAATAAATTTCGTCGGCGTCCAATTCAAGCGCGCGAATCTGACGACGGGTGGTGAACCAGAGCACGGGTTTGCGTGCAAACTGCGTGCAACGCGGATTTGAAGTCATGGCGTTTGAGACGCTTGGACATGAACGACGGGCAGGGAGATAGACGTTCATCGTCGACGCTCCGCTCGTGCAAGTTCGAGAGAAGCGGCCAAAAGATTCCGAAGCGATCGCAAGTTGAGGCCAAAACCCAGATCGAGGCGATCAGCGATCAAGCGGGCTTGAGCCGCGCAGATCAAGTGCAAGTCATCGGCGCGAAGTTCGGACGGCCGGAAACTTCTTTGTGCGAGGTCCGGCGCTTGACGGCTATCTGGACCTTCAGATATCGTGGCGAGCATCTGATCGCTTCCCGAAAAAATTCAATCACCCGGCCGACGCAAACGACCGCGGTGTCTTTTTTTTCTCCACTCCCATCATCGCAGAACAAAGGTAGGAATAACCTTCGGGAAAATCGAAAAAGTAGGAAAAACCACCGCTATCTCTATGCAAACGCGTCACTTTCCCTTTTCAAAAACGGGGGATTTTTCTTCGGCGGGGCCCTAGATGCTGTGGCTCAGGGTGTAGGAAATGACTTCTTCGCTGGCGCTGTAGTCATCGGCCAGGAATTGTATGGCCAGCCCGTGTGGCACCCATTCGCCGGCACGGAACGTGGCCACGTTGCTTTGGGTCCAAGAAAAGAATTGCGGCCAGAATCGCAGCGCGGCCAATTCGTCGCCGGTCCGGAATCCTTTGCAGAGATGACGCCACATCGCACTTTCTGAAACGGACACCTTGTCCTGCTCCCGAATCCAAGCGCGCAATTTTTTGAGCGAGCCGCTGAGCGCGTCGTACTTCGCGGGGATCTCAGCCTTTTCGCTCGGTGTCAATTGCGACGGTCGGCCGCCGAGTTTGCCAGCAGACGCTTGCTGTCTGAATCTGATTTTTAGCCGCGCGCGCAGGTTCACGATGCTTTTTCCCATCTCGAAGGAAACGGGCTCGGCCGCGCGTTCCAGCGTCAACCGCTCGGCCGCCCAATCCTCACTCACTCCGATCTGCTCGGCCGCTTTCTGCCCGCTCAAACCGAAGTCCGAGCACACGTCTAGAAAATGCTTCGGACCAACAAGCTCACCGTGCAGCACAGCCGCCGCGCGTCCGGTGTATCCCATACGCTTGAGTCGGAAGTGCACGGCGGTCAACGATAGGCCGATGCGCTGGCCAATGGTTTCCTCGGGTAGTCCGTCGAGCCGCGCAATGGCAATCCGCGCGTCCGAAATGATCCTCCCATCAGCGCCGCGCTTCTGCTGGTCTGGACGTGGCGCGAGTTTCCGGCCGCGGGCGTTCAATCGCTCTTCAAGTGTGGCCGTGCCCGGCTGATTGGTTTGAAGAGATGCCTGCTGCGCTTTCTCTAGAAGTTTGTGCGTCCACTTCGGCGGCTGGTGCTTGATACGTTTCATCGCAGCGGATTGCTTCGCTTGCGTTTCCGGGGATCGAGTCGCGTTGCGAGATCGCAAGAATCCCCATTTCTCTTTATATTTGGCAACCGGCATCTTCTCAACCGGGCAGTGGCCGAGATGCGGACCGACATCGCGGGGAAGAATCTCTCCACAATTGCGGCAGATGTTTTTTCTCTTGCGGGGATCGAGGCGAAGGGCGGCGAGTTCTTCCTCTGAAACGCACTGCCGTTGCTCGTCATGTTTCTTTTTCGAGGAAACGCGCGACTGGCGGCGCCGTTCGTCCAGGTTGGCGACGTACTCCGCGCGGCGCGCTATTTTCACTTGAGCGGGAATCAGCCGCTCATGCTCCGCGCGGGCCGCCTCTCGCCCGGGTCCGAAGCAGTCGAGTCCAGTTTTCGCGTAGAGCTGCTCGCAGATTTCATTTCTCGGGAACTCACGACCAGCCATTACATATCGTACAGTCACCCGAGATACCTCGATTGCACGCGCGAGTTCCAGTTGCGTCGCGTAGGTTTTTTGCTCATCGAACCAGTTACTAAACTGCTGAGCATAAGCGGCACCCGAGGAATACTGCGACGTTCCCGAGTTTGCATGCCTTTTTTTGGGTTTGGCCGCCATGCGATCGTGCACGGCTTGCGGGCTGTAATAATCCAGTCGCGTGATTGCGTGGAGGTTTGCGCATTGTGCTTTTCTGGGGTCCGAGTGGCCCGCGATCCAATCCCTCAGCGTATGTCGGTCAACCCTGAGCTCAGCCGCGAACGCTGAGAGTTGACCGAATCTTTTCTCGCCCTCGCTTTCCCACCACGCGCCTAGCGGTGTTCCTGTCTCTCCGGGATTGTCTGGCTCTGCTTCCATGCGGCGCATCTTACCAAATCACTTGACGTAATGTCCAGCCGCATGCTAGAAACGAAACGATGGACACACGGACCTTCACGACTGCTGAAGCCGCGGCGAAAATTGGTGTATCGCGGCAGACGCTTTTCACATGGATTGAACACGGGCATATCGTCCCGCCGAAGCCCGTCAAGATGGGGCAGCGGTCCATTCGGTTTTGGACGAAGGCCGATATCGAGAGAGCCCGCAAGTTCAAAGGCACGCTGAAGGGCGGGCCGAGGCCGAACAAGAAGAAAAAGTAAAGCAAAGCGGGACGCGCCGGTGTTCGAGCACCGACACGCCCCTAAATCACAAAGGAGAGTGAGCTCCAATGAGATCTGGACAAAACCTACCATATTCAGTCGAACAGTCGAAATCCGCATTCCCAATCCCCATCGTTAATAATAAGAAGACGCGACATACTCGCGCCAAGCGCGGTCAAATGACGTTCCTGACACTCGATGAGACTCTTGGTGTCCTGAAGGCCGCGCGTGAGCGTGCGACGCGCGATTGGGCGATGGTGCTGCTTGCTTATCGACACGGCCTAAGAGCGTCGGAAGTCTGCGGCCTTAAGTTAGGCGACATCGACCTGAAAGTTGGTTCGATCTCGATCCATCGCCTCAAGGGTTCGCTGCAAACAGTGCAGCCGCTCTACCCACACCGAGGCCAACCCTTGCTCGACGAAATGTCCGCGTTACGGGCTTGGTTGCGCGAGCGTCTGTCTGACGGCTCCGACTACCTGTTCACGAGTCAAAAGGGCGGGAAGCTCGATCGGACGCAGTTCTTTCGCGTGTTTCAGACGATCGCCGCGACTGCCGCGCTACCAGTCGAGAAGCGGCATCCCCACGTCCTGAAACACTCATTGGCGTCGCATCTGGTCGCTGGAAATGTAAATCTCGCTCTCATTCGCCAGGCTCTTGGACATCGCTCAATAAACTCGACAATGCAGTATGTTGGCACGAGCGACGGGCAGGCTGCCGAGGCAGCACAGGCTGCGTTGATGAGGCTTTATTAGACCCTGACTGCGGTGTTCCTTAAGCCTCAAATAGCGACGACCGCTGATCACAGGGATCGATTGTTCTTTCATCCGGCCGCGAGCGTGCTAGAGACGTGCGATTGAGCGTTAAAGTCTCGCCGTTTGTGCAGATTAGACCTGAAGAACGGCTGCGGCATCCTGTGTTCACCGTCAAAATAGCGGAATGAGTAATTGCAGTATGAGACTAGCGCGCAATGCACAGCAAACGAAATACGAGGTAAGGGGCTAGGATGCATTTGATGCTGGTGAGCCTGGAGCAGCTTCCTCGTCTAGTTTCAGGAGCGTGTAATTCACGATCGGTGGACGGCCAAGTCTCTCGATCAATTTTCTGTGGAACAGAGCGCGCCAGCGCCTTCCGGCAAATTGCTCGGTGGCCATACGTTCCAGATAAGTGTGACCAAAATCCTCTCCGACCCTTCCCGAAATCAATATCCCGCCGTCCGGTTCAAATTCGAAACGACGGTGCACGGGAATTACACCGAGAAGTCGGCCGGTCATGGCAATCCTTTCTTCGTCAACCGTGGACTGTTCAGCGCGCAGCCACGCCCGTTCAACGCCTTCGCGATCTAAGCTTAAATCAACGTCGCCTTCGACAAGTCGAAATGTGGCTTTGTCAGAGTGAACATACCGCAAAAACTTTCGCACTGAGGTGAAGACCCTGGGATTAAGCTCCTCAATTACGGCGGAAAAGCGGAGGTCATCTTCATCAGCGAATCCGCTTATGACTCGCAACACTTGATCCGCGGCATGCTTCAAAGGTGAATCAAATAATGGCTCTCCGTTAGCATCGAGCTCCTCCAACAGAAAACCAAATGATCCGTGTAGCGTGTGCGTTATGTGAAGATTTGACAGTTCCTGGTTCTTGATCGGCCCAGCCATTGCGACGGGAAGATCCTGCGAGATTCCCCAGACGTTGGTCAAAATGTCCTGAAAGGAACCAACGGCGTCTGACGCAAAGCGGGCCTTCACGCCTTCGCTGCCGATAACCGGATCTCCACCGAAGAATAGCGCCACGCGCGCTTGTCTCTCCCCCGTTTGCTGCAAACTGGCGAGATTTGCCCTTAGCTCGTCGCGGCGCGCCTCCAATCCGACTCTGGCCAAGTAGTCAGTAAGGGGAATCTCGGCGAGCATAGCCTCCATAGCGGCTAGTTCTGCCGAAAGGCGCTCGTAGTCGAGTTTGCGGATCATGGATTAGGCAGCCCGTTGAGAAAAGTCTCGGCGTCTACATCGTCCTGGGAAATAGGGAGGGGAACTTGCAGCAAACCTTTCCAAAGTCCACCACGCCTGTGTGAAAACAATCCAAACCAATATCTAGTCTGGGTGACTGTGTTCACCGGGAGCATTAGAAGATTAACAAAATATGGATCACAGTGAAACCTAATCTTCGCGCTGGCTGGAACGAAAATATCCGGGTTTGCCAATACAATCGCCTGGACATCGGCAGGAGTCTGGCACTGAACGGGAGGTGCGCAGAACGTGACTAGATCCACATCCCTTGGATCGCGACCTTCCAATCGTTCAATGTCTTCCATGAAACTTCCTGAGAGCCATTGAAACCCCTGTACGAAACCTAGGTTAGCGACTATACGGCGATATTCTAAAAAGCCTCGAAAGATCGACACGCGCGCTGGTGATCCACAGAACCTTTGAGCCGTCTGTAAGAGGGTAGCTGCATAGGGTGACATTGACGCTTGCGTTGGCGCGTCAGGTCCCACAAAAGGCGGAAGTATTCCCGAAGGGTCTAGAGGCGGGATTCCAACAATAGACGGAATCGGACTGGGCGGGGTGGCCATCGCGATGCGATCCTAACTCGTTTCGATCCTCTCAGTTTCTCTGACCGAGATAACCATGCAGGTATATCTGGATCGTATATGTAATGCTTCATTTATCGCACGAATTTCGTCGATCTATGAAGCGAAAGGAACAATGGACGAAACGTCTAACGGGCGGAACCTGGGCAATCGCGAAAGCCCGAAAACAACGCAACAGAGTACCCCTTTTGTTGCTTTGTGCTTGCTCGCCCTGCCGATTTTGAAGGACCTAAGTCATCATTCCAGAACCTCCTGCGCGAGCGTAGTGTTGCGTTTTCGAGGGGGGGAAGCGGCTATTACTGGCCCAAGAGTTGGAGACGCCTCTAGAATTGCCGCACTACACGCAGACGGGCGCGCTCTGGCTTGCCCAAAAACATATGATTGTGTTGAAAAAGTGGGCGGTATGAGGAAGCTACGGTGATGGAAGGCTTCAGGTAGTGAGGGTCAGAACTGATTCAGCCTCGCCGACTTTTCGTTTTCATACTCCGTTTCACCTCCGCTTCGTCACGTAGCACATCCGACAGGCAGCCGCTCTCGCTGTGCGAGGAACCGAACTAGCCGCTTCAGATTTTGGGCCGTGGCCGCCAAGTAGAACTGCTCGGCGACATTCCAGAGCCGTCGCAAGCGCACGCGGCGCAACCCGACACGCAGTTTGAGTTCCGAGAACAAAGCCTCGATTTTGTTCCGTTCCCGTTTCGAACGAGCATAGGCAGAGCTCTGAGCCAAGTCTCGTGCTACCTGCCGGGCCGGTTCATGCCAGTGCACGAAGATCTTTCGAACCGGTGCTGGGGTACATTGCTTCTTCACCGGGCAGCCGCGGCATTGCGACTCTGCCGTCCGATAAATGTAACCTTGATTCTCCCGGGCCATCCCGTGATAGCGCAGCGTTTGACCCTGAGGACAACGAAAGACGTTCTCGACGGAGTCATACTGGAACTGGTCGCGCGTGAAGCGCCGATGCGTTTGGTGACGCCGATCAATCACCGGAATGTGCGGCTGGATGTTCCGCTCCAGCAACCAGACCAGGAACTCTCCGCTGCCGTAGGCCTTATCCGCTCCGAGGCTCTCGGGGCAGACACCGAACCGCTCTTTCACCTGTGCGAGCATCCGGCGGGCGGCTAACGTCTCTTGCCGAAATCGCGCCCGCGTTGCCTCCACGCCCAGGATGATGCAACTGGCGTTGTCGATCAGGTAGTGATCGTAGTAGGAAGGAACCGCTGCTCCAAACTTGCTCGCCCAACAGGCGTCTGGGTCGGTCGTGGAGATGTAGCGCGCCGCCACCGAGTCGTGCGCCGGTGGGTTCTCTTCGTGTTCCGCCACCGGATTTTCCCCTGCCAGATCTGCCAGATACTCCCGCACGGTGCGCGAGATCTTGGCCACTTCCTCCAATTGCTCAGGCTTGGTTCCGCGCTGTGGACTCGCATTCGCGGTCACCACGGTCCCGTCCACAGTCAGACGCTTGCCTTCCACCAACCCGGCCTCCAGACAACGCCGCACGATTTCCTCAAACACTTCCAGGAAGATCCCTGCTTCGCGGAATCGGCCGTGTCGGTTCTTGGAGAAAGTAGAGTGATCGGGGATTTCCTGCTCGAATCCCAGCCGTGTGAACCAGCGATACGCCAGGTGCATGCGGACTTCTTCCACCAGGCGCCGCTCACTGGTGATCCCGTAGAGATAGCCCACCAGCAACATGCGCAGCAAAATCTCCGGATCGATCGAGGGACGCTCCATCAGGCTATAAGCATCCCGCAATCGTTCCCGCACGAACCGGAAATCCACGCTGCGGTCGAGGCGCTTCAGAAGATGATCGTCGGGGATCTGATCTTCTAACCGGAAGTAGTAAAACAGCGGCTCGGTACGTGGCTGCTGGCCCATCATTGTCGGTGTTCCTCCTGAATGCCCGCTTAGCACAGCAGCGCCTAGTCGCTCCAGAAAAATCGTCTCCGGAACTGACTTTTTCAACAAAATCATATGAATTGTAGCCACCTGCTTCGCTGGCTAGAATTGGCTCATTCCTGGGAATTTATCTGATTCCTGGCTGGTTTATGGGCAGGGACTTGGTCTGAGTCACCTCCTCCGGGCGTTGGATTCGATCGCCACCGCGCTTACCAAGATATCTCTAAGTTACCCCCCTATGCTCCGCAAAGTACGGGCCACCTCGAGATGCCTTTGCTAAGGCTGTGCCACCCGCCCTATGCGCGGATAGGAATATTCGAAACAAATACTCGCTCTTCAGCGTCCCGTACTCCAGTGGGCTGGAGAGCTTCGACGAAAGCCGAATAAATTGGCCATGGGTACGGCGTTGGCCCCACGATTAGTCGATCGAAGACTTGCGCGAAATCCAAATCGCCGATCAGTGGTGAAGCGGAGGCATCGAGCGGAACTTTGTAAATGATCTGTGGGACACCACCGACAACCTCAGTTGAAGATTCCACCACGGGAGAAGACCAACGTTTCGGTGTGTAGATCGCGCGCCATTCGCGTTCCTCGTGAAAGCCTTCATGCTTGAGACACACGATGCCGGCAGCAAACATCTGAAAAACGAGTTGAACAAGAACGTCTCGTTTGAGCGTACGGAGGTAATCGCGATTTGCCTGAACATTTGCGATGACCTCATCGATGACGCTGTGAGCGCTCGATTCCGACAAGTAAGCGACTGGACTGAAGTTGAGAGCGAGAGAAAAGGCGGAAATCGAGACGTATGGGAAACGGAGCACGATGCCCACGCGCGTGCCAGTCCCGCCAAATGCTCGCCACATCGAGAGTCGTCCGTGAACGTCTTCAGAGTCTTGGTGCTCGGAGACGCAGGCGATATATGTGTTCAGTCGGAGATCCTGCCACCAGTTGTTAAATGCGGTGAATGCATCGTCCGCTGCTCCTGGTATACAACTATCAAATGCAGCAACAAACGCCTTGCGTCTGGTGTCGTCCAGGAAATAGCGATTGAAGATATCGAAGCCGTGCTGGACTTCGCGGTAATCGGACATGCAGTTCGTATTGCGTAACCAGAAACGTTTCGTACGAATGATGCTGAGCGCGGCCTCGGCGGTGGTGTAGTGAACGAATCGGCCGTGAGTCTGCCCAGGTGTGCGCAGGTACACCTCCTGCATTTGTTTCAGGGCATAGGGCATCGTGATGCTCATGATGCGCACGCTTTCGTCGTGAAGCTTGCGGACTTCCTCAGGGGTAGGGATTTGGATTGGGCTGGGCGGTTGAGTATCCACGGCGGCCTCGTGGGAGATAACTTTAGCAGTGAAACCGCTTTCTGAGACGCACCTTCCGCAAGAAACCGATGGATCATCCGACATGCCCTAAATCATCTGTTTGTGGGCGCCAGAATTCACGGATTTTGGCTCCGACTTTTCAGGGGCTTGCGGGGGCTACTGCAGTGGGGTTATTGGGCAACGCCTGAAAGGTTGGCCAATTCGCCCTCTGCCCGCAGATGTATCAAAGGGTTCGCCCGACGGCCCCGGCAACGCACAGAAACGACTAGGTCGATTTGAGGCTATTCCGCGTGTATCAAACCATGTGTTTTGATACTGCAGTCGAGGGCCAACATTTCCCACATTCCGAAAAGAACTGCCAGTCCAACCGGTCGATGCAACACCTTTTAGCGCGGAAGTCCGAGTTGCAAGTACCGAAGGCAAAGAGCCCGCACCCGGCCGATTGAACACGGAATCGGCACGCATTTCCTTCCGCGACCGGCCAAGAGAACGACCCTGCAGTATCGTCGTGCCCCGCACCTGTCACGTTAGCACGACATTAGAATTGAAGATCTATTTATACGAATCTCTAACCTAAGGCTTCGGAGCGTATATGCGGATTTCAGCTTGCTTGCCTTCGTGAGCCGGAATCCCCAGGTAATACCGGCCTAATTCATCGGAATAGGTGCCGGTGTGCGCGCGAAAAGAGGTCGTAACGTGCCCAATCTGCTCGTAGTGATCGGCATCCTTCTGTTGAAACACATCGAGGAATTCCGATCCGGCGTAGTAGATGCGCTTTTGCTTGCTGCTGTAGGCCACATCATCCACTGCGGATACGGCGGGCAAACTGGCAATTATTTTGCCGGAGTCAGAATCCAGAACCAGAAGCATTCCCGGCTCACGAGTGCCGACAAATAGGCGATGACCAGCTTCGTCAAACGCCATCGCTGTAGTATTTTTGGATACGTCCGCAACAGACCAGGTGGCCAACAGGGCGCGCGTCTTCAGATTGTAAACCTCCACTGTGTTGTTCCCTCGGATATCCGCAAACATCCGTGGTCCCGCCTTTTCCACGGCCATGGCTTCCGCGCTGATCGAATCGAGCTTGATTTCGCCGACCTTTTTTGAGGTTGTAGTATCAATGATGTCGAGGAATACGTTGGGGAGTTTGGCGGCCTTCCCGCCGTCGACAACATAGAGCAGCTTGGTTTTCGGGTCGTAGACACTGGAATCCGCGTCCTCCCGCAGCTTTATGCCTCCGATGGGCTTATACGTCGTGGTCTCATACATTTTGACTTCGCCCAAATCACCGTCCATTACAAAAAGTTTTTTTAGATCGGCCCGATAGAGCAAGGAATGTGGCGCCTTCAGATCTTCCATGACGTGGATTAATTTGTTCGTCGTCAGATCGATCACCAGAACCTTGCCGTTCGCTTCCGCGCAGGCGAACAGTCTCTTGCCCTTAGCGTCCACGAGTAGATGGTCGAAATCACCATCTTTAAGGTCCGGCAATGGAATCGACTGCACAAGCTCGAGCGGCATTTTTTCCTGAGACTTAATAAGGGTTGGCGACGCGGCAACCAGGAATACGCACGCAACAATCAGAGCTTTAAATCGATTCATTTCAAGTAGCCTCCAGGCTAAATTTCCCACCGCAATTAAATCATTTGCGGTCCGCTCTGGGCCGCCGACTCATCTATTTCAATTGAGATACTTGCCCACTTCCGAATCTCCTGTTCCGCTGCAGCCCGTCGCACCATAGCGCAGGAATTTCTGAGCTCTCCCAGAGCCATCAACTTCGCCGGCGTAAACATTTCCTTCGGAATCGACTGCTACCATGTGCGGCCAGTGGAACTCGCCCGCCTGGCGGCCGCCGCCTCCAAAGCGACTCAGTTCCGTCAGGTTCTGGCGGTTGATCACATAAATGACGTCATTGCCGAGATCGGCGACGTACATGCAGGACTGCTTGGCATCAGTCGAGAAGTTCACTGTACCCGACGTGCCGCCGATGGTCTGCGGAGCAACAGGGACCTCCCCCACAAAACCACACTTGCCTGCCTCGCCATCCGGATTTGAACACGGTTTTCCCACCTCGGACGCCTTAAAGATCTGCACGCGATTGTTGCCGCGATCGCAGACATAGAGCAAACCGTCGTTTGCCAGCTTGGCGCAGTGAACGGGACTGCGGAAGAATTTCGGCTTCGTATTTCCGGCCTTGAAATCGGCCGGCCACGAACCGGCTCCTTCCCCGACATCTTCACCACCGCCATTTTCCCCTACCACGGGGCTTTGTCCATAAGCGCCAAAGTGCCCCACATACTTTCCGGTCGCTGCGTCCACGATGAGGACTCGTCGATTCCCGTAACCGTCGGCGATGTACATGAGATTTGTCTTCGGATCCACGACCATATCGGCCGGCCAAAAAGGTTCCGGTGTTCCGTTGAAGCCACCACTCACATCGTTGCTGTTCGGCCCCTTCGCGCCTGCCGTGCCGATTTGATAGATGAATGTCCCGTCTGTTTTGAATTTCAGGATCTGCGAATCATTCCCGAAATTCGGGGCCCACGGATACTGACCATGGAAATTACGGGCCTGGCCATTGCCCGCGACGTAGACGAAGTCGTTCTGATCGACGAAGATCCCATGCTCGCGCGCAGGCCAGACGCAACCGTCCTGTTCGCGGCATTTCGTCTGCAGGTAGCCCGGATCACCTGGACCTCCCCAGGACTGCAGCAATTTCCCCGCTTTGTCGAACACGAGGATCGACGGCGCGGGCATGCAGCAGCCGTTAATCTGCCCATAAGGCCGCGGGAATCCGAGCGCACTGATTGGGTTGCCCTTCGCGTCTTTGCCCGCTGCGCCCTGCATACCGCTATCCGTGGTTGTGACTGAACGAGGACGGTGGTAAACCCAGATGTGGTCGTGCTTATCGACTGCGATTCCACCGACATCGCCGATCACCCAGTGATGCGGCAGCGGCTGGGGCCACGCCGGATCGAGGACAAAGCCCGGCGCGCTTCCTTTGCGTTCAACCGCCATCGCCTCAGCGAGACGATCCAAAACATGAGCCTTCTGCAGAGCGTCCGTGGCGCTCGTGGCGGACTTCTGCGCGCCAGCCGATGGAATCAAGCGCCCCGAACTCAAGGCGCCGGCGAGAATTGCCGTCAAAAGACCATACTTGATCATTTTCGAAATCATCGTTAGTCCCCTGTGATGGCGTTTCGCTTCGTGGGATTTTGTGGTCAGTACAAAGGCCGGAATAGTTCATGCACAACCAGTCCCGGCCTGCCGCTAGCGCCCGAGTAGATAACGCCGTTGATATCCACGCCCAGGAACTCCGTTCCGGCGCCAGTACCCACCTCCTCGTCGGGAATGAACGCCTTGACGTATCCGGTCTTAATATCCCCTATTCGGATACCGCGCTCCCAGCCGGGATTCCAATGGGCGTCTGACATTCCGTCTGCCACAAAAATGTTGCCCTTGCCGTCAAGAGCCACGGCACTCGGCTTGCCGAACTGGAGCCATTGGGTTTTGAAGTTCCCATCCTTGTCGATGACCTGAACACGATCGTTGCCCCTGTCAGCGATATACATATTCCCATCGGCATCGATATCAATGCCGTGGGGATCATTGAACTCAAGCGGACCGTGGCCCTCGGAACCGATGCCGCCTCCCCAAGCCTTCACGAATTTCCCGTCCGCCGAAAACCGGATCAGACGATTATTCCCTCCGCGGGACCCAAACATGTTGTCCTTGTTCGGACCCCTCTGCGGCCCGCCGTGTCCGTCCGTAACCCAAATATCCCCATTGGGCGCGACTACCACTCCCGTTGGTCCATTCATGTGCTTGTCATCCGCGCCATAGACTCCTGGCGTGCCCAGAGTCATCAGGAGCTTTCCATTCGGACTGAACTTATAGACCTGATGCCCCATGTGTTTTTTTAAGCCCGCTTCTCCTCGCGGATCCCCTTGTGGCGCCCCATCGGTTACCCAAATATTTCTCTCACGATCAATAAAGAATCCGTGCGGAAACGCGATCTGCCCCTTCCCGAAACTCTGGACCATTTTCCCGTCCATATCAAGTTCGATGACCGGGTCCAGGTCGGAGTCCGCGCAACCGTTGGCGCCACATCGGTCAAGAATCCACAGGTGCTTGCCATCGGGATCCATCCGGATGCCGCTCGCTACTCCAATTTTTCTGCCTTGAAGTTTGTCCCAATTGTAATTCACGTGATACGGATTCATCGAAATCTCTTGAGCCTTCAAGGCGGTGCCAGAAATCATGGCCATCACCGCAAGACCAAACGTCGATGCAAATTTTGCTGAACGCGACATCACTCACCTCCCGGCAATTCTTATCGACCAGCAATCTGCCATTTCAGGAGTGGAACGAGGTGCTATGCTCGGAGCGGCTCACCAGTGCGCTGCTGGGCCGCCTCGCCCACCACGTGCACATCCTGAAAATGTACGGCGATACTAATCGACTCAAGCAGAGCAAGCACAAACGCAGTTCGCAACCCGGCCGCTAAATTGCTGCTACACGCCTTACAATTTGCACTTCAAGAGTCGCCATCAAATCAATGCCGCGCAAAGCCCATCAGTTGCGCTGCCGGCTATCCATCCAAGAGATTCTGCTGATAAGGATTTCCCGCGATCCTGACAGGGTCGATAGCCCTCATCGGTCCGGGAAGCTTGCTGACCGATAGAATTGTATACATTTTCTGGTTCACTTAAGGGGTAGAAGGCGGCCGGGGTCGACCCGCATGACAACGTATGTAATCGATCCCTCGATCTCGCTGAACCAGTGCGGCACTCCCGCGGGAATAACGACCACGTCGCCTGCCTTTACCTTGCGGGTCACACCCCCTTCAATCGCGGTACCGCTTGCGCCGGGGCCATCTTCCAACCTGACGGATAGAGCATCGGCCGGCCTCATCTTCGCATTGACCATCGTGCCCCCGGTCACCAAGGTCGCCGCGCCATCCGTTACGTGATAAATTTCCGTCACCTTGAAGTGCACGGCGACGCCGCCGAGAGGCGTCTGTGGCCTGTGGATTACGCCCACGGCAACGTTATATCCCCCAACGTCCACCACACGAACGTTTGGTTGTGGATTCGTTGCCGCACTAGAAACTCCGTTCAAATTGGCCTGGATGTCCGCAGCGCTGACATAGGTCGCAGGAAGTGTCGACGTTGCCGGAACCGCTTGTTGGGCGCTAGTCACGTTGGAGTCTGCCATGAAAATCAAGGCCAAAAATACTAAAACACTCTGTATTGCTCTCATTGCTTTCTCCTTTTCGAATTCGCAAAATCGTATCCCACGCGTCTTGCAATGCCGAACCGCTCATGTCTAGCCGCAAAACGCGTGGGATTGGCACTTCTGGGATTACGTTCACACGCGCACTCGTAAGGAAGCGCGGTGCGAAGCCTAGGGCAGCACCAGCGTGTTAATTCGCTTCGGAACCTCTCCGACCGGGATGGAAGCGATCTCTTTCAAATTTTGTGTGTCGATCACGGATAGCGACCTGGCAGCGGAGTTTGAGACATAAATGGTCCCGCTGTCCGGCGTAAACGTAATCCACTCCGGCACCGCTCCAGAAGAAGGCTTTCCTTGCCGCTTTACTTCAGGCAGCGCGACATGACCCAATAGCTTGAGGTCGGGCAAGGAGTATTCGAAAACGGCATTCGCCAATACGCTGTTCACCCAAAGCGTCTTTCCGTCGGGCGCGACTCCAATGCCGTGTGAAGGAGTGCCGAGCCGCCACTCCTCTTTGCCGTACTTTCCCTCCGGCAGCATGACCCTTGAAACTTCCTGGTGTTTCGCAAAGTCGACTACTACGAATCCGTGAAGATTGGAGAGCTGTACGAAGATTCGGCGAGTTGAGCCATCGGCGTTCGTGTCAATCGTCATCGGCCGAACACCGTCGTCGAAGGTCAAGTCCCACACGGGTTCCAACGTCTTTAAATCAAACACGGTCAACCGCTTCCCTGCCACCGAGCCGGCAACCGCATATTTTCCATCGGGTGTTACGTAAACGTTGTGCAGGGGACCTTTCACAGGGATGGTCTTCACGACCTCCATCGATGTCGTATCGACAACGTCTAGAGCTCCTGGACCCCGCGCGATGCATACTAGGACGTCGCGCCCATCTTTCGTCACCGCAATGTTGTTGGGGTGGCCGCTTAGGTGAACTTTGTTGATGATCTTTCCGCTTTTTTGGTCGACGACATCCAACACACCATCGGTCTCATTGCTGATGTAAACCTGCTTTCCATCACGGGAGAAGTTAACTCCGTGAGGAACCTCAATGCCGGCGATAACTTGTACGACTTTGTTTGTGACAGGGTCCACTACGGTAATGGAATCACCCGCGCTATTCGTGACATAGATCCGGGAGGTTCCTGCCACAACGGGCTGCGTAACAAGAAAACATAGGATTGGCAATATGCCCAAAGCTGACACTCTAGTGTTCCGCGTCATGATCATTGCTCCTTATTGTTACAACTTTAAGGTCACGTAAGGAACCCCAAGAAATTATTACTTTGCTTTTTGGCCGCGGACCCAATCGGCGAGCGTCTTCCAGTCGGGATCGCTCTGTGACTCGAACTGCCTTCCCCCTGAATGGAATGCGTCACCACCGGCTTCGGGAGCTAGCGGGTGCTGCAGCAGTATGCTTCCAAGAGGATCTCCCGGAGTTACAAGCCGGGAGACCGTATTGAAGTTGCGGCGGGACTCATCCTCCATCCAAGTCGAGTTACCCGGCGACAGCTTGGCTAGCTTGAGCGCGTGATTCGCCTCTTCGTGGCACACGTAGCATCGGGCGTGCGTGGGCCTTTTTTTCAAGAAAATTGGCTCGACTCGTGTTTTGAAAAACTCATAATCTAGAGTCGGCGATTCGGGGGAGTCCATAGCCGCTCCCGATGATTGTGATGCAGCGCGCGCAGGTTGTGCACTCGCGCGCGGACTATCCGCGTGCAAAATCAAGACAAAATAAGCGACCGCTAAAAACCCGACCCACCTGTTCATTTGCGCCTCCGAAACCTTCATGTAAGCGCTCCTTTTCAGCATTTAGTGTGGCGCGCAATTCATGAGTGCAAAAGGGAATTCGCTGCACGATACCGCGTCACGCTTCTTTCAGCCTTTTGTGCTTCAAAAATCTGCAGCGCCAACTTCGCATCGGGATTTCCGTTGCTCGAATCAGCGATATAGAGCCGATTCAGTTGGGGCACAAAAATCGATTGTTGTTACCAGATCACTTTGAGCGCAAATTGAATTTCCCTCGACTTCGTTGTTGTGGATTTCAAGACTCCCGCCGCGCCGTTGTCTGGAGGATTCAAGGGCGCCCCGGAGCTGTCGAAAATGTCCGTATTGTCAGGAGACACAGGAAGCGCAAAATTAGGGTGGTTCAAAATATTGAAAATTTCGGCCCGGAATTGCACATTGAACGATTCCGAAATCTTCCTAATGTAATTGTTTTTGAAAAGCGAGAAATCAAGATTCATAAGGCCTGGCCCAGGCACGTCGTTACGACCGGCAGTTCCGCGAAGGTTTATACAGTAGACCCGACCAGCCGGCGGAGGCGTGGCTGACCCTGGGGCATCATTGCATTGTGCCGCGAACGAGGCTGGCGCCGTTGGGACTGCAAAACATTGAGTCTTGACGTAGTTGGCGGGATTCCCGGGATTAATGAGTGAATTGCAGCCAGGAGCGTTGCTAAAGCTCGGGAAGGCCCATGGATCAGTACTGCTGATTCCCAATGGATCGCCGTCCGTCCCAAAAGTGGCACTAAATGGCGGGCCGTCATTGGCCTTGAAAATTGCGCCGAGTTCCCAACCGTTCGCTGCCCAACCCAACATAGAAGAATCGGGTTTGACCATCGGGAGTTGCCAAGTTGCATTAATCACCAGAGTCCGGCCGACATTGTAGTCGGACAATGCACGGGTTAATCTCAAATCCCACCACGGTGGGCTTCCAATCCCGTTTCCAAAAGTATCGCCGGCGACCACCCCGGAGTTGTTGTCGATGCTCTTTCCCCAAGTGTAGGATCCCTGTACTTGCAACCCATGAGCCATTCGTTTCAAAACACCGATTTGCATCGCGTTATAGGAGGAACTGCCCGGCCAGCTCAGGTACCTAATGGCTCCTACGTTCGGGTTTGCACTATCGATGACATTGCCGCCGCCCGCTGGGTAGAGATACCCAAGGGACGTAAGCGTCGGGATAACGACATTGGCATCATCTGAACGGAACGCCTGGTGCACACCATGTGAACCGACGTAGCCAAGGGTCGCGGTGAATCCAGCGAATTCACGCTGCATATTGAGGTTCCACTGCATTACATAATTGCGTTTTGGATTATGTTCAATGAAGTCATATTCGAAAGAGGGGTTGGGGTTAGAAAGGATTGATGGAAGCGCGCCTCCCGGAAATGACCCTTGGGGCAGTTTTGTCGAACTTCCGAGCTCGTAGAACGGGGCCCCCCGACCGCCCAAAGTTACCGTCGTATAGAGCATCGGAAGCGCATCAAACATTCCGAAGCCGCCACGCACGGCGGTCTTGCCGCTTCCGAAGGGGTCCCAGGCAAACCCGACCCTTGGTTCAAAGTTGTGAAGCGTGGGATTCGAGAAATACGGATCACCCAGGTGGGGGGTTCCTGATTCCATAGTCGGAAGGTTTGTAAGCTTCCCCTTCGTCTCCGTCAGAACAGTGGACATCTCGTACCGCAGGCCCAGGTTTAACGTCAGCCGGGGGCGGATGCGCCAGTCGTCCTGAATGTAAGCCCCGACGATGGAGATTCGCCTATATTGCGGAGTGATTAAACCTGGAACAGAGCCGACGACGCTCTTGGGTTTGTTCTGCAGGAAGTTTTGCATCGATGCGAACTTAAATGTTCCCAAATAATCGGCCGTGTTTGTGGTTTCGTTGAGCTGATCGCGTTCAACGCCCATACCGAATTTGATGGTATGGAGACCTTTGGTCACAAAAGCGTCGTCATAAACCTGATAGGTATTCCAGGCATAAGTCATTGTTGGAGGAGCAAAACCCGGAGTCGTGTTAAGTGAACAGCAAGTGATCCGGGGTGGCGCGAATCCCGGCGCCCATCCTTGGGATGTATCATCTGCCACTGGATTGAGGGCTTTGATTGCCTGAACTGCAATCGTATGGTCCCGGTTGTAGCCGAGCCGGAAGCTATTGCTGGCAGTAGGACCGAAAAGGTGATTTTCTTCGAATGCGGCAATTTGGCGCTTGGCGATGGATTGCTGCAGGACGTTATTTAGAATGTCGGGCTGCATCAAAGGAGAGTAGTCGTATACGTAGGTGCCGAAGAGGCTGTCCTTGTCGGAAATCTTTTGATCGGCCCGCACAGTAAAATAATTCTCACTGACTACCTGTTGCCTTGTAAAAACGTACTGTGCAACGTTTCCACTAACGGTTCCATTAGGCGCATGGAAAAACGGAAGATACTTTGCGACATTATCATCGACGCATACCGTCGCTTTTCCGTAGTTTGGATCCGTACTGGGAAGAGTTGCAGTTAGGTTGTGACCTGTGCCGTTTACTTCCGGCGCGCATGGGGCGGTTGGATCGAGAGCTGCTCCGCCAGCGAGAATCCCCAGCCGTGCATTCGCGGAAGGTACCCCGCTTTGCGTTGTCGTTCCCAGTGACTGACGGACCCCTTCATAATCCCCAAAGACGAAGGTGCGATCTTTTCGAATTGGGCCACCCGCCGAAGCGCCGAATTGATTGCGTTTGAACGGCGGCGAAACGCCTCCATCGAAATAGCCTGGGGCATCCAGAGCACTGTTGCGGAGAAACTCATAAGCGGAGCCATGGAACTGGTTCGTCCCCGAGCGGGAAATGGCATTCACAATTCCGCCGGAAGTCTTTCCATACTCCGCTGAATAGTTGCTGGTCAGGACACTAAATTCCTGAATGGCTTCCACTCCCAGGTTTTGGCCGAGCACACTCCCGGGACCGCCATTGGAGTAATCGTTGATACTGATCCCATCCAGTCGGTAATTATTCTGCTGGGGACGCGCACCGGAGATGCTCAATTGTGCGCCGTAGCCGCGGTTCACATCCACGTTCTGATGGCTGGTGGCCAATACGACTCCAGGTTGGAGATTGGCTAAGTCGGTCCAGGATCGGCCATTGAGAGGCAACTCGCGCACCGTCGTCGAATTTACCGTGGCACCAAGCTCTGAGGACGTCAACTCAACTGTAGGCGCTTCCGTGGTGACCTCAACCGTTTGGCTCATCTGCCCAACTCGCATCGTAAAGTCAAGGACCTGCTGGGCTCCCACCGTTAGCGTGACGCCCTTCTGGACGGCCGTACTAAAACCCGTGGCTGTCACTCGAATCTCATAAGTCGCGGGCAACAGGTTGGGTGCTGCGTAGAGCCCCGCCGCGTCAGCCGAGATTGTACGGGTAACGCCGGTGGCCAAGTCCGTGATGACTACTTGAGCGCTGGCAATGAACGCGCCGGAGGAATCCTTTATTGTGCCGGTGAGCGTTGCTCCCGAAACCTGCGCATCGGCATGACCGGTCATCGTCAGGCAGACTGCCGCACCGACAAATATCCAGACAGCCGATATGCACATATTCCCAAATAGTCTAAGTCGCATCATGATCCTCCGAAATTTCAGAAAGTCCGATACGCCCAGAACTCTTTCCGAGATGCAGGTGTCGAAATGCCTGTCTCTGTATTTCTTGAAGCGTTTCTCCTCAAGCTTGACCCTGCGCGGACTCTGCCCTTACCAAATGACCTTTAGTCCAAACTGGACTTCCCTCGCGTCGGTGATGATTGACGTCAGCTGGCCTGCCGAGCCGTTTGCAGTGCCATCAGCATTGTCGGATCAAAGACTCCCGGAACGTCAACGTCATTGTCCCCAGGCGCCGCTCGCTTCAGACTCCCAAATGACTACCACATCAACTTAAGCGCAAACTGAATCTCCCTCGATGTAGTTGTAGTCGAATCCAGCACGCCGACCGTCCCCGAGATTGCCCCCGTGGAGTCGAAAATGTCGGGATTGGAGGGCGGAGTGAAGTTTGCACGATTGAAGAGGTTAAATATCTCCGCACGAAACTGAACGTTAAAATTCTCCGAGATGCGTCGAACATAGTTGTTCTTGAATAGAGAGAAATCGAATTCCGAGAGACCTAGTCCGATCAGGATGTTGCGCCCGGCGTTTCCCCTAAGGTTGAAGCACTCCAGACTGGACGGACCGCCACCCACTGTGGAATCGCAATGAGCCGCATAGAAGGCAGCGTTCGGTGCCGTCGGGAGCGCAAAGCACTGAGTCTTGACGTAGTTGGTGGGGTTACCGGGGTTAACCAGGGTATTGCATCCTGGACCCGTCAAGCGATTGGGGTAATCAAATGTATCGGAGCTGCCCTTGCCCAATACGTCGCCATCAGTACCAAAGGTAGCGCTGAAAGGTATACCATCGCTGGCCTTGTAAATCCCGCCCAATTGCCACCCGTTGGACACCCAGTTCGCAGCCCGGGAGGACGATTTAAGCCCAGGAACCTCCCAAATAGCGTTGATTACCAGAGTTCGACCAACATTGAAATCGGACAAAGAACGGCTAAGTGATTGATCGAACCAATCGAGGGATGAGATTGAATTACCAAACTGATTCCCCGCTACAGTCGCGGAGTTGGTGTCAATGCTCTTTGCCCAGGTGTAAGCGCCCTGCACCTGTACGCCGTGGCTCATTTTCTTAATCACTTGCAGCTCAAGGGCATCATAAAACGAGTTCCCCTGATAATACATGCCCCTTATCGCGCCGAAATTAGGATTGACCGGATCGGACGGCGCACCGGTCGGAAGGAAGCCCACGGCGCAGGGGTTTCCTGTCCCATCTGGTCCGCATGGCCATAAATACCCCTGAGGCGTTCGAGTTGGTAGGACCATATTTAGATCATCTACGCGGTAGGGCATGTGGACCCCGCGCGATCCGACATAACCCAATGTGGTCGTTAGGGTGGGTGTAATCGCCCTCTGGATATTCATGTTCCATTGCATCACGTAATTGCGGTGTGGGGCGTTTTCGATGTAGGCAGTGCGAAACGAGGACGTTTTCAGCAACGGGTATGCTCCGGCAAAGAACGTGCCGGCGAGTTTAGCGGCATTTGATGTGGAACCCAACAATAAGAACGGAGCAGACGCATTCTGGGTGAGGTAGTACTGATAAGGTAGAGGTAGCACATCAAATATCCCGAACCCCCCGCGCACGGCCGTTTTGCCATTGCGGAACGGGTCCCAAGCAAAACCGACTCGCGGCTCAAAGTTGCGCTTGGTGGGGTTCTGATAGAGGGGATCGCCCAGGTGGGCACTCGCGTCGGTCATGTTGACCAGATTGATCAGCTTCCCATGCGTCTCTGTCATGACCGTGGTCATTTCGTAGCGCAATCCTAAGTTCAGGGTCAGGTTAGGACGCATGCGCCAATCATCCTGAATGTAACCGCCGAGAAGAGTCTGGCGAAAACCACGGTAGGAGACAGTGCTGACCAGGGCGGAGTTGAATTTTGAAGGTTTGTTGGTCAAGAAAGCTGTCAGAGTTTTAAATGAAAAGACCCCATCGGGCTGTGAGTGTGTCCCCATGTTATCCTGCATTCGTTCTACTACAAAGCCGAACTTCAGCGAATGCGTGCCTCTCGTTACGAAGACATCGTCAGAGGCCTGGAACGAATTCCAACGGAAATAACCTTCCGGATTCCCTCCCAGCCCGCCGGGGAACACGGTGAGGCCCGTCACGCTCACATTGGCCGCTGGCCGACCGGGGTCCGCACCCAGCGACACGTCCGCTGCTGCCGGATTGATTGCGCTCGCACTCACGTCATTGTCCACTCGGTTGCGGTTATAGCCAAACCGAACTGTGTTGACCAAGTTGGGGTTGAAAATGTGGGTTGCTTCGAGTATAGCAACTTGACGAAAGGTTAGATCACTTAGCAAAACGTTATTAAACTGGTCCGGCGACGTATATGGCGTTCTGTCGAATACATAAGTGCCGAAGATACTGTCCTTGTCGGACAATTTATAATCCATTCGCGTGGTGAGGAAGTTTTCATTTACTATCCTCTGTCCCGCAAAACTGGAAAAAAAAGTATTGCCCAATCCATTCGGCGTAGGCACGCCAGTAGGCAGGGGATAAAAGACAAGATACTTCTGGACTGAGGGGTCTACCCCAACCGTTGTCGTGGTCCCGTTCGCGTTATGGATGATTCCATTTCGCATATCCGTTGACGGCACAATGTTGACGGTCGTGATGCCCTTTGACGATCTAACCCCCTCGTAATCCCCGAATATGAATGTCCGATCCTTGAGGATCGGCCCGCCACCCGAGACTCCAAACTGGTTTTGTCTGAATGGGGGGATCGTGGCCCCGTCAAAAAAGTTTCGCGCGTCCAACGCACTGTTGCGCAGAAACTCATAGGCAGAACCGTGGAACTGATTGGTGCCAGAGCGCGTAATGGCGTTGACCACTCCGCCAGAGGTCTTGCCATACTCAGCCGAATAGTTGCTGGTGAGGACAGAGAATTCCTGAATCGCGTCTACGCCAAGGTTCCCTCCAAGCACACTGCCCGGAGCTCCATTTGAATAATCGTTGATGCTGACGCCATCGACGCGATAATTATTCTGTTGAGGGCGGGTGCCAGAGATAGATGCCTGCGATCCAAAGCCGCGGTTCCCCCTATCTGATCCAGTGGCAAAGGATGGCTGTGTCTCAATTGCATTGACGCCCGGCTGGAGCGTGGCAAGATCAGTCCACGAGCGTCCATTCAATGGCAATTCGCGCACCGTCGTCGCGTTTACCTGGGCACTTATGCTTGAGGAGGCCAGTTGCACGTCTAACGCGTCCGCAGTAACCTGTACGGTTTGTGAAATTTGCCCAACCTGCATCGTGACATTAAGGACCTGTTGAGCGCCGACCGTCAGCGTGATGCCACTCCGGATTACGGTCTGGAACCCCTCTGCACGTGTCGTAACCTGATACGGGCCTGGTATCAGATTCGGAGTAGCATAAAATCCCGCAGAATTGGTCGTTACGTTCGTCGTAATTCCTGTAGCGGCGTTCGTCATCGAAACTTGTGCGTTAGGTATGATCGCGCCAGACGGATCTGTGACTGTGCCTGTTACCGTTGCTCCGACCACTTGGGCGTGTCCCTGAACAGAGAATAAGACGGTAACGGCCAGCAAGACGAATACTGAAAAAACATAGTTCCCCTTGGTATTGGGTCGAATGGCCATAGTAGAAGGCCTCCTTGATCCGTCCTGAATTTATTCTCCGCTGGTCCTCAGAAAACGCGATTACCAACTCTTGGGATGTTGCGTGAGATACCGAAAGTCAGAAAGGAACTGCTCCGGTCTTCGATATCTGCGTGTTCATAATTACGAACGCGCCCCACTCAAAATCATTGAGCGGTTCTTCTTAACCTGGCGTTGATACCCTTTAAACAATCGGGAAGGTGCTTTTTGTGACGGCATGTGAAAATATTCCTAATGCTTGCGCTGATCAAGAGTGCCTGTTTCTATCCGAAATTTCCGTTTTGAGCTTCCCCCCTCGCCCCCAAACTCGCGCACCTGTCGCGGATAGTAGCGAGCGCGTCAATCGAATGGCTAAGAATAGCGAATAGACCGGACCCGAAGAGCCGCACTAAGTCCTGTCGGGCCAAAGTCTTGAAGATTTGAGGTGGGCGGGAGTCCGTTTGTGCCCCCTCGGAGAGGGAATTTCGCGGCAATGGCTTGCAAAGCTGCCCTACTCCGCCGACGTAGATGGGGATGTAGCTTGGTGGCCTGCCGTCTCCTAAGATCGTGTATGGCGAAAGCCATGCATGCCGGCAACTGTTAGGCTGCGATAGCCATGTCCTAGCCTTACCAGATCATGTCATCACTATTTACTTGACCGCGAAGACCACAAACCCACCAAGCGCATCGCGGCGGGTTCAAGCACCTCCATGCCCCGTCCCAGACACCACAAGAAGCACAACTCCAAATTTGTTACAGACCTCCGCACAGAAAACAGCCTCGATTAGGTTAAAATTGGTTTACCATTAGGGCCCAAAATCAACGCCAGCGCTCAAAAATAAATCTCGCCCTGCTGTCGTAAAAAGGATGTGTTCGATTGTTTCTATGACAGCTGGATTTGGCAGAAGATGCTCTCAAATTGAGGCGAGAACAGAGCGCCCGCAAAGGGTTGCGCTTCGGTTGAGGGAGGATGGAACGGAAAACGCCCGTGTGAAGTCAGAGGTTCGCCATATCTTAGGTGCGGACCTTTGTGTGTCTCCCGCTATCCTCGGCCAGGAAGTCCAATCTACCCTGAAACTTGAAGAGCGGATTACCCAGATGTACGATCAGCTACATGAGCCAGTTTATCGCTATCTACTTTGCCGGAGTGCATCTCCTGTTGATGCGGACGACATAATCCAGGAAACTTTTCTGCGGCTTTACCGGCACCTCAACGCAGGCGGTAAAGAAGACAATATACGGAGTTGGGTTTTTCGCGTCGCCCATAATATAAACATTAACGAACTCAAAAGGCGCAGGCACCTTTTCTCCGATGCGCCTGATGAGCTATCCGAATTGGAAACGTCACAGGCTGACCCGACGCCTGGTCCCGAAGAACTCTTTCTGCGCAGTGAGAAGATGGCTCGCGTACATGCTGCGATCTGTACACTTTCCGAACAACAGAAGCAGTGCCTGTATCTGCGCGCCGAGGGTTTTCGCTACCGCGAAATTGGGGATATCCTGGGAGTCACAATTTCCACAGTCGCCGAGTCACTGCGTCGAGCCATAAAGAAACTTATCATGGAGTCCCATGTATAAGCCCAGTGAGAACCGAAACAATTGTTCGGTAGAAAATATGAAATCTAACCAGAATCCTCATCTTTCTGATGAGCAACTGTTACTGGCTCTGGATGGTGAATTGTCGGCCCACGAAGCCGCGCAGGTAGAGGTTCATGTAGCGTCTTGCTGGGCTTGCCGGGCGCGCCGTGAGCAGATCGAAAAGGCCATTGGAGATGTAGTGGACTACCGCGATCAACTGATTCAACCCTATTTCTCAATCTCTACCGGCGGGCGATCCAGGTTTGTTAATCAACTCGAGCACCTCGCGGCTAGCATCGGTCAGCCCCCGCTGTGGAAACGGGTATTGCGAGTCACTCGGGGATTGTGGGCGATTTCACAAATCGAGGGGCCACGTTACGTTTGGATCGGCGCCCCTGTCGTGGCAATCTTGGCCTTTTTCTCTTTTACGCGCTTGTGGCATGTGCCCAAAGTTTCCGCGAGCGAACTTCTCGAGAATGCCCAAAGCTCTGAAGTTCTCGCGTTACGTAGCGTAACGAAGCCCGTGGTTTATCAGAAACTGAGGATCCGTGCCGGTAGCCAAACTGTGACGCGAACTATCTACCGTGATCCAGCAGGAGTGCGTCAGGCTGATCGTCTCGATCTTGTCGAAGGCGCCGATGAGAAGGTTTCCAGTAACGTGGGGATGCGAAGGCTGCCGCAAGATCTGTCCGATGCCGTACCCACCGCCGACGCCGAACTCCGGCGAACTTTTTTCACTGCCCATCTCTCTTGGCAGGACCCGTTATCCCCGGCCAACTACAGCGCTTGGTATAAGAGTCTTAACGATAGACAAGACAGGGTGACAACAACCGGCGAAGACTTTATTACTCTCAAGACGACGACCTCCGAAGGCCCAATCGCGGAGGCGAGCATCACAGTACGGTCCACCGACTTCCATCCGGTCGCAGAAGATCTCCGATTGCAGGACGGTCGCCGGGTGGAGATCCACGAATTGGTATGGGACGTTTTGCCCATGGATTCGATCAATGTGGCCATCTTTGAACCTGAGCCTCCACTATATGATGCTGTGAACAAACGTCCTGCGACTGTGGCTCTGCAGCCTCCAGGGCTGACTGATGCTGAACTGGCGGAAGCCGAACTCCGGGTTCTCGTAGCGATTCACGCTGAAAAAGCGGACTTGGGTGAGCAAATAGAGTTGGAGCGTGACATACCAAGGTCCGGCCAGCGGTCAGTGATCGTCCGAGGAATTGTTAGCACGCCAGATCGTAAGAATGACATTCTCGCCGCCCTTCAGGGGATCTCCCACGTTGAGCTTCGCCTGCAAACAATTGAAGAAGCCCAGTCACAACAGAATCAAGCTCCGTCGGATATCAGACTGGGAGCGGCGCCACAAGCTGCACGAGAGGTTTCGGCACAAGAGTACGAAATCGCAGGTGGGAGCTTTGAGGCAACCAGACACGAACCCCCTGCGATTATCATCGCCGGCAGACCGGCATTTGAACAGCAATTGGAAGAACGCTTTCCGGTTGCTGAAACTCGCGCCGCATTTGTCAACGGAACCGTGGAACTCGTGCAGGATGCCATGGCCCAGGCATGGGCACTACGACGACTAGGCAATCGCTATACGCCCGACGTGGTTACGGAGCTAAGTGTTGGGTCACAACAAACTCTGGCACTTTTGATTCGTGACCATGTTTCGGTGCTTCGCCAAGACGTGGATGAGGTGCGAATTAGGGTTTCGCCGTTGCTTTTATCCACGTTCATAAAAGCAGCGCCGCCACCGGCCTCTGACTTACCGCTATCCGCCGGGACAACAGCCATTGATTGGCGTAGCAGTGTAATGAGTGTTTTCTCGGAAACACAGAGAGTGAACGACAACGCTTCCGCCCTGCTCGCTGGGACGGGTGAGACATTATCGGACCCGCAGGCAGCTGTTCGCGAATTACAGCTGGCCTTGGCAGGGCTCGAAACCCAACTACCGGCCCTTTACCAGCAAGTGAGTGAGCGATTTTTGAATGAGCTAAAGAACAGCGGCAGATGAATTGGCTAATTGATGACAAATTTCAAGAAAAGTGAAATCCCACAAAACCCTCGGGTCCGCGTCGAGTTCAGTTGGATTGGGCTGTCGGTTCGTTGCGCTTCAACCGATGAGCATTGAATCGCCTAGGCGTTGATGCGAACGATCAAAACCTACTCCAAAGGAGCGCCCTTTTTATATTGCGTTGTCTTATCGGAACGCGGGATTCCGAAGACTCCTGTACCAAAAGAAATGGTTTGATACGGGCAAATCCGTAAGAGTTCGATCTCGCTTTTTCAACGAGTTGCAAACGGAGAATTACGCACCCTTTGGTACATGATTCGCCGGCGCTAGTCGACTGTCTGCGAATGTCGCCGTTTTCGATTTTGAAGAGAGGGGTTGCCTGAATCTGTACCGGGGTCGCAGCTTGCCCAGAAACCTCACTTCCACAGTCCCCGTAAGTACCTGATTCGGCGTGGCCCAAATTCACAGTTTAGTTTGCCCACAAACACATGAAATTGGGCATCAGTGCCTAAAGTCGGCGCGAAATGCAACATTAGGTCGCCGCCCGCCTCTTGCATCGGCCTGCGTAACCCGTGGAAGATGAGCGGAGGCACCCTGATGAATGCAACAGAACGGACATTCTGTTGCGGCCCAGCTTTCGCCTGAAAGCCGATAACCGGACTTCGAGGACCAGGGCGAAAGACAGCCCTTGGGACCGCTGGATTTCGCGTCCAAGATGCCATTTTTCACGAGCCGCCGACGTAAAAAATCCCGCCTCATTCGTGGGGGAAACACTATTCTGCGGGAGGTTGAAGCATGTTAACGCGTGTGCTCTTAGCTGCCTCTCTGGCGTCTACTCAATACGCGGGGTTCGCACGGAATTGCACCCGCGCAACCTTGCCAGCAGCATCATAGGGGAGCCAAACTTCCGGCACCTCGTGGTCATTGTCCACATCGATGTGCCGGCCATTAATTCCACGCGTTGGTAGCGGATAGAAAGTGAATTTTTCCGTGACCGGATTGAATTTACCAAGTGCGTCTGCGTTTCCCATGCTAAACCAAACGATGTGGTTCTTGTCTATCACCGGTTCATATACATACGCATAGCGATACCAGCCCGGTAACTTGTATTCGGTTAGCTTCTTGGTGTGGATATCGATTTTCGCCAGCCTGCCCGCGAAATATTCTGCAACCCACACCGTATCACCCTTTCTATCGCCGCGCAGTCTCCTTGGCCCTTTAGCATAAAGCGGCTCATTCATTGACCAGCCCCTGCCAACTTCGCGGTCCATTGCGCTGATCTCCTCATCGTCTATAGGAGGCAGGACTACTTCGCCGACTTCGCCAGTGTGGCCATTCACGTAGCCCACCCTATCTACAGCGATTTGAGCGATCCAAGCGTTGTCTTCGGAATCTATGGTGAGTCCATATGGTCTTCCTAGCGGAGTCTTTGACTTGAATTCGGTATATTCTCCTGTCTTGGGATTCAACCGATAAGTTCCGTTGGACTGCGCGGCCCAAAAAATACCTTTGGAATCAACGTCTTTCCCATTGTTGAATATTGGCCATCCTTTTGGAAGCGGGAAAGGCGTGAGTTTTTCCGTTTCGATGTCAAATTTGATGGCCATATCGTTTCCATACCAGACGTTGCCTTCCGGATCCAAGCCAACCCCTATGTTGGGGGGTAGATATACGTAGCCATCTTTGCCAAATACCAGATCGTGTTGACCATGTTCTTGGTAACTGACCCGTAGACCTCTGGACCAGTCGCTGCCGTCCCTGAATTCGTTGCCGGGATACTCAGGGTTATCGTTGCGGACCGTGCTGTTATCTCCGTTCAATCTGAATTGTGTAATGTGGCCAGTCTTGGGATCCAGCTTTCCCAGCGTACGGCCATCTTTCAGAGGGACATCATACTCGGTAACCACGACATCGGCGGCTTCTCCGGTGGGCCGCGGGAATGGATTGAGCTTTAGTGGAAACGGTTCAGGTCCACGGACCCGGGTCAAATATTCGATTATGTCTTTCTTGTAGAATTCGAGGACTCGGCGCTCAGCCCCGATCGGCTTGCCCTCGTCATCCAACATAGGTTTGGCAAACTTGCCGCCACCAGGGACCTCGTCATGGTTGGCTGCGGTTACCCGACCGCAGCAATCCGGCCCGTCCGGCGGGTCGTAGGAACCGGAGATCTTCGACATGCGGCTAAGTATTATTTCCCAACCGGCCTTGTCAAAGCGCTTTTCCAACACGAACCCTGAGTTATGACAGGTGCCGCAATTATAGAGAAGGACTCTCTTCATTTTTCTATCTTCTGCGGTGTCGTCAGGTAAGCTTGCAAACCATTCCGCATCCGAAAGCTGTTTCCAGGCGTCCTTCAAGGGCTTGAGAGCGAAGTCTTGTTGGATCTTCTTCCCAGAAGAAATCGTCTGCTCGGCGCGGGTAAGCTCAAACCCCACGGCCTGCGCCCATATCCGGTACTGGCCGTCAAGAAGTGGCGGGAAGTAATACTCCCCATTCTGGTTCGTGTACACCGACGTGGTAATCGTCGAGCCTTGAGCCTTGGCCGAGACGGGAACTCCTTCCAGCGGTTTCCCTTCCGAGGACTTTACAATGCCCATCAGTCCGCTGCTGGGTAAGGACCCGGCTTGTGCCGCCGACAGTCCTGCACACAGCAATGGGACAAGCAAGGCAAAAATTCGGCGCCGCATAAGCAGTCGGTGCATGGCAAAACCTCCGTTCAATCGGCAACACCCGCAGTTCTTAAATATGCTCCGGCTTTCAGGAACGCAATGAGTTCGTCGATTTGCTTCGAATCCAAAGCATACCGGAAGCCTGGCATCTTTTCGGGGACCCCTTGTTGAATGAGCTGACGCAGGGGATCTTCGTCGGTGTCTTCTGTAAACAGGCCCTGAAGAACAGGCCCTTGGATTCCGAGCCTCTTTTTTTGATTGGAGGGTACATGGCACAAGGGACAATTTTGCACAAACAATGCTTCGCCCCTCTTCTGCTGCTCGTTCAGCACTGGTCTTGGAACGGTACGTTTTGGAGGGGTTGTAGGCAGGGATTCTTGAGGTGCTAGCGCTGCCGGGAACATCACAGCAAATGCCGCGAGGAACAGACAGGCGTATCTATGAGAAAAACTCATCACTAACCTCCTCACGAACTCAGCAGGACCAATTGCCTCTCAGTACCGCTCGAAATGATGCAGCCTGATCTATCCGAGTTCAAAGTTGGCTGGAATCGTATCGCTGGTCGCGGTGATTGACAAGCAATGACCTTCGATCACAGGCGGGTCAAGTTGTGATCGCAGAGACAGCGGACGGGCACTACGGAAGGATTGCCAAGAAATTTGTCGAGGGAGCGCCCTCTCTAAGAACCGCGAATGAAGAAGGAGGCCGCGGCCGGACTGACATCCGGGTGTCCACAAAGCCTTTCAGTTTGGATGGGTCTCGGTGGGCCACATTCCGATAATCCCGTTTCTCAGGACTTGGCTCCGTAACAGATAGTGGGACACTAGTCCTTACAAGTTTGAATGTATGCTCATGCAGTTCAGCACATTACACAGTAGCTAAGGTCAAGATATGCCGCTTGTAATGCATGGACTGGAGGAATAGGATTACGAAACGCTTTTGGAGGTGCGAGGTATGAACTCACGGAACTTATTCCCCGGATTTCTGGTTTTGTCTTCCCTGTGTGTGATAGCTGGAACGGTGGCGTGTTCGAAGCAAGAAACCGCTCCTACCCAGCCAGGTTCTTCCACTGCATCTCAGGCACCTCAACCTGCGGCTCCTCCAAGTGTCCCGGCAGCTGCCGCGCCGATGAGCCCCAGCACTGTGATTGCCAGCGCGCAATACAGCGCAGATCCGAATCTTCGCTGTGACTTGCTGGAAGTGAAGCGAGTGAGTGGCGGTGCCTTGCTGGTCCGCTGGAGGATAGTCTACGCCGCCGGCGCGCCTCAGTCCAACGGCCTCGTGGCTGGCGCGGCGCCGCAACCGATCCGCTATGATTTCGATTGGCCTCAGCTTTACTACACGGATCCCGCCGAGAACAAGAAGTATGCCTTCTTGACAGATTCCGAGAACAATCGGGTCCTGGATGTGTGGTATGGAAATCTGCCCCCGGGCGAGCAACGCTTGGATTGGGCCAAATTCCCGGCACCGCCGGCGACCTCAACCAAGGTCACTATCTACATTCCAAAGTTTGCTCCTTTTGAAGACACGCCGGTGTCTTAGCGAGGAGATAACCATGATCCGCGAGAGAACGGGACGCATTTTTCTGATTAGCGTGTTTATGATGGCCGCGGCTTTTTTCCCGCAAGCTGCCCAAGCGCAGAAATACAAGTCCGACGACGCCATCCCACCTGGTGCCACAGCAAAAGTGTTGCCCATCCAAGGGAAGGTCACCGACCTCAAGGGCCTCAGCTTAGCTGTGGCCGGCAAGGTGGACCCGCTGAATGCCGCACTCAAGGATCTGGGCGCACGGCCCACGGACACGGAAATCCAAATTCAGCTCGATAGCGACGTACTGTTCGATTTCGATAAAGCCGACCTCCGCCCCGAGGCTCTGCCTAGTCTGCAAAAAGTAATTACGGTGATGCAATCTTACCCCGCATACCCTTGCACCATTGGCGGCCATACGGACGGCAAAGGAGAAAAACAATACAACCAAAAGCTGTCCGAGCGTCGCGCCGACTCCGTTAAAACCTGGCTGGTCACGCACGGGGTTTCGAATTCCATCTCCACCCACGGCTTTGGCGACACCAAGCCCGTTGTCCCGAACAAGAAGCCCAACGGCGCTGACGACCCTGAAGGCCGCCAGAAAAACCGACGCGTCGAAATTACCCTCAAAAAGAGCTGAAGCATAAATCTCCTTCCTGCAGTTTTCATCCCATCTATCGGGTTAATATAAATGGGTGGACAGATAGCGAACCTTCGGGTGATTTCTTTGGCGATGCACGATTACACTTTCGATCACTTCTATCACAGCCAAACCTTCCAAGCTGATAGCCTCTAGAGGCCAAGTCCCGAGAAGTCGGGTGGTCTCAATGGGTCGTTGCAACACCTGCTCAAAGTCTTCTTGTAGGAGCCTAGGTAGCTGATTTTGTTAGCCACCGTCAATATCAAACAAAACAAAAGCCCTGTTTAGGTTCTGATTGAACACTGCCGTACTGATTGCTTCTCGATGAGAAGCATTGTCAGATCAACTGGTTATAGGGTGTTGCATCGACCGGTTGAGCCGGCACGGCTTCTCGGAATGTGGCTTTTACCCGTTGATCCGAAGACCCGATGACCAAGCTCCCGCAAGCCTTTATGTCTAGGCGCTAGAAAATAGGGGTTCACGTGTTCCAGACACAATGATTCTGAAACATCGTGCCGCGCTGAGTTCTGCATCCGGGATTGTTGAATCGGAGCAACTCACCTTTTTCTATCTGTGCGCTCGGGGCCAATCATACTAAAATCAATTCAATTCGATATTTAGGCTGAAGGAAAAACCTGTTGTCACACCATGAACGACGCCGCGCGGAGCGATTTAACTTCGGGATGCCTCTAACTGTTCATTGGACGAACGGTTCTGAACAGCACAAGGCTCACACGGTCACGCAGGATGTTAGTTCAGGTGGGGTGTATTTCTTTTTGCCAGAGGCAATCCCAAGTGGCACCCCCGTTGAAGTCGAGATGACGCTGCCCACACAGATCACTCTCGGGGCTCAGGTGAGAGTACGGTGCCAGGGTCGAATCCAGCGATGCGTTATGAAACCAGGCGAATCTGCGGGCATCGCTACGATGATTGAAAAGTATGAGTTCTTATCCGACAGCGAGGATGTTGCGTAAACCCTCGTCCTATCCAACCACGTCCGTAGCATACGCCTTTTGCACCATAGGGCCAGTTACCGATAATCCCGTTTATCGGGCTTAATAAGGCGAGGCGTTGACAATAAGCCGGGATTGCATATTTGGAGAGTTTCCGTCCCAGTAGGCAAAGCCACTGACGACTTTATTTCCTTTAGCATCTTGGCCAAAAGCAGATACTGCGACATACGGGCCAAGGCTCGAATGGTACAAGTCATGTGAAAAGATTTTGGCCAAAATCGGTCCCCACGCGGCTATCTTCACATTGCGCGGGGCAAAGACCACATCCCCGTTTTGATCGGTGAGCAGGTTTTCTTCAGTGTTTTCGCCGCTCTCCGAGTTACCTTCCCAGGTCATTAGAACGTTCAGGCCCTGGACGGGATTCCCAGCTCGATCTACAACGCATACCTCCCATCGCGGATTTGCGGGGGAAGACACTGGCCAGAATGCAACGACTAAGAATGCCGCAGCAAAGCCTGCAAGGATGTAACGAGTCATTTTACGTTTCACTGATACGTTCGATTCCTGAGAGAGTATCAAACTGAGGAAAGCTAACCTAATCGGATTCAATAACAAAATCCTTTCCCCTTATACAACCGCACTTGGCTCGAACGGCTATGTTGCTTTTCTGGAAACCGCTATTTGACGTATCGTGCTGCGACATAAATAATTAAGTAGGGCAAGCGTCCTCCGACACGCTTGGCTCGTCTTGCAGTAGAAGGCAATTTGGGGGAGGCAGTGGTGCGGACCTGCGCTCCCTTTTTTTGTTCCCGGCTACCGCTTCTGGATGGGAGGAATCTGCCAGTAAGGCTAAGCCCCATCGGACGGGCTGACTCCGTATGAATCCAAGACATCGCGCAAGGTCACGATGCCTTCCAACTTGCGCACATTCGCGCGATTCACAACGGGCAGGACATCAAGCTGGTTGGCGCCCATCCGTTCGAGTGCCAGGTCCAGGCTCTGATCCGAGTGTACGTGCGGAAAGTCGAGTGCACTTACAATTGTCCCCAGCTGTTGATTGGCATTTTGCGCCAACCCACGTTCCAGCCTGAGGCGGTTGATAACCCCCACTATGCCGCTGCTATCCACCACAAGCCAACTTTTGAACACACTTGATTGAGCTTGCTGCCATGCTTCCCGAACCGTCAGTTCCGCTGGCAGCGACTCCATTACGGCCCGCATGATGTCGAGCATCTGACGCTGGCCAGGTCGTTGCCGTGCCTCCGCCTTAGGGAGATGGATGCCATCCTGTACTGCCAGGGCTTCGTAGATAGGCTGCTGCTGAAGTCGCGAAGAAATGAAAAGGCTCACCAAGTTTGAAATCATCAATGGAACGATGACCGCATAGTCTTGCGTCATCTCGAAGATCATCAGCACCGAGGTCATAGGAGCACGCACGATACCCGCGAAGACCGCGCCCATCCCGACCAATGCGTATGCACCGGGCGCTGCGGTGTAGGCGGGTAACATATGATGTGCCACGGTCCCCACGGCACCACCCAACATTGCGCCGATGAATAGGGCAGGACCAAAAATACCGCCCGCGTTGCCCGAGGCGTAGCTCGTCGTGACGGCAAGAATCTTGAGAACCACCAACACCAACATCAGGCTTAACGCCATCCGACCGTTCAATACGTCGCCCACGTAACCATATCCCACGCCCAAAACTTGTGGGACAAATAAGCCTAGGAACCCTACGAATAATCCGCCTACTACGGGTTGGAACCAGACCGTCGTTTTCGGGAAGCGCAGGAAGCGCGCTCGCATGCCCAGCAGTAGCTTTGTGAAGGCCACGGAAACCAGACCGCCTGCCACGCCCAGCACGGCGTAGATGACAAGTTCCAGCGGATGGACGAGTTGGTATTGAGGAACTTTGAATAGAGGGCTGTTGCCGAGCAGGAGGCGGAGCACCACCCACGACGTGGCGGAAGCCAGTACCACCGCGCCAAGCACGGGCGCGTGGAGGTCTCCAACAATCTCTTCCAGTGAAAATAATACTGCCGCAAGTGGAGTATTAAACGCAGCGGCAATTGCGGCTGCCGCACCAACGGGCACAAGCGCCTTCACTTTTTCTGGGCTCAATCCCAAGTAGCGCGCGAGCACTGAAGCAATGCCCGCTCCCACTTGGACAGAAGGCCCCTCACGCCCCAAAGGTATTCCACTGGCGAGTGTTGCCGACGTGCAAAAGAACTTTCCGAGTAGGGTGCGAAGAGTGATGCGGCCTTCACGGGCGTACAGCGCAGCCTTGGTCTGCGGTACTCCGCTGCCTCGCGCGTCGGGAAAATAGCGGAACAGAAGGTAGCCGATGCCCAGCGATCCCACCACGGGAAACATCACACGCCGCCACGGAGCACTGCCCACCGGATACAGCCGCATCCCCAACCGTTCTGTAAGTAGGATGAAAGCGACAACCGCCAAGCCCGTCAACGCACCGATAACTAGCGCCAGAACCAGAAAGACCTGATCTTCACGATGCTGCAGAATGGCCACGCGGCGCAGCAGCCTGGTTCTCCACCAACTCCCACTCGCCATACGGTCGCTTTCGCTCATCTGTGAGCAATGTCCCACCAAGAGCATACCTCACCAAATTGCCTTTGGAAGGCGGAAGAGACCGTTGGAGGCGTATTGCGTACACGTCGAATTTGTCGTCACTGCTCATTCCGATCCGAGGCGTCATGCGGCAACTCCCGGATCGGAAGTTATCCTCGGACGAGATTTGCTCGGTGGTATGTTAGAAATTTAGTGGGAAATTCCCGCATCACTCGTGAAACACCGCATGGCAGGTTGGCCAAGTCCTGAGAAGTTCTATAAAAGGTAAAGTCAAGAAAAAACACCTCTCCCGCGGCCGGAATTTTTCTTGCTTCACAGCCCACTCGATCGAGCGAGATCTGTTCTGACCGACCGCGCCATGTGCTCGGTTGTGGGGCAAGGTAGCCCCGTGGTTTGGATTTTCTCTACCAGCGGTTTTCATCGCTTCTTCACGACGAAGCCTGTCAGTTCCAAAACCAGCAAAGCAGAACGGTGGTCAAATTTGGCGACCATAGTTCTATTTGGGACTCGTGGCCCATAGCTTTTTCTGGTCATCCGAGAGGGCCTAGGGTCATCTAGGAGACTGAGTGCCCGAGGCACGCAGCGCCTAACTTATCAGCTGAGACTCGCTCTCGAACCAGAGTGTCTCGAGAACCCGACGGCCACCGCCAGAGAAATCCCCAGAGATGGAGCGGACTCGATCAGAGACACTCAAGCTGTTTGTGGTTTCAGATGTTGGGCGTCGAAGCTCGCTCCTCTCTTCCACACGATCAACACGATGGTGGCAATCTTCCTGGCCAAGGTCAGACGTGCCATCTCCGGTCGGATGCCCTTGGTCAGCAAAGCGGTGTAGAACTCTTGAAACGGACCGGGCTTGCTCGATGCCACGATCGCCGCGCCCTTAAACAGATTCTTCAGATCGTGATTGCAGTTGCGGTTTAGTCCGCGAATGGAGATCTGTTTCTTCGCTCGTTCGAGCTGCCCGTCGACCCGACGGTGATCGGCGCTGCTTTGTGTCTCGATACCAAATCCGCTGAACGCCCACAGCTGCCGCTTGGTGCGAAAACGGTGTGGGGTCTGCAGAATGCCCAGCAACACCGCCGCCCGGATCGGGCCGATTGACGGGATCTGACAGAGCCGTTTCCAGGCCGGGTGCTTCTTACTCTCGGCGAGCAGATCCCGCCGCACTTCCTGGCGCACCGTCCGCAGCGCATCGAGTTGTTGATAGTAAAACTCGGCCCGCCGGCGCACTCCCGGCTCGGTGATTTTCGCCAGCCACTCCGCACGATGCCGTGCCGCATAGACCTGCTTGCCGGTACAGGGAATGGCCCAACTGCGATAGATCGCCTTCACCCGCGACATGACCCGTCCGAGATCTTTGGTGATGGTCAGATAGCTGCGCACCAGTTCCTTCAGGCTTCGTAGGCCGTGTTCCCCGTGATAGACGGGGCTGAGATGATTCAGGCGCAGCAGCTCGGCCAATCGCCGCGCGTCGATCTTGTCACTCTGGTTGCCTTCCCTCATGGAGGCATTCTTTCGCGGATCGCACACCACCAATTCCGTCACGTGCGGCTTCAGCAAGTCGTACAACCAGGCGGCCCAGGTTCCTTCTTCAAACGTGACCTGCAAGTCTCCGCGCAGCCCATGGATCAACTCCAGAATCACGCTGGCTTTCGTCTCGATCA
This sequence comes from uncultured Acidobacteriota bacterium, assembly GCA_963719875.1. Lineage (GTDB taxonomy): Bacteria > Acidobacteriota > Terriglobia > Acidiferrales > UBA7541 > Palsa-360. The sequence goes on along the minus strand of CAVRDJ010000002.1, from coordinate 48,967 downwards.
CGCATTCCATCACGATCTTTCCCGCATCATTCCTCACCGCAATCGAAATGCTTTCCTTGTGGACATCCATCCCAATATACTTTTTGTCGTTCAACATGAGGGTGCTCCTTTCCGTAGGCGTTGATGCGAACGATCAAAACCTACTTCAAAGGGGCGCCCTTTTATATTGCGTCGCGTTATCGGAAACTGGCTTTTTGCGCTTTAGCAGGATGTTCCAGACGCACGCGTCACCTGGCAATCTGCGCCCGTGGCATGGTCTCGCGGGTCCACGGGAGTCCGATTCGTCGCGCTATGGGGCTGCTGAGGGGCCAGGTTTCACGGGTTCAAGGGCAGTTATAATATTATCTTCATCTATCTTGTCAAAATATGTGTTTGTTTCCACCGCGTATCCAGCCAAAAGAAACTTCTCAGCTACGCTAAACGTATGAGCAAGACCACAGATGAGCAAAGCTGAGTCTTTCATGGCTTTCGAGGTTCTGATTACCCAGACCCATTCCCTTAGCGTGTGGAGATCGAAGTCTTGGAGCGTGCCAAGGCCCATCGGGTTTATATCCGGCACTATTTTTCGTTCCTCAACCGTTAAATCCACGTTCTTCCATGTAATCCGAGACGCGAATACTCTCTTTATTAATACTTGTGCGTACGATGCGCCGGATATTCCGGTGGCCTCTTCCGCTACTAAGTCCACGGAATGAATTTCGATGAGGTTGTTTATATTTTCAAGATAACGAAAACGCGGAGCCTGGTATTGATAGGCGTGATGTGTTCCAAGGATGCAGATTTTTGGTTGCATTGCGATTCTTGATTATTGCAGCCGTCAAGTCAGCTTTCAATTCTAGCATGACTGTTTGGCTCAGATGGAGTCCCACCAATGTGCTGAAAGAAGCGCGTGAATCGCGGAAGTGCTTTGAAAGTGACAAAATCGTATATTTGTTCCAGTCCTTCAATGTCACATTCGACTCCCTCAACGACATCGCCAAAAATTATGTTGAAGGAAGCGTCTTTCTGTATTCGCATATAACTTTCTAGATTCAGGGGCACACTCACCGTGCCTTCATTATCGACTTTCAGCAAACGCCCAAACTTTTGCGGAAGGTCAGGAAAGTAAGCCATGCTGACATCGCTATGGATCGGTATTCTCCTATGTTTATCAATGTTAGAAAGTTTATTGAGCTTCCAGAGAAGATGATTTTTGACTGCGCTTTGCCCTGCATTGTACGGCTGAAGAGATTCAATAATGTGTCTGGCATCTACGGGCATCCCTTTGGTGTCACCCAGAAACTTCTTTTCATTCCGTTTTTCGAGAATGGGGAATTGCGTCGCACGGGGATAAGGTTTGTTTAGTTTGGCGAGCGACCAAACAAGCTGGTCCAGGGAAGACCGCATACAATAAAGGAAGTCACCAACAATCAGGTAAAGCCCATCTGGAATATTTGCAATCTTAAAGCGGATTAAAAACCGCCCGTTTGTAATGTCTCTCTCCCTGCTAACTCGATGCGGTTTAGAATCTCTGAAGATTGCCACTTCGTTCCGCAACGAGTCCAGGTGTACCTTCGCCCTGGTGGTTTTAAGGAAGGCATCTGCCAGGGTGATGCTCATGTGACAAATGATAGCAGTTTTGGTTAGCTAACTATATTATTGAGCTTTAGCCAGAATGGCACGACCGCACAAGGAAACGCGTCCGTGTTCATTTAACAATTGTCGCAAGGAAAATGCACCGACTAACGCCAAGTCCTGGTAAGTCGGCTTATCGGAATGTGGAAATTTCCGGCAGGTGCGGCTTTAAATCAATTACGTTAGCTTGGAATCAGTTGGCCGCCGCCGATGACGGAGAAAGGACGTGGATTGCTATTCCCCGTTTGTCAGATTCCAGTTTGTCGATTCGTACGACAACACCCACAAAGGTAGAGTTCAATGGGCTGTCAGGTTGGAAATCGGTCGTCACATAGACGCTCATTCCAAGTCCGTAATGACCTGCCTGAGTGGGAAAATACAGACCGTCCTGTGATGCGTTCAACGTTGTGCAATATTCTGGCGGCAAGCTCGGATCAAAGGGGCGAATGCGGACGGCCTGTGACAAATCAATTCGAGGGCACCGGCGTCGTTCTTGGGGCTCAGTGGACACGAAAGCATCTTTACCACAAAGTGGGCTGTAGCAGAAATCTCATTCTCAATTGAATTTCACCGGCTAAAGAAAGCCAACACACAGCGTAATGATGTGGTTACATTTCGCCTCCGATCCCACATTCCGATAATCAGGCAGAATCCGCTTATCGGGGGATAGAACCAGCGATTCTAAGACGTGATACCATTTGCAATTAAAGAAGGGAGCGCCTTGTGATCCCCCTGATTGCGTTTGCTTGCGCGGTGGTCGCGCTGATCATTGCAATTATGCACGGGATAGGTAAAGGCAACCGGCCACCGCTTTGGATTGCCGTCGCGCTGCTCGCAATCGGCCTAATGCTTCCTTGGCTCATTGGCATGTTGATACGGTAACCTGACTCCAGCAAAGGCTTTGGATTGCCAGTTTCCGACAAAGGCCGTTTCTTGGGAGTGGGACGATCTTACTTGATGTTTGAACTGTCGGGTAGGCGCTGGGCGGCAGGACAAGGTTTGCCTTCGTGTCCTTTCGCCCTATGCCGCTTGATATCGACGTAAAGGCTCTCTCGACGTTCCTGGACTTCCGCTCGCGCTTGTTGACTGTGTAAGAATACAGTACTGAGAGTATTCAGGTTGTTGTTCAAAGCGATGAGCTGATTCACGAGATCGTCTTTCACCTTGCACTTGTTTCCCGATGTCATATGGTCAAACCTCTCTTCTGGTCAGTGCTCATTGGGGCTCGACGTTCTTTTTTTCTTCCTTCTTGACTGTGTTCAAAGCGGGTTTCTGCTCCCCTGCGGCTGCGCGAATGTCCTTCGCATCATGGGCTGCGAACAGAGCGTTAAATTTGTTGCGGGCAAGTTCAGTAGCGTTCAATCTATATTTCCTTCTTGGTTCAAGTTGAAAGGCTGACCAGTGTGACCGGGTTCTATTGTGTGCGGAGCGTTGCTAGACTACTGGGGTGGTGCTGCCCACGGTGTTCAGATTAACACCAACAAGAAGCTAACCAGTACACTGTCTGGAGGCCAGTGCTCAATATGATGCGGACTGAGCACACCGGGTTGCTGGTTAAACCAGAAACATCCTCCTGCTTTCATTGGCTAGGATCGCTGTATCCTCGGCCTTTGTCAGCGGAACAATCTTCTCTCCTTCGCGAACGGATGCTCACTCGAAAACCCCACGCATAGCCCGCCGACCCCTAAACCTTAACAATTGAATCGGCTGCCCGTCCATGAGCGTAAACTGCTATTCGCTCTGGACGTAACTTGGCCTTGGTACGACAGTCGAGTGAATCGAGGAATCAATGGATACCAAAACATTATATAAAGTCATTTCCGGCTCGTCGGCAGAAGTTGAAAAGATCTTGAATGTACTATCGCAGGACGGGTGGCGACCTGTGACGATGTCGTGCTTCGGCCAGCCCACCGTCCTCACTGTGATCCTGGAAAATAAAGTCATGGAGGAGGCTAAACTCAACCTCCCGAGCACCATTGGTGAACGAGCGCCCAGGGATGGCGCTTTGGAAGAGATTCAATAGCGGCGCTCCTTACTTGTTCAGCCCCGATTGCTTCTCTTCAAGCAGACGCCTGATTTCTGTGTCAGCAGTTTGCAGGTAGTTCAGGCTGTTGCGTACTTTCGCAAGACTGCGGGTGGCTTGTTCGCACCCTCCGATACTGATAGCTCAGTTAGTTCCTTTTCAGCCGCGAACCAATCAGCCAACTCGCTGCCGGGGTGAAAACCATGCTCCAAATAAATTTGATAAGCTCTTAGCGTTATTTGTTCGTGAGTTGGCGGTTCCTCGTATTCGGTATGCATGTTTAGATTTCTCCTTCATGATAAAGTTCACCTAATCCTTGTTATGGTTCTTCATTGTTCGCGCCGAGACATCTATACGATCTCCCCAATGGTTTCGATGTGAATCAAATTACTGGCCACATCAAATGTTCCAGTGACCTCTACGTTCTTCCCTTCATACGGGCGTGCCCTGACCTGGTTGTCGAGCAAGTATCTCGACTTGGTCCCTGATTCACTCAGGACAAAGTTCTCGCCACTTTTCAGAATTGTGCCGGCAAACGTCTTGGCCTCGGGCTGCGCTTGGGTTTGAGATATGGCTGTTGCCACTACCCTAGATTGAACAGGAGCGGCCATCAGCCCGAACAGCGTTACGAATCCGGCCAGTGATAGGAAAATCCGTTTCATATATCACCTCATGTGTGCTGTCCCTAACTAAGGGTGCAATCACCATGCCAAGTCCACACCTCATTAGACGCGTTAGTATCAACAGGTTGCAGTGACTGGAGCTCTTGGCCCATCGGAATTTGCACGGCAGCCGGAAGAATTGTCGTATCGGGTACAACCTGTTAGGGCTTATCAGGGTATCCATCGGTGCTTTCACCGTCTGAACTCATCTCCGATGTGCGCTGGCACTACAAAGAGGATTTTGACGCCCTCAATGAGGGAGGGCAGATCCGGACCACCAATCAAGATAACTGAGGATTACAGCCCTTCTTCTAGCTCGTGGGTCGTCGATTGCAAATCGATATGAACGTTGGGAATCAGGTGAGCCTACCCACCGTTCTAGCCGTCACTTTTCCAACTCCATGGACCGGATACGATCAATATCCAATTTCCCTTTAGCGCCCCAACCTCTCACCCCTTCTGGAATCGCCGGCCGGAACTCCTCATAGAGACTGAATGCGTTCTTCGAAAGCTGCTCCGGTCGGAAGGCTTTCGCGAGGTCACGCATCGCCGAACGTGCAAGACCAAGCGACTCACCGAACTTGCTCTCCAGGTATCGCTCCACGCTCTTCGATTCGATGGGTTGGTTCTTGATCACCGCCCGCACTCCATCCGTCGTATTGATTGCTGGCACCTGTCGCCCGCATATCTCAATCAAGAATTCCTCTCCTCGTTTTTGTGCGCGCGCCTTTTTGACCTCTTGCGGCACAGGTTTGAATATGCCCAGTCTCTGACCTTTGGATTGGGCATTCAGACCAGCCACCGCCTTGCCGAGTGACAGTGCCTCGTCCTGGTCAAATCCCAGTCGCTCGGCAACAGTAGTCGCCCACAGCGTCAGGACAGGAGCTCGATTAATCAGAATTTTGTGTTCGGTCATGATCCACAGCCTACCTAATAGGATTGCACGAGCGGAATTGCTCGTCTAGCGCAACGGGCTACCTCACGCCGGCCCTGGCTCGTCAACGGATCGTTTCACTCGGAGCCGGAGCATGAATTCATTCAATTAAGTGTCCAAACAATCCGGTGCCAAACAATGGCTTTCGAGATCGAAACTGTCATGCGCGAGAAGAAGTAAGGTCTACCACCTGACTAAAGACAACGGACAATATCCACGGGGGAATCTTTCCGCGGGGATTTATTGGCGCTTACAAGGCTGGCCGATTGCTAGGGCGCGCTCTGACTGCCTCTGACCAGTTTGCTGGGAATAGGTGCCAACCGCAATCCACGAGCACTTGTTACATCAGGAAAAACCGCCATCCAGGACCTCACAGGGTTATACTCTGCCGATTCTAAGTAAGCGGGAGCCCATGCCGATCCTCCCTGGCAGACGTTTAGGGCCCTACGAAATCCTCTCCGCTATCGGTGCGGGTGGAATGGGCGAAGTGTACAAAGCCCGTGATACCCGACTCGACCGCATCGTCGCCATCAAGGTGCTGCCACCGCATCTTGCAGATCGTTCTGAATTGCGTGAACGATTCGACCGCGAAGCAAAAACCATCGCCAGCCTGAATCATCCTCACATCTGCACGCTCTACGACATCGGCCAACAAGACGGCATTGATTATCTGGTGATGGAGTATCTCGAAGGCGAGACGCTCGCGCAGCGACTGGTCAAAGGTGCGCTGCCGCTGGAACAAGTGTTGCAATACGCCATCGAAATTGCCGACGCGCTCGATAAGGCGCACCGCAAAGGAGTGACGCATCGTGATCTGAAACCCGGCAATATCATGATCACCAAGTCCGGGACGAAGTTACTGGACTTCGGTTTAGCCAAGCTGAAGCAGGAGGCATCTCCGGCCAACGTATCCCTTTCGGAACTTCCCACGGCGAAAGATCCGCTGACGGCGCAGGGGGCAATTGTTGGGACATTGCAATACATGGCCCCGGAGCAGTTGGAAGGCAAGGAGGTGGATGCGCGCACAGACATTTTTGCGTTTGGCGTGGTGGTGTACGAGATGGCGACCCGCAAGAGGGCTTTCGAAGGTAAGAGCCAAGCCAGCGTGATCTCGGCCATCATGTCCTCCGACCCTGTCCCAATGATGTCTCTTCAGCCGATGACACCTCCTGCGCTCGACCGCGTCGTTAAGAGATGCCTTGCAAAAGAGCCGGATGAGCGTTGGCAGAGCGCAAATGATCTGGCGAATGAGTTGAAGTGGGTTGCCGAGGGCGGCTCGCATGGGGGAATGCCCGGTACGCCGGCACTGGTCACGGCTCCCCGCAAGAATCGAGAGCGATTCCTGGCCGCTATCGCAACGATTGCCATTGTTGCCACGCTAGCCCTGGCGTTCCTTTACCTCCGTGAGACGCCGCCGGAAACACCCCTCTTGCGCACGACCATCCTCCCGCCAGACGGCACCGCACTGGACTTCACCAACGGTTTGAGCCTGCCGGCCCTTTCACCCGACGGGAAGCGCATCGTATTCGGCGCGCGGAGTGCAGACGGCAAGGCCCCTCTCTGGGTCCGGTCTTTGGATGCGCTGACCGCGCAGCCTCTGTCCGGCACGGAAGCAGCTGCGTTTCCCTTCTGGTCGCCCGACAGCCGGTTCATCGCTTTTTTCGCCGACGGCAAGCTCAAGAAGATCGATGCTTCCGGCGGGCCCGCACTCACGTTGGCAGATGCGCCCCTGGGCCGGGGCGGAAGCTGGAACCGGGACGGTGTGATCATTTTTGCGCCGGCTAACACCGTAGGTGCACTCCGCCGCGTTTCGTCAGCCGGTGGCGCATCGAGCCCGTTAAGTGCAGCACAAGGACGCTTGCCCTTCTTTCTCCCCGATGGGCGTCACTTCCTGTACCAGAATCAGCCCGGGAATGGGACAATTCTCGTCGGCTCGCTTGAAGGTGGAGAAAGCAAGGTAGTGACGGAAGCCAGTTCCAATGCCCTCTATGCGCTAGGGCGCATCTTGTTTCTGCGCAGCGGTACGTTAATGGCTCAGCCGTTCGATCCGAGGCGGCTGGTGACCACCGGGGAAGCTGTTCCAGCAGCCGAGCAGATTCAAACCGTGCTCAACAGCGGGACTGTCGGTGTCTTCTCGGTTTCCGAGACTGGGATGCTGATGTACCGGACAGGCATGGGCGCGGGTGGCTCACTCTTGACCTGGTTTGATCGGAGTGGGAAGCAGGGAATCACAGTTGGTGAACCTGCCAACGTCTTCGCGTTTCAATTCTCACCGGACAGAAAAAGCCTCGCGGTCGCTATCCAGGATGGTTCGAACGGAAATATCTGGACTTACGACGTCTCGCGCGGTCTCCGCACTCGGTTTACCTTCGACCCGGCCTATGTTGGAAGTCCTGTCTGGTCGCCCGATGGGCGAAGCATCGTGTTCAGGTCAAACCGAAAAGGACATTTCGATCTCTATCGGAAATCGGCCAATGGTGCAGGTTCCGAAGAACTGCTCTACGCGGACAATCTTGAAAAATTCCCGACAAGCTGGTCCGCGGACGGGAAGTTTCTCTTGTATGACACCGGTTTCTCTAGAGCAGCAGCCGCTCTTTGGGCCCTGCCACTAACACCTCAACGGCAAGGAGGCCCGCTCAAGCCGTTTCTCATTTCGCAGACGCCTTTTAATGAATTTGATGCACATTTCTCGCCGGATGGCAGGTGGATCGCTTATTCGTCGAATGAATCCCAACGCAACGGGGTTTACGTCACTCCGTTTCCGCCGCCGCTCTCTGGGCCTGGTGGGAAGTGGCAGATCTCGACAGCCGGAGGGTCGCTACCCCGATGGCGGCAGGACGGCAAAGAGATCTTCTACATGGATCTGAATCGGCAGCTGATGGCAGCGGAGGTAGCCGTCAGGGGAGGGACAGTAGAAGTCGGTCAAGTCCGGCCGCTATTCACCGCTACTCAGATGACCCAAGGTAACCCTTTGTATGATGTTTCGGCGGATGGACAGCATTTCTTGCTTCGTACTTACCCAGAACAGAAGTCCGGCGAGCCCCTGACGTTGGTACAAAACTGGACGGCGGGGCTGAAGAAATGACAATCGCGGCTGGCACCCGTCTCGGCTCGTACGAAATTGTCGCACCCATCGGTGCGGGCGGGATGGGCGAAGTGTACCGCGCGCGCGACACGAAGCTTGGGCGCGAAGTGGCGATCAAAGTTTTGCCGGAAGCATTCGCGCATGATCCCGAGCGGCTTTCTCGTTTTCAGCGCGAAGCGAAAATGCTGGCTGCATTGAATCATCCCAACATCGCCACGATCTACGGACTGGAACAATCCGGCGGCACAAGTTATCTCGTCATGGAGTTGGTTTCCGGTGAGACGCTGCAAGAACGTGTCAAGCGAGATGGAGCTGTTCCAATCGAGGAAGCTCTCGCCGTTGCAAAGCAGATTGCTGAAGCTCTCGAAGCTGCGCACGAGAAAGGCATCATCCACCGCGACCTGAAACCTGCCAACGTGAAGGTCACTCCTGAAGGCAAAGTCAAAGTTCTGGACTTTGGGTTGGCGAAAGCGTTTGAGGGCGACTCGGCGATCGAAGATATGAGCAACTCGCCCACGCTTAGCCGCGCCGCGACGATGCAGGGAGTGATTCTTGGCACTGCCGCGTACATGAGCGCGGAGCAGGCGCGGGGCAAGGCAGTGGACAAACGAACGGATATTTGGGCGTTCGGATGCGTGCTCTATGAACTGCTGACTGGAAAGCAGGCGTTTTACGGCGAGGACGTAACTGACATCCTGGCCGCTGTAGTCAGAGCTGAGCCGGATTGGACCGCGCTGCCCGCGAATATCTCTCCATTCATTCGCGTTCTGCTGCAACGCTGCCTGCGGAAAGATCGTCGTCAGCGAATCCCGGATGCAGCGACGATCCGAATCGAGATCGAAGATGCGATTGCGGCTCCGGCAACGGCAGAACCGACCGTCGCAGCGATAGGCACCGGCGTGCTCGGGCGACGAGCATTTCTTTTGGCTGCGGGGTGCTTAGTGGCGGCGTGCGTGGTCACTGGCCTAGCCGTTTGGAATCTGAAGCCGACGCCGTCTCGACCCGTCACGCGAACTGTGATTACGCTGCCAGCAGACCAACGGCTGGCGCTGGGAGATAATCCGGCCGTTGCGATTTCGCCCGATGACAGGCTTCTGACCTATGTAGCCCTCCAGGGGGGCGTCCAGCAGCTTTACATGCGGGCCATGGATAGCCTGGAGGCCAGAGCGATTCCCGGCACCGATGGTGCAGTCAATCCCTTCTTTTCGCCCGATAGTCAATCGCTCGGTTTCTTTGCCGGAGGCAAGCTGAAGAAGGTTTCTGTGAATGGCGGAGGGGCGACCACGATCGGCGACGCTGCGAACCCTCGCGGGGCCAGTTGGAGCAGCCAGGGTGCCATCGTTTTCATACCCTCCTTCGGCGTGCCCGTGCAGGAATTGCCAGAGGCAGGGGGCACGCCAAGTCCGCTCACGCACATTGATAAAGGCGAGTTTGCCCTCTGGCCAGAATGGTTGCCGGACGGCAAAGCTGTACTTTTCGCTTCTGGAAATGCGGGCCCTTCGATGCGAATTGCGGTCCATGTGACCGGGACCGGTGAACAGCGCATTCTAGTTCCGGTCCCAGGGTCCACTCAGCCGCGCTATGCCGCTTCCGGGCACCTGCTTTATGTGCAAGGCAGGACTCTAATGGCCGCCCCGTTTGACGTACGACGGCAGGTACTTACCGGCGAGGCCGTCCCGGTATTGGAGAATGTGCAGGTAAATCCCATCACGGCAGTCGCGCAATACAGCATCTCAGCCACGGGCTCGCTGGTCTATGTTTCCGGTGGGAGTCAGGCAAACCAGAGCAGGCTGGTATGGGTCAGTCGCGACGGCAAGGAGCAGCCTGTGGCTGCCCCTCCCCGCGACTACAGCTTTCCGCGCATTTCTCCCGACGGCCGCAAGGTAGCCGTTGTCCAGGATAACCAAGTCTGGGTGTACGAACTGGCCCGGGATACGATGACTCGGTTTACCTTCGAGGGTTCCATTAACACCGTTCCAGTGTGGACGCCCGACGACAGCAGGATAGCCATCACGTCGGACAAGGACGGTCCACGAAGCGTTTTCTGGCAGAAGGCTGACGGCAGTGGCGGCATGGAGAAACTGACCAGCAGCGAGTACCTCCGCGCCCCAACGTCCTGGTCGGCGGACGGGAAACTCCTGTCCTTCGTTGAAGTCAATCCCACCACCGGATTTGACATCTGGGTGTTGGACATGAAAGACCGCAAGGCGGCGCCTTTTCTGCGGACACCGTTTTATGAGGTTGGTTTATTTTCCCCGGACGGCCGCTGGATGGCCTACGTCTCGAATGAATCGGGCCGTTATGAGGTCTATGTGCAGCCCTATCCCGGGCCGGGCGGCAAGTGGCAGATTTCGACGGACGGCGGCATGGATGCGCGGTGGAGCGCCAACGGACGAGAACTAACTTACCGCAATGGGGACAAGATGATGGCGGTGGACATCACCACGCAGCCCGCATTTTCGGCGGGTAAACCCAAGATGCTTTTTGAGGGGCCGTACATGCCGCCCTCGCCGACCTTCAGCTACTACGATGTGTCGGCGGACGGCCAGCGGTTCCTGATGCTGAAGCCCGTCGAACAGGCGCAGGCCGCCACGCAAATCGTCGTGGTGCAGAATTGGTTTGAAGAGTTGAAGCAGAAAGTTCCCACGGGGAAGAAGTGATGGCACTCGCAGCGGGCACGAAACTCGGATCGTACGAAGTCGTCGCGCAGATTGGCGCGGGCGGGATGGGAGAAGTGTATCAAGCGCACGACACCAAGCTTGGGCGCGACGTGGCGATCAAAGTTCTGCCGGAAGCGTTCGCGCATGATCCTGAAAGGCTCGCCCGTTTTCAGCGTGAAGCGAAAATGCTGGCTTCGCTCAATCATCCGAACATTGCGACGATCCACGGGCTGGAACAATCTGGCGGGACAAGTTATCTCGTCATGGAGTTGGTGTCCGGCGAGACGCTGCAAGATCGCTTCAAGCGAGATGGGCCTGTTCCAGTCGAGGAAGTTCTCATCATTGCGAAGCAGATCGCGGAAGCACTGGAAGCCGCCCACGAAAAGGGAATCATTCACCGCGACTTGAAACCTGCCAACTTGAAGGTGACCCCGGAAGGTAAAGTGAAAGTTCTAGATTTCGGTCTCGCGAAAGCGTTTGCGGACGACATTACGACCGAAGACTTATCCAACTCGCCCACGCTTAGCCGCGCAGCGACCATGCAAGGAGTGATTCTCGGCACGGCTGCGTATATGAGTCCCGAGCAGGCTCGCGGGAAATCCGTGGACAAGCGCACCGACATTTGGGCTTTCGGCTGTGTCCTCTACGAATTGCTCACGGGCAAGCAAGCATTCCATGGCGAAGACGTAACTGACATCCTGGCTGCCGTGGTCAGAGCTGAGCCTGACTGGCAAGCGATACCCGAAGCGACTCCGTTGAAAGTGCGCGATCTGTTGCGGCGCTGCTTGCAAAAAGACAAGACATTGCGCCTTCGAGACGCTGGCGATGCAAGGATCGAGATTCATGAGGCCCTCTCCGCGCCAGTTCCTGCAGAGACAGTTGCGGCTCAGCGCCAACTTCCCCTCGGCTGGTTCGCCCTTGCTGCGATACTCTTGCTCACCCTGGCCGCCCTGTCGTTAATCCATTTCCGCGAAACGCCCCAGCCTCAGCGGACCGCCCGTTTCCAGATACCACTGCCCGACAAAACATCCACTGCTATCTTCCAGCTTTCGCCGGACGGGCGGGTCCTTGCGTTCAGTGCAATCGAAGGCAGCCGCGGGCGTCTGTGGGTCCGGCCGATCGACTCGCTGGTGGCCCAGGCCGTGCCGGGAACCGAAGATGCGACCTACCCATTTTGGTCGCCCGATAGCGCCTACATCGGATATTTCGTCCCGGGAAAATTGAAAAAGGTCGCGCTGGCAGGTGGCCCGGGTCAAACAATTTGCGATGCTCCCGATGGACGGGGTGGAACATGGAACAACGACGGGGTGATCGTTTTTTCGCCGGGTCCAGGGAGCGCCATGGCACGGGTGTCGGCGGCAGGGGGCGTCCCCACCACATTGACGAAACTCGCGACCCCTGACGAGCTCCTTCGTTTTCCTGTGTTTCTACCCGATAACAAACATTTTCTTTATTTGTCCAACAACGGCAAACCCGAAACTAATGGCATTAATGTTGGTTCTCTGGACGGAACGCCATCCGTGCGCATTCTATCCGACGAATCCAGCGCCGCCTACGCGCCTTCGGAGGCGTCCGGTGGCGATGGCGTAGTGTTATTCCGGCGGGAAGGCACGTTGATGGGTGTGCCCTTCGATCCGCGCCGTCTCCGGACCACCGGTGAAGTATTTCCCATCGCGGAAGAGGTGGGCATTTATGGAAACGCGAACGCCGCGGCATTCTCGGTTTCGCACAGTGGGGTGCTCGCATACAGTACCGGCGAGCTGCTCGGGGGTACCCAAAGCCGCGAAATGGCATGGATGGACCGGGCCGGCAAACGGCTCGGCGGCGTCGGTCAGCCGGGTAAAATTTCAAGCATGGCATTATCGCCCGATGAAAAAAGAATCTTGTTCACCCTCTTCAATGTGGCAGGAGACGCCGCGGACATCTGGCTGCTAGACGTGGAGCGAGGTGTGCCGTCCCGCTTCACGTTTCGCCCAGGCTTGTCTGGGGGTGGAATCTGGTCTCCTGACGGAAGTACCAGCGTTTTTGAATACAACAACCGTGCGATCTATCGGAAACCAACCAACGGCACCGGAAAGGAAGAACTGCTGTTGACTGGCGGCATCAACAATCGCCCTCTGGACTGGTCTGGAGATGGGAAGTTCGTCGTTTACCAGAGCTATGGCGGCGCGACCGGCACCGATCTATGGCTTTTGCCTTTGCAAGAGGACCACAAACCCGTCCCCTATCTGCAAACTCCCTTCAACGAAGGCAACGCCCAGTTCTCGCCGGATGGACGATGGATGGCATATGCCTCGAATGAATCCGGGCAGCCACAGGTGTATGTCCAGGCGATTCCCGCCAGCGGAGCCAAATGGCAAATATCGCCGACAGGAGGCGACCAACCCAGGTGGCGGCGCGGTGGCAAGGAGCTATTCTATATTTCCGCCGATCGGAAGCTGACGGCGGTTGCAGTGAAGAGTGAAACTGCCTTTGAGACGGGCGCTCCTCAGCCCCTGTTTGACCTTGATCCATTATATCCACCTCTCACTGGCCGCTTCGCGTACCAGCCCACGGCCGACGGTCAGAGGTTTCTGATACTGGCGAACGTGAGCGGCGCGGTGGCTCCTCCCATTACCATAGTGCTGAACTGGCAAGCGGGATTGAAGAAATGACTATCGCTGCTGAGACTCGTCTCGGCTCTTACAAGGTGCGGCGGCGCACGGCGACCCAAGCTAAATGATTGGCCAAACCATTTCCCACTATCGCATCGTCTCGCAGCTCGGTGGCGGCGGGATGGGTGTGGTGTACGAAGCCGAAGACCTCAAGCTGCATAGGCATGTCGCGCTGAAGTTTCTGCCTGCGGAGATGGAGAACGATCCTGCTGCGCGTGAACGTTTCCAGCGCGAAGCTTTCGCTGCGTCCGCGCTCAATCATCCGAACATCTGCACGATTTACGAGATTGATGAAGCAAACGGCCAACACTTCATCGCCACGGAATTGCGGGAAGGACAAACACTCAAGCATCTGATTCGCGGATAAACGTTAATCAGAACATCGAACGGAAGGGATAAGGCCAATGAAACGTCAAGGACTGTTCTTGGGAGAGCTGGCCGCTATCGCGGTTATCCCCGCGATCGTTTGGGCACAGGGACAGACACCAGCACCACAGAGACCCGGACAGGGTCGCTCGTTTGCACAATGGGACAAGATCCAGATTTCGGTGACGGCCAAGCTGACGCCGAACCTTTACATCCTGCAGGGTTCGCCCGATCTTGACATGAACCACCCTGACGCGGCTGGCGGCAGGGTCGCCGTCCTCTTCGGCCCTGACGGCATCCTGTTGGTCGACTCCCAGGACGAGGAGCTGCACGAAAAGGTTCTGAAGACGATCAGAACGTTCAGCTCCGCGCCCATTCGAATTCTGGTCAACTCTCACATCCATTCTGACCACACGGGCGGCAATCCCTTCTTCGCGAAGCAGGGCGCCTTGATCTTCTCTCGCGATGAACTGCGCGATGAAATGCTGCAGTCGCCCCGCCAGGGCAACGGTACCCCGGCTCCCGCGCCCGATCCGGCCGGCGTTCCTGTCGTGACCTATCCGTTGGGCACGCCGGGCGCTCCCGCTGTAACCATCCATCTGGACGGAGAAGTGGTCGATTTTATTCCGGTTCCGGCATCTCATACCGGCGGCGACACGGTCATTCGGTTCCAGCATGCGAACGCGATCTATATTGGCGATTTCTATCGCAATTTCGGTTATCCCTTTGCCGATCAGGCCAATGGCGGCTCGATCAGGGGCATGATCACCGCGATCGACATGATCGCGGGGACTGCCGGTCCCGACACGACGCTCATCACTGGTCACGGCACGCTGGTCAAGAAGGCTGACCTGCTTCCCTATCGCGCAATGGTCGTCGATATCCTGGCAAAGACGAAGAAGTTGGTCGATCAAGGCAAATCGCTGGACGATATTTTAGCGGCGAACCTGACCGCTCCGTATGACGCGACGACGAAGGGCGACACGCCAGCGAGCAAAAACCGATTCATCACCGAAGCGTATAACGAGGTAAGGGACAAATGAAAGACCAATTCCTGTTGACGTGGCGGGCATGAAATTCCCCCGGTTGCTGACTGGATTTTTCGATCGCAGCCAGCGCGGCCGGGGCGGGCCATTCTTCACGGAGTTATAACTAGCACGGCTCACCGGAGTCACACTCGGCGGCAGCTTCTGCAAGATGCGAAGGATCTACGTAAGCTTCCGGATGGATATCAATGTCAGTAGCCAGCGCTTCGTAACCACTCCTGTTGAATCGATCGGAATTGTGCTCTGAGTCTGCAAGAATCAACTTTTTGATCCGCTACACTCGGACCCGCGTTCCAGGAACTGCTCCGCCGGATGAACCTTCAGCCATAGCTTGCTTAGGAATTCGACTGTCGCCTCGACTGAAAATTCCTGTGCCAGCTTTGAAGTTTGAGTTATGCTTTCTTGTTATTTGTTCAGCTCAAGCTTGTTTTTGGGATCGTTCATGCTGCGGAGGAACAAAGCATGATTATTGGTGATCGATTGCGTGCACTGCGTGAGGAAAAGAATTTCTCGCAAGGCGAGATTGAGAGAAGAACGGGACTTCTCCGTTGCTACACTTCGCGTGTAGAAAACGGACATACAGTTCCTTCTGTCGAGACGCTTGAGAAATTTGCCCGCGCCCTCGAAGTCCCGATGTATAAACTTTTCTACGATGGTGAAGAGCCGCCCAAGCTAGCGAAGCTTCCGAAGCACGAGACCGCTGACGACGTTATGTGGGGCGGAACGGGCAAGGATGCACGAGTGCTTGATCAGTTCTGCCGTCTATTCAGCCGAATGGAAAAAGGCAAACCGGAATTGTTGCTGTTCGCGGCGAAGAAAATGACAAAGCGGAAGGCCGTTTGAGTTGAAATGTCTTGGAGTCGGGCACTCCGACATGCCTGCATCATCCCTCTTGACTCAACAGAAGTCTGAATCGTCATTGGATAAGCTCAGGTTTCCCAGATCCTTTGAGTGTTTCTCTGTTTGTTCCAATAATGCGGATTTCCTTCCCGTGAAGTCCTGCGAACTTTATCGCCATGCCGAGGAGCGTGTACTCGTGTTGTTGGTAGTCTGCGGCGAACGAGTCTTGGTGGATGATCACTATGTCTTCATTCTTACGGCAGGACTCAACGAAGCTGGGCAATAAACGCCTGATCTCCGCCGAAAGACCCGCCTCTTTTTGTTTTAATTCTTCGTCTGAAATTTTGGGCATTGATCCTTGCCTTCCATTGTCCCATCGAAGTTCAGGCTTCGGTCTTGCATGGGGCACCAGTATATGCGAACAATCACTACGCGGGATACGGCCCGACGATTGTCTAGATGTTTCAAGGCGTTTCGCGCAGGCAGGTGAAGGAGCAATCGAAGATTTGCAAAGCTGAGACTCTATTTCCTATTTGGCCGACAGAGCCGGCCGAATTCCTACCCAGAGCAACTCAACGGCGCCGACCCGGCCGAAGAATGCCCAGTCTTATTCGCTCCCCGTGGTGGGCGGTACTTCTGCGGCGGCAGGCGGCACTTCGGTTGGGACAACTTGTAATTCTGCGGCAGCAGCCGGTGGTTTCTTGGTCGCTGCTGCCTTCCAAGCTGCTGCTCTCCGCTCTCTCGTATTTGCAGCTTTCGTGACTGCCGCCTTCAACTTCCGGGTCTTGGGTGCTTTCTCGCCAACCGCCCTCAATTTCCGCGTCCGAGCCGATTTCTTCGCCGCTGCGCTTCGTTTTGTGGGCATGGGCATTCCCCCTCGATGAGCAATATCTCGCATCGCCCTTATAACCGTTATTTAAGGGGCGTTCAAGTCGTCCGACTCGCGGTGAGGCAAGGCTTTCACGCTTGAAGCAGTCACATCAGTTTGCGAGCGGGTCAGGACGAAGCTGGAATTTTACGGCCTTGCTTGTCATGCCCTTTCCGCCCTCCATGTGCCAGGGCGCACGGGTCGCATACGTCGACCAGAGGCCTTTGCCTTTCCAGCCGGCCTTAGGATCATCGATTCGGCCATCCAGGCTCTTCGCGAAAAAGCCCATCGGATAGGGAACTCGGAGGACAACGAACTTTCCAGTCGCTGGATCCAGGGCCGCCAATGAATCGGTATCGTTTCCCGTAACGATCGGAATATTCTTGCCCATCCCGAATGTGTCGAACTGATCGACCCAGTTGTAATAGTTTGTGTCAGCGCTGCCATAATCCGGGGCATCCTTGAAGCTAGGGCCCGGCGTCCGATATAGCGTCCAGCCCTCGGGGCAGTGCTGTCCAGTTGCGGTCGGCCCATTGAGTGGCCCTTTGCACTTGCGCCGGTCGAAGCTAGCCAAATGCCCGCTGGCGAGAACAGTCCAGACAACGCCGTTGCGATCAATGTCCATTCCGCGCGGGGCGAATCCTTGCACGGGCGCTTTGGGATTATTCCAGGGAACCTCATAGATTTCCGCGAGAGCGGTTTTCGAAGGGTCCGGTCCCGGGTTCAGCCGAACGATTGCGCCGGGGAAGCCTAACACCGTCCCCCAAACAGACCCATCCACGGGACTCGGGCTGACTCCGTAAAATCCAACCTTGATCCGAGCATCTTTTGTGGGATTCTTCGGCTGCCCGGGTTCTGTGTACTCATCCCTCTTGCCGTTTCCATTGTTGTCCAGAATGAATGGAGTCCAGCCCTGCGATTTCTGTTCATCATGAGTTTCGTCGTACATTTTCGTGTTCAGCCAGCCGACCTTATCGCTTCCCGGATCGCTGAACCAAAGCGTGTTGTTGGAGTCCTCGGCAAACATGAGGTGTTGCGAACTGGCACACATGTTGACGAGCGTCCATTGCTTCGTTTTGGGATCGTAATAATTGGCTTGTCTTGAACTTTCTTTGATCGGGAAAGCGATGGCCGAAGGGTGGTTCGATCCCTGTTTGCAGTAGTCCGGGTTGTCCGGTGGACGAGTCGCCGCCGCAGTCCAAACCCGCCCCTGAGAATCCATCATCAGGCTATGCGCAGTGGCTTTAGCAACAGAGATGGGTTCGGTTCCCCAATATACTGAGGCTGCCAGAACTTCTTCCGGTTCGGCCTGCGGCGTGCCGGGCTTCACTGGAATCGGTACCTGGGTCATCGTGTTTTTGACGGGGTCCAGGATCGTCAAAAGATCTGTACTGTTCTCATGAACCCCGTAGACGAAGCCGTTGGGGTTGGAATTCGGATTCCTTCTGTCGACCGAGATTTCATCATGGAAATAGTCCTTCGGTCCGGCCCAGTCCCACTCCGTGACGACGACGTTTCTCTCCAATCCTTGGGGACGCGGGGGAACCGGGGGCAATTCGCCGGCCTTAATACGATCGGTCCAATCCGCATACATCTCGAGGACGCGCTTCCGTCCCATCAGTGTCGCCCTCCCCACCATCGTGCTACCGACTTGACCCGATTGGATTCGCCTATCCCACGCTGCTACCGATGTGTCGAACGCGCCGAGATTCGCGGGTATCTCGCGCGTGGATTTGTCTCCCAGTTGGTGGCATCCCTCGCAGCCATCAGTCTTGGTATATTTAATCCACTCGCCTTGGTCCTTAATACGTTCTGAGATGCCGTTCCCGTTCGGTCCAGTGCCCGGGAAATCGCTCTTCGGCGGGATATGCAATAACGAGTACCAATAGGCTGCCGGATAGTATTGCGCCGCTTCTTTCGCGCTCGGAGCAATCACCGCCTTCAGATCCACGGGCTTGCCGGGGGTGACCTGAACCTTCGGCGAATCCACCAGCCCATAGCCGCGCACCCAAACCATGTAGTTCGCTTTTGGAAGCTCGGGGACCAGGTAGCGCCCTTGATCGTCGGTCACCACAATCTTACGGTATCCGGTGCCGAGGTCCTTTGTTTCTGCAATCACCCAGACACCCGCTTCTGGACCTTTCGAACTCGTGACCACGCCGGCGATGTCAGTGGCATCCATGGGGATCGCTGCGGCGGGTTTTCGAGCGGTGTGTCCTCGGCGTGAAACAGCCAGGAGTGCAACAACGGCGATCGCCGCGTAGAAGATTTTCTTCGTCATAAACTGCGATCTCCTTCAGCAGACCTCTGACTGTCTAAACATCCACAACAGGGAATTGTAGTATGCCAACAGCAGAAACGTCCGTCGAAAAGAATCCTAAGCGGGGAGCATGGCATTGTCAATCGAGGCTTAACCCACCCATGGCCTTGGTTTCTTCGAGTATTCTTTCGCAGGTCAAGAAGTTCGCCATGCGCACTGGTGTTGCTACTGTTTGTCGAAGACTGAGACGTTTCTAACACATACTGTATACTCACTCAATCGCCGTGGTACAAAAACTCGGGCTGGTCAAAGAGGAAAAGCGAATCCATTCGCTCTCATGCCGCAGATGCGCGATATCAGTCCGACTGAGCGCATTCAAATCGCAAATTCTAAGAGTTCTTCGCGACATAGATTTTTTCATCGGGGGTCCTGACGAGAAAGATCGGCGGTCGTGATCGTTTTGGAGCCCAGTGCGGCAAGGCAGGATGTAGTTTGTTCGTCTGCTGTGAGACAGACGTCAGGCATCGATTTTGATCGCGAACTGTTGTAAGAATTCGCAGTCCTCCGCCGTAAATCGATCTTCGTCCCATGATTACGAATTCTTCAATGATTGCTCTTCCTGTCTCGCTTCTTTCCGCGCTTCCTCTGCCAATCGCTCGATAGCCCGGCGCAAACGTCTCGGGACTTCGGCCAACCGTTCGCCGCCATACTCTTCCGCGCGGATCCCATTCGCGGCGATATATTCCTCGGCCGTGCAGGGGCGGCCCAACTTCTTTCGCAACGCGGCTTCGATGTAATCAACAGGCTTTCTCATAGCTCCCCTCTTCCGCCAGCCTCTGCTTCTCGTTATCCCGCCGCCGGATCTCCGCTCGAACAATCGGGATCAGGAATCTACGCCGCAAGGCATCGTTCTCTTCTGCCAGGGCAGCAGACCGCGGTTCGGCCACTAACTCCCGAAAGGCAACTTCCGCTGCAAGCGCACCTTTGAGATCCCTTGCAGACCAGTAGTGAGCCGTCAGCTGTGTCTGATGAACAACTTTGCCTTCTGCGTTTGTGACCGGGATAGTTGTTCTCCCGAGGGGCGCGTGATCTGCCTGTCGGATCGTTGCCAAGCCGATCAGACAGCAGCAAGAGTTGAAGCACAGTCTCCCTGACTGGGCATGAGCCAAAGTTATTGCCAACTCTTCGTCTCCCATTAGCCGAAGAAAAGTTCGGATGCTAGACTTTTGTTGTTTCGTCATATCTCCTCGTTTATGGATCGATCAAACGGATTCCAGGCGTATCAATCAGGATACCTTCCCGTCGCGCCCGCCATGGTTCCGCAGCCAATTCAGGTGCGCGACGTCAGGCGGCGTCAGGATTTTGAGTCCGATTCGCAAATCGTGAAGAAAAGCTATGTCGGCAGCGCTGAATAACTTGTTGATATCCGGTCTCGCGTGATGAGCACAGCCAGTCTTCGGGCACTCGTGACCGCGCTCAAATTTGCAATGCGTCCTAGGGAAAGGGCCGTGACGTTCGCCATCGGGCGTTGCGTGCTCCCACAGTGGGTTGCCGTTGTATGCCGTCCGGTAGATTCGCTCACCGCAGCGCTCGCAGTCTGCCTCTCTCGGCTCCATCCGGCAGATCCGGCTGTTCATCTGCATGATGTTCTCGACTGTTTTTATCCAGTCAGGATATTCTGTGTCGGCGGCACCTCCACTCACAGGCTGCCCATTTCTGCCGCGATGCCGCAGGCTTCGAGGAAGGCGCGGTCATCGGCGGCAATCTTGGCCTCGATTGCGATATTTCTTGGATCGGTGGCGTCGTAGTCGAGCCTTTCCTCCCAGATCCACGATTTCCGGAATGGGTCGTAGTAAATGCCGGACTCCGTATCGTAAAAGACGGGTTCGAGTTTGTACGGTTTATCCGCACTCATATTTCCTCTTTTCCCCGGCGGCCTTCCTTGCCTCTCTTATTTTCGGAACGTACTCCCGGCGGGTCTCGGCCACGGCATCCAGGACCTGATCGAGCGTTGGCAGAGAGCCCTCCACCCGCATTTTCTCCACCAAGGCCTTCATTTCACTGGGATTCATCGGGCCCCCAGTAGGTGACCGCGGTGTCCTTTCGCGGTTCCGATAGGCTGCAATTGGCTGAGCGTGCAGCCGCGCTCCTCGGCCTCTAGCTGAATCTGAACGAGTTGAACCAGAACCATGTAGGGAAGACGCAGCAAGATCTCGTCATTCTTTCCGAGATCAAATTGGTAAACCCATCCACCGATTCGATCCATCACGGTCATCAACTCCTCGTCTGTCATGGCAATTTGACTACGCAAACGATTTTCTTCGCAAACGTACATCGTTTCCTCCTCGTTGATTTTTACTTGATTAGGATTGCGATGAGTTTTGCTCTCCTGAGCCGCATCATTTGTCCACCGCGGCAGGTTTGGGAAAACTCTGCTCGGTTGGCACCGGCGAACGTCGCCGGATTCTTGATGATTAACATAAGTTTACCATAATGCACTGCCCTAAAATAGTGCAAAATTCACGTCAAACTCGCCGCGGGTTGGACCGGAATCGAGGCTGTACGCTTGTGCCCAATTTTGTGCCTACCAGCAAACCCGATGAGCTATCGGCATGTACGATGCGAAACCGCGTAAGTCGCTGCGTGTAAGTGGCTTGTAGCAATAAATGGCAAAATACCGCAAATGCCGTAACTCATTCATTCTTCGTTCAGGAAGACTTAACGTGCAGTCGCAGAGGCATCTTGAAAGCTGGCGCTTTGGCGGTGATTCCGTTTGCAGTGCCGTCCGCGATCTATGCGTTGTATGAGCCACAGCCGAGGACCGCAAACGGCGGCACCGATCCATACCCAATTCCCTGGCTCGATAGAAATGGCAGTCACAATCAGCCAGCAGGCTCGGGTCTGGAACCATCGCACATTTATCATTTCAAAGGGCGGGTCGCCCGCTTCAGCACCTTTACTGGCTTGGGCACTGATAATAAGGGGAACCGAATCGCATTCGGGAGCCCGACAACCGATTATGGTGTTATGGTCGGCGAGTACTGGGCCGGTCGGGCAGCGCAGCAAGGTACCTTCACTCACATATGACTGACGCTGTTCCGGGGACAGGCTGTCCCCGCTAACCAGATACACGACTTTCACCCTCCCATCGCGCCGTCGGGACTGTACTGGGTCGTTCCAGTTCCGGATCGTGGTCTGAGCATAAGTGCCGACGAGAATACCTTCACACTTGAGATGCAGCACGTGGCAGTGGTCGATCAACCGCGCTGGCCGGCGCTAGACTCGATTGCGACGCCCGCGCGGATGACCTTCAGAATGGTTTGGAAATCAACCGGTGAACCTGTGAAGTACGAGGACGCCTCCAAACATTTCCGCTTCGCTGGAACCCGTGCCAACTGCCAGATGGAGGCGGCCGTCGAGGTGCCGTCCATCGGCTTATCGTGGAAATCCGATCCCCTTAATACCTCGAAATGCGACTTCGCCATCATCGGCGAAGAAGTTAACGGTCGCTATTACGATGCCTGAGCAATCCCCACATGAACCCGATAGCGCCTGAGAAACGGGATTATCGGGTGCGCCGTGAAAAGGCGGTGGTCCACAGCGGGAGTAAACCCGCCCGGGAACTGGTTCGCTCCACCCGGTAGCAATCAGAGCAGCAGTGGAGGCAACGAAACTGCTGAAGCCTCTGGTGCAGAGAGTCGCTAGGCGACTTGGCGAGCGTGCAGGCCGTAACGTGAGTGAACGCTGAGCAGGCCTCGAAAACGTTAACGCAGGAGCCGACCCGCCCCGATAACGAGGGAAGGCCGAAGCTAATGGAATCGTACGAGCGAACAAATTCCATCAGACCTGCCGGGGTATTGGCGACGGCATGCAGGCAAAAAGGGGACCATACGCAACACGGGAAGTCCCAGCGGTGATCGCCGTATGGATCAACTGGCAACTCGCGAGAGAAAGGCCGGGCTGACTGGGATGGCGGAGAGGCTCGTAGTACCGGCGAAGCCGGGTAACTCTGGCGGAGGGAAGGGGCCTCAGTTGAAGGCAGGCGCAAGAAGCAACGAAGGAAGGGGAGATTGGCGATAGGCCTGACAACTCCCGATTTGTTTTCAGAAGTTGCAGACGGCGTCACATGCAATGGCTATGGCGATTGCGTGCGTCTTCTCCGAGAGCCGGATGCGGCAAATCCGCACGTCCGGTTCGATGAGCGGGGTGTGGAAACGGAAGCATGGCGGAGCTAGTGAGGCACCGGCTGACGAAAGGGTCGGCAACAGATAGGCCCCACCTAAACCACCGCGCCACACCTCGACTCCACAATGTGGCCCACCGGCATTGATCGCCCATGAGGCCGTCCGAAGATTTCTCGAACCAAGTCTTTGCTCTCTTCAAGATTCTTTGGACTAAACCGCTACGCGGTAGGTGGTGGTGCAGCAGTCGCGTCGGCATAACGGATCGCGCTCGCCACTGTGCCAGTTGAAGATCTATTCCCCCTGAGAACGTTCCTTTGCGAAAGCATAGAGCTGCTGCTTGCAGCGCATTTCACTTCGCAAAGGAGCTTTCCATGACATCTCTTCGGCAACGCATGATCGAGGACATGCAGGTTCGGAACCTGTCTAAGTGCACCCAGGAGTCATACGTCCGGCAAGTCTCGCTATTCGCACGCCACTTTAAAAAGTCACCAGAACTGCTGGGACCTGAACAGATTCGGGCCTATCAGATCTACTTGATGAACGAAAAGAAGTTGGCCCCCATTTCGATCCTGGTTGCGATCTCGGCGCTGCGCTTCCTCTATGGGGTCACCCTGAAGAAGGACTGGTCCTTTAAAGACATTCTTCCGCTTCCGAAAAAACCCCAGACATTGCCCATTGTTCTTAGCCCAGAGGAAGTCATTCAGTTCTTTGCATGTGTCACCAGCAGGAAACATCGCGCGATTCTGACCGTGTGCTACGCAGCAGGTCTGCGCATCTCCGAGGCCGTGGCTCTCACGGCACCCGCCATCGACAGCCAGCGCATGGTCTTGCGTGTCGAGCAAGGCAAAGGGCAGAAAGATCGCTACGTGATGCTCTCACCGAAATTGCTAGAGATCCTGCGTGACTGGTGGCGAGTGGAAAGGCCTGACCACTGGCTCTTCCCAGGCGACAAGCCGGGTTGGCATATTACGACGAATGCCGTTGCGTTGCAGTGTCGGCACGTCCAACGTACCTGCAAAATCTCCAAACCGATCACACCGCATTCACTGCGTCACGCCTTTGCGGTCCACTTGCTGGAATCGGGCACCGACATTCGCACCATCCAACTGCTGCTCGGCCATCGCAGCCTGGCGACCACAGCAAAATATCTCCGCATCGCGACCAGCAAAGTGTGCTCGACATCGAGCCCACTGGATTTGCTGCCTCGCCCTGTTTCCAGGGAGGTCCAGCCCACTCCACCCCAGCATTTCTAACCATCGGCCCCCATGGATCGCCCGAAGCTGGAAGTGGCGGACATCCTCCGTCGCTACGGCGAAGCCTATCGTGAGCAGCATGGCCCGTCACTGTCCTCCGCACAGCGGCGCGTCATGACCGCGATCCAGGTGTGCCGCACCGCAGCTCTGGGCGGTCATCTCGAGCGGTGCGACTGCTGTAGTCACGAACGGCCCTGCTACGACTCCTGTCGAGACCGTCATTGCCCAAAGTGCCAGTCGCTCGCTCGTGCCCAGTGGGTCGAACAACGAAAGTCCGAAGTTCTCCACACACACTATTTTCATGTCGTCTTCACGATTCCCGAACAGATCGCTGCCATTGCTTACCAGAACAAAGATCTCGTCTACAGCATTCTGTTCCGAGCCACGGCCGAGACCTTGTCCACCATCGCTGCCGATCCCAAACATCTGGGCGCAGAGATCGGCTTCTTCGCCGTACTGCACAGTTGGGGACAGAGCCTGCTTTTCCATCCTCATCTGCATTGTGTCGTCCCGGGCGGCGGGATTGCACCGGATGGTGCCCGGTGGATCTCCTGCCGCCCTCGCTTTTTCTTGCCGGTACGGGTGCTCTCCCGCCTGTTCCGCCGATTGTTCTTGAAGTATCTGCAGCAAGCCTTCGATGTCGGCAAGTTGCAGTTCTTCTCTTCGCTTCAGGCACTCCAAGATCGACAGCCTTTCACCCGTCATCTCGATTTGGTGCGAAACGTGGAATGGGTCGTCTACGCCAAGCCACCTTTCGCCGGGCCACAGCAAGTGGTGGACTATGTCGGCCGCTACACGCACCGCGTCGCCATTTCCAATCATCGGCTCGTCGGCATCGAAAATGGCCAAGTGAAATTTAATTGGAGAGATTACCGCGACAACCATCAGCAGAAAACCATGACTCTCACGGCGGACGAGTTCATCCGGCGATTTTTACTCCACGTTCTACCGAGTGGATTTCACCGCATTCGCTACTACGGGTTCCTGGGCAATCGACACCGGAAAGACAAGTTGGAGCGTTGCCGCCAGCTCCTCGATATGGCTCCTCCAAATCTGAGTTCTTCCGAGCCCGCGACACCAGAGGACTATCGTGATCGATACGAGAGGCTCACGGGCCGCTCTTTGCGGGAATGCCCCGTTTGCCATCGAGGACGGATGATCACGATCAAGGCTCTGCCTGAGGTTCGTTCTTCGCCGGCCATCCATGACACTTCATGATCGATCGTGTGCGAATCCAACTCGCTCTCTCCAAAGACTCGAGGCCGGCGAGTCCAGGGAGTGGTGTTGTCCTACGGCATTCAAAACCCTATGTGGTCGGCCGAGCACCTCGCATTTTGCCCTACGCGGGCCTGCAGAAGACCCCCAATCACAGCACACCAAGCGCGTCTCCGCCATTACTTACGGCCTGTTCTCTCCATGTCGCCTCCCACTCACCAATCAAAACCCATAGCACATGAATCTTGCAGCGGTTCAGTCCAATACATTTTTAGCTCACCGGCGTGGCTCCGATCACGTTTCCTCTCTGCTTACGCCTACTGTCGCCACGCCGCCGAGCTAAAAATGCTCTGCATTGTGGTTAGCCTGGTCCGCGTACCGCTTGGCTGCCGCGAGGTCTCTGCGCAATTCTTCCGCTGTCCGACGGGGACCGTAGCCGGGCGTATCGCGCTGAATGCGCCACCCCTCCCTCAGCGGCCCCGCATCGACCGTGTCGAAACCGAACTGGTCAAGCAGACGCGTGACGGTGGCCTTGGCCCCAGGATCGTCGCCGGCAATGACCAGCGCACGGCGGTTTTTCGAGCCCGGTGGCTGCCCGTCGGTGGTGAGTTGTGCGGCATAGATGTGGTTGAATGCCTTGACTACCTTCGAGGTCGGCAGGTGCGCCTGCAAGAGTTCGGAAGTCGTTGTCGACTCGTTGTCGAGTTCGAGGATGTGGCCATCCCGTTGGGGATAGTAGTTGTTGGTGTCGATCACTACCTTGCCCGCCAGCGGCTCGACCGGCACCGACCGGTAATTCTTCAGCGGCACGGTGACCACTACGATCTCGCCGGCCTTGGCCGCGTCAAACCCCATCGCCGCGCGGGCTTTCGGTCCAAGCTCGGCGACGAGCGCAGACAAGGTTTCCGGTCCGCGCGAGTTGCTGATTACGACGTCGTACCCGTGTGCCACCGCCAGTCGGGCAATCTGGCTTCCGATGTGTCCGGCACCGATGAGCCCAATGGTTGTCATGGAGTTAAATATAGACCCTTGAGTGCTGCGCAGTCGAGTGAACCTGCGCGATAGCTTTGATCGCCGAGCCTTTCCTGCAACGGGGATCGCGGAGTTCCGAGCACCAAATCCTGATAAACGGGCCGTCTCGGAATGTGGCTTTAGGCCACATTGTTGGTCGGCGGTCTGGAGGCCGCTGACCGATGAAGAAGAAACCATGTCGCTGGAAGCCCAATCGAGTGCTCCGGCTCCCTGATCTAGATCACGCCAAAACTGCCGTCTTAAATAGTCTCGGATCGCCAGAATCCGAACGTTCATATCGATTTGCAATCGACGACTTCATTGCCTGGTATTGCTCTGAACCCAGACTCGCTTTCAACAAGACCGTCGTTCTGCGTTACAGGTTGCAACTCGAAGCTCGCCACTTATCTGCGTCCACGATCAATGTGCGCCTGGCCGCGGTCCGTCGCCTCGCTTACGAAGCGGCTGATAGTGGTTTGCTCAGCCCTGAGCTTGCCGCCAGCATTCGCCGAGTAAAGGGACCCAAGAAACTCGGAGTCCGGCTCGGAAACTGGCTGACCGCAAATCAAGGGAAGGCGCTTCTCAGCATTCCTCCCGGCAGCTCGGTTCGGGGCAAGCGAGACATCGCGATGTTGTCGTTGCTGCTGGGCTGCGGTTTGAGACGCTCGGAACTGGTTCACTTGACGATGGAGCACGTACAGCAGCGAGAGGAGCACTGGGCCATCATCGACTTGGTCGGCAAAGGTGGTCATGTGCGGACCGTTCCGATTCCAGCGTGGGTTAAGAAGGCCATCGACATCTGGTCCACGACCGCGAACATCAACAGTGGGAAGCTGTTCCGATGTGTGAATAAAACTGGCTCCATTTGGGGCCGGGGCATCACCGAAAAAGTTGTCTGGTGCATGGTTCGGGAGTGCGCCTCAAAGGCCAAGCTCGAAAGATTGGCGCCGCACGATCTGCGGCGTACATGCGCGCGGCTCTGCCACGAGTCGGGCGGCGAGCTGGAGCAGATTCAGTTCTTGCTAGGGCACGTCAGCGTGCAAACAACCGAGCGTTACTTGGGCTGCAAGCAAAGACTGCGAGAAGCGGTCAACGACAAGATCGGCCTGGAAACCATGGGAGAATATCCTGACGGGTGAATTTGGCCTTTCGAGGCTTGCAAAGCACATTCCGAGGCGCATCACGCGCCAATTCGGCGGGGATCCTCGAACAGACGCGCAGTAACGGCGCCAAAGATTATGCCACCGACATGGGCCATGTAAGCGACCCCACCAGATTGCACACTTGCTATAGAGCCAATTCCACTGAATAGTTGGATGAGAAACCAGAGTCCGATCAGGAGCGCTGCCGGAAGTACGGTCACCTTGATAAACCAGCCTATTACCAGCAACGTGCGGATTTCATCGTGGGGATAGGTGATCAAGAACGCCCCCATCACTCCGGCGATGGCTCCGCTAGCGCCGAGATTGGGAACGGCGGAATTGGGGTCGATTACAATCTGTGCAATCGACGCGACCAGTCCGCTAAGCAAATAGAATGCTAGATAGCGGAATGGTCCCATGGCATCCTCGATTTCCGGTCCAAACGCCCAAAAAAACACCATGTTGCCGATGATATGCATCCAGCCACCGTGCATGAACATGGCAGTCAGAATAGTGATCCAATGGCGACCGGCGACAATGTCGGCCGGAATGACCGACCAGTGCTGCACAAACGCGTCACCTCCGCCCAATTCAAGAAGAAACACCAGCGCATTGACCATGATGATCAGGACAGTGACCACGGGTCGATGCGCAGGGCTGCGCGTAATATCACGCAAAGGGATTCCCATTGAGTTTCCTCCGACGGCGCTGAGTATACAGTGGGAAAAGGAAGTTTAGACGTTTCGAGAGGCGTTCTTGGATGTTGGAGAGTATTTATTCTCGAGGACAGCAAGTTCCCGATACTTCGTCGGAACCTGGTTTTCGTGCCGGAACGGGCCTATGGCCACATTCCGGTAATCCCGTTTCTCAGGACCAATGCGAGTCTCGTTAGCCCCGGTGCCACTTCATGTTTGTTTGGCTGGTGGAATCGTAGAAGGCAAGCCACACCCTGCATCGTTGATTGCGTTCAATATTGAACAGACACAGGCATGCCACATTTGAGACCGTTTTCTCAGGAACCAGCATCCTAGTAGCCCCGTCTGGATTACAACGGTTGCCACGCGAGGCAAAGTGGAGCAAACGCTCCACGCCTTGGAATGGGTCGAACCGGGTGATTATTTTGTCCGTGAAACCGCTAGTGGCCAGATCGTCTATGGCCATGCTACCGCGACTGAGTTCTTATGAAACTAAGACAAGTAACCAGAAAACAAGTATCTTCTGTCCGCTGTATGACTTGCGAAGTCGCTGTCGGGGAGCTTTGTGAACTCAACGCAGGTGGCCGAAGGACTGAGCCAGATCCAGGCAGACGACTTGCGGCCGCTGATGCCATGGAAAAGAAAAGACTTCGCATGCCCGCATAGCTGTTGTCCGGCCTTGAGATTTCCGGCACAGCAGTACCAACGTACTCGAAGCGTTTAGCTGCCAAGTTGGGCGAGTTACTCCTTTGGCGAACAGTTGACAAAACGCCCACAGATTTTCGCGATGTCCATCCTGGTTTTGTCTGTGTTTCCTTCTTTCTCGCTACTTGCGCAAACGACGGCGCGCTCGCTGCCGGGCGACCCGATGGCGCAGGAAAACCCACCCCAGCAATCAATCGAGCCTCAGCGCCCTTCGGCTCCGCAGCAAGATGAAAGCAGCAGGCGAGGAAGTCCCAGCTCAGAGTCAGGGACCATTCTAGGTACTGTAACTGATATAAACGATGACCCGGTCGCTGGCGCAACCATTGGTCTCCACGGCACTGAACCGAGCCATGTCCGCACGGTAATGACGAACGACGATGGAATCTTTGAAATTCACGATGTGGATCCAGGAATTTCCTATCATATCACCATCAGCGCCACAGGATTTGCAGAGTGGGAGTCACCCGTGGTCGTCCTGAAGCCAGGCCAACGCGAAGTCCTGGACGTTAGCAAGCTCCGGATCGAAGAAGTGCACACCACCGTTACTGTGACCTCCGAAAGCTCCGATGAAATGGCCGTTCAGCAGGTAAAGATCGAAGAGAAGCAGCGCGGATTTGGCATCATCCCCAATTTTTTCGCAGTATACGATCCCAATCCCGCGCCTCTCAATGCGAAGCTTAAATTCCATCTCGCCTTTAGAGCCATCAGAGACCCGTTTACCGCGGCCGGCATGGCCATGATTGCTGGAGCCGGGCAAGCGGCAGGGACCCCCGCTTACGTTCGGAGTGCTAAGGGTTTCGGCGAGCGATTTGGCGCCAGCTATGCCAACCAGTCCACGGCGATCATGATTGGAGGCGCTCTCCTCCCCTCGCTTCTGCACCAGGATCCGCGCTACTTCTATCAGGGTTCGGGAACAAAGAAGTCCCGCGCTCTGCACGCCCTATCGAACCTATTCATCACCAGAGGAGACAACGGGCGCACGGAGCCGAACTTCTCCAGCCTCGGCGGCGACCTGGCTTCCGCCGCAATTTCCAATATCTATTATCCCGAGCCGAATGAAGGCGCCAGACTCGTGTTTGAGAATTTTGCCATTAATACCGCCGTGCACGCGGGCGTTCGCCTGCTACAGGAATTCGTTTTTCGACCTACGAAAGGAACCGTAGTACGCAATTCAAATAGCGTGCTAGATCCGACCCATTTAGCTCGGTTCCTTGCCGGAAATATAACCAGACTGAAGTTGGCAGAACATTACTCGGCAAGCCAGTGAGCATGGCGGCTCCAAGTCCCTTATCGGAATGTGGCTTTCTGCACGCCTGACTTCGGTTTTGAAAAACGGTTTGAAATTCTGGCGGGAGGCCGACCACGAAGTCCTCGGCCCTTCGAGCGGCAGCGGTACTGCAGATCAACGCAATCTTCAGCCCTTCACATACGCGAGCTTTGCGGCCACTTTTCCGTCGCGCACAGTAAAAATATCAACGCCGCGCAGATGCCATGGCTGGCCGTTACGCACCTTGTGATAAACCCATAGCACTATGGCCCGATTGCCGCTCACGATGACTTCCTCAGCCTCGAAACGCGCGTCTGGATTACTCACAAACCATCCGCGCCAGAATGCGACCACGGCGGCCTTTCCCTCGATGCGCCGTCCGTCCGGCGCGGGTGACGTATCCTCGAACACCGTGTCGTCGGTCAAAAGCGCAGCCAATTCGTCAGCGTCGTGCCGGTTGAACGCCCCGTTAAAGCTATCGATGGTCGTGCGTGTCGCTTGGTCCTGTAACTGCACATTCTGCTCGGTTCTCATGGAAACCTCATTGGTGCCACCAGTGGACCACAGACCGCCAAACAGAAATATTGCACACACTACTACGAAGGCGTGGAGATTTGCAGACCAAATGCGCATTCAATCCTCCAGAGGTGTTGACAATTATAGTGAGGTGGATTCCTTCCGCAATGCAAATCGGGCAAGTCCCGAAAAATCCCCTTATTGCAATCTGGCTTCCCAGCCTCAAGTGGCTTGGGCCACATTCCGATAATCCCGGTGGTCTCAATGGGTCAGTGCAACACTTGCTTGCAGTCTATCTGCCGGAGTCTCAAATCCCAAAGTCTTTCTCGGACGTTGATTTAATCGTAGCGCCACCTCGTCGAGCTCGGCTTGAGAATACCCTGACAAATCTGTTCGTTTAGGGAAGTACTGTCGGAGCAGGCCATTCGTGTTTTCGTTGCTGCCTCGCTGCCACGGGCTCTGTGGATCACAGAAGTACACTTTCACATCCGTGGCTACCGTGAAGCTCTTGTGCTGGGCCATCTCCAGCCCGCGATCCCAGGTTAACGAGCGCCGCAGCGATGCGGGCAGTTTGCGAACGTGCCGGCTCAGGGCGGCGACCACTGTAGCCGTATCTTTGCTGGGCACTTTGACCAGCATGGTAAATCGCGAATGTCGTTCCACGAGCGTCGCGATGTGGCTGTTCTTGGTGCCGCCGATGAGATCGCCTTCCCAATGGCCGGGGATTGCACGATCCTCGATTTCTGCGGGCCTTTCCCGGATGGAGATGGCATCAACGATTTGGCCACTGCGGTGTCCGCCATCTCGCGCGTGCCGCGAGCGGCGGATCCGCCGCTTGAATCTGAGATGCTGGATAAGCCCTTTCTTCAGCACTCCTCGCGCTTGAATGAACAGACTGCGGTAAATCGTCTCGTGCGACACGTGCATTCTCTCGTCCTCGGGATACTGAATCTTCAGCCATCCGGAAACTTGTTCCGGCGACCAGTCCAGGATGAGTTTACCCGCAACGATCTCTTGCAGCTTCACGTGGATAGCAAGAAGGCACCGCTTGGGCCGCAAGGCCGACTCCCAGGCCTGGTGATCGGCTTCATTGGCTCGATACAGAGGTCGCCCGCCATGGCGGGCGACCTCTCGGCTCACCGTCGAAACAGCCCGCTCCAGACCTTTGGCGATCTCGCGAATCGACGAACCGGAAGCGATCCCTCGGGAGATGTCCTCTCGTTCCGCCAGTGTGAGTGTTATCAGTGAGCGCCGACGTGCTGCCGGAGCGATCCCACCGTGCTGCGCCAACATAAATTGAATGGACACATGGTCTTTGCTGAAGGCTCGTCCAATCTCATGCAAGGACTGTCCCGCCTTCCAACGGCTCCACATGTCGTTCCGCTGCATCGCGGAAAGCCTTACCCGTTTCCGTCGCGTCATGAACACCACCTTATAGACAAGAGATTTATAGCAGATGGTGTTGCATCGACCGGTTGAGCCGGCACCGTTTAACAGGACTTGATCTTTAACCTCGATACTTCGCTAAATAATTCCCATCCGGCCTGTGAATCTTGACAGCAAGGCTATGCATCTATCTTGATGAAGTGACCTTCCGAAAACGAAGGCACAGGCGCGCCAGAATGAGAGAGCGAGAGGCACATGCTGAACGTTGGAATCATCGTAGGTAGTACGCGGCCGGGGCGGAAAGCCGCGGCCGTGGCAAAGTGGGTACTCGATATCCTGAAGAGTCGCAAGGACGCGGAGTTTGAGATTGTCGACATTGAGGATTACAAGCTTCCGCTCCTCGATGAACCCGTGCCGCCCATAATGCATCAGTACAGCAACCCACATACGAAAACTTGGAGCGAGAAAATTGCCTCGCTCGACGCCTACATTTTTGTCACCCCCGAATACAACCATGGCACCTCGGCAGCGCTAAAGAATGCGATCGATTTTCTCTTCCACGAATGGAGCAACAAAGCCGCGGGATTTGTTGGATACGGCGGCGCTGGCGGTGTGCGGGCAGTGGAGAATTTGAGACTCGTGATGGGCGAAATCAAGGTTGCCGACGTGCGGGCGCAGGTGGCGCTGTCGATGTTTACCGACTTCGAGAACTTCACGACCTTTACGCCCCATGAAAAGCACGCCAAAGCCGTACATTTGATGGCGGACGAAGTGATTGCCTGGGGTGGAGCGCTGAAAACGCTCAGAGGAACATCCTGACAAACTATAATCCTGATCCAAAAGAAGGCTCGTTAGGGAATGACACTACCATCGACCATTAAATGCGATAACAACGAAAACCGAAAGGAAAATATGATAGACCACGTTATCCTCACGGTCAGTGACTTCAACCGTTCAGTTGCTTTCTATGCCAAGGCTCTGGAGCCACTTGGGATCACAACGCTTCCAGACTACGAAGGCAAAGACGGACACCCATACTTGAAAGGTTTTGGTATTGGCAAAAGCCATTTTTTCTGGCTCAAAGAAGGGAAGCCCGATCCTCAGGCCATTCACGTGGGATTCGTAGCGAAAGACCATTCCGAAGTAGATGCATTCTACAAGGCCGCTTTAGCAGCTGGGGGAAAGAGTAAGGCATCACCTCAAGCTCGTCTCGAATACTATCCTGGCTATTATGCGACCTGGGTGCTTGATCCTGACGGCCACGATATTGAGGTCGTCAATAAGAGCTAGCCGCCGAAAGAATATTCGCAAGTGCTACTCGTGGTTTTTTTTGGCCATTTTGATGATCCTCCCGCACTAGGCTTTCCCATCCGCAATCGAATATG
The DNA here is from genome assembly GCA_963719875.1 of uncultured Acidobacteriota bacterium. Lineage (GTDB taxonomy): Bacteria > Acidobacteriota > Terriglobia > Acidiferrales > UBA7541 > Palsa-360. Next base: position 15,196 of record CAVRDJ010000002.1, on the reverse strand, counting down.
TCTCAGTAGCAGGGTCCAGAAGCTGTCCCGTCGCAGCTAAGAAGAGCCTCAATAAGGAGAGAATCCCGCGCCACTGCCTGTGTCGGCTTATCGTCATCTGGGAATTGCCGGATTCCCAGTTACCGATAATCCCGTTTCTCAGGACTTGGCGTACTGGTGCGAGATGGTTTGGCCGATCATCGTTGACATCATTTCATTCCTGATGGCACTCGCTGCTTCAGCCCTCAACAGCCTGCTATAGTCTCTGGATCTTTAAGGCCGCGTATTTTTGTTCAAGATCATCGACCAGTCGTTTGAATTCGGGCTTCTCACGCAAGCTTTCGAGATGTGGGTCGATGCGGAAGAAAGACCAGCAGGGGAACCCCGTTTCGATCGTGCGCTCCAGCCACGCCATGGCCTTTCCTGTGTCCCCCAATACGGCGTAAACGCAGGCGATTTGATGGTAGGCGTGGTGGATATGGCCGTAGGAACGCGGAGAATCCAGCGCCTTTCGGACCCACTCCAGCGCAAGTCCGGATTCGTTGCGTAGGGCGTGCAGCAGGCCTTGAAGGCTGACGCTCATAGGCTCGTCCGGCATTTGTTTCAATCCCTCCTCCAATCGTTGCTCGGCCAGCTCCAGGTTTCCGTTGAGAAGGGCACACTGCGAGGAATAATTGCGCCCATACACGTTTCCAGGTGCTTCTCCGAGCCACCTCTTCGCTGCCTCCTCCGCGCGCGCGAAGTCCCCGCTGTAGAGATCGATAAACTCGAGGTTAAAGGTCCTTGTTCTGGGATTTGACCGCCGCGCCAGCCCGTGGGCCATGCGCGCTTCTTCCATCCGTCCGATGTGCCAGCAAATCGCGGACATGCGGTTGTGGGCCCGCTCAAAATTTGGTTGCGCCGCCAGAACCGGTTCCAGCGCCGCAATGGCGGCGGCGTGCTGAAAATTCTTCTCCGGGCTCCACAGGATCCAAGCCCGGGCCAAATGCCCCTCCGGCAACGCCGGGTCAAGCGCCAGGGCGCGCTCGCAATGATGCTCCGCCTTCTCCATCCAGGCTCGCTGCGGGTCGACGAAGTACACGTTGGTGCACATATAGGACAGCGTGGCGTGCGCCAGCGCAAAGCCGGGGTCGCACTCGACGGCGTTCGACAAGTGGTGGATGGCGCTGTCCATCGTTTCCCGCCGGTCGGAAGTGCTTTCGCGCAGACCAGCCATGAATTCGCCGTAAGCCTCGGGGTCGCTGCTATAGCGGCCGCGAGAGTGTGGCGCCGCCAGCGAAAATCGGCTCTGGAGCGACTCCACAACGCGGCGGCCGATTTCATCCTGCACGTCGAACACGTTCTCCAGTTTGAAGTCGTGTTTCTCCGAAAGGGTGGTTTTCTGCGTGGTCCCATCGAAAAGCTGGATCGAAACGCGCCACTGCGCTCCCAGCTTCTGCACGTTGCCTAGGAGGACGTAGCGGACATCCAAGTTGCGGCACACTTGGGCTGGGTTCGCCCCGGGCGCGAAATTCAGGATCGCCGACGTCGGCGCCACGGCTACGTCCTCTAGGTTGCCGAGCATCGTGATCAAAGCGTCCGCAAAGCCCAATGAAAGCGCTTTGCGCTCTTCCACTTCGCTCAGGAAAACGAAAGGTAGTACTGCAATTGACACCAAAGGTCTCGTGCTTGCCGTGAAACCTGATTCGATGGCTTCCGGCGCAGCCCTTGCCTCACTCGTCCCCTCGTAACGTCGGCTCGCTTCTTTCGACGTTAGTGCCTCCTCAATCTCAATTCGAGCGTCCCCCAAGTCCCTCAGACGACGTTGAAGATCCTTTTGGAGGCAGCGTTGCAGCAGATCACGAATTTTCGGAGGAGTCGCGGGAGGCAGCGCGTTCCAATCTGGCTCCCCTTGGAGGACGGCCGCGATTATGTCAGAAAAGGTTTCACGTCGGAATATCTGCCGCGCTGTGAGCAACTCAAATAGCACGCATCCAAACGCCCAAATATCTGTTCGTTTGTCCACCGCCTTGCCCCGCGCCTGCTCGGGAGACATATAAGGCGCAGTACCGAGAATCACTCCCTCCATCGTGGCTGCCATGCTCAGTGTTGGTGAATTCCCGATGTCTTCGGTCGTCGCGTCGCCTGCGAAGGCTTTCGCCAAGCCGAAATCCAACACTTTCACTTTTCCCCCGGGCGTCACCTTCACATTCGCTGGCTTCAGGTCGCGGTGAATGATGATTTTCTCGTGCGCTGCTTCGAGCGCTTCGGCAATTTGCACAGCGATCTTTAGCGCTTCTTCGATGCCAAGCGGGCCAGCCTTCACGCGGTCTTGGAGCGTCTCGCCAGACACCAACTCCATGACGAGATAACTCGTCCCGCCAGATTGTTCGAGTCCGTGAATCGTGGCGATGTTGGGATGATTGAGTGCAGCCAGCATCTTCGCTTCACGTTGAAATCGTGAGAGCCGTTCGGGATCGTGCGCAAAGGCTTCCGGCAAAACCTTGATTGCCACGTCGCGGCCAAGCTTGGTGTCATGCGCTTGATACACTTCGCCCATTCCACCTGCACCAATCTGCGCGACGACTTCATAGGAGCCGAATTTTGTGCCAGTGGGGATCGCCATAACGCTCTCGTAGCCGGGAGTGGCAGGAGTATACAACTACGCGGCCATTCTCAGGAATAATCAGAGGCGTGGAAGCCAAGTCCTGAGAAGTCCGCTTATCGTCAACTGGCTTCGCCTGATTCCCACAAGACGATAATCCCGTTTATCAGGACCTATCCAGGCTTAAGTTGATCGAGCATAGTTTTTGAGTAAACTACCGCAATGCGAGCATGCGAAGTTTTTCTCAATGGGAAGCGCCTGTGCGTCGCGGGAATTGGCAGAGACGGCTTTTGGCGCGTTCGGTGGCAGGTCACCCGAATTCGCAAATGCCGTAACGCGATTCCGCCGCCTTCAGATCGTGTCCGCCCAAAACGCGTCTGTTGCCGACTTCTCCACCTCCATGGTTTAACGGCCTTATACGTTGCGCACAAAGATAATCATATTTTCTTCAAGCCCTTGGTGCTGGTATCCTTCAGGCAATGGATATCGGCGAAGCCAAACTAGCTGTAGACCAAATTTTGGACGAAGAACGTGAGCGTCCGACGATCGGCTATGAAGATATCGCGAATGAGTGGGTCACGAATGAGTGGGTCAAGCGATACAATGAAATGACGCCGGAAGAAATTGCGGCGTGGAATAAAATTGCGTCAGTTCCGCGAAAGAACTTATTTACTCAGAGGAAAGAATACCCGCGCTCGGTGACAGAAACAACCCACATTTTCCAGTTCAGTGGTACAAATTTTGACCTGCTCATGTCGGTCTATGGCCGCATTAATGAGAACGAGCGCCCTCAGCTGATTGACTACATTCTACGGCGCGTCGAATCTGGCGGAACAGGTACGTATTACAAACCACAGAGTTACGCAAATCCGGATTCTTTCGGGCGGGTTTGTGAGCTGCCGCTTGTCGCCGAATTATGCATTCGGACGGGAAACATTGAGCTGTTTTTCGCAGCGACGGCCAAGCCGACAATGCCGACCCATTCTCTCGCCATCATGATGAGTCAGCTTGAAGAAGTCTTGGCACTCAATTGGGATTGGTTCAGCAACGAGCAATTGGGGGAGATCCCTGAGTGGCTTGCCCGCTTGCGAAGAATCGCCGACCGTCAGACGTTCAGTGCACGTGGACCTGTGGGCGGACCGATGGTACAGAACCCGCATTACATTACGGGGCATGAGCACGAAGCGAATCAGATCGTCAAGTCAATCGATGGCATCGCGAAAGAATGCCGGCAAGCGCGTTTCTGGTATCTCAAGGGTAGGTTGCAAAGGACAGTCAATCTGGAAGTTGAGAGCGACAAGGCGAGGGTTGAAGGTTTCCTCACGAAGCTCGGCTTCAGCAATGACATGATCAACACGCTGAATGCTGCCGAGAATGATTACAGGTCAACCACCAATCCCTTTGAGCTGAAGAGCTGCCTTGGTCATATCCGCAGCTTCCTCGAACACCTGCATCGCGAAGCGGCCAAGTCCATCGCGGCCGCTGCCGGAAATACGGTCGTCGATCGATGGGGCGACGCAATACTCTATTTGCGGCAGCAGGGGTATTTTACGAAGCAGCATGAGGCATTCATCGCGTCGCTCTACACGCTGATCAGCGACACTAGCGTTCATCCACTTGGCGCTGAACGGGAATATGCGCGGCTTCTGCGAAACGTCGTGATTGAATATGGTGTGATGTTCCTGACAGTGTTAGCCAAGAGAGGCGTTAAGGTAGGTTAGGCGAGCGAAGGAAAACTTGGCGCGACGGATCGCCCTTTTTCCTCTCGACGCTCGATGCCGGGAAATCGGTCACTAGCGGAGTGTAAACATGACGATACCCGAATGGAATCTCGTCCTAAACGTCACAATCCTTGTTGCAATGGCCGGATACGGGTTCTGGCTGAATCACATCACCAAGCAACAGGATAAGCTGAAGAGCAATACAGTCGAGTCCCTCAACGCCGTCATTGCTTCCAAGGACGCCGAGATCGCAAGATTGAAAGGTGAGGCTGCTCCGGAGATTGCCCGGTCTTACAAGGCCATGAAGGACTATGCCGAAGAGGTGGCCAAGAAAACTAATTCGCTCGAACAGGAGTTGGAGAAACAAAGAGCGGTGATTGGGGAGAAAGAGGGGTTGCTTTCTGTAAATTATCTTTCAGGAGAAGCAGACGGCTTTTTGCATGCAAGCGTGAAGCTAGCGGCGGCTATAGAAAAAGTAAGACCGAATGTGAGATCAGCCGATTCGCTCTCTATTTTTTTAGTGTTTCAGGAAGTTATCAACGAACTCTTGGAGATGGCACAGTCAACCAATGATCGGACACGAGCGCAAATTGGCCCAAAGGATATAAACCGATGATGACGTGTTCCAGTCCACACTTTTCTCCTTTCCTTCTCGAGCCGCTAGGGGTGCAATTCAAACATGGCGAAGAAGCGCAAGAACTCGGCCCGCTTCGGCGCGCGTGAAGCTGAATGCGGGAGTGGTCGAGGCTGTGGAGTTTGTGAATTGACAGTCGCCAGGGCCACATTCCGATAATCCCGTTTCACAGGCCCTATCCTGTCCGGGTGGGGGATTACTTCCGGTTTGCCCGTAATTCATTACTCATCGGGCCTTTGATCGAGTAAACTCAGCCGACTTGCCCCTATGCCACTACCCGCAAGCACAAAACTCGGCCCGTACGAAGTCCTCTCCGCTATCGGTGCGGGTGGAATGGGCGAGGTTTATAAAGCCCGTGATGCGCGCCTCAATCGAACTGTCGCCATAAAAGTTCTTCCGTCGCATCTTGCGGATCGCTCCGAGTTGCGGGAGCGGTTCGAGCGCGAAGCAAAGACGATTGCCAGTCTGAATCATCCTCACATCTGCACGCTCTACGATACTGGACATCAAGACGATATCGATTTTCTGGTGATGGAATATATCGAGGGCGAAACGCTCGCGCAGCGATTGCAGAAAGGTTCTCTCCCGATTCAACAGGTGTTGCAGTACGCCATTGAAATTTCCGACGCGCTTGACAAGGCACATCGTAAGGGCATCACGCACCGCGATCTGAAGCCCGGCAACGTCATGCTCACGAAGTCGGGGACGAAGCTGCTGGATTTCGGTTTGGCGAAGCTGAAGCAGGAAGTTGCTCCAGCCATTCCAGATTCGCAGCTTCCGACGATGAAGAGCGCGGTGACAGCCGAAGGAAGGATTCTGGGCACGTTGCAATACATGGCACCGGAGCAAGTCGAGGGCAAGCAAAACGAAATAGATGCTCGAACGGATATTTTTGCGTTCGGTGCGGTCGTGTACGAGATGGCCACGGGCCGGAAAGCGTTTGAGGGCAAGAGTTCAGCCAGCGTAATGGCCGCGATAATGATATCTGACCCGCCGCCTATGTCCTCGCTACAGCCCGTGACGCCTCTGGCGTTGGACCGCGTCGTAAAGAAGTGTCTAGCCAAAGACCCTGAGGAGCGTTGGCAAAGTGCTCATGACGTAACCGACGAGTTGAAGTGGATTGCCGAAGGCGGCTCGCAAGCGGGTCTGCTCACTGTGGCACCGAAAGATTCCGGCACAACGCAGGCTGCTCCAGCTTCCACGAGCAAGCTGCGGTGGGCTGTGGCCGCAGCACTGGTGATCATTGCAGCCGTGATGGCGTTTGGCTGGTGGCGGTCAACGCGGCCTGTGGAGCGAGCACAGGTGCGTCTGGATGTTGATCTCGGGCCCGATGTGTCGCTTGGCTCCCCGCGCGGAACCGACGCGATCCTTTCGCCTGACGGCACGCGGATAGTTTATGTCTCGCAGAATCGGCTCTTTACCCGGCGGCTCGATCAGCCCAACGCCACAGAGCTTGCAGGAACGCAGGGAGGATGGGGTCCTTTTTTCTCCCGCGACGGACAATGGGTTGGTTTCTTCACGCCGGGAAAGCTGCATAAGATTTCGGTGGAGGGCGGCTCGGCAATAACCTTGTGCGACGCGTCGACTGGTGAGGGCGGCAGTTGGGGCGAGGATGGCAACATCATCGCTGCGCTCGGCAACGGTGTCGGCTTGTCGCGGATTCCTTCCGCCGGGGGGCCGCCAACGTCAGTGACCGATTTGCAGAGCGGTGAGTTCTCGCACCGCTGGCCGCAAGTTCTGCCGGGAGGCAAAGCCGTGCTGTTCACGGCTGGCTCATCGGCGGCGTTCGACGCGGCCAACATCGAAGTGATTTCTTTGGCGGATCACCGCAGGAGAACCCTCGTGCGAGGCGGCACATTTGGCCGCTATTTGCCCAGCGGCCACCTCGTTTACGTGAACCGGGGCACACTGTTTGCTGTACCTTTCGACGTGGATCGGCTGGAAGTTCACGGAACGCCTGCTCCGGTGCTCGACCAAGTCAGCTACAACTCCGGAAACGGTTCGGCACAGCTCGATTTCTCCCCAACTGGAACGTTGATTTACCGCAGCGGCGGGGTGACGGGAGGCGGACTCTTCACTATTGCGTGGCTGGATGGCACGGGAAAGGTGCAGCCGCTGTTAGCCAAACCGGGCACCTATGGGCACCCTAGCATGTCGCCTGACGGGCAGCGACTCGCCTTGGACGTGAGGGAAGGATCGGGCACAGATGTCTGGCTTTACGACTGGCAACGAGACACAATGACGCGTTTGACCTTCACCGGAACAGCAAATACTCCCCTATGGAGCCCGGACGGTCGGTACATCGCATTCCGAGCGACGGCAGAAGGCATGTCTGTGACCCGTTCCGACGGATCGGGCAAGCCGCAACCATTGACCGAGAGCAGAAACTTCCAGCTTCCGACGTCTTTCACGCCTGACGGAAAGCGGCTGACTTTCATGGAACAACAAGGTTCCGGGACGTTTCATATATGGACAGTGCCGCTGGAGAGCGATAGCGCGGGTCTACGTGCCGGAAAGCCGGAGGTTTTCCTGCAAACCCCGGCGGACGAGCGGTCCCCGGTCTTTTCTCTCGACGGGCGGTGGCTGGCGTACCGTTCCGATGAGTCGGGGACATTCCAAGTTTACGTTCGAGCCTTTCCGGACAAGGGCGGCAAATGGCAAATCTCGAACAGCGGTGGCAACTTCCCGATGTGGTCGCGCAACGGACACGAGTTGTTTTTCGAGACTTCGGATAACCACATCATGGTGGCAGCATATATGGTGAGGGGCGATTCGTTCGTGGCCGACAAGCCGCGAGCGTGGTCCGAGAAGCAGATCGGGGGCAGCATCAACGCCGGGAAGAACGTTGACCTCGCGCCGGACGGCAAGCGCATCGTCGCGTTAATGCCAGTCGAGACAGCGGAAGCCCAGAAGGCGCAGAACCACGTGATCTTTCTGGAAAACTTCTTTGACGAAGTGCGACGCAAGGTTCCAGTTGGCAAATAATTGCAATCGCGCTAAACCTCACAAATCTCCAATAACAATGAGCCTTTTGACGTTGTTTGCCCGGATAGTTTATGGTTTGTCGGCAAACAGTAAGTTATCCCCGAATCTCAATCGCGAAGTCGTAATCGGGCCAACTTTCGGATTGCCCGTGATTCAGGTGCAATCGGCTTCTTGATCGATTATACTTCGCATCACTTCTATGCCTCTCTCTGTCGGCGACAAACTCGGCCCGTACGAAGTACTTGCGCCCATCGGCGCGGGTGGCATGGGCGAGGTGTATCGGGCACGCGATCCGCGGTTGAATCGCGAAATCGCGATCAAGATTTCCGCCGCGCATTTCTCGGAGCGCTTCGAGCGGGAAGCCAAAGCCATTGCCGCGCTGAATCATCCCAACATCTGCTCGCTCTATGACGTGGGTCCGGACTATCTCGTCATGGAGTACGTCGACGGTAAGCCGCTAAAAGGACCCGTGCCGCTGAATGAGGCCCTTGCTCTGGCCGGCCAGATCCTCGATGCTCTGGACGCGGCGCACCGTAGGGGCATCACCCACCGCGACCTCAAACCCGGCAACATTCTGGTCAACAAGAACGGCGTCAAGGTGCTCGACTTTGGTCTGGCTAAGATCGAGAATGCCTCCGGTATGGACGGACCGACAAAGACGATGCCTCTGACCGGCGAGGGAACTATCCTGGGCACGCTGCAATACATGTCACCGGAGCAAGTGGAAGGCAAGGAAGCCGATGCCCGCAGCGATATCTTCGCATTTGGCCTGGTGCTGTATGAGCTGATCACCGGCAAGCGGGCGTTCGAAGGGTCGACTCAAACGAGCCTCATCGCGGCGATTCTCAAGGACCAACCGCGGCCTGTAAGCGAACTACAACCGGTGACCCCGAAAGCTCTGGACCGGGTCGTGCAGACGTGCCTGGAGAAAGATCCGGACCGGCGCTGGCAATCGGCGCGAGAAGTGAAACACGCGCTGGAATGGATCTCGCTCGAAGCTCCCACGCCCGCGCCGGCAAAAAGGCAGTGGTTGTGGCAGGGGGTGGCAGCCGCATTGGCGGTGATCGCGGCGGCGACGACCTGGGCGCTGTGGCCCAAACCGCTGGCTCCCGTGAAATCGACGCGCTTCCAGGTCCCGCTACCCGAAAACGAGGATTACGGCTTGTGGATGGCATTTTCGCCCGATGGACGCAAGCTTGCGTTCACTACCCGCGGGCGGCAGCCAGGCGTGTGGATTCGCGACCTGGAGGCGCTCGAGACCAGGCATCTGGCCGGCACGGAAAACGCACAGGCTCTCTTCTGGTCCCCGGACAGCCGTTTCCTCGCGTTCGGGGGCGGAGGCCAGCTCAAGAAGATCGAGGTGTCCGGCGGGCCGCCGCAGACGCTTTGCGAGGCGGGCGGAATCGGGATGGGCTCCTGGAGCCGGGACGGCGTAATTATTTTCGGCGCCTCCGCTCAAGGTCCTCTGCGGCGGGTGTCGGCGTCGGGGGGCGTGGCCACGGACATCACCGCAGTCAATAGCCAGCGCGGAGAAGGTTTCCACAGTTCTCCTATTTTCCTGCCGGACGGCCGGCACTTCCTCTATTTGCTCGGAGGGAGCCCCGAGGTCAATGGCATATACGTTGGATCCCTGGATGCCAAGCCGGAGGAACAGAAGCGTGAGCGGTTGCTCGCAACCCGGTACAGCGTCGGCTACACGCCTTCGCAAGACCCAGCGGGCGGGCGCTTGTTCTTCATGCGCGATACCACGTTGATGTCCCAGCTTTTCGACGCCGGACGGCTGCAACTCACTGGCGAGCCCATCGCGGTCGCCGAACAGCTGGGGACCTCCGGGTATCACGGATTTTTTTCAGTCTCTCCCAGCGGCGCTCTTGCGTTTCGTACCGGGGCTCAGGCAGCCGGCTTCCAACTCACCTGGTTCGACCGGCAGGGAAGGACCCAGGGGACGTTCGGCGATCTCAGGCCCGACCAGGGCGTTGCTCTCTCCGCGGACGGAGCGCGGGCAGCGGTCCGCGATACTCTCACCGGTGCGAACGGAGATATCTGGACGCTCGACTTCGCGCGGGGAGTCCGCACGCGGCTCACGTTTCGTCAAACTTTTGGCTCGTTTCCGATCTGGTCCTCGGACGGGAGTCGAATCGCTTTCGCCGCGGGCAATACAGGGGACACGCTATATGAAAAAGCTTCAAGCGGCGCGGGCGATGAGAAAGAGCTGTTTAAAAAACCGGGAGAGATCAAGTTTCCAAGCAGTTGGTCGCACGACGGGCGCTTTCTGCTGTATTACACCAACAATGTTCCCCTAACGGGGCAAGATCTATGGGTGCTTCCGCTGGAAGGGGATCGCAAGCCGGCTCTTTTACTGGGGACCCAGTTCAACGAACGCGAGGGGAGCTTCTCTTCCGATATGCGCTGGATCGTCTACACCTCCAATGAGTCCGGCCGCCCCGAAGTATACGTCCGCCCGTTCCTGGCTTCGGGATCTACCGGAGCGCCTTCGCTCGGGGAGGGCAAGTGGCAGGTCTCGAAGGACGGCGGAACGCTGGCGAAATGGCGTGCCGACGGCAAGGAGCTGATCTTCCGCGCTCCCAACGGATCGCCGATGGCTGTGGACGTGAGCGCAACCGGGGCGGCGTTTCAGGCGGGAGTTCCCAAGCAGCTATTTGTGCTACCGCCTAATGTGGGCGATTGGGATGTGACCGCCGACGGCAAGCGATTCCTCGCCGCAGTGCCGCCCGGGCAGCAAACCGCGCAGACCCCCATCACTGTGGTGCTGAACTGGCAAGCTGCGTTGCAGAAATAAACCAGAAAGCCACTAGGACGATTGATCCGCCGGCTCGTACGAGACCTCCGTCTGAGATTCCGCTTTTCGTCACTCGGCCAAGTAACGCAATGCTCTTGAAACAGATGGCCGGATTGTTTCCGGATGGTCGGCAAACCGCAAGTAATCCTCGGACCCCACATCACGTCACAACTCGCGCCAAGTCCCGAGAAGTCGGGTTATCGGAATGTGGCTTTTTGCCCAAATGGACGACCGGACCGCATTGCGATGATCTTGTTTATCGGGAATTGGCCAACCTAAAGGCTCATCCCCTCGTGCTCCAGTGCAACGTCAATTTATCGATCCGAAATGTCAAGCAGAGTCGAGAGAGTGAACTTGTTCTTCCGACTTGGGGTCATTGGGGTTTTACGAAAATCAGGATGTGTTGCAATGGCAGTGTCTCCAACGTCTGCACGTGTGCAAGCCCGACAGCTTTCATCTCACTTTTGACCTGCTCCACGGACATCTTGTGCACCTCTTTAATGGGCACGTCGGGATCCTCCTTGCGGTATTCGACAAAGACGACGCGACCACCCGGCTTCAGGGCTTCGCGAATTTTGGTCATGACTTCAAAGGGGTAGGCTAGCTCATGGTAGACGTCCACCATCAGCACGAGATCCACGGCTTTCGCAGGCAGATTTGGATCCGTTTCGTTGCCCTTCACCGCCTCCACATTCGTAACCTTGAGCTCCTGCGCACGCTGACGGATTGTCTGAAGCATTTCGTCCTGGATTTCGACAGCCAACACCTTACCGGCCCTGCCAACTCTCGGAGCAATACGGAATGTAAAATAGCCAGACCCAGCACCCAAGTCCACGACAGTCTCACCGCCCCTGAGTTTCAGGGCATCCAGAACTATTGATGGTTTCTCTTGGTCTTCTCGCTCGGGGCGATCTAACCAGGGGATGCCTCCAGGTCCCATCACCTGAGCGATTTCTCGACCCATATAGAATTTCCCGGTACCATTTTGGTCATGAATGGCTCGCGTCTCATAAAGAGGCCGGTGCGGCTCAACGGCAGCCTGTATCTGCGGATCGACCGAGGGGGGTGTCGTTCGGATAGTAGATACAGGAGTTCGTTGCTGGCCCTGAACGGCATGGGCGCCACCAGCGATCAATGCCAATGTGAGAGCGACAAGGACCCGACGGTGTTTGAGATTGGGAATCATGAATACCTTCCGCCTACGGTGCAGGCTATCGTAGCGCCATATAAATTTCCACCTTACTGCTTAAGTTACCGGCGCGCTTGCTCCGTCGCCCACTAATCTTCATGAGTCATTGCTGTTGAGCCAGTACATGTGAAGTCCTCTTCTCGGAATGTGGCCGAGGCGGCATAGCCGTCCATTTTAGGCGCGGAAGGCGCAACAAAATGAATGTTCTGTTGCATTGTTCTGGATCAGGACGCTGAGAACATAACCGGTTGGCACGTGCAGGAGAGACTTATCGCATTGGCGTAATGTTGCGTTTCCGCGCTCGGCCTAACCGTTAGGCACGCTCCACGCACCTAGGATAGGCTTTCAAAAATCCTCCTCAAAGACCCTGCTGCAACTGACTGAATCTGTGCGTCCGTGAATTGCGATTCCCAGCATTCAAATATCACATGATTATTGAGTGCTTCGGACCATCAACCCTGGTGAAAAACATCGGTTTGTAGTTAGCCAAAGAGTTATACTCTGCGAATTCCAATTAGGTCGGAGCCCATGGCCATCCTCCCCGGTCGGCGTCTAGGGCCTTACGAAATTCTCTCCGCTATCGGTGCGGGCGGAATGGGCGAGGTTTATAAAGCCCGCGATACTCGCCTCGACCGAATTGTTGCCATCAAAGTCCTTCCCGCTCATCTCGCCGACCGCGCCGAATTGCGCGAACGATTCGAGCGCGAAGCAAAAACCATCGCCAGCCTGAACCATCCGCACATCTGCGTACTGTACGACACTGGCCATCAAGACGGGATTGATTTTCTGGTGATGGAGTATCTCGAAGGCGAGACGCTCGCGCAGCGCTTACAGAAAGGTTCGCTTCCGATCCAACAGGTATTGCAATACGCCATTGAGATTTCTGATGCGCTCGACAAGGCGCACCGCAAAGGCGTGACGCATCGCGATCTGAAGCCCGGCAACATTATGCTTACCAAGGCCGGAACGAAGCTGCTGGACTTCGGCTTGGCGAAGCTGAAGCAGGAGGTTTCTCCGGCCAATGTGCCTCTTTCCGACCTTCCCACGGCAAAGGACCCGCTGACGGCGCAGGGCACGCTCTTAGGCACGTTGCAATACATGGCCCCGGAGCAGGTGGAAGGTAAGGAAGTGGATGCGCGCACAGACATCTTTGCTTTCGGTGCAGTGATCTACGAAATGGCAACAGGAAAGAGAGCGTTTGAAGTCAAGAGCCAGGCCAGCTTGATCGTATCAATTTTGGAACGCGAGCCTCAGCCGATGTCTTCGCTTCAACCGATGACTCCGGCAGGGCTCGATCGCGCCGTCAAAAGATGCGTTGCGAAGGAGCCCGAAAAGCGCTGGCAGGCCGCGAGTGACTTGTGTGAAGAATTGAAATGGATTGCCGAAGGTGGCTCTCAGATTGGGCTGACCCTGATCACCCGAGCAAAAGGCGTGGACGCGCTGGGTCGCAGGGAAGTAATCATCAGCGCGGGCACTTTGCTAACGGGCGCAGCGATGGCAGGCGTAGCCGTGTGGAATCTGAAGCCCACGCCGCCGTCGCCGCCGCAGATTGTCACCCGCACGACAATAGATCTGCCGTCGGGCCAACAATTAGCGGGTTTGGAGTATGGCCCGGCAATAGCCCTTTCTCCCGATGGCACGCATCTTGCGTATGTCGCTCGACAGGGCGGCAAACAACAGCTTTACCTTCGGGCGATGGATAGCCTGGAGGCTAAGCCCATCCCTGGCACCGAAGGAGCTGCCATCCCCTTCTTCTCACCCGACGGTCAATGGATTGGGTTTTTTGCGAGCCAAAAGCTGAAAAAAGTCTCGGTGAGCGGCGGAGCGGCCTTGACTCTCGCCAATGCCGCGTATCCTGGCGGGGCCACTTGGGGCAGGCAGGGAATGATTGCCTTCTCGTCCGCAACAGTCTCAACACTGCAGCAAGTCTCGGACGCCGGAGGCGCCACTCCCCAACCTCTAACTCATTTCGAGAAAGGGGAGGTTAGCCACCGCTGGCTGGAGTTCCTGCCTGGCGGCAAGGCGGTGCTCTTTGTTGCCTCACGGGCTAGCGGTAATTGGACCAATGCGCAGGTTGCCGTCCAGTCGGTCGGAACCGGCGAGCGACGCAACATGATTGGGGGAACGCAACCCCGCTACGCGCTCTCCGGGCACTTGGTTTATGCGCAAGCTGGAACCCTGATGGCCGCCCCGTTCGATCTCCAGCGGCTCGCGGTCACGGGCGCGGCTGTCCCTGTAGTGGGGGATCTCCTGCAATCTTCCTCCAGCGGGGCTGCCCAATACAGCATTTCTGCCACAGGGTCACTGGTCTATGTTTCGGGGGGAGTTCAGGCGACCCAACGCAGGCTGGAGTGGGTTATTCGCAATGGAACAGAGCTGCCCTTGGCGGCCCCAGCGCGCTCCTACCGGGCACCGCGCCTTTCCCCCGATGGTAGGCGAATAGCCGTGAATGTTGAAGAGCAGGAGACCCAAATCTGGCTGTACGATCTTGCTCGTGACACCTCGGCCCGGTGGACATTTGAGGGGACTGCGAACCAATTCCCGTCTTGGACACCAGACGGCAAGCGGATAGCGTTTGAATCAAACAAAGAAGGCCCACCGAATATTTTCTGGCAACTGGCCGACGGCAGTGGCGGGCTGGAGCGGTTGACCACCAGCGATGACACCGATATTCCTGTATCCTGGTCCCCGGATGGGCAAATGCTGGCCTTCATTGAAGTTGCTCCCACCACCGGATACGACATCTGGGTGTTGCGGCTCAGCGAGCGCAAGGTACAGCCTTTTCTCCGAACCCCGTTGAACGAAAGTGTGCCGCGGTTTTCCCCCGATGGGCGCTGGCTGGCCTACGTCTCAGACGAGTCCGGGCGCTTCGAGGTCTATGTCCAGCCCTATCCTGGCCCTGGCGGGAAGTACCAAATCTCGGCAGAAGGCGGTACGGAACCGGCGTGGAACCCCAACGGGCGGGAGCTATTCTACCGCAGCGGCGACAAAATGATGGCTGTGGACATTACCACGCAACTTGGTTTCGCTGCGGGCAACCCCCGAATGCTCTTTGAAGGACAGTATGTGCTGACCCCGGGAACATATCCCAACTACGACGTCTCACCCGACGGCCAGCGATTCCTTATGCTCAAACCCAGCGACTCGGCCGAGGCGGCGCCGACGCAGATCAACGTCGTACTGAACTGGTTTGAAGAGTTGAAGCAGAAAGTTCCTACGGGGAAGAAGTGATGGCGCTGACATCCGGCACACGTCTCGGCTCGTACGAAGTCGTCGTGCAGGTTGGCGCTGGCGGTATGGGAGA
>CAVRDJ010000001.1:0-714909 GCA_963719875.1 uncultured Acidobacteriota bacterium | reverse complement strand
GGCCCTCCAGAAGCGCGCCTGGGGTATCCCGGAGCGAGGACGAGCCGATGGGATGTGGCGTGTGTGGGGAGGAGACTTTCGTGGCGGGGACAAGCGTGGCGTGCGGAGGTTGGGCCGATGTTGCGCTGCGTCCGCTCGCGACCTCTTCGGTTTGCGCGTGGACTAGGATTCTCATTTGAACGCCTCGTCTTCGCGGAAGTAGGTGATGGTCATTCCGAGGGGGTTGATCGGAATCAATTCGTTAGGCACCTGGGACTTGAAAAGGAAGACAAAGTTCGCGGTGTAAAGATCGCGTTTCAACTCGCTGTGGTCGGCGGGCGAGTAATAGACCATGTAGAAGTCCACGCGCGCGCGGAAGGGCGGCGTTTGCATCTCTTCGAGCGCGACTTTCTTTACGTCCACATCAATCTCTGGCGCTGCGGTATTCGTGATGAATTTCTTGATGATGTCGTCCTTGCGATAGGCGTCGAGAATGCCGTCCGCGAGCTTGCCGTCGAGGAAGTACAAGGACTTCGAGAAATCATCCTGGATCGTGTAGCGGTTGCGGCGGTAGTAGAGGGCGCAAAACTGGGACAGAAAATACTTCGCTTCGGCGTCCTGCGGCTTGTATTCGAGATTGTGGTAGTTGATGGCCTCGGCGCGGCCCAGATCGTCGATGCGGATGACGAGCGGGCGGAAGTTCTGGAAGGTGCGAATGGTCCTGAGGTCGATGAGCGCGAGCGCAACACAAACGATTGAGAGGAGTGCGAGGGCAATCTTGAGATAGGTGTTGGTCACCATGGGATCACCGTACTGTTCGAGATAGAGCCGCTTGGCATCATGGAATGTGGAATCTCTGTCCATCACATCACCCTGTTGAGCACTGCGGCGGGCGCATCCAGCAGTCCTGCCGATGAGCCTCCAGCCGTACCGCTGAAGATGTGATTGGTAAGTGTAGGTATTTTGAGGAGCACATAGATCGAAGCGAGAAACGTAATGAAGAGGACTGGAAACCAGGCAATGAGCTGCACGGTGGAAAGCGTGCCCGCAGGCGGGAGGCGGAGAGCGCCAAGCATGAGGTTTCCGATGACATACACCACGGCCGCGGCGATGACCTGGTAGAAGGCATATTGGATGAAGCACCGCAACCAGCCCCAGAAGAGCCACTCCATCTTTGGAACGATAAAAAATGGAACGAAGACTGGTCCTACCAGCACGCAAACAGCGGTGGCAATGAACCCGTAGGCGATGACCACAATCGCTATGGCCTGGGCTGCGGCAAGCAGGATGGTCACGATGACGTAGATGGCGGTTCCGAAAAGATCTCCCCAACCGGGAGAGTCCATACGAGCTTCGAAGTCAGCAACCTGCATCACCACCGTTTGGAGCTGCGCCTGATCGATCTGGGCTGAGAGAA
Organism: uncultured Acidobacteriota bacterium; assembly: GCA_963719875.1. Lineage (GTDB taxonomy): Bacteria > Acidobacteriota > Terriglobia > Acidiferrales > UBA7541 > Palsa-360. Next base: position 713,513 of record CAVRDJ010000001.1, on the reverse strand, counting down.
ACTGTGCTTCATTGGTGACGAGGTTGTGAAAGCTGGTCCCGATGCCGGGAATGGGCGTGCTGTAGTAATTGATCATCGCGAAGCCAAAGCTGATGGTCAGAAGCAGGCTCGCAAAATGATCGAACTGGAAGGAAGGCCTGCCGCTGGCGGAGGCGAGAGCGGACTTGATTCCAAACCAGGCCACCAAGATCGTGGCGAACGAGCGGAAAAGATTCTGGCCCATTGCATCGAAGAAGCCGAGGTTCTGCGTGAGCAAGTTGTTGATCGCCTGAAAGATGAACTGCAGGAAATCGGTTTGCATGGCCGTCAGCTCCTTCGACGCGGGGCATCTATACGCGCACACCTACGGCATGCGGAAGTTTTGAAGTGAATCGGTGATGGTTCCGGTCACCTGGGCGATGTTGCCGGCCATGCTCTCTTGGCGACCGATATCGGTGTTAATGGCGTTGGTTGTGGCGTCGCGCTGTTGCTTCGCGAGGATGGTTTGCTGTTCCAGAAGCGACGCAAGAAGTTTGTTCGAGTCCTGGACGGTGCGAAGGGTCAAAACACCCGCCGCATTGATTTTGTTCAGGACGGAAACTTCGCTGTTGAGATTTGAGTCGCCGGAAAACGAATCTTGTTCGAGGTTCCCGATCTGAGTCTGGACGTTGTCGGCGCTTCCGCGGATGGCGCCGATGGTGGCCATCGCGTTTATGTTTGCGCCGTCGGCAAGTTCGATGGACGCGTACTGCGACTGCACACGTCCGAGTTCCACAGAATCCATTCCCGACAATTCATATGGACTGTATTGGGAGAGTGGAGTAGTCGCCTTCAAGTAGCCGGTGTTGATGTTGGGAAGCACGCCCGTGTTGATGCCGTTAATCCACGAGACTGTGTTCCCGAAGGTGTTGAGCGAGGTCACATTTCGCCATTGCGAAAAGAGCGCGCGGTAGCGAGCGGGCATGTTTTTGACGAACTGGGCCATCTGTAGAGCGAGATTGAGTTGCCCGGTGATCTTTGCGTAGCTCTTCTGCAGTTCAAGAAGGTGCTGCTGGAGCTGGTAGTAGCGGAGCAACGCGTTCTGGTAGTTGGTTGGGTCGTAGACGATCCCGCTGCCGAGTTGCGCGGTGGCGGTACCAACTCCCAATCCCAATACGAGCATGCAAATCAGAATCTTTCTTTTCATTGGACTGCTCTCCTTTGTTGCCTTCAGAAATCGGAAGGCATTTTGTGGTTGGTGTAATCGGGCAACGCGAGATCGCCCGAGAGATAGACTTTGACTCGGTGGCCTTCCCGGATGGTCACCGTGGGCATGATGTTGAGGAACTTGTCGAGGATCTGCGCCGAAGACTGCGCGGTGCTTTGCGCGAATCCCTGGCGCATGAGGTCGGCGTTGGATGCGTTGAGAGAGCCTGCTGTTCCGCCTTCGGCGACGGCTCCCAGAGCACCGACCGCGAGCGACACTCCGAAGATGCGAAGATAGTGGTTGTTGACCTGATCCCGCAATCCGGTGTCGCCGATCTGATTGAGGCCCTTGAATTGATCGAGGCTGACGGAATACCCATCGGGCATGAGCACGCGATGGAAGACGACGGCCAGACGCGTCTGGCCGAGGGTGTCCACCTTTTTGGTTTCACCGAGCAACTTCGAGCCTGCGGGTATCAGCAGGTGCTGCCGGTCGTTCGAGTAGACATCGGTTGAGAGCAGGCACTCGACGGGACCTGTGAAGCCCCCGTCGAGACGGTTAATGAGAACGGTTTCAAGGATGGTTCCTTCAAAGAGTACGTAGGTTTTTCCTGCCGCCGCATTGGCGGAGGTGGCTGACACGGCGGCAGGATTTCTCGCTTCCTCCTTTCGATCATGGGTTGATTCCGGGGAATCGTTTCGCACCGGCTCCGGCGAAGTCGGATTCTGTTGCATCTGTTTCAAGAGTTGCGCGACCTGAGGGGAGTCGGGTCCCACGGGAACGAGATTCTGGCCGGTAGGAGTTGCTTCGGGCGCTTGCGTTGGCACACCTGCCGGAGTTGACGGAGTTTTGCGGTAGGTCAAAGCGACATTCGAGGCAAACAGCGACACGTAGGCACGCCGCTTCCGCTCCGCCTGAATGGAGTCTTCCGCTCGCTGGTCGGGCGGGTTACCGGACGCACTCTGTTGCAGGGCTTGCTGTGAATCTTGCGGGGAGCCACCAAGCAAGCGAGTCTGTTGGGTAAGAGCGTTCTGGGCGACCATTTGATCGCGCTGCAATTGCTCGATGCGGTTTTGCAACTCGTTGATCTTGGTTTCATTGACTTCGAGCGGCGCCAGGACTGGGGCTGCGGACGAGGTCGTCTTCGCCGGAGTCGGGGGCTTTTTGCCGCCCGTCAGCCACATGATGGCGACCATGAGGAATGCCAGTCCGATGAGAAGCCAGGACTGGACGTTCTTCGGCAGAAGCCCTTGGGGTTTGGGCGCTCTCTCCTGAACCTGAGCAGGTTGGGTCGGTTGGCTCATGGGTGTTCCTCAGTTCGCGGAAACGCGACGCGCAAAAGGCAGTTTCTTGTTGCCGATGGCGAGGTAGCCGGTGTCGATGATCTTGGGTGCGATGTAAACGCCGTTCTCAAACTGAAAAGAGATCAAGTTCGGTTTGCCATCCTTGATTTCATACAGAGCGGGCCTTTCACGCGCGCCGCACTTGATGTAGGTGAACGAATCGTCGTGGTAGATGGCAGAGACGAGGAACGGCTCGTGCGCGGCTTTCGAGTCGAGCAAATAATCGAATTGGAGTTTGGTTGCGTAACTGGAGCGGAACTGGTTGAGCTGCTCGGCGGACTGGGCCTGCGCCGCGTGGATTTGATCCGCCGTCTGGGAGCGTAGCGTTTCGAGTTCTTTCTTGTATGCTTCCGCCTCGCCAGCGCTCACATAGCCGTGCAGCCCCGTGCTCACCGCGATGCCCGAGCCTTCTTTTGGCTCAACGAAGATCTTAAGATCGGGCTCGGCATTCGGCTGGTTGCTGATTTCGGTCAGCAGAAACGAATACACGTGTCCGCTCGCGGTGATGAGATTCAAATTGCTGCGAATGCCGGCCTGGGCCGGGTGAACGTAGCAGAGATTGTGCGCGCCGTTGATGACCCAGAATTCCTTGTCGCCGGTGGTGAAATCGAGGATCTCTTCGTCCTCGGGTAGAACGATGAGTGTCGAAAATCGAAGCTTGGCGCGAACGGGGATAATGTCTTCCTTCGAATACTTGACGACGCGCGCCGCAGCGTCCGTCGTGGCGTGCGCAGCGGAAGCGTGGAAAGCAGCTACGCCAATAACAACGACGGCGAAAACGCGAAAGAAAAGGCTGTGCCGCTGGGTGTGAAACGTATGTTTCATCGAGATGCTCCTTTTGAGATGGATTGGTTTTGCCGGAAACTTTGGTCGCGACCGGAACGGAGCGCGACAAGCGACTGGACAGCGAGAACGAACGCCGTGAGAGCTCCGCTTAGGAGGAGGGGCAGGAATAGATACAGCGGAGCGCGAAGAGCCGTTTCCTCGAAAAGACGGTAAAGAGGAATCACGGCTGCGCTCCCGCCAGAATTTCGAGGCCTTTCTCAAAACCGTAAGTCTCGAAAGCCTCTTTCCGTTTCTTGTTGTCGTAAGGATCGTTCGTGTACAGCCAATAGCTCTTGGCGTCCACGGTGAGATTCGCGACCTTCGCGAGTTCCGGCGTTTTAATCAGGAATTGTTGCTTAGGGATAAGGCCAGAGATGAGCTCGACTTCGTTTTCGTTCAAGTGAAACTGGCGACGGTAGAGGTCGCGGTCCATGTCGGGGTTCGCGAGGAAGATTTTGGTGGCGCAACTTTCGATGATTACGTCGAGGATGTCCGAGCGCTTGAGTTCATCGAGGGATTGTGTCGAGAGGACCATGGCAGCGTTGTGCTTGCGCCAGGTCTTGAGGGCCTCGACGACATAGCGTTGAATGCTGGGGTTCTTCAAAAATACCCACGCTTCATCGATGAAGAAGGCTTTGAAAACGGATGAGATTTGACGGTCTGCGATGACGGCATTAGCGCGATGCAGGATGTAGAACAGCAGCGGCTCCAGGAGTTCCGGGTACTGGCTCATGCGCTGGAAGTCGAAGCACTGAAAGCGGGAGAACGAAATCGTGTCCTCGGCGTTGTCGAAGAGGAATCCGAACTGGCCGCCTCGGGTCCATTTGGCGAGGCGGCTCGAAATGTCGTGCCCCAGGGTGTTCGCCAGCACGCCCAGAGTGCGGAGCGCTGGGTCCACCGCATACAGGTTTTCGACTTGGTGGAAGAGGTCGCGCTCGGTGGCAGGATCGAGCTCGGCCGCCCTCTGCCCCTGAATTAACACTTTCAGGAAGAGAGCGAGGAAATCGAGATTTTCCTTCGTCGGTGGCAGCGAAAACGGGTTGATCTTGAAATCCTCAGATTCAAGGCCGACGCGAACATACGAGCCGCCGAAAAGCTGCGTGAGGCTTTCAAAACTGCCGCCCAGATCGAAGATGAACGTGTGCGGATCGTATTTCTGGAGATTGGTGATAAGGAAATTCAACAGGAACGATTTTCCGGCGCCCGTTCGCCCGAGAATCATGGTGTGGGCCACATCGCGGTAATGGAGATTTAAGAAGTAGGGGGTGTGGTGGTTGGTCTCCAGAACCGCGAGATATTCCTGCCGGAGATGGCTATTCCGAGGCTCGCCACAGTGAAGGGTGAAAAGGAACGAGAAATCCGCATAGTTGGTGTTGAGCAGATACAGGGAGCGCAAGTTGAAAACATGGTTGCCGGGAACCGCCGCGAGAAAGGCGTTCAGAAGGTTGTATTTTTCTTCATAGAGCTGCGCATCGTGGACGCTGAAAACTTTATAGAAGTCGGCGCACGCCTGGTCTACTTTGGCCATGTCCAGGTCGTAAATCACGACGGTGAGCGAAAACTGGCCAAAGTAATTCCCGTGTAGCTCGATCTCCTTGATGCCTTCACCAAGTTCCCGAACTTGGCTCTCTTTCGAATCGTCGAGCAACACATCCTGCGGAGCTGCGTCGTTCATGTTGACCTGGCTCACAAACGAACGCTTGGTGTTGTGGAAGTGGCGGCGCTTGGTCTGGATGACCCGGCGCATCTTGCCGGAATCTTCCTTGTTCCACTCGGTCACCACGTAATAGTTCGCTTCCACTTCGAGCAGGCGTTTGAAAATAAGCGGAAAGCTCTGGGCGGAAGGTTCCTTGAGCGTCAACACCTTGACGTAGTAGTCGTCCACGCGCAGATGCCCGCGATGGCATTCGAGAGCGGATTCGGGCAGGTAGTAGTCGAGGAAGGTGTCGTATTTGAGCTTGGCGAGCGCGAGTTTGTCGGGATGGAAGTTGAGCGTTCTCTTGAGAACGCGGAAGGCTTCCTGTTTGTCGAGCATCCGAACAGCGAGAAAGTCGCAGACTTGCAGGATGAAGCTACGGGCTTTCTGAAGCAGCGCTGCCTGAGCATTGCTGACGTGCTGGCCAAGAACGGCGACCTGCTTCTGACCCGAGAAATGCGCCCGCAGATTGGCAACGGCTTTTTTCGGATTCTTGGGAAACTCGGCGAGCGCGCTTCCGAGCTTGGCTGAAGTCTGAAATCCCTGGTACAGCACGACGTAATAGAGCGACAGGGAAAAGAGAGTGTCAGCCTTGCTTGCCAGGTAGGCGATGCGAGTTTTGATCGCGGTGTTTACGATGGGGTTGGCGTAGAGCTTGTAGGGGATGGTCTCGTTGTTGCGTTTGAAGAGGTATTGGTAGAAGCGGTAGTTTTCGTCGAACAGCTTCAAAGCTGATTCGAGCCGCTTCGTGAAACCGTCAATCGAAGCGCCGTCGAGACACTCGTAATCGACGCCGCGAACTTCGAGGATGACGCCGACCTCCCCGCTCTTTGTGAGAAAAACGTGCGGACCGATGAAACCGTAGAGATTAATCTGCTCGCTGAGAGAGCCGGTCTCGTTGTAGTTCTTGAAAATTCGGCTAAGCCTGAGCATGGCCATCCCTTCGGATTGCAATCGGAGTGAACTTCATCGGGTCGTATTGCGCGCGGAGTCTTGCGGCGGTCAGCAGAAATCGCAGAATCTGCGGATCAGTCTGGGTGGCCCAGCGGGCCATGAAGTAGAGCAACAAAAACATCAACACCCCCCCGAACAAGCTGTTGAGCAGATTGAAGGTGGCTGCGCCCAGGCACATGGCAAAGAAGAAAAGCTTTCGCTCGGCCCCGAGGATCGTCAGTGGCCGGGATAGTGTCCGAGGCACCCTGTTGATGCGTCTGGTTTCTGCCATGTGCTTCTCCCTTCGGAACGCGGGTGTTTCAGTTGCCGGGAAAAAGCCACGACAAGAAATTCACCGCCGCGATAGCCATTCCGACGCCGAAGAGCACACCGGCAAGCACACGCTTCGAGCCGCCTTCACCGAAGGCGAAGGTGAGGCCGGCCACGACAATGGCAACGAGCGAGAGGCCGCGAGCGATGGTGCTGGTGAAAGCCTGCTGCAGCACGCTAACGGCGTTCTCCCACGGAGAAGCTCCCTGGGCGAAGGCCGGAGCCGCGAGGAAAAGTGTGAAACCGAGGGTGACCAGAGGTGAACGCAGCCAAGAGCTGCGGAGGTATGTCCAAAGAAATCGCTTCATGTTCGGGTTCTCCCTGACTCTTCCGAGTCTCAGAAATGGGTCGTTGAGAGGGAGTCCCCGTTGGCTGCGGCTGCGGGAAGGAAAGCGGATGGCGATTGATGGGACGGCTGTATGCGCCGGTTCCTGGACTTCCCCGTCCAGGCACACTTGGAGCGTGCGCTCCGTGTACAGCGTTGTCCCACAATCGCGTCCGTCCCCTCTAGCGGGCCGTACGCGAGACAGAGCGAAACACCGAAGGAATCGGTTGCGCCCTGTCCGCGGGAGTTAACCGGCGAGAACTCCCCTCATCTATACAGAGGGGAAAAAACGGAAAAAGCTCACCAACAAAATGCAATTTTTTCGCTTTTACGCTCTTGGTCGTTTGGGGGATCGGGTTTGCGGCCTTGGGTTGGAGTTTCTTGCTTTCATCCGCTGGAGGAAGCCACTGTAGGTCGTGTAACAAGGTGAACACAAGGCGATGTGGTCCAGAACTGAGTCTTCGACCTTTGTTGGTTGTTCGGCCAATAGTCTTAATACATTGTCCTGGGGGCAACCTTGGCGCGTGGGGTTGGGAAAATCGTGGGCGAAATGTCTCCTACCAAGTTCAAGAAAGGCCTTGTCCACGGATTGCTTCCGCTTGTGGCCCTTCGAGTTGCGATTGTCAGACGGCAAGGGTGACGCCCTCCTCAACCCTTTCGCCTCCGTATTTTGAGCATTTTTCTGGCGTGGTCAAGTGCTTTGCTAAATCGAGCCTCCGCCGCATGGCTTGAAATGTCAAATTGCCTCCCGATCTCTTTCCATGTGAAACCCTCCAGGCGAAGGACGACAACCTCTCGCGATGCCCTGTCACAGGTTTCCATCACTTCGTTCAGAAGCACGGCGGTCTCCACTTGGGCCTCTTCAGTCGAGGGAATCCGCGCCTCGCCGGATTCCCTAAGAGATTCCTCAAGAATTTTTTCTTTGTGCCTGGCGTCATCCACCATGCGAATGAATGTGCGGAACAAATATGCTGCGACATTCCGCACAGCGGGTGCGCCAGAAGTCTTCTTCTCGTCGATTGCGGCAGACACGGAGGCCGCTGCCTCTTCAAAGTAGTTCATAGCCAGGGCGGGATCACCGATCAGGTTTTGGGCGTACGCTAGGGCGCGTGGGCCAATTTCCATCGAGACAGACAACACCGCAGGAGCGATTTGCCTGCCGAAGCGGTCAACCGAGTTCAACAGGAACGGAGGACCGGGCTTCGTTTCTCGGCTCGGGCGCATGGGGACCCATCTCTTTGTCGCCGCGAATCTGTTGATTTGGATGTGCCCAGATGGCTTTGGGATTGCTACGAATCCACGTAATCGTTCTAACACCCATGGTACTTTCGTACTACCCTGGTTCGCGTTGCTTTTCGCTTCTTGTTCGGTAACTTTGATCTGCGTGGGAAAGTTTGAGGACCGTCGATGACGATCAGGCAACGTCTGCAAAAATGAAAAAGGGGCCCCGGAAAAAACCGAGGCCCCTTTGCGGCTATGCCCTTCAGAAGGGAACTTCCTCGGGCTGCGCGGCGACCGGCGCGCTGTCGAGCACTTGTTCCTTCCTGGCGCGGTTGAGCTTGCGGATGGAATCCGCCTTCACCTGCCAAGCCTTGAGCGGCACGGTGATCTTGCTCTTGCCTTTGCCGAATTCTTTGTCGTAGGTGCTGCTTACCAGCGTCCCTTCGACATAGATGTGATCGCCCGTGCGCAGCTTGGCCGCTGCGTACTCGCCGAGGCCGTTCCAAGCGACGACGCGATGCCATTCCGTCTTGGAATGCCATTCTTCGTCGGCGCCCTTCCAGGACCGCTGATTCGCCAGCGACAGAACCGCGTATTTGCGGTCTGACGCTCGAACCGACTTGTGCTCCGGGTTCTTGCCGAGATAACCGATGAGATGAACTCTGTTTTGGTACATTTTCTTTCTCCGTTTCTGCCCTTGTAATTTGGGCACCCGAGAGCGAGGGATACTGCTCCCAAAGCGAGCGGCTGCTTTTTGGGAGGGACACAAGAAATCTTTGGCGACGTTTCAGAGGATTTGTTGGGAGGAACCGGAAAAGCAGAAGACGTGAAGCTGCCGGGCGCGGGAATTATCCCGAAGCCGTGCTCAATGCAAACGGCGGGAACGGAGATAATGGACCCAAACAAGTCTCATCGTTCGAGCGAGAACGGAACACAGGGGGAGGATGAGGGAATGACAGGTATGGCTGAAGGGTCGCAGCAGGAATTCAGATGTCTGCGTAGTGCCGGGTCTTAGATACGAAGGGCTAAAGAAAGGGCGCAGCATTCAGGGGACAGCCAGTTCATGGTTTACGCCATTTGTCCCGAGAACCCCGATTCGTATTCCGTACTCGCTCGACAAGGATGGATGCATTAGGGTCAATCTCAGCCGCTCTCTCGATGGCTTCTGACTGCGTATCACGCACGTCGCTCGCCTTCTTTGAGCCTGGTTTGCGGATTGCATAATCACCCTCTTCAGTGCGTCGTTCAATGAACAATTCTCTTTTCTCCATAACAATCATCCTTTAGCCGCGCTTGCGGTCGCGAGTCTTGAATCTAACGTGTTTACGGACGCGTGTTGGCTTGGCGGCGGTAAACCGAACTTTCTCGCCGTCCGTAGTTGTGAACCTGACATCGGTAGACTTCTTTTTCCATTCATGTGCTTCAAATTCTCGAGTTGCCATGCTCTATACTCCTTTGTTTGGCGCCTTGATTTGAAGGTACGGGCCAAACCTGCGTCCGTTGTGCTGCTCATGGTGAGCGGTCCGACTGGTCGGGGGTCGGAAAGCCGGAGTGGTTCAAGCAGCAGTCGAACCTATCGCCAGTTCCTCCAGATCATAAGTGAAATCAAATACGCTCTGAATTGGTTTGCCGTCATTGTAATTTTGGTTGTAGCTGTCTAGATCGAGCTTCAATTGACGGCAATCCATCACGATTTGCTGTCGGCGCTGCGCAAAGGCCAGTTCCATGTGCATCCGCGAAGCCGTACGAATGTCGTCCCAGAGGAGAGCCTGTTTCCCTTCCTTTTGGTAAGGGGCAGCATGTTTTGCGCGAATGCGCCGCCCTTGCGGATCGGTAATGAACTCGTCGCGCAAAGCATTGGCTATTTGATCGGCGCACTGTCTAATCACCGCAGCAGGGTGGATTTCCCATAGCCTCTTCGCAACCGCCCATCTGGCAATATCGATCGAGGATGCAGGCCAGTCTTGTCCGGACGCTCTGTATTGCTCGATGATTCTCTTCTGGATTTGTTCGTTGTAGCTCATAATCTCGCTCCCTTTATGCGCTGGCAGGAAGAGTTTGACCCCAGCCATCTGTTAAGGCCGATGGCACGATAACGTCGCGAATCTTAACGAGCATTTCGCGGCTGTGTGAGTATTCAACTTCGCCGCGATGCTGAAGTTGGCCGAGAACGATCGCCGGGTGGACACCGATTCGAGAGGCAAAGTTCATTATCTTGCTCTTCGAATAAAGTGGGCGGACCCTGGCGATGAAATTTTGCATCTGGTCCTGGTCCACGAGGAAGGCTTCTGAAAAACGGTCTGCTTCCTTTTCTGCTTCTGGTTTCTTGTCAAAAGGCACGGCATCATCTCCGACCAAATTCACATCCAGATAGGGGTCTCCATGAAGGCCGTGGCGCTTTTCTACGTGCCCGCACTCGTGTCCTATCACGTGCCAGATATAGTCAAGGCGGTCATATCTTACGGAGACAGCGATAACGGGAGAAAACTCGTTTAACCACAAGCAAGCACCGTCTATTTTCGCGTGAGGTAAGCTTTCGATAACGATGAATCGAATTCCTGCTTCAGCAAGAATCCTCGGAACATGTCGGACGTCCTCGGGGTTAGCTAGGAGCCGCCGCAATTCTTGCAAGCAATCCGAAAACGACTTCTCCGAGAATTTACTCGCGTGAACGCCTTTGGCTAGTTTTCGTGCACGATATAGCCATGCCGTTTGCGCTGGAGTCAATGCTCCGTAAGGAGTGGATTTTTTTGCAGCGTGGGCCATCGTCGGCTCTTCGTCAAGCGAGTCGATTTCTAAAAATTCCAGAACAGTCTTTTCCAAGGTGTCTAGGTCGTTCGATGGCTTGATCCAGTTACGCCGGACCATTTCCTTCACCGGAGCTATTTGAAATAGTCTGGCTTTTCGATAGACGGCTTCATCGACATGACTTTCGACAAACAGTCTGTACGCCGTTTCGAGATTCATCCACAACTGTGCGCTCGTGCCGAAAGCGGCCCCCAAGTCCTTGGCGATTTCCGGGGAAAGGGTCCTCTTTCCGTTTACGATCGCACTAACCACCGAACGCTGACGACCCAGAATTTCGGCAAGGTCGTCCTGTGTCCACCCCCTTGCGTCAAGTTCTTCCTTTATGAATTCCCCCGGAGGGAAAGCTTCTGCAATCTCTCTGATTTCCATGTTGTCCCTCCTTTCAGTGGTAGTCTTCGATTCCGACGATCCAAAGGGTCTTGTTCGGATTGCCTTCCTCCATTTCAATGATTAATCGCCACTGGTCGTTGAGCCGCATCGAGTGCTGGTGCTCCCTATTTCCCTTCAGTTTTTCGAAATGCAGCGATTTGAGAGCGTAAAAATCGCGCTCATCGACGGCAGCACGAATCATCTGCATTCGCTTGCGGAACGCCTTGCCGACTCCCGTCTGGTAGGCGGCGTCGTGCTCAGTGTTCCTTTCAAGCTTTTCGAGGGATTCATCTCTAAACCTTACCTCGAACGCCATACAGAGATTATACGAGCGAATCGGTGCTTGTCAACTGTATTTTCATGTTTTCATGAAATATTGAATAGCACATTTGCGATGTCGATGTAACCGCCTTTCTTTTAGTTACTTAGGGGCGATGTTTGCTCTTCCGGCGGATGTGCAAAAGTCGTGGCGTCGCGGGTGTTACGCTTAATCTGTAGATTGGAGCCCCGTGACGTGCGGAGTCAGGGACCGCTTGTTAGGCGGGAGGCGCGGACGTTGCATCCGCGCCGATAGCACTGAGAATTCGAGTTGCAGTGCGTTGCACGTATTCGAGGCTCTCGTTGAGGAGTTTCGCGTCCCCGCCGTACAGACCGATATAATCCTGCGCGGCAGTGCCGGTTTCGAGGCCGATTGCGCTGCACACGACAAACGCGACGGCTTCGGCTTCGGTTTCGCGGACGCGCTTCGATGTACTGCTCCGGCGCTCGTCTCGATGCATCATTTCGTGCGCGACCTCATGGGCTAGAGTCGCAAACTCCTCACCCGCCGACTGGCCGGGCAGCAAGGTAATCTTGCCGCCTGCGGAAGTGCCACGGGCAGGCGCGATGTCTTGGGAGTATTCGAGCGCTATGCCCTGCTTAGATACGAAGGTCGCAAGTCGTTCGCGGTACTCGCAGGGATCGCCATTAACGCTGCCGATTTCGGGCAGTTCTTGCCCGTCCGTCTGGATGATATCGAACACGTAGGCCGCGCGGAATCCGACTGCCGTTGACGATTCGTCGGTTTCGCTGTTGTTCTCTGCTTTGCGGCGAATGATCGGGGCGAGAATCAGAATGCCCTTCTCACCCTTCTTCACGAAGCGGCCCAGTTTGTGCCAAGCGTGAAAGCCTGCGACGTGGGTGGCTGTTGGGTTCTGCGATGCGATGAGCATAATGTTGTGCCACGAGTAGCGATGGAACCGCGCCATTGCCGCTAGGTGCTCCCTCAGCTTCTCACTGTGGCCCGCTTCCAGGGCCTGACTGAGTTGCTCGATGGCCTTGCTTGCAATCTGTTTTGCTTGTTCGACTTTCATTTTTCCTGTCCTCCTGTTTCGGGGAGTCCTTGCTCCCTTCACCCACAGCCGAGGGAGCAAGGACGCGAAACAGGGGACAGAAACGGAGAGATTGGCGCGTCCAGGTCGGAACGGGCCGCACGCGTGAGTGACACAGGTTTTTGGTGGCGCGAAGCGTGCTAGTGGAGACCGGAGGCGAGAGTCTTATGCGTCGGGACGCGCCAATCTTGAAGCGGGCAATAGAGGAGAGCGAACGGAATCCCAGCAAGCAGATGTGGCATCAGGAAGAAAGACGGATTTTAAAGCGGGCTGCCGATCCCTTTCGCCTGCCATCCCTGGTTGGTTAGGGTCAGCGATTGATTCATTTGTGTTTTTCCGGCCCCGTCAATGGTTGAAACAATTCCGGGGAAAACTTTTTGAATGTCTGGATTCTTTGCCCAGTCAGCAAGATTCTCGATCCTGTACGTATAGAAGACTGTGGCTTCTTCGGAGTCGCCAGCGGCAGTCGGCCCCTGCCAGTTCACGATTTTGTCCAGCGCTTGCTGTCCAAAGCAGAGGTCGCCCTGCTTCCCCTTCGTGCCAACCAAAGCTAGAGTCTGTTTTTCGCGATAAAACTTCTTGCCGTCTTCAGTCAATTCATATCGAAGAACTTTTGCCCTCACGGGACGGCTGCTGAGCGGTGGTGTGTATTCGGTTTCCGTCTCGTGAGAGCGCACCAATCCTGCCTTTTCGAGAGCGGCCATTTCCGCTGCCGTTCCCATACCGCTCCGGCGCTCAGCTTCATTGAGATCGACTGGCCACGCGGAGGGAATGCCGAGGCAAAGCAGGCCCTTCTTGGCGAGGTAAGAGTTCAGCGCGTCTGAGAAGTTCTTCTCGTTCGCGTCTTTCTTGCTTGCACAGCTGACCAGTAGCAAACCGCCCAAGAGGATCAGCCAAGGGAGACTCGTTTTCATGGGTCACCCCCTTGGTATCAGTAGATGTTTGGGAGTGCTAGAACGTTGCCATTCCTGCGACTTTCCACGGGTCCGAGGCTCCGATCCAAGAAATTAGATATTGTGCCTTCAAGCGTCCGAAACTATCCGAATTACTTCCTGCTTGAATGCGAAACCAGAAAAGCCAAAACGCCTGGCGTCAATGTCGTTGAGTGGCTTTCGTAACCGCACTTAGACGCACCGAAATCCCGAAATTTTCTGTCTCCGAGAGTGTACTTTCAGGCTTGTCCCCCGGCCTTAGTGGACTACTATTGATTTCTATATTGCAAAGTAGGCCACTCAAATGGTAGCATCAAGTCGTTGTTAACATTAGCTGCAGGGGAAAATGGTGGGAGACAAGAACATCAATCCAGAAGAACTAGTCCACATCGCGAGATTGGCGCTGACTGGGCGTCCGCAGGATGTGCAGATTTACATCCGACGCCTCGCAAAACGCTATCAGGGCGCACTTCCAGGCATAGCTTCCGAGCTAAACAAGCTGTTGCAGGAGTTCCCGACGCGTCAGTCGCCCTTGCGACGCCAAGCCGAGGCCCCAGTCCCTGTTGATTTGGAGTCACGCCTGCAGCTTCTTCGCGTAGAGACAACTCCAACGCTCGATGTAGAGCCCATCTGGGATGCCGGAGTTAAGCGGGCGTTGGAGCAGCTGATTTTTGAACGTCGGCGTGACCAGGAACTAATTAAGCAGGGTCTGTCGGCAACCCGTTCGATCATTTTCACAGGCCCCCCGGGCGTGGGCAAGACTTTGGCAGCTCGCTGGGTTGCCCGCGAACTGCACCGACCCCTGCTCACTCTCGACCTATCGGCGGTGATGAGCAGCTTTCTCGGTCGCACTGGAGCGAATGTACGGCATGTTCTCGATTACGCGAAGAGCGTAGACGGAGTCCTGCTGCTGGATGAACTTGACGCTATCGCAAAACGCCGCGACGACGCAACGGACGTGGGAGAACTAAAACGCTTGGTGACGGTGCTTCTGCAGGAAATTGACGACTGGCCGCCCACAGGCCTGCTGATCGCTGCCACGAACCACTCGGACCTTTTGGACCGCGCCGTGTGGCGGCGGTTTGAGATGCGAGTTGATTTTCCGATGCCTGCCGACGAGTCTGTCCGCCGCGCTATCGAAACTTTCCTTGGGAAAAACAAGGCGTCCGCCGCGTGGCGGGATGTGCTCACGGTCGCTTTGCGAGGACTTTCCTTCAGCGACATAGAGCGCGAGGTGATGCTGGCCAGGCGGGGAGCAGTAATTCAGGATGAGCCGCTGGAAAGCGCCTTGAGTCGCCTTGTCCAAACACGCGTTGAGCCGTTGCCTCGAAAAGAACGGGGTCAGATCGCACTTTGGCTGACAGAGGCAGGGATTTCCCAACGTCAGGCGCACGATCTAACCGGCGTTAGCCGCGACACTATCCGCAAAAAGACCAAGGGAGGCGGCACCGAACTGGTGAACGAGGAGTAACAAGATGGCAAAACGCAGCAACTACCTTATCGGATATGGGGAACGTCTGGCTTCGGATATGGCGGCGCCGCTGGGCGGCGCCCCGAAAAAACATCCCTACACATTCTCCGAAGCACATAAGCGCTTGGCCCCCAAAATCCATGTGGCTTTCGAGGAATTGTCGGACCTACCCGATGATGTCTGTCCGAAAGATCAGGCTGTTGCGCTTGTCACGCTGCATCCCGCTTATCTTGCCAAGACATACTATCCGGCGGAGCTGCTCCGCAACTACCGACTCGAAACAATCGGCAGTCGGTCGCGCGCAGTGTCGCCGGAGAAGTGGACAAGAAAGAGGGCTGTGGAGTCGGCAGTGACTTCGGAGCTTTTTGTCGCTGGCACGCGGGCTCATTTCAAAGAATTCGTTTCCGGATTTGACCGGATGAGGTCCTCCGCACCGGCAGCCGACGACCTCATTAAAATCGAGGACTTTCGCGTGCAATCGTCCGAAGAAAAGCTCAAACCGTTCCGGTCTGACGACAAAGAGCCATTGCTCGAAGTCGTTCTGCACGCCCAGCCGGTGCGACAGGACGCATTTATTCTCGACGGGTTCGAAGCGTATCTGCGGTCGCTGGATATTAACCCTGATTTGGACCAGCGGCGCTTCTTTGCTGAAGGGCTTTGTTTCCTGCCCTTGCGCGTGCCGCGCGAAGTGGCCCCGGAAGTAGTGAAGTATTCGTTCCTGCGCGTCGCCCGCGAAATGCCTCGCCTCCGGCAATTCCGTCCTCTCACGCGCGCGACGCCGGGTTTCTCTTCGTTTGCATGCCGCCTCCCAAAAGAGGGTCCGGTCGATCCTGATATTCGTGTCGCAGTCTTTGATGGCGGAGTGAAATCCGACGCGAAACTCGACCCCTGGGTCGCCCGGAAAAAAACGAAGAATCTTGGCGACGCTGTCTCTGCATTCCAAAATCACGGCACTGCTGTTACTTCCGCCCTGCTCTTTGGCCCCCTGCAGGACGGCGTTACCGCTGAACGTCCATATGCAAACGTCGATCACTACCGGGTTCTCGATGCGGAGACGCTGAAGGACGATCAGGCAGAGCTGTACACGGTGCTGGAGCGCATTCAGGACGTTCTGGAGTCAAGGCCGCACTACGATTTCATTAACATCAGCCTCGGACCAGACTTGGCGATCGATGACGATGATGTGCATGCCTGGACTGCCGTACTTGATCAGCTATTTGCGGATGGCCTTACACTTCCCACAATCGCCGTGGGAAATAGCGGTGAGGAGGACTGGCCCTCGGGCAATGCGCGGATACAGACGCCTTCGGATTGCGTGAACGCACTTTCCGTCGGTGGCTGTGATCGTGTTGGTCCTGGCTGGAAGCGGGCCAGCTACAGTTCCATTGGGCCAGGCAGGAGTCCGGGCATCGTCAAGCCGGACGGGCTTGCATTCGGCGGGTCCAGCAAGGAGCCGTACTGGGTGTTGAATGCGGAAAAGCCGGGATCGGCGATGCCAATCACTGGGACCAGTTTCGCCGCACCCACTGCTTTGCGCACTGGGCTAGGTCTGCGCGCGCATTTCGGCAACGCGCTGACGGCGCTCGCGATCAAAGCGTTGCTTCTTCACACCTGCGACGACGGTGGTCACGACCGCGCTGAAGTCGGCTGGGGCCGCATACCGTCCGACGTAGATGCCATCGCGCTCACCGACGAGCACTCCGCGCACATCGTCTATCAGGGCGAGTTGCGCCCGGCGAGCTGGGTGCGGATGCAAATTCCGATTCCTGCGGACCAGTTGACCGGCATGGTGGAGATCTCAGCGACGTTTTGTTTTGCAACGCTTACCGATCCGCAAGATCCGCTCAATTACACGCGCAGCGGCTTAGAAGTGCGTTTTCGCCCGCACGACAAGAAGCGCAAGAGCTCGAAGCAGCAGCACGCGGATTCCGGTCAATTTTTCCAGGCAAAGGACATTTTTGTGGAGGAAGTAGATCTTCGCGCGGATGCCCACCGCTGGGAAACCACTTTACACAAGTCGCGCTCCATGCGCGCCAGCGGTCTTCGCAACCCCGTATTCGACGTGCACTATAGCGCGCGAATTGGCGGGCGCAATGCAATGTCCGCCGACAAGATTCCCTATGCGCTGGTCATCACCGTCACGGCAAAGAACACGCGCGATCTGTATAACAAAATTCTTCAGCGCTATCCCACGATTCTGGAGCCGCTGAAGCCGGTTGTGGAGATTCCGATTCGTACCTGAACGCCGTTGAAAAACACCATTAGGAAAAGGAGAACACCGTGAACGAGGAAAAAATGCAGCATGGCAAGGAAGCAGAAAAAATCGTTGAACTGGAGGAGGAAATCCTGGAAGAGCTTATCGACCTTGAGGAGTGGGTGAAAGCCGAAAAGAAGCCCTGCAAGGCGAAAAGTTACCGGATTCGAATCGACAAGGAAAAAATCACCGTCCACGTGCACTCGATGACGGGAACTCAGATTCTGGCGCTGGTCGCGAAGACTCCGGACAAGTATTTGCTTTCCGAGAAGTTTCGCGGCGGGAGAGTGGAACCGATAAAACCGGACCAGGTGGTCGAGTTTCACCGCTGCGAAGTGGAGAGATTCCAGACCCTGTCAAAGGAACCTACGGAGGGCTGATGCGGCGTCAGTTCCAACTCTCTGAAGAGGACGAGGCTTGCCTCGCTGCGCGGAGCGGTAACTGGGAAGCCATCGTCGAAAACAACACGAAATGGGTGATTATCCCCGACTACTCCGTCCCGGAAGGATACAACCATCGCTCCGCGTCTGCGGCGCTGCGAATATCCCCATCCTATCCGGATGATCAAATCGATATGGTGTATTTCTATCCCGCGCTGTCGCTCACGAACGGTAGAGCGATCCGTCAGCTCACGCTGTGCGCGCTTGATGGAAAACAGTATCAGCAGTGGTCACGACACCGGAAAGCTGGGGAGTGGCGACCCGGTATCGACAATATCTGCACGCATCTGCTCCAGGTGGATGGTTGGCTGGAGAAAGAACTGAGGGGATGACGGGGACTCTATAGATGCGCATCAAGCTGAGACTCACCCAGACAGACCACGCTAAGCTTCTGCAGCATTTGCTTCCTGGTGACGGACTCGAAGCGGTAGCGGTTGTCCTATGTGGCAGGCGCAAAAGCGATGTGCATCATTGCCTTACTGTCCGTTCTGTCGTTCCAATTCCCTACGACGAATGTAAAGTGCGCACCCCCGACCGCGTGACGTGGTCTACGCAGCGCCTGATTCCGCTCCTGGAGGAAGCGTCGCGTTACGACCTGGCGATTTTGAAGGTTCATAGCCATCCCGGTGGATATCCGCAGTTTTCTTCAATCGATGACGAATCGGACAGCGATTTGTTTAATTCAGTGTTTGGCTGGACTGACAGCGAATATCCACATGCGAGTGCCGTGATGCTCCCTGGCGGCCGGATGTTTGGGCGCGCCATTCTGCGCGACGGCACCTTCCAAGAACTTGACTCGATTCTCGTGCCCGGCAATGACCTGCACTTCTGGATTCCGAACGGTGGAGGTAGGCTACCTTCATTCACGCAGAGGCACGCTCAACTCTTCGGCGCGGGCACTACTCGCAGGCTGCGCGAGATGGCCATAGCAGTAGTCGGCTGTTCCGGAACCGGCAGCCCTCTGATCGAGCAACTGGCCCGTCTGGGAGTTGGACGCCTCGTGCTTGTTGATCCTGACCGCGTCGAGGAGAAAAATCTGAATCGGATCGTTAACGCGACGCGGGAGGACGCATATTTGAAGCGTCCGAAGGTCGAAGCGAAGGCACGTGCGATTGCAGCAATGGGATTCGGAACTGATGTTGAAATCATTCCGGAAGATCTTGCTACGCCCAGGGCCGTTAAGGCCGTAGCCGAGTGTGATGCCGTCTTCGGATGCATGGACGGCGTGGAAGGTCGGCATCTCCTAAATCGCCTTGCAGCCTTCTACGTGTTGCCGTACTTCGATGTCGGCGTGAGACTCGAAGCGGATGGACACGGAGGAATAGACGAAGCAAGCGGCGCCGTGTATTACATTCGACCTGACGGATCAACGCTGCAAGATCGAAAAGTCTACTGTTCCGAGCAATTGAGAGCTGCGGGTCTAAGACGAACAGATCCGAAAGCCTATCGGGAACAGGTCAAGGCAGGATATATCCGCGGAGTTGATGAAGATCGGCCGGCTGTGATCAGTATCAATATGCAAATGGCAAGCACAGCAGTGAACGAATTTTTGGCGCGTCTCCATCCGTATCGATTGGACGACAACAGCGACTTTGCGACCGTTAGGACAAGTTTTATTCAGGGCGTTAACTACCTGGAGCTTGACGAAGGAGGTTCTGGCACGTTTTTCCGCCACATTGGGAAAGGAGACATGCGCCCACTGCTTTTGATGCCCGAACTCAGCGAGGTAGAGGTGGCGAAGTGAAGTGGTTGGCGTCACTCTGGCGTTGGACTTGGGGGGTAATCTCATTCCCGGCCCGATGGTTAAGTCAACGTCGGCTCAGAAAGCCCAGACCATATCGCTACGAACGAGTGGATGAATTCCCGGATTCTCTTGAAGTTTTCAAACTTTATCTTGCCGGAGAAAACGGCCATCTCTGGGCTGCGGCGATGTTATGCCCCTGTGGTTGTGGTGACGTGATCGAACTAAATCTTTTGAAAAAGGCCCGGCCATGCTGGGGCGTCACGGAGCATCCGGACGGTTCTGCCAGCCTCATGCCGTCAGTCTGGCGTAGGCAGGGCTGCCGGAGCCACTTTTATCTTCGCCACGGTCGCATCGATTGGTGTCATGGATATTCGATTGAAGATCGTGCCATCTAATTCTTCTGAATTATCCGGACCGATGACCCCAGGGTGGAAGTGTGGAGTGAAATCTTATCCGTGTTGGCTGTACAGCTCAGCAAGGTGCTTCAAATCCGTTACCTTGAGTACCTTGTCGCGGATGGATTCCTGATGCAGACGTAAGCGCTCGATTTTTCCGTTAGCAAGGCGGATCAGCTCGATGCGGCCGAATGCCGGACCGTGCTTGCGAGCGAATTCAGCCAGGCCTGCCGCTTTCTCGGCAGCGTCGCCGCGCGATTCGTCATGCGGGTCGAAAATGTCGATCTTGAGCTTGTTGCCTTCGCGGCGGAATACAAGCATATCCGGATACATCGGCTTTGCAGGCCCCTGCCCGTATGGCACGCACAGCGCCCAATGCTTCCTCGGAATATTGCGCAGCCATCCAGCGAATTGTTTGCCTTTTATCTCTTCGCGGAGAATCGGGTCTTCCCAGTTATTTGCCTTCCATCCGAATTTTCCGGCGTCATCAACAAAAAGATGCCCGTCCCACCGTGGTGATTCCTTGCCCACCTCGACCAGATCCGGGGCGTGAATCGTCTCGGCCTTAGGCTCCGCGCCTTGCCTGCCTATGCGGGCGTACTGCTCGCGGCGGCTCGATGGCATCGCGTTGATCTCGTCGCGGTACTGCTCGAACAGCTTGTCGATGCGTTTGCCGCACTCTTCCTGCAGAGTGCGCAGCGATGCGGGGTCCTGCAGCACGCAGAACAGCTCCAGCTTCGCCCGATCCGGTTCGTCATGGTCATGCACTCGACGCCAGTATTCATCTTTCAGGCCTTCGCCCAGGATGGTTTCGCACTGGACGAAGAGATCGTCGATGTTCTCGGACGTAACCTCGACCGCGATGGTTCTGGATTCCTTAAGCTCGCGTAGCTCGCCGAACTCGACCTTGAATTCTTTGATGTTGAGCTTTGCTTTCCCGCTGACCTTTGCCGCAAATTCAGGATTCTTGCTCAGGCGGGCGGCTTCGTTCTTGAGCGTCTCGACCGCGAGCGTCTTGGCTTCAGGCCACGCTTCCAGATCGACTCCATCCATCGTGAGCTTGCGGGCGAGCGAGAGGAGGCGACGTGTATTGGCCTGCCGACGCGTGTTGTCGAGCACGTAAGTGGGAATCTTGCCCAGGGCATCGAACAGGTCGGTCTTGTCCGGCGCCCGCCTGTAGAGCACCAGATCGGCCTTCCGTTCCACTTTGACCGGCGACCCTGTGTCGGGGTCTTCGAGCTTCTCGACGATGGCTTTGAGGCCCTCTTCGTCGTAATGAGGAAGGAATAGCGCGACGCTGCCCAGGAATTCGTCGTCCTCGATGCGCCGCGCAAGCGGCGTGCGCACCATGCGTCCGACCAGCTGTGCAATCAGCGTGTGATCCGCTGCACGCCGGAAGGACATCATTACTTCGGCGCGCGGGCAATCCCATCCGGTCGTAAGCGCCATCTTGAAAAACACGACGCGCACAACGGGATCGTTCTGTATCTTTGAGGCGTCGATTTTGCGGATTTTGTAGCCGCCGACCGCGACATCGCCCTCTTCCTGGAAGCAGTGGGCGAGCTCCCCTTCCGAAAAGTGCCCGTACACCTTTTCAAGAACCTCAACCGCTTTCGACAGGTCCGTGCGCGTCAATTCCTTCTGCGTGCCGTCCTCGACCTGTACGACAAGCACCGGCTCCACGGCCGGGGTGATGCCCTGGGTCTTGCAGTAGCGTTTCCATTCCTTGCCGTACTCGATGGTCCGTTGCGCGGCATCGCGCAGCAGCGTCCAGTCAGCCGGTTGATCCTCCTCGGCAATATCGAGGATGATGCGATCCTTAATCAGTCCCGATTCGCGCACGTCCTCGGCGCTCACATCCACGGGCCGAGTGATGCGCTGCGCGCCCTCAAGCACCCTGTGGAATCGTTCGGGAGTCGCGCTCATGCCGATGACAAGCGGGACGGGTGCCAGACCTACCTCGGGTGCGCCCTTGATAAAACGCTGCACGATGGTCCGCGTCTGAGTTTCCACCCGTGCGCTCTGTCCCATGCCACGATGGGCTTCATCGACGATGACGTTGAAATGCGTGGGCGAGACCTTCGCGGTGTTCTCGATGGTCTGCCAGATCGTCCAGGTCCGACCGTCGCCATTCTTGGTCAGGAGGCTTGATACGCCGAGTTTCTGTGTGTTCAGGAAATAAATGTGGCCCGGGGAAAGTCGCTCGCGGTCGAAATTGTTGTCGATGATAAGCAACTGTGAGCGCGGGAATATATCGGAGGCGGCTTCGATCTTGTCCTTGCTCTGCAGGTTCAGTTCCGGCGAATCCGACAGCCACAGAAAGATCGCGTTCGGGTCCGCTGCAAGCGACTCATGGCCCGCCCACATCCGTTCCATGAGCAGCGTCATGATGACAGTCTTGCCCGACCCGGTCGGGGAGGAAAGCACTACCGCCTGCGGCCGCCCGCGGTCTATTTCACGCCTGGCGGCCTCGATCTCCTCTGCGAGCCGGTGGACCGCGTCATCCTGAAAGTCCTTGGGCTCAATCCGCATTGCGGGGCTCCAGGTTGATCTTGAAATTATCGAGATAGGACTTGTAGAGCTGCACGCAACGCTTTCGACGGCCGAGCTGGCCGGACATTTCGTAGAACGCCTCTATCGAATCTGTCACCAGAAAAACGTGCGTGATGTCCGGCCTTGCCGCAAGTTTTGCCGAGAATTCCTTGAAGTGGTCCTCCTTGAGCAGCACGCAGAACGGACTGCCTTTGGGAAAATGATATTTGCCTGAGCCCTTGGCGAGCTCCGGTTCACCCGACGCTCCCGCCATCATCCATAAAATCGGCAGGATGGCCTCGTAGCGCTCGCCCCGTCCGACATCGGCCGGATCGAGAAAGTCGAGCTTGAAGTATTGCGCGTTCTCCTCAAAGCCAAGGCTCATCGCGCGGCCGTCGAGGTATCGTCCCGGCAATTTGGATTTGTCCTTGCGTTGTCCGGTCAATACCGCCTGGACGCGGGGCCACGTCACGGACGAGCAGATGCCGTGCTTTTCGTACTCGGCGCTTCCCGGCTCGACGCTGTCCTTCTCCAGTCGTGCCGACAGTTTGGCGTCCACTTCATTGTTCGTGACAAGGATGCAGCGCCGCTGTCCGCCGTAGATCGTGTTCAGCATGCAGGTGGACTGCAGCGTCGTCCCCGAGCCCGCAAAGAAATCCAGGATCAGCGCGTCCGGCCTCGTGCGCACGACGGCAGCAAGGGCGTCGGCAACGGAATAGATTGACTTGGGAAACGGAAACGTGGCCCTGCGCCCGAGAATCGTATGCAGGAGCGTCGTACCATGGGTGCCGGCGTCGTGCGACTTTTTCCACCAGACCGTCTTGAGTTTCTTCGACTCCGGCTTGCGCTCCCAAATATTGAGCGTCCAGCTGTTGGTTGCTGCGTTGAATTTCCCGAGCCGGACGCGGCCCGCATCAATCAGCTCCTGCATCCTCGGTGAAATAAACCGCCAGCAGCGTTCGTTCTTGTCCTTGTCTATGGGCCAGACCGCAAGCAGGCCGTTACTTTTCTCGACGGTCGGATGTTTGTCCAGAGGCAGAAGGGGTGGTCCGGTACGCACCACCTTTTTCTTCTTTACGTCGATGTAAATCGGATAGAACTGATTCTGTCGTTGGTGGCGGTAGCTCGATTCGCTTCCGCGTCGGCGGGCATGCCGCAGCTCCCATTCGCCGATTTCCTCCGGAGGAAATGGAAGGTCCTTGTCCTCAACTTCCTCGATGTCAATCTCCTCGTCCCCTTCGCCGTTTTCTTGCTCATCGTCCGCGTCTTCGCCTTCATCTTCCGGTTCCATGCCTTCCAGGCGGGGCTGAGACGATGGATAGAACAGCGCCCCCTCGCCAGGAGCGCCGGTAATTCCGGCTTCCGTGGGCATTCCCTTGATGACGCTGATTTTTCCGAGGTTGGGGACACAGAAGAAAAGATATTCGTCCACGCGGGCGAAGTTGAGTTTTCCCGTGCCTTTCGGGTTTATAACCGCGCTCACCATGTGCCGCAGATACTCGGGAAAAATGCTTTCGAGCAACACGCTGAGGTGGCCAATTTCATTTTCGTCGATGGTGACGATGAGGACGCCGTCCCGTTTCAGGAGCCGCTTCGCCAGCTCCAGGCGCCGCTTCATCATCGACAGCCATTTGCTGTGCCGGTACTGATCGGCCCGGTCCACGTAGTCGTTGTTGTATTTCCAGTCCCTGGCTCCGCTGTTGTAAGGCGGATCGATGTAAATCGCATCCACGCAGCCTTCGTAGCAGTACAGAAGCACCTGAAGCGCATGAAAATTGTCCGCGTTGATCAGCGTATGAAAGGGTTTGCCCGCGACGCGGGTGATCCGGTCCACCGGAACCAGCGCGGGATACATAGGCTCCCCAAAGCGCTTTACCACGACGAGTTCGTCCTTGGGGAAAACCTCCTCGCCCCCTCCCCTCTCCGGCAGAATTGAGACTCTCTTTCCGTTGACCGCGTTCGTCACGAGAAAGAAACCGGCATTCTTGTCGGTACGCTTTGCGACACGGGCGCCGGGCTTCACCGGCAAGCCGGGCAGTTGGACTACTTCCGGGAGGTGCTGCTCAAAGACCAGCCCGAATTTCTTCCTGGCTTTGAGCTTTCCCACTTCTGCGGCAATCTGATTGCGCAGGCGCGCGTCGGCAATGTCTTTGATAAGGTCTTCGAGGCGCGCCATTAGGTCTTAGTATCCTGCATGCAAACTTAGAATTGTATTCAGGCAGCGTGAAAAAGCTAACACCCCTGCCTGGATGATACAAGCTTCGCTGGAAGCGGCGGGCATTTCTATCGCGACGGATCAAGTTTCGTCTGGCGGGAGTGTTCTGCCGCTGGAGCGGCATTCTTGGCGGTGAGGTCCGGATAACTTTCTCGTCCTGGCGTCGATTTCTGCCGCCTAGTCCAGATTCCCCAAATCACTGAAAACACAGAGAAGCCAGAGGAATGAATGGAGGTGTTGGAGTCGGTCGGTCCGTGCCCAAGGCAGGCGCGCTACCAGGCTGCGCTATGCCCCGACATGAAGTGCGTAACGATTCTAAAACGTGGAGCGCAGGTCAAAGTCTTAGTACTTGAGCGTTCCCCTCGCAGCGTTTCAAACATGAAGAAAGGAGCCCGGGCATTCAGAGGTCTCTCCGCTCAGGCTGGGCGGGACAAATGAGATGCTCGGAAGAAGAGCTCCGAAGGCTTGTCAGCTCCTGAAAGTCACTTTGCAAGGTTTCGCTTTTTGGCCATCGGTTTTGTTTTGGACCGCTTGTAGATGGCCTCGACATCGATGTGCTCAAATTTGGCCTGCTCTTCAAAGTCGATCAGGAGTCGCGCAAGATCGTCGCTATCGAGCATGCACAATTCCTTTCCGAATGCAGCGCAAAGAGCCTCCGCCCGTTCGGCAAAGTTCTGATTGACGATGGAGGGAGAAATCACTAGCACCGTCTGAAAGGGTTTCTTATCGATCTGCCCGAGGATTTGGGTTAATAGGACGGCTCCAGACTTGTTAAGGGCGGTTAATCCGTCGCTCTTGTGGCCTGAAAGCTTGGCGAATCCCCACATCCGCCTCTCTTTTCCTCCTACGGTCGCTCGGCATTTCATGTCGCAGAGCTCGATCCCTTTGTGGGCAAGTATTTCAGTTCCCGGAAGATATCGACCGACCAAGGAGCGTAGACAGATCGTTTGTTGGTCCGTAACGCAGGTCCTACAATTCTCATCGCTCATACGCTTGCACTTTTCTCCAAGCGAAATAAGTCTAGTGTTCAGGAATGCCCTTTTGGCCGGTGAGATCGGATGTTTCGCGATGACGCTTCGCAATTCGGTGACCTCGTCGGAGCGTATTACTACGGGTTTCGTTCCTAGCTGGCCAAAAGCCCGATCAACATCCAGGAAAATGAGACCACCGGAAAGTCGAAATAGGACGGCGTTCGTATCTTTTAGGATTGGGATTTGATCCGCAACGATCTTGACGGTATCGGCCACGAGCTTCAGAAATTGTTCGTTGGGGATCAATTCGAGATGGGCAATGATGTTTGTTACTTGTATCTGGGCTCCGGTAATCGGATGGACGAGATTCTCAGCATCAATAGGAGCCTTGGCTGGATATGACTTTATGGTCGGATTCTGTTCCGTGCCTGCAACAACGACCTGGGGTGACGCATTCGTCCCGTCGGCCCAATAACCTGCTTCGTCCGACGTGGGGTCGAGCAGCCGTAATCTCGGGTGAAGAAAGAAGAGCGGCGCTCCGTACCGGGCTACCTCGAACGGTAATGTATAGGCTCTCTGTTTTTCCTTGCGGCTCAGCATCAAAATAATTTCACGCAATAGCACGGCGATTGCTTTGCGAAAAGTAAGCGGATTGGCACCCGCCAGGTCCGGGATCGTTTCGAAGGCGAAGGTTGACAGAATATTTTCGATATCATCTTCTTCTGTCATTTCATTGAGAGTTCCGGTGACCCTCTTAAGCAGTGCCGAACAGTATTCCCGAACAGTCTCGACCGGAGTTTCCTTCGGAATCCACAGCTTCCCACTATCGGACGTTGCGCCGACCCCTTCCTCGATAAGCCGGTTCGTGAGTGGTATCCGGTAGAAGCTCTGTTGGCGTTGGCTACGCGGGTTATCTTCCTCTTGTCTTGCGAGGCTGCGAGCAGCCAAATTGTCGTCGGCGTAGGTGATATTTGTTGGTGTAACCGCGTCGGGCTCCGATATCACATACAGCGCACGCTTCACGTGGTCGAATGTTCCGATTTGTTCAAGAAGTTTCTGCGTCAAAACAATGGGCGTGAGGGAGAGACCGAAAGTAGTCTTGAGTATGTCTGTGATCTCCTGGCGTTCCTTCAGAGTGTGGCAACAGAGAATCGCTTTTCTAACCTTGAAGTCTATGTCGACAAAACCGAAGTTCAACTGCTGAACCTGTGCCAACGCAAATGAAGGTGCCCAATACGTGAGCGAAGACTGCCAAGTGAGAAGCACCTCTAGCGTGCGCGCTTTTGGTGCTCGAACGAGCTGTATCTCTAGATGGGGAAGGCGTGGCGAATGCTGCTGGAGGTGCTTCCTCAGCCCCGTTCGAGCGGACTCAGCAGAGATAGTGAGATTCTCGGTGAACCTCATCAGATAGAAGCTCGGCTTAAGGCTGATGGATCTCTTTCTAAGCTCGCCAGATAGGTCTTCGTCATCGGCGGCCGCTTTGGAGAGTTCAGCAATGAGCTGAATTCTGTCGGCCGTATTGATCTCCGTTTCCTTCATTTTGAGATGGCGGCGGGCAAGCTCTCGCAACTCACCGATTTCATGACCACGGAGACTGAACGTGGCGAGTTGGGGATCGGAGTATGTCATCAGGTTTGTACGTTCTTGGCTTCGATAGATTTAGGTCGTGGAAGCCGAACGCAATTCCGGGTGCAGAAACACTGCTTATATCATATCGGCTGTCGTGACGATGCGGGGAACATACCCCGAAACGCTCATTGGGCTGCGATTAGCGGGTCCTAGACGAAATCATCGTCACACCGCCAGGAAAGAGACCTCGAAGCCTCGCTTCCGCATCTCAAGATACAGCCTCCGTACTGAGCAGCGTGCGAAGAATGGCAGATCCATTGCGGACTTTCCTAACGAAACCATGCAGAGATTCCAGTCGCTGTTCTTCGGGCGTGCGTCAAGCCACGCCGCGTCTTCGCCCTTGTGATACTTCTTCATGCACTGTTGAACCGCCTTACGAAACTCAGGATCGTCGCCGAACATAAGCTCTGCCGTCCTTCGGACCTGCTCGACGAGATGACTCACGCCACTCGATTTACTAGGTATTTTGGCAAAGTAAAGTGTCTTGCTGCCGAGATGGAGAACGTCGCAGAACTCGAATTTCGACTGTCCGCCACCGTAAACAATGGTCTTCGCATCGAAGTGCAGGAAACTAGCTCGTTTGCCACACTTGAGATTGTACTCACTTTCATGCAACTTGCCGTCCCATGCTGGAAGCATTTCCTTGGGAGGGCGCAACTTTTTAGCAAGTGCATTCACTTTCGCAATGAAGTCGATGGCGACTTCATACCAGATTCCCGAGGACAAAATATACTGGCGCTGGTTGAGCGCCAGCTCGTATCCGAAGCAGTCGTAAGCGGAGCATTTTCCCAACTCGTTTTTTTCTCCGTCGAGCAAGTGAACTGCCGTTTTCTTCGCCACGCTCAGGTCTGGCGAGCGTCCAATCCTCTTAACGTGGCTGGTCCAGCCTTCAAACAGAAGATAGGGAGCCATCACGGGATTTTTCGCAAGACGGCCAAAGACGTACGAATCTGCGGATAGGTCTTCCTCTTGTCTGTGCAGAGGCGCTAGCATGACCATTTTCTTCATCGCCGTTGCATCTCCCATCTCTTTGTCGAGTTGTAGGTCGAGTTGGGTCAACAGGTTCTCGTCGGTCACGGGGTTAATGTTGTCGATATCAGGCCAATTCTTTTTGTAGTTATTGCTCGCATAGAGGCTCGCCGCCCTGTCGAGAGTTGCGGACAAATCCACAAAAGGAATCTTCAGGCGAAGGCTTGTAGCGCCGCGGATCGTGCTACCCAAACGTTTGTCTTTCGGGATTCCCTCAATTCTTGCGACTAGGTCTCGATCGAACTCAACGCCGAACTCCTCGACTGAGGTTGCGCGAGGGGCTCTTTCTTTCGAGACATGCCATTGGGCGAACACCTGCTCTAGATGAATTTCAATCAGCTTATTGGAGGGTATCGAATTTAGTGCAACGCGTCTGCCGAAGTCGCGCTCAAGCCATGCATCTTCGAGCCGAGCAGCGGCATGGCCGAATGTCAGCACGAAGGTATTTCCATCCCGTCGAACCACCATCATCGCGGATGGCGATTGTCCGAATGCCGAAAAGCTTGTCGGGTCCTGCAGGGTGCCTTTGATCGCCGCAGCCCAACCTGGCTCCCCGCTGGTCGGGGGAAAGGATAGAACGTAGCCGTCAAGGGGCGCGGCCAGTTCAAACGTTTGCGCTGAGATCTCCCTCTCAAGCGCAGCCACGCGGTCAGGCTTAATCAGATAAATGGTAAGCGGTAGTTTTTGGTCGCTCATCTCAAGGTTGAGTTCGAACGAAGCGTCGGTTCAGCTATGGGGAAAATTCGGGGGACTCCATGCATGCCGAGCCACATTTTCCTACATTGTGGCACTACCAACTTCTTCTCCTAAATCCTTTTCTTTCAGAAGCAAGATTGAAAAGGAAGGACTTCCCAGAGGTCGCACGCCTGACTTGGGCACGTCCGCGCAGAGGCTTGTTGGAAAGCTAACGCACCTGCCTGGTGAGCAGGAGTGCCACGGCGGGAGAATCCTGTTGATGAAGAGACTCTTTTCAGTTCGTTAGAAAGATTGCACCAGGTCTACGCCCGGCGTGGCCATTGATGTTTCGTTCCTGTTGACATCCCCCTAGCGTCCGGTCTAAATGAATAGTCCGAGGTCGTGCTGCGGTGGCGACAAGAATGTCACCCATCCCGGGGCCCCCGGGGTACGTACTGGTGCCTCTGCGGGAAAGCGCGGACTTTACCCTTTACCGCGGCCGAAAGCACGACGACCCCTCGCCAGTCCTGGCGATCACACTCTCTACAGAACAGCCGTCGTCTCAGAGTATCAGGCGGCTCGAGCACGAATACGCGTTCGCAGCCGAACTCGATCCCGCGTGGGCGGCCAAGCCTCTGGCCATTACTCATCACGTCCGGGAGCCGATGGAAATCGGACAGTTCCTTCGACTCTCCGTGGCGCTGTCTGGCGCAATTGGTCAACTACACGGACTGGAGAGGATTCACAAGGACAGGAGAACATGAGCGGCGTACGGGTACTCGTAGGCACACAAAAGTGCGCCTTCGTTCTAACGTCGGATGGCAAGCGACAACGTTGGGAGCTCAGCAGCCCTCATTTTGTCGGCTGGGAGATTTACCATCTGAAGGGTTCGATTGCTGATCCGAATCGACTTTATGCCTCGCAATATAACAGCTGGTTTGGTCAGCTGATCCAGCGCTCCAATGACGGCGGCGAGACTTGGGAACCGGTAGGCAACAGATTCGTATTGGAGGGCGGCATCGGTAATTACGAAGGCTATGACGGAACGCCCCAAGCTTGGGAGTTCAAGCGGATTTGGCACCTCGAACCCTCACTCACCGATCCAGATACCATCTACGCTGGGGCCGAAGACGCGGCTTTATTCCGGTCGACCGATGGCGGACAGAACTGGGAGGAATTCCGCGGATTGCGCGCCCACCACTCGACTCGGCGGTGGCAACCGGGCCGGACTGCGATGTGCCTGCACACGGTCCTTCTGGATCCGAACAACGCCCGCCGGTTCTTTATTGCAGTCATGGCTGCGGGCGTGTTCCGGACCGACGATGCCGGCGAGACTTGGCGCGCAATCAACCGAGGACTCAAGTCTCAATACATCGCGGATCCGAACGCCGAGGTTGGCCATTGCGTTCATAGCATCAAGATGCACCCCACACGCCCGCATGTGCTCTTCATGCAGAAGCACTGGGACGTCATGCGGAGCGACAACGCGGGAGACTCTTGGCAGGAAGTAAGTGGAAATTTGCCGTCAGACTTCGGATTCGCCATAGACGTTCATGCCCACGAGCCAGAGACGATCTATGTCGTCCCTATCAAGAGCGAGTCGGAGCACTTTCCGCCCGAGGCGAAACTCCGAGTTTACCGTAGCCGCACGGGTGGATACGACTGGGAGCCGCTTACCAAAGGCTTGCCGCAAAACGATTGTTACGCGAACGTATTGCGTGAAGCGATGGGAGTCGACTCGCTCGATCCGTGCGGCATCTATTTCGGAACTACCGGCGGGGAAGTCTACGGCTCGGCCGACGGCGGAGACACCTGGATGCTGGTCGCACAACGCCTTCCGCCCATCCATTCCATTGAGGTCCAGACGCTGCCATGATCCGGCTGATACTCCCGGGACAATTATGCGCCCTGACGCGCGTCGGCACCGAGGTCGAACTTCGTATCGAAGGCCAAGCCACGCTACGCTCAGTGCTTGACGCACTCGAGGCACAGTATCCCGTTCTGCGAGGCCTGCTCCGCGACCCCGTATCACAACGCCGGCGTCCCCTCTTGCGGTTCTTCGCCTGCCAGGAGGATCTCTCGAACGAGCTGTTGGATGCCCCGCTGCCCCAAGCGGTCGCCTCAGGGACGGAGCCCCTAATTGTCATAGCAGCAATTGCAGGTGGTTAGAGGCCGGCGATGCTGCGAGTGTGCTCCGTCACCCACGGCCTTGCGACTCCGAGGAGAGTTTTGTGACTCCCCATGACACAAAGCAGAAAGGCAACATTCTCGTCATTGATGACGAGCCTGCCAATCTCGATTTGCTGGCGACCATCCTGACGGAGCAGGGCTACGCAGTATGCCTTGCAAAAGACGGGGAATCGGGATTGCAACTCGTAAAATGCAAATTGCCGGATTTGGTGTTGGTGGACATTAGCATGCAGGGCATGAACGGCTACCAAGTTTGCGCGAGTTTGAAGAATGATCCGGTCACCCGAAACATCCCTCTGATCCTCATCGTCCCGATATCGCATACGATTAATCAGCCAAAAGCGATGCTTAGCGGCTCGGTCGATTACATTGTCAGTCCCTTCGATGCGCAGGAAGTTTTGTGGCGTGTCGAGACCCATATTTCCCTTCACCGCCTGCGGGCGAACTTGGAATCTGCAATTCGTGGCCGCGCCACAAAGCAGACCGTGACCTGGGAGGAACTAGAGAGGGCGCTACGGGAGGCGCTCGCCCTAACTCGGATTACTGGACGTAAACATGCAGAAGAGAAGCTCCGAGAACGGGAAAGTGAGTTGCGACAGGTACTGGATCTCGCGCCCCAGCACATCGCCGTATTGGGGCCCGAGGGGAGTCGACTGTTTGCTAACCAAGCCTCCCTCGATTATTACGGCCTCACTCTGGAGAGTTGGCGGGTCGGCGACCCCGGCAGATTCCTGCATCCTGATGACTTAGAACGCATGGCGAGTGTAGCTCAGCACAGTGAATCATCAAACGCGTCCGCGCATGACGCCGAAGTGCGTTTATTAAGGAAGGATGGGACGTATCGGTGGTTTCTTATCCGCCGCCATGCCCTGCTAGATGGACGGGGCGACCTCCTGCGGTGGTATGTCGCGGCGACGGACATCGAGGATCGCAAGCAGGCTGAAGAAAGACTCGAGACCGAGAATATTGCTCTGCGCGAAGAAATCGATAAAGCGTCGATGTTCGAGGAGATAGTCGGAAATTCTCCTCACTTGCAAACCGTACTTTCTCGCGTGGCGAAGGTTGCTCCCACTGAAAGCACGGTCCTCGTCACCGGCGAAACAGGAACTGGCAAAGAACTCGTTGCCCGCGCCATCCATAGGCTGTCCCGGCGCTCTCAACGGGCTTTCGTCAGCATGAACTGCGCCGCAGTACCACGCGACTTGATCGCCTCCGAACTTTTCGGTCACGAGAAAGGCGCCTTTACCGGGGCAACTCAGCGGCGTCTGGGACGGTTTGAGTTGGCCGAAGGAGGCACGATCTTTCTCGATGAGGTTGGGGACCTTCCGCCCGACACGCAGGTCGCACTCTTGAGAGTTCTTCAGGAGCGGGAGTTCGAGCGAGTCGGCGGAGCACAGACGATTCGAGTCGACGTTCGAGTTATTACGGCGACCAACCGTGACCTGACAGCCGCTGTGGCCAGTGGAAGCTTTCGCCAAGACCTCTTTTACCGCCTCAACGTATTTCCCATCGAAGTGCCACCGCTCAGAGACCGGGCTGAGGACGTCTTGATGCTCGTCGAATACTTCGTGCAACGCTACTCCAGGCGCGCGGGTAAGAACTTCCGCTCGATCGACAAGAAGACGTTGGGTTTGTTGCAGAACTACGATTGGCCAGGCAACATCCGTGAGCTGCAGAACGTAATTGAGCGATCCGTCATTCTGAACTCGAGTGACGTGTTTGCCATCGACGAGTCATGGCTGACAAAACAACCCGCGCGACGACCTCAAGGTGCTTCACGCGCCCCGTCTCAAGGCGAGCCCCAAAGCGAACGGGAGATTATCGAAGCCGCGCTCGCTGCATCCCGGGGCCGTGTCGCTGGGCGATTGGGGGCCGCAGCAAGGCTTGGCGTTCCACCATCCACACTTGACCATCGCATTAAGGCGTTACGTATCGACAGGACGCAATTCAAGTTTCGCTGAAGTCACACCAGTTTCTCCAAATTCACCACATTCACCAGATCTGCCAAATTCGCCTCACGGCAGACAGCCGGATCTCTAGTCCTTTCAGTTATGTTCGATTGGCGCGCCGTTTGCTACTCGGGTCATTGAACCACGGGGCTTGCGAGGCAGACGTGACGTGCAGAATCGACCGATTTCCGACTAGCCAGGGGCTGGTGCTGCACATTAGTGGGCGGATTACAGGAGAAGACGTGGACGTGCTTCGCACCGCGATCGAGGACGGCAGTGTCGTCGCCGTCGAGCTCGCTGAACTCGAGTTGATAGACCGTGATGCCATGAAGCTCCTGGCGATCAACGAAGCAAACGGCATCGAGCTCAGACACTGTCCGGCCTACATCCGCGAATGGATCAGGAGCGAGCGAGACAGCAGCTAGCGCCCATATTGGTGGGGACCATGATTTTAAGTTCAGCGGCTTACCGGCCGCTCAGGAGGAAGTGATGACAAAGATGACAACTGCAAAAGATGTGCTGCAGGCAGCGGCCATTCGTCCGTTTCCTGTGGCGAGTGTGCCGGAAGCCGAGCTTACAGATTTACGCAAGCGCATCAATACGACCAGGTGGCCTGAACGGGAAACAGTGACCGATGCAACCCAAGGAGTACAGCTCGCGGCGATTCAGGCGCTGGCGCGTTATTGGGCGACCGATTACGACTGGCGCAAGTGCGAGGCAAAACTGCAGTCCCTGCCGAACTTCCTCACCGAGATCGACGGGCTGGACATTCATTTCATTCATGTCCGATCCAAACACGAAAATGCATTGCCTCTCATCGTGACGCACGGCTGGCCCGGCTCGATCACCGAACAGTTCAAGATCATCGATCCGCTAACCAATCCCACCGCACACGGCGGAAATGCATCCGACGCGTTCCATCTTGTGATTCCGTCCATGCCCGGCTACGGTTTTTCCGGCAAGCCGGCCACGACCGGATGGGACCCCGCCCACATTGCACATGCCTGGGTCACATTGATGAAGCGCCTCGGCTACAACAAATTCGTGGCGCAAGGCGGCGATTGGGGTGCAGCCGTCACCGAGCTGATGGGTGTGCAAGCGCCTCCGGAGTTGCTGGGCATCCACACGAATATGCCTGGCATCTTTCCGGCCGACATCGACAAAGCGGCCGCTTCCGGCGCGCCGGCACCATCAGGCCTTTCGGCCGACGAGAAGGTCGCTTACGAACGTGTACAGTCCGTGTATCAAAAGGGAATCGCCTACGGGTACCAGATGGGGCTGCGCCCTCAGACGCTGTACGGAATCGCGGATTCACCCGTAGGCCTCGCGGCGTATTTCCTCGATCACGACGCGCGCAGCTACGAGATGATCGCACGCGTCTTCGTCGGAGGCAGCGAAGGCCTCACACGAGACGACGTCCTGGACAACATCACGCTCACCTGGTTGACGAATACGGCGCTCTCGGGGGCTCGTCTCTATTGGGAAAACAAGGGTTATTCGTTCTTCGGCGTCAGAGGCGTCGTTGTTCCGACCGCCGTGAGCGTCTTTCCAGACGAACTCTATCCTGCACCGCAGAGCTGGGCAGAGAAAGCGTATCCGAAGCTCATCCACTACAATCGGCTTCCCAAAGGCGGGCACTTTGCGGCCTGGGAACAGCCGAAGCTCTTTTCAGAAGAGGTTCGCGCGGGCTTCCGAT
This sequence comes from uncultured Acidobacteriota bacterium, assembly GCA_963719875.1. Classification (GTDB taxonomy): domain Bacteria; phylum Acidobacteriota; class Terriglobia; order Acidiferrales; family UBA7541; genus Palsa-360. The sequence continues at coordinate 679,006 of CAVRDJ010000001.1, read as the reverse complement.
CGCTACGGTAAGGTTCTTCACAAGAGAGAGAAGACGATCCCGAGAAGGCAAAAGTACGGAGGCATGGAACGCGGGCGACTTGTCGCGCTTCCACGGCTGGAACAAGCGAGGCGCCGAGAAGGCGCCCTCTGCAGGACGGAAACAGTAACGATGACTGCCGGTGATGAACCCTGCTCTCCGGGCAAGCCGTTTTCTTGAGGCAAACGCAATTCTAGACTGTTGAACGGAGGAATCATGAGCATCGCAACTGGCGCCTCTCCCATCCAGCCCGAACCGGGACTCCTCGGACAAACTGTCGTCGTGATCGGGGGCAGCGCCGGCATCGGACTCGAAACGGCCCGGCGAGCGCGCGCTGAGGGAGCCAAGCTGATTCTCGCGGCACGCAACCCGGAACGCCTGGAACACGCGTCACGCGAACTCGGCACTCTAAGCAGCGCGGCATTCGATGCCACCAACTTCGATCAACTCCAAAAATTCTTCGACGGACTCCCGGCACCGATCGACCACGTGCTGGTCACCGGTCCCGGTCCCTACTACTCACTGCTGGCGGAACTCGAGATCGAAAAGGCGCGCCAGGATGTCGAAGCCCATCTCCTGCTGCCGTTGCAGGTCGCTCGCTACGCCGCAAAGAAGGTTCGCCCGGGAGGCACCCTGCTCTTCATGGGCGGTACCGGTGGCCGCCGCACGGCGCCAGGACTCGCTCTAGTCTCGGCTCTCACCGCCGCGCTTCCAGCCATGACCAAGAACCTCGCACTCGAGCTAGCCCCGGTCCGCGTCAACCTTATCGCCGCCGGCTTCGTCGATACTCCGCTTTCAGCATTCCTGCTCGGCGATCAGTTGGATGCGCGACGCGAGCAACTCCGCGCGACACTCCCGATCCGCCGCGTGGTCGGCCCAGCGGACGTCGCCGCCCTAGCCGTCCACCTGATGACCAACACCGCCCTGACCGGCGGAACCTACGACATAGACGGCGGCCAGCAGCTGGTGGAGGGGTGAGCCCGTGCCGGACGCGACTCGGCCGAGATTGTCGAGAACCACTGACAAAATGATCCGGCCCTGCGAGGCATGGGTTCATACAAAGGTTGTCATGCTTGAAAAGCGGAGAATGTTAATGGATGCGGAAACCGACCGCTGCAATCAACTCGCTAGCGACTTTCTCATCCTGGCTGAAAAAGAGCTATCGGCCTTCATCCGCGCGGTAGATCAGTTGTTCGGCGCTGAGCAGGCGCGCCAATCGGCGCTGGAATGGATCGAGGAACTGGGACGTATGGATTGGCCGTCTGGGGAATCCATTCCAGATTGGCGTCGGGCTACGGTGGGCGCAAGTGCTCGGCTTGGGGCTTTGTTCTCAGAAGAGCGTCGCGCGGGCTTCAGATCGTGCGGCAAGGTTATTCAAAAGAGAGGAGAAGATGATGACCCAATCCAGCGCTACACAGCGAGGCAGCGAGCAGCCAGATGCACAGTTCAACATCGACCGCACTCATCCGGGCCGGTGGACGATCACCTTCAGTAACCCGCCGATTAACATGTTTCTTCCCTCAACGATTGTCGAATTGCGAGCGTTAATGACCGGCATCGAGTCAGACACGTCCGTGAAGGTCGTAGTCTTCCAGTCGGCGAATCCCGATTTTTTCATCGCCCATCTCGATGTGTTCAAGGCAGCAGCACAGCCAGAGACGCTAGACCTTTGGCGCGACTTTGTGCTGCGTCTGTCGTCCACGCCGGTGGTGAGCATCGCCAAGATTCGCGGCCGCACGCGAGGCATTGGTAACGAGTTCGTGCTGGCCTGCGACATGCGTTTCGCGAGCCGGCAAAGCGCTCTCTTCGGCCAACCCGAGATCGGCACCGGCTTGGTCCCGGGCGGCGGAGCGCTGGAATGGCTGCCGCGTGTGGTCGGCCGCTCGCGGGCACTTGAGATCGTGCTCAGCAGCGACGATTTCGATGCTGATATCGCCGAGCGTTACGGCTGGGTGAATCGCACACTGGACGATGACCACCTTGACTTGTTCGTCGATACGCTCGCCCGGCGTCTGGCCTCGTTCGATCGTGAGACACTAGCCGCGGCGAAGGCCCAGATCAATCGGTTCGGGACGCCGACGGCTGCCGAGCTTCAGTCGAGCAACGATTTGATCTTCCCATTGCTGGCCTTGCCCAGTGCGCAGGCGCGCGGCGCCAAGATCCGCGCCGGTTACGGCGTTCCGGGCGACTTCGAATTGAACTTCGGTCGGTACCTCCCTGCGCTCGGGCGGGCGGACGGCGATGCCACGGGACAGGAGAAGTAGACATGAAACCCTGGAAAGTAGTTGCGCTAATTCTGTTTGCTCTTGCGGTTGCAGCCGCGGGATACGGGCTGATGCTCGTGCGACGAGGCTTCAGCGCACTTGCGACACCATCAGCGATTGAGGTGTTCGCGGCCACAACGGCGCGCAAAATAGCCGTGCCATCTTCGTATCGTCAACTTCGCAATCCCATCGTGCCTTCAACGGAGAACATTCGGGGAGGCATGGAGCATTTCTCCTATCATTGCTCCGAGTGCCATGGGAATGACGGAGCGGGCCAGACGGTATTCGGCAAGGGCCTCTATCCGAAACCGCCCGATTTGCGCGCAGCCGAGACGCAGAACAAGAGCGATGGTGAGCTCTACTACACCATTGAAAATGGAGTTCGTTTGAGCGGCATGCCAGCCTTCCACGGAACGCACACTGTGCCGCAAACCTGGCGCCTGGTTTTGTTCATCCGGCACTTGCCTCAGATCACGCCCGAGGAACTCAATGACATGAAGGGGTGGGACCCGAAGAATGAGGCGAATCCGGCGCATTTCTAAAGGGCGGGGACCCGCCCCAAAATCCTGAGGGAGAAACACACCACCACTAAAAGAAGAAACACCATGAAAGCACGTTAGCGAGGAGATTCGTTACATGAGCGCGATAGCTTCCACACCGATAGACGCAGAGGCGAAAAACGCACCCACGTCCGGTAGGCTCTTCTTTCTGGACCTCAGCGCCGGCCGCATACTGTCTGCTAACCCTGACGGCTCCGATTTGAAGACCATCATCAACGAAGGCCGGAAGCTGCCCGATGGCTTGGCACTCGATGTCGCCGCTGGCCACATCTACTGGACAAATATGGGTGATCCCAAGAGGAATGATGGCTCGATCGTGCGGTCGGATCTAACTGGCAAGAACATGATCACCATCGTTCCGATTGGCGGCACGTTCACGCCGAAGCAGCTCCAGCTGGAGAAGAGGAGCGGCAAGCTTTACTGGTCTGATCGAGAAGGTATGCGGGTGATGCGGGCAAACCTGGACGGGTCGGAAATCGAGACTCTCGTCGATACGAGCCGAGGCGATTCGCGGCCGGGATCGGATCCGACGAAATGGTGTGTCGGCATTGCGGTGGACACTGAAGGCGGGAAGTTCTATTGGACGCAGAAGGGTGGTCACCACGCGGGTTTGGGCCAAATTTTTCGGGCAAACATCCAAGTTCCGCAAGGTCAGTCGGCCGAGAACCGCAGGGACATTGAGCTTCTTTATGACAATCTTCCGGAGCCGATCGATCTGGACCTCGATCCAGTTCATCGGACGCTGTATTGGACCGACCGCGGGGACCCGCCGCGTGGCAACACGGTGAACCGCGCACCCATGGATGCTGAGGCCGAAAATCGCAAGGAGCCTCAGATTCTTTTCACACATTTGATGGAAGGCATCGGCCTGGCTTTGGACCTGAAGGGCGGTCGAATGTTCATTACCGACTTCGGCGGCTCGGTCTACAGCGCCAATCTCGATGGGTCGAACCGGAGGACGTTGCTGTTTGCTGAAGGAAACCTCACCGGCATTGCATACGCGGAGGTGCCGTCCGGATAGCATTTTCCCCTTTCCACTTCGCGCCGTCTCGTCCCGCGAAGCTTGGCTTAGCGCCACGGGGAAGCAATTGGCTTCCGCATTTCATTGCCTGTCGTGAGGGCGAGTTCCTATCTCCAGGTGAGAGGCGACCTATGGAAAATGCACCGCGAAAACGGATACTTATTCTTGGCGGGGGCTTTGCGGGTCTTAGCGTCGCTATGGCGTTGGAGAAGAAGCTCGCGCGGGACCCTTCCGTCGAAATCACCCTCATTAATCGTGAGAACTTTTTCTTGTTCACACCTATGCTTCACGAGGTGGCGACCAGCGATCTTGATCTCACAACGATTGTAAATCCAGCACGCAAGATGTTGCGCCGTGTCCATTTTCTTGCAGGGGAAGTCGATCAGATCAATATCGAGCAGCGGACAGCCGTGGTTTCCCATGGCTTCGATCATCATCAGCATACGCTAGAGTTCGATTTCCTCGTCTTGGGGTTGGGCTCTGTCACGAACCTTTACGGCATTCCGGGGCTCCAGGAATACGCGCTCACCATGAAGACGCTCGGCGACGCCATGCGATTACGGAACCATCTGATTGCCCACTTGGAGGAAGCCGATAGCGATTGCAGCAAAGTGAAAGAGCCTCTGTTGACGTTCGTTGTGGCGGGCGGGGGTTTTGCCGGGGTCGAGACCATCGCCGGAATCAACGACTTCGTGCGGGCGGCACTTCGCTCGTACCCTCACCTAACCGCAGACATGCTGCGAGTCGTCCTTGTCCATTCCGGCCCAGTCATCCTTCCCGAACTGGGCGAGGAGTTAGGTATTTACACGCAGCGAAAACTCGCTGGCCGCAAAGTAGAAATTCGTCTGAACACGAAAGTGGAAGGGTTTTCTGGCACCGCTGTCCGACTGAGTGACGGGACTACGATTCACACCAACACGCTCGTTTGGACGGCCGGAATCTCCCCGAATCCGTTGCTCCAAACCATTCCCTGCGCAAAGGAACGCGGACGCCTACTTGTCACTGAATCGCTCGAGCTTCCGGCCTGGCCGGGCGTTTGGGCCCTAGGGGATTGCGCGGCTATACCGGATCGACGGACTGGGAAATTTTATCCGCCGACCGCACAGCATGCGCTTCGCGAAGGCAAGACCGTGACGCGTAACGTCATCGCAGCTGTTCGCGGGACCGAGCAAGAGCGGTTCGAATTTGCGACTATCGCACAACTCGCGGCGATCGGCCGGCGGACGGGCGTCGCTAACATCCTGGGAATCCACTTTTCAGGTTTTATCGCGTGGTGGCTCTGGCGAACGATCTACCTGAGCAAGCTTCCGCGACTGGAGAAGAAAGTCCGAGTGGCCTTCGACTGGACGCTTGACCTGATATTTTCAAAGGACCTCGTTCAGTTTCTGGACATCCGCGCGCCCACGATTTCGCACCGCGAAGCCGATCCATCTGAGCCAGCCAAGACGCTCGAGACCACGCCGCGATGACTCCGCCTGGTGGCACGTTCACGCCTACATTCGCGGCCGGGACCGGAGTAGAGGAAATGGTATGTCGGCATTGCGGTGGACATTGAAGGCGGCAAGTTCTATTGGACGCAGAAGGGTGGTCACGACGCGGGTTTGGGTCGAATTTTTCGGGCGTGTTCATTACCGACTTCGGCGGCTCAGTCTACAGCGCCAATCTCGATGGGTCGGGCCGCAGGACGCTGCTGTTTGCGGAAGGAAACCTCACTGGCATTGCATACGCGGAAGTGCCGTCCTGATATTGAGCGACAACACCGTTAAGGGCTGTCATTTTGCAGCCTGGGAGCAGTCCGAGTTCTTCACGAAGGAGCTTCGCTCCAGTCAAAAGTAGAAGAGGAGGGTTTATGAAACGCGCCGCCATTGGATTGCTGCTTGCGTTGGTTGCTGGCGCCGTGCTCGCCTCAACAGAAAGAGTGCTAGATCAAACGGATGGAGGAGGCGCTCCCATCTACGGTGTCAAAATCCCCCCTGGATACCGGGATTGGAAATTGATCTCGGTGGCCCACGAAGAAGGCAAGTTCAACGATATTCGCGCGATTTTGGGCAACGACATTGCGCTCAAAGCTTACCGGGATGCGCGGATCCCATTCCCCGACGGCACGATGATCGCCCGCCTCGCCTGGCGTTACGTTCCGTCGGAACAAAACAACAAAGTATTCGGTCGTTCCCAATCGTTCGTTGCCGGACCAGCGCCGGAGTGGTACTTGCAGGTGATGGTCAAAGACTCGGGGAAATATGCCGCGACTGGCGGATGGGGATTCGCTCAATTTGACAAGGACGGCAAGGTTGCCGAAGTGGCTACGATCCAAACCTGCTTCCCTTGCCATGCACAGGTCAAAGGCAGCGACTTGGTCTTCACCCACTATGCACCGTAGAACTCATGCAGGAGAGAGAAAAATGGAAGACAACACGTTAGTTCAGTCAAGCTTTTCGGCGACAATCAACGCACCAATTGAAAAAGTAGATATTCCTTCATGGTGCTTCAACTTGCCTGAGTCAGAGTACCAGGCCTGTTCTCCAGCACACTGCTCTGCTGGCGCAACCACCTCACCTGACGGTAGGCGCATGTCCATCAACGTCGAAATACTGGGTGGAAGCCTGGTAGTGCAGCATTACATCGAGGAGATCGGTGAACCCCATCATCTGAAACTGGTTTCTAACTCAGACATCTTCACGCCTTCGGGCCGCACAAAGATCGGGGTGATCTGGGACTTGAGCGTCAAGAGAATCGACGACAAAACTTGTGAATTCACTAATACGCCAGCCAGGATGCACTCGTGAGGTTTAACACCATTGCAGAGGGGTAATTCGGTGAAAGAGGCGGTAAACAACACCGGACCACTCGGCACACCGCGGGCGGTATCCGTAAGAGACACCTTAGGCGTCGCGGCCAGCTTGCGTCTGCACTGGCCCGAGTACTTGATGGAAGCGGGCGAAATGAGTCTGTTTATGTTTTGCACTTGCTCGTTTGCCACACTGCTGCAGCACCCCGCTTCTCCAGTCAGGCATATTTTCGTCAGCGGCATCGTCCGCCGTGCGCTGATGGGATTGGCCATTGGCGCTACAGTCATCGCGCTCATCATGAGTCCCTGGGGTAAGCGATCCGGCGGGCATATCAATCCCGCGATGACGTTCGCGTTCTACCGGCTAGGAAAAATCGCGCCTTGGGATGCACTGTTTTACGGAATGGCACAGTTCTCCGGCGCAACGAGCGGTGTTGCGCTCGCAACCTTTTTGCTGAGAGGCGCTCCAGGGGATGGCACGGTTCGTTATGCAGTGACCGCCCCGGGCGTGTATGGTGCCGCCGTCGCGTTTGCAGCCGAGCTAGCCATCTCTTTTATCCTGATGATCACGGTACTGCTTGTCACAAACCACGAAAGGTTGGCGCGGTACACGCCTTATTTTGTGGGTTCGCTCTACGCCCTGAACATCACGTTTGAAACACCTCTCTCCGGAATGAGCATGAACCCCGCACGAACCTTTGGCCCCGCCGCCTATGGAGGCTACTGGCACACTCTCTGGATCTACTTCGTCGCGCCGACCATTGGCATGCTCGTCGCGGCAATGGTTTTTCTTCGGGCTCGCCACGCCGCACCTCCGTACTGCGCCAAGCTGCACCACGCCAACAACAAGCGCTGCATCTTCCATCACGGATCTTGAGAGCGAAGCTTGAAATCTGGAGCCACAGGCGAAAGGCCGATTGCCGAGCATAGAATGCAGATGCTGGTTCCCTTGAGGAGCCTATGCCCCATTATGAGAAGAGGTTCGACTGTGCACGAACTGTGCACGAATCCAACGTTTTCATTCCATTCGGGTTACTTTTTAGCGAAAAGCAGATTCCCCGATTTGTTGGAAACGTTAGTAGTTAGAAGTGACGGGCGGACTTGTTGGAGTCGAGTTCGGTGCGCCCAAGGCAGGCGCGTCGCCTCAAGGTGCAACCCAAGCGGTTTTTGTCTGACCCTCGTGTGAGGGAGGGCGGTCAAGTTGGGAACAATTTGGGAACAATAGCCGCCAAATACCCCCACAAACCGTGATATAACATGCGCGAAAGACATAGACGAGACAACTACTTAGCATTCTAGAGTTAACCTTGGGCCCAACAGTTCCTTCTTCATTGCTCACCTAGGCTCTCCAACAAATCGGAGATCCCGCTTTTCGCTTAAAGCCATCAGTTCACCTGGTCAATGTGCGATTGTACCGAAGTGCCGAGGTGGGCTAGATCTGGTCTCGATACCGCTCCAACGCGATGCGCACCAATTGACTTCGCGTCCTCACACCCGTCTTGGCGAAGAGTTGTTGCAAACACGCTTTAACTGCGCTCTCCGAAATCTGCAATCGATCTCCAATTTGTTTGTTCGCTAGACCTTCAAAGACAGACGAAAGCACTCGTCGCTCCCTTTCCGTGAATCTAACGGTAGCCTGCAGTGGACTAAGTTCCTTTGCGCTTTCTAATGCCTTCCGCAGTAAATCCTGACTAAATAGGGCCTTCCCCTCCATCGCCTCGTGGATTCCCTGAATCAGGTCAGCCGGATAGCCGTGCTTCATGAATACCCCAGAGACTCCCTTTCGAATAAAAGTAGGGACATCATGTTCGTTCACGCCCGCAGTTACGAGTAGAACTTTCCCTTTGAAGTGTTCAGCCCGGAGGCTTTCCAGGAAATCTGCCCCTCTTTCCTCGCCAAGGTCGAGGTCCAGCAGCACGATGTCGATTTCCCGTGACTTTATGATCCGTAGCGCTTCGGTGCCGGAACTGCAATTCGCAACCACCTCGAATCCGGGTTCGGCCTGAAGCAGTCGAGCGACGCTCTCACGAAATAATGCGTGGTCATCAAGAAGGAGGAGGCGGATATTCTTCGCTGCGGTGTTACCCATCGAGAGCTTCTTTCCTGGCTAACGTTCTAGCCAAATTCACCGCAAAGCAACAACCCTCCGCGCGCGGCTCAAATCTTAGCTCACCTCCGAAGCTGCGGAGAATCGCGCGAGATATGTAAAGACCCAGGCCAGTCGCATTCGCTCCCGCCTGAAAGGGTTTGAATAGCTGGTATTGCGGCGGGATTCCTACGCCTGTGTCCTCGAAACGAATTATAACTGTGCCGGATTCGATTTCACTGCTGATCCTGAGTTGCTTCTGTTCGGTCAACTCCATTGCGCGCTGGCTGTTTCGAGCAAGATTGAGGAAGGCCTGCTGCAATCCGTAACGATCCCCGATGACCAAGGGAAGATTGTCTTGCAAATGCCAAAGAATTTTAGCCCCCGCCTCCTGATAGATCGGTTCGATGAGAACACGCAATTCGTCGAGCAATGTAGTGAGTTCAACCGAAGGCAGGGTTTGATCCAATGGCGGCAGGAGTTCCAGCTCAGAGAGTTTTTCCAAACCGTCGATCAATAATCCGAGCGCACGAAAGTCCTCGTTGTCCTGCAACGCTGGGAGGCGGGAGAGGTTCTTGTGAACGGCCAGAACGGCACCGCATAGATTGCGAATTTCGTGCGCGACGGCCCCCATTAGGATCTTAGTGCTCTTCAGCAAGTGATCCAGACTCAGATCCTCCCGATCTCGCAAGTCTTCAGAGAGATCAACGATAATCGCGGCCAACCTGGATCCCTGACTCGTGACGTAGGTAGAAAACCAAACAGCCCCGAGAAAAACTTCTCCGTTCTTGCGTTTCCCGCGACATCGAAGCTCAGTGCGGAAGTGAGTAGATCGCTGTGTTTGCAGGGCACTCTGCAGAGCCGGAAGGAATTGTGCGATCGATTGACCGACAATGGGAGTGTCTTCGGAGGCGAAGAGAGTCTGGGCGGCATCGTTCGCCAGCACGATCCGACCGGAGGAATCGATGGTCACAATCGCCGCAGGGCTGCTGTCCACAAGAATTCGAAGCTGTTCCTCCGCCTCCTGGCGCAATTTCGTGTGAGTCTCGACCTCCTCTATGTGCTCCAGTGCCATCTGGCGATTGCGAATGATCTCGGAAACAAAGAGACTGGTCCCAACAAACCCAGCAGAAGCCATTAGGAGCCGCGTGATGGCCTCGTTCGAGGGAAGGTTGCTGAATACTTCCTGCAGGACGGCGCAGACAAGTGCAACCACGGTGATCTGCCAACGTGGAAGGAATCCTGCGATTAGCATGATGGGGAAGAGATACAAGAACCCAATCGAAATGTACGGCTTTGTGAGCCAATCGATCGTCGCAATCACCACGATCAGAATCGCCGCAGCGATGAGGAAAGATGTTTGGTTCTTGCGCGAATAGATGGAGGAGAGTTCCATACTTGACAGACTGCATATTGCCGCAACTCGTCGTAGCTGACCACCCCAGTGTGCCATCAATGTCCGAAAGATAGTCATGTCGGTCAAAAGATAGCTCGATTGTCTCAAAGATAGGGTTCTCATTCCCGTACGTGCCTTTCACAATATCCAATGCTGCGACCACCAAAGGGTGCGTGAAGATCTTGGATGTTTAGCAAGTTGGAGCAATCTCGGTCCACAGAGGGCGGGTCTCGAAAGGCTTGAAGGTCGAACGAAAACAATGAAATATCCAGTTCACATCAGCAAGAGAGTCGCCGTGATTTTTGTCACGGCGGCGGCGATTGTTGCCGTAACGGGACTTCTAGAATCGAACCGCAGTCATGGTCAGGCTGTGAACGCAAATACGCCTCGGCAATCAGGTGTAAATTCCAACGCGTCCCCATCGGAAGCGGGCTTGGACCTGTCACCAAGCCAATTGAACACGATCAAGATCGCACCGGTAGGAAGCTACCAGTTTCCCGTTGAGAAGGAGGCAGTTGGCAACATCAGTTTCGTCGACGACCTGTCGGTTCAGGTCTTTCCGTCCTATCAAGGAAAGCTTATTAAGAGTCTCGTGGAACTGGGCGACGAAGTTCAAAACGGACAGCCGCTCTATACGATTGATAGTCCTGACCTCATCCAGGCCGAATCCACGCTGATTGGCGCTGCGGCAACCTACGACCTGACTAGCAAAGAACTGGCGCGCGCGAAGAGCCTTTACACATCTGACGGTAGTGTCCCGCAAAGGGAGATGGAGCAAGCTACTTCCGATCAACAAACTGCTGAGGGCGCTCTTAAAGCCGCACGCGATGCGGTTCGCGTGTTCGGCAAGTCAGAAGCTGAAATAGATCAGATCATCACTTCGCGGAGGATAGACCCTGCGCTGGTCGTGCCCAGCCCCATATCCGGCCAGATCACATCATTCGATGGGCCGCCGGGGCTTTTGGTGCAGCCGGGGAATCCACCAGCGCCTTACACGGTCGCCAACGTATCCATCAAATGGATGCTGGCGAATGTCGTCGAAAGCGACATTCCACTTTTTCGCGTAGGACAGCCGGTTCAAGTCAGGGTGATGGCCTACCCTGAGCGCGTGTTTGATGGCAAAGTTTCGAAGATCTACGCCACGGTCGATCCGAATACTCATCGAGCAACGATCCGTTCCGAGATCGCTGACCCCAAAGATGCGCTGCGGCCCGGAATGCTCGCGACCTTCGCAATTGAGGTCCAGCGTCCGGTAGTTGCCACCGCTATACCCGCAAATGGCGTGGTCCGCGAAGCCGACGGCACCATGACGGCATGGGTGACAACCGATCGTCACCATTTTGTACAAAGAGTGATCCGGACAGGCATGCGGACAGACACCCAGGTCCAGATTCTCAACGGTTTGCAGCGAGGAGAATTGGTCGTTACAGACGGCGCGATCTTCCTCAGCAATATGCTGGAAGCGCCGCCAACTGAGTAGGTCGAATGCCCAGTCATTCCATTAACGACGAGAGGCCATGTTCAGATCTCTGATCGCGTTTTGTCTGAGCCGCCGTCCGATTGTGGTGGTGGGTTTACTGGTGTTTGTCAGCGCCGGGCTCGTTGCCTTTAAGGAACTCAACATCGAGGCGTATCCAAACCCAACGCCCGTCATCCTGGAAATTACAGCGCAGGCACCGGGCCTCTCCGCCGAGGATATGGAACGTTACTACACGCTTCCAATGGAGATTGGACTCTACACAACGCCTGGGATTGACGTCATTCGCTCTACTTCATTCTATGGACTCTCCTTTGTTCGCGTCTCCTTTAAATATGGCGTGGACTATAACTTCGCCGTCGCCCAGGCGTCGGTCGCGATGCAACAGAATGTCAGCCTGCCAGGCGGGCTTGTTCCAAGCATCCAGGCGAATAGCTCGACCGGCGAAATTTATCGTTATCAGGTCGTCGGACCAGAGCACTTCGGAATCACGAATCTGCGCACAGTCCAGGACTGGATTGTCGCGCGCCGCCTGCTGACCATTCCCGGCATCGCAGCCGTCAACAGTTGGGGCGGCCCCACTAAGGAATTCCAGGTCGAGGTGGATGCTCACAAGCTCGAAGCCTACAACGTCACAATGCCTCAAATCCTGACTGCGCTGGGCAATGCGAACATAAACGTAGGCGGACGCGAAATCAGCATTGGACAGCAATCCATCAACATTCGGGGTGTCGGTCTGATCGATGACGGCGGCAATGATGATTTGGCTGAGGGTTACCAGGTTGGTGACATCGAGAATGTGGTTCTGACTCAAGTCAATGGCGTCCCAGTGTTGATGAAGGATATCGGGAAGGTGTCGGTCGGCTACCGGCCAAGACTTGGCATTCTGGGCCGCGACCAACAGGATGATGTGGTTGGAGCGATCGTGGTGATGCGGCGAACGGAGCAGACTGCCGACATGATCCCAAAGGTCGAGGCAGCAATTCAAACGTTGAATCACGACGGGAGTCTGCCGCCGGGAGTCAGGGTTGTCCCTTATTATGACCGCTCTTCGCTGATCGCCATCACTACACACACTATTCTGCACAACTTGATATTCGGATGCCTGCTGGTCTTCTTGATTCAATGGATTTTCCTCGGCAACCTCCGCAGCGCGGTCATCGTTGGATTGAACATTCCGTGCGCGCTGTTCTTCGCCACTATTCTCCTGGTGATCATGGGGGAAAGCGCAAACCTGTTGTCGGTGGGAGCGGTGGATTTCGGCATCATCGTGGATTCGGCCGTGATCCTGGTCGAGAATATCTTCCGGAATTTTCAACGAGACCCGGGAGAAAGACAGAGTCTGCTACAACGTCTGGCGGGAGGTTCCTGGGGACCCGACCCGACGAGAGCCGCAGAAGAAGATGTAGCGTCAGGTCACAAATGGACGGATCGTTTGCGGCTGATTCTGATCAGCGCTCTACAAGTGGACAAGGCGGTTCTATTCTCGGCGCTCATCACCGTGGCCGGTTTCGTGCCGCTCTTCACCATGCAAGGAGTTGAGGGCCAGATCTTCGGACCCATGGCACGCACGTACGGCTATGCGCTTGCGGGGGCTTTGATTGCCACGTTCACCATCACCCCAGTGCTCGCTTCCATACTTCTCCCTGAGCACGTGAAGGAAACCGAAACGATTGTCGTCCGCGTGTTGCACCGTCTTTACAATCCCGCGCTGCGATTCGCGCTGGATCACCGTCCTCTCACGGTCGGCATCGGCATCGCCTTTCTTGCCGTGTCCGCACTTCTGGGATTGCGACTCGGCAGCGAGTTTCTTCCGCATTTGGAAGAAGGCAACTTTTGGATTCGTGCTTCCATGCCGATTACGCTGTCGCTGCAGGATGGTGAGGTGGCAGCGAGAAAAATGCGCGAGATTCTCCTGAGACATTCTGAAGTCATTACGGTGGTTTCCCAGCATGGCCGGCCAGACGACGGCAGCGATGCCTCGCCATTCTCCAATGTCGAGCTATTCGCACCGCTCAAGCCTTTTGACGAATGGCCAAGAGGCTTGACCAAGGAGAAGTTAACCGACCAGGTTCAAACGGATTTCAACAACGAGTTGCCGGGGGTCGTCTTCAATTTCTCGCAATACATTGAAGACAACATCGAGGAAGGAATCTCTGGTGTCAAAGGTTCCAATTCGGTCAAGATCGTCGGCCCCAATCTCGAAACACTGACGATGCTGGCCGAACAAATCCGGGACCAAATGAGCCAGGTTCGCGGCATTGCCGACCTTGGCATCTTCCCGGTCATTGGGCAGCCAAACCTGAATATCAGGGTGGATCGTACTAAGGCCGCACGCTACGGCCTCAACTCCGGTGATGTTAACTCGGTCGTTCAAGCGGCAACGGGCGGAGCGGTAGCGACTGCGGTCTTGGAGGGCGACCGGCAGTTCGATCTCGTCGTCCGTTATACGCCTGAATACCGCGACAGCATCGAAAGAATCCGCAACATCAAAGTGGCTTATCAAACCAGCAGCGGCGCAAATGCCTATATACCCTTGAGCGAGCTGGGGACGATCACCCTGGATACGGGAGCGGCCTGGATTTATCACGAGAGCGTGCAGCGCTTTATCCCGGTCAAGTTCAGCGTCCGTGGCCGCGACCTTGGCGGCACTGTTGAGGAAGCTCAACAGCGAATCGCGAAGAACGTGAAAGTTCCACCCGGATACCGACTGATTTGGGCTGGAGAGTTCGGAGACCTTCAGGAAGCCAAGAAACGCCTGGAGGTCATTGTGCCGATCAGCCTGGTATTGATCCTTGGGTTGCTCTACAGCATGTTCAATTCGCTACGCGACTGCCTTTTGACGCTGGCCGGAATCCCATTTGCAGCCGCTGGCGGTGTGTTGGCGCTCTATATCTCCGGTCTCAATTTCAGCATCTCCGCCGCCATCGGTTTCGTCTCGCTCTTTGGTGTGTCGGTCATGGACGGCATCCTGATGATTACCTATTACAACCTAGAAAAGCAGATCCGCGGTGGAACGCCAGTGGACGCGATGTTCCGCGCCGCATCCACCCGCATGCGCCCCTTGCTGATGACGGCGCTTTCGGCGTGCATTGGTCTCCTTCCTGCCGCAATTTCCACGGGTATCGGGAGTCAGGTGCAGCGACCGCTCGCCACTGTGATCGTGGGCGGCATGCTGGTCGGCCCCGTCATGCTGCTTCTCGCTGTGCCCGCACTGAGAATGATGTTCCTGGGCCGCGACAATAATCCACCATCAGTAGCACCATTGGGAGAATCAAGGTGAGGGCCACGTGTCTCCTTTTCCTGACGCTTAGCTGTGCTGCGTTGATGTCTGGGACGGCGTATGCAGCCCCATCTACTCCCGCATCCCAACAAGCTTCTTCCGAGAGTGCCGCGAAGATAGTCAGCGGCGATCCGCGCGACGCCACGCACAGCGCTCCGGCCAACGAAGGTAATTATCGGAAGTATGGAAAGCCTTCTGACGAACAACGAGACCGCCGCAATGTTTCTGATACGAAGATCGCACGCAGCCGTCCGGGCCTGTTGAAGGCAAATCGTCCTAAGCCGCTGCCGAATGCCCAGGAACGTTCCTCGCCCGAGAATGCCATGAGTCTTCAGCAGCCGGGTTCAAATAAATCCGTTGGTGCTGCAAAGGGCGGATTCATCCAGCAGGAAGCAGTCAGCACCGCCCTGCGCGGTCGTCGCACAAACGTCCTCCGCCCCACCGGGCCATTGCCCAACGACGTGCGCCATCGCGGTGCTAACCCGGCGGTCGTCGGAGGATCGGTGAACTCAAATAACAGGAATACTGCGGCGATCAACGGAAACCGTATGATCCGCAGGCCTTGAGGAATGGATTCGTATGATACTGATTGGCAAATCACGCCTCACCTCCTTCATCGTGATCTCTGTCTTACTACTCACTGCTGGTTGCGCAGTTGGGCCTAACTTCAAGAGGCCAGCAGCCCCGGCTGTGAGCGGATATACACCCAATCCGATTGTGACTACGAGCAGTGCCGCTAATGTCTCTGGTGGAGAAGCACAACAGCTTTTTAAGGGGCGCGACATTCCGGGAGATTGGTGGAAATTGTTTCATTCGACGCCGCTCAATGATTTGATCGAGGGGTCACTGAAGGCTAATCCCGACATCAAGGCAGCGCAGGCCGCACTGTTGGTGGCGAGAGAGAATGTCCTGGCGCAACGCGGCGTCTACTATCCCAATCTCGCAGGCGGTTTTTCCGCAAGCCACTCAAAGACATCGGAGGACGTTTCACCGTTCACGGCTTCCGGGAACCTCTACTACAGCCTTTACACGCCGCAGGTCAGCGTTTCGTTCGTGCCGGATGTTTTCGGTCTGAATCGGCGAACCGTGGAATCGCTCAAGGCGCAGGAACAACAAGCGCGTTTCGCCTTGGTCGCAACGCATATCACCTTGAGCTCAAACGTCGTCGCCGCCGCTATTCAAGAGGCGTCCTTGCGGGCTCAGATTGACGCAGCGCACGAACTGATCACCATCAATACGAACATGCTGGAGATTTTGCGCAACCAGTATGCGAAGGGATATGTGAGCAGGCTCGATGTGGCGACGCAGGAATCGCAGCTAGCCCAGGTCGCTGCCACCTTGCCACCGCTGCTCAAGCAATTGGCTCAACAGCGTGACCTCCTAACTGCGCTGTCTGGCGGGTTCCCCGACCACGACTTGCCCGAGAAATTTGAGCTTTCAGGTCTGCAACTACCGCAGGAATTGCCCGTGAGTCTTCCTTCGCAACTCGTTGAACAACGTCCGGATGTGCAGCAAGCGGAGCAAAACCTACACTCCGCCAGCGCCCAAATTGGAGTTGCAGTTGCGAATCGTCTTCCGAGTTTTGCTCTGACTGGAGACGTAGGCAGTATGTCATTGGCGTTCAGCCGGATCTTCGCGGGCGGCACGGGCTTTTGGGACCTAGGTGCAGGCGTCACACAGCCCATCTTCGACGGCGGCACTCTGTTGCATCGCGAGCGTGCAGCGAAAGCCGCGTATACCGAGGCCGCCGAACAGTACCGGAGCACGGTATTGACCGCCTTTCAGAATGTTGCTGACACGCTCAATGCGCTCCAACAGGACGCTGATGGTCTGAAAGCCGCAGCTACCGCTAAAGATGCCGCTGCGGTGACGCTTGATTTAGCCCAAAAGCAATATCAGTCGGGATATGTCAATTACCTGGCGGTCTTAAGCGCCGAGCAAACTTATCAGCAATCGGTCATCAACCTCGTTCAGGCCCAGGCCAACCGTTATGCCGATACCGCCGCTCTCTTTCAGGCTCTTGGCGGCGGCTGGTGGAATCGCACGGATATACCTAAGAACTAACCTCGAACATGGGTACGGAGGTCGTTAGTAAAGCTCTAGATGCGCAAACCGCGGGTCGGCGCGACCCGGTGCTACTGAATTTGTGAAGAGGTGCAAGGCGATGTCACGTGGCTTGTCATTGCTCGAAGCTGCCAATGTGACCTTGTTTTGGTTCTTCTTCATATTGGCCGACTTCGATTGGGAAAAGAAGAAGCAACGAGGTCTCGACGTACAGGCTCGGCCCGGTAGACTCGGAATGCGATCTGAACGCGCTGAATATGAGGCATATTCGTGGATTCGATATCTGGCGGCCATTTTGCTGACTTACTTAAACACAATAGATGTGTTCAATTACGAGCGGCAAGACAATGACACCATTGTTTCGCCTATCCGCATGTTCTGGGCGTTCTCAGTCCTAATCCTGTTCTCAATCGGTCTACTCGCAATCGACGGCTTCTGGGATCGAATGCGGCGGAGGAGATTGACCAGAGTTTATGAAATGGCCTTTTGGTCATACTTTTGGTTGAGGTACCCCGCTCTGTTCCTTGCAACCATGACTGCTACCAAGCGGGGCCTCCAGCCATAAGTGAGGCGGACGAAGTTGGATATAGATTACATTCAAGGTGGAGCATTCGGGAAGACCATGAGAATACCGACCGGGAAACGTTCTCCAATTGCCGTTGAGCTGCAGCAGGTCGTGCTGAACGGCTATCGTCTTTGAAGGCGGATGCGCCTCAGTCTGCTTTATGCGCCTACATGGCTTGGATCGCACTGGCGCGATTCCTTGTCAATGCCATATGGGGAATCAGTTGGGGAGGACCCGTCACCGCCCTGGCTCTCAATTCCCTCATTCTGCGAGAGGGTTGGTTAGACGTTCGCACTTCGAAATTGGGTTGCGATTGCTGCACACCCTAGAGAGACTCAGAAGTTGTCTCAAAATAGGGGTTCACTCCACGAGTTAGCGAAATGCCGGGGTGAACCCCTTTGTGAGATAATTTGAATTGGCACACTGGCACACCAATCCATTCACTGACGCCTTGCACTTTAGAGTCTTGCAATTTCTCCCGACGTATCTCTGGAAAGGATTATCGTTGAGCCCGCGAAGCTTGCCAGAGCGTGTCATTGAGTGTTTTTCGTACTCTTCCGGCAGATGCTAGCCCGGGCCGAATGTAAACGGCACAGATTAAAAATAGTGTTCGAAGAATTCTTCGACGGACTCAAATCAGGTAGTTTCCCGATTCCTGCTCGCGAGGCGAGCGTACCACTCAATTATGGGCATCTGCTTTGTGAGTAGGGGCGTTACTGAGTGGTGGAACTCGTTGGTTCAAATCAAGCCCCTGCAAGCAGATATTCGTAGGCGGGGGGGCGCTTCGCCTTCAACGAGGGAAAGCCTCGCGAGGAAAAAGATGGGGCCAAAACTAGGGCCTTCTAGGCCCCAAACCGTGCCCTTGTGTTGGTACGATATTTCGGTACATCCTCGGTACAATTCAGAAGGCAAGTAACGAATAGTTTTGCCCGTAAGCGACGCCAGAGAAAAGGCTTATAGTATTTGCTTAGCTGGTTCGTAGCCAGACGCTCTATCCAGCTGAGCTACGGGCGCACGGTTTACAATTGCCCCAGTGTACGACGCTTACCACGTCGGTCGCAACCGGCAACCGCGGAACTTCATTTTGCATACGCCCAATTTTGTCCCCACCCAACCTTGACATAGCCTTGAGCACGGCATTATCGGACGGATGAGGGTTCCAGACGTCTTTAAACAATGAGCCTGCTAAATTCATGAGTCCTCGCTTCGGTTTACATATAGCCGCCCGGCTCGAATCGCCGCCACGCTCTGAAGCTTTTGCCGGCCCGTCCGTCTCTTTCCGTCGGTGTCATCGAAAACAAACGACCCTTCGCGGACCTCAATGATGCTTATATCCGCCACAGTTCCGGGCCGCAGGCTGCCCAATTCAACGCCGAAATTGAACACCCGCGTCGGCCTCACCGTGACGCGTTCAATCACCTGGTTCAAGGTCAGGCCGAGGAGTAAGAACTTTGAGGCGGTTGTGACTAGGTCAAACGTAGGTCCATTTATGCTCGTGGTCGCGAGGTCGCTGCTGATCGTATCGGGAATAAAATTCTGCTGCATGCACTTCTCTGCGACGTCAAAGTCAAAGCTGTTGCTGCCGTGGCCAAGGTCGAAAAAAACTCCTCGCTCGCGCGCGTCCAGCACCACAGGCAAAAGTTTCCCGTTCGCATCGAGAATTCCGTTTGGCCTCCCGTTAAAGCAGTGCGTCAGCACATCGCCTTTTCGCATTTGCTTGACGATCTCCGGCAGCGGCGAATAGGAATCCCCGATATGCACCATCAGGGGCAGGCGAGATGTTTCCGCCGCGTCCAGCGCTCGTTTGAGGACTTCTAGATCGTTTGGCCCGGTGGTTTCCCTGGAGAGCCGGCACTTAATTCCCACGACTTCTGGTTTGTTTTCCTCGGCTGCCCGCACGGTAGATTGCGGATTCACCCAATTGAGATTTCCATATTCTCCCGCGAGGCCCATCATCACTCCGAAGCCATTGATGTCCAGCAGGGCGTAGATCCGAGTCGCCGAGGACCCGATGATGTACTTCTTGAATGCGGCGATGCCCGCGTACCCTGTCGACCCGGTGTCCACTACCGTGGTAACGCCCCGATTCAGGCAATAGAGATCCGCATTCACTGTAATCGGCCCCATACTCTCAAAGACGTGCACATGGGAATCGATGAGCCCTGGGGTCACGATCTTTCCCTTGGCTGAAACAACGCTGCGCGCCCGAGCCGCGGGAATGTCGGGCGAGAGTTGCAAAATCTTGCCGTTCTTCACGGCCACATCAAGAGCAGCATGAAGATTTTGTCCCGGGTCGATGACCGTCCCGCCCTTGATCAGCAGATCATAATCCGGATTCGCACTCTGAGCAGGATGAGCAAGCGGCCCGCTCTTCTCGCCGAAATCAACGGATGCCAGCAGGCTCGACCCGACGATCAATTTAGAAAACTGGCGGCGCGTCATCATGAAAGGCCTCTTCGTTCAATTCGTCACTAATGGTGACAACTAGTGGAATCCCCAGGTTCCATCCCTGCTCGAGCCGAAAAAGTCCCGCTCATGCCAGGGCGAGGAGTTCGATTTCGATGCGCCCGCCGTGCAACTGGGATACCTGGACGGTGACGCGCGCCGGTGGATGTGCTGGGAAATAGCGGCTGTACACTTTTCCCATGGCGTCAAAATCGTTCATGTCTTTCAAATACACGGTCGTCTTCACCGTGCGATCGAGCGACGAATCGGCCGCTTCGAGGATGGCCTTGATGTTTTCCATAACCAGTTCCGTCTGAGGGGTGATGTCGTCTTCAATCACCTGGCCGGTCTTCGGGTCGCGGGCGGTTATACCCGCGACGAAAACGAATCCGTTGGCCTTGATCGCCTGAGAGAAAGGTCCGACGGGTTTTGGCGCCCGATCCGTCGAAATGGCGCGGAGCTTTGGTCTCGAGGTTTCAGCCGTCTTGTTATCGGAACTGGTGGCTACACTAGGTCCAACCGCTGCGACCAGTCCGGTCGCGACGGCCTTGCCGAGAAATGCTCTTCGCTTCATGTCGTATTCCTCCTATCGCTCGTTTTCAGAATCGTCCTGAACAACCTGCTGCCTGCCTTCGGGAGTCGAAGATCGCTTCATTGGCCTGCACCGTGGACAGCCGCCCTTCGCAAAAAGCTAGTGGGATTCCGAGCAAAAGCGCTTGACTGCATCCGCGATCCAGCCGGTTTTTTCCACTCGCACGCGCATCGGGAAAGACTGGGAAAAATCGGTTAATCATCTCATCCCCCGTGAAGAGGACGCCGTCTTCCTCGACGAGTTTAAAATTATCTCCTCGCGTATGCGCCGGCCCAAGCGACGATTAACGATGTTCCCGGCGAGTCTGCACCGGTTTGGTCGACAAATCAATATGCCCGCGCTCAAACGTTTGGCAGGAACTGGGCGTTGACTCCGAATGGGCGTGGCGGGCGAGAGCAAGGCCAGACAGCCCGTCTGGCCTTGCTTCGCGCATCTGTCCGGGGAGGGGTGATGGCGGGAGACCGCGGGTCTCGAATTGATCGAGCGCGCCCTTGGTGTTTAACTCAAGAGTTCCCCGGGTAATTGAAATCTAAAAACACTCACTTCACATCGGACCAATCTCCTTAGTGATCCATTCCTTCCATATACCCGCGGACAAGTATGTTGGGAGTGTTGAGAAACCCGAACTGTGGAGCATTAAATGGAGGGTCAATATTAAAGCAGGCCGCTATGGGAATGTTCTGAACGGCAACTCCAGTTTCGGAGTGGACCAGCGCGAATAACTGACCAGCGGGACTCCCCAGGGCGTAAGCCTGCATTAGGATGTTGTTGGGCGATAGGGCGTTATCCAGAGTACAGAGAGCTGCTCCGCCTGCTCGTCCCTCCTCGGAAATATCGTTGAACTCGAAGTCTGTGATTACCAGGTTCGCACCCGGGGGGACACTTGTAAACGCAACGGTGCTGCCGTCTGCGAGCGTTCTAGTCCACGCAGTGCAGCCAGTGGTCGGGTTATACGTTGTACAGTTCAGGAGCACGTGGTTGCCGGTCGACGAATTGTCTGGGTGGTCAGCTTTCACACGTTGCGGCAAGGAAGTCACAACAAAAGCGACAAAAACAAAACCCATTACAAGTAACATTATTTTACTGAACTGCTTCATATTCGTTCTCCTTTGACGAGAGAGGTGCAACGCCGTCCCTGGCTGGATAGGTAAAGGACGTAACCTCGCGCTTAGGAACGGCGACATAGACCTGACGCAGAAACGGGTGCGCGCAGTCTCCTGCTGGAGTATGAAGGCAGTCAAGCATCAAAATGATAGTAGTAAGGCTGGTACTACCAGTGCGCCGCGGACGAGTAAGCCGGAATTTCCGTTTTGGGCTTCTCTTTCATCCGAAAGCATGAGCTCTTGCCTCGCCGCCTCCAACTTCCGGTCCCGCTCGGTTTGAATCTCCCAAATCCCGATAGACGAGGCGGCCTCAATGGGTCGATGCAACACTTGCTCGAAGTCTTCTTGTAGGAGTCTACGAGGCTGATTACGTTCGCGAGCGATGATTCAAAAAGCACTCTTACCTGTTTAGATTTAAGTTGAATACTGCCGTTCGGATCGATTCTCGAGGGGAAGTATTGTCAGATCAACCGATTAGAAGGTGTTGCATCGACTGGTTGAGCTGGCAGGGATTATCAGGATGTGGCCATGAGTCGCCCCGATTCATCCAGGGTGATCCCACTATTTCCCCAGGAGTCGAATGATCTCGTTTTCGTAGTCGCTCTTGCTCACAATTCCGACATGCTTACCTGCGACCCTTCCTTCCCGGTCGATCAGCAACGTCATGGGCAAAGAATTGACACCGTACAGCTTTGCCAAGTCCTCGTCCCCAAGTCCTACGGGGTATTTCATCTGCTGTGCCTCCATGTAGGGCCTTACAGACTTCCAGCCGTCTTCGTCCATCGAAACCCCAATCACCGAGAATCCCCGGTTCGAGTAGGCCTGCTCGAATTCCGAAAACCAGGGGATCTCCGTCTTGCAGGGCAGGCACCACGTAGCCCAAAAGTTCAGCAGAACCACCTTGCCCCTGTAGGCAGCCAACCGGATGTCGGCTCCGGTGGCATCGTGCAAGCTGAAGTCCGGTGCCGTTCCCGAGAGGCTCGCCACTTTCGGAGAATCGGCGAAAAGATTCTGGCACGCAGCCACGCAACGTTGGGCAAGCACGCGGGGCTTCGGGAATGCGAGTGGAAAGGTGCACGCGGCCACAAAGGCTGCTGCCGCCCAGGCCAGTTTTTTTGTGCGCAAGTCTGCCCGTGCACGCTGCTCCTTGAAAAGCGAGAGCGCCCGCGCTACGTCCGGTTGCCACTCGCCGTCAGGATCAAGCTCAGCCAGACGGTGGCTGACCCAGCCGGCTACATTCACTTGACTATTGTTCTCCATATCTCTTGGTGTACTCCTTTCGGAAGATCTGTTGTGCACGATTGAGAAGGGTTCCAATCGAAACGGACTTCAGATCGAGGGCGGATGCAATTTCCTCGTAGCTGAGTCCATGGCTATACAGAAGCAACAATTCGGCTTGGCGCCTCTCCATGACGGCCAGCACAAGGCGCACCCCCTCCTGCTCCTCAGTGGCCGCACAGATTTCCTCTGGGGTTGGGACTCTGACGAATCCGAGTAGGTGTTCATAGCGGGTGCGGCGGGTTCTGCGCCGCAGCTCATCCAAACCCTTTCGTACCGCCACCTTGTAGAGCCAGCCTCCAGCCTTTTCGCTGTGAGCTTGCGGTGTCCGCCAAAATTTCAGAAACACCTCAACCGCGAGTTCCTCGGCCCGCGCCGGGTCTCGTACGACTCTGGCAATGACGGTGGCAATGCGCGCATACTGAGCGCGAAAAGTCGCCTCGAAATCGAACGGCGCTTCATCGGCCTTCATGCGATCAACGGCTTCGCTCCGTGCACCCATGAAATATCAACGCCGCCCGAGGGAGAATTGTGACAAGTTTCTAGTCCAAAGTAGCCTACGATCACTCCGCGAACAAACTCAACCGATCACTTGAGTCCGCACCAGCCAAGCCGGGTAGCGCCTGATAAACGATAGAGCTTTATCGGACGCGCGTTTTCGAGAAGGAGCAGGGTTAGGCGAGTTGCTCTGCGCGCGATCGATAAAGCCGTTGGAAGGAAGCCGCTGGCGTCTGCGGCGGACGCGGCCCTGTGGGATTTGAATCGATTATTGGCTGTAATTGACTGAATTAAAGGCAGTTGCCAAAATGAGGCGAAAACGAAAACGGTGAATCAAGACGCCACGTTGCGGCATGACTCGCGGAGTGTGCGCACGCGTAGCGTCCGCCGCGCCAGCGGCTTCGTTCAAACGGGATTGGACTAAACCGCTACGCGGTAGGTGGTGGTGCAGCAGTCGCGTCGGCATAACGGATCGCGCTCGCCACTGTGCCAGTTGAAGATCTATTCCCCCTGAGAACGTTCCTTTGCGAAAGCATAGAGCTGCTGCTTGCAGCGCATTTCACTTCGCAAAGGAGCTTTCCATGACATCTCTTCGGCAACGCATGATCGAGGACATGCAGGTTCGGAACCTGTCTAAGTGCACCCAGGAGTCATACGTCCGGCAAGTCTCGCTATTCGCACGCCACTTTAAAAAGTCACCAGAACTGCTGGGACCTGAACAGATTCGGGCCTATCAGATCTACTTGATGAACGAAAAGAAGTTGGCCCCCATTTCGATCCTGGTTGCGATCTCGGCGCTGCGCTTCCTCTATGGGGTCACCCTGAAGAAGGACTGGTCCTTTAAAGACATTCTTCCGCTTCCGAAAAAACCCCAGACATTGCCCATTGTTCTTAGCCCAGAGGAAGTCATTCAGTTCTTTGCATGTGTCACCAGCAGGAAACATCGCGCGATTCTGACCGTGTGCTACGCAGCAGGTCTGCGCATCTCCGAGGCCGTGGCTCTCACGGCACCCGCCATCGACAGCCAGCGCATGGTCTTGCGTGTCGAGCAAGGCAAAGGGCAGAAAGATCGCTACGTGATGCTCTCACCGAAATTGCTAGAGATCCTGCGTGACTGGTGGCGAGTGGAAAGGCCTGACCACTGGCTCTTCCCAGGCGACAAGCCGGGTTGGCATATTACGACGAATGCCGTTGCGTTGCAGTGTCGGCACGTCCAACGTACCTGCAAAATCTCCAAACCGATCACACCGCATTCACTGCGTCACGCCTTTGCGGTCCACTTGCTGGAATCGGGCACCGACATTCGCACCATCCAACTGCTGCTCGGCCATCGCAGCCTGGCGACCACAGCAAAATATCTCCGCATCGCGACCAGCAAAGTGTGCTCGACATCGAGCCCACTGGATTTGCTGCCTCGCCCTGTTTCCAGGGAGGTCCAGCCCACTCCACCCCAGCATTTCTAACCATCGGCCCCCATGGATCGCCCGAAGCTGGAAGTGGCGGACATCCTCCGTCGCTACGGCGAAGCCTATCGTGAGCAGCATGGCCCGTCACTGTCCTCCGCACAGCGGCGCGTCATGACCGCGATCCAGGTGTGCCGCACCGCAGCTCTGGGCGGTCATCTCGAGCGGTGCGACTGCTGTAGTCACGAACGGCCCTGCTACGACTCCTGTCGAGACCGTCATTGCCCAAAGTGCCAGTCGCTCGCTCGTGCCCAGTGGGTCGAACAACGAAAGTCCGAAGTTCTCCACACACACTATTTTCATGTCGTCTTCACGATTCCCGAACAGATCGCTGCCATTGCTTACCAGAACAAAGATCTCGTCTACAGCATTCTGTTCCGAGCCACGGCCGAGACCTTGTCCACCATCGCTGCCGATCCCAAACATCTGGGCGCAGAGATCGGCTTCTTCGCCGTACTGCACAGTTGGGGACAGAGCCTGCTTTTCCATCCTCATCTGCATTGTGTCGTCCCGGGCGGCGGGATTGCACCGGATGGTGCCCGGTGGATCTCCTGCCGCCCTCGCTTTTTCTTGCCGGTACGGGTGCTCTCCCGCCTGTTCCGCCGATTGTTCTTGAAGTATCTGCAGCAAGCCTTCGATGTCGGCAAGTTGCAGTTCTTCTCTTCGCTTCAGGCACTCCAAGATCGACAGCCTTTCACCCGTCATCTCGATTTGGTGCGAAACGTGGAATGGGTCGTCTACGCCAAGCCACCTTTCGCCGGGCCACAGCAAGTGGTGGACTATGTCGGCCGCTACACGCACCGCGTCGCCATTTCCAATCATCGGCTCGTCGGCATCGAAAATGGCCAAGTGAAATTTAATTGGAGAGATTACCGCGACAACCATCAGCAGAAAACCATGACTCTCACGGCGGACGAGTTCATCCGGCGATTTTTACTCCACGTTCTACCGAGTGGATTTCACCGCATTCGCTACTACGGGTTCCTGGGCAATCGACACCGGAAAGACAAGTTGGAGCGTTGCCGCCAGCTCCTCGATATGGCTCCTCCAAATCTGAGTTCTTCCGAGCCCGCGACACCAGAGGACTATCGTGATCGATACGAGAGGCTCACGGGCCGCTCTTTGCGGGAATGCCCCGTTTGCCATCGAGGACGGATGATCACGATCAAGGCTCTGCCTGAGGTTCGTTCTTCGCCGGCCATCCATGACACTTCATGATCGATCGTGTGCGAATCCAACTCGCTCTCTCCAAAGACTCGAGGCCGGCGAGTCCAGGGAGTGGTGTTGTCCTACGGCATTCAAAACCCTATGTGGTCGGCCGAGCACCTCGCATTTTGCCCTACGCGGGCCTGCAGAAGACCCCCAATCACAGCACACCAAGCGCGTCTCCGCCATTACTTACGGCCTGTTCTCTCCATGTCGCCTCCCACTCACCAATCAAAACCCATAGCACATGAATCTTGCAGCGGTTCAGTCCAATACATTTTTAGCTCACCGGCGTGGCTCCGATCACGTTTCCTCTCTGCTTACGCCTACTGTCGCCACGCCGCCGAGCTAAAAATGCTCTGCATTATCGGAATGTGGGCAGGATTCGGAGAACTTCTCGAAAAGTATGGCGCGGTCATTTTCGACTTGGTGGCGGCGTTTGCGGAGGCTTATTCCTCTGATCTAGTCGGCATAGTCCGCAGGGGAACGGTTTGCCGTGCTTCGGGCATTTGGTCGCACTCATGTCCTTTCACCTCGGTATGGCTATATACGGAACTTGATCGAGCCACTGGGACGAACGCCTTGAATTGTCAGGGCATTGGACATAGTTGGCTCGAACAGATAGCTCCTGTAGTGGCCCCATACGCTTCTACCCCGTTTGACGCGACGTATTGGCCATACGCTACTCCTCGTGGCATGCCAACTTCGCACAACTCCTCATAAGTCTGTCACCGGGGAAATAGTTGTCACCTGATCTTGCGTTGGCCAGCGTTCTAGACGCTTGCTGTCCTACCTGTCATGAAATGGAGCACAAGTAATACCAGGCCCACAACTAAGGCAATGTGAATGAAACCGGTGGTGACGTGAAACGCGAAAAATCCAAGCAACCAAAGAACGATCAAGACTGCGGCGATTGTTCCAAGCATCTTTTCATCTCCTTGCATCAAAGTGCGAGAGCACCTGCGATCTCATTCTTCTGAACTGTGCTGATGACTTTTCATGTGTAGGAGATCACTACACAGATACCACATTAGTCACAGAAAAGACGGACTACTGTCCCGTTGTGAACACTTTCGCATTTTTATTCACATTCAATTTTCCATGTGATTGCCAAACACTAGTCTCCTATGGGGATCAAAAAAATGAAAGTGCTCGTCACGTGTCTTGTCTGCCGGAATTCGTACTGTCCATGCCGGTCCAGCGGGTTCAAGAACATTCAGATTCCGAGAAGGCCGTTATCCCACTGGATCTTTCTGACGCATTGTCTTTACACCTTTCAGAATCCCGATTCCCAACAGTACAACCGCGCCCGCCGCGATCCAATGTGCGGGTATATGTAGCAGGTACGCGGCATAAATCAGGCCGCCGATCACGATCGCAAAACCAATTGAGTAAATACCGAATGACATAGGATCTCCTTCTCGAGTCAGCTGTGTCGGTTTCCGTCAGGAAAGTCAGATCGCCTGCGGGAGAGAAGCCTGGAACGCAGCCGCTCTGCGTTCTCTGGCAAGGTTGCAAGCTCTACTCTTACGCTGAACGTTTACTCTGAGCCCTTCAAGCGAACGGATTCAAGTGAAGGGCTCAGCACGCCAATCTAGGAATCAACTCCGCCACTCCTACTGTGATGAACTGGCTTTCTGGTCTTTAATCTGCAAATTGTTCACCACCTGCTGGACGTTTAGCACTCTCGTCGCCACCTGCTCGGCGCTCGCACGCTTTTTCTCCGAGTTCACTTCTCCCGTTAGTGTAACTACACCGCTCTTCACTTCGTATTTCACGCTCTTCTGCAAGTTGGATTGAATGAGCGCAGCGTCCAGGTTCTTTTCGATGCCTTCGTCCAGATCCGAATTCACGGCTTTTGCTTCTTTTTCGAGACCCGGAGGAAGCACAGCAATCTGATCAGCGACGACCTGCGTGCCCGCCAGAGACTTCGCAAGTTTCTCGGCTTGCATCTTGTCGTCGTCATTTGCCACCTGTCCGCCCAAAGTCACAACGCCCTTGTCTCGATCCTGACTGACGGAGACGTTTTTCAGGCCTGCCTGATCGAGCGACTTGCGAAGGCTGTCGGATACATCGGGTGACTTCGCTGGCGTTCCCGAGCAACTGGCCAGCGTCCCGGCGGCGAGCAGCGTGAGCATGGCTACTGACGATCTTATCTTTTTCATGTTTCTCCTTTAAGGTATTCGAGAAGGAATCTCAAACGGTGATGAAGCGACATCTAGCGCGTGCGGCCTTTACATCCGTTGTGTTCGCACCGGCAATCGATGCCCTGCGTCTATTCCATGGCCTCGCACCGGACGCTGCAATACTTGCCTGACGTTGTCACGCGCGAACGAAACTGGGTGTGCGCGCTTCTCAGTTTTGGTTCAGTCCGTCTGTTTCCTCCTGGCTTCGGATCTAGTGAGGATGATCCAGGCATTCACAGTAGTCTTCGGGGGGAAATGCTTCTGTACAGAAAGGAACACTTTGCGATATTGGCCGCATCATTGCTGCAGTAGATGGAAGTTCGATGTTTTCCCCGACCGTGCTGCCAACTCTTTACTTTGGCGGGCTTCAAGCGAAGCTCGCAACCGATTCTGGCGAGGATTAAGAGAAGACCGCACCGGCGAAAATAGCTTCATCGAACACACCTGTTTTGCGGTCTCACTTCTAACCCTTTTACACACCGAGACAATTCTCAGGTTTGCCCAAGAACACAAGCAAATGGAGAAAGAGCAGCAGTCACGCGCTCTGTCGACGCGCTAACTCTGGTTCGCCGACCAACTCCTCAAAGAGTGTTCGGAAGTGAATCATGGCCTGGCGCAAGTCTTCGGTGCTGGCTTGGCCCCGCGTTTGAAGGAGCGCGCTTTGGTGAGCTATACGGTAATTTGCGAGGACCAGTGGATGATCCACAGAAATATCTGCCGCACGCTGTTCAAAATCGCTTACTGGATAGCCACGCGTGGACATCACGTCGCTCAGCAGTTGGTCGGCGTCGGTTACGGCGCTTCCGGGGCTGTCAACGAACCGCGCCTGGATTCTGCCCCAGGACTCGACAAAGCGCGCCCGATCGCCCGAAGCAAGCGGCCGGATATGCAAGGCCTCCACTCGGTCGGCGCGCTTGTCGAGCACCGCTTCTGCCTGCCGCCGGCTCCCGCCTTCTTTCAGTGTGCGAGCATATTCCGCGCCACCAAATTGAGTTCGTAGCCTCTCCGTCCGGCGCTTGCGGCTGAAGTGCCAAATAGCAATGCCTGCCGCCACGATCACGGCGACTGCAATGACGATAGCGATCTGTGCGGTGCTGATGTCCGATAGGTTCATGACGTGCCTCCAGTTTTCTGTCGATTCGTTGACCCGAATCTACGTGCCGTTCCGGCCCGGTTACGCAAAGATGTACCCATCTCAGGGCTTTTCGATGACTTTTTCCAACTGGCCTATTTTCTTTTGGATTTTCCCAGCCATCTCTTCACCGATACCCTCGCCTTGTAACGCGGGATTGTTTGTGAGTTGGCCGACCTTTTCCTTAATCTTGCCGTTCACTTCATGAATCCTGCCTTTTGTTTGGTCCTCGGTAATTCGCTTCATGGTTTTTTCCCTTGGCATAATTCGGTCTAGTCGTCGCGGCTACGAGCCATTTGGTGTCAATGCATTTTCAAATGGAGTCAGTTTCATTTCAGGGAGAGGGCGTGTGCGGGCTCCACATGGAGCCCGCGGGGACAAGGTCAACGCAACCCTCCGACTAAATACACGGCCAAAAGAATTAGCAGGACCGTTCCAACGATTCCAAGGCCCCCACCTCTCCCCCATCGGGAGTACCCGTAATAGCCGCCACCTCCACCGAACAACAGCACAAGAAGAATAATGAGCAGAATCATTGCAAGTCTTCTTTCAATTCGTAAAAATCAATCGTCGAGCCCGCCGGGTTATTCTCAACGTCTGGCTGACGCCTTCCGCCACACTCGTATCCAGTGGTTTGACTGATAGGCGCGCAGGTAACGGAACAATCGAGGCCCTGGGCGGCGGGGTCAATTCACCCGGTCTTTCGCGGCTATGACGACTTCTTCAACCGCTAGAATCAAATTCTTCCGGATATCCATCTCCCATCCAGGCTTTATGCGAACTCGCACGTCGACGGCAGATTCGGCAACAATGCGGCAAGGCATTGGGACATGACAATGACGGATAATGACTAACATAACCACCGATTTCCCAAACCAAGAAGAATAAACGGGCGAAAAATCCTTCGTTCCCTCTGCGAGCATGTTGGATGGCCCCCATCTCTTGGGATCGACTTCACCGGATGCACAGGTACTTGTAGCGCGACCGCAATGGGAAATCTGTTCAAATCTGGACAGTCACTGGAAACGTACATCACACTTGAAATTTAATATGAGGATGCCGCAAGCAGCGTAGCCAAAGTTCACGGAAAGGAAGACCAGCGCAGTGACGAGTGCCGTCATGAAGCCCGCAGCTGCGTGGCTCCGACGACGCCTTGCGGAATCTGCGGGAGGTACTCCTATCGCCAAGTCCTTCCATGAGAAGGCCAGTTAGTGTCAAGTCGGTTTTTCTTACCAGGGGGTTTTTGCGTTTGAGCCGAGCCGCCTCTGTCGCCATCCTTCCATCCGCACTCTTTTATGAGCGATATTCGCTCGGTGCCAGGTGGGTGTTCTCGTTTCAGTAGGTGCTGCTACCTGTGAATCGACCTCTGTTCCCACCGATTGGGTGAGAGTTGGGCCCAGGACTTCGTCGCAGTCACCTGAACTCGGCGGTTGAACTCGGCTCTTCGTACCCAATGTGGCACGCCCGTGTACCGAAATAGGCCGATGCCCTGTCTTACCTCGTCGATTTAGGTACTGGGGTTAAAACGTGCAAGGACAAATTCGGCTACGGCGAAAGTTGAATATCGAACTCGACCTGCACTTCGTCCTTCACTTTCACCGTGCCTCCCGCGACCTTAACAGGTTTGATGCCAAAATCAGTCTGCTTCACCGTCGCGCGCCCCGTGTAATGTCCGGCCTTCTCCGCGACCTCCGCCGTCACCGGCCGCGTCTGACCCCGCAAGGTTAATTCGCCTCGCACAGTCCAATGACTGGCACCTAGCGCTTCGACTGTGCCTGATTTGAACACGATTTCTTGGTGGCGTTCGCTGTCGAGCACTTCGGGACCGAGCATGGTTGTCTGGATCTCCTTGCGGTCCTTCGCCGAAGCGCCTGGATCACGGACGCGCAGTGTCCTTGCATCTACGCGGAGTTCCACGGACAGAGGAGCGGACGTATACACGTTGCCGCTGGTGATGGGTGCAGCAATATCGTGGTCGTGCGCGAACCCAGAAAAAAGTCCGCTTTTGCCCACGTGGATCACGATGATCGACTTGTCTGCATCGATGTGGCTCTGCTGCGCGCTCATCGTTGATGGCGAAAGCAGGCCGCTCGCAGCGACGGCGAGAACCCAAAGGTTATTGCGCCAGGCGTTCATTCGAGTCCAACGGTAAGCAAACCGCAAGCGGCCCCTGCCGCCAGTTGAAGAAAGAAACCAAACAGACCGGCGGCCCCATTTCTCAAAGGACTTGCTGGGCACAGCAAAACGTTCCCGAATTGCTCTTCTGGCACTGATGTCGCCAGGTTTTTTCACAGCTTCATTGGTCAAGGATGGGGCACCCTTTCTATAACTGCGTCGGCGTTGTCAAGAGACACTTCTCCCCTTGATCGGCGACTGCGTTTTGTGCGGCCGCGGTTTTTTCTTTTCTTACCAGGAATCTTTTCTTCTGCCCGACCAAGGCTCGCATCGTGAATCCTGCGGTGGAACGCTGGTTCCACCAGCCATCTATTCGATCTTCCACTTCAGACCATGATTCGTATTTCGAACTCCCTGCCTGTGCAGGGAGGCAAGGCGCCCAATCAGAAACTCGATCCCAGGTTCGGGACCAGGGTGCCCCCCGAGCGGCCTTGCATGGGAGCCATCTGCGCGCACGAGGCTGTGGCGCGCAGCAGCCAGTACAACTTCACGGCCAGTTTGCGGGCGATGGCTACTTTGGCCACGCTCGCGCCCTTGTTAAATTTCAATCGCCGATACACGCGCTGCAGTTCCGGATCGAACCGCACCGCCGTTTGCGCCGCTTCCACCAACAACCAGCGCATCATCACCGACGCGCGCTGGATTCGGCAAACCGGCGTAAAATTCCCGTGCCTCTCCGTTCTCATGCTCAAGCCGCCGCTCCACCAGCTCTCCCATGGCCGCATGTATCCGCCATCGCGATCTGCTGATAGCGCGGGTGATAATCACATCCTAACAATCATCATCCCTCGGCTCCTTTCCTCCGAGCCTTGGTCGTGCTAACAGCTACCAAGTCTACTCGCTCGAAGGGAGCCGACGCAGTTATAGGATCAAAATTTAAAACAAAAGCCGGGCCACACAACCCAAGAATAAGATAGGGCTGCATTCGTTATCGTAAGAGCACGACTCCGGAGCCAGCAGGCACGTGTCCGGTTGAGCCAGGTGTCCGATGCTGCATGGGATATGGTCTTGGTGTTTGGCCCGGCATTGTCCCTCCCGTAGGGGAGCGATAGCCTCCGCACCCGGAGAGCACCCCTATGGCGACGACCAGGACGCAGATCGCTGCGCTCTCCCAAATGGCACCATTGATATGCCGATAATTTGATTGATTGGAAGCACTCATTTCTCCACTCCTTTCAAGGGGACTGGAAACCTCTCAGCTGCAATAGCGAGGACGAGGGCTGGAAGGAATATCCGTGCGGTTGCAACGCTGATAATGGATCAAACCACGCTTCAATTTCGTCTAGCCTCGAAGCGGGCTCAACCTATTCCTCGTTGAAAATTGTACCAAAGAGAGATTCACCTCGGTGTCAAACAAATGTAACTTTCCTGTAATTTCCTTCACCACGAAACAGGAACCACTAGGGACGGTTGGCCCGGAGGTCGCGGACGGTTTTGAAGTTTGGGCGCCCCAGCCTCCAATGACGTGAGGAAAGGTAACCTCAAGCAGGAACGATGTGCCCTCAAACTCTGGGACCGGATCAGCGCATTCGGCCCCAGCTTTCTGTCACTTCATTAAATTAGACTATTAAATTAGACCTTGTTGTCAGCTCTTAGCGTTGGGGGCAGACGCGCGTCAGTTAAATGGAAGGGGGGAGGAATTTGACTGATCCCCAATTGCTCCCTCTTATTTAATCATCTGTTGACTCGAAATTTCATTGCGAATCCATTTTATGGGGAGCGCTGAAAAGGAACATACGCCTTTTCTACTCAAAATCTAATTTTACACAAAAGGATTTATGCTGTCTTTGGCGTGGAGTACTATCGCGGGAGTGTATAAACATCCTGGGTCGGAAATGATCGACGCGAGAGCAGGAAAGTCATGAGGATCTGCCATTGGGTTCTGATCGCAAGTTTGCTCGTAATTGGAACGGCGTGTAGTACCAAAGCGCCGCCGCCTCCGCAAGCACCCGCTCTTTTGATGCCCGCCACCATCAAGGACATTATGGATTCCATGGTAGAACCTAGCGGAGACTTCGTATTCGAATCGGTCCAGGAGATCTCGGACGAGCACGGGATCACCGAAAAAGCGCCGAAGACCAATGCGGAATGGGAGGGCGTCCGGCATCACCTCTTCGTCCTAATGGAAGCGCCGAATCTCATGACCATGCAGGACCGCAAGGCCGCGCGTCCCGAGGATCGATCCAGGAATCCTCAGGTTGAAAACGAACCAGAGGAAGTCCAGAGGTTGCTGGACGCCGACCGCCCGAGCTTCATCCGCCGGGCAAGGAGGCTTCAGGACGCAGCCGCCCTGGGGCTGAAGGCAGTTGACGCGAGAGATAAAGATGCTCTATTTCACGCGATCGACGGTATCGACAAAGCCTGCGAAAATTGCCATCTACACTATTGGTACCCGAATGACAAAAGGGCTCGGGAAGCCGCGAAGGAAGACGGGATCACTGATTAAGCTGCCACCAGCATTCGACAATACGGTCCACATTGCGTTCAAGCCAACCCAGGACCCGCCACCACCCAATTCGCAAATCTCGCCGATGGCGGAACTCATTTGATCTTCGGTGAGAAAAGCAGTTCCTCAGAAACGGTGCAACAATCTTCGCGCATAGCGAATACAGAAATTTCGGTCCTCCTCGGATGCATCGGCTCTCAATCTTCAACTGGCGTTCGGATACGCTCTGGCTACTTTCCTGGCAATTTCAAGAAATTGAGACACAACAGACACTTTGTCAGTGCGCACGTACGCCAGCGCCATTTCCATGACGGGAAGTGCCGGCTCGCATTTACGAAACACAATTCCGGGTAACCGTAGCTCCTGTAATGAGGCCGGCGCCAAGGCCACGCCCAAACCAGCACCGATCAGCGCCCAAACCGAATAAAGGTCGTCCTGAAAGTAGGCGATCTTGAGATTAAAACCTTCCTTGCGGCACGCTTTGGCGACAAAGTGGTGAAATTCCGCATTCGCATCGCGCCCGTACATAATGTATCGTTCGCTGGAAAGCTCTCGAAGCGGCACTGTTTTGAAGCGGGCCAGCGCGTTGTTCTCAGACATGGCGAGCACGAGCCGCTCTCGCAGAATGGTTTCAATCGTCACCCTGCTGCTCTTCGAGGAAATGGGTGATCTGACGATGCTCACGTCGAGGTCACCATCTTTAACAGCATTGATCTGCTCTGCTGGTAACAGCGATCGCAAGGTCAAATGAACATCCGGACTTCGCTTCGCAAAGGTTCTGAGGCAATCGATAATTAGCCTGGTTTGAATCGGAGGGACTGGAAGCTGCCAAAGCCCCAGCCGTAAGTGACCGAAATCTCCTCTCTCCGCGCGTGCCGCCAACTTTGCGGCTTCTTCACATTGAGCAAGGATTGCACGTGCCTTGATGGCGAAGACCTCGCCAGCCACGGTGAGCTTAATTTGGCGCTTGGTCCGATCAAAAAGCTTCGCGCCCAGCTCGGCTTCCAGGTGTCGGACTTGTTGACTAAGTGGCGGCTGGCTCAAATGCAACCGCTCGGCGGCCCGACAAAAGTTCAGTGTGTCGGCGACGGCCAGGAAATAGCGGAGGTGCCGAAGTTCCATAAGAGGGACCTCTATTGAAGCTCTCCTGTAAATATATCCCAAAAGTCTGGTTTAGGTAGGAAGTATGTATTTTGCGGAATATGAAGCTCGATATAGGCTGAGCCTTAACTTCTGCAGGAATGGACATGATTTGATTGGTGCAGGGCAGTTTCAAGCGGCTGTCTTTGTTCTGCGAGATCGGTTTTTGAGGTCATAGCCCCGACTCCGTGAGAGGTTTGTGACTTCCAAAAGGCGCCTGGCGAGGCCTTCCGGAAGTTGTTTGGCATTGTTGACGTCTTTGGAAGTAAGGTAGCGATGCCTCAGGCAACCCAGACGGTACTCGGGCCCGGCAGCAGGGCTGAGCCATCGGTGAAAGGAAGTCAACTAGCGGATTATTCCCAACAGCATTTTCGACAAGCGCGACGAAGATCCATGTCACTTCCGCCATGGCAGCGGAATCAACGGGACAGCCCGCCAGGATTTGGGACCACATGAGGTTGCGTCAACAGGAGCAGCGATGAGTTACCGAAACTTGGAAGAAATGTTACAAACCGTCGGGAGTCCCGTCAAACTGTTGCGTAATTCGCAGATAGGACCATATGCCTTTCCGGTAGTGCGGCCCGAGTTTTCAAATTGGAGAGATGAACAGCGTGCCTGGAAGGAAACCTGCGCTCTTTTCGACCAATCCCACCACATGACCGACCTTTATGTGGAGGGCCCTGACGCTCTCAAACTGTTCTCCGATCTTGGCGTCAATAGCTTTAAGAACTTCAAAGTCAATCAAGCCAAGCAATTTGTTGCCTGTAACCATCATGGCTATGTGATTGGCGATGCGATTCTCTTTTGTCTGGATGAAAATCGATTCAATCTCGTCGGGCGCCCGCCCGCTCACAATTGGGTGCAATATAATTTGGAGACTCGCGGGTATAAGGCATCCGCGGAAAGGGATGAGAGGTCCGCCGTCAATCAAGGCCGGCGAAAGACCTTCCGGTACCAAATTCAAGGCCCCCATGCTCTCCGGGTCATGGAAAAGGTCATGGGGAAATCCGCACCGGATATCCGTTTCTTTCACATGGAGGTGGTCACGATCGCTGGTCGGGAAGTCCGCGCTTTGCGTCATGGAATGGTCGGACAACCGGGATGGGAACTGTTTGGCCCCTGGGAGCACGGGGATGAAGTCCGGAACGCTATTGTGGAAGCGGGTCAAGAGTACGGGATTCGCCAGGTAGGGTCTCGAGCTTACCCTACCACCTGCCTCGAATCGGGGTGGATTCCCTCCCCTCTTCCGGCGATTTATGTAGGGGAAGAGATGAAAGGATACAGACAGTGGTTGAGCACAAAGAGCTATGAAGCCATGGCCTCACTCGGAGGCAGCTTTTACTCTGAAGATATCACCGACTATTACCTGACCCCTTACGACCTTGGCTACGGGTCATTCGTCAAGTTCGATCATGATTTCGTCGGACGACAGGCCCTGGAAGAAAAGGTGAATAACCAGAAGCGCAAGAAAGTAACGCTGGTCTGGAACGGCGAGGATATCGCCCGGGTCTTTGGTTCCTTATTCAGGGATGGGGGAGATATCGCCAAGTATATCGATTTGCCGCTGGCCAACTATTCTACATTGCCATACGACAAAATCTTGAAAGACGGGAAAATCGTTGGGGTATCTACCTATACGGGCTACACCTACAATGAACGCGCGATGATCTCGCTGGCTGTTGTTGATAACCAGCACAGTGAAGCGGGCACCGAAGTCACGCTGGTCTGGGGCGAGGAAGGGCGCGGATCGTCGAAACCAACGGTCGAGCGCCACGTGCAGGCATCCATTCGCGCGACGGTTGCAGCTGTCCCTTACGCCCAGGTTGCCCGCATGGCATATCGGCCGCACTGAGCCGGCTAAGTCAGTCAGGAGGAAGCATGGCGTACATTTTTCAAGAGGACAAACTCCCAAAGTTGGTCTCTGTGGTGCCGGGACGTGAGCGCACGTTTTTCGTCAACAAGGAACTAACTCAGATTGACGACATGCTGGCGGGAATCATGCGCTACGTGAAGGGAGGTTCGTCGCCCTATCACTTGCACAAAAATTGCGAGCATTTTTATTTCATCATGGAAGGACAAGGTACCGTGGAATCGGAAGAGGGAATCCGCGAGGTGGGCCCCGGCGACATGATTTTCATCCCGGCGGAAGACAAACATCGTCTGCGAGCTTCCAAAACGCCGCTCTTCTATTTCGAGTTTCAGGCGCCCAACCGTTTCGTCACCACGATTCTGGATGGAACGCAGGACGACCTGCGCTGGGAGCGCGTGGAAGGCGGAGTCTGGGTTCAGACGTAGGGCCTCGGTTAGATCAAGGAGAGTTGCATGCTGACTTTTATCGACACGAACAAGCTGCCGCGAAATAGAACGGCGGAAGGCGAAGTCACCGAGGTGCTAAACCGAGATCTGTGCGGCGCCAGGAATGTGGTGGCGGCGCTGCGCTGGTTGAAATCCGGGGAGAAATTCAAAGCGGTAGCTTCGGACAAGCACCAACTCCTCTATCTCATGGAGGGAAAAGGAAGCATCCTCCTCGACGACAAGCATTATGAAGTCTCGAACGGCGCGGGCGTGTATCTCGGCCCTTCGGAAAGCGCGACCATCCAGCCGTCGGCGGGCGCGTTGCTGAAGCTCTTGCACCTGGTAGTTCCCAAGATTCCGGCGTAGGGCGCGCGCCCACCCAACTTTGCGTCCCTTGCGATGTTCTTCAGGGACGGGTCTTCGTAATTCCCGAGGCCCACTGCGTTTCCACGCTTGTAACTTCCCACAGCGGATCAATCATTTGATCGCCGGACCACCTCGCAACCCGCCCGGCATCCTGTTGATTTGTAGCTCGAGTATGCGAAATTCCTAAAGGCGCACTTCAATTCGTTAAGCGGCCTGCTAACGCTTATCAACCATAATTGCGCCGCCCTTGATCACCACCTTGGCGTTCAAGAAATTCCAATAGCCATCCAGCGGATTGCCGTCAAGGATGACCAGATCCGCCAGCTTTCCCGTCTCCAGCGTGCCGAGTTGATCGCTCATCTCGATGAAGGATGCCGTGTTCGGTCCCATGAGCTTGATGATGTCTTGCATCGAGAACATCAAGTTGAGGGACTTCAGCTCATGCTCCAACCCGGCCACTGCCAGATAGTTGGTATCGGTCCCGTATCCGTAGATGACACCGGCATCCCACGATGTGCGCGCATTCACGACCTTGTAGCCGGCTTCCTGCCCACGGCCGTCCCCTTGGAGGATTGCGTCCGGCCACGCCTTGCCGTCCCGGAATCGAGGCACGTTGTCATTGGCAAACACGCCAAAGACTGGCACTCCGAAGCCGATCGTGGACAACTGCTTCACACCAGCGGCGGCCACCTTCTTGGCGTCCTCGAAGCTCAGCCAGCCGAAATGAGGTGTATGGACGAGTTTGGGCGTCCCGGCATCGACGGCAGCCATCATCGCTTGTGGGCTCACTGCATGGACCATCACCCAGACGCCTGCTTTCTTCGCTTCATCGTTGATCGCCCTGAGATTTTCGAGTTCTTTGTCGGTTGGCGGCTTGGGACTGATCACTTCCTCCCCGATAAACTTGATTCCAAGCCCGGCGAGCCTCCGCACTTCCGCACGGGCCTGTTCAGTTGTCGATTTGCCGAGATTTACAGTTCCGGATGGGATGATGCGTGGTCCCTTGATTACTCCAGTTTCGATGTCCTGCCGAAGTTGTATGTTCCCCTCCGCAGGACCGCCACCCGACAGCACAGTCGTGTAACCCGCATCAAGAAGTTCCTGCATGCGCTCTTTCTCGGCGGGTCCAGCGTTGATGTGGCGGTGGGCGTCGATGAACCCGGGCATTGCGGTCATGCCGCGCGCATCGATGGTCTGCATCCCGGGAACGTTGGCATTGGCGGCCGAAACAGTGGCGAGCTTCCCGCCCCGAATGACGATCGAACCCTGATTGATCACGTTGCCGTTACCGACGATAATCCGGGCATTTGTGATCACAAGATCCTGGGCGGCGAGACTCTGTACGTTCCCCAAGTACCCGAAAAAAACCAGCAAAGTAAAGGTAAGTACTCTTTTCATCTTTCCAAGCCCTCCCATATGCGCAGGCCGAATCCAGTTGGCATAATCCGGAATTTCCGATTTGGACTGATTGGTTGCGGATCGTACCCTACCTCTTGAACTCGACACAACGAATTTGTCACCCCGGCAAACTGCAGTGAGATCAGCAAGCGCTGTTCGCTCATTGTTGATCGTTTGACGAGTGCCGCGTGCTGCCGCGTGATCGATTTCTCAAGCACCGCTCCGACCCTCGGCCCCGGGCTCCAGATTTTGCAATCGTAATCGGTGCGTTATCCGTTCGGCGCCTGCAGTGTTGATGTTGCCGCAAATTTTGTCTTCCCGGCGCCATGGTTTGAATGCGGGAGGGGTTTCCAGAAGCAGGCGGGTGGCGATTCAATTGGGCAGCGCTCGTTTGGGAATATCCTCCTATATGCGATAAGTCTGAATAGTGAAGGAACAATATATTTTACTTTGCATCTTTCCCAGTCTATTTTCACGGCAGGCGTAGTTTCCCGAACCTGCGGTGCGGGGTCTTCCTGGATGGCGACATGATCGAGGGTCATATTTTTGCGTCGAATCACTTCTGCTACCGCCCCGATGCCCCGCTCACAAAGGAACGGCATTGACTAAGGTTTCAGCGAAACATAACCGTGGGCCTGAATTGCCATGGTAATCAGGCCGGGAGTCACCAGATTATCCAGTCACTTCACCGTGGATCTCGCCTGCCTCCATGGCTCGGCAGACGCTTTCCTTCCAACGGGCTTGAGAGGCTGCGGAAAAAGGCCCCCACTCCTTTTTGTCATTCTGAGCGAAGCGAAGAATCTCTCTTCGATTTTACTCCATGAAAAGAAAGAGAGATTCTTCGCTTCGCTCAGAATGACAAAATGAACTACTTTTTCGGCAGCCTGTTGAACCAGCGGATCTTCAGTTAGGAGCGTAGTTTGTCACCGCCGAATCCGATACGCGAAGCTCTCACGAAAGCCCAGTTCTGCTATTTGGTTGAAATCGCAGCCTCCCGCCGCTCCCCAGAGGCCCAGCTTCTCGAAGTTGCCTCGCAGTTGGCGCAAATTCCCGAGGTGGTCGGGGGAAGCATTACGAACAATGCTGGCGGTGTCCCGGGCCAGGATCCGGTTCGCATCGGTGCGGCGGTACGAGCCCGGGGACTTACCCCCAACGTCCACGTCACCTGCGTTCACCACGACCGCAATGGCCTTCGGAAAATGCTGGAAGATATCCACTCTGTTGAAATCGAAAATGTTTTTGCCATGACGGGAGATTTTCCGAGGCCGGATGCCGCGGCGGGTGTCTTTGATCTTGATTCCGTGCAGCTCGTGCACCTGATGGATGAGCTGCGCCAAGCGGGCAACCCGTACTGGATCGCCGTTGCTGTATCGCCCTTCAAGTATGCGGAGCCCGATTGCATGTATCAATATCTCAAGCTGAAGAAAAAAATCGCGGCGGGCGCCAACTATGCAATTACGCAGCTTGGATATGATGCCAGGAAGTTCCGCGAACTCAAGCGTTATGTGGACGACAATATTGGCCCCTTCCCCATGTTCGGAAATGTGTACGTTCTGAATAGCCGCGTGGCGGAGAAAATGGCGAACGGTGATCTACCCGGATGCTGGGTCTCACACAAGTTACAGGCGATCGTGAAGGCTGAGTCTCAAGACGCGGACAAGGGGTTGAAGGCTCGGCTCGAACGGGCAGCCCGGATGGTCGCGATTCTCCGGGGGCTCGGATACGCGGGCGTATATCTGGGTGGAACCCATAACGCAGCCAATATTCGCTGGATCATTCGGCGCGCGGAAAGTCTACAGCCCAGATGGGAAGAATTAGACGAGGAGTTGCGCTTCGCCCCGCAGCGGGCTTTTTATCTTTACCAATCCAGTAATCCTGCTTCCACAAATCGTGGCCTCGTACCCCGAGTATTGGACACCCTGGTCAAACTGTTCCCCGTGAACAGAGAGGGTGGCCTTCGTCGCTTGCTTACCGCAATCTTTGGCTGGGTTGACCGAAAGCCCTTTCTAGCTCATCAGTTGGAGCGCTTCGAAGCTGCGATCAAATCTCCATTGTTTGGCTGTCAATCGTGCGGCAATTGCGTGTTGGGCTGCATGGAGTACGTCTGTCCGGAAACATGTCCAAAGAAAATGCGAAACGGTCCCTGCGGCGGAGCGAATAACAATGGCACCTGTGAGGTTGTGAAAGAGCCGTGCATATGGGTGTCCGTATATGAGAGAGCAAAGGCTGCCAATGAGATTGACCGCCTGAGCGCTTATATTCCGGCTCCTGACCGCAGCTTGAAAGGAACCAGCTCGTGGATCAATTACTTCCTATATCGCGACCGCCGCCCGGACTCTTCACAGGCATTCGCGCTGTTGCCTGGGACGAAGCGCGCAGCCCTGGTCAAATTAGAGCCGCCGGCTAAAACTACTTTGGCTGAGAAATCAAACCTGGTTCCTTTGAAGACCGAAACCGGTCCCAAGGGAAGATGAAAGTGAATTTGGATGGCACGGCGCCACAGCGCTTTGACCAATGCGACGGAAAACGAATCCACCTCAAATTACACCAGCAACCCGCGGAGATTCGATGGCCCGAAAACCAACCGCAATAATGCTCGTGAGTTGCCCGGACCGGCGGGGATTGGTGTTTCAGATCGCGGAATTTGTCGCCCGGAACAATGGGAATATCGTCCACGCGGATCATCATATCGATTCGCAATCCGGTTTATTTCTTACCCGCGTCGAATGGGAACTGGAGGAATTCAGGATTGCGCCGGATGATATAGCCGCTCAGTTCGCTCCCATCGCTGAGGCATCGAATATGCAATGGCAGATCCATTTCTCGCAACGGCCGCAGCGAATTGCGATCATGGTTTCAAAATTCGGCCATTGTTTATATGACTTGCTATTGCGGAATGCCGCGGGAGAGCTCCCGGGAACCATTGCCCTGGTCAGCAGCAACCATGGTGACCTTGAGCCGGTTGCTCAGCGGTTCGGCATTTCCTTCCATGTCTTCCCCATCGGTTTGGAGAACAAGAGAGAACAGGAACGGAAACAACTGGAGCTTCTGGCGCGCGAGCGGATTGACCTGATCGTGCTGGCCCGATATATGCAGATTCTGACCCCGGAGTTTACAGCCAACTATCGCAACCGCATCATTAATATTCACCATTCCTTTCTGCCCGCGTTTATCGGATCCCAGCCGTACCATCAGGCCTATCGGAGAGGCGTCAAACTGATTGGCGCTACCAGTCACTATGTCACGGATCAGTTGGATGACGGCCCCATCATCGAACAAGACGTTATTCGTATTAGCCACAGAGATTCGGTCGAAGACATCATTCGGAAAGGGCGCGATTTGGAGAGGATCGTCCTTGCGCGCGGAGTTCGCCTGCATTTGGAATCTCGGGTCTTGCCGTATGGAGGGAAAACAGCGGTATTCGACTAAATTCGGATTTTAAATGTCGCGGAAAAATCCGCCTACAGGCGTCTCTCAAGAAAAACGGCATGCAGATGAAATTTGTCTAGGTAGCCCACAAATAATGTATTTGACATTCGTATCGAAATGGATTCATTGTCCCCCACAATACGCGAGTTTCCTTTATCTGTCTGGATAAATTTGATGGGGAATCGGAAAGCGTCATTGCTTTCGAGTCAACAGCGGCGAGAGTGCTTGGAAGGGATGGACAATTCGGTTTCTCGTTCGACGAGGCCGGCGATTTGTGTGCCCATCGTTTTGCCGGATCCTTACGGGAAGCCGATCCAACAGATCACCCGGCAAGTGCGGCAATTCTCAATCAACGGTGCAGCGCCAATCAGCATTTTTACGCCAGAGTTTCCTGCTTTCGGGTCCAGTGCCACGCAGAAATATGGAACGAAACACTTAGGAGCGCTCATGAATAGCCTCTCACATGGTTCGAAAAGACCGATGATGATGACTGCCCAGCGCATGCTGGTGTCGCTGGGTGTATGTATGGCGTTGTTGCTGCTTTGCCTGCCGGCTTCCGCGCAACTCAACCTGGGACGTATTTTGGGAACCATTACGGACCAAACCGGCGGAGTGATCGCCGGCGCCACCGTGACCGTGGTGGATGTACCCAGAGGCGTCACGCGAACCTTGACCACGGACAGTACCGGAGGGTTTTCGGCGCCCAGCCTGGTCCCCAGCACGTACACGGTCCGCGCCGAGTACAAAGGCTTCAAGACCTTGGAACGCCAAAACGTGGAAGTGGGCGTCGGCCAGGAGATCCGCCTCGACCTTACCTTGCAGCCGGGCGACCAATCTCAGATGGTCACCGTGACCGAATTGATCCCCATCATTGATACCACCAACGCCGTGCTTTCCTCCACCTTGCAGACAACGACCATCTCCGAGCTTCCCATCAACGGCCGGCTATTTACAAAACTGCTGGACTTCCAGCCGGGAGTCCATGGAAACCCGGGCGGAAATTCGCCGAATTACGAAACCAACGGCGCCGGCGGCCAGGGCAATTACTATTTGCTGGATGGCGTGGAGAACAGTAACATATTCGTAAACTCTGGACCTCTCATCGGCGCGGCCACCAGCACCGACGAACTGACGATCCTGCCGCAGGATGCCGTTCAGGAAGTCAACGTAATGACCAATCCGCCCGCGGAATTTGGGTGGTTTCAGGGCGCTGTGGTCAATGTCGGTCTGAAATCGGGCACGAACAATCTCCATGGCACCGCGTACGGATTCGTCCGCAATAACAGCTTGGATGCGTACGACCCATACTTGGCCGGCGCGCCAAAACAGAAAGATAGTTTCGAGCAGTTCGGCGGATCCGTGGGCGGGCCGATCAAGAAGGATAAGTTGTTCTTCTTCGGCGCCTTCGACGGAATGCGCTACACGGTTGGAACGGCTGCCACAGCAATCGTGCCAACCGTCAATGGCGGGGCGGTGGATGCTGTCAACAACAGCGTACCGCTTCAGATCCAGGACATGATTAACAACCATAGCGTTATGCCGAGTCCACTGAGCCTCAGCCTGTCGGATTGCACCGT
Source organism: uncultured Acidobacteriota bacterium (assembly GCA_963719875.1). GTDB lineage: Bacteria > Acidobacteriota > Terriglobia > Acidiferrales > UBA7541 > Palsa-360. The sequence continues at coordinate 634,755 of CAVRDJ010000001.1, read as the reverse complement.
ATCGGGCGCAGCGCCCACCGCGGTAGCCACTTGCGGGACCAAGGGCGTATTCAGAAACGATTCACTCATGACGAATGGTGTTGGCGTATCGGCGCTTTCCTTCGGCCATTCAAACAACGTGTTCGGAAAAATCGATTATCACCTCAACGATCTGAACTCAATCAATGGCGAGTATTTCTTTGGCCAGGCAACTACCACCACGCCGAACGTCGGCGTACCGTCGTTCTGGGACAACTTGAACGTCAGCCGCACCCAAATGATGCGCGCGGTGTGGACCTATGTGCCCAATTCCAACTGGGTGAACGATGTCCGGTTCGGCTACAACCGCTACAACCTGGCGGATGGCAACGCGGAATGCGTCGGAGGGAACTATTCGACAGGAAACGTCGGCCAGCCGGATTATAAGACGCTCGGTTTCGTTTCCGGGGCAAATCCACCGTCTCCGTTCTGCGGATTCCCCGCAGTGAATTTTAACCAGTCAGGTTATCCCAGCTGGGGCGCGCTGTCCTTCTTCATAAGCGACCAGGGCGTGTTCCAGGCTACCTCAACGATTTACGACAACGTTTCCTATACGCATGGCAAGCACAATCTCAAATTTGGCTTCGAGTTTCATCACAGCAGGTTCCGGGGGATTGGCGCTCCGGGATATCTCGACGGCGTTCTCAATTTTAATGGGGGTGGCGCGTTTGCCACCAACCCTGTCGGCGACCCGAATTGCACCAACCGCGCCGATTGCTCGACGGATCTGCAGGATTTCCTTGCTGGAAAGCTCGGCGGCGGCAACCAAATCCTGGTGAATCCGCAGCAAGAACTTACCACTCTTGGCTTTAACCGCGAGGCTTTCTATTTTACGGACAATTTCCGGCTGAATTCCAGAGTGACCGTGAACCTGGGGTTGCGCTACGAACTGGAGCCGGCGATTTTGGTGGACAATAACAGTGCGGGCAACTTCGATGCGTCTTCGCCCTCGGGCATGGTGCAGCAGAATGGCTCCCCGCTTTATAAATCCTATTACAAAGCCTTTGCCCCGCGGACGGGTTTTGCCTGGGATATCACCGGCAAGGGAACCACGGTGCTTCGGGGTGGCTTCGGCATGAGCTACGATACGCCACAGGTGGACGACTTGATCGCCCAAGGTTTCGGCGCGGGCCTCAACTCCATACCCACGGGGTTTGCCCTCTATAACGGCAATACCTTGGTAATTCCAGCCTCCCAAAACCCGCAGGCCGTCAAGACGGCAGTGCTTGCCCTCCCCGGCTCGCTATTGAGCTGGCAGCCCAACGTCCCGGTATTCCCCGCAAATCTGAACGGTGATTTGGCATGTAGCAACGGGGGTATTCTTCCGGATGGTACCGCCATCGGGCCGTGCACTCTGAAGGCGAGAGGCACTGTCGTTAAGCTCGCAAGCGGCCAACTGGGGATGAACACGGATCAGGTTCGGTCCCCGTTGTACACCTGGACGATGGGCATCCAACACGCCTTTGGCTCAAGCGCTTCATTGACGGTAAACTATGTGGGCACACACGCTTCCAACCTTTCAAGCGAGATTAACGTCAACCAGGCGGCGCCGGGAGATACGGCGACACTTCAGCAGCGGCAGCCATATTTTAGCCAGTTCCCCTGGTTCAACGGTATCTTCGTATATGGTCCGGCCGGGTTTTCCAACTACAATGCCCTGCAAGCGACCTTCGTTCTGCGGAGTTTCCATGGACTGACGCTGAACGCCGGCTATACGTTCTCGAGAGACTTGGGCACTCCAAAGGGCGGCAATAACCCTTACATAACGAACAGCCAGTGCGTATCTTGCGACTATGGGCTTGAGTCGCCCACGCAGGACTTGGGCGCTACTTTGGTTTACGAGGTTCCAGGAATTAAGTCCCCTGCCCAGCTGCTGCAGGGATGGAAGATCTCCAGCACGATCAATCTGCAAAGCGGGCAGCCCTTTAACGGCTTGGACGGCAGTAACGACTTTGCTGGCGTAGGCGGCGGGAGAAACCTTTTCGGTGGCGCTAGCGAACCGTGGTCACTTTACGGAAAAGGGACCGATTTCAAGAACATTGGAAAGCTTGTGGGGGCTCCATGCTTCGGCGTGACGGGAAGCCGCTTCGCTGGCCCCTGCACGACTGTGCTCGTTCCTTCAGGGGCAATAATTGGAACTGCCTCCTACGTCTCAAATCTCCCTGCTGCGTGCGTGGCAGCAGCCCAAAAGGAACCCGTAAACGCTGCCATGAACTCGGCAAGCGCTGGTTCATCCAACGGTTTGCTTTCGCTTGCCAATTTTGGGTGCTATATGGACGGTAACGCAGTGATCGTTCCGCCGGCTCAGGGAACTTTCGGCAACATGGCGCCGGGTGCGCTGATCGGCCCAGCATTCCATGAGTGGGATTTGTCTCTCAGCAAGACGTGGAAGTTCCGCGAGCGGTTCAGTCTGCAGGGCACCGCCTCGGCATTCAACGTCCTAAACAGCAGGAGCTATACTCAAGGCTTTACGGGTAATTTCGTGAACGTCCCGTTCCTGTTCGGCGTCTCCAGCGGGCAGCCGAATGACAGCAACCCGGTCAACGGGACCGGCGGAGCTCGGCAGGTGCTGTTGGGCTTGAAAATGTCATTCTAGGACGGTGGTCTTCAGGACGGTATTTTTTATTTTCTCCTTCCGCGCGGAAAAACTTCTCGCGCGGAAGAAGGCCCGGACGGCTCGCCATCGGCTTCCAATACGAAATGGTGGAGGATCGAGGAGTTAAAGGATTGGGACAAAGCAGGTCGCAAGGATAATCTCTCGGGCTTGGACTACAGGGCCAAGAGGTAGGGTGCAGCCGTGAATAAAGGGCCGTTCGGTATCTCCCTGAGCATGTTCCTCGGTGTCATGGCATTTCTCGCCGCGCCGGCATTAACTGCGGCGCAGCCGTGCGAACAGATCGCTTCCCTAAAATTGCCGGATGCGACGGTTACCTCCGCATCCGGCGTCCCCGCCGGCGAATTTCCCCTACAGGGAGGACTAGATGCCATTGGTCAGGGCCCGTTGCATCCCATGGGGCGAAGGCCCGGCCCTGCGGACTTGCCGGCCTTCTGCCGCGTGCAAATTACCGTGGCCCCGGCAATCAAAATGGAAATCTGGTTGCCCACCTCGGGTTGGAACGGCGATTTTGAAGGGGTTGGCAACGGCGGAAAAGCCGGAGTCATTAGCTACCCCGCGATGGCAACCGCGCTCAAGGGCGGTTACGCGGTTGCAAGCACGGATACGGGTCATCAAGGTGAAGGGGGGGATACTCAGTGGGCCCTGGGACACCCGGAACTCGTGGCCGATTTCGCATATCGCGCGATTCATGAAATGACCGTGAACGCCACGAGCGTAGTGCGCGCGTTTTACGGCAAGCGTCCTCGCTATTCCTTTTTCAACGGCTGCTCCACAGGAGGCAGGCAAGGACTGATGGAGGCCCAGCGCTACCCCGGAGATTACAATGGGATCCTGACCGGCGATCCGGTCATGTATTACACGCACGTTCAGGCCGCGGCGCCATTTTGGGTTGCCCTGCAAGCCAAGAAAGATCCGGAGAGTTATATTCCGCCCGCCAAGCTGCCCGCCATCAACGCCGCTTCGGTCGCCGCATGTGACTCGATTGACGGTGTGAAGGATGGTTTGATCGAAAATCCATTGAAATGTCCGTTCCGCTCAGACCCTTCGGCCCTCCTGTGCCAGGGCCCCGATTCGCCCACCTGCCTGACCACGAAACAATTGCAGACGCTGAAAGAGATTTACAACGGCTATCGCGACGCGGAAAAAAAATTAGTTTATCCCGGTTCGATGCCTGGTCACGAAGAGGGCTGGGGATTCATCGCTCCCGCCGATCCTTCCAAGACGCTTGCCGATAACACTTCGGTGGGGGTGGTCGGCTTTTTCAAGTATTTCGTGTTCAGCAATTCGAACTGGGATTACCGAACCTGGGATTATGTAAAGGACATGGCGTACACCGACGAGAAACTCGCTGCCATGATGAATGCGACCGACCCGGACTTGAAACACTTTCAAGCCCTGGGCGGAAAGCTTCTCTTGTACCACGGCTGGACAGACCCCTCGGTATCTCCCCTGGAAACGATCCACTACTATAAGAATGTCGTCGCCGTAGCCAACGGCGGCAAACCAACCGCTACCGAAGACGAAACTCCGGCCATGCCAAATGAAGCCCGCCCGAAATCAGATTTTGTGCGCATGTTTATGGTCCCAGGAATGGATCATTGCGGCGGTGGCCCGGGACCAAACCTGTTTGACGCGTTCGGTCCTCTCGTCAATTGGGTTGAAAATCATCATCCCCCCGAGACGATCATCGCGTCGCACATGACGAATGGTGCGGTGGACCGCACGCGCCCGCTCTGCCCCTATCCGAAAACGGCACAATATACCGGACAAGGGAGCACGGACGATGCGGCCAATTTTGTTTGCAGAGCGCCGGGCAATTAACTCCGAGAATCCACCTCGTGCCCAGCCGCTTCTTGCCGCTGTTGGAGCTGTAACCCTGGCCAGGCGTGCGGGAGGCCGTGAAATTAGGTATAAACGGTTGTGAGAGAGTGAAACCAAATGAGACTTGGATTATTTCTTCGTTTATCTGCTTTCGTGGTTCTGATCGTATTCATCGGGATGTCGCCGATCGCACCAGTATCTACAACGATTTTCGCGCAGCAGCAAGGGGAGCAGCAACAAGGGCCGCTGCAAGTGGGGGCCGCACAAGCGCCCCAGGGACAGCAAGCGTCGCAAGTGGGACTCGCAGGGGCTTTTGGAAGACCGACGCCGACGTTCGCAGGACCACCGGCAGGAATGCAAGCGCTGCCAGGCGACCTGTTTTCCTCCAAGAACTTCTATAAGGATCAGAAACTTTGGTCCGACCAGCGTTATTTCCGGTGCAATACGCCCCGCCAGCTCACGGATATCTGGACCTCGGGCCGTATCCGTTTTGGTGAGGGGAAGCCGCCAACATCGGCTGCGTGGGGCGACTGCAAATTTGATTACCCGCGAGAAAAAATAGTGAGCCCCTATCCTTATAAGACGGCCAAGGAACATTACGAGGCCTTGTTGGCGGCAGCGAATGCGAAGGGCGGCCCCACCGTCTACACGAAAGCAACGACGCCGGACTGGGATGGGTACTATGCGCGAGACCAACGGCCGGATCATGGCGCCGAGTGGATTTGGGGGACCGTCAACCAAGTCCCCACAATCCTCTCTTTACTCACTCCGGAATATCAAAAGCGCATGGTTCAGATGAATTATCACGAGGCCGTGGACAATGCCCCGCAATGGGAAGCCTCCTTCTGTTATCCGGAAGGATTCCTGCGCTGGTGGGCGCAGGCCTCGCAAGGCGGAAATTTTCAACTTACAATGACGCCTTGGAACGTCCAGTTCCTGTCCGGCATCGCGGCCAACTTCTTGCGCCAGGTATTGATTGGGAAGGAGCATGTGCAGAAAGTCCCGCAGTGGTACGGGGAGACGGTTGGATTCTGGGATGGAACCACTCTGGTCACGTGGACCGCGAATGTTCAACCCTGGACCCTGTCGCACTCCATGTTCGAATTTAGCGACAAGATCGAGACGGTCGAAACGTATAAACCCGTATACGACGCGGAGGGCAAGTTCGTGGGACTCGATCACGAGGCCGTGTTTTACGATCCGGAAGCGTTCGTCCAGCCGCTGCACGCCACCTATCGTTTTGTTCGACAAGCAACCTCGGACGATCCGAGACGACGATTTACGTACATCGAGTGTTTGAGCAATCTGCGCAATACGAATGGCAGGCCGACACAACTCACCAACGTCGACCCGCGGTATATTGATTACTACGGCCGGCCGTGGGCTCAAAACTGGGAAAAGTATTTCGAAGCCGGCTGGGATAAGCCGCAGGATACGCTGCCCCAGGACATACTCGACCTTTTCAAGTAAATTAAGGAAGAAGGACTTGAGCGGCTGCGAAAGCACGGTCGATCGTTGGCAGCCGCCACTCGAATAGAGGACACGATTATGAATAAACTGCGATTCAGAGGCTGGAAGATTGCGGGACTTCTCGCATTTATATCCCTGGGTCTCTGCGCCATACCGGTTTCATCACACCACTCGTTCGCCATGTACGATCAGACCAAGGTCCTGGTATTAACTGGCGTGGCTCACCAGTTCGTCGCGCAGGCCAACCATGCCGAACTTCACTTCTATTTGATTGCGCCCGACGGCAAACTTACCAAGGACAAAGACGGGAAAATGACCGATTGGGGCGTGGAGATGGCAGGCGCTGCGGCTATGGCGCAGCAAGGTATTACGGCGGCTACATTCCCCGTTGGTACGATATTCAGCGTCAAGATGAATCCTCTGCGGGACGGCAGCGCTTTTGGTTCCCGGGTTGCCACCAGCGCCATTGCCAAATGCCCCTGGAAAACACCGCCCGAACCCGGTAAGACCTGCGACACGGTTAAGGGTAGCGAGATTCTCGGTGGCACCGCGTTCTGATCTCTGTGGGTCTATAAACGGCGGCTGCCGCGCCGCCGAAGAGTCTATGGCCGGAAAAAAAACGCCGGAAACACGAATCCAGGAAGTCTGACTTGAGACAATTTGCCAAATGGCTGTCCACGACATTTCTAAGTGTCCTCATCCAAAAACATAACAGTTGGGTCATCCCAACCATTCAATCGATTCACATTGTTGGGATTGGAGTGGTAGTGGGGTCCATTTTCATGATTGATCTCCGCGTCCTGGGATGGGCGTGGATGGATCAAACACTGCGGCAAACCACAAGGAGGTTCGGTCCCTGGTTGACAGCCGCATTAGGTGTGCTACTGACGACGGGCGTCTTGATGGTAATCGGGGAGCCCGTGCGTGAACTGGTGACCTTTTCATTTTGGTTGAAAATGTTTCTGGTGGCCGTGGGCACGCTGATCGCAGCCCTTTTCCAAATCACGCTCCGGAAACACGAGCAACGATGGGAAGAAACACTCGTCCGCCGCAGATTCATTAAGTTCCTGGCGGTGCTGACGTTCCTGATCTGGCTGTGCATTATTATCCTGGGACGCCTGATCGCCTATGACCATGTCTGGGGTTCCTGGTCGCCAGCAACAAAAACCTAATGCAACCCCATGCGCCAAAATGCTGATGATTTAGAATTAGAAACGGCCCGATGGATATTACCGCTTTTCTAAAATCGCTCGAAGCATCAGGTCTAGCCACCAGAATTCGCGAGGCGCTCTGGCTGTTTCCCCTGATCGAATCGACTCACGTCATTGGCCTATCCCTGGTATTCGGGACGATTCTGATCATTGACCTCCGGTTGTTGGGAATTGCTTCGACCCGGCGGTCGTTCAAGCAGATGGCCTCGGACATCCTGAAGTGGACGTGGGCCGCTTTTGCTTTGACGGCGTTGACCGGCACGCTGATGTTCATTACCAATGCCCGCGTGTACTATCACAATTTCTTTTTCCGAACGAAGATGCTGATGCTGGTTCTCTCCGGCATCAACATGCTTGTCTTTGAACTGACCGCGGGTCGGACAATTCATCGCTGGGAGAACGCTCCGTCAGCGCCTCGTGCGGGCAAAGCCGTGGCAGCCCTGTCACTCGCCATGTGGATTGGAATTATTGTTATGGGCCGTTTAATCGGCTTCACAACCACGCGCGCCGCCGTGCTGGCGCCTCCGCCGAGCGGCGTCAATTTCGACGACTTTCTCCAAGGGACGCCCGATAAAAGCGGTGGGACCCCAACCACCCCAACCGATAGAAAGTGAACCGACACAGCGCCAGGTGGTTTGGCGCTCTGGCAAAAGTTCCCTCACCATCGGGCGCGTTTTCGTGGTGGACCAGGGTGCTTGCGAGAAACTGATCCGCAAGCCTCTTTAAGGCGTGAATTCCCTGAGGGTCAAGCAATTTCATCACGTGTTTCGCACACCAGCACTGCCCCTGCCGACATAGGTTGCACGGTACGCTGATAAATCGAAAGATACCCGGTGGCTTTCGGCAGCACGGGTTCCCCAAGGGATGCGCGTCGACGGGCAAGATCTTCGCCGGAGACCTCAATGTCAAGAAGGCGCCGGTCCACATCGATCGTGATGGAGTCACCATTTACAACCAGCGAAATTGGGCCGCCCACGGCAGATTCCGGGGAAACTTCCGCCACAGTCAATCCCTTATTGCAAAGGCCGGACAACTGACCATCCGTAATGAAGGCGACCTGGCTTTGCAGGCCCGCGGAGTCCAGCGCGAATACCACATGCGAGGCTGGCCCGGCCATTCCCGGTCCACCCTTAAGCCCCATACCCCGCACGACCAGGACGTGCCCTGGCCGGACCTCGCCATTTTTGATGCCGCGAATCGCGCCGGCAGCTTCCTCGTACACGATCGCCTGGCCTTCAAATCGAGTCATGCGATCCGGGCCGCGCAGTCCCAATTTCACGATGGCGCTCTCGGGCGCAAGTGACCCATGAAGAATAACGATTGACGCCTTATTCGAGAACGGACGGGTAATCGGACGGATAATCTCGGCGTCATGTACGACGGCGGTCGATAGGTTTTCGCCAACAGAGCAGCCTGTGACAGTCATCGCACTCAAGTCAAGGAGCGGCTCAAGCTGTTTCATAATTGCCCTCGCACCGCCTGCAGCTTCGAACGACTCGATGGAATCCTCGCCGTTCGGGCGAACCGCGCTCAGAACCGGAATTCTTTCCCCAAGTTCGTTGAAGAGATTGAATACATCCAGGCGGACACCTGACTCGACCGCGATTGCCTGAAGATGTTTTACGCAGTTGATCGAACCACTTACTGCCAGGACGGCCGCGGTGGCATTGTGAAACGCGCCGGGGGTCAAGATATCTCGGGGCTTGATGTCTTGCAGCACAAGCTCGACAATTCGCCGGCCGGAGAGGCGCGCGAATTCCACCATTTTGGGGCTATTCGCCAGCACCGGGGCGCTACCCGGAAGACTCATTCCCAGCGCCTCGCACACGACGTGCATGGAGTTGGCCGTCGCCATTCCCTGGCACACGCCCGGCCCGCGAATTGCCTGGTCGGCCATCAAGCCCACTTCCTCACGCGTGAGCTTTCCAAACGACGCCTGGACAGACCCCAGAAAGACGTCTTCGATGTCCACCGATTTGCCGTTTAATTGGCCGCAGGACTGATACCCGCAGACGACGAGAATAGTGGGGATGTTCAGGCGCCCTGCCGCCATGAGATGGCCTGGGGGCGTCTTGTCACAGGAAGAGAGGCAAATCATTCCGTCCAGCTGCGCGCCCTCGACTGCAATCTCAATGTCGTTGACGATCAGATCGCGGCTCGGAAGAATGTACCCGCCATTGTGGCCGGGACTGATGATGAAGTCGCTGGGCGCGGCGGTGCGAATCTCAAACGGAAGTCCGCCGGCCTCGCGGACCGCGTCTTTCACGATCTTTGCAACGCCGTCCAGGTGACTGAAGCAGATCGCCAGTTCCGAAGAGCTGTTCACCACGGCAATCTTGGGCTTGCGCATATCCGCATCCGAAAGCCCGAGCGCTCGCCACTGCGCGCGCCGCACCGCCTCTCGTGGAGATCCCGGTTCCAGGTTGCTGCGCAGCGTCTTGCTCATCGTCATCCTCCCGTTCATGATGTCACTAAACGTGCCAATTCACAGCACCTCAAAAAATGGTCCCGTCTTGAAGACTGGCCGAACGTCAGTCGCCCGGCAACTCCCGCGTCTCCTGGGACAAAGCCAGGGCAGCAGCGGCGGTCGCCAAGGTCGGAACCGCCGCGAGCATGAATAATCGGCCGGGGGTCCAATGAAAGGCGAGCAGGAGACCCGCAATGCTCGGCCCGAGTATTCCTCCGACTCGTCCTATCCCGATGCCCCAACCCGTGCCGGTCGCTCGTATTTTCGGCGGATAGAGCTGGCCGGCCATGGCGTTCACAATGTTTTGATCCCCGATCAAAAAAAAGTAAAGAAAGGGGTTCACTAACAGGATTGTCGTGTAACCCGATCCAAATTTTCCCAGGCCCACAAGTAGTGAAGCGGCAAAAGCATATCCCAGCGCGGCGACGTGAAACGGCCGGTAAGACACCACCAGCCGCGCGGCCACCAGCGAGCCGAGCAAGCCTGCACCTTGAGAGACAGCCATAATCGTGACGACCTGTTTGGGTGTGACCCCCAAAGTACTAAATAGGGTGGGCAGCCAGTTCGTAAGGGAGAAAAGAGTGATGAGGCTGACAAACAGGATTGTCCAAAGCAGAATTGTCCGGCGGCCGTAGCCTGCCCGGAACAATTCAGGAACTTGAACCTTTTTTTCAAACGCCTGGTCCATCACGAAGCGGCTGCCCGCGGAATGCTGAATGCCGGGCGACAGTTTTTTTAGGATGCCGGCAATCTCAGCCCCACGCATCTTCCGCGAGACCAGGTAGTTCAGCGATTCCGGCAGGGCCCATAGGAGCACTGGCGAAAGCAAGAGGGGAATTGCGCCCCCGACGTAAAACACCGTCTGCCAACCATAATGGAGGAAATAAGCACTGACCGCACCGGCAAAAACACCGCCGAACGAAAAACCCGTGTACATCACCATTGTAAGGGCCGCTCTAGACCGCCTCGGACAATAATCCGAGGCTATGGTAATCGCGATCGGCCCGGCGCCGCCCATGCCAAACCCGGCAATGGAACGCCAAATCAGCAACCACAAATAAGAAGTAGTTAGGGCTGTCGCCAGAGACGCGAGACCGAACACCAGACCGCACAGAATGAAGACGCGCTTGCGCCCCCAGCGGTCCCCGGCAATTCCGAGTATCAAAGCGCCCAACATGAGGCCGAATTGCCCGGCAGAGAAAATCGGTCCCAGCATGGGCTTCGAAAACGCAAGGGCCCGGCCCATCTCCGGCGCGACGTAGCTTATAGCGTAAAAATCGAAGCCTTCGAGGAAAAGCAGGGATGCGCAAAGACCGATGACACGAAGGTGAAATAAATTGAGCCGCGAATTGTCTATCAACTCGGAGACATTGACGTCCAGTTCGCTCATGGGGTTCGATTCTTTGCGCCAATGTTCCGGGGAACACGCGCCCCGCGAAAGTTAATCGCGCCCGCCCGTCTGCGCGGCAAGCGGTTTGACCGGTTGGGCCCAAACTTGCCCTAAACTTTTTTGCGAGGTTCGTTGCTGAATTCTGCCGACAAAGAAAATCCCGATACACACCACGAATGGACAAGCCGCCAGGAAGGCGTACATGACTTTCACCGGCATGCCCGACGACAAAGCCACGCCTCCAACAAGCGGCCCCAGAATGGACCCGACCTTCGCGATCGACGTCGCCCAGCCTGCGCCGTTTGCGCGATAGGCGCTAGGATAAAATATCCCGGCAATGCTGTGAATGCCGAAATGGCCGCCGACAAGGAACATCGTGTTGAAGAAACTCAGGACGAGAAACGCGTTTCCGCCGAATCGGGCAAGTCCCATAGCCAGCAGCGTTGGGACTGCAAGAGCGGGGAGAACTGCGACGGTGATCGCTCCTCGCGTATCGGTAAATCGCATCAGGAGAAGGCCGCCGATCGCACCGCCAATTGAGTTGGCAGACGAAGCCAGCGCCGCGGTGGACCTGCTGAATCCGAGCGCTTGAAAAACCGACGGCTCCCAGGAAACGCGGAAGAAGACCGCGATCGAACTCGCGATATAGGCAGTCCATAGGATAGGCGTGATCCAGCGCAACTCGTTTTGAAAGAGCATGGAAACCGCAAAATTGTCCGAACGGATTTCGTCCGAGAGGATAAATCCGTCCGCAGCGCGAATTGCACGACCGGGCGCAAGCCGCCGCGCGTAGCCGGCGATCAGATCAGGACGCTTATTCTGGATGACTAAAAACTTGATTGATTCGGGAATGAAAAAAAAGAGAAAGCAGGTGGCCACCAGGGCTGCGCAGCCGCCAAAGATGAAAACCGAGCGCCAGCCATAATGGGGAGTCAGCCAAATCGTCAATGGTCCGCCGAAACTGTTGCCGAAGGTATATCCCAGCATGATGAGAGTGACGACTGTGGACCTGTAGCGTCGAGGCACATACTCGATGTTCAATGCCCAACAGAGCGGCAGCAGGCCTCCGATGGCGATTCCATCCGCGAGACGCAACACCAGCAGCGCTGCATAACTTCCGGATTGAGCCAGGCCGAGAGTCAAGACGCCGAACGAGGCGGTCGCGAAGATGATCGAAGGACGCCGCCCGATTCGATCTCCGATATAGCCAAAGAGAAAGCCACCGATCATTGTGCCGAGCAGCCCGGCACTGAACACCTTCCCCATCATCAATCGGTCCAGGTGCAACTCGGCCGACATGTCCGGCGCCACGAAGGCGATTACGTTCATGTCGAAACCATCGAAAAAAGTGACAATCCACGAAAGCAGGACCAGGCTGCTAACGAACCATGTTATTTTTTGATTTTCGAGGATTTCCGTAATGTCGGTGGGAATATGATCGGCCATTTTGTTAGTCCGAAAATCTCTCGGCCTGCTTAGTGACCTTTACAATCCCCTGGTCAGCGTCAATTTCCACCCAATCGCCAGTTTCGATGACCGTGAGGGGATCGCGGTCGAAATCGGTGACTGCAGGGGCGTGCGTCACGACCAGGCCAAGCGCGATTTTTGTGGACATTTTATTGAACAGAAATCCTTTGGGCGCCGCCCCACTCAGTCGCGCCATGTGGAAGAATGCCGACCAGCCGGAAGACCCCTTCGCCCCTGGAAAGACAAGGATCTTGTCTTTGAAACTCTTCCCCCGGAGTTCGTGCCGGAGTTCAATAATCGTGCCGGTCTTCGGATCAATTCCTCCCCAGCCGGAAATCGTTTGCCTGGTCACCAGGGCTTCACCCTGCGCTGAACCGCCGATGATTTTTCGCCCGTGTAAGAGGATCATTTGCTTAGTCCAGACCTGCCGACCATTTCCCCGTTAACGCTGCTTGAACGCAATCCTCCAATGAACCGAACCAGGTCTGCACTCCCGTAATCGCCGGCAGGTAGTGGGCCTGCTTTGCCGAATCCGTTGCGACCACACTCGTTCCCTTGGGCATCAGACGAGAAATTGCCGGGCAGGAGTCACTCAAAATGTGACCGCCCGCGTTCTCGACGATCTTCGTATAGCCGCTTCGGTCAGCGAGTTCGCGAAGCGCGCGCGGAGTGTGGATCCACAATTCCGTGTTGGAGTGAAGGCGCTTCCCCTCGAGCAAGCGGGCAGCCTGCCACACCTGCTCAATGGAATCGTGCGGGCAGCCAAGCATGACAAAATCAACTTTGCGGTCTCTTGCCGAGGCGTTCAGATTTTCGTATGCAGTCCGCCGCTCAGCTTTGCCGTATTGCAAAGTCTGTACCGGCGCGCGAGGCCCGAAAGCGGACTCGACGGAAGGCGCTTCAGGTGTCACTCCAGGAATGTGGTACATCTCGACTCCCCCCGAGGAAGCCGCGGCGGCGCCGAAATGCTTTAACTTGGCGAGATCCGGTTGGCTCAACCGCCCGCGAAGTACCGGAATGTCCTCCTGAATAATTTCCCCAACAAAGTATCCAAGGAGTCCCCAATCCATCATGCTGTCGGTCGGAATCTCCACTTCGACCAGGTGCGTTCCGAACCTGTTCTCCGTCAGGTGATATCCCCAATAGGGAATCTTCCCGGTGAGGCTGGCTGCGCCCGTGCTTTCTCTGCCTTCGGTATTTGTGCGTGCGCCTAGGACCGAGTTGCAATAGACGACGGCGGACGATTCCATCCAGGCACAATGCTCACCCTTCACGGGAACATTGCCGACCTGATAGGGCGTGCAGGTAGCCATGATGTGGACGCCCCGCGCGCCGAAAAATTTGTCAGAGTCTTCTTGCAGATGGAGCAACTCGCGCGATCCTTCGTGGAGTCCGGCCGTGTCGGGACCAAACCGCTGAATCAACTGACAGGTGTAGACCTTCACGCGGGGAACCTCGATCACGGTGTCGCTGTCCAGATTCATCTCCGAAAAACCGGCATTGAGTGCGTGCTCCAGACCCTGGATCTTTACCATTTCCATTTTCTCGGGAGATGGCGCCGTTACGGCTCCACAGACATTGTTTGTATCCACCAGGCGCTCGGCCCCCAGCGCATCGCCATACCGGACAAGTAACTCCATGGCTTTCTGAACCGCGAGGCCTTCGCGCCCTTCGAGCATCATTTTTTCTGTGTCCGTCAAATTCATTGAAGTTGTATTTACGGCAAAATGCGAAACACGAATTCTAATCTTCCAGATTTCGGATGAGACGCGCCCGGAGCGCGGTCCGATCGATATCGCTCACGCTGCCGCTTCCAGCAAGATCAAGCGCATGAGCCGCCGCCGCACCCATGGCCATGCAAGGCCCCATCACTCGAACACTCGATAACGCAGCTGCATCTCCATCAATGCATCTTCCCGTCGCAACGACGTTATCCGCGTCTTTGGGCACAAGGCTCCGCAGTGGCACATAATGAATGTGGTCGGCACCGAACGGTTCCCATTCAAATCCTTCCGGGCGGCTATGCAATTCGATCGGCCATGAAGTCCTTGCAATTTCATCCTCGAAGCGTGTGCCCCGGCGCACTTCGTCAGCCGTCAACTGGTGGCATCCGACGATCCAGCGAGTTTGGCGGATCCCGGGGAGCCCGTACGCGCGAACGCGAGCATTGCCGAAGGCCGCAGGGAATTCGGACTTCAGAAAATGGAACACACGATCGGCTTGCTCTTTCCCTTCCAACGCTTTTTCACTGGCTTTGACCGGGTGGAGCGGCGTCTCAACATGGGTCATATTCACAACCGCTGTCCCGCGCTCTGGATAAAAGAATGCCAGTCCGTCGCGCCGGACCAGACCGTACGCGTCCGCCCTTTCGCGAAGGCGCTGGCTATATTCCGCTGGACCCGGTTTATGGTCTTCGTTGAGATGTTCTAGCACGATGGTCTGCGTCCCGTATATCGGCGTGTCCGGTTCGCGGCAAGGCAGGCCCGCCTGCCAAACGAGTGTCGCATCTCCCGAAGCGTCAACAAATCCAGTTGCGGCAATCTGAACATCACCGTAGCGTGTAGCCAGGGAAATCTCCGTGATCCGGCGATTCTCCAATCGGACTTTTCGGAGCACGGCCCCGAGCACCACGGAAATCCCAGCAGCGCGGACCGCGGTTTCAATCCAACGGCCCAGGGCAACTTCTTCGTAATACACAACAGTAGTCTTGGCAATTGCGCTGCGAACGCAACGCACGGCGCCTGTTGCGCCAAGGTCGCGAAGAATATCATCGGCGATCCCATGAGTTAGTTGGCGCGGTTCCCGTTCGTTGGAGAACAACCCACAGAATGTGCCGATGATGGAGTTGACTGCCTGGCCGCCCAGGCTCGGTTGGCCATCCACGAGAATCACCTTCCGCCCCAGACGAGCCGCTTCGAGCGCCGCGGAGATTCCTGAGATCCCCGCACCGACCACACAGATATCGGCAGAAATGCGGACCGCAGTTGAATCCTTGGTCTTAATGGAGATTTTTGTCGGAAGACTCGCTGAGACATCTTCGATCATTCTTGATGCTCCAGGCGCCTTCGAATGTTCTGGAAACAGTTGGGAGTGGCCGCATCCAAGAACGAATCTGCAGCGACTTGCCGAATTGTACCACCACCTATGGTCCACCAATCGGCACAACGCGTTTCAGCGCTTTCGATGTGGAGTGCAACCCCGGATACATAAGGCGCCGGCACTCGACGCGCAATTGCTTAAAAATTTAGTCCATTACCGGTGCATGCAACTGAGCCAGCGGGAGGTACGTGATTACCAGAACATCCGCTTTGAAAGCAGCTGCCCCGTTTGCTGTCTTTCCAATTTGGCTTCAGCAGCTATTTCGGATTTTGAATTGCCCAGCCCCTTATGGTTTCTTTCGCAAGTGATTTCGAACAAAAATAGAAATCTGACTGCGGCTGAAAAAGAAGAGCTTAGTTTTGGCACAGGTCCGGCACAGCCAAGACCCGGCCCTGTCGAATAGATACCGGCGTCTAAGCAGACTGATGCGCCTTGAGGAAGGAATGGATTTGGCGCACTGCCAGCGGAATCCGCTCTTTGGGCTCTTTCCAAGGGAAGATGCTCACTTCGGATTTCGGTGCGAGCATCGCGCACTCCATGGCGGGGGCGTAAGGGTGCGGGGGGACATCGTCCGGCATGATCAGCACCGGGTTTTGGCAACTGCGCACGAAATCGCGTGTCACGGTGAAGACGAAGTCGGGATTGGTTTCGAACATCCTGGTCACAAATTGGTCGGCCGTCTGCAGCGTAATCTCAGGCCGCTTAGCGTTAATCATCGGACCCCAGGTCGTCCAAAATGCGCCGGGGTACTTACGGTCGCGCATCTCCGGACGCCACCCCACGGGCTGCGCCACCACAGCCGCGGCAACACGATTGGGGGCGCGCTTCAAGAGACTCCAGATGAATGGGCCGCCAATGCAGAACCCCATCACCATGAACTTTTCGATGCCCAGATGATCCATCAGACCGAGCTGGTCGTCGGCGTAGGACTCCCACGGCCGGTCGACCTCGACAGGGCCGGTGGACTCGCCGCTGGGAGCGTTGCGCAGGTCCGCTGTGATGCAGCGATACTGTCCCTTGAACTCCTCAACGGCGTTGAAGGGCGAGTTGCCGGCGAAGAAGGCTATGGTGGAGTTCAATCCCCCGCCGGGAAGCAGCATCAACGGGAAACCGGACCCGGCCTCCTCATAGTAGATACGAACGGAGCCTTTTTCGTAGAACTTGCCAGATCCTGCTTTGCTCGCCTGCTGAGCAAATGCGCGCGGCAAGGCGGCTGTTGCCGCTGCCGCGGCGCCCGCTGCCAGTATGGTGCGTCTCGTTAAACCCATAGTCGGCGTCCTCCTTGATCATGATCATGGCCGGTCTGTGCAACTCCATGCGCCAGTATGATCCGCAGTTCGAAAGGATTCTAGCACAGGGTCTCTTGGCGCGGAGGAGCCGTAGCGGAAAGTGGAGTCCACGGGGTCCGATCAAGCCAGGCGAAAGTTGGCGATCTCGCGGAAGTCCGCCACCGATTTGAGGCAATGTCTGTGGCGAACTAACCGGCGCGGGCGGTTCTCAGGTTTTCGATTGGACTTGGATTTGTTTCTGCGACTACGCCATCACGCAAAGAAAAGGAACGGCCCGAATTGGCGGGCATCCGATCGCCTGGCAGAATGATCCCTGCCAGATTCAGCGGGTCGGCGGCCGCGATGCGAATGATTTCATGAGTTGGCTCCTGGGAACGCGAGGCTCGCAACGAGTCGGCCGCAACAGGCAGCGCGAATTGCTCGCCGAGGAAACCGCTGACGAATCTTCCGCCGCGTATTTCACCCCGATCTTCGAGACGGCGCAATGCGATCAGGACCTCGCGCCAAGGAAGCTGGATGGATTCGCGAGTGAGCAGTTCGCGGAATACAATTCCGTAGCGCCTCAGGAGCATCCAGCACGTGGACTCGATGGCCGGAGCGCGATCGTCCATCTTATCGGTGAAGAGCACGGACCAACGTCCTCCACTGTCGCGAGGACGCACGGTCCGCCCCCTGCCCTGACCCGACCGGCGCTTGGGATCAACCAGCGCGCGCAGATTATCGAAGCCGTCCGCGGTGATCATGCCGGCCGCAACCAGTTCCCAGAGATCGGTTTCGACCTCGGACTTCAGCTTGCGCGTGCCGCGCACGATGTCCGCAAAAAACAATGCGCCCCGGCTTGCGAGCAAATCGAAAACTTCTTTTGCGCTGCGACTTAATCCTCTGTGGTCGTCCAGTCCGGAGCTGTGGTGGCGGCAAGCCATCCAGTCGGCATCATCGCGCACAAAAAAAGTGATAGGAGCGATGCTGCTGGGAACAATGCGGCGGGCACGCTCTCCGTGTTCGTGCAACATCGCGGGATGCGGAGACAGGCGGCCCCATCCCACCGCTCCCCGCAAACAAAGATTGTCCAGCGTAGCCGGATCGTAGTCGGCAACGCGGCGTTTGAGAATCTCGTTTTCCCAGGCATTGGCCGGCGCTTCGTAGCCCTGTAATTGGCGCAGGACGTCAAGCATTCCGCGCTCTCCCAGGGTTAGCGTTCCAGGAGCAACGTGCTGCCAGCGTGCCAGCCAGCGCATAAATTGCGCTGCCGTTACCGGTTCGATCTCCTTGCGGAGCTTTCCGATCGTGAGGCGGTGAATTCGTGAAAGCAATCTTCGCTCGCACCACTCGATGTCGTCTGAGCGAAGATCAACAAAATGGCCTCGCAAAATGGTTCCAGTCGCCTCAATCCGCAAAAGCGAATTGGAGACTTCCGAATCCGGCAAACTAAGAAGACGCGCGAGAACCCGTGCGTGGACCGGGCCTGAATGCTGCAGCCAACCAGTTAGGAGAGCGGACAAAGCTTCTTGTCTTGACAGCGCGGGCTGTTCAATTTCGGCGAGGGACGAATCAAAAATGATTCCAGGAAATATCGCCGCCACGAGTCTTGTTCGTTCGGCCGTTACCCAGTAATTGCGATCGGATATGCGTGCTCTTCCGGCTCGGCCTTGAGAGGCAAGCTCTGCAAAAAAATTCCGCCATTGAGGAATGGATTCGGCAACCGCGAGTTCCAGCGCATCCTGTTGGGGAGAGGCGCTAGTGGCGTTGGATTCCGAGTTGAACTGCTCCGGCGCGCTCGGCTCAGGCAGAACAACCAGCGTTTCCAGAGCGTCATGAAGTTCTTCTGCATCGCGCACGTCAGGCCACGCATCCTTGCGGACTTCATCAATCGCCGCGGGGTCCAAACGGCCGATATCCGAGGCAATGGCTTCAGGGAGGACGCGACGCATTTCGACGGCGCGCGCGCGGCGCTCCTCCAGCGGCGCATCGTCCAGATAAGCAAACGGATTGGCGTTGAGTATTTCGTGAGAGAACTGCGAGGGCACGGGCGTATCGACAGCCAGGCAACGAATGCGTCCATCCAGAATCTGCGGCAGCAAGTCTCTTAGGCCTTCTAAGTCCATCGCTTCCGTAAGCGCGTCTTTCATCACCTCGCGAATGAGCGGATGGTCTGGAATCCGCATCTCCCCTTCGATGTTTTCCTGGCACGCCGCAGCGTCCGGAAATACGGCGGCCAGAAGATCGTCCGCGCGCATGCGTTGAATTTGCGGAGGCACCTTTCGTCCGCCTTGAAAGCGAAGCAGCGCCAGAGCGCGCGAGGCATCCCAGCGCCAGCGAGTCGTGAAGAGCGGTGAAGTAAGGACCGCTTGCTCGAGGACTTTTCCCACAGAGGACGGATGCAGAAAGCGAAAAACATCCGCCAGTGGAAAGCTGTGCTGATCCGACAAGGCGATATTGATGCCCTCATCCGTTGCCGCGGCCTGCAACTCGAGATTGAAGGAACGGCAAAAGCGCTTCCGAAGCGCTAGCCCCCACGCTTTATTGATCCTGCCACCGAACGGAGCGTGAATCACCAGTTGCATTCCGCCGCTTTCGTCGAAGAAACGCTCCGCGATGATGGTTGCCTGTGTGGGAACCGCTCCCAGTACAGACCGGCCGGCGACGATGTATTCCACAGCCTGTTCAGCGCCAGACCGATCGAGCCCACATTCCTCTTCGAGCCAACAAAACGCCGGAGCGGCTGCGTCAAAATCACGGAGCGGCGGGCGATAGGAGATGGCTTCCGTCATGTCTGCGATCTTCTGCCGCAGCTCGGCGACTTGCTGTGAAAGCTCGCGCGTGCGCGACGGGGCTTCTCCGCGCCAGAAAGGAACGTTGGGAGCCGCGCCGTGCACATCTTCCACAAGGACGCGGCCCGCCTCCACGCGACGGATGCGCCAGGAGCTGTTTCCAAGGAGCATGATGTCGCCGCGCAAACTCTCCACGGCGAAATCCTCGTCAACGGTGCCAACGTGGGCCCCTTCCGGCTCGGCCACCACGGTGTAAAGCGCATTGTCGGGAATCGCGCCGCCGCTTGTAATCGCAGCCAGGCGACTTCCCCGCCTCGCCCGTACTCGGCCATTCACCCGGTCGCGATGCAAATATGCGCCGTAACGGCCGCGGCGAGCGTTGATACCTTCTGAAAGCATCATTATCACTTCGTCGAAATCGCTGCGCTCGAGATTGCGATACGGGTAGGCGCGCCGCACCAGTACAAAAAGATCATCTTCGCTCCAATCCTCGGAGGCGCAAGTGGCCACGATTTGTTGCGCCAAAATGTCCAGCGCATTCTCCGGGATGCTGATGCGATCGAGGTCGCCGCGCCGCATGGCGCGCACAAGCGCGGCACATTCGATCAATTCGCTGCGCGTAGTCGCGAAGATGCGGCCCTTCGGAATGGCCCCATGCCAATGGCCCGAGCGGCCGATGCGCTGCCAGGCGACAGCGATTGACCTGGGCGATCCGATCTGGCAAACCAGATCCACGGTGCCGATATCGATTCCAAGTTCCAGCGACGCGGTCGCCACGAGCGCTTTTACTTCGCCGGCTTTTAATTTTCGTTCCGCTTCGAGCCGTAACTTGCGCGACAGGCTCCCGTGATGCGTCGCCACGGCCTCTTTTCCCAGTCGTTCCGCCAAGTGATGCGCTACTCTCTCGGCCAAACGGCGCGTATTCACAAAAAGCAAGGACGACCGATGCTGCTCAACCAGTTGGGCGAGCCGGTCATATATTTCGTCCCACATTTCATGCGTCGCCACAGCCGCCAGTTCGCTGCGCGGGACTTCCACTGCGATGTCAACGGTCCGTTGGTGGCCGACTTGCACGATCATGGGATCGGGCCGGCAGCTTCCCGTCAGGAAATGGGCGACTAACTCGATCGGCTTTTGCGTGGCGGACAAACCGATCCGGACCGGCGGCCGATCGGTAAGCGCTTCCAATCGTTCCAGCGAAAGCGCCAGATGCGTTCCTCGCTTGTCATCCGCCACGGCATGGATTTCATCCACGATTACCGTTTCGACGGACCTCAGAATTTCGCGGCTTTTCTGCGCGGTGAGCAGAATGTACAGAGACTCCGGCGTCGTCACCAGGATGTGCGGCGGACGCTTTAACATGGAGCGCCGATCTTTCATCAAAGTGTCACCGGTGCGCACGGCTGTGCGGATCTCCGGCATGAGCAGGCCGCGGGCCCCGGCAATCTGCAGGATTTCTCTGAGAGGCTGCTCCAGGTTCTTCTGGATGTCATTCCCAAGCGCCTTCAGAGGAGAAACGTACAAGACTTGAGTTGTGTCGCTGAGATCACCGGCGATGGCCTTTCGGACTAGACGGTCAATGCATGTGAGAAATGCCGCAAACGTTTTTCCGGATCCCGTCGGCGCCGAGATCAATGTCGTTCTGTTGGCGAGAATATGCGGCCAGCCTTGTTCCTGCGGTTCCGTCGCGGCCCCAAACCGCCCCGTGAACCATTCTTGGACAATGGGATGGGCCCAATTGAGAGTTTCTAACTTCATAGGCGCACGTTGACCCTATATGCGTTTGGCCGAATTGGAAGCCCGGACGACAAAAATAAAAGTATACACCTTGGCGCCAGGATTCAGTCTGGTGCGGAAGACATGGAAGTGAAAACCCAAATGCGAATTTGCGCCATCGATGAAATCCGTTTGGCGAGCTGATCGCTACCTATGTTCTTATAGATTATTCGCGGGAACCCCAGCGGCAAGGATTCGAAGTGATTACTCTTCGGACAACCAAATCGGACGTACTATCGCCAGCAGCTATGCTTCCTCGGATTCTAAAGGGGTGAGGAGGTGTTTTTCACATGTTTAGAATCACGAAAATGTGCCGATTTGGGGCAATGGCGCTAGTTCTGTCCCTTCCTGGTACAGTGCTGGCTGGCCAAAAGCACCCAGGCTATATGCGCACCATGGATGACCTGCGTTTAGCCCGCGCGTTGTTGCAACGGACGAACCAGGCGCAAACCCTCAATGGGTCGCAGGATGAAGTAAGCCTAACGATCGGCAACATTGACGCTGCCATGGCGGAGATTAACCAAGAGATTGGTGCGGATCGCAAGAAGCCCCGCGACCTTCCTCGAATTGACGCGCGCATGCCGTGGGCGGACCGCCTATCGAAGAGTCTTAAATTGTTAGAATTGGCCGAGCAGGATTGCAGCACGGAAAAGGACAAATCAGGCGAAAGTGGGTTGCGGGCGCGGGTTTTAGATCAATTGGATCACGCGCACACGCGAATCAGGGTTGCCGTTGAGACGAAAAATTTCGACTATGACGCCAGAAATTTGCCAACTCGAAATGACTAGGCGTTGCCTCATAGATCCCCGAAGGTCTAGCGGGGTCCACACTTCAAGAGGTAAAGACCAGTTTTTCCTTCCGTTCTGACGACGCGGATTCACAATCTGCGCGAATGCCCAAAATGCTGTCATTCCGAGGCATGCTGCGTGCCGAGGAATCTCTCTGTTCTTGCGTCTAAATCAAAGAGAGATTCCTCGCTTCGCTCGAAATGACAGCAGGGATATTTTTCCCGCATCCGGAAAAGCCTCGCCTGCAAAACCCACTTCTCGAAAATTCCTCTTACCGGGTTGCCTCTGTGAAACTCTGTGCTCCTCCGTGAACTCTGTGTTGCGCTTTTCGGATTCACAGGAGCTTCCTTTCCGCAGCCAACTCTTCGCCTTCGTTGACGCGAGGAACTAAACTATGGTACGAGGCATAGCACCTAAATTGGGTGGAGGAACGCAATGATCAAGGTTCGCGTATGGATTGTGGCGATGTTGCTGGCTGTGCCGGCGCTCGGTGCGGCGCAGGAGGCGAAGCAGGCGAGTCTCGAAAACACGCTTTGGGATGTGGATCAGCAGTGGCTTTGCGACGGGCCTTATCAGAAACCGTATGCGGAATGCGTGAAGTTCAGGAGCCAGTATTGGGTGGAGGCATTTTTCGAGGTGCAGTCCGGAGGGACGCTGCGCAATAAGGAGGAGATGGTTGCAACGCAGTCGGCGGCGAATCCCGTGACCGGCGTGCGGCCTTTCCCTGCCGATTTCAAGTTGGTGGCCGTTTACGGAGACGTTGCGCTCGGAACCGATCACACCGATTTTAAGACCGCGCGGCCTGACGGGACCATTCCCTTCACTTCGGATAGCCATTGTTTGCGTGTGTTCGTCCGGCAAAATGGCGTGTGGCGGCCGGCCGCGGCGGCGCTTGTGCCGGTGATTCCACCGAGCGAGGCGAATTACAAGACGTCCGGCGCGGTGAGCACGAAGAGCCCGGACGCAAAGCTGGAAAAAGAGCTCTCCGAGATGGATCAGAAGTGGATGGAGGCGATTCGGGCCGGGAAGACCGATTACCAGAAGCAGAATTACACGGAAAAATGGTTTGAGATTCTCGGGTGGCTGCCTACTGTGGTTCTGACCAAACCCATGGCGATGGAGCGCGTCTCGCACTTGAATTTCAAGCCGGGCGAAGGAATCTTTGTCGACCAGTTCCGGTTGATGGCGGTGTATGGGGATGTGGCGCTGGCGACGGATCGAAGGATCAGGAAAATTGCGGACTCGAGCGGGGCCATCGTGAGCACGCCGCATCGCGCGCTTCTGGTTTTCGTGAAGGAAAATGGGCAGTGGAAAATTGCGGCGGACGCGGCTGTGCCGACGATCGCTACAGAGTAGGAAGGTTTTAGTAGCGCAGACTTCAGTCTGTGGGGTTTGATTGCAGCAAGGTCGACTATGCTCCGACCAAAACCCACAGACTGAAGTCTGTGCTACTGGGACTTTCGCGGCACTAGTTGCTTGTTAGAAATTTGGATTAGATGTATGTTACAGGCCATTGCTGAACACGAAACGGAAAACCCTATGAAAAATATTGCCGTGAAAATTCGATGTTTGTTCATTCTGATCGCCGCGGCGTTTGCGGCGTTGCCCGCATGCGCGCAACTCGCGCCTGCGAACAGCTCCGGCGTCACGATGGGGCACATCCATCTGTTCGTGAAAGATGTGGAGGCGCAGAAACATTTCTGGACGGCGACGATGGGCGGCACGGTCGTCCAAAACGGGCCGCTCATGTTGATCCAGTTTCCCGGGGTTTACATCATGCTGCGACAGGCGGATCCCACGGGGCCGCCGGCGGGCTCCATCGTGGATCACTTCGGCTTTGCGTGGAAAGATATGCCCACGACGCTTGCGAAATGGAAGGCGGATGGCGTCGAGATCGAGCAGACCGGAAATCCGAACCAAGGTTACGTGCATGGGCCCGACGGCATTCGTGTGGAATTCTTTGGTGACCCTTCCCTCTCCACGCCTGTGGCCATGAATCACATCCATTTCTATCCCGTGGACATTCCCGCGATGCAGGCCTGGTACGCGAAAATGTTTGGCGGCGTGCCCGGCAAGCGGGCGCGGCAGTCGACGCCGGGATGGATCGACTGCGATGATATCCCCGGGACGAATCTTTCGTTTTCGCAAGGGAAGGCGGGCCTGGTTCCCACCAAGGGGCGGTCGCTCGATCATATCGGCTTCGATGTGAAGGATCTGGAAGCGTTTACGAAGAAGCTCGAAGCGGCGGGGATTAAGCTCGACGAGGGGCCCCGCTTGGCGCCGAACGGGACGACGAAGGTCGCTTATATTACCGACCCGTGGGGCACCCGCATCGAGCTGACCGAGAAGCTTGCGCCCTGACAGAATTTCAAATTTAAAATTTGAGATCTCGGACGCTCGGAATCCAATTTTTCGCAGCGTATCACGTTGCTATGAGCGCAAGAAATATGAGATTCCTCAGCGAAAAGTGCGCCTGGGAATGACAGAATTGTAAGGTTTTTCCGCCCGCTGTCCAGCCCCCACGATGAATGAAAACAAAAATTCAGGATGCGGCGACTCCGAGGGCTCCTTTCGCGTTTTTTACGGTGATTTGGGTGCGGCCCATCAGAAAGATGGCTCCGCTTCCTACGAGTGAGGGAATAGCTGCTGCCATGAAGACGGTGGTCAGCGGCCAATGCAGCGAGAGCATGATGCCGCCGAAGACTGGCCCGACGATCGAGCCGATGCGCCCAATTCCCAGCGCCCATCCCACGCCGGTCGAGCGGATGTAGGTCGGGTAGAAGGAGGCGGCCAGCGCGTTCGCTCCGGTCTGCCCCCCAAGAATGCCCGCACCGGCAAAAAAAGTACAGATCATGATGGCAATGACGGAATGGGAGTAGCCGAGCAAGGCGACGCAAACAGCGCCCAGAAGATAAGTGATCGACAGGACTCGATAGGGGCCGAAGCGGTCCACGAAGCTGCCCAGGGCTAAGGAGGCGATCACGCCTCCTCCTTGAAACACCGCGGTGGCGATGACCGAAAGCGAGAGCGTAATTCCGGCGTTGTGAAAAACCGTGGGCAGCCAACTCGTCAGCAGGTAAATATCGATCAGACTCATGAAGAATCCAATCCACAGCAGAATCGTAGCAACGGCGCGGCCTTGCCGGAAAAGGTGGGCGACTGGCAGGCCGGGCGCGCGCTCCTCGCGGACGACGAAATTTGTGTCGCTCCCGAAAACCAGTTGTGGATTCACGCGCGCCAGCAGTTGCCTCACGCGCAAGGCATCCCCTCCGTGGATCACCATGTGGCGGATGGATTCGGGCAGCATGAGCGCCAGCACCGGTGCCAACAGTAACGGCATGACGCCTGCCAGGACAAAAACGCCTCGCCAGCCGAATGCGGGAAGAATGGGGACTGCGGCAAAGCCCGCGATGGAGGCGCCGATTGGGAAACCGCAAAACATAATGGTGATCATGGTGCCGCGGCGGCGCTCGGGGGCATATTCCGCAGTTAGCGCGATCGAATTCGGCATCACTCCGCCAAAGCCCAGCCCTGCAAAGAATCGGAAGATCGCAACGCTGGCGCCCGAATCCGCCTTTGCCGTGGCCAGGCAGAGTAGACCGTAGAACAGCGTGCAGGCGACGATCAGGGGCTTGCGCCCAAACCGGTCGGCAACCGGTCCGAAGATCAGCGCGCCCAGCATCAAGCCCACCAGTCCCCAAGCGAAAATTCGAGTGAGCGCAGCCGGGCCAAGGTGCATGTCCCGCGCCAGCGAGGGCGCAACGTAGCCGATCATTTGCGCTGCAAAACCGTCCAGCAACGCAGCCAAGGCACACAACACCAGAACCCGAATCTGAAACGAGCCGACCTTCTGCTCGTCGATCAAGTCGGGAACGTTCACGGTGGCTGTAGTCGTCATGGCGTCTCGACCAGTAGCGCGGGCTTCAGCCTGCGGGGGTTGGGCCTTGCGAGGACTAAACCCCACAGGCTGAAGCCCGCG
Organism: uncultured Acidobacteriota bacterium; assembly: GCA_963719875.1. Classification (GTDB taxonomy): domain Bacteria; phylum Acidobacteriota; class Terriglobia; order Acidiferrales; family UBA7541; genus Palsa-360. The sequence continues at coordinate 608,592 of CAVRDJ010000001.1, read as the reverse complement.
CTACTAAATCTTTCTGCGCAGCGAAATTTTCTAGATTCCATTTAAATCTTACTGAGAATATCCGCGAATTTGGCCGCGACCCTGGCGCGCAGCTCCGGTGTCGCGCCCACAACGGGCGGAAATTCCTTGAGGCGCTCGAACGGGCGGCACGCGTCAATCAATCCGCGCGAACTGTAGTTCACGGGCGAGCCGTGCGGAATGATTGGGTCCAGCGGGCCGCTCCACATGCGGCGGATGACCTCAATGTCCAAAGCGGGATCGCAACGCGTGGACATCGCCCAGACGACATCAAACAAGTCGGTCGGGTCAACATCCTCGTCCACGACCACGACGAAGCGGCCGAGATAAGCGCCTGCCTGGCAACCGGCAGCCACCAAGCCGACTTGCTTCGCGTGACCGGCGTATGCCTGCTTGATGGAGATGACATTGAACAGTCGCATCGCTCCTGCTTCGTGGCACCACACTCCTTGAACGCCGGAAATCCCTGCGCGTTCGATGGCGTCCCAAATCATGCCGGACTTGACGATGGATCTTCCGAAGGACATGTCCGAGGGCGGGCGCATGGGCGTAGCCATCGTCAGGATGGGATTGTTGCGGTAATAGACGCGCCGAACGCGGATGACTCCCTGCTCGCTGGACGGGCTTGCGTAATAGCCGGTGAATTCTCCGAACGGGCCCTCGGTATGAACGTCGCCTTCAGTTACTTCGCCCTCCAAAATAATTTCCGCGTGAGCGGGCATGGGAAGACCATGAATTTCACTCGGAATCACCTCGAATGGTTCGCCTCGATGCCCGCCGGCGTAGTCAAACTCGGAAACCCCAAATTTAATCTCGTTGGCCGCCGCTAGAAACAGCAGAGGGTCGTGACCGCAACAAACAAGCACGGGACAAGGTTTTCCTTGCTTGAAATACTTATCACGGATTTGACGTCCGTGCTTGCCCGGAGACATCCACAGGCCGGTGCTATTTTTGGAGTGAACCTGCACGCGGTAGGTTGCCGCGTTCACCCAACCTTCGTCGGGATCCCGCATGATCACCAGATCTTCCGTGCCGATGTAGCGGCCTCCGTCCCTTTCGTGCACTCGCGGCGCAGGAAATTTGTAGAGGTCCACGTTTTCGTCGCGATCGATATTTTCCAGGATGGGGCCCTGTTTTACTGTCGTTGGCGGGATCGGCTTGTGCTGCTTCATTCGATCGCGGTAGGCCTGCACGACATCGATGGCCGTTTTCGGCATTGGGAAACCCAGCATCAGTGCCATCCGTTTGGAGGAGTTGCCTGAACCGGAAAGCACTCGAAACCCTTTGGGATAGCCGGTAATGTCTTCGAATAGCAGGGCCGGCGCTTCCGATCGTTTGTGGTTGACGATTTCTGCGAGTGCGCCCAGTTCCAGGTCCCAGTTGGCCCCATTCACTCGGACCACCTCGCCAATACTTTCCGCGCGTTCGAGGAATTCCCGCAAATCGCGGTGCGGCCGGTCATAGAGGCCCAGCCATTTGCGATCGGTCGTTCTTGAGTCAATCGTTTGCGGCATTTGCCATTTCTCCGTGTCCGTTGTAACTCCACACCAAAACTTATATCACGTCCTGTCACGTTCGGAAGCGTCCGGGTTCTGGTAGGACAGCCACTCTTGGCTGTCCCCTTCTGCCCCGCACGTAGTCGGCTACCCAAAAGCGGACAGCCAGGAGTGGCTGTCCTACTATTCATTCAGAAAGAGACGCGACTGAAGTAAGATGGGCGCGCTTGTCTGGTCGTTTCTCAATGGGAAAATGTGGGAGGGCGCCAAAGAAGCAGCCTTATTCTTGAGGCCTCTCACCCGATCTTGACGTGCGGGGACGCGTGGCGTAGCGTCGGGCTGCAAAACCAAATTTGAAATCTGAAATTTGAGATCAAGACTGTCCCAAAGATGCACAAAAATGGCAATTTTCTTTCGCAAGCGATTGATTTCATTGGGGGCAACTTTCGTCGCCAAATTGAAATCGAAAAAAACACCGGAACCCCTTTCCATCGTTCAATCAGAAAGTTACAGTAAACTACTCGGACTTTCTTGGGACAGCATTGATTTGAAATTTAAAATCTGAGATTTTAAATAAATTGCGAATAGGAGGGTTCGACATGAAACGAAGAACGTTTTTGAGAAACGCAGCCGCGAGCGGGCTGGCCGCGGCAGTTGCGCCTGGGGTGGCAAGCAGCGCCGATAATAAGTCCGCGACCTCGGGCGCAAAGCTCCGCGCGATTTCGACGGATCGGGCGCCGAAACCTGTCGGACCTTTCTCTCAGGCGATCAAGGCGAACGGATTCGTTTTTGTCGCGGGCATAACCGCGCGCGATCCGAAGACCGGCCAGGTGATCGACGATGACATCACGCGGCAAACGGAACTGATTATGGAAAACATCAAAGCCATCCTTGAAGCGGCCGACTCATCTCTCGATCGCACCGTGAAGACGACCGTGTATTTGAAAGACATGAACGATTTTGACGCCATGGGAAAAGTGTACAGCCGCTATTTTCCATCTCATCCGCCGGCGCGCGCCACCGTCGAGGTGGTCCGTTTGCACGGAGGGCGCATCGAAATTGAACTGATCGCTGTCGCCTAGACCAACGAAAGAGGAGCCTTATGCTGACACGCCGCCAGTTCTCTCAACTGCTGATCGGATCGCCGCTGCTGGCTTCGAGCAGCTTCGGCCGCGCGGCCGGTGCTTCGCCTGTTTCCCCCGCGCAGGAGATGGGCGCGGCCCTGACGCAAAGCCGCGACTTGCTGATCAAAGGCGGCACGGTGGTCGACCCCAGCCAGAACTTGCACGCCCTGCTGGACGTAGCGGTGAAAGACGGGAAAATCTTGCAAGTCGCACCGGATATTCCAGCGGATGGATCGCGGAGCATTATTTCCGCAAAAGGCAAGATCGTCACGCCGGGGCTGATCGATGTGCACGTGCATGTTTTTGAAGGAGTGGGCCCCACCGGGCTGAACGCAGATCAATATTGCCTGGGGCGCGGCGTAACGACGGCGGTGGATGCCGGCTCCGCGGGCTATTTTTCCATTGCCGGATTCCGGCAATACGTCATCAAGCCTTCGGCCACGCGGCTCTATGCCATGGTGGACATCGGGGCTCGCGGCACGCTCATGGGTCCCGTGGGGAACTACGCGAATCTCGATTGGGTGAATCCGCAATTGACGGCGCAGGCGGCCGAAGCAAACAAGCCCGACGTCGTGGCGATCAAGGCGCGGCTTTCCAAGGAAATTACCGGAGCAAACGATCTCGAAGTCCTCAAACGAGCGCTGGAAGCTGCGGAGATTTCTCATCTTCCGTTAATGGTTCATGTCGGCGATTCTTATTCTCCCCTGCCGGACATACTCAGGAAGTTGCGAAAAGGCGATGTGCTGACGCACTGTTTCACCGGGCGTCCGCATGGACCGCTCGACGCCAACGGAAAGATCATTCCCGAGATGCTCGATTGCCGGGAGCGAGGCGTCCTTTTCGATATAGGGGATGGCGGGCCGCATCTGAGCCTGGACGTGGCGGAGAAATGCCTCCAGCAAAATTTTCTGCCCGACACGATCGGCACGGACCTCGGAGGCTTGAGTTACAACGGGCCGGTCTACGATTTGGTCACGGAGATCTCGAAGTTTTTACTTCTCGGGATGAGTGTGGATCAAGTGATCGAACGTGTCACGGTCAGGCCGACCCGCATGTTCAATTTTGGCGTCGAGCTCGGCACTTTGCGCCCGGGCGCCGTGGCCGATATAACCATCCTCGAAGTCCGGGAAGGATCTTTCGTTTTCAGTGACAGCACCGGGAAGAAGCGCACGGGGCGGCAGAAGCTCCAGAGCACGGCAACGATTCGCGCGGGAAAAACTTACGTGAATCGGAGCGATGACGTTTGATAGGGATTGGTAGCGTAGGCTTCAGCCTGCGGGGGTTCGTCCTTGCCAGGACTAAACCCCGCAGGCTGAAGCCCGCGCTACTAAATTCCTTGCGAAATCTAGATTAGTAACTCCCAGCGAGGGTTTGGATTTTTGACTTATCGGGGTACAACACGCCCAGCGCCTGATCCTTTGAATCGGCGGATCGCGTGGTGTACCAGATCGAATTCTCATTCGAGACTTCGATCTTCGGCATGTCGGTCCGCTGCTCCGCGGGATAATAGGTGAAGGTCCTTGATTTCAACTCAAACTTAATCAGGCCGCCTCCCTGCCCCGAATCCGCGATCCAATAATTCGAGTCATGATCCTGCTGGATGTCGTAGGGGAACGACCACTTCACGGGGAGCGCGTATTCAACGATCTTGTTCGTGTTCGGATCAAGCATTCCGATTTTCCCCGGCCATTCGAGCGCGTACCAGATCATGCCGTTGTGGTCCGCGAACACGCGACGCATGGTGCACGGCCTCGACAAAGGAGCGTACTCGATCCACTGGCTGTCCGCCGGATCGAATTTCGTCACCTTGCAACGCCACCAATCCGCCAGCCAAACCTTATCGTTCTTGTCCATCACCATGCCGTAGGCGAAGCTGTTATCTGTGGGCGTTTTATACAGGGAAACCTCACTCGTCGTGCGGTCCCACTTGGCAATTTCATTGGCCCAGGAGAGTGACTCCCAAATGTTTTGCTTGGAGTCCACGAAGGGCGTATTCCCGTGCGGGGGCCGCTTGGCTTCCGTGTCGTACGGATAATATTTGAGAGCTCCAGTTTTGCTGTCGACTCGCACGAAGGCGGTGTGTCCGGCGACCCAGATGTCTCCGCTCGCGTCCTGCGTAAGCCCGTGGCCTCGAAATTGAGCGCCCGCAAGCGGGTAGTCGGTCCAAGTGGCTGTGCGTGGATCCATCTTGCCAACCTGCAGGCCGCGCGCGTCAACGTACCAAATATCGCCATTCTGGCTCAGATGCGCGTCGTGAAATCCGCGCTGACCGTTTGCGAGAGGAGGAATGTGATATTCGATGAACATCGCTTTGCCCAAAGCTTTTTCGTCGATTGGCTCGTCGGGAACCGCCAGGCCGCGCTTCTTGCTGTCCGGACCAAAATTCTTGACCAGGTAAGCGACCAACTCCTCACGCTCGCCGGCGGCAAATGTGCCGGGAACGAGACGCGCGCCCGCGTTGTCATTCGGGTTCTGCATCAGATCGATCGCGGCGTTCCACTGTGATTCATCCCACTGCTTATTCGGCAGGAAGTCCGGCCCGTGGCACATGATGCAAGTCCGCTCGATCGTCTCGCGCGCGTGGCCAGGAGGATAGAGTTCGTCGTACGCCAGTAGCGGCTCGCCTTTGGGGATGCCGCTGCGCATTTGCTGGTTCGGCCTGTAAGCTCCCTCTTTCAAAGAAAAATCCGCGGTCGCGCTTCCACCGGAAGCGATCGTGATTTTCTGCACGTCGCCGCCTGTGAAACCGTTCTTCGTAACGCTCACTTCGTAATTGCCGGGGAAAAGATCCACCGCCTGGTATCGCCCGCCCTCGGTGAACACCATGTAGACGACGTTTTTGTCCACATTCTTGAAGTAAACCTTGGCCGCTTTGAATTCTTTGGGAGCTTTGACCGTGCCGGAGATCGAACCCAGTCCGGCCAGTGTGCCTGTCGCGCCGGCGCCGGCGCTTTTCTCACTCTTGTTTTGCGCGCTGACGGCAGTTGCAACGCCGAGCACAAGCGCGAAATCGAGCGCCCATACGAGCCCCGAACACCACAGTTTGCGGTCCATGAACCCTCCCTGGCAGATGGCTAATTCCGGATCTCGACGTGGTAGCAATATAAACTCGTACGGCTAAGGAATCAATCTGCTAGATGCAGGTGATTCGTGACTCGTGATTTGTGATTCGGGAACGTCGTCGATGCGTATTTCCCCGCCTCGAATTTATCTGTGTTCTCTGCGTCCTCTGTGTTAAATGTTCTGGACCTGTCAGGAGCCGGAAGAATGATGGAAGAAAAGGACGTGCTGATCCGCGTTCGCGATGGCCTGAGAATGGCGGCACGAATCTACAGGCCAGACGGCGCCGGCCCGTTTCCCACGCTGTTCGCCACCTCACCCTATCGCTATGACAACAATACTTTGCCCGCTCAGCCGATGTTCCTGTGGCGGGAAACGGGGCCCATCGAGTGGTATGTGGACCAGGGATATGCATACCTTCATGCTGATGTTCGCGGCACGGGCCGGTCGGAGGGCGAATTCGAATTCCTCGGACGGCGCGAGCAGCACGATCTGTACGATGTCATCGAATGGATTGGAAGTCAGCCGTGGTCCAACGGCAAAGTCGGCGGAATCGGACAGTCCTACTACGCCATGTCGCAGTGGTTCATGGGGATCGAGAATCCGCCACACCTCGCTTGCATCGCTCCTTACGATGGATTGAACGATCCATACCGTTTTATGGGCTATCCCGGTGGCATCGAAGGCTCGTTCCTCGCCTATTGGATTAACTCGAGCGTTCGCGTTCCGAATCTGTATCCGGCAAACAACGATCCGCGCTTCATTGCGACTGATCTGTTCTATCAAGTGCAGGCACGCCCCCTTTACGATCCATACTGGAAGGAGCGGGCGGCGTTCGAACAACTGGATAAGATTCAAGTGCCCCTGTTCTCCATCGGTGTCTGGGCCAAGCTCGATCTGCACCTCGCGGGAAATATTCGCGGATATCAGCGTGCGAGCGGCCCGAAGAAACTCGCCATCAGCGGAACGCCGACGCCGTTTTCCTCGCAGTCCGACTTCGCGACCGTGGAATTTCACCGCAAATATTTACTCCCGTTCTATGACAAGTATTTGAAGGGCCTGAAGACCAGCTATGACGAACGGCCCAATGTCGAATATTTGGTCCGCAACACGGGGAAAGTCAGGTCCTTCGAAACTTGGCCGCCGCCGGGGACACAACCGGCGCACTTGTATCTGGCCAAGGGACACACGGGAAGCGTGACTTCACTCAATGACGGCGGGTTGGGAACCGCTCCGCCTGACAGGAGCGGCGGAAACACGAGTTATTTTTATCCGCAACCTTCCTGGGTGTTGGGAGTGGTCCCGATCGGACCTGCCGGCCCCGATCCGGCGCGCGGTGTGCTGACGTTCACGACGCAGCCACTCGAGAGCGATATCGAGATCGCCGGGACCGGAAAATTGATTCTTTACGCAGCATCGACGAGGAGTGACACGGATTTCATCGTCAAGCTTTCGGAACAATTCGAGCAAAGCCAGGAGGAGCGCGCCCGGGGTGTTCAGCCTCGATACTTCATCGTCACAAAAGGGTGGCTGCGCGCCTCCCACTCGGAGCGTGACCCGAAGCACAGCACGGAGGAAATTCCCTACTATACCCACGAGCGGGTGACTCCGCTGAATCCGGGCAGCGTCTATCAGTTTGAAATTCCATTGCAGCCGATTGCATACTTATTTCACGAGGGCAGCCGCATTCGCGTGGAAATCTGCAATGGCGATTCACCCGTGACGGACTCTTTGTTCTTCCACTTTTACCGCCCGGACAAAATCGGAGCGGACACCATTTTCCACGATGCTGAACATCCATCCGAGCTCGTCCTGCCCGTGCTGAAAGTTGATTGATTGGGGTGGCGCAGGCTTCACAGGCTGCGGAAAAAGTAGATTATTTTGTCATTCCGAGCGAAGCGAGGAATCTCTCTTCGATTTAAACGCAGGAAAAGAGAGATTCCTCGGCGCGCAGCGCGCCTCGGAATGACAAGAATTTGAGTTATTCCTCAAGCTGTTCAGCCTGCGCCACCACAATCTAAGGGCGTTGGACGGGAGGAAGCTTTCCCCCGGAGATAAATGTTCCGATGCGATTGCCCTTGGTGATCGGAAGAAGGAGATGCGATGGATAGTCGGCATTGTGTTGGACGGTCACCCGAGAGGCGCCGGCGCTCGAAACATGGCCGATTCCGACCAGCTCGAGATAATTTTTCGCGACGTCATCATCCGCGCTCTTGATTTTGATTCCGATGCGCTCTCCCGGTTTGAGCAGAATACCGTAGGGGCGGATTTCAATATTAAATTCATAAATTTGATTGGGTTCGAGCGGTTCCCGCTGGTTGTGAACGTGGACGGGTTGCCAGGGCGCGGATGCGGCGAGGTCGAGCTTTCGCTGCGATCCGCGAAGCCAGCCGCGCGTCAAGAGACTGCTGCGGCCGTCAGCGTCGAAATGCCACAAGGAAGCGAACCACAGAATTTCCCGAGCCGTTGTCGAACCGTACAAATTGAGGACGATCGGGCCGCAAACCTCCGTATTTTCCACAATCGGCGGCGTCTTGAATTCAATCTCACCGTGGCGGTCCGGTGAGTCAGCGTACGTGGAGGAATCATCATTCGGCCAGAACTCATGTTCGCTGAGAAGCCCGTCCGCATGCAAATAAAACGGGGTCCACTTGGTTTCCGGGAGGGGCCATTCGTGCGCGTGCTTCCATTCGTTGGCTCCTACGATGAAAAGTTGAATCGGGGGCTCCTCCGCGATTCCCGTGTCGATGCCTTTCAGCCAATGATCAAACCAGCGGAGTGACTCATAGGCGTATTGATACAGCGGCCGGTCCAGGTACACGGGCGGACCGATGGTCAGTTTTTTCGGGCCCTTCCATTTTTCGATGGCCCTTATGTCACCCGGCAAATGGAGTCCGTAGATCCCCCAGTCGCCCCCAAAATAAGCAGGTATCTTGGAATTCTCAAAATTCACGGAACGTTCTTTATGAAAGTCGTTGCACAGGTTGTTCACGATGATGTCGACCAGCATCGAATTCGCTCCGGCATCGGGATTGCCCAGGGCGTCCACCAGATACGGAACAGCGGAAATTTCCGGATCCCCGAGCGCGGTTTCGATGGCTCGGGCATATGGAGCGTCGCCCCATTTTTCTTTCAGAGTGTTTCTCGTCTTGAAATGCGGGCCGTTGGAGGCCACCCAGTGCGACATGAATCCGTGGTTGAAGATTCCTCCGTGATAGTAAAGATCGCGATACATGTCGGTCCAACCGTAGGGCGAAAAGATCGCCCGCAAATGAGGGGGATTCAATGCGGCAACGCGTTTGGAGACGCGCGAGAAATGCGATACGCCGGTCATGCCGACGTTGCCGTCGCACCAGGGCTGGCGGGCTGTCCACTCCACCGCTTCGTAGACATCCTGAATCGACTGCGGATCAATATTTCCAAAAATGCCGCCGGACTTGTGCGTTCCGGTAATGTTGATGATGACGAGCGCGTATCCTCGGCGAACGTAGAAATTGAAATCGCCCGCTTCCATGAAGCCGCGAGCGTAAGAGAAGCCGATGGGCATCAGTTCCACAGACTGCGCTGCCTTGGAGTACGCGTGAACGGCGAGCAGGGCGGGAAATTTTCCTCCGGCGTCCGGCCGGAAAATATCCGAGTCGAGCGTCACTCCCTCTCGAACCGGAATGGCAATGTCGCGCTCGATGGTGATTCCGTACTTTCGCGGCGAGGTCTGCCACTTCGTCGAAAACACTTTTCATTCTCCAAACTGTTTTCACTCAGCAAAGCACGCAGGTTTTCGTGGCGCCCCGACCCGGTCGGGGCGTTTTTGCGATGTGATGAGATTAGAAAAATCGCCCCAACCGGGTCGGGGCGCCACGAAAAGCCGGATCAGCACAATTTCACAGCATTGCGAATCACCGGGATAATATACAATTGTCATCGATTTGGTAACCAAAAGTAGATTCTGGCTGAATCATTACGGCGCAGAGTGGAACTTCCGCGGGCCCGTGCGTTTTTTGGTTGGAAGCACTCTAGCGCCAAAGGCGCGCCATGGCAGACTCAATCTCTGTAGCCTCTCAGGTGCAGGCCCGGCCGGCCGCGCAAGTTTCCGCGGCGACGGACTCCATCCCCTGGTATATCTGGTCGTGTCTCATTGCGGTTCTCTCCAGCGTCATCGGCGGCGCGTGGGACATCTCCTGGCATGAGAGCATTGGCCGCGACACGTTTTGGACCACGCCGCACATTCTCATTCAGTTGTGCGGGGTGATTTCCGGAATTTCCTGCGGCTATCTGATTCTCGCAACCACCTTCCGGAAAAATTCGCCCTTGCGCGCACACTCCATTTCGATGTGGGGCTTCCGTGGTCCCATGGGCGCGTTCCTTTGCGCCTGGGGCGGCGTGGCCATGATCACCTCGGCGCCGTTCGATAATTGGTGGCATGCGGCCTACGGTCTGGACGTAAAAATCCTGAGCCCGCCGCACGTTTTGCTGGCGCTTGGAATGACCGGCATCCGGTTTGGCACCGTAGTTTTGATCCTTTCCGAAATGAACCGCGCTCAAGGCGAGCACCGCGCCAGGCTTGAACGCCTGCTGTTTTTCGCGTTTATCTTCCTGTTTGGCATGACGATCGGAATCGCTCAGGAGCACACCTTCCGTTTCTTCATGCACGGGGCGACGTTTTATCTGGTCGCCGCGCTGATCGCGCCGATCATAATGGCTGCCATCGCGGCGGCTACAGAGCATCCCTGGGCCGCAACCATCTCGACCGGGCTGTACATGGCCACGCATCTGGCCTTCACCTGGATCTTGCCTCTCGTGCCCGCGGAACCCAAGCTCGGTCCGGTCTATCAAAAAATCACCCATCTCATTCCGCCGGATTTTCCGATGCTTTTGATCGTGCCGGCGATTGCTTTCGATTTGGTGCGCCGCCGGGCTGGAGTGTGGAACCGCTGGGCCCAACCTGCCGCGCTGGGCACGGCGTTCCTCGCCAGCTTTCTTGCGGTGCAGTGGCCATTCGCGGATTTTCTGATGTCCCCGGCTTCCCGCAACTGGGTTTTTGCGACCGGCGATATTCCTTATTTCATTCGTCCCAGGTCTCCCTGGGCGCTCAACTTTTTTGTCTCGACGGAGCCAACCGTCGCCGCATTCTGGATCCGCATGGGCATCGCGCTGGTCGCGGCGGTCCTCATGACCGAAATTGGAACGCGCTGGGGCGAGTGGATGCGGCAGATTCGCAGGTGACCCGAAGCGTCCAGCCGTCTCCGCTTTTCTCAGTGTTCTCTGTGTTAGGTTTTTTTTGGTGACGCGTGAAAACATTTAACACAGTGAACGCAGCGAAAACCGAGCACGCAGAGAGGCCGGGGATCGCGCGCACTCACTAGCAATCCCATCTCGAAGCCTTATGCGATCGCAAATACAACTCCTCGGCCTCTCAATATTTCTCCTGTTCACGGCGTTGCCCATAGGCGCGCATGTCGGGAGTCCGGACGTTTTCTATGAAGGCAACGCCGGCCCCTATCGCTTATTTGTCACCGTTCGCGTGCCCCAAGTGATTCCGGGCGTAGCCGATATTCAGATTCGCAGCGAATCGGGGGAAGTGCGTGCGATCCGCGTCGTTCCCATGCGGCTGGCCGGTCCAGGATCCAACCTGCCTCCCACGCCCGATCTCGCCGCGCAATCAAAAGATGACGCCCAATTTTTTACCGCCAGTGTTTGGTTGATGGAGTCCGGCGCGTTGCAAGTACGCGTACTTGTGGACGGCGTCCAGGGGCAAGGAGAAGTCTCCGTTCCCGTGCCGTCCTCCGCGCAGCGCACGCTTCCTATGCAGAAATCTCTCACCGGCCTTTTGCTTGCGCTCATGCTGCTTCTAGCCGTCGGCGTGGTGTTTATCGTCGGCGCCATCGTGCGCGAAGGCAATCTGGAGGGAGGCGAAGTCCCGACCGATGCTCGCAATCGCCGCGCACGCCGCGCCATGCTGGGCACGGCAGTTCTGGTCGTCGTCCTGCTTTTTCTGGGCAAGGCCTGGTGGGGATTAAACGCGGCTGACTTTCAACGCCGGGTGGACTTTTTCAAGCCTCCAGCCGCCGCGCTGAAGCTCGTTGACGCCCACCGCCTGGAGATTCGCGTGGAACGCACGGATATTCGCTCGCCCGCCTACATCCGCTTAAGTGACGTCATCCCGGATCACGGCCACCTGATGCACTTGTTTCTCCTTCGCGTCCCGCAATTGGACGCCATGTGGCACCTTCATCCGGACCCCGCTGAAGGTGGCGCGTTTGCAGTGGACTTGCCCGACATGCCCGCTGGCCGCTATCAAGTTTTCGCCGACGTGGTCGACCCGCGCGGCTACCCTTGGACGCTTGTCGGCGCCATCAACTTTTCGCAAATTTCCGGGAAGCCTCTAGCAGGCGACGATTCAATGTGGTCCGGCGCGCCGCTTGCTACGCCGGCCTCCGATGCAACCGTCTCGCCAATCCCAGACGGCGGCCACATCGTTTGGCAACGTCCGGCAGGTTCCTTGAAAGCGAGCGTTCCCTTGGAATTTTCATTCGCCGTGCAAGATCAAGACGGGCGCCCCGCAAATGACATGGAGCCCTACATGGGCATGGCCGGACACGCCGAATTTGTGCGCTCCGATTTGAGTGTTTTTGCCCATGTGCACCCAGCGGGATCAGTGTCGATGGCTGCCCTGGAACTGGCGCAAGCGGGGCTTCCGGGCGGTGCGGACTCCGCACAAGCGCCAATGTCGATGCCAATGTCCACGCCGATGCCCGAGTCCGGCCCAATTCCGCCGGAAGTGCGCTTCCCTTTCGGCTTCCCACAGCCCGGTGACTATCGCATCTTCGTGCAGATCAAGCGCGCGGGCCGCGTCGAAACCGGTGTATTTGACGCTCATGTGCAATGAGGGGTCTGGTAGGACGGGCTTCAGCCTGTCGGGTTTGAATCTGCGATTCTACTAAAAGTGCGACAGGCTGAAGCCCGTCCTACTTGAAACGAGGAAACAGCTTCAGCGCATTGTCGCGATTGACGGCGCATTTGATCTCCGGCGAAACCTGGTAGTTGTCCCAGCCGCTGGCCGTCGGTCCGACAGCACGATAAGGAAAATCGCTGCCCCACAATATTTGAGTGGTCGGCACGAGATTCATCAGCGCCGCGAGCGACGAAGGGTTCGTTGCGTTGGCGATGTCGTAATTCAATTTCTTCAGTTCATAGAGAACTCCGTTCGGGACGCGCGACGCGAGGGCGCTGCGCGCTTGAAAAAAACCGTGGATGCGCGCGGCCAGCACGGGCATGGTCCCGCCGGAATGGCAGAAGATAAACCGGATGTCGGGGCAGCGGGCAAATGTGCCGTTCACAAGGAAGCTGGTGATTGCTCGGGTCGTGTCGAAAACAAACTCGATCACGTTGGACGGAATGCCGGGGATCAGATTTGCGCAGCAACTGGGTTCGGTCGGATGAACGAAAACGATGGCTTTGCGGCGATTCAGTTCTTCGAATACTGGAGCGAAGGCCGGGTCGCCGGGCCATTGGTCGTCGTAACTCGTCTGCAGGTAGGCGCCGTCGGCTCCAAGGGCGCCAAAGGCGTGTTCGATCTCTGCAAGACTGCCGTCCACATCCGGCAGGGGGAGCGCGGCAAACATGCCAAAACGCCTCGGATAATCCTTGGAAAGCCGCGCTCCATATTCATTCGAGATGCGTGCGAGCTTGCGGGAATTTTCCTTGCCCCCGTGCCACGCCCCCGGCACCGGCAGCGACAAAATGGACGAGGCGACTCCGAATTGTTCCATCTGCTCAAGAGTGATGCCGGGAGTCCACTTGAGAACCGTGGTGTCACCCGAGGTAATTTCCAGGATCCGGTCTCGGGCGAGACTCGCGTACTCGGGCGGCAGCATGTGGTGATGCACGTCGATGCGGCGCGGATTTGACGTCACGCTTGCAGAAGGACCGGCCGGCGATGCATTGCTAGGGCACAAAAGCGGATCTCCTCAATTCAATCTTTTGCGTCGACCAAAATGAAGGCCACCTGGCACGGCTGATTGCCGCGGTTCACCCAGGCATGGTTAGTGCCTCGTTGAATGACAACGTCGCCCGCCTTCAAGTGAATTTCCGAATCGTCCAGGAGCATGTCGATTTCGCCCGACAAGACTAATCCATAGTCGATGGTCTTCGTCCGGTGCATCCCAGGTTCGCGCGGTTTCTCGCGGGATTCCCCTTCCGGCGCGAGGCCAAGCCCTTGAAAAATTCGGAGTCTGGTCAAGTAGTCGGCCTTCACTTCCCTTTCCGGGGCAAACTCGATCACTCGGAGGATTGTGCCTCCGGGAGGCGGCAAGACGCCGACCTTCCGATTCGCCGTGTCTTCCCGGTTGGAAAGGTCGGCTGGATTGGAATCCGTCACCCAAAGGAGCGTGTTCGTAACTCCCAACTCTTCTCTCCGGTGGACACTAGTGGCCACGGCATCGATCATCGCGATTGCCTTGCCGGTTGCATCTTTCCCGGTAACGACACGACGAATGGGAAAAGCCAAGGTCACCCCCTCGATGGCTCGGATTTGGAATATGTAGCGCCCGCCTTCAGGCGGGCACTCTGAGCTCAAGCACATGCTCGTCCGCCGCGGCGGACGAGCGCTACAGAAACCAAAACCGCGTTCTCACATTTGCTCTAAAGCCCGAGGACGCGTTCCGCGTTGCCGTGGAAGACGCGCTCCTTGATTTCATCGGTGTACCCGAGCTCGCGCCATTCGCGCAATACCCGTTCGTACGGGAGGCTTGGATAATCGCTGCCAAACATAATTTTGTCCCTCAGGCGGCCACGAATATCTTTTTTCAGCTGCGGTGGAAAATATTGAGGCGCCCAGCCGGACAGCTCCCAGAAAACATTGCCTTTGTGCAGGGCCACGGCGGTCATTTCGTCCACCCAGGGCCAGCCTGGATGCGCCGCCAGGATCGTCAGTGCAGGAAAGTCCGCGGCCAGCTCATCAATCGCCGCGGGGTGCGCGTTGCGGATTTTTGCGCCCATGCCGCCGGGCATTCCTGCGCCCATGCCGGTGGTACCCACATCAATCATCACCGGCACTTTCAATTCGTTAATGAGTTCGAACAACGGATAAAGGCGGCGATCGTTCACCGCAAAATGGCCCATGATCGGGTGAAAGTGGAATCCCAACATTCCGAGGTCATGAATCGCGTGCCGCGCCTCTCGGAGCGCCGCATCCCCTTTGAAAGGATCAACCGCCGCCCAGGATTGGATGATTCGTTTGGGATGGCGTTTTTGCATCGCCGAGACAAAATCGTTCGAACAGGGAGGCGTGCCGATGATCGTCTCCAGGTCCAGGGCCACCAGGATCGCTTCGACACCCGCGGCCGTGAATTCCTGGACGACTTCTTCTTCTTGTTTCGGGACCCATGGCCGGTTCCAGTAGGCGGCGAGCGCGTCGACATAGGGCTGCTGGCAGGCGATCCACTCGCGTGTGTTGGGGTAGCAATGAACGTCAATGATTCTCATGCAATCTTCCAAATGGATTGTTTTGCATAGCCTCGCGAAAGACCCCGCCTCTGAAGAGGCGGGCTACAACGAATCTCCGTCGCTTGTGCAACTGCTGTAGCCCGGATCTTTATACCCGGGCTTTTCTCTTCTTATGCCGATGCGCCTTCCTTGCCTTTTTGTTCCGCAACCATTTTCTGGGAGATCATCTCTGTCAGGGTCTTCTTGGAAACCTTGCCGAATGGAGTCAGCGGGAATTCCGGCATGATTTCCAACCGCTCGGGGAGTTTGTACTTGGCGATTTCCTTGCCGAGCAGAAAATATTTCAGATCGTCGAAGGTCAGCCGGGCGTTTTCGCGCAGCAGGACGCACGCGCACATTCGTTCACCCAACACAGGATCCGGCACGGGAACGCAGGAAACGTTCTTCACCGAGGGATGCGAGAGGATCAGGTTTTCGATTTCCTCGGCGCTGATCTTTTCGCCGCCCCGGTTGATGAGGTCCTTCTTCCGTCCTTCCACGATGTAGTTGCCGGATCGGTGCCGCCGCATCAGGTCGCCGGAACGGTAAAATCCATCCGACGTAAACGTGCGGGCATTGTATTCCGGCACGCCGAAGTAACCTCGCAACGTGTACGGGCCCCGGCAGCATAGCTCGCCGACTTCACCGTCGAAGATTTCGCGGTCGTCGTCGTCGAGCAGCCGCACTTCGTCATCCGGACATACGGGACGCCCAACTGTTTCTTGAGTGACGTCCAGCGGGTCGTCCAGCCGCACGAACATCAGCAGGCCCTCGGACATTCCGAAATTCTCTTGCACGAAAGCGCTGGGAATGAGTCTTTTGGAGAGCAAACGCACTTCGGGCAGCATGGACTGGCCGCCGCTTTGAATGATCTTCAGGGAAGAAAGATCGTGACGGCTCACGGCCGGATCGTGCAAGAGCCGGATCAGCAGCGCGGGAACGACTTTGATATGGGTGACGCGGTGTTTCTCGATTAAAGCGCAAACATCCTCGGGGCGGGCGCTGGCGCTCAGCACTACGCGGCCGCCGTGGAAAAGAAAGCCTTGAATGCCGGGGCACGCGAGAGGGAGGTTGTGCGCGATGGGCAGAATAACGAGCAAGACGGAATCCTCGCCGACTGCGCAAACGCGGGAAGCTACCTTGGAGTTGTACGCGTAGTCGTTGTGGGTGCGAGGAATCATCTTCGGAATCCCGGTCGTTCCCCCGGAAAGTTGAAAGATGGCCGGATCAACGGGATCGATATGGATCTCAGAAAGCGCCGACGCGGGCAGATTGTGCGGCTTCGCGATCATATCTGTGAGCGAGAGAAAACCTGGGCGCGGAGGTCCGAGAACAAAGCCATGACGCAGCTTGGGAACTCTTTGGCGAATGCGCTCGACCATGGCGCAGTAGTCAAAATCGCCCTGTAGGTCCGGGACGACGCAAGCTGCGGCGCCCGAAAGCTCGACGAACTGGGTGATTTCCGCAAAGCGGTGCGGCATGAGCGCCGCAACAGGGATGCAACCAATCTTTTGAAGCGCCAAGTACAGAACAACAAATTCGGCGACGTTCGGTAATTGCACGACGACGCGGTCCAGCGGATGGAGGCCGGTATCCAGCAGGTTCAACGCCAGGTTGTCCGACAGATGGTCAAGCTCACCGTAGGTGATGGACCGGTCCCGGTCGAGCAGCGCGACTCGCGTTTCATATTTATCAAAAGCAATTCTGTATTCCTGCGCCAGAGATTTATCTATCCAATAGCCCTTGTCGCGGTAGCGTTTGGCAAATTCTGGCGGAAATGGAACGACCCCTTCCAGCACATGTACCCCCTAGGTGGTTGCGGAAAAGCCTCCGTCGATCACGATGATCTCGCCGTTGACGAAGCGATTGCTTGTAATCAGATTGACGATGACTTCGGCCACGTCCTCGGCGGTCGCGCAGCGGCGCAAGGGCGTGCTCTTCGCGCGGCGCGCCATCAGGTCATCGTACCTTGTTTCCAGCATGCGTTTCATCCAATCGCCCTCCATCCATCCGGGAGCAACTGCGTTGACGCGGACGTCGGGGGCGAGATTGAGCGCCAGCAATTTGGTGAGGCTTACCACCGCGGCTTTGCTCGCCGCATAGGGCAGGGGTTGCGGTCCGGGGCGCAGGCCCACGATGCTGGCTGTGTTGACGACACTGCCGCGGGCGGCCTTGAGAAGAGGCGCGGCAGCGCGCGTCACTTGAAACATCCCTCGCACGTTCACCGCGAAGACGCGGTCCCATTCCTCGGCCGTCATGGCTTCAAAATCACTGGGCTTGACGTTCGATGTGGTGCCCGCGTTGTTCACGAGCGCGTCGAGGCGTCCGAATTCCTGCTCGACGGCCGCGAGCATTGTACGCACCGACGGGTCGTCGCTGACATCGCATTGGAACAGGAGGGTCTTTGCGCCTTTGGCCTGCGCCTGAGCCACCGTTTCGCGCGCTGCCTGCTCGCTGCGGCTGTAGTTGATGACGGCGTCAAAGCCAGCCGCGGCCAAAGCTACAGCGGCCGCGCGGCCAATGCCGGTGGCTGCGCCTGTGATCAATGCGACTGGCCTGGCTTGCGCCATTATCGTCTCCTTGTCAAACCGGCTCGGAAGATTGCAACCATAATTGAATCTCTGGCCCAATCTCACGGAAAGCCCCGCCTCTGAAGAGGCGGGCTACAACGATTCTCCGTGGTTTGCGGGAGTGCTGTAGCCCGGGTCTTCAGACTCGGGGTTTTACTCCCGTGCTCGAGGAAACCTTTCCGAAAAACTCCACGCTCAAGCCAAGTTGTGAACGAGTTCATACGTGGCCTATTACGCGCGAACAGCCTCAGCTGTTGCCTCAAGCTCGCGCAAAGGACGAGGACTCGCAAACACGATTGCGCTTCCTCCAATGAGCGACGCCGCGCCGATGGCCACAAACAGGCCGGCCGTTCCCGGCGAATGTTGCTGAAGCAAGCCGGTGATGAACGGGCCGAGAATTCCTCCGGCGCGTCCAACACCCAGCATCATGCCAACGGCTGTGCCGCGCACTTCCGTATCATAGGACGCTGCGGTGAAATTGTTCAAAACGTTTTGCCCGCCCAGAATGCAGAAGCCGGCGGCGCCCACGCAGATGATGTTGAGCACGTGCACGTTGACCAGAGCGAGTATGCCGACCGAAACGGCGCCGCCCAGCCACCATACTGCCATCGCTTCGCGGTCCCTGCCACCTCGGTCCGCGATGTAGCCGCACAGGAGCGAGCCGACAAAGGCCATGGCCTGAATCAAGGCTCCGAAACTAAAGCTCGTCGCGAACCCCTCGCCACGCTGCATCATGGCCGTGGGGACCCAACCGGAGAGTCCCCAAATGCCAAATAAGATAAAGAAGGCCGAAACCCAAACGGACAGAGTTGTTCTGCGATAGCGAGGCGACAATAGCAGCGACACGGAGGCAGGACGATCGCTCGGCTCCGGGAACATGAACTTCTCACCGGCGGCGGTATAGCGTGCAGCATGCGAGGGATTTAGGCGGCAAAGAACCTGCGCGATGCCCCGCCAATTGCCGCGCATCGCGGAAAATTGCAGCGACTCCGGAAGGGCCCAGTGGCAAACCAGGACCAGCACAATCGACAGCGACGCGGCATAATACAGCGCCTGCCAGCCGAACATCGGGGTGAGATAAATTCCAATGGCTGCGGCAACGATGCCGCCGGCGGCCCAGCCCAGCGCCCATCCCCACATGGAAAAAGTGTTGGCCAGGCGGCGCGGCGCATATTCGTTGACGTAAGTCACGCCGAGGGGCAAGAGCGCGCCCATGCCGAGTCCAGTAAGCAATCGCAAGCCGCAGAAAGTGACGAATGAGCGCCCCAGAGCCGCGGTCGCAAAGCTGAAAATCGTCACGATCCACAGCGCCACGAGGAGCGTCGTGCGACGCCCAAATCGATCGGAGAATTTTCCTTGCAGAAGAGAACCGATCATGAAACCGATCAGCCCGCTGGAGACGAGCCACCCGGCCTGGCCCGCGGCCAGATGCCACGGCTTCATCACGTAATGAATGACGTAGGCTGGATTGAAGGTATCGTAGCCGTCAAAGAACACCACCATGCCGATGAGCAGAGCGAGAAAGCGATGGTACCGGCCGATCGGAGCGTTGGCGACTTCCTCGCGCACGTCGATCATGAAAGGCACACCCGGACGCCAAGATCAAAGAGTATTGTGGATGGTTTACTTTGTCGCATCCCCGCCAGTCACAAATTCCTCGCGCGCTCGTCGCCGCGGCGACCGCCCGCACGCATTCAAAACGCGAACGTGAATGTTTTGGAACCCGCTCAGTGTAAACGTGTTCCTCACGTTGTCAAGCGAACGCAGAGAAACGCGCGAAGTACAGGAAGTACAGGAGGAGATTCGCCCGGAGGCCCAGTATCCTTACTCGGTGGTCATATCGGGGTCCCCTTCTTCCTTCATGTGCCAGCGGCCAAAGTCGATCGGTAAGTTACCGGCCGGAGAACGAAAACTCCATCGTTATCTTTCACAGCAAAATGAGGCAATTCGGCGCTCCCTAATTCAGGCCATCATCCTTGACTCAACTCTTCCAGAATGTATAATCAGCCCGTTCGCAGAAGATCGAGCGACACGCGATTGGGGGCGTGAATCCTACATGAAACCTTCCTTCAGATCGTTTTTTCTTCGGCCCGCAATTCTGCTGTTGTTTTCGTTCCTTCTCGTCAGCTGCAAGACCTCGTATAAATCATCACCGCCTCCAATTACCTACACCATCGGCGGCATGGTCTCGGGCCTTTCGGGCACGGGGCTTGTCTTGCAGGACAATGGTGGCAACAACCTGTCGGTCACAGCGAACGGGAGCTTCACGTTCACCACCGCTGTCGCCAGTGGGGCCGCATATGCCGTCACGGTTTTTACGCAGCCCACAAGCCCGGCGCAGAACTGCGCGGTGACAGGCGGCAGCGGAAATGCCAGCGCCAACGTCACAAATGTTCAGGTCACTTGCACCACAACCACCCCAGCTACCTTCACCATCGGCGGAACTGTGAAAAACCTTGTCGGTAGCGGCCTCGTGTTGCAGGACAATAGCGGCGACAACCTGTCGGTCACTGCAAATGGGAGCTTCACGTTCGCCACAGCTGTCGCCAGTGGCGCCGCATATGCCGTCACGGTTTCCACACCGCCCTCCAGCCCGGCGCAGACCTGCGGGGTCGTCAATGGCAGCGGGGCGGCCAACGCCAATGTGACCAACATCACAGTGAATTGCGGCCATAACGAATGGGCGTGGATGAGCGGGTCAAACGATGCAACTAAGAACGGCGCCACGTATGGCACGCTCGGTGTTGCGGCTGCGGCCAACGTTCCAGGGTTTCGAAATTTTGGAGCAGTCAGTTGGACGGACACCTCTGGAAACCTCTGGCTATTCGGCGGGAACGAGGCCACCCCGCAGACTCCCACGAATTCTGGGGACTTGAACGACCTCTGGAAATACAATATCGCCAGCGGCCTGTGGACCTGGGTAAGCGGGTCAAATTCGCTCAACCAAAATGGGAATTACGGCGTATTGAATACGGCGGCTACGACCAACGTCCCGGGGACGCGGGATAGCGCTGTAAGTTGGATTGATTCCTCCGGAAATCTCTGGCTCTTCGGAGGATTCGGTAACGATTCTGTCGGAACAGTTGGGTATTTGAACGATCTGTGGGAATACTCGGTCAGTTCGAACGAATGGACATGGAAGGGTGGGTCGAACCTGGCCAACCAAAATGGCAATTTCGGCACCCTGAATGTGGCGGCCGCGACCAACGTCCCCAGTGGGCGAGGCTTTTCTACCGTTCAGAATATCAGCGGAGAGGTCTGGCTCTTTGGAGGGTTTGGAAATGACTCTTCGGCCCCGCCCGGGACGCAAGGCAATCTGAATGATTTGTGGGAATACACCATCAGCAGCGGTGTATGGACGTGGATGGGCGGGTCGAACCTCGTCGGTCAAGTGGGTGTCTACGGCACGAAAGGCACAGCGGCGCTTGGCAACATCCCGGGTGCGCGATATAGTTCCGTTACTTGGACGGATACGTCGGGAAACTTCTGGCTTTTCGGTGGAAGTAATCTGGAAGCCGACGGGGTGACGGTGGATTTTTATAACGACCTGTGGGAATTCTCGACTGTCAGCAAGGAATGGACTTGGATGAACGGGACGAACCTGCTCAACCAGAATGGCACTTACGGCGTCCTGGGCACAGCGGCTTTGGGCAACACGCCGGGGGCGCGGGGCAATCTTTTCAGTTGGACCGATCTGTCCGGAAATTTCTGGCTTTTTGGAGGATTTGGCAACGATTCGACTGCCCCACAGGTCGAGCTGAATGATCTGTGGGAATACTCGGTCAGTAGCAATGAGTGGACCTGGAAGAACGGACCAAACGTCGGCAATCTGGATGGCACCTTCGGCACGCTGGGTCAGCTGGCTCCGGGCAACATTCCTGCGAGCCGAGATGGAGGCGCCAGTTGGACGGATGCCTCTGGAAATTTCTGGCTTTTTTCCGGCGAGGGAACTAACACTTTTAACGACTTGTGGATGTATTTGCCCTGAGGGCGCGCCGAACGTTTTAAAGGCTACGGAAAAAGTAGTTTATTTTGTCATTCCGGGCCAAGCGAGGAATCTCTCTTCGATTTAACTCCATGAAAAGAAAGAGAGATTCTTCGCTTCGCTCAGAATGACAATAAGGAGTGGGGCCCTTTTTCCGCAGCCTCTTTACCCAACACGGTTAACAATTCTTGGGCGGGCACCTCGGCCGTGAGGCGCTCCAGCATCGCGATTCAGATGTTGCGAAAAGCAGCGCATCACTATTTCAGATCGATTCTCAACGCGTGCGCACTACAGGATCTTCCTCCGTGCGTCCCATCCGGGGCCACAGTAATCCGAACACCAGCCAGACCAGGCCCGCAGCGATCACGATCAGCATCAACAGGCGTAGAGCCTTCGCGAGCGGAGCTGCCTCCAGCGCCGGCCAGCGAATTTGATATTGGCGCAGCACTTGATAGCGGTCGATCATCCAGTGCCATGCCGTATGGGCCACAATTGCCGACAGGATAATCGTGCCCATTCGTTCGGCCACCACGTACCGGAAGAGAACCTCCAACGCGGGGATCATTAGCGCCAAGACGAGAAGTTGTCCAAGCTCAACGCCAATGTTGAAAGAAAGCAGCGAGGCCAACAAGTGGGAGCCCGCGAACTGCATCGTCTGCCGCAAAGCAAATGAGAAGCCGAAACCGTGAACCAGGCCGAATCCGAATGTGATCATCCACCGCCGCTGCACGGTCGCCCCGCCCACGATGTTCTCAAGCGCCATGTACACGATGGACGTCGCGATCAGCGTTTCGATCAGAGGCGGAAACCATAGCGCATCCGGCGCGAGGCTGTAGGCCGAGGCGATCAGTGTGATCGAATGCGCGACGGTGAAGGCTGTGACGACCGGGATGAGCGCGCGGAAGCGCCGAAACGGAATCACCAGGCAAAACAGAAACAACAGATGATCCGTCCCATCCAGGATGTGAAAGAAGCCCAACTTCACGAATTGCCCGGCGGCCTGGAACCATCGCGGATCCAGGCGAACCAGGCCGGGATCGCCGAGGAATTCAAACGCGCGGACCGCGCCGCCCGGCGGCAGAAAACGAAGTGCGATGACGACCCGATTGGCCAGCCGGTCGAGGCCGGGATGAATCGAGAAGCGCGACTGGTCGGATTGGATGGGATACTCAAAGAGTATATCCAGCATTAACTGGTTCCAGAAAACGGTGGTTGAATTCGAAAGCTTTGGACCGGTGACGTGAGCGAGCGCCTGTTCGTAAGATGCGAAAGACGGGTCAGACTCCAGAGAGAGGCGGGTTTCGACGATGCGCGGCTTTGGCAGGAGCGCTGCTCCTTCATACACATCAATGAAATCAGAGACCCACAAACTTGCGCCCTCGCGTAGCATCGGGTCCACATGATTGAAATCCAGGTAGCCTTGGTCTCGTTCGGGAAATTCCAGGTCACGCATGGTTCTGAGTGGGACGCGCACCAGGATATTCAGGTGATTCCCCGCCGGCTTGAAAAACATCTGAACCGTCGCGTCGTTGGGAATATCGTGGGCTGCCAGAGGGTGCGGCGGCGCAATCACCAAGAGCGCCAGGAGCGCACCGAAGGTACGAAATGCGACCAAGTTGCGGGGCATGGACCGAAAGCGTAGTCGTTTTACACGGCTGCTGACAAGCAAAATTCGACGCCGTCCGAAAGCGAATTGTGTATACTTCGGGGCGTTATCTGCGTCGCAATCTCAAATCAGATTAATGCAGGCAGGGCCGTGGCCCGCCTGCGCTCCGGCAACTGTGGCCCCACGGGGGAGGATGGTTACTATGAAGCGTAAATTGTGGATCGGCGCGATTTTTCTTGCGCTCATCGCCGCGCTGGGATTTGGATCCAGAGTGCTGGAAAAGAAGGCCGCCGTCGAGGCCGCGACGGTTCAGGCCCCCATGTTTGAAGTGGATCCGATGTGGCCCAAACCGATGCCCAATCATTGGGTGATCGGGATGACGATCGGGGTCTCGGTCGATGCGCAAGACAACGTGTGGATCATTCATCGAGGCGGCTCGCTGGAATTCAAGGAAAAATATGGCGACACGAATCCCCCAGGCGCGGATTGCTGCGTAACTGCGCCGCCGGTTCTCGAATTTGATAAAGCTGGGAATCTGATCGGCCATTGGGGCGGACCCGGAAAAGGATATAACTGGCCGAATTCCAATCACGGAATTACCGTGGACTACAAGGGCAACGTCTGGATTGGCGGGAATGGCCGCACGGTTGATCCCAAGATCATGGATACGGGTGCCAGCAATGTGCCCGAAGCAAGCCAGCCGGGCGCCTATGCGGACAATCAAGTCCTGAAGTTCACCCAGGACGGAAAATTCCTGATGCAAATCGGGCATCCCTTCAAAAGCAAGGGCAGCAATGATGTGGAGAACCTGAAGGGTCCGGCGAAAATGTTCGTCGATCCAAAGACCAATGAATTGTACGTCGCAGACGGGTATGGCAACAAACGCGTCATCGTGTTTGACGCCGATACCGGGCAGTACAAGAGACACTGGGGCGCCTATGGTCACAAGCCGGACGATACAGACATGGGCAATTACAATCCGGACGCGCCGATCGACCAGCAGTTCCGTAGTCCGGTTCACTGCGCTCAACTGTCGGATGATGGTCTGCTCTACGTGTGCGACCGCGTGAATGATCGCATTCAAGTTTTCAAACCGGACGGCACGTTCGTCAAGGAACAAATCATCGAAAAAAGAACGCTGGGAGACGGATCGGTCTGGGACATTGCCTTTTCCAAGGATCCGAAGCAGACGTACATCTATCTGTCGGATGGAGCGAACGAGAAGATTCATATCCTGTTGCGCGACACGCTTCAGGAAGTCGCGAATTTCGGCGACGGTGGACGCCAGCCGGGCCAGTTCTACGCCGTCCACAGCATCGCGACAGACTCGAAGGGTAACATTTATACAGCGGAGACATATCGAGGCCAGCGTTTGCAGAAATTTATCTACAAAGGCATGGGTCCAGTGACGAAAGTAGACGAGGGCGTCCTCTGGCCGAAGTCATCCAAGTAAAACAGAAAACAGCGGATCGTGGCGCGTCTAGGGGCTGGTTCGGACTTAGCTCTAAGTCAGCCCCATAATCACACTTCCGCGAAATACTCGAACAAGAGGAGGGATCATGCGCAAGAGGCTATACCTTGCGATTGGGTTTGCGATCGTTGGGATATCGGCGGGGCTGTGGGCGCAGCAAAAAAAGGCGCTGGAAGTTTATTTCGTCGACGTGGAAGGCGGGCAATCAACGCTGTTCGTGTCGCCCAGCGGCCAATCCCTGCTGGTCGATACGGGCTGGGCCGGAGCGCGCGATGCCGGCCGCATTGCCAGCGTCGCGAAACTGGCCGGCGTCAGCCAAATCGACTACCTGGTGCTGACCCACTATCACGGCGACCATGCAGGTGGCGTGGTCGAACTCGCCTCCCATATCCCCATTAATCACTTTGTCGACCACGGACCGACCCAAGAGGAAACCCGAAACGTCCCGCAAACTTATGCCGCCTATCTCACCGTGCGCAAGGAAGGCCAGCACATTCTGGCCAAGCCGGGCGACAAGATTCCGATCCCGGGGATCGACGTTCAAGTGATTTCCTCGGCCGCTGAAACGATCACTAAACCACTCCCGGGGGCAGGGGCGGCAAATCCACTTTGCGCGGATTTTGTCCCGAAAGATGAAACCTTAGACCCTCTCGTTGGCGGCGAAAATAAGGCGTCGGTGGGGTTGGTGATCTCGCTTGGCAAATTTCGTTTGGCGGATTTCGGCGATCTGACCTGGAACAAGGAGCACGATCTGGCTTGCCCGAAGAATCTCATCGGCACGATCGACGTATACGTCGTTTCGCATCACGGGCAGGACATCTCCAGCCTGCCAATTCTGGTGCACGCGGAGCATCCCCGCGTGGCGGTGATGGACAACGGAGCGAAAAAAGGCGGCGCGGTGGCCACTTTTGAAACTCTCAAGAAATCACCCGGACTGGAAGACCTCTGGCAATTGCATTACGCCGTCGATGCAGGTGATCACAACATGCCGGAGCAGTTCATTGCCAATCAGGGGATGGGTGGCACGGCCGCGACCGGTGTACCCGATGAGGGTGCCGTGAATTACATCCAACTGACTGCGCGGCCCGACGGCAGCTTTACCGTGAAGAACAGCCGAAATGGATACAACAAGGATTACGCAGCAAAGCGGTAGCGCCGCGCCGCCGGGCACGGCAGAACGGCAGTGCAAAATACTGCAACCAGTCAAGATAGGCCGCCTTGAAAAGGCTGCAATGCTCGAAATGGAACATAGGGTGTTCCCGGTATTGGTCAGGGGAATCGCGAAGTGCTATCATGAGGCATGAGCAAAGCCTATCGAATTGTTTTTGCGTGCCCCAAGGATGGGCACAATATCAATTTGCAGAGGAAGTGCACAAAGCCGGAGCTCTCGGAAAACGAGGCGATGAAAATTTTCGGCGAAGAGGAAATTGCCTGCGATAACCCGAGATGCGGCTGGCACGGGAAAGTATCGAAAACGAGGCTGCTGCGAATTCTGCCCTTTGATTGGATCTTTTCTCCGGTAAGGTAACTTGACCGAGTTCTTCGCCTCCCTGTTGGCCAAATCACTCTGCAGCTTGATGCGGGGTTCCCTCAATTTTCAATCACCAGGCAGATGGCCCAGGCGGATATTCTTTGCCGCCGTGTGGCGCCCATCGGCGCAAATTCGTGAGGAAACTGGGCGCTAGCAGGGGGCAAGCGGGTGTGGATAGTGTTAGGCAGCGGAGAGACAGCGTGTTAAAATGGATTTGAGATTGTTGTTCTTGTAATCCTTTAGATTTCTTGGAGGCCTGCAAGTCCACTCTTGCGGGCCATTTTTTTGGGTTTGGTGCAGTGGGATTGTGGACATCGCCCAAAGACGCCAAGTGTGTTCCACGCGAGGAGGCAACTTGAAAGCTCTCGAAGAAGGCGCATACATCAAGCATTTTCAGTACGGTCTTGGTGTCGTCACCGAATCCAATTCGGACCGCACTTCCATCGACTTCGACCTTCATGGGATGAAGAAATTCGTCACGAGCATTATGGTCGTCGACCCCGCGGAAGGAACACCACCCAAACGGCGGCGCGCGAAGAAAATCAAGAAAGTAGTGGCAGGGGTCCCTGCTCTCGGGCTGGCCGTAGGCGCCAAGTGAGCCACGAAATCATCGTGCAATTTCTCGGGTACGAGGTGAAGACGTTGGTCCGCGAGTACACCTTCACCGTGCGGGAAGTTTCGACCGAGCCGCGCGAATTCACGCTGACGATTCCCACCCAAGCATTCAATGAGCACCTGCTGCGCATTCAAGATGCGCCGGATGTTTGCTCGCGCAAGCTCCGCCGCGAGCTGGCGACGTACGCGAACCATCCGCCGGACACGCACTACGCCATCACCAATGCGGAGCTGGAGGATTACCGCAGCGCCCGCGCGCCTCGAACGCCGCGATCCCCGTTTAGCCGCAAGCCCGTCGAAGACTACTAAAATCAATCCTGGTAGCGCCGGCGTCTTTGCACTGTGGAGACGGAAAAATCGCCGGCGAGACGCCGGCGCTACGGAACTCCTGCGTCCTGGATTAGGCAAATGGTGTGCGTCCCACCCGGCCAGGGTTGTCGCTGGAAATCAGGACTAGCAGCATTACTCGTTGCGATTCTTAAGAAGCTGGCGGATGGTCATGTTCAGCAGGCTCAGAATTAGCCCGCCCCAAAACGCGGGCCATAGGCCGCGCACTTCGAATCCGGGTACGAAGAGCGCCGCGAACTTCAACATCAGCGCATTAATCAGCAGCCAGAAGATGCCAAACGTGACGATCGTGAGCGGAAACGTAATAATCTTCAGAAGCATCCCGATCGTGCCGTTGACCAGACCGATCACCACCGCCGCAATGAGCGCCGTGCCGAACCCCCTCACGAAAAATCCAGGAACAAAGTGCGCGACCAGCAGCAAGCACAGCGCGCTCAAGATCCAATGTGCCAACATTTTTGTCATGCTATTCTCCGCGCCTTGATTAGGAAACTCACCCGGTCAATCATGAAAACCGCGTGAAATAGTACGCTGGGACCCCCATTTCGTACACCATTTCCGAGGAATTCCAAAATTTTTTCCGATTCCCGAGAATGGCCCTCCCCGGGAGATATGCAACGAAAATCAATTTGAGTTCACCCGGGAGGCCGCCGGGTGTATAAGTGTGCCCATCCGGATGGTCAACACGGAAATCCTGGTTAGAGGAGATCTAGATGCGCACTCTTGGAATAAGCCTCATGCTGGCACTCATCGCAGCGATGGTGGTGATGGCTGGACAACCGGCCACGTCTCCGGCGGTCACTCCCGCGGCGTCAATGGCGATGCCACAGGCTCCTGCCGCGCAGACGGATGCCGCAATGATGAAAATATTTACGTCCGCCGCGGAGGTGCAGGCGCTGCTGGCGAAAGCGAAGGGCGAACGGAAGGAAGGTCAAGTAGCTGTCGCCGAACATATTCTTTCCCTCGCGCCGTACACCGCGAATCTTGAATACCGGCCCGTCGACGGGGCAGTGGCAGTTCACGAAAAAGAAGCGGAAATGGTTTACGTGATAGACGGAGGCGGGACGCTAACCACCGGCGGAACAGTCGTGGGCGAGAAGCGCACAAACGCCGCGAACCTCTCGGGCACGGCGATTGACGGTGGAACGGTGCAGGCGTTCAACAAGGGAGATTTCGCCATTATTCCTGAAGGCACGCCACACCAGTTCAAACCCGCCAACGGATTACTCGTGTTGATGACGTTGCATGTGCCACGGCCTGTTGGCGGCGCACAGTAAAATCCAGGCTAATACAAAAATTCGGGTTGAGAAAAGGACAAAAATGAAATTTTTACTCGCGAAAGGTGCGTTGTTCACCGCGTTTGTTTTGCTAACCGCTTCCGCCGCGTCCACAGGAGAGGGTGTACCGGCAGCAGTTCACTATATCCCTCACGACAAGGTCGCGGCGGTGATGGCCAAAGGCGGGCCGATCATAAACGACCCGGGCCTCCTCGTGCTGGCCAATCACCGGGAAGCTGGCGCCGCGGAATATCATGAGCATACCAACCACATCTTCATCATGGTCGATGGAGAAGCTACGTTTATCACTGGCGGAACCATGGTCGGCGCCAAGCAAACTGGCCCGGACCAAATGAGGGGTACGTCGATCGAGGGTGGAGAGACTTTCCACTTGAGTAAAGGCGACGTCATTACGATTCCGGCTAAAACGCCGCACTGGTGGAAAGAAATTTCGACGAAGACAGTGAGTTACTATGCGATTAACATCGAAAGTAAGTAGCAAAAATTCCGCTCTGGAGGGGCAATCATGCGGAACGCAAGCCGGCTAGGATTCGAGTTGGCATTGACCATCGCGATCCTTGCGGCTTATAGCTCGAATGGGCGCGCCCAGGCGAGCTATCCCCCTCCGAACGATCTGCCGAATCCGTATCGAACCGTTCTCCACTGGGCGCAATTGCCCGACGGCAGGAAGTGGGGGTCGACTTCGGGCGTGGCGATCGGTCCTGACGGAAACATTTGGACCTATGACCGATGTGGCGAAAATAGTTGCGCGGACTCAAACCTCGCTCCAATCCTCGAGTTTGACCCGTCAGGCAAACTTCTGAAAAATTTTGGCGCGGGAATGTTCATCCTTCCACACGGAATCTTTGTGGACAAAGACGGAAACGTGTGGGTGACCGATGGAGTCGGAGGAATCGCCACAAGTGACGACATGGGCAAACATGGAAAGGGCCACCAGATCTTCAAGTTCAGCCCCGACGGAAAAGTGTTGATGACGCTCGGCAAGGCCGGTGTTCCCGGCAATACTCCGGATACATTCAACCGGCCGTCGGCTGTCGTGATCGCTCCGAATGGCGATATTTTTGTCGCGGACGGGCATGGTTCTCCGCCGAATTCGCAAGTCAACGCGCGCATCGTGAAGTTCTCGAAGCAAGGGAAGTTCGTAAAGGAATGGGGGAGGCTCGGATCGGCTCCCGGCGAATTCAATGTGCCTCATACCCTGGCCTTCGATTCCAAGGGGCGGCTGTTTGTCGGCGACCGTTCCAACAACCGCATCCAGATTTTCGACCAGGAGGGCAAGTTCATCGCTGAGTGGAAACAATTTGGCCGGCCGAGCGGAATTTTTATCGATAAGGACGACACCATGTATGTGGCTGACTCGGAGTCCACAGATCAACCGGGCTATGGATATAACCCGGGATGTATGAGAGGCATCCGGATCGGGAGCGCCAAAGACGGCAAGGTAACGGGCTTCATCCCGGACCCTGCGCCGAAGGGTGGGTCAAGCGCGGCGGAGGGCGTGGCGGTGGACCACCAAGGCAGCGTGTACGGGGCGGAGGTCGGCCCGATGGATCTGAAGAAATATGTCAAGAAGTAAAATATGGAAAGCCCTGTGGGCCTCGCCACTGCGTCCCAGAATTCCGGACAATTTAGAAAATTGAATTTCGATCGAGGCGCCTCTGCGAAACTCCGCTTTTCTCAGTGAACTCTGTGTTGCGCTTTTCGGATTTCACCACAGAGGACACGGAGAGCACAGAGGAACATCGAGGATGCATCTACAAAATAGCATGCGAAATCTAGGAACGATTCTTGGCACTCTCCTCAATATTGGGACGCTTACTGCATCTCATATGCTGTTGCCTCCAGCCGATGCTCCGGAAACGCCGCTGCCGGACGCCACGTCTAAGTAATTTGATACCCAAGGCCGATGAAATCTCATCAACAGGTATTGCATTGACAGCGCCGATTGGCAATGGGGTAGTCGCGCCAACAACGAGGTGATTCATGAAAAGTAAGCAGTCTCTCTTACTGACGTTGACGATTGGACTTGCAATATTCTCCGGCCCGGTGATGGCCCATCACGGATCGTCGGTATACGATTCGAAACAGACCACCTTCAAAGGCACTGTAACGGATTTTCAATTCATGAATCCGCATACGGAAATTTGGTTCGATGTGGCGGGCGCTGACGGCAAGGTCGAAAAATGGACTGCCGAAGCTCCCAGTCTGACCACCATGGCCCGGCTCGGATGGAACAAGAGTATTTTCAGGCCCGGGGATCAGGTCACTTTTGTCGGCAACGCCGCCAAGAGCGGCGCGAAAATCATACGCCTCCGCAAGGTGGTGTTTCCGAACGGCAAGGAAACCGTGATGGATCGAGGCGAGGATTACGCGGAATAGTGCCCGCCGGGGGAGTCTCAGGTATGCGGAATCGCTTATTGGGATTGACGTTTGCGGTGGTGGCTGCCCTGACATCCCCGCCCGCGATACTCTCTCAGACAGCCAAGACGGGTGTAGCAAAAGTGCAAGCCCCGGCTCCGCCAGCGGACCTGTCGGGAGTTTGGCGGCGATCACGGCGCGCGCCTGACAAAACCCGCAAGTACACCATTTATGAGCTCGCTTTTTCCATTACCAACGAGAAGCCGCCGATGACTCCCTGGGCGGAAGAGAAATTCAAAGCCAACAAACCCAATGTCGGACCCAACTCCGTCTCCATAACAGAGTCAAACGATCCCATCTTGCAATGTTTTCCGCCGGGCGTTCCAAGAATCTATCTCATACGAGGGGAACCGGTGGAGATTGCCAATCTACCCGGCCGAGTATTGATGCTCTTCGAGTATGACCATTTTATGCGCAATATCTACACCGACGGGCGTGAGCATTCCAAGGATTTGCCTGGCACGTGGATGGGAGACTCGATTGGCAAGTGGGAGGGAGATACGCTCGTCGTGGACACAACTGGGTTTAACGACAAGACCTGGCTCGACAATGATGGCCATCCGCACACCGAGGATCTGCACGTTGTGGAGCGCATTCGGCGCGTGAACCATGACACGTTGACGATCGACACCACGATCGAAGACCCGAAGGCGTATACGAAACCCTGGGGTGGGCACGCCATCTACGAACTGAAGCCGGGCTGGAATCTTGGAGAAATGGTGTGTGAGGACAATATAACGTACGGCGACATGCAACAAAAATCGGAAGGCGGCAAGTAGCCTTACGAAAAATCGTCCGCGGCTGAGGATCCAAGACTCAAGCGCAAGATGTGGGACAGGCTTCAAGCCTGCCGTCATAGGTTTCACTTACCCAAAATCGACACGCTGAAGAGGCTGCGGAAAAAGTAGTTTATTTTGTCATTCCGAGGTCGCCGCGGCGACCGAGGAATCTCTCTTCGATTTAACTCCATGAAAAGAAAGAGAGATTCCTCGGCGCGCAGCGCGCCTCGGAATGACAAAAATTTGAGTTTTTCCGCAAGCTGTGAAGCCTGGCATGCAAAAAACCTGCTCCTATTTGCGCGTCTCAATTCCCGCTCTTCGACATGAGTTTTGCCGGGGCGCTAACGCGCGCGGGAACCGGTGCATTCGCTCCAGCCAGAATGCCGTTGGGGCCGACGGCAAGCAGTGACTTGTCTTTTTGCGGGCAAGACCAGCTCGCAGCGCTGTTGAGATCGCCGCTCCCTTTGTAGTGAGCCTGTTCTGGAAACTTGCAGAGCGGCATGGTGCGGTCCACCGCGTTGTTTGTCGAATGCGTAGCCGGGATCGCGTCGGGCGCGATGCCCTTCTCCACCCATTGTTCGAGGGCGCTCAAGGTGTCAAACGTGTTCGGCCCCGCACCGGTGCCGCAGTGTTGCATCCCAGGCACCATGAAGAGGCGAGCATTTTGCTGGACCTTTT
Source organism: uncultured Acidobacteriota bacterium (assembly GCA_963719875.1). Taxonomy (GTDB): domain Bacteria; phylum Acidobacteriota; class Terriglobia; order Acidiferrales; family UBA7541; genus Palsa-360. The sequence continues at coordinate 576,112 of CAVRDJ010000001.1, read as the reverse complement.
CGTACCCGCCATTTTCTTGCGCGAGATCTTCGTAGAACCAGATGCTGCTGTAGGGAGAAATAATCAGGTCGTCGTATCCGTGGTAGATCAGCAGCTTTCCGCCTTTTGCGAAATACCCGCCAAACGCGGATGGATCGTCAGGAACATCAGCGGCGAGGCGCGAGTAGACAAGATTCAGAGCATCGGTCTTCACCACGCCGTGGCTCTCGATCGTGTTGTTCATGTCCTTGCCCGCATCGTAATAACCAAGTTTCATCAGGATGTTCTGGGCGAGAGACCAATTCGCCGGCAGCGTGGCGTCACCCCAGGGCTTCGCGGATGTGGCATCAACAGGCGGCGTCTCGAGATAATTCGTGGGGCCGCGCACCGTCATGTTGTCCTGCCCCAGGTTGCCCACGGACGATCCGGGATAAATCAATTTGCCCTGCTCATCGCGGACCGGACTCATGATCAGCTTGAGTGCATCCGCCTGCTTCTGAGTAAGAGTTTCGGGGACCAGGGCGTCCGGCTGGAAGGCGCACTTCGCGGGATTCTGGATGAGGCCGTCGGCAACTCCGTCGGCCTTGTCACACTGCTTCAGGATTGCGGCGCTGACCGCTTGGAATTTCGCGGCAGGGATATAGGCGTCGAGCAGCGCTTTTGTATTCTTGAGGCTCCACAGCGATGTGCCGACAGGGTCGAGCCAGGGCGCTCCGGAAATAATGCCGTCGTAGTCGTTGGGGAAGCGCGTCGCCTCGATCAGGCCCATCTTGCCGCCGTTGGAGCAGCCATCGAAGTATGAGCGCCGGATCGTCTCCGCATGGTAGTAATTCTTGACGAGTTGTTTCGAGGCGAGCGTCACATCATGGACAGCGCGGTAGAAGTAATCGATCACTTTCGGCATGTCGGGCGTGCCCGGCGCGGTGTATTCCCACGTCGGATTGGATACCTGGTGGCCCGTGTCCGTAATCGCGGTGGCGTAGCCCCGTGCGAGGAGCAGGGCCTGGTCCGCGGGATTCGCCGAAGAGTTGAGAGAGCCCGCCAGGCCACCGACCCCATGGAAGATGAATTTTTGGTTCCAGTTGGCGGGGAGCATCACTTCGAAATTTGCGGAGCCGGGTTCCGCGCCTTCTCCGGAAGTGGCGACGGAACCTTTCACGTCGCAATACTCGGGGTTTGGCGCGGCGGGCGGCACGACCGTCGCGGAGGCGATGGTCATATTGGGAACGCCAAGGGCGCTCAACGCGGATGCGTTGCAATCCGCAGCCAACACCGGGAAGTTTGAAAATGCGGCGCAGAACAACACCGCGACTCCGATCCGCAAAACGAATGTGTGAAATTTCATGTGCGTCCCTCCAGAGTGTTGCATTTCATTTGTCCGCTTCAGGAGTAAAACCCCTGAAGAGATCACTGAATTTATGTCCGGCCTTCAGGCATAACCCACATGGCGAATTGCAATTCCGAAATTCGCTGGAAGATTTTTCAAACCTCCCCGTTGAGCCCGCTATCTTTGTCAAAGAGTAGTCCCAATTGGGGTCCAATGTCACTAGCTCTAATTACTCATCGGAGGGAACGAGGCGTCCCGCCTGTGACGCCCACTTGTTCGCACATTGCTTTTAAGGCTTGTGATGACTTAGGATTAGGCCCACATTCGATCGTCGCCGGAAGGTCAAACAAGGGTAGGAAGAAGGCGGCGGTCCAACGGGTGCCGTTCGAGCCGCGTGTGCGAAATTCACAATACTTTACAAGTGGCCCGTCGTTGCGGATGTACAATTTTGCTGCACCAAAAAATCAGCGGGAGGATAACCGAAAAAGTATGAACAAGAAACGGTCTGTGCGCGATGTTTCCGGCATCCTGGGATTATTGGCAATGACCATCGTCGCGCTCGGCATGAGTGCGCCGAGCCTTCACTCGCAAGCTCCTGCGGCTGGTCCTCCGGCACCCGCACCGTTAGCCGCCGACATGAAGGGCAAAACCGCCGAACAGTTTTACAAGAAGATCGAAGTGCTCAAAGGCATTCCGGCCGAGGAAGTTCACCCGGCCATGGAATACATCACCACAGCCCTGGGCGTTGGGTGCGGCTATTGCCACGTGATCGGTCATTTTGATCAGGAAGACAAACGTGAAAAGCACGTGGCGCGAAGCATGATGGCGATGACCATGGCGGTGGACAGCACTGTGTTTGACGGCAAGCGCGAATTGACGTGCTTTACCTGCCATCGCGGTGCGGCAAAGGCCGATTCAACGCTGCTACTCACCGGCGATAAAGTACCCGCCGAGCCGACGGCCAAGGAAATTTTCCCGTCTCTCGCCATCAAGAACCTCACGAATCTCGATCCCAGCATGTCGCCGAGCAAAGCGCCTGCAACCGTAATGTCAGGCCCAGCGCCCGCGCCGAAACCTGCCGCCGCTCCCGCCGCACCGCTTCCCTCGGTGGCAGACGTTTTCGCCAAGTACGAACAGGCACTTGGCGGCGAGGGTGCGGTCAGCAAGATCATTTCTATCTCCTTTAAGGGAACCGCCGACATGCTTGTTCCCCCGCCTCCCGGTCCTCCAGGTGGGCCTCCGCCACCGCCTCCGATGATGGGAACAGTTCCGGCGGAGCACTACGTTAAGGCCCCGAAGGGAGTCATTGCGGTTACATTTCCCGGCAGGCCCACGGTAGCGATGGGTTTCGACGGGACCATCGCCTGGCATAACACTCCAATTCGCGAAGATACGGGTGACGAGCGGCGCATGCTAGCCGAACTCGGCGAAAAGTTTCCCGGCCTCGAGTTCCGTGCGGACCATACAAACGTCCAGGTCGACGCCATGGAAAAAATCGGTGACCGGGATACGTATCGCGTGGTGGGGACCCGCAAGGATGGCTACCCGGTAATCGACCGGATCAATTTCGACGCACAAACCGGGTTGCTCGTGCGGACCTATACAACCATGCAGAGCGTGATCGGATCCTTCCCAGAGGATACTTTTTACGAAGACTATCGCGACGTCAGCGGCGCGAAGATTCCGTTTACCATGCGCGTCGTAAGCGCGGAAGGAAACCGAACCTACAAGTGGGCGCAGGTCGACGCCAACGCGCCCGTGGAAGATGCGAAGTTCACCAAGCCCGTTCCCCCGGCACCCAGGCCGCCGGCAGACTAATAGCAAACACTCGAATCCGGATCGGAGCAAGTCATTGCACATGCACCGATCCGGATGAAGCGCAAAGCGCGGCGAGCAAAGATTGAGGAAATGGTCGCGGCGGGCAAATCCCTCGATGAAATCAAGAAGACAGCCAGTCCGGAAGAACCACCGTATGGCCCCTTCAAGTCTCCGGTTTTTACTGAAGTCGTTTATCAGGAACTCGTGAAGAAGAATTAAGCCGCATTTCTCATGCGAACTAGCCCTCATTTCTCACGAGCTGCAATGACGTCAGCTAGGAAGATCTCCTCTTCCTCAAACCTGCGGAGAGATTCTTCGGGGCACAAACCGCCCCTCAGAATGACACACTGCTTCAAGTTGTCATTCTGAGCGAAGCGAAGAATCTCTCTGAATCCCGCAATACACGAGAACCATGACCCGAACTGGTGAGAAATGCGGGCTAGAAAGTAAATTTCACCGCGAGTTGCATCAATCGAGGCGGCGCGGCCTTTACTACTTCTCCGAATAGAGGGCTGGAAATATTGCCGTTGACAGCCTGCGGGCCGAAGAATTGAGGGTGGTTAAACACGTTGAAGGTTTCGAGCCGTAACTGCAGGGCTTTTGTTTCGGATAGAGCGACAGATTTCAGCAACGCAAGGTCGGTGTTGAACGATCCAGGCCCATAGAAATATCGCCGCGAGGCGTTGCCAGGAGTGCCCAAAGCGTTTGCCGAAAACAGCGCAGTATTGAAATACGGCTGTCCGTTCCCCGGATTGTGGTTAATGTTCAGAGGCCCGGGAATAACGTCCGGCAAGTCCATGTAGCGGCTATTCACACCGTTGGGATTGGTTCCCTGAAGAGAATTGTCGTCGGCGCTGGAAAGAGTCACGGGAAAGCCCGTGCTGGCGTGGGTAATTCCGGAAACCGCCCATCCTTGAGTCCAGCGATTGGAGCGTCTAACCAGACGGTCGACGGGAAGCGTGTATTCGTAAGTAGCCACGAGGTTGTGCTTCAGGTCGAATGCCGAAAGCGCCCGCATGAGCTGAAGATTAAAGGGATTGCCAGGGTCCGCAAGACTCGACGCATTGTCGATGGACTTGCTGTAGGTATAGGCAATCATTAAATCGAGGTTCTTCGTTCTGCGCTGAAGAGTGGCTTGAAATGAATTGTAATTTGAATTGCCAACGCTCCCCTCGTAATCGTCATTGCCGAACGCGCACCCGATACCCTGGCGAGTGCATTTGAACTTCTCCCCGGAAGAATTTACGTACGGGGTAGCGGGATTCTCTCCGCCGGGTCCACAACCGGGCAAGGAAAGGCAAAGATCCGGGTTTCCGGGGTTTGCCGAATACACGACCAACAGGTGATGGGCCTCGGACCCGACGTAGCTCAGGTTTAGCACTGTGCTTGCATTCAGTTCGCGTTGGAACGAAAGGAAGTAGTTCTCGGTGTACGGATACGTGTTGGTGGGGGGCGGCGCGGTCATGCCGGCAATCGATGGGAACCGGGAGTAATCAATGCTTGGATTCGGATGCGACACGGAAGCGTTGAGTGGAGGAAATTTCAGCGGAAATGGGTTGATGCCGGCTTCGCCGCTCGCCGAAGTAAAGGGCGTAGCGAACAACGGGGCATTTGGACTGGTGTAGCTCAAGCCATAAGGAGGCTGCGGCTCGTCAAAGGCTATGGTGTTTCCTTGAATCACCGAATAAAAGATTCCGTAACCGGCGCGAATGCTCGTTTTCCCGGGTCCCCCAATAATCTTGCCGAGCCATCCGTCTGTCTTATTCGGGGAGTAGGCCAGACCCAACCGTGGTGAAAAACGATTTTTCTGCGGCACAAGCGTATTCGGAACCCCCGGATCGGTGGGGTAGACAAGACCGAGCGGAGCCGTCGGATAGACTTTGGATTGCTCTCCCGGAATGAAGGTAGGAATCTGGTTATACTTTTCGGACCAATATTGCATCAGGTCCCAGCGGAGCCCATAATTCAGCGTAAGGTTGGACTTGATCTGCCAGCTGTCCTGCGTGAAGCCTCCCACATACTTATGTCGCGGGTAGAATGCCTGCGAATCGGCCTGGTTATAGAGATTGGGCGCTCCGACCAGGAAATCCACGAAGTCCGAACCGGTCTGCCTACCCGTGAATGTAAAGCCGCCGTTAAACTCAGGGTTCGGATGGACGTTGATCTGGTCGAAGATTATCTCGACACCGGCCTTGATCGTATGCTTGCCAATCACCTTTGAGAAATCATCGCTTGCCGTATAGGTATCGTTCACTTGCGTCAGATTGGTGATGGGAGTCCCCACGACAAACGAGTTGAAGATGAGATTTTCAACGCCCTCGATGGCAGGATCCAAGGGAACAATCCCTTGAGTTCCGACACCGGTGACGAACCCTTGCGATGTAAGGCTTGGCCCGACTCCGCCGGCGGGCTGGCCCACGTTGTTGTAGCTCCGCATGAAACTAAGGTGAAACTCATTCACGCTCGTAGATCCGAATGTCTTTACGTCGCCGAGATTGACCAATTGCGCAGTTCCAAGATTCAGGCCGTTAAATCCGGGGACCGAAGCGCCGCCTTGCCCAGTCGGGTACGGATTATTCACAAAAAAATTATCGTAGAAATAATAGGCTGAAAGCTGGCCCCAGCGTGTCGTCCCGGTATCGACGCGGATGCTGCCCTTGTCGTCGCGCACCAGCTCGGACGAGGAGCCGATGGAGAAGATTGAGTCCCCGCTATTCGGCGTGGGGATGTATTGCAACAATTGCTGGGCCGGAGCGGACCAGGCACCAATGGGAAATTTCGCATTCGGAAAAACGCACTGCGCGTAGCTGGTGCACCCAGACGTGTAATACGGTTCGCCGGGAGAAACTGTCACAGGCGAGCCGGTTGCATTGGTCAGATTCTTCTTCAGCTGAGTGGCCAGACAAGCGCTGACGACATCGCAGGGTGATACCGTGCACGGCTGCCCGGTCAGGATCGTAGGCTGCCCGGCCTGCCCAGGAGGAAGCGGGATGATAATTGAACATCCGGTTTCGAACAGCTTAGCCTCATCCAAGAGATTGCCCGAGCGATCGGCAAGCGTAGGGACGGGAATTTGTCCGGTGGAAATACCCTGGGTCGTGCGCGTTCCCTGATAGTCGGCGAAGAAGAAAAGCTTATTCTTGGCGATGGGGCCGCCCACCGTGCCTCCGAACTGGTTTTGACGGTAGGTTCCCACAACTGGATCGAAGAAATTCTTGGCGTCGAGCGCGGTGTTGCGCAAAAATTCGAAGCCGCTGCCGTGCAGCTGATTGGTCCCGGACTTGGTGACGACGTTCACGATCCCGCCGGAATAGTTTCCGTATTGCGCATCGAAATTGTTCGTCAAGATCCGAAATTCGGAGATCGAATCCAGATCCGGCACAATCAAGGTCCCGCCGTTCATCAACTCCTTGACGTCGCCTCCGTTTACAAGGAAGCCGTTGGCGTCTTCCCGCTGCCCGGAAATGGACTGGTTGCCGGGGTTCAATCCCCCCGAAGGAGCGATGGCCACAGAAGCGCCGGCCATTACCACGGAGTCTGGCGTTTGAGTCGACATCGGCACGATGCCAGGTTGAAGGGACAACAAATCGGTGAAGCTTCGCCCATTCAGGGCCACCCCGGCAATGACATCTCCGGTGACGACCTCGCCGACCTGAGTGCTTTCCGTTTCGACGTGCACAGCGGTATCCGATACAACGACTTCCTCCAATTGTCCACCCATCGACAGGCTTACATCCGCGCGGAGCTGGGAATTTACATCGATGACCAGGCCGGTCCGCTTGTACGGATTGAATCCTTCGCGGAGAACTTCGATCTCGTATCGCCCCACGGGCAGCGCGGTGAAATTGTAAAAGCCATTGGCATTCGTCTTGGTGGTCTGGAGAACGGTGGTGTCAAGGTTGAGAGCGGTCACCGTGGTGTCCGGGATCACGGCTCCCGTTTGGTCCGTTACCGTCCCTGAAATGCTTCCCGAAGTGTCGGCCTGCACGACTTTCGCAAGACTTGGAATCAGCGCCAACATCAGTAGAAGACGGAGGTATCGCGCCATTGCGGGCCGCAAGCAGAATGATCTATGGCGTGAAAAATTGCAGCCGTCTTTATCTACGTGCGGGCTCATGCCCATTCTGGCCCTCTCCTGTATTTCTTTTTCCGGTTACTTCCCTGTTGCCAACTTCTCAAAATCACTTCGGACACGCGCCCCTGGCTCTTATCGGGAAGGAATCTCTTTGCCGTTGACGACGACTTTCAAAGCGAATCCGGGGCCGGAATTTATGCCGATCGGAGCGCCATTCCTGGCGGGGTGAGCCTCCACCATGACTGTGTCTCCTCGTTTAAGCGTTTCCTTGTCCCATCCCCGGTGAGACATGGTGAACGTCGAAGCCATTTCGAGTGTCCAGTGCTTGGCCGGGCCACTCCCATCCTCTACGTCCAGATGCGCCAGACAATGAGGGTTGCCCCAGTCGAAGGCTGTTATCGTTCCAGTGAGCACGATCGTTTTCTTCATGTCATAATTCGTAAGGCCGTGATGCGCGAAGATCGGACTTGAAACCAATGCAAAACCAGCGGCCACGACAAAGAAACTAAGAACCTTGCTTCTCATGAAGCACCTCCGGCACTTGCAGCGTCTCATACTATCTGGGTCTGAGGCGACGCGTTCGGTGATCCAGGTCCCACTTGGTGCTTATCCGGGATTTCTGTTTTGAAGGTAAGCTTAAATGACCCATTTTCTCTCTCGCCCAATAGCAGTCGTCCTCCGGAGCGTCTGCGTTGGCTTCAACGCTCATAATTTAATTATGAATGACAACTTATATCCCAAGATGTGTCGGTGAAAATTAAAATGAAATTGTGGAGCAAAATCATGCCGTTACACGTAGGCAATCCAACGGCCTGCCGCGACAATGCCGAACCACAACAGGATCGAAAGCAACCCCGCCGCACGCGCTCCGAACGGCGCCACCGGATCGTTGTCCCACTTGCCCACACTCTGGTAAGCGATTTCGTGGAAAACAAATGCGTTGATCCCAGCCACCAGGATCAGCAGCATCTTGATCTCGAACCCGAGATTCCCGTACATCTTGGTGGCCTCGGAGGAAAACAGCAGAAGCCCTGTGGTGACTTGAGTGAGAAAGCCCGCCCAGGCCCAGGGCAGAAACCGCCGCGCCAGCTTGGAAACCGGTTCGTCGCGAAACGTCAATCCCATCAGGCGCAGATCCAGAATTGACGTGGAGCCGACCAGCAAAATGATGCCGAAAATATGAACCGTTTCGATGATCGGAAACAGCCACAGGGATTCCCGGATCGATGTGCCCACCGCCGTTTGTTCCAGCCACTCGCAAATCGCGATAATAAAATGCATGTATTAGTGCCTTTCATAAATTCAAAATATTAGGACTATGGCCTTAACCTGGGATCGCAAATCTCCCGATTGGCGATTTGCGTTACGCCAATCAGGAGATTGGCGTTCCCGGGAAAAGAGATTACGTTCCGCCCGGCCCTTCAAAGGTCAGTTCCCTTCCGTTCGGCAGAACAATCTTCTCAATTCGCATGGAATTCATCCCTTTGCGCGCAGGATGCCCTGTCGCTGTAATTTGATCTCCAGGCTTGATGGTCATTCTGTCCCAGCCCTCGCGGACCAGCATGTTCGGGCTGGTGCCTTCGCCAATCCACTTCTCGATATTCCCTTTGTCGTTTTTCACGTTGAGAATGAGCAGGGCATGCGGATTCGAAAACTGAAAGGAAGAAACAGTTCCCATGAGGGTAAAAATCTTCGTTGCGTCATAACTTGCGCGGCCATGGTGCGCGAGCGCGGAAACAGACATGCCAAGCAATGTGCTGCCGGTAAGGAGCCAAGTCACGATTCTCTTTCGCATCGACCACCTCTGCAACGGTCCGGACACAAAGGAACGCGTCCATGTCGAGACTCTATCGACTGGGAAATATTATCAGGCGTCTTGGCACTGTTCCGGCGTTAAATCGGGGTAAAACCTTCTTAACATCGATTTAATGGGACGTGATGCCGGTCAACCCGCGAATTTGTATCCGAAGCCGACCACGGTGAGGATGTACTGGGGATTCTTGAGATCGGGTTCCAGCTTTTGCCTCAGCCACGCAACATGCACGTCCACTGTTCGAGTGGAGGGACGATCGCCGTAGCCCCACACTTCCCGCAGCAGCTCTTCGCGGGAGAGCGTGACGTTCGGATGTTGCACAAAATATCGGAGCAATTGAAATTCCTTGGCGGACATCGGGACGACGTTTCCGTCGCACATGACCTCCGTGCTCCTCGTGTCCATCGCGATGGATCCAAATTTATAGCGGGCTGGCGTCATGTCGCGGGCCGATGTCGCGCGCCTGAGCAACGCTTCGATTCGCGCCAGTAACTCCGACATCTGAAACGGCTTGGTCAGATAATCGTCGCCACCGGCTTTCAATCCAGCGACTTTATCTCGTGTCTGCCGGCGCGCCGTAAGCATGAGGATGGGCGTGGTCGATCCGGCTTTTCGCAGTTTCTCGCATACCGTCAACCCATTCTGCCCCGGCAGCATGAGATCCAGGAGGATCAGGTCAACCGGCTCGCGCAAAGCCATCTCCAGCCCTTTTTCACCGTCACTGGCTGCGCTCACGACATAGCCCTGTTTGCGCAAGCGGTCTCGGAGAGTCGTGACCAGGCCCGGTTCGTCCTCGATGATCAGGATCTTTGCAGCCATGTTAATTTTTTGCTCGTTCCGATAAGTCAAAATTTCAAATCTCAAATTTGAAATTTTGAATCCTTTCGCTGCGCGCCAATTCTTTCCGACTGGTCCGCCAAATCTGCCACTGGAAAATGCAGGACCACTTCGGTGCCGCGGCCAAGCTTACTTGTGACACTCACTCGGCCGCCCATATCCTCCATCATCCGCTGGACGAGATAGAGGCCAAGGCCCACACCACGAATCTGATCGTCCCGGACGGACTGGACTCGATAAAAGGGCTCGAAAATATGAGCAAGGTCCGCGGAAGAAATTCCGATTCCTTTGTCTTCCACACAGATTCGCACTTCTGATTTCGAATTGGCCGATGCCTCGTAAGCCCGGATCGCGATCCACTTGCTTGAATTCGAATATTTCATCGCGTTGCTCACTAAATTTTCGATGCAGGTGATGGCCGCAGACGGATCGACCACGATGGGAGGCAGCTTGTCGTCGATCTGTTTCGCTACTGTGAATCCCGCATCCTGCAGATTGGCCTCGGACGTGGACAAGCCCTGAGAGACGATCGGAGCAACCTCGACTGGCTCCAGCTCGTAGCCCGACAGGCCGAATCGGCCCGCGGTAAAGAGCAAAACCTCATCCACCAAACGCTCGAGTCGGCGCCCTTGTCCGCGAATCAGGCCACCGTATTCCTGCATCTGCTCGGCGTTTTCGACTACCCCGTCCGCCAGATTTTCCGCCGCGGTATTAATGACCGCCAAGGGAGTGCACAATTCATGGGACACGCCGGCAACGAACTCCATCTGCATCTTGGCAAGCGCCTTGGAGCGGCGCGCCCCGGAAAAAATGAGCGCCATGCTTCCGGCGAGAATCGCGAGCAAGCCCAGACTGATAGCGAGGTTGCGGCGCCTCCACGACGAAACGGCTTCCTCCAACGATCCGGCGGGATGCTGAGCGACCAGCAGCCATTGCTCACCCGGAGCGCTCGCCTGCAACGGCGGGTGCCCTCGCCTTCGCGCTTCCTCTCCGACCAGATCAAACAGATTGACGGACGCATCGGTTGAAGAAGTCGCGATGGACGATCTTGCATCCGAAAGATAAATCGTCTGGAAGGGCGCCTTGGCTGTCCGAATGGACACGACAAAACTCCTTTGACCGGAAGCGCCAAAATGCCGGTCAACGAGGTCGGGAAGATATTCCCGCTCGAGATATTCCCGGTTCAACGCGACGATGAGTACACCAGTCGTGCGAACCCCCGGACTCGAGTCGCGCCCACCGGGCACAATTTGAAAGATCGGGCGAAAGAGAGCGGGCGCGTCCGCGAAGAACGTCCACGGATAGTAGACAGCTTCGCGGTCACCGACTGCCGAAGAAAAGAATTCGCCGCGCTCGGTCAAGAAACGGCGCAGGGATTCCAGTTCCGGCGGCCAGTTTGCATCGTGAAAGCGCTTGTCACTCGGATCGAAGGATTCCAGACCCGCCGCGTTGGAGTTGCCCGTCTTCCAGATATGCAAATCGATGACAAATTCCGCGTGGGTGCTCGTTCTGGTCCAACTCGCTTGTTGCCGCGCCACGTGGCTTTCGATGGCGGAGGTCTCCGCTTCGGGATCGAGCTCGAAACTCTCACAAAGTTGCTGAAGGTCGTACGAAAATTCCTGGTCAAAATTCTTGACGCTCGCCGCCAGCGAATTCCTCAGCCGCGCTTGCTCCGTTCTACTGATTTCTTCCGTCCACCGATATTGATAGACGCCCAGGACGGAAACGACCGCGATCATCACCAGGATCGCGATCAACTCCGCGCCGAATCTTTTTTGCCAAATCATAGCGTTCCAGTGACGGGCAGATTCATGACCATCGTGGGCCAGCCCAGGAGCGGCCACATTCCTTACTTCCTTGCGCCTGTCTCGTCATCAGTACAAACATATTCCAGCAGATGCCAGGTGGGCCTTCGCTTGAAGATTTGCTGGCCGGTCCAGGGTTTCTTGTACGCTTTCGGATCGTCGATTGTGAGGTCGTCCTGAAGCGTGTCACGATCGATACGCCGGATGTGCTCCACGACGTGCAAAGCGTCGGAATGGGGGTGCCCCACCTGGTCAAGCCACGTCTTGTCGTTCAAACCGGCGGTGTCCACGACGAGAGTATTTCCCTCCCACCAGCCGATGGAGTCTCCCATCCAGGACAAATCCAATTCCTTCGGGTGTTCGCGCCGATCCAGGTAAATGTGGCGGATGTAGTGATCGTATTCGAACAGCAGGATCACCTCGCCGGGGATCTGGATCACCTGCATGGGAAACGGAATCAGCATGATTCTCGGCACACCCGGAGGCAGACAGTTCAGGATCGGGTCCTCCGAATCCGGAGTGGCACGCGGCCCATATCCGGGCTTCGCGCTCTTGTATTTCTCTTCCGCCCAGGGCATGAAAGGAGGCTCTTCGGCGGTAAATGCGGTTGTGTTTTGGCGTTCCATCCAAACGCCGGTCAAGTCTCGCGGAGAAAATCCCGCTGGCGCTCTCGGGATGCTGCGAATCGGAGCCGCCTGCGCGAATGCGGACATCGCAAACACAACAGCGGCCATCAAAGTGAGGCTTGTTCGAATCCACCGGCCACGCAGTTTCACCCTCGGATGTCCATCCAAAATTCAGGTCACAACATCGCCGCAAAACATACGAATCTGGCGCCTTTCTTGATCCTAATCAAGTCAACTTATCACCAGATTCGCGAAATTACGAGCCATGCTCGCGGAAACATGAAGTATCATAGTAGCTAAATGCGCATGCGCTGGGTGATTGTCAGCCTCTTATTTTTTGCGACCACCATCAACTATTTGGACCGCGCGATTCTCGGCGTGATCCTTCCGGAGATCCGCGACCAGTTCCACTTCGGTTTGCAGGTTTATGGCTGGATTCAGTTTGTTTTCCAGCTCACATATGCTTTTGGATCGCTCCTCGGCGGCTACATTCTGGATCGCCTTGGCACACGAATCGGTTACGGCATTGCCGCGACGGTATGGTTCCTCGCGGCCACGCTCAACGCGTTCGCGGGCAGCGTTCTGCAATTCGGCGTGTACCGAGGAGTGCTGGGCTTCGGGGAATCCGCGAATTTCCCCGCTTGCAGCAAAGCAGCCGCGGAATGGTTCCCTCCCGACGAACGCGCCACGGCCATGGGAATCGTGAACTCAGGCACAAATCTGGCCAATATATTCGGGCCGCCGCTATTCATCTTCATCGCGTTGACGCTGGGATGGCGGGCGTGCTTCGCCATCATGGGCGGGCTCGGATTTCTCTGGCTGCCTTTTTGGTTCCTGACCTATCGCCTGCCAAAGCAAGTCGGCGCGCCAACGACACCGGGCGCAAAGCTCTCCATCATTGCGGTGATGAAGTATAAGCAGGCCTGGGGCTACGGCCTCGCGAAATTCCTCACCGATCCGGTGTGGTGGTTTTATTTGTTCTGGCTGCCGACGTACCTGACGGACGTGCGCCATTTTACGCCTTCGCAGCGCGGCACGGCGCTGATGATCGTGTACAGCATTTCGGCGGTTGGCGCGGTGATGGGAGGCGTTGTCTCAGGTTACCTGATGAAGCGCGGATGGACTGCCGGCAAGGCGCGCAAGATGACGATGCTGTTTTGCGCCATTATCATGCCGGCGTGCACACTGGGCGTCGTGGTTCAAGACGCGCGATTCGCGGTTTTGCTTTTTGGCCTGGCCACTGCTGCTCATCAGGCCTGGATGACAAATCTATTTATCTCGCCCGCCGACGTTTTCCCCTCGCAAGCCGTGGGCAGCGCCAACGGATTCGGGGTGTGTCTTGGAGGACTGGGCGGCGCGCTCTTTTCGGGAATCATTCCCGGAACTGTGATTCCGCATGTTGGTTACGTTCCGGTGTTAATGGGCATGAGCTGCTTTTACATCATCGCGTGGTTCATCATTCACCGGATGATGGGCGATCTCGAAATGGTCACTCTGGAGATAGACGAACCTCGCCCGGCGGCGCTCGCGCCCTCCCGAGCCTGATTCCGCTTCCCCGGGCGTCAAATCACGTCGCCGCAGCCATGGATTGGCCGCCGCGGCGATGGCGCAGTTTGGCAACGACTAGACGAATTTCATCGAAGCTATAATCCGGCGGCAGGGCTTCCTTGACCGGCGTGATTCTTTCCAATCCTAGATTGGCAGTGGCGGCTTCAATCTCTCTTTGCCTATCTTGCTCGACCCAAGCGTGTTGAAACTCCACTAACCCGCGCTCCACAAGATCAGAAACCATGCTGATGATGGTCGAGCGCCTTCGTCCGCGAATCGCGGCGATTTCATCCAGGGACTTGCCTTCCTTAATCAACGAGATTGTCTCTTCGCTTGGCGTGATTTTCTTGTCTGGAACGACTGCACGGGCTCCGTCGCGAAATCGTTTCAGCGCGGCGAGAATTTGTCGGCCGTACAATTCGGCTTTGCGTTCGCCGATGCCCGTGATTTGCAAAAGGCCTCCAATCGAGCCTGGGAGAACGCGGCAGATCTCGTCGAGAGTCGTGTCGTGCATCACGACGTAGGCTGGAACATTTTGCCCGTTCGCGGTTTCCCTTCTCCACTCCCGCAAGAACTCACGCAAATCGGGGTTCACCCCCAATGCCTCTTGCACCCGCAATGGCGCGGGCTCCGGCCTTTCCAGCGGACGCTTCACCGGTTGTAACACTGGTGCGATGGTTCGCGACTTGGAGCGCTTCCGCTGGGAAGGGGATTCCTCCACTGGCGCGGACAGCCAGGCAGGTTCGTACGCGCAGACATCGCAGGCCCCGCAAGGGGCCCACTTCTTATTCTCGCCAAAATGTCCGCAGATGCGCCGGTGGCGGCAGATATTCGACTCAACGAAACTCCGAATTTCGTGATAGCGCTGCCAGGCGCGTTCTTTTTCTTCCGGATCAATGATCTGGCCGATAAAGTACGCGTGCAAACCCGCATCTTTCTTCTGCCAGAGCATGACGCAATCCGCCGGAAGGCCGTCACGCCCGGCGCGCCCCGCCTCCTGGTAGAACTGCTCGATGGATTTCGGCAGCGAGAGATGGATCACGGCGCGCACGGCGGCTTTGTTGATGCCCAGCCCGAACGCGATCGTACCGACCATCACGCGGACTTCGTCCGCCATCCACCGCTCCTGATTGCGCCTCCGGTCGGCGGCGTTCATCTGGCCGTGATAGCCGATGGAGGGAATTCCATTTTCCTCCAGAAGGTCCACCGTGGACTCGACCGTCGCGATCGTCGGCGCATAGACGATGATGTGCCCGGTCTCGTAGCTTCTCACCGCACGCAGAAGGAGTTCTGTCTGAGTGCTTGCGGTGCAGGCCCGCACGACGTAACGCAAATTGGGGCGATGGAAGCTGGCAATATATTTGTCCGGCTGGCGCAATTCAAGCTGCCGGATGATGTCATGACGCACGCGTTGCGTGGCGCTCGCGGTGAACGCCGCGATGGCGCGGTCCGGAAAATGAACGCGCAGGCGGCTGAGCTGGCGGTATTCCGGGCGGAATTCGTGGCCCCATTCCGAAATGCAGTGCGCTTCGTCAATCGCGAAGAATAGTACGGGAACGCCGCCCAGCCAGACGAACGTGTCCTCACGCACCAGGCGCTCGGGCGAAAGATACAGGAGGCGATAACCACCCGCGCGGGCCTTGTCGATCACTCGACCCTGCTGCCCCGGGGTAATCGAACTATTGAGCAGCGCCGCAGGAATTCCCATTTGGCCGAGCTGCGCGACCTGATCCTCCATCAGCGCGATCAAAGGAGAAATGACGATGACGGTTTTGTCCACTGACATCGCGGCGGGCAACTGATAGCAGAGGGATTTCCCGCCTCCCGTGGGCATGACGACGCAAGTGTCGCGGGCCGCGAGCAGGCTACGCACAATGCGTTCCTGCAAGGGGCGAAACGCGTCGTACCCCCAGTAGCGGCGCAAGGGTGTCAGCAGATCAGGCTCGGAATTCACGGCAAGAGTATAAGACTCCAGAGGGCTACAGTCCATCCGGGAGTTGTCACTAATCGTGACACACGTGCATTGAATTGAATTCGGGGGGTTGTGGCGCAAGCTTCAGCTTGCGGGGGTTAGTCCTTGCAAGGACCAAACCCCGCAGGCTGAAGCCCGCGCTACTAGATACCGGTGGCCAACACGACGCGGAATCTCGCCTTCCCGCTCAACATTCGTTCGTAGGCCTCGGGCGCGCGTTCGAGTGGATACACTTCGGTCATGGGTCGCACGCCGGTGAGGGCGCAGAAGGCGAGCGTGTCCTGGGAATCAATCGGTGAGCCGGAGGGCCAGCCGCTGATCGAACGGCGCCCGGCAATCAGAAGGCGTCCGGTAATTTCAAGCGGCTGATCGGGGTTGCCAACGAGGATTGTTTTGCCGTTGATTCCCATGCCGCCCAGGACCGCGTTCACTGCTTTTCCGCTGGTAACCGTGGAAAGAATGACCTTGGCTCCGCCCAGTTTTTCGAGTTCAGCGGCGACATTTTGGGACTCGCTATCAAGGTAATGCTTTGCGCCGAGCTTCTTTGCAAACAGTTCTTTCTCTTTTCCACGCGCGATGGCGACAGTTTCAAAACCCATCTGGGCCGCAAACTGAACGCCCAAATGGCCGAGCCCTCCAAGGCCGAGGATGGCTACGGTGTCGCCCGGCCGCGCACCGCTATTCCGCAAAGAATTGAACGTGGTGACGCCGGCGCAAAGCAGCGGAGCCGCATCCGTTGCGGAAATCTCGTCGGGAATCGGGGCTGGCGCCGCGGCGGAAATGAGCATGAAATCGGCGTAGCCTCCGTCGCAAGTGAGACCTGTGATCTGCCTCCCTTTGCTGCACGTCACAAAATCGCCGCGGCGGCAGGAATTGCAGTAGCCGCAATGCCCGCCATGCCAGCCTACTCCGACGCGCTGCCCTACTTCCCAGCCGAGAACACCTGGGCCGACGGCGTCGATCACGCCGGCGATTTCGTGTCCCGGAATGCGCGGGTACGTAATGCCCGGCCGCGAACCCTCTTTGGCGTATTCATCGCTGTGGCAGATGCCGCAGGCTTGCACCTTGATTCGCACCGCTCCTGCCCTGGGCTGCGGGACTTCCCGCTCCACCAGTTGAAAGGGTCCCTTGGCGTTCGGGACTTGAACGGCGCGCATCTTGGACATGATTCCTCCGGAATAATGTGAATGTGATGAGAAAACTGGATGGCAGGACAAGTAGCGTAGGCTTCAGCCTGCGGGGGTTGGTAGGTGCAAGGACTAAACCCCACAGGCTGAAGCCTGCGCTACCAGTTCTTCTATTGCGTCACGCTTGTCTTTTCAGCCTCGCCTTTGGCGGCCGCCGCGCGCAGCCTGCGCAACTCGGCATGGAATATGATCACGCTCATCCACATGCCGAGCGGATGCGCCCCCGCTTTCACCAGGGGGTGAACCGTTCCGTTGCGGAATTTCTCGATGTCCTCATCCTGCAAAGTCTCCAGGACTTTCGATTCCTCCACCGGCAAACCGTACTCGGCAGCCACCGACGGAATGTCGTTGATCAGGCGCACACGCAGACTCGGCTTGAAGCGCAAATCGTAGAGAATTTTGTTCAGCTTGTACGCCGATGGCGAAGGATGCTTGTAGAACTCGTATCCCTCCGAGCCCTTGAATTTGTACGTGGCCGGCCCTTTGGTCCCTTCCTCTGAAAGTTTTCCGGTTCTTTTATCCGGCAGGAATCGCATCACCGCGTGGCCGTGGTGCCAAGTAGGCTGGTAGGTAATGAGTTCGCCGGGCTGGTCCCCAATCATTCCGAACATGATCATCCAGGACAACATCTCTGTGTTCCCCACTACGTCAAGTTGTTCTGAAGTAAGACTCAACAGCGCCTCGTGGTTGCCCTTTTCCATCTGGGCGATGGCCCAGTAATCGAACTGAAAATCGGGCTGCGGATATTTCCACGTGCCGGGGAAATGAGACATTCCGCCGCTCGCGATCACCGCCACTCGCTCCGGCCGGCCGGCAATCACTTTGGCGATGGCTTTCCCAAGTTGTTCACAGCGCCGCGCAGTTGGCAAGGGCGGCAGGTAGGCGTTCACGAAAATCGGAACGACCGGAATTTTCCGGTCTTCGATGATCCATTCATACACCGCCGCGAACGCATGGCCGAGAACAGCGTCCTGCGAATACGCCATGTCGAAGTCGGCGTTGACCAGCTTGTCGAGCAAGTCTTCAGCAAGCCCCTGGTGGACCGGAAGATCGTAGGTTTTGCGGGCAAATTCCGCGCGGGCGCGCTCGCCGGACATGATGGCGAAGGTCGGGACGGAGGACAGGAAAAATGTTTCCATGTGGTCGTTGCCAATCACGATGGCCACATCCGGCTTGGTTTCGTCCAGGTCCTTTCCAATCAAGCGCATGGCCGCAACGTCCGCGTCGAGCTGAGCAAGGTCTTCACTTGGCGGCCGGACAAAGAGCTGAGGTGCGTGTACCGTTCCCATTGCCGCTACGATTTTCCCCATGTTCGTTACCTCGTTTTCATCCGAAAGCGTGGGCGTAAATGTCGCTCGCCCCAATTGCATTGAGTTTTACGCGAATTGCTCCCAAGCCATGTAGATGGCTTGATTGTGCGGAAACGGCCGGAGTTCGTCAAGAAAAACTGTCTGACCTCGGGAGGGATTCAACGTTTGGTTAAGTTTCACTTCGCCGCCACTGGCAAGTGAAAACGGTCGTGGGAAGTAAGCGTTGGGTGCCCTTGTGGTTTTCAAATCCGCCTGAGCCAATCCGGGCGCCAGTAAGCGATGGATCTAGAATTGTCATCTCACGCGTGTGCCGCAATTCCCTGTTTCTGAATCTGCTTCGCCAGGCGCGGATAAACTTTCAGCGCATTCGACTCAAATATTTTCTTCTTGTCTGCTGCGGTGAGGATGGTCGATGCATCGATGTAACGCCGCGTGTCATCGAAGTAGTGGCCGGTTTCGGGGTCGATGCCCTTGACGGCGCCGACCATTTCCGACGCGAAAAGGATGTTGTCCGAGGGAATCACTTTGGTCATGCAATCGATTCCCGGCTGGTGGTACACGCACGTGTCGAAATATATGTTGTGGAGCAGAAGTTCATTGAGCGGCGGGCGCTTCATGTCCTGCGCGATCCCGCGATAGCGGCCCCAGTGGTATGGCGCCGCGCCTCCACCATGCGGAATGACAAATTTCAACGTCGGAAAATCCTTGAACAGGTCGGACGTCAGAAACTGCATGAACGCAGTGGTGTCGCCATTGATGTAATGCGAGCCGGTGGTGTGGAAGGCGGGATTGCACGTGCCCGTCACGTGGACCATCGCAGGGACTTCCAGCTCCACCATTTTTTCGTAAAACGGATACCACCATTTGTCGGTCAGCGGCGGTTCTTTCCAGTACCCGCCGGAAGGATCGGGATTCAGATTGCAGCCGACAAATCCCAGCTCTTTGACGCAACGTTCCAGCTCGGGAATGCAGTTTTCAGGCGGAACGCGGGGCGTTTGTGGCAACTGGCATACTCCGATGAAATTCTTGGGATAGAGGTTGACGATGCGATGGATCATGTCGTTACAGATTCGCGTCCAGTCCGCGCTCAATTTCGCGTCGCCGACGTGATGGCCCATGGCGGAAGCGCGCGGCGAGAAAATTGTGACGTCGGTGCCTCGCTCGCGTTGAAACTTCAACTGCGCGGGCTCCAATTTTTCGCGAATCTGATCGTCGCTGATCTGCGGAGGCGCCGGCGCCTTCGAGGAATCGCTGAAGGCAGCGATTTGCTGCTTGCGGAACTCGATAAAAGCCGGCGGCTCGGAAGTGTAGTGCCCGTGACAATCGATAATCATCATGATCTCCGGTGGATTATGAGGGAGGCGCGCCAATCCACGAACTCCCCCAGCAAATTACCTGGCAACTTGTGCGAAGCAAAATAATGTAACACACAATTCGCCGCCCGTTTTGCGGGCTTCAAGTAGCACAGGCACTCTTGCCTGTGCGGGTTTTGCTATTGTAGTTGAGTCGTGTAGCCCGTACGTGCGACTCACAAAACCGCACAGCCAAGAGTGGCTGTGCTACTGGTCGCGCATTGACAATGCCGGCGTGAGTCGCCAAAATTCCTAATCGCATAAGTTCGCCACCACCAATTCCGAGCAAGGGAGAAAAACGAGATGAAAGCGATCGTCGTGCACGAATTCGGAGCGCCCGAAGTCATGAAGCTGGAGGAATTCCCCGCGCCAAAGGCGGGGGCGAGACAAGCAGTCGTGCGCATTCATGCGGCAGGCGTGAACCCGTTCGATACCTATATGCGCGCCGGCACTTATGCCATCAAGCCTCCGCTGCCCTACGTGCCCGGTGGCGAAGGCGCAGGCGTGGTCCACACCGTCGGCGATGGCGTCACGAAATTCAAGCCGGGCGATCGCGTCTATGTAGGGCATCCCGTCACCGGCACGTACGCGGAATATTCGCTGGCGCTCGAATCCCAGCTGCACCGCCTGCCCGATCGCACAACTTTTAATCAGGGCGCGGGAATCTACGTGGCCTGGGGCACGGCATATCACGCGCTCTTTCATCACGCCAATGCGCGCGCCTCGGAAACGCTGCTGGTGCATGGCGCAAGCGGTGGCGTGGGCATCGCCGCGGTACAAATTGCGCGCGCCATGGGCATGACGGTGATCGGCACGGCGGGCACAGACAAAGGCCTTGATCTGGTGCGGCGGGAGGGCGCGCATCACGCGTTCAACCACCGGAACGCGGGTTACACGGACGCCATTCTTAAAGCGACAAACGGCCGCGGCGTCGACGTCGTCCTCGAAATGCTGGCCAACGTAAATCTTGCCGCCGACCTCAAGCTCCTGGCCCGCCACGGGCGGGTGATTGTCATCGGCAGCCGCGGGGACATTACCATCACGCCGCGCGATCTGATGGCGCGCACTTCATCGGTGCGCGGCTTCGTCCTCTGGAGCATCTCGGAAGCTGATGAGGCCGATGTCCACGCGGGCCTCTACGCGGGCCTTGAAAACGGCACCGTCCGGCCAGTGGTAGGAAAGGAGCTTCCGCTCGGAGAAGCCGCCCGCGCCCACAAGGAAATCATGGAGACGGGCGCGCAGGGCAAGATAATTCTGGTTCCATAAGTACTCGTAGGACGGGCTTCAGCCTGTCGGGTTTCGTGCTGGGCTTGGCAGGTCTAAAGCAGACAGGCTGAAGCCTGTTCTACCTGAATTGAATTCTCGCAATTTTATTGGTCCGGTCGTAAGGCAGCCAGACCGTCGGCGGATTTGTGCTGCTGTCGACCTGGATGTGGCGGATTTCCGTGCCGCGTGTTGGAAGCACGTATTCCGTAAATTTTTCAGTGGACGGATCGAACTTGGCAATCCGGTCCGAATTCAGCATGGTGATCCAGACGGTATGGTCCTTGGGATTGACAGTGGCCGAATACGGCTGGCTGAATCGATGAGGCAGAGGATACTCAGTCACTTTTTTGGTGCGAGCATCGATTTTCGCAAGCCGGTCCGCGAAAAATTCGCACACCCAGATGACATCTTTTTCGCGATCGGCCACCGATCGGCGCGGCCCTTTTTCAAGCGGCGTGGCGGTATTCGGCGTCAGCCCAAGACTTGCGGAAAGCTCCCGGTCTTTCGCCGTTATTTCGTAATCTTGCGAAACCATGGAATTCAAAGCTAACTCGTCGATTTTTCCCGTATGCGAGTCAACAATCTCCATATCGTTTCCGCCAGGCTTTGAAACCCAAACTTTATCTTCTTCATCCGCCGCGAGATCGTAATTCGCTTTTCCCGGGCGGACAGAATAATTTGTATATTTTCCTGTCAGCGGATCCAGCTTAAAAGCCCCCTCGCGGTGGGGAGACCATACATTCCCCTTGGTATCCAGCGTGATGAAATCGCCCGAGGAAGGAACGTCTTGCGGCCGCGGGTATCTAAAAAACTTGCCGGTTTCGGGATCGAACTTGGTTGGACTTCCTTCCGTTCCATTTGCAAACCAGATGTTGCCCGTTTTATCAAAGACCAGGGCATGCGAGGTTTCCGCGGCATTGGCCTGATCCGCCAGCTTGTACTCGGTGATCCGCCCGGTACGAGGGTCCAGCTTGCCGAGCGTGCGTTCAGGCGTCGCATCGTCCGCAAACCAAACCGATCCACCCTTGTCGATCGCGACATCGTGGGCGGCCCGGCCATTCCATCGGGACGGAGTTCCTTCCGACCAGTCCGTGCCATTGTGCTCCATGATCCAGCCCGGCATGTCGGGCCGCGACAAGTCGTACTCGGTAACCACAATCTGAGCCGATTCGCCGGTAGGCCGGGGGAGCAGTTTCAGATTGAGCGGCGAATTTCCTGGGCCTCGGACGCGGCCCAAATATTCGGCGAGTTCTTGTTTGTAAGCATGAATCACGGGATTGGGCTTCGCATCTTCGGGCGCGTAACCGATGGACAGCATTTTTTCCATCAAGGTGATCACGGCGCCCCAGCCTGCCGCGTCAAACCGGTTTTGCAATAGGAAGCTGACTTGATGGCATCCGCTGCAGTTGTTGATGAACACCGTCTTCATTCGCCGGTCATCGGGAGTATCCTCCGGCAAACTCGCAGCCCACTCGGTACCGGAAAGCTGTTTTTGGAAATCGTTGAGGCTGGTGAGCGTCAAATCCACTGGCTTCTTCGCTGGGTCAGAGAGGGATGTTTCCGCTCTGGAAATCTCAAAGCCCACGGCTTGCGCCCAAACCTTGTACTTGCCGGCGTTCAACGGGGGAAACAAATATCGTCCAGATTCGTCGGTGTACACCGTGGTGGTAAACGTCTCGGTCATTCCGCGCGCGGAAACGCCAACTCCGTCGAGGGGCTTGCCCTCCGAAGATTTTACAGTCCCTGACAAAGTGCTTGCCGTCGGCGCGGTCTGGGAAAAACCGCCTTGTGCGCAGGAAAAAAATACGAGCGACACGAAACCAGAAAAAATTATGGAAACAGTCTTACTTCTTTGCACAAAGCGCCTCCGTCCTTCTAGAAAAAATCTATAGCGTCTTCAAGAAAGCGACCAGATCGTCCACTTCTTTTGGCTCAAGCCCGTATTGAAATCCCGGCATATCCGGACCGCCCTTTAATATAAAGCCTCGCAGGACTTTTAGTTGATCAGGAGTAGCATCCTTAAACTGACCACTGAGGCTAGGCCCAACGACCGCTGGAGATCCAAATTTGAGTTTCCTGGGCAAATGGCAAAGCGAACAACGCTGCAGAAATAATCCTTCTCCACGCCTCGCCTCTTCGCTCAGCTTTTCCGCCCCGGGCTGAGTTGCGGCGGGATTACTTTGCGCCTGCAAATATGCCGTCCCGCCAGAATAAAGAGTCGCGAGCCCAAGGACGCTTAGGATGATCGTTCTTATTTTCAAGATGGATTTACCCTCGTTTTGCAATCCTTGTTCGGCCGCGGCGCCCTGCCTGAACGGAACTTCTGTACTGCTACCCCACTCTCGTGTCAAGGAATAAGATACGCTATTTTATCCGGAATCTTGCATTCCATTTCGAGCCGTTGCGAGAGAATGAGCCAGCAAGTCTTTTGATAAATCTTCAGATATCCGAACGAAGTGCATGGAAAATGTGGCAGTCTGTTATTGGGAACTTGTGAGCGGGAAAAATGTTGTGAAAGCAGGAACTCACCGGCAGAGTGGTTCGGGAAGGCGTATTTTGCAATTATCTAAATCAGGGGGGATGGGAATTGAACAGAATCTTGCTGATGGCAATGTTACTTTTTGGAATGGCGGCGAGCGTCTCAGCTCAAAGCATTCCCAAATGGGAACTTTACGGTGGGTACTCGGAAGATCTGGCGGGCGGTGGGATCGCTGGCGAGAAACAATTGCCGACCAACGGCGTGCAGGTGGAACTGGACCGGGTCGTGACCAACTATTTCCGGGTCACGGGCCAGTTCAACGCGCAGTTCGCGGACCATGTGGTGAATATTGCCCCTCTTCCTCCCGGGGTCCAGCACTTCAACAGCAAGGAACTGCTCGGTTTGTTTGGCCCGGAGGCCACCTACCGCAGCCTCAGGAAGTTCGACATTTTCGGCCATTTTCTGATTGGGCCCGCTTATGGGCGGGATAACAAAGTACCCGTAAATTTCTCGTCCAGTTACACTACCTGGGCCTACGCCGTTGGGGGCGGCGTGGACCTAAAGCTCGGGCGCCGCGTTTCTGCCCGCCTGCTGGGGTTCGATTGGATCACCACGCATTTCCCCGTGAATAGTCCGGAAGCTCAAGACAATTGGCGGTTAACCTGCGGATTCGTCTTCCACCTCGGCAAATAAATACGAGGCGGCCATTTCCATCGAGGAGGCAGACCTTCATTGCGAAAGCAATAGTGCAGTTTGCTTAGCCTACTTCGCAGGGATGAATTGGCCCCAGCCGACGCGCAACCCAAACGTATCGGTGCCGGGATTGAACGCGGTTATTTGCGCGTCAGAGATGTGAAAATAACGAAAATCAATGCTCCAATGGTATTTCCCTCGAAGAAGATTGATGCCAATCGCGCCGGTGGGCGTGAAGTTGAATCTTGATTCCCCGACAGGTATCTCGCGCGTGGAGATCAAGCCGCCGCCGCCAAGTTCGATGTAAGGCGAAATTCGCCCGTGCGTCTCGAAATTCCACTTCATGATCCAGGGATCGAACCCAAACCCATACGCTCGACCGCCGGGCTGAAATACCATGACGACTGGGAGCGCGTCCACAGCGTATTCAAACCTGCCGCGCAGAAAGCCTCGACCGTGGGCGTCGGTCAGGATCCAGCCATACCGGAAGCCCACGTTCCACACGCGATTGCCCTGGGTGATCCCCGAACTGCCGATTGGGTCGGCGCCCGCCCCAGTCCAAATCTCCCACTCCTGACCGCGTTCGGGGCGCCGATCGCCGCTCTCAGGAGTTGCTGACGATTGAGCCGGGGCCGCTGGGGCGCCCAAAGTTAGCAGGGTGAACAAGATCAGAAAGCCAAGTTTGCCGTCACTACTTGTCAGCCTGGAAAACATCAACGAAACCTCCTTTTTTCCCTGGCAGCAACTCTAACACAACCTAAATCCCGCCCCTTGAATCAAATCTCTTAGCCCAAGTATGTACGCGGCTCGAATTTAACAGATAGTTACTGTGTATCTTAAAAAGCAAGGCCTCGATTGCTACTTGACAGTTTTTCGTTCCCTGATCACACTTTTCTTAGGCCCTTTGCCCGTTGCCACTGGTCGAGGTCACATGTTGTTGTCGGCTGTCAGTTCGCCGAAAAAGGAGGGCCAAATCCCTGTTCTAGTACCACGCAAGCGATCCCATAGAATCTTAGCGGTATTTCTCTTAACCCTGTTCTTGGTGGTTGCCGGAATCCTGCTGGAAGGTTTGCTCGTCAAGCTTCCCATCATCTCCAAGTGTGAGGACGCCAACGAGCGAGTTGGCGTGATTCACGTTCATACCCGAGCGTCCGATGGCAGTGGGACGGTAGCGGAAGTGATGGCCGCCGCCGAAAAGGCAAATCTCTCTTTTATCGCGATCACCGATCACAACGTCGCCATGACGGAAAGGGACCTTACCGAAGATCCGCCGGATCTGCCCATCATTTCAGGAGTAGAGGTCGGCACGGCTGCCGGACATTTCCTCGCGCTGGGCATTCCCCCGTCTTGGGTTCAACCGAAAACAAACGATGACCGTACCCTGCTGGCCGCGGCCGGGGCCGTTGGCGCCTTCCGGATTCTTGCCCATCCCTTTCATCCGCACGCTCCTTGGACCGACTGGAAGACGTCTGATTTCGACGGCATGGAGATCTGGAACGAGGACGCCGCCTGGCGCCAAAATAATTTCTTCGACCTGATGGATGCGTTGCTTCTCTATGGAGAAAACGACCAACTCGCGTTCGTGAGGCTGGCGAGCACGCCGGAGCAGAACTTTGCGAAGTGGGATGAACTTCTCCAGCAGCGGCCGATCGCAGGCCTTTGTGCCGCCGACACCCATGCCCGAATACGTCTGGGGTTTAGCAAAGACTGGCGGTTCCCGGGCTACGAACCGTCTCTCAAGGTGGCGCGCGAGCACGTGCTGCTCTCTCCAGACTCGGGCGGTGGCAACCCCGCGCTGGCGAGCGCTGCCGAAATCGTCGACGCGCTCAAGAGTGGCCATTCCTATTGCGGATTGGATTCGCTCTACCCTGCCGACGGTTTTTCATTTCGCGTCTCGAGCGTCAACGGCTCCGGTGGGCCCGGTGACTTTCTACACTGGACAGGTGCCGCACGCATCCAAATTTCCGCGCCTTCCGGCTCAAGCCTCCCGCTGATCAAGATTTTTCGCGATGGACGGGAAATCGACGAAGAACAGACCCGGAACATCGACGAACCAATCTCCGGTCCCGGCCGCTATCGGACGGAAGTCTTTCTGCGCCAGCCCGGCCTGACCGGCTGGCGGCGCTGGACCCTCTGGGTGTTCACCAATCCCGTTTACGTCACCGCTCAGTAAGCGAACCTGCTTTTAGCGAATATCCATCCCAGAAACTGGATGAAACGACCCGCAATCTTGAATTTGAAGGGCTGCGTCCTGTCTTGCGGTATACTTCTGCCAAGGCCCATCCTGGCCGGATCATTTTTTCCCTGGAGAGGTCAATGAAAAAGACGCTCGGCACCGCATTTTTAGCTTTTCTATGTGCAACTTCCGCGTTCGCCTCACCGGGAGGCGACATTTCCGGAACAGTTAAAGGCGAAGATGGCTCTCCCTTTCGAGCGGCCTTTGTGCGGGCGCAAAACGTGAAAACCAAGATGCTGATGATGGTATTGACGGACAATCAGGGACAGTATCGGACCGACAATCTTCCCGCAGGGAGCTATGAAGTCTGGGCAACCTCGACAGGATATAGGAGCGACCCTTCGCGCCGCACCGACGTCAGTGTACAAGATGGCAAAACTTCATCAGCCAGCTTCACCATGAAGAAGGGCGCGGTGCAGTGGAGCCAGCTGACCAAGTATCAGGCGGGGATTTTGTTGCCGGACGCGAAGGGAAAAGATGTGGTCCTCCAGGAATGCTTCAATTGCCATGCCATGAGCAGAGTCGGCGTGATGGGCCGCGACCGCGAAGGTTGGCTGGAGGCAATTGAACATATGCGGCAGGTCGGAGTCGCGGACATAAAACCGGACGTTGCAGCCCAGGTGTCGGAGTACTTGGGCACAGTTTTTGGCCCCGATGCCGAGACGCCCGCATCGCCCGCTCAATTGCCGCAATATCAAAAAGTCAAGCAGGAACACGATTACTTCGCGGATGACGCATTGAATCTCGTGTACGTCGATTATCAATTGACAGGAGAGCCGAAGGATCGCCCAGGGACCGGGAGACCGGACAAAGATGGAAACATTTGGATGGAAATGGGCGGCGGATTATCGAAGCTCAATCCGGCGACCGGCGAACTTCATACGTGGAGATTGCCGGACCCCACTCGCCCGTTCATTCATGAAATTCTGCCCACAGCGGATGGTTCCGTCTGGCTCACTGTTGAGAGGCAAAATGCGCTTGCGAGATTTGATCCGCGCACGGAAAAATTTGAAGTGTTCGGCCAGCCGTACAATGGTCCGCCGCCCGTTGAAATGGAGCCAAACGCGCCGTGGCCCAATCTGCGTTACACCGCCGGAGGACAAACCGGCGCGCCGCGCAGGCATACCGCCGTCGCGGACCTGCAAGGAAATATCTGGAGTTCGGGCCGCCCCCTCAGCAAATTCGATATCGAGACCAAGAAATTCACTTTCTTCACCGAAGTCCCGGATACTTACGGCATTGCTGTGGACAAGGAAGGAAATGTCTGGTTTGCCGAGTTCAATTCCAGGGATCACCACAGCATCGGCAAAGTGGATGCGAAAACCAACAAAGTCACGAAATGGACTCCGCCAAGCTCCGACAGCAGGCCGCGCCGTCTGAAGATCGATTCGCAAGGCATGGTCTGGTTCGGCGACTATTTTGGCGGGAACCTCACGCGGTTTGATCCCAAGACCCAAACGTTCAAGGAATTCAAGTTGCCTGGACCCATGCCGACCCCGTACGGAATGGGCATCGATCACAACGACGACATCTGGTATGCGTCCATGTACACGGATGTGATCGGAAAGCTGGAACCCAAAACCGGCAAGGTGATTGAATATCCCACACCCTACGGTGAGCGCGGAACCAGGGACATGACGGAAGATGCTCAGGGCCGTATCTGGTACGGCGCACAACCCTATGGGAAAGTTGGCTACGTACGGCTGCGGACCGAATCGGAAAAGGCCCTGGCTCAAAGGGCGGGTGGCGCAGGCTTCTGAGGTTGACTTTTCGAGTGGTCCGCCCCTCGCGAATTTCGAGGGGTGGGTGTTTCTAGCTTCCTAATCGAGCACTCGTAATCAGGGGCCCGGGTCGAAGAGGATCATTCCCGTGCTCACGCGACGGAGAGAGCACCTCCAGGACACACAAGAAACGTGAGGGTCTGGACGCCATTCGCGATCAACGGCTTGAGGCGGCGGAGGCAACGCGTCTTGCTCCCTGAGAGGATGGCCGCCGCTTCGCGCGTGAGGCGGCGCGAGCGGATCGGACTTCAAAGCGCACACCTTCCGCGCGCTGCAAATATGCAACAATTTCAAACAAGTTGCGAGCTTGAGGGTTGCCCCTGGGACCGAGCATCCGCATCAGACTCTTCGCTGAGCGACAAGTAACATCACCTAGTTTGGTGAAGCCGACAGTGGCATTGATAAAATCGCGCAGTATGATCTTGCCGGTTTCCACGTCCCCCGAGAGAAAGTTCTCAATTCCCTCTTGGAGCAGTGCCTTGCGGAAACCAGGATCACGCTTCACGCGCGCCCGGATTGTTTCCTTGAAATCTCGCGTCAAAGACATAAGAGTACTCGCGCACTTCGATCATGAGGAATGGTAACATATAAGATACCATTGTCAAGAGGGGAGCGCCCAGCTCTCCAGTTTCAGCGGGCGGGAACGACGCGCCAGGTTATGGTCACCGCGTTTTCGTGAAGATCGATTTCGGGAGGATCATGTGGACGCCCTTGTTGCCGTCGACGACTTGCGTGATGTGAAGATCGGCGGCGACGCTGGCCAGCATGTAGGCGTCGTCGCGCGTCATGTGCTTTTCCTGCATCAGGAAATCGATCATTTCGCGGACCGCCATTTTAGTCGCTTCCGTGAGGTCTTCGTGCAATCCCATGGTGATGAACTCGGTGGGCGTTTCCGCGCGCGGCCAGCGCAGCTTCATGTCCTTGCGCACGACAAACTGGAACGTGCCGACGAGTGATGTTTCCATCGCGGTGATGTCCACTTCTCCATCGCCCTGTCCCGCGTGGCCATCGCCCGCCTGGAAGAGCGCGCCGGGCGCGTGAATCGGGATGAACAGCGTTGTGCCTGCGACCAACTCCTTGTTGTCCAGGTTCCCGGCGTTCACCCAGGGCGGAGCGCTGCTGATGCGCCCTGCGCTCGCCGGCGGCGCCACTCCCATGCTTCCGAAAAACGGGCGCAGCGGTATCTCGATGCCGTCGGCGAACTGCGCGACCATGCGTTTTTCGTCCAGCGGAATCACTTTCACTCGCTCGTAAGGAAAATCCTCAGGCAGGAATCCGCGCCCCGGCGAGAAAGCATTCAGCGCATATGGAATCGCCAGGCGGATCTTCTGGATGCGGACTTCCAATACGTCGCCCGGCTGGGCGCCTTCGACGTAAATTGGGCCGGTCAGCATATGCGGGCCCGGACCGTGATCCTTAACCTGATCGTAAATTTCGCGCCACGCCGGTTCAACGCGGTCGGGCCAAAGGCCCGTGCTCTCGAAGCGCTCACGGCTTCCGGTAACAAGCGTCTGGATTTCCACAGTGTCACCGGACTTGATCCGCAGGGCCGGAGGTGTCTTTGCGTCGTAATAGCCCCACGCCACGGTCTTCGGCGAAGGCTTCAATTGGTAGGAGTCGCCGGCCGGGCGCACGGGTTGCTGCGCGCGCAGAGGAGCCGCGAAGCACACAAATAGAAAAACCACCGAACGCTGCAATCGTGTCATGGTTCTCTCCCATCGGGTGAGACGCTGTAGAATGATGAGCCGTAATAACCGGCACGGATGTAAAGCGATCGTCACGAATTATAGGGGAAAATTTCATGAAAATGCATTCCAACACAATTTTTATCACCGGCGGCACCTCGGGCATCGGAAAAGGGCTCGCCGAAGCATTTCACCGGTTGGGGAACCAGGTCATCATCAGCGGCCGCCGCGAAGATCGATTGCGGAGCATCTGCGCCGCCAATCCCGGTATGCGGCATTTCGTTCTGGATGTTACGGATTTCAGCGCCGTGCGGAACACCGCGCGGAAGATCATTAAAGAATTTCCCGGCCTTAACTGCGTCTTTAACAATTCCGGCGTGCAGGGAAGACACGATTTCGCGTCCGGAAAACCCATCGACGATCTGGCGATGTTAGCGGAAATTCAAACCAATCTCCTTGGCTTAATTCGTGTGTCCGCTGAATTCTTGCCGCACTTGATAAAACAACAAAGCGCAACCCTGCTAAACGTATCTTCGGGACTCGCGTTTGTTCCTCTCGCGGCTTTCCCCGTTTACTGCGCCACGAAGGCCGCTGTCCATTCTTTCTCGCTTTCGCTGCGGCAACAGTTGAGAGACTCGAAAGTAAAAGTCATCGAACTCATCCCGCCCTACGTGGCGACCGAACTCGGCGGAGCAGGCAAGGCGCCTCCTGGCGCCCTCCACCAAATGCCTCTGGAAACTTTTATCACGGAGACGATGAAGGAACTTGCAGGAGACGCGGACGAAATAGCAATAGACGGCGCCAAGAACCTGCTGGCCGCTTCCAGCCCGGAAAATGTAAAGAAGATTTTCTCCGGAATGAATCATTAACGCCCAGGTGGCATGCAGAACCGCCGGCAAAATGCGGTGTATCGGGAATTCTGTCAGAGGTGTGGAATTGCAATTCGCTGCGCAGACTCTCCCAAAGCTGCCCCTCCTTGCGAAGGGCCGCGCTGCTTCGATGTCGCCTTCTCCTTCCGGACTGCTTTTTTTGTGTCGGTCAACATGTCCAGGAGAACCTCGCGGGGAATGCTTTTCGTCAAAGGGTTGACCAGCCAAGCGAGCAGCACGGGAACCGTCCGGGTCAAGGTGATCGATTCATTTTGCATGTATACGCCCCCATCCTTTTCTTCGATTCGCCAGTAACTGTAGAGGCGCCACATATATCCATGATCGTTCCCATCCGTACGCTCGTGTTCATTTGGACTGCCCGGATTCACAACCTCCACGATGCGCGTGGAGCGGGATGCGCTTTGCAGCTGTGTACTTCCAAGGGGTGTTTCGATGACGTCAAAATAGGCGTCCAGAACGACGGTAATAATCGACTTGTTGTAAAACTGAAGGTAAATCTTCGATTCATTTCCTCTGCGCTCGATCAGCTTGGATCGGCGAATTTCCGGGTTATAAATGCTCGGTTCGTTTTCGTAATCCTGCAGGACGGCAGTCGTTTCGCGAAGCGTGACATTGGGAATAAAATTTACTCCCGCCCAATGATGGATCATGCCGTTCGGAATGTGAATTGGATGATGGTCTTGGGTAGTCTGCAATTCTTCGATATATGCCTGGCCGCGTTGAAGCTGGTCGTAAGCTTGCTTTCGCTGTAAATCAGGCAAGCGATCGATGACCAGGAATTGATTGAGGCGTAAATCATCGGCCATCCTTGCTTCCGTCGCCGCGATGTAGCCGTCAAAAGCAGTAATCGTTTCGGGCTTCAACTCCGACGCACGAGTCGAGATTGCAAACAGTCCGGGGAAAATCCAGAACAACAGGACCAGCTTTTGCAACCGCCTCTGGAGTGATTGTGTTTGCTTACGGGACTGCGTGTGCCTCAATCGATCGCCGCCCGGTCTCGAGGATTTGCTTCCGCTGCCGCACCTCGCATTATGTCATATCGTTCAACAGAGAGCTGGAGCGAGAAGAGATCCCGGCGCGAACTGCGCGAGATACAGCTCAGGCCCCCGATTTGTCTTTCGAACGGTCCCAAAGATTCGGTAACTCGGTGTTCGAATATCCCGAAATGAACGTCTTGCTCGTTCCGTCCAGTTCGTACATGGATCGCCGAATGGCTCCGATGTTGGCTCCGTAAACATGGATGCTGGTGGATGGCCGGTCATCTAACGCATTCGAAACGCGATGGAAATCGCCAATGGCCGGTGAAACGGCGGTAACCTCGCCTTTGGCAAGCCGAACCGGAGCGCCCTGTTCCACGAAACGCCCATCGCCGGCGCGGGAATAGCTCTGCTCGAATTCCGCGCCACGCAGGATGCCGACAATTCCCCATACGGTATGGTCGTGAATCGGGGATTTCTGGCCGGGACCCCACACGAAGCTCACCACAGAGAACCGCTCCTGTGAATCCGCGTGCAGCAAATATTGCTGATACCCGTTCAGAGAAGGCTCCGCGTAGCGGGAGGGCAGCCAGTCATCGACGCCGACCAATTCCTTCAACAGGCGCGACCCCTCGCGAAGGATGCCTGGCTCGCCAGTCGCGGTTTCCACCAAGTTGCTGAGCGCGACGACAAAATCTCGCAGACGCTCGATGCGGGGCGAAGCAATCACAGTCTGCTGGGTGGATGCCATATTCTTTTTCCTTTCGTTTCTGCCGGACGAGTTGCAGAGAATCAGCCATTCCGTCATCGCAATTTCACATGCCTAATTGCTGCCAGATCTTCCCTTCCGCGCCGCCAGGGGTTTGTCCATAGGTTTGCCATCGTGCAGCCTTCCAGCGTCCCACCATTTCCGCGCCTCGTTATAGTCTCCCGGCGTGTTCATGTTTTTCAAGACCAGCGCGCGTGGATCGAGCCGAATCCAGTCGCGTTGGTAGACGACCTCCAGGCGAAGCTCCTCGATCGCGTCGGTAACTTTTCGCGCGCCCCGCGCAAGCGCAGCCGCGATGGGCGCGCCACATTCGCGCCGGTAAACCCCGGCCAGCGGCTCGAGTCCGCGCCCTGTTCGCGGAATGACGGCTTGCCCGCGCGACCGAATCGCTCGCGAAAGCAGCCAGTCAAGCCACGCTGCGGAAAGATACGGCAGGTCGCACGCGACAATCAAGTTCCACGATAAGCGCGTTGCGGTCAAGGCGGCAGCGATGCCTGCCAAAGGCCCGCGCCGAGTTCTCTTCGATCCTTGGTCAGCAATGTCATGATCTGCAATCGCTCGCAGCCCCATCGCCGCATATTGACGACGCGGCCCAATCACTGTGACTTCCGCAACGAGAGGTTCGATAAGGCGAGCCGTGTGAACGATAAGCGGAACGCCGCCAAAGTCGAGAAGGCATTTGTCCCGCCCCATGCGTGAGCTTGCGCCCCCAGCAAGGATAAATGCAGCGACTTGTCCGCGGCGTTTCACAATCGTCCCACAATTCTACGACGGGATCCCGAACCAGCGCAGTCCCCGGAGAGTCTAACCCGCATTTCTCACCAGTTCGGGTCATGGTTCTCGTGTATTGCGGGATTCAGAGAGATTCTTCGCTTCGCTCAGAATGACAACTTGAAGCAGGGTGTCATTCTGAGGGGCGGTTTGTGCCCCGAAGAATCTCTCCGCAGGTTTGAGGAAGAGGAGATCTTCCTAGCTGACATCATTGCAGCTTGTGAGAAATGCGGGCTAAGCACAACTCAGCCCCAAAATCCGCAGGCTTTGGACAAGTATTGAAACCTTCAGGTGAGGAATCGCAGCCATAGCAACGGATCTTTGGCAGGGGCGGTGGAGATCGAAATCGCATCTCCAGAAATCAAGTCCCGAGTTGTTAAATGCATTACAACACTGCCCATTTTCCAATTGGTGTCAAATGGCGTCAGATCGCCGCTGCCGCTTCACACCACCCGGATTCTTCTCATGTAGTTGGATCCGAGCAGTGCCCTGGCAATGCGAACCTCAAGCCGAAGCGAGGCTATTGAACCTTGTGGCTTTGATCGACTGCAGAATCGACCACCCTGACGAATCGATCGACTCACACCGAATTATCGGCCGCCCGACGCTTCCGGCTTGACGGAGACCTTCACCTGAGCATTCGTCCAGCAGCACTGAAATCCGCCGCCGCCATCCCCTGACCAATCGTTGGCTACCACATGCAACACGTACTCTCCGGGCTCGCTGAACGTAGCGGTCGTCGTCGCTTTGCCGCTGAAGGCCTGGGCAGTTTTCCACTTGCCGTCTGCTTTTTCGACCGGGGGCTTGCTATTAGCGAACTTCACGGCGCCGGGTCCCCGGAACTTGCTCCACGTCACCGTCACTGGAGGAGAATCGGGGGCCTTGCCACCCTGAAATGTCTTGGCATCATCGGCGGCCCACAGGTTCAGCGTGAGCGGATTCCGCAATGTCGTCTCGAGCGCGATACTCATCCCACGCGGACCCTGCACAGACGGGCCTCCCTCTTCAAAGCTGATGATGGGCGGGGTGTTGCCAATGCCCACGTCGGAGAAGGGCGAGATTTGCCAACGGTCATCCAGGTGTGCAGGGACTGCCGTTGTCTGGCCGTTGGCGACGAGCGTCCAGGTGAGCTTCTCGGTCCCGAAATTTTCCGGTACCGTTACGGTGAACAGGCCCCACTGCCTTCGAGGCAGAAAATGCGTCGGCTGCCCCTGGTCGGGCCCGCCCGGCTCAATCTGGTTATTCGGACCAACCGGAATGTCCAGCTCTTCCGTCAAATTCCGATTGAAATACCCAAAAAGAATACTGATACTGCCATCCGGATTCTTGAACCAACCCTCATAGGCGGCCGTCACGGTCTGACCTGCGGTGTGCAAAGGCTCCATGGGCAACTGTCCGGATTGCGCGTTCACAGGCAGCGTCGCCCACACGAGCGCCCAGCTTGCGAGCAGGATTGCTAGATATCGAGGTGTCACCGGCGACCGCAGCGCGCGCATCGGAGAATTCTCCCTCTTACTTTGAGTTGTATTCCGCAATCCCGACTACTGAAGTCGAGAATGAGGAGCAGCAACTCTGAAAAAGCCGCTGCTCCTGCCAGCCTGTCGAGATCCGAATTAGTGGCTGTGCATCATTTCCGGCATAGGTTGGCCCGGTTTATGCGTAGAGGCCCATTCTTTATAGTCCTCTTCGGTAATGTAGGTGACGTTCACCCAAGCGTGCGCCATCTCGTCGATCGTGCGCTCGCCCCAGCCGACCCACTGGTTCGGGTCGGGATTGTACGGGTTGGCGGCGGTATTGTCATGCCAGGCGGTAATGCGGATTACCGTTCCCTTTGGGAGCACCGGCGCGGCGTCCTCTGCGTAAATATAATTATTCATCCAGTTGAAGGCAAAACGGTCGACGTAGCTTAGCATCTCGGTTGTGCCGTCCGGCAAGATCGCTTCCATGGACATGGCCTTGCCGCGCAGATGCATGTGCGGCTGAAAGTTCTCAAACCTGGCGGGCTCCTTCAGCACGTGGAAAGACTGAGTCTCGGTGATCGTGTTGGGAGGAATATCCAGAACCCTGCCGAGCTGGTTGGCGTGAAATTCCATCAGGCGCGTCCGGTACTTCGGCGTCACGCCCTTGGGATAGAGATAGATTCCTATCATGACATTGTCGCGAACCTCTTCGCCGACGGAGTGGTAGTGCACATCCCACCGAATCCTTGCTCCCGGGAGCAGCAATTTGCCCGTGTTGGAAGGGTAGACGTCGAATTGTTTCCCGATCGCCCATTCCATCAAGAGCCCTCCGTCGTTGCGTCTCGCCAGGGCCAGCGGCCCGATGCCGTCGTCGTCCGCGGCGCTGCTAACGCCCGGTTCATCCTGCAGG
Source organism: uncultured Acidobacteriota bacterium (assembly GCA_963719875.1). Classification (GTDB taxonomy): domain Bacteria; phylum Acidobacteriota; class Terriglobia; order Acidiferrales; family UBA7541; genus Palsa-360. The sequence continues at coordinate 540,546 of CAVRDJ010000001.1, read as the reverse complement.
AGTTGCGCGAGGGCATGATGAGTGACACGGCGTCCCGCGGTGGTCCCTGGACGCATTTCGACCGCGCGCACCCATCGCGGCTCGGTCACTGGGAGCTCTTCGCTCAGCGGCTTCCACCAGGCGTCCTGTGCTACGGCCGGCACGGTGTAGGGCGCCGACTGGACGACGATATCCGGCTGGCCGAACTGTTCGGCCAACTGCCATCCTTCGTCACTCGGCCACATCTTGGCGGGCGGCATGTCTTTCGGGTTCCCGCGCGCCTTGCCCGAATCAATCCACCGGACGATCGTGTCAATCTCCGCATCCGTCAACGAAGTGTCGTTCTTGAATTTCTGGATTCCAACCGTTCGGTCGAGGTGCCACGGCGGCATATTACGGGTGACCACGCGGTCCTTGATTTTATCTGTCCACGGGAGCGTCTCTTCATACGTCACCAAAGACATTGGCGCCACGGTTCCCGGATGATGACACTCCTGACACTTGGCCTGAAAAATCGGGGCGACATCCTTGGCGAACGTCACCGGCGCTTTGACCGCATCTGCGGCAATCGAAAGGCACGGGAGCATCAAGAACGCACCGAGACCCAGCACGCCCGCTCCAATTCTCTGCCACATCGCACCCTGGAACTTGGGATTGGTCATGACCTGCTCCTCTCTCTGGATGGTGGACTCCTGCCGATTTAGGCTAGTCTAACCCGGAATTTCTTTGGCACCCGATAGCCCCACTTTACACCTCTCCAAGACGTTCAGCGTAATATTTTTTCGTTGGCCGGGTCCAGGAGCTCGCAACAGGCGATTCAGCGCGTCGTAGGTGAGGACACAAATCAAAAGCCCCGCAAGGCGAAACCTTTCGCCCACTAAACACCTACAATCTGCCGTTTGGACTAGCATTCCAAAAACTTAACCTGTAGAATTTCAAAGACATGGGCGGTTAGCTCAGCGGTTAGAGCATCCGGTTTACACCCGGAAGGTCGTCCGTTCAAATCGGACACTGCCCACCAATCCAGAATCTTTACAGCGGGGCCGTAGTTCAGTCGGTTAGAACGCCTGCCTGTCACGCAGGAGGTCGCGAGTTCGAGTCTCGTCGGCCCCGCCATTTTCTTGGGAGGTCCAACCCGGAGACATGGGTAACAGAATGTACCGGCTACATAGGTAACAGTTTCGGGCCAAATGGATTTTGCAACGGTTCTAGCACTCGAGTCTCCAGATCAAAGTATCCTAGATCATACTCCATAAAACTAACCAGCCAGATATCGTCCTGAACTTCCTTGATGCCGACGGCCTGTCCGGCAAAGACGGTGCTGAAGTTAATCTTCTTGTGTCCCAGACAGATCCGTCCGCAACGGGTGACGACGATGGTCTTGTCGTGGAAGGGATAATCGATATCGGGCAGCCCTTTGTAGATGCGCGTTGAGGGCTGATAGACTTCGGCGGGGCACTTCATGTCCAGAGCTTCGTGCGGGCGTTCGTTGTTGAAGACCTCGAGGAAGTCATCGAAGCGAGCCTGCTGCTGCAGGAAGTTGCCAGCGGCTGGTTTCGTGGCTTCTTTCTTCAGCGTGAGATGCATGCGCTCATGGCGGCCGTTTTGCTGCGGGTGACCGGGCTTGATGCGTTCGATGCCAATGCCCAAACGGAGCCACCAGACGGCCAACTTGCTCAAGTGAAACAAAGCATGTGCGGAAGCGAAGGGAACGCCGTTATCGCTGCGGATGTTGGCAGGCAGGCCGCGCTCCTGAAACAGCCTTTCAAACACGGTAAAAGCGTAGCTTTCTCGGGTGGAGGAAAGTGCCTCACAGGTGAGCAGGAAGCGACTGGCATGATCGGTGACGGTCAGGGGATAGCAGTATTGATGATTGCCCAGTAAGAATTCGCCCTTGTAATCGGTGCACCACAGTTCATTGGGAGCCTGGCCTAAGGATAGAGCGGTGCCCTGCGCGCGACGACGCAAGCGGCCCCGACGCTGCACCAGGTTGTGTCGATCCAGGACCGCATGGATGGTGCTGTTGGCGGGGATGGGAATGCCGGAGAACCGGCGGATCAGGCGCTCGCGGATTTTGCGAGCACCCCAGCTGGGGTGCTCCTGCTTCACGTTCAGGATAAAGTTCTCCACCTGAAAAGGAAGTTGGTGGGCATAGCGATAGGGACGGCGGCTTCTGTCGGTCAACCCCTGAAGGCCGCATTGTTGATAGCGATCGAAAATCTTGTAGCCTGTCTTGCGAGATATTCCAAACTCCCTGCACAGTTCCGCCATTGGCTCGCCGGCTAGCCGGCGAGCCACAAACTGAAGCCTTTCATCCATCACCGAACACTCCTTCCATGGCATCGCTTCCTCCCTAAAAAAAGGAGAAAGTGTAACCCATGTGTCCGGTACAATCTGTCACCTATGTGTCGGGTCGCTCAGGGAAAAAGATGGAATTCAACGGATTTGAAAGCGACGAACAGTTTCTTTTTCCCTGAGTTTTATCCTTCGGCCCCGCAGCGCACTTTTTTCGCAGGAAGAGTCTCCGCCTTTTTGGCGAGTGTGTTCCGGACGCTCAAGTTCGCCATTCTGGGGTCTAGATCGCGCGCAATCGGATCGAATTTCCATTACCGAAGTAGATCGGCGTAGCCTCTGGCGATTGATTCATCTTCTACAGTAGTGCAATTCTGAAGGTTGAATAAAGGGCAGCTTCCGGAATGCCTAAGGGTCATGCATGGTGCAGCAAAGCGGGGCCAACCGTTCCAATGAAACTCCAGACCTGCTTTGACCGACAAAATTCCTTTGCAATTGCCGAAGTGTGAGTTAATCTCTCCCGTCCCCAATTCAACCCAGATTGATTTGCGATTCATTCATGCAGTAAGGAGGATCAAAACGTGGTCATAGGAGATCGTTTGCGTGCGTTGCGCGAAGAAAAGAAGTTTTCACAAGGCGAGGTCGAGAAGCGAACGGGATTGCTGCGGTGCTACATTTCGCGTGTCGAGAACGGACACACTGTCCCCGCCGTCGAGACTCTTGAAAAATTTGCTCGCGCCTATGAAGTTCCCATGTACCGGCTGTTTTATGACGGCGAAGAACCGCCCAAGTTGCCAAATCTTCCGAAACGCAAATCTACGGACGACATTTTGTGGGGCGATTCGGGCAAAGATCAGCGGTTGCTGCTCAAATTCTGCCGCCTTTTCGGCCGCATGAAAGAAGATGACCGGGAAGTGCTATTTTTTATGGCTCACAGGATGGCTAGATAATCGTTCCGAGATAGAGACTTGCGGCGATGAGCAGAAGGCGCTTGCCGCCTTCATCCACGGAAAGTAGAACAGGCCCTATCATCGGCTTTTTGTGAAACTGCGGCACAATTCGCTCGGGTCGCCTGAAATTAAGGAATGTATTTCTCCTGCGGTCAGTGAGTACGAGTGTGTCTTCGCATTTTGATTTCCTGTTGGGCCGACGTTCGGCAATCCTTTACATTTCGCCACGTGGTGATTTAATTCTTCAGCCGCCCAAACAACATGACAGCGTTGCCGCGGTTAACCGCCTCAACGGTCTCGACCGGCAAACCAGAATGCGCTAAATCGCTTGCGGTATCCCCTGCGGACAGAAATGGAAAATCGCTTCCAAAAAGAATCTGAGAACCTGGAACGATACTCAAAATGGCAGCGAGCGAAGTTGGATTGCTTGCGCTGGCGGTATCGTAATACTGGCGCTTCAATTCATAGAGCACACCGTTCGGCGCTTGAGGCGTCAACTCTTTTGGAAAGAGCCTGGCGATCCGATTCGCCAGAACAGGCATGGCTCCCCCACCATGAGAAAATATAAACCGGAGATTCGGAAACCGGGAGAAGGTCCCATTCATGAGGAGACTCTCAATCGTCCGGGCCGTGTCGAATAGAAACTCCATGGTGGACGCCGGCACGTGGGGCATCAGATTGGCGCAACAATTCGGAGCGCTCGGGTGAACGAACACTACGGCCTTGCGACGGTTCAGTTCCTCGAAAACGGCCGCATACGCGGGGTCGCCGAGCCACTTGTCGCCGTAGCTGCTTAGCAAAGCGATTCCGTCCGCGTGCAGCGTGTCCAGCGCATATTCGATCTCGACGAGGCTGCCCTGTGGGTCCGGCAGGGGCAGGGCCGCCAGCAAACCAAAATTCGCGGGATGGTCCATGACGAGCTGCGCGCCGAAGTCATTGCTCTTTCGCGCCAGGCTGCGCCCGGCTTCCCCCGCATCGAACGTGACGCCAGACACGGCGAGCGACAGCATGGCGGTCGTGACCCCATTCTTCTCCATGTCATCGAGTGATTTAGAAGGCGACCACGTGGGCATTCTCCCAACGTCGGGAACCGCGCGTCGCAGGTCCATGTAAAAAGGAGGAAGCATGTGATGGTGCACGTCGATTCGCCCGCGGTTGGGCTTGGAATCGACAACTGGAATTCCCGAAAGAACTGGTCGAATGGAAAGAGCGGCGCCCGCTCCCATTGCCGCCACCTGCTTGAGCACGGTTCTGCGCGAAACACTGCCGAAGGAAAGCCTGGGACTTGGTCCTGACGGTATTTGGGGAGAGGTGCGGTTTTCACTCGGATCGGGCATCAAAATGTCCTTTCATTTTTGGGCGCAGGAAACTGTTGAACGTGACGCGCCAGCGGCGGAAATCAGAAGCCAAGGGTCGGCAACTCGTCCGCAGGCGGGCGCGTCCATTTTTTTCCAGTCCGTCCCTCGGCCACGGCTCGCAGTTCACGCGCCAGGATTTTTCGCCATAGAATGATGGCTGTGTCCGACCGGCCCAGCCGTTCATGCTGACGGTCGGCAATCCGGCCTTGGCCGGCCTGCACCGCAATGTCCTGAACTATCACCAGGTCCGGATGCTCCATCTCCGCAAACTGATGTTGGCCTGACATGAGCTCCACCGCAAGATCTCGCGCCGGACGCGCCGCTGCGATTTTTTGATGATACTCGGCGCGCTTGAGGCGATACGCCTCCGCCTCTGGACCACTCACAGTCACGTTGCTGGTGATCAGCCACATGTGATTTTCATCGTCAATCGGCGTGAAATTGAAAAAAATTTCCACCCATCCGCCCACGCCATCCATGCCTGCTACGGGCGGCACGATCACTCGCGTGACGTTTGGCATATAGTGCAGGCTGCGGCGTATCTTTCCGTTGGCGCGCGTTCCGAGACGCAGCATGCCCCAATCCGTCTCTTCCGCGCTCACCGCCGGCAGATCGGCGATATTTTTATGCGATCCGCCTGGGCGGTGCACGAATGCGACGTGCGTCTCATCCATGCTGTTCTCAAAGCACTGCATATAATTGCACGGCACATGCTCGACGTTCCACGGATCGACAATGGCGTCCGGCCTCTCACCCGGATACGGCGGAAACTGCGGTGGATTGTCTTCGCCGAAGTAAGCAAAAATTAGGCCCATATATTCACGCGTGGGATAGCTGCCGATTTTGACCTTGGAGGCAAAGCTGGAATCCTCAGCGGGTTGCTCTACACACTGGCCTGTGCAGTCATATTTCCAGCCGTGGTAGATGCACCGGATATCGTCGCCCTCCACCCAGCCAAGGTGCATCTGCGCGCCTCGATGCGGACAGCGATAATCGATGACCTGCGGTCGGCCCGATTCGCCGCGATAAAGCGCATAGTCCACGCTCATAATGCGGATGGGTTTTGTCACGCCTTTCGGAAGGTCCTGGCTCCGGCAAACAGCCATCCAAAAACGCCGCATGAAACGCCCACCCGGAGTGTCCGGCCCCGTGCGCGCCAGATCCACATCGGCAAACTCGTTCGCCAGATCACGTTTCTGATATCGCTCCAAGGGCTGTCGGTTTGTAATTGCCATGAGGCGGCCTCCTGGGACTCGAAACCATGCCGGTGCGGACTGAACTGTTACGTATTTGCCTGCCTTGTTGTTCGAGACGATATGCCCGCCGCCTAGTGCTGTCAAGGCTTCCAGAACCTCGGGCAAGTCAGTTTGGAAGGACAGATGCGCCACATATTGCGATAGCGCAGCAGGATTCTTCCGGCGTTGGTCCGGTCCATGGCGCGCGGTTCTTGTGCGCTGAATCCTTGACTCGACGCCAGGCTGCCAGCAATTTCTTTCATCACGGCGGAAAAGGGCGAAGGCGCGATTGAGAAAATCACGCCCGAGTTTATTGCAAGTCGATGGCTTAGATTATTCTCCTATCTGTTAGGTATTGCTGGAGGATTGGGCGCAGGTATGTGAAGGTACCAGCGAAGTTGCTTGCACTCACGTCCGGGAAAACCGGTGGAGGAGTTAGCAATGAAAACGATGTTGGCAGCGCGCATGCACGAAATCGGCGGCCCAATGCGGCTCGAGCAGATCCCAATCCCCGAACCTCGCCCAACCGACGTGCTCGTGGCCGTCAAGGCTTGTGGCGTGGTGCCGAATCTGAAGAATGTGCTCACGAAATGGCCGGAGTGGTTTCCGCAACTGCCGCTGCCGAAGCTCCCGGCGATCTTCGGCTTGGATCCCGCAGGCGTCATCGCCGAGGTCGGCAGCCAAGTGCAGTCGATACGCACGGGCGACCGGGTCTATGTCAACCCGGCACGCGGATGCGGATCATGCCGTGCGTGCAGAAGCGGAGAAATCGTGAATTGCCGGGGCTTCACGTTTCAGGGCTATTTCGGGCGCGGGCCGCTCTCGCAGGCGGTATTCGATGCCTATCCCTACGGGGGACTTTCGGAATACATCACCGCACCACAGAGTGCGCTTGTCAAACTGCCCGACAATGTCAGCTTCGAGGCGGCTGGGAGATTCGGATATCTTGGCACCGCCTACTCCGCAATACGGAAGGCCGGAGTTGGTCCTGGACGCTCACTCCTGATCAACGGGATCGGCGGTACATTGGGCCTCTGCGTCGCACTTGTAGGATTGGCAACCGGGGTAACGAAGATACTTGGAACCGGCCGCAATCAAGCGCTGCTGGACCGTGTGAGGGCGCTGGCGCCAGCGAAGATACAGGTGTTCGCGGTCGGAAAACGCCCGGTACAAGAATGGGCGATGGAGGTGACCGAGGAGGAGGGCGTCGACGCGGTCATCGATACCCTGCCGCCCGGCGCTCCGGCGAGCGCCATGTTGGATGCGCTGCGTGCGTTGCGGCGTGGCGGGCGCGCTGTCGATATTGGTGGTGTGGCCGAAACGCTGCCGTTGAACATCCACTGGATGATGGGGATGAATATTCAGCTCATTGGCTCCTGCTGGTTCACGACAGGCGAGGGACAAGAACTGGCGGAGATGGCCCGCGCCGGAACGCTCGATCTCTCCGTGTTGCAGCACAAGCGTGCCGCTCTGAAAAACGTCAATGAAGCACTTTCTTCGCTTCAGGACGCCAACCGCGGGTTCAACAACTACGTCGTGATTCCATAAGCGAAGCACCTTTTCGCCGCCCCATCGCCTTGCAGCAGAGCGAAACTCTCTCCGAGCGAGCGATATCCGCAGTGATGGACCACCGGGTCGGGACGATCGGGCATTTGCAGGCCATTCGAGCACGCGATCAGCAATTCGATGCCGTCTTCGGCCATACGCCGAAGCACCGCATCGTTCCTGAAATCACTATCCATCGAATGGGACCTTATATGCGAGTCTTATCGCCGATTTCTTCATCATCGGTGTCAACAATTAGTTCCGCGAGGGGAATCTCCCGGCGGATCAATCCCTGCTGATGGGAGTAGCGGATCGCGGCTTGCAGATTCTTGCGGTTGGCCGCCCCAAGACCGTAGACCCATGGGTCGCGCCCCAGAATTTCCATCTGCTCTTCCCAAGCGGCGCTGAACCCGGCGAGCGACACGACGCGAGGATTGCGCACCCGCTCGTAGGTGATGCGCTTCGCCTCTTGGAACGCTCGTGCCAGGCTCGCCGCAACCCAGGGATGCTGATCGACAATTTCGTGGCGAATCACGGTCACATGCATGATGGGAAATATTCCGGTGCGGCGAAAGTAGTCGGTCTCCACCTCCTTGTAGTTGGCGAAGAGGCGCGCGACGCGCCTGTCCCCTTTAAGGAAAGGCCGCGGAAAGGTCGGCGAAATCATGGCATCGAGTTCGCCTTCGGCCAGCATGTCGTCGAGGGATTTCTGCTACGGGATCATCTCAATTTTAAGGCCCGGCGGCGGTGTGAATTCGATGTCCTCGGCCCGTTCGGTGATCCAGGTGAGTTTCTTGTGCGGCACGCTGAAGTATTCTTCGAGGATTCCGCGAGCCCAGATGCTGCCGGCCGGCTGAAAATTCGTGCCGCCAACCCTGCGTCCGATCAAGTCGGTTGATTCTTTGATACCTTTGGCCGTATTGATAAAAATGAAGCCGTGCCGGAATCGGCGGTGCAAGAAGACCGGAATGGCTGTCCAGCGAACGCCGCGGTCGCGCGCCATGAAATAAGCGCAGGCGTTGAATTCACAGATGTCATATTCATTGTTGCGAGCCATGCGCCAGTGACGCTCTCTGGAGCCCGCATCGGTGAGTACCGTCAGCTCGATTCCATCGGCCTCGACCGTGCCTTCCATGAGTGGGCGAGTAATTTCATAGTCGCCGCAAGCAAATGACAGCTCCAGTTTTCTAGACATGGCAGCCCTCCTCATGGATGTCGACAATCATTTCGTTTCTCACGTCACCGGTTCCATCATACTTGCCACCGGTTGAGCCTCGTTTCCGACGAGCGACACATCTCATTCAGCATCACTGCCATTGCGGCAAGTACGGCAACGAGCGCAAACATAGGTGGAATCGACGCGACTCAATCCGGAAATCGTATTGAGTACAATGGGGAAGAAAGCAATCGTCGCGCCCATGGCGATCTTCGATCCCGGCCCAAGACCGAAGAAAAGCACGTAAAGCGGATATAGAAGAATCGCGGGAATCGCAAATATTCCGGCGAACAACGGATCGAAGACTCGAATCGCGTACCGGGAACGGCTCACAAGGTAACCTGCCGCGCTCCCCGCGACAGCAGCGATCGAGAACGCAACGCCTAACTCATAGAGAGTCACTTTCAAATCGGGCCAAAACATCCCAGTCTTGAGCAAAGCTAGAAATTCGCGGTACACCGCAGCGGGTGGAGGCAGCAGGAGAGGACTGACGCCGCCACGGATGGCGGTGATCTGCCACGCAACTGCTTCCAGGACCAGAAATCCCAGTTGAACAAGTCGTTGTGCCAGCCGGGAGCCGCTCACGCCCTTCCACCCTCGTCCGCCGTAAACGTCTCACCGGCGGGCGAGCCGGGCTCAGGCGCCGGCTGATCCATCGTCCTGCGGATTTCATCGTGCAAGAGCTCATAGAGTTCATTGCGCAATTGGCCGAGCTTCGGTGACGTCATAAAACTTCGGTTGCGCGGGTGCTTTTCATTTACCGAAATAATTTGCTTGATACGTCCGGGCCGTGGGCTGAGTACGGCGACTCGATCGGCAAGAAATATCGCCTCCACTAGACTGTGGGTGACGAAAACGATTGTTTTGCCAGTGCGTGCCAGCAAAACGGAGAGGTCCTCGCCGAGCACCATTCGTGTCTGCTCATCGAGCGCGCCAAACGGTTCGTCCATAAGCAGAATTTCAGTTCGCAAACCGAGAGCGCGGGCAAGCTGCGCTCGCTGCTTCATTCCGCCGGACAATTGGCCTGGATGGTGATTCGCAAAATCGGAGAGCCCGACTGCTTTGAGCGACTCGCGCGCCCGCGATTCTCGCTCCGCTTGCGGCACGCCTTGAAATGCCATTCCCAACTTGAGGTTGTCGAGAACGGTCCGCCAGGGGAACAGGGCATTCTCCTGGAAAACGTATGCGACTTTATGAGGCAGCGGCCCGGTCACCGGTTCGCCGTCAATCCAAACTTTTCCGGAAGCCGGCAGGACGAGACCGCCCATCAAATTGAGCAGTGTGCTCTTGCCGCATCCGCTCGGTCCGATCAAGCTCACGAGTTCGCCACGGTCCACTGCCAGCGAAGCGCTTTCCAGTGCGACGACGCGGAGCGCATCTCCCGGCGCCCCATAAGCCTGGGTCACGCCCTCCACTCTGATCGCCGGCGCGGCGTCGGTCACGATCCTCATGTCCTCTCGCCGCGATTACGCGGGATAGAGCAATTGGTTCTTCATTTGGAAGCAGACGGCAAGAATTTCTCAGTGACTAACTGGCTCATGTCAGGCTCGGTGGGAAGGATACCCATCTCGACGTATGACCGCCGCAACACTTCGAGCGCTTTTGGATTGTACTTGCCGGTCGCATTAAACATCGGCATCAACTCGTCGTAAACCCTGCCTGCAATGGCCGGGGAAACTCCCATGACGCGGCTGGAAATCTCGACAGTCTTATTTTTGTTTTGGCGCATGACGGCAATGGTCTCAAACCAGCCGGCGATTGCGGGCGCCAAGGCAGTGAGAATGGTGTCGACAACCGTTGGCACGATAAGGCTCCAACCCGCCATGGGCGCTGGGTAGCGAGCCATCATGAAGTTTCCCTCGGGCAGGAAATGAAAGAGGGGCCTCTTCCATCTGCGAATTTCCCTGTTGACCTGTGATCTGGTTGTGATATTGCTTTGCCCTGACTTTCTCAAGCAAGAAAGACAATCTTGAGATCCTGACCGGGCCAACCCTGTCATAAGCCGGGTGCGCCTGAGATGCGAACTTCGAGACCGCCGCATCGCCAGCGAAAGGACAATCGGGATGTTTGAGCAGATACTCGACCCCACTGGACATGTGTGGCTCAGCGTGTTGATTTCCCTCGTTCCGCTGATCGCGCTTCTGTTCATGATCGCGGCACTTCGCATGACGGCCTGGCTCGCCTCGATCCTCGTGGGAGTGATCACCATTCCCATTGGCGTTTTCGTGTGGCATGCGCCTCTCGCCGGCGCGCTCAAATCCTATCTGTACGGCGGCTTGACGGGCTTTTGGGTGATCGACTGGATTACGTTCTGGGGCCTCATTATTTTCAACACCATAGTCCTAACCGGAGATTTCGAACGGTTCAAAAACTGGATGATCCATCACGCCACCGCCGACATTAGAATTCAAACCATCATGCTGGCATGGGCTTTCGGCGCGCTCCTGGAAGGACTTGTAGGGTTCGGGACCCCATGGGCATTTGTGGTCCCCATTCTCGTTGGTCTGGGAATCGCTGACCTGGATGCGATTCGCGTCGCCGCGCTTGCAAATAACGCCCCTGTTTCTTACGGCGCGCTGGGCGCACCAATTTTGGGACTTGCCGCTGTAACCGGATTGCCGGTGCTCGCGCTGTCCGCTTCCATTGGCAATGTTGTGGCTGTCCTCGCTCTGCTTCCGCCCTGGGTGCTGATTTATCTGGTAAGCGGATGGGAAGGAGTTGCGGAGGCCTGGCCGCTGGCAATCGTGGGCTCCCTTTCGTATGTATTAGGGCAATGGCCCGTCGCCCATTACCTGGGCCCCTATCTGCCGGATTTGAGCGGGGCTTTGGTTTCCTTCTGGATTTTATTTATTTTCGTGAAGCTGTGGCGCCCGAAGACGATTCGCGGATTCGGCGGCAAGCCGCTCGCAGTCTCGCCCGCTTCTGAGGCGAACGCCCTGGAAATGGCCAGCCTGCGGCAAGCATTTAACTCTTGGATGCCCTTCCTGGTCTTGATTCTTGTCGTCGTGGGCTGGACAGGCCCGTGGTCGCATCTCCCCGGTTTCAGTTTGGCAAAACTGACGGTTCAGGCGGTTTCTTCCGTCACGCATAGCGCCATTTCCTCGACATTCAATTTTGCCCCGCTCGGGGGTGGCACCTCGACGCTGGCTTCCTGGCTCATCATATTGGCGATCCTGCGACCCACACGTCAGCAACTGGGGCAAGTTTTTTCGCGCACGTTCAAGCAAATGTGGGGAGCACTGTTAGTCGCGTTTTTTATTTTTGCGCTCGCCTACGCTTTTGTTTACACCGGGATGGCGAACTCGCTGGCCTTTGGTCTTTCCAAAATCGGAGTGTTCTTCGTTGTGTTGGCGCCTGTCCTGGGTTGGATCGGCGTCGCACTTTCCGGAAGCAACACGTCCACGAATGCGATGTTCGGTCCTGTGCAGGCGATGACCGGGAGATTGCTGCATCTCCCGGTCTTGATGTTGCCTTCTTTCAACTCCGTCGGGTCGGAAGTGGGCAAACCGATCGCGCCGCAAACCGCCAGCGTGGGCGTTTCGACCAGCAAGCTGGTGCGCAGCGAAGGCCAAGTCATTCGGCACAACATGGGCTGGACGCTCGTTCTCCTTGCCTATCTAATTTTAATCAGCGTGCTTTTCTATTATTTTTTCCCGAATTCCATGTCCTTGTAGGACGGGCTTCAGCCTGTCTGCTTTTCTTTTGCCATGTGCAAAACCGACAGGCTGAAGCCCGTCCTACCGAAATCCCTGGTGTACCAAATTGGGACTGCACGACATTTTTTCCCATAATTGTGATAGCGGCGCAGGCGAATCCATTTATATTGAAATGACGATCAATCCTCCGTGGGGCGAGGCAGTGGTTCCCTCTCAGAACGGGCGCGATATTCGGCCCGAAATACTGAGGAACCATGAAACACTGTTGTTGCCTGGCCATGGCGCTTCTGCTTTCACCGATTGCGCGGTCCCAACAAATTGAAAAAGTTCAGCCCGCATCGACAGTCCGCAACGCGCTACGCTCCAAAACAATAGGGGTTGCCCGAGAAGTAAAAACGACGGCCCGGGATTTTGCAACGTTTCGCGACCCGGAATGGAGCATCCTGACCATCGCCCAAATTGGCGCGGCCTCCGCGGACGCGGTGTCCAGCCTGAACAATCTTCATAGTTGCCCCAGTTGTTTCGAGACGGGCGTGTCGAGGCTTTTTGTCGGCCAGCGACCGGACGCACACAAGTACATCATCGGCGGCGCCATTGAAATTGGCGTCGAAGCAGTCACCGCACACTATTTTCGGAACCACGGCCCCATACGAAAATGGTATTGGAGGGCTCTCTGGGCGCTTCCCCAGTCGTTCTCTCTTTACGAACATGTCCGAGCGGCGCAATATAACGTCGCACTGGACCCACCGTGTTTTCCTTCGGGCTTACCTTGCAAATAGATCCGGCGTCACGGAATGAGTGGCGGAACATAAGGAAATGTTCGCGCGAAGAGCCACATGAAGAAGAGCACCAACACGAAGTTCACCATGAAGTAGAGCATTCCGTATCCGATTAAATCGCGCGCCTTTACTTTCAACAGGCCCAGAAGAGGAAGCATCCAGAACGGGTTGATCAGATTGGGCAACGCCTCCGACGTGTTGTAAATCTGGACGACCCATCCGAGATTCACATGCAGATCCTTGGCAGCTTGCAGGACATACGGCGCTTCAATAATCCATTTGCTGCCGCCGGAGGGCACGAACATCCCGAGCAGAGCCGAGTAAATCGAGACCAGGATCGGATATGAATTCGTCGAGGAAAAGCTCACAAAAAAGTGGGCCAGCTTCGCGGCAAGCGTCGAATAGGTGATCAGCCCGAAAATTCCGCCGTAAAACGGAAATTGAATCAGGACACCTGCCGTCGCGGGAACCGATTCATTTACCGCCCGCACGAAAGCCCTCGGCCGCCAGTGCAGCAGGAGCCCCGTCATCAGGAACAAAAGATTGTAAGTGTTCAGGTCCAATGCCGCGAGTGGACCTTTCACGGCGAGAACTTGCGCAATGTAGGCCAGACCGAGAATCCCCACCACGATCGTAAGCGCAGGCGCATATTCCAGCCATTCCGCAGGCGTCTTGCGTTCCTCCGCCCTCGTGATTTCGAGTCCGTCCGCTACTCCGAACGATTCAGCGTCTTTTGTAGAATTCGCCGGTGTGGAAAGGTAGGCCACGGTGACGCAGGAGACGGTGAGGATCGCCGCGGTTGCGGCGCTCTGCCAAGTGTAGATCGTCAGGCTGAGCGGGATTACGCCGCTGATCTTGAGCAGCGCGGAGGGAATCGATGCGGGCGTAGCCATGACCAGAGCCGCGGACGAAGACAGCCCCAACGCCCACACGCTGCCATTCCCCAAAAAAGCGGCGGCGCCAATCGCGCGATAGTCGATCCCGCGCACATTTCTTACGATTTCCCTTACCAGGATGCCGCCGAAGATCAGACCGAGCCCCCAGCTCAGCAGTGAGGTCATCATCGAAAAGAAGGCCACGAAAGCAACGGCGCCGCGTGGCGTGCGCGGCACCTTCGCCAGCTTTTTGATCAACTTGTGCACCGGCGGCGACGTGGCGACAACGAATCCTCCGATGATAATCATCGCCATCTGCATCGTGAACGGAATCAGCCCCCAAAATCCGTCCCCGAAATACTTGATCAGATTCCGCGTCCCGACTCCGGCAAACAACCCGGCCACAAAAACAATGATCAATCCCACGAGGGCGAACACAAACGCATCAGGAAACCACTTCTGGGACCAATCGGCCAGCCCCATTCCCAAACGTGCGAACACGCCTGCAGAATCCTCGCCGGTCTCCTGAATCACATTTCGCTTTGGGATCGATTCCATGCATCCTTTCCAAACCGGATAGGTTGTTGCTAGCCCGAACGGTCCAGTCTGGCTCAGTTGCAGCGCCGGCGTCTCGCCGTCGATTTTGCGCTGCGGGGAGAGAGAAAAAATCGCCGGCGAGACGCCGGCGCTACGAAAACCTGCGTGCCGTGGTTAGTCAAATGATTCGCGTCCCACCATTCCATATGGTCGTGAGAAGTCAGGGCTAGTCCCCGCCGCGTCGCAATTGGCGCTTAACTCGTCAAAGCGGGCGCGAGCTTGCTCATGTCGGACAGGCTCTCGAGTGATTTCACGGAAGCAATGACGGAGTCCGCTTTGGCAGTGGGCCACTTCGCAAATTCGGCGCATCCTCTAAATTTGTCGGCTACCTCGTCATAGCTCATGGGATTTGAGGGGCTGCCCTTGGCGAATTCGGCGCGCCCGGAAAATACCTTTCCGTCTTTCATGGTGATTTTGAGGATACTTGTCATTTTGTCGAGGCCGGCGTTTTCCGCCACTGGGTCAATGTAGAAGTTCACGCGCTTGATCATCTCCTGCACATCGGGGCGCTGCACGACTTTATCCTGAAATTCAACCAGGCCGGCTTTGCGATCGAGCAGAAGAATACTCATACAAAATTCCATGCTGAACTTGCCTTGCAGGCCGGTCGTCGGACGGTGATGCAGCAGCGACGTCAGCATGGCGTGGTTCGCTCCAACGTCCACTTTTTCGACGTCCGAAGCCTTGATGTCGTGTTCGTGAATCAGGCGCAGCATTTCTCCCATGGCTGGATGTGACAACGAGCCGGATGGATGCGGCTTGATCGAGACGCCCGGCGAAGCCAGACTCCACGGCTTGCCAAAACGGCCCACGATCGCATCGGGGTCGAATCCGCCGCCTTCGGCCTGAAAAAATCCAAGCGGGGCTTCCAAAATATTGTCTGCGGCAGTCCAGCCGAGAGCGGCAAGATCCGCCGCCACCGTTCCGTTTTCCGCGGCGTGTCCCGCCTGGAACGGTTTCGTCATGGAACCGAAGTTGTCCCGAAAGCCGCCGCCTTCGGTGGCCGCGATTCCCAGGGCGTAGGTCGTTTGCAATACGTTCAGGCCGCGCAACCTGGCGCACGCCGAAACGCTGCCGAAGCTCCCGCACGTCCCAGTCGTATGGAAACCCTCGTCGTAATGCCGCGGGGAAATCGCCTCGGCAATCTTGCATTCAATTTCCACGCCCGCGTGATAGGCGACCATCAAATCTTTCCCGGAGCGGTGTCCAAATTCGCATATCGCAAATGCGGGAGGAAGAACGCCCACCGTGGGATGCGTCAGCAGGCCGTAGATGCGATCTTTTGCCGCCGCCAGTTGTGTATCGTCATAATCGTCGGCATGAATGGAAACTCCATTCGCGAATGCCGCGAAGCGCGGGTGGGCCTTCATTCCGGTGCCGATGATGCTGGCCTTCATATCCGACGATCCAAACGACTGCACATATTGCCGCGCGATCGGACCCATCACCGAAGCCGATCCCGCAAGGGCCAGTCCAAACCCGTCCAGAATCGATTTCTTGCCCAGTTCGACGACCTCCGGCGGAATCTCCTCGTACTTCAAATTGACAATGAACTCCGCCACGGATTTGGTCAGCCCCGGAGCTTTCGGAAATTCCGCGGCGGGCGCCGGAGAAGCGTCCACGCGGCGCCCTGTCAGCGCGAGGGCCGACACGGCCAGTGAATTCTTGAACAAATCACGGCGATTCATAAGTCACGACCTCGTTTCTTTCCAGGATTCAGTCCTTCGCGGCGCGCAAAAATGACGCCACGGAATTTCCGTAAATGGAGGCAATGTTTTCGGTCCCAATTTTCTTTCGCACGTCGGCGGGCAGTTGGTTGAAAAGGAGAATTACCTCCTGCCAGCGACGGTCCTCTCCCTTGGGCTCCGGGTAGTGCTGGTCGCTCCCGATAATGAAGCGATCCGGGAACTCAGTGAAGAGCTTGAGCCAATCCGGCTTGAGCTTGCCGTCCGCAAGAGGATAATTCTTCCCGGGCGCCTTCGGATCGGTCTTGATTTCCATATACAAGTTTGGATGCGCCTGCAACAAGCGGCGGTCAAGCTCCACCGTTCGAAAGCCGGTGAAGTCCGAACCCAAGTGCGCCCAGATGATCTTGGCGCGGGGGTTGTGCGCCAGGAGCCGTTCGAATGCGGGAATGTTGGCGTGCAATCGTTCCGGATTGGGCGGCGACTTCAGGCCCGCGGGAAGCGCCATATCCTGAGGGACCGCTTCCATGTGGATGTCGAAGGGAACGCCATGTTCGGCCGCGATGTCGGCAAGCAGCAAGTAAAGCGGATGATCCACAGGGGCGTACTGATATGGTGTAAGGCCGTCAAAGTGCTCCGCGGTCATTTCTCCGAAGCCGATCACTCCTTCCCGCAAAAGTTCTTCCGCGCGCGCTCTAAATTTCTTCTGCACCGCAGGACCCGCGTCCCCGTTAGCCGCAGCCTGAATGATCATGGCGTTGAGAGTTCCGCCGCCGCCGATCACCGCGAGTTTGCCCGGATACTTTTTCGCCGCGGACAGGACAATCTCCGCGTCGTAGCGGCCCGGGTGATCGAATATGTCGGGGGGCATCTGAAGAAAGATCATTGCCGCGTTCTCCCGGCCGAGCGCAGCCAGCGATGTGCGAATCGTCGCCGGGATATCCTTCTCGTCAAAATGAGTGTGGCCATCCACGAATGGAGTAAGGGCCGGTACAGGTTCCATCGCGGAGGGTATCTTTGCGGCAGACGAGGAGGACTGTCGCGCCAGAGAGATCTGCGCGGCCAACACCAGCGCTGCAATTCCGACGGCCGAAAACGATAGAGTCGTTACAACCTCCCCCGGCAATCGCTTCATTGCGGAACTCCCATTTTCTTGCGCATTTTCTGGAATGATCGCGTACCAGCCCGCTTTCCGTTCATGAGATTCTGTCCGTTGTGCGCGTCCGAACGCAAGCGATTTCTTCCGTATCCAGCTCAATGTTAAGATGTTCCGGCGAGGGTGGAAATGAGCGAAAAAATTCGTAAGAGTGAAGCGGAGTGGCGCAAGATTCTGACGCCGCAGCAATATCACGTGACCCGCCAAAAAGGCACCGAACCGCCCGGCACGGGAGAGTACGAAGACGTGGAAGAGCCTGGTGTGTACGTCTGCGTGTGTTGCGGGCAGCCGCTGTTCAGTTCGGAAACGAAGTTTCATTCCGGTTCCGGATGGCCGAGCTTCTTTGCGCCGGTCGATGAACAGAAAGTAGAGATTGAACGGGACATCAGCCACGGAATGACGCGCGAGGAAGTCCTCTGTAGCCGTTGCGACGCACACCTCGGCCACGTCTTTCCTGACGGCCCGCGCCCGACGGGCCAGCGCTATTGCATCAATTCCGCCTCCCTAAAACTAGTCGAAAAGGACGAATGATGCCGGGTGGCGCGGTGGCTCCCATTTGCCATCCCCTGCTGCGTCGGAATTCGTTGCCGCGTCAATTCCGGCGTGCCGGAATTTTTGCGTGCCTTTTGATTTTCGCGGCCGTGACTCGGCCCGCACCGGCGCGCGCCTGGGGCTGCGAGGGTCACCAGGTGGTTGCACTGCTCGCCGAAAAGCATCTCACCGCACACGCGCTCGCGATGACGAAACAAATCCTGGCCGAGGGCCCCATCGA
Organism: uncultured Acidobacteriota bacterium; assembly: GCA_963719875.1. GTDB lineage: Bacteria > Acidobacteriota > Terriglobia > Acidiferrales > UBA7541 > Palsa-360. The sequence continues at coordinate 522,451 of CAVRDJ010000001.1, read as the reverse complement.
TCCCAGCCTCAACCGATTTTGCAAAGAGGGCGGCATCGACGCCCTGGCCGACGCTTCTACTTGGCCCGATGACATCCGTTCATTACGCCCCGAAACGGCGCCGTGGCACTACGTCGATATCCCTCTCGGCACAACCCGCCGCGACATTGAGAAATTCTGCGATCCAAAAGAAAGCTGCGTCATTCACGCGATCACCGAGCAGCTGGCGATCCTCCGTTCTGGATATTCCGACCCTCGGAAACAAGCGGACGCGTTGCGCTTCCTGATCCACTTCGTGGGCGATCTGCACCAACCTCTGCATGCAGTCACGAATAACGATCAAGGCGGCAATTGCGTTCCAGTGGCGTTCTTTGACTCCGTGCCCCAATTGAGAAATCCGCAAACGGAAAGCTACGCGCCGAATCTGCACGGAGTGTGGGACACAAACATCCTCGCCAAAGCCACAGAGGGAAAAACCGTGGATCAGGTCGCCTCTGACCTCGATCAAGCTTTCGAAAGGAAAATTATCCGCTGGCAAAGAGGTTCTGCGAACGTCGATGAGTGGGCTTGGGAAAGCTACCAATTAGCGGTTAAAAAGGTGTACGGCAAACTGCCTGGACGCATCCCGATAGAAACTCCGCAACCCATCATGTCATGTGCGGATGACAATCACGTTTCCACGCGGATGCTGAAACTCAAAGAGCATTTGGACGAGCCGTACCAGAATCTGGCCATTCCGATCGTTCGACAACGCCTCGCGCAAGCCGGAGCAAGGCTCGCCATGCTGCTGAACCAACTCTGGCAATAAATCCAGGCACAATCGCCTACACTCGCCTTCTTCGTAGGCTATTTCAGCTTGCGGAAAAACTCAAATTTTTGCCATTCCGAGGCGCGCTGCGCGCCGAGGAATCTCTCTATTCCTGCGATTAAATCAAAGAGGGATTCCTTGCTTCGTTCGGAATGACAAAATAAATTACTTTTTCCGTAACCTATATTTGACTGATAACGCTAGCAGAATGTTGCCGGACTTCACTCCCGTAAAAAGCGCGTAGCTATGGACGCGATTGGGAAATCTGAACGTCCATTTTAATTTCAACCGTGGCATTTGATTTGCTGAGATGCCCGCGTCATTCGCGGGTTGAAAGGAGTGTAGGACCAAAAGCCGCAGGCTGAAGCCTGCGCCACGGGGCCGGATCGTTGACTTTCACGTCCCGGCGCGGGCTTTCTGCATTGTTCTACCCAGCCGGCTCGTACAGAATCAAAAATCATGCATACGCAGTCCCAGGGCCGCCCGGATTGGCTTCGCATCTGTCTGATTGCCTTGGCCCTCGGTTATGCTTTTCTCGCCGGACTGCATACGGTTTCCGATTTAGATCTCGGCTGGCAGCTTGCCACGGGCCGCTATTTTGTTGAGCACCATCAGATCCCGCGCGTCGAACTTTTCTCCTATACCGCGCAAGGAAAGGAATGGATCTATCCGCCTTTTTCCGGCGCGATTTTCTATCTCTTGTACCTGGCCGGCGGGTATTCCGCATTGTCGTGGCTGAACGCGTTTGCGTGCGCCGCTACCGTTGCGTTCCTGATTACTTCCGGTGGAAGACTCGCAGCGGCGCTTGCAATCGTGGCGATTCCTGCCATTGCATTTCGCACCATTCCACGCGCAGAACTTTTTACCACGGTACTCTTCGCCGCTGTTCTCGCCATTATTTGGAGGAACTATCGCGGCAAGCCTGTGCGATTATGGTTCTTGCCCATTATCTTTTTTCTGTGGGCCAATCTGCATCTCGGCTTCATCTCCGGCCTTGGGCTCCTCGGTGCCGGAGTACTCTTCGAACTCTGCGACATGCTTTTCGCGGACCGCCGCGCATCCGCTCTATTACGGTTGAAACATCTTGTTCCGTGGATCGCTTCGTCCTTCGCGGCAACTTTCGTCAACCCCTGGGGCTGGCGCCTCTACGAGGCGATCTACCGCCAGAACAAGGTCATGCAGATTCACAGCGCACTCATCGGGGAGTGGACTGCGGTGCATTTTAATGCGCTTGCTTTGCGCCAAGCGCTCGATGCGCGCGATCCCGCCAGTGCGGATTGGTGGCTTCTGGCCGCAGCCACGTTGGCAATTCTCGTGGCCCTCTGGAAGAAACAAATTGGCCCCGCCGTCGTGCTGGCCGCGGGGATGTATCTCTCCATCGAGCACATCCGCTTGCAGACCCTCTTCGCGATTCTTGCAGCCGCCATAGCTGGATCGCTGCTCAGCGAACTCGCGAAAGAGATTGCGGCTCGCAGAGAGTTGAACGAGAAGGATGCTAAAAACACGAACACTTTGGTTTCCGCAGGCTACGTTTCGCCGCGGATGGCATTCTTAATTTCCGCAATTTTCATAGCCCTGGTAGGGCTTCGGAGCACGGACCTCGTCACGGATCGCTACTACCTCGATTCCGGTCAAATCACGCTTTTTGGTACAGGCCCCTCCTGGTGGTACCCCGAGCGCGCAGCGGCATTTCTCAAACGCGAGGCTTTGCCGGGCAACGTTTTTCACGATTACGGCCTCGGCGGCTATCTCACCTGGCGAATCGGGCCGCAGTATCCCGACTTCGTCGACGGCCGGTATATTCCATTCGGAAACGATCTTTTCAGCGAACAAAGACTGCTGGCTTCGCTTGGTCCGGATACCCTCGATTGGCAGAGAGCCGCCGACCGCTGGCAAATCAACACGGCCATCTTTTCGGTGGCCCGATACGCGGGGCTAGGTTCCTTTGCGCTCCAGGATTTCTGTGCGAGCAAATCCTGGAGGCCCGTGTATCTCGACGATGTCGCCATCATCTTTGTTCGGAATCGCCCTGAAAATGCCGGACTCATCGCCAGACTGGGTATCCGGTGCGAAAGCGCGCCGATCGCCCCGCCTGAGGTGACGTACGGAGAGTCTTTTCGCGCCAAAGCGGAACGATTCACTTACCTGATGAATACCGCTTCCATCTATTTTGTTTTGTCGCGCGACGCAGACGCCGCGTCCACACTGGCACAAGCCGAACAGTTGTTCCCGGACGATTCCAATTTGCACTTGGTGAAAGCTCAAATGTTCGCAGCGACCAATCGGCTCGATGAGGCGGAGCGAGAATATCTTCGCGTGGTTCGCGATCACCCAAGCGACGCAGCCTGGTTCGCACTCGCGCGTCTTTACTCGAGCGAACATCGCTATCCAGACGCCCTGCGCTGCGTGAATGAGGCCAGGCCTCTTTCCCAGGTTCCTTACGAGCGGTTACGCTCCATCGGCCTTCTATACCTAATCATGAATCAGCCGCAGGATGCCCTCGCAGCGTTCGACCAGGCGGAGCGTGCCAGCCCGTACCAAGGTGAATCATCGGACTTGGGCAAAGAGTTTAATGCCAAGGTCGCGGAGGGAAGGGCGCGCTCCTACCGGCAATTGAACGAGATGGACCGCGCAGTTGTTCAACAGAAACTCGCGACGAATTTGACTCCGGAGAATCCGGCGAGGTGGACCGCACTCGCGGACATTTATGCGGCACAAGGGCGGGCAGCCGATTCTTCACAAGCGAGACTGCGAGCACAGTCGATTCAGGATACAGCCCAAGGCTCTACAAATTCCGCAGGGCACGCAGCAGCAGATAAATAGCCACGCAACTATTTCGCCACGAGTGGAAACCCGCTCTCGATTTACTTTTCTAAATTATTCAGGCGAAAATGCCAGCAGCACGTTCCCAGGCAGCCCATTGCTGACTCCGATGTACCCCGATCCCACGTAGAGCATGCCGCCCACCACCGTAGGCCCCGGCGCTCTCAGGCGAAATCGCGCTCGCTTGCACGTGACACTTCGGGCCTCTCGAATCAACAATTACACAAGTATTACAAAGCATTTCGCCCCCTCATGCTACGTTCGATTCAGGCGGCAATGGGTGGAAATACTAGCGACAATCGGCCGCTGACAAAGGGGACCGGGCCATGGACAGCAATGGGAATCGCGACAAGACATTTACTCAGCCGATCAATTGGATTACGACTTCGTTCATGGGCGCGTTCCACATTGGAGCAGTGGCGGCATTTTTCTTTTTTGGATGGAAACCTCTCTTAATGGCAATTTTCCTATGGTGGGTTGCCGGTAGCCTTGGAGTGGGCATGGGCTATCACAGGCTGCTCACCCATCGCGGTTACAAGACTCCGAAATGGGTCGAATATTTCCTGACCACCTGCGCCACCCTCGCGCTCGAAGGCGGACCGATTTTCTGGGTCGCCACGCACCGCAAGCATCACCAGAACACGGATAAAGAAGGCGACCCGCACTCGCCTCGCGAAGGCGGATTGTGGGCCCACATGGGATGGATCCTGACCGGTAAGGCCATGCACAACAAGATTGATTCGCTCCTGCCCTATGTCCCCGACCTTCGCAAAGATAAATTTCACTCCTGGATCAGCGAGTGGCACTGGATTCCTGAAGTCGTTGTGGGCGCCCTTCTGCTTATTTTCGGCGGCCTGCCTTATTTGCTTTGGGGCACATTTGTCCGCACCGTGTTTGGCCTGCACTCCACGTGGCTCGTGAACTCCGCGACACACATGTGGGGATCGCAGCGCTTCATGACCGGAGACGACTCCACGAACAGTTTCTGGGTGGCCATCCTGACGTTCGGCGAGGGCTGGCACAACAATCATCACGCATTTCCTCAAGTGGCGCGCCACGGCCTGGCCTGGTATGAAGTCGATCTGAACTGGTACGGCATCAGCGCGTTGCGCATGGTTGGCCTGGCCTGGGACATTTCCTTGCCAAAATTAGGACGCGTGAAAGCGATCCATCCCGCGACTGCCCCCGAATCGCCGGCTGTCCTCGCCTCACCAGCGCCGGAAGCTCTCCCGCAAGAAGCAGCGGGAGATTAGACACCAGCCTGAACAGGCTGCGGAAAAATGGGCCCCACTCCTTTTGTCATTCTGAGCGAAGCGAAGAATCTCTCTTTCTTTTCATAGAGTTAAATCGAAGAGAGATTCCTCGGTCGCCGCGGCGACCTCGGAATGACAAAATAAACGACTTTTTCCCCAACCTATGAAGGAAGGAATGAGATGTCTTCCACCGCGGGGAAATCGCCTCGGTAGTGGTTCCGTCACCGATAATCCAACATATCAAGCTGTGGGAACGCGCAAGAATTTACAGGTGTGCCAGTACCTGACAGGGTTATACTCTGCCGACTCAAACTTGGCAGGAGACCCATGGCAATCCTCCCCGGCAAACGTTTAGGGCCTTACGAAATCCTCTCCGCTATCGGTGCGGGCGGGATGGGCGAGGTGTATCAGGCGCACGACACCAAGCTCGGGCGCGATGTAGCGATCAAGGTTTTGCCCGAAGCATTTGCGCACGACGCGGATCGGCTTGCGCGGTTCCAACGCGAAGCGAAAATGCTGGCGGCACTGAATCATCCCAACATTGCCACGATTTACGGACTGGAGCAATCTGGCGGCACGAGCTATCTGGTGATGGAGTTGGTGTCCGGCGAGACGCTAGCCGACCGCGTCAAACGAGACGGAAAGATTCCAGCCGAGGAAGCTCTTACCATCGCAAAGCAGATTGCCGAGGCGCTCGAAGCCGCGCATGAGAAAAGCATCATTCACCGCGACCTGAAGCCTGCCAATGTGAAAGTGACGCCGGAAGGCAAAGTAAAGGTGCTGGATTTTGGTCTGGCGAAGGCGTTCGCAGGCGACGCAGCAAACGATGATCCCTCTAATTCGCCGACTCTAAGCGCGGCAGCCACGATGCAGGGAGTAATCCTGGGTACGGCGGCGTACATGAGCCCGGAGCAGGCGCGAGGCAAGGCATGTGACAAGCGAACCGACATATGGGCGTTTGGCTGTGTGTTGTATGAGCTGCTTACAGGGAGGCAGGCGTTTCATGGCGAGACCACGACGGAAATTCTCGCTGCGGTCTTAAGAGGAGAACCGGATTGGCGAGCGCTGCCTGAGCCGACACCGTCAACCATTCGGGCTTTGCTGCGGCGCTGTTTGCAAAAGGATGTGCACAAGCGCGCTCGGGATGCTGGTGACGCACGCATCGAGATTGAGGAAACACTGGCGGCTCCGGTCACTGCGGAACTGACTGCCGCTGCCCAAACGAAAGGCTTCCACGCTCTCGGGCGGCGGGCGCTAAGCCTCAGCTTGTGCACCTTGTTGCTAGGTTCGGCTATCACTGGCCTTGCTGTCTGGAATCTGAAGCCCTCGCCGCCTCAGCCTGTCACCCGCACGGTAATAAATCTACCGCCGGGCCAACAGCTAGCAAGTCTGGATCGCGGCCCCTCTGTGGCCCTCTCTCCCGACGGCACTGATCTCGCCTATGTCGCCCGCCAGGGCGGCACTCAACAGATATATCTAAGGGCGATGGATAGCATGGAAGCCAGGCCCATTCCCGGCACGGAGGGAGCCAACAACCCCTTTTTCTCCCCCGACGGCCAATGGATGGGCTTTTTTGCAGGCGGAAAGCTGAAGAAGGTCTCGGTGATGGGGGGAGCAGCACTGACCATTGGCGATGCTTTGAGCCCTCGCGGCGCGAGTTGGGGCGGTCAGGGCCTGATCGCCTTCGCACCCGCAAACGTCGCAGTCCTCCAGCAAGTGCCGGACGCGGGAGGCACCCCGCAGCCGTTGACCCGCCTAGAGGCAGCAAACGTCAGCCACCGCTGGCCAGAGTACTTGTCCAGCGGCAAGGCAGTGCTCTTCGCTGTCGGAACGTCTGCCGCGAATTGGACCGACGCGCAGGTCGCCGTCCAGTCGGTCGGAACGGGCCAACGGCGGAACCTGGTCGAAGGAGGGACACAACCCCGCTACGCGTCCTCCGGGCACCTGATTTATGCGCAAGGGGGGAACCTGATGGCCATGCCGTTTGATCCCAAGCGGCTAACGACCATTGGCGCGGCGGTCCCCATGGTGGAGGGTGTCCTTCAATCCTCGTTGAACGGAGCTGCTCAATACACCTTTTCCCCCACAGGATCGCTGGTATATGTTTCGGGGGGCATTCAGTCCGCCCAAAGCAGACTTGTGTGGGTGAGCCGCAACGGGACAGAGCAGCCCGTGGCCGCTCCTGCGCACGCCTACCAGTTCCCGCGGCTTTCCCCCGACGGGCGGCAGGTAGCCGTGGGGATTGCGGAGCAGGAGTCGCAAATCTGGCTGTACGATCTGTCCCGGGACACTTTGACCCGGTTGACGTTTGAGGGGAAAGCGAACCTTAACCCGGTTTGGACGCCGGATGGCAAGCGGATCGCATTTAATTCAAACAAGGGAGGGCCGCTAAACCCTTTTTGGCAACTGGCCGACGGCAGTGGTGGCCTCGAGCAGTTGGCCACCAGCGAGGACGCCAATGTTCCGGTGTCCTGGTCCCCAGATGGGCGATTGTTGGCCGTCATTGAAGTCAATCCCACCACTGGGCTTGACATCTGGGTGTTGCGGATGGGGGACCCTTCACCGGGTTCAGGGCAAGCCCGCATGGCGCAGCCTTTCCTCCGAACGGCGTTCAATGAGAGCGTGCCACAGTTTTCCCCCGACGGGCGCTGGCTGGCGTATATCTCGGACGAATCGGGCCGCTATGAGATTTACGTCCAGCCCTATCCGGGTCCGGGCGGGAAGTGGCAGATCTCGACGGAAGGCGGCACCGAGCCAGTGTGGAATCGCAACGGGCGGGAGTTGTTCTACCGCAGCGGCGACAAGATGATGGCGGTCGACATTGCCACTCAACCCGGTTTCGCTGCGGGCAAGCCCCGCGTGCTCTTCGAGGGACCATACGTGCCGACCCCGTTAACGGCGACCAATTACGACGTGTCTCCCGACGGCCAGCGCTTCCTGATGCTCAAACCCAGCGATCAAGCGCAGGCGGCGCCGACGCAAATCAACGTCGTGCTGAACTGGTTTGAAGAGTTGAAGCGCCGCGTGCCGACTGGGACGAAGTGAATGCAGCGTGGCCCGCAAACCCTTCTCCCACTGAAATAAACTCCCGAGAAGCGTGATGATTCAATACCGACCCACGATCATCGTCCTGCGGTTTTTTTTTGTGAGCGTCTCGTTTAGTATGTTCTGATAGGGACCTGCGATGCGCGTTACCAGACGTGCCAAGAAAATTGCATTTTTCGTAACGCTGGCCGCCTTTCTGGTTGGACTGGCGGTGGCGCTGAACGTTGCCTGGATCGTCCTCCACTGGCGGGAAGTCGTTCCCCTGGTCCTCGGCATCATCTTCTTCGGGCTGATCATCGCGGGACTGGTGGTGTACACGGTTTTTCTGGTTCGCGAAATTCACAAGAATGAGCAGCAGGATAGTTTCCTTAACGCGGTCACCCACGAACTCAAAACTCCGATTGCCTCGATTCGCCTGTACCTGGAAACTCTTCAGACACGCCAGCTATCCGAAACGCAGCATCAGGATTTCTATCGAATCATGCTCGAGGATACGGACCGGCTTCTGGGGACGGTCGAGCAAATTTTAAAAGCCGGCGAGGCGCGCCACGCGGACAGTAAAAAGAATTGGGAGCGAGTCGATTTCTCGGCGATCGTGGCGGAGACGGTGGAGCTCACGCGACTGCGCCACCATTTGCCCGACGAGGTCCTGCAGTTTGCGGACGTGGCCGAAGAAAAAATCTATTTGCGTGGAAATCCCCAGGAATTACGCACGGCCGTGTTCAACCTCGTTGAAAATGCGGTGAAATATTCCGGCGAGAAAACGGAAATCGAAGTCGACCTTCTGACTCCCGACATCGACACGATCCTGCTCCGCGTGCGGGACAAAGGAGTCGGAATTCCACACCCGGAACTGAAACGCATTTTCAAGCGATTCTACCGCGTGGCAAGTTCCGCCACCGGCCGGGTCAAAGGAACCGGGCTCGGCCTGTTCATCGTGCGCTCGATCGCGCGGCGGCATGGCGGCGATGCGTTCGCCGAAAGCGAAGGCACGGGCCGCGGAAGCACGTTCACGCTGCGCCTCCCGAGGGTCTATCCCGTATGAGCCGGATTCTCGTAGTGGAAGATGAGGCCCACTTGGCGGAGGGGCTCCGTTTCAATTTGGAGCAGGAGGGCTATTCCGTCCAGGTGACGGGCAATGGCGAAGACGCGCTCGAGCGTCTTTTGAAAGACAAAGAAGAATTCGACGCGCTGGTGCTGGACGTAATGCTTCCCGGCAAGGACGGCTTCACCGTGGCGCGCACCTTGCGCGAAACCAAGAATTATATTCCCCTGCTGATGCTCACCGCACGCTCGCGCCCCGAAGACGTTTTGCAGGGATTTGAATCCGGGGCCGACGACTATTTGCCCAAGCCGTTCAATCTCTCCATCCTCATTGCTCGCGTGGGGAGCTTGCTGCGCCGCAAAACCTGGGAGCGCGGCGCAGGCCACGCACCGGGCAAGGCTGCAGTTCGCGGCGCAGGCTCGCCGGACACATTTCGATTTGGGGACAAAGTCGTCGACTTTGAAAACCTGCGATTGCAAGCCGGCAACGAAACCGTGCAGCTGACGCTCATGGAGTCGGAACTGCTCCGCTACCTCGTCCAAAACGCTGGACATCCCGTTTCACGAAAAGCAATCCTCGAAAATGTGTGGGACTTGCAAGAAGATACCGACACGCGCGCGATCGATAATTTCATCGTGCGCTTGCGAAAATATATCGAGGACGAGCCTGCCAATCCCCGCCACCTCCTGACAGTGCGAGGGCTCGGCTACAAATTCATCCCCTTCCCGGACAAGAAAGCAAAAAAATAAGTCCGCGCGTTTTGTTGTAGTGCCGGCGTCTCGACGGCGTTTTTGCATTGGGTAGAGACCGGAAAAATCGCCGGCGGGACGCCGGCGCCACGAAAACTGTGATCCGCCAATTTACGATTCCATTGCTTTTGCGGGGCCTCGTACGGGGAGTTTCGCGGCCCGATGCTCTGCTCTTGTGCTGGTGATCACCACCACGCTGGTCAAGACAAACAGAGTCCCCAGGATCGTTCGCAGACCCAGCGTTTCGCCGCCCAGGAAATATCCGACCAGCACGGCCACAACCGGATTCACGTAGGCGTATGTCCCGACTTTTGTCGGCGATTCATGATGAATCAGCCAGACGTAGGCGGTAAACGCAATGATGGAGCCGGCGACAATCAAGTAGAGCAATGCGAGCCACGCTCCACGGGACACGGTCCATGGATGAAAACTGCGAAATTCGCCCAGGGCGGCGGACGTGAGTGCCAGAAACACTCCCCCGGCGAGCATCTGCGCTCCCGAAGACATGACTTTCGAAGGTGGCAGCGCCACCTTGCGCGTAAGCACCGACGCCACCGACCAGCTGATCGATGCCACGATCAGCGCGAGGGCACCCATCTTGTCAATTGGCGCACCCGCGAAGTTCAGCGAGCGGCTCATCAGCACTGCCACTCCGCCAATTCCAATCAAGAGCGCCATCGTCAAACGGGCGGTAAGCTTCTGCGTGCGCAGAACAATAATTTCCGACAGCGCCATGAACACGGGGATGGTGGCCATCATCACCGCCGTAACGCCCGAAGGCACTCGCTGCTCAGCCCAGAATACCAATCCGTAGTCGAGGACAAAGATCAAGATGGCGATGGAAGACGCTGCCATCCATTGGCGCGCGGTCGGGGAGCGCTCGCCGTGCGCGATCGTCCACCCATAAAGAACGCCCCCCGCAATCAGGAAACGCAGCGCGGCCAGAAGAAAAGGAGGAACCTCGAGGACGCCAACTCGAATTGCGAGGTATGTCGTTCCCCACACAATATAAATAATCGCGAAGGCCGACAGGGTTTTCCACGCTGGGCGATGTTCAGTGGCTTCCATAGCAGATTATTACCAAAAACCTACAAATTCTGCAGCTGAATCATTCCTACTTTCAGATTGCGACGGAATCCAAATTGGCTTGCACATCCACTGGATGGGCTGCCCTTCGAAGCTCAGGGTAAGCAATTACAGCCCCCGCCGGATGCTCACCAAATCTGGCAGCGGATTGCCGGGGGCCTCGCCATCGCGTCGCCTTCCTTGCAATCAAACGCGCGGCCGAATTCCGGCATGTTGGATGGCGCGGCGACGGCGCGGAAGCGCGCCAGCGGATGCGGGTTCGTATTCACCATCAAGCGCTCGAATTCAGGACGGTCGTTGGACGCCCAGATTTGCGCGTAGGAAAGATAAAATCGCTGGTCCGCCGTCAGGCCGCCGATCAATGCGGGCTTTTTGCCCTTCTCCGCTTTCTGAAGCGCGCGATAGGCAAGGTTCAACCCGCCGAGGTCCGCGATGCTCTCGCCGAGCACCAGCTTGCCGTTTTCATGAATATCGTCCTGCACGACGTAGCTGTCGAACTGCTTTTCCACGCAGGCGGCCCGCTCGTTGAAGTTCTTTTCGTCCGCGGGCGTCCACCAATCGCGCAGATTTCCTTGCGCGTCGAATTTTCTGCCTTCGTCATCGAAGCCGTGCGTCATTTCATGGCCGATCACGGCGCCCATCGCGCCGTAGTTGGAAGCGTCATCGGCCTTCATATCGAAAAACGGCGGCTGTAGGATTCCAGCGGGAAAAACGATCTCGTTCATTTCCGGATCGTAGTAGGCGTTCACCGTCGGGGGCGTCATGCCCCACTCGGTTCGGTCCACCGGCTTCCCGATTTTGTTCAGGTCGCGCTTGAATTCAAATTGGGCGCCGCGCATTTGATTGAGCGCGTACGAGCCACGGTCCACCGCATAGGCGGAATAATCGCGCCACTTGTCCGGATAGCCGATCTTGCGCGTGAACGCGGCCAGTTTCGCGAATGCCTGTTTCTTGGTAGCCGGCCCCATCCACGGAAGTGTCTTCAGATCGTCGTGGAGGGCGTCGATCAGGTGATTCACCATTTCCAGGGCGCGAGCCTTGGCCTCGGGCGGAAAATATTTCTGCGCATAGATCTGCCCGAGGGCTTCGCCGAGTTGGCGGTCCGTGGCCGAGACGCAGCGCTTCCAGCGCGGCAGCAATTCTTTCGTGCCTTGTAAAACGCGGCCCTTGAAATTGAAATCCTCGTCCACAAAAGGATCAGACAAATACGGCGCGGTCGAATTCACCAGGTGCCAGCGGAGATAGGTTTTCCAGGTTTCGAGCGGCGTTTCTTTGAGCGACTGGCTCATCGTCTCAAAAAATTTTGGAGCGGATACGTCGACGGAATCGATGTTGGTGTAGCCGATTTCCTGAAAATAGTTTTCCCAGGACCAGTTGGGCGTCAGGGTCCGCAGATCGGAGCGATTCATCTTGTGGTAGGTCTTTTCCGGGTCGCGCCGTTCGACGCGAGTCAGGGAAGCGTCGGCCAGCCTGGTTTCGAGTTCCACGATGGCTCTCGCCTCCGAGGCGGCCTTGGCTTCATCGTCTCCTGCAAGCGCCAGCATTTTAGCGACGTGCTCTTCGTATTGCTGGCGCAGTTGCTTCGACTTGTCGTCCGTTTTCGTGTAGTAGTCGCGATCCGGCATCCCGAGGCCGCCCTGGTCCGCGCCGCCAATCACTTGAGAACTATTCTTCGCATCCTGCGTGGAACCGAAGTCAAAAAGCGCGCGCACGCCCAGGCCCTGCAACCGGGCGACTTCCTCCTGGATTTCCCCAATGCTCTGGATACCATTAATCCGCGTGAATTCCGCGTCGAGCGGCTTGGCACCGGAAGCATTGATCTGTTTTTCGTCCATGCAGCTCGCGTAAAAGTCCCCGATTTTCTGCTCATTAGAGCCCGGAGAGGCTTTGGTATTTGCCGCCGCACCTTCTAGAATCTGGTGAAGTAGCTCGCGATTTCTTTCGGCAAGTTCGTTGAAGCGTCCCCAGCTCGGGTACGCGTCAGGAACAGGATTCTTGGCCAGCCACTCGCCGCTGGCGTAGTGGTAGAAGTCCTCGCACGGCTTGCAGGTCTTGTCCAGAATCGTGAGTTCAACCCCGTGACCGACAGCGCCGGAAGGTTCCGCGCTGCCCGGCCCTTGACCGGCGCGCAGGAATCCGATCGAACCACGGGCGAGGAAAAGAAAAACTGCGACTATCCCAATTTGCCGAAGCGTCGAAGCTCTCCGCAGGATAAATTTCAGCAAATGACATCGAATTCCAAGTAATTGCGGCACGGTATGGTCCTCCATTCGCGCAAGGGCAGCACATACAAGGTCTACGACGGGAGACTGCTTGAGTCAAGCCCGACCGCCACTGCAATTGAGCGGTTATGCACATACCTATGGGTGTATAATGGAATAGTCTGGGGTGCCGAAAGGGAAATCTTGGGATAATAGGGTCACTTTCCCCTCTGTTTTTGCATCATAAGTCTATATGGAAGATGGCTTGCCCTCACGGGAAAAGGTCGTTATGAAAAAACAAATTATTGTTCCATTGGCCCTGCTGGCGATGGGATTCATGGCGCTCGTCCAACCGGCAAAAGCTCAGGATTACAGCAAAATACGCATCGTGCGACTCAGCTTCGTGGAAGGAGCCGTACAGTACCAGCGCCCCGGGGAGGATTGGCAAGATGCCAAGCTGAATTTGCCGATACAGGAAGGCTTCGCCCTAAGGACCGACGACGGATACGCCGAAGTGGAATTCGAAGATTCCCTGACTCTACGGCTGGCAACTAATGCCACAGTGGAATTTACGGGGTTGACACTGCAGAACGGCGGGCGAGTCACCGCGCTTACCATCCCCCAGGGAACCGCCATCATCAGCGCAAAACTAAAGCGTGGGGATGCTGTTTCGGTCGCCACTCCCAATCTAAATTTGGATGTGCCTCATGATGGGCGCTTTCGCGTGGAAATATCTCCCACGAACAGTTGGGTGACGGTATTCCATGGAAAGGTTGACGTTGATTCTCACAGCGGGACTCCCACTCTTCTAAGCGGAGGCCACACTCTGCATGTGGACGCAAACGGCTCGGGTTCGCCGGAAGTTGCCAGCAATCCGCCCCAGGATGACTTCGATAAGTGGGTTTCTCATCGTGAAGAGGCGTTGAATTCTGCCCAGAGCGGAACCTCCTCCGTCCTTGGGACCAACTCCTACACCGTAGGTTACGCTGATCTCTACAATTATGGCGGGTGGTCGTACATACCGGGATATGGGACAGGATGGATGCCTTATGGCGTTGGGCTGGGCTGGACGCCATTTGTGGAAGGCCAATGGCAGTTCATGGGCGGCTTGGGTTGGAATTGGGTGAGCGTTGAGCCTTGGGGCTGGCTCCCTTATCACTTTGGATCATGGCTCTATTCCCCGGGACTGGGTTGGGCCTGGTTGCCGGTCGGCGCGTCATCCTGGATGCCCGCGACAGCAAGCTGGGTGCATGTAAATAATCAATTGGGCTGGATTCCCAACGGCCCGCCACCTCCCTCTAAGCCGGGGAAAAATCAGCTGACGCCGGTCCGGTCGACGGTGATTCTGGCGGGGCAAGAAACGAACGGCGCGATCAGGGCAGGGGCTCGCGTGCCTCTGGCCAACGATGGGAAGGGCGTGCAAGCAGCTTCCGCTCCGTCACCGAGTTTTACTGCAAACTCCCAATCCGTTGTTCAAACCGCTCCCGCCTCACTGACTCGCGTCTCTAGCGCTCCGGCAACTCTTCATGCACCAAGTGCTTCAACCACTCAATTGCAAGTGGCACGGTTAAGTTCCCTGCCCCATGCCATAATGGCACCGCATTCCGCACCCGCACCGATGATTGCGCGCGGCGCCTCGACTAGCGGGTTCAGAGAGGGTTCTGGGGGCGCGTCCGGGGGCAGCGGCACCGGAACGACGAGTGCAAGTCCGACAACTAGCGCAACAGCAAGTCCCAGCACATCGGCGCATGGATCGACGACGGGCTCGACTTCCCGCTCGGGCGGTCATCGCTAATTGCGCTGCTCGGGCCTTTAGCTGGTCCGATACCGACCGCTGAAAAATTCACATGGGATTTGGGAGCGACTCCAGTCGCCTGCATCGAGCGAATGGAATTGACGATTTGCCATATCTGCTCGGGGGTTTCCCTGCCATCGGATTCGGGAATGCGGCCCTTGCCCCTCAGAATCAGTTCGGAAACTTCACCGCAAATTTGCGTAAATATGCCGCATGGCAGATGGCCTTGTGGCGCGAATCGAGATAAAATGCGGGATTATTTCAAGCGAAGACGCCGTATTTGTGTTTCCAGCGATTGAATGCGGAACGGCGCAGTTGCACTGCGCGTCGAATGGAAACGCTATTCGGCTGAGGGAAAATCACGCACCAGCAGTTCGGCGGAAAATTCGCTTCGTGAATGAGCACGGCTTCAGCAAAATCAAGCAATCCGATCAACTGTGAGGGCCGGGGAAATGCATTTTATTTTCGGGATCTGTCAGTGGCTGGAGCAAACGGTGGTGGGCACGACCATCCGGGAATCCCTGTGGCTGTTTCCGATTATCGAAACGGTTCATATTTTCGGCATTATTTTGCTGGTTGGCTCTACGTCAATTCTGGATCTGCGCCTGATAGGATTAGCGTTTCGCGACGAACCGGTATCCAAGCTGGCAAAGCGGTTTCTGCCCTGGGCCTGGGCGGGCTTTCTCACTCAAGTCACCACAGGGCTTCTGCTGTTTTCCTCCGAGGCCACCAAGATGTACGGGAATCTCGGCTTTGAGATCAAGATGCTGCTGATCCTGGTCGCTGGGATCAACGCATTTGTTTTCCACGAGATCGCTTACCAGAGTGTGGGCGAGTGGGACAACGATCCGGTGGCCCCGCTCGGGGCTCGCGCGGCGGGATTGCTCTCGATCCTCTTGTGGTTCGGCATTGTTGCCGCGGGACGCTGGATCGCTTACGTATAGGTAAGAATTCGGCCGTGAACGAACGCGGGGACTTCACTCTTCACTGCGGGGAAACGCTGGCTTCGAGTTCCGCAAGCACGGGTCGCCGCTGGCCGCCGACCAGCGCCGCGATCAGCCCGCATAACGCCGCAAAGGACAGCCACAGCGCCGGCATGGCGCGGTTTCCCGTCTCGTGGATGAGGTAGGTGCAGACAAACGGAGTAAATCCTCCAAAGATCGCCGTCGCCAGGCTGAACGCCAGGGAAAACCCCGAGGTGCGAATCTCCGGCGGCATGATTTCCGCGAGATGAGGTATCATCGCCCCGTTGTACACACCGAAGAAAACGGACAGCCATAATTCCACAATAAGCAGGCGAGCTACCGACGGCGCGCTGACCAGCCACAGCATGGCGGGATAAGCAGTGACGATCGCCGCAACGGTTATCCCAATTAGCATGGGCCGTCTTCCCACGATGTCAGAGATTGCCCCGCCGGTGGGCAGCCAGAAAAAATTCGACAGGCCAACACACAGAGTGACCATTAAGCTTTGCCGGCTCGTCAGGTGCAACACCTCGATGCCGTACGTCGGCGTGTACGCCGTGATCAAATAGAAGCTCACCGTCGTCATGGTGGAGAGGAAAACGCCGATACCGACAATCTTCCAATTCACCGCGAGCGAAGCGAGGACTTCCGAAATGGCAGGATGATGCTTTTGCGCTAGGAACGCCTGCGTCTCCGCCAGCGAACGGCGCAACCAGAACAGCAGCGGCACGATCAGGCAGCCGATCAAAAACGGGACACGCCAACCCCATTGAACCATCCCCCCGGGAGACACGACGGCGCTGAGCGCAACCCCCAGCAGTGCGGCGAACACGACGGCAATCTGCTGGCTCGCCGACTGCCACGCGCAATAAAATCCGCGATGCCCGGGCGTGGCCATCTCGGAGAGATACACGCTGGCACCGCCCACTTCAACGCCGGCGGAAAATCCCTGCAACAAGCGTCCCAGCACAACGATGAGCGGCGCGAAAACTCCAATCGCGCGATACCCGGGCGTGCACGCGATCACCAGTGTGCCGATTGCCATCAAAAAGAGCGTGAGGATCAGCCCGTTGCGCCGGCCGTGCCTGTCGATATACGCTCCGAGGACGACGGCGCCTAGCGGCCGCATCAAGTAGCCCGCTCCGAACGTGCCCAGCGTCATCATTAACGACGCGTATGCGCTACTCGACGGAAAAATTTCGCGCGCGATGTACGACGCGTAGTACGCATACACCATGAAGTCGTACATCTCCAGAAAATTGCCGCTGGAGACGCGGATCACGTTGCCTATTTTGGAATTGGCCGTTTGATTGGTCATAGGGCCCGTATGATTCCTATCTTAGCCTGAATTTCTCAAGAAAGACTCAGAAACTGACAGCCACGCAGGAACGAATGAATTGTAGCGCCGGCGTCTCGCCTGCGTTTTTGCATGGCGTTAAGAAAAGACAAAATCGGCGGCGAGACGCCGGCGCTACGCACTCCCAGCGCTAAGCGGCTGCGTGTCCTTTTCCTACTTCCCTGCTCCTCCGGATTCGCCTGTCAAATAAAAATAGCCAACCTTGTTGTTCGACGGCGAGCCGTACCACATCCGGCCCTCGGAATCGCGGAAGAATTCCCGGATGGTATTTTCCGAATGTGGGAACGGATATTCGATCACTTTGCCGGTTTTAGGATCGAGGCGGCCGATCACATCCAGATAGTAGGAGGAATACCAGATGCTGTGGTCAAGCCCGATTGCCATGGCGTATGGAAACGTGTCCAATCCGCCGGGCAAATCATATTCCTTGAAAGTTTGCGTCTTCGGATCGAAGTGACCGATCTTCCCTTTTTGGTATTCGCCGAACCAGATCGTGCCGTCGGAGTCGACCACGATTCTGCGTTCGTACGTGTCGAGGGTTGGCGGAGTCCACTGTGTCACTTTCAGGGTCTTGGCATCCACTTTGCCGATCTGACCGGTTCCAGGATTTGTGAACCAGACATTTTCATCCTTGTCGAAGTCGAGACTGTACGTGTGCGCCGCTTCAGGGAAGTCATTGAATTTCCCGGTTTCGGGATCGAAGCGAGTCAGCGGGTAGCCGGTCGACCAAACCATACCCTTGGAATCGATTCGAACCGTATGTCGCGCGCCGCCGTCTTCCCTTCCTTCCTTGCCGGCGGCATACGCGTCCTGATACTCGGTAATCTTCTGCGTGATCGGATCCCATCGGCCCAGTTTGTCGGATGCCTGCTCCGTAAGCCAGACCGAGCCGTCCGGCGCAGCGATGGCGGAATGGACCGCCGCGGTCCCCTCATTCGGAACAGGGAAATCCTGCATTTCAGCCGTCTTCGGATTGAGCCGGGTGATCTTGTTTCCAATTCCGAAATTCGGAATCCAGACGGATCCATCTTTTGCCGGCGCCGCGCTGAACGGCATGCGGCTGGGCCCAGGCATGTCATATTCGACGTACGCGATGTTCATGGCCTCGCTGGAGAAAGGCCTTACCGTTTCTTTGTACCCGGGCAATTCGGTGGGAGATTTCGGCAAGACCGAATCCTCGCCATAGAGCTTGTGCAGATACGTCGCTATTTCCCCGGCATCCTGGTCCGTAACCCGGTAGCCCAAGCTGAAGTGCATGGCATCACGCATGAACTGAACACGGTCCCGCCAACCGTCGGCATCCCGCCTAACCGAGGCCATCCGGGTTTGAAATCCGTGGCAAATAAAACAATTCGTGAAAACCTCTTGCTTGGCTTTCTCTTCCGGCCAAAGTTTTTTCGCCTGGTAGATGGAAAGCTCGTTCCAGCGCACTACGCCGGTCTGCAGCGCAAAATCAAGGGCCATACTTTGGTCCGCGGCAAGAGCGACGCCGTTCTTGGGATCGACGCGCAACCCGGTCGCCTTGACTTGCACCCGGTACTCGCCGGCCGGCAATTTTTCGACGCGATAATGGCCCTGGTGATCCGAAAGAACAAAGAAACTCATTTTGGTTTTCGTATTTTGGGCCTGAATAAACGCGCCTTCGACCGGCGCGCCATCCGGCCCCTTCACTGTTCCGGAAACGGTCGCGCTATAGCAGGATGCCGCAAAGTACAGCGCAAGGCTTAGAAGAGTAAGGAATCTTGTTTGGGACCTCATGCTCCCCCCATAGTTCTGCCATGAATTTGCCAAATCCAAATTTGCAACGATGACTGGCATTATGCCCCAAAAACACGGGAAATTGTTACTGGATCAGTTTCCGGGAAAACCCCTTTTGGAGAGTGGGCCGGATTCTGCGCGGGGCTCACGGAAAATGATCGATGGCGGACGCAGCGTTCGGGCCACATTCCCATACGCAGTTGACTGGGTGGGAACCAGACGGGGACGGAAGATCGCTGCTCTGTGCTCTCTGAAGAATGAATAACTTATCTGCTATTTTAATAGGGGTTAACTCCTTGGGACTTGGCCCGGAAAACGGGCGCTGGTCAGACGGCAAAAAACGGGCCGTCGGGGCCCAGCTATTTCCCCGAAGCCCGCTGTCGCGGCGAATTCCTTGCGTCGATGGCGGAGAAGCGTGCGACATGCGAAACACAGACTCTAGTTATAAATTTCGGTCCTAGTACCTCATTAGTAGATATTCTTCTCGTTCTTTGCTGTAGAGCAATGACAACTATTCCAGCTGGTCTAATTTGTTTGCACTCGGTACTTTCCGTTTTCTCAGGGAGGGATCCTATGAATGGTTCCCAGTCCAATGTTTTCAGTTTGGTTTATATTTCGTGGGGGGTCATTACCGTTGTTCTGGTCGCCTTGCTCAGCTACCGCGCGACGCTCTTGCGGGCTGATGACCAGATGTCCATGCATCCCGCCGGAGTAGACCCTCTCCAGCACCAGCAGACCATCCTTGCGAGAAGGTCTCTGCTGATGGGAGAGATCATCGTGCTTTCTGTGATTTCGGGCGTGTTGCTGCTGACCTGCCTCAGCTGTTCGATCTATTGGGGCTTTACCAGTCTCTAGCAGCGGCGCGCGGGCCACACCCTTCACGATTATTGCGAAGGGTGCGGGAACCGAAATCCACGGCCCCAATGCCAGGTCAATCCTGACAAAGCTGGAATTGTGTAATTGTAAATTGAGTTTCCTTCAACAGGGTCGGCTAACGTGCTGACCAGGCAACACCATCGGGGTCGCTCCCGATCGGCATGGTGTTCACAATCTTCCGAGACATCACGTCAATGAAGGTCAATTCATTCGCGACCGCGTTGGTAATATAGGCGCGCCGCCCATCGGAAGAAATGTAAACTCCGCTTGGCGATTTGGACAAAGTTAAACTGGCCAGCAATTCGCGGGCGTGAGCGTCGAACACCGTCGTCTGGTTGCTGCTCGGATTCGTCACCCAAACCTGTGTTCCGTCAGGCGTGAAATCCATTCGCTTGGGGCCTTTTCCGCCGCTGGGAAACGCCGCAACAATTGTATCCGTGGCCGTCGAAATGACCGAAATTTTATCGTCGAGACGGCTGGCCGCCCAAACCTCTTTCCCATCGGGCGAAATGGCGATGCCTTCCGTGCCGGGGCCGGTTGACACCACTTTCACTTCGCTGGTGGCTCGATCGATGACACTTACGCTTCCCGAGACTGTGTTCGTCACGTAAAACTTTGCCTCATTCGGCATGGCCACGATCATGTGGCTGCGCTCCTGATTCGTGTTCCACACGTGCAGAATTTTTCCCGTGGCGGAGTCCAGCTCAAGCACGGCTTGCGGCGTCTCCGTGGTCACCCAGACGAGCTTTCCGTCGTGGCTCACGGTCATGCCGTGCGGTCCCGTGTGTGTACCCAGGTCGAACGTGGTCTTCACTTTTCGGTCCACCAGATCGATGACGGTGATCGTATGGCCCGCTTTGTCGTGCTCCGTGTCCCCGGCGGGATAAACGCTGTATCGGCCGAAGTTGGAGACGTAGGCCGTACGGCCGTCAGGCGAAACTGCCACTTCGTGCGGCCCGAGGCCCGTCGGCAGTTTCAAGACCACCTTCTGAGTTGCCGGATCCACCACTGCCAATCGGAACTCCGATTTGCAGACGACCACCACAGTGTCAGCCCACGCCCGTGGCGCGAACGCACACGCTGCCAGAAATGCCATGAGCGAATATTCAAAGAAGGTTTTCTTCATCGTGTTATCCCTCGAGCGATCCAATGATCTCGTCATACAACACGGCGTGTCTGATAAATTTCATGTTGGCGGCAGAAAGCAAAGTTCGCTTCCATCTGAAAGCGCAATCTCAACCCAACCCTCGAACGCGACCGTACCCCCATCAAAGCCCCATGTCAATCCAAGATCGCCTTCGCGGCAGTTGGAAGCAATCACGAGTAGCGTAAGCGATCTCTCGTTCGAGACTGTGCTATAAAAATGTCGTAAACTTCTCCGCGCACGGAATTTCCAAGGAGAGTGGATGAGAATCACAATCATCGGCGCCGGAGGCGTGGGCGGCTATTTCGGCGCGCGGCTCGCTCACGGCGGATGCGATGTGGGTTTTGTCGCCAGAGGCTCGCACCTGGCCGCTTTGCGCGAACATGGTTTGCGCGTGGAGAGTCAGCTCGGCGATATCCATATAGCCAAAGTGCGCGTTTCGGACGACCCGGCCGCACTTGGCCCCGCCGATCTGGTCTTCCTCTGCGTAAAGCTATGGGACACCGAGGCAGCCCTGCGCGCCGCTTCCGCCATCCTGGGCCCTGAAACCGGGGTCATTTCCTTTCAGAACGGCGTGCAGAAAGATGATCTGCTGCGAGGAATTGTGGGCGAAAAGCGCGTGATCGGCGGAGTCGGCTACATAGGCTCGAAGATCGGCAGGCCTGGCGTGATCAGCCACACCGGCACCATGCAGCGGCTCGTGTTTGGCGAATATGACGGAGCCAAGTCCGCGCGCGTCGTAGCGCTCCACGAGGCTTGCATTCGCGGCGGGATTGACGCCGAAATCAGCGGCGACATTCGCCGCGCGATTTGGGAGAAATTTGTTTTCCTGGTGGGTCTCTCCGCCACCACGACGACGATGCGCAGCACGCTTGGCCCCATCGTTCACAATCCCGCCGCGCGGGCCTTCCTGCTCGATGTGATGCGCGAGGTTGTGGCCGTCGGCCGCGCCCACGGGGTTAACCTTCCCGACGATTTCGCCGAGAAGCGCCTCGCCTTTTGCGACAGCCTCCCGCCGGAAATGGACTCTTCGATGCATGCGGACCTTGACAACGGCAAGCGCCTCGAAGTCGACTGGTTGAGCGGCGCCGTCGTCGAACTGGGAAAGGCAGTCCGCGTGCCCACGCCGATGAACAGGGCGGCGCGCGATATTCTGGCCCTCCACGCGCCAGGAAAGCAGAGCGCCGCATGAAACTTCCACGCCTGACGATTCGTTCACTGCGAACTGTTTCTGTTTCCGTCCCTATGAAACTGCCGCTCGGCACCAGCGCCCTGACCGTTCGCTCCGCGCCTCTCCTTCTGATCGATCTCGAAACGGAAGAAGGAATCACGGGCCGCACCTACCTGTTCTGCTATATGCCGCTCGGCGCGCAGCTCATCGCACGCGTCTTGCACGAATTACTCGTGCTAATCAAGGGCGACGCGTTGGTTCCTGCGCAAATCGGCGCGAAGCTGCTGCGTCGGTTCCGTCTCATCGGTGCGCAAGGAGTCATCTGGATGGCGATGGCGGGTCTAGACGTCGCCTGCTGGGATGCACTGGCGCAGGCAGCCGGCATGCCTCTTGTCGCTTTCCTGGGAGGAGTCCCCAGACCCATCCCTGCTTATAACAGCAACGGTCTCGGCCTGATGCTTCCCGAAGCGTGCGCCGATGAAGCGGAACAGTTGCTCGAAGGAGGGTTTCGAGGGGTCAAGCTTCGTCTGGGCTATCCAACACTCGAAGGCGATCTCGCCGCGGTTCGGGCCGTGCGAAAACGGCTGCCGAGTGAGATCGAAGTGATGACGGATTACAACCAGGCACTCTCGGTCGACGAAGCGTTGAGCCGCGGGCGCGCCCTCGATGCCGAAGGACTCGCCTGGATCGAAGAACCCATCCGCCATGATGACTATGCGGGCGGTGCGACAATCGCGCGGACGCTCGCGACCCCGATTCAAATCGGCGAAAATTTCATCGGCGTGCATGCGATGGAAGCCGCACTGACCGCCAACTCCGCGTCCCTGATGATGCCCGATCTCTGCAGGATCGGCGGCGTAACAGGCTGGCAGCAGGCGGCAGCGCTTGCCGCCAGCAAAGGAATCAAAC
Source organism: uncultured Acidobacteriota bacterium (assembly GCA_963719875.1). Lineage (GTDB taxonomy): Bacteria > Acidobacteriota > Terriglobia > Acidiferrales > UBA7541 > Palsa-360. The sequence goes on along the minus strand of CAVRDJ010000001.1, from coordinate 499,487 downwards.
TTTCGTCGCATCTTTTCCCCGAAGTAAGTTCGCACCTGCTCGCCGTCACCCCTACGCAGCACTGGCTCGAGTACGTAGACTGGGCGGCGCCGATTCTGGAAGAGCCGCTTCCGGTGGCCGGCGGCACCGTTACGCCCTCGAATCGTCCGGGAACGGGAATCAGTTGGAATCAAAACGAAGTGAAGCGCTACCAGATAACTTAGATTTGCGCTACTTGGCCGTGCCGATCGTGTCGGCGGGAATCGTTATGTCTTTGTTGAAGTTTTTTTCATCCGAGGGCGCGCAAATCGCTTCCTGGATTTCATATTTCGGATTCAGTTTGAGTACCTTCATCTTGACGAGCATCCAGGGGCTTGTGTAGGCCTTCGGGTCGTCCACCTTCATGGTGAATTCCATGGTGTCGCGGTTCACGCGGCGGTAATGTTCCTCGACGCGCAAAGCGTCGCTATGTGGATGACCGAGGGGATCGAGCCAGGTCCGTTCGTCCAGCCCTGCCGTCCTCACGACCAGTGCGTCGCCTTCCCACTTTCCAACCGAGTATCCGTACCACGTCGCTTGCAAATCCTTGGGAAGATCACGGCCGTCAATCCAGATCGTGCGCCAGTTGTGATTCCACTCCATGAACTGAAGAATTCGGCTGCGTATCTGGATAAACTCCATGGGCTCCGGATTTTCCAGGGACATCGCACGCGGAAATCCCTGCGGATCACAAATCAAAACCGGGTCATTATCCTCGGTGGGCGGAACCCTTCGGGGTCCGAAGCCAGGTTTGGCGGCGTCAAACTTCGCTTGCCCCCATGGCGTCATCGGCGAGACCGGCCCGCTGGCGATTGATCCGCCGATCCCTTCGTGCTCCCATACGCCCGAGAGGTCATGGGGATCGAAGGCGCGCGCGCTAGTCCGCGCTGGAGCTTGATTTGCAGCGTCTGATTTCTGGCTGCCTTGCGCGAGCGCTTCGGGCGAGTAGAGGAGCAGCGCCGGCGCCAAAAAAGCGATCGAAGCCAGAAAAGCCTTCAACATTTGGAGCGGCCGCTCACTGGTTGTCGGTATCTGTTTGAAGCCGTGTCTGCTCATCGTCAAGCACCAATTTGCCGTTGATGAAGACCTTGGACATCAGGCCGTAAGGCCCCCCGGCTTTCGCGGGGAAAATCGTAATCCTGATCTGGTCTCCCGGCTTCATGGTATCCCTGGACCAACCATGCTTTGCCATAACGAAGGGGGGACGAGTTTCCGCTCCCCAATGTACGACGTTGCCTTTCTCATCCGTCACATCAAACAAAACGTACACGTGGGGATTGCCCCAGCGGAATCGTGTCACGGTTCCCGTCAGGGAGCGTTCTTTCGCAGGGTCGACGATGTAGGCGGCCCTGGTTCCATGATGCGCGAACGTGACGACGCCGGGCGCCAATACGCTTGCCAACAAAAGGAGAGACAACAAGAGCCTGTTTTTCATCGGATCTGACGAAACTGAATTTCCGTTCTGATTTCCGGACTGAGCGGCAATATACAACCGCCCAACTCGGGATGCAATGATAGAAGCCGTCGCCCTTTGTTCACCCCGCGTGCGTGACCTTTCGCGCAAAGCAAGGACTCATTTGACTGCGGTGGCCTCAATCTCTATCAGAAACTCGGGTCGCGCCAGACGGGCCACGCCAATCAGAGTACTCGCCTGCCGGCAACCCTTCCGAAGCAGGCCATCGAGAAATACATTTCGATTGGCCAAGAAGCCTTCAATGTCTGTCGTGTAAATATTTAACCGGACTATATCCGGCAGGCCAAACCCTGCCGCAGTCAGCACCTGCTCGAGATTTTCGAGCGCACGTTTGAGCTGCGCGCCAATATCGCCCACATGGAGAGGTTTGCCGTCCGCATCAACCGAAATTTGTCCAGCGCAGTATAGGACGCGCTGCCCGCCAATAACTTCGTTCGCTTGCACGAATCCCAGGGCGTCCTGCCATTTCCATGGATTTATGATTTTCCGTTCCACAATTTCCTCCTGAAGGCAATTGCTTTCCACAAACTCCTGCGCCGCCTGAAAACACCGCGCATTGTCAGCCGAGGCAGGCAGGCGTATATTGTCATGCAGGACGAAAGACGCAACAAAATATTTGGCTCGGGGGAAAGCTCCAATGAAACGATCCGCTTGGATTTTGGCCGTACTGATTGCAATGCTCTGGTCCGCAGGCAATTCGAACGCCCAAACCACAAAAGGGGCTGTCATATTCGAACAGCATTGCGCCAGTTGCCATGGAAATCCAAGCAGCGCCAAGCCCGCGCCGGATGTCCTGTCCCTTTGGAAGTTGACGTCGGAAGCGATCTACTCCGCGCTCGGCAAGGCTCCACATACCTCGCTCGGCGGCCTCGCGGACAATGACTTGCGCGAAGTCGCCTTTTATCTCGGCCGCCGGCGGGTGGACATTGAGAAGGTTACGGACGCCAAGCTCATGCCCAACCCGTGCCCCGGCAATTCTCCTCTCGGCGACATTTCCTCGAAGCCACTTTGGAACGGCTGGGGCAATGGCGTCTCCAACGCCCGCTTCCAATCCGCGAAAGAAGCGGGTTTGTCCGCCGACCAGGTGCCGAACCTCAAATTGAAATGGGCCTTTGGCTTTCCGGGCGCCGAAGAAGTATACGGCCAGCCCACCGTCGCGGGCGGGCGAGTGTTCCTCGGTGTGGATACAGGAGCGGTCTATTCCATCGACGCGGAATCCGGGTGCGTCTTTTGGTCCTACCAGGCGGATGCAGGCGTGCGCACCGCGATCAGCATCGGGCCCGTGAAAGGAAAAGGCGCGGCCAAGTATGGAGTTTATTTTGGCGACATCCGGGCCAACGTCTACATGCTGGACGCCGCTACCGGCAAAGAAATCTGGAAAGTGAAAGTGGAAGATCATCCCGTAGCCAAAATTACGGGCGCGCCAATGCTGTACGAAGATCGCCTGTACGTGCCGGTCTCTTCGCAGGAGGAGCGTTCCGGAGGTTGGAGTACGGTGTATCCCTGCTGCACGTTTCGAGGCAGCGTCGTCGCTCTCGATGCTGCGAACGGCCACAACATCTGGAAAACCTACATCGTGCAGGATCCTCCAAAGCCCACGACAAAAAATTCCAACGGTGTGCAGCAATATGGCCCGAACGGCGGCGCGGTATGGAATACGCCCACGATTGACGCCAAGAACCACGCTCTTTACATCGGTACCGGTGATGCCTATACCAATCCGGTCTCCAGAAATACGGATGCCATCATGGCCCTCGACCTGAAGACGGGCAAGATCATGTGGTCGATTCAGGACACGGAAAAAGATGCCTGGCTCTCCGGCTGCGGGGGCGAAATCAAATCGGAAAATTGCCTTTCTCCTGCCGAGATCGGCCCCGATTACGATTTTGGCGCTTCTCCCATCCTGAAAACTTTGCCGAACGGCCACCGGATTTTGGTGGCGGGTCAAAAAAGCGGCATGGTCTGGGGTCACGACCCGGACCGCGAAGGCACGGTGGTTTGGAAGGCGCAGCTGGTGAAGAAACTCGCCCTCGGCATGATCACTTTCGGCGGGGCTGCCGACGATCAGAACGCTTACTTCGGGTTGCGGACGGGCGGAGTGGCCGCGGTCCGCATGGATACGGGCGAACAAAAATGGTTCGCCCCGATCGAACCGGCGCCCGGCCCGGGCCCCAAGGGGGAAACGTCGGCCATCACGGCGATTCCCGGCGCCATTTTTTCGGGAGGATGGGACGGCATGCTGCGGGCGTTCTCAACCGAGGACGGACATTTACTCTGGCAGTACAATATGGTGCGAGATTACGAAACAGTAAATCACGTCCCGGCCAAGGGCGGCTCGATGGCGGCCCCCGGCCCCACCGTCGCGGGCGGCATGGTCTTTGTCGGCTCCGGTTACGTCTTTACCGCCGGCACGGCCGGCAACGCGCTTCTGGCCTTTGCGGCACAGTAGAACGGGTGGAACCACCCGCCGCGCCGGGCCCACGGCCAAGAAAGTTAAATCGTTCGGCCTGTCCAAGTTCAAATTAGACAGTATCCCGATAATACCGGTAATAGTCGCTCCCCTCTCCGTCTAAACGCCTGATCTGACACCTCAGCTAAGCGTTGACCTCTAGGAGTTTTTATCATTTAGTGATTCCACTGAATTAGTTAAAACCGAAAGAGCTAATCATCCGTCTAATCTCTGAGGGACTTCAATGAAACTACTTGTCGCAATGGTTCTACTCGCGATCGCGTCACCCGCTTTTGGACAGGCACAATCCTCGGGCGCCGCAGCCGTTCCGGGGTGCGGTGCGGCGAACATCGAATTTAACGTGAAAACAGACAATAAGCCGCGTCCGGCGGTACAACCGGACGCTGGAAAAGCAAACGTCTATTTCCTTCAGGACGATGCAGAATTTGGCTCGAGCCCCAGACCAACGACTCGGTTTGGACTCGATGGCATGTGGGCGGGTGCGACGCACAGCAACTCGTATTTCTACGCCTCGGTCGATCCCGGAGAACATCACGTCTGCGCGAGCTGGCAGGGAACTGTTGGCGCCTTTTATCAGCGAAGGGAAGCGGCGCTCCATTTCACCGCGGAAGCGGGGCATAATTATTACTTCCGGGCTAGAGATTTATACGAGCCGAAGACCCAAAAGACGGCCGTCGTTCTACTCAAATCACTCGATAGCGACGAAGCCCAGCTTCTGATTAGCCAGTTTTCGTTCAGCACGTCCAATCCGAAGAAGTAGTCACTACAAATTCATTCGCGACCGCCGCCCTTGAGTCACGAATAGATCGAAAGCGCAGGCCGGGCGCCTCGTGGCACGATTGGTCTATCGTCGCCAGTGCACCACGGCGGAACAAAACAAAATCCATCCGGCTCTCCGCCTCGATTTTTTGGGTCTCATCTGGCAAAACCTCCAAGGTGGCGTTTGCCACTGGCGAAAGGCGGGAAATTGCAGCACCTCGGTGCGTTTGTTGTCGGCATCGTCGTCGGGTTTCTTGGAGGCCTATTCGGAAAAGGAGGCAGCGCGATTGCGACGCCGCTCTTAAGCCTTATCGGTTACCCGGGGTTCATTGCGGTTGCTTCGCCGTTGCCTGCCACCATTCCGGGAACGATGATTGCTTCCGAAGAATACTGGCAATTCCACCTGCTGGATTGGCAAATCGTCTGTTGGAGCATCGCCGTAGGAATTCCCGCGACAATCCTCGGTTCCTTTCTCACGAAGGTCACAGGCGCGCGGCCCTTGCTGATCGTCACCGGAATTTTGGTGCTTGGGTTTGGTCTTTCCTTCTTATTATCACCAAGAGAAAAAGGAACCGCGGCATCTTCGCCAAATCATCTGGAGGAAAATCGTCCGGCCTATTGGCGTCTTCGGCTGGCGCTGATCGCGACCGGAGTGGGAATCATTTCGGGACTTCTGGCAAATGCCGGGGGATTCCTTCTTGCACCGGCTTACTCGCGCTTCCTCAAGCAACCGATCAAGAAATCTTTTGCTTGTTCCCTTGCCGTTTCCGCTGTGCTGGCGTTGCCTGGGACCGTCGTCCACGCCTACCTCGGACATATATCATGGGCGGTCACGGGACTCGTTGCGCTTGGCTCCGTTCCGTTTTCCTACCTCGGCGCGCGAATTGCGATTCGCACGAAACCCAGCAGGCTTGAACGTTTGTACGGCTTAGTCCTCACCGCGCTGGGAGTTTTCTTCCTCTTCCATCTATGAATCCTGAGTCAGGCGGGATGCCTTATGGTCTTGTGGCGCCGGCGTTCTTTGCTGACTCGATGGCTTGCGTTTCGCCGGTCAGGATTGCAGCGAGAAATAAAGGCTAAAAACTATCGCATCACTGAAATAAAGGTATATTCGGGGGCTGATACTCGGGGAGCCTCGCTTAACCTTAGTTTGAGTCAACCTGTGACTGGAGCAAGCAATGTCTTTGCGCGCCGAAAATCCGCTGAACCCGGCGTACTTCCTCGATCGCGCCGCGAAAGTATTCTCAGAGCGCACGGCCGTCATCGACGGCAAACGCCGATTTGCGTATCGCGAGTTTGGAGAAAGGTCGCATCGCCTCGCGGGAATGCTGCGAGGCGCAGGGGCTCAGCACGGCGATCGAATCGCGGCACTCTGCACGAATAGCCACGTGATGCTGGAGATGCACAATGGCGTGCCCATGGCGGGCTGCGCGTTAGTGCCGATGAATATTCGGCTTTCCCTCCAGGAGATGGGCTACATCCTCGAGAATTCCGGCGCGCGCATCCTGATTGCCACACACGAATTGGCGGAGGCTGCCCGAGCGCTTTCCACTTCGACCGGCGTGCGCCTCATTCTCGCCGGAGACGAATCCAGCGAATATGAAGCGTTACTGAAATCTTCAGAGCCCTGCCCCACTGCCTTGATGGACGAAATGTCGCTGCTGGCCATTAACTATACGAGTGGAAGTACGGGCCGCCCGAAAGGCGTCATGTACACGCATCGCGGAGCGTACCTGCAGGCATTGGCGATGGCATTTCACTCACGCCTCGGGCTGGACAGCGCCTATCTGTGGACGCTTCCCATGTTTCACTGCAACGGCTGGTGTTTTACCTGGGCGGTGACGGCTGCCGGCGCGGCTCATCTCTGCCAGCGCCAGATCGATCCGCCGGCGATCTGGTCGGCGCTCTGTAGCGGGACCGTGACCCATCTTTGCGCGGCGCCCACCGTCCTGACGATGATCGCGGAAGCCGCTGCCTCGTCCGGCGGCGGGAAAGTAAGCCATCCGGTCCATGCATTCACGGGAGGCGCGCCTCCTACTCCCGCGCTGCTGGCGCGCCTTGCCGCCCTGAACTTGCGCGTCACGCATTTGTATGGCCTGACAGAAACCTATGGCCCGTCGGTGATCAACGATTGGCAGCCCGAGTGGGCCGCGAAATCGGAAAGCGAAAAGGCCAGATTGAATGCGCGACAGGGCGTGGGCAATGTGGTCACGAGGGAGATCGGCGTGATCGATGCCAGCGGCGAGGAAGTTCCCGCCGACGGCGAAACCCTGGGCGAAATCGTGATCCGCGGGAATAATGTGACTCCGGGCTACTATCGCGACGAAGCGGCCACGCGCGCCGCCCATTCCAACGGATGGTTTCGCACGGGCGATCTTGGCGTGCGTTATCCGGACGGATATATCGAACTCCGCGACCGCGCCAAGGACATCATCATCACCGGAGGAGAGAACGTCGCTTCGGTCGAGGTGGAAAAAGCCCTCGCCGAGCATCCTGCCGTATTGGAAACGGTCGTGGTGGGGCGCCCGGATGACCGCTGGGGCGAAATTCCAGTCGCATTTGTCGTTCTGCGCCAGGGGATGTCCGCCACAAAGGAAGAGCTGATCGAATTCGTGTGCGGGCGGATTGCCCGTTTCAAAGCGCCGCGTGAAATTCTATTTGAAGAACTTCCCAAGACGTCCACGGGCAAAATTCAAAAATACATTTTGCGCCGCCGCTTCAGGGGCGGGTAGGATCGGCTTCAAGTCTCTCGTCTTTACGTGCCGCGACATAGGAAAACCCGACAGGCTGAAGCCCGTCCTACTGGCGCAAATTTCAAAAGAGCGCGCAACATCATGATCTAGTAGAATCCGCATTCATCCTCTGGAGGCGCTGAAATGGCTTTACGAACGGCTGCCCAGTTTCTCGCGGGGCTGCGCGATACGCGCGAAGTTTACTACCGGGGCCAGCGCGTACCGAACGTGGTTGACCATCCTGAGCTGGGCGTTGCAGCCCGGCATGCTTCCATCGATTATGAAATGGCTGAAAATCCGAAGTATCGCGAGCTGGCCGTCCACCGCGAAGGCTCGGACGAATATTCCGCCTACTACCGCGTGCCTCGCAGCTCACAGGATTTACTTTCGCGCTCGAAGCTGATCGAAGCCGGCACGGCCGAAGGCGCCACGCTCGTGCTGCTGATCAAGGAAATCGGGACCGACGCACTGTTTGCTCTAAACCGCGTCCTGGGCCGCAGCGGCGATGCGCAAGGGATTCAGCGCGTCGAGGCGTTTTATCGCCGCTGCCGGGATAACGACCTCGCCATGGCTGTCGCGCAAACGGATGTGAAGGGTGACCGCAGCAAGCGGCCCTCGGAGCAGAGCGATCCCGATATGTATGTTCACGTAGTTGAGAAGCGGGCGGACGGGATCATCGTCAGCGGCGCGAAAATGCACACTTCTTGCACGCCGTATGTGGATGAGGTCATTGTGCTGCCGAGCCGGTCCATGGGGCCCGGCGATGAGCCGTGGTCGCTCGCCTTTGCCGTTCCCGTGGCGACGCCAGGGCTGCGCCTTTACGCGTCCGACTATCTGCATGGCACGGATGATCCCTTCACGCGCCCCATTTCCACGAATCACAAGATGGTGGAGACTCTAACGGTTTTTGACAAAGTATTCGTCCCCTGGGAGCGGGTGTTTTACGTGGATCGACCGGACCTGGCCGGCGCAACCGCACTGACATTTGTCGAGTTTCATCGATTCACCGCGGTGAGTTATAAGTTTCCTTTGCTGGACGCGCTGGTGGGCGCGGGAATCGTGATTGCGAAAGCCAATGGCATCGATCGCGCGGGACACGTGCGCGATAAACTGACGTGGCTGGGAGGATATGCGGAGACCGTGCGCGGCCTGACGGAACTCGCCGCGCTTCGCTGCAAAGTGGAAAACGGCGTCGCCTACCCGGACGTGTTCACGACGAACATGGCCAAGTGGACTTTCGCGCGCGAGTTTCACCATGCCGTTGAAACCGTGCAAGACCTCGCCGGCGGACTTCTCGTCACCGGGCCGGGCGGCTTGGACTGGAATTCATCCGAAGTCAGGCCTGTACTGGAAAAATATCTGCCCGGCGCCTGGCCCGCCGCCCGGCGGATGGCCATCATGAATCTGATCAGCGATTTGACGACGGGGCTTTATGGGGGGTACCAGGCGGTGCTCGCAGTACATGCCGAGGGTTCGATTGAAGCCGAAAAAATGGCGATGTTCCGAGCCTACGACCCATCCCGGTCCATCGCGCTGGCGATGCGGCTTGCAGGGCTTGAAACAATCGCGGCGGCGAAATAGTTTTTCCGGAGTGGAATTGTGGGCAGCTTGAACGGAAAAGTTGCGATCGTTACAGGCGCAAGCCGCGGCATCGGCCGGGCCATCGCGGAAGTTTTTGCGCGTGAGGGCGCGCGCGTGGTGATTTGCGGACGCAAGCAGGAAACCCTGAACCAGGTGGCCGGCGAAATCGGCCCATCGGTGAAGCCCATCGCCTGCCACGTCGGGCGCGCGGATCAAATCGAAAACCTGGTCGCAAAGACAGCGCGGGAAATTGGGCCTGTCGACGTTCTGGTCAACAACGCCGCGACGAATATTTCTTTCGGGCCAAGCCTGGAAATCGAGGAGTCGCAATTCGACAAGATGATCGAGATCAATCTGAAAAGCGCCTTCCGTCTGATAAACGCCATTGCGCCCGGAATGTGCGATCGCGGCAGCGGATCGATCATCAACATTGCATCGATCGCCGGGCTTCGCCCGCAACGGCACAGCCTTCTCTACAGCATGACAAAGGCCGCACTCATCATGATGACGCAGTCCTACGCGCTGGAGCTTGGACCAAGAGGCGTCCGCGTGAACGCCATTGCACCCGGTTTGATTCAAACGGCGCTCAGTGAGCACTACTGGAAGGATGAAGCACAACGAGACAAAGTGATGGCGAACCAGCCGATTCAGCGCCTCGGACAGCCGTCTGACGTCGCGGAAATAGCGCTGCTACTCGCTTCTGAGAAGGGGTCCTACATTACGGGCCAAACCCTCACAGTGGACGGCGGATTCCTGCTCCCCGGCCTTTAATCCGACCTTTTCACGCACCCCACTTTTGCCAGGAACCGTATAGGTTGGAACCCGGGATCGCCAATCTCCCGATTGGCGTTTTTTCTTACAACGCCATTCAGGAGAATGGCGTTCCCGGGCACAAAAGCAAAATAATACATGGCGGGCAAGCCTGTAAGCCGGATTCCCCGAGCGGTTTCTGCAATTTCTTGGCCCATAGCAACTTACTCAGAACACTCAAGAAGTAATTCCCTCTTCCCTGTCAGTGTTGTCAATTGTGACAGCTTGGGCAGTATTCTTGGCACGTTTTGGACACGGTTTTCCATTGAGGTGCTGGAATGAAAACGCGGTCAGAAAAGCCCGTCAACCTGGGCCGTCACCGGAGGAACTGCACGGTCTGTGCGCATGAGAAGTGCGCCGAGATCGAGGCCGACTTTGTAGGCTGGAAGAGTCCTGCATTGATCGCAACAGAGTACGGCCTTGCCGACCGCACCAACGTCTATCGCCACGCGCACGCACTCGGCCTGTTCCCCAAGCGCCAGCGCAATGTACGAGCCGCGCTTGAAAAGATCATCGAGAAGGCGGGCGAGGTGGACGTTAATGCCGCCTCAGTAGTCGCCGCCATTCAAGCCTATGCAAAGATCAACGCACAGGGACATTGGATCGACCGCAGCGAGCACGTCAACCTGAACGATTTGTTCGAGCGCATGTCCGCCGAGGAGCTGAAGACCTACGCGCGGGAAGGCGCCTTGCCCGCGTGGTTTACCGACGCCGTGGACGCAACGGCGCTTCACACTGGAGACAAAGAAAATGTTGAACAAACCTAGCGAATCGAGCTACCTCGCCGCAACACTTTTGGCGCCTAAGCCAGGCGACTTCCCGATTGGCTCTGCACAGTCGCGTGCGGCAGCAAGATTCCTTGCTGGCAGGCGGAAGGGAGCGCTCATCCCGGTGCTGTGCATCCAGATCACCAATACGGTTGATATCGCCATCGACGATGACGGCGCTGAACAAGGCACGACCAACGCTGGCGGTGCCTCGAACCCGCTATCGCTGTACCTTGATTTGGACCCTATGTCAGTGGGGAATACCCCGGTAAATTGGATGACTCGCAGGGAATTAGAGACCCGACAGCGCAAGTATGATGAGTACGGAAAACGGTGCGCGATAGAGAGAGATGCTTCTCGCCCCAGCGAGAAGGAAGTGCACAAGCCCGGGGTGTTTGACGAAAAGAAGCCGGAGCGAGGCTCGCAACCCATTACTGCGGCGCCGCCCGAGACAGAGCTTGAGTCGAGCGAGGAACGATCTGCCGAGCGCTGTGCGCAGTTTATCGAGGCTCGCCGTCGCCCGCTGGTGCGCCCGCGACCGCGCCGATTCAGGTGGCCACCATCGGCCTATGGATTGTAAACAGATGGCGGCGTCACTGAGATCGTTCATGTTGGGTGAGTGCCTCTCAGAAGTTTGCAATGTGGGACCGTTTCGCGCGCCTGTCAATCACGGCCACATTGACGGTGTCACCCACTTTGTCCGGATTGAACTTCGCTTCAACCTTGATAAGGCCGACCACGGAGGCGACGGAATCCTGCAAGGCTTCTGGCAAATTCGGCAACGTGTTTGCGACATCCTGGACAACGTCGGAGAAAATACCGCGCCACAAGGAACTTTGAGGTTCCTTCCCATCGATGGCGCGAAGAAAGAACTTGTCTTCTCCGAGCCACAAACCATTGTCAGGGCGTTGCACAGGCGGTATGTAGCAGAGTCCACTACCCTCGGGATTGACTTCGGTTCCGACCTCGTAAAAATATGGCTTGGTGAAATTCTTGGTATAGCCAGCGATGACATAGCTAACAAGCCTCTCACCTGGACCATAACTCTTCCATTTGCCTTGTTTAACAATGGGGTCTATGGGCTCAAAGGTCTCCCGCATCTTAGCGTGAATGGCCTCAGCGACGGAGCTCGGACGTTTATCGGATGCACTTCGATGTGCTTCGATGAAATCGGCAATCCAGCCCTGCAATTTATATTCAAGGGGCTCCCACAAGAGGATTCCAGCGCTCCCAATGAGGACATTGTCCATTACGAAGACTTTCGAGACGCCATTTGCCAAGGGGACCGTCTTGCCGTCTTGCTCGCTATACATCAAATCATCCGCTGCCATAAGAATGCCGTCAGGCGTGGAAATGGTATAAAGCGTCGTTCCTCTTCTAACTGGCAACAAGCTCTCCTATTGACCACGGATGATCGGTTAATCCAGCTTGCATTGCGGGATTCACTCGCAATGTCTGATGAACGCGGCAACAATTGTACCAAGCAAAGTAAAAGGCACAGCAGCCAGAAAGAGGCAGAGGAGGGTTAGTCTGGAACGCAATCAATACAGAATTAGCCCACTAACCAGTAGGGGGCTTGCAAAGCATCACTTCTTTTTGTCGGAGCCATTGATGGCGTGGCATACATCCTTCACGGCGTTGCCGACGTGCTCGGTTCTAGTGCTGTAGACAGCTTTACCGGATCGGTCAAAAAGAGTGAGGTCGAAGCGGTCATGCGCGGTAATTCTATTCATGGCTTCGAGCGTATAGTCGCTCTTGGTCGCGTCATTCGTGACGCTGACGTTCGGACATTCCTTCTGTAGTCCCTTCAGGATTTCTGCGGTCGGAACATCGGACTTCTCCGTTAGGGCAATGCGCTTTGGCGTGTCCTGGGCGAGAACCGGGATAGCGGACAGTACCACGATAAACGCGAATGACTTCAGCATCAGGTCTTCCCTCCCCCTCAACTTCGTGACCATGAGAGTAATTTAGGGCGTCTTTTTCTTCTTCGGTGGGGCCTGCGCGGCCATCCAATCTTTGCGAAGCTGATTCACGATTTGATCGGCGAGTTTGGACTGCGAATCGGGCCCACCGCTATAGGCTCCTTCGGTAAGGTACCCTAGCACCGAAGTGTGCTTTCCTTTCTCCGTACTCCAGATTGGAAATTGTGTTTTCCGGTCTAGCAATGTCACCTCCCCAGAAAATCTCACCGCCTCGGTGACATCACCGTTATTTCCATGAACCCTGTCTTTGCTCTCGGCAGCGCCAGTTAGAATCGCGTCGGCGTCGTCTGCTGAGGCAGCAAGCTTGATGTCGCTCCACTTCAAGAGACGTTGCATAACGAAGTTTCGAAACTCTCCGCCCATCGGCGATACGTAGATTGATCGCACCTGGCCCAGCGTCAAAGGAGGTGGCTGGGGCGTGGGCTGTTGCGCAAAGGTTTGTCGCCCATGTCCCAAGACAATGACGGCTGTAGATGAGAGAAGCAGTGTCAATCCCACGCGTCTCAATAGCCGATTCTGCCTTTCCAACTTCTCAACACGAGCTGCGAGGAAATGGAGGTCGGGAGTCGAAGTGTCCATTGCGTTATCTCCAAGGACAATGTAAGAGCAGGTTATGCAGTTTGATTTGCAGACTCTATCACACCATCGTATGCCACACCATCGTGTATGGACTCATAGTGAGCACCCCGCCACGATAAGCGCGTGAAAACTGATGCTCTTATCCAATTCGGGCAGCGCGTGCGCCAACTCAGGGTTGAACGCGGGTTAAGCCAGGAGGATTTGGCGGAACTGGCAGATTTGCACCGAAATTACGTTTCTCAAATAGAGGGCGGACGCCGCAATCTTTCACTGCTAAATATCCTTAAGCTGGCCCATGGGCTCAAAGTCAGACCAGCCAAGCTCATCGAAACCATTCACTAGAACTTGCGCTCCCCTCGGCTCTAATGTGACCGGATTCGTGCTTCAGGTCATGCTATTGTCTTCGGTATAAGGTGGATCTTCTGTTGCTCCAATATTTAGCCCGGAGAACTGTGATGGCGCTGGACAAACCCATAGAAGAAATAGACGAAGCCGACCTTGCTTCCTTAATAGATGTAGGCACACCCGAGCTCAAGACGTTGGAATACAAACGGTCGCTACCTGGGGGTTCTGACGAGGATCGTAAAGATTTCCTTGCCGACGTATCGTCATTTGCGAATGCTGCCGGGGGTCATCTGATTTATGGGATGCGTGCAGAGGCCGGTGTACCCGCGGAGCTACTGGGGGTAGATGAGGAAGGCGATGGGGCAATTCTCCGACTTGAAAACCTGATTCGTGATGGCATCGACCCTCGGATTGCTGGAGTACATTCCAAAGCGATTAAAGTTGGCAATTCACGGAGGGCCATTCTCATTCGCATTCCAAAGAGCTTTGCCGCGCCACACATAGTCAAATTCAAGAACACATCGCGGTTCTATTCCCGTACGTCCAATGGAAAGTTCCAATTGGATGTTCACCAGATTCGAGCCGCGTTTCTCGGCTCTGAAACTACGGCGGAAGGCATTCGTAATTTCAGACTCGACCGCGTTTCGCGCATTCGGGCACAGGAAACGGCAGTCCCGCTGCTTGCTAGTCCGTCCGCAGTATTGCACATTGTCCCGCTGGGTGCCTTTGCAGGCAGTACACGCTACGACGTGATCTCGCTAAAGGCAAGTACGGTGATCCCTCAGGCACTGGCGCCCTTATTTCGTGATTTCGCAAACTCTTTCAAAATCAATTTCGATGGCCTTCTGGTCTACGGCGTAGACCGCAACAAGAGTTCAACGGGATTCACCCAACTCTACAGAACCGGAATAATTGAAACTGCGGATACGACGTTTATTTCATCAGCCAATAGTTACGGGATGGGGAAGATCATTTCGAGCGTCCCTTTCGAGGTCAACCTATTCAAGGCCATACGGAGGTTCCTATTAGTTCTAAAATCCCTGGGGGTTGATCTTCCTCTCGTCATAATGCTCTCCCTGCTCGATGTTCAGGGCTATACCTTGCATGTACCTGATCGTCTTGGCGCATTCGCAGGCGGAGAACCATTTGACAGGGCAGTCCTTGCGCCGCAGGAGGTGCTGATCGAAACGTATTCCGACGATATACCATCAGTTATGAAGCCTCTTCTCGATGAAATATGGAATGCCGCAGGTTTCGAGGGCTCACCTTATTACCGAGGTGACGAATGGATTGGAGATGTTCTCGCACGTCAACTCGGCGGCGTATGACCCTGGCCCTTGAGATGATTATTTACATCCAAGGCACATTGTTCATGCGAGCGCAGCAATGAGAAATCCGAGTGCGCGCGCCGGGTCACGAACATCATCAACGTCCACGATGTGGATTCTATTTCTCTGGACTGAGTTCCGGACAGTTCTGTAACCATTGTCAGTAGTGTAGAAGTGTAAGCGGTCATCACTTAGGTAAGCGAGTTGTTCTGCATCGAAGAGGTCATTCAGATGGTCTCTGCTGAAAAAATTGAATTCAGCTTGACCTACTGCGCGGGCAACAAGGTCGGCATGAAACTCGACATACGCGTTCAAGGCGGCCTGGATGTGCGCGTCGGGAATGGGGACGGCAATCTGTTGACAGTACTTCACCTTGAGGCCCTCTATGATGGCAGCGGGCAGTTCGACGCCAAGCTGCGCCCGCGATAATCTCCTTGCCCGAAGAGTGGTTGCCGCATCCTGGAATAGCTGAGCCTTCTGTCGCTTGGCAGCTTCATTAAAATCTCGTAGACGCTGTGCGTCGGCAATAAGTCGGGGATTCGCCACATCAGTTCGGTAGCAGACCGTAAGAACCTGTGTCAGAAGCTCGAACACGCCCTCATTGTGTGCGATGCCGAAAACATGATTTGCGACGAAGGTTTCGCTCCAGTCAAGAAGGACGGCGTGCGTCGTGTCGAGCCAATTCTCAAACATGTGTATAGCGCTCAACGCTTCTTGCGGAGCCCGCGCGATCTGTGAAATTAACTCAATCGCGCTGACAGCGGGCAGGACAATTCTCTCTTTGAGAGGCTGTGGCAGGTGACGGCCAAATAGACCACGCCCAAGATAGCGGATGACATTGGTATCGAAGAAGGCCGTCATTCATCGCAAAGCTTAGCACCGGGACGAGTGGCCTTCCAGAATCACTTGATTTCGGAACACCTGAACCGCCCAATTCCCACCGCATAGATTCAACGGTTTGCGGGAACCTGTGCGGAGGGGTTTTTGGAACAGTCAAAGTCACATTCCGGTGAGTGTACTTCACGGGACTTTGGCGACCCGACCAGTGCGGGGTGAATGCTTGACCATGAGCGGGAGAATCGAAACGTGCCGATTTACAAAACCCTTTAACGAGACTATGCTCCCGCCAGGAAATTTCCTGCCTAAGGAGGTATCGTCATGTCCAATCCACGAAAAACTATAGACTGTAGAAACTTTCCCAGCGAAAAGAACTGCACGATAGCAATTTCCGGGACCGAAGAGGAAGTACTAGATTTGGCAGTTCTCCACGCCTCTACAGTCCACGGACACCAACAGACCGCTGAACTTCGTGAGCAGATTCGATCGATGCTCAAGGATGAGGCTGGGGCGAAGGCCGCAACCGTCTAATCCCGAAGGACACTCCACTAGATGCCTTTCAAAGAGGCATCAGGCAGATTCGAGCATTAAAAGAGAGGCGGGAACGCGGAAGCGCTCTCGCCTCTTGAGCTTATATTCTTTTCAACCGTCGTCAGTTGGGGCGCGAAGGAGTCAGGCGGACGCAGCCTTGCTGTGATCCTTGACCGCTTTCTCGATGCCGGGACCCGCCTTCGCCAAATCTTCGGCATTCATAACAGGGAAGAATGTAACCTGGGCGTTGTAGGCCAAGAAGAACGGCTCGGCGATTGCAGGTATCTGCGAAGTCTCCTTCAAGTCGAAGACAATAAATCCACCCCGTTCGCCGCTTGCACCAGTTCCGAAATACGCGGCCTCGGGTTTCAACGTTTCTAAGATCTTTTGAAAAGAAGGCCCGAAGGCTCCTGTGCGTGCCGCCGCATTTCCGGCCTCAACGGGAATCGTTATCTGCATCATCATTCGCATCTGCGTGCTCCTTTCCTTTCCCAATAGAATTTCTGACAGAAACGGGACAGGCCCTACGTTGAGTGTGTATCCGGCGCACCTATACACCCCTTGAGAAAAGAACGTCAAGCCAGAATTGGGCACAGCCGATTTCAGTCATCCATGCCTTCTCCGAGCCACATTCCAAAATTGGACTTCCCAGGATGTGGGAGCGAGCAAGAATTTGCAGGGGTGTAACTGCAGGTCGAGGGTATACTCAGCCAATTCTTAAGTAGGCGGGAGCCCATGGCGATCCTCCCCGGTAGACGTCTAGGGCCTTACGAAATCCTCTCCGGTATCGGTGCGGGTGGAATGGGCGAGGTCTACAAAGCTCGCGACACCCGTCTCGATCGAATCGTCGCCATTAAGGTTCTTCCCGCTCATCTTGCGGATCGATCCGAGTTGCGTGAGCGATTTGACCGCGAAGCAAAGACCATCGCCAGCCTGAATCATCCGCACATCTGTGTCCTCCACGACATCGGACATCAGGATGGAATTGATTTCCTAGTGATGGAATATCTCGAAGGCGAGACGCTCGCGCAGCGGTTCCTGAAAGGCGCGCTGCCCCTGGAGCAAGTTTTACAGTACTCCATCGAGATTTCCGATGCGCTGGACAAGGCGCATCGCAAGGGCGTGACGCATCGCGACCTGAAGCCCGGCAACATTATGCTCACCAAGTCGGGGACGAAGCTGCTTGATTTCGGCCTCGCCAAGCTGCGGCAAGCCTCCTCTCCTGCTACACCTATTTCCGAACTTCCTACGGAAAAAGACGCAATCACGGCGGACGGGATGATTTTAGGCACGTTGCAGTACATGGCCCCGGAGCAGTTGGAAAGCAAGGAAGTGGATGCGCGAGCGGACATCTTTGCCTTTGGCGCAGTAGTCTACGAGATGGCCACGGGCAAGAGAGCATTTGAGGGCAAGAGCCAGGCAAGCGTGATCTCGGCCATCATGACCTCCGATCCTCCACCCATTTCCTCGCTTCAGCCGATGTCACCGCCCGCGCTGGACCGCGTGGTGAAGAAATGCTTGCGGAAGGACCGCGATGATCGCTGGCAAAGTGCGCGCGATGTAATGGATGAATTAAAATGGATTGCCGAGGGTGGCTCGCAAGCTGGTGTTTCGGTGCCGACCTCCGAAGTGAAAGGCATTCGCGCACTCTGGCGGTGGGGGCTATTCCTCGGGGCAGGCGCGTTGCTGTTCGGTGCTGCAATCGCAAGCTTAGTCATGTGGAATTTGAGACCTTCGCCAACCCCGCAGCCTGTCACCCGAATGATAATAAGCCTGCCCCCGGGCCAACAATTGGGAGGGGTGGAATTTGGCCCTGCTGTGGCCCTGTCTTCCGACGGCAGTTATCTCGCGTATGTCGCTCGTCAGGGTCTCGTCGAGGACGTGGTTCTGCCGGGCGATATTCCCGCCTATGTCGGCCGCCAGGGCGGTAGCCAACAGATTTATTTGCGGGCCATGGATAGCCTGGAGGCCAAGCCCGTTGCCGGTACGGAAGGAGCCTTCAACCCATTCTTCTCGCCGGACGGCCAATGGGTGGGTTTTTTCGCGAATGGAAAGCTGAAGAAGGTCTCGGTGAGCGGGGGAGCTGCGGTAACCCTCGGCGATTCTGGAAACCCTCGGGGGGCCGCTTGGGGCAGCCAGGGGATGATCGCCCTCGGACGCGTAGTGAATTCACCTCTCCTGCAAGTGCCAGACGCAGGAGGCACCCCGCAAGCGCTAACTCGTTTCGAGTCAGGGGAGAACACCCACGGCTGGCCGGAATTCTTCCCCGGCGGCAAGGCAGTGCTCTTTGTTGCCGGAAACCGGATTGGATATAGTCTCAACAACGCGCAGATCGCCGTCCAGGTTGTCGGAACTGGCGAACGGCGAAACTTGATCCCAGGAGGAATGCGAGCCCACTATGCGACGTTGGGACACCTGGTTTATGCGCAAGGTGGAAACCTGATGGCCGTGCCGTTCGATCCCCAACGGCTAACGACCACGGGTGCGACAGTCCCCGTGGTAGAGGGCGTCCTGCAATCTACCAGTGGTGACGCGCAGTACAGTGTTTCAGCCGGGGGATCGCTGGTCTATGTACCGGGTGGTTTTCTGTCGAACCAAACCAAACGGCTCGTGTGGGTGAGTCGCAAAGGGGCCGAGCAGCCCTTGGCCGCCCCTGCACACAGCTACTTCCAGCCGCGGCTTTCCCCCGATGGCCGGCGGCTGGCCGTGGCCACCACGGACCAGGAGACTCTAGCCTGGCTGTACGATCTCTCCCGGGAGACGTTAACTCGGTTTTCGATTGAAGGCAGTGTGAACCAAGCACCGGTTTGGACACCGGATGGCAAGCAGGTAGCGTTTGACTCAAACAAAGAAGGGCCGTTGAACATTTTCTGGGGACTGGCCGATGGCAGTGGCGGGCTGGCGCGACTGACAAGCAGCGAGTACCTTCCGGCTCCCATGTCCTGGTCCCCGGATGGGCAACTCTTGGCCTTCGTTGAGCTTAATCCCACCACGCAGCATGACATCTGGGTGCTGCGGATCGGTGACCGTATGGCGCAGCCGTTCCTCCGAACGCGGTTCGACGAGACGGAACCAAGATTCTCCCCCGACGGGCGCTGGCTCGCCTATATCTCGGACGAGTCCGGCCGTTACGAGATTTACGTGCAGCCCTATCCAGGCCCTGGCGGCACGTGGCAGATCTCGAAGGAGGGCGGCACGCAGCCAGTATGGAACCCGAACGGGCGGGAACTGTTCTACCGCAGCGGCGACAAAATGATGGCCGTGGACATTGCCACTCAGTCTGGATTCTCTGCGGGCACGCCACGGACGCTCTTCGAGGGAGCGTACGATTCAACATATGGCCCAGTTACTAACTACGATGTCTCACCGGACGGCCAGCGGTTCCTGATGGTCAAGCCCGCCGAGCAGTCGGCGCCGGCGCAAATCAACGTCGTGCTGAACTGGTTTGAAGAGTTGAAGCAGAAAGTTCCTACGGGGAAAAAGTGATGGCGCTCACCGCTGGCACTCGTTTCGGCTCCTACGAAGTCGTCGCCCAAATCGGTGCGGGCGGCATGGGCGAAGTGTATCAAGCGCACGACACCAAACTCGGGCGCGACGTAGCGATCAAGGTTCTGCCTGAAGCGTTCGCGCATGACGCCGAACGACTGTCCCGTTTTCAGCGTGAAGCGAAAATGCTGGCCTCCCTGAATCATCCGAACATAGCCACAATTCACGGACTGGAACATTCCGACGGCGTGCAGTATCTCGTCATGGAGCTGGTTTCGGGTGAGACGCTGGCAGAGCGAGTGAAGCGGGAAGGCGCGGTTCCAGTTGAAGAGGCACTCACGATTGCGAAGCAAATTGCTGATGCTCTGGAGGCCGCCCACGAGAAAGGAATCATTCACCGCGACCTGAAACCAGCGAATGTGAAGGTGACGCCGGAAGGCAAAGTGAAAGTGCTGGATTTCGGCTTGGCGAAAGCTTTCGAGGGCGACTCGGCGACTGAAGACATGGGCAATTCGCCAACACTTAGCCGCGCCGCAACGATGCAGGGCGTGATTCTCGGCACTGCGGCGTACATGAGTCCTGAGCAGGCTCGCGGGAAATCCGTGGACAAACGCACGGACATTTGGGCGTTCGGCTGCGTGCTCTATGAGTTGCTCACAGGAAAGCAGGCGTTTCACGGCGAAGATGTAACCGACATTTTGGCTGCAGTGGTCAGAGCTGAACCGGATTGGACGGCGCTGCCCGTGAACATCTCTCCATCCATTCGCGTTCTGCTACAACGCTGCCTGCGGAAAGATAAGCGTCAGAGGATCTCAGACGCAACTGATGTTCGGATCGAGATTGAAGATGCGATTGCGGCACCAAAAGATCCCGGCGCAACGCAAGCTGCTCCAGCTTCCACGAGCAAGTTGTCGTTGGCAGTGGCCGGAGCACTTGTCATCGTTGCAGGCGTGTTAGCGTTTGGCTGGTGGCGGTCGACGCGGCCTGTTGAGCAAGTTCTACGTCCACTCGTGCGGCTGGACGTTGATCTCGGCCCCGAAGTATCGCTTGGCTCCCTGTATGGAACCGCCACGATACTCTCACCTGACGGTTCGCGGCTGGTGTACGTGTCGCAAGGACGCCTCTTTACCCGGCGGCTCGATCAGCCCAACACCATTGAGCTTGCAGGAACGCAGGGTGCATACGAGCCCTTTTTCTCACCCGACGGGCAGTGGGTTGCATTCTTCTCGCCAGGGAAGCTGCAAAAGATTTCGGTAGACGGCGGCTCGGCAATCACCTTGTGCAGCGCCAACAACGCCCGGGGCGGGAGTTGGGGCGAGGATGGCAACATCATATCGGGGCTCAGCAACGTGGGCGGCCTATCGCGGATTCCTTCCGCCGGAGGTCCGCCAACACTCGTGGCCGACTTGCAGAGCGGAGATTTCAGCCACAGCTGGCCGCAAATCCTGGCCGGAGGTAAGGCCGTGTTGTTCACGGCTTGGCCAACGGGGGGGGCTTCGTTCGACGCGGCCAATATCGACGTGATCTCTTTGGCGGATCACCGCACCAAAACACTCGTGCGAGGCGGCACGTTCGGTCGTTATTTGCCCAGCGGACATCTGATTTACGCGAACCGAGGCACACTGTTTGCTGTTCCTTTCGACGTAAATCGGCTAGAAGTTCACGGGACGCCTTCCCCAGTACTCGACCAAGTCGCCTACAACGCCGCAGAAGGTTCGGCACAGCTTGATTTCTCCCAAACCGGAACCCTGATTTACCGCAGCAGTGGAGCAGGCGGCGGCCTCCTCACTGTTGGGTGGCTTGACGGCGCGGGAAAGGCGCAGCCGCTGTTAGCCAAACCGGGCATCTATGGGCGTCCTAGCATGTCGCCTGACGGGCAGCGACTGGCCCTGGAGGTGACGGAGGGATCGGGCGCAGACATCTGGGTCTACGACTGGCAGCGCGACACGATGACGCGCTTGACCTTCACCGGAACAGCCCTCGATCCCGTATGGAGCCCGGACGGTCGGTACATCGCGTTCCGAACGGTGGGAGAAGGCATGTCTGTGACCCGTTCCGACGGATCGGGAAAGCCGCAGCCATTGACCCAAAGCAAGAGCACTCAGTATCCGTGGTCCTTCACGCCCGACGGCAAGCGGCTGTCGTTCATAGAATCAAGAAGACCGGATGCTTCAAGCATAAATCAAGCAATGCTTGGAAGTGGCGGGGCATATCATTTATGGACCGTGCCGCTGGAAAGCGATAGCGATGGATTGCGTGCCGGAAAGCCGGAGGTTTTCCTGCAAACCCCGGCGGACGAGCGGGCCCCTTCCTTTTCTGCCGATGGCCGATGGATGGCCTACTCTTCCGATGAGTCGGGGACCTTCCAAGTCTACGTTCGAGCCTTTCCCGACAAAGGCGGGAAGTGGCAAATCTCGACGGAAGGCGGCACGTACCCGATGTGGTCGCGTAACGGACATGAGCTTTTTTTCGAGGCTTTGGATAACCACGTCATGGTGGCGGCGTACGCGGTAAAAGGCGATTCCTTCGTGGCCGACAAGCCGCGAGTGTGGTCCGGGAAGCAGGTCGGGGGCGTCGCCAATGCCGCGAAGAACATTGATCTGGCGCCGGACGGCAAGCGCATCGTCGCGTTAATGCCAGTCGAGACAGCGGAAGGGCAGAAGGCGCAGAGCCACGTAATCTTTCTGGAGAATTTCTTCGACGAAGTCCGGCGTCGCACGGCGACGCAAGCGAGATGATCGGCCAAACCATCTCGCACTATCGCATCCTCTCGCAGCTCGGTGGCGGCGGCATGGGTGTGGTGTACGAAGCCGAAGACCTCAAGCTGCACCGCCATGTCGCGCTGAAGTTTCTTCCCCCGGATATGGAGAATGATCCTGCTGCCTGCGAACGGTTTCAGCGGGAAGCCTTCGCTGCCTCCGCGCTCAACCACCCGAACATCTGCACGATTCACGAGATTGACGAAGCCAACGGCCAGCACTTCATCGTCATGGAGTTACTGCAAGGACAGACGCTCAAGCACCGGATCAGCGGAAAGCCTTTCGCCATCGAACAGGTCCTGGAGTTGGGAGCAGAAATTGTCGATGCGCTGGACGCCGCTCATGCCAAGGGGATCGTGCACCGGGACATCAAGCCCGCGAACATTTTCGTAACCGATCGCGGACACGCCAAGATTTTGGACTTCGGGTTGGCGAAGCTGACGGCTCAGCCGAAGTCTGTTCCACCAGGAATTGGACAATCAATGTCGACAGGAACGACAGAGGTTCCCGAGGAGCAACTGACCAGTCCCGGCACAATGCTGGGTACTGTGGCTTACATGTCGCCGGAACAGGCACGAGGGGAGGAACTGGACGCTCGGACGGACCTGTTTTCTTTTGGCGTGGTGTTGTACGAGATGGCGACTGGAAGATTGCCGTTTTCAGGCAACACCTCGGCAACTATTTTCCATGCGATTCTTGGGCAAGCGCCTACTCCGCCAACTCGATTGAATCCTGAGATGCCACCGGAGTTGGAGCGAATAATCGGCAAGGCGTTGGAGAAGGACCGCAAGCTGCGCTACCAGAGCGCGGCGGAGATGCGAGTCGACTTGGCGCGGCTGAAACGTGACATGGATTCGAGCCGCTTAGCCATGACCGCACCAGCCGTCGAATCACCTGGTCAAGCGTGGTGGCGCCGCAAAACGGTGCTCGCGATTGCCGCGGTGGTCCTGATCGCTGTGGTGGTGGGTGCGGGGTGGTTTTACAGATCCGCACACCTTGGCCAGACGATCGACTCGGTTGCAGTATTGCCCTTTGTGAATGCCAGCGGCGATCCGAATGCGGAGTACCTGAGCGACGGGATCACCGAGAGCCTGATCAACAGCCTGTCCCAATTGCCGAATCTGAAGATTAAGTCGCGTGATTCCGTATTCCGCTACAAAGGCCAAGAGGTGGATGCGGAGCAGGTCGGTCGCCGACTGGACGTTCGAGCAATCTTCAAAGGGCGGCTCACGCAGCAGGGCGATAACCTGGCGATCAGCGCAGAACTCATCGATACTCGAAACGATGACCATATCTGGGGCCAGCAGTACAATCGGAAGTTCACGGAAATTTTTGCTCTTCAGGACGAGATCGCGAAAGAAATTACGACGGCGCTGCGGTTGCGTCTAACGGGCGGGGATGAGAAGCGCCTGGCAAAGCGCTACACGGAGAATACCGAAGCCTACCAACTCTATCTGAAGGGGCGCTACTATTGGAACAGGCAAGGCGCGGACAACTTGAATAAGGGCATCGAGTATTTTCAACAGGCGATCGAAAAAGACCCCAGCTACGCTTTGGCCTACTCCGGGATAGCCGATTGCTACTTCTACCTTGGACTTTCCGGTGCTCTTCCTGGCAAGGAGGCTTTTTCGAAATCCAGGGAGGCTGCGGTGAAAGCGTTGGAATTAGACGACGCGCTGGCCGAGGCGCACGCCTCGCTGGCCAAGGTTATGTCAAACTACGACTGGAACTGGTCAGGCGCCGAAACGGAATTCCAGCGAGCCATTGCGCTCGATCCGAACGATGCGACAGTCCACCAATTGTACAGCTTCCATTTGTGGAAAATAGGACGATTCGAGGAGTCCATCTCGGAGGCGAAACGCGCCGTGGAACTTGATCCTCTCTCACTGCTCAATAATAGAGCTTTGGGCGCGGCATTCTACATGGCACGGCAATATGACCAGGCGATCGAGCAATACAAGAAAACCGACGAGTTGGACCCACGCTTTCCGTTAATGTGTGGTTGCCTCGCCATGGCCTACATCCAAAAATCCATGTATAAGGAAGCCTTAGCCGAACTTGAAAAATGGTTGGCGATTTCTCCTGGCAACGCAAGTGCGCTAGCGGTACTCGGATACGACTATGCGCTGGAGGGGAAAAGGGCGGAGGCGCAGAAGGTTCTCGTTAAATTGAGCCAGCTCTCGAAGCAAAGACCTGTTTCGTCCGGTGACGTGGCCGAAATCTATGCCGCACTAGGGGAGAAGAACAAAGCATTCGAGTGGTTGGAAAAGGGTTATGAGGACCGCTCTATATCTACCATAAAGGCGGACCCATTCCTCGACTCGCTTCGCTCGGACCCGCGCTTCGCCGACCTGCTCCGCCGAATGAACCTGCAACCATGATCGGCAAGAGCATCTTCCTAGTAGGCCAAGTCCTGTGAAACGGGATTATCGGAATGTGGCCCGAAGCCATTGCCGAGCAAAAAAGCCACATTCCGAGAAGACTTTTCGGGACTTGGGCTATCCGCCCGCTCCCAATCCGAGACCATAGAGAATCAGCAGGACAAGCACGGTCCACCAAACTGCAAGGAATGCACCGTCGATTGTCATAGGGTTTGCGCTGTAGCGAAATCGGGTTTCTTTCGCCCGTCGCCAAACGAAAGAGAATGTAGCAAACAACGTTGATCCGATGACCCAAAGTTGAAATGCCAGTACAGCAGCTGCATCAAGACCCTCACGTCTCAATGCAAGGTCCCAGTTGCGACTCCAAGGGAGCAGCAAGGCAGCCAGAAGCGCGAAGTTAAGCAGAACGACGGCACTCACCCATGTAGGACGCTTCCGGCTCCCCTCTGCTGAATCTCTAATACTCATTCCCCGTCCCGTCTCTAAGGTATCTTGCAATCCGTCCTGCAATCCTAAGCGCGATTGTAGAAGAATCAGCCCAGCAGATGTGAACAAACGGGCCAGTGCCTGATAAACGGGATTGGACTAAACCGCTACGCGGTAGGTGGTGGTGCAGCAGTCGCGTCGGCATAACGGATCGCGCTCGCCACTGTGCCAGTTGAAGATCTATTCCCCCTGAGAACGTTCCTTTGCGAAAGCATAGAGCTGCTGCTTGCAGCGCATTTCACTTCGCAAAGGAGCTTTCCATGACATCTCTTCGGCAACGCATGATCGAGGACATGCAGGTTCGGAACCTGTCTAAGTGCACCCAGGAGTCATACGTCCGGCAAGTCTCGCTATTCGCACGCCACTTTAAAAAGTCACCAGAACTGCTGGGACCTGAACAGATTCGGGCCTATCAGATCTACTTGATGAACGAAAAGAAGTTGGCCCCCATTTCGATCCTGGTTGCGATCTCGGCGCTGCGCTTCCTCTATGGGGTCACCCTGAAGAAGGACTGGTCCTTTAAAGACATTCTTCCGCTTCCGAAAAAACCCCAGACATTGCCCATTGTTCTTAGCCCAGAGGAAGTCATTCAGTTCTTTGCATGTGTCACCAGCAGGAAACATCGCGCGATTCTGACCGTGTGCTACGCAGCAGGTCTGCGCATCTCCGAGGCCGTGGCTCTCACGGCACCCGCCATCGACAGCCAGCGCATGGTCTTGCGTGTCGAGCAAGGCAAAGGGCAGAAAGATCGCTACGTGATGCTCTCACCGAAATTGCTAGAGATCCTGCGTGACTGGTGGCGAGTGGAAAGGCCTGACCACTGGCTCTTCCCAGGCGACAAGCCGGGTTGGCATATTACGACGAATGCCGTTGCGTTGCAGTGTCGGCACGTCCAACGTACCTGCAAAATCTCCAAACCGATCACACCGCATTCACTGCGTCACGCCTTTGCGGTCCACTTGCTGGAATCGGGCACCGACATTCGCACCATCCAACTGCTGCTCGGCCATCGCAGCCTGGCGACCACAGCAAAATATCTCCGCATCGCGACCAGCAAAGTGTGCTCGACATCGAGCCCACTGGATTTGCTGCCTCGCCCTGTTTCCAGGGAGGTCCAGCCCACTCCACCCCAGCATTTCTAACCATCGGCCCCCATGGATCGCCCGAAGCTGGAAGTGGCGGACATCCTCCGTCGCTACGGCGAAGCCTATCGTGAGCAGCATGGCCCGTCACTGTCCTCCGCACAGCGGCGCGTCATGACCGCGATCCAGGTGTGCCGCACCGCAGCTCTGGGCGGTCATCTCGAGCGGTGCGACTGCTGTAGTCACGAACGGCCCTGCTACGACTCCTGTCGAGACCGTCATTGCCCAAAGTGCCAGTCGCTCGCTCGTGCCCAGTGGGTCGAACAACGAAAGTCCGAAGTTCTCCACACACACTATTTTCATGTCGTCTTCACGATTCCCGAACAGATCGCTGCCATTGCTTACCAGAACAAAGATCTCGTCTACAGCATTCTGTTCCGAGCCACGGCCGAGACCTTGTCCACCATCGCTGCCGATCCCAAACATCTGGGCGCAGAGATCGGCTTCTTCGCCGTACTGCACAGTTGGGGACAGAGCCTGCTTTTCCATCCTCATCTGCATTGTGTCGTCCCGGGCGGCGGGATTGCACCGGATGGTGCCCGGTGGATCTCCTGCCGCCCTCGCTTTTTCTTGCCGGTACGGGTGCTCTCCCGCCTGTTCCGCCGATTGTTCTTGAAGTATCTGCAGCAAGCCTTCGATGTCGGCAAGTTGCAGTTCTTCTCTTCGCTTCAGGCACTCCAAGATCGACAGCCTTTCACCCGTCATCTCGATTTGGTGCGAAACGTGGAATGGGTCGTCTACGCCAAGCCACCTTTCGCCGGGCCACAGCAAGTGGTGGACTATGTCGGCCGCTACACGCACCGCGTCGCCATTTCCAATCATCGGCTCGTCGGCATCGAAAATGGCCAAGTGAAATTTAATTGGAGAGATTACCGCGACAACCATCAGCAGAAAACCATGACTCTCACGGCGGACGAGTTCATCCGGCGATTTTTACTTCACGTTCTACCGAGTGGATTTCACCGCATTCGCTACTACGGGTTCCTGGGCAATCGACACCGGAAAGACAGGTTGGAGCGTTGCCGCCAGCTCCTCGATATGGCTCCTCCAAATCTGAGTTCTTCCGAGCCCGCGACACCAGAGGACTATCGTGATCGATACGAGAGGCTCACGGGCCGCTCTTTGCGGGAATGCCCCGTTTGCCATCGAGGACGGATGATCACGATCAAGGCTCTGCCTGAGGTTCGTTCTTCGCCGGCCATCCATGACACTTCATGATCGATCGTGTGCGAATCCAACTCGCTCTCTCCAAAGACTCGAGGCCGGCGAGTCCAGGGAGTGGTGTTGTCCTACGGCATTCAAAACCCTATGTGGTCGGCCGAGCACCTCGCATTTTGCCCTACGCGGGCCTGCAGAAGACCCCCAATCACAGCACACCAAGCGCGTCTCCGCCATTACTTACGGCCTGTTCTCTCCATGTCGCCTCCCACTCACCAATCAAAACCCATAGCACATGAATCTTGCAGCGGTTCAGTCCAATACATTTTTAGCTCACCGGCGTGGCTCCGATCACGTTTCCTCTCTGCTTACGCCTACTGTCGCCACGCCGCCGAGCTAAAAATGCTCTGCATTATCGGAATGTGGAATTTTGGCCAATCCGGCTCGCGGGCCACATTCCCGTTTATCGGGCGGAATCCGCTGCGCACAAGTCGTACCCTTGAAATTAAAAAGGGGGCCGAATGAGGTCCTAATCCGGCCCCGGGGGGTTGGTAGGGTTTTGTTAATCACTTTTAGTCGAGCTGAACTTACTCCTGTTCCCGGACCCAGTCAATGACACAACGTGCACATAGATATTTGGGCTTTCGGACTGACCCATGCCCACATTCCGATAATCCCTGCCGGCGTTATCGAAATGTGGCCCTGATCAAACAACACTTCACCGATTGTATAGAGTCACCTTCCCATCGACCACGTTCGCCAAGTAGCGGCCCTCGCTGAGAAACTGCATCACCTTCTTCCCCTGTCGTGCCGTTTGCGCCCACCGAGACTTCGTTTCGGGGTTCTGTTCAAGCCCTCGAATCTCGTTTCCGTCGAAGATAAAGTCCACCTCCCGCAGATGGCGCCTTGGAGTCAGCCGAACAGGATAACGCTCTGTCTCTAGCACGACGACCTTCGCGTTCTCGACGAGGACTTGCCGCCAGACATCAATCAGTACTTGCTCGAAGGAAATCGCCATTAGACTCCATTGTTCGGAGGCTGCGATCCAGTTCTAAGTATGATAGTTCACTTTCCTTCCGGCATAGAGGTCATCTGAAGCGCCCCATGATATGCTGCCCATCGAACATTTATTCACTTACGGGAACGGAGACCAAATGGAGAGCCTCGAACTAGCGGGTACTGTTAAGATGCTTCAAGGACAGCGAGTACAAGTTCAGAAAGAACTGGTGAAGCTGGACAAGGCGATTGCTGTGCTGCGTGAATTGTCCGGCACAAACTCAGCGCCGAGCCAAAACGGCAAGAGGCGCACGCTTTCCGCCGCTGCTCGCAGAAAGATTGGAAAGGCTCAAAAGGCGCGGTGGGCAAAGGTGAGGCAGGCACAAAAGGCGAAGGGCTAGCAGCTACACAGCAACGGGAAATTCCCTTTTTCGACCGCCCAGTACCCACATTCCGGCCCCGCTGGTATGGAGGCTACACGAGCCTTTCTGGCCACCGCGACGGTGCCATGGGCGGGCGGACCATGATGGCAGTCTCGAAAAATTCCTCTGCCTGAGCTTGAACCGAGCGAAATGCAAGTCGGCAGAGATTGCGGGCTGGATTCTCGGGGTGGCGTAGCCGAATCATTGCCGCATTAACAGTCGGAATGGTCCAAAGTTGTTTCGAGATATCTACGAAATCCCCGGTCGGTAAAACACGACTTCCCAGCCCGCGGCGGTGAATGCGGATGTGCCAATGTAAAGCGACGGCATGATTCCACAATTCTACGATCCTGTATCGAAAGCACTTATTTTCAAAATACCATATCTCCCGAATTGTGACCATTTATATTCAAATAGCTTGCGATGACGCCCAGAAGTTGGAATGTTGAACACAGCGCGGCAATTCGGAGCATAACCGTTTAGCCACTCTGCCACGTCGATATCCGTATTCTATTTTCATTTCAGGATAACATCTAATGTAGGACGCTCCTCTCGCTTCCAGGGAATTCCTCCTGCCTGGCCGTATCTGAGAACGTCAGGGAGCAACTCCGATGTATCCGTCACCAGTTTTGTCAGGAACTATCCTCGTCGCAGATGACAACCTGGCTAATCTGGAACTCCTTTCCGGCATGCTAGAAGTGGAGGGCTACCATGTACTTTGTGTGCTGGATGGCAAACAGGCGCTCGATATATTACGCACGAACTCGATCGATCTCGCTCTGTTAGATGTGATGATGCCGGAACGGGACGGCTTTGTCGTTTGCCATGAAATTAAATCAAACCCCGAGACACGTTTAGTGCCGGTGGTATTAGTTACAGCATTGACAGGCGGTGCCGACCGCATCCGTGGCATCGAGTGCGGTGCGGATGATTTCCTCAGCAAACCGATCCACCGGGAAGAACTATTAGCTCGGGTGCGTTCCCTCCTGCGTTTGAAGCAATTCACTGACGACCTGGAAAGCGCCGAGACAGTGCTTTTCAGTCTGGCTCTGAGCATTGAAGCCAAAGATCCCTGCACAGAGGGGCATTGTGACCGTCTTTCAAGGTATTCTGTGGCGCTAGCTGAACAGTTGGGTGTCTCAGACGAGTTAAAGGTAGCTTTGCGGCGTGCGGGCATCGTTCACGATGTCGGAAAAGTGGCCGTTCCGGATCAGATCCTTCTGAAGCCTGGTCCTTTAACACCAGACGAACGAAAAATTATGGAGCAACATCCAATCACCGGAGAGCGGATTTGCGCTCCCATGAAATCATTTCGCCGGGTACTTCCAATAATTCGCCATCACCACGAAAAGCTGGACGGGTCGGGATATCCCGACGGATTGAAGGGCGACGACATCCCAATGACTGCCCGCATCCTGCAGACGGTGGATGTTTATGATGCTCTGACCACGGACAGGCCGTACCGCAAAGCTCTGTCATCTCAAGAGGCGCTTGCGATTATGCGCTCAGAAGTCAAAAAGGGATGGTGGGACGGTGGATTGGTAGACATTTTGGAAACACTATTCACAGACGTAACCACTTCGACCAGGAAACTCTAGATATCTTTGGCTGCTAAGGAAGATCACATGCCACTTTCGCTGCGCAACAAGATCAACATTCCGATTGGGCTTGCATTGGCCATTCTGGCTATCGTCGGCGTAGTTTCATACCAGAACGTCACAAGACTTGATGCCAGCGCGAACTGGGTGGACCATACGCATGAAGTTCTCGGTACGATCGAAGCCGTGAAAGCCAATATCGAGGACGCCAAAAGCAGCCAGCGCGGATACATAATATCCGGAAGCGATGACTATCTCAGACAGTATGCCTTAGCAAAACAAAATGTGTTGAAGATGCTCGTCGACGTGCGCCGTCTGACTAGCGACAACCCCGGTCAACAGAAACGTCTCGACGCGCTCACGTCGCTGATCGCTGCGAGAATGGCGTCACTGGACCACACGATATCTGTGAGAAGCCAGCAAGGATTTGGGCCTGCTGCAGAGTTTGTCGGGTCAGCTCCAACAAGGCTCCTTACGGACGAGACCAACAATGCGATATCGGAAATGGAACAAGAGGAGCGCGTCCTGCTCAAAGAGAGGGACGTAATCGAGAAGCACAGCGTGCGCAACACCAAACTAGTTATCTTCCTCGGAAGCCTGCTGGCGTTTTCAATCGTGCCGATAGCTGCCTTCGTTACGAACCGTGAGATTCAAAAACGTGCCGTGGCGGAAAGAGAGATTATCTCCAAAACAGAAAAATTGGCCGCTTCCGAGCGTGAGAGTCGCCGGAAGAGTCAAATTCTAGAATCAGTTCTAGATAGCATGGGAGACGGCGTCGCCGTAGCAGATGAGAAAGGCAACTTCATCCTTTTCAACTCAGCGGCGGAAAAAATCCTGGGCGTTGAGGGCACGTCCTTGTCGCGTCAGGAGTGGTCCGGACACTACGGGATTTATTTGGCCGATGGGGTAACACCAGTTCCACCCGATGACATTCCCCTCGCGCAAGCCCTTCGTGGCGAGAGTGTGGAAGGCGCAGAGCTATTTGTGCGCAATCCAAAGAATCCCGACGGCATCTGGATCAATGTCACGGCTACCCCTTTAACGGACGAGGGCGCCGTGCGGCGTGGTGGTGTTGCTGTCTTCCGGGATATCAGCCAAAACAAGCAAGCTGAAGAACTGCTCGTGCGGGCCAAAGACGAGGCAGAGCGAGCCAGCAAGTTCAAAGATCAGTTTCTTTCTACGATGAGCCATGAATTGCGTACGCCGCTCAACGCAGTATTGGGCTTTTCGGATCTGCTTGCCGACGACCGATATGGTTCTTTAAATGAACGCCAGCGACGCTATGTGGACAATATACATACGGGTGGCGAGCATCTGCTTCACCTCATCAGCGACATTCTTGATCTTTCCAAGATACAGGCCGGCCGAATGGACCTGACGATTCAGGACGTACCTGTAGAATCGGCGTTCGCAGAAGTGCTTTCCGCGCTGAGACCCCTGGCGGACAAAAAATCCCAGATCCTTTCGCAGTCTCAATCAGACCTGATTGTCCGCGCCGACATCACACGTTTTAAGCAGATGCTCACGAACCTCACCGCCAATGCGATTAAGTTTACTCCGCAGGGCGGACACATTGAATTGGCTGCGAAAAAAGGGGATGGCAAAATTCGTGTTGAAGTTATAGACGATGGGCCAGGAATCCCAGCAGAGGAGCAGAAGCGCATATTCGGCGCATTCTACAGGCTGAAACAGTCGGGCGAGCCTATTGAAGGCACGGGACTCGGTTTAGCAATCACGCAGCGGCTTGCGGAACTGCACGGCAGCAGTTTGAAGCTCGAAAGTCAACCTGGCCAGGGAAGCTGTTTTTATTTTTCATTACCAGCCGGTATTCTTCTGCAAGGTCCGCAGGCGCTTACAGTCGATCACATGTTGAAGGAAGGATCTCCCAGGATTTTGGTAATTGAGGATGACTACAATGCGGCACAGCTTATCCAATCGTACCTTGCTTCGTACGGATACGAAACTACGTATTGCGACCAACCGCAGAACGTTATGAGTATTGTCACTGAAGTTCAACCCGACGTTATCACCCTCGACTTGTTGATGAATCCTTCGAGTGGGTGGGAGGTGTTGCTGCGATTGAAGAATGATCCGCGCACTGCGGCCATCCCCGTGATTGTGATCTCGATCGTAGACCAACCCGCAATCGGTACGACATTCGGTGCCGACGAGTATCTGGTGAAGCCCGTTGACAAGGCGGCTCTACTCGCAGCCGTCGGTCGTTGCCTGTGCTCAAGCTCCTCCGGCCGACGGTCGCCGTCGCAAAGACCCATATTAGTGGTTGAGGATGATACTCCCACACGCGAGGTGATCGCCGAGTTACTCACAACACAGGGATACACGGTTACCGTTGCCGAAGACGGCGAGCAGGCCCGATCTCATGTGGCTGCGGCGCTGCCGGAGTTGGTCATTCTTGATTTAATCCTTCCAAAGGTGAGCGGATTTGAATTGCTCGCTGAATGGCGAGCGAAGCCTCGTACTGCTGACCTCCCTGTGTTTGTTCTCACGAGTAAGGAACTGTCTGGAGAGGAAGAACAATATCTCAGGAAACATGCAGAATCGCTCTTCCACAAACACCAATCGTGGCAGCAAGCCTTAACGAATCAACTACAGCGGGCACTCAAGAATGCTTCAGTGGTGAGGTCATGAAAGGACGCATTCTAGTTGTTGAAGACAACAAACTCAGCCGTGAGCTGCTTTGCGACTGGCTCGAAACTGAAAGCTATCAGGTGATCTCGGCGTCTGATTTGCAGCAGGCGTTTGACGCAATCAAGGAAGTGCCACCGGATGCAATCCTTTTGGATGTTCAATTGGGAGACCAAGATGGATTGTCGATTGCCACGTGGATTCGTCGCCAGCCCACCCTGGCTCATATCCGGATTATAGCTGTTACGGCTCACGCGATGGTTACCGAGCAGGAGCGCATCTTCCAGTCGGGATGTAACGCGTACGTCCCCAAGCCGGTCGATTTCAAGGTCCTGACTAAACAACTACAACAATGGCTCGCGGTGCCTGTGGCCCCCAATCACACAGGATAATTGAATGAAATCGCCGAACGCAAGCACTTGAGATAAGGAAACTCTTGTGGCAAACGGCATATTAGTCGTGGACGATGACCCGCTGATCTGCGAGCTGATCCGAGACGTTTTAGAATCGGCCGAAATCAAATCCCATACGACTTCTGACTCACAACAAGCTTCCATCCTCATTCGGGAAGAAAAGTTCGATGCCGTATTTTTGGATGTCAAGATGCCCGCACCGGACGGTATTGCCTTAGCGCGTCAGGTGCGCGCATCGGCCCTCAATCGGACAACGCCGATCGTAATGATTACCGGCGAAAGTGATCGCGACTTGCTTTCGCGGGTGTTCGAGGCTGGCGCGACTTTCTTGCTCTTTAAGCCTATTGACCGGCATCGTTTGATGCGTCTAATTCGAGTAAGCGAAGATATAATTCAACGAGAGTCAAGAAAGTTTCAACGCGTGAAGGTTACCTGCAAGGTTTCCATGCAGATGGATCAACAGCGATCTGTAGGCCACACACTCGACATGAGTCTAAATGGCGCAATGGTTTTTGCAGATAAGACGTTTCCCGTTGGGTCGCTGATACGGGTAGAGCTGGAGCTTGCGCAAGGAAGGGACACGGTGTCTGGAGCCGCTAGAGTTGTGCGGGTAGTCGGCGTTGATTGCATGGGTCTTCAATTCGAAAATGTGCCGCTCGAACATGCTAGAAAAATGCAAGAATTTCTACTCCCCTTGATCCTGGCCATCGAAACCGAAGTGAAAACTCCCGTCCGCTCTGCTGTGTAGGCCGCAGTGGTCTGTCGGTAATGGAAAGTTCACCGCAGGCATGGTTCTACGAAATTCGCAGTTCAAACAACGCCGTGCTGAAACGAGATGGCGGCTTTGCTGGGGTACTCATCCAGATACATGTCCCCTTCTAGACAGTCGAGAATTTCCTATATCCCGACAATTGCATTAACTGAAGATAGGCTCAGACGCCCCACGTCTAGCCCCGCACACGCAGACGAATGCAGTCACCACAAACGAGGCTGGCCGCATTTGTCTTTTAAGAGTAGAACCGGCCTTGGCGACAACTAAATAATAAAGCGTGTACAATTCGGACGATTCACGCCCAATTGGCTTGACTGGGGTCCCGTACGATAACAGACCATGCCTAATCGAATCTTCCCAACCGACTAACTCACCTGCAATCAGTACCTTCACAGACCATTGGAAAAGACTTCTCTTTCGGGATGTATGGCCCCGCCAATGCACCTTTAATAATGTATCTGGAAGCGTTAAGTCCCGCCACTCAGCCCTGAGACAACGGGGGTATCCATCATGGTCAGGGGGATGGCATTAGTTACCAAGCAGAATCTCACAGCAGAGACCCTTCTCTGGCGCGGAGTGATAGCGAGGACTATTCAGGATTGGCTCTCTAAACCCCTGCGCCCTAAGCGCGAAGCTGAGCGGTATCTGTTCGAAAACAGCGCCGATTTGTCGTCGGTCTGTTCGTCGGCGGGAATAGACGTCTTGAAACTGCGCACGTCCCTGAACAAGGTGCGAGGCCGCACGCTGGAAAACGTCCTGGCCGTCTCTGCTTGAGCCACGTATTGCAAAATCAGGCCGAAAGAAAGGAACGAAAAACGCCTTCCATCATGAAACGAGAGTTAATTGAAGTTCGCGAAGAATGGGTGTGCAGCCTGTGTGGACGCCTGTTCAACAATCCGGCCTGCATTCTTGACGGACTGACACTAAACCAAATTATCCTGCATTTGAAAAAGATGCGCGAGCAGGCTTTCGCCAATCACGTATGCTTCAGGGAGCAGCAGGAAGCACCACGTTAAGGCGATGTTTCAGGAGGGGCCGCTAGGGGTTCAAATGCCACAAAACGTGAAAGTTTTTAGACTCAATCTTTCTGACTGGTGGGCTGGGTATGACCTTGCTTCAGTCAAATCAGCCTATCTAGTCGAAGCAGGGGTTGCCAAGAAAGAAGCCTTTGATGAAGAAGAGCTTCCACAGAATGCCATGAATACGATGCGCATCTACCCAAACCCGTATGCGAAAGAATCGAGCACCTTTCAAGAAGAACTTGCCCGCATGGTGGTTGAAGGTCAAGAGTTCCCTTGCTACTTCGCTGGCCGGTTGTCCTTCTCAGATTAAGTTGAGAATGCGGGGCAAACAATCAAATACTTGAATCCAAGAATAGAAGGCAAAATGTCTAAAATGAGCTTCAGCAGTCCCCAAAGCAAGCGGATAAGTATGGCGATACCCGTGTTCATTTATGGATGCAAGGAAGATGGAAATCCTTTTCGGGAGCTGACCCGGACATTGGTTGTTGATGTCAGCGGCGGACTCATAGAATTAGAATCGCCGGTTGTAAACGGATTGCGAGTCCTCGCGGTCAATGAGAATACTGGCGAAAACGTTGAATGCCGTGTCGTATGCACGCAAAGGAGCCGCAACGGGAAGGCAGAAGTAGGAATCACCTTCGATAAACCGTCACCGAACTTTTGGGGAATTAAGTTTTCATCCGAGGATTGGAATCCCGGCCAAGGCAAATATGCCGACGCTCGCCAATTCATAGACGGAGGTACCGCTCCGGTTACCGCCGAAATGTACCGCAGGCTCATGGGGCGTTTACATTGAGTTGCTACTCAGAGGGGGTTGCGAATGTCCGAACAATCTAAGCGACTTGCTGCGCAATTTGAACACTCGAAAAACAAACATCAGATAAATGATGCGTCAGGAGTTCAACGGGAACAACTTCTCAACGAAGCCTTTGTGAGCATGCGGGTGGAATTGAAGGAACACTTAGAAAAACAGTGTGAGGAATTGAATCACGAACCACAGATTGAAAATATTTTGGTACCGAATCTGTGTGACGAGCCGATTGGGATTACACGTAGGGATTCAGGTGCGTTTCTTTCCATCAAATTCGATGCCAATCTTCACAAAGTTACCTTCAAGTGTGACGAGCCCGCAAGATTCAAATACGTTGTCGAGGTGAAACCGAATTTTAATGGCAGGAATTGGTGGTACGCAGACAAGAAAGGAAGCAGCATCGGGGGCCATCTTGAATATGTTGCCCAAGAGGCCCTTGGTGCTCTATTGGAGATAGATTCATAGTTGTGAGAGTTCAGAAGAACTACCGAAAGAGGGGGTAAAGACGCTGGACTGGAAGGGCGATAAGACGAAGTTCTTCGACCCCGCGGTGAAAGGGTTCAGCAACCGTGCTGTAAAATCAATCATGCCTGTTTGCCGCTATGTCATATGCCCAGTACCGGATTGAATGGGTCTCGTGATCCCAGCGTTCGAGCAAGACAGCAGGAAAATGTTTCTGGAACTGTCGCGCAAATGGTACTTGCAGTGTCCGGTTTGCCAGCACCACTTTCTAATCGCTGACTTCAAATTGAAGTCGGATGAAATTTCATTTGTGCGTATACGTCAAACTTAAATGGAAAGGTTTACGCTCACATGCAGGAGGATTTATCAACATCCTTCGAGGCTTGCAGGTAGTTCCAAAGATCATCATGTTCGTCGGTCTGTTTGCAATTATCAGCGGATTCGTTTCAGGGCCGTTAGCCCTCTTCCATAATCCCAAAATATTGGCGGGCGTTGCGTTGCTGTTCGCATCGCTCTCATGGCGCGATTGGGAACAAGCGAGATGGTGCGATCCGAACTCGCCCTATAAAGGGCATTGGGAATTCGGTCGCGTGTTTTGGGGACTTATATTCAGTGTGCCTGCTGCCTATTTGTTTCGGATGTGCTATCTGGCCTGGAAATGACAGGACCTGACTTCATTTGAACAATTGTCCTTGCTCTGCCGCTCGATGCGACTCCCCGGTATCCGCCGCAACCTGCCTTCGCCAGAGTTCCCTGAACTGCTCGACTGTGCCGGGTCCGTACCCTGCATAGTGATTGTTGGCGAACGCCAGAATCTGAATTTTCCTCTTGTGAACTGTCTTCAACACTTCGACCCATTCGGCCAATTCCCCACGACGGTCCACGATGATCTTGTTCCAAACCTTCGTCTGTTCCTCGATTGCCTTTCGGTCCCCGAGCCAACGCACATACGTGAAGTGGGCTGTAATCGGATCGAACTTCTCGAACCACTGTGCAAGTCTCGGCATCCATGCTTGGTCAATCAGGGCGAGAGCAACGCCGCGTTCGCGCAATGCTTCGACAAACTGCGGGACCAGCCAATTTTTATTTCTGAATTCAACGGCGAAATGATGATCCTTCGGCAACTTTTTCAGGAATGGGCGGAGCCGGGCGAGGAAGTCATTCACGCCAAGGAACGCTTTTTTATTGAAATACCCAAACTGAAATAGCAGCGGTCCTAACTTCTCGCCCAAGTAGTCCATCGCTTCCACGAATTGCTTGAAATCCGCATCGCAGTCCACGAGCACTTTTTCGTGCGTGATGACTTGTGGAACCTTCGCGGCGAACAGGAAGCCCTCTGGTGTTTTCTTAGCCCAACCTTGCACAGTGGCTTTCGAGGGCGTGCGGTAGAACGTACTGTCCACTTCGACCGTGTCAAATTTCGTAGCGTAGTACTTCAGAAAGTCACCGGGTTTGACACCAGCTGGGTAGAATGTACCTTCCCATCCTTCGGCGGTGAAAGCAGAAGTACCTAGACGAATGGGCGACTGTTCCATGGTGCGCTGATTCTAACTCAACAGTTGAGCTATGTTCGCTCGGGTGATGGCATATAGGCAGGCCGAAAATCTCAGCAAGCGAGATTGGCTCCCGGGCGGCAATACGGGCAAAATTCATCTCGTATGGCGTTACACTCGTGCAGGAGAGCCATCCCAATGGGAGTGAATGAAAATGCATAGCTCGCAGAGGTCTGAGCAGTTCA
Organism: uncultured Acidobacteriota bacterium; assembly: GCA_963719875.1. Taxonomy (GTDB): domain Bacteria; phylum Acidobacteriota; class Terriglobia; order Acidiferrales; family UBA7541; genus Palsa-360. Next base: position 460,982 of record CAVRDJ010000001.1, on the reverse strand, counting down.
AGTCTCATGACCATCGTGAGCATCGCGTTGAACAGCTTGCTAAGCGCGTCAAGTCATTGGAATTTGCGAAACTATGGAATTGGATTCTGGCAGTGGCTCTGCTCACCCTGGCGGCTCCATGCTCGCTGATCTCAGATGATGTCCTCCAACATCATCTCAACGGTGCGCGCAATGGGTTGTATGTTGACCCGCTCATTACGCAGAGAACCGCCACGTCAACTCACCGGGACAAGACGTTCAACGCTCCATTACCAGGGCCAGTTTACGCTCAGCCTCTTTACGTGAGGAATGGTCCTGGCGGTAAGCCTGCCTTCATTGTGGCGACCGAACAGAACGTGATTTTGGCGCTCGACGCAACTACCGGTTCCCAGATTTGGATGAGGCAGCTTGGAAATCCGGTCCAGCTCTCGCGCCTCCCCTGCGGGGATGTGGATCCCCTTGGCATCACTGGCACGCCGGTGATCGATCCGAATGCGCGAACCATTTACGTAGCAGCGATGACGACGCTCGACGGTGGCAAGACCAAGCAACATCTCGTTTTTGCGCTATCACTAGATGATGGTTCTACGCGCCCCGGATGGCCGCTGAATCTATCCGGAATTCAGTATGGAGGAGTCTCGTTCAGCCCCGCTGTTCAAAACCAGCGCGGCGCTTTGCTTCTCAATTCCGGAATCCTTTATGTGCCGTATGGTGGTCATTTTGGCGATTGCGGAGACTATCGTGGTTGGTTGATCGCCGTACCCGTGGGCGATCCAAAAAGTGCGACGGCCTGGGCAACTGGGGCGCGGGCCGGTGGCGGAATCTGGGCACCCAGCGGCGTCGCTACTGACGGCCAGTCTGTCTTCTTTGCGACTGGCAATACGTTTGGTGCCAGCACATGGATGGGAGGAGAAGCAATCATTCGCCTGAGTCCGGGAGCGAAATTCAGTGGGAATGCGGCGGACTATTTCACTCCCTCCAACTGGCGAAAACTTGACGACGGGGATGTTGACCTCGGCGGCTCGGGCCCGGTTTTGATGGACGTGCCAGGCGCCACGCCATCTCAATTAGTCATCGCCCTGGGTAAGAATGGAGTGGCTTATCTGCTGGATCGAAATAATCTTGGAGGCATCGGTAAGGGCGACGGTTTTCGCGGCGAAGGAGTTCAGAGCAAGCGTGTTGCAACTGATCGGATAATCAACGCTGCCGCAGCGTATCGAACTGCATCCGGCACTTTCGTGACCTTCGAAACAAGGGGGACTGGAACTGGTTGTCCGGGACGTCCGGGAAATCTCGTCGCATTGCGAATTGGCGCTTTGGCGCCCCCCACGATCGATGTTGCTTGGTGCGCGGACATCGGTGGGAGAGGTTCGCCGATTGTGACTACGACCGACGGCAGCTCGGAGCCAGTTGTCTGGGCTGTAGGCTCTGAGTCCAATAACCGCCTTCATGCGTTCAACGGTGTCACTGGAGAGGTGTTGTTTGCTGGAGGTGGACAGGATGAGCGGATGAGCTTGGTGCGACGTTTCCAAACGCCGATCGTCGTCAATGGGCGTATTTTTGTCGCGGCGGATGACAAGTTGTACGCGTTCGTCACAAGGTGAATTCTATGAGTCCAGATCATAAATTCCATTATTCTCGGCCCAGATTCGCCCGCCGGCGAGTTGGAAAAATATGGGAAATCTCGGATGATCACCAGGTGGTCTCCGCCTTGCAAGTCGGATTCGTCCCGTGAAGTCGCGTTATCGGAATGTGGCTTTTCAGCCCTAGCCGAGTCGTCTATCGCGTTCCAAATTCCCTTTCCCGGGTTTTGGAACGGGGTACGGACGCGCGATGCAGCGTGGCAAGCCCAATCCCTAGCTCGGAGGCAATCGCACGCAAGGAATGGCCCTGTTCGCGAAGCGCCGTAATTCTGCCGGCGTCCACGACCTTGCGCGGTCTGCCCAGCGTCTTCCCCTTGGCGCGGGCGTTCCGCAGCCCGGCCCGGACACGCTCCACGATCAAGCTGCGCTCCAGCTCGGCCACGGCACCCAGGACCGTGAACACCATCTTTCCGGCCGGCGTTGTGGTATCCATCTGCTCGGATAGGCTCACAAAAGCGATACCGAGTGCATTGAATGTCTCCAGAGCCCGCAATAGGTGAGAGACAGAGCGCGCGAACCTATCAAAGCGCCACACGATTACGATATCGAAGCGGCGCTTATGGGCATCGGCCATGAGCCGGTCGAGCTGCGGGCGCTTGTCTTTTGTTCCGCTGATTCCAATGTCAAGGTAGGAATCGACGAGACGCCAGCCCCGAGCCTCGGCGAATTGCTCAAGGTCTCGCGTTTGCATTGAAACATCTTGGCCGTGATTGTTCGTGCTGACTCTCGCGTAGATTGCTGCCCTGCTGAGTTGCTGTAGAATCCCTGAAGCCACGTTGCACCTCCTAGTGCGACGTTCGGTCAGGGGCGTGTCGGTGTTAGACGCACCGGCGCGTCCCGCTTGTTTCTCTACCGCTTCGGCTTCGGTTTGCGGCCTCTACCCTTGCGGTAGTTCTTCTGCTTGTACTTCCGAACGCGCTCCACGTCGCGGTCGGTCCAGATGCGCGATTCAATGCTTCCGATCCGCACCTTCCTAGGCTCTCGAACCTTTCCGTTCAGAAGCCAGCGTTGAAGAGTCACTTTGTGAACGCCGAGCATTCGAGCCGCCTGCGCTGTGGAGTACGTCTGCATTATGCTACTACTAATAGCCTATTTATATTGACCCGTCAAGCCCGTTGTGCGAAAATCTAGGCGGGAAAATAAAAGCTCCGTCTGGAACCGGGGCGAGGGACACGCATTAAAGATGCCCAATAATCCATTGGCAGCGGCAGAGCAGGCAACCAGCAAGATGCGCGCCTTGCTGGAGCTCGCCGCTACGCCGGTACAGGGACCGGAGAAGCCGGTGCGCATCACGGCACTCCACAAACTCCCAAAGGACCCAGCCGAACGTGATTTGTTCGGGAGAAAAATGACAGCTTGGCTCGTCTCTGTCTTCGAAGAACGCCTGTCCAGCCAAGACCGTGAAGTCTTCCGTTGTCATAATTTGCCAGCCAGTATGTGGAAGCAGTTCGATGAGTTTTTGATTGAGAAAGCGGGGGTGTTTGGCTGGACGATCTTCCTGAGCCGGCTCGTCGAGGGGCGATTTTTCCAGTGGCTTGAGCAAGAGGAGAACGGGCCGGAACTTGCACGCCGATTTACCGATTCCATACTTCGTCGCGCCCTGATCCGCCGTGGAAAGATCAAAGGATCGATTGCCGGGCGGGAATGGCAGGATGCCAAGAAGGACGGGGTGCCTGAACTCCGCAGGCTGAGGCACCGCTACAAGGCGGAATCTAAAAAGCGCCGCAGGGAGATGTCGTTCACAGAGATGTGTGCGTGGTATCAGAAAACGATCGAGGATTCACCCAAGGATTTTCCTTTCTGGTGGAACAACTTGGAAGCCCTATTGTTCACAATGGCGTGGCTGCGGAAAAACGACTCAACTCGTGCGCAGAGGCTTGCTTTGGGGCTGGAAGGACCGGCTACCCTCTTTGACCTTGTAGCCGCCAAGTCCGAGGGCCTGAGCGAACATTCCGCCCGCCGGATGATTTCCGAAACCTCAAAACTGTAACTACAAAGCTGGTTTCAGTTACAACTCCCTTCTTCCTACCTGCTTTACGATCAAGCCATGCTTATGTTGCTTAGATTGCGACGCAGCCTGTTCCTTCGGCAAATCGACGTTGAAAACGCGACGGGAATCCCTGTCTATCGGCTGTCGGCCGCAGAACGTGGACTCGTGGCGTTGAGCGAAACCGAATACCGCATCGTAGACGAGTTCTTGCGAGATCGGCTCAAGAGCAGCACACGGCTCACTCGCGAAATGGAAGAGTCCGGAACGGTGAAGGTTCACACGGGAACCTAGAAACGCCAAACGCCGTGGAGATGAGGCCACGGCGCTCGCAAATTTTGTCCGTTAGCTTCGACGCCGCGGACATATAGGAGCCGATCACATGGAAGCATCTCACGGAAGTCAAGCCCACCCGCAATTCCCATTGCCGCGCCCAAAGTCATTGGGTGAGATCCTGAACACCCCATCACCGCCAAAACTCCGTCACCACCAGAGTTGGGGAAGCTGGCGCCTCGACGCTGAGAGGCTGGTGCTGGAATACGTGCCGGATGGCTGTTGGAAGTACGAAATCGACCTTGAGCGAATTCGCGACAGTGCCGGCATCCTCGACTGGATTTTTCAACTCCGCAGCCGCGAGATGGACCTCGCTGGGATGCTGGCCGGACTGGACGCCATCTTTCATCCTCAGCGCAACCTCTGTAGCTGCGGAATGCACAAGCGGCTGCCGGCAGGATTCTTCGCCAGTCGAATCGGACCACCAACCGGAGATGAACGTGAGGAGAGCGACCGCCACGCTCGCGAGATTTACGAAGCATGGTGCATCCCGATACCTGGTGATTGCCAGTTGCAGGTGGTCGAGGAGAGCACGTTAACCGTAAAGGGGCAACGGCATGAACGATGAAGCCCTAGGCACTGTCGGTGCGGCTCTTGAATATGCCGAGCGCGGATGGCATGTGTTCCCGGTCCACGGTTTGAGATCCGATGGCCGGTGTGACTGTGGCAAGAGGAATTGCCCAAGTATAGCGAAGCACCCACTTATTCGGAACTGGACGCGAGAGGCCACGACCGATAGCGACCGCATTATCGAGTGGTGGGAACTGTATCCGACCGCCAATGTGGGGATTACTACTGGGCAAGCGTCTCACATCGCTGTCCTTGATGTGGACGACTCCGATGCTTTGGGCGGCTGGTCATCGAAAACACTCACCGCAAAGACTCCACGAGGATTTCATCTTTATTACCAACTGAACGGGGCACCGGCAAAAAACAGCGCCGGGAAGCTCGGTCCCAAGCTCGACGTTCGGGGCGAGGGAGGTTATATCGTGGCCCCGCCCTCAATCCATGCAAGTCGCGACCACTATTTCTGGGTGAACCCGGGCGCAACACTGGAGATTGTCCCGCACTGGCTCCTGGTATCCAATCCGATTCCCAACGGCCAACGAAATGATGCCCTGTTCAAGATTGCAGCAGCAATGCACGGGCGCGGCGAGAGTGACGAGGCAATCTTGGACGAACTTCTCCATGTCAACGAGGAGCGGTGTGCGCCTCCGCTATCAGAAATTGAAGTTTACCGGATAAGGGACAGTGTTCTTCGGTATTCCGTGGCGGCAGGCCGGGTCGGCGCTTCGCCGGCCGATGCGGCTGATGGCTCGACTGACACGATGCGGTGGCCGAAGCCTTCGCCGCTTGGCGATGAGTTGCGGCGCGTGAACCCCTTCGATGAACAACTGCTGCCCCCTAGTTTGCGCCCTCTGATTCTCGATATCTCGGAAAGGATGCAGACTCCATCTGACTACGCGGCGGCAGCCGTGGTCGTTGCCCTCGCGGGATGTGTAAACCGCCGCGCCTTCATCCAGCCTAAACAGCGTGACTCGTCATGGGTAGTGGTGCCCAATCTGTGGGGTGCGATCATCGGGCCGCCGGGCTTTATGAAATCGCCGGTGCTGCGCTCGGTGACGCATCCCCTGACCGAGATTGAGGAAACGTGGCGCTTGGAATTTAAGGCTCTCTCCACAAAATACGAAGCAGAAAAGGAAAAGGCGGAACTGGAGAAGCAAGCATGGCGGGAAAAGTTCAAGGCAACTGTCAAAAAGGGCGGCGCAGCGACGTTGACTGTTCCCAGCAATCCCACGCCCCCAACTCAGAAGCGGCTCATCCTTATGGATGCCACGACGGAGAAGCTGCACGAAATCCTCAGAGAGAACCCCGCCGGCGTGTTTGTACTGCGTGACGAATTGACGGGCTGGCTTGGGGAACTTGAGCAGCCCGGTCGCGAGAGCGAGCGCGCATTTTATCTCACGGCATGGAATGGCGACACAGGCTTCACAGTAGATCGGATTGGCCGTGGGTCGATTCACGTCCCAGCCGTGTGTATAAGCCTGTTGGGCGGTATTCAACCCTCAAGGTTGCGCCACTATCTAGGCGACGTAATCACGGGTGGACCTGGGGATGACGGACTCTTCCAGCGTTTTCAAATTCTAGTCTGGCCTGACCTGCCGCAAGGGTACAAGTTCGTTGACCGCCCGCCGAACAGCAAGGCTCTCCGTAGTGTGGAGCGAGTATTCTCCCAACTTACTGAACTCTTGACTGACTCGCCGGTGAAACTGTGCTTCGACCAGGACGGCCAGCAGTTATTCAATGCGTGGCTGGAGAAGCTCGAACTGAAGGTTCGCGACGGCTCGGGTCTCGCGCCGTGCGTTGTGGCCCACCTAAGTAAGTACCGCAGCCTCATGCCAACTCTGGCGGCTCTGTTCGCGCTTGCCGATTGTGCCGCGGATAACAGCGGGATTGACCGCAGCATGCTCGTGGGTATTGCTTACGCGAGACAGGCAGCGGCGTTCTGTGAGTATCTAGAATCGCATGCGCTGCGGGCCTTCGACTCCATTATTGCGCCGGAGACGAGAGCGGCCCGCGACCTTGCCCGGCATATCCAAGCCGGTGATCTCGGGGACACATTTCACACGCGAGAAGCATACCTCAAGGGATGGAGTGGTCTCTCCTCCCCTGAATCTGTACGGGCCGCTCTCGAAGTGCTGGAAGATGCCGCATGGGTGCGTCCAATCAAAGCAGGATCTTCCGCATCCGGGGGCCGCCCCTCGGAAACGTGGGCCGTCAATCCAGAGGTGTTCAATGCATCGTAAATGGCTCGACTTGCAGCCTTCGCAGGGGTGTTTTGTAGGTTTTGAAGGCCCCATATCGTGGTCATCTCCTATTATTCGGGTCGCCGAAGGGAAGGAACCAGAGTCAGACCGGCCTTCCAAGGGCCAAATAATAGAGAAAGCCGACGGGAGGGAACCATCAAAACCATCAAAACCTGCCGCAGACAAGATTCCCTCGATGCTGCGGGGTGAAAGTTACGAAGTCTGTGTGGGATTCTAATATGAGAAAACTTCTCATTCTCGCATTTGTACTGATGCCGCTGACGGTATGGGGCCAAGGCCAAAATTTCCCCGGCGGTGGGGTATCAGGCATTGTCGCTGGTCAGAACTCAGTAACCTTGTCCATTAACGTAGCTGATCCCAAATATGGAGCCAAATTCAACGGAAAGATGTTCACGAGTACGGCCAACACTTGTTCGTGGACCGCAACACAAACGACATTTACCTGCACGGGTGCTAATTTCACGGGCGCGGATGTCGGCAAGCAGGTCTCAGCCACGATCAACAGCGCAGGTGGCGTGGGTGCTCAGTACAATGGAACTCTCGCCTTCGCCAACGTAGCAACGACTATCACTAGCGTCCAAAGCTCGACGCAGGCGACCATCTCTCAAGCCTTTACCAGCAGCTCCGGGGCAAACTGGATCATCGCTTGGGCAACAAATGATGACGCTGCACTTTCCGCAGCCGAAACGGATTGGGCGGCAGCCAATAAATGTAGTGCTCTTATCTTGCCTGCCGGGATCACAGCAGTTCTACAGGCGCACTTCATCAGCCCAGGCACTAACTGTCTTGGTGTCGAGCCGCAAGCCGACTACACGGCGCAAGTACAGGGGCAAGGACTCGGCGCGACGATCATCGGGTTATTCCCTGGCTTTAATTTTGCAAGTTGCACCGGCGGAGTAGCCAACACCGCATGCTTCGGCGGGTACAAGGAACAGTCTTGGATGAGTTTCCAGTTTAACGGTTTTGGTTTTGGCAATACCGGGGCAGCGGCCGCGCACGTCTTGATTGAGACTGGCCTCGGTTCGCAGCTTTCGCAATTCGGCTGCAACGCTTTCGGCGGCTCCGATTCGAATTTGATCGGCATTTCGCATGACATCGGCTCGCGTTTGTGGGGCATGGCGATTGACGGCTGTGGAAAAGTGGGATGCCAGGTCAACGCCACAATCGTCAAATACTATTATTCGTTCTGCGGGGATAACCTCGGGGCAAACCTTGAGTTGATGACAACGTTGGACTTGACGGATTTCGGGTCCGACTATGGCGGCTCGGGCGGAACACAGGTCCTCGTCTTCAACGGAAACAATTCCCGTTATCACGGAATCGGAAGCAATCTCTTCGGCTGCGGCATCGCAAACTCGACTGCAATTTATGTCGGCAACACGACCGGGAACACCGCGATCATTGAGGGCGGTCGCTGGAATTGCGGATCAACCACTAGCAATGGGATTTACATCAACTCCTCGACAGACAACGTTTACCTTTATGGGACCGTCGTGGGGGGCACATCAAATGCCATAAACATTGCCGGAGGAAATGTTTTCGTCAGCGGTTCGACGCTCACTAGTGCGGCAGCGGCGATTGGCGGAGGCGCGGCAGGGTCGAAGGTTGTGGACTTGTGCGGCAACAGTTACGTAGGTACGATCCTCACATCCAATCTGTTGTTTTCTCCATGTCTTACGGCCACTTATGCCACAGCGATCCCGCAAGTCACGACAACGGGTAGCACGGGTGCCTGCGCAACAATCACGACGCAAACCGGAAATATATTCAACGGCAAGTTGACGTGCACGGCAGCAACGGCAGGCTCCACTGTCGTCTTGACTCCCGGCATCACAGCTCAGAATGGATGGAACTGCAAGAACTCTCAGGACATCACGACAACGGCAAATACATTTGTCCAGACAGGCATCTCGGCTACGACCTGTACTCTGACAGCAGCATCAGTCACGCAAAACGACGTGATTGAATTTTCATTGCAGCAATTTTGATAGTTCAGGTGCAAGCGGACGAAGCAGCGAGCCATTGACGGAGAAAGACAATGCGTCTTACCGAAGATCAAAGTCGAGAGCTTCTACGGCGTCGGCACCCTGTGCCGTGCCACCCGTGAACCTGAATGTCTCGATTCTGTGGCAAGCAAATAGCGGGTCTTAATTTGTCAAATCCTAGATTCATCATCGAGGCGAATGAGGAAGTCAGGAAATGGACGCAAGCATTGCACGATTCTGCCGGGGGCGTACGGATTTCGGATGGGAAGGAGCTAGGACAATGATTGTGACGGCGGTGGATGTGATGCCCCAGACGGAGCCGTGTCCCTTACTCACTGCGCCGCGCGTCGAGTTTGTGAGCAAATGGGATCACGGCAGGCAGCCTGAGCAAGTGGCCCACGATGTCACCGGACGCGACAGGCGAACCGGCAAACTGACACTCGCCGTTTCAGTTCGCCGCCGCACGAGTGGCATGATGCGATTTGACGGTGATCTGTGGCGGTTACCCTATGACCTGCACCCTCGCGCAATCTTGTTGCTGGGCGCCTATTGGGATCTCCTGAATGAGCGAACGCCGAAGAATATGCGTGCCCGGATGGAGCGACATTTCTCCCGCAACACCATCATCTTCGATGCAACGAAAGAACAGGCGGACGATTGGCGCGAGTTCTTGACCGAGTTGCTTTCGGACCCGACCAGCTATGTAGGCATCGATAGCGACCCACTGAGAGCGGGAATGTAACACCGAGACGATGGCATCTGTCACCCAACTCGGAACACTGGAACGTGAGCTAAGTTCTCCGCTGCCTGCGTATTTCTCGATCCGAGATCTGGCCGAACGATGGCGCTGTTCGCGGGGAACGGTTTATAACATCATACGGGGCGAGCGCGTGCTAGACTTCGCGGCAGCCGGGCATCGAGGGAAAAAACTTGTTCCGGCAGAGGTTGTGAGTCGCATCGAGCAGCGTAAGATGAAGGTATTTCGATGAAACTCGAAGTGGTTCACCGCGGGAAGAAACGCCGCATTGATGGGTACGTGGCGGGCAAGCGGCTACGACTCTCGCTCGGTACTGCGAACGATGCGACAGCGGACTCTTGGAAGAACAGGATCGAACGCGCCATCCAAGGCGGTGCCGATTCCCCACTTTGGCCGGAACTCAAAAGATTCCTTCCGCCACACACTTTCCGTACGCTCGCCGCACTGGTGGGCTACGACGAAAAGCAGGAAGCCTGCCATCCGACATGGGCAGACTTGGAAGCATCTTTCGCCACAGAGATGCGGCAGAGAATTGCGCTTGGCAAACTCGCGGAATCGACCCGAGAGAGGTATGAGCAGACAATCCGTGGATTCGCCACATTTTTGAAGGAGACAGGAGTTAACGAACTGCAAGCTATGAACCGGGCTTTTGTGGAGAAGTTCAAGGTTTGGCGTCTCGAAAAGATTTGTGCGAAGAAATTTTCCAGGGGAGGCCGGGGCTTGGCCCTCGATGTAGCAATCCTGCATCGCATTTTCACGCACGCCATTGATTGCGAACTCGTGGAGCGGAATCCGGTGCGGCTCGAAGGGCGTCCGGGCGGCGAGTCCGAGCGCGGCGCACAACCATTCAAGGCCGAGGAGCTTGGAAAACTGCGGGATATTACTGGAGCGGACCTTCTGACGTTCTTACTTCTCCGATGGACTGGCCTCCGTGGTTCAGACGCAGTGGGACTTCGCTGGGAAGAAATCGACTGGGAAGCTCGTGAGATCAACCGGGTGACTCTCAAGCGGCGCAAACGTGTTCTACTCCCGATTCATCAAGAGTTATTCTTCGCTCTTGAGACCGAACGTGATCGTCGCAAGCCAATGCCCGAGGAACGTGTGCTCATGAATCCCGCAACAGGCAAACCGCTCACTCGTCCACGACTCTATGAGCGAATGGTGGCGCTTGGGTTGCGGGCCGGCGTGCTCCGGGCACACCCACACCGTTTCCGAGACACATTCGCGGTTGATTTGCTACTCAAAGGTGCGAGCCCGTACGATGTGGCGAAGCTGCTTGGGGACACAGTGGACACGGTTGAAAGACACTATGCGCCGTTCGTCCGAGAGCTGCGCGAGAGGGCGCGGAGTATAATGGAAAATGGCGAAGGTTTGGAGAAGACTTCTGGCACGATTTGGGCACAGCCGGTGCGCCCGAAGGAACGAATGCAATGAAAACAAAATACATTATGGCGGACAAGCCTGTAAGCCGGATTCTGTCCGGCGCGCGGACGTTGCCGCCTGCGCGCCGTAGCGATCATTCCTCTAGGTCCAGGTTCGCACCTGGACTCCAGCAGCCTACCCGAGGGTCTTAACGAGCTGGGCCAGCTCTCCCCTCCTATTTGGCCTTGCACCACGCGGGGTTTGCCGTGCCCCCGATGTTGCCATCGGGGCGGTGGGCTCTTACCCCACCGTTTCACCCTTACCAAGCGCTGTCACCTTCCGCAACCCGCTTGCGCGGGCTGCTTTCAGGCTGTCTGAAGGTTTTCCTTCAGATGGCCACCGAGGCGCATTGCACCGGCGGTTTATTTTCTGTGGCACTGTCCGTAGCCGAAACCTCGCCTCGCTGGCGCGAACTGCACGAAGAGTCAGCCCCCTGGCGTTACCAGGCGCGTTGCCCAACGGTGTCCGGACTTTCCTCCCGGCCCGCCTTCTTGCGAAGACTGGCCCAGCGATCACCCGGCCTGCCCGCCAGCTTCATTATAGCGTGTATTGGCAATTTGAGGCGAGATTGTCCAAACAGCATTTTTAGGAATTTCGTGTGGAACGTGCAGTGGAAGGCCTACGATGAACCGCAGGTCAGGACGAAACGATTACCCACCATTTCCCTGATGGGAAATCATTTGACGACTCAAGAGGACTACTGGCCGCACGCGATGCCAAACGTCAGGGCAACTCGCGTGCGGCCCGGAATTTGAACAGGAGTGGATCTAACTTTTCAGTTTCCCCCGGTTGCGGATGCGGATAACGGCTTGGCCGTGTACACGGTGATCTCGACGCGGCGGCTGGCCTCACGTGCTTTCTTGCCCTTGCCTTCGTCGATCAACTTCTGATCTCCGAGTCCGACCATATGGATCCGGTAGACAGGAACATCGTGGCTGCCGACTAGGTAGGAAATCACCTGATTCGCACGGGCCCGGCTTAGCTGGTCGTTAAAGGCGGGGCTACCGGTTTGGTCCGTAAATCCCTCGATCGTGATGAAATAGCGCGCCTGAGAGCCGAGTTGCGTGGCCACTTCGTCCAGCTTGGCCTTCTCATCCTTGGTGAGAGTGTCCTTGGCGATCGCGAAGTGCACAACGGTCTGACCAGCGGGTTTATAGTCGTCGATATTCGCGACGATATTGCGCAGATCGCTCAAATCCTTGGCGTTTTGGTTGGTCTTGGCCATCGCGCCCTTGGCCTCCGTGTCGGCGGTCCTGGCGATTTCGCCGGTCGCGGACAGCTTCTTCTCATCCTCATCGACCACCTGATTCGTCTTATTGATGTCGGCGACCTGCGACGAATCGCGCGACTGGGAACTCTTGTCAACTTGATCGATCTTCTGGTCTACCGGCGTGATGCTCTGCTTGACGTAATTCTTGGTCGCGCAACCGGCGATGAACAGCGTACCTACAGCAAGAGTGATTGTTGCGGACAACATTGCCTTGCTCATTTTGGAGTCTCCCCCCACAGTTATCAGTTCTGGGCGCCATGACCCGTCGTCAGGACTTCTCCGTTTTCCCCCAAAACTCGATTTAACTATCGCACGTCGCCATCCAATTTTGGAATAAAAAACACTGTATATTTAAGTCTCACGGCCACAAAGAAATAGGAAGATTTGCCGGTTTGGCAGGCGAAATGCCCAGAGACGCCGAACTACGTAATCTTTACACGATGTGTATCCGCAGAGACCCAATCTTTCCCTAAGATTTACCGGCTGCTGGAAGCCTTTTTCGAACTTCCTTTACCCTTGGAATTCACCGAGGCCACTTGAGCGGGAGCCCGGTCCGGCTCGGTTTTCCGCCGCCCTGCCAACAGATCATCGAATTGATCTTCGTTCAAGATGGGGACGCCAAGCGATCGCGCCTTCTCATATTTTGAACCAGGGTCGGCTCCCACCACGACGTAATCGGTGAGCTTGCTGACGGAGCTGCTCACTTTTCCGCCATGGCGAGTCACTTCCGCGCCGCCCTCATCGCGCGAACGCCGCGCCAGCGCGCCGGTAAAAACGAACGTCTTGCCCGCGAAGCGCGTGTCTTCCGGCGCCGCGCGTTTTTCCGTCATTTTCAGGCCTTCGTCTTTGAGACGCTGAATTAATTTCCGGTTGGCGGGTTCGGAGAAAAAATCGGCGATGCTTTGCGCGACTTTGGGGCCGACTTCCGGAACCTCCTCCAGTTCTTCCACGGTGGCCTCGCCGAGTTTCGGAAGCGAAGCGAAATGTTCGGCGAGGAGCTGGCCCGTGCGCTCGCCGACAAAACGCATCCCCAGGGCATAGATCAGGCGCGCGAGGCTGTTGCCCTTGCTTGCCGCAATTTCATCGAGCAGATTTTGCGCCGATTTTTCCGCCATGCGCTCCAGGCCGGCTACATCATCCAGTTTCAATTCGTACAAGTCGGCGAAGTCTTTCACTAGGCCCTTGTCCACGAGCTGATCGACAATTTTTTCGCCGAGGCCGTCAATGTTCATCGCGTGACGCCCCGCGAAGTGGAGCAGCGATTCCTTGCGTTTGGCCGGACAGCTCGCATTGACGCAGCGGTAGGCGACTTCTTCCGGGTCCTTGTGAATCCGGCTGTGGCACTCGGGGCATCGTTCCGGCACGATAATTTCGCGGCGTGGATTCCCTTCCTTGACCACCTTGATCACGTGCGGAATCACTTCGCCGGCGCGCTCGACGATCACGGTGTCGCCGATGTGCAGACCCAGCCGCGCAATTTCATCCATATTGTGGAGCGTCGAACGCGCGACCATGACGCCGCCGACCTGCACAGGCTCGAGCACCGCCACCGGCGTCAGCGTGCCCGTGCGGCCCACCTGAAAGATGACATCGTTCACAACCGTTGTTTCCTGCCGCGCTGGATATTTATAGGCGACGGCCCACCGCGGGGCCTTCGACGTAAATCCGAGTTCCTGCTGCAGCGCGATTTCGTTGACTTTGATCACGATGCCGTCGATTTCATACGGCAATTTCTCGCGCCTGCTTTCCCAAGAGTCGATGAATTTTTTTACGGCGTCGAGCGAGTGACACGCGCGCCAATCGGGGGAAACCTTGAAATGAAGCTTTTGCATTGCCTCGAGGGCTTCCGAGTGAAGCCGCGTGGGGACTCGTCCGCCCGCCAGCAAAAGATATCCGTAGAAATCCAGCCGCCTGGAACGCGTGATTTCAGGATCGAGCACGCGGACGGCGCCCGCTGCGGCGCTGCGCGGATTCGAGAAACGCTTTCCGCCCTCTTCCTCTTGCTTTTCATTCAAAGCTTCAAAGGCGCGCAGCGGCATAATGATTTCCCCGCGCACTTCAAAATCCAAAGGGATGTGCAGCTTCTTGAGTTCCGCGGCATCCACGCGCAGCGGGATCGAGCGAATCGTGCGCACATTCGCGGTGACTTCTTCGCCGGTGGTGCCGTCGCCGCGCGTGACGCCGCGCGTTAGAACTCCGCCCTCGTAAACCAGCGAAATACTCAAGCCGTCGAATTTGTGCTCGGTGACGTAGTCGACTTTTTCGCGCCCGGAGAGTTCGCGCACGCGCCGGTCGAAATCTTCCAGCTCTTCCGTCGAATACGTATTGTCGAGACTCATCATCGCCGGGGAATGCCGGCGCGTCTCAAATCCTTTGCGCGGCGCTCCACCGACCCGCTGCGTCGGCGAATCCGGCGTGACCAGATCCGGATGTTCCGCTTCGAGCTCCTTGAGCTCCTTCATCATCCGGTCGAACTTGACGTCGGAAATTTCCGGATCGTCCAGCACGAAGTAGAGGTATTCGTGCCGGCGCAGGTCCTCGCGCAGCTTTTCCATCTGTTTGGCTATCGCCGCGTTCTTCGCCATGCGGCCTCGGAGAATCGAAAGAAACGGGCGTTCAGTATACAATGCGCACCCCAGCCTCGAAACAGGGTGTGCGTTTGCCCGTCCGATCCCTGTATTCTATTTGATTGACTGAAGGGATGTGAACCAGGTGTCTTCGACACGTTCGCGATGCTGTGTTGATCGTCAATCCCGCGGCTGGCGGCGGCCGCCGCATGCGGCAACTGGACGAGGCGCGCCGCATTTTCCGCAACGGCGGAATCGAAACGGAGCTTCAGAATACGACGGCTCCCGGCGAGGCTACCGCCTTGGCGCGCCGCGCCGTCGACGAGTCGCGGCAGCTCGTGATCGTGTGCGGAGGCGATGGCACGGTGAATGAAGTCGTGAACGGGCTGGCCTGCAGCCAGGTGCCGCTCGCCGTTTTGCCTGCCGGGACCGCGAATGTCCTCGGGAAGGAGTTGTCGCTGCCGATGGAACTTGCCGCGCGCCGCTGAACGCATCGCTGCACGCGCCTTACCGGCGCATTGCGCTCGGCCTGGCCATTCCGGAAAAATCCAGCGGCGAGCCGCGCTATTTCCTGAGTGTCGCGGGCGCCGGAGCCGACGGTGCGCTGGTTTCCGCGGTGCGCCCGGAATTCAAGCGTCAAGCTGGAATCTTTGCGTACTGGCAGGAAGGTCTTCGCCAATTGACGCGCTACGATTTTCCCCTCTTTCGAACGTCGATGGCGGGCAACGCGATGAACATTGACGCCTCTCTCGTCATCGTGGGCCGCACCAAGCATTACGGCGGGCCATTTAAAATCACGACCGAAGCCGACCTATTGCAGCCGGAATTCGAACTCGCGTTTGTCACCACGCGCAGCGCCTGGCGCTACCTCGCTTACCTGCCGCTGATCTGGGCAGGGAAACTGCGCAGCGCGCGATATGTGCGGTTCTTCAAGACCAATTCCCTGCAGTGCGCATCGAACAGCGCGTCCCAAGTCCAGGTTCAAGTGGATGGAGAGCCCGCCGGGCGCCTCCCGGTCGAGTTCCGGATTGTGCCCGACGCTCTCACCCTCGCCATTCCCGATCCGGTGTAGTATTTCCCGCGGCGATCCCAGTAGCACAGACTTCAGTCTGTGGCATTTTGTGATGGCGAAAGTCAACTTCCACAGCTAAAGCCTGTGCTACTGATTGCGCCCGCAACATTTTGCGAGCTACCGGGGAACGCATTCCCTGCGATCGGGCGATTGTCGTACGAAATTCGAATTAACAAACCATGGAACCCGTAACACATGCGCTGACTTGCATCGCTCTCGGCCGCGCCGGATTGAATAAAATTACGCGCGCCGCGACTCCGATGCTGCTCGTCTCCGGGATGATTGCGGACGTTGACTGGGTCACGCGGCTCGGCGGAGCGGCCACATTCTTGCGCGGCCATCGTACGGTCACTCATTCGCTGGCCGGCACGGTAGCGATCGTTGCCGCGGTTGCAGCGGTTTCCTGGCTCACCGGCCGCAAATATTCGAAATTCGCTGTGGGAATTCTGCCCGCGCTCGCAATTTGTGCGATTGGCGCGGGAGCGCATTTGTTGCTCGATCTGTTGAATGGCTACGGCGTGAAGCTGCTCTGGCCTTTCAGTGCGAAGTGGTATGCGTGGGATCTGGCGGATTCGGTGGACTCGTGGATTCTTTTCTTCCTGCTTGTCGGGTTGCTCATTCCGGAATTATTTCGCCTGGTGCTCGAAGAAATTGGATCGAAGCCGAAGCGGCACGGGCGCCAGCGAGGAGCGATCTTCGGTTTGGTGTTCGTCGCGCTGGTCATCGCAGGTCGGGCGTTTGCGCACCAGCGGGCGATTGCGCTTCTCGATTCGCGCGACTATCGAGGGCAAACTCCTCTGGTGGTGGCGGCGTTTCCCAAGCCGTCGAATCCGCTTCTGTGGTCCGGAGTCGTGGAGACGGACAACGCGGTCATCAATCTGGAAGTTCCGCTGGGTCCCGGGCGCGAATTCGACCCTGAATTGGCGGACGTGCACTTCAAGCCGGAGGCATCGCGTGACGCTAAAAAACGCGGTCAGCAGTTCCGTCGGCAATTGAGTTTTTGAACTTCGCGCGATTTCCGCTGGCGAGTGTCCAGCCCGAAGGCGATGGCTTCCAGGTCCGCCTGCGGGATATGCGCTTCGCCATCCGATCTGGCCGGCCGGCGCGGAGTCATCGCCGTCATTGACCTGAACGCGCAGAGCCTCGTGATCGGCGAACGTCTCGAATTCGACGGCGAGTAGGACGGGCTTCAGCCTGTCGCTTTTGATTTTCTCAACCGTCAAGCAAACCCGACAGGCTGAAGCCCGTCCTACTCATCTTGCCCGATGCGGCCGAAACGCAAGGCGCGACAAAAGGTAGAGGCAGAGCACGACCCCCAACGCAATTCCCGCCACTTCCAGTTTGTGAGTCACGAGAAATTGGCCCGCCTGATCCCCATAACGAATCGCCAGAAATCCCTCGCCAAAAAAACGAATTGCCCGCGCAGCCAGCAAGCCCAGCACAAATGTGCGGATCGGCATTTCCAATGCGCCCGCCGCAATCACAAATATTTTGAAGGGAGTTGGAGGCGGCAAGAGCGCCGTCACCAAAATGCTGAGGAAACCGTTCCGCTTGATCCAGGCGCGGATCTGCTGCGCGCGCGGCCCGGCCTGCTTCTGAAACATCGCCTCCCCGCCCTTCCGCGCGATGTAGTAAAGCAGCAGGCATCCTGCGACGGATCCAAGCGTGGCCATCGCTGCGTAATACGGCATGCGCGCCGGATTGCGGATCGAAAGATCGATCAGCAACAAATCATTGATCACCGGAAACGTCAGGACGGACGAATCGAGAAACGCGATGAGAAAAAGGCCCAGCCCTCCGGCGGAGGCGACAATGGCCTGAAGCCAGTGAGGCAGATGAATTTTCGGCGCGGGTGAGTCCATATGGAACAATCGAAGAAGCAAGATTGTATCAGAGTCATTCCACCCGACACGCCGGATGGCTGCTGATTAGATTTTATAGGATTCTTGCTTGACACGGCCTGATGTCGATTGGATTATGGCGTTTCACAATCATTTCCGCTCCATCCGTTCCGAAAGACACGAGGGTTACCATGCTGAATCGGAGAGAGTTTCTTACCGTAACTGGGGTGAGCGCCGTGGGCGCGGCTTTGGCTTCCGTGCCGCGATTTTCTTCCGTGGCCGCGCTTCCGCTGGCGAAGCCTGACCTTACTCTGCGCATCGCGCCGGTCAGCGTCGAAATTGCGCCGGGCGTTGTGATCAAGACAGTCGGATACAACGGCAAAGTTCCGGGTCCCATCCTGCGCATGCGAGAAGGAAAGCGCGTCACCGTAGACGTGCGCAATGACACCGACATGCCGGAACTTGTCCACTGGCACGGGCAATTCGTCTCTTCCGACGTGGACGGCTCCGAGGAAGAAGGAACTCCGGTTGTCCCCGCGCATGGCAACCGCCAATACACGTTTGAGCCGGGACCCGTCGGGTCGCGCTGGTATCACACGCACATGCCGTCCAAGGGAAATCTGGAGATGGGCACGTTCAACGGCCAATTCGGATTTTTTTATGTGGAACCGAAGAGCGAGCCGGGAAATTACGATCAGGAAATTTTCCTGGCCGCGCATCACTGGGGTCCTTCGCTTGCGCACCTTGGGCCTTCGAACAACGGCTGGGAAATCGCCTACAAGAACAGCTCGTTCAACGACAAAGCGCTCGGCCACGGCGATCCCATCCGCGTGAAGCAAGGACAGCGAGTGCTGTTCCGCTTGCTGAATTCCAGCGCGACCGAAGACATTTCCTTCGCGCTGCCCGGACACAAATTCAAAGTGATTGCCATGGACGGCAATCCTGTTCCCACGCAAGCCTCGGTGGATGTGCTGACCATGGGGGTTGCGGAACGCGTCGACGCCGTCGTGGAAATGAATCAGCCGGGAGTGTGGATCCTCGGCTCTATCAATGACGAAGAGCGAATGAGCGGGATGGGCATCGTCATCGAATATGCAGGGCAAACGGGCGATCCGGTCTGGGTAAAGACCGCCAAAGTGCCGTGGGACTACACGCCTTTCGGCACGCAAGACAAACTCCCGGAACCCGATGGAACATTCGATCTGATCTTCAAGAAAATTCCCGGCAATCGCGTCGACTACAACCGCTGGACGATCAACGACAAATCGTGGCCGGACACGGATCCGCTCATGGTGCAGAAGGGCAAGCGCTACCGCATGGTCTTCCACAATCAGACGGGCGACACCCACCCGCTTCACCTGCACCGCCACGATTTTGAAATCGTCAAGATCGGCGGAAAAACTACGGCGGGAATAAAGAAAGACATCGTCAACATCCCGCGCTTCAGCGACGCGGAAGTCGATTTTGTTGCGAGCCATCCCGGCCCATCCCTCTTCCATTGCCACATGCAGTTGCACATGGATTTTGGATTCATGGCGCTGGTGAAGTACACGTAGCAGGTCCAATGCGTTGGGATTCCCGGCGGGGTTGACTGGATTCAGTAGCTCCGGCGAGACGCCCGCGCTACGAAGGGACGCCGGCTTGAATGGGCCTGCCATCCGTCGTATGCTGCCTTGACCGAGTGATCCAAAAAGGAGAATCCTGAATGAAACGATTGATCTGCCTTGTGGCAATTTGTTTGGTTGCGCCCATGCTGGTCAGGGCGCAAGGCGCGGCGGCAAATCCGCTGACCGCCAGCCTTCGCTATCAATTCGATGATTATGCCAAGAACCTGGTCGCAACCGCCGAAATCATGCCTGCGGAAAAATACAGCTTCCGCCCAACTCCCGAAAATATGACCTTTGGAAAAACGATCGGCCACATTGGCGATGTGAATAACGCAATCTGCTCGAAACTTTTTACGCCGCCGGCAACGCCGTTCGCGAAAAGCTCCGAGGCCGATCCGAAAGACAAATTGGTTGCCGGGCTCAAAGCGTCCATGGATTATTGCGGGGAGCAATTCTCGAAGATGACCGATGCCAATCTGTCCGAAATGGTCCCGTTTTTCGGGGGCAAGCAGATCACGCGTCTTGGAGCGGCTTTGGCGGTGATCACCGATTTTGCGGATCACTATGCCGGGCTCTCGATGCACCTGCGCATGAACGGCTTGCTTCCGCCCACCGCGCAAAAAAAGATGTAGGGAACCGGCCGGGATTTGAGAAAAAGAAAATGGCGACTGGAGTGAATCGTCCCGGCTGCCATTTCCGGATTTGCATGGTTGAATCCCGGGAACGCCAATCTCCCGATTGGCAGTTGGTGTCACGCCATTCAGGAGAATGGCGTTCCCGGGGGCATCGCAGGGCGATTCTCCGCGCATCCCAATCGGATGCGCTCCCAGTGACAGCGGCTTGCGCGTTCGGTTCGTGTCCCTGATCGAATCTCGTGAGAAGCGCGGCCTACATTCCGGTTGGTTTCTGCTCAAACTCCAAAGCTTCGCTTAATTTTTGGAGCAGGATGTTGCGAGTGAAGGGTTTCGCAATGACGACCGCGTTTAAGCTGGCGTTTTCCCGCGTGTTAAAACCTGTGTACCCAGACATGTAGGCCACTCTTATCCCTGGATATAATTGTCCCACCTTTTCCGCTACAGCCCGGCCATTCATTCCGGGCATCACCATATCCGTCAGCAGCAAGTGGATCGGACCGGAGTTCTCCCGCGCAATCTCGACCGCCTCGGTTCCGTTGCAGGCCTCCAGGACGGAATAACCGCCCTGCTCGAGTATGCTGCGAGTTAGCGTGCGGAGCGACTCCTCATCTTCCACTAAAAGGACCGTTCCTGCGCCGCGGCCCGAAGCGGTGATTACGGCGCATGGGCTATTCTGCGAGACCTCTTCGCTGGCCGCGGGCAAATAAATCGCAAACGTGGATCCGACCCCAGGCTCGCTTTCCACCCAAACGTACCCGCCGATCTGTTTCACGAACCCATAGACCATGGCGAGGCCCAAACCGGTGCCGCGGCCACGCTCCTTCGTAGTGAAAAAGGGTTCGAAAATGTGAGTCTGAGTTTGTTTGTCCATCCCCGTCCCGGTGTCAATTACCGAAAGCAAGACATACTCACCTGGAGTCATGGAGGGGTGTTTTTGAGCAAGTTCGGAGTCAAAACTCACGTGTCTCGTGGAAATCTCCAACTTGCCGCCGCCGGGCATGGCGTCGCGCGCATTGACGGCCAGATTCATGAGGACTTGCTCGATCTGGCCCTGATCGGCTTTCACGGCTCCGAGCGCCTGATCAAGCGAGGCTTGCAATTCGACGTCTTCGCCGAGGAGGCGCGGGAGCATCTTCACCATATCCTCAACAATTATATTCAGGTTCAGTACTTTAGTTTCCAGAACCTGCTGCCGGCTGAAGGCCAGAAGCTGGCGGGTGAGGGAGGAGGCCCGCTCGGCCGCCTTCCGGATTTGTTGCACCGAGTTGTGCAGCTCGCTCCCTGGATCAATTTGCTCCGACACCAGTTCGGCGTAACCGGAAATGACGCCGAGCAGATTATTGAAATCATGCGCGATTCCTCCGGCCAGGCGCCCGACGGCTTCCATTTTTTGCCCCTGCCGCAGTTGCAGCTCCATTTCGCGCCGTTCGGTGACGTCCTCCACAAACGTTTCCAGAAATTCCAGGTAGCCATCCGCGTCCATGACCACATGCGTGTCGCAACGCACGGCAAACATGGAACCATCCTTGCGTCTCCATTCCAACTCAACTCCGTGCACCGAATCCTGTTTGGTGCTCCACGCGGTTGCGGCCGCGCGTTCCTCTGGACGGCGATAAACATCCCTGGCCATGTTCAAGCTCAGCGTTTCGAGCTCGGAAGCGTACCCAAGCATTCGCACCATGGCTGGATTGGCTTGCACGATTCTGCCATCCGGCTTGGTGCGCAGGATCCCGTACGGCGCGTTGTGTACCAACGAGCGAAATCCAGCTTCCGACCTGCGGAGGGCGTCTTCCATCATCTTGCGTTCACTGATGTCCCGAATAATGGCCGAATCGCCGATGACTTTACCCTGCATGTCTCGAAGAGGCGAGATGGTGATGGAAACGTGGATTTGCCTGCCGTCCTTGCTCAGGCGCACCGTTTCATGGCGGACAACCTGATCTCCCCCAATCAACCGCTGCAAACTCAAGCTGGGTTCGCCGAGCCGGTCGGGAGGTATAATCCGCGAAATCGGCTGGCCTATCATTTCGCTTTGTTTGTACCCCAACATGCGCTCCGCCCCGGGATTCCAATCCGTAATAATCCCATTCAATGTGATGGCAACGATGGCATCGTCGGACGATTCGACAATCGCCGCCAGCCGCCGTAGATCCACTTGCCGCGCCCTCCGCTCGTTTACTTCTTCCCGCAACGTGTCCACCGTGCGAGCCAGTTCCTCCGTCCGTTCCGCGACTTTCTTCTCGAGATCTTCGTTAAGATTCCGGGTAGCGAATTGAGCTCTTTCCCGCTCTTCCATTTCGCGGCTCAACCGGCGAGTCACAAAGACCGCGATGCAGACGGCAAGTCCAATCGCCAGGAATATCAGCGTCGCGGAAAGCCGGCGGACCGCCCCATAACTTGCCTTGCTCTGGACACCCGCCTGACTCAACTGATCTTCTTCATATTCGGCGAATGCGACCCAGGCATCGCGATACTTATTCAGAAGCGGGAGCGTTTCGTTCACCATCGACTTGTTTACTTCGGCGGTTTTGCCTTGATTGAGCAGCAAGCTCCACGTCCTCTGTAGACTCTCGTCCGCAGGCACTTTGGCCGCGGTTACTTTACGGAGCAATTCCCTTTCCGCTTCGGAGATCGGCTCTGCCTCGATTTGTTTCCATGCGGCGGACGCCTTCAAAGTGTTTTCTTTCATTTGAGCCGCGAGCGCGGACGATTCCTCGTGATTGACACCCTCCTTCAGAAAAGAACTCATGATGATTCGATTGTTAGAATTGAAAAAGCTGGCAGCGAGCCGAGCGGTGTAAAGCCTGTCCCAACGCTCGTCGAAGAGGCGATTGGTGGAGGCATTGATCTGCCCCATGCGGCTCAAGCCTAGCCAACCGACGCCGATCAGCAGGGCAACAAGGCATCCAAATGCGATTTCCACCTTAAATCCTGTGGAATCCCTTCTCACAGCATGCGTCTCCCGCCGGCGCGCTCCCGGCAATGCTCCCTAAGGTGAGGTGCACCTTTCTGATACACAGGGTCGGCCCTCTCCTCACGAAACCTGCGGCGCGGTCTGATAAGTTGTTCCATTGTGAGCTAAATTTGCCCTGGCTAAAACGGTATAGAAACGCGCCGCACCTGAAGAGTTACCCCGACGTTATTAATCTGACCCAATAATATGCGTACCTGCCGCCACGGACCGCTTTCCCCACCACAGGTCTTTGCGCGCTGAATTTGCATTCTTGGCAACAGGATGCGAAACGGTTTGACCCCCCATACACCAGCATGTTATAAAAATGAGCTTTGTGCCGCCGCGGTAACCGGTCGTGGGTGTGGTCCGCTATTAGAATTGCCGGTTTGCAGGTGAACGGCCGGGACATAGCGAGGCACTTCCGCCCTTCTTGAAGTGGCAGCCCGTTCCAAATCCGGTAGGCCTTTCCCTAAACGCCCTGAGCAAAAAATACAGGGCAAAATGCTGTGCCGGAAGCAGTTAGCAAGAGGGGCTTTAGAAGCTGCGGAAAAAGTGGTTTATTTTGTCATTCCGAGCGAAGCGAGGAATCTCTCTTCGATTTAACCACATGAAAAGAAAGAGAGATTCCTCGCTTCGCTCGGAATGACAAAAGGAGTAGGAGCTTTTTGCCGCAGCCTCTTTAGCCTGAAGGCAGGATTTCGACGGAGGATCACTGATGCGTACCTGGCTTGCGGGCATAGGCTCGCTTAGAAGCCGATTCGCGAAAGCAGGCGCGGCGGGCGCCTTGCTGACCTTGCTGAGCGCCGCTTGCGCCTCGGCGCAAGAAAACCCTGGGGGCGAGGCGGCTCTGAAACTACCCGACCTTTCGCAGGTCACTTTCCTTGGGATGGACGGGCACAAGCTGCTGACGATCGGAATTCTGTTTTGCATCTTCGGACTGATCTTTGGTCTCTCCATTTATAGCCGCCTGAAGAACCTGCCGGTGCACCGCGCCATGCGTGAGGTGTCCGAGCTGATTTACGAGACTTGCAAAACTTATCTCTTCACGCAGGGCAAATTCTTGCTTTTCCTGTGGGTCTTCATCGCCGTCGTAATCGTGCTGTATTTCGGGGTTCTGTCGCCCGTGCCGGATAAGCCTATCGCCGTTACACTTCCGATCATTCTGTTGTTCAGCCTACTGGGCATGGCCGGAAGTTACGGAGTGGCGTGGTTCGGGATTCGAGTAAATACCTTTGCGAATTCGCGGACGGCGTTTGCGGGATTGCGCGGCAAGCCATACCCGATTTATCAGATTCCGCTGCAAGCCGGCATGAGCATCGGCATGATGCTGATCAGCGTGGAATTGCTGATGATGCTTTTCATCCTGCTATTTGTTCCCGGCGATTACGCGGGGCCATGCTTCATCGGCTTTGCCATCGGGGAATCGCTAGGCGCCGCGGCGCTCCGCATTGCCGGAGGGATTTTCACCAAGATCGCCGACATCGGTTCGGACCTGATGAAGATCGTCTTCAAAATCAAGGAAGACGACGCGCGCAATCCGGGCGTGATCGCTGATTGCACGGGCGACAATGCGGGTGACTCGGTCGGGCCGAGCGCGGATGGTTTCGAGACGTACGGCGTCACCGGTGTGGCGCTCATTACTTTCATCCTGCTGGGGGTGAAGGATCCGGTCGTGCAGGTCCAGTTGCTGGTGTGGATATTCGTGATGCGCATCGCCATGCTGGTCGCGAGCGCCGCCGCTTACTTCATCAACGCCGCCTACGCCAAGGCTCGCTACGCCCATGCCGACCGCATGAATTTCGAGGCGCCCCTCACCTCGCTGGTCTGGCTCACTTCTTTTATCTCCATCGCCATGACGTACGCGATTTCCGCCGTCATCATCCCGGCGCTCAAAAATGACAGCACGCAGTGGTGGAAGCTGGCTTCGATTATTTCCTGCGGCACGCTGGCGGGCGCGGTGATTCCGGAACTTGTGAAAGCGTTTACGTCCACCGAATCGCGGCACGTCAAGGAAGTAGTGATTTCGGCGGAAGAGGGCGGCGCGTCTCTCGGCATTCTGTCCGGCTTCGTGGCCGGAAATTTCTCCGCATATTATCTGGGCATAGCCATGGTTTTCCTGATGTCCATCGCCTACCTGTTTGCCCGCATGGGCCTCAGCGGGCTGATGATCGCCGCGCCTGTGTTTGCCTTTGGGCTGGTCGCGTTCGGCTTTTTGGGAATGGGACCGGTAACGATCGCCGTGGATTCTTACGGGCCGGTGACGGACAACGCGCAATCGGTTTACGAATTGTCGCTGATCGAGCAGGTTCCCAACATCAGGGAAGAGTTGAAGAAAGATTTCAATATGGACGCCAATTTTGAGCGCGCCAAGGATCTGCTCGAAGAGAACGACGGGGCCGGCAACACGTTCAAGGCGACCGCGAAACCCGTCTTGATCGGCACGGCGGTAGTCGGCGCAACGACGATGATTTTCTCGATCATCATGGCGCTGACCAACGGGCTCACGCAAAATGTGGAAAAACTTTCCCTGCTGCACGCTCCTTTCGTGCTCGGGCTGATCACCGGCGGCGCCATGATCTACTGGTTCACCGGCGCTTCAACGCAAGCAGTGACCACGGGCGCCTACCGGGCCGTCGAGTTCATCAAGGCCAACATCAAGCTCGAAGGGGTGGAGAAAGCTTCCGTCGAGGACAGCAAGAAGGTCGTCGAAATTTGCACGAAGTACGCGCAGAAGGGCATGCTGAACATCTTCATCGCCGTGTTTTTCGCCACGCTGGCTTTTTCGTTCCTCGAACCCTTCTTTTTCATCGGCTACCTGATGTCCATCGCCATTTCCGGCCTGTATCAAGCCATCTTCATGGCCAATGCCGGCGGCGCCTGGGACAACGCCAAGAAAATCGTGGAAGTGGAAATGAAACAAAAAGGGACGCCGTTGCACGACGCAACCGTTATCGGCGATACGGTCGGCGATCCATTCAAGGACACTTCGTCCGTCGCTCTCAATCCCGTCATCAAGTTCACAACCCTCTTTGGCCTGCTCGCCGTGGAGCTCGCCGTGAAACTGACGGCCACCTCCGGCGGGGCCCTGACGCGCACACTCGCGGCCGCTTTTTTCGCCGTCTCCTTTGTCTTCGTTTACCGGTCGTTCTACGGGATGCGCATCCGCCAATCGAATTAATATCGAACGTTTGCATCTGCATAGAATCGAAGATGATGACTGGAAGCTCTTGACGAACGAGACAAAGTCAAAAGCCCCACCTGTCGCGCTGCGCGACAGATGGGGCACCCTGAAATTCCAAATCAAAGCCCGGGCCACCCGCCCGTTTATTCACGGTGAGAGAAATCACACGCGTAACAGGCTGCGGAAAAAGTAGTTTATTTTTATTTTGTCATTCTGAGCGAAGCGAGGAATCCCTCTTCGATTTGACTCCATGAAAAGAAAGAGAGATTCTTCGCTTCGCTCAGAATGACAAAAGGAGTGGGGCCCTTTTTCCACAACCTCTTAAACCTCCTCGGAAACAAATCCGCCGGTCCCGGGCCGGCCGCCCTGTCTGCATCAAGTTTTTCCGTCCCTTAGGCACTCAAAACCGCCAGCACGCGTTCCGGCAGGAACGGCGCTTGCCGCAGCCGGCGCCCTGTTGCGGAGAAAAACGCATTCGCTACCGCCGGGCCCACGCCAATTCCGCCGAGGTCTCCAATCCCAACGGGATCGCGGCTCGACGGCACGACCTGCGTGTGCACCTCAGGCGCCTCCGACATGCGGAGAACTTGATAGTCGTAGAAATTCGACTGCTGGACTGCGCCGTTCTTGAAAGTAATGCGTTCCTTGAGCAGGTTACTCAGGGAGTGGATGACGGCGCCTTGCACCTGCGCCTCCAAGTTGCGCGGCGATATGGGAATGCCGACATCGACCGCGATCCATATTTCGGGCACGCGGACTACTCCGGTAGCGCGATCCACGCTGACTTGGGCAATTGTCCCGAGGTACGTCCCCGCGTTGGAGACGAAGGACACGCCACGGCCCGCCTTCTCGCCTTTTTTCCACCCGGCCAGCGCGGCCACCGCGCGAAGCACCTGTTGCGCGACCGGCAATTTCTGCAGCAAATCGAGGCGCATCTCCAGCGGGTCGACGCCCCGCGCGAAGGCGATCTCGTCCGTAAAACTTTCGGCCGCAAACTGATTCACGGTCGAGCCAACACCTCGCACGGCCGACATGCGCACCCCGGTCTTATAGCGCACAGCCTCGACCAGGATGTTGGAAAAGTCGTAATCGGTCCTGATTCCATATGCGGAAATCCTGGGGTATTCCTTGCCCTTCTCATACCGCAATGGATCGGTCATGGTGAGCGCCTCGTCTGCCACCAGACGGTGATGCCAGGCGATCAGGCGGCCGCTGCTGTCGTCGGCCGCCTGTAAGTATTGCGCCGTAATCGGCTTGAAGCGTCCGAAACGCACGTCGGATTCCCGGCTCCAGATGACCTTCACCGGCTGTCCCAATTCCCTGGACACCAGGGCCGAGTCAACGGCCCAGTCGTGGTCCATTGCGACTCGCCGGCCGAACCCTCCGCCGAGCAGGGTGCGATGGAGCAGCACGTTGTCCGAGGTAATGCCGAGGGCTTCAGCGACAGATCGAACCAGGTGCGTTGGGGCTTGAGACCCGGCCCAGATCTCCACGCTACGCCCGCCGTCTTTGACCCACGACACGGAATTGAGCGGCTCCATGTGTGCGTGGTAGACAAATTCCGTACGATATTCAGCCTGGTAGACCTTTGCCGCACCGGAGAGCGCAGCTGAGATGTCGCCAAGCTTCTGAATGGGATATCCGGACCTGCTGAGGTCGCGCGCCGTGGCTGCCTGTTCCTCGAGGGCGCGATCGCTGTCGAATCCATCTCCAGGCGTTTGGCTCCAGGTGATTTGCAGAGCGCGCTCCGCAGCGAGCGCCGCCTCGTAGGTGCGCGCAGCAACCGCAACACGATCGGGCGGCAGCCGCATCACCTTCAGCACGCCTGGCATCTTGGAAACCGCTTCATCATTGACGGAAAGCGGCGTGGCCCCCAGAACGGGAGCGCGCAGCACGGTGGCATACACCATGTTGGGGAGCCGGATGTCGATGCTGTAGGTCGCCGAGCCGTTGGTCTTGCTCGGAATATCCACTCGCGGGACGTCATGACCGATCAGCCGGAACTGGCTCGGGTCCTTAAGGTCTTTCTCCGACACGGCAGGCAAAGTTTGAGGCATCGTGGCGAAACCTGCGATCTCTCCATAGCTGAGGCGCCGGCCGGTCTTGGCATGGAGAACGACGCTGGGTTGCGTTGTCAGTTCCGACACGGGAACATTGAGGTGCGCCGCGGCCGCGTCAAGAAGCACGCGGCGGGCCTGTGCGCCAGAGAGACGCATGCTCTTGTAATATGCCATCACCGCAGTGCTGGCCGCCGTGATCATCATCCCGAAAAGACCCGGGACCGGACTGCCGTAGACCTTATCGTCCGAAGGACTGAACTCGACGGCCACCTTGTTCCAGTCAGCATCCAACTCCTCGGCGAAGATTACCGCCAATGTAGTCATCGAGCCTTGGCCCATCTCCGCCGCCGGCGCCATGACGGTGATGACACCATCCGGGGCAATTCGGACCCAAGCCGTCTTTACGCCGGCACCGGTTCCTTCCTTCGGCATGCCCATCGCCGGCTTGATCTCAAGACCAAAGACAAGGCCCAGCCCGCTGACGCCCACACCAACCAGAAAGTCACGACGCTTCATGGGGAAATCGCTCATGGGGGCACCTCCTGTGGGCAGGCAAGCTTGGGGGGCGAAATTTCCGATTTTATTTTCTGCGAGACGTTATATCCCGCTTAATCTCAGCCGTCTCACGAGAATCTGTCAAGGTCTTAACCGGAATTTCTAGTGTGAACCTCCGGCCCGACTTGCAACATACCCTTCACCCCAATTGAATGCAACCGGGATTCGGGATTGCACCGCCAGGTGCTTTCACAGGCCGCGGATCATTGGATCGATGCGGACCAAACCGTTGTCCCGATTTATTTTTAAGTATTTGGTTAATTTCTGCGGAAGGAATTCCTGCACCATTTCGTTGACTTTGCGCGCCGCGTTTGTTAAACCTCGGAAAAGCATTGCATAGGAGAAACCCATGAGACCGAAGGATTCCGGCCGCCGGCGCTTTCTGAAGAACAGCGCCGCCTTAGCCGGCTTGGCCGTCGGAGCGGTGCAAACCGCAAGGGCCGTGGCATTGCCGGACGAAAAATCCGGAGCGTCTCCGAAGGACTTGCATAGCTATGGTGAACGTTCGCGATTTGAAGCTTCCGAGCGCTTCGGCGCCATGGGTCTGTACGACCCTGCTCCTCCGGGATATCACCGCGACTTCGGGTGGCGGAATCCGATTCAGGACTCGGTCGGTTACATCACTCCCGCCTCGCTTCACTTCGTGATCGCTCATGGTTACGAGCCGCCCGATATCGATCCTGCCGAGCACCACCTCCTGATTCACGGCTTAGTGGAAAAACCCTTGATCTTTTCCATGGACGACCTGAAACGGTTTCCCTCCGTTACGCGCGCTCATTTTCTCGAATGCAACGCGAACGGCGCGCCCGCGGGTCCTACGGGACAATACCGCGTCTCGCCAAATGCGACCGCGCAGGATACGCATGGCTTCACAAGTTGTAGCCTGTGGACGGGAGTGCCGCTTTCGATCCTTCTGAAACACGTGGGAGTGAAACCGGAAGCGAAGTGGATCATCGGCGAAGGTTCGGAAAAAGGGAAACACACCAAGAGCATCCCGATCGAAAAGGCCATGGATGACGTCTTGATCGCTTACGGCCAGAATGGCGAGGCGCTGCGTCCCCAGCAGGGCTATCCGATCCGGCTTCTCGTACCCGGCTGGGAAGGAATCAACAATGTCAAATGGCTGCGCAAAATCAAGCTCGTCGAAGAGCCCTATATGGGGATGTGGGAGAGCACCAAGTACCCGAGCATTCGGCCCGACGGCCTGTCGCGCTGGTTTCAATTTCAGATGGGTCCGCGGACGGTCATTACACGTCCCTCCGGCGGGCAAAAATTGAATGGCCCCGGCTTCTACGAGATCAGCGGCCTGGCGTGGTCGGGAGGAGGACTTGTCAAGTCGATCGAAGTTTCCACGGACAATGGCAAGACGTGGCGCGAGGCGGAAATTCAAAGTCCCGTATACCCGAAGGCCCACGTGCGATTCGGATTTGGCTGGGATTGGAACGGCGAGGAAACCATCCTTCAGTCCCGCTGCACGGATGAAGTAGGCGAGAGGCAACCGACGGTCGTGGAACTCGCGAAATTCTGGAAAGTCGAACCGGACTTTTTTGTCAAGACGGGAACGATTCCCGGCCACTTCAATGCCATTCAACCCTGGAAAGTGAATCCTGACGGGAGCGTCCAAAATGCGATTTCATTTTAGTTTTCTAGTGCCGGTTGTGGCCGTGGCTGCCTGTGCCGCCGCGGCAGCGCAAACGCCCGACTATAAAAATGTCGGTCGTACTCCCACCGCACAGGAAGTCCAGGCCATGGACATCGCGGTCGGCACGGATGGAAAGGAACTGCCGCCCGGCAGTGGAAATGCCAAGACCGGTGCGCGCCTGTTCAATGAAAAGTGCGTGGCGTGTCACGGCGAAAATGCGGAAGGCAGCGCGCAAGCCCCCGCGCTCGTCGGCGGCAAGGGCACGCTCACTTCCCTGCACCCGAAAATGACCGCCGGGAGTTACTGGCCGTTTGCGACTACAATTTTCGATTACATCCGCAGGGCGATGCCGCGCTATGCGGAAGGATCTCTCAAAACCGACGAGGTCTATTCCCTCACGGCGTTCATCCTGTATCGCAATGACATCATCAAGGAAGATGACGTCATCGACGCCGCGACTCTGCCCAAAATCAAAATGCCCAATCGCGATGGATTCGTTCCCCAGAATCTGGATGAAATTCACGATTGGAAAAAACGAGGCTGCAAGCTCGGGCACTGTCCCTGATGCCAGGGCCGCTGGAGGCCCGGCGAATCGCGCCATACTGAATCCCCGGCCCGGGTGTGTCAGATTTTTCGGCGCCGATCGTTATCACGTCTGCTTAAAAATTTATTGACAATACTATCACGCCTGCTTATGGTGTTCGGCATGGCGCCTTCCACCGACTATCAAAAGGCGTATGAATCCGCCAAGCAGGAGCTGACTGACCTTCTTGCCAAACAACAGGAAGTGGAGAGGCGCATGGTCCTGGTGCGGCAATCGCTTCAAACCTTGGCCAACTTGTGTGAAAGCGAAGGCGTCCAGTTTGACCCCAGCGCGGAGGCCTCTTACCTGCTGGAGCGATCGTCGCTGGCCGATGAGATCAGAACGATCTTGAACGCTGCCTCGCCTGGTTCTTTGCGGCCCAATCAGGTAAAGTGCGCCCTGGAACGCCTGGGACACAACTTGACCGAATATCAGAATCCGCAAGCCACCATCCACATGGTTCTCAAGAGAATGGCCGAATCGGGAGAGGTGCAGGAAAATACCATTCCGCAAGACGGAAAAAAAACGTACCGAATCGCAGGACCAAACCCTGCCGCTTCGCTTACCACGGAGCAAGGAGAGAAAGATGAGAAAAGCATGGATGCACGCAGTCCTCACAATATGCGCAGTAGTTTGCCTGACCGCCACGCTGGCGGCCGCGGACGCCGTGGTTCACGGGGTCGTCTCGGACGCCGCGGGTAAACCGGTTCGAGGAGCGATTGTCAAAGCCACCGCGGGCAATCTGAGTATTTCCGGATACTCGCAGAATGACGGCCGCTACGAGTTTTCGGTCCCCGCAGGCACCTATGATATTTCCGCCGATGCGTATGGCTTCGGTCCGAAGCGGCAAACCAAGGACGTCTCGCAAGCAGGGGAAACGAACTTTACCCTGAGTCCCAGGATCGACGTTGCGCGCCTTTCCGGCGCGGAAATTGACAGCCTGTTGCCGGACAATGCCGAGACCCGGATGATCCGCTCCACCTGCATCAGTTGCCATAATTTCGACACGATCATCAAACGCCGCGGCAACGATTCCGCGCAGTGGCAAGAATTTCTGCCTGCGATGACCGGCGACCGGCAAATGTTCCAGCCTGAATTCAGCCCCCCACAGCTGGCAGCACTGGGCGCGGCCCTGGAAAAATATTTCGGTCCCAATGCCCCCTACTTTGGCCCGGACTCTGATCCACCGACGTCGGAGCAGATCAAACACGCGAATCTTTCCGATGCGGCCTTGAAGGCGACGTATCGCGAGTATAAGGTTCCCACCTCGGGGGCGTGGGTCCACAGCGTCACGGTGGACGCGTCACGGGACATCGCCTGGTTCGCGGAGTACGACTATTTGTCCAATAAGGTTGGGCGTTTTGACATCGCGACTCAGAAATTCACCGAGTATCCCGTTCCCACGCCGAAATCCGTGCCGCACACGCCGATCGTCGGCAAGGACGGACGCTTGTGGATGGCCCTCGATGCCCGGGGAGTGCCGGCAAAGCTGGTTTCGGTTGATCCGACAACGGGCGTCATGAAGGAATACAAATGGGCCGAAAAGGAAGCAGGCACGCACACCGTCGCGGTGGCTCCGGACGGAAATCTGTGGATGTCTTCCATGTCTTCGCCGGATGAGTTCCTCGGCTTCGACGTTGAAACGGGGAAGTTCAAGGCCTTCAAACACAAGCTGCCGGAAAAATATCCCGATGATTCGGAGGGAGCGTATCAAAAGTTCGCCGGGAAACCGAACGGCAGAACGTATGCCGTGGCCGTCGATTCCAAGGGCGATCCGTGGTTCACGGAAACGAATCTCGGAACGATCGCGCGGCTCGACCCTAAGACCGGCGAGACGACCGAGTTTAAGCCGCCGGAAACTCCCAACATGAATGGCATCATCGTCGACGCGCAAGACAACGTCTGGTTCAGCGACTTCATGGGCAACAAACTTGGAAAATTTGATCCGAAAACTAAAAAATTTAATCTGTATCAGCCGCCCACGGCGAAGGCCCGTCCTTACGGCTTGATCCAGGACGCCAAGACCGGCTATATCTGGTACGCCGACTTCAGCGGGAACAACATCGCGCGATTCGATCCCAAGACCGAACAGTTCGTCGAGTATCCGATTCCCACTCACGGCGCTTATCCGCGATTCATGGGGCTGGACAGCAAGGGACGCATCTGGTTCGGAGAGTGGTGGAACAACAAGTTGGGAATGCTCGATCCGGAAGGTTCGCAGACGTTAGCTGCTCGATAGATCGCAAGACACTTGGAACTGCCGGTCCCGTCCGCAGTGGAGGACGGGACCGGACACTTCCCCGCCCACGGGCCGCGCTGTGTGATACCATTCCGACAAATCTGGCAGGAGGGCCATATGAACGCGAAACAAACTGATCGCAGACGATTCCTCAAGAATGGCGCGGCACTGGCAGGCTTGGCCGTCGGAGCATCGGCAACCGCACTCCCCGCTGCGGCCCAGCCGGCCCCGGAGAAAGTGGACGAATTACACCTCTACGGCGAGCGCTCTCATTTCGTGAACGCCGTACGAAATGGCAGCATCAACAATCCAGAGCGCCGGCTAAAAGATGAGGCGGTGGCGTTCGGCCTCAGGACTCCCCTTCAGGATTCGGTGGGCATGATCACGCCGTCGTCGCTGCACTTCACGATTTCTCACGGTTTTGAGCCGCCCGACATCGACCCTCAGGAACATCATTTGCTGATCCATGGCATGGTCGATCGTCCCTTGATTTTTTCGGTGGACGAACTAAAACGCCTGCCCTTCGTCACCCGCTTTCATTTCGTCGAGTGCCACGGCAACAGCTCGCCGAGAGGTCCCGGCGGGGATGCCCGAATTTCGAAAGATGCGACCCCCCAGGAAACGCACGGATTCACCAGTTGCAGCCAATGGACCGGAGTCCTGCTGTCCACGCTTCTCAAAGAGGCCGGCGTGCAAAAGGGCGCGACCTGGATGATTGCGGAAGGCGCGGACGAGCCCAAACACTCCAAGAGCATCCCAATAGGAAAGGGTTTGGACGATGCGCTAGTAGCCTACGGGCAAAACGGCGAGCCAGTCCGTCCAGAGCAGGGATTTCCCTTGCGCCTGATCGTTCCCGGCTGGCAAGGGATCAACAACGTCAAATGGTTGAGGCGCATTGACCTGGTGGACGAGCCTTATATGGCCATGATGGAGACGAGCCGATACCCCAGCATGAGACTCGA
The DNA here is from genome assembly GCA_963719875.1 of uncultured Acidobacteriota bacterium. GTDB lineage: Bacteria > Acidobacteriota > Terriglobia > Acidiferrales > UBA7541 > Palsa-360. The sequence goes on along the minus strand of CAVRDJ010000001.1, from coordinate 426,881 downwards.
TGGCAAATCGCGTTGGTTCGAATTCGAACTGGGGCCAAAATCCGTAATCACGCGGCCTGCCGGCGGATATAAAATGCCGGGCCCTGGCTTCCACGAGATCACCGGCCTGGCGTGGTCCGGCGCGGGCGCCGTCAAGCGGGTCGAAGTCTCCACCGATGGAGGTCGCACCTGGAAGGACGCACAGCTCCACGATCCCATTGCGCGGAAAGCGCACACTCGATTTTCCGCCCCGTGGACTTGGGACGGCAACGAGGCTGTCCTGCAATCCCGCTGTACGGATGATCAGGGCACGGTCCAGCCAACGATCCTTGAAGTTGCCAAGCTCTGGAATGCCGACGTGGACTTTCTCCTAAAAACGCAACAGGTCGTCGGCGATTTCAACGCCATTCAGCCCTGGAAAGTAAATCGGGACGGGAGCGTCCAAAATGCGCTCGTATAAATTTCTGAGTGCCGGGATTTTCTTGCTGGTGGCGAACGTGGCGCTGGCGCAAGCGCCGTCCTACTCCAAAGTGGGCAGAACGCCGACCAAGGAGGAAATCCAGGCCTGGGACATCTCCATAGGGCCTGACGGCAAGGGGCTTCCTCCGGGACAAGGAACCGCAAAGGACGGCGTGCCAATTTTTGCCGCCAAGTGCGCCGTATGCCACGGCCCTAACGGGGAAGGGGGCAAGGTAGGACCTCGCGTGGTCGGAGGCATCGCGGACACGGAAACACTCACCACGCTTCACCCCGTCAGAACCGTAGGAGGCTACTGGCCGTACGCGACTTCGGTGTGGGATTTCATTCGGCGAGCGATGCCGCGAGATGAGAGTGGAACGCTCACCCCAACTGAAGTGTATGCGCTCACGGCGTTCATTCTTTTTAAGAGCAACATCATCAAGGAAGGCGACGTGCTGGATCAGAAGACGCTGCCGAAGGTGCAGATGCCCAATCGCAATGGATTCGTGCCCGCTCGCTTTGCGGACATTCCCGACGAACACAAGCGCGGCTGCACCCAGGGCATTTGCCCTTGAAATAACAGAAAACATCACTACAGATCTATTGTAGCGCCCGCCTTCAGGCGGGCATTTCAGATTCGAGAAGATGCCCGCCTGAAGGCGGGCGCTACATGAGCCAGGCTACGCCAGCACCGCGTACGCGTCTAGCGTGAGGAACTCATGAAATTCCGGGCTGGTCATGAGTTCCACCAGGATTTTTCCCGCTGCTGGAAATTTGCTGACGTTGAACTTCTCTGCGCCCATCTTTGCTTTCATGCCTTCCAGCACCGCGGCCATCGTGTCGCGCGCCATTTGCGCCGTCACCTTCTCGCCGGTGTCGAGCTTGGCGCCGTGCTTGACCCATTGCCAAACCTGCGTGCGTGAGATTTCAGCCGTGGCGGCGTCTTCCATCAAGTTGTAGATGGGAACGCAGCCGTTTCCGCCGAGCCACGAGGCCAGGTACTGCAACCCCACGTCGATGTTCCACTTCAGCCCCTGCGCCGTGATGGTCCCCTTGGGAATGGCCAGCAAATCCTTGGCGGTGACGTGCACGTCGCTGCGCTTCACGTCGATCTGGTTCGGCCCCTTCATGTACTCGTCAAAAATGTCCTTGGCCACGGAGACGAGGCCGGGATGCGCAACCCAGGTGCCGTCGTGTCCGGCTTTCACTTCGCGCACTTTGTCTTCGCGCACTTTGGCCATGGCGTTTTCGTTGGCTACGGGATCGTTTTTGATGGGGATCTGCGCCGCCATTCCTCCCATGGCGTGAGCTCCGCGGCGGTGGCACTGCTGGATCAGCAACGCCACGTAGGAAGCCAGGAAGGGCTGCGTCATGGTGACTTCGGCGCGATTCGGAAGAATGAAGTCGGGGCGCAAATCGAATTTTTTGATGAAGCTGAAAATGTAGTCCCAGCGCCCGCAGTTGAGGCCGGAGGAGTGCTCGCGGAGCTCATACATGATTTCGTCCATCTCGAACGCCGCGAGGATCGTTTCGATCAGCACCGTGGCGCGAACCGTGCCGCGAGGGATTCCCACATAGTCCTGCGAAAAATTAAAAATATCGTTCCACAAACGCGCTTCCAGGTGGCTCTCGATCTTCGGCAAATAGAAATAAGGACCCGTTCCGTGGGCGAGCAAGCTCTTGGCGTTGTGGAAAAAGAACAGGCCAAAATCGAACAGCGCGCCGGAGATCGGCTTGCCGTCCACGAGGAAATGCTTCTCATCGAGGTGCCACCCGCGGGGACGAACGAGCAGGGTCGCAATCTTTTCGTTGAGCTTGTAGCTCTTCCCTTCCGGACTGACATACGTAATCGTGCGATTGACGGCGTCGCGCAGATTGATGTGGCCGTCCAGATTGTTTGTCCAGGTCGGCGAGTTGGAATCCTCGAAGTCAGCCATGAAAACATTCGCGCCGGAATTGAGCGCGTTGATGATCATCTTGCGGTCGACGGGCCCGGTAATTTCGACGCGCCGGTCCATCATGTCCGCGGGAATGGAGGCCACGGACCATTCCGCCTTGCGAATGTGCTCGGTTTCGGGCAGGAAATCGGGCAGTTCACCCCGGTCGAGCCTCGCTTGTTTTTCTCGCCGCTGGGCGAGGCACTGCTGCCTCCCTCCCTCAAACGTGGAAGAGAGCTTCTTGAGAAAGGCAACGGCTTCGGTACTCAGCACGGATTTGTGAGCTTCGGAAACCGGCGCGGTGACCTGAATCTGAACCATTGGGGTTGCCATTTGAACTTAACCTCCCGATAGATGGGCAATGCAGAAAGGACGAGACATCCATGTTACCAGAAACCAGCCCTGATGAAAAAATCGGTGAGAAAACCGGCGGCTTCCCGCGCAGAAAACCACTCTTCCGGCTAATCCGCCGGGGCTGCTGCGAGAGCCTCCTCGCGGCGGATGGCGCGCACGCGGAGGGGACGCAGCACCACAACCATCAGCAGTGCGGCGAGTATATTCATGACGGCGGCAATCACCAGCGTCTGGTGCCAGCTTCCGCTTCGAGCGGCCAGGATGCTGCCGATGGGCACGAAGAACGCGGCGCAGCCTTTCGCGGTATAGAGCAACGCGTAGTTGGTGGTGGCGAACTTGTTGCCGAAGTGGTCCGAGGTGAGCGCCGGGAAAATGCTGAAGATGTTGCCCCAAGCGAAGAAAACCAAGCCGGCTAGAATCACAAATAAGACAGGATTGTTGCCGTATCGATCCAGGTAGAAAATGCCGATGCCTTCGGCCAGGAAGGTTAGAAACATAGTCATTTCCCGCCCCAGCCAGTCCGATACCCAGCCGAAGAGCGGGCGGCTCACACCATTCATCAGGTTATTGAGCGACAAAGCGAACAGCAGCGCCGGTGCAGTAACACCGAGCAGGGTCACCGAATTCTTGGCGATGCCAAAGCCATTGGCGATGGGCGCGAGTTGCGCGGTGGCCATCAGGCCGCTCGCGGCCACCAGAACGAAATCGGCGTACATCAGCCAGAAGATGCCACTACGCAGAGTCTCGAACGGGGTGCGGTCCACTTTGGTCTGCGGCAGGCGCGGGTTTGCACGGCGAGCCGCCGCGCGCCCGGACGGCTTCTTGAGCGCCAATGCCGCCAGCAAAACTATGATTCCTTGAAGCATCCCGAAACGGAAGAAAGTCGACTCGTACCCGTTTGCCGTCAGGGAGTGCATCAGGGGCAGCACCGTCAGCGCCGCGCCTGCTCCGAAGCCCGCCGCCGTCACACCCGCAGCCAATCCCCGCCGGGTCTGAAACCATTTCAACGCATTACCGATGCAGGTCCCGTAGACAAGTCCGGTTCCGACTCCGCCGATCATCCCACCGACATAAAGGGCAGTGAGAGTGTTTGCCCAGGAAAATAACACCCAGGAAAACCCGATCATCACACCACCGATCATCACCAGAGGGCGTGGTCCGAAGCGGTCGGCGAGATAAGCTTCAAAGGGCACCAGCCAGGTCTCCAGAAGAATAAAAAGAGTGAATGTCCCCTGGATGGCCGCTTTTCCCCAATGATGTTTCGCGTCGATCGGGGCCACGAAGATGGTCCACCCATACTGGAGGTTGGCGATCATAGCCATGCAGATGACGCCAGACACGAGCTGAATCCACGGTGTCAGGGCTGATGTAGAAGTCTGGATGCCAGAAGCGGCTACTGCGACGGCTGAAGCATCGCCGGCTAGAGGAGCGGAACGATCTGGTTGGCCAGCAGTAGCCATGTTGCACCCTCCAAGCAGGAAGCATTGCTCGCCTCGTGCTTCTTGGTCAGACTTAATTCGTGATAGCGCAGAGGCCACATAGTATCAAATTTATTCGCCATTAGAGCAGCGCAACTTTCATTTCCCTCGCAATTTCCCCGCCGAGTGGTCCATTTGGAGTCCCACTAAAATTCCGGTCCTAGCCAGTAGCGCGGGCTTCAGCCTGCGGGTTTTAGTCCTAGCAAATACCAACCCCCACAGGCTGAAGCCTGCGCTACAAAAAAGAATAATTGCAACGAATTTCATGAGGAAAAATAGGACTCTGCGCTGGCGCCGTCTGTCAGTTCTTCTATCGATGAGGTAATCAAGCCTTCAACAGGCGCGGGAATTTCGCCGGGCTATTGTCGAACCCCGGAAAAACTGTGTGTAGATTGCTGCTGCCCAAGTGTCCGCCGATCACTTCTCCGAGGACGGAGCGGAAATCAGTAGTGAGCGCGAGGTCGCGCCCTTCGTTCAACTGGCCCGGACCGAGGCCCGGCCATTTGCCATACACTTTTCCGCCTTTCACCGGGCCGCCCATCACGAACATGCAATTGGCGTGGCCGTGATCGGTGCCGCGGTTCCCGTTTTCATGCGCGGTGCGGCCGAATTCGGACATGGTGACAACGACAACGTCTTCCATGCGGTCGCCCAAATCCTGGTGCAGCGCGGCCAGGCCTTGTCCCATGTCGCGCAGCAGATTGGACATTTGTCCCTGCGCGCCGCCTTCGTTGACGTGGTTGTCCCAGCCTCCGGTGTCGACGAAGCCGACTTCCATGCCGATGTCCGCCTTGAGAAGCTGCGCGACTTGTTGCAGCGTCTGGCCGACGCGGCTCTTCGGATAATCGGCGCCATTCTCCGGTTGAAAGCGAGAAGGGTCCGCCTTGCGCAACATGTCGATCGCTTCAAATGTTTCCGTGCCCGTGCCGCGCAGGACTTTGTCGACCGTCTGCGCGTATAGCGCCTCAAAGCCACCCTGGACCGCTGTGGACTGGCTCATCACGCGAAATTGTTTGACGTCGGCGAGAGCGATTGCAGGCGCGGCGCCGCGCAGCGTGAGCGGAAGGTTCGGACCCATCGCCACCGCGCGGAAGGGGGAGGCGTCTTGCTCGGCCATTCCGCTCACAGTGCGATTGAGCCAGCCATCATCCGTCGATTTTACGCCGGGCGTGCCGGACTCCATGAAATCCTGGGCGTCGAAATGCGAGCGCGTCGTATCGGGCGACCCGGCTGCATGAACGATGGCGAGTTGCCCGTTGTGGAACAGAGGCCCGAGGGGCGCGAGACTTGGATGCAGGCCGAAGAAACCGTCGAGATCGACCGCAGCTCCCTCCGCGCCGTTTCGCGGCTGCGGAATGGCAATCGTCGGGCGGATGCGGTAATAGTTTTCTTCACCGAACGGAACGACGATGTTCAATCCGTCGGCGGCGCCGCGTTGGAAGACGACGATCAGTTTTTTCTTGTTCGGCATGGGCGTCGCTGCCACCGCGCGCTGGAGGAACGCGGGGATCGTGCTCATGCCGATCATGGCCACGCCGCCGCTTTTCAGGAAAATACGTCGTGAAACTTTCATGGTCCTCCTCACAGTAGCCCAAGCCCTGTAGCGCTCGCCTTCAGGCGAGCATCCGCTTGAATCGACAGTGCCCGCCTGAAGGCGGGCGCTACTCATCTTCGCTGAAACTCCGGCGAACCTAGAACTAACCCGGCGATCATCGCCGCGTTCACCTGCCTGACTGGATCATCCAGGCTCGCTTGCAAAATCTGCGGGTCGTCCAATTGCTTCTCCAGCGTTTCGCGAGTTTGCTGCGTCGCCTGGCCGCCTAACAATATTTGGATCGCGCGGTCGAGCGCGGCGTGCGGATTGGCGGCCATGTCGCTGCCGAAAAGAGAATCGATATTCACTTGCGAGCCGCGCAGGCGATTCGACGTGAGCGCGAGCGAAAAATTCATTCGGCTGAGCAACGCGCCGGTATTCACCCAGGCATCGGATTTGTCGGAGTAGCCGGTCGGAGGCTCGCACTGGTACAGCGGCTGGCCGATGCGGCTCGTCCACTGCACGAGCAGAAGCGGAATTTCCACTTCCGCGCCGACGGCCCGCGTGGCCGACGCCACCAGCTCAAACGGCGTCTTGATCTTGGCGCGATAGGTTTCCTTGGACCAGAACTCGGGCGAATAAATCATGGTGTGCAGGACTTCGCGAATGTCGCCATCGGATTTCAAGAATGTTTGCGCCATGCGGTCCACCAGAGCCTCGGGCGGATTATCGGCGACGAAGCGTTGCGCCAATTCAAACGAAATATGGCGCGCCGTGTGCGGATCGCGCGCCAGAATGTCGAGGACTTCCTCGCCGTCTTTCATTCCTCCCCCGTGAATCTCGTGTCCGAGCACGGTCTTCACACTGCTGTCATGGAGGCGATCCTCGAAGAAAAATTCCGGATCGCGCCGCGGCTGCCGGATGCTCCATCCGGTGAAGGCCTTGGCGACGTTGATGACGTCGTCCTGCGTATATCCGCCATCGACGCCGAGCGTATGCAATTCCATGAGCTCGCGGCCATAGTTCTCGTTCAGGCCGCGCTCTTGTTTTTGTTTTGCATTCGCGCCCGGATCGTTAGGATTACCACTCGGCGCGGCCCCTCCTTGCGGAAACCGGGGCCTGCCGAACGGCCCGCCTGCAAATGGTCCTCCCCGCATCTGACGCCGCTCTTGCTGTTCCTGCTGCAATTTCTGCCACGCGACCGGATCGGCGGAGAGCCAGTTGTCCAGGAAAAACAGCATCGCGGGACTTTTGGCTGTGGCTTCGAGCAGATCGCGAAATTTCCCCATGGCGTGCGGGCGGATCGCGTCGCGTTCATATTCGGTGATGAGCCAGCGGTCGGCGCCCTTGGCGGCGAAAACGTTGAAGTGGTTGTACCAAAAATCCACCATCATTTCCTGGAGCTGACGTTCGCTGTACACGGCGCGCGTCATCTTGGCCATGGACAGTTCGGCGACAATGCGCTGCGGCAGGCGAATCTTTTCATAGTTGAACATCTGGTTACCGAAGCCGCCCTGCCCCTTTCCTTCCCCTTTCCCTTTTATCGGATTGACGCTCAGATCATTATCCATCGCTTCGAAATTCGGCATGTGCATAGCATCAGCCATCTGGAGGTCGCTCTGGCCGTTCGCTTGAGTTCCGCTCTGCGGCTCGCTCTGAGTTTCGCCCTGCATGGACGACTGCATCGCCGATCGCATCTGCTCCTGCTGCTCCTTGCGGTATTCCTCGACAGTTATGCCTTCGCGGCGCGCGGCGACTTGCGGCTCGGGGAATTCGTCCAGAAGTTTTGCAGAGGACATTTTCAATGTGGGGAAGCGTGCGAGGCGCGCATCCAGTGCGGAGTCATTCATCGAATCAGGATGCAGCTGCTGCTCGATCCATTTTTGCAGGCCCATCTCCTTCACCCGCTCGACATCGCCTGGGCGCGGCCCGAACCCCAGACGATTGAGTGCCTGCAGGATGGCTTCGTCCTCGCTCAGGGCGTCAATCGGCAACCCCTTCCATGCTTTTGAAGATTCGGACGTCTTCGCCTTGCTATCTTTTTTATCCGTTGCGGCTAGAAGATAAGGCGTTGCGGCAGTGGCCGCGGCCAAGAGGAAAATCACGATCATTCCGGCAAGGGATGCAGGTCGAGCCGGGAGTAAATTGGCTTTGCGGGAAGGAACTCTTTTCATTTTTCCATCTCCCCGTGCGGGAGTCAGCGCGGTTGGCACGGCAGGGTCGTGGCTTTCAACTCACGCAATCAGTTTAACCCTATGGAAAAAGAAAAGTTGCGATCGGAACCCGAGCCGTGCCCTTTCAGTACGCCTGTGGGTCTTAGGTTGCAGGTCTTAGGTTGCAGGTCTTAGGTTGCAGGTCTTAGGTTGCAGGTCGCAGGTTGCAGGTCGAAGGTTTTTCCCTACACCCTGTCCCCTGCCCCCTGCAACCCCCTTCGTCAGCTCAACCCGACCTGGCCAGCCTCGGGCAAGTCCAAACGTTCCCGAGCCGAACGGAACGCATCCAAGCTCCAGACATCCTGAGGTTCATCATGGCGCAGAACAAAATAATCGCCGTCCTGTGTGCGGACTCGAAAATAGATCGCCCCGGGCGAATACCACCGGTCTTCTACTTCCATAATTTCAAAGGTATGCCCGCGCAAGGTAAACCTGGTAGGACGCTCATCGGCACGATAACCGGCATAGCACTCGACGCGCATTTCGCCCATCGCTGCCTCCCGTGACCGAACTCCGTCACGATCAGTGTACTCCGATTGAGACCGAAAGTCAGTCCGAGGGGTCGAGCAACTCGGCATTATAGGCGGCGCCAAACAGCAGAATCGTCGCCGTCAGTTGCATCCAGAGCATGAGGCCAATAGTGACAGCCAAGCCGCCATAGATAAGGCTGTAGGGCACAGTTCGCAAATAAAATCCCAGCGCGATGCTGACCACCCACCACAACACGGTGGCAACTTCCGCTCCGGGCAGGTGAGCTTTCAACCCGTGATGGCCCGGGCGCCCCACCCGGTAAATCACGGTAAGCACGACCATGGCAATCAACAAAGAGACCACGATGTACAAGCCGCTCCAGGTCAATCGAATGAGCACGGGCATGGAGGAAATGTGCAGCATCCGGTTGCGAACCTGCCGGCCAAAAACAACGAGGTTCACAATGAGAATCGACGGGAGGATTGTGGCGGTCAGCAGCAGCAACGCCCGCACATGCCTGCTAACCTGTCCCAGCTGGTTCTGGTCCCCGTAGACCGTCCGAAAACCTTCCATCAACAGTTTCATCATTTGCGTTCCGGCCAAAAGCGTTCCCCCCAGTCCCAGCAAAATCCATTCCCAGGATTGTGTTCTGTTCCGGCCCAGAAAATTATTGAGAATGCTAAGAGTCCCCGGGCGGAAGAACAATGCGCAACCGGTCGATGATTCCTTGCAGCGCCTGGCGGAATGCGGCAGACCCCGCCACTGCTCCCAGCACAACGAGAATCATGGGAGAAAATGCGAGGAACATGTTGAACGCAACCGCTTGCGTCAGCGTGATGCAGCTTGGAAAGACACGAAGCGCAGCGCGGCAGAACCGTTGCAAGAACGCTGACTTTGTGGCTGGCTTCACTGTTTTCTCAGTTCACCGCCGTCAGGATAGCCTACTTTCGTTCGTTTAGGGACGTGCACAACAATTTTTGCAGGCCACTAAACCCAATGCATTCCATGATTGACATCGGGCAGCCAATCGGTGTATCCGATGAGTTGCCAATCATTTCGAGAATTCGTGGAGAGGGGGTCGAGTGTTGGAAACGCTCCCTCCGTGGGTGGCACTGGAGCTTTCCGTTCAGGGCAACGCGATCAAATCGATTTCCAAGGAGATTTCTATGCAGATCAATCACCTGCTCAAGGCCGGATTCGGCCGCCGGGGTTTTCTGTCCGGGTCCAGCCTTTTGCTGACGGGCGCCTTGCTGGGCGCGACGGAAGAGGCCAAGGCCAACCCTGCGCCGGTTCCTGCGCCCCCGGAAGCCGTGCCGCAAGAGAAGCAAGACAAAGATGCGCTGCTTGCGGATCTGGTGACCGCGAATCACATCCTGCAGGATCAGGGAGTGGTGGATGGCTATGGACACGTGAGCGTGCGCAATCCCGCCAATCCGAATCACTTTTACATCTCGCGTTGGCTGGCCCCCGATCTGGTCACGGTGAGCGACATCGTGGAGTTGGACTACGATTGCGTTCCGGTCAACGGCGACACGCGCAAGCTTTATAGCGAGCGCTGGATTCACGCCGAGATTTACCGGGTCAGGCCGGACGTGAAGTCCATCGTGCACACGCACGCGTCAACCGTGGTGCTGATGGGAGTCATCAACGAGCCGCTGCTGCCGATTTACCACATGGGAGGATTTATCGGCACGGGCTTGCCCACTTTTGACATTCGCAAATCTTTCGGCATGACGAACATGCTGATCAATGACGCGGCGAAAGGCAAAGCGCTCGCCCAGACGCTCGCCGACAAGCCGGCGGCTCTCATGAGGGGACACGGCGGGATCACCGTGGGAAATAGCATCATGCACTCGGTCGGCCGCAGCGTGTATCTGAAGATCAACGCGGAGATGCACCTCCAGGCGGGCAGCAGGAAGATCGAGACCCTTTCTCCAGAAGAGGCTCATCAGGCTGAAGCCGGCAATCAGGAATTCCCAAAAGACTGGGACCTTTGGGCGCGGAAAGTTAAGAAGGGTTAAGCCGATTTTCTCAGCAAGGATTCAGAATTTACCAGCCACACCATGCAGTGCGCCTGGCGCGCGATGTATTGTGGCGCCGGCATTCCTTCGCGACTCGATGGCTTGCGTTCCGGCGACTAGGGTAGTGATGCGAGATCAAGGCTAAGCCGTAGAAGGAGGCCGACAATGGAAAAGAAGCAAGGTCGGAGACGATTCCTGAAAAGCGGGGCCGTGCTGGCGGGCATGGCAGTGGGAGCAATGCGGGCTGCGAGCGCCGAAACGCTTGAGGCCGAAACTACAGACCTTCGGCCGAAAGATTTGCACGCCTACGGCGAACGCTCCCGATTCGAGGCCTCGATCCGTACCGGCAGCCTGGGCACCTGGCCCCAACCTACGAGCCCGCCGGATTATCACAAGGATTTCGGATTCCGGACTCCGCTTCAGGATTCGGTGGGCTTCATAACCCCTCCCGCGCTGCATTACATCGTGTCCCACGGCTACGAGCCTCCGGATATCGATCCGCGGGAACATCATTTGCTGATCCACGGCATGGTGGATCATCCGCTGATTTTTTCGCTCGAGGATTTGAGGCGCTTGCCTTCGGTGTCTCGAGTTCACTTCGTCGAATGCAACGGAAACAGTGCTCCAACCGGTCCGACCGGCGCAATCCGTCGCGGTGCAAGCGCCAACGCCCAGGACACGCACGGCTTGACCAGTTGCAGCGTCTGGACCGGAATTCCGGCTTCCCTTCTCCTCAAGCAAGCGAGCGTCCAGGCAGGCGCAAAATGGATCGTGGCCGAGGGCGCGGAAAAAGGAAAACATTCGAAGAGCATCCCCATCGAAAAGGCCCTGGATGACATGCTGGTGGCATACGGGCAAAACGGCGAGGCCATACGCCCAGAGCAGGGCTACCCGTTGCGCCTTCTCGTCCCCGGATGGGAAGGCATCAACAATGTGAAGTGGCTCCGCCGAATCAAAGTTATGGCAGAGCCCGTGATGGCCATGCGAGAAACCACAAAATATCCCAGTTTGAGGATCGACGGGAAAGCCCGCTGGTTCCAATCCCAGCTGGGACCGAAATCCCTAATCACGCGGCCTTCGGGCGGACAAAAACTCTCCGGTCCCGGATTCTACGAAATCTCGGGCCTGGCGTGGTCGGGCGGCGGCGCCATCACGAAGATCGAAGTGTCCACCGACGGCGGGCGTAACTGGAAGGCCGCGGAAATGCAGGGCCCGGTTTACCCAAAGGCTCACGCCCGGTTCGGGTTTGCCTGGGAATGGGATGGACAGGAAACCCTCCTCCAATCCCGCGCGACGGATGATCAGGGCGAGGTGCAACCGACGGTGGCCGAACTCGCCGAATTCTGGCGCGTCGACCCGGACTTCTTTCAAAAGACAGACACGGTCGTCGGGCACTTCAATGCCATTCAGCCGTGGAAAGTGAATCGCGACGGAAGCCTCCAAAACGCGATTGCGTTTTAACAGTTGGCACGAATCGCATAGGTTGAAGCCCGGGAACGCCAATCTCCCGATTGGCGTCGCGCAAATCGCCAATCGGGAGATTGGCGTTCCCGGGCGTGATGGCGCGCGGGTCTTGTCGCGTGCCGCCGCGGCAGAGTACACTCGCAGTGCGAATTCCGCGGAGGTGCGACATGACCCGAATCGTGCGTTGCGGTCTCATCCAGGCGCATTGTGAATGGTCTCCCACGAAATTTTCCCTCCCACAAATCAAAGAGAACATGATCGCCAAGCATGAGAAGCTCATCGCCGCCGCGGCAAAACGCAAGGTGCAGATCCTGGGCTTGCAGGAACTTTTCTATGGTCCGTACTTCTGCGCGGAACAGCAACAAAAGTGGTACGACTTGACCGAGCCGGTGCCGAGCGGACCGACCGTGACGCGCATGCAAAAGTTGGCGAAGAAATACGGCATGGCGCTCGTCGTCCCGGTGTACGAAGTGGAGATGACCGGCGTGTATTTCAACACCGCTGCCGTCTTCGACGCCGACGGAAAATATCTCGGAAAATATCGCAAGCACCACATTCCCCACTGCCATCCGGGATTCTGGGAAAAATTCTATTTCACGCCGGGAAATGCGGGATACCCGGTCTTCGAGACGCGCTTTGGCAAAGTGGGCGTTTATATTTGCTACGATCGACACTTCCCCGAAGGCGCCCGAATTCTTGGCCTGAACGGCGCGGAAATCGTGTTCAATCCGTCCGCGACCGTGGCGGGGCTATCCGAATATCTCTGGGAGCTCGAGCAACCGGCGCATGCCGCCGCAAACGGATATTTTGTAGCCGCTTCCAATCGTGTGGGTTTCGAAAAACCCTGGCAGATCGGCGAATTTTACGGGAAGAGCTATTTCTGCAATCCACGCGGAAAAATTGTCGCGCAGGCCAGCCGCAACAAAGATGAACTGCTGGTGGCTGATCTGGATTTTGACGAGATTCAGCAAGTGCGCCAAACCTGGCAGTTCTACCGCGATCGCCGCCCGGAAACCTACGGCGAAATCACCCGTACGCAGGCAGCACGCAGCTCGCAAGCCGCGGACTGAAGCAACGAAACCACAGATAAACACAGATAAACACGGATGAAAGAAAGAAACAATGAAAGAAACGAGAAAGAGGCAGGAAATTGCGGGCGAATCAGATTTCGTCGTTTTGCAAATTCCCTTTCTACTTTTTTTAGATTTTATCAGTGTTTATCTGTGTTCATCTGTGGCTAAAAGGATTTCTATGACCACGCAACCCAGGCAGACGACGCGCAGCGAGGAAGTGGTTCGCAAGCACAAGGAATATCTCTGGCCAGCGGTCACCAATTTCTATCAGCAGCCGCTGGTGGCCGATCACGCTTCGATGCAACACGTGTGGGACGTCGAGGGCCGCCAGTATCTCGATTTCTTCGGCGGCATTTTGACCGTTTCGGTGGGCCACGCCAATCCCAGGATTACGGGGCCGATCAAGGCGCAGGTCGACCGGCTGCAGCATCTCTCCACGCTCTATCCAAACGAAGCCATCGTGGCGCTGGCGGAAAAAGTTGCGCAGATTACCCCCGGCGCGCTGAAATCGAGCTATTTCACGAGCTCCGGCACCGAGGCCAACGAATACGCCATCCTGCTGGCGCGCATGGCCACCGGTTCCTTCGACATCGTGGCCCTGCGTCACGCCTATTCCGGCGGATCCTCGCTCACCAAGGCCGTGACGGCTCAGGCCCCCTGGCGGAAATCAGGAATCATCAGCTTCGGCATCGCGCACGCGATCAATCCTTACTGCTACCGCTGCCCGCTGGGATTGAAGTACCCGGACTGTGAAGTCGCCTGCGCGAACGACGTCGAAAATTTGATCCAGACGGGCACCAGCGGCCACATTGCCGCCTTCATGGCCGAACCGATTCAGGGAGTGGGCGGGTTCATTACTCCACCGCCCGAATATTTCAAGATTGTTTTTAAGGCAGTGAAAAAATACGGAGGCCTGTTCATCTCCGATGAAGTACAGACCGGCTTTGGACGCACGGGTAAAAACTGGTTTGGCATCGAACACTGGGAGGTGACTCCGGACATCATGACGTGCGCCAAGGGCATGGCCAACGGCGCTCCCATCGGCGCCACGATCACTACAAAAGAACTGGCCGCATCGTTTCAAGGCCTGACGATTTCCACCTTTGGCGGAAATCCGGTGACGTCGGTGGCGGCCAAAGCGACGATCGAATTCATCGAAGAGGAAAAACTTCTCGACAATGCGGAAACGGTCGGCAACTATTTCCGAGGAAAGCTCGATGAACTCCAGCGCAAATATCCGGTGATCGGCGACGTGCGCGGTAAGGGTCTGATGTTGGGGCTCGAACTCGTGAAAGATCGCAAAACCAAGGAGCCTGCTCCGGAAGCGACAAACCAACTGCTGGAGCGCACACGCGAGCACGGATTGCTGATTGGCAAGGGCGGCCTGTACGCCAACGTCATACGCCTCTCGCCCATGCTGAATATCGGCAAGGCGGATGTGGATGAGGCCGTCCGGATCCTCGACAAATCGCTGACGGAAATCCAGCTCTGAAAATTATTTCCGACCAGACCCACATTGGCACACTCTTGCGTTGACCAGGTATTACGCCAATTTCCCTCATAAAATCGAATCTCCTCATGCGCCCGTACGTTGTTTAGGCGCGGTGACTTACCTTGCCCATTCCCTTTTTGGCACACTTACGCCTGTTTTTTGTGTCAGCGGCAGGCAGGTACTGATACCGTGTAACTTGGGCATGCCGGGCAACGAAAACTCGCTGAGCTAAATGAACTTATCCGCTTCCGCCCGTTAATTCGTTCTGAAGATTACGAGGTTTCAATGAAAAAGAAACGATTAGGTGAGGCGCTCCGCGAGCGCGGAAAGATTTCCGCAGCGGACCTTCAGAACATGATCAGCAAGCAGCAGGGAACGCTGATTCATCTCGGCGAATTGCTGCTGGACCGGGGCATCGTCACCAAGGAAGATTTGGCGGACGCCCTTGAGGAAGTATCTCGCATTCCTTATATCGACTGCAGCTCGGTCACTCCGGAACCGGAAGTTTTGAATCTGATTCCTCGCGCGATGGCCGAACGGCTTTCCGTTCTCCCGATCCGAATTGAGCAGAAACGCCTGATCGTCTGCATGGTCGCCCCGCAGAACCTGGTCACCCTCGACGAGTTGCGCTTCAACACCGGACTGGAAATTTCGCCGCGCCAATCCTTCCGAATCGAGCTGCAAGCGGCAATCACCCAGCATTATTCGAACGGGAGCCAAAAACTCGCGCGGCCATCCGCAGTCGAGAAACTCGCGCCGAATCAATGGCAAGAGATCGAGTTCGTCTCCACGAGTTCGCGCCAGGCCAACCAGGAAGCCATGCAAGAAATGCAGGCTGACCTGCGGCAGCGAAAAACCCCGGCGGTCCAGCTCGTGTCGGAAATCATTCAAATCGCAATTGCAAAACAGGCGAGCGACATCCACATTGAGCCACGAGCCAGCGAGACCATTGTCCGCGTCCGCGTGGACGGAGTACTGCGCGACCTTCAATCCGTCCCTCGAACGCTGCAGACTTCCCTGATTTCACGGATCAAGATCCTCTCCGATATGGATATCGCGGAACGCCGCGCACCCCAGGATGGCCGATTCATGGTCACCATTGGGTCGCGTCACCTCGACCTCCGGGTCTCGGCTCTTCCGACGCAATACGGCGAAAAAGTCGTGATTCGGTTGCTCGAAGCAAGCGCCCCACTGACTTCCCTTTTCGAATTGGGAATGCAGGCAGACGTCTCGGAATATCTCTGGCAGCTCCTGACACAGCCCCAGGGAATGATCCTGGTGACCGGACCGACGGGCTCGGGCAAAAGCACAACTCTCTATTCTTGCCTCAACAAGCTGCAGAAGCCCGCGGTGAATATCGTTACAGTGGAAGACCCGGTCGAATACGTTCTTCCCGGCATCAACCAAGCCCACGTCAATACGAAGGCGGGACTGACATTTGCGAGCTGTTTGCGTTCCATTCTCCGCCAGGACCCGAACATCATCATGGTGGGCGAAATTCGCGACCGGGAAACCGCCGAAATCGCCATGAAGGCGGCGCAAACAGGGCATCTGGTGCTTTCCACGCTGCACACCAACGACAGCATTTCCGCGATTGTCCGCCTCCTCGACCTGGGGATTCCGGGCTACCTGATCGCCTCCTCCATGACGGGCATCCTGGCGCAGCGCCTGGTCCGAAAACTCTGTCCCTGCCACTCCGTTCAGCCCGCGACGCCGGAATTCCAGTCGCAGCTCGCCCAGATGGGCGCTTCCAGGCCTCCCGCGACGATGGCTGTCCCCATCGGCTGCGAAAAGTGCGACCACACCGGCTACAAGGGCCGCATTGGCATCTACGAATTGCTCCGGGTGGACGACAGCATCCGCACGGTGATCCGGACCAGCGGCAATATCGAGGAGATTCGCGGAATTTCCCGGGCCAATGGAATGCGCCTGATGCTGGAGGACGCCATGGAAAAGCTCCGAATAGGGATGACCACTTTGGAGGAAATTTTCCGGGTCGTTCCCACTGAAAATGTCTCCCACGCGGATTGTCCGAAGTGCAACGAGCGTATCCTTCCCATGTTCAAATTTTGCCCGCATTGCGGGACAAAAAATGCGGTTCCGTCCAATCCCTCGCGTTCCAGTTCTCGCCATTCGATTTCCGAAGAGATGTTGCAATCATGAGCGATCGCGCCAACCGGTCGAAACCTTCGGCCCGGCGCGATGTCCGCATTCCGCAACTGAGTGAACTCTCCATGATTTACGAAGGGTTCGAGGAAGACATTAAGGTTCGGCCGCCTGACCTTAGCCCTCACGGCATGTTTATCAACACGAGCAACGAGTACCCGCAAGGCGCGGTCCTGAAACTTCGCTTCCGGCTGTCGCGAACCGGCGTCGTGATCGAGACTCGCTGCGAGGTTCGCTATTGCTTGAGGGGAGTAGGGGTAGGCGTCGAGTTTGTCGCCATCTCCCCTGAATGCATCAAGGCCATCGAAGATGAAATTGGAGTTGAGACGCACCAAACGTAGCTTGCCTTCCTGGCATTTGCCGCCTGTCGTCTTCCCGCGCTCGCTTTCCAAAATTATGGCAATATTCGTACGTCGATAGGATGGGCTTGACGTTTCCCCGCTCAGGATTCACCATTCGTGGCGTAGACATGAGGGAAGTCCCGGCAACCGATACGCGAATCGCTAATTAAAAATAAATGTCGACGACACCCAGCCTTTTTCCCGACCCCACACGCGAAATCTTCTTCGACCTCGAAACGCTTCGCTTGTCGCATGAGGTCGAGGGAGGCTGGTCGAGCATCGCGCGCTTCGGCCTCGCCGTCGCGGTGACCTGGGACGCGCAGAATCGCTTCCGCCGATGGTTTGAGCCGGATGCGAAGGCGCTCATTTCCGAACTGGGCCGGTATGATCGCATCGTGTCTTTCAACGGCGACCGCTTCGATTTTGAAGTGCTCAGCGCCTACCAGCCGGTGAATCATCTGCTCGGCAAATCGTTCGACCTGCTCGTGGATTTACACCGCCGCCTGGGACACCGCATCAAGCTTGACGACCTCGCGCGGGAAACCCTGGGGAATCAGAAAACGGGAAACGGTGTGGAAATTGTTCAGTGGTGGCGCGAGGGGCGCAAGGAAGACGTTTGCAAGTACTGCGAGAACGACGTGAAATTGCTTGTGGACCTGATGGAATTTGCCCGCAAAAATAAATACGTCGTTGTGAATTCCCGTCAGTTGCCGGTCAACTGGCCCTGAAGCAGCGCGTTGTAGTTGCTGTAGCCCGCGTCTTTAGACGCGGGGGTTTCCGCCGATTCATGACTGAAGCGGCGTAGCTGAGTATGAAGTCACAATGTGGAAAATCGGTTTGAGGAGAACAGGAATACTCGCAGCGTTGATGCTTGTTCTGGCGGCGTGCTCCTATTCCGCTGACAAGGACAAAATTATCTGGAAGCCGATTCCCGACGCGATCCTGCAAGTGGACTCGCGCGCTCCGAAAGTGTGGAATGTTTTTCAAGCCGGGAAAAAACTTGATCCGCTGCTGCTCCAGCTCGGTTCCCGATACCTGGTGATTTACGCGCGCAATATGGAAGCGTACGAAATCAAGCCGGAACAACTGCAACACAAAGGTGAGGATCTATTGTGGCGCGAAGCGGACAAGCCGGCGAAACCCATTGCGACCTCGGATTGGAGCATCAAGGATGTTGGCTCAGCGTCGCGGATTCTGCTAAAACTTGCCGGCGAAGGCCGCGTGATCGATATCCAGATTCCTCAAATGCCCGATCTGCGGCGCGGGATCTACTGATCGGTGAGCGCCGCGGAACATCCCGGCCAGGACGGCATCCACTCCGGCGTCCTTGACGCCGAAACAATCCGCTCCAGTTCGCTCTACAACAAAGACCTTGCCCCGATTCCCTCCTCGCGCCGCAGCTGGGGAACCTACAACTACGCCGCTCTGTGGATTGCCATGAGCGTGAATATCCCGACCTATTTGCTGGCGAGCGGGATGATCGCGGCCGGAATGGACTGGAAGCAGGCCATTTTCACGGTGTTTCTGGGAAACGTTTTGGTGCTCGTCCCGATGCTGCTCAACGCGCACGCCGGCGCCAAGTACGGAATTCCCTTCCCCGTTTTTGCGCGCGCGTCGTTCGGAGTGACCGGCGCGAATGTTCCGGCCGTTCTCCGCGCTCTTGTGGCGTGCGGCTGGTTTGGGATCAACACCTGGATCGGCGGTGAGGCGATCAACGCGATGGTGATTGCGCTCGTTCCCACGTGGAAAAATTTTGCAACGGGCGTGTGGATCTGCTTCGCCGGATTCTGGCTGCTGCACGTGATCGTTATCGTGATGGGAATCCGCACGATCCAATTTCTCCAAGGGGTTACTGCGCCGTTTTTGTTGGCGATCGGCGTGGTGCTGCTCGGATGGGCCATGGTGAAGGCCGGCGGATTCGGACCGATGCTCGCGGCGCCCTCCAAGTTTCAAACGTTCGGTGAATTTTTTAAAGTTTTTGTGCCATCGCTGACCGGCGTAGTGGGATTTTGGGCCACGGTGGCGCTCAACATCCCCGATTTCACTCGCTATGCGCGAAGCCAGCGTGCGCAGGTGCTCGGACAGGCGCTGGGCCTTCCGGCGACGATGACGTTTTATTCCTTCATCGGCATTGCCGTCACGTCTGCCACGGCGATCATTTTCGGGCAGGCGATCTGGGATCCAGTCCAGGTGCTCGCGCGCCTCGGAAATCCGATCGCCGTGGTCGTGGCGATGCTGGCATTGCTGCTGGCGACGCTGAACGTGAATGTCGCGGCAAATTTGGTTTCGCCGTCCAATGATTTCTCGAATCTGTCGCCGCGGCTAATCAGTTTTCGCACGGG
This sequence comes from uncultured Acidobacteriota bacterium, assembly GCA_963719875.1. Classification (GTDB taxonomy): domain Bacteria; phylum Acidobacteriota; class Terriglobia; order Acidiferrales; family UBA7541; genus Palsa-360. The sequence goes on along the minus strand of CAVRDJ010000001.1, from coordinate 407,557 downwards.
CGGCCTGATCGCTTGCGTCGTGGGCGTGGTGGTGTTTCAGCCCTGGAAGCTCCTCGCCAATTACAGCAACTATATTTTTAATTGGCTCGTGGGGTATTCCGGGTTTCTCGGGCCGATCGCGGGCGTGATGATCTGCGATTACTTCGTCGTGCGCAAAAAAATCATCCTGGTCGAAGACCTGTACCAGCGCCGCGAATTTTACGAATTTGCGAATGGGATCAACTGGCGGGCCATGGCGGCGCTCTCGGCTGGAGCGGGCGTGGCGTTCATCGGTCTGATCGTGCCCACTTTGCGCGTGCTATATGACTATGCCTGGTTCGTGGGCTTCGCGGCGAGTTTTCTGGCGTATTGGGCTATGATGCGCGCGTCAACCACTGACAACCAAAACTAGACGGCATTTCGGAAAAGGGACCCGGAATTCCTCATGATGAATGCGTCTCAAGGCAAGTAGCGCAGGCTTCAGCCTGTGGGTTTTAGTTGTGCCAAGGTGCATTCTCTTCGCAACTAAACCCCACAGGCTGAAGCCTGCGCCACTAAAATGCCCTTCCGTCAATCGTGTGGGACAACCCCTGTTGCTTCTCCGTGCCGCACAATTTGCAGCGGCGCGGGCTGCGAACGATGGCCGCGTCGCGCGGAAAAATCAATCCGAGCATCCAATCTCCGGCCACCTGCAACTGCTTTTTCACGCCCACCAGTTTGTACAAATGAACGGCGTTCCAGAATAGCCATGCGAAGTACCCGCTGATTTGAATTCCGGCGATCCTGACCACGGCGTAGTTCATTCCGAGAGATACGAGCATGCCCTTGGAAGCGTATTCATACGTCTCGAGCGGCTCGCCGCCCCACAGATGTCCGATATTACGCGCCGCGATGCGTCCCTGCTCGATCGCCACCGGAGCGACGCGCGGCGCTTCTTGCGCATTCACTGCTGCGGCCGAGTCGCCTACAATGAAAATCTCCGGGTGGCCTTCCAATTGAAGGTGCGCGTTCACGACGGCGCGGCCAATGCGATCGTGCGGCCCGGGCAGCGATTCAATCAGCTCGGATGCTCGAACTCCGGCCGTCCAGATAATTGTGTCCGCCGCGAGCGTTTCATTTCCATTGATCTCGACCGAATCTTCCAGCACGCGAGTGACTCGCGTGGAAACGCGCACTTCAATTCCGCTTACATCCAGCCGGTTGCGCGCGTGGGCCGCCAGCTTCGGGCCGATCCCCCGCAGCAGATCTGGCGCCGCCTCGAGCACGATCAGGCGAATCTCGGACGCGTTGATCCCGCGATACTTTCGTGCGGCATAGCCGAAGAGAAAGTCGCGCATCTCCGTGACGAGTTCGATGCCCGTGTAGCCGCCGCCGACCACGACAAACGTGAGCATCGAGCGGCGCGCTGCCAAGTCAGCGGTGTGATCCGCGTGCTCGCACAGGTCGATGATCCGCTCGCGCAACTCCACCGCGTGCTGGAGCGATTTGTAATCCCAACAGTTCTCGCGCGCCCCGGGCGTATTGAAAAATTCGGTGCGCGAGCCGGACGCGAGGATGAGCGCATCGTATTCGAGGGGTCCGGAATCGACGATTACGCGCCGGTTCGCCGCGTCCACGGCGCGCACGGATTCCCTGCGGAATCGGAAGTTGCGTCGCCCGCGAATTTCACGAACGGCCTGAACGATATGCCGCGGATCGGTGTAACTCGACGCGATCTGAGGAAGCAGCGGCGTGAAAAGCAAATAATTCTGATCGCTGAGAAGAAGAATTTCAACGTCGCGGTCGCGGCCAAACACGCGGTCGAGGTCCGTGACGGCTTGCAATCCGCCAAACCCCGCCCCGACCACCACGATGCGTTTCATCGCGAGATTAAATTTAACATACAGTAGGACGGACTTCAGTCTGTCGCACTTCCAATCAGACGGAACACCGAAACCCGACAGGCTGAAGCCCGTCCTACTGCATGGCCGATCCTGGCGCCAGCCTCTTTGCGCGCATCTTCCAGCTCTCAAACGGCAGGTCCGTGTCGATCTGCTTCATCGTGATGCACTGGTCCACCGGGCACACCAACGCGCAGAGATTGCAGCCAACACACTCGTCTTCAATGATGCGCGGAACGTGCACGCCCATGCCATTCGGATTCTTCTTGCCGTTCCCTGCGGCCGTGTACGGCGCGATGCACTGGTGCGCGCCGTCTTCGCAGGCGACGTAACAGAGTTGGCACCCGATGCAGAGATCGTGGCGAATGTCGGCGATGACTTTGTAATTGAGGTCCAGGTCTCCCCAATCCTGGACGTTCGGCACGGCGCGCCCGCGAAAATCCGCGATCGTGCGAAAGCCGTGATCGTCCATGTAAGCGGAGAGGCCGTCGATCATGTCTTCGACGATGCGAAACCCATAATGCATCGCCGCCGTGCAGACTTGCGTGATGGACGCCCCGAGCGCGATATGTTCGGCCGCGTCGTTCCAGTACCCGATTCCTCCAATTCCCACAATCGGGATCTTCACCGTTTTCGCGACGCTCGAAACCAGATGCAATGCGATCGGCTTCAGCGCCGGCCCGCAATACCCGCCGTGCGAGGATTTTCCGCCCACGTTTGGCTTCGGCGAAAACGTTTCCAAATCCACGCCGATAATCGAATTGAGCGTGTTGATCAGGCTGACGGCGTCGGCGCCTCCCTTCTCCGCAGCGAGCGCGACGTGGGTGATGTCCGTTACATTGGGCGTGAGCTTCACGATCACCGGTGTTTTCGCGGCTTCTTTCACCCACGACGTAATCATTTCCGTGTACTCCGGCACCTGCCCGACGGACGAACCCATCCCGCGCTCGCTCATGCCGTGCGGGCAGCCGAAATTCAGCTCGAGCGCGTCCGCGCCCGCATTTTCGACCCGGCGGACCATTTCGTGCCAGCTCTCGCGTTTGGATTCCACCATCAGCGATGCGATCACCAGATTTTTCGCATAGCGCTTCTTCACTTCCGAGATTTCCCGGATATTCACTTCAGTGGGCCGGTCGCTGATGAGCTCGATATTGGTAAAGCCCATCATCTTCGTGCCGTTGTAATCCACCGCGCCGTATCGCGACGACGTGTTGACGATCGGCTCGCCAATCGTTTTCCAAACCGCGCCGCCCCATCCCGCGTCAAACGCGCGCATCACCTGCCCCGCCGTATTCGTCGGCGGACCGGAAGCGAGCCAGAACGGGTTGGGCGATTCGATGCCGCAGAAGTTCACGCGCAGGTTTGCCATGTTTCACCTCTCGAAAAGCCGTTGGAACCACAGATGAACACAGATACACACAGATAAAAACCTCAAACTGCTTACCGAACAAATCTCCGGTATTGTAATTTTGGCTTGCCGAAATTTAGGAGCAAGCCGACTTGAATACTGCTCGCCTTCAGATAATTGAGGATTTGCGCCTCATGAACGGAATCAAGTCCTGCGCAAGCCTTCAATTCGACAAGGACACGCTTCTCGACAATCAAATCCGCGCAATATTCCCCGACCATTACATCTTTGTACTTGGCCTTGAACGGAACTTCATGATCGCAGTAAAGATCCATGCTCCGAAGTTCGATCGAAAGAGCATTGGAATACACTTTCTCCAGAAAGCCACAACCCAGCGTATTATGAACCGCAAAGGCCCCCTCAAGGATTTTCCGAGTCAAATCCTGTTCAGGGTAAATTGCTGTTATGGGTGCGCTTTCCACTCATTCCTCATTCTCTGAATCATTCTTCATCAGTGTTCATCTGTGTTCATCTGTGGATTCAATTCTTCTGCCAGCAGCGCCAGGAAAACCAAGCGACTGTCGCAAACATCCCTAGCCATCCCAAAATGCGAAAGGCGCCGGCGATTTGGGTATCGTGCTCCAACAGACCCGCGTGCGAGAACAAATAAAACCAATCGTGAATGACATCTTCCGAGTCGCCTACCGTCAGCAGTGGAAGAGCCTGGCTGCGTGCGTCGGCCATATAGAATGCGATTGGCAGAAACTGCTCGAACAAAAAGAAAGTACAGAAGGCCGTGCCGGGCGCCTGGCGCCGGAACACGAAATAAGTCGCCAGTGCGGAGGGAACAAACAATTGGAGGAATGTGCCTCCCGCCACCGAGATCCATTCGCCAAATATTCGGAAGAGCAAGTGTCCGCCTTCATGGATCGGAATGAAAACGAGATCGAACCATTGAAGCAAGTGGCCGCCGAACAGCGCATTTCCAAGCAGCACGGCGTAGAAAGCCAGCCAGCAAAAAAACGCGCCACGCGAAACCGGTTCCCAATCTTCCTCGAGCGCATCGAGGAACGGAAACCGTTCGCTGAGCGATGCAGGAATTTCCATGACGCGCCAACTCCCCCTACTCCCTACAACCTGCTCCCTACAACCTACTCCCTACTCCCCCGCCGGGTTCAGCCACGCATCAATTCCCCGCCCCGCCGCCATACCTTCCGCGACCGCGTCCACCACTTCCCTCCCGCCGTTCACGCAATCGCCGCCGGCAAAATATTTCGGGTTGCCGGTCCGGTGCTGTGCGTCCGTCACGACCGTGCCATTTTTGCGAACTTCGATTCCCTTGACGGCACGCAAAAAATCCGTGGCCTGCTTCTGGCCGACGGCGCGGACGACCATATCCACCTCGATCTTGAATGTGCTGTTGGGAATCGTCTCCGGAGCGCGTTTTCCTCGCGCATCGGGCTCGCCCAGACGCGTGCGCACGCATTCGAGTCCGGTCACGACGCCGCCTGAACCGAGGATGCGAACCGGCTGCGTCTGCCACAGAAAATTCACGCCGTCTTTCTTGGCCAGCTCATATTCGTACCGGAACGCCGGCATTTCTTGCTCGCTCCGCCGATATACAAGATACACGGCCTCCGCGCCAAGGCGCCGCGCGGCGGTGACCACATCGATCGCGGTGTTCCCCGCGCCGATGCAGGCGACTCGCCGCCCAATGGCGACACTTGAAAATGACTGCGACTTCGTGGGTTCGATAAATTCAAGCGCCCCGCACACTCCGTGCAGGTCCTCACCGGGAATATTCATGGCCCACGTTTCTCCCAGTCCGACCCCGATAAATACAGCGTCAAAATCTTTTTCGAGTTGGCCGAAACTTACGTCCCTTCCGACTTCCACTTTTTGGCGAAACTCAACGCCCAGCGATTTCACCATTTCCACTTCGCGCAACGAATCGGCGACACGCGTTTTGTAAGCCGCGATGCCGTATGTATTTAGTCCGCCGGCAAGTTCTCGCCGGTCAAACACCGTCACGAGGTAACCCTTTCGAGCAAGATGCGCCGCGCATGCGATGGATGCGGGCCCCGAACCAACGCAGGCCACGCGCCGCCCGTTCGCCTTGCCCGCCTGGAATAACTGAATCTTGCGGTCCAGCACATGGTCCACGGCGAATCGCTGCAACCGGCCAATCTCGATCGCCTTCTCGCCTTTCTCCACCATGACGCAAGCGCCTTCGCACAACACTTCGGTCGGGCAGACTCTTCCGCAGCTCTCGCCAAGAATATTCGCTTCAAGAATGACGCGCGCCGCCCCGCGCACATTCGTCGTCATGATGCGCTTGATGAACCCGGGCACATCGATCCGCGTAGGACACGCCTGTATGCAAGGAGCGTCAAAACAATAGAGACACCGCGCGGCTTCGATGGCCGCCTGGCGCGCGTTCATCGGCGGCGTGATGTCCGCAAAATTCTGCTCGTACTTTTCCGGGGATAATTTCGGCGCGGTTTCGCGAAGGGGCATGCGCACACCTCGAGTTCGTGGTCTCCCCTGAAACACGCAACCCGGTGGACCAATTCTCCCACCGGGCATCGGGGCCAGATTTCCAGCGCCATTCTAGCATTGCGCGGCAAAAGCAATGCCTCACGAATTTGCGGAGGACGCCGCTATCGGTAACCGGCTTCGTTCCAAGCGAATCCTATTTCGGGCAGCGCCGGGAGCTACGGAGTCACGTTGAACTTGAAATGCAGTGCAGGAATTTTGTTTCCCGGGTGATCGTCGGCATAGGTTAGCTGCGGCATCCGGTAGAGCAGTTGGTTTTCTGTAGGCGGTCCTTGATAAATACCGGGGAAAAGATCGATCAGATGGGTGCCAGGTTCACCTGCCGCCTTGAATGTGAACATCACATCGCCCTGCGAATTAAAGCCGCAGGCATATCCCATGTAAGCGTTATCGTACGTCGCCGCGTACATGTTGTCGTACTCGGTCCAGCCGACACCCTTCAGATGGATCGTCACCGGAGTTCCAGCCGGACCGGAAGTCGGCTCCATGCTCACGATGCTCGTCTCAATAGCAAAGTAAGCGCGCCCAAGCGGCTTTTCCCCCTCGCGGAGTTCGATCCCATGCTCCCCGCCCAGGTCCTCTGGGATCGTCAGGGGGAACTCGATCCTTCCATCCTTTCCCACTTTCACTTTCGCGATCCGCTTTTCCTGCGGCGTGAATCCGTTACCGCTTACCCGGCTCCCGACGTACGTCTGCCAGAAGAGATCCAGTGTCGAATTGGCTGGAAAACCTTCACCGCGCAAAATGGATTCGGCGCCTACCGGCCCTTGGATTGGACTCAGACTCAGCTTTCCATTCGCAACGTGGACTTCGGCCTCCGGCAGAGAATACGGCTGGTATTCGTCCGCGTAGGCATCACGCGTCGAGGATGGAGCCGATGTCGTGCGGAACGTGAAATCGGGACGCGGCAGGTACGCGTTCGGCGCCTGCTGGAAATTGAGATAACTCTGCCCTTGCCATCCCGTGTAGATCTTTACGAAATGATCGCCGGCGGGACCCGCGGCGCGAAAGCGCGCTACGGCCGAGCCGCGCGTGCCAGCGGCAGTGACGAATCCGATCCCGCGATTATCCCAGTTGACGACCCATGTATCTTCCATCGTTCGCCAGCCAAGTCCTGTGACGCGCAATTCAATCGGCGTTCCGATCGGACCTGTCGTAGGGGTCATTTCGAAGCTCTGGGTGACTTCCACGCCGTTTTGCGCGACGACTCTTCCATGGATGGTCGCGATGACGTTGTGAACACCGCCGTAATCTTCGGGAATCGCAAACTTTGCATCCAGACGGCCATTCGCAGCCACCGGAAATTTTCCGAGGGACAGAGTCGTCTCGGAATATTTTCGTCCGCGAAAGTAGTAGTAATCCTCAATCACCCAGCCGCCCGTCACTGTGCCCCACTTGAGGTCGACGGTTTCGCCGGCAGGCAAACCCTCGGCGGAAACTCGAACATTTGCGCCGACAACGGCTTGATCGTATTTCAATTCCAGCTTCTGGATGGGAGCATCATCCGATTTACCCGCTTCTTGCAAACCCGCAGCTCGCACGGAAGAAAGGGCCGAAGGCAAGCAAATACAAAACGCAGTAGTCAGGAGAGTGGCAGTACCGAAACGGAGAGAACTGCGGACCAAAAATTCCTCCGTCATTGAACGATGGTTACAAAGGACGGCTTGCCCCCGGGGGGAGTCCATTCCGCGGTCCGGCCATATTTGTCGGTGGCCGTAGCTGAGTATTGAACGGTGCCAGTCGGGGCGTCCTGCGGGACAAGCCACTTCGCGCTCCACATGCCGGCATGGATCGGCATGTTCGCACCCTTATCGTCCTTTTGTGGTATGGCGCGATACAGCGCAGTCAGATCGTACTTCTTGCCGCCGGAACTGATGTGCACCACGACCGTGGCCGTTACCTCGGGCTTATTCGTCCCTCCGTCAACGGCATAGAGGCGGAATCCAACGTTGTCGCCTCTCTTGAATCGACTCCTCAGTATGCAATTGTCGGGGTTCGTCCCGTCCGCGAAGACAGCCGTATCCGCAAACAAAACCAACTGTCCCACGGGCTTAGGCGCGGATTCTTGCCCGGCCATGGGCAATGTGGCCAACATTCCCAGAAAAATCCCGGCTGTAGCCAGCACAGCGATTGAAGGTGTTCTTTTCATAATCGCGACCTTAGTCCATTTCTGAATTCCTGTCCAGAAATTTAGGCGGCCCAGTCATGAACCAGAAGAACCAGAAAGCCAAGTTTCGTTCCGCAGGTCCGGGCCATGAGTCACGGAGATTATAGCGCATTGGCTACTGCCCCGGCTGCTTGCCCATCATTCCTCGCTTAGCCTAAGATGCACCGTTGTCTTCACTCCGGCGCCATTGGAGGAACGATGGGGTTCGACACAATCATCCGTAACGGCACGATCGTCACCGCCACAGATACCTACGCGGGCGAAGTTGGCATCACCAAAGGACAGATTGCAACCCTTGGGAAAGATCTCCCCGTCGAGAACGCCGGAAAAATAATTGACGCCAAAGGCTGCCTCGTGATCCCCGGCGGGATCGATGTGCACACGCACCTGGACATGCCGTTCGGCGGCACCACCAGCGCCGACGATTTCGAGACCGGCACGCGCGCCGCAGCCTTTGGCGGCACGACGACGCTGATCGATTTCGCCATTCAATACAAAGGCCAGACGCTGCGCCACGCCTTCGATACCTGGATGAAAAAGGCCGAAGGCAAGGCCGTGGCCGATTACGCATTCCATTGCATCATCACGGAGCTGGGCGACACGCAACTGGAAGAAATGGGCGCGCTGGTCCGCGAAGGCGTTTCCTCGTTCAAGCTTTTCATGGCCTATCCCGGCATCTTCATGCTGGATGACGCCACGATCTTCAAGGCCATGCTGCAGGCAGCCAGGCACGGGGGCATGATCTGCATGCACGCGGAAAATGGCGGCGCGATTGACGTGCTGGTGCAGCGCGCCCTGGCCGAAGGAAAAACCGCGCCGAAATATCACGCGCTTACCCGGCCCACCACCGCCGAAGGCGAGGCGACGTTGCGAGCCATCGCGCTCGCCGAAATGGCCGGGGCGCCCGTTTACATCGTGCATCTATCCTGCAACGACGCGCTCGAAAAAGTCCGCGAGGCGCGCGATCGCGGCCTGCCCGCCTACGCGGAAACGTGCCCGCAATATCTTTACCTCTCCCTCGAAAATATGGACGTTCCGGGCTTCGAGGGCGCGAAATATGTGTTCACTCCGCCGCTGCGCGAAAAATGGAATCAGGAAAAACTCTGGCAGGGCCTGGCACGCGACACCCTGCAAGCCGTCTCCACCGATCATTGCCCTTTCTGCATGAAGGAGCAAAAGGAATTAGGCAAAAATGATTTCACGAAAATTCCGAATGGCGGGCCGGGTGTGGAGCACCGCCTCAGCTTGATTTATTCCGGCGGCGTGCACGGCGGAAAATTCTCGGCCAACCGATTCGTGCAGCTCGTTTCCACAGCCCCGGCAAAACTGTTTGGCCTGTACCCTCGCAAAGGCACGATTGCCGTCGGCTCGGATGCGGACATTGTTATTTTCGATCCCAACGCGGAGCAAGTGATCAGCGCCAAGACGCATCACATGCGCGTCGACTATTCGATGTTTGAAGGCATTCGCGTAAAGGGAGTGACGAAGACGGTGCTCTCCCGCGGCCGCGTCATCATCGACAACGGAAACTTTACCGGCCGCCCCGGCGCCGGCGAATTTCTCCGCCGCCAGCCGTACTCGGGCGCAGGATAAACCGCCCGGACGATCCTCGCGGCAGCGGCGTGGCGGTTTATGGCATTCGACGCGGTAATGAATTTTCCAGTAGTTGGAACGCCGTGCTGCCCGGAAGCCGAGAATTCCTGTCCCATGCCGACCCCTTGAGCAGTTCGACACCCGATCGATCCAAAGGGATATCATTAAGCGATCCGCCCTCTACACTTGAATCTGGGGGTCGCCTCCGCCAGCCCGCATCAGAAACGCATCCAATAAAGTGTGCCCAGGAAGAAGAAGATGGCTCACAAATGGTTCGTTGCTCCCTTCATTTTAATTATCGTTGTGTTCGGGGTCGCTCGAGGTCGCGCACAAACAAATGAACCGGCTCAGGCCGATTCTGCTGCGCCTTCACCAGCCTCGGCTCAGAGAATCGTAACGAAGGACCCCGAATACTTAAAATTGCTCAATCCCCCCCAGGGAAATGATTTCCTGAAAACCTACAGTCAGTCTTATCGAGACAAAGCGGAGGAGATTCAGGCCAAGGTCGGCGGCATCAGCGACGAGAATCTTCAGAACCAGGCCCGCAACGAGGAATGGGTCACTGCGCACAAAAACGACGGAGACAAATTCACATACGAAGCGGAAGTTGCATTCCGAGAGGCGAAGATTTCATTTTCGCAAAAGCATCGGGACGGCTGGTTTGAGGCCGGGCGCGTATCCTACGACGAAAATAATAGGGTTCTGGTCGTAACAACAAATTCCACGGCCCCGATTGACGTGAATTTCCACTTGCCCATGAAAGTCGCAACGATAAACGAGATTTACGAGAAATTTCACCAGATTGCCGCTCAGGAAATCGAACGGAAAGCGCATGAATACGTTTCCAACGCAGCAGTTGACTCCACTTGTTCGAGAAATCCCGATTTATGTTTTAACTTCGCAAAACAGAATATTGAACAAACCCTGCGATCCGAGCGAATCGTAGTGGTGGCCCAAGGCGACCTGGAGACCAGCCGAATTGATCGCTTGATTCTCGTAGACTATGACACCGAGGCGGTTCTTCTAGAATTGGACTCCCCCACTTCGGCGCTCGCTAGTGCCACATGGAGGTTTTCTGTCGGGCCGGTCCCCGCTGTGCCAGCGGAACCGGCCGCTCCCGCGGAAAATACGGAAGACGCCAAAAGCGGAAACCTGGGCGAATCCGGATCGAACGCATCTACGTCCTCAAATACTCCTGCGGCGCCCATAAGCGTCCCCGGCAATGTGACGGCGGCCTCAATCGTCTCTCAGCCGAGGCCCGAATACCCGCCGGAGGCCCGCGCTGGCCATGTTCAGGGAGAAGTTGTCCTTCACGCGGTGATCGACAAGGAGGGCAAAGTCTCGGACGTTCGAGTTTTGTCCGGTGACGATTTGCTGGCGCCATCGGCACTCGAGGCCGTCCGCCAGTGGCGCTATAAGCCGATGTTAGTCGATGGCGAGCCCAAAGAAGTAGATACCACCATCACCGTCACGTTTTCGCTGCAGGAGTGACGAACACCATACTGTCCCGTAGCCGCGTCATCCTCGATAAGAGAAACTTTGCCGGCCGCCCGGGCGCCGGCGAATTTCTTCGCCGCCAGACTTACTCGCGTTCTGGCCAGAGCGCTTGGGCGTCTCACGTGATTGTATCCGGCCAGTTTTCGCGAAGCGGACTTATCGGGAGTTGGCCGGGCGCATGGGCTAGCTATCGCAGGCATGCCAGAAAACATGTTTGACAGATTGTTTGGTCTTGGTGTCGAAGAAAAAGTGTTTGTACTCACACACCTGGTTCGGGTAGGCGCCCTTTTGGATGCCCGTCCATTGTGCAAGTTCTCCGTCATAAGGGCAGAAAGCTGTCTGTCTAGCCGCAGGCGCTGTACCCATCATCGCAGCCATCAAAACTAGCGTTACAAGTATATTTCCCCTCATGTTCGGTCGCCTATCCTCCGATGTACTTGAGTATGGTCCTCTCAGTTGGGAGCCACAAGCATGCGAGCGCTTCGGTAGCGGGCCACATTCCGATAAGAGGACAAACGAAATCCAAAGGAGGCAACCTGAAGAAGATTTTTGCGCTCGCATCGATTCTTGCTGGAGTCTTTCTTTTCGCGCCTTTGGCAAAAGCACAATTCACCACAGCGTCGACGATCGACTGCTCAAGGTATCCGGGTGCGCCGGATATGGGCGTTCAGGTAAACAACTGCCTGGCGGCGGGTCCGGCGACGGGGGCGATCTATGACACCACTCGTTTCATGAGTCCTCAAATTATTTCTACTCCGATCGTAATGAACAAGCCTGGAGTAATCATTTCTTGCGCTATCACAATTTTTCAAAAAGCTGGAATTTCGATGAAAGTAAGGACAGCCGCTTGGACAGGTTGTCCAGATAAATCGACAGTGCTAGTGAAGTCTGCGGACCTCGATCAATTTACCGTCACCAGCGCCTACAATGTGATTTCAAACCTTGATCTAGAGGGCGGCAAGGCTAGGTTTAAAGGCAATGGAATCGTCCTCGACAACACCAGCGGACAACAGCAGCAAGCAAAGATCAGTGACAATCTGATTGAAGGCGAGGCCAACGACGGAATCTTGAATAATGGCGGGGCGTATAATCAAATTGAAGGGAACAATATTCAGGGCTATGGCGCGCATGCCGTAGAACTGAATGGTGCTTGGTCTGTGGACATAAATGACAATGTCATTACTGGCTTCGGAGATGAAACCAGTTCCACCATCTTTGCTCACGGAAACTGCCAATTTTCGATCAGTGGAAATAACCTGATTGAAAACAGAGCCGGATTTCCCGCGATTGATGGACGAACCTGCAGCAATCTCCAGATTACATCAAATAGTTTTATCTATTCACCATCTGGTATCGCGGTCGAGGTTTCCGGCCGAGGTCAAATCTCCGCCAACTATATTGCGGGAGTGACTGCACTCGAAGTGTTGGGAGGAGGCGGAACGGCACAAAACAACACCCTGCTGGGAAACGGTGGGCACACCGTCATCTTAAAAGGGGCAAACCAATATATTCTATCGGATAATTTTATTAGCCTTGTTGATCCTGTGGGAGGGCTCTGTGGGATAAACATTACGGGAGATACGTTGGGTGTCCAAGCTATCGGAAACACGGTGGATCTCACCTCGACGGGCACTGATGATTACGGTGCGTGTCTGACGCTTACGGGCGGTCACATGCTAAATAATCTGATCGATGGCCTTTCCGTGGACGGATTTTCTCATGGAGACTATTCGTTCTTTTTCAACAATTCCGCTGGAACAACCACTAACATCTCGAACATAATTAGAAACGTTTCTTGTGTCCATGTTACAGCTTGCTATAAGCGGGTGGACCCGACAAACAATGTGACTGTTTACGAGGATGCGTTGCTTGGAGACTCTGCTCTCGATGCCGGGACTGGAAGTAATCAAGACATTTTCATTCAGCCTAAGCTGCCATTTGCGAAACTGCCGACTCCTGCAGGCAACGGCTCTCATACCTATTGCCAGGACTGTACTCCTGGAGGTGTGGTGACAGGGCGTGGTACAGGTTCGATGGTTTTCCGAATTGATGGGGTCTGGAAAGGCATCTAAATCTCAGTAAGAAAAAACAGTAATCCGCGCCCCATCGGGTCAAGCGCGATGAACAGCGGTTGTAAAGCCCAAAAAGCTTCGTAACTGACTGGATACGAAATGCGCAGCCTGCGAGATTCTACAGAAGTCTACGCCAAGAAGGCGTTTTGCCGCGATTGCCGCTCAGTCCGAGATTTGCATTTGCCAAGTCCTTCCATGAGAAGGCCGATCCGAGTCAAGCAGGTTTTGTAGTTTCCGTCGAGTGGTCTTCTGTGGAACTCATCCGCCTCTGCCGCCATCCTTCCCTCCGCACTCTTTGTTGAGCGATTGTTCGCTCGGTGCCAGTTGGGCGTCCTCAGTTCAGCGGGTGCTACTACCTGATAATCGACCTCGGCTCCCCTCTCTTCCAAGGAAGTCGGACCAGGACTTGGGCGCAGTCACCTGAACTCGGCGGTTGAGCTCGGCTCTTCGTACCCAATTCTACGCCACGGTGCTTACCCCATCACAGTGCTGTTCTTTTTCATAAGCCGGTCCACTTTTCTTTGTGCCTGGAGCACGTCGAAAATTGGGAGCGTATCGCATCCCGCTGGAGACCGGCCTTCTCATCCCTTCTGATAAACGGGGATTATCGGAAACTGGCTAATCATCGCCACAATCCAACCGCGCAAAACTCGTTACTGCCGAAACACACCGTAGACCCAGGGAATGCCAACCGCTCCCTTCTGCGCTTGAACGACAATGTCGTCTCCCTTCTGGAAGCGATCGAAGTCATTCTGATCCACGGCAATGTGTTCAAAGGGCCGCCCCATGCGCCAGGAAGTGACAATGAGGCGGCGGCTGCGCGGGAATGCGCCCGTGGCAACTTTTCCCACGACGGTTGCGGGAACCCGAATGGGGCGCGAAGTATCCAGCTTCCCGTTCAGAAAAAGAAGGCCCGCGAAAATCCACGGCACGGGAATCATGCCGAAATAGATTCGCTTCATGACCTCGACTTCCTGATGCTTTCGGGCGCGATAATCGATCCAATAGCCGAGTGCGAGAGAGAGGAAGAAAACGAGGCCGCCAAAAATCTGGATGGAATCAAGCTCGAGCGCGGGATATACCTGGCTCGCGGCCACAAAGACAATGATGCCCACCAGAAAAAAAGCCGTCCGCTTCACCAGCCGCCGCCGCACCACCAGCTCGGCTGCGGCAGAAGTCAGACCGCACGCGGGGCACTGATCGGCGATGCGATCGGAGCCGCAATCGAGACACCGTGTCATACCGCAGGCAAACTCACGAGGAGCCCTTCCATCTGCGCCTTGCCGCTCTCTTCTGGAACTTCAAAAACGACGCCAACGCCCATCCCCGGCTCAACCCTGACGACGGTGCAATGCAACAAAAGCGCGGGATTCAGGATCAGTCGCGCGCGGAAAGCCGCTCCGATCCATAGCGGAGGTATCAACTCAACGAAGAGGCCTCCAGGGCCAATGTCTCGAACCGTCCCCGTCAAAACGGCGGACCCCCACTCGATTTCAAGGCTTCCTCGAAAATTCCTGCGCTGGCCTTGGCGGCGCTCGACCCTGGCAATCGCATCCTTTAAACGCTGGGCGGTCATTTCTTGCCCCCACGCAGGATGCTATGTGCCGAGTGGCGGAGTGTCAAGTTTCGGATTGCATGAATTGAAATGTACCTGGCGGTCTGAATTGTCTCACCGCGACCCTTATTTCCCGCGCCAATCACAATCGGTGACGGATCCAACTTGTGGCTCACAAAAGTTCGCAGGTTTTACGTGGCGCCGGCGTCTCGCCGGCGATTTTTCCGATCGTGACACGGGCAAATCGCCGCCGGACGCCGGCGCCACAACGCAACGCAAATCATTCGCATTTCTCGTTCAACGATCCCTGTTTTTTCGGGATTCCAGTTCCTCGCGTAAGTGCACGCGCACATATTCCGGAAGCCGGGTCAGCTCGAGCAAATCTTCGATCTCGCGGCGCGGCAAGCCGGGCACGAGCGCCCGCACGCGGTCCGGAGGCGCGTGCGGATGGCGCAGCAAAGCCACGCGGATGTTGACCAGCTTCGACCATTTGTCGTGCCTCGCCACAACGACAACAATGCGGGCCGGAAGCGCCTGCTTGGCGAGAGTCTTCAGCAGTTGCGATTCGGTCAGAAACGAATTGTCGAGGGCGACGCGCGCCACTTGTTCCGGCCCATGCGCAACGAGTCCCGCCGCGATGCGCGTCGATCCGCGGCGCGCCAGCATCAATTTCTGTCCCAGGGGCAATTGCGGTAACTGCGTCAGGACGCGCTCGTCCGCGAGGCGCCGAAGTTCCATGGAAGAAGTAGGCAGCAGGCTGATCCGCACCAGGTCCATCAAGTGCAACTCGCGCAGCAGACGCATGGCAATGAGCCGTGGCGTGTGCGAATGCGCCGCAAGGCCAAGCCGGACGCGATAGACCGCGCGCCACGTTTTGCGCTTGCTGATTTCCTCGAGCAGCAAGCCCGAGAGGTCTTTCCGCTCGAGCAAGAGGCACACGTGCGTCTCGTCAAACGCCGGATTGTCGATCAAGGAGCGGAGCACGTCCTCGCTGCCCGTTGCGAGCAGCTCGGGGATGGCTTCGCGGGCCGCCGAGCGGGCGGCCTGCACATCGGCGCGGTCTTCAAGCCCCATGAGATGCAGCTTGCGAAGGCGATTCGGAAAGCCGCGCGGCCATGCGCGCCGCGCCGATCGCCGGAGAAATTTCGAGATGTGAAATCTTGGCGCGCAGTGCCCCGCTGACCAGCACGGAATCCAGCAACGAATCCAGCATCAGGCAGTGGCCAAACACGCCGCCGCATTTCACGAGCGGGAATTCCTGGTCCTTCATTCCCAGACGGCGGGTCACGATCATGGCGAGATTCCCCAGTCCGATGGCCGACGCAAACATGATTTCCTTCGCGGCGCTGTCCTCGGAATTTGCGGCTTCCGCCACGACCGGAAATAATTTCGGAAAAACGTCATCCGGATTCTTCATGATCCGCAGCATCAAATCGTCCCAGTCCGTACAATACAGAGCGGCGGAAATCATCTCCGCCAAGACGGTGACGGGCCCGTCCAAATCGCGAGTGCGCGCTACGGCGGAGATGGCTCGCCGCCCGATCTCAAACGCGCTGCCTTCGTCCCCGAGCCACGGTCCGTAGCCGCCCGCGCGCGCGGTTTCGCCCGCGGCGTTGCGGCCATACGCGACCGATCCCGTGCCTGCGATCAGTACGACGCCTGGCCCGGAACCGGCAGCCGCCTCCAGCGCAACTTCGTAGTCGGTCGCGACCTGCGCCAGGGCGGCTGGGAACTCTTGCGATAGGAAAGTCATCATGCGGCGCGCGACGCTTCGGCGGCCCGCGCCCGCAAGGCCTGCGCAAACGCGCGTGATGTCCGCCGGGCGAATTTTTGCGGCCTTGATAGCCTCCGCCGCGGCTTCGCGAAGCGAGGAAAACGCGCCATCGTATCCGGATCGCAAGGGATTGGCCGGCCCGCCGCGCCCTTCGCCAATGACGGCTCCCGTCGCGTCGAGCAAAATGCAGTCCGTCTTTGTCCCGCCACCGTCAAAACCTAGGGAGTAGCCCATGGCTCCTCATTGTTAGCCAACAGATTGCGGAAAAAGATGAGTAGCACAGCCACTCTTGGCTGTGCGGTTTTGTAAGTCGCACGGGCAGATTACCCAACCCAACGAAGATCGCCAAACCCGCACAGGCAAGAGTGCCTGTGCTACTAAATCCTGCATTGAATCGACGATTTCCGCAAACTTTCAAATTATCGGCGTTGAGCAGGCGCGCGCTTGACGCCGCCCGGATGCGCACCTATCATCGCGACGCCCTCAACATGCGCCTGACTTCTCCGGACCTTGCCGTTATCGTAGCGTATCTGGCCGGCATCACTCTCTTCGGTATCGCGTTCCGGCGGGGGCAGAGCACCGTCCGCGATTATTTTCTGGGCGGACGCTCAGCGCCCTGGTGGGCGCTATCCCTCTCCATTGTCGCCACGGAAACGTCAACGCTCACGATTGTCGGCACACCGGCGCTGGCCTTTGCAGGAAATCTCACGTTCCTGCAGTTTGTTTTCGGATACCTGGCCGGCCGCGTAGTGATCGTCCTGTTGTTTCTCCCGCACTACTTCCGCGGGGAATATTATACGGCCTACCAGCTGATGGAAAAGCGGTTTGGCCCAAAAGTAAAGGCGGTCGCGGCTTCCACATTTCTGGTGACCCGCGTTCTTGCCGAAGGTGTGCGCATCGCGGCCATTGCTCTGGTCGTCACGGCTGCGCTGGGCACCGGGCAGCGCACTTCCATTTTGCTGATCATGACCCTTGTCTTGATCTATACCTTCGAAGGCGGCATGAAAGCCGTGATCTGGACTGACGTCGTGCAATTCGTTCTCTATTTTTCAGGGTCGCTCGCCGCATTCTTTCTGTTGCTGCACCGGATTCCCGGCGGATGGGAGACCATCGTTCACGCAGCCGCCCCGCTCCACAAATTTCGCATTTTCGATTTCTCCTTCAGTCTGACGAATCCGGGAAAACTCTACACATTTTGGTCCGGAGTAATTGGAGGCACTTTCTTCACCATGGGAAGCCACGGAACGGATCAAACCATCGTGCAGCGGCTCCTGGCCGCCAAGTCCGAACGCGAAAGCAAACTCGCACTGCTTGCCAGCGGCGTCATCATTCTTCTGCAATTCGCTCTGTTTCTTGTCCTGGGAGTCATGCTCTATGCGTGGCACGGAGCGCCGGCCGTAATCGCGGGACGCAGCTACGATTCCGTTTTCCCCGACTTCATCGTTACTGCCATGCCGAGCGGGGCACGCGGCGCGATTATTGCCGCCATCATTGCCGTTGCGATGTCCAACGCCAGCGGTTCGCTCAATTCGCTGGCCGCCTCGAGCGTGGTCGATTTTCAGCACCTGCGCGGCCTGGGACAATTAGAAGAAAATCCCGAACGCCTGCTGCGCCGTTCGCGATGGATGACGCTAGTTTGGGGGATTGCACTGGCTGTCCTCGGCACTGTGCAATGGGGACCCATGCTCGAAGCGGGATTGACCATTGCCGCCATCACCCTTGGAAGCTTGCTCGGACTTTTTTTGCTAACCTTCCTATTTCCGCGGGCAACGGCTCCCGGAGTCCTCACCGGCATGTTCGTGGGACTCGCTGCAATTCTCTATGCTCACTTTCGCACGCCGCTATTGTGGACCTGGTACGTTCCGCTCAGCGCGTGCATCACTTTCCTGGCCGGCGCCCTCGTGAGTCTCGCAACCGAAGCGCCGGCCGCTGCAAGGGAAACGAGATGAACAACGGCAAGAAGCTCGATCTCGTTCGCGGCCTGGGAAAATGGTCTTCCGCCGCGATCGTTGTGGGCACCATGGTTGGAACCGGAATTTTCCTGAAGCCCGCGGAGATGGCGGCCGACGCGGGATCGTTGTTCATCGTGCTCGCTGCGTGGGTCGCCGGCGGAGCGCTGTCCTTATTTGGCGCGCTCGCTTATGCCGAACTGGGCGCCGCGCTTCCCGAAGCCGGCGGCGAATACGCTTATTTGCGGAGAGCCTTCGGCCCCGTTTGGGGATTCTTGTTTGGCTGGATGCACTCGATCGTCGGACGGCCGGCTTCCGAGTCCTCGATTGCCGCGGGCCTTCTCCGCTTTTGCGCTTTCCTCGTCCCCGCAGTGGCCGCGCCGATTTTCACCGCTCATATTTCGATGCCGTTCTCTCAAGTCCCTTATGCGTTCGTCTTCACCTGGGCGCAACCCTGGGCCGTCGCGGCGCTCGCCGTGTTCGCATTCATAAATTTTCTGGGTGTTCGCGCGGGAGGACAGTTGCAAGTTATCCTTACCGTGATCAAGATTTCATCCGTTGTTGCGATCATCGGCGTTGGCTTCGCACTCGCCCGGCCCGGCGGCGCGGGATTTCATCCCTTCTTTCCTTCCGGCTACAGCGCCATTCCTCTCACGGGATTTTTTGGCGCTCTGGCTGCCGCGCTCTGGGCGTACGACGGATGGGAAGACTTGAACCTCGTGGGCTCGGAAGTGGAAAACCCGCAGCGAAACATTCCGCGTGCGCTGATCCTCGGCGTAATGTTTTGCATCGTACTTTTTATATCGTTCAGTCTGGCCGCGCATTGGGTGCTTCCCTATGAAGCGGTTGCGCAATCACAGCACGTGGCTTCGGACCTGGTCGCGCGAATCTCCGGGCGCAATGCAGCCCTCTGGGTAACGCTGGCCATGGTGATTTCGGCGCTCGGCACCCTGAACGCTTCGACCCTTTCGGGAGCGCGCGTGCCCTACGCCATGGCGCGTGACGGAATTTTTTTTCGCGGTACGGCGGAAATCCATCCCCGATTTCGAACTCCCGGCGGCGCGATCCTGTTCGAATTCATAATTTCCAGCATTTTCGCGCTGACGGGAACGTTCGAAGAACTTACTTCCCTGTTTCTTTTCGCCACGTGGATTTTCTACGCGCTCGCGGTCGCCGCCATGATCCGCATGCGGCGCACCGAGCCGGGACTTGAGCGTCCCTATCGCTGTTGGGGGTATCCGTGGGTGCCAGCGGCGTTTTTGGCGGGCGCAGCGGCGCTGACCGTCACTCTGTGGCTGGCGCGCCCCGTTCGTTCGTCTATGGGTCTCGTATTGATTTTTTCCGGGCTGATTTTTTATCACCACTGGCAGCGAAAGCTTCCTGCCCGTTCGTAATTCGTTCGAAACAATCAACCAGCGGCAGCAACGCGGACGAGCAGCGCTTCCGATTCGAACGGCAGGAGGCGATTCTGTTTCCCCGCGTGGATCGCACCGGCAAGAATCCCCAATCCAGCTGCCAGGCGCGGCCCGGGACGCGAAAAATAGCCCGAAGCTTCGACAACAAAAACGCGGCCATCTCGTACGGCCGGCAAATTTTTCCATCCCGGCGGCAGCGGCAGATTGCGAAACTCAGCCTCAGCGGCTGCAAGGCTATAACCGCACGGCATGATGACGATCACTTCAGGCCGCGCCGCAAGCGCAGTTTCCCAATCCACGCGGAAGGACGGCTTTCCCTGGTGCCCCAGCACATCGACTCCGCCCGCGCGCTCCACCATTTCCGGCACCCAATGCCCGGCCACGTACGGCGGATCGAGCCATTCGAGACACAGGACGCGCGGCCGATCGAGTCCGGCAACGGACCGTTCAACGTTTGCGATGGCTTTCTCAAATTCAGCCACAACGGCATTCGCCTGCTCGACGCACCCCGTCGCTTCGCCCACTGTGCGAATATCCGCGCACACATCCGCGAGAGAATGTGGATTGAGCGTCACGACTCGCGGCTGGCGTTCGAGATGCGCAAGCGCCGCGCCCAGATCGTCCGGCGTGGCGGCGCAAACATGGCAAAGGTCCTGCGTGACAATCAGGTCGGGCTCGATCGCGCGCAAGAGTTCAAAATCAACGCTGTAAAGGCTCTCGCCCCGTTCGAGAAATTCACGCACCTGCCGGTCAATCGCTGCGGAGCTCTCCGTGTGTGAAATGCGAGACTTGATCAGGACAGTTTTGGATTTGGCCTCCGGCGGAAAATCGCATTCGTGACTGACCCCGGCCACATGGTCGCCAAGACCAAGAGCAAACAAAATCTCGGTAGCCGAAGGCAGCAAGGAGCAAATCTTCATGCCCCGCAATCTATCACGGAAATGATTCTCGCTTTCAGACTCCTTGCTTCCCGGTGGGTGGTCAGTCTTGCGGTTTTAGTAGGACAGCCACTCTTGGCTGTCCTCTTTCGCCCTGCTGAGACTATGAGGGACAGCCAAGAGTGGCTGTCCTACAAAACCCAGTTGCTGCTTCTTTGCCTGGCGCCTCATTGATACAGCAAATATTTCCCGCGAGCTTTGCGAAACGCTTCGAGGTCCTTCTCCCAGCTAGCCACGATCGCCGCCGGATTGCCGCCCGCCATCAACTGCTGGATCGTCGCAGCGTTCCCCACTAGTTCGACCATCTTCGCCGTTTCAAATTTGCCCGGATAGAGCTTCCCGAGCGCCGAAGCGATTTCAATTCCCATGCGCATCGCTTGCAGCGCATCGCGATCGATCAGCGCAACACTTACGCCCTCGCACAGCTCGCCCTTATACAAACCGGAATCCGGCGTAAATTTCTGCGGCTCGAATCGCACGCCTGGAATCGCGCGGCGATTCAAGTAGGCAGCGAATTCCTCGCCGCGAATCCATGGCGCACCCACAAGTTCAAATGGATGATTTGTCCCGCGCCCCACTGACACGCCGCCCGCCTGCAGAATTTCCAGGCCGGGATACAGAATTCCCTCCTCAGGAGAATGCAGGTTGGGGGACGGATTCACCCACGGCAGCCCCGTATCGCTGAACCAAAATCGGCGCTGCCAATTTTGCATGCGGATGATGTGCAGGTCGCATCCAATCTTCTTATCCGCGTTGAACATCTGCGCCATTTCGCCCAGCGTCATCGCCATGCGCACAGGCATCGGAAAATAGCCGACAAAATTCGTGCGGTCGCGATCGAGCATGGGGCCTTCGATGCGTTCTCCCCCGAGCGGATCGGGACGATCGAGAACGTAAAACGCGACGTGATGCGCCGCCGCGGCTTCCATCGCGTATCCCATCGTCGTGATGTACGTGTAGAAGCGCACGCCCGCGTCCTGAACATCGAACACGAGCACGTCCAGACCCGCGAGCATGGCGTCGGTAGGACGCTCGGTTTCCCCATAGAGGCTGTAGACGGGCAGACCTGTCGCTTCATCCGTCGTCGAAGAAACGCGCGCATCAACAGTGCCGCGCATGCCGTGCTCGGGGCTGAACAGAGCCACCAGCTTCACGTCCGGCGCGTGGGCCAGCAGGTCGATCGTGCTGCGTCGTTCGTGGTCAATTCCAGTCTGATTGGTAATGAGTCCAACGCGCTTCCCGGCCAGCGGAGCGAATTTCTGCACTTCGAGCACATCAATCCCGGTCAGCGTCTCGGCGGCGGAAGCAGGAATTTGAAACCACAGATGAACACAGATGAACACAGATAAGAAAAGCCAAACGGGAAAAAACACCCGAACGATCGATCTTTCAATTATTTGCAAGCGCTTTGCTTTGTCAGTCATCGCAAGCCCGTCATTCTTACTCGAATTGGCCTTTTCCCTGTTTTATCAGTGTTTATCTGTGTGCATCTGTGGTTCCAATCTCATTTGTAACACCTTGGTGCGGGTGCTATATATACTTGCGGCATGCGGGCGACCAAACTGGAATCCGCGCGATGCGAACTTTAACTCGCTGGCTTCTGCCCCTTGCTTGCTTCCTGATGGCTACCACGGGCCACACCCAAAAATCCCCGCGCGCGCCGGACGCGCCGAAACCGGCGGAACTTTCCTCCGAGGGACAGCGCTGGGTCGCGCAAACTCTCAAGGCCATGTCGCTCGATGAAAAGATCGGGCAACTCTTTGCCGTGTGGGCCTACGGCTCTTTCCTTTCCACCGAGAGCCAAGACTACAAGGATCTTCTCCGCGATGTCGAGGAAAAGCACATCGGCACATTCGCGATCCAGACGCAAGGCTCGCCCGTCGGCATCGAGCGCAGCCAAGTGTACCCGACCGCGGTCTTAGTCAACACGCTGCAACGCCACGCCAAAGTCCCTCTGCTCGTGGCCGCGGATTTCGAGCGCGGCACCTCCATGCGCGTCGAAGAGGGTTCTTCATTTCCGCACGCCATGGCCGTCGCCGCCACAGGCCGCCCCGAAGACGCTTACACAATGGGAAAAATTACGGCGCTCGAAGGGAGAGCCGTCGGCGTTCCGTGGATTTTCGCGCCGGACGCCGATGTCAACAGCAATCCCGACAATCCCATCATCAACACGCGCTCCTTTGGCGAAGACCCGGCGCGCGTCTCCGAGTTCGTCGCGGCGTTCGTGCGCGGCGTCGAGGAAAACGGCGGCCTCGCCACCGCAAAACATTTCCCCGGCCACGGCGACACGAGCACAGATTCGCATCTCGATCTCCCGACCGTAACCAGCGACCGCGCTCACCTGGACCGCGTGGAACTCGCGCCCTTTCGCGCCGCCATCGCCGCCGGCGCGAGCACGATCATGACCGGCCACCTTGCCGTTCCCGCGCTCGAGCCTGATCCGGACGTGCCCGCGACGATGTCTCCCAAAATTACGACCGGCCTGCTGCGCGGCCAAATGGGTTTCGATGGCCTGGTTGTAACCGACGCGCTGGACATGGGCGGCGTGACGGTGCGCTATCCGCCCGGCGAAGTTGCGGTGCGTTCCATCCTCGCGGGCGCGGATGTGCTTCTCGTTCCGCCCGTGCTGGACGCCGCCCTGCAAGCCGTGCACGAAGCGGTGGCCTCCGGTCGAATTCCAATGTCGCGCCTCGACGAAGCCGTGACGCGCGTCCTTCGCGCCAAAGCCAAACTCGGCCTGAACAAATCGAAGCTCGTGGACCTCGATTCCCTCGCGCGCAATTTCGACCGGCCCGAATTTGATAAAGCAGCCCTGGACATCGCCGATCGCGGCATCACGCTGCTGCGCGACGATCAGCACATTCTTCCGCTCGATTCGACGAAGCCGTCGCGCGTCCTGCTCGTCGCCGTTTCCGGCGACAACGATCCGTATCCCGCCGGGAACCTCGAAAATGAAATTCGCTGGCGCGTCGATTCGCTGGCGAGCGTCCGCATGGACACGCGCTTTGTGCGCGCCGACACCGTGAAATTGCCCCCTCCGGATACGTACGATGTCGCGATTGCCGCCATTTTCGTGCGCGTCACCGATCGCAAAGGCAGCATCGGACTGCCCGACGACGAAGCCGCCGTTGTGGATCGCCTTCTTGCCGCCGGAAAACCCGTGGTCGTGGCCTGCTTTGGCAGTCCGTATCTGGCCGAACGGTTTCCTTCCGCCAAGACGTGGATCGCGGCATTCAGCACCGTCGATGTCGCACAGTGGGCGATGGGCCGCGCGCTCTTTGGCCAGACGGCCGTCGGAGGCCGCTTTCCGGTGCATGTGCCGGACGTGGCCGCACTCGGCGCCGGACTCGACCTCGCCGCGAACCCGATGGAACTTCGTGAGGCGGACGCGCAATCGGAAGAGAAACTGCGGCGCGCCTACGATGTGCTCGATCAGGCCGTCGCCGATCACGCGTTTCCGGGCGGTGTGCTGGCCGTCGGCTACCAGGATGAGCTGATCGTTCACGAATTCGGCCGGCAAACGTATGACGCAAAATCATCAACCGTTAACGTGGACACGATCTACGATGCCGCATCGCTGACCAAGCCGGTCGTGACGGCGACACTCGTCGCCATGCAGGTGGAAGCAGGCCGCATCGGGCTCGACTTGCCCGTGTCGCGCTACATCCCCGAATGGAATGACGGCCCGAATCCCGATTGGCGAAAGACGGTCACCGTTCGCAATTTACTGACGCATTCTTCGGGGCTCCCCGCGCACAAAGACTATTATCTTACGCTTCATTCCAAGCGCGAATTTATCGCCGCGATCGGCAGGGAACCTCTCGAATACGCGCCTGGCACGAAAACCGTTTACTCCGATCTCGGTTTCATTCTGCTCGGCGAAATTCTCGAACGCGCGACCGGCAAAACCGTGGACCAGCTGGCGCACGAACAAATCTTCGCGCCTCTCAACATGGCCGGCACCATGTTCAATCCGCCGAAGAGCTTGTTCGGCCGCATCGCTCCCACGGAAAATGACACGGTTTTCCGGAAGCGCCTCTTGCAAGGCGAAGTTCATGACGAAAATGCTTTCGTCATGGGCGGCGTCGCCGGGCACGCGGGGATGTTCACGGACGCGTCTGACCTCGCAGCGTTTTGCCAAATGCTCTTGAACGGCGGATTCTATGGGCACCACCGCCTGCTGACTCGCGCAACGATCTCCCAGTTCACCGCTCCCCAGGCGATCTCGGGCAATGCCCGCACGCTCGGATGGATGGCGCCGACGCCTAATTCCTCGAGCGGCCGCTATTTTTCTCCACGCAGCTACGGACATTTGGGATTTACCGGCACGTCGATCTGGATTGACCCGGACCGCCAGCTTTTCGTCATCCTGCTGACCAACCGCGTCTATCCCACGCGCGAAAACGACAGGATCGTAGCCGTGCGGCCTGCCGTGCACGACGCGGTGATCGAGTCGCTCGGCCTCGCGCCCGCGGCAAAGTAATTACTCGTGGGCCTGGTTGTCCCCAACTGCCTATTTCTGAAAGAGTGATTCCCGCGGATTCGCCGCACCAAATCCGCTCCCGCGCATGCGAAAATAGATCCCCAGCCGTGTTTCAGGGTATATAACAGTGCAGATTCCAGATGCCTCGCGACAGTTGCGATGGGGGAATTTAGTAGCGCAGGCTTCAGCCTGTGGGGTTTGATCCTTGCTCATACCAAACCCCACAGGCTGAAGCCTGCGCCACTGAAACCATGATCAAGTCGAAAGCGACCGAGCAGCGGAATCCACGCACGCGCGGAATTGACGCCAAATCCGCGATTGAAATTCTGCGGGCAATTCATCGTGAGGATGCATCGGTAGCCAAGGCGGTGTCCGGCGCTCTTCCTGCGATCGCGCGGGCGGTAGACGCAATTGCAGGCGCCCTCGAGCAAGGGGGACGCCTCTTCTACGTTGGCGCCGGGACCAGCGGACGTCTCGCAGCTCTCGACGCCGCAGAACTTCCACCGACATTTGGCACTCCCCCGCGCATGGTCCAGGCAGTGATCGCGGGAGGCCGGCGCGCGCTCACACACGCCGTCGAAGGCGCCGAAGACAATCGCACGAAAGGGGCGAAGGACCTCGCCGCGCGCGGTTTCAACGCCAGGGACGCCGTCGTTGGTATCGCAGCCAGCGGCGGAACGCCCTATGTCCTTGGGGCGCTGGAATTCGCAAAGAGAAAAGGCGCGGTCACGATTGGGCTCACGTCCAACTCGAGGACGCCGATAACACAAGTGGTCCAGATCAGTATCGTCACGCCGACCGGACCGGAGGTCATCACAGGCTCGACGCGGATGAAGGCTGGGACGGCGCAGAAGTTGGTCCTCAACATGCTCTCTACAGCCACGATGATTCGTCTCGGCCGCGTCTACGACAACTGGATGATCGGCGTGGCCTTGACGAATCGCAAGTTGCAAGCACGGGGGTTGCGGATCCTCAGGGAGGCTTCCGGGGCCAACGTAGCCGAATCGACACGCGCCCTGCGTCAATCCGGACACAATCTGGGCGCAGCGCTCATAATGTTAAAGACAGGAGCAAGCGCGCCGCAGGCCAAACGCCTGTTGCGCGATACCCACGGACATGTCCACAACACACTTAACGTCGCCAAAAACGTCGCTAACGGCCCCCACAAAGCTCATGGATAAACTTCTGATTGAAGGCGGGACGCCGCTCGAAGGGTCGGTGCGCATCAGCGGCGCGAAGAATGCCGCGCTGCCCGCGATGGCCGCTGCCCTGTTAACCAGCGACCGCGTGGAACTCGAGAACATTCCGCGCGTGCGCGACATCATCACCATGGGACGTCTGCTCGCGCACTTGAGCGCGATCGTCGAGACGCCCGCGATTCCACCCACAGGGATGATCATTCAGGCGGAACAAATCAACGGGGCCGAAGCGCCCTATGAACTCGTGAAAACGATGCGGGCTTCGATCCTCACGCTCGGGCCGCTGGTCGCGCGCAACGGCCACGCGCGTGTTTCTCTCCCCGGCGGATGCGCGATCGGCGCGCGGCCGGTGGACCTGCATCTGAAAGCGCTCGAACAGATGGGCGCAGAAATTGGCATGTCCCACGGCTATGTGGAAGCGCGCGCTCCGCGCGGGGGCCGCTTGCCGGGCGGCCATGTTTTCTTCGACAAGATTACCGTCACCGGGACCGAAAACATTTTGATGGCAGCGTCCCTCGCCGAGGGCGAAACGATCATCGAGAATGCGGCGCGCGAACCGGAAATTACGGACCTTGCGGAGCTGCTGATCAAAATGGGAGCGGAGATCGAAGGCGCGGGAACTTCCAAGATTCGCGTACGCGGAAAAAAAGAGTTGCACGGCGCGACGCACACTGTCATCCCCGATCGTATTGAAGCCGGCACGTTTCTAGTGGCCGGAGCCATCACCAAGGGAGACCTCGAGCTCACGGGCTGCGCCCCGGAGCACCTGACTTCAGTCATCGCCAAGCTGCGCGAAACCGGAGTCGAGATCCGCGAAACGGGTCCAGGCACGCTACAGGTTCGCGGGGCAAAAAAACTCGTCGCCGCCGACGTGATCACCGAGGAATATCCAGGCTTTGCCACGGACATGCAGGCGCAGTTCATGGCGCTGGCAACGCAGGCCGATGGAACGTCCGACATCACGGAGACGATCTTCGAGAACCGCTTCCTGCACGCCAGCGAAATGATTCGCATGGGCGCGAATATCTCCATCGAGGGCCGCCGCGCCGTGGTTCACGGCCCCACAACGCTCTCCGGCAGCCAGGTGATCGCCTCGGACTTGCGCGCCAGCGCCTCGCTCGTGCTGGCCGCGCTCGTCGCGCGCGGTGAAACCGTCATCGAACGCGTGTATCACATTGACCGCGGCTACGAGCGCATCGAGGAAAAACTCGCCGCCGTCGGCGCGATCATTCGGCGCGTGTAGGAAGACATGTGACTGGTGATTCGTGATTGGCGGTTCGCCCGGGAACGCCAATCTCCCGATTGGCGTCGCGCAAACCGCCAATCGGGAGATTGGCGTTCCCAGGTTTCATAAGAACGGGGGAGACGATGTTCGTCTCCCCCTTTTGTATGCCTGCAAATTTCTCAGGCCGCCTACAAGAGCGGCCTGTTGTGCGTTTAGCCCTGCCCGCCCGCTGTTTCCTTCTGTTGCTTTTCACGCTGTTCGCGCAGAACGGCTTTGCGGGACAGGCGAATCTTGTTGCCCTCGATGGCCAGCACCTTGACGAGCACCTGGTCGCCCAGCTTCAGCGCGTCGCGCACGTCGCGGAGGCGCTGCTCGGCAATTTCGCTGATGTGCAGGAGGCCGTCGGTGCCCGGGAAGATTTCCACGAAGGCGCCAAATTCCGCCAGCCGCACCACTTTGCCGAGGTACGTCTTGCCGATTTCGGCGGACGCCGTAATGTCCCGGATCATCTGGAGCGCCGCTTCGGCGGCCGGGCCGCTGTTCGCAAATACGTGCACCTTGCCATCGTCCATGACGTCGATTTTCACGCCGGTGGCTTCGATGATCGACCGGATTTTCTTTCCGCCCGGGCCGATCAAGTCGCGAATCTTGTCCGTCGGAATCTGCAATTGGTGCAGCCGCGGAGCAAAAACTGACATCTTGGGCCGCGCCGATGAAATCGTCTGGTCCATGACGTCCAGAATGTGCAAGCGCGCGCGCCTGGCTTGCTCGAGCGCCTTGCGCATGAGGCCCACGCTGACGCCGCCGACCTTGATGTCCATCTGCAGCGCGGTGATTCCGGCGCGCGTGCCGGCCACCTTGAAATCCATGTCGCCGTAATGGTCTTCCGCGCCCGCGATGTCGGTCAGAATCGCGTGTTTATCTCCTTCGACGACCAGCCCCATGGCGATGCCCGCGCAGGCCGCGGTGATCGGCACGCCGGCGTCCATGAGCGCGAGCGAGCCGCCGCACACCGTGGCCATCGAGGACGATCCATTCGATTCCATGATGTCGGAAACGAGGCGCATGGCGTACGGGAAATCGGTTTCCGGCGGAAGCAGATTCAGGAGCGCGCGTTCGGCAAGCGCGCCATGGCCGATTTCGCGCCGCCCCGGCCCGCGCAGGAATTTCACTTCGCCGACGGAAAAGGGCGGAAAGTTGTAGTGCAGCATGAATCGCTTGAACGATTCTTCCTCGAAGAGCAGATCGAGCCGCTGCTTGTCTTCCTTGGTGCCGAGCGTGGTCGTCGCCAGGGCTTGCGTCTCGCCGCGCGTGAACAGCGCCGAGCCGTGCGCCCGCGGCAAAACTCCCACTTCGCAGGTGATGTCCCGGATTTCATCGAACGCGCGGGCATCCGGGCGCCGGTTGCGCTCCAGGATGTCCTCGCGGAAGAAATTCTCGCGCAAGCGTTCAAACGCCCGCAAGGCCAGGGTGAGCTTCTCTTCATCCTCTTCCGGAATCGACTCGCGGATCGCTTTCTTGATGTCGTCGATCAGGTGATAGCTTTCTTTCTTGGGATACTTCTTGGTGTCCAGCGCGTCGTGCAGTTTCGCGCCATACTTCTTTTCGATTTCCCCGGCGAGTGCCTCGTCAAACGGCAACGGGGGAACGGTCACTTTATTTGGCTTGACCTTGTCCTGCAATTGACGGATCGCCATGATGATGTGCTTGATCTGTTCGTGCCCGAATTCGAGCGCGTCGGCGACGGTGTCCTCGCTAACTTCATTCGCACCCGCCTCAATCATCACGATCGCCTGCTCGGTCGCGACGACGACGATGTTCAGCAGGCTGGTCTTTTGTTCGGCGGTCGTGGGGTTGGCAACGAGCTTGCCATCGACCAGGCCAACGCGCACCGCCGCTACCGGCGAAGTAAACGGCAGGTCGGAAATAAACGCCGCCGCCGAAGCCGCCGTGATGCCGATCATGTCCGGATCGTTTTCGCTGTCCGCCGAAAGCACCATGGCGACGATTTGCGTTTCGTTGCGCCACGCTTCGGGAAACAACGGCCGCAGCGGGCGGTCGATCATTCGGGAAGTCAGAATTTCGCGTTCCGAGGGGCGCCCTTCGCGCTTGAAAAAGCCGCCGGGAATTTTTCCGGCGGAATACGTATATTCGCGATAGTCCACGGTGAGGGGAAGAAAATCCCGGTCATTCGCTTTGGAATCCATGCACGCCGTGACGAGCACGACGGTATCGCCATACCGCGCCAGTACGGCGCCGTTGGCCTGTTTTGCGATTTTCCCGGTTTCCAGAGTCAGCGTGCGTCCGCCGACTTCGACTGTAACCTGATGAGGAGCGGGTGCTGCTTGCGACATATCCAGTGGTCCTTTCGACTGTCCGCCGCGTCCCGAACCATCGGGCACTACGCGCGCGGAAAGCCATTCGAGTGCGGGAGAAACACGTCCCGTTTTGTTGGGAAGAGAAAACGACGAACGACTGCGAGCGGCGTGCCGGAGTCTGCCTACAAAAAAAGCGGCCGGGCGCTATCGCCTCGGGCCGCCAGAAAGCTACAGAACTCCGCGAACGTCGGGAGATGTTGTTGGCGCGACTGTGCTCCTCCGGAGGAGCGGTTATTTGCGCAAACTAAGGCGTTCGACAATCTCGCGATACCGATCCGGGTCACGACGGTTGAGATAATCCAAAAGACGGCGGCGCTTGTTGACCATCATGATCAGTCCGCGTCGCGATGCATGGTCCTTGAGGTGCGCCTTCAGATGCGTCGTCAAATAGTTGATTCGCTCGCTCAATAAAGCAATTTGCACTTCCGGTGAGCCCGTATCCTTCACATGCGCCCGGTACTGCTCGATCAACATTGACTTCGCTTCTCTCAAATCGCCCTCTCCGCCCAACCCACTGTTTCTGCTCTCGTTTCGTCTACTCTTCGACCTTAGGAGCCTAACATAGGCTCACGGCGACATGCAAAATTTTTCTTGTATGTGAACCGATTGGGACTGGGGTTTTCAGAATGAGCGCGGGAAGATTTTCTCAGTGTTCTCTATGTTAAAAATTTGCCATTCGCCGCGTACGCAAAAGATTTAACGCAGAGGGCACGGAGAAAACCGCGCCCCTATTTTTCGTGGATCAAGGACAGAAATTCCTCGCGCGTCTTGGGGTTATCTTTGAACGAACCCAGCATCGCGCTGGTTACCGTCTGCGAGCTTTCCTTTTCGACTCCGCGCATCACCATGCAGAGATGGCGCCCTTCGATGACTACACCCACCCCCAGCGGGGCAATTTTCTGCTGGATGGCGTTGGCGATTTGATTCGTCAGGCGTTCCTGGATCTGCAGGCGGCGCGCGAACATGTTTACGAGCCGCGGAATTTTCGACAGGCCGACCACTTTCTTGTCGGGGATATAGGCGACATGGCATTTCCCGAAAAATGGCAGCAGGTGATGCTCGCACAAACTATAGAACTCAATGTCTTTCACGATCACCATCTGGTCGTAACAAACGCTGAACATCGCGCCGTTCAGGAGTTTCTCCGGATCCTGATGGTAGCCGCTGGTCAGGAAGCGTAAGGCCTTCTCAAACCGCTCGGGCGTATGCCGCAAGCCGTCGCGGTTCGCATCCTCCCCGATCGATTGCAATATTTTCCGCATATGATCGGCAATCGATACGGGCGATTCCGCGCCGACCGGTTCGGTCAGCGTCAATTCCTCGACTCGTTTTCTGTCATCACTCATGGGTCGCTCCGGCAGGCTCTCCTGCGTATTCAAAACTGTTCAGTCCTGTTTCCTCGACACGCACACGCTCCAGCCTGGCGCGGGGAAACCGGGTCAGACGATGGAAAATCTCGACGCAAATATTTTCCGTGGTCGGAACGTGCGCGCGAAATTCCTCGATTTCTTCGTTCAAATATTTGTGGTCGAAGGGTTCGACGACTTCGCGTTCGACAAACGCATCCAGGTCGGCCAGGTTCGCGATCATTCCTGTGGCCTCGTCCACCGGGCCGGAGAAGGCCGCTTCCACGACGTAATTGTGCCCGTGCCCATATGGATTGTTGCATTTGCCGTACACGCGCCGGTTTTCATCCTCTCCGAGTTGCGCGCTGTGCAGGCGATGCGAAGCCGAAAACCGGTATCGCCGCCACAGATGAAGCTTCATCGCCCGCCTCCGGCGGGCGCTCCCGCGCCGTTCCCCTCGCCGTAGCAATCGACGAACAGGTCCGGCGTCTCGTACAAGCGCACGCGATTCAGATGCCCTCGCGTAATCCTCGGCTCCAGCAGGCGCCAGATGACCGCCGCGATGTTCTCGCACGTCGGAATCTGCCCCGCGAGTTCAGGAACCTCGTAATTGAGAAACCGGTGATCCATCCGGTCGGTCACTTCGCGCTGCAAAATCTCTTTCAGTTCCTTCAAGTCGAGTACCATGCCCGTCGCCGGGTCCGGCTCGCCCGCCACCGTAACTTCGAGCACGTAATTGTGCCCGTGTCCGTGCGGGTTGTTGCACTTCCCAAAGACGCGCCGGTTCTCCTCGGCCGAAAACGCCGGGTTGTGATAGAGATGCGACGCCGAAAACTCAATTTTGCGTGTCAAATAAACCATAATAGCGGCGCGTACTTCAGGAATGCACGGACGCTGGCTGGAAGCACCGCTCCCGAATCTCAAATTTCAAATTTGAAATTTCAAAGAAGGAATCCCAACCCCCAATAAGCTCCCTTTGATGTCTCGAATTGAGAATCTCAAATTTGAAATTTCAAAGAAGGGATCCCAGCCCCCCAATAAGCTCCCCTTTGGTTCCTCGAATTCAGAATCTCAAATTTTCAAATTTGAAATTTCAAAGAAGGAATCCCAGCCCCCAATAAGCTCCCTTTGATGTCTCGGATTCAGAATCTCAAATTTGAAATTTCAAATTGCGAATCACGAGCCACGCGGTACAAGTTTGCAAATAACTGGTCACCGACCACGATTCACGAACCACGATTTACGGGGTACTCCCGCCCCTTCCACGCGACGCTGCCCCGCGTATAGCGCCACTCCGAATTCAGCAGTGTCACTGCGTACAGCGCAACCCCCGGCAAGTAGTATAAGGCAAGCGCCGCTGGAAAACGATTTCGCCGCAGGTCCGCGGCATAGGCGGCATGCCGCCCCGCCAGCAGTGCAACACCCAGCACACCCCAGATTAGATGCACCAGCGCTAGCGGAAGTACCAACAAAGGAATCCAGGGCACCACCCTAAAGAGCTCGCGTCCCACCGCGCGGGACGTGCCGCCCGTCATCCCTCCGATTAGGGGATACAGATTTTTCGTCCAGCCTTGCCACATCGTCACAAACGTCCGGTACATTCGCACGCGCATGATCCCGTGCCCCGACGCAAAGTATAGGCGTATGCCCGCTTGCTTCGCGAGCCGCGCCAGGGCCACGTCTTCGAGCACTTCTCCGGCCACGGCAGCGTGCCCTCCGATCCGCACATAGTCCTCTCGCCGGATGAGCAAGTATTGTCCGCTGGCCGCCGCTGCCGGCGAGTCGGGATGGTTTACCTCGGCGTACGAATATTTATGCGCCAGGCGCGTATACACGAAAGGGATCAACGCCTTCTCCCACCAACTGCGAGTCTCCTGCTCGGGCGAATAGGAGACGAGGCCCGCTCCGGCTTCCGCCGCGTCGGCCAGGGCATGCGCCGTGGACCCAGGCAGGTGCACGCCATCCGCGTCGGTGAACAGCAGCCAATCCCCTGTCGCCTGCGCCGCTCCGAGCGATACCGCGTAGTTCTTCCCTACCCAGCCACCGGGCAACCCCCTCGTTTCGAGAACGCGCAATTGCGCATAGCGCGTAGAAAGTTGCTTGAGCTGCGTTGCCGTTCCGTCCGTCGACTGGTCATTGATCACAATTATTTCTTTAATTTCGGGCTGGGCAGCAAGCGACTCGACCGCGGCCGCAATGGTCGCTTCCTCGTTGCGCGCGGGCACGATCGCGGAAACAGTTGGATGCAGATTCATTGGTTGAGTAGATTGCCCGGGAACGCCAATCTCCCGATTGGCGTTGTGCAATCCGCCAATCGGGAGATTGGCGTTCCCGGGCAAATCGGCTCGCGCAAAGCCGGGTTAAGAATGTATTATAGAAGGGCTGGAGAAAAACATTGAAGCACAAGATTCTGGGCCCGATCGCGTTGGTTTTTGTGGCGGCGGTGCTCTACATGTTTGCGGCCCCGTCCTATCGCCAGGGTGAACCGAGCCTGGCGGGCCGCAAGGCCAAGGATTTTGACATGCAGATTACGGGCGCCTCGCACCTGTCCGACCTGCACGGCAAAGTCGTCGTCCTGAATTTTTGGGCCTCATGGTGCCCGCCTTGCCTGGAAGAAACCCAATCTCTCAACACCTTGCAGCAGGCCATCACGTCCAAAGGCGGGGTGGTCCTTGGCATCAGCGTGGATGAGGACAAGGACGCATACGAAAAGTTTCTAGGCGACAATCATGTAGTCTTCCCAACCTACCGCGACGCCTCCAAGAAAACCGCCGCGGATTACGGCACCTCCATGTATCCCGAAACGTATCTGATCGACCGCCAGGGCCGCCTCGCGCGTAAGATTGTAGGTCCTCAGGATTGGCAATCGCCTGAAGTGATGCGCTCCATCGACATCCTGCTGAATCAGAATTAAGATTCCGCTCAGCAGCTTGCGGCGCTGAAAGCGCCGCCGCAGGCTAGCCCAGGGCCACGCCCTGGGTTTCGGAATCAACGGATTGTCGTGCGCCCTGAAAGGGCGCAAAAATCCCCCACCGCCCTTTCAGGGCGAACGATGATGTTGGGCCTCGGTACCCGGGGCGTTACCCCGGGCTGATATTCTCCGCGCCGTTGGCGCGACAACGCGACTGTGTTTTCAAACGGTGGAAACTGCCCAAAGGCAGCTTCGGAGATGACCTTCGGGGTTAAATGAGGGGAAGGGTTTCAGTGGTGCGCAGGCAAGAACTTAATCAATGTGGTCCGGGCCACGCCATCATCGGAGTTGTAAAGGACGCGGTCCACCCGCGAAAGCAATTCCAAGCCGTTGAGACCGTCTGCTCCTGCGGATAGCGCACCGGAAACCGCAAACCTGTCCAGCCCGAGGGCGGGCAGCACCTGGCCGCGGGAATGGATCGCGATCTCGATGCGGTCGGAAAACGTGTCGAGGGTAACGTCAACGCGTTCGCCGTTCCCGCCAAGTCGCGAAATGGTTTCGCGGCAAACATCCCCCGCGGCCCTGGCAAGCTGCGCTCCCGCCTCCGTCTCAAACCCCGCCTGGACCGCCTGAAATTCCACGGCGCAGCAAAATACACTGACCAGGTTCCAATTCTGGTCCAGATGAAACACGACGCGCACGGGCTCGTCAGCCATTGGGTTGGGCATGGGATTCGGCCACGCTAATATCGCAAGCTTCCCGGCAGTCCGGGCAGTAGTATTTGCCGTCCATGCAAAGGCGGATGTTCTCCTGGCCCTGGCAGTAGCAGCAATAATGGTCACACTTGCACGTGCTTTCCGGAAGGTCACATTGCGAACAAAGAACCGTGGTTTGCATATTCTTCCTTTGTCATCGCGCAGGCCCCGCAGAGCCACTCGGCCGCAAAGCCCTGTATAAAACACTATAGGCCAGCCCAGCGCGCCAGAACAAGCCGCAAGTGCCAAGGGGTGCGCTACCGCGTGGGGCCCGACGCACGCTGGCTTCCGCGCCTCAAGTATGCGGCTCCTTGGAATTTTTTCGCGTTCGGCCTGCAGCGGACGTTTGAGCTCGATTCCACAGGCTTGCCTGCGCGTCCTGCCAAGGTGAGTTCACAACAACCACTGCGTTAGCTGGGGATCGCCACTCAGAATCTCCATTTGCGGCGGACGAGGCCCTTTCTTGACACGTTTCAAAGGCGCGTGTTAGGTTCGATTTTGCGCTGCGGTTCCTGAGAATTTCGAGTGACCTCTCCGACCACGACCCAACTTCGCAAGACCGCGTTGAACGGCGAGCACCGCCGCCTCAAAGCCAAAATGGTCAATTTTGGCGGCTGGGACATGCCTGTCGAGTATTCGGGCATCGTGGCCGAGCACATGGCGACGCGCACGGCGGCTGGACTGTTCGACGTCAGCCACATGGGCGAAATCGAAGTTCGCGGGGGGCGCGCGCTTGAGCTCGTCCAGCACGTGACGTGCAACGACGCGTCAAAACTCGTGGTCGGGCAGGCGCATTATTCCGGGCTGATGACCGAGCTTGGCACGTTTGTCGACGACCTGCTCGTGTACAAGATTTCCGATACGCACTATTTTCTGTGCGTCAATGCGGGCAATCAGGATCAGGACTTCGAGCACATCCGCGCACACAATCGAGTCGGCGCACAAATTGAAAATGCGGGCGAGCGCTATTCGCAGCTGGCGATCCAGGGGCCGAAGGCGCTGGGCATCCTGCAACGTTTCACAGCCGTGCCGCTGGAATCGATCCGCTATTACCATTTTGCATTTGGTGCGGCGGACGGCATGGATTGCTTGATCGCGCGCACCGGGTACACGGGAGAAGACGGCTTCGAAATTTATTTCGCGCCGGAACATTCCGAGCAGCTGTGGAGCAAGCTTCTTGATGCGGGCTCCGGCCAAGGCTTGCTGCCCTGCGGCCTGGGCGCGCGCAACACGCTGCGCCTCGAAGCCTCCATGTGCCTCTACGGCCATGAAATTGACGATACAACGACGCCGTGGGAGGCGGGCCTGGGCTGGATCTGCAAACCGGCCAAGGGAGAATTTCTCGGCCGCGATGTTCTGATCCGGCAAAAGGAAAAAGGGGTCGATCGCGCTCTTGTGGGATTTGAGATGCAGGACCGCCTCATCGCACGCGACGCCTCCGTGGTTTCGATCGGCGGCAAGCCGGCCGGCCGGGTCACGAGCGGATCGCCCGCGCCGTTTCTGAAAAAGAACATTGGCATGGCCTATGTTCCAACGGCGTCCAAGGCGCCGGGAACGGAAATCAGCATCGGGATCCGCACGAATCAGGCAACGGCACGCATCGTTCCGATGCCGTTTTACAAGCGAACGAAGTAGAATTTAGTAGGACAGCCACTCTTGGCTGTCCGGTTTTGTCATACTGAAACTGAAAGCGACAGCTCCACCTCGGCGGGCCTGTCCGGTGCTACGCCGTCTCGCAAAACCCGGACAGCCAAGAGTGGCTGTCCTACTGAGGAGCCGGAATGTACCCAAGCGACTACCGCTACACCAAGGAACACGAGTGGATCAAAGTGTCCGGCAGCACAGGGACGATTGGGATCACCGACTACGCGCAGCATGAACTCGGCGACGTCGTTTTCGTGGAAATGCCTGCGGTCGGCTCGAAGATCACGGCAGGGCAAGTGTTCGGCACCGTGGAATCGGTCAAGGCCGTCAGCGAAATTTTTGCGCCCGTATCCGGCGAAGTCACCGAAGCCAATGCCGCACTCTCCGCCACTCCCGAAACCTTGAACACGGATCCGCACGGCGCCGGGTGGCTCATCAAGATCAAGCTCGCTAATCCCGCCGAAGTTTCCGGGCTGATGGACGCTGCCGCATATCAAGCCTTCGTTTCCGAAAAGGAAGCTTCGGCCTGATGCGCTATCTTCCCAAGAGCACGATTGAGCGCCGGGAAATGCTCGATGCCATCGGCGCGCGGTCCATCGATAACCTGTTCGCCTCGATTCCTGAACCATTCCGGCTGAAAGAGCCGCTGAAGCTCCCCGCCCCGATGTCCGAGCAGGAAATCATCGAGTATTTCCGCGACCGAGCGGCGGAAAATTCCTGCGGCTATACCAGCTTTCTCGGCGCCGGCGTCTACAACCATTTGCGCTCCGTGGTCACCGATTCTCTGATCCAGCGCGGCGAATTCCTCACTTCCTACACGCCGTATCAGGCGGAAATCAGCCAGGGCACGCTGCAGGCGATCTTCGAGTATCAGACGCTGATGTGCCAGCTCACCGGGATGGAAGTCGCGAACGCGTCCATGTGGGACGGCTCGACGGCGACCACCGAGGCCGTGCTCATGGCCGAGCGGCTGACCGGCCGGCATCGCGTCGTCGTGGCGCGGTCGCTGCACCCGGAATATCGCCAGGTGCTGGAGACGTACACGCGCAATCTGGGTCTGCGCATCGACGAAATCGGATTTACGAGCGCGGGCCAGGTGGATGCGAATCGCCTCGAAGCCGCGATCAACACTGAAACCGCGGCGGTGGTCGTGCAGTCGCCCAATTTTTTTGGCGTCCTCGAACAGATGCCCAGCCTGGCGTCGCTCGCGCACGCGAAAGGCGCGCTGCTCGTCGTCGCCATCACCGAAGGCGTGTCGCTGGGCGCCGTGAGGCCTCCCGTCGAGGCGGACATCGTGGCGATGGAAGGGCAGAGTTTCGGCCTGCCGCAGAGCTACGGCGGGCCGTACGCGGGAGTGATCGCCACACGCGAAAAATTTGTGCGGCAGATGCCGGGGCGCCTCGCGGGCGAAACAGTGGACAGCGGCGGAAAGCGCGGATACGTGCTTACTCTGGCTACGCGCGAGCAGCACATTCGCCGCGAGAAGGCCACGTCAAATATTTGCACCAATCAGGCGCTTTGCGCCCTGGCCGTGAACATTCACCTCTGCCTGCTCGGCAAGGAGGGTTTGAAGGAACTCGCGGCCCAGAATCTTGCCAAGGCGCGATTTGCGCTCGAAGAGTTGGAAAAAATCCGCGGCGTGCGCCGGGCGTTTTCCGGCCCATTTTTCAACGAATTCGTCGTCGAGTTTCCTCGCTCCGTAAAGCTGGTGAACGCGGAATTGCTGCGGCACAAAATAATCGGGCCGCTGCCCATTGGAAGTTATTTCGCGGATCTGACCAAGCGCGGCCTGTTCTGCGTCACCGAGACTGTTTCGCGCGGTGAAATCGAACGCATGGCCGAAGCGATCCGGGATATTTTGTCGAAGCCGATTTAGTAGCGCCGGCGTCTCGCTCGTCCCGATGCAAGAGGGGCCGGCATTCTCGCGATGTGTGGAGATCAGAAAACAGCCGGCGGGACGCCGGCGCTACCAAAACCTGCGTGGTGAGAATTAGGGGATTCAAACTGAATGATAAAAGAAGAAATGGCATTGACCGATCGCATCAAAATAGCGGGACGCCAAGTCAACCGGAATGAAGGGCTGATCTTCGAGGAGTCCGCGCCGGGCAAGCGCGGCTTCGAGCTGCCTCCGCTGGATGTGCCCGAGGTGGACGCGCGGACTGAATTGGGCGCGGACTACGTTCGCGAGGACGTTGAAGGATTTCCCGAAGTCAGCGAAATCGAGGTGATCCGCCACTTCACGCGGCTCTCAACATGGAATTACGCGATCGATTTCGGCATGTACCCGCTCGGCTCCTGCACGATGAAATATAATCCGCGCGTAAACGAATTTGTCGCGCGCCTGGACGGCATCGCCACGGAACATCCCTATCAGCCGCAGGAACTCTCGCAAGGCTGCTTGAAAATTCTGCAACTCCTCCTGAATTGCCTGGTCGAAATAACCGGCATGGACACCGGCACTCTGGAACCGGCTGCGGGCGCGCAAGGCGAACTCACCGGCCTGCTGCTGGTTCGCGCCTACCTCGAAGACACACAGGGACACCCGCGCAAAACAGTTTTGATTCCCGACTCCGCGCACGGCACCAATCCGGCGACCGCCGTGATTGCCGGATACGACGTTGAAAACGTTCCGTCGGATGAACGCGGCCAGATCGACATCGCGCGCCTGAAACGGATTATGAATCCGGACGTGGCCGCCATGATGGTCACGAATCCGTCGACGCTCGGCGTGTTCGAGCAGAATATCGCCGCGGCCGCCAAAATCCTGCATGAACATGGCGCGCTGCTCTACATGGACGGCGCGAACATGAACGCGCTGGCCGGCGTCGCGCGCCCCGGCGACTTCGGCGTGGATGTGATGCACCTCAATCTGCACAAGACGTTTTCTACGCCGCATGGCGGCGGCGGTCCTGGCGCGGGCCCGGTGATGGTCAAGAAAATTCTGGCACCGTACCTGCCGATTCCTGTCCTGGCGGAAAAGAGCGGGCGTCTGGCGCTCGAAAGCCACAAACCAAAATCGATAGGCAGGGTACGCGCGTTCGGCGGCAACTTTGGGGTGCTGGTGCGGGCGCTCGCCTACACGCTGGCCTACGGGCCCGGCATCCGCCAGGCCACGGAAGACGCAGTCCTCAATGCCAACTACATTCGCAAGAAACTCGAGGACGTGTACGACCTGCCGTTCGACTTGCCTTCGATGCACGAAGTGGTTTTCAGCGACGCGCGGCAGAAAAAAAACGGCGTGAACACGATGGATATCGCCAAGCGCTTGATCGACTACGGCTTCCATCCCTACACGACGGCGTTTCCGCTGATTGTGCCCGGCGCGATGATGATTGAGCCCACTGAATCGGAATCGAAGCAGGAGTGCGATCTGTTCGTGGACGCGATGCGCTCGATTGCCGAGGAAGCCGCCACGACTCCGGAAATCGTTAAGACCGCGCCGCATTCCACGAAGGTTGGCCGCCTCGACGAAGTCGGCGCCGCGCGCAAGCCCGTCCTGCGTTGGAAGCCGAAAGGGCGTTAGTAGGACGGACTTCAGCCTGTCTGATTTTTGGCGCCCGGTACGCTTGCAGAAAACCGACAGGCTGAAGCCCGTCCTACTTAAACCTACCGCGTCATGACGGGCTCTAGTTCCGGTTGAGATACCTTAATCTTATTCTCGCCCGAGGCAGTGGCGGCATTTCGCAACGCGGCTGTGCGCACGCGTCTGCGTGGCGGGGCGGGAATAACAGCGCCCTGGCCTTCGCGGTGAAACGCGATGCACTGATGCTCTTCGTCCCAATCGACGACGAGCATGTCTCCAAAATGTATCTGCTCCGTCGCCAGAAGATTTGCCAGCGGATAGACCACAACCTTCTCGATCGCCCGCTTCAGATGACGCGCGCCGTACTTGATGTCTGTTCCCTCTTGCAGCAGATACCTTCTCGCCGCCGATGTAACACGGAATAAAAACTGGCCTCGTCCCGTGTCCAGCACTCGCTGCTGCACCATCCCCAGCTCAATCTCCAAGATCTGTTCCAGCTGCTCGTGCCGCAGCGGATGAAACACCACCACCTTATCCAGCCGGTTCATGAACTCCGGCGAAAACTTCTTCTTCGCCGCTTCCTGCGCCGTCCGCTCCACCTTCACATCCAATTTGTCTTCCAACCGGTCCATCGGCTGTACAAAGCCCATCCCGCCCGTCATCAACTCCGTGATCTCTCTCCCGCCCAGGTTCGATGTCAGAAAAATCATCGTCTGCGATAGGTCCACTCGCCGGTTGTCTCCCAGCGTCAGCGTCGCTTTATCCAGGATCCCCAACAGCAATTGCCACAGCGCGTCCGACGCCTTCTCAATCTCATCGAACAGCAGAAAACTCAGCTTCAAATCTTCCTTGTGATACGTCGCCAAGGCTTCCTGCGTGATCAGCGGATGAGTCTCCCGGTGTCCCAGATACCCTGGAGGCGATCCGATCAGCTTGGCAATCTCGTGCGAGTGCTGAAACTCCGCGCAATCCACCTTGATCACCGCGCGCGCGTCCCCGAACAGGATCTCCGCCGCCGCTTCCACGATCCGCGTTTTCCCCGAACCGGTCGGCCCCAGGAACAGCAGGTTCCCCACTGGCCGCCCCGTCGAGCACATCCCGGCGCGAAACACTTGATACAGATCGGCCACCGCGCGAACGCCGTCTTCCTGCCCGACAATCCGCCGCCGCATCGCCGATTCAAATTCCTGCGACTCAAGACTGTGACGGTTGGGATCGAGTTTTGCTTTCTCTGGCCTCATGTTTCCCTCGAGTCTATTTCAATTAACAGTTCTCTTATCACTCGCACGCACGAATAAACATGTGGCAACCGTGAGACCAAAGTGGCCATGAACTTAGGCGGTCCGTATCTATTTGAATCTGAAAAGGTTATCAAACAGAGGGTTGGGCCTTCGCAGCAATCGCTCCCTGAAACCATTCACAAGTGTTTCTTCAGGGGACACCCTTTTTCGCTTTGAAACATACCAGGGGCAGCACCAATCCGTTGCACTGACCCATATGCAAATAGATAGGGCGGCCATTTATGCGCGGCCGCCCCAATAGAGATTAGAATGTGGTGTTGCTTGACGTCACTACTGCGGATCGACCTTCTTGCGGCCGGAAGCCACCGGAGGAGGCGCTCCAATCGGCAACGCCGAAGGCGCTTTGGCTTCGCGGACGATGACCTGAGTGGGGGCTTCAATCACTTTTCCCCCCGTTGCCTTCGCCATTTGAGCGGCTGCGCCGCGAGCCGATTTGGCTGGTGTTGGGACCACAGCCCCTTCACCTTCTTTTTGGAACGAAAGTTGAGCGGACTTGCCGTCCCAATCGACGACGAGCATATCTCCGAAGCAAATCTGTTCGGTCGCCAAAAGGTTCGCCAGCGGATAGACCACAAATTTCTCGATCGCACGCTTCAAGTGCCGAGCGCCGTACTTGATGTCTGTTCCCTCTTGCAGCAGATACCTTCTCGCCGCCGGTGTAACACGGAATAAAAACTGGCCTCGTCCCGTGTCCAGCACTCGCTGCTGCACCATCCCCAACTCAATCTCCAAGATCTGTTCCAGCTGCTCGTGCCGCAGCGGATGGAATACCACCACCTTATCCAGCCGGTTCATGAACTCCGGCGAAAACTTCTTCTTCGCCGCTTCCTGCGCCGTCCGCTCCACCTTCACATCCAATTTGTCTTCCAACCGGTCCATCGGCTGTACAAAGCCCATCCCGCCCGTCATCAACTCCGTGATCTCTCCCCCGCCCAGGTTCGACGTCAGAAAAATCATCGTCTGCGACAGGTCCACTCGCCGGTTGTCTCCCAGCGTCAGCGTCGCTTTATCCAGGATCCCCAACAGCAATTGCCACAGCGCGTCCGACGCCTTCTCAATCTCATCGAACAGCAGAAAACTCAGCTTCAAATCTTCCTTGTGATACGTCGCCAAGGCTTCCTGCGTGATCAGCGGATGCGTTTCCCGGTGTCCCAGGTATCCAGGAGGCGAGCCGATCAACTTGGCAATTTCGTGCGAGTGTTGGAATTCCGCGCAATCCACCTTGATCACCGCGCGCGCGTCCCCGAACAGGATCTCCGCCGCCGCTTCCACGATCCGCGTTTTCCCCGAACCGGTCGGCCCCAGGAACAGCAGGTTCCCCACCGGGCGTCCGGTCGAGCTCATCCCCGCGCAGAAGACCTGGTACAGGTCCACAAGCGCGCGGACTCCCTCTTCCTGCCCGACGACCTTGCTTTTGAGGGCGGCTTGAAATTCCTGTGACTCCACGCTTCTCAGTGTGGGGTCCAGATGTTGTTGTGAAGGGCGGTTGCTGCTCATGACCATTCTCCTACCGGAACTTCCGGTTTGCTGACACGCCCCGATGGGGGGCTCGATCAAACTGGTCGAGCTTGACTCCTACGGTGGAGTGCAGCAGACGGAGCTGCGTAATAATTTCTTGTCCCGCTTCCGGCGCGTGCGAAACATCCAGTAACGGCGGAAAAAGATCCGCCAGGTCGAGGTTGAGAGTGCGCAAGGAGGAAACGAGTTTCTGAACCTGGTTGGACTCGGGATCGAACAGCTCTACGCGGTTATTGACTTGCTCGCGCAATTCGTTCCAGTTGACGTCCACAAAGGGATACGAACGGGTGACCTGTCGCACGACGTCGTCGGTGATGCGGGGACGTTCCCCGAGCTTGGCCAGGTGCAACTGCTTGACCCGGTCGCCTTCGCGAACGTTATGCACCAGGTAAAACGTGTTCCCTTTGCGACGAAGAAAGGCCATAAATTGCTCCCGGCTCCGAAATCGTGTCTGTAGTGTAAGGCTCTTCCACTACAGCTGTCAATTTAGATGTCGAATTGTTCGGAAAGTTGCCTCGTATCAGTAACTCCCCTTGCTCCTTCTTGGATCCCTGTTTCCTTGCCCTTCGAGCTTCCCTGCTTCCGTCATCGGCAGCCTCTCGAATTCCCTTGACGATTTCTGCTGCTCCTAGTTACTTAGATGCGGAATTTCTATTTGACGATGGTAAGTGTGCGCCGCCGATCCGGCGCGCGCTATAGTTCGAAAGGTTGAAGCGACTGGTCCCTACGAACTAGTACCGATACAATGGCGAATTGAAAGAACAAATCCGGTGCATTGGAATCCCGTATACGTTCTGGTGAAGAAAATTCCGCGCGGCCGTGTCATGACCTACGGCCAGGTCGCCAAAGCCCTGCGGCTCGCCGGCGGGGCGCGCACGGCCGGGCGCGCCATGGCGGCATGTCCGAGCGGTCAAGGAGTGCCGTGGCATCGCGTCGTGGGCGCCGGCGGCAAGTTACTCATCCGTGAGCCTCACGCCTCGCTGCAGCGAAAGCTGCTCGAAACGGAAGGCCTGGCGCTGGCAGAGAAGAGAATCTTGAATTTCAGGGCTTATGAATGGAGCCCAGGCAAAACACGCCGGAACAAGTGATCGTTGTAGCGCGGGCTTCAGCCTGCGGGTTTTAGACCCCGCAAGGACGAACCCCCGCAGGCTGAAGCCCGCGCTACATGTCTCATCTCAATCCGGCCGAGTTCGCGCCGTACGATTGGATTGTGTTATAGATAGGGCCTCATGCTGAGTGGGGCGACGATTGAAGTTAACAACCTGACCAAGCGTTATGGCGACGTGGAAGCGCTGCGCGGGGTGAGCTTTGCCGTCAACGAGGGCGAGGTTTTCGGCCTGCTGGGGCCGAACGGCGCCGGCAAGACGAGCACGGTCGAGATTCTGGAAGGTCTCCGCACCCCCGACAGCGGTAGCGTGAGCGTTTGCGGGCTCGATCCGCAGTCGAGCGGGGCGGAGTTCAAGTACGCCATCGGGGCGGCGCTGCAGGCTACTGCCCTGCCGGACAAGATGCGCGTCGAAGAAGCCCTCGACCTGTTTGGCAGCTTCTACCCTCGCCACCGCAGTACGAAAGATTTGCTGAAGCGATTTGGGCTCGAGGACAAGCGCAGTGCATTTTACGCCAAGCTCTCCGGCGGGCAGAAGCAGCGGTTGGCGCTTGCCATGGCGCTGGTGAACGATCCTCAGGTCGTTTTTCTGGATGAGCCTACGGCGGGTCTTGACCCGCAAGTGCGCCACGAAGTCT
Source organism: uncultured Acidobacteriota bacterium (assembly GCA_963719875.1). GTDB lineage: Bacteria > Acidobacteriota > Terriglobia > Acidiferrales > UBA7541 > Palsa-360. Next base: position 362,808 of record CAVRDJ010000001.1, on the reverse strand, counting down.
ACGGCATTATTGAGGAGCTGAAGAAGGACAAAAAGACGGTCCTGATCACCACACACTACATTGAAGAGGCCGAGAGGATTTGCGACCGGGTCGCCATCGTGGACCACGGGAAAGTGATCGCGCTGGGCACGCCACGGGAGCTGAAGCAGCGCTCCGGGGCGGTCACGCGGATTTCCGTACGCCTGGCCAAGCCCGAAACCAACGGCGCGCTCAGTAGCCTGGAAGGCGTGGCCGAATGTCGCACGGAAGCTGACGACTACCTGCTCTATTCGACGCGCGTGCCACGCACGATTGTCGCGCTCGTCAAGCATCTGGAAGAACAGAATAACGAGCTGGTGAGCCTGGAAATTTCCGCCCCGTCGCTAGAAGACATTTTCCTCGAGCTGACCGGGAGAAGGTTACGCGATTGAGCCATGTCCTGAGCCACACCTGGTCGCTAACAGTGAGCCGCATGCGCCTGGCCATGCGGAATCGCGCGTTTTTTTTCTTCAGCTTGATCATGCCGCTGGCGTTTCTGTTCGGTTATGCGGGGCTTTTCAGGCGGTTTGGGGGGGAGGCGATGCTGTTTGTTCTTCCCATGGTGCTCGCGCTTACCGTGATGGGAACTTTTTGGGGCCTCAGCGTCCAATTGGTAACTTTCCGCGAACAAGGGATATTGCGCCGGTTCCGCGTGACGCCGGTCGGGGCGAGCGCCATGCTCGGCTCCAGCCTGATTTCCAACTATTTCTTAACTCTCCCCACGATTGTCATTGAGTTCTATATCTCCCGATCCCTTTTTCACATGGCCGGCCTGGGCAATCTGCTTTCCGTCTTCATTCTGGTGACGATCGGGATCGTCACTTTCGCGTCCCTGGGCCTGATTGTCGCCAGCGTGACCAACACCATGCAGGAAACCCAGATCATCAATCAGATTATCTGGTTTGTGTTTCTTTTTATTTCAGGGGCCACGATTCCGTTCCCCATGCTTCCAAGAATGGTACAAAAAGTTGCCGTCTATCTGCCGGCTACGTACCTCGTCAGCGGCTTGCAGCGTGCCATGATCGAACGCACGAATCTTTCGCAACTCGGGGCGTATCTCGCTTCCCTTATCGGGTGCGCGCTTATCGCTTTCATCATTTCCGCGCAGCTTTTCCGCTGGGAGCCGGAAGCGAAGGTGCCCCGCCAGGCCAAACTCTGGGCCGTCGCGGCGATTATTCCCTTCCTGCTCCTGGGCGTCTGGGAAAATTTCAATGGCGATCTGCAGAAACACGCAATGAATAACCTGCAAACCATCCGGGAGCCATATACGCTGGAGCGCATCGAGCACTAGTAAATCGGCATCCAATTTCCCGGCGGCATCCGAATTGCTCCTGCAGAGAAGAACTTTGGATTCCAAACATACACCTCCCGTGAATTTTTCCCTTTACAAATGATTCGGAAGAGAGCACCTTTAAAGGTGCTTGCTGAAAAGGAATTCCTGATGCTTGATATTTCCAAAGATATCCAATCCCTGACTGCCTTTCGCCGCAAGCCCGGCGAATTCATGAAACGCCTTAAGAAGACCAAACGGCCAGTGGTTCTGACCATCCATGGGAAGGCAGAGGCCGTTGTTCAGGACGCGGCATCCTATCAGCGTCTGCTGGACATCGCGGCACAGTCCAACGTCTTTGAGGCCATTCGACAAGGCCTTGATGACATCGCCCACGGCCGGACTCGCCCGGCTCGCGAAGTCTTTCTGGCGTTGCGGCGCAAATATGGCATACGCCGTTGAGCTGACGCGCCGCGCCGAACGCGACCTGAATGATCTTTACCAATTCCTTTCCGCTGAACATTCTGACGTTGCAAGCCGCTGGTTGAACGGCCTCGAAAAGGCGATTTCCAAACTAGAACGGTTTCCGCGCCGCTGCTCGCTTGCGCCCGAATCGCGAAGAGCCAGTCGGCGGCTCCGCCACCTTCTGTATGGGACCAAGCCCAACATTTATCGCGTCGTGTATGAAATCGATGAAACACATCGGATCGTCTGGGTGCTAACCATTCGCCATGGCGCTCGGGACGCACTCGTTGCGCGAGAGCGAGCCAAGATGGAATTTTGAAACCGCCATCGCACTCCAACGCTTCCCGCGAAGATGAGGAGCATTGCATTCTCCAACTCACACCAACCAATTTGGCATTGCCGGACCGGTATTCACTGCATAGCTCCCGGCGGTCGACGGGAATCGCTGTGCTATAATTTTGCCTGTTCCTTTCAGTGCAGTTCAAATCTTGCGTGGAAATGCGGTGTGGAGAATATCGATGCCGATGAAGCCGACGGAAAAAATATGGCACAACGGGAAGCTGATCAAATGGGATGACGCGAAGATTCACGTGCTTTCCCACGTGGTCAGCTATGCCTCCGCGGTTTTTGAGGGCATTCGCTGCTACGAGACCAAGAACGGGCCCGCCATCTTCCGAGTGCGCGAGCACATGCAGCGGATGGTCAACTCGGGGAAGATTTACCGGCTCGAACTGCCGTTCACCGTTGAGGAACTCTCGAACGCGGCCGCGGAAGTGGTGCGGGTGAACAGGATGAATTCGTGTTACATCCGTCCGATCGCGCTGCGCGGGTACGGCGATATCGGCGTCGGCGGGTTGGCGGTTCCCATCGAAGTGTACATCGCGTGCTGGGAATGGGGACGCTATCTCGGGCCGGAAGCGATCGAGCAAGGAGTAGACGTCTGCGTCAGTTCGTGGAACCGCATGGCGCCCAACACTCTGCCGAGCATGGCCAAGGCCGCCGCAAATTACATGAATTCGCAGCTCATTCACATGGAAGCCCATGCCAACGGCTATTCCGAGGGCATCGCGCTGGACACGAACGGCTGCGTGAGCGAAGGCTCGGGAGAAAACATTTTTCTCGCCATGGGCGGCGTACTGTACACGCCTCCGGTGGGAAATAGCGTGCTGCCGGGCATTACGCGCAGCTCTGTCATCACGCTGTGCGAGGAACTAAATATTCAAGTCCGCGAGCAGATGATTCCCCGCGAAATGCTGTACATCGCCGACGAAGTCTTTTTCACGGGTACCGCGGCGGAAATCAGCCCGCTGCGTTCGATCGACCGGATCAAGGTCGGCGAGGGATCGCGCGGCCCCATCACCAAGAAGTTGCAAGAGGAATTTTTCTCGATCCTCAACGGTGCAAAGCCCGATCGCCACAACTGGCTGACGCCGGTCAGCGTTCCACTCGGCGCCGGCACGCGCTGAGGGATACTAACCTGTTCAGTCGTTGCGGCCCCCCGGGAACGCCAATCTCCCGATTGGCGGATTGCGTGACGCCAATCGGGAGATTGGCGTTCCCGGGCTGGCGCGACCCGCCTTGCTTCCATTTTACTTTTTTGATTCTTTGACTCCACCGCCTTACTTCTCATAGAATCTGCTTCCCCAAAGGAAAAAGAGGGTGGACCAGGCTCAAGCGGGTCCGCCAGGAGAGGTTTTCATGTACTCGAAGCCGCAGAAGCTCGCCGCTGAATTTATTGGCACGTTTGCGCTTATTTTTTTTGGCGTTGGATCGATTTGCGCGGATCAGTATCTCCGCACCAGTTCGAATGGAACCATTGGCCTGGGGCTGCTGGGAATCGCGCTCGCGCACGGTTTGGCCATCGGAATCATGGTGAGTTCGCTCGGCCACATCTCCGGCGGACACTTTAATCCCGCTGTCACCATCGGATTTTGGGTTACTCGCAAGCTCTCCACTTTTGACACGCTGACGTACTGGATCGTCCAGCTCGCGGGTGGCGCTTCGGCCGCCTTTCTGCTTCGAAGATTGCCCGTCGATGTGTGGGGACCAGTGCAATTGGGCACGCCGGATCTGGCGAGTGGCATTTCACGGACCAACGGCATGATCTTTGAAGCGGTGATGACGTTCTTCCTGGTCTTCGTCGTCTTCGCCACAGCCGTCGATGAACGCGGCGCTTTCAACAAGATCGCGGGCTTTGCCATAGGTCTCTCCATCACGATGGGAGCGCTGTTCGGCGGTCCATTCACGGGCGCCGCGCTCAATCCGGCGCGAGCCTTTGGCCCCGCGCTGGCCGCCAATCACTGGACCAACCACGGTGTCTACTGGATTGGCCCGCTGGCTGGCGGCGTCTTGGCAGGGTGGCTCTACGACACGCTCTTCCTCGGCAAGAAATAACTGTCAATTTTTTGGTAGGACAGCCAAGAGTGGCTGTCCTACATGAATCCCGTGAGGATTCGCCGCACGGCTTCTGCTATGATGGCTCGCAGACGTCCATGAATCCGGCGCGCATTCCACTGTTTCCGCTAGACATCGTGCTCTTCCCCGGCCAGGCTGTGCCACTGCACATTTTCGAGCCCCGCTACCGGCAAATGACGCGCCACTGTATCGACACCCAATCCCCATTCGGAATCGTCAACATCAGCGGGGCAAATCTCGCGCAGACCGGCTGCTCCGCGATAATCGTGAAAATCCTGAAGGAATATGAAGATGGCCGCAGCGACATTCTGACCGCCGGGCAAAACGCATTCCGATTAATCCGCACGCACGAAGAAAAACCCTATTTGGAAGCGGACGTTGAATTTCTCGAAGAGGATTTCATCGGGGTCGATTCCGCCGTTTCCGCCCGGCTCGAGCAGCTCTGCAACCAGTGCCACCAGATTCTTTATAGTGAAGACGCGGCACGCTTTGAAACCGAGGGCGGCATTTCGCTCGCGTATCACGTGGCATCGGAATTGCCCGTCGATGTGGCGATTCGCCAGGGCCTCCTGGAAATTCGCTCGGAAGCCGCGCGCCAGGAGAAACTCGTCGCGCATCTTGCCAAATGGTATCCGCAACTTCAAAAGAGGGAGCGCGTGCGAGGGAAGGCAGCCGGCAATGGCCACGCCAAGATGTAGGTCCAGTTCCTACTGCGCTCTGGCTGCTTATACTAACGATGTGATTAACGCCGAAATTGGATATACTTAGCTCACCGGCACATCACCTCTTACCGGAGGGAAGCGGTTATGAAAATATTCGGTATCTGCTGGCTCGTCGTTGCCCTGACGATTCCGAGCTTTGCCAATGACAAAAAGGCGAAAGTGGAAGAGGATCCGGTCGTGTTCGGAATAACCAGCCAGAATGCAGGGTGCGTGATCTTCCGGCAGTACACTGAAAAGAATACCAAGTTTTGGGGCGTTGCGGTCTCGCAAAGCAAGGTCAGTGCCCTCGAAGTGATCGAGACGCAGAACTATGATCTCTCGCAGAAGAAATGGGTAGGCCAGGACGGCGCGGACGAGTTGATGCACCTCGCCGTGAAGGACAGGCTCAAGTACGTCAAAATTCCGGAGAAATACACCCCCAATCAGCTCGAAAAAGCCCGTGCGGCGTGCAAGGAATCGACCGTCACTCCGCAGCCAGAACAGCCGGTAGACAAGTAAGGTTTGGAAAAATCGCCGAAGTACTTTCCCCGGGGTTCAAAAAATATCCACTCCTTTGTTGAAACCTGAGTTCGATCTGAATTCTGCAGTAATCCTCCGTGTGGCATATAATGGTAATGCAAATCGACTAGGGGCCCTCGATGACTACCAAACCTGCAACGCTTGGCGAATTGCGGAAGCTTCCCGGCTATGCGCCTGGAACGGCGCGGCGCAGCGTCAAAGACGAACTACGCGCCAACATTCTCCAGAAACTCGAAACCGGTGAGCCGCTCTTTCCGGGGATTCACGGCTACGAAGAAACGGTTCTGCCGCAGATCGCCAATGCGCTGCTGGCGCGGCACAATTTTATTTTGCTGGGCTTGCGTGGCCAGGCGAAGAGCCGCATCCTGCGGGGATTGATCGATTTTCTGGATAAGGAAATTCCATACCTGACCGGTTGCGAAATTCACGACGATCCTATGGCGCCGATCTGCCGGGCATGCCGCGATCTAATTGCGGAGAAGGGAGACGCCGCGCCCGTCTCGTGGCTGCCGCGCGATCTGCGCTTCGTCGAAAAGCTAGCGACTCCGGACGTGACCATCGCCGACATCCTCGGCGATGTGGACCCGATCAAGGCGGCGCGCTCGGGCCGCGCCCTGGGCGACGAACTCACGATTCACTACGGCCTGTTGCCCCGCGCCAATCGCGGCATTTTCGCGGTGAACGAGCTCCCCGACCTCGCCGGAAAAATTCAGGTCGGGCTGTTCAACATCATGCAGGAAGGCGACATTCAGATTAAGGGTTACCCGGTGCGCATGCCGCTCGACGTTTTGCTCGTCTTCACGGCGAATCCAGACGATTACACCGCGCGCGGCAAGATTATTACGCCGCTCAAAGACCGCATCGGCTCGGAAATTCGCACGCACTATCCCGCCACGGTGGAGGAAGGCGTTTCCATCACGGCGCAGGAAGCGTGGGTCGCGCGCAATGGCGGGCGATCCACGGTCGACATCCCCGATTATCTGCGCGAAGTCGTTGAGTTGGTGGCATTTCTTGCGCGCGACGATAAGCGGATCGACAAACGTTCGGGCGTCAGCCAGCGCCTGCCGATTGCGTGCCTGGAAAGCGTGGTCAGCAGCGCGGAGCAGCGCGCCGTGCGCAATCGCGAGTCGCGCTCCACGGCGCGCATCGCGGATGTGTATGCCGCGCTTCCGGCCATCACCGGAAAAATGGAACTCGAGTACGAAGGCGAATTGCGCGGCGCGGAAAATATCGCGCGCGAGCTGATCCGCGGCGCGGTGGGCAAGGTCTTCTCCAATCGCTTGGAGGGCGCGAATTTGCAGCCGATCGTGCAATGGTTTGAACTGGGCGGCGAGCTGAAAGTGCCCGAGAGCGCTCCGGCATCGGAAGCCCTCGCGCAGCTCAAGAAAATCCAGGGCCTGATGGACAATGCCGAACGCCTGGGAGCCGATGGGCGCAGCGGCCCGGCCGGAATGGCGGCAGCGGCGGAATTCATTCTCGAAGGGCTCTGGGCGCACAAGCGCATCAGCCGAAACGAAGAGCGCGGCTTTCACGCCGAGCGCCCCAAGGCGCCCGAGCCGCGCGAGCAGCAGCCGCGTCCGCCCCGGCGGCAATTTAATTAGAGGCAGTTGCATTACCTGATTGATGCAAGGCGTTTTGAAGTTTGGATTTCTCGAACCCACGAGAAAATCCCCGGGTCTGAAGACCCGGGCTACAGCAATTGCGCATGCGGAGCAGGTTTGCTGTAGCCTCTTCAGAGGCGGTGGTTTTCGGGGCGCTGTTCAACGGATTTCACTCGTTTGTGAGCGACAGCTTATGACGAAATACATCCGCTACACGAAATACACCGGCGAACCCGCCGACGGGGTGGACCTGCAGGAACTTATCAAGCGCCTGTCTGACTTTTTCCTTCAGAGCGGTTACGAATCGCAATTTTACGGCCTTTCCGAGATGGATCCGGAAAAGTCGATGGAAGCCTTGCGCCAGGCGATCCAGCGCGCGCTCGAGGAAGGTGATCTGCTTCCCAATCAGGAGTTGAAAGACCTGCTCGACGGCACTCCCGAGCAGATGGACGCAAAAATGAAAGAGCTGATCGACCAGTTGATCGACCGGCTGATGCAAGAGGGCTACGTCACGGGGCAGCCGCAGGTGACGGGGCCGCCGGACAAGACGCCGCGCGGGCAAGTGGGCCAGGGGCGCGACCGCGACCGGGAAAACGAAGCGCGCTTTGAAATTACGGACAAGACCATCGACTTTCTGGGATTCAAGACGCTTAAGGACTTGATGGGATCGCTCGGCAAGAGCAGCTTCGGGCGCCATGACACGCGAGATTTGGCGACCGGCATCGAGTCGGGCGGCATCTCGCGCCCTTATGAATTTGGGGACACGCTGAATCTCGATATCAGCGGGACATTGTTCAACGCGGTGCGCCGCGAGGGCTCGAAGGTTCCGATTGAACTCGATTATCCGGATTTGATGGTCCATCAGACCGAGTACCAGAGTTCGTGCGCCACGGTGCTCATGCTCGACTGCAGCCACAGCATGATTCTTTACGGCGAGGATCGCTTCACGCCGGCCAAGAAAGTGGCGCTCGCTCTCTCGCACTTGATCCGCACGCAATATCCCGGCGACTCGTTGCACCTCGTGCTGTTCCACGATTCCGCGGAAGAAATGCCGCTCGGCGAACTGGCGCGCGTGCAGGTTGGCCCGTACTACACGAATACGCGCGAAGGACTGCGCCTCGCGCGGCGCATCCTCACGCGCCAGAAAAAAGACATGAAGCAGATCGTGATGATCACGGACGGAAAGCCGTCGGCGCTCACGCTCGACGACGGGCGCATCTACAAGAACGCGTTTGGCCTCGATCCGCTCGTCGTCACGCAAACCCTTGAGGAAGTGGGCCGCTGCCGCCGCTCCGGAATTTTGATCAACACGTTCATGCTGGCCAGCGATTACAGCCTCGTCCACTTCGTGCAGAAAGTGACGGAGCTGTGCCGCGGCAAAGCCTACTTCACTACGCCCTATACCCTCGGCCAATACCTGCTGATGGATTACATGCAGAAGAAGACGCGCCACATTCACTAGCTCAAGCAAGTAGGACGGGCTTCAGCCTGTCTGGTTTTGATTTTTGGCCATTGAAAAGCAGACAGGCTGAAGCCTATCCTACCTACTCCTCCATCAATTTCTTCTTGTGTTTGGGCGGTTTCAGGCGCTTGTCGGGGATCACTCGCGCGGCGGGCGGAGGTCCCGCGAGTTCGCGCGCCCGGCGCCGTGCTTCGATTCCCGCAGTGAACTTCGTTGATTTGCATTTAGACTTGCTCATAATCTGTGCGTGCTTTAAGCGATATCGAAAATATAACATTGCCCCGTTCAAGCCACCCATCTCTATAATTGAGGCGTTCCTATATGGTAATTCAAAAGTATAGACGAGATTCTTGACATTTGCTCCTACACGAGTACAGTTCCGCAAGTCGTCGCGTCAATTGTCCTAGTATGCGGGCCAAGGCTCAGTACTTGCGCCAAAACTCTTACTTCCGGCCCCACTAACCGCCTTAGGGCCCAAGGGGTATTGCCCTCATGTTCAGCGATTCGCTCTGGCGCCGGAATGCCGCCACTCTGCTTGTCGGAATATCCGCTCTCATCGCGGGCGGCTGCGCGACCGGCAATGGCGGCGGAGGCGGCGGGTCACCGAGCCTGGCGGCCACCGTCGCGGGCCTTGGAAACTTCAGTTCCGGTGAGCAAGGTGCGATTTATACGATCACAATCTCCAACACGGGCACGGCGGCGACCAACGGAACCGTGACGGTGGCCGACCCTCCGACTGGCTTCACGGTGACTGAGATCGGTGGGCCGCTGTGGACGTGCACCTTGGCGACGACGACTTGCACCAACAGCAACTCTTTGGCGGCGGGGCAGAGCTTTACAAAGATCACCGTGACTGGAAACGTGACGTCGCCTAACGGAACGCCCGTCACAATCCCGCTGACCCTCTCGGGCGGCGGCGCAACGACTGTTACTGTCACCCCCACGCCCAGCGTCGCCGTCGCCGCGCCCACGTGCTCGTCGCTGCCCCTCCTGAACAACGAAAACCTGCTTACTGGCACCTATATTTCCATTTTAAGTGGCTGGAAAGACGGCGGAGGGCCCTCCCAAGCGGTAGCAGCTTTCGCTGCCAATGGTGCGGGTGTTGTGACCAGCGGCGAAATGGACAGCGGTACGGTCGTTGTTGATGGCGCCGCTCAATCAGCCCCGACGCTGAAGACTGTTAGTAGCGGCTGCTACCAACTCGGGCCGGATGACCGCGGCTTGATGATTTGGAATCTCACCGGCGGCGAGTCGATAACATTCGCGATCTCCGTAAGCATCGACCAAGCGGATAACTCGAACTTCCTCATCGAGTTTGATGATGCAAACCCGGGATCGAGCCCTGGCACGCGCCTCGCCGGGCGTTTCTATTCCCAGATCGGCGGTCCGTTCGCACTGGCAAGCTTCAGCGGACCTCTCGCCTTCTACACCACGGGGTACTCCCCCAATAGCGGAAACACGGACTACATCCGCTCTGGGACCGTCGGGCGTCTCGATGACAGCGCAACGGGGGTTGTCACGAACGGCGCCCTGAATGCCGGGATCACAACTGCACCCGGGGTGCAGACGAACTTTGACAATCAGAGCTTTACCGGCACCTTCGGCCCGCCTGACAGCCTGGGCCGCGGGATACTCACCCTCAACTTCTCAAGTTTCGGCACGCTGGGCGCGATAACGTATCACTTCGCCTATTACGTCGGCGACGTGAATGACCTGTATATGCAATCAATCGATACGCCCGATAATGCCGGGCACTCCCTTCAGAACAGCGATGTCGTCACTCAGGTGCTCAGCTCGTATACACCTGCTGCGCTCAACGGAAACGCCGTCTTATTCATGGCTGGCGCCGACCTCAGCACGAGCCACAGCTTTACGGTTACAGCTGCCGGCCAGGTTTCCGGAGACGGTCTCGGCGGGGCGAGCGCCAAGCTCGATGAGGTTTCGGACGGTAGTGCCTTGTGCATGGGCAATACGACCATCTCCGGCGGCTCGTTCGCGGTTTCGCCGAATGGCATGGGTGTGCTCACCATCGGGCCGGGCGCCTGCGCCAAGGCGTTCTCCATCGTAATGTTTAACCAGAACTCCGGGTACATGCTGGAGGGAACGGCAGCCTCGCCTGGCAGCCATGTTCTTACCGGGTCACTTCGACCGCAGAGGGCTCCCGCCAGCGGATTCGGCGACGGGACATTTTCGGGTGTGTATGTCTTCGGGGTACACAACCAAGCATCGGCCAAATCCGTCTTCGAAGTTGGATCGGTTATGACGCCCACACCCCAAACCTCGCCCCCTGGCTCTAGTGGAATGATCGACGACACCAGTGGTGTCGGCTGCAACACCGGCTGTCTCTTTTCTAACCAGGCGGTTTCCGCGACTTACAACGTCGATGCGAACGGCCGGATTACGATTTCCATGCCCGGCTTGACCGGCGGACCGTCCGTCGGGTGGTTCGTGAACAATGGTAAGCGCTTCATAGCCATATCTGACACCAACGACGCAAATGGAACTATCCTGAACGCGAATGATTAGTCTGGTTCGAAGAAACAGGGCCATGGCGAAACTTCGGGGCGGTCCCGCTTCTCATTCAACAATTATTCGGATTCTCTTTTTTATTGCTTTCAAACAGAGTCAACGTTGGCAGGTGATGTCATTCGCGCTGAGCCGTGGCCGTGGCCGCGAGGTATTCGACCAGTTCCATTACCTTGGGATTGACGCAAACTTCGTAGTACGGACGGGAGCCGGCCTCTCCAATCTTGCCGCCCGGCAGCATCTGCCGGACAAATCCTTGGCGGATCAGGACGGGCTCCAGCCCTTCGCCCACCGGTGTTTCTCCATAGAAGAACGTGACCCGTTCCTTGCCCCAGGGCATAACGCAATCGGTCTCCAGCGGCGTCAACGCGATTTCCTCCCGCAGCTTCTGAAAACCTTCGTCGTTCAATTCCACGCCGTTCAGATTGAAACGAACGAGGAATTCATCGGCCTCGTCTTCGGCAACGCCCTCCATCATGGTCTGAAACAGGAACAGCCGAAACGGCGACGGATTCAGGGACAGCATGCGCTTCGCGGCCTTGGAACAACTCGAAAGGCGGTCCGATAAGTTCAGCGCGCGCGAAATCATGATCCGCGAATCCGTGTCCATCCAATACGTTGGCGGAGAACCTTGATACGCGATCCCGACGCCCAGCTCCAGCCGGGGCAGGTCGGCGGAATCAGGCCGTTCATTGTACGCGGAGGAGACCGCCAGAATTTGCCGCGCCAGGGCGCAGGCTTTCGATACGGCGCGTTGCTGCGCGCGGTTGGATTCGGTTTCGTATATCGCCAGCACCAGCGCGTCGCCCTCGATAAAAACTTTCGCCGCGCCGTACCGTTCGAGGATGCGCTTCACCGGTTCGTAAAAATTCATGCTGAAAAGAGAGGCAGGATTGAGTCCGCGCGCGAGCAGCTCTTGCGTAATTTTCGTCGACCCGCGCACGTCCGCCTTGATGATGGTGTGGGTCAGGACGCGGTCTTCTGCCGGCCGGGCTTCCTCGGTCAGCAGGAACTCGTACAGGCTATGGTTCATCTCCGAAAGTCCGCGGGTGCGCTCGTTGCGCACCAGATTGACACGTTCCATCGCCGCGCTCAGCCTCTCATAATTACGCACGTCGCGACGGAGCCGCATGAAGTCTTCGGCGAAGCGGAGAGTGACGGCGCGCACCTCTTCGCGCGGCGTTTTCCGGATTTTTTTGGACAATTCGTCGATGCGCTGCGTGGAATACTGCCGCGCGGGAAATTGCTTCAGGATATCCTCGACACGCTTGAACTCCTCGCGCGACACCAACGCTTTTTTCAATTGCTGCAAGTGGATCGGCGGGCAGTAGTCATGGCAGATGTTCCGCAACTGGTAGCTGGCCAGAATGTGCACGAGCAAGTCACGCTGTTCGAGCCGGACGATCAATTCATCCAGCAAGCGCCCGCGCAGTTCAGTCCCGCTCGCGCGGGCCTCGCCGGGCGCGGCCGGGTCAAACAGGCGGCGCGCGTTTTCCGGCTGGTTCAGATAGTCCCCCAGGCGCTCCTGATACTGCTTGGCCAGGTAATCCGCCTCGCCGCGGGACGCTTCAATAAGGGGATTTGATGCTTCGAGTTTGTGCCGCGCGTGGCGCAGCCGCTTCTCGACATCCGAGATGGATGCGCGGAGAGTCGCCGGATCGGAGCCAAACCCCACACGCCCCATCAGGCTGCCGGAGCGTTCCAGCTTACGCGCCAGGGTGCTGCGCTCTTCTTCGAGGCGCGCGATTTCCGCCCGGTAAGCCACCGCGCCGTCCACCAGTTTCTGGTGGTCGCGCCACGATTCGTTCAGGTCATTTCCCTGATCCCCGGCGAGGATGGATTCCCGCAGAAAATCGAGCATGACGGCATCGAACGTCTCGAAGCGGTCCTGATCGCGCAAGTAATTTCCGAGCAGGACGTATTGCTCCAGAAAGAGCACGTCGTCCTTGCCGCCCTCGACGAAGGCCAGCCGGTTGTTCAAAATGTCGTAGGCGGTGGAACTACTCTCATCGCCGAACAGGGCCTTCCGGGACCTTCCGAGGCTGTTCTCCTCGATCTCCAGAATCGCCTGAAAGACGTGCTGGCCCACGTTCCGGAACAGGTTGCGGCGGTCCGCCTGCAGTTCGGCGAGGCGGGCCTTGATCACATGGGACTGCTCGGTGCGGTCGAAATGCTCGCCGCGTCCGCGAATCCACTCTTTGGCTTCGAGCAAGAGGTTCGCGAACTGCGTGCCGATTTCTTGCGTCAGGTACTTCAACAAAGTCACGCGAAGAAGCAGGTCAATCTCAATATTCTTCTCGTACTTGGCCTGCTGAAGCCCCCCGTGCAGGAGATCGGAAAGATGCCGCTTCCAGGTGGCGGCTTCGGGCGCGCGCGCGGGCTTCCGGTCGGTCTCGCGGCGTGCGTGTTGCCGCCGCTCCGACTGCAATCGGTCGGTTTGGGAAAGAAACGAAAGATTGGCGATCCCTCGGATGAATTCCAGCAGGTAAGCCTCGGACATCTCGACAAATGTGGGACTTAGGAAAACATCATGATGAATGTTGTCCACCCCAACGGCCAGGGTGCCGAGGGGAAGTTCAGCCCAGTAGGGCCTCAGGTTAACTCGCGCGGGCGTACCCGTGGAGAGCTTGGACTTGTGTTCGGGCATAAGGGGCTGCGCTGCGCTCACCTTCAGGTTATCAAGCTGGTAAAGCGCGAACAAGGCGGCGAATCCAACCCGTTAACAGCACATCGGATATTTTGAGTTTAGGAGGGCTCCAGGGCCAATCTTTGTAATTGGGCGGGTGACTTTGTACAGATGGGCGTTGTGGAGCTTCGGGCTAGAAAACTCGGAAAAGCGACCCCGCTCCCCAACTCCAAACAGATTAATAAGTAGTTGAAGTGCGACGCTCAATGGCTGAAACAACGATCCGCTTTTCGTTTGGAACGCGAAAAAAGAAAATGCGCCACGCGCCGGCTCGGCGGCGAAAAGTTTTCTGTTGTCCTTTGAGGAGTTTCAAGTCTCCCTGAAATGGGTTTTCTGCCATGTCTTTAAGGGCGGCTTCGATCCGTTCCTGATCAGGAGAGGGGACGCGCTCAAGAGACTTTCTTGCGGGTCCGGCGAGGACGATTTCTCACGGAGTGGAAGTAGTCATCTAGTGTGATGTAGTCGCCCCTTCTGTACGCAGCTTCACCCCGCCGAATTGCACGCAGCTCAGCTACGGTTGCGACTTCGGTAGGAATAGTGAAATACAAGCGGAGAGCCTCGACTGCCACATCGGAAGGATTCCGCTTCTCCCGCTTTGCGGCACGATCCACCCGCCGGCCCACTGCCGCCGGCAATTTAATTGTGTACGCTCGTCTGCTCATCTCTTTTACAGCCTATCATTCCAAAATGGTGTGTCAAGGTGAAGCCGATGGTCAGTCAAGAATCAATCAATCTGACCAGTGCGGCAGGGGTGCTGGAAGACTCTGAACTTTGGGTGCCGCACCCTCTGGTTCTTAAGGGTGCAGTTTTTCACGCCAGCTCGCTCTCCACGCCCAAATTCGAGATGGCAATTCGGCGGGAATCTCCGCCGGCGTGATCGAGGCGGATTTCAACGGGGGGCCAATCCGTGCGGAACGTGAAACGGTCAGGCCACTCGATAATCACGATGGCCTTTTCGGACAGGGCGTCCTCCAGGCCGAGAGATTCGAGGTCATGAAAGCTTTCTATGCGGTAGAGATCGACGTGGTAGACCTTGCACGGAGGCGGGCTCGACTTGGAGCCCTCGAGGCTGTGATTGCGGAACTCATGGACGAGATTGAAAGTGGGACTCGTGACGTCTTCTTCCTTGGCCGCGCCCAGGCCGCTGATGATTCCCTTGGCGGGTGGCCGTGCCGAACTGATGCAAAAAGCAGTTGACTTACTCGAAGGGAAGTAGGGACCATGGACCCGGTTCAATCAGTGAGATGCGTTCAGCGCTTACGAATATCGAACTTTAGTTCTGAACCGGTAACTCTTTGCCTTGAGCCCTGGGCAAATGAAGTGTCAATGCTGCCCGAAGCGAACTTTGAACTTGTGGCCGAGGGACCGGAAGGCGATTATTTGCAAGTGGCTTACGAGCAGCGAAGAATTACCGTGTACGGATGGTCCGGTTCAGTCCTATCGGTTTTTCATGACGGACGACTGGTGGTAGCGTGCAACATTCCAGTCCCACGTACTCCGCCCCGTTTGCCAGGCACGGGCGTGATTTGAATTGAGGCTCTGGGCGGGTGGAGCACCGTCCAGGCGATATTGCTTTTCCGGGTGGCCGCTCCTTCGCGGGTTACCGAGGCGGGTGGTACAGCCTTTGAAGAGGGTAGAACTTCCGGGTGGCCGCTCCTTCGAGGTTTTCCGAAGGGGCGGAGGGTTTGGTTTTTCTTCCGCTTGTGCGCGCAGCGCGTGATTCGTGGTTTGAACAAGTTTGAACTTTCGGGTGCCTCACCTTTTGGCTCTTAAGGATGCGGTTTCTCACGGCAACTCGCATTCCACGCCCAAATTCGAGATGGCGATTCGGCGGGAGTCTCCTCCGGCGTGATCGAGACGAATTTCAACGGTGGGCCAATCCGTGCGGAACGTGAAACGCTCAGGCCACTCGATAATCACGATGGCCTTTTCGGACAGGGCGTCCTCCAGGCCGAGGGATTCGAGGTCATGAAAGCTTTCTATGCGGTAGAGATCGACGTGGTAGACCTTGCACGGAGGCGGGCTCGACTTGGAGCCCTCGAGGCTGTGATTGCGGAACTCATGGACGAGATTGAAAGTGGGACTCGTGACGTCTTCTTCCTTGGCCGCGCCCAGGCCGCTGATGATTCCCTTGGTCAGCGTGGTCTTTCCGCTGCCTAAGTCTCCCTTCAAGAGCACCAGGACGGGCGGACGGAGTTTCCCCGCGATTTCCCGGCCCTTGGCGATGGTTTCTTCGGCGGATTGAGTAATAAATTCGTCAGCGGCCATGTTCCCACTCCGCGAGAACACGCGCATACGCTTCTGGGATCGCCTCGACCAGATCAGAAGCGATCAACGGCGCTTCCCCAAAGCGCGATGCGGCAAGATCGCCCGCGAGCCCGTGCAGGTACACACCCAAGCTGAGCACGCGAGCCCATTCCTCGATGCCAAACTGTGCCGTCAGGCCGGCAAGGATTCCGGTGAGCACGTCGCCCGTTCCGCCGGTCGCCATTCCGGGATTCCCGGTTGTGTTGATGTATGCATGCCCCGAGGGCGTCGCAAGAATGGTATGAAAGCCTTTAAGGATCACATGCGCGCGCCAGCGGCCCGCCGCTTCGAGGGCGACGTCCAACCGGCGGGCCTGCACTTCCTTTACCGTGATTCCCAGCAAGCGCGCCATTTCGCCTGGATGCGGCGTCAAGACCATGGCCGAGGCGTGGCGTTCGTTCAGCGTATCGGCCAAGCCGGCGTAGGCGTTCAGGCCGTCAGCATCCAGAATAATTGGGAGTTCCGACTGTCCAACGACCGAGCGGATGAATTGTTGTGTTTCGTGTTGCATGGAAAGCCCTGGACCAATAGCGAGAACCGATTTGCCCCGCAAAATTTCCGCAAACCTTCCGTAATCCATGTTGCGGAGGCTCGCCGTCCCGTCTTCGGTGGCACCCAAGGGGACGGTCATCATTTCCGGCAATCCCCCGGCCACGATGGGCAGCACATCCTGCGGAGTCGCGACGGTGACGAGTCCCGCTCCAGCGCGCAACGCGCCGCGTGCCGAAAGAATCGCCGCGCCGGATTTTCCGAGCGATCCGGCGACGATCAGCGCGTGGCCGTACGTACCCTTATTCGCGGCCGAGTCGCGCACGAGCGGCAAGGCCCGGAACTCCGCCGGCTCGATCCAGTGAATTTTCAAATGCGAGTCGGACTCGAGCAACTCCCGCGGTGTACCAATATCCCTTACGACCAGGACGCCACAGCGCGACGAGTGCGGCAAAACCAGCTGCCCCAGCTTGGGCGCGGTCAGCGTCACGGTGAAATCGGCAGCCACTACCGGCCCGCCGAAATCCTGCGTATCGGAAGCGAGCCCGGAGGGCATATCCACGGACACCACAACCGTCTTGCCGCGCCTCTTCGCCCGCGCCTTGTTTAAATCCTCGATAACAGCGCCGAGCAATCCTTCGACCGGCCCGCGCAACCCGGTGCCGAGCAGCGCGTCCACAATCAAGTCCGCCTCGGCCAGCGCCCCGCGCCCGGATTCCCATTCCGCCTCGCTTGTCACAACATAGAATTCGCCGAGGCCTTGCTGCCAGCGCTTCAAATTCGCCGCCGCATCGCCCTCGACGGAACCCGGATTCGCAAAGAGAAACACAACCGCCGCGAAACCGGAATCTTTCAACCGTCTGGCGGCCACCAAGCCGTCGCCGCCGTTGTTTCCCTTCCCGCACAGCACGAGGATTTTGCGGCTCGCAATGTCGGCAAATTTTTCGCGCAGAAATTCGGCGATGGCCGCTCCTGCGTTCTCCATCAATTCGATGCCCGGGAGGCCGTACCTTTCGGTGGTGAGCCGGTCAGCCTCGCGCATCTGTGCCGCGGTCAGGGCTTTCACGCGAGCTTCTCCCCGGAAGCCCCGGAAAAGCGCATCACAATCACGGTCATATCGTCGGCCTGGTCGGGAGAGCCGGACCACTCCTCCGCGGCATGCATCATGGCCTCGGCGATCACGTGGGAAGATGCATCTTTATTGCGCGTGGCCACGTCGATGAGGCGCACGGTGCCGAATTCCTCGCCGTACACGTTCTCCGGTTCGATCAAGCCGTCACTGTAGGCCACGAGCATGCCGCCATGTTCGATTTCCACGGCGCCTTGCTGAAACGGCACATCGTTGAACAAGCCGACTACCATCCCTCCGGTTTCCAGACGCCTGACGTTGCCGCCGCTAATATAGACGGGAGGAAGATGCCCGGCATTGGTGTAATGGAGCTGGCGCGTCTCCGTATCGTACACGCCAAAGAAAACTGTCGCGTAGCGCTCGTCGGAAGTGTTGCGGAACAAATGCAGATTCAAGTGCGAGATAATTTCAGATGTATCAATCTGCTGGTGGTGAATTCCTGGCTGGCCGTTCCGGTAGCGGAGGACATCGCTGCGCAGCGCGGCTTGCACGTTGGCCATCAGCAGCGCCGCGGAAATTCCCTTCCCGCTGATGTCCGCGACCGCGATGGCCAGCCGCGTGGGCGAGATGCGAATGAAATCGTAGTAATCGCCGCTGACTACTCTCGCCGGGCGGCAGATCGCTTCGATCTCGATTCCCTGCAAATTCGGCAGCGTGCGCGGGAACAGTTGCTGCTGCACTTCATGCGCGATGGATAGCTCATTCTCGAGCTTCTGCCGCTGGCGCTGTTCCTCAATCAGAGTCGAAACCGATTGCATCATTGAATTGAACGACTCGCCCAGCGCCGCGAGCTGATCCCGGTGTGGGATTCGGACGCGATAGGAGAGATCGCCCTCTTGCACGTGTTGGGTGGCGCTGTACAGGCTGTCAACCGCCGTCGTAATCGTGCGCGTCAGGATGATGCCCGTCACCAGCGATCCGAATTCAATGAGCAGAAAAAACGCGCCGACCACCAGCAGCGCCGTGGCGGCCGCGCCGCCCAAATCTCCGAGCGGACTAAAGAGCCGCCGGTTCAAGAGCGATGGACGCGTGCTGAACGATGCGAACACCCGTGCTGATCCCGCCTGTCCCTGTTTTTGGTCAAGGTCCAGCACATCAAGACCAACGATTCCGGTGATCAACTTGTCAAAGGGATTCACAGCTTTTGGAACAGGGCGCCCGCGCGTCCCGATTTGCTGCACCGACGCGTACTTCTGCGCGCCAATCACGATCGGGATTTCGGACTTTACGTTGCCGCTCTCTGGGCGCAGAACGTTGAATTGGATCGGCCCAAGTTCCGGCGCGAGAGTTTCGATCAGCTCCGGCGTGATAGGAACCACGACGGAAACCAGAATGCGTCCCGAGGGAGTCGGGCGCGCGACCACGCCCCGCAATGCCAGCTGCCCCTCGCTGAAAACAAGGCCACGGAAGCGGCCCCTTGCGCTCTCATCTTTTTTCCCCGGGAGTAATTCACTTCCCTTGCCGGTTTCGATCTTCAGACCCGGCAATTCGGTCATGGCATTCTTGATATAGGTCTCGGGGTCCACGGGCAAAGCCAGGGCCCCCGCGCCGTGCCCTGAAGTCGCCTCGACGGCGTACGACGTGGCCATGGCAGTGGCCACCACGCCCACGCGCTGCTCGCGTTCTTCCATCTCGGTGTAAATGACGTAGGAGCCCAGTTGCCAGTACAGCAAGTACGCCGCGAGACCGGCCATCGCCAGCAGGAGCAGCACCGGGACGACGGCGATGAATACATACGCCGCGATTAGCCGGTTGCGCAAGCTCCAGAGATGGTCGCGGGCCCACAACCATCCGCGGACCAGCCAATAAATCGCGGCGCAGATCGCCAGGAAGAATAGAAAGCCGGACAGGGGAATCTGCGCGTAGTATTCACGCAATCCCAAAAGCGCTACGAACAAAACGAGGATCGCCAAGGCCGCCCAATCAATCAGACTCAGGCCCGCCCAAATGGCACGGCTCCGCGTTGTCGGTGTTGAGGCCATATCCTCACGCGCGAACTTCCGCTGCGAATGAGCAGGATACTACGCCGGAAAATGCGATGGGGGATTACTCGAAAATTATTCGGGAGGGCGCTGGTGGCACAGGGTTCAGCCAGTGGGGGTTAGTCCTTGCAAGGCCCAAAACCGGCAAGCTGAAGCGTGCCCTACTGGCGGGCTATTTCAGGCCGAGTGCGACCTTTGCATTTTCCTCGCGGTCCTGAACTGTTATACGGCTGTGACGAATGCCGTAACTGAAATAAATCACCAGGCCGATCACCAGCCAAATAGCCAGGCGATACCAGTTTTCAACGGGCAAGGAAAACATCAGGACCAGACAGCACAAGATCCCGAGAATCGGAACGATGGAGCCGAAGGGCGCGCGAAATGGACGGCGCACTTCCGGATGCGTGCGCCGCATGATCAAGACCGCCGCGCAAACGATCACGAAGGCCAGCAAGGTTCCGATATTCACGAGTTCGGCCAGAATCCGCAACGGCAGGAAGGCGCCCATCGTGGCGACGCACAGCCCCGTCAGAATGGTGGACTTCCAGGGCGTGCGAAATCTTTCATGGACCGCGCCGAAAAATCCCGTTGGCAGCAAACCGTCCCGCGCCATGGCCAGAAAGATTCTGCGGCTGGCTCAACATCATCACAAGAAGCACCGACGTGATCCCTGCGACGGCCCCGATGGAAACCAGCAATTCCGCCCAAGGCAAACCTACCTGCCGGAACGCATCGGAGACAGGCGCATCGATATTGATTTGACTGTAATGCACCATCCCGGTGAGCACGCCGGCGACGGCGATGTATAGAACCGTGCAGAGCACGAGCGAAGTCATGATTCCGATGGGGACGTCGCGCGAAGGATTGCGGGCTTCCTCGGCATGCGTCGAGATCGAATCGAAACCGATATAGGCAAAGAAAACGATGGCCGCTCCAGCCAGCATTCCCATCGGCTGGCCGCCGGGCCCGGTTCGTCCCATCACAGTATGGCCAAAGAAACTCAGCCCGCTCAAACCAAACGGCGCGAAGGGATGCCAATTCGCCGTATGCACGTAGAACGCCCCAACACCAATCACGAAGAAAACGATTGCGAGCTTCACAATCACGATCCCAGCATTCACGCTGGCGCTTTCGCGGATACCCTTCACGAGAATCGCGGTGACGATCAAAGCGATGGCGATCGCGGGAAGGTCGAACCAGGTGCCAGTCAAGCTGAGGCGGCCCGAAGTCAGATCGTAATCAAACGGCGCGTTCGTAAAGTGCGTTCGGCAATCCAAAATGGAAGAAGCGCAGGAAATCCTGAAAGTAATGGGACCAGCCGTGCGCCACGGTGGCCGAAGCCACTGCGTACTCCAGAATCAGATCCCATCCCATGATCCACGCGAAGAGTTCCCCCAGCGTCGCATAGGCGTAGGTGTACGCCGAGCCCGCCACGGGCACCATCGAAGCGAACTCCGCATAACACAGGGCCGCAAAAAAACACGTCACCCCGGACACCACGAAGGAGAGCATCAGCGCGGGCCCGGTCAGATCGTGCGCCGCGACACCGGTCAGGACGAAGATGCCGGTGCCGATGATCGCTCCCACGCCCAGGCTCGATAGCTGGACGGGGCCGAGAACGCGGCGCAATCGATTTTCGCCCTGGAGTTCTTCGACGAGCGACTCGTGCGTTTTTATTTGAAACAATTGATTCGCCATATCCACCTTCTGTAGGACGGCTGATCAGCCTGTCGTGCTCTACCTTCCGAGCTAACGAAAATTCAAAACCAGATCAGTGCCCGCCTGAAGGCGGGACCGTCCTACTGTTGCACCGCCGGCCTTGCCGCGACCAGGCCCAATACACCGGAACGCCGAGAAGCACGATCACCAGGCCGGGCCAGGTGTCCTGCGTTTGATACAGAATCAAAATCAGCATGATGATCAGCGCGGTCACGATGTACAGAATTGGAACGACGGGATATCCCCACGCGCGATAGGGCCGCTCGGCATCGGGGCGCTTGCGGCGCAGAACAAAAACACCGCCGATCGTGAGCACGTAGAAAATCAGCACGGCGAAAATTACGTAATCGAGCAAAACGCCGTAGAGATTTCCGTAGCTCACCGCGCCGGTCGCCGCATTCACGAGGCGCGTCCGCAGCAACACCAGAATCGCCGCCCAAATTCCCTGCAGCACCAGGCCCATCGCAGGAACATGATTGGCATTCAGTCTCCCGATGCTGCGAAAAAATAATCCGTCACGCGACATCGCATAGTAGACGCGCGCGCCGGCGAGGATCAGCCCGTTCGCGCAACCAAACGTCGAGATCATGATCGCCAGCGCCATCAGCGTCGCGCCGCTATTGCCCGAAAATTGCGGCCAGCGTAGCGGTGGCGACGCGGTCGTCCGGCGCCGTCTGAATCTGGTGCAGCGTCAGCGTCGAAAGATATCCGAGGTTGGCCAAAAAATAGAGAGTGATGACAACCGCCGTGCCCACGGCCAGCGAAACGGGGATATCGCGCCTCGGATTTTTCACTTCGCCGGCGGTAAACGTGATGTTGTTCCATGCGTCGGCGGAAAAAAGCGATCCCACCTGCGAAACGCCGAACGCGATGAGCAGACCGAAAGTCCCCGACGCCGCCGTCACGGAAGGAATGAACGACTTCATCCAGGCGGCGCCTGGCTCGATGGTCTGAGGATCGTGAAGCGTCCAGAGGCCGCTGAAATTGGCGTGAATCGCCGCGGCGTTCCGGCCAAGAAAAATTCCCGCCAAAATCAGAGCGGCAAGCCCCAGCATCTTCGCCGAGGTGAATACATTTTGGATCAGCTTCCCAAGCTTCAACCCGCGCGTATTGAGAGCGGTAAGAAACAGAATCAGGAGCAGCGCCACCAGTTGCTGCACGGAAAGGCTGATCGCATATTTATCGGAGAGGGCAATCGGAGAAACAATCCAAGTGCTCGGAGAAATCGCGGGCCACACCACGCCAAGGAATCGCGCGAACCCCACCGCCACCGCGGCGATGGTCCCGGTCTGAATGACGAGAAAGAGAGTCCACCCGTACAAAAATCCCCAGAGTGGTGAGTAGGCCTCGCGAAGATAAATGTATTGTCCGCCGGCTTTCGGCATCATGGCCGCGAGCTCGCCGTAAGAAAGCGCCGCGGTGACCGTCATCAGGCCGGTGATCACCCATGCCGCGAGCAACCCGCCCGTCGATCCCGCGTTGCGCGCAATGTCGGCGGAAACGATGAAGATGCCCGAACCGATCATCGAGCCGACAACGATCGTCGTCGAGTCGAACAAGCCCAGCCCGCGAACGAATCCGGAGGAATCCGCAGCAGCGGGAACCACAGTCGCGATAGTGGAGTTGGTTTCAGGCAACTGGCTACTCTTTATCCCGATCCCGATCCGCGGGACATACTGGAGGCCGCCACGGCGAGGTATTCCCTGGCCCGGGCGCCAGGGTCCTGGGCGCAGATCAGATCGCGAATCACGGCCAGCGAATCCGCGCCCGCGCGATAAACCTCCGCCGCGCGTTCGAGCGTGATTCCGCCAATCGCGACCAATGGCTTCTTCGTCATCTGCCGCGCCTTCCGCAAGAGTTCCGTCCCGACAACCGGGTCCGGATTTTTCTTGGTCGCCGTCGGAAAAATCGGGCCGAAGGCAATGTAGTCAGCGGAAGTACGTTCCGCTGCAGCTAATTGTTCGAGTGTGTGTGTGGAAACTCCCACCCACCGATCCGGGCCGCAAATGGCGCGCGCGTCTTCGACGCTCAGGTCATCCTGGCCCACGTGCACGCCGCCGGCGCCCGCAAGCAAGGCAATATCCGGACGGTCATTCACGATCAGCCGGACGCCGCGCGGACCAAGTGCGCTCGAAAGTTGCCGGGAAATTTCGAAAAATTGGCGAGAAGAAGCCGTCTTATTGCGGTACTGAATCAGCTCGACCCCGGATCCTGCCAGTGCTTCGGCCAAATCTAGCTCCGAAACGGTGAGCAAAGTCGGGTCGATTATGGCATAGAGGCGGGGGAACACAAGGTTCATATGGGTTTATCCTGCGTGCGATGTGGCGAATCGGTCAAGAAAGTGGGTGTCCAGCCGCCCTGCGATAAAGTCAGGATCCATCATGATTTTGCGTTGCAAGGGGATAGAAGTTTTGATTCCTTCGACCACGAACATCTCCAGGGCCCGCCGCATCCGGACAATGGCCTCGGCGCGAGTGTCGCCAAAGGCAATGAGTTTTGCCACTAACGAATCGTAGTACGGCGGAATAACGGCATCTGCGTGCGCCGCCGTATCCACTCGAATTCCGGGGCCGCCCGGCGTGCGAAACACCGTGATGTGTCCCGCCGAGGGCACGAAGGTTTCGGGGTCCTCGGCGTTTATGCGGCACTCGATGGCGTGTCCGTGCAACACGAGTTTGCCAACCACTTCGCCAAGCTTTTCCCCTGCCGCCAGGCGAATCTGGGACTTGATCAAATCCACGCCCGTGACCATTTCCGTGACGGGATGCTCCACCTGGATGCGGGCGTTCATTTCAATGAAGTAGATCGAGCCGTCTTCGTCCATCAGGAATTCGACCGTGCCGGCGCTGGTGTAACCCATTTGTTCGAGCGCCGTGACCACGCGGGCGCCCAATTCGGCGCGCAGCTTGGCATCGACCGCCGGAGAGGGAGATTCTTCGATGAGTTTCTGGTGGCGGCGCTGGATGCTGCATTCGCGCTCGCCCAGATGCATGACGCGCCCGTGCTTGTCTCCAAGCACCTGAAATTCGATGTGGCGTGGCCGCTCGATGAATTTCTCAATATACATATCCGGAATGCCGAAGGCCTGCTGCGCCTCGTTGCGCGCCGTGGCAAACGCGGCAGGAAGTTCTTCCTCGCCGCGCACAACGCGCATCCCGCGTCCTCCGCCTCCCGCTGACGCTTTCAAGATCACCGGGTACTTGATTCGAGCGGCTTCCGCCAGGGCCGCGGCTTCGTCCGCGACGATTCCCTGCGAGCCGGGCACGATGGGCACGCCCGCGGCTGCCATCTCCCGGCGGGCCTGATCTTTTTCCCCCATCATGCGCAGCAAGTCCGGCGAAGGGCCGATGAACGTGATGTGCGAAGCCTCGCACACTTCGGCGAAATTCGCATTCTCGGAAAGAAATCCGTAGCCCGGGATGGATCGCGTCGACGTTGGTGATTTCGGCGGCGCTGATCACCTGCGGGATATTCAGGTAGCTCTCGCTCGAGCGGGGCGGCCCGATGCACACGGCCTCATCCGCGAAGCGCACGTGCAGCGCATTGCGGTCCGCCTCGGAATAGACCGCGACCGTGGCGATGCCCAGTTCCTTGCACGCATCGATGACGCGCAGGGCGATCTCACCGCGATTGGCTATGAGGATTTTTCGAAACATTTCAGGCCGAAAGTAGCGCAGGCTTCAGCCTGTGGGGTTTCGTCCCTGCAAGGCCTAAACCCCACAGTCCCGCATGGGCGGGACTGCGCCACTATTTCTTTTTTCCCGTGGGCCGAAGCGCAAACAGCGGTTCGCCGTACTCCACCGGCTGGCCATTTTCAACCAAAACTCGCGCCACTTCCCCGCCGATATCCGCTTCAATCTCGTTCATCAATTTCATGGCTTCGATGATGCATACCGTCTGGCCCGCCTCGACAAAATCCCCCACGCGAACAAACGGTCCCGCGTCGGGACTCGGCCCTGCGTAGAATGTGCCGACGATGGGCGACTTAATGATGTGCTCGTCCAAGGTTGCGGCTGGGGCGGGCTGAGGAGGCCCAGAAACGGCCTGCGGGGCCGTTTGGGGAGCATTTACCGGGGTCTGCGCCAGAATGACCTGCGGAGGAGCGGCAGGTTGCGCCACAGGCAGCGCCAGAACGGGGGCCGCGCTTGGCTGCGGAATTGCCTTTTTCAGGCGTATCCTCAGGTCTCCATGGGCATATTCGAACTCTTCCAGCCCATGTTCGGACATGAAAGAAAGCAAACGCTCCAATTGGCCAAGGTCGACCCCCGGCACGGAAATTTCAGAACCGGCCGGCTGTTTTTTGGATCCCTTCATCGTTGTGCTCAGAGTTCGAGGAATTCCCGGGGAGTTGTCGTAAGAATTTCGGCGCCGCGCGGGGTCACCAGCGCATCGTCTTCGATTCGGATCCCCCCAACACCCTCCACGTACACACCGGGTTCCAAAGTCACCACGTTACCTGTCTCCAGAAGCGTTTTTTGGTCCCGAGCGATTCGGGGGTCCTCGTGGATTTCAAGGCCAATCCCGTGACCCGTACTATGGACAAAATAACGGCCTAATCCCTTGTGTTGCAGTACGTTTCGCGCTGCCGCATCTACGGCCCCGCACGATACTCCGGACTTCAGCGCATCCCTTGCCGCCGTCTGCGCATCGAGAACCGCCTGATACCATTGGCGGACTCGCGTGGGCGCCTTACCGACGTGCACAGTGCGCGTAAGATCGCTGCAGTAGCGGCGCAGTATAGCACCGAGGTCCAGGACGACCAACTCGTTTTTCCCGATTTGGTGCGTCGTTGGACGCGCATGAGGCAACGCCGAGCGTGGTCCGGCAGCGACAATGGCCTCGAAGGACTCCCCGGAAGCGCCTTTTCGGCGCATCCGGTAGCCAATCTCGGCAGCGATGTCAAGTTCGGAGATACCCGGCCGGATCAAGCGAATCGCTTCTTCCATGACCTGCGAGCCCAATCGTGCCGCATCCCGGATCCGATCGATCTCAGCAGCATCTTTAACGGCTCGGAGGTTTTCGACGAGACCGTCAATGGCAAGCCACTTTAAATTGCCTCCTGCCGCCTTCCTGAGCGTCTTCCAGCCTGCCAAGGTGAGCCGCGAAGGAGAAACAGCGACCCTCTGGCGTTTCCGGGCTCGAAGGTGGCCGCCAACGGCTTCCAGGAGCGATCCTTGGTGGATCTGCACGCGGATTCCGCGAGTTTCTTCCTTCGCCTGAATCGTGAACCTGCCGTCGGTGAATAAGGTGGCTGACGCGGGATCGACCAGCAAGGCCGCCGAATCACCTGAAAATCCGCATAAGTAATAGATGTTTGGCAGGTGCGTCTCCAGCAGCGTGCCGGCCCCGGCGGTATCCAGGGCGTGACGAAGGCGTTTTAAGCGGCTGGTTGAGTTGGTCGGCATAAAAAAGGGAGGAAACCGAGGTCTCCTCCCAGGTCACGCGAGATTGTACCTTGCGGGACTCAGCCCGGCAAAATTCGAGGAGTCAGGAAGAACATCAACTCCTGAGTAGACACGCTGATGGAAGTGTGTTTGAACAAGTTGCCAATGAGCGGCACGCTCCCGAGCAGCGGCACTTGGTTGATCGTCGTATTTTGGTTGGTAATGACCACACCGCCGATCACCACAGTGCCGCCATCGTTGACGAGGACCTTGGTCTGGGTCGACTGCGTATCCAGACCGGGTTCCCCTTCCACGCTGATCGCCTTATCGATCTGGGTATTTTCAACGGTGACGTCCAGGAAAACAGTGCCTTCCGCCGTGATCTGCGGAGTCACTTCCAGCTTTAGAACGGCATCCACGTATTGCGTGGAAATCGTGTTGTTGATGTTGGTCTGGATCGGGACTTGTTGCCCTTGCTTCACCGTCAATTTCTCGTTGTTCTGGGTAATGCCTTTGGGTTCCGAGAGGATCTTGCCGACTCCGTGGCTCTCCATCAAGCTAAGCAGAAAATCGATCGCGTAGTTGTGGCCCTGCGTGGCAAAGGTGAAGCCGCTATTCGGCGCGGTCGCGCCGAGATTTGAATTGAACGGAATTGAGCTCCCTGTGCTCGCAGTGGTGGAGAAAGGCGTAGCGACAGAGTGGATGACAGGGCTCAGGAACGTCGTGAGCCCGGTCAATCCACCAAAGGCGGTATTCCCCGTGACACCGGTAGGAGCGGAGAATCCAAACTGCGTGCCGATTTCGCGCGCAAACGAACGGGAAGTCTGCACCACGCGGGCGTCGATTTCCACCTGCTGCGATTTCCGGTCCAGTTGGCGCAGCAAATTATCGATCTTCGGGATGGAGGAGGGAATATCCCGGATGATCAACGTATTCGAACGAATATCTGCAAAAACGTCGCCTCGCGGCGTCAGGAACCTTTTCAACGTGGCCACCATTGTTTGTGCCTGGGCGTAACTCAGGACCCGCGTGACGGTCACCATTTCGATCGATTCGGCCTGCGCCTTTAGAAGATCGCGGTGCTGGTCCGCTTCCGCGCCGAGAGTATCCTGCGTTGCGATCCGCAGAACATTGCCGTCGATTTCCTTGGTCAGACCATTGTTGCGCAACACGATGTCCAGGCCCTGGTCCCAGGGAACTTCGTCGAGGACCAGAGTCACCGTTCCACGTACCGACGGGTCCAGCACAACGTTCAGCCCGCTGATCTCATGAATCAGGCGGAAGAAATCCTTCAAATCCACGTCCTTGAGATTCACCGAAATCGGGTCTCCCGTATATTTCTTTTCCGGGGCGGGAGGCGGAGCCTGAGAGTCGACGGCCGGTGGATTTTGCGGCTCGGGCGCGGCCGGTTCACTGGCAGGCCGCGCTAATCCCATGTCTCTGCCCGTGAGCCAGGTCGGGAGCGGCATAGTCGGCACATTGACCGCCGCCAGCCTGTGCGGGGCAGGCTTCCTGGCCGGATGGATGCGCCGCCGGAGCTGCCAGAGCCGCGGGGGTCGTGAGAAAAATCGTAACATTCGAACCGTCCCCTTGCGTGCTGAACGGAACCTGTCTCGCAAGATCAATCACGATTCGCGATTGCCCGGGATTCGGTTGCCCCATGCGAACGTCCAGGACCGGCGCGTATTCGCTGGCCACCTTGTTCTTCTCAACATTCAAGCGCGTATTCGCAAAATCCAGCACCAGCCGGGGCGGGGAGTCCAGCCGCGAAGTCTGGTAATGAAGTTCGCCGGTGCCGCTGATGCGCACGGTCGTTTGCTGACCGGGCTGAGCGACTTCGACAGCCGAGATCGAGGCCAGTGGTGCAGGCCGCGCCCGTGGGGGTTTGCTGAGCGACTTGCGCGCGCGCGGGCAGAACCGCAACCGCGGCGCCCGCCAGCAACAGGCAGCGGAACCCGAGAGCCGGCCAATTGGTCTTCATTGCTGTTCTCCTGGACTTGGATAAAGTCGCTTGGTCACCACGCGTTCCAGCGGTTTTCCAAATGCGTCTTTGCCAATCTCGTGGAATGAAATGGCATCGAGGGCGATTTTGTCGACAGAGCCGTCGTACAGCTTGTCGCCTTCCCTCAGAAAATAAACTCGCTGCTGGGAATTCGAGACGATGGCGATCATGCCGTTGGGGCTGCGCACAATGCCATCGATGCGCAACGTTTCGACAACCAGACCGGCCTTTCCGGGCGGGAGATTTTCCGGCGGCGCATTTCCCGCACGCGCCTTGGTGAGCAGCGTGTCGAAGGGATCGCGCCGCACTACCGAAGCTTTTTCTTCGGCGGGCTTTTCCGCGGGTGGCTTAGCAGAATTCCCGGGCGCCGCCTTCGTGGCGTCCTTGGCGGCTGCCGGAGCTTTCGCCGGGGCCTTCGCGGGAGCCTTCGCCGGGGCTTTTGCCTGAGCCTTCGCGGGAGCCTTCGCTGGAGCTTTGGCCTTCGCGGAGCCCGGAGGGTTTGCCGGAGCCGGCGCCGGGGTCTGCGGGGCGCTTGGCGCCTGGGATTCTACAGGAGCCGGTTTCGTCAGTTGGTCGCGCACCGCGTTTGGCTGGACGTTCGGATGTTCTTGCGCCAAAGCACACGTGGCAAGAACCGCCGAGAGGGCCAGCGGACAGCAGGGTTCGCGATGATTTTGCGAGTCGCATAGTCAGTCGGCTCAATTCCACTTATTTGCGCGACGGGCTGATTCTTGCCCGCCGGGACCGGGGTTGTATCCATCGGCTTGCTAAAAAACGTTGTTACCGTGCAATTTCCTGTGACCGTGGTGCCGGGTCGTACGGGAAACTTCGATTTGGACGGATCGGTCAAGCCAACAAACGACAGGTCGCCCACATTGATAATCCGGGACAGGCGGCTGAGCCGGGCAAAGAAATCCTCGATGCTGAAGTACGGCCCGTCCACGCTAATCGAGAAAGGCAACTCGTAGTGAAATTCCTTGGGAACGACCGCCTGGGACGTCAAGCTGCGGATCTGCACGCCCGAGGCGGCAGCCGCTTCCTGAAGCAAACGCATGAATTCGTCCACCTCTTTTTCTTCCGGAACGATGGTCTTCAGCGTTTCCAATTGCTTTTCCAGGGCCGCCATCTCCACTTTGAATTCCGCATTGCGGCGCTCGTAAACCTGGAGTTCCGCTACCTGGCGATTCAAATCGGAATCCTTGGAATGATTTGCGTCCAGGGTATCCCGCATGGCCGCCACCGGCGACATGGGCAAATATTCACCCACTCCAAAAATGACCAGTGCGAGCGCGAAGAAGATCAGCGCTTGCAGATACCACGGATATTCGCGGAACGAAATCGCCATCGCTCCCCCTAGGTATTCCCCGCCTTGCGGGCCGCCGGCGGCGTGTTGGCGGCTGGCGCGGCGCTGCCAGCGGCTGGCGGCGCGGCGCGGGCGGATTGCGGCAGACCAAAATCAGCGGTCAGGCTGAAAAGAAAGATCTGCACAGTCTTGTTGCTATCATCCTGGTGCGATTCCTTGATTTCCACGGTTTGGAAATAACCCGAGCGCTTGAGTTGCGTGATGTAGTTCGCCACCGCGTTGATGGAACCCGCCGCACCATTGATGGTCAACCCGTCGCCTTTGCGGTCGACGGAAATGAGCCACAAGGTATCCGTGCGGCTGACGGTGTTGGCGATGGCTTCGAGAAGTTCCTGGCCGCCGGTGCGGTTGCGCTGAAGTTCCTCGATGACGTTGATCCTTTGCTGCAAAACGGCCCTTTGCTTTTCGAAATTGTCCACTTGCTGCTTGAGCTGTTCGAGCCGCGCCTTTTCACCCATTTGTTTCTGGATGTGCGCCACAATCTTGGTATTTTCGCGATCGAGCAGCAGGTAGTGCCCGTAGAGGGCGCCGATGCTCACGACCAGCGCAATCGCCAGCAGCACGTATTGCAGCGTGGCTTCGAGCGGAACGGTCGTGCGCGTGGCTTTTGGCCGCGTTCTCCCGAGTAGGTTGATGCGAATCATGGTTCGTCGAAACTCCTGAGGGCGAGCCCTACCGCGATGGCCAGACGGGGAGCAAGTTCGCGAATCTGATCCTCGCTGTGGCGCGCCGGATTGATCACGATTTTGCGGAACGGATACATTTCCTCGACCGGAATGGCAAACTCTTCCCGCAGCACATCCATCAAGCCGGGCACGCGAGCGCTGCCGCCGGCCACCACGATTTTCTGGATGCTCTCCCCGGTCGCGGTCGCCCGGAAAAAGTCGAACGTTTTTTGAATTTCAAGAACCAGGATATCGGTCACCGAACGCAGGATCGTGGCGCGATGTTCCTCGGCGACGCCGGCGATATTTTCGCCGTGCTTCAGCCGCTCGGCATCTTCAAAGCTCAGGTCCAGTTCCTTTTGCAGCGCGTCGGTGTATTGATTGCCTCCGACCGAAACGTCGCGCGTAAACAGGGGAATGCCGCCGCGCACGATATTGATGTTCATCACGCTGGCGCCGATATTCAGTAAAGCGACGGTTTGGCCGGGATCCGGATCGTAATTTTCCTCGTAGCAATTCTGCAGGGCAAACGCATCGATATCGACCACCGTGGAGTTCTTCCCGGCTTGCGCCAGCACGTTGGTGTGGTTCAGGATTTTATCTTTCTTGACCGCCACCAGCAGGACATCCATTTGCGAGTCCACCGACTCAAGCAACTGGTGGTCCAGGTTCACGTCCGCGATGTCAAAGGGGATGTGCTGGCTGGCCTCGGATTGGATGCGATCGTACAGCTCTTCCTCGGACATCGACGGAAGCGTAACCCGCTTGACGATCACCGAGTGCCCCGAAACCGCGGTGGCCACATTTTTGGTCTTAACTTTGTGGGTATCGAAAATGTTGCTGATCGCACCGGCAACGAGCGGCGCGTCCATAATTGCGCCGTCGACCACCGTATCCTGCGCCAGGGGTTCCAGCCCAAAACTGACGAGTTCGTACCCGTGTTTCGTACCCTTCAGCTCCACGGCTTTGATGGAGCTGGAGCCAATATCCAAACCGACGAGAGCCTTTTGTTTAGAGCCACCAAACATATCCGAACCCCTCAGGAATCCCCACGCTTGCCGGATCTTTCAACTTTTGCTTCGCGATCCGCTCAAGCGGCCGGCTCAGGTAACCTTGGAACCAGAGCCGCCTTTCCACCCGCATTTACCTAGATCAGCAACCCGACGGCATCCGTACCCCGGCCCGGCAACGTGTTTTGCGTCCGCCACGGTGGAAGTGGCCGGCTCGAATCTGTCGCTTGCTTCGCTTTTCCGATCACGGGCCCCATACGGCCCGGGAACACAGTGCGGCATAAAATCCAAGTTCCGCAGAGCGGTCGCCGCGTACAGCGAATTTGGCATCCCACACTTGGAGTGTCAAGCAATCGGATTCGCAAGTTGTTCTGAAGAATACCGCTTAGGCGGCTGACCACGCGGACAGGAAATGGGCAAAAAGCGCAAGCAATAGGGTTTAGTGAATACTAGGACTACTATTACTAGTATCACCTTTCCAGACACCTGTTGGGTAACTTTGTGCTACCGCGGCAGACCCAGCGTTTGCCAGATCGCGTCGACGCGCCGTTTGGTGGCAGCATCCATGACAATTTCATCCGGCCAAGGGCGGCGGAATCCTTCACTTTCCCATTTGCGCGTCGCGTCGATCCCCATTTTCGAGCCATAGTCCTGGATGCGCGAGGCGTGGTCCAGGGTATCGGCTGGACCCATTACAAATTCCACATCCCGCTCGGGATCGATCGCGCACAGCGATTTCCAAACCACTTCGCGCGAATTCTGTACGTTTACGTCATGGTCCACGACCACCACTACTTTGGTGAACATGGCCTGCCCCAGCGACCAAATCGCATGCATGATTTTTCGCGCGTGGCCGGGGTAGGATTTCCGGATGGAGACAATCATCAGATTATGAAAGACGCCTTCGGCCGGCATGGCCACGTCCACGATTTCGGGATACTGCATTTTCATCACGGGGAGAAAAACGCGCTCGACGGCATGCCCCATGAAAAAATCTTCCTGCGGCGGCGGACCGACGATGGTGGTGAGGTATATGGGATCGCGGCGCTGCGTCACGCACGTGACGTGAAAAACGGGAAACTCACCCTCCAGCGAATAGAAACCCGTGTGGTCGCCGAACGGGCCTTCCGTGCGCATCTCTTTTAAGTCCACGTATCCTTCGAGGATAATTTCCGAATTCGCGGGCACTTCCAGATTGCAGGTTTCGCAGGAAACCATTTCCACCGGCTCGCGCCGCAGGAAACCCGCGAACATGATTTCATCGAGGTCCGGCGGGATGGGCAGGATGCCGGACAAACAGGTCATCGGGTCCGATCCAATGGCGACGGCTACGTCGATGCGCCCGTCGGGATTGGCGGCGCGCGCGCGGCGGAAATGTTCGGCGCCATGCTTTTGCGTTTGCCAGTGCATGCCGGTGGTGCGCTCGTCATACACCTGCATGCGGTAGACGCCGACGTTGCGCTTCCCCGTTTCCGGATTGCGCGTAAAAACCAGAGGCCAGGTGATGAAACGCCCCGCGTCCTGCGGCCAGCACTTCAGGATTGGAAATTCAAACAACGAGAAATTTTCGCGGCGAATGATTTCCTTGCACGGGCCGGTCTTCACGGATTTTGGGAAAAAAGAGCCGAGTTCGGCGAGCTTCGGCAACATTTTGATTTTGTCGAGCAGGCCCTGGGGCGATTGCATGTCGAGAAAACCGCGGATGCGCGCCGCCACGTCGTCGATGCTCGAGACTTCGAGCGCGAGATTCATGCGGCGCT
Organism: uncultured Acidobacteriota bacterium; assembly: GCA_963719875.1. Taxonomy (GTDB): domain Bacteria; phylum Acidobacteriota; class Terriglobia; order Acidiferrales; family UBA7541; genus Palsa-360. The sequence continues at coordinate 329,314 of CAVRDJ010000001.1, read as the reverse complement.
CGCTGCCCAGCATGTTGATGAGCAGCGGAATGCGCGAGCCTTTGGGTTTTTCAAATAGCAACGCCGGGCCTCCGGCGCGCGTCACGCGATCGGTAATCTCCGTGATCTCGAGGACCGGATCGACTTCCGCGGCGATGCGCCGCAGCTCGCCCTCTTTTTCGAGCTTGGCAATGAATTCGCGCAAATCCCGGTACGCCAATACATCCTCCCAATCGGACGGCTCGCCGCCACAGCGGGCGGTCCTCGCTAAACGCAACGCGACACTCTAGCATGAATTGGCCAGCTAGGAATTTCTGCAACAGTCATGCAGATCGGGGGTTCGCGGCGCTTCGGTTCAAGATTGGAAAAGGCAGTCGTTCTACCAGACCTTCGCGAGATTTTCGATTCCTTGGAGATACTCTTCTTTCTCGATCCTGCTTTCAACGCCGAACTCTGTGAGGATGGTCATCATCTGGCCAACCGGAAGCCCGGCAAGTTCCGCCGCTTTGCCCAGAGAGGCTTCCCCCTTCTTGTACCTCTCCACAGCCAGCAAGATTCTTCCGCGCGTAACCAAATCCCTCACCGCCTTGGATAAGTCTGTCCGCTCTTCCTTGCTGATCCCGCTGAGAAACTCATAGTTCTCGCGGTCCATTCGGATGGTTATATTCTTGCTCATCTTGGCGCCTCCAATTTCAGCCGCGCATTCTCCATGTGCGAATGATCAATTTAACATGAAATGCATCGCATTGAATTCTTGCAAGACCTTGGCGCGTTTGGTAGCGTTAGCCTAGAGCGGGCGTCGTACAATGGCAGTATAGAAGCTTCCCAAGCTTCGGACGTGGGTTCGATTCCCATCGCCCGCTCCAGAAACCCTTGGTCCAACCCGGAGACATGGGTAACAGAATGTACCGGCTACATAGGTAACAGTTTCGGGCCAAATGGATTTTGCAACGGTTCTAGCACTCGAGTCTCCAGATCAAAGTATCCTAGATCATACTCCATAAAACTAACCAGCCAGATATCGTCCTGAACTTCCTTGATGCCGACGGCCTGTCCGGCAAAGACGGTGCTGAAGTTAATCTTCTTGTGTCCCAGACAGATCCGTCCGCAACGGGTGACGACGATGGTCTTGTCGTGGAAGGGATAATCGATATCGGGCAGCCCTTTGTAGATGCGCGTTGAGGGCTGATAGACTTCGGCGGGGCACTTCATGTCCAGAGCTTCGTGCGGGCGTTCGTTGTTGAAGACCTCGAGGAAGTCATCGAAGCGAGCCTGCTGCTGCAGGAAGTTGCCAGCGGCTGGTTTCGTGGCTTCTTTCTTCAGCGTGAGATGCATGCGCTCATGGCGGCCGTTTTGCTGCGGGTGACCGGGCTTGATGCGTTCGATGCCAATGCCCAAACGGAGCCACCAGACGGCCAACTTGCTCAAGTGAAACAAAGCATGTGCGGAAGCGAAGGGAACGCCGTTATCGCTGCGGATGTTGGCAGGCAGGCCGCGCTCCTGAAACAGCCTTTCAAACACGGTAAAAGCGTAGCTTTCTCGGGTGGAGGAAAGTGCCTCACAGGTGAGCAGGAAGCGACTGGCATGATCGGTGACGGTCAGGGGATAGCAGTATTGATGATTGCCCAGTAAGAATTCGCCCTTGTAATCGGTGCACCACAGTTCATTGGGAGCCTGGCCTAAGGATAGAGCGGTGCCCTGCGCGCGACGACGCAAGCGGCCCCGACGCTGCACCAGGTTGTGTCGATCCAGGACCGCATGGATGGTGCTGTTGGCGGGGATGGGAATGCCGGAGAACCGGCGGATCAGGCGCTCGCGGATTTTGCGAGCACCCCAGCTGGGGTGCTCCTGCTTCACGTTCAGGATAAAGTTCTCCACCTGAAAAGGAAGTTGGTGGGCATAGCGATAGGGACGGCGGCTTCTGTCGGTCAACCCCTGAAGGCCGCATTGTTGATAGCGATCGAAAATCTTGTAGCCTGTCTTGCGAGATATTCCAAACTCCCTGCACAGTTCCGCCATTGGCTCGCCGGCTAGCCGGCGAGCCACAAACTGAAGCCTTTCATCCATCACCGAACACTCCTTCCATGGCATCGCTTCCTCCCTAAAAAAAGGAGAAAGTGTAACCCATGTGTCCGGTACAATCTGTCACCTATGTGTCGGGTCGCTCACTGTTGACGCAGTTGGCCTTACTGGCTTCCCGGTCCTAATTTCCCCCATTATATCCTGGGTTTTGGACGTAGTTGGACGCGAAATTCGGTCGCGCCGGGGGTTTTGGACGCGACTTTTCGGGCGCGGCGAGTTCTCAAATCGTGCGAATTTGGTTCTGACTTAAACGGACGCAGCGCTCGACGAGGCAGGCCCTCTCAGCGAAAGCCCGGTTCTTCACTGGCGCACCTTGCGCCACATTCTGATAATCCCTGCCAGCTCAACCGGTCGATGCAACACCCTATAACCAGTTGATCTGACAATATTTCCCGTCGAGAATCGATCTGTACGACAGTGTTCAATCAGAATCTAAACAGGGCTTTTGTTTTGTTTGATTTTGAAGGTGGCTAACAAAATCAGCTTCCTAGGCTCCTACAAGAAGACTTTGAGCAGGTGTTGCAACGACCCATTGAGACCACCCCGTTTTTTCAGGACCTGGGATGTCTCCCGAACGAACCCATTTATCCTGCGCGGCGTTCCAAGTCCGAATCTTCCTTCGACAGTACCCGTGCGGCCCACATTAAGCTCCCAACAAGTGTGGCCGCACCCGCGGATAGTAAATGAGTTGCGATCCAGTCCACCCAGTTGGACCACAAAAACAATCCCGCCATCGCTAGAATCCCGACAATGCTCCATCCCACTGCATCCATTAAATCTGAGATTGCTGTTATCCAAAGACGGCGGCGTTCCCGCGCGACGTGACCCAGAATCCGCGGCCGCAGGTCTGGGACGCTCACTTCGGCATGCAACTGCGCCCTCAACTCCGCATCCACTTCATTCAGCGCTTCGGCCCACTTAAAACATATAGCGCAAGTTAATAGGTGCTGATCCAACTCCTGCCGGTCGAGTGGCTCCAAGCCATGCCGTTCAAATATCCTCTCTTGCCAGTCCTCGCACCTCATTTCTCGCTCCTCAGTTCTTCGTCCGCTTCAATTTGCAGCCGCTTCTCAATAAGCGAACGGCGTCCACGATATATCCAGGTTTTGACCGATCCCATTGGCGCATTTAGCTGCGCCGCGACTTCTTCATAGGATTTCTCTTCGAGATAGAACAACGTTAATGCCTGACGCTGCGACTCCGGAAGTTCGGCTAACCAAGCCCTCACATCGGTTCGCAGTTCCTGGACAGCTCCCGTCATTTCCCGCTTCTGAGCTCTCCGAAAGATTTTCGGATCATCCAGGGATTCCGTGCGTGCTGCCTTCGTTCTTTTCATCGCAGTGAGGCAAGCGTTGCGGGTAATGGCGTAGATCCAAGTAGAGAGCGTTGCTTCGCCGCGGAATGTGCCAAGGGCCCGCCAGATACGCAGAAACACCTCCTGAGTCGTTTCCTCCGCTAGGGAGCGATTGCTGAGCATCGCATAGCATAGGCGGAGCACCTTGTGCTGATATTCAGCCAACACAAGCTCGAACGTCCTCTCGTAGGGCTTCATGGTTTCGATTTGGCATTGCCTGTACTGGCGGCATGTTAATTCGCCGCGCCTTCCGTGTAAGCAATCGCCCCGAGTAGCATCTGCCCTAATCGCTTTAGACTCGGCCCCGTGGCGTCATTGTTTCAAGTCATCGCGGAAACATTTGAAGCTACCGCCTAGTCTAAAGGCAGGTGAAGACTTTGGCAGTTGGGGAATGTACTGCCAATGGAGGTACTCTTGACTGGCGCGCTGAGCATTGTATTCGTTTTTGGTTCACCCGTGGCAATCGTGTTCGTCGTTTTTGGCTTTCGCTATCTTCGCTACGTCCAGCGGCAAAAGGTCATCTGCTTAGCCATCGAGAAGGGTATGGACCCCTCCTCATTCCTAGCAGAAAGCACGCCGCAACCCAACGATCCGCGCATTTATCTCCTTCGTGGTTTGCTCTGGGGACTGCCTGGCCTCGTGATCGGAATAGGAGTTACTTGGGCGGGCATTCAACATGGGGCGCGCGCTGAAACTATACTCGGGTGGATACCGGCAGCAATCGGCGGCGCCTACCTGCTCTTCTACCGGTGGATTTGCGACCAAGAAGGTGATACCGGAAAAGCCGCACGCCCCGTTCCTCCGAGCGGGCGGGTTGAGACCGATCTCGGGAATCTGAAAGGGTGAGTCTAATGGTTGGAAGGAAAGTGAAATTCGCAATCTTTTCGGTCGTTTTTCTAGTACCTGCTGTTGGGCTGTTGGGCGGAACAACGCCTTCCCAAGACAGCACCGACACGGTTGCAGTTCAGAACGAGGTCAGAAAAGTTTCACCCACGATGGCCTCCGAGCTTCAACGGAATGCTGAGAGCGGAGACGCAATATCGCAAAACAATTTGGCCTATCTCTACACCGCCGGCCAAGACGTTCCCAAAAATTACCAGGTAGCAGCAAAGTGGTACGCAGCCTCGGCCGCACAGGGATTGGCGGCTGCACAATATAACCTAGGTGCTCTGTATGAACATGGGGATGGGGTCCCCAAGGATTGCGGGAAAGCGGTGAGTTATTACCGAGCCGCCGCCGAACGCGGTCATGTACTGGCACAAGCGAGAATGGGACTCATGTACGAACGCGGATGTGGCGTTCCCAAGAATTCGGTCGAGGCCATGAGGTGGTATCGAGCGGCAGCCGAGCAAGGGGACGCATCAGCCCAAAGCAAACTGGGATATGCATATTACGCCAATCAGGGTGCTCGCCGTGATTACCGTGAGGCGACCAAGTGGTTCCGCAAAGCGGCTGAACAAGGCTTGGCGGAAGCCCAGAATAACTTGGCTGCAATCTATAAACATGGGTGGGGGCAAGACAGGGATTATGTTCAGGCGCTGTATTGGTACCGGAAGGCCGCAGAACAAGGACTTCCGACGGCCAAGTCCAACCTAGGTGTGATGTACCAGGACGGACTCGGAGTGGAAATAGACTACCAGCAAGCAGCAAAGTGGTATCGCGCAGCCGCTGAGCAAGGTGATGTTAGGGGCCAATTCAACTTGGCAAGTCTCTACATGGAGGGTAAAGGCGTTCCGCTAGATTACGTCAGTGCTGACCTCTGGTACACAATGGCGGCCTCGGCAGGCGACAATCTCAGTGCCCGTCGACTTAAGGACCTCAAAAGCTTGATGACGCCCCGACAACTCTGGGAAGCACAAACCCGTCGGTCCGATCAGCGGATAGAGGCGCAAGATTTAGGTAATGCTGCGTTTGGTGCGACGCAACTGTTGGACAAGAGGTAGGGTAGGTTCGCTCCAGCGATTCAGAAACGCCGGGGACTTAGTTCGAGTCGGCTTCCCGTCAAATGAGCGACGCTCACATCTCCTTATAACGGGTCACATTGTAGAATTGACGTTCGCACGCGACACATTCCGCCCAAATTGTTGCTTACTCGGAGGTTATCCTCGGACGAGATTTGTCCATCGGTGAAGTTGGAAATTTGTGGGGAATTCCCGCACCACCCGCGAGCGACCACATCGCAGATCGGCCACATTCTGATATGTCTTATCGGAATGTGGCTTTTGGGGGGCGCTGGCCAGCTTCCGATAAGCCGTTTTTCAGATGGGATGAGAAGGCCGGTCTCCGGCGGGATGCGATACGCTCCCAATGGTCGACGCGCTCGAAGCGCAACCGAAAGGAGACCGGCTGTGAAAAAGACTATCACTGTGCAGGCATTCAAGAACGAAATTTTCAAGGAGCAAAAGCTGACCATCGGTTTGGATCTGGGCGATCGCTGGTCGTTTTACTGTGTTTTGGATGAAGCAGGCCAAGTCATTTTGGAACAAAAACTGCCAACGACGCCGGAGGCGATGAAGCAGACCTTTGGAAAGATACCGCGAAGTCTCATCGCACTGGAGACAGGAACCCATTCCCCCTGGGTAAGCCGACTGCTCACTGAGTTGGGACACGAAGTGATCGTGGCGCATGCACAAAAGGTGCAGCTGATCACCAAGAGCAATCGAAAAGATGATCGGCACGATGCTCGGACCCTGGCACGACTGGCGCGAGTCGATCCCGAGCTGTTGGGGCCGGTGCGGCATCGCAGTGTGCAAGCGCAACTCCACCTGACGGTGATTCGAGCGCGAGCTGAACTAGTGAGTGCTCGAACAGCCTTGGTGAACGCCGCACGGGGGCTCGTGAAGTCTTATGGCCAACGACTGCCCAAGTGTGGCACGTATCAGGTGAACCGGGAGCTGGCCGCTGCATTGAGCACAGAATTGCGGGATGTTCTGGAGCCGCTGCTCAAAGAAATTGAATCGCTGAACGAGCGCGTCAAGGAATACGACGAACGGATGGAGAAAATCGCCAAGGAAGTTTACCCGGAAGTGTCCTTGCTCAAGCAGGTGAAGGGCGTGGGAACACAGATCGCTCTGACGTATGTCCTGACGATCGAAGACCCGTATCGGTTTCCGAAGAGTCGCCAGGTAGGGTGTTTTCTCGGGTTACGACCTGGCCGCAGGAACTCTGGGGAGAGCGAACCCCAGAAGGGCATCAGCAAAGAAGGAGACCGGTATCTGCGCACGATGATGGTGCAGGGAGCGCACTACATTCTGGGACCTTTTGGAGAAGACAGCGATCTGCGGAGATGGGGACGCAAGCTTGCGGAGCGAGGAGGAAAAAATGCCAAGAAGCGAGCGGTGGTGGCCGTGGCTCGAAAGCTGGCGGTCCTGCTGCATCGGTTGTGGGTAGGCGGAGAGGTGTACGAACCACTGCGCAATAGTCAGAAAGCGATGCGGGAAGTGACCTAGAGAGTGGCGATCCCGACAGCCGAGCTCAACCGCCGAGTCCAGGTGACTGCGACTAAGTCCTGGGGCCCGACTCCCGCCGAAACGGTGGGAGCAGAGGTCGATTATCAGGTAGCAGCACCACTGAAACGAGAACACCCAACTGGCACCGAGCGAAGATCGCTCACAAAAGAGTGCGGATGGAAGGATGGCGACAGAGGCGGCTCGGTTCTAAGGAAGACCACTCGACGACCAAAGGCAACTACAAAACCGACTTGACACTAACCGGCCTTCTCATGGAAGGACCTAACCGGTTCGGGTAGACTTCCACAGCGGATCACTGGAGTAGGTTATGACCGACCTCAATCCACAGGCGAAACAGATGGCCGACGAGTCGATGGTGCGAAACCTGGATGCGCAGGCGCGCGCCATTTGGCCGCAGGAAATTCCGCTGCTTTGTCGCTATGCGCTGCCGGCGGTCCCCCGCATTCTCGATGCGGGATGCGGCACGGGCGAAGCAGCCTCGCGGCTCGCTGAACTTTTTCCTCGCGCTCACGTCCTCGGAGTCGACATCGTGGATCACCACCTGGAACTGGCCCGCGGGCGCTACGCAAGTCTCGCGCCGCGCTTGACGTTCGAGCATCAAAGTATCTTCGAACTTAAGGCCACGGACTGCAGTTTCGATCTCACCGTTTGCCGCCATGTGCTTCATTCCATTCCGCACGCGGACCAGGTGATTGCCGAGCTGGTTCGCGTTACCCGCCGACATGGAAACGTGCACCTGATTCCCGAAGACTACGGCATGTTGCACTTCCAACGCGCCCCTCTCGATCCGTGGGACTTTTGGCATCAGGTCCCCGCGAGCTTCGGAGAACGAACCGGCACCGACCTGTTCATCGGTCGCAATGTTTTCGGAATTCTCGCTGCGATGAAGCTGGAGGAGATCAAGGTGGATTACATTGTCGTGGACACGGTGCGCGTCCCGCGAGAAACCTTTGCGGCTATCCTGGAAGCCTGGCGCGACGGTTACGCCGAATCGATCGGCGAGCTAACACCGATCTCGCGTGAATCCGCCGTGGCCTACTTCAATCAGATGATCGCTAACATCCGTGACCCGCATGGCTACGCGGCGTGGATGGTCCCGGTCGTTAGCGCGCGAGTGCCGTAAGTGTGCGAGAGATAGGCCATAAGATTGGTCTCGCCGGAGACGAATTGTCGTGGCCGCCCAATCCAACTCCCGATATGTCCTAGTGCTGTATCGGAGTGTGGCTTTGAGCCGGATTGGCCAAATTCTCACATTCCGATGAGGCTGTGTATCAGGTGGAATCCAAAGAAGTCCGTAGAAGTGCTTGTTGCGGATATCGGTACACCGCAGGCATAGCTTGGGCCAGGCACGAAAAGCCGATACGACTAGGGATGGGATTGCGGGAGAGATTGAGAATTCGCGATCTGGGCTTTCAGTCGCCAATGCCACAAGTTGTTTGCATAGAGCCCGATGCAGAAAAGATTACCGGGAACGAATCCGAATTCCGCCGTTCGCACCCCGATGACACAGATGATGATGCTGTTTGCTCCGGCAATGACCCAGCCTTGCCATAACTTCTTCCCGACGAGGACCGTCGAGAGGATCGTCAAAAAGCACGAAAGATAATCAAGCCTCAACATTTTCCGCCCCTGGCAACGAGTGTTAGTGCGCCCAAAGCCATCTCGTATGCAGTTTGAGGATCCGCGCGATAAGACGATAGTGGTCGGACGAACAGGTGCAGCTAATGTTGAATTGAGGTTTGCGACACAAGGAAATCGGATCAAAAACTCATACTCTACCCATCGGCGCAGAGAATTCAACTGAACCGAAACCTGCCTCACCTTTATGGGGCTTGTGAAAACCCAGTTGCGTTCCGCCACATCAGGATAAGCACTGGCAGTGACGCTGTCTCCGAATGCGCAGGCAGTTGTCCTGGAGGCGCGGCGCGCTTCCTGGCGAATCTTCCCGTGCGATGGTTGCGGCACGCATCGCGGCTTGGCATCGCAAAGTCAGATCTTCTTATGGACTTCTAAATCAGAGATTTGGTGGCAGAGGGTCGGCTTCTCGAAATATGGATTCGCAGTTGCCGAGAATGCGTTTCTCGGGACTTGGCTGCCGGAACCTGGCAATATTCTTCGGGACTTATTCTCGTGGCAAATGGGTTGTGCCGAGACCAAGAGAAGCGTACGATTTGCGAGTCAGAAGACCAAATCGGGAATTCCGGCTTAGATCGCTTTCCATACATCTGAAAGCGAACAGAGAATCCGGGTTGGACCCCTTCGAATCCGATAGACTCTTTGAAAACTATGCCGCGCCCATAATTGGAGGTATCGCCATGTCGAACATACTAACTGTTTTGGTGACCGGTGCAACGGGCAAGCAGGGAGGAGCAGTCGCGCGCCTGCTGCTGAAGAAGGGCCACCGCGTGCGCGCGCTTACCCGCAAGCCTGATTCGCAGGCGGCGCAGGAACTGAAGCGGCTGGGCGCTGAACTCGCGACTGGCAACTTTGAAGACCGCGCCTCTGTCGAGCGCGCCGCGAAGTCCGCCGACGCCATTTTCGCCATGTCCGCTCGCGAGGCGGGCGCCGAGGTCGAGACCCGGGAAGGCATCACCGTCGCCGACGCCGCAAAGGCGGTGGGCACGACGCACCTCGTTTTCACCTCAGTGGGCAGCGCCGATCGCCGCACCGGCATCCCGCACTTCGAGAGCAAATCCAAGGTCGAGCAGCACATCCAATCTCTCGCCATCCCCCACACCATCATCGGCCCGGTTTTTTTCATGGAAAACCTGCTCGGTCCGGCGTGGCTGCCGGGTCTTCAGCAGGGTAAACTGGCCATGGCCCTGCCAGCCTCGCGAGGACTGCAACAGGTAGCGCTGGACGATATCGCGGGGTTCGCGGTGCTGGCGATGGAGCGCCGCGTGGAATTTCTCGGCAAACGGTTTGACATCGCCTCCGACGAAGTCACCGGCAGCCAGGCAGCTGAGATTATCTCCCGCGTTTCCGGACGTAAGATCGATTACGTGGAAGTCCCCATTGCCCAGCTGCGGGCAGCGAACGAAGACTACGCCAAGATGTTCGAGTGGTTTGACCGTGTTGGCTACAGCGCGGACATCGCTAGGCTGCGCCGCGAGTATCCGGAGGCGGGCTGGCATACCTTTGAGCAGTGGGCGAAGGCGCAGTCCTGGGGTGTGCTCAAGCACGCCGCAGCTCGCTAAAAACGAAGGCCGACCAAAGCTTCCTCGTTGCACCGGGCGAATTCCTGTTTCGCCGTGATAGACCGGGTGGAGATGGTTTCGATTCCCATCGCCCGCTCCAGAACTCGCGATGACCCGACTGCCCTTTATTCTTGAACGTTCGCCGGCCTCGAGCTCAGTACATTGGGGATTCCTGACATCCTGTCGAGGAAAATAACAAGATTCTTCGAGCCGGGAGCCGCCGCGGATGGAACCAATATGGCGCCGAATCCTTTGCCCCGCGCCTCACTGGCGATGCTCCGAGGCACTCGTAAATCGCCGCGTGTGAGGGCGTCGCTGTTCACTTCGATCCTCTGAAGAATGTCGGGGCTAGTGAGGTCCAGCACAGCCTCGACCTCTACTTCCAACTCGTACAGCCACCAAGAACCTGGTGGAAATTGCGACGGATCAATGCCGCGCTGCTTCAGGCCCCTGGCGATCTCCTTGCCGGCGGTCACTGGATCAAGCGATGTATAAAGCGCGGCGAATTCGCCCGGAGAATTGAAACGGCCTCCTGCAGTCAGGCTTCCAGCGGTTCCAAGGGGATCAACGCCGTCACGAACAACTCGATATACCACTGCCTGGAAAGGAATCCGCGGAAGGTTCTCAGGCAGTGCCAATTAAACGTAGACTCCCTCTTGAATTGCCTGAAGGTCCGACTCGATTCGGCCGAAGTCGCCCCTCGTCAGCGCGTCAATGGGTCTATCTCCGCCGAGGCTGGGATTCGGGTGGTGCAAATAAGTATGGATGGCATCGGTCGTCGGCAGCGTCCTTTCCAACAGCGCGACCATTCCCAAAAGTCTCTCCAACTCTCGATTTCGCTTCGGGTGAGAGCCTTTGAGCCATCGATGAACGGTTCGCGATGAAACATTCAACACTCTTCCGAGAGCCTCTTGAGATATACCCAGAAGTCGTATGGTCTCGGAAAGGCCGACCGGACGGGAGCGCTGCTTCACTCGGATGTTTCCCAAACTTGTCAAATGCTTCAAAAGGGCCGCCGGTTGGATCTTGGAATCGAAACAAATAAACAAGGGCACGGGGCGAGAGGCACGAAGGATTTCAAGAACTTCCCTTCCGTCGAAATCAGGCATGCTGAGATCCATCAGGACAATATCCGGCCTCTCTTGTTTTACCTTCCGCACGTCGTTCAAAGTCCGGATGGTTCTTACTTTCGCGAACCGGCGAAGCACTCCCTCGGCGGGCGAATGTGTGCCCTCCTCTTTCAAAGCGACGGCTTTCAGTGGCACGCTTCCCTCCTCTCTGGAACCAGGATCCAAAGGCCATTCTAGCACAGGTTCACTTTGTCTGGACAATGTCTGGACAAAATAAAACCGCAGGCCGGGGAGGCGCATCCGCCCAGAGCCCATTTTGACTATAACAAATGACCATAGTATAATAGGCTGGTCCTTGGAGAATCCCCTTGAGCAACAGGAACAAGAAGCCCATTCAAGAGATTGCCATTTCCAAGTTTAAGGCCAAGTGCCTGTCGCTGCTCGAAGAGGTGAGCAAGACAAAAACTCCGCTTCGAGTGACCCGCCGGGGAAAACCGATCGCGGATGTCATTCCTGCATCTTCAGAGGCGGAGGAAAGAAGTTGGATCGGTTCCCTGTCGGGCAGCGTCGACATCGTGAGCGATATCGTTTCACCGGTCATCGACATGGATGCCATCGAGGCTCTAAAAAATTGAAACTTCTCCTCGACACGCACATTTGGATTTGGAGTTTGGCGGAGCCCAAGCGGCTCTCCCGCCGCGTGCAGCGCGAATTGAAAGATCAGAACAACGAGCTATGGCTTTCCCCCGTGAGCACATGGGAAGTTCTGCTGTTGCATGCCAAAGGTCGAATCCAGTTGCACGGCAATGCGCGGGAGTGGGTCACGAGAGCAACCGCGTTTATGCGCGAAGCCCCGTTAACGCACGAAATCGTTGCCGCAGCGCAGGACGTGCCGCTTTCGCATCAGGATCCAGCCGATCGTTTCTTGGCTGCAACGGCGGGCGTGCTTGGCTTTACTCTCGTGACTGCCGACCCTCGCCTGCTGGGTCTGGGAACCATAGCCACTTTGGCAAACCATTGAGCGCTTGGGATGCAGGGCGCCCCATGTGGCCATCCAGGATTGGCGGGCGTGCGGGTGGATGTGCGTTCGATTCCCATGGCCCGCTCCATTATCCCGATGATTCAGTTTTCCTTGCGCGGCTAAGTTACTGAGTCTTCCTTCGTGCCTCTACGTATGAAGCTTCACCGGTGCCGGGCTGACCCAAGAAATAAAATGCGCGTACAGAAAAGACCTTAGAGTAAAAACGCTGTGGCCCCGGCAAAATTGCCAGTGCTAGTACTCCGCGGAAATGGCGCGAAATTCACTGCGTATCCACATGAGGTGCCAACACTTATCAATTAGTTTCTTTCCTGGCGAACACCTTGCTCCACTTCTTCTCGTAAAAGCGTACGAACTGAACTGCGAGAAAAACTATATCTCGCGGTTCAGGAAGAACAGGAAGAAGAAAACGACTTGAGGAGGGCTTAGTGATGATTCTCCTAAAGCGACTGGCAGTAATCATGATCGCGATTCTCGCGTTCGCTCCGGTTACGTTCGCAAGGAACCATGACGAAGCGAAGAAGCAAGAGGATCGGATCGCAAATTCGAGCGCTGTGATGGCGGAGATTCTCAATGTCCCCGACAATATTCCGCGGGACCTGCTCGACAAGGCCCGTTGCGTGGTGGTAATGCCGTCGGTCCTTAAAGCGGCGTTCATTGTTGGAGGCGATTACGGTCGCGGGACCATGGTTTGCCGTACGGGACAAACCTTTTCAGGCCCGTGGGGTGCTCCGGCGATGTATGCGTTAGAAGGCGGCAGCGTCGGGTTTCAGATTGGCGGCGAAGCAACAGACTTCGTCTTTCTCATCATGAACGATCGTGGGGCGAACAGCCTGTTGCACAGTAAGGTCAAGCTGGGCGCCGATGCATCCATAGCCGCCGGGCCGGTGGGACGAACCACCGCAGCGGATACGGACGCTTATATGCGCTCCGAGATTCTGAGTTACTCACGAGCGCGAGGGGTGTTCGTGGGAATCTCGCTCGAGGGTTCAACCCTGCGTCCGGATGATAAAGCCAACCGCGATCTTTACGGACGCTCCGTGACCGCGGAGCAGATCGTCAGGGAATCGGAGGTGCAGGCTCCTTCCATTGCGAATCGGTTGATCGCCCAGTTGGAAAATGCCTCACCCCGGTTGAAGTCTTAGAAATTTCTACCATGAGGGGCGGACGCACGGGTCCGCCCCCTCATTTTCGTTCGCGCGCTAAATGCGGGGGAAGCTAGTAAGAGCGAATTCCGAAACGAGACGCGCGGCAGGAAGGAAGAAACCATGGCTGGGAAAAACATTGCCGTCTTTGGAATTTATCCGCACCGGGCAAGCTTCGAATACGCGTTCGGAGTCTTGAAGGAGGAGGGTTTCCGCGCCACAGACATTTCGGTCCTGCTTCAGGAAAATCCTGGGACAAAAGATCTTGCGACGCAGAAGGCAACGAAAGCGCCGGAAGGCGCGGCCGCTGGCGCAGGTTCGGGAGCAGTGATCGGAGGCGCGCTCGGTTGGTTGGCAGGAACGGGCGCTTTTTCTATCCCCGCCCTCGGACCACTCCTCGTTGCCGGACCTATTATTGCGACACTGGCGGGAATTGGAGTCGGCGGTACGTTGGGCGGGGTTTCAGGAGCGCTGGTCGGGCTAGGAACGCCTGAATACGAAGCCAAGAGGTATCAAGGGCGGATCGAAAAAGGCGGCATCCTCTTATCCGTCCACTGCGATAGCCCAAGTTGGGCGGATAAAGCGAAACTTTTGCTCCAATCGACAGGAGCGGAGGATATCGCTTCCACGAGTGAGTCCGCTGCGGACTATGACAATTCAGACTGTCCCAAGGCTCGGAGCGTGTTCGGCTAGCGATTTGGATCGGAGCCGGTATTTAGGCGCTGGTCACTTTTCGCAGGTTGTTTGCGCAACGATACGATAGACGGCGGTGTACCATCTGGGTCCATGCCAGTGAACAACCAAGTGCTAGCGCTGATCCTGGGTGGCGGTCAAGGGAGCCGCTTGTTTCCCCTCACGCAGTATCGGTCCAAGCCGGCGGTTCCGATCGGCGGCAATTACCGTCTAATTGACATCCCCATCAGTAACTGCTTGCACGCCGACATCCGCCGGATTTTCGTCTTGACGCAATTCAATTCGGCGTCTCTGAACCGGCACATCGCGCAGACCTACCGGATGGATCATTTTAGCCGGGGTTTCGTCGAAATCCTCGCGGCCGAGCAGACCCCCGACAACCCAAACTGGTTCCAGGGAACGGCCGACGCCGTACGCCAGGCAGTGCGCCATTTCAGGCGGTACGATACCGACTACTACCTGATTCTTGCGGGCGACCATCTCTACCGAATGGATTACAACCGCTTGATCGAAGCGCATATCGAGAACAAGGCGGATATCACCATCGCGGCACAGCCCGTGACGGCGGAAGAAGCCTCCGCGATGGGCATCTTTCATTTCGACCTCAGCGGGCAAATTGTAGGGTTTGAGGAGAAACCCAAAGCCGATCGCGTAGCCCAGATGGGTCAGAGCGTCCCGGCCAACGCCACCTTCTCCAAACATACCCCCGGCAAACCGCTCGTCGCGTCGATGGGGATCTATGTGTTCTCTCGCGACGTGCTCCTCGAGATGCTGCGCGCGGACTCTGCGACCGATTTCGGCCGCGAAGTCATCCCGCGATCGCTCGGCCGCTATCGCGTCAGATCGCACGTGTTCCACGGGTACTGGGCGGACGTCGGAACCGTCGACTCGTTTTACGCCGCCAACATTATGCTGACGCAAGCGGACGCGCCGTTCACGTTCTACGATCCACGCCGCCCCATTTACATGCAGCCGCATTACCTGCCGGGCGCGAGGCTCGTCGACTGCCAGGCACGCGAGGCGATCATTGCGGAAGGGTGCTCTCTCGAACGATGCATCGTGGAACAATCGATCGTCGGCATCCGCACGTTTATCCAGGCCGGCGCGCGAATCAGCCGGTCGGTGCTGCTCGGCGCCGACTTCTACGAGGCGGACGCTAGCCCTCCGGCCAGCGGCGACTATCCCAGGCTCGGCATCGGCCGCGACGTCGTCCTCGACCGCGTCATCGTCGACAAAAACGCGCGCGTCGGCGACGGCGCGAGGTTAGTGAACGAGCAAGGCCATCAGGACTTCGACGGCGAAGGGTACTACATCCGCGGCGGCGTTATCATTGTTCCCAAAGACGGGGTGATTAAGGCCGGGACCACGTTGTAATGGCGTCGAACAACCGGACAGAGGCCTTGGAGTGGACGTGGGCTTCGGGAGTGCCCACTGGGCAGTTGTGGGGAACGAATTCGGGGAATTATGTTTGGCTTGGTTTACACTGGAGTTGTTGGGTAAACAGATGACAATTGACAATGCTCCGCTCGCTATCGAACCGGAAACTCGCAGAACGCGAGAAAAAGGGCGGAACTTGTACTCCTGGGTTCTGGGAACTTTATTGGGCGCGGTCCTTACCGTTGTTTTGGTGGGCGCGCTCGTGTGGTTGTCGACTGGGATCGGGTTTTTGGGCCTGATAAGCCTTTTGCGCGGAAGCCCCACGCAAATCAATGTGGGACAGCCGACCGTAGTTCGTCAAATTCAGCAACTCCAGCGGCTGGAAACCGTGAGCTATACGATGGATAAGATTATTTCGGGTGAGCACCCCAATGCTTACCTGCCGAAATTTCTGGCGGGTGACCGCCTCCTGCTGGTGGTGCACGGAGAGGTGGTTGGGGGGATCAATCTGACGCGTTTGCAACCGGGCGATGTCCTGATTCAAGGGCAGAAAGTGTCGATTCACCTGCCCGCAGCGGAAGTCTTCAGCACGCGCCTCGACAATGCCAGGACGAAAGTATATTCCCGTGACACCGGGCTATTCTCTTCCCCAGACCCGAACCTCGAAAGCGAAGTCCGCGAAGAGGCTGAGCGCCAGCTCCAGCAAGATGCGGTGCAGGATGGCATCCTAAAAATCGCTACCGACAACGCGCGAAGCACAATCTCGGGCATGTTAAAGGGCTTCGGCTTCCGCGAAGTGGATATTCAGTAAGGTCGTTTGAAGTTAGTTAGCTTGCTTTAAGCCCCCGAACTGTTCGCCTAATTTGAAGATCGAAACTATAGCTCCACATTGCTTTCGACTTTGCGATAGCTCTCCGGAACAAACACGGCTCGGCGATAAGGGCAGGCTTCGCGGCCCGCCTTTCCCGTCTTCCTTATTTTCGTTCTCGAAAGAGTGCAGTGAACCTGGTGAAGAGATTCTCCGAGGACTCGGGTTTAGAAGGGCTGGCTGCTTCCGCCGTATCGTTTACTTTTCTCATTGCACCCGGGGGCAAGGGGATTCGGATTAGCTGTCCCTCTTCCAGATGATCGGGGTCTTTCAGGTCGGGATTGAGGCTGCAGATTTTCTTGGATAGATCGCTGTCGAAATGTCCCACGTACCTCAGACTGAGGTCTTTCAGTGTTTGCTGGGGCCCGGCCATGACGGTTAGAACCTGGCCGCTCCCAGTATCCTGGGGTGCAGCGTCGTAGCCTGCCATCGAGCCTTCGGACGGATCAGCGGGGGCCACCTGCTCGAGGGCGCTCGAAGAATTATCGAAAATTGCGGGCAAGCTTACTCTCTTTGACTCCGAACGGCCCAGGATCGCGAGCAACAATGTCCCAGACAAAAGAATGACGGCTAAAATCGCCGATCGAGCGGACCATTTCGGCAGATTGATTTTTTTGCCGGCGTCATAGGTAAGATCCGCCTTCGCTTGAAGATCTTTTTTAATATTATTGGGGGCAATCATCGGCGCGGGACGAGATCTCGAAACTCCGGCAGCCGCAGCAGACGCAACTGGAGCCGCCGCGATATTGGCAAGTGACAACGGTTCGGAAGAAAGTGACTCCATATCCGGACGCGCCGCAACCTCTTGTACGATCTCGGCAGTCACCGCCCGCTGCCCGCGCATGTAGGACAACATCAGCGAGTTGTAACAAATGTTGTTGATATTTCTTGGAATGCCTTTACTCTGCCAGGCAATCTGCCGAATCGAAGCGATATCAAAAATTGGTTTCCCGGAATAGCCGGCTACCTTCAGCCGGTGCCCGACGTAGAGCCCTGTTTCCTCCACGGTGAAAGGTTCGAGGTGACTGAGAACCGCGATGCGCTGGCGCAGTTGCGATAGCCGGGGCTGTGCGAGCTTGGCGGCCAATCGAGGCTGGCCGGACAAAATGATTTGCAGCAACTTGGTATTGTGAGTCTCAAAATTGGAAAGCATGCGCACAGTTTCCAGCACGGAGTCATTTAGATTTTGCGCTTCGTCCACGACCAGGACAAAGCGTCTCCCTGCGAGCAATTCTTCAAACAAGATCTCGTTCAATTTCCCGTGCATCGCCACGAGACCCATTCCGCTGGTATCGACGCCCAGGTCATAAAGGATGTATTCGATAAACTCGCTCGAAGTGCACTGGGTCTGAAACACATGCACGGTTCGCGAATTGTCCCGCAAATCTTCCAGAAGCTGGTACAGCAGGGTGGTCTTGCCCATTCCCGGCTCAGCGATTAACGCCAAAAATCCCCGATTATCTTTGAGGCCCAGCGAAAGGGACGCGAGCGCGTCGCTGTGAGTCCGGCTGGCGTAAAGGTACGCCGGATCTGGAGTCATTCCAAATGGCTGTTCCCGCAAACCAAAAAAATCAAGAAACATGGGCGTGATCCTGCTATTCCGCTGAGGGCCCGAAGAAAATGGCTCGCCAGGTTTAACCTGGCCTTTGAGCATATGGCGAACTCTTTTTATTCTGCGAGCCGACCAGCTTGCCGTGATTGCCAGAAGCCCTGATTTCTTCTGTAGCCCAGCGCAAACTCGCGGACTAAAGCTAAGCCCCGAGATTTCTACTTTGCGCCGGTCGCCATCACGAATTGGACCAAGGTGTTCCCCCGGCCAAGCCCTAATATACACGCCTCACAGTCCCAACCGTCAAGTTTCACACCCTCATCTTAATACCCGCTTCCGGCACGGTGATCGTGGCTTCTTCCCTTGCCCCGCGACTGCTAGTTGTGCCATCCTTCCCCGTAAATCAGGGCGGACTCCGATGCAATTATTGAAACGCAGGTTCAGTTTGCGCCAATTCGCAATGCCAGTATTGATGGTGTTCCTGGCTGTGATTTCGGTGGCTGCCCAAATAGCGCCGACGCGCACGTGGGAAGAACTTAAGCAAGAGACCCAGAGGCGCGTGGACAAAAACTTGGGGCCGGTGGGTGGCCTCAAGTCCGAGGATGCACGCGAGACGCTCGACAAAAGCTGCGGCACTGCGAGGCAATG
This sequence comes from uncultured Acidobacteriota bacterium, assembly GCA_963719875.1. Classification (GTDB taxonomy): domain Bacteria; phylum Acidobacteriota; class Terriglobia; order Acidiferrales; family UBA7541; genus Palsa-360. The sequence goes on along the minus strand of CAVRDJ010000001.1, from coordinate 310,843 downwards.
CTGAGAAACCTGAAACTGCCCGCTGACCAGTGGAATCTGAGAGTTGGTAAAGAATTGCATGGCGGGCCAATGAATTCTGAACAACCTGGGGAAAAACTTAAGATGTTGTCATTCCGGGCGAAGCGAGGAATCTCTCTTTTTCTTACCTTTCAGACTCAGAGAGATTCCTCGCTTCGCTCGGAATGACAACGCGGAGGGAACTCATGCGAAAGGCAAGTTGGGCTGCTCTGTTTCTCGTTTGCGCGGCTGCGATTGCGACTCTTGCGGCGGCTCCCGCACCACAGGGCTCGGGCTATCACTTATTGAAGAAGTTGACGCTGGGCGGTGAAGGCGGGTGGGATTATCTCACTGCCGATCCCGTTTCCCATCGTCTCTTCATCTCGCGAGGCACGCACATCATGGTTGTGGATGCCGACGGCAATGTCGTGGGCGACATCCCCAACTTGCAAGGGACTCACGGCGCGCAGATTGTGAACGAGGTCGGCCGCGGCTTTTCCAGCAATGGCCGCTCCAACTCAGTGACGATTTTCGATTTGAAAACGCTGGCAATGATTAACGAAGTAAAATTGCCGGCGGCGGACGGCCCGGATGGTTTCCTTTACGATCCCGCATCGAAGAACGTCTTCGTGTTCAATGCCCGCAGCCACGACGCTACAGCCGTGAACGCCAAGACCGGCGAGGTGGGAGGCACGGTCCCGCTGGGCGGCAAGCCGGAAGCCGCGCAGGCGGATGGAGCGGGCCACATCTGGGTCAATGTCGAAGACACGGCGCAGCTAGTGGAGTTCGATTCAAAAGAGTACAAGGTTCTCAAAACCTCGCCGCTGCCGACTTGTGAGGAACCAACCGGGATGGCAATCGATCCGGCCCACAAACGGCTGTTCATCGGCTGCCACAGCAAAGTCATGCTGGTGACGGATTACGCGGGCAAAGTCGTGGCCAGCGTGCCCATCGGGCAGGGCGTCGACGCCGCCTCCTTCGATCCTGCGACCGGTTTTGCGTTTGCCTCTTGCGGCGACGGCACGATCACCGTGGCGCATGAAGATTCACCGGACAAGTACACTGTGGTGGAAACAATTTCAACACAACGCGGCGCGCGGACTATGGCTCTCGATACCGCGAACCATCGCATCTTCACCGTCACATCCGATTTTGGTCCGCCGCCGGCGGCGACCGCCGAGAATCCGAATCCGCGGCCGTCCCAGGTTCCAGGCACATTTACGCTGCTTATTTATGGCAGGTAGGGCGCCGAGCGGAGCGAAACGCCTTTACGCGAAAGTGCCGAAATAAAAAAGATGAACGGCGCGCCGACGGTTTGTCAGACCTGTTATTCATGGCCGCCCGCGAACTGGGACCGAAATTGAAAATAGAAATGCTCAAGGTTTTCACTAGGAGGAGCAAATGAAATTGTCTCGATTTCTGATAGCGCTACTGTTGGTGATTGGAACTAGCGTGGCCGCCGGGCGCGCACTGAGCGGACGATCCGAACAAGCTACAGCCAGCGCGGCAGCAACATCGGCGCAAACATCCGGGGGAACATTTCCAAAGGATGTTTATGCAGATACCGGCAACCGCCTTCCTGCGATCAAAAGGGATGCGCTCGACGATGCTGGAAAGAAACTATTCGACCTGAGAGGCCAGGCCGACAGTTTCGGGCCGGGGGGAATCCGTCTCTACAGCCCATCCGTGGCCCAGTATATGGGCGAAGTGAACGATTACCTTCGGCACAAATCCGGCCTCGATCCCCGGCTCGTGGAGTTGGCGATTCTGGTCACGGCGCGAGAGTCGGACTGCGAATACGTGTGGACCGCGCATGAACCACAGGGATTGAAGTTGGGGCTGCCGCCAGCGACAATCGATATCGTTCGATACCGCAAATCGACGGAAGGGCTTGCGGAGAAAGATGCGGTCATCATCGCTCTGGGCCGCGAGGCGATCGGCAAACATCATGCCAGTTCCGCCACCGCCGCCCGCGCGCTGAGCCTGTTTGGCAATCAGGGGCTCGTCAATATTGTTTCCCTGATGGGCGATTACGCTTCCACCGCAATTTTGCTGAATTCTTTCGACCAGCACGTGCGCCCAACCGATAAGCCGCTGCTGCCGATTCCTTAGTGGCACAGGCTTCAGCCTGTGGGTTTTCGTTGCGGCGAGAACTACCATGCTCTGAGCAAAATCAACAGGCTGAAGCCTGTTCTACTAAAACCAATATCATTTCGCCTCGGCGTAAAATCGCTTGGCCGCATCTCCGACCCAACCGGGGTTATCCCAGTCCGGATATTTCGCGCGAAATTCCACCATCAGCAACTTCTCCGATTCGTCCGCAGTTTTGCCCTGCGCTTTGAGTTCCATGACCCGCGATTGTACGGCTTTGAGGTAGGTTCGCTCGATGCCGATGAGATCTGCGCCGCCCACTTCGCCGTGGCCGGGAACAATCGTGCGCGGGTGAAGTTCGTCGAGCTGATCCAGGATGGAGAGCCAGTTTTTTCCGCTCGCGTCCGCGTCGGGAAAGATGGGGAAAAATCGGTTGATCACCGCATCCCCCGTGAAGAGCACTCCATCTTGCTCGACGAAAACAAAATTATCTCCCCGCGTATGCGCCGGCCCAAGCCAAAGCAGCCTCACCGTGATTCCGCCCAAATCGAGTTTTGCTTCCCGATCGAAGAGAATGTCGGGCGGGCGGGGCTTAACGTCCTCGAGGAGCGCTTTCAAATCCGCAGTCCTTCGACTGAAATTGCGGATGAACTCCGGTTGTTTTCGATCGACTTCTTCCTGTTGCACCTCGGGACGAATCACAATGGTATTGGCAGGAAATGCTTGCACGCCGGTCATGTGCTCCGGATGGAAATGCGTGGTCGTGAAATACAGATCGGTGTTCTTGTTGACTTTGGCGAGCTCGCGCAGAACGGTCTGGCCATTTCGAGGCCCCATTCCCGCGTCCACGATCAGCGTCGCTCGATTCCCGACGATGATGCCGATGTTGGGCACAAGATTTACGCGCCCGTCCGGGATCACGTAGACATGCTGCGACACTTTGATCGTTTTATTTTCCTGCACCAGGGGCGCCGGTTGCGATTGATTGTGACCGAGCGGCGCCGTTTCCTGCTGGTCGTTGGCAATCGAAGTGGCCGGCGCACGCAGGACTCCCAAGAATGCCAGGATGAGGAGTGTCGTCCATCTACAATGATTCGAGTGTGACACCATAATTCGTTCTCCTTCAGCTGATTTGGCCACCATAGGGATAACAAATAATGCGTACGCCGAATGCTATGGTGGCCGCTCTCTCGTGTCAATCGGTATGAGTTTCGAGTAGGACAGCCACTCTTGGCTGTCCACGTTCAGTCCCAGCAAGGTGAAAGCGGACAGCCAAGAGTGGCTGTCCTACCAAACCAATCGAACCACTCCGAGGAAGAATAATTCGGTTCAATTGGAATCGGGTTGAGTGTATAAGTGTGCCGACCCGGGAGGTGGCTATGAGACAGCTGCTGGCGAGTTGTTTCGTTATCACTGCAATTTGTTTCAGTTCGTGGTCGGCCGACGAAGCAATCACATTCGCGCAGGACGCCGGCGGAAACGCCGCGGCTTTGCAGTCCGACACTTCCTTGCAACTGGCCCTCAAAAAAAAGGACGCGAAAGCCGTTGGCGCCCTATTGGACCAGCAGTTCAGCTGGACCAATGAGGCCGGCCAAACGCAGATGAGCGCGCAATTTCTGCGCGACGCCGCAGCGGGCACAGCCGTGGGCGACACCGAGTACAACGACGTGAAGGCGCGCGAGTACGGACAGCTTGCGATCGTCACGGGGATCGGCAAGCGCACGGGACGCCCCGGCACATTTTTCGCGCGCATCTGGGTGAAGCGCCCGGCCGGCTGGCTGCTGCTCACTCATCAGGACACCGCCATTCTTGCGACGGGTTCGCCGACTCAGCAAGGGGCCCCCAGCAGCAATAGCCCGGCGGCTGCGTCCGATTGCGAAAATCCCTGCCGTACCATTCCATACGAACCGAAAACCGCAGGCCAAAAAGAAATCGTCAAGGCTTATCAGGATGTGGAGACGGCGGTCACGTCCCACGACGCCAAGACCTGGGCCTACCACGTGGCCGATGAATTTGTCGGAATAGGCCGGCAATACACGGGAATGCCCGACACGAAAGAGGGGCGCGTGGGACAAATCGGAATCACCACCAATCGCGTCGTGTTGCCCAAAATGCTCCGGGGCGAGGCGTTTGTCTTCGGCGATGCAGGAATCATTATTGCCGACCACCAGCCGGCCGGCGAACTCCCCTATCATGTCATTCGCTTGTGGGTGAATCGAGACGGACGCTGGCAACTATTTCACAGGCAAGAGACCACCATCCAGAAAGCAACTGGCGCACCGCCAACCCAAGACAAACAGAATTAGAATTTGAAAGCATCTGCAAACTTTTTTCCGGAGGCATTCGGGTGCATCACATTCTTGTCTATGGTGATTCGTTGACTTGGGGAATCGTTCCAAACACGCGCAAGAGATTTCCCTTTGAGGAACGTTGGCCGGGAGTCCTTGAAAATAAATTGAATGAGCTGGGCCATCGCGTGCGGCTCATCGAGAATTGTTTGAATGGCAGGCGCACGGTCTGGGAAGATCCATTCAAACCGGGGCGAAATGGCCTGGATGGTTTGGCGCAATGCATCGAAATGCATTCCCCGCTTGCGCTTGTGATTCTGCCGCTGGGGACGAATGATTTTCAGTTTTCGCATCCTTACAACAACGCGTGGTCAGCCGCTCAGGGCATCGTGACCCTGGTCAACGAAATCAGGAAGGTGCCGATCGAACCGGGAATGCCCGTTCCTCCAATTCTTGTTGTTTGTCCGCCACCGATTCGCTCTCCTCAAGGAGTGCTTGCCGAGAAATTCTCCGGGGCGGAACAGAGGTGTGCCGGGCTCGCCGATGCATACCGGGCAGTCTGCTCGGATCTCGAGTGCCATTTCTTTGACGCAGCTCGCGTGACCTCCAGCAGCCGCGTGGATGGCATTCACCTCGACGCGGACCAGCACCTGGCGCTTGGACACGCGCTGGCGGAAGTGGTTGCTCCGATCTTAGGCGAGAGCATAAATGGGGTGAAGTAGCGCAGGCTTCAGCCTGTGGGGTTTGGTCCTTCGAAGGACGAACCCCCACAGGCTGAAGCCTGCGCTACTAAAACCGAATCCGGCTAGCTCGTAATCACCGGCTTGGCGGCGAGCGGTTGCGGCTTCAGGATTTCGTCGATGAGGAAAAGATCCGTGAGGAGCGCGCGCAGATGGATCGAAGCGTTCAGATTATCGATCAACTGCGAGCTGATGGTGGTCTGGGCTAGAACCAACTGAATCGCGGCGAGCGAATCACGAGCGTCATTTTCCAGCACGGCGAGAAACGAGAGGTAGCGTTCGGCGGGCTGCAGATTTTCTTGTCTCACCGCACTCGCGTAAACTTCGGCCAGACCTGTTAGCGCGTCGACAGCGCGATTCAGGAAGCCGCGCACTTGCGAACTGGATTGGCTGTTTTCTTTGCCGGAAAGTCCCTGACCGGCGTAGGCGAGCATGAATTCGTAACACTCTTCGATGGCATTGCACCGGGCACTTACGTCTTCTCGCCCCATTTAGGCGGGAGCTTTCTTTGATTCCGGCCGCGCCGTGGCGGGGACTTGTTCCTCCACAGGCCAGCGGCTCGGGTCGTGGTGTTCGAGGTACTTTTCGCGGCTCATCCAGCCGAAGATCATCGACTCGGTGATGAAGAATTTTTCCGGGCGGATAGCCATGTAGATGTGCACCGTGACAAGCGCGACAAATCCGACGCCGGCGAGACCGTGCAGCACATACATCCAGCCCCAGGTTATATCGCCGAAGAGATAGGGATTGCGCGTGAAGAAGGGCGTACGCACGCGCTTCATCATGAACAGGCCCGTCACGATCACGGAAAGCCCGGCCAGCATCACTACCAGGTGATACAGCTTATTCTCCAGCGGATACTTGGCGAATTTCCGCGGTTCGGGAGCGGCCTGCCCCAGAGCGCGCTTCATCCTCCGTCCAGCGTCCTCGATGTCTACTTTGTCAGGCCAGATGGACCAGAAGTCCAGACCCAGGAAAGCATCAAAGATGTGATAGACGACGGAGATCGAAAGAACGATGCCCGCGATCCAGTGGTAGGTAACCCACGGAAACTGGACGCCCACTTTGGGTAGAAACGCAGTGAACAGCAAGGCAAGCATGGCCACCGCCATGATCGCGTGAAACAGCCGTGCGCTGAGATTGTGCCGGGGAACGCGTTCGGGAATTCGCCCCGCGGCCGCGCCGGAAACGCCAGAGGAGGCTGCCGAATGCGCAGGCTTGGCCCAAATGCTGACGTACAGCGCATGGACAATCAGAAACAACAATCCCCCGATTGCGGAAACCCACAAGAGGGTCCAGGAAATGTGGATGGGCACCTGCTGTCCCCAAGGACTTGTCGCCCATTGAATGAGATTCAAGTTCCCTCCTACAAGTAGCACAGCCACTCTTGGCTGTGCGGTTTTCTAAACCGCAGGCGCGCTGTTGGCCGAGATAGAATCGCAAAACCCGCACAGGCAAGAGTGCCTGTGCTACGCGGCTGTGCCACGAATCGCGCGCTGCACCAGGTTTCTCAACAAAGGCACCTTGTAGCCGTTATATTGCAAAGGTTCCGCTCCCTGGATCGCGAGTTGCCCGGCCATCTTCGCCGTTTCCTCGTTGCGCGGCTTTCCGACTACGGCAGCTTCGACAGCCGTTAACCGAACCGGATGAGCGGCCACGCCGTTCACTGCCAGTCGGATTCGCTGGATTGTGCTGCCGGACATCACCATCGCTGCCGCCACATTGACCAGGGCAAAATCCCAAACGGCCCGGTCTCGAACTTTTTCGAAATAAAATTGCGCGCCGGCCCAAGTGGACGGGATTCGAATGGACGTGAGCAGATCGCCGGGGTGCAGGATCGTCATTTTAGTAATGTCAGTGGCAGGACCAATGAAATAATTTTCGGCATCGACGACGCGCTCGCCCTTCGGCGTTCGAACGACCATCTTCGCATCGAGGGCGATGAGGGCCGGCGCCGTGTCCGAAGGATTGACGGCCACACAACGGTCGGCGTCAAGGATGGCGTGCTCGCGATTCAGGCCCGTCGGCGTATCCGCGTAGCAAATGTTGCCGCCGGCGCGATAACACGGCCAGCCGCCTCGGTAATACCAGCAACGAGCATCCTGGGAGACGTTGCCGCCGATAGTTCCCTGGTTGCGAATCTGCGGCGAGGCGGCCGCCTCGGCTGCGTCTGGCAGGATGCCGTACTTCTCCCGAATCATGGGATGGCGGACCACTTCGGTCAGTGTGGTCATCGCACCAATCTCAAGCCCATCGCCAGCCGTACGCACGCCGCGCAACTCTTTGACCTGGCTCAGATCAATGACCACTTCGGGGCGTTTGATCCGGTCCTTAAACCAGTCAAAGCTATCGAGGCCGCCGGCCAGCACCCAGGCCTTTGCCCCGTGCCGGGCCTGCAAGGCGAGTGCGTCATCGACTGACGTGGGTTGAAAGAGTTCGAACGCTGGTATTACGTCATGAATGACAGCCATTTTACGTTCTCCTCATCGCTTACAGTCGCGTCGTTCCGGTCATGACTCGAACGCCGGTTCCGTGGCACAGGGGCCTAAATGTTGGATCTCAGCGGGTCCTGTGCCGGCTTGCCCGCTTCTAGAGAAGCCAAGATGACGTCAGCCGTGACCGGCGCTCGCCGGAAGACTTCGTCCCCGAGAGCGTCCGACAAAGCGTTCAAGATAGCGGCACAACCGCCCCCAACGGGAGGCTCGCCGATGCCGCGCGCGCCTATGGGCGTCTCCGGGTCGGGAATTTCTACCGCGCCCCATGCCATTTTGTCGGGGATATCCAAAATTGTCGGTGGCTTGGTGTGGTGAAAACGCTTGGACACCGGGAGTCCGTACTGCTGGTCGTAAACCCATTTCTGACCGATCGCGTGACCGATCCCCAGGACCGATCGTCCGAGTATCTGTCCGCCCAGTGCCCGTGGATGGAGCACCGTCCCGACATCGGCGTAGGCGAGGAAATCCAAAATCCGATACTGACCCGTTTCGACATCAGCTTCAACCTCAGCAAAGGTGGCGACGAAGGAAAATGTGTTGCCGTCGTGCGGGTACTTGTCCTTCGCAACTGCCATCAGCCCCTGGCCGGCCAGAGCCGTGGCTGACACCACCGTAAATGTGTTTATATCCTTGGGAAGGTCGTGGCCATCGTATACGCCTCCCAACTGGATCGCGCGATGAGCGGCCTGCCCAAGGGTCATGCTGGCCCCTCCGCCTTTCCGAGAGACGCGTTCGTTGGCAACGACATAATCCTCAGGCTTGCCGCCGAGGTCCTTGGCGGCTATCTGTTGCAGCTTCGTGATGGCGTCGGACGCCACGGCGTGCGCCGCGCGCGTCATGGCATGAGTCGTCTGGCTACCGCCGGAAGGACAAGTCCATGGCAGATTCTTCGACGTATTGCCCCAAGTGATATCGCATTTTTCCCACGGCACGCCGAGGAGTTCAGCGACCACGCGATGCACATCAGTCCACGACTCCGTCCCCAGATTGCCGACACCGGACTGGATATAGACCCGGCCATCGGGTTTGATGACGAACAGGCCATCGAAGCCCGTAGTGCCGCCGGAGTAACAGCTGACCGATACGCCAACACCCCGCACCTTCGATCCGTTCCGCTTGCCGGTGTCCCCTTTCCTCTCATTCCACTTGAACTGCTCGGCGCCGCGGTCGAGCGCTTCCTTGATGAAGGCGCTCGTGGCATATTGCTGCTTGCCTGCCGTGAGCGGTCCGAACGGGGCCTTGCCCTCCGGGGCGTTGATGTGCCGGATGGCTACCTGATCCACACCGAGTTTCCGCGCGGCTTTCGCGAGGATCGGTTCCATGATCGCGATTCCCTGCATTCCGCCGGGCGAACTCTGAGCGCTGCGAGGGGGGGTGTTGGTCAGGACCGTCACCGAGCGCCAGCGCATGGCTTGCGGCTGGTACAGGACGGAGACGATACGTCCCGATGAGAACGCATCGCCCACCATGTCGTACGGGCCGTTGTCGCAGATCACGTACATATCCAGGGCCGTGATCCGGCCTTCCTTGGAGAACCCGACCTTCATCCGGCCGTGCAGGCTGGGACGCCCGCGGCCGATGAAATTCTCTTCCTCGCGGGTAATGCGCATCATGACCGGAGCGCCGGTTTTTTTCGCCAGGAGCGCAGGAATCACCAGCGTGATGTCGCCAGTTATCTTGCTGCCAAATCCACCGCCTGTATACTCACTGATAAACACGACGTTGCTGACGTCGATGCCGAGCCAGCGCGCGATCGCGGGGACGGTCTGCGCGGTGCTCTGCGTGCCGGTGTGAACGTAGACTTTTCCGTTTTGCCAGTAGGCCATCGTGGAGCGAGTCTCGAGGCACTGGTGGCTGGTGTTGGGCGTGACGAAGGTTTCGTCCAGGACCAGCGCCGCGTTTTTCAGGCCCGCATCGATATCGCCGACCTTCCACTCTTCGGTCGGCTTGCCCATCGGAAGGCGGCCTTGCTTGGCGTCCTCAAAATCCTCACTGGTCCACTTGACGGTCTGGAGTTCGGGCGGCGTCAAAGCGGGCCTTTCGCCGGGCTTCGGCGGAGGGGGCGGCAGGCGCACCCAACAGTTCCCGTCCGTCCTGGCGTTCGGGCTGCCCGGCCGGAGACTTGCCAGCGGATCGACGACGAACGGCAAGGGCTCAAGATCAATTTTGATTTTTTCAATGGCTTCGGCGGCAGTGAGCTCGTCGATCGCGGCCACGGCAAGGATGGGCTGGCCTTGAAACAGCGGCTCATTGGTCAGCGCCTGATATCCCCTGGGATTGGCGAGGATCACGGTGCCGTTATCGTTGATGCTGTTGGCCGGAGCGGGGAGTTCGTCCGCGGTGAGGATGGCTTTGACTCCGGGCATGGCCAGCGCCGCGCGCGCGTCGATATTCCGGACGCGGGCGTGAGGCATGGGGCTCAGCGCCAGCTTGCAGAAGAGCATGCCATCAGCGCGATAGTCCTCGGCATATTTCGCCTTGCCTGTTACTTTTGCGTGGAGGTCGCCGGTGATGTAGTTCTTCCCGATATATTTGAATTTATTGGGGGGCGTTACGTTTGGCATGGTTACGCCTTCCTCAGATTCTCTGCGCCGCGCATCATGGCGGTGAGAATCTTGTCGTAGTCCTGGCAGCGGCAAAGATTGCCGGAAATTCCGTGAGCGAGTTCCGCGCGCGTGGGGTTGGGATTTATCTTCAGAAATCCAACTGTCGCCATCACGAAACCGGACATGCAGAACGCGCACTGGAAGCCTTGCTCGTCGATGACGCCCTGCTGCACCGGGTGGAGCGTGCCATCAGGCTTGGCGAGGCCTTCGATCGTCTGGATTTTTTTGTCCCGCACGGTGTGCGTGAACACCGAGCACGAGTAGTACGGCACGTCGTCAATCAGGACGGTGCAAGCGCCGCATTCGGCCTGATCGCAGCCGATCTTCGTGCCGGTGAGGCCGAGCTTATAGCGCAGCGTCATCACCAGCGTCTCTTGCTTCATGACGTCGACGCGCCGCTGCTGGCCGTTGACATTCAGAGTGATCAGCCGATCGACCGCGCCCGGCGCCGACGACTGCGCCCACACTTTGGAGACGCGGAACAAGTAGCTTGTCGAGGACACCACGCCCGTCGCAATGACGCTTTTGATGATGTCCCGCCTCGAGATTTGGTTTGAAGTGGAACAGCCGGGGTCCGTCAGTTCATGGTCTGCCATCGGAACTCCCTTTAAGAAGGATTTGCATGGATATACTCCGGGAGGCGAGCCTCTGTCAACGATATAAATGATATGGGACTTAGAGTTGGTTGGGCTCGGGAACGCCAATCTCTCCGCCGCGGCGGACTTCATGCAAAACGCCAATCGGGAGATTGGCGTTCCCAGGGGTGGCGCGGCCTAATTCCCTCCGGCACGAATATAGCCACGAAGCTGGAGATTCATGATCGTCGTCATGGCCCACTGGTCGATTTGAATATCGGGATTGATCGTGGCCATGTCGATTTTCCTGTTTAATACTCCCTGGCCGCAAACGCGGAAGTCGACGCCCGCCTGCTTCATGCTATGGATCAAAGGAATATTGGGATTGTCATGGCCGTCTTTGAGGGCTTTGTAGGCGGCATTGTTCAGGGCGATCTCGGTGCCCTCCTGATGAAACACCACGACGAATTTTCTGTGGTCGGCCGGGACGCCGCCTTTGGCGAGCGTGTTGAAAAATCGGGAGATGAAGGTGAGGCCGGGATTTGCTTCATCGATTTTTGGGGAGGCTTTGGCGATATCGAACACGATCTTGTACGTCAAATTCGGATCGGGCATCTCGTGTGCGTTGGGAAAATCGATGGCCGCATCGACGCCAGGTATCGGCAGGGTTTGCGCCGACTGCGCATGAGCGGAAGCCGGCAGCGCAATCAGAATTGCAAACACTGCCACGGCTCCGATCCACATTTTTTTCATTTTGCTCTCCATGATCCGGGACCTTGGTTCGGACCGCGCAGAATCGCCGTTATTCTACATCCTTGAACGCGGCCTCAAGGAATTCTTTTCGCGCTTTCCCATCGAACTTACAACTTTGCCGCTGCCCCGCCGTCTATGTTGACCATTTCCGCCGTTATAAAACGCGATTCGTCTGAAGCGAGAAACAGCATGGCGTTGGCCACGTCCTCCGCGTAACCCGGACCTTTGATCAACTGCCACATCTCGAAGTGGCGCGCGAAGACATGCTCGCCGGCGGCGGTGGTGAGACGCCGCGTGAGAATTTGGCCGGGGCGGACACAGTTGACGCGGATCTTGTGCCGTCCACCCAGGCTCGCGATGTAACGAGTAAAACCTTCGAGGCCGGCTTTTGCGGCAATGTACGACGCCGAAGGAAGAGCGGGATACCGTTCCAAGACGGCGTCACTCACGCCAGACACGGCCGCCAAGGAAGACACATTGACAATGGACCCGCCCCCGGCCTTGATGAGATGCGGCCAGGCCGCTCTGCAGGTGAGGAAGGAGGCCGTCAGATTCACCCGCAGAACGCGATCCCAGGTCTCATCGGATTCCTCGGGAAACATTTCGCGGGCGCCGCCTCCGGCATTGTTGATGAGCACATGCAAAGCGCCATAAGTGGTGACCGTTTGCGTGACTGCCGCTTCTACGGCCGCGCGGTCGGTGACGTCGCACGGGAAAAAAGTGACATCCCCGCCCTCAGCGCGGATCGCCTCTTGGACCGCGTGACCTTCCGCTTCCCGGCGGGCCAGAATGGTTACCTTGGCTCCTTCTTGTGTGAAGCGGCGAGCGGTGGCTTCCCCGATTCCGCTGTTGCCGCCCGTAATCAGGGCCACTTTGCCTTGCAGCCTGCCTGCCATTCGTTTGTCTCCTTGAGTAGCACAGCCACTCTTGGCTGTGTGGTTTTGTAAGTCGCACGTACTCGAAACCGGATTAGACAACGATCGCAAAACCCACACAGGCAAGAGTGCCTGTGCTACTTGAAGCCAATCAATTTGCCGGCTGAGAAAGCGAATTGGAGCCAGCTGCCAATTTCCAAATGTCACGAAGGGCGGTGGACGAATTCATGTCCCTTACCGAATTGATGATTTGGCCGCAGCGCGTTTTTGGAAAGACACGTGACGCCAGCGACTCGAACTTGGCGGACAGTTCCTGCCACGTCAATGGATTTTCCGGATCGCCTTTCGGATAGCGGACACGTTTTTTAAACTTTTTGCCGTTGGTCAGATAAACTTCCACGATGGCGGGCCATTCTTCGGGAAAGTTTTTTTCGATGCGCTTATCTTTTTGCAGGACTACCTTGCCCATCAAGGTTTTGATCTGGGGCGAGTGGAAACTGTCGCCGGTGAATTGATCGAGCCCGGCCGCCCGATCGGTGAGGGCCACGGCGGCCCCGAAGGGCATGGAAAATTGCGCGTCCACAACATTGGATGGAGAGTATTTTCGCTTTCGAGGCTCGCAAACCAGCGGCCATCCGGCTTCGAGGACAGCGACTTCGATGCGCGCAACCTGCTCGGGATAAATGTCATGCGCGGTAGCAAGATCGATAAGGCCGTCGATGGGAGCCTGCATGTAGCGGCAGCACGCGTGGGGCTTGATGCTGGTTCGCATGATTTCAAAATTTTGTCCCAGGTCTTGCGTGACGAGCTCAGGCTTTGCCTTTCGCGAATACGCCCAAAGAAAACCATCACGGCCTTCAAGAATCGTGGCGGGCCCTTGAAAACCTTCCGCGGCAAGATTCGCGGCCAGGATTCCGTTTTGCGCGGCGAGTCCCGGATGCAGGCGCTTGGTCCACGTGCCGTCCGCCAGGAACTCCAGGGAACCCGCGGCCATGCTGCCAGCAATACCAACGGCGGAGAGCATTTGCTCTTCGCTCAGGCGCAGGAGTTTGGCCGCGGTTACAGCCGCGCCAAAAACACCACAGGTCGAAGTGGGGTGGAAGCCCAATTCGTAGTGAGATTTCGGCTGCAGTGCAATCCCCAGGCGCGCGGCGACTTCGTATCCGGCGACGACTGCGGACACAAATTGGCCGGCGTCAATGTCAGGAAGAATTTCGCTCAGAGCGATAGCCGTCGAAAACATCACCACGCCCGGATGGATGGAACCGGCCTGATGGGTATCATCCAGTTCGATGCTATGAGCCGCGGCGCCGTTCGCCAGCGCCGCGAATTCCGGCGATGTTTGCGATCCCGTACCGATTACGGTACACGGGCCATGGGACGCCGAGCGAGCCAGCATCCGGTATGCCGGCTGTGAGGATTCCGTCAGCGAACCGGCAATTGCAACGCCAAGATAGTCGAGGAGCAAATACTTGGCGCGCTCGATGACTTCGCCGCTCAGATCCTTGGAATTAAGCGCGTGAGAAAAAAACACCAGCGTCCGAGTTATGGGATCCATGATTTCTCCCCCCGCGTAGTGCCGGCATTCGTTAAGATACTCTACATTTTGTTTCTGCTATCCTGCCGTCTGGCGTATTGCGACTTCAAGCGATTGCCAGCCTATATGGAAAGGCAGAGTTCCAGAGTTTACGCTATCGCCCGGCATAGGACGAGGTCTTCCGTTGGATAAAATAAACAGCATCGTTGAGGAAACCCACGCAGAACTGAAATCCGCGGTGCGCGAATTGTGCGGCGAATTCCCCGACAAATATTGGCGGGAGCTTGACGAGAAGCGCGCTTACCCCGAGGCGTTCGTCCAGGCCCTGACGCGCGCCGGTTATATGGCTACCTTGATTCCCGAAGAGTTCGGCGGCGCAGGTCTGGGCGTAACGGAAGCTTCCGTCATCCTCGAAGAAATCCACCACTCGGGCGGAAATGCCGCGGCGTGCCACGCACAGATGTACATCATGGGCACGCTTCTGCGGCATGGATCGGAAGCGCATAAGCGGCAGTATCTGCCGAAGATTGCCGATGGCTCTCTTCGATTGCAAGCATTCGGGGTGAGCGAACCGAATACGGGCACCGATACCACACAGCTGAAAACCATGGCGGTCAGAAATGGAGACCGCTACGTGATCAACGGACAGAAAATCTGGATTTCACGCGCCGAGCATTCCGACTTGATGCTGCTGCTCGCGCGAACCACTCCGGCGGACCAGGTGAAGAAACGGACTGAGGGCCTCTCCACCATTTTAGTTGATCTCCGCCAGGCCGTGGGCCACGGGCTGAGGATTCGCCCCATCCGCACGATGATGAACCACGCGACGACCGAATTGTTTTTCGATAATTTGGAAGTTCCTGTCGAAAATCTGGTGGGCGAGGAAGGCCAGGGATTCCGCTATCTGCTGGATAGTTTAAATGCAGAGCGAATCCTGATTGCGTCGGAATGTATTGGCGACGCGCGCTGGTTTCTGGAACGCACTTGCCGCTACGCGAATGACCGGGTAGTTTTCGGAAGACCGATCGGCAAGAATCAGGGCATTCAATTCCCGATCGCCCGCGGATACGCCAACCTGGAGGCGGCCCGGCTGATGGTCGCGCGCGCGGCCAGCCTGTTCGATAGCGGCAAGGCGTGCGGGCCGGAAGCGAATATGGCGAAACTGCTGGCGGCCGACGTTTCCTGGGAACTGGCCAATGTCGCGGTGCAGACGTACGGGGGTTTCGGTTTTGCCGAGGAGTACGATATCGAGCGCAAGTTCCGCGAAACCCGGCTGTATCAAGTGGCGCCAATTTCTACTAATTTAATTCTGAGCTATTTGGCGGAGCACGTTCTGGGACTGCCCCGGTCATATTGATGCTGCCTCTCGAAGGAATTACGGTCGTGTCCTTGGAGCAGGCAGTCGCTGCGCCGTTCGCCACTCGCCAACTGGCGGATTTGGGCGCGCGCGTGATCAAGATCGAACGCCCCGAGGTCGGAGACTTTGCGCGCGGCTATGATGCGAGTGTGCGGGGATTGTCCAGCCACTTTGTGTGGCTCAATCGATCCAAGGAATCCTTGACGCTGGATCTGAAGCGGGCGGAAGCCAAGACGGTTCTGCATCGCTTGCTGGAGAAGGCGGATGTGTTTGTGCAGAATTTGGCGCCCGGAGCTACAGAGCGGCTCGGCTTTGTCACTCAAGAACTGCGCAAAAAATATCCGCGTCTCATCCTGTGTGATCTTTCCGGCTATGGATCTTCGGGACCGTACCGGGACAAAAAAGCATACGATATGTTGATCCAGGCCGAGGCCGGATTGATTTCCATCACCGGGACGGAGGAAACGCCCTGCAAGGTAGGCATTTCCGTCGCGGATATCGCCTGCGGCATGTATGCCTATTCTGGCATATTGACGGCCCTGCTGGTGAGATTGAGAACGGGGGAAGGCATCGCCCTGGAGACTTCCCTTTTCGATTCGCTGGGGGAATGGATGAGCTATGCCGCGTATTATTCATTCGGGGGAACAGCTCCACCGCGCACTGGCGCAAACCACGCGACCATCGCGCCTTACGGGCCGGTCATGAGCGGGGACCATAAAGTGGTGTATCTCGGTCTGCAGAATGAACGCGAATGGAAAAAGTTTTGCGAGGTGGTTTTGGAGAGCCCCCAACTATCCGCGGATCCTCGTTTTGATTCCAATGCGAAGCGAGTGCAGAATCGCCCGCAGCTCGATCTGGTTATGCGAGGAGTTTTCCAGAAGCTGACCGCCGGCGAAATAATCGCGCGATTGGAAGCCGCGCAGATTGCCAATGCCCGGTTGAACAGCGTGCAAGAGTTTGTGGAGCATCCGCAATTGAAGGCCCGGGAGCGCTGGAGTACGGTGGGTTCCCCGGTAGGCTCTCTACCGGCGATGCTTCCCCCGGTCACGATGGAACATGTAGAGCCCGTCATGAACGAAGTTCCGGCTTTGGGGCAGCAAACCGATGCGATTTTGGCTGAATTGGGTTTTGATCCAGGGACAATTGAAGGTTGGCGGCGCGAGAAGGTGATCTGATTTTGCCCGGGAACGCCAATCTCCCGATTGGCGGCTTTTAAGGCGCCAATCGGGAGATTGGCGTTCCCAGGCAAAGGAAGGCGATGATGGCCATTCAAGAGGGTTGGACCGGACGAGTTTTTGAGGACTTCGAGGTCGGAGATGTTTTTCGGCACGCTCTGGGCCGCACCGTTCTTGCCGCCGACAACATCTGGTTTACCCTGCTGACCATGAATACCAATCCGATCCACTTCGACCACGCCTATGCGGCAAAAACGGAATTCGGGCGGGCCCTCGTTGATTCCACTTTTACACTCGCAGTGGTAACAGGCCAATCGGTCGCCGACATTTCTCAAAATGCGATGGCCAATCTGGGCTGGGATGAAGTGCGACTGCCCAATCCCCTCTTCGATGGCGATACGCTGTATTCGCAAAGTGAAGTTCTCGAGAAGCGAGAGTCAAAGTCCCGGCCGAACGTCGGAATTGTGCGCTTCAAGACTACGGGCTTCAAACAAGATGGAACCGTGGTCATCGAATTCAAGCGAACGGTCATGATTTATAAGCGAGGGCATGTTCCCAAGCGGATTGAAGGCCCGAAAATCGAGCCTTCCAAAAGCATGACTTAAAAACGAGGTTTGATGACAGCGACTCCCACGCCTGGCAATATTTTAGGGCGACCCATCTCTCCCTCGGCTGCTCGGATCGGCGAGGAGATGTCGATCAGCCGCTGGTGGCGGATGTTGGGCGGGCTGCTGATGACTCTCGCTCTCGGCACTCTCTATGCGTGGAGTGTATTTGTCACGCCGCTCGAAAACGAATTCGGGTGGAAGCGGGCGCAGACTTCCACGGTCTTCACTTTCGCTGCGGTAATGTTTGCCGCCTCACTGCTTCTCGCCGGCAGACTTCAAGACCGCTTCGGCCCCTTTTGGATCTCGTTGACGGGCAGTCTGCTGGTTTCCCTCAGCTTTTTGCTCTTCGCTTTCACCTCCAGTCTGTACTCACTCTTTTTTTTCTACGGCGTGCTGGGCGGTGTCGGCCTTGGATTCGGTTTCGGGACTGTTGTTCCCGTCGTGGCGAAGTGGTTTCCCGACAAGACGGGCTTGGCGATCGGTCTGGCGCTTGCAGGATTTGGAAGCGGATCGGCTATTTTTGGATCGTTCGCAAATCTGGTGTTGTTCCCCCGTTTCGGCTGGCGCGCTTCCTGCATGATCCTCAGTGGAATTTTTCTTGTGATGACCATGACTGGGGCTTTTCTTCTAAAGAATCCTGCGGTCAGACTGCACCCAACGGATAATATTTCCGTTCTCAGTACAGCAACGATCCGGCACCAATACGCTCCCGGCGAAATCTTGCGCACGCCGGCCTTTTACCTGTTGTGGCTCGGCTTTGGACTTGGATCTACAGCGGGGCTCATGGTCATCAGCCAACTGATTCCCTTTGCGCACAACCAGGGAATCGCCAGCGCCACGCTGGCAACGTTGGGGCTGGTGGCCGGGGCCTTCGGCAACGTTTCTGGAAGGATCCTTTCCGGCTGGCTCTCCGACCTGATGGGCAGGCTGAATACCCTGCGTGTTGTCCTGGCGATGTCCTGCGTCGCCATGCCCACTCTCTACTGGGTTGGCGCTCATCTGACCGCGTTGTATGTTCTGATCTATTTCGTGTATTTCAGCTATGGGGCGCAAGCCTCGGTCATTCCCTCTACCGTGTCGGATTTTTGGGGCACGCGATATGCCGGCACGAACTACGGTTTGTTATTTACCGCTTGGGGATTTGCCGGGATTCTGGGGCCTACCCTCGGAGGAGTGCTTTTCGACAAGCACAGAAACTACGGGGTCGCTTTTTATACGGCCGCGGCCCTGGCCGTGGTCGCGCTAATTTGTGTGCTGATCGCCAGGCGGCCGGAGCCACGATAGACGCGAGCGAGGATTGCATTCGAATGCGGTTAGTCGTATGTTGCCGGTCGGACGGCGAATGATTTCATGGGGTTCGTGGCGCAGGCTTCAGACTGTGGGGGTTCTGCCTTGCAGGAAGGACTAAACCCCACAGGCTGAAGCCTGCGCTACTGAAAATATGTGCCAAACGAATCGGTGGGGGCTTACAATCCCGCCACTGCGGCTGCCGAGATCGAGCAGACATTTCCTGGAGGAATAGCGATGGAACAAAATATTGCGAGACTCCGTAAGGCGTTCGAGAGCGGAAGAATCGACCGGCGCCAGCTGATGCGGGCGTTTGGCCTGACTGCGACCGCCGCATTCGCTGCAAGCGTGTCGCCCGAAGTTATGGCATTCGCCGGTAGTGGGGCGGCGGCAGCCATGGCCGAGGGCGCCGTTCTCAAAGCGGTCGCCTTCAATCACATTAATTATCAAGTCTCCGATTACACGAAGGTCCGCGACTTCTATGTGAATTTGTACGGGATGAAGTTGGCCTATGACGACGGCAAACAATGTTCCGTAGAATGCGGCGATCCGCCGAACGCCATCTATATTCGGCCGCTCACCAAGCCGCTCGACCGGCCGGCCGGCACGGGGCGCAGCGCAAACTGGGACGCGCAAATGGGGCAAGGCAACGTCGATCACTTCGCCTTCTCGATCGAAAATTTTCAACTGGAAACGGTGAGAGCCGAACTGGCGCGCCGTGGCCTCGATCCGAAACCGGATGGCCCGTACGCCTGGTCAATCAAGGATCCCAGCGGCATCACAATTCAAATCTGCGCGACAAAAGGGGTATTTCCGGGGGCCGCGTCTCCCACCGCCAAAGAATCGGATGGTACCAAGAATCTCAGCGCGATCCCCGGGCCCGACGGCAAGGGTTTCAAAGCCTACGCCGTGAGCCACCTGGTTTTGAATGTTCCCGATGTTGACAAGAGCCGCGATTTCTACACCGATCTGTTGGGGATGAAAATAATTTACTATAAGCCGGGCGATATGTTCGGCGTGGACACTGCCGGTGGTCCTGTGTGCTTCCTCAGATTCGGCGAGAACACGTTCTACCTTCGCAAGAGCCAGCATCCCGAAAATAAGCCGTATGTGGCTCACTTCGCGATGGCGGTCGAGAATTTTAACCAGGCCGCGGTCAAAACCGAACTTGAACGGCGCGGCTACAAGCCCCAGCCGGACAGCAAGTATGGCTGGTCCATTCAGGATCCGGCCGGGATGAGGACCGAGGTCGCGGGAAGAGGGTTGCCGGAACATGTCGGCGGCGATTGCAATGGCGGTAATGTGTTCTGTCCCGGAGGACCTGATAAATAAAAATTCACAAGATAACCTGGGAGCGCCAATCTCCCGATTGGCGTCGCGAAAAACGCCAATCAGGAGATTGGCGTTCCCAGGCAACTTCCCCAGAATTTCCTGAAGGGCTAAGCGGAGGGCTTCCCATGAAGCGATTCAACTTATTTGTCGCGGCCGTCACATGGTTTTTTTTATCGAGTGCATGCTGGGCCCAATCGAGCGGGAAAGGCATTGACCGTCTCTACGTGCTCGATTGCGGTCAAGGGCATGCCAACGACGAGTCGCGGTGGACAGTTGGCGTGAACATCGGAAAGCCAATCGACATTTCGGACAACTGCTACCTGATCCATCACTCGGACGGCTACTTTCTCTGGGACACCGGCATCTCCGATGCAGTTGCCTCCATGCCGGACGGTCGGCTCCCGACGAATAATCCCGCGACGGATATCCATTGGACACGCGCGAAAACTCTCGAGTCTCAACTTGCCGCCATTGGCGTTAAACCATCGGACATTCGGTTTATCGGCATTTCGCATACTCACCCCGACCATATCGGCAATGTTGAGCTCTTCCCGCAAGTACCGATCCTGATTCAGAAGGCTGAGTATGACTATTACTTTGCCCCTGGCAAGGAAGGAATCTTGAAGCCTCCAGCGGATGCCAAGCCTACTTTTCTAAAGGACCACCCGGCGAAGTTAGTGCAGGAAGATTTGGACGTGTTCGGCGACGGCTCGGTCATGATCATCTATACTCCGGGCCACACGCCCGGCCATCAATCATGCCTCGTTCATCTTCCCAAGACGGGCTGGGTTTTGATGAGCGGCGACGCCGTTCACCTGCAGCAGAATTGGGACAACCGCCGCATTCCGTATTTCAGCACCATGCCTGCCGAGCAAAGGCTTGAGACGCAATTGTCCATGCAGCGCATGGCCGATCTGATTTCCTTCTATCACGCGCAGCTATGGATCAATCACGAGAAACCTCAAAGCGACAAAATGAAACGCGCGCCGGCCTATTACGAGTAGGCGCGGTGTGGGGATGCGTCGCGCGGCCAAGGCGAACAAACGGCCGAGGCGTTCTGGTACTCGGAAAATGGTTCATTGTGGGGCGGCAATGCCTCTCACGCTTCACTTTTTCATTCTGTTACTTGATATCCACCGCTGATCTGAGCTAGCGTTCTAGACGAGAGGGTCTGTGGTCTAGGCCAAATGCTCTCGCTGTTCAAGTCGAAATCACTTGTTGTGAGGGATTCGCAAAAAGGAGAAAACAGACATGAGAGTTGAAACGGAATCGAAACGTTTCCTCGCACTGGAAACCGCTACGCTCAATCCGGGCGACGCATTCTTTGAACTCTCACAAGAGCTCAAGGAATTGATCTCGCGCCGCGCGTATGAGTTGTTTGAACTTCGGGGATCTGTGCATGGCTATGATCGTGAAGATTGGCTCCAGGCAGTATCGGAAATTCTTTTGAACGTCCCGGTGGATGTAGAAGAGACAGTGACCGGGGTCACGGTCCGCGCCGTGGTGGCGGGTTTTAGCGAACAGGATTTAGAGGTTCGAGCTGCGCCTCGCTCGGTGTGCATCACCGGCAAGCGCCAAGAGGCCTCCGAACAGAAAGACGATAGGGAAACCGATACCGAACGGCGCGCCAACCAAATCTTTTGTGCGTTCGAACTGCCGACTGAAATTGACCCGGGCGACGTAAGAGCAACATTGAATGACGATATCCTCGAAATCAAACTATTGAAAGTTGGGCCGGTCAAGAAAGTTCCCGTACAAGCGAAGACTGCCTCTGCTTGATTAGTGCCCACTAAACCCTTTCGACTCTACCTGTCCCGGTGGGCAGGTTTAGATGTAAGCAATGCTTTGCCATTTTGCGGTAGCCTCGTTTGACCCACCCGCCTAAAGTAATCCTTAGACTGGTCTCTTAGGACCGATCCCAATTTGGAGTGGAGTGTTGGAGGAACTATGTGGAATAAGGAAACGCAATCCGAGGTGCCCGGCACATCTTCGTCAAAGGATTCGAGGATTCCCAGCGCACCGGTGAATGCACCCGCCGGCAATCGTGCGGTCAACCCAATGGCACGCACTTTGGCGTGCCTGGGGTCAACCATTGTGGTGAAGGGCGAAATCTCCAGCGACGAAGACCTGCAGATTGATGGCAAGGTCGAAGGGAACATTTCGCTTCGGGGCCACCGGCTGACGGTGGGGCGCACGGCCCAGCTGAATTCTGAAATTAACGCGCGAGAAATAATCGTCTATGGCAATGCCTCCGGCAATCTCCGCGCGCGCGACCGCGTCGAGATCAAGAGGGATGGCCAGGTGATTGGCGATATTACGACGACGCGAATCAGCATCGAGGAAGGCGCGTATTTCAAAGGGCACATCGAGATCGAGCGCGTCCAATCGTCGGTTCAAGGAAGCAAGGAAACCGAAGAGACTCCCGTCGGCACTTCAGCCTATTGAGTCGTCATTCGAGTGGAACTTGAATGGGCTCGAAAGTAAGGAGAGTTCGCGCTTCGGGCTGAGTTGTGTGCGCGGTCGACAGGATCGCAAATGTTGACTTGTCCAGCCGCCGTCCCCCAGATTTCGAACCGCGCGCTCGTCCTCTGATTCATCATGATTTAACTGCATATCTATTTTGGAAATGAGTTGGCAGACTGCAAATAGTGAAGGTGGGATATGGTGTGGCCAGCCCGCATAGCATTGGCTCTATTGCTTTTTACCGCCCCCGTTCGAGCGCAGGACCTTGCTGCTCAAGCGGTGCTGCCTGACAAACCAACCCCGAAAGGCAACTTCCTAACCCGCCCTTTCTATGACAGGCAAGTGATGGTCCTTACGGAGATTAACGCCGGGACAGCCATCTGGGACGATCTTGCGACTCGAATGGTGATTAATCGCGGGGGTTACGAGAGGAATCCACTGCTCCGCCCGTTCGTGCACAATTCCGGCACGCTCGCCGCCGAGACCGTCGCAGAAGTGTGGCTCACGGCCTTCGTCGCCGATCGGATGAAGCACTCCAGCCGCGCTATTTTGCGCAAGACTTGGTGGCTGCCGCAGGCTCTCAATATTTCGGCGAAGTTATACGGCGGGACCAATAGCACCATTTTGCTTGGCCGATGAGGGGCGCGGGTGGGCTGCTCCCTCGACGCTGGTAACTCGCTTTTGCCTTTCTCTGAAGTGAATCGGCATGCACCTCCGCAGCGGGCAGAAAATCCTCATACTTCCAGGGACGGAGAATCAGTCGTTCTGTGGTCATCAATAATGTAATTATCATATTAGTTATGTTCCGGTCCATTTGGGTGTTCGTTTGCTCAGGAACGCGTCCAGGCCCTCGCGAAAATCGCCGCTCAGGTAACACGTCAGGATCAGGTTGTCATCCTCCTCCGGGGTCATCTTTTCCCTGATGCGGCGCAAAGCTTCCTTGGTGGCGCGCAGGGTGAGAGGCGCCTGGGAGGACACCGTTCGCGCCAGCTCGTCCGCCCGTCGCTGCAGGGCCGCATAATCGAGCAGCACTTCGCTCAGTAGTCCGATCGCGTGCGCTTCGCTGGAATCGATCAGGCGGGCGGTGAAAATGATTTCCTTTACGCGCGCCGGCCCCAAGAGAGCCGCCAGCCTGGCATAGTTCGACATCGACAGGCAATTGCCGAGAGTGCGGCCAATCGGGACGCCAAAGCGCGCATTGGCCGCGCCGATCCGAAGATCGCAGCAAGCAGCAATCGTGGTGCCGCCGCCCGTGCAGACCCCGGCGATAGCGGCGATGGTCGGAATGGGGATGCGTTCAAAAGCGTCGAGCAGTCCGTTGATTCGCGCTTCGTAATCCAGCGCGTGCTGCGCGGTGGAAAATTTCCTGAACTCGGAAATATCGGTTCCCGCTGCGAACGCTTTTTCATCTGATCCCGTGAGCAACAGGACCTTGACCGACGAATCGGCCGCCGCCTTCCGGCAGATTTCCGCAAGCCGCTCGTACATCTGAAAAGTAAAAGCGTTTCGGGCTTCCGGGCGATTGAAAGTGATGCGGCCCACGCCCTCCTTAACCTCATACAGGATTTCCTGGCTCATCGAGTTGCGCCTTTCTTGGTTGAGACTGTCATTTGGATGGCACCCTGCGCCTCCATTAGGTCAATTTCGGCATCGGAGAAGCCGAGTTCGCGCAGCACTTCCGCCGTGTGTTGCCCTAGGAGCGGCGCGGCCCTGCGCACACGGCCCGGTGTATCCGAAAATTTAATCGGCAGTCCGATCGCTTTTACTTTTCCAGCCGCGGGGTGCGTAGTTTCCACGATCATTTCCCGCGCGAGCGCCTGCGGATCAGCGTGCATCTGCGCGATGTCCAACACAGGCCCTGCCGGAACACCGGCTTCCTCGAGTCGACGCTGCCACTCGGCCACGGTGCGGCGCTGGAACAATGGAGTCAACGCCGCAGTCAGCGCCGAGAGATTGCGCATTCGCTGTGCGTTGTTCACGAAGCGCGGATCGTCGCGCAGTTCAGGCGCTCCCAGCGCTTCGAGCAGCCGCAGCCAATTTTCCTGATTCGCGGCGCCGACCGTGATCCAGCCATCCGACGCGGGAAATGCCTGATAAGGTGCGTTCAATGGATGCGCTGACCCCATCGGGCCCGGCGATTGGCCGGTCGCAAAGCAGATGGCCGAATGCCAATACGTAAGCGTAATGCCCGCTTCAAATAGCGACGTGTCCACCATCTGCCCTAGCCCGCTGGATTCGCGAGCGTGCAGCGCCGCGAGCACGCCCACACAGGCGAGAATGCCGGCGGTGATGTCGGTGACGGGCGCTCCGGCCTTCATGGGCGGGCTGCCTGTTCTCTCCCCTGTAATGCTCATCAATCCACTCATGCCTTGGGCAACCAGGTCGAAGCCTCCGCGATCGGCGTAGGGCCCAGTCCGTCCGAAACCGGAGATCGAGCAATAAATTAGTTTTGGATTCACAGCATGCAGGGCTTCGTAGCTGAAGCCCATCTTTTCCATCGTGCCGCGGCGGTAGTTCTCGATCAACACGTCCGCGTCCTTGAGCAGGCGAGACAGGACACCGCGCCCTGCCTCCGTTTTCAGATTCAACGCGATGCCGCGCTTATTGCGGTTCATGATCAAGAACGCCGCGGATTCATCGGCGACGGTCGGCGGCACCATGCGCCGCGAATCTTCGCCGCCCGGTATTTTTTCCACTTTGATGACGTCGGCTCCCATGTCGGCCAGCAACATCGAGCAGGCGGGGCCGGCCATGATATGCGAAAGATCCACCACCTTCAGACCTTCAAGTGGCCCGGCCTTTTTCCCTTTGGTCGCGTTCTCCATCCGCTGTCCTTTCACGACTGCGTCGCGCCAACCATACTAGCCTCACGTGCTCACGTCGGCCAAGCCCAGTTACCGGCAAAACCGTTTCTCGAGAGTTGGCTGCCAGAACCTCCCGCCACCTGTTCGTCCTACCTCTAGTGACAAATTCATTGTGTCGAGGGCGGGAGAGTCTTATGATCCGCCAGAAAGTCAGTCGAATCGGAAATACCGAGTTTCATGAGTACAAACGCGAGGACCGGCTGTAGAAGATGACGCTTTAATCTCACAGGGAATCGGGCGATGAACGAGAGCAAGATCGGGCGGCGCACATTTCTTCAGGGAACCGGCCTCGCTGCTTTAAGCGCGGCGGGACTCCTCGATGCTCGCTTCACTGAGGCACAAGTTGCGGTGCCGAATTCGAGCGGCACTGAACTGCCGAAGCTCAAAGCCCCGGCGCTCGCGTGCGACTGTCACCATCACATCTACGATACCGCCCGATTTCCGGCCCCTTCGCCCGGAGCGGAACCCAATGCGCGTGTGGCCGAGTACCGGTTATTGCAGCGACGCATCGGCACAACACGGGACGTGATCGTAACACCCAGGCCCTATGCCACTGACAATCGCGTGACCCTCGACGCCATCGCCCAACTGGGAGCCAATGCCCGAGGCGTTGCCGTCATTCACCCCACCATCACGGACGCGGAGTTGAACGCGCTGTCCCGCGGGGGAATTCGCGGAATCCGCTTTGCCCTGTCTGCCCCCATCTCTGCCGCGGCGACGAGGCTCGAAATGATCGAACCCCTTTCGAAGCGGATCAACGCGCTGGGCTGGCACGTCCAGATCAATATGGACCCGGACCAAATCGTGGCAGCGGAGAATTTGTGGATGCGTCTCCCTTCGGCCATCGTGTTCGATCATATGGGACACATTCCGCAGCCGATGGGCATGAAACACCCGGCCTACGCGCTCATTCGCAGGCTGGTGGATAAGGGCCGGACATGGGTCAAGCTCTCGGTGACGTACGACAATACGAAGGACGGTCCACCCACTTACGCCGATGTGAACAAGGTCGGTGAGGCCTACGTGCAAGCTGCCCCGGAGCGGATGGTGTGGGGGAGCAACTGGCCGCATCCGAACGAAACAAACAAGCCAGACGACGCCATGCTGTTCGACTTGCTCACTCAATGGGCGCCGCGCGAAGCGACCCGACATCGCATACTCGTTGAAAATCCGGCCATTCTGTACGATTTTGCCAAGTCGGGCTGAGTTTGGCCTTCACGCGAAGACATTCGCTTTCATTCCAACCTGCCTGAAAGCGAATAGCAAATTATCGCTGCGCCGTTTTCGGCTGCTCCGGCGGAATGAAATAGCCGACTTTGTTGTTGAACGGGGTGCCGAACCAGATCCGCCCTTGAGAATCCGGCATGAGTTCTCGCATCCCATTCCCTGAAAAAGGCATTGGAAACTCGACGACCGAACCCGTCTTCGGGTCCAGGCGGCCGAGAATGTCGTCGTCGTAGGAGCTGTACCAAACATTGTCATTGCGATCGACTGCGATCGCATACGGCGTGGGATCGGGGTCAGGCAATGCAAATTCCTGAAACTTTTCCGTTTTGGAGTCGAAGCGGCCGATCTGATTGCCCCACCATTCGCCGAACCAAACGATTCCTTGCGAGTCGACGGTGATTCGCCGCGGGCCCGACGTCTTGGGATGAGTGTTGCTATTGCCGTAGTTTTCATCCGGCTGATTCTTATTGAGCGCTGCGAGCTTCTCCGTTGTGGGCGGAGTCCATTTCGTGATCTTCAGCGTTTTCGTATCCATCTTCCCGATCATGCCCTCCCGGGGAAACTCCGCGAACCAGATGTTGCCTTGTTGATCCAGCTCAATGCCGTAGGGCGTGCGCGCTTCGGGGAACTCCATGAATTCTTCCTTCTTCGGATCAAAGCGCAACAGGATCGATCCGCCGGCCCATACGTTTCCGAAGCGATCGAGACGAATCGAGTTCATGCTTCCCAGCCCGATCGAGTTCATCCCGCGCCCTGTCTTCGCATCGTCATCTTTGGGTTTGCAGAAAGAGGGCTGATACTCTGTGAACTTGTGTGTCTCAGGATCGAATTTTCCGAGTTTGCAAGCCGCGTCCTCGGAAAACCAAACCATCCCATCAGGGGCTTTGAGCACGGAGTGAAGGTGCAACGCTTTTCTGGTGCCCTGGGGAAGATCGAACTCCTGAACTTCGCCTGTCTGCTGGTCAAGCCTGGCGATTTGATCGGCTGTCCAGGAATGGGGCATCCAGACGCTGCCATCCTTTTGCGGATAGGCGACCCAGGGGATACGGCCCGCCTTCGGCAAATCGTAAAGCACGTAAACAATTTTCATCGCTTCGTCGCTGAACTCCGCGTGCTTGGCTTTCGGATAGCCGGGGAGATCCGCGGGAGAACGAGGAAGATCGGAATCGGGACTATAGACCCTGCCGAGATAGGAGGCAACGGCAGCGCCGTCTTCCTCTGTAATTCGCAGGTCGCCAACCCCGTTCGCACGGTCGCGCATAAACGCGACGCAATTTTGCCAGCCTTCTTCATCACGGCGAACCGCGGCAATCTTTGTCTGGAGTCCATGGCAACTCATGCATCTGAAAAACAACAACTGCTTTCCGGGGCCCTCGGGGAAAAGAACCTGGCCTTCGTGAATGGAAAGATCGGCCCATCGGACCGTTCCCTTTTGTAGAGCGAAATCCAAAGAAGTTGTTTGGTCCGCATCAACCTTCACGCCAATGCGTGGATCGCTCTTGTAGCCCACCGCGGCTATGGCGACCTGATACTCGCCGGCCTCCAGGTTTTGAATTCGATACGCCCCGTTCCGGTCAGAAAGCACATTCACGGTGATTTTTGTTTTCGCGCTCTGCGCGCGGACAAAAGCACCCTTAAAGGCCGCACCATCCGGACCTTTGACGTTGCCGGAAATCACTCCGCCGGGCGCGGCATAAGTGAATGATGCAAACAGGATTGTGAGACCGAAGGCCCTGAACAATGTGTTCATTTCTGGCTCCAGTGATTCTTGTCGGAACGGTTGACCTAACTCGCCAGAGAATATCATACGCACGTATCCAGGGGTCTGAAAGAAATAATGCCCGGAGAACGCCGGAGTGAAACCCCGGGTGCGGGAAAATCCAACCGGGCGGTCTTCCGGGGCCCTGCTCAGTTTGCAAATTCGTTGTGCCGGGGGCGGGAGAAGCGTACGATGCGCCAGTCACAAGTCCAAATCGAATACTCGGGCGAGACGATGTTCTCCCAATCCAAACTAGTCCCTATTGTCCAATCCTCTCCCCGGGTGAGTGTGAAAGGCTTTATGAAAATTCCCACGATGATGCGGCGGATGATTTCCGTCACGGCGCTTATGTTCACGTTCGGCGTGCCCGCATTTGCCGGACCGCAGGAATCGGCGCCGGTTCAGATCACGGAACAGGACTTGCTCGGAGGATTGAAAAATCCCTCCCGCTGGCTGACGTTTTCGGGAGATTACACGGGTCAGCGGCACAGCCCTTTGAAACAGTTGACGCCGCAAAATGTCGCTGGACTTGTCCCGCAATGGATTTTCCAAACCGATATCCCAGGAGTCCCCGGGCGCGGCATTGAGAACACACCGCTCGTCGTGGACGGAATTCTGTACGTGACTGGGAACAACAATCAGGCGTGGGCGATTGATGGCCGGACGGGCCGTCCGATCTGGATGTATCGCCGCAGGCTGCCTGCCAACTTTATTGCCTCGGTCTGTTGCGGGCCGGTCAATCGTGGATTTGGGATTCTCGGCGATCGGCTGTACATGGGCACGCTTGACGCTCACCTCGTGGCCCTCAACCGCAAGACTGGCGAAGTTATCTGGGATGTAGCGGTCGGCGATCTCAAGAAAGCCAACGCCATCACGGCGGCGCCACTCATCGTCAAAAATAAAGTGATCATCGGCGTGGCCGGGGGAGATTTCTCAAGCCGCGGGTACATCGATGCCTACGATGCGCAAAGCGGCGAGCGCTTGTGGCACTTCAACACGATTCCCATGCCGGGGGAGCCGGGCAGCGATTCGTGGCCGAATGTCGAGGTTGCCGCGCGAGGTGGAGGAGCAGTCTGGGTGACAGGCAGTTACGACCCTGCGCTCAACCTCGTGTACTACGGCACGGGAAATCCGAATCCCGATTACTACGGCGACGATCGCGAGGGCGACAATCTCTACACTTGTTCCCTCGTGGCCCTCGACGCTGACACGGGAGAGCTGAAGTGGCATTACCAATTCACTCCGCACGACGTGCACGACTGGGACTCGGCGCACGTGCCGGTGCAGGCCGACCTCAAGATCGGCGGCCAACCTCGAAAAGTGATCATGGTCGCCAACCGCAACGGCTTTTTCTATACGCTCGACCGCGAATCCGGGAAACTCCTGGTCGCCAAGCCCTTCATCGACGGATCGAATTGGGCCAAGGAAATCGGTAAGGACGGACGGCCGATCGTTCTCGACAATGTTGGCACAGCAGAAAAATGCCTGCCGGACAATCACGGGGGCACGAACTTCCAGCCACCGACGTTCGATCCAGACCTGGGCTTATTTTTTGTAACGGCTCACGAAACTTGCGCCACATGGCAGGGAGTAAAGCCGACCGAGCCGATCGGCATGGGCGTGCGCGTCCCGAGCGGTGGGCGAAGTCTGGTCGAGGGGCACGACCAATTCTCCGCGCTGCGGGCCATCGATCCGACCACCGGCAAGCGGCGCTGGGAACATCGCTACCGGCCATACCCTTCCAGCGTTTCCCTTGATTTGACTGGCGGCGTGATGTCCACGGCGTCCGGACTGGTATTTACCGGCGACAACGACGGGTACTTTTACGCCTTCGAGGGGGCGACTGGGAAAGAGCTGTGGCGGTTCCAAGTCGGGGCGCAGGTCTGGGGTTCGGCCGCCGTGACTTACATGCTCGATGGCCGGCAATGGGTCGTCACCACGGCGGGACTTACATTCACCGCGTTCGCGCTTCCCGCTGTGCCACGCTGAGGCATTATACCCGCGGTTTTAAGGCAAATGCCGGGAGAGCCTCTGAACTCTAGCTGGGGCAAGCCCTGCCACGCGATTCCTGAGATTAAGCAAATACTTTCAGGCTGAATCGCCCCGACGTTGCGGATCGTCGTCCACTCGGGGACTATCTGCGAAGTGCACTACTCAGCGTAAGTCGATTACCGCTCTGAAAAGCGACTCACCGGAATTTGGCAGTGGCGGGGGTGGCGAAGTGGCAACCAGCCAAAAACCCTTCCTTGCCTCGGTCCGGTCAGCTACTTAAGCTAGGGTTACATTTTCAGACCGACTCGATTTGGATTGAATTAAGGGAAAACATGATGCAGACCGACAAAGACACACAACGTGGCGCATACACACCTCCAAGTGCTCCAGGTTCAAGTGGACGCGGGAATTCCTACCTGGGGCCGGGTATGCGCGTTAAAGGTGAAATTACCGGCAACGAGGATCTTAAGCTGGACAGCAAGGTAGAGGGATTAGTTTCCATTGGGGGGTTTCGGCTTACGGTGGGGCCCACTGCACATATAGATGGGGACATCGTAGCGCGTGAAGCAGTGATCTCTGGCGCAGTGAATGGAGATATCCGAGCCTGCGACCGAATTGAAATCATGAAAAGCGCATCCATCGTGGGTGATCTAATCACCGGCAAGATCACGATTGAAGAAGGCGCAATCTTTAAAGGAAGCGTCGAGGTCGGCAACAGCAATACGCGAATAGGTACAGATTTGGATTCCCTTCTCAACAGCGCTAAGAAGGCGGATAAACAGTAAGGCCCGAGAAGAAGTGCGCCAGTACCAACTGCCCGCCGAGAACTGAATCAACCTGACACGCGGCAAAGGTGAGCGTTATTTGTCGATGTCCGCCTTCACTGTGGTGCTGCCCTCATCATCGCCGATGGTGAGTCCTACAGCCACAGGGTTAGCGATCCCAGCCAGGATATTTCCATTGCCTTCAGCCGTGAAGATGAAATCATTCGCTCCAACTTGAACTTTCCCCTTGTCGCGATCTTTTCCTCGGTCGTGATCCTTGCCCTTGCCGTGCTCCTTATCCTCGATGGGATAGACAGAAATCTTCAGATCCACATCGTTAATGCGTCCCTCGAATTCGAACTCGTGTCTGCCTTCTCCCCTAAAGGAGCCTGCGGGGATCGTCGCTGTGAACGTTCCAACCTGGAGTTGCACACTTTCCGAGAGGGGATAAATGCCATCGCTCCCTTTGCCCAACCTGAAAAACCCTTCGACTCGGAATGAGGTCTTTCGATCCTCGTCGATGCCAGCCTTCACGTTAAAGGTGTCGAACGGCACGGTGGACGCGCTGGCGATGGCCACTGAGGCAGGTCTGACGCCCGCCGCGAAGGGCGATCCGGCAATCGGAGCCAAAGCCCCCGTGGTGCCATCGATGGTGTACGCAGAAATGTTATTGCCGCCCGTATTCCCCACGTAGGCGAACTTGCCCGACGGATCCACGGCGATTGATTCTGGTGAGCTCCCCGTAGCGTAAGGACCGGAAACTAGCCCCAGACCACCCGAAGGACCACCGGGGACTAGCGCCAAATTACCTGTGGTACTGTCGATCGTGAACGCCCCGACAAAGTCTCTGCGGTCGTCCGTGACATAGAGGAATTTGCCGGATGGGTGCACAGCCAATGCACCGGGATAAACTGACCCGCTACCGTAGAGAGTTCCGGTCAAAGCCCCGGTGGCGCTGTTGATGGTAGAAACATTGACGCCCCCTTGAGTGTGAAAAGCATCTATTTCAAATAAGAATTTGCCCGATGGATCCACTGCTGTTGCCAGAGGTCCATTCACTTTATCTCCCGGATCGGGTCTCGGGGTAAGAGCGCCTGTTACACTGTCAATGGTGTACTCCAAGACGCTGCCCGTAGGTACGTTCAGATCCGAACTTGTCACGTACACGAATTTTCCCAACGGATCCACTGTCAGCGAAATGGGGCTGACGTTTGCCGCAAAAGGCGAGCCGTTAACTGAAGTCAACGCGCCCGTTGCGCTATTCAACATGTAGGCCGAAATATTGTTGGAGAGTTGATTCGTCACATAGACGAATTTGCCCGACGGGTCGACGGCCACCCAGTCAGGATCCAAACCAGCGGCGAACGGCGAGCCCGGAATCTGACTCAATGCGCCAGTCGTGCCATTCACCGCGAAGGCCGAAATGTTGTTGGAAACTTTATTCGCCACATAAACGAACTTGTTTGAGGGGTCTACCGCCACCGACTGACTATCCAAACCGGCGGCGAAAGGCGAGCCTGGGACCGGGCTCAAAACTCCGGTTGTCCCATCAATGGCATACCCCGAGACGCTACCTGACCATTGAGAGCCGCCAGAACTCCCGGTCAAGGTTACGGACCCACTTGTCATGTTTGCGCTAGCTATGTTCGTGCCATTCATCGTTGAGTTAAATAAACTCGAACTCGCGTCAGCGGTTCCGATTTCGGCTCCGGAACTAACTCCGCAGTTGGGGGCATTGGAAACCGTGCAGAGCGGCCCCCCGGAATAAGAGGCAGGAAAAACGAGAAACGGGAAGATCAGTTGAACATAAGAGGGACTTTGTTGGCTGGTCCGGCCGGGCACTAAGAAGAAGAGGGCGAGATCGCCGGGAAATTTTGCCGTAGAGTCAAACGGGACGGCCAGGGGAGAGGATGCGAGGTCGCTCGGATCGCTCATGTACATTGTGCCGCCGATCGCCCGCCCAGTGGTCATGTCAACGGTGAAAGTACCGGAGATTGAGATGGGTGAGGCGCAATCGGAGCGACCGCCGGAGCCACCACAGATAGCGGTGGCAGCGACTTGGAAGCTCGCCATCCTGTCCCCGGAAGCGGATGCGCCGGAATTGGCCACATAGACGAACTTGGGTTTCTTGTCGGCAAAGGCTTGACCGGCGAGCCCCAAGATCAGGAGAACAAGGAATCCTACCGCGGGAATTGCCTTAGACGATTTTGCTGGGCGCTGCATGGCACTCTCCATTGTCCAATCCTTGCCAGTTCCGGCAAGCGGGCGGTGCCAACGTCAACTCCTGCCAGCTATCCCAACCAAATCCAAATCTGCGGGTTACGGCGACCAAGTAAAATCTGGAGTTTTACTGTCCATTTAATTCATCTTGACAATATTTAAATTGATTATTAATCCCACTTATTTATTCTTGGAGTCGCGCCGACTTCGAAGCGTCTCTGACCATCGTTCATATTCTGCATGGTCGAAACTGGATTTGGATCTTGATCCTTGAACAGGCTTAACCGTTGTCTGACTTTCAGATTTTACTTCTACCTTTGTTTCTTGCATGTTTTGGCTCATCCTCCCAAGCGGGTCATTTTGTCTTACGTGTCTGTTCATTGCGGCGTCCTACGTTGCATATTCGCAATGTGCGCCGCCTATCTCAATGGGTGGTAAGAACCAATCTGTGAGGTACATAAGGCCCGGTAGTCCTATTACCAAGTCTCGTTAGACCCTCCCAAGGGGAGGGTGCACTAGGTCATTGCAGGCAAGGGAGTTCCGGTTGCCCAGGACGGCGCTGATCAACTGCCGTGTTTTAGTGAACCGATGCGGGACGGGAGGCGGCCTGTGGCGACCGCCGCAATCTTTGCCGTGTCTTGCGGAAGTTTATTGCCGCGCCACACCACGTGCAAATCAGGCCTCACGAGGATCAGGTCGTATAGATAGATTTCGCGCGCTCTTTCGCCAGGAGCGTCGAGCACGTCGAGAGGCGCATGCAATTCTCGAAACGATTGTTCCAGACTGGAAGTATCGGCGTGTGTTCCGCCGAGCCGGAGCAGGGTATATCCCGGGCCCAGACGATCATGCAACGCCAGGCCGTCGCCCAGCCAAACGTGCGGAAGGCGGGCGCCTGGCCACGTCGTCGGGATGTAGCAAGGGTTGTCCGGGTCGGGGCCGTCGCCAGGCTCGGGCCAAACGATTGGTGAGTCCACGTAGCGGTAGCCCGCCTCGATTCCCAAAATCTCCGTCACTTTACGCTGCTGGATATCGAAGAGCGCCGCCATCTGGGCTCGTGTGGCTGCGCCCTCTGGAGTGTTGTCTCTGACATTCGGTTTATAGGCCGCGCGCCAGCCGAGCCGGCCGGTCATCGCGGCCCGGGATGCCTTCACGTTGCGCAAGCCGATTGGCCGGCGCTCAGCCTCATAGGAAGCAAGCAACTGCGGGCCGCCCCATCCGGCCAGCGTCCCCGTCAATTTCCAGGAAAGATCGACGGCATCTCCTACGCCCGTGTTCATTCCCAGCCCGCCCGTGGGGATCACCAGGTGCGCCGCGTCACCGGCGACAAAAACGCGGCCTTCGCCGTAACGCTCCGCGCAGAGCAGATGCTGCGTCCAT
Source organism: uncultured Acidobacteriota bacterium (assembly GCA_963719875.1). Taxonomy (GTDB): domain Bacteria; phylum Acidobacteriota; class Terriglobia; order Acidiferrales; family UBA7541; genus Palsa-360. The sequence continues at coordinate 276,461 of CAVRDJ010000001.1, read as the reverse complement.
TCATTGACGGACAGCATCTCGAAGGCGATCGGCATCGCCAGCGACTTCTTTAAGATTTCGGCCATTTCTCCGTCGCTGGACGCGGCTGCATGGAGGGTCCAGTGGCGGGTGCTGTCTTGGAGAATGATGAATGGAAACAACGGTCCTACGGCGATGTGGTAGTGACGTCCTTTGCCCATGGGAATGCGCTCGTAGAGATCGTCACAGCGGAAAAGCGCTTGCCGCAGCTTCCGGATATTCCCTTCGCCTTGTAATGGAATGCCAAGCTGCTTGCGGACCGTGCTGGAGCCGCCGTCGCATCCGACCAAATATGAGGCTCGAATCGTTTCGTCCGCGGAGTCAACCGACTGGACGACAGCGGTCACGGAACTTGTGTCTTGCGTGAAGGAAATCAGTTCGCAGCCGAAACGTACGTTTACACTTGGAAGCGTTTCCACGATCGATCGCAGGAGCGGCTCGAGGGTGTATTGCGAAATTAACTGATAGGGTTCCAGCAGGCCTCCGTCATTGCGCGCCGCGATCTCGGCGGTGGCCTCTGCAACCGATGGACACGGCAAATGCGCGAGGGGAGGATCCGCCAATGAGAGCGCCAGAAAAACGTCCATCGGTGCGTTACGGGGCAGGCCGGCATCGCGCACCCGTTCGGCGATCCCGAGGCGGCGGTAGATCTCCATGGTTCGCGCGTTGCACCGCTCCATCTTCGGAAGCTGAATCGAGGTCGCGCTGCGCTCGATCAACGTACAACGCACGCTCCGGCGGCCCAAATCAAGAGCAAGAGTGAGGCCCACGGGTCCCGCGCCGACGATGAGGACTTGGGTTTCCACAACGCGATTCGTGCTCTCTGTCATTCTAGGATTTGACCGCTGACTTGGATGGGGCGATTATATGGAATGGCATGCTCTCAGTCTGGATGGATGACCCAGAAATCACAATATTGTAAACGCATTCCAGGATGAAGACGTTGTTTTGTGGCGCCGGCGTCTCGCCGGCGATTTTTCTGCTCTCAACACGTGGCAAGAACGCCGGCGGGACGCCGGCGCCACGAAAATCTGCGTGCCATTCAGCTGCTGAGAGGCTTGGCTACACTACGCTATCCACGAGCGCTTCCTCATGGTCGATCCCGTTTCTTGCTTTCTTCATTTCTCTTTCCAGCTTTTTGATTTGGATCAGATGTTTCGGGTTGAAGGGCAGCGACGGATAGTAACAATTCGATTCGTGGGTGCAGAAGCATCCATCCGCGGCTTGCTTGCGGCGCGCCTGCATGGCGGGAGAAAACCAGAGCTTCTGGAAATTCCAGTCATAGTCCCGCAAATTGCCGACGGATTCCAGGTTTTCGCAGGACGAGACTGTTCCCTCGTCGTAGATCACCCCGCCGGCTGTTCCGGCGTAACACGTCAGCTGGGCCTGCTGCCTCTCCTGAGTCTTGGCGATCAGGCCATGCATATAAACATCCAGGGCGGCTTTGAAAAAGCCGATGCCGCCGGCGTAGTGATTCTTGATCGCGCCGTGGCGCGAGTCTTCATCGATACGGGCGGCAAGCCTGGCATATCGTGCCCCGTCAATTTCCAACTCTTTCGGATCCGCCGCGGGAGGACGGATGTAGTTAAAGTTCACTTTGTCCGGCTTCAACTGGTATTTCAAGAAGTCGTACCACTCAAAAATCGTGTCCTGGTTCGAGTTCATGAAACAGGTGCAGGTTTGCACGTCGAGGCGCGGATATTCCCGCTTCATGGACTGGAGATGGAGTGCCGTGTCGATGACGATTTCCCACGATCCGGGTTTCTGGCGAATTTTGTCGTGCTGCTCTTTCAACCCGTCGATGCCGAGAGCCACGGTGACATTTAGTTGCGGGCATTCCTGCAAAATTCGGCTGACATCGGGAAAGATTCGTTTCTGAATTTGGCCGTTGGAAGTAATGTAGACCGATTCGAGCTTGTTGTTTTTGTGAAAGGCTCGCGCGATTTCCGGCAGGTCCTTTCGCGTGAAAGGCTCGCCGCCGGCGAGAATCAGGACGCCAAGATTTCCGCCAAGCGTTTCGGAGATGCTTTCAATTTCGCGCGTTTTCATTTGAAGCTTCTTGCGCGGGGCGTCATCGAGCTGTTCGGTGAAAAAACAGTGCGTGCAGCGCATGTCACATACGGATGTCACCAGAATGTTCAGCACCGCGGGCGAGAACGGCTTTCCCAAAGCCAATTTGGCGTAGCGTTTTAGAAGATCTCTCATTGTCTAAACGGCGAGTTCCTCATTCCGTTTCATCTCTTCACAAGACCGGACACAGATTTTAGTAGCGCAGGCTTCAGCCTGCGGGGGTTGGTCCTTGCTAGGAACAAACCCCGCAGGCTGAAGCCTGCGCTACTAAAGACCGAACATTCGTTGTGCCAGGATTCGAGCGGCACGACAAGATTCCTCACTTGCTCTTGTAAAAAAAGCGGGTCAGCGTTGTTGGTGGTGGTCGGAGTTCAGAAGCCGGTGGCCATCGTCTTCCACGCAGCGAGGCGATTCCTCCAAGGGATCGTCGGACGGCGTAATCACTCGAGGGGGCATGGACCAGGGCGCTGCGAGCACCTTCGGATCGTCCACTGCGGCTTGCCAGACCAGATTCTCGCCGTCGCGCCACAACCGTTCGGTCACGTGCATGGCATCGGTATGGAAATACCCGCCTTCACCGAACCAGCCATTCTCCACGAAATTGGTAACGTCCACCACCAACGTATCTCCCTCCCAGTGGGCCACGGAATCTCCGTAGTAGGATGGATTCGCACCCTTGCGATGCGCGCGGCCATCGGTGGGGATGATGCGGTAAGGGTCTCCCGATACGTCTTCGTAGAGGAAAACCATTTCGCCCGGCAGTTGAATGATCCTGCGTGGCGGGCCAATGCGCGGAACGCCGGGCTTTCCGCAATAAAACACTTCGTCGGTCTTGCTCTCGTTGTCGAAGAGATCCTTCACTTTTCCCCGGAACTCCGGTTTGTAAGTAGGAGCAGGAGTCGATGGCAGAGCACCCGGAACGGGCTTCTGGGCGGGCTTGGCCGCACGTTGGTCAATTTCCGTGGTGGTGACTTTTCCGTTGATTTCCTTCTTCAAAATAACCGGAGGGAGATCGATCGCATAGGCCCAGATGCCGCCCAAGTCAGGATGTCCATCCGCGGCTCGTGGGACATTGCTGGTCGCCGTGCTGTCTTTCTTATCGGCAGTTGCAAGTCCAGCAAGCAGTAACGCCGCTGAGAAGATGAAAACAAGTCGGTGTGTCATGGCGTGGATACTCCTTGTCACTGACCGTTGGGGCCGGGTTTGAATACCAGTTCAATAGAATTCCCATCGGGGAATGTGATCTTCAGAAGATAGCCGTAGAGCCCTCCGGCCTTGGCGCGTACACCTTGTACCGTGACGGTTTGCCCAATCGCCTTCGCAAAATCATCTCTGGCCAGGGCGACGCGTCTGAACCAGGAGGGTGGATTGCTCTCAAACTTCCAACTCTCCACGCTGCCGTCGTCTTTTTTCGCGTCCAGATAAACGACAATATGAGGATTGAACCAGTCGACTTTCGTCAACGTGCCGGTCATCGTGAATTCCTTCGACATATCGAAAACGGCCGAAGGCGAGTGGTGTGCCCATACCGGTCCCGCCGCGAAGAACAGGACAATTAGGATCAAAGTTGCAGAAATCCTGTGTCTCAAGGAGGCCCTCCCTTTAACACTTTGGACGCAGTATATCACGCGGATATGCGAGGTCCACTTTTGTATTCGGTCAGTCTAATGTTAGCTCAGAGTGACTGCAGTGCGTAGTTCTCAGAGGCAGCTTTTCGTAGCGCCGGCGTCCCGCCGGCGCCACAACACATCAAGGGGCGATCTCCTCGAGGCGCCGGTCGCTTGTTTCCACCATTCGGGTTGCGGCTAAGGCGCCAATGACGCTTATCCCGGCGAACATCCAGAAAACGGAATGGACGCCTTTCGCGTCAACCATGAAACCGACGAGCGCTGGTCCCACCGCTGAAGCGATCCTTAGCCAGGAGGTGGCCAGGCCCGTTCCAATCGCGCGCATGCGGGTCGGATAAATTTCCGGCGTGTAAAGATATAAAACCGCATTGATGGATCCAATGAGCCCGTAACCTAACGTACTCAAAATCATTACGCTCAATACTTTTTGCGCCCCCATCATTCCCAGAAACGCCAGCAGTCCTCCACCCGAAACAAAGGCCGCGACCGTCCAGTTCCTGCGGCCAATGCGGTCGATACTAAACGCGCAGACGAACAGGACTACGACTTGAGCGACATTGGTCATCGAAGCGGCGCGCAGCGATTGCTGCAAACTTAAGTGATAAACGGTGTTGTAGAGACTCGGCATCCAATTATTCAGGCTGTTGGCGATGAAGAATGCGCTCGCCCAAAGAGTCCATACGATCAGCGTACGTCCCCGATAAATATTGGAGAGAAGTTCACTCCATCTTCCGCGTTGCATCAGGCTTGCTGAAGAAGCGGTGGTGAAAGTTGTCGCGACCGGAACTCTGCGTTCGGTGCTGGCTTCCATCTGTTCGACAATCGCTTCCGCTTCCCGAATGCGGCCCTTTGCAAGCAACCACCTCGGAGATTCGGGAAGGCGCGCCACCAGAAAGGTGATCAGCAATCCCGGAATACCGCCCAGGAGAAAAATAAACTTCCATCCAAATGCCGGCACGAGCCAAGCGCCGATCTGTCCCGTGGCCATGAGTCCCACGGGGAATATCATTTCGTATAAGAGGAAGAACCTTCCCCGTCCGTGCGCCCGTGACAGCTCATTGATGTAGGTGGCAGCCACCGGCATTTCCCCGCCTACGCCAATGCCTTGCACCAACCGGCATGCGAGAAGTGCGGGGAAATTTCCGGCTATCGCGCACCCGAAACTCATGATGGACATGATGGCGATCGCAGCCGTCGTGCCGCGAATGCGCCCCACTTTTTCCGCAAGCCCGCTGAACACCAATGCGCCAGCCAATTGCCCGACATAGCTCGCCGAGATCAGGAGGCCGCTTTGCTGGGAAGAGATGTGCCACAGGCGGATGAGAGTGGGCAGCGCAAACGCAAGGGACAGCGCATTAAACGCATCGAAGAACGTCGCGCTGCCCATGACGAGGCGGGCATTCCTGTGCCATCGCGAGAACGGCACCTGCTCCATTCGTATGAGCAGGCTCGCCGCATCGGTGGCGCTGTGACGGGTTCGCTGACTTTCTGGTCCTTTGGCGCCACCCGGGCCGTCCATGGAATTCACGGGATCTCTCAGTCAAATTAAAGATGAGCCTCGAACCGTTCGCCAATTCACATCGAATCGAAGTTTTCCCTAGAGAGCCTTGACGTATGGTTCCGTGGGGGTCAAAGGCACATTCCACGCGTCGTAACCGTATAACCAACTGGTGTCCTCATCCCCGCCTTTCATCCAGGTGTTGGCGCTGGAGATGGCCTGAATGCGAGAGGTGCGAGGTTTGCGATGAGCCTCATAACGCCGAAACGCGCCCTCGATGTCTTCTCCGCCCGCTTCCTCCAGGCAGCGCGCCAGGATGGCAGCATCCTCGATCGCGGTCGCTCCTCCTTGCGCCATGTAAGGGGTCATGGAATGGCAAGCGTCGCCCAAGAGCACGACGCGTCCGTCGCTCCAGCGCGGCAACGGCTCGCGTTCGAGAATCGCCCATTTATGGCAGTCCGGGCATGCCTCCAGGACCGCACGAACATCGGGGTGGAAACCCTCGTACGCCTTGCGCACCTCGTTCACATCACCCTTTGCCGACCACGATTCGCGGGTTACCCACTCCGCGGGTTCGGGCACGCTGGTCACAAAATAGAGCTCAGTGCGAGCAGCGTTGGTGTAATAAATGACGATGTGACGGTCGGGGCCCCACCACTTGGTCCGGGAAGGTCCGATATCCATCCCCTTGAGCAAGGCGGAAGGAAAAATAGCGCGGTACGCGATGCGTCCTTTGTGGATCGGCACATCCGGGCCGAGGATAATATCGCGCACAACGGAGTGAACGCCATCCGCGCCGATTACGGCATCCGCATGTGCGCGCGATCCATCGGTAAATGCGAGTGTAACCTGTTCCGCGCGGTGTTCCAGCCCTACCAGTTTCTTGTCCAGGCGGATTATGTCCTCAGGCACCGTTGCAGCGAGGGCGTCGTGCAAGTCAGCCCGGTGCATGCAAAGATAAGGCGCGCCGAAAAGGCTTTCCGGCATGGGCAGTTCTCTCAACACCTCGCCGGTATCCCACTTCCGATTCAGGTGAGAATAAGGCTGGAAAGAGGTAGCGAGAACTTTTTCCTCCACGCCGATTCGGCGCAGAACCTTCATGGAGTTTGGCATCATCTGAATGCCGGCGCCGATTCGCGCAAAGCGCGGCGCCTGCTCATAAACGCGCACGTCGATGCCGATTTGGCGTAGAGTGGCCGCAGCCGCCATCCCCCCGATTCCAGCTCCGACAATGGCAATGGAAAGGTTTTTCAAGGCTATTTACGCTACTCGTTGAAACCCAAGACACGAGTCATCCGAAAACGCAGGCTTCTCTCGTGGCGCCAGCCGCTCTGATCATGCGCTCGGGCGCGTTTCGCCCTTGATCTGAGTGCGGTGCATCACTCGGCGCGAGGCTGCGTCAAAAGGATCGCGCCGGTGCATGGTGCAGCGGTTATCCCATAGGACGAGATCGCCTACGCGCCATTCGTTGCACCATTCGAGCTCTTCCCGGTTCGCATGCGACCACAGCTCGTCAAGCAAGGATTCAGATTCCTGAAGCGATAGTCCCTCGATGTAGGCGTTGCGCCGCCGCCCGAGGTACAGCACGCGCCGCTTGGTTTCGGGATGCGTGCAAACGAGAGGATGATAGGTGCCGGGAGAGGTAATGGGGTCGTCGATGGCGGTGATTCCCTGCCGCACATAGCCGCCGCTGTTGTAGGTTGCGTCATGCTTGAGTGTTTTGCCTTCGACTCGTTTCTTCACCGCATCGGGCAGGAATTCGTACGCGCGATACATGCTGTTGAAGTAGGTGTTCCCTCCGGACAGAGGGACTTCCAGTGCATAGAGAATGCTTGCTTTCGGAGGATCCGGCAGGTAGGACATGTCCGTATGCCAGGTTGCCTCGCCAGCGCCCAAGCTTCCGATGGGCGCGCCATTTTCCATCACATTGGATACGACGTAGATTTCGGGATGTCCATCCACGAAGCGGCGCCCGGATTCTTGAACCGGAGCCCAATCCAGGTCTCCGAACCTCTCGCTGAATGCGATCAGATCCTCATCGGTCAACTTCTGTCCGCGAAACAGCAGAACCGAATTGTCCAGCCAGGCTCGGTAGATGCCCGCAAAATCATTCGAGTCGACCGTTCGCAGATCTATTCCTTGAATTTCCGCTCCGAGCGCTTTTCCTGTGGGAATGACGGTGACGAGCGACTTTCTCCCGGTTCTGGATGATCCACTTGCCATGGAAAATCTGGCCTCCCCTGTTCGTTTGGCGCCGACGATTGAACAACGGCACCTTATTGAGTACCGTCTCCATTTGGATCGATGGTGTGAATCGGCAGATCGTAGTGCGCCTCCGTCAGCTCCCAGCGGCGATTTTCTCCGCGTTTCATTTCGGCCTGATCCGGGAAGAGTTGCTTTTCCACTTCACTGCCATGTCCGGACGAAGATATGTTCTTATAGGCGATGACAATGCGAAATTCCCATCGCGTGTCTTCCCCCGTGTGGAGTCCCGGCCGATAGACGGTATAAGACGTCACGTAACCCAGTTCCTTCTCGCGATTCAGAGTCGCGATTTGATATTTTTTGAAGAGCTGCCAGAACTCGTCCGCGTAACCCCACTTCACTTTGTAAACCCATTCCACAAGGTAGGGCTTGTCGCTGCCGGAAACGGCCGGGTTGGCAGTTGCCTGTTGACCGCGCGCCTGAGAACGCCCGGCAAACACGATTAGCACTGCAAGGGCTGCAAATAGCAGCGATTGAGAACGTGGACCCATTCGAGAGTTCATGTTCCATTCCTCCTTTAGCGCCCATACGCTCTTGATCCCTGATGCCCCACACTGAACTGCATTATTTTTTCGGTGTGGGAGGATTCAGCGGGTACGTTTTTAGATTGAGCGGGCCGTATCCCAGGTGGCCGCCGTCCCGGTCCACATTGTTCTCATCGCACGCGAATTCATAGAGTTCCTCGCCCGGGGGCATGGCCGTGAAAACTCTGGAAAACGTCCAGGGCTTTGTGTAGAACTTCGGATCTTCTACCGTCACCTCGTGCGCCAAATGGTCCGCATCGGGCCGCGACCACCGTTCGACAACATGCATGGCATCGCTATGCGGGTGTGCATCGTCGTCAATCCAACTCAGCCTGTCTTTAAATCCGATCGAGTCGATGACCAGCGTGTCACCCTCCCACTTACCAATCCCATCTCCAAAAAAGGAGGGCTCAATATCCTTCGCGTGTCCGCGGCCACCTATGGGAATCGTCCGAAACGTCCACATCAGCTCGTAAAGAAACACGACGCGATTCGAGTTCTGAACAATCTCAAACGGCACGCCGCTGATGCTGGCTCTCGGTATCCCGGCAAAGAGGCACAGGGCTTCCGGATTGATCGATTTCGACAGGTTGTATTTGTACGCCTCTTCTCCGGCAGGAGTGAACGGCGGCCCGCCCACGCCTTTGAACATGCCGCCGAAGATCAGCGGCCCTTTCCAAAATCCAGACAAGTCCGGTTTGCCGTCCGCAGTGCGCGGAGTGGGTTTCAAGGGGCCCGCCGGCGCTTTGGCTGGCCCGGAGGCGCCACTCAATTCGCTGTACGGATTTTCTGGCGGCGGTGTCGATTGTGCGGACGCGGATTGAAGCATCCACAGAGATGCAGCGATAACGCTGCACGCCATAAGGAATCGCATGTGCGTAAACTAGCGGACTGCTATTGTGGTGTCAAGGAATGCACTTCAGGAGCTTGACCGCTCTCACGCCCTGTTATAGATTGCGTTTCGTGAGAAATATATTGGCAGTCCTGGCCGCAATCATCGCCGGAGCGCTGGCGATGCCCGCGCTTGCCCACCATTCTTTTTCGGCGGAGTTTGATGGGAGCAAACTGGTCGAACTCAAGGGCGTGGTCACGAGAATTGAATGGGCGAATCCTCACGTCTATTTCTACCTGGACGTGAAGGATGACAAGGGCAATACGGCGAACTGGGGATGCGAGGCCGCGAGCCCTGGCTCTCTGCACCGGCAAGGCTGGAATCGGGATTCCTTAAAGGTGGGAGATCAGGTGATCGTCGGCGGCTACCCGGCAAGAGACGGTTCTAAACTTGCCGACGCGAGAAGAGTGACCCTGCCCGATGGCCGCAGAATTTTTGGCGGAACTCCCGGGGATGGCGGACCGGGGGAGCCAAAACCATAATCCATCAACTCGCTGTAATTCATTCCCGGCCATAAATCGCTCGAATGTGATTCACATCGCTATCTGAAAGTCCAGAAACGGCAGCGATATCGATCCTCGCATGAAGCTGGGCGCGATACCGGCCGAAGTACTCGACGACATCCCCTCCGTAGCCGAAATAATACATAATGTCGCGGAAATCCCGAGTGTGTGAAAGCCCCAGCGCGTGTCCGAGTTCGTGCAGACATGTCAAATAGACGATGCTGTCGCGAAGCAAAGTGTCTGCTCGGGCGCGTCGCGCAATGTCCTGACCCAACGACTCAACGTCCGGGCGGATGAAGACGGCCGCTCCTTGCTGTTCACCGACAATGATCGGCCGCGTTTCCCCGTACTCGCCGCCTTCCGGTCCGGCCCAGTAGAGTCGAATGAGGGCGCTCGATTCCTTCGCATCCACAAACCGAAGTCCTTTCGCGGAATTTCGCTGCCACGCCTCCAAGGCCCATCGCGCAAGTTCTCGATCCGATGCATGGTAGCCAAGCTTGCCGCTTCCGTCCGCTATGAAATAGGGAATTGGACCCTTCTCATAAAGAGCCTGTGGGATAGCGAATTGGAGCGCGCATGCTCTAAGAGTGCCCAATGCAAAGATGAGAATACCGAGGGTGGCTGCGGGCGCAGCGATTCTGAATGCGTGCCGGCTCATGCGCGCGAGAGAAAGTACGAATTTATGCACAAGTTTGAAGTCTCGGAGATAATCTTGCAGCTATTTGCCGACCTCGAGCAGTTCCACGTCAAAAATCAGTGTTGCATTAGGCGGAATTACACCACCCGCTCCGCTCGCTCCATAACCCAGCCCTGGGGGAATTCGCAACTGCCTTTGGCCTCCGACCTTCATTCCCGCGACTCCTTCATCCCAGCCTTTGATCACCTGTCCGGCTCCCAGCGAAAATGAAAAAGGTTCGCCACGGTCGCGAGAACTGTCAAACTTCTCGCCGGTTGTCAGAAAGCCCGTGTAGTGGACCTTGACGTTGGTTCCGGCAACCGCCGTCCCGCCGGTGCCAACGACAATGTCCCAATACTGAAGGCCGGAAGGAGTTGTCGTCGGCTGTCCACTTACTTTCATCGGGCTGGATGTGCTGGGTGCGTTCGCTGCGTTTGGCTTGTCGTTGTTGCCGCACCCGAATGCGATCACGAGAAGCCCGAACCAGAGAAGAACCAAAGCGAATTGTTGCTTCATCAAGCTCCTCCCAGTAGGACGGGCTTCAGCCTGTCTGGTTTTGATTTTCGTCAGCTCGGAACGGCAGACAGGCTGAAGCCCGTCCTACTGGTGATCGGATGGGCGGCGGATCGAACCAGTCGCGCGCCAGCGCTGTTCCAGGGCGGGAATAATCGCGCCCCCGATATTCGCCACGTTCAAGTCGGGGAGCGGCGGGCGTTCGGCCCATGGATTGATCGCCCGAATGAGCGAGCCGGCAAGCCGGATTTGCGCCCAGAGGATGTCTTTGAACGAATGGCGCGGCTTGCGGCCGTTCGCACGGACCAGCAGGACGGTCACGTCGTCCTCGGTCAGATTCTCCGGATATCGATCCGCAATCTCGCGCAGCAGCGACTTGGTCAGGAGTTGCGGCTCCACGTCCCCAAGTAGACGCAGGATCCGCAGCAGTCCGGCCTCGCCAAGCATCTCGCCATCCGCATCGCGGGACTCGATCAGCGCATCGGTGTAGCTCAGTACGCAATCGCCCGATTCCAGTTCCACGTCGAACTGCTCGTATTCGGTCACGTCAATGATCCCCAGCGGCATATTATTTGGAGATGCCTCTTCACTCGTCGGATCGGCGCCCAGCAATGTCCATTGCCGCTTTGCCGCCCGATACAAAAGAGGCCGCGGGTGACCCGCGTTGCAAACAATCAAACGCTGGGTGGGAGCAAAAAATGTGGACACGACGGCCGTTGCAAAGGTGCCCGCCACGGAAAGCGTCGTGAACTGCTGATTGAGCAGCCGCACAAATTCCGTTTGATCCAGCCGGTTGACGAATCGCCGCATGAGCGTTCGGAGATTTGCCGCAGTGGAGGCGACCGAGTTTCCGTGTCCGGACACATCCGCCAGCAGCAGGCGGGTGATTCGACCCGTGGCACAGCTCGACGCGTAATAGACATCCCCGCCGCGCTGCGCCTCACCGAAGGGTTTGCTGTAAACCCAAGCGTCCAGCCCACCCATCGCGACGCCGCGTGTGGTGAGCTGGCTTCCGCCCCAGACTTCCATACAACTCATTTGTTGCGATGACTTATTGTTTGCGGCCGCTTCCTTGTTTGACGCTGGCATAGTTTGAGTCCTAATTCGAAGAACGAGTTGAAAAATATTGCTCCAGGCTTGATTTTACTTCACTCATGCCGCGCTGCGCATTACGGTCCAGCGCGGCAACCACCGCGGAGATGTCCTTCCCGCTTACCGGCTCGTCGTGCGAGTAAAAATGGTTCCAGACCGTCGAGCCCGTCTTCGTTTCGCGCAATTCCAAATCGACTGTAAGGCGGGCCATTAGCGGCGCGGAGGAAATCTCCTTAAAGTCGTACAAGCGGCCGTAGAGAATATAGTCCCCGTGAGAATTGCTGCGCAGGACATCCACCGCCCGGTATTTTCCAGAGGACCGCAGATCACGCAGTAAAACATTCACCAGCATTTCGGTGGGGGGTTCAGACCACCGTTGATACTGGTACGTGCCCATGTTCTGGCCACTCGAGCTATACACAATATGATCTTCTCTGTACAGGTGCGAAGCCCTCAGAGGGCCGAGCAGCAACGTCACGGCATAGGGATCGCGTTCCGCCGCTGGCGCCGCATTGCCGGGAACTGTCAGCTGATAATACTTACTGGGCCGTGCAGCCCCGCACCCGGTGAGAAGCCCGGTTGCCAGCGCCGCCATCGAGACGAATCTGCGGTTCATTGAACTCCCTCTGTGGTGAATCGTGATTTGTGATTCGTGACTCGTAATTCGTGAAAACGCAACTCTCGCAGCCATGGGTTTCACGAATCACAAATCACGATTCACGAATCACGAATTACGATTCACCAGCCACTATTGCTCCCCCGTCTTGTGTTCGGGCGGATTGGTCGCCCGGATCAGCGCGTAGGGCCGCATCTTGATCGTCTCGGTGAATTCTTTCAGGTTCTCGGTGACATGGAGCATATTATCGAGAAGCTGATCAATGTTTTCCGAGTTCACGTCGAGTGTCTGGTTGATCTGCCCGGTCAATTCGGTCAGCGACTTCAGTGTGCCCCGGAGTTCGACTATGGCCTTCCGGACTTCCGGCTCTGTTTCACCGATCGTTGAATCGATATGCGCCAATACTTCTGTGGCCTTGCCGGAGGTCTTTCGGAAGTCGTCGATCAGGGGCTCCAATTTCACGCTCAAATCATTTACGTGTTGAAGCGCCGACCGCACCTGCGGCCGGGAATCCGCGATCAGCCCGCGCGTCTCGGCCAGCGTGGCCGAAAGATTGGATCGATTCTGTGCATTCAACAGATCATTCACGCGATCGATCGTCACTTTGAGCTCCGTCGCCCGCGCGTCCAGCGTTTGAATGAGTTGTTGCGCGTGCGGCGCGAGATTGTTGATTTGCTCGGTCAAGGCGTTGAAGTCGACGTAATTCTCGGAAGGAAGTAGAGATCCTGCCGGCGCGGGGCTGGCCTGCGCGGATCCCGGAATTAGCTCCAGGTGATTGTCGCCGAGCGGGCTTATGCTCAGGATCTTCACCTTACTGTCCGTTTTCACAACCACATCGGGCTGGACGCTGAACGTAAGATCGATGTGGGTCGGGTCCTGCGGATTAATGCGCAAACTCAGCACGCGCCCTACCTTCGGACCTCCCGAATACCGGACCGTCGCGCCAGGTTCCAGCCCGCCCGCGAATTGAAAGTAAGCATGGTAGGTCTTGGCGGCGCTCCCAAACGCACCATTAATCGCGAATACCGCCACAAGGAGAATGCCTCCGGCAACCAGTACAAACAGTCCCACCAGCGTCTGTTCTGTTTTTGGGCTCATCATCCTCCCTACTTTTTGGGCTCCCCTATTTTCAGGCGGCGCTCATCCCCGACGCCGGTATTGCTCAGTGAGCGTCTGCAAATAATCCAATTCCCCTTCCACGTCCGGCTCGGGAACTCGATCCAGGAATTGCCTCACTCGCGGCTGCACGCTCGACCGCATTTCCTGGGTCGTCCCGATGGCTACTATATTCCCTTTGTCGATCAGCACCATGCGGTCCGCAATGAGAAAGGCGCTCGCGAGCTCATGCGTAACCACAATGATCGTCATATGAAACGCCTTCTTCAATTCCAGGATCAACTGATCGATGCCGGCGGCAATGATGGGGTCCAGTCCAGCCGAGGGCTCGTCAAAAAATAGAATCTCCGGGTCCATCGCCAGAGCCCTGGCCACAGCGGCCCGCTTTTTCATTCCGCCGCTGAGCTGGGACGGCATGTGGTATTCGAACCCCGCAAGGCCAACCTGCTCCAGCTTGAGCCGCAGCATGATTTCGATCGTGGAATCCTCAAGTTTGGTGTGTTCCCGCAACGGCAGAGCCACGTTTTCGCCCACTGTCATGGAGCCAAACAGGGCGCTTCCTTGAAATGACATCCCTGTTCTTTTCCGAATCTCGTACAATTCGTCGTTTGAAATAGCGGCAATATCCTGGCCGTTGATCCAGATCTGGCCCGAACTTGGTTTTTCCAGTCCCACCAGAGTCCGCAGAAGCGTGCTCTTGCCGGACCCGGAACCTCCCAGGATGACCAGCGTCTCGCCGGCCATCACGTCAAAATGAATGCCATGCAGAATCTCCCTGTCTCCATAACAAACACGGAGGTCTCGCAAGGAGATGACCGCATTTGGCTTACTCAAATTTGGATGTTCTTGCTCCATAAAAGACTCTAAGGAGTCATCGATTCCCCAGAAAGAAAAATAATCCCGTAAAGACCAGATCCACGGCCACAACGAGCAGGATCGAAATCACCACGGCCCTTGTTGTGGAGCGGCCGACTTGCTCCGCGCCCCCTCCCGTGGATAACCCTTCCAGACATCCGACGGCCGTAATCGTGACGCCGAACATGACGCTCTTGATTAGTCCCGAAAGTATATCCCGCAAAAAGAGCGACTCGATCGATGCCTGAATATATCCCCCCAGGGTAAAATCCGCTTGGGTGACTCCGAACAGCGCCCCGCCGAGAATTCCCATCGTATTGGCCCAAATCGTCAGACAAGGCAGCATCACCATCATGGCCAGAAATTTCGGAGCGACCAGAAAATGCACGGGACTTATGGCCATCACTTCCAGCGCGTCGATTTCTTCGGTGACTTTCATGGTTCCGATCTCCGCGGCAAATGCGGAGCCCGAACGGCCAATCACCACGATGGCTGTAATCAAAGGACCGAGCTCTCTCGACATGGATATGGCAACGGCTTTGGCCACGAGGGTCATGGCGCCGAGCTTGCTCAGCTCATAAGCGGCCTGCAACGCCAAAATCAAGCCGATGAAAAATGTGATCAGGGAAAGGATGGGCAACGCCCGGACGCCCACATCCATCGCCTGCGAGGCGGCGCTTTGTAAACGAAGCGGCTTTCCTTGGAACGGTCCGACGAAGGTGTAATACGCAGAGCGGCTCCCAAGCGTTGCGAGAGCGCCAAGGTAGGCAAGGCTATCGGTGACGCTGGCGCCGAGTTGAGAGACAAGTTCCATCACGTTTTCCGCGACTATCGCAAACTCAATTGTCCCGTCAAGGGGAAGACACCTAGGAGGCTATGGCCTGCGTTTCGTCATCGTAAACTTCAAAAAGTTTTAGCAAGCGCGAAATCTTCAATACTTCGCGCGCCGAATCGTTCAGCCCGAACAGGATAAAGCGCGAACCCGACTCCCGGGACGCTTTAAGCCCTTCCACCAAGGAGGCCACGCCCGAGCTATCGATGTATCCCACGCCGGTCAAATTCAGAACCACTCGAGAGACGCCTTTTTCGCGGAGCTCGCGCAACAGCGCCTTCCTCACTTCCGGTGAATTCGACATATCAATGTTTCCAGATACATCCAGAATCGTGGCCGTATCGACTCGGCGGGCAGATATCTTCACTATGGCTTCTCCTCAACGGATCCGCAGTCACCCTTCGAAGATCGGGCGTATTTTACCAATCGGAGCTGATTCAAGCGGCCGGCGCGTCTGTACTGGACTGAGTCCATACTCCCCCGAATGATATGCAACCCTAAACCACCAGGCCTTATCTCGTCCAGTGGCCGGGCGGGAAGCTTCGTCGGGTCCACGGCAGGCCCGCAATCGAAGAGCAGAATTTCGACGCCCTGCTCGGTTTCTCCATTCGTGCGCCGCTGGAGCCGATTGCAATAGACTTCGATTGGCTGGTCCAGGCGGCCGCGATAGGAATGCCGCATGATATTGGACACGGCTTCGTCCACCGCGCGAATAATTTCCCTATTATGTTCCGCGGAAAATCCCAACATTTCCATCAAGGGTCCCAGGGCGCCGCGGATCACACAGAGCAAAGTGGGATGACTGCGCAACTCGAGTTTCAGCAGGAAGGCGCGGGTCAATTTCGCAGATTTCTTCATTTCTCGTGGCAGCCTCGCCGCGATAGGATTCATATTCAGCCTTCGCTTTCCATTCGGCGTCAACGCGGGCTACGCCGAGGTTATGGCAAAGAAACATAATTTTGCCCTTTACGCAATGAAATTCCTAGCCCTTGTCAGAGAGTCCGTTTTCCTGGATTGGGTGAAATAAATGAAGTCGCGGCGTGCAGGCCGTTGGGACGCAAGCGAAACACCTGGGACGCCTGGATTGGCAGATTATTGTAGCGCCAACCTTCAGGTTGGCATTTTTGAATCGAGCAGATGCCCGTCCGCCGCGGCGGACGGGCTCTACATAATTCAAAGGCGAAGACACATTACGCAACAAAATCTGCGCTTTACCGCCCCGCCGCGGCCATCGCTATCGCAGGTTGAAGTCCCACCATCATCGCAGCAAACCCCGGCAAATCCAGCGATTGCGGGCCGTCGGACAGCGCGCGCTCCGGGCACGGATGTACTTCGACGATGATGCCGTCGGCGCCGATGGCGACTGCCGCGCGTGCGGCGGCCGGCACCAGGCTCCGGCGTCCCGTGGCATGCGACGGGTCGACCATCACAGGCAAGTGGCAAAGTTCCTTCGCCAGAGCGACGCCCGCGAGATCCAGAGTGTTCCTTAGTTCTGCGTCAAACGTCTTAATTCCCCGCTCGCACAAAACCACGTTGGGATTTCCGCCCGACAGCAAGTACTCGGCGGCCAGCAGCCACTCCTTGATCGTGGCGGAAGGGCCGCGCTTGAGCAGTACGGGCCGAGGCACCTTGGCGAGCCGCCGCAGCAGCGGATAATTCTGCATGTTGCGCGCGCCCACTTGCATCATGTCCGCGTACTCGACGACCGCGTCGAGATCTTCGACACCCATCACCTCAGTAACGATTGGCAGACCGGTTTCCTTTCTCGCCTCCGCCAGAATCTTGAGTCCTTCGAGGCCCAGGCCCTGAAAATCGTAAGGCGAAGTGCGTGGCTTGTACGCACCGCCGCGAAGCAGGTTTGCGCCCGCCGCTTTCACCCCCCGCGCGGTCTCCATCAACTGTTCGCGCGACTCGACAGAGCACGGCCCGGCGATCACCGCAAGGTTCGGCCCGCCGATTTTCACGCCCTTCACGTCCACGACCGTGCGCTGCGGCTGCAGCTCGAGGCTGACCAGCGTATACGGCTGCGAAATGATCAGAATTTCGTCCACGCCCGGCGCGACGCGAAGCGCTTCGACCTCGGCTCGGCGCCCGCGATTTTTTCCGACCACGCCGATGACGGTGCGTTCGGCGCCCCGGATCATATGGGGGAGAAACCCGCATTCCTTGATTCTGTCCACGACGTGTTGAATCTGCTCCTCGGTGGCGTTGGCTGACATGTTGACGATCATTGGTAATCTCCTCGGCTGTTTTTGTCCCCAACAACAAAAAAGCCGCGGACCCTTTGGGTTCTCGCGGCCAGTTCAGGAATCTTTTCGCGCTATCTAACTTTTCGCTTTACCTCGACTTGCGCGCGATCCGCCCCTGGCCGCTTCCCGACCAAGGGAAGCGGTACGTAAAGGCGAACCAAGAATAATAGCGTGAATGCATGCGAATCCGAGCATACGCATGCAGACCCCAATTGTCAAGGATTTACCGAGTGACGGGCCAAGCTGCAAAATTTAGCATTTCAACAAGGAGGGCACGGAAACCACGGAGAAAGCATGAAGCAATTTATTCTCTTACAAGGAAGCTTTTCTCTTCTCTGTGAGCCTCTGTGTTCTCTGTGTTAAAGATTTTTCTGCCCCCTGCCGCCTGCCGCCTAACACCTCGTCACTTGAATTGCTACTCGCTCAACCCGCGCTTCACATCCTCGCTCAGCACGATCGCCTCGGACACTTCTTTCATCGATTTGCGCCGCTGGCGGCTCTGGCGCTGAATGGTGAGGTAGGCTTCTTCTTCGGTGATCTTGAGTTCGCGTTGCAGAATTCCCTTCGCGCGCTCGACCAGCTTGCGCGTTTCGAGTTTTTCCGAGAGGTGAAGGTTTTCGCTCTCCAGGCGGGCCATCTCGATTTCCGCCCCCACCAGAAATCCGATGGTGGAAACCAGCATGATTTCGCGCTCTGAGTACTCATGAGGTTCGCGATTCTGCAGATTGATGACTCCGACCACCCGCCCGCGACACAACACGGGCACGGACAAAAACGCTTCAAACCGGTCTTCGGGCAAATCCTTGAACAATTGAAAGCGAGGATCCTGCGATGCATTGACCGCTACCGCAACCGGCTTCCCGTGCTCCGCCACCCAGCCCGTGATGCCCTGCCCCAGCCGCAACTTAAGACGGTCCACGACCTCGGGATGCGCATTTTTTGAGGAGCGGAGAATCAATTCTCCCTCTTCCAGCGCATACAGGAAGCAGGAATCGCAGCTCACCACCGAGGCGGCGAAATCGACAATCTGTGATAGCACTTCATGCAGTGGATCCGCCGCAGCCATGCGGCTGGCCATTTTATGGATGAAGTCAACCTCGGGATTATCGGTCATGCCTGGCTTGGAAAATTCTGTAGTCACACATCAAGGCTATGCGGGAGCGCCATGTCTGTCCAATTCGTCCTATGGATGCGAATCATCAGCCTTTGCTTGCGGCATGATCTTTTTAGTGGCGCAGGCTTCAGCCTGTGGGTTTAGGTTCTCGCAAGGACGAACCCCCACAGGCTGAAGCCTGCGCCACTGGAACCGTCCCTCCCTGGCTGAAAATTGGGGTAAATGAGTCCAAAGGTGCAGAACTATTGATGACCTACCCGGCGATTCTCTTCCGTTGCAATATCTCTGCGCTGCGCTGCGCCGCTTCGCTCACGAGGTATCCCATTTTCGGGTGCATCGGTTCCATGTCGGGAGCGATCCCAGATTCGCGAAGCCTCTCGCTGGTCGTGGGGCCGATGGATGCCACGACCATCCGCAAGAGCGCGCGGCGCAAGACGTCTTCTCGATTCATTTCCACCGCAATTTGCAGCAGATGATCCGCCTGCGTCCCCGTTGTAAACAGGATTATGTCGATTTCATTGCGTGCGATTGCGGCAATCGCGGAGCGCAACGGGCCGGTGTCCACAGGCAAAGCCCATTCGTAAACAGGAATGGAAGTCACTTGCGCGCCGCGCTCAACGAGTCCCGCGATCAACTCCGGGTTCGACACTCCGTATTCCTGCACCGCGACGCGTCGTCCCTTCAACAGCAAGGCCGCGGCTTTTTCATCCAACGCGCGCAAAACCTCACGCCACGTATTTGGTTCAGGCGCCGTAACTGCAATCGGTACATTCCACTCCTTCAACACAGTCACAGGTTTCGGTCCGCGCGCCACGACGGCAATCTTGCGAAGTTCAGCCAAATACTGATCCAGGGGATAGATTGTCTCCACGACACGGGCGAGCGCGCGCGTCCCTACTCCCGTCAGAAAAATGACCATGTCGAACCCGCCGGCAAAGAGCGTGCGACCAAACGCAAGCGCCTCCGTATTACTTTCGAGTGGTATCTCCCGCATTGAGGGCGCAATCATGGCTTCGCCGCCGTAGCTCGCGATCAGCTTCGCCATTTCCACGCCGCGCCGGCTTTCGAGCGAAAGGACGCGCAGCCCAGCAAAGTTCTTTTTCGGTTCGCCACTCTCCATGGTCACAATCATGCCGCAATCGAGGGATTTCTTCCATGCGCGAGCGTGAGAAGTAGCGCAGGCTTCAGAGCCGGTGTCGCAACTCGGTGCCGGATCCTGTAGCGCTCGCCTTCAGGCGAGCATGTGCTTGAATTTAAAGTGCCCGTCTGAAGGCGGCCTCTACACAACCGTCCTAAACCTGAGTTACCACACAGGATCTGAAGGAACGGAAATAAAACGCACTCTCCCGCTTGCGCATTCGTTCCTGTCGGATATGCGACTAGGACAATTCCGTAAATAATTTGACCCGAATGATAAGATCGCTCCCAAGGAAACCGTCATGATTCCAACCTTACGTATCTCTCCGTCTTCGCGTCGCGACTTCCTGAAGCAAATCTCAGCTCTTGCCGTTTCGGGTAGCGTCTTCCTGCACGGCTTAAGCGCGCAGGAGGCCAAGTTTGTCATCGCGGAAACCGCCTTTGGCAAAATACGCGGCGTTGACAACGACGGCATCAAAATCTTCAAAGCCATCCCGTACGGAGCGAACACCGCAGGCACGAACCGCTTCATGGCGCCTGCGGAACCGGCGGACTGGTCCGGCGTGCGCGATGCCCTTGCCTACGGGCAGAGCGCTCCGCAGCGTGACCCGGCCGCGCCGCCGCGTCCACCAGGCACCCTGACAATCTCGGGCGAGAACCTGCCGGCCGAGGGCGAGGATTGCCTGGTGCTCAACGTTTGGACGCCCGCCGTGGGCTCTGCTGCCAATGGCGACCGGAAGCGCCCCGTAATGTTCTGGTGCCACGGGGGAGGCTTCGCAACTGGTTCGGGATCGTCCCCCGATAACGACGGAACGAATCTCGCGCGCCGCGGCGACGTGGTCGTCGTGACCATCAACCATCGTCTCAATGTGCTTGGTTTTGCGGACTTGGGCGAATTCAACGGGGACTTCGCAGCCTCCGGTGACGCCGGCATGTTGGACATCGTTCAGGCGCTGAAATGGGTGCGCGCGAATATCTCTCAATTTGGCGGCGATCCGAACACGGTGACAATCTTCGGCCAGTCCGGCGGCGGGCGCAAAGTGGAGACGCTCTTGGCAATGCCCTCGGCCAAGGGGCTTTTCCACCGCGCCATCATCGAAAGCGGCGCGGCGGTAAAAGTTGTCAATCGCGACGTCGCGGTGCGCAACTCGGAACAGCTCCTCGCCAAGCTGGGCGTCGACAAGACGAATGTTCGCGCCTTGCAAAAGCTACCCGTTGAAAAAATCATGGCGGCGTACTTCGCGGTGTTGAAGGAAAACTGCGGACGTTGACCCATCGCTCGGTGGATTCTCGCCCACAGTGGACGGCAAGATCCTGCCACAGCACCCGTTCTACCCCAAGGCCTCGCCTGTCTCTGCCGATGTCCCTGTAATGATCGGTT
Source organism: uncultured Acidobacteriota bacterium (assembly GCA_963719875.1). GTDB lineage: Bacteria > Acidobacteriota > Terriglobia > Acidiferrales > UBA7541 > Palsa-360. The sequence goes on along the minus strand of CAVRDJ010000001.1, from coordinate 255,482 downwards.
GCACGCGTACCGAGATGACGCTGTTCTCTCTGAACGACCCCTCCGCGTTTTCGCTAAACGACGAGGACATGCGTAAGCGCGTAAATGATCTGCTCGGTGGCCATGCCCCCGCTATGATCGACCTCTACCGCAAGCTCAATCCTGGCGCGTCTCCCACCGATATCTACTTTTTGATCGCCAGTGACGACCGCTACGGCGCTCCCACCATGATCGCTGCCCAACGGCGTGCGGCGCTGGGCAAAGCGCCCGTGTATCTGTACTACTTTACTTGGGAAACGCCGGTCCAAGGCGGACGTCTCAAGTCGCCTCACACCATGGAGATTCCATTCGCCTTCGACAACGTGAAAATTTCGGCGCGGATGACAGGGGGAGGAGCGGACGCGATGGCCCTCGCCGATAAGGTCAGCGACGCCTGGATCGCCTTTGCGCGCTCCGGAGATCCAAACACGCCGAAGTTGCCGCACTGGCCCGCGTACGACGCCAAGGACCGCGCGACGATGGTCATCAACAATGTGAGCAAAGTGGTCAACGATCCGCTGCGGGAGCAGCGCCTCGCGATGTTCCAGGCGCTGAATTTGGATTGAAGAAAACTGGAACAACAGAAATGAGAAATAGGGCGTAAATGCGCTAGTTCCAGCCGAGTCGCCGCCTCCTCAAAAATTGTCCTCAATCAGAAACAAGGAAACATCCCTCTCGGACCTGCTGGGAACAGACTCGCTGCCGAAATAACTTTTAAGTTGGAACGGGCACTTCAGCGGCCCGATGGAAGCAGCGCCCCTTGCGTTCCTTCCCCAGCGCGATCGTCACAATGAGCACCGCGATCGTGACAATTTCAAATCCTGCAAGAGCCCACTGGTAGCCCACGTGTTCCCGCAACATAAACTCCAGCGAATTAGTCGGCGCGGCGATGAGTATTCCCAGCTGGTACGCGAGGCCGGGAACAAGCCCGCGCGTTTCATCCGGCGAAAGCTCGCTCAAATGGACCGGGATAATTCCCCACGCTCCCTGCACCCCGGCTTGCATCAGGAATGAGCCAATGGCCAGCACAGCGAGCGTGCTGCCGAACGCCCAGAGCGGAATGACCAGCAACGCCAGGGACATTGAGCAGATCATCGTGACTCTCCTGCCCAGCCTTTCCGAGAGTTGTCCGAAGATGATCGCGCCGACGATGGCCCCAATATTGTAAAGAATGGCCATGTACGACTGCATAGCAGGAGTAAATTTGTGTACGCTCCCGAGGAAATCCGGATACAAGTCCTGCGTGCCGTGCGAGAGGAACATCATGAACGTCATCAAGAAGACGAGATAGAGAAAACTCTTCCACTGCGTCGCCACGATTCTAAGGACCGCCCCCGTCGATGGCGCGCGATGTTGCTTCCAGGCTTCCGATTCCGGCACGTGGGCACTGATATAAAACGCCAGCAGCGCCGGCAGCCCCCCCACCCAGAACATTGGCCTCCAGCCCCACGTGGGGAGGACAAATCGCGCCACTACGGCCGCAAGAAGGTATCCGGTCGAATAGCCGCTCTGCAATATTCCGGAAAGTATTCCCCTCCACCGTGGCGGGACGGATTCCATCGCCAGCGAAGCCCCGATGCCCCACTCCCCGCCCATCCCGATGCCATAGAGCGCGCGCATCACCAGAAAGAAAGTAAGGTTGGGTGAAAATCCGCACGCCAGTTCAACCAGGGAAAAGAAAACCACGTTGGTCATCAGGGGAATTCGCCGGCCATACCGGTCGGTCATCAGGCCGAAAATGAGGGCGCCCACCGGGCGCATCACCAAGGTCACAAACAGGGACGCGACGATGGCCTTTTTTTGCACATGAAAATCCGCGGCGAGCCTGTCAATCAGGAAGACCACCACAAAGAAGTCGAACGCGTCGAGCGTCCATCCCAGAAAGGAGGCTGTCACCGCGTGCGCCTGGCCCGAGCTCGAAAGACCAACTACTCCGCTGTCGCGTCCCTTGTTAAACAACGGTGCCTCCTATTGGTTCGGCTGTCACACGTTGCGATATATCGCGATAGAGCAACGCGGCGCAAGCGGTGGACATCGCTAGTAACGCGATTCCCATGGCCGTCTGGCCAAGGCAAAATTTGCCGATCCCGAACAAGGCAGCGTACACCATAGCGCACCCCAGAACCCACGCCAGCAAGTTTTTGCCGAGGTCGCGGGTTTCGGGCAGCTCCGGAGCGAGCGCGGCGATGCGCCGCCAGCCCGCGGCGTGCGGCCGCACTTTTCTGTAAAAGCGCAACAGAACCTCCGCGGGCTCGGCCGGTGTCAGCAGCGTGACCGCAACCCACACGGCCGTCGTTACCGCCGTCGTCGCCAGCGTAGTTTTCGCAAAAACAACGGGCGCGCTGCCGCCGAAGAATTGCCAGTGGTGCAGAATGAGCGTCATCGCCAGCGCCGTGGCCATCGCGGAAATTTCGCTCCAGGCATTAATGCGCCACCAATACCAGCGCAGCAAATAGACTCCGCCAGTTCCGGCGCCAACCTCCAGCACCACTTCCCAGCCCTGGCTGATCGTGACCAGTTGCGCCGAAACATACGCCGACGCCGCCACAAGCAACAACGTCGCGATCCGGGAAATATTCACATAGTGTTTTTCCGTCGCATCGCGCCGGATAAACCGCCGGTAAAAATCCTCCACGAGATACGAACTTCCCCAGTTGAGCTGCGTCGCAATCGTGGACATGAACGCCGCCATGAATCCCGCAATCAATATTCCGCGCAGCGCATGCGGCATATACGTGGTCGCGACGAGCATATAGCCCGTTTCCGGATGCTGCAACCCGGGATATAGCGCCGCGGCGGCGAGCGCCGTCAGTATCCACGGCCACGGGCGCAGCGCGTAATGCGCAACGTTGAACCACAGCACGGAAAGCAATCCGTGCCGTTCATCGCGCGCGCTGAAAATTCGCTGCGCGATGTAACCGCCGCCGCCCGGCTCCGCTCCCGGATACCAGAACGCCCACCACTGAATCCCCAAATGCACAAAAAAAGTGAGCACTGGCAGCGTCCACAAGGCTTCGCCAGTGAGTCCTCTGGAGAAATCGGGAAACATCGCGGTGATGCGCGACGCTCCGGGCCCCGCGGCGTCTCGCATCGCCGAAAGCTTTCCCAGCATCGCGTGCATGCCGCCCGCGCCTCGCACGCCATAATACGCCACCGCAATCACGATCCCCATTTTCAGGACGAATTGAAACAGATCGGTCCACAGCACGCCCCAAAGGCCGCCAAGCGAAACATAAAATCCAGTAAACGGAATCAAAAAGAAAATGCAGATCGCGAGACTCGCGCCCTCGCTTTTGCCGAGCACGGACCCCACAATGCTAGTCATCGCCTTGGTCACCCAGCCGAGGATCAGGCAATTCATCAGCAGCCCGAGATAGACGGCGCGAAACCCGCGCAGAAATGCTGCGGGCCGTCCCGCGTAGCGCAGCTCCGCAAATTGCACGTCGGTGATCAAGCCCGAACGCCTCCACAGTCGCGCGAACAAAAACACGGTCATCATCCCCGACGGCAGAAAACTCCACCACAGCCAGTTGCCCGCGATCCCCTGCGTATACACAAGGCCCGTTACAACCAGCGGCGTGTCCGCCGCAAACGTGGTCGCCACCATCGACGTTCCCGCGAGCCACCACGCCACCCGCCGCCCCGATACAAAATATTCTTCCGTGTTCCGGCTGGAACGCCGCCGAAAATAAATCCCCAGCAAAAGCATCAGCAGCAGATATCCGGCGATCACGGCCCAGTCGAGTAGCGTCAGTGTCATGAAGTGTCCGGCTGCGGCTCATCCATTTGTTTTTCAGGAATCGGCTGTTAAGTTTCGTTGCAAGCAGTCGAAGTGTCAAACGAAAATCGGAAGCCGCCACGTTTTCCGATCACTACAGAGTTGGGATTGATTGGGAAGCCAACCGAAGCCTCTTCCCCGACTTCCGGCGCTGAAAGCGCCGGCGCATGCCAGCCCAGGGCAACGCCCTGGGTTACGGGTGCAATCGAGTGTCGCGCCCTGAAAGGGCGCAGGGATCCTCCGCCCCTTCAGGGCGGACGATGTTATTTGGGATCGATGCCCGTGGCGTTGCCCCGGGCTAGCATCCTCCGCGCCGTTGGTGCGGGAACAGGAAGTATCCCGCCGAAAATCGAACCGCGCGTGTTCGGCCATCAAATTCGTGGAGTACAATGCCCTGCGCTATGTCCATAACAAGAATGCGGAGGCTGGCCGAACACCGCCCTCCGGCCAATTCGGTGGAGAATGAATAAGTGGCCGCGCTCCATCGCGTCTCCACACGTCGTCAATATTGAAGATTTACGCCAGCGTGCCCAGCGCCGCCTGCCGCGAGCCGTCTTCGATTATCTCGACGGCGGCGCGGAAAGCGAACGGTCACTGCGCGAAAATAATCGCGCCTTTGAATCCTTAACTTTTCGCCCGCGCAATGCGATAGCCGTGCCGCATTGTGACCTGCGCACAAAAATCTTGGGCGCCGAACTTTCTTTCCCCGCGATCCTCGCGCCGATAGGCTACAGTCGCCTCATCCATCCAGCCGGCGAATGCGCTGCGTCTCGCGGTGCCGGAGCCGCAGGCACCGCATACATTCTCTCCACGATTGCCGGGCACAAACTCGAAGACGTGCGCGCCGCCTCGACCGGCCCGGTGTGGTATCAACTCTATTTGGTGGGAGGCCGCCCCGCCGCGGAAGCGGCTCTGGACCGCGCCTGGAAAGCAGGCTTCTCAGCATTGTTTGTCACGATCGATACTGGTACGTCGGGAATGCGCGAGCGCGACATCCGAAACGGCACCGGCCAACTCATGGGCGGAAACTGGATCGGCATGATCCCGTATCTCTCTCAATTTTTTTCGCGCCCGAAATGGGTTGCCGCGTATTTGATGGATGGCGGCCTGCACAAATTGCCGAATGTCGTTATCCCCGGGCAAGGACCGATGGCTCTGATCGACGTAGCCGCCGCGCTCGCCGAGTCGGTCGTGACTTGGCAAGATTTTCATTGGTTGCGGAAGGTATGGCCCGGTCCAATCGTCGCCAAGGGAGTTCTGACCGGCGACGACGCCCGCCGGGCGATCGATGTGGGAGCCGCAAGCGTGGTCGTTTCCAATCACGGAGGCCGCCAGCTGGACAGCGTTTCCGCCACCCTGCGCGTTCTGCCGGAAATTGTGAAGGCCGTGAATGGCCAAATCGAAGTCCTGATGGACGGCGGAGTGCGCCGCGGTGGCGACATCATCAAGGCAATCTGCATGGGCGCGCGCGCCGTTCTAGTAGGCCGCGCCTACGCTTATGGCCTTGCCGCCGCCGGAGAACCCGGCGTCACCCGGGCCATCGCAATCCTTCGCGCAGACCTGGAACGCACCATGAAGCTGCTGGGATGCGCATCGATCAGCGAGTTGGACCGAACGTACGTGGACGTTCCGCGCGATTGGCCCAGCACCAGTAGGGAGTAGGTAGCAGGGGGTAGACAACAGGGAATCGAAATTGGAGACGTAAAAGGGAATGTTGACGCCAACTCAGTCGCAAGTTTCCGGCTCACCGGTCACTGTCGCTCAAACACGAATCACAAATCACGATTCACGAATCACGTCAAAGGGGGGAGAAGGCCCCGGGTTCGTCAGGGGGATGCAAACCCGGGGCCGGGGGGGTAAAACAGGAGCGGGGCCGGAGTAAATTCAATCTCGAATCAAGCTATGACGTCGGGCCTACGATCAAACGGCACAGCCTGTACAATTCCTCATAGGTGAAAACCAAGCGAATGGCTGTTGCTCCTTGTTCCAAATGTCCCAGACCAGATAGCTCACAAATCTCTCGCAATTGCTCTTGCTGGAGCCCCAGCAGGTAAGCGGCCCTGCTCTCGTCGATCATTTCTCTTCGAACAGGCTCGTTGGTCATCCGATTCTGCCGTTTCATGGGCACCGGACAGTCGGCCTAGTTCATGATGATGCTGGCCCAATTGTCCTGCTCCACGGCCAGAATCATCGGCTTGTAAATATCGATATCCCAGGTATCGCCAATTCGAAAACGCACCGCGCCATCTGACTCCCCAACAATTATGCCGCGCAGGGGCACGCGCAAATCTCCAGCCGCAACTTGCAGGATCACCGCTTGACCCACCCAGGATGCATAAGCGCTTGGCATCGCACTGCCCCCTCAGATCAATTGAGTTCCGCTCGAACAATTGTGATTTTCCATTTCAACGACGCGCTGAACAATGGTACGGAGGCCACAATCCAATAGGAGAGAAGTACTGTTAGCCGTTGCGGCACAAATGTCGCGGCCCTCGGCGGTACCAAGTACCCGGGTACCGAAAACCTAGCACCTCAGCTTCATTGCCGCGCCCGTACTATCGCGCCAAACTCGCCGTATGACGGCCACGCGCGGTACCCAGCCAAACCTCAATCGGAAAGCAGCCGCCGAGCTGCAAATGCGAAGATTACCGGCAGGATACAAGCGATCGGGGATCGCCCTTGCCCTGGGCGGCGGCTTCTCCCGGGGCTTTGCCCATCTAGGCGTGCTCGAAGTTCTCGAACAAGAGCAGATCCCGATTTCCTTGATCGTTGGTACCAGTATCGGGGGACTACTCGGCGCGGCCTTCGCTGACGGCATTTCGCTTCGTGACCTTTGCGATCTTGGACGGCACGTCCGGCTCCGCGACTTCCTGCGCTTTCGCCCATCGGAGCAGGGCGCGCAAAGAAAGGACCGCCTCGGGCAGTTTGTGCATGAATGGTTTCGTTCCACCGAAGTGGAAGATTTGCCCATTCCAACTGCGATTGTAACTACGGACCTCGACACCGGCGCGCCGTACGTATTTACCAGTGGGCCGCTCGAAGTGGCGATCCGCGCGAGCTGCGCCTTTCCGGGCCTGCTCAAACCAGTGGAATACAAAGGCCGTCTGCTCGCAGACGGCTGCATTGCAGCGCCGGTACCCACAGCGATCGCGGCCAGAATCAACGGCGGAGGCGTGGTGGGAGTCAGCGTGGGTCCCAATGCGGCGAGCGTTTCTTCATCGCAAAACGTGGTGAAGGTATTCGATACCGGTTTCCGCGCTGCGCACAGGAACGCACTGGAGCCTTCGTGGGCCAGGCATGCGGACATTTTGATTGAACCGCAAGTGCACCAAATCGATTGGAATGATTTCTCTCGCGTGGACGAAGCGTTCTCCGCGGGCGCCGAAGCCATGCGCCGCGCGTTGCCGCCCCTGCGCGAATTGCTGGACCGGCGTTCCCAAATGTCGCCCGCCCCGGGCATATCCCTCGGCGCGGAGAGGGGGTTGGCATTATGAGAGCCTCCCTGATGATGCGGACTCTCATTGTCAGGTTGGCGGTGGAGTGGGAACTCTGCAGCCAAGATCCTTTCGTTTTCTGTTACCGTATTGGAGTAGAGCCTGCGCGTGTCTTCCTCGGGAGATTCGGCACGCGTCGGTAACACCTTTTTCGGGTGGGGCCACGCCGCGGCGGGCCCGCAAGGATAAATGATCGGATCGGTCGAGCACTTACTTCATTTCCTGCTTAACGTTCAGGGCCTGATCGAGTGGGGCGGCACCCTATTGGTGTGCATCATCGTCTTCATTGAAACGGGCCTCTTCGTCGGATTTTTTCTACCCGGTGATTCCCTGCTCGTCACGGCCGGCGTCTTCGCCGCCTCGGGACAACTTCATATCTCGCAACTCCTGCTCCTGGTTCCTCTGTGCGCCATCGTGGGCGATCAGATCGGCTACTGGATTGGCAGGAAAGCCGGCCAGGCGCTCTATCGGCGCGAGGATTCGCTGGTGTTCCGCAAGCGCCACCTGGAACGCGCTCACCAGTTCTACGAAAAATATGGCGGCAAGACTGTCATCCTCGCGCGATTCGTTCCGATCGTTCGAACGTTTTGTCCTCCGGTGGCAGGCGCGGCTCAGATGCCGTACGGCCGCTATTTTGCCTATGATGTGGCGGGAGGAATTCTCTGGGGCGGAGGCATGATTCTCGGCGGGTATTTCCTGGGCCGGCAAATCCCGAACATCAGCGAGAACATTCACTACGTCATCGCCGTGGTCATTTTCTTGTCCTTGCTTCCCCCCATCATTAGTTTGCTGCGCGCTAGATTTTCAGGGTCGCCGAAGCCTTCTTCCATTCCACAGCCCGCACGGCCCGAGCGTGACTAGCCGTGCCGTTTCTAGGTCCTCCCATCGAAAAAGCCCCGCGCGCCGTGATCTTTGACGTAGGCCGCGTCATCATCCGCGTCGATCTGTCTCGTTCCATGGCAGCGCTCGGGAAGCGCGACGGTTTGACCCATCTACAAGTCTTGCGAGAACTGGAAGCGGACGCTCGCTGGCCGGACTGGCAGGAGGGGCGGATGACGCCGCGCGACTGGCATGCGCACCTTTCTAAAAAACTCAGTTTTTCTTACAGTTTTGAGGAATTCTGCGCGATTTGGAATGGTGTCCTCGCTCCCGGAACAATCTTGCCAGACCACTTGTTCGAACAACTGGCAGCGAAGTGCCGCCTCGCCCTGCTGTCGAACACCGATCCCATCCATGTAGCGCATATCGAGGCCACTTACCCGTTTGTGCGCCTCTTCCCCGTGCGCGTCTACTCCTGCCGCGTAGGGTCGAGCAAGCCCTTGCCCACGATCTATCACCACGCGCTGCGCGATGTCGGCGCGATTCCCGAGGAAACCATGTTCATCGACGACATGCATGAGAATGTCCTCGCCGCAGCCAACCTGGGCATCCACGCCTTCCACTTCACCTCCGCGGATGAGCTAAGCGCCGAATTCTCCCGCCTGGGACTATAGAAATCATAAACGAATAGCCTCGAACGGTGGGTGGGCTCTTAACACCTAGGCGAATCATCCAACGCTGCTTTCTTCCGTTCGTTGCAACCGAGTGGGTTTGTCACTGGCCAGGCCCGCTAACCTTTCCCCGCAAGATATCACCTCCCTTAACTTTCAACTCCTCCCATATCCAGAAAACTCCGGCAGCGCGTAAAGTTTGCACGGGGGCGGGAAGAGATCGGAAAGCAGGCGCCAAAATATCTCTTTAGTTTTCATTTCGATACGCGCCAACACGCGATATGGCCACTTGGCGGCTGGCGTGCATATTCCTAAGGCAGAGCAGGTATTTCAAAGGGGGGAAAATGGCAGAAGAATTCGATCGTTCAGCTAGCGGCAACCGAAGCGTACCCGGATGGGTGATCGCGGCGGTCGCTGTCCTTGGAGTTGTGGCACTAGTAGGGCTGGTCATGGCGCACAACGCCTCGACGCAGACTACGGAAGCACAGCAATCGTTCGACACCAAGGTAAAGGCCATGCAAACGGACTTCACCGGCCAAATCGCGCAATTGCAGCAGCATCAGGCGCAGGTCGACACGACCAACGCCGGATTGCAGAGCGATTTGACTGTGGTGACCAAGCGGCTACGCCTCACTCAGAGCGACCTGAAGAAGGCGCGTGACGAAGCTGAGGCGATTCGCACGGAAGACCAACAGAAGATCGCCGAAGTGGATGCTGCAGCCAAGACCGAGCTGGCCACTAAGGCCAGTACGGATGACGTCAAGGGCGTAGACGGCAAGGTGGACGTCGTTCGCACCGATCTCACTGGCACACAGAATGACCTGAAAATGGCGCGCAGCGAACTGGGCACCCTGATCGCGCGCAACCACGAAGATGTAGAACAGCTCCGCCGTCTGGGCGAGCGCGACTACATCGAGTTCACCATCGACGCCAAAAACAAGCCACAAAAGGTCGGGAGCTTTATGGTCGAACTGCGTGGCACCAACCCCACCAAGAAACGCTACAACGTTTCCTTGATTGTGGATGACTCCCGCATCGAAAAGAAGAATCTGCCGGTCAATGAGCCGATCTTCTTCCACCAGGGCAACGATCGCCGCCCATTGGAACTGGTCGTCAACACCGTAGCCAAGGATAAGGTGACCGGTTATATCAGTGTCCCCAAGGCCGCTGGCGCTCAATCCGCATCGAGCGACTAGTTGGGCCGGATAGCTGTCCGGGCGCTGTTTCAGCGCCCGGACTAACGATACGGCGGGCAGGGCGCGGGGGTGCTCTGCCCGCCGCTTGCGTTTTGGGGAAGTAATTCGTGATTTGCTTGCCCTGGACGCGAGTGAAGGGTGAAAAGCTGGCTCGGACTGGCAATCTCCAGAAGGAAAATCCACTAAAGACTTTCAACGAGAAACTAGACACCCCGCTTCCAAGCATTGTCGTCTCACGATACACTGCTAAGCGTCTTGCTTGCCCCTCGTCATCTGATCTTTACCGCACTGGAAGGCGCCCTGGTCGATCCGCGCACGGATTCTTTTGCCGGCGCGGAAGAAGCCTTGTCGGAACTCGACAGACGAAAAATCGCGTTCGTTTTGCTCACGTCGCGCACCCGGGAGCAAATCGAGCCCCTCCGGCGAAAGCTGGGGCACAACCACCCGTTCGTTACGGAAAATGGCGGAGGGATATTCTTTCCGGACGGCTACTTTAGTCTGCGGATTCCGGGCGCCGTGCGCACAGCGCGCTATCTCAGCATCGCGCAGGGCCGGCCATATGCAGAAGTCTGCGAGGCGCTTGACGATATCGCGGAGGAATGCGCCGTGGGGGTCGCCGGTTTCCATCACATGAGCCTTCGTGAGATTGCCGACAATACCGGCCTCCGCCCGCGCAACGCCGAACTGGCGCGCGCCCGGGAATTCGACGAACCCTTCTATTTCACTTCCGCGGACGATAAGGCCATAGCCCGGTTTGTGGAAACTGCAAGGGAACGCGGGTTCGACACGCGACGCGGCCCGACTTTCTGGCATCTCTCCGCCAGGTGCGATGCCGCGCGCGCGGTGCGCTCCCTCGCACAGTTGTTCCGGGAAGCGACACATATTAAGCTGCGCCTCGTCGGAATTGGAGGAGGAGAGGAAGATCTTGCCTGGCTTCGCGCCGTGGATCTTGCCATCCTTTTGCCGGATTCGCGCGAGGCCGCCAAGCCTTCGGAGAATCTGCAGGAAAATCCGGGCCGGACAAGGACAATCGTCATGGGAGACGCGCCTGGTCCAGCTGGATGGAACAAAGCAATCCTAAACATTATCAGCTAGTTCCGGTATTCTCAGTACTGCTCGATTTAAGATTTTCCTTTCACAGAGTGGTAATTCACAGACACTTTTGCGCTGACTTCTGCCCGCGCTCGCACGCAGGAAATTTGGGTGAACCAAATTAATCTGCACACCTGAATGGATTTACGAATTCCTATGGACTGCCCACGGCATGGCCCCAGTCTTGCCATTGGTTACATATTGTGTGGCGAACCGGGAGTCACCGGCGCCCGCGACCTGGGACCGCTGGCTAGTTCGTCTGGGATTGTATGGCGTGCGTCCGGAGGATTAATGATTCGAGCGATTCGCCGACTGAATGAGCCAGCATCCGAATCCCATCTTGGGATGGCACTGGGCGTAGCCGCCGTCGTCCTGGGTCTGATGCTCTGGGCCATCCTCTGGCAGGCCAATATCATTGTCTATCAACGCGATCTTATCCGGGTTATGTGGACCACCCGGTTTGGCGGCATGGGATAAGTATCTGCCGGAAATCTTACTGGCATCGATTTTTACTCTTTCCCTACCGGGGGAATGAGCATGGGCGGCGCGGAACTTCTGGCGCCGCCCATTTTTTTCCGGAGAAGGATCCTCCAATATGCCGCTCACACTATTGGCAGAAATCGTATATGATCTCCTGGAAGTCACGGATAGTGACAAGGACTTATTATGAGAAAACTCTGCCGCACCGCGCTCTTGTCCGCCATGGCCCTGGTCTGCCTTCAGCCCTCGACCCTCTTCGTTCCTCGTGCTGCCTCGGGGGCGGTTCCCGCCGCTGCTTCACGGGGCAAAAAGAAAAATAAATACAAGAAGAGAAAACAAAAGGTATTGAAGGGTCGCCACGGCAAACACACTCGAAAGGCCGCCTAGCCTACATTTCTTTCCCGGGAACGCCATTCTCCTGAATGGCGTCACGCAACCCGCCAATCGGGAGATTGGCGTTCCCAGGGCAAAAACCAAAACGGGGAGCCTGGCGGCTCCCCGTTTCAGCGCTTTTCTTTGGCCGTCGCGGCGTTGATTAGCGCCTCTGGCGGTACGCACCGCGTGCGCGGTGTGAGGTTAGCTGTTTGTGTTCAAAGCCCGGTGGAGTCATCCTCGCCTCCGTGGCTTGATGAACTACAATTCCCTTCTACGCCTATGCCGCATCTTTGGCAAGTGCGCACTTGTAAATTCCACAGGCAAGAATTCCGGCATAAACAATCCCATATGAGTTTTCTTTTCCAGAAGATATGGCGGGAACGGGATGGCAGGCTTACTTAACGAAGAGGCCTTCGCGAAGTTGATCGCGCCCCACGAACATTTTGGAAGTGCGGTACCGGGAGAACAGGTTTGAAATTTCCCGGTTCTGAAAAACGTGTTGCGGCTGGAAGGGACACGATGCGGGGATCAGTTCCAGATTTTGACCGTCCAGAACGCGGTAACGATGGAAGAGGATCGGTTTGCGCGTGTGGAACATGGCAAAGACTACTCCGCCGTCGCGCACGAGCGAGGTAATGCGCGCGGCAAGTTTGGCCATAAGATCGTTATCGAGATAATCCAAATTATCCCACATGAGCACGGCATCAAACGTGCCATCCGGATACAGCAGTGTGGTATCCAGAAACTTCTTCGCGCGCGCTTCCGTCGTCATCTCGGACCGGTCCGCCCCGGCTGGAAGCTTCTTCACCCGCTGGCTTTCTTCCTCGAGGAAGTACTGCCAGGTGGCCAGCAAATCCTCGGTGTACACTTTGAAGCCGCGCTCGATGAAAAAAGTGATGGTGGTTTGACGGGCGGGCCCAAGGTCCAACAAATGACCGTGTCCAATTCCCTCCAGTTGCCAGAGAAATTCCTTGAGGCCATTGGACTGGCGCCCGCTCCTCGCCGCAACGCCGGGCGGAGCGGGAGGCGTGCCGGCATTGCCGACGGCCACCGCTGTAGCGGGATGGATTTTCGCCGGGGGAGAATGCCTTCCCGGCAATGGCTGGAATTGGCCCGGCCGTAATTTATTGAAAAAGTCCATCTTAGTTCCCGTTTTCTCCGCTGGCCTTCATGGCCACCGACTGCCCGACGGCAGCGCCACCGGAAGGTTTCCCCGCGGCACGATTATTCTGAGTGCCATCCGCGCGGGCGATCTCCACTTTGCTGTGAATTTGCGCGCCTTCTCCAATGGCAATCCGCAAGGTGGCGATATCACCACGGACTTCTCCGGTCGACCCAATTTCCACGCGCTCGCGGCCTCGCAATGCGCCCGTCACTTTTCCGCGGACGATAATCTCGCGTGCATCGACGTCCGCCGAAATCTTGCCGTGCGGCCCGACGGTGACGCGTCCATTGGAAAGATGGATGGTGCCCTGTACCTCGCCATCGATGTATAAGTCGTCGCTGCCGCGAACTTCACCCTTAATCAATAAGGTCGATGTGATGATCCCCCCAGAGGGTTGTACCACCTCCGCGGTCAGCCCGGCAACGCTCCGGACCACCGGCTCCACACGCTGTGCCGGTGACGGTGCCGGTGTCGGAACTTCGGAGGCAGGTGCCCCTGGCTTTGCATCTTCTGGTTTACGCCACATGATTTTTCCCCCCAACCGAAAACTCCGTAGCCGCGAGCCTGGGTTGAGTGCAGACCAGCCCGGAGAGGACGGTACCTTGCGAACTATAGTATGTGCGCGACCGGAGGGCGAACCCCGCAAACCCGGCGTGTTTCCAATCAGATACGGGAGGAGAGGAAGAGGAGGCAGTGCCGCCTCTGTACACGCCCCCGCCGTCAAGTTTCGGGCGCGCGCAACGACGAATGCAGTCTCGTTTTCGGGAGCCGGCTTACTCCGCAATTCCCATCTGGCAACCAAGTAGCCCGTCAATTCGGTCATGAAAAGCTTTTGGCCCTGGCGTGTTTCCCACCAGCGGGAAGGATCAAATTCAGAATCGCGGGCGCCACTGACGCGCAAGCTGATGCTCGAAGGAAGGATCCTACCATAAATGAACCGTGTACGGCGCGCATGGTAGTTGGAGGTCACCACCAGGACGCGCTTCCATCCACGGGCGTGGATGAGCCGCGCGGCTTCGGCTGCCTCATCCCGTGTATTTTCCGCTCTGTGCGTCAGCTTCACGATCGATGCGGCGGGCACGCCAAACGATTCCAGGTCGTGTTCCATCACATCCGCTATACTGACATTCCGGCGCAACATTCGGCCGCTGGCCACGACAACGGGCGCAACCCCTTCGCGGTACAGCTCGGCGGCATGAAAGGCGCGGTCCGCCAAGTAATTGTCGTCGCCGAGGACGATCAGGGCGTCGGAGGGCGCGGCCGGTTCGTCCACCACCCAAAACTGCCCGGCGAGCCGCATCAGCGGATGCCTGGCAAGGTATAGGGCGGCGAGAAACCCGAAGAAAAGCAACAAAAACAATAATCGGAAGAAAATGCCGCCGTGTTCGCCGCGCCTCACGTGATTGGGTCCAGTTTTCGCAGCCGTTCGGCTGCCTCTTCCGGCAGGATGGCGTTGTAATAGACTTCCTTGATGCTGTAGGACTTGCTTCGTGTTTCCACGATGGGCAGGATTTCGATGTGCCAGTGATAGTCGTCGGCGATGGTCTTCCAATACTCGGTGGAGGTCTCCCCCTTGGGGTGGATGGTATTGGGCGAAGTATGCACGACCAGGTGATACGCCGGCGCGATTTGACGAATCCGCCTGAGAATTCGGCGCAACAGCGCCGCCAGATGCTTCCGGTTTGCACTCGGGTGCGGCTGCTCGAACATGTAATTGTGCCTGCGACTGAGGATCCAAACCTCATACGGGACGCGCGAAGCGTAGGGGCATAGCGCGACGAAGTCTCCCTGCGTGTCCACGATGCGTTTTTTCTGGCGCTCTTCCTGTTTCACGATGTCGCAAAAAACGCAGCGTTCCTTTTCTTTAAACCATTCCCGCGCGGCGCGCAATTCGTAGAGAACTCTTCGGGGCATGAAGGTCGTCGCCGTAATTTGCGAATGGGCGTGCGAGCCTTCCTGTCCGGCAAGGGGGCCGTAATTCTTGTAAATGGAAACATACTTGAACCGGCGATCGCGCTTCAAATCTTCGACGCGCTGCCTCCAGGCATCCAACACCAGCAGGATCTGGTCATCGGTCAAATCCTCGAGCTTGCGGTTGTGCTCGGGCGTCTCGATGACGATTTCGTCCGCGCCCACCGGCTGCATCTGGTCGTAGATTCCGTCAGCCCGGCGCTGGGGGTCGCCCTCCACACGATAAAGCGGGTCCGGGTGCGGCAACACGGTAACTTGCCAGGGTCCTTGAGAAGGCAGACGAAGAAGAGCGTTCTTGGAGTTCGTTTTCTCGGGACAAAACGGACAGTCGCCCGTGGTTTCGCAGGTGTCTCCCCGGTGTCCCACGATTACCCAACTGCGCGTGATGGGATCTTTACGAAGTTCCATGAAAAGATTCTAAGTCAAGGCGGTGGATTGCAGAAGGATTCATTGGGCCGCGGAAATAAAATTCACCGAAGTGTAGCGCCGGCGTCTCGCCGGCGATTGTTCCGGTCCCATCCATCGCAAAAACGCCGGCGAGACGCCGGCGCTACGGAAATCCCCGGACCGCTGATCATTACCGCGTGTACCGTGCAGGTGTCGGACCTTCTTCAAGGCGGTGCCGATCCCAGATCGCGCCCTCGCGGGAATAGGATGCCATCTCGAAGTCCTGTGTGAGCTCGAGGCAGTCGGTCGGGCAAGCATCCTCGCAAAGCCCGCAGAACATGCAGCGCGAAGTGTCGTAGGTGAAGTTGGTCAGCACTTTGCGGCGAGTGGCATCATCGCGATGCCAGCCGACCACGATCAAATTTTCAGGGCAGGCCAGGGCGCACAGGTTGCATGCGATGCAAAGCGTCTCGCCCGTCTCCGGATTCATGTTCAGGCGCGGCGCGCCGCGATACCGCTCCGCGACCATCGGGCGCTCCTGCGGATACTGCTCGGTATAAACATTCTTCGGATTCTGCGTGCGAAACGTCAGGATCAAGCCCTTCCAGAAATCCGCCAGGAACAATCGCTTCAGAAATGAATTCATGTTGTTAGTCTGTCGGCGAACCGCACGATTGTCAAGAGGATGCCCAAAAACGTCCATCTGAATCGCTTGACCTGAAGTGTATAATTTCGGCTAAAGCTAGCGTTAGACAGGCATGTCCGAAGTAGGGGAGGGGTTTCGAGATGCGAAATCGTTCGCTGGGAATTATCCTTGGGTTCGCGATCGGACTGAGTTGTTCCGCAAGCGCCTCCGCTCAAACTACACAGGCAAACGCGCCGGCGAAGGCCGCGAGTTCAAGCAAAACACCCGACTTGTCAGGAGTCTGGATGCGGGACGCACCTCCTGCTACCGCTGAGCAGTACTGGATTTATGAGCTCAATCAAGAGGAACCGCCCATGACGGCCTGGGGCAAGGAGCAATTCAAAGCGGCCAAGTCTTCCTTTGGGTCTCATGAGTATCCCCTGGAGGAAACGAATGACCCGGTGTTGCGCAGCTGTTTTCCGCCCGGCGTGCCTCGCGTTTATATGCACCCCTTCCCTTTTCAATTCATTCAGACGCCTGGCGAAGTCGTGATGCTGTTCGAGGTCGATTCGCTGCGGCGGGAGATTTACACCGATGGAAAGCCGCGCGATGCCGATCTGGTTCCTTTGTGGATGGGAAGTTCGATCGGACATTGGGAGGGCGATACGCTGGTCGTGGACACCGTCAACTTCAACGATCGGACCTGGATTGACCGGATCGGCCACCCGCACAGCGACCAATTGCACGTGATCGAACGCTTCCGCCGCACGGCCCACGATCACCTGGTGGACGACATCACCATCGACGATCCGAAGGCATACACAAAACCCTGGACGTCGCGCCTGGAATTCAAATTGAGGCCGTGGAAACTGACGGAGCAGTTCTGTGAGGATGGTGAGAGCTTCCTGGGGCTCGAAAAAAAGGAAGCATCACCCGGAAAGTAGCCGCCCTCAGCACCGCCGGCAAAATGGCCGCTCGCGCGACGGCTGTCGCCGAGCGTTGATTTTGGCGTTGACAGATCCGGGAGCGCGGTAGATATTTTTGATCATTCGTTTTTCTAGCGCACGACGGCAATTTTGTGTGTCGAGCCGCAAAGTCCATTCGGTGCTTTGGGAGGATCAGAATGAAGAAGCTGGCGCTCTTTTTGGCCACGATATTTTGTGTCGTTTTTATTTCCGCCCCGCTTCTGGCGCATCATGGAGAGGCCAACTACGATACCGAGAAGACCGTGTCCGTTAAAGGGACAGTGGAGCAATTCGAATTCGTCAATCCCCACGTGCAAATCACCCTGGACGTGAAAAATGACAAGGGCGAGATCGAAAAGTGGATTGGCGAAGCCCGGAGTCCTGCCATGCTTTCCAGGTATGGCGGATGGGACAAGAACACGATCAAAGTCGGCGAAGTGATCACGTTTTACGGTCATCGAACCAGGAACGGGACGCCCTTCATGCGCCTCCAAAAAATTGTGTTGCCGGACGGGAAAGAGCTGACTGACCTATAGTGGCGCAGGGTGTAGCCCGGGAACGCCAATCTCCCGATTGGCGTCGCAAAAACCGCCAATCGGGAGATTGGAGTTCCCGGGCTAAATCGATGCTGAGCGGACACTTCAACCTTACTCTTTCCGATTGCACCTAGCTCAGTGCTTAGATGGATCTAGTTGGTACCTAGGAGTGTGTCGGCCAACGGTTGGATGTAGCGGCCCATGGTAATCACTGCGAACCACAAGAACAACGAACTCGCGGCGAGGAATTTAGCGGAAAACGGTGCGTCTTCCCCGGCCTTGAGGTTCTCGACTTCACCGAATATATCCGTCAAATAGAAGGCCGCCGCATTCAAACCGAGCAGCAATAAAGCCAACATCTTCAGCCAAAAAGCAATGCTGAAAATATAATTATCAGGCCGGCTGGCAAAAGCCAGGAGACCCGTTACGATATTGACGGCCAATCCGGCCAGGCCCCAGGGAAGCAGCCGGTGCACGGGCGCAATCGGAAGCTGCTTCACAAACCCCATGATGCGTATATCGAGAAGTCCGACCGTCCCGACGATCAGGATGAGCCCGAGGAAATGCGCCGCCATCATGAACGTCCACCACCACTTGCTGAAGGTCATCACTTCACTGAACTTGTCGGGATCCGGCTCAAACTTCTGTATCATGGCCCCGATCGTCCCTTCCGTAATGGTTTGTTCCGCCACAGTCGCCTCATTGCCGGGCCGAACCTCCGGGTGGCGGATGTCACCACCCGTATTCCCGGTTCTGGCCATCAGGCCAACCGACAGAAGCGAAAAAAGCAGCACGGCGGATACGTTCCAGCGTGCCGGACGGGCGGACGTTTGAGATTGCCAGATTCCGATCAATGCAAGGGCGCCAGTCAGCTCCAAAAACCACAAGGACAGCAATGCCGATCCCTCGTGCCTGCGAATCAAGGCGTCTGACACACCGGGCCCCTTGATCATTTGTTGTGCGCCAAAGCCACTCAAGAATGCTGGTATCGTTACTAGAGCGATGGCCGCAAAAACGATATAGCTCGCGCGCCTCAGATCCTCGTTTTTTCCGAAAAAGGAGACCAGGAATAGGCCTAGCCCGACGAACGACCCGATGACCGGAACGTGATTCAGCAAAAGATGTAAGTGTGCGTAATTCACAAAAGACTCCCTGAGGGATATAGAGTTACCTCGTTTGATTCTCCCGTCAAGGGGTATCAAACGTCAGAGGTTTGTCCGTCGAGTTCAGGACTTATCCCCCCGCTGGGTGGCCATAAAAAAAATACCTGGCGGTTTCTGAGAGCAGGCGTCCCGACCCAACGGCTCCAATCCAAAAGACAAGCGACCACTTCGCCATGATTTTCCCTTTCGCGACCATGGCGGCTTCACTCAAGCTGGCGTCGCCAAACACTTGGATATTCAATTTCCACATGGTGAATACGGCGAGCCCGATAAACGACAACTTGACATAAAAATCAGGGTTCGTGAGGGCTTTGGTCGGGTAAGCAGTCAAAAGGAGCAAGCCTGTGGCGACATTTATTCCCAGGCCCGTCCACATAATGGCGAAAAGCCGCTTCAGCGGCCGGAGCGGGAGATCGGGCGCAACGCCAAGAATGCGCAAGTCAACCACCGCATTCGCGCCGACCACCAAGGACATGCCGATGGTATGAAATAGAAGAATGAAATAGAAGCCAAACAGGGATTGTGACTCGCGAAGCCATCTGCTGATGCCGGACTGTTCAATCGTATTAAAAATCAAAGGTACGGCCAAGGTTAGCCCCCTGATCATTCATTGAATCTTGAATTTCCTGCCCCGGCCGAACCTAGACATCCAAAAATATATGCACCAGGCACACGCGGTTAGACTGTGGCTTCTGCAAACACGACCAAGTATCACGGCCTCGACTCAGGCGTCAAGCATCGGTATTCCTGATGTCCGTGGCCATTGAAATGTCCGATTGAATTCGTACTTAAAATCTTCGCTGCGGGCTTAGCCCGCATTTCTCACAAGCTGCAATGACGTCGGCTAGGAAGATCTCCTCTTCCTCAAACCTGCGGAGAGATTCTTCGGGGCACAAACCGCCCCTCAGAATGACACACTGCTTCAAGTTGTCATTCTGAGCGAAGCGAAGAATCTCTCTGAATCCCGCAATACACGAGAACCATGACCCGAACTGGTGAGAAATGCAGGTTAGAGTTGCACCGCCCAGGATGCTTCTATAGTGATAAAATGCAGGGCCATGAGCACCGCTGGCACACGGCCACAACTTCAGATTCGGCAAGCCCAGGAAGACGATGCCACGCCCCTGTGCGAAATTTTCAACGAAGCAGTACAAGATCATCTGGAGACGTTTGATTCCGACCCGCGCACCGTGGACGAACAGCGCTTGCGGATCGCTGCGGCCGAACAAGATCCGAAGCATCCGATTCTGGTGGCCGAATTGCGGAACTGGGTTGCGGGCTGGGCTGCGCTGGCACCCTACGACAACCGCATCGCGCTGGACGATATTGGCGAGGTTTATATTTATGTGCGGCGGGCGTTCCGCAGTTACGGAGTGGGCCGCCAGTTAATGCGCGCCATCCAGGAATCCGCCGGTAAGCTCGGATACAGGAAGCTGATCGGCCGCGTCCTGGTACAGAATCAGGACGGATTGGTGTTGTGCCGCGCGACAGGTTGGCGAGATGTGGGCCGCCACTCCGCCCATGCGCGCCTGAATGACGGACTGCACGACATAATGCTCGTGGAGTACCTAATCCCTTCTTCGTCCCCGCCGCAACCGTGAACGATTTGGAATACATGCACCTGGCGATGGCGCAGGCGCAAGCCGCCGTACTGCGCGGAGAAGTGCCCGTCGGGGCGCTCGTCGTGCTGGAGGACCGGATTCTCTCCGCCGCGGGAAATCGTACCATCACCGATTGCGATCCAACCGCGCATGCCGAAATCGTGGCCCTGCGCGAGGCCGCTCGGAAGGCCGGCAACCATCGCCTCATCGGAGCGTCGCTCTACGTGACGGTCGAGCCGTGCGCCATGTGCGCGGGCGCGCTGGTGCAGGCGCGCATCGCCCGCCTGATTTACGGCGCCGACGAACCGAAAGGGGGCGCCATTCGCAGCTGTCTGCAGGTGCTCGACGCGCCCGCTCTCAATCATCGCGTCGAGGTCGTTTCCGGCGTCCTTGCCGCGGAGGCTGCGCAATTGCTTCAGTCCTTTTTCTCGGCGCGCCGCTGACCAGCGTTTACGGCGCTTCGGATTTGAAATTTGAAATTTCAGATTTGGGATTCTAAGTCTCAGGCTTTTTCCCCTGGTTCATCTTCCACAGCATCTGGCGCAACATACCGAGCCAAATCACGGCGTCGCGCTCCGGCAAACGCAAGCGGCGGACGAGGCGGCGGATTCTTTCATCGGCGTCGGACACGCGGCGCCGGTCCAGGAATCCGCTGGTCTGAAGCGCCTCCAGCAGCAGCGTAGTGATGCGTTCCAGTTCTTCCGCCGTAGCCTGTTTCAATTGTTGAGCAGTCCGCTCGTGCTTGGAATCCCGAATGAGTTCGTACAAGCAAACGGCAACCGCCTGGCCAAGGTTCATTGAAATATTCTCGTCGCACGTTGGAATGCGGATGAGCCAATGACAATGGCTGAGGGCATCGTTGGAAAGGCCGGACTTTTCCGAACCGAAAAGCAATGCCACATTGCTGGATCCCAACCGCTGGCGGATCAGCCGCGCACCATATTCCGGGCGTCTGACCTGGTGTTGTAGGTCGCGATTTCGGACTGCCGTCGTTCCAATGACCAGCGTGCAATCCTCGACGGCCTCGGCCACGGTCTTGAACCGCTCGGCGTTCGCAAGGATTTCCGAGGCGCCGACGGCGGAACGCGCTTCGCGAAAGGATGGCGCGTATGGATTTACCAGGCGGAGCGAATGAAATCCGAAATTGCTCATGGCCCGAGCAACCGCTCCAATGTTCAGCGGATTGCGCGTAGCGACCAGAACGATGCGCAGGCGGCTGAGTTTAACGAGAGGCGGCACGGGTTCCCTATTGTAAGACATGTATGCGATTAAGCTAGCCTGAGGGATGAGGCGGGCGGATAGCCTGATTCTGATGATTACTATCGAACAGATTGATTGGACAGATGGGCCGCAGAAGACTAGAATGTCTCTAAATTCAGAGGGTCTCCAGAACCAGAAAGGGACTCCCATGCACCATAAATATGACCTGTTCGAGAAATTCCCCGATGGCTCATCACTTTGGCGGACTTGCGTGATTGGACTCAAAGGGGCGCGTCGGCATATGTTCGACCTCGCCCAACAGTCTCCAAACCAGTTTTACGCTATGCATTTGATGAGCGGGAAAATTGTTTGCCTTGACCTTCAGCAAGGCGCATTCAACGTCTCCGGTAAGACCGAGAGACGTGGCAGGGCAGCCACAGCCTAGATCCGAATTGGTGCGCCTGATTGTCTCGAGCATCACCAATTGTAGTGTGCATGAGTTGTTCTTTCGCTTTTTTTTCTACTGCATTACCCTGGGAAAAAATGGAACCATTTCTCGACAGGAGGGCAATACAGGACACCAATGAGTCTTCCTCCGACAGACTCATTAAGGAGGGGCGACCGCTTTGTGCGACGCCTCTCCTCTTTTTTCAATTTCAGGGTCGTCCACTCCGCCACCCAAATTGGGCAGCTTCATCGCCTGGCGGTCCATATTCCCTCGCTCTACAGGAAAGCAGGTATTGGCTTCGAAAGCACAGGAGCGTTATGCCTGTGGACTCTGGGAGATGGTTCACCTACCTTGTATGCTTGATGGGATTAAAGAATCCTTAGATTTCCCTGCTCGGTCTAAGGGAACAGGAGCGATCGCGATGCTAACCGCAGTAAAGGAATGTCGCTTAACGCCTCGAGAGCCATTGTCCGAACCTGTCCTCGTTCGCCCCTTTGATCCGCTGTATCTCGAGGAAATCTGCACGACTGCGAACGTGTCGCGCAGTGGGGTGTATTTCGTGACGTCCACCAAGCACTACTTCGTTGGGATGAACGTGGTCGTCACGCTGAACTTTGGCCCGGACGACCCGATTCATCGCGAGCAAATTGGAGACGTGGTGCGTATCGATGCGCTGGACGAAGAGAAGTGGGGCGTCGCCATCCGAATCCTGATGCACAATAATCCGGGAATTTATTCCGGCACATAGCTTTAGCCCAGTAAAGCCCTGCCCGCCAAGACAACAATACCTGTGTCTATGAAGGTCTATCCATGTGCGCGTACCTGATTGCCTTCCTTTCTCCATTTTTGAAATATTTTAGATTCAGACGGTAAACGAATTGCCGTCTCTGAGAGAGCGCCAAGCAATGAATCCGTTTTGCGAACATTCACGGTGCTCTGATCTCAATGCGTACTTCGCCGATTCTGGCAAGAAAATACTCTGAATGACCGGTGCGATTCCTGGATCACCTGTACTCAATCTGGACTTACGGGTAGGTAACCTAACACGGTGTTTTAGTCCAATATGGGCACCACACGGAAAGAAGAGGCTTCTGGGCCTTTGTAGCAACTCAGATTTCATACGGTTTTGTAGCGCCCGCCCTCTGGCGGGCACTGTAGATTTAAGCACTCGCTCGTCCGCCGCGGCGGACGAGTGCTTCGGGGCCAGGTGCCGTGTTGCCATAGCTGCCCTTCTACCGGGGGCGACACACTGATATTGCACGGCCGCGCAATCATTGGAAGGGTCAGACCATGGGAACAGCCGCAGAACTTGAGAAAGCATTGGCCTCCGAGCTAAAGAGCCTGGATAGACCGAGCCGCAGAGATTTGCGCGAAATCCAGGAGAAGCACGTTTCTTGGCTCGACTCGAATGGCGAGACAGGCATTCAAGCAGATTTTTCAGGAAAAAACCTTGAATGCGCCGATCTGGTCGATGCCCGGCTCTCGAACGCTCAATTCAATAAGACAATATTGAAGGGAGCCGATTTGACCCTGGCCGATTTGCGTGACGCGACTTTGGTCCAGGCAAATCTGGCGGAAACGACGTTGCTTGGAACGCAGTTCCAACAAGCAAGTCTTCAGGCTGCCGACTTGCAGGGGGCGACGGGACTTCTCAGCCCACAACTTGCCGGAACAAACCTGTACGGCGCCACTCTTCCGGAATCAACTTCCCCGTTTGTGGGATTGAAGCTGGTCCGTGGAACAGCCGTCAAGGCCGGATGGCTCACGGGGCTGACTGTGCTGCTGAATGCGCTGGTGTGGTCAAGAATTTTCACCACACCGGACTCGCAACTTGTGAAGAACTCATCGGCTCTGCCATTTTCCGCAATGCAATCGATTTTACCGTTCATCCCGTTTTATCTTTTCGGCCCCGTGGTGATTCTCAGTTTGTATCTCTGTTTTCATCTCTACATGCAGCGCCTTTGGGATGGAATTGCACAATTGCCCGCGGTCTTTCCCGACGGAAGGAGACTCGACGCCTGCCTCCCCTGGTTTGCCCGATGGTCCGCGCGGATGCACTTTAAATGGCTAAGAAATTCGCAATCCCCGCTGGCATTTCTGGAGGCCGCAATCGCAATCCTTGTGCTGTATTGGGTCGCGCCGGCAACGGTCCTGCTATTCTGGGCCCGATATATGACCCTTGAGGATTTGCGTGGCACAACGCTGCATATATTGTTGGTCGTGGGAGCTATCGCCGCTGCCTTGAACTTTCCAAGAATGGCTGGGAAAGCGTTTGGGTTTGATACGCCGCGACTCAGCAGCGCGGAGAAATTGTCCCGCAGAAGGACCGCCCTAATCCTCAGGGCCGTCCCGCCAGGAGTTGGACTGTTTCTTTTCCTTCTCTCGATTGGCACGTTTGTGGGAGTGCCGCACGACTATCGCGACACCGCACAGGCGTCCGCTCCGGGAATCAGCGCGTGGGCGGCCGACATCCTCTGGACAGTTGGCTACAACCCGTTTGCGCAGCTGACCGAGGCGGAGGTCTCGACGAAACCCTCGGGTTGGACGGGGCGAGATGAGGATATTGCCCTGGTCAAAGGGGCCAATCTCAATCGGCTCAAGATGCGCTACGTCCAGGCGTACGGGTCATTTCTCGTCAAGGCCCACCTCTGGCGAACCGACTTGCGCAACGCCTATCTCTCCGAAGCGGACCTGCGGGAAGCGAATCTCCGCCAGGCTGATCTGCGATTTGCCGTACTTGACCGTGCCAAGCTGGCGCGCGCGACTCTTCCCGAGGCGGACCTGCAAAACGCCAACCTGGACCGTGCCGATCTGCGTGACGCGAATCTGTCTTTTGCGTTGCTCTCTGAGGCGACACTCCACGATGCCACACTTGACGGCGCCAATCTCTACAAGTCGGATTTGCACTCGGCTTCCCTGCAGAGAGCGAGCCTGATGAAAACGGACCTGCGGGAGGCAAATCTGGAAAACTCCAATCTCATGATGGCGAATCTTGGAGAATCCTACCTGGTCTCCACAAACTTGAATAACGCACGACTGAAAAATGCGAATCTCTCAAAGGCCATCCTCACCGATGCCAATCTGCGGAAATCGGATTTGAGCGGCGCGATTCTCCAGGGCGCAGTCCTTCGCGGCACGGACCTGGGCGGAGCGAACCTGCAAGGCGCCGATCTTCGCGGCGCGGAGGGACTGACGGCCACGCAGGTTTGTTCCGCAGCCAACATACGCGGAACACAAATGGACGAAAACTTGCAGCTGGACATCGCAAGCCTCTGCGGAAATATGCGCTGACTAAACGCGCCGCTGCAGCGTGAAAGAAAATTTCTGCGCTAATCCAAAAATTCCCTGTACACAATGCACGCACAGTTTCGGGGGAAGACGATCATTTCGGTTAGAAAGTTAATAAAATAGCAGAGGATGCAATACAGCGCGAACCTGTCTCTGCCAAATTCCCTGTTATCGGGGAAAAATGCAGGGACTTTGCATAGAACTGTGCCAAAAAAAGTTTCACTCGGCGCATAGGGGAATCTAGCGGCGCTTGAGGGTCTCTAGTTCTTCGAGCGTCCGCGGCCAGTCCGCTCGCAATAGCCGCGACAAACCGCGATCCGCAAGAACTTTCCCGCCCGTTTGGCATCGAGCACAGTAGTTCGTTTCGTTGTCCGCGTAGCGAATCCGCTGAATCTTTTCTCCACACCTCGGACAAGGCTTTCCATAGCGTCCGTGAACGGCCATATCCTCGCGAAACGCGGTCACCTTTTCGGGAAACGAGACTTCCGCCTCTGCGCCCAGCCGGCCTATCCAGAGCCCCAGTGTATGGTGCGTCGCAGCGAACAGCCTTTCCCACTCTTGCGGCTGCAGCCTTTGCGTGAGAGTGATAGGCGATAGTTGTGCCGCGTGTAGGATCTCATCCGAATACGCGTTGCCGATACCACTCACCAGGCGGGGATCAGTAAGAGCCCTTTTCAGCGTGCGGTTTTCGGCCGTGAGCGCGGCGCGAAACACGGTGAAATCGCTCGTGAAGACTTCGATTCCACCGGGGTCGATTGAGCGCAAACCCTCCTCGCCAAGGAGCACATGCAGCGAGGCACGGCGCTTTGTGCCGGCTTCGGTTAGCACGAGAGAACCGTTGGGAAAATCGAAGGCTGCCAGACTCTGTCGGCCCGATAGCTTTGCCCCTGGCGGCCGCCAGTGCAGCCGGCCGGCAATCATCAAGTGCAGCACCAACCAGAGATCGCCACTTACACCGATGGCGATACGCTTGCCGATCCGCCGCAATTCGCGCACGGTACGGCCCTCTACATTTGTAACTGGCGGTTGCACGGTTCGAACCAGAAAAGCGCTCGCCAGTCGAACGCGCTCGATCGGTTGAGCCACGATGCGGGGTTCAAGTGCGCTGATGTAGGCGGCGATATCCGGCAGTTCGGGCATTTTCATTAGCATGCAGGTCGCGCCCGCACTTTTGCAACCTCGCTCTTTTGATCGAGAGAAATCACCGGCGCCCATTGGGGCCGAACCACGGGCGACCAAACGTTAGACGAAGACAGGGGACTTCAGCAGAAGGGAGGGGAGACCTGGATTTTGTCCATCGGCCATCGTCAGTGCGCCGCGGCCGACACGCCTTTGGGTGGCCGCTTCATCAGGAAGACAATAGGAATCATCACTAGGGCTGACAGGCCCAAGAGCCAGAAATTGTCGAGGTAGGCGATCAATGACGATTGTCGCAGAATGGATCCGTACAGTTGCCCGTACGCTTGCTGTTGGGCGGCAATGAGGCGCTGTTGCTGCGTCTGCAGCTCGACCTGGGCGCGCAGCTCGTCGATGCGCGCCGCCACGCCCGCGGTTCTCTGGTCGCGAGCCCGCTGGTACAGGGCCTGAGAAGTGCTTCGTTGCGCTTGCTGAGATTCGATCGTCGAGGAATCAGCTATCACCTGCAGGTAAGCATTGGCAACCGCCAGCACGACGAGGCCGCGGCTGCTTTTGTACGTGTTCTGAGAAGCCTTCAGGCGTTCATTGGACGCTCTCAGCTTTTCTACGGAACTCCAATCGAAGAGAGTTTGAGTGACATTTCCCCGCGCATCCTGAATGCCGAACGGTCCGACGATCGTGGGAAAACCTGCAATCGGAATCTTAAGTCCGAGAGCCCTCAGATTGACTTGCTCAACGGTCTGAGAAATGGATGCATTGACGTTCGGCAAAAGCTCGTTCAGGCTTCTGAGCCGTTCAGCACGGGTGGTGCGTGTGGCCACGTCACTTTCGATCAAGCCCAGGTTGTGTTTCAGACCGCGATCCAGGGCATCGCTTAGCGAAAGCTGGAGAACCGTCCCAGTCGGCGCCCCTGTAGGAACGCTTCCGAGGTAAGGGCTCTCGGGACCGAGAGCGCTCGAAACGGAAGACGCCGGTGAAATTAGCTGGCCCTCTGTTGAAGAAGTCTGTGCCCGCAGCGATTGCGCTGCCAAAGATGCAAAAATCAGCATCGAGGCCAGCAGTATCCGCCGGCGTCTTGCGTCTAGTTATTCAGTCCGAAACATTTCTGATAGTTCCTTCCTTGCTCCGACGGAAGCGGTTCCGCGTGCGCGGTTTCTTCGACTTGGAAATGGTCTGGTCGATTTCGCTCGATCAATTCCCGCTCCGCTTGAAGCCAATCTTCGAGGTCGTATCCGAACAGTCCGCCGTGGGCGCGGTGGATCTGGTGCGCGCGATTCAAGACTTCTTCGATCTGCAATGCCCCGCTGACTGCATCTCCTCTAAAGGTCACGCCTTGCAATTCAATTTGCTCTGTGACTTTGTTATGTAAAATCATGATGGAGGAACCTCTCTGTCTATGCACACACTTGTCGCTTTTTCTCTAGATCGTATCCCTGCGATGGACAGGATTGCGGTTCCGCAGCCAGCGCCGCTGGTTTTTGCAAGCGGCGCTGGCCACGAGCCCGATGGTGGTTATTAGAAATGGAACACGAGTCCGGCGGACGGTTCCGCGGAATGAGTGGTTACGTTTGAACTCAGAGCGGCGATCCCGAAGTCCGGGCGGTCGTAGACAAATCCGCGGTACTCCAGTCGAAGCGCGACGTGGCGCACGAGTCTGTAGTCCACGCCTCCGCCGTAAACAAATGCCGGGCAGGCCTGCCGCTGCGCCCCGGAAACGAATCCTCCACTGTTGCCCGTGGGATCAAACACGAGCGCCCCTGCTCCGGCGAGCACGTAGGGCCTCATCCTGGCAACAGAAATGGGAAGGTTGGCGACCAGCGCTCCGGTTGCCTGATGCACGTTCGCCCGGATTCCAAAGGTTCCGCTGGGAGTGAAATTTTCCTGCGTGTTGCGATCGTAGCCGTAGCTGGCCTCCGCAGCGAGCCAGCCGTTGATATGAAAGCGGTAGTTCACCAGGAAGCCGCCCGTGTTTGTGGAATGTTGCAGTGTCCCGTTTTGCTGTGAATCCTTGGTAAAAAATCCGGTCCCTTGCACAGCGACCTCGTGGCGCATGAATCCCTGCTCCTGCGCCCCAGCCGACGATGCCAGGAGAAGAACCGCTCCAAGAAGTCCTGAAACCAACAGCTTCGCTCTTCTCATTGCTATGTCTCCTTCAATGTGTATCTAGGATTGACCACCACAAAATTATTTATGGTTTGCAGCGCGCAGCAGCCTCACCGTCCCGATTGTTTTGTTCCATCGCCCAGGAGAACGAGAAATAGGACGGTCAACAAGACGAACATGAGTGCGTACACCGCCATGATTCAACATCCCCGCTTTCCTCACGCGATCGATAAACAGTCAGACCAGGCAACTCCGCCGAAAACGGCACGGTCAAGAGCACCCCGTAAATTTGCGAATCCAGCGCTGACGCCGCTTCTCCAGCGTCTCCAAGACGTGCTTGGTGTAGACTCCTGTGGCGAAGAACTCTGCCCCATCCTTCACCATCGCAGCGAGCACGCGTTCTCCCTCCAGATCCACGAACGTCACGCCGCTTACGTCCACGACGCATTTGCGATTTCCATTCAGCCCATGTGACTTTTTCCAATTCGATTTGAGCTGCGCAACCCATGGTCCAGAGAGCCGGCCTTGCAAGGTCCATCGTTGTTCGTTGGGCTCGTCGGTAATCGTGATTCTCAGCACTGTTCTCTCCGCTCGCAGAGTGAAATTGCACATGGCGTGCCATTCTTCGATTTGGAAATAAAATTCCTGAAAGACGATGGAATCACTGGAGATGAAACGAAAATAAAATCAGGCCGAGCGAAACGTGCCTGCGTGCCACTGGCAGATTCGTGGCATCATGCCCATTTCGTGGCACCGGGAAAATTGTGAAACTAATTGCGGAAATTAAAATCTAATCGAGTGCGGAAATCACGAGGCCGGTTGGGTGTTTTCGCGAGAGAGGCCCAGTTTGCGCATGCGTAGCTGCAGCGTGGAGCGTTTCATTCCCAATCGTGTTGCGGCGCCGTTGGGTCCGGCGACAACCCAGTTCGTTTGCGACAGCACGTTCAGAATGTGTTTTCGCTCGGTTTCTTCCAGAACATTCCGAATATCCTTACCCGCCGAGAACTCGGGCTTTTTATCCACGTTTCCATTTCCATCGGTGGCCGCCGGCAAGGATCGTGATTGGATTTCGCTCAGCGCAACATTCAAGACCGGGCCCGCCGAAAGAATAACCGCACGCTCAATCACATTCTGAAGCTCCCGGATGTTGCCCGGCCAATGGTATTGCCGCATCTGCTTGAGCGTTTCACTGGAAATCGTCTCGATCTTCTTATTCATTCGCCGGGCACACTGTTCCGCGAAATGCCGAACCAGCAAGGGAATATCCTCCTGCCGCTCTCGCAAGGACGGCACGCGAACCGGAAACACGTTTAAACGATAGAACAGGTCGGAACGAAACTTCTGCTCCTGCACCATGGAGCCCAGGTCGCGATTGGTCGCCGCGATGAGCCGCGCGTCCGTGGTGAGGGTGCGAGTGCTCCCGAGGCGCTCGAATTCGCGCTCCTGAAGCACCCGGAGAAGTTTGGGCTGCAATTCCAGCGGAATCTCTCCGACTTCATCGAGGAATACGGTTCCGCGATTGGCAAGTTCGAAGCGGCCGATGCGCTGCGCGATGGCGCCGGTAAACGCGCCTTTTTCGTGGCCGAACAGTTCGCTCTCGAGCAATCCCATGGGAATCGCAGCGCAATTCAGTTTCACGAACGCGCTTGATTGGCGGGAGCTCAAATTGTGGATGGCCCGAGCGACCAATTCCTTGCCCGTTCCCGTCTCGCCATAAATCAAGACTGTCGAATCCGTTGGCGTCACGGTAGCCACTTGCTGCAGAATGCGCCGCAAGGCTGCGCTTTTCCCGACAATTTCCTCAAAATTCAGCTCGGTGCGGATTTCGTCCTCGAGATAAAGTTTTTCCTGCGTGAGTTTTTCCTTCAGCTCGGCAATTTTTTTGTAGGCCAGCGCGTTCTCCACCGCAATCGCCACTTGGCTCGCTACCTGCATTAGAAACTTGACGTCGTCCCGGCTGAACGTGTTTTCATCGCGCCGCCCGAGGAGCAAAACTCCGTGTATGCGCCCGCGGCTCGTCAGCGGCAGGACGCAACCCGTCTTCAGACCTTCCGCGAGCGGTGGGGAGTCCGGGATCATGTTGCATAAATCACGGATCATTCCTACAAAGGGTTCGCCAGTCTTGAAGGCCATTCCCGGGGGAGTTCCTTCAATCGGGATCAGGACTTCTTCCCTTACAAATCCCTTGCTGTCGGGAAAATCCAGCGCGTAAAGACGCAAGTGCTTATTATTTTCCGCATCTGGCAGTCCAATACCGGCAAGATCGCAGCTCATTACGCGACGGAGATTCCCAGAGACACTTCGCAGCAATTCGCGCAGGTCGAGAGTGGAAACAACGCTGTTGGTAAGGTTCAGAAGAAGTTTCAACTGTTCCTGAGCGGTTCGCGAAGCCTCGAAATTCAGCGCATCGTCGATGGCCAGCGCCATTTGGTCCGCAACCAGGCCAAGAAACCGGACTTCATCGTCGGAATAAGCATCAGGATGTCCACTGGCAATGAACATGCTCCCGATGCGGCGATGCACCGTGGTCAGCGGAAGCATGCACACGGACTGTATTCTGTTTTTTTTCAAAAACTCCATCGTATCGGGGAACCGAGTTTCCTGATCCACAAACGGAATCACGAGGGCCCGCTGATTCTGGACCACCCAGCAGGTCATGGTCTCCTTTTGTACGCACTTGTTTTTCAGGGTTGTATCGGGCTCGCCGCAATCCATCGAGACATGCCAATTGATGGCGTCCGTCGTTTCATCGTATTGTGCGATCCCGATCCCATCAAATTCAATGACACGGCGCAATTCATCGACAAGGGCATCGAAGAGTTTTCTCGGTTCGCGGTAGGCGCTTACAGCTTGGGAGACGCGGATAAGCGATTCGTAGCGCGCCGCGACAGACTGCTCGGACGGCTCGAGACGTAATTGGGCCGCTTCGCTCATGCGGAATTGGATGCCGTGAAGATACGTATAGCTTCATAGATTTTCCCAGCCAGAAAAAGTCGTTGACGAGATTTCAGGCAGCACATTGGCGCCACTTGGAAATGGATGGCGCACTTGAAACCAATCCAACTGAATCTGTATCGCGGATCAAACAAGCTTTATATCGGATGGGCCAAAACCAGTAAAATTCTCTGAGAATCCCTGTAAAGCGGGTTTTCCAAAAGCTTTCTATCCGAAAGAAACGCGGCGAGGCTCAAACTTTTGCTTGGCTATCGCTCAAGACCCACGGGACTGGCTTGCTTCTCTCCTCGATCAACTCTCCGGCCGCTTTCCGAGGCTTGACATCAAGGCGCCAAATGACAATGATGCCATTGAGATTTAATATGAAACGCGTCTGGATTGGCCTCATTTCTGCAGTCGCGCTTACAGTCGGATTTTCCGTTGGGACGATTGCCTTTGCCCAAGCCCCTTCCGAGTCATTTCCACCTGTGGCGAGCGTCAAGCAACTGATGCTCGACCTTATCCATCCCTCTTCCAATGACATTCTGCTCGCGATCTACCGCGGCGGGCCTAAAGATGAAAAGGAGTGGGCGGCGGTTCGGCGCAGCGCAGTCACGCTGGCGGAATCCGGAAACCTGCTGATGATGCCAGGCCGCGCGCGGGACCAAGGGGACTGGTTGAAAGACGCGAAATTGTTGGTTGACGTCGGAAACTCCGCCTACAAAGCCGCCCAGGCCAAGGATGGCACCGCGCTCGCAGGACTCGCCGGGGCCGTGGACAATACCTGCACGACGTGTCACAAGCAATATCGGCCGAACGTATTTCCGAAGGACGGAGGCTCGAAATGAGTTATTCCCGTAGAAATTTTCTCAAGGCCGCCGGATACGGAGTCGTACTCACGGCCGTGGGTGGGGACTCACTGTTCGCGTCGTCTTTGGCTTCTCCTCCGTTGTCTCCTGCCTTGGCTGCGCCGTTCTCGAGTGAAAAAGCTACATTCCTGGTCAACGGCAAGGCATATGCTGCCGAATACGAAGCCCGCACCACTTTGTGGGAAGTGATTTCGATGAAGTTGGGCATGACGGGCACTAACCGGAGCTGCAATCGCGCCTCTTGCGGCGCCTGCAGCGTTCTGGTGGACGGCACGCCGTTTTATTCCTGCCACACCCTGGCGACCGAAGCCGTGGGCAAGAAAATTCTCACCATTGAAGGCGTGGGCGACGAGAAAAATCTGCATCCATTGCAGCGCATCGGTCATACACGTATGGCCGCGGATTGCGGCTTCTGCACCGCGGGCTGGGTGGTTACTGCGAAAGGACTCCTGGACAAGAATCTGAATCCAAGCGAGGACCAGGTGAAGGCGGCGCTCGCCGGCCACATTTGCCGGTGTTCGGCGTACCCGAACATCATTCGAGCAGTCATGGATAGCGCGGCCGTCATGCGCGGAAGCAAAGTAGCCATCGAGGCCGAACCGGAATCCGTCGTTCATATCAAAATGCCGATGGTGCGGGACTACTCGACGAGTGGGGGGCATTTGGCCGGCGATGAAGTCATCGAAGGCACGAACAAGACCGTCACGAAGAAGTGGCAGGGGTATCCACCGGAAAATCTCAACGTATTAGGTAAGGCGCGGCCTCCGCTGCCCGAGGTTGCCATTCCGAGGTTCACCGGCAAGGCGCTTTACGCCAGCCGC
This sequence comes from uncultured Acidobacteriota bacterium, assembly GCA_963719875.1. GTDB lineage: Bacteria > Acidobacteriota > Terriglobia > Acidiferrales > UBA7541 > Palsa-360. Next base: position 222,346 of record CAVRDJ010000001.1, on the reverse strand, counting down.
GTATGGTTCCCCGATCTGCTCTACACTAGGTTCCTCACCAGCCCCCACCCGCACGCCTATATCAAGGACATCGATACGTCAGCCGCGGAGAAAATGCCCGGCGTGAAACACATTCTTACCTACAAGAATGCGCCGAAGCTGCAATCTCCCAACGTTGCTCGGGGCAGGTTATTGGCCGAACCTCTGCCCCGGGAACTGAATCTTCAGGGTGAAGTGGCGGCCATCGTGGTGGCGGAGACGGAAGACCTTGCGCAGGATGCCGCCGACGCGATCAAGGTAACGTATGATGTGCTGCCATTCGCCTCACTGCTGAAGGACAGCATGGCTTCGGGTGCGCCCGATCTGGGACATGGAAAAGGGAACCTCATCCGTCATTCGTTTTCGCCTCAGGATCTTCCGCACGTAACCTGGGCGGATAAGCGTGGCGACATCGAGACTGGATTCGCTGAAGCGGACGTGGTCAAGGAATTCACATACCGGTTTGCGGGGGGCGTGTCCGTGCCGATGCAACCGAGCGGCAGTGTCGCCAAATGGGACGGCGACAAACTGACCTTCTGGGGCATGGGCCAGGGCATCTATCCGGTGCGGGCGTCGCTTGCGGCGGCGCTTGGCTTGGACGTTTCTAAGATTCGCCTGATCAACAAATGGAACGGTTGCACGTTCGGTGCGGCGCGCATGGCGGCAGAGAGATTTTATCCGATGATCGCCCATCTGGCGAAAGTCACTGGCCGTCCTGTGAAGGTCATGCTGCCCAAGGATCAGGAACTGGCACAGTTGCAGATCAAGCCAGAGACCCTCACCAAGTTCCGGGTGGGAGCGAAGAAAGACGGCCGCATCGTTGCTCTCGACCACGAAGTGTATGTAAGCATTGGCGACCTGGATTTCGGAGTGCACGCCGACGGTCCGGGCAACGCGGCCAACCAAACGGAGTTGTACACGGCAAAAGTTCCTCACTGGCGATCCACATGGTCCGCCTATCGCAGCAATGCGCCTCGCCCCGGTCCGTCCCGTAGCCACATCCAGCAAGAAACAAAGTGGTCTTGGGAAAACATGATCGACGAAATGGCCGACGCCTTTCATGTGGATCCTGTTGAGTACCGCATGATGCACATGACGCAGCTGACCCCGGGTGACACGCGCCATCCTTACGAAACGATGCCCACGTTGGAGGTGCTAAGGGAAGGTTCCAAGGCATTCGGATGGGAAAAGCGCAATCCCATCCCCGGCGGCGAGTCCGGCAGATTCAAGCGCGGTTTCGGCCTTGGCATGTCCCAGCATCATGGCGGGAACATGGGCTATCACGAAGGCGAAGAAGCGTTCGCCAAGCTCGCGGCACTTCCCGGGGCCAACATTTTCAGCAGTGACGTGGACCTGACGGCCGATGGCAACGTGACCATAAAGATCGCGCTCCCTGACAGTGGCTCCAACGCAGCCACGGCGCAGGCAGCCCTGGTCGCGGAGATGCTCGGTTTCACGACGTGCGACCAGATCCGCCTGGTTTGGGGCGACTCGGATCTCGCGCCGTTAAGCGATGAGTGGTTCGGTGGCCGCACCATCACGCTGCAAGGCGCGGCCATCTGCTTCGCAACCGACAAACTGCGAAAGGACCTGCTCGCACGCGCCGCCGACGTTCTCAAGATCGATCCAGCCAAACTTAAGATGCGCGACGGCGTGATTTCCTCGAGCGAAGATCCCAGGAAGAGCACGACGTTCGCCGCGCTGGTCAAAATGAACAATGGCCTGATCCGGCAGACAGGCCGCGGCACCACCGGCGGCGAAAGAACCGCGACAAACAAAGGCGTGGGTGCGTGCTTCGCCGAAGTGGAAGTCGATACCTGGACCGGCAACTGGCGCTTCGTTCGGTCGGTCTATACGCATGATACCGGACTGGTAATTAACCCTGTGGTATCCGAATCGGACATGGTTGGATCTTTGGTGGAAAGCACTCAGGTGGGCACGGAATCCATTCCCTGGGACCGCGAATTTCCGGGCACACGGCATTACAGCGTCGGATACCTGTCCTACCGGCTTCCCACCATCATGGATATTCCCAAGTGCACGCAGGTGTACATCGACAGTCTGGAGCCGCGCTGGTATTACGGCGTGAAGGGCTTCAGCGAAACGACCATCGGCGCGGTGCCGGGCGCTATCTCGAATGCAATTTTCAACGCCTGCGGCGTCCGCATTCGGGAGCACCCCATCACGCGCGAAAAAATCATGGCCGGGCTCGCGAGTAAACGCGCATCGCAGACTCAAGGGAGGCAGGCATGAAGAAAGTTTCCATCTACCGGCCAACTACCGTTGACGATGCGATCCAGATCCTGTCGAAGCACGGCACGAGCGCGTCCGTTTACGCCGGCGGCACGGACCTGCTCATTCGCCTGAAGAACCGCTTGGAACAGGCGCCCAGCTATCTGGTCGATATCAAGAAGATCGATCACCTCCGCTATATCAAGGAAGATGCGCAAGGCGGCGTCGAAATTGGCGCGGCCACCAAGCTGGCGGAGTTGGTCGATTCCCGCCTCTTGCAGGAAAAATATCCGATGATTGTGGAGGCGATCGGGAAGATCTCCTCTCCGGAACTGCGCAATGCATCGACGCTTGGCGGGGACCTGTTGCAGGAAGTATGGTGCCAGTATCTGCGCGGCGGATATTCGTGCTGGAGAAACGGCGGATATCTGTGCTACGGCGCCATCGGCGATAACAGCTACTATCACTCGGCTATGGGCGGACGCTTGTGTTACGCGGTTTATCCGGGCGACGCCGCCACCGCGCTGATTCCTTTTGATGCCCGCGCGAAATTGGCTACGCCTCAAGGAGAGAAGGAACTTTCCATCGAACAAATGGTGCCCGGCGATATGCTGGTGGACGGCAAGATCCAGTCGCACGTCGTGCGCTACAACGAAATTCTGACTTCTGTGGTCATTCCTCCGCCGAAGCCCGGCGTGCGGGCATCGTTCGAGAAGCTCCGGCCTCGGGGAGTTTGGGATTTCGCCATGGCCTCGCTCGGGATCAGTCTCCAACTTCGCGACAAGACGATTGAAGACTCGCGCGTAGTGTTTGGCGGCATCTCCGGGAAGCCGTATCGCGACACGGCAGTGGAGGCGTTCCTCAAGGGCAAAACCTTAAACACGGAACTGGGCGAGCAGGCGATCTCCGTTGCCCTCGCCGGCGCAGCGCCGCTAAAGTACAACGCCACCAAGATCGACATGGCGAAGGGGCTCCTCGCCAGCGGCCTCGCAAGGTTGAACACGTAGGCAGAATGCAAACGATTGAAGCCCTGCTGCTGGAGCCGGTCGGGTGCCTTGCGGAATTTCCATCCGCCCCATTCCATGAAATCGCCGTGCGCCTCTTCGGCCGAAAACGAAAGGCCAGCTCTTCCGCCAGCCGGAACTATTGGCATCTCCTGAACTTGATCGACGCCGCTCAAACGCCATTCAGCGCGGAAAAGAAAAGCGTCGCGGAAGCATTGGAAGTCGAAGCCGTAGATGCGGCAAGCCTCTATGAAGACGTCGCGCCCGCGCTTGCGGAGCTAAAATCCATGGGCATCCGGCTTTTTGTGGCATCGTCGCTTTCACGCAGGGCGGCATCGAGGTTCATCGAACGGAATTCGCTTGGCGAGTATTTGTCCGGAGTGCGCACGCGCGATGATGCAGAGGGCGTGAAGTCGGCGCCGCTTCTCAAGGTGCTCGGCGGCGCTTCCCTTGCAAGGGAGAGGACGATGTTTCTCACGGACACCGTGGAGGGCATTAAGGTCGCACGTAGCGTCGGAGTGCATCCCATCCTGATGATGAACGATCCCGACGAGGCCCAGCGCCTGGCAATGCACAACCCGTCCGGGGGCGTCGTCTCCTTGCACGAAATGCCCGATTTCATGCGCTTGATCGCGGCACAAAATCAGCGAGGCTGACCCGCTGGCAGGACAATCACGGCTATTGCAGTCGTACATTATGTTGTGTCGCGCCGATGAAATATTTCGTTTCGCTCATTGCCCTGTTCCAGCGTGCTTCCTGAAACATGAGTTTTTCGCAATTGATTTTATCGCCGCCACCGGAAAGGCTCTGCCCTCAAAAACCTGACTGAAGGATTGCTTGTCGGGGTGGTCAGGCTGTACAGTATCGGTCGGCCGACAAGTCAAACGGAAATTCCTGCCCATTGTGGAAATACTGCGTTTCTGGAGGTCGAAATGACGAAGCGGAAGAGCACTCGCATCCTGGGCGCGCTTACGGCGGCCCTGGTATTTTGTCTTACGTGGCTGATCGCGACGGAGGGGCGCGGCCGTGCGGCGGCGGGCACAGCCGATTACATTGAGGGCGTCGTCACGAGCTCGAAAGGCCCTGAAGCGGGTGTCTGGGTGGTCGCCGAAACTGCAGAGCTCCCGACAAAGTATGCCAAGATCGTCGTGACGGACGATCAGGGACGCTACGTGCTGCCCCAGCTGCCTTCGGCAAATTACCAAGTGTTCGTAAGAGGCTACGGTCTGGTGGATTCTGCCCGGGTCCCCGCGAAGCCCGGCCAACACCTCGATCTCAAAGCCGTAGTGGCGCCCGACGGACGGGCGGCCGCGCAGATCTATCCAGCCAATTACTGGTTGAGCCTCGTGAAAATACCGAGCGGCAAATTGTCGCCGGACGAAGTGGTCGGAAGAATTAAGCTCTGTATGAACTGTCACCAGATTGGGGACAAGGCCACACGCGAAATTCCCGCCGCAACCAAGGACTTTGGTCCGTTTAAAACCAGTCTGGAAGCCTGGGATCGCCGCACGAAATCGGGCCCGGTAGGCGCGAACATGAGCAGCGCCTTTGTTTCGCTGGGAGAGCAGCGTTCGCTGTTTGCTGATTGGACCGATCGCATTGCCGCGGGCGAATACCCGAAGGAAGCCCCGCCGCGTCCGAGCGGCATCGAGCGGAATGTTGTGCTCACATTGTGGGATTGGGGTACGCCGATGAATTACATGCACGACGAAGCAGCCAGTGACTTGCGGAATCCCACGGTCAATCCGAATGGGCCTGTGTACGGCGTCATGACCAGCGGCAACTCGCTGGTGTGGATGGACCCGATGAAGAATGCGGCCGCCGAAGTAAAGATCCCTTCGCAAGCGCAGCCGCTGGGGTCGATGGAAATGCCCTCACCCTACTGGGGCGACGAGAACATCTGGCTGGCGGCCGCGGAACCCCGCAGTGCCGCGGTTGACCAGTCGGGACGTGTGTGGTTTGCGAGCAGGAATCGGGGCGGGGACAGCCCGTCGGATGGTGGCAAACAGCCGGACTTTTGCAAGGCAGGATCCAGCAACAAGTTTGCTCAATACTTTCCTCTGGCGCGCGGCAACAAGCAAGTTGCGGTGTACGATCCGGAGAAAAAGGAGATTTCTGAGATCGACACGTGTTTTACGACGGACCACAACGAATTCGGCGCCGACGGCAGTCTGTTCTTCGGCCAGGTGGGTTCTGTTGGTTGGGTCAACACAGCCGCTTGGGACCGAACCCATAATGATGAAGAATCGCAGGGCTGGATTCCAGGCGTGCTGGACACTAATGGTGACGGCAAGATCACCAAGCCCTGGACCGAACCGAATGACGCCATCGATCCCACGAAGGACCACCGGATTACTTTCCGTTGCTATTCGATTTCTGTGAGTCCGGTAGATGGAAGTGTGTGGTGTTCAGGAATCGGCCTAAAAGAAAACAATCTGGTGCGCTTGGTTCGAGGTCCCAATCCTCCTGAAACGAGCATGGCTGAGGTCTACGAGCCCCCGAAAGAAAAAGAGCCACCGCTATTCAGCGCGGGTGGAGTTTCCGTGGATAGCAATGGCGTGGCCTGGCAGAATTGGCGCGCCACCGACTATATAACCTCCTTCGACCGCCGCAAGTGCAAGGTGCTGAACGGGCCGACTGCCACCGGCCAGCACTGTCCGGAAGGCTGGACGATTTACCATAAGCCGGGTCCGACCTTTCAGGGCGCGACGGGAATCAATTCCGATCTGAACTACCTGATCTTCGTTGACCGGCACGGTGTTTTGGGTCTCGGGAATGATGTGCCGATGACGGGCGCTGTTAACTCCGACGCGATACTGGCGCTGGTTCCAAAGACGGGCCAGTTCGTGACCATCCGCATTCCATATCCAATGGGGTACTATTCTCGTTCGATGCAGGGGCGGATCGACGACCCGAAGGCCGGATGGAAAGGCCGCGGCTTCTGGACAAGCTACAATCCGAATACGCCTTGGCACATGGAAGGGGGCAAGGGAACCAAGGACAAAGTTGTAAAGGTGCAGATGCGTCCCAATCCCCTCGCGAAGTAGGGGCGTAGCAACACCACGCCTCTGTTGCCTGGCTTCACTCGGAGCCGGTGCGTTCACGAAGCTATACTCGACAAATAGTTCGGCGTGACACCCGTAGAAGAGTTTGCGCCGGCTATTCTCTGTAATCAGGCTCGTGACACATCTTTTTACCGTTCACAGCCACAAATCTTCGATCAAAAATAGTTCACCGATCGAGCTGAGCGCTTAACTTCGCTCGAGAGAAATAGGACTTGAATCCCGCACCGCCAGGGGCGGTTCACTCCCGACTCAATACGGCTTCGCCTTGAAGACAAAATTCAATGATTTAGTTTCAGGCCCGGTGATGCTCACTTCCTGGGTCTGCTCGCCATACGATTCGTGCCACGCAGTGATGGTGTAATTTCCCGGAGGCAGATTCGGCAGCTTGAATTCACCATCGCCAGTGGTAATCGCGTAGTGCGAATTCTTCATGACCGCCAGGGTGCCCTTCATCCACGGGTGGATATTGCACTTCACCGGGATAAATTCCGGACGCGCATACTTGTCCTCGATCGGGGGCGATCCGGGCGGCTGCATTTTATTCCACTCGCGATTGCTCGACGGCAGCGTATGAATGTTATGCGACGTCTGGTCGCCGTTAACGATCTCGAAATCCTGATTGACCTGAAAAGCCAGGATATGGGGCGCATACCGGCAACCCTTCTGGACGAGGACCGCCGGCTCTGCGGGAGGCGGTTCGTCCGGCGCCCCGGCCGAGATGTAGACCACCACGTTTTCCAGCGAGTTGTCTGGACCGGTGACGACGTTTTCCGCCGACACCGGCTTGGCGTACTGCTTCGCGCAGCTGGGCTCCTGGGACATGTCGATGGTGTGCGGCTTCGCGGGCGTTCCCTCGAAGCTCACCCGTCCGCTGACTGTGCCGCCACCCTCCCTCGCGGAGGACATGATCAACGTTGTAAGAATAGCCACTACCACTACGATCGCTTTTCTTGCTTGCATGGAACTATTCCCCCTATTTACGCCCCTGAAGTTCTTCAGGAGTCTCTGTTTCTAGTCCGTTCCAGAACCGGTCGCCGTCCCGCGGCTCGCCTTCTCCGCGTGCACGGCTTCCGCGCCTTCTTTGGTGCTTTCCCAAACCTTCAATTCGGGGCCCTTGCGATGGATCTGCAAGGTGCGCAGGTAGTGAACGAGGTCCCAAGCCTCAGCGGGCTTGATCACGTCGGCGAAGGACGGCATCGGCGTGCCATCCAGACCGGTCATGAAAATCTTGTAGAGATCGGAGTTCGTCGTCCCGCACTTGAAGCGCGTGCCCGACTCGAAGTCGTACGGATGAATTGATTGGTTGTTGTTGTCGGTCAGGGCCGCGGCAGAAGGTCCGTCGCCCCGCCCCGCTTCGCCATGACATTTGAAGCACTCCAGCTTGGTGAAGAGTTCCTTGCCGTGCTTCAGGCTGTCGAGGTTGACCGCGGTTTCCGCCGGAACTGCAATGGGCTGGCCCGAGGGTTCGCTTTTCCAGCGCGGCGAGAACGTCTTGATAAACGCGACGAGATCGGCGCGCTGCTGTTCGGTCAGCTCCGGCCACGGCGGCATGCCGGAGTTGACGAGGCCGCGCGTGATGGCGTTGAAAATGTCTTCGTCGAGCGGCAAAGTCCCCGTGGGCGTGGAGCGGCACTTGAATGTCGCGGCTGCGAAATTCCGCGGCTGAAGGTTGAGGTATTGTCCATTTTCGCCGTTGCCGTCCCCGTGGGATCCGTGGCAGCCCCAGCAATAACGGAAGTACAGTGGTTTCCCGGCATCGGCGTGACCGGTCCATTTGCCGATGTGCGATTCCTGGGCTGCGGAAGATCCCGCCGCGGCTAGGAGGCCGACTGCTATGAGTACGAATTTAGTTGCAGTATGTAGGCGCATAGTCTCCTCAGAAATCAAAATCAAAGCCAACCAAAACGCTTCCGGTTGTTAGGTCGAGGCCCGAAATCGGAGCGGCGCCGCGCTGTCTCTTAATGGAAAATTCGTTATGAAATGCGAAACCGGCGCGGCTGGAAATAAATGGATAGAAGCGATACCCGATGGTGCCGGCATCGATGTTGCCGAAGTTGGACGGATTCGAAGGAAGCACTTGCTGGGACATCCGGATCGCTTCGTAACGCCCAATGGCGACAAACCGGGGGCTCACTGTGTAGTGCGGTTCGACGAGTACGCCGTTCCACGAGGGGGCCTTCGCTCCAATCGGGAGTTGCTGACCGGCCGGAGTGAGGGAACCCAGATATGCGTCATCCCAACCGTGGAAATAAATCGCCGTCACATCAAATTTCTTGATGAAGAACTGGCCGATGAGGCCGGCCCGGTAGAAAAGCTTATTGCCGGTGCCGGTACCGTCGATGCACGCAGTAGGACCACCCGACGTGAATTTGCAGGTCGTAGGCGACTCGCCGACGTATGCGAATCCTCCGACGCGCTGCAGCCCAAGGTCACCGACTTGAAACGCCTGGCTCGCCGCAAAGTAGCCGTCGTAGGCTTTCCCTGTGATGATGCCGCCAGAGCCGTTATTGGAGCCGAAACTCGGGTTGCCATCGTTGGAGTTCAATAGCGAAACGGATATGCGTGTGTGGTCGTCCTTGGAATGACCCAGCCATTCGAGACCTACCTGGTTGTCCCCGATTCCAACTGTGTAGTTTTCACCGACGGCATTCGGGACGGCGGCGCTGCCGGGCGAGACGAGTGGCTGGAAGTGGTAGTTTTGGTAGCTTCCGCCCGTGTTGCTGAGCGTCAGGATGCGCTTTTCAGATAGCAGATTGTCGAGCTCGAATTTTCCAACCTTGATGTTGAGCCAGCTGCTTCCGAACATGTTGTCGAGACGCGCCCACACGGCTTCGAAGTGGAAAGCCCCCGTGTTGTCCGTGGAAGGCAGGACGTAAAACGAAATGTTCTTCGCCAACGTACCCGCGGTGTGAAAGTCCAATCCGCTCCAATCGAATCCTTGCGTGGTAATCCCGGCTTCAGCCGAGTTCTGCCCACCCGTGCCATCAACCAGCACGCGATTGGTCCTCTCGGCGTGCCAATTCGGGGTGATGCGGAACGTGACCGGCCAATAAGAGGGGTTTTGGTAAATGGGAGAGTCGCGATCGTCCATCAGCTGGTAGCCGTTGTCTTTGAACGCCTGCCCAAAGGGACTCAACCTTGGCCACGAATCGTGGCAAGAGGAGCAAGGCATTCCGTATTTCCGGGCAAACGCGGGAAGTGCATGTACGCGAACTGTCAGTACTGGAGCCGCAACTACAGGGGTGCTGTCGATCAAAAGGAAAGAAATGATTAGGGCAAAGCAAATAATAAGAGACGTGGCAAGCCAGACCGACTTCACTTTCTTTGGATCTATTTTCAATAGCATCATGAAACCTCCTTTCAGAAGTGATGGTCCTGCATTTACTTGAAGTAGTGTCAATAACCGGTATTAATTCTGCTGTCATTGCTTTTACGCAAAGGAGTAATCTTTTGCCGTTTAAACCTATGAAAATCAGGTCCTGCTCCGGATTCCGCGCCAATTCCATCGAGATTCCGATCTGAAACCTCGACAGACACCTGATCGCACTCGAGCTCGGCCAGGCAGAAAACCACTCCGGGCCAATGGGCCGGCGCCCACGGTCGCTGCATTTAGGCAGCTTTAGTCACACTTGGGCCTGCGCTCCATTCGCGAACCACCAACGGTTCACGAGAAAGTTCCAACGGATTCCGTCGGGACCGGGTTCTTACTCGACGCAGGCAGGGCCCCGGATAGTCATGAATGGTAAGGGGCGCCGGGTTTTTGCTTGTCAACAGGTTGTCAAAGGGGTGTCAATCTTTTTTTACGATTTAGTTATCTTTTGTTTGCTGTAGATCAAAGACACGAGCAATGCGTTCAGAGGCGGCAGTTATGGCGTTTTGTATTTGCTCGAGACCCATTCAAGTTGGCAGACATGTTTGCGCGCCGTCGGGAGTGAGACTTGCCTCTTGTCTTCAATCTGCGCTGATCCGATTGAATAACGTGGGTCGAGCCGAAAATGGGTCGGATTCCACCTGATAGAAAATCTTTTTGGAATGTGGCCCGAAGCCAGCGCGAGGCCAGGAGCCACATTCCGATAACACTTCCTGCGCCCTTGCCGCACCGCCAATCATGAAAATGGTGCCTTCATCTTCTGGCGCCGCAATTTTTTTCAGTCGACGGTCAGGCCATTTTCATGCCCGAGGTCTTATCCGGAACGGACGCAACGGATCCAGAACTGGTCGCCGACAAAGTTGCCGCAGCGGTTGGTCAAGACGGTCGGGCGACTGGTTAGGCGCGCCCGGCACTGGATTTTTCTGGCGGAAGGTCAGGAACCCCGGTGGGCGTTCGGAGCCACGCTGGCCCGGATCCGGCTGCTACAAGTCTCAATCCGCAACGGCTGGAACTGGATCCTGCGCGACCGTGTTCACGAATGTGGACGTTCGAATCTGAGAGTAACCATTTGTGTCACTCTTCAACTGCGAAAATAAGGCCAAGCATAACGATTCACGGTAGTTAAGAGGATCGTAATTTTGGCTGGTTAATTGCATTAGCGACCTCGGGAGGCAAGCCCTGCAGGACCTTGCCGCGTCGTAGACTTTGCAGTTCACGCAATTCTGGTCTGCGAATGCAATTCCAATTCATCTTGGCGACTACTCGAGGTTTCGATATGGCCAGTAATCCCAACTTCCAGGTGAAGATCACACCGCCTTCGGAAAGCAGTATTACCGGATCGAATGGGACGGTGCGCGTTGACCCGGTGGGCGCCCTGCCGGGAGGGCCACTGCACTCCTGGGCTACACGAATTCAGCAGTTCGCGTTGTTCGCGAATATTTCGCCGCAGGACCGATCCCTGATCTTGAAGGAGACGCGTGTACGTCTCTTCTCGCGTGGCCAGATCATTTACCATGAGGGCGACTCGGTGCGGCAGGTGGTACTGTTGACCTCGGGCTCCGCGAAAATGGTTCAATGCAACCAAAATGGGTCCGAGGTGATTCTCAGGCTCTGTGGGCCCGGAGAACTGGTGGGAACGCTCAGGTCCTCGATGCATGCGCGGTATCGCTCCACTCCACAAGCGCTTTCTTCAGGTTCTGCCCTGGTTTGGGAGAGCGGAGATTTCGAGTCCTTGTCCAAGCGATTTCCAACATTGAGGCGCAACGTAGCCCACATCCATTACAAGCAACTGCAAGACATGGAAGAACGTTTTCGCGAAATTTCCACCCAACGTGTAGCCCCTCGACTGAGTCGCCAAATTTCCCGATTGGTGGAACAAGTTGGAATTCGTTCGAATGGCTCAGTCGAGATTCAAATTACACGCGAGGAATTGGGTCAGATGATTGGTACTACCTTATTTCAAGTCAGCCGTTTGCTCTCCGAATGGGATCGACAAAGAATCGTGACCACCCGGCGGGGGGGATTCTCAGTCGACAATCTGAAAGCCCTTGCGGAGTTGATCGACTAGCGCGGCCAAAGTGATAGTCTTTTTCATAGCCAGTCGCCTTTCCGATGCGCTTCAAGCGCGTCGATCATTGGGAGCGTATCCCATCCCGCGCGGAATCTGCTTCGAGCGCTACTTTAGCGCGTAGATGTCGTATGAGACCGTGGTACCGGAACGTTCGCCCACCCCGACCGCCTGCAATCGAGTGAGCCACGCGTAGCGCGAATCGCCGGTCTCAAAGAGGGGTGCGCAGCGCAGCGATGCGCCCGCGTCTGTCGTCTGGCCGATGCCATTGTACGTCACCAGGATTAGCGCCCCGTCATCCGTTTTCAGTGTGAGGCGAACATCGAGCCGGTAGCTGCCGTCGGCCCGGTTGGTGATCCAGTCACCCGCCGGCGTCTGTATCGACGCCTTGACCCGCGGGCCTTCAAAGCGGCCGCCGAGGATCTGCACGATTGTGCGGGTCCCCTGCGGGCCGTTTTCGATAGCGGTGCGCGCGCCGATTTCGGCCCGCAGATTGCCAAGGTATTCGAAAACAGGACCGCGCGGTGGCTCGCCGGCCTTTTCGGCCCTTGCAGCGGGTGTACCAGGCACGCTGGTGGAAGTCTGTGCGAGAGCGAAAAGACCGCAGACAGTCGGTCCGAGACAGATCAGCAACGCAGAAGTTACGACACGCATCGGTCCTCCTTAATTGCAAGCAGTTGTCAAAAAAAGAATCGTTTCCAGCACCGGCGTTGCCTTCATTGGCATCGCGCAGTTGCCGTCGGACCCGTATCACGCCGCCGAGTGCTGGCTGATTTCTAAAGGCGCGCGGTCGCCGATAGCACGCAAGTAGCGCTCGGCCGAGCGCCTCAATGCAAGTTTCGGATCGCCGGAGACGACGAAATTCGGCCACGCCCCATACAATTTGGCGAACTTATAAGGCTCAAGCTTGCGAACGATCTCGCGCACAGTCGCGCCGTCTACAGGAATATAGTTGGGGTAGCTGTACATGAAGCTGACATGTCGGCGATCCGAACAGACCTGGGGCATGTCACCGCTCAGCAGCGCGCCGTTGCCCTGTTCGCCGGCAGCCCAGTGAAGCGCCTGAAACCCGCTGAAGTGTCCGCCCACACGAATCAGCGTGAGATCGTCACTCAGCCGATGGGTTTCTCCCTTCCAGAACACAATCGCGGGGTCTGGACGCTGCACCCATTCGCGGTCCGCCTCGTGCAGATAGATTGGAATGCCGCCAAATGCGTGACTCCACTCGACCATGCTCGAGTAATAGTGCGGGTGGGAAACCGCAATCCCCGATAGCCCGCCAAGGGCCTTCACAAGTCCAACGGTACTGGGGTCAATCAAGCTGACGCAGTCCCAAAGGAATCCGCCGCCCTCTCTTTGCAAGAGCAGCGCCCTCTGTCCAATTCCGAACTCCGGCTCGGTGTGAATTCCCCAAAGGCGCCAGCCTTCTTCGAAGAAGACATTCCGATGCGTTTTCCGCAGCTCATCCAGCGAGATCCATTCCTGCCCGTGGGGTCCGATGTATTGACGATCATCCTGGCAGATGGGGCAGCTGCGCGGAATCTCGCCCGAGGGTGGAAATTGAGTTCCACAGGTGACGCAGATTTGAGTCATAAGCGTGGATTCCTTTCCGTTTCCGTTTCGCAACATGCTAGCACGACACTTGAACCAGGCGTGAATCACACCGTCACGCTTCGCATATCTTGCTGAAATGGATTGGACGATTGCGATGAAAAGCATGGCAGAAAGGGTCGTAGTTTAAATTCGATTGCGCACACGGATCAAAATTATATGCGGATGGGATATGCGCGGAATGCGAGCCTTGCGAAAGTGTCACATTCATTTTCCTTGCCGGATGAAGTCGATGATCTCTTGGCCCAGCTGATCGTCCGCAGTGTTGATCGACAACGTTGTCGACTGGTGATTGTGTCCGGCGAGGCGCAGAAATCGAGGACACTTCGAGCGCGCCTCACACATTTTCGCGAAGAGCTCTGCACTGTACACGTCGAGAAATGGGTTATCGAATTCGGCGATCACGATAAAGGTGGGCAGCGGCGACCGGGCGCCGAAATTCACGGGCGATCGCTCCGCGTAAAGACTCGTGTCCTTTCCAAAGTACGCCTCCACGCGCTGTCCATTGGGATCGTCGGCCCGATTGTCGGCTTTGAGCCGCCCGCTGATCAGCACGACGCCCGCGACTCCTGGTCCTGCTGCGCCGTGGATTTTGGGATCGAACGCCCAGGTCGCGACGTGCAAAGCGCCCGTCGACCGCCCAACCAGATAAATGCGCTGCGGATCGCCCCCAAAGCGCCTCGCGTTCTCCTTGATCCAGGCGACGACGCTCCCCATATCTTGGGCTCCCGCCGGATAGACGTGCTTTGGGGCCAGCCGGTAGTTGGCATTGATGCCCAGGAACTCGTGGCGCGCAAAATAGTAGAGAACATTGGCGTGTACCTCCTTATTCTCGTTCTTGTCTCCCGACGTGAGCGCGCCCCCATGGACAAACACAACCACGGGAAGATCCTTCGCCCCCCGCGGTTGGTACACGTCGAGAGTCTGCTGGGGGTCGGTGCCATAGGCCTGGTCGGCGGTGACGGAAACGCCCTCTTTCGGCCCCGCCGCAAGCAGAGGAGTGAATAATTCAATCGTTTGCGGACCATATTTGCGGATGTTGCTTTGATAGAGGGGATTGATCTCCGCCAGCTTCTTCTGAATCGTCTCCGGAAGGCGGGAAACCTGCGCGCGCGCGGGCTTGGCAGCGAGTGCCAGTGCGAGACTCGCAACAATCACCGTTTGACGTTTAAACATGGGGCAACCTCCACGTAACCTGCGCCTCAGCCCGCGTTCGAATAGACATGCTCGCCAAATCAGGGATCCATCGGGGAATTTCTCGAATCTATCGAAGTCACGCAGCAACAGCTCACCTCCGAGGCGGATTCGATACGGAGCGAAAACTCCAAGAACTCACCGAGCATTTCAACAATAAGTTTCTGGCGAAGGGCCAGTTTTTTTCTCTACGGCTTTACCGCGACTCCCAGCATCTCGAAATGTGCTCCCCCCAATAGCGGCCCGGACCCCAGGAACGCCCTGGGAGGAAGTTCCTTCGAAAAGTATGTAAGGTAAAGGGCGTTGAATTTGTTGTACAGGGAAAGGTCGGGACAATGCACCTGCACCATAACTACATCGTCGGTTGTCATTCCGCCATTGGCTAACGCAGTCTTGAAGCTGTCCAGCAGAAACTTGATCTCCTGCTGTACATCCTGCGGTATCGCGCCGCTCTTTGGGTCGATGCCAGTCCGGCCCGCTACATACAATGTATCGCCGACGAGCACGGCATCGCTGTAAGGAACCGGCAGACCCTGCTTCTCCAGTGACGGGTTGCTGGCCTTAAAATGACGCCGCACTGGCGGCTTCTGCGCAGTTCCCGCTAACGCTGCGCCCATGACCAATCCGATCAGCAAAGTAAGTGATTTGCCTTTCATCCGGCGTTCTCCTGGTGGAACAGATTTGGACTCCTGATTCGCGCATCCTACGCTTCTCCGGGCCTCGACGCAACGAACCGCGGCCAAGCCCTGACAAACGGGATGATCGGAACGTGGCTTCTTGCCCTCAGTTGGTATTGTCCTGGTGTTCCTGCTTCTCTTCGTCCGCACTAGAAATGGCGGGGTGTCATGAAATTATAATTCTTTCCCGCGATTCGCCATAACAGACGTTCGTACTATGACCGCCGTACTGTGAAAAAGGGACCAGTTGGCCTATTCATCTACCTGGGCCGATGCAGCAATATCCGAAGGTCGCTGCCTTGGTCTGCCTGATGGACGCAGCCGGAAAAGTCCAACATGCCTATGCGCCCCAGACTTTCGCATTGTTGTCGGGACGTTCTTGGAAATGCGGGCCTGCTCCACGCGATTGCGATTCTGTTTCTTGCGCTCGGATTCTGGCAGCCGTGCGGCGCCCAGCAGGCCAATCCAGAGGCGCGCTTGGGCGCATGGATGCCGTTGAGCATCGAACAAGTAAGAGACGCCGCCTCACTCGCCCTCCCGCGTTCGGAGTCGAGAGTCGACGCCCAGCTGCTCAAAGTAACGCGCCGGCCTGATCTGGAGTATTTGCTTTCGACCATTGTCCAACGAAGGGGAAGCCAAGGCCTCTATCTTTATCAGGTGGAGGTACCGTCGCAGGCCAGTTACGACGGACAGTGGACGTGGATCGTCGCCGTCGCGGCTCGGAGTCAGCAACCCTACGAACTCTACAGCTTCGAGAGCATGGGAAAACGCGCTGACGTCGCGGCGGAGTTCAATCGCTTCGCGTCGGAACTTTCCCTGTCGCTCTCCAAATCCGAACTGGCAAATTTCGCGGCATTCTTCCTGGAGACCACCATCCCATTCCGGCCGGGAGAGATCGTGCGCGACCAGGACACTCTGCGCGAGTCCGTCGGGCGGCATTACTTCACGGCTTACGACGAAGCGTGGAGATCCATCGACGCGTATTCCCGATGGTGGCATGGTTTTTTGGATGCGGAAACCGTGTCCGAGTTGGCGCCCAGAGCCGAAATCGAACGAGATGGGCGCTACCGCGTCACGATGCATCGTGTGGTCACTACCGATGGCGCGCACCCGCAGGTGCAGCAGTGGCAGTTGGAGATTTCACCGGAAGGCAATGTGCAGGGCACGACCATGCGCACGATTTTACCCAAGGCGCCTCGCTGGATGTTTTATGACTCGCCGCAGCGGACATCTGTGGCGCCGGTCCTACCTTAGTCTCAATGGATTGGACTATCCTGCTTGGCCCAGACGATAGGTGCGGATTTGAAACTGGAATTTAACTCCTTCCTTGAGAAGGCCGGTTAGTGTCAAGTCAGTTTTGCTTTGTCTTACCTGTGGGTTTTTGGCTTTGAGCCGGGCCGCCTCTGTCGCCATCCTTCCATCCGGACTCTTTGGTTGAGCGATTTTCACTCGGTGCAAGTTGAGTGTTCTCGTTCCGGTGGTGCTGCTACCTGATAAACGGGGATTATCGGAATGTGGCTGCTGGATGCGAGCAAGTCCCGTCCGGAAGTGCAGAAATGCGCGCTCTTTTCGGCCAGCAGCCGTTAAGCAGCCCATATGTCCGGCACGTGAAGCAGATGTCTATGTTCCGTTCTTTTTCGCTTTCCAGTTTCGCGCCGCAAACGAGACAACGGGTCGATGCCTGTTCAGTCATGGAACGCCCCCCAAATGACGTTAAATGCACCAATGTGATCACTCTGGCAATACATGAAAGGGCCTAATATAAGTCGCGTGTCAACGTAAAGCAGAACGATTCACCTTCGGTTAGCGTACGCCCGCCTCGTGGTCCGCGCTGTCCTGAAACGAACAGTCGTAACATTTCCTTTATTTGATTGTGTCGGGATCGATTTCTAAAATCTGTCGCGGCTTTCCGCCAAACGACTTCTAAGGGAAGGGGTTCACTACCGTGCCCACGGCTCAGCGGGGTCTCATTTCAGAATGCCGCTCCGAACCAGTCAGAGAGGTGTACAATGCCCGCGATCTTCGGGGCCAAGACAGTGAATCTCAGCAAGGTAACGAATGGAGGAGGCGAGTTATGAAACGATCAGTATCCGCGGTCGGATCTATTTTGCTGTTGGTACTTGCGGCTTGGACAGTGTTTGCCCGGACGGAGTCATCCTCAGCCAAATCGCAGGGTGCAGCCAACCAAGGCGCGAACTACAGCACTCGCACCATACCGCTCCCCGACAACAACGCGGGCGACGTTTCGATGGACTACATTACGTATGACCCCGGCACGAACTCCGTCTGGGTGCCCGGAGGTAATACCGGCGCTGTCGATGTCGTGGATGTCGCCACCGGCAAAGTGCGACAAATTCCCGGCTTTGCTACTAAGGAGGTGGAAGTCCGTGTTGGCAAGCGTACCTTCGGCCCCACGGCCGCCAGCATCGGTGTAGGCGTCGTCTACATCGGCAACCGGGGAGACGCGACCGTCTGCGCCTTCAACTCTACCTCTTTGGCGAAAGGCGCCTGCGACCACGTCGACTCCACGCCGGACGCCGTTGTCTATGTCGCACCCACGAAAGAAGTCTGGGTAACTACCCCCGGCGACAAATCAATCCACATACTCGACAGCAAGACGCTGGAAGAAAAGACAAAGCTTACCTTTGAGGGGAACCCCGAGGGATTTGCCGTGGATGCGAAGCGAAACCGCTTCTATACCAACCTGGAAGACAAGGACCGCACCCTCGCTATCGATTTGAAAACTGACAAGACGATCGCAACCTGGAATCCATCCTGCGGCGAAGAAGGTCCTCACGGCTTGGGGGTCGACCTAAACGCCGGCCACCTGTTCGTCGCCTGTAGCACGCTCGCGGAGGTGCTCGATGCTGGGCACGACGGTTCGATTCTCTCAAAGGTTGATACCGGCGACGGCGTCGATGACATTTATTATTCGCCCGCTACGCACCTGTTGTATGTTGGCGCAGCTAAAGTTGCGAAACTTACCATCGCTCGTGATGACGACAAAGGTCACCTTTCGGTTGTTGCGCAGGTGCCCACTCGTCAAGGCGCCCGCAATGGTGTGCTCGACAAAAACGGAAATCTCTACCTGGCGCACTCTGCCATCGCGAAATTTAGCGCGCTCCTTGTCGTTTCGCCCGGCGGGCAGTGAGTTTCGCGATGGAGAGGATCGTGCGGAAGCGTAGCCCACGATGGCTCGTTGGAATCGCGTTGCGGTGAGGTGAGGTGAGGTGATTGTCGAGGCCCGTTCCCGACGACGTCAAATCACATTTTCCCGTTCGTAGAACCAGCGGCTGACGCAGGAACCTCGACGTGCGCGCTCGGAAGAAGCCTGCATGGGACCAGCTGTCGCGGCCAAGTCCTTCCATGAGAAGGCCGATCCGACTCACGGGCCAAATTCCGATGGGAGGACTCCTCGGGAAGTGGCGCCGGGAAATTTCAGACCAGCCTGGCAGATATTGGGCGCACAAAGACGTCCCAACAAACGGCGGGGAGAATATTCACGGGATAATATTCCCTTGTAGTTATTCAATCAGGGAAGCAAGCTTCGTAAGGAACACCTAGGATGCAACCGGCCCCGAAAGTGAGCGGGCCGCGGTTGAGTTCAGTGCGGTGCTCTCCCCAAGCTACTTCTTTTCCGCCCCGGCTTCCTTCTGAAAGTTCAGAAAGATGTCTTTATCCTCGCAGACGAACTCCGCGATATTCCAGTCCGGCTCAAAGTCGAAAACCCTCTTGGTCGTCAGGGTTTTTGTATACGCTTTGGGATCATCCACAGTGATCTCATCCAGCAGGTGGTCATGATCCGTGCGCCGGATCCGCTCGACCACGTGCAAGGCGTCCGAGTGCGGATGCCCTTCACTATCGATCCATGTTTTGTCGTTAAAACCGCTGGCGTCGACGACCAGCGTGTCTCCCTCCCATTTGCCAATCGAGTCTCCCATCCACGTCGGAGTCAGATTCTCGTGTTTTCGCCCGTCGGTAAAAACTTGTCGCACATAGTTGCCGTATTCAAAAAACAGAATCACTCGGCCCGGAGTCTGAATGATCTCCATCGGATAAATGGAAACCATATAGATGGCCGGCACTCCGGGAGGCAGACACTTTACAATCGGTTCTGTCGAGGTCGTGGACGCCACGGCGTTCGACCCGTGGGTGGCCCGATTGGCCTTGAATCGTTCCTCTCCCCAGGCGGTCAGAGGGAGTTTTTCCAGGCGGTTGCCCTGTGAATCGACCCAATTCGGCCTGGTAGCTTTACCAACCTCTTGCACCCAAACTCCGGATATTTCCGGGGCGCGAGTCCCGGGATCAGCATTGCCTTGTTCGGACCTGGTTGCAGAATGAGCGAGCAGGAAAGATGAGCACGCCATCGAGGCAAGCAACACCGTCCAACCAATCTTCCCGTTTTCCATTTGACGCTTCTCTCTGTTTGGATTGCCGTCAGTTCTCCAGCCCTGCCCTGGACGCGAAAATCAACCGCCGGAAAATTCCTCACCGTTTGATAAGACGACTTTTCTCAGGAGTATGGTCCGCGATCCATTCCTCGCCGGACAACCGAGAATTGTGATCTGGTCTCCTGCCTTCACGGTGTCCTTGGTCCAGTGGCCCCTCCTCGACAGCATATTCGGGCTCTGCAGTTCTCCTTGCCATTCCTCGGTCTTGCCCTGCTCGTTCTTCCGAGCGAAGTCAAGCAGTGCATGGGGATTCACAAACACGAAATCGGTTACTGTCACTTGCCAGGTAACCACATTTGCCATGTCATAGTCGGAGACCCCATGGTGTCCATACATTGCCGGAGAGATCAGGAAGAGAGCGGTGACTGCCGCCAAATAGATTGCCGGTTTAATCCTCATGGAAGGTCGCCCCCAGGGGAATGCCCCTCTTAGTTGCAACTGCAATTCAAACGTCTCGAGACACGGTTTCCGGTACACCGCCAGGCGGAAACGAAAACCTCGAATCCGACTTGCGGCGACTTGCCACGGCCGGAACCCGAATTCCCGATTGGACTACGGCACGCATCGTACGCTCCGCCTGCACTCGGCACAATAAATTTGTCACATGAGCGGGCTGCACTGGGAACGCGAGGTTCTGGGACCAAGTCCCACTAAACGCGTAATACTTTTGAGCTTCAGACGGAAACTCCTTGCAGCGATTGGTTCGCCGGGAAAAGCATAACTTTCGAGAAATCGGATTGTCGTAATGTGGGAGAGGCTGAATCACAGTGACCGAAAATGGCGTCGCTCGGGAGTTAACCTAAGAGTAATACGCTCCGGCCATCTACGCAGGATTCACTTCTTTCCTGAAGGTACTCGGCGCTTCAGCTCCTCAAACCAGTTCAGCACCACGTTGATTTGCGTCGGCGCCTCCCCCGCCGACTCGCTTGGCTTGAGCATCAAGAAACGCTCCCCGTCAGCGGACACGTCATAGTTGGGGAACGTTGCCGGCGCCGGCACAAACTGTCCCTCAAAGAGCATCCTCGGTTTGCCGACGGAAAAGCTTAGCTGCGTCGTCACGTCCACGGCCATCATCTTGTCGCCGCTGCGGTAGAACAGCTCCCGCCCATTCGGGTTCCACACTGGCTCCGTGCCGCCTTCCGTCGAGATTTGCCACTTCCCGCCGGGGCCCGGATAGGGCTGAACGTAGATTTCAAAGCGGCCCGATTCATTGGAGGTGTAGGCCAGCCAGCGCCCGTTGGGGGAAAAACGTGGCGCACTTTCGGTGAACGGTGTTTGGAGGAACAGCTGCGGCTTGCGGACCTGCCCTGAGCTCGGCGAAGCGTCGCCCATTCGCAGCGTCCAGATGTGCCGCCCCGTGGTGGGGCTGATTTCAATGAAGGCCAGCACTTGCCCATCCGGGGACCAGGACATTGGGGCCTGGGTGTACCCATTGGTTGTCAACCGCTCCAGCCCGCCACTGCCGTCGGTCAGTTGCCAGAAAAGATTCAGCGGCCCTTCCTTGTTCGAATTAAACACTATCCGCTTGCCATCCGGTGTCCAAACCGAGTTGTAGTTCGCACTTCCCTCGAACGTCAGCCGGGTCAACGTCTCCAGGGAGACATCGTACAGCCAGGTTTGAGATTCCTGCTCCTCTATGGCCACGGCTACCCGGCGGCCGTCGGGGGATAGCCGCGGTCCTCGGTAGGCGCGCACAGGGGCGGGCAAGGGCTGCGCCGCACCATTGCGACTAACCCACGCCAGTTGACTTTGTGCCGATTGAATGCCTCCCGGAACATAGACCACCGATCCGGTGGACGAAAAGCTGTACTGGGCGACACCACTGACTGAGGATTGCAGGACGCGCTCAATCACGGCGACCGGTGGGCCTGTGACCGCGAGCCGCTGGGGATCGAACGGCACGGCCATCAGGCTTCCCCCTTGCGCATAAACCAGGTGCCCGGTGGGCGCATAACGCGGGTTTGTCCCCCCTTGGATCAGGTTCCGCCTTTCGCCAGTCCCGAGCAGTTGGACGGCAACCTGCGCGTTGGCCCAACTAGACGTATTCGCTGAGGTGGCAAAGATCATTGCCTTGCCGCCGGGCAAGAACTCCGGCCAGCGCTGGGTGATGTCCCCTTTCTCGAGACGAGTGAGCGGTTGCGCTGTGCCTCCGGCGACCGGTACTTGCAGAAGAGCTCCGTTTGTCGTGGGTGCGAAAGCGATGATCCCTTGATCGTCCCAATGGGCCCCGCGAGGGAGAGCAGCATTGGCGAGGGTCAGCGCCGCTCCGCCGCTCACCGAGACCTTCTTCAAGTTTCCGCCTGCAAAAAATCCCACCCATCGACCATCGGGTGAGAAGAAGGGATTGACGCCACCTTCCGTGCCGGGGATGGGCTTGGCCTCCTGGCTATCCATCGCCCGCAGGTAAAGTTGCTGGATGCCCCCCTCGCGTGCCACATACGCGAGATGAGTGCCGTCGGGAGAGAGAGCTAAGGCTGGGCCACTCTCCAAACCTGCCAATTGCTGGCCCGGCGGCAGATTTATCACTAGACGACTGACAGGCTGCGGCGGAGGGGTAAACGAGGGCTTCAGATTCCAGATGGCAAGCCCCGCGATCGCCGCACCTAACAGCAAAATTCCCAGGCTGGAAATTAACGCGCGCCGTCCGAAAGTGCGGATGCCTTTCGCTGCGACAATCGGTTCTGCCGTTGACGGAGCAGCCAGCGCCTCCTCGATTTCGATCCGCGCGTCGCCGATGTCCCGAAGACGGTGTTGAGAATCTTTCTGCATGCAGCGCCGCAGCAGATCCCGAATTTTCGGGGGAGTCGCAGGTGGCAACACCTGCCAGTCGGGTTCGCGTTCCAGAACGGCTGCAAGAGTGTCCGAAGGGGTTTCGCCGCGAAACGCCCGTTTTCCGGTCAGCAACTCGTAAAGCACAATGCCGAATGCCCAGATGTCTGTGCGCTTGTCCACCGCCTTTCCGCGCGCCTGCTCCGGGCTCATGTACGCCGGCGTACCCAGGATTCTTCCTTCTTCGGTGCCCATTGTGATGAGCGTTGACGCATTCGAAAGATCGAGTTCGTCGTCTCCGGCGGAGGCTTTCGCCAGGCCAAAATCCAGGACCTTCACCCAGCCATCAGGTGTTACTTTCACGTTTTCTGGTTTCAGGTCCCGATGGATCACTCCTTTCTCGTGCGCCGCTTCCAGCGCCTCCGCGATCTGACCGGCGAACTTAAGCGCCTCCTCGATCTTCAGCGCACCAGGACTAATTCGCTCGGCCAGCGAATGGCCGAGAACCAGCTCCATCACCAAATAGTGGACACCGTCAAATTGTTCGAGCCCGTGGATCGTCGCGATGTGGGGATGGTTCAACGCAGCCAGCATCCTCGCTTCGCGCTGAAATCGAGCCAACCGTTCAGCGTCATGCACGAACGCGGCCGGAAGAACCTTGATCGCTACGTCGCGGCCGAGTTTCGTGTCGCGCGCTTGATACACTTCTCCCATCCCGCCTGCGCCCAGCAAGGACACAATCTTGTAGGAACCGAGTTGTTGCCCACTTCGTGATCGGTTTGCACTCATTGCCAACGGCTTGGCCGCGGCCTCTACACCGGGGGGTTCCAGAAATCCGTCTCCCCGCTTCTCTTTTGCTAGCAGCGAATCCACTTCCCTCCGCAATTCATCATCGCCCGCGCAGATCTCTTCCAGATACGCCACGCGCCGGCTTTGTTCGCGCTCCCGCGCCGTGTGATAAATCTGCTCGATTTTCTTCCAGCGTTCAGGCGTCATTTCCATTCGCCCCGGTCTTCCCGATTTCCCGCGCCAGCCAGGCCTTCGCTAGCTTGCAATCGCGCAGGACTCGCCTCCTCGCTTCTGGTACCCGCGTGTGCGGGCGGAATCCACCAGAAATCGCCGCAGCAATTGTGTGGAGACGGCAAAGAAGCGTGTACTGTTCTTCAAATTTCCTTTTCTAGAATTTACATGGAGCAAGCAGGCTTCCGTGGTCGTTTGCAATGCAGGGCCGGGAGGCTCTCCGACCATGTACTGCCGAGCCGGTTGGCGCAGTACTTGGTGGCCGAGAGAGAGGAGTTCCTCCAGGGCTACGTCTTTCCTTTGACTCCAAGCCTGCAGGAGCCGGGTAATGCGTTGGGCCGAGGGTGCGGGCATCGCTTGCTCCTTACGCGCAGCCTTGTAAAGGGCCCCGAGGTGGGCCGAGTATAACATCTGTCTGCTGATGCGCAGCTACCTCCAAAATCATGTTCCTAGTGGAACAACTTTCTGCAGCAATTTACGCCCTCTCAAGGTAAGACAGGAGTTGCGCTTTGAAGACGACATGGAGATGGAGTCTGAGCGTCCTCAATTGAGTGTGACGGTGCGGAACGACTGGCAGCGATCACCGAGATCCGCACCTATTATGCCGCTGAAAACCTCTTGAGCAAAACGGGGGAGGGTCGAACTCAGGAAAGATTTTAGTTTCGCTTTACATTCGCCTTTATGTATAATCCCTTCCCATGCAGCCCACCGTGATCAAGAAGCTTCTTTGGCTCACATTCTACTCCCTGCCCCTTATTGCGTATGCGGCACACGGTACAGAACCCCGCGCCCAAGTTGTTTCTCCCCATAGCGCGCAGCATTTTCCCCAGCCGGTGAGGGTGACCATTTATAAAGGGCGTCGGATCCAACTCGCGAACCTATATCGCATTCCAGTCAATCCTCTAAAGTTGCAGAGCGACAGACCCACCGCTCTGGACGTGAAGGCTTATGTCCGGACGCAGGCCGTGGAATATGGGGTGAATCCGAAACTTGCCCTCTGGATTGTTAAGCACGAATCTCAGTTTAATCCGCGCGCCAAGGGTGACGGAGAAGCGAGCCGGGGACTCTGGCAAATTTCAAAAATTTATCATCCTGAGGTATCGGACGCGATGGCTTTCAATGTCGCTTCCAGCACGGAATGGAGCCTGGAGCGAATTCGATCCGGGAAGGTAAACGAATGGTCGACGTACCGGTTTTGCAGGACCCTGTACGAGGATTGCCCATTTTAGGTCCGGCGAACAAACCTATCAGGCGGGCCAGTAGCGCGGGCTTTAGCCTGCGGGGTTTCGTGGGAAGCAGCGGCAACTGCGCCTGAATCAACCCCCGCAGGCTAAAGCCCGCGCTACTAATTCCCTACGACGAAGCCAACCCAGTTTGCACCGGCAAGTTTGCGGTTTCCCATCCGGCGATGCCTCCGGCAATTTCGCTGACGCGATCGAATCCGCCGCATTGCAATAAACTGGCGGCGATGGACGACCGATAGCCGCCCGCGCAGTACACCAAGAGAGGGCGGTCCCGCGGGATTTTTCCCAGATTTTCCACCAGGTGATTGAGCGGGATGCCCAAGCAGCCGGCAATATGTTTCTGTTCGCGCTCACGAGGTGTGCGGACATCAATGGCGAGTGGCGGCTCGCGAGATGACAAAAGTTCGGCTGCAAACGGTGCGCTGACACGCTCCGTTGTGACTGTCAATTCCGGCCGCGATTTCAGGCTGTGCAATCCATCTTGTAGAAATCCAACCACGTGATCGAACCCGATGCGCCCGAGACGGGTCGCCGATTCGCTCTCCCGGCCAGGGTCCGCGATGATCACGATCGGATGATCCCGGTCCAGCACCGTTCCGGCCCACGTGGCGTACTGGCCGCCGAGGCCGACGTTGATGCTGCCGGCCAGGTGGGCGGCCGCGAATTCGCCGGGATCGCGAGTATCGAGGATCTGCGCGCCAACTGCTTGTAATGCCAGCAGGTCGTCGAGCGTCATGGAATTTACGCGCGCCAGCGTCTGATCCAGTGTTGGCCGCTCTTCGCTGTTCAGCACGGCGTCATAGGTGAAGTAGGCCGGAGCTTCCGGTTGATCGGCCGTCACCACCTGCAGGAATGCTTCCTTGCTCATCGGCTGCAATGCGTAGTTCGAGCGCCGCTGTTCTCCCAAAGTGGAAACTGTCTCCTTGCTGAGCGACTTCCCGCAGAGCGAACCCGCGCCGTGAGCGGGATACACGAGGCTTTGGTCCGGCAGCGCCAGCAGTTTCCTGTGCAGCGAATCGAAAAGCATGCCGCCAAGTTCGGCGGCTGACCACCCCAGCGCCGCGCGCAGGTCGGGGCGCCCTACGTCGCCGATGAACAAAGTATCGCCGGTGAGCACGGCGTGCGGTTGCGTTTCGCTGGCGTTCAAGTCGTAGACGAGGATGGAGATTGACTCCGGCGTGTGGCCCGGCGTTTCCAGCACCTTCAGGCGTACGCGTCCGAATTCGAGAATTTCGCCGTCGCGGAGGGGAGTAAATGGGTACGCGGCTTTCGCCGCGGCGCCCAGATAGATTGCAGCGCCCGCACGATCGCGCAGCTCCAAATGCCCGGCGACAAAATCGGCGTGGAGATGCGTCAGGAAAACGTGCTTGATTTTGAGGGAATGCTCGTCGGCAAACGAGATGTAATGGTCCGTGTCGCGCTGCGGGTCAACGACGGCGGCCGTGCCTGTCGCTTCGTCTCCGATCAAGTAGGAAGCATGCGCCAGGCACGGAAGATAGAATTGTTTGAAGACCACTTTGGATTTCCCTCGCTGGCGATCGGCTACTTCGGCTGGGGAACAATCCGCAGATAGGGCCGAGGCGCCTTCCAGCCGCCGGGATACTTCTGCTTAGCCTCATCATTCGAGACGTTGCCGCTGATGATCACGTCCTCGCCGGGTTTCCAGTTCACCGGCGTTGACACCTGGTGCTTGGCGGTGAGTTGCATCGAGTCGACGACTCGCAGCACTTCGTCGAAATTGCGGCCTGTGCTCATGGGGTAGCTTAGCATCAGCTTGATCTTCTTGTCGGGACCGACCACGAACACGGTACGCACGGTGGCATTCGTGGCTGCGGTGCGGCCCTCGGAAGTATCGCCGGCGTCTGCCGGCAGCATGTCATAGAGCTTGGCCACCTTGAGCTCCGGGTCGCCGATCATCGGGTATTTTACCTTGTGGCCCTGGGTCTCTTCGATGTCTACGGCCCATTTGCTGTGGCTGCTGACCGGGTCCACGCTTAGCCCAATGATCTTGCAATTGCGCCTCTCGAATTCCGGCTGCAACCCGGCCATGTAGCCTAGCTCCGTGGTGCAGACCGGGGTAAAGTCTTTAGGATGTGAGAACAAGACGGCCCAGCCATTGCCGATCCATTCGTGGAAGTTGATCGTGCCCTGCGAAGTCTCTGCCGTGAAATTCGGTGCTTCGTCGTTTATGCGCAACATCGCTCGTCTCCTGGTCTGTCGCTCTTTGGAGCAGGGTGCCTTGGCCCTTCCGCTCCGATAATGCCGGCAGTGAACCCTGTGCCAACCGGAATTTCCGGTTTGGAACTACGGTGCGCGCATTTTACGCTTCTCTGGCCCCCGACACAACGAGCTTGCTGGCAGGTCGGCCGATTGAGGATGGGAAATCCGGCCTGGTCCTGCAGCATTGGGAACCTTCAAATAGGGCAATAACCCTTCAAGCACAGCAAACTACGGTACTACTGCTCCGGAAGTCATTTTTCGGCACTATCCCCAAGAGTACACCAATGTTGAAGCAGTCCTTTTCTGCAGTAGGAGTTTCATCGTGAAACGTAAATGGATTTCACGCCTCGGCGACATTAACAAAGAGCTTCTCCTTATCCTTTCGATCATCGCCGCAGCGGGAGTTGTCAATTTCTTCATCGCTGGTCAGCGGTTGGTTCTGACCTTCTACAATCTTCCGACCCTCCTGGCTGCCTACTACTTTGGCCGCCGCCGCGCTGTGGAGGCGGCCATGGCCTCCATCCTTTTTGTGGTATGGATGAATTTAATGAACCCGACGGCCTTGGGTGGAAGCATTGAGTGGAAGACGGAAGGGCTTTTGGCCTGGTCGGACCTGGGCGTCTGGGCGGGATTCCTGTTGATTTCGGCCTATGCCACCGGGAGCCTCTATGAGCTTGGTGAGCGGCGGCTGAGCGAACTACGGCAGACCTACTATGGTGTGCTGCAAATCCTGAATCAATTCATCGGGAATGACAAGTTCACGCAGAACCATTCTTACAGGGTGTCCGTCTACGCCACGACCATTGCGGCGGAGATGCGCCTGTCAGAGCAGCAAATCGAGGATGTACGCGCGGCGGCCTTGTTACATGATATTGGCAAGCTCGAAATCAGCCGGGACATCCTCCACAAAGCCGCACGGCTCGACGAAGACGAAACTATGGAGATGAAGTCCCACGTACAAAAAGGCATTAATCTCCTCAACCCGGTTGGCGGCTCGCTTCGCCGCGTTTTGCCCATCATCCTCGCTCATCACGACAAGTTTGACGGCACGGGGTACCATCCATCGAAGGGTGAAGAGATTCCCATTGAGGCCCGGATTATCACGGTCGCCGATGCCTACGACGCGATGATCAGCGATCGTCCTTACCGCAAGGGGATGACGCCCATTGAGGGACGCGACGCGATCCTAAAAAGCATGGGCACCGACTTCGATCCCTCGGTCGTCAAGGCATTTGAGTCTGCATTTCGCAAACAAAGATTGGAAGTCCCTGAAGTCATGGTGTGAGAAGGGCCAGCAAGAAATTTCCTGCCAGAGCGCCTCTAGGAGTTCATCCCACGGAGCGGTTCCATTGTCTTAACAGGCTGCGGAAAAAGACCCCCAACTCCATTTGTCATTCCGAGCGAAGCGAGGAATCTCTCTTTCTTTTCATGGAGTTAAATCGAAGAGAGATTCCTCGCTCCGCTCGGAATGACAAAATAAACCACATTTTCCGCAGGCTGTTAAGCCAGAAAGCAATTCCGCTTCCCCGGCGCTTATTCCCGGGGTTGAACGCGGACCAAGTAACCGTTATAGTCAACATACCATACGGTTACTGGATGCGTGGAACTGTCAATGTAGGTTCTGCGATCGTAGGTAAACGGCTCGGGCATCTCGTAAACGTGCCACTCCCCGTTGTGCTGGTTGTAGCGCACCATCTGCCGGCCGTGGAGCACGCCGGCCCAGACTTCGCCGTTCGCGTCGGGGTGCGCTTCGTAGAAATCCGTGTAGGGGCTCGGAGCAATCGGCGGAATGTGCTCTTCGATCAGGCCCGTCTTGGTGTTGAGTTCGATCAATGCGCCGTCGCCGCCGCCGAACCATGGATTGTCGTAAGGGTCGAAACCGCCGCGCTTCGCCGTCATCATGTGCCCGCCTGAGTTCTGTTTAATCCACTCCCCCGTACTCAGGTCCATCCGCTCGATCGTGTTTCCCCAGGCCGGCAGCCCTCCCCCCCCGTAATACTTTCCGTCGGCGGAAATCAGATTGTCGTAGCTGAAACTGACTTGCAGGGGGTAGCGTTGAATCACTTTGCCCGTTTCCGGGTCGATCTTGCGGACATTGTTGTCGCGGCTATCCCAGACGTAGCCGTCAGGGGTCAGCGAGAAATTGCCGAAACCCGGTGCGTTCAGTGGCACGGCATCCTCGATATGCACCTGCGTGATTTTTCCAGTGGCGGGATCGAGCCGGTTGAGATTGTGGCTCCAGTTTTCCGAAAACCACGGGATGTCGTTCTTGTCGATCCTCACCGCGTGCGTTCCGGGCATGCCCTTGGGAGTGAGCGGAATCGTGTACTCGGTCACGATGCCGGTCTTGGGATCGAGCTTACCGACCACATCGGTCTTGTGGCTGGTGAACCAGATGTTTCCTTTCGAGTCGCCCTGCGCGTCGTGCAGCGCCAGCAAGGATTGCGGCAATTCGTACTCGGTGACGACGACGTGCGTGTCGCCGCCGCGTGGCCGCGGGAAGACGCGTAGCGGCTCGTCCTGCGCCTCGGGGCCGCGTACGCGCGTCAGGAATTTCACCAGCGTCTGGACCTCCTCGGGCGAGGTGCCGTCGCGGCGCGTCACTGAATTGTTTCCACCGCCGGTGGTCGTCGTTCCCTTGATGCGAATAACCAGCGAGGTGCCGGAGTATTGCGTCATGCGGTCCACAATCAGGCTCCAGCTGTGCTCGTCATAGCGATTGCGGAAAATCTGGTTCCAGGAGTGGCAGGCAGAGCAATTCTTTTGCAGCGTTGCTTTCTCCTGCGCTGTGCCCGGCATATTCCACAGCACTTCCGCCGAGCTTAGCTGGCGCTCAATCTCAGGCGTGGCCGGCAAGGCATCCGAATCGGAAACCCTCTCCAAAACGATGTCGTCCAGCTTGGAAGCCCCATCAATATGGACGGAATTGATGACGTAGGGCTTAAACAACAGCGGAGTCGGGATCCGCAGGGTATAGTCCCCAGTTTGCATCTTGGGAAATTCATAGTGGCCTTGCGCGTCGGTATACACCGTCGTCCGGACGCCGTTTGGCGCGATGAGTTGCACTCCAACGCCCTCCGGCGAATCTCCGGTCGGGATCTTGACCACTCCCGTGGCGCCACCCGACAAGCCGTTCTGCACCGTCCACTTTTGTGTGGCGGCGCGATACCAGGGATTCGGCCCCGGATTTTCCCCTTCGAC
The DNA here is from genome assembly GCA_963719875.1 of uncultured Acidobacteriota bacterium. GTDB lineage: Bacteria > Acidobacteriota > Terriglobia > Acidiferrales > UBA7541 > Palsa-360. The sequence goes on along the minus strand of CAVRDJ010000001.1, from coordinate 192,202 downwards.
GCAGCACTTCCCTTCCTTGATGTACGTGATGAGATCGGCGACGTCGGCATCCTTCAAAGTGGTGCCGAACGCCGGCATCCCCGGACCGCCCTCTTTGATTTTTGCGGCGACATTTTCATCCGTTACGGGATCGCCGGACATCAATTGCGAATGCTTGAAAAGCTCCTTCAGATAAGGGCCGGTTTTTGCATACTGGTTGTGGCACATCCAACATTTATAGAAATATATGTTTTCCCCGCGCCCCGCGCCGCTGTCAGCAATCACCCGATAGGTATCGAGCCGTGCCGAGCGCTGGAAATCGTCTGTGTGCATGACCTTGCCGGAGGCCGATTGCGGCTGCGGAGGCGCCGCCTGGGACCGGCTCACATTTCCCGCCACGAGAAGGGCTATCCCGACGGTGCCGGTAGCCAGAATGGTGATGTGTGTACGAATGCGGCCTTGAATTCTCATAGTGTCCCCTGTAGTCGGCAATCGCTGATCTGGGCGGACTGTTCCGCCATCGCAGAACGCTGCAATTAGCTATAGTTCATAAATCAAAAACTGTCAAAATATTTCCGTTTGCGCGTTGAGTTCGCGACGGCCCCGCTCGGGGAAATTGATTCTGGGAGTTGCCGGCGAAAGCGATTTGATTCCCGCGCGTGCACGAACCAAACAAATTCGGTTGACGCCGACCCTCCTTCTATTATACTCGTCTACGAGTATTTGGTACGGTATATCCTATGACGGATATGAAGCGCCCCTTCTCCAACCCCCTGGCCCTGGCCATCCTCGTCCTCCTCTACGAGCGCCCCATGCATCCCTACGAGATGGCCACCACCATGCGCGAGCGGCGCAAGGAAAGCAGCATCAAGCTGAACTACGGCTCGCTTTACACCGTCATCGAGCAGTTGCTGCGGGAAGATTTTATCGCCGTCCGCGAAGTGTTGAAAGAGGGCAAGCGCCCCGCGAAGACGGTTTATGAGCTCAGGGCCGCGGGCGAGGCCGAATTAATCGATTGGATGAGGGAACTGGTGAGTTCTCCGGTCAAGGAGTACCCCCTGTTTGAAGCCGCGATTTCCTTGTTGCCCGTGCTGCCGCCGGAGGAAGTGATGGACCTCCTGGAGATTCGCATCGGCCTGCTGGAAAAGACGATCGAGGAGATCGACGAAGAAGACCGGAAGTGCCGGGAGATGAAGTTGCCGCGCCTGTTTTCCCTGGAGAGCGAGTATTACAAAGCCCTCACAGTTGCCGAGTACGACTTCTCAAAAGACTTGCTCTCCGATCTCAAACGCGACGCCGGCAAATTGCGGAGCGGCTGGGCGGAAATGCGCAAACAGCTTCTGGCGGCAAAAGCAGCCGCGCGAAAGAAACGGACCCTCTCAGCGAAAATCGCAAAGATCAAAAACGGAAAACTATCAGCAATTCGTCAAACCGGAAAGGAGAATTGACCATGCCAGCATCGGCAAGAAAACCGTATCGCGGAATCTCAATGGAGGGCGGGCTGGCCACCTGGTACGCCAAGATCACACGGAAAGATCTCAGTGAATTTGAGCGCCTGGCACGGGAGCTGGTCCAAGTTCTCCCAAGCAACGCCCGTATTCTCGAGATCGCGCCCGGCCCGGGATATTTGTGTATCGCCCTGGCAAAACTCGGCCCTTTTAAGGTCACTGGATTGGATATCAGCCAATCGTTTGTCCGGATGGCTTCCCTGTCTGCGAAACGGGAAGGCGTAGTGGCCCGCTTCATCCATGGAAGCGCGTCGGACATTCCTCTCGAGGATGGCTTGTTTGACCTAATCGTATGCCGCGCGGCTTTCAAGAATTTTTCCGAACCCCTGAAGGCCTTGAACGAAATGCATCGCGTGCTGAAACCGGAAGGCAGAGCCGTCATCATCGATCTTCGCAAAGACGCTTCCTGGGATGAAATCGTCGCTTATGTGGATGGACTCAAGATCAGCCGAACGAGCGCCTGGATGACGAAATTCACGTTCAAGCACATGCTGCTCCAGCGCGCTTACACGGAAGGGCAAATGACATCCCTAGTGGGCGAGTCTGAATTCAAATCCTGCGAAATCCTCAGAACCCCTGTCGGCATGGAGGTCAATCTCATTCGTCAGCAACCCCTCGCAGAGCAGGCGGCCTGAATTCCGCGTGAAATCGCCCGGGAACGCCAATCTCCCGATCGCCGTCAGGCAATCCGCCAATCGGGAGATTGGCGTTCCCGGGTTTGAACGAATGACCCGTATTTCAGATTGTTGGAGAACTCCTGGCCCTTCCCAATTTACATTGCAAACCGGCCAACCGCTCGCCGCATTCCAGCGGTCGCTTGACAGCATCTTAAGGTTCCATTAATGTTCCGGGAAATGGGCTACGGGGCACAAGAGACGGAATTTTGCAGCTCAGTGTTCGCCTTGTGCGATAGCTCTACGGGGACAAGAAAAATTCGGGGGCCGTACTTTGTAGTGGCGGTATAAAATCGGCGGCAAATCACCGAAGACATTCGAAGAATATTTATTCAGATAATTTTCATGTGGAATTGCTATGCTTCACGCGTCTGCTGTACAGGGGCCTGCTCATTGCGGTTCGATTCCGCTTTTGCGAAGCAGGTGCCGGATATTCGCTCCGGCGTGGCATCCAGCCAGCGGCGGCCGGAAGCGGGAGGAGATGGACTCCATGGGTGATTCGTTCGGTCTTGCAGAGGTGGCCTTGTCTAGCGGGGGGCTCGATGCCCGCGAAACAGGCTCGTTCACATCGATCCGGCGTTTTTCTGTTATAGCATTGGGCCTGGCCGTTGCGGTGGTCCTCCCGATCGCTAGAGCTGCGGCGCAGGCCACTCCTCCCGCGCCCACTGGGCAATCAGATGTCCAACTCCTGCAGCCTTCAGGACCGGGCCAGGCAACTCCTCCCACGACCATAACCTTGCAGGACGCGCTGGAGAGGGCGCGAAAACTCGATCCAACACTTCTGGGAGCGGTCTCCGATGCAAGGAGCGCGCGTGAAGACCGGATCCAGGCCAGAAACGCCATGCTTCCGTCGATTACGGCAACCACGCAATACCTCGGCACACAGGGAGATGGCGGAAAAATCTCCGACGGAAGATTCGTTACGAACGATGGTGTTCACGTATACCGTGCCTGGGGCGTGTACCACGAGGATCTCTCTCCAGGCCTCCTCCTGGGAACTGCATATACCCGCGCCAAAGCAGCGGAGGCGCTGGCCAGCGCCAAGTCCGAAATTGCGCGGCGCGGGCTGGCTGTGACCGTTACAAAGAGCTATTACGGTCTGGTCGTCGCGCAGCGCAAGTATGCGACCGCCCAGGCAGGGTTGGACCAAGCCAAACATTTTATGGACATTACGCAAGACTTGGAACGCCAGGGACAGGCACCCCACAGCGATGCCGTGAAGGCGGAAATTCAGTATCGGATCCAAAAGCAGGCGTTCGACGAAGCAAAGTTTGCTATGGAAGACACACGCCTGGGTCTTGCAGTAATCCTGTTCCCCGACTTTAATGAAAATTTCAGCGTCGTGGATGACCTTGACTCCGCTCCGGCATTGCCGCCGTTTCCGGAAATTCAAGGGATGGCCGAAAAGCAAAATCCGGATCTGCGCGTTGCCCTGGAGACGGCCCGGGAAGCGGATCTAGACGTCAAGCTGGCGAAAACTGCGTTTCTACCCACTCTGACTGTGGATACAGACTACGGCATTGAAGCGAATTGCTTTGCTCTCCATTGTACTCGCGCATCGGTTCAAAACGATCCGGCTGTCGGAATTGTTCCCAATCTTGGTTATTTCCTTACGGCGGCCTTGACAGTGCCCGTCTGGGATTGGGGCACATTGCGCAGCAAGCTGCACCAGGCGGAATACAAACAGCAATCAGCCAAAGCGGCTTTGAGCCAGTCCCAGCGCATGCATATCAGTGAACTCTATGCTACCTATGACGAGGCGATAGTCGCCCGGGCGGCCCTGGATGAATCGCGCAACACGGCGGAACTGGCAGCGGAGAGCCTGCGTCTCACTAATTTGCGATATCAGGCCGGGGCTTCGCCCGCGACTGAAGTGGTGGATGCCGAAACGGCGTTGGTGACCGCGCGAAATGCGTATGCCGATGCGCAAACACGGTATCGTACGCTCCTGGCGACACTCCAGACATTTACGGGAACTTTCTGAAGTATGGAAAACTCAAAGGCAAACAAAGGAATGGGAGCAAATCAATGTATTCCCCCACGATGAATGGCAAGGCGCAGGCTCAGCGGGGAGCCCGCCAGAAAATGGAATTGGGCCGGCCAGCCCGTTCTTTGACGATCCTAATGGCCGCCGGTGTCCTGTTATTGGGCTGCGCCGCAAAACCAGATCCCGAAGCGACCCCAACCGTGACAGTGCAAGTGGACGCCGCGGAAAAAGGGCCGATCCAGCGCAAGGTGGTTACTGACGCGGTCTTATATCCGCGCAATCAAGAAGCAATCGTGCCCAAGGTCATCTCGTCGATCAAGAAATGGAACGTGGACAAAGGCAGCCACGTGAAGCCCGGCCAAGTGTTAGGGGAGCTGGAAAACCAAGACTTGACCGGGGCACAAAAGAAGAGTCAGGGCGGCTACGCACAGGCCGAGGTCACGTATCAAATGACGGTGCAAAAGAGCGCGCAGGATTTGAGGTTCGCCAAGCAATCCTTTGACTCGGCGCAGAAGTTTTACGACGGCCGTGCTGCGCTGTACAAGGAGGGCGCGGTCTCTGCAAAAGACCTGGACGACGCTTCTGTCGCGTTAGCTCAAGCGAAAAATACGTACGACCTAGCGCAAAAACAATATGACCTCAAAGTCGCTGAGGGCGCGCGAGACGCGGCCAAGGGCGACACCGAGAACGCAGATGCGCAGGTGAGTTACACGATTATCAAGAGCACAATCGATGGCGTCGTTACCGACCGGCCGTACTATCCCGGTGAGACCCCGACCACAGGCACTCCTATTATTACAATCATGGATCTCTCCCAAGTTATCGCCCGTGCGCATATTGCACAGCTCGAAGCAGCAAGTCTGAAGGTAGGAGACCCGGCAATTATTACGATTCCCGGGCTACCCGTTCTGGTCAAGGGGAAAGTCACTCTGGTAAGCCCCGCAGTGGACCCCAGTAGCACGACCGTGGAGGTTTGGGTGCAAGCCCCCAATCCAAAAGGGAGCCTGCGGCCCGGAACCAGCGTGCGCGTGGCCATGGTTGCCGAAACGGTAAAAGATGCCGTGGTGATTCCCCAAGCGGCCCTGTTGACCACCCCTGACGGCGTTAATACAGTCATCGTTCTGGATAGCGACAACGCACCCAGCAAGAAACACGTAAAGATCGGCATCAAGGATTCCGAGGCCAAAACCGTGCAAGTTACCGACGGGCTTTCAGGCGGCGAACGCGTGGTCACCGTGGGAGCGTTCGAACTGGCCAACGAGGACGATCCCATTTTGGCGAAAACCAAGATTCAGGTCCAGGCGCCCAAGATGCCCGAAGAAGAAGAGGACCAGTAATGGTCACGGCCAGGAACATCAGAAACGGATGCAGGTTTGCTGAACAGGCCAGAGTCCGCCCGGCCTTCGTTCCGCGTTTCTCATTCACGACCTTGCGACAGGTAAAATGCCATGCCAGATAAGATACCCAGCCCTTCCAGACCGTTAGCTACTCCAGAGTCGCGCTATTGGTTTGCCCGGCACTCCAAGTCGATCATTTTTCTGATCTTGACGCTGGCGGTGGTCGGAATATATGAGGCGCTCTCGCTCCCCATTGCCGTGTTTCCGGCTACCAATTTTCCGCGCATCATTATTGGCGTGGATAACGGCGTGATGCCGATCGAGCAGATGGAAGTCACCATCACCCGCCCAATCGAAAACGCCGTCAACAGCGTGCCGGGACTGGACGATGTCCGGTCGACCACCAGCCGCGGATCGGCCGAAGTGGATTTGTCCTTCAACTGGAGCGTGGACATGGTCCAAACGCTCCAGCAAGTCAATTCCGCACTGGCGCGGATTCAAGGCTCGCTTCCGTCGACGGCGCAGATTGACACGCACCGGCTTGATTTCGCAAGTTTCCCGATCCTTGGCTACAGCCTCACTTCCGACAAGATTCCGCAAACAGATTTGTGGGAAATTGCGACCTACGATATCAAGCCGCGATTAAACCGGCTCAGCGGCGTGGCGACCGTATTGGTGCAAGGGGGACAGCAGCCGGAGTTTCAAGTGACACCGGATCCCTCGAAAATGCTGCGCGCCCATGTCTCGGTGCAGGATATTCTGGATGCGGCCAATCACACCAACATCGTGGATTCGCCCGGGCTCTTGAGCCGCAACCACCAGTTGTTTCTCGGCCTGATCGATTCCCAAGTTCACAGTGCCGACGATATCGGCACCATGGTCATCAAGAACGTCAACGATGCGCCGGTTCGAGTGCGCGACGTGGGCATCGTGACGGCATCTTCGGCGCCGGCTTATACGGTGGTCACCGCGAATGGAAAGCCGGCGGTCCTGATGAGCGTCAGCCGGCAGCCGGACAGCAATACGGTGGAAGTCGCGAACTTGGTGCACCAGCAAATCGACGCGCTCCGGCCGAGCCTGCCCTCGGGCGTCGAATTGAATGTGTTCTACGACCAATCCAATATCGTGCGCGAGTCGATCGGAAGCGTGCGCGACGCGATTATCATCGGACTGCTGCTGGCGGGATTCATCATCTGGCTATTCTTGCGGGATTGGGGCACGGCCCTCATGACTGGCCTAGTCATTCCGGTGGCCATTTTCGTCACCTTTATTGCCATGAAGATACTGGGGCAGAGCTTCAACATGATGACGCTCGGCGGACTCGCGGCTGCAGGCGGACTCATCATCGATGACGCGATTGTGGTCGTCGAGAACATCGTGTTGCACCGCGATGGCGGCGAGGGTCCATTAGAAGCGGTAAGCAGCGCGCTCAAAGAGTTGACGGTTCCTTTAATCGGTTCGACGCTGACCCCGATCGTCGTGTTCTTGCCTTTGATTTCCATCACCGGTGTCACCGGGACCTTCTTCCGCGCTTTGGCGATTGCCATGAGCGTGTCGCTACTGACATCCCTCGTGCTGGCGCTGACTTGGTCGACGAATCTGGGAGTCTACCTGATCCGCCGCGGCAAAGGAGAAGAGTCGGCCGGCGCGGGCGAGACCCGTAAATCCGGGGCTGTGGATGCGGAGACCGAGGAAATCGAGCGGATGAAACGCATGATGGCGGCGGAAGAAGCGTCCCTGAAGGGAGGATGGTTCGAGAAAATTATCACGTTCTATGAACGATGGATGCGCCGTGCGCTCGAGCATCCGGTTTGGGTTGGCGGCTTTTGCTTAATACTGATCGCAGTTTCCTATGTCTGCTTTAATTCCCTTGGAAGTGGATTGCTCCCGAACATGGATGAGGGCGGCTTCATCCTCGATTATGTCATGCCTCCGGGGAGTTCTCTCCAGGAGACCAACCGCGTGATCACGCACGTGGAAAAGATCATCCGGGATGTTCCCGAGGTGGAAAACACGTCGCGACGGACCGGATTACAATTGGGCCTGGCTGCCGTCACGGAGCCCAACACCGGCGACATTGCGGTCAAGCTGAAGGACAAGCGCAGCCGGGGGATTGACGATATCATCAGCGAAGTCCGAGCCAAGGTGAAGACCGAGGAGCCGGCCCTCGATGTCGACTTCACGCAAGTGCTTCAGGACATGATTGCGGACCTCACCGGCGCTCCCCAGCCCGTGGTCGTCAAATTGTTTTCGCGCGACCGAGACGCGATTCTCTCGTGGGCGCCTCGCGTGGCCGATGCCCTGGGCCGGATTCAAGTCAACTACAAGAAACCCGTGGTAGATATCGAGGACGGAATTGACAATACGACCAGTGGCCCCGCAGTCGTCTTTAACGTCAATCCGGTGGCGGCGGCCAAGGCAGGCTTCACGACCGACCAGATCACCGTGATCTCTTCCGCTATCGTGGACGGGGAGCCCACTACGGCGCCGGTGATTATAAACGACCGGCCTTACACGCTGCGCGTTCGTTATCCGTCGGCGACTCGGGCCTCGCTCGAAGCCATGGGCAACACGATGATCGTCAATTCCAACGGCGGGACTGCGACTCTCGGGTCCATCTCCACGATCAGTGAACTGCCCGGCCAAACGGAAATTCTGCGCGACAATTTACAGCAGGAAAAGGAAGTCACAGCACGGCTGGAAGGTTTGGACCTGGGCCGAGGCGTGGCCGCCGTACAAAAAGCAGTGAATGATTTGCATTTGCCTCCGTCGATCCGCGTGGAATACGGCGGCACGTTCAAGGAACAGCAGAAATCGTTCCACGACCTGGTGATTGTGCTGCTGCTCGCCCTGGTGCTGATTTTCCTGGTGCTACTGTTCGAGTTCCGATCGTTCTCCGCGCCGGTGGCGATCCTTTCCTCGGCCGTTCTTTCCACCTCGGGCGTGTTTTTTGCGCTGTTTATTACGCGCACCGATTTCAATGTCTCCTCCTTTATGGGACTGATTATGGTGCTCGGCATCGTGGCCAAGAACGGTATTCTGCTGCTCGACGCTAACCAGAAATTCCGAGGGGTGGGATTCGCAGCGGAAGAGGCCATGATTCAGGCGGGACGCCGGCGTCTCCGCCCCATCGTCATGACGGCGATGGCCGCGGTGGCAGGGATGTTACCGTTGTCCCTGGCGTTGGGTGCGGGCGCCCAGATGCTGCAACCCCTGGCGATCGCCGTTATAGGGGGAATCTTGATCTCCATGGTGTTGTCGCTGATTATCACGCCGGCAGTGCAGTACTACTTGACGCGCGACAAAGAAGCGGCGGTGACAATCGGCACGCCGGTCGAGGTGCGGTGAGGCCAGGCAGCCTCGGCCCCATGAGTGTGGATTCTTCGGGGAGCCTGGCGGAATGAAAGTTTGCTGAGTTTCGGGACCACGAACGTTAATTTCTGCTTAATCGAAACAATAAGGAGATGCTTCGCATGACACGACAAAAGTTTGCAGGATGGTTACGCCGGATGAGCCCTGTGCTGTGTCTGGCGTTGATTGCTGGGGTGGTAATTTATGCCGCTCCACAGGCAGGTGGGTATCACGTCATCAAGAGGATGCCGGTCGGAGGCGATGGCGGATGGGACTACATGACGGTGGACTCGGACTCGCATCGGCTCTATGTCGCCCGCGGATCTCATTTTATGGTCGTGGACGATACGACAGGGAAAGTTCTCGGCGACATTGAGATTGCCAACTCAAAGAACTCTCATGGCCTGACGCTTGCGCTGGACCTCGGCGAGGGCTTCACGAGCAACGGAGACGCCAACACAGTTTCCGTCGTCGACTTGAAAACGCTGAAGGCCACTTCGGTCATCCCCATACCTGGAAAAGATCCGGATTCGATCCGTTACGATGCCGCGACCAAACGCATCTTCACATTTAACGGCAAGAGTAACGACTCGACGGTTATCGACGCAACCAGCAAAAAAGTAATTGGCACAGTCAAGCTCGCCGGAAAGCCGGAAGAGGCCATCCTCGACGGCAACGGGAACATGTTCGTCAATATCGAAGACAAGAGCTCCATCCAGGAATTCGACACGAAATCCTACGCGATCAAGGGCACCTGGCCGCTCGCGCCCTGCGAGGGGCCGTCTGCGATGGCGTTCGATAGCGCGCACCGGCGAATTTTCGTGGCCTGCGACAAGGTCATGGTGGTGGTGAATGCGGATAATGGCAAGGTGGTTGCTTCCCCGCCGATTGGCGGCGATCCGGATGGCAACGGCTTCGATCCGGGTACGGGGCTTGCCTTCGCCGCTTGCCGCGAAGGCCTGGTCTCCGTCATTCACGAGGACTCTCCAGATAAATATACTGTCGTCGGGAATATCAACACCCAATTTGGAACCCGCACGATGGCGCTGGACACCAAGACGCATCGCGTCTACACGGAGACCGCGGATTTCAAACCCGCGGGGGCGCCAACACCGGATAATCCGAAGCCGCGTCCCACGGTGATTGCAGGGTCATTCGTAATCCTGGAAATCGGGCAGTAGTCGCTTTGTAGTAAATGGCACCCCGGGTTTTCAGAAACCCGGGGTGCTTTTTTGTTGGGGCCACTAACCATCGTAGCCATACCGAAAAAACCTGATTTTGGGATTGGTGGCGCAGGCTTCAGCCTGTGGGGGTTCGTCATTGCAAGGGCCAAACCCCACAGGCTGAAGCCTGCGCTACTGGCTCTGCGGTTACTTCTTGCTTTTTGTTACCAGCTTCTGAACACGCCAGTTGTTCATGTCGGCGATGTAGATGAGGTCCTCGGAAGGACAGGCAATGCCGTGCGCCCAACTCAGTTGGCCGAGTTCGTGGCCGGACTCTCCCCACATGCCGAGAATCTTGCCTTCCGGCAACTGAATCTTGTACAGCCGGCCGGGTTCTGCGTCCGTCGTGTAGAGATATTGCGGAGTGGTGTTGGTGATGCAAATCGTCCACGGCGCGGTTTCATCCGGGCGATTCACAGGCAGGTTTCCAAGGACAGGGTGCCGCGATTTATCATAAGGCGCGTTCAGAAAGATGAATTTCTTGAAATTTCCATCCAGGTCAAACACCTGAATTCGGCGGTTGCCGCGATCGGCGGCGTAAAAGTTGCCGTCGCGATCAATGCCGATGTTGTGCGGATTCCGGAAATGACCCGGATTTTCGTTGGCGTGGACTCCGCCCGCTCCGGGTTCTCCCCATTGCTTGATCCAGTTCCCGTGCTTGTCGAACTTGGCGATGCGCGAGTTGAAATAGCCGTCGCCCACGTAAATATTGTCGTCTTTGTCCCAGGCGACGTCGGTGGACCCATTAAAATAGGCGTCCACAGGCGTGGGCGGGGGATCGGGATGGCGGTAGCGAGGCTCGTCCGGACCTTCGTCGCGGCGCCCGAGGTTCATCAAAACGTACCCAGCGGGGTTGAACTTGACGACGGACATCGCCGCCTTGTCCACCACCCACAGGTTGTCGTATTTATCGAAGCGGACCGAATGGGCATAGGCCAGGCCGTACACACCGCGGCCGATCTCGCGAACAAACTTTCCGTCTGCATCGAAATCGAAAATTTGCGTTGTAGCATTCCCGTAGACCGGGCCCGCCGTCGCCGTGCCGGGATGGTTCAGGACGATGATGTGGCCTTTGGAGTTCACGGCTACGCTCAAGACTTCTCCCAAGTTTTGATCGGGTGAATACTTCAAGGGACTTGGCACCGATTCGAACGGCAGAGCCGGTACGCTGGGGCCTTCCTGCGCGAGTACGGGCGCCGCCAGCAGGGCGAGCAAAGCGATCATGGAGAGCGGTTTCATGGAGCCTCCCAACCAGCCAAATGAATTCCTTCGCCTAAACATTTACGCAAAGCGTGTTTGGTATATACTCTCGAACGGCAACCCAAGTCAAAATCGCATTTTCATCAGGAGCAAACGCCAATGAAAAATTCATTGATTCGACGCGTCCTTGCAGTGCCCGCGGCCTTGTTGATTCTGTCGCTCATGGTGGCGGCATCGGCACGCGCCCAGGCGCCCGTCGACGACAGCAAGACGGTAGTCAAATCGAACAAGATCGCGGACAATTTCTACACGGTAGACGGCCGCGGCGGCACGATCGGCGTGCTGGTGGGCCCTCAAGGGACATTTATGGTAGACACGCAATTCGCTCCGCTCACCGATCGGATCGTCGAGGCGATCAAGCAAATTTCGCCCAATCCGATTCGTTTTGTGGTCAACACGCACGTGCATCCCGATCACACCGGCGGCAACGCCAACATGGCCAAGCTGGGCGCGACGATCTTCGCGCGTGACGAACTGCGGGATCGGCTGATGCATCCTGCCCCCGGCGCGAATGGACAGCCGGGCACGCCCGCTCCGGAGATCGCCCTTCCGGTTGTGACTTACGAAAACAAAGTCACGTTTCACATGGATGGAGAAACGGTGGACCTGCTCCCCATCCGCAAGGCGCACACCGACGGCGACACCATGGTCTACTTTCACAACGCGGACGTGATCATGACCGGGGATTTCTACCGCTCCATCGGATATCCGAACATTGACCGCGTGAACGGCGGCAGCCTCGACGGGATGCTCGCCGGCCTCGCCCAGATTGTCGCCATCGCGGGTCCGAATACGAAGATTATTCCCGGCCACGGGCCGACTGTCGACAGGAAAGCCGTCGCCGCGCATCGGGATATGATTCTCGGGGTACGGAACGAAGTTGCGAAGCTCATGCAGGAAGGGAAGACGTTGGACGAAATTGTTGCCGCGCATCCCACTTCCACTTTCGACGCAAACGTCCCGCCGGCCGCCCCCAATGGGGATCGAGCGGCGGACCGGTTCGTCGGGCAGTTGTACGCCGAACTAAAACCGTCCAAGTAACGCGCCGCAGCGTGAAATTTATTTGCCGGATGTCCCAGTAGCGCAGGCTTCAGCCTGTGGGGTTTGTCTTACGCAAATTCAAACCCCACAGGCTTAAGCCTGCGCTACTTAAACCCTGAACCCCATGCCAACCCTCGTCCTTGAATCGTTGCAATCATTGAAAGACTGCGTGGGCCGCGAAATCGCCACGACCGATTGGCTGGTCATGACGCAGGAGCGCATCCGGCAATTCGCCGAAGCGACGGGAGACTGCCAATGGATTCATGTCGATCCCGAGCGCGCGCGGCGCGAATCGCCGTATGGTGCTGCGATCGCGCACGGCTTCCTGACGCTTTCCTTGATGAGCTATTTCCTGAAGGAGGCGATCCAGTTGCCGGGCGACGTGCGGCAGACCATCAATTACGGCCTGAATCGCGTTCGTTTCCCCGCGCCCGTTCGCGCGGGCGAGAAGATTCGGGCGCGTATTCGTTTGCAATCGTGCAGAGAGTTGCCCGGCAGCGTCGAGGCGGTCTTTGACATCACGATCGAAGCGGAGGGCGCCGAAAAACCGTGTTGTGTCGCCGAATGGATCTTGCGTTACTTTTCCTAACGGGGCCTGACGAAGTTAACTAGCATGCCTCTTTCAGTTTCTTTTTTGAGAAACCGCCGAGCCAAGAGTCACCCAGGCCAGATCCAGAACATAAAGCGCGATCACGACATTCCCCAGGCGTTTCGCCATCGCATCCTGCGGCATAAGTTGAACCGCACCCCAAAGCAAGAACGTCCCCGCAAGAAGCACGTTTTTCAGCAGTTCCGCCAATCGCGGGCGGATGATCGTTTGCATGATCAGGAACGACGCGCCCACCAATAGTAAAGGCGCAGCTGAAATCACTGCCGCCGACAGCCAGGGAAGAGTTCCCAGCTCCGCATCGCTGATAAGCAAGACAATGCCGGCAGCGAGTGCCAAGATGGCCAGACCATAGCTGATCCACCGCAAGACATGATTCAACATAGTGAAAAATCGCTCCCTTGGTCTGATGTAATTTTCAATTCATGCTTCCAACTCCGCATCCGCGCGGCCGCTAACCGGGAACCGGTATGGAAACGCGCCTGCCCATCAATATGCATCGCCGTCCATAAATAAGTCGTTAGGAAAAGTAATAAGATGGGATTTTCTCCGGCACAAGGCGGCTTCTCTCCTGCAGCAATAGGAAAAAATCAGGCGGACGATTTCTCACCATTGGAACGATTCTGGTATCCTCGTGGGAGTGCCCAGCAAACTGATTTGCTTGTTTTTCGCGTGGATGATTGCGGCCGCCCAGGCATTTTCGGCGCAGGCGCAATCAACGCAACCCTCGGCAGCGCCGGTCCAGCCTGCGCCACAAACTTCGACTCCTGTTCCGCAGCAGACGCTTCCCGCGCCGCCTCCGCCAACAGTAGAGCCAACGATTCCCCCGCCAAAAACTTTGGCCGTTGTCGTTCTTGATCCCGCGCATGGGGGCGCGGACCCGGGCGCGCGCGGATCGTCCGGCATCGCGGAGAGCGATGTGGTCCTCAGCTATGCCCGGCTGCTGCGCATTTCTCTGGAGGCCCAGGGATTGCGCGTCATCCTCACGCGCCAGGCAAATGACGATCCATCTTTCGACGACCGTTCGAGAATGGCAAACGCGCAGCGCCGGGGTATTTTTATCACGCTGCACGTCTCGTCCACGGGCCAGCTTGGAACGGTGCGTGTGTATTCCCTGCCCCAGATGAAGCTGTCACAAAATACCGCCTTTGCGCCCCGCGCGGGACTTTTGTCCTGGGACCGCGCGCAATTCAATTTTATCGATCAGAGCCGGAGGTTAGCCGAGCTGATCCAGATCCAAATGGCGCAGCGCTTTCGGGGCTCATCAGAAACTCCGTTCGTAGCCCCGGTGCGGCAGTTGCGAACGGTGGGGGCGCCCGCAGTCGCCATCGAGGTATCGAGCGTCAGCGTTCCTGGGCGCACCCCGCTCGATCAAATGGGACCCGGCCTGGCGGATGGAGTGGCGCGCGCGGTCGCCGCGTTTCGAACGATCTATGAATCGGGAGGCAGGTAGGGCCTTGTCGAGGGGACTCAAAACGACGATCGTGATCCTCACCGCAATGGTGGCGCTGGGCCTTGTCACGCTGCCGGGATTGCGCCAGGCCGTGCAGCGGCTCCGCAGCACTCCCAGGACCGAGGAGCAGGCGAGGCGCGAAGTGATGCAGGAACCGATCTCGACGCCGACCGACGTGGAAGCGCGGGCGCAAATGTATTGGCTATCGGCGGCTTCCCCGTATTCGCTGGAGGCTACAGCCATTCGGCTTCCGCTCTCCGCCGATTCCGTCGAGCGCTCCAAGCAACTTCTCAACGCGCTGATCGCGCGGGCGCCCGATCCGGAGAAACGCACACTGCCTGCGGAAGCAAGCCTGTTAGCTTTCTACATTCAGCTGGATGGAACGGCCATCGCGGATTTCTCGGACGAAATCTCGTCCGGAATGCCGTCAGGAATTCTGAGCGAGCAATTGGCGGTGGAATCGATCGCGCAGACACTCGGGGCCAACGTGCCTGGGATCCGGCAACTGAAAATCCTGGTCCACGGGCAGGAAGCGGGGACCCTCGCGGGGCATTTGGACCTCTACGGGCTATTTTCTGTTCCCTCGGCGGCGCCGGCCGCTGCTCCCAGCGCGACGCCTCCCTCTCCTCCCTCCACAACTGGAACAAGATTAACTAAACCAAAAACCTTCGCCCCGGCGGCGCCGGCACAAGGAAAGCAAGTCTCGCATTAGATGCGATTCTTACCTCCTCAAAGTGTGATGTGTTGGCGATCGAATCGTTGCGTGCGTTTGACGCTTTTGTAGCACAGCCACTCTTGGCTGTGTGGTTTTGTGAATCGCATCCACAGGCGATTCGGCCCAACGACGATCGCGAAACCCGCACAGGCAAGAGTGCCTGTGCTACGTCTCCGTAATGAAAATTGGCAAGAAATGAGGGACGCGCTCACGTACCAGCGCGTCAGGCAGAACGAATTGAATTTGGCCGGCCGCTATACGAGCGCGCCGGGCCGGTTCTTGTAGCGCTTCGCAATGGCATCGGCGCTCATGTAGGCAAGCGCCTGGATGGTGAGCGTGGGATTGAAGCCGCTCATGGAAGGAAACGTTGAGCTGCCGATCACGAAAAGATTCGGGATGTCCCACGTCTGGCCGTAGCGGTTCACCACTGAAGTTTTCGGGTCATTGCCCATGCGCGTGCCGCCTTCGTGGTGCGCTCCCGGAACGCCGGGGCTCAAGGCCCCGCGCCATACTTTCGTGGCGCCCATGGCGTGGCCGATCCCTTCCATCTTCTGCATCAGGAATTCGACGCGGGCGCGCTCGTTCGGGCGCCGCCAATCGTAAGTCACGCGCGGCGCCGGCATGCCGTACTGGTCGCGCACGTTTGGATCGAGATCGAGGGTCTGATCGGCGTAGGCCAGGTTTTCCGTCTGCGCGTTGAGGGCGCCGTAACGCGAGAAGTACTTCGCGAGGAAATCGCGATACGCCGCGCCCCACTTTGGCGTGCCCGGGGTCGGGTCCATGCTCATGGCCGTGCCGATCGGGCCGGCCTCCAGATCGGCGGGACCGATCGAGATTTGCGCCCCGCGAATGAAGTCCACGCCATGGTGGTCGAAATTGTCGGCGTTGAAATCGTCGAGCGTATGTTTCTGCGCGCTCGGCCCCATGTAAATGTTGACGAACCGGTCGTCGTACGCGACGAACACCTTCGCCATGATGTGAGCCATGATGTGCTTGCCCAGTTGTCCGCTCGAATTCGCCAGACCGTTCGGGAATTTGTCCGTCTTGGACAGCAGCAGCAGGCGCGTGTTGTCGTAAATGAAGGGAGACAGGATGACCAGCTCCGCTTCGATCGTGTTGTCCGAGCCGTCGGGACCGTAGTACGACACGCCGGTCGCACGCCCGCTGTTGTCGGTGTTCACGTGGTAGCACATCGTGCCGGTCAGCAGTTTGAAATTCCCGGTCGCATCCGCCTCGGGAAGCTTGGTGACGAGGATGCTCGACTTCGCGCCCACGTGGCATCCGAAAGACTGGCAAAAACCGCAGTAGGTGCAGCTCGCCCGGTCGTGGTACGGCTGCGAAATAATCGCGCGCGGCGAAGAGAACGGGTGATAACCCAGCTTGCGGGCGCCCTCCGCGAACAGGACACCCGATTGATCATCCAGCAGCGGCGGGAGCGGGTAGTCGCGCTTGCGCGGGGCCTCGAAAATGTTGCCGCCGTCGATCTTCTTGCCCTGCAAATTGCCCGCTTTGCCGGACACGCCTAGCTCGTATTCGGCTTGATCGTAGAACGGCTCGAGGTCGGCGTACGAAAGAGGCCAATCGGCCAAAGAGGAATCTTCCGGAATGACCGATGCGCCGTAGCGGTCGATCGTATGCGAGCGCGCGCGGAAATCGTCCTCATGCATACGCCAGGAGAGCGTGCCGTAGTGGACCGTGCCGCCACCGGCCTGGTTGCCGTAATTGAGGATCGTCATCGGATGCGCGGTGGCGCTCGCATTTGGCCGCCAGGTGACGGGTTGGCGCTTCCAGTTCGGGCGAAGGTCCTGCCGCTGGAAATAGCGCAATTCATCGTGCGGGTTGAAGTCCGCGGTGCTAAGGCGCGGGCCGCGCTCCAGGCCGATGACTTTCATTCCCGCTTTGCCCAGCTCGGCCGCGACGATTCCACCTACCGCACCCATGCCCACAATGACGACATCTGTTTTTTCGATTGCCATGGCTCATCCCCTCCCCATCGGGCCTTTGGCCGTTATTTGCAGGCCCACGATGGGCGAGCGCGTAAACTCCTGTTTGCTCTGCAGATCCGTGGGCGTGAAAATCGTTTGTGCGCCGGGAAAACCAACCAGACGCCACCCGGCGAAATCTTTATTTCCACCGTAGAGCGGATCGGCAAACATGCCTTCCATCGTGTGCGTCCGAAGGATGTTGAAAAACTCCCGGGCGGTGGGATAAGTGAACCCGGGTGCCTTGTCGTTTTCGAGCGAGGTGATTACTTCATCCTGCCGCTCGGGCGTGAGGTGCACGAAGGATTCCTTATAGGTGCTACGGCAATACGCATCGAGTGAAGCAATGCCGCGCCGGTAGAAATCCTGCAACTCGGCGTAAGCGCCGGAAAGGGCGAGATCAATGTAATTGAGCACGTCAGCGTCGCGCGCTCCCGGTTTGCCGGGCGCGCTGGGCATGATCCGTTCGGTAAACGCGGCGATCGTGGCGGCGTCGGCGTGGTTGAAGAAAGCGCCGTGCTCGCTGCCGCTCGGATGCTGGGCACCAGGAGTTGCGGCGCCTCCTTCCATTTGCTCGTGATTCTGGGCGATCGCGTCAGGCACGAGGCCTGCGCCCGCAGCGGCTCCCGCGCCAACGGCGGCGCGCACTAAAAATTCGCGGCGAGATGCATCGTGTTTCTTCATGGTTGTCGCACCCCTTCTTGGTCATAAACCGGCAATCTCTGAATGAATTCCGAACTGAAGTGAACAATATCAATTTTTTGGTGTAATGTCATCGGTCACACGTCGGAAAGTAGCACCACCGTCCCGCCGGCTTCTCGCCATTTTCTGAAGCTCGAAAATCGCCAGCAAGATGCCGGCGCCACGAGAACCAAACCGTCGACGCGGTTGCGCCTTCTGGAAAATGCGACGCTGCCTACACTTGTCAGTGGTTGACAGTCTCGTTGGCGGCGAGCAAACTCGTCGCCATGTCACGAGGAGGAAACTTGCGAGCCGACGGACGCGCACACGACCAGATTCGCCCGGTCAAGTTGACAGCGGATTTTATTACCAGCGCCGAAGGAAGCGTGCTGATCGAGATCGGCAACACGCGAGTGATTTGCACGGCGACCGTGGACGACGGCGTCCCTTCATTCCTCAAGGGCCAGGGCAAGGGCTGGGTAACGGGCGAGTACGGAATGCTTCCGCGCGCGACCGAGCAGCGCACGGCGCGCGAATCCATGCGCGGAAGGCCGTCAGGGCGCACGCTGGAAATTCAACGGCTGATTGGGAGGTCCTTGCGCGCGATCATCGACCAGCAAAAGATGGGTGAAAGAACGGTCTGGCTCGATTGCGACGTGATCCAGGCCGACGGCGGCACGCGCACTGCTTCGATTACCGGTGCGTACATCGCGCTGGCGCTCGCGATGGAGCGTCTGGTCGCGGCGGGCATCCTGAAGGTGGTTCCGCTGTTCGATTCCGTCGCGGCCACCAGCGTCGGTGTGGTGGATGGCGTCGCATTGCTCGACCTCGCTTATGAAGAAGACTCCCGCGCCGAGGTCGACATGAACGTGGTGATGACCGGAAGCGGAAAATTTGTCGAGGTCCAGGCCACGGCCGAAGGGCAGCCATTTGGGGGCGCCGAGTTGCAGGACCTGCTGGCGCTCGCGGCGGCCGGAATCCGCCGGATGACCGAGTATCAATCCAAGCTCGTCCAAACCGATTTCCGTGCACGCGCCAGGTAAGCCTCTTCGATTGTTCGTGGCTTCTTCGAACCTCGGAAAGCTGCGTGAATATCGCGCGTTGGCCGAACCGGCCAGCGTGGCCGTCGATCTTGTTTCGATTCCCAATTTCGATTCGCTGCCTGTTTTTGACGAAATTTGGCCGACCTTCGCGGAAAATGCGGCGGGGAAAGCGCTGCACTACAGCCGGTTTGCGCCGGGAATCGTGATCACGGATGATTCAGGGTTGGTCGTGCCGGTGCTTGGCGGCGCGCCGGGGGTACATTCCGCGCGCTATGCCGGGCCGAGCGCCTCGGACGCGGACCGCATCCAGAAACTGCTCGCCGAAATGCGCGGAAAAGAAGGGGAGGACCGGCAGGCCCGATTTGTATGCGTGGTGGCCGTGGCCGAAGCGGGAACCATGCGCGGCCTGTTTTCCGCCTCCGCGCAAGGAATTCTTTTGAATGAGCCCCGCGGGCAGGGCGGATTCGGTTACGATCCGATTTTCTTCTTCCCAGCTCTCGGAAAAACGTATGCGGAAATTTCCCGCGACGAAAAAAATCTGTACAGCCACCGCGGTAAGGCTTTTCACAAGGCGCTCAATTTCCTTTTGAATGCGCAGGCGGCCTGAGGATCGTGGCCTATGCTATATTCATGCGCCGGATTGCAGGATGGCCCGGAGAACTGAAAATCGCTCGATGAAAAAGCAAAAAGCCAAGGCCAAAAAGAATCCCGCTCGATCCGCGAAAGGATCGAAATCCTCTTCGCCCGCGCGAAAAGCGAAGGCCTCCCGTGCGAGCGCCGCGAATTCGAAGGCCGCGGGAACGAATCCGCAGCGCGTGAGCGCGATATTGCAAAAACTGGACGAAGCCTACCCAAACGTGACCTGCGCGCTCGAGCACCACACCCCGTTTCAATTGCTGATTTCCACGATTCTCTCGGCGCAATGCACCGACGTGCGCGTCAACCAGGTCACGAAAACGCTCTTCGTGAAATATCGCACGCCCAAGGATTTCGCCTATGCGAATCCGGCGGAACTCGAGCAGGATATCCGGCCCACGGGCTTTTTTCGGAATAAGACCAAGTCCATTGTCAGCGCGAGCAAGAAAATCGTGGAAGAGTTCCGCGGCGAGGTGCCGCGCACGATGGATGAGTTGCTGACTCTGCCGGGCGTGGCGCGCAAGACGGCGAACGTCGTCCTCGGGACGGCCTTTGGCATCGCAGCCGGCGTGGTTGTGGATACGCATGTGATTCGGCTCTCGAACCGGCTCGACCTTTCCCGCAATACCGATCCGAAAAAAATCGAACAGGATTTGATTCAGGCGATTCCCCGGGAAAAATGGATCTTATTTTCTCACCAGCTGATCTGGCACGGCCGTCAGGTCTGCCAGGCGCGCAAACCTAAATGCGCCGAATGCAACCTCGAACCTCTCTGCTACTCGAAAGACAAGACCGTCTGACCCACACTTTTCACGTGTGCTGTCTCCCGGGAACGCCAATCTCCCGATTGGCGTCATGCGAATCGCCAATCGGGAGATTGGCGATCCCGGGCTGTCCTTTTCGCCGCATGAGTTCTCACACATCGTGGACGCCCTTCTTTTAGTTGGATATAGTCCCCTCATGCAACTCTTGTGCGGGAAGGACGCAGCAACTCATATCGCGGGGATCATCCATCCGAAATATCAAGTCCATGGATTTTCCGTGCATCTCACCGTGCGGAAACTTTATGCCGTCGACCCGGTGGGAAAACTGGATTTTGGCGGCGGCGAATACGTTCCCGCCGGGCGAGTGGCAATTGCGCCGCGCCAACTTCGCCCGGAGGACAATTATCTTTGGTGGGAATTAGACAGGGAAAGTTACTTCGTCGAATGCAACGAAACGATCAACCTGGCGTCCGACCAGATCGCCCTGATCGAGCCCGAAGACCGTTTGTTGCGAGCCGGGGGGTGGCACGTGCCGCTCTTTGTGCGCGGGCACGTAGACCCGGTGGAATTGCTGCTGACCGTCGGAGTCCTGCAATTGCGGGTGAAGGAAAACGCGCGCATCTCCCGTGTACGCTTGTTCCGGATCGACGAAAAGTTGAAATCCGCCAGAACCCAACGCAAGAGCAGCCCTCCGAAACCTGGCCATTCAAAACGGAAGTAGGATTGGGTTGGTTCGGCTGACTGCGGGGTTCCCCCATGGCCATTCCGAGGCGTTCAGGGACGGTTATAAGTCGGACTGGTATTCGCAGGCGGGATGTAGTCCTGC
Source organism: uncultured Acidobacteriota bacterium (assembly GCA_963719875.1). Lineage (GTDB taxonomy): Bacteria > Acidobacteriota > Terriglobia > Acidiferrales > UBA7541 > Palsa-360. Next base: position 171,135 of record CAVRDJ010000001.1, on the reverse strand, counting down.
CCATATTTGTTTTTGTGTTCGAGTGTGAAGTTGGGATTCTCAACGACGTGAACGGGTTCCAGAGATCTGGTTGTCTCGGAAATTGTCACCGTTCGGCCCGCCGCCTTCAGGGCTTCCGGCAGACTGCGCTCGTACCAGACACTTAACTGATAGCGGCCATCGGGAACATTCGAGATGGTCACTCTGCCATTCCGATCCGACATGCCAAAGTAAGGCGTGTCGACCGCAACGACCGCGCCGCTCATTTCCGGGTGAATGTTGCAGAAGAGAAAACTTACGCCGGGACGATCGAAATGGACCGTCTTGCTGGATCCCGCCTCATAAAATCCCAGGTCAAATCGTTTGCCGTCAAAAAGTGAGAAAACATTGTGCAGGAAGGGATCCTTGTTGGGAAATTGGACCGGCGTACCCACCTGAATGACCAGGACGTGGGGATCGAAACTCTTATTCAATTGCGCAATCTGCGGCGCGGAATGCCCCGAAGGAGGCGCGGAAGGCGCAGCCGCTCCCGGTGCCAGCGGCGTAAGCCAAATCACGGTATTCGACGCAACTGCGGATTCGTTGCCTGCTGCCGGCTTTTTCGCCGACTGGGGATTTACGATTTCCACCTTTACCGTGACTGGTGGCAGCCCGGTCTGGGCAAGCAAGGCGCAAGCCCCGCCGCAAAGGAGGGCGAAGATCAGGATTCGCGGCATTGGTTTGCGCAATCGCACTAGAAAATATACCCCAGGCTGAAGTTGATGTGATTGGCGCTGTTCGAGCCGCTGTCAAGTACCGAAGTATTCAAGTAACGATATTCGGTGGAGAACAGAATGTCCGAACGAATTTGGTAAATGAAATTCACAAGTGGGCTCAGATTCCTAGTAAGCGAGCCAGGATAGATGGTATTGGCATTGTACTGCCGCAATTCGCCGGCGAAAGGATTATCGGAGCCAAAAGCGCCGTTGATTTCAAAATTGGGTTTCACCTTGAACTTCAATTGCGCCCACCCTCCCATCGAATCCAGACCGCGAAACGTCGTGCCCGGGGTTTTAAACGGGCCGTTCAGCAGAACGCTTTGTCCAATCCCGCCGCCGAGACCGGCCACCGCATGGCCGCGATAGAAGGCGCCGGTAAATTCAAAGCGCTTCCCCACCGGGAGCGTCAGATCCGCGGTTCCGGCCCAGCCGTCGACATTCCGGCTAAATCCCCAGTTCTGGCGTCCATAGTATCCGCCAACACCGACGGAGAAATCCTGGCCAAACATTCGATGGCTCCAGGAAACCCTTGCGGCATAGGCTGGCTGGCCCGATTGCTCGCCCCAGCTGGGGTAACGCTCGTACACGTCGTGAGGTATATCGCCCGTGAGATTATCAAGAATTCCTCCCTGAACGGAGAGACTGGACGCGTCGGACAAAACGACGCGGCGCTCGAGGCGCACTTGCGGCATCCAAGCCCACAAGTCCCCCGAATAGGAAAGCGCCGGAGTTGCCAGGGTCGCGAGCGAAGTGGGGGCCAGCGGGGCAAAAAACAACCTGTCCTGGCCAGCAATGAGGGAAGTGTTCGTCCAGTCCAGACGCACGGTCCCAGTCCGCAGGCGAAAGGCGCCCATCGCAGCACCGTTCGGAGCATCTGAAAATCCGCCGGCGAAATCAAAATTCACATCCGCGCTGGTGCGGGCGCCGGCGATATCCGGGCCAAAGGCTTGGAGCCTGATTTGCGATTGGCGAAGCGATCCACCAAACGTTCCCGCCGAAGCATTCGGCGCCTGTGATTGCTGCGACTGAGCGAATTGCGGGTAATCCTGGCTGTCCACGGTGCCGCGATTCTCGTACAAATTCAACAGGACAATGCCGGAAAGCCGTATCCTGTACTTCGATCCGCTTTCGACCTTGGTCTGGTACTGGTCGTTGATCTTGCCTTCCATGACCTGCTGGTCTTCTTCCAATTTGGCGATGCGATCCTCGGGAGCCTGCGATTGAGCCAGTGTTGGAGAAGACACCGATGCGGGCTGCCCTGCGGATTCTTTCGCCGAAGGCGCCGAGTACGGATTCAACGGCCCACTTGGGGCAGGCCCCCCTTGTGTTTTCACGAGATTCAACTCCCGGCGAAGCTCGCGCGCTTCGGCGTTGGCGCGCTCTTGTTCCGCTCGCAGATCCCCGAGCTGCGCATTGAGTGTCTGCATCTGAGCTTGGAGGCCGCGAACCAGGTCGGAGAGCGCGCGAACTTCCGCCGGCGCCTCAGAGGAAGACGAACTGGACGTGGCGGCGCTGCGGGCCTCCTGTCCTTGCGCTACTGCCGAGCTCAGGAATAGAAAACCGGCAACCACACAAATTCTCAGAGATAGTTTCGGGTAGCCTTTGCCCTGCATGTCTGCCTCCTTGAATGCCCCGAATATAATGCCTCAAGGCGCCAAGCCCGTGCAGAGAGATGCGGGGCATCTAGGTAACGTGGAGTTCGCTGCCCTCACCAGCCGGGGCGGCCAAAGGCTGCGCGAGCGCCTCGCGGACAATCACGACCAAGGAAGCCGGAGAAAATGGTTTTTGCAGAACGGGGGCTTCCGGAAATCCCTTGCCCAGGTCGCCTCTGGAAAATTCGGAATAGCCGGACATGAACGCGACGCGCATGTCCGGCCGGATTGCTTTCAGTTGCGCCGCGAGTTCACCTCCGCTCATCTTGGGCATGACCATGTCGCTCAACAGGAGGTGAATCGCGCCCGGATGGCGGCGGGAAACCGCCAGCGCCTCCAGTCCCCCCTCGGCCTCCAGGACGTTATAGCCTTTCACGCGCAAGAATTGGCAGGCCAGCTCTCGCACGCCGGCTTCATCCTCGACGACGAGGACCGTTTCGCTCCCTCCCGGAATCGCCGAGGGGATTTCCTCCGGCTCGGCGTTGGCCGCTTTCCCCGCAGCTTGCGGAAGGTAAATCTCGAACGTCGTGCCCGCGCCAAGCGAACTCTCCACCCAAATAAAGCCGCCGCTCTGCTTCACGATGCCATAGACGGTAGCCAGCCCCAGCCCTGTCCCTTTACCGATTTCCTTGGTGGTGAAGAAAGGTTCGAATATGTGCGCCTTGGTGGCCTGGTCCATGCCATGTCCCGTGTCGCTAATGGAGAGCAAGATGTACTGGCCGGGAGTCATCGGCTGCCGTTTCGCCGCTTCCCCCTCATTCACCAAAACATTGGCCGTCAGGACCGAGAGTTTGCCTCCCGTGGGCATCGCATCGCGCGCATTGGCGGCAAGGTTCAAGATCACTTGCTCGATCTGTCCGGGATCGGCCTTCACCGCAGCAAGTTTCGGATTGGGCGAAAACGAATACTCGATGTGCTCTCCGATCAGGCGTGGGAGCATCTTGCCCAGATCCGCGACGACGCCGTTCAAGTCCAGTACGCGCGGCTGCAGAACCTGCATGCGGCTGAAAGCCAGCAATTGGCGCGTCATGGAAACCGCGCGGCCGGAGGCCTTCTGAATTTGTTCCACGCACCTCTGGTGCAAAGCATCCGCGCCTTCGCGGTCCTTGAGCAGATCGCTATTGCCCCGGATGATCGTCAGCAAATTATTAAAGTCATGCGCGACGCCGCCCGCCAGCCTGCCCACGGCTTCCATCTTGTGGGCCTGCCGCAATCGTTCCTGGAGCTGCAGTTGCTCTTGCTGCGTGCTTTCGAGACTGGAACGCATTCGGATAAAGGCATCGGTGACTTCCGCGACTTCATCGCCGCCGCGCGTATCCAGCGGATAGCTGAAGTCGCCCTTCCCCAGGGCGCGAACACCGGCCACGAGGCCCGCCAAGGGCCTTGTATACGTAAGCGAAATCCAAAATACAAGCGCGCTGCCCACCAGAATACTGAGCAAACCCAGCCCAATCAATACGCGGTTCAATTCGCCGAGAAACAAAGTGGCCTTGTCGAAGGACTTTAGCACGGTCAGGGAAACGAGAGGGCCACCCTTCGGCGAAAGATCTAGCGTCTTGGCAAGGTAGATCTCGGAACCAAGCTGAATTTCTTGCGGATCCCCGGAGAGACCTTGGGCATGCTCGCGGATCTGGCGCGCGAGTTCGGGTTGCAGCGCGGGGCTCAAGGTGTCGGCGACGGGCGCGCCCTCAAAGTTAAACGCCACTTCGCTCGATGCCACGCTGGCAAATTCTCTTGCGGCGCGCTGATTGACTTCGTGACCGATGGCAAGCAGCCCGATCGTCATATTCTGTGAACGTGGTCCAAAATAGATCGGCTGGATCAATACCTCGTACAAATGCCCGCCACCGAACCACCAATCTTTTGATTCGCTGCGATTGAGCGACTGGCGCAGGAGCCCCTGCGCCGTGCCGGAATCGAGACCGGAAGCGCTCGCACGCAACGCCACCACGCTACCCTTGCGGTTCGCCAATACCAGCAAGTCGCTCCCGCTCAGCTTCCACACATCGGCGGAGGCGTCTTCGATGGTCGTGGCGTCCTCGGTGGTCATCAGTGCGCGGACGTTTGGCAGGTTGGCAAGCAGGGCAGCGGACCGGGTCAGGGCTTCTTCCTGCTGTGCCTGGAAGCTCTGATAATTGTTTACGGAGTTGCGCACGTCTTCGCGAATATTCTCCCGGACCCGCTTCCGCACGCTATAGCTGACAATGAGCAGTGTAGCGGCGGTCAAGCCGGCGGAAATCGCCAGAAGCGACAACAGAAATTTTGTTCGGAGACGGATATTGCTCAAGCAAGGCCCCCGGCTTAAAGTCTGGCCCGGGCAGGAGAATCTCGACGCATACGAAATGCATCAACCCCACCCGTCCTTAATCTAACATTGAGGGAGGCTGCATGCTCGGGCCGGAAATTCCGCTGTTGTCGAATCTAGTAGGGGAGAGTTCATGAAGAAGGGGGTCGAAATAGGCCGTGCTTTTGGGCAGTTCGCATGCGCGGGTTCGCCCTACACGGACTTATCATGAGCCGAGAATTCGGTCGTTCGTTGTAGTGCAATTGCAGTCTAAGGCGTAGAGGAATGGCGTTCGGGTTTGAGGTAGCCGCTTTTGCGGAAATCCCGTAGAATCACAGATTACTTCCTGTCGGGGCGTAGCGCAGCCTGGTAGCGCGCCTGCCTTGGGCGCACCGAACTCGACTCCAACAGCTCCTTCTTTTGCTTCTAACTGCTAACGTTTCCAACAAATCGGGGAATCTGCTTTTCGCTCGACGATAACTCGAATGGATTGAAAACGATTGATTCATGCACAGTTCGTACACAGTTTCGTGGACAACCAACGAATCGGGGAGGGAACATGCCTCATCGTAATGTGTACATCCGTTTGCCGCCAGCAGCGATGACGGCCTGACCGGCGATCCAGCAAGCGTCATCGCGTGCAAGGAACGTCGCTGCTGGAGCAATGTCGTCCGGTTGACCAATCGGCCCGAGAAGGGTTTTCCTGTCCTTTTGCTCGCGAAATGCTCTCTCGTTGAGACCGGATGCCTGATGACCTTCCGTCTCGACCATGCCGTGGTCTAGCGAGTTCACGCGGATCTTGCGCGGACCAAGCTCCCGTGAGAGAGAGACCGAGATCGTATCTATTGGAGCTTTGGTCGCGCTGTAAGCAGTGGTCTGCGCCGTCGGCATCGTACCGACGATCGACCCAGACTTATGATTGTGGCCCTCTGGACCCACCAGCCTCTCACCTTTTGAGTTGCGTGTATTAAACCAATAACATTCAGATTGAATTGTTTCAGTACGTGCTCCAGTGTGATGGCTTCCAGCGGCGCGAGTTCGCAACTTTTCAACTTAATGGTTGCATAAGCCCAATTTGAATCAACGACCCTCGGGTTATGAGAGATGAAGTCAAAAACTATATCTCGTTTGCCTGGTGTCGCTTCCGAAGGTACCCGAACAGCTTTCGTGCTTTTACTTGTACCCAATTCTGTACCCAAAAGGCGATTCGCCGAGAGTTTGATCGGCCCAGGTTCCCTGAGGTGTGCGCAAGGCGGTAAGGATCGAACCCAGAACCCAAGTCAGCAACGCACATTTCGGGCGTCGCGAATCGACCGTCCCAAAATCGCCCACGGTTCTGAAGTGACAAATTCGAGCTGGCCTAGGTATGTCATTGGCAAAAATGGTCGGGGCGAGTGGATTTGAACCATCGGCCTCCTGGTCCCGAACTGTAAGACAAATTCACTAAGTCGCTCCTTTGGCGTCATAAGCAAAATTAGTACCACCGTAGAATTGGCCAACTTGGCCAACCGTGATGGGAAACGATCTTTTCCCCGGCCCGGGGAGAACCCTTGCTTGAGAAGCAGGCGTTCATTCACTGCATTGGTCGTTCGTTCAAATCAAGCCCCCGCAACCATTTCAAGATTTCCTGGGGCGGCCCGTTGAGGCCGCCCCTTGTTATCTCCCAGCAGATCCCAATTACCTTCCGCCACGTAGAATCGGTTGTCCCCCTGTAGAGAAGGACGCTTAACGATCCGGTCTACGTAATTGAAAAGCTCCATGCGCGGTTTTTCTGTATTTGCATGGAGCACGTGCCGAATATCATGCAGGCGTGAAAGAACAAAAACGCGGATCTTATTGAAGTTATGGAATGTCGTTGATTCTAAGTGATTGGGTTGAACCCCTCCATTGAAACACTGTCTGTTGCTACACTTCGTAGCTATCGACTTTTCAACCGTCTTGAATTGTGGCGAGGCATAAGATCGCGGTAGCGTTCTTGCACTCTCAAGACTCGGTGGTTTGCACTACCGCTACGAGCGTGGGGCATAATCTCCCGCAGGGGCTTCGAAAGCAATGCGACGGCTCATATGAGGGAGAAGACGCACACATCCTCCGACTTTCAACAGCCTGTGCGGGTAGATCGACCGACATCTAGGCCCAAGGTGTAGGCCTTTCGCGACGCTGTTTGACCACATTCGTTTTCTTGAGTGTCGGGTGGTATTTAGGGGCGAAGGACAGCAGACGAAAATCAGCGCTGGCATAAGAGAGAGCCTGAGTTAGCGTTGCGATGATCTTCGCTTGTCGCAGGGGTACCAGGCTGGATTAACCGATGACGGCACCCCAATTCGATGTGATGTACTCGGCGGTGCGAAGCGTCAACGCGTGCAGTGAGAACGTTGGGTTCACCGCTCCCTCGGTGGGAAATAATCCCGGTCCAACAATGAACAAATTGGCGAGATCGTGGGCCCGACCATAGCTGTCGGTTACGGAGTCTGCAGCGATCTTGCCCATCACGGTTCCTCCGAGCAGGTGCTCGAAGACCGGCCTCGCCCCGGCCCAAGCGTCCTCCGCGCGTGCTGCGCGCATGATGCGCAACCCCAGTTCACTTTCGTAGTTGAACAGTTTCATAGTCTCATCGTCCACAGCATGGACGATCCGGGCCAACGGGAAGCCGAACTCATCTTTAGGATTAGCTAGGACCACACGGTTTTCGGGATCCGGGACCTCTTCGGACTGCGCTTGCATCTTGACAAGTCCACGTGCGGCCTTCTTCATGAACTCGTGCAAGGCTGATCCAAAAATTGAAGGTCGGGAGTTGGCAAAGCCTAGGATGTCGTTCGGCTTCAGGGCAGAGCCTATAAACCATAGGTAACTTCCGAACGCTTCCTTGCGACCATTTTTCGGGTAGTCGTCCTGCGACATAAGGAGGGCACCAGTGACTCCCATATGGTTTTCGGTGTCCTCATTGAAGAGCCCCCAAATCTCAGTTAGGGAATGAGCCATGATATAGCGCCCGAGCAGGCCGCTCGAATTTGCCAACCCATTCGGATGCTTGTCGGTCGCAGAATTGAACAAAATTCGCGGGTTATGCGCCGAAAAAGCGGCTAGAGCGACCACATCGGCGAGTTGCACCTGCTTTTGCTTTTGGTGATCGTAGTACTCAACGCCAGTGGCGCGATCCCCGCGTGTGTTGACGAGGACGCGCGTGACGTAGCTGTACGCGCGAATCTCGGCGCCGGCCCTGACTGCCTTTGGAAGATACGTTGCTTGCGGATTTGCCAACGCACCGATCGGGCAGCCAGCATTGCACCAGCCATCATATACGCATGCGCTCCGACCATTGTAGTCCACGCTGTTGATCGCTACGGGGCACGGAGCAGTGCGTATTCCTAGTTTTTTGAAGCCCTCGGCGATCAGTTCGGCATGGCGAAACATCTTCAACGGCGGCATTGGATAGGGTTCGCCTACAGGCCGCCAGACTTCGGCTATGTGGTCGCCCGACAGGCCAACTTCGCGCTGGATCTTGTCGTAGTAGGGGCGCAGATCGTCGTAGCTGATTGGCCAGTCCAGGCCGCGCCCGTAGAGCGACTTCATTCGGAAGTCCTCCGGATGCAAGCGCGGCCATGCGGCGTAGTGATGCAGCGCCGCTCCGCCAACGCCCCACCCCACGTTAAAGTTGAAACCCACTGGGTTGCGGCCTTCCGAAATGACTGGCGGGCCACCCCACTTGAGGCGCCGTGCCCAGATATCCGAGCTGACGAGATCCCTCATCGCGAAAGGCGGACCTTGCTCAAGTACCACCACTTTTTTCCCTACTTCGGAGAGCTTTGCAGCAAGGAGGATTCCTGCGGCCCCACCACCAACGATCGCGAGATCGACTTTCTCGTTCGCCATGGCTACCAGTTCCTCACCGGCACGATATGCGGCATGTAGGGCACGTTAAGGCGTTGAAACCCTTCGACGGTGCCGTAGTACACGTCCACGGCGTCAGTACGTGTGACGAAATAGAAAAAGGGCGACGGCAAACCGCTCCAGCCCTCCGGGTTTTCGCGGCGGACCTGATCGATAAGACGATCGCGTTTGTCTGATGCAAGCACGGGGAACTTCGCACCGTGCTGCTTCTCTGATACCCGATCAAGGCTGGCGAGGCCGCTACGATAGAAATCCGCGTAGGGCGGATTCACGTCCAGGGTGCGAACGACCAGCAGGCACTCAGCCGGCTCGACGCTGAGTTGCTGATCGACATAGTGCGCGATTCCGGCTTCTTTTGCGCCCGGCAACAAGGTTTCGCCGAGCGCCTCGAGTGTGGCGCGCTCGTATGCGGTAAGCACCTTCAGTGGGACACCCTGTGCGCGGGCCTCACGAGCCGTCAGGAAAACCTCGGCGCCTCCGACAGTGAATCCCAGCGCCCCGACCGCTGCGCCTTTGATGAATACGCGACGTTCGATACGCTCCATAGGCTCTCTCCTGCGCCTCAGCGTCGCCGCATTTTCGAAGACTCTAGAGCTGAGACTACTTTAGGAAGTATGTTCACGAGTTCTTGCACATAAACACTTCACGCGAGGACATCGCCCTCGCGAGCGGCTTGTTCACGAGGAGAAGTCCTTCAAATGATGCCTTCCGTATGCAGCCGTGAGATTTCAGTTGCGGAAAGCCCCAGGATCTCCCCATAGACTTGGGCGTTGTGCTCACCGAGTCGAGGTCCTGCCCAACGAATACGCCCAGGCGTTCCGGAGAGCTTTGGTACGACTCCTTGCATGGCGAGTGTTCCGAAATCCGCTGCCCGAACCTCCACGATCGCCTCTCGCTGCCGGTAATGCGGGTCGTTGGCAACATCCTTGGCATCATGTAATGGTCCTGCTGGGATGGCGTGTTCAAGCAGCAATTTCATCAGTTCGTCGCGTGATAAGGTAGCGGTCCAGGCAGAGATCACCTGATCGAGTTGTTCTTGGTGCCCGCCTCGCGCATCATGTGTGGCATAGTGAGTATCAGATGCCAAGCCCGGTTGTCCCATAGCCACAGCTAATCTTCGGAACAAAGCATCGCTGTTGGCCGCGATGATCACCCAGGAATCGTCCTTTGTAGGATAGAGATTCGACGGAGCAATCCGTGGCAATACAGGACCGGTTCTCTCACGAAGCTGCCCTGTGACGCTGTATTCCGAAATTACGCTTTCCAAAATTGCCAAAACGCACTCAGTGATCGCGATATCGATGGTTTGCCCGGTCCGAGGGGGCGTGCTCGAATCTCGCTCGTAAAGAGCAGCGAGAATTCCGAAAGCACTGAATAGACCTGCCAGCGAGTCCCCGAGCGAAAGTCCTACTCGGACCGGCGGTCGGTCAGGATAACCCGTCAAAATCCGTAGTCCACCCATAGCTTCAGCTACCGCGGCGAAGGCAGCTCGTTCGCGGTAAGGACCCGTCTGGCCAAAACCAGAAAGCCGCGCAACAATCAGTCTCGGCTGCTCGCTCCGGAGCGTCTCTGGACTGAGCCCCCAATTCTCAAGCGTTCCGGGCCGAAAATTTTCAACCAACACATCTGAAGTCTGAATCAATCGCTTGGCGAGGACTTGCCCCTGCGAGCGCCGCAAATCAAGCGTGATGCACCGCTTGTTCCGCGCGATAATTGGCCACCAGAGTGAACGTCCATCAACCTTATAGACACCCCACTGCCGCATCGGATCGCCACTATCAGGCGGCTCGATCTTAATAACATCGGCACCGAAGTCAGCGAGCAGCTGGCCGCAATAGGGACCGGCAATAAACGCGCCCATTTCGATTACTCGCAATCCGGCCAATGGTGCACGCGAATCGACATCCGATGTCATCGTGGCACTCCTCGCTTGAATCTCGAAAGAGATTCCGCTAAGGCCCTATAGAAGCTTCCAACTCGAAACAGGATCAAGTCTTGACGGAAGTCGCCCTTAAGCAGCACGGACACGAACTTCCATCTCACCGATACGCTCAATGCATGCACGCATCACATCGTGAGGTTCGATCGGGCCCACGCCCTCTGGGGTTCCTGTTAGCAAAACGTCGCCTGGAAGTAGCGTATAGAAAGACGAGGCAAACTCGATGAGTTCAGGGACTCCCAAAATCAGGTCGCGCGTGTTTGCTTTTTGCCTGAGCTCGCCGTTGACAGTGATTGAAAGGTCCAGGTTCGATGGGTCCGAAATCTCGTCTGCTGTGACAAGCCAAGGACCCAGTACTGTGTATGTGTCGATGGACTTCCGAAAGCTACGCTCCTCGGGTCCCCTCACTGTGATGTCGAGACCGATGCAGTATCCTGCGACGTACCCGAGAGCATCCTTCCGAGTCACAGATTTGGCAAGCTTACCGATTACGACAGCGAGTTCGACCTCATGATCAGTCCGGCGGTCTAGATGGCGGATGACGACATCTTGCGAAGGTCCGATCAGGGAGCTAATCGCCTTGAGAAATAGGCCGGACTGTTGGATCGCCTGTACGTGGGCGACGTTTTGATGATGGAGTTTTGGATCAGAGGCGACTTCATCATGGTGTTTCTCGTAGTTTACAGGTGCGCCGATGACCTTGCTTGGGTTTGCCACTGGGCACAGTAATTGGACCTCGGAAGTTGGTCTTGGGGGCGACCCCGCAGCGATCGCCAAGATGCGCTCCTTTAGCGTCGGAAGAGCCGCGATCAAGGCATCGCCAAGAGGGAAGGGATACCGGCAATTTGGAAGTTTATCGAGAACCGACGTCACGTCTCGCACGACGCCGTTTTCAACTAACCCACACCGGTTATTGTCGAACAGGCAGAGGAACACAATAAACCCCCGAGACTGAATTGAAAGCACCGCCAACTAAATCACGCACACCCTTTGTAGCTGTAGAGCCATTCCACGTATTCGTAATCGTCGTCGCGGTGCATAGCCAGCAACTCGTTGCGAAGCGCGATCCCAACACCATCAACGTGCTTGACTTCGCCAAAAAAGCGAGCTGTGGCCTGTACTCGAGCAGTCCGTTTTGTTCGGCGCTCCTGATAGTCAAGGAATGCGCGTGTGGCATCACCGCCGTTCTCACTGAGGCTCTTTCCGAGGCACACGGCATCCTCCAAAGCCTGACATGCTCCTTGCGCAATGTACTGATACATTGGGTGCGCGGCGTCGCCAAGGAGCGTGACACGATTTCGGGTCCAGTCCGATATTGGCAGGCGGTCGAGCATTGGCCAGTGACGGTCATGGTTAATCTTTTGAACGGCAATTCGCACACGAGGGCACGTCTTGCTAAAGCGCAGTTCCAATTCCTTCGCGCCTCCATCTTCGTGGCTCCGAAAGACAGCAACCTGGTTAAACAGTTCTCCGCTGCGCACGGGATACTGGACGAAATGAAGATCTGGTCCTACCCAAAGGGTCATGCTTTCGAAATCGGAGCCTTCCGGAGCTTCTTGGATGGGGATAGTCCCCCGATAAGCCACGAATTGAGAACAGATCGGATCACCGTCGTCGTGGATGCATTTGCGAACGCGCGACCAGAGGCCATCGGCTCCGACGAGAGCGGCGCATTGATACTGGGAGCTATCAGTGCATTGGACCCTCACACAATCCCCCAGATCCTCAATACGGAGAGCTTCTTTGTCACTTTCTAGAGTGATAAGCGGACTTGCATGGCAGGCTGCTAGCTCTACAGCCAGTAAATCGCCGCGGTGCATGACGACATAGGGATAACCAAAGGTGTCTAGAAACTTCTTGCCAAAGTCCAACGCGGTGATCTGCTTTCCGGACTGCGCGTCCATCAAAACCGCCCGTTTCGGATAAATGGCATGCCTTCGAATTTCATCCAATATTCCGAGTTGGTCTAGTATGCGCATGGCGTTTGGAGCGAGCTGCAGTCCTGCGCCGATCTCGGTGAACTCGTGGGCTCTCTCAATGACGTGTGCTGGATAGCCCGCCTTTGCTACGGCGAGTGCAGTTGCAAGCCCGCCGATGCCGCCGCCGACGATCAGTAGAGGACATCTGCTTAACGTCATGATTAGATCCTAGGCGATGAGGCTGGTCATATTGCTCTAAAAACAGTTCTTCTTGTCGTACAGGCAAATCATATTCCTACGGACAAAATGTATTGTCAACCTGTATTGTATAGGTGTATTGTATTCCCGTACAGTGTCCTTTACAGGAGCTGCGTGCGATGATCGAGGGTAAACTTGAGACCTTATACAAAGAGATGGACCGAAACCAGATCAAGCCACTTTGGAGAGCGGATAGTAGCGTGATGCCGGGACTGCCGCAAGCGAAGGTCATTCCGTGGATCTGGAAGTGGTCCCAACTCTCGAGTCTGGCAGAGCGTTCGGGGGAACTCGTCACGCTTACGCGTGGCGGTGATCGTCGCGCCTTGGGGTTGAGCAATCCTGGCCTGGGCGGCGCCCCTTATGCAACGCATACACTATGGGCAGCGGTACAGCGCTTAAACGCCCATGAATTCGCACCTGCCCATCGTCACTCGGCTCAAGCCGTGAGGTTCATGATTGAGGGCCACGGAGCTTACACTACCGTGCAAAGCGACAAAATTTATCTCGAACGAGGGGACTTCGCCATCAATCCTCCTTGGCATTGGCACGATCATGGGAATGAAGGGAATGGGCCGGCAATTTGGTTGGATGTACTGGACGTGCCCCTGAATAACTACCTCGATGCTCCGTTCTTTGAAGCATCCGCCGCCGATCTTCAGGAGGTAACTGCGATTGTGGATGGGTCGATAATGAAGTATGGCGTCGGGCAACTGCGACCCGCTTGGGAAAAACCCGTTCAGCGGTATTCACCAATCTCAGCATACAAATGGGCAGTTACTGAGCAGGCGCTCTGCAATTTGGCAAAAATAGACGCCAGTCCGTTCGACGATGTGGCACTTGAATACACGAACCCTCACACAGGGCGGGCAGTCATGGAAACCATGACCGCATGGATCCAAATGCTGCGACCAGGCATCCATACGAAGGCTCATCGTCAAGTAAACAGTGCTGTCTATCACGTGTTTGAGGGACAGGGCGCGACTATTATTGACGGGGTACGCTTTGAATGGATGCAGGGCGATATCTTTGTCATTCCGAGTTGGGCCTACCATGAGCACGTCAATGAATCGAAGCGAGACAGAGCAATTCTGTTTTCAATTCAGGACACGCCGGTCCTTGTAGCCCTCGGGAAGTATAGAGAAGAGGCATTAGCTCACAACGATGGGTACCAGACCGTAAAGGAATCGTTTAATGCGGAGGCGACGCTGGCGCACAGATAGTTGTGGACAGTTGAACAAAATGATCCGCCGATGCATTATTTGCCGTTCGTAACCTTGCCCGTTCCCTTCCGTCGCAGCTTTTCAGCGGTGGCCCGGTCGTTATTCGTCGTTTCCAGATACCAGTGACACCCGGCCTTCATTAATTCAGTGAAGGTGAGGGCATTTAAGGCGAGTTTAGCTCTCACCTGGGTAACTAAGTCTTTGGGGAGGCGAACTTGCACAGGAACAAGCTCTTCGCGATGCTTTTTGATATAGTCTAACGGGGTTTTTCTTGGAGTCGCCATCAGCCCGTCCTCCTATCAGAGGTGCAGTTCATATCCGTATTTGCAGCTCGCCTCCCACCTAATCAACAATACCAGGGTAATGCAACTGGCGCATGATAGCACATTTCATATATCGAAACCCAGACACAATGCGGCGCTCTGTGAGTTCATTCGTGACATGCATTACACCCCTGCGGCCAGGCTCTTTCGGCGGTATCCAGAACAGCCGTCTTGTTGCAGGTGCAGTGTGTAAATACAATTTTAAAATACAAATATGTAGGCACTACATATTGACATTATCCTCGGGTGCTGCTAAGGTGCTCGGTGAGAACACTACACTGCATGAGTATTGAGAGGCGTTTAATGAAATATAAAAAAGGCACGCTTCTTTGTGCTGTCCTAGGTCTAGTGCTTGCCTCTAACCCTGCGGCTGCACATCATGGGACTGGGGTGGCGTACGATTTAACGAAAACAATCGTATTGAAGGTGACTCTAACGGAACTTGCATGGCAAAACCCGCATGTGCAAATTTACTTCGACGCAAAAGGCGAAAACGGCAATGTCACACATTGGGGTTGCGAGTCATTTGGTCCAGGCAGGTTGGCCAAGCTTGGCTGGAGCCGGGATTCCATCAAACCGGGAGAACAAATTACGGTTTACCTTCACCCGTCGAAGTCCGGTGCACCCTATGGAGATTTAATCAAAGTTGTATTGGCTAATGGAGATGAACTAAACGCCCAGCCATATTAGGAATTGTTGGACTGCGTGCTGCGCTCCTGTTGCAAGAACGACGAGCGGACTGGAGACTTGAGTGCGATCGGCCGCATGCTGCATTTATAACGGTTCTGGTCGAACGCAACGGGGCGATTCGCAAAAAGCTTAGCCAAAGGAGAAGCCTCACATGCAAAAGCGTCAAACGGGTTCGATTGCCTTGCTGGCAGTGGCAATCCTTGGCCAAGCCGTCGCGTTGTCGCAAACGTCCCCGAAAGGATCGGATGAGACTAAGCTTGAAGCTTCGGCCCCATCCCGTGACCTCAGCGGAACGTGGGACTATGCCGCCGGCATTCCGGGCCAGGGTATTTTCGCTACGCTTAGTAAGGAGGTACCTCCAATGACTGCCTGGGCCCAGGCAAGATGGGATGCTGCTATGCCCGGCTATGGTCCCAAGGCAGTAGCCGTAGGAAATGATCCGATCCTGAAGTGCACGCCTTCCGGACTGCCGCGAATTCTCACTTTTCCTGAACCATTTGAGATTGTGCAGACGCCAGGGAGAGTGTTCATGTTCTTCGAGCGCGAACATGCTTGGCGTCAGATCTGGACAGACGGAAGAGGGCACGCCAAAAATCTTGTGGAGCCGACGTGGATGGGAGACTCGATCGGTAGGTGGGATGGAGACACTTTCATTGTGGAATCGAGAGGATTCAACGATCGAGCTTGGCTGGATGCTTACGGGCACCCACACAGCGAGGAAATGCACCTGGTGGAGCGTTATCGGCGGGTGGACCAAGACACTCTACTGCTCGATTTTACGGTCGAAGATCCGAAGGCGTATAGCAGGCCCTGGACGAGTGACGTGAAGATCCTCAAGTTAGTTCCAAAGGAAGATGGAGTCATGGAGGAGATCTTTTGTGTTGCAGAGGATGAAGAAGCCTATAGGAACCGAATCCGGTTGCCCGCGGCAGGGGTGAAGCCCACTAAGTAGCATGACTTGTGCTTCCGGATTTGTTGCTGAGAGAACACAGAATCTGAGAGAGAAAGGAACCTGTGAACATTCATTCACATATCGTGCTGCTATCCATGGTTGGGCTTGCCACGGTTGGGCTCGCCGGAGTTGGTAGCAAAACCGCTACCGCCGCGCAGCTCTCTGCATCCGATTCCTTGGCAGCCAAGCTTGGACGAGGTTTCACTTCTGAGGTTATCCGCGTCAATGGCGTCAAAATCCACTATGTGCGCGGGGGGACAGGTCCAGCCATAGTATTGCTTCATGGTTTTCCGCAGGACTGGTGGGAATGGCATGACGTGATGCCGCGCTTGGCAGCGAGATTTACCGTGATAGCTGCTGACCTGCGAGGTGCTGGGGAATCGGATGCGCCTTCAGCCGGTTATGACAAGGCGACACTTGCCCAGGATATTTACGGGCTCGTCCAGCAGCTAAAGCTGCAGCGCGTGTATGTGGCGGGACACGATATCGGTGGAATGGTCGCCTATGCTTATGCGCGCCTATACCCGGACGATTTGCGGGGTATCATGATCCTCGATGTCCCACTGCCTGGCCTCGATCCATGGGACGCAGTTTACGCCAGCCCGTTTTTGTGGCACTTCCAGTTCCATCAGATCCCCGGCCTAGCGGAGGCGCTTGTAGCAGACCGTCAGCGGACCTACTTTCAGCTCACTTTCTTTGATCGGTTTGTCCTGCACAAGGGTGCGATCCGGGATGCGGAGATAGATCACTTTGCGAAAGCATACGGCGACACAGCACGCTTGCATGCTGGGTTCGAATATTATCGTGCGTTCCTGGCAGATGGCCAATTCAACCAGGCGCAGCGCGGATCCTTGGACCTGCCGATTACGCTGGCGGGCGGTGACCACTCCGTCGGTCGAATAAATCCCGCGATCGCGGAGTCCCTCAATAAATATGGCTGCACGAATGTGACCGTTGAACCGATCGCAGATAGTGAGCATTTCGTTGTGGATGAACAGCCTGCGGTTGTGGCGGCTCTCATCGAACGCTATGCTTCGCGTTAATGTCCGCCTCAAATTCCGAGCTGATAATGCATCCACATTTACGGGTGGCGTCCCATAAGTGTGAAAGGATTCGATTGTCTTCAGACCCCACGCCTGCCCCTTCCTGCGTTCTTCTTCCGACCAACTGATGGGTTTCCAATCCGGCGCCAAGATCAGGCGGGCACCCGCGTTCGCGACTTCGACTCGATTTCCACCCGGTTCATAGACATACAGAAAAAATGTCTGCTGGCGTGCTTGTGCGGGCCAGTCTCGATGTAGACGCCGTTTTCAAGAAAAATATCGGCGGCGCGCAGCACGTCTTCGCGACTGTCGACGGCGTAGGTGACGTGGTGGAAGCGGCCGCGCGTTCCGGTATGGTCGCGAGTGTTGGCAAAGTCGTAGCTCTTTGCCATCCGAATAGGTTGATCATGCGTTGACTTACATGTGTCCAGTCGGGGGCGGCCGAATTCCGTTCATCCGTAGGTAAAGTGCCTGCGTGCTGAAGTGGTCAAACCAATCTTCCACAAGCAGGAGCAGAGCGCCGCCACGCGAGAGGGTCACCGATCCCATTTTCCCCACTGGTTGGCCAAGAGTCGTATCGTCTAACTCATTGATTACCATCGCGCAGAAATCGAACGATTTCTTGACTGCCGCAACCAGTGCCTCTTTTCTGTCGGATTCCCTTAGGCCTTCAGTACTTGGCGTGGGCTCGCCCGTAAGTTTCGAGCACATCATGTTATTGAACTGGGCAATGTGAAGTACCAGTTGGCCATAGGTCCTCACTTCTGGAGTGGGTTTGTAGTTGTATTTGTCGGCAGGCATCGCTTCCGCCGCCGAAACCTGCAACTCTCCTCCTCGTTTGACTTGCTGCATAACGAACGATGTAATCGGGTTCGGCATGGGAGCTAAGTCTTGCGCTTTCACTGCAAATGGCAGCAGCAGAAGTGCCAAGGCGACAAGTCGCAGATATTTCACAGATTTTCTCCCTCCTTAAAATGTAACAAGCGGAAGAGTGCTTGGCCGAAGCTTCTCAGATCGCCTCCACGCGAGCCTGCTGATTATGTGGCACCAGACACTAGCATATCTCACATGTATTGTGAGAATGAAAATACCATAGCGCATAGCTATTTGTATATACATTGTGTGATGGCAGTCAGGAGTGAATGCCAAGTGCACCGTAGCTGTCCAAGGCCAAATAAGCCGTTATTGAATTTGTCTCAGCTTAGAAGAAGTCGAGAAAGCACCACCAGGACGGTAGCCCTGATGACGACGATCCGCGAGCGTGCCTTTGCGCTTAAGGCCAAGCGCAAAGACCTGAAGGAAACCGATGCGAGAAACGGTCAAAGCGCAGGTTAGTTTTGCACTCCGTTGACAGACCAAACTGCCCAACCCCTGAGTGTATTAAAGGGAATTCTTCCGCTGCTTTCGAGGAATTAAGGTTAGCTCTATTTTGTGCGCCCTGGTTGTCGTCCTCAAAGCTGAGCCTATTCCCTTCGTCTGACTCTTGCAGAAGTATCCTTGGGGGCCTCAAGGTACCAGTAGCACGCCGCCTTCACCAACTCAGTAAAAGTGAGTTCGTTCGAAGCAAGTTTTGCTTTCACCTGGGCAATCAGATCTTTGGGCAGGCGTATCTGTACAGGCACGAGTTCCTGCCGATGTTTGTTGATGTAATCTAATGGGGTCTTGTTCGAGCTCGCCATTCAGGCATCCTTTCCAATCCAAAGAAAATCGCAAGTCCGTGCCGGTGAATATGGGTCGCGAATGACGCTTGTAATGCACTCAAGTCCTACGGAATCATAGCACATGCCGATGTCGGGCTAGCGGGTTGATACGGCAAGATTCATCGCGGCATGGAGTGATCTGTGCCTGTCCTGTTTGACCATTCAATCCTCAAATGAAAAGGTCGCCCCGCTCTAGTGGATGCCGCACGTGAGCATGAGCAGCGGACTGCTCGTCTTGAGGCTCGCCTTAGCTGCTGCACTCGGTGACGTCAACACCTAGCTCGTGGATATCCACGAAGTGGCCCATAATCGCGGCAGCCGCTGCCATTAGAGGGCTCACGAGGTGTGTACGACCACCCTTGCCCTGGCGACCTTCGAAGTTGCGGTTGGACGTGCTGGCGCATGTATTCAAGGGCACGCACGGCAGCTCTCTGCTGATTTGGGTCGGCAAAAAGGTGAGGTTCTGGAACGCAACCTGTGATGCTAGTGACCATGCCGGGATTCGTCCCCCAAGTTACCTGCGGAGCGATTTGTGTAGCATCCATCTCGATGATGGCATCAAACGTAGCAGCCGGATCGCTTGCAAGCGTTCTCCACTGAGCGACGAGTTCCTGGAATTCGTTGCCGCGCGGGACGAATCGCCGTCCTTCTAGATAGCCGAAGGTGGCTTCGTCCGGCGCGATCATTCCAGCGCGCGCCCCAGCCTCGATACTCATGTTGCAAACAGTCATGCGTGCTTCCATAGAAAGCTTACGCATAGCTTGTCCAGTAAATTCGATGACATACCCATTCCCTCCCGAAACACCAATATGGCCGATGAAAGCCAGAACCAAGTCTTTCGAAGAAACGCCGCGGGAGCACGTGCCTTTGAAACGGACTCTGTAGCTACAGAATATAAATACTCCCATACAATACTATCGTGTGTTTTCTCTTGACATCGTATTGTAATGCTGCTATACGGACGCTCACCAGAGGCCTGGGCTAGTAATCACCGCAAGGGGTCGGAATGCCGTGAAGAAATGGAGGGTGTGAAATGCTGAAGAATTGGGGTGTTCGAAGTGTATTTGCTCTCGTGACAGGTGTCGCACTGCTGATCGGATTGAGCAGACCCGCGGATGCGCAGCGGGCTACAGCAACAATCTTGGGAATTGTAACGGATCCGTCGGGTGGGGCGGTTCCAGATGCGAACGTTCAGGCCACGAATTTGACCACTGGAGTCGAGCAGAACTCAACGACCAACACCCAAGGACGCTACCTGATACCGGATCTACAAGTGGGCGAATATGAGATCCGGGCGAAAAAGACAGGTTTCCAAGTGCTGATCAAAAGGGGAGTGACTCTTTCGGTTGGAGCCGAGGTGGTTGTAGATATGCCGCTGACCGTAGGGCAGATTTCGCAGACGGTTACAGTGGAGAGTGATGTTCCGCAAGTGGAGACTGCCTCGGCGGCACTGTCCTCATTGGTGGAGCCTGTGCAAATTCGCGAACTACCGCTCAATGGCAGGAACTTCGAGCAGTTGATTTTGCTTGCGCCAGGCGTACAAACCATCGCCAACATCGGAAAAAGCGTGTTCTACGGAAATGCGAACGCCTTTTCAGTTTCCGGGTCCAGGCCCAGTGGGCAGCAGCAATTACTTGACGAGACGGAAATCAATGACTACATGAATCGCGGATCGGGTGCTGGTGTTCTCGGCTCATCGCTCGGCGTCGACGCATTAGGTGAGTTTCAAGTATTAACAAACACGTATAGCGCCCAGTTCGGTGGCAATGGTGCGGTGATGAATGCGGTCAGCCGGTCGGGCACCAATACCTGGCACGGCTCGGCTTATGAATTCATCCGTAACAGCGCGCTCGACGCAAAACAATATTTTGATCCTTCAAGGATACCACCCTTTAAGAGGAACCAATTCGGAGGCACACTCGGCGGGCCGATCCAGAGGAACAAAATGTTTTTCTTCTTCAATTATGAGGGGATCCGCCAAAGCTACGGTGAATCCGCGGCCGTAAACGTTCCCGATGACAACGCCCGCGTTGGCAAATTGCCCTGTACGGCTGTCACTACCGTGATGTGCGCGCCGGGAAACACCTACTATGATTTCAGTACGGGCGTGAACGCTGCGAACTTTGGCAAGGTCCAGCCCTTTTTGCAAGCTTTCCCTTCCTGCACTCCCTGCACAAGTCCAACCGGCGTCTTTACTATGCCCTTCGCCGCCAATCAACCTGCCGGTGAAAACTATTATCTGGGACGTTATGATTGGACGCTCTCGCCAGCGGATTCCCTATTTGTAAGATATCTCGATGATCAGGCTCACTTGACAGAGCCCTTCGAGGATGCAAGTGGCGGCGGACTCGGCAAGTGGCCGCAGCAGGAAGCCAACCATAATCGGTTCGCCACTATTGAGGAGAAGCATGTCTTCTCCAACCACTTGGTGAGCACTCTCCATTTCGGTTATTCTCGGACGGAGGAATCAGATGCAACCCTGTCATCAGTTTCACCCTTCAACTTGCGTCCTAGCGCTCCGGACGTTAACTTGCAATTCAACCAGGTTCTGACAACCATAGGTTCCTCGTCTTCGGTTCCCTTAAGGATCATCCAGAGCAAGTTCGCCGAAGGCGGTGATTTTCTCTGGACCAAGGGAGCGCACAGCTTCAAGTTCGGTGGGTCCGTTACCCGGGTTCAATCTTCAGTCGAGCAAGTCTTCTACCTGGGTGGCCGGTGGACTTTCACCAGCCTCGAGAACTTCCTGCAAGATATTCCGCTGCAGCGCTTCTTCATTGGGGTCGCAGGGTCGACGCAGTCGGTGACGCTAAGCAATGGCTCGCAGATTCCAGGCGATGATCCCCAGCGCGATTTCCGCGAATTCGATTATGCCTCGTATTTCGAGGATAGCTGGAGGGCAACCAATGCTCTGACTCTAAACATCGGCTTACGTTGGGCACCCACGTCAAACCCCTATGAAGTGCACAACAAGCTGACGAATATAGTCCCGGCGCCTTATGGCTTGGGTTCAGTTCCCTGCTCGACTCCGGGAGTGGGAAACTGCTCGCCGGTCGGGACGCTCCTGGTTTCGGGCTTCACGCCTGTTGATACGATGTACGCCCATAATCCGTCGTTGCGTAATTTCGATCCGCGCGTTGGCGTCGCCTGGGATCCATTCAAGGATCACAAGACCTCGATACGGGCAGGTTACGGAATTTTCCACGCCATCCTTGTGGCCCGTGACTATGCAGAGGGCTCTCTATTCACGCCGCCGTGGGCATTGGGAGGGGCCTTTGCGCAACCAGGAGCTTTCCCGAGCTACCCGAACATAAGAGCCCAAGCAGTGCTGAGGTTTGGGTTCAACCACGATATCCGGCAGACTCCCTATATGCAGCAATGGAATCTCAGCGTCCAGCGCGAGGTCGCCAAGAATACAGTTGTGACGCTGGCATATGTAGGTTCGCGCGGAATTCACAATGTCAGCCAGCGCGATATCAACCCGCCTCTGCTGACCGGTGTTCCTGGGGCCATTAGCTTGGATCCAGGGGATACTCTAATTCTCCATCCTGGCGAACCAGCTCTCGCCGGAGGAACGGCGTCAACACCCGCCTCTGCGAATGGAAAACCGATAATCGATCCCGCAACGGGGCAATACTCCTTTAGTCATGTGGTCCAGCATTCCGACGGGACGTTTGAACTGATACAAAATAACGCCGTCAGCCCAGCTATTGGCTTCCTCGACGCTGCCGATACGGTTGCATGGTCGAAATACAATTCCGCCCAGATCGTCGTTGATCGGCGGCTGACGAACGGTTTGCAATTCCAGGCTTCGTATACCTACTCCCATTGCACGGACATCGGGTCTGGTAGCTGGAACCTCGACAACGCCCCGACCGAAGGGGATCCATACAACCCGAACTATGACAGGGGTCTATGTGGGTACGATATCCGTCACAATCTCATTGTAAACGGCGTGTATATGTTGCCTTTCCGCGGGAATAAATTGGTCGCGGGCTGGCAAATCGGCGGGATTTTCAACTGGCACACTGGCCTGCCAATGATCGTAACAAATGGTTTTCCAAACGCTCTTGAAAACGGGTCGAGTGCTGACCGCCCCAACTACACCCCGAATGCTCCCGGCTGTAACAATAACCCTTACAACAACGGCACGTTGGGACTGCCGAGGAACTACTGGCTAAATGTCAATTGCTTCGGCTTGGCGCCTGCTGGGGAGCTCGGAAATCTGCCCCGGAATGCCTTAATAGGTCCAGGAGCTGTGACCTTCGATCCGTCGGTAGTCAAGAACACGAAGATCAACGAGCAAGTTAACGTCGAGTTTCGCGCCGAATTTTTTAACGTCTTGAATCATGCGAATCTTGCGAACCCCAACGGGTTGGATGTGTTCTCTGGTTCCGTTGCGACGGCGTTGGCAGCGGGTGGAATTGCGGATTCGGGTGCCAGCGTTAGGAATTCGAATTTTGGACAAATTACGAGCCTCTACACAGAATCACGCAGGATCCAATTTGGTCTGAAGCTCAGTTTCTGACGGGCTGATTCTGCCAACCGCTTGAACTGGTCCTTGGGAAGGCCGCTGTTCGGGAAACCTATGAGCCGCGGCCTCCCAACTTCATTCCATCTGCGCCCACGCCCCCATTCGCGTGCCAGTGTGCGTTATTATCCCTAATACCTTACGATCGTTCAGCGAACACAATAAAAACAGGAGCCTCACAGCGCTCTTGGGTGCCTTGAGGGCGCTTGTGCAATCACCAAGAGTACCGTCGCTGCGTCATTCGAAGGTGTCGCCATTCCTTTTTGTATTGACAGTATAGAAGCACATAATAGTCATACAAATAATCAAAATAGTGCTTGACATACAGATGTAGTGCTGCTACGTTCCGCCGAGTGATTTGGGCGACACGATGGGAGTGGGGGAGCGTGTTACGAAGGGGGATGTCATGGAGACAAGCGGTTTGCGAGCGTCACGACCTTTCAATGCGCCGGCAGCATTGCAGATGCTGGTCCTGAGTCTTGGAATCTTGGCGGGTTCTGTTCCCGCGGTTTCGCAGGCGAATAGGGGGCGCATTCTGGGCAGTGTGACCGACCAAACAGGCAGCTTCATCGCTGGCGCTGTCATCACGATCGTTGATGCCGAGAGAGGTGTAACGCGATCGCTGACTACGGATCAAGCCGGCGAATATGACGCACCGGACCTAATTCCCGGCACTTATAAGGTTCGTGCTGAGTCTAAAGGCTTCAAGGTCGTGGAGAGGCAGAATATCCTCGTAGGGGTGGGTCATGAAGTCCGGGTTGATGTGAATCTCGAGCCAGGATTGGAAGAGCAGACAATCACCGTAACCGAGCAGCTTCCGCTGATTGAAACGACGAACGCTACTCTGGGCGGCAGCATCAGCAACGAGACGATTAACGAACTACCCTTGAACGGCCGCAACTATTTGAACTTGCTTACACTGCGCCCCGGATTGACGATTTATCCCGGCGGCGGAAGTTCTACCCAATCGGCCAATGGCGCACGGGCCGAGGATAACTCCTTCCTACTCGATGGTGTCCGGGGAGACGAACCATTCACGGGTGCGCAGCTACTCAATTCCGCCATCCCGGCTGGGGACGCAGCCACGATTCTCCCGATCGACTCGATCCAGGAATTCACGACCGTTGAAAATCCCAAGGCAGAATACGGCTGGAAGCCGGGCGTTATTGTTAATGTTGGCTTGAAATCGGGCACCAACAGCCTTCACGGTACGGCTTATGCATTTGGTCGGGATACCGCGCTGGATGCGCGGAACTTTTTTAATCACGCCCCGGGAGAAATAGAGGGTGGCCCAAAATCGACGGTCGGTTTGGAACAATTTGGCGGCACAGTAGGTGGTCCGATTAAAAAAAACAAACTGTTTTTCTTTGCTGGCTACGAGGGGCAGCGCTACAACGTTGACAATGTAATTCCAGTGACCGTACCAGTGTCTGTAGCAGGCCCTGGTCGCTTTACGAGCATCATTGATGCCTGCAACGATCTGAATGCAAGAGGTGTTTCCATCAGCACGCTGAGCGCGGAGTTATCGGGCCTCAATGCCGCGAACTGTACGCTCAGACCAACCAATTTTACCGCCGGTCCGACCGAAAATCTCTTCCCAATCAACCCAGGACCGGGCACGGTCATCATCCCTGGCTTAGCCAGCTACAACCAAGAGGACGGCGGGTTGATCAAGGGCGACTACCATATCAGTGAGCGCCACACGCTGAGCGGTATGTATTTCTTTGCTCGCGGCGTCGGGACCTGGAACGACAACTACACACAGTTGGGGCCACCTTCGGAATCCATATTTGGGCCGATCCATGCACAGATGGGCTCAGGCAATTGGACCTGGACACCAAGTGCAACGGTGGTGAATGAATTCCGCGTGGGGTATGCCCATTATTATGAGCCGTACTTTTCGGTTGACCACAATGTACCGGCTACGGCATATGGCCTGAACACTGGCGTGACCGACCCATTTCTTTTCGGCATGCCAATCGTCATCGTCCGAGGATTCGGTTTCCGGCTGGGGGCCAACTGGCCCAGAGTTGTAGGTCCTGACGGCAGTTTGCAGCTTCTCGAGCATCTCTCGGTATTGCGAGGAAAACACGCCCTCAAGTTCGGCGGAGAGTTCATTAGAAATGACGTCAACTCCTACACAGCCACCTTCGGCGCGAAGGGATTCATCAGCTTTAATCCTAACCGACGCCGAGGCTACACGGCCCTGGAGAGCTTCCTCGCGGGCACACCAACTTTTGCCTTGTTTCAACAGGGCAGCCCTCAGCGGAAGCTGAACCAAGAGCTCTATGCAGGATTTGCCCAGGATGATTGGCGTGTAACCCGGAGGCTGACCCTCAATCTCGGAGTCCGCTATGAGCTGCAGACGGTCCTCCGGGAAGCCAACGATTTGATTGGAAACTTCGACCCGGCCGCGGGCCCCGTCCAGGTCGGGCATGGCATCAGCTCTCCTTACAATGGCGATCACAACAACTTTGCGCCACGCGTGGGACTCGCATGGGACATTCTTGGAGACGGAAAAACAGTGTTTCGCGCGGGATACAGTATCGTCTACGAGCAATTGCCGATGGTGTTATTTATAGCAGCGGGCAACGTGTTCTCAATCACAAAAGAGCCCACGGGAGTTCCAACCGTAGTTAACGGCGTGGAGACTCCGCCCACCGGAACTATCAACACGAATCTGGTTACCTATTTTGGACCGCAAGTCAACTGGAATGGCTCTGCCGTCGGCGGAGCCACCATTTTCCCGCAGGGATTTGTTTGTGGGGATGGCAGCACCGCTGCAAATGGCGATTTCGGGCAACCATGCAACGCGACGGGCGTGGATCGCAATCTTCACAAGCCCTATCTCAACACCTGGACTTTTGGCATTCAGCGGGCCATCACGAATAACCTCTCCTTGGACCTAGCGTACGTTGGTACGCATGGCACGAAACAGCTCGGATACCGAGACATAAACCAAGCGGCCGTCGGTTCTGGGTTCCCTGCAGGTTTGGTTGCCGCCTGCAATACTGCCCTTCAGCCCGCCGGCATGTGCGATCCCGGTGCCGCCGATTCGGGATTGGAGCAAGCGGCGCGACCGTTCAACGCCAAGTTTCCGTACTTGGCATATGTCGAGATGCTTTCGAATCAGTACAAATCCAATTATGACGCCCTGCAGGCCGATGTCACTAAGCGGCTTTCGCATGGATTGTCGTTCAACGCCGGTTACACCTGGGCTCATATGCTTGACGACATTTCGAGCAACTTCCAGGGTCCCACACCTATGGATAGCTCCCGTCCTTTCCTTCAATATTCGAGCAGCGATTTTGATATTCGGCACCGTTTCACCTTGGCCCTAACGTATGCTCTGCCTAGTAGGAGGGGCTTTGGGCAACTGCTCGAAGGATGGTCTGTGAACTCGGTTGTTACTCTACAGACCGGTCAACCTTGGAGCGTCCGCGATGTGCACGATGACTTCTCCGGAACCGGAGAGGTCAACAGCCTCAATCCCTATGGCGATACCTGGAATTTCTCAGGTAACACCGTTGACTTTACTTCGAACCAGTTCGCAATTCCATGCTGGTCTGGATCAGGGGCGTCAGCACTTACCGGGTGCACCA
The DNA here is from genome assembly GCA_963719875.1 of uncultured Acidobacteriota bacterium. Lineage (GTDB taxonomy): Bacteria > Acidobacteriota > Terriglobia > Acidiferrales > UBA7541 > Palsa-360. The sequence continues at coordinate 144,397 of CAVRDJ010000001.1, read as the reverse complement.
TTGCTAACCAGCCAGCGGCTTGCTTAACCGCCGCTACAGCGCTTGGCTTCGGTGCAGTCAACACGCTGAACTCCGTGGGATGTTATGTGCGGGGAAATTCGGTCCTGATTCCGCCAGGGCTTGGGACTTACGGATACGCACAGCGGGGCATTTTTCGCGATTCGGGTTTCCGAAACTGGGACTTCTCGCTCGCGAAGGAAACCAGGATCAAGGAGCGACTCAGCGCCGAATTCCGCGCTGAGTTCTTCAATATTCTCAATCATCCCAATCTCTACAATCCGTATGGTGCTTCGGGTGGAACTGGTGGAAACGACCCGAGCGTAGGCAGCGCCGCTGCCTTCGGCTTTGGTGGCTTCGGGTGCGGATGCTCGACCCCGGATCAGGCCGCTCCGAACCCGGTGTTGGGATCGGGAGGGGCAAGGTCAATCCAGCTAGGACTGAAGTTCAAGTTCTAGACAAATAGCCCGAAGCTCCGGAGGCCAGAGTCGAAATCATGAAACGCAGAATATCTTTCCTTTCTTTCAACTATGTCAAGACTAGGAGCCTCAATGAGATTGCTACGAAGAGTCGCTGTCTGCATCGTTTTTTCCGGTTTATTTATCTGGGGGCATGCGGAAACCATGCGCCCGACTCAGACTTTTGCCACTTCAGCGGGGCCCGTGAAGATTACGCCGGTCTTTCACGCGTCGCTGGAGATTGAAGCCGGAGGGAAGGTCATCATCTTGGATCCTGCCAAGCCAGCTATATTCAAAGGGCTCCCGCAAGCGGACCTGCTATTGATCACACATAGCCACCCCGACCATCTCGACCCCGATATGATCAAGGCTGTGAGCAAGGCTGGCACCGAAATCATCGCTCCCGCAGAGGTCGCAAAGACCGTAACAACCGCCAAAGTCATGGCTAATGGTGAAAAGAGAACCTGGGGCGCTTGGACCATTGAAGCAATTCCCATGTACAACATGACGCCGGGCCGCGGCCCTGAACTGGGCAAGGTGTTTCACGAGAAGGGAGTTGGTAACGGATATATTCTGACCTACGCCGGCAAGCGGTTCTACTTCTCCGGAGACACGGAAGGTACCCCTGAAATGCGCGCACTCAAGGACATCGATGTGGCATTCGTATGTATGAACTTGCCTTATACGATGCCACCGGAAGAGGCCGCCGAAGCAGTGAAGGCTTTCCATCCGAAGATTGTGATTCCGTATCATTACGGAGGTTCGGATCTCAACGTCTTCAGGCAGAAGCTTGAAGGCGCTGGCATCGATGTTCGGATTCTCGATTGGTACCCAAAATCGTAGTTTTCAAGAATCGGATCGGCCATAGAGAAAGAAGATGCTGTCTTCAATTTTATAGAATTGTTGGGCGTGCCCCCAAGATTCAAGTAATCATCGGTAGGTCCTCGCGGGTCTGAAGGGCCACCGAAATTTGGAGGAAGAGATGGTCATTCGAAAGGAATTCGTCACCCAAAAAGTCAGTGATGGAACGTCGATGCGGATTTACGTAGCCCAGCCGGCTGACGCCAACCCAATAGCCGGATTGATCGTATTTCAAGAGGCCTTTGGGATTAACCTCTATATCCGGGATATCGCGGAACGCTTCGCGCGTGAAGGGTATCTAGCGGTTGCGCCGGAGTTGTTTCACCGGACGGCGCCCGGATTTGAAGCAAAGTATGAGGACTATCAATCGACAATGTCACACGTAGGCGCTCTGACTGATGCGGGTGTCGAAGCGGATGCTCGCGCAGCGCACGATTGGCTGCGAGAACACGGGATTCGAGACGGGCTGCCAACAGCCGCAATTGGTTTTTGCATGGGGGGGAGATTCTCATTCTTGTCTGCCCTAACTCTACCGATCGACTGTGCAGTATCCTTTTATGGCGCCGGCATCGCGCCGAATCCGTACAATCCGGGATTGCTCACGAGAGTAGCTCAACTAAAACACCCTGTCCTGTTGTTCTGGGGTGGGCGGGACGAATATATTCCTGCGGATCAAGCCCGAGCTGTCACGGACAGCTTAAGGGCCGCAGGCAAAAACTTCGTGAATGTGGAGTTCTCCCAGGCCGGCCATGGTTTCTTATGCGATGCGCGCCCGAGTTATGACGCTGCAGCGGCCAAGCAAGCTTGGCCGTTAACCTTGAAGTTTCTGGATACATATACTGCCCGCGAGCACCGCGCCTTAAGTGGCGTCTAGTCTCATCGGCACGGGTCAACCCGAAACCGCGCGTGGTCTTGCGACGCCAGGATGCGCCACTATGAGCGCCGCCGAGCCAGGTTCTTTTAAAGGTCAGCGGATGTCTCGCGCTGTATGTGCTACAACGTAATTACAAGTGTATTTTGAATATATATTGACATGTTGTATCACTCTGCCTACTATTTGGCAGAGAATATTACGATTGATTCTGAGCTGGTCGCGGTAGGGCCGGAGGGTCCGAGGAGGATCTAAACTTGCAAAACCAGTCGCTGCAATTGAAAGGCATTGACCACATTAATTTTGCATGCTCCGATATGGAGAGAACCGTACGCTTTTGGGAAACGCTTGGAGTGGAATGCGCGTTTAAGCTGGTTCTGCACAATCCCGAGCGGTTCCATTTTTTCTTCGATATGGGCAATGGGGGCTACTTTTCGTATTGGTACTGGCCGGGCCGCGAAGTTAAACCTGCACCGCGGTACAACGTCACAGACCACGCTGGCTTTTATCACCTCGCCTTTCACGTTGATAGCGAAGAAGAGCTCGAAAAGATGCACGGGCTGATAAAGGAAACTGGTGTCTCAGTCTCAGACATTGCGGGCCGTCATATTTTCGATAAATCGTTCTACTTCGAAGACCCAGACGGACTTCAGTTCGAGTTCGCGTGTCCAGTTCTCCGCTTCGAAGGTGTGATTGATCATGACGGCAACGGCACGCTCACGCCTGTTTCTCCCGACGCGAAAATCGGAAAGCGACGCCTCGATGGTCCAGTTCATTTCGAGACCAAATTCAAATGATGCATGCAGATTCCGCTACTGAACCAATGCGAATCCTTGCAATGTCTGGGAGTCTTCGGTCTCGGTCATACAACACCGGCCTTCTGCGCGCAGCCGCCAGGGTGGCTCCCCCGGGCATGGATATCGAAATTTTTCAGCTCGCGGATATCCCGATGTTTGACGCGGATCTCGAGCAGAATCACGGCTTCCCGCCACGTGTCAAGGTTTTGCGGGATCAAATCGCGCAGTGCGACGCAATTCTTATCTCGTCGCCAGAATACAACTATTCTGTGCCAGCCGCCCTGAAGAACGCCATTGACTGGGCATCTCGCCCGCCGGATCAGCCCATGAATGGCAAACCTCTTGGGATCACCGGAGTCAGCCGTGGGTTGTTTGGGACAGTGAGGATGCAAGCTCATCTTCGCCAAATCGCAGCTGGGGTCAACCTGCTGACAATGGGCAAGCCTGAGATGTTCGTTCCAAACGCACAAGGTAGCTTCGATGAACGTGGCGATCTTGTCGACGAAGGGGTACTGCAGAAGCTTAACGAATTCCTCAACGCTCTTGAAAAGTGGGTCACTAGACTACGTTCGGGCGTTCTTGTGGACGGTGCTGAGACGGTCGGAACTCCATAGCGGATAGAGGCTTTGCATTGTAAAGGCAAGATGGCTGCGGACCGTTCGCGTAGGTTCTCGCTTGTCGGCGATCGGCCATATTTCATGGACACTGCCGACAATTTCCGCCAGACCTGCTCCCCCGGCATATTCAGGCGATAGGGAGGGACTATGGACGAGTCCACACGGCGAGAAATTCAATGGGCATGCCAACTTGTCGTCCTCGAAGTGGCAAACGCGATGGACAGTGGCGAAGATGAACGCATCGTGAACTTTTTTACTGCGGACTGCGAATTTGTGCGTCCGTCCACATTTCCGAACAACCCGCTGAGGGGGCCCGAAGGAATTCTGGCCGCCTTAAACGCGCGACCAGAGGGATATACAACGCGCCATATTTGCACGAATATTCTTGTTGAGGTCATAGACGAGGATAAGGCAATCGCACGCTCCTACTTTTCCCATTACGGAGGTTGCGCCAACTCGCGTGCAACAACTGCTGTCCCTCTGGATGGCGCTCTGCGATCCGTCGGGGACTATACAGATCATCTCGTAAAGACACCAACGGGGTGGCGTGTCGCCAAGAGAGTCGGCCAGTTCATATTCGGGGGTCGCTGAACAGCAGTTTAGTGGCTCCCATTTACTCGTACGGCGGATTGCCGGGAAGCGACCGTTTTCTAGGCAGCTCATTGAGGCGAGAGAAGAATGGATAGACCAGTCGACGTGAAGCTGTTGGGTGGCGGACAGAATTGGATGATGATTTGCAGCCGCATCGCACTCGGGCTGGATGGTTATTATAGTGAACTGCCCCCAGGTTCGACCGTATCTGTCACCACTCGCGATCCCGGACGTAATTGTTTTGACGCTCCTGAGCTTGTTGCGTCGGGCCAATATCATATGGCCATCAGCACGCCGGGGTGGGTTGGAAGGCTCGCTGCTCATGGAGAGAAACCGTTTAGGGATCGACTTCCTCTCTGTTCTCTGGCCCTTTTTCCTCACGATGACCGACTTGCATTCGCCGTGAAGAGGGACACCGGACTCCAAAGTATCGGCGAGATCAAAGAACGGCGATATCCCCTGAGGGTTTCGACGCCACCGCGTGAGAGTCGACATCCAGGGGTCTGGGGCGCCGAGCAAGTCCTCGAAGAGTACGGCTTCACGTTTGAGGACATCGAGTCTTGGGGAGGCAAAGTACTTCGGGATCGGCCCCGTAATCAGAACTTGCCAGGGACCGCACCCGTGACGCCGCAGTTCGATGCGCTTTTTGATGAAGCCATTATGACCAGACGATGGAAGACAATTACAGAGCAATACGATATTAACTTTCTTCCGGTTGAGGAGGACGTTCTTGAGTCTCTGGTGAAGAAAGGCTGGGATCGTGGCGTCATATCCAAGGGCCGGCTCCGTGGAGTCGAGAAGGATATCCCGGCGGTTGATTTCAGCGGGTGGTGGTTCTTTTGCCGTAATGATATGGACGGCGAACTCGCGTATCTGACCATCAAAGCGATCGATGAACAAAAATCATTTATCAATGAAATGTTTAAAGACCCGTATTCTGGAATGTCGGGCGAAATCGTAATGGACAAAATCGGGCGCGATGTTCCGGTTCCACTTCATCCGGGTGCAGAAGTGTACTACCGCGAAAAAGGGTACTTGTAGTGGGATGCTTGCTTGAACGCTGGCCGGTATATGGGAATCATCGCTAGCCGAACAGTTAGAACCGAAATTCGTGAGAGATAGGGAACGGCAAATGAGCGACCTGGATCGGCGGGTGATCCGCGAGCTGACGTTTCGGCTGGTCCCACTGTATTGTGCCCTCTCGTTTGTCGCCTCGCTCGACCGCGTTAACGTTTCTTTCGCCGCTCTCCGGATGAATCACGATATCGGTCTAACTCCACAAATGTTCGGATTCGGCGCTGGGCTGTTCTTCGTTCCTTATGCCTTGTGTGCGATACCCGCAAATTGGATGCTCGAACGCATAGGCGCGCGTCTTTGGATTGCCTCGATGATGATCGCCTGGGGTGTGGTCTCGGCTGGAATGGCCTTCGTCAAAGGGGGTACATCTTTTTACGTTTTCCGGTTTTTGCTGGGCGTCGCAGAATCAGGCTTCAATCCTGCGGCTTTATATCTGTTTGGTGTCTGGTTCCCGAGTCGATATCGTTCTGCTGCTGTGGCGCAGTTCCACTGGGCTCAAATTGGTGCAATTGCAGTTGGAGCGCCGCTTTCAGGCGCACTGCTATCGTTTGACGGCTTTCTCGGACTGTCGGGATGGCAGGCGATGTTCGTTCTGGAAGGGTTTCCTGCAGTGATTCTGGCGCTAGTAGTTCTAACCTACTTGGATGATGGCCCGAGGGATGCTGCTTGGCTCAGTCCAGAGAAGAAGCATTGGCTCCTAGCTAGCCTGTCTGCCAACGAGGAGCAAAGGAAGAAGTCAGGATCTATTGGCTCCTTCAAAGAGGCGATTACTAGTCTTCGCGTGTGGACTTTAATCCTATTCTATTCGGCCGTCGCTACTGGATATTACGGTATGGCCCTCTGGTTGCCTCAGATCATAAAGTCGCTTTCGAATTTGGGTGGCATGCCGCTGAGCGACTTTGGTGTAACCGCAGCGTCTTCTATTCCTTACCTATTCGGTGCGATTGCCGTGTTTGCAGTTGGACGCTTCGCGGACCGTACAGGGCTTCGGCGCATGTCTCTTGTCACGTGCATGCTAGTTGCCACTGCGGGCTCCATGATTAGCGTGATTGCTAGAGATCCGATTCGCATCTATATCGGATTGTGCATCAGCGCGATCGGCGTTTGGGGGACGCTAGGTGTGTTTTGGACCGTCGCAACGGAACTTCTCCATGGAATGGCGGCCGCGAAAGGTGTGGCGATGATTTCTGGGGTGAGCAACCTCATCGCTTCGTTTCCAGTGCCATATGCGATCGGATTGATTCGAGCCCGTTCAGGCGGATTTACTGCTGCCCTTGCTGCAATTGGGGTGGTTCAGCTGCTCGGTGCGGTCCTTGCGCTTCTGCTGCCACGTCATTCGACGGATGAAATTGCGGTCAAGGAACCAAAGGACGTGATCGCATGATCTACGAGCTGTCACTGCCAAAAAGTCCGTTCTTATTGAAACAGCTGATATAGCAAAACGACGGCGCGTCGGCTGTAAGAGGAGCGCTTACCTTTTTCATCTCTCTGCTTTACCTGTGCCAGACTTTTGTCGAATTCGGGCTGTCCTCCGCAAAAATTCCGTCAACACTTGAAATCTCACTGTCCCCGACGGAAAGCCTCAATTCAGTGTGCCGGCCGCCTAACCTTTATATCGTCCTCTGCGAGAGAGCGACCGTAGTCGTTGGACTCCAGCCAGTGGTACAAGTGAGCTTGATACAAATAAGAACCCACCAGTTCCTCCCCCAACTCATGCGTCTCACTGCAAACAAACGGAACCTGTAGCCCGGCAAGTGTGGCGATCAAAAACTGGATTATGCGGTTCGGATCGACCTTCGCGTGGGAATAGGGAGATTTGACCTGGCTCAGTGTGCTCGTGATCACCAGCAGCCGATGGGGAAGGCGAGCCATAGCCCGAGGCGATCAATGAACCCACGACGATCGGCTGTGCAGGAATGGACCAAATCCGAAAGGTCCCTTCGCTCCACCGTGCAGACATCTTCCAACCCAGCGACCGAATAGTCTTCCAGCTTGAGCGCTTTCCTTTCAATTCCTGCGAACCATCCCCCAAAGCGATAGAACTGAAACGGATTTTGCTCCCGTGTATCCACGAGAAGGACGGCACGCGGAGTTTTGAGCTGCGTACCGCCACGCTCGGCAAGCGCGGGGACTGACGGGTGCGGCACGGGCGCTGCCGTCAGCTGCCATTCCAGAGGAGAAGTGTTTAAAGGGCGGCGCCTTCTCATCAGTCCGCTTTTCAAGCGGCAATCCTTTCCAAATGATATTCGTGATGCAATCCACCGACGACCGGTCTGCCAACTACCATACAATCGTGAGCTAACGGGTGCCTGTGGCGGTTTCTCGTGGGTGCGAAAGCTTCGCCAGGGTCAGGAATCCCCGGTCCCAGGCTCGAATGCGGTCGCCCCTGATTATAATGGCCAGCCCATTCTTTCAGAAATCGCCGCTGTCATAAGCCATTCGTTCTCACCATCCAGATCGTATTTCAAAAGTATTCCCGAAGTCATGCTGTACTGTCCACGCGTAGACGCCATGTACGAGGCACGCCTGCTCACGAGGCAGGTGCTCCTGAGGCGGATAGGTCTTCCATGCGTTGTTAACAATTCTATTGGCTCCATTCGGTTCAACGAAACCGATCGGAGCACTTTCGCTGTTTCTTCGCTATGGGGTAAATTCGGGGGACCCTATACATGCGGAGCCACATTTCCGCACATGGTGCCACTAGCAAATGCTTCCGCTAAATCCTTTTGTTTCAAACGAAAGATTGAAAAGGAAGGACTTCCCAGAGGTAGCACGCCCGCCTTGGGCGCACCGAACCCGACTCCAACAGCTCCTTCTCTTACTTCTAACTGCTAACGTTTCCAACAAATCGGGGAATCTGCTTTTCGCTCAAAGCTATCCCGAGCAGTATGAAAACGTTGGCTTCGTGCACAGTTGGTGCACAGTCGAGTTCCATCAGAAATCCTTTAGGGTGAACCCCTCGCTGAGACAATGATGTGTATCACAGCCTTGTTCGACGCGGCGTCTCGCCTCGGATGACCATCCATCATCGAGCTATGAACTTAATCACGACCGCCGAAGCCGACACTTCTCAGGAGAACAACTGGCACGCAGAAACGTTTACTTCCGTTTTTCGGGAGTTAGGACCTCAGACGCTCTTTGTTGACCGTCAGTCCAGAGTGCCGAGCGTTATACCGCAGCAGTTTCGAAAAACTCGACCGCTACATTATGTGACTTGCATCACAGCGCCTATTTTCAGCACCTGTAAACTGCTGTCGAAGGAGAGAGCACCATGAAACATTTGGGAAACACGCCACCTTTTCGTGGGCCCAACGGCAAGATCCTTCCCGACAGCATCGCTGAGATCCGCTATCTACATCTGGGCGGGCTCGATCAGTGGGTGATGATCCGCGGCGAGAGCCTCGCCAATCCGCCCTTGATCTTTCTGCATGGCGGGCCGGGCATGACGGAGATGCGTTTTTTCCGTCACTTCAATGCGGCGCTCGAAAAAACCTTCACCGTCGTCAACTGGGACCAGCGCGGCGTCGGCAAATCATTCGACCGTAAAATTCCCCGGTCGTCCATGACAGTCGAGCAGTTCATCGCCGATCTCCACGAGTTAGTCGAAGTGGTACGCACACGCGTCGGGAAACACAAAGTCACAATCTTCGGTCACTCCTGGGGCTCTGCCCTCGGCGTGCTCTATTCCGCGCGGTTCCCAGATAAGGTCGCGGCCTACGTCGGCAGTGGGCAGATCGGCGATTGGCCGGCGAGCGAGGCATCATCGTACGCCTTCGTGCTCGCCGAAGCGGAGCGTCGCAACGACCTCAAGGCCCTGAAGGAGCTTCGCGCCATCGGCCCGCCGCCTCATACGGCCAAGAAACTGTGGGTGCAGCGCACGTGGCTCCAGCGCTTCGCCGGTCAGCTGGAGGCTAAGGCGCTGTGGAACATGGGCCGAATCATTCTCGGTGGTCCGGAATCTTCGATCTTTGATTTGCCGAACTTCATGCGGGGTTTCCGGTCTTCTCTCGACCCGATGTGGGCTGAGGTCTCGGCGCTGAATCTGACTAAGGTCGCGCCTGCGTTTCAGATGCCCGTGTTCTTCTTTCTCGGGCGCCGCGACCACTGGGTTCCGCCAGAAATCAGCGTAGCCTATTTCGACCTGCTGACTGCGCCGTCGAAGAAACTCGTCTGGTTCGAGGAGTCGGGGCATGAACCGTTCATGGATGAACCGGACAAGTTCAATGCAGCGATGGTGGAGTTGGTGCGGCCAGTGGCGCTGGGCGGTGCAGTTCTAAGCCAGCAAGCGGCTGATTAAATTTGGTCTCAATCTCGTAGATCGGATTTGCGGAAGACTGGCTCTCCGCCCATTCGCTGTTGATGGGATGGTCCGCCTTCGTTCAGAGAAGGCTAGGCAACGATACGCTCTGGTGCGCGATCTTGATTCTTGAACTTGTTCTCCTGAGGAAATCGAGGATTCGCCCGTCTACAGTTCGATGTTGGCTGAAGGCCATGTCGTGACTGGACCGTGGCACGAGATCCCCTTCAAAATCAGGAATGAGCCGCCGCGCACGAGCTAATGCCGTAGCGGAATCGTATATGACTTCATGGTCGCCAATGAGCAGCAGCGTCGGCACATGCATCGCCCGTAGTTCGCCGTCAGAGAAGACAGTGGGCATGACACGCGAAGTCTCTTGCGGAATTCGAAAATGCTTCACACCGAGATACATCAGGTCAACCACATTGTCACTCAAGCGGTGGGTCTCGGGGTCATCGAAATTGTTTTTTAATCCCAGCCAGCGCATGAACGAGTTCACCGTCAAACGTGTCGGCAACAACAACATCAACATCCCGCGGAGGCTGAATTGTTTGACAATCGGAAGGATGCTTGCGGCAGGAGACAAAAGCACAAGCTTCTCAACACGTTCCGGCATGGCAACTGCATAGCTGAGGGCTAACCATCCACCGTAAGACATGCCCCCCAGAAAGATGCGGTCGAGGTGCAGTCCGTCCAATGTCGCGGTCAACCACGCAACGTAATCGGCCGCATTTCGTATGGGTTCATCGGGGATGCTTTTACTGGGTTGACCCATGATATCGATGGCATAGACGCGATAATCTTTGCTGAAGTCCGCAATGTTGAGCGTCCACATCGTCAGCGTAGCCCAATAGCCATGCAAGAGCACCAGCGTTGGGGCATCCTTGGGACCACTGGCGACAACATGCGTCTTCCCGAACCGAGTTGGAATCTCGATCTCTTCATACGAAACGGGCCACAACCTCATGGCGGCGTTATAGGCCGCTAGATACGCGGCTTCACCTTCCGGAGTCTTGAAGGCAGATGTATGAGACACGGTTCACCTCGATCCATATCCCTTCGCTCATTTACACCGCAAGAGTAAGCCGCCTTCGAAGGTTGTCGCTATGATCGCCGTCACAGGTGTAAGGGCCAACTCCCGGAAAGTCGGTGCACCCCTGGTTGAGACAAAGATGTGCATTACAACTTCCTTCGGAGGGCATTGCTCTGCTAGATGCCCGCATTAGCCTTCGAAGAACGTCATCATCGCCGCCGCTGACGTTCTCTGGGATTCTCGTAGGCGCTCTCTCTCGAAGGATTCGGGCGAACGATAGTCGAGCGCCGAGTGTAGCCGACACACGTTATAGTACCCCTCAATGAATTCCTCCATCCGCTCCCGCAGGTCTTCGAAGTCACGGTAAGTGCTAGCGTGGATCTCCTCACGCTTGAGCGTTTTTAGAAAGCTCTCGCACGTGGCGTTGTCATAAGGATTCGAAGGTCTGCTCATGCTGGACAGCATCCCATGCTCCCGGAGCTTTTGCATGTACTCGCTGCATGCATATTGCACGCCCTGATCCGAGTGGTGCACGACTCCTGGTGGTGGCCTTCGATTAGCAATGGCGCGCTCCAGAGCACAAACAGGAAGTTGGGCTTTGAGGGTCCGGCCGAGCGCCCAGCCAATGACCTTGCGAGAAAACACATCCAGAACCACCGCTAGATACACAAATTCGCAGGCGAGACGGATGTAGGTTATGTCGGCGACCCAGAGTTGGTTGGGTCCCAACAGTGTCATTCGCGTGGCGAGATTAAGGTAAACCCGTGCGGCACGAAGAGTATGCCCACGAGATCGGGACCGGTCTCGTCGAACCACGAGCAGATTGTCCTCCCGCATGATTCGCGCTATCCGTTTATGGTTGACGATCATCCCGCGGGCGCGAAGCTCTTCGGTCATCCGCCTATATCCGTATCGCCATCGATGCTCAATGACAACATCCTGGACGGCGGATCGCAATGCGACTTCCTCCTCCCATTGCCACCCGCGTCGTAAGTAGCGGTAAAATCCTGCGCGACTAACTTCGGCCAGCTGACACATTCGCTCGACACCTAAGCTGCCTTGCAGCGGCATCCTTGCTCTTATCTCGTAATAGATGCCTTGTCGCCAGGATGAACGTTCTGTCGACGCCGAGCCCCTATTCTTTGCAAGGCATGTCTGAAAAAATCCACTTCCAGAGTTTTATTTGCTAACAATCGCTTGAGCTTGAGGATTTGCTTGCGCAGGATTAGCTCTCGGGACCTCCCGGGAGAGGAATCGGTCTGTTCCATTCGGTCGCGCCACTGATAGAGTACTCTCCGGGACACTCCGAGTTCCCGTGCGAGCCGGACGATGTTGCCGCAGGCGTTCATCCTTTCAACAGCCTGTCGGCGAAGCTCACTACCGTATCGCTGACCTTTTCTTCGTTCCACTTTGAGGCTCCTTTCCCGCAAAGTGTGCCTTTCGAAAGTGGTTCAAGCTAGCGGCTCACTCCACGAGTTCCAACAGAATCCTACAGATTCGGACCCTTGATGGTGCGCACCTTGCGGAGTGATTTCAGGCTTGGAGGGCGATGGGTCTACCGATTGTTCCGCCCAGCAAGACTTCCTAGGCGTTAAGCCAATGCACTCCGGTGAGATGTGGGGCAGCTTCTGTGACTTGGTGATGGTGGCCGTACTCCACACAAAGGCGAACTCCTTCGGGCCAGCTTTCGGCGGAGATCGATTCACAATCCGTCGTTGAACCTGCCCTCCCGGAACCATGGGACCCGCCGACCGAAATCTATACCCGCGATAACTCATAAGAACTTGTCTCAAACTACACAGTTCTTCTCCTGTTGTCCGAATACCCTCAATGACAGCGAAGCTTTTACAACAGCCGTTAGGGGGAATTTCTTGCAGACTGGAAGCGATCGAAACGCCTGATTTTCCTAGTCTTGAAGCGTGACTCATGGCAAATGGTTCTAAGTTAATTCTGCTGACAGGACCGACAGGGTATGTCGGCGGACGCTTGCTTCGCGCACTCGAAAGCGCCGGTTACCGCGTACGTTGCCTGTCACGACATCCCGAAACTCTAAATCAGCGCGTGGCGCACACAACCGAAGTGGTGAAGGGCGATGTTCTCGATGCAACGTCCCTTCCATCGAACATGATTGGTGTGCATACCGCCTACTACCTTGTACATGCAATGGGCTCGGCGAATTCCTTTGAGGAGGAAGACCGACGATCGGCGCAAGCATTCGCAGTCTCGGCGCGTGATGCAGGCGTACAGCGCATCATCTATCTCGGCGGACTTGGCAGCGGGAGAGAACTTTCGGCGCATCTGAGAAGCCGCCAAGAAGTCGGTCGGATCCTGCGAGAGTCCGGGGTAGCGACCATCGAATTTAGAGCCTCAATCGTGATTGGGTCGGGTAGCGCTTCTTTCGAAATGATACGGGCCTTGGTTGAGAAACTGCCAGCGATGATCACTCCTCGGTGGGTAACAACCCGCACGCAGCCAGTTGCGGTCGAAGACGTGATTGCTTATCTGATGGGGGCGCTCGACCTCAAGATTAATGGCAGCAGCATTATTGAGATCGGGGGAGCCGACCAGGTCAGCTATTTGGACCTCATGAAGGAATACGCCCGTCAGCGTGGCCTGAAGCGATGGATGATTCCTGTGCCGGTGCTGTCTCCGCGACTATCAAGCCTTTGGTTGGGTCTTGTCACACCCGTCTATGCGCGCGTCGGTCGCGAGTTAGTGGACAGTTTGCGTAACGAAACCGTTGTCAGGGACCGATCAGCAGCTGATTTATTCTCCATTCGCCCGCTTGGCTTTCGTGAAGCACTGACGAGGGCGCTTGCCAATGAAGATCGGGAGTTTGCCGAAACGCGCTGGTCCGATGCGTTCTCTTCCGTTGCAGCTTCCCCGCAGTGGGGCGGAACTACATTCGGCCGCCGTATTGTGGACTCGCGGTCGGCGTGCGTGCCTTTTTCTGCGGCCATGGCCTTTCGACCAATCGATCGGCTGGGGGGTAAGACAGGCTGGTACTACGGAAATTGGCTCTGGCGAATTCGTGGGTTGCTGGATCTGCTGTTCGGCGGGGCGGGCATGCGGCGTGGGCGACGCGTGCCAGATCATCTCTTCCCAGGCGACACCGTTGATTTCTGGCGGGTCGAAGAAGTCCAACGGGACCATATGGTCCGACTTTCGGCAGAAATGCGTTTACCTGGTCGAGCGTGGTTGCAGTTCGAGGTGGAGCCCTCCGGCTCAGGATCGCTCATTCGCCAGACGGCTATCTTCGACCCGGTGGGGTGGTTCGGACAGCTCTACTGGTACCTCCTATATCCGATCCACCATTTGATCTTTGCAGGAATGCTGCGAGGGATCGTGCGTGCGACGGGGGAAAGCCTTTGACCAATTTCCATTCGCAGGTAGCCGTAACCGTTTTCTGTTGAGAAATCCATTACTTCCCCGCACGCCGCTATTCAGGAGCAGCAAAATGTCAGCGCGAGCGCCTTCTTCGGTCTGCTGGCCGTCGATCGGCCCACTTTAGGATGGCGTCAAGCGTAGGACAAAGGGATTGGCCCCATGCTGTCAGACAGTATTCAACCTTCGGCGGCACCTGAGGATAGGCCGTACGCAGAACGATTCCGTCCCCCGCTAAGCGACGGAGCTGCTGCCCCAGCATTTTCTGAGTGATGTTGGGTATCGCTCGTTCCAGGTCGGAGAAACGCATCACCTTGCCTCCGAATAGGTGGAACAGAATCACAAGCTTCCATCGTCCTTCCAAGAGACAGAGCGCTGCTTCCACGTCTGCCGCAGCGGTTGTGGGCGTATAGCGTTTCGGCATCGATATTCCCCTTAACGCACTTTTTCGTGCGTACTTCCTATTCTATCAGTACGATGCGAAACTCCAGACTACGCGCTTGGACGGAGGAGAATACGATGGCTATCGATGTACCCGAACCGGTCGCTGCATACCTAGTCGCCGAAGAGGCGAAGGACGCGGACGCGCTTTCTTTTTGCTTCACAGAAGAGGGCACTGTCCACGACGAGGGGCGGGATTATCGCGGTCGTGACGCGATCCGCCAATGGAAGCAAGCGGCGGACGAGAAATACCGATACGTTCTGCAGATGGTCAACACGCAAACGCATGGAGACATGGTGACCGTGCGTGCCCGACTCACCGGCGAGTTCCCTGGGAGTCCCGTTGAACTGGACCACATCTTCAAACTTTCCAACAACAAGATTGCTTCACTGGAGATTCGATCATGACGATGACATACCCTTTCCCCGTTTCAGGAGATGAGTTTAAGGGCAAGCGGGTTCTCGTAACCGGCGGCACAAAGGGTATGGGACAGGCTATGGTGCGCCGTTTTACTCTGAGCGGCGCTTCTGTCGCAACGACTGCACGCTCGCCGCTGCCGGAAGGGCAGGCGGTTGCTCTCTTCGTACAGACGGATATCGGTACGACTGCAGGTGTGCAAGATGTAATCAGTCGCATTCAGCAGAACTGGGGTGGACTCGACATCCTAGTGAACAACGTCGGAGGGTCGGATGCTCCGAACGGCGGATACAGGGCGCTCTCAGATGAAGACTGGCAGAAGGCGCTCAACGTCAACTTGCTGGTATCCGTTCGGCTCGACCGAGCATTTCTACCCGGCATGATCGAACGCAAATCAGGCGTCATTCTTCACATCTCCTCCATCCAGCACCGTCTTCCGCTCTATGACGCGACGCTTGCTTATGCTGCGGCGAAAGGTGCTCTCAATACCTACAATAAGGGCTTGGCAAACGAAGTTGGCCCGAAGGGTGTTCGCGTCAACATGATCTCGCCTGGATTCATCGAGACTTCAGGCGCACACGGCATGATCGTGCAACTCGCTCAGAGCAGCGACATCAGCGAGGACGCTGCTCGACAGCAAATCATGAATATGATCGGAGGCATTCCCATTGGCCGACCCGGCCAGCCGGAGGAAGTCGCCGAACTAGTGGCGTTCCTAGCATCCGACCGTGCAGCTTCGATTCATGGTGCAGACTACGTCATAGATGGCGGCACTATGCCTACCGTCTGATCGTGCATTCTGTATTTTCGCGAGAGCGGTGGTCTGCGACCTATGCCGGGGCTCCTGTGAAGCGCCGTCGCGCCACTTGGCGATTTCTCAAAGTGTGCATCATGAAACTGTCTCACTTTAGGGGGTCAGTCCATGAGTTCCAACGATCGGCTCCTAGGGACGCGCGGGCCCCTCACGGCGGCCCGGCCGGTCTTACCAACGACCAGATCGACCGCGTCCTAAATCAAATGGCCAACTCGTTTGGTCAGCAGCAATCACAGCACTTGTCTCGCCGAAAAGCGCGGACTGGGAATAGAATGTCTCCCAGTGCACTAATCTGTTCATAGGCTACGCTTCGTCTAAAAGAGCCGCCGCAACCTCAGCTGTAAGCCCGATTCGTTCACCACAATCTCCGAAACCCGCGTGCGGATTCACCTGGCAGATGTCGCAAGATTCGTTGCGATTCCGCGCCTTTGCAACCGGTTTCAGATTGAAGGTCACAAAATTCTCAGCAAGCGTCACTGGCAGGGGGATGCGCAGGAAGGGCTGAAGCAGATGCCGGAGCACCATTACGCCGGCACTCGCCGCTCTCATGTTGAGGTCCATCACTGCGGGTTGCTTAATCAGCAGGTCGTCGGAATATCCCAACGCAATTTTCCGCTTACGCTCGACACCGGTCAGAGATTCAAATGCGAGCCGTCTAGGAGTCACGAGCCCCGTGCAGCGCAAGCACCAGCGGCCCGGCGTAACGTAATTCATGCGTGCATCAGTTGATACAATCCCTTCCTCATCCCCACCAATTTCGGCGCCGACATCTATATATGGCACGCTGTGCTGATAGGCGTACTTGCACAGCAGCATTCGCGGATAGTCCTTATCGACGCATCCAAACATGAGGTCGGCCTCATTCAAGCGCTGCAAGATGGCGTCGTTCAGGATGGAGCCCACGATGGGCTCGACTTCGCAACCAAGCCCCATCCCCTCGATCCCACGCTTCAGAATTTCAACCTTGTAGTGGCTTAGCTCTGCGTCTTCTTTCGTCGCATGCAGGATGCGATTGAGATTCACCAGTTTCACGGTGTCATGGTCAATCAGGAGAATCCTCCTGCAACCAGCCCGTGCCAGAAGCTCGCATACAAGCGAGCCCGTGCCGCTTGCTCCGATCACCCCGACAGTCATTTGTGAAAGCAGGGCGAGGGCGCCGCTTCCCGTGAGCGCAGTGGCGCGGTCAAAAATTTCGGATGGTTTCGGCGCTTCCTTGGGCTTTTGGCCATCAAGCGGCAGGCACTGGAGTCTTTCGCCAACCACAATCAATCGCCGAGCAGACAGCTGCTGCTTCGGAGACAGCCACAGTCTTCCTTTTTGCGAGTTGGCTCCTAGGACGACACTGCTGAGAAGTGTAGCGGCCCAGAGTTCCTGGAGGTTCTCAACAAGAAGGGGGTCTTGTTCGTCGTCATACCAGGAAAATTTCACTTCGGATTTTGCGAGCGGATGGGTGTGAAATGTAACAAGGCCTGCGAGACCAGCCTTGCGCACAGCGACGTGCGCCCTCCTAAGATAGCGCGACGTAAAGGTGAGTGCGCTGCCCGGCTCCGCCACCACTTCTCCCGGCTCTGGCCAGAGCACCTGCGTCACGATTAACTCGCGCAGTTCCGCTCCCATCATCCGTTTTCCAAGGAGACCGATGGCTCCGATCTCAGTATCTTTCCGGCCCCGGAAGGATGGCGCGCAATGCTTGCGCAGACGCGCCCAATCGGATTCTCGGATGCGAAGGTTAAACTCTGGCATTGAGCGCTCCACGCGCCAGGAAAAACCCCCTGCAATGAACGATATGACTTTCGATGGAATCGACTCCGGCCTGGAACTGCTTACCGTCGGGGTAATGCCAAGAGACTGCACGCCATTGAGTGTTTTTTAGAGTCAGCGCCTGACCGTTCACGCGGTTATGTTCCCCATTGTTAAAGGAGTAGGGTAGGGCGAGATAGAAACCATCCAGCCCTGTACCCAGGTCATAGGCGACCGGAATCGCGATGAGGATATCGTAGGAGGCGCGATCCCAAGGCGGCTTTGGGGCACCGATGCCTCCAACCCACACGTAAGGCTGCGCACCGTCCATGACCAACTCGATGGCAGTACTGGCCGCCGCGAGCCGTTCGATTTCTGCCTTAGCGGATGTGATATGCACGGTAAGTCTCGGCGCCGTACTTACCATCGCGCTGAGCCTCAAAGCGCTGCCCGCGGTGAAGTTTGACCGGTGTGTTAAGAGGCAGCGGGTCCACGCTCTCCGCGGGATAGTACAAGCTGTATTGCTCCCACGGCAGTCCAACGAGAGCAAGAATCGCCTTCGGGGTCATTTCCTTCTCCGGTGCCATTTTCCAGCGCGTATTGACTTCGATTGCAAGCACCAACTCTATTGCGAGATGGCGAGTCTTCGGCTCCAGCCGGAGAAAACCCTCTACGGTCTCATTCAGATCCAGAGGTTCCCCGACGCGATGATGCTCATAGACAGCGCGGAGCTTGTCGAGCGGTGCGTGGGCGTTCGGCAGGAGCTTAACATCAAGTTTCTGTGCTGCCTCATCCAACACCTCCAGCAGCGTGTCATGCGTCTTCACGTTGATGTGCTTGGGTTCGTGATCGGGGTGATGGAGCACCTCGACAAGAAATTCGATTTCATGGGCCCCCAAGACAATTCCCTGCGCCTCGAGCGCAGCGTCAGCCTTGGTGCCATCCTGATGAATATCTTGTGGTTCTAGCATCTTTGTCTCCTTGCGCCGAAGCGCGGCTGTTATTCTATGGCCATTATATACATATCTTGTGGCTAATGCAAGTATATTTTTTGTTGACTTAATATAGGTTCGACGCATATACTGACGCAGGGAGATGACAGATGGCTGACAAGCGAACAATGACCCTGAACCTTACGGATCAGGAGATGAGCCTGCTGGAAGAGCTCAGTGCCCGCAAGGATGTGAGCAAGACAGCTCTTCTGCGTCAGGCACTCCGGCTTTACCAGATTGTTGAGGGCCGCCTCAGTCGTGGGGAAAAGCTCTTCTTTGAGGACGAAGAGAAGAAGAAAGCTGAACTGATGGTAGTGTGAAGACACGCGTCTATATCATCGACAATGCGACCGGTCACCCGGTCGAGGCCGAGATTTTCGATGAAGTCACCGTCGAACATTTCATCGAGACGCAGCAAGACTGGCGACCTGTCGTATTGAAGGCGGCCAGGCAGCTTGCGGCCCGGGGCAGTCATCAACTCATACCGCAGCACTTCCACTGGGACTGGACAACCAAGGCTCCCGAACTGAAAGTGCTCGCCAACGCGTTTTATGGCATCAGTTACGACAATCAGCTGCAAGGCCTAATGAAGCTGGAAACCGTAGGACAATTCTGCACTTGCCGTCTGCCGGAGCAGGTGGGCAAAGCACTCGTCTACGTTGATTATGTCGAGGTCGCGCCGTGGAATCTCAAGCCACTGGCGAGTGCCTTGGGGGAAAAGCCCCGCTACAACGCCATCGGTACGCGCCTCATCGAGGCGGCCGTATTAAAGAGTAAGGAAGAGGACTGCAAGGGCAGAGTCGGATTACACTCCTTACCCATGACGGAATTGTTCTATACAAAAGCGTGCAGAATGACGCCCGTCGGCCGGGACCCAGCTAAACAAAACCTGCTATGGCTGGAATATACGGCCGAGCAGGCGGAGAACTTCTTAACTGGAGCGAGATGATATGAAATTTAATTCAGATCCCGGATGGCTAAAAAAACAGGCAGCTTTAGAGGACAATTGCTTTGTTTCTGTCGGTGGCCTCGTGTCCGCAGTGGAAGACCTAGAGCAAAAATCCCAACAGGCGACCGCGTCCCGAACAGCGTTTGTGAACCTCCTTAATCTGGCTCGCCGTGAGCATAAGCTTACGTGGGAGCAGTTCTCGCAAAAATTGGATGTGGATCTCGCGGAACTCATCGAAATCGAGAATGACGAGAGCTGCAAACCCACTCCGCGGACGGTAAGCAAGATCGCCAACTTTCTACGTGTACCGGCAGAAAAGCTCTTCGTCCTTTCCGGGTTAGCGCGGGCACACGACAAACAGTTTCAGGAGGCAGCCTTGCGATTTGCTGCTCGCTCGCAGCCTGTTGAGGCGTTGTCGTCGGAAGAGCACGAGGCCCTTAAGGAATATGTAAAATTCTTGTGTGAGCGGTGAGAAACAGATTCCTAGATTCGCGAACGGCTCGTGATATCGACCACCAGGTCGGAAAGATCCTTCGCGGCCTGGGAAGCCCGGAACCACCAATCGAACTCAATGACGTATTCGAACTTCTCAAGCTTGATCGGCAGTATTATTCAACTCAAGATGACAGCGCCTTACGCGAGTTTTTCAGCAAAGCGGTCATTGCAGGCAAACAAATTGCTCGGCGCCCCATGCTACTCTTGGACGCAGTAAAAAAGTGGGATCTCAAAGCACTCTATGTGCCTGATCGCAAACGCATTCTCATAGATCAGTCGCAACCTCGCTTGAAATGGCGCTGGAATGAGGCTCACGAGGCGATTCACAGCGTTACGGAGTGGCATCAGACGCTGCTTCACGGCGACAATGCCTTCAGTCTGAGTCCCGACTGCCATGAGCAATTGGAGGCGGAAGCAAATTACGGCGCCGGCCGGCTACTCTTTCTCCAGGACCAGTTTGTGGAGTTTTCGCGGAGCTCATTGCCCACATTCTCGCTCGTTCGAGGCGCCAGCAAGAGATTCGGTAACACTATCACTTCCTCACTTTGGCGTATGGTCGAGGCACTGGAAATCCCTGCGCTCGGCATTGTCAGTCAGCATCCCCACTATACGGACGGAGAATTTGATCCCGCCGACCCTTGCCAATACTTCATTCGGTCTAGGCTTTTTGAAGAGCAATATTCAGGGCTTACGGAGCGAGACGCCTTCAAAATACTTCGCAGCTATTGTTCCTGGCGGAAGCGTGGGCCGCTCGGTACCGAAGAGATCGTCATTTGTAATGACCGGGGCGAAGAGCACGTATTCTTGTTTGAAGCCTTCCATAACGGCCACCAGCTCTTAAGCCTCATAACATACCTAAGACCGAGTGCTGTTACGGTAGCTACGTAGGGCATCCTACAGGCTAGGGTACGCCGCTTGCTGAATGTACTTCCTACGGCAGCGCTCTTTATTTCCGAGGATTTAAGCGAAACGTGCCGCAGGCGCGGCGCAGATCAACCGAGCGAGGCCAACTTACGAATAGAATGTGATGCCGAAGTACCATTGCAGCGGATCAAGGAGCTTAGATTATGCATACCGTGGTCAATCAGCACGATTTCATTAACTCAAGTTTAGATGCGCTCGTTCGGAATCTGAATGACGGGTCGACCGAAGTGCAAAACGCTGTTGCAGATACCATCGGCAGTTCTGATCCCGCTTCGGTTGAAGCGGAGCGGTTAAGGCTTGTCGCACATTTCGCGTCGATCCGTGATACGGCTGCCAGCGAGCAATCCCATCGAGATGTCGACTACGTCTCGCGCTTTAATCTTGTGGGCTTGTACCAATCTGTTCTTTCAAAAGTATTCGGCAGCATTCCCTCACTGCAAGGCTATGGTGACCGGAATCCCATATGGATTGTTACGCTTATCGAGCATGGAGTTTATTCACTGGACAATTTCTTCAAGCAGGTGCGTGAGGACGTTCATGGACAGAAGCAGCCTCTCATCAGTTCCATTCTGAAGGAATGGAAGAATCTCCACTTCGAGCGTTCCCCCTATCCTGCGGGAACTCCTCAGCCGGTCAAACTTCCTCCCAAAGTAACGATCGCGTTACTGGCGGACTGGGGTGGTGACAATCCGGCTGCTCACCACATCGCAGGCGTAGTCAGGAGGCAACACCCGAATTTCGCGATCCACCTTGGCGATATCTACTACGGCGGCGTCAAAGCGGAATGTGAAACCTTCTTGCAGCTTTGGCCGCTTCAGACGAATGCTCGATATCCGGAGATAGGAATTTCTCCGGGCACGAGCTACGCCTTAAACGGAAATCATGAGATGTACAGCGGCGGAGAAGCCTACTTCTCACTGGTGTTGAAGGCTTTCGGGCAATTACAACCGTTCTTCTGCCTGGAGAACGAATACTGGAGGATTATCGGCTTAGATACCGCATATGCGGGAGGTAGACTAAAGCCCAGCGGTCCAGATGATCCCATCAGTGCACAGTGGAATTGGCTGATTGGCCTGCTCCGAAATAGCGACAAGAAGAAGAATATCCTCTTGACCCATCATCAGCCGGTCTCAGCTCATAAAGATGAGTTTCAAGATTCCGAGGGGCTTCGAAAGGACGTGGCTGATCTTCTTGCCACTGAGGGTATCGCAGCCGATGCGATATTCGGTTGGTTTTTCGGCCACGAACACCGATGTGCTCTATATAGAGACACGGAAACAGGTTTCAACGCTCGATTGATCGGAAACGGCTGTATTCCGCACGAAGTCCAGACCGAGAAGGAAGCTGATAAGGGATGTACCCCGGTCGATTATTTCAATAAGCGTCAAACCGCACCGGATTCAGGTGCGGCTGTCTCAATGTTTGCGAAGCTCAGTTTCTTAGAGCCAAGCCCTCAGGTGCTCATAGAATACATCGACGAAGACTACGAGGTCTGGGGATCTGAGGTTTGGGATGCTGAGAAGGGCCGTCTCGGAGGCGGAAAGTTCCAGGAAACCGACTTTGACGACAATCTGGCAGGAAAGAGTTAGTTTACGGAGCATAAATATAGACGTGTTTCGACATACGGTTCTGGAATGCCGTGCGCTGATTCCGCAGAAACCTCGGTAATCGACCGCGTTCCGGAAGACCATGCTCCTAGTTGTCGCACGCATGCTCACGCGGCAGGTGAGTTAGCTTTCCGCCAAGCCTCTGCGCGGATGTTTCTAAGGCAGACGTGCTACCTCTGGGAAGTCCTTCCTTTTCAATCTTGCTCCTGAAAGAAAAGGATTTAACCGAAATATTTGGTAGTGGCACGATGTACGAAAATGTGGCTCCGCATGTATGGAGTCCCCCGACTTTTCCCCATACCGATAAAGAGGCGAAAGCGAGGTCCGCGCTTCCCGAACGGGACTCTTCGCTGGCGCACCTTCCATCAAGATCACGGTAGTGCAAGCACATTTCCACGGAGTCACACACGCTAACAGCTTCAAAGCGAGTCAGACGCAAGTGCTCAACCACCTTGCGAACGCAGTTGGCCGTGCAGTATCGCGGCGCTAAAAATCAGACCAAGAGGCGGCCTGTCACAGTTCAAAGCTGTGGCGGGCCACTTTCTTTGTTTATGTCTGTTTGCAGGCAGCAACGTATTTGGCACCGATTCCGTCAATCTGAACTGCTTCGTTCTGGTGGCCGTGTTTCGCAAGAAAGGGTCTTACAATCAGAAGAAGCATTGTGGTGGCTGTGCGAATGACTTCGATTTTTTCACCATCTTTGTACGATGGTTCAAGCTTATCGCCTGTGAACCTACGGCCTAACTGAAGAACTCCGGTGTGAGTGTAGCTATTCAATGCGTCCCAACTTTGCTGCTTTAGATTATGGAAGTAGTTAATGCCGCACGCCGTGTCAATCGCCTTCGCCATTTCTCCAAAGGTGTGGTTGATTTCGTCTTTGTCTCTGAAGCGGGTTATCTCCGCTGGAGTTGCGCAAGCTGCAATCCACACGCCACGAAATACGATTTCCACGACTGACCTCAAGAGCGCAAAGGCTGAACCAAACAGAGCAGACCGCATCAAGAGAATG
Source organism: uncultured Acidobacteriota bacterium (assembly GCA_963719875.1). Taxonomy (GTDB): domain Bacteria; phylum Acidobacteriota; class Terriglobia; order Acidiferrales; family UBA7541; genus Palsa-360. The sequence continues at coordinate 121,025 of CAVRDJ010000001.1, read as the reverse complement.
ATTGCCGCGTGGTGTTCAAACGCTTGGTCTATGAAGGCGGCAACAGTGGTTGACCACTCATCGTCAGGATATTTCAAAGGAGTGATGACTGCTTTAATTTCGTTAGCGACACCTTCCGCTAATTTTAGTTCGTTTTCGACTTTGCTCATACGCCCATTCTTCCTCAGCGCCAGCAAGATCAACAAGGCGGATAAGTAGACTCGTTGTGTTTCCAGTACGCAAGAAAAAGGACAACAAACACGGAAGCGGAGAGCACAGCATAGATCGTCACGGGAACTGAAGAAACAGTCAAAGAATTCTTTGTAATGGCATTCACATAAAACACTACCCATCCGAAAGATAAGAATACCAAGACAGACCAGCCAAGCAGTTTTAGATACGACCATTTCTTCGGAGGACTCAGCATTTTCGAGATCTCGGTCTGCTGTATCCCTTTCGTGGTCGCTCTGCCCACAACGACATCAGGTCCGTCACTTCCGACCACGACGCCGCGTATTCGCGTGCGCGTGCTGACATGCTGAAGTCCCTCTTGGTGGGCCAGCGATACCTTCTTAAGGTTTGTGCTCTTGCAATTTGGGCACTGCGACTCCATAGGTTCACCCCTGCCTGCCCCGTACGGGTGTATGCCTTTTTTGATTGCTTCTCCGTGCAAGCGGTTGCCCACCCTCGTAGCCAATCCTCTAAGGCCGAGTCTCGAAGCCGCGAAACTCCGGCCAGGGACTGGACTCCGCATTAAACCTTCCCCCTTTTGCGACCAGCAATTTTGCGAGACATTTTTTGAGCCATGAAAAGCAGTAACCGTCGGTCGCCTTCATCCAACCGGCTGAGCTGCTGGCGAAACTTCATCAGATAACGACCATCCTTGCCGGAACTACCCCAGGCAAGGGCGGACGAAGTCCGTCGATTGGGAAGGGTCGGAAGCAGAGGGGGCTTCTCGCCATCATAGAACAGTTGGTAGAGAGGAATTTCGAGCGCGCGGGCCATTTTTTCCAAGGTCTCGATGGCCGGAACGGTGTGCCCGTTCTCAACGCGAGAAATGTAGCACCGAAGCAAACCCGTACGTTTTTCGACATCGCCTTGCGATAGCTTTTTATCTTCGCGTAAGGCACGTAAGCGGTCGCCAATTATCATATAACACTCCGCACTGGGGGAAAGTATACAACGAGCGCTCGTTGTTTTTCAATGAGCTTTCAAGCGAGATTTCTTGGACTTGGGAGGCCGACCGCCCTTGCGCTTTTTGCGTCTCGCCTGTAACTGTCTGAAGTATTCAGGCCCGCGCTTGGCGATCTCCTTCCCACCCTTCCGTCCAAGCTTGACGGCGGCGGGATCTTTCGTTTTTGCCACAATTCAGAAGAAGTAGCTTCAGCTCCCACCTGTATTATGCATGAGCAGCGACGCTGCACCACGATTTCCTGGAGTACTGGCCCAAACCTCCGAGAATGCCGTATCGGGGCTCAATTTCCGAGCATAACCAAACTACCACCAGTCCGCTTGCTAGCCGGTTCGCGTCAGTTTCAGAATTGGCGGCCAACCCACCGAACGTGTGTTGGAGGTTTTGCGTGGAAGTTCTATTCTGGGCACATTGCATACAATCACTACACCGGCCTTGTTGGATGGACCTACGATATTCAAATGAAAGACAAGACTACCATTCTCAGCCTGCTATTTCTTTTCGCCGCCGCTGTGGCCCTGTATGTGTTTGCGTTCAAGATCGAGCTTGTCAAATCGACCCCCGCGGATTTGTGGTCTCTACTGGGCTGCTTGATTCTTGCATGGGTCGTCGGATTCGCTTTTTACCGATTGAATATCTTCGGCACTAGGAATACAACCAAGCGGGCCTTCGCGGAGTTCGTTGGTTGGGCCAAACGCCAGCCGGGCACGGAATACAGCGGCGTCGCGGCACAGTTGATTAGGAGGGCCGCAGTTGCCGTTTTAATTGGAGGGGCGATCGTTGCGGTTTTGCTCTACTGGGTAACGCATTAAAGCGCTTCTGCTGAAGGCTGCCCGGTCCTATGCGACTCTCGTAAACGCGCAGGGAACTTTTGAATTCGGCTCAGAAGGTCACGGTGCCAAAGATTGCTGAAGGGGTGAAAAAGAGAATGGAAGCCGACTGGTTTCGGGCGTTTGTGCACGAAAGTGGTCATGCCGCTATGGCCCTTAAACAAGCTATTCCGTGCCACGGTATCTTTCTTCAACAGCCTAAGATCAAGGCCTGCACTCTCATTGAGCCCTTGCCGCCACCTTCAGGCTTATCCAACCGACACCACCTATTCCTTGCCGCCGGGAGCGCGGCAGAACAGATTGTCTTGGGAGACCATGACTTCGAGGCGTCGCAGGAGGACAGAAGACTCTCAGGAAACCCGCATAGTAAAGCCTTTGAAGAAAAGGTCAAAGATGCGGAAGCAATTCTCCTCGATAACAAACTGCTTATCACAACGCTAGCGCAGAAATTGGACATCATTGTCAAACAAGCGAGCGGCGATTTCAGCTCCTTCCGCCGTCAGAAAGTGGACGCCGGGGACGGCATCACGGAGTATTGGACGTTGTTATGCGAAGAAGAATTGAAGAAGGAACTAAACGAAGTTGTTCCACACAGCAATTCGGCCTAGCTGAGCATCCCTCCCGCCCGTCGTCGAAGTGACAGCGAGCCGTACAAATGTTGGCAACCGTTTCATTCTTGTTTCTCACCCGGCCAGACAACTTTCCAATAGCTCCTTCCATTCGCTTGTACTTCTTCTACTGTCCATCCAAAACTTAAATCGTTAATTCCTTTGCATAGCGCATCGGCAGACTGTTTGTCTGGTAGAAGAACGCCCATTTCATAAGAACTAGGGACGGGTGTAAATCCGTTAAAACTAATTGCTCTTTTCATTGTCGTCTACTTTCTCCACGTCATGTTCGCGCGACCGAACCGCAACTACCTTATTTGGGGTTTGGAACCTTTTCGCAGACACCACCCCAGGGGCCGTATTGGCTTGTGTCGGTAGCTGCTGTTTCACCGTTTCCGACAGTTATTGTAACTGTCGTTGAATCGACATAACGCATCGTATTCGGTTCGATGGAGAGGCGAAGGATTTTAGATGTCCTCGTGTATGCGTTCGGGTCTGCCGGAGGAATCGAGAGTAACCACGAACTTCCATCCCAGAGATACTCAAGGGTATTGGTTTTGACACCTTTGTCGTAGACGCTCTCCTCCAAAATGCGTCCGCCGCTGTGAAAGAATTGTTGAGCCTTTGGGGGAAAAGACTCAAGCCAACCTTTCATGAGAAAGGTAACGTACGGCGCGGTTCCTTGAACTCTCTCCATAATTTTGAACTGTGTCATCTCCTCCGGAGTGACGTTGGGGAAGCCTGCGGCCTGCGACTGCTCAAATGTAGGCAGCTTAGCTTGGGCGTCGTAGTAATCCTTATCGTAGGCGTATGCTACGAAAGTGAAAAAGGTACCCGAGTGAGCGTCATCACTGAAACAGACACCATTCGGGAGGCCGTTTGAGAAACCGCCAGCATGGTAGAGTTGTTGGTAATAATCGCGGGCACTTGGAATAGTCTGCGGCGCTGCGACGGATACCGAAGGATGTGCATCACCATCATGCGTTTGCGTTTCCTTCGGCTCAGGTTCGTTGGGCAATGCCTGAATCTTGGACGACTTAGTCTGAAGCAAGAGTTTCGCATCATTGATAGGGATTGCGAAATTGAGATTTTCGCCGCCCTTGAATTTCAAGGTTGTGATTCCAACAACCTCCCCCGCCATATTGAACAGCGGGCCGCCGCTGCTGCCGGGTGAGATGGGCGCTGTGACCTGTAAGAATTTACCGCCCTCCTCCTCGATTGTTCGGATCGCGCTAACTATGCCGTTTGACACGGTCGATTCCAGAGAAAGAGGATTGCCAATCGCAACGACTTCCTCTCCCACTTGAACTCGGTCCGAATTCCCAAGGGTGAGTGTCCGGAAGCTCTCGCCGTGTGCCTTGATGATGGCGACATCGCGGGTCTTGTCCGATGCGAGCACTCCATCGACAAGATAGAAAGCGCCGTCTGGGAATTTAACAATAGCGGAGCTACCCTCGGAAATGACGTGGTAGTTGGTTACGATAAGGCCGTCCTTGCTTACAAAGAAACCTGTGCCTTGAGCAATTGGATTACCATCTTTGTCCGACATAACGACAGACACAACGGAACCATTCACGCCTTTGGCTATTGAGGGAATGTCCTTTCGAGGTGTTGCCGAATGTGCGGCAACACCACTCGGCGCGGGACGTGTCCGTTCATCTCGTCCATCGGAGTCCGCAAACAATGATGGCTTGCCGCCGCAAGCTTCCACGGCATGCTTAAAGGCTGTCGCAAACCTAACGACGTAATCGTTGTCGCTGCCGAAAGCTTCCACTGCGAATATGACAAACGTATCGTCGGGCTTCGTGACAACTTCAGGCTGCCAAGAGTACGTACTCGTTATCTTCTTCTCATCATTTCGAGTACGGATGGTAATGAAGGAAGGCACCTCAGGCCTGGAGTCTGGTCCCTTTGAGAACATAATGTTGGCGGGGTCAATGTCGCCAAGTTCGAAGGAGTAGTCGATTCTTGTCGGCTTCTTCTCAGGAGCGGGTTCGCCGTTAGCGAAGGGTTCTTGACGAGTTGACGCCGAAAAATGAACTCTGCAGCCTACAAAATCTTCGAGCCTCACGGAACGCGTTTCATGGCCCACCCAATAGTCCCCTGAACCACTTTGCAGCGAAGTCTGCATCCAGCGCAGGGTCTCCTTTGCGGTGGGATTATTTCGACCCTGAGTCTGCGCAAACGCTAGCGATGCAAACAGAACAGCAAGTGCCACTAAGGTTCGATAGGTTCTCATAGCCTCTCCTCTTCGGCTAGCGATTACTTCGCCTGTGAGGCTGCGTTAGCAGATACGGGAGTTGATTCGGGTGCGCTGGGGCATGGGTGTAAGGTTCCGTCCCGCTGCGCCAGAGTCATGTCGGGGAAGGACATGCATCCCCACTTTGTCAGCTTTGCGAAGAGCGAGTCGAAATACATTTGGGTGTCTTTCTTATTTCTGCGTGGATCAGTATTGTAGTCATTAACGAGAGATGCGAACGCCTTTTCCACTTCTACTTTCGATTTTGCAAGAGTGCATCTCTCCACATCGGGGTTGACCAAACAGAATGCTTTCGTGTACTCGATTACATCTGCGCATGTTTTTTGTTTCTCTTCGTAATCCGTTATGCTCCCCTTCGGATTTTGGCGGCAGTAGATGAAATCAACTGTGTCTTTGTTTTCCCTTTCCTGCTTTTCTTCTGCAAGCAACTCCTTTATCGCCTCTTGCGACAGTTGCGCCTGCTGAGCCTGTTGGGCGTTCTGGTCCCTTTTAGCCTCAGCGCGTGCTCGATTAGCGGCCAGAGCCTTGTTGATACCTTCGAGGGCTCCACCGCTTGGGGGAGGCGGCGTCGTGGTCGTCGATGTGCAGTTTACCTGCTGCCCGTAGACATTGCAGTCCGTGTTCGTTGTGCTCTCCTGACCGAACGCGGACACTGCCGTCAAGAATAACGCGATAGCCAACATCGTCGTCTTCATCAGTTACTCCGATCCTTTACGTCACTACTTTTGCTTGCCGCATGGTTCCGGTCAATGGCAAGCCCAAACTTCCCTTGCAAGCATCACCTGTGCCCGCAGAGATAGGCAATGGTACATTCCGCATGAGTTAATAGGAAGTGGTACCGCGAGCGTAATTGTGCGCTTCAAAAGCAAAGCCATATTCAATTCCTGACACATCATCTGTCATCTACGCCAGGCCTAAACCGTTGAACCAATTCGCGGTCAGTTCCAATTCGATCTCTGATTCGCTCTGCGCAAGTCTTGTAAGATTTGGCTTGCTCTCTCTCTTTCATCACTACGAGCTTGCTACGTCCCGGCGTGTGATCCCGCACGCCGCCGGTCTCCACTAGCACGTTTCGCGCCACCAGAAACCAGTGTCACTCAAGCGTGCGACCCGTTCTGACCTGGACGCACCAATCTCTTCACTCCCGTTCTCTGATTCGGGACCTTGCCCCCTCGCTGTTTGGTGAAGGGGGCACGAAGCTCCCGAAACAGGAGAACAATCATGAAAGTCGAGCAAGCCAAGCAAATCGTTAGCACAGCAATCGAGCAATTGAGTCAGGCTCTGGAAAGGGGCCACAGTGAGACGCTGAGAAATTACCTCGCGGCGATTGGCCGATTCCATCGGTACAGTCTACGGAACGTGATGCTGATCGCATCGCAGAAGCCAACGGCTACGCACGTCGCTGGTTTCCACACGTGGCACAAACTGGGACGCTTCGTGAAGAAAGGCGAGAAAGGCATTTTGATTCTCGCTCCAATCGTTCGACCGAAGAGCCAAAGCTTGGAACAAAGCGAAACCGATGAATCATCAACCGCTGTAGGGTTCCGGGCCGCATACGTATTCGACATCAGCCAGACGGACGGTCAAGAACTTCCTGAAATCGGCAACGTCAATGGCGATCCTCGCGAATACCGCGACCGGCTCGGAAAATTCGTTACTGACCAAAGAATACTTCTTGAATACTCGCAGGACATCGCCCCAGCTCGCGGCACTTCCGCAGGAGGCAAGATCACGTTGTTGCCGGACCAGACTCCCGCTGAGGAATTCGCCACGCTAGCGCACGAAGTCGCGCACTTATGTAGCGCTGAAATTTATGTGGCGCTCATCTCTGATTGCCTGCGGAAAACAGCGCTGTGGGCCGAACACGCGCCACATAACTGGGGTTCACACATTGCGGAGGAACTCCATTACACCTGGGTCGGTGCGCCACATCTTTCTGGGATGTGATGGGCCGCCCGTATCACAGGCGGCTAGCGCTTTTGCTTTCATCTCCAGATCAACCTCGGCGTAGATGTTGGTGGTATCGATAGAGACGTGGCCGAGCCAGGCGCGGATCGTGTTGATGTCGACGCCGGCACGAAGGAGATGAGTTGCCGTTGTGTGCCGGATCGTGTGCGGGCTGACGCGCTTTCTGATTAGAGATGGGACAGATTCGCTGGCCTTCTTCGCGTGCCGTTCAACCAGCGTGTGGATTCCGAAGCGCGTCACGGGAGATCCGTAACGGTTCAGAAAAATATGAACCTCTCCTTGACGGCCCGCAATCAACGGAGCAAGTGCCGCCATGGTCCTCGGCCAAAGGGGACAGAACCTTATCTTTCCTCCTTTTCCGCGGAGCTTCGCCGCGCCACCTCGTTGCCCGTCTCCTTCGAGATCGGAGACTTTAACCGCAGCCGCTTCGCTGGCCCGTGCACCCGAGTTGTAAAGAAACAGCAGCAGCGCGTAATCTCGCTGGCCCTGTCTGCTGTACTGGTCGGGTGCCGCAAGCAGAGCATCCATCTCCGCTTTTTCCAGATAGGTGAGCGGATTCTTCCCGGCGCGTTTGAATGGAACACTCCTGATGTCACCGCACCATGACAAGTGTTCGGGACTGCGCTCGCCGATGAACCGCGCCAGAGCGTGCAAGGCGGAGAGACGCTGGTTTCGAGTGACAACGCTGCAACGACGTTTTTCCTCGACATCCTTGAGGAAGCTCCGCACGGCGTCAGCGGACATATCTTCGATTTCCAGAGCATCGACGTGCTTTCTGGAATAGGCCGCGATCTGCGGAAGGAGCAGCCGCAACGTGTCGCGGTAGCTTTGTTGAGTGTTGCGTGTGAAATTTCGTTCCGCGACCAGATGTTCCAGCAGGAACCGCTTGACCCAAGAGCCGAGCAAGGAGTTGTTCTTCATCGCCCGCCTCCTGGATTGGCATAAAGCTCGAAACGCTGGCTCGCCTGATCCAGCAGTTCCTTTGTCATAGTGAGGTAACGCGCCGTTTCTCGAATGCTTACGTGGCCGAGATAGGTCGCCAGGTGCGGGAGAAGGCGCTGGACGTTCTTGCCTTCTTTGTACCACGTAACCAGCCGCCTGACAGCGAAGGTGTGCCGGAAGTCGTGAAGGCGGGGCTGATAGTAGAAGCCGTCGTTGCGCTTCACTCCGGCTTCGTATCGGATTCGCTTGAAGGCAAGCTCTGCCGTTAAATGCGTGACGGGCCGTCCATCGTAAGTGGCAAGGAAGGGAGACCCGGGCACGCAGCTCGTTCCGGCCCACTTCCGGTCGAAGTATTCTTGCAAGGCGTCTGCGAGATCGGGGCTTACCGGAACGAGCCTTGATTTGTAAAACTTCGTTTCACGGATCGTGAGTATCCTTTCCCGGAAGTCCACATCCCGATGTTGCAGCCGGATGGCCTCGCCGATGCGAAGCCCGGTTCCATAGAGCAGCAGCAAGAGTGTTCTGACGGTGCGCGGCTCCAAATGCCAACGGCCACGATGGCGGCCATCCACGACTCGGATCATTTTCTTCACCTCTTCGACGGAGTAGATGTATGGACGGAACTGCCTGGGGCTTTTCGGTTGCGAGTGTGGAAGTGGATTCTGAGTGGCATAGCCGCGAGCAATGGCGAAGCGGAAGAACGTGTTGAGAGCCGAGAACTTGTTGAACCATTCGGTGGTGACCGGACGATCTCCATCAAGAAAGCGCCGGACCATCTCTGGCGTGACTTTCTCAAGACCGATAGGACCGGCGAAGCGGGCAAAGGCATTCAGCCTGAGTGCGCGGCTCTTGTAGCTCATTCCCAACGATTGCTTGTAAACAACGTATTCCCGGACGGCGTCGGCGATTTTCATGCAACACCTCCCAGGCCCAGGCCGGCAATCTCCCGCAGTGCGTCGATTTCTCCCACTCTGTAGAAGGGAGCCGCAGTCCGTTCACACTGCGCGATGCAGTCCGATAGCGCCCTCAAATCGAACGCAGCGACTTCACGCAGACCTGGCAGATCGACCTTGGCGTAAATGCGAGTAGCAGCCACGGACACATGTCCCAGGTGATCTCCCACTTCTTTCAGCGTCAGGCCCTGTGCCAGCAGACGAGTCGCGCACGCGTGTCGCAGTGCGTGCGGACCGAAGCGCTTAGACCGCAGTCCAAGTTTCTTCTGCTGCTTCTGCGTCAGGCTCGAAAGCGCGCCTACCGAGACGGGACGGTACGGCTGCCGCAGAGTCACAAGAACTTCCCGGCAAGCAGATCGCGGACGAACTTCCTTGAGATAGCGCAACAGCGCGTTTCCAACTTCGGCTGTTAAGGGATACGTCTGAACTTTCCGCTGCTTGAATCGCCGGAGTGTGATTCTCTCGTTTGTCCAGTCGATGTCCTCAAGCCTCAGATGGCAGACTTCCCCAACACGAAAGCCATAGACAGTAAAGAGCAGGATCGCACAGCGGCTCCTAATTTGAAGAGGCGAGGGGCCTCCCATGCTCGCCAGAAGCTTTCGTACTTCCTCCCAAGAAGGTCCTTGCGGCAGGTTTTCGTGAGTGTAGAGCCGGGGCGAATCAATGGACTCGGCGATCCCTTTGACGCACCAGCCTCGCTGGCCGGCATACCGGAAAAAGGAACGCAGGTGCTGCACATGGTTGGAGACGCTGACTCGCTTCCATCGGCCCGCGACTTCCCCGGAGAAATAGTTGGAGATGACACGCGGAGACACCACGGACAACGGAATATTCTTCCGCAGCAGCCAGGAAAGGAAGGGCTTCAGAGAATACTTGTGGCCGAGGATCGTCGCCTCTGCGAAGCCCCTCTCGTCTCTCAAAAAAGCAAAGAACTCTGCTAGAAATTTGCCGTAGGGTAGTTCCTCTATTTGCTCTTCGAACCGTCCCAAGAAGCGCAGCCAGCTCGATGCCACGAACGTGAAGTCTAGGATAGCGATTCTCGCCCTCCGATTGTCTGTAGCCTTCGACTCACGAACTTTCTGCCAGCGCCTTGCCACGGACGTCAGTCCGTCGGCTGTGTAGGATTGTTGTCTGCTCAAGTCGAGGTGCTTGGCGACTTCCAGCAACAACCAGTTGATGACTCTAAGGCGGTGCCAGCCGCGCCCCTGTTGCATTAAGTGGGCAAGGAACCGGCTCCTTTCTTCTGCGTGCGGGCCGTTGCGATAACGAGCCAGATGAAACGGACGCTTGACGAATCGTTCGAACACGGTGGATCTCCTTTCGCGGGGAATCCAACGAGTATGAACCGCTTTCGAGTCGGCCCGCGCCCACGTCCGACATCGCTTGCGGATGGCAAGCGCTAATGAAAAAATGACGCTTTCTACGGATGGTATCTGCGTCTCTGCGGAGGCTTGATCGTGGCAGCAAGAAAGAATCGGGAGTCATATCAATTCAAAGTAGTGCTGCGCGGCATTTCCCCGCCGATTTGGCGGCAGTTTCAAGTTTGGGAAGACGCCACGCTGGCGCAACTCCACCGCATCTTGCAAATGGTGATGGGCTGGGAGAACTATCATCTATACGAGTTTCGGATCGGCGGCGAGATTTATGGTGATCCTGACCTGGACGACGAACGGGAAATCAACGATGCCAAGAAGATACGAATCCGCAATGTTTTACCGGGCGTAGGAGTCGAATTCGAGTATGTGTACGACTTTGGAGATTACTGGCGCCATGATCTGCTGCTGGAGAACGTCTTGCAGCCCGATCCGGAAACCGCGTATCCACGCTGCATCGCTGGGGAGCGAAGTTGCCCGCCAGAAGACGTAGGCGGGTCAGGCGGATATGAAGATTACCTGGAAGCGCTCGCGAATCCCGAGCACGAAGAACATCAGAACATGAAGCAGTGGCGGGGGCCGTTTGACCCAGAGCCCTTCTCGGTTGACGGCGTCAATCGGCAGCTCGAAAAGAAGTTTCGTCCCCTTCGCAAGAGAGCGATCCGTTTGCCTTCCCTCCAACCAAAGGCAGCAAACCCTGACATGCCGAATGCGGAACTGTTGCTACAGGCAATATCGTCCAAGCCCGTTTTCCCACAACCACAGCGGCTCCGCATCAGGCCGAACGAGACGGTCCCTTTGGAACTCAACGAGCGTGAACGCGAATTGATTCTGTCGCACACCTTCGCGGACGAATCGTTGACGAACCGTCTTCGCGTCGTGCCCAGGAAGAGCCAATGGCCTGTTTTTCGCTTCACTTTGGATGACCTGGACGAACTTGCAGGTTTTCTCGCGGCCGAAGCCAACCACGCCAAGAACAAGATCCTGCGAGAAAAGTTACATCAACTCTGCGATCGAATTGAAGCTGCTCTGAGCCGCTACAGCGACGAGATTAATTGAATCTCCACGGGAGGCGCCGGAATTATTTTATCGCCGCGTTTCCGGCGAATCGGAAGTTCGTAGGGTCTCGAAGCGGATCCGATGCTCTGACCGCCGTGCTCAATGAACTCCGCAGCACTTCTTGTATTTCTTGCCGCTGCCACAGGGACAAGGCTCGTTGCGGCCGACCTTCGGCGTGGTACGACGAACGGGTGCAAGCATGTAATCATCCGGTAGTGGCACCCTCATGTCCTGCTCCAAGTCTATATCTGGCACACTTGGCTTCTCGTATCCCTCCTCGTTGTGAAAGCACTGCATCCAGTTCATGGCCTTGGCTAGATTGGCAATCACGGGGTCGCGGTATCGTCGCGAGCCCATGGCGCCCTCTTTGCCAAGCGCCAGAGCTTGCTCAATATCCTCCCAGTCGATGCTGCCCGAGTCCACCAAATCATCCTGGTAGGCACGGCGGAGTTTATCCATAGCCTCTTGCGGCCAGAGGTCGGTGCAAACGTTGGCTAAGCTGTCCCACTGCGCGCCCGGCTTCCTCTCCAGCTTGTGGAATAACTCCAGAAAGTACGAAATGACTTCATCCCGCGCACGCTGTCCCGTGTCCACCAACGACACCATGCCATCCATCGCTACGGAGCGAACATACTCGTTTGCGTGCTCATCCTCAATCAGTGCGATCATTCCGCTGGTATCCCCGCCGGAAACTGACGCCAAGATCCGTCCCAGATCCTGAGTCACAACGTCGCCCACAAGTTCGAAGGGAAACTCGCCGGGACGGGAAAAGATTCTCACCAGTAGCGGATAGGCGCGTACCTCCCGGAATAGCGCCAGCAAATACAAAGCATAGACGTGGACCATGCGGTCCTCGTCCACCAGCCACAGCTCTGGATTCCTGTCGATATCTTCCAGCGTCGCAAGGAGTAGTGGAGTGGCCTCCTCTCGTCGCAGCACGATTTCGGCAACGAGGTCTTGGGGAAACGAACCGCGGTGCCTGTCAAGACGCGCAAGAAGCTCTTGGATCTCCATGATGATCTTCAGACTAACATCTCGCAGGGGGGCAATGAAATATTGGCTATTGCTTCGGCTTTATTGGCGGATCTCTTTGGTGCACCGACCTCGATGGACGAATTGCCATGGTTATGTGGCCGACAGGATCACGAAATGCCCCAAAACCACGCTCATTTCCCCGCCGCACCACATAAATTTCAGCGCTACATAAGTGCGCGAGTTCGTGCGCTAGAGTTGTGAATTCTTCAGCCGGGGACTGACCGGGCAACAACGTGATCTTGCCGCCTGCGGAAGTGCCACGCGCCGGAGCAATATCCTGTGAATACTCAAGAGCGATGCTGTGTTCGGTGACAAACTTCGCAAGGCGCTCATGGTACTCCCGAGGATCGCCATTGACGCTACCAATTGTGGGAAGTTCTTGGCCGTCCGTCTGGCTGATGTCGAAGACATAGGCCGCGCGGAAGCCGACAGCCGTTGAGGATTCGTCGGTTTCGTTTTGTTCGGCGCTCTCGTTTGTTCGCCAAACAATTGGAGCAAGAATCAAGATGGCTTTCTCGCCCTTCTTCACGAATCGCCCGAGTTTGTGCCAAGTGTGAAAGCCAGCGACGTGCGTTGCGGTCGGCTTTTGCGATGCGATGAGCATCACGTTTCGGAGACTGTACCGGTGGAATCGGCCAATCGCTGCAAGGTATTGTGTCAACTTTTCGCTCCGGCCCTCGTTGAGCACCGTAATGAGTTCCGCGATAGCTTGATTTGTAACTTTCTTGATATTTTCTGAATTCATTTTCTTTGTCCTTTCAGTGAGTTGAGAGTTGGTTCTCTCACCCGGAAAGGAAAACCAAGTCGCAACGGACTCACTGAAAGGACAGAGAGCGAAGCGGTCTGGCGCTTGCGGCTGGAGCGGATGGCAACGGGCGTGACAGGTCGTTGTTTACCTGGCGCGACTGTGTGCTAGTGGAAGCCGGTGGATTTGCTCAGTCGAAAGATACGAAGGTGCGCTTTGAAACTAACACGGAAGGAGAACAGTGAGAGCACCAGACCTACGAAAGAACACTTCTTTTACTGGTTGCAGAGTTGTGGGGACTGTCAGATCGGGATGACCAGCGCTTGCACACCAGCGCCAGAGCGACGCGCCCTCACGCGAACTCGGCGGGCTGGCAGTGCAGTTCCGTCACTCGTGGCCCACCAAGCGAGATTCTCAACAGCTTCCGCCTCGACACTTTCTCCCGAAAAGACTTTGTAGATTACTGACCGTGAGGGGATTCTCATATTTGGGAAGATTGTGAAACTGGATTCTCGCGCGAGCTCGTTTGCCTGAACTTTGAGTGCTCGCAGTTCCGGTGAGGCCGTATGGGAGAAGCCAAAGGTACCTTGATGTAGCGCGTCTCTATCCCGCTTTTTGAGACCCAAACCGGCATATACAAGAATGCAAGGGGAAGGCCACGCATTCGCGATACCAATGAGCGAAGCCTGGCTACTCGCTTGGGGACAATGTTGCATCCGGATTCTCTCCACCGCCTCGAAAGAGATTTCTCCCTGAGCGTGGGGTACGAGCATTTCATGCCAGAAACCAAATCGCCCGGCGATGACTTCCATAAGCGCCTCTTCAGGGTCCCTGACCTGCCCGGTCTGAGCATGAGTGCGCGCGAAGCTGAGTCGCAGCTGGTCGGTCAAGGTGAGCAGATGGGCGAGTTCGTGCCACTTTGAATAGTAGGCGCGGCCATTCTTTTCGCCGCGACAGTCGATCACAGATACGTACGGGCGCTGCCACCTTTTTTTGTTCAGAAGCTTATAGGTTATGGCCAAGACATCCGCCGAAAGATCTGTCGTGAGCGTCGCGAAGGCCCTCTCATCTAAGGCTAAATACTGCTTTTGGAGTTCAAGGATGTCATTGTCCGAATGAATTTCGACAAACGTAGTGCCCAGGGCCGCTGCGACAGCACCGAGAAGTTGGTCCAACGTTGCGCACTTAAACTCGCGAGCGACCCGCTGCACCTTTTTGTTGCAGAAACGCAGAATTGCCGTAACCGGATCAGACTCGGGATTAATTCCGAGGTCTGCGGCAAGTTTCCAGATTTGCGGACTGTTTTTGAGCGTGCCCGCCAATTAGCCGTACACCTTTCTGATTGCTTTATACAGCTCCTTCCAATCGTCCACGCCAAAACGTTTCAACGACTTGGTGCTTCTCCTGGCGACAACTGATTGGTTTGCCTCCAAAAGTTCGAGCGTTTGCGCATAGCTGAGTTTCAACTGCTGTGCCGCCTCAGACAATTCCGATGGGATCTCTACGGGTTTTTGCCTTATGCTGCTGGACGTTGAGTTTTCTCCACGGAGAAGGTAATCGAGCGAAGCACCCACTGCATCTGCAATCTTTAGAAGGTATTCAGAGCTGATATCACGCTTGCCGGTTTCAACGTCACTTAGAAAGCCCTTGCTTATTCCTGTTTTGTCCGCCAGCTTGTCCAGCGTCAAGCCAAGTTCTTCGCGAATCTCACGAATTCGATCTCCGACGCTCGCCATTCCGCATTGCCCCCCAGGATTACGTTGAGAGTGTATCTCGAACTGAGCAGGAGTTTCAAGAACTTCTAGGGCTTGACAGCGCCTGCATGTGATCGCTATACTGATACAGAGTTCGCAATAGCGAACAGTGATTTCGCGAGTTCTAATGAGATGGGCGTGGAGTAGGAGTACCTATGACTGCAGGGCTAGACAATCTGAAGCACGTCGTCGTTTTGATGATGGAGAACCGATCCTTCGACCACATGCTCGGCGGATTGAGCCTTGTCATGGAGAACGGGCAAAAGAAATATCCCGGCGTCAATGGGCTCACCGGGAACGAGTCGAATCCCGACACGAACAATAGCCCGGTAAAGGTCAATCCGAACGCAAAATTCCAGAGCCAGCTCGACCCGGACCCTGATCACCACTTCCCTGGCGTGGACATGCAGATTTTTAACGGTGCCCCACAGGGAGCGGGGCGAGAGCGCAGCATGAAGGGATTCGTGAAGGACTACTTCACGCAAACCAACAATGTAAACAAATCCCACAACATCATGTCGTATTTCACGCCGGACAAGCTGCCGGTGCTGACGACGCTCGCCACGCAATTCGCCCTATTCAACGGATGGTTCTCGTCGATTCCTGGCCCCACGATCTGCAATCGCGCATTCGCCCATTACGGAACATCTTTTGGACAGGTTGGGATGGATATTTTCGACATCCTTGCTCCGATCATGAGTTCGTACGAGAGAATGCTTGCCGCGGGCAAAACAGCAAAAATCTATTACTACGATCAGCAAAGCTCGACGATGGAGATCGTAAATCTCCTGAAGAACCAGCCGCAGATTTTCGCAACTTATGACCAGTTTATTTCCGATTGCGCAGCCAACACGCTTCCCCAATACAGTTTTATCGAACCCTGCTACAAAGACCATGAAGGCCCCGGAGGCGGAGAGATTCTGGCTTCGGACCAACATCCCGATCACAACGTGCAGGAAGGCGAGAAATTCATCGCCAGCATATACAACGCCATCCACGGAAATCCGGCTGTCTGGAACAGCACAGCGTTGCTGGTCGTCTATGACGAGCATGGCGGAATCTACGACCATGTGGCTCCGCCCGATTGCACACCAGACGACTATCAAGCAAAGGCAACGGCCACGAATACGGGGGCACCGTTTAATTTCGATTATCTGGGTGTGCGTGTCCCTGCAATTCTGATTTCGCCCTATATCGCAAAAGGGACAATCGTTCCAGGCACGGAAGCCGGAGCAGGAGCCCGTATCTTCGAGCACGCCAGCATTCCGGCAACCGTCACGAATTTTTTCCTGAACGGCGATGCAAAACGCACAAAGAGAGAAGCTGCCGCCAGCACCTTCCTCGATATTCTCGGCAATGATGCACGTCAGGAAAATGATCTTCCATTTTTCACGCTAGGGGGGCACTAATGGCCTCGATTGTCATCAAGGTACCCGACCCGGAGAAGGGTTCTTTTAACCACAACCGGCCTGCCGGAAAACTGCTGCAGGCGCAGACTCTCCACCTGCGCGAGGCGTTGCTAAAACACCTTAAGGATATTGCGGACGTTCTCGCAATCGATCCGAAGAGTCTCAAAACCGAAGGCGAAGTGAGCACCTATATTCAGAAGGCGACCGCGATCCTGCACACGCAGGCGCGAAAACCTTCAGAAAGGCCGGTCAAATAAATTGCGCCGCGCGCTCCTAGTCCTTATTCTCTTTTCGGCGAAAGCCCTTCAGGCGCAGCAGCCCACGCCGCCTCCCGATCCTCCCGGTGAGGGCGCGAAACTAAAAGAAAGCTGCCTCAGTTTCACATTCTCAGGGCTTGGCGGATGCGCCGAAGAACTCTTTACGGGTGTGCCCTTTCACATAGCCGTTGGGAGCATCGCTCCGCTGGACGGATTCGGCGGAGGCGTGGCCTACGTCGGACACCACACAACCACTAACTGGAGAAATACCTGGAATGCCGATGCGATAGCGACCGGTAATGGCTCATGGCGCGCCGGTTTCTACATGAAATTCGTTCACACGCCTAATGAAGCTGTCGGCGTCAGTTTTGGGCCGCCCCCGTCCGTGAAAGAAAACCTGATGGGGCTGACTGAACATACCGTGTTCGGCCTTTACGCGCAGGCGACCTCACTTAACAAAATCACTTTTTTTGGCTTAGGGCCGGATACAACCGAAGCCGGGCGCGCATTCTTCGGCATGACGGAAACTATTGTTGGCGTCAACGTCGTTAAGCCGTTTTCCGGGCACCTGAACGCATCACTCTTCGGCGAGATGAATGGCCGCTTTGTGAGCATACGCGAGAGCAATGGGCAGAATAGTCCGTCGATCAGTCAGGTCTATGATGAAGCAACCGCTCCGGGATTAACGACGCAGCCGGGAACGTTCCAGCTTGGCGAAGGCATAAGGATTCGTCCGGTTTTCGATAAAGACCTTGTTCGCTTAAATTACAGCGCGGCCTACCAGCAGTATTTTGCGGCAGACAATTTCACTTTTCAGCGTCTGACAATTGATCTCGGCCATCAGTACGTTCTCCATAGTAAAACCCGAATAAACGAACCAAGAATGAACAACGGTCCTGACGCATGCGCTATCGACCCTGTGTCGCATCCGGAGTGCCCCAAACCTTATGTACGGAATTTCGAAGGAAGTATCGGATTTCGATTCTTTACAGCTCTCTCCATGACGCCGGGAGGAAATGTGGTTCCGTTCTATTTTCAACCCACGCTTGGCGGCTCGGACATTAATGGAAATCCCTCGTTGAGCAGCTATCAGGATTATCGCTTCCGGGCTCCAGACGTAATGTTTCTTCGGGAGAGCTTTGAACACTCCATCTGGAATCTGCCGATAGGATTCACGCTGATGGCTGACGAAGGCAAGGTCGCGCTGACCCGTCGAGGTCTTGGTTCGAGCCCGTGGATTCACAGTTTTTCGACAGGCCTTACGCTGCGCGCTGGAGGTTTTCCGCAGGTCTATCTGTTGTTTTCATGGGGCGGCAACGAAGGGACTCATACGATCGCGAACGTCAACACGAGCCTCCTCGGTGGTTCGACGCGGCCGTCACTGTACTAGCGCTTC
This sequence comes from uncultured Acidobacteriota bacterium, assembly GCA_963719875.1. GTDB lineage: Bacteria > Acidobacteriota > Terriglobia > Acidiferrales > UBA7541 > Palsa-360. Next base: position 103,265 of record CAVRDJ010000001.1, on the reverse strand, counting down.
GACGTTTCGCGCATTGCATCAATCTCCGATTATCGGTGCTTTTGCGCGCGGAAAGATTTGAGCACCAAGTGCTTAGATGAGAGGGGCGTAACAATGTCAGCACTGGATGGAAAGCCAGAGGGAACAGGTCAACCGCCAGCCTTCGATCAAGCCAATCAAACCACCACACTCTCCGTGGAAGACGTAAGGAATATTATTACGCAAGCGCAAGCAGGCACGGCGGACCCGATAGCCCTTTCGATGCAGATCTTCAATAGTCTGGGTGGCAACATCGCTATCCCCGGTGACACTCTGAGGCAAGCGCTGACGGATTCAAGCCTCGACATGAACGGCCCGCTATCCGTCTTGGTTGCTGTGGCTGAAGATATCGCAAAAAATGGCAGTCAGGTCACGGTCAGCAACACAGGCGAGATTAAGACAGAGATCAGTGGAACTCCCATCAAGTTCAACCGGCTTGTGACGTTTGATGTTGGAACGGACGGGGGATTTCCTACGATCACCAACATCCAAGGGGTCGCAGTTCATAAATTGTTCTGGTTCGACATCAAGCAGATTCAGTTGAGGCAGGATCAAGGGAAGAGAATTCTTCATGTCGAGACTTCCGGCGGCGCTCGAGATTTTCCATTGCTCTAGGGTTTCGTGAGCAAATCTGTTTCCCTAGGGTGCCATTCGGAGCGATTCGGAACTCGGCGAGCTATTCGTCGTTGTTTGATGGGTGCGTAGCCGATGGTTTGGGTTGCAACGTCTTCGTCGGCGCAACCTAAGTCAATCAAAATATCGAGGAGGTACTTATGTCGAATGAACTCACACCGCAAAACATAAAGGAAGCTCCGGAGGCCGTAGCCGGTGGTCCAGTACTCGAATTGGATGAAATCCAAGGAGACGTTCTGCTTGGACTTCAGAAACTCTTCGAACGCTTCGTGTTTTTTGAAATCAAAGACGTGAAGACGTTCAAGGCGGCACTCCGGCGCAAGGTGGCGCACCGCATTACGACCAGCCGAACGGTGCAGTTGCGTGAATTTCAACTACGTGACCACAAAAACCAGGGAAACAAGACGATCTTGCCAAATGTTGGCTTGAATCTGGGCTTTACGAACAGCGGGATTCTGAAACTCGTGCCGAGCGCGGACCTGAAAGATCCGTCGTATGCGGCAGGCGCGAAGGCCCAGGCAGCATCGCTCAACGATCCTGTTGATGCGCAAAAGAACCCAAGCACCTGGGTTCCGCAATTCTTGAATGCGAATATCGATGGAGTATTTCTGATCACCGGCGGTACGCAAGCCGCAGTGGATAAGGAGGCGGTGACGGTGCTCGCCGTTCTCGGCGCAACTGTGGCCGTTTCGTTCGATCAGACGGGGAACGTCCGGCCTGGCTCAGAGAAAGGGCATGAGCATTTCGGCTGGCTGGACGGTGTTTCGCAGCCTGGAATCAACGGACTGTCGAATCCCTTTCCGGGGCAACGGCTGCTCGATCCAGGACTCTTTGTTTTTGGCTACGGGACGACCGGGAATCCGCCGCTCATGTGGATGAAGAATGGTTCGTTCATGGTGTTTCGGCGGTTGAAGCAGTTGGTTCCGGAGTTCGATATCTTCACTTTGAATCAGGGCCAGACGCTGGGGATGGATCCGGTGCTACTCGCAGCGCGGTTGGTTGGCCGCTGGCAGAGCGGCGCGCCAGTTGCGTTGACGCCAGCCCAAGACGACAGCACGATGGGGCCCGACCCGCAGCGTAACAACAACTTCGACTTCGCTGACGATCAGGCTCAGCGGCGCTGCCCGTTCGGCGCGCATATTCGGAAGACAAACCCGCGTGAGGATCTAGTTCCCCAGGAGAAGGGTGTTGACCCCCATCGGATCATTCGCGCCGGGATACCTTTCGGACCTGAGGTGAGCTCGGCGGAGGAGACTGCTGGAGCTACCCAGCAGGATCGCGGCCTGATGTTTGTGTGCTATCAGACCTCGATTCCTAGTCAATTCGAATTTGTTCAGAGCAAGTGGGCAAACAATCCAGGCTTCATCTTTGGCAAGAAGCATCCTGACGGTACGCCGGTAACCGTAGGTATCGATCCAATTATCGGTCAGAGCAATGCGCCCAATCGCGCGCGGACAACGGATGAACCGGTTTCAAATTATCCGACCGGCAACGTTCGCAGCACCCTTAACGAGCCCCAGGACTTCGTGATTCCGACCGGCGCGTGCTATTTCTTCATGCCCTCGATCGAGGCGGTGGAGAACGAACTCTCTAGTTAGTGAGTGAGGCATAGCTGGTGGCGTAGCTTTTCACAATACCTCAAATAAGTTGTAGTATTGTGTTATGGCGAGAGGACGCAAAGAGGCCGCCAAGCGGCTCTACGAGATTGCAGAAGACCAGCAGGGTTTCTTCACGACCAAGCAGGCTAAAGCTGCGGGGTTCGCGGAGAATACTCACCCGTACCACGTTCAGGCGGGAAACTGGATTCGTGAGCATCGGGGAATCTATCGGCTCGCCAGCTTTCCGCGAGGCGAGCGCCCTGACCTGATGCTTTGGTCGCTCTGGTCCAGGAATCGGGGAGAGGCCGCTCAGGGAGTCTACAGCCATCAAACGGCTCTGAGCCTTCATGATCTGTCGGACGTAATGCCAGCGAAGCTGCACATGACTGTACCGAGAAGGTTCCGGCGAAATAGTGAAATTCCATGTGTGCTTGCCCTGCATTTCGCTGATCTCCCTCAGAGAGGCATTGGAGTAGCTCATGGAGTGCGGGTAACAAGGCCTATGCGAACAATTCTCGATCTGCTGGTTGAGGGTGAGGTACCGCCTTCGACGCTCCGACAGGCACTCCGTGAAGGGCTCCGGCGGGGTTTGATTCGCCGGACGGAAGTGGCAGAGGCTAAGAGACATCTTCACGGCAGCAAGCGTGCGCGAGTGTTTCTTCAGAAAGTGGCTGCCTGATGAAGCCAAAAACTACGTGAGCGCTACATCTTTCAGAAGAGCCCTCGAAGATAGACTTCAGGATATCGCTAAGAAGGAAGGCGTTGACCTGCAGAGTTTGCGACGACAAGTTGCCTTTGCCCGCGACTCCTAGCGCGCCTATTTGGAGTGGGACAGTCTCACAAGGAACTACAGGTTGTACAGCGCTAGCGCGCGCTCGACCCGTACAAGGTCAAAACCATGGGTGCGAAGAATCTCCAGGTAGCCTAGCCTATCGCCCAAGCAGAGTTTGTGGTCAGCCTGGAGCTTACAGCCATGACAGGATCCGCAGATACACTGAAGGTTTTCGCGACGGTCTGGATTGCCAGCCTTTAATCGCCGGATGAGCCTCGCCGGCACAATGTGGTCCACGTGGCGGCTTATTCCAGCCTGCTTGAAATCCAGTCCACAAGACTCCACTTCGCACTTCCCGCGTAGCGCTGACGTCCGGTGTTTTCTCCATCCCTTTCGGGATGGGCGCGGCCCCGGCCATTTTCGTTCCACGCGGCTCCAGCGTACCGGCCTCTCTTGGGTACCGAAGCGGGACCCGCAATAGACGCATCGCCGGTGGCGATACGAGTTGTGGCCGCGGTAAACCGTCTTGAGCACTTCTGTCCGCCTGTCTCCGCAATATGGACAACGCATTGTTTCAGCCCTCCTTCCCCGGATCGTCACCGTCGGTGCTGATGGAAGACGTTGCTGAGTGGACCAGCAGCAACAAAGGATTACATCCACGACAGCTTCTCCTTGTTGGCACATCTTGCGTCGCGTCTATCGCGTACTTGCCTGGGGTAAGATAAGCCCATGGATGATGCTCCAAAGAATCTCTACAAATATCTTCCATCTGATCGCGCCTCAGATGTCTTGGGAAAGCTTCTGATTCGCTTCAGCCAAGTCTCCGTCATGAATGATAAGGAGGAATTCAAGCCACCTATCAAGGGACTCGCCGCCAGGTCACGGCTGGAGCGAGTCATAAGAGAAAAATTTAATGTGAAGTTTCCGGGTCTGATCGAGCAGATCGAAAAGACACGCCCTCCCAAAGAAGCGGCGCAATTGATCCAGGAGAGTATTTCAAAGTGCGCCGACCAGGCAGAGCTAAATCTGCTCAAGAGTATCGAGACCATCTACGAGATGAACGATAGGAATTTTGGGATACTCTCTCTTTCGGAAGACCCGGCCAACACCAGGATGTGGGAGCGTTACGCGGAGTGTGGACGAGGTTTTCTGATTGAGTTAGATCCCAATCATTCTTGGTTGTGGGACAAGAAGGAAGAAGGGGACGATCTTCGCCACCTTCGACGTGTCCACTATGCATCCAGTCGCCCTCCGGCATATCTGTTCGAGACCACCGGCCAAGACTATCTCTATACGAAAGAAAAGACGTGGGAATACGAAAAGGAATGGCGCATCATTCGCAATTTCAATGACGCGGCGTCCAAGATCGGCAAAGATGTCACTGGAACGGATATCCTGCTTTTTGCCATCCCTCCAGATTGCATATTAAGCGTCGTGGTTGGACATAACGCCAGCCACGAGTCCGTCCGACAAATGCGCGCCACCGTCGCGGAAAACCGGTCTCTTTCACATGTGTATTTTTAGAATCGCCATGATAAAGGATGATGGCTCGATTGAGGCCGCGACGAGCGCCCCGCCTGGCAAATAAGTGGGAGCTATTGTGAAAAGAGAGGATCGTTGGTTCTCCCGCGATATGCACCGCGGTATGGTAACTTCCGGCTGGTTCCCCTCCCATGAGCCCTCTTTCGATCCCTATATCGTTGTGCTCTTTGAGCGGCAGCTTGCCTTTGGCATTTGGTGGCCGGGCAGTAATTGAACCCTCGCCTTATGACCCGTCTCTTGGGCTGGTATGCTTCACCACAAGCAACACAGAGAACCTGCCCATCCATGGCTTTCGCCGCCAATGCAATCTGCACGGCGAGTTCCCCGAACAGATCCGCGCCGGTCCAGGTGAGCCCTATCGTTAAATCGTCGATCGTCGGCTTTATGCGTCCTAGTTTCAACCAACCTTCAATCGCATCCCGCAAACAGAGTCTCTGCGCGTCGAGCGATTGGGCGGGGACTGCACCGTCACGTAATAGCTTAGACCAGTCCTCCTTATCCCCCAGTTGCCCCCGGTGAAGATTGTCCGCAATGTTTAGAAGGGCTCTGGCTTGCGCTGAGAAAAACCTCCACGTCGCTAGCGGCTCCAGGCCGATTGGTGGACACTGACGGAGATCATCTGAACGCCAACTCCGTAGGCTCTCAAGTCGCACCGACAAATGGTTGGGAAGGCGGAGAGGAGCGCCAACCGAGAACTCATGACAGGCAGGAAGGTTGTGGCAACACAGTTCCAGCACGCCCCAGGTCCGGGCGTATTTCAGTATCGCTTCATCTCGGGCGTCACAGAGAAGCATAAATTCGTCGAGTATGCCGCGCCCGCCCTGTTCCGCCTCCTGCCTAGTGTTCTGTTACATAAATAAGTGACACACGAGCTTTGGTATGGTACAAGGGCTTATGTTCACTGCGAAAGAGCCGTTTCGATTGCTTGCCGAGGAGCAGACCCATTTGCAGCAACTGCTTCGATCCACGCGGGTTTCGGCGGGACTGGCCCGCCGCGCTCGGACCCTGTTGCTGTTGGCCGACGGTGTGTCGCTGCGTTATATCCAGACGCAGACCGGCATGAGTCCTCGCCGCACGTTGCACTGGAAGAAACGCTGGCGGGAAAAGGGACTCGACGGACTGCTGGATGCGCCGCGTGCCGGACGTCCCCGGAAGATGACCGGGGCCAAGGAGGCCGCCATCGTGGCGGCTACCCAAGCGTCTCCGCCGGGGCCGATCTCTCACTGGTCCACTCGCCGTCTGGCGCGGCGCTGGGGCGTAAGCCACGTCACGGTCATGCGGGTCTGGCACAAGGTCGGGCTGCAACCGCACCGCCTGAAGCACTACATGGCCAGTCCCGATCCTGATTTTGAGGCCAAGGCGAAAGACATTCTTGGTCTGTACCTGCATCCTCCGGAAAAAGCAGCGGTTTTCTGCATCGACGAGAAGACCGCCATTCAAGCGCTGGACCGCACGCAGCCCGCCTTGCCCCTGCGACCGGGACACCCGGAACGACACACCGTCGAGTATGTGCGCCACGGAACGGTCTCGCTGTTCGCGGCCTTGGAGGTGCACAGCGGGAAGGTCCTCGGCCGTTGCGCGCCCCGCCACACCAGCCAAGCCTTCGTTCAGTTTCTGGATGAAACGGTGGCCACGCATCGACGCAAAACGATCCATGTGATCCTCGACAACCTCGCGGTTCATAAAACCCCAGCGGTGAAAGCTTGGGCGGCGGCACACCCCAAGGTCCAATTCCACTTCACGCCCACCTACTCCTCCTGGCTGAATCAGGTGGAAATCTGGCTGGGCATGATCACCCGCGACTGCATCCGCCGCGGCATCTTTCACTCCGTCCCGGACCTGAGCCACCAAATCATGAACTACATCCGGCTCTACAACCGAACCGCCCAGCCCTTTCGCTGGACCTATTCCAACCCGAAGAAACGCATCCGTGTGTCACCTTCTTCGGTAACGCGACACTAGTGACAATGGATTGCCGGACGATCTCGCCGTCAAAGAGCCAGTGATTTCCGATATGTTTGGGTTCCGCCTGCTTCCAGACCAGGTGATCCTTTTGAAGGCGCACTCCCGTGACGTAGCCCCATCTCCTATGTAGGTCAATCGGGCGGGTCAATCGGTCTGCGCCATGGGAATTGCGCACGAAATCCAGCCGAGCGCGCTTTGATTTGGGATCGTCACGCATCGTCACGTCCAATCGCATCCTCCGGCGAACATAATAGTACACAATCGGACCAGGACGCTTCAGAAGGCGTCCCGAAAGGAGCTTTTACAATCGATGGCTCAAATCTTCATTTCTCACAGCGCCAAGGACACGCGAATCATCGAGTTCATCAATCGCGCTTTTGCATCAACAAAGGTCGAGGCCAAGTACGAGGAGATCGAGGCCATCCTGGATGGCCGCAGGACGGCCCAGCAGATCACGGCTGACATCGGCAGATCAAATGCGGTTTTCATTTTGCTCGGCGAGAACGTGGAGAAGCTGCACCACACCCAGCAATGGGTTCTTTGGGAATCTGGAGTCGCGGGCGCTGCCAATAAGGATCTATGGGTTTTCGAGGCGCATGAAGATCAGGGGAGGCTGTCCGTTTTGATCCCACATTTCCATCACCACGTCTGCTTTGAATATTCCGAACCATGGCTCGCCTACATTCGCGCGGTGGTATCGTCCTACGACGATTCGCACGTTTTACCGGCGATTAGCGCTGGTGTCGCAACGGGCATCGCCACTGAGAACCCTGCAGCTGGAATTCTGGCGGGCGGAATTATTGCCCTTCTCCTAGCTGGCAATAAACAAGGGCCGCCAGCAGGGCTTATGGCGATCCTCTGCACTAACTGCAAGTCGGTATATCGCATTCATCGAGATCTGGCTTGGAATTTAATGCGCTATCCAGTCTGCAACGTTCAACTTCAACTACAGTATCCGCAGGGTTGGGGGCTATGACCACACAAATCATCCCCTCTCCTGCGCCCGAGCAGCAGCCCGCGCCACTCTTCCCTCCGACGCCGAAGACTGCAACGCGCGTGCTGGAATTCTGCTCCGCCCAGATCAACAACGACCACACGCGCAAGGCGTACTTTTGGACCGCCCCCCTTCCCCTCGCCGACCAGCGTGCGCGGCCAATTCTCGCGGTCAAGGGTCCTCGATAAACGCGCCAGCTTTTTCGGTTTTTCTCTGCGCTGCGCGCAACCGGGCCGCGCGCCCTTGACTTGCTGCGAGCGGGCCGCCGAAGAAAACCCGTTGTCGTGCTATGAAGGAAAGGAAAGTACCGGGGACGTTGAGGGCCAGTTTATCCGAACCCTTGCCGGTCTATTTTTGCCTGTGATAACGTCCTTTTATAAGACTCCATCGGGAGCACGTTTATGGATTGGTTTTGGACCTGGGGCGGCGAGTGCTTCGGTTACCGAAGAGATGACAAGCTTTTCACCTATCACGGCCTACAAGTCGGGCGGTTCTACGGCGACGAGGTGTACGGCTCTGACGGCCGTTACCTCGGCGAGATCAAAAGCGAAAAGCGCCTCATCACTAACGGCGGTAAGTAAGGCCGGGTGAAATCGAGCTTCGGCCCTGTCCGGGGCGGCTCTTACGCGCGATACGCCAACTATACCGGGTACGCCATGTATGCTGGATACGAAGACTTTCCCTCCCCGGACGATTTCATATAATCGGAAGCCAAGTCGTTTTCTCCCCCGCCTCTGATTTATAGATAGCCCGCGTCTATGCCGGAGACTCCAACCCGCGTGCTGTAATTCTCCACCGCCCGGATCAACAACGACCGCAGCGTCACGGAGTATTTGCGGAATGTCGACACGCTTGATGTCGCACAGCAGATGGCGAACACGGAAGCGCCCGCACGACGGGGCTAAACGACCGCCGCAGCGACGAACTCAGCCTCCATGAGGTGGAGAGTTTCTTGAATTACAATGGTACAACCCGAGGGCAGCAGGAATGGTGGAGCTACTATATTATTAATGCTTCAACCGCTCCAGCACCAAACCACGCATGCACAGTTTGCATGGCTGTATCTGACAGTTTTTGCGTGAACAGCAGTGTCAAGCGTCTCTTTGGTCTTGAGCAAGCGACATAAAAGAGGTTGCGGTTCCGCTCGAATGCCTCCCGCTTATTTGACGGAATCTCTCTGACATTCTGTGCAAGCTCAAGCATTTCGTTGAAATTGTACCGGTTCCAACCCCGCCCTACGACGACGATCACGTTCTCGAACTCGGCGCCCTTGACACCGTGCTTCGTCTCGAACGGTGAATGCCCGTCGTGATAACGGGTCAAGGCGATAATCTCCTGATATGGCACCGCGTGAAGTGCCTCCAGCTCGGTCAATGCGGGCGGCATTTCCTCGCCCGCCGCTCTATCGAAGCGCCCTAGTTCCTCTTCACGCTGCTCCATCTTTTCAGGAAGCCGCGGTCGCCGCGTCTCGCGCAAATGCGCGATGACGTCACCGACCGTGCCATTGGTTCTGAGGTTGATCAGCCTGTCCATCGCGGCCGACCATCTCGCTTTGTCGGCTTGGCTTCTTATCTCCGGGAGGTCGCCGCCCAGCGCTGTGAACATTTCGCCATACTGCTTCTCAATGAAGGCGTGACAGGCCGGTTCGAGATTATCAACGAAGAAGGCGATGTGCCCGTGCTCCTTCTTCGTGAACGATTCATTAAAGCGGAAGATCTCGGGCAGGCTGCTGTAGCCCTGTTCGCTTGCCAGAACGCGGTGGGTCAACATGAGAATCTTGGTCTTCTCTGATGACAGATCCCAACCCCGCTGCGTGAGGCGCTCCATCACTGATCTCAGGGCCGCGTGAGAAACCTCGGCCGGCAGGTCGCCGCCCCAATGTTGGCCGGTCTGGCGCGCTCCCAGCCAATTGTTAGTGTGCAAAATCTCGACGCTTCCGGCGTCGGCGGGGTCCACCACGAATTGAGGCAGTTCGGGCCGCATACGGTTCAGGCAGTCGACGATGGTCGAAACCGACCGGAAATTAGCCTCCTTGCCAATTACGGTTAAGACGGGGGATTCTATCTTTCCGCACCCGTCGCCGTAGATTTTCTGCCAGTGATCTCCGAAGAATCCGAATTGGGGCGAGCCGGGTTGTCCGAGAAAGTGAGCCTTGATCGAATTGATCCAGTCAGCATTGGTGTCCTGATACTCGTCAATCAGTATCACCGGATATTTGTCCGCCATAATCCGCCTGAACTTTACGTTCTCCATGAGCCAGATCGTCAGCAGCAACACGTCGTCGTGATGAATCGACACCCGGTCGTCCTTGATGCCCCGATAACCCAGCGTATATTCGACAGCACGCTCGCCCAGCCCACCGGCCTCCTCGATCCGCTCCGGCCAATGATCCATGTGCGGCAGCCTATCCCTAAGCTGCTTTTGAAATCCGCTGATCAACGACCAGCAGAAAGCATGGATCGTGTCGCAAAAGATCAACGGGGTTCTGTCGGTTCTGGCCTCGATCTCGTCCTTGGCGACGTTGGTAAAGGTGATGCACGCGATCTTCTGGTGACGTTTCTGGAACTTGATCTGGTCGCGCTTTATCAGAAATAGTAGTGCCTTCACCAGTGAATAGGTTTTGCCCGCGCCGGCGCCCGCTTCCAACACGAAGCTTTCGCCATGTTCAAGACTGGCGAACACTGCCCCAAGCGCCCGTTCGCTGGCTTCCTCGGCGGGGTTCATCGGCGCGGCAACATCAGCCAATGTTGCCCCCCTCCGCCGGTGCGGGCGCGGTGGTCGCTTCTGCGACCACATCCAATTGGGGAACGAGAACCGGTATATCGTTCTCGGCCAGCCATTTTACGCCGTCGAGGATGTAGCCTGGCGTGGCCCAGCCCGTTTCGTCGATCGCGTATTTCAGCGCGAACTCGGATTTCTTAATCTTCGCCGCAAGTTCTCGCGCGTTAAGCTCCTTCTCGTTCGGAGTGCCTCCCGCAACGGCGAATAACGCCGGATTGGCCAGCATGAATGCATCCTCCAAGGTCCGACCACAGGGACCGCCGTCAACTTCAGGCCGCTGGAACGCAATGCGCCGCCGGTTCTTCACCTTCTCCGCGTCAGTCTTCGCCAAGAGACCAGTAATGGAGCGATCACTTTCTGCAAACCATGCATTCAGGCAGGCGTTGCTCGTTGCCGTGCCTTCGTGTACCGCGCAGCCGGCGCCGCCCGCGGAGACAACGGAGTCGAGGTCGGTAACGATGAGACATCGAAGTTCCAGAAAATCGAGCAGTGCGAAGAAAATGTGCGCGTATGCGCCGCCCACTTCGATGACCGTCATATACTGGCTGGACAATTTCGGTGTGTCAGGCTCCGCCGCCTCCAATTTTCCGATGATGACAGGCAGCAGCAGACGCTCACTGGTGCCTTCCACTAACACTGCTTTGTCGGCAAAGAAAAGATCGCATCGCGTCAGAGTCAGGTACTGAAGGAGGAAACTCTTATGCTCCGGAGGCGTTGCCCGCAGCCCTTCCCGAAGATCCTTTATTCTGGTCTGCCGGACGCTGACCCCCTCATCCGCCGATGTTGCGAGGAAATATCGGATTGCCTCGAAGCTAGCTTCGTTTGCAATATGCGACGAGTGCGTCGAGACGACGAACTGCACCGGCCACGATGTTTCGTCGGCCTGCTCGGCATTGAGCTGTTCAGCGAGCTTGGAGAGTTGGCGAATGAAAACCTCCTGCATCTGGGGATGCAGGTGAGCCTCCGGTTCCTCAATGAAGATAAGGTGCACGCCAGGCGGGTTCGCCTCGGCGCGGAACACCTTATAGAACCGGACAAGCTGGAGAAGGATGAAGATCAGATTGCGCACACCCAGCCCGTTGTAGGATTCGGGCAGATGCACACCGCTATAACCCGCATATCTGACTTTCGTATGGTTCGAGAGCAGTCTCTTAACGTCGAGTGTTGTCTCCGTTTCGAGTTCTTGCCCGCCAAGTCCCGGATAGCCAAACGTCTCGAGTGTCGGAATCAAGGTTTTCAGCTTGACGTTGAAGTCTTCGTCAATCTTTAGCTGGATACCCTGCACCGCCTCCGTCAAGGCGTCGGCAATCACACGATCGCCTGCACTTGCTGTCGGTGACATAGCCGTGGCGAAGAGCTCTTCGAGAATCTTCGCAAGAACGTCAGTTTCTCTCGACGTAGTATCATCCAGACCGCGCTGGGCATTAACAAAACCTGTTGCCACAAGGGGGCGCAGGGCACCCTGCGACATCTGCTTGCGGTTGGTCGGATCGTTTGGATCCTGGGCCCAGACCTTGGCGCCGAAGAGGGCCGGAATCCGTTCCCGCAGGGCACGGAAGAAGCCCAAACGTGTCTCGGCAGTCAACTCATCAACGGGCTGGCCCTCGAAAAGAGCCTCTATTTCACCGTCGCGCAACTCGTATCGGGTAATGACAAGTGCTTCGTTGCAGGTGGGGTCGAGATCAATGACGAAATCGCTCACTGGGCCGAGATTGGGCTGTGCAGGATCGTAGCGAAAGAACATTTTCAGTTCGATACTTGGGATCAGCGCACGCACTTCATCGTCTGCAAGCCCATCGTTTTTGGCCTTCAGCGCAGCGCAAAAACTGTCATAGGAGGCATTTGAAAAATCTTCAATCTGGAACTTGGGATTGGGCTCGATCAAAAACCGCCGCATCACTTCCGAAAGAGAGGTCTTTCCACTGTTATTGCGACCGACCACAACGGTCGTTTGGTCCTCCAGGACCAACTCCACATCGGCCAGAAGCCGGAAATTTATAATCTGTACTCTGTGTACGCGCACAATGTGGCCAATCCTAGCATGCCTGCCAATCTGTTCGGCCGTGAATGACCCAGGATTCCACGGACAGTGCCGCAAAGGATGCGGAGCCAAACCCATGGCCCCGTTTCACGGTAGGGTCACTTACACACTCTTATAACACTCTTTGGTCGGTGTATTTCCCTAAGATTTAGTTCCGCATGAGGATTTGCACATCCCCGCACGCATCAGAATATGGGACTACGCTGCATGTATCCCGCATGGCAAGCAAATCGGAGATATACTGACGGTCGAAACGGAAAAGTCGGAAACCTTGCTTTTGCGTCACCGCCGTGGTGTAAAGTGGTGAAACCCAAAAGAGGCACGCCACGATGAAGGGGGAAAAGGCAGGCATGAAAAGTCAGAGCACAGCTGTGGTCCGTGTGTCGACCAGCTTTCCGCCTGGCACAGGTCACAGTCGTTTCTGAATGTCGCTGTCGTTCCGAGTCCGTCTATTCGGGTCGCCGAGAGAAAACCGTCATCTGACTTGCTTTTCCAACTGGGTTCTATTTAACCGTCCTCCTAGAGCGCAGTTGTAGTTTGCATTTGAGCTCAAGAGTCAGTATGACCGTTTCTGTTGGTTGGACCGACGTAGACAATCGCTGTCACGAGTCGTTTGCCATTGGTCAGCAGATCGAAAAAGAATTCGATGACGCCGAGGGCAGTAGGGTGCTTGCCACCGCCCTGCTTATGGGCCAACTTAGAGGCCAAAGAGCCGCTGCGGGTCACACTGCTGCGGACGCAAGAGCTTCACGCGGTTTTATTCCTTCGATGAGATTCAGGAACTTCACGCCTTGTGGCACAATCGAGGGTAGTCCTTCGTCACTGGTTGCGAGCACGATGGCCTGGTCCAGGGCGCTATTGACGAGCAAGCCAGTCAGCATTCTCCGCCTCTCCTTATCCAGCGGGTCCGCCCGATCGATCACAACAAAGCGCAACCCCGTTACCATCGCCAAAGCACTATGGAATGCCACCCCAAATCGAAACTGATCTGAATCCGAGAGGTGCTTCAAGAACCGGCCGGAATGGTTATCGTTCGAGGAGCTAACGCGGATCTTGTCTCCACAATATGGGCAACGCATCCGCACACCACTCCTTGCTTCGGATCATCAGCGCTGGGAACAACAAGACAAGCGATGGATTCAGGTTTCGATCCGTGGTCGTGGCCTTATGCAGCGACATGACTGTCCCTTTTCTCTAGATTTCCTGCGTCGATGTTCTGCTAGGATGGGGGTGCGGGGTCGTTGGATCGGCAATGCAAAACAACGATTAGGCCCCACATTGCAAACTACTGCATTATGAATTCGTGTGCTGGAAGCTGAATGGATTTCAACTCGCGGAGGAAATGACTCAAGTGGACACAGCCAAGATAGTTAGGGAGCTAGATGCCGAAATTGCGAGACTAACATCAGCTCGCAAAATTCTGAGTGGATCCGATGCGGCTGCACAACCGAAGCGACAACCTAAGCGAGCGGTGACGGCGAAGGCTCCAAAGGCAAAGCGAGTGAGCAGGCTCAGTGCAGCCGGTCGTAAAAAGCTATCCGAGTTGATGAAGAAGCGCTGGGCCGAGCGCAGGAAGAAAGCCGGTTCGAAAGCGAAATAGATTCTCCTGGAGACCATTGCGCCTGTTGCAATCTTGCGCCTACATTGTGAATTCGTTTTCGGGGAGCGGACTGGATTCCCGATGGGCGGCTAAGTGCCAAGCAGCAAGTACGGGCCTTTAGCTGCGACGCTGGCTAATGGACAAAGCCGCTGCGGGAGGCTTGCATGGGCAATGCACATCAGGAACCGGTAAGGACAACCGAAAAGAGTGGAGTAAGGAGTGAAGTAGTCGTCCGAGGCAGTGCTGCTGGATTCGCACAGGAAATTGTCGCGGGCCCGCATCGGATGGCGGCTGATGAACCAGTGTCTGCAGGTGGCACGGACACAGGACCAACGCCTTACGATTTTCTACTCGCCGCCCTGGGAGCCTGCACTTCGATTACCGTGGGGATGTACGCTCGTCGGAAAGGATGGCCGCTCGAGGAGGTTACTGTCAATCTGCGACACGCAAAGATTCACGCTTCCGATTGTGCCGAGTGTGAGACGAAAGAAGGAATGCTTGATCGGATCGAGCGGGACATTCACTTTGCGGGATCACTGACGCATGAACAGCGATCTAAGCTGCTCGAGATTGCAAATAAATGCCCCGTCCATCGAACGCTGACATCAGAAATTGTTATCAAGACGCGAGCCCTTTGAACCAGCGGATTGCTGCTTGGGGAGTTTCCTCTGGGCCTCGTCACCAACTACTTCTCTCTAAAGCTCCGCCAAGGCGCGATGAACAAGACTAATGGCTATCGATCCTTCACCCACCGCGGCGGCCACGCGCTTCACGTTACCCGACCGAACGTCCCCAACTGCAAAAACTCCAGGTAGGCTTGTTTCCAGCATTTGTGGGGGACGGGCCAGCGGCCAAACCGGGGTCTCCGTTGCAGCATCCAGATCCCGCCCTGTGAGGATGAAGCCCTTATTATCGAGGGCAAGGCAGCCACTCAGCCAATCGGTTCTGGGGGAGGCTCCCGCTATTATGAACACGTGCCGGATTGTCATTGGTAGAAGTCTCTCCACTAGTATTGGAACGCCAGGTGACGCGCTCCAAGTGCGTATCGCCTTCGAGATCCACGATTTCCGTTTTGAAGTGCAGTTCGATTGCGGGGTTCTGTTCGATGCGCTGGATCAGGTAGCGTGACATTGTGTCTGACAACTGACCTGACCGCACCAGCATGTATACCTTGCCTGCGGTCTGCGAAAGGAACACAGCCGCTTGTCCGGCAGAATTTCCTCCACCAACCACAACGATATCCTCTTGTTCGCACAACTGAGACTCCATGTACGTCGCGCCGTAGTAGATTCCCTGCCCCTCGAACTTCTCGAGATTGGGAATTCGCGGTTTGTTGTACTGTGCCCCAGTAGAAATCACAATGGCCCGTGCCGCGAGCCTGTTGCCGTTGTCTAGCACCACCTTGTAGGGACGCCGGTCGCAATCGAGCCGGGCTACGCCGTGCGCGAGCATCATTTTGGCTCCGAATTTCTCTGCTTGAGTAATAGCCCGTGTCGCCAGTTCCAGTCCGGAAACTCCAGTCGGAAAACCAAGGTAATTTTCAATCTTCGAGCTTGATCCTGCCTGCCCGCCGGGAGCGGCAATCTCGATCATCAGCGTATCCAGGCCTTCCGAAGCTGCGTAAACAGCCGCGGCCAAACCAGACGGTCCGGCGCCGACAATAATCAAATCGCGGAGCTGCGACTCGTCGATACCGCTGTTGAATCCCAGACCATCCGCTAATTTTTGAATGGTCGGGTTGCGCAACACGCCGTGCTGATTACAAATGACCACGGGGATTTCATCGAGCTTTATCTCAAAACGGTCCAGGAGTTCCTGCGATGTCTTGTCGGTGTCGAGATCCACATACGTGTAGGGATGTCCATTCCGGCTTAGGAACTCGCGCAGCTCCAATGTTTTGGCCGAGTAACGCGACCCCATCAGAATGAAGTTGCCCTGCCCGCGCCTGATCAGTTCAAGCCGCCTCAGTATGAAGGCCCTCATGAAGATCTCACTCAATTCGGCATCCTTCGCGATGAGCGAGCGCAATCCATCGCCAGTCAGTTCCAGGAATTCGCCAGGTTCTGTGGTTCGACCGAGGACAAGGCAGCGGTGCCCGGAGATCATGGTCATCTCACCCGTAAACTCGCCCCGGCCGTGGGTTGCAATGGCGCGCTCGCCAGTGAGATCAGGCTGCACGATCTCCATACCGCCCGAAAGCAGGACGAAAAAGGGGACATTCGTATCACCAGGCTCAAACAGGATTTCACCCTTCTGCACTTGTCGGACTTTGCCCATCGGCAGAACGCGGTCGATTTGAGCTGCGGTCAACACTGGAAAGGCTTGCGTGCGGGCATCAAGCGCGCTGGGTATTAAACCGGGGCTTAAAGAAGAGGACATTGTTCCTCCCGAGGCTGTTTAGGCGTCGCAAACATTAGACCACGGATGTGACCGTTTGGCTTCACCACGTCTTTGTGAGTGCGGGGCACCTCGGCGACATTTGTCGCTGCCTTCATGTTTTTCAGTCCAAAGACTGTGCCAGTCACGCTAGGGACAGTGGCCGCTTAACTGTGCTTGGATACATCGTCAAGCGCAAGGTTGAGACGATATCCGTCTACCAGTCGGGCTCAACGATCATTGAGGTTTGGTTTGGCTATCATCTTCCAAGCAACCACTGCGCTTGCAAGAGACAGACCTGCACAAATCAGCATTATGAAGCGGAATCCAAAAATAAAGGCGCGCTCAATGGATACTCTGATCGCAGCCGCTGTGTCCGAATCAAGCCCAGCGGGAACCGCCAATGCGGCGAGTTTGATTTCGTTCGCCCGAAGATCGTGCACTGTACTCGCTGGGATGGCCAGATTTAGCAAACTCCGGTTCAAGTGAAAGCTGAACGCAGTTACCATCGCAACCCCCAAGGCCGCAATCGAAAGGAGTCCCGCGACTCGGGCGACCGCGTTGTTGATTCCAGAAGCCGTCCCGGCGCGATTCTGGTCTACTGCTCCCATGACAACCGTTGTCAAAGGAGCCACGCTGACGGCAAGTCTAAAGCCGAGCACCACAAATCCCGGGAAAAACATGCGCCAGTAGCTGCCGCCGACGGATGGCACTGCGAAAAGAAGAAATCCTGCCGCGGCGATGACCGGGCCGATGACCAGTGGTCGTCTGGCTCCATAACGTGTGACCAGTCCGCCGGACCAGCGCGACAGCAGGAACATGAGCAAGATGAGAGGGAGTGCGGCGGCGCCCGTAGCCGTCGCCGAGTAATGCTGCACCTGGATGAGATTCAACGGAAACAGGAAGAAAAAAATACCGAGAGCGGCATACAGGAAGAGCGTGAGTAAGTTGGCACCGCTGAAATCGCGAGAACGGAAAAGTTCTAACGGGACCATGGGAGAGTCGACGCGAGATTCGAAGATGAAGAAAATAATCAAAGACGCGCAGCCAACAATCAAGGTCACCCAGACGGAGGGATGGCTCCAACCTAGACTCGCAGATTCAATGAAGCCGTACGCTACGCCGCCTAAACCTATCGCGGCGATCAGCGCACCTATCCAATCGATGTTTCCGCGCCCGGTGGTCCTGCTTTCAGGGACCCGCCACACTGAAAGCCCAATCACTACCGCGGCCAGTGGGACATTGATGAAGAACGCCCAGCGCCAGGAAGCGTTCTCGATTAGCCACCCGCCAAGAATTGGCCCCATTGCTGTCGTGATAGCAGTAAAGCCGGACCACGTCCCGATGGCTCGACCGCGCTCTGCCTCACCGAAGGAGGCGCTGATGATTGACAGGCTCCCAGGCACGAGGAACGCGGCTCCCAATCCTTGCACGGCTCTCGCTAGCACTAATTGGTGGATGTTCGGGGCCACGCCGCATCCAACAGAGGCAACTGCGAAAACAGTCACGCCAACTAGAAACATCCGTCTACGACCCAACAGATCGCCCAGCGATCCGCCCACCAGAATCAACGCGCCAAGAAGTAATCCATATGCCTCAACAACCCACTGGATGTCAGTGACTGTGCCACCAAGGGTAGTTTGAAGCGCTGGCAGGGCCACATTGACGACCGTGCTATCAATGAAGGCCATGCTAGATCCCAGGATTGTCACCGCGAGGATCCACGGCCCCGCTTGTGAGGTGCGGGGGACGGTGGCACGCCCTGATTCAACTACGGCTTCATCACATGGTGGCTTCATGAGTTCGCTTTTCGGTCGGAAAAGAAGCTAGCAGCGCGGGCATAGCAAAGCAACCGTCGCCGAATGTGATCATGTCGGGAAGCAGAAGGTCCTAATTAATGTGGGTTGTTGCTCAACCCGGAAGATCAATGAGGACTGTTCTTAGCCAAGAGCGGTCGTCTCTGGTGCAACTAGAGACCACTCGGTCTCATCTAAGTGTTAGAGTAGTGCAGTGAGCGACCAGGGTGTCTCTGAATTGGGCTCACTAGGGGTACCGACATGCGCAAAGGCGAGCAGACCCGGCAGGAAATCATCCGTAAGGCCGCTCCCATCTTCAATCAGAAAGGGTATGACGGCGCTGCCCTCTCTGACCTCATGCGAGCGACAGGACTGGAAAAAGGTGGAATCTATCGTCACTTTGAGAGCAAGCAAGAACTCGCCGGAGAAGCCTTCGATCACGCTTGGAAGATCGCAATGGATGCCCGCTTCGAAGGAACGCAGGAGATTCCGAATACCGTTGACCGCCTGAAACAAATCGTCCGGAATTTCCGGGACCGGCGAGCCGGTGTGATACCGGGAGGATGCCCGCTGCTGAACACGGCTGTCGATTCCGACGATGGCAATCCTCAGTTACGAGCGAAAGCGCGGCAGGCCCTTAGTTCGTGGCTGGATCGTCTCCAAGCGATTGCTGAAGAGGGGAAACGACGAGGCGAGGTCCGCTCCGATGTCGATTCCGCCAAATTGGCCATGTTGATTGTAAGCACGCTAGAAGGAAGCTTCATGATCCGTCGTCTGCAGAAGAAGGATGGCCCTCTCGATCTCGCCTGTGATCATCTGGAGGAATACCTCGAAACCAAGGTTCGTGCGAGGCAATCGAAGGCTGGGGTAGACAAGTCATGAGTACTCAAGAAAATCCCTTGCGGCCCGCCTTCAGGGAGCGGGCAAAAGGAAACGACGTGCCAGTGGCGCGTCTGATTGGATTTGAGGTAAGTGACGTTGCTGACGGGCACGCCACGATCACCCTGTCAGCCGGACCCGAGCATGCAAATCCTATGGGGACGCTGCATGGCGGGATTCTTTGCGACATTGCTGACGCCGCGATGGGAATGGCGTTCGCAAGCACACTAGCGCCGGGGGAATCCCTCACTACGGTCGAGCTGAAAATCAATTTCTTTCGCCCGGTCTGGCGGGCCCAGCTCAGAGCGGAAGGAACGGTTTTGCAGAGGGGCAGCACAATCGGCTATGTGGAGTGCACCATAACCGACGAGGAGAACCGACTGGTCGCGAAAGCGGCATCCACCTGCATGGTGCTTCGCGGCGAGAAGGCCGGGGGACGTTAATACCGCCTGGTGTCTTAGGTTTCGCGCGGGCTTCCCTCTTCCTCGTGCACTGTTACTCGAGCTGGCACCTCCGGGCGATCGGACACTATCTTGACGGTTGGTCCGGCAGCTCACACCTTCACCCCTAAAACCTGACGGGTCCTTCTAATCGTAGTCCGCTCCTCGCTGTGTCTCGTTAGACCCCTCGGCTCTAGAGCCCGAAAAAGCTAAAAATATGCGACCGAGCGGTCTCATCAGCATCCAAATGCTTGTACGGCGTGACTCGAGGCTCCGAAATGCCAATGAAGTGCGAGACCAAAGGCTCTGGCACAAGGACCGAGGGAGTGCTGAATGTCAACGAGCAGGGTGTTTGACATGGCGCGAACTACAGAAACCGAAGTCCTGGATCAGCAGTTGCAGAGTCCGGTGAGTCTATTGTCCTTCGTGGACTGTTTTCCGGGCATTGCGTGGCTGACCTCGGCTGTGGTCCCGTCGTTGTTTTTGATCCGGCGTTTCAAGCCGGCCGGAAAGGCACCTGCAGCGCACTGAGGACACAACGAAGTGAACGATAGAAGGCACTTCGATACAGATATTTGTTTCGAGGAGTTGCAATGACAAACGAACTTCGCTTCATCTCCACAGATAAGTCAGCTCACGATCCATACACGAGTTCCCAGGCGCGGGATCGCGCCCTAAACTCGGCCATCATACAGGCCAACATCAGTGAAAGCTTCGAAGAGTATCTCGATATCTTCGACGCATTCTACGCCGAAGATATCGAAGTAAGCAGCGACACCCAGGAAGAACCGATTCGTGGAAAGGCGAGAGTGCGCTCATTAATCGCCAACTTCCTGGTTCCGCTTCATGTAATGGCCGAAATCGGTGGTCTGCTGATATCTATTCGGCAGACGGCGATTCCGGGAGATGCTGCAGACGAGATGCATTCCGCATGGACACTCGAATTGGTCGGTGTATCGGGTAGGTCCTGCACCGTGAGTTGGCGCGCCCTCCGGAAATGGAATGGATCGCGCGTTGTGTACGAATATCACTATGACCATCAGCAGAGCGGCGGGCCCCTGACTTCCAATGACTTGAGTCTTTATTCCGCTACGTCCGCTACAGCGGATCAACGGCCCTCATGATGCCCAGTTCCAATCTGGGCTCGTTGTGGAGTTGGGTCCGTGCAGACAAACCTCGATTCGGCCAGAGTGAACAACGGCATAACGGTCGGTGAAGGATGGGGCAAATATTATGCGCGCGATGAGAGCAGAAGGATTTACCGGTTACAAGGATTTGAAGTTTGTGGACATTCCAAAGCCGGCGGTCTCGGATGGACGCGTACTAGTAAAGATCACGGCGGCCGGGATCACGCCACTTGACCACACCATTCTGTCGGGCGGATACCCACGGGCGAAAGCGCCGCTGGTCTTGGGAAACGAGGGAGCAGGCGTGGTCGAGGAGGGAGGAGGAACAGCATTTCCTGTCGGGTCACGCGTGATGTTTACCGGTCCATATGGCGTTTCAGAGGATGGAACCTACGGAGAGTGGCTTGCTGTCCGAAAACAGAATCTTTGCTTGATTCCCGACAACATCGAGGATGTTTCGGCTGCCGGTGTTCCCGTTGCGTATCTCACCGCCCAAATGACACTGAGCTTCGCAGGATTTGCGAAGGGCAAGACGGTGCTGTCACCCGCGATTGCAGGGTCGGTTGGAAACGCAGTCACCCAGTTGGCGCGGGCGCAAGGGGCGAAACATGCGATATCAACGACGACCAATCATGCAAAGGCGCAACAAGCACGCTCTCTAGGCTTCGATGAAGTGATCGACCTTTCTGTGGAGAAGCTTAGCGACGGCGTTCGTCGGATCACGGAAGGCTATGGCGCCGACATCGTGATCGACGCAATCGGCGGAGAGATCTTGAGCGAGGCTCTCGGCACGCTCGCGCTCGGAGGGAGCTTGACTACCTTGGGTTACTCCGCAGGCCGCAAGGTAACCATCCACGTCACAGATCTGATCTGGAAGCGCGCGGGCATGAAAAGCTTCTCCCTCTTCTCACAACCTGCGGAGGTATGGAGCGCCGCATGGAGCGTCATTTTTCCATTGCTTCAATCCGGTGCGGTAAAGCCTATCGTGGCGAAAACGTTCCCGCTACCCGAAGCGGCGGATGCTCTGCGTTACCTTGTGGAGGGCCGCCCTTTCGGCAGGGTCGTCCTCACAATCTGAAAGCCTCTGAGGAGACCCGGCGCGCAGGTTGCAAACGGAGCGGATCGGTGAACTTAAGAAAAAGGAGAAACGAATATGAACAGCCTTAAAAACGCGGGGGCCGTCGCAACGGATGCCATGCATGTGATTTTGGGGGCGAGCGGGAACACCGGCTCGATCATCGCAAATTCACTGTTATCGGAGGGCAAGAAGGTGCGCGTCGTGGGGCGCGACGCGGGGCGACTACAGCGCTTTGTGCAAAAAGGCGCGGAAGCGTTCACGGCCAACTTGAGCGATGCGGCTGCGCTCACCGAAGCCTTCAGCGGTACGCGCGCGGCATACTTGATGTTGCCGCCGGCGAAATCCCGGGAGGACCAGGAGCGCGAGAGCGATGCGATCGCGAAAGCCGTGAAGGAATCCGGCCTGCGCTACGCGGTGCACTTGAGCAGCTACGGCGCGCAGGTTCCGGAAGGCACCGGGCCAGTCGCGGGACTGCATTCTTCGGAGCAAAAGCTAAACGCGATCGGCGGTTTGAACGTTCTGCACCTGCGCGCCGCGTATTTTATGGAGAACAATCTGGTGGCGATCGGCATGATTCATGGGATGGGAATCTTTGGAAATGCGCTGCTACCCGGACTGAAGCTGCCGATGGCCGCGACGCGCGACGTTGGCGAATACGCCGCGCAGCGCCTCCTGCACCTGGATTTTTCCGGCAAACAAACCCGCGAGCTGCTTGGCGAGCGCGACCTGTCCATGACGGAAGCTACCGCCGTGATTGCGCGCGGCATTGGCAAACCAGATCTGCGTTACGAGCAGTTTCCCTATGACCAGGTGCAGCAGGCGTTGACGCAAATGGGTGTTCCGCCGAAGGGAGCCGCGTTGTACATCGAGATGTACAAGGCGATCAACGCAGGAATCCTCATTCCCCAGGAGCCGCGTTCGCCAGAGAACACCACACCGACTTCGTTTGAACAATTTGTGCAGGACGTCTTTGCGCCTGCATATCAAGGGAAGGCTACCACCGCTTAGGCTCAGCGCCCAGGTGACACCGGTTGCGCGTCTGCCGACAAGAATTCCGCAAAGTTGCTTCTAAAATCCTCAGTGTGCGCGTGGGACGCACCGTGGACTCGGACCACACGGTGGCGTGGAACGGGGTACGCCGGGGCCTGCGGCACCCCAACGTCTGCGCCGGACTGCGCGGCGCTCGGGCGGAAATCGAGAAGCGGCTGGATGGCATCGGACAGCATCTGATCGGGCCGTTGACACGTCGTGAGGCAAACATTCTTGTATCGTGAGACCGGTCGGTCTCATCTGATCTTTGTAACTAGCGCGACTGCTCCGCGAGTTGAAGCTGAGGAGTTTTACTAATGTGGATCGTTCGAGTAGCTCTGGACCGGCCGTATACGTTCATCGTTCTGGCCGTGCTGATTTTGGTTTTGAGCCCGGTCATGATCCTGCGGACGCCCACCGATATATTCCCGAATATTGATATCCCGGTGATTGCGGTGGCCTGGCAGTACACCGGTATGAATCCGGAGGAACTAGAAGGACGGATCACAAGCCCATTTGAACGGATCTTGACGTTGGCTATCGACAACGTTGAACACCTGGAATCGACGACCATAAATGGTCAAGCCATTGTCAAGATTTACCTGCAACCCCGCGCGAGCCTGGACACCGCGAATGCCCAGGTGACTGCTGCCTCTCAAGCCATCCTACGATTCCTGCCGCCTGGGACCCAGCCTCCGATCATCATCAACTACAGCGCCTCGAGCGTGCCCATTCTGCAGCTCGGCCTTTCCGGTGATGGACTCTCGGAGCAGCAGTTGAACGACCTCGGACAGAATTTCCTCAGGCCTCAGCTGGTGACGGTGCCTGGGGCCGTAGTTCCTTTCCTCTATGGCGGGAAGCAACGTCAGATCATGGTCGATTTGAACCCCGGTTTGGTGCAGTCGAAAGGCCTGTCGCCACAAGATGTTCTCAATGCCGTGCAGCAGCAAAATCTCATTTTGCCTTCCGGAACTGTAAAGATGGGCCCGTTCGAATACGACGTGCGGCTGAACGCTAGCATGAGGACCGTCCCGGAACTGAACGACATCCCGATCAAGGTCGTTGGCAATTCCACGATCTATCTACGCGATGTAGCGAATGTGCGTGACGCTTTTGCGCCGCAGACAAACATCGTGCGCCAGGATGGCCGTCGCGGCGCTCTCGTGTCCGTCCTCAAGGCCGGAAACGCCTCCACACTCGACGTCGTGAAGGGCATTCGCGGCCTGCTTCCGCGCGTCGCACAAACTCTGCCCCCGGAACTCAAGATTTTGCCACTGGCCGATCAATCCATCTTCGTGCGAGGCGCGGTGAACGGCGTCATCCGCGAGGCCGTCATAGCCGCGTGCCTCACAGGGCTGATGATTCTGCTCTTCCTGGGAAGCTGGCGAAGTACCTTGATCATCGCCGTTTCCATCCCTTTATCTATTCTTGTCAGCGTTCTGTGCCTCAGCGTGCTGGGGCAGACCATCAATATTATGACCCTGGGCGGTCTGGCGCTCGCTGTTGGGATGCTCGTGGATGACGCCACCGTCGAAATCGAAAACACCAATCGCAATCTAGCCATGGGCAAGCCCACCATGCAGGCCATTCTTGACGGCGCGCAGCAGATTGCCGTGCCCGCTCTGGTGTCCACGCTTTGCATCTGCATCGTGTTCTTGCCCATGTTCTTTTTGAGCGGCGTAACACGATATCTCTTCGTACCTTTGGCCGAAGCGGTCGTCTTCGCCATGCTCGCCTCGTATCTCCTTTCGCGGACGCTCGTGCCTACGCTGGTGATGTTCATGTTGAATGCAAAACACGGCGACCGCGACGGCTCACGGAATCCTCTGGTGCGCTTTCAGCTAGCGTTCGAGCGTGGATTCGAACACCTTCGGGATGCCTACCACGCCCTTCTCACGGCGATTGTGCGGAGCCGAGCCCTGTTCGTCCCTGCGTTTCTTCTGACCTGTGCAGCAGCGTTCCTCCTTGAGCCGTGGCTCGGTCAGGATTTCTTTCCAAACACCGACAACGGCCAATTCATCCTCCATCTCCGCGCCAAGAGCGGCACGCGAATCGAAGAGACCGCGAAGCTGTGCGACCTCGTCGAGGGCACGATAAGACGTGAGATCCCCGAGCACGATGTCGACAACATTCTGGACAACATCGGATTGCCCTACAGCACCATCAATCTTATGCACAGCACATCGGGCCTCATCGGAGCGGGCGACGCCGACATTCTGGTGTCCCTCAGAGAAAAGCACCACGCGACGGCAGATTATGTGCAGCGCTTGCGGGAGACGCTGCCGCGTGAATACCCGGGGACAACGTTCTACTTCCTACCTTCGGACATCGTCACTCAAGTCTTGAACTTCGGTTTGCCGGCGCCCGTCGATATCCAGATCGAGGGAACCGACATCGATGGCAATCGTGAAGTCGCTGCGCGGATGCTACATGAAATTGAGCGGGTTCCGGGCATCGCGGACGGGCGCATACAACAAGCGTTTGACTATCCGGAGTTCGACGTGACGGTGGACCGTACCAAGGCGGCCCAGGGCGGCTACACGCAGCGCGATGTCGCCAACAGCGTGCTGAACTCGCTCAGCGGCAGCTTCCAGATTACGCCAATGTTTTTTCTGAATGTCAAGAACGGCGTCAACTACAACTTGGTTACCCAAACGCCGCAATATTCGATTCAATCCCTGGAAGATCTTCAGAACACTCCACTCAATACGGCGGCCGCCACGCGTCCGGAAATTCTCGCGGACGTCGCTTCCATTAAACGGGCGAACGAAATGGCAGTGGTCAACCACTACAACATTCGCCGCGTGGTCGATATTTACGCCGCCGTCCAGGGGCGCGATTTGGGAGCGGTTGGCCGCGAGGTCACGCGCATTGTGGATGCCGATCGCAAATCCTTGCCGCGCGGCAGCTTCGTGACGGTTCGGGGCCAGCTGCAAACTATGCGCACCTCGTACCTCGGCTTGCTAAGCGGACTCGCCTTCTCAGTCGTTCTCGTCTATCTCCTGATCGTGGTGAACTTTCAATCGTGGCTGGATCCGTTCATCATCATCTCGGCACTTCCTGCCGCCCTCGCCGGTATCGTCGTTTTCTTATTTCTCACGCACACAACGCTAAGCGTCCCGGCACTGACGGGCGCGGTGATGTGCATGGGCGTCGGAACGGCAAACAGCATTCTTGTCGTATCTTTTGCGAAAGAACGGCTCCAGCACCACGGAGATCCGATCGAAGCCGCCATTGAATCGGGTTTCACACGGTTTCGACCCGTGCTGATGACGGCGCTGGCCATGATCATCGGCATGATTCCCATGGCGCTTGGACTGGGCGAGGGTGGTGAACAGAATGCGCCCCTCGGGCGCGCCGTCATTGGCGGCCTATTGTGCGCCACCCTGGCGACGCTGATCTTCGTCCCCGCGGTCTTCGGTTTGTTGCACGGACAGAGCGTTCCTCCGGCTATTCAGGAAAAGTCCAATGGGTAGCCTAGACCAAATTCAACGAAGAGATAAGACGAAACATGGCATCGAGTGAGGAAAATATGACGAACGTTCCCGAGCCAGACACGATCGAAGTGAAGACCATGCAACCGAGTTCGGACGGATTTCGCCCGCGCCCGGGAGTCGGACGTCAAACAGCAGTCCTGGTCGCGATAGCCGTCCTCGCTGCCCTCGCTCTCCTGATTTACTCCGGCATCCATTCGCGAGTAGCTGCCGAATCGCGGCTGCTGAAACGAACTGCGGAAACTGCTATTCCCAGCGTCGCCGTGATTTGTCCGAAGGAAGGCGCTCCCACACAGGAAATTATCCTGCCTGGGAATACGCAGGCATTCAGCGAGGCACCGCTCTTTGCGCGAACCAGCGGTTATCTCAAGCGCTGGTATTTCGACATTGGCGCGCATGTCCAAAAAGGCCAGTTGCTCGCGGAGATCGAAACTCCCGAAGTCGACCAGCAACTGCGGCAAGCTCAAGCGGAGCAGGATACCGCGCAAGCGAACTTGAACATTGCCAAAATCACCGCCGCCCGTTGGCAAGACCTGGTGAGTACGGGGTCCGTATCCCAGCAGGAAACCGACCAGGCCGTCAGCAATCTCAGCGCGGTGAAAGCCACGGCCGAATCGAGTGCCGCCAACGTGCGGCGACTCCAAGAGCTGCAATCGTTCGAAAAGATCTATGCGCCCTTTGACGGCATCATCACCGCACGCAATACGGACATAGGGGCACTCATCGACGCAGGGGCCAGCGCGCAACCGAAGGAACTGTTTCACATCGCCGCGATTCGCACCCTTCGCGTATACGTGTCGATTCCGGAGGTGTACTCCCGTGCCGCTCGTTCCGGTGCGCCCGCCACTTTGACCCTCGATGAATTCGCGGGCCAAACTTTTCATGGCACTCTTGTTCGCAACGCTAACTCCATTGACGTCGCGTCGCGTACGCTGCTTGTTGAAGTCGACGTTGACAATCCTACCGGCCAACTCCTGCCAGGTGCTTACGGCTTTGTGCACCTCAAGCTGCCCGATGAGACTCGCTCCGTGACCATTCCATCGAATACATTGATCTTTCGCAAAGAAGGCTTGCAGGTTGGACTGGTTCGCAACGGCAAAGCCGAGTTGGTTCCGGTCAAGATCGGTCGCGATTACGGAAACACTGTTGAAATTGTTTCCGGCCTGCAACCAACGGACGCCATCATTGTCGATCCGTCGGATTCTCTGGTCACCGGGTTGCCCGTTCGCCTCGGCAACAAACCAGCAGGCGGTTCTAGCCGATGAGGTACGAATTTGGCGTCACGCGTTTGATCCTCACCGGCATAGCCGCGCTGCTTCCGCTGCTTGCGGGTTGCACGGTTGGTCCCAGGTACCTCAAGCCCGCCGTGCCTACGACACTAGCCTATAAGGAAGAAGCGCCAGACTCATTCAAGGAGTTAAACCAGTGGCGACCCGCGCATCCTGCGGATCAGGCGAGCCGCGGAAACTGGTGGGAGGTTTTTGGCGATCCGGACCTAAACAAGCTGGAAGAACAGGTCGCCGGTTCCAACCAGAACCTAAAAGTAGCGGAAGCGCGATTCCGCGAAGCCCGCGCAGCGATTCGCTTCAATCGGGCCTCCCAGTTCCCAACCATCTCCACCGCGCCGAGCGCCAGCTATGTCAAGAGCTCAGATTTCTCACCGAGCTTTCCGTCGAAGATTCAAGAGGCCAGCAAGGGCGATTTCGTTCTGCCCTTTGATCTTTCCTATGAGCTAGACCTTTGGGGCCGCGTGCGGCGCAGTGTCGCTGCCGCGAGGGAGGAAGCTCAGGCGACCGCTGCCGACTACGAGACCGCTAAACTCAGCCTCGAGGCGGAACTCGCCCTGGACTATTTCGAATTGCGCAGCGCCGACGCTCAGAAACAACTCCTAGACGACACAGTGAAAGCCTATTCCGACAACGTGCAGCTCACGCTCAACCGTTTCAGTAGAGGCGTCGCTCCGAAAGCCGACGTGGCGCAGGCGCAAACGCAGCTGGAGACCACCAACGTGCAAGACACGGACGTCACCGTGCAACGAGCGCAATTCGAACATGCCATCGCAATTCTGATCGGAAAGCCGCCCGCGGAATTCAGCTTGCCTGCAGCGCCGCTCAACTACCAACCTCCCAGAACCCCGATTGGGCTCCCTTCTGAACTATTACAGCGACGCCCGGACATCGCCGCCGCGGAGCGCCGAGTGGCGGAGGGAAACCAGCAGATCGGCATTGCCCGTGCAGCGTATTTTCCCACAGTCAACCTCGATGGAACCGTGGGGTTTGCAGGCTCTCAGGGTTCAAACTGGTTTAGCTGGCCGAGCGGTTTCTGGGCCGTCGGTCCGGCCCTCGTCGAGACCCTGTTCGACGGGGGGCGCCGTCGCGCCACGTCCGAATCGACGCTCGCGAACTACGATGCTGCAGTCGCGACCTATCGTCAGACCTCACTGACTGCGTTCCAGGAAGTGGAAGACAACATCGCCGCCTTGCGCATCCTGGAGAACGAAACGCAGCAGCAACAGCGGGCGCTCGCATCATCGCGCGAATCTCTTCAGCTTTTTACAAATCGTTACAAAGGTGGAGTCGACACATATCTCCAGGTGATTACCGCGCAAACGATTGAACTCGCCAATGAACGTAACGATATCGATATCCAGAGACGACGACTTGAGGCGAGCGTGCTCTTAATCAAGGCTCTGGGCGGAGGATGGGACGTCTCGAATTTGCCCCAGCTTTAGAGATGCGTTTGATCCATGTTCGTACGTTGGGCCTCCCATGACCAACGAACAGACCTTCATTTTCGCTGAACCCTTTTGATGACGACTCTTATCCAATATAAAAGTTCCCGGACGTGTGAATGCGCCCGAGCCGCGTTCATCGGCCAAGCGAATATCAGCGAATGCATCGAAGGGTGCGCTTGAGAACTGTGATGACTGCCAGACCACAGCACTTTGCCGCCATTGTCGGCGGGGGGATCGCCGGCTCGGTCGCCGCCGAAATATTGGCGGACAATGGGATTCACGCGGTTGTCATCGAACAGAACAAAAGGCCTTACGGCAAGATTGAGGATGGTCTACCGCGCTGGCATCTGGAGCAACGTGAACAAGAGTACAGTCGCATTGATGCTCGATTGAAAAAGCCTGGTGTTTTCTTCCTTCCGTGTACCAAGGTTGGCCGTGATCTGGACTTTCAGGATCTCTGCGACAACTGGGGCTTCTCCGTGGTGATCCTGGCAAACGGAGCGTGGCGGGACCGAGAACTGGGGATTCCTGGAGCGCAAGAATTCGTTGGCAAGGGCTTGGTTTACCAGAACCCCTTCATCTATTGGTACAACCACAAGAATGAAGAGGGCTACACGGGGCCGCGCTACCAGGCTCCTGACGAAGCCCTGGTCGTGGGCGGCGGGCTTGCGTCGATTGACGTGGTGAAGATTCTGCAGCTCGAAAACTATGAGCGTGTTCTTCGGGCACGAAGTGTTCAAACCGATGTGTATGAGCTCGAAAAGAAGGGCATACCAGCCGTCTGCAAGATGCACGGTATTGCACCCGGCGATCTTGGCGTCAAAGGATGCCTGCTGATCTTCCGCCGACGGCTGCAAGATATGCCGCTAGCTTCGCCGCCACAAAACGCCACGCCCGATCAGCTTGCGAAGACAGAAGCCAACCGTCAGAAGATGCTTCGTTTAGCGCAAGAGAAATACTTGTTTCGGGTCCAGGATCGCAGGGTGCCAACGGGGCTCCTGTTGGAGGATGGACGGCTGGTGGGCTTGAAGGTAGTGGTGACCAAAGTGGAGGGAAGAAAAGCAGAGCCAATCGCCGATTCGGAGTACGAATTGCGGGCGCCACTGGTGATTTCGTCGATCGGCTCCGTGCCTGAGAAGATTCCTGGCGTCGTCACGAAGGGCGAATATTACGATTTCAGCCAGGAAGGTCTGCCGCGGTACCTCGAATCCGACCGGGTGTTTGGAGTTGGCAATGTCGTGACCGGAAAAGGCAATATTCACTCGTCACTGGTGAATAGCCAGGAAGTCACTACCAACCTCATCGAAAGTTACATCGGCGTCGCAGATGACGGCTCAGCATTTGCGCGGTTTTACTTGGGCGCCGAATCCCGAGCGGCTGAGCGAGCTCAGGCTGTTCGGGATCGGATCCGGGTCATGCCGGGCCTGTCGGATCTGGAGGTCGCGGCGATCGAGCAGCGGATTCGCAGCCTGCAGGAACGGGTAGGGTACACCGGCAATTACGAATCCTGGATCGCCCGTATGACACCGCCTGTTACCACTGGTCAGGTGAACCTCGCCGGGAAGTCCGTTCACCAGAGTTCACCGAATTCTGGTGCGCTCAATCGCGCCGCACGCAGTTGAGGTATGCCAGAGCCGGATTTGCCGCACTGACGTGAAAAGGCCGGCGACGCTCGGTGTGCAGCTCACGACCGTTTGTGAGAGATCGATAAAGAGAATTGGATGAACTTGGACGTTGTGATGAACCTGGACGTTGTTTTGATTCCTGGCATAACAGACGAGGTCGCGGATCCAATAAAAACACAAAAGGAAACCCTCATGACGAACGAGGAATTGTTCTTGGCGGTTGTGCTGAACGGATGGAAGGGAAACATCGAGAGAGCCGACAAAATGTTTTCCGGTCTCAGCGAAGAAGAACTCCTGAAAGAAGTCGCACCGGGAAAAAACCGCATGATCTATCTGTGGGGACATCTCACGGCCACTCCCGACGCGATGTTGTCTCTGTTGGGTTTTGGGCGGCGACTCCATCCTGAGTTCGATGTCGTGTTCATTTCCAATCCCGATAAGGCGCAAGCCGGTGCTCCATCGGCTGAGCTGGTTCGGAAGGCCTGGATAGAAGTAAACGCGAGATTGTTTGAGGGGTTTGCAAGTCTCTCGGCGGCGGACTGGCTAAAGAAACACACTGCGGTGTCTGAGGAAGACTTTCTGAAAGAACCGTTGCGTAACCGTCTTGCCATTCTGCTGAGTCGTACCAATCATTTGGCCTATCACCTGGGGCAGACGGCTCTGCGATCGAAATAGTTGGAGTGACCGCTCAAAGTGGGACGGTTTTGGTGGCCGCATTCCCCCGCGTCCCAATTAGAGGCACTACTCTGGTCCAACTCGTGGAGCGCAGTGCGTAACGCCGATCCATCACGCTGGAGCCGTCTAACCCGAAAGACTGCGACCACAAGTGGCATCTGGCTGTTTTGAAGAGTATCTTAGGGATGTCCCAGAACCGAGCCCAACCGTCGGTGAATTCATGAGCGCCCCAGCATCATCTTCTAAACGGGATCCTACACCAACTGCTTCAAGTGGTCCGAGAGGGAACGAGCAAGCGGCATTCGCCATGACCGACGCCAAATCGTCCATCGTTGTCCTGGATCAGGCATCTGCAACTCCTCCTGCACGACCGCAAACTCTGTCCAGTGAGGGGGTGCTCGATGCCCTCAAAATGATTCTCACCGATGCGCCGCTCAAAGATGTTCTCCACAGCGTCGCTCTCCTCATCGAAGCTCACTCAGAAGGAATGTTGTGCACGATTTACCTACTCGATGAGGACGGTTTGCGGCTTCGATTCGCTGCCGGCCCAAGTCTGCCTGATGCCTATCGAGTCGCGACCGACTGCGTGCAGATTGGCCCCGAGGTCGGTTCCTGCGGTGCGGCGGCCTATCTACGCAAGCCAGTCTACGTGGCCGACGTCCTGACGCACCCACATTTCGCAAACTTGAGGGATTTACTTGTGCAAGCCGGACTGCGCGCCGTATGGTCATCCCCCATTATTTCTCACGACGGCAAGGTGCTGGGCACGTTCGGAATGTACCACCGTGAAGTTCGACACCCAAGCCCGGCGGAGATGCAGCTCATCGATTATGCCAGCCGGATTGCCGGAATTGCCATCGAGCGCGATCGATCCAAATCCGCGCTGACGTTCGCGTTAGAGAAGATCAAGAAGTCTGAAGCGGAACTAAGACAAATTGTCGACGTTATTCCGCAAGCGATTGTCGTCATGACTCCAGATGGAAAAGCCATTTACGCAAATCGCGCAACAATTGAGTACACTGGGTTGTCTCTGGACGAAGTACGAGCCGACGACTTTCGCTCGCGTGTTTTCCATCCCGAGGATCTTCAAAGACTTCTTGAACAACGGCGCAGAACTCTTTCCACTCCAGTTCCGTTCGAAAACGAGTATCGAACTCTGGGGAAAGACGGCAAGTACCGTTGGTTTCTGATCCGCTATAACCCACTACTGGACGAAAACGGAAACGTCATTCGATGGTATGCGACCGCGACGGATATCGATGATCGTAAACGTGCCGAAGATCGCATGCGGAATGAAACCGTCGCGTTGCGCGAGGAAATCGTGCGCTCTTCCATGTTCGAGGAAATTGTGGGTTCCTCCGAGTCGCTGCGCAAAGTGTTGGCGCAAGTTTCCAGAGTGGCTCCTACTGATTCTACGGTTCTAATCCAAGGTGAGACCGGAACCGGCAAAGAACTGATTGCCCGTGCGATCCATAATCGGTCCAAGCGGGTAAACCGCGCGTTCATTCGCGTGAACTGCGCTGCGATTCCGCCTTCGCTGATTGCTTCGGAACTGTTCGGACACGAAAAAGGTTCTTTCACCGGAGCACTGCAGAGACGGCTGGGGCGCTTCGAATCAGCCGACGGTGGAACGATTTTCTTGGATGAGGTCGGTGAAGTCCCACCAGAGACGCAAATTGCTTTGCTAAGAGTTCTCCAGGAGAGGGAGTTCGAACGCGTGGGCGGGAGTCAAACAGTTCGAGTTGACGTGCGAGTACTTGCGGCGACAAATCGGGACCTAGGTGCATCCGTGGCTGATGGTACTTTCCGTCGGGATTTGTTCTACCGCCTGAACGTTTTCCCGATTCAATTGCCGGCGCTTCGTGATCGAATGGATGACATCCCGTTGCTGGTGGAGTACCTGGTCGACCGTTATGGCAAGAAGGCTGGCAAGAAAATTCGAAACGTCAGCAAGGACACGCTCAGTTTATTCCGGAGCTATGACTGGCCCGGTAATATTCGCGAATTACAGAATGTGGTCGAGCGGGCAGTGATCCTGTGCGACGGGGAAACATTCTGTGTTGACCCGAGCTGGCTTACCCCGGTACCTCCCAGGCCGGCCGCGTCGAGTGTCCCATTCGCCGAAGATCTTGCCGAGCGCGAGAAAGTGATGATCGAAAACGCGCTGCGTGAATCGGGCGGCTTGATTTCTGGTCCGACAGGCGCAGCTGCGAAACTGAGGCTGCCGAGACAGACGCTTGAATCAAAGATTAGGAAACTGGGAATTGACCGGCATCGTCTCAAGACCCAGTAGCTTCCCAATCAGTTTTGCGAACATTTCTTCAATAGCAGCACGCTCTTCGATTCCTGCCTGATTTCACCAAGCGTAGACAACTTTTCCAATCCACGCGAAAGGGCACCACCCTATATGACCGCGATCCCAGCGGCGCGAAGCTGAATTTTCAGCGCCGCGCCGAAATTACGGCGTGACTTCAAAACCTAAAGATCAACGATTCAAGTAATTACAAATGGCGCTGGTATTGCACTCCATTCAGACGTGAAACGCGCGACAGGTCGAACATGACCTTGAAGATCGAAAGGTATTCCGAAGGACCCAGCACTACGATTCGACTCATTGGGCGAATGCAGGCGGAGCATTTGGCGGAACTGGAGAAGCAGATTAGGGAGAGCGGATCGAAGATCGCAATCGATTTGGAGGAAGTGGACTTGGTCGATGTCCAGGTTGTTCGCTTCCTCGGGGCCTGTGAAGCGCAGGGGATCACGCTCCTCAACTGCTCGCCCTACATACGCGACTGGATCGGCAAGGAACGAGATTAGAGGAGTAGGGAGAACAACAATGCCTATGAAACTGGAAGGAAAGATTGCACTCGTTACGGGCGGCTCGCGCGGTATTGGCGCCGCAATCGCCAAGCGTCTGGCCGTGGACGGAGCGAACGTGGCCATCACCTACACGAAAGGTGCCGATGCGGCCGCATCGGTCGTCAAGGAGATTGAACGCGCTGGGCGAAAGGCGATCGCAATCCAGGCGGACGCCACTGATGCCGGCGCCGTCGAAGCCGCGGTCGAAAAGACCGTCGCAACCTTCGGCCGACTTGATGTGCTTGTGAATAATGCCGGCACCGCCATTCCGAAGCGTTTCGAGGAGACCACGCTGGAGGAACTGGACCGCCTGATTGACATCAACGTCCGCGGCGCCTTCGTCGCGACGCAGGCAGCGCTGAAGCACATGAATGATGGTGGTCGCATCATCATGATCGGTTCGGCCGTGGGTGAGCGTGCCCTGACGCCCGGGCTTGTGCCCTACTCGGCCACAAAGGGAGCAGTCAAGATGTTCGCTCAAGGGTTGTCCAGAGAGGTGGGGAGCCGGGGTATCACAGTCAACAATATTCAGCCGGGTCCGATCGACACGGATTTGAATCCTGCCACGGGCGATTGGGCGGTACCGCAAAAGGCCTTCACAGCGCTCAACCGCTACGGGCACGTTGATGAGGTCGCCGCGCTGGTGGCGTTTGTCGCCGGTCCGGAGTCCTCGTACATTACCGGGGCGAATCTTACCGTGGATGGCGGAATGATTGCCTGAGCCAACGCACACGAACTCACGTTGCGAATCTCGGCAACGTGATTCTGCAGGACAGGGAAGGCCGTCTCGATTGCGCGAAGTGCGGGGATGATCAACACGCAATACATTTCAAGTGGAGGAAGGTGTCCAATGGCGAACGTGATTAAGAAACACAGCATCTCTTATGAGCTAGCACAGAAAATGGTGGATAGAGCGGTGGCGAAAGCCAGAGAAATTGGCGTTAGCGAGAACGTAGCGATTCTCGATGACGGGGGCAATCTCAAGGCATTCAGCCGGATGGATGGGGCCCCGATCCTTTCCATCGAGATGGCGCAGAATAAGGCGTATACAGCTCTGTTCGGCGTCTCCACGCAGGACTTTTTCAACTTTATCCAAGGCGACCCGTCGCTTTTGGCCGGTATCCCCACGCTTGCGCGTGTGGCGGCGTGGGGAGGAGGGTTTCCGATTAAGGTGGACGGAGAAATTGTCGGGGCGATCGGGTTGAGCGGGGCGCCCACGGTGCAGAACGACGTCGATTGTGCGAGAGCAGCCCTAGCGCTCGTATCCGATGCGGCGCCTGGTGGACTGAATGCTTCATCCGTGCCGCCGGATGGATGGCTGGAAGGGACCGCCTTGGAGGATATTTAGCCAAACCGATCATCGATCATTGCGAAGGAGGACTAGACGATGAGCACTTATACAGCGACGACAGTTCCCACTCAGTTTGTTGAGGCCAACGGAATTCGCTTCGCTTATCGGCGCTGGGGCAAGCGAAGCGGTTTGCCGCTTGTCTTTAACCAGCACTTCACTGGAAACCTCGACAACTGGGATCCTGCGGTTCTGGACGGTCTTGCCAAGGAGCGTGAGGTCATCATCTTCAATAATGCGGGTGTCGCGAGTTCGACCGGCGAAGTGCCGACGACCTTTGCAGGCATGGCGAAGAACGCGGAAGCGTTCATCGATGGTCTCGGGTTGACGAAGGTCGATCTTCTCGGTTTCTCGATCGGCGGAATGGTCGCGCAGCAGATCGCGCTCGACCGTCCTGAGCTCATTCGCAAGCTCATTCTGGTCGGAACCGCACCACGCAATCACGACGCAGGAAACGGACAGGGGCACATCACGCCCGAGACGGCCGCGATCTTCGGTGCTAGCTACGATCCGCCCGAGAACCTATGGCTCAAGGTTTTCTTCACGGACTCGGAGAAGAGCCAAGCCGCAGGTCGCGACTTCCTGAAGCGGTACTTGTCACGCACCGAAAATCGTGACGCTCCGATCAACGATAAGGTCGCTCCGGCGCAAATTCAAGCTGTTGGGCAATGGGGCACACATCCGGGAGAGCGCTTCGCGTACCTTATGAACATCAAGCAGCCAACGTTGGTCGTGAGCGGCAACCACGACGTCATCGTCTACACCGTGAATTCACTATATCTCGTGCAGAACATGCCCAATGCCAAGCTGATCTTGTATCCCGATGCCAACCACGGTTCGTGGTATCAGAATCACGAGGACTTCGTCTTCGAAGCCAATCGCTTTCTCGCCGGGTACGGCGCAACCGCGGAAACCAGTGTCAGGGCTCAATCAACAAGCCAATAAATTGTTGCATGCAGGTTCGGGTTCGGAGTTGGCCGGTGAAATGCTTTAAGGAGAAATTCAATGCATACCCAGGTTGTCTTGATTACAGGAGGACTGACAGGCATCGGGCGGGCGACGGCCCTCGCGTTTGCCAAGGAGGGTGCGCAGGTTGTTGTTTCCGGTCGGCGCGACGAAGAAGGCCAAAAGGTCGTCAGTGAAATCCGTAAGCCAGGTGCGGAAGCGGAGTTCATCCGCGCTGATGTGCGCCACGAAGAAGACGTACGTAACTTGATCGACAAGATCGTGGAACGATTTGGCCGTCTGGATGTCGCTGTAAACGCTGCCGGTACGGAAGGCGTGCCCGGTCCTATGACGGAGCAAACTGCGGACAACTACGTGGCAACGTTCGATACGAACGTACTCGGCACGTTGTTGAGCATGAAGTACGAACTTCGTGTGATGCTGCCACAAAAAAACGGCAGCATCGTGAACATATCCTCCACATATGGGCATACCGGCGCGCCTGGGGCTTCTGTCTATTCCGCCAGCAAACATGCGGTAGAGGGACTCACGAAGTCAGCGGCGCTGGAAGCGGCCGGGACGGGCGTGCGCGTGAATGTCATTGCCCCTGGACCAATCGAAACAGCAATGCTGGATCGATTCACCGGAACTGCCGAAAGAAGGGCCGGAGTAGCCTCGACGATACCGCTCAAACGCGTAGGGAAACCGGAAGAGATTGCTCAAGCTATCGTTTTTGTTTCCTCCGACAAAGCCTCCTTCATTACGGGAGCTTCCTACCTCGTCGACGGCGGCAAAACGGCCCAATAGCTCTCACTCTTACTTGCGTGGCACACGTTCGGGACGGAGAATAAAGATGAATCAGACGATCGAAGAGAAGAACAAAGAGCTTGTCCTTAAGGCCTTCGACACACTGTTCAACAAGCGGGATTATGCGGCGGCCGTGCGTTATTGGTCGCCAAACTACATTCAGCACAGCGCCCATATCGCGCCGGGCCGTGAGGGACTGTTCAATCTCATTAAGAGCCTTCCGGCAACGCTCAAGTACGAAGCGGGAACGATCGTGGCCGATGGAGATTTCGTGATCGTACACGGACGATTTTCGAACTTCGGCCTGCCGGTGAACTGGATTGCGGCGGACATCGTTCGCATCAAGGATAACGTTCTGGTCGAGCATTGGGATGTGATTGAAGACGAAGCCACGCAGGAGCAGTCAAAAAGCGGTCTGCCAATGTTCGGAGACTCATTTCCTAAGTGAATAACTAGCCTTTTTCTAGCAGCGAGCCCAACGCCGGGAAATCGGAAGTAAGGGGGAAAAACAATGGCGAAAATGAAAGCCGTGCAGGTGCCTAAGCCCGGAGCAGACTTTGAAATCGTGGAGCGAGAAATTCCGCAGCCAGGCCCGGGGCACGTAAGGATCCGCGTCCAAGCTTGTGGAATCTGTCACAGTGACGTGGTTACTAAGGAAGGCCTTTTCCCCGGCATTACCTACCCTCGCGTCCCAGGACACGAAGTGGCCGGCGTGATCGACGAGGTGAGCGCGGGCGTGAAGGAATGGCGGAAAGGCCAGAGGGTTGGAGTCGGCTGGCACGGCGGGCAGGACGGCACTTGTCTTGCCTGCCGTCGCGGGGACTTCGTGAACTGCGCGAACGCAAAGGTTTGCGGCATCAGCTACGACGGCGGCTATCAGGAATACATGGTCGCGCCTGTGGAAGCGTTGGCGCGGATGCC
Organism: uncultured Acidobacteriota bacterium; assembly: GCA_963719875.1. Lineage (GTDB taxonomy): Bacteria > Acidobacteriota > Terriglobia > Acidiferrales > UBA7541 > Palsa-360. Next base: position 65,188 of record CAVRDJ010000001.1, on the reverse strand, counting down.
GGAATCGCTCGACGCGGCTGAGGCCGCGCCACTCATGTGTGCCGGGGTTACCACGTTTAACTCCCTGCGCCATAGCGGCGCGCTGCCAACGGACCTCGTCGCCATCCAGGGAATCGGCGGGCTCGGGCACCTAGGAATTCAATTCGCAAAGAAGTTCGGCTATCGAGTCGCGGCGATTGGACGCGGCGCGGACAATGCCACGCTCGCCAAAAAGCTCGGAGCGGATGTTTATATCGACAGCGCCGCGACTGATCCAGCGGCGGAGCTGCAGAAACTTGGCGGCGCGAGTGTGATTCTTGCTACCGCGCCGAGCGGGAAAGCGATGTCGGCGTTGATCGGCGGCCTCGGTGTAAACGGCACAATGCTGGTCGTCGGAGCCTCAATGGATCCAATCGAAGTGTCCCCCAATCAGTTGCTTTTCGGCAAGAAGGGCATCAAGGGTTGGGCGGGCGGCATCCCCACCGACTCGCAGGACACCCTGGTCTTCGCGGAGATGACGGGCGTGCGCCCCATGATCGAAAAGTTCCCTCTCGCAAAGGCCGCCGAAGGATACGCGCGCATGATGAGCGGGAAAGCCGAATTCCGCGTCGTCCTTACGACGTGACAGCCGGCGGACGCCGGCGTTTCGGCCACGAACAGAAAGGCTATCGCTGGAAAGAAGATATGAAACCAAGCACGTATCGAAGAGTCGTTACGATAAATCTTGATGGCAAGTCCGTCGTCCTAAGCGACGGCAAAATGCAAGCGTATGAGTTCAAGAGTGTGCCTGGCTACGAGCACACGCTTGTGTGGGTAGACCCGACCACCCCAAACCTTCGCAATGGGCAAGGATTCGTTCGCTATCCGGCGTCAGTTGTTCCTGGACCTGGCGGCACAAGTCTTCACTTCGTAACGTTTCCGTCGAGTTCGGTTTTTGCGGAACCGTCGTTTGACAACGAAGCCGCCCGAAGAGAGGCTCTAGTTCGCCTCAGAGGGCTAGCGGATCACTTTGAAGAGGAAGACCCCGCCATGCACAAAACGAACACCGTTGACTATGCTGTAGTTTACGAAGGTGAGATTTGGCTGGAGCTTGATGACGCCAAGACTGTTCATCTCAAGAAAGGCGATGTCGTCGTCCAGAATGGTACCCGGCACGCATGGCGAAACAAAGGTACAGCGCCGGTGACGATGTTGTTCTTTTTGAACGGCGCGAAAGAGTGACGCGAGGCTGTTGCGGAGCGAAAAATATCACTGCGTCAGGCAGCCACTGCGAACTGGCTCACAAAGAATGAAATACCGGATCGGGTAAATATGGCTCAGGAGGGCAAGAAGTTCGCGACCTAAAGCGAGTGACCCGCTAAGGAAGCAGATACCTAGCATTGTTTTAGAGGAGGTTGAACTGCATGAGAGCGGATATTGTAGCTGGCGCAGTATTCCCTGATTATGAGCTGACCGATCATACGGGCAAACACCGCAAGCTTTCAGATCTACAGGGGCCAGATCCCATGATCGTGGTGCTCAGCCGAGGAGGATACTGCCCGAAGGATCGGCGCCAGGCCGAGAGTCTGGTCCAACTTCACCACGAGATGGAGGTCGGTTACTCCCGGCTCGTCACCATCAGTACCGACAACATGCTTCTGACGAATGAGTACCGCGACGGCGTTGGCGCTCATTGGACCTTTTTATCCGATCCGGGGCGAAAGGTTCAGAAGGATCTCGACATCGCCGAGTACACAGACCCTGAGCACAATCCGATGATCCCGCATGTCATTGTGCTCGAACCCGGTCTCGTTTTATTCAAGATCTACAACGGCTACTGGTTTTTTGGCCGACCGACCATCGAAGAGCTTCGGCAAGACTTGCGTGCCGTGCTGAAGAAATGCCGTCCGGACTGGGACATCTCTAAGGCCGAACTGAAAGCCGCATGGGAACGCGGTGAACATGAGAACTTTTATCCCTACGGCAAGACCTACCGGCAGGTGTTTCGGGAGCAGGAACAAAACGGAACTTAGTTTTCTGCATTTTGAATTGGGTCTTTTACTCCGGTTACGATGTAGTTCTGATGGTCGATCGTGAGGACCTTCTGCCCATACATTCTGACTTGCACGTGTGTCTCGTCCTTTTGTGGAAGCCAGAATCCATCAATCTTTTGATACTTGCGTACGAAGTTGACCCGCTCGATCCAGAATGAGAGTTTCTTGGCAGGATGCCCGACGATTCGGACGACGGCGTAGTCTTCCGTATCAATCCACACTTTTCCTTCAAACAGATATTTGTCCGTCCGTTTTGGCGTCGCACGCGCGAGAATGCAAAGATACGGCCCAACCTGCTGCTCGCCAAGAAGTTCCAACGTGTAGTTCTCGGGAGTGATCGCACTGTCGTGATGCTGTTTGCCGGAGGCTGCGTCGATTTCGCTCGCGATCAGTGGGTTGAGGGCGAGGCGGCGCACGAGTGCGGAACCTGACTCCAATGTCGTGGCGAAGCTCTTCTTGTCCGGCGCGCGATACTCCATTTGCCCGCTTTCCTGGGCGCGCACCCTTCCAGACATGTCAGTCACTTGGTACGTCCGCTGCTCGGTGTAGCCGGCGAGCGGCGTTCCGGAGTTCGTTGTGACTCAGAAGTTCAGTGAACAGCCGCGTTTCATCGATGTCTGCCGACAGCGGCTCGATCGGCGCGGCGACATCGTCGCCGTTCTGCCTTCCGCCAAATTGCGCTCTGGCGCTGCTAATGGTCAGCACCAACCCAAAGAAAACTAGGGCTAGCGGAAAAGCCTTAATTCTCAAGATCGACATCGCCACGCCTCCCCTCTTAGTCCTCGAAGCTGCGCACACCACCCTGGAACTTGTTCTTTATTGCGTTGGACCAAAGCCACTTGATCACGCGCGCGTCGTTGTAGCAGTACGCCAGGTTGTGGTTCAGAGTTGAGAAGCAATGGCGCTGACAGGTCGATTTCATTTGGGAAAGCTGCTTCTGATCGAATTTCGGGCGATCGATGTTTCCCCAATCGAAGGTCGAGGCGTACATCGGAAAGCAGGGCGCCACGGTGCCGTCCGTTCGAATGATGACGTTATTCTGGCCGGCGCGGCAGTTCCAATCGGCAAAACGCAATTCGCCGTTCGCCTCCTGAACAACCCCGGGCATTGAAGCGAGCAACTCGGTCTGGTGGCCATTTCCGTTTGTCCCGTCGCCGTTCCAGCCATATTCCTTCAGATCGAGTCCAGATGACATCCGCATGAACGCCTTGATTTCCTGCAGCCGTTGCACTGAGTTCACCATCTGATACCCGGATTTATTTTTCTCAATCAGCCAATCCACCAGAGAATCCACATTTCGCCAATCTTCCGGCCGGATATACGTCGGGTTGTCGTAAAGGTGCTTGAAGTGATCGTCTTGTTCGAGCATCGGGGTCTCGTTGATGTGGTAATCGGTGGCTACGCGATGATCGTGCGCGTATTCCGTGAGCTTGCGGATATCCTCCGTGTTGTTGCGGCAGATATTCATGTTGAAAAAGACCAGATAACCGTCCACGTATTGTTTGCGCAGGATGTGTTCCAGATTCTTCTGCGCGGGAACCAGAGCTTTGGGCAGGCTGGGCTGCAGATCCCAAGAATCCATGGCAAAATTGAAGACGGACACTCCTGCGTCGCCTAGCCGATCGGCTACGTCGGGCCGAAGCAGGCGCCCATTTGTTGCGATGTAGACCCAGAATCCCTTTTTCGCGGCATAGTAGACGACTTTGTGCACAAAATCCGGCCGCAGCAGTGGCTCTCCACCCATCAAAGCGAGCACGCGGCATCCATTGTCGTACAGCCAGTCGATGGAGCGCCGGGCTACATCTTCTGTCATGCCTTTGACTTTATTGTCGTAGGCCCAGCAGTACCAGCAATCGAGATTGCATTTGTACTCGACAAATAGATACGCGGTGATGGGGTGAAACTCTCCGGGCAGAACGCGCGAACGAATATAGGGCACCAGCCATCCGCGTGAATAGCGGTAAACATCCTTGGCGCCCCACTTCCGTTTCTCGGGCGGAGTCTCGGGCCCCGGATCCATCAGGCGGTCCGGGAACTGCGGGAATGGAGGTTCTGGAAGAGTCAAGCCCCTCACTTCGGCGGGCGGTGGCGGCATTTGGGTGGAGTTCATCAGGAGATCATGAATTGCAACGTCGATACGGAATCTTGCAGCGGTGGCCATTAATCCCTCCTTTGCATTAGAAATTGCACGCCCGATGCCAACTTCGGTTCGGACGTACTTATATGGAAGTCATTGAGAGAAATAGAGATCGACAGCCCGGCAGGCGCGCTAAAGCCCAAACGTCGAAACGCAAGTGCCAGCGCACCGGCATTTGCCAGATAAATAGCATCCAATCCCCACTGGCGACCTGAACATCTGAACCTCCCAAGAACTGCCGAGCTCGATTCCGTTCAATCCACGACATCGATCACAAGCCCATCAATGCGGCGGTCGAAACCCGCAAATTGCCCAAACCGAGGCGCAGCGATGTTGTTATAAACGTCGTGCGGATTCTGGCGGTTGGTCAGATTGAGTGAATACACGCCGAACCGAATCTTTCGCTTCTTCGAACGTTCCATGAACGGTAAGTGCAGCGGAAATTCGCGATAGATTTTTGCGTCGAGCGAAAAATAGGTTGGGAATCGCAGACCGTTGGGCACGCCAACGTAATTTTGGAGCACGTTCACATTCGAATAGGGCAGCCCGGTGCGCACGTCGACCACCGGGCTCAGCGTCAATTTGAAGGGAAGCTCGAAAAGCCCCGAGGTCACCAGACGGTTGGGTACATCGGACGGCAGAATTCCAGCCATGTTCGGCCGGATCACAGGCTGCTCGAACGGCATAAAGGTGTCCGAGAGCGTGTTCAAGTCGCCGCGCGAGCGACTCCAAATGTAGGAAACATTCAAATCGCCGTGCTCGAAAGGTCGCGCGTGGACGCTAACTTCGACACGGCGGTAGCGAGTCGCGCCCGTATTCGCGAGAGCAAGAACGGAGTTGCTGCCCGTCGCGTGGATCAGCGGATCCACGACGAACAGATTTCGAGTTTGGCTGTCCAGGTAGCCCACCTTCACGCTGATATTTCGACGAAGTTCGCGCTCGACCTCGATGCTCCACGTGAAAGTGCGCGGGCTAGTCCGCGGAATCCGGGAGCTGATTTGCGGAACGGATCCACCGTCAAATTGCAGGTAGGCGTTCTGAAATGCAATGGATTCGCGGATCATCGTTCCAGACGGGTCAAAGGAGCTGATCATGCGCGTGGGATTGTCCAGGAAACTGGCGGCGAGCAACGGGACATGTCCATAGACTGAACCAGCGCCGCCGCGAATCACGGTTCTCCCGCTTCGAGCGGGGGAGTAGGCGAAGCCGATGTGAGGCCCGACGGCTGCGCTTCGGCCAATCGATTGGCTCGATAGGCGAGCCCCTACGTCGATTGCCAGACGAGGATCGAGGACCCAGTGGTCCTCGATAAATTCTCCCGCCTCGGTGGACGCCGCGCTCAGTAGGCCAGGGCCTTGGAAGGCAATCTGCTCGGCGACGGTGCCGTCCTGTCTCAGGATTTGGACGGGACGAGATTCGCTGGTTCCGTCAAAAGATCGGCGGGACACATCCAAACCGATTTTCAATTCATGACGGCCGTGCCAGGATTTTTCTGCAAACCGGAGCGCAGGCCGAAACTCCAATTCGTTGGCATTTCTCAACCACGAATTGAAGAAATTGCCGCCCCAACCGTCAGGGGTAACCAACATATCTTCGGCCCCTTGACCGTGCGCGTGGCTGTCAAATCGAGTGTAACGAACGACCGTGTTCAGCAGGCTGCCTGAACCAAATTGGTAGCTGTCCGAAATTCCAACCGACACGCCATTCTGTCCATAGTTGGACGACGCGCTTTGCGGCACCAATGCGTTAATATTTGCAAACTGCGTTCGCCGCGGAAAGATATTAAGATCAACGTCGAGGAGGTGACGCGGAGACAAAATAAACTGGAATTGCGTAAACGAGGTGACGCTCCTGGTCTTTGTTTCGTTGAAAGGCCAGGGCAGGCCGCGCACCTCAAGGTTATTTACCTCGTAGGTCATTTCTTCCGTAAAATTGAGCTTGCCTCGGATCAATGGACCGCCGAACAAAAGCCGCGGTGTGAATTGGCCGATGCCGACAAGGTGGTCGTTTTTCCCTCGGAAGCTGGGCGTCAAATCATGCAGTTTGAAATTCCACGCGTCGAATGGCGGTCTGGTCTCGATCTGCGTCAAGCCCCCAGAAAACCCGCCGAACTCGGCCGTGTCCGGAGAGCTGTGCACCTTCATCGACTGAATGACATCAACAGGCACGGGAACTGCGAAGCTCCCGGTCACGGGATCGACAGTCTCCGTCGAATCGACCAGCAGGATTCCCTGATTCTCGGCCTGGCCGTTAAAGTTCAGCTTCCCTTCGGGCGTGCGGATTACGCCGGGGGTGAGAGGCAACGCCTCTGTGAATTTCTGTTCCGCAAGAGGCAATGTCTCGAGCTGCCGGTCGCTGATGGTCGCGGTGGTCTCCGCGTTATTTGTGGAAATTTCGATGTTCTCGCCTTGAACTTCAATTTGTTCGACAACGGAGTTGATCTCGAGTCTGACGTCCTCCACCGCGGTTTGGCTCTGTGCCAATTCGATCGTCTTGGCCCACGGCTTGAAGCCGTCTGCGCTGACTTCGAGCGTGTAGGTCCCGGCCGTCAGGTGCGTAAATTGGAAACGACCACTCTCGTCGGTCAGCGTCGATTGAAGCGTGGATCCCGTATTCGGCTCGCTTATCTTCGCGCTGACACCGGTGAGACTGTTGGCCTGGCCTTGACCATTGATTACGCTTACGTTTCCGGTGATCGACGAGGCGGTGTTTGGTGCGTCATCGGTTCTTGTCTTTTGTGGTAATCCAAACGCCACACGTGTTAGCGAGAGGCATAACACCAGGCCTCCTAGAAAATGCAACGCGATCTTGCATCCACGGTCACGAATGAATCTGGGTTCGATCAGAAATGGAGTGCGTCGCTTCAAGAGGATTCTCCTCGTTTGAAATCAGGAGTACGAATTTCCAACGAGCGCGGTTCCGAGCCCCGTTCTTTCGATCTGGAAATAGGCTGGCTGATTTCTCCGAGCCATTCCCGTTCCGCCTGCAGCCAATCTTCGAGGTCGTATCCAATCAGCCCGCCCCGGGTGCGATGGATCTGGTGAGCGCGGTGCAAGATTTCTTCAATGTGCAGGCCTTCGCTGACTGCATCTTCGCTGAAGATTCCATCTTCCAATTCAATTCGCTCTGCGACTTTGCTATCCAAATGCATGATAAAGTGGCCTCTCTTCGGCGTTCACTTCTGCCGCGCTTTCTCCACGCCGTTTTCCTGCAATGGACTGTGTCGAGGGTTCGGGGGCAGCGCCTCAGAGTCCGCGTGCGCTGGCCCCAAGCTCGGTGGCGTGTTTGTTAGAAATGGAACACGAGTCCGGCGGACGGTTCCGCGCTGTGGGTGGTGATGTTCGAGCTAAGGGCGGCTATTCCGAAGTCAGGGCGGTCGTAGACAAATCCGCGATACTCCAATCGAAGCGCGACATGTCGTACGAGCCTGTAGTCCAAGCCCCCGCCATAGACGAATGCCGGGCGGGCCTGCCGCTGCACTCCGGAAACAATTCCTCCGGCGTTTCCCGTCGGATCGAACACAAGCGCTCCGGCTCCTGCGAGCACGTAGGGTCTCACCCTGTGAACGGAAACGGGAAGGTTAACGACCAGTGCGCCCGTTGCTTGATGCACGTTCGCCTGAATGCCGATGTTTCCACCGGGAGTGAAACTCTCCTGCGTGTTTCGATCGTAGCCATAGCTTGCCTCAGCAGCGAGCCAGCCGTTGATATGAAAGCGGTAGTTCACCAGGAAGCCGCCTGTATTTGTGGCATGTTCGAGTGTTCCGTTTTGCTGCGAGTCCTTGGTAAAGAATCCGGTCCCTTGCACGGCGACCTCGTTACGCATGAATCCGTCTTCTTGCGCTCTTGCGGATGAAGCTAGTAGAAGCAACGCTCCAAGAAGTCCTGAGGCCAATATCTCTTTTGTCATTGTGAATATCCCCCTTCGATTTGCATCTATGAACGACAACCACTGAAGTCAGTCCTGCTCGGCCGCTCACTTCGATTGAGTTGTTCCGTCTCCCATCACCACGAGAAGGAGATCGACCGCCAATACAAACATGAGCGCGTACATCGTCATAACTAAACACTCCTGCTTTCTCAGCTCAATTCGCGATGCCTATAAAAATGCGAATGCGGCGCAGAACGGCTTTGCTAAGAACACCCCATAAATTTGCGAATCCAGCGCTGGCGCCGTCTCTCCAGCATTTCCAACATGTGCCTGGTGTATACGCCTGAGGCGATGAACTCCGCGCCATCGTTTATCATCGCTGCGAGAACGCGCTCTCCCTCCAGATCCACGAACGTCACACCGCTTACGTCCACCACGCATTTGCGTTTTCCACTCCTACAATGGGATTTCTGCCAATCCGATTTGAGGTGCGCAACCCACGGCCCTGAAAGCCGCCCTTGCAGCGTCCATCGTTGCTCCGTGGACTCTTCGAGGATCGTTGTTCTCAACACTGCTTTCTCCGTTCGCAGAGTGAAATTGCACGCGCCATGCCATTCTCAAATTCGGAAACGAAATTCCCGAAAGTCAAGGCAGTTCACGAGATAGAGGAAAAAGGAATCAGGCCGAGGGACTGGCGGTAGCAGTGCCACTACCAGCTTCATGGCAATCTGCCAGTTTCATGGCACTGCGAAACTTGTGAATCGAGTTGGAGAAACCGAAATCTAATTGCGGCAGGAGATCACGAGATAGGTTGGGCGTTTTCGCGGGAGAGTCCCAGTTTTCGCATGCGTAATTGAAGAGTGGAGCGTTTCATTCCCAGTCGGGTTGCAGCACCGTTCGGTCCGGCGACGACCCAGTTCGTCTGCGCCAAGACGCTCAGAATGTGTTTGCGTTCGGTTTCTTCCAGGACGTCCCGAATATCCTGGCGCATTGTGGACCCAGGCTCTTTGTCCAAGTCCCCGTCCCGATTCACGGCCGTTGGCGAGGGTCGTGATTGGATTTCGCCTAGCGGAACTTTCAGGACCGGGCCCACTGAAAGGATCACCGCGCGCTCAATTACGTTCTGAAGCTCTCGAATGTTTCCCGGCCAATGGTATTGCCGCATCTGCTTAAGCGTTTCACTGGAAATGGTCTCAATCTTCTTATTCATGCGCCGGGCGCACTGCTCGGCAAAATGCCGGACCAGCAGTGGAATATCTTCCGGCCGTTCTCGCAATGACGGCAGGCGAACCGGAAAAACGTTCAAGCGATAAAACAAGTCGGAACGAAACTTCTGCCCGTCCACCATGGAAGCCAGGTCGCGATTTGTCGCCGCGATTAGCCGAGCGTCCGTCTTGAGGGTGCATGTGCTCCCTAGCCGTTCGAATTCGCGCTCCTGCAACACGCGGAGGAGTTTGGGCTGCAATTCCAGAGGAATCTCGCCGACTTCATCGAGGAATACCGTCCCACCGTTAGCAAGCTCGAAGCGACCGATGCGCTGCGCGATGGCGCCAGTAAACGCTCCCTTTTCGTGGCCGAACAGCTCGCTCTCGAGCAATCCCATAGGGATCGCGGCGCAATTCAGTTTTACGAACGCGTTTGACTGGCGTGAACTCAAATTGTGAATGGCGCGAGCAATTAATTCCTTGCCCGTTCCCGTTTCGCCGCAGATCAAAACTGTTGAGTCTGTCGGCGCCACAGTAGCCACTTGCTGGAGGACGCGTCGCAATGCGGCGCTTTTTCCGACGATCTCCTCGAAATTCAACTCAGTGCGGATTTCATCTTCAAGATAGAGCTTCTCGTGCGTAAGTTTCTCTTTTAGCTCGGCGATTTTCTTGTAGGCGAGCGCATTCTCCACCGCGATAGCCACTTGACCCGCCACTTGCATCAGAAATTCGATGTTTTCCCGGCTGAAGCTCTTTTCATCACGGCGGCCGAGAAGCAAGACTCCGTGTGTCCGCCCACGGCTCACCAGCGGTAGGACACAACCCGTTTTCATGCCCTCGGCGATCGGCGGCGAATCCGAAATCATATTACATAAATCTCTTACCATTCCTACGATGGGTTCGCCGGTCCTGAAGGCCGTTCCTGGGGGAGTCCCTTCGATCGGGATTAGGACTTCTTCCCTTATAAAGCCCTTACTGTCGGGAAAGTCCAGCGCATATACGCGCAGGTACTTGTCGTTTTCTGGGTCCGGCACACCAACCCCTGCGAGATCACAGCTCATTACGCGACGAAGGTTTCCAGAAACACTTCGCAATAACTCTCGCAAGTCTAGAGTAGAAACAACACTGTTGGTCAGGGCCAGAAGAAGTTTCAGCTGCTCTTGGGCGGTGCGCGATGCCTCGAAATTCAATGCGTCGTCGATCGCAAGAGCGATTTGGTCCGCGACCAGACCCAGAAAACGCACTTCATCTGCGGCATACGCGTTCGGGTGTCCACTGGCAATAAACATGCTCCCGATTCGGCGATGCACCGTGGTCAACGGAAGCATGCAAACCGACTGCATTTTGTGCTTTTTCAAGAACTCCATCGTATCCGGGAACCGTGTTTCGTCCCTGACAAAAGGAATCACGAGCGGCTGCTGATTCCGAAACACCCAACAGGTCATCGTTTCATTTGGTACGCACTTGTCCCTCAGAACCGGATTTGGCTCTTCACAATGAATCGAGACGTGCCACTCAATGGCGTCCGTTGATTCGTCGTATTGCGCGATCCCGATCCCATCAAATTCGATGACACGGTGCAATTCGTCGACAAGGACCTCGAAGAGCTTTCTCGGCTCCCGGTGGGCACTCACAGCCTGCGAAACGCGAATAAGCGCCTTGTAGCGCGCAGCCACTGATCGTTCGACCGGCGCCAGACGCAGTTGGGCCACTCCCGTCATGCACGATTCGATGCTGGAGGCTAGGCGTTGGGTTCTTCCAATATGCATCTCCGTCACACCGCGGTCGACAGAGTCCTAGACGGCCGTTTCGTGATGGCTCGTCCACACTGTTAAGGGCGAAAAGGTCACCGAACTCACTGCGTCTCCGGCTTCAGGCCTTTGGGGTAGATAGCTCGGAGGGAAGCACCTGCCTCGTGAGCAGGCGTGGGGCTTGGTATCCGAATCGCGATAAATTACTGGCATGTTACTCTTCGCCCGCCGCGGTACAAAAACTCGATCAGGTCAGTCGGCCTTGAGACTGGCTCGGCAGCGCAAGACTACATCCAGCTTTACGAGGGTGACGCCAAACTGCTGTCCGAGAGATTGGAGTACATCCAGCAAACCGCTACTCGAATCCTCAATGCTATCGGCGCGGAGGGTTCCTCCGCGCCGCCCGCCTAGAACCGTGCCGCCTACGGCAGCGGGCAGCGTCGCGCCCGCTGCCGCTTCAATTCGCTAGTGACGATTGTGCCGCACCGATGCAGCATCTTCTCGCCAAGCACAATTGTGTTTATTTCAGTTTACTTTCTATATTAACTGAGGTTAATATCGCACTTCCATGATCGAGGTCTTGGATCTATGGCGCGGTTCATTCTCATAGGCGTGTTGTTAACAACTACGTGTTTTGTAATTCCCGTCAGCACTAAAGCGCAGGGAGAAACCACCAGTGCGATCCTTGGGCAAGTGAATGATCCGACGGATGCCGCTGTGCCGGGAGCCACGGTGACGATCACGAATCAAGAGATCGGCCTGAAACGTATTGCCAAGACCGACGACACGGGCCACTTCAATTTCCCACAACTAAAGCCAGGCACGTATACCGTAAGAGCGGAGGCGGCGGGATTCGCGCCGCAGCAGAATGACAGTGTATTCTCGGGTCTGGGCCAGAAACAGACGGTCGATTTCACACTCAAGCTGGCGCAATCGGAGCAGACCGTTGAGGTTAGTGGCCAAGCCCTACTGATCAACCCAGGAGATGCAAATACATCCACGAATCTGAATTCGCCAGCGTTGGAGAATCTTCCCAATCCGGGCGGTGATTTAACGTACCCTCTGCAGTTTGCCGCTGGGGCGCTCGTGAACACAGCAGGCAGCGGCAATGACTTCGTTGGGGGAACGAATGGGTACGGCAATGTGGAATTCAACGGACTGCCCGCTCTCTCAAACGGCTATATCGTTGACGGCTTAGAAACGAATGACCCGCTGACAAATCTTAACAGCGGACTCTCGACAAACCTCGTTCTGGGACTGAACTCGATATCGGAAGTGACGGTCAACACGCTTTCCTATGCCGTCGATCAGGGGCGGTATGGGGCGTCGCAGGTTAACTACGTTACGAAATCAGGTTCGAACCAGTTTCACGGAAATCTCTACGAGCTGTGGAATGGTTCTAGGTTCAACGCTGCCAACTATTTTACGAATGCGACTCCAGGAAGTCACAAACCGCGCTCGACGGTGAACCACTTCGGCGGGAGTGTTGGAGGGCCGATCATTCGGGACAAGCTGTTCTTCTTCTTTGACAGCGAATGGGTTCGGATTGCACTACCCATCGTCACAGCTACTACCGTTCCAACCCCGGCGTTTCAGAAATACGTTTTGCAGCAACTCCCTTTAGGTGGCACTGATTCCCTTACAGGTTCGATCTATTCACCAGCACCGCAGTTGGTGCCGTTCTATCGGAAGATGTTTTCACTCTACGGAAGTACGGGCGGAACACCCCTCACAGTACTTGGATGTCCGTTCGATGTGGGAGGATTCACCCCGGCCATTGCGGATGACGGAAACGGTTGCGCCAATCGCCAGAGTATTTCGCATTCGAGTGACGATCATGAACAGGTGCAGACGGTTCGAATCGATTACAACATCAATGAGAAGAACACCACATGGTTCCGCTTTCAAACGGACAACGGACTTCAAGCTGCTTACACAGATCCCATCAACCCTTTGTTCAACGCGCTTTCCCCACAACCTCTATACTCGTTTGCAGCGGGATATACGCACGTCTTTTCGCAGAGTCTTGTGAACTATTTCAACCCGGCGTTTTCCTGGTACGGGAGCCTATTCGGTCCCGATGATTTTCAAAAGACACTCTCCGCATTCCCGATTGTGTTGCAGGGAAGCGGCGCGAACGCCCCTTTCACCACGCTCGGTGGACTCGATAACACCTGGGTTCAGGGAAGACGCGCCTCCCGGTTCTTTATCAATGACAACCTGGCTTGGAGCCATGGCGCGCACGAACTCCGCTTTGGAACCAATATGCGTATCTTACGGCTGAATGATTATGACTTCGGGCAGGGAACCGTTCCGACGGTTATTTACACTGACCTGCCGCAATACATTTATGGGGTCGCATCTACGGCAACAGAGACTTTTCCGACGTCGGCAAACGAACCTTTCAACTTCCTGAATCTCGATTTTTACGCCCAGGATACTTGGAAAGTGACCAAGAAGTTGACGTGGACTTTCGGCATTCGAGACACATTCAATTCCAACCCATTAAATCCTCATGGGCAAATTGCTCGTCTTCGCGGTTCTTTTGGTTCCATCTCGCATGATGTGAATCAGCCGCTGAACGCTGCTATTCAGACCGGCCTCGGTAACGTGTTTTCCTCGACGCCTCTTGCAATCCTTCAACCGCGAACAGCGATTGCATGGCAATTCCAGTCTAAGTCCGTGTTGCGGGCTGGCTTCGGTGTTTTCAGCGATATTTTGCCGGGCAGCATCGCCGATGTCGTCGGCGTCAACCCACCCAATGTCAAAACTTTCCAGGGCGGCCTTCTCGGGACTGTCGGCGGCACAGCAATCGCACCGGGAGTTCCAAACAGTGCAGTTGATGCAACCGTCGTCGCCAATCAAACGTTCAGTTCAGGATTCACGGAGGGCCAGCTTTCCTGCGCATCTGCGCAAGCGAATCCCGCAACTTGTCTTCCTCCGGTCGCTATGACGGCGGTACCTGATGGAAAACTTCATGCACCCTATTTCATGGAGTGGAGTCTCGGGATAGAACTCGAATTGGGAACGACGGGAAGTATCCACGCGCAGTACGTTGGCACCCGCGCCGTAAATCAACCGTACTTGACACAAGTGAACGGCTATCAGACGGTCTGTGACGGGTGTTTTGCGCCCTTTCCATACGCCCACTCTACGGACCCTCGATTTGGGGCAGTGACGCAATTTTCGATCGGTGCGAACAGCCACTACAACGGCTTGCAATTGACGGCGATGAAACGTATTGGACACGGCCTAATGGGGCAAATTAACTATACTTGGAGCCGTTGCATGGATACCGTCTCCAATGGCGGATTCCTACAGTTCTCGGCAGGAGGAATTCTGTCCCCGCTGCCGGGAGATTTGGCGCGGGATTACGGTCCTTGCGACTACGACATCCGGCACAATTTCACCGCACAATATGTTTATCAATTGCCGGTCAAGGTGCGAAATCGGGCTCTTGGCTACGCGCTGAACGGCTGGCAGGTGTCGGGAACCGTGCTTTGGCACAGCGGGATTCCATTCTCTGTCCTGAGCACGCCTTATTCAGCAGATGGAAATGGAGTTGTGAACGGAAGTGGGCCGCAATTCGCGAGCGTCGTTCCGGGCGTGCCGCTCTATGACCACAATCCGATTCCGGGTGTGACACAGCCGGGGACGGTTCAGTGGCTCAATCCCGATGCTTTTGTCTCGACCGTGGACCCGAGTACCGGGGCGTGCTTTGGTGGCAACAGTCCGAAGAATTGTCAATTCGGGAACCTCGGTCGTAACGCGCTACGCGGGCCCAATTTTACCTGGAGTGACTTCTATCTGTCGAAATGGTTCCCCTTGACCGAGCTGGTGAAGCTGCGGTTCGACGTTCAGTTCTTCAATCTTTTCAATCATCCGAATTTTGGACTTCCGAGCATGGTGCTGGCTGGCATTCCGGAAAAGCCTTTTACCCAGACCGGGTTTGGAGCGATTACTTACTCGACCTCTCCGCCGACCGGCCTACTCGGCGTTGGTTTGGGCGGTGATAGCACGCCACGCATGATCGCATTCCAGATGCGGCTGGAATTCTGACATTGTGATCGTGAGATGGGGCTATCTACCGAATTACTTCGGGCTAGAATTGACCGCTGCATTCACCACGGTTCAAAAGAACTGTAGGGTTTCCATCCTTCATCTTGCAGTTGTCGATATGCCTTGTCGCCTGTCGGTACATTGGGACTTCGACTCTCTTTAGACGAAACTTCGACCGGACTCTGTACAAGTATTGAACGAAGTTGCTGATTTGAGAGGCCGCCTACCAGACAACTCTTTACATGTGGCCGACATCAGGGGTACTGTTATCAGGGCTTCAGTGTCCTAGCCCGGATCGACCACAATGACTGCGCGAAGCATAATTCGCCTACTCGGGGTTTCGCTAGCGTTATTCGTGCTGCTGGTCTTCGCGACCGGCGTCGTCAGCGATTGGCATCACCAGGGCCCGAGCGATGACGCGCATTGTCCGTATTGCCACCTGGGCCATCAGACTCCGGCGGGATTGGAAGTCGCGCCGTCAGTGTCGCTGCTGAAGCCGATTGCCTTTCTGCCTTTGCCGGAATTTGTAGCCCTTGCTTTTGGCCCCATATTTTCCCAAACGGCCCCTCGCGCACCTCCCATCGCTTAGACAATCCTCTGCCTAGATTTACAACTTGATGCGCCGGCCCGGAAGTAGGGTTCGGCGTACCCGCCCATTTTGCGGCGGCGACCTTCCGCTCTACGACTGCACGTTCCCCACGGGGGAAGAGGAGAAACACATATGAATTTCCGCAAGCCTGCACTTTTAGTAGTGTTTGTTTTCTGCACATTTTTCTTTGCGACTTCCAGCTGGGCGCAATCGTCCGGGACCATAACAGGCGTTGTGAAGGATGCTACGGGTGGCGTGCTGACTAATGCGTCAGTCGAAATCTCCGATGTGGTGAGCGGCTATCATCGGGACACGACGACCGGGATGGCTGGCGATTTTCGTTTTACGAATGTGCCATTCAATACGTATCACCTGGTGGCGAAGGCGCCGGGATTTGCGAACTACACCCAAGACGTGGATGTTCGCTCCAGCGTTCCGGCCACGCTTGAAGCCAGTCTGAAGGTTGGAACCACCTCGGAAAATATTACCGTGGAAGCGACTGGAGCGGATCTCGTGGAAACCGAGTCGACTCCTCACACCGACATCGACCGCGACCTTTTCGACAAGTTGCCGCTTGAAAGCGCGTCTTCGTCGCTAAGTTCGCTCGTGACGCTGGCTTCCCCCGGTGTTGTCGCAGACTCCAACGGCTTGTTCCACGGCCTGGGCGACCACGCAGAGAATTCTTTTTCTGTGGACGGCCAGGCGATCACCGACCAGCAGAGCAAGGTTTTCTCCAACCAATTGCCCGTAGATTCGATCCAGTCGATGGAGGTCATCGCGGGAGCGCCTCCCGCGGAGTATGGTGACAAGACGAGCCTCGTCGTGAAGGTCACAACTCGCTCGGGCCTCGGCCAAACGCAGCCCACTGGAAGTGTGACCACGTCCTACGGCTCGTTCGGTTCCGCGACCGTCGGCGGAAATCTCGCCGTTGGCGGCTCGAAGTGGGGGAACTTCGTCTCCCTGAACGGCTTGAACACGGGGCGCTTTCTCGATCCTCCGGAATTCGTGGTCATCCACTCCAAGGGAAATGAAGAGAACGCGTTCGACCGCTTCGACTTTCAGCCCACGATGGCCGACTCCGTCCACCTGAATTTTAGCTTCACGCGTTCCTGGTTCCAGGAACCGAATTCGCTCGATGCGCAGGCCTCAGGACAGGACCAGCGCGCGCAAGTGCAATCGTTGAATGTGGCTCCCAGCTGGACCCATCTGTTCAGCGCAACCACACTTCTAACCGTCGGAGCCTTCGTGCGGCGCGACCATTTCAATTATTACCCCAGCGCCAATCCCCTTGCGGACATATCCGATACCACGAGCCAGGATCGTATCCTCACAAACGCGGGCATCCATGCGGATGTCTCCTACGTGAAGGGTGCGCACAATGTGAAGATTGGCGGGACATTTCAGCACACCCTCCTGACGGAAAACTTCACTGCCGGCGTCACGGACCCCACCTTCAATGACCCTTGCCTGGCCGCTGGAAACCTTCCAAACCCGAATAGTTCTGATGGCCCAGCCGGAGAAACGAATGTCAGCGACCCAACGGGATGTCCAGCAGCGGGTTTAATCCCCAACGATGGCTCAGACCCCCTTGCATCTGTTGGTGCCTTTGATCCTGTGCTCGGCTGCATCGACTTAACCAGGGTTGCCACTTGCACCGGCACGCGCGGACTGTTTCAGTTCCACGGACACGGGGACATCAAGGAACTCGGACTCTTTCTGCAAGACACAATTACGAAGGGCAGTTGGTCCTTCAACATCGGGATTCGCGGCGATCTTTATCGGGGAATCTCCAATAGCACGAACCAAGCGGAACCTCGCGCCGGAATTGCCTACAACATCAAACGGACCAACACCGTTCTGCGGATCTCTTACGCGCGCGTAATCGAGACCCCGTTCAACGAGAACCTGATTCTCGCCACCACTGCGGGTAATCCCGTGGCTACGGCCCTCTTTGGGGCGACGGCACCGGTCCTTCCCGGGCAGCGTAATGAATTTCACGCGGGCTTCCAGCAAGCCTTTGGGAAGTTCCTCGTGGTAGATGCCGACTACCTTTGGAAATACACACATAACGGATATGACTTCACCGATTTCCTGAACACGCCCATTTTCTTCCCGGTTGCCTGGGGCCGTTCCAAGATTCATGGGCCATCGGTCCGGGTGAGCCTGCCGAACTTTCATGGGCTGACGGCATTTTTCACCGCCAGCAGCGTCGCGTCGCGCTTTTTTCATCCGCAAGTCGGCGGCCTGGGGACAGATTTCACAACGACCGGGTCGTTCCGCATCGACCACGACCAAAGGTTTCAACAAACCACGCACATCCAGTATCAACCGTTTAAGAATCTGCCTTGGATTGCGTTCAACTGGCGGTACGACAACGGCCTCGTCGCTGGCCCCGCGCCGTGTTTCAATCTCACGAATCCCAATACCGTTTGCGGCGGGTTCCTCATCGGCAGCGTTCCCTTCGTGGACCTCAGCGGCTTGACCGGGGACCAACAACTCCAGGCAGGTATATTTTGCGGGTCGGCAGTTCCCACGTTCACGACCCCTCTGATCGATTGCCCTGCTTCCCAGTACGGCTCGACGCGCATCAAGATACCCGCGCCGGGAACTTCGGATGACGACCACAATCCGTCGCGGATCGCTCCACGCAATCTATTTGATATCAGCTTGGGGGACGACAATCTCTTCAACAACAAGGAACGCTACAAGTGGAGTCTGCGCCTAACGGCCATCAACGTGACAAACAAAGTCGCCCTCTACAATTTCCTTTCCACCTTCAGCGGAACCCACTACGTTACGCCGCGCGCGATGACCGCTGAACTTGGATTCCACTTCTAAGTGGTCTGGCCGTGATGCGGGCGGTTTCAAAAGAGACGGCCCGCACCACGGCAAATTCCCTTCCATGGTAACTGGAAGGCTCCCTGTCACACGCTGAGTGATCTGTATGAGCAAGGACCCGCAGAGAAGGTACTGGACGTGAGAAACGCACTGGTTATGGCGATGCTGGTGGCCTTGAGTGCTTCTGTTAGTTTGGCGCGGCCTCAGAAGGCGCACATATCGTGGTTCAAGGTCGTAGGAAGAGTGCTTGACGGGAACGGACGCCCAATTCACTGGGGACGGGTCTACGTGAAAGATACGCATGCACATTTTCTAAGAATCAAGCCAGTGGACCGCGACGGTCATTTTAGCCTCGTGGGTCTTGACGCCCGATTGGACTACGAAGTTTATGCAGAGCAAGACGATCTGGTGTCAGAGAAAGTGATTATCTCGGGTTCTCAAAAATCTCCGGAAGTGATGATCGATCTGAAATTGAATATGGAACAAGAAAATCATTAGCTGTTCGCAAATGAGGTTTGCACGCGAAGAGATGGCTTCCCCGCCAGGAGCGCTGGACCATGCCACGCCCACTAGGATATAAGCGGCGCGATGCAGAAAAGTTAGAGGCCCGCCGAATAGCGGCTATGGCCCGGTTGGAGCGCGGCGAATCCACCTCAAAAATCGCCCGTTCCCTGGGCGTGTGCATCCAGTCGGTTCAACGATGGGCCCGAAACTATCGCTTGCACGGAAACGAAGGGTTGCGTCGAATCCCGAAGTCCGGGCCCCATCCTAAACTTGGTCGTGAAAAACTAGCTCAGCTCCCCGGCCTATTGGCGCGAGGGCCGCTATCCCATGGCTTTGAGACACCCGTGTGGACCTCAGAACGCGTCGCCCTCTTGATCTGGCACCGCTTCCGAGTGCGCTATTCTTTCGATCATGTGAAGTACTTGCTCGCAAGCTTAGGGTGGAGATGGCACGAGCACACGTGGTTATCCCCAAAACCAAATAATTTCAAATCCCATCTAGCTGTCGGAGAACACGCAGTTTTTCCGAAAGTTCGTTCGATGTGATGTCTCCTTCATGCACATTTGATTCAGATTCGGAATAACGTTGCACAATTCCGGAACTCCGCAAGAGGTGAGGCACATGAATAGTCCTAATCAGGAAGACTCGGATTCAGAAAAGATTCTGGGAATGAACAGTAACAATGTGCCCTCCGATCACGCGGACGACGACGAACATCACGACCATGGGCATGCCCTGAATTGGCGGGAGATCAACCGCGTATTGTTCGTCGCTGCGGCAGCGGGAGCCATCTGGTTTCTTCACGGCGCTTTGAATCCCTATATCACTGCCCTCGGTGTCGCATGCACTCTTGTTGGCGGCTTTCCGATCTTTCACGAAGCATACGAGAACATCATTCAGCGCCGCATGACGATGGAACTCTCGATGGCCATTGCCATTGTAGCGGCTCTTGCCATTCGTGAAATCTTTACCGCTCTCATCATCACGCTTTTCGTCTTAGCAGCGGAGATTCTGGAGAGGCTGACCGTCGGTCGAGGCAGGAAAGCGATTCAACGCCTGGTTGATCTGCTTCCGAGCAGTGCAACAGTACGCCGACAAGGGGAATGGAAGGACGTTCCCATCCTTGAAATCGCCACTGGCGATGATGTTCTTGCTCGTCCAGGGGCGCGGATCGCGGTTGACGGCAAGGTTATCGGCGGGCATTCCTTTGTTGACCAAGCGCCGATCACGGGTGAATCCATGCCAGTTGAGAAGAGCGCGGATTCCGTGGTTTACGCTGGCACGATCAATCAGTCGGGAGCGCTTGAGATTCGCGTGGAACGCCTCGGTCGCGATACAACGTTTGGCAAAATCATCGAGGCAGTCGAACGGGCGGAGAAATCACGTGCCCCGATTCAAGGAATTGCGGATCGGCTTTCGGGCTATCTGGTGTACTTCGCGTTGGCCGCCGCCGCTGTCACATTCTTGATCACGCACAACATGCGTTCGACCATCTCGGTTGTAATCGTAGCGGGAGCATGCGGGATTGCGGCAGGGACCCCGCTCGCGATCCTCGGTGCAATTGGCAGGGCCGCGCAAGACGGCGCAATCATTAAGGGCGGACTGTACCTCGAAAAGCTTGCCGAGGTCGATACGATCCTTCTCGACAAGACGGGTACGCTGACCTACGGAACACCCGAGGTTATGGAGATTCGACCGGCCAGCGGCGTAAGTGAGGCGTATTTACTCGAGTCCGCAGCGATTGCGGAATGCCAATCCGAGCATCCTGTTGCGAAGGCGATTATGGATAAGGCCTCTCAGATGGGGATTCGTATTCGTCATCCCGACAAGTTCGAATACACGCCAGGGAGAGGGATTGTCGCCGAGATCGAAGGCGAAGAAATAACTGTTGGTAATTGGATGCACTTCCGAGACGAAAGAATCCAAGGCGCAGATGCTCTGCAGGGAACTTCCGATGGGGCTGTGCTTGTGACGCGAGCCGGACATTTACTCGGATCAATCCACGTGGCTGACCTGCTCCGCCCCGAAGCAAAGGCTGCGATTCAGAGTCTCAAATCAATGGGTCTCAAAACCATCCTATTGACCGGCGATTCAAAAGTAGTTGCTCAGGCTGTCGGTAAGGGGCTGGGAGTGGACGAAATCTCTGCCGAATTGCTGCCCGAACAAAAGCTTCAACGCGTACAAGAGCTGATGGCTCAGGGCAAGAAGGTTGTCATGGTGGGTGATGGGGTCAACGACGCACCAGCGATTGCTCAAGCCACTGTCGGCGTGGCGATGGGCTCGGGGACCGACGTTGCGCGCGAGAGTTCCGATATCGTTTTGATCGGGTCAGACCTCGCCAAGTTCGTCGAAACCGTGCGCATTGCACGGCGCTGCCATCGCACGATCATGCAGAACTTCGTCGGAACGTTGGTCGTAGACAGTATCGGTGTCGGCTTGGCGGCTTTTGGATTCCTCAATCCGCTTTTGGCAGCTTTTATTCACGTCTCTTCCGAAATGACTTTCATTTTAAATTCCGCTCGGCTGCTTCCGCGCGTGTCATCGGCCCACAAGCTAGTTCGTGGACTTCTCTCCCATCCACCCGCAACCACAGGTTAGGCGAAAAACATGCCGATGCTCTTCCGAGGGCTTTCGCTCCTGTAATCGACCATTGGAATCGCTGATTGCCGGTACGTCCACCTTTTCCGCCGTCTATTTTCTCGGGCACTGCCACGGACAATTTCTTGCGCCGAGCAGCTTCTCGGCTTCTGCTTGCGCGCTTCCTCCCGAACAGCCCGATTACTTCCCATAAAGCAGTCGTTCGCTTTTGGGTAACCGAAGAAAACGGGGCAAAAAAAGAGGAGAAATAAACAATGTCTTACCTGAAAGTTAAGTGGAATTGGGTCTGGGAAGAGTTTTGTCGAGCCGCATGGGGTACTATTTCATGCTGGCCGTTGAATCTTGCCATGAGAAGA
The DNA here is from genome assembly GCA_963719875.1 of uncultured Acidobacteriota bacterium. GTDB lineage: Bacteria > Acidobacteriota > Terriglobia > Acidiferrales > UBA7541 > Palsa-360. The sequence goes on along the minus strand of CAVRDJ010000001.1, from coordinate 43,269 downwards.
GTGTATGCTCTAGAGGATTGTCACCGCATGAAACTGAGAGACATTCCGCGAAAGCTCTTGGCAGTGGCGGCGCTTCTTGCGTTGTTGGCAGCGAATACGCCGGCGCTCGCCGAGTCGCTTTCCGCTTCTGATTTGCCCGCCTGCTGCAACGCTGCCTATTGTCCCATGCATCATCGCCAAGGCCGCGATATGCAGACGGACAAGAGTGATTGTGGTGCGCACGGCAAGGCCGGTTCGGCCGATTGTTCGATGCGAGCTTGCGACCCCGCACCTAAACTGGCTGTGGGAACAGCTCTATTCACTCTGGCAGCGCCCATTACAATCTCTTACGAAGCAACGGTGCAGGCCGCCCCGCTCTGGTTGTCTAGTTTCGTTCCATTTGTAGCCAGTCTCCCCTCCACACCGCCCCCTCGCACGCTTCCGAGCTAACTAAATCATCTCCATTCAAAAGATGAAATTCGCCGTGTAGATGTTTCTTCTATGCGGCGAGGCTCTGATTCTTAGCCAAAAGCGAGGGAGCAAATGAGTTTCAATATGCGTTTCGGGGTTACAGCATTGGTTTTGGTTCTTGTCGTATGTGCACTTACCATTGGTTCTGCGCCCGCAGAAGGAGAAATATTCGGGACCGTACATGGGATCGTTCATGATCCCCAGCACCGACCCATTCAGGACGCAGCAGTCGATCTGAAGGCGCAACACTCCGATTGGGTACAACACCAAAAAACGAATGGGGAAGGAGAATTCGACTTCAGCGCCGTGCCATTGGGCGAATACACAGTCATTGCTACTGTGACCAACTTCCAACAGGCGCAGCAGAATGTCATTGTCGGTTCTGGAACGAGCCCTGTACTCCATTTTCAACTGGTGTTGGCTAGCGTGAGCGAAAAGACAGTTGTTACCGGAGAACCGGTCATTGCAACGATGGATTCGGTCACTCCGACAACGCTTCTAAACCGCCAGGATGTGCAGGAAACCCCCGGGGCAGACCGGACGAATAGTCTGGCGATAATTACGGACTATGTTCCCGGTTCATACGTTACCCACGATCAACTTCATATACGCGGTGGGCACCAAGTGAGTTGGCTGGTTGACGGAGTACCAGTCCCCAACACGAATATCGCTAGCAATGTGGGACCACAATTCGATCCCAAGGACGTCGATTATTTGGAAGTCCAGCGGGGTAGTTATGACGCGGATTACGGCGATCGAACTTATGGCGTTTTCAACGTTGTTCCCCGGACAGGTTTTGAGCGAGACAAAGAGTGTGATCTCGTTACGAGTTTTGGAAATTTCTATCAAACGAACGACCAAATCAGTTGCGGCGGGCACACGCAGCGATTCGCCTACTACGGCAGCCTGAATGGAAACCGAAGCAACCTCGGTCTCCAGCCTCCGACGCCGCAAGTGATTCATGACGCGGAAAACGGCTTCGGCGGATTCGGAACGCTGGTATTCAACATGGACCCGAAAGACCAAATTCGGTTCGTGATCTCTTCACGCAGAGACTATTACCAAATCCCTAATTCTGACGGCCAAATCAATGAAATATACGGTCAGCCGGGCGTCATCTATCTAACTCCGTACCCTCCGGGAACCTTTTTTCAAATGGATGGCGAGCAGGAAGCCGACACGTTCGTCAACTTCTCCTGGGTGCGAACACTCAGCCGCGACTTCCTTCTGACGGTTTCTCCGTTCTTTCATTACAACAGCGCAAATTACAGCAGCAACCCAAACGACCTGCCAACCGCGACGACCGACGACCGGGCCTCCACTTATGCGGGAGGGCAGTTCACGCTTGGCGGGACGATCGCCAGAAACTCAATAAGCGCCGGGTTCTATGGTTTCTACCAGCATGACAATCAACTGTTCGGCGTCCTGTTCAATGACGCAAGCGCCACAAATTTCTCGGACCGTGAGATCGTCAACGGAGGACTGGAGGAGTTCTGGTTTGAAGATAAAATCAAGGCAACCTCATGGCTTACCCTGAGCGGCGGCGTGCGGCAATCTCACTTCAGCGGCACAATCTCTGAAAATGCCACGAGTCCGCGCGCCGGAATTTCAGTACGGATTCCTAAGACAAACATCGTTTTCCATGGGTTCTACGGGGACTTTTACCAGGCCCCTCCGTTGCTTACCTTCTCGGGGCCTGCGCTTGTGAACGCGGCCAACGGTCAGGGTTACAGCTTCGGTCCCCTAAATGGCGAACGAGATGAAGAGTACCAATACGGAGTGACGATTCCATACAAAGGCTGGAACCTGGACTTTGATTCCTTTCATACTCTGTCGCACAATTTTTTCGACCACAATAATTTAGGCGAATCAAATATCTTTATTCCCGTAACGCTCACCGAGGCGTTGATCCGCGGTTGGGAGGCGACCCTGCGCTCCCCTCGGCTGTGGCGTAGGGCGCAACTACACCTTGCCTATTCAAATCAGATCGGCGAATCGCGGGGAAACATCACAGGCGGGTTGATCCCCACAGACAACACCCCGTCCCCGGATTACGGCCAATTGGATCATGACCAGAGGAATACTCTCAACGTGGGAGCTCAAACCACGCTTCCCTTGAGAACATTTGCCTCCGTCAATGTCTACTACGGATCGGGCTTCAGCAATGGCAACGGTCCGGCGGTATTGGGACTCGCTCCCTGTTGCTCTGCTTTGGACTACTTGCCCGCGCATACAACGGTCGATCTTTCGCTCGGCAAGGACTTCGGTGAAAATTTCTCCCTCTCTGTCACCGGGCTAAACGTGGGGAATCGCAGTGTGATGTTGGATGACAGTTTGACCTTTGGCGGATTCCATTTCAATAACCCACGCGAGATATTCGCGGAGCTCCGTTACCGCTTCCATTACTGAGGCTGGACTGAATTCGGGAACTTTGGCGTTACAAGTGGGCGAGAGTTTCCGAAGATCACCTTCTTAGGAAGATTACTGAAATGAACTTCGACAACCGAATGATGAACAAATTATCTAAATTCCGCTTTCCCAGATTGATCTTCATGACGTGCCTCTCCTTGCTCCTTTTAGGCTGCAAGGATTCGCCGACAACCTATACTTTGACGGGACGGGTCATCGGTAAACAACCCGCCACCCAGCAACTCATAATCGACAATGACGACATCCCTGGATTTATGGCAGCGATGACCATGCCCTACGCGGTGAAGGATCCGGATGGGTTTCAACTGGTTCAGCCAGCGGATGTCATCCGTGCGGATGTAATTGTGGACCAGCCGGGCAAGTTTTGGTTGGAACACTTGACCGTAATCGGCAAAGCAGCCGTTCGTGCCCCTGCCGAAGGCCCAACCCCACAGGTACTCATGGTTGGCGACAAGGTTCCTGACGTGCCACTGGTCAATCAGGATGGCAAGACTCTGCATTTCGCCCAATTCAAAGGCAAGATTGTTCTTCTCATGCTCATATACACAAGGTGTCCCTTTCCCGACTATTGTCCTCTACTGAGCAGAGAATTTGCCACCATCCATAAAGAGCTAGCAAAAAATCCCGAGGATTACGAAAAAACTCATTTGATCAGCGTTAGTTTGGATCCGAAATACGACAAACCGCCGGTCCTAAGGGAGTATGGACTGTCGTACCTGGAGCATGACCCCAAAGGTTTCGAGCACTGGGATTTTGTTTCCACAACTCCCGCGGACCTGCAAAAACTAACCGGCAGTTTTGGTCTCTCCTATTCCGAGCAGAATGACCAGATCACACATAGCTTGAATACGATCTTGCTGGCCGCGGATGGAACCGTGGCGAACATGTGGCCCGGAAACGAGTGGCAGACCTCCGAAGTTCTCGACGTCATGCGCCACGCGGCCACATCGGGCAAATAACTGCACTCTCGAATCGGTTGGGAATAAGTGAAGATGTGAGCGGAATGACCGGACAAGCGATCATTCAGGCCATTCTAGCAGGGGAATTGAAATCGTAATACTGATGGAGCGATATGGACATTGCGACCAAGGGCTCACGACGGCCAAGACCCAAAGACGCGAGGACGATTATCTGAATGGCCAATAGGAAAAGTGCGCTCAAAAACTGTCTTAGAATAATAGGATGGGGAACTAGGTTTTAAGAGACAGTGAGTGCCGCTGCTTCTCGAGCAGGCTGAACGTGCTTGCAAAGCAGGTGTACTGCCAGAGATTCCGGTGTAGTGAACTCCAATCTGAGACAGTCGCCAAAGTTACACTTTGCAGGGATAGGAGGGGGGACGCACCTGCCTCGTGAGCAGGGGCACTACCGAACTACGGGAGGTAGTTGGCCCAAATCAGGCCACCACTCTCGCTACTCCAATGCACGGTCCAGCAATGTTGATAGCGATGATTCGTCCACTTCTCCTGATGAGTTGTAAACAGCCTTGCCAGACTTGTCGAGAACCACGACGTGCGGTATATAGCCCTGGTAATATTGCTTCACGAGCTGCTGTTGCGTGGGTGAACGTTTCTGATCGAGGTCCACGACAACGAAATTCACGCGGTCCTTGTACTTCTCGTAGAGGCTCACGGTGCGCCGTGCCTGCCGCTTCGAATTGAAACAACCCTCTCCATAGATAATGACGTAGTTCGGCTTACCAGGTACAGCGCCTTCGTTCATGTGGTCACCAGTGATCAGCGGTCCATCTTCGCTGTCCGATGAATAGTCCAGATGAGAATTCAGGCGTAGATTTTCACCCGCCTGCGCACCCGCAACTAGTGTCGCGTTACCGAAGAAGGTGACACACGGATGCGTTTCTTCGGGTTGGAATAGGTCCAGCGAAAGGGCTGGGCGGTTCGGTTGTAGAGCCGGATGTAGTTCATGATTTGGTGGCTCAGGTCCGGGACGGAGTGAAAGATGCCGCGGCGGATGCAGTCGCGGGTGATCATGCCCAGCCAGATTTCCACCTGATTCAGCCAGGAGGAGTAGGTGGGCGTGAAGTGGAATTGGACCTTGGGGTGTGCCGCCGCCCAAGCTTTCACCGCTGGGGTTTTATGAACCGCGAGGTTGTCGAGGATCACATGGATCGTTTTGCGTCGATGCGTGGCCACCGTTTCATCCAGAAACTGAACGAAGGCTTGGCTGGTGTGGCGGGGCGCGCAACGGCCGAGGACCTTCCCGCTGTGCACCTCCAAGGCCGCGAACAGCGAGACCGTTCCGTGGCGCACATACTCGACGGTGTGTCGTTCCGGGTGTCCCGGTCGCAGGGGCAAGGCGGGCTGCGTGCGGTCCAGCGCTTGAATGGCGGTCTTCTCGTCGATGCAGAAAACCGCTGCTTTTTCCGGAGGATGCAGGTACAGACCAAGAATGTCTTTCGCCTTGGCCTCAAAATCAGGATCGGGACTGGCCATGTAGTGCTTCAGGCGGTGCGGTTGCAGCCCGACCTTGTGCCAGACCCGCATGACCGTGACGTGGCTTACGCCCCAGCGCCGCGCCAGACGGCGAGTGGACCAGTGAGAGATCGGCCCCGGCGGAGACGCTTGGGTAGCCGCCACGATGGCGGCCTCCTTGGCCCCGGTCATCTTCCGGGGACGTCCGGCACGCGGCGCATCCAGCAGTCCGTCGAGTCCCTTTTCCCGCCAGCGTTTCTTCCAGTGCAACGTGCGGCGAGGACTCATGCCGGTCTGCGTCTGGATATAACGCAGCGACACACCGTCGGCCAACAGCAACAGGGTCCGAGCGCGGCGGGCCAGTCCCGCCGAAACCCGCGTGGATCGAAGCAGTTGCTGCAAATGGGTCTGCTCCTCGGCAAGCAATCGAAACGGCTCTTTCGCAGTGAACATAAGCCCTTGTACCATACCAAAGCTCGTGTGTCACTTATTTATGTAACAGAACACTAGTGTCAGAATACCAATTGCAGCCAACATTCCGATCTTCGTTTTCATTGTTCATTCTCCGATTTTCATTTGGAAGCCTTCGCGTTCGATTGTTGCTCGCCGATCGCGAAACATGCGACTTGCCTCTTCCAGTGTTTGCCGGAACGCAGGTTTTTCTGCGGTTGCTGCCTTGGGGAAATAGCCTCCGCCGAAGTAGAGCCTTCCGTCCGGTGTAACAAATGCGGTCAGTGGAAGGCCCGCGGGGAGGTTGGCAAAGGCCTGCGCGCGTTCAAACTCTGCAGATAGTTTTGGATCTGCGTCAAAGTCAACTTTAACCGCGACAAAGTGGCTGTCGATGAAGGCAGCGGTTTCTGGATCGTTGTAGCTATCTCGTTCCATCAGCTTGCACCAAGGACACCAAGTTGCACCAAGGTCTACCATTATGGGCTGATTTCGCTCTCGCGCCTTCCGAAATGCTTCCTTGTCCCAAGGATACCAATCAACTCTCTCTTTCTGAGCGCTGTCGAGATAAGCCGACTGGCCAGCGGGCAGATGATTCTGCCTTGCCCTACCTTGCGCCGCGGCCGCGAGTGCCATCGCACAGGCGACGACCATCACGACCGCGACCGGTGGTGGAAGGGCTCTGGCGAGATGTCTCATGCTCTTTGGATAGCCGGCTCGAGAAAAAGTTTCAAATCGGATGAATAACTCAGAACGATGTTCCAGAGAAAATAGCGGTGTGTCCCCAAAAGCGGATGCTGGCGGTGGCACTTCGCCACCGCCAGCGATTTGACGATTGGATTGGAATTAGGTGGATATGAATTAGTCCGCAGCCACTGCTGTTTGGTGCGTGGCAGGCGCTCGGGCCACGACAGTCTCGTGTTTGGCCGAGGCAAGCTCCCTCTCGTCCTGCCTGGAGTATATGAATTCATGGCCGGTCTTACGCCCCGGATAGAACCAGGTCACGATGGCACTAGGCTGCGTCGATTCTCGCTCCGCAAAAGTGAACGCCGTGTGGTCGGATAGCTGGGCGCGTTCGGCACTTATGGTACCGACGGTCGCGTACAGCATTGATCGATCGGAGTTGAAGATTTGAATGATGTTCCGGTCACCAATCGACGAATCGGCCAGCACGAACCAGTAGGTTCCCGCTGGCAGGACATGTCCAGGAATCTGGACGGGTTGGCTGAAGGTGAGCTGAGTGGCCTGATTGTATTCATCTGCTCGTGCAGCAATAGGCAGGATGAATGCGAGTGCAAGCAACAAACCAAGGATGCTGATGGTCTTTCTAGTTTTCATAATTTCCTCCTGCCTCTTCGATAGCCGACGCATGAAAAGGTTTCAATCCGATTTCGATTGCAAGAAATGTTTCAGCGGTGGTGAAACCCTTCGCATCCCTGTTCATCTTAGAAAAGCACCGATGGTCGTCTTGATGGGTGCTCGAAACACATGGACTTTGCAAACAAGAAAGAAACACCCCCATGACAGATGTCTTAACGGTAGCGAGGCTCTCCCCCAGTGGCAGCGTGGACACAGCTTCTGCGATTCCAGCGCGATTCAAAATTACCGGAACTCACATTCTGCGCTAGCCCGGGACGATCGGTATCTGTACTCAGATCAGGACCGCCGGCACAGTCAATCGCGGCAATCGCGGCTTCAGAAATCAATTTTCAATTACCGGCCACCGTCCCACGGAGAACAATTATCGCGTCAACAGAATCAGCGTAATAGACTATTCAAACGGATCACTCGGTAGCGTGCAGGGAGATCAACTCGGCGTGGACGCGATTCAAGAAGTTTCAGTGCTGACCGCCAACTATACGGCAGAATTCCGAAGGACATCGACCGGAGCGATCAATACCTTCATCAGACCGGGCACCAATGATTCTCACGGGACGGCGTACTGGTTTCTCCGCGACGAGGGTTTAGATGCCACCAGCGTCTTTGCTCCGCAGAAATCACCGTTCTATCGCAATCAATTCGACGGGTACGCTGGAGGCCCGATTCAAAAGGACAAGACGTTTGTTTTTGGGGATTTCGAAACCATCCGTCAGGTTCAGGAGCTGAACAGTGTACACCCGGCCGTCCCGTCGCCATAGTGAACGGGTCCCCATTTCCGGTCAGCGGTCCTATTGCAGCTCCGAATCCGGACCTAACGACACACTGAGGTACATCGGTCTTGGCGTATCTTGCGTTTTTCCCGCTGCCCAATTTGCCCAATTCCGTGAACGGCGATACAGGATTGTTCGTCTCTTCGCCCGTGCACCAGTTCGCTCAGAACTACACGACGGCAAGGCTCGAGCATGGCCCAGGCGACGATGACCTACTCTAATGGCTGAATGCGAACGATGCGCCCGGTGCTGTAATCAGCGTACCAAACGGTGGTCGGCGTCGTGGACTTGTCCACCCAAACCGCACGCGAATGTGAATACGGCTCCGGCATGGCGTACTCGGTCCAATGGCCCGTTTTCGGGTTGAATCGCAGAAATTCTCGCCCGTGCAATTCGCCGCCCCACACTTCGCCGTTCTTATCCGGTTCCACGGAATACAGATCTGTGTAGGGATCGACTGGCCCGGGAGGATAAAATTCCCGGATACGCTTGGCGGCGGCGTCCAGTTCCACCAAAGTTCCGTTCTCGCCGCCGAACCAGGCATTCCCGAACGGATCGAATCCGCCCCTGCGCCCGGCCGACCGCCGGTCTCCGGAATTCAAATTGAGCATTTGACCCGTTCGAATGTCCAGCAGCTCGGCGGAGTTTCCCGTTGTCCCGGAAATCGCGCCACCAGCCCAGAAATTTCCGTCCTGGGAAATGATGCCGTCATAGCTGAAGGGAACCTTCATCGGAAATTTCTGCACCGTCTTCCCTGTTTTTGGATCGATCTTTTCGGCGGCGTATCCTCCGCCCATGCTGGCCCACACATATCCGTCCGGCGTCAAATCGAAATCGGCCATGCCCGCCGAGTTGATCGGGAAGGGCGCCGCCACGGGCACTTCGGCCATTTCGCCGTTTCGCGGATCGAGCTTCAGCAACTTATGCGACCACGGCTCGGAAATGAGCACTTCGCCATTCTTCTCCACGTAGACGTGATGCGTGCCCGGCTGCGCGCCTGGGGTCAGAGGAGTCTGGTATTCGGTCACGATGCCCGTGCGTGTATCGAGCTTTCCGAAGAAGCGGCTCAGGTGGCTTGTGTACCAAATAGTTCCATTACCGTCTCCGTAAACATCGTGCGCGCTTTGCAGCGCCCGCGGCAACTCGAATTCGGTGACCACCACGCGATTGGATTCTCCAGTCAGCCGAGGAAACGCGTACATCGGCTCATCCACCGATTCCGGCCCGCGCACTCGCGCCAGCCACTTGGTGAGCATTCTGTCGGTGGCCTGCTGCGACTCAATCACCGGCTCCAGCGGATCGTTGATCAGCGGACCGCCTCCGCGATGCAACATGCGTGCCACCAGCACGCCCCAGCTGCGCTCGTCATAGCGATTCTTGAAAATCTGCTGGAAGGAATGGCAGCCCAGGGCGCAAGTGGCGTGCAGCGCCTCTTTTTCCTCCACTGTGCCCGGAAGATTCCACAGAATTTCCTCGCCGCTCAGCTGCGATTCCACTTCCGGCGTGGCTGGCAGCGCGCGTGTCTTGGTAATTCGCTCCAGCACAATGTCTTCTAATTTGACGGAGCCGTCGATTTGCACGGCATCCCGCCGGTAGGGTTTGAATTCCAGCGGATTCGCGATCCGCAGCGTGTAAGCACCGGACCGCATTTTTGGGAATTCATATTTTCCGTCTTCATTGGTGTAGACGGTGGTGCGCACACCGTTTGGCGCGATGAGTTGCACCATCACGCCCTCGGGCGAATCACCGCTGGTCACGCGCACTACCCCTGTGGCTCCGCCGGAGAGGCCGCTCTGCACGGTCCATTTATTCGTTTGCGATCGGTACCACGGATTGGCCGGAAGCGATTCTCCCTCAACGCAACATTTGTCACTGTGCAGATAGTTAACCACATCGGCTACATCGGCGTTGGCGAGGGTCGTGCCAAACGAGGGCATTCCCGGCCCGCCCTTTTTGATATGCGCGGCTACATTTTCCTCGTTGACGGGAACTCCGGTGATCAGAGCGGCGCGCTTGAAAAGGCCTTCCAGCTGAGGCGCTGCCTGTTGATATTGGTTGTGGCAGGCCCAGCACTTATGCCAATAAATATTTTCCCCGCGGTCCGCCCCGCTTTCCGCGACTTCGAGGTAGTGGTCGGTCCTATAGGAGCGCTTTAGATCGTCGCCCGGGGTGGATATTGGTGAAGAGGACTGAGAGTCTGGCGGCGTCGCGTTCCCGCGAGCCGACCTACTGTTTACCGCCCCCACTGCAATCAGAGCGAATACGATGGTCAGAGAAAATAGAATTGCGGACTGCGAAAAACTATGCCTTCGTCTCTGCACAATAGCCCCCGTTTAACCAAAGCATTTCCCTAGCTCGCGGCACACGCCATCCAAAACATCCAACAACTCTCTCCTCAGAGAAGGGCTTGCCATTCTCATTGCGGGAGATCATCATTTTGCCAACTATTCCAAAGGTTGGAGGCGGACCAAATATCCATCATAGTCTACGTACCAGACTGTTACTGGAACCGTGGAATTATCGATCCAAGTTCTTCGGTCATACGCAAACGGCTCCGGTAGCTGGTAGACGGTCCACCGAGACGTTCGGGGACTAAACCTCACAAACTGGCGTCCGTGTAATACCGCAGCCCACACGTCTCCATTCTTGTCCGGCATAGCCTCATAGAAATCGGTAAGCGGGCTAGGTGGAGTCGGAGGCCAATGCTCAACAATACGGCCCGTATTTCCATTCAGCTCGATGAGCGCGCCGTCACCGCCACCGAACCACGCATTGTCCGAGGGGTCAAATCCACCTCTCTTTGCGGTTGCCATATGGTTGCCCGTGTTCAGTCCTGTCAATTTGCCTGTCTGAAGATCTAAGCGCTCCACTGTATTCCCGTATCCAGGGGGCCCGCCCCCCGCCCAATACTTCCCATCCGCGGAAATCAGGTTGTCGTAACTGAATTTGACTTGGTTTGGGTATTCCCGCAAGATTTTGCCTGTTTCGGAATCAATCTTTCGGACCTGATTGTCCTGGTTATCCCAGATGAAACCGTCCGGCGCCAAGGCGAAATTGCTAAATCCCGCAACATTAAGAGGCTCGGGAACTTCTATGGGCAAGCGCGTGATTTTCCCCGTTCGCGGATCAAGCCTATCTAAAACGTGTGCCCAGGGTTCTGAAAACCAAACAATATCGCTCTTGTCCACCGTGATGCGGTGAGTCCCAGGCATCGCGCCGGGCGTCAGAGGAACCGTGTATTCGGTCACGATGCCCGTCAGAGGATCGAGCTTGCCGATGAATCGTGACTTATGGCTGGTAAACCAGATGTTGCCCTTCGAGTCGCCTGCGACATCATGAGGTGTAAGGAGTGATTGAGGCATTTCATATTCGGTGACGACAGCCCGACTGGAGGTTCCGCTTGGACGAGGAAACGCGCGTAACGGTGCGTCTTGCGACTGAGGGCCCCGGACTCTCGACAGCCATTTCACAATGACGTCGTCGTCTTGATCATTCGATCCCAGGACTGCCGCCCCTTTAATTCGAACGACGAGAGGAGCGCTGTAGTAATGAGTCATCCGGTCTACGATTGCCGTCCAGCTACGCTCATCGTAATGGTTCCGCAAAATCTGTTGCCATTCATGGCAGGGCGAACATACTTTTTGGAAAGTTGCCTTTTCCTCCCCTGTGCCGGGCAGGTTCCACAACAGCTCCGCACCGCTTAGCTGAGATCTGATCTGAGCGGTTGCGGGCAGGCTGTCCGTTTTGGAAACTCGATCCAGGACAATCTCGTTGAGTTTCGTCGCGCCGTCAATTCGGACCGAATCTCGACGATAAGGCTTAAAGGTCAGTGGCGTTGGAATCCGCAAAGTGTACGTACCTGCCTGCATCTCGGGGAATTCGTATTTTCCCTCGACGTCGGTGTAGACAGTAGTTCTGACGCCATTCGGGGCGATCAACTGCACACCGATCCCTTCTGGCGAATCTCCGCTTGAAATGCGTATGATTCCCTTCGCGCCACCCGCAACGGCGGTCTGGACCGGCCACCTGTGTGCGACGGCCCGATACCAGGGATTCGGCGGAAGCTCCTCTCCTTCGATGCAGCATTTACCTTCTTTAATGTAAGCTAGCAGATCCGCTATGTCGGGATCGGATAAGGTCGTTCCAAAAGCCGGCATCCAAGGCCCGCCGTTCTTGATCTGCTCCCTTACTGTTTCATCGCTGACAGGCTTGCCGGACATTAGAGTCGCGCGACTGTAAACATCCTTCAAGTAAGGCCCTGCCTGCGCATACTGGTTGTGGCACATCCAGCACTTAAAAAAGTATAGATTTTCTCCTCTTCGTGGCCCGCTGTCAGCCACCTCCGTGTAACTGTCGATTCTAATCGATCGCTGTAGATCGTCCGTGGGTATTTCCGGCGCTGACTGACCCAACGCAGTTTGAGAACTACGTGCGTTCGCCGGAGACGCAGGGGACCACCCCGCGGCTCCAGCGAGCGTGAGAGCGATTGCAGTGCAGAGGACCACAACCTGGGTCCGATTTTTTCTCGTCATGTCCTCTCCCTACGGCATTTTTAACGGTCGTCAAGTACTCTTCCCGACAAATCAATCCCTGGAGAAGCCTATTTAGCCGCCGTGACCACGCCATGCCTGCTTCGCGCAATCGCTCCAGATCTTAATCAACTAGCACACGGACTCGTGCGTTGATCGACTCGTTTCTCAAAAGGCCAATTTCAACCCAAACTGAATCTCTCTCGCCGTGGTGGAGGTGGAGAGAATTTGTCCTGGGCTTGCCGGAATGGTTCCGTCCGCATTGAAAATTGCGCTGTTGGCGATGGGGGCGTTAAAGTTCGGGTGATTGATTACATTGAAAAACTCCGAGCGAAACTCCAAGCCAAAGCGATCGTTGATCTTTATTTGTTTAACCAGGGAAAAATCAAAATCCGCCTGTCCGGGACCATTGATAACATTCCGGCCCGCATTACCCAGCAGATTCGCGCAGGTGCCCGGTATGTTCCCAAATAGATTGCATTGGGAGGCGATCGCGGGCGTGCTCTGCGGCAACGCGAAACACTGTGTCTTGATATAGTTTTCCCTGTTGCCGGGATTGACCAAGGAAGCGCAACCTGGGCCCCCCAACCGATTCGGATAATCAAACGGTCCCGCGTTGCCTTGGCCAAGAGGATCGCCACCGATTAGAGGAGTGAACGGCAGTCCAGTCCGACCGGTGAAAATCCCGCCCACCTGCCAGCCGTGCGTCAATTTACCGCCCACACCGTGAAACGGGCTGGGCACGAGCCACAGGAAATTTATGGTCACGTTTTGGGTTATGTTGAAGTCGGAAGGCCCGCGCCGGGTCGAGGGAGCAAAGAAGAGGAGATTCGGAATTGAGTTAACGAAAGAGTCGCTAGCGATCGACCCATCGCCTCCGTCAATCGCCCTGCTCCACGTGTAGCTGCCGCCAACTTGAAAGCCCTGGCTCAGCTTCTTGGTAACTTGCAATTCCAAGCCATGGTAGAACGAATCGTTGCCCCACTGTAGCGTATCGATCTGTCCAACATTGGGGCTCAGTTTCGGAGCGCCACTCGCGGGAAAAAGGTAACCGGCAGACGTCAGAGTGGGCAGCGGGACGTTGATGTCGTCGGCCCGGAACAGCTGGTGAATGCCCCGGGAACCCACGTACGCAATCGTCGCGGTTAAATCCGGCAAAAGCTCTCGCTGAATGGAGAGGTTCCATTGCAACACATAGCTGCGCTTCGGCTTATTTTCAACGTACGGAAACCGCTCGCTGAGGCCCTGGGCCACATTGGCGGCCAATTTGTTGAATGCGATGGTCGGAAAATCTCCCTGCACTAATGGGTTCGTCGCGGAGGTGGTCGAAATAAAGCCGTTCTGAATAAAAGGCGCGGCGTTGGTGGCAAACTGCCCGAATTCATACGCCAGAGGGAGGACGTCAAACAATCCGAAGCCGCTCCGGACAGAAGTCTTGCCGTTGCCGAATGGATCCCAGGCGAAGCCCACGCGCGGTTCAAAGTTGCGACGCGTGGGATTCTGGAAAACCGTATGGCCGATAAACGGCACGGTCTGGTTAAAGGGAGACGAAAGGGCGGAGAGCCTGCCATTGACCTCATTCGGCACGGTGGATGTTTCGTAACGCAATCCCAGATTCAGCGTCAGCGTGGGTCGCAGGCGAACGTCGTCCTGGACGTAACCACCGAAAATTGTCGTGTGAAAATCGAGTTGCGGAAAAACAGTGTTTACCGGGCCATTCAGGCTCAAGGGACTGTTAAGAAGCAACCCGCCGTGTTGCGTATCCTCGTACAGCGACGCAAATTGGACATCGCCCGCAGGGGCCGGGTTGGCGGTAAGCGTAATGATGTTCTCCACGGCAAACCCAAATTTCAGGCTGTGAATTCCCTTGGACAGAAACAGGTCATCGTAGCCTTGCCATGAATTCTGGAAGAAGTTCACGACTTCTACCTGATTCACACCCGGTTGAATGGAGTTATATCCGCCTGCCAATATGTCAATTTGGGGGTTATCGGACCCTGCGCTTTCCCCGAGGGCCAGATTTGCGGCCAGGGGATTGATGGCGGATATGCCCCCTCCGGTGTGCACGGAGCGGTTCAAGCCAAATCGGGCAGTGTTAATCAATTGCGGGCTGAAGATGTGGGTCTCTTCAATCGAAATGAGCTGGCGGTTCGTCAGGTTGTTTGCCAGGACGTCATTGTTTGCGTCCGGCTGCGTCGCGATGGCTTGATCGTTCTGGTAGGTGCCGGTCACACTATCCTTTTCGGAAAACTTGTGATCGATTCGGATGTTCCCGAAGTTTTCTATGGTCAACACGCCCGCAGTAAAGGCGTAAATTCCTTGGTCGCCGTTGCCAACGAGCCCCGCGTTGGGGAGTTGCCATAGGCCGAGGTAGGGTACGACCGATGAGTCGATACCCGTTACAGGGTCGGGATGCAGGATCCTCTCCCCATTATTTGCCACGAACTGGCCGAGCGTCATGGTCGTGCAGGTCGGCTGCGGGATGCTGCACACCGTCGAAGGCCCCGGTCCACCTCCCGGGCCAGTGCCGATCCCGCGAATAGCGGCCGAGGGGACGAAAGTCTGCGTGGTGATTCCCTCGCTTTGGCGAAGCGACTCATAATCCGCGTAGAAGAAGGTGCGGTCCTTCTTGATCGGACCGCCAATGGAACCGCCGAATTGGTTTTTCACGAAGTTAGGCTTGGGGTTACCGTTGGCGTTATCGATGAAATTGGCGGCGTCGAGAGCGCTGTTGCGCAAGAACTCAAACACGTTTCCATGGAAATCGTTCGCGCCGGACTTGGTAACGGCGTTAACTACCCCGCCGGACGTCCGTCCGTACTCGGCGGCGTAATTGTTGGTCAGAACGGAAAACTCCTGCACGGCGTCCACGCCCAGGGTTGCGCCTTCAACGCTTCCCGGGCTGGTGTTGGCGTAATCGTTCACGCTGATGCCGTCGATGCGATAGTTTTGTTGCGACGGGCGGCTGCCGGAGATCGAAAGTTCCACGCCATACCCTCTGCGCGCACGGTCCTTCGTGCCGGCATCCGTCTGCACCGAACCGAGCGAATCGACGCCAGCTTGTAAAGTGGCAAGTTGGGTCCAGTCGCGCCCGTTCAAGGGCAGATCCACGACGGTCTTCTGAGTAACGACTCCGCTAATCTCGGACGAAGCCAATTCGACGCCCAAAACTCCAGTCGTGACCTCGACTTGCTGAGTCGAGCCGCCAATTTTCATGGAGATATTCATTACTTGCTGCGCGCCCACTGTCAGTGTTATTCCCTTTCGAATTGTCGTCTCGAAGCCAGCCGCCGTAACCATAACTTCGTACGTCGCTGGCATTAAATTGGGAGCCGAGTAAAAACCGGCCGAATCCGTGGTCAGTTTCCGCGTTACTCCCGTGGACACGTTCTGGATCGACAACTCGGCGTTTGGTATGACGGCGCCCGAGGGATCTGTGACCGTGCCGGCTAAGGTCGCTCCAGACACTTGCGCGTGAAGAGCCGTGGTCGGTGCAACGATCGCAAGGACTAGAAGCAGGAAAAGCAAGACGCTCGCTTTGCTTAAGCTTGCGTCGCACACCTTCACCGGTCTACAGGCTCCCTGTGGGCAGTAAACCTTTTCGTCATTTTGATCGTGACGAGTAATATCAATGTACGGACACAAATCTCCATTTTTCATCCTGCCTCCTTAGTTCGATCGAAACTCCACCCCAAAAGAAGCCGTTACAAATAACGACTTTCCAATCGACGAATGCTGGAAGGTTCGGCAAGCACCCTCGCGTCGAGATACTCGGAACGCTAAGTTACAGAGTCACATTTAATTTCTGCTTGGTTTGTGTTTTTGTGGGTCGCCTGCCCTTTCAGGGGCGATTTGGCCGGTGCATCTCGACATGAGCCAAGGCGATGACAAAGCACGCTTTTTCATTCCTGACATGGACAGCTCCCCCCTATAGATTTATCTGCCAGAGAGCGTGCGCCAGTTCAGACGTCCGCGCGCATCTCGAGAAATTTCTCCGCGTCGATCGCGGCCATGCAACCCGAGCCTGCCGCGGTGACCGCCTGCTTGTAGTGGTGGTCCTGCACGTCGCCGGCGGCGAAAACGCCGGGAATCTTGGTCTGGCTGCCGTGATGTGTGATGAGGTAACCGTTTTCGTCCATGTCCAACTTGCCCCGAAACACCTTGGTGTTCGGAACGTGGCCGATGGCGATAAAGATTCCCGACACCGGAAGCGTTGAGGCCTGATTCGTCTCCGCGTTGCGCAGGGTCATGTTTTCCACGCCGCCCTTGGTCACGTCTGAAATGTCTTCGACGATCACAGGAGTCACGAATTGAATTTTTTCGTTGGCGCGCGCGCGGTCCACCATGATTTTAGAGGCGCGAAATTCCCTGCGCCGGTGAACCAGATACACTTTGCTGGCAAACCGCGAAAGAAAATTCGCTTCTTCCATGGCCGAATCGCCGCCGCCCACCACGGCAATATCCTTGCCGCGGAAGAAATAGCCATCACACGTGGCGCACGTCGAAACGCCGTAGCCGATTAATTTACGCTCGGACTCCAGCCCCATGAGGCGCGCGGTCGCGCCGGCGGCAATAATCAGCGCCTGAGTTTCATAAGTCTGTTTACCCGCGGTGATCTTGAACGGCCGCTTGCTGAGATCGACGTCCGAGATCGCGCCGGATTTGAATTCCGCGCCGAAGCGCAGCGCCTGCTTGCGCATATTTTCAATCAGGTCCGGGCCCAGAATGCCGTCGGGAAATCCGGGACAATTCTCAACCATTGTCGTTAGCGCAAGCTGGCCGCCGGGTTCCAGCCCGTCGATCACCACAGGTTTCAGATTGGCGCGCCCAGCGTAAATGGCAGCCGTCATTCCCGCGCAGCCGCTGCCGATAATGATCACATTATTCACGCGACGCTCTCCTATTGACCGAATCAGCGTTCAGCCTTCCGAATACGGTTGAGGCGCAGGCTGCCTCTCAACCTGTCGGATACTGATAGATTTCCAAAAACGAAAACACGAGGTAAAGGCGGTCGACCAGATATTCGGGTAGCTGCCAGCAAGGTGTTCCGAACGCTCCGGAGGCTGTCAATCCGGGAGGCGCCAAGCGCCCCATCGACAGGACGGCTTAGCCGGTGCGTGCAGCCTTCTTGGCCGAGATAAAGTAGAGCTCCTCCTTGATGCTGTTTTTTTGCCATCCTCTGCGGTGCAAAATGCCCCTGACATTGTCAACCATGGTAGGGTGGCCACAGAGATACGCGGTCGTGTTTTCGGGAGCCAATTCCCAATGATCGGCGTACTTTCGGACCACTTCGTCGACTCGTCCTCGTTCGCCCTTCCAATCAACATCGTCCCAAGGGCGGCTAATCGTCGGCGAGAAAAAAAACCATGGGACTTCATTGCTCAGCCGTTGCAGTTCCTCGCTGTAGCCTAGCTCCCAGGAACGGCTGGCGCCCTCGAGCAAGAACAGTTTGTGCTCGCCGGCAAAGCTTCCATCCTTCCACTGTCGATAAAGAGATCGCACATAACTGACAAAGGGGGCCACTCCTGTTACGGTTGCAACCAGAAGATGGTTCGTTCGGCTGCTGGTGGCATCGAGTGTGAAGCGACCTTTGGCGTTCTTCCGAAGAGTGAGCTCTTCGCCGACGCGGCGCGAGAAAAGCCGCGGCGTTAGGTCGCCGTGCGGCACTAATTCGATGAAGAATTCCATGAACCTTTCGTGTGGTGCGGAAACAATCGAATACGCGCGTTCATAATGTTTTCCGGGAGCAAAGACGCCAAGTGTCGCGTATTGACCTGGCACGAACGAAAAATCCCCGCCTGGATCCACTTGCACCACCAATAGACCTTCTGAAATGTCCCTCCGCTCAACGATGCGCGCATAATAAAACTCATCACCAGGAGGGGGCATGATCATTCCCATTCACTGCTTGAACATGGATTTTCTGATCGATTTCGGACTGTGATGCCATCGGATTGGGATCAGCCCTCGCGGGAACATGACTCAGATTTATTCAGCGCTCCAGCCTTCAATTCGAAACCGCACACTATAGATTGCACTCGTTTTTGCTTTGGACCTTAGATAGCGCCTTTGACCTGAGACCCTCCAGACGATAGTCACGTCATGGGCGTGGGTCTGCACAATCACTGTGGATCCTCTCCACGCCGAATCTTTTGTAGTATAGGAGCAAGACATACGCCAAAGTGCTGGGCTACTGCGGTGTTAAGCCGATGTTGATTTTGAGGTGTTTACAAGCAGCAATGACGAGCCCGAACTGCACCAACCCGAAATTCCGGAAGAAGGCACGAAATTTCGTGGAGATCCACGATGTCGATCACGAGATTTCGTAGCCCTTGCGATCGATTCCCAGCCTGACAAGCAACAAGTTCGAATCCGCTGAAGGCGCTCGCGTATAGTCCGGGAAATGCGAACTACACGAATCGACTCGCTCTCTCTGAGTGCTGTCCAGATAAGCAGATTGAGCAGCGGGCAGATGATTCTGGCTACAGGCGCACGTCCGCTGAGCAGACACGCTATTCGGCCTTTCTTCCACTGCCCGCGTTCACCGTTGCAGGAACCGTCGGACTACCCGGTGGGGTCCGGATCTGGGCTGGGAAAGAACGTGTCGGAGCCGTCGGTGTGAGTGGGTCTGCGGAACCGCCACCGGGCAAGGACTCAGGCGTTTTGACCAGAAGCAGAAGCGCTGACGAACAATGTGCAATGGCTGGAATCACCAAGCTTGCGGCGAAACTGAAGTGAGTGGCTCTTTAGGTTTAGCGCCAGCACGAACAAAATCCTTGCCTCACTAGAGCGTCAGGCGTAAATTGCTGCCAGCTTGCAAACGAAGTGGAGCCCAAGAATAATGCGTCGGCTTAATTCGTTCACAAAACGCATTCTCGTTGCCACGACCGCACTGCATTTTGCGGCTGCCCTAGCCATAGCGGCGCAGGGAAATACAACTAGTCCCGGAGTGTGGTCCGGGATCCTTGTGTCCAGCGCCTGCAACGCTGATGAAGCGTTCATGGAAATTCCCGACTGCTATAAGGACCAGCCCGGCGCGAAGCTGTCTTTGCTGGACGATACGACCCGCGTCATGTACGAAGTTGACCCGCAGGGGCCCGTTGCCGCTCATTTGGGAGATGCGGTGACCGTCAAGGGCATCCTCAATGGCGATGTGATTCAGAAGGCCGTCGTCGGACCGATGTCAATCGGCTTGGCGGTGGGCCAGAAAGCTCCCGCGTTTTCGATTCCCGACCAATTCGGCCACATGCAAACTCTGGACACGCTGAAGGGACCAAAGGGCACTGTCCTGCTCTTTTTCCGTTCGGCGGATTGGTGACCGTTCTGCAAAGAGCAGCTGGTCCAGTTGCAAAGCGCAATCCCGCGATTCGAGAAGGAAGGAGTCAAGCTCGCCGCGATCAGCTACGACTCCCTGGATATCCTGAAGTTTTACTCCGGACGAGAAAAGATCACATATCCGTTGCTCGGGGACCTGGACTCGAAAACGATCCGCGCTTACGGCGTTCTGAATGAAGAAGCTTTTGGCATGCAGACGGGCTACGCTCGCCCAGGATATTTCTTTATCGATCCCAACGGGATCATACGAGAAAAGTTTTTCGACCCCAAGTACCGGGAAAGGCTCACCGGAAACAGCCTTGTTTTGAAACTGTTCCCGCAGTTGGGCGAGGAAGTCACGGGAATCGTCGAGGCGCCGCATCTTCAAGTGGCGCTCGAACAGTCGGATCCCGAAGGCATCTCTGGTACGAACATTACCCTGGTGGCCGAAGTCCGTCTACCCCCGGATGTGCACGTCTATGCGCCGGGCGCTCAGGGATATAAGCCGATTCGGCTCGTGCTCGACCGTATCCCGGAACTGGATTTCGACCCGGCGGTTTACCCGGCGTCGCAAGTTCTTTATCTTCCGGCAATCAAGGAGAAGGTGGCCGTGTTTGAGGGTACATTCCGTATTAGCCAGATTGCCAAGGTAAGCACGGGGGGCGCCTTGGGTGTACTTGGAAAAGAAGGCAAGGTGGTCACCATCTCGGGGAAGCTCGAGTACCAGGCATGTGACAAAACGATCTGTTACTTGCCGGCTTCTGTCCCGGTCAAGTGGCAACTCCGAATTCTGCCGTTCGATCGCATCCGCGCACCGATGGACATCCGCCACAAATAGACTCTCCAACTAGTGTAAATCAGCGATACTGGTCCAGCTTGATCCTCCAAAAGCGCAAATGGCAATTAAGGGGTGTTTTGGGCATTCCATCTAAACAGTCTGAATGGGTTCATTTTCTAGATCACCAGAGAGGGTTTTCGATATTGAACGTTTTTGGAATCGTCGTCATCGAAATCAGGATACCGCTCGTATCTTCGCTTTCGGTGGTTGGCGGGCGCATAGCCGAGGGTCGTTCAGTTCCTCGCGCGGATAACTACGCGGGTGCCGGGCGATGACTTCGCTGCGGAAGCAGCCTGCGTCGAAGGGCTGCTCGCAGTCGAGCGCATGACTTTTGCGCAAGGCCTTGAGCTCCGCGGCTCGAGCGTCAAAGGCGTTGACATCTGAAATGAAGAAGTGCGACCCGGAAACCTCCTAGGTTCTGCACCGGGCCGCACTTCGTTCGCTTATCGGTTGCTCTGGTTTTCGTAGTCGCCAATGATCTTGGCAGTTGGAAGGAGACCACCTGCCGGCGTATAAATCACAGGGCAGTTGATAACGATGTTGGTCTTCACAATGTCGAGCAAATTCTGAGACTGAGCGTTCAATACCTCTTCTTCGGATTTGAGCACGTGCGGAGCGGTTCCGGATTTCCAGGTGACCAAGCTGAGCTGCCAAATCGGCGTGTAATTGGGATCAGTGTTGGTTGGGCCCGCAGGGATTGGGGCCGAAGGGATCACGTTTCCTTGATTGAAATTTGTGACGTGATAGATGTCATCCACCGCGCCGGCCGCAATTGCATTTGAGAGCCGAGGAACATAATTGACGTTTTGCTGTTGTGCGAGAGCCTCATCCGATGCTTCAGTTTGAATGTAGTAGGCCACCTTGCCCTTGTACCAACAGTGAATGAGCGGCAAGACGACGCTTGGGTTCTGGAACGAGTTCGAGTTCTGCGCGCGTAGTACTTGCGGGAGTCCGGCCAGCGACACGCTCGCGGCGAGTGCAATAGCTACCACAGCCACGAACAGCCGCGACCATCGTGCGGACCCATTCAGTATCTGTTTCAGTTCCATGAAGTTTTCTCCTTTGTTCGGACAATCCTGGATTTGCCGCAGATACACTCTCACTCACCTTCCGCAAGAGAAGACCGACCAGCGACAGAACGCGAAGCCATCAGGTAACGCGGCCACACATTGGAGCGTTCAAAGCAGAAAAGGTTACACAACTTCACTAATTTTTACGTTGGTGTTACAGAAGCAATGGGGCACACCACAGCCCCAGACAGGACTTATCTGGTGATTCGGTCTACTGTTAGAGAGCCGCCGACCTGACCTGATGGAGTTTTTGTACCACGGTGTGTGACACAGTTTATAGCACAACCTCCGACGGAAGGGGGTTTGCGAATGACGGATCGCAGGGAGCCGAAGGCGACCGGAGAGCCGCCATTCGCGGCGCGAACGCCACCGGCGCCGGCGGCCTATCCCTCATCATGAAAAGGTCCGGAGCGTCCGTTTTCATTACAAACCCGCGCCTGGACAAGCGCAGGAAGCATATGACGCGAAGTCCCGGGAGTGCCATCGCACAGGCGACGACCACCGCGACCGCGACCGTTGGTGGAAGGGTTCTGGCGAGGTGTCTTATGCCCTTTGGATAGCTGGCTCGAGTAAAAGTTTCAAATCGGATGCATAGCTCAAAAGGATGTTCCAGCGAAAATAGCGGTGTGTCGCTAAAAACGCTCGCCGGCGGTGGCACTTCGCCACCGCCAGCAACTGGACGATTGGAATGTGGTGGATATGAATTAGTCCGCAGCCACTGCTGTTTGGTGCGTGGCAGGTGCTCGGGCCACTACGGTCTCGTGTTTGGCCGATGCAAGCTCCCTCTCGTCCTGCGGGGGGTATATAAATTCATGGCCGGTCTTACGCCCCGGATAGAACCAGGTCACGATGGCGCTAGGTTGCATCGAGTCTCGCTCCGCGAAAGTGAGCGCAGTGTGGTCGAGTGGCTGGACGCGTTCGGCAGTTATGGTGCCGATTGTCGCGTACAGTGTTGATCGATCGGAATTGAAGATTTGAATGAAGTTCCGGTTACCAATCGACGTGTTGGCCAGCACGAACCAGTAGGTTCCCGCTGGCAGAACGCGTCCAGGAATCTGGACGGGCTGGCTGAAGGTGAGTTGAGAGGCCTGATCGTATTCATCTGCTCGTGCAGTAGTAGGCAGGATGATTGCGAGTGCAAGCAACAAACCAAGGATGCTGATGGTCTTTCTAGTTTTCATAAGTTCCTCCTGCCCGTTCGATAGCCGACGCATGAAAAGGTTTCAATCCGATTCCGATCGCAAGAAATGTTTCAGCGATGGTGAAACCTTTCGCAGCCGTGTTCATCCTAGAAAAGTACTGATGCTCGTTTTGATGGGTGCGCGAAACGTACGAACTGAGCAAACCAGAAAGGAACACTTCGATGGAGGAACTCATTACTGCAACAAGGCCCTTCCCCAGCAGCAGCGCGGAGAAGGGTTTAACAATCGCGACGAGACTCGAAATTACAGGAACTCTAATTCTGCGCTACGGCCTCGTGCTGACGTTGCTGTTCTTCGGCGCCCAAAAATGGACGGCAGCCGAAGCTGAAGGCATCCACCCTCTGGTAGCGCACAGCCCCTTCCTGTCATGGATCTACCAAGTCATGAACATCCAGAGGGGTTCGGAATTAATTGGCATCGTGGAGTTGGTAATCGGATTATTGATCGCTATCCGCCACTGGTCGCCGAAGCTGTGCGCTGTAGGCAGTGCCGGCGCCATCCTCATGTTTCTTACGACTCTAAGTTTTCTTGTGACAACGCCTGGCTTGGACTCTGGCACTCAGGGTTTCATTATGAAGGATGTCTTCTTGCTTGGCGCTGCCATTTGGAGCGCAGGTGAAGCCCTCCGACCAGCACGTGCCAAATAAACGGTTGCACGTCGGGCTACGCGAACCAAGCCCCGTTCACGTTGAGTGGGGCCCCAATTCCCAATGCGGGCGCGCTGGATACTGTGTCAAACAATCCGCGTGGAATTCAGCTTTCTTTGAGGGCTATCTGGTAAATCTCAGCAAGGTGTGACGGCGGGACTGACATGTGGCCAGGTCCGTCGTCGCTCCTTACGCGCATCTCCGTGACGCTCCGGCCTGCCGGATTGAATAAATCTCAGGCTCCGGAAAATGTGAAACTTTATTCTTAACCGTAAGTCAAACGAATGGCTCCATGAAGTTCAGTTTGAATCTAGTTTGACAAGGATGGCCACCATGATGCGTCGCTGGTTTCTAATTCTTGCCTTCATTGCGATCTCTTGTTTAACGATACTCACCCTCCAACATCCTCTGGCCACGAATGCGGCCGAGACAAATAGTAGCGCCAACAATACACGTACCCCTGTGCTAGTCGAACTGTTCACTTCCGAGGGCTGTTCGGACTGCCCTCCCGCAGACGCGCTTCTCGAAAGATTGGGTCGCTCTCAGCCGGTACGCGACGCTGATCTAATTGTCCTTAGCGAACATGTCGACTATTGGGATGACATCGGATGGAAGGATCCGTATTCATCTCATGAGTTCAGCGTTCGTCAAGGCGATTACGCGCATCGTTTTCGTCTCGATAGTCCTTACACGCCTCAGATGGTTGTTGACGGAGAGATGGAATTGGTCGGCAGTGATGAGCGGCGGGCCATTCGGGTTATCGAGAACAGCATCAAAACTGTCAAGCTGCCGGTAGCCTTGTCTTCAATTCACCGCGAGGGCAACAACACGCTTGCAGTGCACATCGAGACTGGTCCGTTCGTTTCCTCAGGACGGCGGGCGCCGGCACAAGTCTTGATCGCGTTAGCTGACAACAGCGATCAATCGAGTGTCAGGGGCGGAGAGAACTCGGGAAGAATTCTCAAACACGTGGCGGTCGCGCGAAACTTGGCCCGGGTGGGAACCATCGACGACGGCGGCACGTTCTCCAAGGATGTCACAGTCAGTATCGGAAACGCGGATCAGCGGAACTTGAGGATCATAGCGATCGTGCAGGAAACGGGTCTCGGTAGAGTCCTGGGAGTAGGATCGGCACAACTTTCGAATTAGATCCGCATACTTAAGGTATTTGGCATCTCCACTGCTGAAGAGACATCATTTTATCTTGAATTGAGGGGGCACGGAAAATTCGCCACGGAGGAAGCGGGTACTCATTCTCGGCAGCGGCTTCGGCGGCCTTACGGTGGCCATGGAGTTGGAAAAGGGACTCGGTCGGGATGCGAGCGTCGAAGTGACACTCGTTAATCGTGAGAACTTTTTCTTATTCACGCCCATGCTTCACGAGGTCGCGGCCAGCGACTTGGATCTCACAACAATCGTAAATCCTGTCCGCAAGTTGCTCCGGAGTGCACATTTTTTTGCAGGGGAGGTCGAGCAGATCGATATCAAGCAAAGGAAAGTCGTCGTTTCCCACGGTTTCGACCATCATCACCACACGCTTGAGTTTGATTTCCTGGTCCTCGGCTTGGGTTCGGTTACGAACTTTTATGGGCTTCCCGGGTTGCAGGAATCTGCATTAACAATGAAATCTTTGGGTGACGCCATGCGCCTGCGGAACCATCTCATCGCTCACTTGGAGGAGGCGGATAGCGATTGCTGCAAAGTGAAAGAGCCACTGTTGACGTTCGTGGTTGCGGGGGGCGGTTTTGCGGGGGTCGAGACAGTCGCGGGTATCAACGATCTTGTTCGCGGAGCACTGCGCTCGTACCCCAACCTAACGGAAAACATGTTGCGAGTCGTCCTTATCCATTCTGGGCCAGTCATCTTGCCAGAATTGGAGGAGACGCTAGGCAATTACGCCGAGCGAAAACTTTCTGGACGCAAAGTGGAAATTCACTTGAACAAAAAGGTGGAAAGCTTTTCTGGCCAGATGGTCCGATTGAGTGATGGCACCGCGATCGAAACGAACACGCTCGTTTGGACCGCCGGAACTTCTCCGAATCCTTTGCTCGAAACCGTACCTTGCGCAAAGGAGCGCGGCCGTCTGCTTGTCACTGAATGTCTCGAACTTCAGGATTGGCCGGGCGTCTGGGCTTTGGGCGATTGCTCCGCGATACCTGATCGGCAGAAGGGTGGATTTCATCCGCCCACCGCACAGCATGCCTTTCGTCAGGGCAGGATCGTAGCGCACAACGTGATCGCAGTGGTTCGTGGGATCGACCAGAAGCAGTTTCAGTATTCGGTAATCGCACAGCTCGCTGCGATCGGCCGGCGGACCGGTGTTGCCAACATCCTGGGGATCAACTTTTCGGGGTTTATCGCCTGGTGGCTCTGGCGGACGATTTATCTGAGCAAGCTTCCGCGGTTCGAGAAGAAATTGCGCGTTGCTTTCGACTGGACGCTCGACCTGATTTTTTCAAAGGATCTCGTTCAGTTTCTGGAAATTCGCGCGCCAATGATTTCACGCCGCGAGACCGATCCGCCAAAGCAACCCAAGATCGCGGCAGCACGAATCGCAGGAACCGCCGTGCAGGCGCGCCAAGACAGGGCCGATTGACCACGTGCTTGTCAATCGATTGTTTCAAGTGAAAGGGCTGAATTAATGCAGGGTGTGAAACTCGCAGTGTTCGGCCGATCGCTCGGCATGCGGTAAGAGCTAGAAGAATATCGTTAGGACGAATTCAGAGGGGGTACACAAGATATGAAATCAAAAGCCGTAGCGGCAGGTATGGGAGACACTAAGCACGAGGCGGTCGAATCTGAGAAAACGCAAGTGCAGCTCGCAAACGCTGCAAGTCTGGAGGAAATCCGGCTGCGAGCATATGAATTACACCTCGAGAGAGGTTGCGCACACGGTCGAGACCTGGATGACTGGCTACAGGCAGAACGAGAGCTGGCGGCGAAGCATCTGTCAGCCTAAAGGTACCCTACTCTGGAACGCACCACTCGGGTAGGATGTTTATGCAGGCTGGGCATGCCTAATAAGTTTCGAGTGCAGAGTAATCGCGAAAATAGGAGGAACAAGTGCCTGAAGCGAAGCTTGTCGTAATCTATCCCCGTCCGAAGGATATTGAGTCTTTCGAAAATATTTACTTGACGGAACATGTTCCAATGGCAGTTGAGAGACTGTCCGGAAAGACAAAGATCGTGGCCACCAAGATTTTGGGTTCTCCCCAAGGCGTACCGCCTTTCTACAGAATCGTAGAGGTCCATTTTCCTTCACAATCAGCCTTGGAGGCGTGCGCAGCGACCCTGGGTGCACAGGAGACCCTGGCGCACGCTGCCAAGATCTCGACCGGTGGAACTCCATTGATCTTGATCGCTGAGGGGGAGACATTCACCTTCGGCTAGATTGGTAGCGCTTACGTCCGCTAACCCCGCGCGGTCGCTGCGATTGCCATCGAATTTTCGGTGAAGATGGCAATCGTGGCCGCGAGCGGCGCCAAAACGGATTTGGCTCGCTTTCTCATGTTAGTTCGATAGTCAATCAGAGAAAAGGTTTCAAGACCAATTTCGATTGTAAGGAATGTTACATCCTTGCAGCGTCCTCAAAGATGTACTTCAGGGTGCTCCGCTATGCCAGCGGTCGCGAATCAGTGGTTAAGGATCGTGATCCAGCGGTCTTTCCCTCGAGGTTCCATCCGAGACGGAGACATTCGCGGGTCCAGCACTCCTCGTAAAGCTTGGCATCACCGCCCTCCTCTTGCGTTGTACTCGAAGTGTGAATACTATCCATGCTTAAAATGGGTCCTCAACGAGGACGCTTGATGGAGGCCGACGAGGATGGACGATGTCTACCGTATCAACGTTGCAAAGACCGAATTTCGAGAAGCCTACAACTGTGGAGATGTGGACCAGCTACTCTCCGTCTTCGGGGAAGAAAACATTATGGATATGTCCGAGGGGGGACCAACCCGCTCTGATGGGGCCGCTAGGGAAGGACTTCGCGAAAATTCGACTAAGTTGTTCGCGGAGTTTTCAGTAAGACTAGCGGTTATCGTCGGCGAGATTGCTGTTTTCGGCAATACTGCGTACGATTTTGGCTGGCACGAGTTCACTCTTACTCCCAAGAACGCGGGAAAGACGATCCGCAAAAGGCATCGGTATCTTGAATTGTGGAAGAAAAACTCATCCGGCGATTGGAAGATTTGTTTCTTCATCAACAACCTGGACGTTCCTGAGGAACGGTTGGGTCAGGTCAGCCATTGGTTCCTCAGTGAGGAACGATCTGAAACCGGCGGAGGATCGATGGGATCCTAGAAGACGACGGGTGATGCAGCTAACTAAATCGCGCATTTCCTATGCATTCTTAATCCTATCGTAAAGCCGCTGGCTGAAACCGTCAGGCATTTGATATTCAACGCCGTCCCCTATTAGCTTCACAACATTCCTCGTTCCATCGAGAACGGCCTTGCAGTGGGCGCACACTTTGAAGTGAGCCTCCATCCTCGCGCGCAATTCGGCATCGACGTCGTCGTCAATGTAATTGGAGATCTCTCGCCAGACCTCTAAGCAGCTGATTTCAATCACTCTCATGCGATGCACCAGTTACCAATTTGTTTCAAACTCTTAGCCCGCCGATTCCTACCACGGCCGTACCTTTTGATATCCCGGCTTGCCCATGCTCCAGCTGCCGTCTATCCCAGGAGCTAGCGCTTCTCGCATTTGCAGGCGAGCCCGCAAGAGACGGGTTTTCACGCTCCCCGCGGTGATCCCAAGAATCCGAGACACTTCTTCGATTCTCAGTTGTTGGACGTCCCTCAGTATAAGCACTTCCCTGTACTTAAGTGATAGAGAAGCGATAGCGCGGTTTAGTCCTTCTCTCAGCTCCATCCGTTGGAGCGATTCAGAAGGTATCTCGCGCCAGTCGGCGAAGTCCTTCGGAAAGTACTCACCGTCCTCATCCGACCGCGGCTCATCGACGGATTCATATAGATGACGGCGAGCCTTTCTCAACTTCAGCAGCGCTTCGTTAATGGTGATCTGAATGAGCCAAGTGCTGAACTTGGCCTCCGCTCGAAAGTCCGCCAGGTGCGAAAGCGCCTTTAGCACAGCTTCCTGTGCGACATCCTCGGCATCCTCGGGATTCTTGAGGATCGACATTGCAGCAGTATAGACCGCCCGCTCACACGGGCGGACCAGGTTGTAGAAGGCTTCTTTGTCGCCCTGACACGCTCGCTGAATTAGCTCGGCTTCCGTTGGTTCGAAATGCGGTGTACTTGCACCCATGTCTTCTCGTCTGTGCCTGACTAGCTCGACCGGTCTTGATCGTGCACCAAGCTCTCTAATCGGGCGAGTCCTTTACATGCGGCATTTCGCAAAGGACAGATATCTGATTCGACTCCAAGCCGTCCTCAAAAAACGAGTTCCGATTTCCATCGGAGCGCCCGTTGTGGCCGCGAATCATCAGCATAAGCTGGCCCCTCGGGTACTCAAGTGTGTAAGTTTCAGAGCACCGGTTGCAAAGCCAGAAGTGCCGCACGGAGTGCATGTTTGCAGGCGCTTTGCCTTCCAGATGACTTTGCCGAAAGCGGAACAAACGCCCCTTTCGATAATCGTCAAAAGAAGCCGCGCACTCCGGGTTTGCACAATTCGAAAACGTGACGATCCTCCACTGATGCATTGACTCGAACGCTACCAACATCAGATACGCAAACCGTTCAAAAGATTCAGCAGCTCATTTAGCGATATTTACAAATCGCACCTCCCGCGCGTCCCGAGTATCCGGTTTGTCATTGGCTTCATGTCAATTCGAGTGCAGGCCACTGCGAACGGGCAAATTTCACGTTGCAGGACGTAATCCGCCATTCTTTCGTCGGTTTGTAACTTTCATTGGCCTTGCGTATCAGAAGAACATGTCGAGACCGCATAAGCGGTCTGCGGACTATTCGATCGGACAAGGAGAAGACATGAAAAAACTACTCATCACGGGGTTTGCACTATGTTTCATGGGACTGGCCATACCGAGCTTTGCTTCACTGCGGCAGGACCAGGCCCAGCAAGACCAGATGAAAAAGGACGACGCCATGAAGAAAGACGATGGCATGAAGCACGACGACATGAGCAAGGACAGCATGGCGAAAGACAGCAAATCCAAGAAAAAGATGAAGAAAGACGCCATGAAGAAGGACGACGCCATGAAGAAAGACGATGGCATGAAGCACGACGACATGTCGAAGGACGCTCCCAAGAACTAGAGCTAGCCCGCTTATCCAACCTTGAAAGTATCTGTTGAAGCTGGTCGGCGATTCAGTAGAGCGGCGATCAGCGTGGTCCATTCGGGGCCGCTGTGCGGGGGTGTGTGCCAGGGCTATTTGCTTTTCTCATCCCGAACAATCAGGACGTCGCAGCGGACCGCGTCGGAATTCGCGGAGCCGCAAATCGGAAACGCCAAAGCTCATTTTTTGTTTTTCCATTGGCTGCAGAGGAGGGAACTAGAACACCGGTGAGGTACGGGGCCAGATTGAGAAAAGATTCATTGGACTAATGTCTTGGACAGGGAGGTCCACATATGAATTCAGTAGCATCAATCTGTGAAATACGTCGGAGTGGATGGGGCAGGAATACCGCGCAATTGTTGGGTGGCGTGATTGCTGTCCTCTTATTAAGTTGTCTTCCGGTCTTCTCACAAGGCAGCAACGGCCGGATTCTCGGAACCGTCACGGATCAAAGTGGCGGCGTCGTAGCGGGTGCCACGGTAACCGTCATTGACACAGCGAGGGGTATTTCCCGAGCTTTGACCACGGACGATGCAGGACTCTATAACGCTCCTAACCTGACTCCGGGCAACTATACAGTTCGCGCCGAGGCCAAAGGGTTCGAGAAGCTGGAGCGGCCGAACATTACCATTGAAGTAGGCCAGGAAATTCGAGTCGACTTGACGGTTTTGCCCGGCTCGCAAGACCAGACCGTCACGGTCAACGAAGCCCCCCCTCTGGTGGAGACCACCAACGCCACCTTGGGCGGAACGCTTAACAACGCGGAAATCAACGATTTGCCCTTGAATGGCCGCAACTACCAAAACCTGTTGGGCCTGCGACCAGGCGTGTATCTCCAGCCTGGCGGCGGACCCTGGACGCAAAGCAGCAACGGCGTCCGTCCCGATGAATCTGCCTGGCTGGTCGAAGGCGTCATCAATACCGAATTCTATGACTTCCGCCCTATCGCCGGCTCACCGAGTCCGATCACCGATGCGGCAACCATCTTGCCAATTGACGCTATTCAGGAATTCAATCTCGAGGAAAACCCCAAGGCCGAATACGGCTGGAAGCCCGGTGCCGTG
Organism: uncultured Acidobacteriota bacterium; assembly: GCA_963719875.1. Classification (GTDB taxonomy): domain Bacteria; phylum Acidobacteriota; class Terriglobia; order Acidiferrales; family UBA7541; genus Palsa-360. Next base: position 12,442 of record CAVRDJ010000001.1, on the reverse strand, counting down.
GTGAATGTGGGACTCAAATCAGGGACCAACCAAATTCACGGATCAGCGTACGGGTTTTACCGCAGCGCTGCCTGGGATGCACGCAACTATTTCAACCCCGCGCCGTCCGGAGGAAGCTGCGTACTGGGAGCACTTACCCTTTGCGACAAACTGCCAACCCAATTGAAACAATACGGTGCCACGGTGGGAGGCCCGATCAAGAAGGACAAAGTCTTCTTCTTCGGCGCCTTTGAAGGCCAGAACGACTTGATTGGCAACGCCCTAACTTCGAACGGAGTTCCCGAAACCGGAATTTCTAACGGAGACGTAACGAATAACTTTGCCGCGGCCATCAATGCGCTGCAGCAGCGCGGAGCTACACAACTGTGCTCATCCACGGTAACCGCTAATTGTCTGAGCACGCCGAGCCTTAATTTGGCAGGTTGCACAGGAACCCCGTCAACTGTAGGGTCGTATTCCTGCGCGGGCGGCTTATTTCCAGTGTCGCCGGACGGGACATTTATCAGCACCTTCCCAAACAGCAATTTGAGTTACAACGGGGTAGGTAAGATTGACGCCCACATCAACGACAAGAACAGTCTCCATGGCGAAACAATTATCGGCAACTACGTCGGAAGTGGAGAAGATCATGCTTTCATCAATAAGGTCTTCACCGACGATTTTCTGATCAAAGCGTATACAGTGTCTGGAACTTGGGACTATACCCCGAATTCCAACCTGGTAAATGAAGTACGATTTGGCTACAACCGCTGGGGTCTCGTTCAAGCGAACAACGACGCAGGAGTCACGGTGCCTGGCTTTAATACGGGCGCAGGCGTGGCAGGGCTTCCGGACATTAACATCGGCAACTTTACTCAGTTTGGCACTCAGCACAACCGTCCCCAATCCAACACTCCCAACCCGTACTACGACGCTCAAGAAAGCGTGTCGTATCTGGCGGGCAAGCACACGCTGAAGTTTGGCTGGGAATATGCCCACATCGAGGCCGATGCCAATGTTCCAGATAATGGCCGGGGCCGGATTAATTTCTCGGGCGGAGTTACGTTTCCCAGTGTTGTGGTAAACGGAGTTACAACTGTTCCTGGCTCCACGGCACTTGAGGACTTCTTCGACGGCAATCCATCAGGCGGAAGAATTCTTACAGGTGACGCGACGCGCAAAGTGATCTGGACTTCGAACTCGGGATTCGTTCAGGATGACTGGCGCATTGCCCCGAGATTTACGTTCAATCTGGGCCTCCGCTACACCTACAATGCACCGCTCAAGGAGGCCAACAATCTTTGGGCCAACTTCGATCCCAATTCACCGACTGGACTCGTTCAGCAGGGTTCACCGGGAGTCAGTTCGCTGTGGAAGCCGGAAACCAAGGACTTCTCGCCGCGCTTGGGCTTCGCCTATGACGTCACCGGCAAAGGGACGACCGTAGTCCGGGGCGGATTCAGCATCATCTACTCATCGTTCAGCGCAGTCGAATGGATCAGCCAGAATGCGTTGCAGAACAACTCTGCTGTTAGCCTCAACGCCAACCCGACTGGAGCACAATTTGTGGTGAATGGCGTTACCACCTCCGGCAACGGCAATATCGCGCTCGGAGCTTCCAATCCGACGCCCTCCAATTTCGATTGGAATCATGTGGTGTTTCCCGGCAGCTCTTCGGGTGGCATCCAATGCGGCGACGGCCGAGGTTCGGATCCAAGCCAGTGCAGTCTCTTGGCGGTGGACCCGAATCTTCAAACCCCTTACGTCATCAACTACAGCTTGGGTATCCAGCACTCCTTCGGGAACGACCTCTCTTTGGAGGTTGGTTATGTGGGCACCCATGGCGCAAGACTGACCGGCTTTAGCGACATTAATCAACCAAACCCAGGCGCCGGATTTTGTCTAGGCACCCTAACGGCGGCACAGTTGGCCGATGCGTGCAAATCCGGTCCCTTAACTAAATTCAATCAGCAGGCCGCGTTTGAGGGCGCTCCATATTTCTCGAAATTTCCGTATTTCGGTTACATCAACGAACAGACAAACGATGTCCGTTCCAACTACAACAGCTTGCAGGTAACACTGACCAAGCGGTTGTCTCACGGGGTGTCTTTCATCGCCGGGTACACGTTCGCTCACAGCCTCGACAACGGTTCCCTGAATCGTTTCGGGCTGATTCCCCAAAACAGCGCCAATCCCGGAGCGGAATACGGCAACGCCGATTTCGATGTTCGGCACCATTTCACGTTCACCACGACTTACAATATTCCAGGAATCAAGGGCTTTGCCCAATTGCTGGAAGGCTGGCAGGTCAACGGGATCGTGACCCTTCAGAGCGGACAGCCGTGGATCGTTAACGACTACAATAGTCGAGGAGTCACTGGCTTCAGCGGAACCGGAGATACTGCCGATCGGTGGGATTTCTTCGGAAACCCCTCCGATTTCAAGGGCAGTAATTTCAGCATCCCTTACTGCTCCGGTTTTTCTGTTAACACCGACGGAACTCTCAACTCAAGTGGTGCCAGTTGCACTCAAGCAGCCAGCCAGTCTGGCGGCAACGTCCTCACCACCCTTCCCAGTTCACTCGCGGCAAAATGCGCCGCCGTGGCCCCCGATCCGAGAACGCTTGCAGCCGGCGGGTGCTTTGTCTCCGGAAATTCGGTCCTAGCTCCCCAAACTCTTGGAACATTTGGGACTCTGGGCCGGAACATCTTCCGGGACTCGGGCTTTAAGAACGTGGATTTCTCCGTATTCAAGAACTTTAAGATACGGGAGCAGTATGGAATCCAGTTGCGGGCCGAGTTGTTCAATCTATTCAACCATCCCATCTTCGCCAATCCGTACGGCGCATCTGCCAATACGAGCGGCGGACAGAATGACCCCTCTTCCCCCAATCAGTTTGGCGGAACAGTTGGAACTCCCGACGTCAATGCCGGGAACCCAGTCATCGGTTCAGGCGCTGCACGTGACTTGCAAGTTGGTGTGAAGGTAACCTTCTAGCCTGTTGCGACCAGATCCATCCGGCCGGTGCGAAGGGATTGAGCCCTCGCACCGGCCGTTTTTCTTTCAGACGTGCGGTTGATCCGGCGGATTTCCCAGTGGAGCTGCAAATTCCTGATTGCAGCACGTCCTCCGCAATCACCTCGCCGCCCGTAACATTGATCGGATTTACGTATCAGAAGCGCCACCGAGGCCACGTGCGCGGTCTGTAAACTATTCCGATCGGACAAGGAGAGGACATGAAGAAGGCACTCATCACGAGGGATGCGCGCCAAATCCTAGGAGACTCCGAAGTGACTATGGGTATCGTCCGCATCGGAGAAAAGCAAAGTGTTTCACAGGTGCGGATTCTGGTCGTCGATGATAGTGAGCCGTTTCGGCATTTTATACGTTCCACCCTGGAAAGGAGAGAAGATTTGCGGATCGTTGGCGTGGCCTCAGACGGACTTGAAGCAGTTCAGAAATCTGAAGAACTGCAACCGGACTTGATACTGTTGGGCATCGGGCTCCCAAGTCTGAATGGGATCGAAGCGGCCAAACGAATCTGCAAGCTCGCCCCCAAGTCCAAGATCATCTTCCTGAGCCTAGAATCATCTAAAGATGTGGTGCGAGGTGCTCTCAGTTCTGGAGCGAATGGTTATATTGCTAAATCAAATGCCGCAAGCGATCTCTTAGTTGCTGTGGAAGCTGTGCTTCAGGGCAAGCAGTTTGTCAGTGCTGGATTGATGGACCAGATTATTACCAACCCGCAACAAGGAAAGGCCACCGGCCTGATCTGATCTTAAAAATGGGGGTGCTACCCGCTTCATTGGCAAGAAATGGCGGAGCGTTCTGCTTAGCTGATTGGAACGGATGTTAGGTTCCCACATGGGACTGACCGCATCGAGCTTCGCTACAGCACGGCAGGACCAAGGCCAGCAAGACCAGATGAAAACATACGCCATCATAAAAAGGACGACGGCGTGAAGCACGACGACATGTCGAAGGGCGTGCCCAAGAACTAGAGCCGGCTCGATTATTGGACACCGGGTTGCTCAGGGAGTCGCATACTTCGCGCAGCCGCTCAGCGTTCCGTCATTGCCCCTCAGTCTCACTACTTACGATTTCCTCGCCCTGAAAGTCAGGTGTAACTTTCCCAGCACTCCGAAGCGCTTCAGGCATGCAACGGGTGCATGGGGCGTAACCCTCACGAACCGCCTCTTCTGGCGTTACCATGTGATACTTTCCGTGCATGAAAGGGCAGCCCGGTACATGAAACAATTTGCCGCTGTCAACAACCGCCACAAGACGTTGCGGCAATCGCCGAGCGGGCTGGCTCATCTCGGAGAGGGGCTGCGGCACGAAGTGATCGAGCGCGGCCGCCAAGACGGCCGAGGCAGCAAGCGCGCCGGTGACCCCGACACTCACGAGCCACGCCCTCCGCGAAATTTTGCGGCCCTCGACTTGATCGGCGAGACGCTCGCGCAGCCGCGGGTGGAAGCCTGCAGGCAAGTGGAACATCGCTTTGTCGCCATAAAGCTCAACGACATTGCGCATGCCATCGCGCACGGACTGGCAGTGCGCGCATTGCGCCAAATGCTCCTCCAACGCCTGCTTCGGGGCGGGATCTAGATCTCCGTCGAAGTAGTTTGAAATTTCGCGCCAAACATCCTCGCATTTTACGACCATGGTTTTGTCCCCTTCGGAATCTGCGAATGGCTCGCCCAGATTCCTTCCAATCCCGGTGAGAGAAGATCTCGCAGCATCAATCGAGCGCGCAAGAGGCGCGTCTTGACGGCGCCTGCTGATATTCCGAGCGCCTGCGCCGTGTCTTCAATACTCATGTGCTCAACGTCCCTCAGGACAAACACCTCGCGATACTTCTGGGCCAGCGAGGCGAGCGCCGCAACCAGCTTTTCGCGGATTTCCTTTCGTTCCAGGGCTTCCGAAGGAATCTCGCGCCAATCGGTGAAGTCGTGCGGCGTATAGCTGCCGTCTTCGTTTTCCCTATCCTCGATGGGTCGCATAATCTGGAGATGACTCTTCCTCTGCCGCAGTCGAGCTTCATTGATGGCAACCTGGATCAGCCAGGTGCTGAATCGCGATTCTGACCGGAATTGCCCGAGATGCTTAAACGCTTTAAGGAAAGCGTCCTGCGCAGCATCTTCTGCGTCCTCCTCGTTTCGCAAGATTGTGAACGCGATCACGAAGACGCGTCTCTCGTAAGGCCGAATCAGTTCGTAAAACAACTCCGTTTCACCGCTCCGGATGCGCCCGATCAAAACGGCTTCGTGTTCTTGGGCGGGGTCAGACCGAGGCGCAATTGTCACCTCAGCTTCGGACCTGTCCCGATTTTGCATCGCTTCTGTCAAGAGTGAACAATCGTTAGGGCGTGTATTCCGGGTTGCGCTTCCAACCCGTCAGCATGGATGTGAAATTGTTCCATCCATGGAGGATCACCATGATCAGGTGCCCCAAAACGAACAGGAGCAATGCGCACAGAACACAAAAATGCCAAACCCGGGCCCAATGAAATCCGCCCATCAGCGAAGCCAGGAGGGAAAATTGCACAGGATTGTAGAGGACGATTCCCGTTAGCACGGACAGCAGTCCAAGCACTATCGCCGAGGTGTAAGCTATCTTTTGAAGCGGGTTGTATACCTCGGTTTGCGCTGGCTTACGCCCGAAAAAGAAGTAATGGCGGATCATCGGCCACACCCCGGCCCGATCACTAGGCACAATCAGAGACTGACGGTAATTTCCGGAGAAGATCTGGTACGCTACGTAGAAAGCACCTGTAGCCACGTAGATCCAGGCGAACGTCATGTGCCATTGCAGCGCGCCGCCGAGCCAGCCGCCCAGGGCCAGAGATTTTGGAACATGCAGTAAGTCGCGCTGAGGGATCTTCGAGCCAAAGCTCGGAAAGGCCCGGAAGATTTGCAGGCCGCTTCCAGCCATCACAAAGAGCGACACAGCGTTCAGCCAGTGGCAGAAACGCACAGCCCAGGGATGCTCGTAGGCTGTTCGGACATGGCTTTCTGCGGCCTCGACAGCGGCGATCGGAATGGGTGTGGAGTTTGATGATGCCATTGAAATGTGCGAGGCCTAGAGCCCGTAGTAAGCGGGGTAGCCTTGGTCCTCCCAGTAGCCAGTTTTCGGAACGACATCCGTAACGCGCAGGCTCGTCAAATATTTAGCCTGCTTGTAACCAATCTTGGTTGGCACGCGCAGCCTGAGAGGCGCGCCGTGTTCTCGTGTCAGCGGCTGATCGTACATCTCGTAGCACAGAAGCGATTGCGGATGGAGAGCAGAAGCCATGTCCAGGGATTCGTAGTAATCGTCAGCGCATTCGACATAAAGGAATTTTGCGTCTGGCTTTGCGCCGACGAACTGCAGGAAGTCGGAGATACGCGCTCCGCCAAATCTTCCAATTACGTCCCAGCCTTCCACGCAAATGTGCCGCGTGTTCTGCGTCAGTTTCGACAGAGACTGGATTTGCGCCAGTGTGTACTCTCCAGGTCGTTTGACATCGCCGCTGACCGTGAGAGTCCACTTTTCGAGATCCACTTCGGGGTCATCCACGTCGTACGTGTTGACGTAAAACTTTTCCATGGGGGCCAGTTCGCTATCGGCGAACGTGGGTGCCAGATGATCGCGCCGAAACCATTTTGCGGATGCCCAGTCGGTGAAATTGACACCAGCCGCCAGCAGGGGTGCGCGAACCTTCGGAATCGCGAAAGCACCCACAACCAGCAGTGGCGATAGCTTCAGCAGCTCGCGGCGATTCAATGATCTGGGCTTTTGCGGGTTCGGGAGATCAGGCATATTTATTCCCCGATGTATCCGCCCAACGACTTCGATTCATAGGTCCGAAGATGGGCGTCAATCCTCTGATACCGCAAACGCGAGAAAGTTTCACTGAAAGAGTGGCTCACACAGGCTATTGGGAGACCGGCCCAATGACCTCTCCCGCAACGCAGCCTGAAGGCAAACGTAAATGACGAACGTAGCGAACTCGGCGACCGTCACAAGCAGAAGTAGTTTCGTGCGAAGTACAGTCCGTGACTCGGTGCAACCTGAAGGCTACCGATTGGGGGCGTAGTATCCGGTCTTGGCGTAGATGCTGAGAGGCGGCAAACCCTTGGGAGGTGCCAGTTTAACCTTGATTTTTCGCCAAGCGCCATTGTGCCGGACGTTGCCCGGTTTGTATCCTAGGACATACTGATTACGCAGCTCCAATCCAATTTTGGCGGCGATATCCGGCAGCTCATTTAGGCTCGTCACGGCAAAGACGCGTCCGCCGGTAAGCTCAGTGATTTCGGAGAGCAGCGTAGGACCATAGAGTTCCTCCGGGGTTCGTCCCCGATCGTTGGCATCGAACAAGCCGATAGAGTACAACTGGCAATCAGCCTCCTTCACAAAATTTCGAACGTCTGACTCTGTAAACCGGCTATGATTATCGCCACCATCCGATATGATGAGTAACGCGCGTTTGCTGTTTCGTGCGCCCCTCATTTGGCTCAGACCGAGGTAAATCGCGTCGAAAAGTGCCGTGCGGCCTCGCGCGGTGGTGTATAAGATCCCGTTCTGCAGATCTTCGATATTGGAAGTAAAGGGGCGGGTCAGCTCCGCTCGATCACCAAAACTCACCAGAAAGAATTCATCCCGCGGATTGGCGGTTTGCAGGAACTGAACTGCCGCTTGCCGCGCTTTCTCCAATTTATCCGACATGCTGCCGCTCATGTCGAAGATAAGGCCTATGGAAACCGGCACATCTTCGCTCGAGAACGCGATGATCTCCTGTTCGATCCCATCCTCAAAGACACGGAAGTTTTCCCTCTCGAGGCCTGTCACCAGCCGACCGTAGGGATCTGTCGCCGTGACATTGACGAGCGCAAGCGCCACCTCCGTTCGAATGGCCTCGCCGGCGAACTTTGCTTGCTCGGGAGGGCCGGTGGGCGTCAGAGGGCCGGCGACCTGTGCCAGGGCGGGAAGCCCGAACAGAGCACAAGCGGCCAGTGTCAAAGATCGCAGGCTTAATAAAAGGCATTTCTTCTTCATATAAGATTGTCTCAATAGAGTGCCTCACCTGTTGCATCGAACTAATAGGAATAAGTCCCCCGGTTTGCTAAAAGTGTTGGAGAGTCTCTCGTTCCTTGGAAATATTGGACGCCATATGGCAGACTTGCGCCCTTTTTTCGATTTCCAATATCGCGAAAGCTCGAGACGAGATGCCCTCATTCAAGGACTAACCATAGAGATTTGCCCCAAAGTGTCAGATACGCCGCCACCGAAAACGTTACACCGTTGAACACGCCTTGGTTTCGGCGCAGCTTTCTGAATTGGTGGGTGAGAAGTCGCTCGACCGGTAGGGGTGCATTTTGTAACTTTCTCTTGGTCACGGAATCAGAAAGGGGATACACAAATCGGCAGCATCTTTGGAAAGTAGCAATCGAGGGCAAGGAACGGACGATGTCGTGAATAAAATTGTGCAAGCTGATGCGTTGCCAGACCTGAGACAATCCGAGACCATCGATTTGCCTGAGGCAGAGGCGATTCGATTGGCCCAACAGGGTGACGCCTCGGCGTTCGAATGCATATATCGGTTGCACAGCAGGCGCGCGTATAACTTGTGCTTGAGAATGGTTGGAAACGCAACCGAAGCCGAAGACCTGACCCAAGATATCTTCTTGCAAGTGTTCCGTAAGATCCACACGTTCCGCGGCGAAGCGGCCTTTTCAACATGGTTGCACCGACTGGCTTTCAATATCGTCCTGATGCGCCTGCGCAAGAAGAAACCTGTGCAGACCTCGTTAGAGGAGGTCATCGGCCCGAATGAAGAAATTGGTAAGCCACCCAAAGATTTCGGAGGACCCGACCTCCGACTTTCTGGGCTACTGGATCGGTTAAATATACACCGTGCCCTTGGGCAGCTACCATTGGGTTATAGGTCGGTCTTCGTCCTCCACGACGTCCAAGGCTATGAGCACAATGAAATTGCGGAGATCTTGGGTTGCTCAGTCGGCAATTCGAAGTCGCAGTTACACAAGGCTCGCATGCGGCTACGCCAAGAGCTGCATGGAGACAGACCGCAATTAAATTGTTCAGTCGTCTATGCCGATCGTTAGCAATATGTGCGCTCAGAACCCGAAGCGAAAGAGGTCAAATGTGGGCTGGACGTATAGCTGCTCGTGCCGCGAGACGATCTCCGTATGTTATGGATTTAACAGGCCGACGGAATTTTGGCGAATCACAACGGCTAACTCGTGCATGAGCACCTCGTCGTTGCCTGGAGGATTGCTGCGCATTCCACAAATGTGGCCACGATAAAACCAAACAATGAGTCCAATAACTCCCCAAACCCCACCACTCGTAGTAACTGTGTTGAGGCATTATAAGTGGATTGTTAACACCGGTCATATCCTTAATACCCGGAAGCGCGAACCCTTGATGGTGATCCCAAGCAGTTTTAAAGGACCGTGCCGAAAAAACGTCTCCCGCCGCATTCGATACGGAGCCTGAGGGCTACGATGGATCACATAGACTCGAATTGGCTCAAGGCCCTGGATTCAGGTTGACCTAGACATGTAGAATCCATTTATCGCCGCGATAGGAATTTATGAGATGAGACCCAGAAACGGAGGAGATAAGAAATCCGGGAGAACGCCCACCGTTTCTCGCGAAGCCAGTTCTGCTGAGTCGGCGGAGCAGCGCCTCCGGATTCTTCTTCAAGTAAACAACTCGATCATTACCAAATTGAGTGAGAGCGAGTTATTGCGTGCCGTCTGCGCAGCCTTGGAAGGCGTCCTGCCTTTCAATCGCTCGGCGATCACTCTCTACGTCCCGGAACACGATACCCTTCGCATCTTCGCCCAGAATGATGAGTATGCCTCGGAGTTCTTCTCGATTGGGAGAGAGCTCGACCGACGCGATAGCCATGCCGGTTGGGCGTTTGATCAACAACGCCCGTTGGTTCGTCGAAATTTGGACAGGGAGAGCGAATCGTCTACCGAACGCCTGCTCGCGGAGCAGGGAGTTCGTTCGATTTGTGTCGCACCACTGATCATCGCCGGCAAGAGTATGGGAACGCTGAACCTCGCCAGCAACAAAGCCGATGAGTACTCGGATGCGGACGGAGAGCTGTTGCAGGAAGTAGCCAACCAGGTCGCTCTCGCTGTGGAGAACATGAAGGCATATGAAGAAATCCGCGCACTCCACGCCAAGCTGGAAAAAGAAAACGTGTACCTGCGGGAAGAAATCCGTTCGGAGCACAACTTCCGAGAGATCGTCGGCAGCAGCGCCAAATTGCGGGAAGTGCTCGAAAACGTGGAGCGGGTCGCCTCCCTTGGACTCGACGGTTCTGATTTACGGAGAGACGGGTACCGGCAAGGAGCTCATTGCCCGCGCCATCCATGATTGCAGCAACCGCAAGAACCGGCCGCTCGTGAAATTGAACTGCAGCGCCATCTCAGCCGGTCTTGTAGAGAGTGAGCTGTTCGGCCATATGAGAGGCGCTTTCACGGGCGCTTTGGAAAGGCATATCGGCCGATTCGAACTGGCGGATGGCGGAACTCTTTTCCTGGATGAGGTCAGCGAGTTGCCGCTCGAAACGCAGGTTAAGCTGCTGCGCGTGCTGCAAGAAGGGGAGTTTGAGCCGGTCGGGAGCAACAAGACAATTCACGTCAATGTCCGAATCATCGCGGCGACAAACCGTAACCTCGAGGAATGTATGGCGGCGGGCCGGTTTCGATCCGATCTCTTCTACCGTTTGAACGTCTTCCCGCTTGAGCTTCCACCGCTTCGCAATCGTCGCTCCGACATTCCGCAACTGGTAGGTTTCTTTCTACAACGGTTCGCGAATAAATTTGGCCGGAAAATTGACTCCGTCCAGAAAGAAACGATGGATCTGTTGATAGAATATCCCTGGCCGGGTAATATCCGCGAGCTTCAGAATATTATCGAGCGTGCAGTAGTACTCTCATCAGGGCTCGTTCTCTCGGTTGACCCCGCGTTTCTACCCAGAACCCCCGCGTTGGGCGATCTTAGCCACGTCATCCTCTGCCAAACCTCCAAAAGCTGATCCCCCCATTGCGGAGAACAGTGCCCGATCGACGGAAACTTTCTTCCCGAGCCTTGAGCACATGGAACGCGATCACATCCTGGCCGCTCTGAATCGAACTGCGGGAGTGATTGACGGACCAAAGGGCGCGGCAAGAATTCTGAATCTCCACCCGAACACACTCCGCAGCAGAATGAGTAAACTGGGCATTGACCGCAGGCGCCACGATATTTCGTGATTCGCAGCGAGGCCTCCACGAGACTTCGTATCGATACCCCCAAATGTCGTGACCGTGTTGCACGGTGTGACGTTCCGACGGGCTTCATCTAAACCTTTTAATATCAACGGCGCGGTTTTCTCCCGAGCGACCAGTGCTTTGGCCCGCCTCGTGCCTCAACGTTTGGGGAAATCAAATTCCGATTATTGTCGATCAGAATAGAAAGAGGTCATAAATGACCGCATTAAAGCACGTGCCGAATGTTCCCCAAGTTGCCGACAAGGACGTCGACGACCCTGAGTTGCGCCGGGTCATTGCGGGTGCTGCAGTAACGAAGAGCCCGCCGCAGGCTTGGTACCGAACTATGGGTCACAATCCCGAAGTGGCGAAGGCCTTCGCAAGCTACTGGGACATGCTCCACCGCGGCGGCTCTGTGCCTCACGAAATCAAGGAACTAGCGCGCATCCAGATCGCCCAGATGATCGGCTGCGAATTCTGCGCGCGGCAAACCTCTCCGCTCGCTGCATCCATCACCGAGGAAGAGAAAACAAGCTGCGCGCTGCCGAACTGGGAGCATCCAGACCCCAAGACGCGCGCAGCTCTGCACTACGCGCGGACGCTCACACTCGACGATGGTCGAGACGAGCAAGTCTATGAAGAGCTGAAGAAATACTACAGCAACGCCGAAATTATCGAGCTGTCCGCATTTTTTTGTCTGACGGCGGGCGGTAACCGCATGGCTAAGAGCTGGAGCATTGAGCCGCATGGCGAAGTTTCCGCGATTCCGGCGGGAGCAATGTCGATTCATGGAACGGAAGCGCAAGAATCGGCAAATCACCTTGTTTGAAACCTATCGACAGGGGGTAGTCCATGTCAGCAAAGAGCTTCTCACGACGGGACGCCAATAAGCTCCTGATCCGTTTGCCGGCCTTCGCGATTGTATCAGAATTCTCAAATAGCCTTTTGCCAGCCCAGGAAGCCAAAATCAGCGCCGCGGACCCTTACCCGAGGAAGCGCATCGCGGTTCTCGATACAGAGATCAGTTATATCGACGCAGGGAGCGGCGATCCCATCGTATTTCTCCATGGCAATCCTACTTCTTCCTACCTCTGGCGTAACATCATCCCATACGTCAGCAAACTCGGGAGATGTCTGGCGCCTGATATGGTTGGGATGGGTCAATCGCGAAAGTCGCCCACGAAATCTTATCG